>NZ_JAKJXE010000001.1 GCF_021728295.1 Pseudomonas petrae
AGCATTCCTCGCTGCTTACTTCGTCCAACTCTTTGATTATCAAGGAGTTTTCCGTTTCTTCTGCGCCGGAAGTGGGGAGAATTATAGACAGATCCAGAGGGGCGTCAAGCACTTATTTCAACAGACTGAACAAACACTGGTACTTGGCGCCTTTGCTGCTTAACAGACCTCTATCCATAAGTTCTTATAAGGAGCGCGAGCTTTTTAAACCGCCATTCCTATGGCTTTAGGCAGCAAGCGGCAGCACAGCCACCGGCTGTGATACACGATGTCACTGGCATTTGTCTCACTATTGAGCGATGTTTAGCCGGTGCGCCTCAACATGGTGCCTCTGCTCCACACGGACGTGAACGTCAGCGGCAGCATGCGAATTCTGGATAGTCACTGACCGCAACGTGCCGGTCAGGTAAGGATATGAATGAAGTACTTTTTGATGGCACTGGCAGCATTGGCTGTCGCTGGATGCGCAGCGACGTCTAAACCGGTCATGGGTAAACGCGGTATCCACATCAACTGCTCGGGCCTGTCGTCCTCGTGGGAGCAGTGCTATGACATGGCGACCAACTCCTGCGTGTCCAAGCAATATAGGGTGATCGCCAAGTCCGGCGACGGCGCGGAAGATCCGGGAGAATACCCGCTTGGTCTGAATCCGGCCGGCTACACCAGCCGCAGCATGATCATCATCTGCAAGAAGCCGACTAACCCCTAGTCAACTGCCGACAGCGCATCCACCTGCTGACACAGCAGGTCATGGCTGGCGTCCACCACGCGTTGCTGCAGCTCGGGCGTCGCCATCATTCGCGCGATCGTCAGCGCGCCAACGCACTGAGCAATGGCCGCCCACGCCAGATCTTCGTCCCCAAGCACTTCAGCCCATGCCCTATGTAATTCGCACAACCAGTGCTCGGCACGCAGGCGCGCAGGTCCTGCTGCGCGGGCAATCTCAGCGCCCAATGCAGGAATGACGCATCCACCGGCGGGGTTCTGTACGTGCGACAGTGTCAGGTAATGCCGCAGGCACTGCTTGATTCTGTCCAGGGTCAGCGACTCATCGCCACCGAGTAATGCCAGGCTACGGGTCAACTCGCGCTCGACCACCGCCTGAAACAAATCATCCTTCGAAGAGAAGTGGCTATAGAAAGCCCCTCCGGTAAGGCCGACGGCTTTCATCAGACCGTCCACCCCCATTGGCGCGAAGCCTTTCTCCTTTACCAGGGCCGCACTGCTGTCGAGCATGGCGCGCCGGGTTTGCTCTTTATGGTCGGCCGAGTAGCGCATTGTTTTCCCTTTTACTTGAATGAGTGCCTTGACGCCCTCGCGACCCTAGCATAACGTCCGTTAGGTAAACGATCGTTTAATAAAGGAATCGTGATGACCATTACATCGAATAATAAGAAGGTAGTTCTGGTTGTGGGTGCAGGCGACGCAACGGGAGGCGCGATCGCAAAACGCTTTGCCCGGGAGGGCTACGTGGCATGCGTCACTCGCAGGAGCGCCGACAAGCTTCAGCCTCTGGTGGACTCTATTCGGCAGAGCGGCGGCGAAGCCTACGGGTTCGCCTCGGACGCGCGCAGAGAAGACGACGTGGTTGCGCTGGTTGCGCAGATCGAGAATGAGATCGGCCCTATCGAGGCGTTCGTTTTCAATATAGGCGCCAACGTGCCGTGCAGCATTCTTGAAGAGACGGCGCGCAAGTACTTCAAGATCTGGGAGATGGCATGCTTCTCTGGGTTTCTGAATGCCCGGGAGGTTGCGCTGCGAATGGCAAAACGCAAACGCGGCACCCTTCTGTTTACCGGTGCAACTGCAGGCCTGCGTGGCGCCGCCAATTTTGCGGCCTTCGCCGGCGCCAAACATGGGCTACGGGCACTGGCGCAAAGCATGGCTCGTGAATTGGGGCCGATGAATATCCATGTGGCTCACGTGGTGGTGGACGGCGCGATCGACACTGACTTCATCCGCACTCAGTTTCCAGAACGCTACGCGCTGAAGGATGAGGACGGCATCCTCGACCCTGAACACATCGCAGAGAATTACTGGTACCTGCACAACCAGCCCCGGGACGCATGGACGTTCGAGCTGGACCTGCGTCCCTGGAACGAACGCTGGTAGACCCGCGCGTCAGCGAGTCACGTGGGGCGTGCCCTTACCTATATAAGAAGAAGGAATGCAACGATGAACCGAAGCGTGGAGTTTTACTTCGATGTGGGCAGCCCGACCAGTTACCTGGCCTACACCCAGTTGCGAAAGATCTGCGACGAGACCTCAGCGACATTGATCTATCAGCCTATCTTGCTGGGGGCGGTGTTCAAAGCAACAGGCAATGCGTCGCCCAACGACGTGCCTGCCAAAGCGCGTTACTCCATCAAGGATCTGGCACGCTTCGCCAAGCGCTACCAGGTCCCCCTCACCTTTAACCCCCACTTCCCGATCAACACGCTGAGCCTGATGCGCGCATTGACTGCTGCGCAGACGCTCCAGCCGCAACGGTTCATCGAACTACTGGAAATCACCTTCAAGGCGATGTGGGTAGAAGCGCTGGACCTGAACGATCCTGGGGCGTTGTCAGCTGCGCTTATAAGGGCTGGCTTTGATCCGGCGCAAGTCCTTGGCTGGATCAGCGATCCCAGCGTCAAGGATCAGCTGAAAACCAACACCGAAGCGGCGGTTGCACGAGGCGTGTTTGGCGCCCCGAGCATGTTCGTCGACGACGAGCTCTATTTCGGTCAGGACCGACTCGATTTCGTTAGGGAAGCGCTAAGCGTATAGCCCTCCCTTGCAACGCCACCGCCAAAAAGGGCGATGGCGTTCCGGGTCAAACCGACTCAGTACGACCGTTCAACCATGCCAACGCGGCACCCTCCACTAATGGACTGAGGCGCTGCCTGACCTGGGCGTGGTATTCGTTCAGCCATTCACGCTCCTCTTGCGTCAGCAGGCCGATTTCCAGGCAGCGCGTGTCTATCGGACACAGCGTGAGGGTCTCGAACTTGAGAAACTCGCCGAACTCGGTCTTGCCCGCCTCCTGATTGATCACCAGGTTTTCAATGCGCACACCCCACTGCCCCGGCCGATACGTGCCAGGCTCGATCGACGTGATCATCCCTGGCTGCATCGCGGTTTGCGGCGTGACGGCAGCCTGATAGGCAATCACCTGGGGGCCTTCGTGCACATTAAGGAAGTAGCCGACGCCGTGACCGGTGCCGTGGCCGTAGTTGACGCCTTCAGCCCAGATCGGGGCGCGAGCAATTGAGTCAAGCAGTGGCGAAAGAATGCCCCGGGGAAAGTGCGCTCGGGACAGCGCGATGACGCCCTTCAGAACGCGCGTGCAGTCGCGCTTCTGCTCGGCCGTCGGAGTGCCAACGGGCACCATGCGGGTGATATCTGTGGTGCCGCCCAGGTATTGACCGCCGGAGTCGATCAGCAGCAAGCCGTCACCTTCGATTTGCGCGTGCTCTTCTTCGGTGGCGCGGTAGTGAGGCATGGCCCCGTTGCCGTTGAAGCCGGCGATGGTGGCGAAACTCTGGGACACGTAGCCCGGCCGACGGGCCCGCGCCGCGCTGAGCTTCTCGTCGATGGTCAGTTCGCTCACGGGCTCCTTGCCCAGCGCTGAATCCAGCCAGGCGAAGAACTCGCACAGCGCCGCGCCATCCTGCTCCATCGCCTGGCGGATATGCCGGGTGTCAGCAGCGCTTTTCTGCGATTTGAACAGCGTGGTCGGGTTGAGGCCTTCGACCAGCGTGACTTCACTGTCGAGGTAATCCAGCAGGCCACAGGTGACCCGCGCCGGATCAACCAGCAACCGTGCATCCTTGGGCACGTTGCGCAGCGCAGTGCCGATGCGCGTGTATTCATGCAGGGTGATGCCGTCTTGCTCCAGGGTTCTGCGCAATACGGCGTCGACTTTCTCTGATGCGACAAACAGGTTGATGCTGTTCGGGCCGATCAAGGCGAAGGAAATGAACACCGGGTTGTAGGAAACGTCGGCGCCACGCAGGTTAAACAGCCAGGCGATGTCGTCCAGGGTGGCGAGGAAATGCCAATCCGCGCCGCGCTCGGCCATCACCGTGCGCAGTCGAGTCAGCTTGTCGGTGCGTGTCTCGGTAGCGTGGGGCGCCGCGTGCTCATAAATAGCCTGGGCTGGCAACGCAGGCCGGTCGTTCCACAACTCTGTCAAGAGGTCGAGGTCGGTGCGAAGCCTCGCGCCTTTTTCGTACAGATTGGCAGCCAGTGTACGCGACGACGCCACGGCCAATACCGCGCCATCCACCGCAACAACAGAATCCGTCCTGGCCTGCTCGGCGAGCCATTCAAGTGGGCCGGTCTGACCCGGTTGCAGCTTGACCAGCTCGATGCTGCTGCCTGCCAGTTCCTTGCTCGCCTGCTCCCAATAACGGCTGTCAGCCCACAGACCGGCGAAGTCCTGGGTGATGATCAAGGTACCGACGGAGCCGTGGAAGCCGGACAGCCACTGCCGCCCTTGCCAGTAACCTGGCAGATATTCAGAGAGATGAGGGTCGGCCGACGGCACCAGCCAGGCGTCGATGCCTTCGCGGCTCATCAGGGCGCGCGCCTGCGCAAGGCGTTGCATCGCCACTCCAGTGGTTTTCGACTGCGTATTCATTGAATCTCCTGGTGACCCGAATTGTGTGCATCGCAGACCCGGATAATGGAGCAGCGATCAAGGCTGAGCAACCGCAACGCCGCCTCAACCCAAGGCGAGGGAATGACCCGCTCGGGCAACCCCATCGCGCACTGATGAAATCTTCGGGCCTACCACGCACTCACACACGCTGATTTATATATAAGCGAACACAGTTCTATCTATAAAACTGCAACACGGCTGTGATCGCTTATTGCGCATTTCAACGGCGGCTGGTTAGTTACCACGCCGCATAACTACGTTCGAATGACACGTTCAATAATCGAGCGCCATAAAACCGTTAATCCCTGTGCGCGCCCAAGTTCTGACGTTGGAAAAAAGTCTTTTCCGTCGTTTCTGGTTGCCAAAGAGGCAGTCGCGGAGAGTGCCTAAAAAGCGTCACGCACCACGAGAAGGCGGCGATGTTTTATTGACTATCAATAAAATCAACACGTTAGCTACGCTAACGACAGGCTTATCAAAAAATTAACAGAATGATGGCGAAATAATTTGACAGAAACTCTGCCTCCGTCGATATATAGGCATGTCCAATGTTTTCCCGTTTTTGCAGTGCGGCCCTAGAGCCGTTCGCCGAGAGCATTCCGACTTAATTGCCCTGCGACTGACCATGAAGTTAACGTTTTAAACGGTGTGAAATCAGCGCCGGTGGGCAGTTTTTGGTTTAAAGAAAGCGTTTTCGAATGACTGAATGTGCTCGGTGGGGCGGTAGCTTTGCCCAACGCTTTAGTCAGCCGGTGCTGAATGAAGCCACCGTTTGAATGCACGCCTTATTAGTACAACGGCAGGATCTGCAGATTCGGGCGGTAGCGTGCCTGAAGCGCAATTCACCCCCCTGCCCTGCACTCCTCACTCTCTACGAGGGCCTGATGCAATGCCTTTATCTTTCGACATGGATGAGCAGCTGGTTCAGCGACTGGCTGACGAAATCGATACCAACGGCTTTGCAAAACTGAACGCGGCCGTGCCTGACACGGACCTGCAGCAGCTGCGGGCCTGGACTGACGAGCAGGCGCAGAAACACCAGGGCGAATACTTTGCCTACCACGGCGAAACGGCACTGAGCGAAAGCCTGCTGGCGAGCTACTGGTCTGACCCGCGTTTCAAGACACTGCTGGGTCGCCTCTATAAGCATGCGGCCCGCCGCGAGGCCGCCAGTGACCGCATCTTCCCGGTGCTGCGCTGCGTGCAGGGCAATCAGGGCAAGCGCGAATCCAACAGCTTCCATTACGACGCCAGCCTGGTGACCGCGCTGATCCCGGTGTTCATCCCCAGCGAAGGCGAAGGACGCGGCGACCTGATGCTGTTTCCGAACATCCGCCGAGTGCGCTCATGGGTGGTGTTCAACGTGTTCGAGAAAGCACTGCTGCAGAACAAGATTACCCGCGGCTGGATCATCAAGGGCATGCAGCACCACTGGCTCAAGCCCTATGTCCTGCGCCTGGAGCCGGGCAGCGTTTATTTCTTCTGGGGTTATCGCAGCCTGCACGCCAACCAGGCCTGCCGGCCGGACGTGAAGCGCGCCACCGCGCTCTTCCACTTCGGCGACCCCCATGCAGGCAGCCTGGCCACCCGGTTGATCCTGAAAATCAATCAGGGCCGCGCGCGACGGATGAGCAACAAGGCAGGCAACCAGCCGCCGGCATCCACCCCCAACTGATTTCGCTCAAACCTGGCGTTGACGGCCCGGCGTCAGACCGGCGCCAGCGCGTCACTGCCCCGAAAGCCTTTTAAAAGCTTTGCATCTGAAATGGAGAATTCGATGATCAACGTCACCAAGACTTACCTGGGCGATATCGACAAGTTCAAAGGCTACGTCGAGGGCATTTATGCGCGCGGCTGGCTGACCAACCACGGGCCGCTGGTGTGCGAGCTCGAACAACGTCTGAAAGACTACCTGGGCGTCAAGCACGTCATCCTCACCAACAACGGCACCCTCGCCCTGCAAGTCGCCTATCGCGCGCTGGGTTTGAGCGGCAGCGCAGTGACTACGCCGTTCAGCTTCGTGGCCACCAGCAGTTCGTTGCAGTGGGAAGGCATTCGCCCGATCTTCGCCGACATCGACGCGCAGACCTGGAACATCTCGCCCGACCACATCGAGAGCCGCATCGTCTCCGACACCACCGCCATCGTCGGCACCCATGTGTTCGGCAACCCGTGCGCCGTTGAACGCATCGAGGAAATCGCCCGCCGGCGCAATCTGAAAGTCGTGTACGACGGCGCCCATGCCTTTGCCGTGCGACACGCCGGCCAGTCGGTGCTCAACTGGGGCGACGTCAGCACCCTGAGCTTCCACGCCACCAAGCTGTTTCACACCATCGAAGGCGGCGCGATTATCACCAACGATGACGAAACGGCGCGCCGGGTTCACCTGCTGTGCAACTTCGGCATCGTCGACGTCGACAAGATCGACGGCATCGGCATCAACGCCAAGCTCAACGAATTCTCTGCCGCGATGGGGCTGTGCATTCTCGACGACATCGAGAACATTCTTCAGGAACGCGCTGAAATCGCTGACCGCTACACCACCCGCCTGGGCGATTACGTCGACCTGCAGCGACCGGAAAACAATAGCGAGGTCAACCACAGCTATTACCCGATCGCCCTGCGCGACGAACAACAGCTGCTGCGTTTGCGTTCGGCGCTGAACACCAACGGGATCAACCCGCGCCGCTATTTCTACCCGTCGCTGGACACCCTTGAATACCTGCAGCCGCAAGCGGCACAAACCGCTTCGCGTTCATTGAGCGAGCGCGTGCTGTGTTTGCCGATTTACCCGGGCCTGCTGCGCGACGATCAGGATCGCGTGATCAATACGGTGATCGCCGAAACCAGCGCCGCCCACTCGCCGTACCGTGTGCCGTCCCTCGCGCAGGTCATGTAACGCCGCCGCGCAAGCCATCGCGCCATTCACCCTGTTTTGCCGGAAGGACTTTCGATGCAAACCAAGCGCTCAGTCATACGCAACACTGCGTTGAGCTATGCAGGCCAGGCCTACACGCTGCTCGTGGGGATCCTGATCATGCCGTTCTATCTCGGCCACATGGGCGCCGAGGCATACGGGCTGATCGGGTTTTTCTCGGTGCTGCAGGCCTGGCTGCAATTGCTGGACGCAGGGTTGTCGCCGAGTCTGGTCAGGGCGGTGGCGCATCGCCAGGGTAGCGATGGACTGGATCGCTACACCGGTCGCCTGCTGCGTTCGTTCGAGATCATCTTCCTGCCGCTGGCGGGTTTCTGCTGCGTGGCGATGTACGCCGGCAGCGAATGGATTGCCGTGCACTGGCTCAATGCCCAGCAATTGTCGACTGAGACGCTGGTGCAGTGCATCGGGCTGATGGGCATCGTCATCGCCCTGCGCTTGTTTTCGACGCTCTATAAAAGCGGGATTCAAGGCCTTGAACAGCATGCATGGCTGAATATCGCCAACGTAATCATCGCCACGCTGCGCTACTTCGGCGGCCTGCTGCTGGTGAGCACGATCTCCAACGACCCGGTGCACTTCTTTGAATTCCAGGCGCTGGTGGGCTTGATCGAAGCGTTGATCTTCGCGGCGCGTGCCTATCAGCAGATGCCGACGCCGTCGCCGCTGACCGGTTTTAACTGGGATCTGGTCAAGCCGATCATCCCGTTCGCGGCGAGCATGTCCGGCACAGCGGTGCTGTGGATCGTGCTGACCCAGATCGACAAGGTGCTGCTCTCCGAGCTGCTGCCGCTCGATGAATACGGTTATTTCTCGCTGGTTGCGCTGATCACCACCGGGATCATGATGCTGTCCAACCCGCTGGCGCAGACCTTGCTGCCGCGCCTGACCGTGTTGATGGCCGAAGGTCGCCGGGATGACATGCATCAGTTGTATCTGGCGGCCAACCGGTTTGTGTGCACGTTCCTGTTCCCCCTCGCGGCACTGATCGCACTGCACGCCGACCAGATGGTGTTTGCCTGGTCGGGCGACCGACCTGCCGCCGAGTGGAGCCGGACGATTCTGCCGTGGTACTCGCTGGGCAGCGCCATCATGGCGGTCAGCGCATTCCAGTTTTACCTGCAATACGCGTATGGGCGCATGCACCTGCACGTCTGGTACAGCATTGTTTCGGCGCTGATCACGGTGCCGGTGATGTTTCTGGCGATTCGCGGTTATGGCGCTTACGGCGCGGCGATCGCCTGGTTCGTGTTGCGCGTCGTGTCCTTCGCCATCTGGCCGGTCATCGTGCACCAGCGCCTGGCCCCGGGCATTCACAGCCAATGGCTGCGCGACATCATCCGCATCAGCGTGATGACCGGCGTGGGCCTGGCGCTCACCGAGCCGTTGCTGCGCCTGATCGCCAATGAAAACCGCATCAGCGTCTTCCTGGGTCTGGCCGTCAGCGGCCTGCTCACGCTGCTGATTGTGGCCGCCAGCTACAAGCCGCTGGTGATGAAGATTTCCGTTCTGTTCAGCAAACCCAGTGTTTAACTTCGAGTACCCAAGCCATGGATGCTAATAGCAATAAGACGAGCACCTCGCCGTCCGCCGCGCCCTTGGTCAGCATCGTCTGTCCAGCCTACAACCAGGAAGCCTACGTCGCGCAGACGCTGGAAGGTTTCCTGATGCAGCAAACCACGTTCGCCTTCGAAATCCTGGTGAACGACGATGCCTCCACGGACGGCACCGCCCGCATCATTGCCGATTACGTCAAACGCTTCCCGACGCTGATCCGGCCCTTCTATCACGAGACGAATCAGTACTCGCAGAACAACTCGCCGGTGCCGCGTCTGTTCGGCGAAGCGCGGGGCCGCTACATCGCTTACTGCGAAGGCGATGATTACTGGACTGATCCGCGCAAGCTGCAGATCCAGGTAGATTTTCTCGAGGACAACCCGGATTACGTGCTGACCTACCACGACGCGATCCCCTTCGACATCAGCGGCCAATACCCGATTCAGCTGCAAGGCAAGCTGCGCGGTGATGCCACGGCGCTGGAGCTGCAGAAGGCGCGACCGGTATCGACGCTGACCACGGTGTTCCGCAACGTGTTCGATTCGTTGCCACCCGAGCTGCGCGCCGCGCCGCTCAACGATCTGGTCTGGTGGTCGCTGCTCGGTGCCTACGGCAAGGGCAAATTCATGGGTGAGGTCAAGCCGGCCATGTACCGGTTGCACCCGGGCGGCGTGTTTTCGATGCGCTCCAACAAACGCAAGCTGCACATGGCGCTGCAGACCTCTGGCGCGCTGGCCAACTACTACAACCGGCTCGGTAATCAGGAACTGTATGAGCATTTCCTGATGGAGCTGGTCGAGTACTCGCTGTCGGCGATCACCCCGAAACGCAAGATGCAGACGCTGCTGGCGGTCGGGCAGAACTTCAGCACCAACATCAGCAAGAGACTGATGACGACCCTCAGCAAAGGTCATGTTCAATAACGTACTGGTGGTCTGCGTCGGCAATATCTGTCGCAGCCCCATGGCCGAAGCCATGTTCCGACAACGCGTGCCGAACGCACGCATCCAGATCTCGTCGGCCGGTACCCACGCCATGCTCAGTTCCACCGTCGACCCGCTGGCTCAGGCCGTGCTGCACGTCAACGGCGTCCCCGCCCACAAACATCGAAGCCGTCAGATCGATCGGCAGATGCTCCATGAAGCAGAGCTGATTCTAGTCATGGAGCATCGTCAGACCCAGAGCGTCCTCAAGCTGGCCCCCGAGGTACGCGGCAAGACGTTTCTGATTGGCAAATGGCAACAAGAGCTGGAAATCGCCGATCCCTACCGGCGCCCGAAACTAGCCTTTGAACAGACCTACGAGCTGCTTTCGCGTTGTGTCGACGACTGGCTTCCTTATCTTCAGTCAGGAGATCCAAGATAAATGACCGCTATGAACCGTACTTCTCTGGACGAGGTCCAGGACTCCCGGATCGATTTGGCGACTATCTTGCGCACACTTTTCGATCACAAAGGATTGATTGCGTCGATTGTCGGCATCTGCGTCCTGCTCGGCGCCACCTACGCCATTCTGGCCACGCCGATCTTCCAGGCCAACGCGATGATTCAGATCGAACCGCGCAAAGTCGGCATCGAGGGCCGCACCGAAGTCTCCAGCAAGCCGCTGTCGGTTTCCCAGGCGACCACCGAAATCGAGCTGATCAAATCCCGCGCGGTGCTGGGCAAGGTCGTTGATGACCTGAAGCTGTACATCGTGCAGAAGCCCAAATACCTCCCGGGTCTGGGCACCTACATGGCGCGTCGGTTCAAGCCGGAACGTGAAGGCGCGCTGGCCGATCCCATGTTAGGCCTGAACAGCTTTGCCTGGGGCGGCGAGAAAATCGACGTCTTCCAGCTGGAAGTGCCGGACGCACTGCTGGGTGAAAAGATGACCATGGTGGCGGGCAAGCCTGGCACCTTTACCCTCTATGACGAAGACCGCAACAAGCTGCTCAGCGGCCCGGTCGGTCAGACCGTGGAAGGCAGCGGCATCAAAATCCAGGTGGCTGCGCTCAATGCCCGTCCGGGCACCGAGTTCACTGTGGTGCGCCAACGCACCCTGACCGCCGCGCTGGATTACCAGGACCGTCTGAAAATCATGGAAGCGGGCAAGGACTCGGGGATCGTTTACCTGTCGATTCAGGATCCCGACCCGGCACTGGCCAAGCGCATCCTCAACGAAGTCAGCCGCCTGTATGTGCGTCAGAACGTCGAGCGCAGTTCGGCTGAGGCCGCCCAGCGTCTGGAGTTCCTCCGTTCGCAATTGCCTGCCGTGCGCAAGCAGCTGGAACAGTCGGAAATCGCGCTGAACAATTTCCAGATGGGCGCCAAGTCGGTTGACCTGAGCGTTGAAACCAAATCGGTTCTGGATCAGGTGGTCAAGCTGGAAGGCACCCTGTCGGACCTGAAAATGAAGCGCGTGGACGTCGAGCGTCTGTACACGCCGGAGCATCCGACCTACCGCGCCCTGATGACTCAGATCGGCCAGGTTGAATCCCAGAAAGCCGCGCTGCTGAAGAAGATCGAGGCCCTGCCGGCCACGCAACAAGAGCTGCTGCGTCTGAACCGTGACATGCAGGTCACCTCGCAGACCTACACCCTGTTGCTGGACAAGAGCCAGGAGCAGGACATTCTGCGCGCCGGCAGCATCGGCAACGTACGCATCATCGACAACGCCGACGCCAACGTCGAAGAGCCGGTCAAGCCGATGCGCAAAATCATCGTGCTGGTCGCCGCCCTGATCGGTCTGCTGCTGGCCGTTGCCACCGTGTTTGTGCGCCAGGCGTTCTATCGCGGCGTGGACAACCCGGAAGTCATCGAGAACCTCGGCATGCCGGTGTACGCCTCGCTGCCGTATTCGCGACTGCAGGAACGCATGGAGAAGGCAGCCCAGAGCCGTTCGGCGAGCAAGGAGCCTCGCCTGCTGAGCGTCAGCGCCCCGACGGAACTGGCGATCGAAGCGTTGCGCAGCCTGCGCACCAGCCTGCACTTTGCCATGCTCGAAGCCCGCAACAACGTGCTGATGATTTCCAGCCCGACGCCGGGCGTGGGCAAATCGTTCGTCTCCAGCAACCTGGCGGTGATCATTGCGCAGACCGGCAAACGCGTGTTGCTGATCGACGCCGACATGCGCAAAGGCTATCTGCACAAGATGTTCAACCTGACGCCCAAGCACGGTTTGTCCGACACCCTCGCTGCGCGTCTGGGCAGCAAGGAAGTGATCAACCACACCGAAGTGCGCAACCTGGACTTCATCTCCTGCGGTTACGCGGCGCCGAACCCGTCCGAGCTGTTGATGCACGACAACTTCAACAAAATGATCAGCGAGCTGTCGCCGCTGTATGACCTGGTGATCATCGACACCCCGCCGATCCTGGCCGTGACCGATGCCACGCTGGTCGGCCGCCAGTCCGGCACCTGCCTGCTGGTGACCCGCTTCGGCCTGAGCACCGCCAAGGAAATCGAAGCGTGCAAACGCCGCCTGATGCACAACGGCATTCTGATCAAGGGCGCGATCTTCAACGGTGTCCTGCGCAAGGCGTCGACCGCCGATTACGATTGCGCCGCGTACGGTTACGACTACACCACGGTCCGCAAGTAAATCGACACGCACGCCAAGGAGACGCACATGGCCAGGACCCTTGCAGTGATGCAGCCCTATCTGTTCCCGTACCTGGGTTACTTTCAGCTCATCGCCGCCGCAGACGTCTTCGTCCTGGGAGACGATCTGCACTATGTGCGGTCCGGCTGGGTCAATCGCAACCGCATCCTGCACAACGACGAAGCGAAGCTGATCACCTTCCCGTTGAAGAAAGACCGCTTCCAGTTGCAGATCAATCAGCGCCAACTGTGTGATCACTTCAGCGATGAAGCGCTGCGGCTGATCGATCTGCTCGCCGAGAGTTACCGAGAGGCGCCCTACTTCACGCAGGTCATGCCGCTGGTGGAGCGGTTGATCCGTTTCCCGCAACAGAACATCGCGCTGTATGCCGAACACGCCATCCGTGAAATATGTGCTTATCTACACATCGTGACGCCGATCCTGCGCAGCTCGGACCTAATACTGGGTAGCGCTGCGGACAAGCAGGAGCGCATCATTCGCATTGCTCACACGTTTGAAGCCACTACGTTCATCACCCCGGAAGGCGGCTCGGTGCTCTACGACCGTGACCACTTCGCCCGCAACGGTTTGCTGGTGCGGTTCTTCCGGATGAACCCGGTGGTGTATCGTCAGTTCCGGCAACCTTTCGTCGCCAACCTGTCGATCATCGATGTGCTGATGTTCAACTGCGTTGAGCAGGTGCAGCAGATGTTGACCGAATACGGGCTGGACAAGAATCCACCCTGCGCCGGGCCAGGCATGATGCACGGGCTGGCGCAAAAACCTGACGTTGTCCTGACCGGGTCGCACCGGATCGCAGTGGAGTGAAGTGTATGTCTGAAGTCGTCAATAGCTCCTGTGGCTCCGCGCGCTGGTACCTGATCCAGACCAAACCCCGCCAGGAAGCACGTGCGGCAGAGCACCTGCAACGTCAGCAGTTCGAGTGCTACCGCCCGGTCAAGCACGGCGAGAAAAAACGTGGCTCACGGGCGCCGGCCGAAGAGGAGCTGTTCCCCGGTTACCTGTTCATCCACATGGACCAGGCCAGCGACAACTGGTACCCGATCCGCTCGACCCGGGGCGTGGCGCGCATCGTCACCTTCGGCGGCATGCCGGTTCCGGTGCAGGATGAGTTGATCGAGCAGATCCGTCAGCGTCTGCTGGCGCCGCCGGCCAAGGTCA
This sequence comes from Pseudomonas petrae, assembly GCF_021728295.1. Taxonomy (GTDB): domain Bacteria; phylum Pseudomonadota; class Gammaproteobacteria; order Pseudomonadales; family Pseudomonadaceae; genus Aquipseudomonas; species Aquipseudomonas petrae. The sequence goes on from NZ_JAKJXE010000001.1 coordinate 13,902, forward strand.
CCTTTCAAGAAGGTGAAACGGTGCGGATCACGGCCGAGGGCTTCAACGACGTCGAAGCGATCTTCCTCGCCGCCGACGGTGATGAACGCGCGGTGATTCTGCTCAACTTGCTGCAACGCGAGCAGAAGGTCAGCCTGCCGGTCAGCAGCCTGTCGCGGATGCAAGCGCCGGCCTGATCCCCAGGCCTGAACAAAGCCCCACCGTCTTTTAGCGTCGTCCATCCCGATCCACACATCCTGATTCCCACGGGGCTGATGCTTTCAGCCTCTTGACCCCCCTTCGCCCGGAAGTTGCCATGACCCAGAAAACCACGCTGGTGACGCTCACCTATGGTGATCGTTTCAACTACCTGCACACGCTGGTCAGCCGCTCGCTGGAAAGCCCGCTGATTGATCGCGTGATCATCGTCAGCAACGCATCCACCGCGCCGCTGGAAACACTGCGCCGGACCTGGCCGAATCAGGTCAGTGTGATCTACATGCACGAGAACACCGGTTCCGCGCGGGGTTATTCGGTGGGGATCCAGGCCGCGCTGGACGCCGGTGCCGAGCACATCTGGCTGATGGACGACGACAACGCGCCGACCATCAACGCCATCGCCACGCTGCATCAGGTGCTCGAAGAACGTAAACGCGTCGACGGCGAAGACAAGGCCGCCGTGCTGGGCTTTCGTCCGACCCACCAGGCAGACATCGCCGCCGGCGTGCCGAACCGCTTCGCCATTCAGCGCCGCTCGAGCTTCTTCGGTTTTCACATCGCGCAGCTGCCGTACAAGATCTGGCGCCGACTGCCGTGGGGCGCGCCGCAAAGCCCGCACAGCAAACTGCCGATGGTGCAATTGCCGTTCGCCACGTACGGCGGCCTGCTCGCCCACCGCAATCTGTATCGCCGCATCGGCCTGCCGCTGGACGCGTTGATGCTTTACGCGGACGACAGCGAATACACCTGGCGCATCACGGCCGGTGGCGGCCGGATCTTTCTGGTGCCGGACGCCTTGCTCGACGATCTGGAAAGCTCGTGGAACATCAAGGCGCGCACCAACAACATCTACGAGAGCTTCCTGCTGGGCGGCTCGGACTTGCGCGCCTACTACGGCGCGCGCAATCAAGCCTGGTTCGACAAAAACATCTGGGCCAATTCGTCGCTGCTGTACGGCCTCAACCGCTGGGTGTTCTTCCGCCTGCTGCGGCTGATCGCCAAGCGGCGCGGTGCCGAAGAGCGCCTTGGCCTGATCGAACAAGCCATCCGTGACGGTGAGTCCGGGGTACTGGGTCTGAATCAGTCGTATCCACTATGAAAATACTGTTCATCAGCAGCCTGTATGCCCCTCACATTGGAGGCGGCGCGGAAATCATTCTTCAGCGTACCGTCGAAGGCCTGCAGCAGCGCGGCTGTGAAGTCAGCGTGCTGGTGACCGGTCCCACCGCGGGTTTGAGCGTTGAAGCGGTGAACGGCGTCAAGGTCTACCGCGCCGGCCTGCGTAACTTCTACTGGCATTTCGGTGCGCAACGGCCTGGGCGGCTGGCGCGCCTGGGCTGGCATCTGCGCGACCGCTACAACGGCGCGATGCGCAGATACGTGAAACAGGTCATCGGCAACGAGCAACCGCAACTGGTGGTCTGCCACAACCTGGCCGGCTGGTCGGTTTCCGTCTGGGACGAGATCACCGCTGCAAAGCTGCCGATCGTGCAGGTGCTGCATGACATGTACCTGATGTGCCCGAGCAGCAACATGTTCAAACGCGGCCAGTGCTGCCAGCAGCAATGCGGCAGTTGCCAGACCTTCCGCAAGGGCCACGACGCGCGCTCGGCGCAGGTCGCGGCGGTGGTCGGGGTCAGCCGCTTCATTCTTGAAAAGCTGCAGCTGCGCGGTTATTTCAGCGCCGCCAGCCCGTACGTCGTGCACAACGCCAGCCCGTTCACGCCGCCGACCGCCTCGCCCCATCAGCGGCGGCAAGCGGATCTCGTGGCGAAAAAAGCACCGTTGCGCTTCGGCTACATGGGCACGCTGTCCCATCAGAAAGGCGTGGCCTGGCTGATCGAGCAATTTCAGCGACTGCCCTTCGACGCCACCCTGCAGATCGCAGGGCGTGGCCAGAGTGATGACGAAGCCACGTTCAAGGCGCTGGCGAATTCGTCGAAGATCAGCTTCGTCGGTTATCAGAAGCCTGAAGCGTTCTACCGCCAGATCGACGTCGCCGTGGTGCCTTCGCTGTGGAACGAGCCGTTCGGCATGGTCGCCGTCGAGGCCTGCGCCCACTCGGTGCCGGTGATTGCCAGCCGCATGGGCGGTTTGCCGGAGATCATTCAGGACCCGCTCAACGGTTTGCTGTGCGACCCGCAGGATCCCGACTCACTGGGCCAGGCGATGTTGCGCTTGCACCAGAACCCGGAATTACTGGCGCGTCTGAGCGGTCAGGCGCGGGTCAGCGTGGCGTCGTTACTGAACCTGGAGTTGATGCTCGACAGTTACGAAAGCATTTTTGCCCAGACGCTCCTGGACGACATCGCCCAGCGCAACCGGCACACACTGCCGCACCCGGTTTGAGCCCCGCCCGGTTTGAATCGCACTCGTTTTGAACACACCGGCATTGCACCTTCGTCATGCCGACATTATCGCCGACGGCCCGAGACCTACCTGAGCAAGCGCTCCGGACCGTGCCTCTTCATTGAGACAAGCCATGCCCATCCCTTACCTGACCAGGCTACGACGACCCTCGGCGGTCCTGTTGCTGGGCTTGTTGATCAGTTGCATCACGCGGGCTGACGAAGCGTTCATCATCGGCGTCGACACGCACTTGATGAACAAACCCAGCACCTCCGCCCGCGCGTTGCAGCTGCTGAAAGCGGCGGGTGTCGACTCGGTGCGCGACGATGCCTATTGGTCCAGCGCCGAGCCCCGGCGAGGGATGTTGAAGATCGAGCCTTCGTGGCAGTCGTTCCTGAGCGCCGCCCAGGAACACCGTTTGCGACCGCTGTTGGTGCTGGGCTACGGCAACCCGTTTTACGAGAACTACGCCAAACCGCGGAAACCCTCGGTGCGCGACGCTTACGGCAACTACGTCAGCTTCGTCACCCGCCAGCTCACCGACAGCGTGGACTTCTACGAGATCTGGAACGAGTGGGACAAGGAAAACCCGGTCGATCCGGAGTTCGCCAGGGACTACAGCATCCTGATCGAGCAAACCGCCAAGCGCATTCGCGCCAACCAGCGGCCGATGGTGATTCTGGCCGGCGCCGTGACCAGCCAGGGCATGGACCTGGGGTTTGCCGATCGGCTGGTGGAATCGGGGGTACTCAACCATGTCGACGGGCTGTCGCTTCATCCGTACGTGTATTGCCGTTCGGATGAGCGCAACACTCCGGAGAACTGGATTGCCTGGCTGCGGCGGATCAGCGAGGACCTGAAGGACAAGAACCGCAACAAAGGGCCGGTGCCGCTGTACCTCACCGAAATGGGCTGGCCCAGTAACGACGGGCGCTGCGGCGGTGATGAGAAGACCCAGGCGGCGTTCCTGGCGCGCAGTTTCTTTCTGGCGCAGACGATGCCCAACATCAAAGGCATGTGGTGGAACGGCCTGCTCAACGACGGGCCCGACGGCACTGACCCGGAGCAGAACTTCGGCCTGCTCAATCAGGACCTGAGCGTCAAGCAGGCGTACCTGACGCTGAAGGCCATCAGCCCGACGCTGCATGAATTCCGTTACGACGCTGAAAAGAGTCGGGAAATCGACTCGCAATACCTGCTGCGGTTCGCCAAGGGTTCGGAGCAGATCATGGTTGCCTGGACCGCCGGGCTGCCGCGATCGATCAAGGTCGACGCCAGCAGCGTGTTGCGCGGCAACGTGCAATACATCGACACCCGCCGGCCGCAACGCGGGCTGGTCGACAGCGGTATCCCGTGGAACTGCAACGACGGGCGTTGCTCGGCGCAAGTGCCGATCGATGACTTCCCGAAAATAATAAGCCTGGGCACACGCCCGGCACTGTTTGCCTTGCCCTGAATTCTGCCTTTTTTATTCCGGCCCGCCTTTCGAGCGCCCCTTCATTCAGGGCGCTGACGCCCTCTTCACTCAGGGCGCTTACGGCTCCTGCGCACGACCCCTTTATCTCTTCTACAGGTCGACCACAATGATTGTGATCAATGCACGTTTTCTGACCCAGGAATTGCGTGGCGTTCAACGCTTCGCCGAACAGATCTGCCTGGCCCTCAAGCAACTGCGCGACGACGTGGTGTTCGTTGCTCCCCACGGCATTCAGATGCACGAAAGCGCCAGGGCCCTCGACGTGAAATGCATCGGCAGCCACAGCGGCCACCTGTGGGAACAACTGGACCTGCCGCTGTACCTGCGCCGTCAGGGCAACCCGCTGCTGATTTCCCTGTGCAGCACCGCGCCGCTGTTGTACGGCAATCAGATCGCGACCCATCACGACGTCACCTATGTGCGTCATCCGGAAAGCTACACGCGCACGTTCCGCCTGCTCTACCGGACCATGACGCCGATCATGCTGTCGCGGATCAAGTCGCTGCTGACGGTGAGTGCCTTCTCCAAGGGTGAGATCTCGCAGTTCTACAGATTCCCGGAAAAGAAAATCTTCGTGGTGCCCAACGCCGTAAGCGGTGCGTTTCAACCAGGCCCGCCCCTTAAAAAGCAACGGGACTACCTGCTGGCGGTGTCTTCGCCCAGCGCGCACAAAAATTTCAGCCGGATGATTCAGGCGTTCCTGCTGCTGCGCGGCCACGATGATCTGCAATTGCGCATCGTCGGTGGCGCCAGCGGGATCTTCAGCGACGACAACCTGCAACGCCTGGCCAGTCGTGACCCGCGCATCCGCTTTCTGGGTCGCCTGAGCGATGACGAACTGATCAGCCAGTACCAGGGCGCAACGGCCTTTGTGTTTCCGTCGCTGTATGAAGGCTTCGGCATTCCCCCCCTGGAAGCTCAGGCGTGTGGTTGCCCGGTGCTGGCGGCGAACGCAGCGTCGATTCCCGAAGTGCTGCAAGCCAGCGCGCTGTATTTCGACCCGCTGGACGTGTGCCACATGGCCGCAGCCATGGAACGCATTCTGACGGACATGCCGCTGCGCCAGTCGCTGCGCCGACGCGGACTGAACAACGTGGCGCGGTTTTCCTGGGAGGAATCGGCACGACAGGTTTCTCAACGCATCGACGCGCTGCTGAGTCCGGCCAGAGACCGGCGCAGCAGCCAGGGCAGCGATGCCCTGGGTCGCGAATCTTCCAGCAAGCTCTGAGGCACTGCCATGAAACGCCTTGCCTATCTCGACGCGTTGCGCGGCATCGCCGCCTTGATGGTGGTCTTCACCCATTTGTACGCACCGGTCATCGGTCACGTCTGGGTGCTGGATTACCTGATCGACCCCGGCAAGTTAGGGGTGCTGTGGTTTTTCATGATCAGCGGCGTAGTGATTCCCTACAGCCTCAAGCCGGTGCCCGACGGCGCCCGACGCTTTCTGATCTCACGCTTCATGCGCTTGTACCCGGCCTACTGGCTGTCACTGGTGCTGTTTGTGCTGATGCTTCAGTTGACCGGCGCGCCGCTGCCGTCCTGGCCGCAGATCGTCGCCAACCTGACGATGGTGCAAGCGGCGCTGGGCGTCGACGACGTGGTCGGCCTGTACTGGACGCTGTTCATCGAACTGGTGTTCTACGGCCTGTGCCTGGCGTTGTTCATTGCCGGCAAGCTGTACGACCTGGCCTTCCGGGCCCGCTGTTCACTGGTGTTTCTGCTCGCCGCGCTGGCGATGGGCATTGCCCGCGCGCTGACCGAACACAAACTGCCGGTGGCGCTGCCCCTGGCGTTGTCGCTGATGTTCTTCGGCTCGGTGTGGCGCCAGTGGTTGCTGGCCGAGCACAGCGCGGCGCTGACGCGGAACCTGAAAATGCTGTTTGTTGCCTTCGCCGTGCTACTGCCGCCAACGCTGATCATGGCCTACAGCAAAGACATGGGCACCGGCGAAACCTGGGGCCGTTACTGCTTCACCTACGCCGTGGCCATCGTCAGCTTCGTGCTGCTGACCCGCAGTGTGCGTCTGAACCACCCCGCGCTGGTCTGGCTGGGCGCAGTGAGTTACTCGCTGTACCTGCTGCACCCGTCGATGGGCATGCTCAGCCAATGCCTGCTGCGCGGGACCGACGCACCGGGCCTGCTGGTGGCGCTGGTCGCGACGGTGCTGACCCTGGGCGCCGCCCATCTGTGCTTTCGCTACATCGAACACCCTTTCATCCAGCTCGGAAAACGCCTCAATAACCGCAAAGCCGAGACGCAGCCTGTCAGCGTCTGATTGAGCGCCTGCGCACATGGAAAGGCATGGGATGGCCCGCGCGAGCTTCGCTCGACGTGCCGGGCGTCCCTCAGCCGTTAATGCAGAGAATTCCAATGAAAATTGCAATCGTCCACGACTGGTTGGTGACATACGCCGGTGCCGAAAGGGTTTTGGCATCGCTGATCAACATCTGGCCCGAGGCGGATCTGTTCTCCGTCATCGATTTCCTCAGCGACCAGGACCGCGCCCAACTGGGCGGCAAGGTCGCGAAGACCACGTTCATCCAGCGCCTGCCCAAGGCCAAGACCAAGTACCAGCGGTACCTGCCGCTGATGCCGATGGCCATCGAACAACTGGACCTGTCCGGTTACGACCTGATCATCAGCAGCAGCCACGCCGTGGCCAAAGGCGTCCTGTGCGGCCCGGACCAGTTGCACGTCAGCTACGTGCACTCGCCGATCCGCTACGCCTGGGACCTGCAGCATCAGTACCTCAAAGAGGCGAACCTGAGCACCGGCCTGAGAGGCAAAGTGGCGCGGATGATCCTGCATTACATGCGCATGTGGGATCAGCGCACCGCCGCGGGCGTCGATGACTTCATCGCCAACTCGCACTTTATCGGCGCGCGTATCACCAAGGCCTACCGTCGCGAATCCACGGTGATCTACCCGCCGGTGGACACCCGAGGGTTCGCGCTGCAGGAACATAAGCAGGATTACTATTTCACCGCCTCGCGCATGGTCCCGTACAAGCGCATGCCGATGATCATCGAAGCCTTTGCGGCGATGCCGAACAAGCGTCTGGTGGTGATCGGCGACGGTCCGGAAATGGAAAAGGCCAAGGCCGCTGCGGCCAACGCGCCGAACGTCACGCTGCTGGGTTATCAGCCGTTCGCGGTGTTGCAGGAACACATGAGCAACGCCAGGGCGTTCGTGTTTGCCGCCGAAGAGGATTTCGGCATCAGCCCGGTGGAAGCCCAGGCCTGCGGCACGCCGGTCATCGCGTTCGCCAAGGGTGGCGTGGTCGAAACGGTCTGCGGCCTGGATCACCCCCAGCCGACCGGCGTGCTCTACCCGGAGCAGAGCGTGGCGTCACTGATGGCCGCCATCGAGACGTTCGAGATCAACGGTTCACGCATCACCGCGCAAGCCTGCCGGAACAATGCCGAGCGCTTCAGCGAAGCCCGCTTCGAACTGGAAATGCGCCAGTTCGTCGAGACCCGTCTGACGGCTGCCCGTCAAAGCCGCCAGCCTGCGCACACCCGGCCGATCCAGATCGCGCCGACGCTGGTCAGCAGCGACCTCTCCGCCCGCGTTGTTCCGATCAAATCCGTCTGAGCGAGCCCAGCATATGCGCACACCATTAAGGGGCATCCTGCATGCCCATTCATCGTCGCTGTCCGTCGCTCATCGGTTGCTCGATCTGGCGGTCATCGCGGTCGGCGGTTACGGCGTCAACCTGCTCACCGGCACGTCGATGAGCAGCGAAGTCTGGATGCAGATTCTGCTGGCAGCGGTGGCCTTTCACTGGCTGGCCGAATACCACCAACTGTATGGCTCGTGGCGTGGCGAGCGCATTTTGCGCGAGCTGCTGAGGGTCGCCAATTACTGGGGCCTGGCCTTCGTGCTGCTGCTGTTTGTCGATTACCTGCTGTTGCAGCCCGACGATCTGGCGGACAACAGTCAGATGGCCTGGTTTGCCGCCGTATTGCTGACGTTGTGTGGCTATCGTCTGGCGATTCGCAGCGTGTTGCACACCTTGCGCGCCCAGGGCTTCAACACCCGGCGCGTGGCAATCGTCGGCACCGGTCATTGCGGCGAACGCCTGGCGATGTCCATCGAACGCGCGCCGTGGATGGGCTTGAACCTGCTGGGCTTTTATGACGAAGCGCCGCAGCAGATCGACCTGGCGCGCATCGGTCGGCGCATTCCGGTGCTGGGCGATCTGGATCAACTGATCCAGGACGCCCGCGACGGCAAGATCGACAAGGTGTACATCACCCTCGAACTCGGCGCACAGGCGCGTTTGCAGGAACTGATCAAAGGCTTGAGCGACACCACCGCGTCGGTCTACGTGATCCCGGATGTGTTCATGTTCGAGCTGCTGCACGCCCGCAGCGAAAGCATCAACGGCCTGCCAAGCATCAGCATTTTCGACTCGCCCATGGACGGCGCCTGGAGCGTGGTCAAGCGTCTGGAAGACATCGTGCTGTCGAGCATCATTCTGACGATGATCGCCCTGCCGCTGATGCTGATCTCCCTGGCGATCAAGCTCACCTCCCCAGGCCCGGTGCTGTTCCGTCAACGCCGTTACGGCCTGGACGGGCGGCCGATCATGGTCTGGAAATTCCGCAGCATGAGCGTGCAGGAAAACGGCGCCGTGGTGACCCAGGCCACGCGCAATGACAGCCGCATCACGCCGCTGGGCGCGTTTCTGCGTCGTACCTCGCTGGACGAACTGCCGCAGTTCTTCAACGTACTGCGCGGCGAGATGTCCGTCGTCGGCCCGCGCCCCCACGCCGTTGCGCACAACGAGCAGTACCGCAAGCAGGTATCGGGTTACATGCTGCGGCACAAGGTCAAGCCGGGCATCACCGGCTGGGCACAGATCAACGGCTGGCGCGGCGAAACCGACACGCTGGACAAGATGCAGAAACGCGTTGAATTCGACCTGCAGTACATCGAGCACTGGTCGGTCTGGCTGGACCTGAAAATCATCCTGCTGACGCTCTTCAAAGGCTTCGTCAACAAGAACGCCTTCTAAAAAAACATCTGCCCATAACAACAAACATGGCCATGGGCTAGTAAGCTCGGCGGGAGGTGAACGGGTGCATGAGCGAATGTGATCCGATGTTCGGTGTAAGTAAGGGATGCAAAGAAATCACTGCGGTGCCAGTACGCACCTATTAGGATTAGAAGGAACATTCATATGAAAGTAACGTTAGCGGTCGTGCTGCTTTCCAGTCTGGTGTTGCAAGGCTGCGCATTCGCCCCCGGTCAATACATGTCTTACAGCGATGTCACCGACAAAGACCCCGACGGTCCCCAGGTCACGCTGATCAACATCACCCCCGCCACCCTTGCGCAGCAGCAGAAGACGGCGGACGCAGCGGCCAAACCGCTGCCCCCGGAACTGCTGAGCTACAAGACGCCTGAATACGTCGTCGGCCCGGGCGACGCCTTGCTGGTGACCGTTTTCGAACACCCTGAACTGACCGCGCCCGGCTCCCAGGAACAACTGGACGCCAACAGCCGCGAAGTGCTGAACGACGGCACCGTGTTCTTCCCGTACGTGGGCCGCATTCAGGCCGCCGGCAAGACTGTTTCGCAGATCCGCGACCAACTGCGCATGGGTCTGGCGCCGCAATACACCGAAGTGAAAGTCGATGTCAAAGTGCTGCGTTACAACAGCCAGCGCGTCCTGCTCTCGGGTGCCTTCAAATCGGCAGGCCCGCAACCGATCACCAATATTCCGCTGAGCCTGGTTCAGGCCATCAGCCAGGCCGGTCTTGATTCGACCGACGCCAACCTCGCCGGCCTGACCCTGCGTCGCGACGGCAAGGATTACGTGATCGACGTTGACTCGCTGAACCGCAAAGACTCGCAGATCAGCAAGATCTTCCTGAAAGACGGCGACTACCTGCACCTCAACAGCAACTCCAAGAACAAGATCTACGTGCTGGGCGAAGTTCAGCGCCCGCAAGTGATCTCGTTCAGCACCACCAGCGTGACCTTGCTGGAAGCGCTCGGCACCTCTGGCGGCCTGAGCCCTGACGCAGCCGATGGCGATGCGGTGTATGTGATTCGTGCGCAAGACGCCACCCACGGTGCGACGGTTTATCACCTGGCGGCGAAGAAGCCGACCAGTTATGCGCTGGCAAAAGGCTTTGAGCTGGCGGCCCAGGACGTGGTGTTTGTCGGCCCGGCCAACATCACCCGCTGGAGCCGTTACGTGAGCCAGTTGCTGGGCTCGAACAACATCATCCAGACGGGTGCGATGTTCAGGAATTGATCGGACAGGCAGCTTCAAGCGGCGAGTTTGAAGCTTCAAGCTGACAGCAGAGCAACAGGGAAATCCTCGCAGTGGTCCGACTGCGGGGATTTTTTTTGGGTTTGATTTAGTGAAGGAAAGTGTTGCTACGGCAACAGTGGATCAACAGATACGTGCGCCTGGATCAACAGTTTGGGGTGGTTGGCAGGATTGCAGCTGTGGGGGCTCGCTGGATTGACGGGGGCGGCGGGCGATGGAGATCGCTGGCACGCATGCTGCTTCAGTACGGGCAAAGGGTCTTCACGCCCATCACTTTCGCGTTAATCGCGGCCTGCTCGGTGCCTGGCACCTCGGGTGACTGACCCCAAGGAAATAACACATGTTGGTAGTCTCGATTTCAGGTAGCCCTTCCACACGGTCGCGCTCGGGCGTGGTGCTGCAACATGCCGCGCACTGGCTCAAGGGCCATGGCGTGGAAGTGAACAGTGTGCGCATTCAGGATTTCAACGCCGAAGACCTGCTCTACGCCCGATTCGACAGCCCGCAGGTGGTGGCTTTCATCGACGCAGTGGCGAAGGCAGACGGCTTGCTGATCGGCACGCCGGTGTACAAGGCGTCGTTTTCGGGGGCGTTGAAGACGCTGCTCGACCTGCTGCCGGAGCGCTCACTGCACGGCAAAGTGGTCTTGCCGATTGCGACGGGAGGGAGCATTGCGCACATGCTGGCGGTGGATTACGCGCTCAAACCAGTGCTGTCCGCGCTGAAATGCCAGGAAGTGCTGCACGGGGTCTTCGCCATCGACAGCCAGATCAGCTACGGCGAGAACGCGTTGGGCGGTGATCTGGATGAACTGCTGACCCAGCGTCTGCATGACGGTCTGGATCACTTTTTACTGGGCCTTCAACACCGGACCCATGCGCGTCACAAGGAAGCGGGCGGGCATTTGAAACTGGCGTTGTAAGTTTTCCGACTCACCCCTGACGTGCTTTCGAAGCAACGCTGACTTCGGCGTTCACTTCACCCCGGTTATCGAACTCGTGGGCGCGTTGCAGTTGTGGCTGCTCCATCAGTTGCGCCTTGCGGGCCTGGAATTCGTCGTAAGACAAGCCGCGACGGTTGAGATCTTCGAGGGCCAACTGGTGGGTTTCTTCAGCGCTATAGGGACGCAGTTCCGGGTGATTGCCAGCGGCACAACCGGCGAGAACGGAGGCGGAGAGTAACAGGGAGAGGGCAAGAAGACGGTTCATTGGGAGCCTCCATTTGGCTCGTTTCTGGAATGAAGCCAAGGCTACGCGCCGGGCCTTTCCAGCAGAAATCAGTCGTCTTGATAGTGGCTATCGGGTTTGGCGCGCAATTGTGTGTTCCGCGATCTATCTAGGTGTAGAGTGCGTCGGCCTAACGGCCTCGGGTTTCGCCTTCGGCGACTTACTTTTGAAAAGCACCAAAAGTAAGCAAAAGTGCCTGCTCTCGGTTAGGCCCTTCCTTCGTCAGGGTTCCTTCACTCCGACGATGCTCCGTGGGCCCGCGCCGAACGGACATCCATGTCCTGACGGCGCTCTCGCCGCATCCATGCGGCTCGGCCCACTGCGCATCGTCTACGTTCAGCCTGCACCCAAGTCGCGTTTGGCGGTGACTGGGCTTTATTTATTCGAAGATCAAGATCAAAAGCTTCCCGGCTAAAGCCGGTCCTACAGACACCGCGCACCCACTGTAGGACCGGCTTCAGCCGGGAAGGGGCCGGTTTCATCACACGCATTTTAATGAATGCACGCGCTACTCTTAGTGGGACCGGCTTCAGCCGGGAAGAGGCCGGCATGACCGTCATCAATTTTTGGCAAGGTACGCCCAACACGTGCGTCGGAGGCAAACCCTGTGAGGCTGCTCAGTCCCACAAGTTTTCAGCCTTGACTTTCGGAAATCTTCAGACCAGAAAGTGCCACAACAACGACGTGCCGATCAGCCCCACCACCGACACAATCGTCTGCAGTACCGACCAGACCCAAATGGTTTGCTTCAACTGCAGGCCGAAGTATTCGCGGACCATCCAGAATCCCGCGTCGTTGACGTGGCAGAAGAACACCGAGCCCGCCCCGATCACCAGCGCCACCAACGAGGCTTCCACAGGCGCCAGCCCGGCCATCATCGGCGCAAGAATGCCCGCCGTGGTGGTGGTCGCGACGGTGGCTGAACCAGTGGCCTGACGCAGCGCGACCGCAATCAACCAGGCCAGCAGCAGGTACGGCATGTGTGCGCCTTCGGCCACTTTGCTGATGGTCTGGCTGACACCGGCGTCCAGCAGCGTTTGCTTCAAGCCGCCGCCCGCGCCAATGGTCAACAGCAGCACGGCAATCGGCGCCAGGCTCTTGCGCAGCGTGCCGCCCACTTGCTCGCGGGAGATACCGTTGGCCCAGCCCAGACACACCGTTGCGGCCAGCACCGCAATGCCCAACGCCACCAGCGGTTCACCAAGGAATTTCAGCGTCAGGGCGATGTTGCTTTCCGGCTCCATGGCGATTTTCGCCAACGTGCTGCCGAGCATCAGAATCACCGGCAGCAGAATGATCAGCAACGAGATACCGAAGCTCGGCTGGCGGGAGGCGCTGGGCTTGGCCGAGAACAGCTCGCCCAGTTCCGCCGGTTCCTCAATGTGCATGCGCTTTGACAGCCAGTTCCCGTATAGAGGACCGGCCAGAATCACCGCCGGCACTGCCACGCAAAAACCCAGCAACATGGTCAGGCCGAGATCGGCGTGCAAGGCGCTGACGGCAATCAGCGGCCCTGGGTGCGGCGGCATCAGCGCGTGCAACGTGGTCATGCCGGCCAGCGCAGGAATGGCGATTTTCAGCAGCGGCTGATTCGACTGGCGCGCCATGACGAAGATGATCGGCACCATCATCACCAGGCCCACTTCGAAGAACAGCGGCAGGCCGATGACCATGGCCACCAGGGCCATGACCCATGGCAGAGCCTTGCCCTTGCCCAGCCCCAATAGCGTTGAGGCAATGCGATCGGCCGCGCCCGACTCGGCCATCAGCGCACCGAGCATGGCACCCAGGGCAATGATGATCCCGGCCTCACCGAGAATCCCGCCCGCGCCCTTGCTGAACGCCTTCGCCACTGCCTCCGCTGGCAACCCCGCGCCTATCCCTGCGATGAATGTGCCCACCAGAATCGACAGAAACGGCGGGAGCTTGGTCGCGCTGATCAGCACAATGATGGTGGCAATGGCGATCAGGCAGCAGATGATCAGGCGGGTGTCATGAAACACCCAGGCAGCAGACGACACATCCAACGCGGAACCCCTTATCGTTCGGTTTTATCTCAGGATGATTTGAAACATTATGTTTCAACCGGCCGAACCATACCGGATGCGGCATTGCGTCGCAGCTAAATTTTCACAGGATCTGGCCGATTTGGCCCCGTGCGCATTCAATCAGCACCTCGCGCAACCCCTGGGCCGCTGCCGACAATTGGTGGTCCGCCTGGGTCATCAAACCTATACGCCGCTCGATGCGCGGGCCTTCCAGCGCAATGCAGCGGGCGCCGAGTTCTTCCATCTGCTCGATGCACAGCGACGGCACCGCGCTGACGCCCAGGCCGTTGGCGACCATGCGGCCCACCGTCGACAGCTGATGGCTTTCGAACGCCACCGACAGTTTGCCGTGCTGGCTCTGCAGGTCCTGCTCCAGCAGCAAGCGCACAGCGGAGGGGCGTTGCAGGGTGATGAAGTCGTGACGCAGCAGCTCGTCCCAACTCACTTCGTTGCGGGCGGCCAGTGGCGAATCCTTCGGCACCACGGCGACAAAGCGGTCCATGTAAAACGGCGTGAAAATCAGGTTATTGCCCGCCTCGGGCTCGAAGCCAATGCCCAGCTCCACGCGCCGATGGCCGACCATTTCCACCACCTGCTCGTTGATCACGTCGTGCACCGCCACATTCACCCGCGGGTAGCGCTCGCGAAACACCTTCAGCGCGATCGGCAGCAGGTTGCCCGCGTAGGACGGCATGGCGGCCACCGACACCTTGCCCATCTGCAGGGTGAAACGCTGACGCAGCAGTTCTTCGGTGTTGTCCCAGTCGGCGAGCAACTGGCGGGCCAGTGGCAGCAAGGCCTCACCCTCCGGGGTCAGGCTGACCTGGCGCGTGGTGCGGGTCAGCAATTGCCCGCCCAGGTCTTCCTCCAGCGCCTTGATGGTCAGGCTCAACGCCGGTTGCGACACATGCAAACGCTCACCGGCCTGAGCGAAACTCAGGCACTGCGCCACCGCCAGAAACGCCCGAAGCTGTTTCACGTTCATATATTTGGATTACTTATCAATCGATCAAAAAAACAAAATTAACAAATCAGTGCATGCGAGAGAAGATGCGGCCAACGCTTTCCGATGCTTAGATTGTCGGACACAACTACAAATAAGGCGGGATCTCACCATGGCTGGACTCGATAAACGCGTGGCAACCTACGCTGAAGCCCTCGCCGGGCTGACCGACAACATGACCGTGCTGTCCGGCGGCTTCGGACTGTGCGGCATCCCCGAAAACCTCATCGCTGAAATCAAACGCATGGGCGTGAAGGGCCTGACAGTCGTTTCCAACAACTGCGGCGTCGACGGCTTTGGCCTCGGCATCCTTCTAGAAGACCGGCAAATCCGCAAAATGGTCGCGTCCTACGTCGGTGAAAACGCCCTGTTCGAGCGCCAGTTGCTCAGCGGCGAGCTGGAAGTCGAGCTGACCCCCCAAGGCACCCTGGCCGAAAAAATGCGCGCGGGCGGCGCGGGCATTCCCGCGTTCTACACCGCGACCGGCTACGGCACACCCGTTGCAGAAGGCAAGGAAACCCGCCAGTTCAACGGCCGCCATGTGATTCTGGAAGAAGCCATCACCGGCGACTTCGCCATCGTCAAAGGCTGGAAGGCCGACCACTTCGGCAACGTGGTCTACCGTCACACCGCGCAGAACTTCAATCCCGTCGTGGCCACCGCCGGCAGGATCACCGTGGTGGAAGTCGAAGAAATCGTCGAGCCCGGCGTGCTGCTGCCCACCGAAATCCACACCCCCGGCATCTATGTCGATCGCGTGATCCTGGGCACGTTCGAGAAGCGCATCGAGCAGCGAACCGTCAGAAAAGCCTGACGTCAGCGTCGTACTCGAACCGCTTTCCCCCTTTGTATCTCCGGCCCCCCACAGGCCGGACAGAATAAAAGAGACCCAAGATCATGGCACTCTCCCGCGAACAAATGGCACAGCGCGTTGCGCGCGAACTGCAAGACGGCTTCTACGTGAACCTGGGCATCGGCATTCCGACCCTGGTCGCCAACTACGTCCCGGACGGCATCGACGTGATGCTTCAATCGGAAAACGGCCTGCTCGGCATGGGCGCTTTTCCGACTGAAGAGACCATCGACGCCGACATGATCAACGCCGGCAAACAGACGGTGACGGCGCGCAAGGGCGCGTCGATCTTCTCGTCGGCCGAGTCCTTCGCCATGATCCGTGGCGGCCACGTCGACCTGACCGTGCTTGGCGCGTTCGAAGTGGACGTCGAGGGCAACATCGCCTCGTGGATGATTCCCGGCAAGCTGGTCAAGGGCATGGGTGGCGCGATGGACCTGGTGGCTGGCGCCGAGAACATCATTGTCACCATGACCCACGCGTCCAAGGACGGCGAATCCAAGCTGCTGTCACGCTGCAGCCTGCCGCTGACCGGCGCCGGCTGCATCAAGAAAGTGCTGACCGACCTCGCTTACCTGGAGATCGAAAACGGCGCCTTCGTGCTGCGCGAAACCGCACCGGGCGTGACCGTCGATGAAATCATCGCCAAGACCGCTGGCAAGCTGATCGTGCCGGATGACGTGGTTGAAATGACGTTTTAACGGCGATGGCGCGGTACTTGTAGGAGCGCGCTTGCCCGCGAACCGCGGATGGCCAGACACCCACGCCGTGTCTGAAAGCCCCTTTCGCGGGCAAGCGCGCTCCTACAGGTTCCGCGTCGTGCTCCACGTTTTGGCAACACCCTGAGCTTTCGCACACCCGCACCTTTGGTCAGACCGCCCTGCCCCTTCAGCGATGAAGGGGCTTTGCTGTATCTGAGCCGGTGCTTTTTTCGCGTCACCGCCAACACTTGAAACAGCTGTCCAAAAAACCTGAACAATAACTCCAAGAGGTAACAAACGTGGCCGCCGACATCGAAGAAAGCCGCTCCGCCCGCTTTGCCCTGCGTTGCGCCAAATGGGCGGAACGCTGGTTCCCGGACTCGTGGGTGTTCGCCGCCCTGGCCGTGGTCATCGTCACACTCGCCACGCTGGTCATCGGCGCCAAACCCGCCGACACCGCCAGGGCCTTCGGTGACGGCTTCTGGAGCCTGATCCCCTTCACCATGCAAATGGCCTTCGTGGTCATCGGCGGTTACGTCGTCGCCAGCTCGCCGCCGGCGGTCAAGCTGATCGACCGCCTGGCGCGCATCCCGAAAAACGGCCGGTCGGCTGTGGCCTGGGTCGCGCTGATCAGCATGGTGGCGTCACTGCTCAACTGGGGTTTGTCGCTGGTCTTCGGCGGCTTGCTGGTGCGGGCACTCGCCCGGCGTACCGATCTGAAAATGGACTACCGCGCTGCCGGTGCGGCGGCTTATCTGGGTCTGGGCGCGGTGTGGGCCTTGGGCCTGTCGTCGTCCGCCGCGCAGTTGCAAGCCAACCCGGCCAGCCTGCCGCCCTCGATCCTGGCGATCACCGGGGTGATTCCGTTCACCCAGACGATCTTCCTCTGGCAGTCCGGCGTGATGCTGCTCGCACTGGTGGTGGTCTCGATCATTGTTGCCTACGCCACGGCCCCCGGACCGGCCAACGCCCGCGATGCCAAAGAATGCGGCATAGACCCGAGCTTCAGCCTGCCACCGTTGCCACCGCGCACCCGGCCGGGCGAATGGCTGGAATACAGCCCGCTGCTGATCATTCTGATGGTCGTGCTGGCGTCCGGCTGGTTGTACAACGAGTTCAGCACCAAACCCGCGATCACCGCGATTTCCGGCCTGAACACCTACAACTTCCTGTTCATCATGGTCGGCGCGCTGCTGCACTGGCGTCCGCGCAGCTTCCTCGATGCCGTCGCCCGCGCCGTGCCGACCACCACCGGCGTGCTGATTCAGTTTCCGTTGTACGGTTCGATCGCCGCGCTGCTGACCACGGTCAAGGGCGGCGATGCGCAAACCGTCGCGCACCACATCTCGACGTTCTTCACCAGCATCGCTTCCCACGACACCTATGCGCTGCTGATGGGCGTGTACTCGGGGATTCTCGGGTTCTTCATTCCCTCGGGTGGCGGCAAATGGATCATCGAAGCGCCGTACGTGATGCAGGTTGCCAACGATCTCAAATACCACCTCGGCTGGGCGGTGCAGATCTACAACGCCGCCGAAGCGCTGCCGAACCTGATCAACCCCTTCTACATGCTGCCGCTGTTGGGCGTGCTCGGCCTGAAGGCACGGGACTTGATCGGTTTCTCGTTCGTGCAACTGCTGGTGCATACGCCGCTGGTGCTGTTCCTGTTGTGGGTGCTGGGCACGACGTTGGCTTACGTTCCGCCGGTCATGCCATGATTGGATGAATAAAGCCGGCGGGTAGCGGTAGGACCGGCTTCAGCCGGGAACGCGTCAATGGTCACGCCATGAAACCGATGGCGCCAACACCGGCCCCTTCCCGGCTGAAGCCGGTCCTACTAAAGCAGCGTGTGCAGTCAGTGAAATTGGGGTGAACGCGGATGTAGGACCGGCTTTAGCCGGGAAGACGTCATTCGCCACACCGCAAAATCGAGAGTGCATATGAAGGCCCCTGCCCGGCTGAAGCCGGTCTACTAAAGGCTAGCGCTTCAATTGTTGAAGCTGTATTCCCGCTCCACCTTGGAAACCCGGGTCGTGCATTGCCGATACCACGTAGAACGGCCGCGCTCACGTATGTCTCGGTGTTCCGGGTGTTCCTTCCACGCCAGGATCGCTGCTTAGCTGTCCCAGTAAGACACGGTGATCCCCAGCCCATCGTCGTCGCGTGCCGATTCCACGCCGAGAAAACCAGGCTGCTGACGAATGAGGTCGAGCATCCGCTGCGCTGCATCGTCATATTCCCGTGCTTCATGCCCAGTAAGGACCGAGGTGAAGACCACCGCGTAATACGGCACGGCAAATGTTTTTGCCAACATCATGTCAATTCACTCTCCGCGCAGGCCAGCACAAACGCCTTCACCAATGGCGGCGTGCTGCCCTCCAGCGCGGCGCGTTCCGGTTGAAACAACGTCGCGATGAAAAACGG
Source organism: Pseudomonas petrae (assembly GCF_021728295.1). Classification (GTDB taxonomy): domain Bacteria; phylum Pseudomonadota; class Gammaproteobacteria; order Pseudomonadales; family Pseudomonadaceae; genus Aquipseudomonas; species Aquipseudomonas petrae. The sequence goes on from NZ_JAKJXE010000001.1 coordinate 32,470, forward strand.
ATGACCGTCGAGCTCCATCGCCCGGACCTCGTCGTCGTGGTCATGGCCGGACACTTTCAGCGGACCGGCAAAAACCTCAGCCTCCAGTTCCTTGCGCAAACCGTAGCGGCAGCGGTAGCGCTCGTGTGTTTCGAGCGCGTCGTACGCGGCGGCAATCCGCGAACCGGCCCGCAGACGAATCGGCGCGAAGGCCTCGACCAGCGAACAACTCAACGGCGTGATGATTGCGTTCTCGGATTCCGGCGCCGTCTCGGCGTGCTCGGCATCGGCCCAGCCCAGGCAATTACGCGCGTACTCCAGCAACGCGTGCTGAAAGCCGCCGCACGTCCCGAGGAAGGGAACCAGCCGCTCACGAGCGAAGCGAATTGCGGTCAGCGCGCCGTCCATGTCGCGGTAGGGGCTGGCCGGGACGCACCAGATGCCATCGAACGCCTGCAGGCTCGCGCCATCCACGATATCCGTCGTCGGCAGCCACTTTCCCTGGACGCTGAGACCGGTTTCGCTCGACACCCTGTCCAGCGCCACGGGTATCGCCTGATGCGCGGGTACGCTCGGGTCATAGTCACCCACCAGTGCGATCCGGATTTTCTGCCGTTGAGTCATGTGTGCTCCCTGATATCAAAACGCTTTGCGTGAGGTCCTGGGGCGACTATAAGCTTGTCGCCCTGCAATCAGAATGGGCGTTCAGGCAAGTGATCAATGCAGCTGCGCACTATCGAATCAACCATGCCGACCTCACCCTCATCCTTGCGCTGGTCCGTGGGCGGACGCTGGCCAAGGCCGCCGAACTGCTGACGGTCGATGTCTCGACGGTGTTCCGCGCGGTGCGTCGGATGGAAAAGGCGGTGGGCACTGCGCTCTTCGACAAGAGCCGCACAGGCTACGTACCGACCAGTGCCGCGCTGGCGCTCGCCCAGCAGGCCGAAAGTGCCGAGAACGCCTTGGCCCTCGCGCAGTTGAGTCTCGAGCAGGGCCGGCAAGTCGTCAGCGGCACCGTGCGCCTGACCTGCACCGAAGCCGTGCTGCAAAGCCTGTTGCTCCCCGCCCTGAGCCGATTCATGCCGAACTACCCGGGCCTGCGCCTGGAAATGAACACCTCCAGCAGCTTTGCCAACCTGAGCCGACGCGACGCCGACATCGCGCTGCGTCTGACCAACACGCCGCCTGAGCACCTGGTCGGCACTCGCCTGGGCACGGTTGCGTATCGGGTCTGTTCCAGCGAGGCCTACGCGCGACGCTGCGGTGATCTGGCCCTCGACGACATGGCCTGGATCGCCCCCGACGATTTCCTCCCCGATCACCCGACCGTGATGTGGCGGCGGCAGCATCTGCCCGGCGTGAACCTCGCCTACCGCTGCAGCTCCATGCTTGCAGTCGCCCAGTTGGTGCGCGCAGGCATGGGCGTGGCAGCGCTGCCGGATTTCATGCTGAGGGACAGCGAGGTTCAGCCCATAAGCGCGCCGCTCGCAGGGCATGACACCGGGCTGTGGCTGCTGACGCGTCCGGATTGCCGAGCGCTGCGCTCGGTGTCGGCGCTGTTCAGCGAGCTGACCAAAGCGATTGAGCTGTAAGTCCGGCGGCGCTGGGACGATGCCAGCTGTGCCGACGCCTTCCCGGCTGAAGCCGGTCCCACTAAAAGCACGCGGTGTTCACGACACCTGATCGTTCCCACGCTCCGCGTGGGAATGCAGCCCCGGACGCTCTGCGTCGATCAAGCATGAGGAAGTGCCGCGGAGCGTCGTGCGATGCAATAGTGGGACCGGCTTCAGCCGGGAAGAGGCAGGTTCAGGCACTATCACTTATGCGGTAAGACGCAGCCCCCTCTCAGTCCTACTCAACCACCCCGCCGCTCCCGGCGAAACTGCCCCGGTGGCATGCCATGGGCTTTGCGAAAGCGCCGCGAAAAATAGGCTTCGTCGGTAAACCCACAGATTTGTGCGATATGGCTCAGGGGTTTGCTGCTGTTCATCAAATGCGTGCGCGCCAGCCCCATGCGCCGCTCCAGGACCAGTTCGGAAAAGGTCTTGCCGGTTTCCTTGCGCAGCAGGTGGGTCAGGTAGTTGGGCGACAGAAAGGCCGCCGCCGCGGCATCGGTGAGGGTCATGGCCGGATCGGCGATGTGTTCACGAATGTAGTCGATCACGCGGCTCATCGCATCGCGCCGTCCACGCCGCTCGGCCTTGTTCGCCGACAGCGCCAGCAACTGCGCTTCGTAGCGATTGCACACCATGCCGATCAATTGCAGCAGACAGCCTCGCAGGATCGCGCCAGAGCCCAGCTGCCTCGCGCGGTCCATGTCACGCATCTGCAGCAACAGCGCGGTCACTTCAGCGAAGTCGGCGTCGTCGAGCGTGAAATCCAGATGCTCCTGAAACCGGAACGGCGCCAGCTCAGGCGCCTCGGCGACGGGCACGTCTTCAAGGTCCATCGGATCGCACTGCAGATGCTGCAGGAGAAATTCCTGAGAAAAGTTGATCAGCACAAAGTTGCCGTCTTCCGGGTGCGGAATCACGTGCAGGCGATGGGGCAGGATGAACGCCAGGGTGTTGCGCGGAAACGGCCTGACCGCGCCACCGATGTGCTGCACGGTGTCGCCGCCGAGGTTGATCTGGATCTGAAAATATTCATGACGATGGGGCGCCGTCAGCGCGGGTCGGGCGGACTTGTCACGGATGTAGAAATCCATGCGGTCGCTGCGCTGCTGCATGCCATAGGTCTGGATGCGGGAGGGATGGGCCATCGCTGAAACACCTGAAATCGCGGGTTCGGACTGCCCCATGGTAGGGCAACGGCGGCAGCCGGACCAAACGATTATCAGCCGGGCGTCAACATGGGATCAGCCGATTGTCACACTCAGTTCGGCAATGCCTTCGATCCCGGCGGTGACCACATCACCGCGCTGCAAAGCGCCTACCCCGGCCGGCGTGCCGGTGTAGATCAGGTCGCCCGCCTTGACCCCAACCGACTGCGACAGGTACGCGATCACGTCCCTGACAGCCCAGATCTGGTCAGACAGATCGCCACGCTGGCGGCGCTCGCCATTGACGTCGAGCCAGATCGCACCCGCCTCCGGATGCCCGATCTCGCTAACCGGGTGCAGCGGCGTAGCAGGCGCGGAGGCATCGAACGCTTTGGCCCACTCCCATGGCCGGCCCATTTTCTTGGCCTGCGCCTGCAAGTCGCGGCGGGTGAGGTCCAGGCCGACGCCGTAGCCCCACACGTGGGTCAAAGCGTCCTGCGGGTCAATGTTCACGCCGTCCTTGCCGATCGCCACGACCAGTTCGATCTCGTGATGCAGGTCCTCGGTGAGCGGCGGGTAGGCGACCTGGCCTTGGGCGGGTACCACGGCGTCGGCGGGCTTCATGAAGAAGAACGGCGGCTCGCGGTCAGGGTCGTGGCCCATTTCCCGGGCGTGATCGGAGTAATTGCGGCCAACACAGAAAACCCGACGAATCGGAAAACGGCTGGACGTCCCGGCGACGGCCAGGGACGGTGTGGCAACGGGGGCGATAACGAACTCGGTCATGGCAGTGTCCTCGATTGAAGGTGGCTCGGCATGGGTTGAGTGTGGCGATTGATCGCTCAGCCGGGTTGGACGGATCCCACCAGGTTTTGGACAAAACAACGCAACGCGACTCAACCCAACGAGCCGAGCCGACCGATCAGCCACGCCCTACAAACGGCATGCCGCTGGCCATGACGGTCATGTTCAGCACGTTGGCCGACAGTGGCAGCCCGGCCATGTAACTCACCGCTTCGGCCACGTGCTGCACATTCATGGTCGGCTCGACCTGCAGATCGCCGTTGGGCTGCAACACGCCTTTGGTCATGCGGTCGGTCATGTCGGTCAGGGCGTTGCCGATGTCGATCTGGCCACAGGCGATATTGAACGGCCGACCGTCCAGCGCTGTGCTTTTGGTCAGGCCCAGCACCGCGTGTTTGCTGGACGTATAAGGCGAGCTGAACAGCCGCGGCGTGTGGGCCGAAATCGAACCGTTGTTGATGATCCGGCCGCCCTGGGGCACCTGACGCCGCATCAGGCCGAACGCGGCACGCACGCACAAAAACATCCCGGTGACATTGGTGTCGATGACGTTCTTCCACTGCTCGACCGACAACTCGTCCATCGGCACTGCCGGTGCGCCGATGCCAGCGTTATTGAACGAAACGTCCAGTCGACCGAATGTGCGTTCAATGGTCGCGAACAGCGCCTCGACACTGGCCGGATCGCGCACATCCGTCGGCACCGCCAACGCCTGCTGCCCGGCAGCCTCGGCCTGTTCGACCAGCGCCTGCAACGGTTCAGGCCGACGCCCGGCCAGCACCACGGCAAAACCGTCAGCCAGCCATTGCAGCGCCACGGCACGGCCAATGCCGCTGCCGGCGCCAGTGACCAGAGCGACTTTCAGGCCAGATGATGAAGACATGCGCGATTCCTCTTTTTATTAAAGCGTTTTTGTTGGGGAGCGTTCTGCGGTCCATCATGGCCGCGGCAACCCCGTATCAGCTGTGAACAGGGGTCAGCACCGGCTGGCCCGCGTAAAACGCCAGCAGGTTGTCGGCGACCATTTGCACGGTGTCGCGCGATGCTTCCGGCGACAGCCCGGCAAGGTGCGGAGAGAGGACCACGTTGTTCAACGCTTTCAGGGCATCGGGGACATGCGGTTCGTCATCGAACACGTCAAGCGCCGCCCCGGCCAGGCGGCCCTGCTGGAGCGCGTCGATCAGCGCATCGGTGTCGACGACACTGGCCCGGGCGATGTTGACGATGAAGCCGTCAGCGCCCAACGCTTCGATGGCGGCCTTGTCGATCAGGTGCCGCGTCGAGCCGCCGCCAGGCGTTGCGACTACCAGAAAGTCCGACGCTTCGGCCAGCGCCAGCGGCGTCGGGCAATAGTTGAAATCCACGCCCGGGCGCGGCGAGCGGCTGTGATAATTGATCACCATGTCGAACCCCAGCGCGCGTTTGGCGATGGCCATCCCGACCGAGCCCAGACCGAGAATGCCCAGGCGTTTGCCAGCGAACGAGGGCCGTGTGACCTTGCGCCATTCGTTGCGGCGCACCGAGGCGTCGGCCTGGGGAATGTCGCGAACCGCCGCCAGCAGCAAGGCCATCGCATGGTCCGCCACACTCGGCGCGTTCACCCCTGCCCCGTTGGTCACCACGATGCCCCGCGCCTCGGCGGCTTCGAGGTCGACCCGCTCGTAGCCGGCGCCAATCACACAGATGATGCCGAGATTCGGTAGCACAGCCATTTCCTCGGCGGTGAAACCCAGCGGCCCGCGGGTCAAAACAGCGTCAATCTCCTCGCCCCCGTTCGCTACCGCCTCCGCACGCATCGCCGGCGTCGGCGCCAGAATCAGGCGAAAGCCGCTGCTTTCCAGAATCGGTAAATACATGTTCACGCTTTCAACCAGCACCAACACCGTTTTCATCATCCCTCCGCTGCGCGAAATTCGTGGAGCTGACAGTAGCGCGAGTGAGAGCGGTTGGGCAAAGGCGGACACGGAAAATCCAGTGTTCTGACAATATGCATCAGCCCGGCAGACCCATTAACGTCACAGGACACGCCGACACTTTCAGGCACTCGATACCGAGTCAACGGAGCAGCCGTGGCCTCTACAATCTCCGTCAAACCGACAGCAATCCCCCCCAGAACGACAACCGCGGTTGCCCGCCATGCCCGTTGCTGTTTAAGGTCTGAACCTTGCGACACCCGATTTCGCCACGATAAAAACGATGTGCCATGCGGTGCGGCAACGGCTGCGCCATGAACGGACTTGCGCAAAAGGAACGTCAGAACCATGTTGAAAGGATTATCCAGAACGTTGAGCGGCGCCGCGATTGCCGGTGTGTTGTTGTCTTCCGCCGTAGCCCTGGCCGCCGCGGACACCGGCAAGGAACCGGGGCGGGCGCTGGCGGCGAAGATCGGCGTGCCGTGGCCGGCAGTGATTGCCCATCGCGGTGCATCGTTCAATGCGCCCGAGGAGACCGTCCCGTCCTACACGCTGGCCCGCGAACTGGGCGCGGATTACCTGGAGATGGACATTCAGCGCACCAAGGATGGCGTGCTCATCGCGCTGCATGACAACACGCTGGAGCGCACCACCAACATCGCCGAGGTCTACCCGCAACGGGCCAAGGACCCGCTGAACACGTTCACGCTGGAAGAAATCAAACGCCTCGACGCCGGCTCGTGGTTCAACAAGGCCTACCCGGATCGCGGCCGCGCCACCTACGCCGGGCTGAAGATTCTGACGCTGGACGAGGTCATCGACATCGCCGAAGGCGGCAAGAACAAGCCCGGTCTGTACATCGAGACCAAGGTGCCGGCGCAGTTTCCGGGCATCGAAGAAGATTTGAAGAAGAAGCTCGATCAGCGCGGATGGCTGAGCCAGCGTCCTGCAGCCGAGAAAGGCTACGTCAACGTCGCCCACATGCCGGGCCGCGTGGTGTTGCAGACCTTTGAAAAACCAAGTCTGGAGTTGCTGCAGAAGAGCATGCCCGACACCCCGAAAGTGCTGCTGCTGTGGCTGGGTGACGGCTCTATCGAAACGGCGTCGGGCAAGACTTTCAAGGACTCGGGGGCCATGGACAAAGCCAGCTTTTACGCCAGCCAGCAGGTGAAATCCAAAGAAGAGTTCGCCACCTGGATGGACTGGGCCAAAGCCCACGGCGCCGTAGGTACCGGGCCGTCGGCAGCGCTGAAGAACGGCGGGGACCAGAGCTACAGTGACCTGGTGCAGCCGTGGATGAACAAGATGGCCCACGATCGCGGAATGATCGTTCACCCGTACACCGTGGATGACGCGGTGGATTTCAAAGCGATCAGCAAACAAGGGGTGGACGGGTTCTTCACCAACCGGGCTTCGGAATTGCTGAAGTTCTACGGTCGGCCGTCGAAGGAGAGCATGGATTCAATCCTGAAACGCAGCGGTTTCTGAGTGAGAAACCGGTGGTGCGCGCAACTGGCGAATGCGGCGTGTCAGGCGGTAACTTAAGTCGCTGACATACCGCGATCGCGGGCAAGCGCGCTCCTACAGGATCGAGTCCGGCAGCGGATGGCGCGTTTTACGCCAGCTCCGCCACCACCGCTGCCAACGCTTTCGCCGGATCGGCGGCCTGGCTGATCGGGCGGCCGATGACCAGATAATCGGAGCCCGCATCCAGCGCCTGACGCGGCGTGAGGATGCGGCGCTGATCGTCCAGCGCACTGCCGGCCGGACGAATGCCTGGCGTCACCAGTTGCAGCGACGGATGCGCCGCTTTCAGCGCCTGGGCTTCCAGCGCGGAACACACCAGACCGTCCATCCCGGCTTTTTCAGCCAGCGCCGCCAACCGCAGCACCTGCTCCTGGGGCTCGATGTCCAGACCGATCCCTGCCAGATCCTCGCGCTCCATGCTGGTCAGCACGGTCACGCCAATCAACAGCGGCCTGGGGCCGGTGCGCTGATCCAGTACGTCACGGCAGGCCGCCATCATGCGCAGGCCGCCGGAGCAGTGCACGTTAACCATCCACACGCCCATTTCAGCGGCGGCCTTGACCGCCATCGCCGTGGTGTTGGGAATGTCGTGGAATTTGAGGTCCAGGAACACTTCGAAGCCTTTGCTGTTGAGGGTTTCGACGATATCCGATGCGCAACTGGTGAACAGCTCCTTGCCCACTTTGACCCGGCACAGCTTGGGGTCCAGTTGATCAGCCAGATTCAACGCGGCTTCGCGGGTCGGGAAATCCAGGGCGACGATGATGGGGGTCTGGCAGGCGGACATGAGCGGGTTCTCTGGCAAGTCGAAATCGGCGCGCATTGTAGCCGAACATCCTGCAGGGCGGGACCCGGCAATCGGTAAATGCCTGCCCGACCCGCGCCAGGCGTCGAGCATCTCCTACAATTGAACCACTGGACAGCGTCGCTGCTCCAAGCCATATCACAAGAAGGAGAGCGTTATGCCCTGGTATGCCTGGTTAATTCTGGTCGTTGCAATCGGATCGATCGTCGGCGGTCTGCTGATGCTCAAGGATTCAGCGAAGAAACTGCCCCTCACCGATGAACAACTCAAGCGCGTCCACGAGCGAAATGCCGAGATGGACGCAAAAGAAGCGCGAGACCGCTGAGCCTGTGTTGTGAGGAGCGCATCATCAGCGCTCCCGCACCCCGCCCGCCTGATCACCCGCCGCGCTTCCTCAGCCGGTAATACTCGCCTTCGTCAGTCCCTGTCCGCACCTTCGCCCAGCGCCACCGCGTGATGGGTGGATTGTGGGGTCACCGCGATGCGAAACGGCTGAAAGATTTTGAACATCTCGCCATTTTCCCGTAGCTGCCGGAGCAATTCGCTGAAGCGTTCGCCGCTGATGGGTGCATCCGGGCGCAACAGCGCGTAGTGCCGATAGACCTGGTCCACACGGTCCGAGACCAAAAACTGGTCGGCGTCCTGCGGGTTATTCGACATGAACGTGCTCAGGTAGGAGCGCGTCACCAGCGCGATGTCCGCACGGTCGCGCAGCACCATCAGCAGGTTGCTGTCATGGGAATAGGTCAGCGTGGCGTTGTAGTTGTCGGCAAGGAATTTAGGGTCGGCGTCGAAACCCGCGAACGCGTAGTGATAGCCGCTGAACAGCGCGAGGCGCTTGCCGTGCAACTCATCGAAATACGTCTGGGTCCTGCCCTGCAAGCGATGGGCGACAAACACTTCGGCGTCTTCGAGCCCCATATCGACATCTTCATGGGGAATGCCTTTCCAGCCCCAGGCGGGGTTTTCGAAAATGGCCATGTCGAAGCGCGCCTGCTGGAAATCGCGAAACCGGCGCGGAATGGAAGTGGGCACCGCTTCAAAGCGGTAGTCGTTCTGCATCGCGTTCAGCGCGGTGATCATCTGCGGCAACAGCCCGGTGTCTTCGCCGCGCTCGGGACGAATCGTATACGGCGGGAAATGCGCCGCACCAATGCGCACGATCTGCGTCGCACCGGCCTGCCAGGCCCACAGCGTTGTGGTCGTGAACAGCAGGGTTTTAAAAGCCATCCGCATCGGCATGGACATCAAGACAAGGCACCTCAGGCGAAACGGAGTACGTAAGCTATGCGTTCGCGATCAATTAGACAACGGTCAAACAGAGGCTAAATGCCCCGTCTCCCAAACTCCCGCCATCCCCGGCCCTTTCTTCTCCTTAACGCCTCCTTCCCGGCTGGATGCGCGCGATGTCTTTCCAGGACCGGCTTTAGCCGGGAAGAGGCCCGTCTGAGCGCCACCCGTTTGTGGTGTGCCGACTGACGCTTTCCCGGCTAAAGCCGGTCCTGCCAAACAGTGCATTCCCGGCTGAAGCTGTCCTTGTCCTTTGCGTTATCGACCGCGCTGCGCTTTATGTGAGGACCGAATGCGCCTGCAATTTATGCCGAGGCGCGTTGGCCAGGCAAGCGCTGTCCCGGCCATATGCAAGTCAGACGCTACAAAAGACGCTGCCCCTGCAAACCTTCCTGCCTGCCGCGAGTCCCAATGATGGATCATCTGCGCCGGGCAGTTGGACGTGACGGCCATGATGTGGCTACGCTCCAGGGCGCTGCCGCAGGTTATGAAACAGGAGTTCGAGATGCCCTACTGGCTGGTGATAGACCTGGAGGCCACCACCGAAGAGGGCGGATGGCCGGTAGCGGAAATGGAAATCATCGAAATCGGTGCGTCACTGGTCAATCAGGACGGGCGCGAAATCGACCATTTCGAACGCTACGTGCGGCCCGTGCGACGGCCATTGCTAACGCCCTTCTGCCGCGAGTTGACGCACATTCAGCAGAGCTTCATCGACAGTGCCCTGACGCTGCCCGCCGTATGGCCACAGTTCGAACGCTGGATCGCCCAACACCGCGAGCGACTGGTCGCCTGGACCAGTTGGGGCGATTACGATCGTCAGCAACTGCAACAGGACTGGCGTCAGCACCAGCTCAGCAGCGAACTCGCCACCCTGCCCCACATCAACCTGAAACAACGCTTCGCCAAAGCCCGTCACCTGCAAAAACCCTGCGGCCTGAACACCGCGCTGCAACTGGCGGGAATGCATTTCAATGGCCAGCAACACCGGGCGCTCTCGGACGCGCGCAATACCGCACGTTTGTTACCACTGGTGATTCCAGGCTGAAGCGTGACGCATTTACCAAAGCGGATGACGGCCTTTTATACGTTCGGCATACTGTCCGGCCTTTTCCAGCCCTTCCCAAGGAGATCAGCCATGTTCAAGGTCAACGAGTATTTCGACGGTACCGTCAAATCCATCGCCTTCAAGCAAGCGGCAGGCGACGCGACCATCGGCGTCATGGCTCCCGGAAAATACAACTTCGGCACCAGCGACCGCGAAATCATGCACGTGATTTCAGGCGAGCTGAAAGTACTGCTACCGGGCGCCAATGATTGGGAAACCTTCAAAGCCGGTGCGGATTTCAAGATCCCGGCAAACGTCAAATTCGACGTCGAAGCGACCGAAGAAACCGCTTACCTCTGCGAATACCGCAAAGACTGATGCGCAGATTCAGGTCGGCATTCAGCCGGCCTGCTCCACCCCGGCGTTGAACTGCAAGGCGGCCAGCCGCGCGTACAGCGGGTTGCTGGCAATCAGCTCCCGATGGGTTCCCACCGCCACCAATTTCCCCTGATCCATTACCGCAATACGGTCCGCGTTCTGCACCGTCGCCAGTCGATGGGCGATCACCAGGGTCGTACGGCCCTTCATCAACGTCGGCAACGCCTGCTGAATCAGGTACTCACTCTGGGCATCCAGCGCACTGGTGGCTTCGTCGAGCAACAGAATCGGTGCATCGGCCAGCAAAGCTCGCGCGATGGCCAACCGCTGACGCTGCCCGCCCGACAAGCCCATGCCGCCGTCACCCAAGTGCGTCTGATAACCCTGGGGCAGCAGCTGAATAAACTCATGGGCATGGGCAATCCGCGCTGCTGCCTCCACCTGCTCGACACTCGCGGCCGGGTTGCCGTAGCGAATGTTGTCCTCCACCGAGCCGAAAAACAGCGCCGGCGTCTGCGACACCCAGGCGAAGCAACGGCGCAGGTCCAGCGGATCGAGGCGTTCGGCAGGAATGCCATCAATCAGCACGCGCCCTTGCTGCGGGTCGTAGAAACGCAGCAGGAGGTCGAACAGCGTTGACTTGCCCGCGCCGGAAGGCCCGACCAGCGCCAGGGTTTCCCCCGCGTCGACGGTCAGGCTCAAGCCGTCCACGGCATTGCGTTCCGGGCGTGAGGGGTAGGCGAAACTGAGGTTTTCCAGCGCCAGGCGGCCGCTGATGCGTTTGGGCAGCGTGAGCAGATCGCTGGCGGGCGCAGTGATTTCGCTGCGCGCCTGCAGCAATTCGGTGATGCGCTCTGCCGCGCCCGCCGCCCGTTGCATTTCGCCGATGACCTCACTGAGGGTGCCGAATGCGCTGCCGACGATCAGGCTGTAGAACACGAACGCCGCCAGCTCGCCGCCGGAGATGCGGCCGGCAATCACGTCCATGCCGCCGACCCAGAGCATCACGCCCACCGCCCCCAACACCAGCACGATCACCAGGGTAATCAGCCACGAGCGTTGCAGAATCCGCTTGCGCGCCGTCTCGAATGCGTCTTCGGCGGTCTGCGCAAAACGCTGCCGATCCTGCTCCTGATGGTTGTAGGCCTGCACGGTTTTGATCTGACCCAGCGCCTCGGACACATAGCTGCCGACATCCGCCACCCGGTCCTGGCTCTCCCGCGACAGGCTGCGCACGCGCCGCCCGAAAATCAGGATCGGCGCGATCACCAGCGGCAATGCCACGACGACGATGCTGGTGAGCTTGGGATTGGTGAAGAACAGCAGAATGATCCCGCCGATGACCATCAGCGCGTTGCGCAGGAACATCGACAGCGACGAACCGATCACTGACTGCAGCAGGGTGGTGTCAGCGGTCAGCCGTGACTGGATTTCCGAGCTGCGATTGTTCTCGTAGAAGCCGGGGTGCAGGCTGACCAAATGGTCGAACACCTGCTTGCGCAGATCGGCAACAACGCGTTCGCCGATCCAGGAGACCAGATAAAAACGCGCGAAGGTGCCGACCGCGAGCGCGACCACAAGCCCCATGAACAGGGCGATGGTTTCATTGAGCAGCGTCGGTGAACGGGTCATAAAGCCCTGATCGACCATCAGCCGGATGCCCTGCCCCATCGAAAGGGTAATGGCGGCGGTGACCACCAGCGCAAGCAACGCACCGATGGCCTGCTTGCGGTACGGCGCGATCATGCGCAGGGCAAGACGAATGGCATGCCGCTGGCGGCCGGAAAAGACTGAAGCCATGGAGTACACCCACAAGACGAATCAGCCGCAGAGCCTACACCTCCCTCCCCGCGCACGCTCGTCAGCTTTCGCTGAACTCCGCGCGCTGCGGTCAGTCAAGAAATGCTGTTACGCCAGTGCGCTTGCCCCCCTGGACACCGCCTTCCCCGGCGACTTGCCCCCCTGGACACCGCCTTCCCCGGCGACTTGCGACCGTGCTGGCGAAGCAGGTCGGTCAAAGCGGGTGTCACTTCGCAGTCATGCAGGCGTGGCTACTATCGACGCGCACTTACCTGATGAGGAGACAGGCCATGAGCTTGCAAAGCAGCAGCAATCAAGAACCCGTGTTCCGCCCTCAACCCGAACTGCAACTGGGCGGTGCGATTCTCGACAGAAACGGGCAGGAAATCCTGATCACTGAAGAAATGGTCCAGGCCGCCTGCCAGGAATGCGAGAAGTACTGGGTGCAGCCCGAAAAACAAGATTGATGCGCAGATTTGATTGAAACCCGGCCCGGTTGCCGGGTTTTTTATGGGCGCCGATCGGCGTCATACGGCGTAAGGCGGCTTGAGACCCTGTTTGCGTACAACGTTGACCCTGCTCCGTAGGAGCCGGCTTGCTGGCGAACCCGATTGTTCAGTCACTGCAACTGCGCCTACGGAAATGCGTTCGCCATCAAGCCGGCGCCGAAGGATTCGCGTCCATGCCAAGATCGGTGGCCAGTGCTGGCATTCACGCTGTCGCGCAGTGCACGACTCACTCAGTGACAACCTGAGCGCCCAAGGCCTCAACGATCTGGCGCAACGCTGCCGACTCGCCGTTGATACGAACCCGCAGGCTGTCGATTTCCCGACGCGGCGGATAATGCTTGCGCAAGGCGTCGAAGGACAGGCGCTGGCTGTCGGCATCCCCCACCAGGCTGCGGCGAAAATCCGCGTCGTCGCGACGCGGATCGTAAACGCCGCGGCACAGCGCGTTCAGCGCCCAGACCGGGTCCGTCGCGGCATCCAGCGTGACCTGTGCCAGCCATGGCTTGGGCAACAGGTCTTCCAGTTTGATGCTCGTCGGTTGGCCAAGGTGCGCGCACAGGGCCTGATAGATCTGCGCCGTGCCACGCTGCCGGCCGTCGAGGCTGTAGCCAGCGATATGCGGCGTGCCGATGACGCACAGCTCGGCCAGCTCGACGTCGACCGCCGGCTCTTTCTCCCAGACATCCAGCACCGCTTGCAGGTCTTCGCGCTCCAGCAGCACATGGCGCAGGGCGGCGTTATCGACCACCGGCCCGCGCGCTGCATTGATCAGCCAGGCGCCGTGCTTGAGTTGCTGCAAACGGGCGCGGTCGAACAGGTGCCAGGTGGGTGTGTCGCCGGTTTTATCCAGGGGTGTGTGCAAGCTGATCACATCGCAACGGGCGATGATCTCGTCGAGGCTGACGTAATCGCCGCCTTCGCTGGACTGACGCGGCGGGTCGCAGACCAGCACGTTCCAACCAAAGCCGCGCAGGACCTCTATCAGACGACCGCCGACCTGACCCGCGCCGACGACGCCGTAGGTGCGACTGGCGAGCTCGACGCCTTCGATTTCCGCCAGGGTCAGGAGGCTGCCCAGCACATAGTCCACCACGCCACGGGCGTTGCAGCCCGGGGCGCTGGACCATTGAATGCCGGCTGCTTTGAAGTAGTCGAGGTCGAGGTGATCGGTGCCGATGGTGCAGGTGCCGACAAAGCGCACGGGCGTGCCTTCGAGCAAGGCGCGGTCGACCCGGGTGACCGAGCGCACCAGCAGGATCTCGGCCTCGGCGACGGCAGCGCGGTCGAGCGTGCGGCCCGGGTGACGCTGGATATCACCGAATCCTGCAAAAAAGGCGTCGAGCAAGGGAATGTTTTCGTCGGCAACTATGCGCATGTCAGGGCTCCTGGAGTGGCCGCAGTGTAGGCGCCAGAACCCTGCCGAGCCAGCGCGACGCGAAAAGCGTCAGCGGGTACGCAGCCAATCAGTCGAGCTTCTTGCGGATCCAGTACAGGAACTCACCGTCGCCAGCCTGTTTGTCCACCAACTCGTGGCCGAGGAAAACACAGAATTTGGGGATATCGCGCTGGGTGGACGGATCGGTGGCAATCACCTTGAGCAGGCCGCCGGGCGGCAGGTCACGCACTTTCTGGTGCAGCATCATGACCGGCTCGGGGCAATTGAGGCCGGTGGCGTCGAGCACGGCATCGACGGCGGGGCTTTTAATGGAATCAGACATGGGGCCAATGGAATCAGACATGGGGCGCTCCGGGAACAGGCCGGCATTGTCGCTTAATTGGTGTGGTACGCCAAATCGGGCAGCCGGGCTTCAGGCGAAAAACGGTCCGTCAATTGCCATGGACTACGCTGCACCCTACAAACTTTGTAGGATTCTGCGACATCTTGGCGTTTGGTCATCCCGGACCCGCCCCGTATGATCCTTGACATTTCTCCGCAGATCAGAAACCTATGTCCCTGATAGTTCTACTGCTTCTGCCTTTCATCGGCAGCTGTATGGCGGCGCTTTTGCCGCACAACGCACGCAACAGTGAATCCATCCTCGCCGGCCTGATCGCCTTGATCGGCGCGGTGCAAGTGGCGCTGTGGTATCCGCAGATCGCCCACGGCGGGGTCATCAGAGAAGAGTTTTTCTGGCTGCCCAGCCTGGGCCTGAACTTCGTCCTGCGCCTGGACGGTTTTGCCTGGCTGTTCTCGATGCTGGTGCTGGGGATCGGCGCGCTGGTGTCGCTGTATGCGCGCTATTACATGTCGCCGGACGACCCGGTGCCGCGTTTTTTCTCGTTCTTTCTCGCGTTCATGGGCGCCATGCTCGGGCTGGTCATGTCCGGCAACCTCATTCAAATCGTGTTTTTCTGGGAGCTGACCAGCGTCTTCTCGTTCCTGCTGATCGGCTACTGGCACCACCGCGCCGATGCCCGACGCGGCGCTTACATGGCGCTGATGGTCACCGGCGCCGGCGGCCTCGCGCTGCTGGTCGGGATGATGCTGCTCGGGCACGTTGTCGGCAGTTATGACCTGGATCGCGTGCTGGCCTCGGGCGATGCGATTCGCGCCCACGCGCTCTACCCCGTTCTGCTGACGCTGATTCTGATCGGCGCACTCAGCAAGAGTGCGCAATTCCCTTTCCACTTCTGGCTGCCCCACGCCATGGCGGCGCCGACACCGGTGTCGGCGTATCTGCACTCGGCGACGATGGTCAAGGCAGGGGTATTCCTGCTCGCGCGCCTGTGGCCATCGCTGTCGGGCAGTGAACAGTGGTTCTGGATCGTCAGCGGCGCGGGTGCGTGCACGCTGGTGATCGGCGCCTATTCCGCGATCTTTCAAAACGACCTCAAGGGCCTGCTGGCTTATTCCACCATCAGTCACCTGGGGCTGATCACCCTGCTGCTGGGCCTGAACAGCCCGCTGGCCGCCGTCGCCGCCGTGTTCCACATCCTCAACCACGCCACGTTCAAAGCGTCGCTGTTCATGGCGGCGGGGATCATTGACCACGAAAGCGGCACCCGCGACATCCGCAAACTCAGTGGGCTGATCAAGCTGATGCCTTACACCGCGACGCTGGCGATGGTCGCCAGCGCGTCAATGGCCGGGGTGCCGCTGCTCAATGGCTTCCTGTCGAAGGAAATGTTCTTCGCTGAAACGGTGTTCATCACCTCGACCGACTGGGTGGAGATCGCCCTGCCGGTGATCGCCACGATCGCCGGGATTTTCAGCGTGGCGTATTCCCTGCGCTTCACTGTCGATGTGTTCTTCGGCCCGAAAGCCACGCGCCTGCCCCACACGCCCCACGAGCCGCCGCGCTGGATGCGCGTGCCGGTTGAACTGCTGGTGCTGGCCTGCCTGATTGTCGGCATTTTCCCCGCGCAGTCGGTCGGGCCGTTGCTTGCCGCCGCGGCGCAGCCGGTAGTGGGGGGTGAACTCCCCGAATACAGCCTGGCGATCTGGCACGGGCTGAACGCGCCGATGGTCATGAGCCTGATCGCCATGGCCGCCGGGATCCTGCTGTACCTGCTGCTGCGCGGCCCGATCAAGCGCAAACAGGTCAATGGGCCACCGCTGATCTGGCGCCTGAACGGCAAGCGCATGTTCGAGCGCGTGCTGGTGCTCAAGATGCGCGCCGCACGCCGGCTCGAGGGGCTGTTGACGACACGTCGCCTGCAGGCGCAGCTGTTTTTGATGGTGCTGGCCGCGCTGGTCGCGGGTTTCGTGCCGATGTACGAAAGCGGACTGAGTTGGGGGGATAGACCGAAGATTCCGGGTTCCGGCGTATTTGTGATGCTCTGGCTGATCGCGATTGCCTGCGCCATCGGCGCCGCCTGGCAAGCCAAGTACCACCGGCTGGCGGCCGTGACCATGGTCAGCGTCTGCGGGCTGATGACCTGCGTGACCTTCGTCTGGTTTTCCGCGCCTGACCTGGCGCTGACCCAACTGGTGGTGGAAGTCGTCACCACGGTGCTGATTCTGCTGGGCCTGCGCT
Organism: Pseudomonas petrae; assembly: GCF_021728295.1. Taxonomy (GTDB): domain Bacteria; phylum Pseudomonadota; class Gammaproteobacteria; order Pseudomonadales; family Pseudomonadaceae; genus Aquipseudomonas; species Aquipseudomonas petrae. Next base: position 49,261 of record NZ_JAKJXE010000001.1, read on the forward strand.
GGCTGCCGCGACGCAACGAAAACGTACCGCCACCCTCCCAGGCGCGACGCCGGGCCAAGGTGCGGCGGATCCGCGATTTCGTCCTTGCCGTGGCGGTGGGTGGCGGCATGGCGGTGTTGTCCTACGCGATGCTGACGCGGCCGACGCCGAACACCATTTCCGAGTTTTACCTGAGCCGCGCCCTGGCCCAGGGCGGCGGCACCAACGCCGTCAACGTCATGCTTGTGGACTTCCGTGGGTTCGACACCTTTGGCGAAATCACCGTACTGGCCGTGGTGGCGCTAACGGTCTTCGCCCTGCTGCGCCGCTTCCGTCCGCCTAGAGAAAGCATCGCCCTGCCGGCACAACAGCGGTTACTGGCCCGCGACGTGGTCACCGATCTGGTGAATCCGCGCCACGCCGCCGATACCGCACTGGGCTTCATGATGGTGCCGGCGGTGCTGGTGCGCCTGCTGTTGCCGGTGGCCTTCGTGGTGTCGATGTACCTGTTCATGCGCGGGCATAACCAGCCGGGTGGCGGTTTCGTGGCCGGGCTGGTCATGTCGGTGGCGTTCATCCTGCAATACATGGTCGCCGGCACCCAGTGGGTCGAGGCCAACATGAGCCTGCGGCCATTGCGCTGGATGGGCACCGGGCTGTTCTTCGCGCTGGCCACGGGGCTGGGTTCGATGGCCCTGGGTTATCCGTTCATGACCACCCACACCGCCCATCTCGACCTGCCGATACTGGGTGACCTGCACATCGCCAGCGCGCTGTTTTTCGACATCGGCGTGTACGCGGTGGTGGTCGGCTCGACGCTGCTGATCCTCACGGCGCTGGCTCACCAGTCGGTGCGCAGCCATCGCCCGACCTCGCTGCCGCAGCCCATTGAACCGGTCCCGGCCGATAGCCCGATTTCACAAGGAGCGATCTGATGGAAGAAGTCATCGCCATTGCCATCGGCGTGCTCGCCGCCTCCGGCGTGTGGCTGATCCTGCGTCCACGGACCTTTCAGGTCGTGATGGGCCTGTGCCTGCTGTCCTACGGCGTCAATCTGTTCATCTTCAGCATGGGCAGCCTGTTCATCGGCAAGGCGCCGATCATCAAGGACGGCGTGCCCCAGGACTTGCTCAATTACACCGATCCCCTGCCCCAGGCGCTGGTGCTGACGGCCATCGTCATCAGTTTCGCCATGACCGCACTGTTTCTGGTGGTGCTGTTGGCTTCGCGCGGTCTGACCGGCAACGACCATGTCGACGGTCGGGAGCTGGGTGAATGAGCGTGATGAATCAACTGATCGTCGCGCCGATTCTGCTGCCGGTGCTGACTGCCGCACTGGTGCTGTGGCTCGGCGAGAAACACCGCCCGCTGAAAGCACGGATCAACCTCTTCTCCACCGGGCTAGGCCTGGCCATCGCCATCACGCTGATGATGTGGGTGCAGAAGACCGGCACCACCGGCTCCATCGGTGTGTACCTGCCGGGCAACTGGGAGGCGCCGTTCGGCATTATGCTGGTGGTCGATCACCTGTCGGCGCTGATGCTGGTGCTCACCGGCATCGTCGCCTTCTGCGCCCTGCTCTTCGCCCTGGCCCGCTGGGATCGCGCCGGCGCCAGTTTCCACGCCCTGTTTCAGATCCAGTTGATGGGGTTGTATGGCGCGTTTCTCACCGCCGACCTGTTCAACCTGTTCGTGTTCTTCGAGGTTTTGCTGGCGGCGTCCTACGGCCTGATGCTGCACGGTTCGGGACGGGCGCGGGTGTCGGCGGGCTTGCATTACATCACCATCAATCTGCTGGCCTCGTCGCTGTTCCTGATCGGCGCGGCGTTGATCTACGGCGTCACCGGCACGCTAAACCTGGCGGACCTGGCGATAAAGATCCCTCAGGTGCCGGGGGGCGATCTGGGCCTGCTGCACGCGGGCGCGGCCATTCTGGCGGTCGCGTTTCTGGCCAAGGCCGGCATGTGGCCGCTGAATTTCTGGCTGGTGCCGGCCTATTCCGCCGCCAGCGCACCGGTGGCGGCGCTGTTCGCGATCATGACCAAGGTCGGCTTCTACACACTGCTGCGGTTGTGGACGCTGCTGTTTTCCGGTCAGGCCGGCGCGTCGGCGTTCTTCGGCGGAGACTGGCTGATCTGGGGCGGCATGGCGACCGTCACCGTCGCGGCGATTTCCGTGATTGCCGCCCAGCGCCTGGAGCGCATGGCCAGTCTGAGCATTTTGGTGTCGGCGGGGATTCTGCTCTCGGCGGTGGGTTTCGCGCAGCCGAGCCTGACCGCAGGCGCGCTGTTTTATCTGGTCAGCTCGACCCTGGCACTCAGTGCGCTGTTCCTGCTGGCGGAGTTGATCGAGCGCTCGCGATCGGCCAACGACATCGCCCTCGACGAAGACGCCGACCAGTTGCCCAAGGCGCTGGAGTCCTTGCACCCGGTGCCGGGGACCAATCTGGATGACGAGCAGAAAGCCGTGGTCGGCCATGTCATCCCCTGGACCATGGCGTTTCTGGGCCTGAGTTTCATTGCCTGCGCGCTGTTGATCATCGGCATGCCGCCGTTGTCGGGCTTCCTCGGCAAGCTGACGCTGATCAGCGCCCTGCTCAATCCGTTGGGCCTTGATGTGGCGAAGGACGAAGCCATTCGTGGCGACAGCTGGACGCTGGTGGCGCTGCTGATTATTTCCGGACTGACGTCGCTGTTTGCTTTCGTGCGTGTAGGCATCAAGCGCTTCTGGACGCCCCAGGAGCACGCGGCGCCACTGCTGCGGCTCAACGAATGCCTGCCGATCGCCTTGCTGGTGGGCTGCGCCATCGTACTGACGTTCAAGGCCCAGGCGCTGCTGCATTACACCCAGGACACCGCGCAGGCGCTGCATGACCCGCAGCAATACGTGCTGTCGGTGATGGCAGCGCGGCCGAAACCGGGGCCTGCTTCGGCAGCGGCGCAGGTGCAGCCATGAAGCGCCTGTTTCCCGCGCCGCTGTTGTCCCTGTCGCTGTGGGGATTGTGGCTGTTGCTCAACCTGTCGCTGAGCCCGGGCAATCTGCTGCTGGGCGCCCTGCTCGGCTTCTTCGCGCCGTACATATTCGCGCCGTTGCGCCCTTCGCCTGCGCGGATCCGCAAACCCGGCGTCGCCTTGCGCTTAGTCCTGCTGGTGGGTCGCGATGTGGTGGTGTCCAATCTGGCCGTCGCCTGGGGCGTGCTGCGAGCGGGCCGCCGTCCGCCGCGCTCGGCGTTCGTCAAGGTGCCGCTGCACCTTCACGACGCTCACGGCCTGGCGGCGCTGGCGATGATTTGCACGGTGGTGCCGGGGACGGTCTGGTCTGAACTGGCGCTGGATCGCAGCGTGCTGCTGATGCATGTGTTCGATCTGGACGACGAAGCGGCCTTCATCGAGCACTTCAAAAGCACGTACGAACGGCCACTGATGGAGATTTTCCAATGAGCGCCCTGCTCACAAACGCGATTCTGTTTACGCTGTCGGTGTTCACCCTCGCCATGGTCCTGACCCTGATTCGCCTGTTCAAAGGCCCGTCGGCGCAGGACCGGGTACTGGCGCTGGACTACCTGTACATCCTGGCGATGCTGATGATGCTGGTGCTGGGCATTCGTTACGCCAGTGATACCTACTTCGAGGCGGCGCTGCTGATCGCGCTGTTCGGCTTCGTCGGCTCATTCGCGCTGGCCAAATTTTTGTTGCGCGGCGAGGTGATCGAATGAATTCATTGCAGGTGTTGCCGTTCTGGGTCGAAGTCCTGACCGCTGTGCTGCTGGTGCTGAGCAGCCTGTTCGGCCTGATCGGCGCGCTGGGTCTGCTGCGCATGAAGGACTTTTTCCAGCGCATGCACCCGCCCGCGTTGGCCTCGACCCTCGGCGCGTGGTGCGTGGCGCTGGCGTCGATCGTCTACTTCTCGGCGCTGAAGGACGGCCCCTTGTTGCACGCGTGGCTGATCCCGATCCTGCTGGCAATCACCGTCCCGGTGACCACCCTGCTGCTGGCGCGCACCGGTCTGTTTCGCAAGCGCATGGCCGGTGACGACGTGCCACCGGAAGTCAGCGACGGCAGACAGCAGGGGCATTGAGCCTGGGCCTATAAGCTTTTTCAAAGCACAGACAGACCCGCCACCCATCGCTTGGGCGGGGGTGATGTGGGCGCGTTCCGTGTGCAGGTTTTTTTGAAGCGCTGTTCTTACTCGCTGGCTTTGAACGTCAGCTCGCCCTTGCGCCATTTGGCGGCTTTGGCAGTGGCGGCTTTGAGGACTTTGCTCAGGCCGGACTGAATCTGTTCGTGGGCGGCGAACACCATGAAGATGCTGTGGGACTCTTTGAAGACGATGCCGTGGCCTTCAGGCACTTCGACAAAAGCGTATTCACCCAGGCCGTAGATGGTCATCTTGATGTCGCGGAAGCGGATCTCGAACTTGCCGCCTTCGCGGCTGGGCAATACCGCAGCACGGAAGTGGTCACCCACTTTCAGTTCCAGCCCGGGTTTGTCATCGACCACCAGTGCGGTTTCGGTGTCGATCTCCGACATGTAAATGCCTTCAGGGGATTGTTCGATGACATAAACGAATCGCGCCTGGAACAGCTTCACCAACTTCGCGCGCACGTCGCCGAGCACGAATAACGCGTGGGTATCCAGATTACCTACTGCCAATGTACAAACTCCCAACCTGATAGGAACTCGCCCGGACAGGAGACCGGGCGAGAAAGAAACGAGAAATGGTGCGCCCTGAAGCCGGACGCTGGCGTGAGCACTGATTCTACCGGCAGTGAGTCCATAAGGGATATATCCCTTTCGTCCGCAGTGATGACGTTTTTGCCGACGTACCTATGTCGATAGGACCGGCTTCAGCCGGGAAGAGGCCCGTTTGGTCAACCTCAATTCTGCGGCGTGACACCTGACGCCTTCCCGGCTAAAGCCGGTCCCACTGAAAGCATGCGGTGTGTCCGTAGGACCGGCTTCAGCCGGGAAGCGGCCCGTTTGGTCAACCTCAATTCTGCGGCGTAACACCTGACGCCTTCCCGGCTAAAGCCAGTCCCACTGAAAGCACGCAGTGTGTCCGTAGGACCGGCTTCAGCCGGGAAGAGGCCCGATTGGTCAACCTCAATTCTGCGGTATAGCACACGACGCTTTCCCGGCTAAAGCCAGTCCCACTGAAAGCACGCTGTGTGTCCGTAGGACCGGCTTCAGCCGGGAAGAGGCCCGTTTGGTCAACCTCAATTCTGCGGCGTGACACCTGACGCCTTCCCGGCTAAAGCCGGTCCCACTGAAAGCATGCGGTGTGTCCGTAGGACCGGCTTCAGCCGGGAAGCGGCCCGTTTGGTCAACCTCAATTCTGCGGTGTAGCACACGACGCTTTCCCGGCTAAAGCCAGTCCTACCAAGAGCGCGCGCTGTGTCAGTGGCGCTTCAGGCAATCAGTTAGAACTCTTGCCAGCTCCTCGCACTCCCATGCAACAGAAGGTTACTCACTGACACGCCAATCCGGGTCCTCGACCCGTCCGGGAGAAATAATGGAAATCATGACACCGTCGCTTGAGCTCTTGTTCGAACAATTGGGGCTGGAGTCCGATCAGGCCAGCATCGACGCGTTCGTCGCTGGGCACCATCTGCCTGAGGGTGTGAAAGTGTCCGAAGCTGAGTTCTGGACGCCGCAACAAGGTGCGCTGTTGAAGGAAAAGATCCAGCTGGATGATGACTGGGCCCCCATCGTCGACGAACTGAACGTATTGCTGCACACGCCGACCTGACCCGGCGCACGCGTAAAAATGGCGGCCCCTCGAGGCTGCCATTTTTTTGCCTGATCCACCATCGTCGCCACCCGTTCTTTCAATGCAGCGCGCTCACTGCGGATAACCGGGCTGGCCGACATTGGAAAACGTCTGCCGCCCGTTCCGCGCAGGCGCGTGCACAAAAAGACCATCCACCAGCGCATCGCGCCGGGCATTGTTCCAGTGGGCCGAGCGATGGATGTAGCGCTGATACAACAGGGTCCGCTCGGCGTCGTTCAACACCCCGCCCTCGCCTTTTGCATGACTGATCAGCTTGGCGGCGATGGGACGCAATTCCGGTGGCAGGGTGATCTCCGCTGAATCGCGGATCGGCAAAAACGGCACACCTTCGTCACTCGCCAGCGTGTGCATCACCCGCAGATAGACGTGGGCCAGGTGGTTGTAGACGCGGCGCTCCAGCTTCACCGTCGCGACCACCGTCTTGACCCCGCGTGAGCTGCTGGCGAACCGTTCGAAACATTCAACCCCCAGCGAGGCGCTGTCATCGGTGGGGTCGAGCAGACGCCCGGCGTCGAGGGTGGACAGCTCGGCGTGGGCCTGCAGCCAGGCGTCCGTGGCGTCGTACGGCGTGCTGACGCTGACCAGACTGCGGCGAGGCCGGAACAGCGACACCTTCTCCACTTCCTGGGGCTGATACCCGCCGCCGATGTCCGAATGGCTGCCGGGCAGCACGATTTCCCGGGGCCAGTCGGGCTTGACGCTGTTGAGCACAAAATTGCGCCGGTGCTCATCGCCGGCCACCAGATGCAGCACCTGCTGCGCGCACCCGGGGGGCAGAAACAGATTGACCCGTCTGTTGACCGCATCCCGAACGCTACCCAGATCGGAAATCCCGCCCACAGCGGCCACCGTGTCGAACAGCCCGATGACCTTCAACCGCACGCTGCCGCTGGCCCATGAAAAGCTGTCCGAAAGCGGCAGCTTGCGGGGGTCGAGCACGGGGTCCAGCGCGCCCCGGGATTTTTTCAGCACTTCGTTGGCCAGATGCCGGGCCGACGCCGCACCCCGACTGAAGCCAAACACGTCCAGCTCCAGCGCCCCGATGGCACAACCCGGGTTATCGCTTTCAAACATCTGAAGTTCGTCGGCGAGTTTTTTGATGCCCCGCGACACTTTTGCCACCACGCCGGTGGTGCCGCGACCGAAGCCCTGGCCCGACACGCGGGAATCGCGCCCGCCAGAGGTTGTGCCAACGCCACTGACATACACCGCGCCATACACATAAATACCGTCTGCGTTAACGATGGCCTTGCGCTGTTGCCTATATAACCCGGCCAGTCTCGCGATATTGGTGGGGCTGTTGCTGTAACTGCTGCCGGGGTCAGTGTGTCGGCCGCCACATTCTTTTATATGCACGCCGCCGTAGACCTCCGCCATGGCCTGACAGTCGGCGCCAATCTGGCTGTTGACCCGGTTATTACCGGTCCCGTCGAAGAACACACCGAGGCGAACGGTGACTTGCTGCGCGTCGGCGCGGGCATCGGCCGGCGCCTGAGTGATATTTTTTTTTGTCATTTGATTCATCCGTGAGTGCTGACATGAGTCCCGAACAGGCAATTAAATATTCGGACATATACTCACAGGATGATCGCAGTTAACGTTCCGTCAACCGATGGAACTGCACTTCAGACGCGTCCTACTTCAATATCGGACGGTTAAATAATTAAACACCCTAAGTCTCACAAACCGGGCATTCGCCCGGAGCTGCAAGCTACCCGTTGCAAGCTACTAGATGCCCGCTCTTCGCTCTTCGCTTGTAGCTGCAACTTGCCGCTCAGGTTTTCTGCGGCCTATAGCCCAGACGCAGCCCGCCCCAATGCCGGCCCTTGACGATGATGGGCACGGAAAGATCGTGCATCAGTTCACCGGTGTCGCGCGTGTAGGTCTGCAACAGCACCGGCTGCTGGTGACTGCCGCAGCGAATGCCGGTGCGGTCGTCGAACTTGCGCTTGGTGCGGTTGTTCACCGCGTCGACCGCCGTATCGCCCGTCAGCGGTCGGCTGAACACCTGATTGTGGGTCGGCACGTAACCTTGCTGCGTGCAGGCGATGGCGAAAACCAGCCCCTCATGCCGGGTCAGCAGCGGTTCCTGAATGGCCGGCAGCGTCTGATCGGTGTAGCGGTCAAAGCGCGTCTGGAACTTGGCCGGCGAGGTGTTGGCGATGGGCTGATAAGTGCGGTCGAACAGATCGGTCAGACTGACCCGGCCCTGATCGATGTCCTGCTCGAACTTCGCGGCGATCTGGCTGGCGCCTTCCCGGGCGAGGTCGTAAATGCGCTGGTGGTAGTCATCAAGACCCACCTGAGCGAGGCGTTCGCTGATGGTTTCCGCCTGTTCCTCCATCTGCAACGCCGACTGCGCCAGGCGCCGGGTCTGATCATCGCTGATGGCAAGGTCGCTGCGCATTTGCTCGACGGCAACGAACAGGCTGCTCAGTTGCTCCTGATTGGTCTGGGCGCCCCGTGCGATTTCACCGACCTGCTGCTCCACCCCAACGGCCAGCTGAGCGATGCTCGCCAATTGCTGCCCGGTGGATTCGACCTGCGCCACGCCGCCACTCAGGTCACCCGACAACTGCCGAATCTGCTCGACCACCTCCCGGGTGCGCTGCTGAATATCAACGACCATCTCCCCCACTTCGCTGGTCGCGGTCGCCGTGCGCCCGGCCAGCCCGCGCACTTCATCGGCCACCACGGCAAAGCCACGGCCGTGTTCGCCAGCGCGCGCGGCTTCGATGGCGGCGTTCAGGGCGAGCAGATTGGTCTGGCTGGCGATGGACTGAATGACCGCCGTGACACGCTGGATGTCTTCGCTGCGCTGGCTGAGTGCTTCGATGAGTTCACGGCTGCTGTCGGCCCGTTCGCTGAGTTGGTGCATCAGGCCGATGGAGGCATTGAGGACGTCAAGCCCGGCCCCGCTGCTCTCCCGCGCCTGACTGGCGGCGGCCAGCGCTTGCTGGCTAAGCGTGGAGGTGGCGCGCTCGGTGGCGATCATCACGTCGGCGCTGCTGACGATCTGCTCGGCGGCATTGACCTGGGACTGCAGTTTGCGCGCCAGTTGCCTGACCGAGAACGCCACGGCCGCGGCAGACAGCGCGTTGTGACTGGTGCTTCGGGACAGATCCCGGGTCAGACGCGTCATGTTGTCTTCGCCCGCATCTGCCAGGGCGACGGGTGTTCGACCTGAAAATAATCGCGGCACCCACATAAACAACAGCGCGACCGGGAGGCACACGTAGACGGAGACATTGCCCCAGGCCATGGCGGCGAACAGCACGCACAGCCCAAGGCTTTGCAGGGCGGGCGTCAGCCAGCGCGAACCGGTGGCGACCTGCCCGTCGGCAGACGCGTGCGCCGGGTGGGAGAGTGTTGCTGCGTGACGACCTTTCGCATCCATGTCCGGGACCTGCCCTGCTTTCATTATTGTGAAAGCATTAAACGCCCAAATAGCGGCCATGCGCCATGCGTCATTGGTGGTAGTCGGTCGGAATGAACTGCGAAGGGGGGTTTTACCTGTGAAGCGCGTTAAAGGTGCGCAAGTGAACGGTTCGACCACCCGTTGCGGGCGGTCGAACCCGATGGATCACGCCTGACGCTGGTGGCGGTCGATCTGCTCGTGACGTTCCTGAGCTTCGATGCAGTACTTGGTGGTCGGACTGATCAGCAGGCGCTTGAGGCCAATCGGCTCGCCGCTGTCTTCGCACCAGCCAAAGGTGTCGTCAGTGATGCGGCTCAGCGCCATTTCCAGCTGCGGCAGCATGCGTTGGTCGCGGTCGATCACGTTCACCAGCCAGTGACGCTCTTCTTCCACGGAAGCGGCGTCGGCAGGGTCAGCCGGGGTGTCCAGGCTCTCGATCGCGATACGGCTCTGCTCGATGCGCGCGTGGATTTCGACTTTCATGGCTTGCAAGAGGTCGACGAAGAACGCGTGCTGCTCGGCGTTCATGTAGTCATCGGCCGGCATCGCCAGCAACTTTTCCTTGGTCATTGATTTCTCTATAAAAAAACGTGCATTAAGGCGATCTCAAAGGTGCGCCTCAACCTGGCATTAAACGCGCCGTAGTCTCGAAGCGCCGCTTGGCACTCAATTTACGAGGGGCGGCAGTCTAAGGCCGGGTTCGGTACTCGGCAACATAATTGATCAGGATTCGTCCAACAAGGGCTTGAATACCCGGTGGCATTGGTTCGCACCCAGGGTTGCGAGGTCATCGGCGAACGGTAGGAGCGCGCTTGCCCGCGCTAATAACGCCGCGGTGTATCCGAAGCACCGAGTGATCGTTCTTCGCGGGCAAGCGCGCTCCTGCAGTGATGTGTTGGGTCGCAGAGGGTGTCTGACCGGGCGCTGCGTGATCGGTTCAAACCGATAAAAACGAAAAGGGCCTGCGAACAGGCCCTTCTTGATAAGACGTCTACGGCTCAGCGCTTGAGCTTGCGCTTGTTGCGGTACTGATCGATGACCACGGCGACGACGATGATCAGGCCCTTGATGATGTCCTGTACGTAGGCATCGACGCCGACGAAGGTAAAGCCGCTGGCCATGACCCCGAGAATCAGCGCGCCGATGACCGTGCCGGTTATCCGACCGACGCCTCCGGCCAGGCTCGTGCCGCCGATCACTGCGGCCGCAATGGCGTCCAGCTCGTAGGAAACGCCCATGCCGGCCTGCCCCGTGGCCGCCCGCGCCGACGCCACCACCCCGGCCAGCCCGGCCAGCAGACCGGCGATGCTGTAGACGATGATCAGATGACGCTTGACGTTGATCCCCGAGGTGCGCGCCGCTTGCATGTTGCCGCCGATGGCATAGGTGTATTTGCCGTATTTGGTGTAACGCAGGGCGATGTGAAAGATCACCGCGACCACCAGAAAGATGATGACCGGCATGGCGCCCTGGCCGATCGCGGTGTAGGAATCATTCAGCATGCTCACTGGCTGACCACCGGTGTAGTAGCGAGCCAGGCCCCGCGCCGACACCATCATGCCCAACGTCGCGATGAACGGCGGGATGCCGGTGATGGCGATGATGCTGCCGTTGATCGCCCCGGCGAGCAAACCCACACCCAGCCCGGCAATGACCGGCGCCCACACCGGCAGGTCGGTCAGCGACGGAAACACCGCGCGGGTGTAGTCAGATGACTGCGCCAGGCTGGCGGCAATCATCGCCGACAGCGCCAGCACCGAACCTGACGACAAGTCGATGCCGGTGGTGATGATGACCTGGGTCACGCCGATGGCCAGCAGGCCAATGATCGACACCTGCAGAATCATCAGCACCAGCCGCTGGGAATTCATCAGAAAGCTCTGATCGCGGACGATCCAGCCGAACAGCTCGAAAATCAGGCCAATGCCGATCAGCACCAGGAAAATGCTCAGTTCGGTGGGCAGCCGACGCTTGTGCTTGCGAGGCGCCAGCGCGGGTTTGTTTTCCAGCATCGCGTTCATCTTCATGTGTGCCTCTTGTTCTTTTTCGACCCGACTGGGGCATTGCGACTGGGGCGTGGCGCAGTGCTCGAATCGGCGCTTCAGTGGCCAGAGATCTTGTGAATGGGGAGTCAGTGAACAGGGTTTCCGGAAGCCAGGTGCATGACCCGTTCCTGGGTGGCCTCTGCGCGGTCGAGGGTGCCCATCATTTCGCCTTCGTGCATGACCATGACCCGGTCGCTCATGCCCAGCACTTCCGGCAGCTCGGAAGAAATCATGATCACCGCCATGCCCTCGCTGGCGAGCAGGGAAATCAGCCGATAGATCTCGGCCTTGGCGCCGACGTCGATGCCGCGGGTGGGCTCATCGAGGATCAGCACCCGCGGGTTAGTCATCAGCCAGCGCGCCAGCAGGGCTTTCTGCTGATTGCCGCCGGACAGCGTGTCGATGCACTGCTCAAGGGACGGCGTCTTCACCCGCAGCTTTTTGCACATGTCTTCGCACAGCACGCGCAGGGCTTTCTGGTGGACAAAACCGTTGCCAACGTAATGGGGCAGAACGGCCATCTCCATGTTTTCCAGCACCGACAGGCACGGAAAAAGGCCGCTGAGCTTGCGGTCTTCGGTGAGCAGCGCAAAGCCTTTCTCGATGGCGAAGTGCGGGTCGCTGACACGGATCGGCGTGCCGTCGAGGAAAATTTCCCCGCGCGTACTCGGGGTGATGCCGAAGATCGTTTCAGCGACATTGGTGCGCCCCGAGCCCATCAGGCCGGCGATGCCCAGCACTTCGCCGGCGTGAAGGTCGAACGACACGCCTTCGAACACGCCGTTGAGCGCCAGGTCGCGAACCGACAGCAGCAACTTGCCGACTGGCTGGTCGCGTTCCGGAAACAACTGGGTGAGTTCACGGCCGACCATCATGGATATCAGGCTGTCGCCGTTCATGCTGTCGGCCCGTTGCAGGCCGATGTAGGCGCCGTCGCGGAACACTGCCACTTCATCGGCGATGGCGAACACTTCGTTCATCTTGTGGGTGATGTAGATGATGCCCTTACCCTGAGCGCGCAGGTCGGCAATGATCGAAAACAGGTGGGCCACCTCCGTCTCGGTGATGGCGGAGGTCGGCTCGTCCATGATCAAGACGTCGGAGTCGTAGGAAACGGCCTTGGCAATCTCGACCATCTGCCGCTCGGCGATGCTCAGGTTGCCGACCTGTTCTTCAGGATCGAGGTTGATGCGCAGGCGCTCCAGCAACTCCGCCGTGCAGCGGTGCATCGCGCGGTGGTCGACCATGTGCAGACCGTTGAGCTGCTCGCGGCCGATCCAGATGTTTTCGGCGATGCTCATGTGCGGCATCAGGTTGAGTTCCTGATGGATCATGGCAATGCCCGATTGCAGCGCCGCCAGCGGCGACTGGAACACCACCGGCTTGCCGCGCAGGCGGATTTCCCCGGTGTCGGGTTGGTAAATGCCGGCGATGATTTTCATCAGCGTGGACTTGCCCGCGCCGTTCTCCCCCATCAGCGCCAGTACGCTGCCGGGCCGCACGCGCAGTTGCACGTTGTCCAGTGCCACCACCCCGGGGAAGCCCTTGCTGATGTTGGTGATTTCCAGCAGATAAGGGTGCTCGGCGTCGTTCGCCGTCCCGGAGAGGGGCGGGTTCGTTGAAGCCGAAGCGGTTGCGGAAGCGAACATGGTCACAGGCTCCTCGGGTGACAGGGGCGGCAGAGGCACGGCGGCGCTCTGCCGGGTGTCAGTCGGTCTGAGATGAGCGGTTATTTGAAGGTGTTGACGTTGTCCGGCGTGATCAGCTTGAAAGGAATCACGATGGCTTGTTCAGGCAGCGTTTCCTTCTTCGCCAGCTTCACGGCCGCATCGATGGCGCCCTCGCCCTGCCCCTTGGCGTCCTGGAACACCGAGACCGAGAGGTCGCCTTTCTTGACTGCGCTCAGGCCGTCGGGCGTGCCATCGACACCGGCCACGAACACCTCACCTTTCTTGCCCGCCTGCTTCAGGGCCATGGCGGCGCCGATGGCCATTTCGTCGTTGTTGGAGATCACCGCTTTGAAGTCACCGCCCTGGGTCAGCCAGTCATTGGTGACGTCCATGCCTTTCTGCCGCTGCCAGGCGCCGGTCTGCTCTTGGGTGACCTTGATGTTGGGATAGTTTTTCAGGACTTCCTTGACCCCCGCCGTGCGGTCGCGGGTCGAGTTGTTGGCCAGCTCACCGAGCAAGATGACGACGTTGCCTTTGCCGTCCATTTTCTTGGCCAGGTATTCCATCTGCATGCGCCCGGCTTCTTTGTCGTCGGAGGTCACGGAAGCAACGCCTGCGGGCAGCTTCGGGTCGTCCGGGCGGCGGTTGACGTAAACCAGCGGGATGCCGGCGGCCGTGGCCATCTTGGTGATGCGGTTGGTGGCTTCGGTGTCGACCGGGTTGACGATGAGCGCATCGACTTTCTTGCCAATCAGTTCTTGCACCTGATCGAGCTGTTTGTTCACGTCATTGCGGCCATCGACGAACTGCAGATCGACGCCGCCCATGGCTTTGACTTTCTTGTCCATGTCCTCGCGCATGTAGGTCAGATAAGTGTCATCGAACTGCGACATGGACACGCCGATCTTCAGGTCGGCCGCCAGGGTGGCGCCGCTGCTCAGCATCAAGGCCAAAGCGAGCGAGGTGAAACGGAGCTGGGTATTCATGAACGGTCTTTCTCCAGATTCTTGTTGTTGTAATGACAGGGATGACGACTGCTGGAGGTGCTGACACTTAGCGCGGAACCGTTGGCGCCGTGTCTGAAAGGTGCGCGACCGAACCGCCCGATGCCCCGCACACCACAACGCCGCGGCTTTCGACGCAGAGCACGTGGGCGATGGTTTCAAGGGCGGATTCGAAAGCGGGCGCAGCGTTGCTCATTCGGCGGGCTACAGTGTGGAAAAGCGCGTGGGAAAAAGCTCGGGGAATGGCGGGAAGCGCGAGTAAGAAGGGACGGCAAGCCTGGGTGGCTGATCTGAAGATGTTCATCGGCGGTACCTGTCTGCGATTGGCTTTCTTGTTTTTGTGTCGCTCGTTCGGCCTGCTGCCGGGAGACCCGACACCAGGCGCTGACGGCGATCGTCGGCAACCTGGAAATGACTCTATTGGAAAATAATTTCTACTTCAACAGCTTTTAGAATTAATTTCTATTTTCGTTTTGATGCGCCACGTTCTGACTATCGGTAAGTGCTGAGCAGTCTGTCGGAGGCATCCGTGTGCGCGTCTTACAGCACCACCACCCTGCCCTCCATCGCGCTAATCCTCGCAGCATCCAGCACCTTGGCCGAGGCCACCGCATCGTTTGCATCCACGGGATTGCGCCCCTGATTCATCACCGCCTCCTGCAACTGCCGGTAAAACTCGGTCCAGCAGCCACGCTCCGACGGGACCCGCTCGCGGTGCTCGCCCTGCTCGAACCAGCCCCAGCGTCTATGTTCTTCCACGCCCCAGCGTTCGCCTTCGGATCTGGGGGACAACCCGGCCAATGCGGCAGCTTCCTGACCGTCGAGGCCCTCCACGGTATAGCAGCCCTGTGAACCGTTGACCCGAAATCGCGGGCCCTGGGCGTTTTGCAGGCAGTTGCCCCAGAGGTGCGAAATCACGCCGCTGTTATGGGTCAGCGAAATAAAGAAGCCGTGATCGACCTTTTGTTCCGGCGTCGCGAACTCAAGCTCGGCGTACACCCGCTTCACCGGCCCGAACAGCAGGAGCGCCTGATCCACCAGATGGCTGCCGAGATCGCGGAGAATGCCGCCGCCGCTTTCCTTGCCCACGGAGGAAGGCGAATAGCGCTCGACCCGGGACTCGAAGCGGCTGATGTCGCCGAAAACGCCCTGATCGATCAACTTGCGCACGGTGAGAAAATCCGAGTCCCAGCGGCGGTTCTGGTACACGCCCAACAACACGCCTCGGCGTTCGGCGGCGTCCACCAGCTCCTGCGCCGCCTGGGCATCCGGCGCGAACGGCTTGTCGCTGACCACGGGGACGCCGAGCTCGATGGCTTCAAGAATCAAGGCACGCCGGGAGGCCAGCGGCGTCGAGATCACCACCGCATCAACACCGGCGGCGACCAGATCGGCCAGGCTGTCAAAAGCCGGCACCTTGGGATAATCGTTGCGCAGGTCTTGGCGCCGCTCCGGCGAACGGGTGACGACGCCGGCAAACGTCGCGCCGGGCTGACTGGCGATCAGCGGCGCGTGAAAGTAGCGCCCGCCTTTGCCGTAGCCGATGAGTCCGATTTTCATGTGTACACCTCCTTGCCGTGTAGGAGCGTGGCTTGTCCCGCGATCGGCGACGCAGTCGTCGTCAATCAAAGCTGACGCGGTGTATCAGCCACACCGCATTGTCTGAATGTGCTGCCGGTTCCCGGCAGATCGCGGGACAAGCCACGCTCCTACATGGACTGCGTTTAATACTGACGGGCCTTGGCCAACGCCGCTTTTTGCCGTTCGTACGCATCGGCGGTTGTACCCGTGGTCGACACCTGCGCCACGCCCACGCGCCACCACGACAGGTAGCCGTGGATCATGGTTTTCGGCAGCACCTTGATGTCGATCAGCGTCGACACCGTTTGCGTGCGCGCATCCGCCAGCGCTGCTTCGAGTTCCTGCGCGTTGCTGACCTTGTAGGTCTTGCAGCCATACGCTGCGGCACTCATCGCAAAATCCACCGGCACGAAATCACCATCCAGCTGGCCGGTTTCGGGATTGCGGTACCTGAACTCGGTGCCGAAACTGCCCATGCCGTTGCCCATCTGCAAATTGTTGATGCAACCGAAGGCCATGTTGTCGAGCAGCACCACGTTGATCTTGCGCCGTTCCTGAATCGACGTGGCCAACTCCGAGTGCAGCATCATGTACGAACCGTCGCCAACCAGGGCGTAGACCTCACGCCGGGGCGCCGCCATTTTCACGCCCAACGCGGCGTTGATCTCATAGCCCATGCACGAATAGCCATACTCGACGTGATAACTGTCAACACTGGTGCTGCGCCATGCTCGCTGCAAATCCCCGGGCAGACTGCCGGCCGCCGCGACGATGACCGCGTCCGATGGCAACTGCTGATTGAGCACCCCCAGTACCCGGCTCTGGGTCAGGCAGGAACCGGTCATCTCGATGAAATCGCGCAGCACCTGCGGGTCGAGATGGCCGCTGACTTCCGGCTCGAAATCCTCGGTCTGATATTCCACGGCGTACAGCCGATCCACTTCCGCGTCCAGGGCAGCCCTTGCCTCGCGCGGCTGATCGCCCCATTGCGCGCGGTACTCGCCCAGGTGATCCGCCAGGATCTGCAACGCCAGTCGCGCATCGGCCAGCACCTGTACGCCATCGAGTTTCTGCACATCGAATGCGCCGACGTTGAGGTTGAGGAACTGCACGTCAGGGTTCTGGAACAGGGATTTCGAGCCGGTGGTGAAGTCGCTGTAACGGGTGCCGACGCCGATGATCAGGTCCGCTTCCCGCGCCAGGGTATTCGCCGCCAGGGTGCCGGTTTCGCCGATGCCGCCCATGTTCAGCGGATGGGCGGAGACGATCGCGCTCTTGCCGGCCTGGGTTTCGCTGAACGGAATGCCGAAGCGCTCGACGAACGCCTGCAACTCGGCGGCCGCGCCGGAGTAGCGCACGCCGCCACCACAGATCAGCAGCGGTTTGCGTTTGCCTTTGAGCAGCGCCACGGCGTCGCTGAGCATCGCCTCCGTGGGCGGACGGCGATCGATGCGGTGCACGCGTTTTTGCAGGAATGAATCAGGGTAATCGTAGGCTTCGGCCTGTACGTCCTGGGGCAGCGCCAGTGTGACGGCGCCGGTTTCGGCAGGGTCGGTGAGCACGCGCATGGCGTTGAGGGCCGCGCTCATCAGCTGCTCGGGGCGGTTGATGCGGTCCCAGTATTTGCTCACGGCCTTGAAGGCGTCGTTGGTGCTGATGCTGAGGTCGTGGAACTGTTCGATCTGTTGCAGCACCGGATCGGGCTGGCGGCTGGCGTAGACATCGCCGGGCAGCAACAGCAGCGGAATGCGGTTGGCCGAAGCGGTGGCCGCGGCGGTGATCATGTTGGCGGCACCGGGGCCGACCGATGAGCTGCAGGCGTAGACCTTGCGCCGTAGGTGTTGCTTGGCAAAACCCATGGCGGCGTGGCACATGCCTTGTTCGTTGCGGCCTTGATGAACGATAAGGTCGCCGCTGTCCTGCTCCAGCGCCTGGCCCAGGCCAAGCACGTTGCCGTGACCGAAAATGGTGAACACCCCGGCGACGAACTTGCTCTGCACGCCGTCGACTTCGACGTACTGGTTATCGAGAAACTTCACCAGGGCCTGGGCCATGGTCAATCGAGTCGTGGTCATGCTTGCACCTTGTTGTTATTGGCGGTGGATCTGGGCTTAAACGCGATCGATCGTAGGAGCGTGGCTTGTCCCGCGATCGGCCGGGAACCGGTCGTGAAATCTGCAACCGTTATCAACCTGACACACCGCATTTAACGGAATGACTGCCGCTGCGGTCGGACGCGACCCCGGGCAGATCGCGGGACAAGCCACGCTCCTACAGGGGTTTGCGGTCCCCGAGGGCTCGAGGAGATGTCCCCCTACTTCGCCGTCGGCATGCTGAATTCCGCGCCCTTGGCGATGCTGTCCGGCCAGCGTTGCATGACGCTCTTGTAGCGGCTGTAAAAACGCAGGCCTTCTTCGCCGTAGGCATGATGATCGCCGAACAGCGAGCGCTTCCAGCCGCCGAACGAATGCCAGGCCATTGGCACCGGGATCGGCACATTGATGCCCACCATGCCGACCTTGATGTTGCGCGCAAAGGCCCGGGCGATCCCGCCGTCACTGGTGAAGCACGACACGCCATTGCCGAATTCGTGGGCGTTGATCAGCTCCACCGCCGAGGCAAAATCAGGCACATGGACGATCCCCAGCACCGGCCCGAAGATTTCCTCCTTATAAATAGTCATCGCAGGCGTCACGTTATCGAACAGCGTGGCACCAACGAAGAAGCCCTGTTCCGCCCCCGGCACCGAGAAATTGCGCCCGTCGACGATCAGCTTCGCGCCTTCCTGCACGCCCTGGGCGATGTAGCCCTCGACCTTCGCCTTGTGAACCGCCGTGACCAGCGGGCCCATGTCCGAATCGGCGCTCATGCCGTTGCCGACCTTGAGCGCATCGATGCGCGGCAGCAGCTTGTCGATGAGTTTCTGCCCCACGTCACCCACCACCACGGCGATGGAAATCGCCATGCAGCGCTCGCCCGCCGAACCGTAGGCCGCACCGATCAATGCGTCAGCAGCCTGATCCAGATCGGCATCGGGCATGACGATCATGTGGTTTTTCGCACCGCCCAGCGCCTGCACGCGTTTGCCGTGGGCAGTGCCCTGTTGATGAATGTATTCGGCGATGGGCGTGGAGCCGACAAACGAAATCGCCTCGATGCCCTTGTGTTGCAGCAGCGCATCCACGGCCACCTTGTCGCCCTGCACCAGGTTAAACACGCCATCCGGCAGGCCCGCCTGCTTCAACAACTGCGCCATCAGCAGGCTCGCCGACGGGTCGCGTTCGGACGGTTTGAGGATGAAGCAGTTGCCGGTGACCAGCGCCATGGGGATCATCCACAGCGGCACCATCACCGGGAAGTTGAACGGCGTCACGCCCGCGCAAACACCCAGTGGCTGGCGCAGGTTCCAGTTGTCGATGCCGCCACCGATGTTGTCGCTGTAGTCGCTTTTCAACAGGCTCGGCGCGCCACAGGCAAACTCGACGATCTCGATGCCACGGACCACTTCACCCTTGGCATCGGAAAACACCTTGCCGTGCTCGCGGCAGATGATGGCCGCCAGTTCGTCATGGTGCTGGTCGAGCAATTCCTTGAACTTGAACATCACCCGCGCACGCCGCAGGGACGACTGATCCGCCCATGCGGGAAATGCCGCCTGGGCAGCGGCGACGGCTTCATCGACGGTCTTCAGTTCCGCCAGCGCCACCCGGGCCTGTACAGCGCCGGTGGCCGGATTGAACACGTCACTGAAACGCTCGGCGCTGTCGTGAATCTGGCCGTTGATGTAGTGGCCGATGATCGGGGCGTTGCTCATTTCAGGGCTCCTTCGAAGCTTATAAATCTAGCAGCCAGCTATGCTGCGGATCGTTGTGAAATTGCCAGGCGCGCTTTGGGCCGGCCATCACGTTCAGGTAATAGGATTCATAGCCGTACGGCACGCTGACCGGGTGATAACCCTTGGGCACCGTGACCAGATCGTTGTTCTCTACGGCCATGGCCTGATCGATGCTGCGATCGTCGGTGTACACGCGCTGGAACACATAGCCCTGAGGCGGGTTGACCTGGTGGTAATAGGTTTCTTCGAGAAAGCTCTCGTGGGGCAAATCGTCCTTGTCGTGCTTGTGCGGCGGGTAGCTCGACGAGTGTCCCGAGGGCGTGCGCACTTCCACCACCAGCAGTGAATGCGCGGGTTCGGAATCGGGGAGGATGTCGCAGACGTAACGGGTGTTGGCCGCCCGGCCACGCACGCTGCGTTTCATCGTGTCGGGTGTGATCACCCGCGCCGGCAGGTCTTTGGACGCATCGCCTGGCGCGGCGCACACGGCAATCTGCACCGCGCTCAACGCCGTGACTTCGGCCTGGCTGCCCGGTGGCAGGTACACGGCGAAGGGCGATTTGTCTTCGAACACGGACTGCCGATCGCCGAGGTTTTCCCAATTGAAACCGCCCTGCCCCGGCGCCTCGCCACTGACGCTGATGCGGCCGCTGAGCAGCACCAGGCAGATTTCCTTGTCGCCCGCACTCACCGGCAGACGTTCGCCGACACTCAATCGGTGGGCGGAGAACCCGACATACGTCAGCACGCCATCGGCCAGCGCTACCACGTCGCGCCCTTCTGCTTTGCTCTTGACCAAGAGATTCATGTTCACAGGCTCCGGTGTTCAGGCGGTTGTTGAGGCTGGTGATGCCGTTGCGCGGTCGCCAGCAGAGTGCGCAGCGTGTCAAAGCCCTTCTTCGCGTAGGCATAGCTCGGCGCGACGGCCGGGTCCTGTTCCGCTTCGACCACCAGCCAGCCTTGGTAACCGGCCTGCATCAACACGGCCAGGTGCGCGGCGAAATCGATGTCGCCATCGCCGGGCACGGTAAAGGTGCCGTTGACGATGCAGTCCGGAAAGCTCCACAAGTTGTTGCGCGCCAGTTGCACCACCGGTTTGCGCACGTCCTTGAAATGTACATGACAGACGCGATCGATGTGTTTGCTCAGCACTTGAAGCGGTTCGCCGCCCCCCATGTAGCAGTGACCGGAATCGAACAGCAGGCCGACTTCGTCGCCGGTCAGGGCCATCAGCATGTCGATGTCCTCCGGCGATTCCACGTACGCGCCCATGTGGTGGTGATAGGCCAGACGCACGCCTTGGGACAGCGTGAACCGGGCCAGCTCGGTGAGTTTGTCGGCGTAGGCCTGCCAGGCACTGGCGCTGTGAAAGCGCGGCCGCTCGACCAGTCGGATGCGCTGGCCCTGAATCGAATCGGCCACTTCGCCGTAGACCAGCACCGTGGCGCCGTTGTGCTTGAGCAGTTCAACGTGGCTGGCGATGGCGTCGATTTCCTCGGCCGCCGAGCGGCTGGCGAGTCGACCGGAATACCAGCCCGACACCAGCGCCAGGTCATACGGGCGCAACACATCGGCCACGCCTTGGGCGTCTTTGGGGAATTTGCCGTTGAGTTCAAAGCCCTCGTAGCCGATCTCCTTGCCCTCACTGAGCGCGGTGCTCAGGGGCGTTTCGCCGCCGAGGGCTGGGAGATCGTCGTTGCTCCAGGAAATCGGGTTGATGCCAATTCGGATTGCAGAAGCGGGCATGGCTGCACCTTTATTTTTGTTATCTCGTTCAACTGAAAACATAGGCCTCGGGTGCTGACTTCAGGCCCGGGCGTCGCGCCAGGATTCGATCAGGAAACCGAAGTTGCTCTGCACCCGAGTGATCAGGTCCGCATCATCGATTTCGCCTTCAAGCCAGGCTCGGCTGGGCTCGTGAAAGATCGTGCGGCCCACGGCAAAACCCCGGCAGGTGGTGCTTTTCGCCGCCTGACGAAACCCGGCCGCGAGGGTTTCGGCGGGCGCGTTCAGCCCCAGCAACACCACACCCCGGCAATACGGATCGCGCTCGTGAATCAGCGCGTCGAGCTGTTCCCAGACCTCGGCGGGCTGCGATTCGATTTTCCACCAGGCCGGGTAAATGCCAAGGTTGTAGAGGCGCTTGAGGGAGCGGTAGATGACGTCCGGGTGGGTCGAAGGATGATCCTTGGGCGGAATAATCTCCAGCAGCAGTTCGTGACCGCTGGCCAGCGCCGCCTGATACAGCCCCAACAACTGCGCTTCCTGTTCCAGGCGCAGCATCGGTTCGTCGTCCGGGTGGTATTGCACCAGGCACTTGATGATCTGTTCTTGAGGCCAGCTTTGCAGGGTACTGCCCACCGAACGCCCGTGTTCGAACGCCAGCGGGCGCGAGCCCTGCACTTCGACGGGTCGGGCCACCCACCAGCCGCGCCCGCTGGCGGCATTCAGTGAATCCTGACCAAAGCGCTGATCCGCCAGCACGCCGACATCGGCCGCGATGCCGCGCTTGTGCAAATCGGCCTCGACCCGCGCGACCGCTTGAACGAACAACTGCTTGAGCTGGCCGATACAGGCAGGATCGCGCCCGGCCTTTTGCGCCAGCTCCACCAGTTGCCCGCGATGATCGAAGGCGAAGATGAACAGCGGCTGCCATTCGCGACGGGGCACGCTGACCCGGTGCAGGCGTTGCAGCACCGCGTCCTGATCGGGTCGGGTAATCGGCACCGGGCTGTTGAACAAATATTCCAGCTCGACCAGCGTCGGCATGGCCGGCGCGCAGGCATGCCGCGACACCACCAGACCGCCGCAGGCATTCGCCAACTGGCAGCAGCGCTCGTCGCTCTCGTCGTTGAGCCAGCCCTTGAGGAAACCGGACATGAACGCATCGCCTGCGCCCAGCACATTCAGCACTTCCACGCGCACGCCGGGGTAAATCGCGCCGTCTTCAAGCTTCGCCGGAATCGCCCCGTGAATCACCGTGCAGCCTTGGGGCCCGAGCTTCACCACCAAAGTCGCGGCACTGAGCTCGCGGACCCGGCGCAGGGCGCTGAGCAAATCGGTCGAGCCGCCGGCGATGAGGAATTCTTCTTCAGTGCCGACGATCAGGTCGAAGCGCGGCAGGATGCGTTGCACGTGCTGGCTGACGGTTTCGTTGGCGACAAAGCGCGTCTCGCCGTCAGACTTGCCGGCCAGGCCCCAGAGCACCGGGCGGTAGTCGATATCGAGGACACGTTTGACGTTGTGTTTTTCGGCGTAATCCAGCGCCTGACTGCTGGCGCGGAACACCTGATCGGTGGAGAAATGCGTGCCGGTGATCAACAGCGCCTTGCTGGAGGCGATCTGCGATTCATGGATGTCTTCAGGCTGCAGCGCCATGTCGGCGCAGTTCTCGCGGTAGAACACCAGCGGAAAGGTTTCGCGATCCTTGATGCCGAGAAGGACCATGGCGGTCAGGCGTTCGGCGTCGACCTTGATGCCGCTGACGTCACAGCCCTCCCGCGCCAGGGATTCAACCAGAAAACGGCCCATGTGGTCGTCGCCAACCCGGGTCAGCATGGCTGATTTCACCCCCAGCCGTGCGGTGCCGAAAGCGATGTTGGCGGAGGAGCCGCCGAGGTATTTGGCGAAACTGCTGACGTCCTCCAGACGCGCGCCGATCTGCTGCGCGTAGAGATCGACGCCCAGGCGCCCGAGACAAATCACGTCCAGCTGACGCCCAGTGGCAAAACGAGTCTGGCCCATGCCGGCCCCTCTTCTTTTATTGTTATTGATTTGATGACTGTTGCCCTTGCCCACAAGCGTGGTGCTTGCTGGCGAGTTCGTGGATGCAGACTAGAACGGCGCCGGGGCTTGATCAATGAATTTTTCTAAATTATTTTCAGGTGGAATATTTATTCCACTTTGCATTGCGGGTCGCAGCCTGCAAAACTGGCCGCCTGTCTTCCCGGACAACCTGCCACGCCACAACCCGCCAAAGGATTCGCACGTATGTCCAGCCTCGATCAGCCAGGCTCCCCTGATACCGGAGCCGACGGCGCAACGCCCGTCACCGCCGCGCCGGAGACCGCCGATGCACTGCTCAAGCTGATCACGGCCGAATACGAGAGCCTGCCGCGTCAGCTCAAGCGCATTGCCAGCTACATGAGCCAGCAGAGCGACCGGATCATGGTCGACCGCATCAGCGACA
Source organism: Pseudomonas petrae (assembly GCF_021728295.1). Taxonomy (GTDB): domain Bacteria; phylum Pseudomonadota; class Gammaproteobacteria; order Pseudomonadales; family Pseudomonadaceae; genus Aquipseudomonas; species Aquipseudomonas petrae. The sequence continues at coordinate 72,772 of NZ_JAKJXE010000001.1, forward strand.
TCGCCCGGGAATGCGAGGTGCATCCCTCGGCCATCGTGCGGTTTTCCCAGCGCTTCGGCTTCAGCGGGTTCAGCGAGATGCAGGCGTTGTTCCGCGAGGCCTACACCCACAAAGCCACGCCGGTGCAGAACTACCAGCAACGCATTCGCAGCATGATCGCCAACAAATCGCAGAAGGCCAGCGCCGGCGACCTGGCCCGCGAATGTGTGAACGCCACGCTGTCGGGGCTTGAGCGGCTGGCGCTGGAACTGGACGACGAGGCCTTCGAGAAAGCCGTGGACCTGGTGGTCAACGCCGACAACATCTACGTGGTCGGGGTGCGACGTTCATTCGCCGTCGCCGACTATCTGGTCTACAACCTGCAGCACACCAACAAACGCATCCACCTGATTTCCGGCCTCGGCGGCAGTTACCGCGAGCAGATGCGCAGCGTGCGCGCCAATGATCTGGTAATCGCCATCAGCTTCACGCCCTATGGCAAGGAAACACAGCACTGCCTGCGCATCGCCCAGCATCATCAGGCTAAGACGTTGATCATTACTGACAGCAACCTTTCGCCGCTGGCCAAACGCGCCAATGCCGTGCTGCTGGTCAACGAGGGCAGCTCGTTCGCGTTTCGTTCCCTCAGCGCCACGTTGTGTTTGTGTCAGGCGCTCTTCATTGCCGTGGCCTATCGTCTGGAGCTGAAGGTGGACGAAATCTCCGAACAGGCCGGTTTCGACGACTGACACGCGACGACCTTATACAAACCCGACGAGCTGTATAACTTCCGTATAGCTTTTTAACATTACCTGCGTAATTATCCGCTGCACTGCACATGGAATTCGCATCTGAGCGACCTCTCGCTCGCCAGGTCATGGATCAGGACCACACCTCATCCACTTGCCTGAGCCGCCATCATGTTTTTCGACTCGTCCAAGAACAAAACCATCCAGGAGCTGCAACTGACCGTCGCCCATCAGGCCAGCCTGCTGGAGGCGATCAATCGCTCGATGGCCAGCATCGAATTCGATCTGAACGGTGTGGTGCTCAAGGCAAACGACAACTTCTTCAAAACCATGCGCTACCGGCCCGAGCAGGTCATCGGCAAGGAACACCGCATGTTCTGCACGCCGGAGCATGCGCGCAGCCCGGAGTACGCGCAGTTGTGGTCGCGCTTGCGCAATGGCGAGTTCGTGTCGTCGACGTTCCAGCGCATTGCGGGCGATGGCAGCACGGTGTGGCTGGAGGCCAATTACAACGCGGTCAGGGACTCGGACGGCAAGGTTATCCGGGTGGTCAAGTATGCGATGGACGTGACCGCCAGGCTTCAGGCCGAGAGCGAAACGCGCAATAAATTGCAAGCCATCGACCGCGCCATGGCGTTGATCGAGTTCGATCTGGACGGCACGATCATCGCCGCCAACGACAACCTGTTGCGCTTGCTGGGCTACAGCCGGCAGGAGCTGTTGGGTAAGAACCACAAGATGCTCTGCCCGCCTGATCTGGCCAACAGCGCTGATTATCAGGATTTCTGGCGTCGGCTGAACAAGGGCGAGTTCTTCAGCGATCAGTTCAAGCGTGTTGGCAAGCAGGGTCAGACGCTCTGGCTGGAAGCGTCCTATAACCCGGTGTATGACGCGTCCGGCAAGCTGTGGAAGGTTGTGAAGTTTGCGTCGGACGTGACCGCGCGCATCGAGAAACACGAGGAGGATTCCCACAGCGCTGCGCAGGCTTATCACATTTCGGTGCAGACGCAGAAGTATGCCGAACAGGGCACGCAGGTGATTCAGCAGGCGGCCAGTGAGATGCGTCAGATTTCGCGGAATATCGATGACTCGTCGCGGATCATCAGTCAGTTGGGTGAGCGGTCGGAGCAGATTACGGCGATCGTGAATACGATTCGCAGTATTGCGGATCAGACGAATTTGCTGGCGTTGAATGCGGCTATCGAGGCGGCGCGGGCCGGTGATCAGGGCCGTGGATTTGCGGTGGTGGCCGATGAGGTTCGGCAGTTGGCGGGGCGTACGAGCCGTTCGACGCAGGAGATTTCGGAGATGATTCAGGTGATTCAGAACGAGACGCGGCAGGCGATTGTGAGTATGGACAATACGCGGAGCACGGCGGTGAAGGGGGTGGATCTGGCGGATCAGGCGGGGGATGCGATCGTGCAGATCAGTTCGGGGACGAATGATGCGGTGGATGCAGTGAGGATGTTTGCCGGTAGGGATTGATCTTTAACGTCAACAGCGTCTGCCTGGGGGCAGACTGTTTCGCCTTCGGCGAGTTACTTGATAAAGCCCGAAGTAACCAAGGGCTTGTGCTCCTGGTTTGGCCCTTCCTTCGTCAGGGTTCCTTCACTCCGGTCCCGCTCCGTGGGCCCGCGCCGAACGGACATCCATGTCCTGACGGCGCTCTCGCCGCATCCCTGCGGCTCGGCCCACTGCGCGAGACCTGCGTTCAGCCTGCACCAAAGTCGCGTTTGGCGTCGCTTGGACTTTATATGTACGAAGATCAAAAGCGCGTCTATGCAGATCAAGAGCTTCCCGGCTAAAGCCGGTCCTACAGTCACAGCCAATCCTACTGACTGCGCGCGTGCTGATCGTTCCCACGCTCCGCGTGGGTATGCATCCCGTGACGCTCCGCGTCACCAGACGCCGATCCCACTGAATGCACGCAGTGTTTTGTAGGACCGGCTTTAGCCGGGAAGAGGCCGGTTTGGGCACTGCATTTTTTGGGATGTTTGGAGGGGACTGATTTATTTACACGCCTCACCTTAAATCATCTGTCCCCGTGCTCCCGCCTGCCCCCGCGTCCCTCTTCCCCACTCACAACTGCCCTTCATTCCTGCTCCGCATGGCCTTCGCGCGTTTTTCCAGGACCACATAAACCACCAGCGCGATCATCAGGGGAATGAGGAAGTAGATCACCCGATAGCCAATCAGCGCGGCCAGCAGTTGGCCTTTGCTGAATTGGTGTTGCATGAGGGTGATGAATACCGTTTCCAGTACACCCAGCCCAGCCGGGATGTGGGCGATGACGCCGGCGATGCTGCTGATGAGCAGGATTCCTAGTACCGCCGGGTAGAAGGCTTTTTCCGGCAGCAGCACGTAGATCAGTAGCGCCATCAAGCCCCAGTTCAATGCGCCCAGCAAAGCCTGACGCATGGCCTGGTTCAGCGAGGGCAGCACAAACTGTTGCTTGCGAACGGTCCAGGTGCGTTTTCTGGAGAAGCGGCAGGCCAGGAAGTACGCCAGGCAGACGGCCAGCAGGACGAAGCCGATTAGTTGCAGCGTGGTGTCGCCAATCTTCCAGCCTTCGGGCAGGTCGACGAAGTCCCCGGCAAACACAAAACCGGCCAGCAGCATGTAGCCCAGCCAGTTGGTGATCAGGCTCAGGCTGAGAATGCGTGTGATGGTCGGCACGTCCAGGCCCAGCCGCGAATACAGGCGATAGCGAAGCGCGATGCCGCCGACCCATGAACTCAAGTTGAGGTTGAAGGCGTAGCAAACGAAGGTCACCGGGATGATCTGTTTCACCGCCAATTTGTGTTCGGTGTAGCGCCGGGCCAGCACGTCGAAGCAGCAATACGTCAGGTAACTGCCCGCTGCAATAAGGAAACCCAACGCCAAGGTACTGAGTTTGTAGGACTCCAGCGCGTGCATCACCTCGTTCCAGTCGAGGTTTTTCATCAGGGTGAACAACAAGACCGGCACCGCGATGAAGAAGAACAGCGTGAAAGCGCGCTTGGCCCACGTCAGCCACGGACGGTTCTTGCCTGCGTCGACCGGTTTCTGCTCGTGGGTGGAGGCTTGGGAGACGCCGGTCATAGGGATTTCTCCTGATCGGCCGGCAGCTCGTTTTTGAGCGCGGCGGCTTCCGGCAGGGTTTCTGGCGCGCGCAGGGGTTTCAGGCGTGGACCGTGCACCGGGAACAGGCCGGCAATGGCCGGGAAGTGCCGAAGGAAGTGGAAGCTGAGGAAGATCATCGGCGCACGCCACCACTGCCCTTTCGCCAGGCCCTTGAGGTTGACCTGTTTGCTGTGGGCCACGGCGAGGTCGCGCAGGTGTTCGTGCAAGCGCTGGTTCAAAGCGTGGTCGCGAATGAACAGGTTGGCTTCCAGGTTCAGCGCCAGACTCAGCGGATCCAGGTTACTCGAGCCCACGGTTGACCACTCGTGGTCGATCAACGCGACTTTGCCGTGCAACGCCCGCTGTTTGTATTCATGGATGATCACGCCTTCACGCAGCAGCCAGGTATAGGTCAGGCGTGAGCACACGCGCACGAACGGCATGTCCGGCTGGCCCTGGAGGATCAGCGTGACCTTCACCCCGCGACGGGCCGCATTGCGCAGTTCACGCAAGAACCGGTAGCTGGGAAAGAAGTAGGCGTTGGCGATGGTGATGCGCTGAGTCGCGCTGCGCATTGCCAACAGGTACTGCTCTTCGATGTCGGTGGTGTGGTGACGGTTGTCGCGTTCGGCGAGGAGCATCCGCGCACTGCCGGCCTGACGCGTCACCGGTTTGAGCGGCGTGAAGGTCTTGCGCACGGCGGGGCCGAGCATGCCCAGCGTCGAGCGATAGATGTCCGCGACGATCGGCCCGCGCACCAGCACGGCGTAATCCTGCTTGGCGGTGATGCCGGTGTCGGCCATGTGGTCGACGCTGTAGTTGATCCCGCCCATGAACGACGTCTCGCCGTCGATCACCACCACTTTGCGGTGCAAGCGCCGGAACAGGTTGGTGCGCATGCCCATCAGTTTCGGGCGCGGGTCGAACAGCTGTATCTGCACGCCGGCTTCGATCATCTTGCTGACGAACGCCGTGCTCAGGTCGCTGGTGCCGTAGTCGTCCACCGTGATGACCACACGCACGCCACGGCTGGCGGCGGCGATCACCGCCTGCTGCAAGCCCTCGCCGATACGGTCTTCAAAGATAATAAATGTCTCGATCAGCACTTCTTCGCGCGCCGCACGAATGGCGTCGAAGACCCGGGCGAAAAAGTCTTCGCCATTGATCAACAACTCCACCGAGTTGCCGTCCCGCCAAAGGCCGCACATGGCGCCCATCGCTCTCATACCCCTCAAAGCGTTACCTCCACCGCCAACGGCGCATGATCGGAAAGGTGCGACCAGGGGCGATTGGACATCACCCTGGGCGACCGAATGTGCGCGTTGCGCACGTAAATGCGGTCCAGGCGCAACAACGGGAAGCGGGCCGGAAAGCTTTTCGCCGGCGCACCAAATGATTCAACAAAGACCTCGCGCAGGCCGGCAGGATTCAACACGCTATCGGCCTTCCGCCGCCAATCGTTAAAATCCCCCGCCACGATCACCGGCGCATCGGCCGGCAGACGCGCCACCAGATCGGCAAGCAATTTCAGCTGTTGCTGGCGATGAACCTCTTTCAGGCCCAAATGCACACACACCGCGTGCAGCTCGCCGAAATGCGGCACGTCCAGCACACAATGCAGCAGGCCGCGTTCTTCGGTGCCGAGGATAGAGATGTCGAGGTTGTCGTGACGGATGATCGGGTACTTGGACAGCAACGCATTACCGTGGTGGCCGTGGGGATACACGGCATTGCGGCCGTAGGCAAAATCCTTCCACATGCTGTCGGCGAGGAATTCGTACTGCGACGTGGTCGGCCAGTTCTTTACGTTTTGCGCGTGGTCCTGATGCTCGCCGTGGACTTCTTGCAGGAAGACGATATCGGCGGACACCGTGCGCACCGCATCGCGCAGCTCCGGCAGGATGAAGCGTTTGTTGAGGAAACCGAAGCCCATGTGCATGTTCATGGTCAGCACGTTGAGCGTGACTGAGGCCGACGCGCTTTGTCGTCGGCCGTTGAGGTCTTCGGGGATGAGGGCACTGGTCACAACGTGGCTCCATGCAAATCGCCTGGCGCAACTTCCAGGTGTTCAGTGAGATTGAAACGCTCAAGCAACCGGCGCGCATCGTAGGGGGCGCGGACCTTGATGTCGTTATCGAAATAGCAATAAACGTCGCGGGACTTCCGCGCTCGGGGTGTTTTGTCCACGATCAGTTGAGCATCCTTGGGCTGCCCGCCCCGCTGCCAGGCATCGATGCGATCGCCCCAGTGCTTGATCGCCTCGTCGGAATAGCCGCTGGCGTAGAGTGCCTTGTCGCCATGCAGACGCACATAGACAAAATCGGTGGCGAGGTCTTCAACGTGGGGCCACTTGCCAGCGGTGTCGGCGACCACCAGCGCGACCTTGTACTTGCGCAACAGCGCGACAAACGCCGGCACCAGAAAGCTTTCATTGCGGATTTCAACGGCGTGACGCACCTTCAGACGCGCCGGAATGTCCAGATAACCCGGCTGCTGCAACCGCTCGGCGCACTTGCTGGCGCGGGCCTTCGCGGCTTTACCGTCGTGGGGCAGCAGTTTAAGAAAATGCTCGAAGCGCTCGGCGTCGAATTTGAAGGTGGGCGCGAACTGCCAGAGGATCGGCCCCAGTTTTTCCTTGAGCTGAAAAACCCCGGAGGCGAAAAAGTTGGCGACGGGCTCGTCGATCTCTTTGAGGCGGCGGACATGGGTGATGTAGCGCGGGCCCTTGACGCTGAAGACGAAGCCCTTTGGCGTGTCGTCGTACCAGCGCGCGTACAGGTCAGGCGATTGCAGCGAATAGAACGAGCCATTGATCTCGATGCTGTTCACGGCTCTGGAGGCGAATTTCAACTCGTTTTTCTGCGTCAGGCCGACGGGATAGAAATCCCCGCGCCATGGCGTGTAACGCCAGCCTGAAATGCCGATATGGATGTCGCCCATGCCTGTGCTCTCTCATGTCCTGCCGCGGCAACTGCCCCGACACTTGTGAACTAGAGATAAGAAGCTTGAGAACGTGGCAGGTTCCCTGGCTTTTTGCCGGCGTTACGGCGCAAATTGCCGCAGGCTTCACCACTGCTTGCGCTCAGGACTCGGCCATGGCCCTTTTGACCTTTTCCCGCGCGCCGCAGACATTCATCTGGCACCAGCGACGACGACCGTTTTTCGAGGTGTCGAGAAACAGCCAGTCGCAGTCCGGCGTGGCGCAGGCCTTGAGCCGGGCCATATCGCAGGAGGTGAGCAGCGCCGCCGCCTGAACCGCGAGACGACCGATAAATCCGGCCGTCATCGAGCCCAGGTCTTCACCGACACGCCAGCGCCAGATCACACCCGCTGGCGTCAACACCAGCAGGCGCTGGTCGGCACTGTCGGCCAGCGCCTGACTCAACGCATCGAGGCTGACCGGATCAGGATCGTGGTCCAGCGCCATGGGCAGCAACAATCGATACAGCGCTTCACGGAAATCGATCAACTGCTGAAACGCCGTCACGGTGTGCCAGGAAGAACGCCCCACCAGCGCGACGAAGTGCTGATGCTCCTCATCGTCGATCAGCCCGGCATGGCGGAACCAGTGAACGATGTCCTCCAGGTTGCTCAGCTTGTCGACGACCTCCCGCAACCCCGTGCCCGGGCGACGGCCGTCACAGGTATTGAGGTAATCCAGTACAGCGGTCCCGCCGACGAGGCGGATGGCATTGATCTTCAGTTGTCCGATAGACATGGCATGCCCTCAGTTTGAAGCGATAAGGGAATGATGGCAGAGAAGTGAGGGGTTGCTGAAGTTTCGGACGGTCGTGGGAGGTGCAAATTCGCCACTAACCTCGCTGCCGCTGCCTTAGGGTTTCCCGACAAGTTGCGACAGACTCGCCGCCAATTCGCTCTTGCGGAACGGTTTGGTCAGGCGCGGCAAATCCGGATCGAGCCCTTCATGTTCGGCATACCCTGAGACGAGCAAAATCGCCGTCCCCGGCCGGGAGATTCGGACCCGTCTGGCCAGGTCGGTGCCACTGATGCCCGGCATGAGGTGGTCCGTGACGATCAGATCGACGTGCTGCCCGGTGCCCAGCAGTTGCAAGGCTTCCTCGCCGGACGAAGCTTCGATCACGCGGTAGCCCAGATCGGCCAGCATGTACGACGTGCTGGCGCGCACCAGTTCTTCATCGTCGACCAGCAGCGCGATCCCGCGCAGGGAGCGTCGGTCGGGGGCCTCGTCGATACGCGACGCCGCGGCCGGCACGGTCATGCTGCGCGGCAGCCAAAGCTCCACGTTTGTCCCCAGACCCGGCGAGCTCTGAATCGTCAGCGCACCGTTCAGCTGGGACGCCAGGCCGTGCACCATCGACAGACCCAGCCCCGTGCCTTTGCCGACGCCCTTGGTGGAAAAGAACGGTTCCACCGCCCGGGCGAGCGTGGAGGCATCCATGCCGATGCCGGTGTCCGCTACGGACAGGCACAGATAGTCGCCGGTCGGCAGACTGGAGCGGTGCCCCTTGCACACCCACTCGGTGCTCGCAGAGATTCTCATCGTCCCGCCTTCAAGCATGGCGTCGCGCGCGTTCACGGAGAGATTCAGCAGCGCCATTTCGAGCTGGTTCGGGTCCGCCATTGCGGCTGGCAGATCAGGCGGCGCGTCGACGACAACGCGGATTTGCGGGCCGGTGGTGCTGGCGACGAGATCGCCCATGCCGTTCACCAGCTTCGCCACGTCGACCGACACCGGCTGCAACGGCTGACGGCGAGCGAAGGCAAGCAACCGCTGCACCAGCGTCCTTGCACGATCGGCTGATTGCACGGCGCCGGAGATCAGCCGCTGTTCACGTTCGCCGCCCACGCCTCGGCGCTGGAGCATGTCGAGGGTGCCGACGATCGGGGTGAGCAGGTTGTTGAAGTCATGGGCCACGCCGCCGGTCAGCTGACCCATGGCTTCCATCTTCTGACTCTGGCGCAGCGCAGCCTGGACTTCTTCCCGCTCGGCGATGGCCATGGCAATCCGTCCTTCAAGCGTGGCATTGAGTTCGCGCAGGCCCTCCTCGGCGTCCTTGCGGGCGGTCACCTCGATCGCCGTGCCGGTGACGCGCAGGCAGCGGCCGGCGGCGTCGAACAGGCCCCGCCCCTTGGCGGCCACCCAGCGAATCACGCCATCGTCCCTGCCGACGGTGCGGTAGTCGACGTCATAAAGCGCGCGGCGTTCAGGGTCGATGGCCGCCTTGAACGCCTCGATCGTTGCGTCCCGGTCCTCGGGATGCAAGCCGTCATAAAAATCTTGAATCGTGACCGGCACGTCAGCCTGGATGCCGAACATTGCTTTGGTTCTGGGCGGCCAGATCAGCGTGTCGTGAACAATGTCGACGTCCCAGAAGCCGATGTCCGCGTGTTCGACGGCAAGGCGCAGACGCTCTTCGCTTTCGCGCATGCGCATCTCGGCGCCCACCCGCTCGACATGCGCCCAGCAGCGCTCGACGACTTCCCTGACGAGCAAGACTTCCGACGGCAACCAGTCGCGAGGCTTGTTTTGATGAACCGCCATCATGGCTGTCAGCCGGCCATTCTTGACCAGCGGGCAGCAAATGATCGCGTCGATATCAATCCCGCGAAAGGTCTCCAGGCCTTCGCTGGGACCGAGCTCTGCGACGACGTCGCGCACGATCAGCGTGCGGCCTTCGCGCATGTCAGCCGCCGCCCGCGGGCCGAAAAGATCGAGGCTGTAGGTCCCGGCCGAACTCTGGATGCCAGCCGCGTTGTAGTCGCTGCGAATCCAGAACCGGTCATGGTCAACGTCGACATCGGCGTAGGCGCAGCGTGACACGTTGAGCTTGCCCCCGAGCAACTCGGTCGCGGCGAGCATCGCGTCTTCGGCCCGGCGGATGTTGAAAAGGCGGTTGTCGAAATCATCAAAAAAGCTCAGTCGCTCCGCGCTCTCTTGAAGCGCCGCTTCCGCCAAGTGCTCGGCCGTGCGGTCGCGGAAGATTTTCACAAAACCGCCCTGATCCGTGGCCAGGGGCATCATCAATCCGGAGCCCCAGAAGCGCGCACCGTTTTTATTAACGTGCCAGCGTTCGTTAACGGCCCGCCCCTGCTCCATCGCGAGTTCGAGCTCGCCCTGGAACACTCGCTCGACCTGGTCCGAATCGGTGTAGAACAGATCGCCCTCGCGCCCCATGACTTCCTCGGCGCGGTAGCCGATCACGCGCTGGGCGCCGATGTTCCAACCGGTGACCGTGCCCCGCGCATCGAAGGTGATGATCGCGAAGTCCTCTGCGCCTTCGACTATCTGGCGGTAGCGCGCCTCGCTGCTGCGGATCGCGGCCTCGGCGCGCGCACGGTGCACGACCAGTCCCACCGTTTTGACCACAAAATCGCCGATCTCGATATCCGCTGGTAACGGCTCGCGCAGCTCAGGGTGATACATGACGAAAGTGCCGAGCATGGCGCCCTGTGCCGACCGGATCGGAATGGACCCGCAGACGTGCAGCCCGTGTCCGATGGCCAGCTCCCGGAACTCGGCCCACTGCGGGTCGTTCGCGATGTCGGACACCGCCGCCCGCGGGTTCGAAATCGCCACGGTACTGCCAGAACCTGCAGCTGCGCCGACATTGATGCGTTCGACAGCATCGGTGAACGGAAGGGGCAGGCTAGGTCCGGCGCAATGCTGCAGCTGACTGCCCTCCTCGTTCAGAAGCAGGATGCTGCCAAGGAAACGGGACGGCGACAGCGCCTCCACCTCGCGGACGATCGCGTCCAGCGCGACATTCAGCGGCGTTTCTTCAACAGCCAGTTCAAGAATACGGTTCTGGGCGGCTCCAAGTGCTGCGCCCCGATTGCGTGCCTGGGTCAGGCGCGCGTTTTCGATGGCGATGGTTGCCAGCCGCGCCAGACTTTCCAGGCGTTTGACTGTGTCAGCGTCGTGACTGCGGACCTGCGACCAATAAGCGCCGAGCGCCGCGACCGGAACAGGTCGACCGATGGGCGCCATGACCAGACTGCGGACGAACGTCGGTGCATAGGCATCCTGCGGGATGCGTGGATCGAGCCGGACATCAGGGATCGAAACCGTCTCGCCGCGACGCATGACCCACCCCGAAATGCAGTGGTCGGCCGGGAAAGTCTGGCCTTCCCAGAGCGGAGAAACCGCATCTTCCGCTATGTAAGAGCAGCGCCCGTCATTTTGAATAACGATGGCAACGCCGTCCGCTCCGACCGTGGCACGCGCTACGTCGCGGAGCACGGCGACGACCTCGTCCACTGATTCCGCCATCACCAGCCGCTCACTGGCATTCAGCACATGAGACAGGCGCTCATCGCCGCTTGGATCGACCGGAACAGTAGGCAAACGGCTCTCCCGACAGCGCCACGGGATCTCTTTCCCGCAGGCTGGTTCGAAATGGATGGGACAAAAAAAGGCATTGTATCGGGTAACCCTTCGCCCTCGACACGGCTCCATTCAGGTTTTTCAGAAAAGCGACCAATGCGCGCACAGGTGATTTTTTTGAATGTTTCACAAAATGTGAAACGACGACGCCCCACTCTCAGAAAACAGACCAGCCAATCCGCGAACTCAGCAACTCCAGCGCCGCCATTCCCGCGAGCGAATTACCTGCGGCATTCAGCTCCGGCGACCACACGCACACGGTGAACTGTCCCGGCACGATCGCCACGATTCCGCCCCCTACCCCGCTCTTGCCCGGCAACCCCACGCGGTAGGCGAAGTTGCCGGCTTCGTCATACAGCCCGCTGGTGGCCATGATCGAGTTCACTTGCTGGGTCTGGCGCGGCGTCAGGATTTGCTCACCGCTGTGCTTGCAGAACCCGTTGTTCGCCAAAAAGCAAAACGCCCGGGCCAGGTCGAGGCAGTTCATCTTGAGCGCGCAGCAACTGAAATAACTGCGCAGCACGGTCTCGACCTCGTTATGGAAATTGCCGAACGACTGCATCAAGTAGGCCATGGCCGCATTGCGTGCGCGGAATTGATACTCGGAATCCGCCACACGGGCATCGATCAACACCTGGGGATTGCCCGACAGGCGCCGTACGAAGTCGCGCATCGATAATGTCGGTGCGGCAAATCGAGACTGGTTGATGTCGCAGATCACCAAAGCGCCGGCGTTGATAAAAGGATTACGCGGCCGCCCGCGCTCGAATTCCAGCTGCACCAGCGAGTTGAACGGCTGGCCCGACGGCTCATGACCCAGGCGCTCCCAAATGGCTTCGCCGGAATGCCCAATCGCCTGAACCAGGCTGAACACCTTGGAAATGCTCTGCACCGAGAACGGCTCCAGCGCATCGCCCGCGCAGTAGTAGGTGCCATCGTTGCCATACACCGCGATGCCCAACTGCTGCGGCGGCACATCGGCCAGCGCGGGAATGTAATCAGCCACCTTGCCCTGGCCGATCAAGGGACGCACTTCGTCGAGAATCTCGTTCAACAGCGTTTGCATGGAGGGTCCTGGCGTTGATCCCCTGACGGCAGCAGGGGTTAGGGTTCATGACGAATGCTGGAGGGGCGAGATCACACAATTGGGCAGGATTTTGGTTTCTGTGGCGGGTGGGTTGACGCTTTTAAGTTGGCAGGCGTTGGTTGGCCGACAGCTCTTGTGGGCTGAATCTTGTTGGAAATTGGTCGCGCCATTAGATCGAGGTGTCGGGACTGAATGCTGGCCGCATCGCCGCGATGGCTTGGTCAATAGATGGGCCTTCAATGGGCTGGGGGTCAGGCCGCTCGCAGAACTCTTCGCATCAGGCATTAGTCAATGACAGATCAATAACGGTAAAAGCCGAATGCCGTCCGATACGCTGCGTTTCATTCATCACTTCACTAGCGAGCTGACCAGCTCGGGCCAATGCTGTGCCTGTTTTACCGTGAACATCCCAACCGTCTGGCCGTTGGCCGATTTGCGAAATCCGACTCGTCATATCGAACGCATGTGGGCTCACGGGTAGTTGACGATTCACCAGCCTCCCCAAAAAAGTGACCTGCTCGCGAGGGGAGATCTTCAAGGAAGAACTGATCCAGGCACGATCAAGGCCATTGTTTTTCCCCGGATCACCAGACAGATCAGTATCTCCATAATCGAATGACTCCGCATAGCGCTTAACCACTGCCTCGCCAAACGCATGAGTCACGCGTTGAGAGAACCACACCACAGAATACTGAAACCACCGGGCTGCATCCGTCGGCTCCAGCCAGGCAGCTCCGCCCCAATCGGGATCACCGGGGCGGTACGGCAACGTAGGAGAATGTTCATCTTGCAAAAAAGCTGCGTCGAAACCCATCAGGCTTATCGCGATCTTGAATGTCGAGGCGGGGGTCACTCGGCTGCTGCAATCACCCTCTTCCAACAGGACCTCACCGCTTTGAGCATCAGCGACAATGGTGCAAATAGTCCCGGCCAGTGCCGCTGAAATATTGAATCCCAGAATCAGTAAACCTAACGCAAAGTTGCGTATAAACATCCGTTCTATTCCTTTAGTAAGTGCCCCAAAAGCCTTACCGCTTGATCGATGTGACTCGGCCGTTCGAACTCTACGGGAAGGTATGGAGGACTTCTGCAGTTTCGTCGGCCGAGTTTCGGCCGACGATGCGTGTATTTACGTCCAGAGGAGATCAGTCAATTACTTACCAAAAAGGCGCTCATGCACCCATCCGTTATTGGTAAGGATCATTGCACGCGTTAACCTAACCGGCTGGGTACGGCAAAAGCAGACGGGCGCGGCCTGAGTCGTTATCCTAAATAAAAGACTTTTCGTAAAAGCTGAATCAGCAGAAAAAGGTTCGCCATGGAAAGCGATGTCACGCTACAAACTTCAGCCACGCCGAAATCAATCGCTAACGCCTTTCCCCCCTACCTAAAATTGGAGGCAGCTCGTCTGAGCTTGGTCATGGGCGATACCCGATTTGCTGATCATCGAAGCATAGAGGTCACAGCAGACAAAAATCGTGTGGTCATTCCATACCGAATCCACCACGAGGGCAGCGAGCAGGATGGTAGGTCTCTAAGCCGGACGCTAAGCATTATGTACTCTTGCCTATTGACCAGGCACCACAATGGCTATGTGCGCCAGCGCCAACTTGAGCGCATCCTCCCGGTCTCCGAACCCTGGGTTGTTCCATTCGTTGTTCAGCTCACTGGCGAGTATGTGATCGAGGTTCTCGACACCTGCGAATCCCACTTCTCCCTGCTTGACCCTGTGCTTTACGGCGCTTTCATCAGAGACAACCCGAAGTATTTTCAGGCCACACGGGACCGAATGATCAGCTACTGGGATTGCTATTATCGGTTGCTGTACAAGCGTAAACCTGACTATGTCGGGTTCAGGCTGTTCGACCGACTCCAGGAGTTTTCATCTCGTCTGTGAAAACTGAACCGCCCCCCGGCTTTCTTAAATACCGCTGTCCGTCAGCTATGGGTCGATTCTGTTGAAAAAGTCGGTTCCTCTAGACCGCCCGCATACTGACCGCAGAAAACTCCTTTTTTGGGCGCCGCTACGCGAAATGTGGGCCCGGAATCCTCTGCTAAATGTAGAGATTTCAATCTCAAGCGCGTACTTTTCTACGGTGGAAAACATGGCCGACTTTTTCAACAGAATCGGTCGAAAGCGGTCATCCACGGCCGACGGCTATCGACCCAAAGCGGCCTGTCGCCTTGGGTGGCAGTCGGCCCAATGTCCTTTCCTGCCTTGCTAAAAAAGCTGCTCCATGTCTTCCTCGACGCCAATCCTGGCAGCAGCCACCAACCTATAACGTGAGTTTTCTGGATGCTTCAGTCCTAACAGGCCTAGCGGCCCGCGAAATGTGAAATGTGAAATGTGAAATGTGAAATGCACCACGCCGTCTCAAGGCAGCGCAGTGCAAGTGAAGCAGTGCTCAATCAGGCAATGTAATGGCTCGGGTCCAGCGTGGCTGCCGCCCCCACCACTTTCACTGGCACTACGGGCGCGAATACCATGTTGTCTTCGTTCAAGACATCGAGCCAGTTACCGGCCAAAGCAATTTCAAATCTGTGGCCTTGGTTATCCGCATCTACATCCTTGAGGTAAGTACGGTCCAGCTCCCCGTTGTAGGCCATCTTTAACGTAGTCCCTGTGCCGTCACCGAATTCGGTGTAGCCCAACTGCGACACATCGATCTTGTCGCTAGGGCCTGCGAACCCAATGATAAGGTCGACAAAGCTTTTCGAGTCGGTACGGTAGCTGTCGTCGGTAGACAGGTAGCGGAAGATATCGTCGTCTTGATGGTCATCGACCCAGTACGAGAAATCGCCTCTGTCACCGCCATTGAGTTGGTCAGCGCCCTGCCCCCCAATCAAGATATCGGACCCTGCCCCGCCGTTGATGCGGTCGTTGCCAGCCAGGCCATTAATCACTTCCGACAGGGCCGAACCGGTAATGGTATCCCCGCCCGAGGTGCCCTCGATGACAGGGCGTGCCGTCACCACATTATCGCTGTTGAGCTGACTGGCCAGGTTGCCGTCCAGCACCAGCTCAAAGCGATGTCCGGAGGCGTCCGCATCGTAACTCTTCAAGTACGTACGGGTACCTTCTGCATTCGTTTGCACAGCGAGCGTGCCATTGTGGCCATTGCCAAGACCAGTAAAACCAAGGCCGATCAGGTCAATGCGGTCCTGGGAGGCATCGAAATCCAGAATACGGTCACTGGCCTGGCCGGTGCTCGTGCGGTAGCTGTCTGCTATGTCAGTGAAACGGAATATATCCGCCCCGGCACCGCCGGTGAGCACGTCCTGCCCGCCATTGCCCTGCAAGACATCGTCGCCCGCAAAGCCGTTAATGAGTTCGGCGGCCTCTGTGCCTCGCAGGATGTCCTGCCCCACGTAACCGTCGATATGGACCTTGCCGTCCTGGCTGCCGAAGGTGGTATCGAGGCTGCCATCTGCATTGAGACGCGTGATACTGAAGTCGAGGTTGTGCAGGCCCGCGACCACGATTTTGCCATCTGCCTGTACCGTGACAGCGTCCGGCGAGCTATCGCCGATAGTGACCATGCCCTTTTCGCCGAAGCTGGTGTCAAAGGAACCGTCGGCATTGAGCCGCAGTACACTCGACACAGAGCTTGCGATGTCGTGGCCTACTACGATGATTTTACCGTCCACTTGGACGGTCACTTCAGAATCGCTTCTGAAACCCAAGGCTGTATCTAAGTAGAGTTTACCCTGATCCCCAAAGCGAATGTCCAGCTCACCGTCCGGCATAAAGCGCTGGAGCGCGTACTTGTCAACAAAGCGGATGTCCGTAGGCGAATCGTGCGGAACCTCGACCATATAGAGCGCGCCGAGAAGAACACTGCCATCTGGCTGGACACTGGTTGAAATATCACCACTCCCAAGGTCGGATGTGGTGTTCAATGCCAGCGTCCCCTGGTCACCAAAGCCTGTGATCACAGCGCCGTCGCTACTCAGTTTAGTCACCTCAACCTGACCGGTGCCGCGAATGCTCACATACACGGTGCCATCAGCTTGGGCTTTGAGATCCATGCCGCCGTAGAGGTCTGTAGCGATCGTCTGTGCGCCGTCCTTGCCGAATGTGCTGTCGAGCGTACCGTCACTGTTGAATCGCTCTACCCGTATGCCGCCCTCCACCGAATGGGCGGCCACCACTCGCCCGTCCGGCTGAACAGCCATGATGTCGTAGTCCCACTCAAGATCTATGCTGGCCGGAACCACATCCACGCCTCCCTCGCCGAACGCGGTGTCCGGGCGACCGTTCGGGTCGAGCCGCACCACAGAGTGATCAAGCTCGTAACCATAACTTTCCTCGCCTGGCGCTCCGGGGTAACCCCAGGCAAGGTGCTGGCTATAGCCACCTACCAGGATCTGGCCATTGCTGTTCACCAATACGCTTTCTGCGTAATCCAGCTGCCCTGTGAGATCGACACTGACCGTGCCGACGCCGGTGGTGACAGTGTGAGTGAGTACTGACGTGCTGGCGTTAGTGTTCACGGGTTAATCCTTTAATGGTTCGGGTTGGATCCTCCACTGTAGTTCACCTTTTGCCGTCTGCATTGGCCAGGCCTGGCAAGGCATATAACAATCGCTGGACGGTCCATCGCCTACTACCAAAGAGGTCGAGAGCGAAGCCCTGGCGGTACTTCATCGCTAATGGGCGTGGTATCGAGAGTGCGGAGGATTCGACCCCCTATGATGGTACTGGATAGTGCTCACCTCAGGCGGCTATCGGCCACAAGCGGTCATCTAGGTTGGGCTTTATCCGGATTGATTTTGTCTCCGACGTCAAATCTACTCAACAATGCGGCGCCATCCGAAACACCAAGAATCTGATCAATTGCCGCTATTTTCTGGGCCGCACAGTCGAGTTGGAAGTCAGCGTTGCTGTATGCAGCCTCCGCCTCATTGTGGAGCGAATAGGCCATATGGGCCGCAACACGGACGCTCATTGGAGCGCCTATATCACTGCCCAGATAATCTGCAAGCAACGTCCTGATCTCTATCAGTGCAAGCGCGAGTAGCCTGGTTTGAGCAGTCTGCATAAAGGTATCTCAGGTATTACAACGGATTTGCGAACGGATTTCGCGTGGTTACATAAATTTTCAGACTGTCAAAGACCGTTATGGGTCGATAGTTGGGATTCGCGACTGCTCTCGCCCTCAAGCGGAAACCGGTAAGCCATTGGGTACATGACAACATCTGCATCCCCCTTTTCGCAGGTATTATAAGACACACGCACTGGATGGGGCGCAGGATACGCATGAGCTACGACATCATTATCTTGAAGCCGATGGAGCTTGGCACTGATGATCTGACAAACGTTGATGAAGTGCTGGAAATCGGGGATGAAGCGTCGGTCCTCAGATCTCTGGAACAGGTGTTGCCTGGGTGTATTCACGGTGTATTCGCGAAGGATGATTCGTTCACTATTGAAGGAAGCCTTTCAGGAAAACCAGTGACCTTCCATCCATTTATCACTCAGATTCGGCACCTGTTGGTCCGACTCATCCTTCAATGTATTTCTGGCGCTATTGTCAGAACTTTGCGATTCCCTTCGGACTCACGCATTTTCGGTGTCTGACAACACCCTGATCACCGCGCCCAGCGACTAGGCGTCGATACACACGAATGTCCGCATCGGCTGCTTTCGGCCGATTCTGTTGAAAAAGTAGATCTCCTGCTCGGCCTGCGGCAAAATCTTCTCATCGGCCAGCGGGAGAGTACGCAGCATGATGGGACAGTTATCGAGTGGGCAGGAGCGGCTGTTTTACTCGTTCAACCTTGAAGACCACATCCCTACAAATCACCTGCTGCGCAGCATTGATCGGTGTCTCGATCTGAGCGACCTGCGCCACCATCTCGCCGATTTCTATAGCCCGATTGGGCGTCCTTCGATTGATCCTGAGTTGATGATCCGCATGCTGGTCGTGGGCTATTGCTATGGCATTCGCTCCGAACGGCGGTTATGCGAAGAGGCTCATTTGAACCTGGCGTATCGCTGGTTCTGCCGGCTGAGCCTTGAGGATGAAGTCCCCAATCACTCGACGTTTTCCAAGAATCGACACGGCCGTTTCCGGGACAGTGATCTGTTTCGCTGGCTGTTTAATGAGGTGCTGCGTCGCTGCATGGACGCGGGTCTGGTAAAGGGCGAAGGCTTTGCCGTGGACGCCAGCATTATCAAGGCGGACGCAAGTCGGCAACGCGGCCTGCCTGGCGATGAACAGATTAACTGGCGCGACCCGTCTCTGAGCACTCGTGCTGTCCGTGAGTACCTAGAAGCACTCGATGAAGAGGCGCTGGCTGAAGCACTTCCCAAGCGTTTATCGCTGGCTGATCCTCTATCCCGTTGGACGGCGGCCCCGGGTGGCCCAGCGTTTTTCGCTTATTCCACGAACTACCTGATTGATGTCGAGCATGGCGTGATCATGGACGTAGAGCCGACATCAGCTCATCGAACCGCCGAGGTCGAGAGCACCAAAACGATGATTGATCGAGTCGAAGAATTGTTCGACATCAAACCGGATCGCTTAATCGGCGATACCGCTTACGGCACAGCACCGATGTTGGCCTGGATGGTGGAAGAGAAAGATATCGAGCCGCATGTGCCGGTGTGGGATAAAACAGAGCGCAAGGACGACAGCTTTTCGATCAGCGACTTCCACTGGAACAAAGACGCTGAGGAGTATCGCTGTCCTGCTGGTAAGGCATTACGTAGCGAATGGCGAGCTTTCAAGAACCTGCGCTCACACGTGACGAAAGCCAACACCATCAACTTCCGATCCAGCCAAACCGACTGCGCGACATGTCCGATGAAAGCCAAGTGCTGCCCGAACACTGCGGTTCGTAAGATCGCCCGCAGTGTTCATGAAGCGGCTCGCGATGTGGCTCGGCGAATCGCGAAGACGCCGGAATATGTGCGCTTTCGTCACGAACGTAAGAAGGTAGAAATGTTGTTCGCCCACCTCAAGCGCATCTTGAAACTGGATCGCTTGCGTCTACGAGGGATGAGTGGCGCGACCGATGAATTCACGTTAGCGGCTGCGGTACAGAACCTGCGCCGACTGGCCAAACTTACATCTCAAGGGCCGCCCGCCACAGGATAGCTACGCCTGTTTCAAGCAAAACCCTCAAATTAACCCGCTGACAAAGCAGCAACGGTCAACGAAGTACCGAAAAACCACTTAATAGTGGTGAATAGGTTCTTTGATGAGGCCAGGCTCAGCGTCACGTTTCCTGAAAAATCGACTTTTTCAACAGAATCGGCCAAAAGCAGCCTGTCGAGCAGCATTCTCATGTGTCACTTTTCCTGAACGAGCAATTTACTGGCAATGGCCGGCACGACAAGGCATGTTGGCCATTTCTACCATCGCTACTTTATTTTTTCATGGACACAATTGAGGCCTTGCTGCCCTCGAGTCGGAAGGAAAACGATACACGGTCTCCAGTCGTCAGCCCTATCAGCTGATCCTCCGTCACTGCAAAGGCCATAGTCATCGGCGGCCATTGCACTGCAGGAACAGCGCCATGTGAGATGGTCACAGTGTGTTTCGTAGAATCTATAGCCTTGATCGTCCCGTCGGCGGTGGCGACTTGAGCCTGTTTTGTTTCCTGCTGCATCTTCATACCCTCCATAGCGTCCATTTTCATTCCCGTCATGTCCTCTGCCAGGGCCGAAAAAGACGGCATAACTAAGGAGCTAGCAACTGCAATCATGGTCAATTTCATACAATTTTTCCCTAAGGTTTGTTGGCTTTAACTACGAGGTGGCGGCGACGCATCAGGCGATAAGCTGCCGGAATGACAAACAGGGAAAGCAAGGGTGCCGTGACCATGCCGCCTACCATGGGCGCGGCGATGCGACTCATCACTTCACTCCCGGTACCGCTGCCCAACAGAATGGGCAGCAGGCCGGCAATAATGACGGCCACGGTCATGGCCTTGGGGCGAACGCGCTGCACAGCGCCTTCACGAATCGCCGCAACCAGACCTCGCTCTGTGCTGTCGCCGAGGTCTTCACGTTCGGCCCAGGCGTTCTTCAGATAGAGCAGCATGATCACACCAAATTCGGCAGAAACCCCAGCCAGTGCGATAAAGCCGACCCCGGTGGCGACCGACAGGTTGAACCCCAATAGATAGAGGAACCATGCACCGCCCGTGAGAGCGAATGGCAGAGTGGCCATGATCAGCAAGGCCTCATCGAAACGGGCAAATGTCAGGTAGAGCAACACGAAAATGATCAGCAGCGTGGCTGGCACCACCAGCTTGAGTCGTGCGTTGGCCCGTTCCAGAAACTCGAATTGCCCTGAATAACTCAGGCTCATGCCGGGCTGCAACTTGACCTGTTCATTGACGACCCGTCGTAGATCAGCGACTACCGAGGCAATGTCTCGCCCCCGCACATCGATGTACACCCACCCAGAGGGTCGTGCGTTCTCGCTCTTGAGCATCGGTGGACCGTCCGTGATTTTGACCTTCGCCACTGTGCCGAGGGTGATCTGGCTTCCTAGCGGGGTATAGATCGGCAATTGCTCCAAGGCGCCGAGCGAGTCACGCCACTCCCGAGGGTAACGCACGTTGATCGGGAAACGCGCGAGCCCTTCAATGGTCTCACCGACATTTTCACCGCCGATAGCGCCGGCCACGATGGACTGCACATCGGCGATATTCAGTCCGTAGCGGGCGGCGGCTTTGCGGTCGATATCCACATCGATATAGCGGCCTCCGGTCAGTCGCTCGGCCAGAGCCGAACTGACACCGGGTACAGCCTTGGCCACTCGCTCGACCGCCTGAGTTGCGGCATCGATCTCCGTCAGGTTGGTGCCGGCAACTTTCACTCCGATGGGACTCTTGATCCCCGTGGCCAGCATGTCGATACGGTTGTGAATCGGCGGAATCCAGATATTGGTCAGCCCAGGAACCCGCACCACTCGATCCAGCTCTTCCACCAACTTTTCCTGGGTCATGCCTGGACGCCATTGCTCCTGTGGTTTGAACTGGATCGTAGTTTCGAACATTTCCAGCGGCGCCGGGTCGGTGGCGGTCTCGGCACGACCGGCTTTACCGAAGACGTGTTCGACCTCTGGAACGGTCTTGATCAGGCGGTCGGTCTGCTGCAGCAACTGCGCGGCCTTCTGCGCCGACAGCCCCGGCAGAGCCGAAGGCATATAGAGCAGATCGCCCTCGTCCAGTGGCGGAAGAAATTCACCACCCAACCGCGACATTGGCCATAGCGCACTGACATAAACCAATAGCGCCATCAGCAGCGTGATCTTTGGTCGACGCAAGACTGCGTCCAGAGCGGGCTCATAGAGCCGAATCAACCACCGGTTCAATGGGTTCTGTTGTTCACCAGGGATTCGCCCCCGAATCCAGTAGCCCATCAGCACTGGCACCAAGGTCACCGACAATCCCGCCGCTGCGGCCATGGCGTAGGTTTTGGTGAAAGCCAACGGACCGAACAACCGTCCCTCTTGCGCTTCCAGGGTAAACACCGGGATGAACGACAGGGTGATGATCAACAAACAGAAGAACAGCGCCGGGCCAACCTCTGCGGCGGCTTCGGTCATCACTTGCCAATGACGCTCACCTTTCAATTCCTCTCCAGGATTGGCCACGTGCCACGCTTCAATTTTCTTGTGGGCGTTCTCGATCATCACCACGGCGGCGTCGACCATGGCGCCGATGGCGATGGCAATCCCACCCAGGGACATGATGTTGGCGTTGATGCCTTGGTAGCGCATGACGATGAAGGCAATCAGCACCCCAACCGGCAGCGAGATGATTGCCACCAGAGATGAGCGCAGGTGCCAGAGGAAGATCCCACACACCAACGCGACGACGATGAACTCTTCGATTAGCTTGTGGCTGAGATTTTCCACAGCGCGGTCGATCAGCTTGCTGCGGTCGTAGGTGGTGACGATTTCCACTCCGGCCGGCAAACTGCTTTTCAGTTCGTCGAGTTTGGTCTTGACCGCCGCAATGGTCTCGCGAGCGTTCTTGCCGCTGCGCAATATCACCACGCCGCCGACAGTCTCGCCTTCGCCGTCGAGTTCACTAATGCCACGCCGCATTTCCGGTCCCAACTGAATCGTGGCGACATCGCCAAGGGTCACCGGCACACCATCCGAACCCAACTTGAGCGGGATCCTCCGAAAGTCATTGAGCGTCTTCAAGTAGCCAGAGGCACGCACGATAAACTCGGTCTCTGCCATCTCCAGCACCGCGCCACCCGTTTCCTGATTGGCCTTGCCGATAGCGTCGGTTACCTCAGCCTGAGTGATACCAAGGCTGGCCAGTTTGAGCGGATCAAGCTGTATTTGGTACTGCTTGACCATGCCACCCACGGTGGCCACTTCCGCGACGTTGGGTAGAGTCTTGAGCTCGAACTTGAGGAACCAGTCCTGCAAGGCGCGCAATTGCGCCAAGTCATGCCCCCCACTGCGGTCTACCAGCGCGTACTGGAAAATCCAGCCCACGCCCGTGGCGTCCGGTCCCAACGCTGGCTTCGCGCTGACCGGCAACCGGCTTTGTATCTGGCTTAAATATTCCAACACCCGCGAGCGCGCCCAGTACAGGTCAGTCCCGTCTTCGAACAGCACGTAAACGAAGCTGTCGCCGAAGAAGGAATAACCACGCACGGTCTTGGCTCCCGGTACCGAGAGCATGGTGGTGGCCAACGGATAGGTCACCTGGTTCTCGACAATCTGCGGCGCCTGTCCCGGATAAGGAGTGCGGATAATCACCTGAACATCCGAGAGATCCGGCAGCGCATCGATGGGCGTGCTCTGCACCGACCAAATGCCCCAAGCCGTGACAAACAGCGTCGCCAGTAGCACCAGGAATCGGTTGGCCACTGACCAACGAATCAGGGCAGCGATCATGGCGGGCTCCCCGATTTATCCAGACGCTCAACACGCAACCCATCATCGGTCTGGCTCACCGCTACCCGGACCTTGTCGCCCGCTTTGACGCCCTGTATCAGAGCCGGGTTGGCGAGTGGAAACGTCATCGTCATGCCAGGCATTCCCAGCGTCCTGAAAGGGCCATGGGCGAGCGTGACTTCTTTGTCGTTGATCTCAACGATCTGTCCATCCGCTTCATGAAAGTTGGAGGCTGCTGCGCTGAGTGGTGACTCTTCCTCTGAACTTGCAACGATGCCCTTAAGACTGGCCTCCGAGTCGAGCAGGAACTGGCCAGAGGTAATTACCTTCTGTCCTTCTTCCAGACCTTTCGATATCGCCGTCTTGCCATCGCTTTCCTGCCCGAGTTGCACTTCCACGGGACGGTAGCGGCCCGCGTCTTCAGCGAGCATTACCAACGCACGTCGGCCCGTGCGAATCACCGCCTCGCTCGGCACCCACAACACACTCTGCTCGCTCGAACGATTCAGGCGCACCTGCGCCGTCAAACCCGGTCTGAGGCGTCCCTCCGGATTGGGTAACTCGACACGTGCGCGAAGCGTGCGGCTGTCCGGATTGGTCTCAGGCAAAATCGCGCTGACCTTGCCGTTGAGTGTTGTCCCCGGGAAAGCTGGGAGACGCGCTTCGACTGCCTGTCCCACGGTGATCGATCCGGCATCCGATTCTGGTACGGCCACCGCTAGCCAGACACTGCTCAAACCATTAACGCGTGCCAGAGTATCGCCAGTCGCCACGGTCATGCCCGCACGTACGTTCAATTCTTGCAGCACACCGGCAATAGGGCTGGTGAGTGTCAGATACGGCTGAACCTTTCCGCCACGTTCTACCTGAGCAATCAGTGCTGCCGGCATCCCTGTGAGTCGTAGGCGCTGGCGGGCCGCAGCCAACAGGTCAGCATCCCCGTTGCGTTTCAGGGCAAGAAACTCTGTCTGGGCAGCGGCCCACTCAGGCACCAGGATATCCGCCAATGCTGCGTTGGCTTTGAGCACATCTCCGGGAGCATGGGCATAGACCCGCTCCACAAAGCCAGTGGTGCGCGCCTGAATCACAGCGACATCACGTTCGTTGAACGCCAAGACACCTGTCACATCGAGGCTGGAGTCAAAGACCCCACGGGTGACAGTCGCAAAACGCAGTCCGAGATTCTGGGTCAGACTTGGATCAATGCTGACGCTCGCACGGTCCCCTGCGCCGCTGGCGTACTGAGGGACCAGTTGCATGTCCATGAAGGGGGACTTACCCGGGTTATCGAACTTTTGCTGCGGGTACATGGGGTCGTACCAATACAATGCTTTGCGTTCGCCCGGTGAATTGAGGTTCTGCTCCGAGGCGGTACCTGGCACTCCGCTCATGCGCTGGTAAGCGAACCCGTAGCCACCGGCAACACCCAATGCCATCGAGATACCTACCAGCAATGTCCCGTTCCATTTTTTAAGGCTCATTGGCTGGACTCCCCATAAGCAAAATACAGCCGCGCATTTGTCAGCGCTCGCTGCTCTTCCACGTCGATCTGTTTGAGGCGGGCCTCTATGAGTTCACGTCGGGCGGCAACAACGGCGTTTAAATCGCCTTTACCAGAGCGATAACTGGCCATGCTGAGTTCGACCTTTTCCTTGGCCAACGGCAACAGGCTCTCCTGGTTGCGCCGCACAGCACGATTCAGGCGTTCATAGTCAGCCAGTTCGTTTTCCAGTTGCTGGGTGTGCTCGCGAGACAGGGCTTCGCGCTCGGCCTCAAGCTGACTGAGTTCAGCCTGTTTGGCTGCAATTTTGGGGTTTTGGCGCGAGTCAGGGAACAGCGGCAAGTCCCAGGAAAATTGCACGCTGACCATATCGCCGAACTCACGGCCACGGCGCTGGTAATCCAGTTCCCAGCTCCAGTCCGACTGCTTCGCCGACACCGCTTCATCAACTTTGGCTTGCGCTTCACGGGTCATCGGCGCAAACGCGGCCAACTCGGGATGGTGTTGCAGGTTATGGGAGTAGCTTGAGGTTTCGACAGGCCATTCAGGCAGGCTGCCCACAGGCTTGTCGTTGGCGGCGGAACCAATCCAGCGTTTGAGGGCCGCTCGGGCCTGTGCTCTTTGGAGAATCAGATCATCCTGTTGCTCCGCCAGTTGAACCGCTTCCTGCCTGGGTGTCACCGCATCAGCGGGTTGAGCGCGACCACCGGCAATCTGGGCCCGGACGGTATCCGCCAGCAGACGATTTTCTTTGTAGAAGTCCTGGAACAGCGCATCTTTGCGCTCAACCGAGTAGCTACTGATCCAAGCTAACGCCGCGGACTGGCGTACCTTCAGACGTTCGACTCGACGCTCCGCAGCGGCGCGATCAACGGCCGCATTGGCGACCTCAATCCGAGCTTTGCGCTTGTCGCTGTTCGGCATTTCTTGCCTGACCCCGACCATTTGCATGGTCATGAAGTCCTGGTCGATGCTCCAGCGATCCGGACCGCCAATGGGGTAGTTCTGCACACCCAGCAGCAGCTTTGGGTCAGGCAGCTCACCGGCTGGAATAGCCGCACTGCTGACTGCCTGAATTTTCGCGTCTTGTGCGGTCAACGACGGTGCATTGTTTTCGGCAAGCCACAACGCTTCATCGAATGTCAATGCGGCAGCGAAGCTCGGCAATGCCAGCACGCTTGCCACCAGACCGGCCACGAGGGACCAACCTGTGCAATAGCACTTGGGGTTCATGTTTATGATTCCTGTGATCATCCACTGCACGAGTCAAAAGACATGCGCGCAGCCAGTCCATCCCGCTAATGGGGAATGAGGCTCAATGTGGGACAGGAATCAAACGCGAGGGGGTCGCCATACCCCGGATGGGGTCTTAACAGGTAGGGCATCGACGAGGAAGTAAAGCACTAAGGGGCTGAATAAGGTTACCGGAGGCTTGAAGGTCGAGACTTGCAGCATGCCGGCCGTCTTGCATTCCTGGCCCGGCTTACAAGGTTTGCCATGCTCGATAGGGCTTTTCATGTCGTTACAGCAGTCCATGCCCATGTCGTCCATCATCGCCATGCCCATTGCCTTCATTGGGCACGGTTCTGTTGGTGCCTGAACGCCCGCCATCCCGCTGAGGGGAAGCGCCAAGCTGATCATGAAAATGATGCAAAACCGCAGATAGCGTTTCATAGGCTGGGGCGTAGTCGCTGAAAATGGCTCTTACAATTGGACAAATGTCGTCGACAATCTATCACCGGGCTTCGACGAAAGCGATAAGACCCAACAGGAATTAAGCCAGTATTACGTGTGAGAAATAGACGGTTATAACGAGCTATTTCTCGCCTATTAGTATGTGTCGATAAGGATATCTTTTCACTGGTAAGCCACTGCACTGGGTTGGCCCATCTTCGAAAAGGTAGCCACAATCAAGAAACCGCCGGGCTTTACGCACCTAAAACAGCTTCGACATAAGCTGCACGCTCGGCTTCATCGATAAGAAAGTGAAAAACGGCTCGGTCGCGCCGGACGTCACGGGACAGAGGCGGAAGTGAAACTCGGCCGTTCGAACTGTACGGGAAGGTATGGAGGACTTCTGCAGTTTCGTCGGCCGAGTCTCGGCCGACGATGCGTGTATTTACGTCCAGAGGAGATCAGTCAATTACTTACCAAAAAGGCGCTCATGCACCCATCCGTTATTGGTAAGGATCATTGCACGCGTTTCTCTGATGGGGAGTTTTTCGCCGGCCACCGCAGTGCTCAAATCACGCGCTGAAGCCAGGAGGTTTTGATCATGCGCCCAGTTGGGCAGGTCGGTGACCTGATAGGAGTAAGTGACCCGAGAAATCTTCTGCCCCATCATTTCTCCAGGCTCACTGAACTGGTCAATCTTGACGATCTTCGCCTTCCCGACACAGAGGCCCCCGACCGTGTTGCCGTTCATGAGTTTCTGGACGCCATCTCGATAGTATTTACGGCCCTCTTCGGTAAGGTCGTACGAGTAACTAATGTCAATACGCGCTTCTGAAAATAGGCTTTTGGGGATTTCCTTTCGAGAGAGCTCTGTTTCTTTGACAATTCCGACGCCGGCCAAAGCGTGCAACAGCTTGCTCCGCCCCGACATATCGAAATCCTCGGTCTGGACGGGGAAGGCAATAAGGACGAAGCATTTTGGATATTGGGTATCGAGATACGCTTGCGCTGCCTTCTCGAAATTTTCTTCACTGGCTTTCTTAGGATCAGAACAGCCTGCGATAAAAGCAACTGCGATAGCCAGAATTGCGATTTTTCCCTGCATGAAACAACGTCCTTGAATTGATGAATGAATCGAACAGATGTGGATCCGCGCAGATTTTAGCCATGGATGAATCTTTGGCGCAAAGCCTGAGTCAGTCTACAAGGGGAAGTAGCCAGATGGGCAACTTCGGGTCGGTGGCAGGAGAACGCTGCCGTAATCCCAACAACCTAACCGGCTGGGTACGGCCAATAGCTACCTGTCGTAACCAGCCAAAATCGCCCCATAGCGGCCGTTTGCGGAGAGCGGCTCACAGTCATGAGCAGTCTATCCGGCAGAAGCGACCCGGGGATTTTCATCATTAGCAAACCAGGATAGCTGCGACGCGTGCAACAGCGTGGTTAATAGGATGACCTGTTTCGTGCCCAAAGGTCCTGCCAGTAGCGCCGCCAGCAAGCTCGCAAGAAGTTGCGACCTGTTGTTGAGCGAGGCGATCACGCGGACGTCCTGCCGAGGTCAAGGACGGAACTCCCGCTAACGCATACTGTGCCTGTAGATGTTAAACAAACGGTCGAAGCGAACGATCAACAGGAAACCCAGCACATAGACTCCCAGGTCGGGGTTTCACACGCAGGGGAAGGCGCTTGCGGGTATTATCGAATAGGTGACGTCACCCTGATCCGCAGCAGCAATACCACGCAGGCAGGATGAACAGGGCACCATGTGGTCGCTGGGCCCGCCGACTGAAGACCGGCGTAGTCGTCCTTGTCGGCTGCTGAACTAAATTGGGCGGGATATCCGCTCTATCTGGACGAGGATGCCTGCAATCACTTAGCGGGGAGACACGCATTCGCTACCTACCGCAGCTCAATGGAGCAGACGGGCAGGCGAGACGATGTTGGCCCCCCCTGCTACCCGACTGAGCAATTCCAGCCGGGCAACCTCGAATTTATCCCATACCACCCTATCGGCATACTTGGGTAGCGAGATGGCTTGTCCAGAATCAAAATCCTCTAGCGCGGCATCCACAATGGCCACTGCGCCTTGGTATTGGGTCTGCTGTGAACCTGCATACAAAATCGCTTGAACACGTACTGCGACTTTATTGAAATGCTGCCGCAGCGCGTGGGATAGCGAGAGCAAAAAAGCGCTATTCGCCGACTCAATGGCAGCACCGGAACTCGCCTCGAACACGGGCACCAGATTGATAACCGTTCCGGCGCCCCTCTTTACGAAACCATTTACCAATGCGTAAGACAAACGTACGGGAGCAGTGATCCCCAAGGCGATTGTGGCCCCTATCTCACTTTCCTCAGTGATGTCGTGATGGTTGATGAGCAAGGTGATACTGGCGTCCTGGCTTAACAAGGCCTCGATGCGGACAACTTCGGCGGACACCGCCAAATCGGCATTCAGCACTTCCACCGATCGGCCGCTGGAGTCAGTGAGCGCCGCAGCGAGCGTCATTAAGTGCGGCCGATCCACCGCAATTAAAATCAGGTCGTAGCCCCGCTGAGTCAGTCGGTGGGCGAACGCTGTGCCTATTGCTGTACCAGCGCCGGTTATGACGGCCGTGCCTTTTTGAGTCATGCGGTTTGCTCCAAAGGCGGGTGCATGAAATAAGGCCAGCGTAGTGAAAGCTCATACGTTGGTAAAGGCCGTAAAACCATCATTTTCGGCCTCGATCTGATCATTTTTATGGCCGGAAATGTTGGTATTCCGACCTATTGACGGAGTTAAAGCTGCTTAATCTGTGTTCACTGCGTCGAACCGTAAGACGCCTCTCCCGACACCACCGACAGCCGCAGGAGAAAGTTGATGACCACTTCCGATGATGATCAGTACAGTGACCACTTCAGCGCACTGGAATCTGCAGCCAGTCACCAGATGGTCATCCGGTTGCGACCTGGCCGTGACACGTTTTTCTTCGAACCGATTAACGCGCTGATCGGTCGCCTTGCACTTACACCGGGATGTGATCGCTATACTCTCGCTCCACATCCAAATGCCGCTCGAACTTGGGTTATTCAGGGTGATTGGCACTGTCCCGTTGCAATGAACGAGCATTTCAGCTCTGAGCCCCTGCAGGTATTGATCGGCCATCTGTGCTCGATGAACGTCTATCGGGTGATATTCAACTGCCAAGTGCCCGAGGTACTGACATCAGGCGACAGTTTCACTCCACAACGGGCATGCCTTTGAGGGATTTAATTGAACAAACCATGGAAGTTCCGGCCAGCAATGCTGATGAAATATCGATTGAAAAAGCCATGACAATGCGTGCCAGCACGGGGCCTGGCGAACTGGAGCTCGTAGTGCAGTTCAATGATGCACTGGCTGTGGTTGAAGTTTCTCGTACCTCAGTATCGGCCTTACTGAATTTATCCGGCGCAAAACGCTAACCCCTCGAAATCGCGGTTCTGCTTGCAGTCCCGCGATTTTCACGCATGCTTACGTTTCGCATGTCACCAGAATCCATGCGTCAAGCCAGTGTTCAACTGGGCAAACGGGAGTTTTTATGCAAAGTGTGGCGTTAGTCGTACGGCCCGATTTTCAGGTGATGAGCCTTGCTGCGCTTTCAGCTTTCGAGTTTGCCAACCTGGCCGCGGGCGAAAAACTCTACGACATCAGTGTGCTATCCGAGCATGGCGGCTTGGTCGCCAGCTCCCTGTTCACGTCGGTTGATACTCAGCAGTTCAACAATACTGATTTCGATACCGTCTTGATCAGCGGTGCAATGGATCGCAGTTCGGCGTCGGACGGTATTCACTCGTTTCTGGTTGAAGCCAATGCAGATTCACGGCGGGTAGGCGCTTTGTGCGTCGGTGCTTTCGCACTTGCCGAGTCCGGTTTGCTCGATGGGCGCCGAGCCACAGTGCACTGGGCTCGTGCCAAGGAAATGCGCGATAGATATCCCGCAATAAAAGTAGAAGAAGATCGCATCTTCATCATCGATGGAAAAATCTGGACCTCGGCAGGCATGACCGCTGCGCTCGATTTAACCATCGGTATGGTCGAGAAGGATTACGGTGCCGCTCTGGCCCGAACCGTCTCGCAGCGGCTGGTGCTTTACCATCGCCGTGCGGGTGGGCAGTCCCAGCATTCGGCGATGCTGGAACTGAGTCCGAGCTCCGACCGCATTCAGCAGTCACTGGACTTCGCTCGAAAAAACCTGCGCCGCGACCTTTCCGTAGAAGACCTGGCGGATGCGGCGTGCCTGAGCCCGCGGCAGTTCAGTCGAAGCTTTCGCGAGCAGACCGGAAGCTCACCCGCCAAGGCCATCGAAAATCTACGTCTGGAGGCCGCCCGATTGATGATCGAACAGGGGCGTCTAACGCTTGAAGCGGTGGCCTCGGAGGCCGGCTTTGGCGACCGAGAACGTATGCGCCGGGCCTTCCTGCGGGTATATGGTCAGTCCCCGCAATCCTTGCGCCGGACCTTCGGCTCTAACGCTGACGTATAAGCTTCAATTTTTTCGCAGCAGAATAACGGCGGCCATTGGCCGCCGTTATTCAGTCTTGGAGCTCTACTTTTGATGAATTGGGCTGAGTTCATGGTATTCCAGCTGTGGAAAAGTGATGGCGCCCTGTTGATCGCGTGTACACATAAAAAGCCCCCGCAAGGGGGCTTCGTTTGGTCTCTGCGCTAGAGCAACTCGAGCTTGGCGAAAAAGGTTAAGCAATCGCTTCTTCTTTATAGAACTCGTAGTCGGTGTAACCCACTTCGGTACCGCCAAAAAAGGTCGGACGGTCATAAGCGTTCAGCGGCAGATTGTGGCGCAGGCGTTCCGGCAAGTCCGGGTTGGCGATGAAGTGGCGACCGAAGGCCACCAGATCGGCGTCGCCAGCCTGAATGATGGCCTCGGCAGATTCGCCGTCAAAGCCACCGGCGGCGATGATCACGCCTTTGTAGTGTTTGCGCATCAGTTGGGCAGCGACCGGCGCCGGGTCGGCATTCTCGTCCTCGATGTTGCCCAGGATGCGCGGCTCGATCAGGTGCAGGTAAGCCAGGTTCAGCGGCGCCAGTTGTTGAGCGACATAGGTGAACAGGCCTTCTGGATCGCTGTCGCCCATGTCACCCCAGGTGCCGCTAGGGCCGACACGTACCGCCACGCGATCACTGCCCCACACTGAAATCAGCGCGTTGGTCACTTCCAGCAGGAAGCGTGCGCGGTTTTCGAACGAGCCGCCGTAAATGTCGGTGCGCTTGTTGCTGTTGTCCTGCAGGAACTGGTCGATCAAATAACCGTTGGCACCATGCAGCTCCACGCCATCAAAACCGGCTTTCACGCCGCGTTCGGCAGCGGTGCGGAAGTTTTCTACCAGGCCTGCGATCTCTTCGATCGTCAGGGCGCGGTTCGGGGTATTGGGTACCCAACCTTCGGTGGTGTAAGCAACGCCGCCGTGCGGGACTTCCGATGGGCCGACGGGGATGCTGCCTGCAGGCTGCACGTCGACATTGGATTGGCGACCCGCATGATAAAGCTGCAGGAAAATCTTGCCGCCTTTGGCGTGCACGGCGTCGGTGACGTGTTTCCAGCCCACGATCTGGCTGTCGTCGAACAGGCCAGGTGCGCCGAGATAACCGTTGCCGTTTGGCGCGGCAATGGTGGCTTCACCGATCAGGAAACCGCCTTCGGAAGTGCGCTGGGCGTAGTATTCGGCCATCAGGGCGCCAGGACGAGCGCCATCTTCGGCACGCATGCGGGTCAGCGGTGCCAATACAATGCGGTGGGCGAAGGTGAACCGCCCGACTTTAACTGGGGAATGAAGTTTAGACATGGTTGCCTCGGTTGAAGTGTATGTGTAAAGCCATTGGATGTTTGCCCGGGTCGATAGCCATGTGGGCTTTCGGGGTTGGGGCGCTTGCCATCAGTAAAGGTGATTTTGCGGAGTGAATAAATGGGCCGTGTTTCCCAACACTTCGGACTTTTTGGCTGTAATGCTGGCGATCATTGAGATCGAACTGTCGATGTCCGGATAACGGCGCCCGCACTCATGCAAGCGCCGCAGGATGCTCACTGGGCGTAGAGTTCCAATATCTGTGTATTGAACTCAGTGACAAAGGCGTGTTCATCCGCCCCGGCATTAGCGCGCATTGGCTTGGCCCGCTCGACCAGAATTTCCACCGCGTCCGTGCCCAGCACCGCTATCGTCTCGGCAATAAACTCATCCAATGGCATCGCCAGTTCCGCTTCGGAGCTGTCCATCAGCTCAGTACGTACCCATGGCGGCGCGATTTCCAGCACCTTGATCGAGGTGTCGCGCAGCATGAAGCGCTGAGACAGTGCATAAGAATGCAGCGCGGCCTTGGTGGCGCTGTAAACCGCCGTCAGCGCCATGGGCACGAAACCGAGTACTGAAGAGGTGTACGCCACATAGGCGTCATCGGCCTTCTTGAGGTGCTCGATCAGCGCCGAAGTCATGCGGATGGGGCCCATCAGATTGGTGGTAACGGTCGACGCCAGCAATTCGTCATCCACTTGGCCGGCCGCAGTGTCCGGCAACATGATCCCGGCGTTATTGATCAGCACATTAAGCTGCGGGAATTCGTTGATCAACTGTTTCGCGACCGCGGTAATACTGGCTGGATCGGTGATATCCAGTTCGACCGCGTGCATGCCCGGGTTGGCTGCAACGACGGCTTCCAGATGGCCCTTGCGCCGACCTGAGATAATCACCTGGTTTCCCAGTTTGTGCAGTGCTTCGGCCAGCCCACGGCCGATGCCAGAGCCGCCGCCGGTAATGAAGATGGTGTTTTGAGTGAGTTTCATGGGTGAGTCCTCTGAATTTGCAGAAATGCAAAGCGTGAACAATGGAGGGGAAATATCGGTTACTTGGCAGCGCGAATGACCAGGTCGGCGACAGCCGCAGGTTTGGAAACCATTGAGCAATGGCCCGCATCCACATGGTCGCTGACGGCGCCAATCTTCTTCACCATCAGCTCTTGAAGTGCCGGTGCTATGGCGTTATCAAGGGTCGCCACCAGATACCAGCTGGGCTTGTCCTGCCAGGCGGCTTGAGTGAGTGGTGCGGTGAGTGCCGCTACCGCGGTCGGACGCTGGTTTTCAAACAGCTGACGCTTCTCCTGCGCACTCACATCCTGAGCAAAGCCATCATGGACACCCTCGTAAGTGAGGCTCGACGAGCCCGCCTCATCTATGCGGATCTCGGCACTCATCAGCGACGGCTCGGCCAATGCGGTCAGCCCCAAAGCTGATTCGCCAATGTCAGGGGTAAAGGCGTTGATATAGACGAGGCCCGCTACCTTGGCGTGAACACCAGCCTCGCTGATGACCGCACCGCCATAGGAATGGCCCACCAGCAACACTTGTCCTGGAGCCGCGGCGATGGCCTGGGACACAACGTCGGCATCTGCTGCCAGTGACGTCAGCGGCAGGCTGACCGTGGTCGTACTCAGGCCGGCGGCTTCGATCAAGGCGCGCGATTTGTTCCAGCTGGTGCTGTCGGCCCAGGCACCATGTACAAGAATGACGTGTTCGATAGTGCTCATGGCCTTCTCCTGATTTCGGGTAGACGGGCGGGTTGCCCGTGCTGTGAATTCAGGGTCTATGGTAGGCGCGAGCTAAGAAGCAGATGGGTCGAAATACCGACGTTTTGGGACATCTCACTGGCTGGAGGATTGGCAGACTCTGCAGAGAGTGCAGCCAGCATAAAGGCAACTTTCTGCACAGTGATCACCCTTGGTTTGAATGATCATCTGCAGGTAGCTTTATCCTTTGTCGATTGGGCCATCAGTTCAGGTTCATGAAGGTTACAGGCACCCATGAATAGCCTGTGTCTTCCTTGCGCAGGCGCCCAAAGCCAGGGAACGGCATATGAGCAGCACCGACCAGGGTGTTGTCCTCTGCCAACTTCACGAAAAGGTCTTCGCGGGTCTTGATTGCGGTCGGTCCGTCAGCGTCGAACGCGATACCCACTTCGGGATGTGGCATTTGCACAGCGACGACGTGGGCAACGTCGCCCCAGATCAGCAGCGATTGGCCCTTGGATGAAACCCTGTATCCCACATGCCCTGCAATGACTTCCATTTGCCAGCCGCCAGATAAGGCGCAGCAGCCTGGGCAATCTGGAAGAATATTTTTGCGCCCTCCGGCGCCTTTTCCGCAATGTCCTTCGACAGCCAGAAGTCACTCTCGGCCTTCATCATGGAAATCTGTGCCTTCGAGAACACGCGTTGGCCTTTGGCGTCGTAGATTCCGTCAACGTGGTCGGCGTGCAAGTGCGTCAGCAACACTAGGTCGATTTGTGCGGGTTTGTAGCCGGCAGCCCTCAGTTTGTCACTGAGCTTGCCAAGTGTCGGCCCTCACCAATGGCCTCCGGTGCCAGTGTCGATGAGGATGAGGATGAGTTTTGAACCCGTATTGATGAGATAGCCCGTTACCGAACCGGACACCTTTTGCGGATCATCGAAAAACGATCGCAGCAGCAGCGACTGGATGAGGGCCGCGTCGCCGCTGAGTAGCGATGAATCAATGCGCCTCGCTCCCTATTACTTCCCTTTCCAATTTCCCCGCCCGCCTCTACTCTGCCTTGACCCTTTCCCAGCACCGAGCTCACCTCAAATGATGGACAGCCTCAGCGGCATCACGGCCTTCATTCATGTGGCCGAAACACGCAGCTTTACCGAAGCCGGTCGCTTGATGGAGATCTCCTCCTCCGCCGTAGGCAAGAGCGTGGCGCGCATGGAAGAACGCCTGGGGGTACGGCTGTTCCAGCGCAGCACCCGCAGTGTCACCCTGACCACCGAAGGCGAGCTGTTCCTTGATCGCTGCAAGCGCATCCTCAGTGAAGTGGAAGCAGCCGAAATGGAACTGCTGGAGTTGTCCGCCACTCCGCGTGGCAAGGTGCGCATCAGTGTGCCGATACAGAACGTGTTGATCATGCCGGTGCTGGCTGGGTTCATGCGTGCCTACCCGGACATCGAGCTGGACGTGGACATGTCCGACCGCATGGTGGACGTGATCGAGGAAGGGTTCGACGCGGTGATCCGCACGGGCGCGCCGCAGGATTCGCGGCTTATGGCGCGCAAGTTGGGGGGCTATCAATTGCAGTTGGTGGCATCGCCAGCGTATCTGGAGCGCCATGGCGATCCGACACACCCGGACGATTTGACACGCCACGTGTGCCTGTTGCACAAGTTTCCGGCCACCGGGATGATCGAGCGTTGGCCGCTGCGCATCGGCGAGACACACATCGAGCCGAATCTATCGAAGGCCATGACCTGCACCACGATGGATCCACTGACGTATCTGGCGCTGGATGGGGTGGGGATTGCCTGCCTGCCGGATTTTTCAATCCGTCAGCCGTTGGCCGATGGCAGGCTGAAAGTGGTGTTGGCGGACTACACCGACCACACCGGCAACCTGTGGATGCTCTGGCCTGCGTCGAAGCAGACCGCACCAAGGTTGCGAGTGTTGATCGATTTTTTCAAAGACAACATCTTGAAGGTTTGAATCAGCGTTGCAGCGCCTCGGCGATCGGCGCCTTGCCGAGGCCGAAACTGAGCATCACCGCCAAACCGAGCACACCGATGGCGGCGCCCAGCCACAACGCTGAAGACACGCCGGCGTGATCAACCATCAAGCCACCAAACAGCGAACCCGAAGCAATCGCCACCTGAAACGTGGTCACCAACATGGCGGAACTGGCTTCCGGCAATTGCGGCGACGTCAGTTGCATCCAACTGCTCACGCCCAGCGGAATTGCGCCGTAGGCAACACCCCACACCAGCACCGCCAACGTCACGCCCCAACCCTGCAACCCGGGCAAGGCCAATTGCGCGATCACCATCAGCAACACCACGGTGCCCAGCGACGCACGCAAGTGCGTGGTGATGCTCCCGGCCATGGCGAAGTTCGCCAACATGCCGACCAGGCCAAAGCCCAACAGAATCGCAGTGATCGCACTCGGCGAGAAACCCGCGTCATGTCCAAGGAACGGCGCAATGTAGGTGTACGCCGTGAAATGCGCCGCCACCACCGTACCGAGCAACAGCATGCTGCGGCGGGCATTGCTGCGTGACAAAAACGCCAACAGCGCGCGCACCTGCAAACCCTCGCGGGAAGGCAGCGAGGGTAGCGTCAGCCATTGAGCAACCAGCGCCAGCAACGCCAATCCTGCGGTCACGGCAAACGACATCCGCCACGAAAACAGCGTGCTGACAAACGTACCAAACGGCACACCGAACACCGTCGCCAAGGTAATCCCGGCAAAGATCAGTGCTGTCGCTTTCGCCGCTTTTGACTCGCTGACCAACCGCCCGGCAGCTGCAATCGCCACCGCCCAGAAACCACCCAGCGCCACCCCCAACAAGCCGCGCCCCAACAACATGATCGGCAATGACGGTGCCACCGCCGAAACGACGTTGGACGCCACCAGCAACAGGGTCAACAGTAGCAACAGGTGTCGCCGATTCATGCGTCCCGCGCCCAGCATGATTGCCGGCGCCGACACTGCCGCTACCATGCCGGGCACGGTCACCATCAACCCGGCCACACCATCGGTGATGCCCAGGCTATTGGCAATTTGCGGCAGGACGCCGACCGGCAGGTATTCGGTGGTGACAAAGGCAAAAGCGCCCAGGGCCACCGCGTACACCGACAGCCAGTCGCGCCAGGAGGACGGCTCCGCTGGCGCGAGAGCAGCGGTGGCCGGTGATGCAGACAGATCGTTCATGGCAAAGCTCCACAGTAATGAGTGGCGCCATGCTAGGTATCTGATCACTGCGGAAAAACAGTGCGCAGCTCCGATCACTGCGGATCAATCGTTCCGCAATCGAACAGGCGTGCCGCCATTAGCGCCTTTCCTGTCCGCAGTGTTCGGCCCTTTGGCCGGTTTTTCCGCGGGGCTGCGCTCCCTAGACTTCACCTCGTCAACCAAACCTGCGAGGACATTCCCATGACAACTGCACACTCCCCTATTCGCGTCGGCATCATCGGCGTCGGCAACTGGGCTCGCCACGGCCATCTGCGCGTGCTCAATCTGCTGCCGCAATATCACCTGCAAGCGGTTTACAGCGAACGCCGCGAACGCGCCGAAGCCGCGGCCAGTGAATACGCCATCAGCCAGGTCGCCGACTCGGTCGACGCGTTGGTCAACAACCCTGAAGTCGATCTGGTCGTGGTGCTCAACACCGCCCCGCAACACGAAAAAACCGTGCGCGCCGCCATCGCCGCTGGCAAAGACGTCTATTGCGAATGGTCGCTGACCACCACCACCGCAGACTCCGAACAACTGCTCCACCTGGCCAAGCACGCCGGCGTTCGCCACATTGTCGGCCTGCAACGCCGTCACGCGCCGCACAACCGCTACCTGCAAGACCTGCTGCAACAAGGCTACGTCGGCAAGGTGCGCTCCGTGCGGATGCACGTCAGCATGAATTACTTCCAGGCCCTGCGCCCCAACGCCCTGCGCTGGACCGCCCCCGAGGTAAACTTCTCCAGTGTCATTGCCATCTACGCCGGACACTTCCTCGACATGCTCTTCACCGCCACCGGCTGGCCAGTAAGCGTCTCGGGATTGATGGTCAACCAGTTCCCGAAAGTGACGATCAAGGAAACCGGCGAAGTACTCGACAGCACCGCCCCCGACCAACTCGTGCTCAGCGGCATGCTCGAAGACGGCGGCGTCATTTCGATCCACATCGAAGGCGGCAAACGCAACGGCTCGGGTGTGCAGATCGACATCACCGGCGACCAGGGCGACCTGAAAATCACCAACCGTTCGGCGTTTGGCGATGTCGGCGACGACTATGTCGTAGAGGGCGCGCATGGCGATAACCTGACGCTGGAAGTGTTGCCCGTGCCTGAGAATTATCAGCGCCTGCCGGCCTCGTCATTGCCGTCAGCCGTGCTTGAACTGGCAGAGCTCTATCACGTGTATGCGCAGGATGTTGCCGAAGGCACCCATGCGGCGGCGACGTTCAACGATGCATTGCGCCTGCATCAGTTGCTGGATGCGGCAAAGAGCGGGACTCACACTCCCCTGAAATGGATCGTGTGACGACTCATGCTTGTGAAATCCTTCGATATTGAACTATCGAGTATGAGAACTCGTTGGCGCAGCCGGGGCGGACACATACCTGCCCCGAAGCGCCATTTAATCTCAGGGGCCATTATTAAATCGTCGCAGCCCCCCCTTTTACTCAATTGAATCCGGGAAACGTGCGCCGAACATCGGTAGGCCGCTGGCAGAACTGACTATGGTGGCCTCGTCCTGGAGAACGTCCCAATGTTCGACCAGAATGCCGTTTTCGAGCCGCACGATGTCTACTGCGATGAGCGCAGGTGGACTACCGTTTCCAGAGAACCGGCCATGAACCATCACTTTGTCATCCTCTGCCATCATTACGCTGGGTTCATAAGTCAGTGTATTGGGCAGACTTTTGATCAAGTCAAATAAACCCTGCCGTCCTGGAGGGATAAGCGAACTGTGCTGAATATAGTTCGCAGACCAATACTCCTCGGCTGCATCGTAGTCACGTTGATTGAATAAAGTATCGAAAGCTTTAAGCACGATAGATTTGTTTTTTACTTCATTATTCATAGGTGCTCCTGATGGTGTGTTGAGACTTGGGGAAATAGAACGCAGGCCATTCGAGTTCTGATGGACAGTAACAACGACAGGGTTGGCCTCTCGATCGCTTTTCAAATTCCGTCAAGTCCGGTTGTGAAAGGGCGAACAACGGACAACGCATCAGAGTTCCGCACCTTTGCTGCCAGCCAAGGGTCGATTTTTCAGGACTTCGCGACAAGCAGAAATCGGCCATAAGCAGCCATTCGCGAAGGGCTGCTATGGGTCCGGAAGCGGACGCTTCTGGCCGTTTCCGCTGATTGAACCAGGTATCACAAGGGACTATTCACTCACCAACTGGATTACCGTCTTGCCCTTGCCGCGGCCTTCGGCGACTTGGCGAAATGCCTCGTTGACGTCTGGCAGCGCAAAGTGTTGTTGATCCACGCGGATCGTCAGTTGACCAGCATTGGCTAGCGCGGCGGCCTCGCGCAGGATAGCGCCGTGGTGTTCGCGCCCATTGCCGGTAAGCATCGGCGCCAGGCTGAAGACGCCCGAGTAGGTTGCACTTTTGAACGACAACGGCGCCAGGCTGTGCTGGCCCCAACCCAGGCAGCTCAGCACGTGCCCGGTATAGGCTTTCACCGCTTTGAATGAAGCATCCAGTGTGCTGCCGCCGACAGTGTCGTAGACAATGTCAAATCCTTCACCAGCCGTGTAGTGCTCGACATAATCCTCGACGCTCTGTGCCTGATAGTCGATCGCCGTAGCCCCCAGCGAGCGAATGAAGTCGAGACTACCCGCTGAACCGGTGGCGTAGACATCGGCACCGCGAGCCTTGGCCAGTTGAAGAGCCACTTGGCCGACCCCACCTGCGCCGCCGTGAATCAGTACACGCTGACCGGCGCGGACATTGGCGCGATCGACCAGACCTTCCCATGCGGTAATGAACACCAAAGGCAGTGCAGCCGCCTCACGCATGTCGAGGGTGTGTGGCTTGGCAGCGATCAGCCGGGCATCCACGGCAATGTACTCGGCCATAGTACCTTGGGCACCACCGATCCCGCCGGGCATGCCGAAGACTTCCTGGCCTACGGTGAAACCCTCGACCGCTTCGCCCAGTTCGACGACAGTACCGGCGAGGTCAAGGCCGAGCACCGCCGGCAGGGCTTGGCGGGCATGAGCCCCCGCGCCGGCAGCGATTTTGGTATCGAGTGGATTGACGCCTGCGGCGTAAACCCTGACCAGTACCTGGCCCTGACCGGGGACAGGGCGATCAATTTGGCGGACAGCCAGAGGGGCTTGAGCGGATTCGGCGACAGCGGCGAGCATGGTGTGATTCATGACGGGTACCTCTGATTGAGTTGACAGCTACAGATTGCCGCGCTTTCATCATTCCGATAAGAAACTAAATGGGCATATGACTTATTCCACAAAGAGAGCTTAGCGCCGATGGACTTGTTCGCCAGCATGCACACCTTTGTACGCGTCGTGGAGCGCGGGTCGTTTTCCGCGGTGGCTCGCGAACTGAACATGGGCCAGCCGGCAGTCAGCAAGCAGGTGCACGCTTTGGAGCAGTATTTGGGCGGGCCACTGTTCGCCCGCAGCACCCGGTACCTGGCCCTGACCGACCAGGGGCAACGTTTCTACAGCCACTGCCAGGAAATTCTCGGCCACCTCGAAACCGCCACGCGCAGCTTCACCACCGGTCAGGAGCAGATCGCCGGCCCTCTGCGAGTCGCCGCCCCGGTCAGTTATGGAAGGTTATGCATCGCGCCGCTCATAGGGACTTTCCTGCAACGCCATCCCGATGTCCGGATTGACCTACGGCTGAGTGACCACAATGAAGACCTGCTCAAGGAAAATATCGACCTGGCTATCCGCATTGGCGTGGTGAAGAGCGAGGGATTGGTGGCAGTGCCACTGGGCACCAGCCCGCGGCGGGTCTACGCCGCGCTCGGCTACCTGGATCGACACGGCGTGCCACGTGAGCCCAATGAGCTGACAGGCCACAACTGCATCGGCTTCACTTTGCTGGAGCATTACGACAGTTGGCACTTCACGCACATCGCGCAAGAGCTCGATGTAGCTATCAAGGGTAACGTCACCAGTAACAGCAGCGAGGCCATCCGGGAATTGGTTCTCTCCGGCCTGGGTATTTCCCTCTCACCAGAATGGTTGTTCACAGCTGACGTCGAGCAGGGCAAGGTTCGTACCGTACTCGACAATTATCAGGCTAGCGCGCTGCCTGTCAGCGCCGTGCTCAGTCGTGAGCGGCGACGTTCAGCGCGGACGATGGCGTTCATCGATTTTCTCCGCGAGCATTTATTGTAGAAACGCCTTGTCAGAAGCGTTTCAGTACCCAGCGGCCATGATATTCCCGGCTTTCCCGATTTGCGTGTAGAAGCTCGTCAGAATCTTGGTGTTACCCGGACAAGCTCAACGTTTGACATTTCCATACTATTTTTTAGTCACTTATTTCCAGATAGCCTTATCCGACCCACTGACTCAATGCTCCTGGGAGCACCTGCCCTACTTACTGGTGATCTTCATGATGAAGACGACACCTTTTCAAGTCCAACCAGACTGTGCCTTTTTCGCCGATGTCCTGATCTGTAAGCAACCGCCCATCTGAACGTCATGCCATGATCCGAAGTCATAAAAAACACTTCAGCCATGCTCCTCAAGGTGCCTTATGAGTTTGATACCCGAACTGAACAGCGAAGCTCACGTGCTGATATGCGGCGCCAGCCGAGGTATCGGCTTGGCACTGTGCGCAGCTTTGCTTGCTCGCGATGATGTGACTCAGGTATGGGCAGTCGCGCGAAAAGCCACCACCTCCACAGAGCTGGCAACGCTTGCAGAGCAATATGGCGACCGTCTGAAACCAGTCGACTGCGACGCGCGTAATGAGCAATCCCTCGAAGCACTCGTGAGTGAGACGCTTGCAGGATGCGACCATCTGCACCTCGTTATCAGTGCGCTGGGCATTCTTCATCAGGACGGCGCCAAGGCAGAAAAGGGTCTGGCACAGCTGACGCTTGCGAGCCTGCAAGCGAGCTTCGCGACCAACACCTTTGCGCCGATCCTGCTGCTTAAACACTTGCTTCCGTTATTGCGCAAACAACCTTCTACTTTCGCGGCGCTCTCCGCGAGGGTTGGCTCTATTGGCGATAACCGGTTGGGTGGCTGGTACAGCTACAGAGCCAGCAAAGCAGCGCTCAACCAGTTGCTGCGCACGGCCAGTATCGAATTGAAACGCCTGAACCCTGCCTCTACTGTCCTGGCCATACACCCAGGCACGACCGACACGGAGCTGTCCCGGCCATTCCAGGGGAACGTGCCTGACGGCCAGCTATTCGAACCGGCGTTCTCTGCGGACCGCATTCTTGAGGTGGTAGGCGCACATGGCGCGGCCGACAGCGGGACCTTTTGGGCCTGGGACGACAAACCTATTGTCTGGTGACTTATTTCACTCGCAAAAACAAGATTTCTATCAGCCGGCCTGTCCTATCTGACCGGCTGTTTTCGGGACCCGCGCAGGTAAAAATGATTTTCAGCGCAACCGTCCGGGCAACACACCTTCCTGATGCCATCGCTTAAGGCGATGGTGTCTACCTCAATTGAGGCACTTCAATTCGGATCGTCTGGCTGCGGTCGTTTATGACTTCAGTCCACGCCGTGCAGGCGAACATGCGCGAGCCTTCCTTGGTCACTGGAACGGCAAGCCAGTCTGCGACGACCTCGCTGGCTACAAGGCTGGCTTGGAACTGGGCGTCACAGAGATCGGTTGCATGGCCCATGCACGCAGCAGGTTCTTCGACTTACACGTGACCAACAAAAGCCAGATCGCTGAAAAAACGCTGCACCACATCGCGGCCTTGTAGGAAGTTGAAAGAGAAGTCCGAGATCTGGAACCGGGTATTCGACAGCGAATACGGCAGCAAAAAGCAGCGCCGATTATCAACGCACTTCATACCTGGATGATCGTTCAGAGGCAGCTTGCGCCTGAGGAGTCGGCCGTCGCCAAGGCGTTGGATTACACCCTCAAACGCTGGGTAACGCTGACGCGCTATCTCGATGAAGGCGCTGTGCCCATCGACAACAACTGGCTTGAAAACCAAATCCCCCCGTGGGCTCCTGGACGTTCGAACTGGCTGTTCGCGAGCTCATTACGGAGCGGACGAGTGAAATTGCGGAATTAGTGAGATTGCGGAATTGCTGCCGCATAAGGGGGCGCCCGCTTAACATCGCGCGGCAAGAAGGCTAGAGAACGGGGGAAAGACCGCCGTCGACCCTTAAATTGATGCCCGTAATGTACCCCGCAATTGGGCTGGCAAGGAATGCAACGGCCGCTGCGATTTCATCCAGCTTGCCGACTCGACCTACGGGTACTTGAGCAAACATTGGGAGGACAAGGTGTTCGATTTCTTCCCATGGCGCATCTTTGCTGCATAGGCCTCGCTCATCGGCTACCTCGCGAAATCGCGTGTCAAGTGTCGAGCTGTGTATCGTACCGGGAGAGACAGCATTGACCGTCACCCCATCTGCCGCTACTGCTTTTGCCATGGATGCAGTCATCGCGTTGATCGCGGCCTTGCACGCCGAATATTCTGGCGCAGTAGGTGGTGGCATCGTTGCAGCAAGGCTGGAAATATTGATCACCCGTCCCCATTTCGCTTCCTGCATTTTAGGCAATAAGCGCGTCGTGACCCTCAGAGCAGCAAGCACATTTCGATCATAAGCGGACGCCCATGAGGCAGGCTGCGTCTCATGCCAGCTTTCTTTCAGGCCACTAGAGCCGCCAGCGTTATTGATCAAGATGTCTATCGATCCGGCGAGCTTTTCCGCCGCATCTACCAACTGCTGCACCTCGTCATCGTGTGTAAGATCACCCACCACAACATGGGCACATCCGCCCAAGGCAATGATCTCGTTAGCCACTCTTTGTGCTTGCGCTTCGTCCCGACCATGGACGATGACGACGGCTTTCTCAAGGGCGAGTTTTCTGGCGATTGCTTCGCCAATCCCTCTGCTGCTGCCTGTGATCAGTGCCTTCTTACCACTCAAACTCAAATCCACGTGCCAGTTCCCTTTTACAATGCTGTTAACTTCGTAAGGTAGAACCAGATGATGGACAAGACCAGTACGCACCTTTATGTACCTATCCCTCAGGAGGCGCGTGAAATCTGTCTTGGGGCCGAGGGTTCAGTCGCGCACGTGGCTCGTGTGATCCGGATGATCCAGGGACGCTGGAAATTACCCATTCTTTTCAGGCTATACGCCGATCCCTCAATGCGCACGTTGCAGCTAAAACGGGATTTGCCAGGCGTCACGCAAAAAGTACTGACGGAGCAACTGCGGCAGCTGGCTAATGATGGTCTGATTGAGCGGGTTGATTTCGGTGAGTTACCTCGGAGGGTTGAATATCAACTGTCGGAAATGGGTAGGCAGCTTCTTCCCGTTCTCATAGCTACGCGGAGGTTTTCGGTAAGCCATCCGTCCTAAAGCGAGGTGT
Source organism: Pseudomonas petrae (assembly GCF_021728295.1). GTDB lineage: Bacteria > Pseudomonadota > Gammaproteobacteria > Pseudomonadales > Pseudomonadaceae > Aquipseudomonas > Aquipseudomonas petrae. The sequence continues at coordinate 117,204 of NZ_JAKJXE010000001.1, forward strand.
GATCAGCAGACACTTGCTTTTCAGCGCGCCAGGCTTCAAAAAATGAGTCACGCATCGCGCCCCTGCGCAAATGCTGCAACCGCTCACCTGCCGATAGAACTTCAGATTTAAACTATCTGGAGCGGCAAGCCTTTTAATGAAAGCAAGATGGATTCACCTTCTATTATCCCAATAACTGATACGAGTCGAATTACCGTCAGTGTCCTACCGGCCGCATATACAAAAAAGCACCGCGTTGATAGCCGGTGCTTTTTATCTTGCCGCCTTGAAAACTCAGAGCTTGAACTGAGCCACCTGCTTTTCCAGCATCAAGGCCAACTGCTCAATCGCGTTTGCGTTTCGGGCGGTTTCCGAGATGCCGTGACTGCTGGTCTGGGCCATTTGGGCGATGCGCTCGACGCTGCGAGCGACGTCCTGGCTGGCCGCGCTTTGTTCGTTAAGTGCCACCGAGATCTGATCAACAACGTTGACGATCTGGGTGGACCCGCCACGAATCTGGTCGATCGCAGTGTTGGCAGAGTTCGCCAGTTGCAACCCGTTATTGACCTGCTCCACGCCCACTTCCATTTGCTTGACTGCATCCTGGGCGCTGATCTGAATTTTCTGGATCATCTCGCCGATTTCAGACGTCGACTTGCCAGTGCGTTGTGCCAGTAGTCGTACTTCATCGGCGACGACTGCGAAACCACGACCCTGATCGCCGGCGCGCGCGGCTTCAATGGCGGCGTTCAGTGCCAGAAGGTTGGTCTGCTCCGCGATCGCACTGATTACGTTCACAATGGACGTGATTTGCTGAATATCCCGACCCAAATCCGCGATCTGTTGAGCGGAACTCTGCACCGTACCGGCAATGAGATTCATGCTTTGCAGCGTGTTTTGAATGACCGCGCCACCTTCAATGGAGTGCTGCCCGGATGCAGAGGAAATGCCATGGGCTTCGCTCGCGCTTGCCGCCACGTGGCTGATGCTGACCGTTAGTTCTTCAACGGTGGCGGCCATTGAAGACGCTGACTGAGACTGATCCGATGCAGCGGAAGATAACTCACCGGATGCATGCGATATCTGGGTGGCGGAACTAAGCAACTTTTCAGCGCCACCCTTTATCGCAGTAATCATGGTGCGAAGCCGTACTTGCATCTCATTGAAGGCTTCGAGCAGCTTGCCAACTTCATCGTTGCCGACGTTTTCAATTTGTATGTCAAGACGTCCAGCAGCGATATTTTTGGCAGCATTGATCGCCACATTTAGGCGTTTGCGAATTGAAGAGGACAGGCTTATGGCCACGGCCAGCGCCACCAAGGCTGCAAACAGGCCACCGATGATCATGCTCAAGTTCGCGAATATCGCCGCGTCTTCCAGCGACTTGGTGCGTCCCGCAAGGAGCTTTTGCTCATCCTGTTGCAGGTCGCCAATCAACTTGCGCATGCCATCCATCTTGGCTTTGTCCTGGCGTTCCCTGATGCGTTTGACGACATCATCGATGGTCGCTTTTCCCGCGACGACAGACCTGCGCAATGCCACTGAGCCTTCGATATCTTCGCCATACCATTTTTGCTGAGTCGCCTTGAGTTCAGCCAATCGCTGCTGCTGGGTCGGGTTATCGGACGTCAGCTTTACAAGCTCTCCATGCAACTGATCAAAGTTGGTTTTGCCGGCCGTGAGCGGGGCCAGAAAGTCATCTTCGCCACTCAGCGCAAAGCCCCGCATCCCCGTCTCGATATTAGCCAGGCTGATAAGGAGTTTGTTGCTTGCGTCCAACACTGTGTACGTATGGATGTTCCAATTGCTAGCGTTGTCGATTTTGCTGAAAGCATCGCGAACCACCACGACCATGATGCAAATAATCAAAATGATTAAGCCAAACCCGAGGCTTAACTTTTGAACAATCGTGAGTTTCGAGAACATGGAATGGCCTGCGTGATTAGGTTAACGTCCACTGAGGTTATCGCTGAGTTCACGCAAAGCTTGAGCACCGATTTTTGTATCAATCTTGCCCTTTCCACGCCATCCGTCCATGCCAGTCAGAAGCACTGGCTGTGGTGGGGCTGCAGATATCGGCCGACCACCTCAACCATGGCCTTATGCATTAACGCGTCGCCATTCGCCAGGCGAAACCTTCTGCCACTGTCGAAAAGCCCGGTAGTAAGAATTAGCGTCCTCGTAACCGAGCAGATACGCCACCTCTTTCAGGTCGAGGGTAGTATCAGCCAGCAGGTGAAGCCCTACCTGGCGCCGGGCCTCGTTGAGCAGCTCGCTGAACGTTGTGCCCTCTGCCGCTAACCGTCGCTGCAGTGTCCGTTCACTTTGCAGCAGCGCTTGGGCCAGGTATTGCAAGGTGGGTCGTCCGTCGGCCAAGGCTCGCTTTAGCACTTCAATGACCTGCTCACGGAATCCGGCAGGCGCCTCGATCTCCTGCACGGCGGCGGTCATGCCAGGCGTCAGGACGTGCAGCACGTCCGGGTTATGTTCACCAAACGGCAGGCTCAAATCGGCGGCGCTTATGGTTAGCTGGTCACGAGCTGCGCCATAGCGAATGGGGCAGTCGAAATAACGCGCATGGGTTTGCAGGTTTTGCGCTGGGCGTCGCAGGCTCAATGTCAGAGGCACCAAGTGTTTCCCTGTGCCTCTCCGACCCAGCTCCAGCACAAAGGCAAAACACGCCTCCACCGAGAGATAAGGTGCCGGCCCGCTGCCAGGCGGCCAAAGAATGGTGAACGATACCGTGCCGTCACCCTCCTCGACACACATCTGATCGGGACTGCACAGGCGCATAAAGCGGGAATACCTCGCCACCCCTTCGCGAAAATCGGCAGCATATAATGCGGCGAGGAACGCCAGCTTGTGCTTCGCACTGGGGGTGTCGCGGACCATTTTTATGCCGAAAGCCGGGTCTGCAGACAACGCCTCGATGGCGTTCCAGACAGCAAACAGCTGGTGGGTCGTGACAACGGCAGCGTCGTTCAGGTGAAGGTCGGTTGGCAGTTGAGCGTGCTGTTGAACCACAGACGGGCTGAGGCCCAGTCGCTCTATCGACTGCCAGAATGCCTTGGGTAGTTTGCACCGCTCGGAGCGGGTCTGAAGCGGGGACATTTTAGGCTCCGAGCCGCACGGGAGCGGCAGTGCGTAATGCGTGATACAGCGCCCAATCAATGGCGCGTTTCGCAAGTGTTCTGGCGCAAACCGCCCACAGCAATGAGCTACGTCACACTTACCATGGCCGGCAACGAACCGAGCTTAAAGGAGCTCACAATGACAATGACGTTCTATACCAATCCCAACTCTCGCGGCCGCATGGTGCGCTGGATGCTTGAAGAAATTGGTTGCACGTATGACTCGGTCATTCTGGATTACCAGTCGGCCAGCGATGCTGACCGGTGGGGCGGTGCTGCGCTGGCAGTGCCCGAGCAGGCCAGCCCTGATGATCCACGTGCTGTGTTTTTCCGCGACGTAAACCCAATGGCAAAGGTGCCAGCGCTTGTGCATAACGGGCAGACCATAACAGAAACCGCCGCCATCTGTGCCTACTTGGCTGACGCATTTCCCGAGGCCGGACTGGCGCCTGCGCCCGAGGACCGGGGGGCCTATTACCGTTGGCTGTTTTTCGCGGCGGGCCCACTGGAGCAGGCCGTCACCAACCACCGCGCAGGCTTCAACCCTGAGGCTGAGCAAGAGTTTTTCTTTGGCTACGCAAGCTATGAACGTACCGTGGACCAACTTGAGCGCGCCGTGCAGGCTCATGCCTTCATTGCCGGTGAGCGCTTCACTGCAGCCGACGTATATGTGGGCTCCCACATCGGCTGGGGACTTGCAATGAACACCTTGCCGCCCAGGGCTGCTTTTCTCGCCTACGCCCGGAAACTCACCCACCGCGACGCATATAAACGTGCAGCGGCAAAGGATGAGGCACTGCTCGTCGCCAGGGCTGATTAACGGAAATTGCCGGGGGTCCAGCTGAGGGAGCTGCAAGTGCCGCAGCCTGCATGAGCTCCGTTGCCCGCAGTGCAATGGAGGACAGGTCGCCGGCCGCCTAAAGCCGCCTCTATGCTGGGGACCGGCTCGATCACCCATACGGCCCCAGCCACTTCATTGCCGAATGATGATCTTCCGTGCCTGTGTATCAGAACGCCGTAACGAACCCTGAGATCCGTTCAGCTTCACTCTCGTCCCTGCCGGCATGTCCCCCCCTACGAGAAACATGCGGCAGGAATCGTTTAGAGCATGCCGGCGATATTCCTCACCTCTTCCGGTGCTGCCTTGGATTCAGACAACGCCCCGGCATAAGCGCCAGCCAACATGGCAGCCGGATTGCCGCCACCGCGGATCATGCCTTCTGCTGCGCCTTTGGCGGTGTCCACTGCGCCTTCGACGCCGCCTTTGATCATCCCGCCAATGCTGCCATCCGAGTCGCCGATGCCGGTCAGCACGTTACTCAAACCGGGAACCATCCACAGCGCCTTACCCACTTCGCCAGCGGCCGAAGTCAGGCCGCTCTTGTCAGAGCCTTTCTCGGCCACAGGCGCATCCCTAGTCTGAGTCCGGGCAGAATCGCCGCCTGCTGCCGAGTGACCGCCTGCAGCTTCCGAACTCGCAGCGCGACTGAATGGCTGCAACAGCGCTCCAATCAATTTATCCAGCAGCTGTAGCAGGGGTGAGTTCTGCGTCGACTGCTCACCACCGTTACCCAGTCCCGGGCTTTGCTGAGCCAGGGATTGGCTTTGCAAAACCGACGGCCCCCCACTCCCGGCAGGGCCGCCATAGTTGACTGCGCCAGTGGTGGATTGTGTGGCGTATTGGGAATTCTGCGTGCTTTGGTCAGCCCGATAGATGGCCGAGCCGCCGCTTGCCAGAGCCCCCGTGCCTTGGGCCACGTTGCTGAAGTTGCCGGTGGCTCGGCTGCCGCCGTTGCCGGAATCCGTAGGGGTATTCGACGGCTTGCCAGCGTCGGGCGTGGGCTTGGCGTCCGGCTTGGAGGCATGTGGAGTGATGTCAGGTGTCTTGGGCGGCGAGGCGCCGAGTCCGGGTAATTTCACGTTTTTTCTCCAAACTGAAAGGTCGGTTGGCAGTGCCCCAAGCCCACTCATGACCGCTTGCACAGGTGCAGGCGTGTTGGATGTTGTAACGGGGCGATCGCTGTGAGGTTCGCGTGGTGAGTGGGTAGCCCTTGTGTGGTGCTCAAGGGCAGATCAGTTCCGCGTAAAGAAATGGGTCCGAAGGATGCTTAGCGTTGCGGTGCACCCGGAAACATCCGCAAAAGAGTGATCTTGCCGTCGCGCGCTTTTGCGAGAGCGATACGGCGAACGATGAGCGGGTCGTAACGGTACGCTCTACACACCTTGCGCAATTAGAGGGGCGCCCAGCATTAGGAATGAGCTTGCTCACTCCTCAAATGAGCTGATTGAATAGTAGAGTTGTGCTTGGATGGTATTTGGCAATCCGACTACATCAAGCACTGTGGGGAGCATGAGTGTTGTCACCAGCAGGAAGTACCAAGGTGGTTACGGCTGATTCCGCATGGTCAGTGTTTCTGGTGTTCTTGCGCTTGGGACTAACTTCTTTCGGAGGCCCGATTGCGCACTTGGGGTACTTCCGCGAAGAGTTCGTTGCTCGGCGCCAATGGCTTAGCGAGCGCAGCTATGTTGATTTGGTCGCTCTGTGCCAATTCCTTCCGGGGCCTGCGAGTAGCCAGGTTGGCATAGGGTTAGGACTTTCGCGCGCCGGATTTTCCGGAGCTGTCGCTGCGTGGGCAGGTTTCACATTGCCATCGGCCATAATCTTGGTTCTGTTCGCTAAGGGTATGTCCATGTGGGGAAGTGCTTTCCCAAGCGGTCTATTGCATGGCCTTAAAATCGTCGCGGTCGCTGTGGTCGCTCAAGCCGTCTGGGGAATGGCCCGCAATCTTTGTACCGATGTGCCTCGCGTGACCATCGCCGCGTTATCTGCCTGCGCTGCACTCCTGTGGCCCAATGCAATGGGGCAGATTGCTGTGATCGTCTGCGCCGCCGTCGTCGGTTTGACGCTGTTTACACCCGCTCAAGGTCGAGCTGCGGAATCTTTACCGATCTCGATCAGCCGGAAAGTAGGTGTGATCTCGTTGGTGCTGTTTTTCAGCTTGCTGGCTGGCCTTCCATTATTGATGGAGGCTTTGCCTTCTCAAACGCTAGCTATGGTTCACGACTTTTACCGGGCCGGTTCATTGGTATTCGGAGGGGGGCATGTTGTGCTGCCGTTACTTCAAACGGCAACGGTACCCAACGGCTGGGTAGCCAACGATACTTTCCTGGCTGGGTATGGCGTAGCGCAGGCCGTACCGGGCCCACTCTTTACCTTTGCAGCATTCCTCGGTGCGTCCATGAACGTCCAGCCCTCTGGTTGGGTGGGCGCATCGGTATGCCTCATTGCTCTCTTCGCGCCTTCATTCCTCCTCGTGATCGGGGTGTTGCCATTCTGGGAGCAACTGCGGCATAGCGTTCGCACCCAGGCGGCGCTTGCAGGAATCAACGCCGGAGTGGTCGGGCTTCTCTTGGCCGCCTTGTACAACCCGGTGTGGACGAGCGCCATATCAAAACCCCAGGACTTCGGGTTGGCGTTGATAGCGTTTGTTGCCTTAATGTTCTGGAAGGCCCCTCCTTGGTTGGTTGTCTCGGGCAGTGGCTTGATCGGTTGGGTGCTAAGCAATGTTTTTTGAGGCCACACCGGTAGCCCCACGAGACCGCAAATTGTCCGCAAGGTCGGTCATTTCGAAGGCGTTGAGTCGCCGTTTTTCGAATGTCACCTCTCCACCGAACAACTCTTCGCAGCGCCGTGGTTTTTCCGGGCCGTGAACAAGCCGAATTGGATATCGAGTGTAACCGTCCGGCCAAATCAGCTACCCAGGACCGCCAAGCCAAGACATGGTGAGCGCTTAAATTTTGATCTGACCCCGAAAAGCTGGACACCATCGCCCTAAGTGATGGCGTCAGGAAGGTGTGTTTGCCTGACGCTTACTGCTATGTTGCAAGCGGCAGGACTCATTGCCCGTTCAACGATGTGGCATTGATGCGTTATCCGACCCAGCAACGCGGTGGTCAGCTTGGCGTCGTAGAACACGCTCGACCATTCCGAGAAACGAGGTTGGTCGTGATCAAGATCCTGGCGTGAGACAAGGCAGGGTCGTCAAACACTTCCCACGTCAGCGACCCTGCATTTTTCTGTCGCTGAAGCGACGCGACAGCGCCAACACCCTGATGGCTGGATCCGCGTCACTCGCGTCCAGTGTTGTCCGGTCTTGTCTGGAGAACTTTAGTTCCTGGCGGTTCAGAGACCCGCGGCCGGCTTGAAATGAGCATTGTACAAATTCTGTACATACGATAGTGTTTGTGCTGATTAGAACGATATTAAACTGTTTCGCTGCAATTAAGCAGCAGGGGTTACTTATGCAGATGATAAGCTTCGGATCTAATGACATCGAAAATAGTCTAGCCAAAATGTCGACTGGACAACTCGACAAGGTTGCATTTGGAGCTATCCAGCTGGACGCATCCGGTAAAATCCTGCAGTACAACGCTGCGGAAGGTGACATCACGGGCCGCAAGCCGGGTGAAGTGATTGGAAAGAATTTTTTCCGTGATGTTGCACCTTGCACCAATAGACCCGAGTTCCAGGGGCGCTTCGCCGATGGCGTCAAGAATGGCAACCTCAACACCATGTTCGAATATGTCTTCGACTATCAAATGAAGCCCACGAAAGTAAAAGTGCACATGAAGAAGGCCATGACTGGCGACCTCTATTGGGTTTTCGTAAAGCGTCTCTGATCACTCTTTTACATTAATCAGCCAGAAAGGATGACCTTGAACCGACTTGAACTGGATAAAGCCAGTATCCTGGCCGTCATAATCTCTGTAATGGCTGATGAACTGAAAACCCTGCGCCACCTGTCTTCACACCAGACAGGTAGCGAGCGCTGGAGTGCGTCAACCCTGATAGGTGACGTAAAGGAATCATCCCTGCTTGACCACGATGAGATCGCAATAGGCGCCGACTCGCTAGAGTTCCTGAGTTTAGCGACCTGTGTTGCGACGTTCTTCAACATCTATGAAAGCGGTCTTGAAGACTATCTGCTGCGTTTCCAGACCCTCGGGGAATGGGCAGACTTGGTTGTCACTGCCCGCCAGCGCGGATCTAAGAACGTTACGTTTGCTACGTCTGGAAGCACCGGCACACCCAAGCAATGCTTGCAGCAATGGGATGACCTGGTCGCCGAGACCCTTTTTTTTGCTAAATACTTTAGCTCTGACTCTGCTCTTGCGACGCAACGAATCATCGCACTCAGTCCATGCCATCATATTTACGGCTTTATTTTCAGCATATTGTTGCCCTTACAGCTGCAATTGCCGGTGGTGCGCGCACCTAAAGCACTGGGAATTACTCACCAGCGCAAACTACGGGCAGGCGACCTGATGATTGGCTTTCCGTTTATCTGGCGACAATTAAGTCGTCAGGGCACCCGCTTCCCGTCCGGGGTTACAGCGGTCACCTCTACTGGCCCCTGCGACCCTACGATAATTCGCGAGCTAAGCAATCAAGGCGTGGATCGCATGGTCGAGATCTACGGCTCAAGTGAAACAGCCGGAATCGGGTTTCGAAGCGATCCCGGGTTACCCTTCCAACTACTTCCGAGATGGCAACGCGGCAGTCATGCCAGCACCCTTGCCGAGTTTGAAACTGGCACCGAGTATGAATTGAGTGATCACATGAAGTGGCTGGACCATGCACATTTTCTACCTGAAGGTCGTCGCGACGAGGTTGTACAGGTGGCCGGGATCAATGTGTTTCCGTCTCGCATCGCCGAGCGGTTGCAGTGTCTTCCCGAGATTGCGGCTGCGGCTGTTCGGCTTATGTCCGCACTCGAAGGTGACCGCCTGAAAGCCTTCATCGTGCCCGCCGAGGATTATGTTGATCTGGAGACTCTGGAGGCATTTCTGCATGCCTGGTGCGTGCGCAATCTAACAGCAGTGGAACGCCCCAAAGCGTTCACTTTTGGCCTTACGCTGCCGCATAACTTAATGGGTAAACAGAGCGACTGGCCTATCAAGAGTGGCGTTTCTGCGGAGCCTTCACCAAGAGAAATCTTGCGCTGAGGCACTACTGTTGATCAGTGGGCTGCAGAGAGGCGCAATCTGTCTACATGCTCACGCGCATCAGCGAGAAGCTGGACTAAACGTCCATGGTGTTTACCGTTGAGCGCCATGTGCTTGGTAAATCGGTCTGTAATGACTGCGAAGAGCCAGTTCTTGCGACCAAGGGCCCATGGTCTGATTTGGTTCTTTGTCCAATTACCTGAGTGCAGAAATGCGCCGCCTTCAAACACCCAGTGTTAAGGGTAAAACCTCGGCAAGGTGATCCTCTCCACAAAGACCCTGAATCAATTGTCCCTCGACGCGGTTGCGACCTTTGGTCTTAGCGAGGTAAAGGAGTCGGTCTGCTGCTTCCAGAGCGGCTGTATACCCTTCTTTCTGTGGTGCGTTGATCACTACCACACCCGAGCTGATCGTGAGTTTGCCCAGCGGGCTGGCTGAGTGTTCTATAAAGGTGTCCGCAATGGATGATTTGACTTTTTCGGCCACCCTCAACGCACCCGCCAAATCCGTTTCGGGTAGCAGAATGACAAACTCTTCACCGCCATAGCGTGCCGCGACATCACCGGCCCGCTTGACGCTGTTGCCGATGAGCCCCGCGACCTGCTTGAGGCAGTCGTCACCTCGCAGATGGCCGTAGGTGTCGTTGTATTGCTTGAACCAGTCAATATCCAACAAAATAATTGCGATCGTTGACTTATTGCGGCTTGCCCGTGCCCACTCCCGTTGCAAGGCTGCGTCAAAGCAACGTCGATTGGGCAGATGCGTCAAGCTGTCGGTCTGAGCGATGATCTCCAGCTCGTTTCGAGCGATGTTCAGTTCCCCTTCCGCAGTCATCACCTGCTTGATTTGTCGGTACAACAAGATGCCCAGCAAAGCCAAAGCCAGAATAATCATGCCTGTCAGGGTCATGGATCTTTGCGCATAGGCCCACCAGGGCGCGATCACATACTGGAAAGAGACGCCAGCAGCGGCGACGATGGGTAATCCGGACACGCGCCGATACGCATAGATCCTTTCTACGCCATCCACTACGGATGTGATCAAGGCGGTACCGCTGTCGCTATAGGGCAGATAGCGAGTGAAAATATCGCCCTTCGCCACGTTGGTCGTCATCAATGCGGTTAGCGTAGGCCGCCGAGCGAGCAGATCGCCATTGTTCAGAGCCAGAAATATGACGCCCTGGTCGTCTACATCCATACGCTCAAAAAACGTCTGAAAATAATCCACGGGGACAGTAGCCAAGGCAACACCGGCGAAACTGCCGTCAGCAGCAGTGATACGCCGACTGATCGGGATAACCATGTCTCCCGTACTCCGGCTTCGCACAATGGAACCGATGTGGATGGATTCATCTGCGTTATCGCGGTGATAGATGAAGTAGCCGCGGTCGCTGTTATTTTTAGTCTGTATTCCTTTGGAAAAGGAGTTGGCGACCCAATTGCCATGAGCATCGTAGATGAAGAGCCCCTGAATCCCTTCCACGTTCACGGCGGCTTGAGCCATCAGCTTCGTTAATCGTGTTTGCTGCTCACCGGCGATGCCGTCATGTTCAACACGCTCAACGAGATCGCGCAGCGTGTTATCAGCCTGTCTCAGGGTGTCCTGGGCTTGTTGCTCAGCGGCAAGAACGATGTTGGAAACCGCAACTTTAGCGGTGGCGACGCGCTCAAGCTTGGACTGGTTCATCTGCCAGACGGTAGCCAAAATCAACGACAGACAGACCAAAGCAATGAAGCTGATCAGCGCTGTGGTGAGCGCCGAGGCTGTCAGCCTCGTCGACATAAAGGAGAGATGCTTCATAGGGGCGTCATCGGATTGGCGGTAGGAAGGGCTATGCAGTTTCCGTACCGTAGGTATTGCGGATGATGCGTGAGGACACTTGAGTCAGACCACTATCGGCCCCACGCGGTCAGCCACTCGATCCAATGCTCATCGCGCGGTGAAAAATGCCTTGAGTGCGCTAGCCAGTTCAGCTGAATTTTCCTCAGCCATATGATGGCCACTGTCTATTCCTGCGCCTGTGACTTTCTGCTCCGCCCACGGCTGCCACACGGAGAGTACATCGCCATAGAGGTCCTCCAGATCGTCCTTCAACGACCAGATAACATGAAGCGGGCATTGAAGTTTGCGCCCGGCATGCCGGTCTTCTCTGTCATGCAGGTAATCCAGTTCGATGCCCGAGCGGTAATCGCCCAACATCCCGATCACGGTCGCAGGATCATGAATCGCGGCCTGAAAGTCTTCATAATTCTCAAGCCCCATTGCCTCTGCGCAGCCCCCATACCAAGCCTTGGGATCCGCGAGAATAGCCTGCTCCGGCTTGTCTGACTGGGCGTAGAAAAACCAGTGCCACCCATCGGTAGCAAACTGCACCTGACTCCGTTCAAGGGCTTCCAGAATAGGCACGCCGTCCAGGATCGCCAACTTCAGCACCCTGGACGAATGATCCAGCGCGGTACGAAAAGCGGTGTAGCTGCCGCGGTCATGACCTGCCAGGTAAAACGTGTCGAACCCAAGCCTGTCCATCAAAGCGACACAGTCACGCCCTTTCGCTCTCTTTGAAAACGCCTCGTAGTCATGGGGATCCGCTGGCTTGATGGACTTCCCAAAGCCCCTCAGGTCAGGGCAGACCACCGTAAATGATTTCGCAAGCAGTGGCGCAACTTGATGCCAGGTCGTGTGGGTGCGCGGATGACCATGAAGCAGCAGTAACGGAGGCCCCGAGCCACCGTAGCGGACCCGCAATGTCGCCTCAGCCAACTCAATCATCTCAAGGTGGAAACCTTCGAACATCTTCACATCCTCGATGTGCGCTTTCGGCTATAGACGATAGCCCACTGCGATTCAGGCGATGAGCAAGATCCGTGGGATTCACATAAGCGTTCAATCCCATAAGCTTTGGTATCACGAGTGTCTGCCCCAGGTTCGATAGCTGCCAACCGCGCACTCGCCAGCGCATCTTGAATTCGAGGGGCGGACTCGGCTCCGGCGCTGCGGCCGCAATGCGTCGACAAGACACGATGACCCGGCGGCGAAACACTCTGATCCCAAGAAAAGTCCCGCCAGAATTTTTACGGTTTTTTTACGGCGCACGGTGTGTCCATACCGATAATGGGCAAATATTTTCCACCCCCTGTCACAGTGCAATAGGGCGACTGTGCAGCTTTAGCCGCCGTCACCTGCCATCTGCGTCGCCAGCCAAGCCTGGCGACATGTGCGACGGCTCCATCCAGTTTGGCTCTGAATCCCATGAAATTGCGCTTCGGCCAGCCCCTTCGAGACGCAAAAAATTGAGTGATAACCGAACGAGTTCTACTGAAACCAATGCGCCAAAAACGTCAGCGGCGGCGATGCTGGTGGCTGCGGTCGGCGTGGTATACGGCGATATCGGAACAAGCCCCCTTTACACGCTCAAAGAGGTCTTCTCAGGTCATTACGGTGTCCAGCCGAACGAAGCCAGTGTGCTGGGCATCCTGTCGCTGATTTTCTGGTCCCTCATCTGGGTAGTGTCGGCCAAATACGTACTGTTCATTCTGCGCGCAGACAATCAGGGCGAAGGCGGAATCATGGCGTTGACGGCATTGGCCCGGCGCTCGGCCGCACACTATCCCCTTCTCGGCAAAACCCTGGTGTTGCTCGGGGTGTTTGGCGCCGCGCTGTTTTATGGCGACAGCATGATCACGCCGGCCATCTCCGTGCTCTCGGCGGTGGAAGGGCTACAGCTCGCTTTTGATGGAATAGAAAACTGGGTAGTGCCGCTGTCAGTTGTGGTCCTGGTCGGCTTGTTCTTGATACAGAAGCACGGTACGGCGCGCCTCGGCGTGCTGTTCGGACCAATAATGGTGCTGTGGTTTACAGTGCTGGGGGCGCTCGGCATCTACGGCATCCTGCAGCGCCCTGAAGTGCTTCATGCATTGAATCCATTCTGGGCGGTCAATTTCTTCGCGGCGAATCCGGGCATCGGCATCACCATACTGGGCGCGGTTGTACTGGCGTTGACGGGCGCTGAGGCGCTGTACGCCGACATGGGGCACTTCGGACGCAAGCCGATTGCGCGCGCCTGGTTCTTGTTGGTACTGCCGGGCCTGGCGCTGAATTACTTTGGGCAGGGCGCGCTTATATTGGGCAACCCGGAGGCTGTGCGAAATCCGTTTTATCTTCTGGCGCCCGAGTGGGCACTGTTGCCAATGGTCGCGCTGTCAACGCTGGCAACGATCATCGCGTCTCAAGCTGTGATTTCCGGCGCATTCTCACTCACCCGCCAAGCCATTCAGCTGGGGTATGTGCCCAGGATGTTCATCCAGCACACTTCAAGTCAGGAACAGGGGCAGATCTACATTGGCGCCGTTAACTGGACGCTGATGGCGGGCGTTGTGCTGCTGGTCATCGGCTTTGAATCGTCCAGTGCCCTGGCGGCCGCTTACGGCGTAGCAGTGACGGGCACGATGCTGATCACCACGATTCTGGCTTCCTCGATCGTGTTGCTGCTCTGGAAAACGCCTCGCTGGTTTGCGATACCCATGTTGTTAGGGTTTTTGCTGGTCGACATTCTTTTCTTCAGTGCCAACGCGGCCAAGATTCTCCAGGGAGGCGCTTTTCCGGTGGTTGCGGGCATCGTTCTGTTCATCCTGATGACGACTTGGAAGAAGGGCCGCAGGATTGTCCTCGAGAGGCTCGACGAAACATCGCTTCAGTTGCCCGCGTTCATCGACAGCATCCGCGCACAGTCCCCCCACCGTGTGCGCGGCACAGCGGTTTTCCTGACAGCCAAGGCCGATGGCGTCCCCCACGCGCTGCTGCACAACCTGCTGCACAACCAGGTGCTTCATGAGCGCGTGGTGTTGCTGACGGTGGTGTCGGAAGACACGCCCAGGGTGTCGCCGGATCGAAGATTTGAAATTCAGGCGATGGGCGAGGGTTTCTACCGAGTCAGTCTGCATTTTGGTTTTATCGAGGAGCCTGATGTCCCGGCAGCATTGAAGCTTTGCCAGCTGCGAGACCTGAGTTTCGATCCGATGAAAACGACCTTTTTCCTCAGTCGCGAAACCGTCATCTCCACCCGTCGTACCGGAATGTCCCGCTGGAGAGAGGGCCTGTTTTCGATTTTGTTGAAGAATGCCAATGGCAATCTGAAGTACTTCAAGCTGCCGCTCAACCGTGTGATTGAGCTTGGAACGCAGGTCGAGATGTGACCCGCGCAATCGATCAACGTGTAGATAGGCCACCGGTCAGGATGATCCGCTGGCACACCAGTGAATTCGCCCTGACGGTGCTCAATGTCTGATCAGCAAGCCAGCATCATTAATTGCGCCGCCTACAAACAGGGACACAAGGCGCAGAGTTTCCCTATTGATGACATCAGCGAGGTCATGAGCCAGCCCGATACATTTGTGTGGGTGGGGCTGCTTGAACCCGATGATGCGCTGCTGACAAAAATGCAGGAAGAGTTCGGCCTTCATGACTTGGCTGTCGAAGACGCCCGTCACGCTCATCAGAGTCCAAAGCTTGAAGAGTATGGAGACACGCTGTTTGTTGTCTTGTATTCGGCCAAACTGGTAAACGGAAAAATAGTGACCGGCGAGACGCATATTTTCATTGGCGCCACGTTCATCCTGTCGGTCAGGCATGGCAATGCATTGAGTTATCGATCTGTCCGCGAACGGTGCGAAGACACGTCCGACAAATTGGCGCAAGGCCCGGGGTATGTGTTGTACGCGCTGATCGATTTCGTCGTCGATCAATACCAGCCTTGCCTGAAGCACCTTCAGAAAGAGTTTCGGCGTCTGGAGGAGGAGTTATTCAGCGTGCTACCGCCCAAGGATAATCTTCAGAGCTTTTATCAGCTGAAAAACGAAATAATGGTGCTGGACGCCGCTGCGGTTCCTTTGGCTGAAATCTGTACGGGGCTACTGAGGTTTCATGGGGATATCATCCCCAAAGAATCCCGTATTTATTACCGTGACATTCTGGATCACGTCGGGGGTATCACGGCAGATTGCAATCGGATGCGAGAGATGATCGCCGCTGCGATGCAGGTGGCGCTGGCGCAAATCACGATTCGTCAGAATGAAGTGGTCAAGAAGCTCGCGGGCTGGGGCGCAATACTCGCTGTGCCCACGATGGTATTCAGCCTGTACGGGATGAACTTCCAAGTCATGCCTGAGCTGGGCTGGAAGTACGGTTATCCGGCGGCGCTCACAGGCGTCATCCTGGGATGTTCGTTTCTCTACCGCAAGCTGCGAAAGGTCGGCTGGATATAGTGCTCCGCTGTTACCGACGATCTTTGGTTCTTTTCGAATAGTGTGCGCCCAACTTTTCAAAGATGAAGGTTGCCAGACCAAATACACCGATCAATAAAATAATCATCATGCCCAAGTCTGAATGATTCATTTCGCCCACCTGCCTTCATTGAAGTGTGCATGCTGAGTTATTTGACGGATAAAACAAGTGGCCGTCAGGTTTCTTTACGGTTTCTTGACTGGGGTTATGTAAGCGAACGATGTCGCAAGGCATCGGGCGGCACTGGACCTCTAGTGACCCGCCCGACGCTTGTTAGCGCACTATAGATTCAGCCCCTTTAAGCGGGTGTACCCCGCTTACGGCAAGCTGCTCTCTACGCCATCGACCCGCGATGCCGGTTAGAACAGCACGCCGGTCTCAGCAAGCACCCGAACCTGATCGTGCTGGGTACCGTCGTCCCCGAAGGTAGAACCCGAGGCGGCATCTTCGGCGCGCACATAAGCGAGCTCACCCCGGACGAAGAAACGACCGTCTTGATAGGTAGGCGTGGCCGTCAGCGACCATGCGTTAGAGTCTGTCCCATACAGCAGGTTTGTCGGCGAACAGTCCGCGTCGGTTGAGCAGTCGCCGCCCTTGCTGTCCAGGTATTCGGCACGGGCGCCAATCGACCAGTGAGTGGAGAAACTGTACTTGGCCAGGAATGCCGCGCCGTAGGTTTCAGCCCCGCGATCTATTCCGGCGTGTGAGTCTTCATCGACCCGGGTGTATTGCAGGTAAGGCGTGAGAGTCAGCGCGCCGTCGGTGTGGGTAAAGATCAGGTTGTAAATCTGGCTGTTGTTCTGAGCGGTGGGGGTTGCAACAGAGGACTTCGAATTGCTGGAGAAATTTCCACCGCCAATCACGCTTAACGTGTTGGCCGCATCAAACGCATAGGAGAACGAGCCCGTCACCCAGTTGTACTTTCCAGAATAGAAACCGTCGTTCACTGACAGGGCGGCATTTATCTTGCCGCTGGAATAGTTGGCCTGCGCGCCACGACTGATGGCGGGTTCCTGATTCCACAGTAATCCGCGCTGGATGTTGATGTTCTGGAAGGTAAAGGTCGACTCAGCACCAATCAGGGTAGGTAGCGACCCGGCCATCACAGAAACTTCCGGGCTGATCACGGCCTTTAGATAACCAACCGGCACGTCACCGTAAAGTCTGTCCACTGTCTTGTCAGACTTGAGGTAGGCGGTACCCAGCGACGGTAGCGAATAAGAACCTGCCTGGAGGTAGAACTGCAGCGGCCCCTCGACACTCTGTACTTCTACCTGAGCATTGCTGACATCTGAAAGCGACGTGGAGTTGCCAGTGTCGGGTGCATCCACCACATGGTTCTGCCAAAGCGCGATTCCCGACAGTTGCCCGCTGACATAGATCTTCCCAAGGGGGCCGGCATCGATAGCAAAGGGGTTGTCATTGGGCTGCAAAGTGCTGGAAAGACTGGGCGCAGACAGCGGCTCCGCTGAAGCGCTGCTCGCTACGAGCACCAAGGCAACCCCGCCGTAGATACGAGGGAATAGTCGGGCGTGTACAGAACTCTTCTGACCCTCGGCGAAACCGTTAACAGAACCCGAATGACGCATGACGCACTGCTTCATAGTGATGCTCTCGATACCTTGAATAAACTGCGAGCAAGCCTACTTATTCGGGCATCAAGTTATCGTTGTCTTTTTTAAAGGCGGCGTAAAAATTCAATAAAAATCAGACTGTTGCCATAGCGGGCAACGTTCAACTTGAACAGACTGATTCCGTTGCCCCTCAATCCACTCATCTTTATTGCACGTCTTCGAGGGCGTTGACGGCTATTGAAGTTGCATCTATTTCAAACGATGCCCGTCCCCGCGCTTCTTCTCTTTAAATAGCGTTCCCGCCCCGACAGGATCGGAAAACGCTAAAACATGAGCCACGTATATGATCGCCAAGACGCCTGAAAACGGTGCCGAAACCAGCGCCTATAACGCTTTCCAGAACCAGACGCATTCACGCGTTCTGGAAGGTCAGCCGTATCCACTGGGAGCCACCTGGGACGGTTCCGGGGTTAATTTCGCGATCTTCTCGGCCCATGCCACCAAGGTCGAACTGTGCCTGTTCGATGCCGAAGGCAAGGAAGAAATCGAGCGGATCGAACTGCCGGAATTCACGAACGAAACCTGGCATGGGTACCTGCCCGATGCACGACCGGGCACCCTTTACGGGTATCGAGTGCAAGGGCCGTACGAGCCGCGCAAGGGTCATCGTTTCAACCATCACAAAATGCTCATCGACCCTTATGCCAAGCAGATCGTCGGTGAGTTGCAGTGGAACGATGCGCTGTTTGGCTACATCATCGGCCACCCCGATGCGGATCTGTCCTTCGACGAGCGCGACAGTGCGCCTTTCATGCCTCGCTGTCGGGTTATTGATCCGGCCTTCACCTGGGGCAACACCCCCAAGCCCAATGTGCCCTGGGCGCGTACCGTTTTTTACGAAACCCATGTGCGCGGCTTCACCCAACAGCATCCCGGCGTGCCAGAAGCGGTGCGCGGAACGTTCGCCGCCTTCCACGAAAGTGACGTGGTCGACTACATAAAGTCACTCGGCGTGACCTCGGTTGAGTTGATGCCTGTCCATTACTTCCTGGATGACCATCACCTGCTTGAGAAAGGTTTGCGCAATTATTGGGGCTACAACACGTTGGCCTTCTTCGCGCCCCATGCCCGCTACATGGCCGGCGCGTCGATCGGCGAATTCAAAGTAATGGTCTCGCGGATGCACAAAGCCGGGCTTGAGGTCATTCTTGACGTGGTTTACAACCACACGGCCGAAGGCAATGAGAGGGGGCCGACGCTGTCCCTCAAGGGCATCGATAACGCCAACTATTACCGCCTGATGCCTGACGATGCGCGCTATTACATCAACGACACAGGTACGGGTAATACGCTGAATATGAGTCACCCGTGTGTATTACAGATGGTCACCGACTCGCTGCGCTATTGGAGCAATGAGATGGGGGTGGACGGCTTTCGCTTTGACCTGGCGACGATACTGGGCCGTGAACCCTACGGCTTTGACGAAGGTGGCGGTTTCCTCGATGCCTGTCGCCAGGACCCAACCCTTAATCACGTCAAATTGATCGCAGAACCCTGGGATTGCGGGCCGGGCGGGTATCAAGTCGGTAATTTCCCGCCAGGGTGGATGGAGTGGAACGACAAGTTTCGCGATATTTCCCGCGCCTTCTGGAAGGGCGATGCGGATCGACTCGGTGATTTCGCCAAAATTTTCCTGGCCTCCGGCGATGAGTTCAACCGACGGGGTCGAGAGCCTGCTTCCTCGGTTAACTTCATCACGGCCCACGATGGGTTCACGCTCCACGACCTGGTGTCCTACAACGACAAGCACAACCAGGCTAACGGTGAAGATAATCGTGACGGCCACTCTGACAATCGCTCATGGAACTGCGGCGTCGAGGGCGGCACGGATGATCCCGAGATCATCGATTTGCGCTACAGACAGATGCGCAATTTGCTCGCCACGCTGTTCCTGGCTCAGGGCACGCCCATGCTGCTGGCCGGGGATGAATTCGCCCGATCTCAACGGGGTAGCAACAACGCTTATTGCCAGGACAGTGAGATAAGTTGGCTCAACTGGGACATCAGTCAGAAAAGCGCTGAACTTCAAGACTTCACGCGGTACCTGATCCATCTTCGCCAGCGTTATCCGCTGCTGCGCCGCAACCGATTCTTCACCGGGGTTTACAACGAACACCTGGACATCAAAGACGTCAGCTGGATGCAACCTAATGGTCAGGAGATGGCCCACGAGCAATGGAGTGACGGCAGCAATCGCTGCATGGGCATTCTGCTCGATGGCCGCGCACAACCTACGGGCATCCGTAAAGCGGGCGGTGAGAACTCCCTGCTGATCATCGTCAACGCCCATTTTGATGTCGTCGACTTCGTTCTGCCCGAGGTACCGCTAGGCCAGCACTGGACGTTGCAACTGGACACCCATCAGCCGGAGCTGGAAGGTGGGGAACAAAGATTTATGTTCGGCGACAGCTATCCAGTCACAGGGCGTTCGACGTTGCTATTTGAACTGTCTATAAACAAGAAAAGGCTGGTGCGCCACGGCGACAACACATCCAGGAAATAGCGGCGTACTGAGCGGAAATCGGTTGATCGGTGATGACTCGGACGGCGGGGCCATACCGGTGGACCGATCTGCGATAGAACGTGTTCATCCGCTGGACTCTGAGTATCTGAGGCACAAGAGCGATATTATCGAGATACATGCTCGTCATATTCCGCCCGGAAGGTCCATCGTCTATCGATAGCGACACACAACCTTTTAGCACCTCAAGAACGAAGTCTCGCCCCGGAGATTCCACGCAGCAAAATCGCAGACGCCACAAACGCCAACGACGCGACCAACACATTCGCAAAATACCCGCTACTCAAGCCATACAGCCAGGCGCTCAACAACCCACCCAGCGTGCCACCCGTTTGATAGACCGCATTGAGCGATGAATTAAGGCTCCCGCGTCGCGAGGCTTGAACCAGCCGCATGGCATCGCCCAGTATCAACGCCAGCATCAGGTCTCGCCCGAACGCGAAGGCCATGTAGGCCGCGCCTTGGGCAAACGGCGAGCCCGCGCCCCATGGGATCACCTGGATCACGGCCGCAATCGCCATCGAGGCGACGGCGCACAAACGCAACGGATTGTTGAATCGACTGGCAAGCCTGGCAGAAAGTATCGCCCCGAAAAGTCCACCGACCTCACCAATGAAGATGACCGAGCCTACGGTATCGACGCCGAATGATGACAGGCCGTGTTGCACGAGCCAGCTCGGATACAGCCCCAGAAACACGTACACGCCAATCGACCAGCAAAAGTATGCCGCCATCAACGGGCGGGTGCCGGGACTGGCCGACAGCGACGTCAATCGCTCCCTGTACATAGCCAAGCTAATTCTGGACGAAGACCGTGAGCCTGGTGGCGTGGTCGGGAAGGTGAACGCCAGTCCGGCAAGGGTGGCGCAAACGACCGCCAGCCCGATGATCGTGACTTGCCAGGACAGCAGCCCCCCGACAACAACACCCATCGAGAGTGAGCACAGAAAGGCAATCGGCGCTGCGGTGGTGACATACCCAGCCGCCCTGGCGCGTTTGGGCTCGGGGACATAGTCCGCCAGGGCGGCGAAAATCGATGCGCCAATCATCGGCATGAACAGCCCTATCGCCGCCCGGCTCAGCACGATCATCGACGCGCTGTGGGATGCCGCGGTGAGCAGTAGCGTTAGGCAGCAAGCAGCCCCACCCATGGTAATGAACAGCTTCCTGCCGAAGCGATCGATGAGAGGGCCTAACGCGAGGTTACTGATCAACGCCACGACCGGAAAAGCAGCCAATATCCACCCGGACTCGCCGGGAGAGAGGTGCAGATCACGCTGAATGAAAGGCAGCAGCGGAATCATCATCACCACGTTGAAGTTGATGATGAAAAACGCTATCCAGAGGATTCCAGTAACAAGCACGTTTACCCCTTATGCGCTTGGGGACCGATAGGCCAACCGATACGTCAGGACGGCATCAGCGGCTGCGACAGTCCGGTAAGGTCCTTCAATACAGCGTCAGGTTTCACGCAGGATTAAGGGGCTCCCCCTCCCGGTCGATCCAGACGCACCGAATGCCCAGTTCCTGACAGACTTTCAAGTCACTGAACGGGCCCATGGCGAAATGGATCGTCTCGTCCTTTGAGACACTCATTACGGCGTGGGCATAGTGGAAAAACTGGAAACGGACTGACCCGGCGGCATGAGTTAAAACTCAGTGTCCGTGCTGTTTAAAGAGTTCCACCGGAATACGCCGTCTGGCAGGTGGAAATGATGATGTCCCTGAGCCTGCGATGGACAGGGTCAGCGTCCATGCGGGGATGCCACAGCGCCGAGACCTTGAAGGCCGGCACGGGTAACGGAAGATCAAAGCGGCCAAGGGTCTGACAGACGGGGCCCGAAGCAGCATCACCCAGGCAGGAGTTCGGCACAATGGCAATCAACTCCGATTGGCGAGCAATCCTCATCGCATCTGGGTATCCCGGCACCACGATGGTGATCCTGCGGCGCAGCCCGATGCGATCGAGTTCGTCATTCAGCGGCTTGATTGCCTGCCCTTCCTGCAACGCTACGACATGACCGCAAGCGGCAAACTGCTCAGGCGTTACCGACTCCTTTTCCAGAAGCGGGTGCCCGATCCGAGCCGCGCCGACGTAGTGATCGTAGAAGAGAAAACGGGTACGAATCTCGGGTGCCGAGGTTCCTATCCGCCCGATCTCCAGGTCAACAAGCCCCTCCCGAAGGGGTTTCGCATCCTTATCGGGCTTCGCTTCGAAACGCAGACAGATGCGTGGCGCTACCTCAAGAACGGCCTTCACCACCGATGCGGACAGCCACTTCATGAACGACTCACTCGCGCGGACGGTAAACGTCAGTTCGACGGACGCCATGTCCACCTGGCTGATTTGCGGCCGCAGAACCGCCAGGGCATCCCGCGTCAACGTGCGCACATGATCCACCAGTTCCAGCGCGCGAGGCGTGGGGACAAGCCCGCGTCCTGCGCGCACCAGCAACGGATCACCCGTCACCATACGCAAGCGTGCCAGCGTCCGGCTCATGGCCGAGTGGCTCAGATTCAAGCGGCGCGCGGCGCTGGTCACACTGCGTTCGGCAAGTAACGCATCCAGCGCCATGAGGAGGTTGAGATCGACATTGCTCATAGGTAAATCCGCTCGGGTGACGATGGCCAGCTATGGCGTCCAGCGCAACTATAGTGTGATTCCTGTGCGTCTACCGCTTTTAGTAGGCCGACTCTATATTCGATCTGACTTCAACGACTTTGGAGCAATGTCCGGGGGTGCGGGGCAAAACGTTTCCATGGGTCTGGATTATCTCGGTCGAACAATTGCGCGGTGAGCGTGGAGAGCAGGATGAAGCTGATAGGCATCGAAGAGCATTTTCTGACGGAAGAAGTACGTGACGCGTGGAGCGCAATCGGCCTTGAGCTGGCCGACCCCAGTGTCGGCTTCCACGCCGGCGCCATCGAAAAACGCCTGGCGAATCTGACGGACGAGCGTCTCGCACTGATGGATGAAACAGGACTTGATGTTCAAGTGCTGTCGCTCACCACGCCAGCGCTTCAGGACCTCGGCCCGGAAAGCGTCGATATCGCGCGCAGGATCAATGACACGGTCGCCATCGCGGTAGCGCGGCATCCCGACCGCTTTCAGGCGCTGGCCACGTTGCCAGTCAGCTCGCCCGAGCAGGCCGCGCTGGAACTGGAACGTTGCGTCACGACCCTGGGTTTCAAAGGGACGATGCTGTGTGGAAGAGTGGGTAACCACAATCTGGACCACAGCTGCTTTCATTCAATCTTCGCCTGCGCTGAAGCACTTGGCGCACCGATACTGCTTCATCCGCGCACACCGCCAGCTGCCGTGCGCGATGCCTATTACTCTGGATTCAACCCCACGCTGGATGCGTGTTTCGCAACCTTTGGTATGGGCTGGCACTACGATGCGGGTCTTCAGTTTCTGCGGCTGATCCTGTCTGGCACCTTTGACCGCTTGCCGAAGCTCCAGATTATTCTCGGCCACTGGGGCGAGCTGGTGTTGTTCTACGCCGAGCGCTTTGCGCGAATGGATCAAGTCGCCGGCCTGGAGCGTCCGATCGAGACGTACTTTCGCGACAACCTGTATGTGACGGCCAGTGGCATGTTTCTCCGCCACTATCTGGAGCGTGCCGTCGAGATCGTGGGCACCGAGCGGTTGCTGTTTTCCACCGACTTTCCTTACCAGTACCGGCCAGGTCGGAATGCGCGAAACTTTGTCGAACAGTGCGGCCTTGACCCAGCAGCGACCGAGGCATTTGCCCATGGCAACTGGACGCGATTGATCAGCGGATTGTCGGCATAAAGAGGTGCGGATGACCACGGTCATCCGCATATCTTTCCCCCTATCCCCGCGCCAACAACCAATCATCAATCATCCTCACCGCCCGCTGCACCTCCACTTCATCACTGCGAATATGCAGCTCCGGAAACTCCGGCGGTTCGTAGGCTGAATCTATCCCGGTAAACCCCGCAATCCCCCCGGCCCGAGCTCTGCGGTACAACCCCTTCGGATCCCGGGCTTCAGCCACCGCCAGCGGCACATCCACAAACACCTCCACAAACCGCGCACTGCCCACAATCGAGCGGGCCAGCTTCCTGGCGGCGCGGGTTGGCGAGATCAACGCAACCATCACCGTCAATCCCGCTTCAACCATCAACGCCGCCACTTCCGCCACGCGCCGCACATTTTCCTCACGATCCTCGGCAGAAAAACTCAAGTCGCGGCACAAGCCGGTGCGCACGGAGTCGCCATCCAGAATGCAGGTCGTCAACCCGCGCGCCTGCAGCACCGGATTGAGGCTGTCGACGATGGTGGATTTCCCCGCCGCCGACAGGCCGGTCAACCAGATGACTGTCGGTCGGGCGGCGGTCGGGGCCGCCCTGGTCCCGGTGAACGGGTACGGCACCAGGTTGTTGTGCTGCGTTGGACCAGATGTGTGGATGATCATGACAATGCTCCTCCTTGAGTCAGCGTCAGGCGTGGGCCTGGTGGATGATGAAGTCCACGTTCATGACGTCGTAGACCGGTTTGAAATCACCATACGCATGGGGGGCGCGGAAACCCGCCGCGCGCAGTTCGTCCTGCAACTGGCGCGGGCGAATCGGGCACACCCGCAGCCGATACTGCGCACCGTCGGCAAAGCGGTAGACGAACTCGCATATCGACTCGTCGAGCTCGCCGAGGGTGACGCTGGCGGTGTCGCCGCAGTAGTAATAGCGCCCTGAAGACGTGAAGCGGCCGGCGAGAATCGCCTCGAAATTGCGCTGATCGACCAGCAGTATCCCGCCGGGTTTGAGCATCTGCCGAAACCGTTTCAGCACGGCGATGCGCGCCTCGCGGTCGAACAGGTGGCACAGCGAGCTGCCGAGGCACAGCACCGCGTCGAACTTGCCCAGTACGCGGGGGTCCAGCGCTTGCCAGTCGTAGCGATGAACCGGCACGCCGACGCCCAGCCGATCGAAGTTGCGCCGGGCGCGATCCACCATGGTCGGGCTGCCGTCACACGCGGTGACGTCGAAGCCGGCATTGTGCAACTGCGCCGCATGAAAGCCGCTGCCGGTGGCGACATCCAGCACACGCCAGGCGCCGGCCTGACGCAGCAGATCGTAGAAGAAGGAGCCCTCGCCAGCCGCGCGTTTGTCCCAGTCGATGAGCTCGTCCCAGCGCTCGACGAAGTCCGCCGCGTATTGGCCGGCGTAGTCGTGATCGGCGATAGCCAGTCGGTCAGCAGGCGAAAGCGCGATGACCGGCGGCATGGGCGGCGACTCCTGTGTGATGGCTGCTGTGGTGCTGAGTGTCCCCGGCGTACGCCAGGTATTTGCTGCCCAACTCCTCCGCCCAGGCTGCGGCGTCGGACACGCGCATTTCGGCCATCGCGAAATTCAATTCGCGCTGCATGACTTGCATCTGCGCCTCGCCAAACACCGCCGTGCCGTCGGCGCGAATCAGTTGGATGCCGTCGAGCCGCTGCCCCGCTTCGTTGACCTGGATCGCTTCTTCGCGCGTCACGCCGTACGGCAGGTCGAGCAGAACCTTGCCCATGCCGACCTTGACCGGATAACCGCCGGGTAAACCCTGAGGGCCGGGACCGTGCACCCGCACTTCATGCTCGGCGTGCAGGTTTTCCAGCACTGTCACCGCTGACATCGCGGTGAGGTATTGCCCCTCGACGCCGCCCAGGCGACTGAATTCACGGGCGACGCAGCCGAAAATAGCCTCCGCCGAGTGTTCGCCGGTGCGCTCCTCGCCGTCAATCCAGTAGGTCAGGTTGAAGCTGGGCTCCAACCGCTGCGGCGGCAAGCCATGGCGAGGCACGCAGTGGCTGAAATAGTGATGCCCGACCAGCTTGGCGCAGACCTGCGTCGGCAGGCAGCCGTACAGATGCGCTATGGCGCTGCGGGTGGCAGGGATCAGGTTGGCGATATTGCCGATGCCAACGTCCGGCGCCATGCCGACCTTGTAGAGAATCGGGTTGACCGCGTCCGGGAACGCCGCATTGACCACCAGACTTTTCGGGCAGGACTGTTTGACGGCTCGCATCAGCGCGTAAGCCGGCGCCAGGTGCATCGGCAGCCAGGGCCCGAGCTGCGCCTGATCGAGAGCAGCAAAGCGCTCGGCCGGCAATTGGGTGATCACCCGCCAGGATTGCAGCGAGGCACAGTTGAGGATGATGTCAGGCCTGATCTTCAACAGCGTTTCAGCGTTGCGGCCGATGCACGCTTCACGCAGGTCCAGGCGATGACTGTGGATCTCGACCGTGACGTTCTGTTGAAGCGCCGCCAGACGGATGAGGTTGCACATCCGGGTGGCCTGCTCGATATTGCGGCTTGCCACGTGGAATTCGAACTGATTGCGCGGCGCCAGAATCTGCAGGGTTTGCAGGCACAGGTTGCCGCCGCCGACGATAAGCAGTTTTTTACGGTGCATGGTGTTCTCCCTGAAAGCGTGAGGAACCCTCTGATTTTGATCACTAGCGCGGGTAGGCGCCGTTATCCACTGCGATGACTTTTCCGGTCATGTGACGGCTCTGCTCCGACAGCAGGAACAGAATCACGTCAGCTACGCCGTCTGGTTGAATGGGCTCCTTGATGATTTCCTGTCGCTCGTACTCCCGGCGGCGGTGCTCGGGAATGCGGTCATGGATCGAAGTGTCGCGAATCAGCCCCGGGGACACGGCGTTCACCCGGATCCGGGGAGCAAAGTTCCACGCGTTGGCCTTGGTCAGGCCAATTACGCCGGCCTTGGTCGCGCCGTACAGCGCATCCATGCTGCCCACCTCCCCCGCCACCGAGGTGATGTTGACGATGCTGCGCGAGTAGCCGGCCGCCGATTCCCGCCGTGCGAAGTCCTTGGACAGGTACACCAGCGACTTGAGGTTGACGGCCCAGATCTCGTCCACTTCCGCGTTGGTGTAGTCGTAGATACTTTTGCCGTGATAGATCCCCGCGTTGTTGACCAGGGCATACAGCGCCCGGTGTTTGTGCACGTCGTAGAGGTTGCTGATGAAGGACTGATAGACGTGGGCCTGGGAAAAATCCGCCAGGTGGGTTTCCAGCCGATGCGGGGGCAGAATCGCCTGCAATGTCTGCAGGCCCAGCCTGTCGATGTCCGCGGCAATGACGTAATAGCCGGCTTTGACGCAGGCAACGGCGGTGGCCTTGCCGATGCCATTGGCGGCGCCCGTGATGACGATTTTTTTCATGGCTGTCCCTGCTCCGTGAACTGATTCATGCGCTCGTAGAAAGGTCGATGCAGCTGGTAATACGTCATCAAGTGGGGATTGGCGTGCAGTGAACGTTCATCGAAATCGGCACTGCCCGGCATGATCGTGGTGCTGTTCTCGGCCTCCTTGTGCCAGGTACGCCAGGCCTTCCATTGCTCGGGGCAGGTTGCATTCCAGCTCAATGCTCCGGGCATGAAATCCAGCTGCAGGTGGTCGCAAAGCCTGCGCAACGTGTGTTCCGGGCGGCTGGCCAGATCCTCCGCGTTGATCACGTAAGGGGTTTTGCCGGTCAGCCGCCTGACCTCGCGAAAGATTTCGTACAGCGCTTGATGACCGATGGCATGCGCCGGCATCTGCGGGAAGATGGCGTGATGGGAAAGAATCGCCCGGGCCGGGTCGCGAATGATGAAGACGTTTTGTTGCTCCTCAAGAAACTCGGCGTCGGCCTTCAACGGGGCGATGCAGTGGTAGGCCATGTCCTTATGGAAAACATGGGCGCGCTGGCGGGCGTTGCGCAACAGGGCCTTGATCGCTTCGTAGTCACGGGGCATGCCGCCGTTGAGGTCCCCATGGGGAATGGCCGACTGCTCGTCGAAGGCCATGTGCGAAAAAGGCTCGTGGAAAACCTCGAAGTCACCGCGCTCGATGAACACCCTTTCCAGCACCGTCGATCGCGAGCGCGGATGAGCCCAGAGGGCGATCATGCGGTTCATGCCCGCTCCTCCGTGGCCGTTTGATGACGCGCGATGCGAGGCGTGAAACCTGACGAATCAAGGGTGTCGGTGATGAAGCCGTGCAGGCGCTGCACGCCCAGGCGTACGTCATTGCCTGCGGTCAGGAACGCCGGATGACGGGCGTATTCGTCCGGGGTCAGGCCGCCCTCAAAGTACGCCTGGTTGAAATACGGAATGGCCAGAAGACGGTCGAGGACTTTGCCGGGAATCTGCACCCATTCCGTCGCCGGCGCGATGCCGCGCCCGGCCTGCTCGCGGCGCACGAGAAATTCGATGAGTTGGGGCGTCAGCGTGTACAGCGTGGTGTCGGCCCCGGTGCGCTGCAGGTGCCAGCAATGCTCGCGCCCACGCGCGTCGGTGTCGACCTTGATGCTGCACAGCAACAGTTGCACCGGTGTCTCGCGCCGTCGCATCAGGGCCTGCATCGCCTGATACACCGCAAGCTCTGCCCAGCGCTTATCCCTGGCACTCAGGTTGATGCGACTGCCCCGCGCCTGCCGCTCAAATTCCGGTTCCGCACCCAGCCGGCCGATCATGAAGCTGACCACGTAACGCGCCTGCTCCGTGTTCACGCCGTTGGCCAGCGCCCGCTGACGCCCGGCGTGAATGGCATTGAGGCAGGCATCCAGCTGGGAAACGGTAAAACAAAAGGTGTTATTGATCGAGCAGCCCCGCGCCACCAGTTGCTCGATGGCGCGATAGCCCTGGGCGCTGCCCGGGATCTTGATCATGATGTTCGGCGCCAGCGCCGCCAGCTCCAGCCCCCGGGCGACCAGCGCATCCTGATTCATCCAGTGCCCGCCCTCGATCTGCGCGGACAGCCAGCCAGCTCGATGTCTGGAGTGCAGGAACAACGGTAGCAACGGCTGCGCGCTGTCGATGATCAGTTGGTCGTAGAACGATCGCAGGCGAACGTCCGCAGGCATTGACGCCGGCAAGTTGTGGAGGAATGGCCGGTAATGGGCCATGTGGCTCCCCACGGCCTGACTGATCAGCGTCGGATTGGTAGTGGCTCCGCTGACACCCGCGTTCGATGCACCCAGTTCTTCAGGCAACAGCCCAATAACAGACGCTTGCATATCCGGGTAGGCTTGCAGCAACTTCTTTTGAAACTGTTTATATATAACGGGTGACGAATCGAACCAGACTTCCGAATCGGAGTTATGCATTTTTAATAGTTGAACGAAGCCCGAAACATCCATGAAGATGCCCTTCCCTTTTCGATAGATTTACGAAAATCGAGGCCCCGGCGGTGCGCGGGCAAAATGCCAGCTTTCCAAGCTGATAGTCAGGGATCTGAGCCTTCGAGGCACCTAAGATGGATCCGATCCCATGACCTGTCAAACGCAATTCGCTGGGTTTTTAATGTCAAATAAGAATAAAAACTGGCTTAGTTATTTCAAATATCACGATACAGCCTTATTAAAACGTTTTCCCTTTTTTGAAGTAACTCAAACGCATGAAGCCAGTTTCCGTTACAAATTAGTACAAATTAATGAAGGTCCATATGCCCCAGTATCCCTATCTAATCCTGAGACTTCTCAACTAATTAGTCATACCAATGATAATTATTTATATATTGAACTGGGAGAACGTTTGCGGTGAGCGCGTTCCAGGCGCGAACTGGCAACGATCCTCGGGCAGTGCGCCTGCACGCTTGTTCTCGACGATTGCCAGCCGTTGGGTTATGAAAGCGCAGCGGCGGTCACTGCGCCGCTCCAGATCAAAAAACAGATTAAGAGACCTGACCGTGAGCAAACCTTCCGCTACCGAACGCTACAGCTACAAAGCCCGCTGGTTTCACTGGGTGATGGCGATCCTGATTGTGCTCGCCTATGCGCTGATCCTGAGCCGTACCCAGCTGGCCCGTGGCAGCGACGCGCGTACCTTCGTCGTGCAGACGCATTTCTGGGTCGGCATCGTCGTGCTGGTCATGGCGTTTTTCCGCATTGCCGAGCGCCACCGCCATACGCCTCCGGGCATCACCCCGCCACTCGAGGGCGCGTTGCGTCTGGCTGCCACGCTGTCGCATTACGCGCTGTACGCTTTCCTGTTCGCGCAACCACTGCTGGGTCTGTCCACGGTGCTACTGGAACGCGGCGCCGTGCCGATCCCCCTGACTTCGCTGAGCATTCCATCGCCGTTCGACATGTCCAAGGACACCGCCGAAACGCTGGAGCACTACCACGTCCTGCTGGGCACGATTTTCTACTACGTCATCGGCCTGCACGTGATCGCGGCGATCTGGCACCACTTCGTGCGCAAGGACAACACCGTCAAACGCATGGTGTAAGCACGACCTTCATTCGTCAGCGCCTCTCGCTTCAGCCCTTTTCATGGGCCTCGTCGAGGAGCTGGCGAATGACTTGCTCCTGGGTGTCATAGTCACCTTCGCCGAAATGGGTGTAACGGATCTGGCCCCGGGAGTCGATGAGGTAATGGGCAGGCCAGTACTGATTGTCGAAAGCGCGCCAGATGGCGTAGTCGTTGTCGATGGCGATCGGGTAATTCAGGCCCAGCCTGGCGACGTTCTTGCGCACGTTGTCGATGACCCGCTCGTACGGGTATTCAGGCGTGTGCACGCCGATCACCACCAGGCCGTCCTTCTCGTACTTCTTCGCCCACCCGTTGACGTACGGAACGCTGTGCTGGCAGTTGATGCAGTCGAAGGTCCAGAAGTCGACCAGCACCACCTTGCCGCGCAGGGATTCCTCACTCAGCGGCGGCGAGTTTAGCCATGCGGTAGCGCCGGAGAGTGAAGGCATCGCACCCTGGCTGCTGACGTCCGGAGCCGATGCCGCCCTGACGCTGGTGACGAGGTAATCGATGGCTTTGGGCACGCCGCTGAGCAGGCCCTTTTCCACCGCTGCTGCGCCCTCGGATGAGGTGCCGGCGAGCAGTTTATTCTGCGAGCCAGTGGCGATGGTCACGGCCACCAGCAAAGCCGCGAACCCAACGCCACGGCGCAGCCAGGCAGTGACCGGCAGCGACAGTTTCAGACGCGCGAGCAACCCGCGTCCGGCGAAAATCAACACGCCCAACGACACCGCACTGCCTAGCCCGTACGCCACCAGCAACAGGCTGGTCTGCGCGCTCGGCCCTTGCAGCATGGCGCCGGTAAGGATGATCCCCAGAATGGGCCCGGCGCACGGCGCCCACAGCAGCCCGGTGGCAACGCCGATCAGTAATGAAGCAAACGGACCGGACAAGCGCCGCGTGGCGGGGTCAAGCCGATTGCCGAGCGCCACCAGCGGCAGCGTCAGCCAGTGGCCCACACGGGCGGAGAGCAGCGACAGGGCGAACAGCGTCAGGACCACCAGCGCGATGTCGCGGCCGATGCCGTTTGCGGCCACCACCCAATCGCTGCTGACCACCGCCAGACTGGAGACCAGCGCAAACGTCAGTGTCAGCCCCAACAGGGTCATCAGCACCGACGCCGCCGAACGATCCGCCCGGGCAAACAGAAAGGGTACGACCGGCAGGATGCAGGGGCTGAGCACCGTGACGATCCCGCCCAGAAACGCGATCAGAAACATGGGCGGTCACCTTCATCGCTGATGAGCGTGGCGGACAGAAAAGCGGTGGTGAGTGTGTTCCAGTTCATGGCGGGCTCCGGGCACTGGGCGCGTTGGATGTAAGAGCGGCCGAGGCGTGTTGCCTCAGAGCCGCCATTCAACGTCCGTAAGGTGTCGCCGGTGTGTCCGGGAAATCAGTGAATGAATCAGCACGTATCTGCCGTGGAACGGGATACACGGCGATACAAGCGCGCCGATTCAGCGACCGTTCACCGAATCCACCTTGCCATCCACTGGGTCCGGCGGCACGGCGCCGTCCTGGCTGGTGTCGATGCTGACCACCACCGACATCCCCGGGCGCAGTCGGTCCACGTCATGCTGGTCGTCGTCGATGGTGATGCGCACCGGAATGCGCTGGGCAATCTTGACGAAGTTGCCGGTGGCGTTGTCGGCAGGCAGCAGACTGAACTCGGACCCCGCCGCTGGCGAGATGCGCTGCACCCGGCCACGCATATTCAGGTTTTCCAGAGCATCCACGGTGAAACTCACCGGCTGGCCCAGGCGCACGTTGGCCATCTGGGTCTCTTTCAGGTTGGCGATGATCCAGCGCGGACGCGGCACCAGCGCCATCAACTGCGCGCCGGAGTTGACGTACGCCCCCAGGCGCACCCCGATCTGCCCCAGCTGACCGTCCCGAGGCGCGGTGATGCGCGTGTTGGTCAGGTCGATCCGCGCCAGCTCGATGGCGGCTTCGGCATTCTTCACCGACGCTTCCAGCGAGCCGCGATTGACGATCACCGTTTGCAGGTCCTGACGGGAAATCTCCAGGGCCGCTTTGGCCTCGGCCAGTGCTGCTTTTGCTTGCGCATCCGCCGCGCGGGTCACATCGAATTCACTCTTCGACACCGAACCATCGGTCACCAGTGCCTGCCCCCGGCGAAGGTCGGCAGCGGCTTTGTCACTTTGCGCCTGAGCATTCGCAACCGCCGCCTGACGCTGAGCAATAGTCGCCTCGGCGCTGCGCCGCTGTTGCAGATTATTGGCCAGCGCGGCGTTCTGAATACCCAGCTGCGCCAGTCCCTGATCCAGGTGCTGCTGGTAGATCCTGTCGTCGATGCGCACCAGCAGATCGCCCTGCTTGACCCACTGAAAATCCTGCACCGGCACTTCGTACACGTAGCCACTCAGCTGCGGGCCGATGATCGTGGTCTGCCCGCGAATCAGGGCGTTCTCGGTGCTTTCGATCGGGCTGCTGAACGGCGGCAACTGCCACGCATAGAGCACGACCAGCACACCCGCCAAGGCAATGCCGCCGAACAGAATCGCCGACACCAGCCGTATGCGCGCCGAACGCGGTTGCGTGGTGGCCGGCATGACCGCCGGCGCGGGCGCTGCGGCAATCGCCTGTGACGGCGCAGAGTTGGCCGCAGCATTGCCAGAAGAGCCGCCTGAGGAGCTGTTTGGAGGGTTGCCAGAAGGTTTACCGGGATCTGTCATGAAGGTTGAGCGCCAGAAGGTATTAAGGGGGAGGCGTCACCGCGCACGCCCGCAGGGGGCGCCGGAGTAAAGGGCGCGACCGGCTCGGTGGTGATCCACAGCCAGGTGGCGCGGCTGGTGATCCAGATCATGGTCAGCACCGCGATGACCGCAATCAGCATGAATACGTCGTTGTACGCCAGCGTGTTGGCTTCGCGCGTGGCGGCGGCTGCCAGCGAGCGAATGCCCAGACTGGTGCGCGCGGCCGGGTCGGCGATGGCGGAAATATACGCACCGCTCGCGCTTTGCAGTCGTGATTGCACCTGCGCGTCGATGAGCGTGACGTGCTCGACGATATGCGCCGAATGGAATTTCTCGCGCCAGACCTGAAAGGTGCCCAGCAACGCCGAGCCGATCAGGCTGCCAACGTTCTGGGTGATCCCGAACATCACCGAAAAACTGACCATGTTGCGCGGGTTGCTGATCACCCCGCTGATGCCCAGCACCAGGGTTGGCCCGAGGAAGAAGGTGCCGCCGAACGCCAGCAAAAACTGGCTGAAATACATCTGCGGCTCTCGGGTGAGGCTGGTCGAAAAGCTGTCCATGCTCGAACCGATCGCCATCAAGGCCAGCGAGATGATCAGCGGCTTGAACAGGTGCTGCGGATCAATCGTCAGCGCGCTGACCGCAAGGCCAGCGACGCTGCCCAGCAGCATGAACAGGTACAGCGTGTGCAACTGCTCGGTGCCCTGATTCAGGCCCTGAAGAAAACCGACCGCGCCGGTGGATTGCTCCGACAGCACGATGCGCGTCAGCAGCACGCCGAAGGCGAAGCGGATCATCCGGCCACTGCCCAGCCAGCGGGTGATCAATAGCGGGCGGGTTCGGTTGTGCTCGATGCACAGTCCGGCGAGGATCAGCACGATGGACGACGCCAGGGCAATGCCGATCCACGGTTCTTCAAGCCACCACTCGATTCGCCCCAGGGACAACGCCGCGCACAACGCCGCGAAACCTGAAGCCAGCAGGGCGAAGGTCAGGAAGTCGATTTTCTCGAACGCCTTGAAACGGTCGCCGGGGGGCAGCTTGAGAATCAGCACGCAGCCGAGCGACAGCAGGCACATGCCCAGTTCGAACAGGTAAAGCCCGCGCCATTCGGCGATTTGCAACAGGTCTTCGGAAACCAGTCGAGCCAGCGGTGTCGCCAGCTGCGCCGTGCCAAGGCCCAGCACCAGGGCTTTCATTCGCCACTTCTGCGGAAAGGCCTGGATCATGTAATACAGGCCCAGCGAACTGAGTGCTGCGCCAACCATCCCGTGGGCGGCGCGAACGGCGACGGCCGATTCGATGTCGTTGACGAACAGGTGCGCGAAGGTGACCAGCGCGTACAGCACCAGAAACACTTCGGTGAACGCGCGCAGACCGAATTGCTGGCGAAACTTCACCAGCAGCAGGTTCATCGAAACGTTGGTCATGACGTACGCGGCGGGCAGCCAGGCGATCTCGGCCTGGGTGGCGCCCAGCGAGCCTTGCAGGTATTGAAGGTTGGCGACCACCAGCGCGTTGCCCAGCCCGCCGGTCAACGCCACGATCACCCCGACGATGGCGTACGCCCAGCGCTTGGGCGTCGCGTGCAAGGGCGTCGACGGCGAGCCCGGCAACGTCGGTCGCTCGTGGGGGGCCCAGTCGTGGGGTCTGTACTTGTCGTTCATTGAGCGGACCTGATGAATGCCGTGCCAATACCACTGAAAGCGATGGGGCGGCCCTTGTAAGCGCTGCCACCGTAAAAGCTAGCTGATCATTCTCAGTTCCCGCGCCTGCTCAAGTGTGACATCCACCGCGTGAATGCTTGCTTGCCGGTGCTTGAGCATGCCGCCGCTGCGACCGTTGAACACCGCGTTGATCTCCGAAAGAATCGACAATGCCACGCTGTGCGGCGCGTCGCCGCCCAGGTCCAGGCCGACCGGGTAATGCAGACTGGCCTGCGCAGCGGCTTCACGAGCCTGATCCGGCAGTTCGTCGAGCAGACGCTCGGTGCGGCTGCGTGGGCCGAGCTGGCCAATGTAGCGCGGCGTTGATTCAAGCACCTGTCCCAGCCAGTGGCGGTCCTGGCTCAGGCTGTGGGTCATCACCACCACGGCGGCGTCGGCGACCATCCCGTGCAATTCAGGCATTGGCTGCAGCGGCGCGGACAGCACCTGATCGGCATCGGGAAAACGCTGGGGCCGGGCGAAGTGCGAGCGCGCATCGATCACCGTGATGTGCCAGCCCTGCAGCCGCGCCATGCTGACCAGTGGCATGGCGTCATGGCCGGCACCGAAGACAACCAGTCGACGCGGCGCCGCGATGTACTCCAGCAACACTTCAACGACACCGTCCGCGCCTTCACAAGTACGCGTGGCATAGGTACGGGTGGCCGAACGGCGGGCGTCCAACACCGTTTTCAGGTCCTCGGCCACGGCCGTCGCCAGCCAGCGTTCGCGCATCTCAATCTGCACCTGCCCGGATGAACGAATCGCCACCCGCTCGCCCAGCGCCGTGTGGCGTTCGCTTTGCGTACCGATCACCGTCGCCAGCGCAGCGCCCACACCGCTGGCCTTGACCTCACGCAACACGTCGACCACCAGACTCGCCGCCAGCGGATCTATCCGTTCGAAGAGGATGTGCACCGTGCCATTGCAACCCAGGCCAAAGCTGAGCTCGGCGTCTTCGAGTTCGTCGTCGTCCTCGCCGGTGCTGTACGTGCGCATGGACAGTTTGCCACTGGCGGTCAGCCACCAGGCCTTTTTGCTGACGTCGCTTTCCAGGCAGCCACCGCTGACAGTGCCGGTCGCTTCGCCCATCGACGCGATAATCATCCGCGCACCCGGGCGCCGGTAAGCCGAGCCTTCGACCTTGACCACCGTGGCGATCACCACTTCCTGCTGCCCGGTCTGCGCCTCATCGAGCGCCCCCAGCAGACTGGATAGATCATTCATGCGCGTCCCCAAAAACCGATTCATTCATCTGGCGTGATTCACTTGCCGCCTGATCCATACCTTGAAAAGCCACTGCCGTCGCGGACAGACGTGCTGTTGTGCAGACTGTCAGTGGCCGCGCAGGTTCAGGTTTTGCCCGCGAAACGTGTGTCGTGCGCAGTGCACGTGCAGTGAG
This sequence comes from Pseudomonas petrae, assembly GCF_021728295.1. Classification (GTDB taxonomy): domain Bacteria; phylum Pseudomonadota; class Gammaproteobacteria; order Pseudomonadales; family Pseudomonadaceae; genus Aquipseudomonas; species Aquipseudomonas petrae. Next base: position 152,849 of record NZ_JAKJXE010000001.1, read on the forward strand.
TGGCCAGCAGGTTACCGCAGACAGCGCGCTGATTGGCCATCGGTCAGCGATTGCGCAGCGCTGCTGATCCGGAGCTACAATCGCTGTCCGTCTGCCTGCCGATCTATCAATGCAAACGCCGATGATCGACGTCATCGGCGAACTTACGGCTGAGGTCGATCCTCCGTTTGGATATTTCGGTTGAACATTCCGCGCGACGCGAGCCTCAAACCCTGAATCGCCTTACCGCCTGGCTGCGTGGAATCACTCCACCGGGTCCACCGGGCATCGGCTACGCCGGAGAGCACCTGATGACGCGCCAATTACGCCAGCTTCGCGAAACATCTGCCACTCACACCCTGTGCCAGCGCTTTCAGAGCGTGCGCGACCGTACCGAGTTTTTGGTCGAGCCCTTGAGCGCCGAAGACATGGTGGTGCAGTCGATGCCCGATGCCAGCCCGGCCAAATGGCACATGGCACACACCACGTGGTTCTTCGAGACCTTCCTGCTGATTCCGAACCTGCCGGCGTATGAAGCGTTCGATCCGACGTTTGGCTACCTGTTCAACTCCTATTACGAAGCCGTCGGTCCGCGCCATCCGCGTCCGCAACGCGGCCTGATGACCCGGCCGAGCGTCGATCAGATCCTGGCCTACCGCAGGCACGTCGACGAAAACATGACGACGCTGCTGATGATGCCCCTGAGCGACGAGATGACCAGCCTCATCGAACTCGGCCTGGCCCACGAAGAGCAGCATCAGGAACTGCTGCTGATGGACATTCTTCATCTGCTCAGCCTGTCGTCCCTGAAACCCGCCTACAGCCCGCGCTGGCCGAAAGACCTGTCGGGCCGTCGCGGTCATTTCAAACCGCTGAGCGCCGGCCTGACCGAAATAGGCCACGACGGCGACGGCTTCTCGTTCGATAACGAAGGCCCACGCCACACCACGTATTTGCAGTCCTTCGAGATCAGCGACCGGCTGGTGACCAATGGCGAGTGGCTGAGTTTTATTGCCGACGGCGGCTATCACACCGCCGCCTTGTGGCTGTCCGAAGGCTGGACACTGGTGCAGGAAAACGGCTGGAACTCGCCCATGTACTGGCAGCACGACGAGAATGGCTGGAAGCGCATGAGCCTGCGCGGCCTTGAGCCGATCGACCCGTCGGCGCCGGTCACGAACATCAGTTATTACGAAGCCGCCGCGTTCGCCCTCTGGGCCGATGCGCGCCTGCCCACCGAAGCCGAATGGGAAGCCGCCGCCCGCGCCGGCTTGCTGGAGCAAGTGGACGATGTGGCCTGGCAGTGGACGCAAAGCGCCTACAGCGCCTACCCCGGCTTCAAGCCATCGGTGGGTGCAGTGGGCGAGTACAACGGCAAATTCATGGTCAATCAGATGGTCCTGCGCGGCGGTGCCAGCGTCTCGTCGCCCGATCATTGCCGCCTGACCTATCGCAACTTCTTCCACGCCGACAAGCGCTGGATGGTGTCGGGCCTGCGCCTGGCCCGTGACAGCCGTCAGCCCGGCGTGGTGGACCCCAACGACAGCGAGTTCGCCCGCGACGTGGTGGCCGGTCTCGGCGCCCCGGAGAAAACCCTGTCGCCCAAGTATTTCTATGACGCGGCGGGTTCCGACCTGTTTGAGGCCATCTGCGAAACCCCGGAGTACTACCCGACCCGTGCCGAAACCGGTCTGCTGAAACGCATCGCCGGGCAGATCGCTGCGACCATTCCCCCGTGCGCAGCACTGGTGGAGTTCGGCAGTGGCGCCAGCGAGAAAACCCGTCTGGTGCTGGATGCCGCGCCGCACATCGCCGTGTACGTGCCGATCGACATCAGTGCGACGGCGCTGAACAAGGCCGCACGCTCGTTGCGCCAGCGTTACCCGTCGCTGATCGTCGCACCGCAAGTCGACGACTTCACTCGCGTACTTACGCTGCCTGAAGAAGCCGACGGCCACACCCGCGTCGGTTTCTTTCCGGGCTCCACCATCGGCAACTTCAGCCACGAGCAGGCCGTGGATTTCCTCCACAGCGCCCACGATGTGCTGGGGGAAAACGCGCATTTCATCGTCGGTGTCGATATGGTCAAGGACGAGCAGACGCTGGTGGCGGCGTACGACGACGCCGAGGGCGTGACCGGGCAGTTCAACAAGAACCTGCTGACCCGCATCAATCGCGAGCTGAACGCCGACTTCGATGTGTCCGCCTTCGATCATCTGGCCGTGTGGAACGCCGAACAGGCCTGCATGGAAATGCACCTGGTCAGCCGCAAACAGCAGAGCGTCAGCGTCGCCGGCCACACCTTCCGCTTCGCCGCCGGGGAACGGCTGCACACCGAGAACTCCCACAAATTCACCGTCGAGTCGTTCACCGAACTGGCCGCCCGTGCAGGGTGGACTGTCAGCGAATGCTGGATCAGTGACGCACCGGAGATGGCGTTGTTCAGCTTGCAAGCGTAATAACGGCGACTGTTGGCCGGCTGTCGTACGGTGGACATCAGCTCGCGCCTGAATTTACATCCGGCACCAACCTGTAGGAGCGCGCTTGCCCGCGAATGCGGTGTCTCAGCCACCGTTTATGTCGCAGACACACTGCTATCGCGGGCAAGCGCGCTCCTGCACTGATTTACGTCAGGCGCGGGACGTCCAGCGTATACAAATCATCTGTAGGAGCGTGGCTTGTCCCGCGATCTGGAGAACAGCGGCAGTATCCCTGCCACCCCCGTCGCCGGTCTTGCCGTGCATTTCTGTGCTTGGCAGCCCCCGCAGGATTCTTCATTGTCATTTGCAAAATGGCACTGTTAGCATCCGTTAGCACCCTCACGGATCCCGGCGGTTCAGCCGGGGATTGAGTACAACAATAATCAACAGGGAATCAGCGATGACGGCTCAGGTCATACCTGCCGAATATGTGGGCCAGCAATCGGCCTGCGACACCGTTTTATCCGACGTACGCAATCACATTGGTCACCTCACCCTCAACCGCCCCCAGGGCCTCAACGCCATCGACCTGCACATGGTCCGGCAGTTGCAGTTTCAGCTCGACGCCTGGGCAAAGGATGACAACGTTTACGCCGTGGTCCTGCGCGGGTCCGGCGAAAAGGCCTTCAGCGCCGGCGGCGACATCCGCTCGCTGTACGACAGTTTTAAAACCGGTCGAACCGAGCACCTGGATTTCTTCGTCGAAGAATACGCGCTGGACCTTGCCCTTCATCATTACCGCAAACCCGTCGTCGCCCTGATGGACGGCTTCGTGCTGGGCGGGGGAATGGGCCTGGCCCAGGGCGCGGACCTGCGCGTGGTCACTGAACGCAGCCGTCTGGCGATGCCGGAAGTGGCGATCGGTTACTTCCCTGACGTGGGCGGCAGCTACTTTCTGCCCCGGGTGCTCGGCGAGGTGGGTATTTATCTGGGCGTCGCCGGCGTGCAGATCCAGGCCGCCGATGCGCTGTATTGCGGGCTGGCGAATTGGTATCTCGACAGCGAACGCCTCGATGACCTCGATCTGCAGCTGGATAACCTGAAGTGGAGCCTGACCCCGCTCAAGGATTTGCAGGGCGCGCTGGCCAAACGCGGCGTGCAGCAACTGCCCGCCCCGCCGCTGGAGAAACTGCGTCCGGCCATTGATCATTTCTTTGCCCTGCCAGACATCCCGAGCATCATCGAGCAACTGTCGCAAGTGAGCGTTTTCGATACCCATGCCTGGGCCCTCGACACTGCCCAGCTGATGCAAACCCGTTCACCGCTGGCGATGGCGGTCACGCTGGAGCTGTTGCGCCGCGGCCGGCATCTGCCGCTGGAGAGCTGCTTCGGCCTGGAGCTGCATCTGGACCGCCAGTGGTTCGAACGAGGTGACCTGATCGAGGGCGTTCGTGCCTTGATCGTAGACAAAGACAAGAAACCGCAATGGAGCCCTTCCAGCGTGCAGGCCCTGGATGCCGAACACGTTGCAAGCTTCTTCAGCGGTCATGAGGCGTGACTTATGCAAGATCTTGAACTGACCGAAGAACAAGTAATGATCCGCGACATGGCCCGGGACTTCGCGCGCAATGAAATCGCGCCCCATGCCCAGGCCTGGGAAAAAGCCGGCTGGATCGACGACGCCCTGGTGGCGAAGATGGGCGAATTGGGCCTGCTCGGCATGATCGTTCCGGACGAATGGGGCGGCAGTTACATCGACTACGTCGCCTATGCGCTGGCAGTCGAAGAGATCTCCGCCGCCGACGGTGCCACCGGCACGTTGATGAGCGTGCACAGTTCGGTGGGTTGCGGGCCGGTGCTCAACTACGGCAGCGACGCGCAGAAACAACAGTGGCTGGAAAAACTCGCCAGCGGCCAGGCCATCGGCTGTTTCTGCCTGACCGAACCCCAGGCCGGTTCCGAAGCCCACAACCTGCGCACCCGCGCGGAGCTGAGAGACGGCCAATGGGTGCTCAACGGCGCCAAGCAGTTCGTCAGCAACGGCAAGCGCGCGCAGCTGGCGATTGTTTTCGCCGTGACTGACCCGGAGCTGGGCAAGCGCGGCCTGTCCGCATTTCTGGTGCCCACCGACAACCCCGGTTACAGCGTCGATCGCATGGAACACAAAATGGGCATCCGCGCCTCCGACACCTGTGCGGTGACGCTGAGCGATTGCCGGATTCCAGCCGAGAACCTGTTGGGTGAACGGGGCAAGGGGCTGTCCATTGCCCTGTCCAATCTGGAAGGCGGCCGCATCGGCATCGCCGCCCAGGCCCTGGGCATCGCTCGCGCGGCGTTCGAAGCCGCGTTGGCTTATGCCCGCGAGCGTGTGCAGTTCGACAAGCCGATCATCGAACATCAAAGCATCGCTAATCTGCTGGCCGATATGCACACCCGCATCAACGCTTCTCGCCTCTTGGTCCTCCACGCCGCGCGCCTCAGAACGGCCGGCAAACCGTGCCTGTCGGAAGCGTCCCAGGCCAAGCTGTTCGCCTCGGAAATGGCCGAATGGGTCTGTTCCAAGGCCGTGCAGATCCACGGCGGCTATGGCTATCTGGAAGATTACCCGGTGGAGAGATACTACCGGGACGCGCGGATCACCCAGATCTACGAAGGCTCCAGCGAAATCCAGCGCCTGCTGATCGCCCGCGAGCTGCGGCACTACGCGCTGTAAGCGTAAACCGGTTGGCCCACGCCCCCGCGCCTGCACGTGGGGGATAAGGCGCCGAGCCTGCCCGGGCTCGGCGCCTGTCCATCAGCGACGGGTTGGCGAAGGGCTTGGCATGACAAAGTTGCGTCGTCCCAGCCGCAGAATCAACAGGGTCACCGAATCGGCATTGGCCAGCAGAATCTGGCTGCGTTTGCGTGCATCACTGAGAAACGCGTCCCGGGCTTCGTCCAGGCTGTCGCTGCCCGTGAGCTTCAGAATCGTGTCGAATTCGGCGCCGTCGTCCTGATCAAAATCACGCCACTCGTCCCCGTCCAGATGCAAGAACAGCTGATCTTTGACGCTCAGATGCGATAAGGCATACAGTTGCATGCGCTCTATATCCGCTTTCAGCGTGATGTTGTCGGCATTGTTTTCGCGCAGGAGGTCCGGGTACGGCGCCGTGCTTTCCAGGTAGGCAATGTCGTGAGTATCGAGCACCAAATGCGAGAGTTCGTGGATCAAGGTCGCCGCGCGGTAATGGGCCGGGCAATCGAATCCTTCTGCCGCCGCCTCAGGCTTGAGCGGAAACCGCGGCACATCAAAATACCCGTCGGTCAGAAACACACGCTTCTTCGGGTCTTTCTTGATGACGAAGCCCATGGTCCCTGTGTGGCCCGCACGGTTGGTGCCCACTACAAACCGTGGCGATGAGTAAGGTGACAGCGACGCGTCCATAATCTCATCGAAGAGTGCCTTGACCGCGCGTTCGGTATCGACCAACAGCTCACGACCGGGCTGAGTGACCCCGAAAAAGTCACCTATGATCCGCGTGACGCGCGGTTCCAGCGGTGCGCCGGGGGCATGCACGTTAAGATTGTCCAGAGCGTTTTCCAGATACCGCTTGGCCTGTAAATGAGCTTCGCCAATGACCTTCGCGCGTTCCCGATAGAACATGCGTATGTCGGGCATGCCACTGGCCTCAATGAGCAATACCTCATCAGCGCTGACATCGGCAGCGTGTTTACGCATTTTGGTCACTATCCCGCCGCCGCCCTTCAGCCCGGACTGGATATCCAGCTGCCAGCGTTGCTGGTCATCCAGCCTGAGGTGCGGGCCGGGCGTTCGGTCGGCGCCGATAATCATCCAGCTGCCGTCTTCGGCCTGGCGACGCACTTGATAAACCCGTCCGGCGACCGCTGCATAGGCCTTTCCGTTGGCCGGGTTCATAAACAGACTCAGCAGGTCATCGCGACGCAGGTCTTTGAGCGAGATGTTCCGGGCTTCCAGCGCATGCAGACGCTTTAGTTGCTCAGCGTTGAGTGTGACGCCGCCCCAGGGAAACACCGGTGGCGGTACGTCTTCGCCCGTCACCAGATCGCCCTCGACCAACTCGTCTGCTTCGGCCTGCTCCCGGGCTGTCACCATCACGCCCAGGGCAGCAGAAAACTCTGAAATGGCCTCACCCCAGCGACGCCCGGACGCAGACGCGGCTGATGCTCGAAACAGCGTATGGCTCTGCCACAACGCGACCATCGTGGCGAGCTTGCCGGGCAGAATACTCAGCGCCTGCTCCAGCCCCAGCGAAGCCAAAAACCTGAGTGACGCCTGATCGGCCTCCTGGGTCGTGACCGTATCGGCATCGCCGATGTCCACCAGCAGGCTCACTGTGTCGTCAAACAGAAACTGCAGCGCGTTGCCCCTTTCTTCTGCCAGCGAAACGGTGACCGGGCCCGGCGTCCTGGTCGGGACATCGCCTGGCCCCTCGGCGAAGAACGGCAGGTGAGGCTCAATGAACCCGCCGTGCTCATAACGCTTGCGAACCTCCGGATCCATTCGCTCCAGCAACAGCGTTTGCAGGCCCACGTCGGTGCGGATATCGGCCAGCAGCGTGGCAAGGCTGGAGTACTCCCGGAAGACGAAACCCGGGTGAAAGACGGCGTGCAGAATCACCGGGGCGCCGTCATCGGCGTCCTCGGCGCAGATCAGATAAACGCCCTTGACGGAATCGGGCGTCATGCCGTCGTCGGCGACCACCCGCAACGCACTGATGATGGCCCGCATGCCGTTGACCGGCTCGCGGGCGATCCCGTCAGGCATTTCAACCACGCGGGAAATGAGCGCGTAAGCTCGGGGGCTCAGCTGGCCTTCAAGCTTCTGTTGCATCGCCACGGCCTGCATCATCGGTGGCAGTTGATCGACAAAGAACTTGTTGCGCTTCACCCAGTTGGCGTCCGCTGGATTCAACGTTTGACGCAGCAGCGTTCTGAAACCTGCGCCGACGTCCAGCCGACGGACAGTCCCGCGCACGTAATCAGGGGTGATCACGCTGCCCACATCAGGCTGTTCGGCGGACTGGATGCTCAGCACCGCGTCCGGAGCATCAACGAAGCGATTGATAGCGTAATCGGTCAGTGACTCGCTGTGCTCCAGGGTGGTGGCGGGAATCCCTGACGGGATTTGCCCGACTCCGATGGGCGCCGCCACATAGCGGCGCTGGGTGACGGTGATCTGATCGGGGTCCAGGTTGCGCTCGGGGTAATCCTTGCGCATCTGTTCAACCAGCCGGTCACGTGCGTATTCAGAGAGCGTCGGGATGCCGAAGAGAAAATCATCCTCGCCATCACTGGCCAGGAAAAACCGGCGCCATAGCGCGTCATACGCGCGAAGGTCGCTGACAGAAGCGGATTTCAACCAGTCGGGCAACAGCTCTTGAAACACTGAGGTATCGATGCGTACCGCCAGTGCATCGAGCATGTCGACCAACTGCGTGTCCAGTTCGGTGGCTCGCGCGACGCGAGTGAACAGCCCGGCTTCAAAACGACAACGCCGGGCGCGGGCGCACAGTTGCTGAAGGTTCTGTAACTGGCGGTCAAACACGCTTTGCTGCAACGCCTCGATCGCGTGGCCGTCGCAGCGAGTGAAGTGAACGCGGACCTGACCCGCAGGCTGCGCTTGCAAGTGGTTGCGCAGCAGCGCACGGTCGCGTTCCCCCAACAGATTCAGCCAGCGCTGGCTATAGGGGCCCCGCAGTTGACTGCCAATTTTTTCGCTTAACGCCTGAGGTGAGGCGAAATACTGCCAGCCCTGCAGACTGCTCCAGAACATCACGCCGGCACCGGGGGCCAGCGGTTGCCAGAGCGCCATCGAATCACTGAGGGTGGCCCCCGCCTGCGCGCCGTAGACCAGCGACAGCGAAAACACCTCAGTGATCGCCACGCCCGATTGTGTTCTCTGGGTGCGCACAGGCGCGTTCATCACTTGCATGACCATGCGGGCGGGCTCGCTTTGGACCACCGCCAGTCGCTCCCTCACCGCCAGGTCCAGCCGCAACGCGTCTTCCCTGAGCACCAGCGCCATGGCAACCGGTTGTAGCTGCCTGTCGCCCTGACGCGCAAGGGCCGTGCGTGATCGCCCGAAGCGTTCAAGATAGCGTTCGACGAAATCCGCCGCCACGCGCTTGAGCATGAAGTTGATGAGTTCCATATCAAGGTGCGCCCCTCCAGGTTGGGAGGTCGGCAGCACCTGCGCCGTGTGTTCGAGCGGATCGGGACGGTGTCCGCTGACGCGTTCCAGCAACAGCGCAACCAGATCCATCGACGTGGCGCTCACGGATTCACTGACCGCCACAGCGCCCGGCTCGACATCGGGAGTCCCGAGTGGCAGCGACTCCAGCCAGCGCACCCGTACCTCGCCCGCGCGCACGCCGCGCGCCGACGCCACGCATAAATAGCTTTGCAGCGCCTGCTCGGCGTAGCTGGCCAGGACGTTGTCCAGCTGACGCAGGTGCGCCGCGTTGGCATCGCATATCTGGCTTCTCTCCAGCCACGACGGCACCGATGGCTGCCGCGCAGCGGGCCGGGTGGGTTCGGACGCTGACGGTTCAAGGCCGGTGCTGTCAGGCTCCGGCGGCCGGACAACCTGAACCAGGTCGTCAGCGGCGCTATTGGACCAGACGGCGGCGAAGTCCATCGGCTGATCATGGCGCCAGCGTCCGACACTGAAATGCACCTGGCGCGGGTCGATCAGTTGGCGCACGTCCAGCGCATCGTCATACATCGCCGACACCTTCTCGGGGTCGGTCGACAAGCCTGTGACGTACTGCAGATTGCGCAGCTGCAGCGCAAGGATGGAATCGACCCGTTCGCCGAGCAAGGGCCCGTCGATGCTTTCCAGCGAAAGGGTCAAGGGACCATCACTCAGCAAAAGTGGCTGGTCCACAAGCGCCAGTGTCGGGCGCAACATCTCGCGTCCTTCCGGGGTTGAGCAAAATGAACTCAGCCCCGCCAGGTTGGCGAACCGGCGCAGGCCGTGCTCCGGCGTAAACCAAAGCAGCGGCAGATCGGCCGGGCTGAAATCGAAAACCAGTGTACCGGCCAGTGGTGTGGCTGTTCCGTCGGCCACGTGCAGCACAAGACGTCTGCAGCGCACATGAGCTTCTGATGCAATGTAGCGCGGCCCCGACATGAGCAACGGCCTCAGCATTTCGTGCTCATGCCGAGTGAAATTGCCCTCGTGGCCGTATCGGTACAGCTCATGGCACAGACCAGTCGCGTAGATCTGGACTGCCATGTCGCGGCAGGAACCGGTAGCGTGCTGCTCGCTCCAGTAATTGCGCAGCAGTTGGGCGAAACGGCCAGGCAGCGCAGGCATCGTGTCGGCTATTGCCTGAGCGAATAGTTGCGCGTCGCTATCGCTCACCACCCGCCCCTGGGCATCCAGGAATTGCTGCGTTACGCCCGCAGCCTGCTCGGCATGGCAAAACGCTTCAAACGCCGTTTGCGCCAGGGATTGAGTCATCAGCACCAACTCTTCGTCAGCGCTGAAGGCGGGTTGCACCATGCGCATGAGGTGCTTCGCCGGATCAATAGGCCGATCCGGCAACAGCCGACGCAGTTGCAGGGCCAGAGCGGAAGTGACAGCTCCCACCAGGTCTGGCGTCAACTTCAGTTGCTCGGTGAACTGCCTCACCGAATTCGCCTGATACTCAACGATGGCCTGCATCTGGGCCTGAAAAACGTCCTCAGCGATTTTCTCGTACTCGAACGACGCCGAAGGATCATCGCTCGCAAAACGCCCGAACAATGCCTCCAACAGCTGCTGACGGTCCTGGAAGGCCTCGACGCCGGATGCGAGGGTAAACAGGAAAATCCGTGGATCGGCAGTCTGGCCGTGGCTGAACATCAGCGCAGCGCTGAGCTCAAGCGACGTGGGCGGACCGTCGTTGAGAATCAGCCGGTCGACCCGCACCGGGTCGGGATCATCGGCGGCCATCGCGCCTGCTGCGCGTCCGAGCCAGGTCTGCTCCGATGATTCGAGAACGCCGGCAGCGAAGGCGCGGTCGAGTTCGCCGAGGAAGCGCCGCCGCAGTGACGCGCTGTTGAAATAGGGGGTGGTAACAGTGGACATGACAGCTCCTTGAGCACAAGCGCCCACGGCTGGCGTTGGCCGGGCATGGGCAGGAAAGGCTGGGAGCGTAGGGAAGAAATCCACCGCGACTGCGGTACATAACGCTGTACACGGGAAGGGAAATTCAGGATTGACTGGCGAAGGCACGGCGGTCTTGCGCGGATGTTGCAAGGGGCCGACACGCGGTGTCCCGTGCCGGCCCTCGATCAGAAGACAGTCAAGGCGATCAGGCTTTCAACGTGCGCTCAACATGGCCGGCGAATGCATCAATGATGTTCTGCAGGAACGGGCGGGTTTTTTCGCTCAGCTTGCCGTGTTCGTCAAAGAAGGTGCCCGCGTTGCCCAGGTACGCTTCCGGCTGCTGCATGCACAGCACGTCGAGGAACACGAAACACTGGCGCAAATGCTGATTGGCACCAAAACCGCCGATCGCACCCGGCGACGCACTGACCACCGCCGCAGGCTTTGCACTGCCCCACGCGCTTTTGCCGTAGGGGCGCGAGCCGACGTCGATGGCGTTTTTCAGCGCGCCCGGCACCGAGCGGTTGTATTCCGGGGTAACGAACAGAAACCCGTCGGCCCCCTGCAGGGCCTGACGGAAGGCGGTGTAAGCGGCAGGCGGTGAATCGGCGTCTATGTCCTCGTTGTACAACGGCAGGTCGCCGATTTCGACGATGCTCAGCTTCAGGCTGGACGGCGCCAGTTCAGTGAGCGCATGGGCCACTTTGCGGTTGATGGAATCTTTCCTCAAGCTGCCGACGATGACGGCAATCGAATGAACCTGGCTCATGAAACGGACCTTCTGCTGTGGGAGGAAACAACAGTTATAGATGAAACATGCGCGATATTCTGTGTTGTTTTTCCGTTGCTCATCATCGAAGCGCTCGATGCTGTTGCGTGGGTATCGGCGCATGCGCGGCGCGGGCCGCGCTACCGTCGGTCGCGACTATTTTTCCGAGGGCCGAAAACTCCACCTAAAAACCGCGGTCTGACTGCCTTAGGCGAATAAGGTCCCTGATAGAAATTTGGGAATTACCTTACAAGCGGACACGGTTTATTCACTCGCGGTGTTAGGATGCGAGCGAAAACGAGCAGTTATTTCCAGAGGTTACAAAGCAAATGGCTTCAGTTCTAGTTGGGCAATTTCATGCGCGGGACGCGGAGGGACGCGTTTACTCGGTGCATGAATTCCGTGAATCACAGCCCGATGAGGCTGATGGCAAGGAGCCCGTTTCAACTTATCGCCTGGCCATTGGCGACCGCGTCAAGCACTTGAGCGGAGAGGAATTCGAGTTGATTCAAAGCAAGATCGTACTGACAAGAGAGCGCTGAAACGCCGCTGCAAGCCCGGCTCTTTCCACACAGGCCGATCACGCCGAACGGTCGCGATCTGACCATCAGGGCTTGCAGCTTCAATTGACGACAGGCGCGTCGAACAGCAAATACCAGAAAATTGCCGCTTCCTGGGTCGCCGGATCTATCGCGCGATAGCGCAGATGATCCACCCCCCCGACCACAAATCCGTAGCCTTCGTATAACCGGCACGCCCCCAGGTTGTTGTTCTGGGTTTCCAGCGTGATACCCGGCAGGCCGCGCTTGCGGCTCCAGAACTGCGCCACATCCAGCAGCTTTCGCGCCACGCCATTGCGCCGCGCTGCGGTGTCTACCGCCAGCTCGTCGATGTGGGCAAAACCGTTCCAGTGCTGGCTGACCACCACATGCCCGACCGGCTGCTCATCGAGCCAGGCCACCAGCACAGTGCTGTCGGCAGCGTCCCGATAATTGCAGAACTCTTCGGAATCGATGCCGTAGTTTTTCTGGTAAGGCTCGACCGCATCGACGTGCCAGTGAGCCACGGGCTCGCCGATCTGCACCCGCGCATAGCCGGTGACCGTAAACGTGAATTCGCTGTTGAGGATGTAATCTTCAAAGCACTCGTCAGCGACACGAATGCTGAAGGTCGGGCTGGACGTGTTCACCATGGGCCTCCTGCACCATTACCGGATCGACATCACCTTCTATCAAGGCCGCCGCTTGACGCAAGCACGGCCTTGAACACCGCTGCCATCGTCAGGCTTCGGCCTGAGCCTGGCTTTGCGCCTCGATCAACTGGGTCCACAGGGCCGGGGCACCCGCGGATTTGGCGATCACGGCCAGACGCGCTTCGTGCGCCGCCAGCTCGGACTCGCTGGCGACGATGATGCGGCCCGGCGTGCGGTTGGTGATCCGGCGGATCTCGGAAGGACGGTCGGCGCCGCCCTCGCCATCGTTGTTGCCGGCCAGCGACAGGGTCGTCTGGCCACCAGTCATCGCCAGATAGACTTCCGCGAGAATCTCGGAGTCGAGCAAGGCGCCGTGCAGCTCGCGGCCGGAGTTGTCGACGTCGTAGCGTTTGCACAGCGCATCAAGGCTGTTGCGCTGGCCCGGATGCCGCTCGCGGGCCATGGCCAAAGTGTCGAGGATCGTGCAGTAGCTGCTGAGGTTGGCGCGATCCTGCTGACCGATCAGGGCGAATTCGTTGTTCAGAAAGCCGACGTCGAACGCCGCGTTGTGGATGATCAGCTGAGCGCCTTTGACGAACTCGAAGAATTCGTCGGCGACTTCAGCGAAACGCGGTTTGCCGATGAGGAACTGGTCGGTAATGCCGTGAACGCCGATGGCGCCCTCGTCACTCTCACGGTCCGGTTGCAGGTAAACGTGGAAATGCCGCCCGGTCAGACGCCGGCCAATCAGCTCGACGCAACCGATTTCGATGACCCGGTGGCCGTCGGTGACGGGCATACCGGTGGTCTCGGTATCGAGGACGACTCTTCGTTCAGTGATGATGTTTTGTACAGTCATTGCCTACCGCCTCAGCTTCAGGCGCGGATATTAGCATGGGGGTTTTGGGATGTGCGCGTCGGGGGCAGACGACGCCTGGTCCTGTAGGAGCGCGCTTGCCCGCGAAGAGGCCAGTGAATCCGTTGCACATCTTGCGCCTGCCCCACCGCAATCGCGGGCAAGCGCGCTCCTACAATGTCGATGTGCTGATCAAGCGCGCTTGATGCCGCGCACTTCATCCACGCCGCGGTTCGCCAACTGGTCGGCGCGTTCGTTGCCGGGGTGGCCAATGTGCCCGCGCACCCACTGCCAGCTCACCTTGTGCCGGCTGACCTGCTCGTCCAGTTGCTTCCACAGATCGGCGTTTTTGACCGGTTCCTTCGCCGCTGTCTTCCAACCGCGCTTCTTCCAGTTGGTCATCCACTCGGTGATGCCTTTCATCACGTACTGCGAGTCGGTCACCAACGTCACTTCGCAGGGCCGCTTCAGCTCTTCCAGCCCGCGAATGGCGCCGAGCAGTTCCATGCGGTTATTGGTGGTGTTGGCTTCACCGCCCCAGAGTTCTTTCTCGACGCCTTTGCACACCAGCAATGCGCCCCAGCCGCCGGGGCCCGGGTTGCCCTTGCAGGCGCCATCGGTGAAGAGTTCTACGGTATCGCTCATTACGATGTTTCCAGAAATTGAGAAAGCGTGGCGCCCGCCGGTTAATCAAGGCTCGGGCGTGCGCCGATTGACCTTGGCCATCGGCATCGGCAGCAGTTTGCCCATGGGCTCACGACGCGGCATGCGCACAGGCCGCAACCCCACACTCATCTTGCGCGCGATCAATAGATAGAAGCCGCCGCCGGGACTTTGCCAGCCATCGCCGAGACGTTCGAGTCCGGCCAGACGGGCCTGCCACTTGGGCGAAGCGAGCGGCGGACGATAGCACCCGAAGCGGCGTTTCTCCAGCGCGAAGCCCAGCAGGTTGAGCCAGTCGCCGACCCGCGAAGGCGAGATGCAACGCGCCCTGCGCAGGGCGTCATTGGCAAAAAAATGGCGGATGCCCCAGGTGCTCCAGGGATTGATGCCGACGATTACCAGATGCCCGCCGGGACGCACGCTGCTGGCGGCTTCGCGCAACAGGCCGTGGGGCGACAGACAGAAATCCAGACCGTGCTGCATGACCACCACGTCGGCGGCGTGCTCGCTCAGGGGCCAGGCCTGCTCCTCGCAGACGATCTCGACACCCGGCAACGGCGCGCCCAGCCGCACGTTGCGCTGCACTTGCTTCGCTGCTGGCGGTGTTTGCGCCGACGGGCCGTAATGCACCAGATAGCCGCCGAAAAAACGCTCGAGCTCTTGTTCCAGCACACGGCTTTCTTCTTCCAGCAACAACTGCCCCAGGGGCCCGGACAGCCAGTCGCGGGCGGCGCTGATCAGCTCAAGCCATTCGGGATCGGCCTGGGCGAACGCTTCATCGGTCATTTCCGGTCTCCATGAGAGGGTCATTGCGATAGAGACTCGCCTCGAGTCTGTTCAGACCCTAAGATGCTTCTCTATGTTTCCAGCCAAGCGAACCGCGCCATGATACAGGTCGATGCCCTGCCCGCTTTCAGCGATAACTACATCTGGTTGTTACAAGACAATGCCGCCAAGCGCTGCGCCGTGGTTGACCCAGGTGATGCCGCCCCCGTCATTGCCTGGCTTGCGCGCAACCCGGCCTGGCGCCTGACCGACATTCTCATCACCCATCACCACGCCGACCACACCGGCGGTGTCGCGCAACTTAAAACGCTCACCGGCGCGAAGGTCTACGGCCCGGCCAATGAGAAGATTCCGGCGCGGGACGTGGCCCTGTCCGACCACGATCAGCTCACCGTACTCGGCCTGACATTTGCCGTCCATGCTGTGCCCGGCCACACCCTCGGCCACATCGCCTTTTACCATGCCGACGCGCAGCAGCCGTTGCTGTTCTGCGGCGACACGCTGTTCGCCGCCGGTTGCGGCAGGTTGTTCGAAGGCACCCCAGAGCAGATGCATCATTCCCTGAGCCGGCTGGCCGAGCTGCCCGACAGCACCCTCGTCTACTGCGCCCACGAATACACACTGAGCAATCTGCGCTTTGCTGTCGCGGTCGAGCCGGACAACGCCGATGTGCTGGAACGCTTCGAGCAAGTAACGCAATGGCGTGCGCAGAATCGCATCAGCGTGCCGTCGACGCTGGCACTGGAGCGCAAGACCAATCCGTTTCTGCGAGCTTCTGTCATCTCGGTGAAACAAAAAGCAGACGAACGGAGGGGAACCCACAACGCAACGCCCACAGAGGTCTTTGCAGTGCTGCGGGGATGGAAAGATAAGTTCTAAACACGCCGCGAATCAGTACGGAAATTCTGAAAGGTTGACCGTTCAGCAGCCACTTTCTAGAATCGCCCGACATTTTCGCCTGGAACTATCCCCCAGCCAATGTCGTCATCACTACGTAAAACCTTCAATTCCGACACATTGACTCGGTTGGCCCAGGCAATCGCGGTGGTCGCGAGCGCGACACTGGCAGGCTGCCAGAGCACCGGCGGCCTCGAATCCGGGAACGGCAGCAGCGCCGCTCATCCCATCGCCAGCACCAAGCCAAAACCTGTTTATATCGCACGCAAACCTGTGCCGCTCGCCCCGCCCCATGATGTGTGGGAGCGCATGCGTCAGGGTTTCCAGCTGCAAGACGGCAACGACCTCAACCCGCGCATCGATCAGCAACGCCTCTGGTACGCGAACAACCCGTCGTTCCTCGAAACGGCCGGTAACCGTGGCAGCCTTTACATGCACTACATCGTCGAGCGACTGGAAGAGCGCAACATGCCCCTCGAACTGGCGCTGCTGCCGGTCATCGAGAGCGCGTACAACCCGATGGCCTTGTCGCGCAGCGATGCAGCGGGGATCTGGCAGTTCATTCCGTCCACCGGCCGTTACTTCAACCTGCGTCAGACCAATTTCTACGACGGCCGCCGCGACATCACGGCGTCCACCACGGCAGCGCTGGACTACCTCACCAAGCTGCACGACATGTTCAACGGCGACTGGTTGCTGGCCCTGGCGGCCTATAACGCGGGCGAAGGCACGGTCAGCCGCGCCATCGAACGCAACGAAAAGCTCAATCTGCCCACTGATTACTGGAACCTGCCGCTGCCGCAGGAAACCCGAGACTATGTGCCTAAATTGCTGGCGCTGTCCCAAGTGGTCATGTCGCCGGACGCCTATGGCGTCAACCTCAACCCGATCGACAACAAGCCCTACTTTCAGGTCGTCGAACTGAATCAGCGCATGGACCTGTCGAAAGTCGCCGCCATGGCGAACATCGACGAAGACGAACTGGTGCAGCTCAACCCGGCGTTCAAGAAGCGCCTGACCATCGACGGCCCGCAGCACCTGCTGGTGCCCACGTCGAAATCCCAGTTGTTGACCGCCAACCTGTCGAACATGAAGCCTGAAGAGCTGGTCGACTGGCAGCAATACCGCGTGCGTCCGGGCGACAGCCTGGCCAGCATCGCCAGCCGCTATAAGGTGTCGACCAGCACCCTCAAGGACATCAACAAGCTGTCTGGCAACCAGGTGAAACGCGGCCAGGCGCTGACGATTCCGGTTCAGCCGGGCATGCAGTACGCGATGCCGGTGTTCGAAGAAGTCGCCGAGGTGGATGAGAAGCCTGCGCGCACCCGTACCTACAGGGTGAAGAAGGGCGAGAACCTGGTGCAGATCGCGCGCATCAACAAGGTCGACGTCAAGGATTTGCAGCACTGGAACAAGCTGTCCGGCCAGAACCTGAAAGTCGGCCAGACGCTGGTCATGCAGGACAACAGCAAACCGGCGAAAGCCAGCTCCCGCGCAGTGGCCAAGGCTGACAGCAGCGCCAGGGGCGAGGACGCCGGCAAGAAGTCGATGCAGTACAAGATCCAGAAAGGCGATTCGATGTATCTCGTCGCCAAGCGCTTCAACGTCGAAATGCAGCACCTCAAGCGCTGGAATCCGCGCAGCGGACAGGCACTCAAGCCAGGCCAGACGTTGACGGTGTACCTGCCGCACTGATGCGCCGATGCTCCGTGTAGGAGCGCGCTTGCCCGCGAATGCGGTGTTTCAGACACTGCTGTGCTGCCTGACACACTTTTATCGCGGGCAAGCGCGCTCCTACAGGTTGTGCGACGCTCAAGATGCACTCCGGCCTCACCCTTTTTCCAGCCGATACAAGCTGTTACTGTGACCGACCGCTGCCCGGATCGACCGCCGACTTGATACGTCACCTGCTGCTGACTTTCAGCCTGGTCTTGAGCACGACAGCCGCCGCGACCATCAGCGAAAGCCATGGTTACGCACAATTCGGCGTCCTCAAGTACCCTGCCAGCTTCACGCATTTCGACTGGGTCAATCCTGAGGCGCCGAAGGCTGGCACCCTGCGAATCATGGCCAACGGCACGTTCGACACCCTCAACCCGTACACCTTCAAGGGCAGCAGCCCGATTTCGACGGCCAACTTCGGCCAGTACGGCGTCAGCGAGCTGAACGAACCGCTGATGGTCGGCACCGGCCAGTACGACCCCTCCGGCGATGAACCCACCTCCAGTTATGGCCTGATCGCCAAAACCGTCGAGTACAGCGACGACCGCAGCTGGGTGGTGTTCAACCTGCGCCCCGAGGCACGCTTTCACGACGGCAAGCCGATTACCGCCTATGACGTGGCGTTTTCCTACAGAACGTTGCTGAAAGACGGTCACCCGCAGTACCGCACCGCGTTGCAGGAAGTGCAGCGGGTGGACATCCTCAACCGCCACCGCATTCGTTTCGTGTTCAAGCGCTCCGGCAACCCATTATTGATTCTGCGCCTCGGCGAACTGCCGGTCCTGCCGCAGCATTACTGGAAGAACCGCGACTTCAAGGCCACTTCCTTCGAGGCCCCGTTGGGCAGCGGCCCCTATCGCATCACCCAGGTGCGGCCGGGGCGCAGTCTGGTGTTCGAGCGGGTGAAGGACTACTGGGGCAAAGACCTGCCGGTCAACCGCGGCAAGTACAACTTCAACCGCGTGGAAGTGGAGTTCTACCGCGACGCGGACGTGGCGTTCGAAGCCTTCAAGGCCGGCGAGTTCGACATCTACATCGAGCATCAGGCGAAAAACTGGCTCACCGGTTATGACTTCCCGGCGGTGACCGAGGGCAAGGTGATCAAGGCGCAAATCCCGCACCAGATCCCCACGCAGACCCAAGGGCTGTTCATGAACACCCGCCGCGGCGCGTTCGCCGACATCCGCGTGCGTGAAGCGCTGGGGTTGATGTTCAACTTCGAGTGGACCAACCGCACGCTGTTCAACGACGCCTACATGCGTTCGACCAGCTACTACCCCAACAGCGAATTCACCTCTAGCGGACTGCCCGCCGGCCGCGAATTCCTCATGCTCGCGCCCTACCGCGAGCAGTTGCCGGCCAGACTGTTCACCCAGCCGTTCGCGGTGTCGAAAACCGACGGCGGCGGCGTGCCCCGCGACGCCATTCGCAAGGCGCTGGGGCTGCTGGCCGACGCAGGCTGGACATTCACCGAGCGCGGCCTGACCAACCGCGCCGGTCAGCCGTTGCGTTTCGAAATACTTCTGGTCAATCCGAATCTAGAACGAATCCTGCAGCCCTACATCGAAGACCTCACGCGGATCGGCGTCGACGCGCACCTGCGCACCGTCGACCGCGCCCAATACAAACAGCGGCTGGACCAGTTCGATTTCGACATGATTCTGATGACCCTGAATCAGACCCTCAGTCCGGGGCTGGAGCAATGGCAGTATTTCCATTCCAGCCAGGCCAACATCAAAGGCAGCAAAAACTACGCCGGCGTCGCCAACCCGGTGGTCGACAACCTGCTCAACCAGTTGCTGGCGGCAAAAACCCGGGATGACCAAGTGGCGGCGACCCGCGCCCTGGATCGCGTGTTGCTGTGGCAGCACTACATGATTCCCAACTGGTACCTCAATAATCATCGTCTGGCCTACCGCAACCGGTTCGCCATGGTCACCACCCCGCCCTACACCCTGGGCCTGCGTGCGTGGTGGCTCAAGCCTTCGGAGAAAACCCAATGACTGCCCTGCGCTCCCTGACCCGCGCTGGCGGCCTGTTTCTGAGCCCGTTCGTGCTGGCCCCGCTGCTGCTGGGCGTGACCTGTGCAACCCAGGCGGCTCCGCAACACGCCATCACCCTGTACAACGAAGCGCCGAAATACCCGGCCGACTTCAAGCATTTCGACTACGTGAACCCGGACGCACCCAAAGGCGGGATCCTGCGCAGCGCCGGTTTCGGCGGCTTCGACAGCCTCAACCCGTTCATCAGCAAGGGCGTGCCCGCTGACGATATCGGCCTGATCTACGACACCCTCGCCCGCCAGGGTCTGGACGAGCCGTTCACCGAATACGGGCTGATTGCCGGCAAGATCGAAAAAGCCCCGGATAACAGCTGGGTGCGTTTTTATCTGCGCCCCGAAGCGACATTCAACGACGGCCATCCGGTCCGCGCCGAAGACGTGGTGTTCAGCTTCGAGACGCTGATCAAGGACGGCTCGCCCCTGTACCGCAGTTACTACGCGGACGTCGATCAGGCCGTCGCCGAAAACCCGACCACGGTGCTGTTCAAGTTCAAGCACAACGACAACCGCGAACTGCCGCTGATCCTCGGCCAGTTGCCGGTGTTGCCCAAGCATTGGTGGGCCACCCGCGACTTCAGTAAGGGCAACCTGGAAATTCCGCTGGGCAGCGGGCCGTACAAGGTGGTCGAGGTCAAGGCCGGACGCTCGGTGCGCTACGAGCGGGTCAAGGATTACTGGGGCAAGGACCTGCCGATCAACAAGGGCTTCTACAACTTCGACCGGCTGTCCACCGACTACTACCGCGACAACACGGTGGCTCTCGAAGCGTTAAAAGCGGGTGCCTTCGACTTCTGGCAGGAAATGGCGGCGAAGAACTGGGCGACGGCCTATGACGTTCCGGCTGTCAGACAGGGTCGTCTGATCAAGGAAGAGATCCCCAACGGCAATCCCCAGGGCATGCAGGGCTTTATCTTCAACCTGCGCAAGCCGATGTTCCAGGACGTGCGCGTGCGTCAGGCCCTCAGCCTGTTGCTCGACTTCGAGTGGACCAACAAGCAGCTGTTCTTCGGCACCTACACACGTACCAAAAGCTATTTCGACAATTCCGACATGGGCGCCAAAGGCCTGCCGACGCCTGCCGAGCTGAATATTCTTGAGCCCCTGCGCGGCAAGTTGCCGGAATCGGTGTTCAATGAGGCATTCAAACTGCCGGTCACCGATGGCAGCGGCATCATCCGAGAGCAACAGCGCAAGGCGTTCCAGCTGCTCAAGGACGCCGGCTGGAAGATCGTCGGCGACAAGATGGTCGACACCGAAGGCAAGCCCGTCACCATCGAATTTCTCCTCGCCCAGACGGAATTCGAGCGCGTGCTGCTGCCGTACAAACGCAACCTGGCTGACATCGGCATTGATCTGGAAATCCGTCGTGTCGACGTCTCCCAGTACATCACCCGCCGCCGTTCACGGGACTACGACATGATCGTCGGCAGTTTTCCGCAATCGAGCTCACCGGGTAACGAGCAGCGCGAATACTGGGATTCCTCCGCCGCCGACAAGCCGGGGAGCTACAACGTGATCGGCCTCAAGGACCCGGCGGTCGACACGCTGGTGAACGGCTTGATCAACGCCGACTCGCGCCAGAGCCTGATCGACCACACCCGCGCCCTCGACCGCGCGCTGCTGTGGGGCTACTACGTGATCCCGAACTGGCACATCAAGACCTGGCGCGTGGCGTACTGGGATCACTTGGGCCACCCGGGCAAAACCCCGCTCTACGACATCGGCACCATGACCTGGTGGGTCAAGCCCGACGCGACGCCGGCCATTCCTGTGCAAGTCGCGCCGGACGCCGTAGAGCCTGAAGCAGCCCAGCCTGAAACCGAGCAGCCCAAAGGCACGGAGCAATAACATGCTGGCCTACATTCTGCGGCGTCTGCTGCTGATCATCCCGACCCTGTTCGGTATCCTGCTGATCAACTTCGTCATCATCCAGGCCGCGCCGGGTGGTCCGGTGGAGCAGATGATCGCCAAGCTCGAAGGCTTCGAAGGCGCCACCAGCCGCATCGCTGGCGGCGGTGCGGAAGTCTCGGTGGCCGGCTCGACCTATCGCGGCGCGCAGGGTCTGGACCCCAGCCTGATCAAGGAAATCGAGCACATGTACGGCTTCGACAAATCGGCGCCGGAACGCTTGTGGATCATGGTCAAGAACTACGCCCGGCTGGATTTCGGTGACAGCTTCTTCCGCGACGCCAAGGTCATCGACCTGATCGTCGAAAAGATGCCGGTGTCGATCTCCCTCGGGCTGTGGAGCACGCTGATCATGTACCTGGTGTCGATCCCCCTGGGGATCGCCAAAGCCACGCGCCACGGCAGCCATTTCGACGTGTGGACCAGTTCGGCAATCATCGTCGGCTACGCCATCCCGGCGTTCCTGTTCGCCATCCTGCTGATCGTGGTGTTTGCCGGTGGCAGCTATTTCGACTGGTTCCCGTTGCGCGGGCTGACGTCGAGCAACTTCGACGAAATGAGCTGGCTGGGCAAAGTGGGCGACTACTTCTGGCACCTGGTGCTGCCGATCACCGCGCTGGTCATCGGCAACTTCGCCACCATGACCCTGCTGACGAAAAACAGCTTTCTCGATGAAATCGGCAAGCAGTACGTGATTACCGCCAAGGCCAAGGGCCTGACCCAGCGCCGAGTCCTCTACGGCCACGTGTTCCGTAACGCCATGCTGCTGGTGATCGCGGGTTTCCCGTCGGCGTTCATTGGCATCTTCTTCACCGGCTCCCTGCTGGTGGAAGTGATCTTTTCCCTCGACGGCCTCGGCCTGATGAGCTTTGAAGCCGCGATCAACCGCGATTACCCCGTAGTGTTCGGCACGCTGTTCATCTTCACCCTGCTGGGGCTGGTGGTGAAACTGATCGGCGACCTGACCTACACGCTGGTTGACCCACGCATCGACTTCGACCGCAGGGATCATTGATATGACGTTGTCCCCTCTCAATCGACGCCGCTTCGAACGCTTCAAGGCCAACAAGCGTGGCTGGTGGTCGCTGTGGCTGTTTCTGATCCTGTTCGGCGCAAGCCTGGGCGCCGAACTCATCGCCAACGACAAACCGCTGGCCGTGCGCTACGACGGCGAGTGGTATTTCCCGGTGTTCAAGCGCTACCCGGAAACCACCTTCGGCGGCGAATTCCCGCTGGAAGCCAACTACAAGAGCCCGTACATCAAGGAGCTGCTGGCGGCCAAAGACGGCTGGACGCTGTGGGCGCCGATTCCGTTCAGCTACCAGAGCATCAACTACGACCTGAAAGTCCCGGCCCCAGCCCCGCCTTCGCGGGAGAACCTGCTGGGCACCGACGATCAGGGTCGCGACGTGCTGGCGCGGGTGATCTATGGCTTCCGCGTGTCGGTGCTGTTCGCCCTGACGTTGACGATCCTCAGCTCGATCATCGGCGTCATCGCCGGGGCGCTGCAGGGTTTCTACGGCGGCTGGGTCGATCTGATCGGCCAGCGCTTCCTGGAAATCTGGTCCGGGCTGCCGGTGCTGTACCTGCTGATCATCCTCGCCAGCTTCGTCCAGCCGAACTTCTGGTGGCTTCTGGGGATCATGCTGCTGTTCTCGTGGATGAGCCTGGTGGACGTGGTGCGGGCCGAGTTTCTGCGTGGCCGCAACCTGGAATACGTGCGCGCGGCCCGGGCGCTGGGCATGGAAAACGGCGCGATCATGTTCCGCCACATCCTGCCCAACGCGATGGTGTCGACCATGACGTTCATGCCGTTCATTCTCACCGGCGCGATCGGCACGCTGACCGCGCTGGACTTCCTCGGCTTCGGCCTGCCCGCTGGCTCGCCTTCACTGGGTGAACTGGTGGCGCAAGGCAAATCCAACCTGCAAGCGCCGTGGCTCGGCATCAGCGCCTTCGCCGTGCTGGCGATCATGCTGAGCCTGCTGGTGTTCATCGGCGAATCCGCCCGCGACGCATTCGACCCGAGGAAATGAGATGAATCAGGACAATCTGGTCGAGATCCGCGACCTCTCCGTCGAATTCGTGAACGGCAACAACGCGCAGCGGGTGGTCGAAGGCATCAGCTTCGACATCCGCAAGGGCGAAACCCTCGCGCTGGTCGGCGAGAGCGGATCGGGCAAGTCAGTCACCGCCCATTCGATCCTGCGGCTGCTGCCCTACCCGCTCGCGCGCCATCCGACCGGGACGATTCGCTACGCCGGTGACGACCTGCTGAAAGTCAGCGAAAAGCGCCTGCGCGGGATTCGCGGCAATCGCATCGCGATGATCTTCCAGGAGCCGATGACCTCGCTGAACCCGCTGCAGTCCATCGAAAAGCAGATCAACGAAGTGCTCGGTCTGCACAAGGGCCTCACCGGCAAAGCCGCGACGCGGCGTACGCTGGAGCTGCTGGATCTGGTGGGCATTCCGGACCCGGCCAAGCGGCTGAAGGCCTTGCCCCACGAGCTGTCCGGCGGCCAGCGCCAGCGGGTGATGATTGCCATGGCCCTGGCCAACGAGCCCGAGCTGTTGATCGCCGATGAGCCGACCACCGCGCTGGACGTCACCGTGCAGCTGAAAATCCTCAAATTGCTCAAGGAGTTGCAGGCCCGGCTGGGCATGGCCTTGCTGCTGATCAGCCACGATTTGAACGTCGTCAGGCAAATTGCCAACCGCGTATGTGTCATGCAGCGCGGTTGCATCGTCGAACAGGCATCGTGCGAAGAGCTGTTCCGCGCGCCGCAGCATCCGTATACCCGGGAACTGCTCAGCGCCGAGCCCAAAGGCGGTCCGGCGAACAATCCGCCGGGCGCGCCGATGCTGGAAGTCGAGGACCTGCGGGTCTGGTTTCCGATCAAGAAAGGCGTGTTCAAGCGCACGGTCGATCACGTCAAGGCCGTCGACGGCATCCATTTCAGTCTGCCCAAGGGCCAGACGCTGGGGATTGTCGGCGAGAGCGGTTCGGGCAAATCGACGCTGGGCCTGGCGATCCTGCGGTTGATTCGCAGCGAAGGCGAAATACGCTTTCACGGGCAATCGCTGGCCGGGATGAATCAGCATCAGGTCAGGCCGCTGCGGCGGCAGATGCAGGTGGTGTTTCAGGACCCGTTCGGCAGCCTCAGCCCGCGCATGTCGGTGTGCGACATCGTCGGCGAAGGCCTGCGGATCCACAAGATGGGTACGCCGGTGGAGCAGGAAGCGGCGGTGATCGAAGCGCTCAAGGAAGTGGGTCTGGACCCGGCGACCCGGCACCGCTACCCCCACGAGTTTTCAGGGGGACAACGGCAAAGGATCGCCATCGCCCGGGCATTAGTGTTAAAACCGGCGCTGATTTTGCTGGACGAGCCGACTTCGGCCCTCGACCGCACCGTTCAGCGTCAAGTGGTGGAGCTGTTACGCTCCCTGCAAACCAAGTACAACCTGACGTATTTGTTCATCAGCCATGATCTGGCGGTGGTCAAGGCGTTAAGCCACCAACTGATGGTGGTGAAGCAAGGCCAAGTGGTCGAACAGGGTGTGGCAGAAGACATCTTCGCCGCACCGCAACATCCTTATACACAGCAGCTGCTGGAGGCCGCCTTCTTGGCGCCGGCAGCTGTCGATTAACCTGAAGAGGAACAAAACAATGGGTTTTCTCGCCGGTAAGCGCGTCCTGATCGTCGGTGTCGCCAGCAAATTGTCCATCGCATCCGGTATCGCTGCCGCCATGCACCGTGAAGGCGCTGAGCTTGCCTTCACGTATCAGAACGAAAAACTCAAGAAGCGCGTCGAGGAATTCGCCGAAAGCTGGGGTTCGAACGCTGAGCTGTGCTTCCCTTGCGACGTCGCCAGCGACGAAGAAATCGCCAAGGTCTTCGAAGAGTTGAGCAAGAAGTGGGACGGCCTGGACTGCATCGTGCACTCCGTTGGCTTCGCGCCGGGCGACCAACTGGACGGTGACTTCACCCAAGCCACCACCCGTGAAGGTTTCCGCATCGCTCACGACATCAGCGCCTACAGCTTCGTGGCCCTGGCCAAAGCCGGTCGCGACCTGATGAAGGGCCGCAACGGCAGCCTGCTGACGCTGTCGTACCTGGGCGCTGAGCGCACCATGCCGAACTACAACGTGATGGGTATGGCCAAGGCAAGCCTTGAAGCCGGCGTCCGTTACCTGGCCCGCAGCCTCGGCCCGGAAGGTACGCGCGTCAACGCGGTATCGGCTGGCCCGATCCGTACCCTCGCGGCTTCGGGTATCTCGAACTTCCGCAAGATGCTGGCGGCGAACGAGGCGCAGACTCCACTGCGCCGTAACGTGACCATTGAGGAAGTGGGTAATGCGGGCGCGTTCTTGTGTTCCGACCTGGCGTCCGGTGTCAGTGGCGAGATCATGTACGTCGACGGTGGTTTCAATACCACGGCGATGGGTGATCTGGAAGGTTGATGGTTGCTTGCCCGTTTTCAGAGTGATGACGCTCTGAAGACGGGCGCAAGACCTGTAAGCGCTGGCTAGCTGGCGAAAGCGGTGGATCAGACGGCCTTGTGGCTGGATGATCTGCCGTTTTTTTTCGTCCTGGGTTCAGCCGATACTCAGGCAGCGTTCATTGGGTTCTGCCTAACGGCAGAACTGTTTCGCCTTCGGCGAGTTACTTTTAAAAAGCACTAAAAGTAACCAAAAGTGCCTGCTCCCGGTTTGGCCCGACTTCGTCGGGTTCCCTTACTTAGACGACGCTCCGTGGGCACGCGCCGAACGGACATCCATGTCCTGACGGCGCTCTCGCGGCATCCATGCCGCTCGACCCACTCCGCGTCGTCTGCGTTCGGCCTGCACCCAAGTCGCGTTCTGGGGTGTCCGGGCTACCGCGTAGAAGATCAAGATCAACAGCAACAGCTTCCCGGCTAAAGCCGGTCCTACGGGGTGCGCGTTGTTTAGGTGATCTTTGATCGTTCCCTCGCTCCGCGTGGGAATGCATCCCGTGACGCTCCGCGTCACATCCCCGGCCTGAATATAGGTCGTCCGAGGGACGCGGAGCGTCTGGGGCGGCGTTACCACGCGGAGCGTGGGAACGATCAAACTGCAGATCAAAGGCTTCCCGGCTAAAGCCGGTCCCACAGACTGCATACGGTGTTAGTAGGACCGGCTTCAGCCGGGAAGCTGCTGCTGTTGCTGTTGATCTTCTACGCGGTAGCCGGGACACCGCAAAACGCGACTTTGGTGCAGGCTGAACGCAGGTCTCGCGCAGTGGGCCGAGCCGCATGGATGCGGCGAGAGCGCCGTCAGGACATGGATGTCCGTTCGGCGCGGGCCCACGGAGCGGGACCGGAGTGAAGGAACCCTGACGAAGGAAGGGCCAAGCCAGGAGCAGGCACTTTTGCTTACTTTTGGTGCTTTTCAAAAGTAAGTCGCCGAAGGCGAAATGTCTGCCGTGAGGCAGACGCTCTTGATCTTGGCACAGTCAGCCGAGCCCCAGGTCCCTCTGGGCACGGACACAAAAAAGCCCCGACTCTCACGAGTCGGGGCTTTCTGTTAACAGCGTTCTGCGTCGATCAATACTTCTCGATCTTCGCCGCTGCTTCCAACTGCTTCCGGTAGGCCGCGAAATCCTGCTGACCCTCACGGGATGACAGGAAACGACGGTACTGGCTCTTCTCCTCATCCGACGCCGGAGCCGCCTGATTCACGCCGTTCAGACGCACAATCACAAAACTGCCATCCGCTGCCGTCTGGCTGCCATAAACCGGCTTGTCCTTGCCTTCCGGCTTCGGCATACGGAACACCGCCTGCAGCACCTGAGGATCAACACCCTCCTGGCTGCGTGAGGCCGCTTCCACGACCTTCCAGCTCTGGCCTTCCTGCTTGGTCGCCGCATACGGCACCTTGCCGTCACGCAGGCCTGCCAGCAGCGCCTCGCCCTTGGCCTTCACCGCATCGCTGGCATGTTCTTTCGCCAGTTGCGCACGAATCGGCGCCGACACCGCTTCCAGTGGCAGTTGCTCAGGCTGACGGTGCTCTTTGGCATGCAACACCACCACGGTCTCAGGATCAAGTTCCAGCGCAGAACTGTTGGAACCCTCCTCCATCACTTCCGGACTGAAAGCCGCCTGAATCACCGCACGGTTGGCTGCAATGCCTTCGCCACCCTCGCGACCGAACGGCGCAGTGGTCTGCACTTTCAGACCCAGATCCTGAGCCGGCTGCGACAGATCCGACGCTTCGAACGCAGCATCTTCCAGCTTCTTGCTCGCATCGACGAACTTCTGCTCGACCTGCTGAGACTTCAGCTCGTGGGTCAGCTTCTCCTTCAGGCTGGCGAACGTCGGTACCGACGGCGCTTCAACGCCCAGCAGTTTGATCAGGTGCCAGCCGAACTGACTGCGGACAGGCGCGGAGACCTGATCCTTGTTCAGCGCGTACAGCGCGTCTTCAAAGGCCGGGTCATAGACACCCTTGCCGGCGTAGCCCAAGTCACCGCCCTTGGTCGACGAGCCTGGATCCTGAGAGAGCTCCTTCGCCAGCGCAGCGAAATCTTCGCCTTTGGCCACACGCTGCTGAATTTCTTCAATTTTGGCTTTCGCCTGAGCGTCCGTGGTCTTGTCGTTGACTTCGATCAGGATGTGCGCAGCACGGCGCTGCTCGGCCAGGTTGGCGATCTCTTTCTGATAAGCCGCCTGAAGGTCTTCATCCTTCACCGACACCTTGTCGAAGAAAGAGGACTTCTTCAGCTCGATAAAGTCGAGCACCACTTGCTCCGGACTCAGAAACTCCTTCGCGTGCTGATCGTAGTGCGCCTTGATCTCGTCGTCGGTAACCTTGACGCTCGACGGATCGGCCGGCAGGGTCAGCGTAGCGAAATCGCGGGTCTGTTTTTCCAGGCGGGCGAACGCGTCGACCTGAGCGTCAGTGACGAACGCACTGCCGCCGATACCGGCACGAATCTGGCCGATCAACATTTCCTGACCCAGGATCTGGCGAAATTGCAGACGGGAGTAGCCAAGCTGGCGAACGACCTGATCGAAGCGATCGGCGTTGAATTTGCCGTCAACCTGAAATTCAGGGGTCAGCAAAATCTGCTGGTCCAGCGCAGCTTCGGAGAAACCGAACTTGGAATCGGCGGCACCCTGCAACAGCAGCTTGCGGTCGATCAGGCCTTTGAGGGCCGAATCACGCAGCATCTTTTCGTTGAGCATCGCAGGATCGAAATCCTTGCCCAGCTGTTGCATCAGCTGGCGGCGTTGCATTTCAACCGCTTGACCCAGTTCAGCCTGGGTGACTTCCTCGCCATTGACCTTCGCAGCATCCTGCGAGTGGCTGGTAGCCCGGAAAATGGCATCGAACCCGGTCAGGGCCATCAGAGCGATGATTACCCCGATGATGGTTTTGGCAATCCATCCCTGTGAATTGTCCCTGATATTCTGCAGCATGTATCCCCCAGAGGGTTGTACTCGACTCACCAGGCTGCTGCACACGGTAACGCGGAGCGTGGGTTGAATCCGGATAGAAGAAAGGCGCATCCGAGGATGCGCCTTCTCGTAACTTGCAAAGCGGACGGGGTTCGATGTGCGTTCCCCGAGTGACAGTCCAGCGCTTGACCAACCGCACGTGCCGCTTCACGCCCAGAACAAAAATAACGCTGTGCTGGGCGGGCAAAGTAAAAAGAAACTTAGTTGACGGCTTCTTTCAGTGCTTTACCGGCTTTGAAGCCTGGTTTCTTGGCCGCTGGAATTTCCAGGGTTTTACCGGTCTGAGGGTTACGGCCGGTACGGGCAGGACGATCAGTGACGGAGAAAGTGCCGAAGCCTACCAGTACAACAGAGTCGCCAGCCTTGAGAGCGCCAGTGACGGATTCGATTACAGCGTCCAGCGCACGGCCGGCAGCAGCTTTCGGGATGTCAGCGGATGCGGCGATGGCATCAATCAGTTCCGACTTGTTCACTCTAAGTCCCCTTATATATTTGAGTATTTCTAAGTTTTTTTTTGGTGAAACCAAACGAACACGAGCGGCCTGAACAGGCTTGAAGAGCCGCTTTATAGCAAGGGCTCCAAAAACCTGTCAAGGAAGGCCTCCCAGACTAATGCGTGCTGATCCTGCCCTTGGCGTCAGACTCGCGCTTTTCATCCTTGGCAACCATCTCGGGAGCCACATCCGGCAAGGGCTGCGGCGCGTATTGCAGCGCAATTTGGAGGACCTCGTCAATCCATTTAACCGGTTTGATCTGCAGGTCAGCCTTGATGTTGTCCGGGATCTCCTTCAGATCGCGAACATTCTCTTCGGGGATGATCACTGTCTTGATGCCACCACGGTGAGCGGCCAGCAATTTCTCCTTGAGACCGCCGATGGCCAGCACCTGTCCGCGCAGGGTGATTTCACCCGTCATGGCGACGTCGGCGCGGACTGGAATCCCCGTCAATGCCGACACCAGCGCCGTGCACATGCCCACGCCTGCGCTCGGGCCGTCTTTCGGCGTCGCGCCTTCCGGCATATGGATGTGCGTGTCGCGCTTCTCGTGGAAGTCCAGAGGAATGCCCAGGCTCTTGGCTCGGCTGCGCACCACGGTCAGCGCGGCAGTGATCGACTCGACCATGACATCGCCCAGCGAACCGGTTTTGATCAATTGACCCTTGCCCGGAACAACCGCCGCCTCGATAGTCAGCAGCTCGCCGCCTACCTGCGTCCAGGCCAGACCGGTCACCTGACCGACCTGATCCTGCTGCTCGGCCAGGCCATAACGGAATTTGCGCACGCCGAGGAAGTTCTCAAGCATATCCGCTGTCACGACCACGGAAAAACGCTTCTCGTGGGCGTGTTCCTTGACCGCCTTGCGGCACACCTTGGCGATCTGACGCTCAAGGCTACGCACGCCCGCTTCACGGGTGTAGTAACGGATGATGTCGCGAATCGCCTCAACTTCGAACTCGATCTCGCCTTTCTTCAACCCATTGGCAGCGATCTGCTTGGGCGAGAGGTACTTGGTCGCGATGTTGATCTTCTCGTCTTCGGTGTAGCCAGGCAGACGGATGACTTCCATACGGTCGAGCAGCGCCGGCGGAATGTTCATCGAGTTGGCGGTACACAGGAACATCACGTCGGAGAGGTCGTAGTCGACTTCCAGGTAGTGGTCGTTGAAGTTGTGGTTCTGCTCGGGGTCGAGCACTTCCAGCAGCGCCGACGCCGGGTCGCCGCGCATGTCACTGCCCATCTTGTCGATTTCATCGAGCAGGAACAGCGGGTTGCGCACGCCAACCTTGGTCATCTTCTGGATCAGGCGACCTGGCATCGAACCGATGTAGGTGCGACGGTGGCCGCGAATTTCAGCTTCATCGCGCACGCCGCCCAAGGCCATACGGACGAATTTGCGGTTGGTGGCGTGGGCGATCGACTCGGCCAGCGAGGTTTTGCCCACGCCAGGAGGACCGACCAGGCACAACACCGGGCCACGAATCTTCTTCACGCGTTTTTGCACGGCGAGGTATTCGAGGATCCGCTCTTTGACTTCGTCCAGACCGTAGTGGTCGGCGTCGAGGATGTCCTCGGCGCGGGCGAGGTCCAGACGGACCTTGCTCTGGGCCTTCCAGGGCACCTGAACCAGCCAGTCGATGTAGGAGCGAACGACGGTGGCCTCCGCAGACATCGGCGACATCTGCTTGAGCTTGTTCAGCTCGGCGGTGGCCTTAGTCATCGCATCCTTGGGCAGGCCGGCGGCATCGATGCGCTTCTTCAGCTCTTCGATTTCGTTGTGGCCTTCCTCGCTGTCGCCGAGCTCCTTCTGAATGGCCTTCATCTGCTCATTCAGGTAGTACTCGCGCTGACTGCGCTCCATCTGCTTTTTCACGCGACCGCGGATGCGCTTCTCGACCTGCAGCAGATCAATTTCGGCATCCAGCAACGCCAGCACGTGTTCAACGCGCGCCGACAGGTCAATGATCTCGAGAATTTCCTGCTTCTGCTCGATCTTCAGCGCCATGTGGGCCGCCATGGTGTCGACCAGACGACCCGGCTCATCGATGCTGTTGAGGGAGGAAAGCACTTCCGCCGGGACTTTTTTGCCCAGCTGTACGTACTGTTCGAACTGAGCCAGCAGGCTGCGAACGAAGACTTCGGATTCACGATCCGGCGCGTCGACTTCATCGATCAGCGCAACCTCGGCGCGGCAATGGCCGTCGACCTCAATGAAGCGCTCGACCGATCCACGCTGCTCGCCTTCGACCAGAACCTTCACGGTGCCGTCCGGCAGCTTCAGCAGCTGCAGCACAGTGGCGACGGTGCCAACGTTGTACAGCGCGTCTTCACCAGGATCGTCGTCGGCCGGGTTTCGTTGCGCCAGCAGCAAAATCTGCTTGTCGCCGGTCATCGCCGCTTCAAGGGCCTCGATCGACTTCTCGCGCCCCACGAACAGCGGGATAACCATATGGGGGTAAACCACAACATCGCGCAGTGGCAAGAGAGGCAGTTCAATGGTCGTCTTCATGATTTCGCCTCTACGGCGGCCTTCAGGCCATGGACAGATATAAATAAGCTGAAAATCAAGATGGGGGTTGAACCTTAAAAAAACAAGCGTCGCTTTGAGTTAAAGCAAAAGGACTCAGAAACGCAGACCAGGCTTGAGGAAACGCGAAAAGGGCCCGAGGGCCCTTTTCGTTTCCAGTCGCCCGGTGCGTTGCCAGCAGGCTACGCGTCGGGTGCCGCCTTGGCAGGTGGCTCGCTGTTTTCGTAAATCAACAGCGGCTTGGAGGTGCCCTCGATCACGCTCTCGTCGATCACCACCTTGCTCACGTCAGATTGCGACGGGATTTCGTACATGGTGTCGAGCAGGACGCCCTCGAGGATGGAGCGCAGACCGCGAGCACCCGTCTTGCGCTCAAGCGCACGACGAGCAACCGATTTCAACGCATCCGGGCGGAACTCGAGGTCCACGCCTTCCATCTCGAACAGCTTGCCGTATTGCTTGGTCAGCGCGTTCTTCGGCTCGGTCAGAATCTGCATCAGCGCAGCTTCGTCCAGCTCGTCCAGCGTCGCCAATACAGGCAGACGACCAACAAATTCCGGGATCAGACCGAACTTGACCAGATCGTCAGGCTCGACTTCACGCAGGGATTCGCCGACCTTCTTGCCCTCTTCCTTGCTGCGCACTTCAGCGTTGAAGCCGATGCCGCCTTTGGTGGAGCGATTCTGGATGACCTTTTCCAGGCCAGAGAACGCACCGCCACAGATGAAGAGGATATTGCGCGTGTCCACCTGCAGGAATTCCTGCTGTGGGTGCTTGCGGCCACCTTGAGGCGGAACGGAAGCCACGGTGCCTTCAATCAGCTTCAGCAAGGCTTGCTGCACGCCTTCGCCCGACACATCACGGGTGATGGAAGGGTTGTCGGACTTGCGCGAAATCTTGTCAATTTCGTCGATGTAGACAATACCCATCTGGGCCTTCTCGACATCGTAATCGCACTTCTGCAACAGCTTCTGAATGATGTTCTCGACGTCCTCACCCACATAACCGGCTTCGGTCAGGGTGGTGGCGTCGGCGATGGTGAACGGAACGTTGAGCAGACGTGCAAGCGTCTCCGCCAGCAGGGTCTTGCCGGAGCCCGTCGGGCCGATCAGCAGGATGTTGCTCTTGCCCAGTTCAACGTCGTCGTTTTTCTTGTCGCGCTGGTTCAGTCGCTTGTAGTGGTTGTACACCGCTACTGCGAGAACCTTTTTGGCACGTTCCTGACCAATGACGTACTGGTCAAGGATGCCGCTGATTTCTTTGGGCGATGGCAGTTTATGCGCGCTGCTCTCGGCCTGTGCTTCCTGCACCTCCTCGCGGATGATGTCGTTGCACAGGTCGACGCACTCGTCACAAACAAATACCGAGGGGCCGGCAATCAACTTGCGCACTTCATGCTGGCTTTTGCCACAGAAGGAGCAATAAAGCAGTTTGCCGTTGTCCTCGCCGTTGCGGGTGTCAGTCATTCGATCGATCCAATCCGGTAGGCTTGCAACACAAGATGAGGGCAATTGCTCGATTTTTCAAGTCCACAGGCGGCACGGATATATCAACCGCCCGGGATCATTGCCCTTCACGCAGTCATTTGGTCATTTGACGCCGATCGATGACCGAGTCCACCAGACCGTATTCAGCAGCGCGTTCTGCGCTCATGAAATTATCACGGTTGGTGTCGCGTTCGATGGCTTCCAGCGTCTGACCGGTGTGGTGCGCCAGCAGCTCGTTCAGACGTTGACGGATGAACAGGATTTCACGGGCGTGGATGTCGATGTCCGACGCCTGGCCCTGAAAACCGCCCAACGGCTGGTGAATCATGACGCGGGAGTTCGGCAGTGCGAAACGCTTGCCCTTCGCGCCACCGGCCAACAGGAAAGCGCCCATGCTGCAGGCCTGGCCCATGACGGTCGTGGAAACGTCCGGCTTGATGAACTGCATGGTGTCGTAGATCGCCATGCCCGCAGTCACCGAACCGCCTGGGGAGTTGATGTAAAGATGGATGTCCTTGTCCGGGTTTTCCGCTTCAAGGAACAGCAGCTGCGCCGAGATGAGGTTGGCCATGTAGTCTTCAACCGGACCGACCAGGAAGATGACGCGTTCCTTGAGAAGGCGGGAGTAGATGTCATAGGCGCGCTCGCCACGGGCGGACTGCTCGATAACCATCGGGACCAGGCCGCCAGCGGCCTGGATGTCAGAGTTCTGCTGAATATAAGAATTGCGGGACATGTCTCGCATTCACTCCCAAATAGTCATGTCTTGAATACGCATAAGCCAGCGCGAAGGCTGGCTTATGGTGTTTTCGAACGAGAGAAGGAAATCAGTCGGCTTGTGGAGCTTCAACCGGCTTGACTGCCTCTTCGTACGAGACCGCTTTGTCGGTCACGCTCGCTTTCTGCAAAACAGTATCCACAACTTGCTCTTCCAGCACAACCGAACGAACTTCGTTCATTTGCTGTTCGTTCTTGTAGTACCAGGCCACAACCTGCTCTGGCTCCTGGTAAGCGGAAGCCATTTCCTGAATCAGCTCGCGAACGCGGGTGTCGTCAGGCTTGAGGTCGAACTGCTTGACGACTTCAGCCACGATCAGACCCAGTTCAACGCGGCGCTTGGCCTGCTCTTCGAACAGCTCTGCCGGCAGTTGGTCAGGCTTGATGTTGCCGCCGAACTGCTGAACAGCCTGAACGCGCAGACGGTTCACTTCGTTTTCCAGCAGCGCTTTAGGCACTTCGATCGGGTTGGCGGCGAGCAGACCGTCCATCACCTGATTCTTGACCTTGGACTTGATCGCCTGACGCAGCTCACGCTCCATGTTCTTGCGAACTTCGGTGCGGAAGCCTTCGATGTTGGTTTCCTTAATGCCGAACTGCTTGAAGAACGTTTCGTTCAGCTCAGGCAGGGTCGGTGCCGACACGGTGTTGACAGTGACGGTGAACTCGGCGGTTTTGCCAGCCAGTTCCAGATTCTGATAATCCTCTGGGAAGGTCAGGTTCAGAACGCGCTCTTCGCCAGCTTTGGCGCCAACCAGACCGTCTTCGAAACCCGGGATCATGCGACCCGAACCCAGCACCAGCTGAGTACCGGTGGCCGAACCGCCAGCGAACGCTTCACCGCCGATCTTGCCGACGAAGTCGATGTTCAACTGGTCTTCGTTTTGTGCAGCGCGGTCGACGACTTCGAAGCTGACGTTCTGCTTGCGCAGGATTTCCAGCATGTTGTCCAGATCGGAATCAGCGACGTCAGCCGACAGACGCTCGACGGAAATGGACTCAAAACCGGCAACGGTGAATTCAGGGAATACTTCGAAAGTAGCGATGTACTCGAGGTCCTTGCCCTTTTCGAAGGTTTTAGGCTCGACGGAAGGTGCGCCAGCGGGGTTCAGCTTTTGCTCGACGACTGCTTCATAGAAGGTCGCCTGGATCAGGTCGCCCAGTGCTTCTTGACGCGCACCGTCTTCGTAACGCTGGCGGATCACGCTCATAGGCACTTTGCCTGGGCGGAAGCCCGGGATCTTGGCTTTACGTGCGGTCTGCTGCAGACGCTTGTTGACTTCAATCTCGATGCGCTCAGCGGGCACGCCAATGGTCATGCGGCGCTCGAGAGCGGAAGTGTTTTCAACAGAAACTTGCATTGATATTCCTCGTTGCACAGACGTTAGCCGGCCGTTTCCGACCCCAGAATCAAGGGCAAGCATTCTAGTGGGTCAAACTCAAGAAGTCACCCTACTGAACGAGGGTAAATAAAGTGGCATGCAGCCCGGGAATCACAGACGTATGTTTTAGCCTGCGGGAGGTCTCTGGAACGCTCCTGATACGCCCCTATATAAAGGAAGCAAAAGGACGACCGAAACATGATCCAGTCCCTGGAAGCACACCGGACGAGCCCTGTGTTATGGACCCATCAAGCTCGCACTGCGTTGAAACGCAGCACGTTGAAACAAAAAAAGCCGCACAAGGCGGCTTTCTTTCATCCCTCAACACCCGAGGTGTTGCGAGACTTGTAACTGGTGCGGACGGAGAGACTCGAACTCTCACACCTTGCGGCGCTGGAACCTAAATCCAGTGTGTCTACCAATTCCACCACATCCGCGTTTTGAAGCGCTTAAAGCAAAGGCGCCAGATTATGAATCTGGCGCCTTTTCGAATATGGGGTGGACGAAGGGGATCGAACCCTCGACAACGGGAGTCACAATCCCGTGCTCTACCAACTGAGCTACGCCCACCATATTGCGCTGTAACCGACGCACTCAAACTGAATGCTACTTGTGCCAAAGCTGCCTAATGGCGCACCCGGCAGGACTCGAACCTGCGACCATCCGCTTAGAAGGCGGATGCTCTATCCAGCTGAGCTACGGGCACTTATTTCATTTGCCTTCGTGAGACTGCAAATTAAGAGCTTTCAATCACGCTGAGCCGATCTTAACTCTACCTGACTTATTCAACCTTTCGACCTGATTTGCCGCTTTCGGCTTATCCTGTTTGGGGTTGTGCCCGACAAGTGCGACGAATCTTATAGACGGCCCAAAAGGTCGTCAACACTTTTTTCAAAAAAATTCAGTTAATTAAAGGGGTTAGCTTATTAAGCGGACCAACCGTCTTTGCCCTTGCGTCAGGTCATGCGAGAATGCGCGCTCTTTTTCCCTCCCCTTCCGATGGTTAATCACGCGTAATGACTGCAAAACTAATAGACGGTAAAGCGATCGCAGCCAACCTGCGCCAGCAGATCGCTCAACGAGTCGCCCAGCGTCGCGAGCAAGGCCTGCGTACGCCCGGCCTCGCGGTGATTCTGGTCGGCAGCGACCCCGCCTCTCAGGTTTACGTCTCGCACAAACGCAAAGACTGCGAAGAGGTCGGCTTCATCTCCCAGGCCTATGACCTGCCCAGTGAAACCACCCAGACCGAACTGACCGATCTGATCGATCGCCTCAACGACGATCCGGCCATCGACGGCATCCTGCTGCAACTGCCGCTGCCCGAGCATCTGGAATCTTCCAGCCTGCTGGAGCGCATCCGCCCGGATAAAGACGTCGACGGCTTCCACCCCTACAACGTGGGTCGGCTGGCCCAGCGCATTCCGCTGCTGCGCCCCTGCACGCCCAAGGGCATCATGACGCTGCTGGAAAGCACCGGTGTCGATCTGTACGGCAAGGACGCAGTCGTCGTGGGCGCTTCCAACATCGTGGGTCGTCCGATGGCGATGGAGCTGCTGCTGGCGGGCTGCACCGTGACCGTGACCCATCGCTTCACTCAGGATCTGGCCGGACACGTGGGTCGTGCCGATCTGGTGGTCGTGGCGGCGGGCAAGCCGGGGCTGGTCAAGGGCGAGTGGATCAAGGAAGGCGCGATCGTCATCGACGTCGGCATCAACCGTCAGGATGACGGCAAGCTGGTGGGCGATGTGGTGTACGAAACCGCCATGCCCCGCGCCGGCTGGATCACGCCGGTGCCAGGCGGCGTTGGCCCGATGACCCGCGCATGCCTGCTGGAAAACACACTGTACGCGGCAGAAACGCTGCACGGCTGATCATTCAGGCCGGCGCATCAAACCACGCACATGAAAAACGGCACCCGAGGGTGCCGTTTTTTTATGCGCCGGATTTTTTGCCGGATCTTGCCCTGCGCAGGTTACTTCTTGCCCGCTTCCCAGCTTTTCAAGAGGTCGGAGTAAGCGATGGTTTCGCCCTTCGGCTTCTCGTTGGCCAGTTTGCGTTGCGGCGCGAGGAATGCACCGTTGCTCTTCTCGGCTTTGGTGTACCACTCTTCGGCCGAGGTTTCCGGGTTCATCTTCGGTGCGCAACCGCTTGGTTCCTGAACCTTGGAGCGCTCGATGCGGGTCATGATTGCATCCTGATCCTTGGCCAGACCGTCGAGGGCCGCCTGCGCGGTTTTCTCGCCGGTAACGGCTTCAGCCACGTGACTCCACCACAACTGAGCCAGCTTCGGATAATCCGGAACGTTGGTGCCGGTTGGCGACCATTGCACGCGGGCCGGGCTGCGATAGAACTCGACCAGACCACCGAGTTTCGGCGCCAGGGCGGTCATCTCTTTGGAGTTGATGTCCGATTCGCGAATCGGCGTCAGGCCCACGATGGTTTTCTTCAGCGAGACGGACTTCGACGTCACGAACTGCGCGTAGAGCCAGGCGGCCAGGCGTTTCTTCTCTTCGGTGGACTTGAGGAAGGTCCAGGAGCCCACGTCCTGATAACCCAGCTTCATGCCCTCTTTCCAGTAAGGACCTTTTGGCGATGGCGCCATCCGCCATTTCGGCGTGCCGTCGGCGTTCATGACTGGCAGACCTGGCTTGGTCATGTCAGCGGTGAAAGCGGTGTACCAGAAGATCTGCTGAGCAACGTTACCCTGGGACGGCACTGGGCCGGATTCTGAGAACGTCATGCCCGCAGCTTCAGGCGGCGCGTAGGCCTTGAGCCAGTCGATGTACTTCTGAGTGGCGTACACAGCGGCCGGGCCGTTGGTGTCGCCGCCGCGGGTGATGCTCGAACCGACCGGGTGGCAGTCTTCTACGCGAATGCCCCACTCGTCGACCGGCAATCCGTTCGGCAAACCTTTGTCGCCGCTGCCGGCCATGGAGAACCAGGCATCAGTGAAGCGCCAGCCCAGGGACGGGTCTTTCTTGCCGTAGTCCATGTGGCCGTAGACTTTCTTGCCGTCAAGTTCCTTGACGTCTTCGCTGAAGAACTTGGCGATGTCTTCATAGGCGGACCAGTTCACCGGAACGCCCAGCTCGTAGCCGTATTTGGCCTTGAACTTCGCTTTCAGATCAGCACGATCAAACCAGTCGGCGCGGAACCAGTACAGGTTGGCGAACTGCTGGTCAGGCAGTTGATAGAGCTTGGCCGGCGTGACGACTTTGCCGGAAGCATCTTTGACTTCAGGTGAAGTGGTGAACGAGGTGCCGATGAAGTCCTTGAGATCGAGCGTCGGAGAGGTGACTTTCGAGCCTTCCGGGCTGGCCATCAGGTCTGTCAGAGACATCGCCTTGCCGTAGCGGAAGTGCGTACCGATGAGGTCGGAGTCGTTGACCCAGCCGTCATAGATACTCTGGTTAGACTGCATGGCGGTCTGCAGCTTCTCGATCACGTCGCCTTCCTGCAGCAGGTCGTGGGTGACCTTGATGCCGGTGATTTCGGTGAACGCCTTGGCGAGGGTTTTGGATTCGTATTCATGGGTGGTCAAGGTTTCGGAAACCACCTTGATGTCCATGCCGCGGAACGGCTCCGCCGCCTTGATGAACCACTCCAGCTCCTTGAGCTGATCGGCATCGGACAGCGTGGTCGGCTTGAACTCGCTGGAGGCCCACTTCTTGGCAGCATCCTCGTACTGATCGGCCCATGCCGAAACGCTCAAGCCACTGAGCATTACCATCGTCGCTACCGTCACACTATGTCGCAGCTTGTTTTTCTTATTGAACATAGACACCTCTTGTGTTGATTCTTATGTGATCCAACCTATTCGCATCTTCCTCTGTAGGAGCGCGCTTGCCCGCGAATGCGGTCTGCCTGTACAGGACGAATCGCCTGACACACCGCCTTCGGGCGAGCACCTACAGCTACATTTCGCTTTTCTTCAACCCCAACGCATCACCACCAACAGCCAGACCAGGGACAACCCGGAGGCCACCCAGATATTCCAGCTCGTCGCGCCGATAACCAGCAGATGCAGGTAGGCACTTCCGAGCAGGCCGATGAACAGACGATCGCCGCGTGTCGTGGCGATCGGCAGAAAACCGCGACGCTCAATACTCGCCGAACGCAGTTCCCAGGCCGTCATCGCAACCAGGATCGCAGCGATGGACGCAAAGAAAATAGCAGTTGGCAGGGTCCAGGACATCCACTCCATTTTTCGACTCCTCAGACACGACCAAGAGCGAAGCCCTTGACCACGTGATTACGAACGAACCAGATAACCAGCATGCCCGGCAGAATGGTCAACACACCCGCCGCTGCCAGCACCCCCCAATCGATCCCCGACGCCGAAACGGTGCGGGTCATGACCGCCGCGATCGGCTTGGCGTTGACCGAGGTCAGCGTCCGCGCCAGCAGCAATTCGACCCAGGAGAACATGAAGCAGAAGAACGCCGTGACACCGATGCCCGAGCCAATCAGCGGGATGAAAATCTTGCCGAAGAACTTGGGAAAGCTATAGCCATCGATGTAGGCCGTTTCGTCAATTTCCTTGGGAACCCCGGACATGAAGCCTTCCAGAATCCACACCGCCAGCGGCACGTTGAACAGGCAGTGCGCCAACGCTACCGCAATGTGCGTGTCGAACAGACCGATGGACGAGTAGAGCTGGAAGAAAGGCAGCAGGAAAACCGCAGGTGGCGCCATCCGGTTGGTCAGGAGCCAGAAGAACAGGTGTTTGTCGCCGAGGAAACGATAGCGTGAAAACGCGTAGGCCGCAGGCAATGCGACGCTCAGCGATATCACCATATTCAGGCAGACGTAGTACAGCGAGTTGATGTAGCCGCTGTACCAGCTTTCGTCGGTGAAGATCACCTTGTAGTTCGCCAGCGTGAAGTCCTGTGGGAACAGGGTCAGGCCGCCGAGGATTTCGGTGTTGGTCTTGAACGACATGTTGACCAGCCAGTAGATCGGCACCAGCAGAAACAGCAGGTAGATCCACAGCGGTATGAGCTTTTTGAACGACACTTTCTCGCGCTTGTTCATGGGCGCTCCTCAGTTCTTTTCGCTGTGGGTCATGGCGGTGTAGAACACCCACGACACCAACAGAATGATCAGGAAATACACCAGCGAGAACGCTGCCGCAGGGCCCAGGTCGAACTGGCCGAGCGCCATGGTCGTCAGGGTCTGGCTGAGGAAGGTCGTCGAGTTGCCCGGACCGCCACCGGTAAGCACGAACGGCTCGGTGTAGATCATGAAGCTGTCCATGAAGCGCAGCATCACCGCGATCAGCAGCACGCTCCTCATCTTCGGCAGCTGGATGTGTCGGAACACCGCCCAGTTGGACGCCCGATCAATCCGCGCAGCCTGGTAGTACACGTCGGGAATGGCGCGCAGACCCGAATAGCACAGCAACGCCACCAGCGAGGTCCAGTGCCAGACGTCGATGACCAGCACGGTCACCCAGGCGTCCGACGCATTGGCCGCGTAGTTGTAGCTGATGCCCAGCACATCGTTGAGGACCCAGCCCAGCAGACCGATATCACCACGGCCGAAGATCTGCCAGATGGTGCCGACCACGTTGAATGGAATCAGCAGCGGAATGGTCATCACGATCAGGCACACCGATGACCAGCGCCCCTTGGTCGGCATGGTCAGCGCGATGCCGATGCCCAGCGGGATTTCGATCAGCAGCACACACCCGGAGTAGATGAACTGGCGCAGCAGCGAGTCATGCAGGCGCGGGTCCTGCAGCACTTGCCGGAACCAGTCGGCGCCGACGAAGTAGCGGCTGGACTGGTCGAAGATGTCCTGCACCGAATAGTTGACCACGGTCATCATCGGAATGATGGCGCTGAACGCCACCAGCAGGAACACCGGCAGTACCAGCCACCAGGCCTTGTTGTTTTGCACTTTAGTCATGGGACACCTCGCTGGCCGGCAGTGTGTGGGTGGCGGCCTCCAGCAGAAATTCATCGGCGTAGAGCATCAGCCATTGCGCCGGGAAACTGACCCAGGCCTGGCCTTGCGGCACCGGCTTGTCTTCCTGCAAGCGCACTTTCAACAACTGGCCTGCCAGGTTGAGGGTAAGGATCTTGTAGGTCCCCAGGTCCTCGACGTAGGTCACTTCGGCCTGCATGGCGTCATCGACCGGGCCGTCCCAGACGTGCACGAACTCGGGACGAATCCCGACTTTCAACGTGCTCCACTGAGTGGCCGCCAGGCGCTGCTGCAGGGCTTCGGGCAACGGCAGATGAATACCGTTAAAGCCCACGCCGCCGGCTTCAGGCTTGACCTCGATGAGGTTCATGCCGGGGCTGCCAATGAAGTAGCCGACGAAGGTGTGGTGCGGTTTTTCGAACAGCTCGCGGGGCGTGCCGAACTGGACGATCTGGCCGCCGTACATCACCGCGATCTTGTCGGCGAAGGTCGAAGCCTCCAGCTGATCGTGGGTGACGTAGACCATGGTGATGTTGAACTGCTCGTGAATCTGCTTGAGCTTGCGGCGCAGTTTCCACTTCAGGTGCGGGTCGATGACGGTGAGCGGTTCGTCGAACAGAATCGCCGAGACGTCATCGCGAACCAGCCCGCGGCCCATGGAGACTTTCTGTTTTTCGTCAGCGGTGAGGCCTTTGGCTTTCTTCTTCAGCAACGGCTGCAGATCCAGCACGTCGGCGATTTCCTGCACCTTGATCTTCACCTTCGCTTCCGGCATGCCCTGATTGCGCAGCGGGAAGGCGAGGTTGTCGTACACCGTCATGGTGTCGTAGACCACCGGGAACTGGAAAACCTGAGCGATGTTGCGCTCCTCCGGCGACATGTCGTTAACCACGGTGGTGTCGAACATGACCTTGCCCTCAGACGGGCTGAGCAGGCCGGAGATGATATTGAGCAGGGTCGATTTGCCGCAGCCGGACGGGCCGAGCAAGGCGTACGCTCCGCCCTGCTCCCAGATGTGGGTCATTTCGCGGATGGCATAGTCTTCAGGGCCGGTCGGATTGGCGCTGTAGCTGTGCGCGAGTTGTTGCAAGCGGATCTCGGCCATCAGGCAACCCTCGCCATGCGCAGGCCCGGCGCCTGAATCAGGCCGCCCTGCTGATCGAATACGAACAGTTTGTGAGTCGGGATGTACACGCGAATCGGCGTGTCCACGTCGTACTCGTGGACGCCCGGCAAATGCAGCACCAGCGAGAAATGCTCGTTGCGCACGTGCAGGAAGGTTTCCGAACCGCTGATCTCGGCGAGTTCAACCGTTACCGCCAGTTCAAGGTCGTCGTCGTTGGACGGCACCAGACTCAGGTGGCTTGGGCGCACACCAAAGCGGTATTCGCCGTCGCCGATGGTGCGCAGGTCGACATTGAGCGGGAAGTGCACGAAGTTGGCGAAGCTGACTTCGTTGCCTTCGATGCGACCGGGCATCAGGTTGATCGGCGGCTCGGAGAACAGCTCGGCGGCCAGCACGGTTTTCGGCTGGTGGTACACCTCGGGCGTCCGGCCGCTCTGAATCACGCGGCCTTCGTGCAGAATCGTGGTGGTCCCGCCTAGCGCCAGTGCTTCGTTCGGCTCGGTGGTGGCGTAGATGGCGATGGTATTGCGCGTTTCGAACAGCTGACGCATTTCCTGACGCAGCTCTTCGCGCAGCTTGTAGTCGAGGTTGACCAGCGGCTCATCGAACAGAATCAGTTCGGCGTCTTTGACAAGCGCCCGCGCCATGGCCGTGCGCTGCTGCTGGCCGCCGGACAATTCGAGAGGGTGGCGGCTGAGGAATTTTTCGATGCGCAGCATCTTCGCGGTTTCGCGAACGCGGCGGTCGATTTCGTCCTTCGACATCTTGGCCTGGCGCAGCGGCGAGGCGATGTTGTCGTAGACGGTCATG
This sequence comes from Pseudomonas petrae, assembly GCF_021728295.1. Lineage (GTDB taxonomy): Bacteria > Pseudomonadota > Gammaproteobacteria > Pseudomonadales > Pseudomonadaceae > Aquipseudomonas > Aquipseudomonas petrae. The sequence continues at coordinate 196,232 of NZ_JAKJXE010000001.1, forward strand.
CTCGGATAGTTGATGAACTGCTGATAAACCATGGAGACGTTGCGATGACGCACCGCGACCTGGGTGACATCTTTGCCATTCATCAGTACCCGGCCGCTGTCTGGCTTGTCCAGACCGGCCATCAAGCGCATCAGGCTGGTTTTGCCTGATAAGGTGCGCCCCAGCAATACGTTGAATGAGCCGGGTTCAAAGCTCAGCGAAGCATCATCGATCCAGATCTGACCGTCGACGGCGCGGCTGACGTGCTCAAGCGTGAGAGACATGGCGTGCCCTTTTTATTTGTTTTGTTCGGGGTGTTGCGTGTTTGCCGTATGGCAGGTCATGACATCCGTTGACCGATTGTGCTGACCGATTGTTGGATAGCGACAATCGTGCCAACCGGCCTGCTTAGAAGTTTTCTGGCTGGGACACCCGGAATAGAGCCATCGCGACATTTTGACGCACGTGCGGGCATTCGTTGATGAACATAAATGAACAGGAAAGGCTGAACACCTGAACAAAATGAACATTGACTTTGAACAATCCTGAACAACAATGGGTGGACGTTTTCGAGCAGGGATGCTCTGCCCCAGCGGCATCTCGACAACAATAAATAAAAGTACTCGGACGGAGCCATTTCATGGCCACACCAGGCGCACCCCCCAGCCACGACACCATCATTCAGGACTCGTGGGCCCGCTGCCGCGAGTTCGGCCTCGACCACCAGTCTCGCCCGTCCTTCGGTCGTCTGCCCGATCAGCAGGTTTCGCAACTGCTTGAGCGCCATCATTCTCTGGTGCAGACCACCCATCAGCAGGTGCTGCCCTTCTACGAGAACATCCTGAGCAATTCCAATTGCCTGATCCTGCTCGCCGATCAGCAGGGCCAGGTGCTCAATTCCTGGGGCAACAAACGCTTCGTCGAGCCGGATCAACAGCCGGGTTTCGTCGCCGGAGCCAGCTGGCTGGAGCAAGGCGCCGGCACCAACGCCATCGGCACGGCGCTGGCCTGTGAACAGGCTGTTCACATTGAACACGATGAACACTTTCTCAAGGCCAACCGCTTCATGACCGGGTCAGCGGCGCCGATTTTCGATGCGTCGCGGCGGATGATCGCGGTGCTCGATGTGTCCAGCGACAGCTTCCTGCCGCCCTCCCACACCCTTGGGATGGTCAAGATGATGAGCCAGACCATCGAAAACCGGCTGATCCTCGACCAGTTCCAGCACAGCCATTTTCAGCTGATCTTCAACACCGGCTTGAACAACCTCGACAGCCAGTGGGCCGGGCTGCTGGTGTTCGATGAAAGCGGCCGGGTGCTCTGCGCCAACCGCCGTGCCGACAACCTGCTGGGCGTCAGCCTGCTGAACGCCAACATCGAAAACCTGTTCAAGTCGCCAATCACCGATCTGCTTGATCAAATGGAAGGGCAGCCCTTCCCGCTTCAAGCCTCTGGCCACAACCGTTTTCATTGCGTGCTGAAGCGGCCGAAGGCGCCAGTGCTCAGGCTTAGAACGGTACCGGTGCCGTTGCCGGGTGCGTCCCGGTCGATCACTGTCGGCGCCATTGAGCCCGGTGTGGGGGATGAGCGGGTCGAGAAAGCCGCGCGTCAGGGGCAGCGATTGCTGGAGAAGAACGTCCCGCTGTTGATCCTCGGCGAGACGGGCGTGGGCAAGGAAGTATTCGTCAAGGCCCTGCACCGCGCCAGCTCCCGCGCCGATCAGCCAATGATTGCCGTGAACTGTGCAGCGATCCCGTCGGAGCTGGTCGAGGCCGAACTGTTTGGCTATGAAAAAGGCGCGTTCACCGGGGCTCACCATAAAGGCAGCATCGGGCTGATTCGCAAAGCGGATAAAGGCACGCTGTTTCTCGATGAGATCGGCGACATGCCGCTGCCGGTTCAGGCACGTCTGCTGCGGGTGTTGCAAGAGCGGTGCGTGCAACCGGTGGGCAGCAGCGAATTGTACCCGGTGGATATCAGGGTGATTTCCGCCACTCACTGCTCATTGCGCGAACACGTGCAGAACGGACGCTTTCGTCAGGATTTGTACTACCGCATCAGTGGCCTGAACCTGGAGCTGCCGCCGCTGAGGGATCGCAGCGACAAGCCCGCGCTGGTGCGTGCGATCTGGGAACAGCACCGCGAACCGCAGCAGACGGCGGGCTTTGAGCCGCAGGTGATGGAGCTGTTCGAACGGCACCCATGGCCGGGAAACCTGCGGCAGTTGAGTAATGTGATTCAGGTGGCGTTGGCGCTGGCCGACGATCAGCCGATTTCCACCGAGCATTTGCCGGAGGACTTTTTTGCAGATCTGGCGATGGGCTGCGAGCGCGTCGAGCCCGAGACAGTGTTCAACCGCAAGGCTGCGCTGGACACGCCGGAAGAGTTGAGCGAGTTGTTGCAGGCGGCCGGCGGGAACATTTCGCAGCTGGCGAAACGCCTGGGGGTAAGCCGAAATACGCTGTACAAGCGGTTGCGGGAACAGGGGTTTTGATTGGGGATTTTCGCTAGCGGGCAGGGTACGCGAAAACGGACGCGGAGCGTCCGGCGATGCATTCCCACGCAGAGCGTGGGAACGATCACCAAAAGCGGGTAGACAGTGGAGGCGAGTCCATACATAGGAGCCGGCTTGCTGGCGAAAGCGGTGGGTCAGTAGATCTTTCCATGGCTGATTCACCGCATTCGCCAGCAAGCCGGCTCGTACAGTTTCACTACCTGATCGTCCGTGCGCCCGGCGTCAACCGTGACGCGGAGCGTCTGGCGATGCGTTCCCACGTAGAGCGTGGGAACGATCATAGCTTCTGGGGCGCAGCGCGATTTCCTGTAGGAGCGCGCTTGCCCGCGAAAGCAATTTAACAGGCGCTGACGATCAATCCGCCAACCGCCAGGTCGTGCTGCCTTTGCTGTCTTCCAGCACAACGCCCATGGCGGTGAGTTGATCGCGGATGCGGTCGCTCTCAGCCCAGTTCTTGTCAGCGCGCGCTTGCAGGCGCGCGGCGATCAAGGCTTCGACTTCTGCGGCATCCACACGACCTTCTGCGCCGGCGCGCAGGAAGTCGTCGGCTTCCAGCTGCAACACGCCCAGCACACTGGCCAGCTCCTTCAAACGTGCCGCCAGCCCCGCCGCTGCGTTGACATCGCTGTCGCGCAGGCGGTTGATCTCGCGGACCATCTCGAACAACACCGCGCACGCTTCCGGCGTCCCGAAGTCGTCGTTCATCGCAGCGGAGAAACGCTCGACGTACGCTTCGCCACCCGCAGGCTCGGCAACCGGCAGGCCTTTGAGCGCGTGATAGAACCGCTCCAGCGCGCCTTTGGATTCCTTCAGGCTGTCTTCGGAATAGTTGATGGCGCTGCGGTAGTGGCTCGACACCAGTAGGTAACGCACCACTTCCGGATGGTATTTATCCAGCACGTCGCGGATGGTGAAGAAGTTGTTCAAGGACTTGGACATCTTCTCGCCATTGATGCGGATCATGCCGCAGTGCAGCCAGGCGTTGGCGTAGGTCTTGCCGGTCGCGGCTTCGCTCTGGGCAATCTCGTTTTCGTGGTGCGGGAATTCCAGGTCGCTGCCGCCGCCATGAATGTCGAAGGTCTCACCCAGGCAGCAGGTGGACATCACCGAGCATTCGATGTGCCAGCCAGGACGCCCTGCGCCCCACGGCGATTCCCAGCTCGGTTCCCCCGGCTTGACGCCTTTCCACAGCACGAAATCCAGCGGGTCGTCCTTGGCTTCGTCGACCTCGATCCGCGCGCCGATGCGCAGGTCTTCGATCTTCTTGCGCGACAGCTTGCCGTAACCGAGGAATTTGCCGACGCGGTAGTACACGTCGCCATTGCCCGGTGCGTAGGCATAGCCCTTGTCGATCAGGCGCTGGATCATGTCGTGCATGCCGCCGATGTAATCGGTGGCACGCGGCTCCATGTCCGGTTTGAGGATGTTCAGGCGCGCTTCGTCCTCGTGCATCGCGTCGATCATGCGCGCGGTCAGGGCGTCGAACGCCTCGCCGTTTTCACGGGCGCGGTTGATGATCTTGTCGTCGATGTCAGTGATGTTGCGCACGTAGGTCAGGTCGTAGCCGCTGAAACGCAGCCAGCGGGTGACCAGGTCGAACGCCACCATGCTGCGGCCGTGGCCTAGGTGGCAGTAGTCGTACACGGTCATCCCGCAGACGTACATGCGCACCTTGTTGCCATCCAGCGGTTTGAAAACTTCTTTGCTCTTGCTGAGCGTGTTGTAGATAGAAAGCACATTGCCTACCTTAGCTCCACGAATCGCGGAGCGTCACAGTCCGGTTAAAGACCGGATGACCGGGTTTCGAGTCCTTCAGATCCGCGCTGAAATAGCCTTCGCGTTCGAACTGGAAACGGTCTTCCGGCTGAGCGTCAGCCAACGACGGTTCAGCGCGACAACCGGTCAGGACCTGCAAGGAGCCTGGGTTGATGTTGTCCAGGAAGGTCTTGCCCTCTTCTGCTTTCTCAGGGTTTGCCGACAGGAACAGACGGTCGTAGAGACGTACTTCGCACTCGATGCTTTCCGCCGCCGGCACCCAGTGAACAACGCCTTTGACCTTGCGGCCTTCAGGGTTCTTGCCCAGGGTTTCCGGGTCGTATGAGCAGCGCAGCTCGACGATATTGCCGTCGGCGTCCTTGATCGCTTCGTCGGCGCGAATCACGTAGCTGCCACGCAGGCGCACTTCGCCGTTCGGTTCCAGACGCTTGTAGCCCTTTGGCGGCTCTTCCATGAAGTCGTCGCGGTCGATGTAGATCTCGCGGGAGAACGGCAGCTTGCGCACGCCGAGCTCTTCTTTCTGCGGATGGCGCGGCAGTTCGAGGTGGTCGACCTGGCCTTCCGGGTAATTGGTGATCACGACTTTCAGCGGGCGCAGGACGCACATGGCGCGTGGGGCGTTGTGGTCCAGGTCCTGACGGATGCTGAATTCCAGCATGCCGAAATCGACCACGCCGTCGGAACGGTTGGTGCCGATCATTTCGCAGAAATTGCGGATGGATGCCGGGGTGTAACCGCGACGGCGGAAGCCCGACAGCGTCGACATGCGCGGATCGTCCCAGCCATGCACGTGCTTTTCATCGACCAGCTGCTTGAGCTTGCGCTTGCTGGTGATGGTGTAGTTCAGGTTCAGGCGCGAGAACTCGTACTGGCGCGGTTTGCACGGCACCGGCAGGTTATCCAGGAACCACTCGTAGAGCGGGCGATGGCTCTCGAACTCCAGGGTGCAAATCGAATGGGTGATGCCTTCGATGGCGTCCGACTGACCGTGGGTGAAATCGTAGATCGGGTAGATGCACCACGTGTCACCGGTCTGGTGGTGGTGGGCGTGACGAATGCGGTAGAGGATCGGATCGCGCAGGTTCATGTTCGGCGAAGCCATGTCGATCTTGGCGCGCAGGACACGGGCGCCGTCTTCGAACTCGCCGGCTTTCATGCGGCTGAACAGGTCGAGGTTTTCTTCGACGCCGCGATCGCGGAACGGGCTGTTCTTGCCCGGTTCGGTCAGGGTGCCGCGGTATTCACGAGCCTGCTCGGGGGTCAGGTCATCGACGTAGGCCTTGCCCGTCTCGATCAGATGCACCGCCCAGGCGTACAGCTGGTCGAAGTACTGCGAGGCATAACGCACTTCGCCGGACCACTCGAAGCCCAGCCATTTGACGTCGTTTTCGATGGCGTCGATGTATTCCTGATCTTCCTTCGCCGGGTTGGTGTCGTCGAAGCGCAGATGCGTGACGCCGCCAAATTCCTGAGCCAGACCAAAGTTGACGCAGATCGACTTGGCATGACCGATGTGCAGGTAGCCGTTTGGCTCCGGCGGGAAGCGGGTCACGATCTGGGTGTGCTTGCCCGAGTCCAGGTCAGCCTGCACGATCGGGCGCAGGAAGTTGGCTGGAATTGCAGGGCCTGCCTTGGAGTTCGCAGCGGCATCTTGAGTGGGCTTGCTCATAGGATCCTTGTACGGGTCGCGGCCAGGAAGGCCGGTTAAATCAAAGCGCCTATCATAGCCGAAGCTGTCAAGCCCCTGACAGCGCGCTGTGACAAAACTGCCGAGATGGGCGTGCGCTCGACACCAACGGCTGGCTCAATCGCAACTACCCGTGCAACGGCTACCCTCTGTAAACTGCCCGCCTGGGGTGAATGAGCGGTACTGGCCTCGCATCCCGATGGCCGACTGCCGCGATCACTGCCTCCCACCAAGACTTCGAAGAGCGAGCTGACATGTCGAAAGTAAAGCTGACCACCAACCATGGTGAAATCGTTCTGCAACTTAACGCAGAAAAGGCGCCGCTCACCGTCGCCAACTTCATCGAATACGTCAAAGCCGGCCACTACGAAAACACGGTGTTTCACCGCGTGATCGGCAATTTCATGATCCAGGGCGGCGGCTTCGAGCCGGGCATGAAGGAGAAGAAAGACAAGCGCCCGAGCATCCAGAACGAAGCCGACAACGGCCTGCCGAACAAGAAGTATTCGGTGTCCATGGCCCGCACCATGGAGCCCCATTCGGCCTCGGCGCAGTTCTTCATCAACGTCGCCGACAACGATTTTCTCAACCACAGCGCCAAGACCGTGCAGGGCTGGGGTTATGCCGTATTCGCTGAAGTGGTTGAAGGCACTGACGTGGTCGACAAGATCAAGGGCGTCGCCACTACGTCCAAGGCCGGTCATCAAGACGTGCCGGCTGACGACGTGATCATCGAAAAAGCCGAGATCATTGAGTGATATTGCTGATCTCCGATCTGCACCTGGAAGAAGGACGCCCGGACATTACCCGGGCGTTTCTCGGTCTGCTGAACGGGCGCGCGCGCGCGGCTGAATCGCTGTACATCCTTGGGGACTTTTTCGAGGCCTGGATCGGCGATGACGCCATGTCGCCCTTTCAGCGCTCGATCTGCCAGGCCCTGCGCGGTTTAAGCGACAGCGGCACGCGGGTGTTTCTGATGCATGGCAATCGCGACTTCATGATCGGCCAGGCGTTTTGCAAAGCGGCGGGCTGCACGCTGCTCAAGGACCCGAGCGTCGTGAATTTCAACGGCGAACCGGTGCTGCTGATGCACGGCGACAGCCTGTGTACGCGGGACGAAGCCTACATGCGCATGCGCCGTTACCTGCGCAACCCGCTGATGCTGTGGGTCCTGCGGCATCTGCCGTTGAGCACGCGACACAAGCTGGCGCGCAAGCTACGCAGCGAAAGCCGTGCGCAAACGCGGATGAAGGCCAACGACATTGTCGATGTGACGCCGGAAGAAGTGCCGCGGGTGATGAACGAGTCTGGCGTGAAGACGCTGATTCATGGTCACACCCACCGCCCTGCGGTTCACGAGCTGCACCTGGGTGAAACAAAGGCTCAGCGCATTGTGCTGGGGGATTGGGACCGCGAGGGGTGGTTGCTTCAGATCGATGAACGGGGCTTTCATCTGGAGTCGTTTGCGTTCGAACCAGAGTCAGGTTTGGCGACACGTCAGGACTGAATGTCAATGATCGCCATACACTGAACGTGTAGGAGCGCGCTTGCCCGCGAATGTGTTGGTCCAGACGCTGTTGTGCCAAATGACACACCGCGATCGCGGGCAAGCGCGCTCCTACATTGAATCTTCGTCGCCTGCCAGTTCGGGTCCGGCCGAGGGTTGGAAAGAGTGGCAGGAACTCAATGCCCTCCCCCAGGCGCCGCCTTCGCCGTAAACGGTGGCTTAGCCAGCCAGATGATCAGGATCAGCGACAGGAACACCCAGCCCATCATGTAGAAGTAGTCCACCGTGGACATCATGTACGCCTGACTGGTGACCATCGAATCGAGCTGCGCGTAAGCCTGATTGCTCGCCCCGCCCAGGGTCTCCAGCGCATGCCGCGTCGTCGGCTCGTAGGCGTTCACGCTTTCGCTCAGATAGGCGTGGTGCTGATCGGCGCGGCGGATCCAGATCCAGGTGGTCAATGACGCCGCGAAGCTGCCGCCCAGGTTGCGCAAGAACGTCGCCAGCCCGGACCCATCGGCAATCTGCGACGGCGGCAGGTCGGAGAGCAGGATGCTCAAGGTCGGCATGAAGAACAGCGCAATGCCCGCCCCCATGAACAGCTGCACCAGCGCGATGTGCTCGAAATCCACCTGACTGGTGAAACTTGCCCGCATGAAGCAACTCAGGCCAATGCCCAGAAACGCGAGACCGGCGAGCAGGCGCAAGTCGAACTTATGCGCATAACGTCCCACGAAGGGCGACATCAACACCGGCAGCACCCCGAGTGGCGCCACCGCCAGCCCCGCGTAGGTCGCCGTGTAACCCATCTGCGTTTGCAGCCACTGGGGCAGAATCAGGTTGATCCCGAAGAACCCCGCGTAGCCCGCCACCAGACAGATCGTCCCGTAGCGAAAGTTGCGAAACGCAAACAGCCGCAGGTTGACCACCGGGTGATCATCAGTCATTTCCCAGATGACAAATGCCGCCAGGCCAATCGCCGAAATCACCGAGCCGATAATGATGAAGTTCGACTCGAACCAGTCCAGGTCATTGCCTTTGTCGAGCACGATCTGCAACGCGCCTACGCCGATGATCAGCGTGATAAGCCCCACGTAATCCATGGGCTGGCGACTGGTGCTGACCGGCCGGGTAGCCATCTGCTGACGCACGACGAACGCCGCGAACAGCCCGATCGGCACGTTGATGAAAAAGATCCACGGCCAGCTGTAACTGTCGGTGATCCAGCCGCCGAGAATCGGCCCGGCAATCGGCGCTACAACCGTCACCATCGCCAGCAATGCCAATGCCATCCCCCGTTTCGCAGGAGGATAAACGGCGATCAGCAGCGTTTGCGTCATCGGGTACAACGGCCCGGCAACCATGCCCTGCAACACCCTAAAGCCCACCAGCTCAGGCATCGAGGTGGAAATGCCGCAGAGAAACGAGGCGGTCACGAACAGCAACGTCGCCCACAGAAACAGCTTCACCTCGCCAAAGCGCCGACTGAGCCAGCCGGTCAGCGGCAGCGCGATGGCGTTGCTGACCGCGAACGAGGTGATGACCCACGTGCCCTGCTCCGAGCTCACGCCGAGGTTGCCGGAGATGGTCGGCAAGGCCACGTTGGCGATAGTCGTGTCGAGCACTTGCATGAAAGTCGCCAGCGACAGGCCGATGGTGGTCAGCAACAGGCTTGGCGGCGTAAAAGAAGCGGGAGCGTTAGTACTCATCGCGAATCCTTTGACACTCGAAGATCACCCCGGCCGGCAGATACACGCCGGGGCAGATATGGATTGGCGAATCAGCGCTGGGCTGTCTTGCCGCTGGTTGACGCGCTGTTCTCGTGGATAACACGGGCAATCATCGTGTCGGCATCGGCCAGTTGCTTGGCGTAGACATCGGTGGTGAACAAAGGCTGCTTCGGCGGTTGTTGTGCCAGCACCGGACCGCTCTGGTCGTGCAGGTTCACGTCAACGGTGGTCGACAGGCCGATGCGCAGCGGATGCTTGGCCAGCTCGTCGGCGTTGATGTGAATCCGCACCGGAATACGCTGGACGATCTTGATCCAGTTACCGGTGGCGTTCTGTGCGGGCAGCAATGCGAACGCACTGCCGGTACCGGCGCCGACGCTGTCCACGGTGCCGCTGTATTTGACGTCGCCGCCGTACAGGTCCGCTTCGATGTCCACCGGCTGGCCGATGCGCACCTGGCCGAGCTGGGTTTCCTTGAAGTTAGCGTCGATCCACAGCTGGTCGAGGGGAATCACCGCCATCAGCGCAGTGCCCGGCTGAACCCGCTGGCCCAGTTGCACGGTGCGCTTGGCGACGTAACCGGTGACCGGCGCGATCAGCGTGCTGCGCGCATTGCTCAGGTAGGCCTGACGCAGTTGCGCGGCCGCCGATTTGACGTCCGGGTGCGAGGACACCTGGGTGTCGTCCACCAACGCGGTGCTGGTTGCCAGCTGCTGCTGGATGTTGGTCAACGCGTTCTGCGCGGTGGTCAGGTCATCCTTGGCGTGGGACAGCTCTTCCTGGGAAATCGCCCCGCCCGCCGCCAGACTGCGACGACGGTTGTAGTTGTCCTGTGCTCTCTGCACTTCGGCGCGCTGGGCCGCCAGTTGCGCTTTCATGCCGTCGACGTTGCTGTACAGACCGCGCACCTGACGCACGACTTTTGCCAGATTGGCTTCGGCACTTTGCAGCGCCACTTCGGCGTCATTGGGGTCGAACTGCACCAGCACCTGACCTTCGCGGACCAGATCGCCGTCGTCGGCGCCAATGCTCACCACGGTGCCGGTGACTTGCGGGGTGATCTCCACGACGTTGCCGTTTACATAGGCATCGTCGGTGCTTTCGCTCCAGCGACCGTACATCTCGTACCAGGCCCAGACGCCAATCACGCCGAGCACCACGACCAGCAGCAGGCCGAGCAACAGCAGCTTGCGCTTGCGCGGGTTCTTGGTCGGTTTGGTCTGCTCGGCGCCCTTCTCGGCTGGTTTGCCGGCTGGATTGTCAGCGCCCTTGTCAGGCGCCGAGGCGTTGACGTCCTTTTGTTCGTTTGCAGCGTTGTTGTCGGTAGTGGCAGTGGCCATGACGATTACCTTAATGAGTCAGCGAAGCAGTTGACGGGACGACCGGGGCGGCGTTTTCGCCGGGCTTGCTTTCTTCGAAGCCTCCCCCGAGGGCCTGCATCAACTGGATCGAAAGATCGATTCGTTCCGCGTTGAGATCAGCCTGTTGGCGTTGCGATTGCAGCAGTTGTTGCTCGACGCTCAGCACGTCCAGGTAATTACCGATGCCGGATGAGTAGCGCTGAACGACGGTGTCGTAGGATTTCTGAATCACGTCGGTCGCCTGCTGGCGCGCCTCGATCTGTCGGCGGATGTCGCGCAACTGACCGATGCCATCGCTGACATCACCCAGCGCCCGGACCAGCGTCTTGTTGTACTGCGCCACGGCGAGGTCATAGTCGGCGTCCCGAGCGTCGAGGTCGGCACGGCGACGGCCACCGTCGAAGATCGGCAGCGACACCGTCGGCGCAACGTTGAAGAAGCGACTGGCCGAGCCGAACATCGCATCACCCAACAGCGACTCCACCCCTGCCGACGCACTCAGGTTGAGATTCGGGTAGAAGTTGGTCTTGCTGACGTCGATGTTTTTGCTCGCCGCCTCAACCCGCCAGCGCGCGGCCACCAGGTCCGGGCGACGGCCCAGCAGTTCAGCGGGCACCACCGAAGGCAGGGCCACGACGGCGGGTTGCAGCACCGCCGGCCGGCTCAGCTGTTCGCCGCGGTCCGGGCCTTTGCCCATCAGCACGGCCAACTGAATACGGGCGCTGCGCAGGTTCTTTTCCGCGTCCGCCAGCGATTCGCGGGAGTTGGCTTCAAGGCTCTGGGTCTGCTCGTACTGGTACTCGCTGTCGATGCCCGACTTGAAGCGCCGCGCACCCAGGTCCAGCAATTGACGGGTGCGCTTGAGGTCGTCGGCCGCCAGGTCGCGGACGATGAAGGCCTGGCCCAGGTCGCTGTAGGCGCGGGCGACGTCGGCGGCGAGGGTCAGTTGCGCCGCTTGCTGATCGACTTCGCTGGCACGGGCCTGGCCCAATGCCGCTTCCCAGGCAGCCCGCTGGCCGCCCCACAGATCGAAGTTGTAATTGAAGCCGGCGCTCAGGCTGCGCAAGGTGCTGTAGCGCCCGCCCGCCCCGGTCGGGTCCTGGTCACGCGCCAGGCGCGAGCGGCTGACGCTGGCGTCGGCATCCACGGTGGGCATGCGTTCGGCGTCGGCGGCATACGCCTGCGCTGTCGCCTGATGGGTGCGGGCCGCAGCGATCTGCATGTCCGGGCTGTCGCGCAGCGCTTCGGTGATCAGGCTGTTGAGCTGCAGATCGCCAAGGCTGGTCCACCAGTCGCGCTTCGGCCAGGCCGCCGGCGACAGGGTGATACCGTTGAGGCTTTGCGCGGTCTGCAGACTGTTGGCATCGATGCCGACGGCTTCGGTTTTCAGGCCTTTGGAGCTGGCGCAACCGGCCAGCACCAGTGCCACGAATATCAGGCTCAGGGACGTGCGCAGGGTCGAACCCCGCTGAATGTGAGTGCTCATTGTTCGGCGATCCGGGCAATCGTGATGGGGTCGCCCGAGGCAACCAGAATTTTCGTCAGAATCTTTTCCAGGGCCAGCAGTTCGCTGTCTTCCAGCACCCCGACCATCTCGTTCATCGCGTGTGCGCCGATTTCCGGCAACAGGTCGGAGAGCGCTTTGCCTTCATCGGTCAGCACCAGTTGCACCTGACGTCGATCGGATTCCGAGCGCGCGCGGGACAACAGATTTTTCTGCTCCAGACGGTCGAGCATGCGGGTCATCGAACCGCTGTCGAGGTTCAACATGCGGCAAATGTCAGCCGGGGTCTCGGCGCAGAAACGCGCGATCATCACCAGCACTTTGAACTGCTGCGCGGTAACGCCTTGGGGCTCGAGATGCCGGTCGAGGATGCGGTTTTTCAGCTGCTCAGTTCGGCCCAGCAACATGCCCAGGAAACTGTCGTGAAAATTTTCGGGAGTGAAATGTGCCATTGATAGCCACCCATTATCTGCTTAGGCAGTGAATGGGGTGCATCTTACTGCCTAGGCAGTAAACACACAATGAAACAATATTTAAGGTGCGCGAATTCGGACGAACGTGGTTCGCCGAGCAAAAGAACGGATTTTTAGCGATGTTTTTTGATGAGAGTGTTGGTCGCCCTGTCGGAGCCGGCTTGCTGGCGAATGCGATCGGCCAGGCGCTCACCTATTGAGTGGCAGATCCGGTTCGCCAGCAAGCCGGCTCCTACGGTCGGGGCTCGGCTTGTCAGAGAGGGATTTAGAGCGCCGGCACACCGCTGTGAAAGCGGAAGTCTTCGTCCGGGCTCAGGATCAGCTCGCGCTCGGCCAGGCGGATTTCCTCGATCTTGGCGTCGACGTCCGCCGCGGTGCCGTAGGTGTAGGCGAGCTTCAGGTAATCCTGAAAATGCCGGGCTTCGGACTTGAGCAGGCTGGCGTAGAACTTCGACAGGTCTTCGTCCAGATGCGGCACCAGCGCAGCGAAGCGTTCGCACGAGCGCGCTTCAACGATGGCGCCGACAACCAGCGCATCGGTCAGGCGATACGGGTTGTGGGTGCGCACGAGTTTGCGCAGCGACCCGGCATAGCGTGCCGAACTGATGTTGGCCATCGGGATGTTGCGTTTCTTGATGATGCCGATCACTTGCTCGAAGTGACGCAGCTCTTCGCGCGCCAGCCGCGACATCTTGGCCAGCAGGTCGAACTTGTCGTTGTACTGGAACATGAACTGAAACGCCGCACCGGCGGCCTTCTTTTCATTGTTGGCGTGATCGATCAGCAGGATATCCAGATTCTGCAAGGCGGCCTGAACCCAACTGTCGGGCGTGGGGCAAAGCAGGAAGTCGTCGATTTCTGGATAAATCTGCATGGGGTCACGGATGGCTGGCTGGGCAAGGCGCAGCATTATACGGGCCCCGATGCAGAGAGCCAGCATGTCGCCGAGTAAAACTTGGCCTCCATCCCCTCGCATCAATCCAGCAACGCAACGGGTTGCGAAGTCAGGGACCTCAAAATCAGCCAGAAGCGAGCCCTCCTACAACACTTTAGGACGCAACTCGCTATAGGTCAGCGGCGACAGCAAGGATAATGCGCGCCTTTGACAAGCTCCGGAGACACGCCATGCTCTTGCGTCAAAACACCAGCCTTAGAGTGACCGCCGCCCTGCTCACCTGCTTGATGGCCCCGGTGAGTCAAGCTGCCGATGATAAGCACCTCAGGATACAAACTGTCGTGGAATCGGCAGTGCGCCCGGTCCTTGAAAAATTCGCCATCCCGGGGATGTCCGTCGGCGTAGTGGTGGCGGGAACCCCCCATTTCTTCAATTTCGGAATAGCGTCGAAAGACACTGGCCAGCCTGTCAGCGAGCAAACCCTGTTCGAACTGGGCTCCATCAGCAAGACCTTCACCGCCACCGCCGCCACTTACGCTCAACTCAGCGGCCAACTATCCCTTGCGGACAAGACCCGCAAATACCTGCCTGGCCTGGACAATCGCCCGTTCGGAAACGTCACGCTGCTAAGCCTTGGCACTCACACGCCGGGCGGGCTGCCACTGCAGGTGCCGGATAACATCCGCGACGAGCAGCAATTAATGGATTATTTCCAGGCCTGGCAACCCACTTGCGATCAAGGAACATGCCGCACTTACGCCAATCCGGGTATCGGCATGTTGGGTCTGATCACCGCCAAAGCAGCAGGCGTGGATTTCCCGACACTGATGGAGCAGCAGCTGTTTCCTGCGTTGGGTCTGGAAAACAGCTATATCCAGGTGCCTGAAGCGAAATTTCCACTTTACGCCCAGGGTTACACCGTTGAAGACAAGCCTGCGCGCATGGCAACCGCCGTGCTATCGGCAGAAGCGTACGGGATCAAGTCCAGTGCTGCCGACCTTACCCGTTTCATGCAGGCGAATATGCAACAAGTAAAAATCGATCAGAGGCTTCAACAAGCGATCACGGATACCCATACCGGCTATTTCCTGGCGGGTGGCATGATTCAGGATCTGATCTGGGAGCAATATCCCATGCCCGTCAGCCTGGCCGCGCTGCAGGCAGGTAACGCAGCTGACATGATCTACAACGCCACACCTGTGACGGCAATCGAGCCGCCGCAACCACCGCGAGCGGATGTATGGATCAACAAGACAGGGGGCACCAGGGGGTTCGGGAGCTACATTGCGTTCATCCCGCAGAAACAGCTCGGTATTGTCATACTGGCGAACAAGAACTACCCCAACGCCGCACGTGTTGACGCGGCCTACCAGATTCTGACCGCGCTCGCCGATGACTGATCAAGGCGTGGCTGGCTGCAAGGCGTCCTTCAGAAAGCCGGGGGCGATGTAGCGTTCGTAGTGCGCTTCGGACAGCAGGAAGAATTCCCGATCAATGGCATCGCGTAGTTCAGGCAGCGACCAGTCGCGAAATTCCGGCAGCAGCACCATGCCGTAGGCGTCCAGCTGGTTGATCACCCGCGCGCCGCGGGCAATCAACTGGTACGCCCAGCAATATTCGGACTGGTGCGGGACGAAACGAATTTTGCGTTGCTCCAGTTGCGACCGCAGCTTTGCCGGATCGAATACCTCGACCTTCCCCGCCATCACCTGCACCAGCAGCTGTTCCAGGCGCAGCCAGACAGCGCGCTTCGCGTCTTCGTCGTAGCCGTTCCAGTGAATCACTTCGTGGTGGAAGCGCTTGCATCCCCGGCACACGAGGTCGCCGTAGACAGTGGAGCACAGGCCCACGCAGGGCGTTTTGATGATTTGATTGGGCATGGCAAAGCAACACGACGGCGAAAGAAACAAGCCGGCATGTTAGCCCTTTGTCTAACGAGGTACACCCTCCAACCTGTAGGGGCTAACTTACCTTCAGCGGTTTTTTACCGTAGAATCACCGGGCCTTTTAAGGCGCCAATGTCCGTTGGAAGCTGTTTTCAAAGCGTCACGAGCACAGTCAGGGCCTTTTACTCTCGTAGAGAGCCCAACCCGCAGTCCGGTTTAACGCAGGTTCGCCCTGCGTTCCCCTCCCAAACCGTTCGATGCAGGCGTAAAACTTTGAAAACAGCTTCTGTTGGAGATCGTCAGCTTCCTGCCAAGAAACTTTAAAAAGTTCGAGCGCGCCGATGCGGACCTTCTCTGGATGAGCGTCCCGGACACCCATTTGGGACCACTGATGAGGGTAATACTGTGCTTGAAGCCTACCGTAAACACATCGAAGAGCGTGCCGCCCTGGGTATCGTGCCCCAGCCGCTTAACGCCGAACAAACCGCAGGCCTGGTCGAGCTGCTGAAAAACCCACCGGCTGGCGAAGAAGCTTTCCTGCTTGACCTGATCACCAATCGCGTTCCACCGGGCGTTGACGAAGCTGCCTACGTCAAAGCCGGTTTCCTGTCCGCTCTGGCCAAGGGCGAAGTCACCTCCCCTCTGCTGGACCGTAAACACGCTGTACAGCTGCTCGGCACCATGCAGGGCGGTTACAACATCGTGACCATGGTCGACCTGCTCGACGACGCTGCACTGGGCCAGGTCGCTGCCGACCAACTCAAGCACACCCTGCTGATGTTCGACGCTTTCCACGACGTCGCTGAAAAAGCCAAAAACGGTAATGCAATCGCCCAAGGCGTTCTGCAGTCCTGGGCTGACGGCGAGTGGTTCCGCAAGCGTCCGACCCTGGCCGAGAAGATCAGCCTGCGCGTCTTTAAAGTCACCGGCGAAACCAACACCGACGACTTGTCGCCTGCACCTGATGCCTGGTCGCGTCCAGACATCCCGCTGCACGCCCTCGCCATGTTGAAGATGGCTAGGGAAGGCATCGTGCCTGACGTTCAGGGCTCCATCGGCCCGATGAAACAGATCGAAGAAATGCGCGGCCAGGGTTTCCCTATCGCCTACGTTGGCGACGTGGTCGGCACCGGTTCTTCGCGCAAGTCGGCGACCAACTCGGTGCTGTGGTTCTTCGGCGACGACGTCCCGAACGTACCGAACAAGCGCGCTGGCGGTTTCTGCTTCGGCACCAAGATTGCCCCGATCTTCTACAACACAATGGAAGATGCCGGCGCTCTGCCAATCGAATTCGATGTCTCGAACATCAACATGGGCGACGTGATCGACGTCTACCCGTACGCTGGCAAAGTCTGCAAGCACGACAGCGAAGACGTCATCACCACCTTCGAACTGAAGACCCCGGTGCTGCTCGACGAAGTCCGTGCGGGCGGTCGTATCCCTCTGATTATCGGCCGTGGCCTGACCGACAAGGCGCGCGCCGAGCTGGGTCTTGGCCCAACCGACCTGTTCAAGCTGCCTGAAGCCCCTGTCGACACCGGCAAAGGTTTCACCCTGGCGCAGAAGATGGTGGGCAAGGCATGCGGTCTGCCGGAAGGCAAAGGTGTGCGTCCCGGCACCTACTGCGAACCGAAGATGACCACCGTTGGCTCCCAGGACACTACCGGTCCAATGACCCGTGATGAACTGAAAGACCTGGCGTGCCTGGGCTTCTCCACCGATCTGGTGATGCAGTCGTTCTGCCACACCGCGGCGTATCCAAAGCCGATCGACGTAACCACGCACCACACGCTGCCTGACTTCATCATGACCCGCGGCGGCGTTTCCCTGCGTCCGGGCGATGGCATCATCCACAGCTGGCTGAACCGCATGCTGCTGCCGGACACCGTCGGTACCGGTGGCGACTCGCACACCCGTTTCCCGATGGGGATTTCGTTCCCGGCCGGTTCCGGTCTGGTGGCGTTTGCCGCGGCCACTGGCGTGATGCCACTGGACATGCCGGAGTCGATCCTGGTCCGCTTCAAGGGCGAGATGCAACCGGGCATCACCCTGCGCGACCTGGTTCACGCGATTCCTTACTTCGCGATCCAGAAGGGTTTGCTGACCGTCGAGAAGAAGGGCAAGAAAAACGCCTTCTCGGGTCGCATCCTGGAAATCGAAGGCCTGGATAACCTGAGCATCGAGCAGGCATTCGAACTGTCCGACGCCTCGGCCGAGCGTTCAGCCGCAGGTTGCACGATCAAGCTGTCGAAAGAGTCGATCACCGAATACCTGAACTCGAACATCACCCTGCTGCGCTGGATGATCGAACAGGGTTACGGCGATCCGCGCACCCTGGAACGTCGTGCTCAAGCGATGGAAGCCTGGGTGGCCAATCCGGAACTCATGGTTGCGGACGCTGATGCCGAATACGAAGAAATCATCGAGATCGATCTGGCCGACATCAAAGAGCCTGTGCTCTGCGCGCCAAACGACCCGGACGACGCGCGTCTGCTGTCCAGCGTTGCCGGCGAGAAGATCGACGAAGTGTTCATCGGTTCGTGCATGACCAACATCGGTCACTTCCGTGCTGCGGGCAAGTTGCTGGATCAGGTCAAGGGTCAGCTTCCTACGCGTCTGTGGCTGTCGCCGCCGACCAAGATGGATGCTCATCAACTGACCGAAGAAGGCTACTACGGCATCTACGGCAAGGCTGGCGCGCGCATGGAAATGCCGGGCTGTTCGTTGTGCATGGGTAACCAGGCACGTGTGGAGCCGAATTCGACGGTGGTGTCGACGTCGACCCGTAACTTCCCGAACCGTTTGGGTGATGGGGCGAACGTGTATCTGGCGTCGGCTGAGTTGGCGTCTGTGGCGTCGATTCTGGGTCGTCTGCCGACGGTCGAGGAGTATATGGAGTACGCGGGCAAGATCGACAGCATGGCTGCCGATGTTTACCGCTACTTGAGCTTCGATCAGATCGCGGAATTCCGTGAGGCTGCAGCGAACGCTAATATTCCGGTTATTCAGGCTTAATAGCTGAGACCGTGTTGAGAGAACCCCGCTTCGGCGGGGTTTTTTTGTTCTGTGTTTTTAAGATCAAGAGCGTCTGCCTAAGGGCAGACCGTTTCGCCTTCGGCGAGTTACTTGGAAAAGCACCCCAAGTGACCAAGGGTGCCTGCTCCTGGTTAGGTCCCTCCTCCGTCGGGATACCCTCTCTCCGACGACGCTCCGTGGGCCCGCGCCGAACGGACATCCATGTCCTGACGGCGCTCTCGCCGCATCCATGCGGCTCGACCCACTGCGCGTCGTCTACGTTCGGCCTGCACCAAACTCGCATTTGGCGGTGACGGGACTTTTTGCGTAGAAAGATCAAAAGCAGATCAAGGGCTTCCCGGCTGAAGCCGGTCCTACTGACGGGACGCGGTATCGCTGGCTGAATAAATTCCTTTGTAGGAGCGCGCTTGCCCGCGAACGCGGTGGGTCGACTGCATTTCAATCCTCTGACACCCCGGGTTCGCTGGCGAGCCCTGCACTCGATCATTGGGCTTGCGGCTGATCGTGACCTGATCGTTCCCACGCTCTGCGTGGGCACGCATACCGCGACGCTCCGCGTCGCCGTAGCCACACCAGCAATTTGCCGCTTAGACTGTCCCCTCTTTCTGTTTTCAAAGGATGAATCCAGTGAATGTTGCTGTCGATCAGGTTGTGATCCATCGTTTTTCCGAGGCCCATATCGAGGGTGTCACTGCGTTGTATAACGACCCCGCGGTGTGTCGTCAGGTACTTCAGATGCCGTATCAGTCCGCTGATGTCTGGCGCAAACGGCTGGCGGGGGCGGATGACCGGTCTGTGAAGCTCGTCGCTTTGCATCAGGGTCAGGTGATCGGCAACATTGGTCTGGAGCAATACGCGCGCATTCGCCAACGCCATGTCGGCGCCATAGGCATGGGCGTGGCGGCGGCGTGGCAGGGCAAAGGGGTTGGTTCGAGACTCATGGCTGCGGTGCTCGAAGTCGCGGACAACTGGATGAACCTGCACCGGGTTGAACTCACCGTTTTCTCCGACAACGAAGCCGCCATGGCGCTGTACCGCAAATTCGGCTTCGAAACCGAAGGCCGCCTGCGGGACTACGCCATACGCGACGGCGTCCTCGTCGACGCCATCAACATGGCGCGACTGAAATAACCGCTCAGCCCTTTGGAAAATCGACGCAGAGCGTCTCGGGATGCATGCCCACGCGGAGCGTGGGAACGATCAAGCGTTGAACCGCAAGATTGATGGTGCCCAAACCTGCCCCTTCCCGGCTAAAGCCGGTCCTACAAGGGCATCGCGTGCATTCAGTGGCACCGGTGGCAACCCCTGTAGGACCGGCTTCAGCCGGGAAGCTGTAGATCTTCCTTGCTGTTGATCTGCTTTTGATCTTCATACGCAAAAATTCCAGTCACCGCCAAAAGCGACTTGGGTGCAGGCTGAACGCAGGTCTCGCTCCGTGGGTCGAGCGGCATGGATGCCGCGAGAGCCGCCGCCCGCCATGGATGGCGGATGTCGGCGGGCCCACGGAGCGGGACCGGAGTGAAGGAACCCTGACGAAGGAAGGGCCAAACCAGGAGCACAAGCCCTTGGTTACTTGGGGCTTTATCAAGTAACTCGCCGAAGGCGAAACAGTCTGCCCCCAGGCAGACGCTCTTGATCTTTCAAAAACAAAAAAGCCCCGCGTTTCTCAACGCGGGGCTTCCGATTACAGACGACTAAACCATCAAACCACAGCCGTCTGCCCACTCATCGCCAGATCCAGCAACTCACGGTTAGCGACCGCATACATCGCATAATCGTTACCACTCGCCGCACGCAACTCCACCAACATTGCGCGCCAGCGCTCGACCATCGGCAAATGCTGCTCCAGCCACAGACTCAAACGCTCCTCCACATCCGCAGGACCATTCGCCATCTGCAACACAGACACCGTAATCGCCCGCTGCTGCCAATCGATATCATCACGGAACGCCTCACGGGCCAGCGCCTGCCAATTATTCTCCACCGGCAACGCACTGATCTGCTGCAGATACCACGTCACGTCCAGCGAACTGCCCACCGCGAAATACACCTTCGCTACGTCCGCTGCATTCTGACCGGTGACGTCAGACGCCTCGATGATCGGCAACAGCGTATACAAATGGCTCGTACCCGCCACCATCCGCGCCAGCAACTCCGGCACGCCGGCCGCAACGTACTCTTGATAACGCGTCTGCCAGACCTCACGGGTCGGGCCTTCCAGCAACTCGTCCAGCTTCAGACCCAGCGCCGCGATGTGCGGACCGAAATGCGCCACATCACGGGCCGCATCCAGCTCGTTGCGACGGCTGCGCAGGAACCAGCGCGTCGCGCGACGGCCCAGACGCATCAGCTCATCCATCAACGTCAGCTGAATCTCGGCAGGGACCTTGTAGTCCAGCGCCTCGATCTGACGGAACCAGTGTGGGAGATGGAAAATGTCACGCACGATCACGTAAGCACCAGCCACGTTAGACGCTGTCATGCCAGTCGACTCTTTGAGTCGCTGCACGAACGTGATGCCCATGTGGTTGACCAGATCGTTGGCGATCTGCGTGCTGACGATTTCGCGCTTCAGACGGTGACGACGCATCGACTCGGAGAACTTCGCGCCCAGTGACGGCGGGAACGCCGTTTCCATGTCGCGCGCCAAGTAGTCGTCGTCCGGAACGCGGGATTCCAGCAGCGCTTCCTTGAGGTCGATCTTGCTGTAGGAAATCAGCACCGACAGCTCGGCCCGGGTCAGCCCCTTCTTCTCGGCGATGCGCTCGGCCAGTTGATCTTCCGCCGGCAGGAACTCGATGGCACGGTCCAGCTTGCCGCGCGCTTCCAGGTCGCTCATCAGGCGCTTGTACTCGGCGATGCGCTCGTAGGCACGGCGCTCCGCCAGGGACAGGGCCTGGGTCTGCTTGTAGTTGTTGCCGAGGACGAGGTTGCCCACTTCGTCGGTCATGCTTTCGAGCAGCAGGTTGCGCTGCTTCTCGGTCATGTCGCCGGCCTGGACCACTTCGTTCAGCAGGATCTTGATGTTCACTTCATGGTCGGAGCAGTCCACACCACCGGCGTTGTCGATGAAGTCGGTGTTGGTCGCGCCGCCCATCAGGCCGAATTCGACGCGGCCCAGCTGGGTCATGCCCAGGTTGCCGCCCTCGCCCACCACTTTGCAGCGCAGCTGATTACCGTTGACGCGCAGTGCATCGTTGGCTTTGTCGCCGACGTCCGCGTGGGATTCGGTGCTGGCCTTGACGTAGGTGCCGATGCCGCCGTTCCACAGCAGATCCACCGGCGCCTTGAGCAGCGCGTGCATCAGTTCGGTCGGGGTCAGCTTGTCGGCGGTGATGTCGAAGCGCGCTTTCATCTGCGGGGTGATCGCGATGCTTTTTGCGCTGCGCGGGAAGATACCGCCGCCTTCGGACATCAGGCTGGCGTCGTAGTCGGTCCACGCCGAACGCGGCAGGTCGAACAGACGCTGACGCTCGACGAAGCTGCTCGCCGGGTCCGGATTCGGGTCGATGAAGATATGCAGGTGGTTGAAGGCCGCGACCAGTTGCAGCTTGTCGGACATCAACAGGCCATTACCGAACACGTCACCGGCCATGTCGCCGACGCCGATCACGCTGATGCTGTCCTGCTGCACGTTGATGCCGCGCTCGCGGAAGTGGCGCTGCACACCGACCCACGCGCCCTTCGCGGTGATGCCCATTTTCTTGTGGTCGTAACCCGCCGAGCCGCCGGAAGCGAAGGCGTCGCCGAGCCAGAAACCGTAGTCGATGGCGATGCCATTGGCGATGTCGGAAAAGGTCGCGGTGCCTTTGTCGGCGGCGACGACCAGGTACGGGTCATCGTCGTCGTGGCGCACGACGTTGGCCGGCGGCACCAGTGCGCCTTCTTTCAGGTTGTCAGTGATGTCCAGCAGACCGGAGATGAAGAGGCGGTAGCAGGCGATCGCTTCGGCCTGAATCTCGTCGCGGGTCCCGGTGGTCGGCAGACGACGGGGCAGGAAGCCGCCCTTGGCACCAACCGGCACAATAACCGAGTTCTTCACCTGCTGGGCTTTGACCAGACCCAGCACTTCGGTGCGGAAGTCTTCTTCACGGTCGGACCAGCGCAGGCCGCCACGGGCCACGTTGCCAAAGCGCAAGTGAACGCCTTCGACGCGCGGCGAGTAGACGAAGATTTCGAACTTCGGCACCGGCTTTGGCAGCTCGGGGATCAGGCGCGGGTTGAACTTGAAGCTGAAGTAGCTCTTGCTCTGGCCGTTGGCGTCGGTCTGGTAGAAGTTGGTGCGCATGGTCGCCTTGATCAGGTCAAGGTAGCGACGCAGGATGCGGTCTTCGTTGAGCACTTGCACGCCGTCCAGCGCGGTCAGAATCGCCTGCTCCAGACGCTGCTGCATGTCGTCGAGGTCGCCGCCGCTGAGCTTGCGCGCCAGATAGAAGCGGGTCTTGAACAGACGCGTCAGCTCCCGGGCGATGTCGGCGTGGTTGTTCAGCGTGCTGGCGATGTAACCCAGGTCGAAGCCCAGACGGATCTGCTTCAGGTAACGCGCGTAGGCACGCAGCAAGGCCACGTCGCGCCACGGCAAACCGGCCGTCAGCACCAGACGGTTGAAGGCATCGTTCTCGGCCTCACCACGAACGATGTGGACGAAAGCGTCCTGCAGCGTGTCGTTGAGCTGTTGCAGGTCCAGGTTCAGACCTTCGCCGTACGTGAACGCAAAATCGTGAATCCAGAACTCGCGGCCGTTGGTGTGGCGCAGGCGATACGGGAATTCACCGAGTACGCGCAAGCCGAGGTTTTCCAGAATCGGCAGGACGTCGGACAGCGCCAGCGGCGTGTCAGCGTGGTACAGCTTGCAGTGCAGCTGCGCCTTGTCGCCCGACAGCGGCTGATAAAAGCTCATCACCAGCGGATTGGCTTCGGACAGGCTCAGCACGTGTTGCATGTCGACCACGGCAGAGTGCGCGGCGAAACGCTCGCGGTAGCCTGCCGGGAAACCTTTCGGGAAGTCGGCCAGGACATTGGTGCCCTGGGCTTCGCCGAAGCTTTCGATGACCAGACTGGCGTAGTCGTCTTTCCACGAACGGCAGGCCTGGATGACTTCGTTTTCCAGTTGCTGCGGGTCGATGTCGAGGGTGACTTTCGGGTCCACACGCAGGATCAGCTGCACGCGCGCCAGTACCGACTCTGAGAAGAAGGTCCAGAACTCGCAGTCAGTGGCTTTCAGGCGATCCATCAGTACTTGCTGGATCTTCTGACGGACTTCGGTGGAATAGACGTCGCGCGGCACATAGGCCAGGCAGTAGCAGAAGCGGCCGTACGGGTCTTTGCGCAGGAACACGCGGATCTTGTTGCGCTCCTGGATCTGCACGATCGACATGACGGTGGTGAAGAGTTCGTCCACCGGGGTCTGGAACAGGTCGTCGCGCGGCAGCACTTCAACCACCTGCGCCAGTTCCTTGCCCAGGTGCGCCTTGGCGTCGAACCCGGAACGGCGTTCGACTTCGGCGACCTTGCGGCGGATGTACGGAATGGCGCGCACGCTTTCGCCATACACCGACGAGGTGTACAGGCCCATGAAGCGCGATTCCTTGATGACGTTGCCGTCGGCGTCGATCTGGCGGATCGACACGTAGTCCGGATACGCCGGGCGATGCACGCGGCTCGGGTGCGCGGCCTTGGCGAACGACAGCAGGGTGGGCTCCTGCAGGTAGTTCACTGCGTAGCCTTCGATGTGCAGGTCGTCGGCGGTGAGCCCTGCGCGCAGCAGTTTGGTCAGGCCGAGGAAGGACGACGGGTCGTAATTGAGCTGACCGCCCTCGCCTTCGTTGCTGACGGTGAATTCTTCATAGCCAAGGAAGGTGAAGTGGTTGTTGACCAGCCATTCGAGGAACACCTTGACCTCGGACTTCTCCTCCGGGTCAATGTTGTATGCCGTGGCGTCGATGCCGGCCAGCAGCTCGTGGAGCTTGGCTTTCATCGGCTCGAAGTCTTCAACCGCGACGCGGACTTCGCCCAGCACCTGCTCCAGTTCGCGGGCGAGCACGTTCAGCTCGGCGGCATTGGCGCAACGGTCGATCTCCAGGTACATCAACGATTCTTGCAGCACGCCGTCGCCGCTGGTGCCTTTCGGCAGCAGTTCGAGCAGCTGGCCTTTCTCGTCGCGACGCACGCTGAGCACGGTGGTCTGAAGCGTGTGGATGCTGTAGCCGCGGCGGTTCAGTTCGGTACGCACCGAGTCGACCAGGAACGGCAGGTCGTGGTGCAGCACTTCGACGGCGGTGTGGGTGGACTGCCAGCCGTGGCGTTCGTAATCGGGGTTGTAGACGCGCACTTGGGGCGTGCCGTGCTCGAAGCGTTCGAGCAGGCGCCAGGCCGAGAGGGTGCAACCGGCCAGGTCAGAGAGTCTGCGCTGGGTGAGTTCGTCGAGGGAGATGATGCCGAAGAATTGGTCGGCGAACAGCGCCACTTGTGGCAGAGCCTGTTCGCTGATGTGCTGAGCCAGTGCCGCTCGCAGTTGGTGCTGGAAGTCGGACTTGCTGGCTGCGGTGAAGAACGCCATCTGTGGTACTCCGATTGGCTTGAGCTTTTATATAGGAGAGATGCGTGTGTCGGTTCGAGCTTGTGCGTTTGTCAGGTTTGCGTCTGGTCGATGATAGTCAGCATAACGTGACAGGGGGGCGTCGCGTTTCGCGTCGCCTGTTTTACTAACGCTTTTGGTGTGTGTGCCGTCACATTTGTTCGGCTCGAGTGCAGCTTAACGAGTGGCGCCCTGAATCTGCTTGCGATGCTGCGACATATTCGGACATCGGGTTGCGCTTGAGAGGCTCTGCCTAACGGCAGAGGGTTTCGCCTTCGGCGAGTTACTTTTAAAAAGCACTAAAAGTAACCAAAAGTGCCTGCTCTCGGTTTGGCCCTTCCTTCGTCAGGGTTCCTTCACTCCGGTCTCGCTCCGTGGGCCCGCGCCGAACGGACATCCATGTCCTGACGGCGCTCTCGCCGCATCCCTGCGGCTCGGCCCACTGCGCGAGACCTGCGTTCAGCCTGCACCCAAGTCGCGATTGGCGGTGCCCGGGCTTTTTGCGCATGAAGATCAAAAGCGCGTTTAAGCAGATCAAAAGCTTCCCGGCTGAAGCCGGTCCTACGGTCAGAGCCAATCCCACTGGATGCATGCGATGCCTTAGTGGGACCGGCTTTAGCCGGGAAGAAGCCGGTTTGGTCGCCATCAATTTCGCGGCTGATCGTTCCCACGCTCCGCGTGGGCATGCATCCCGTGACGCTCCGCGTCACCTGAGGCCGGCCCCACTGACTGCACTCGATGCTTTTCGTAGGACCGGCTTTAGCCGGGAAGAGGCCGGTTTGCTCGCTATCAAAACTGTAGGAGCCGGCTTGCTGGCGAACGCGTCGGGTCAGGCTCCACCCAGCTACTCGGCCCACCACCCACTGCAATCTTCAGCAAATCTCACGCAGGACTGGCAAAATCCATCCCTGCCCTGAACCCATCCACGGGAGTTACCGCCATGCAAATGACCACCGACAGCTTCATCTCTAACCCATGCGACGAGGAGGAAGATGATATGGCGCTTGCCTGTTGCCATGGCAGCAGCACCGGTGATCTGTTTTTACTCGCGCGTTTTCCCGATGAGGATGAAGTCGATATCACGTTTCGTGACGACACGATCCATGTCGAAGACAACATCACCGTCACCCTCAGCAACACCCGGCTGCTGGTCAAAATCGACGCCGCCGACGCCAAACCCCTGGGCGGCGACACCACGTACGACATTACCCACAGCACCCCCGCCAGTGAATTGGCCGAGCTGGACGCCACGCTGCGGATCATCCTCAAGGATGTCGGGACGTACGTCAGCCAGATCAACTGAGCCCCCCGACGGTACCGGGCGCCAATTGACGCAAATGTAAGACAGTTCTTGTTTTTGCCCAGTCCTTTGCTGAAAAGCCGAAAAAACCCGCCGGCCGATTAGTCGGCGCCCCTGCGATGGATTAAAGTAACGCCCCCAGCTTCGGCGCCACTTGGCGCTGCTGCCTCTCCTGCCAGGAACTGTCATCGATGGAACATCGTGAAGCGTTGATCGCGCTGCGGACCTTTCTCTCCACCCAGATTCTCGGGCAGGAGAAACTGGTTGAGCGCTTGCTGATCGCGCTGCTGGCCGACGGCCACATGCTTGTCGAAGGCGCGCCCGGTCTGGCGAAGACCAAGGCGATCAAAGAGCTGGCTGAAGGCATCGAAGCACAATTCCATCGCATTCAGTTCACCCCCGACCTGCTGCCCGCCGACATCACCGGCACCGAGATCTATCGTCCGGAGACCGGCAGTTTCGTGTTCCAGCAAGGCCCCATCTTCCACAACCTGGTGCTCGCCGACGAAATCAACCGCGCGCCGGCCAAGGTGCAATCTGCCTTGCTGGAGGCCATGGCCGAGCGTCAAGTCAGTGTCGGGCGCAGTACTTACGACCTGTCGCCGCTGTTTCTGGTGATGGCGACGCAGAACCCCATCGAGCAGGAAGGCACTTACCCGCTGCCCGAGGCGCAGCTCGATCGTTTTCTGATGCACGTCAAGATCGGCTTCCCGGACGCCACCGTCGAACGCAAGATTCTCCAGCAGGCCCGGGGCGAAGCGCTTAATGGCGAGACCAAGCCAGAGCGCCGGGTCAGCCAGCAGGCTATTTTCGCGGCGCGCAAGGAAATCCTCGGCCTGTAC
The DNA here is from genome assembly GCF_021728295.1 of Pseudomonas petrae. Lineage (GTDB taxonomy): Bacteria > Pseudomonadota > Gammaproteobacteria > Pseudomonadales > Pseudomonadaceae > Aquipseudomonas > Aquipseudomonas petrae. The sequence goes on from NZ_JAKJXE010000001.1 coordinate 223,300, forward strand.
ATGGCCGATGCCGTTGAGGAATACCTGGTGCAACTGGTGATGGCGACCCGCACGCCAGCCAAATTCGATGCCGAGCTGGCCGAGTGGATCGGTTATGGCGCAAGCCCCCGGGGCTCGATTTCGCTGGACCGCTGCGCCCGGGCCCACGCCTGGCTGGCCGGGCGCGATTTCGTCAGCCCGGAAGACATCCAGGCGATGGTCTTCGATGTGCTGCGTCACCGCATCATTCTGTCGTTCGAAGCAGAAGCGGCGGGCATCGATCAAGACCGCGTGATCCAGCGCATTCTCGACGTCGTGGCCGTCGCCTGAGCCCATGCAACCCTATCTGATCTCACAACCGGGCATCCGCATCAGTCTCGCCGACCTGATTGAGATGCGTCATCGCGTGCGGGAAGTGCAGCTGTTTTCCACACCCAGCCAGCGCAGCCCGTTGATTGGTCTCCACCATTCCAAGCTGCGCGGGCGCGGGGTCGACTTCGATCAGGTCAGGGTCTATCAGGCCGGCGACGACGTCAGGACCATCGACTGGCGCGTCACCGCCCGCACCCAGGAGCCCCACACCAAACTGTTTCACGAGGAACGCGAGCGACCGATTTTCATCATGGTTGAGCAAAGCCGCCGCCTGTTTTTCGGGTCCGGGCTGATGTTCAAGTCGGTCCTCGCCGCCCAAGCTGCCGCGCTGGTCGGTTGGGCCGCGCTGGGCCACAACGACCGGGTCGGCGGGCTGGTGTTCGGTGACAACGAGCATTACGAAATCAAACCGCGACGCAGCAAACAAAGCCTGTTGCAGTTGCTGAACCGGTTGGTTCGGGTCAATCAGTCGCTGCACACCGAGGCCGCTGCCGACCGCGACACGTTCGGCGTGGCGCTGCGCCGCGCGCGGGAAGTGATGCGTCCGGGCAGTCTGGCGATCATCCTGTGCGACGAGCGCGCGTTATCCGACTCGTCCGAACAGCAACTGGCCTTGCTGTCACGGCATTGCGATCTGTTGCTGCTGCCGCTGTCCGATCCGCTGGATCACGCCTTGCCCGCTGCCGGCCTGCTGCGCTTTGCTGATCGCGGCTCGCACCTGGAGCTCGACACCCTGAACGCCGACCTGCGCCAGAGCTACCGGGCCCAGGGCGAGGCGCGTCAAGCGCGTTGGGAACTGCTGGCGCAGAAGCTGCGCGTGCTGATGATGCCGCTGAGCACCCAGCGTGAAATGGTCGAGCAACTGCGCGAATACCTCAACGGCCAGCGCCCGGTAAAACAGCCATGAGTGCGCTGGACCCGCTACAACCGCTGATCCTGCCGGAGCCGGTCGGGTTCTGGCCGCCCGCGCCGGGCTGGTGGCTGTTGCTGATCCTGCTGCCGGCGCTGGGCTACGGCCTGTGGCGCGCGCGCAAGCTGCTGCAAAAAAAGGCCAGCGGTGACACCGTCGAGCCATTGGACCCCTTGCGCCAGGCCGCACTGGTCGAACTCGCACAGATGCCCAAACCCTACGACGGCGCACCGGCCGGTGCCTGGTTGCAGCAGATCAACGGCCTGCTCAAACGTCTGTGCCGCAATCACTACCCCTACAGCCAGAGCCACACCCTCAACGGCCGCAAATGGCTGGCGTTTCTCGACAACCGTTGTCCGGCCGCCGGCCTGACGCGCTGGATGATCCTCGTCGAGGGCGCCTACAAGCCGGAATGCAAGCTCGACGATAAGGCCATCAACGGTCTGACCCAGTCGGTCGAGACCTGGATTCGCAAGCATGTTTGAATTCGCCTGGCCGTGGCTCTTCGCCCTCCTCCCGCTGCCCTGGCTGATGCGCTTTGTGCTGCCCGCCGCAGACAGCGGAGAAGCGGCGCTGAAGGTCAGCTTTCTCCAGGAACTGGAAGGTCTGGCCGGGCGCCGCGCGCGAACCCACTTGCCGGGCTGGCGGCGTCAGCTGCCGTTCATTACCGTCTGGCTCCTGTTGCTGGTCGCCGCCGCCCGCCCGCAATGGCTGGGCGAGCCGTTGCCGGTTGCCGCCAGTGGCCGCGATCTGCTCGTCGCAGTGGACGTGTCGGGGTCAATGGATTACCCGGACATGGTCTGGAAAAACGACGAGGTCAGCCGGCTGACCCTGGTGAAGACGCTGCTGGGCGACTTTCTTGAACACCGCCAGGGCGATCGCATCGGCCTGATTTTGTTCGGCAGTCAGGCTTACCTGCAGGCGCCGCTGACCTTCGACCGCAAGACTGTGCGCGTCTGGCTGGACGAAGCAAGGATCGGCATTGCCGGCAAGAACACCGCCATTGGCGACGCGATCGGTCTGGCGTTGAAGCGTCTGCGCCAGCGTCCAGCCCAGAGCCGCGTGCTGATTCTGGTCACCGACGGTGCCAACAACGCGGGCCAGATCGACCCGAGAACTGCCGCGCGTCTGGCCGCCAGCGAAGGCGTGAAAATCTACCCGATCGGCATCGGCGCCGATCCCGATAAAGGCGCCACCAGCATTCTCGGCCTCAACCCCAGCCTCGATCTGGACGAGCCCGCGCTGCGGGAAATCGCCACGGTCAGCGGCGGGCAGTATTTCCGCGCGCGCAACGGCGCCGAACTGGCCGGCATCGGCCAGGCGCTGGACCGGCTTGAGCCGGTCGCACAGCAACCGACCCAGGCACGTCCGGCCCGAGCGCTTTATCACGTACCGCTGACGATGGCCCTGTTGCTGAGCCTTCTGCTGGTGGTCCAGGAGCGCTGGCCGAACAACCCGGTGTATCGCTTTTTTGCGCGCCGGCCGACGTTTGTGCAAGGCACGCAGTGGCGTCAACGCTTGAAGCGCCTGACGAGACGCCCATGATCGAATTCCTCTCCGGTCTCTGGCCCCATTGGTTACGCCCTGGCTGGCTGCTCCTGTTGCCGGCGCTCGGCTGGCTGTTGTGGCGGTTATGGAATCGACAGAAGCGCGTCGGGCGCTGGCAGATGATTTTGCCCAGCGCCTTTCATTCAGCCCTGCTCAGCGGTGGCGGTGGACGCGAAAGTAAATGGCCGTGGGTGGTTCTGGGTCTCGGCTGGTTGCTGGCGGTCCTGGCGTTGCTCGGGCCGAGCTGGCAGCGGGTTGAACAGAACAGCCAGCGGCCGGTCGATCCACTGGTGGTGATGCTGGAGCTGACGCCGGAAATGCTCGCCACTGACAGCCCGCCCACCCGGCTCGAACAGGCGCGACGCAAGGTGCTCGATCTGTTGCAGGCGCGCAGCGATTCACAGACCGCGATCATCGTGTATGCCGGCAGCGCCCACACGTTGGTGCCGCTGTCGGACGATCTGGCGACCAGCAAAAACCTGCTGGATGCGATCAAGCCGTCGATCATGCCCGAAGCCGGCCAGCGAGCGGACCTCGCCGTGCGCAAGGCGCTGGATTTGCTGGAACAGGGCGACCTCGGCCAAGGGCGGCTGCTGTGGATCGGTTCGTCCCTCAGCGACGCCGAGCGTCAGGGCATTAGCGCCGCGATGACCGGCCGCGACGCCCCTCCTTTACTAATGCTCGGCGTCGGCACGGCGGAAGGCGCGCCGGTCACACAAGAGAAAGGCGGGTTTCTGAAGGACGCCCAGGGCGGCATCCTCGTGCCGCGTCTGGATGGGCCGGTGCTCAAGGATTTTGCCGACAGCATGGGCGGTCGCTACACCTCGCTGCGCCTGGACAATCAGGACCTCAATGACCTCGGCCTGCTCGACGGTCCGAAGAGTCTGATTAGCCAGGGCCAGAAAGTGCGGCTCGACCGCTGGGCCGATCAAGGCTATTGGTTGCTGCTGCCGCTTCTGCTGCTGGCCGGTTGCGCCGGGCGTCGCGGCTGGCTGTTGTGTTTGCCGTTGCTATTGATGGCCGTGCCGCAACCCAGCTATGCCTTCGGTTTCGAAGACCTGTGGCGCACGCCCGATCAGCAGGGCCAGCACCTGCTCAAGCGTCATCACCCGGCGGAAGCTGCTCGGCACTTTGAAGACCCGCAGTGGCAAGGCATCGCGCTGTATCAGGCCGGTGACTACGCCGGCGCCGTCCAGCGCTTTGCTCAGGGCAGCAGCGCCGCCGACCATTACAATCGCGGCAATGCGCTGGCCCGAAGCGGTGAGCTGGAAGCCGCCATCGACGCCTATGAACAGGCGTTGGAGCGTCAACCAGACTTCCCGGCGGCGTTGGCCAACAAGGCATTGGTGGAACACGTGCTGGAGCAGAACAAGGCGTCGAATCAGGCGAAAGCGGACGAGAGGGCGAAGACCGACGAGAACGCCGACAATGCCCGCGAAGGCAATACCGGACAGTCTTCATCGAGCGCGCAGTCGGCGCCGCAGGATGCCGATGCCGACCGCTCGGCCAGCGATCAGCAAAGCTCCGCCGACGAGCAGGCTTCCGGCGCAGGATCCGACAGCGATGAGCCGGCGCGTGCCTCCGGCAAACCGGCCGACGGACAAATCGATGGCGAGCAGAAACAGGCGCTCGAACAATGGCTGCGGCAGATCCCCGACGAACCCGGCGAACTGTTGCGGCGCAAATTCTGGTACGAACAACAGCAGCATCAGGAAAAGACCCGATGAGTCGTCTGCACAGGTTGCTGATCGCAGGAATGTGGTGCCTGTTCGCTCTGGTGGCGCAGCTGGCCCAGGCCGACAGTGCAGATTCCACGCTGCAATCCAGCGTTGACCGCACGCGCGTCAACACCGGCGAAACCGTCGAGCTGACCCTTGAAACCGACGACGCGACCGTCTTCGGCAGGCCGGACATGAGCGCGCTGGACGCCGACTTCGAGGTGCGCGACACCCGCCAGCTCAACAGCCTGACCACGCTGGAAGGCAACGTTCACGCGACGACCCGCTGGCTGATCACGCTGATGCCGCGCCACAGCGGCTCGATCGAGATCCCGCCGCTTAGGCTGGGCGAAATGACCAGCCAGCCGATCGTGCTGCAAGTGGTCGATGTCGGCCCCGCCGCTCAGGGTCAGGAGCAGAAGCTCGCCCCGGTGTTCATGGAGGCGAGCCTCGATCAGGACAGCGTGTATGTTCAGGCCCAGGTCTTGCTCACCGTGCGCATCTACCATTCGGTGTCGCTGTTCGACGACAGCAGCCTGACACCGCTGCAAGTGCCGGACGCCCGCATCGAAAAGCTCGGCGACACGCGCACGTACGAGAAGCAGATCAACGGCATTCGCCACGGCGTGATCGAAATGCGCTACGCGCTGTACCCGCAGCACAGCGGTGGGCTGACCATCCCGGCCCAGGCGTTCAGTGCCACGCTGGTTCAGGACACCACCGACGCCGCTGCCACCGCGGCCGTGGCGCCGGGCGCAATCGCCAGTGGGCCGAAGCCGGGCCGATTGATGCACGTGACGTCGCTGCCCCTGACCCTCGACGTCAAGCCGCAACCGGCGCAGTACCCCACCGACACCCCTTGGCTGCCGGCGCGCAGTGTCAGCCTCAGCGAAAACTGGAGCCCGGAGCCTGTCCACAGTCAGGTCGGTGATTCCCTCACGCGCACCTTGCAACTGAAGGCCGAAGGCTTGTCCAGCGCGCAGTTGCCGCCGCTGCCCGCCACCGACGTCAGCGCGTTGCGGCGCTACCCGGACCAGCCGCAACTGAGCAATCAGCCCGGCGAGCGCGGTTTGACCGGCGTGCGCGAGGAGCGGGAAGCGCTGGTGCCCAATCGTCCCGGCGCCATCGAAATTCCCGCTGTCGATCTGGTCTGGTGGAACACCCAGGAAGATCACCTGGAGCACAGCGCCCTGCCCGCCCGCACCTTGCAGGTCAGCCTCAACCCGGCGTTTGCCGTGGACACGCCAGTGAGCGACAACGGCAACGTTACGGTGATCGGCCCGCCGGTGTGGCCGTGGCAGTTGAGCACGGTGCTGTTGAGTTTCACCACGCTACTGGGCTTCGGCCTGTGGTGGCGCGGTCGCTGGCAACCGGCGCTGGCCCGGGTCGCGCAAACGGGGCCGAGTCCGCGTACAGTGCTCGACGATTTGAAACGCGCGTGTCAGGCCAACGACCCCCACGCCACCCGCCAGGCGCTGGACGCCTGGGCCCGTCAGCAGCCGGAAACCCTGGCCGACATGGCCGCGCGCTTCGTGCCGCTGTCCCATGCGCTGGACGGCCTGAATGGCGTGCTGTACAGCGAGACCGAAAAACTGTGGCTGGGCGAAGACCTCTGGCGCGCCGTCAAAGCGCTGCCCGCCATCGAAAACCCCCAGGACCCGAGCGGAGGCGACAGCTTGCCGCCGCTTTATCCGAAGTGATGCAATTGCTCTTTCTCCCTGTAGGCGCGTGGCTTGTCCCGCGATCGGCCGGGAATCGGTCGTAACATCGGCTAGCACGGTGTGTCTGATAGACCCCGTGCGCTGGTCTTGCTGACGCTTCGCGCCAGATCGCGGGACACGCCATGCTCCTACAGAGGAAGCCGCTGCCGGCGCAACGAATTCAACCAAGGTACCCCCATGCGTCTGTTCCACACCTCCGACTGGCACCTCGGCCAGAACCTTCATGGTCAGGAGCGAGATTTCGAACACGCCGGTTTCCTGACCTGGCTGCTGGCCCGTCTGGCCGAGCGCAAACCGGACGTCCTGCTGATCGCCGGCGACATCTTTGACACGGTCAATCCGCCGGTCAAATCCCAGGAGCGCCTGTACGACTTCATCGTCAGCGCCCACGAGCAGAATCCGCAGCTGACCATCGTCATGATCGCCGGCAACCACGACTCCGGCTCGCGCATCGAGTTGCCCGCGCCGCTCATGCGACGTCTGCGCACCCACGCGCTGGGCCGGGTGCTCTGGCTCGACGATGGCGTGCTGGACGTCGACCGACTGCTGCTGCCGCTGAGCAACGCCAAAGGCAAAGTCCTCGGCTGGTGCCTGGCGCTGCCTTTCCTGCGGCCGGCCGAAGTCACTGGCGCGGCGTTGGGCGACAACTATTTGCGCGGCATCGGGCAGGTCCACGAAATGCTCATCGCGGCGGCCAACCAGCGGCGCAAGAAAGGCCAGGCGCTGATCGCCATCAGCCACGCGCACATGGCCGGCGGCTCGGTGTCGGAAGACTCCGAACGCAGCCTGATCATCGGCAACGCCGAAGCCCTGCCCGCCAGCCTGTTCGGCGAGAGCATCACCTACGTGGCGCTGGGGCATCTGCACAAACCCCAGCGTGTCAACGGCGAGGACCGCATTCGCTACAGCGGCTCGCCCATTCCCCTGTCGTTTTCGGAAATCGGCTACCAGCATCAGATCCTCGAAATCGAGTGCGACGGCGACACACTGGTCAGCGTCAAACCGCTGCTGATTCCCCGCGCCGTGAACCTGCAACGGGTCGGCCCGGCGCCGCTGGCCGAGCTGTTGCTGCAACTGCGGGAGCTTCCGGACATCGATTTGCTGGCCGATGTCGACCGTCAGCCGTGGCTCGAAGTCCGCGTGCGCCTGGACGAACCTCAGCCGGACCTGCGCAATCAGATCGAGGCCGCGCTGGAAGGCAAGGCCGTGCGACTGGTGCGCATCGCCGCCGAATACGCCGGCAAGGGCGGTCGCGATGAAGACGCCAATCAAGACCTGATCGAACTGGACCAGTTGAGCCCGCAGGAACTGTTCAGCCGTGCGTGGCAGGACAGCTATGGCAGCGAAGTGGATGAGCAGACGCTGCAAGACTTCGCGACCCTGCTTCAGGACGTGCAGCTGGAGAGCGAACAGCCATGAAAATCCTCGCCATCCGCCTGAAAAACCTCGCCTCGCTGGCGGGCCCGTTCGAGCTGGACTTCACCGCCGAGCCCCTGGCCAGCGCCGGCCTGTTCGCCATCACCGGCCCCACCGGCGCGGGCAAAAGCACGCTGCTGGACGCCCTGTGCCTGGCGCTGTTCGGCGCGATTCCCCGGCTGAACAACATCGGCCAGTCCCGCGTGCCGGAGATCGACGGCGACATCAGCACCAACGACCCGCGCAACCTGCTGCGTCGCGGCACCGGCAGCGGTTACGCCGAGGTGGATTTCGTCGGCATCGACAAGCGCCGGTATCGTGCACGCTGGGAAGCCAACCGCGCCCGCGACAACGCCACGAAAAAACTGCAGGCCAGCCGCCAGACGCTGATCGATCTGGACAGCGAGCAGATTCTCAGCACGCAGAACAAGACCGAGTACAAGGCCCTGCTGGAAGCGCGCCTGGGGCTGAACTTCGAGCAGTTCACCCGCGCGGTTATGCTGGCGCAAAGCGAGTTCAGCGCCTTCCTCAAGGCCGACGACAAAGACCGCAGCGAGCTGCTGGAAAAACTCACCGACACGGCGATCTACAGCCAGCTGGGCCGCCGCGCCTACAGCAAAAGCAAGGAAGCCGAAGAAGCGCTGAAAACCCTTCAGGCCCAGGCCGGCACGTTGACGCCGATGGAGCCTGATCAGCGCGCCGAGCTTGAGCAGCGCTTCAACGACGCCCAGCAGCAGCTGAAACGGGAACAGGCGCAACTGCGCCAGCTGGAGCTCAAGCAGCAGTGGTTCAAGGAATTGAATCGCCTGCGCGACAGCCATCAGGCCGCCAACGAACAGCTCGCGAGCGCCCGGAAGACGTGGGACGCACAAAGCGCCGATCGCCAGCGGCTTGCGCTGTTGGAGCGTCTGGCGCCGCAGCGGCATCTGTTCGGTCAGCGCGCCAGGCTTCAGGCTCAGCTCGCACCACTGACCGCTGCGATTCAGGCCCATCAGCTCAAGCAAACCGGACTGGATGCGCGCATCGCCGAACTGGACAGCAGACGCATCAGCGCCGACAGCGCGTTGCAGCAGGCGCAGGAACAATTACTCAACGCGCGGCCGGCCCTGAGTGAAGCGTTCGAGCAGCAGGCCCAGCTCAACCATCTGAATCAGGAGCTGCACCAGCTCGGCGAGCAGGCACGCAGTGCGCAGCAGGCCAGTACCGAGGGGCAGTCGACGCTCGAGGAACTGGCCGAGCAGCAACGCCAGGTCGAAGCGCGTTTGCAGTCGATTGCCGAACAACTGGAGCAGAGCGCGTCGCTGAGCACATTGAGTCAGTCGTGGAGCGCCTACCGGCCGCGTCTGCAGCAAACCGTGCAGCTCAGCGCCCGCCTGATTCAGGGCCGTGCCGAGCTGCCGCAGCTGGAGAAAAACGCCACCCTCGCCGAGCAGACCCTGGGCGAGCGCCGCAGCGCGTTGCAGGCGCTGTACGACGACGCCGAGGTCAAGGCCGATGTGGTCAGCCACGACATCGAGCGGCTGGGACAACTGCTGCAGGATAACCGCCAGCAGCACAGCGCCAGCGACTCACTTGAACGTCTGTGGCAGCGCCATCAGGACGTCGCCGGCCGTTTGCTGGATGTGCAAACCCGGCTGCAGGAGGCCACCGAACGTCGTGCCCAGGGCATCGCCCAGGGCCTGAAACTCAAGGCCGAGCACGAAGCCGCCGAGCAGGCGCTGAAGGTCACCGTTGAACTGCTGCAACGCCAGCGCCTGGCCCGCAGCGCCAGTGTCGAGCAACTGCGCGAGCGACTGGTCGATCAGCAACCGTGCCCGGTGTGCGGCAGCGAAGAGCATCCGTATCATCAGTCTGAAGCGCTGCTTGAAGCACTGTCGGGCCACGACGACGGCGAAGAAGCGCGCGCACGGCAAACCGTCGGGCAACTCAGCGAAAAGCTCGCCGAGCTGCGCGCCGAAGTCGCCGAGCTGAACAACCAACTCAAGCAGTCCAAACCGCAGCAGGATCAACTGGCGGAACAGCTGCAAATCCTTGCGCCTGAACTGGAAGCTCACCCGCTGCATCCGCGCTTGCTGGAGCAACCCGAGCACCTGCGCGGCGACTGGCTGAGCGAACGCCTGCATCAACTGGCCCAGGACATCCTCAGCGCCGAGCAGCGCCAGACCCGTCTGCTGAAAGTGCAACGGGACGCCGAGTCGCTGCAGCAGCAGGTTCTCGATGCGCGCGAGGCCAGTCAGCAGGCGATGAAGCTGCTGGACGATCAGCAACGCCATATCGCCCTCGACAATCAGGGGTTCGAAGCGGCGCTGCAGGAGTTCGAGCCGTTGCTCCCCGCCGAAAGCCTGACGCAATGGCGCGAGTCGGCGACCCAGAGTTTCATGCAGCTGGACAACGACATTGCCGCCCGCGTCGAGCAGCTTGATCAGCAGAAGACCGAACAGCAGGAGCACAGCGAGCGGGCACAAAAACTCGAGCGCGAGCAGGTTGCCCAGCAAAGTCGCGAGACAGAACATCAGAAGGTGCAGGCGCAGCTCGATGCCCGTCAGCAGCAACACCAGAGGGTGCAACAGCAACTGGCGCAGACCCTCGGCGACCACGCGTCCCCCGAGCGATGGCAGCACGCCCTTGAACAGGCTGTCGAGCAGACGCGGGAGGCTCAGGCCGCCATCGCCCACGAACTGCAAACGGCGCGCAGCGAATTGATCAAGCTGAGCGCGGAGCTGGACGGTGATCAACAGCGCTTGCAGGCCCTTGAACAGGAATTGGCAGAACTCGAACGGCAGATCGCCGAGTGGCGCAGCATCCACAGCGAGCTGGACGATGCAGCGCTTGAAACCTTGCTGGGGCTGAGCGACGACAATGTTGGCGAGTTACGTCAGCAATTGCAGTCCAGCGAAAAAGCCCTGGAGCAAGCCAGGGTTCTGGTGGCAGAGCGCGCGGCGCAGTTGCAGCAGCATCAGGCCCAGCACAGTGACAGTGGCGACGCCGAGCAGTTACTCGCCGCGTTGACCGAAGCGCAGGCGCAATCAGTGATTCAGGATCAACTGTGCGCCGACCTGCGCGCTCAGGTCAGCGAAGACAACCGCCGTCGCGACGCCAGCAGCGCGCTGCGAGAGCGCATCACCCACGCGCAGTCCGAATACCAGCGCTGGGCCCGACTCAACGCGCTGATCGGCTCGGCCACCGGCGACACCTTCCGCAAGATCGCCCAGGCCTACAACCTCGATCTGCTGGTGCACCACGCCAACGCGCAGCTCAAGCAACTGGTGCGCCGCTATCGCCTGAAACGCGGCGGCAGCATGCTCGGCTTGCTGGTCATGGACACCGAAATGGGCGACGAACTGCGCTCGGTTCATTCGCTCTCGGGCGGTGAAACGTTCCTGGTGTCCCTCGCCCTGGCGCTGGGCCTGGCGTCCATGGCTTCAAGCACGCTGAAGATTGAATCGCTGTTCATCGACGAAGGCTTCGGCAGCCTCGACCCCGAATCCCTGCAACTGGCGATGGACGCCCTCGACGGGCTGCAGGCCCAAGGCCGCAAGGTCGGGGTGATCTCCCACGTGCAGGAAATGCACGAGCGAATCCCCGTGCAGATTCAGGTACGGCGTCAGGGCAATGGCCTGAGCACCGTCGAGGTCAGCAGCGGCTAATCCGCTTTTTCACGACGCACGGACACGCCTAATGGCGTTTCTGTGCAACCCTGTACCCCTTGCGCGACAGTCGCGCCAAACTCGAAAGAAGGTAAAACCACGTGGCAAACTCAAAAGTATTCTTCGACATCACTGCCAACGACGAGCCAATGGGCCGCATCGTCATGGAGCTGCACAACGACGTCGTTCCGAAAACCGCTGAAAACTTCCGCGCCCTGTGCACTGGCGAAAAAGGCGACGGCCTGAGCTACAAGGGTTCGTCGTTCCACCGCGTGATCCAGAACTTCATGTTGCAGGGCGGTGATTTCACCAACCACAACGGCACTGGCGGCAAGTCGATCTACGGCAACAAGTTCGAAGACGAAAACTTCACCCTCAAGCACACCGCGCCAGGTGACCTGTCGATGGCCAACGCTGGCCCGAACACCAACGGCAGCCAGTTCTTCATCACCACCATCGTCACCGAGTGGCTGGACGGCAAACACGTCGTGTTCGGCAAAGTCGTCGAAGGCATGGACGTGGTCAAGGCCATCGAAGCGCTGGGTTCGCAATCCGGCCGCACCAGCAAGAAAGTCGTCATCGCCGACTGCGGCGAACTGACCGAGGCCTGAGCATGACGTCGGCGCCTCACGCTGAATTGACGGTGCCGACGCTCTACTCGTTCCGCCGCTGCCCCTACGCCATGCGCGCCCGCATGGCGCTGGGGTATTGCGGCGTACCGGTGAACACGGTGGAAGTCAGCCTCAAGGCCAAACCGGCGGAGATGCTCGAACGCTCACCCAAGGGCACGGTGCCGGTTCTGGTGCTTGATGACCGGGTGCTGGAGCAGAGTCTCGACATCATGCACTGGGCCCTGGCGCAGCATGACCCGGACGATTGGTCCCTGGCCCACGACGTCGACGGGCAGCGGCAGATCGCCGAGCTGATCGCGGAAAACGACAGTACGTTCAAGCAGGATCTGGATCACTACAAATACGCCGTGCGTTATCCCGAATTCACGCCGGAAGAATACCGCCAGCGGGGTGAGAGATTTCTGCGCAGGCTGAACGAATTACTGGCGTCACGGGACTTTCTGATCAAGGATCGACTGACCCTGGCCGACATCGCCATAGCGCCGTTCATACGGCAGTTCTGCGCGGTGGATGCGGACTGGTTCTGGCAAAGCCCCTACCCCAACCTGCAGGGTTGGTTACAGCGATTTCTCGCATCAGACCTGTTCATCACCGCAATGGCCAAGCGCTGATTGCAGCGCGCTGGTACACAGCTACACCACTTCGCTACACCACTTCGAACTGAAAGATCGGCGAAATCATCTCGCTGTGCCGTGGCGGCGGATTGCCGGTGTTGAGCTTCTGCGAGCGCTGCATCTCGACCGCTTCAGCGACCTCGGTCTTGAACTCCATGCTGCGTGCCACACCGCCCACCGACCCTTCGCCATGGCCGAGTAACGAGCAGCCGTTGTTGATCAGTGCGAAGAACACAATTACCCAGAAGTTCGCGCCTTTCACGATGCCCGCCCTTCGGACTGAACAGCCGCCCGATTGATTTCAACAGACGCCGTTTGCGTCGACATCTGCGACGCGGCATTGAGTTGTGGGCTCGTGCTGATGACGGTAACCACTGCGATGAAAACAACATACAACGCGATGGCGGTATAAGCGCCGTGTTTGATTGAATTAAGGATGGCAGTGGCCATGTTTGCAGCTCCGGGACGTGTCTGTTTCAGGCGCCCAGAATGCTTGAAGTTGTGCGTGTTAAAAAACGATGGCTGGCGATTCAAAAGATCGATGGGGTTGATTATTTAAGAATTTAATCAGACTGATAGATATCGACGTTATGTCTGCACATCACTCCTACAGGGATTGTGTTTGCTGCCCTACCTGCGGCGTCTGGACGATGAGCAATCACCCACAGCTTTCCGCGTCCCCAATAATCAACCCACAAAAAAATCCCCATCGCTTATTCAGCAGACGGGGACCAAAGGGGAGGAATTCAACGCTTTCGCGAACAAGCTCGCCGACACTTGATGCATGGCCTGACACGCAGTGGTCAGTGGGTCGCATCAACCTGTAGAAGACGAAGTTGCTCGCGAAAGCGTTTTCCGGTTGTCAAAAAGTTGCAATTCAAATCAGGTTCTTACAAATCCATTCCCCGGCAACGATACGTTCGTTAACGGGGAATGGATTCACTTCGACGTGCTGTTCATTGTTGGATCTTGTGATCCAGAGCGGCATAGAAGTTGGCGCTTTGTTGCAGGTACTTCGGGGTGTAGCTCTGGGTCGAACTGACTTTTTTGTCGGCGGCTTCGACACTGGCACTGGCAGGCAGAGCAACAGTGGCGGAGATGGCGGACGCGGCGATGATGGAGAAGAGATTGAAGTTCATGATGTGTGCCTCGGTGTGGTGTGTCGTTTCAAGTCTTGACCGTCGTGGCCGTGGAATGAAAGTTACGCCCGAGGATGTTCTGGAAAAAATCTTTTCTGGCACTAGCCCTTATCACTTGAATTGATACATCGGCTGAGCCCTTGAAAATCAAGGGCTCAGCCTGCGTCAAAGTGTCACTTGGGTACTTGTCTGGGGATCACTTGGCCGTGAGGAAATGCAAGTCGGACGGCGAATCGAAGTCGACTTTCTGCACGGTGTCGCCCAGCAGGCCGGTTTTCGGGTCAACGCGGACGGTCACGATCTGGTTGCTCTTCTGGTTGGCGATCAGCACGAAGTGGCCGCTCGGGTCGAAGGCAAACTCGCGGGGCTCTTTGCCTTCCACGGTGCGGCGCTGAACTTCCTTGAGCTGGGCGTTGGCGGCATCGATGCTGAATACCAGCAGTTCGTTCACTTCGCCACGGTTGGCAACGTAGAGAAATTTGCCGTCTGGCGAAGTGTGCAGGCCACCGGCGGCACGGTTTTGCTGACCTTCCTTGTTGGCGAGGTCCACCAACTGCGTGCGCTTGAACACGCCGTCGTGATAATCAAACACCGCCACCTGGGCGCTCATTTCCATGGTCAGCCAGGCGTGCTTGCCGTCTTTGCTGAAGGTCAGGTGGCGCGGACCGCTGCCCGGTGGCAAATCAACTGCGGGCACTTTCGCCGGCTGCAGCGGCTGAGGCTGTTTGGCGTCGTAGTTGAAGACGAACATCTTGTCAGCGCCCAGGTCCATGGCGATCAGGTATTTGCCGTCAGGTGTGGGGACTGCTGCGTGGACGTGGGACGAAGCCTGACGCTCCGGATTGACCTTGCTCGCTTCGTGGGCCGCGGTCTGCACCACTGGCGCGAGTTTGCCGTCCTTCCCGACCGGGACGACCGCCAGCACGCCGCCAGGATCAGGGTGCACGGCGTAGTTGGCGACAAAGAGGAAACGCCCGTCCAGGCTCAGGCTGGAATGGGTAGGCTCTTCGCCTTTGGTTTCGATCTGATTGAGGAACGACACCGCATGGGTCTTGGGGTCAATGGCGTAGCTGCTGACTTTGCCGACGACGTCGGTCTGGCCCGGGCCGTTCTCGTTGACCGAGAACAGGTGGCGCTGGTCTTTGGAAAGGGTCAGCCAGGACGGGTTTTCACTTTTGATGACCTGACGCGGCTTGGCGTCGAGCTGTCCGGTCTGGGTGTTGAAGCCGAAGCGGTAAATGCCTTCGCTGGCGCCGGCGGTGTAGGAACCGACCAGTACGTCGTAATCAGTCATGGGTTTGGCCTGAACGGAGAGCGCGGAAAGGCTGCTGGCGAGCGCTAACCACGGCAGAAGTCTGGGAGTCATTGGGCTGTTCTCTTTTTGGAGTTGTTGGCGCGCCGTACACGCGGGCATTCACCGGCTATGACAGCGTGTTGCGGAAAGTAGTTGCCGGCTGGGTATCGTGAAATGGCGGGGTGTCGCTCAGCCGGAGTACGCAATAAATAGGTAGGAGCCAGCGCCGCAGCATTTCTAAACGACACAGAGCCCTTGTAGGAGCGCGCTTGCCCGCGAATGCGTTGTATCAGCCACTGAATATCTCGCTGCTCCACCGCAATCGCGGGCAAGCGCGCTCCTACATTTGATCTCGATCCGAAGCTCGGGTCCGCATTGAATTCGAATCTGAACCGGCTCCTACGCAGGATAGGCGTCGCCCTCTGCATTGATATCACGCGCAGAAGGGTCATCACCCGATATCAGCGATGTCGCCTACATTGATGAGCGCGGGCTTACTCCTGCTCGCCCTCTTCATCCTCGTCAGTCGCTGCAATCCCTTGAAGCACCAGGATGCGGTGGTCGGCGTTGCCGTCGTTGATGACCCAGCTTTGCAACTCGGCATTGAATTCGGCGGCGTCGATCTGCGCCAACGAGAAGCGCCAGACCTTGCGCTCGCGGCCGTCCATGCTTTCGATCTGGAGCATTTCGTCGAGGGTGAATTCAAAGGCGTGCAGGCCGTCGATTTCCAGCATGCTGTGGGCGGTCAGCGCGGCCTGGAGTTCAGTGCGCAGGGATTGAGGTGTCGTGGTCATGGCAGTCATTCGCATCAGTGAAAGCGCGAATGATAGGTGAAAAGACGCCGAAGCAGTGGCCTCGGCGCCGATAGAGGGTGAAGTCAGTCCCGAATCACTTCCCTAGTGTAATAACGCGCCGGGATGCCCCAGACGATCAGCGCGATGTGCCAGCGGCGCTCGCCGTGGCGGTCGGAGCTGGCGCCAATCAGCAGGTTGCCGATCACCGCGCCTAAATACGGAATCACCGTCAGCAGGCCAATGTTCAAGGTGTCGGCCACGCCGGCGGTTTTGATCAGCTGTGGCATCCAGAACAGCAGCCCGGTCAGCGCCATGACCAGGCACAGGTAAATGCCTGACATCACGCAGGTGGTCGGGTGTTTCCAGATGTCTTTGACGGTCTGTTTGACGACGGGCTTGGCCTCTTTCGCCATGCGCGCCAGCACCACCTGTTTCTCCTGTTCGCTGAGCCAGGTGGCGTCTTCGATACGGTCCTTGACCCGCCAGAACACCCAGCAGGAGCACGCGCTCCTGCTGGGTCTGATGCTTCAAAGCTGCTTGATGCCACCCGGCTGGAAAACGGCCTCGGCCGGGGCAATGCCGTTGATCAATGGCGCGCCAAATTCGTGCTGGCTGATTTCGAATTTGTCCCCCGGTTGCGTCTTGATGCCATCGGCGAACGACAGCGTCGCGGTGCCGAAGAAATGCACGTGCACATCCCCCGGCCGCAGGAACTGGGCATATTTGAAGTGGTGGTACTCAAGGTTTTCCAGGCTGTGGCACATGTTGGCCTCGCCGCTCAGGAACTCCTTCTCCCACAACACCTGGCCGTCGCGGTGGATGCGGCTGGTGCCCGCGAGGTTCTGCGGCAGATCGCCAACCCGCAGCTCCGGGCCGAACGAGCAGGCGCGCAGTTTGGAATGGGCGAGGTACAGGTAGTTCTTGCGCTCCATGATGTGATCGGAGAATTCGTTGCCGATGGCGAAACCCAAACGGTAAGGCTTGCCGTCGTGACCGATCACGTAGAGGCCGCTCAGCTCGGGCTCTTCGCCGGCGTCTTCGGAGAATGGGGGCTGCGGGAACGACTCGCCCGGACGAATGACGATGCTGCCGTCGCCTTTGTAGAACCACTCCGGCTGCACGCCTGGCTGACCGGCCGCCGGCTTGCCGCCTTCCAGGCCCCATTTGAAGATGCGCATGGTGTCGGTCATGCCCGCTTCGTCATTCCCCTGCTGATGCATTTTGTCCCGCGCCGACGCGCTGCCCAGATGGGTCAGACCAGTACCGCTGACCAGCAAGTGGGCGGGATCCGGATGGTCCAGCGGCGGCAGAATCATCAGATCGGCGCGCAGCTGCGAGTAATCGTGGTTATCACCCAGGCCCAGGCTGTCGACCTGCTCGGCGAGGGAGATCTTCTTGTCGATGGCCGCCAGGGCCAGATCACGGGTGCTGGTCGCGCCCTGGATTTCGCGCACCAGCGGGCCGTCCACCAGACCGACCCGACGCTGGCCATTGCCCAGCTCGAACTGTACTAAATGCATGGGATTCTCCTGTTTGAATTTTCGAAGACTCCGTAGGCGCCAACGTGTTGGCGATGAACCAGCGCGGTGTCAGTACCGGCGCTTCGCGAATGAATTCGCGCCTACAGGTTTTGTATCAGTGTCCAGATTTCCACGCCCCATGTAGGAGCGCGCTTGCCCGCGATAGCGATCTGTCTGAAACATCTTCATGTCTGACACACCGCCATCGCGGGCAAGCGCGCTCCTACAGGGGATTTGTGTCAGGCTTTGCTCCGCGCGCTGGCGGCAAATTTCGATTCGGGCAAGGCGTGCTTGCGTTCCAGAACACGGTAGACCACGCCGGTCAGGATCAAACCGCAGATCATCACGCCCGAGAGGAAGTACAAGCCGCTGGCCAGATTACCGGTCAGTTCTTTCAGCCAGCCGATGACGAAGGGGCCGATGTAACCGCCCAGATTGCCCACCGAGTTGATCAGCGCAATGCCCGCCGCCGCACTGGCGCCGGCGAAGAAACGACCGGGCAAGGTCCAAAACACTGCCGTGCAGGAAAACAGCGAGAACGCCACCAGTGAGAGCGCCGCCAGTTGCAACACAGGCACCGTCAGGTACGCGCTGAGGAACAAACCAATGGCGCCGATCACATACAGCACCGCCAAGTGGCCATAGCGGTCATTGAGCCGGTCAGAGCTGCGCGGCACGATCAACAACCCGACGATGCCAAAGATGTACGGCACGGCAGAGATGAAGCCCGTCGTCAGGTCACTGCCGCCAAACTGTTTGATCAGCGTCGGCAACCACAGGCCGAGGCCATAAATGCTCAGGGTCACAGGGAGATAGAACAGCGCCAGCAGGAGAACGCGTTTGTCCTTGAGCGCATGCAACGGATTGCCGTGGCGGGTCTGGCCGTATTCTTCCAGGTCCTTTTTCAGCTCGCCGGCGAGCCATTGTTTCTCGACCGGGTCCATCCATTTCACGTCTTTCGGGCCGTCAGGCAGCCAGCGCAATACCGGCAGGGTCAGCAGAATCGCCGGCGCGCCGATGCACAGGAACAGCCACTGCCAGCC
The DNA here is from genome assembly GCF_021728295.1 of Pseudomonas petrae. Lineage (GTDB taxonomy): Bacteria > Pseudomonadota > Gammaproteobacteria > Pseudomonadales > Pseudomonadaceae > Aquipseudomonas > Aquipseudomonas petrae. Next base: position 241,647 of record NZ_JAKJXE010000001.1, read on the forward strand.
GTGCAGACCGGCCACCCCTTCCATGCCCAGCAAACCGCCGGAAATCGGGCCGGTGATCATCATCGCGATGGGTTGGGAAAGGATGAACAGGCCGAGGATCTTGCCGCGATGGCGGACCGGAAACCATTGGGTGATGTAGTACAGAACGCCCGGGAAGAACCCTGCTTCGGCGGCGCCGAGCAAGAAGCGCATGACATAGAAGCTGGTCGGGCCCTGAATGAAGGCCATGCCCATGGTGATGACGCCCCAGGTGACCATGATTCGCGCGAACCAGCGCCGCGCGCCGAAGCGTTCGAGCATCAGGTTGCTGGGGATTTCCAACAGGAAGTAGCCGATGAAGAACAGGCCGGCGCCCATGCCATAGGCCGCGTCACCGATGCCCACGTCCGCGCCCATGTGCAGCTTGGCGAAGCCGACGGCGGAACGGTCCACATAGGCGATCAGGTACAGCAGGATCAGGAAGGGAATGAGTTTCAGGGTGATGCGACGAATAAGCCTGAGTTCCTGGCTCATGGATGCGGTCCTCATTGTTTTTGTTATGGAGCCTGCGGGGATCGCCTCTGCCTTCGTGTGCGCATTGCTGCGGATGAAGCCGGCAGGGTCGTCCCTCGGTTGAGATCGACTATATAGTATTACTATTTAAGACCACAACTCTTCCACTCGCGACATTTTCGGCCTATTTTAGTCGGCACCTGCAGCCTTTAGTCTTACAAATAAAGCCCTACAATAAGAGTGCTGATTTATGTCTGATTCCAATAAGAAACCCACGCTGCGCTCCGCCCAGTGGTTCGGTACCGCCGACAAGAACGGCTTCATGTACCGCAGCTGGATGAAGAACCAAGGCATCGCCGACCACCAGTTCCAGGGCAAGCCGATCATCGGCATCTGCAACACCTGGTCCGAACTCACCCCCTGCAACGCCCACTTCCGCACCATCGCCGAACACGTCAAACGCGGCGTGATCGAAGCCGGTGGTTTCCCGGTTGAATTCCCGGTCTTCTCCAACGGCGAATCGAACCTGCGCCCGACTGCCATGCTGACCCGCAACCTGGCGAGCATGGACGTTGAAGAAGCGATTCGCGGCAACCCCATCGACGGCGTGGTGCTGCTGACCGGTTGCGACAAGACCACCCCTGCCTTGTTGATGGGCGCTGCCAGCTGTGACATCCCGGCCATCGTCGTCACCGGCGGGCCGATGCTCAACGGTAAACACAAAGGCAAAGACATCGGCGCCGGCACCATCGTCTGGCAGATGCACGAATCCTATAAAGCCGGGCAGATCAGCCTGGATGAATTCCTTTCCGCCGAATCGGGCATGTCGCGCTCGGCCGGTACCTGCAACACCATGGGCACCGCGTCGACGATGGCGTGCATGGCCGAAGCGCTGGGCACCTCCCTGCCCCACAACGCGGCGATTCCTGCGGTCGACTCTCGCCGTTATGTACTGGCGCATATGTCAGGCATGCGGGCTGTGCAGATGGTCAACGAAGACCTGCGTCTGTCGAAGATCCTGACCCGCGAAGCGTTTGAAAACGCCATCCGCGTCAACGCCGCCATCGGCGGTTCGACCAACGCGGTGATCCACCTCAAGGCCATCGCCGGTCGTATCGGCGTGGACCTTGAGCTGGACGACTGGACCCGCATCGGTCGGGGCACGCCAACACTGGTGGACCTGCAGCCTTCCGGGCGTTTCCTGATGGAAGAGTTTTACTACGCCGGCGGCCTGCCTGCCGTGTTGCGTCGTCTGGGCGAGAACAACCTGATTCCCCATCCCGACGCCTTGACCGCGAACGGCAAGACGCTGTGGGAAAACGTGCAGAATTCGCCGATCTATGGCGACGATGAAGTGATTCGCGCCATCGACAATCCGCTGGTGGCCGATGGCGGCATCTGCGTGCTGCGCGGCAACCTTGCGCCGTTGGGCGCGGTGCTCAAGCCGTCCGCCGCCACGCCTGCGCTGATGAAGCACCGGGGTCGCGCCGTGGTGTTCGAGAACTTCGACATGTACAAGGCGCGCATCAACGATCCGGACCTGGACGTCGACGCAAGCAGCATTCTGGTGATGAAGAACTGCGGGCCGAAGGGTTATCCGGGCATGGCCGAAGTCGGCAACATGGGTCTGCCGGCCAAGCTGCTGGCTCAAGGCGTGACCGACATGGTGCGGATTTCCGACGCGCGCATGAGCGGCACGGCGTACGGCACGGTGGTTTTGCACGTCGCACCCGAGGCCGCTGCCGGGGGTCCGCTGGCGGTGGTGCAGGAAGGTGATTTCATCGAACTGGATTGCGCGACCGGCCGCTTGCACCTTGATATTCCGGAAGCGGAACTGGCCGCGCGTCTGGCCGATTGGCAAGCGCCGCCACAGTTGCTAATCGGCGGATACCGTCAGCTGTACATCGATCATGTGATGCAGGCGGATCAGGGTTGCGACTTCGACTTCCTGGTCGGCATGCGCGGCTCTGAAGTGCCACGGCATTCTCATTGATTGAGAGCCATTGATTGAGAGCCATTGATTGAAGGCGCCACGCCCCTGTAGGAGCGTGGCATGTCCCGCGATCTGCCGGGCACCGGCAGCAACCCGACGCGCCCGATCCAATTGACGCGCCGGGGCACGTGATTTTGCTGCCGCTTCGCGCCAGATCGCGGGACAAGCCACGCTCCTACAGGTGGAGGTAGAGTCCACCCTTCCGCTTTGTCGCCAATGCTATGATGCGCCGCATTCACCGCTCAGGATCGCCCCGCGCCCCATGGATTACCGTAAGCCCTCCGACCGTAAAAGCATGCACTCGCGCATTGTCCAGGACATCGGCATGCAGATTGTCTCGGGCCGCTTCAAGCCTGATGACAAACTCCCCGCCGAAGCCCTGCTGTGTGAAGAATATGCCGTCAGTCGTCCGGTGCTGCGCGAAGCCACGCGGGTGTTGGTCGCCAAAGGTCTGGTGTATTCCCGGCCGCGGGTGGGCACAGTGGTCAAGCCGCGCCGCGAATGGCACATTCTTGATCCGGACGTGCTGCACTGGCTGATGCAAAGCTCGCCGCAAAATGAGTTTTTCGCCCTGCTCACCAGCGTTCGCAGCATCATCGAACCGGCCGCCGCCGCCCTCGCTGCGCAACACGCGACCCCCGAAGACCTCATCGCCATCGGCGAAGCCTACGACCGTATGGCCGCCGCGCCCACCGTTGAAGACGTGCTGCAACCGGACCTCGATTTCCACAGCCGCATCGCCGACGCCACCCACAACGATTTGCTCGCGCACTTGTGCAATATGCTGTCGCTGGCACTGCGCGAGGCGTTGAAGCATTCCAACAAACGCCCGAACCTGCACGAACTGGCATTGCCCCGCCACCGCGCCATCCTCACTGCCATCGAAAACCGCGATGCGCTGGGCGCCCATCACGCCACGCTGGTGCAACTGGACGATGCGCGCAACGCGCTGAATGTGGTGCTGGGGCAAGGCGTGAAGTTGTAGCTCTACGAACACGTCGCGTTCATTTCGTAGGACCGGCTTCAGCCGGGAAGCCTTTGATCCGCTGTTGATCTCGGCAAAGCGCCCTCAATCTCAGCTCCACGAAACGACGCTTGCATCCCGTGGGACCGGCTTTAGCCGGGAAGCCTTTGATCCGCTGTTGATCTCGGCAAAGCGCCCTCAATCTCAGCTCCACGAAACGACGCATGCATCCCGTGGGACCGGCTTTAGCCGGGAAGCCTTTGATCCGCTGTTGATCTCGGCAAAGCGCCCTCAATCTCAGGGCAGATAAATACTGAACAACCCGCCGCCCAAGGCGCCGCCGTTGGCGATTTCGATGTGGCCGGGGATGCCTTTGCGCTGATGCTGTTTTGCGATGTTCGCCGCGAAATATAAACCCAGGCCGGTGCTGCCACTGTTCTGGTTGATGCCCAGCACGTAGTCGGTCTGCTCCTCGATCATCCGCGCGGGAAACCCCGGGCCGTCGTCGTTGATGCTGATCACCAGTTGCTCACCGACCTGCCCTGCCGTAATCAACACCTCACTGCGCGCAAACCGAATGGCGTTGATGACCACGTTGGACACCACCGAGCCCACCAGCTCGCGATCGAAGAAGCCCGGCAGACCGAAATCATCCACCGCGTAGCGAGCCGTAATGCCCCGACTGACGAGCACTTCCTGATGGAAGGCCAGTTGCGCTTCGATGAAGTCATCCAGCTCGTGATAATCCGGGCGCAACGGCAGCTGGTTCACGCCCAGCTTGTACAGCCCCAGCAGCTGCACCAGCATGCCGTTGAGATGGGCGAACTCGTAATCGATAACGCCCTGATCCGGCGTGCCACGATAGGCCTCGGGAAGCTGCTTGACCCACTGGCTGTGGGCCAGGATCAACGACCCCAGCGCGTTCTTCATGTCATGGACGGTGGAAGCAATCACCATGGAAAAGTCGAGCCCGAGATCCTGATCTTTCATTCGCCGAAAGCCCTGAGTCGCAGTTTCTGGAAACGCTCGAAGCGCGGGTCGGTCTCCGGCATCTTGCCCACCATCTTGAGACTGTTCTGGCATTCCGCCAGGCTCGCCGCGTCGAGATTCTGAACGCCCATGTGCAGCAGCGACTGCGCCATGTTCAGCGCGATACTGATGTTTTTCGGTTGCAGGGCCAGACCCTGGCGGAACAGGTCCTGCGCTTCGCCGAGCTTGCCGGCGCGGTAGCAGCGAATGCCCTGAATGTTGAAATCGATGGCCGCCTTGCCGGCGCCGAGAATCTCGGGATCGTCGGTCTGCCTGGCGATGTTCTGCATGACCAGCGGATCGTCGCCGTAGATTTCGGCACAGCTTTTCAGAATGCCCGCGCCGGCGTTTTCCTGACCGAGCAACTTGAGCTGCGAGGCCACCGCCAGTGCCGCGTCGGCGCTGAGAAACTGCTCCATGCCCTCAAGCCGTTCCATCGCCTGCTCGGTCAGCTTGGCGGCCATTTCCGGATCGGAAGATGCGACGCTGGTGGCTTTCATCAGGCGCGCGCGCACTTGCAGGCCGGCATCGTTTCCGTTTTCCTTGGCCACTTCGGTCAGGGTCTGGTTGATCTCCACGCGGGCGCGCGCATCCAGGCCGCGCTCGCCGCCACGGCTGATCAATGCCTGAGCGAAACCCAGGTTGGTTTCCGGGTCCTTGAAGCGTGAAAACTGGCCTTGGGAAACGGCCTGACGATACGCCTTCGAAGCGCCATCGAAGTCCTCATTTTCCAGCGCCAGCTTGCCCAGCAGACGCTGACGGCGCACGGCGTACGGCGATAACCGCACCGCCTCTTCCAACATCTTTTGCGCACGCTTGTTATCGCCGCTGGCCACCAATACATCGGCGAGCCCGTCGTACAGCACCGGCATGGCATTGAAGGCGCGAATCGCTTCTTCGTACACGGTCTGCGCTTCGGCATTGCGCCCGCGCTTGAACAGCAGCTTGCCCAACGCCACGTACGCCCAGGGTTGCGGGCGGTCGGCGAGGATCGACTTGAGAAAGACTTCCAGCGGCTCGTGCTGATTGAGGTCACGCAGTGCATCGGCTTTATAGCGCAGGCACAGCGGCGCAAAGCGGGGGTCCTGTTTAGTCAGCGCGACGCAGGCGGCCAGCACTTCGGTCGGGTTGCTGCGGTCGAGCGCTTGCAGGATCGGCTTGAGCAGGGTCTTGCGCTGGACGATCTTCTCCAGACGCTGAGCCAGGCTCGCACGGTTGAACGGCTTGGTCAGGTACGCATCCGGCTCCCATTCCAGCGCGCTCATCACCATCGCCTGGCTGTTTTCGGCGGTGACCATGACGAACACGCTTTCGTGGCTGATCAGTCGATCGGTCATCAGGTCTTCGAGCACCTGCTGACCATTCTTCTTGCCGTCGCCCAGATTGAAGTCGTGGAGGATGAAGTCGTAGCGCTTCTGCGCGCACATCTTCAGCGCCTCCTCGCCGGTGTCGGCAGTGTCCACCGCCTTGACGCTCAACTCGCGCAGCATCGAGCGGACCGAACTGCGGAAGTCGGAAAAATCGTCGACGATCAGAAAGGTTTTTTGGTTCCACGCCAGCATCGAGATTCCTGTCACCGGATAAATAGTCGGCCTTGAGGCACTTGCAAGGGCGGCGGTCTCGTTCCCAGGGTCCGGGCAGAGAGGGCCAATAGAGTTGCGACATGACGCCGCTTGTCCGAGTTATCGGCGGCGCCAAAACAAAACTTAGGCAAAACGCGATGGAAAAACCTCGCCCGACACTCTGCCCCGGCACGCTGCGACCCCATCACCGCCCGAGCGAAGGGGTAAAGTCCTTGGTCGCTCCGCCGATATCCAGTCATGCAACGCGTGCCCAACAGCCGCAACCCCATTCCCTCCGAGTGCACCCCATGTCCTGGCTGACCGACCTGAAATTGAAGACCAAGCTCCTTTCGGCTTTCTGCCTGTGTGCGCTGATCACCGTGGTAGTGGGTGTGCTGGGGCAGAGCGGTATCTCGCGGCTGTACGATCTGTTTGAAAACACGGTGAGCGACAATCTGGTATCGATCGCCAAAGTCGATTCGGTGAAGGCTAACGTCATCGCCACCAACCGCGACTTTTTCAAGGCCATCGGACTGAGCGCGCTCAAGGCCAACCCGGACGACATCAACGCGGCAATCCAGTCACTGAAAGAAAACCAGGCCCAGGCCGAGACGGACTTCAAGACTTACCGCGCCACGCCGCTCGATGCGGATGAAAAAGCCGCAGGCGATGACTTCGAACGCGACTGGGCCGCTTATATCAGCGCCGCCCTCAATGCGCTGTCTGTGGCGCAGAGCGGCGACCTCGAGCAAGCCAGCAAATTGGCTGCCACCAGCGTGACGCCCAGCTATCGCAAGACCATGGGCGAACTGAAACTCATGATCGAATCCAACATGCGCCAGGCCAACGAACAGGCACAGGCCGGGATTGAAACCGACACTCAGGTGACGTGGGTTCTGATCATCGGTTCGCTGATAGCGGTGGTGTGCGCCATTGCGTTGGGGCTGATCGTCACACGAATGATCACCCGGCCGATCTATCAATCGGTGGCAAGCGCCACCCGGGTGGCGGACGGTGATCTGAGTCAGGCCATCCAGGTCGGCGGCCAGGACGAAACCGGGCAATTGCTCAAGGCGCTGTCCAACATGCAGGGCAGCCTCAAGGGCACCGTTCAGCAGATCGCAACCGCGTCGGATCAACTGGCGGCCGCGGCTGAAGAACTGACCATGGTGACCGACGACAGCACACGCGGGCTGATGCGTCAGAACGATGAAATTCAGCAAGCCGCAACGGCCGTCAACGAGATGACCGCCGCAGTGGAAGAAGTGGCGCGCAACGCTGCAAGCGCTTCGCAGGTATCGGCGCAGACTTCCGAAGACGCCATCAAGGGCCAGCAACAAGTGCAGCAGGCTGTCACCGCAATGAACACCATGACCGTGGAAATCACCGAATCGACCCACCGCGTCGAAGCGCTGGCCGGACAGATCCGCGACATCACCAAAGTGCTCGACGTGATCCGCGGGATCGCCGAGCAGACCAACCTGCTGGCGCTCAACGCCGCCATCGAAGCGGCCCGCGCCGGCGAGCAGGGCCGGGGCTTTGCGGTGGTGGCGGACGAAGTACGTGCCCTCGCCCACCGCACTCAAACCTCCACCGGCGAAATCGAATCGATGATCACCAAGGTGCGCAATGGCGCCGACGAAGCCGTGCAGGCCATGGGCAAGAGTCAGGCGATCGCCGTGCATACCCAATCCTTGGCCACCGAAGCCGGCCACGCACTGGAACGCATCAGCGAAGGCGTCAGCCAGATGAACGAACGCAACCTGGTGATCGCCAGCGCGGCAGAAGAACAGGCACAAGTGGCCCGTGAGGTGGACCGCAATCTGGTGAACATCCAGGACCTGTCGACCCAAACCGCAGCGGGGGCGAATCAGACCAGCGCGTCGAGTCAGGCGCTGTCGCGGCTGGCCGTTTCCTTCCACTCCATGGTGGGCAAATTCACGCTGTAACCGGCGCGGCGTTCCGGCCCCCGGCCAGCCAATCGCCACCCTGAGACAAAATGGCGTATTGACTAGTTTGCCACCCGATTTGTCGAAAATGACATTTCGGGTACAATCCCCGCCCGCCGCAGGGGATGGACCTGATGACCAGGTCCTGCGGCAGATGATGTTTACTCAAGCTGCTGATTCCAATGATCGAATAAAAAGCACAGCACCGAGGGACATAGAACACGAGGCCGACCTTTTCACTGGCCTCTTGACCCTTCCTCCTCGTTTTCCGAGAGCGAAGCCTGTCTGACGTTCGCGCCGCACGCTGGCGCCCGGCACTGCAGGACGTTGCGCGACGAATGCTGCAGGCGGATAACTTTCTATCTATTGGATGATTCGATGTTCAAGAAAACGAGCACGGCTCTACTGGGCCTTGCGATTTCGGCCACCTTCCTGCAAGCCCACGCCGCAGAAAGCAAGAAAGTCGATGTACTGCTGATCGGCGGCGGCATCATGAGTTCGACCCTGGGCGTCTGGCTCAATGAACTCGAGCCGAGCTGGTCGATGGAAATGGTCGAGCGCCTGGACGCCGTCGCCGAAGAAAGCTCCAACGGCTGGAACAACGCCGGTACCGGTCACTCCGGCCTCGCCGAGCTGAACTACACGCCTGAAGACAAAGACGGCAAGGTCAACATCTCCAAAGCCATCGAGATCAACGAAGCCTTCCAGGTCACCCGTCAGTTCCTGTCCTGGCAGGTCCGCCAGAGCGTCCTGAAGAACCCGCCTTCGTTCATCAACACCACACCGCACATGAGTTTTGTGTGGGGCGATGACAACATCAAATTCCTGAAAAAGCGTTATGACGCGCTGCAAGCCAGCCCCCTGTTCCGCCCGATGCAGTACTCCGAAGACCCGGCGCAGATCGCCAAGTGGGTCCCGCTGATGATGGAAGGCCGTGATCCTTCGCAGAAGCTGGCGACCACCTGGACGCCAATCGGCACCGACGTCAACTGGGGTGAAGTCACCCGTCAGTACGTGTCGTACCTGCAGACCCGCCCGAACTTCGATTTGAAGCTGTCCAGCGAAGTGAACGACATCACCCGCAACGACGACGGCTCGTGGCACGTTGAATACAAGAACCTGAAAGACGGCACCACCACCGCTACTGACGCCAAGTTCCTGTTCATCGGTGCAGGCGGCGGCGCATTGAAGCTGCTGCAGAAATCCGGCGTTCCCGAGGCTCAGGAATACGCTGGCTTCCCGGTTGGCGGCTCGTTCCTGGTGACCGAGAACCCGACCGTTGCCATGCAGCACATGGCCAAGGCCTACGGCATCGCCTCCACCGGCGCGCCGCCCATGTCGGTTCCGCACCTGGACACGCGTGTGCTGGACGGTAAGAGGGTGATCCTGTTTGGCCCGTTCGCCACCTTCTCCACCAAGTTCCTGAAAGAAGGTTCGTACCTGGACTTGTTCAGCAGCATGACCACCCAAAACTTCTGGCCAATGACCAAGGTTGGCATCGAGCAGTATCCGCTGGTCGAGTACCTCGCCGGTCAGTTGATGCTGTCTGATGACGACCGCTTCAAGGCGCTGCAGGAATACTTCCCGCACGCCAGGAAAGAAGACTGGCGCCTGTGGCAAGCCGGTCAGCGCGTGCAGATCATCAAGCGTGACGCGGACAAGGGTGGCGTCCTGAAACTGGGCACCGAAGTCGTTTCCTCTCAGGACGGCACCATTGCTGCCCTGCTGGGCGCATCGCCAGGCGCGTCGACCGCTGCACCGATCATGCTCAACGTTCTGGAAAAACTGTTCAAGACCCAGGTCGCGACGCCAGAGTGGCAAGCCAAGATCCATCAGATCGTGCCGAGCTATGGCACCAAGCTGAATGACTCGCCAGCCGCTGTTCAGCAAGAGTGGAACTACACCGCCGAAGTGCTGCAACTGGGCAAACCGCCTGTGCTCGATCAGAGCGTCGGCACCAGCACTGTCGCGCCGGGCAAGCCTGCTGAAAGCAAGCCAGCCAGCGACATGGCGCTGTAACAACGCCTGACCGGTCGCGTCGATTCCGATGCGTCTGTTCACGAAAGCCACGAGACTATGCGTCTCGTGGCTTTTTTATTGCCCGTTGATCAGCCCGACGGCCGCCCGACGCGCGTGATGGCATTCATCAGCGCTGATGACGTGAAAATGAACGGCAAGCGGTTGCGTTGTGTCCACCCTCTAGAGCCAACAGGGAGAAAAGCAATGGACGCTCAGAACACTGAAGTGCTGAGGAACGTTGTCGTCATCGGAGGCTCGCAAGGTGCGAAGCAAGCCCTGCGTATCCTCCTCGCCGGACTGCCGGCAGATTTCGCCGCCGCCGTATTGATCGTGATTCACACAAACCCGTCAGGTCCGGACTACATGGCGTCGGTGCTCGGTCGCTACTCAACGTTGCCTGTCGGCTACGGTGAGGAAGGCGAGCCGGTGCTGCCGGGCCGGAGGTCGAGCGCGCAGCTGTGGGCGGAAGAAATGGGGGGCGCGCTGATCAACGCGGTCGGCAGCATCCACAGCTGACATGTCTACAGGAGGTCAATGAGCATGCCAGGAGGCGAACAGCATCCACCGCCGTCAGGCGCCTTCGATCTATTGGATCTGGGCCCGGGACGGAACACGGCCGTCTTTCGCCTCACCCTTGCGTTCATGATTCTGGTGCTGCTGACGTTCATCTCGGTCGAGGGGTGGCGCGCCTGGCGCGATTACAACCACGCCTACGCCTTCGCCCGGGACTCGGTCACCAATCTGGCGCGTGCCACGGCGCAGCACGCAGAGGACGCCATCCGGCAGGTCGACATCCTCACGTACACCCTGGGCGAGCGGGTCGAGGGCGATGGCTTGGCCAACATCGATGTCCCGCGCATCCATGCACTGATGGTGCAGCAATCGAGGCTCATGCCTCAGCTCCACGGGCTGTTCATTTATGGCGCCGACGGACGATGGATCGCCACGGACAAGGACGTGACCCCGGACACCGCAAATAACGCCGATCGGGACTACTTCAACTATCACCGCACCCACACCGATCACCGCGTGCGCATCAGCAATGTGGTCAAAAGCCGATCCAACGGCGAGCTGATCATCCCGGTCTCCCGACGGCTGAATAACGCTGACGGCTCGTTCGCGGGCGTGCTGCTGGGGACCATCAAGCTCAGCTACTTCATGGATTATTACGGCGACTTCAAGATTGATGATCGCGGCGCGCTGGTGCTGGCGATGCGTGACGGCACTATCCTGGTCAGGCGCCCGTTCATGGATTCCGTGGTGGGACAAAGCCTGGCCGACAGCGAGATCTTCAAACGCTATCTGCCGACCGCCAACGAAGGTGTCGCGCAAGTCAAAGCCGTCGTTGACGGCACGTACCGGTTGTACGCCTTTCGTGCGCTGTCGAGTTATCCGCTGGTGGTCGAAGCAGGGCTGTCGAGAGAATCCTTCGTCGGGCCGTGGCGTCGCGACCTGCTCAAGTCCGGACTCGTGCTGTTGGTCCTGATCGCCGGGTTTATCGGATTTGCCTTCATCGTGCTCACCCAGTTGCGCGGCCGCATGGCCATGGAGAGCGAGATTCGCCTCGCCCATCAGGCAGTCAGAGACATGGCTTTGACGGACAGCCTGACCAGACTGGGCAACCGGCGGCGCCTCGACATGGCGCTCAACAGCGAGATCGGCCGCGCAAAACGGCAGCGCTACCCGCTCGCGTTGATCATGCTCGACATCGATTACTTCAAGCGCTTGAACGACCGCTACGGCCATGCGGCAGGTGACGACTGTCTCCAGCAGGTCGCCCAGGCCATCAGCGGCGTGTTGAAACGGCCTGCGGACCTCGCCGTTCGCTACGGTGGCGAGGAATTCACGGTGCTGCTTCCGGACACCGACATCCACGGCGCGGGCCGGCTCGCAGAGGACATCTTGCAGGCCATCAGGGCGCTCGCGCTGGAGCACGCCGATCATCCTGAGCAGATTGTCACCGCAAGCGCGGGCGTCACGGCCAGATTCCCTGCGCTGGAAGACACCACGCCTGCCGGCATGATCAAGGCGGCGGATGCTTATCTTTACTACGCGAAAAATAATGGTCGCAATCGTTGGTACGCGGATCAGCACACTCAAGCGAGCACGCAGGCATGAACGACAGATTGGGCTGACTGGCCGGACGGCCGAGACGTGTGACAGGGAAGGCGTGGTGTTCTGGCGAATACTGGTGAATCAGATATGTCCCCTGCAGGAATCGAACCTGCATCTAGCCCTTAGGAGGGGCTCGTTCTATCCGTTGAACTAAGAGGACACCAAAACAGACGGCGTGCATCTTAACGACAAGGCGCTGGCTTGTCATGTCGTCATTATCAACGGGATCTGTAAGACGCTGCCTGCCGGTCACATCATAGCGCTATCGTGCAGAATGCAACGACGGCCATCGTCCGTATTGCAAAACGCAACCCTACAATCCGCAAAATCCTGTTTATGCTATTGATTTATATAAGATTTATTTGCTTTCAAGGTTGGCATGCAGACTGCACTATTCTTATTCGCGAACCACTCCTCTGAACACCGTCCCCCGCGAAGGTACCCGAGATGAACATGACACTGTCCCTGCTCAACGCTGCCGCGCTTGTCGCATTGGTCGCCTTCCACTTCCAGGATGATGGCAGCAAGTCAGAGGCCGTGAAATCAGAGAGCGTCGCCGTTCAGGCTCAGCCTCATCACCTGATGCAACAGACGCCACGGTTTGCAGCCATGACAAGTCAGGGCACAGAAGCCATTCTGGCCCACGAGAATGAAGAAGCCGTGCCGGTTACTCGCTCGGAACGCTGGGTGTTTTGATCGGCAGTTGCTGATCAGCCACTGCATCGGCTCCGACGCGCCCTTCGTCATAGAGCACCCCATTAGAGAGCAGCCATGTCCAAAGCAGCAATTTCGTTCCTGATCCTGGCCCTGATGGCCCTCGCCGCAGACCAACTGCTGGTTCCGTCAATGGAAACCATAAGTACCCTGGCGAAAGCAGCTGCAGGGATTTTTGTCAGCCTGTTCGTGGCAGCGCTGTTCGTGGGACGCCGCATCAAGTTCGATCCAGTCTTGCGCCAGGCCAAGCCCTGAGCCTTGTCAGCCCTTCGCCAGCGCCTTGATGTCTCCTTGCTGGCCGGGCACACGTCATCCGCCGCCTTTCCGGCAGCTGGGCTCAAGCCAGAGCGGCGATGCCGCAACAGACCCTTCGTCTCTTTGTTGAGTCCCTCCTCGTATTATTCTCACTCTCCCACTACGCTGAGGACAGATAGCCATCACGGCGCTTGCCCAGCACCGTAAGGGTGATCAGCTTTCCAGTTTGCAAACCAGAACGCATTTCGGATAATTGGTGCTGGCTAAAAGCCTTTATCTAGTTCAATATTTGTCACACATTTGACGCCAAGGATTCGACGCATTGATGCAGGATGGCGATCCTTTCTGCGGGTTGGTTGAACATTTCGTCCAAAAGACAGTCAGAGCATGACATCTGCGGCCTAATGCAAGAACCGCCTCTCTCTTTGAACTAATTCGGTTAAATATATGAGCCCTATGAAACAGGCCAATTATTCCAGTCGCACCGCTGACAAGTTCGTAGTTCGTCTACCGGAAGGCATGCGCGAGCGTATTGCGGACGTCGCCAAACAGCACCACCGCAGCATGAACTCGGAAATCATTGCACGTATTGAGCAGAGTCTGATTCAAGAAGGCGCGCTGGGTGATGAGCCAAGTCTGCGTCTGGACAGCCCGGAGCTTTCGCTTCACGAACGCGAGCTGCTGCAGCGGTTCCGTCAGTTGGCTCACCGCCAACAGAACGCGCTGGTTTCCCTGATTGCACATGACACTAGCCTGGCAAACGACGACGAATAAGTCGTTTAAACCAGAGACTTGAAAGCCAGCGCTCTGCTGGCTTTTTTGTGCCTGAAATCTAATGACTTCATTGTTTCCGACGCATTAAAAGGTTTCGCGCACATAAAAAAACCGCCCTGAAGGCGGTTTTGATTGAAGCGTGTGGTTAGAGCAAAAACACGGTCGCCAATCCGAGAAAGATAAAGAACCCGCCACTGTCGGTCATGGCCGTGATCATCACACTGGCGCCCATCGCCGGATCGCGACCGAACCGGGCCAGGGTCATCGGGATCAGCACGCCCATCAACGCTGCCAACAGCAGATTCAATGTCATGGCGACGGTCATCACCACCCCAAGGGACCAGCTGTGGTACAGCAGATAAGCGACGATCCCTATCACCCCGCCCCACACCAGACCGTTGATGAGCGCGACACCCAGCTCCTTGCGCATTAGGCGTGAGGTGTTGCCGGTGCTGACCTGATCAAGGGCCATCGCCCGAACGATCATGGTGATGGTCTGGTTGCCGGAGTTGCCCCCAATCCCTGCCACGATCGGCATCAGCGCCGCGAGCGCCACCAGCTTCTCGATGGAGCCTTCGAACAGACCGATCACCCGCGAGGCGAGAAAGGCGGTAATCAGGTTGACGGCCAGCCAGGACCAGCGGTTGCGCAGTGAACGCCAGACGGAGGCGAAGATGTCTTCTTCCTCCCGCAGACCCGCCATGTTGAGCACTTCGGTCTCGCTCTCCTCACGGATGAGGTCGACCATTTCATCGATGGTCAGACGGCCGATCAGCTTGCCGTTCTTGTCGACCACAGGGGAAGAAATCAAGTCGTAACGTTCAAATGCCTGGGCGGCTTCATACGCATCGCCATCAGGATGGAAGCTCACCGGGTCATTGGCCATGACGTCTGACACCTGCTTCTCGGGGTCGTTGACCAGCAGACGCTTGATGGGCAGCACGCCCTTGAGCACGCCATCGGAGTCAACCACGAACAGTTTGTCGGTATGACCGGGCAGCTCTTTCAGACGGCGCAGATAACGCAGAACGACTTCCAGGCTGACATCCTCACGGATGGTCACCATCTCGAAGTCCATCAGAGCCCCGACCTGATCCTCGTCGTAGGACAGGGCAGAACGCACGCGCTCGCGCTGCTGGCTGTCCAGCGCCTCCATCAGCTCATGGACAACATCGCGCGGCAGCTCTGGCGCGAGGTCGGCCAGCTCGTCGGCGTCCATTTCCTTGGCGGCAGCGAGAAGCTCGTGATCGTCCATGTCGGCGATCAGGGTTTCCCGAACGGAGTCGGACACTTCGAGAAGGATATCGCCGTCACGCTCGGCCTTCACCAGCTGCCAGACCGTCAGACGGTCTTCGAGGGGAAGTGCTTCCAGGATGTAGGCAACGTCGGCGGAGTGCAGGTCATCGAGCTTACGCTGCAGCTCGACGAGATTCTGCCGATGAACGAGGTTCTCGACACGATCCTGGTGCTGGCCTTCCTGACGGTGTGTCAGGTCTTCGACGATGCGCTGACGTTGCAGCAAGTCGATGACTTGGGCGAGACGATCCTGAAGGCTTTCCTGCGTCTTTTTTACTTCGATTTGGGTCATAGGCGAACTCCACTCCCAGCAGTGGAACCCGCCAGAAGATCAATCAGTCGATTCTTGATTGGTGAAACTTAGTGTTGAGTTGCTACTGGGTAAGTCCATGGAGGTAGTCCACAAGCCCCGGCGGGGCTGACGGGCGCAATCATACACCGCCTGCCGTGACGGGAGGCTAAAAATTCAACGTGAAACAATCGGTTGCAACACAACGTTAACCGCTGTCCGAGTCACTGATATCACCCCGTCATATCCGGTGAACAAAACCCGCTCGCCGTGAGAAATCCTCATCGCTACCCTTGCCGGACATTGGTCAGGGAGGACGTTGCGATGCCGCTGAACACTGAAAAGCTCTTCATCACCCTGCTGCTGTTTTTGCCACTCGGCGCAGGCGCCACCACGGTCAATCGCTGCCAGGATCAAAGCGGCAGCGTGACCTTCACCACACTGAGTTGCCCCAGCGGGCAAGCCACAACGCCACAGGGTATCAACCCAGCATCGGGCATGAGCGTTGCGCCCCCTCCCCCCGCTTCAAAAGTGGACACGCCGCAAGATCGAAAAAGCCGGGAAGTGGTGGTTGTGGGTCAGCGCGACGACGGTTGCGGAAATATCCTGAGTGCGGAGCAGCGCCGCAAGGCGATCATCAATCAGCAGACACCAACGGGGATGACCAAACGCGACGTGGAAAGCTTGCTGGGTCGACCGGACAAGATCATCAGCCGTAACGCTGAAGTGCGGTATGTGTATGACGAAAAGAAGGGACGCAGCAGACAGGTGTCATTCGATGAACACGGCTGCGTAAAAGGCAAACGCTAGAAAGCAAAAAGCCCGCATTTTCATGCGGGCTTTTCGTTTTATGGTGCACTCGACAGGATTCGAACCTGTGACCGCTCGGTTCGTAGCCGAGTACTCTATCCAGCTGAGCTACGAGTGCAGATGGCGCTTTTTAAACCAGTTCACCTCTGGCCGTTGCGTTTTACTTCTGGAAGTGAGTGGTGCTTCCGAAGACCTGTTGAAGCCAGGCTCTTTCTAACTTAAGACTGTTATTCGTATCACTACAAACAACGCTTAAATGGTGCACTCGACAGGATTCGAACCTGTGACCGCTCGGTTCGTAGCCGAGTACTCTATCCAGCTGAGCTACGAGTGCATTTGTTGCCGCGCATTATAGGCCGTCAAATCTCTTGGTCAAGCACTATCTCTAGTAAATTCAACAACTTACCGATCAAGCCAGATTACAACGTACTACGCAAATAATGGCGGAGAACGGGGGATTCGAACCCCCGACACCCTTTTGAGGTGTACTCCCTTAGCAGGGGAGCGCCTTCGGCCACTCGGCCAGCTCTCCGCAACACGGGGCGTATAATAACCACCCTTTTCCCCGTTTGCAAACCAAAAATTCAATAAAAATTAATGGCTTGGTTCTTCGTCCTTCTCTTTCTTTATACGCAGGTAAATCTCTTCGCGGTGAACGGCCACTTCCTTGGGCGCATTGACCCCAATGCGTACTTGATTGCCTTTGACACCGAGCACGGTCACGGTGATTTCACCATCACCAATGATCAGACTTTCGGCGCACCGGCGAGTCAGAATCAGCATACCTATCTCCTTACGGCTTACATTCAAGGGACTACAGTCTGCACAGACAAACGGCATGGGCCCGAACCGAAAGCGGCCTCAGGTCTATGCCTCAGTATCGACCAGCGCCGGAAAAAGAACAGTTTCTCGCGCACATTCACTACCAGGAGGCGCGGCCGAAACCGCGCCTCCTGCACAAGGCTTATTCGCCCTGACGCGGTGCGTCGAGTTCGAAGGCGGTGTGCAGCGCGCGCACGGCCAGCTCCAGGTACTTCTCTTCGATCACCACCGAGACCTTGATTTCAGACGTCGAGATCATCTGGATGTTGATGCTCTCCTTGGCCAGCGCTTCGAACATGCGGCTCGCAACACCGGCGTGGGAACGCATGCCGACACCGACGATGGAAACCTTGGCAATCTTGGTATCGCCAATAACTTCGCGCGCGCCGATTTCACTGGCCGTGTTCTGCAGAACCTGCAGCGCTGCCTGGTAATCATTGCGGTGTACGGTGAAGGTGAAATCGGTGGTGTTATCGTGCGAAACGTTCTGCACGATCATGTCGACTTCGATGTTCGCGCCACTGATCGGGCCGAGAATCTTGAACGCAACGCCCGGGGTGTCTGGCACGCCACGGATGGTCAGCTTGGCTTCGTCGCGGTTGAAGGCGATGCCCGAAATGATCGGCTGTTCCATGGATTCCTCTTCATCAATGGTAATGAGGGTGCCTGGCCCCTCTTTGAAGCTGTGCAGTACGCGCAGCGGGACGTTGTACTTGCCGGCGAACTCGACCGCGCGGATCTGCAGGACCTTGGAGCCTAAGCTCGCCATCTCCAGCATTTCTTCGAAGGTGATCTTGTCCAGACGCTGGGCCTGCGAGACAACGCGCGGGTCAGTCGTGTAGACGCCATCGACGTCGGTGTAGATCTGGCACTCATCGGCTTTCAACGCCGCTGCCAGCGCCACGCCAGTGGTGTCGGAACCGCCACGACCCAGGGTCGTGATGTTGCCGTCTTCGTCGACGCCCTGGAAACCGGCGACCACCACCACACGACCGGCCTTCAGGTCAGCGCGAATTTTCTGGTCGTCGATTTGCAGAATACGCGCCTTGTTATGGGCGCTGTCGGTCAGGATGCGGACCTGATTACCGGTGTACGAAACAGCCGGCACGCCACGCTTGATCAGCGCCATGGCCAGCAGAGCGATGGTGACCTGCTCGCCGGTGGAAACAATGACGTCCAGCTCGCGTGGCACCGGCTGATCGCTGATCTGCCGGGCCAGTTCGATCAGGCGATTGGTTTCGCCGCTCATGGCCGAAAGCACGACCACCAGATCATCGCCCGCGTCGCGGAATTTCTTGACCTTCTCGGCCACCTGTTCGATGCGCTCTACCGAGCCCACCGAGGTGCCGCCAAACTTTTGTACGATTAAAGCCATCTCAAAGCCGCCTCAGCCCATGAAGGGCGCCCGTTATCATTCAAACCGCGAAGCGCCGGAACCCGAATGACGGGCCCCGGGTGGGTCGACTTAAATACCTTGTTCGGCGAACGGAACAGCCAGTGCCAGCGCTGCTTCCAGTCCGGCAGCATCAACACCGCCGCCTTGCGCCATGTCAGGACGACCGCCGCCTTTACCGCCTACAGCGGCAGCCGCTTGCTTCATCAAATCACCGGCTTTGAGTTGGCCAGTCAGGTCTTTGGTGACGCCTGCCACCAGGACGACCTTGTCTTCATGCACCCCGCCGAGCAGGATCACTGCGCGGCCAAGCTTGTTCTTCAATTGGTCAACCAGGGCCAGCAGCGCCTTGCCATCCTGACCGTCGAGACGGGCAGCGAGAACCTTGACGCCTTTGACGTCCACTGCCGAGCCCGACAGATCGTCGCCCACAGCACTGGCCGCCTTGGCCTGCAACTGTTCCAGTTGTTTTTCCAGCAGACGATTGCGCTCCAGTACCGCCGACAGCTTGTCCAGGACGTTGTCGCGATTGCCTTTGACCAGGTTCGCTGCTTCCTTCAGTTGTTCTTCAGCAGCGTTCAGGTACTCCAGTGCCACGGCACCGGTCACCGCTTCGATACGGCGCACGCCTGCGGCCACACCGCTTTCGCTGATGATCTTGAACAACGCGATGTCGCCGGTACGGTTGGCGTGAATGCCGCCGCACAGCTCGACCGAGAAACCGCCGCCCATGCTCAGCACGCGGACGCTGTCGCCGTACTTCTCGCCGAACAGCGCCATGGCACCCTTCTGCCTGGCGGTCTCGATGTCGGTTTCTTCGGTCTCGACGGCAGTGTTCTTGCGCACTTCGGCGTTGACGATGTCTTCAAGCGCCTTGATCTGCTCGGGCTTGATGGCTTCGAAGTGGCTGAAGTCGAAACGCAGGCGCTGACTGTCGACCAGCGAGCCTTTCTGCTGGACGTGATCGCCCAGCACCTGACGCAACGCGGCGTGCAGCAAGTGGGTGGCGGAGTGGTTCAACGAAGTGGCCTGGCGTACTTCGGCGGCGACGTCGGTGCTGACGGTGGTCCCGACTTTCAAGCTGCCCGACACTTGAACACCGTGGTGCAGGAACGCGCCGCCGGTCTTGGTGGTGTCGCTCACGTCGAAGCGCACATCGCCGTCGGCGGTCAGGTAACCGCTGTCGCCGATCTGGCCGCCGGATTCTGCGTAGAACGGGGTCTGGTCGAGGATGACCACACCGTCCTCGCCTTCGCTTAGTTGCTCGACCGCGATGCCGTCTTTATAGAGCGCGACGACCTTCGCTTCGCCTGCGGTAGCTTTGTAGCCGGTGAACTGCGTGGCCACGTCAACCTTGACCAGGCTGTTGTAGTCCATCCCGAAGGAGCTGGCGGAACGCGCGCGTTCACGCTGGGCGTCCATCTCACGCTCGAAACCTGCCTCGTCGAGGGTCAGGTCGCGTTCGCGGGCGATGTCGCCGGTCAGGTCCATCGGGAAACCGTAGGTGTCGTACAACTTGAACACCACGTCGCCGGGGACGACGGTGCCCTTGAGTTCGGCGAGATCCTGCTCGAGGATCTTCAAGCCTTGCTCCAGAGTTTTGGCGAACTGTTCTTCTTCAGCCTTGAGCACGCGCTCGATGTGCGCCTGCTGGGTTTTCAGCTCGGGGAAGGCTTCGCCCATTTCGACGACCAGTGCGGCGACGATCTGGTAGAAGAAGCTGCCCTTGGCGCCCAGCTTGTTGCCGTGACGGCAGGCGCGACGAACGATGCGACGCAGCACGTAGCCACGGCCTTCGTTGGACGGCAGTACGCCGTCGGCAATCAGGAAGCCGCACGAACGGATGTGGTCGGCGACGACTTTCAGGGACGCCTGGTTGTCGTTGCTGCAACCGATGGCTTTTGCAGCAGCAGCCAGCAGGCTCTGGAACAAGTCGATTTCGTAGTTGGAATTGACGTGTTGCAGCACGGCGCTGACGCGCTCAAGGCCCATGCCGGTGTCGACCGACGGGGCTGGCAGCGGGTGCAGAACGCCGTCGGCCGTGCGGTTGAACTGCATGAACACGTTGTTCCAGATCTCGATGTAACGGTCGCCGTCTTCTTCCGGAGAACCCGGCGGGCCACCCCAGATGTCGGCGCCGTGGTCGTAGAAAATCTCGGTACACGGGCCGCACGGGCCGGTGTCGCCCATGGTCCAGAAGTTGTCGGAGGCGTATGGCGCGCCCTTGTTGTCACCGATGCGTACCATGCGCTCGGCCGGCACGCCGATTTCCTTGGTCCAGATGTCATAGGCTTCGTCGTCCGAAGCGTAGACCGTGACCCAGAGTTTTTCCTTGGGCAGGTTCAGCACGCCGGTGAGGAAGGTCCAGGCGTAGGTGATCGCGTCGCGCTTGAAATAGTCGCCGAAGCTGAAGTTGCCCAGCATCTCGAAGAAAGTGTGGTGACGCGCGGTGTAGCCGACGTTTTCCAGGTCGTTGTGCTTGCCACCGGCACGCACGCACTTCTGGCTGCTGACGGCGCGGGTGTAGGCCCGTTTTTCCTGACCGAGGAAGCAATCCTTGAACTGGTTCATGCCTGCGTTGGTGAACAGCAGGGTCGGGTCGTTGCCCGGGATCAGGGAGCTGGAGGCGACTCGAGTGTGGCCTTGCTCTTCGAAGAAGCGAAGGAAGGCTTCACGGATTTCTGCGCTTTTCATAGGTTCTTCCACGGAAACTGCGGCCTGGCACATGCATAGCGTCATTCGACGCAGCGACGGCAAAGGGCCGCATTATATAGGCGTTGTACGCTCGGTACAGCGTGTTATTCGATAGAAACCGGCAATCGGGCTGATCACCCGATCAGCGAACGCCGAATTCGGCAAATGCCGCAACCACCTTGTCCAGATGCGCGGCCGTCACATCGAGATGGGTGACCATGCGCAACCGCGGCGCGGCGCTTAGCACGATACCGCGCTCGGCACACAGGGCGTTGAGCGCCTGAGCGCGATCGCCGATCCGTACGTAAACCATGTTGGTCTGCACCGGCTCGACGTCAAAACCGAGGTCCGCGAGCGTTTTGCCCAAGGCCGTGGCATTGGCGTGATCGTCGGCCAGGCGCTCGACCTGATGCTCCAGCGCGTACAACCCCGCAGCAGCAAGGATGCCGGCCTGACGCATGCCGCCGCCGACCATCTTGCGCAGACGCCGGGCCTTTGCGATGAATTCGCTTGAGCCGCACAGCACCGAGCCGACCGGCGCGCCGAGCCCTTTGGACAAGCACACCGAAACTGAATCGAAGTGCCGGGTGATCTCCCGCGCGTCCACGCCCAGTTTGACGGAGGCGTTGTACAGGCGAGCGCCGTCGAGGTGCAGGTTAAGGCCTTTTTCGCGGGTGAATGCCCGGGCCGCCGCGAGGTACTCCATGGGCAGGACCTTGCCCTGCATGGTGTTTTCCAGGGCCAGCAACCGGGTGCGGGCAAAATGAAAGTCGTCGGCCTTGATGGCGGCGCAGACCTGATCCAGGTCCAGCGATCCGTCCGCCTGGTTGTCGAGGGGCTGAGGCTGGATCGAGCCGAGCACCGCCGCGCCGCCGCCTTCGTATTTGTAGGTGTGCGCCTGCTGGCCGACGATGTATTCGTCGCCGCGCTCGCAGTGGGCCATCAGTCCGAGCAGGTTGCTCATGGTGCCGGTCGGCACGAACAATGCGGCGGCAAAACCAAGTCGCTCGGCGAGCCACGATTCCAGCCGATTGACCGTCGGGTCTTCGCCATACACGTCATCGCCAAGGGGCGCGCTGGCCATGGCGTCGCGCATGCCGGCCGAGGGTTGAGTCACGGTGTCACTGCGCAGATCGATAACCGCCACGATGAAGCTCCCACTCATTAGGGTCGAACCGCAGTTCTGAGGTCCGGGGCATCGATAATCAAGGCTTGGGACAGGAATGCCAAGACGCCTTATAAGAAAAGCTGATGAAAACCATCAAAAAGGCCCCAAGCGAATCCCCGGAATCTATGTTACAAACTGCACGCCGACGGTAAATGCCGTTGGCAACGTTCTCAGGGCGGGGTGCAATTCCCCACCGGCGGTAATGGCGCGCAATGCGTCTAGCCCGCGAGCGCTTGCAGCGAGCTTACCCTCGATGCAAGGTCAGCAGACCCGGTGTGATCCCGGGGCCGACGGTCATAGTCCGGATGAAGAGAGAACGGGACTGGCACAACAGGATCGTTTCGAGACGAGTCCAGGCGCTTGGCGTCGCGGACGGTTTCGCACGTACACTGGCATCCCATTCGATCCAAAACGCCCTGTTTTTTTCATTAAACAGGAGTCAGAACACATGCAACCTACCGCCATTCACGCTCACGAGCGCATCGCCTTCATTCAAGCCTGCTGGCACAAGGAAATCGTCGATCAGGCGCGCAAGGGCTTTGTCGCCGAGATGGCGCAACACGGTTACGCCGAGACCGACATCGATTTCTTTGAAGTCGGCGGCGCGTTCGAAATCCCGCTTCACGCCAAGTTGCTGGCCAAGTCAGGTCGCTACGGAGGCGTCGTGGCTGCCGGTCTGGTGGTCGACGGCGGTATCTACCGTCACGAGTTCGTCGCGCAATCGGTGATCAGCGCGCTGATGCAGGTTCAGCTGGAAACCGAAGTGCCGGTGTTCTCGGTCGTGCTGACCCCACACCACTTCCACGCCGGTGAAGAGCATCAGAAGTTCTTCTTCGATCACTTCGTGCACAAGGGCCAGGAAGCAGCAAAGACCTGCGCGGACACGCTGTCCAAATTGCGTGCAGTGCGTCGGGTTGGTGAGGTGCAGAAAGCGGCGGGTTGATTTGCATCCGAAGATCAAGATCAACTGCTTCCCGGCTGAAGCCGGTCCTACAGACCTACCGCGTTCCCACTGTAGGACTGGCTTTAGCCGGGAAGAGGCCGGTTTGATCGCCACGCATTTCATTGAATGCTGGCGCTGCCCTTAGTGGGACCGGCTTCAGCCGGGAAGAGGCCAGCATGACCGCCATCAGGCCAGCGTCTCGTCCGTCGCCGGCACGATCAGGATCCCGGCGCGCAGCCCGTTTTTGACGTTCGGATTGGGGAAGATGATCCGGGCGCCCTCTTCTTCTATCACACAGCGTGAATCGGCCAGGTCTTCGGCCAGCACGTAGCCTTTTTCCAGTTCCGTGAAGTTCTCGATGTCCGCCGGCAAGTTCAGGCGGAAGGCGTCGCTGTGCTTGATGATCTCCCGGGCCACGCTGAACAGCTGCAACCCGTTCAGGTCCGCAGGCTCATCGGCTTCGGTGCCGGCGATCAGGTGTTCGAGGCAGGACCTCAGCTTGTCGAGATTGACCTGTTGGTTCTGGCCGAACGGGCGCGCCTTGCCCAGTTCCAGGGTGAAGGCTTCGGCCTCGAGCTTGTCGTAGGTGTAGGCACTGAACACGATCGACGACTTGTTCTGCAGCAGCACCGCTTCCATGCCGGCAGTGCGCAGCCGGGCGAGTTCGCGGCGGGAATGAGCGCGACCTTCCTTCCACGGGTACAGCGCGAACTGCTCGATCTTCGAGCCGCGAATCGCCGTGTGCAGGTCGTAGTGCAGGCGGTAGCGGTCCGGAATGTTGAAAAAGCTCGCGGCCAGACGTTCGAGTTCGCAGGCGCGCAAGGCTTCGCTGCCGCCGCTGTGCTCGTGGCGGCCGTTGAACAGCCGGTTGACGTCCTGCTCGACGTAGCGCTCTCCGCGACGCATCGCTTCGGGATTGCCGAACAGGAACAGAATACGTGCGCGAGGCTTGAGTTCGCCCCGGGCGATGGCGTGAATCAGCGCGTCGAGCAGCTCGATCGGCGCGGTTTCATTGCCGTGGATGCCAGCGGACAACAGCAGGTCGGTGCCATTGTCCCGCGCTTCGGGAGGCCGGACTTCCAGCGCCCCTTCAGCGAGCCAGCGCATGCGAACGCCGTCGACGGTCAGCTGAGTCTTTTCTGCGGGTTCGCGACCCGCGAGGGTCAGTTCAAGCAGTTTGCCGAGGGCGAGCATGGGGAGCTTCCTGCGCAGGCTTAGTCGTGGGTGCAGTCTGGGCCGTGCACGTGGCCGTCTTCATCGTCGCCGCTCATGTCAGCCGGTTCCATTTCCAGCTGCAGGCTGACCAGGTTGGTCGCCAATGGACGCAGCAGCAGGTTGGCGTATTCGGCATCGCCTTCTTCGACGTCGACGCCGATCAGCAACTGGCCACGGCCGTCCTGCTGAATCCAGACCTCTTTGCCCTGCCAGATAACAGCAAGACGGGTGCAGGACGTTTCCAGCTGAGTGCCGTCGGTGTCTTCAAGGATCAAACGCAGCGCGTCGGTCATGGCAAAACTCTCTCTGTAAAAGCAAAAACATGGTCGCCTGACGCCGCTTGGGCGCAGGCGTAACGGATGGAGTGCATCAGTTGATCTGGAAAGGATAGACCGCGCCCAGTTGCAGGTGCTGCGTCAGCTCATCCAGCGCCGTGCGGCATTCGGTCAGCAATTGCGGATCGGCCAGATCACTGTCGCTCATGCGGTCGCGATAGTGCTTGTCGACCCACTGCGTCAGTGTGTCGTACAGCGGCGCGGTCATGATAACGCCTGGATTGACCGCCGCCAGTTCGGTTTCATTCAGCGCCACGCGAAGACGCAGGCACGCCGGCCCGCCGCCGTTTTGCATGCTCTGCTTGAGGTCGAACACCTTGACCTCGCGGATCGGGCTGTCGTCCGCCAGCAGACGTTGCAGGTAATTCCACACGCGCTCGTTGCTGCGGCACTCTTCCGGCACGATCAGCAGCATCGAACCGTCGGCGCGGGACAGCAACTGGCTGTTGAACAGATACGAACGCACCGCGTCTTCCACGGCCACTTCACTGCGCGGCACGCAAATGGCCTGGAAGCGACCGCCGCGTTGACCGAGTTTGTTGTGCAGCTCGGCGAGCATGGGCTCGGTATTGAGGAACGCATCCTCGTGATAGAACAGGACTTCGCCGTTGCCGACCGAGATCACGTCGTTATGGAACACGCCCTGATCGATCACTGCCGGGTTCTGCTGGGCGAAGACCACGCCCTCGGCGCTCAGGCCATGCAGACGTGCAACGGCCTGGGAGGCTTCAAGCGTCTGCCTCGCCGGATACTTCTGCGGCGCGGGGACACGGCTGTCGAACGCGGCGCGGCCGTAAACGAAAAACTCGACGCCGGGCTCCCCGTAGCTGCGGCAGAAACGCGTGTGGTTGGCCGCGCCCTCGTCGCCGAACTGGGCGACGGCAGGCAACGCCGCGTGGTGGGCGAAATGCTGCTGATCGGCAAACATCGCGCCGAGCACACGGCTGGTGGTCGGGTGCTCGATGCTGCGGTGATACTTGCAGTTGAGGTTGGCGGCGGTGAAATGCACGCGGCCGTCGGCGGTGTCGGCGCTCGGACTGACGGTGGCGGCATTGGCTACCCACATGCTCGACGCCGAGCAGCTGGCGGCCAGCAGCGGCATCGACTCTTTGGCGGCGCGCTCGATGACCTGTGCGTCGTTGCCGCTGAAGCCAAGCTTGCGCAGACCGGCCACGTCGGGACGTTCCTGCGGGGCCAGCACGCCCTGGGTGAAACCCATCTCCATCAGCGCTTTCATTTTGGCCAGCCCCTGCAAAGCGGCCTCGCGCGGATTGGAGGATTGCTGGCAGTTGTTCTGGGACGCGACGTTGCCGTAGGACAGCCCACCGTAGTTGTGGGTCGGGCCCACTAGACCGTCAAAGTTGACTTCACAGGATTTCATCGGTGAGGCTCCGTGGATCTGTTTTTATGTGCACATTCTTCGACGTGCGCTGAACGACCTGTAGGAGCGCGCTTGCCCGCGATTGCGTCGTGTCAGTCGACGAATCAGGCGCAGACCCACCTCGTTCGCGGGCAAGCGCGCTCCTACAGGGCTCACTTCAGGGTGATGCCGGGCGTCAGGCTGGCAGGCAGTGCCAGGGTTTCCGTCTCCAGCGACGCCACCGGGTACGCGCAATAATCCGCCGCGTAGTAGGCGCTGGCACGATGGTTACCCGAGGCGCCGACCCCGCCGAACGGTGCGGTACTGGCCGCGCCGGTCAACTGCTTGTTCCAGTTGACGATGCCCGCACGGCTCTGCAGCCAGAACTGCTGGTAGCGCGCCTGGGAATCCGACAACAGCCCCGCCGCCAACCCGTACTGCGTGGCGTTGGCCTCTTCGATTGCAGCGTCGAAGTCAGCGTATCGAATGACCTGCAGCAGCGGGCCAAACAATTCCTCATCCTCACGATCAAACACGTCACTGACGTCGATGATGCCCGGCGTCAACAGCGCCGATTGCGTAGCGGGCTGGGTCATTTCAAGCAGGGCAACTGCGCCGTTGGCCAGCATCACTTCCTGGGCATCGAGCAGCGCACGCGCAGCGGCAAGGGAAATCACCGAGCCCATGAATGGCGCCGGCTGTTGATCGAACGCGCCGACCTGAATGGTCGAGGTCACCTCCACCAGCCGCGTCAGGAATGCATCGCCCCAGGCACCTTCGGGCACCAGCAGACGACGAGCGCAGGTGCAGCGCTGGCCTGCGGAAATAAAGGCCGACTGAATCACGGTGTAGACCGCAGCATCGACATCGGCGACCTGATCGACCACCAGCGGGTTGTTGCCACCCATCTCCAGGGCAAGAATCTTGTCCGGGCGGCCGGCGAACTGTTGATGCAGGGAGTTGCCGGTACGGCTGGAACCGGTGAAGAACAGCCCGTCGATGCCTGAATGGCCGGCCAGTGCGATGCCGGTGTCCCGCGCGCCCTGGAGCAGATTGAGCACGCCCGCGGGCAGGCCGGCTTCGATCCAGCATTGCACGGTCAGCTCGGCGACTTTGGGGGTCAATTCGCTGGGTTTGAACACCACGGTATTGCCCGCCAAAAGCCCCGGGACAATGTGGCCGTTCGGCAAGTGACCCGGGAAATTGTAAGGACCGAACACCGCCACCACGCCGTGGGGCTTGTGCCGCAGCACAGCGGTGGCGTCGCCCAGCGGGCCGCTCTTCTCGCCGGTCCGCTCGCGGTAGCTTTGAATGGAGATCGCGACCTTGTTGGCCATGCTGGTCACTTCTGTCGCCGATTCCCATAGCGGCTTGCCGGTTTCTTCACCAATGCAACGGGCGATTTCATCGGCGCGGTTCTTCAGCGCAGCGGCGAAGCCTTCGAGCACGGCAATGCGCTCGTCCAGGCTGCGCGTCGCCCAGGCCGGAAACGCCTGACGGGCCGATTTGACCGCCGCATCAACCTGTTCAGCCGTCGCGCTTTGGCCCGACCAGATGACCTGCTGAGTCACCGGGTTAAGTGAATCGAACGCGTCGCCTTTCCCATCCTGCCAGGCACCGGTGATATACAAGGTGTTCATCAAATACTCTCCCGAGCGGGCGACAGTGGCACGGCGCGAACCTGATCACCGGCGCTGAGGCGCAAGCGCTTGGCCGTCTGCGGGTCAACCACCAGGGTGCCGGCGGCAAAACGCGCAGGCGCGGCGGTCACGCGGCAGTCTTCACGTTTACGATTGTGGATAAGGAATGGCGTTGCGTCGTCGCCCGGCGTGCCGACCGCCAGCACCAGCGCCTGGCTGTCGCGGACTGCGCGGATCTTGCTGGTCTCACACTCGATAGCCGGGCCGGCGTCGAAAATATCGACGTAACCCTGATAGCTGAAGCCTTCGGCCTTGAGCATGGCCAGCGCCGGTTCGGTGCTGACGTGTACGCGGCCAATGACCTCGCGCGCCGCCTCCGACAGGAAGCAGCTGTACAGCGGAAACTTCGGCATCAGCTCGGCAATGAACGCGCGGTTGCCGACCCCGG
This sequence comes from Pseudomonas petrae, assembly GCF_021728295.1. GTDB lineage: Bacteria > Pseudomonadota > Gammaproteobacteria > Pseudomonadales > Pseudomonadaceae > Aquipseudomonas > Aquipseudomonas petrae. The sequence continues at coordinate 269,926 of NZ_JAKJXE010000001.1, forward strand.
TGAGGTAGTCGGCCTGGCTGAATTCCATTTTGAAGAAGTGCCGGCCCAGACTTTCCCAGAACGGCGAATGACCCTGCTCGTCGGAGATGCCGCGCATTTCAGCGATGGTCTTGGTGCCGAACAGCTCCGGGAATTCGGCGATGAACAGCATCCGCGACTTGGACAGCAAACGGCCGTTGAGGCCATTGCGGTAGTCGGCGTGGAGGAACAGCGAACACAGCTCGGAATTGCCGGTGAGATCGTTGGCCAGGAACAGCGTCGGAATCTCGCGATAAATGTTCAGCTCTTGGGAAGCGCTGACTGTCAGGCCCACCCGGTAGTTGTACCAGGGCTCGCGCAGGCCTACGGCCCCGGCGACGGCGGAAATGCCCACGACTTTTTCGTCGTCATCCTCGAGCACGAACAGGTAGTCAGCGTCGCCCCGCCCGGCCTCGCCACGGAAGGTTTTCTCGGCCCAACCCATCCGGTGCGCCAGACGCTCTTCATTGGCCGGCAGCGTGGTCAGGCCAGCGCCTGTACTGCGCGCCAGTTCGATCAGCGCCGGAAGGTCACTGCTGCGTACGGGACGAACGATCATGCTTTCTCCTCAAGCCGGTGGTTCTGCAACCCCCGGCGAACTCGCTAACCTGCATTACGGCGTCGGCGTGCTACTGCAGCGCCCATCGCCGTCAACTCATCTCGCCACACTTGACCCGGCTGTCAGACCGCGACGATGCGCACGCTGGCGCCTTCGCCGACGCCCAGCGCTTCTGCCGCGGCCAGGCTCAGGGCCACCGGCTTGCCGGGCACCCAGTCCAGTTCGAGCATCACCGCGCGGTAATCCTGCAACTGACCATTGGAAACCAGATAAGGCCGCCCGCCTTTGACCGCATCACCGGTGCTGACCGTGTCGACCTTGACCGGCACAACGCGGCTCTGGGCGATCGAGCGAATGCCGGACACCCGCGCGTGCAGGGTCGGCCCGCCGTCAAAGATGTCGATGTAATGATCGGTCTCGAAGCCTTCGCGCATCAGGATGTCGAAGGTGATCTGCGCGCGCGGATGGACCTGGCCCATGGCTTCCTGCGCTTCATCCGGCAGCAGCGGCACGTAGATCGGGTAATGGGGCATCAGTTCGGCGAGGAAGGTCCGGCTTTTCAGCCCGCACAGGCGTTCGGCTTCGGCGTAGTTGATGTCGAAGAAGTTGCGGCCGATGGCGTCCCAGAAGGGTGAGTCGCCGTTGTCGTCGCTGTAACCGACGATCTCGGTGACCACTGAATCGGCGAAGCGCTCGGGATGGCTGGCGACGAACAACAGACGGCCGCGAGAGTTAAGTTCCGACCACAGCGTGCCGACCAGTTCAGGCAGCACGTAGAAGCTGGTCAGCAAGCTGTTGCCGGTGAGGTCGTGGCACTGCGAGAGCACGTGAATCTTGTTGTGGATCTTCAGTTCGCGGGAGGCGTGGACGAAAGTTTCGTTGCGAAAGCTGTAGAACGGCTCGGAATAGCCCGCCGAGGCGACGATCCCGGAACAGCCCACCAGACGACCGGCTTCGGTGTCTTCGAGGACAAAGAAGTAGGTTTCTTCACCGTTAAAACTGACTTCCGCGGCGAACGACGCTTCGGACGCGGCAATCTTGTCACCCAGACGTCCAACGTCATCCGGCAGGGACGTGACACCAATCGGGCTGTCTGCCGCGAGTCGTTGAACCTCGCTCAGATCCGCCATTTGCGCGGGGCGCATCACCAGCATGGTGTCACTCCTTGAGAAAAAAATCGGGCCGGTTTAACGGCAAAAAATAAAAATATCCGGCAGGACTGCGATCCGTAGGAGCCGGATTGCTGGCGAATGCGTCGGGTCAATCGACATAAATGTCATTGATGCAACGGGTACGCCAGCAAGCCGGCTCCTACACATTCAGCCCAATTTTACGCCCCGGTCAGCCTGGCAACCGCACGTTCGAAGCGGTTCAGGCCTTCTTCGATGTCAGCGTCTTCAACCACCAGACTCGGCGCGAAACGCATCACGTCGGGACCTGCCTGAAGCACCATCACGCCTTCCTGCTCGGCGGCGTTGAAGAACTCCTTGGCCTTGCCTTTCCAGGCGTCGGTCAACACACAACCGATCAACAGGCCCATGCCGCGCACCTGGCTGAACACGCCGTATTGCTGACCGATCTTCTCCAGACGGGCCTTGAACAATTCATGCTTGGCCTTTACGCCGGCCAGCACTTGCGGGGTGTTGACCACGTCGATGACCGCCTCGCCCACCGCGCACGCCAGTGGGTTGCCGCCGTAGGTGGTGCCGTGAACGCCAACGGCCAGGTGTTTGGCGAGTTTTTCAGTGGTCAGCATGGCCGCCATCGGGAAGCCGCCGCCGATGCTTTTCGCGCTGGAGAGAATGTCTGGCGTCACGCCGTAATGCATGTACGCAAACAGATGACCGCTACGGCCCATGCCGCTTTGCACTTCGTCGAAGACCAGCAGCGCGTTGTGGTCGTCGCACAACTTGCGCGCGCCTTGCAGGTATTCGAGTTCGGCAGGCAGCACGCCGCCCTCGCCCTGGATCGGCTCGAGCACCACCGCACAGGTCTTGTCCGAGACGGCGGCTTTCAGCGCGTCGAGGTCATTGAAAGGAACGTGGGTGATGCCGGTGATCTTCGGGCCGAAGCCGTCGGAATATTTCGGCTGACCGCCGACGCTCACGGTGAACAGGGTGCGACCGTGGAAGCTGTTCAGGGCCGCGACGATTTCGTACTTGTTTGGGCCGTACAGATCGTGGGCCACGCGACGGGCCAGTTTGAACGCGGCTTCGTTGGCTTCGGCACCGGAGTTACAGAAGAACACGCGGTCGGCGAAGGTGGCGTCGACCAGCTTTTTCGCGAAACGCAGCGCCGGTTCGTTGGTGAAGACGTTGGAGACGTGCCACAGCTTGTTGGCTTGTTCGGTCAGCGCGCCAACCAGCGCAGGGTGCGCGTGGCCCAGCACGTTGACCGCGATGCCGCCGGAGAAATCAACCAGTTCACGACCCGACTGATCCCAGACGCGAGAACCCTGACCGCGCACGGGGATGAACGCCGCCGGGGCATAGTTGGGGACCATCACCTGGTCGAAATCGGCACGTTGCACCGGTACTTGCTCAACGGACATCGGAGTCTCCTGAAGAGGAACGCCTGCCTGGGACTGGCGAGCGATGGAAGGATTGTAAGGACTGATTCGGGCCGGGCCTTGCCGCCAAGCGACAACTTCTTATAGCGCCAAACCGGCTTTTTACGGGGTTTTCGGCAATGCGACAAATTGCGTCACAAAGGCGCAGTTTAAACACTGCAGACCTGTAGGAGCGCGCTTGCCCGCGAAAGATTGATCAGGCGATAAAAATGCAGTAGGTGAACTAACGCCTTCGCGGGCGAGCGTGCCTCTACAGATGAAGGTCGCAAAGCGGATTCACCCGCGCTCGGCCGGCACCGATGACAATTCGAACGGGCTGCTGCTGCGGCGCTGATTGCGGTCTTCGCGGGGGGTGGCGCCGAAGAAGTTGCGGTAGGCGCTGGAGAAATGCGGCCCCGACGAGAACCCGCAGGACAGGCCGATCTGAATGATCGATTTGCTGGTCTGCATCAGCATCTGCCGGGCCTTGTTCAGGCGCAGTTCGAGGTAGTACTGGCTCGGCACGCGGTTGAGGTACTGCTTGAAGATGCGCTCCAGTTGACGGCGCGACACGCACACGTGCTGGGCGATTTCGTCGGTGGTCAGCGGCTCTTCGATGTTGGCTTCCATCAACAGCACCGCCTGAGTCAGCTTCGGGTGGCTGGAGCCGAGACGGTTCTGCAACGGAATCCGCTGACGCTCGCCGCCTTCACGAATGCGCTCCACCACCAGTTCTTCCGACACCGCGCCGGCCAGCTCGGCGCCATGATCACGGGCCAGCACGGCCAGCAACAGATCCAGCACCGACATGCCGCCGCAGGCCGTCAAGCGATCGCGATCCCAGTCGAACAAATGACTGGTGGCGATGACCTTGGGAAAGCGCTCGGCGAAATCGTCCTGCCAGCGCCAGTGCACCGCGGCACGGTAACCGTCGAGCAAACCCAGCTGCGCCAGCGGATACACACCCGCCGACAACCCGCCGATCACGCATCCGGCGCGGACCAGTTGCTTGAGCGAGCCACCAAGGGCCGAAGACATGGACGTCGGCGGCTCGTCGGCCAGCAGAAACAGCTTTTGAAACCCTTCCAGACGACCGACCCACGGCTCGCCCGGCAGTTGCCAACCGGCGCCGTCAACAGGCGGTTCGGCCTGCAGAAACGACAGTTCGTAAACCACTTCGGGGTGAACGCGCTGAGCAACACGCAGGGCTTCCTCCGCCAGCGCCAGGGTCAAGGCTTTGGTGCCGGGCCAGATGAGAAATCCGATTCGATGGGCAGTCATGGCGTGCAATCCGAAACGTGTCGCTAAAAGGGGTCGCACGCCTGGCATGCGATGGAATTCTGTAACCTTCAGTCAATGGCTGCGGTCTGAATGACGCGCAGCATGAACCGTTCTGAAGCAAAACGCACCGCTCTCACGTGGCGGGCGGGTTACTTCAAACTGCCGGACAGGAACTGCTGCAAACGCTCGGATTTCGGATTGACCAGCACTTCACGGGGGTTGCCGGACTCCTCGACCAGGCCCTTGTGCAGGAAGATCAGCTGGTTCGACACTTCACGGGCGAAGCCCATTTCGTGAGTCACCACCACCATGGTCCGCCCTTCCTGGGCCAGCGCCTGCATGACTTTCAGCACGTCGCCGACCAGCTCGGGATCCAGGGCGGACGTCGGCTCGTCGAACAGCATGACTTCCGGCTCCACCGCCAGCGCCCGGGCAATCGCCACGCGCTGCTGTTCGCCGCCGGACATGTGCCCTGGGTAAGCGTCCTTGCGGTGATAGACGCCAACCTTGTTCAGATAATGTTCGGCCTTTTCCAGCGCTTCTTTCTTCGGCATGCCCAAGACGTGCACGGGCGCTTCGATGATGTTTTCCAGCGCAGTCATGTGCGACCACAGGTTGAAGTGCTGAAACACCATCGACAGGCGCGAGCGCATGCGCTGTAGCTGTTTCGGATCAGCCGCCTTCAAGCCGCCGTCCTTGTTGGAGACCAGCTTGAGCTCTTCGTTGTTGAGCAGGATGCGGCCGGATTTCGGCTGCTCCAGCAAGTTGATGCAGCGCAGAAAGGTACTTTTGCCCGAGCCGCTGGAGCCGATGATGCTGATGACATCGCCGGCCTTGGCGGTCAGCGAAACGCCTTTGAGCACTTCGTGACTGCCGTAGCACTTGTGCAGGTCCTGGACTTCCAGTTTGTTCATGATGTCGGTTCTCACAAGTAATCAGTCACTGAGCAGGCGGCCGCTGCGCAACGGTGTGCGGCCGGCCACTTTGGCCATCCAGAAACCCGGCTGGGCGTAACGCAGTTTTTCGATGGCGAACAGCACGCCGGCGGTACCGGCACAGACGGTGGTGGCGCGATCGGTCAACGGGTCGATGACTTCGAACAGCGGTTCGCCGGGCTCGACCCACGCTCCCGCCGGACGTAAAAACGTCAACACGCCGGGATGGGGCGCATAAATCATTTCGGTGCCTTCGAACGGCATGCCTTCGCAGGCGTCATGGCCGGGTTGCGGCCACTCGCCGCTGATCAGGCCCTGCTCGGCCAGAAACGCCAGAATGCCTTCGGCGTAGGCCTCGGCTTCGGCCTTGCCGGTGTTGGTCTGACCGCCCAGTTCCAAGGTGGTCGCCAGGCAGGCCAGCGGGATCTGCGCATTCGGAAACTGCTTGGACAGACGCAACCACGGCAGCGAACAGGCTTCGTCGAACGAGCTGCCGCCGGAATCTTCGGCCAGCAGCGCAACGGTCACCCCCAAATGCGCCGACAACGAACGCCATTGCGGCCAATGCTGCGGCAAGGCGTACATGTGCAGCGAAGCGTCGGTGTCGCAATGCAGGTCCAGCACGACGTCGGCGTTGCAGGCATGACTGAGCAAGACGCGCTGCATCCCGGCCAGCTCGCTGCCAGCAGGTGGCAATTGCTCGAGCACGTCGGCCATGGCCTGACGGATCAGCTTGATATTGGCGTGGGGGTCGTCACCGAGCGTGCCCGCCAGCGCCAGGGCGACCGGCTCACTCAGCTCGGTGAAATCCCGATTGAAATTCTTGCCGCTGCCGTACTCGAAACGTCCCTGGTGGTTGCCCTGCAGCAACTGGCCAAGACCGATCGGGTTGGCGACCGGCACCAGCTCGATGACGCCATTGAGCAGGCCCTGTTCTTCCAGCTGTGTCAGGCGTTTCTTCAATTCCCAGGCGGTGCGCATGCCCGGCAGCTCATCGGCGTGCAGGCTGGCCTGTATGTAGGCCTTGCGCTCGCCCTGACCGAAACGGAACACACTCAAGGTACGCTGGGTGCCGAGGTTGCCCCACGGCAGATCGTGATCGATGCGCTGCATATCAGTGCTTCCTCGGTGCGAGGTAACTGAGCCAGCGGCGCTCGGCCAGCTTGAACAGTTTCACCAGAATGAACGTCAGGCACAGGTAGAAAACGCCTGCGGTGATGTAGGCCTCGAACGGCAGGTAGAACTGGGCGTTGACGGTACGTGCCGCGCCCGTAATGTCGATCAGCGTGACGATGGAGGCCAGGCTGGTGGTCTGCAGCATCATGATCACTTCGTTGCTGTACTGCGGCAGCGCACGGCGCAAGGCTGATGGCAACAGGATCCGCCGGTACATCTTGGCTTTCGACATGCCGATGGCCCGCGCCGCTTCAATCTCGCCCGGCGGCGTGGATTTCAGGCTGCCGGCGATGATTTCAGCGGTGTAGGCGCTGGTGTTGATGGCGAAGGCCAGACACGCGCAGAAGGTTGCACTCGACAGCCACGGCCACAGAATGCTTTCACGCACCGCTTCGAATTGCGCCAGCCCGTAGTAGATGAGGAACAACTGCACCAGCATCGGCGTGCCGCGAATGACGTAGGTGTAGCTCCACGCCAGCAGGTTGACCCAGGCGATTTTCGACACGCGCATCAGGCCCAGCGGCAGTGCAGCGAGCAAGCCGAAGAACAGCGACAGCGCGAGCAGTTTGAGGGTAATCAGCAGGCCGCCGAAATACAGCGGCAGGTTTTCCCAGACGACGTTGTAATCGAAAATCATAGGTCTGCCACCCTCACGCCGGCCGAGTAACGTTTTTCGATGTAGCGCAGTACCAGCAGCGAGACGCTGGTGATCACCAGGTACATGGCCGCGACTGCGAGGAAGAAAGTGAAGGGTTCGCGGGTGGCATCGGCCGCCTGCTTGGCCTTGAACATCATGTCCTGCAGACCGACCACGGAAATCAGCGCGGTGGCCTTGGTCAGTACCAGCCAGTTATTGGTGAACCCGGGGATCGCCAGACGAATCATCTGCGGCACCAGAATGCGGAAGAACACCCGGCCACTGCTCATGCCGTAGGCCATGCCCGCTTCGGCCTGCCCTTTGGGGATTGCCATGAACGCGCCACGGAAGGTCTCCGACAGGTACGCGCCAAAAATGAAACCCAGCGTGCCGATGCCGGCCACCAGCGGATTCAGGTCAATGTAGTCGTCGTGACCGAGCAATGGCGCGATGCGGTTGAGCAGGTCCTGACCGCCGTAGAAAATCAGCAGAATCAGCACCAGATCGGGAATGCCGCGGATCACGGTGGAATACAGATCGCCCAGCCATGCCAGCCAGCGCACCGGCGACAGCCGCAATGCCACGCCGATCAGGCCGAGCACGATCGCCAGCGCCATGGAGCACAGAGCGAGCTGCAAGGTCAGCCATGCACCGTCGAGGATGACGGCTCCGTAACCTTTCAACATGTTGTTTGGCCCTCAAGCGCGGGATAGAAAAATGGCGCAATCAGACGGTGCGGTGACCGGCTGCTTGCGCCATTGACGGCTTCAAAACACGTTACTTGCCGTAGATGTCGAAGTCGAAGTACTTGTCCTGAATGGCTTTGTATTTGCCGCTGGCACGAATGGCCACGATGGCTGCGTTGAGCTTGTCCAGATCAGCCTTGTCGCCTTTGCGCACGGCAATGCCGACGCCGTCACCGAAGTAGTTCACGTCGGTGAAGGCCGGGCCTACGAACGCGTAGCCTTTGCCGGATTCAGTGTTAAGGAAGCCGTCCTGCAGCAGGGTGGCGTCGGCCACGGTGCCATCGAGACGACCTGCGCCGATGTCCAGATAGACTTCGTTCTGCGAGCTGTACGGCTTGATTTCAGCACCCAGCGGGGCCAGGACTTCCTTGGCGAAACGCTCGTGGATCGAGCCACGCTGCACGCCGATGTTCTTGCCCTTGAGTTCGGTCAGGCCGTCGCTGACGACGGTGCCCTGCTTCATGACCAGACGGGCCGGGGTGTTGTAGTACTTGTTGGTGAAGTCGACGGACTTCTTGCGGTCTTCGGTGATGGACATCGAGGACAGGATGGCGTCGATCTTGCGCACTTTCAGCGCCGGGATCAGGCCGTCGAATTCCTGCTCGACCCATACGCACTTGACCTTCATCTCTTCGCACAGGGCGTTGCCGATGTCGTAGTCGAAACCGACGATGCTGCCGTCCGGCGCCTTCGAGGCAAATGGAGGGTATGCCGCTTCGATGCCGATCTTCAGGGGCTTTTCATCGGCGAACACTGGCTGTGCCAATACGGACAGTGCCAACGCACCCAGCAGCATGAGTTTTTTCATTTCTTGGAACTCCATCGGTATAACGCGACAAATGGCAGTGAGCGAAACGCTCAATGAACAGGAGGAATCAGAAATTGCGACGCGAGGTGCCAGTGGGTGTTTGAACCCGACAAGCCTTCGGCGAGTGGTCGGCATTTTAGCGGCAGGCTGAAAGTCGATATTTCTTCAATGCGACAACTAGTTACAGAAGCACATGGAATCGTAATCAGGCCAATTGACATCCAAAAAGCTTTATGCAAGTGCCAGAGATGGCAAACCTATCAACGAAGCAAATAACGCGCCCATTATTGGCAAAGCCTTTTAATCCGGCAAGTCCAGCGTGGGAGGGGGTTAATTCAAGCCGATGAAATGCTGTGTATTCGGGTCGAAACGCCCCACGGCGGGGCGCGAGGTTACCGGTTCGACTGTGCGGTAACAAATCGATATTTCCCGATTCCTGAGTCTAAACAAACTTGAAGATCGAGAGCGTCCGCCTAGGGGCGGACTGTTTCGCCTTCGGCGAGTTACTTGGAAAAGCACCCCAAGTAACCAAGGGTGCTTGCTCCTGGTTTGGCCCTTCCTTCGTCAGGGTTCCCTCACTTCGACGACGCTCCGTGGGCCCGCGCCGAACGGACATCCATGTCCTGACGGCGCTCTCGCCGCATCCATGCGGCTCGGCCCACTGCGCGTCGTCTGCGTTCGGCCTGCACCCAAGTCGCAATTGGCGGTGTTTGAACCTTTTGCGTAGGGAGATCAAAAGCGCGCTTATGCAGACCAAAGGCTTCCCGGCTAAAGCCTGTCCCACAGGGTGTACGCGGTGGTTTGTAGGACCGGCTTTAGCCGGGAATGCGTCGGTGTGTACACCCCGAAATTGATGATGAACGAAATGGCCTCTTCCCGGCTAAAGCCGGTCCCACAGGGTGTACGCGGTGGTTTGTAGGACCGGCTTTAGCCGGGAATGCGTCGGTGTGTACACCCCGAAATTGATGATGAACGAAATGGCCTCTTCCCGGCTAAAGCCGGTCCCACAGTGTGTACGCGTGGTTTTGTAGGACCGGCTTTAGCCGGGAAGCTTTTGCTTTTGCAGTTGATCTTCTACGCGATAGCCCAGACACCGCAAAACGCGACTTGGGTGCAGGCTGAACGCAGGTTTCGCGGAGTGGGTCGAGCCGCAGGGATGCGGCGAGAGCGCCGTCAGGACATGGATGTCCGTTCGGCGCGTGCCCACGGAGCGAGACCGGAGTGAAGGAACCCTGACGGAGGAAGGGCCCAACCGAGAGCAGGCACTTTTGGTTACTTTTAGTGCTTTTTAAAAGTAACTCGCCGAAGGCGAAACGTCTGCCGTTAGGCAGACGCTCTTGACCTTGAGAGATTTCAGGCGGCAGTCATGGTCTTGTGGGTTTCCACCAGCTGCGCGACCACACTGGGGTCGGCCAGCGTCGAGATATCGCCCAGCGCGTCGTACTCCCCGGTGGCGATCTTGCGCAGAATGCGGCGCATGATCTTGCCGGAGCGGGTCTTCGGCAGACCCGGCGCCCACTGAATCACATCCGGCGAGGCGATTGGGCCAATCTCCTTGCGCACCCAATTGCGCAATTCGATGCGCAGCGCTTCGTCCGGCACCTCGCCACCATTGAGGGTGACGTAGACGTAGATGCCCTGCCCTTTCAGATCGTGAGGCACCCCCACGACGGCCGCTTCCGCAACTTTCGGGTGAGCCACCATCGCGCTCTCGATCTCGGCGGTGCCCATGCGGTGACCGGACACATTGAGCACGTCGTCGACGCGGCCGGTGATCCAGTAGTAACCATCTTCGTCGCGACGGGCGCCGTCACCGGTGAAATACATGCCGCGGAAGGTCTTGAAGTAAGTGTCGACGAAACGGTCGTGATCGCCGTAAAGACTGCGCGACTGACCCGGCCACGAATCGAGAATCACCAGATTGCCTTCCGCCGCGCCTTCGATGAGGTTACCCAGGTTATCCACAAGAGCAGGGATCACGCCGAAGAACGGACGCGTCGCCGAACCCGGCTTCAAGGCAATGGCGCCTGGCAGCGGGCTGATCAGAATGCCGCCGGTTTCGGTCTGCCACCAGGTGTCGACAATCGGGCAATTCTTGTTGCCGACAGTGTTGTAGTACCAGTTCCAGGCTTCCGGGTTGATCGGCTCGCCGACCGAACCTAACAGGCGCAGGCTCGAACCGTCGGCGCCTTCTACGGCCTTGGTGCCCTCGGCCATCATGGCGCGGATGGCGGTCGGCGCGGTGTAAAGGATGTTGACCTTGTGCTTGTCGACGATTTTCGACACGCGGGTGATGTCCGGGTAGTTCGGCACGCCTTCGAACAACAGCGTGGTGGCGCCATTGGCCAGCGGGCCGTAGACGATGTAGCTGTGGCCGGTGACCCAGCCAACGTCGGCGGTGCACCAGTACACTTCACCGGGACGATAATCGAACACGCGCTCGTGGGTCAGGGCGGCGTACAGCAGATAACCCGCTGTGGTGTGCAACACGCCCTTCGGCTTGCCGGTGGAACCGGAGGTGTAGAGGATGAACAGCGATTCTTCGGCACCCATTTCTTTCGGCGCGCAGGTGCTCGATGCGACGTCCAGCAGCGAGTGGTACCAGATGTCGCGATGACGGTTCCACTCGATCTCGCCGCCGGTACGGCGGGCCACGATGACCTTCTGTACGCTTGCAGTTTCCGGGTTGGTCAGCGCACGGTCGACGTTGGCCTTCATTGGCGTTTTCTTGCCGCCACGCAGCCCTTCGTCCGCGGTGATCACCACTTTCGATTTGCAGTCGATGATGCGACCGGCCAGTGCTTCCGGGGAGAAACCACCGAACACCACCGAGTGAATCGCACCGATGCGCGCGCAGGCCAGCATGGCAACTACGGCTTCGGGGATCATCGGCATATAGATAGTCACGACGTCGCCGCGATGGACATCCTGCCCGCGCAGCGCGTTGGCGAACTTGCAGACTTCTTCGTGCAGTTCGCGGTAGGTAATGTTGCGGCTCTCGGAAGGATCGTCGCCTTCCCAGATGATGGCGATCGAATCGCCACGCTCGGCCAGATGGCGGTCGAGGCAGTTGTAGGAAACGTTCAGGGTGCCGTCGGCGAACCACTTGATGTCGACGCGGTGGTCGTCGAAGGAGGTCTGTTTGACGGTGGTGAATGGCTTGATCCAGTCAAGGCGCTTGGCTTGTTCGCGCCAGAAGCCATCGGGATTGACCACCGACTGCTGGTACATCGCCTTGTAGGTCGCCTCGTCAGTCAGCGTGTTGGCTGCCACTTCAGGGCGGACGGGGTACAGGGAAGCCGCACTCATCTTTCTTACCTCGGTGGAAATGTTGTTGTTTTATGACCCTGTTGTATCTGCCGGTGGCTGCAAAGGCCATTCGACGATGGTCTTACCGAATCCGAGCATAGCGCCGAAAGCGCCTGAAGTGCCCGGTTTCAGGCAAATCTTCATTTCCTGACGGCGACCATGGAACGAGACGGGCGCCCGGCACAGACTCGAAACGGCGATTGTTACCGATTTGCTCAACAGACTTTATCAAAATGGTTTCTATATGAATTCCGGACAGGGGCATAGAATCCATTCCGCCAACACGGCACATGATTGATAACTAACAGCCCCCCACACTGGACTGTCAATCAACTAACCCATCCGGTATCACGCGCTTCACCCAGAGCCCCACAAGGACTCTGTGAACCCTGCCGGCCGCTTTTTTTGCGCTGCAGTGTTAATGAAGCAACTTAGAGGAACTCAGTAATGAAAGCTGCACTGGTTGTAATGGCTCTTTGTGGTTTCAGCGCCATGGCAATGGCAGAAGAATCCGGCGCGAAAGTGGCCGCTCAGCAACAGCGTGTTGAGGAATATACCTACTCCACCAAGCTGGATATCGCCAAGGTCATTTCGGTGGATGAAGTGCCAAACGTCTGCCAGGTCGTTGCGCAGCACATGACCTACGAAGACTCGCAGGGCAGACGCCACGTGCTTGAGTATCAGGTCATGGGCAACGGTTGCAGCAACGGTTGATTGGCGTCTCAATGTTCACCGCCTCGCAGGCAATTGCTGCGGGGCCTGACGCATTGCAGGTGCATTGAAAATGTTGCTTTCAATAACTATGTAATACCCAGCGCTTCTTGAAATAGCGAACGTCTGCTGACCCCTGTTTCCCGTTATCACTGGGAACAGAACGTTCGATCGTTAATCAGGAAGCACACACTATGAGTAGCCACCGCGAAACATCCGGACTGATCCACCCAAGACTGCAACGCCTTAAGGTTGAGGACATTGTTACGCTCAACAAAATTACCGGCCCCCAACCCATCGCTGTCTCTCTTGCTGACATATTCAAAGATTATCTGACGGCTGATGCCGTCGTTGAGAAGACGCTGCGCGACAGGGATTACCTGGCGCTGATCCACCGCGCGCTCGACTCCGGCAAAGTGGAGCGCTATATCAGCCGCATGCTGTACGAGGGCGATGCACACAGGTCCATTCACCTGCAAAGCCGTGTGACGTTTTTCAGAACGGTGTGTCGCCTTGCCATTGAGCACGAACGGCCTGGCACACTGGAACCCGCCCTGGCCGAGATTCGCCAGAGCGTTTGCGCCTACAAGACTTTTTCCCTGGCCGACCGATTGTGGAGGACGTTGCCGCGACTGCGCCGTGTCGGCGCCTTATGGGCAGCGGCATTCCTGCTGTATGACGAATTAAGCCATGACGCGCCGGTACCCGAGACAAAGCCTTTACCCCCGCCTCTTGAACTGCAGGGTTATCAAGATCTGCACGCACTGGTCAGTCATCTATTGATCGATCAGCCTGGGGACTCCCTTTGCGTCAAACTCCTGAACCTGCTGCCCATGGACCTGTTGAGACTCAACAGCGGCCAATTTCGCCCTGCCAGTGACCGGGAAATAGCAGCGGGAGCCGACCTTTCCCCAGGCAGAGACGACAGAATGGCGTTTTTTCCGGGGGCTACCTTGACCCACCCTGCAGACGTTGCACTTGATGCCCTGTTGAACTGCGCGCCGTTTGCCACCTTGCAGAACGATCTGTTAGAGGCGCTGGAGTGGTACAACCCTGAGGACAGGAGTCTGGCGTCGAATCCGATGGCGCGGCAACTGGCGGTCCAGGCGTTGATCGACTGCATTTATCCGATCAATCAAAGGCGCATCGGCTACCTGCTGGATTTCCACCTGTTTGCCGAAGACAACGCTGACTGTTCGCTGTACGACATCCGCATCAATCTGATTAACAGTCTGCGCAACACCCTGGGCTGCCGGAACGCCGACGCGCAGATCATCATGCAATTGCTGGCGACGCGCTTTGCGCCAGAACTGCTACTGGCCGATGCACCCGATGATTTTCGTTACCAACCCGACCTGCGCTGGGCCAATCTTCGCCATGCCTTGACACTGGACCACGCGGCGCCGGGGTCCCGGACATTCGCGCAGTGGGAAGCGCTGCCCGCACAGCTTGCGGCCCAAGCCACGACGGAGGAAGAAAAGCTGCACATCGCAACGGCCCGAATCGACGCCATGATCGTGTGGAATCTGTACGAAAACCACATCATCGAACAACCCCGTTACGCTGCCGACGAAATCGCTCGCATGACCCGGTACTTCGAGTCCGCGTGCGATCAACAAGCACTCAATGACCCTCCCGATCGCCTCAATGGTGCACGACGATTGCTGATAAACGCGGGCATCAATCCCGACGCGGCGAATACGCTTGGCCCTGACAAGACCACCGAACTTGAGGCCTATCTGGACAATGGCACTGCGTATCGGCCTTCACGTCCTCCGGCAAACCCGCTTCCCGACGCAACGCTGCAGTTCAATAAGGCGTTTGATCGCTACCTGGAAGAGGCACGACAGACCTACACCCACCTGATGCGCCTGTTCCTGGACGGACTGCCAACGCTTCATCGCCAGCGTCTGCTAAGCGCAGATATCATCTGTTACGCGGCCGTATGGCGCCAATACGTCGGTCCGATAGTGGGCGCAGTGCCCTCGGTCGGCAGCAGCCCTGAAGGTGATTGGCTGGATTGCCGTGGCGGGCACGGCGGTTTGGTGCATGTCGTTCATGAAGGTCAGCACTGGGTGTACGAATTGTTCCCTGAGCGCTACACATTCGAGTGCATAACCGCCGATGCCCGTCAGGCGTCACTGCTTGACGATACAAACCTGGCCGCCCTGACGCTGGAGCTTCTGATCAATCCGGATCATGAGTTGTACAACGGCGTCCCCCTGCCCTATGAAAAGTCCGACCTCTCGAAAGTAGTGCGGTTGTCCCGCCGTCCAGGCGCCGACAACCGGACGCATCTGGTGCAGAGTTTCGTTGACCAGATTTTTCTGCACCACAGCGAGGAACTGCGCGAAACCTGCAAGGGTGCAACCCAGCGGGAAACCTACCAACGGCATCGTGAGTCGACCTCTGACGCGATGTATGCCTGGAAACTGATCAAATCGGTGATCCCCCTCGTCGGGTGCTTTGACGTCAACACCGGTGGCGACGCCCTCTCCTGCGTCGTCGACGTTACCGGAGAGGCTGGCCCGGTCATGACGATCGCCGGACGCACACTCAAACCCCTGGTCAAGCTGGGAAATAAACAGCATACCTGGTCGCCTCGTCCGCCTTCGCCGACCAGCCCCCGCCAGCAAAACGCCAGGTGGTTTGACGGACAGGCCGCCGAGCGCACACGTTTCGAGCGCCGGGTGCATGCCGCCGGTGCCACCGTGGTCACTGGCCAATTCAACCAGCGCAGCGGCATGTTCCAGCGCATCTCCCCCACTGACGCAACGGCCGATTCAGCATTGATACTGGCGAAGGTGGATAACGTCGACCAAGTGCTGGTACGAAACATCTCTACCGCTCAAACCCCGGACTACCGCTGGTGCAATCCCCACGATCAAAAACCCTATGGCCCTCTGCTCAGCCGCCACACGGATGCCTGGATGGATGAAACACCGGTGTTTACCACCACCCAGAAGCACTTGCTGCCTGGCCAGTTTCCGGGAGCCGTGCACCTGAACGAAATGGCTGGGCATGGCTACGATCTGTCGGTGGCGGGTGGCCGAAACATCCGTGTGTCGCGCCGGGGTCGATCAATGACTGACCTGATCATCGACGATGTCAGCTACCGCTTCGATGACAACCGGCCATCCGGCATGCTGCGAAAAGTCGAACTGGAACCGCGCGGGGCAAGGCTCGGGCAACTGGATGAGGCGCCCTCCCACTGCATCACCCGTCGGGGCGTGACGCAAACGAGCTGTTCCGGCGCACTGGTCTTGCTCTCGACGAAGCGCCCGGCGATCGACCCTGCTCTTGCGCCGCTCAAGCTCGGTGAGCAGGCGAGTCACGCGTTCATGACCCATCGGTTCAGACCTGTACTGCGGGTCACGCCGGTACGCGGACAGACCACCCCCCAAAGGACTCACCTGCTGGTAGACGACGGCAAGGTCAGTACTTGGGTCGACGAAACGCTACCGGGACAAGGCGCACAGAACGCACAGACGACGGGGCGCAAAATACTTGCACCCCTGACCCCGGAAGCAGCCCTTCACTTGGGCATCACCACACCACTGCAATACCGGTCAACCGTCCAGGGCAGACTGATGAAGGACCAGACCCTGGGGCTTGCGGATGACCTCGATGCCGCCTGGCGGGCCCGGATCAATCAAGAGCTGCCCGTGGTGCAACTGGACTCGATCTGCAAGACGGTCAACGACCAGCGTGAAATGCGTGCGATCCGGCTGACACTCCAGGACGGTCGGTACCTCGCCGTCGAAGCCGACACCGGTCGGTTCTACAAAGCCAGGGAGCGGCCGGGGGATGCGCAACTCGTGTTTTCGCGCATGACGTCCGACGCGGATATCGACGCCTATCTGACCTTAAGCGAGGGATACCGCCTGGGCTCGGGCCGACGCACCCTTGGCCAGGACATGGATAACATCGCCCGTATGCTGTTTGAACTGCAAAGCCCTGGCGTCGACATGCAACGCACCTATCGTCCCTACAGTTCAATCATGGAAGGCTACGCGCGAAACATCCTCACTCAGGAGCAGGCGCTGGAAAACTTCGTCATGCTGACCAAAAGCAGCATCGACAACTTCAAGCCCCTGACTGAGGTTGACCCGCTGACGCGCCAACACGTTGCAAGCGTGCTCGACTCACTGCTGCCCGCGTCTACGTCCAGACACCGTTGGGTCCCGGTGCGCGCCGCCGACATTGGCTTGAAGACGACCGGCGAAAATATCCGCAAACACCTGAACACGACCAATCTGGCGTTTCTTCTGGCCCAGACTTCGGACCACAAACACCACGTCTACTACGCGCTGGCGGGCGGCAAACGGGGCAGGAATCTGACGCTGCGTGCCCCCGAAACACGTGAAGGCGGCGCCATGAGGTTCATCGATGCGCGCGAACGCATGAACGGCCAGGCGCCGGACCCGGCCTTCACCAGCTTGCCGGTCCTGCGCACGGCAAAAAAACTCAAGATTCGCGAGCATGACCGCTACCTCGATGCCGAACGCCTGATCGCCACGGCGTTCAAGCAAGACATGCCGGCGGGGGCGCCCGTGACCAGGATCCACTTCTTTACCCTGATGGACACCTGCAATTCCTGCGGAGGGTTCGTCCTGCCGCGCCTGAAACTGGACTACCCGAACGCAGACTTTTCCGTCAGTTACATCCTGCCCTACACCCCGCCAAGCTGAGGACTGAGCGTCTGGTGCGGGTCTGTTCGCGCAGCGTGAGCGGGCGCGCCGGGGATGGGTGAGTAAACCGGCTGTGACGAATGAATCGCGACTACGAAGGATCGGGTTTCGGACCAAGGTCGTACTGACGTAATTTGTTGGCGATTGTGGTGTGGGAAACGCCCAGGCGTTTGCCCAACAAGCGGCTGCTCGGATGCTCTGCATGGAGGCGCTCGAGCAGCGCTTTTTCGAAGCGCCCGACGATGTCGTCCAGACTCCCGTCCAGCGAAAAACCACCCAACGGCTGACGCCCGCCGTATTCGGGGAAGCGGATGTGCTGCGCCTTGATCAATCCGCCCTCGCACAACGAAACCGCCTGAAACAAGACATTCTCCAACTGCCGGACGTTGCCGGGCCAATGGTACTGGCCCAGCCGGTCAAGCGCCTCAGGGGCGATTTTCGGGAGCGGACAGCCGATCTGCCGACTGGCCTGATCGAGAAAGTGCTCAACCAGCGGCGCGAGGCCGTCGAGGCAGTCGCGCAAAGGCGGGATGTGCAACGACAGCACGTTGAGCCGGTGATAGAGGTCCTGGCGGAATTCACCCCGGGCGCAGAGTTCGGACAAGTCCACCTGCGTCGCGCAGATGATCCGCACGTCCAGGTACACCTCTTCGTCGCTGCCTACCCTTCGAAAGCAGCCTTCCTGCAAATAGCGCAGCAGTTTCGCCTGCAACCGCGTACTCATTTCCGCGACGCCGTCGAGAAACAACGTGCCGCCCGAGGTCAATTCCAGCAGCCCCAATTTGCCTTCGGCGCGCGCACCTTCGAACGCGCCGGGGCCGTAGCCGAACAGCTCGGTCTCGGCCATGGATTCGGAAAACCCCGCGCAATTGAGCGCCATCATCGGCGACTGGCCTCGGGGGCTGGCCAGGTGACAGGCCCGCGCCAGCAATTCCTTGCCGGTGCCGGTTTCGCCTTCGATCAGCAACGGGGCATCCAGTGGCGCCATGCGTCGCGCCTCACGAACCACGGCCGCCATCACCTTCGAGCTTTGGAAGATGCTGTCGAACCCCCGCAGTTCCTGCTTGCGGACGTTATAGATGTGCTCGCCGACCCGGTCGGCACGGTGCAGGGTCAGCACCGCGCCGGCCATGGCCTCGCTGTCTTCGTGCTCGGATTGAAGGGGCGCGATGTCCGCGAGAAAAATGTCGCCCTTCACCTTCACGCGCATGCCATTGATGCGCGAGCGATTGGCACGCACCAGTTGCGGCAGGTCGAAGTCCTCGGCGTAACGGGACAGGGGGATGCCCGGCACCTCATCGACCCGCACGCCCAGCAACTGCGCGGCGGCGCGATTGGCCGCAACAATGGAGCCACCCATGTCGATGGAGAGCACGGGAAACTCCAGTGCGCCGAGCAAGGCATTGAGCTCCATATGCCGACGCTCGCTGGGCATCAATCCCACGCGCTTGACGCCGAACACCCCCGCGATGGTCTCGAATTTCGGCACCAGCGCCTGGAACTGCAGATTGATCAGGTTCGGGCAACGCAGGTAAATGGCATCACCATGCTCACCGCCCACTTCGCCGCCGGAGACGTTCACGCCGTAGGCCACCAGCAGCTGGAGGATGTCACGCAGGATGCCGACGCGGTTCTGACAATGGACTTTGATACGCATGGAAGGCTCGCGGACGTGGCATCAATTTCGGATTGGCCCGAGTTTATCGTCAACAATACGTTACAGCGCAAGCTCCAGATGAGGCAGCACGGCGGATGTATTCAGGCGAAGCTGCCTGAACGTCACGATTTCTTTACAGTTTATCGGGCAATGCTGTGCAGAACGGGCGGTACCCCCTGCCGCTGGAGGCGCCAAATCAGCTATCAATAGCCCAATCAGGTTTACCCCCTATCGCATCGCTCCATATAAGAACAAACCATCAGGAGAGCCCCATGAGTACGCAGTACGTCGCCCGCGAGCCGGACGCCACCGGATTCATTGATTACTCCGACGCTGAGCACAGGATCTGGAACACCCTCATCACCCGCCAACTCAAGGTGATCGAAGGCCGTGCGTGTCAAGAGTATCTGGACGGCATCGAACAACTCGCCCTGCCCCACGACCGTATTCCGCAGCTCGGCGAAATCAACCGCGTGCTGGGCGCAACCACGGGTTGGCAAGTCGAGCGCGTGCCGGCGCTGATTCCCTTTCAAACCTTCTTCGAGTTGCTGGCCAGCAAGCGATTTCCGGTCGCCACGTTCATTCGTAGCGAAGAAGAACTCGACTACCTGCAAGAGCCCGACATCTTTCACGAGGTTTTCGGACACTGTCCGTTACTGACCAACCCCTGGTTCGCAGAATTTACCCACACATATGGCAAGTTGGGTCTGGCAGCCAGCAAAGAGCAGCGCGTGTACCTTGCCCGCCTCTACTGGATGACCATCGAGTTTGGCCTGGTCGACACGCCCCAAGGGCGCAAGATCTACGGCGGCGGCATCCTCTCCTCGCCCAAGGAAACGGTTTACAGCGTGTCATCAAGCCCTGAACATCAGCCCTTCGACCCGATAGAAGCCATGCGCACGCCCTATCGCATCGACATTCTGCAGCCGGTGTATTTTGTGCTGCCGGACCTCAAGCGTCTGTTCGACCTTGCCCACGAAGACATCATGGGCATGGCCCGCACCGCGGCCGAACTGGGCCTGCACGCGCCCAAATTTCCCTCTAAAACAAAAGCCGCCTAAAACAAAGGCTGCCTAAAAAAACGCCTGAACCCGATCAAGGAATCTGCCAATGACCGCTCTCAATCAATCCCAGTGCGAAGCCTGCCGCGCCGACGCCC
The DNA here is from genome assembly GCF_021728295.1 of Pseudomonas petrae. Classification (GTDB taxonomy): domain Bacteria; phylum Pseudomonadota; class Gammaproteobacteria; order Pseudomonadales; family Pseudomonadaceae; genus Aquipseudomonas; species Aquipseudomonas petrae. The sequence continues at coordinate 290,161 of NZ_JAKJXE010000001.1, forward strand.
CACAGGTCAGCGATGCCGAGCTGCCGGATTTGCTCAAGCAGATCCCGGACTGGAACATCGAAGTGCGTGACGGCGTCATGCAGCTGGAAAAAGTCTTTCTGTTCAAGAATTTCAAATTTGCGCTGGCGTTTACCAACGCGGTCGGCGAAATTGCCGAGGCCGAAGGTCACCACCCGGGTCTCCTGACCGAATGGGGCAAAGTGACCGTGACCTGGTGGAGCCATTCCATCAAGGGGCTGCACCGCAACGATTTCATCATGGCCTCCCGCACAGACGAGGTGGCCAAAAGCGCCGAGGGCCGTAAGTAAAATGCATTTCTCACAGATTCAGCGCGTACCGGACGATCCCATCCTGGGCCTGATTCAGGCCTACGCCAAAGACCCGAATCCGAACAAGTTCGACCTGGGCGTGGGCGTCTATAAAGATGCGCAGGGCCTGACCACCATCCCCCGCGCGGTGAAAATCGCCGAGCAGCGGCTGGTCGACTCGCAGCCCACCAAGAGTTACATCGGTGGCCATGGCGAACCGCGTTTCGGCACGCTGATCTGTGAGCTGGTCATGGGTGCCGATTCTCCACTGATTGCGAGTAAACGCGTCGGCGCCACCCAGACACCCGGCGGCACCGGGGCACTGCGGTTGAGCGCAGACTTCATCGCCAATTGCCTGCCCGGCAAGGGCATCTGGCTGAGCGATCCGACTTGGCCCATTCACGAAACCATCTACGCCGCGGCGGGCCTGAAGGTCAGTCACTACCCCTACGTGGCCAGCGACAACACGCTCAACGTGCAGGCCATGCTGGAGACGTTGAAGACCGTTCCCGAGGGCGACGTCGTGCTGCTGCATGCGTGCTGCCACAACCCGACCGGGTTCGACCTGTCCCATGATGACTGGCACGCAGTGCTGGAAATCGTCAAGCAACGCAACCTGCTGCCGCTGATAGACTTCGCGTATCAGGGTTTTGGCGACGGTCTTGAAGAGGACGCCTGGGCGGTTCGCCTGTTTGCCGGCGAGCTGCCTGAGCTGCTGATCACCAGCTCCTGCTCGAAAAACTTCGGCCTGTACCGCGAGCGCACCGGCGCGTTGCTGGTCTGCGCTGACACCACCGAGAAGCTGATGGATGTGCGCAGTCAGCTGTCCGCGACTGCCCGCAATCTGTGGTCGAACCCGCCGGATCATGGTGCCGCCGTAGTGGCCGAGATTCTGGGCGATCCTGAATTGAAAGCCCTGTGGGCTGAGGAAGTCGAAGAGATGCGTAGCCGCATTGCGCAACTGCGGGTCGGGCTGGTCGAGGCACTGACACCGCTGGGTCTGGGTGAGCGTTTCGCCCATATCGGCGTGCAGCGCGGCATGTTTTCCTACACCGGCATGAACGACGACCAAGTGGCGCGGCTGCGGAACGACCACAGCGTGTACATGGTGGCGGCGGGTCGGGCCAACGTCGCGGGGATCGACGCCATGCGGCTGGATGAACTGGCAGCGGCGTTTGCAGCGGTTTGCAAGGGCTGAGGCGATCACCGATCCGACGCTTTTACAGGGCCGCGCGCATGTTGTAGGAACCCATCCTCACTACATGACCAGCGGCCCGCATTTAAAAGTCTGATTGTCATTTGTACTGCTGTATCCTCCCTGAGCGTCTTCGGACGCGCTGTTCAATTCAGCCGCAACACACTTGTGAGGAGCGACGATATGCATGAAATCCCGAACTTCCCCTTCCCAAGCCAAACCCAGCAAAGCGCAGCAGCCCGCCAGGAACTCGGTCAGCCGATCGAGATGAAAGCCAGCGGTAAAAGCAACGACAGCAGCAAAGCCCAAAGCCCGCGCTGAAGGCTGATTTTTCAGCCCCTATGGAAGAGCGTCTTCAAGGTGTATTTCCATAAGGGCTGAATCATTCGCGACAGGCTTCACCTCTGCTTGACCCCGAACCCAGATCCACCCATCCGCTACTCCCATGAACCGCCGTGCCTCGCTATCATGTGCCCTCGCGCAGATTCAAGCGTCTACGCTTCAACCCGATTGACCCCTCGCTGCTCTTTTTCCGTCGTAACCGTGGATCTATGCCCATGCCAGACGCTTCGAGCGCTGCCCCTCAACGTCCTATGGCTGTCACGCTGCAGGTTGTTTCCATCGTCCTTTTCACCTTCATCGGCTACCTGAACATCGGTATTCCGCTGGCCGTATTGCCCGGTTATGTGCACACCGACCTTGGCTTTGGCGCGGTGGCCGCCGGGCTGGTGATAAGCGTGCAATACCTTGCGACACTGCTCAGCCGCCCCTACGCCGGGCGCCTCATCGACACCCGAGGCCCGAAGAAAGCGGTGATCATCGGCCTGTTCGGCTGCGGGTTGAGCGGCGTGTTCATGCTCCTCGCCGATTGGTTCGACGCCTGGCCGATGGTCAGCCTGATCAGCTTGTTCGTGGGCCGGCTAGTGCTCGGCAGCGCGGAAAGCCTGGTCGGCTCTGGCTCGATCGGTTGGGGCATCGGTCGCGTCGGCGCCGCCAACACGGCAAAAGTGATTTCCTGGAACGGCATTGCCAGCTATGGCGCGTTGGCCATCGGCGCGCCGGTGGGTGTGTTGCTGGTCAACGCGTTGGGCCTGTGGAGCATGGGCGTCAGCATCATGCTGCTGGCAGCGCTGGGGATTTCCCTGGCCTGGAAGAAAACCCCGGCACCGCTGGTGCATGGCGAGCGCTTGCCCTTCCTTCACGTGCTCGGGCGCGTGCTGCCCCACGGCACCGGGCTGGCGCTGGGTTCGATCGGCTTCGGCACCATCGCCACCTTCATCACGCTGTATTACGCCAGCCACACCTGGCCGAATGCGGTGTTGTGCCTTAGCCTGTTCGGCGCCTGTTTCATCGGCGCACGCCTGCTGTTCGGCAACCTGATCAATCGCATCGGCGGCTTCCGCGTGGCGATTGCCTGCCTGTCAGTGGAGACGTTGGGGTTGCTGCTGCTATGGCTGGCGCCAAACCCGAATCTGGCATTGGCCGGTGCGGCGCTGACCGGCTTCGGCTTCTCGCTGGTGTTCCCGGCGCTCGGCGTTGAAGCGGTGAATCTGGTGCCGCCGGCCAGTCGCGGTGCGGCAGTGGGGGCTTATTCGCTGTTTATCGACCTGTCGCTGGGGATTACCGGGCCAGTGGCGGGCGCCGTAGCGGCAGGTTTCGGCTTTGCGTCGATCTTCCTGTTTGCCGCGCTGGCTTCACTGAGCGGCCTCGGGTTGAGCGTTTACCTGTACAAGCATGCGAAGACGATGCGGGAAAAGCCTGCTGCGCTGTGAGGCTACATTGACTGCAGGGGATGCCCCGTCGTCCATGTGCTGCGCTGTCGCGCAGCAAACACAATCCCTGTGGGAGTGACTGGGGTGGCGCTGCCACAGTTCATCTGTCGTCAGATGCATCTGCGGGGGTGTCATGTCTGACGAGGGCCGGCTTGCTGGCGAAATGGATTGGGTCAGCAATATTTTGCGTTGTCTGGCCTGGCGCGTTCGCCAGCAAGTCGGCTCCTACAGTGGGCCGGCGTCAAACCCCGAGTCCGGGGTGGATGCAAATCCGTAGGAGCCGGCTTGCTGGCGAAAGCGGGGGGTCTGTAACGGCAGTGTTGCCTGAACCGCCGCATTCGCGGGCAAGCGCGCTCCTACAGTGGGTCGGCGTCAACTCCCGGAGTCTGCAGTGTATGCAAATCCGTAGGAGCCGGCTTGCTGGCGAAAGCGGTGGGTCTGCAACGGCTACTGCCAGTTGATCGCGCAAGCGACATTCAAAAATCGACCTTGCCCCGCCCTGCCTTGATCGACCCGCGCTTGGTCTTCGACTCCAGCCGGCGGGTCTTCGAGCCCAGGGTCGGCTTGGTCGGCCGGCGCTTTTTCTCGACCTTCCCCGCACTGATGATCAGCTCACTCAGGCGTTCCAGCGCATCGGCACGGTTCTGCTCCTGCGTCCTGTATTGCTGCGCCTTGATGACGAGCACGCCGTCGCTGGTGATGCGGCTGTCACGCAGCGCCAGCAGGCGTTCCTTGTAGAACGGCGGCAGCGACGAGGCGTTGATGTCGAAGCGCAGGTGCATGGCGCTGGACACCTTGTTGACGTTCTGACCACCGGCACCCTGCGCACGGATGGCGGTCAGCTCGACGTCGCTGTCCGGCAGATGGATGTTGTTGGAAATGATCAGCATGGCAATCTGTGTCCTGGTTTGAAGCCGCCGCGACGTCACCGGCGGCTCTCGCCTTATTTGATGATCGACGTACGCTGGGCCATCGACTCGCTGTTGGCCTGGCGCTTGTTCTTGATCACATAAAACACCCACATCGCCGCCAGCCAGACCGGGATCGCGTACACCGAAATCCGGATGCCCGGAATCATCAGCATGATCCCCAGAATCAGCACCACAAACGCCAGACAGACATAGTTGCCGTACGGGTACCACAGCGCCTTGAACAGCGGCTGCTGGCCGACCCGGGCTAGGTGCTGGCGGAATTTGAGGTGCGAATAGCTGATCATCGCCCAGTTGATCACCAACGTGGCGACCACCAGCGACATCAACAGCTCAAGGGCGTTTTGCGGCATCAGGTAGTTGAGCAGCACGGCAATCAGCGTCACCGCCGCCGACACCAGAATCGCTCGCACCGGGACGCCCCGACTGTCGACCCGCGCCAGTGACTGCGGCGCATCGCCCTGCTCGGCCATGCCAAACAGCATGCGCGCGTTGCAATAGGTACCGCTGTTGTAGACCGAGAGTGCCGCCGTCAGCACGACGAAGTTAAGTATGTGCGCCGCCGTTGTGCTGCCCAGCATCGAGAACACATGCACGAACGGGCTGCCGCTGTAGGCATCGCCGGACGCATTGAGGTCAATCAGCAGAGCGTCCCACGGCGTCAGTGACAGCAGCACCACCAGCGAGCCAATGTAGAAAATCAGAATCCGGTAGATGACCTGGTTGATCGCCTTTGGAATGATGGTCCGCGGCTGGTCCGCTTCCGCGGCGGTGAAGCCGAGCATTTCCAGGCCGCCGAACGAGAACATGATGAACGCCAGCGCCATGACCAGGCCGCTTACGCCATGGGGGAAGAAGCCGCCCCGATCCCACAGATTGCTCACCGACGCTTGCGGGCCACCCTCGCCGCTCACCAGCAGATAACTGCCCAGGGCAATCATCCCCAGAATCGCCACGACCTTGATGATCGCGAACCAGAATTCGGCCTCGCCAAAGACTTTTACGTTGGCCAGGTTGATGACGTTTATCATCACGAAGAACACGGCCGCCGAGGCCCACGCCGGGACTTCCGGCCACCAGTACTGGATGTATTTGCCGACGGCGGTCAGCTCGGACATGCCCACCAGAATGTACAGAACCCAGCAGTTCCAGCCCGACAGGAAACCGGCAAAGCCGCCCCAGTATTTGTGAGCGAAATGGCTGAACGACCCGGCCACCGGCTCTTCGACGATCATCTCGCCCAGCTGGCGCATGATCATGAAGGCGATGAAGCCGCAGACGGCGTAGCCAAGGATCATCGATGGGCCAGCGGACTTCAGCACCCCTGCCGAGCCCAGGAACAGACCCGTGCCAATCGCCCCGCCAAGGGCGATCAATTGGATATGGCGGTTCTTCAGACCACGCTTCAAGTCACCCGAATGGGACATGTTTTCACTCATTGGCAAACCACCTTGGCGCGCTTGTCCGTGACGGAATCGAACCCGACGCGCTCATGACGCGGCGGAGGGAAACGGGGTGGGTAACCCCGAGGGGCAGGCGTCCATACGCCGGTGGATCACAGAAAAAACGGGCGCGCATTGTACACCGCTCACAGGGTATTTGGCGGCGAAGAATTCCCGGTAGTGGAACCGGCTTTAGCCGGGAAATGCACGGCAAGTGGGACCGGCTTCAGCCGGGAAGCCGTTATCAACCCAACACCCGACACAATTCTGTCGCAAAAATAAATTCACCGAAATCAAACGTCCTGCGACGTTGTTTTCGCTGCAAGTTTCGAAAAGTCCGGCGAAATGCCAGCATTTGCCGACTGATTTTTACTTTGCAACAGTCTGACTATTGCACTAGTTTTTTCAGTGCTTGCTGGCCACGAAGGTCAGTGTGCTTCCATGACGAGGACCAAGGGCTCAGCCCTTTCGTCCTCGCTGCATTCGGCAAGTACGTCATTCTCAGGAGATTCACCTATGCAAACAGTTGAACTGGCTCTGGAAGAAGAACTGCAATTGGACGATTGGTTTGAAGCACCGACTCATGATGCCGCTGTGGAGATGATGCAAGCCGACGCCGTGGTGGCGTTTGGCACCGCGATGTGGCCGTTCTAAAGCAGCTGAAGGGCGAATGCGGCTAACGCGTTCGCCCTCTTGTTTTAAGCATTTGGAGCGGAGCGCACCCATGGACAACAACAGCGCCATCGAACACTTCCTGTATTACCTGCAACACCACCCCGCCGTCACTGGCATGAACACTCCCCAAGTACTACTGGCTCACACCCCGGAATACCGCAGCATCGTCGACGGCATTATCGAAAGCTCGACGGCGCGGGATTTTTTTCGGTTCAGCACACTGCCGCTGGACAGTTCCCCTATTGGCGAACTGGCAGAAGCCATCACCGATTCCGATCTTTTCGTCCTGTTTTACGACGCCTCTACGCTGCCCAATCCTCGCGCGGAAGGGCCGCCGTTCATTCGTCAGTTGCAGGAGGTGATGTCGGCGCAGTGGAAGAAATCCCTGCTGTTCAAAGATTACGGCGACTATTTCTACGACACGTTCAGCGTTCAGCCCGAGCGCATCGCGCAGCTGAATGCGGCGCTGATCGACACCATGAACCAAGGCGAGACCCTCAGCTTCAGCGACGATCACGGCTCCTACATCGAGGCTCCGCTGCGCGAGCTGAAGAAGTGGACCAACATCAACGGCGTCGGCAACTACGACCTGGCACCCGGTGAGATCGCCACCCACAGCGAATCCATCAACGGCCATGTGCGGTTTCTCGGCACGTTTCTCAGCACCATCCCTTTCGCGCGCAAGTACGGGATCATCGAGTCGCCACTGGATTTATGGATCGAGAACTCTGTCGTGACCCGCATTGCCACCGACGTACCGGGGCTGGAGCACGACTTCAATAAATACCTGGACGCCAATCCCTCGAACCGGCGCATCGAAGAACTGGGGATCGGCACCAACGAAGGCGTCAGTCAGCTGTACGCGCGTAACGCAGGTTTCGAAGAGCGCCACTGCGGGCTGCATCTGGGACTGGGCGGCGGTGCCAAGGGCAGCCATCACATGGACCTGATTTTCAACAGCGGATCACTGGCCGTGGACAAGCGCGTGGTGTTCGACGGGACTGCCTACGTCGTCTGACTCCTGGGCTAGGCGCGCATAAAAAAACGCCAGTCTCTCGACTGGCGTTTTTCATTTCAGACCGCTGTCAGTGTTTCACAACGGTATTACTCAGGCTTGCGACGACCGAAGCCCGGACGCTGACCGGTGCCGCTTGGCGGGCCGCGGCGTTTGCCGGACGGGGTCTTGTCGTCCACCAGGCCGATGCCGGGACGCGAAGGCTTCGGCTTGGCAGGACGCTTGTTCATGTCGCTCGGACGTTCCGCCACCGGCGTGCCGCGACCACTTTCGCTGCGGGCGCTGTCGCCACGTGGATTGCCGCCACGCGCAGTGTCGCCACGGCCACCGATGGCCGGACGCGGGGTGCGCGCCGGACGACCGTTTTCCGCAGGCTTGCGCGCCGGGCGCTCGCCATCAGCCAGACGCGGCTCGCGGGCCGGACGATCCGGGGACACCGCATCCTTGGCCGGACGAACCTGACGGACACGCTCGCCCTTGCCCAACGGACGGGACGACTGGCGCTGCAAACGCTCCAGCTTGTCCTTGGTCTTGGCATTCATCTGCGGCATCGCGACCGGCGTCAGGCCGACCTCGGCGCTGAGGATGTCGACTTCCTGCTGACTCATTTCGCGCCAGCGACCCATCGGCAGATCGGAATTGAGGAACACCGGACCGAAACGCACGCGCTTCAGGCGGCTGACCACCAACCCCTGGGATTCCCACAACCGGCGAACTTCACGGTTGCGGCCTTCCATGACCACGCAGTGGTACCAGTGGTTGAAGCCTTCGCCACCCGGCGCCTGCTGGATGTCGGTGAAACGTGCCGGGCCGTCTTCCAACACCACGCCAGCCTTCAGGCGCGCCAGCATGTCGTCATCGACTTCGCCACGGACGCGCACGGCGTACTCGCGGTCCATTTCGAACGAGGGGTGCATCAGGCGGTTCGCCAGTTCGCCGTCGGTGGTGAACATCAGCAAGCCGGTGGTGTTGATGTCCAGACGACCGATGTTGATCCAGCGGCCTTCTTTGGGGCGCGGCAGGCGATCAAAGACGGTCGGACGGCCTTCAGGGTCGTCACGGGTGCAGATTTCACCGTCTGGCTTGTTGTACATGACGACGCGGCGAACGGTTTCGGCGGCTTCTTCGCGTCGGATCACGCGACCGTCGACCGTAATGGCGTCATGCAGATCGACGCGCTGACCCAGAGTGGCCTGAACGCCGTTGACCTTGATGCGGCCTTCGCCGATCCAGGCTTCAACGTCGCGACGGGAACCGACGCCAATGCGCGCCAGGACCTTCTGCAGTTTTTCGCCTGCTGGGCCGATCTCTTTGTCTTGCTTGTCTTGTTCACTCATCTGGGCACCTCCCGGTGTGTCGAATCAGGGCATGCGCGAGTGGGCATGGCCTGTGGCCCGGCTCTCTGGACGAAAGCGGCTCCGGATCAGAACAACTCTGAAGCGGAACGGGCGGAAAACTGAAATCCCTGGCGCGTGTGGATCGCCAAAAGGTCGCGAATCATACGCGCCTGAGGCGCGTTGCGCATCAGAGACTAGATGAAAAAATCAGGCTTACTTCTTTTTCCGCCGACTGGCGCCCTTGAGTTTGATCAACCGCAGGGCCGACTCGGCGAGCACCGAGCGCTTTTCGTCCTTCTCCATCTTCTTCCAGGATTTAATCTCGCGCTTGCTGCGACCGCAACCGAGGCAAATCTCTTCGTCGAACTTGCAGAGGCTGATGCAGGGATTCTTGGTGCTCATGGGTTCGCCTGAGTGAGGAATTGGGCGCTGTGCATCTTCCTGCCACAGCGATCGTCACCGCGGATCTTCATCGTCCTGCGGCGGCTCTTCCAATTCAGACTCTATATCGGCCTCATCGAGCAATAAATCGTCGAAGTCTATTTTCAGGCCCTGCTCCATGGTATCCAGCTCGGCCAGCAGGCTGCGGAAACTGGTCTCATCCCGAGGCGCTTCAGGCTCTGCGTCGGCATCGAGCGACAGGCTGGCGTCGGCCAACGCCTGCAGATGCGCAGGCACAGGCGCGTCGTCGAATTCCAGCACCGGCTCGGTTTCCATCTCGCGCAAGTCGGCCAGCGGTGGCAGCTCGTCGAGGTTCTTCAGGTTGAAGTGGTCAAGAAAGGCTTTGGTGGTGGCGAACATCGCTGGCTTGCCGGGCACGTCGCGGTAGCCGACGATCCTGATCCATTCGCGCTCCATCAGGGTCTTGACGATGTTGCTGTTGACCGCAACGCCGCGCACGTCCTCGATCTCGCCCCGGGTAATGGGCTGGCGATACGCGATCAGCGCCATGGTTTCCAGCAGCGCCCGCGAATAACGCTGCGGTCGTTCTTCCCACAGGCGCCCGACCCAGGGCGCGAACTTCTCACGGATCTGCAGGCGATAGCCGGTGGCGACTTCTTTCAGTTCAAAGGCGCGGTTGTCGCAGGATTTACCCAGCAACGTCAGCGCCTTTTTGAACACCGGAGGTTCGGGCCGTTCGCCCTCTTCGAACAGCTCGTAGAGACGCTCCAGGGACTGCGGTTTTCCGGAGGCGAGCAGAAACGCTTCGAGCAACGGCGCCAGATCGCGGGGTTCATTAAGGTTCATTGATCAGTTCTTGCTCTTTATTCGGCTCGCGCCCGCACATGAATAACGGCGAAGGCTTCGTTTTGCACCAGCTCCACCAGTTGCTCCTTGACCAGTTCCAGCACGGCCATGAACGTCACCACCACGCCCAGCCGCCCTTCTTCTGCCGTGAACAGCTCGGCGAAGGGCACGAAGCCCGCCCCTTTCAAGCGCTCCAGCACATCGCTCATACGCTCGCGGGTGGACAGCGCCTCGCGGCTGACCTGGTGGCTTTCGAACATGTCGCCACGGCGCAGCACGTCGGCCATCGACATCAACAGCTCTTCGAGGGCGACGTCCGGCAACAACTTGCGCACTCGCGCTTCGGGAGCCTCAAGCCTTGGGACCACGACGTCACGGCCCACGCGAGACAGTTCATCGATGCTTTCTGCCGCCGCCTTGAACCGCTCGTACTGCTGCAAGCGGCGGATCAGTTCGGTGCGGGGATCGCCCTCTTCTTCCTCGGCCATTTCCGAGCGGGGCAGCAGCATGCGCGATTTGATCTCGGCGAGCATGGCGGCCATGACCAGGTATTCGGCGGCGAGCTCCAGGCGCACGGTTTTCATCAGCTCGACATACCCCATGTACTGACGGGTGATTTCCGCCACGGGGATGTCGAGGATGTTGATGTTCTGTTTGCGAATCAGGTAAAGCAGCAAGTCCAGCGGGCCTTCGAAAGCCTCGAGGAACACTTCCAGCGCATCCGGCGGAATGTACAGGTCGACCGGCATCTGCGTGACGGCCTGGCCGTAGACCATGGCAAACGGCAGCTCTTGCTGCGCGCCGGCCTGACTGTCGATCCGAGCGTCCAGGGTTTGCGCCTCGGTCACTCGACTTCGACCCCGAACGGCGTCGGATCACCGCAGCCCACGCGCACCACCTGCGGCTCGCCATCGGTGAGATTGACCACGGTCGACGCCGAAATGCCGCCCTCGCCTGCGTCGATGATCAGGTCCACCTGATGCTCGAGGATCCCGCGCATCTCGTAAGGGTCACTCATCGGAATGGTCTCGCCCGGCATGATCAGGCTCACGCTCATCAGTGGCTCGCCCAGTTCCTGCAGCAGCGCCTGAGCAATGGGATGACCCGGCACGCGCAAACCAATGGTGCGCCGCTTGGGGTGCAGCACCAAACGCGGTACGTCACGGGTGGCGCCGAGGATGAAGGTGTACGGCCCCGGCGTGTGCGCCTTGAGCACGCGAAACGCCGCCGTGTCGACCTTGGCGAACAACCCCAGCTGCGACAGATCACTGCACATCAGCGTGAAATTGTGTTTGTCATCGAGTTGACGCAGGCGACGGATGCGCTCGACGGCCGTCTTGTCGCCCATCTGGCAACCCAATGCGTAGGACGAATCGGTGGGATAAACCACCAGACCGCCCGCCCGGATGATCTCCACGGCCTGCTTGATCAGGCGCGCTTGCGGATTCTCCGGGTGGACCTGGAAAAATTGACTCACGGTAATTTCCTGTTCAGACGGCAGTAGGCTGGTCATGTTTGAACCGACACCAAAGGGGCGGCAGGTCTTCGGGCAATGGGCGATAAACGCCGATTTCAGACCATGCGCCTGGGGCATGAAAATCACTGCCGGCACTGACCAGCAGACCGAATTCACGGGCCAGAATCGCCAGACTGCCGACCTGATCGGCCGGCTGCAGGCCGTTGACCACTTCTATTGCGTGGCCGCCGGCCTGAATGAAGTCGGCGACCAGCTTGCGACGCTTGCTGCGGGTGAAATCGTAATGCGAAGGGTGCGCGAGGCTGACCCATGCCCCGGCGGCGCGCAGGGTCGCCACCGTTTGCTCAAGGGTCGGCCAGTGTTGCTTGACGTCGCCCAGTTTGCCCGCGCCAAGCCATTTGCGGAACGCTTCGGCGCGGTCTTTGACGAACCCCTGATTGACCAGAAAGTCGGCAAAGTGCGGTCGGGCCGGCGCATTGCCGCTGTCGCCCAGTGCCTGCTGCACCGCGCGTGCACCTTCGAGCGCACCGGGCATACCTTTCATCGCCAACTTGCGGCTTATTTCTTCGGCCCGCAACCAGCGGCCGGTGTGCAATTGCTCGATGGCCTCACGCAATTGCGGGGCGTTCACATCGAACGCGTAGCCCAGCACATGAATGGTGGCACCGCCCCAGGTGCAGGACAATTCGATGCCGTCGATCAGCTGCATACCCAGCGCAAGCGCCGCAGCACGGGCCTCGGCGAGGCCTTCGACGGTGTCGTGATCGGTCAGCGCGAGGACTTTGACGCCGTGCTCGTGGGCACGCGCGACGAGTACCGCGGGCGCAAGGGCGCCATCGGAAGCGGTGCTGTGGCAGTGCAGATCGACGTTCATAGGGGCGCTTTCGCAGTCATTGATGTTTGTTATTATGCCGTCACATCCAGCTTCTGGCTCTCACTGTGAAACAATTCATCGACTTCATCCCGCTCATCCTGTTCTTCATCGTTTACAAAATCAGCCCGCAAGCCGTCGATGTCCTTGGCCACAGCTTCATGGTAGGCGGGATTTACAGCGCCACCGCGATGCTGATCGCCAGTTCCCTCGTGGTTTACGGCGTTCTTTATGTCCGTCAGGGCAAACTGGAAAAAAGTCAGTGGCTGACGCTGATTGCCTGTCTGGTCTTCGGTAGCCTGACCCTGGCCTTCCACAGCGAAACCTTCCTGAAGTGGAAAGCCCCTGTCGTGAACTGGGTCTTCGCGCTGATCTTCGCCGGCAGCCACTTCATTGGCGACCGTCTGTTGATTCAACGCATCATGGGTCACGCGCTGACCCTGCCGCAGGCGGTCTGGACCAAGCTGAACATCGCCTGGATCGTGTTCTTCCTGTTCTGCGGCGCGGCCAATCTCTATGTGGCGTTTACCTATCAAGAATTCTGGGTCGACTTCAAGGTGTTCGGCAGCCTGGGCATGACCCTGCTGTTCCTGGTGGGCCAGGGCATCTACCTGGCCCGCCACATCCATGACGCCGACCCGTCCGCCCAGCCTTCAAACAAAAAAAGAGAGGACTGACATGCTCTACGCAATCGTGGCAACCGACGTCGCCAACTCGCTGGAAAAACGCCTGGCCGCGCGCCCTGCGCACCTGGAGCGTCTGAACGCAATGAAGGCCGAAGGCCGCATCGTCCTCGCGGGACCGATGCCTGCGGTAGACAGCATCGACCCGGGCGCTGCAGGGTTTACCGGCAGCCTGATTGTTGCCGAATTCGAGTCGCTCAAGGACGCCCAAGCCTGGGCTGACGCTGATCCCTACGTTGCAGCGGGTGTCTACGCCGGCGTAATCGTCAAACCGTTCAAGCAAGTCCTGCCCTGATCCATCTGTTGAGCGCCCGGCTCCGTGTACCGAGCCGGAACGCTTTCAACCCGCTTTCCATTGCTCACCCTTCGCACTGGCCTGCCGATAAGTTGCTAGAACCAAGGGCTTTGACGGCGGCTCAAAGAGGCACGGGCGGTCATGCCTTGGCGGGTGTTGATCGAACAACGATGGTTTGTCGCGGGTGCGGCGTTGCAATGGTCGCCCTCCAGTGCGGTATCTTTGCCAGCGGCCGGCGTAGACGTCGTCGGCAATGGCTAAATTGAGTGAGTCATGAGCGAGCTGTTACTTATTGATGATGACCAGGAGCTGTGTGAGCTCCTGAGCAGTTGGTTGAGTCAGGAAGGGTTCGCCGTGCGCGCCTGCCACGATGGCCAGAGTGCGCGCAAGGCGCTCGCCGAATCCGCACCCGCTGCGGTGGTGCTGGACGTGATGCTCCCCGACGGCAGCGGCCTGGAACTGCTCAAACAATTGCGCACCGATCACCCCGACCTTCCCGTGCTGATGCTGTCCGCTCGCGGCGAACCGCTGGACCGTATCCTCGGTCTGGAGCTGGGCGCCGACGATTATCTGGCCAAGCCCTGCGACCCCCGTGAACTGACAGCGCGTCTGCGCGCCGTGCTGCGTCGCAGCCATCCGGCGGCGGTGTCATCACAGATCGAGCTGGGCGACCTGTGCTTTAGTCCGGCGCGGGGTGTGGTCACGATTGACGAGCAGGAATTCACCCTGACAGTCTCCGAAGCCCGTCTGCTTGAGGCCTTGCTCGGCCAGCCTGGCGAACCGCTGGAAAAACAGGAACTAGCGCAACTGGCCCTGGGCCGCAAGCTGACCCTGTACGACCGCAGCCTTGATATGCACGTCAGCAACCTGCGCAAGAAAATCGGCCCCCACGCCGACGGCCGCCCGCGCATCGTGGCCCTGCGCAGCCGTGGGTATTACTACGCGGTGTGATCTTCGCGGTGGGCGATGACTACGCGTGTGAAGATCTCATTCGTAGGAGCGTGGCTTGTCCCGCGATCTGGCGCGCAGCGGCAGTGACTTCTATTATGCGGGTTGCCTGACATACCGCATGCAGTCCAGCTGCCGGTTCCCGGCAGATCGCGGGACAAGCCACGCTCCTACAGAAATCAACGGCCCGCTCTTTGTGTCAGCCGCCCCATTGATCCTCTTTACCCAAGCTTTACCGACGCCTGACCTCGCTTGACCTTGATCTCCCTAAACTGGCCTCAACCGGCACAGAGCCGAAATCGAGACAAGGAGATTCACCATGCGCAAGACTTTGATGGCTTTGATGCTCGCCGCAGCCCTGCCTACCGTTGCAATGGCCATGCCTCCAGAAGGCGGCCCGATGGGTGGTCCTGGCGGTCCAGGCTTCGATGGCCCCGGCATGCATCACCGCAAAGGTCCTCTGGACAAGCTGAACCTGACACCGGATCAACGTCAGCAAGTCGGCAAGCTGATGGGCGCTCAATGGCACGGCCGCTCCGAGATCACTCAGAAGTACCTGGCCAAGCTGTCGGCCGCCGACCAGAAGGCGATGAAGGATGAACTGACCGCTGCACACGACAAAACCCAGTCCGACATCCGCGCCCTGCTGACGCCGGAGCAACAGAAGACCTTCGATCAGATCCAGAAGGACGAAGCCCAGCGCCGTGCGGACCGCGCCGAGTTCGAAGCCTGGAAAGCGCAAAAAGCGCAAAAAACCCAGTAACTGGCCTCTGGCCCGGCATTACACTTCCCCCAACCCGACACGCTTCCCGGCGTGTCGGGTTTTCTGTTTGACGAACCAGGTCGAGGGCAGCACGTGCGTTCATTGTTTTGGAGAATCCTTGCCAGCTTCTGGCTGGCGATCGCGTTGGTGGCGGGCCTGTCGATTCTGATGGGCCATGTGCTCAATCAGGACGCCTGGATTCTCAGCCGTCATCCCGGCCTGCACAACTTGCCGCAAAAGTGGGTCGAGCTGTACGAAGGCAAAGGCGAGAAATCTGCCCAGGACTACCTGCAAGACCTCAAGCGCAAATACCACATCGACGTTCAGGTGCTGAACGACAGCGGCGAAGCGGTGATTCCCGGCACGTTCCCGCCCCGCGCGGCGGCCTTTGAAGAGCGGCAGAAAGACGACACGCGCCCGCTGCCGTGGCGGCGCCTGACCACCGAATACACCAGTGAAAAAACCGGCGAAACCTATCTACTGATCTACCGGATCCCCCATCCGGAGCTGGACGCCTGGCACCGCGAAAGTCTGCTCTGGCCGCTGAGTGCGCTGGGCATTGCGCTGGTGGTGCTGACGCTGTTCAGTCTGCTGGTGACGCTGTCGATCACCCGCCCGTTAAGCCGTTTGCGCGGCGCGGTACATGATCTCGGCCAGACCACATACCAGCAGAACAGCCTGGCGCAACTGGCCAACCGTCGCGACGAATTCGGCGTGCTGGCGAACGACTTCAACCGCATGGGTGCCCGCCTGCAAAGCCAGATCAGCAGCCAGCGCCAGCTGCTTCGCGACGTTTCCCATGAACTGCGCTCTCCCTTGGCCCGGCTGCGAATTGCCCTGGCCCTGGCAGAACGCGCCGAGTCGGTGGAGCGCGACAAGCTATGGCCGCGCCTGACCCGTGAGTGCGACCGGCTGGAGGAGTTGATCAGTGAGATTCTGGCGCTGGCACGACTGGATGCCGACATGGGCAGCGCCACGGCGGTGGATTTGTCAGGGCTGTTGCTTCATTTGCAGGCCGAGACGGAGATGGGCAGCGGCGAGCAGACGGTTTCGGTGTCGGTGGAGCCAGGCGTGCAGTTGCAGGGCTGGCCGAGCGTGCTGGAACGGGCGCTGGATAATCTGCTGCGCAACGCGCTGCGCTTCAATCCGGTGGGTCAGCCGATCGAGCTGAGCGCGAGCATCGAGGGAGAAGAATTACGCCTCAGCGTGCGGGACCATGGCCCCGGTGCCAACCCGGAGCATCTGGCGCAGTTGGGCGAGCCGTTCTATCGCGCGCCCAACCAGACCGCGCCGGGCTACGGACTCGGCCTGGCAATTGCCAAACGCGCCGCCGAGAAGCACGGCGGAACGCTGGTGCTGGGCAATCACCCACAGGGTGGGTTCGTGGCCAGCATCGTGGTGCCCCGCGAGCTAACCGCCTCGCACGGCTGACTCAGTGGGACCGGCTTCAGCGATTCTCAGTGGGACGAGCTTCAGCCGGGAAGAGGCCGGTGTGTACGCCCTCAGTTTTGCGGTGTGACGCTTAATGCCTTCCCGGCTAAAGCCGGTCCCACTAGCCCTCCCACGCACTCACAAACGCCGCAACCTCCGGCTTTGCGGGTTCACGCGGCGGGTTTTGCGGAGTGCCGAGGTAGAGGAAGGCGACGACTTCTTCCTCGGCTGCCAGGCCCAACCCTTCGGCAACGTGGCGAGAGTAAGACAAGTCCCCCGAGCGCCAGACCGCGCCGATGCCCATCGCGTAGGCAGCCAGCAGGATGCCGTGGGCGGCACAACCCGCGGTAATCGCCTGTTCCTTTTTCGGCACCTTGAAGTGGTCGGTCAACTTGGCGATGACCACGACCACCAACGGCGCGCGCAACGGTCCGTTGCGGGCCTTGTCCAGCGCCTTGGCGTCAACGTCGCCTCCTTTGTCGATCAAGGCCTGGGCCAACAGCTCACCCATTCGGTGGCGCGCTTCGCCCTCGACGGTCAGAAAGCGATAAGGCCGCAAGACGCCGTGGTCGGGCGCGCGCAGGGCGGCGCCGAACAAAATCTCGCGTTGCTCGGCGTCCGGGGCGGGTTCGATCAAGCGGGGCACGGACACGCGATTAAGCAATACGTCGAGCGCTTCCATTAAGTCGTCTCCAGGAAAAATGACGGGCCATTGTAGTGCCCTCGGTGCAGTCTTGAACTTCAATAACGATTAACCAGGGCATTTACTTACAACACTCTCGGAAACGCCTCGGTTTACACAAACGGGCCCACGAGTAGAATGGCCGCCCTCTCACTACCTGATCAGAGCGACTGCATGGCGTTGCCGACTCTCCGCATCATCGGTTTCATTATCGGCATCTTCCTGATTACCCTGGCCATCGCCATGGTCGTGCCGATGATCACCCTGATGATTTTCCACAGCACCGCCGACATGCCGTCGTTCCTGTGGTCGAGCCTGATTACATTCGTATCCGGTCTGGCGCTGGTGGGTCAAGGCCGGCCTGAACAGGTGCACCTGCGCCCGCGGGACATGTACCTGCTGACGGTCAGCAGCTGGGTCATCGTCTGCATCTTCGCGGCGCTGCCGTTTCTGCTCACGCAACACATCAGCTACACCGACTCCTTCTTCGAAAGCATGTCCGGCATCACCGCAACCGGCTCCACCGTGCTCAGCGGGCTGGACACCATGTCCCCCGGCATCCTCATCTGGCGATCGTTGCTGCACTGGCTCGGCGGCATCGGCTTCATCGGCATGGCCGTGGCGATTCTTCCGCTGTTGCGCATCGGCGGCATGCGCCTGTTCCAGACCGAGTCGTCGGACCGTTCCGAAAAAGTCATGCCGCGTTCGCACATGGTCGCCAAGTTCATCGTCCTCGTTTACCTCGGCATTACCGTGCTGGGCACGCTGGCGTTCTGGTGGGCGGGCATGAGCCTGTTCGATGCCATCAATCACGCGATGTCGGCGATATCGACGGGTGGGTTCTCTACCTCGGATCAGTCGCTGGCGAAATGGCCGCAACCCGCCGTGCATTGGGTGGCGATCGTGGTGATGATCCTCGGCGCCCTGCCGTTCACCCTGTATGTCGCAACACTGCGGGGCAATCGCGGGGCGCTGCTCAAGGATCAGCAGGTGCAGGGTTTCCTCGTCCTGCTGCTGGTGACGTGGCTGGTGATGGGCGCCTGGTACTGGGCGACGACTGATCTGCCGTGGTACGACGCGTTGCGTCATGTCGCGCTGAACGTGACGTCGGTGGTGACAACAACCGGTTTCGCGCTGGGGGACTACAGCCTGTGGGGCAACTTCTCGCTGATGCTGTTCTTTTATCTGGGGTTCATTGGCGGATGTTCAGGGTCGACGGCTGGCGGCGTGAAGGTCTTCCGCTTTCAGGTCGCGTACATCCTGCTGCGCGCCAACCTGCACCAATTGATTCACCCACGCGCGGTGATCAAGCAGAAGTACAACGGTCACCGGCTGGACGACGAGATCGTGCGTTCGATTCTGACCTTCTCGTTTTTCTTCACCTTCACGATCTGCCTGATCGCGCTCATGCTGTCGCTGCTGGGGCTGGACTGGATGACCGCGTTGACGGGCGCCGCCAGCACCGTGTCGGGCGTGGGTCCGGGGCTCGGTGAAACCATCGGGCCGGCGGGTAATTTCTCGACGCTGCCGGACGCCGCCAAGTGGATTCTGTCCCTGGGCATGCTGCTCGGTCGGCTGGAAATCATCACGGTGCTGGTGCTGTGCATCCCGGCGTTCTGGCGGCACTAGAACACGGCGGGCCGGGCAATGTCATTCGCGAAGCTCTGAGAAATTTCGCGGCGAGCGGCGGAGGCTCGGCTAAGCTCAGCCAACACCCTGCCTCAGAGCACAGCCTTGTGGAAACACTGAAGAGTTTCGACCGATTCGCAGACTTCTACCCGTATTACCTGCATGAGCATCGCGACAGCACCTGCCGCCGTTTGCATTTCATCGGCACGAGTCTGGTCATCCTGATTCTGGCATTCGCCGTGCTCAGCGCTAACTGGACATTGTTGTGGGTCTTGCCGCTGGCGGGCTACACCTTCGCCTGGGTCGGCCACTTCTTTTTCGAGAAGAACCGTCCGGCCACGTTCAAGCATCCGTTCTACAGCCTGCTCGGCGATTTCGTCATGTACAAGGACATGCTCAGTGGCAAAGTGCCGTTTTGACCGGCACTTATCGGCGTCGCTTGTGACGCCCTGCTCCCGCACCCTTTGAGCAAAAGGCTGCCGGCGCTCAGACCGTCTCGCCCACTGGCTGCGGTGCTTGCGGGCTTTTGACTTTGACGTGGGCATCGGCCAGTCGGAACAGCTCGATCGTGCCGTCCCAGTGTTCGATCAAGGCGGTGCAGGACTCCACCCAGTCGCCACAGTTGAGGTATTCCACGCCGCTCACCTGACGGATTTCGGCGTGGTGAATGTGCCCGCACACCACGCCGTCCAACCCTCGCTTCACGCACTCATGGGCGATGGCTTCCTCGAAGTCGCTGATGAAACTCACCGCAGTCTTGACCTTGTGCTTCAGGTAGGCAGACAGCGACCAATAGCCGTAGCCGTATTTGGCGCGCCAGTGGTTGAGCCAGCGATTGAGGGTCAGGGTGAATTCGTAAGCCGAATCGCCAAGAAAGGCCAGCCATCGGTGGTAGCGAGTGATCACGTCGAACTGGTCACCGTGGATCACCAGCAGACGACGACCATCGGCGGTCAGGTGCACGGCTTCGTCGACCAGCTGGATGTTGCCCAGAATGAGTTTTGAATAGCGTCGGAGGAATTCGTCGTGGTTGCCGGTGACGTAGATGACTTCGGTGCCGCGCTTGCTCATGGTCAGCAGGCGGCGGATGACGTTGGTGTGCGCTTGTGGCCAGTACATGCCGCCGCGCATCTTCCATCCGTCAATAATGTCGCCGACCAGGTACACCTTGTCGGCATGGTATTGCTTGAGAAATCCGGAGAGGTGTTCGGCCTGGCAGTCGCGGGTGCCCAGATGCACGTCGGAGATCCACAAGGTCCGGACACGTTGTTTACGACCGGGTTTCACGTTCTCGGCAATGCTCATGGACCACCTCCACTTTGGTTTCCCCAAGCGTGGACGCGGTCGGTGATATGAACATGACGGCTGTGTTTAGCTTTGATGACACGACATATCGGTTAACACTTTGCGAAACCCGTGGCCCATGCGCGTTCAGGTGTCCAGGCTAGCGTGACGATCGTTGTGCCCAAGGTCCCGGGCAGGATCGATCTGGTCGCGCACGCGCTGCTTGAGAATCTTGGCCTCGGGAAACCCGCCGTCGGTCTTGCGCTCCCAGATCTGCACGTCATCGCAGGTGATGCGGAACACGCCGCCGGTGCCCGGGATCAACGACACCTTGCCGAGGTCATCGGTGAAGGTGCTCAACAACTCCTGAGCCAGCCAGGCGGCGCGCAACAGCCATTGGCATTGCGTGCAGTAGGTGATGGTGATTTCAGGCTTGGCGGACATCGGTCAGCCCAACCCGGCCAGCAAATCACGGGCCGTTTGCTGCGGGCCGTCGTCGGAGCCGTCGATCACTTCCTGCAACAGCCGACGGGCCTCGTCGACGTTGCCTTCATCAATCAGCACCTGCGCTTCATTGATCTTGCTCAGCGGCTCTTCGTCCAGACTCAGCAAATCGAAGCCGCCCTCCTCGATCATGAAGCTGTCGAGAAAAGCGTCGTCCAGCAAATCGCTGTTGCTCTGCACGATGGCTGCCGGACCCGGCTCGAACTGCACGTCCATTTCCGGCGGCGTTTCCTCTTCGGCGAAATCGCTGAGGAACTGCTCTTCCGGCATTTCGAAGACCTCGGGCAGTTGCGTGAGGTCGGACGAGAACGACATGTCGACTTCGGGTTCGGCTTCGGGTGCAGGCGCAGGCTTGCGGGGCGCGGGCGTGCTGTCGAACGGATCGACCAGATCCCAGTCGGCGTCCATGGAGAGGTCATCGAGGTTGAGCTGGAAATCGTCGGCTGGGTCAACCGGGTTCAGCGACGCGGCCGCACTTTTGTCCAACTGGGCGGGCTCCGCCAAGCCGAGCTCTGGATGGTCGTCTGACGCTTGACTGGCCGAGGCTGTTTGACTGGCCAGCACCGCGGCTGCACCCAGCGCCGCTGCAGGGGCTGCCGCCGAGGTCATGGGAGGCGACGCGACTGGCGCGGACGGCGCTTCGGGAGCAGCGGGCTCGGGCTTCAGTTTCGGGTAACGATTGCGGATGTCCTGGAGCTTCTGCGCATCGACGCCCTGGTTCAGGAGAACCCTTTCTTCCTCGTCATACGCGTCCACGTCGCCCTGCTCACCGAGCAGCTCGAGGACGCGCAGGCGAACATCGGTGCGCTCGGGTTGTTTGTCCAGCGCATCGCGCAGAATGGCGAGCGCTTCAGCGAAGCGACCGTAGGCGATGTAAATGCTCGCGCCATCCAGCGCGTCGGTGGCGGCACCGGCCAGGCGTTGGCCGGCAGGCGCTGACGAGGCCGGACGCGCAGCGGTGACGGCCGGCACTTCGAAGACTGGCGTAACCGTCGCGGCGGACCTGACCACCGGCTCCACCGGCACGGGCTCGAGGGCCAGCTGATTTTTGATCCGGTTGCGGCGCACCGACCAGGCCAGCGCGAGGAGCAGCAATATCACCAACAGCGCTGCCAGGACCGACGTCCAGGGAAAGTCGTCCTCAGCGACAACCGGTACCGGCGTCGGCGCTTGTACGGGCGTGGCTGTCGGAGCTGGCGTTGCAGCGGGCGTCGCCGTCGCCACCGCCGAAGAGACAGGAGCAACTGGCGCAGGCTTGGCCGATTGCGCCTTGACTTCGGCGAGTTGGGTCTGCAGTTCGATGATCTGCTTGTCCTTGTCGGCCTCTTCGACGGTGGACGTCTGGACTTGCTGCTTGAGCTCATCCAGCGTCTTGTTCAACTGCTGGTTTTCCAGCGCCGTCGCCGACAACTGTTCGACGGCGTTCTGGTTCTCCGGCGTAGACGGCGGGGGGAAGTCTGCAGCCGAAGTGTTGCTACCTGCAACGGCAGGCGCATTGGCGGTCTTCGGTTCAACGGCGTTGTCCGGCAGCAACAGGCTCTGACCGACCTTCAGCTGGCTGCGCTCGCCATTGGGAAACGCTTGCGGGTTGAGCGCCACCACACCTTTTATCAACTCAGCAGAAGAGGCCTTGCTGCCCGGCGCCTGTACCTGACGGGCAATACCCGCCAGTGTGTCGCCGGACACAACCGTGTAATGCTTGCCTTGTCGAGCCTGAGGCGGCGCGACCGGCAGACGCGACTCGTCATTCTTCGCGCTGGCGGCTGGCGATTGAGTACGGCTGCGCGTCGCGGCAAGTCCTGTCGGCGATGTCGGCGGATCAAGCAGCACAGTGTATTCATGCAGCTGGTCGCCGTTCGGCCGTACCAGCCTGACGAGGAAATTCAGATACGGCTCGGTGACCGCCTTGTGCGATTCGATGTGAATCACACTGCGGTTGCCACGGATCACCGGGGTGAACCGCAGGTCGTTGAGAAAAAAGACGCGCTCCACGCCAGCCTTGGCGAAGGCCTCGGGCGGCGCGAGCCCGACGACGATTTCTTCGGGACTCAGCCCACCCGCTTCAATCAATTCGATATCGGCGTTGAAAGGTTGCCCAAGGGCAGAATGCAGGCTGATTTCGCCCAGACCGAGCGCCGCCGCCACGGAGCTGTGCAGCAACGCGGCCGAGGCGAGCCCAATGGCGAGCAAACCCGAACGAAGACCTGACTGAACGCGAAGGGGGGCACCTCCTTCGCGACGACTACCGGCCTGAAAACTCTTCAGCATGCGAACCCTTTTGAAGACGAGGCAGGCTTCCCTGCACATTCGGTACGCCCGGACACGTCATCCGGGCAGCATCAGTATGGGTGCAAATAGAACAGGATGTTTCGCCCGCATCAATGTATTTGTCGCGGGCGTTCGCGCGGTTTTCAGGATTTTTCAAGATTGGCCAGGATTTTCGAATGAACGCGCATGCACAGGTGCAGTTCTTCTTCGTCGATCCCGGCAAACAACTCGTGGCGCAAGGCGGTAGCAATGGTTTCGATTTGCTCGATCAGCGGCCGCGCGGTGTCGCAGAGGACGATCTTTTTCGCCCGACGATCTTCAAGCACCGCCTGCCGAAGCACCAGCCCCTGATTTTCCAGACTGTCCAGCAACCGGGCCAGGGTCGGCCCTTCAACGCCCACGCTCTGGGCCAGTTCACGCTGGGTCGGCGGCGTTTTGAATCGGGCCAGATGCAGTAAAACCAGCCAGCGCGCCTGGGACAATCCCAGATCAGCCAGCCGGCGATCCAGCTCCGCACGCCAGCCCCGGGACATATGGGCCAGCTGCATGCCAAAGCGGTGTTCTTCGGTTAACGGCATAGGTAACTCGATAGTTAAAGGCAATTCCTAATTAATAGGCAGCTAACCATGGAGCCCGGGATGAGGCAAGCGCCTGGACGTGGTGATTCGTCGCAGTGGCTGAGAGGTGCCGGGATGCGGCGGGTATGCCTTGGGATTAATTCAGATTGCGGCGGGTTAGACCTCGAACTCAGACTGCAACGCCGCCCGCACGCAATACAGCACGCCTTCGGGAACGCGCCCGGTGAACAGCTCGGCGATGGCGGCGACAGGGGGCAGTTCGCCTTCGCCATCGAGGAACGCGTCCTGAATCTCGGTCATCAGGTCTTCGGGCAAGTCCAGCGCCTGATCCAGTGAAAGCTGCTGTTTGCCAATCGCTTCGGCCAGCATCGTGTAGACGTTCTTCTCCGAGCATTGCAGTTGCCCGGCGATTTGCATCGGGGTCATGCCGGCGCGGGCGAGGCTGATGAGCTCATGCCGCACATCGGCGACCACACGCGGCGCCGGTGCAGCGCCGCCGAGCACTTCGAGGAACGCCTCGCCGTAACGCTCGAGCTTGCGAGCGCCGACGCCGCTGACCCGGCCCATTTCAGCCATGGTCCCTGGCTGGCTGCGGAGCATTTCCAGCAAGGTCGAATCCGGGAAGATGACGTAAGGCGGCACGCCATGTTCTTCCGCCAGCTTGCGCCGCAATGTGCGCAGCGCTTCCCACTGTTCGCGCTCTTCGCCGCGCACCAGCTGGCTCGCCGGGCTGCCGGAGGCTTTCGCTGTGGTCTGCGGTTTCAGGTCACGGCGCAGCTGCAAAGTGACCTCGCCACGCAACAGCGGCCGGCACGTGTCGCTCAGACGCAAGCCGCCGTAGCCTTCCAGGTCAATGTCGGCAAGACCGCGCGCCACCAGCTGCCGGAACAATGAACGCCACTCGCCTTCGCTGCGGCTCTTGCCGACACCGAACACCGCGAGCTTCTGATGACCGAAGCTCTGCACCTTGTCGTTTTCCTTGCCCAGCAATACGTCGACCAGATGCCCCACGCCATAGCGCTGCCCGGTCCGGTAGATCGCTGAAAGCGCCTGTCTCGCAGGCTCGGTGGCGTCCCAGGTCTGCACGCCGTCGACGCAGTTGTCGCAATGCCCACAGGGGTTGGGCATGATTTCGTCGAAGTAGGCGAGCAGCGACTGACGTCGGCAGCGGGTCTCTTCACACAGCGCCAGCATCGCGTCGAGCTTGTGCTGTTCGACGCGCTTGTGGCGCTCGTCACCTTCGGAATTCTGCAGCATCTGCTTGAGCATCAGCACATCTTGCAGACCGTACGCCATCCACGCATCGGCCGGCAGACCGTCGCGCCCTGCGCGGCCAGTCTCCTGGTAATAGGCTTCCAGCGACTTGGGCAGATCCATGTGCGCAACGAACCGTACGTTGGGCTTATCGATGCCCATGCCAAACGCAATCGTGGCGACCATGATCAGGCCTTCCTCATTAAGGAAGCGCCGTTGATTGCTGGAGCGCGTCTCGATGGGCAAACCCGCGTGGTAGGGCAGCGCCGGGTAGCCGTTGTCGCTGAGGAACGCTGCGGTCTCTTCGACCTTCTTGCGCGAAAGGCAATAGACGATGCCGGCGTCGCTGCGCCGCTCGGACAGAAACGCCAGCAACTGCTTGCGCGGCTGTTCCTTGGGCACGATGCGGTAAAAAATATTGGGGCGGTCGAAGCTCGACAGGAAGCGCTCGGCGTTCTGCAGGTGCAGACGCTCGACGATTTCCTCGCGGGTGCGCTTGTCGGCCGTGGCGGTCAGGGCGATGCGCGGCACGTCCGGAAACAGCTCGGCCAGTTGCCCCAGCTGCAGGTATTCAGGACGGAAATCGTGACCCCATTGCGACACGCAGTGGGCTTCATCGATGGCGAACAGGGCGATCTTGAGGTTCTGCAAAAACGACAGCATGCGCGGCTGAACCAGACGCTCCGGCGCCAGGTACAGCATCTTGATTTCGCCCAGACGAATGCGGTTGGCGAGGTCGCGCTGCTGCTCGGCGCTGAGCGTGGAGTTGAGCGCGGCGGCTGAAACACCGAGTTCTTCCAGCGTTGCGACCTGATCGTCCATCAACGCAATGAGCGGCGAAACCACGACCGCGAGGCCGTCGCGCAACAAGCCCGGCACCTGGAAACACAGGGATTTGCCGCCGCCGGTGGGCATCAGCACCAATGCATCACCGCCACTGGCCACGCGCTCGATAATGGCACCCTGGCGACCACGGAAGCTGTCGTAGCCGAAGATGTCTTTAAGTACGCGTTGAGCCTGGTCGAGCATAAATACCCCGGATGGTGCCGCAACAGCGGTCGAGAATCGCTGTGGAAATCGCAAAGCGCGGCAGTATACCGGAGCGCCCCGACAGATTGGACAGCGGTGACACCGGCGGTCGAAATTAACCGGAATACCGATTTCAGTGGCCTCGCCGCTGGCGCCGGGCGCCCTCAGGGCCTAGAATTCGGCATCGTTTATTCCCAAGGTAGTTTGTCAATGTCCTTCGCTGAGCAATTACACCGCCTGCAAGCCTTCCTCGATGCCGATGAGCTGCATGACGAAGCGCTGGACTACGTAGCCGCCCACGGCTATCTGACCGCGCTGTCCACTTGCGCCGAAACCGTGCCGGATCGCGAGTGGATCGACGCACTGTTTGCCGAGCCGCCGCACTACGCCGACAAGGCGCAGGAAGAGGAAATCGAAGCCACCCTAATCCAGCTCAAGGCCCACATCGCTCGCCAGCTGGCGTCAGACGAAGAGTTCGAATTGCCTTGCGATCTGGACCTGGGCGATGACCCCGATGACTCCGAGCTACGCGGCTGGTGCATCGGCTTCATGGAAGGCGTGTTCCTGCGCGAATCCGCCTGGTTCGAAAACGACGAAGAGGAAGTCAGCGAGATGCTGCTGCCGATCATGGTCGGCTCCGGTCTGTTCGATGAACAACCAGAGTTCGCCGACATCGCCGCCGACGCCAACCTGATGGACGACATGATCGTGCAGATCCCGGAAGCGCTGACCGCGCTGTATCTGCTGCTGCAAGCCCCGGACGAAAAACCGGCGATCCTCAAGCCTCGCCATCACTAAGCTCGACTATATAGCCCCGCCGTCACCGAGCGAGACACGTACGAGCCGACTCCGGCTCGTACGTCCCCTTCCCCGCTACTTGTGTTTCTTGTCACTCTTCTTGAATGCCGCCTCGATCGCTTCATTGATCGTGCGCAGTACCTTGACCCGCGCCCAGCGTTTGTCGTTGGCCTCGACCAGCGTCCACGGGGCGATTTCAGTGCTGGTGCGATCCACCATGTCGCCCACCGCCTCGCGGTAAAGCGGCCACTTGCTGCGGTTGCGCCAGTCATCCTCAGTGATCTTGTGGCGCTTGAACGGTATTTTCTCCCGCGCCTGAAAACGCTCCAGCTGGGTTTTGTCGTCGATCGCCAGCCAGAACTTCACCACCACGATGCCAAAGTCCGTCAGCTGCTCTTCGAAGTCGTTGATCTCGCTGTAAGCCCTCAACCAGTCTGCCTCGGAGCAAAAGCCTTCGACCCGCTCGACCAGCACACGTCCATACCATGAACGATCAAAGACGGTGAATTTTCCCCGCGCTGGAATCTGCCGCCAGAACCTCCACAAATAAGGCTGAGCCAGTTCGTCCTGACTGGGCGCGGCGATTGGCACGATGTGGTACTGCCTTGGATCGAGAGCTCCGGCGACACGTTTGATCGCACCGCCCTTGCCCGCTGCATCGTTGCCTTCAAACACCGCCACCAGTGCGTGACGGCGCATGCGCTTGTCGCGCATGAGCCCGGAAAGCCGCGCCTGCTCGGTGATCAGTTGCTCGTCGTAATCGCCCTTTTCAAGTGCGAGGGTCATGTCGAGGTTATCGAGCAGGCTCAGCTCGTTGCTGTTGTTGGGCAAAGGGCCGAGTCCGACAAGATGGGTCGCCCCTTCAGGCGTCTTCAGGGCGTTTTGCAAACCTTCGAGCAGCAGCCGGCCGACGGTCAGACTGCGATAGTTCGGGTCGACGCCTTCGATGACGTGCCAGGGTGCGTAGTCGCGACTGGTGCGCCGCAGCACGCGCTCACCGAAGCGCACGAACCGGTCGTAGGTCTTCGATTGCTGCCAGTCCAGCGGGCTGATCCGCCAACTGTGCAGCGGGTCATCCTTGAGGGTTTTGAGGCGCAGCTTCATCTGCCGCTTGGACAGGTGAAACCAGAATTTGAAGATCACTGCGCCTTCATCGACCAGCATCTTTTCCAGTCGCTCGGCGCCGTTGATGGCCTGGTCCAGCACCGGGTCCTTGAACCGCTTGTGCACCCGGCCCTGGATCATCTGGCTGTACCAGTTCCCGAAGAACACGCCGATCCGTCCCTTCGGCGGCAGCTGCCGCCAGTAACGCCAGACAGGCGGATGGGCCAGCTCTTCATCGGTTCGCTGATCGAAAGTGCGCACTTCTATGTAGCGCGGGTCCATCCAGTCGTTGAGCAGCTTGACGGTTTCACCCTTGCCGGCGCCCTCGATGCCATTGATCAGCACGATGATCTGGCGCTTGCCTTGCTCATGCAGTTCGTACTGAGCCTCCAGCAGCGCCTCGCGCAGGGCCGGGACTTCAGCGTCGTAGGTTTCGTCGTCGATGGTGTGGCCGATTTCAGCGGATTCGAACATGCAGGGCTCCCTTCAGGATCGGTCAAGACTAGCAGGCGGCAGACAGCGCCGATGCAGGTTATGACCGCCAATCGCTGCGATGGATCACTGCAGCGAGAAACATTCGGTTGCAGGTAACACCGAGGCGGCGGCATGGCGCAGCCACCTCAATGAGCGGGTTACCAGCCCGCGCGGTACAGATCCGTCAACTGCGTGAGCATCAACGCTTCGGCCGCCTCGCGCTCGGCGATCAACGCCAGGCCCTGTCGGTGGTACTCGTCGGGATCAACTGGCGGATGTTCTTCCAGCGCCGCCATGCGGGTGCGCACCGAGGCGGTTGCCGAAGCCAGACCTGCCTCGTGGCCGGATCGAAGTCGCGCATTCCACTGCTGATTGCTGACGGCAAATTGCAGGAAAGCCGGGCCGCGCTCCGCTTCAAGCACACGGCGTCGAGCGTCCAGCAACGCACCACGATCTACAGCCGCCAGGCGCGCCCATACCATGCGATAAGGCTGACCGGGGAGACCGAGCTCCTCCGCCAGCCCGACTCGGTAGGCCAGTCGCACCTCGGCGTGATCCAGCGGCATGCCCAGGCTTTGCCGCCGTGCGATCTCCTCATCGGCAATGGCCTGCACCTCGTTGAGGCGAAAAAGTTGACGGAGGACACCCAGCAACGCGTCCGTGCGCTGGCTTTCGGCAACGCCCAGCAGCGATCCATGGCTGTAAACAGCGACCTGAATATCACTGAAGATCAGGCGTGCGCCGTCCTGGCAGGTCTGGTTGGCGCCAAACAGACGATCGTTGGCCATGATTTCGATCTGCCCCCGCAACACGGCATCCTGCCCGGCTATTTCCAGAACGGTGAGCACCTCACTGGCAAGCTCGGCGTGGAACTGGCGGAAGTCCGGGGTTTCTCTCAGACGCTGCAACAACACCAGCAAATGAGGCGCATCGGCGGCCTGTTCGACCTGGGCCCACGCCGCCAGCAACCGCTGATTCAGCACATCCTCACCAGGGCGCAACCACGTTTGCGCCGAGGGTACGGGAGCGCCGCCGCTTGAGCCCGCGCGGTGACCATGAGACTCGGGTTCGTCGTCCGATGCCTCAGAGTCTGTGTCCATCGGCTCGCCTTCGACGTGGATCTCGCGGATGTCTTCGGGAAAGTCGTAATCGAGCTGATAGCGATGACCGTAGCCGGTGTCGTTGCGCCAGTAATCTTCGAGCGCCTGGTGGCTGAGCGGATTGTTGTAGGCGTAGATCACCGTGTGCCGGCCATCATCCATCGGGTTTTCGATCACTTCGGGCGCGATCTCGGTGATCTGGTTGTCACTGATGTCCAGCTCGCCGAGACCCAGCGAATGGGTCCATTCCGGCCATTGCGTGAGGCCCGTGTTATTAAGCCAAAGAGTCGACAGCCGCAGGCGGCTGGTGTCGGTGAACCCGCCCAACTGGCTGCCCGCCAAACTCAGGGAATTCAGCGCCGGGATATCCATCAGCGTGTCCATGGCGGACTGGCCCAGCGGCCACGGCATATGCTCCAGTGACAGGTGCTGCAGAGATTGAAACTGCGGTAACACGTCCGGAAGTTCGGTGAAGCTGCCGCGCACGTTCAAGTGCGTCATGTTCGGGAAATTGGCCAGAAACGCATTTGCAGCGGGCGTATCAAATTGCACGCTGTTGAGTTCAATCTGCGTGATCTCTGCATAGAAGCTGTGCAACGGCGGTAATTCCGGCATTGCCAGGTACTCCAGCGTCAGCCAGCGCGTACCCCGCGGCGCATCATCATGGCTGTAGCGCCAGGCCCGACCCAATGCGTTGGCCACCCGGCGCCGCGCCAGACGTTCACCGTCGTTGAGCAGCACGCTTATATCGTCGGCCTCTGCCCAGGCAATCAGGCTCATGTGCAGTTGGTCGTAGGCGACGGCACGGGCACGTGTCGCGGTCAGCAGTTGCTCCAGTGATCGCCCGCGCCGCGCCATGTCACGCACCTGGTACGTCATATCGACGCTCTCCGGATAGAGGTGCGCCATCGCCTGGAGCAATTGCTGATGAGTCGCGCTCTCGGCCACCGGCAATCCGCGGCCGCTGAGTAGATAGCCGATGCGCCCGTCAAGCAATCGCTGCGGCGGCCTGAACCCGGTCGGTAACGTCCATTGCCCCAACTGCTCGGCCGCCCACTTCGGCTGCGACCGGACCCAATTGAAAATGCGGCGCTTGAAGGCCCGTGCGCCCGTTTCCAGATCGTTGAACCCCATCGCCTGGCGACTGCTCTCGGGCAGCGCACGCAAGAGCGCAGCAAACAGGCTGGCTTTTTTCTCCGATTCCTCGGCGCCCCCTACCTGAAAGCCCCTGTCGCCCTTGATCAACACGCGGCATTGCGTGGCACTCTCGGCGCCGATGCTGTCGAGCAAGGACCCGGTGGCGCTGCCATCCCTCAGTTCGATGCGAAGATCAGCGGGCCATCCGGGGAATGTTTCAAGGCTGCGCAACGTCAAGCGCTGGAGATCGTCGTTGGCCGTGCCGGGCGTCAGAAAAAAACCTTCCAGCGCTCGGTTCATGCGGGTCTGACGCAGATGCCCACGGACCTTTCCGGCCACTTCGAGCGGGAGGCGTTGAGAGTCCAGCATGGCAAGTTTCTGTTCGCCGGCGGTTTCAGCGACCAGCTCTTGGCCTGCCGCCAACGTGAGGGAGGGAAAGTCCCGTCTGAGCAGGGTAATCAGCGGGTCGTTCGACTGCTCGCTGGCGAGATAAGCCATGTTGAAGGCCTCGGCAGAGTCTGCCGCCTGCTGACTCAGGCGAAAACGCCTGGCGGTATCGAGCAACGCTGCTGGCGCAGGTTTATTGGCGATATGCAACGCGGCCAGATGTTCTTCGTCCACCCCGCTGACTGCCATTATTCGGCTGACGGCTTTGTCGTCGATGTCCGCGAGTTCCGGATGCAAACGACGCAAGGCCACGCTCACGTCGGTC
Organism: Pseudomonas petrae; assembly: GCF_021728295.1. Taxonomy (GTDB): domain Bacteria; phylum Pseudomonadota; class Gammaproteobacteria; order Pseudomonadales; family Pseudomonadaceae; genus Aquipseudomonas; species Aquipseudomonas petrae. The sequence goes on from NZ_JAKJXE010000001.1 coordinate 321,103, forward strand.
AGGCGTAGACGACCTGCAGCATTGCGGGCCGGAACGCTGCGTTTGATGAACGACGGTGGCTGCGACCCAGCGGATTCTGCGGCCATTGCGCCCGTCACCGCACCCGCGACACCCAGCGCCCCCATGAATGCCAGGTTTTGCGCGACAGTCCCCAAGTGATCCAACGCCTCATCCATCTCGCCATGGCGCCACGCTTCAATGCCTTCGAAGGTCTCGTCGAGCAATTGCGCGCCCGCAACGACCGTCATGACTTCGCCCAGACCGGGAACGAACAGCGCGGCAATATTCAGCGCATCCATGCCGTAGCCCAGCCATTCAGCGAGGCGCTGGTCGCGGGTTTTCTGGTCCTCGTCGTCGGTGGGGACCGCCAGCACGCGAGCGTCGTCCTTTAAACGGAGCAGTAGATGAAGATAGAAAACATCACCCAGCTCGCCGCCCACCTCGATGGCTTCCAGATCGAGAAATGCATTCTCATCCACTTCAGAAACGCTGATCAGCTGTCGGTGGAAGCCTTTGCCACGGGCGACGCTGTGCAGGACATGGGGCGCCAGGCGCTCGTGCAGACGCTTGAAGAAGGCCGCTTTGCTGCGCTGGGGAATGAAGCGGTCGAAATAGCGCTGATACACCTCGGCGCGCAGTTTGGTCCGCAACGCCTGTGTGAAATGTTCCAGCGAGGCATAGGACTGAATGGCACCATCGGGTTCACCCGGCAGGTACACCACACAACGGGTCTGATCCGCGGATCTGAACAACAACGCGTCGCGCAGCCGGCAGCCTAACAGTTGCAGGCTAGAAACCTGATCGGCAGGCCCGTAAGCGTCAACCTGCAGCAGCCTCTGGTACTGCGCCTCGTCGATGGAGCCCTTAAGGTGTGCGATATGGCACTCGACCCGCAAGGCCAGACGGGCGTGCTCGATAATGCGCGCCTTGATGTCATCGCTGTCCAGGCTGCCAGGAGCGTCCGGCCTCGCGACAGGGTGCAGCACATGATGCAGATGCCGCTGATACTGGCCGCCCAGGTCAAGGCGGCGGCACAGCTCGATGAAACGTCCGGGGCGTACACTCAATGGATGAACGTCTTCCGGCTCGCCCGATGTGTCTGGCGTGCCGCAAAGGATCGCCGATGTGCTTTCTCGATCGGCCTCGGACGCTTCGGCCGCTTCAAAATTTTGCAGGGCGGCGGCCAGCAGCGGCAGCATGCTGGAACGCTCCGGCCAGGCACGACCTGTCAGCCAGTCGCGCTGGAATCTGGCGTGGAAGAAGCGGTCATGGTCGACATCGAGACCCGGTCCGAATTCGGCGTCGAGGGCCTGCGCCAGCAACGGCCGCGCAAACGACGGCAGGTCCTGAATGCGCTGGAGAACCTGACTGAGAGTTTCCCGGGCGGCCTGCGCGAGGGTCATGTCCTGACGCAGGGCATCGCGCATGGCCGGCGTGGCCTGGATGAACCAGTGGGGGAGCGTGTTCTGAATGAATGTATGAGTGAGAGCCTGACTGGCGGTGTTCATTTTACGTCCTTGTTTCTGCGTGTGATCAAAGGCGCATAGATAAACAGGAACGCACCCGCAAAGTGGCATACATATGTAGTGCACGCCCCCCCCGAACGCTGGAGTAACATCGCCACCTTGCCTGCTCCGAGCCGAACATGACCACCACTGACCACACCCAGATCGCCGATGCCCAGATCGCCCACGCCCAGATTGACTGGGACGAACACGGCAATCCGCATTCGCGGGTGTTTTCCGACGTTTATTTCTCGACCGAATCGGGCCTGGATGAAACCCGCCATGTGTTCCTGATCCAGAACGAGCTGCCCGAGCGCTTTGCTGCCTTACCGGCGGGCGGTCGACTGGTGATTGGCGAAACCGGTTTTGGTACCGGGCTGAATTTCCTGTGTGCCTGGCAGCTGTTCAACACCAGCGCAGTGGCAGACGCCCGCCTGCATTTCGTGAGCGTCGAAAAATACCCGCTGAGCCGTGCTGACCTGGAGCGCGCGCTGAATTTGTGGCCCGAGCTCAAGGAGCAAGCGGATCAGTTGCTGGGGCAATATGTGGCAGTGCATCAGGGCTTCCAGCAGCTGGTGTTCGAGGGCGGCCGCGTCACGCTGACCTTGCTGATCGGCGACGCGCTGGACATGCTGCCGCAACTGGACGGGCAGATCGACGCGTGGTTCCTCGACGGTTTCGCGCCCGCGAAAAACCCGGAAATGTGGACGCCCGAGCTGTTCGCCGAGCTGGCGCGGCTGGCGGCACCGGGCTCGACCATCGGCACGTTTACCAGCACCGGCTGGGTGCGCCGGGCACTGAACGCAGCCGGTTTCAAAATGAAGCGCGTGCCGGGGATCGGGCATAAGTGGGAGGTGCTGAAAGGCCGCTTCATCGGCTGGCCTGAAGACGTGCCAACGCCTCCGCGCGCCAAGCCCTGGTTTGCACGGCCCCGTTCACTGCCTCGTCTACTGCCCCGTTCACTTGACACTCCTCGCACAGCGTTGGTGATTGGCGCCGGGCTGGCCGGGTGCGCCACGGCGGCGAGTCTGGCGGCGCGCGGTTGGCACGTCAGTCTGCTGGAGCGTCATGGGGACCTGGCGCAAGAGGCATCGGGCAATCCACAAGGCGTGCTCTACCTGAAGCTGTCGGCCCATGGCACCCCGTTGTCGCAGCTGATCCTGAGCGGATTCGGTCACACCCGACGTTTACTGGAGCGCCTGCAACGGGGCATCGACTGGGACGATTGCGGCGTGCTGCAACTGGCTTTCGACGAGAAGGAGCAGGCGCGCCAGGCGCAACTGGCTGCCGCGTTCCCCGACGATCTGCTGCATGTGCTGGACCGCGCTGACGCCGAGTCGCGGGCCGGTGTGGTGTTGAAGAGCGGCGGCTTGTTTTACCCGCAGGGTGGCTGGGTGCATCCGCCAGCGCTGTGTCGCGATCAGGCAAGCGCAAGCCACATTCAACTGCTGCCCCACAACGATGTGATCGAGCTGCGGCGCGACGGCGTGCTGTGGCAAGCCTGGGATGGCGAGCGTCTGTTGGCCTGCGCTCCCGTCGTGGTGCTGGCGGGCGCAGCCGAGATCAAACGCTTCCCCGCCAGCGCGGACCTGCCACTCAAACGTATTCGGGGGCAGATCACCCGACTGGCTGCGACCCCCGAAAGCCAGGCTTTGACGACTGTTGTGTGCGCCGAGGGTTACGTGGCGCCCGCGCGCGGCGGCGAACACACCCTGGGCGCGAGTTTCGCCTTCAACAGCGATGACCTGACGCCGAGTACGGCCGAACATCTCGGCAATCTCGAACTGCTGAGGGAGATCTCCGAGGACCTGACCGAGCGGCTGAACGCCAACGGTTTGCCGGCCGAGGACCTGCAAGGTCGCGCCGCATTTCGCTGCACCAGCCCGGATTACCTGCCCATCGTCGGGCCGCTGGCGGACCGGGCGGCATTCCTTGAGACGTACGCCGTGCTGCGCAAGGACGCGCGCCAGACGCCGGATACCGAATGCCCATGGCTCGATGGCCTGTACGTAAACAGCGGTCACGGCTCTCGGGGCCTGATCACTGCGCCGCTGTCCGGCGAACTGATCGCCGCCTGGCTGGATGACGAACCCCTGCCTCTGCCGCGAAGCGTGGCCGAAGCCTGTCACCCCAACCGGTTCGCGCTGCGAGGGCTGATTCGCGGGAAATAGAGAAGCCTGCGGTATCGGGTGTCCAGCGCCCGTCGCCGCTATCCGACGCAACTTCTTTGTCGTGCCGAAGATCCACTGTTTCGCCAGCTACATTGGCTCCGCTCAAATCGTTATCCTCCAGCCCATCCCTTCAATCAGGTGCGTGTCGATGCTGCAAGTCCAGGGTGTGTTCAAGAGCTATGCCACGGCCCAGGGCCCACTGGCCGTTTTGCGTGGCGTGGACCTGCAACTGGATCAGGGCGGCAGTCTGGCGTTGATGGGTGAGTCGGGCAGCGGCAAGAGCACTCTTCTGCATCTGGTGGCCGGACTGGACCATGTGGACAAGGGCAGCATCGAAGTCGCCGGGCAGCGTCTCGATCAGATGAACGAAGCGCAACTGGCTAACTGGCGGCGCACGGAAATCGGTCTGGTGTTCCAGCAGTTCAATCTCATCGGCAGCCTGAAGGTCGAAGATAACCTGGCATTCCAGGCGCGTCTGGCCGGGCGCTATCAGCCAGAATGGCAGGCTGAACTCACCGAGCGGCTGGGCCTGGGCGCGCTGCTCAAGCGCTACCCCGAGCAGCTTTCCGGCGGTCAGCAACAGCGCGTCGCGATCGGCCGCGCCCTTGCCTCGCGCCCAGCCCTGCTGCTCGCTGACGAACCCACCGGCAACCTCGACGAAGCCACCAGCGATGAAGTGCTGCAACTGTTGCTGGACCTCCTCGCCGACAGCACCACCAGCCTGTTGATGGTGACTCACAGCCCGAGGGTGGCAGCGCGATTGCAGCGTCAGGCCGTGTTGCATCTGGGTTGTCTGGTCAGCGAAGGTGATCGCTGAGATGCCCGTCTTCTACTGGACTTTGAAAGCGCTGCTGAGCCACTGGCGGCGCCATCCCGTGCAGTTTTTCAGTGTGCTGACCGGCCTGTGGCTGGCGACCAGCCTGCTGACCGGCGTGCAGGCGCTGAACAGCCAGGCCCGTGAAAGCTATGCCAAGGCCAGTCAGATGATCGGCGGCGAGCCGCAGAAGATTCTTGTCTCCCCCAACGGTGCCAACTTTTCCCAGGACCTGTTCGTGACGCTGCGCCGGGCCGGATGGCCGGTTTCCCCCGCACTGCGCGGGCGCGTCACTCTCAAGGAAGCGCCGGAGCAGCGTCTCACCGTGCTCGGCATCGAGCCGGTCTCGCTGCCAGTGAACACCGCGCTGGCCGGGCAATCGCTGGACACCGCGCAGATCGTCGACTTCTTCACCCCTCCCGGCACCACCTGGATTTCGCCGCAAACCCTTGCCGCCCTCGGGCTGCATGAAGGCCAGCAGCCGGTCGTCGACTCCGGCAAAGTACTGCCGCCGTTGCGTGCGAAAACCGACATGGCGCCGGGCGTGCTGCTCATGGACATCGGCTTCGCCCAGCAACTGCTCAACCAGCCGGATCAGATCTCGCGGCTGGTGCTGCCAAAGGACTTTGCCGATAACGCTCCCGCCCTGCCGACCGAGCTGAATGGCGAGCTGGTGCTGCGCAAAAGTGGCGAAGACAACGACCTGGGCAGGCTTACCGAGAGCTTCCACCTGAACCTCGACGCGCTGGGCTTTCTTTCGTTCGTGGTCGGTCTTTTCATCGTCCATGCGGCCATTGGTCTCGCGCTGGAACAGCGTCGCGGGCTGCTACGCAATCTGCGCGCCTGCGGGGTCAGCGCACGTGGGTTGATGGTGAGTCTGGTGGTCGAGCTCGGCGTGCTGGCATTGCTTGGCGGCATCGCCGGCGTCATCAGTGGTTACTGGCTGGCGAGCGCGCTGTTGCCCGATGTCGCGGCGAGTCTGCGCGGGCTGTACGGCGCTGAAGTCGCCGGACACCTGAACCTGAGCGTCTGGTGGTGGCTGAGCGGTTTGGGCGTCAGTCTGCTCGGTGCGTTTCTCGCGGGGGCCAGCAGCCTGTTACGCGCCGCGCGCTTGCCTTTGCTGGCGCTGGCCAACGCGCAGGCGTGGCACGAAACCCATGCCAGATGGCTGCGACGCCAAGGCTGGGTCGCCGGGATTTCAGCGCTGATTGCGGTATTAGCCGGGCTGTTTGGCGACAGCCTGGCGCTGGGCTTCGTATTGATGGCGAGTCTGCTGTTGAGCGCGGCCCTGGGACTGCCGGTGCTGCTTAATCTGCTGCTCGAGGCACTGTTGGGCAGGAGCCGTTCGGTGCTGGGTCAGTGGTTTCTCGCGGACTGCCGCCAGCAATTGCCGGCCCTGAGCCTGGCGTTGATGGCCTTGCTACTGGCGATGGCGGCCAACATCGGCGCGGGCAGCATGACGTCGGGGTTCCGCCAGACTTTCACCCACTGGCTGGAGCAACGCCTCAGCGCCGAGCTGTACATCAATCCGCAGAATCCGGCTCAAGCCGCGCCGTTGCAGCAGTGGTTGAGCCAGCAACCTCTGACATCGGCGGTGCTGCCCAACTGGCAGGTTTCGCTGCAACTGCATGGCTGGCCGGCCGAGCTGTTTGGCGTAATCGATCATCCGCACTACCGCCAGCACTGGCCGCTGCTGGAATCGGCGAGCGGCGATGCCTGGAAGCAACTGGCGCAGGAAGACACGCTGATGCTCAGCGAACAACTGGCCCGCCGCCTGGACGTCAGCGTTGGCGATGAAGTGAAACTGCCCGCGCCGGACGGGCCGTGGCCGCTGCGCGTCGTTGGCATTTATGCCGATTACGGCAATCCCAAGGGCCACATGCTGGTGAACGCCGACCATCTGCTCAAGCACTGGCCGCAGCTCACACCCAACCGCTTCAATCTGCGCATCGATCCCCACGCCATCCCGCAACTGTTGCGCGTGCTGCACAATAAATTCACCATCGACGACAACCGCATCGTCGATCAGATTCAGCTCAAGGCCTGGTCGCAACAGGTGTTCGAACGCACCTTCGCCGCCACAGCCGCGTTGAACAGCCTGACGTTGATGGTGGCCGGAGTCGCGCTGTTCATCAGTCTGCTGACCCAGAGCCAGAGCCGCCTCGCGCAACTGGCGCCGTTGTGGGCGCTGGGCGTGACGCGGCGGCAATTGATGCTGCTCAATCTGGCGCAGACCTGGCTGCTGGCGGTGCTGACGCTGGTGCTGGCGATTCCGCTGGGGCTGTTGCTGGCCTGGTGTCTGGACGCGGTGATCAACGTGCAAGCCTTCGGTTGGCGCCTGCCGCTGCAAGTGTTCCCGATGCAGCTGTTGCGCCTGACGCTGCTGGCGATGCTCGCCACACTGCTGGCCTCGGCATGGCCGCTCTACCGTTTGTACCGAACCCGCCCCGCTGATTTGCTGAGGACTTTCGCCAATGAAGGTTAAAGCCCTGCCCCTGGTCATCGTTCGCCTGCAGATCGTCGTCCTGCTGATGTTCGGCCTGATGCTGAGCGGCTGCGACGACAAACCCGAGGAAGAAAAAGGCTTCGCAGGCCTTGCCGACGACGCCTCGAATTACGCGCAGGTAACGCCGGACAAGCGGTTCGTGTTTCCCGACGATCACGCCCCCCACGATGATTTCCGTATCGAGTGGTGGTACGTCACCGCCAATCTCAAGGATGCCGACGGCCAGTCGCTCGGCGTGCAATGGACGCTGTTTCGCAACGCCCTGCCCCGTGCAAAAGGCCTGCAAGGCGATGGGTCTGGCTGGAGTAACCGCAATCTGTGGATGGGCCACGCGGCGGTGACGTCCCGGGACGACCACTTCGCAGCGGAACGCTATGCCCGCGGCGGCGTGCAGCAGGCCGGCGTGACACTGGCGCCATTCGCAGCCTGGATCGATGAATGGTCCTTTTCCAGCCAGTCCGCCAACGATGATCCGCTGGCGGACATGCAGTTGCAGGCCAGCGGCCCGCAGTTCAACTATCGCCTGCACCTGAAAGCCACCAAGCCTTTGGTGCTGCAAGGCAAACAGGGCTTCAGCCAGAAGTCCGAGCAGGGTCAGGCGTCGTACTACTACAGCCAGCCGTTTTTTCAGGCGGAGGGCAGCATCGAGATTGAGGGCAAAACCTATCAAGTGTCCGGGCCTGCATGGTTGGACCGGGAGTGGAGCAGCCAGCCGCTCACCGATAACCAGACGGGCTGGGACTGGTTCTCGCTGCATCTGGGGGATGGCGCCGAAGTCATGCTCTACCGCATGCGGCAAAAGGACGGCGAACCGTACCTGACCGGGACATGGATCAACGCCGACGGCAGCACTGAACAACTCGCGGCGAAGGACATAGAGCTGGCACCGGAAGACACCACTGACGTTGAAGGCCGCGACATGCCCACACGCTGGTCGGTGAAAATCCCGTCCAAGGCCGTGGACATCGCCGTCGAAGCGCTCAACCCGCAGGCGTGGATGAACTTGCAAATTCCCTATTGGGAGGGGCCGGTCACCCTGAGCGGTAGCCACGAGGGCGTGGGGTATCTGGAAATGACGGGCTATTGAGGTGGTGACATCCAGGATCGGCTCGGTAACCACTTAGCCACGTCGTCGATGCACGGCTCACCCTCTACCGATACGGGGCGCGACTGACTCGATAATCATCTCAAGTTTACTGGCGGCTGCCGATACAGGAAGAATCGGATAGCGAACCAAATACCCCAAAAACCCGTCAGGCAGGACGCCTGCTTCAATAGCGTCTGGAGCCTTGATGTCTACTCTAAGCTTGAAAGATATGCAGCTGGATCTCGAAGATTCTGCTGCTTACTTTGACTCTCTGTCGCAATTTCTAGAGGGTCACGCCATTTACCTGAAGGCTCAACGAACTGTGTGTCGGCAGGAGGACCTTAAGCTTCTCGAAAGTCACGCCGGCAACCTTGCAACGTCGGTGAGGTACATCAAAACCGCTGCTTTAAGGATCGCCAACCGCGCCCGCTAGCTCGGGTGAGATAAGCACCTCCCGCAGGTGAGTATCTTGTGCGGCAGCGCCGCAGTTAGTTGACTCATGCTATTCCCTCCCCTTGGCGCGGCCTGCAAAGTGCCGCGACTGTTCGACCTCTTCCTGAACAGCTTGTTGGCCTGCCCCCGACTCAAAGTCTTGATGCACGCGGGCGACGCGCTCAAAAATATCTCGCAAGGTTTTATTGAACGATCCACGCCTGCATGCACTCGATAAAGCTAGGCCGCTGACGGGAGCGCGCTCTGACTATGTGTTCGCGCCGGAAGGCAGCAGGCTCATGTCAGGGCTGTATATCCGCCCCGAGACAGGGCCGAAACGTTACTGGCTGAGTGCATTGCGCAAGCTTGGGATTAGACAGCGCAGGATGTACGACACGCGCCATACGTACGCAACCATGTGCCTGATGTCCGGCGTGAACCCGGCATTCATCGCCGCGCAACTCGGGCACAGCGTGCTGGTCTTGCTATCTACTTATGCCAAGTGGGTCAGCTCCCTGAGCGATTGCACAGCGCGATTGCACTGATCGAAGACTGCACCGAACTAAAGAAGCTGGACCTGAGAGAAGTGGTACGTAATCGGTACGGTCAAAATCCCAGTAACGCCAAACACGCCGAAACATAAAGGGTTTAGGACAGATGTGCGGATTAGCTGGCGAATTACGCTTTGACAATCAACCTGCGGATCTCGCCGCAGTAGAACGTATCACCCATCATCTCGCGGCTCGCGGCCCGGATGCGTGGGGGTTTCACAGCCAGGGGCCGATTGCCCTCGGCCACCGTCGTTTGAAAATCATGGACCTGTCGGACGGTTCGGCGCAGCCGATGATCGACAGCCATCTGGGCCTGTCCCTGGCCTTCAATGGCGCCATCTACAACTTCCCGGAACTGCGTGCCGAGCTCGAAAGCCTTGGCTACCAGTTCCACTCCGGCGGCGACACCGAAGTGCTGCTCAAGGGCTACCACGCCTGGGGCGCTGACATGCTGCCCAAGCTCAACGGCATGTTCGCGTTCGCCATCTGGGAGCGCGACAACAGAAGCCTGTTCATCGCCCGTGACCGCCTTGGCGTAAAGCCGTTGTATCTGTCGCGCACCGACAAGCGCCTGCGTTTTGCTTCCGCCCTGCCCGCTTTACTGAAAGGCGGCGACATCAGCCCGATGCTCGACCCGGTCGCGCTCAATCATTACCTGAATTTCCACGCCGTTGTGCCCGCACCGCGCACCTTGCTGGCGGGTGTTGAAAAACTGCCGCCGGCGTCGTGGATGCGCGTGAGTGCCGAAGGCAAGGTCGAGCAGAAAGTCTGGTGGACGCTGCCCTATGGCCCGCGTGCTGACGAAGCGAATCTGACCCTCGAAGACTGGCGCGACCGTGTGCTCGACAGCACGCGTGAAGCCGTTGCCATCCGTCAACGTGCTGCGGTGGACGTTGGCGTGCTGCTGTCCGGTGGCGTTGACTCGAGCATGCTGGTCGGGCTACTGCGTGAAGTGGGCGTGAAGGATCTGTCGACCTTCTCCATCGGCTTCCAGGATGCGGGCGGCGAACGCGGCGATGAATTCCAGTATTCGGATCTGATCGCCAAACACTACGGCACCCACCATCACCAACTGCGTATCCAGGAAAGCGAGATCATTGAGCAACTGCCCGCCGCGTTCCGTGCGATGAGCGAGCCGATGGTCAGCCATGACTGCATCGCGTTTTATCTGCTGTCCCGCGAAGTGGCCAAGCATTGCAAGGTGGTTCAGAGCGGTCAGGGTGCGGACGAGTTGTTCGCCGGCTATCACTGGTACCCGCAAGTGGATGGCGCCAGTGACCCATACGCCGCTTACCGCGATGCGTTCTTCGACCGCAGTTACGCCGAATACGCCGAGACCGTTGCGCCGAAGTGGCTGACCGCAAACGACGCAGCCGGTGATTTCGTGCGCGAGCACTTCGCGATGCCGGGCGCTGACGCGGCCGTGGACAAAGCCTTGCGACTGGACAGCACGGTCATGCTAGTGGATGACCCGGTCAAGCGCGTCGACAACATGACCATGGCCTGGGGCCTGGAGGCGCGCACGCCATTTCTCGACTACCGACTGGTCGAGCTGTCGGCGCGGGTGCCTGGCCGTTTCAAATTGCCGGATGGCGGCAAGCAAGTGCTCAAGGAAGCCGCGCGCCTGGTGATCCCGTCCGAGGTCATCGATCGCAAGAAAGGCTATTTCCCCGTGCCAGGCCTCAAGCATCTGGAAGGCAACACGCTGAACTGGGTCCGCGATCTGCTGCTCGATCCGAGTCAGGACCGTGGCCTGTTCAACCCGGTCATGCTCGACAAACTGTTAACCGATCCACAGGGTCAATTGACGCCACTGCGCGGCTCCAAGCTGTGGCAGCTTGCGGCGCTGAACCTGTGGCTCAGCGAACAAGGACTCTGACCAATGAAAGCCAACGCTTCGATTCATAACCAGCGTTTGCTGCGCGGCCAGGCGCCGTCGTACGAGCGCTTGCAGGCTCGCCTTGCCGAAGACGGCAGCACGCCTGAGACAGAACCGCTGGCTCTGCATTGCGGCTGGGGACGGCTGCTGATTGGCCATACCTACCCTGACCCCGCGTCCCTCGCGCAAGCGCTGCTCAACGAAAAACAGGGCGAGCGCGACATCGCCTTGTATGTCGCCGCACCGCAACAGGTGCTGGCGCAATCGCCGCAGCAGTTGTTTCTCGATCCGTCGGACACTTTGCGCCTATGGTTCAGCGATTACCGGCCGGCCCAGCGCGTGTTCCGTGGTTTCAGGATTCGCCGGGCGCAAAGCGAGGGCGACTGGACTTCGATCAACAATCTGTACATCGCCCGTGGCATGTTGCCCATCGACCCCCATCTGCTGACCCCGCGTCATCAGGGCGGCCCGGTTTACTGGATCGCCGAAGACGAGACCACCAACGCCGTGATCGGCAGCGTGATGGGCCTGAATCACCAAAAGGCTTTCAACGATCCCGAAAATGGCAGCAGTCTGTGGTGCCTTGCGGTTGATCCGCAATGCACACGACCTGGCGTCGGCGAAGTGCTGGTGCGTCATTTGGTCGAGCACTTTCAGAGCCGGGGTCTGGCGTACCTGGATCTGTCGGTGCTGCATGACAACGAGCAAGCAAAAAGCCTTTACGCCAAGCTGGGGTTTCGCAACCTGCCGACCTTCGCCATCAAGCGTAAAAACGGCATCAACGAAAAGCTGTTTCTCGGCCCCGGCCCGCAGGCGGACTTCAACCCGTATGCCCGCATCATCGTTGAAGAAGCCCATCGTCGCGGCATCGAAGTGCAGGTGGATGACGCGCAAGCCGGACTGTTCACGCTCATTCATGGCAGTCGCCGCGTGCGTTGCCGTGAGTCGTTGAGCGACCTGACCACCGCCGTCAGCATGACGCTGTGCCAGGACAAATGCATGACCCAGAGGGCGCTTAAGGCGGCAGGTCTGGAAGTGCCAGTCCAACACCTGGCCGGCAACGGCGACGATAACCTGGCGTTTCTCGAAGAACATCAGCGCGTCGTGGTCAAGCCGGTTGACGGCGAGCAGGGTCAGGGCGTGGCCGTGGACCTGCGCACCATCGAAGATGTCCAGGCGGCGGTCGAGCGTGCTCGCCAGTTCGACAGTCGCGTGCTGCTGGAGAGCTTCCATGAAGGGCTCGACCTGCGCATTGTCGTGATCGGTTTTGAAGTGGTGGCTGCCGCGATTCGTCGTCCTGCCGAGATCATCGGCGATGGCCGTCACACCGTCGGTCAGTTGGTCGAGACGCAGAGTCGGCGGCGGTCTGCGGCCACGGGCGGCGAGAGCAAGATTCCCGTGGACGATGAAACCCACCGCACCGTCGAAGAAGCGGGTTTCAGCTTCGACAGTGTGTTACCGGCCGATCAGCGCCTGGCCGTTCGACGCACCGCGAACCTGCACACCGGCGGCTGCCTGGAAGACGTCACCGCGATTCTTCACCCGGTGCTGAAGGACGCCGCCGTGCGAGCCGCGCGCGCCCTCGACATTCCGGTCGTCGGTCTGGACCTGATGGTCCCCGCCGCCGATCAGCCGGAGTATGTGTTTATCGAAGCGAACGAGCGCTGCGGCCTGGCCAATCACGAGCCACAACCGACTGCCGAGCGTTTCGTCGATCTGTTGTTTCCCCACAGCCAGCCTGCCCATGGCTAAGGCGCCATCCTTGTAGCAGTGAGCTTGCCTGCGGCCAGTCTGGCCGCACGATGTATTGATTGCCACCGGACCGAAACCGCGAGCGAGCCCGCTATCAGGTCACTTTGCGCCACACATTGAGGTCCCTATGACGACTGCAAACATCCTTGAACCGGATCTGAATTACCTGCAGAAAGTCCTGCTGGAAATGCTCGCGATCCCGAGCCCCACCGGCTTTACCGATACTATCGTGCGCTATGTCGCAGAGCGCCTGGAAGAACTGGGCATCCCGTTCGAACTGACCCGCCGCGGCACCATCCGCGCCACGTTGAAAGGCAAACAGAACAGCCCCGACCGCGCCGTTTCCGCGCACTTGGACACCATTGGCGCCAGTGTTCGTGAAGTCAAAGACAACGGCCGACTGGGCCTGGCACCGGTAGGTTGCTGGTCCAGTCGTTTTGCCGAAGGCAGCCGCGTCAGCGTGTTCACCGACACCGGCGTGATTCGCGGCAGCGTGCTGCCGTTGATGGCGTCCGGGCACGCGTTCAACACGGCCGTCGACACCATGCCCATCAGTTGGGACCACGTCGAAGTGCGCCTGGACGCCTACAGCGCCACCCGCGCGGATTGCGAGTCGGTGGGCATTAATATCGGCGATTTCGTGGCGTTTGACCCGTTGCCGGAGTTCACCGACAGCGGACACATCAGCGCTCGCCATCTGGACGACAAGGCCGGCGTCGCCGCCCTGCTCGCGGCGCTCAAAGCCATCGTCGACAGCGGCGTCGAGCCCCTGATAGATTGCCACCCGCTGTTCACCATTACCGAAGAAACAGGCAGCGGCGCTGCGGGTAGCCTGCCGTGGGACGTCAGCGAGTTCGTCGGTATCGACATCGCGCCCGTTGCGCCCGGTCAGCACTCCAGCGAACACGCGGTCAGCGTGGCGATGCAGGATTCCGGCGGGCCCTACGACTATCACCTGTCGCGGCACTTACTGCGCCTGGGCGAGCAAAACGATCTGTCCGTGCGCCGCGACCTGTTTCGCTATTACTACAGCGACGCGCATTCGGCGATCACGGCCGGTTATGACACGCGCACGGCACTCCTGGCCTTCGGCTGCGACGCGACCCATGGCTATGAACGCACGCACATCGACAGCCTGAGCACACTGAGTCGTCTGCTCACCGCCTACATCATGAGTCCGCCGGTGTTTGCCAGCGACGCGCATCCGTCCAACGCGTCGCTGGAGAATTTCAGCCATCAGCTGGAGCACGACGCGCAGATGGAAAGCGACACTCGGGTGCCGCCGGTGGATACGTTGGTGGGGCAGCGATAGCCTGACCGCACGGGGCGCGATAGCATCGCCGCCCGTGTACTTTTTGTGATTGCCGAGAAACCTATGCTGATCCCTTACGACCAACTCGAAGCCGACACCCTGACGCGCCTGATCGAGGACTTCGTGACCCGCGATGGCACTGACAACGGCGACGACACGCCGCTCGAAACCCGCGTGTTGCGGGTGCGCCATGCACTGAGCAAAGGTCAGGCGGTGATTTTTTTCGATATGGACAGCCAGCAATGTCAGCTGATGCTCAAGCACGAAGTCCCAAAGGAATATTTCGAGGAATAGGCCACCTGCGCCCATGACCTAACCGGGATGGCCACTGAAGTGGACTCACCTGCCCGGGAACCGGTTGGCCAGGTTCTGCAGCCGTGAGGCGATTCGGCGGAGAACTTCTGCCCGATGAATCCTGACGCTCTGCGGCGCATCGATTCCCAAGCGGACCTGATTGCCGCTGATGCCCAATACCTTCACGGTGATGTCATTGCCAATGTTGAAGGTCTCTCCGATTTCCCGCGTCAATACCAGCATACGTCCTACTCCTTGGCTGTAACCGAGGAAGCAGGTTGACGCTCAGGCCCCGGCGCTTCAATGCGCCAGAGCGAAATCAGTAACGCCCTTCAACCCTTCAAGAACATGGCTGACAGACGCTTCCTACGCGCCGGGGCATTCGCGGCCTGCACGTCGGAGAGGGGTCCGGCAGACGTCAGTTTCTTCCAGAGGTATGCCAGATCAGGCGGCGGACCAGCGCGGGCCGAGCAGAATGATGGTCGCGCCGATCACGCAGAGGCCGACGCCGATCCAGTCCGACGTCAACGGGCGGACACGTTCGATAACGCCCAGCCAGGCAATGGACGCAATGATGTAGATGCCGCCGTACGCCGCGTAGGCGCGCCCGGCGTAAGTGGCTTCAACCCGGGTCAACAGCAGGGCGAACAGTGTCAGGCTGATCAGCGCTGGAATGACCCACAGCGCGCTCTTGCCCTGGCGCAGCCACATCCAGAAGGCATAACACCCGGCGATCTCGAACAGCGCGGCAAGGAAAAACCACAGGTAATTGAGCACGATGAGCCTCGTCTAGGGCAGCCGGAAAGTGCCGGCAACCCTATCAGAAAAGTCCCGCGACTAATGTCTGGCTCAGCTCCCGGACTTCGCCTTGGCGCGCATCTTCTCTGCCATATTGGCCATCTCGTCGTACAGCAACTGGGGATTTTTCTGTTTGAGCTGCCAAGCCATTCGCCCTTGCTCATGGGGCAGGATCATGAACTCACCGCTGGCGACCTGCTGGTAGATGTAATCAGCGATCTCCATGGCGCTGATCGGGGAACTCTCCAGCAGCTTGCCGACCTGGGCTTTCATCGCCGGCGTGGGGCCGCGAAAGGAATCCAGCAAGTTGGTCTGGAAGAACGACGGACACACCACATGCACGCCGATTTCCTGCTGGCGCAGCTCGATTAACAGGCTCTCCGACAGCGCGACCACGCCCGCCTTGGCGACGTTGTAATTGCTCATCGCCGGCCCCTGCATCAGTGCCGCCATGGAGGCGATGTTGATGATCTTGCCCTTGCTCTGTTCCAGCAGCGGCAAAAACGCCTTGCAGCCTTTGACGACCCCCATCAGGTTGATCGCGATCTGCCAGTCCCAATCCTCAAGGGACAATTCGCCAAAGAACCCGCCTGAAGCGACGCCGGCGTTGTTGACGATCACATCGATGCCACCGAATTTCTGTTCGCAGGCTTGGGCGAAAGCGGTGAGCTGGCTGTAGTCCCGAACGTCACAGCGCTGAATAAAACCGTCCCCACCCGCTTCGCGCACCAGGCGCAGGGTTTCCTGAAGGCCGCTGTCACTGACATCCGACAGCGCCAGCTGCCAACCCTCGCGCGCCCAGCGCAGCGCGATCTCGCGTCCCAGCCCGGACCCTGCGCCGGTGATCATGATGCGATTGTGCATAGCAGACGCCTTGTCGGTTGCGAAGAAGTCGCTAGAGTGTAAACAGGAGGATTGTCCGACAAACCCTTCATCAGGTCGCTGAATATGACAGGCAAACCGATGCTTTGAATGGGTGGCCACTCTTTTGGATGTATTTGGCCAGTTGGGTGATTAACGGGCAGCGTGTTATATCGAACTTGGCGACCTGTTAGTTACCGCTTGGTTCCACACTAAGCAGGGTACTTTTTCGCATTTTTTAATCAGCATTTGAATGCGATCAATTTTTTGGCTGAAACCACAACCCTATGATTTAGATCATCTTTTTTTAAGGTGTTAATTTTTATTTCTGCAGCCCAGAACCTTTTGATTAGTGCGGTAGTCGGATTCATCAAGCAGCACAATGACTGGCCTTAGAGGCGACGTATTGCGTTGCATAGGCATCTTCCAAGAACACTAGAAGGAACTCGTCATGGGCATCGGCACAATTCTGATCATCATCCTTATCCTGCTGTTGGTCGGCGGACTTCCGGTATTCCCGCACTCCAGAAGCTGGGGCTACGGTCCGTCGGGCATCATCGGTACGATCTTGGTGATCCTGCTGATATTGGTGTTGCTGGGCAGGATTTAACTGCCAGGCTGCCATTAAAAAAACCGCGCATAGGCGCGGTTTTTTTTATGGAAGCGGTTCTGCTGGAGCAGAACTGTTTCGCCTTCGGCGAGTTACTTTTAAAAAGCACTAAACGTAACCAAAAGTGCCTGCTCTCGGTTGGGCCCCTCGTTCCTCGGGGTTCCTTCACTCCGGTCCCGCTCCGTGGGCCCGCGCCGAACGGACATCCATGTCCTGACGGCGCTCTCGCCGCATCCATGCGGCTCGGCCCACTGCGCGAAACCTGCGTTCAGCCTGCACCCAAGTCGCGATTGGCGGTGTTTGAACGTTTTGTGTAGGAAGATCAAAAGCAGATCAAGGGCAGATCAAAGGCTTCCCGGCTGAAGCCGGTCCTACGGGGTGTGCGGGGTTTGCGGGGTGTATCCGGTGTATCCGGTGTATCCGGTATACGCGGTGTTTGCGGTGTTTGCGGTGCTTTTGTAAGACCGGCTTTAGCCGGGAAGGGGCCGGTTTGAACACTATGAGTTCAGAGAGGTCGCGGTCACCAATCGGCGGCTACCACTGGATGTTGAGGAGATCAGCGAGAGCGACGGTTTAGAGCGATCGAACAGGACGTTCTGGGGGAGCTAGGGCGTAAAGCCCTAGCGGAGTGAGGTTATCACTTTTTCTTTTTTGCAGGCTTGTCGGCCTTTTCTGCCTTGTCTGATTTCTTGGCCTTCTCTGGCTTGCTATCGGCTTTTTTTGCCGCTTTCTTTGGCTCAGCCGCTTTCTTGGTGTCTTTCTTTTCGGAAGACTTCGAAAGAGCCGAAGCCGCAGCTGATTTCTTTTCCGGTGATGACTTTTTGTCTTTCAAATCCTTGCTGGCTTTCGAAGCTTCGCCTTTGCTTTTCTTGTCGTCTTTAGCCACGTTAACCACCTCTCGAAGAGTGCCGGTATTAGCACAAGGCCTGTGGGAATCTCCACACGCTGATCATTAGGCGAACCCGCTTAAAAGCGGTTCAATCTTTTTTAAGCACTGAACGCAAAAATGACATCTGCCTCAGATTTACCCGTGAATGGAATGCCGGTTTGCGCATGAGCTTCGATCACTATCTGCAAATACTCGCGCTCGAACTGGCCCCTTCCCGGCTAAAGCCGGTCCTACAAAAACACCGCGAGCACCCTGTGGGCCCGCCGGCGCCCACCGTAGGACCGGCTTCAGCCGGGACGCCGTTGCCGTTGCCGTTGCCGTTGCCGTTGCCGTTGCTTTTGATCTTCGTACACAAAAAGCCCAGACACCGCCAAACGCGACTTGGGTGCAGGCTGAACGCAGGTCTCGTGGAGTGGGCCGAGCCGCATGGATGCGGCGAGAGCGCCGTCAGGACATGGATGTCCGTTCGGCGCGGGCCCACGGAGCGAGACCGGAGTGAAGGAACCCTGACGAAGGAAGGGCCTAGCCAGGAGCAAGCACCCTTGGTTACTTGGGGTGCTTTTCCAAGTAACTCGCCGAAGGCGAAACTCTCTGCCGTTAGGCAGACTTAGCCGTGATGCAACTCAAACAAAAACGCCCCGATCATCGGGGCGTTTTCATTACCGCATCAGCTCAAATCAATGCGACACCGCACCACTGGCCCCCAGGCCCGTCTGCGAACGCACAAACTGCGGGAAGAACAACGCACGCTCACCTTCCGCCGCCTTCGACTTATCCGTGATCGAGAAAAACCAGATCCCGACAAACGCAATCGCAATCGAAAACAACGCCGGATACTCGTACGGGAAAATCGCCTTCTCATGATGCAGAATCTGCACCCAAATGGTCGGCCCAAGCACCATCAACACCACCGCACTGATCAAGCCCATCCAGCCGCCGATCATCGCGCCACGAGTGGTCAGGTTCTTCCAGTACATCGAAAGCAACAACACCGGGAAGTTACAGCTCGCCGCAATCGAGAACGCCAGGCCCACCATGAACGCAATGTTCTGACTTTCGAACGCGATACCCAACAGGATCGCCACGACCGCCAACGCAACCGTGGTGTACTTCGACACACGGATCTCATCTTTCTCGTTAGCCTTGCCCGCCTTGATCACACTGGCATACAAGTCGTGGGACACCGCCGAAGCACCGGCCAGCGTCAGACCCGCCACTACCGCCAGAATGGTCGCGAACGCCACCGCCGAGATAAAGCCCAGGAACAGACTGCCACCGACCGCATCGGCCAGGTGAACCGCTGCCATGTTGTTGCCGCCGAGCAACGCACCCGCCGCGTCCTTGAACGCCGGATTGGTGCTGACCAGCAGGATTGCGCCAAAACCGATGATGAAGGTCAGGATGTAGAAGTAGCCGATGAAACCGGTCGCGTAGAGCACCGACTTACGGGCTTCCTTCGCATCACTCACGGTGAAGAAGCGCATCAGAATGTGTGGCAGGCCTGCAGTGCCGAACATCAGCGCCAAGCCCAGCGAGAACGCCGAAACCGGATCCTTCACCAGACCGCCCGGGCTCATGATCGCCTCACCTTTCGGGTGAACCTTCACGGCTTCGGAGAACAGCACGTTGAAGTCGAAGTTGACGTGCTTCATCACCATCAACGCCATGAACGACGCACCGGAGAGCAGCATCACCGCCTTGATGATCTGTACCCACGTGGTCGCGAGCATGCCGCCGAACAGCACGTACAGGCACATCAGGATACCGACGAGCACCACCGCCACCGCATAGTCCAGACCGAACAGCAGCTGGATCAGCTTGCCGGCGCCGACCATCTGCGCGATCAGGTAGAACGCCACCACCACCAGCGAACCGCAGGCGGACAAGGTACGGATTTCTTTCTGCTTCAAGCGGTAGGACGCCACGTCAGCGAAGGTGTACTTGCCCAGATTGCGCAAGCGTTCGGCGATCAGGAACAGGATGATAGGCCAGCCCACGAGGAAGCCGATGGAGTAGATCAGACCGTCGTAGCCTGAGGTGTACACCAGCGCGGAAATCCCCAGAAAGGACGCCGCCGACATGTAGTCACCGGCGATGGCCAGACCGTTCTGGAAACCAGTGATCTTGCCGCCTGCCGAGTAATAGTCCGACGCTGTCTTGTTCTTTTTCGACGCCCAGTAAGTGATGTACAGGGTGAAACCGACGAAGACCACAAACATGATGATCGCCGACACATTCAACGGTTGCTTCTGTACCGCGCCGGTCAGCGCTTCGGCTGCCCAGAGTGTCGGTGCGAAAGCAGCAAGGCCGATGGCCGCAAGCAGGCGCCGGATCATTGCTGTGCCTCCTTCAGGATCGCGTTGTTCAGGTCATCGAATTCACCGTTTGCGCGGCGAACATAGATGGCGGTCAGAATAAACGCGGACACAATCAGCCCGACGCCGATCGGCATTCCCCACGTGATCGATGATGTGGCGCTGAGTTTAGCGCCGAGAATCTGAGGCCCATACGCAATCAAAAGGATGAATGCGGCATAGAGCCCAAGCATGATTGCCGAGAGAATCCAGGCGAATCGTTCCCTTTTCGAGACCAGCTCCTTGAAGCGCGGGCTGTTCTGAATCGAGAGGTAAATGCTGTCGTTCATTGTTTTTGTCCTCGCAGCACAGATGGATGTCACGGTTTGCACTTTAGTCCGCTCTGCGATGCACTCCAGACGACCTTAGTATTAGAACGACATTAGTTGATGTTCGAAGGATTGCCTCTTTTTACGCGCCGCTCACTGCGGCTTAAAGTTGCAGCAATAAAAAACCGCCTGGCGATGGCTCGCCAGGCGGTTCGGTAAGACGTTAAACCTTTGTGACCGATTACTGACCGGTCCACTCCTTGACGCGATCCGGGTGCTTAGCGACCCAGTCCTTGGCCGCCGCTTCAGGCTTGGCGCCGTCCTGGATGGCGAGCATGACTTCGCCGATTTCATCCTTGTTGGTCCACTGGAATTTCTTCAGGAAATCCGCCACGTCCGGGGCCTTCTTCGCCAGATCCAGGCTGCCGATGTTGTCGACGGTTTCAGCCGCACCGTAAACGCCCTTCGGGTCTTCCAGGAACTTGAGCTTCCACTTCGCGAACATCCAGTGCGGCACCCAGCCGGTGACGGCAATGGATTCCTGCTTGTTCTCGGCACGGGTCAGCTCGGCGATCATGCCGGCGCCGGAGCTGGCCTGCAGCTTGTAACCGTCGAGGCCGTAATCCTTGATCGCCTGATCGGTCTTGATCATCACGCCTGAACCGGCGTCGATGCCGACGATTTTCTTCTTGAAGGATTCGTCGGTCTTGAGGTCCGCGACCGAGTTGGCTTTCACGTACTCAGGCACGATCAGGCCGATCTTCGCGTCCTTGAAGTTGGGGCCGTAGTCGGTAACCTTGTCCTTGTTCTTGGTCCAGTACTCGCCGTGGGTCACGGGCAGCCAGGCAGAGAGCATCATGTCCAGTTTGCCGGTAGCGACGCCCTGCCACATGATCCCGGCCGCAACGGCCTGCAGCTTCACCGGGTAACCCAGTTTCTGCTTGATCACTTCGGCGGCCACGTTGGTGGTTGCAACACTGTCGGACCAGCCATCGACGTAACCGATGCTCAGCTCGGGTTTGGCGTCGGCGTGGGCCAGCGTGGAACTGATGGCCAGTGCCAGCGCGGCACCGACACCCAGGATTTTTCGCATCGTCATTTTCACTTCCCCGGTAGTCCAGAACCCGACAGCGGTCGGGTGTCGTTAACGTTCTTATAACGTCGCACTCGCGCCCTGGTTCGGGGCAAGCCACGCGTTTCACGCTTCCACCACGTGCCTGCGCAGCCGCAATCGCTGCGTGGACGATTGATCATCAACCCCCACACACCTTGTGCCTTTCCTGCCAGCGACACCCAGCCACCCGGTAAACGACATCACCGGGCCATCAACGACAGACAGGTCGTAAAGACGCTATGAAACCGTCCGGAAATTGCATGGTGCGTGAGGAGGTCAAGTCAGACGCCTTCCTGTAGGAGCGACCGGGGTGGCGCTCCACCTTGCCCGCGATGGCGTACCGTCAGCCGACATTTCCATCGACTGACACACCGCATTTCGCGGGCAAGCGCGCTCCTACAATGGACGACTTGCGGTGCTAATATGCCGACCTTCGCCCCACTTCGGCCCCATCATGTCCGCAACGTCCCGCTCGCCTGTCCTCCTTTATTTGTTCTCCTGTGTGATCGCCCTGCTTGGTTTGTGCGGCTACTGGTACTGGCTGGGCAAGCCGGTGATCCTGCCGGACGCCGCCACGCCGACCCACAAACTGCAATGCGCGTCCTACACGCCGTTCGACAAGGATCAATCGCCGTTCGATCAGCCGTTCACCCTGCGCCCCGCGCGGATAGACGCTGATCTGGCGTTGCTGGCGACACGCTTCGACTGCGTGCGCACCTATTCAATGACCGGGATGGAGGCGCTTCCCGACATCGCCCGCAAGTACGGCCTCAAGCTGATGCTCGGCGCCTGGGTCAACGGCAATCCGGTGGACACGGCCAAGGAAATCAAGGCGCTGGTGACGGCCGCGAACACCCACCCGGACGTTGTGACGGCGGTGATCGTCGGTAACGAAAGCCTGTTGCGCAAGGAAGTCACCGGCGCTCAACTGGCGACACTGATTCGTCAGGTGAAGGCGCAAGTCAAGCAACCGGTCACCTACGCAGACGTCTGGGAATACTGGCTGCAGTACCCGGAAGTCGCGCCCGCAGTTGATTTCCTGACGATCCATCTGCTGCCGTACTGGGAAGACGATCCCAGCGGCATCGACAAAGCCCTGGCCCACGTCGCGCAGATCCGCGAAGCGTTCGGCAAGAAATTCGCGCCCAAGGACATTCTCATCGGCGAGACCGGCTGGCCCAGCGAAGGCCGCCAGCGTGAAACGGCGCTGCCCAGCCGGGTCAACGAAGCCAGATTCATTCGCAGTTTCGTCGCGATGGCCGAGCAGCACGGTTGGCATTACAACCTGATCGAGGCGTTTGACCAGCCGTGGAAGCGACAGTCCGAAGGTGCAGTGGGCGGTTACTGGGGGCTGTTCGACGCGGATCGCCAAGACAAAGGCGTGCTGGCCGGGCCGGTATCGAACCTGCCGTTATGGCCATTCTGGCTGACGGTCAGTGGCGCGATCGCCCTGCTGGCGCTGGCGTGGGCTGGCCGTGTCAGGCATCCACGCAGCGCGCTGACGCTTCCTCTGCTGGCGGCGTTCGCCGGTTGCTGCATCGGCACCTGGGGTGAACTGGCCCGGGTGAACAGCCGCTTCGCCGGCGAGTACCTGTGGGCGGCGGCGCTGGTGGCGCTGAATCTGCTGGTCCTCGCCCACGCAGCGCTGGCGTTGTCGGCCCGCTCAGGCTGGCGCGAACGCGCGTTTGCCTGGCTGGACGCTCGTGCCGGCTGGTGGTTGTACGCCAGCGGGTTTGCGGCGGCGGTGATGATGCTCGCGATGGTATTTGATCCGCGCTACCGCAGCTTCGCAACGGCGACGCTGTGGCTACCCGCGCTGGTCTATCTGGTCCGCCCCGTCGGGGCACCGCGCCGGGAGATCGGCTTGCTGATGTTCATCGTCGGCGTCGGTATCGTGCCGCAGCTGTTTCGTGAAGGCCTGAGCAATCCCCAGGCGTGGGCGTGGGCGGCCGTGAGTCTGCTGATGGCGCTGGCGCTGTGGCGCAGTGTGGGCATCGACGTTCAGGTGAAGGCGCCAAGCAGCGCGCGGGCGACGGCCGACGCTGTGTAACCGATGCCTTGTAACCAAGTGTGCGGTGGTACGGATACATTGTGTTACCGCCGAGGGACTGAAAAGCTCGAAGGCGGGTAACACGGAAACAAATTTCTGTTACACAGCAGAGATACCAACAGATCAGATTTCACAAGCCCTTGATTTAAAAGGGATTAAAAAAGTTGGCACGCACCCTGCTATATCTCCTGCATAACAAGAACAAAATGTGAAAACCCAATAAAAATAAGATGAATCGGCTCTGACATAACAAGAACAACGGCACAGAGACGCAGCCAACAGATTTTTTTGGAGTAGAAACGCTTTACCGAGGCCACGGCCTCGCAGCCCGACCGAGAACGATAAAACTACCCCCAGGTAGCGGCCAGAACGGGTTGGATCACCTCTCGCAGAAGAGGAATCAAAGCAGGTCAGCGCTCAAAAAAATACGTTTGCTCTTGTATCCCGTATGGGGATCACCGAAGACGCTGTAGAGGGACCGGTTGCCAATAACAACAACAGACCGCCCTAAAACAATAAGAAAGAGCACGTGCAACGATTTAAAGGGGAGCTTCGGCTCCCCTTTATGCTGTCTGGCGTTTAGCGTTTGAAGCCAGGCCCGTGGTGAAGTCAGGCCCGTTGATTACGCACCAGCCGCAACCCGGCAATTACCACCGCGAACACCGCCAGACTGGCCGTGTACAGCACAAGCGCGAGTATCCCCAGCAGCAAGCCAACCACCGCGAGCGCTCGGCCGACCTGACGTGGCACAAAGAACGCGACCAGCGATGCGATCAGCGCGCCCCATCCGAACACACCGAAGTGAATCAACAGGCCCAGGTTCGAGCGCAACTGACACTGCCATTTCGACGCCTCGTCAGCGCAGATTCCCACCCATTGCACGTCTTCCATCAGGCCGTAGCGCAAGCCGTAACTGACGGCGAGCCACAGCACCAGAATGAAAAACAGCACCACCAACGGCAGACGACGGGACACGACACACTCCAGAAAATAACCAACGGCGCGCAGCATAGCCGCAGCGGCCCGGGCAAAACCATACAGGTAATAAAAAGCACGAGCAGACAGGCCAGAAGTGCCATAACCTGTATCGTCGCGGAGGGTCATGCGAGAGTCACTTGCCGTCACGGCACTTTGGCACTACACCCGTGTCATAGCCTGCGTATTTCAACAGCACATCATTCCCAAGGGATTCAGTCATGCTTCGTTTTCTGCGCCTCGCCGCCTTATCAGGCGGCCTGTTTTTGAGTGCGTCCGTAATGGCGGTCGATATCGATCCGTCCAGCTATGGCTTCCCCTTGACCAATCCGTTCGAAGCGACCATCGCCACGACCCCACCGGATTTGCGTGCCAAGGTGCCTGAAGACGCCGACATCGATCAGGACGATTACAGCCTCACCCTGCGCCCGGAGCGCGAGTTCACGCTGCCGGATAACTTCTGGGCAGTGAAAAAACTGCGTTACCGCCTCGCCAAACAAGACCACCCTGCACCGCTGATCTTCCTGATCGCCGGCACCGGCGCGCCTTATAACAGCACCCTCAATGAATACCTGAAGAAGCTTTACTACGGCGCGGGTTACAACGTCGTGCAGCTTTCGTCGCCCACCAGCTACGACTTCATGAGCGCTGCCTCACGTTTCGCCACCCCTGGCGTGACCAAGGAAGACGCCGAAGACTTGTACCGCGTCATGCAGGCCGTTCGCGCCCAGCAGTCCAAGCTGCAGGTCACCGAGTATTACCTGACCGGCTACAGCCTCGGCGCACTGGATGCGGCGTTCGTCAGCAAACTCGACGAAACCCGTCGCAGTTTCAACTTCAAGAAAGTGCTGCTGATTAATCCACCGGTGAACCTGTACACGTCGATCACCAACCTCGACAAGATGGTGCAGACCGACGTCAAAGGGATCACCAACAGCACCACCTTCTATGAACTGGTGCTGCAGAAGCTGACCCGCTACTTCCGCGAAAAAGGCTACATCGATCTGAACGATGCACTGCTGTTTGACTTCCAGCAGTCCAAGCAGCACCTGTCCAATGAACAGATGGCCATGCTGATCGGCACCTCGTTCCGCTTCTCCGCCGCCGACATCGCATTCACCTCCGACCTGATCAACCGTCGCGGCCTGATTACACCGCCAAAGACCCCGATCAGCGAAGGAACCAGCCTGACGCCGTTTCTCAAGCGTGCGCTGCAGTGCGATTTCGATTGCTACGTGACCGAGCAGGTCATCCCGATGTGGCGAGCCCGCACCGACGGCGGCAGCCTGCTGCAACTGGTTGATCAGGTCAGCCTCTACGCGTTGAAAGATTACCTGGCGAGCAGCAAGAAGATTGCTGTAATGCACAACGCCGACGACGTGATCCTCGGCCCGGGCGACCTCGGTTTCCTGCGCAAGACTTTTGGCGATCGCCTGACCGTTTACCCTTACGGCGGTCACTGCGGCAACATGAACTATCGCGTCAACAGCGACGCCATGCTGGAGTTTTTCCGTGGCTAAACGTCTATTGCTTATCGCCGCCCTCCTCTGCGCTGGCGCCGTCCACGCGGCCGACGCGCCGATCGTTTCCCAGGCAGCCCCGGTCAAGCGGATCGATAACCCGGATGGGTTCACCGAGCCGTTGAAGTCGCTGAAATTCAACCCCGGCCTGGATGCTCAGGAGTTCGAGCGTTCGTCGCTCAACGCGTTGAATGTCTACGATCCGCTGGAATCCTGGAACCGCCGGGTTTACCACTTCAACTACCGCTTCGATGAGTGGGTGTTCCTGCCGGTGGTCAACGGCTATAAATACGTGACGCCAAGTTTCGTGCGCACGGGCGTCAGCAATTTCTTCGGCAACCTTGGCGATGTGCCGAACCTGCTGAACAGCCTGCTGCAGTTCAAAGGCAAGCGTTCCATGGAAACCACCGGCCGCCTGATCGTCAACACCACGCTGGGCATTGCCGGGCTGTGGGACCCGGCGACCATGATGGGCCTGAAGAAACAGAGCGAAGACTTCGGTCAGACCCTGGGGTTCTATGGCGTACCGGCCGGCCCGTACCTGGTGCTGCCGATCCTCGGTCCGTCGAACCTGCGTGACACTGGCGGTCTGGTCTTCGACTTTACCGCTGAATCGCAGATCAACTTCCTCAACGTCGCCCAAGTCAGCGAAGACCATCCCGAGTTGTACCTGCTGCGCGCTATCGACCGTCGCTACACCACCAGCTTCCGCTACGGTCAGATGAATTCGCCGTTCGAGTACGAAAAGGTGCGTTACGTGTACACCGAAGCGCGCAAGCTGCAGGTGTCCGAGTAACGCTGCAGATCTTTTTGCAGGAGCGACCGGGGTGGCGCTCCACCTTGCCCGCGAATGACGGCGTGTCAGTCAACGATGCTGTTGCTGACTCACCGCAATCGCGGACAAGGTGGAGCGCTACCCAGTCGCTCCTGCAGAGTCTGATCTCTATATCTGAAAACCCGATCATTCCCCCGCAAAAACCTCACCCATCCATCGCCCCAACAGGCCTACCATAGGCGCCATTCCCCTTCTGCCGGAGTGAGCCCCATGCCTCAATTTCGTAAAGTGCTGTCGATCCAGGCCGGCCAACCGACGTCCGACGGCGCCGGCGTCAAGCTGACCCGTGTGTTCGGCGGGCCAGGCATTGAATCCTTCGACCCGTTCCTGATGCTCGACGAGTTCGGTTCCGAGAACCCCGACGAGTACATCGCCGGCTTTCCGCCCCACCCCCATCGCGGGTTTGAGACCGTGACCTACATGCTCGAAGGCCGCATGCGCCATGAGGACCACATGGGCAACGTCGGCCTGCTGCAAGGCGGCGGCGTGCAGTGGATGACCGCTGCGCGCGGGGTCATTCACAGCGAAATGCCCGAGCAGGAAGAAGGCGCCATGCGCGGCTTCCAGCTGTGGCTCAACCTGCCGGCCAAATCGAAGATGGGTGACGCCGGCTACGACGACATTCAGCCCGAGCGCATTCCGCGCATCACCACGCAAAACGGCGTCGAGGTCGTGGTAATTGCGGGCCAATTCGACGACGGCCAGACGTCCCAGGCAGGCGCCGTCCAGCGTCCGGACACCGAGCCGCAGTATTTCGATTTCCACATGCCCGCCGGCGGCCACATTAACCCGCGCGTCGCGGAGGGCCATCGCGTGCTGCTGTACGTATACGAAGGTGAAATCGAGATTGCAGGACAGCCACAGAAACTGGGTACGAGCCGTCTGGCGCGGTTGTCGGAAAGTGGTGAGATTCAGCTAAGCACCCAAACGGGCGCCCGCGTGCTCCTGATCGCTGGCAAACCCTTGGGCGAACCGATCGTGCAATACGGCCCGTTCGTGATGAACAGCCGTGAAGAAATTGAACAGGCCCTGCGGGATTTTCGGGATGACACGCTGACGGCGTGAACGCCTCCTGCGGTGTAGGAGCGCGCTTGCCCGCGAATGCGATTTGCCCGAGACAACGATGGCGCCTGACACAGCGCATTCGCCAGCAAGCCGGCTCCCACAGGTTTTGTGCCTGATGCTGCAATCCCGGCCAGAGCAAATCCGTTGTAGGAGCGGCAGATGATGAGGTCTCGTGACGAACACACTGGCCCCTTCCCGGCTAAAGCCGGTCCTACGAAAACACCGCGTTTGCCTCGTAGGACCGGCGTTAGCCGGGAATGCGTCCGGTATCACACCGAGTTAATGACGTGTTGCAGATCCGAATGTAGGAGCGCGCTTGCCCGCGAATGCGATCTGCCCGAGACAACGATGGCGCCTGACACAGCGCATTCGCCAGCAAGCTGACTCCCACAGGTTTTGTGCCTGATGCTGCAATTCCGGCCAGAGCAAATCCGTTGTAGGAGCGGCAGATGATGAGGTCTCGTGACGGACACACTGGCCCCTTCCCGGCTAAAGCCGGTCCTACGAAAACACCGCGTTTGCCTCGTAGGACCGGCGTTAGCCGGGAATGCGTCCGGTATCACACCGAGTTAATGACGTGTTGCAGATCCGAATGTAGGAGCGCGCTTGCCCGCGAATGGGGTATGCCTGCAATGGATGGGGTGACTGACACACCGCAATCGCGGGCAAGCGCGCTCCTACACCGGCCAGCGGCAGATGATGAGGTCCCGTGGCGTACACACTGGCCCCTTCCCGGCTGAAGCCGGTCCTACGAAAACACCGCGTTCGCCTCGTAGGACCGGCTTTAGCCGGGAATGCGTCCGGTATCACACCGCAGAGTTAATGACGTATTGCAGATCCGAATGTAGGAGCGCGCTTGCCCGCGATTGGGGTATGGCTGAAATGGATGTGGTGACTGAAAGATCGCAATCGCGGGCAAGCGCGCTCCTACAGTGACTCATGCGGACGCCCGCGGTGAATCATGCAGATCAGCGATTCACTCCAGCCGCAAAAACCGCATCAACTCTTCCTTCTGGGCTATCGCGTCGCGGCGGCCCAGCTCGATGAGCTCACTGCAATAACCCGACTCGAACAGCAGATAGCTCAGCACCCCGGCCCCGCTGGTCTTGGTTGCACCCGGGCCGCGTAGAAACGTGCGCAGCGCCGGAGGCAGCTCGCGGCGATGGCGGGCGGCGATTTCATCAATGGGCTGGCTGGGCGAAATCACCAGCACCTCAACCGGCGCCAGAGACTGAATGGGCGTCGATTCTGAAGACTGCGGCCTGGGCACGTCGGACGCGGGCAGCATGCGGCTGACCAGATTCAGCCGTTCCAGCAATTCAATGTCACTCTCCAGGCTGTCAATGAACGTGCTGTTGAGCATGTGCCCGCCGATCTGCGCGAGGCTCGGCTGCGTGCCACGGACCGCACGCGGCACGGGCGGGTTCGCGCCGGGGCCACGGGGGTTGCCGCTGACGCCCACCACCAGTACACGGTTGGCGCCCAGGTGCAGCGCCGGACTGATCGGCGCCGACTGCCGCACCGCACCGTCACCGAAATATTCCTGCCCCAGCTTCACCGGCGCGAACAGCAAGGGGATCGCCGAACTGGCCAGCAAGTGGTCGATGGTCAAACGCGTCGGCAGCCCGATCCGGCGATGCCGCAGCCAGGAGTCGATCGTGCCCTTGCCCTGATAAAACGTGACCGCCTGCCCCGACTCGTAACCGAACGCGGTGATCGCCACCGCGCGCAGATGCTTGGCTTCAATGGCTTCGTCGATGCCGTCGAGGTTGAGCCGCTCGGTCAGCAGATCCTTGAGCGGTGAACTGTTGAGCAGCGCAACAGGCACCTGTTGGCGACCGATGCCCAACAGGCTGCGGCCGAAGAATCGCGTGGCCTGCCGAACCACGCCGGGCCAGTCACTGCGCAACACTTGATGGCTGCGAAAGCCCCGCCAGAAGTCAGTCAGTTCGTGGATTGCCGTATGAAATTGCGCAGCGCCACTGGCCAGCTTCACCGCGTTGATCGCCCCGGCGGAGGTGCCGACAATGACCGGAAAAGGATTTTTGGCGCCCACCGGCAGCAGGTCGGCGATGCCGGCCAGCACGCCCACTTGATACGCCGCGCGGGCGCCGCCGCCGGACAGGATCAGCCCGGTGATGGGCTCGACGCCGGGAGATACGGCTGAGGCGTTACGCACCGCTTGTTGTTCTATGGCGCTTGTCGTCATGGGTTTTCAGCTCTTGGTTTCAGCCACGCTTCTTATACAGCTTCGGCTCACCCGGCGGCCGACTCTTGAAGCGACGGTGCGCCCACAGGTACTGCTCGGGGCATTCGGTGACGGCACGCTCGACCCACTGATTGATGCGAATGCAGTCCGCTTCGTCGCTCTCCCCCGGAAAATCGCTCAGCGGCGGATGGATCACCAGCGTGTAGCCACTGCCATCGGCCAGACGCTCCTGGGTGAACGGCACGACCAAGGCGTGGCCGAGCTTGGCGAATTTGCTGGTGGCAGGCACGGTGGCCGCCTGAATCCCGAACAGCGGCACGAAGATGCTCTGCTTGGCGCCGTAGTCCTGATCTGGCGCATACCAGATCGCCCGGCCCTTGCGCAGTTGCTTGATCATGCCGCGCACGTCTTCGCGCTCGACAGCGATGGAATCCTTGTTGTGACGCTCGCGCCCGCGACGCTGAACGTAATCGAACAGCGCGTTCTTGTGCTCGCGGTACATGCCGTCGATGGTGTGCTGCTGACCCAGCAGCGCCGCGCCGATTTCCAGGGTGGTGAAGTGCAGCGCCATGAGGATCACGCCATGGCCGTCCAGCTGCGCCTGCTTTAAATGATGAAGGCCTTCGATGTGCGCCAGACGCGCAAGACGGGGCTTGCTCCACCACCAGCTCATGGCCATTTCGAAAAAGGCGATGCCGGTGGAGGCGAAGTTTTCCTTGAGCAGGCGTTTGCGCTCGGCTTTCGAATACTGCGGGAAACACAACTCCAGGTTGCGCGCGGCAATCACCCGCCGATCGGTTGCCTGGTAGTACATGACCCAACCCAGCGCACGGCCGATCACCAGCAACACGCGAAACGGCAACTGCACGATCAGCCAGAGCAAGCCCAGCCCCAGCCACAGCAGCCAGAAGCGGGGATGAAGAAAATGAGCTCGAAAACGCGGGCGATCCATTACAGCTTCCGTCAGGACAAAGGCGGGCATTCTACATCGGTTCGCGCGGATCGTGCCGCCGTCGGTTGCGCCTCCCTTGCGGCTGGCGGGCGTTATCGTTATAAGTCTCGGCACTTTTAG
This sequence comes from Pseudomonas petrae, assembly GCF_021728295.1. Taxonomy (GTDB): domain Bacteria; phylum Pseudomonadota; class Gammaproteobacteria; order Pseudomonadales; family Pseudomonadaceae; genus Aquipseudomonas; species Aquipseudomonas petrae. Next base: position 352,027 of record NZ_JAKJXE010000001.1, read on the forward strand.
CGACAAGCCGCTGTATGCCGACATGAGCCAAATCGAATTGCAAGACAAGGACCCCGTGTTCCAGCTGAAGGGCAGCATGCTGGCCATCACCGTGCTGGAACTGGCCCGCAACAACCTCGAAGCGCTGGATCGTCAACTGGCGGCAAAAGTCGCCCAGGCGCCGAACTTCTTCAGCAATACACCGCTGGTGCTGGCCCTCGACAAGTTGCCGCCGGATGAAGGCGCGATCGATCTGCCGGCAATGATGCGCATCTGCCGTCAACATGGTCTGCGCACCCTGGCCATCCGTGCGAACCGGATTGAAGACATCGCCGCCGCCATTTCCATTGATCTGCCGGTGCTGCCGCCTTCAGGCGCGCGCGAGCGACCGCTCGATCCGACGGAAGGCGAAGTCAAAAAGAAACCGGAAATCATCGAAAAACCGCCCGAGCCGCTGATCAAGCCGACCAAGATCATCACAGCGCCCGTGCGCGGCGGCCAGCAGATCTACGCGCAGGGTTCGGATCTGGTCGTCATTTCCTCGGTCAGCCCCGGCGCCGAACTGCTCGCCGACGGCAATATCCATGTGTACGGCCCGATGCGCGGCCGCGCGCTGGCGGGGATCAAAGGCGATACCAAGGCACGGATTTTCTGCCAGCAAATGGTCGCTGAACTGATCTCCATCGCCGGCCAGTACAAGGTGTCCGAAGACCTGCGCCGGGATCCGCTGTGGGGCGCCGGTGTGCAGATCAGTCTCTCCGGGGACGTGTTGAACATCACCCGTCTTTAACGGATACTGCGCCATTTTTAAGCCACTCTGATTCGTCGCGAAAACGACGCGAAGGCACCGGGACGTTCGGGATATTTTTTTGTTTTCCCGAACAGGAATTCCTTCACGGGTTCCGATCACCGCCCTCGCCCGCTTTAGTTGCGCCGTCATGAGGGGCTCTTCAGGGACTCAACGTCCTTTTCCTCTAGGGGTGATACACCTTGGCCAAGATTCTCGTGGTTACATCCGGCAAGGGTGGTGTGGGCAAGACCACCACCAGCGCCGCCATCGGTACCGGTCTCGCACTGCGCGGCCACAAAACGGTCATCGTCGACTTCGACGTCGGCCTGCGTAACCTCGACCTGATCATGGGTTGCGAGCGTCGCGTCGTTTATGACTTCGTCAACGTAGTGAACGGCGAAGCCAACCTGCAGCAAGCGCTGATCAAGGACAAGAAGATCGAAGGTCTTTACGTCCTCGCTGCCAGCCAGACCCGTGACAAGGATGCGCTGACCAAGGAAGGCGTTGAAAAAGTCCTGATGGAACTCAAGGAAACCTTCGAGTACGTCGTCTGCGATTCGCCTGCAGGTATCGAAACGGGCGCTCACCTGGCGATGTATTTCGCCGACGAAGCCATCGTTGTGACCAACCCGGAAGTGTCCTCGGTTCGTGACTCGGACCGCATGCTGGGCCTGCTGGCCAGCAAGTCCCGCCGCGCCGAGCGTGGTGAAGACCCGATCAAGGAGCACTTGCTCCTGACCCGTTACAACCCTGAGCGCGTCAGCAAGGGCGAGATGCTGGGCGTTGAAGACGTCAAGGAAATCCTGGCGGTCACCCTGCTTGGCGTGATCCCGGAATCCCAGGCGGTGCTCAAGGCTTCCAACCAGGGCGTTCCGGTCATCCTCGATGACCAGAGCGACGCCGGCCAGGCGTACAGCGATGCCGTTGACCGTCTGCTGGGCAAGGAAAAAGAGCACCGTTTCCTGGACGTACAGAAAAAAGGATTTTTCGAACGCCTGTTCGGGGGTAACTGATGAGCATTTTTGACTTCTTTCGTGCCAACAAAAAGCCCAGCACCGCGTCGGTAGCGAAAGAGCGTCTACAGATCATCGTGGCGCATGAACGCGGCCAACGCAGCACCCCGGATTACCTGCCTGCCTTGCAGAAGGAGTTGGTCGAGGTGATCCGCAAGTACGTCAATATCGGCAACGATGACGTGCATGTCGCCCTTGAAAACGACGGCAGCTGCTCGATTCTGGAACTGAATATCACCCTGCCTGATCGTTGATCGAGAAGGCAGTCGCCACGGCGGCCCGGTTGCCTGAATCCCTTTGCGGAATCAGGTAAGCGCGCCGCCGTTGGCGTTTGCTGAAGACCTGTTTTTGCGCCTGATCGCTGTTGCGATCGTGTTGCGCCTGTTTGAGCTATGAGGCTGTTCCATGCCGCTGTCCAACGTTCATATCCTCCATCAGGACGACGCTGTCCTGGTGGTGAACAAGCCCACCCTGCTGCTTTCGGTCCCTGGTCGCGCTGACGATAACAAGGACTGTCTGATTACCCGCCTGCAGGAAAACGGCTACCCCGAGGCGCGAATCGTCCATCGGCTGGACTGGGAAACGTCCGGGATCATTTTGCTGGCCCGTGACGCGGACACACACCGTGAGTTGTCTCGGCAGTTTCATGACCGCGAGACGGAGAAGGCGTACACGGCGCTGGCGTGGGGCCAGCCAGACCTGGACAGCGGCAGTATCGATTTGCCGTTGCGCTACGATCCGCCGACCAAGCCGCGTCATGTGGTGGATCATGAGTTCGGCAAACATGCGCTGACGTTCTGGAAGGTGTTGGAGCGGTATGACACCCATTGTCGGGTTGAGCTGACGCCGATCACGGGGCGGTCGCATCAATTGCGGGTGCATATGTTGTCGATCGGGCATCCGTTGCTGGGCGATGGCTTGTATGCGCATCCGGAGGCGCTGGCGGCTTATCCGCGGTTGTGCCTGCATGCGAGCATGCTGGCGTTTACCCATCCGGGGACGGGCGAGCGGGTAAGGTTCGAGTGCCCGGCGCCGTTTTGATCAGGTTGTTGCCACTCGGTTTGGCGTAGGTCGCTGGTTTCGGGTTGGGGCGGATTACGGTGGCCCTGCCTAACGGCAGATCATTTCGCCTTCGGCGAGTTACTTTTAAAAAGCACTAAAAGTAACCAAAAGTGCCTGCTCTCGGTTGGGTCCCTCCTCCGTCGGGATTCCCTTACTCCGACGATGCTCCGTGGGCCCGCGCCGAACGGACATCCATGTCCTGACGGCGCTCTCGCCGCATCCATGCGGCTCGACCCACTCCGCATCGCCTGCGCTCGGCCTGCACCAAAGTCGCGTTTCGCGGTGTCTGGGCTTTTTGCGTATGAAGATCAAAAGCAGATCAAAAGCTTCCCGGCTGAAGCCGGTCCTACTGACTGCACGAGGTGTGTCAGTTGATTGTTCCCAGCGGCAACGGCGGATCTTCGGTTTTTACGCTGTGCCTGTAGGAGCCGGCTTGCTGGCGAACACGGTGCATCTGGTATGCAGATGGCAGCTGAATAAATGCTTTCGCCAGCAAGCCGGCTCCTGCGGAGGACTGCATTCACCCAGTAAAACCAGCGCACGCAGGGGGACCGGCTCTAGCCGGGAAGAGGCCGGTCTGGGTAGCATCAGTTTTACGGTGTGTGCGAGGACGCCTTCCCGGCTAAAGCCGGTCCTACAAAAGCACGGCGTACACCCTACGATCGTGCCCACGCTCTGCGTGGGTATGCATCCGAGGACGCTCCGCGTCCATTCCCGGCTGAAGCCAGTCCCACAAAAGCGCCGCGCACACCCTATAGGACCGGCTTCAGCCGGGAAGCTTTTGATCTTGATCTTGATCTTCAAACACAAGAATCCCAGACGACATCAATCGCGACTTGGGTGCAGGCTGAATGGAGGTCTCGCGGAGTGGGCCGAGCCGCATGGATGCGGCGAGAGCGCCGTCAGGACATGGATGTCCGTTCGGCGCGGGCCCACGGAGCGAGACCGGAGTGAAGGAACCCTGACGAAGGAAGGGCCTAACCAGGAGCAAGCACCCTTGGTTACTTGGGGTGCTTTTCCAAGTAACTCGCCGAAGGCGAAACAGTCTGCCCCCAGGCAGACGCTCTTGACCTTAAGGATCTTGAGGATCTTGATCTTGATCTCGATCAAAACACCTATTGGCCTGTAAACTCCCGCCCATTGCTGTCTGGAGTAACTTATGCGCGAAGAGTTGAATCAGGGCCTTATCGATTTCCTGAAGGCCTCCCCCACCCCCTTTCATGCCACCGCCAGCCTGGTCCAACGCCTCGAAGGCGCCGGCTATCAGCGCCTCGACGAACGAGAGCCCTGGTACACCGAAGCGGGCGGCCGCTACTACGTCACCCGCAACGACTCCTCCATCGTCGCCTTCAAACTCGGTCGCCTGTCGCCCCTCACCGGCGGCATTCGCCTCGTCGGCGCCCACACCGACAGCCCGTGCCTGCGCGTCAAACCGCAACCCGAACTGCAACGTCAGGGTTTCTGGCAACTGGGCGTCGAAGTCTACGGCGGCGCCTTGCTCGCGCCATGGTTTGACCGCGACCTCTCCCTCGCCGGCCGCGTCACCTTCCGCCGCGACGGCAAAGTCGAAAGCCAGTTGATCGACTTCAAATTGCCCATCGCGATCATCCCCAACCTCGCGATCCACCTCAATCGCACCGCCAACGAAGGCTGGGCGATCAACCCGCAGACTGAACTGCCACCGATCCTGGCCCAGGTCGCCGGTGACGAACGTCCCGACTTCCGCGCCCTGCTGACTGACCAACTGGCCCGCGAGCACGGCCTGAATGCCGACGTCGTCCTCGACTACGAACTCAGCTTCTACGACACCCAAAGCGCCGCCGTCATCGGGCTTAACGGGGACTTCATTGCTGGCGCGCGGCTCGACAACCTGCTGTCCTGCTTCGCCGGGCTGCAAGCGCTGCTCAATGCCGATGGCGACGAAACCTGCCTGCTGATCTGCACTGACCACGAAGAAGTCGGCTCGACCTCCGCCTGCGGCGCTGATGGCCCGATGCTGGAACAGGTGCTGCAACGCCTGCTGCCGGAAGGCGACGACTATGTCCGCACCATCCAGAAATCCCTGCTGATCTCCGCCGACAACGCCCACGGCGTGCACCCGAACTACGCCGAGAAGCACGACGCCAACCACGGCCCGAAACTCAACGCCGGCCCGGTGATCAAGGTCAACAGCAACCAGCGCTACGCCACCAACAGCGAAACCGCCGGCTTCTTCCGTCACCTGTGCATGGCCGAAGAAGTGCCGGTGCAGAGCTTCGTCGTGCGCAGCGACATGGCCTGCGGCTCCACCATCGGCCCGATCACGGCAGGCCACCTGGGCGTTCGCACCGTCGACATCGGCCTGCCGACCTTCGCCATGCATTCGATCCGCGAACTGGCGGGCAGCCAGGACCTGGCGCATCTGGTGAAGGTGCTGTCAGCGTTTTATGCGAGCGCCGAGTTGCCCTAAGCACGAACCTCCATTGAGAGCAGGCCGATCCATTTCCTTCATCGGTCATGGAAACGGCCTGCACATCGCGCTATCCCGGACTTCATAATTCCCCCTCGCCACACCCCCCATCCCCTCGTAAACTCACCCGCCTCTGCTTGACCCGGCACGGCTCCCAAACCGCGCCACCCCAAGCGCCTGTCTATTCGAGGTTTGTTTCCAGGTGATCGCTCCCACCCGCCTTTCCGTTCTGCCCCGCCTGTTTCTGCTTTGCCTGCTGGCGCTGTTCCCGTTTGCGTTGACGCACGCTGCCGGCCTGCCGAGTCTGCTCAGTGGCGGCGACAAGACGCAGCCTCAGGCTCAGGAGCCATTGGGGCAGTCGCTGGACGAGGTGATCACGTCGCTGGAAAACGACCAGCAGCGCAGCAAATTGCTCGATGACCTGAAAAAACTGCGGGACGCCACCAAGAAAGCGCAGCCGACCGTGGAGCAAGGTGTACTGGGCCTGATCGGCAGTTCGTTCGCCGAGCTGGAAAAGCAGTTCACCGGTGCGGACAGCCCGCTCAGCCGCTGGGCGGACGAGACGGCGCTGGCGCAGGACGAGCTGATGGCCCTGATGCTGCCCGCCAACCAGTGGTGGCCGATCATCTGGGGGTTTGCGGTGGTGCTGGCGATATGGGGCCTGCTCGCGGCGGCGTTGATCTGGCTGGGCCACAAGGTGCGCTTGCGCTTCGGCCTTTCCGCCGAGCTTCCGCAGCACCCGCGCCTGTCCGACATGCTGCGCTTCGCACTACGCAAGCTGGGCCCGTGGCTGGTGGCGCTGGTCATCACGATTTACCTGAGTTACTCGCTGCCACCGTCGCTGGGCCGGGATCTGGCGATGGTGCTCGCTTACGCGCTGGTGGTCGGCACGCTGTTCTCGGCGGTCTGTGTCATCGCGTTTTCCCTGCTGGACGGTCCGCACCGGCACCAGGCGTTGTACATCCTGCGCCATCAGGCGTTTCGCCCACTGTGGTGGATCGGCAGCTTTGCCGCGTTCGGCGAGGCGTTGAGCGACCCGCGTCTGGTCGCCAGCCTCGGCGTGCACCTTGCGCATACCGCTGCAACACTGGCCAATGTCATGGCCGCGCTGTCCACCGGGCTGTTCATCATCCGCTTCCGTCGCCCGATCGCGCATCTGATCCGCAACCAGGCGCTTTCGCGTCGCCTCAAACGCCGCGCCCTGAGCGACAGCATCGAGGTGCTCGGCACGTTCTGGTACCTGCCGGCGCTGGTGCTGGTGGGCGTTTCCCTGTTCGCCACGTTCTTTTCTGCAGGCGACACCAGCACCGCATTGCGTCAGGCCCTGATCTGCACCGTGCTGCTGGTGTTGTGCATGGTCATCAACGGCCTGGTGCGGCGTCACTCGCTCAAACCAAGCCATGCTCACAAGCGCCATGCACTGTATTCGGACCGCCTGAAAAACTTCTTCTACACAGTCGCGCACTTGCTTATCTGGCTGGTGTTCATCGAGCTGGGCCTGCGGGTCTGGGGCTTGTCGTTGATTCGCTTCGCCGAGGGCGACGGCCACGACATCAGCGTCAGGCTCATCGGCCTTGCCGCCACGCTGATGTTTGCCTGGCTGATCTGGATTCTCGCGGACACAGCCATTCACCACGCGCTCACCCGCTCGCGCAAAGGCCTGGCCAATACCCGCGCGCAGACGATGATGCCGCTGATCCGCAACGTGCTGTTCGTGACCATTTTCATCATCGCGTTGATCGTCGCGCTGGCGAACATGGGCATGAACGTGACGCCGCTGCTGGCCGGTGCCGGTGTGATCGGTCTGGCCATCGGTTTCGGCGCGCAGTCACTGGTGGCGGATCTGATCACCGGGCTGTTCATCATCATCGAAGACTCGCTGGCCATCGACGATTACGTGGACGTCGGCGGGCACCTGGGCACCGTGGAAGGGCTGACCATTCGCACCGTTCGCCTGCGCGACATCGACGGCATCGTCCACACCATTCCGTTCAGCGAGATCAAGAGCATCCAGAATTACTCGCGGGAGTTCGGTTACGCGATCTTCCGCATCGCAATTCCGGCGAGCATGAACATCGACGACGCGCTGAAGATGGTCCGCGACGTCGGCCAGAAGATGCGCTCCGACCCGCTGCAACGGCGCAACATCTGGTCGCCGCTGGAGATTCAGGGGGTGGAAAGTTTTGACTCGGGCAACGCCATTCTGCGCGCGCGTTTCAAGACCGCACCGATCAAGCAATGGGAAGTGTCGCGGGCGTTCAACCTGTCGCTCAAGCGCTATCTGGACGAAGCGGGCATGGACCTGGCGACACCGCGCCTGAACGTGCAGGTCAGCACCAGTGGCGGGCGCGTGAACAAAGTACGCGAGAAGAAGGACGATGCGTCGGTGTAAGCCGGCCTAGATATCCGCCACCACCGCGCTCACGTGAATCGCGTCATGGCGCCAGTATTCCAGGTCGCAGTCGATCAGCCTCCCGCGCTGGTCGTGGTTGACCCGGGCGATGCGCAGGCCCGGGCTGCCGATGGAGACTTTCAGCGCCCCTGCCGCTTCCGCCGGTAACGCCGTGGGCACCATCTCGAAACGCACCTGGCCGTAGCGAATGTCGTAGTGGCTGGCGTAGAGCTCGGTCAGCGACTGGTTCAGGTCCATGTCGAGAATCTGCGGAAAGTAATCGGGGTTGAGGTAATGCTCGACGTAGAGCACCAGCCGTTCATCAATGCGGCGGGCGCGGCAGATCTGGATCACGCTGGACAGCGCCGGCAATTGCAGCAGCCCGCAAATAACGGCCGACGCAGGTTGCAGCCGTGCGGAAATCACTTGGGTCGCGGGCACTCGGCCCTGAGCCTGAACCATCGCGTGAAAGTGGCTGCGGCGCATCAGGTCGTAGGCCAGACGCGGCGGGGAAATGAACCAGCCACGGCGCTCCTCCCGGTAGATCAGACCTTGGGCCTCGAGTTGCACCAGCGCCTCGCGCAAGGTAATGCGCGTGGTATCGAAGACCTCGCTCAACTTGCGTTCAGCCGGCAATTTGCTGCCCGGTGGCAACAGACCGTGTTCGATCTGCTCTTGCAGCGCGTTGCAAATGGTCGTCACCGCTCGGGGCATTTCTTCGCGCATTGCGTTACCTATCTGGACTAGACCAGCGCTATTTAAGGGCAGTGTCGCTCGCTGAATGGCCCGTTTCAGTGCTCCAGAGCCTAGGCAGCGTAGATGACCGTTGCGTGACATTCCAGCCTGGGCCCGCTGCAACGCAGTTGCTCGGCAAGTCTTCCGGCCCTTTCAGATCAAGCGGTTGAGCATGGTCTACGCTCATTTCACAGCGATCCCTGGGGCCGTGGTGTCTTCCAGTAAGAGTCGGTCCAGACACGAAAGCGTCATGTAACTGGCCTAACTTGGCTCAGGTATTGCTGACCTAGACCAATCATCCGCAACGAACACTTCTATGAGTCCGTCGAGAAGTGCACAAAGGAGCTTCGAATGAAACACCTTTTGCTGGCATCACTCCTGGGTTCGGCCATCGCGCTGAGCACATCGGCCATGGCCGCCGACACCGACCTCAAAACACTTGAAGCCGCCGCCAAGGCTGAAGGCGCGGTCAACAGCGTGGGCATGCCCGATGACTGGGCAAACTGGAAAGGCACCTGGACCGACCTGACCGCCAAGTACGGTCTGGTGCACATGGACACCGACATGAGCTCGGCTCAGGAAGTGGCCAAGTTCGATGCGGAAAAAGACAACGCCAGCGCCGACATCGGCGACGTGGGTGCAGCGTTCGGCCCGATCGCCACCGCCAAGGGCGTGACCCAACCTTACAAACCGAGCACTTGGGCGCAAGTGCCGGACTGGGCCAAGGACAAGGAAGGTCACTGGGCGCTGGCCTACACCGGCACCATCGCTTTTATCGTCAACAAAAAGCTGCTGCACGGCTCGGACGTACCGACCAAATGGGCTGACCTGAAAAACGGCAAGTACAAGGTCACCATCGGTGATGTCAGCACGGCGGCCCAGGCTGCCAACGGCGTGCTCGCCGCTGCGACCTCCATGAAAGGCGATGAAACCAACCTCGCCCCGGGCCTGCAACTGTTCACCGAACTGGCCAAGCAGAAGCGCCTGGGCATCAACAACCCGTCGATCCAGTCGATGGAAAAAGGCGAAGTGGAAGTGGGCGTGGTCTGGGACTTCAACGGCCTGAGCTACAAGGCCAAGATGACCAATCCTGACGACTACGTTGTGCTGATCCCGTCCGACGGCTCGGTGATCTCGGGCTACACCACGATCATCAACAAGTACGCCAAGCACCCGAACGCCGCCAAGCTGGCCCGTGAATACATCTTCAGCGACGCCGGTCAGATCAACCTGGCCAAAGGCAACGCGCGCCCGATCCGTGCCGAGCACCTGACGCTGCCGCCAGACGTGCAAGCCAAGCTGCTGCCCAACGAGCAGTACAAGAACGTGACCCCGATCAAAGACCCGGCAGCGTGGGAAAAAACCTCGAAAGCCCTGCCACAGCAGTGGAACGAGCAAGTCATCGTCGAGATGCAGTAACCCCCCCTGCACTTCAACGTGTAGGAGCGCGCTTGCCCGCGATTGCGGACTGTCAGAATCATCTTCGTTGCAGACGTTATGCAATCGCGGGCAAGCGCGCTCCTACAGGGTTGGGGACAGTCACCCTCCGGAGATGCCATGAAACACAACGTCATCCTCATCCTGCTGGACGGCCTGAGTTACAGCGTCGCGCAACATGCGATGGGGCATTTGCTGGCCTACCGAAACGCAGGCCGCGCGGCGTTGTATCAGCTGGAATGCGAACTGCCGTCGCTGTCACGCCCGTTGTACGAGTGCATTCTGACCGGCGTTGCGCCCATCAACAGTGGCATCGTGCACAACCAGGTTTCCCGGCTTTCCAACCAGCGCAGCGTGTTCCACTACGCCACCGACGCCGGGCTGACCACCGCCGCTGCCGCGTACCACTGGGTCAGCGAGCTGTACAACCGCAGCCCGTTCGTTGCCGCACGCGACCGCCACACCGACGACGCCGAATTGCCGATTCAGCACGGGCATTTCTACTACGTCGATCACTACCCCGATTCACACCTGTTCGACGACGCCGAGCATCTTCGAACTGCCCACGGGCCACATTTCCTCTTCGTTCACCCGATGAACATCGATGACGCCGGCCACAAGCATGGCCTCGACACCCCGCAATACCGCAACAGCGCACGCTCCGCCGACATCATCCTCGCCGAGTATCTGCAGCGCTGGCTCGATGCGGGGTATCAAGTGCTGGTGACCGCTGACCACGGCATGAACAACGACCGCTCGCACAACGGCGTACTGCCGGAAGAACGCGAAGTCCCGCTGTTCGTGCTCGGTGACGCCTTCAGCCTCGACCCCCATGCGCAACCGAAACAGACCGAGATCTGCGGCACCGTCTGCGAACTGCTCGGCGTGCCCCACGACAAACCTGTGTGCAGAGAGGTGCTCAAGTGAATTCACAAAGCCGCGGCAAATGGCTGGGGCTGTTGTGCCTCGTGCCGTTTGCGGTTTTCTTCATCGCGTTTCAGATCGCGCCGCTGGCCTGGGTGGCAATCAACAGCCTGCAATCGGACGCCGGCTGGGGCATCGACAACTTCATCAAGGCGTTCAACTCGCGCTTCTACCGCCAGGCGATGCAGTACAGCCTGGAGGTCAGTTTCTGGTCGAGCCTGATCGGCATCATCATCGCGATCCTCGGCAGCTACTCCCTGCGCAAAGTGCCGTCGAGGCTGAGGGATTTCGTCAGCGCCTTCGCCAACATGACCAGCAACTTTTCCGGGGTCCCGCTGGCGTTTGCCTTCATCATCCTGCTCGGTTTCAACGGCGCGCTGACGCTGATTCTCAAGCAGGCCGGGATCATCGATGACTTCAACCTGTACTCGAAAACCGGCCTGATCATTCTCTACACCTACTTCCAGATCCCCCTGGGCGTGCTGCTGCTCTACCCGGCCTTCGATGCGCTGCGCGAAGACTGGCGCGAGTCGGCGTCGCTGCTGGGGGCCAGCGGCTGGGATTTCTGGCGACACATCGGGATTCCGGTGCTGACACCTGCGCTGCTCGGCACCTTCGTGATTCTGCTGGCCAACGCGCTGGGTGCTTACGCCACGGTTTACGCGCTGACCACTGGCAATTTCAACGTGCTGCCGATCCGCATCGCGGCGATGGTCGCCGGCGACATCACGCTGGACCCGAACATGGCCAGCGCCCTGGCGATGATTCTGGTGGGGATGATGACGCTGGTAACGGTCGTGCATCAGTGGCTGTTGAAGAGGAGCTACCATGTCTCGCGCTGAACGCCGCCCGCCGGGGCTTTACCACCGCGTCGTGGTGTACCTGCTGTTTCTGATTCTGCTCGCGCCGTTGCTCGGCACGTTTGTTTATTCGATCGCCACCAGTTGGTCGGCCACGATTTTGCCCGACGGCCTGACCTACAAATGGTACGTCGCACTGTGGAGCGATCCGCGTTTTCTCCGCGCGTTCGGCCAGTCGCTGTTGGTGTGCGTCGGCGCGCTGGCGCTGTCGGTGGTGCTGATTCTGCCGCTGCTGTTCGTCGTGCATTACCACTTCCCCAAGCTCGACGCGCTGATGAACATCCTCATCCTGCTGCCCTTCGCGGTGCCGCCGGTGGTGTCGTCGGTGGGCCTGTTGCAGCTCTACGGCTCGGGGCCGCTGGCGATGGTCGGTACGCCGTGGATTCTGATCGGCTGCTACTTCACCGTGGCACTGCCGTTCATGTACCGGGCGATCACCAACAACCTGCAGGCGATCAATCTGGTTGACCTGATGGACGCGGCCCAACTACTCGGCGCCAATACCTTTCAAGCCGCGTTTCTGGTGGTGCTGCCGAACCTGCGCAAGGGCCTGATGATCGCCCTGCTGCTGTCGTTCTCGTTCCTGTTCGGCGAGTTCGTGTTCGCCAATCTGCTGGTCGGCACCCGCTACGAGACCTTGCAGGTGTACCTCAACAACATGCGCAACAGCAGCGGCCACTTCAACAGCGCGCTGGTGATTTCCTACTTCTTTTTCGTACTGCTGCTGACGTGGGCGGCCAACCGACTGAACAAGGACAAAGACTGATATGAGCTTCGTCAGTGTCGAAAACCTGCAGAAGAATTACGGCAGCACGGCGGTCTTCAGCGACATCAATTGCGAAATCCGCAAGGGCGAATTCGTCACCCTGCTTGGCCCGTCCGGTTGCGGCAAGTCCACCCTGCTGCGCTGCATCGCCGGGCTAACCTCGGTGACCAGCGGCCGGATCTTCCTCGACGGCAAGGACCTGGTGCCGGTGTCGCCGCAGAAGCGCGGCATCGGCATGGTGTTCCAGAGCTACGCGCTGTTCCCCAACATGAACGTGGAGCAGAACGTCGCCTTCGGCCTGCGCATGCAGAAAGTCAGCACGGATGAAATGAAGCAGCGGGTGGCGGAGGCGCTCAAGCTGGTGGAGCTGAACGAGTTCGCCACGCGGTACCCGCATCAGCTCTCGGGCGGGCAATGTCAGCGCGTCGCACTGGCGCGATCGCTGGTGACCCGCCCTCGCCTGCTGCTGCTTGACGAGCCGCTGTCGGCCCTCGATGCGCGCATCCGCAAGCACCTGCGTGAGCAGATCCGCGCGATTCAGCAGGAGCTGGGCCTGACGACGATTTTCGTGACCCACGATCAGGAAGAAGCGCTGACCATGTCCGACCGGATTTTCCTGATGAATCAGGGTCGGATCGTGCAGAGCGGCGACGCCGAAACCCTGTACACCGCACCGGTCGACGCATTCGCCGCCGGCTTCATCGGCAACTACAACCTGCTGGAGGCGGACGCCGCCAGCCGCCTGATGCAGCGCCCGATCAACAGCCGCGTGGCGATTCGCCCGGAGGCCATTCAATTGAGCCTGACCGGTTCGCTGGAAGGCGAAGTGCGCAGCCACAGCCTGTTGGGCAACGTGATCCGCTATCGCGTCGAGGCCCGGGGCGTGGAACTGGTGGTCGACGTGCTCAACCGTTCGGCCAGCGACTTGCACCCGAAAGGCCAGCGCGTCACCCTGCACATCGAAGCGTCGGCGCTGTGTGAAGTCGCATGAATTTGACGCCAACCCTGTAGGAGCGCGCTTGCCCGCGAATGCGGTGGGTCTGCACCTTAGATGCCGCTTGATCCAACGCATTCGCGGGCAAGCGCGCTCCTACATGGGGACTGCGTAAGTACCAAAAAAGAGGACAGCTTTAATGGCTTTAGCGATTTTCGATCTGGACGAAACCCTGATCCACGGTGACTGTTCAAGCCTGTGGAGCGAGCAGATGGGGCGGCTGGGCTGGGTCGATCCCGAGTGGTTCATGAAGAAAGACCATGAACTGATGGACGCCTACGGCAAGGGCGAACTGGCCATGGAAGATTACATGGCGTTCAGCCTGGACCCGATGGTCGGGCGCACGCCGCAGGAAGTGGATTTTCTGGTGGGGCCCTGGGTTGAGGATTACATCGAGCCGATCATTTTCAGTGACGCCACCAAGGCCATCGCCGAGCACCGCGCGGCCGGTGATCGCATTCTGATCATCTCGGCGTCGGGCGTGCACCTGGTCAAGCCCATTGCCGAGCGCATCGGCGTTGATGAGGTGCTGGCTATCGATCTGGAGCTTGCCCATGGCGTTTACACCGGCAAGACCACCGGCGTGCTCACCTACCGCGAAGGCAAGATCACCCGCTTGATGGCGTGGCTGGATCAGGAAGGCGAGAACCTTGAGGGTGCGAGTTTCTATTCGGACTCACGCAATGATCTGCCGCTGCTGCAGAAGGTGGACTTCCCCCATGCGGTGAACCCTGACCCGGTGCTGCGCGAGGCGGCACAAGCGGCTGGCTGGCCCATTCACAGCTGGAAATAGCCCCTGCGCAGCGGCGAAACAGACGTCTGTTTAAAGACGACTTGTTGACGCGCGAGGCCATGCTCCACCTCAGGTTAAAGCCGACCAAAGGCGGCAAAACCTGTCATTTGTGACAGTAGCCAAACACCCCGATCCGGCGCTCAATGACTCCTGGAACCCATCGACAGGAGTCAACCGCCATGGCCTCATCATCGCAAGACCCGTCCCTCACTTCCATCACTCCCAACTCGCTGATCGAACTGGAAATCCCCGGTGCCGTGGGCCCTCTCCCCGAGCCACCGGCTGGACCCGGCGAGACGTTATGGGGCATCAACCACGGCGCCGCCCTGGATAACTTCCCGCAAAATGGCCTGCAGCTGTACATTCCGGCGTGGTCGGCCATGGGTCAGGCCGACAGCGTGGCCGTGTTGCTCGACGGCTCGCCGGTCACGACAGAGCTCATTGGCGATGCGGAGGTCGGCCAGCGGGTGACGGCCTTTGTCACAGCAGCGAGGCTCACTCAGGGTAATCACACGCTCCAGTACCGCGTGACGCGGCTGGGCCAGACTGCCGAGCTGTCCGCTGAAACCCACGTACTGGTCAAACTCGATCGTCCCGGCGGACAGGATCAGAACGGCGACACCCCCGGCCATTCGGCGCTCAAGTTGAACCTGCCTCAGGCCATTATCAACGACGGCGTGGATGCCGCTGCCGCCAAGAATGGCGTGCCGGTCACCATTGAGGCCTATCCTGACATGGCCGAAGGGGACGACATCAAGCTCTCCTGGGGCGGGGAATTTGTGCACCACAAGGTGACCGCTGGGGAAGTGGACCAACCGGTCGAGATCATGGTCAATGAGGCAGTGATTCTTGCCGGGGGAGACTCAGGCGCAAACGGCCTGGCCGTGACCTTTGAGGTCTATGACGTGGTGATTAACCAGTCCGAAGACTGGGCCGCCGAGACCCGTATTGTGGTTGAGACCGGCAACTCGCGGCTGGGCTCACCGATCGTCAAGGAAGCACTCAGCAACGTTCTGGACCTGGACACGCTGGCGGGCAGCCCGGTGACAGTGCAGATCGTAGCGGCCACGACTCGCGAGATGCTGGAGCAACTCAGTCAGTCGTTAACGCCGGAACAGGCTGCACGATTGCAAGCGTCGATGGGCAAAGAGACGTTCTCAAGCCTTGGCGCGCTCAAGGCCGACTTCGTCCTGGGCGACAGGATCGTGGTGAAGTTGACGGGCACTACAGCTGCAGGCGATCCGGTCAACCATGAAGCGCCGGAGATTACGATCGACAGCCTGCCGCATGTTTTCGAGGCGGAAATCCCTAACGCCGTCGTTCGGCCACTGGCTAAAACCCAGGCGGTTTTCTCCTATCGCTTGATCCATGCCGACGACACCGAGTCGAAGTCCAGAGGGGCATTCATCAGTGTGGTCGGTGAAGCCGTGCGCATGGCCGCGCCAGTTGCGCTTGATGCACAGCAAGGCGCAATTGATCCGAACCTCGCCAGTACGACCGTGCAGATCCCGTGGGATGACAGTATGGCGGCGGGGGATCAACTCATCCTGAAATGGATCGGCACCCGGCCTGACCTCACCATCTACGACCCGGAACTGAACCCGCATAACATCACCACCCGGGAGGCCACCGCCAAGGCCCCGATCAATTTCACCGTACCGGGCACGCACCTCAAAGCCATCGAGGGCGGCACACTCGGGTTGTATTTCATATTGGCCAAAGACGTAGACGGCACGATCGTCAACCGCGAATCCGCCCGCGCCACGCCGCTGCAAGTGGGCGAGGCCCGTGCCGAGCTGCCAGCCCCAGTAGTTGCAGGGGTGGTGAATGAGGCGATAGATCCCGCCTACGGCGCAACAACCCTGACCGTGCCGCCTTATCCTGACATGGCCATAGGCGATGACGTGCATTACCTGTGGCGTGGCAGCGTCAGCGGCGATGTGGAGGACTCGCTGAAGATCACCTCATTCACCCTGAACAAACCTGTGGTGTTCGAACTGTATCCAGAAGACATTTCGGCCAACGACGGCGGCACTGTTCAGGCATCGTACTGGGTGATTCGTGTGGGCGGACGCCAAAGTTATTCCGATGTGCTGGCGTTCAGCGTCGGCGCCGCAGAGCAGCCGGTTTTGGTCGCTCCCTCTGTGCCAGGCAGTGAGGACGGCATCCTTGCGCTCGAGGAAATCTCCTCCGGAGCCCAGATCGTCGTCCCGCACTGGCAGGGCATGGAATCGGGTGACGTCGTCACGATTCACTGGAATGACGATAAGGGCACACCGCCCTACACAGCCAACAAAAACATCACGGGCGCTGCGGTTGGGAAAGATGTGAGCTTTCCTGTGACGCTCGCAGAGGTACGCAAAAGCGTGGATGGCAACGTCACGGTGAGTTACACCGTGATCTTCATGCAAGGCGACATAAAACCCTCACTGCCCCTGACGTTCAGCGTGCAAGACGCCGCTGCTCTGCCGTTGCCTGCGCCGACCATCGTCGAAGCGGTCGGCTCCACGCTGGACCCCAACACCGTGATCAACGGCGCTCACGTGACGATTGGCGTCGGCGCGCAACTCAAGCAAGGTGATGAGGTCACTCTCCTATGGGAAGGCCAGCCGGGGGCGGGCAGCGTATCGCCGGTCAAGACGGCCACCGCTGCGGGCGAGATGACATTCGACATTGCCTATGCAACGGTTGCGGCCAACGACGGATACAGCGTGACCCTGAATTACACGGTGAAGCGAGCGGGTGGGGCCACTGAAGGCCCGTCACCCGACGCTGTCTATGACGTCAAGACGGACATCGGCGCAGGCCAGCTGCACGTCATGGGCGCGCGGGTCAATCGCGCCAATTACCGGCCGTCATCGACACCGCGGCGTATCAGTGCCTTCAACGCCACGACCGGCGCTGCGCTCTCGGCACAATGGCAATACGAAGGCGATGGCGCGAGCTGGACTCAGGGCACCAGCTTTCGTGACACACACCCGGAGCTGGTGTTACGAGTTCGCACCAGCGATGACATGGCAGCCCTTAACCCGGCAACGTTATCGGCAGCGGTGATAACATCACCAATCAAGGCGCCCTGGTTGCCCATCTAGACACCGGCGAAGTGGTCGGCTGGGGCTACCGAGGTAATGGAGCATCCATTCCTCCATCGATCATCACCATGAACGACATCGTCGAAGTCAGCTGCACGGTTACAGCTTACGCCGCTCGACGTCAGAACGGTTATGTCGTGGTCTGGGGCAATGCGGCCGAGGGCGGCAGTCTTGCCGTACCTGCGCCCGGCACTTCCGCAGCGGACTTTACTCACATCGCAAGCACCTACTACGCATTTGCCGGGATAAAAACAACCGGAAACCTGGTCGCGTGGGGCCAAGCTGCTTCGGGCGGGACAGTACCTGCGGAGATTTCCGCACTGACCGACATCTCGCAAATCTTCGGGTCTTCCTTCGCATTCGCCGCTCTCCGGAGCAATGGTCAGGTCGTCGCGTGGGGAGGGAGCGGGGGCAATGTGCCTGCGGCAATTGCGACCCTGACCGACATCGTCGAGATCTCCGGTGACAACACAGGCTTCGCTGCCCTGCGCGGCAATGGCAGCGTCGTAAGCTGGGGTAGTATTGTGCCTGCCAACATTGCCATGTTGAACGATATTGCCGAACTGGGATGCACTACAGCACTCTCGTTTTCACTGCTCAGGAAAAACGGGCAAGTGATGACGTGGGGTGCCCCGGATTATGGTGGCGTTGTGCCTGACGCCATCGCGGCGATGACTGATATCATTGAGGTCAGTAGCACGTACCAAGCATTCGCGGCCCGCCGCGGCAATGGCCACGTGGTCGCGTGGGGGCCTTCCAGTTTTAGCGGGACCGTTCCTCAGGCCATCGCCGCGCTTGACGATATCGTTCAAGTCGTCGGGAACTTCAGAGCTTTCGCTGCCCTGCGTCGCGACGGGACAGTGGTTGCCTGGGGCGATGCGTCCTGCGGCGGCTACACCTACCCCGTGGCTACCGAGCTGCACGATGTGCAGGCGGTCTATGCCAATAGCCAATGCTTTGTGGCGCTCACGTCCGACGGCAGGGTGGTGACATGGGGAAATGCATACGCCGGTGGCGATAGCAGCAGCGTACAAAGCCTTATCCGCGGGCAACTGTCCTATAAGGCAACATCGGCGTCGAGAGGCCGGGCGCTGAGCGCCAGACGCACCCTCGAAAAAAAGGCACCGTAGCCGAGCAATAACAAACGGGAGCAAACCCGAGGTCGAGGAGGCGCAGGACGGTTTCCTCGACCCCGGGACCGATCCGGACGTCCCACCATCACTTCCACCTACAGCTCGTGGGCCACCCGCCGTTACTCGCTGACGGTGAGCGGTATCTGGGTGGCTCACCTTCTCACTGCCAATACCGGCTTCGCAGCCCTCACACTGGCGCAATTCAAGGCGTCGTCGACGCGCTACGTCGGCGACGTTCCGGTGATCAACAGCCCTGTGAGCATCCGATAAGCGGTGACCCAAACCGATCGCTTTTTGACCAGACCTGTCATTTCTGACAGTAGCCAGAATCCCCCGATACAGCGCCCAATAACGCTGGCATTCATCGACAGCAGTCAACCCACCAGGGCCACGTCGCCGAACGATTCTTCTCCAAACGACAGGGCGCCCAAAGCCCTTGGTAACCCGGAATACCCTGCAGCATGGTGGTTGCGTCGGTTCAAGTAGCCCACTCCGCAGCCATGACCTCCGACATGCAGCCGCGCACCTGGCAGTTGACTCAGGACACAACCCGACAAGGAAGCTCACCATGAAACGCTACTCACGCACGCTCTTCCCCCCACTGAACCGCGACTACTCAACGCTCGCGTTGCGTCCTGTGTTGATCGCCGGCCTGGTCACCCCCGTCGTAGGCGGCGACGGCGGCGTGAACATCAGCATGGTCGAAGACAACCTGAGCGGTTTGCTCACTGTCATCGACCCCTGGCTGCGCATGCAGGTGGGCGACCGTGTCGACATCTATTGGGACGGCCTGTCCGTGGGCGGGCGCGACGTCACTGACGCCGACATCGACAAACGCATGGCTTTCTATCTGCCAACTGAGCCGATCCAGCCCGACTGGGCTGAAAAGGTCTCCTACAGCCTGACCCGCGCCGGCTCGAACGTGCCGGAGGAATCCGCGCCGTTGCGCCTGCGGGTCAAGCTCGACCGGCCGGGAGGCAAGGATCGCGATCCGCATCAGCCTGGCCACTCGGAACTCGCGGCGCCGCAACTGCCGCAGGACGTTATCGACAACGGCGTCGATGCCCAGTGGGCCAAGGATGGCATCCCGGTGACTATCGCTGCGTACCCCGGCCGCGCGGCCCGCGACACCCTTGAGTTGCGCTGGGGCGTGGTGTCGATCATTCGGCCGATCACTGAAGAGGAGGCAGCGGGCACTTCAGCCGTCGTCATCACGGTTGACCAGGCCGTCATACTCGCGGCAGGCGATGCCGATGAGCTGCTTGTTCACTATCAGGTGTACGACGAGGTCGGGAATTTCTCCGAGCAATGGTCGTTGCAGACCTTCGTGGCGGTAGAGGCCGGCGCGTGGAAGCTGCCGCCACCGATCATTCAGGACGCTGTCAATGGCGAGATCGACCTGGGCACTCTGGGCAGCGCGAACGTCACGGTGAATATCCCTGTCACCGCAGACCCGTTCGAGCTCGGCGACACAGTGACCATGACCTGGCTCGGCACCACGGCGGCAGGCGCCCCGCTGACGTATAGCCAATCGGTCACCATCAGGAATATCCCGGCCATCTATGACACCACGGTGCCGAATGCACTCGTGCGCGAGATGATCAACGGGACCGCTCAGGCGTCTTATGTCCTGACCAAAGCCAACGGCGACCCGCCGCAGTCCTCGAAACGGGCAGCCGTGCGGATTACCGGAGTGGCACCGCTGCAGATCCCGCGCATTCTGGAACTGATCGGCGATGTACTCGACGCGCGTGAAGAACGCGCCCATGTAGAGATCCCGGTTTACGCCGGCATGGCCAATGGCGATCTGATTAATCTGGACTGGCTGGGCACCCGAAGTGATGGGACGCCCTATGTGTATGAAACCCAGCACATCGTGACGGCGAACGACGTAGGCAACGTCGTTTATATACCCGTGATGGGCGAACACATCGCCTTGCTTGAAAACGGCACACTCGACGTCAGCTATCGGGTCTCCAATGACGCCTGGCAGGTGTTTGATGTGCGGGTATCGGAGCACTTGCTCGTCAGAGTCGGCCAGCACGTGGCCGAACTGCCCGCGCCGATCATCGTTGAAGCACCGGATGGCGTGCTTGACCCCGAGGTGAACCCCGGTGATGTCACGCTACGGGTCAATTACCCCGGTACGGTCGCCGGCGATAAGCTGACCTGGTACTGGCTCGGTCATCCGCTGGAGGGCAGCGGCAGCGACTGGATCCCCATCACCACGGCCCTTGCCGGCAAACCGGTCGATTTCACCATCCCCCGTTCATTGGTCGAGCCCAACATCAACGATGAAGTGAGGGTGCTGTACACCCTGGAGCGCGGCGTCACCGGCACGTTTCAGTACTCGGCAACACTGGATCTGGTAATCGGCAAACTCATCGGCGAACTGCCCGCCCCTGCCGTGGTGCAGGCCAGCGCCGGGGTACTTGACCCCATGGATGCGCTGGCGGGCGCGACCGTACGGGTGAGCTACGCCAGCATGGAGGCACAAGACCTCGTCACGTTGGTCTGGCTGGGCAGCACGGGCATCGGCACGCCCGCTGATCAGGAAAAACCCGGCAGCGCCAACGGGCAAGTCGAGTTCACGGTGCCCGCCACCGTGATCGGCGCCAACATCGGGCGCGAGGTCAGCGTGTACTATCGCGTCAAACGCTACACCGCAGAAAAGCAGTCCGAGATGTTGCGCCTGCCAGTGCTGCCGTTCGGTGACCCCGACAAGGACCTGCCGCACCCCGTCATCACCCAGGCCAACAGCCAGACGATGACCCTTAACCTGGCAACCTTCACCGGCAACGGCACGGCAACCGTTGCCAAATGGCCCTTCAGCCTGGCGGGCCAGCGAGTCTGGCTGAGGCTTGAGGGGGAAACCAGTAGCGGCGGCGTCTACTCGATTACGCTGCTGGACGGTGCCCCGCTGACCAGCGGCCAGGCGAGTGCCGGCCTGTCTGAAAGCGCGTTGCGCACTGAACTGGAGAAGCTCGGGCAGGACACTCGCGTTGTGGTGATCTGCAACGTCGCCTTCGACGGCACGGCCAGCGAGAACGCTGCGGTCCAGTTTCCGCGTACGGTGTACACCTTCAAGCTGCATCACGACTGGGTCAATCCGCAAATCGTCAGTATCAAGGACAGCAAGGGTGAAGTGGCTGAAGGGGGCACCACGTTCGATACCACTTTGAGCATCAGCGGCACCTCCACCATTGAAGCCGAGCTGGAAATTCTGGATGGCGCGACGCGCCTCGACAGTGTGCGCGCCAATGCCAGCGGTGGGTGGAGCACGAGTCTGTCGGCGCTCACCCCGAAAACCTACAGCTTCACGGCGAAGGCCCTCGACGGCAGCGGCCTGATCTCGCCGCCTCGTCGCCTGGAAGTGCTGGCCAATGTGAGGCCTGTCATCAATCAGGTACTGGACTCCCGAGGCCCCGTCAGCAATGGCGGGACGACCGTGGATACCAGCGTTACGGTTTCCGGGCTGGGAAGCGCCGATCAGCAAGTCGAGCTATTTGACAGGGGCGTCTCAAAAGGCACCGCCCGAACAAATGGATCGGGCGCCTGGTCGCTCACGGTTACCGGGCTGGCCGTTGCGTCGCACCCGTTCACGGCGAAGGCCTTGTATGGCACGCAGCCTGAATCCGCTGTCTGGACGGTGATTATCGCCGCAACGGTCACACCGACCATCACCCATATCAAAGATACGCAAGACGTGGAGATCCCGCCTGACGGTTTCACCGTGGATACCAGCGTGGTGTTGACCGGTACCGCCAGCGCAGGACTTGAGGTGGAAGTCTTCGATGGCACGGTGTCCCAAAACACTGCTACGGCCAATCCAAGCGGGCAATGGACGCTGACCCTTACCGGCCTGAGCGTGGCGCGACATGACATGAAAGTCAGGGCCAACTACGGGAGTAATCCGGAATCGACCGTGCGTAAATTTACGGTGACCGCTGTGGTCACCCCGACCATCACCCGGGTTGAGGACCCGCAGGGCACTCTGGTAAGCAACGGTGGTTCGACCTATGCCAACGCCGTCACCGCGTCGGGCAAGGCCTCGATCGGTCAATCCGTGGAGGTGTTCGACGGTGCCTCGTCCAGAGGTACTGCCAGCATGAGCACCAGCGGCAACTGGTCACGGTCTGTCAGCGGCCTGTCGGTCGGCGCCCATAGCCTGACCGCAAAAGCGTTGTACGCGAGCAATCCGGTGTCGTCGGCATGGACGTTCAATGTTCAGGCTGCAACAGCGCCAACGTTAAGCGTGCGCGATACCAAGGGAGAGATCGCTCAAGGAGGCACCACCACCGAAACCACGGTGACGGCGTCGGGTACGGCAGTGGCGAACGCGCAGGTTGAGGTCTTCGACGGCGGCGCTTCCAGGGGGACGACGGCGGTAGGGGGTACGGGGAGCTGGAGCCTGTCGGTGAGCGTGGCACTGGGTTCCCACAGCATCAAAGCCGTGGGTAGATATGCCGACAATCCTTCGTCGGGTACTCGCAACTTCACCGTGGTATCACCGATACCGGATTTTGTGCTGGATTCGTCGCCCGTGTCGCTGAATGGCGCGCTTTGGGGGCTGGCAGGCTATCCAGGCCATGAACCTTTGAGCTGGCCGGCAGGCACTACTCTGGTCAGGATCCCCAGCAGCGGTGTGCCACCTTACGTTTACTCATCCAGCGATGACACAAAGGTACAAGTTAATAACAATGGCCGTATCAATTCGGTATCGAACGGCGTCGCAACTATCACTGTGCAGGATGGGCAAGGTCGCAGAGGCAGCTACAACGTGACAGTTTCAAATGTAACCATGGTTTATGGCTTGGGGAACGACACCTTTAAAGGGGCACAGAAAACCGCCGCATCACGTGGGCTCGGAATACCTTCCCTTGATGTGCTGAACAGTATTTGGAGTCAGTATGGAAATACGTTTCCCATGGGCGAAAAACCCTATTGGTCGAGTACCAGCGCCCCCGGGATTTTGATGAACTACACCAAAAACCTGGTAACAGGGGAACAAGGCTCCGCATCGATAAAGTATGAAAACTTTGGCAGTTACGCCAACATCGTAGCGATCTAGAGCCTCTACTCGCCCCGTCAACAAGACGGGGCGAGCCCTTTTCATTACCAGCTATACCGCAATCCCACATTCGCCCCGAACGGCTGTTCAATATGCTCGCCATTGGAGTAATCAAAATCAGCATGCACCTGCAGGCTGTCGGAAAACGCCACGGCAACACCCGCCCCCAACTCACCCCGCGAGCCGGACAAGTCGTTGTTGAACACGTTGTTGTTGACCTGGACTTCGTTGTTCTTCGCGAACTCATGCACGCCCGCCACCCGCACATACGGTTGCAACACTTTGCCGTCACTCATCGCGAAGTTGCGTCCCGCCGTCATCCCCACCTTGCCCAGCAGCGAACGGGTGCGATCGCCTTCGGCACGCATGTCGTTGTTCAGCTCGTAATCCTTGCCCTGAATCACCACGGCGGACAACTGGCTGTACGGTTCGATGAAATAGCCGTCGTTCAGCTTGATGTGCCGACCAAACTCCACCGAGCCACCTGCGCCTGAGTTGTCGTAATCGCCCTTGGCACGGGTGCCATCGCTGATGCTGACCTTCGAGTCGTTGCGGAAGCGGTTGAACTTCAACACACCGTCGAAATAGTACCCGCTGGCCTGATCCATCCAGGTGGTGTAAATCCCGGCGTAATAGCTGTTGACCGTGCCCGAGGTACCGCGGCTCAGGTCAAGGTCGGATTTACTGTGCCCGGCCAGCACACCCACCAGCCACTGCCCGTCGCCCACGGGCAACGGGGCATCGGCACCCAGCGACACGCCCTGCTGCGTCTGCTGATAACCGACACCCGATGCCTGATCGACGTTGTATTTGTTGCCATAGGTGCGCACCCAGCCGCCCGCCTTGCCGCCGTTGAAGCGCAACTCGCCCATACGACTGCGCAGCGACGTCAGCTCGCCGTACCAGACCGTCGGCGCGGTATTGAACAGCGCCAGCACAGAGCGCGTGCCAGGACTGATCGTCGCCGTGCCCGGGTCGAGAAACCAGTCGGTCCCGCCCGCGCCGTTGCTGGCCGACGCCAACTGATAGGAATAGGTCCCCACGTCCACCGCACGATCGCCCGCCAGCGAGAAGGTCGCGTTACCGCCCCCGGTCTGCACGACGGTCAAGGGCTGCGGTGAGGTGGGATCGACGCCGGAACCTGCGATCAGCAAGGTATGGCTGCCCGTTGCAGAACCGGTAACGTTGAGCAGGTCGTGCTCGTTGGTGAGGTAATCGGCATCCATGATGAAGGTGCCGTTGCCGGACAGCATGCCAACGTTGAGCTGATAGAACGCGTTGGTCGCGCCAAACCGCACCGTGCTGTCATTCATCGCAAGGGAGTTGAGGGTATTGGTGCCGACCATGTTCCAGGTGGAAGCCCCCGCAAGGGTGGCGCTGTCGACGTTGAACAGGTTACCGGTGAACACCGAGTTGTTGGTCAGCGAAACAAGCCCAGCGCTGGAGGTGATATTGCCGGACATCGAGCTGGCATCCAGGCTTACATTACCGCTGCTCACATCGCCTTTCAGCGTTGAGCCGCCCAGCAATCTCAGCACACCTGCGCCGCCAGTCGACGTGACATTGCCGACGATAGAACTGGCATCGAGGCTGACGTTGTCGCTGCTTACATTGCCTTCCAGCAAAGAACCCGCCGCCAGGGACACGACGCCTGCGTCACCGGTCGAGGTGACATTCCCCGCGACCGAACTGGCTTCAAGGCTGACGTTGTTGCTGTTCACGTTGCCTCTCACCACAGAGCGGCGAACCAGTTTGACGGCACCTGCTCCGTCCGCCGAAGTGACATCGCCGGTAATGGAGCTTGCGTCGAGACTGACGTTGTCGCCGATGACCTGGCCTTCCACCGTCGAACCTGCGACAAGCGATACCGCTCCGGCGTTGCTGGCTGAGGTGATATCACCCTTCACTGAACTGGCGTTCAGACTGACGTTGCCGCTGTTGATATTGCCTTCCAGTGCCGAACCGTCGGCCAGCGAGACGACGCCCGCACTGCTGAGCGAGGTGATGTCGCCCTTCATCGAGCTGTTATCCAGACTGACGTTATCGCTGCTGACATTACCTTCCAGTGCAGAACTACCGACGAGCGATACGAGGCCCGCACTGCCGAGCGAGGTGATGTCGCCGATCATCTGGCTGCCATTCAGGCTGACGTTGTCGCTGCTAACGTTACCTTGCAGTGCCGAACCGCCGACGAGCGATACGACGCCCGTGCTGCTGATCGAGGTAATGTCGCCCTTCATCGAGCTGTTATCCAGACTGACGTTGTCGCTGCTGACGTTACCTTCCAGTGCCGAACCGCCGGCCAGCGATACGATGCCCGCACTGCTGAGCGAGGTGATGTCGCCGATCATTGAACTGCCATTCAGACTGACGTTGTCGCTGCTGACATTACCTTCAAGTGCCGAACCGCCCACGAGCGACACAACGCCGGCGCTGCTGGCCGAGGTCACGTTCCCGGTAACGGAACTCGCATTCAGATTGACCGTATCAATCCCGGTGACATCACCTGTGAGCGCCGAGCCATTATTCAGCGCCAGGGTGCCGCTGCTGGTGGCGTCCGCCGTCACGTTACCGATCAACCGGCCCTGATCGACGGTCAGGTTGGCGACGCTGCCGTTGGAGATAGCGAAGTTACCGGTCACTTCGCTGTTCTGCAGCAGCACGTTCGCCGTTGCCGTGTTGGTCACTTCCAGCGCATTGCCGTTGCCACCGGTCAGGGTGGTGCCGTTGAGCAGGTTAAGCTCGGCGACCATCCCGCCGCCCTGACCATTGAGCAGGATCGCAGCGCCGTTGGTGCCTTCTATATGGGAGCCTTCGATATTGATCGTTCCCTGTCGCACGTTGGAAACGTCCACGCGGTAGGCAAGACCATTCAGCCCTCCCGTCACGGTGCTGTCGCGCAAAGAAATGTCCGAACCAAAGCCTCGGACCCCATAACTGTTCCCGTTAGTGCCGGTGATCACCACCCCGGTTGCGTCCAGACTGCTGCCAAAGGAAAGCGACGCGCCGCCAGTAGAACCGGTGATGGTGCCGCCGTTAATCAGGAACGAACTGCCCGGTCCGGTGGCGACTTGCGTGCCGAATAGCCCCAGACCGTTTGTACTGACAACGGTGGCATCAGTGAGGATCGCCGAGCCGTCCGCAAGTGTCAGAGCATTGGCATTGGCACTGCCGCTGGCGATAACGCTGGCACCGGTGATGTTGGCCACAGCACCTGCGGCACCCAGGTTGACACTGCCTGCCGAACTGCCTGTATTGAGATTGACGACGCTGCCTGCACCTCCACCGTTGATCGACAGCGTTTGCGCGCCGTTGTTAACGGTGAGGGTAGAACCGGTGGCCAGGGTCCATGATTCGGGAGTATCCCCCTGATTGACTGCGGCAGTTTCCCCGGGCACCAACGTGCGGGCCTGGGCCGCAGCGCTGATGCACAGCGCGAGGGACATAAGGGTTGAAGCGGTGATGTAACGAGAGGGTGTGAAAGGTGATCCTGCCATGACCTGCTCCTTGGGAATAAACGCCATTCCCGCAGAACCATCGAACCAGCGCCGCAGGATAAGGGCGCGAAGACTACAGCTTTCAAATCCATACCCGATGTAGGACGATTCCTAAACTTTTGAGCGTAGCTTCCTACAGTGCGCGACGTCTGCCGTTCATCGCCTGATTTTGCAGTCAGCCAGATTAAACACCGAGGCCGCTTGACGCGGCCCTGGTGCGTTAATCACCCGACTTGGCAAGATTCAGAGTTGACGCTGACCTGGACCTAACAGCCGCACCCTCCGGACCTGAGCCCAACTCGGGGATTCGGTGTGCATACCCCGGCCGCATCTTGCGCTGCGGCCCGGATCAGCACCTCGCCCTGCATCGGCGGCGTTGTATCAGACACATACTTCAATGTGACCGACCCGTTCCTGCCCACCGGAACTATGTAATCGGCAAATGGCCTCACAGTGAATTCAAAGCCGTTTGCCGCCTGGTCTGCCGTGATGAGTTTGTCGAACTCCTGCAGAGTGCCCGCCGGTGACTGACCCAGCTTGTCGGTGTAGCACTGCCATTCGAACGAGAGCGTTTCTCCACCTTTCAACAATGTATTGGGCGGAATGCGGACGTTGACCAGTTGATCCGGACCGATAAACGAGGTGCAG
Source organism: Pseudomonas petrae (assembly GCF_021728295.1). Classification (GTDB taxonomy): domain Bacteria; phylum Pseudomonadota; class Gammaproteobacteria; order Pseudomonadales; family Pseudomonadaceae; genus Aquipseudomonas; species Aquipseudomonas petrae. The sequence goes on from NZ_JAKJXE010000001.1 coordinate 379,662, forward strand.
TTGAGAATGAGGGAACCGTCCGAAGCCACACCGGCGTCAGGAAACTCTGGCTCGGAAAGCTTGATTGGCAAGGCGGCGCTGACATCCACCAGAGTCGGCACACACGACTCGACGTTGCCAGTGCCGTCGGCCCGCCCTACGGTATAGAACACTGGCACTGCAATTCCGCTGGGCAGGTCCTTGATACGGTCCCACGGCACAGTGAACGTGTATGGATCGCCGGGTGTGCCCTGGACCGGACTGAAAGTACCTACATCGTTTTCTACTGCGGCCCAGTACAGAATCATCTCCTCGTCCGGGCCAATGGGGGCGTAGAGATCGACCGTCACCTCTACAGGCAAACCGGCATCGTCTTCATTGAGCACATCGTCCTCCGGATTGGCGCCGGTGCCTCGGACCTTGACCCTCGGAAGATTGACGTTGATCGGATCCGGCCGGTCCGGGTTCTCCGGTCCGGGGACAAAGAAGTCAACATCGATGGTCGCTGTATCTGAGGGAAAAGTCTTGTTGCCACGCTCGACGACGTAGCTGACGGTCGTCGGTAATACGCCGGTTGCTGCGCCGTAGGCGGGTGCCAACGTATTTTCATACCCAACATTCAACACAATCTTGTCAAGGACGTCCGAAACGACGTGCCTCACCTTGTGCGTGGCAGTGCCCCAGGTCAGCACGACCGTATCGCCCTCGAGCGCATTTTTGTAAGGCTCGATCTCGACCAGACTGGAAGTACCAAGCAGGACATCATCAAGGTTCAGAACGTTGTCACCCTTAATAATGGGCACGGTGGGTGCGGCCAGAACATCCGGCAGCGGTTCTATAAAAAGGCCGGCGGTCGCATTATTGGAGCCCCCCCCGAGATTGCCCACCTTGTCGACCAAGCGGTAGGAGACGTAGATGAGGCCATCCCGCAATCCGGCAAAAGCTGCGGACGGTATTTTGATCTGGCGGTTCCCATCCATCTCGCCCTCATAAATAGGGTTGGTTGGACTGGTGCCGGCGTTATGGACGTAGATCTGCAGCGAGTCGCCCAACCGCTGATCCTGATAAATCGGGATCTCAATGAGCACCCCCCCATTGGTAGTCAGGTATTCCTGCGTGATGCCATCACTGACGACGATGGGGTCTGAAAACGTCGGCGCTGTCGGCGACTGATTATTATTGGGCGGGGTCTTGTCGATAATGAAGGTCGCGGTATCAGAGTCGGTAGTGGTGCCAACATCAATGGTGACTTGATAGCGCAACTCAAAAGTGCCTTCGGTTGCAAAATTGGATTTGTTCAACGTCAGCGGCATTGGAAACTGAGACGGGTCCAGCGGGCCTGGAAGCGAAATTGCATTCTGGGCAGGCTGCCAGTTACCGGAGTTCAAGGGGCGCCATTGAAAAAGAAGCGTATCAATTTCGTTGTCCAAGGCACTGTTGTCCCACTTGGCGATGAGAATGGTCATGTCCTTTTCCTGATCTTCCCGAGGCACCAGGCCTGCGAAGTTCGTATCCCCGTTCCACCAGTCAGGCGGCACCGGGGCAGCGAGCGCCAACACGCCAGCCCGGGTTTTTTTATCCCTTTTCTGCTTGTTGACACTGCGCGCGAGCGCATTTGCAAGAATGTTAAGTGTTTTGGTTGATGTGCCGCTCATGCTGTTTCTCCTTGAGTTGACTCGCGCCCAGCTAGCCCGGCGCGTCCTTTGTTTCAGCGTTACTTCCCTCTACCGCCACGCCCGAATGCTTGAAACACGCGGGCGATAAAACGCCTGACTTTGCGACAAACGCTGCATCCATCACCCGACCTGCTGTCAGACAGCATGGCCAACGTCGTCGGCCCGCAGATCTCGCCGCTGGGCAACTTGCGATTGATCTTCACCAGCCCCTCCTCCGAGGCGCCCGACTGCCCGCTGACTTTCGTCAACCGGTAAGTGGCCAGCGCCGATCCTTCGAGGATGGGTTCGATGTGGGGAATGAAAGGCTCGACCAGAATGTCCAGATAACCGTCAGTCACGTTCTGCGCGCTGACCGTCCGGGTAAACACCCCTTCGGTGCCTGAAATCGGATCGCTGCCGTTGAACGTGCGATAACCCTGCCAGTACAGGGTGATCTGGTCCTGGTACTCGAACAGGTTGCGAACGAAAGAGATGCGCACCGCGATACCGTTCCAGGGTTCATCGTCGCAATTGATGTAGCCGTAGGTATCTGCCCCCGGGAACTCCGGCTCGGGCAAATCGCCCCCGGGCAATGGCTTGAGGGCGACGGTGGCAGGCGTTTCGCGGGAGAACGAGTCGGTCTCGTTGCCGGCCCGGTCTCGTACTTTGTACGTCGCGTAAAAATTGCCATCCCGATCCGGCGCACGCACGGCGCTACCGGGCAAAACGATGCGGATATCTTCTGCGTCGATCTGCGCCTGGGTCACCGTCACACTGGCTACAACCGATGTCGTTGGTGGGTTGTTCTGCGACCAGTAAAGGTCAACGGCATCGCCCTCTTGCGCATCCAGGTAAACCGGGATCGGAAGGCGCAGCTCTACCTGGTCCTCATGACTTTCCAAGTACGCTTCGTTGATCACCCCGCCTACCAGATCATTGGGTAACAACAAGGCCAGCAACTGCTTGTCGTAGCTGGGCGGGCGGGTGTCGATGGTGACGGTGCGCCGATCGGAAGGTGCAACCGCGCCAGCGTCGTTGGTGACCGTGTACCAGAGTTGGTATTGGCCATCCGGCTGCAGGAGGTTCTTGTCAACTGTCAGGGGAAAAGGGAACTGCGTCGGATCGACGGGACCTGTAAAGCTTTCGCTTGCCACGGGCCTGTCATCGCTCTCCCCGCTCCAGAACAAGTCCAGTCGGTCGAACTCTCCCGGTAAGGCCGGCAACGCCCAAAGCGGGACCAGTACCTCAAGCCCACTGATCTGGGTTCCCGTCGCCACAAGCCCGTCCGGATCGGCCGGATCAATGATCGCAGGCACCTCGGGCCGCGCCAGATTGACTCTGGGCACATCCGCTGTGCGCCACGTTGACGAATTGGTTTTCCGATCCCTGGCCATGCTGCTCTCACCTCGTCCGATGGAACGCTGCCAGCCGGCACCCACCGGCTTGGCAACGCAACAAGGCTTTATTGAGAACCGAATCACCTAGGTTGACTACTGTCAGAAATGACAGTTCCTGCCACCGCCGGTCAGCTAACGAAGCACGGCTATAGGGAACAGATACAGGAGAAAACGCAGGTCACACCAGACTGTCGTCGATCACCAGTATCACCTTGCCCGACACCTGATTGGTCGCCAGCTCCGCGTAGGCCGCTTCGGCTTCGCTGATCGGAAAGCTGCGCGCCAGCTGCGGCTTGAGGCGGCCTTCGCTGAACAGCGGCATGACGTGCTGCCCCAGATCGCTAAGCAGGTCGGCCTTGAACTGGTCGTCGCGGCTGCGCAGGGTCGAGCCCAGAATATGGATGCGCTTGCCCAGCACCTTTGCGAAATCCAGCTCGGACTTGCTTCCGCCCATCAGCCCGATCAGCACCAGACGACCGTCCACGCCGAGCACTTTCAGATTCAGCGCGGCGTAGTTGGCGCCCACCGGATCAAGAATGACGTGGAACGGCGCGAAGTCGTTCAGCGCATCCAGGTTCTCGTTGCGCAGCACACCGCCCTGAGCGCCGAGCGCTTCGCAGTACGCCAGCCGCTCCGCCGAGCCCACGGTGACCCAGACCGGGTTGCCGAACGCCTTGCACAGCTGAATGGCAGCTGAACCAACTCCACTTGCCCCGGCATGCAGCAACACTTTTTCGCCGGGCTTGAGGCCGGCCAGCTGGAACAGATTCAGCCAGGCGGTGGCGTAGACCTCGGGAATCGCCGCCGCTTCGTGCAGCGAAATCCCCTCGGGCACCGGCAGCACATGCCGGGAGTCGACCACCACTTCTTCGGCCATCGCCCCGCCTGCAACCAGCGCGCACACGCGGTCGCCGACTTCCCAGGCGGTGCCCGGACCGACCTCGGCAATCACCCCTGAACATTCCATCCCGAGGATTTCCGTGACACCTGGCGGTGGCGGGTAATGCCCCGAGCGTTGCAGCAAATCCGCACGATTGAGTCCGGCCGCTGCGACCTTGATGCGGACTTGTCCTGCATCCAGAGTCGGCGATGGCTCTTCAACCCATTCCACACGACCTTCAACGCCTTGCAATGCTTTCACGGTGCCTCCATAGTGAGTCTTGACTGAGCCCGATGTGCCTCACGGCCATTGGGCTTTTTGCATTATGCGACCGTGTTCTGACCGAACCGGCGACCTCCAAAGACGGCCTAATATGCGTTATCAATTGTCCCCGCGTCGAATCAGCATGAAGCATTTCTTACCCAGCACCACCCTTGCATTACTCATTGGCCTGACTGTCCTGCCAATGTCGGCCAGTTCGTTCGCCGCCAACAGCTGGGATAATCTTCAACCTGATCGCGATGAAGTCATCGCCAGTCTGAATGTCGTGGAGCTGCTCAAGCGCCACCATTACAGCAAGCCGCCGCTGGACGACAAGCGTTCGGAAATCATCTATCAGAGCTACCTGAAACTCCTCGATCCTGCGCGCAGCTACTTCCTCGCCAGCGACATCGCCGAGTTCGACAAGTGGCGTTTCCAGTTCGACGACTTTCTTAAAAGCGGCGACTTGGCCCCAGGCTTCACTATCTATAAGCGTTATCTGGACCGCATCAAGTCGCGTCTGGATTTCGCCCTGGCGCAGCTGAGCAAGGGCGTCGACAAGATCGACCTGAACACTCAGGAAACCTTGCTGGTTGATCGCAAGGACGCGCCATGGGCCAAGAACGAAGCCGAACTCGACGACCTCTGGCGCAAACGCGTCAAGGATGAGGTTCTGCGTCTGAAGATCGCGGGCAAAGACCCGGCGAAGATTCAGGAAACCCTGACCAAGCGCTACAAGAACCAGCTCGCGCGTCTGGGCCAGACCCGCAGCGAGGACGTGTTCCAGGCATATCTCAACACCTTCGCGATGTCCTACGATCCGCACACCAACTATCTGTCACCTGACAGCGCGGAAAACTTCGACATCAACATGAGCCTTTCTCTTGAAGGGATCGGCGCTGTCCTGCAGAGCGACAACGACAACGTCAAGATTGTCCGCCTGGTTCCGGCCGGCCCTGCCGCGAAGACAAAGCAAGTGGCAACCGCCGACAAAATCATCGGCGTCGCCCAGGGCGAAAAAGAGATGGTCGACGTGATCGGCTGGCGTCTGGATGAAGTGGTCAAACTGATTCGCGGTCCGAAGGGTTCGGTCGTGCGTCTGGAAATCGTCCCGGCCAGCAATGCGCCGAGCGACCAGACCACCAAGATTGTTTCGATCACCCGCGAAGCCGTGAAACTCGAAGAGCAAGCGGCCAAGAAGTCTATCCTGCACCTGAATCAGGACGGCAAGGATTACAAACTGGGCGTTATCGAGATTCCTGCTTTCTACCTGGACTTCAAGGCCTACCGCGCCGGCGATCCCGAGTACAAGAGCACGACCCGCGACGTCAAGAAGCTGCTGACCGAATTGCAGTCCGAGAAAGTCGACGGCGTGGTCATCGACCTGCGTAACAACGGCGGTGGTTCGCTGCAGGAAGCCACCGAGCTGACCAGTCTGTTCATCGACAAAGGCCCGACCGTTCTGGTACGTAACGCCGACGGCAAGGTCGATGTGCTGGAAGACGAGAACAGCGGTGCGTTCTATAAAGGCCCGATGGCGCTGCTGGTCAACCGCCTCTCGGCCTCGGCTTCGGAGATTTTCGCCGGCGCCATGCAGGATTATCACCGCGCGCTGATCATCGGTGGCCAGACCTTCGGCAAGGGCACCGTGCAGACCATTCAGCCGCTGAACCATGGCGAACTGAAACTGACGCTGGCCAAGTTCTACCGGGTTTCCGGTCAGAGCACCCAGCATCAGGGCGTGCTGCCGGACATCGGTTACCCGTCGATTATCGACACCAAGGAAATAGGTGAAAGCGCACTGCCTGAAGCAATGACCTACGACACCATCAAGCCGGCGATCAAGCCTGCGGTGGATCCGTTCAAGCCGTTCCTCGCCCAGCTGCAATCGCGTCACGACGTGCGTTCGGCCAAAGACGCCGAGTTTGTCTTCATCGAAGAAAAACTCGCGCTGGCGAAGAAGCTGATGAGCGAAAAGACCGTCAGCCTCAACGAAGCCGAACGCCGCAAGCAACACGCCGACATCGAGAGCAAGCAGCTGGTGATGGAGAACGTGCGTCGCAAGGCCAAAGGCGAAGAGCCGCTGAAAGAGCTGAAGAAGGAAGACGAAGACGCGCTGCCTTCGGACGACGACAAGACCAAACCCGAGGATGACGCCTACCTGGCTGAGACCGGGCGTATCTTGCTCGACTATCTCGGCTTGAGCGGTTCGGTGGCGAAAAAGTAAAACAGCGTGAAACGTGACGAAATGATGGCAAATCGTCATCAAATAGTCATAAAGCTGTCGTGAAATAGCGGGGCTCGACGCCACAAGCGTCCAGCCCCTTTTTCTTGCCCCGAGATTGCCATGACCGTGACTGAACAGCTGGGCGCTCTGAGTTCGATCCTGACTCACGGCGACTTGCACAGCCTGTTCCAACCGATTGTGTCGCTATCGGATCGGCGCATTCTCGGCTACGAAGCCCTGACTCGCGGTCCTTCCAACAGCGCGCTGCATTCCCCTTTGAGCCTCTTCGCCGTGGCCCGTCAGGCCGGGCGCCTGAGCGAACTGGAACTCGCCTGCCGCGAGTCGGCCTGTCGTCGCTTCAGTCAACAGAAGCTGGAGGGCAAGCTGTTTCTCAACATCTCGCCCGAGTCGCTGCTGGAAGCATCCCACCCGCCGGGGCGCACCTTGCAGCTGTTGCAGCGCTACGGCATACCGCCAAGCCGCGTGGTCATCGAGCTGACCGAGCAGACGCCGACCGATGACTTCGGCCTGCTCTACAACGCGCTTTATCACTACCGGGACATGGGCTTTTCCATCGCCCTCGATGACCTGGGCGCGGGGTATTCGAGCCTGCGGCTGTGGTCCGAACTACGCCCCGATTACGTGAAGATCGACCGGCATTTCATCGATGGCATTCATCAGGACGCGGTCAAGCGCGAGTTCGTCGGCTCGATGCTGCAAATGGCCAAGGCGTCGCGGGCGCTGGTGATCGCTGAAGGCATCGAGTTGCAGGAAGAGCTGGCCGTCTTGATCGACATGGGCGTCGAGCTGGTTCAGGGCTATTTGCTGTGTCGTCCGCAGGAGTTTCCGCCCCGTGACGCCCGTGCGCTGCTGCCGAAAATCGACCCGGCTGCCGCGACCTTGACCGAAGAAACCAGCGACCTCAGCGCGCTGCTCAACGAGCTGCCGGCCGTGGTGCAGACCACGCCCACCGCCACAGTGCTGGAGTCGTTTCGCAAGCAGGCCAATCTCAACTCCCTGGCGGTGCTGGACGAGCAGCATCAGCCCATCGGGATTGTCCACCGCCATTCGCTGTCGGACGTGCTGCTGCAGCCGTTCGCCACCGAGCTGTACGCGCGCAAGCCGATCAGCCGGTTGATGAGCGATGACTTCCTGGCCGTCGAGCTGAGCCAGTCGCTGCAGCAGGTCAGCCGGCTGATCACCAGCCGCGCGCGGCAACGCATCGAAGAAGATTTCATCATCATGCAGAACGGCGCCTACCTTGGGCTGGGCCGGGTGATCGATGTACTGAAGCTGATTACCGAGGTGAAGATCCAGCAGGCGCGCTACGCCAACCCGCTGACCCTGCTGCCGGGCAACGTGCCGATCCAGCAGTGCCTGACCCGGTTGTTGCAGCAGGGCCGCGAGTCGATGATCTGCTACGTGGACATCGACAGCTTCAAGCCCTTTAACGACATCTACGGCTACGGGCGCGGCGACGAGGTTCTGCTGTGTCTGGCGCAATGCCTGAACGACCGCATCGACCCGAGTCGAGACTTTGTCGGCCACATCGGTGGTGATGACTTTCTGATGGTGCTGGGCTCGGACGACTGGCGCAAACGCTTGAACATGTTGCTGGAAGACTTCCAGAACCAGTGCCGACGCTTCTACCGCGCCGAGCATCTGGAGGCCGGCTGCTTCGTGGCGCTCAACCGCCAGGGCCAGCGCCAGGAATTCCCGCTGCTGTCACTGTCCATTGGCGTCGTGCACCTGCATCCTGAAGTCTGCACGACCCTCGATGCCAGCCAACTGGCCGAACTGGCTTCCCAGGCCAAGCACCACGCCAAAGAGGTGGTGGGTGCGAGCGTGCATGTGATCAATACGCTGGAGGCGGAAGTCATGGCGGTGTTGAATCAGGCGGTGTTGGGGTGACCGACAGGGTTCGCCAGCAAGCCGGCTCCACAGGTTTTGTGCCTGACGCGGAAATCCCGGTCCACGGAAATCCAGTGTAGGAGCGCGTTTGCCCGCGAATGCGGTCTGCCTGTGCCATCCATTTCGACTGACCCACCGCCTTCGCCAGCAAGCCGGCTCCTTGGTTTTGTGTCTGACGCTGAAATCCCGGCCAAGGAAGATCCGGTGTAGGAGTGAGCTTGCTCGCGATCGGCTGCGCAGCAGTCGTGAAACCTGACGCCCCGGTTACCGCTGACACACCGCGTGCACGGGTCTGCTGCCGCTTCGCGCCAGATCGCGAGCAAGCTCACTCCTACAGTTTGATCCCCGGCCGGCGAGGAATGGGCGGCAGATCACATATCACGCAAAGACATGCACGGATTTGGCGTCATACCCCGACCGGTGTAGGAGCGCGCTTGCCCGCGATCGGCTGCGCAGCAGTCGTGAAACCTGACGCGCCGGTTACTCCTGACACACCGCGCTCGCCGGGTCTGCTGCCGCTTCGCGCCAGATCGCGGGCAAGCGCGCTCCTACAGTCTGATCCGCGGTGGGCGAGGAATTGGCGGCATCGTTTAACGCGCGTCCGCATGAGCGTAGGAACGTTCGGGTATGCGCCCGAATTCGGATGTGGCCTGTCAGCCACCCGATCTGCTACTTACTCCGGCTTCACCGGCTGCGGATACTCGAACTCAAACACCCGGGCGACTTCCGAGGCGTGCCAAGAGGCAGCAGCGATGCCGTCGGAGGGGCCGGAGAAACGGCCGAGGCGTTCGACGCATTCGAAGAATCCGGTCCGAGGCAGGCGGCTGGCGCCCTGACTGATCACCAGCGCGCTGCGCAACGGCTGCTCGGCGCGGGCGTCGAGGGCGGCGAGGTGTTCAAGGGCGGCGGTCAGGGTTTGCATGGCGGGGGTGGGTAACTGCAACCGCTCCAGCAACGCGCGATACGTCACCAGATGACGTTGGCGACGGGCCAGGTCCAGTTCGGCGAGCAGCCCGTCCCAGTGCTGGCGACTGATGCGCACGCTCATGCTTCACCCCGCCAGCCCGCAACACCCAGTTCCCAGGCCAGACTCCGGCGAATAGCCGCGTCCGGCTTACGGGCGCCGCTTTCAATCAGGTCCAGGTAAGAGGGGCTGATGCCGACGGTGCGCGCCAATTGCGCCACTTCCAGGCCCTTGGCCTCGCGCAATGCACCCAACTGAGATAAAGAAGGAAGGTCTGCAGCGCCAGCGGACGAGGACTGTTCAAACTCGGCCTCGGTGTGGATCACCGGCCCGGACTCCGGACCACGCGCAACACCCGCCGCGCGCAACAGGGCCTGATACTGCGCCCATGGGACCACCGCATATTCCGGCTCTCCATCGCGCGAAATAACCTGAAGATCCATACCACCCCCCTGTAGGACTAAAACACGCTTTTACGTAGTCTTTTTCTAAGTATGGGCGGCATCTTAACAGCGGTTGGCTGCGACTTGCGTGTGTGGAATCACTGGAACGCTGGTGGCGTCAATGAAGAGCCGCACAAATCCGCCTTCAAATCTTTTTCTCGTGCTCCAGCAAGACAGGCGTCGCCGGCAAACGCTCAACCACCGCGAGCTTTTCCGGGTTCTGCAACGCGCGCCAGGCACGGAATGCGCTGAGTTCGGCTTCGAGGTGCTTCATCACCCACGCCAGCACCGCGATGTCGTCCAGCATCCCCAAGCCGGGAATCCAGTCAGGAATCGCATCCAGAGGGCTGAGGAAATACATCAGGCCGGCCACGATCGAGAGAATCGCCTTACCGCTGATGGCGCGATACTCCCCGCGCCAGTAGGCCAGGCACAACGCTTGAAGCAGTTTCAAATCGTCCTTGATCTTGCCCAGCCGACCGCCCTCACTGGCCGTTTTGCCTGCAACGGCAAACAGCAATGCGGGCAAGCGACCTGCCGCCATCAAACGCTTGGCCATGGGCAGATAACGAATGAGATTCCAGGGTGCTTTCATATCCACTCCACGATTACCGATAAAAATCGACCTGCTGGCTGATTGCGTAGGTCGAAGCAGCCTACTGACTCGTGCGTCAATTCCGCACCCAAAGGTTATCCACACAAATTGTGGATAACCTTGTGAACAGACCCTCTTTTCGGGGCCGGAACGCCCGTGCTACCGGGTCCGGACTTAGATCGCGCGTTTTTTACACACATAAAAACCCGCGAAAACCGTTGACTCGACAGGCCTGTGGCGCTAGCCAAGGACGAATCAACGCCCCAGTGAACGCCCCCGCAGCCTCCGACAAATCCCGGCTTAAAGCACGCTGACTGACCGACATGGGACTCTGGCCGTCCCAGCCGGTTCGATCAAATCGGCCCGGAAATGAAAATGCCCCGTCGAGACGGGGCATTTCTTTCAAGCGGTAATCAGTCTTTCGAACGATTACTTCTTGGCGGCTGGCTTGGCCGGTTCGGCTGCCGGGGCAGCCTCTTCTTCTTCATCGGCGCCGGCAGCAGCATCATTGGCGCCTGCAGCTGCAGGGTCCTTGATGCCCAGCAGTTCCAGGTCGAAGACCAGAACCGAGTTCGCCGGGATCATCGGGCTAGGGCTTTGTGCGCCGTAGGCCAATTCGCTAGGGATGTAGAGTTTGACCTTCTCGCCTACGTGCATCAGCTGCAGACCTTCGACCCAACCCGGGATCACGCCACTGACCGGCAGATCGATCGGGCTGCCGCGTTCAACAGAGCTGTCGAACACTTTGCCGTCAGTCAGCTTGCCTTCGTAGTGAACGGTCACGACATCAGTCGGCTTCGGTACTGGACCGTCGGCCTTCTTAATGATTTCGTACTGCAGGCCGGAAGCGGTAGTGGTGACTTCCTTACGCTTGCCGTTTTCTTCGAGGAACTTCTTGCCAGCGGATGCCGACTCTTCACTCATTTTGGCCATGCGCTCTTCAGCGCGTTTTTGCAGGTCGCCAAACGCTGCAACCAACTCTTCGTCTTTGAGCTTCTGCTCTTTCTTGCCAACGGCGTCTTCGATACCCAGCGCTACCGCTTTGGAATCCAGATCGTCCATGCCTTCCTGAGCCAGGCTTTTGCCCATGTTCAGGCCGATGCCGTAAGAGGCTTTCTGGGCCGGTGTTTTCAGCTCAACGGTGCTGGCTTGCTTGTCACAGCCCGCGAGTACCAGACCGACCAGGGCAATCGCCGCTGCCAACCGATGCTGTTTCATTCTGTTTCCTTGTTCATGCGCCAATAGGGCAAACGAGTAAAGCCGCGAGCTTATCAGGCTGCCGCGATCAATGGCTACCGGCATGAGAGGGAGAAAAGGCGGATAAGTTCAGGTATCCAAAGGTTTTCTTGTTTGATCGAGAAATCCGTTCAGTTGGGGTTCAGCGGCCAACCACAGGCTGAGCGAACGGCACTAATAAACGTCCCGCACATAGCGCTTCTGCTCAGTCAGAAAGCGCAACTGCTCGGCGGCTTTTTCCAGGCTGACGCCACCCTGTTCGCTGATCACACGACGCAAGGCCTGATCGACATCCCGCGCCATGCGCGTGGCATCGCCGCAGAGGTACAGGTGCGCGCCCTCCTCCAGCCAGCGCCAGAGTTCGGCGCCCTGCTCGTATATGCGCTGTTGAACATAGATCTTTTCCGCCTGATCCCGGGAAAACGCCAGGCTCAGCCGGGTCAGCAGGCCGTCCTGCTGCATGCCTTGAAGCTCGTCGCGGTAGTAAAAGTCGGTGGCCTGATGCTGCTCGCCGAAGAACAGCCAGTTACCGCCCCGATCGCCCCGTGCGCGCCGCTCCTGCAGAAACGCCCGAAATGGCGCCACGCCGGTGCCCGGGCCGATCATGATCATCGGCACATCGCCATCGAGCGGCGGGCGAAAATGCCGGGTGGGTTGCAGGAAAATCGGCACCTCGCAATCGCCCGCACGATCCGCCAGGAAGGTCGATGAAACGCCTTTGCGCAGGCCGTAGCGCACGGCGGAAACCGTGAGATGGACTTCATCGGGATGCGCCTTGGCGCTCGACGCGATGGAATAAAGCCGCGGTTGCAGCGGCTTGAGATGGTTAAGCCATTCGTCCGCAGAGCAGGCAATCGGAAACTCGCGCAGCACGTCGGCCAACTGCCGGCCCCACAGCCAGTCCTTCAACTCGCCTTTGAAGGGTTCGGTCAGCAGGGTTTTCAAATCATTGCTGCCGTTACGCTCGGCGATGAATGCCAAGGTCTCTGCGCCAGGTCGCGCGATTTCGAATTGTTCGGCCAGCGCCTGACGCAGCGGCACGTCGGTCGCCTTCAGGCCAGGCACCGGTTGCTCGGCGTTAAGGCCCGTGAGCTTGAGCCACTCGTTCACCAGCTCGGGGCAATTGCGCGGCCACACCCCCAAAGCGTCACCGGCTTCATAGGTCATGCCCGAGCCATCAAGGGTCAGCGCCAGTTGCCGCGTATCCTTGGCGGCACCGTCCGCATTCAGTCGCCGATTAAGCGACAAACGCGCGTGATGGGGCTGTGTCCGTGAAGGCTGATTCCCGGAAACCGGTGCGTTATCGGTAATTGACGGGGTAGGAAGATTCAGCGACAGCGCCTGCTGCAACCCTGTGAACCAGTTGTCTGCGTGGGCCTGATATTCGCCGTCGCAATCGAGTCTGGGGAGCAGTGAAGAAGCGCCCAGGTGGTGCAGGCGGTGGTCGAGGTTTTTGCCGTGCTGGCAGAAGCTGTCGTAACTCGAATCACCCAGCGCCAGAACGGCATAGCGCAGCGACTCAAGACGCTCTTGCCGAGCAGCCAGCGACTGCCAGAATCGTTGCCCGTTGTCGGGGGATTCGCCGTCGCCAAAGGTGCTGCTGATCAGTGCGACGTTCTGCAGCTGGTCCAGACGCTCCGAGGGAAAACTGTCCATGGCCGCCACCTGGACCGCCACGCCGGCAATCTTCAAATGGTCGCCGAACTGCCGGGCCAACGCTTCGGCATTCCCGGTTTGTGACGCCCAAAGCAGCGTCAACAGAGGCGCAGGGGCGTGTGCTGTCTGCGTCTCGATCCCGGTCTCGGCTTGGGGCAAATCAAGGAAGCAATGCCCGATCAGCTCGACCTTGCGCAAGGCGACCGCACAGCACTTGAATTCGGGCTGACGGGAAATCAGGTCGACGGCGTCGTTGGTCACCGCGTTGATCGCCAGCTTTTCGCCGTATACGTCATTCCAGTGAAAGGGCGCGAAGCAGTTGCCCGGCAGCACGCGGTCGCTGATCACCGCAGGCAACACCGCCAGGCCTCGTACGGAACGGATTTCCACGCCATAGCCTTCGCGGATGCCCAGCGCAAGGGCATCGTCGGGGTGCAGTTCGACGAACGGCCGCGCATTGAGCGCGTTCAGTGTCGGGACTTTCCCGGTCTTGGTCAGCGTGTGCCACTGGTGTTGCAGGCGGCCGGTATTGAGCACCATGGGAAATGCATCGTTGGGCAGTTCAGCCGGCGCCATGTGCGGGCGTGGGAAAAATACCGCTTTGCCGTTTGCAGTGGGGAAAAGGATCGCAGGACGTGTCGCTGCCTCAACGGGTCGTGCGTCGGTATCGCTGAGGTAGCGAATCGGGTTGCGCACGCTGTCGTCATCGGGCGCGCACGGCCACTGCACCGGTTGGTCCCGCAGGCGCGCATAGCTGGCGCCGCGAATGTCGTAACCCGTAGCGGGGTTCCATGCCTGTTTGATTTCTTCGAACACCTCCTCTGCCGAGGCGTAACTGAAGGCGTCGGCGAAACCCATTTCACAGGCCACTCTGGCGATGATCTGCCAGTCCGGCAAGGCCTGGCCCGGCGCAACGACGGCTTTCTGCGTCAGATTGAGGGTGCGCTCGGAGTTGATCATCACCCCGTCTGCTTCGGCCCATAGCGCGCCCGGCAAAAGGATGTCGGCGTAGCGATTGGTTTCGGTGTCGAGGAAGGCGTCCTGGGTGATGACAAGCTCGGCGGTTTTCAGGGCGTCGATGACCGTGGTGCGATTGGCCACGCTGGCCACCGGGTTGGTGCAGATGATCCAGCAGGCCTTGATCACGCCGTCGCGCATCTGTTCGAACAGGTCGATGGTGCCGCCGCCGGGCTGGTGCGGGATGCTGCCCTGCGGGATGCGCCAGAGGTCTTCGATGAAGCGGCGGTCGGCGTCCACTAAAGCCGAGCGCTGTCCGGGAAGTCCTGGGCCCATGTAGCCCATTTCCCTTCCGCCCATGGCATTCGGTTGGCCGGTCAGGGAAAACGGACCGCTGCCGGGCCGACAAATCGCCCCGGTTGCCAAGTGCAGGTTGCACAGCGCATTGGTGTTCCAGGTGCCGTGGGTGCTCTGGTTCAGGCCCATGGTCCAGCAACTCATCCACTCGGGCGCTGCGCCGATCATGCGCGCGGCCTGACGAATGTCGGCTTCGGCCAGGCCGGTGATCTGCGCGACGTAAGGGGGCGTGTACTCGGCGAGGAATTCGGGCATGACGTCCCAGCCCTGGGTGAACGAGGCGATGAAGTCGACGTCGGAGTCGCCGTTCTCCACCAGTAAGTGCAACAGGCCATTGAGCAGCGCGAGGTCGGTGCCCGGTTTGATTTGCAGGAACAGGCCGGCCTTTTCGGCGGTGGCGCTGCGCCGGGGATCGACGACGATCAGTTTCGCCCCGGCCTTGACCCGGTCCATCATGCGCAGGAACAGGATCGGGTGACAGTCGGCCATGTTGGCGCCGATCACGAAAAACAGATCGGCCTTGTCGAAATCGTCGTAGGACCCGGGCGGGCCGTCCGCGCCCAACGAAAGCTTGTAGCCGCTGCCCGCGCTGGCCATGCACAGCCGCGAGTTGGACTCGATATTGGCAGTGCGCACGAAGCCTTT
This sequence comes from Pseudomonas petrae, assembly GCF_021728295.1. Classification (GTDB taxonomy): domain Bacteria; phylum Pseudomonadota; class Gammaproteobacteria; order Pseudomonadales; family Pseudomonadaceae; genus Aquipseudomonas; species Aquipseudomonas petrae. Next base: position 394,825 of record NZ_JAKJXE010000001.1, read on the forward strand.
GGCGAGTTTATTGGCCAGGTATTGCGCCTCCAGGGACATCTGGCCCGAAACATAAAACGCCACTGCGCCAGGGCCGTCGCGGTCCAGAATCCCACGCAAGCGCCGGGCGGTTTCGCTGATGGCTGCGGCCATTTCAGCACGCACCGGCTCGTGGCTGCGCTGATGGCGGATGTACGCCGACTCCATCCGCCCCGACCCGGCAATCGCCTGGCCGCAGGTGGTGCCTTTGGTGCACAGGCGTCCGAAATTGCTCGGGTGCGTCTTGTCGCCGACGACCTTGATAACCCGGTTGTCTTCGACCTGCATGACGATGCCGCAACCGACACCGCAATAAGGACACACGCTCTTTACGCTGCTGCTCGCCATATTCCGTTTCCTGAAAGCAAAAAAAGACGCCCTGTTCTCAGCCGTTGAAAAACGGAGAGCACACGGCGTCTTTGTCGTGAATATGGCAATCGGCGTTGATTGCCTGTGGGCACGATGTTGCAAACGGCAGGCCAGCGTGGGGCAATACTGCGTCTATAAAAACGCGCTCAGTTGGCAATTGCCCCTGGCAGTCCGGATTGCCGACGGCAGCGATCTTGAGTGCGCCACCGCTGGCTAGCCAAACGGCTCCGGGGCGGGGGAATGCTCAGCTTCACGATGGGGCGGTCTGAGCGAAATCGCACTGTTTTTGTGCCGATTCAGGCTGACTCAAATCCCGCTTCTGTGCGGCAGCGTGTAGGAGCGCGCTTGCCCGCGATCTGGCGCGCAGCGGCAGCAAACACGGCGAATGCGGTCCGTCTGACACAACCAGGGTGTCTGATTTGGCTGCCGGTTCCCGGCAGATCGCGGGCAAGCGCGCTCCTACGCCCTGCGGGCAGAATCAAGAGCAGAACGTGCCGTACGCGGGCGTGATTGACTCACCCATAACCGGCTGGCACAGCCATTGCTACGTCTCTTATCAAGTCCAGCTGAACACGCGGTTGGCAGCCCTGGCCGGTCAACGCGGACCGCCAGCCGTCCACGGCATCGGGCTCACCAGGTTGGCGTCGACACTGTGGTCGCGCGGCAACCCCTAAAAGAACAGGCAAAGGCGCCTGGAACCGAGAGGTTCCGGGCGCCTTTTTTTTGCTTTCGAAAAACCTGATTGGCCTTGGCCGGGACTCGATATGACCACCACAGTCGCCCCACTCAACGACGTCCAAACCTTGATCGTGATCGGCAACGGCATGGTCGGTCACCACTGCGTCGAGCAGTTGATCGCCGCCGGTGCCCTTGAGCGCTATCGCATTCATGTGTTCGGTGAGGAAGGCCAGCGCGCCTACGATCGCGTGCACTTGTCCGAATACTTTGGCGGTCGCGACGCCGAGTCATTGGCAATGAGCGCTGCTTCTTTATATGAGCAGGCCGGGCTTGCGCTGCACTTGGGCGTGCCGGTGCTGGAAATCGACCGGGCGCGGCGCGAAGTGGTCACCGCCAAGGGCTGCTTCGGTTACGACAAGCTGGTGCTGGCGACGGGTTCGTACCCTTTCGTGCCACCCATCGAAGGCGCCGAAGGCAACTCGCAGCTGGTCTATCGCACGCTGGACGACCTCGACACCATCCGCGCCGCCGCCAGCCAGGCAAAACGCGGCGTGGTGGTCGGCGGCGGGCTCTTGGGACTGGAAGCGGCCAACGCGCTGAAGTCGCTGGGCCTGGAAGCCCACGTGGTAGAATTCGCGCCACGCTTGATGCCGGTGCAGCTGGATGACCACGGCGGCGCCGCCCTGAAAGCACGCATCGAAGCACTGGGCGTGGGCGTGCATCTGTCTCGCGCGACGCAATCCATCAGCGCGGGTGAGGAATACCGCTACCGAATGAATTTCGCCGGCGATGAATTCCTCGAAACCGACCTGATCGTTTTCTCCGCCGGCATACGTCCCCAGGACGCCCTCGCTCGTCAGTGTGAACTGGCGCTGGGCCCGCGCGGCGGCATCGCCATCGACGAACATTGCCGCACCAGCGACGCTGACATTTTCGCCATCGGCGAGTGCGCCGCCTGGAACGGCAGCGTTTTCGGCCTCGTCGCGCCGGGGTATCAGATGGCGCGCAACGTCGCGGCGCAGTTGTGCGACCTGGCCGCCGAGCCATTCTTCGGCGCGGACATGTCGACCAAACTCAAATTGCTCGGCGTCGACGTCGGCTCCATCGGCGATGCCCATGGCGCGTTGACGGGCGCGCGCAGCTACCGGTTTATCGACGAGGCCACCGGCAGTTATCGCCGCCTGGTGGTGTCCGCCGATGGCAAACAGGTGCTCGGCGCCGTGCTGGTGGGCGACAACAGCTATTACGACACCTTGCTGCAATACGTGCAGAACGGCATCAAGCTGCCCGCCGATCCGTCGAGCCTGATCCTGCCCCACAGCGATGGCGCGCCAACGCTTGGCGCCGATGCCCTGCCCGCCACGGCAACCATTTGCTCGTGCCACAACGTCAGCAAGGCCTCGATCTGCTCGGCCATCGACGGCGGTTGCACCGATCTCGCCGGGCTCAAGGCCTGCACCAAGGCAGCCACCGGGTGCGGCGGTTGTGCGACGCTGCTGAAAAGCGTGTTCGAGCACGAGCTGATCGCCCGCGGCGTTGCCGTCGATAAAAGCCTGTGCGATCACTTTCCCTTCACGCGTCAGGCGCTGTACGCCTTCGCCCGCGTGGAAAACATCGAAAGCTTCGACGAGATGCTTGCCCGCCACGGCGAAGGCCATGTGGGTTGCGACATCTGCAAGCCCACCGTCGGCTCGATCCTCGCCTCATGCTGGAACCGGCCGATCATGGATCCTTCGCTGGTGCCGCTGCAGGACACCAACGACACGTTCATGGCCAACATGCAGAAGAACGGCACGTATTCGGTGGTGCCGCGCATCCCGGCGGGCGAAATCACTGCGGACGGCTTGATCGCCATCGGCGCGGTCGCGAAAAAATACGACCTGTACACCAAGATCACCGGCGGCCAGCGCATCGACCTGTTCGGCGCGCAGTTGCATGAGCTGCCGGACATCTGGGCCGAGCTGATCGCCGCCGGGTTCGAGACGGGTCATGCCTACGGCAAATCGACGCGGACGGTGAAGTCCTGCGTCGGCAGCACCTGGTGCCGTTACGGAGTGCAGGACAGTGTGCAAATGGCGCTCAACATCGAGGACCGCTACAAGGGCCTGCGCTCGCCGCACAAGCTGAAGTTCGCGGTGTCCGGCTGCACCCGTGAATGCGCTGAAGCCCAAAGCAAGGACATCGGCGTGATCGCCACGGAGAATGGCTGGAATCTGTACGTATGCGGCAACGGCGGCATGCGCCCGCGCCACGCCGAGCTGTTCGCCACCGATCTGGACGATGAGACGCTGATTCGCTACATCGACCGCGTGCTGATGTTTTACATCCGCACCGCTGACAAGTTGCAGCGGACGTCGGTCTGGCGCGAGTCCCTTGAAGGCGGGCTGGATTTTCTGAAAGCCGTGGTGATCGACGACAGCCTGGGGCTCGCTGCCGAACTGGAGGCGCAGATGCAGTTGGTGGTCGACCGTTATGAATGCGAGTGGGCGAACGCGCTGAACAGCCCGGAGAAACTCAAGCGTTTCCGCACGTTCGTCAACGACAAGGGTGCTGACCCGGACATTCATTTCGTCAAGGAGCGCAGCCAGCGTCGTCCCGCTCGCGCTGAAGAGTTGAATCTGATTGCTGCTGTGGAGGTTGCACGATGAGCCTGGCCAATGCTGCAGTGAGGGAGATGCCGAAGACTCAGGTGTGGCGCGCGGTCTGTGCGCGTGAGGATCTGGTGCTGAATTCCGGCGTGGTTGCGCTGGTGGGCACTGCGCAGGTGGCGCTGTTTTATGTGGCATCCATTGGTGGCGCGCCGCAGTTGTTTGCGGTGGACAATCGCGATCCGGTCACGGGGGTGAATGTGATTGGGCGGGGGTTGATTGGCAGTTTGGGCGGGGACCTTGTGATCGCTTCGCCTTTGTATAAGCAGCATTACCGACTGGTGGATGGCATGTGTCTGGAGGACGCGGCACTGCGGCTGCGGACCTGGCCGGTTCGGCTGGTGGGGGATGTGGTGGAGATTGATGTGGGGTAAGTCGTTCAGGCTTTCAGATTCAAGGGCGTCGGCCTAACGGCCTCTGGTTTCGCCTTCGGCGAGTTACTTGGGAAAAGCACCCCAAGTAACCAAGGGTGCTTGCTCTCGGTTGGGCCCTTCCTTCGTCAGGGTTCCTTCACTCCGGCCTCGCTCCGTGGGCCCGCGCCGAACGAACATCCATGTCCTGACGGCGCTCTCGCGGCATCCATGCCGCTCGGCCCACTGCGCGAGACCTGCCTTCAGCCTGCACCCAAGTCGCGATTGGCGGTGTCTGGACTTTTTGCGTACGAAGAGCAGGAGCAGATCAAAAGCAGATCAAAAGCTTCCCGGCTAAAGCCGGTCCCACAGTCGGGGTCACCGCCGATCCTGCTGGATGCACGCGCTGCTTTTAGTGGGACCGGCTTTAGCAGGGAAGAGGCCGGTGTGAGCACCATCAGCTTGCGGGTTATTGATCGTTTGTTGATCGTTCCCACTGAATGAACGCGATGCTTTTCGTAGGACCGGCTTTAGCCGGGAAGAGGCCGATGTGGGTACCGTCTGGTCAGATCAGCCGCAGCCACCAAATCCCAGGCACAAAAAAAGCGACCCTAAGGTCGCTCTCTTTGTCGTTACGAGGAGTTCAAGGGCCTCGTAACTCAATATGGCGCAGCGGACGGGACTCGAACCCGCGACCCCCGGCGTGACAGGCCGGTATTCTAACCGACTGAACTACCGCTGCGCGTAACACTTGAAACGAATGGTGGGTGATGACGGGATCGAACCGCCGACATTCTGCTTGTAAGGCAGACGCTCTCCCAGCTGAGCTAATCACCCTTCGCTTCGGTGTCGCGCGCATTCTACGGAGCGATCAAAAAGCTGGCAAGCACTTTTTAAAATAATTTTATAATCCTTCCAAAGGCTTACATCAGGGTTGGCCGCAGGGGCGCAGCAGCGAATAATGCCCCCCTTTGTATAGAGGAGAGATGTACCCCATGTGGTTCAAAAACCTGCTTGTCTATCGCCTGACCCAGGACCTGCCATTTGACGCCGAGGCGCTGGAAACCGCGTTGGCGACCAAGCCTGCACGTGCCTGTGCCAGCCAGGAGTTGACCACTTACGGTTTCATCGCCCCGTTCGGCAAGGGCGAAGACGCGCCACTGGTGCACGTCAGCGGTGATTTCATGCTGATCTCGGCGCGCAAGGAAGAACGCATCCTGCCCGGCAGCGTGGTCAACGATGCATTGAAAGAGAAAGTCGAAGAGATCGAGACCGAGCAGATGCGCAAGGTCTACAAGAAGGAACGCGATCAGCTCAAGGATGAAATCATCCAGGCCTTCCTGCCTCGCGCCTTTATCCGTCGCTCGGCCACTTTCGCCGCCATCGCCCCCAAGCAAGGCGTGATTCTGGTCAACGCTTCCAGCCCGAAGCGCGCCGAAGACCTGCTGTCGACCCTGCGTGAAGTGGTCGGCTCGTTGCCAGTGCGCCCGGTGACGGTGAAAACCGCGCCAACCGCGGTCATGACCGAATGGGTCAAGACCAGCCAGACCGCCGAGCACTTCTTCGTGCTGGACGAGTGCGAACTGCGCGACACCCACGAAGACGGCGGCATTGTGAAGTGCAAACGTCAGGACCTGACCAGCGACGAAATCCAGCTGCACTTGAGCACCGGCAAAGTCGTCACTCAGCTGTCGCTGGCGTGGCAGGACAAGCTGTCGTTCGTGCTGGACGACAAGCTCGGTATCAAACGCCTGAAGTTCGAAGACCTGCTGCAGGATGAAGCCGAGCAGAACGGCGGCGACGATGCGCTGGGTCAGCAGGACGCCAGCTTCACCCTGATGATGCTGACGTTCGGCGAGTTTCTGCCGCAACTGATGGAAGCACTGGGCGGCGAAGAGATTCCCCAGGGGATCTGATTCACATCCCACCGTGTAGGAGCGCGCTTGGTCTGGGCCGCATCCGGACGAATGCATTGTGTCAGTCGCCATTAATGAGTCTGATAGATCCCATTCGCGGGCAAGCGCGCTCCTACAGGTTTCGTGTCCACTTCATACCAATAAGAAAGGAGCAGGCCATGCGTGCCCTGGCTGCGTTGAGTCGTTTTGTCGGTAATACCTTCGCGTACTGGGTGCTGCTGTTCGCCGTGCTGGCGTTCCTGTTCCCGTCCTGGTTCATCGGCCTCAAGCCTTTCATCGTGCCGTTGCTGGGGCTGGTGATGTTCGGCATGGGCCTGACCCTCAAACTCGATGATTTTTCTGAAGTCGTGCGCCATCCCTGGCGTGTGGCTCTGGGCGTGGTCGCGCATTTCGTGATCATGCCCGGCGTGGCCTGGCTGCTCTGCCAGCTGTTTCACCTGCCGCCGGAAATCGCCGTGGGCGTGATTCTGGTCGGCTGCTGCCCGAGCGGCACGTCGTCCAACGTCATGACCTGGCTGGCGAAAGGCGATCTGGCGCTGTCGGTAGCCATCGCCGCCGTCACCACCCTCCTCGCCCCGCTGCTGACCCCGGCGCTGATCTGGCTGCTGGCGTCGGCGTGGCTGCCGGTGTCCTTCATGGAAATGTTCTGGTCGATCCTGCAACTGGTGATGCTGCCGATCGTGCTCGGCGTCATTGCTCAACGCCTGCTGGGCGCCAAGGTGAGTTTTGCCGTCGACGTGCTGCCGCTGGTGTCGGTGGTGAGCATCGTGATGATTGTTTGCGCGGTGGTGGCAGCGAGTCAGGCGAAGATCGCCGAATCGGGCTTGTTGATCATGGCCGTGGTGATCCTGCACAACAGCTTCGGTTTTCTGCTGGGTTACTTCACTGGCAAGCTGTTCAAACTGCCGCTGGCCCAGCGCAAGTCGCTGTCCCTGGAAGTCGGCATGCAGAACTCGGGCCTCGGCGCCGCCCTGGCCGCCGCGCACTTTTCGCCACTGGCGGCGGTGCCAAGCGCGCTGTTCAGCGTCTGGCACAACATTTCCGGTGCGCTGCTTTCGACGTACTTCAGGAAGATGGCGCCGGATGCGGTGGTGACCGAAAAAAAGCCGATTGCCGGTTAACCGGACCAGTCCCCGATTCTGCGTCGAACACCGGTGCCGGTTGTACACCGGCCCGACGGCCAACACAGAACCCGGCGGCTCCTACAGTTCATGGCCAGCCAGCACATTTTGCGCAAGTTAAAGCGTCAGCCTTCGCATCACGCGAAGGCTACGGCGCCTGCTAACGCACCGCCCCCCGCAATTGCGCCACCTGCTGGCGCACGAGCGCCGGTTGCGATTCCTCTCCGGTCAACGCCGGCCCGGCCACCAGGGTCACTCGCGACCACAGCCTGCGGAACACGCCCTTGTTCGGGTCGCGGCTGAAGAAGCTGCCCCACAAACCCTGCAGCGCCAGCGGAATCACCGGCACGTCGGTCTCCTGCAAGACCCGGGTCATGCCGCTTTTGAAGGTGTCGATCTCGCCGTCGGTGGTCAGCTTTCCTTCCGGAAAGATGCACACCAGCTCGCCTTCCTTGAGGTAATGGGCGATGCGCTCGAACGCCTTGTCGAACACCGCCTTGTCCTCCTTGATTCCGGCAATCGGGATCGCGCCCGCCGTGCGGAAGATAAAATTCAGCACCGGCAGGTTGAAGATCTTGTAGTACATGACGAAGCGGATCGGTCGGCGCACAGACCCGGCAATCAACAGCGCATCGACGAACGAGACATGGTTGCAGACCAGCAACGCCGCGCCCTCATCAGGGATCAGGTCGAGGTCGCGATGCTCCACGCGGTACATGGAATGGCTGAGCAGCCAGATCATGAAGCGCATGGTGAACTCGGGCACGATTTTGAAGATGTAGGTGTTGACCGCGATGTTCATCAGCGACACGACCAGGAACAGCTGCGGGATCGACAGCTTCACCACGCTCAACAGCACGATCGAAACGATCGCCGAGACCACCATGAACAGCGCGTTAAGGATGTTGTTGGACGCAATGACCCGCGAGCGTTCCTTCTCCGGCGTCCGCGACTGGATCAGCGCGTACAGCGGCACGATGTAAAACCCGCCGAAGACGCCGATGCCGAGGATGTCCAGCAACACCCACCACGCCTGCCCGTAACCCAGAATCGCCAGCCAGTTGTTGGCCTGTACGTTCTGCGGGAAATCGCCGGAATGCCACCATAGCAGCAGGCCGAACACGGTCAGGCCCATGGAGCCGAACGGCACCAGGCCGATTTCCACTTTGCGCCCGGACAGTCGTTCGCAGAGCATGGAACCGGCGGCGATGCCGATGGAGAACACGGTCAGAATCAGGGTGACGACCGTTTCATCGCCGTACAGAAAGTCCTTGGCATAGGCCGGGATCTGGGTCAGATAAATCGCTCCGACGAACCAGAACCACGAGTTGCCCACGATAGAACGCGACACCGCTTTGGTCTGCCCCAGGCCGAGTTTAAGGGTGGCCCAGGATTCGCTGAAGATGTTCCAGTTCAAGCGCATTTCCGGCGAAGCGGCCGCTGCTGGCGGAATGCCCCGGCTGGCCAGATAACCCAGACAGGCTACCGAGACCATCGCTGCCGCCACGATGGGCGCGTAATGGGTCGCCGACATCATCACCCCCGCGCCGATGGTGCCGGCCAGGATCGCCAGAAAGGTGCCCATTTCCACCAGGCCGTTGCCGCCGACGAGTTCGTTCTCATGCAGGTGCTGGGGCAGGATCGAGTACTTCACCGGCCCGAACAGCGCCGAGTGGGTGCCCATGGCGAACAGTGCGGCCAGCATCAGCGACAGGTGATTGAAGAGAAAGCCCGCGGCCCCCACGACCATGATCACAATCTCCAGGACCTTGATCATGCGGATCAGCTTGTCCTTGGGGTATTTCTCGCCGAACTGCCCGGCCAGCGCCGAGAACAGAAAGAACGGCAGGATGAACAGCAAGGCGCAGAGGTTGACGTAGATGGACCGGTCGCCGTCGATGCTCAGCTTGTAAAGAATGGCGAGGATCAGCGACTGCTTGAAGATATTGTCGTTGAACGCCCCGAGGGACTGGGTCACGAAAAACGGCAGAAAGCGCCGCTTACCCAACAAACTGAACTGCGACTGGCTCATCTTCCCTGGTCCTGAGTGGCGCCGATGTCGGCTTTCGGATGGGAACGCCGAACGGCGGTTCCGGGCCACATTGAAGACGACACCGACGGCAAAGTCGAGCACGCGCTCCAACGCATACCCCGTTTGAGCGTGCGCGCTATCCAGCGTTAGCCAGCGATGCACGGCGAAACGAACAGCTCGCCTTTATAGGCCCCGGTCACGGTGCGCTTCATGATCATCAGCCACAGGGCCGTCAACGCAGCGACCAGCACGCTGCCCAGGACCGAAAAGAACCCGAGATGAAGCACAGCGCCCAGCTTCAGGGTGGTCAGCGCGAACACGCCCAGCGGAAAGGTAAAACCCCACCAGCCCAGATTGAACGGGATGCCGTTGCGCAGATAACGCGCGGTAATCAGTACCGCCATCAGGCACCACCACAGGCCGACGCCCCATAAAATCACACCGCCGATCAGGCCCAGGCCCGAAGCAATGTCGCCGACGCCGGGCAGACCGTTTCCGCTGAAGATCAGCGGCGAATCGGCGCCCAGCACGATCAGGCCGAACGCGCCGGTACTGATCGGCCCAAGGGCCAGCCAGCTCGACGCGGCCATGCTTTCGTGGGGCAATTTGTGCAACGCCATGCGCAGCAAAAGGATCGTCAGCACGCTGAACGCCACCGGCACCGACATCGCCCACAGCACATAACTGGTGATGAGCACGCTGAACTGACTGTGAGAATCGGACAGGTGCGGCGCCAACAGCCCGCCGCTGACCGCAGCCACTTCACAGGCCACCAGCGGCAGAAGCCGGACGGCTGTCATCTGATCGATGCGGTGCTCCTGGCGGGTGAACATCAAAAACGGGATGGCCACGCCGCAGACCAGCGACATCGCCACGTCCAGCCACCACAACAGTTCGGCAACCGGCAGCACGGCATTGCCCCAACGCGGCAGGCCGAAGGTAAGCAACCCATTGATGAGCGTCGCCAGGCCCATGGGAATCGTGCCGAAAAACATCGACACCGTGGAATGCCCGAACACCCGCCGCGCCTCGTCGAAAAACATCACCCAGCTGGCGATATAGAGCGCACTGAAGGTCAGGAACAACACAATGTTGAGCATCCACAAGGCTTCGGCCAACTGGAACAGGCCGGGGATGGTGACTGGAAGTTGGGTCAGTACCGCTGAAAAAATGCCGGTGCCCATGGTCGCGGCGAACCAGTTGGGGGTGAATTGGCGGATGACTTCCCGGGGATGGCTCAGTTGGCTGAAGGGTCTTCGCGGGATGAAAAGGGCGTGGGTCATGGCGGGCTCCTGTCCTCGTGTGAGGTGCTTCCCATACTAGAGCGGGAACTGATATCGACTAAGCGGGTAATTTCGCTATACCTCATAGATTTCCCCGATATGAACCGACTTGCAGGAGCCGGCTTGCTGGCGGATATCTGCGCTCCTGCGACACCGCGCCGCTCAGACCTTGGTCGTAACAGACGAACCCCACTCGGCGTGCGAGACTGTCCGGCCGGCGAGGGATCGCCATTGAAACCGCTAGCCGCTTGCCTCCGGAGTTCCCATGTCGCTGTCCAGCGGGCTGATCGCTGCCGTCGCCCTCGCCTATATGGCCATCATGTTCGCCATCGCCTTCTACGGTGACCGTCGGAGCACCCCGCTGCCGCCTCGCCTGCGCGCGTGGGTCTACAGCCTGTCGCTGGCGGTTTACTGCACCAGCTGGACGTTTTTCGGCTCGGTCGGCCAGGCCGCCGAACAACTGTGGTCGTTCCTGCCGATCTACTTGGGGCCTATTCTGCTGATGCTGCTGGCGCCGTGGGTGCTGCAGAAAATGGTGCTGATCAGCAAGCAGGAAAACATCACTTCAATCGCCGACTTCATCGCCGCCCGCTACGGCAAGTCGCAGACCCTCGCCGTCGTCGTCGCGCTGATCTGCCTGATCGGCGTGCTGCCCTACATCGCGCTGCAACTCAAAGGCATCGTGCTGGGGGTGAACATTCTGATCGGTGCCGGCGCCGACGCCACCGGGACGCGCGCCCAGGACACCGCGCTGATCGTGTCGCTGGTGCTGGCGCTGTTCACCATCGTCTTCGGCACCCGTAACCTCGACGCCACCGAGCACCACCGGGGCATGGTGCTGGCAATCGCCTTCGAGTCGCTGGTCAAGCTGTTCGCCTTCATGGCCGTCGGCGCGTTCGTGACCTTCGGCCTGTACGACGGCGTGGATGACCTGTTCAACCAGGCCATGCTCGCGCCGCGCCTGGAGGAATACTGGAAAGAGACAGTCAACTGGCCGTCGATGGTGGTGCAGACCGGCGTCGCCATGATGGCAATCATCTGCCTGCCCCGGCAGTTTCACGTCACGGTGGTGGAAAACATCGAGCCCCAGGATTTGCGCCTGGCGAAATGGGTGTTCCCGGCGTACCTGTTGCTCGCAGCCGTGTTCGTGGTGCCGATTGCGTTGGCCGGGCAGATGCTGCTGCCCGCCTCTGTGCTGCCGGACTCGTTCGTGATCAGCGTGCCATTGGCCCACGCGCACCCGGCGCTGGCGATGTTGGCGTTCATCGGCGGTGCTTCGGCCGCCACGGGGATGGTGATCGTTGCCAGCGTCGCGCTGTCGACCATGGTCTCCAACGACATGTTGCTGCCGTGGCTGCTGCGGCGCAAAACTGCCGAGCGGCCGTTTGAAGTCTTCCGCCACTGGATGCTCTCGGTGCGCCGGGTCAGCATCGTGGTCATCCTGTTGCTCGCCTACGTCAGCTATCGGCTGCTGGGGTCGACTGCGAACCTGGCAACCATCGGCCAGATCGCCTTCGCCGCCATCGCTCAGTTGATGCCGGCGATGATCGGCGCGCTGTACTGGAAACCGGCCAATCGGCGCGGTGTGTTCGCCGGGCTCGCTGCCGGGGTGTTCATCTGGTTTTACATGCTGGTGCTGCCGATCATCGCGCACAGCATGGGGTGGTCGCTGAGCAGTTTTCCGCTGCTGGCGTGGCTGCACAGCAACCCGTTCAATCTGCCGATCAGCCCGCTGACCCAGGGCGTGGTCCTGTCGATGCTCGGCAACCTGGCGTTGTTTGTGTGGGTCTCGCTGTTGTCGCGAACGCGCGTGTCCGAACACTGGCAGGCGGGTCGTTTCATCGGTCAGGAGTTGCAGGCGCGGCCCAACAATCGCTCGCTGCTGGCGGTGCAGATCGAGGATTTGCTCAAGCTCTCGGCGCGCTTCGTCGGCGAAGAGCGAGCGCAACAGAGCTTCATCCGCTTCGCCTACCGCCAGGGCAAAGGTTTCAACCCCAACCAGAACGCCAACGGCGATTGGATCGCCCACACCGAACGCTTGCTGGCGGGGGTGCTGGGCACGTCGTCGACGCGGGCGGTGGTCAAGGCGGCGATCGAAGGCCGCGACATGCAGCTCGAAGATGTGGTGCGCATCGCCGACGAAGCCTCCGAGGTGCTGCAGTTCAATCGCGCGCTGCTGCAGGGCGCCATCGAAAACATCACCCAGGGCATCAGCGTGGTGGATCAATCCCTGCGGCTGGTGGCCTGGAATGCGCGCTATCTGGAGCTGTTCAGTTACCCGGAAGGCCTGATCAGCGTGGGACGGCCCATCGCCGACATCATCCGCTACAACGCCGAGCGCGGTTTACTCGGGCCCGGCGAGGCCGAGGTGCACGTCGCCCGGCGGCTGCACTGGATGCGCCAGGGCCGCGCGCATACGTCCGAGCGATTGTTTCCCAATGGCCAGGTGATCGAACTGATCGGCAACCCGATGCCGGGCGGCGGCTTCGTCATGAGCTTCACTGACATCACCGCGTTCCGCGAGGCCGAGCATGCGCTCAAAGGCGCCAACGAAAGCCTTGAGCAGCGCGTGGCTGAACGGACGCGGGAGCTGTCGCAGTTGAACACGGCGCTGAGTGAAGCCAAGGCCCATGCGGAAGCCGCCAATCAGTCGAAAACGCGTTTTCTCGCCGCTGTCAGCCATGACCTGATGCAGCCCATGAACGCCGCGCGTTTGTTCTCCGCCGCCTTGCAGCACAATGACGACAACGTGCCGGCGGAAGCGAAACAGCTGATCCAGCATCTGGACAGCTCGCTGCGTTCGGCCGAAGACCTGATCAGCGACCTGCTGGATATTTCGCGTCTGGAGAACGGCAAGTTCACGCCGACCATCACGCCGTTCGCGCTGAACAACCTGTTTGAAACCCTGGGTGCCGAATTCAAGGCCCTCGCTCAGGAACAGGGTCTGGATTTCCGCGTGCGCGGGAACAATTTGCGCGTGGCCAGCGATGCCAAGCTGCTGCGGCGGGTACTTCAGAATTTCCTGACCAATGCGTTTCGTTACGCCAAGGGGCCGATTCTGCTGGGCGTGCGGCGCAGGAATGGGCAACTGAGCCTGGAGGTCTGGGACCGTGGGCCGGGCATTCCGGAGGACAAGCGGCAGGTGATTTTCGAGGAGTTCAAGCGGCTGGACAGCCATCAGACCCGCGCCGAGAAGGGCTTGGGATTGGGGCTGGCGATCGCCGATGGTCTTTGTCGCGTGCTCGGTCATTCGCTGGAAGTGCGTTCATGGCCGGGTCAGGGCAGCGTGTTCAGCGTCACGGTACCGCTGGCGCCCGCCTTGCCGACGCCGGCCGCTGCGCCGACCGAACCTGTGCGGGCCGCGCTGAACGGCACGCAGATTCTGTGCGTCGACAACGAAGACAGCATCCTGATCGGCATGAACAGCCTGCTGAGCCGCTGGGGGTGTCAGGTCTGGACTGCGCGCAATCGCGAGGAATGCCAGGCCCTGCTCAACGACGGCATTCGCCCGCACCTGGCCTTGGTGGATTACCACCTGGACCACGGCGAAATCGGCACCGAACTGATGGCCTGGCTGCGTACGCAACTGGGTGAGCCCGTTCCCGGTGTGGTCATCAGCGCCGACGGCCGCCCGGAGCTGATCGCCCAAGTACACGCCGCCGGCCTCGAATACCTGGCCAAACCGGTGAAGCCCGCAGCGCTGCGCGCGTTGTTGAGTCGGCATGTACGGTTGGGTTGAGGCGAGGCTGAGCCCGCAGTGATGCGCCGAACTATGTATCGCCGTGCGCAGATTCCGCGCCAAACAACGATCCGAGCAGGAGCGTGGCTTGTCCCGCGATCGGCTGCGCAGCAGTCGTGAAACCCGACGCCCCGGTTACGCCTGACACACCGCGTGCACCGGTTTGCTGCCGCTTCGCGCCAGATCGCGGGCAAGCGCGCTCCTACAGTTTCCGCAGCGTTCCAAGAGCTTCGCAATAGACGACGAACCAGGCCTGACCATGCGCAGATTCCGCGCCTAGCTACGATCAGTGTAGGAGCGTGGCTTGTCCCGCGATCGGCTGCGCAGCAGTCCGTCAAACCCGACGCCTCGGTAATGCCTGACACACCCCATGCACCGGTCTGCTGCCGCTGCGCGCCAGATCGCGGGACAAGCGCGCTCCTACAGTTTCCGCAGCGTTCCAACAGCTTCGCAATAGACGACGAACCAGGCCTGACCATGCGTAGATTCCGCGCCAAACAACGATCCGAGTAGGAGCGTGGCTTGTCCCGCGATCGGCTGCGCAGCAGTCGTGAAACCCGACGCCCCGGTAATGCCTGACACACCCCATGCACCGGTCTGCTGCCGCTGCGCGCCAGATCGCGGGACAAGCCACGCTCTTACCGTTTCATCCGCAGCGTCCCAAGCATTCGCCGCAGGGGTGGACGGTTTTACTCAACCTTCCTGAACACAAACACCAACCCCACCACAATCAGCACCATCCCCAGCAAACTCAACAGCGCGAGGCGGTTGCCGTAGATCAGGTAGTCCATGATCGCGGTGACGCCGGGCACCAGGTAAAACAGGCTGGTGACGTTGACCAGATTGCCTTGGGCGATCAGGCGATAGAGCAGAAACGTCGCCAGCACCGACACCACCAGCCCCATGTACAGCACCGGCACGTAGAAGCCGACGCTGTGCTCGAAATGAAAGGGCTGAAAGGGCACGAACACCGCACACACCACCGTCCCCGCAAGGTATTGCACCGGCAACGTGCCGAGGGGGTTGTCGGTGATACGCTTCTGCATGATCGAGCCACCGGTCATGCCCAACATGCCGAGCACGCCGAACGCCATGCCGGCGAGCGATCCGCCGTCGCCGATGCCTTGCCAGACCACCAGCACCAGACCCGCCAGCCCCAGACTCAGGCCGAACATGCGCGACGCCGAGCGGCTGCGTTCGACCAGCACGGCCGTCAAAATCGGTTGCACGCCCATGATCGTGGCCATGACGCCGGGCGCGACTTTCAGGTCCAGCGCCAGCAGGTAGCAGATCTGATACGCCCCCAGCAGCACCGCCCCCGTCATCAACGCAAAGCCCATCGATGCCCGCGTGGTGGGTAGCTTGTAACCCAGGGCCGGAATCAGGATTGCCAGCGCTGCAAGCGCCAGCAGAAAACGGAACAGCAGAAACGCAAACGGCGACGCGTGGGTCAGGCCCCACTTGGAAACAATCGCGCCGCTGCTCCAGAGCAGGACGAAAAGCGTCGTCGTGGCCATCGAGGCCAAGGCTTTATTAGCGAACATGAGTCACCTGTGATTCAGACAAAATCGGACCCGGCATTCACCGGATTCACGGATGTTTTGCGGGCGTTTGCAGGCCTGGACCGACAGCGTTGAGGCAGTCGATCAGCCGAGCACAACGACACCTGGCGGTGCGACGGCGCACACGACAGGGCTGTTCACAGGTGGGGGTGGCGGGTAACGCGTGATGAAGGCGATTTGCATGCAACCGCGCGGTTCAGCGACAGCACAGGCTGTGGCACGGAACGCGAAATGTAGGCTGGATGCAGGCATCGTGCTCGTCTTCTCAAGGAGGAATGACTCAGTGCTGCATCATGTTGCAACACAGAGGTCGACTATAAACAGCCGACGAGGTCTCGCGCAACAGCGTTTTGGACGTCGGCCAATTTGAACGGACGATTCAGTCCAGCAGGTTCAGCGGATACTGCACCACGATATACAAGCGGTCGATATCGTCGCCCCCCTGAGCGTCGTTACCCCGATGCGAAACATGGGACACGTCGAACGACAGGTTTTTGGCCGGTCCCGACTGAACGACGTATTTCAGGTCGATGTCGCGCTCCCAGTGACGTCCGTCCTTGCCCTGAATCGGCTGATAACGTCCGGTGACGTCATCCAACGGCTCATACACCGCGCCCCGTGGCGCATGGGTGCCATCAATGCCGCTGCCGCGCACATAGCGGGTCATGAACGTGAGGCCGGGAATGCCAAGGGCAGCGAACGAAAGGTCGTAGCGCGCCTGCCATGACTGCTCGTGCGCGCCGTTGAAGTCGGCGTATTTGATCGAGTTGGCCAGATAGATCGAGTCGCCCCCCACAAAGTCGAACGGCGTGTCGCCGTCGATCTTCTGCCAACCAAGGGAGAATCCCTGAGGACCAACGCTGTACTTCGCCAGCAGGCTGTAAGCGGTGTTATTCAGCGCGCCTGCCTGTGCGTCGCCCTGATCCAGGGTGCGGTAGAGATTGCCGTCCAGCAAAAACGAACTGTTGTCCGACAGCACGCTCAAGTGATGCAGGTTGGTGTAGTACTGCCGCCAGGTGTCAGTGAGCTGTGAGGCGTACACCGAGCCGCCGAATGGGGAATCGCCAGTGGTCTCGACGCCCACCAGACTCAGCGACGAACCGCGGGTGCTGGCACCGTAACCATCGAAATCGCCTTTGGCTGTCGAAGCGTTTTCGTTCTTGAAGGCGGTAAAGTGCCCGGCCACCAGCTTCAGGCCATCGATGTCGCGGCTGTCGAGATAAAAGCCCGTGGCGTACTCCGGTTGCAGACGCTTGTCGCCGGTATCGAGCACGGGGGTTTCCACTTCCATTTCGCCAAACTTCAGCGTGGTCTTTGAAATCCTCAGTTTGAGCGCGCCGCCCGCATCGGAATAATCGTCGGCAGCTCGCCCGTCATCGCCCAGCGGCAACAGTCCGGTTCCGGCCCGTCCCTTTCCGCTGTCGAGTTTCAGGCCGTAGAACGCATGCGCATCGACGCCGAACCCGACAGTGCCTTGGGTGAACCCCGATTGCAGATTGGCGATGAACCCCTGCGCCCACTCCTGGCGGTAACTCTGCCCGGAGTGCCCTGTGCGGTAGTCGTTATCCAGATAAAAGTTGCGCGCCAGCACATTCAGCGAGGTATCGGCGAGAAAACCATGTTCCTCTTCGGCAGTGGCCGCCATCACGTTGCTGGAGCACGAGAGTAACGCGAGGGACAACAGGGATTTTAGGCTTGCCATGGATCTGCCTTCTTCAAAGTGTTCCTGGCAAAAAGGCGCGATGACGCAACCAGGAGCGCTCAATGGTCGGCGCAGGGTGGTTCGCGAGATTGAATGGGCGTGCTATTAGCCGTGATTGGCCGTACGCCAGAAACAAAAAAGCGCCGCTGCACAAGGTGCAGCGGCGCCTGGATAACTGCGGGTATTCAGCCGAACAGCCAGTAGCCCAGCAGCGTCAGCACGATCACTGCCAGCACCGGACGCAAGATGCGATAGGCCTTGGGGTTGGCGCGTTTGAACTGCTTGACCTTGCCGCTGAAGCTGTTGCTGAACCGCTTGCTGAACGCATACGCCTGATTGATCCCGCCGACACGTTCGTCATCGGTGTTCTGCGGTGCGGTGGCACGGCCCAGAAACGCGCTGACGCGGCGGTTGACGGCGATCATGAAACGATTGCTCAGCGGCCGCTCGATGTCGCAGAACAGAATCACGCGGGTGACGTCGGTTTCGTTCTTGACCCAGTGCACGTAGGTTTCATCGAACATCACGTCGTCACCGTCGCGCCAGGCGTACACCTGACCGTCGACAAAGATGCGGCAATCGTCGGAGTTCGGCGTCGACAAGCCCAAGTGATAACGCAAGGAGCCGGCGAACGGGTCGCGGTGCGGGTTCAAGTGGCTGCCGCCGGGCAACAGGGCGAACATCGCGCCTTTGACGTTGGGAATACGGCTGACCAGTTCCACCGTCTTGGGGCACAACGCCTCGGCGGACGGCAGCGGCTTGTCGTACCACTTCAGGTAGAACCGCTTCCAGCCTTTCTTGAAGAACGAACCGAAACCCGCGTCGTTGTCCTTGGCGGCGGCACGGATATAGCCTTCGTCGAACAGGTGCATGGCTTCGTCGCGGATAGTTTCCCAGTTGTCGCGCAGCACATCGAGTTCGGGAAACTTGCTGCGGTCCAGATACGGCTTGGACGGCACGCTGGAGAACAGGTACATCAAGGCGTTGTAGGGGGCGAACAGTGCGGAGTGATTCACGAACTGGCGCAATACCGGCAAACGCGCCTTGCCGCGCAGATGCACGTACAGCGTGCTGCCGACAAACAGCAGCAGAATCGCCGCTTTGACAGCAAAAGAAAGGGTCATGAAACTCTCCTTGGAACAGGGCCGAACCGCGCGGCCCGAAGCTTACGCTGCTGAAACCGCCGCCGGATGACCTGGGACAATCTTCCGGCGGGTTTCGAATGGCGGCCATCATAAGCTTTAGTCCGCCGGGTACAAAGCCGAAGCGGCGGCGGATACGACTATTGCGTCAGCTCGCGTTCAGTAAACAGGTCGCTAAAGAGCATGCTCGACAGGTAGCGCTCACCCGAATCCGGCAGTACCACCACAATGGTCTTGCCCTGCATTTCCGGCTTCTCGGCCAGTCGCACCGCTGCGTGCATCGCCGCGCCGCAGGAGATACCGCAAAGAATCCCCTCCTCCTGCATCAGGCGCAGGGCCATGGCCTTGGCTTCTTCATCACTGACCAGCTCGACGCGGTCGACAATCGAGAGGTCGAGGTTCTTCGGGATGAAACCCGCGCCAATGCCCTGAATCTTGTGCGGGCTGGGTTTGATCTCTTCGCCGGCCATCGCCTGGGTGATGATCGGCGAGCCCATGGGTTCTACGGCCACCGAGATAATCGGCTTGCCCATGGCGTGTTTGATGTAGCGCGAGACGCCGGTGATCGTGCCGCCGGTGCCGACGCCGGCGACCAGCACGTCAATGGCGCCGTCGGTGTCGTTCCAGATTTCCGGGCCGGTGGTCTTCTCGTGAATGGCCGGGTTGGCCGGGTTTTCGAACTGCGCCGGCATGAAATAGGTGGCGGGGTCACTGGCGAGCAGCTCCTCGGCCTTGGCGATGGAGCCTTTCATGCCCAGCGCCGGCTCGGTCAGCACCAGTTCGGCGCCCAGGGCCTTGAGCACCTTGCGTCGCTCTATACTCATCGAGGCCGGCATGGTCAGGGTCAGCTTGTAGCCACGGGCCGCGGCGACGAACGCAAGGCCGATGCCGGTATTGCCGGAGGTGGGTTCGACAATGGTCATGCCGGGCTTGAGTTTGCCGCTGCTTTCGGCGTCCCAGATCATGTTCGCGCCGATCCGGCACTTGACGGAATACCCCGGATTACGCCCTTCGATCTTGGCCAGGATGGTGACCCCGCGCGGCGCGATTCGGTTGATCTGCACCAGTGGCGTGTTGCCGATGGAATGGGCGTTATCTGCGTAAATACGGCTCATGACCGGGTCCTTGTGCAGGTTTGGAAAAGCTCAAAGCGTATGCCTTGAGCCGGTGCAACGTCCAGTCGAAGCGAACCGATCACATTGCCAGCAGTCAACAAAACTACGTCACTGGAGGGTGGAGACATGAAACGTCGTTACAGCTGGCCGTTATGGACGATTGTTGGCTTGGTCGTGTTGCTGATCGCAGTCCATATCGCGCTGCCGTATGTGGTGCGCAATTACCTCAATGAAAAACTCGCCGACATGGGCGACTACCGCGGTCAGGTCACTGATGTGGACTTGGCCCTGTGGCGCGGGGCGTACCGCATCAACGGGCTGAAAATCGTCAAGGTCGACGGCAAGGTGCCGGTGCCGCTGCTGGATGCGCCGGTCATTGACCTCGCCGTCGGCTGGCATTCGCTTTGGTACGACCATGCCGTGGTCGCCGAGGTCGCGTTTGTCAGTCCCGAACTCAACTTCGTCGACGGTGGCCCGGACAAGGGCCAATCCCAGACCGGTGCGGGTACTGACTGGCGCGCTCAGTTAAACAAGCTGCTGCCGATCACCCTGAACGAGCTGCGCATTCAGGACGGCAAGATCACCTTCAGTAATTTCAACTCCACGCCGAAAGTGAAAATCGATGCCGACAATATCAACGCAAGCATCTACAACCTGACCAACGTCGAGGACAAAGCCGGCAAGCGCGATGCCCGCTTCGAGGGCAAGGCCATGCTGTTGGGGCACGCGCCACTGGAAAGCACCGCGACGTTCGACCCGTTCAGCCTGGAGGACTTCGACTTCAAGCTGCGCGCGACCGGTATCCAGCTCAAACGCCTGAACGACTTCGCGTCGGCGTACGGCAAATTCGACTTCAACGCGGGCGACGGCGATGTAGTCATCGAAGCCCAGGCCACCAACGGACAGCTCAGT
This sequence comes from Pseudomonas petrae, assembly GCF_021728295.1. GTDB lineage: Bacteria > Pseudomonadota > Gammaproteobacteria > Pseudomonadales > Pseudomonadaceae > Aquipseudomonas > Aquipseudomonas petrae. Next base: position 415,412 of record NZ_JAKJXE010000001.1, read on the forward strand.
GGCTACATCAAGCCCCTGCTGCGTAACGTCGATGTATTTGACTGGCAGCAGGACGTCGAGAACCAGAACAAAGGCTTCTTCCGCTCGATCTGGGAAGCCGTGGTCGGCGGCAGCGAAACGGTGCTAAAGAACCAGGTGAAGAACCAGTTCGCCACCCGCGTGGAACTCAGCGGCAGTGTTCACAAGCAGGACATCAGTGCGTTCGAAGCGTTTTTGCAGATCCTGCGTAATGCCTTCGTGAAGGCGTTCAACACGCGCTATGACAGCGGCAAGAGCGAGGCGAAATAAGCCAGCCACTGTCACTGTGTAGGAGCGCGCTTGCCCGCGAAGGCGTTCTGCCTGTGAGGAATCGATTGCCTGACATGCCGCCTTCGCGGGCAAGGTGGAGCGCCACCCCGGTCGCTCCTACAGTTGATCGTGGCAGGACCGAAGATGCGCGTTGGATGCAGGATCTGTGGAGCGAGTTTGCTCGCGAAGCGTTGTGTCAGCGATCGATCAACGCGGACACAACGCCATTGCGAGCCAGCTCACTCGTCATCTTTCCCGGTCGCCTTATCGACGCCATAGGCCGCGCGCTTCTCGGCCAGCAACACGCCGTTGCCTGACTGATTCTGCAACGCATCCCACCCCAGACACGCCAGCGCCAACGTGCGCGGTGCGGCCTCGCTGCCGTTGGTGTAGCGGGTGATGCTGCGCGTGCTGACGCCTAGTGCTTCGGCCGCCATGGCCAGCGGCAAACCGGTGCGCGCGCGCCAGCCAATGAATATCCGTGTGTTCTCGTCGGTGGCGGCCTGCGCCTTCGCGTCCAGGTAAAGGGTGTCGGCGCCGATCTGGATGTCGGCCTCGGCCCACTCAACGGTCCAGCCGTCATCGCCGATCTGCGCCTGCTTGAAAACGTTCGGATCCCTGAGCGGTTGCAGCCCTGGAAATGCAGCGATGTCGCCGCTCAGGTCGAGGACGTATTTTACGTCGTTGATGAACGTCAGCGCCAATTGTTGATGAGCCAGCGCCTCTACGGTTTTGAGGCGTGGACGTTTCATGGATGCCATCGTTTCCATTCCTCCAGCAATTCTGTTTGGTGGGCCCTTACCCATTCGAGCGCCTCCCTGAGTACGGCGGCCGGTGCGTGGCCGAGCATGGGTTCAACCAACTGCAGGCAGATCAACACATCCAGCCCGCCACCGGTCAAGTGCACGTGGGGCGGCAGGTGATCCTTTTCCCGCAGTTGAATTCTGTATTTGTCCCTGAATCTGTATTTGGTCGACATGGAAAATAAGGTATCGCTATTTTGGCGATACCTCAACGGCAGTTACAATTTTCTGCCCGGTCAGACCGTGACGCCCCATTCAGATACTGAATAAAGCGTCTGCGTTCACAGTCGCGCGGGCTGCGCGGTATAGTCGCTGCATTCTTTGCGCCCTATCTTGCGCGGTTCAGGCCACGGGTCTGTCCGCCTTGTTCGAGGATTTTCCCGATGAAATTCGAAGGCACCCACGCCTACGTCGCCACCGACGATCTGAAGCTTGCGGTCAATGCCGCGATCACCCTGGAGCGCCCGCTGCTGGTCAAGGGCGAGCCCGGTACCGGCAAGACCATGCTCGCCGAGCAACTGGCCGAATCCTTCGGCGCGCGGCTGATCACCTGGCACATCAAGTCGACCACCAAGGCGCATCAGGGCCTCTACGAGTACGACGCGGTCAGCCGTCTGCGCGACTCCCAGCTTGGCGTCGACAAAGTCCACGACGTGCGCAATTACCTGAAGAAGGGCAAGCTCTGGGAAGCGTTTGAATCCGAAGAGCGGGTGATTCTGCTGATCGACGAGATCGACAAGGCGGACATCGAATTCCCCAACGACCTGCTGCAAGAACTCGACAAAATGGAGTTCTACGTTTACGAGATCGACGAGACGATCAAGGCAAAAAAGCGTCCGATCATCATCATTACGTCCAACAACGAAAAAGAACTGCCGGACGCCTTTCTGCGCCGCTGCTTCTTTCACTACATCGCGTTTCCCGATCGCACCACGCTGCAAAAGATCGTCGACGTGCACTACCCGGACATCAAGAAAGACCTGGTCAGTGAAGCGCTGGACGTGTTCTTCGACGTGCGCAAAGTCCCGGGCCTGAAGAAAAAACCCTCGACCTCCGAACTGGTGGACTGGCTCAAATTGCTGATGGCCGACAACATCGGCGAAGCCGTACTGCGCGAGCGCGACCCCACCAAAGCCATCCCGCCGCTGGCCGGTGCGCTGGTCAAGAACGAGCAGGATGTGCATCTGCTTGAACGCCTGGCGTTCATGAGTCGTCGCGGCAATCGCTGAGCCTTTTCTGGTCAAGCTTATTTAGATCAAGCGCGGGACGCCGACTATGTTGCTCAACCTGTTCAACGAAATGCGCGCTGCCAAAGTGCCGGTTTCGTTGCGTGAACTGCTCGACCTCATCAACGCGCTGAAGCAACGCGTGACGTTCGCTGATATGGACGAGTTCTATTACCTGTCGCGCACGATTCTGGTGAAGGACGAGCGCCATTTCGACAAGTTCGATCGGGCGTTCGGGGCGTATTTCAATGGCCTGGAAAAGCTCGACGATCACTTGCAGGCGCTGATCCCCGAGGACTGGCTGCGCAAGGAGTTCGAGCGCTCGCTGACGGCTGAAGAGCGCGCGCAGATCCAGTCGCTGGGTGGCCTGGACAAACTGATCGAAGAATTCAAAAAGCGTCTGGAAGAGCAAAAGGAGCGCCACGCCGGCGGCAATAAATGGATCGGTACCGGCGGCACCAGTCCCTTTGGCTCAGGCGGTTACAACCCAGAGGGGATTCGGGTGGGCGACGCCGGCCAGCGTCAGGGCAAGGCCGCGAAGGTCTGGGATCAGCGCGAGTACAAGAACCTTGATGATGGGGTTGAGCTGGGCACGCGCAACATCAAAGTGGCGCTGCGGCGCCTGCGCAAGTTCGCGCGCCAGGGTGCGGCGGACGAACTGGACATCGACGGCACGATCGACCACACCGCCCGCGACGCCGGCCTGTTGAACATCCAGATGCGCCCCGAACGCCGCAACACCATCAAGCTGTTGCTGCTGTTCGACATCGGCGGCTCGATGGACGCCCACGTGAAGATCTGCGAAGAACTGTTCTCGGCCTGCAAAACCGAGTTCAAGCACATGGAGTACTTCTACTTCCACAACTTCGTTTACGAGTCGGTGTGGAAGAACAACCAGCGCCGCACCTCCGAGCGCACCGCCACCCAGGAGCTGCTGCACAAATACGGCGCGGATTACAAAGTGATCTTCATCGGCGACGCCGCCATGGCGCCCTACGAAATCACCCAACCGGGCGGCAGTGTCGAGCACTGGAACGAAGAAGCGGGCTACGTCTGGATGCAGCGGTTCATGGCCAAGTTCAAGAAGATCATCTGGATCAATCCGTACCCCAAAGACGCCTGGGCCTACACCACCTCCACCCACATAGTGCGGGACCTGATCGAAGATCAGATGTACCCGCTGACGCTGCGCGGGCTGGAAGAAGGAATGCGGTATCTGGCGAAGTGATGCTGAGACCGTAGGAGCGTGGCTTGTCCCGCGATCGGCGACGCAGTCGTCGTAAAACCGGATTGTGGAGTACATCAGGCGGAACGCATTTCCGAATTGCTGCCGGTTCCCGGCAGATCGCGGGACAAGCCACGCTCCTACAGCGGACGGCGGACGAGATCCTCGAACCCCACCTGCTCCCGATGCGCCACCTCCTGTACCACCGCCTTCATCCGCACCACAGTTCCCGGCAGTTGCTGCGCCAGCCGCGCCAGTGAGAGCGGCGTCAATGCGCCGAGCCTTGGATAGCCGCCGATGGTCTGGCGGTCGTTGAGCAGGACAATCGGCTGGCCATCCGGCGGGACCTGGATAGCGCCGAGCGGGATGCCCTCGGAGATCATCGGTCTGCCCTGATAAACCAGTTCCGGCCCGAGCAGGCGCATGCCCATGCGGTCGGCACGGCTGTCGAGGGTCCACTCGCTGTTGAACGCATCGAACAGGCTCAAGCCACTGAACTGCCCGATCTGCGCGCCCAGCACCACGTCCAGCGAACGCTGATCGGAAAAGTCGGGGATGAGGTGATCGGGAAGCGCGTGAAGCTCAAATGACGCCCCTGAATAAGTCAGTTGATCGCCTGCAGCCAGCGCTTTGCCGCTTCCTTCGAGCCCGCCCAGCCCTTCGCGTGTGACGGTGGCGCAGCTGCCGAGCACATCGACCGCCGCAAATCCGCCGGGCGCAGCGACGTAGGCGCGAGCACCAGTGATGGGCCGGGTAAAACGTAGCTGCTGGCCTTTGCGAACGAAGAAGCTGCGCCACGGCGCAATCGGTCGGTCGTCGAGCATCGCGCCCAGATCCGCACCCGCCAGCGCCAGGCAGCAGTCGGATTCGGCCAGCAGCGTCAGGCCACCCAGTGTCACTTCGATAACGGCAGCGTTCAGCGGGTTATTCAGCAGCTTGTTGGCCCACGACATCGACACCCAATCCAGAGCCCCGCCCTGGGTGACGCCGAGGTGTCGCACGCCAAACCGTCCTGCGTCCTGCAACAGGCACAGCGGTGTGCTGCTTTTTACCGTCAACGCGCTCATGCCAGGCCCTCCAGCGGGGTGTCGTCGCCGCCCAGACGCATAAACTCGGCGTGATCAACGGCGGTAAAACGCACGGTGTCGCCGGGCTGCATCAGGCTGTAGCCGTCGATTTCACGATCAAAGAGTCTGGCGGGGGTGCGGCCAAGGATGTTCCAGCCCCCGGGCGACTCCAGCGGATAAGCCGCGGTTTGCCGTTCGGCGATGCCGACACTTCCCGCCGCCACGCGCTTGCGGGGTGTTTTGATGCGCGGCGCGGCGAGGATTTCTTCCACCAGCCCCATGAACGCGAACCCCGGCGCGAAGCCCAGCGCAAAGACTTGATACTCGCGTTGGCTGTGGCGGCGAATCACTTCGTCGATCGACAACCCGCTGCGCTTCGATAGCAGGTTTAACTCGGGGCCGACGCTGAGGTCGTACCAGACCGGCAACACATGCTGCCGACCGCTTTGGGCGACGTCGGGTGCGAGGTCGGTCAGCGCCTCGGTGATGATTGCCCGAGCCTGTGTCGGACTCAGCGCCAACAGATCGTAATGCACCATCAGCGTGGTGTAGGACGGCACCAGATCAATCAAATGCGAAGCGAAACCCTCGCGCAGCCGCAACGTAGCGGCGAGCATCCACGGCATGTTGGCCTCGTCGATGGCGTCGAACAGGCGGACCATCAGGCAATCGATGGCGACGACTTCGATGCGCAGGTTCACAGGGCGGACGGTCCGGCGTCAGCGCTGTTCAACGCCTGACGAATCCGCTGGACGGCGTCGATGGAGCTGGCGTTGTCGCCATGCACGCACAAAGTGTGGGCCTGGAGCCGCAGCTCGCTGCCATCGCTGGCGATCAAGGCTTCGCCTCGGGACAAGGTCATGGCCTGGGCGATGATGACTTCCGCATCGTGATGCACGGCGCCGGGAAGGTTGCGCGAGACCAGACGCCCCACGCTGTCGTAGGCACGATCGGCGAAAGCTTCGAACCACAGCGTGACGCCGAACTCATCGGCAATGGCCTGCGCCGCCGAGTTGTCGCGCATGGCCAGCAGCATCAGCGGCAGTTCCGGGTTGTAACGGGCGATGGCTTCGATGACGGCGCGCAGTTGCGTCGGGTTGGCCATCATGTCGTTGTACATCGCCCCGTGGGGTTTGACGTAGCTGACGTGGCTGCCCTGGGCTCGGCAAACGCCGTCGAGCGCGCCGATCTGGTAATGCAGCAGGTCTTGGATTTCCTGCGGCGAACAGGCCATCGAGCGACGCCCGAAACCCACCAGGTCAGGATAGGCCGGGTGCGCGCCGATGGTGACATTGTTGGCCAGGGCCAGCGCGACGGTTTTGCGCATGACGCTCGGGTCGCCGGCGTGGAAGCCGCAGGCAATGTTGGCGCAATCGATGTAGGGCATGACCTCGGCGTCCAGACCCATGGTCCAGGCGCCGTAGCTTTCGCCGATATCACAATTCAATAACAGGCGGCTCAAAGGCGTGACTCCTGTGCGAACGAAACGGGGAGAAGCTCGAGTGTACGCGCGGGGTCGTTCGGTGGGCAGCGCGGGGACACAGGGCTGTGCGTTGGGGGCATTCTTCGGCGCGAATGGCCGAAGCGTCCAACTAATAAAAGCGCGGGGGGAGGATAAGAAAAAGTGAACGGTGTCCGGGATCTTCGCTGACCGGGACTCCCCCTTCCCGGCTGAAGCCGGTCCTACGGATGCGCGGCGTGTCTGGAAAATTGCCTTCTTGGCTGAAGCCGGTCCCAGGCGCACGCGTGGTATCTGCTAAATCGCCTTCCCGACTAAAGCCGGTCCTACTGAGCGCAATATTCCGTAGGACCGGCTTCAGCCGGGAAGGCGTCAGCGAGGTCACTGCCCAATCAAGCCGGTGCCGGCATTCCGCCTCAACGCCAGTCGCGCCCCACCGGCCGCACGTGGTGCCGGCCGACAAACAACCAGTCGATGAACACCACCACACTTTCAATGACCAACGAGAACAGCAGCGCGCACAGCAGGCCCCAGCCGATCACTTCCGGCGACAGCAGCACCTGCCAGGTGTAGCCATTCCAGGTTTCGTTGCGGATGCCGGTGTCGGCGGCGGTCAGCACATGCCAGGCGCGGGAGTACCACGGCCCTTGCAGCGCGAGCCACTCGCGGTCGAGGGTCTGATTGCGAGTGAGCAGGTTGCTGATGTTGTCGGCGTCGGTACGGAACACCGGGTCGTCGCTGCTGCGGTAATGCTGGATCAGCGCTTGCACGTCGCCGTTGAAGAACCGCTGGGCGGTCTCGTTGTAGCCGCGCAGACCCTGCTGAGCTTCCAGCATGTGCGCTTCGACACGCTTGCTGTAATCGCTGATGAAACCTGGAATCTGCACGCCTATCAACAGGCCTGCTGTGAACAACACCAGTCGTATATAGCTGCGCAGCATAGATCCCTCTCTTTCAGGCCGAGCCTTCGGCAACGCATTCGCCGCGGCGCCAAAGACTCCAGTGACCCGGCTCGTAGCGGTTCCAGGTCTCGTTTTCGGTCAGCGGCTCGGTGGCAATCACCGTCACCACATCGTTGGGCGTGGTTTCCGCCTGGAAATCGACGATCACATCGACGTCTTTCAGGCGCGCCGGCCCGAACGGGGCGCGGCGGGTGATGTGCACCAGCTTGGTCGAACAGTAGCAAAACAGCCAGTCGCCATCACTGAGCAGCGCGTTGAACACGCCTTTGCTGCGATATTCGTTGCAGGCGTCGACCAGGGTCGGTAGCAGCTGCTCGATCTCGACCGGCTCAGGGAACGCTTCGCGGACCCGGTTGAGCAGATCGCAAAACGCCGCTTCGCTGTCCGTGTCGCCCACCGGCCGATAGAAGGTCGCGCCGGCATGAAAATCCGCAAGTTGGCCGTTGTGGGCGAAACACCAGTTGCGCCCCCACAGTTCGCGCACGAAAGGATGGGTATTGGACAGGCAGACCTTGCCGACGTTGGCCTGACGAATGTGGCCGATGACCACTTCGCTCTTGATGGGATAACGCTGGACCAGCTGCGCGACTTCCGACTCGCTGCTCGCGGCGGGGTCCTGAAACAGGCGCAAGCCTCGGCCTTCGTAGAAACCGATGCCCCAACCGTCGCGGTGCGGACCGGTACGACCACCGCGCTGCATCAGCCCGGTAAAGCTGAACACGATGTCCGTCGGGACGTTGGCACTCATGCCCAGAAGTTCACACATGCTCAGGTCTCGGTGCGTTGAAGCACGCGTCTGGGAAGATGCCGGTCACAATCACAGTTTGGGTTCGACGCGATAACGGCCGCTCGGCGCAGGTGCTGGCGTTGTCGCTGGCGACTGGCTGGCGAAGCGCCCTGCGGCCTGGTCTGCATAAGGCTCGTCGTGTTCCTTCTGCTCGGCGGCAGCCTGTGCAGCGGCGGCTTCAGCGTGGGCCAGACGGGCTTTTTTCTTGCGCAGGAACGGCAAGCGGATCAAGGCGTAAATGAGGTAGAGCCCCAGAGCGACGGCGCCGTAGGTGGCGAGGTCGAGCACGGCGCGCCAGACGTTGTTGCCGACTTTCAGCGCCAGATCCAGCACGCTGATCGCCAGCGCCGGGGCGTATTGATCCTTGGCCGGATCGACGATCGTCGGGCAGAACAACAGCACGGCGCCGATCACGCGCAGGGGTTCGCGCAGGTAGCGCCACATCCAGCCGGTCAGCTTGAACCACACCAACAGACAGCCCAACGCGGCGAACGCGTAAAGGCCCCAGGCAATCAGATAGTCGTTGTCGGTCATGACGTCCGTGGTAAGGCAGGTAAAGAGGCGCTTATGATAACGACTTTTCACCAGCCCGGCTTCCCCGGCTTCAGTTATCGGTCTGCCGCATGTCCAGCGCCCGATCCCTTTAAGACAAGCCCCACGTGAGAGAGCCCCGCATGCCTTCCGCACCACACACTTCCAGCGCCCCCGTCGCCCGCAAGGCTGACGGCGCCGACCCGTACGCCTGGCTGCAAAACCGCGACACTGATGAAGTGCTCGATTACCTCAAGGCCGAAAACGCCTGGCAGGAACAGCAGCTCGCCGAGCTGCAGCCATTGCGCGAAACCCTGTTTCAGGAGATCAAGGGCCGCATCCTCGAAACCGACCTGTCACTGCCCTTCCCCTGGGGCCCGTATCTTTATTACACCCGCACCACCGAGGGCGACGAATACGCCCGGCACTACCGCTGCCCGCGTCCCACCGACGACTCTCAGACCATTGACGAAAGCGCTGAAGAGCTGCTGCTTGACCCTAACGAACTGGCCGGCGCTGGCTTCTTCTCCCTCGGCGCGTTCAGCATCAGCCCCGACCATCAGCGCCTGGCCTACAGCCTCGACACCAGCGGCGAGGAGGTTTATCAGCTGTACGTCAAAGAGCTGAGCAGCGGCGCGGTCAGCAGCCTGCCGTTCGAAGACTGCGACGGCAGCATGACCTGGGCCAACGACAGCCAGACGCTGTTCTTCGGCGAACTGGACGACACTCACCGTCCGCACAAGCTGTACCGCCATACGCTGGGCGATGAATCCGCCGAGCTGGTGTTCAGCGAGCCCGACGGGCGCTTCTTCCTGCATTGCTACCGAAGCAGCTCGGAGCGGCAGTTGATCGTGGGGCTGGACAGTAAAACCACCAGTGAGGCCTGGGTACTGGACGCCGGCACGCCCGAGCAGGCGTTCGTGTGCATGGCACCGCGCAGCGAGGGCCACGAGTATTCGGTGGACCACGGGTTGATCGAGGGCGAATGGAGCTGGGTGATCCGCAGCAATCAGGACGGCATCAACTTTGCGCTGTACCAGGCGCCTGAAAAAACCGAGGGCGCACCTGAGCGGGGCGACTGGCAGAACCTGATCGCCCACAGCGAGACGGTCATGCTCGACGGCTTCAGCCTCAACGCCAAAGGCCTGACCTTGAGCCTGCGGGAAGGCGGCTTGCCGATCGTCGAAGTGCATCCGCAAGGTCTGCCGGGGTATCGCGTGCAACTGCCGGATGCGGCGTACAACCTGTATGTGCAGGACACCCTTGAATTCGAGAGCGACAAGATTCGCCTGCGCTATCAATCGCTTAATCGTCCGCCGCAGGTCTGGCAATTGTCGCTGGCCACCGGGGAACAAATCGTACTCAAGGAAACGCCGGTGCTGGGTGTGTTCGACGCCGATGCCTACGTCAGCCAGCGGTTGTGGGCGACGGCCGCCGACGGTACGCAGGTGCCGATCAGCCTGGTCGTCAAGCGCGAGCTTGCAGGTCAGACCGTCCCGCTTTATCTGTACGGCTATGGCGCGTACGGCGAGAGCCTGGACCCTTGGTTTTCCCATGCCCGGCTGAGCCTGCTGGATCGCGGCATCGCTTTCGCCATCGCCCATGTGCGCGGCGGCGGTGAGCTGGGCGAGGCGTGGTATCGCAACGGCAAGCAGGCGCACAAGCAAAACACCTTCAGCGACTTCATCGCCTGCGCCGAACACTTGATCGAAGAGAACATCACCACTGCCGAACAACTGGTGATCAGCGGTGGCAGCGCCGGCGGCCTGTTGATCGGCGCGGTGGTCAATCAGCGTCCGGAGCTGTTCAAGGGGGCCATCGCTGAAGTCCCGTTCGTCGACGTGCTGAACACCATGCTCGACCCCGATCTGCCGCTGACCGTCACTGAATATGACGAATGGGGCAACCCGCAAGAGCCGGATGTTCACGCGCGGATCAAGGCTTACGCGCCCTATGAAAATGTCACGGCGCAGCATTATCCGGCCATGCTTGTGATCGCGGGCTATAACGACAGTCGCGTGCAGTATTGGGAGGCGGCCAAGTGGGTGGCGAAACTGCGCGATCTAAAAGTCGACGACAACCTGCTGTTGCTCAAGACCGAACTGGGCGCAGGCCACGGCGGCATGAGCGGGCGTTATCAGGGATTACGTGACGTAGCACTCGAATACGGATTTATTCTGAAAGTGCTGAAAATGGCCTGACGACATCTGCGCGGACGGTGTGTCACATGGGAAGCCCCGGACGCTGTAAAGTCCGGGCTGCTCTCACGCCAGCCAGTGCTTCACGCAATCCTCCAGAACACTCAACAAGAATTCGCCATGTCTACATTACTCAACAAAGAAATCCGCGACATGCTGATGGACTGCGGTCTGTTCATCGCCCTGACGCCGGCTGAATTTGCCGCCGCTGCGGGGTACTTCAGCATCAGCAGCATTGAAAAGGGCGACGCGATCTTCAACGAAGGCGACGCGGGCACGTTCATGTGCATCATTCATTCGGGCACGGTGTCGGTGCAAAAGCTCAACAGCGATGGCATCGCTGTGGAGACAGCCATTCTGCGCAGCGGCAGAGCGTTTGGCGAAATGGCGGTGCTGGACGGCGAACGCCGCTCGGCCACGTGCGTCGCCGGTTCGTCGTGCTATCTGTTGAACCTGGGCAAGGACTCGCTGGACAAGATGCTCAACGAAGCGCCGAAAGTGGCGGCGAAGATCATCCGCGCGATCGCGGTGGCGATGTCGAAGCGGCTGCGCATGATGGACGGTCAGGTGGTGGCGCAGCAGGATTGAGAGCGTCGAGTGTGAGTCAGGGATTGGGCTTGGCCGACGGCTGCAGTCCCGGCAATGGCTCATCGTCCTTTGGCGGACCTGGCTGAGGAATCTTCGGCAGCAGCGGCGGGTTGCCCTGTCCGCCTGCATGGGGAACGCCCGGCGGTGCAACTTGCGGGTACGGCGTTGGCGTCGCGGTGCCGGGCGAACCGGCCGACGCCGCGATGGGCTCGGGCGTATTCAGAACAGGTTGCAGGCTCTCGGCAGACGCTTGCGACACGCCGAGCACAGTGATGACAATCGTCAGTAGAATGGAGCACTTCATCGTTGGCCTCCCCTGCCAATCTTTCGCTTACCGCGCAGGCTACTCCTGCGCAACGCATCGCGCTCTGACAAATTGCGCTGCATGCGGCCCGACCCTTTTAACGAGTTATCCATGAAACGTTTTGTTCTGCTCGACACCACTCCGATCCCCGATAACGGCGGCGCCTTGTGCCTGTTCGAGTACGGCGAAGATTTTGTCATCAAGATTCAGGGCGGCGACGGCGGCCAGTTGATGAACACGCGCATGCACGGCTCCGAAGACGCCCTGGCAGAAATACCGTGCAAGAAGGTCGCGTCACGCCTCAACCCGCGGGTGCTGATCGGCGGACTGGGTATGGGCTTCACCCTGGCGTCGGCACTCAAGCACCTGGGCAAGAACGGCGAAGTAGTGGTCGCCGAGCTGGTGCCCGGCGTCGTCGAGTGGAACCGCGGCGCATTGGGTGAGAAATCGGGCAATCCGTTGCAGGACCCACGCGCCAAGGTGGTGGTGCAAGACGTCGCTCAGGTGCTGAAAGCCGAGCCTCAGGGCTTTGACGCGATCATGCTGGACGTCGACAACGGCCCTGAAGGCCTGACGCAAAAGTCCAACAGCTGGCTTTACTCGGCCGGCGGTCTTGCGGCATGTGCAAGCGCGCTACGCCCAAAAGGCGTGCTGGCCGTATGGTCCGCCAGCGCCGATGCGGCCTTCAGCGACAAATTGCGCAAGGCCGGCTTCAAGGCCGAAGAGGTCAAGGTCTACGCCCATGGGAACAAGGGCACACGGCACACCATCTGGATCGCTGAAAAACTGAAGGGCTGAGCGACGGGCAAAGCGCTAGACTTGCCTCCATAGATCTTCATCGCCAACAGAACACGAAACAGGTGACGCCATGAGTTCGGCCAATACGCCAACCAACACTTCCAAACTGGACCGCATCCTCGCCGACGCCCAGCGTGATCGCGAAATGGGTTACCGCGACAAGGCCCTGCGCATGTACCCGCACGTCTGCGGCCGCTGCGCCCGGGAATTTGCAGGCAAACGTCTCAGCGAGTTGACCGTGCACCACCGCGACCACAACCACGACAACAATCCCCAGGACGGTTCCAACTGGGAACTGCTGTGCCTGTACTGCCACGACAACGAACACTCGCGTTACACCGATCAGCAATACTTTTCGGAAAGCTCGACCAGCAGCCCGAAAACCGCCAAGGCCACTCACAACCCGTTCGCCGCGCTGGCGGGGTTGATGAAGAAGGACTAGCAACGAAGCTGCAAGTTTTAAGCTGCAAGCGGCAAGCAAAAGCAACGGCGGCGCTCATCAGCTCACCGCCCGGCTTGCGGCTTGCGGCTTGCGGCTTGCGGCTTGCGGCTTGCGGCTGAAAGCTTAAAGCTTGCCGCTGCCTCTTCCCCTATACTCCCGCGCTTTCTCTGATGAGCACCCTCCCCCGTGGCCAACAAACGCTATGCCTGCATCGGCCTGTTCAATCCCAAATCCCCGGAAAACGTCGGTTCGGTGATGCGCGCAGCAGGCTGCTATGGCGTGGCGTCGGTGTTCTACACCGGCAAGCGCTACGAGCGTGCGCGTGATTTCGTCACCGACACCAAGAAGATCCACCAGGACATCCCGCTGATCGGCATTGATGACCTGAGAAAGATCATCCCGCTGGGCTGCGTGCCGGTGGCCGTGGAATTGGTCGAGGGCGCACGTGCGCTGCCGGAGTACACCCACCCTGACCGGGCAATCTATATCTTCGGGCCGGAAGACGGCTCGCTGGATAAAGAGATCCGCGATTGGTGCGAAGACGTGGTGTACATCCCCACGACGGGCTGCATGAACCTCGCGGCGACGGTCAACGTCGTGCTTTACGACCGCATGGCCAAAGGCATCAACACCCGCTCTGGCCCGCAGTTCGGACGGGAAACCGATCGCACCTGACGTCCGCGCGCTGACAAAACGCATTGAACAGTTTGCGCTTGTGACAGTCAGCTTTAAGGACCCTACCTTCCACGGAGAACGCATCATGAGCGACACCCCGATCATTGAACGCATCGAACGACCTTTGCACAATTACCCGGAGCAGAACGTACAGGGCTGGGAGCGCATTGGCTCGCTGGCAGGTGGTGTACTGATGATGGGCAAAGGCCTGCGCCGCGGCGGGATCTTCGGTCTGGTGGAATTGGCAATCGGCGGCGCCGTACTGGCCCGTGGCATCACTGGCCACTGCTCGGCCAAGGCGCTCATCGACAAGAGCCGCAGTGAAATGGACGTAGCCCGTTCGCGCATCGAAGAAGCAGGCGCCGAACTGAGCAAGCTGAAAACCAAAGCTGAAGTCGCTGTAGAAGACGCTGTCGACACTGGCATCGACGCGTTGAAAGGTCCGAAAGGCGTCTGATCGACGCTGCATCGCAAGCAAGCTCGTGACGGCTGAACCGACAGCCTCGCGAGCTTTTCGCTTTAGCCCGCACGAAAAATCAGGTAGTCCTCCCAGTCGTCCTCGGGCACGCTGCCTTCGCTGAGCATGCGGCCGGACTGAGAAATACGCTGCTTGTGCACCTGTTCCCGATCCCCACACACCAGATGGTGCCAGAGCGGCAAGTCCTTGCCCTCGCTGACCAGCCGATAGCCGCAGGTGGGCGGCAACCACTTGAATTCGTCAGCCTGTCCGGGCGTCAGCTGAATGCAGTCCGGGACCTGGGCCCGGCGATTCGGGTAATCAGTGCAGGCGCAGGTGTTCAGGTCCAGCAGCTTGCAGGCGATGCGCGTGTAATAAACGCTGCCGTCGTCCTCGTCCTCGAGTTTTTGCAGGCAGCACAAACCGCAGCCGTCACACAGCGACTCCCACTCGACTGCATCGAGCTGCTCGAGGGTTTTGCGTATCCAGAAGGGTTCTACTATGGCGGCCATGGTTCTCGCGCAAAGCTGTGGGGCAATGAAAGGTCGCCAGTCTAGAGGTACACGTCATCCGGGCCAAGCACGGGCGACTGTCGGTCAATGCGCGCGGCAGATGGAAGCGGCTTCAACCACGCAATGCGCAGGCTTGTCAGCAACGAAGCGGCGCAGTAGCTTTAGGCCCTCGCGGGCAGGTCTGCCATTGCCCGCGCTGATCAACCCCTTTTGCGACGATGCCTGCCGTCAACGGCCCAACTGAATGATCACGCCGCCTGCTGCAGGCGAGCGGGTTATCTCTCTTTCAGGATCGAATCCATGAGCGCCAATCCCCGTGTTGCCGAGTACGCCATCGACCCGCAATTCACCGAGCGCTGGTCGCCACGCGCCTTCAGCGGCGAGAGCATCCCGCAGGAAACCCTGCTGAGCTTTTTTGAAGCGGCCCGCTGGGCGCCTTCGGCCTACAACTCACAACCGTGGCGTTTTCTCTACGCTCGCCGTGACACGCCAAACTGGGAGCGCTTCCTCGGCCTGCTGAATGAATTCAATCGCGGCTGGGCGCAGCATGCCTCGGCGCTGGTGATCATTATTTCCAAAACCACCTTCACCGCCCCCGGCGCCACCGAAGAAACTCCGGCGCTGTGGCACACCTTTGACACAGGTTCGGCGTGGGGATATCTGGCGCTGCAGGCGAGCATCGGCGGCTGGCACACCCACGGCATGGCCGGTTTCGATCAGGAACTGACTCGCAAGGAACTGAAAATTCCGGAGGATTACGCGCTGCACGCGGCGGTGGCGATCGGCAAGCTGGGGGATAAATCGACGCTGGCCGAATACCTTCAGGCTCGGGAAACGCCGAGCCCGCGTCGGCCGCTGGCTGAGCTCGCGGCTGAGGGGGATTTCAGTTTGTAAGAGCTGGACGCTCGGTTTGAGTGGGACCGGCTTTAGCCGGGAAGGCGTCGGGGGCCACTCCACAAAATGGATGGCGTACACACTGGCCTCTTCCCGGCTGAAGCCGGTCCCACAAGGACAGGGTTCAATACCCCTTCGCGAAATCCACTTCTCCGCGCAACGCCTCGCCGGCCGCATAGGCCTTGAGGTTGTCCACGAACAGCCGGGTCATCGCCGGCGGCGACGTCGGCGCCGAGCTGTGACCGGTGAGCAACAGGCCCCACGCCGTCCAGAACGGGTGACGCTGGGGCAATGGCTCTTGCCGGCAGACGTCAATGACCGCCCCCGCCAGATGCCCTTCTTTCAGCGCCTCGACCAAGTCCGCATCAACCACCGCCGTGCCCCGGCCGACGTTGATGAACAACGCTGATGGCTTGAAACAGGCAAACAGTTTGGCGTTGTAGAGGTCGTGGGTCTGCGGCGTGTTGGGCAGCAGGTTGATGACGAAGTCGACCTCGGCCACCAGACGCGGCAAGTCCTCCAGCGCAGCCACTTCAGCGAACGGCGCTTCAGTCCGCGCGCTTGACGCAATGCCATACAGCTCGACGCCAAACGGCACGAGGAACCGGGCGACGTGCCGGCCAATGTCGCCCGTCCCGACGATCAGCGCTTTGCGCCCCGAGAGGCTCCGGCCCATGCGATTGTCCCACTTGCGCTCGACCTGACTGACCAACCGCGCCAGCACTTCACGCTCGTGTACCAACAGGTAGGTCAGGACGAACTCGGCCATCACCTGCCCGAAGATGCCGACGGCGCGGGTCAGTTGATAGTCGCGGTACAGCCCGTCAGCCAGTAACGGTGTGATGCCGGCCCAGGTCGATTGCAGCCATTTCGGCTTGTGGCCCTGGCGCAGCAGATTCGCCAGCAGGTCGGGCTGACCGAGCCAGATCGGCGCCTCGGCGGCCATTTTCGACAGTTCGGCGGAGTCACCGCTGCTCAGCACCTGGATCTCGGGGGCAGTCTGGCGGAGCAGTTCGGTGTAAACGGGGTAATCGTGTTCGGCGATCAGAACGCGCATGGATTCAAAACTCGAATAAACGGGGCGTGCGACCGCACAGCGTGCCGGACCGCGCTCGGTTGAGCCGGTCAGGTCTGACGCATGCAACGGTCCGGTGTACCCCTGCGGTGGATTGCAGGGTCAGAAATCGATCACATCGGATCGTTGCGGCGCAGCAGCTCTTCGGGCAAGTGCTCGATGTAATCGTCTTCGGCCGGTGGCATCTGCAGGTGGTAACCCTGCTTTTCCAGATTGGCGAGCACCGCGTGAATGTCTTCACGGGCCAGGGCGCGTTCCGGCGACAGGACCAGGTTGAAGGCGTGCTGCGGCTTGCCGAACGCGGTCAACAATTCCTCGGGCACACGCTCCAGGGCGTCGCTCTTGAGGACATACAGGTACATTTCGTTTCTGCGCGGGCTGCGGTAGATGGAGCAAATACGTTTCAAGGCTGTTCTCCGGCGTTGGCCAGGCTGTCGAGCAGCATCTGGCCCATCAATTCGCGGCGCCAGCCACGCAGCGAATCGGGCAGTTTATAGGGACCGTCTGGGTAACCGGTCTTGAGCAGGGCTTCGAGGGTCTTTTTGCGCAGCATCAATTCCGGCGCCATGTCGAGGCGCTCGGCTTGCTGCTGGCCAATGACGCGCAAGCTCTTGAGCACGTTAGAGGCCTCGATCGGCAGCGGCTCCGGCAAGGCAGGCGGCCACAGATCCGGCGACACGCTGCCGGTTTTCTTGATCAGGTCGAGCAGAAACTCGCCGTCCTGACGCACGGTCTTGGGGTGCATGTCGTCGATCTTCGCCAGCGCGGCGAGGTTGTCTGGCTGGGACTTTGCCAGCGGCCAGAGCGAATGTTCGCGCAGGATGCGGTTGCGTGGCTGATTACGCAGGCGCGCTTGTTGCTCGCGCCAGGCGCAGAGTTCACGCAGCACGGCGAGTTGTGCACGGGACAGCTTCCACGCCAGCTTGGCGTCGCGGTAAGCGTCATAAGGATCGGTTTCGCGGCGCAGATTGGCGACCAGTTCAGCACCGTCCTCCAGCACCCACGCGTACTTTTCATCGGACAGACGCGGACGCAGCAGCTTGTACACCTCGGCCAGGTGCACGGCGTCTTCGGCGGCGTAGCTGATCTGGGTTTCCGAAAGTGGACGCTGCAGCCAGTCCGAACGCGTCTCACCCTTCGGCAGATCGATGTTCAGCACTTCCTGCACCAGACGCGAATAACCCATCGAGAACCCGAGGTTCAGATAGGCCGCCGCCAGTTGCGTGTCGAATAGCGGCGCCGGCAGGCTGCCGGTCAGGCGCAGCAGCACCTCAAGGTCCTCGCTGCAGGCGTGAACGACTTTGATGACGTCAGGGTTTTCCAGCAGCGCGGCCAGAGGTTTCCAATCGCTTATCAGCAACGGGTCGATCAGGTAAGCGCGTGAACCATCGCCAATCTGCAACAGCGCGGCGATGGGATAGAAAGTGTCGACCCGCATGAATTCGGTGTCGAGCGCAACGTAGGGCAGTGTCTGCCACTGTGCGCAATGTTCGGCGAGGCTATGGTCGTCGCGAATCCAGTGAATATCGATGGCCACACGGCTCTCCCTCGAAGAATGGCGCGCAGTATATATCGCTACAAGCGGTTACCGGGCATCCGTCCTGCAAGTCTCGAACAACTTCATCTTTGAAGCGCGCAAATAGCCGCTGCGGCGACGACCGTCCATCCGATCACTGGCCGGCCTTGCGCAGCACGTACACCCGCCACATGGCGTAGCCGGGAAGAAAGTCATGGTGATCGACGATCCTGAAACCCGCCTGCGCGAACTCGGATTCAATGTCGCTGCGGCACACCACGAACCGATTGCGGGGCACAGACATGCCAACGTCCAGTCGACCCTGCTGCCGTTTGCGACGCCAGGCTTTGACGTTGCCGTCCACCCACAGCCCGACGATGGCCGTGTCGCGGGTCACCCGGTGAAACTCGTCGAGAATAGCGCCTCGTTTTTCGCTGTCGGCCAAGTGATGGAACAACCGCATGCAGAAGATGCAGTCCACCGCGTTCGCGGACAGGCCGATGGAAAACGCCGAGCTCTGGAACGTGCGGATGCGCTTGCGCACCTCGCTTGACGACTGCGCCTCGGCGAACGCGAGCATGTCGGTGGAAGGATCGGCCGCGAGGATTACCCGATTGGCGTGTTCGGCCAGCACCGGCCAGAAACGCCCGGAGCCCGACGGCAAGTCCAGCACCAGTCCGGGCTCGCCTGCATCGCGCAACGCCATCCGTGCCAGCTGCGCATCGCGCCAGAGACTCAGACGCCGGCCGAAGGTGTGTTCATGCCGATGCACGTACTCTTCAACGTGAACCTTTTTGCCCAGGGGTTCACTCATTGGCCAGTACCCCGTCCGTATAAATCCCCCGACAGCCCGCGAACATGTCCAGCGCCGGGTTATAGACGCTTGTCCGCACTTGCAGCAGGCCCAACATCGAATGGAACAAGTTGTCCTGACTGAGAGGCGCGTTGCGCTCTTTTTGCAGGCAATGAGTATCCACTGCGAATGACTGCTGATAACTCTCGGAAAACCAGGCAATCATCGGAACATGTTTCTGCTGATCGGGCGCCAGCATATAAGGCGTGCCGTGAAGAAACAGGTTGTATTCACCCAGTGACTCACCGTGGTCGGAGAGATAAACCATGGCCGTGTCCACTTTCCCCTGATTGCTGCGCAGGATATCAATCAGCGACGCCAGCACATGGTCGGTGTACAGCAATGTGTTGTCGTAGCCGTTGACGATACTTTCCCGGGTACAATTATTCAGCGCATTGCTTTCGCACACCGGGGTGAACTTCTCGAATTCTTTTGGATAACGCTTGAAGTACTCAGGACCGTGACTGCCCATCTGATGAAGTACCAGCACGGTGTCCTTGTCCAGTTGGTCGATGAAGTGCTGCAGCCCCTGCAACAGGATTTCATCGCGGCACTCGTTGTTGGCACACAGCGCCGGATCCTTGAGGTTGCTGACGTCCTGCAACGTCACCCGGTCGCAGGTGCCTTTGCAGCCCGACTGGTTGTCGCGCCAGATCACATCCAGCCCGGCGCGTTTCAGTACATCGAGCATGCCTTCTTCATTGCGCGCGGTGGTTGCGTTGTAATCCTTGCGGCCCATGTTGGAAAACATGCACGGCACCGACACCGCCGTCTCCGTGCCGCAGGAATGCACGTCAGTAAACGTGAGCAGTCCGTGCTCCTTGCTCAATTGCGGCGTGGTATCGCGATCGTAACCCAGGATGCCAAAGTTCTCGGCCCGCGCACTTTCACCCACAACCAGCACGGTCAACGACTTGCGCTTGTGCTGCTGCCAATCGCTGGCAAGTTTGGCATCCTGACCGATACTCACGAACGGCCGCTGCGCAGACTTGACCTGCTCACTCAAGTAACCCACAGACGCCGCGATGTAGTTGCTCGGCACCACCATCAGGCGCAACTCGTGATGATTGCGAAACAGCGACGACAGCCCCTGATAATTCGACAGCGCCACGCCGCCGATGGCGACCACGCACACAACGGACACCAACGCCTTGCTGAGCAACTCACGGGGCCAGCGGCGATAGGCAATCGGTGTGTTGAAAAGAATGAACGACGGGACAACGCCCAGAAAAAACAAATAACCGAGCAACTTCAATGACAGAAGATCGCGCACTTCCGTGACATTGGTTTCAGCAAAGTTTCTGAACATCCCCGCGTCAATCATCACGCCGTATTGGCTCATGAAATAAGCCACGCCGGCGCTGACGAAAAAGATAACGATCAACACCGGTGTCAATACGCGCTTGAACGCTAACAGCGTGAAGAAAATGTTAAAGACACAGAACACCATCAGCGCAAAAGCACCGCGCAACAACAGGCCCTTACCGTCAGAATCGGTAATTGCAAATACATGCTGCCAGAGGGTCAGGTTAAACCCGATCAGCAAAAAGGCACTGGCAAGCAATGTCACAAGCTCGGGACGAACTGCTTTTACGTTCAGCATAAAAGTCTGCTTGGCTGGAAATGAGAATATAAACGCGGAGGGAACCCCGCCGATGCCGCGAACTTTAGGCATCGGGCCATCAATTTTTTGTGAAAAGGATGAGAACGATTGGTGGGGGCGGGATTGTTGCTTTCTAGAAAGGGACCTGCGGCTCAAGCCGCAGGAACTCAGCGAGGATCTTCCGAAACCGATAAAGCATTTATGCCGAGCAGTTCAGCCCGGCTGCATCCTCAATAATCATCTGCGCCGCCTTCTCGGCGATCATCACGGTTGGCGAGCAGGTGTTGCCGGAAGTGATGCTCGGCATGATCGACGCGTCCACCACGCGCAGGCCGGTGATGCCGTGCACGCGCAGGCGTTCGTCGACCACGGCGTCGCGGCCCTGCCCCATTTTGCAGGTGCCGACCGGGTGAAAGATCGTCGTGCCGACGACGCTGGCCGCCTCACGCAGTTCTTCCTCGGTTTGCAGGCTCGCGCCGGGCAGGTATTCAACCGGTTCAAAGCGAGCGAGCGCGGGCGCGGTGGCGATGCGACGCGTCAGGCGAATGGCATCGGCAGCCACCTTGAGGTCGGTCTCGTGACTCAGGTAATTCGGCCTGATGATCGGCGCGGCATCGGCGAGCGCCGAACGGATCTCCACCGTGCCACGGCTCTGCGGGCGCAAATCGCACACTGACGCCGTGAATGCGGGAAACCCGTGAAGCGGCTCGCCGAAGCGCTCAAGGGACAAGGGCTGCACGTGATATTCGAGATTAGCGCTTGCCTGCTCCGGCCCCGAGCGCGCGAAGGCGCCCAGCTGACTCGGCGCCATCGCCAACGGACCGCTGCGATTGAAGGCGTAGCGCAGGCCCATGTTCATCTTGCCCCAGACACTGCCCGCCATCTGATTCAGCGTCTGGCCGTTACTGACCTTGTAGATCAGGCGCAACTGCAGGTGATCCTGCAAATTCGCGCCGACGCCGGGCAGCTCATGCCGAACGCCAAGGCCGAGCTTTTCAAGCAGTGCTCGCGGCCCGATGCCTGAGCGTTGCAGAACCATGGGCGACCCGATGGCCCCGCAGCAGAGGATGATTTCCCGCCGGGCCTGAAGCGTCTGTTCCTGCCCGTTGACGCGAGCAATCACCCCGCTGGCGCGACTGTTTTCGAACACCACGCGCGACACCTCAGCACCTGTGATCACCGTCAGGTTCGGGCGTTTCAACGCCGGCCGGAGAAATGCCTTGGACGCGTTCCAGCGCACACCGCGCCGCTGATTGACCTGGAAATAGCTGCACCCTTCGTTGTCGCCGCCATTGAAGTCGGGGATCGAAGGGATGCCGGTTTGCGCCGCCGCCTCACGGAACGCCTCCAGCAAGGTCCATGAGAGACGCTGCTGCTCGACGCGCCATTCACCTTTCGCGCTGTGAAGCTCAGAGTCGCCCGCGTAGTGGTTTTCCGAGCGTTGGAAGATCGGCAGAACGTCCTTCCAGCCCCAGCCCTTGTTGCCCTGCTCGGCCCAGCCGTCGTAGTCCCGTGACTGGCCGCGCATGTAGATCATGCCGTTGATGGACGAGCATCCGCCCAGTACTTTGCCGCGAGGGTAGTTGAGGGCGCGCCCGCCCAGGCCGGGCTCCGCTTCGGTCTTGAAACACCAGTCGGTGCGAGGATTGCCGATGCAGTAGAGGTACCCCACCGGCACATGAATCCAGGGGTAATTGTCCTGGCCGCCGGCTTCGAGCAGCAGGACCCGGTGAGCAGGATTCTGCGACAGCCGATTGGCAAGCAGGCAGCCCGCCGGGCCCGCGCCGACGATGATGTAGTCATGGAGACTGACGTCCGTTTGCATGCGTCCCTCGCTGATTTTTTTGTTTTTATGCAGGCCCCATCCTGAAGTTATTCGCCACAAAACAAAAGACCGCCGCATGTTTCCATGGGGCGGTCCGGGTTGAAGCGTTTGCCTTCAGTGACGGATCCGACTACACCGCGCTGCGACGGTAGCTGCGGTAGTTCGGCATCCAGAAGTTACGCTCGATGGCTTCGACGAGCATTTCTTCGGTGGTCTCCAGGGCCACGCCTTCAGCCTGAGCCTGCCTGGCGACGGCCAATGCGATCTTCTTGCTCACCTGTTGGATCTCCTTCAGCGGCGGCAGGACAGCGTCACCTTTGCCCGTCACCATCGGTGAGCATTCCGCCAGCGCATTGGAAGCCGCCATCAGCATTTTGTCGGTGATGCGCGTGGCTTTCGACGCCACAACACCCAGACCGATGCCCGGGAAGATGTAGGAGTTGTTGCACTGGGCGATGTGGAACGTACGATCGCCTACGGTGACCGGGGCAAAAGGACTGCCGGTCGCGACCAGCGCGTCGCCGTTGGTCCAGGTCAGAACTTCCTGCGGCGTGACTTCGACCTTGGAGGTCGGGTTGGACAACGGCATGACCAAGGGCTTGGCGCAGTGCTTGTGCATCTCGCGGATAACCTGCTCGGTGAAAAGACCACGCTGGCCGGACACGCCGATCAGCACAGTCGGCTTGCCATTGGCGACCACGTCCAGCAACTCGGGCGAACCCTCCCCGCTCGACCAGCCCGCCACATCGGCGGACTTCTGCGCGAGGTTCTTCTGGAAGTCCAGCAGGTTGTCCATGCTGTCTGTCAGCAGCCCGAAGCGGTCAACCATCATCACGCGTTTGCGCGCTTCGGCTTCGCTCAGGCCTTCGATGACCATGGCCGCGATGATGTGCTCGGCGATCCCGCAACCGGCCGATCCCGCGCCCAGAAACACCACCCGCTGCTGGCCCAGGGTTTCGTGCTTGGCCTTGCATGCCGCCAGCAAGGTGCCCACGGCAACCGAAGCCGTGCCCTGAATGTCGTCGTTGAAGCAGCACAACTCGTCGCGGTACTTCTCCAGCAACGGCATGGCGTTGGTCTGGGCGAAGTCTTCGAACTGCAACAGTACGTCCGGCCAGCGGCTCTGCACTGCTTCGATGAACAGCGCAATGAAGTCGTCGTATTCCTTGCCAGTGACGCGCTCGTGGCGCCAGCCCATGTACATCGGGTCGTCCAGCAGCTCTTTGTTGTTGGTCCCCACATCGAGCACGATCGGCAAGGTGTACGCCGGGCTGATGCCGCCGCATGCGGTGTAGAGCGACAGCTTGCCGATCGGTATGCCCATGCCGCCGATGCCCTGATCGCCCAGGCCCAGGATGCGCTCGCTGTCCGTCACCACGATGATTTTGATGCGATCTTTCGTCGCGCTGCGCAGGATATCGTCGATGCGATCGCGCTCGGGATAAGAGATGAACAGCCCGCGGTGGGTGCGGTAGATCTTCGAGAATTCCTGACACGCCTGACCCACGGTCGGGGTGTAGATGATCGGCAGCATCTCGTCGAGGTGCGAATCCAGCAGGCGGAAGAACAGGGTTTCGTTGTTGTCCTGAATCGAGCGCAGATAAATGTGTTTATCCAGATCGCTCGCGCATTGCTGGTACTGGTTGTAAACGCGGGTGACCTGCTCTTCGATGGTTTCGACATTCTGCGGCAACAGGCCGACCAAGTTGAAATCGATGCGCTCTTGCGGTGTGAACGCACTGCCCTTGTTGAGCAGCGGCATCTCCAGCAACGAAGGGCCGGCATAGGAAATATATAAAGGTCGCGAGGTCTTGGTCATTTGCAGTGATCGCCTTTTCTCTGTTTGCTCTATCAATACGACGTCGAAACGATGCCCCGGAGGTCGATGTACACGACGCTCAACGCAGGATCCGTCCGAAGAAATAGGGGGGTAAAAACAGGGTGCCTATCTTACTCGCCTGAAAACGATTGCGACATTTTGTCGCCCATCGATTGCGAAATGATGGCCTGAAGTCGTCGTACCAGTCAGGAAATGGCCCTGTATCAGGAACTGAAACGGCATGACGGGTCACAGTGAAAACGACGGTCACGCGGGTTGCCCGTTTTGAGCAATGGCATTTGGACCGTAGTCACCCTGGCTCAAGATAAGAAATGCCTTACACATTGAACTGGCGATGAGCCATTGCAGTCACATTGATATCAAACCGGAGATATTAATGTCAGGCCAGCGCACATTTCGCATCCACTACCGCTTTCTGGGCGAGCACCGAGTATTCCTCCAACCCGATTCAGCGCTGAACGAAGCCGATGCCTGGTACTACGCCTGCCTGCACGCGGGCGTCGGCGTACTGCACAATCTATCCAAGACCCGGGAAGAGCTGACGGCGCTGATCGCCCATGGCCGGCGGTATGGATTGACGGCGGTGCGTTGGGCGGAATGGGCCTGATTGCTTGTCCTCCAGGACGATCCGCCCGCTGCCTTTTTTTACTGAGGCGGTTGGCGTTATCCCGCTCGCTGAATCACATAGCTCGCCTCAAAGCCATGCACACACCCAATCACGTTGAAGCCTTTGAAATAGCCAGTCGCGCGAAGCAAATCGACCGCCGGGCCTACCTCCGGTGAGTGCTGAAAGTCCCCGTAGTCGTCGAACACGATAAACCCACCCGGTACGACGCTGGGCGAGTACAGCAGGAAATCAAGCAACACATTGCGCCCTGCGTGGCCGCCATCAATGTGCAACAGCGCCACCTTCGGCGACAGGTTGTAGAAGCGCTCGGCACACAACTCCGAATAGCCCCTCAGCACCAAGGCGTTCGAGAACAGGTTTTCCTGGTAATAGCTGAACTCTTCAAACTGATTGGGCAGCTCAAACGGGTCAATCCCGATAATGCGGCGCTCGCGGTTGCAGACTTCATTCATCAGCACCAGCGACTTGCCCTTCCAGACACCAATCTCGACCACATCACCTGGGATGCCTTCGACCAGAAGAGCCAAGTAACCCAGTAACCGCACATGATCGTGAAACGACAACTCCTTGCGCGGCATCGCTCGCTCAGCCGGCAATGTGCCCTGCGCCTGCTCGAAATGCTTGCCGATCAACGTCCAGATCTGAGCGATCGAGTCATTGAGTTCCGGGTTGCTGATGAAATCGTTGAGCTCTTGGATGGTGATCATGGCTTCTCTGACTGGCTGGAAGGATGGAGGGCTGAGGGATGGGGGATGGAGATCTCGTACTGCGAGTGGGCGTGAGATCGAGAGTATAGGGGGGGTGTGAAAAGTAAAGTGCCGGGTACGTTTGCGCGGTGCCTGAATCGCTCCGCGCTGACTTGACCTATCTTTAACCTAACCAGCCAAAGCGCTTGGTCAGGAAGTGTTTTCGTTTTCTCTCACGATGAGAATCGATTGAACCGAGTCTGTTTGCGAAAAATGCCCACTCTTCATAGCCGATTCCGCCTGATACCCCTCTTCTCGAACGAGCGCGATCACTTGCGCCGCTTTCAATGTAGTCCGCACCTCCAATCTTCCGGTCGCAGGGTCGATGTGGACATCGGCCTTGGAAGCTTCAGCATGAATAGCAGTGGTCAGACCGCGAATGCAGTGACCACAAGGCATGCCTTGAACGTTGAATGCTTGTACGGGATAAATCTTCTGATGGGTGGAGAACTCCTGGTGACACGACGCTCGAGGTTCCCTCTATGGGAAGGTCAGGAGGGATCGGTTTGATAGCGACGCCACTGAATCCCTTTGCCCTTCCCGTTAGCATCGGCATTACGCCTTTCGCTGAAAACATATCGACGTCTGGTAATACCCTCGGCCACTAACGTCCATCTGAAATAATCGAAACGTTTTAATGTGGCTGCCGTTCATGCCGCGCAATGATCGAAATAACAACCGGACGAAATGAGACCAGATACCTAAGCCCGTGCCGGGCAACAGGCTCAGACCGTGGCTATCGTTATTGGCAGACGGCACTTGTGTGGCATCACGGGCCTACGAAAGGAAGAGTGGTTGTTATCACGGATCACAGACAGGACTGGCAGATCATATTACGGCATATGTTTTGAAGCTCTCCAGAATACTCATGCCACGAACGCTTGACCTTGCCAAAGTGGCAAGGTTGATCCTTGCTGGAATGAATTTCCAGGAGTGCCCATGATGCACAATTCCAACACCTTCGATTTACCCATTTCCGGCATGACGTGCGCCAGCTGCGTAGGCCGCGTCGAGCGCGCCCTGCGCAAAGTACCCGGCGTAAGCGTAGCCACGGTTAATCTGGCAAACGAACGAGCACATATTGAGGTAATAGGTGACGTTGACCCAGCTTCGCTAGTTTCTGCCATCGACAAGGCGGGTTATAGCGCGAGCCTTGTTGAAGATCCCTCCGCCCAGCAAGCCGACCAGCTAAGGCGCCACGACACTGAACGCTGGCACCTTATTTTGGCCATTGTGCTGGCGCTGCCCTTGGTGTTGCCAATGCTGCTACAACCCTTCGGCGTGCATTGGATGCTACCTGCATGGCTGCAATTTCTTGTGGCTACGCCTGTGCAGTTTTTCCTCGGAGCCCGATTCTATGTTGCTGCATGGAAAGCAGTGCGGGCGGGTGCCGGTAACATGGATCTTCTGGTGGCGTTGGGTACGAGTGCCGGTTACGGACTAAGCGTCTATCAGTGGCTAACGGCAACACCCGGAACGATGCCGCATTTGTATTTCGAAGCATCGGCGGTGGTCATCGCTCTGGTGTTACTTGGCAAATACCTGGAGAGCAGCGCCAAGCGCCAGACCGCTAGCGCAATACGGGCTCTGGAAGCATTGCGTCCTGAGCGTGCTATTCAAGTTATCGACGGACAAGAATTCGATGTGGCTATCAGCGCGTTGCAGATCGGTGATCGGGTACTTGTGAAACCCGGCGAGCGCTTCCCTGTCGATGGCGAAGTTATTGAAGGTCAGAGCCACGCAGACGAAGCTCTGATCAGCGGAGAGAGCCTGCCGGTGCCTAAACAGCCGGGCGACAAAGTTACCGGAGGCGCAATCAATGGCGAGGGTGTTCTGCTAGTTAGTACTCAGGCGCTAGGGACAGAGACGGTACTCGCGCGCATCATTCGCCTTGTGGAGGATGCACAGTCTGCCAAAGCGCCTATTCAAAAACTTGTCGACAAGGTCAGCCAGGTGTTTGTCCCTGTAGTACTGCTAATCGCTGTTGCAACGCTCGTGGGCTGGCTTATGGCAGGCGCTTCGGTCGAAGCAGCACTGATTAACGCCGTTGCTGTGTTGGTCATTGCTTGTCCGTGCGCGTTGGGACTGGCGACACCGACGGCGATTATGGCCGGGACGGGAGTCGCTGCGCGCTACGGGATCCTGATCAAGGATGCCGAAGTGTTAGAACGCGCGCACGAGGTCACTGCTGTGGTCTTTGACAAAACAGGAACGCTTACGTCCGGCACGCCACGGATTGCTTACATGGCCGCCCTGGAGGGCGATGAGAACTCACTGCTTCAATTGGCAGGTGCGTTGCAACGGGGCAGCGAACATCCGTTGGCAAAAGCTGTGCTGGATGTCACTAGCGAGCGCGGGTTGAAGTTGGAAGACGTGCGCAACAGCCGTTCCCTGGCGGGACGTGGCATCGCAGGTACCGTAAAAGGTCGCGACCTGGCGCTTGGTAATCGTCGTATGCTTGA
Source organism: Pseudomonas petrae (assembly GCF_021728295.1). Lineage (GTDB taxonomy): Bacteria > Pseudomonadota > Gammaproteobacteria > Pseudomonadales > Pseudomonadaceae > Aquipseudomonas > Aquipseudomonas petrae. The sequence goes on from NZ_JAKJXE010000001.1 coordinate 443,176, forward strand.
GGAAAGCGATCTAGCATCAGACGACCTTGCGGCTAGCGCTCACAATTGGGAAGCAGAGGGACGCACGCTGTCTTGGCTAATTGAGTTGCGCCCACAACCAAAAGTGATCGGTCTCTTCGCCTTTGGAGATACGCTCAAACCGGGTGCTGAGCAGGCCATAGAGCAGTTGAGTGCAAGACATATCAGTAGTCATCTGCTGACGGGGGACAATCGAGGGAGTGCCAGAATTGTCGCTGACGCACTGGGCATTGATGATGTGCACGCCGAGGTGTTGCCTGCTGATAAAGCAGCCACTGTTGTAACACTGAAAAAAACTGGCGTGGTTGCGATGGTGGGCGATGGCATTAATGATGCCCCTGCCCTCGCTGCGGCCGACATCGGGATCGCCATGGGTGGTGGGACCGACATTGCTATGCATGCCGCGGGTATTACCCTGATGCGCGGTGACCCGAGACTGATTCCCGCAGCGCTGGATATCAGTCGAAGGACCTACTCGAAAATTCGCCAAAACCTCTTTTGGGCCTTTGTATACAATCTCATCGGTATTCCACTCGCCGCTTTCGGGTTACTCAATCCAGTAATAGCAGGTGCGGCCATGGCACTCTCTAGCGTTAGTGTCGTGAGCAACGCGCTGCTGTTAAAGACTTGGAAACCGAAGTTCCTGGAGACTCGCGATGAACATCGGGCAAGCAGCAAAGAAGAGCGGCCTTAGCGCTAAAATGATTCGCTACTACGAGTCGATCGGGTTGCTCAAAGCGGCGACACGAACCGACAGCGGTTATCGGATCTACAGGTCCAGTGAGCTTCACACGCTTGCGTTCATTGAGCGCTCAAGGGACTTGGGGTTTTCGCTGGAAGAAGCCGGAAAGTTGCTGACCCTTTGGCAAGATCAAGGGCGTGCTAGCGCCGAAGTTAAAGCGCTCGCTCACAAACACATTCTGGAACTGGATCAGAAGATCACAGGGATGACAGGGATGACAGGTCTTCGGGATACGCCATGACGAGATGTCACGCTTCGTCATGCAACACCGGCCCTACCTGTTGAGGTTCAGCCATTGAAAATGAAGCCTGCACATGAACCAAATCGCTGACGGTAACTTTAAATCTGCAAGTTTCTGAAGAACCGCTAACGCCTAAAAAATATCGTAGATGCCTGAGGGTAACCTCACAATAGCTGGAAATGTTTTCATGATTCTGCATCCACTATCGTTAGCGCGCATGAGATCACGCACCCTCCATTGCGTAGTGTTTTGAGGTAAGCCAGATCTTGCGCATCATCCATCAATCGCTTCACTCGAAACATAGTTGTAACTTGCACATTTCAAGCCAAAAAACTGATACCGACGACGACCAGCATCACTGCGAACGACAATTTCAATTTTTTCGGAGAAAGTCTATGCGCAAGCTTCGCGCCGAATGGTGCGAATGACATGCTGGTAATTGCGATGCCGACCAATGCAGGCAGATAGATGAAACCCAAGCTGTGTTCGGGCAATAAAGGATCCTGCCAGCCGAGCATCATGAAACTGATCGTTCCGACGACCGCAGTTGGAAACCCGCAAGCTGCCGATGTTGCGACAGCCTGTTGGATCGTCAAGCCACGCCACGTCAGAAAAGGTACTGTCAGCGAACCCCCGCCTATGCCAAAAATAGCGGACGCCCAGCCAATAATTACTCCAGCCATGGCCAATCCGCTTTTCCCAGGTATGTCTCGGCTAACTTTGGGCTTGTAATCAAGGGCCATTTTGACAGCCATCACGATGGCAAATACCCCGATTATCTTTTGAAGGGTGGGACCCGCAATAAGACTTGCGGTCACTGAACCCATTACAGCCCCGACCAAAATGCCCACTGTCATCCAACCAAATATTAACCATCTCACAGCCCCTGCACGATGATGGGCCCGCACAGAAAGAATCGTTGTGAATATGATGGTGGCTAGAGAAGTACCGACCGCCAGATGGGTAAGCACCGCGCTGTCAAATCCCTGCAACGTGAAACTAAAAACGAGGACAGGGACAATGATGAGGCCGCCGCCGACGCCAAAAAGCCCTGCCAGCACGCCCGCGCACCCGCCGAGAGCCAGATAAAGCAAAAAGTCCATGAAATCCTCCGAACGCAAGCTAGTGATAGTTTTTTAAACTAAGGTCGCCGGGTTGATAACGTCACCGAGATATTTTTTCTCGGCCTCTTGGCGACCTGATGACTTGATGACTTGATGACCCTGAACTTAAGCCTCTTGAAGGCCTTTAGCAGTGCGTTGCATACCTACGACACCTGGCAAAGACTCAATGCTGCTGAGCCAAGAATTAACTCGTGCGTACCCCGTGAGTGCGACGTTGCCCTCAGGAGCGTGAGACAAATAAGTGTAGGCGGCGACATCAGCGATCATCGGCTTATCCCCGCGAGGTCAGACTGGAGAAAGTCCTCAACCCACCGCTAGCGGTTTGAGGAGGTCGAAATACCTTCTGATCATAAATCCAGCACCAACGGAGCATCGCCCTCGTTAGGGTGTGCGGGCACAGCACAGCAAATCAAAACTTCTCCTCCAGCCGGCATTTCTGCTGGAAGATTCGAGTAATGAACCTGCCCACTGACTAGTCGAGTGCGGCATGTCCCGCAGGATCCTCCCCGACAACTGAAGTCCGGGCTTAGCCCACGACTCTCCGCCAGCTCCAATAAACTTCCTCCTCCCGGCTCCCAACGCGCCTCTTTGGCGGAAGCTGAAAAAAGTACTCTGACGGGATTAGTCGCCGCAGGCACCTGCTCCACTGCTGGGGTCAAATGGTCTCGTTGACGGATTAGGGTCGAAGGGCCAAAGGTTTCTGCATGGATACGATCATCACCGATGCGCAAATCACGTAATCCATCGTACAAAGCTTGAGTAAACGCACCGGGACCACAAAGGTAAAAATCGTAATCGTCCAATGGCAGCAACGCTTTAAGTAGCTCCAGATCTACGCGACCGGCCAGCTCAAAATCTTTACCTTCCCGAGCATGCTTCTCCGGCTGACTTAGCAAACGCAGCGCGCGAACGTTGTCCTTGGCGCGAGTCGCTAATTCGTATAACTCGTCACGGAATCCCAGTTCTGCCAGGCTTCGTGCACTCTGAATGAACCACGTCGGCCTGGTTCTGCGGATGCGTTCACCTTGGTAGATTACCTCCCGGAGCATTGAGAGCATTGGTGTCACCCCAACACCCGCAGCAATCAGAACCAGCGGTCGATGTTCATCCGGCTGAATCGTGAAACGCCCCTGAGGTGCGCGAGCATCGATCACATCTCCAACTTGAATGCGGTCGTGGAGGTGAGAAGATATGACCCCATCGCGCTTTACGCTGATTCTAAAAAAACTGTCAGAGGGCGCACTCGACAAACTGTACGTTCTGACGACTGGGGTGTTGCCTTCAGCGGTGCAGACTCGCACTGGTAAATGCTGGCCAGCCTCAAAGCGAGGCAAGCCGGCACTGTCGGCTGGTTCAAGGTAGAAGGAGCGGATAGTGCTGCTCTCGTCGACTAGGCGAGTCACGCGGAACTGGCGCCATTCATTTCGCAAAGCGTCGGCCTGCAAACGACCCGCCGCTTGTTCCCAATTGCCAGTCATGAGGCTATTGGGTGAAAAACCGTCAAAGTGCCAACGCAACGAGAGAACTGCGGCACGCCTCACAACGCGGTCGACCGTCAACGTCCAGAGTCGTTCAGCCCCCTGAAATGCGGGGATCTCCGGCCCTTCAAGAATGACCGTGACATGGCCGACCACATGAAGCACATCGCCGGTTTGAAAATCAATGAATAGCAGGCCAGCCCGAGGGTTGAGTAGAAAATTGCCCAACGTGTTGAAGTGCAGATTGCCGGCGAAATCCGGAATTGTCAGGACATTACCTCTGACCTTAACGAAGCCAGGTTTTCCTCCCCGATGGGACACATCGACAGAGCGCTTGGAAGCGTCGCCGTCCCTGTCCAGGTAGCTAGCTACAAAAAAGGTATCCGATTGGGTAATGAACGCGCTCGCCGCTTCATCAAGGTCGGTGAGATGCTCTGGCTCGGAGCCAAGCGACGGGCGTCCTGGTCTAACCGGATCGACAGAACGGAGCTGAATATATTGCGGACAATTGCCAAACGCATGCTCAACGAAGACGGAAAAACCGTCGGCAGTCACTGCGCTTAAGTGGCCATTCATACGGTTGCGTCTTCGGGTTTTTAGATCTATTCCCAACAGGGCCACTCCCGCACCTGGGATAAGAGCTTCTCTTACCGGATCACCTTGCGCTGGCAACTGGTTGAGTTCTAGTACCCGGGGGGATGGAGAATGAATGAACCCAGGAGGCCCCTCGATTAAAGTAGCCCAGGGTGTACCGTGCTCATCCACGGCACCCAGCACCAGGTAAGGCAGCTGACTGTAGAACAAGCGGTGCTGATCGGGCATATGATCACGAACTACCCTGCGGCCAAACTCTTCCATTTGCTGCGCCACGCCAACGCTCTGCTGCAAATGGCGCTCACCTGCATGCCAAATTGATTCCTCTGGTTCATTTCTCTGATTCATGACCACCTCTACGTATCCGTAAATAGGTGCAATGGGCTCAAATGGAGCCGCGCGGCGATAGCATTCCTACCAAGGTAAACATAATTTAAGCTCACTAACGGCAGCTTTGTTGCGGGTCCATCCGCGATTCATGAGCCATGGAAACCACCCACGGGCGGAATCCGAAGCCGCCTACCAGGCTCTAGCAGGCGGGCGGCGAACCTTAACCAAGCGTGTATAGCTTCTTTCTGTCCTCATCGGTTTGATTGGAAGGGCGCATCTCCTCACCCTTCACATAAGCTCGAACTACGGCTGGACGTTCGCTGATTTTCCTCAGCCACGCCGCCACGTTTGGGTACTCGTCAAGCACCATTCCCTGTTTATCGTGTTGCAGCACCCAGGGAAAGATTGCCATGTCGGCGATGGAGTACTCCCCTGCTACATACGGGTGGTCAGCCAGCTGTTGCTCCAGCACCCCGTAAAGGCGCTGAGTTTCTTTGGTGAATCGCTCTATCGGAAGAGGCACCTGCTCCGGAGCATAATTCAGAAAATAAACGGTCTGCCCCAGTATTGGCCCTAAGTTCGCCGCTTGCCAAAAAAGCCACTGCGTGACGCCCGCCGCCCCCTTGTTATCAAGGGGGATAAATTGACCGTATCGCTGCGCAAGGTATAGAAGTATCGCGCCCGATTCGAATAGAGACACGTCCGCCTCACTATCGACCAGTGCAGGAATACGCTGATTCGGCGAGATTCGGGTAAACGCAAGACTGAATTGTTCTCCCTTGCTTATGTTCACCGGGTGCGCGATGTAAGGCTGGCCTGTCTCTTCTAGAAAGATAGCAACTTTCTGGCCATTGGGAGTAGGCCAGTAATAATAATCTACCGTACCGCATAACGTCGTCATCGGGAGCTCCTCATAAGCAAAGATAAGAAACTACAGTAGATACTCGTCAGCGCTCAAAACCGTCGCGTAACCAAATCTCAATGCGGCCATGAATGCGGCATGTACTAGCGCAGCGGGAACTTTTACGTTATTGAATTCAAGGTCATGAGTGGCACAGGCGTCGTGAATAACAATCGCTGAAAAGCCGAAATCTACCGAAGCGCGCGTCACAGCATCGATGCACATGTGGCTCATGTTGCCGACGACCACAACCTGATGAACACCATGCCGGTGCAGCAATTCACTCAGCTGCGTTTCACGATACGGGTTCATGAAGTGCTTAACAATTACAACTTCCTCGTCGATTGCGCGAACCTTGTCGTGTAGCTGTGCGCCGTGTGAATCCGGAACAAAGAAGGGTGCATTTGGAGCCAGAGTTTCGTGGCGGACATGAATGACGAGATCCCCTCGATCACGTGCTCCCTTAATCACCCTAGCGGCATTGTCTGCCGCAGAATCGACGGCATTGAGTTCCCATTTACCGCCCGAAAAATAGTCGTTCTGGATATCAACAACAATCAGTGCTGTGTGTGTCATATGGCTACCTAAAGATGAATGGGTGCAAGCTCTACAAGGTGGGAGAAGGCTGCGTTCTGGACCCACAGACATTAATTGCGACCGTCAGGCTGACTGCACCACTTAAACAGATCGGGCATATCGGAATGTTTTACCGCTATGCCCACCCTGCTCTGAGCATCAGTTCAGCAACAAGTCTCGGCCTCATCCAAGTCGTGGAGAATCAACAGGAAATGCAGCACTTAAATTTGCAGCACGGAACAATAAACCCACTGTTTGGATCCAACAGCCACAACCCATTGATTTAAAAGAGGTAACCTACTTGCCATTTCCTTTCCGTATCCGTCCTCAGTCGAACGTACTTTCACATTGCGCCCCTCGTCGCCGAGTCTTGGTCTACATTGGTGAAACTTGCTAACTGAACCGCACTACAGATCACGGGGCCAATGTCGGTGATGCTCAAATCGTGGAGCCCCGTGCATTTCTTTGCGGACAGGTTTAGACAAGTTAAGTACTAACGCGTCTGGCGCTTGGTCATAACAAATACTGCAATAATCATGATCCTGTCGCGCCGATAAATGTCCTCAAATTGGAGCAATCGTGATGAGCCTTACCCTCTATGGTTTTGACGGCAGCCCGTACGTGCGCACTGTGAAAATGCTTCTCAAAGAAAAGAATGCCGAGTTCGACCAGTTGCAGATTAATGTGATGAAGGGCGAGCCGCATCATCCTGACCACCTCGTACGCCACGCATTCGGAAAGGTGCCGGTCATCGAGCACGACGGATTTAGAGTGATAGAAACCAGCGCCATCATGGCCTACCTTGATGAGGTCCTTCCTGGCGTTTCGCTGACGCCCGACAACGCACGCGATCGCGCTCGTGCCAATATGGCCCAGGCGATATATGACTCATATGGGTACGGTTCGATGGCGTCAGTGTTTGGGTACTATCTGTTTCCCGACTTCATCGGCGGGCAAAATGACGAGTCAAGGCTCAAGGGCATTCAGGGCTCGAAGCTGGTGCTCACCGAAATTATGAAGCTCAAAGGAAGCGACCCCTACATTGCAGGGAAGTCCCTGTCAGTTGGTGACTTATACCTGGCGCCTGCCTGTGCATATTTGGCCATGACTCCAGACGCGGATGAGGTTTTTGCTGTAACCGGGTTCGAAACCTGGTGGGCGAGCATTCAGTCCCTTCCGAGCTTCAAGACCACTCCTCCGCAGTAGGGGAGCGATGTCCTGTAAACGGACCGTGTTTAACCCTCCGGTCACACCTGACGAGTGATCGGAGTAGACATCGCTGAGACGGGCGTTGGCATCAATCGACAAAAAAGGTGTGCCTACCAGAGTTGCGAATTTTGATGGTCCAGTGGACCTCGTACAGCGAGAAGCGCTCCCCAGTTCCAAGCATGTTTGAATTGAGGTCGTTACCTTTACGAGTGAGCTTTAGAGACGGTAAAGCAGCGGTCCCCCCTTTCAACCCGCGATTCGAGGAGCCGAAGGTGAGCAGCAGTCAAGACGTCACCATCGCAAGGCCCGCTGAGACTATTCAAGCCTACGGCGCCCCGACCGGCGCGTCTAAAGAAGGGGTCCTCAACAGGGTCTTTGAACGTACCGCGACTGGTCGCAGTTCAGGTCGGCCTAACCTGCGAATGCAAACTATCAATCGGTAAAAGCATCCCTGCGTATTCGATTTTCCATTGCGCAGTGATCTCAAGGTGAGGCCAAAGTGCCGACGCGACCGATCTCTGAGCGCGCACAACCATTACCGTCTATTTCTCCAATTTCACAAGCGGACTGCTTTTGTCCACAATATAGGTAGCCAATTCGGCACCCGTGGTGAGACCGACGTTGGTAGCGATATGCGGTGTACCCGCCGGAATATACAAAGAGTCACCTGGGTGAAGCGTAACAGGCGGCTGCCCTTCCAGCTGATATTCGAACGTGCCACTAATTACATAAGCGACTTCGACACCCGGATGGGAATGCTTTGGTGCTGCAACTCCTGCGTCGAAATCAACCCTGACTTGAATCACCTCAGGGTTTGAGACATTCAGATCTCTTTTCACCAAATCTGTCCGGTGTAAACCCGTTTGCCAGGTCTGAGATGACGCACCGGAGACTTCGGTACGCACCTTCGCGTCCAGACCGTATGACACGCCTGCAAACCCTAACAGGGCTAGCGCGATCACAATCGTCGGCTTGGTTTTGACATTTGAATAACGCATTTTTTGATCCTGCCATCGTCGTTGATTTCGAGTGTTTTGCAGCCCCCAAATTAAAAGGCTGATGTGTATCTGGCAGATTCCTTTCACATGCTTATTTGTACGCTTCTGTCACTTGACCACGCATTGATACGCTGAGATACAACACGTCGGCATAGTGCCAACGACTCGAATCCGACACCCCCTAAACGCCGGCACCTCAGGTGAACTAGGCATTTAAGGAATTTGCCAAATCAATCAACAATACCCTTTGACGAGAGGGTATTATTCCAGAAAACAACCTCACTCCTTTGAAGGGTGTAAGCAGTAGCAGAAATGCGGAAACGCGCTTATGCTGTTTATTCATATCCGAGCGCGAACTTGATGTTTTTCACTATTTGACGAAAAACCGCATTAGAATTAATCTCATTCAGAAAGTGTCCACTGGCGCCGGAGAAAGAGATGAAAGCACTAATAGAAGGCTTCATTAAGTTTCAAAAAGAGGTCTTTCCTCAACGAACAGATTTATTCAAATACCTCGCTACCACCCAGACCCCACAAACTCTATTTATCACCTGCTCCGACAGTAGGGTTATACCCGAAATGCTGACTCAGCAAGAGCCTGGAGAGTTGTTCGTCATTCGCAACGCTGGCAATATCGTGCCGTCGTACGGCCCCCAACCGGGCGGGGTGACTGCAACCGTCGAATATGCAGTCGCCGTCTTGGGAGTGACCGACATTGTTATTTGCGGCCATTCGGATTGTGGAGCAATGACAGCCGTGTCAAGCGGGAAGTCATTGAATCATCTTCCTGCTGTATCCGCATGGATGAGTTATGCGGAATCCGCGAAAGTCATAAACGCCAGTAGGGTTCATGCGTCAGACAAAGACCGCGTTTCATCCATGGTGCGAGAGAATGTCATTGCGCAACTGGCCAATTTGAAAACCCACCCGAGCGTAAGATTAGCGCTTGAGCAAAATAAACTAAATCTGCATGGATGGGTATACGACATAGAAACCGGATCGATAGATGCACTTAACGGTGCTGTCAATCAGTTCGTGTCGCTGGTGGAGTTCCCCGAAACCAAAGCATAGCCAGTAGAGGACACCATTTGCCATCTGTATTGTAAAGCTTGCGGCAGTCTGCATTGTTCTAAGACGCCTGATATCAATATACACTCGGAGCAACGATCATGGCTGAACCTAGCACCCGTCCTCCTCTCCCACCATTTGATCGTGAATCAGCGACGCTAAAAGTTCGGCTTGCCGAAGACGGTTGGAACAGTCGCGATGCTGAGAAAGTCAGCCTGGCTTATACCCCCGAAACTAAATGGCGTAATCGCGTTGATTTTGCGCAGAACCGGGCTGAAGCAGCAGCTTTCCTGACAAGAAAGTGGAACAAGGAACTTGAATATCGGCTCATTAAAGAGCTGTGGGCATTTACGGACAACAGGATTGCCGTGCGCTATGCCTACGAATGGCATGATGACTCGGGAAACTGGTACCGCTCGTACGGCAATGAGAATTGGGAGTTCGCGGAAGACGGGTTAATGGCGCACAGATTTGCCTGCATTAACGACATGCCCATCAAAGAGTCTGAGCGTAAATTTCGGTGGCCGTTGGGACGCCGCCCCGATGATCACCCTGGACTCAGCGAACTTGGTTTATAGGAAGCTGTGACCGCCCATGGCCTTTATAATGGGGGTCACGCGGCTAACTTGTGGCAAGAGGGAGACTGGTGGACCAGACCTTCGACAGCGGCTACGACGTTGCGGTTAAATCTATAGGTATGACCTGTAAGTTACATTGATTCTCGGTCTCGGACGAAGTGCAATGCTTGGGTTCTGATCGAAGCGAAGCAGGTTCATACCTCTCAGTCATCCAGCGGGAATGACCGTACCTGGGGCGTTACAAAGATATTCCCTGTAGGCGCTCCCTGACTTCCGCCCCCTGCATTGACCGCCCTATAAGGAGTTACGGGCCAGTCCGAATGCGCGACGCGGACCTTTCGTCTAAGACAGCTCTATTCAGAATCTATCAACTACCTGGCAATGCCGTGACGTCACAGGCTCACAGCGCTCCATTGGCGCAAGCGTGACTGTAGCGGATCCCAGATCAACCAATAACCGCGCAGAACGAAGTTTTGGGTGAACATTGATGAACCCGCTTAGTCATCACCTGACTCTGTATGAATACCTCGATAGCCGGCTTTGGCAATGTTGATGCCTGGTGTCGCTCAAAACTCACCGTCAGTTCCCCCTACCCCTTCGGTATTAGCTATCTGAACAGATCCATAGGCTGGGCCAATACGCAGGATTGCTTATCGGTCTTGGACGCTATCGAGAGATCGGCAGATGATTGCTTCACACCAGCAACATCAACCAGCAACACCATCCACACCAACCCGATAGGAAAAACACCATGACACAGTCTCACGCTTACAACGACACCAGCCTGGCCCTGACCGCCCAGATCCTCGACGCCAAGCAGCGCAAGAACCTGTCCTTCCAGGACCTGACTGACGGCACCGGTCTTGGCTTGGCCTACGTCACCGCTGCCCTGCTCGGTCAACAGCCACTGCCCGCAAACGCCGCCAAAGTCATCGGTGAAAAGCTGGACCTGGACGCTGACTCCGTCGCCCGCCTGCAAATCATCCCGCTGCGCGGCAGCCTGGCCGGCGTCCCGACCGATCCGACCATCTACCGTTTCTACGAGATGATCCAGATCTACGGCACCACTCTGAAAGCCCTGGTTCATGAACAATTCGGCGACGGCATCATCAGCGCAATCAACTTCAAGCTCGACATGAAGAAAGTTGAAGACCCTGAAGGCGGCCACCGCGCAGTAATTACCCTCGATGGCAAGTTCCTCCCACTGCGTCCTTTCTAAGGTTGCAACCGGAACGGTAATTCGGCCCGCAACAACTGCGGGCCTGCTTCACCCACCTTATATGCGTTTTTAACGAATCACCACATTTAACTGGAGGATCTCCCCATGAAAAATTTTCTGTTTCTCGCCTTGGCCCTGATGACGTCCGTGTCGGTTTATGCGCAGGAAGTTACTCCAACTCCGGACGTGGTGCATTACAACTACGGCATGCACCTGGATATCGCGCACGTTGTGAACGTTACTCCAGCTGCCAATGTCTGCGCGCCCACCCCGGTGCAGATGACGTACAAGGATTCGAGCGGTGCAATCCACGTGCTGGAATACGACGTACTCGGCGGCGGTTGCACTAACTAATAGCCACTCACCTTCAATCACTATTTGCAGGAGCACCTCATGAAAGCACTCATTGATGGTTTCTTAAAATTTCAGAAAGACGCCTTTCCCCAGCGCTCTGACTTGTTCAAGCACCTGGCTACAACGCAACACCCCGGTACGCTGTTCATCACGTGTTCTGACAGCCGCGTCGTGCCGGAACTGTTGACCCAGCAAGAACCCGGCGAGCTGTTTGTGATCCGCAACGCGGGCAACATCGTGCCCTCCTACAGCCCCCACCCGGGCGGCGTTTCGGCAACGGTCGAGTACGCCGTCGCCGTGCTGGGCGTCACCGACATCGTCATCTGCGGACACTCCGACTGCGGTGCCATGACTGCCGTGGCCAAGTGCACCTGCATGAATCACCTGCCCGCTGTTGCTGGATGGTTGGAACACGCCGAGTCGGCGAAGGTCATCAACGAATCTCGGCCTCATGCCAGCGAAGCGGCAAAAGTCAGCGCAATGGTGCGCGAGAACGTGATCGCCCAGCTGGCGAACATCCAGACCCACCCCAGCGTGCGCCTGGCTCAAGACAAAGGCTTGCTGAATCTGCACGGCTGGGTTTACGACATCGAGACCGGTTCGATCGACGCCCTGGACTCCGATAATCGCACCTTCAAGTCGCTGGCCAAGCATCCGACCACCTGCGCTGTTCATGCTCGCCACGGTAAAGCAGCAGCTTAAGACAACTGTTATTTAAAGAGTAAACACCGTGCAAGAAATTACGATGTATACCACGAGCACCTGTCCCTACTGTCGTGCTGCACGGGAGCTGTTCAGGAGCAAAAACATCCGATTTATAGAAATCGATGTGCAGTCCACTGAACGGCGAACAGAGATGATCAATCGAAGCGGCCGTCGCACCGTTCCCCAAATTTATTTCGGGGACCAGCATATCGGTGGATACGATGATTTGGCTCAGATTGAAAGTAACGGCGAACTATTCGAAAAGCTCGCTCCTCTTTGAAAAACTGATTTTCACAGATTATCAATCTTCGAAACAGAGACATTAATCATGACAACTACTCCAACTTTAGTCCGGAAGGTGCTGGAAGGCATCAGTCAGCTCGATGATGTCGGCATTCACTTACTACGTGTCGGGGTAGCCATTATCTTTATCTGGATTGGGGCTCTCAAGTTTTTCCCCTACGAGGCAGATAGTATTACCCCCTTTGTGGCTAACAGCCCTGTCATGTCGTTTTTTTATAAAAGCCCCGGCGAATATAAAGAGCACCTCACGCATGAGGGACAGCTGGACCCTGTAAAACGTGAATGGCAGACGCAGAACCATACCTACTCATTTTCGGACGGGCTCGGTACTGTAGAAATTTTGATCGGCCTAATGGTCCTTTCCTATGTATTTTCGCGCCGCTTAGGCATGGTCGGATCCATATTGGCTTTCCTGACGCCCCTGGTCACGCTGTCATTCTTGATCACAACGCCAGAGGCATGGGTCTCGAATATTGGAGATGCCCAGTTTGGCGTGCCGTTTCTGTCCGGAGGCGGACGGCTCGTCCTTAAAGATGTGCTCATGCTAGCTGGGGCGGTGGTGATGATGGCTGATTCCGCCCGGCAGCTGCTGCAACGAGACCAAGCCACCCTCCCTTATGAAAAGGAGCCTGTTTAACCAACCAACCGTCTCCCGTGGCGATGAACTCATGCAGGCAGCAACCACCCCTGGCCCCTACGCTCGGTATCTGAGCAGTCGATGCGTAGCGATGCCCACGCCCACGGCCGGACGGGGAATTCTTAAGCCTCGACGGGATTGTTTCACTTAGCGCAATTGAGTCGTAACGGCTTTGCTCATTCTACAAACGTTCCGCTAGGTTGAGACTTGATCGCAGAGATTAAGAACTGCACCGCGTCTTGCAGTCTTGTTAATTTATTAAGGATTCCGAGATGTTCGACACTACTTTTTGTTGCGACGATCGTGGCACCTCCGAGCCAATTGTCAGCATGAGTGAGTATGAAAGCGGGTTTCTGCTACCCCAAATGATGGGGGCTCAGTACATAGAAAATCACAGGACCGCTCCAGCGCTCGACGTTCATAAGGAATTTAGAAGTGTCTGGCACACAGCATCAATCACATCGGTCCTGCAAGCGGTGAAGCTGATCGTTTCATTTAAACCCGTTTAGTGGTCCCCAGACTGCCACACTTTTTATTAGAGAAATTAAATGACTTACGACTTTGATTTGTTCGTTATTGGCGCAGGCTCAGGCGGCGTACGTGCGGCACGGTTCGCAGCTGGTTTCGGTGCCAAAGTCGCCGTTGCGGAAAGCCGCTACCTGGGCGGCACCTGCGTAAACGTTGGGTGTGTTCCAAAAAAACTGCTCGTTTACGGCGCCCACTTCGCTGAAGATTTCGAACAGGCGCAAGGATTTGGGTGGACCGCCAGCAAACCACAATTCGACTGGGAGACATTGATTGCCAACAAAAACCGTGAGATCGAAAGGCTCAACGGCCTCTACCGCAAGTTGCTGATTAGCAGTGGCGTCTCCCTGTTCGAAGGTCACGCGCGGCTTACCGATGCTCATCATGTGGCCATCAATGGCCAGTGCTTTAGCGCCGAGCGAATTTTGATTGCCACCGGCGGCTGGCCACAGATTCCGGATATTCCGGGACGTGAGCACGCGATAACTTCCAATGAAGCCTTTTTCCTAAAGCAGTTGCCCAAACGAGTGTTGGTCGTGGGAGGCGGTTATATCGCCGTTGAGTTCGCCGGTATTTTCAACGGCTTGGGCGCCGACACACGACTGCTGTATCGCGGTGAAATGTTCCTGCGAGGTTTCGATCAATCGGTGCGCACGCACCTGGCCGAAGAACTGACGAAGCGCGGTCTTCACTTGGACTTCAATACCGACATCGAGCTGATCGTCAAACAGCCAGACGGCAGCCTGCTCGCGACACTCAAAGATGGTCGCCAACTGGAAACCGACAGTATTTTCTACGCCACCGGCCGCCGCCCAATGCTCGACAATCTGGGGCTGGAAAACACCCTCGTCGAACTCAATGAAGCAGGCTACATTTCAGTCAACGAGGGATTTGAAACACGCGAACCGTCCATCCTGGCACTGGGCGATGTGATTGGCGGTGTTCAGCTGACGCCGGTTGCAACGGCAGAAGGCATGGCGGTCGCGCGTCGTCTGTTCAAACCCGAACAGTATCGCCCCGTGGACTATCGGCATATTCCGACAGCCGTTTTCAGCCAGCCAAGCATCGGCACCGTAGGGCTGACCGAAGAGCAGGCGGTGGCGGAAGGACATAAGGTGGTAGTTTACGAAAGCCGTTTCCGGCCGATGAAACTGACCCTCACCGAATCGTCCGAAAAGACCTTGATGAAGCTGGTCGTGGACGCTGAAAGCGATAGGGTGCTGGGGGCACATATGGTGGGTCCCGACGCTGGAGACATCATTCAGGGCTTGGCAATCGCTCTGAAGGCCGGCGCCACCAAGCGCCTGTTCGACGAGACAATTGGTGTACATCCGACCTCTGCGGAAGAGTTCGTGACCTTGCGTACGCCGGTGAGAAGATAACTAATCGATGACGGTGAGGGGTGGTTCCTTAAGATTTTCCGGCCGCTTTTTCCATGGTGAAACTGCCTCACGTCTCTGGCGCTCGAACATCTGGTCGCTGGCACACCCATCCCATTTGCTGGCAATCGGGTCACGCTGGTCAGCCCCGATCTGGCGGCGCGCTTTGAACCAGGTGACCACTTGCTTGTGAATCCGGTGACAGGGACTTATTACTGATACCGGTGACTGATCAACTGGCAGCTGCCGTTTCCACCAAACGCAACGAGTCAGTGAAACGATAGTGATGCGATGCCCGGGCCAGTTCTGCCGGCCTGGGCATAAGTCGATACTGAACGGGCGTCACTGACGGTCCAGAAACGTGCATGTCAGACTAGCAACCTCGTCCAGTCTTGTGTCCATCACAAAATGGCCACCGTCGAGGATGTCGATCTCTGCGTCTGGCAAATCCCTCCTAAAGGCTTGAGCCCCTTCGACCGTGAACGCCAAGTCATGCTTTCCCCAAATCACCAGAGTAGGAAGACGATGTTCGCGCAGCCACTTCTGCCACGCAGGGTAGGCGTCCAGGTTTGTTCGATAGTCGTAAATCAGAGCCATCTGGATTGGCCCTTCGCCTGGACGATTGAGAAACGCAACTTCGTCCTGCCATAGATCCGGATTGTAGGCGCCTACATCCGGATCACTTCCGATATGGCGCTGGCGCGTTACCTCCATAGACAGATGCGCAGCCTGTAACCTGGCTTCGTAGGCATTACGATCAGCCCAGTAGGCTTTGCGAGTCTCCCACACCTTTCCAAGGCCGTCGGCGTACACATTTCCATTTTGGAAAACCATCGCGGTTACTGCACCAGGCCTTGCTATCGCGAGACGCATACCCACTGGGGCACCGTAGTCTTGCATAAACAGGACGTAGCGCTTTAAGCCAACAACATCAGTGAAGTGTCCGATGAGCGTTGCGTAATGATCGAACGTGTAAACAAACTGCTCGGGCGTAGGAGCGTCGCTATTTCCGAAGCCTGGGTAGTCAGGTGCAATCATGTGAAAACGGTCGCCCAGACGTCGCATCAGGCCATCGTACATTCTGGATGAGCTAGGGACCCCGTGCAGTAACAAGATGGCTGGAGCATTGACGTCGCCAATCTCTCGATAAGCAATATTTACTCCATCAACTATCACTTGGTGATAGGACATTCTTGGTGGTTCGGCTCGGGCAGTACCGAGAGCTAACATCAGCGGGAGCATGGATAACACGAAAAACTTGGAAAGCGTCATTGTCACCACTCCAAATGGTTGCACGAAAGCTGAGCGTCTGGATGTACTGAAGCGCAGGCGCGCCTAAACGAAGTGTCGACCCCTTGGGTGATGTCAGGAATGACTAATCGTAACAATGCGCTGTTTCATTTCGCAGAATAATCCGAGCGTCGCGCGTGAGCTCCAGCGCAGCGAGGGCTGCCTCGGATCGTGCTCCTGACGCGGTCTTAGGTCGATGTCGCCGTCGCTGTCGCCGTCGCTGTCGATGTCGCTGTCGCTGTCGCTGTCGCTGTCGCCGTCGCCGTCGCCGTCGCCGTCGTATAAATCGGAAGCAGTGACTACGCTCAAGTCCGATATACACTCAATCGACCTGCCCTATTCCCTTTGGTGATTACCCATGCTGCTACGACACCTGCGCTATCTGCTGGCCGTCGCCGACAATGGAGGCTTCACGCGCGCGGCCGAAGTGCTTCACGTATCCCAACCGACGCTTTCGCAACAGATTCGGCAATTAGAAGACATGCTGGGTGTGGCCCTTTTTGACCGTACATCTCGTACCGTTAAGCCGACCGATGCAGGCATGGCGTATATCGAGTGCGCGCGGCGGGTTCTTGTGGAGCTGGCGGCGGGCAAGCGCGCGCTTCACGATGTAAAAGACCTGTCGCGAGGCACCTTGCGCTTAGCGATGACACCGACCTTCATGGCGTATTTGGTCGGGCCGCTTGTTCGGGACTATTCCGCACGGTTTCCGAACATTCATTTACAGATCTTCGAGCTGTCGATGGGCGACATTGAGATCGGATTGGCGGATGACTCACTTGATATCGCAATCGCCTTTGATAAGGTGAGGAACGCCGACATCGAGTCTATTCCAGCATTTGTTGAAACATTGGGGCTGATGGTGGGCCGGGACCATCCGTTGCACGACTGCGACATCCCTTTGACCCGTGCGCAAGTAGCGCAGCTGGACTTTGCATTATTGACACCGGATTTCGCCACTAGAATCAGTATTGACGAGTTTTTTTCTCAAACAGGCATAACTCCCAAGGTCGTGGTTGAGGTGAATTCAGTAAATACGTTACTCGAAGTGGTCCGGCACACCCCGATTGCAACCATTCTGCCGGAGCCGATTGCAACCCAGGACCGCGCGTTAACGACACTCGCAATTGAGAACCAAGCCCCGCAACGCGGAGCGTCGGTGCTAAGACGCAAAAATAATTACCATAGCGCTGCCTCAGTGGCCTTTATGGACTTAGCGTTGGGAATCAGACACTAGCTAGTCAGGACCGAACATCACCTCCGCACTCCCCGTGGGTAGGCGTACGCTTCTGACTGATCAGGATTGTTTCGCTGGAAGCAATGCTGGATTGTGAAAATTGGCGATTCCGGTACCTACGAGATCGGGCGATGATCTACGCGCAACGGGTCTAATTCCAACAATGATCGGGGTCCGGATGTCCAAGCACGCAATCAAGGTCTATCGCCCATCCATTCGCCATGACTCCTATCGGATTGAGTTGCCGCTGTCGCTCCTTGGCTTGCAAGCAGAGTTGGTTTCGATGAAGCGGTCCGGGGAGAACCTCTCGGAACTCCCCGCGCGGTGCAGCCTGGGGCAAAGTCCAGTGATTGATGACGGCGAAACTATACTCGCCGTTTCGAATGCTATTTTGAATGATCTAGCGGCCAAATATGGGGACGGCAGATGGTTGTCTGCCAGCAGGTACCTGGCCGAAGATGAACCAACAATCGCAGACGTGCCAGCGTGCTCGTCCGTTTCGTACATAGTTGATATGCCTGCATTAAAGAATGAACCTTGCCTTATCCGGACCTGGCTTTCAGCTATCGGGTCCCTACCCCATGTCGTAAAGCTCCACCCCAGTAAGAGCAGCTACACCCATGGGTGCGCCCCGAGCTATTAACACGTCCGGTGGCATCGGCTTCTGGTTGTTGCGCCGCTATCAGAGGGAGGCCGTGCATTGATCTTTCTGACCTTTTTTCACGAGGTGTTACTGCTGGTTTTGAGATCTGACGCCATCCTCAACCAAGCCTTTACCAGATAATCACAGTCATACCTACGAGACAGAGTCGCCTATGGATCGCTTCCAGGAAATGCAGATATTTACGGCTGTGGCGGATGAAGAGGGTTTCGCCGCTGCTGCCCGCCGCTTGAATATTTCGCCGCCTAGCGTGACACGTGTGATCGCCGCCATGGAGGAGCGAATCGGCACTCAGTTATTGGCGAGGACTACTCGAAGCCTGCACCTGACGGAGGCGGGCCAGCGCTATCTGGAGGATTGTCGCCGGATACTTGGCGAGGTGGATGAAGCTGAAGAGGCCGCCGCAGGGAGTTACTCAATCCCCTGCGGGCACCTGACCGTGACGGCATCAGTCTTGTTCGGCGAGTTATATATTGCCCCGCTACTGGCCTCGTACCTGGATCAATTTCCCTCCGTACACCTTAACGCGTTATTGGTAGACCGTGTCGTGAGCATGGCAGATGAGGGAATTGACGTAGCGATCCGGATTGGCCATTTGCACGAAAGCAGCCTCAATGCCATCAAGGTCGGAGAAGTTCGACAGGTGATATGCTGGGCACCCTCCTATTTTGAGCGAAACGGCCGCCCAGGCCACCCGGGTGAGCTGAGCACGGCGCGGATTGTTATGTCCTCTGCGAGCCACCTCCTTAGCGACTGGCAATTTGTAAATCAGGGCAACGATCTCAGCTTTCGCTTTCAACCGCGCCTGGTGGTCACGGCGAATCAGGCTGCGATCAACATTGCGTCTCTAGGGTGGGGAATAACGCGGGTTTTATCCTACCAGGTCGCCAATCATGTCGACGCCGGTAAGCTGGAACTCGTCCTCCGCGACTATGAGCCACCGCCCCTTCCAATCCAGATTGTGTATCAAAAGAGCAACCGAGTTCCTGCAAAAATCCGGACGTTCGTTGATTTCCTCGTCGAGCAGTTGGGGAGTAATGCCGCACTTCAACCCGATAGCCAGAGTACTCTCTGATGGATCGCTATCACGAGATGGTGATGTTCGAAGCGCTTTCGGAGCGCCCGAGCCTAGCGTCGGCCGCACGCCGACTTGCCGTATCGGGACCGACAGTCGTACGTGCCATTGCACGCCTGGAGACACGTCTCGGAGTACGGCTGTTACAGCGGAGCACCCAGGGTGTCGTCTTGACGCTGGCTGGATCAGCGTTCATGGCAGACTGCTCGCGTATTTTGAAGGAGATTGAGGATGCTGAAGCGTCTGCGAGAGGACTTCACGTAAAAGCGCAAGGAAATCTGGTGGTCTTACTGCCGCTACTGTTCAGCCGATATGTTATGACGCCATTGCTCGCGAATTACATGGACGCGTATCCGGAAGTGAACGTCTTTGCTCACTATCATGATCGCTTTCCCAACATGAATGAGGAAGGCTTGGACGTAGCGGTATTAGTTGGTCATCTACCCAACTCATCATTGATTGCTCGGCCGGTAGGATTCGTTCGCTCATTTGTGTGTGGCAGTCCGGCGTATCTTTCAGCGCACGGTGAGCCGACTGCTCCAGAGGACATAAGAAATCACAGACTGGTAGCGACACAGGCATTTCGTGACATCGTTCAGTGGGACTTTCAAAAGCAAGGATTTCCCACCAGCGTCAAAGCACGCTCTCGACTGAGCTGCGCAACGGTCCAGGCCGCAGTTGATGCAACCGCAAATGGGGCAGGTTTGACGCGCTGCTTAAGTTATCCGTTGTACGACTACCTGATGACTGGACGTTTGCAACGAGTATTGCAGCCATATGAACTACCTGCGTTACCCGTTCACGTTGTCTACCGCGAACGCCGCAGGGCATCGATGCGAGTACGAAGTTTTGTCGATTTCATCGTTGAAGGCCTTCGTGAGCATCCAGCCATGCGGCCGGATGCTCTTTGAGTGATGCATCCCACCGTTAGAGCGGGCGTGGATCCTGAATCATTGGGCAGATGCAGCCTTTTCGATAAGGCTGGCGACTACTTTTGGATTGGAGACCATCACGACATGAGACGCCCCTTTGACCGCTATAGCCTGCTTGGCATGAGCGCGTTCAGCCATGAAAACTTGAGCCTGAGGCGGAATGTTTTTGTCCTTATCCCCCCAAACGAACCAAGATGGAATAGTTTTCCAGGCTGGCTCAGTTGACTTCTCATTTAGCGCCGCGACAGTCACTGGACGTTGGGTCGCGGCCATCAGCTTAGCGTCAACCTCTGAGACATCGGCAGCAAACTGGGCGTGAAACTTTTCCTGCTGGATGTAGAGATCCTTACCACCATCAGCCAATGCAACCGGGGGAGCCAACGTCGGTCCCAAGGTTCCACCGGGAAAACGTCCCGATAGGTCAGCAGTCGACTCACCCGCATCCGGGGCGACACCCGCTACGTAAACCAACGCTTTAACATTCTGGTTACCGTAGGCAGCTTCGGTAATGACCGGACCGCCATAGGAGTGGCCGACGAGTACTACGGGAGTCTTGATACTGGTCAACAAATCTGCCACCGACTGCGCGTCACCTTTCAGGCTACGCAATGGGTTTGAAGCGGCAATGACGGGATAGCCGTCTTTTTCCAGAATTTTTACCACGCCATTCCAACTGCTGGAATCGGCAAATGCCCCGTGCACGAGCACGATTGTCGGTTTGGCCGGCGAAGCCAGAGCGGCTGTGGCGCCGGCCATTGCGGCAGTGAATGTCAGGCCTAAAAGTAACTTGTTCATCAAGTGTTCCTGTGAGCTGGGAAGAGGGACAGGCACATGTAAGCTCGCTCCTGTGTCTTGGTTGTGTCCAACCTTGCGGCGGTACGAAACAAACTGTATCAGCGGCCCCTCTTGCTACGAACGCACACAAAACGCACCGTGGTATTTCGGTTTTTGGAACAGTGGATTGCGGGTTTTGGTCGTTCTCCCCAGCGCTCATGAGGCGGACTATGAGTCCAATCACACACTTGCCGCATGCCAAGACCATAGGGGTCCACTGCTATGAAACGCGTACTGATGTTGCTCGCCAACGGTGTAGAACCTCTCGAAATGGCAGCGATCACCGATGTGCTCGGTTGGGCCGATTTGTTGGGTGACCATCCTCTTGAATTAATCAATGCCGGACTTCGCAAACAGATCGTGAGCACCTTTGGCATAACGATTAGTCCGAGCTTTTTGTTGAGCGATCTGGATCTGAACACCTTCGACGCATTAGCACTCCCTGGAGGTTTTGAGCCTTCGGGGTTCTATGAGGAAGCGTTGAGTGAGCCCTTCCTGGCGACTATTCGCCACTTTGTAGATGCCGGAAAAATCGTCGCCAGCGTATGCGTTTCATCGGTGTGTCTCGGTGCGGCAGGAGCGTTACGTGGCAGGAACGCAACGACCTATCATCAAGAGGGCGGTAAACGGAAGAACCAGCTTGTGGAAACCGGCGCGCATTTCGTAGATCGTCCTATTGTGGTGGATGGTCGAATAATCACTTCCAGCGGGCCGGGTACTGCAACGGAGGTCGCCTTTCAGCTACTGACGCAGCTCACAAGTGCAGAAAACGCGGCTTTTATTCGGCAAAAAATGCGCCTCGCAACGCCCGATATTAGCTGGTATGAAACCCCGCAAGTCCCATAGGGCTCGCATGTATGGGGCGATAGACCGTTCAATCGCGGTTCGGCTGCGCAGCTTCCGTTAGGTGGGAAGCAGTACTTTCCGTATCAGGAAATGGAGGAGCGTTGCTGGCCCGATCTTAGGCATCGGTTTCTATACGACCGCCCTTGCTAGCTACTGTCTGGTTAGCGTGTCAGTCACAGCGGATGCGCAACCGCAACGCAAACCTCGCCCATACGGGAAGGACAGCGCGAGTCCGGATTAGCAAAGTCCCTGTGGACCAGGCTCTCACCGCAATCCCAAAAAGGCTGCTTAACATCCCAACGTTTCTCACAGGTGATCCGCATCAACCACTGCCTTGGCGAAAGCCTGAGGATCTTCTTGCGGCAGGTTATGGCCAACGCCACCGCTCACAAGCCGGTACTCATACTTACCAGTAAAATGCTTCGCATAATCCTGGGCCGCCGGATGGGGTGCCCCATTTGCATCTCCTTCCATAGCAATGGTCGGCACGGTAATAGCCGGGGCTTCAGCCAAACGTTGTTCTAGCGCTTCGTATTGCGGTTCGCCATGAACAAGACCCAAACGCCAGCGGTAGTTAAAGATCGTGATTGCCACGTGATCCGGGTTTTCGAGGGCCGCCGCGCTACGGTCAAAGGTGGCGTCGTCGAACTTCCACTGAGGAGATGCGATCTGCCAGATCAGTTTGGCAAAGTCATGGCGATTTTTTTCATAGCCGGCCTTACCGCGCTCGGTCGCGAAGTAGAACTGATACCACCATTGCAACTCGGCTTTGGGCGGTAGTGGGTTCTTTCCAGCCTCCTGGTTGCCTATCAAATAACCGCTGACCGATACCAGCGCTTTCACACGTTCCGGCCAAAGCGCCGCGACAATATCTGCTGAGCGAGCACCACAGTCGTATCCGCCAATGACGGCCCTCTTGACGCTGAGCGCGTCCATGAAGTCGATCACATCGCTGGCGAGCGCCGCGGGCTGCCCGTTCCGCTCGGTTTTTCCTGACAAGAAATGGGTGTCGCCATATCCGCGGGCCTCCGGGATGAGTACCCGATATCCCTGCGCAGCAAGCAACGGCGCGACGTCGCTGTAGCTATGTATGTCGTACGGCCAGCCGTGAAGAAGGATAACAACTGGGCCATCAGCCGGGCCAACCTCAGCATAAGAGACATCCAGCAAACCGGCATTCACATGTTTCAATGCGCCGAAGGAATCAGATTTAGAAGCCGCGGTGTCAGCCTGTACAGATAACGGTGTTGCGGCCTGGGCTTGAGTCATCCCGAGGATTCCCAGTTGAACGAACGCGAGCACGATGGCAGATCGTCTCCATGACCGCCGAGCGCTTAAGACGGGTTGCGTAACGCGATAAATGTTCGTTTTCATGTCGGAATCCTCAATTCGGCGAATTGCTGTTTGTCACAAGGGGTCGTGTCCGTCGGGCCAGTGCACGACGTGCACAATTCAACGCGACAATATATTTAGGCAGGATTCACCCGCCGTCATTGCCACAAGAGGCGAATTTCGTGTAGTCGAGGTTGTTCTGCACCCCGTGTGAATCCAGATAGGTCATGCGGACATCAACAATTCCACAACCGTCGCTTGGAACAATAGTTATGACTTTTTCGATGTCAGCGTGCGCAAAACTATTGGTGTTTCGCGCGGTGCCGTTCACGTCGGCATAAGCAGCAGATGCCGCAATGTTCAGCGAAACAAACAAGCCCACCGCAGCAATATTGGCCCAGGCTTTCATAATTTTCTCGCGACGATAATGGAATGGGACTCTGAGACAAATTGCTCTCTCTCTATTAGTCCATTTAACCGGCGGGAGGTATCTTGGATGTGTCGTAAAACACGCTTGGGTGAGGCATAACGTGTCGACTAGCGCACGGGATACACAGCCATACAATTCACCTATGCCGGTCGGGCCGATTGTCATAGACAGAGACCGTTTTCAGCACCGGCGACTCTGCGGGCCCTTCACTGCGTTGCAAGCGAGCGGCGAGATCCATCTGGCTGACGAGCCGGCATTTTCCATGCTAACGATCGCGTTGCCTTCAAGGCATAGGAGGCTGGGTACCTCGGAATCTGTAATGAGTGGCTAGACGCCCAATATCAGAGTCTCGCAGCCCTGCGCGGGCACCGAACAGCAAATCAGCACCTCACCTTCTGGCGGCGGGTCCGCAGGCATCAGAAGGTAATGCACCTTGCCACCAAGTAAAGTTGTTTTGCACGTGCCGCACGAGCCACCACGACAGCTGAATTCCGGGCTTAAGCCACGATCTTCAGCCAACTCAAGCAACGTGCCACCGCCGGGGATCCACCGCGCTTCTTTAGCGCTTGCAGAGAACAATACCTTTACCGCTTGATCGGAAGCTGGCACCTGTTCCTCAGCAGGGATCGTCCGTTCAATGTCGCGTTTTAGAGTGGATGGGCCGAACGTTTCCGCGTGTAGGCGATCGTCGGGTATGCGCATAGCTCTAAGGCCGTCATATACGACTGAGTAAAGCCGGCAGGACCGCAAAGATAATAGTCATAGTCGTTGAGAGGTAACAGGTTCTTCAGGAGTTCGAGATCGATCCGGCCCGCCAACTCGAAACCATCGCCTTCTTTGGCATCTGTCTCTGGTTTGCTGATAAGGCGCAACGCGTGCACCTTATCTCCACCTTGACTGGCGAGTTCCGTGATTTCATCACGAAATGCCAAGTCCGCGACAGATCGAGCGCTTTGCACAATCCACGTCTTACGCATGCGGTTGATACGCTTCCCCTCGTATATGACTTCACGAAACATGGACAAGAGTGGAGTAATGCCAACGCCGGCGGCAAGCAATACAAGCGGCCGCCTTTCTTGTGCGTCTACCGTGAAATGACCTTGAGGGGCACGGGCTTCAACGATGTCACCTACTTTGACGTTGTCATGCAGGTGTGAGGAAACAGCACCCTCGCGTTTGACACTGATTCGCACAAACGAATCTGAGGGGGCACTGGAAAGGCTGTAAGTACGGATTGATGGCGAGTGTTGCCCCTCTAAAAGAAACCGGACGGGGAGGTGCTGCCCGGCAGTGTACCTCGGAAGAACGATGCCATTCGTAGAACCGAAGTAGAAGGAACGTATGCCCTGGCTCTCGTCCACTATGCGAGTCACTACGAGTGTCCGCCATGTGTTGCGTAATCCCTCCGCTTCGAGGCGCTCAGCGGCCTCCTCCCAGCTACCAGTCATTAAAGCGTTAGGCGAACTACCCTCCGGCTCGTCTATCCAGCGCAGGGGCACCGCGCTTTGCCGGTGGATGATAAGTCGAGGTTTGAACCGCCATAGCCGCTCGGCGCCCTGGAACGCGGCTATTTCGGGGCTGTCCAGTAATACCTCGGCCTCGCCAGTCATCTGTAGCAAATCACCGGACTTAACATCTATAAATAATAGCCCTGCACGCGGGTTAAGAAGGATATTGCCTAACGTATTGAAGAAGAGATTCCCTGAGAAATCTGGAATTGTCAGTGTCCCATCTTCATCGATACGGACAAACCCAGGCTTGCCACCGCGATGCGAGGCATCAACTTGTCGCTGCCCATTGCGCACTACATAAGTTGCCACATAGAACGCATCAGCTGCGCTGATTATGTCGCGAGCGGCCGAATCAAGAACATGGGTTTGAGTGGTAACGCCCACAGGCTCATCGACAAATTTATGTTGCCGCAAATTGATGTAGCGGGGGCAATTTCCATAGGCCTGGGTTACCGAGATCTCAAATCCGTCATCCACGCTGCGGCGTACAGTACCGTTCATTCGATTACGTCGGCGAGTATGCAACTCAATGCCCAGCATTCCGATAGCGTCACCATCGTTCATGCCCAACTCAGCTGGATCAGACGGCTCACGCGCAAGAATGAACGATAGCGTTTGGGGGTTGGGAGATGCCATGAAGCCTGGCTCCCCGCACCGGACGGTGGCCCAAACGTCGTCTTTGTGGTCCACGGTTCCCAGGACAACAAATGGAAGCTGGCTAAAAAACTCACGATGTTGGTCTGGCATCCAGTCACGAGCCATCTGTCGTTGGCCAGGTCCGACCATTAACTCGACAGCGCCGACGGAGCGCTGCATAAACAGCTCCCCCTCATGCCATGGTGAGTTGTTTACCCCATCAGGCGTCTCTTCCATCACGCTTTCCTCATCCACACAGTTAAGGGAATAGCGCCGCTCCCAGTGCCTTCATGAATATAGTGATCAAAAAGCGTTACAACCAGCGATCGGCGATAACCATCGAAGAATTCATCAAGCAAGGTCTATGATCGACAGCAGTAGCAATGAATAGGGCACTGCTATTTCAGAATGCAAAATTATCTTAGGCACAAACAGCCCTATTATTGCCCGAAACCTAATTCAGTATTTCGGGAGTAGGCCGTACGCCCTGCCCTTGCCTTTCAAACAGCCCTGCTAAACTTCCCATGCTGACTAAGCCACCACCGCCTTGCAGAGGGTCTACTCTATGGCTGAGTGGTCATTTTCAATCAGCGCCGATGTGTAGGGAGCTTGTATGGAAAGAACAACCCTGCCAGCCGCGATCATTCTCGCTGGCTTCTCATTAGGGGTGAACGCGGCTGAGACAAAACCGCACGGGTTTGTCGAAGATAGCCAAGCCACGGTCAGCTCTCGCACGATGTACTACTCAAATGACAACCGCGATGGGGGACTGGACCAACGTGAAACTGCGACGGCTCTTAAATTCAATTTCGTATCCGGATTCACCCAAGGCACGGTAGGTTTTGGCGTGGACCTGGCATCGCTGGTTGCCGTGCATTTAGACGGGGGCAAAGGCCATCACCCCGATGCCAATACGTTTTTCCCAAGCGACTCTGACGCCTCCTCTGTTCACTCGTGGAACCGAGCAGGCGGAACGTTAAAAGCGCGCATCTCAAAAACAGAGCTAGGCATAGGCAACATTTTCACTCCCAACCTGCCGGTACTGCTCGCCACAGACTCACGGCTTGTTTATCAAAATTTCGGCGGGGGGATCGTCACGTCCAGAGAGATCGACGGCCTCACCCTCACCGCTGGGAAGATCGATCAGTCCTCCGGCAGGGCAACTAGCAACCCTACGGGGTTGGCGTTAGCGGGAGGTGCAAAGGACTCGAACGACTTTCGCTTTGGAGGTGGTGATTGGAAAGCAACAAAGGATCTGACACTCCAATATTATTTCGCAAGGCTAGAGAATTACTACAAGCAGAATTTTTTCGGCGCAGTTCACGTGCTTTCTCTGGAGGGAGACCAGTCGTTCAAAACCGATCTGCGCTACTTCGATAGTGATTCTGATGGTAAAAACGGCGAGGTCGGATATAGGTTTAACAACAATGGAGGGTACGCGAAACGTGCTGGCGAGGTCGATAACAAGACGTGGAGCGCCATGTTTACGTACTCCATCGGAGGACATGCGTTCATGCTGGGTCACGTAAGTGTTAGTGACGATGGGGGCTTCGTGTGGCTGAACCAGGGGAACGTTGTGGATGGTCGAAATAGACCTGAGGGCAATGGTGGTACAGCGTTTTACTTATTCACGGACGCTATCGTTGGCAACTTCTCCAGGGCGGGTGAGCAAACCAATTTCGGACAATATGTTTATGACTTCAAAAAGGTAGGTTTACCTGGCTTGAAAACATCCATTTCCTACCTGAGCGGAGATGACATCAGGGATATGGGAGGTCGCGGCGACCACAAGGAATGGGAACGTGACATGCGAGTCGACTATGTCATCCAGACGGGTCCACTTAAAGGCTTTGGGACGACGCTACGCCACGGTACCTACCGAAGTGATGGCTCTGCGTTAGCTGATACGGATCAAACGCGCCTTATATTCAACTACAGCTATACCTTTCTCTGAATCACACATTTAGCAGCCATTGCTCGACTGCCATCGCGAAGATTCTGGAACACACTATTCATGCTATAGGCTTGCCAGGACGTGCCAGGTTGTTCTTGCAAAGTAACGCGACAATCGGTCCAAAGACCGCGCATTAACGCGTTGTATCGATGGCAAAACCAATTAGGGATTCCGCCAGATAGCTCGCCTCTGAATAATCGCAGTCAGCTTCTGGAGTGAGCGGCATTTAGACCAGTTAACCGCCAGCGGCGGGCAGGCTTCGTATTAAGCTACCGGCATGCTCGTTTGGAGCTCAGGACCGGAATGGGTTCTCACACGCGAGCGGAGAGTTAGGTGCAGACGCCGCACCCACGCAAAGGTCAGTCATCATGCAATCAAAGCATTCGTTAAATGGCGAGAGGTACGGGCCGCGATAGAAGGCTCACTATAAGCCCTTTATTTATAGAGCGGAGAGATAAAGATTTGAACCCTAGGTACTGTCGCCAGTACGACGGATTTCGAATCCGTCCCGTTCGGCCACTCCGGCATCTCTCCAACGGCGCGCATCATAACAGGAGGATGGGAAGTGGAGCGATCTTGGACCGCGAGTGGACTGAGATCGATATTGGGTGGGGGGTGGGAAAAGTAAGAGGTGAACTGAGCCAGCAACGACCAAAGTCTGTAGGTTCGTAGCGACTTTCACTCTGCTAGGTAGCTGGTTGACCACGACAGCAGTAATAAAGGCACGAACGGAAACAAAAAAGCCCCAGAAGCATAACTTCTGGGGCTTTTCAAATAATGGCGGAGAGATAGGGATTTGAACCCTAGGTACTGTCGCCAGTACAACGGATTTCGAATCCGTCCCGTTCGGCCACTCCGGCATCTCTCCAACGGCGCGCATCATAACAGTTCGTTCGAAGAACGCGAACCCTTTTTAAGGATTTTTTCGCGTTCTTTCAGATGCTTGCAGCGTTTTCCGCTTAAAGCTCTGGATCAGAGCGGTACGCCGAGACGCTGGGCGACTTCTTCGTAGGCTTCGATGACATCACCGAGGCCCTGACGGAAGCGGTCCTTGTCCATTTTCTTGCGGGTCTCTTTGTCCCACAGACGGCAGCCGTCCGGGCTGAATTCGTCACCGAGAACGATCGAGCCGTCGCTGAACACGCCGAACTCAAGCTTGAAGTCGACCAGTAGCAGGCCGGCGTCGTCGAACAGTTTGCTCAGGACTTCGTTGACCTTCAGCGACAGTTCTTTCATGCGAACCAGCTGCTCGGCGGTGCCCCAACCGAACGCGACAACGTGGGAGTCGTTGATGAACGGGTCGCCCTTGGCGTCGTCCTTCAGGAACAGCTCGAAGGTGTAAGGGTTGAGCTTCATGCCCTCTTCCACGCCCAGGCGCTTGACCAGGCTGCCGGCGGCGTAGTTACGCACGACGCATTCGACCGGAATCATGTCGAGCTTCTTGACCAGCACTTCGTTGTCGGCCAGCAGCTTGTCGAACTGGGTCGGAACGCCTGCGGCTTCCAGCTTCTGCATGATGAAGGCGTTGAACTTGTTGTTCACCATGCCTTTGCGGTCGAGCTGTTCGATGCGCTTGCCGTCGAACGCCGAGGTGTCGTTGCGGAACAAAAGGATCAAGCGGTCAGCGTCGTCGGTCTTGTAAACCGACTTGGCTTTGCCGCGGTAGAGTTCTTCACGTTTTTCCATGATGGGCTCCGCTTGCTGAATCTTTGAATAGTGGGGGGCGAGTCGCCCGTTTGGGACGCTAGGCGATTTCGCGCCAGTCGAGCCCTGAATCCTGATCGGCCAATTGTAGCCAGTCTGCGTCGCACCCAAGGGTGTCGACGAAACATTGCCGGGCCAGATGCGGCAGATTGTTCTTGCTGCTCAGATGGGCCAGCACCAGGTGCTGCAGATCCTGCCATCCCAACTCGTTCACCAGACCGGCAGCCTGATGATTGTTCAAATGACCGTGATCACCGCCCACCCGCTGCTTGAGAAAGTACGGGTACTGACCTCGGGCAAGCAGATCGCGGCAGTGATTGGACTCGACCATGAGCGCATCGAGTCCGCGGTAGCTGTCGAGCACCATCGGGCAATACGAGCCAAGGTCGGTCAACAGGCCGAAACGCCGGCGCCCGTCGTTGAACACGAACTGCGTCGGTTCCAGCGCATCGTGGGCCACCGACACCACGTCGATGCCCAAACTGCCAATGCGCAGACCCTGCCCGCCCACCAGCCGAAGGCCGGCTTCGACCGGCTTGCGCATGCCGCGCAGCGTGCCGTCGCTGAGGTACACCGGCACATCGTAGCGCCGAGACAGCAAACCCACGCCATGCACATGATCGGCATGTTCGTGGGTCACTAGAATGGCGCTGAGCTGTTTACCGCTGACGCCCAGCCTGTCGAGCCGTCGTTCGGTTTCCCGCAGGGAGAAACCGCAATCGACCAGCACGTACGTGTCGTTGCTCGCAACCAGCGTGGCGTTGCCGCGACTGCCGCTGCCCAGAACCGCGAAGCGCACTTAACCCAGGTTGTCCTGAATGACGCTCAGCACACGACGAGCGACTTCCGTCGGCGCCACGGTGTTGATGTTCTTCTCGACCGTGACCTGAACGTTCTCGCCGACCTTGCTCAGGCGAACCTGATAACGCTCGGCGCGGGCTTCTTTCTCTTCCTTGGACTCTTCACTGCCGAACACGCGACTGAGGAAGCCAGGCTTGTTTTCAGGCTTGTCGGCTTTTTCCGCCAGGTTGATGTAGTACAGGCCCAGGCTGCGGTTGATGTCTTCAACGCGCCAGTCGCCCTGGTTAAGCGCACGACCGACGCTCGACCACGCGCGATCCAAATCCGCGCCCAGGTTCAGCACCGGGTTGCCGCTGCCGTCTTCACTGAGGGAAACGCGGCTTGGGGTGTCGAAATCACGCGCCGCCAGCAGGGACACCGAACCGCCCTTCTCGGCGGTGCGGGTCAGGCTGGCCAGCATGTCGTCGGTCAGCACGGAGTCGAGGCCGACGTTGGTGCTGCGCGACGGGAATGCAGGATCATCCTTGCTGCCGGCCGGACGCTGCACGCTGACCACATAGATTTCGCTGGTGTTGCGCTGCACGCCCGGCTCGATACGAACGCGGACGCGGGTTTCAGTGCTGGCGGCATCGCCACTCGAGCCCATGCGCTTGGCAACCGATGCCGACAATTCGTCCATACGCTGCCAGGTGGTGTTGAATTCACCGGTCTGCGGACGATCTTCGGCGATGCGGAAACCGTTGTCTTCGAAGTACTGATGCGCCACTGGCCATACTTCAGCCGGCGCGCGCTGGGCGAGAATCCAGCGGTTGTCGCCGCTCTTCTGCAGGGTGTAGTCGCCGGAGTCCTGAACAGTGGACAGCGGTTGCGGACGCGGCACGGTGAATTCACCCTTCTGGGTGTCATCGGCGACGTTGCGCGGGATCGGCAGCAACGGGTCCAGGCGTTTGACTTCCTGAACGCCTTCGGGCATCTGCATCGGCGGCTTCTGGGTCGCTTCCAGGTAATCGCTGCTGCGATCGCGGAAATAACCGTCCTGGCCAAAAAGCCAGCTGCAACCGCTGGTGCTGGAGATAATCAAGGCTAGTGCGGAAAGTCCGGCCAGTCGCTTCATTGCGTAATGCTTCCTCATTAGACCAATACACCGGACTGGCGCAGGGCCTGACGCAGCGGCTCGTGGCAGGACTCGCTGAGCCAGGTGAGCGGCAGACGAATACCGTCTGGCATCAAACCCATCTCATGCAGGGCCCATTTCACGGGAATAGGGTTCGATTCGATGAACAGAGTCTTGTTCAGCGGCATCAGTTTTTCGTGGATGGCGCGGGCGGTGTCGGCGTCACCGGCCATCGCGGCCTTGCACAGGTCGGCCATGGCGCGCGGCGCGACGTTGGCGGTGACCGAGATGTTGCCTTTGCCGCCGAGCAACATCAGCTCAACTGCGGTTGCGTCGTCGCCGGAATAGACCAGGAAGTCGCTGCTCACGCCGGCAAGAATATCCTTGGCGCGCTGCAGGTCTCCGGTGGCTTCCTTGATGGCGATGATGTTTTTGACTGTCGACAGGCGGATAACGGTCTCGGCTGACATGTCGCAGGCGGTACGGCCCGGCACGTTATACAGAATCTGCGGGATGTCGACGGCTTCGGCGATGTGCTTGAAGTGCTGGTACAAGCCTTCCTGGGTCGGCTTGTTGTAGTACGGGGTGACCAGCAGGCAGGCATCGGCACCGGCGTTCTTGGCGTTGGTGGTCAGTTCGACCGCCTCGCGGGTGGAGTTGGCGCCGGTGCCGGCGATGACCGGGATGCGGCCAGCGACCTGCTGTACCACGCGGCGGATGACTTCGATGTGCTCGTTGACGTCGAGCGTCGCGGATTCACCTGTTGTGCCGACGGCAACAATGGCGTTGGTGCCCTCTTGCAGGTGAAAGTCCACCAGTTTGCTCAGGCTGTCCCAATCGAGACGACCTTGTGCATCCATGGGTGTGACCAGTGCCACCATACTGCCCGCAATCATGCAAACCGCTCCTGCCGGAAAAAGAGAGCGGTAATGGTACTGGCGCCATGATCCTTGCACAAGGCGAGCATTCCCCTCGGCGCCGGTTTTCGCTACCCTTCGGTCTTTGATCGGTACGGGTCATCTGCCCGGCTCGTTCGACTGCTCGATTTTGTCGTCACTTACCCCGCCCTGCGTCGTTATCGCGCGCCATGACAGGCTCATGGCCGCGACTGGCGGCTGTGGGTCGGGGCGACATCACGATGCCTTCGTCCGTCGAGCCCGCCGGCACAGGCCTGCTGCGTACCGACCGCTCATCGTTTAGGAATGCTGCATGTCATCCATCCCCACAGTTCGCGAACAATTCCTTGTCATCAGTGCCCTTGGCGCCAACCCAATGGAGCTGACCAACGTCCTGTGCCGCGCCAGTAACGAAAGCCGTTGCTCGGTCGTCAGCTCACGCCTCACTCGCCATGGCGAATGCAGCGCGCTGATCCTGCAGATCTCCGGCAGTTGGGACGCCCTGGCGCGTCTGGAAACCGGTCTGCCCAATCTGGCGAAGAAACACGCCTTCACCGTCAATGTGGTGCGCAGTGCTTCGCTGGAAAACCGTCCGGAAGCCCTGCCCTACGTGGCCTACGTCAGTTCGGCGTACCGCCCGGACATCATCAATGAGCTGTGCCAGTTCTTCATCGACCACAACGTGGAACTGGAAAACCTGATCTGCGACACCTATCAGGCACCGCAGACCGGCGGCACCATGCTCAACGCGACGTTCACCGTGACATTGCCAGCCGGCACCCAGATCAGCTGGTTGCGTGATCAGTTCCTGGACTTCGCCGACGCACTCAACCTCGATGCGCTGATCGAACCATGGCGCCCTCAAGCACCGATGTAAGGAGTTTCGAATGGCTGTAGAACTCGACCAACCCGTTGCCGACTTCCAGGTGCAGGCCACCAGCGAACAGGCGGTCAGCCTGTCGGCGCTCAAAGGTCAGCAAGTTGTCCTTTATTTCTACCCGAAGGACAGCACCCCTGGCTGCACCACCCAGGGCCAGGGCTTTCGCGATCATCACGCCGACTTCAAGGCCGCCAACACGGTGGTGTTCGGTGTGTCGCGGGACAGCCTGAAATCCCACGAGAACTTCAAGGCCAAGCAGGAATTCCCGTTTGAGCTGATCTCGGACAAGGATGAATCGCTGTGCCAGTTGTTCGATGTGATCAAGCTGAAAAAGCTGTACGGCAAGGAATACCTGGGCGTCGACCGCAGCACCTTCCTGATCGACAAGGACGGTGTGCTACGCAAGGAATGGCGCGGCGTGAAGGTGCCGGGGCATGTGGCGGCGGTGCTGGAAGCGGCTCAGGCGCTGAACCAGGCTTGATCGCCATACTGTAGGAGTGAGCTTGCTCGCGATCGGGTTCGTTTAGTCATCGTATATTGACCTGGACAACGCCGATCGCGAGCAAGCTCACTCCTACAAAAAGCAAGGCAACACCTACAACAACGGCGCCACTGTCGGTTCGTTCCGTGGCCATGCATCCAGCACGGCCTTGAACAGGGTCGCCAGCGGGATCGCAAAGAAAATCCCCCAGAACCCCCACAGCCCGCCGAACAACAGCACGGCGCAGATGATCGCGACCGGGTGCAGGCTCACAGTCTGGGAGAACAGCAGCGGCACCAGCACGTTGCCGTCCAGAGTCTGGATGATGCCGTAGACCGCCATCAGATAGATGAACTGATCGCTCCAGCCCCACTGGAACAGCGCGATGAACGCCACGGGCACGGTCACCACGACTGCGCCCACATACGGCACGACCACCGAGATCCCCACCAGCATGGCCAGCAACGCCGAGTAATTCAGGCCCATGGTCACGAAGGCGATGTAAGTCACCCCGCCGCAGATGAAGATCTCGATGACCTTGCCGCGAATGTAGTTGGCGATCTGCCGATTCATTTCCTCGGCCACATGGGTAATCAGCGTACGTTCGCGGGGCAGATAGCCTCTCGCCCAGCGGCTGATCATCCGACGATCCTTGAGGAAGAAGAACACCAGGATCGGCACCAGCACCAGGTAGATCATCATGTTGACCAGCAGCGGCAAGCTGGACAGGGAAAACGTCAGCGCCCATTGCCCGAACTTGCCGACCTCGCCGCGCGCCACTTCTATCGCCTGCAAGACCTGCTCGTCCGACACCAGATGCGGATAACGCTCCGGCAGCAGCAACAGCAAGGACTGCCACTTGGCGAGCATGCCGGGCAATTCATTGAACAAGGTAATGAGCTGGCGCCACAGCAGAGGCACCAGCACCAGCAGAAACAGCGCCAGCGCACCCATGAACAAGGCGAAGACCAGTCCGACTGCGCCACCTTCCGGGACCCGCAGGCGTTCAAGCAGGTTGACCAACCCGTGCATCAGAAACGCAAGCACCAGCCCGGCCAGCACCGGGGCGAGCATGCCGCCGAGGGTGAGAACAACGGTAAATCCGAGAACCAACAGCACTGCCAGCACTACCGCTTCCTCGTCGGAAAAGTAGCGCTGTATCCAGTCGCGAAGCACTTTGAACATCAAGAATCCTAAGGGGGGGTTGCGAGGGGTCAGAAACGCTCAGGCCTTGCGTAGCCAGTACCGATAAATGCCGTCAGCGTTTTCTTCGTGCAGCAGCGCATGCCCGGCCAGTTTTGCAAAGGTACGGAAGTCGCGCTGCGAGCCTGCGTCCGTGGCCGTCACTTTGAGGACCGCGCCGCTGGCCAGACGGTTGAGCTCCATCTTGGCCTTGAGCAAAGGAAGCGGGCAGTTGAGACCGCTTGCATCAAGCTCTGCATCGCAGGCTGCGGGTTGTCCTACAGCGTCAGACATCGTTTCTCTCCGGATAGACACATCCGCCCTCGCATAAAAGCCAACGGGCGGAAGAACATTCTTACAAGTTTTCCAGAATACCCCACTCTGGTCAGCAAGCCATTGAGCCAGCTACAGTGACGCCTTTCTGCCCCAGAGTTTCGTGCATGAATTTTTTGCGCCCCACGCTGCTGACACTCGCATGCCTGCTGGCAGCTCCGAGTTTCGCAGAAGATGACCTGCCCTCCCTCGGCGACGCGAGTTCATCCATCGTTTCTCCGCAGCAAGAACATGACCTGGGGCGTGCCTGGCTCGGGCTGCTGCGCTCTGAAGTGGCGCAGCTGTCCGACCCGCTGCTCAAGGACTTCGTCGAGTCCTCGGTCTATCGGCTCGCCGAAACCAGCCAGGTGCAGGACCGCCGCCTCGAATTCATTCTGATCAACACGCCGGAGATCAACGCCTTCGCAGCGCCCGGCGGGATCATAGGGGTCAACGGCGGGTTGTTCCTCCACGCTGAAACCGAAGGCGAATACGCCGCGGTCCTCGCCCACGAACTGGCTCACTTGTCGCAACGGCACTTTGCCAGGGGCGTACAGGCGCAACAGCGCATGCAAGTGCCGGTGATGGCGGCGATGCTCGCGGGTATCGTCATGGCCGCAGCCGGCGCGGGCGATGCGGGGATTGCCGCGATCGCCGGCACCCAAGCCGCCGCGATCCAGGAGCAGGCGCGATTCTCCCGGCAGAATGAATCGGAAGCGGACCGCATCGGCATCCTCAATCTTGAAAAGGCAGGCTACGACCCGCGCAACATGCCCACCATGTTCGAGCGTTTGGCGCGCCAGTATCGCTATGACGCCAAGCCACCGGAATTCCTGATGAGCCACCCGGTAACGGAGTCCCGCATCGCCGACACCCGAAACCGCGCCGAGCAAGCCAAACCCGGCGGCAAGGAAGACAGCCCCGCGTATCAACTGATGCGCGCGCGCACCGTGCTGATTTACGAAGAAACCCCCGGCATGGCCGCCAAGCGTTTCCGGGCGCAACTGGCCGAGAACCCGAAAAACGACGCGGCTCGCTACGGTCTGGCGCTCGCCCAGACCAAGGCGGGTCAGCTGAATGAGGGCCGCGAGACCCTGAAGCCCTTGCTCGACAAGGCGCCGGACAACATTCCCTACAACCTCGCTGCCGTGAATCTGGACATCTCCAACAATCGTCTGCCCGATGCTCAACAGCGGGTGGACCGAATGCTGAATCTGTATCCAGACAACTACCCGCTCAATCAGGCGAAAGTCGACGTGTTGCTCAAGCAGTCCAAGGCGCCCGAGGCGTTGAAGTCTCTGGAGATTCTGCTGAAGAGTCGTCCAGACGATCCGGACATCTGGAATCAGGTGGCTGACACCCGCGGCCTGTCGGGCAACACCATCGGCCTGCATCAGGCCCGTGCGGAATACTTCGCGCTGATGGGGGATTTCAAGCAGGCCATACAACAGCTTGAATTCGCCAAACGACGGGCGAACAACAACTTCCAGCTGGCCTCACGCATCGACGCGCGGCAGCAGGAAATCATCGCCCAGGAACGGGCGGTGAAGGACATGATGAATTGAGGTCAGCTGCGGTCAGCTACAAGCGGCAAGCCATAAGCTGCAAGATGGAATGCAGCAAATCGGCTTGAAGCAGCTGGCCGCTGTTAATCAGGCATTTCCCGAGGCTTTCATGCGTGCCGCCTGGGTAAAGTCGAGCATGCGCTGCAACGGCCGAACGGCGTGAGGGATAACCGCCGGGTCGACGAATATCTCGTTGGTGCCTTCGCGCAAACACTGAAGCGTGCGCGCCAGCGTGTTCATCGCCATCCACGGGCAATGGGCACAACTGCGGCATGCGGCGCCATTGCCTGCAGTGGGCGCCTCAATGAAGACCTTGTCCGGGCACAGCTGCTGCATCTTATAAAAGATGCCGCGATCGGTGGCGACGATGAAAGTGGTGTTCGGCAGCGTCTGCGCCGCCTTGATCAACTGGCTGGTAGAGCCCACGGCGTCAGCCAGATCGATGACCGACTCGGGGGATTCCGGGTGCACCAGAATGGCGGCGTCCGGGTACAACGCTTTCATGTCCTCCAGCTGCCGGGACTTGAACTCCTCGTGCACGATGCAGGCGCCGTCCCACAACAGCATGTCCGCCCCGGTCTCGCGCTGGATGTAACGGCCCAGATGCTTGTCGGGCGCCCAAATGATTTTCTCGCCGTTGTCCATCAGGCTTTCGACGATCTCCAGCGCGCAACTGGACGTCACCACCCAGTCGGCACGGGCTTTTACGGCGGCTGAGGTGTTGGCGTAAACCACCACCGTGCGCTCGGGGTGCTGATCGCAGAACGCAGCAAACTCATCGACCGGGCAACCGAGGTCCAGCGAGCACGTTGCCTCAAGGGTCGGCATCAGGATGCGTTTTTTGGGGGTGAGGATTTTTGCGGTTTCACCCATGAAACGCACCCCGGCCACCAGCACGGTTTTCGCCGGATGGTTTTTGCCGAAACGCGCCATCTCCAGAGAGTCCGAGACGCAACCGCCGGTTTCTTCCGCCAGTGCCTGAATCACCGGATCGCAGTAGTAGTGAGCGACCAGCACGGCGTCCTGGGCCTTGAGCTCGGCGGCGATCAGGCGGCGGTATTCCGCTTCCTCGTCCGGGCTCAGGGTTTTCGGCTGTTTGGCGTCCAGGTGCGCTTGGACCAGGAGGCGTTCGGAGATGTGTGTCATGTCGTTGGACCTGAATGCGCGTACGGACGGAAAGTCCGCATGATAGAAAACGGCCGGGAAGTTAGCACGGGATCTGTTGAGCGATCACTTACCGGCAGTCCCCACCCTCATTGTAAGCGCCATCGCCTCAAGCGCAGGACATCGCAAAAACACGTCCGCAATGGTTGGAACGAGTCATCCAAAAAGGCACCGAAACCCTCAAGCCCGCCATTCAATGGCAGAATCTGCGTCACTGGACAGTTTTGGAGCCCCTCATGCTGAGCGTGTTTGAACGACGACTCGACCCCTTTCCACCCGACGAAGCACCGCCGCCGCCCGTGGGCCTGGGGCGGTTTCTCTGGGCCTGCACCCGGGGTGCGCGTGGCTACATCCTCGCCCTTGCGGTGCTCAGCGCCTGTGTGTCGATCTACGAAGCCTGGCTTTTCTCGTTCCTCGGGCAAGTGGTCGATCTGCTGTCGACATGGAAGGACGGCGGCGCCGCTGCAGGAGAGGAAAGTCGGGCGCTGTGGGGCATCGGCATTGTGCTCGTGATCAGCGTCGGGCTGGTGGCCATGCGCACGATGGTTCAGCACCAGGTGCTGGCGATCAACCTGCCGTTGCGGCTGCGCTGGGACTTTCATCGCCTGATGCTGCGGCAAAGCCTGTCGTTCTTTTCCGATGAGTTCTCCGGTCGGGTCACCACCAAGGTCATGCAGACTGCGCTGTCGGTAAGGGACGTACTGTTCACCCTGATCGAAATCGCGCCCGGCATCGGCGTTTACTTCATCGCAATCATCGCGCTGGCCGGCGGTTTCGCCTTGAAGCTGATGCTGCCGTTCATTGCCTGGATCGTGTTGTTCGGGCTGGCCATGCTGTACTTCGTGCCGCGCCTGGGCAAAGTCGGTCAGGAGCAGGCCAACGCGCGGTCGTCGATGACCGGCCGGATCTCCGACGCCTATACCAACATCACCACCGTGAAGCTGTTCTCCCACTCCAAACGTGAAGCGCAGTTTGCGCGCGCGGCGATGGAAGACTTCAAGCAGACGGGCTTTCGCCAGATGCGTCTGGTCAGCCAGTTCGAGATCGTTAATCAGGCGCTGGTCGTCGCGTTGATTCTGGGCGCGGGCGGTTATGCCTTGTGGCTGTGGCATCAGGGTGACGTCGGCACCGGTGCGGTGGCGGCGATTACCGCGATGGCGCTGCGGATCAACGGCATGTCCCACTGGATCATGTGGCAGATGACCTCGCTGTTCGAGAACATCGGCACGGTGCAGGACGGCATGGCGACCCTGACTCAGGGCCCTAAAGTGCAGGACGCGCCGGATGCAACCTCGTTGAAGACCACCGGCGGCGCAGTGACTTTTGACAACGTCAGCTTCAACTATAACGGCGAGCGCCAGGTGCTGGATGGTTTGAACCTGGCCATCCGGCCGGGCGAGAAGATCGGGCTGGTCGGCCGCTCAGGCGCCGGCAAATCCACGCTGATCAATCTGTTGCTGCGCTTTTATGACGTGGACAGCGGCGAGATTCGCATCGATGGGCAGAACATCAGGCAGGTCACGCAAGACAGCCTGCGCAGCGCCATCGGCATGGTGACTCAGGACACGTCGCTGCTGCATCGATCCATTCGCGACAACATTGCGTATGGTCGACCTGATGCCACCGAAGAGGAAATCCGCACCGCGGCGGTGAACGCCCAGGCGGATGGCTTCATCAGCCAGCTAAGCGACAAGCATGGCCACAGCGGCTACGACACGCTGGTCGGTGAGCGTGGCATCAAGCTCTCGGGCGGCCAGCGCCAACGCGTTGCCATTGCCCGCGTGATGCTGAAGAACGCGCCGATCCTGCTGCTGGACGAAGCGACCAGCGCGCTGGATTCGGAAGTCGAAGTGGCGATTCAGGAAAGCCTCGACGAAATGATGAAAGGCAAAACCGTCATTGCCATCGCCCACCGGCTGTCGACGATTGCGGCCATGGACCGGCTCATCGTGATGGACGACGGGCGCATCATCGAACAAGGCACCCACTCTGAGCTGCTCAACAAGAACGGCACATACGCGCGGCTGTGGCATCACCAGAGCGGCGGATTTCTGGGCGAGGATCAGGGCGTGCCTGAAGCGGTGGATCAGGTATAGCGGGCAGGCTCGCGGTATAACCGCAGCGACACACGACGGCTTTGGGGCAAAACCGTCGTTCGACGCGGGCCCCGCTGACACACGACAGCATCGCCCATCAGAATCATCTAGTAGACCGACTTACTAGGATGTATTCTCCGACGCTATGAATACTCCCCAAACACGTGGTTCATCTGATGTCCGTCAAGGAATTCTCGACGTCGGCCAACGCATCATGGCCGCCAAGGGGTATTCCGGCGTTGGCCTGAACGAAATTCTGGCCGCTGCGGGCGTACCGAAAGGCTCCTTCTATCATTACTTCGGCTCCAAGGATGCCTTCGGTGAGGCGTTGCTCGAGCACTACTTCGACGACTATCTCGCTGACATCGATCGCATCCTCGGCGAGCCCGGCCTGCCCATGGGCGAGCGGCTGATGAACTACTGGCGCGTCTGGCAAGAAACGCAGTCGTTTCAGGAATGCCAGGGTAAATGCCTCGCCGTGAAACTTGGCGTTGAAGTAGCCGATTTGTCTGAAACCATGCGCGCCGTCCTGAAGCGCGGCACGGCCGGGATTACCGACCGGCTCGGCAGCGCGATCGAGGCTGCCGTTGCCGACGGCTCGCTGCCCGCCTGCGAGAATCCTTACGCCGTTGCGCAAAGCCTGTATCAGCTGTGGGTCGGCGCCAGCGTGATGGTCAAGATTGAAAGAAGACTTGCCCCTTTTGAAACGGCCATGGCGACAACGCGCGTGATCTTGCGCCTTGCCTGATCGGCGCACTGCGACTGTGCGCCGCAACATCCGCTGCCCCTAATCCCTAGTCTCCTCCGCCACGACGCCTGCCGGCTCGCCAGCCGGTCTCGTGCGTGCCAGTCCGTGCACCTCTTTCTGCGTACCTGCGCATCACTCCGGCAACGGGCTGAATAATTTCTTGAAATAACTCTAGACGACTGGTCTACTCAAGGCTATGGTGTACCTACTTCAGCCCGTCACAAGGAATACACCCGATGAAAGTTCTTATGGTTCTGACTTCCCACGACACCCTAGGCAACACCGGCCGTCCTACCGGCTTCTGGCTGGAAGAACTGGCGGCGCCCTACTACGCGTTCAGCGACATCAACGCCGAAATCGTTCTGGCTTCGCCACAAGGCGGTCAACCTCCGCTGGACCCGAAGAGCAACGAGCCTGACTTTCAGACCGACCTGACCCGTCGTTTCGAGAAAGACGAAACCGCCAAAGCCCTGCTCGCCAACACCGTCCGACTGGACAGCGTGTCCCAGGCAGATTTCGACGCTGTGTTCTACCCAGGCGGACATGGTCCTCTGTGGGATCTGGCCGAAGACAAAAACTCCGTCCAGCTCATCGAAACCTTCATCGCAGCCGGCAAGCCCGTCGCTGTCGTATGTCACGCCCCCGGCGTGCTGCGCCACGTGAAGAACGCCGACGGCACGCCGCTGGTTAAAGGCAAGAAGGTCACCGGCTTTGCCAACAGCGAAGAAGAAGCAGTCGGCCTGACCAACGTGGTGCCTTTCCTGGTGGAAGACGAGTTGAAATCACTGGGCGGCGTCTACTCCAAAGGTCCAGACTGGGGCTCGTACGTCCTCACCGACGGACTGCTGATCACCGGCCAGAACCCTGCTTCTTCCGGTCCTGCGGCAGACGTGCTGATCAAGGCACTGCAAAACAAATCGGCCTGATCACCGCCCGGCGCGAGGGGTGTTCGCACCCCTTCCTGTCAACTTTGCACCGAGATAACCGCCATGAACTGGTAATGAACGGATTCGACCCGACCCCAGGCCCGACTTTATGTCGGGCTTTGTCGTTTCTGGACGGACGCGAATGATCAAACAAACACTGCTTCGACGGCTCTACCACGCCAATGGCTGGCATTGATGAACGCTCACGATGCCCGTTGTGACAGGTGAAGGAGGCGCGGAAGCAGTGTTCAGCGGCAATGCCCGCAACACCTTTGCCTTCAAACATCTCACCGACAGCGTTATAAACGACGGCACGGGGCAGTTCAGCGTCGACTTCATCCACTGCTTGAGGCTTGGCGCCACTGACCTGCTGGACGTTTCGGATTTAGGCTTTACCGGCCTGGGAGATGGCACCGACAGGACGTTTAAGCTGATTGTCGATACGGCCATCCACCTTACCTACCCCAAGGATTATGAAGCGGACGCCGACGGCCACCGATTCGAGATCAGTATCCACAAGAACGTCGCCAATACCTTCACCGCCCATAACCTGATCATGGCCGATGCAAGCGCTGCGCACATCGAGCTTGTTGGTCTGGCACCCGCTGACCTGCACCCGATCGGCTGAATCCAGAAGCGCCATTCCAAACGGCAGGCATGAAAAAGCCGTCGCAGGTGCGACGGCTTTTTTTGCGGCGTGGGCGATTACAAACCTCTTAAGGTGCTGACACCGCTCACTGAATCTCAGTCAACGTTTTTGGCCCACACCGCCTGAGCATTGGTGAATTCGCGCAGCCCGAAGTGGGACAGCTCGCGGCCATAGCCACTCTTTTTGACGCCCCCCACCGGAATCCGCGCGTTGGTGGCCGGGAAGCCATTGATGAACACGCCGCCGGTTTCCAGACGCCGGGCAATGCGTTGCGCGCGCGGGATGTCCTGGGTCCACAGGCTGCCGCCCAATCCATAGTCGCTGGTGTTCGCCAGCACGATGGCAGCTTCGGCGTTGGCGGCAATGGTGATCGCTGCCACCGGGCCGAAGGTTTCTTCGTCGAATGCGGCCATGCCTGGCTTCACATTGGCCAGCACGGTGGGCGCGTAGAAGTTGCCGGGCCCGTCGATTTTCTTCCCGCCCAGCAGCAACGTCGCGCCGGCGGCAAGGGTGCGTTGCACCTGACCATCCAGCTCATCGCGCAGATCAGCCCGGGCCATAGGACCGACGTTGATTGCGCTGTCGAGCGGGTCGCCGACTTTCAGTTGCTCGACCGCTGCAACGAATTTACGCGTGAATTGCTCGGCGATCGGTGCCTCCAGAATGAAGCGCTTGGCCGCCAGACAGACCTGGCCAGCGTTCTGGAACCGCGCTTCGACGGCGGCTTTCACCGCAAGGTCGATATTCGCGTCGGCCAGCACAATAAAGGCGTCCGAGCCGCCCAGTTCCAGCAGGCTCTTCTTGAGTGCCTTGCCTGCGGTGGCTGCCACGGCAGAACCTGCACGCATACTGCCCGTCAGAGTGACGGCAGCAATGCGCGGGTCTTCAATGGTGCGGGCCACGGTGTCGTTGTCGGCAATGAGGTTGGT
This sequence comes from Pseudomonas petrae, assembly GCF_021728295.1. GTDB lineage: Bacteria > Pseudomonadota > Gammaproteobacteria > Pseudomonadales > Pseudomonadaceae > Aquipseudomonas > Aquipseudomonas petrae. The sequence continues at coordinate 486,340 of NZ_JAKJXE010000001.1, forward strand.
GAACAGCCCTTTTGGAAAGCCCGCTGCCTCGTAGGCTTCTTGCAGCGCGTAAGCCGAGCCCATGACGTTCGGCGCGTGTTTGAGCATGAAGCCATTGCCCGACAGCATGATCGGCCCGGACGCGCGAATCACCTGCCACAGCGGGAAGTTCCAGGGCATTACCGCCAGCACGGTGCCGATCGGCAGGAAAGACACGTGGACTTCGTCGTCGCCGTCCACCTTGACCGGTTCATCGGCAAGAATCGCCGGGCCGTTGTCGGCAATCCATTCAATGGTGGCGGCGCACTTCTCCACTTCTCCACGGGCCGCCGCCAGGGTCTTGCCCATTTCGGCGGTGATCAGTGCAGCGAAGGATTCCGAACGCTCACGCAGGGTGTCTGCCAGACGGCGATAGGCCGCCACGCGCTCGCGCATCGGCGTGGCGCGCCACAGGCGAAAGGCCGCCGCATTCACATCCAGCAACTGCTCGACGTCGGTTTGGGTCTGGAAGGGGTAAGCGGCGATCAGCTCACCGGTGGCCGGGTTGCGTGACGTGGCGACGTTTAGGGTAGAGATCGGGCTCAGGTCAGACATCGTGATTACCTCGTGGGCGGTCGGGGCAGCACATGTGCGCTGCGATGACCGTCACTCTAAGTAAGCCCGAAAAAGCCAGGAAGGCGTGTTGTTATCCTATGACCGTGAGTCATAGGCAGTGTGGCGGGGAATGTAGGTCACCAGCGACAGGTCCGGCCGCCCTTCAGGCGTCAGCGCGACATAGGTGAAATCGATATGGCCGCTGATGGGATGCAGCAGACGCTTTCGGCCCTCTTCGAAACCTTGGACCTCGGTGTCCTGCCACCACTCTTTGAACTCGGGGCTCAAGGCCGAGAGTTCTTCGATCAGGCTGTCGAACGGTGCCTTGTCCTGAGCCAGCGCGCGCGATGCCCGAAATGCACTGATCATGCCCCGCGCCATCTGCTCCCAATCCAGGATGATGGTTCGGTACGGGATGTACAGAAACAGCAAACGCAGCGTATTGCGCTCATGGGGCTGCAATGAACCGTAGTCGACGAACAGCTCGGCGATGGCGTCGTTCCACGCCAGAATGTCGAGTCGGGCGTTGCGCACATACGCCGGAATGGGGTTAATTGCGCGCACCAGCATTTCCAGACCGGCCGTCACCCCGCCGCCGGTCTCAGCAACTGGCACCTCCAGTGCGGAAAGCGCATACAAGTGCGCGGACTCCACACGATCGAGCTTGAGGACTTTGGATATCCGTTGCAGCGCGTCCGGCGAGGGCTGAATGTCGCGGCCCTGCTCAAGCCAGGTGTACCAGCTGACGCTGACCCCGGCCAGCGCCGCCACTTCTTCGCGACGCAATCCGGGCGTGCGCCGCGGCCCTTCAGGCAGGCCGAAGTCCTTCGGATCAAGCCGCGCGCGCCGGCTGGACAAGAAGTTACCGAATTCGCGCCGCTGCTCTATCGAAGGTCTTTTTGCCATAACTCGCTCGTGGTCCACGTTTTGGTTGATCGCGGAAAACGGGCATCGTGGGTCAAGCTCTGGCGTGGGTCAAGCCGGTCAAGGTATCGGCGATGGCTTTGGTGCGCCTTGCCGTGCCTTCGGTGGCCTGGTTCGAGTGTTCCAGAGAGTCGAGCATTTCGCGCAGCGCGCCGACGCCGGTTGACTGGTCCTCGATCTGCTGCGCCACCCGCTGGATCTCGCTGGAGAGCAGGTCGATGTCGACGCCGATCTCCGCCGCGTTTTTGCGGGTGATTTCCGCCAGTTTGCGCACCTCGTCGGCGACCACGGCGAAGCCTCGGCCCAGATCCCCTGCCCGCGCGGCTTCGATCGCGGCGTTGAGCGCCAGCAGATTGGTCTGGCCGGCGATCTGTTGAATCACCTGCACGATAGACTGGATGCGCAGGCTCGATTCCGCGAGGGCTCGTGCGCCGACCACCGCTTCGTCCGCTTGGCTGACCAGCGCTACAACAGTATTGCCGGCGTTTGTCGAGACAGTGTTCTGCTGGTCAATCGTGCCGGCCAGATCGTCCATAGACAGGTGCAGCTCGCCGGAGTAGTGCTTGATTTGCGTAGACATCTCTTCCTGCTGCTGACCGGCCTGGGCCAGGACCCGACCCAGTGCGGCGAGGCCTTCGAACACAGGCAGAACTTTGGTATCCAGCCCGCGGGTATCCAGCGCGTTATTGAAATCGTTGAGCTTGAACGCCTCGATCTGCTTAACGATGACGTGGTTCAAACCCACCATCTTCTTGAGCTGGCGGCGCAGGAAAAATGCCTTGAATTCTCCATAGTGAGCGATGAAACGGTCGACGTACTCATCGGTGAACGAAGCGCCTTTCGCCACACGGAAGAAAAAGATCGCCGTGAGCGTCTGGTTCAGATTCAGGCCGAGAATTTCGCCGAAGGTCGAGAACCCCACCAGCGGTACGTCACCGAACAATCCGGTCATGCTGCCCAGATCCTTGCCGTTGTTGGCCCGACGCAAGATGCAGTCGTTGAGGATCGCCGCGACAGGCTGCCCGCCCTTGCCGCGCAGGAATTGCTCGTAATCCACGCGGGTGGCTTCGCGCAAAGGGGTGCGCTTGACCATCACCAGTTCCTCGCCGGGGGCCACGTCGCAGAACAGCTGAATGATTTGCTGTGCATGGTCGATACGCGCAATAGAGCGTACGAACAATTCGCTGCCCACGCGAATGGCAAAGGAGTAATCCGCGAGGTTCTTTTCCAGGGCGTGAGCGTCGCAATTGAAGGCGTTACACAGGGCCTGGACCATGCTCATGATGTTGCCCTTGCTGTCGATCACCTGGTCGATGGTGCGGTCCTCGACAGATGCGGTCAGGACGCTAAAGGTCAATCCGGCAGGTTGAAAATTCTGACTTTTGAACACGCCAAAACGTATGTCGGCGGCGGTCTTGATGAAGACAATTTGCGCATGATTCTGATAGCTGCGCTTGCCGTCATGGATCAGCGTCTTCTTGAAATCCGACTTGCCACCGGCCGAGCCTCCTACGAAGAGGCAGGGGAAGCGACCGGACTCGTAAAGCGCTTCCATGAAGAACGATTCGGACGCCGACAAGCCGTCGAACACCACATAGGCCAAGGTGTCGCGGTGGTCGATGGTCGTGCTGACCTGCGCGCGCTTAATGTTGTTGACCAGTTTTTCAATGCGCTCACGCATCTCCATGCGCTTGCCGCCGCTGCGGATGTCTTCGCATTCCAGCGGCACCATCACCACCTCGGCTGATGCAATCACACTGTGCTCGAAGAGCTGCAGGACGATGCGGTCCCATCGATCCCCGGTCGCACAATACAAACCGGTCGCACTGTTGCACAGCTCGCCGGAGGTCGTGCACAGGCTCAGCGCACTGTCGGGGAAGCGCTGCTTGATGCCGGCGGCAATTTGGTCGATGTCCAGATGGGGAGAGACGAAACCCGTCACCAGAACGGGAACTGAACGTACATCTGCCAAGGCACGGTCCAGCTCGCCAGCGGTGCAATTAATGCTGATCGCTTCCTGGCGATGGGCACGGGATCGGTTGAAGAGGTTGAATGGGTTCATCGTCGGCTCACTAGAAAGGATCGCAGGGCGCATACGTTGCATACGCGAAGCTTTTTTCTGTATCGGCTGTGGATGAAGTGACTTGAAGTATGGGGACGGGCGTTGGTCGGGAGGGCGAGCATCCAAAGACGTGATCAGGGCTGGGAGCATCGCTGATGCTGACCACTGGAGGGACGTGTGCAAATAGATGAAGGTGCATCGGACCAACGGCCAGGGACGACGGAACCAAAGCGAATCAGGGGCCACACAAGCGCTATAGAATCCATACCGGGTGACGTATGTCGATGAAAGTAACTGGGCCTGTTGATCAGGGTCTTGGCCTGAACAGCAGTAATTTTGCCTCGCCGCAAGGGCGTCTCACTGATCAGCGGCAAGCGGGCGGAGGAGTCGATTTCGGTGTCTCGCCCGGCACCGGTGCGCAGTCGGTGAGCTATGGGGGACCATCGGCGCAAAGCAGTGACAGCCGAGTGACCCCGGGCGAGCGTGCGGCCAACCCCACCGACCAGGACCTTGCTGCATCGTTACGTAATCTGGTCGAGCAGATAATGCAGGCGCTCGCACAACTCATGCAGCAAAGCAGGAGCGATACGGGCGCGTCTTCCCAAGGTAGGGGCGGTTCGCCGCAAGGCAAGTCGGCGACAATCTCGGAAGCTGGTCAGCCGGTGGCTGCGAACGCTGCGTCCGAACCGGCAGCTGCGGCGTCAGGTGTGGCGGGGTCATCATCAGCCGTGCCTGACGTTGCGTCTTCATCCGTGCGTGCATCCACATCTTCGGCAGATGCTCAGGCTGCACCGACGGCAACAGCTGCGCTTGCATCCGCAGGCAAGAACACCGCCGTGGGCGACGCGGCCACCGCTGGCAGCGGGCCTTACTCGCTCAATATCACCAATACTCAAGACCATGCGATAAAGATTGGCCAGTTCGACAAAAATGAAAAGCTGGTAGGTGAATTGTCACTGGAGCCTGGGCAAAAAGGGACCATGAAGTACGAGGCCGACACGACGGGCCTGCTGAAACAGGCCGATGCGCACGGCAACTACAAGCCTGATGCGAGCCGCCTGGAGTTCTACAACGGCTTCATCAATACCAGCGACATTGATGGCCGCAACGCTGCAATTCATGCGAGCGACGGCAAGGGTTTTGAAGTCGGTGACAAGCAAAGCATCGCTGACAAAGCCCCTGACAGCATTACTACCCGGGACTCCGCCGGGAACAAGACCATCGCCGGATGGTACGACGGGTCCACGGAGAAGATGAAACAGGGGGGCGATTTCCTGACCAAAGAGCTGGGCACTGGAATGACCTATCAGCATCCGAATGACGATACCCTGGGCCAGGGCAGTAACCCAATGCGGCATACTGACTCGATGTCCCTGGACGTGGTTTTCGGCAAGGCGTGAGATCTCGAGGGGTGCTGATTGATTGAGTCAGCCCGGCCCGCTGACTTTCAGACAGGCAAAAAAAATCTGGAAATCCGCATTTTCATGGGCCTTCCAGATTTTCGAAATGGTGGGTCGTGTGGGATTCGAACCTACGACCAATTGGTTGATGGGAGACCCCAATCAGATCAGGTCACATCTCTTACTGGACTCTATCAAGACTGCATTAAATAGTGGTCGATGATGGCCGCACACTAGACGCTACAGTAGGCCTGCTTGCATCGCCGAGTTCATTTAGGGTTTCCCGAGCTCGGGCAAAACAGATGGCAGCACTCGTCGCTCCACCATACTCAAATCGATGTGCCGAATCCCAACGATCGGCCCCGTACGGGCTGAGCGGCTGCTCATCGACTTCGGCGAAGACTTCCTCGCCTCAATGCTGGTGGACAACGTATCGGAGTTCATCAACTTGATGGGCTCCGATGGCAATTTCATCTTCAACGACCGACAGGCGAAGCGCATGGAACGTGCGATGGCGAATATCGAGTTCGGCTTCGGCGAAGGCGGTTATCAACCCACTGAGTTCATCAAGCGATACCTCCCCGATGGATGCTTCGAGCTGCTCGTGATTGACGAGGGACATGAGTACAAAAACAGTGGCTCGGCTCAAGGCCAGGCTATGGGAGTGCTGGCAGCAAAGGCCCGAAAAACCTTGCTGCTGACCGGCACCCAAATGGGCGGCTACGCGGACGATCTGTTCTACCTCCTGTTCCGCATTCTCACACGACGCATGATCGAGGACGGCTACCAACCCAGCGCGCGCGGCAGCATGGCACCAGCGGCCATGTCCTTCATGCGCGATCACGGAGTCCTGAAAGACATTTACACCGAACGCGATGGCGACTCACACAAGACGGCGAAAGGTAAAAAACTGTCGGTACGTACGGTAAAAGCGCCTGGCTTTGGACCGAAAGGCATCCACCGCTTCGTACTGCCCTTCACCGTGTTCCTCAAACTCAAAGACATCGGCGGCAGTGTTCTGCCGGACTACCACGAGGAGTTTATCGACATCTCAATGGCGCCTGATCAGGCCTTGGCCTATCAGAAACTCGCCACATCACTCACAGCAGAACTGCGCCAGGCGCTCGCTCGCCGCGACACTACGCTCTTGGGCGTTGTGCTCAACGTGCTACTGGCATGGCCCGACTACTGCTTCCGTCCGGAGGTGGTCAAACACCCTCGATCCAAAGACACGCTGGCCTACGTGCCGTCGATCTTCGGGGATGAGGACTTAATGCCCAAGGAACAAGCACTGCTGGACCTGTGCCTGTCGGAGAAAGCCAACAACCGTAAGGTGCTGGCCTATTCCGTATACACCGGCACACGAGACACCACCGCCAGACTCAAACGAGTACTGGAAACGGCAGGTTTGAAGGTCGCTGTCCTTCGAGCCAGCGTCGACACAGCCAAGCGAGAAGACTGGATTCTCGATCAGGTTGATCGCGGTATCGACGTGCTGATTACAAACCCGGAGCTGGTGAAAACCGGACTGGATTTGCTCGACTTTCCGACCATCGCTTTTCTGCAAACGGGGTACAACGTGTACACCCTGCAGCAGGCATCGCGGCGGTCATGGAGAATTGGTCAGAAACAGCGGGTGCGAGTGGTGTTCTTCGGTTACGCAGGAACATCGCAAATCACTTGTCTGCAGTTGATGGCCCGGAAAATCGCCGTGGCGCAGAGCACCTCGGGAGACGTGCCTGAATCGGGTCTTGACTCGTTGAACCAGGATGGGGATTCGGTTGAGATGGCGTTGGCCAGGCAGTTGATTGCTTTGTGAAAATCGTGCCACCTTCGGGTGGCTTTTTTTTGGCCAAAGAAATCTTGGGGACTGCGGTGCAGCGACCGTTTAGAGAATCGGATGATTGAGTTGGATGTGCGAGGTGACGGGATATCTATCGAGAGGATCGTCCAGGCTTTCCAGCATCGCCTTGACCGTCGAGGAGAGGACACTCCAAGAGTTGAGCTTGACGGAAAACGCAGAGACGGTGCCTTGATACTCAACGCACCATCGCTGACTTCAGTTGCCTCCAGTGTTGGGGTAAGGAAGACCGCTCCCGGAGGAGCGGTTTCCGATCACCTTATTTCCAGTTTGCGGCTAATACTCCTTCTAGCTGGGTATGTTGAGCATTGGTCAAGCTAGTCTCAGCTCCAGCATCAACCCCAAAGGACGCCATGCTATCCACCAAGCTTTGCACCTGGCTGTCGAGTAAGGTTTTGCCGTCTGCCGTCCGGAACTGATCCACATGATAGTCGTTAGATGCATACCAGTTGCTGACGACCACTTTGTCGGCGGTACCTACGATGCTTACCTCCAGATCTCCGGCATTACGACGGAACCATAGATCCTCGAGGCTGACATGATCCCCAAACTGCACGGTATCAATCGAGCTGCCTGAGTCATAATTGCTGATCACGTCCTGACCGGCGCCTGCATCGAAGAGATATGTGTCGTTACCTTCGCCACCATTAAGGGCGTCGTTACCAGGCCCACCATCCAAGACATCGTCGCCGTTTCCACCGTAGAGCGCGTCCTTACCAGAGCCACCAAGCAAACTATCGTTTCCATCTTCGCCCCAGAGCGTGTCAGCACCCGCATCGCCTGAAAGAAGGTCGTTGCCACCAGCCCCGTAGACGGTGTCGTCGCCAAGACCAGCATTGATTACGTCATTGCTGGCGTAACCTTGCAGAGTCTCCTCACCATCGGTTCCCTGAGCTACGGCAGACTTGATAGTGCTCTGATCCCAGGTGCTGCCATCAGCAAACTGGATATGGTCGATCTGGTAGCCAGCGGTCGCGTCGCCCGAGAAGTGGGCTGCTACTCGCAAGGTGTCCGAACTGCCTATCACTCGGATGACCAAATCATTGCTTTCGCGTTTTACGGTTACGTCAGACGCGTTTAGACCTATGAGCTTGATGACGTCGTTCTTGCCAGTCCGGTTTTCATTGGCGTAGTAGATGGTGTCCTGCCCTGCCCCTTTGCTGAACAGATAGGTGTCGTCACCTTCCCCACCATCAAGTTGATCATTGCCCTCTCCTCCATCGAGAATGTCGTTTCCATACCCACCGTAAAGTCGGTCATTGCCAGCACCGCCCTGCAGAAGATCGTTGCCGTCATCGCCGCTTATGGTGTCCGCGCCAGCGCCACCAATGAGAGTGTCATCGCCCCCTGCTCCAGAAACCGTGTCGTCACCTGCACCGGCATTGATCTGATCGTTCGCGTTAGTCCCCGACAGCGCATCATCAAGGTCTGAGCCCTGTAGTACCTGGTATTTGATTGCTTCCAAATCCCAATAAGTACCGTCTGCAAATTGCAGTCGATCGATCTGATAGCCAGCGGTAGAGTCGCTCAAGAACTGGTAAGTCACCCTCAGAACATCTGTTGTGCCGAGAACACGTACCACCAAGTCATAGCCATCGCGTTTCACGCTGACGTCCGATGCGTTCAAATCGGTCAGTTTGACTACATCAAGCTTGCCAACTCGAGTTTCGTTCGCATAGATCGTGTCTTGGCCGGCGCCGCGGCCGAAAAGATAAATATCGTCCCCTTCACCGCCGTCCATACGGTCGTTTCCGATTCCTCCATCCAAGACATCGTTCCCGGAGCCACCATTTAGGGTGTCATTACCGCTGCCGCCCAGTAATAGATCATCCCCTGCATCACCGCTCAAAGTGTCGGCGCCAATGTTCCCAGTCAGCGTGTCATTGCCGGCTCCACCGTAGACGGTATCGTCCCCCAAGCCGGCATCGATGACGTCATTGCTGCTAGTACCAGACAGTGCGTCGTCAGCATCAGTCCCTTGAAGCACTTGAGCTTTGATTCTGGTCTGATCCCAAAAGCTGCCGTCGGCAAACTCAAGGCGATCAATCTGATACCCGCCCGCGGCGTCGTTGGTGAAATGCGAGACGACTCTCAGGGTGTCAGTTTTACCGATGATTTGAATGAGCAGGTCATTTCCGTCACGGCGAACCATAACGTCAGCGGGATTGAGGTCCTTGAGTTTGACGGTATCAAGCTTCCCAACCCTATCTTCGTAGGCGTAGTAAATGGTGTCCTGACCCGATCCCTTGCCGAATACATAGGTATCGTCACCACTGCCACCATCGAGGCGGTCATTCCCGGTTCCGCCGTCAAGCACATCGTTGCCAGCGCCACCGTAGAGAATGTCGTTACCAGATCCACCTTGCAGCAGGTCATTGCCGTCGTCGCCATTCAGGGTGTCTGCTCCGGCATTACCGACCAGCGTGTCGTCGCCGCCACCGCCAGAAACGGTATCGTCCCCAAGTCCAGCGTCGATGACATCATTTGCGCCGGTGCCTGCCAAGCTGTCGTCAGCATCAGATCCTTGCAGTACCTGATTTTTGATTGCTGCCTGGTCCCAGAAGCTTCCATCTGCAAACTGAATCCGATCAATTTGGTAACCACCGGTAGCGTCAGACTGGAAGTGGTATACCACCCGCAAGCTGTCGGTCGATCCCTTGATCCGGATCACGAGATCTGAACCTTCCCGTACAACGTTTACGTCAGAAGCAGTGAGATCAACGAGCTTGACGGTGTCGAGCTTGCCGGCCCGACTTTCGTAGGCGTAATAGATCGTGTCTTGCCCTGCGCCTCGGCTGAAGACGTATACATCGTCGCCGTCGCCCCCGTCGAGACGGTCATTTCCTACACCGCCTTCAAGAACGTCATTGCCGGAACCGCCTGATAGGACGTCATTACCCATCCCTCCCAAGAGCAGATCGTCACCGTCGTTGCCGTTCAAAGCGTCTGAACCCACACCGCCATTGAGCGTGTCGTTCCCAGCCCCGCCATTGACCGTATCGTCACCAGCCCCAGCGTCAATAACGTCGTTGCCTGCGGTACCGGATAAAGACTCATCAACCTCTGTGCCTTGCAGCACCCGAGTACCAATATCCGCCTGATTCCAATAGCTGCCATCGGCAAACTGGATTCGATCGATCTGGTACCCGGCAGTGGCGTCGCTGAGGAAGTGGTACACGACACGGAAAGTGTCCGTCGAACCATTGATTCGGATGATAAGGTCGTAGCCATCTCGCGCCAGACTGACGTCCGATGCATTGAGCCCTACTAGCTGGACCGTATCGCGTTTGCCCTCACGAGTCTCATTGGCGTAGTAGATGCTGTCCTGGCCTGAGCCTTTGCCGAACAAATAGGTGTCATCACCTGCACCGCCGTCGAGACGATCGTTGCCGGCGCCACCGTCAAGGGTGTCATTGCCCGAACCTCCATAGAGATAGTCATTGCCAGCGCCTCCCAAGAGGGTGTCGTCACCATCATCACCATAGAGAGAGTCAGCGCCAGCTCCGCCGGACAGCGTATCGTTACCCGAGCCACCGTTGAGGTTATCGTCACCAGCTTCGCCACTGAGGGTATCGTTGCCGGAGCCACCACTGATCGAGTCATCCCCGGCGCCCGCATTGATTACATCGTCAGTGCTATAGCCGGTTAGGGACTGATTCGCATCCGTTCCAATGAGGACCTGAGCCTTGATGTACGTCTGATCCCAATAGCTACCGTCGACGAACTGGATTCGATCAATCTGGTACCCACCCGCCGCGTCGCCCTGAAAGTGGTAAATCACTCGCAGACTGTCGGTTGTTCCATTGATACGGATCAGGAGGTCATATCCCTCCTGGGCAATGCTGATGTCACTTGCACTCAGACCAACCAGCTTGACGACATCAAGCTTGTCAGCCCGCATCTCGTTCACGTAGTAGATCGTGTCTTGGCCTGAGCCCTTGCCGAAGAGATAGGTATCGTCACCTGCGCCACCGTCCAGACGATCATTACCCGCTCCGCCATCAAGGACGTCGTTGCCCGAACCTCCAAAGAGGTAGTCGTTGCCCACACCGCCAAAGAGACTATCGCCGCCATCTTCACCATAGAGCGTATCTACGCCGGCGCCGCCAAGCAGCGTGTCGCTTCCAGTACCACCGTAAACGGTGTCGTCGCCGGCACCAGCATTGATAACGTCATCCCCGGCATAACCAGTCAGGTATTGGTCCGCGTCAGAACCCTTCATGACCTCAGACTTTATCGTGGCCTGATCCCAATACGTCCCATCGGCGAACTGGATTCGGTCGATCTGGTATCCGCTGATAGCATCGGACATGAAGTGGTAGTTCACGCGAATGGAATCTGCTGTCCCATTGACGAGGATCACAAGGTCGTAGCTGTCGCGGAGGACGGTGACGTCGGCTACGTTCAGCCCAACCAACTTGATGGTATCGAGTTTATCCGCACGACTCTCGTTGGCGTAGTAAACGGTGTCCTGTCCAGAGCCTTTGCCAAATAGATAGATGTCATCCCCGGCGCCGCCATCAAGGCGATCATTACCTACGCCGCCATCAAGGATGTCGTTTCCGGATCCACCATAAAGAATGTCGTTTCCGGCGCCCCCCAGAAGTCGATCATTGCCGTCATCGCCAGAGACCGTGTCTGCGCCGCTGCCTCCGTCGAGAAGATCATCACCGCTGCCGCCGTTAAGTACGTCTTCACCAGCCCCACCCGACAGCGTGTCACTACCACCCGCACCGCTGACAGTGTCGTCGCCAGCTCCGCCATCGATCACATCGTCGGTGCTGTATCCGGTAAGCGACTGATTGGCGTCCGTTCCTTGAAGCACCAAAGCCTTGATAGCCCCTTGATCCCAGAAACTGCCGTCAGCGAACTCAATACGATCAATCTGATAGCCAGCGCTGGCATCGCTCTGGAAGTGGTTATTCACACGCAGGCTGTCGTTCGATCCGACAACGCGGATCAAGAGATCGGCCCCCTCTTGAGAGAGGAGAATATCTGCAGGATTCAAGCCTTGCAGCTTGACTGTGTCTACCTTCCCGATACGCGATTCGTACGCGTAATAGATAGTGTCTTGACCCGATCCAATACCGAAGAGATAGGTGTCGTCCCCATCCCCGCCGTCCAGTCGATCATCGCCAGCACCGCCATCCAGAACATCGTTACCAGCCCCACCATTAAGGATGTCGTTACCATCCCCGCCGAGCAGCACATCATTGCCGCTGTCGCCGGATAGGGTATCTCTGCCGGTGCCACCAACAAGCGTGTCGTTCCCTTCAGCGCCATTGATCGAATCGTCACCGTTGCCACCATTGAGCTGATCGGCAGTGCTGTATCCGATGATGGTCTGGTCGGCAGCGGTAGCCTTCAGAACTTGGAGCTTAATCTCCTCCTGATCCCAGTGGCTGCCATCCGCGAACTGGATACGGTCGATCTGATACCCAGCAGTTGCTTCTGAGATGAAGTGGTAGTTGATGCGCAGAGAATCTGGAGTGCCGTTGATTCGAACGATCAGGTCGGAGCCTTCACGTGACAGAGTGACGTCATCAGCGTTCAGACCGGTCAGCTTAACTGTATCGCGTTTTCCCGCACGCGATTCGTACGAGTAGACAGTGTCTTGACCAGATCCAATACCGAAAAGATAGGTGTCGTCTCCATCACCGCCGTCTATTCGATCATTACCCGCACCACCGTCCAGGACATCGTTACCAGCCGAGCCATACAGCGTGTCGTTCCCTGCACCGCCGATCAGAACATCGTCGGCACTCGTCCCACTTAAGCTGACAGGATCGACGTAAGCTGGGCTGAACAGATTGGCGTCAATCTGCGCCTTGCCCCACACCGTGCCATTGCCGAACTGAATCTGGTCGACGGCGTAGCCCCAGATGGTGCTGGAGTTGAAATGGTTGAGTACCCTGAGCGTTTCGCCGGTGTCCTTGATCTGGATTACCAGATCATCCGACTCTCTGCGCAGGAGCACCTCGTCCTGGTTCAAGCCGGTGAGTTTAACGACATCCAACTTGTTAGCGGTCGTGTCGCTATAGACACTGTTATCGATGGAGTCCTGCCCCGATCCTCTCTGGAAGATATAGGTATCGGACCCTGCGCCGCCGCTCAACGTATCGTTGCCAGCACCGCCGTCCAGAACATCATTCCCATCTTCACCTCTCAGTGAATCTTTGCCTTCACCCCCAAGAATAATGTCGTCGCCACCGCGGCCGCTTAATGAGTCGTTACCGGTCGAACCCGTCAATACGTCCGCAGAGTCGTAGCCAATGATGCTGTCATCGCCCAACGTCCCGTTGAGCAAAGCACTCCTGATTTGCGCGTCGGTCATTACCGAGCCATCGGCGAATTGGACTTGATCGATGGCGTAGCCCCAAACCTGGCTAGAGGTGAAGTGCGCGGAAACCCGGACATAGTCGGAGCTGTTTTTGATCTGGATGATCAGGTCGTCCGACGTCCGACTGAAGATGACATCGGAAGGATTCAGCCCCTCTAGCTTGATGACATCGAGCTTGTTGGCTGTTCCATCGCTGTATGCATAGTTGGAGATCGTGTCCTGGCCGCCTCCTCTCCGGAAAACGTAGGTGTCTGAGCCATAACCTCCGTCCAGAGAATCGTTACCGACTCCCCCGTCAAGGATGTCGTTGCCGTAGCCGCCGGAAAGCGAGTCATTGGCTTCTCCGCCGAGAAGAAGGTCGTTGCCGTCTCCAGCGGAGAGGACATCTTTGCCGTCGCCACCATCCAGAGTGTCGTCTCCCGCACCTCCGTTTATAGTGTCATTGCCAGCGAAACCCTGCATTACGTCGTTGGTTTCGTAGCCGGTTAGGTTGTCATCGCCATCCGTTCCGCTCAGCAGCGCTCGTCTGATCTGTTCGTTATTGAGGACACTCCCATCCGCAAACTGAACTTGATCGATCGCATATCCGGACACAGAGCTGGTGCTGAAATGGGAGGAGACTCTGAGCACCTCGCCAGTTTCTCGGATCTGAATGATCAGATCATCGGACTCGCGACGGATGCGAACATCAGTCAGGTTCAGCCCCTCAAGCCGAATGATGTCCAGCTTGCCTACTGTCGTATCGTTATAGGCGTAGTTATAGATCTGGTCCTGGCCTGAACCCTTCCGGAACACATAGGTGTCAGACCCGTACCCACCTTCCAGGGAGTCGTTGCCTGTTCCCCCGTCAAGAACGTCATTGCCATAACCACCGCTCAGGCTGTCATTACCCGCGCCACCCAGCAGCGTGTCGTTGCCGTCCTGACCTGAGAGGGTGTCCTTACCGTCTCCACCATCCAGAGCGTCATCACCGGCACCGCCACTGATGGTGTCGTTGCCCGAAAGGCCATTCAGCACATCTGCCGATTCGTATCCGACAAGGTAATCATCGCTCTGAGTACCAATGAGAAGCAGTGCCTTGATCTGAGTCGCGTCAAGGGTGGAGCCGTCTGCGAACGACAGCACGTCAATCGCGTAGCCGTAGATCGGGGATATATAGAAATGCGAACTTACGCGAAGCGTTTCCCCCGTATCGCGAATTTGAATAACGAGGTCATCCGACTCCCGACGCAGAATTACATCGGACTGATTGAGTCCTTCGAGGCGTATTACATCCTGCTTGTTCAGAGTCGCATCGGAATAGGCGTAGTTGCTAATGGTGTCCTGGCCAGAACCACGACGGAATATGTAGGTGTCAGAACCGTAGCCGCCATCCAGCGAATCGTTGCCCGATCCACCATCCAGAGTGTCATTTCCATAACCTCCCGAAAGGCTATCGTTATCTGCGCCGCCACTCAGGACATCATTACCGGCTCCACCATTAAGCGTGTCATTGCCCACCCCACCAGAAAGCATGTCATCGCCATCATCACCGCTCAGGGAGTCTTTTCCCTCGCCGCCATTGATCGTGTCGTTCCCACCGCTTCCGTAGATCGTGTCGTTGCCGCCAGCGCCTGAGATGACATCATCTGTGCCATACCCGGTCAGACTGTCATCGCCATCAGTTGCGATGAGCAATGCCGCTCTGATCTGCGAAGAATCAAGGGATGTACCGTCCGCAAACTGGATAAGATCAATTCCGTATCCATAACTCGCGTAAGTGTTGAAGTGCGAACTAATTCGCAGGGTCTCCCCAGACTCCCGGATCTGAATGACGAGATCATCCGACTCTCTGCGCAACGTCACGTCGGAAAGGGTCAAGCCTTCCAGACGTACCACGTCAAGCTTGTTGGCGGTGGTGTCGTTGTAAGCCCAGTTGCTGATGGTGTCCTGCCCTGAGCCCCTGCGGAACACGTAGGTATCGGACCCGTAGCCACCCTCGAGTGTGTCGTTACCCGCCCCACCATCCAGAAGGTCATTGCCATAGCCGCCGGTAAGGGAGTCATTCCCTATACCGCCGAGCAATGTGTCATTGCCGTCCTCGCCACTGAGCGTGTCCTTACCGTCACCACCCTCCAGCACGTCGTCACCCGCACGACCGCTCAATGAATCGTTCCCTGCACCGCCCACCAGTCGGTCCGCAGATGCGTAGCCGATAATGGTGTCGTCAACCTCCGTACCAATCAACAAGGCTGCAGTGATCTGAGCGTTGTTCCAGACTGTTCCATCACTGAACTGAATCTGGTCGATGGAATAACCCCACACCGAGTCGGATGCGAAGTGAGAACTGACCCGAAGCGTCTCGCCCGTCGAAGCGATTTGAATCAACAAGTCATCTGAATCGCGACGGATAGTGATGTCGGCTGCCGTCAACCCTTCGAGACGGACCGTGTCGAGTTTGCCTGGCGTAGTGTCGTTATAGACGTAGTTACGGATGACATCCTGTCCCGAACCCTTACGGAACACATAGGTATCAGAACCATAACCGCCCTCAAGCGCGTCACTCCCCGCTCCGCCATCGAGCACGTCATCACCAGCGCCGCCGTAGAGAGAATCGTTGTCCGCGCCTCCGAACAGCATGTCATTGCCATCACCGCCAGACAGGGTGTCTTTACCGTCACCTCCTTCTAGATTGTCGTCGCCCGCCAGCCCAGAAAGCGTGTCGTTGCCGCCGAATCCGATCAGCTTGTCAGAGGTGTCATATCCCTGAATGGAGTCGCCTTCCTCTGTGCCGAGAAGGAGCGCTGCCATAATCTGGGATTTATCCCAAACTGCGCCACCGCTGAACTGGAGTTGATCTACTGCGTAGCTGTAGTTAGGACTGGTATTGAAATGAGAACTGACTCGCAGGAGTTCGCCCGTTTCGCGGACTTGAATCAGCAGATCATCACCATCTCGACGAATGCTGACGTCATCGATGGTCAACCCTTCAAGTCTGATGACATCCAACTTATTCGGAGTAGTGTCGTTATATACGCCGTTCGTGATGGTGTCATTCCCTGCCCCTTTGCGGAACACGTAGGTGTCCGAGCCACGGCCGCCGTCCAGGCTGTCATTGCCCAAGCCGCCATCCAGGACATCATTGCCGTCCCCACCGCTCAAGCTATCGTTGCCGGCGCCGCCGTAGAGAGCATCGTCACCATCTTCTCCATAGAGAGTGTCTTTACCATCACCGCCGTTGAGCGTGTCATTGCCGCCTCGTCCGCTGAGGGTGTCATTCCCGCCGAACCCAGATATTTGGTCATCTGACCCATAACCGGTGATTGCATCATCCGCAGCAGTTCCAATCAGAAGCGCCGCAGTGATCTGAGTTTGATTCCAGGTCGTCCCATCGCTGAAGTGAATCTCATCAATGGCGTACCCATAACTCATATCGCTGTAGAAATGAGATGAAACTCGAAGCGTCTCACCCGTTTCCACGATCTGAATGACCAGATCATCGGAATCACGACGAATGCTGACTTGCGATGGATTTAGGCCATCGAGGCGAATGATATCTAGCTTGCCAAGTGTGGTGTCACGGTAGGCATAGTTGGAAATCGTGTCCTGGCCTGAGCCCTTCCGAAAGATGTAAGTATCGGAGCCATATCCGCCAGCCAGGGAGTCACTACCCGCACCACCGTCCAGAAGGTCATCACCTTCACCACCGCTCAGCGAGTCGTTACCTGCTCCACCGAGCAACGTGTCATTACCTTCGTCCCCATAGAGCGTGTCGCGTCCGTTACCGCCTTCCAGCACATCATCTCCACCACGACCGTTCAGGGTGTCGTTGCCGTCCAGGCCAGAGATCGTATCGGAAGTTTCATAGCCAGTAAGGGCGTCGTCACTGACCGTTCCCGTAAGCAAGGCATTGCTGATGTACGCCTTGTCCCACACCGAACCGTCGCCGAAAACCAATTGGTCGATCGCATAGCCGTACGACACGTTGGAACTGAAGTGCGAACTAACGCGTAATGTTTCGCCGGTATCCCTGATTTGGACGATTAGGTCATCTGATTCGCGTCGAATGCTTACGTCACTCGGCAGTAAACCGTCCAGACGAATCACGTCCAGCTTTCCAGAAAGTCCTTCACCGTACATACCGTTGCTGATCGTGTCGTAGCCGGAACCGCGATGGAACAGGTAGGTGTCGGAACCGTAGCCACCATCGAGATAGTCGTTGCCAGCCCCACCGTCCAGGACGTCATTGCCGGCGCCCCCCATCAAGGTATCGTTGTCGGCTCCTCCCAGCAGAGTGTCGTTTCCGTCTTCTCCGTAGAGCGCATCCCTACCAGCACCACCGTCCAGCACGTCATTACCGCCGCGCCCACTAATCGTGTCGCTACCTTCAAGACCAGCTAGCTGGTCGTCGGTCTGATAGCCGATTAGCGTGTCAGCGTTTTCTGTAGCTTTAAGAACTTCGGTCTTAATTGCCGCTCCATTCCAAATCGATCCGTCTGCGAACTGTATCTGGTCGATTGCGTAGGATGCGCTCCCGTCCTGGTAGAAGTGCGAATTGACACGAATGGAATCGCCAGTGGATTTGATCTGAATGACCAGGTCATCTGACTGACGAGTGATGAGGATGTCAGAAGCAGTCAGACCTTCGAGCCTAAGGATATCAACCTTACCGACCGCGGCTTCGGATGATGAATAGTTGTAGATCTGATCCTGCCCGGATCCCTTACGGAATAGATAAGTATCCGAGCCCGCGCCGCCCTCCAGGTAGTCGTTGCCGCTGCCACCGTCCAGCAGGTCGTCACCTGTACCGCCGCTCAAACGGTCATTACCAGCGTCGCCAGTTAGCTTGTCAGCACCATCGTCGCCATACAAAACGTCTGAGCCGGCGCCACCGCTCAGGATGTCTGCTCCCAAGTCGCCGTAGAGAGTGTCATCGCCCTGATCGCCGGACAGCACATCGTTGCCTGCGCGGCCATCAATCCTGTCGTCGCCCAGAGCGCCGCTAATAACATCGTCGGACGCGTAGCCAGTCAGTACATCATTGCCATCAGTGCTCGTGAATGCTGCCACGGACTTGATTTGGTTAACTGTCCAAACCGTCCCATCCGCAAAGCGAACTTGCTCGACCTGATAGGGGCTGTCGCCGTCATTGCTGAAGTAGCTGGAAACAACGATTTTGTCGTTACTGCCGTTCAGAGACAGGACCAGGTCTGACCCCGAGCGAGTGACGGCGATGTCACCACTGGAAATATCGGAGGCAAACACTATCGCATCTGATTTGCCTAAATCAGAGTCGTAGTTATAGATAGTGTCTTGACCCCAGCCTCGACTGAACTGGTACGTATCAGAGCCTGGGCCGCCGCTCAGGTAATCGTTCCCGGCATCACTTAGCAGTACGTCGTTTCCGCTGCCGCCGTACAGTATGTCGTCTCCAGCCCCGCCGCGAAGCGTGTCGGCATCATCTCCACCGTAGAGGTAATCGTTACCGTCACCGCCATCCAGCGAATCGTTGCCCGCCTCACCATTGAGAGTGTCATTGCCGGCATCCCCATTCAGGGTGTCGTTTCCGCCCTGACCGTAGAGCACGTCATTCCCAAGCCCGCCTTGGAGGGCATCGTTTGTTGCATAACCCCAAAGCGCATCATCGCCAACAGTGGACTGCACTGCAGCTACTTTCATCTGATCCAGATTCCAGACGGTTCCGTCCGCAAACTTGATGGATTCAAGGGAATAAGATCCGACACCATCGTTATAAAAGTAATTGGACACGACAATGCGATCCGTCGTACCGCGCAGGGTCAGGATTAGATCGCTCGAAGCCCGCGTAACTATTATGTCGTTTGGCAGAATGTCTGCCGCAAATTCAATAGCATCAGTTTTGTTAGTGCTACTGTCGTAGTTGTATACATAGTCCTGGCCCCAGCCACGGCTGAAACGATAGATGTCAGATCCACCACTACCAGACAACGAATCGTTGCCACTACCGCCTGTTAATATGTCGTTATCGGCCCCACCATCCAGGCTGTCGTCACCACTGCCGCCCAGCAACAAGTCGGCGCCCGCACCACCCGACAGATAATCTTGGCCATCGCCTCCATCAAGCTGATCAGCGCCGTCTTCGCCGGAAATATTGTCATTTCCGATGCCGCCGGTAAGCGTGTCGTTGCCAGAACCGCCGTTCAACGAATCGTTGCCGGTGCTACCGTCAAGGGTATCGTTTCCGCCTTGGCCATATAGAGAGTCATCGCCCAGACCACCGCTGATGTTGTCATCTGTGGCGTAACCCCAAACAGCGTCTGCGCCGTCAGTCGTCTGGAGCACCATCGGCTTGATCTGATCCAGCGACCAAGCGGTTCCGTCTGCGAACTTGATGGACTCTAGACCATATGCGCTTACGCCATCATTGTTGAAGTAATTAGAGATGGAGATGCGGTCAGTCGTCCCGCGAAGCGAGAGAATGAGATCATCATAGTAACGAGTGGCCAGAATATCGCTTGGCGATATCTCTGCAGAGAATTCGATTACATCAGATTTATTGGTACTGCTGTCATAGTTGTAGACGATGTCTTGTCCCCAACCACGGCTGAAGCGGTAGGTGTCAGAACCCGAGCCACCTGACAACGAATCGTTTCCGCTGCCGCCAACCAGGATGTCGTTGTCAGCACCACCGTCGAGAGAGTCAGTACCCTCTCCTCCTAATACCGTATCTGCGCCTGAGCCACCGGAGAGGTAGTCCTGACCTTCACCACCATCGATGAGATCTGCCCCGTCTTCGCCGTAAATATAGTCGTTGCCCGTACCGCCGGTGAGCCTGTCGGTTCCAGAACCGCCGTTCAACGAGTCGTTACCGGCACCACCGTCGAGGTTATCGTCACCGCCCTGCCCATATAAAGAATCGTCGCCTAGACCACCACTGATGACGTCATCTGTAGCGTAAGCCCAGATAGCATCGGCACCGTCAGTGGTCTCCAGCACCATCGGTTTAATTTGCTCAAGCGACCAAACGGTGCCGTTTGCAAACTTGATCTGTTCCAACGCGTAGGCGCTAATGCCGTCGCTATTAAAGTAGTTCGAGACGGTAATCCGATCAGTTGTACCGCGCAGCGAAAGGGTCAGATCGTCGTAATATCGCGTGACCAGGATGTCGTCCGGCGAGATCTCAGGGGCAAACTCGATGGTATCAATTTTATTGTTGCTGCTATCGTAGTTGTAGACGGTGTCCTGTCCCCAGCCACGACTGAAGCGGTAGGTGTCAGAACCCGAGCCACCCGATAAAGAGTCGTTTCCGCTGCCACCAACCAAGATGTCATTGTCGGCACCACCATCTAGAGAGTCATTACCCTCTCCACCTAATACCGTATCTGCGCCTGAGCCACCGGAGAGGTAGTCCTGCCCCTCGCCACCATCAACAAGGTCAGCGCCATCTTCGCCGGAAATATTGTCGTTCCCGATGCCGCCGGTAAGCGTGTCGTTTCCAGAACCGCCATTCAACGAGTCGTTACCGGCCCCACCGTCGAGGGTATCGTTGCCGCCTTGCCCGTACAAAGAGTCGTCGCCAAGACCACCACTTATGACGTCATCTGTAGAGTAGGCCCAGATAGCATCGGAACCCTCAGTGGTCTGCAGCACCATTGGTTTGATTTGCTCAAGCGACCAAACGGTGCCGTTTGCAAACTTGATCTGTTCCAACGCGTAGGCGCTAATGCCGTCGCTGTTAAAGTAGTTCGAGACGGTAATCCGATCAGTTGTACCGCGCAGCGAAAGGATCAGATCGTCGTAATATCGCGTGACTAGGATATCGTCCGGTGAGATCTCAGCGGCAAATTCGATGGTATCTGTTTTGTTGTTACTGTTGTCGTAGTTGTAGACGGTGTCCCGTCCCCAGCCACGACTGAAGCGATACGTATCTGAGCCCTCTCCACCGGCCAGATAATCATTTCCGTTTCCGCCAATGAGAAGGTCGTTATCGTAACCGCCGCTAAGGGAGTCATCTCCGCTCCCGCCACTCAGGATATCTGCACCTGAACCGCCCGAAAGATTGTCCTGACCATCTCCGCCTTCAAGAGAGTCAGCCCCTTCGTCGCCAGAAAGGGAATCATTACCGGCCCCGCCGCTCAGAAGATCGTTTCCCCCCTGCCCATAAATCTCATCGTCCCCTAGGCCTCCGTCGATAACGTCACCTGCGGAATAACCCCACATCCTGTCGTTGCCATCAGATGTCCGAACTACCATAGCTTTTATTTGATCAATCGACCAAGTCGTGCCGTCAATGAATCTTATGGTTTCCAAGCGGTACGCTGATGCGCCGTCGGCTGAAAAATAATTAGAAATGGTAATGCGATCAGAAGAACCTCTAAGTGTAAGTACAAGATCGGAATATTCACGAGTGATGTCGACGTCGTCTGACTTAATATCGGCTGCAAATTCTACGACATCACTCTTGGCTGTACTAGTATCATAGTTTATGACAGTATCCTTCCCCCAACCCCGCTCAAAGAAGTAAACATCAGAACCCTCCCCCCCTGTAAGGTAATCGTTTCCCCTTTCGCCTTGAAGAAGATCGTCTCCATTTCCTCCATATAACGTGTCGTCACCACTGCCACCTGAAAGTACGTCAGCGCCGTCTCCGCCCGACAAGTAGTCGGATGACTCGCCCCCACTTAGGACGTCATCACCGTCTGCGCCGCTTAGAAAATCTGCACCGCCCCCTCCAACTAAGAAATCATTTTCTGTAGTCCCAGTAACAGAATCATCGATACCAGTTCCAATGAATACTCGGTTATTCCCAGCAAAACTCGCGTTGAGCGCTTGGAGTTGATCCCCTGACATGACATTCAACCAGCTAGTGATTGACGGCACCCACAACCCTGTCCCAAATATGGTACCGAGTTCAGAAGCATCAATGACTGCTTTCACCGGATCACGAGCGTGAGTCGCAGCCAGTGCAGTGGTCACTCCACTCAAATCCGTGATCAAGACTCCGTTTATAACATCGAGCGAAACAAGCGACTCATAGTTTTTCAACCGCGTTTGAAGCAATAGTCCATTATATACAGACGAGACCAATGCATTATAGGCCTTATTAATTTGCTCTATCTGAAATGATTGAAGACTCAGATTTTTCTCTGTGATGTAGATCGTACCGTTTTCAGACCCCATAACAGCAGTACGACCGCCATTACTACTCCCAGAAGTTATATAGACGGCTATATTTCTACCTGCACCTTGGCTTACACTACTTGCTGAAAAATCAAAATACTTTACGCCGGTGAATGCTTCCAGTATCCTGATCTTGTCAAGCGCAGCTTTCTGGGCAAGTTGCGTGCCGGTGGGCGTTACCCCTCCTGACTGAAGCTCCCAAGAGTATGAAAATTTTATTTTGTATAAATCTGAACTAAGTGACTCCGCGCGCTCGCTAAAACTCATCATATTGCCAGTATTTGCCCAAGCATCAAGCAACCCGCCAACCATAGAGAACTGTGTTTTGTAATCAATGGCATGCGAGTATTCAGCTAACACCTGTTTAAGTTCATCGCTTAGCATGCTTGCTTCACGCAAATCCCTGACAGTACCTGAGCCCTTCATCTCCGGAAGTGATCGGACTTCATCATCAAGCTTGATCTTGTCGGGAAAATCCCTATAAAACGTATTTTGAGCAAAGTCAATTGTTCCAACCAGTCCGTCGGACTCGACGCCAGTAGAAGGGTCCGTTCGAGTGTACGACCCGATGCCAGATATCACGTTACCGTTGTTCGCAGTCGTCGACGCTGCGCCAGACACTTTAATGGATTTGACACCTAAATCACTGAGAGTCTTCAATTCTGATAATTGTGAAATCCCATCTTGGTTCTTATCTTGCCAGACCATGATCTTGTCAAACGCAAGATCGGCTTGGTCTAAAACGCCATCAGCGTTTTCATCCAGGTCGGCAATGGCCTCAAAACCACTCTTGGCTGCGGAACCAGTTTTAAGCAGAGTATTAACGCCAAAGAGCTCCGTGCCATTATCAATTGTACCGTTCCCATTTCTATCCATGACGAAAAGACCGTCGTCAGCGCTCACCCACCCGGTACCAAGCTTATGGCCATCTCCGTCATGGTCGAAAACAATACCGTTGTCTTTGGATACCGTTTCCACGCCATCGCCGTCCAGGTCTATAACCAGCGGATCAATATAGCTATACGCACTACTAAAATAGGAACTTACCGCAGGAGAGATATAGTTATCCGAAAATCCTTTGACTAAAGAGAACAACCAATCGCCCCCTTTGTCTCCGATTATCGCAGCGGCCGCAACTCCTACAAAAACTGCAGCCAGAAGCGGTGCTCCTGCCAGGCCGAGTGGTGTCAGCATAATAGGGATTAACCAGGCTGCAGCTTCCGCAAGGACGGCAGAGCCAATCATTCCGGCAGCTACACCACCTACTTTGTCCCAGTCCGCCTCAGCCCCGCTTTCAACCGCGGCCGCAGTGGCAAGCCCGAGATTCAGCGAGTCAACGAGCGATCCGCCGACTTCAGCTAGGCCTGCCTTGCGAGCTTCGCCCGCTGCTAAGGCAACACTTCTGCCGTATTCCGAATATGCATCACTCCCGGAGCTACGAATATTATCAATCGCAGCTGATAGAGTTGCAGCTGTCTGATTCAAAGTTGCGCGGTCAGCTGCGTTCCCTACTCCATCTGCTAGATTAGCCAAGCTTCGAGAATAGTCTGCCGCGAGATCGGACATCTCCCGACCAATTCGTTCATAGTCCGCAGCGGAAGCAGATGCGGCATCCTTGATAATCTCAGAAGATGCCCCGATGGCATTCGTAACGCCTGTCCAATAGGCAGTAAAGCCTTCCGAAACGTCATTACTTGCTGCGTCCAAAGCCGAGCTGATTTGCTCCATGGTAATGATTTGCATCACTTGCTCCGTTTAAAGATCCGAGAGATTTCGAAAAATACCGCAACCCAGGCTAGGAACCCGATACTACAAATTCCGACCGACCACAGAAAAATATACAATCGGCTTTCCGCAACATTTTGAAAGAAACCATACGTTCGATGAGCAGAACTTACAGGAAGTCCGTGTATGATTGGCGCAACTATCACCATTAACGCGAACAGCAAGAGGGTAAACCGGCGACCTAGACTCGCCGAGGAAAGTTTCGCAAAAGTCTGTTTGGGAAAATCAGTAAAACAATACGCACCAGCGACGATAACCGCAAAAGCCATTGCAGCCGTATACGCTCCTGCTAAGGTGCACGGATACAACGAGATCGATGCCATATGTCCTACGTCTGCAATATGGCTCACGGCCATTCGAAACCAATACCCCCCAACACTTTCGCCGGAGCAAACTGCTGGTAGAGCGAAGCTCAAAATTGCAATAGCTGAGTAAGCGAAGATCATCAGAAGCTTCAAATGGCCGACTCTAAAAATCGGTAAAAAAATACCGTGGCGTTCGTTGGGTGATTCCATCATATTTCCTATCTCCAAAATTAACGCAAGCGATATTGATTGAACACTCTAAGACGAGAAGAATTCATACACGTTAACAACTAATGAACGTTCGCTGGTCCGATCTACCGCTCTCGCATACTTTCCGAAATATGAGCTTGGAGTGGACTCAAGAAGTACTCAATTACCCTTCGAGTCTCAGTCTTAATTTCCGCGGTAACATTCATCCCTGGAGTCAGAGGAACTGATCGTCCGTCGACTACCAAATGATCAGTTTCGAGTGCAATTTTACTGCTGTAGATCAGCCCGCGCTTTTCATCCTCAATAGCATCTGTAGACACGCTTTTGACTTTGCCCTCAACAGCGCCATACTTTGTGAATGTGAAGGTTTCCACTTTAACCGTGACATTCTGACCAATGTGAATAAAGCCAATGTCCTTGTTTTCCAGCATCGCTTCGACCTCCACGGGCTCACCCGCCGGAACGAGATACATTAGAGGTTGAGCTGGTGTAACCACGCCGCCGATGGTGTGAGTGCTGAGTTGCTGCACCGTGCCGTCTACTGGAGCTTCAACGGTAGTCAAGTCCTCCTGATAACGAGCCTTGGACAGTTCCTGCGTCAGCGACGCTATCTTCTGATCAGCTTGCTGCAGCAGGTCGAGCATTGCTCGACGGGTCTGGGCTACTACGCTATCTCGGCGTCTCTCCGCCTCATGCTTGGCTGCGCTCGATTGCAGAATGCTGACCTGCTGGACCGAAAGTTGCCTCTCGATATCAAGCCTTGCCTGCTCTTTCTCCAAATATGCGTGGCGCGCGATGTATTGCTTCTGCAGCAAGTGCTCGTAGTCAGTGGCGAGCTTTGTGGCGATTGGGAGCGTTTTCTGCAGGCTATCAACTTGAGCCCTGGCACCCTGAATGTCAGCCTGACGCTGCTGAATCTCCGCCTCGGCCTGGTCAAGGCTGCTGCGAAATTCTTGATACTGTCCCTGAAGCCAACGCTCAGCTGCAAGTACGTGTGCGGGATCTGCGTCTGTGATGGTTCCGGCCAAAGACACCGGCGTGCGTCGGCCGTTAATTGCTCCCAGCATGGCTTCAGCCCGAGCACTGTCAACACGTGCAGCGAGCAGATCACTTTTGATTCGACCCACATCTGCGTCTGCGGAGGTCGAATCCAGTTCCAACAGCAACTGACCTGCTTTCACGGTTTGGCCATCGGTTACGTGAATTGCCTTCACGACGGCCGTTTCACTGGTTTGTATAACTTTGGTTTTGCCGCTGGGGATAATCTTCCCGCTCGCTGTAGCCACGACATCAATTTTGCCCAGACACGCCCACACAAGCGCAATCGCCGCAAAGCTCATTATGGTCCACATGAAGATCCGTGGCGCCGGGTGCACCGGTTTGTCTTGAAGTTCTAAAGCTGCCGGCAGGAACTGGACTTCATACGCCAAGCGCTTCGGAACGTCCATTTCCTTTCGCCGGCGCCAAGACTCTCGCCATGCCCTGCGGTATCGGTGCCCAAGCCCAGCACGTTCGGCGTTAGACATTGCTGCCCCCTTGCTGCAGGCGATGGAGACGAGAGTAGTGGCCAGCCTGATGCGAAAGGAGCTCAGCGTGTGTGCCTTGTTCTACGATTTGCCCCCGATCGACGACCACGATCCGGTTCGCGTCGCGAACCGCGGACAACCGATGCGCAATGATAATCACCGAACGCCCCTTGCAGATCGACTTCATGTTCTGCTGAACAATGCGTTCTGACTCGTAATCCAGCGCACTCGTAGCTTCATCAAAGATCAAGATTCTTGGATTGCCCATCAGGGCTCTGGCAATCGCGATACGCTGACGCTGCCCTCCGGAGAGCGATGCACCGTGTTCACCGACGACAGTGTCGTAGCCCTCCGGCAGCTCTAGGATGAAGTCGTGAGCACCCGCCAGCTTCGCAACTGCCATTACAGCTTCGATTGGCGCACCGGCATCGGTGAGTGCAATGTTTTCTCGAATGCTTCTGTTGAACAGCATGTTGTCCTGGAGCACAACACCGATTTGCCGGCGTAGTGACGATACGTCTGCCAGCGCCAGGTCCATTCCGTCTACCAGCACTCTTCCACGCTCGGGGACATAGAGTCGCTGGAGCAGTCTGGTCAGCGTGCTTTTACCGGATCCGGACCGACCCACTACGCCGATTACCTCGCCTGCCTCGATGGTGAGACTGATGCCGCGCAAGATCTCCGAGCCATCGGGGCGGTAGCGGAAGTGAACCTCGTCGAATTCGATACGTCCTTTGATCGGCGGCAACGCACTCCGCGTGGCTTGGTTCAGCTCGGTGCGAGTATTGAGGATGTCGCCAAGCCGTTGAACAGAAACCCCTGTCTGCTGGAAGTTTGTCCAGAGTTGCGCTAATCGCATGATGGGCTGGGCTACTCGCCCTGCAAGCATGTTGAAGGCAACGAGTTGTCCGACCGTCAGTTGCCCATCGATGACCAGACGAGCGCCTAGCCAGAGCGTTGCAACCGTCACCAGCTTGCCGATCAACGACACGCTTTCGTTTGCAATCGTGGACAGTGTTTGCGTTTTAAACCCAGCTGCAACGTAACCTGCCAGCTGGTTATCCCATTTACGGATCGCCTGTGGTTCAACTGCCATCGACTTCAACGTGTCGATACCGTTAACCGTCTCCACCAGAAAGGCCTGGTTCTCAGCTCCTCGCGCAAAGCTGTCATTCAAACGGGCACGGAGTACGGGAGTGATCAGCACTGACACCAGAATGTACAACGGCAGTGAGATCAGGACGATCAGCGTCAACCACCCGCTGTAGTAAAACATCACTGCGATGAAGACCACTGAGAACAGCACATCAAGAAGCAAGGTGATTGCGTTGCCGGTGATGAAGCTGCGGATGTGCTCCAGCTCCCGCACCCGGGCAACCGAGTCACCGACACGTCGCGCTTGGAAATAGGCGAGCGGAAGAGTGATCAGATGCCTGAACAGCTTGGAGCCGAGCTCAACGTCGATACGGCTCGCTGTGTGCGCAAACACGTAGCTCCTGAGCCCAGACAAGCCCGATTCGAAAAGCATCACTCCCGCGAGTCCTACTGCAATGACATCGAGAGTCGTCAGGCCGTGGTGAACGAGGACTTTATCCATCACGACCTGGAAGAACAGAGGAGTGATCAGCGAGAAAATCTGCAGGACGAAAGAGACCATCAGTACTTCGCCAAGCAGCTTTCGGTACTTGACCACAGCGGGGATGAACCAGGTGAAGTCAAAGCGCGAGCTTTCCCCTGGCGCAGCCGAAGTAGCACCTACGAGTAACAGGGTTCCGTTCCAGCGAGCGATCAGCTCCTCCGAAGTAATGACTTCGGGTCGCTGAGCTTTTGGGTCGTGAATCAGGATTTTGTCCTGATCTAAACGAGCAATGATGAAAAACTCACCAGTGCTGGATTGTGCAATAGCAGGAAGAGGTGTTCGATCAAGGCGGCTGAAAACCACTTTAGTGGCTTTGGCCTTCAAGCCCAGTTTGCGGGCTGCAAGTAGCAGCTCCGGCACCTGAAGTGGTTCACCCGAAGCAAATTCGTGCGCCAGCTGTTCCGCAGAGGCTGCCAACTGGTGAAAACGGGCAAGCATCACCAATGAAGCGAGTCCGGTGTCTAGCGTCTGAGCACCAGCAGGTGCAACACCTGCCTCATTGGCATCCATAAAGCATCCTTGCGAGAACCACGTGGGAATGGCTTGACCTAGTAATGGCCATTCGATGGCGCGAATATATCTAAAGTGATTCAGCTTTGATACACATCCAAGCTGCCGCCCATCAAATTATTTCTAAAAAATTCAGAGGTTCGGGGGTAAGAAATCACGGCTTGGCACATAGTCCCGCTTTAGGTACATCGAGAGCGCTGAAAGATCGTCAGGGCTCAATGTGCCGGCCGCCTGCTTCAGCTTAAGGCTGTCCAGGATGTAGTCGTATCGAGCATCGTTATAGTCGCGGACGGCACTGTAAAGCTGGCGCTCCGCGTTGAGCACATCAGCCACGTTCCGCGACCCCACATCCACGCCAACCTTGTTAGCTTCCACAGACTTGAAGCCGGAGCGAATGCTTTGCAGGCGCGCCTTTGTCTGCTCAATATCCGCGTTGATTCCGCGAAATGCGTTTCGGGTATTGAGGACTACCTCTCGACGGCGGTCCTCATGCTCATCCTTGCTCTGATAAAGCTTCTCGGTAGACTCGCGAACCTGGGAGTTGACCATTCCTCCCGAGTACAGCGGGATGTTCAGCTCAATGCCTATGCTGCTTTGCGCGACACTATCGCGGTACCCATCACGACCGAAGTCTGTAGGGTTGCTGTACCCAAAGCTGTCGTTGTCTCCTTTGCGATACGAAGCCACTGCATCGACAGTAGGAGCGTGTCCAGCCTTTCGCTGACTTAGGGTCTGCTCCGCTGCTCCCACGGCGAACTCCGCTGCTTGAAGCTGCAGGTTTTGCTGAACTGCGGTATTTACCCAAGCGGTTGAGTCATTGGGAACAGGGGGATCCATGGGCAACTGATGGCCCATGCCGGCGATGGAGTCGTAGGACTGCTTTGTCAGGCGGGAAAGTGCTTCGTACGCGTCGTCTACTTTTCGCTGAGTCTGCTGGCGATTGGCCCGCGCATTGTCATACGCAGCTTGAGCGTCATAGACGTCCGTGATGCTCGAAGCGCCATCTTCAAGCCGCCCTTGCGCCTGATCGCGCTGCCGCAGAAGTGCTGCTTCCTCAGCTTGCGCAGCGGCTAGCGCGTCCAGCTCCCTCAGCGTTTCGAAATAGGCTTGCGCAGACGTAAAGATAAGCGCCTGTTCTTTCGCTGACAGTTCCAGCGCTGCTTGCGACACAGAGAGCTTTGCAGCCTTGAGCTGATACCAACGATCCATTCTGAACAACGGTTGACTTAAGTTCGCTCTAAACGTGGTGCCGCTGCGCTCGCGGACCAACGAAGGCTCGTCTCTGTCTAGCCGCGTCACTTCTGACGTTGCACCGGCGGTTATGTTTGGGAGAAGCCCGGAGCGAGCCTGGGGTACCGCTTCGGTTTGAGCCTGGAAAGCATGCCGAGCCGAGGAAAGCTGCGCATCGTTGATGGAAGCAGCTTGATAAACGGCGAGCAGTTCTGCGGGCCTGGCTGATGGCATCTGCGCAAACGCCTCGCCTGAACAAACAACCATTCCAATCACTACAGCTTCGAGGGCGATGCAGAATTTCATAGGCGATCCGTGCGGTTGACGCATCCAGTTTGGAGCTTTTAGTGATGGTTATGTCGGCGGTATTCAGCTGTACTTGAGCATGCCTTCGGCACGATCTAATCATTCAGGAGGATGAGACCGATTTCGTGATTGGGCTAAAAGCCGATGATGGCACTGCAATATCAATTTACTCATAATATTTTCCCGCCGCATGGGGGTAGCAAACCTGGTCCTATGACGTTCTAAGGTCGCGCCTTCGAATCGCACGCCGATGTCACACTCTGCCTCGAGCCGGCGTCGACACGGCTAAGCGAGAAGACTGGACTCGATCAGGTTGATCGCGGTATCGCCGTCCTGATCACAGAACAAGACCATCGCCGGATGGTACGACGGGTCCACGGAGAAGATGAAACAGGGGGCGAGTTCCTGACCGATGAGCTGGGCACTGGAATGACGTATCAGCATCCGAATGACGACACCCTGGGCCAGGGCAGTAACCCAATGCGGCATACTGGCTCGATGTCCCTGGACGTGGTTTTCGGCAAGGCGTGAGATCTCGAGGGGTGCTGATTGATTGAGTCAGCCCGGCCCGCTGACTTTCAGACAGGCAAAAAAAATCTGGAAATCCGCATTTTCATGGGCCTTCCAGATTTTCGAAATGGTGGGTCGCGTGGGATTCGAACCTACGACCAATTGGTTAAAAGACAATTGGTGGTAAGAATCGCTCCAAGCCCCGTGGCATAAGGCTATTAGCCCGACGTATTTGGCAACGCAGCCTCTAATGAACCCACATTAGAGGCTCCAAAAAATGAAAATCACCTCGGTCGTTTCGACCAAAGGCGGGGTAGGAAAAACCACCGTCGAGGCCAATCTCGGCGCATTGTGCGCCGACGCCGGGCTTCGAACCCTTCTCATCGATCTGGACCCCGCGCAGCCATCTCTGTCTTCGTACTACCAACTGGTGGAAGAAGCGCAGGGCGGGATATATGAGCTGCTCGCTCTGAATGCGACTGACCCGCTCTGGATCATTTCCAGCACCGCGATTCCGAACCTATCGCTGGTCATCTCGAACGACGTCAACAACCAGCTGAACACTCTGCTATTCCAGGCTCACGATGGACGCCTACGGTTGGCAGGTCGGCTGTCAATTGCCTGTTCTTGAAAGCGTTGGCCTGATTCATAGCTGGATCGCTAGCCACGCTTGAAATGACGATTAGGACTGCAACTGTCTTAAGGCGAAAGCAGCCCACATACAGGAATATTTAGATGTATTGGTGGGTGTTGTGCGAGAGCTTCAGAAAGCACATCAATCGAGAAAATCAGCTCCTCATCTGGGTATGAAGCCCAACGGGGAGGCATGAGTGGACATCACCTGAGAGCGCGGTTCAAGGAGAGTTGTTGAGCGGCCGTGGTGGAGGTAAGCGGCCTGATCTCTGCATGGGCGAACGTCCACTTTGGTTGACTACCGCCAATTGATACCAAAAGGCAAAAGATGGTCACATGCTAGCGGTACTTAGTGCACTGCATCATTCAGCGCAAGGTGGCGTGTCTAGAGAATCAGAGAAGCATCAACGTCTTGGTTTCACCGTTGAAAGCGTCGCTGATGCGCCGCGCCAATCTAGACTGAGCAAATCCCGACACGTCAATGAAACGCCGGTCCAGCCATTTCACGACGAGCGCGCAAACTCCAGCTTTTCGCCATAAGCGCTGCGCTGCTTCAACCCGCGCGCGTCATCGCTAATGACTCTGGTTATCGCGTCGAGGGCACACACATGGGCGAACGCTTTGTAGCCGAGCTTTGAGCTGTCAGCCAAGACGATAGTCTGGTTGGCTGAGGCGATCATCGCCTGCTTGATCGGGATCTCGACGGTATTGATATTGGTGATGCCGCTTTGCGGATGGACACCTTCGGCGCCGATGAACGCCCAGTCGGTATGAATATTCTCGAATTTCTGCACCGTATCCGGTCCGACCAAGGTGTAAACATTATCGAGCATCAGCCCCCCGGCGACGTGCAATGTGATGCTCGGGTGTTGTGAAAGCTGCATGGCGATCATCAAGTCATTAGTAATGACCGTGATGTTCTTGCGCGCTTTCAAGGCCAGCGCAAGTTGAAAAACGGTGGAGCCGTTGTCGAGAATGATCGACTGGCCGTCCTTGATGTATTCCAGCGCTGCCAGAGCAATGGCGGCTTTGCCCGACATATTCATGTTGCGCCGCACGTTGTAAGGCGTGTCGCCTTGGTGCACATCCTGAGCGGGCAACACGCCGCCATGGGTGCGGATCAGCCTTCCGCTTTTCTCCATGGCTGACAGATCGCGGCGGATAGTCGAGCTGTCCACTGCGAACATTTCGGACAGCTCCCCTGCGTTGATATAGCCCCGTTCCCTGATGAGCTCCATGATCTGAAGCCGGCGTTCTGACGCAGTCATTATTTACTCGTTGGCAGAGGAAGATGCACGTTTGTGTGCAAAGAGTAACGAGTTCACCCAGTGAACGCAAAATGCCTCACAGCGTCGGCAGCAATGCAGCTCCCAGGGCACCGGCAGCATCGCCAATCGATGAAGGGACGATGGGCATGTTGAGTTCGAAGCCCGCCTTGCGCCGCACTGACCCGCGCAAGGACGCTTCATAAAGAGGATAAAGCCGGGCAGCACTGCCGCCCAGCACGATCAGGTCCGGCCCGTAAAGCATCGCCAGACTGTTGAGACCGCGCCCGACCTGGCGCCCATATTGTTCGAACAGCTCGCGAACCTTCACATCATCTGCGGCACGCGCCTGGAAAAATGCCAGATCTTGCCGCTCGTAGGCGACATCGGGCAGCAGCGTCGCCAACTGCGTTTGCAACCAGCTGCGCGAGGCCAGCGTTTCCCAGCAGCCACTCAGTCCGCAGTAGCACTGATGAAGGTCATCGCTCACAGGAATATGCCCGCCTTCCGGGTGGGAACCGTCGACTGCGCGCCATGGTTGCCCATTGACCAACAGCGCCACGCCGACGCCCGTGCCCAAGGTCACAGTAAGCAGTCGCTGGCTGCCTACCCCTGCACCAAGGTGAAACTCACCCAATGCCGCAGTTACTGCGTCATTGTCAATGGCGACGGGAATTTGCAGTTGCTCACGTAATGGAGCAACCAGCGCAAACCCGGAAAATACCGGCAAGGTGCCTGGATTTTCGATTACTCCACGGGCCATATCCACCGGCCCGCTGGCACCGATGCCCAGCGATAGCAGATGGCTGCGAGCGGGAAGCAACTGCAAAATGTAGCGCGCCAGTTGTCCGGGCCGATCAGCCCTGGCGTAGCGCTCGAACGTAGCCGTGGGCAAGGTGACGGCTGCCACTTCGCGGCCGGCCTGCAGCATTACCAGACGCAGACCGGTACCGCCAATATCGATGCCAGCGCGAAGGCCGCCCTCGCCCGCCGCAGTCATAGAGTCACCGTAATCTTCTTGCCGTACAGAAACTGACCCGGCACCAAACCGCGGGCGCGGGCGATGCTGACGGTGAAGTGCTGGATATGCAGGATGCCACTGATCAGTCGTAACAGCTCATGCTGGCCTTCGCTGGCGAGCAACTGGCTGTCGGCATAAGCCTGCGGTCCCAGTGTCACGACCGTTGTGCCGTTTGCCCTAAGGTCCTTGGCGAGTACTTGCAGGGTGCCGTCGCTCCCATCGCCCATCAGCAGCGCCAGCATTCCCGGGCCAGAGGTTTCCAGTGGGCCATGGCGAAACTCACCACTTAAATAACCTTCGGCCATGACCTTACAGGCCTCCTTTAGGATCAGCGCGCCGGTCATGGCTGTTGCACCGTCAGCACCGATACCGACCAGCGCCAGCCGTGGTTCGCCATTATCGAAGGCTTGATCGACCAATTGCTGAACCGCTGCCTGGTTTGCGATCAGGTGTGCCATCGGCTCGCGGAATGTCCGAAGCGCTGCCAGCAGCGGGGCTTCGTCTTCGCCCAGCAAGGCCAAGGCAATTCGGTACTGCACGACCAATGTGTTGATATAGCTTTTTGAACTGACTGTCGCCTCGCTACCCGACTTCAACGCGACGAGGATATCGGCAGCACGGGCCAAAGTGCTTTCCTCGTCATTGGTCACCCCGATCAAGGTTTTCGGTTGGCGCTGGCCAGTCAATTGCGCCAGCAAAGAGACTACTTCACCGCTCATGCCCGACTGTGAAGTCACCCAAAGCAAAGTGCTCGACGTGATCAGTTGTGGAAAATCCAGCAAGCGACCGGCGTCAATTCGCCACACCGGATAACCCCGAGCCAGCAGATCGCGTTCGATCGGCAACGCGGTGTAATCCGAAGAGCCCATGCCGGTCAAGACGATGCGGTCATAACTGCCCAGATCCAGTGCGCTCAGTTGCGCAGGTAGCGAATAGGACAACTGGGCGTCGAGCGCGACGATCTGGTCGTTGATATCGAGTTCATAAGGGCTTGGACTGAAAGGCATTGAGGAGGCTCCGCTGAGTTGGAATGTGCGCAAAGGCTACATGCACGATATCGTGCAGTCAATGCTCGTTTAATGACCGTTTTTTTCATTAACTAGCGCACAGACGGACGATTTTTTACACGAATTCAGGTATTGACTGCACGTATTCGCGCATTGATACTCAGGCTATCCGAGGCACGGCTGAGTCTGCCGCTCCTCAGTGAAACCGATCGATACCTGACGCGATAACAAAAAGAGGAGATTTCGATGAACGACGATCACCCGCACACTTCACCGACTACCGGATTGCAAAGCAACTCGGTGGGGCTGGTGACGGTATTGATGCAAAGCATCGCGCAGATAGCACCTGCCGTAGGGGTGCTAACCACTATCGCATTCAATACCCAGCAAGCTGGATTAGGCGCACCTTCGGCTTATATCGCAGCGTTCATTATCGGGCTGATCGTGGCCATATCGCTGGCTCAGCTGGGCAAGCATTTCCCTTCGGCCGGCGGCTTTTATACCTATGTAAGCGCGACGGTGGGTCCGAGCGCCGGTTTCATGGTCGGATGGCTTTACTCATGGATCGTCGCATTGATACCGGGCGGGCTGGCCGCCTACACCGGTTTTGTCCTGCAGACGGAAATCTCCCAGAACTATGGAATCGACATTCCTTGGCAGCTGATTGCTGCGGTCATCCTTTTGGTCGTGGGCTGGATCGCTTACAAGGGGATCAAGACTTCGGGAAAAATGCTTACCGTATTGTCGGTGGTAGAAATGCTGATCGTGGCAGCATTGGCGGTGGGTGGGCTGCTCTCTCCTGGAGAAGGCGGCGTCAGCCTGGCAGGTTTCAACCCGGCAAACAGCACCAGTGCCCATGGATTCTTCCTGGCGGTGGTGTTATCGATCTTCGCCTTTACCGGCTGGGAAGGCGCGGCGGCGGTGGCCGAGGAGGCGCGTAACCCCCGCAAGGTCATACCGCAGGCAATCATCGGCTCGCTGATTTTGCTGGGCGTGTATTACGTGTTCTGTGCCTGGGGTATCCAGACCGGCTGGGGCATTGCCCACCTGGACTCTCTGGCCTCGTCCGCTGACAGCCCCGCCTTTGCCGTCGCCCACCGGTTGTGGGGCAACGGCTGGATTCTGATCCTGCTGGCATTGCTCAACTCCGGTATTGCGGTGTGTATCGCCTGCACTGTCGACTCAACCCGCAACTGGTATGCCATGGCCCGTGCCGAAGCTATCCCCGGCTGGCTGAAGAGTATCCATCCGGTACACCGCACGCCCCACAACGCGATCAAGGCGCAGACCGGCCTGGCATTGGCTGTCGCCCTGATCGGTGGTTCTTTAATGAAACCCGATCAGGCGTTTTTCATGCTTGCGACGCTCGCCACGATCATTTACGTGTTCGTGTACTTCATGGGCAACATCGGGGTGGCGCGGTTCTTCACCACCGTGATGCGCAAAGAGCTGAACGTGCTGGTGCATATCGTGTTCCCGATCATTTCCACTCTCGCACTGTTTTGCGTGCTGTATTACTCACTGGTTCCCCTGCCGGATCCGCCGGTCAGTTATGCACCGGTGGCATTTATCATCCTGACGGTGCTCGGTCTCTGGCGCCTGGTGCAGCTCAAGCGTGGTCGCCGCACCCAATGGCAGACGCTCTCACGATATGTCGTCGAAGACGCTTCGGCCGCGCCGGCTAACAGGTTGACACCCAGCGCTCTTCAGGACTCTTGATTGCTCACTGAAATGCCGCTTGGCTCAACGCCGAGCGGGCTCAAGTCATTAGCTCCAGACTAGGTTCCAAAAGATGCTTAATAACGTGCACGAATACGATTACGTCATCGTCGGGGCAGGCTCCGCTGGGTGTGTGCTGGCCAACCGACTGAGCACTGACCCTGCCGTTACAGTGTGTCTCATAGAGGCAGGCCCCAGCGATAAAAGCATCTTTATTCAGATGCCTGCGGCGCTGACCTTTCCCATCGAAAGCGATGTGTTCAACTGGAAGTTCGAAAGCGAGCCAGAACCGGAACTGCATGGCCGTACCATCGGCCAGGCACGCGGTCGCTGCCTGGGCGGCAGTTCGTCAATCAATGGCATGGTTTACGTACGTGGCAGTCGTCACGACTACGACAGTTGGCGACAGCTGGGTGTCGAAGGTTGGGATTTCGACGACTGCCTGCCGTACTTTCGCAAGATGGAGAGTTTCGAAAGCGGCCGGGACCCCGCGCGAGGGGGCGACGGCCCGATCACCGTCACTCGCAGTAAAGCGGATCACCCTCTATATCAATCCTTTCTCAAGGCCGGCCAAGAGTTCGGATTGGCCGACGCAGGCGATTACAACAGTGGGAGCCAGGAAGGCGTGCATGTGACCCAGGCAACCATTCGTGACGGCGTGCGCTGCAGCACGAGCCTTGCCTATTTGAAACCGGCCATTCGCCGTCCCAACCTGACTGTACTTACCGAGTGTCTGGTAGAGCGCGTCAATCTTGAAAACAAGGTGGCCACCGGCGTTACCCTCACGCACAAGGGCGAGCAGAAGGTTCTGCATGCCGCACGCGAAGTCGTCTTGTGCGCGGGCACCATTGGATCGCCACAACTGCTCATGTTGTCAGGTATCGGCGAACGCACTGCACTGGCCGGCCACGGCATTGAGTGCGCGGTGCACTTGCCCGGTGTAGGCGCTGACTTACAGGATCACGTTGTCGCACCGCTGCGCTTTACCTCACCGGCCGGCGTGTCGATATCCAGGCAGCTCGGCACACTCGGCCGGCTGAAACTGGGCATTCAATGGTCGCTCTTCAAAACCGGGCTGGGCGCCACGCCTTTTTTTGAAGTGGGATCATTTTTCAAGAGCAGCGACGACGTTGATTACTTCAACATGCAGCATGAGTTTCTGCCTTTTCTGGCCGACTTCCAGTCCGGGAAGGTGCATATCGCCGATGGGTTTCAGTACTTCGTCAGCCAGATGCGCCCGCACAGCCGAGGCAGCATCGCGCTGCGGTCGGCCAATCCACAGCACAAGCCGATCATCCGCTTCAACTACCTGACTGACGCTCGCGACGTGACACAGATGGTTAATGGTATCCGCAAGACCTTACAGATGGTCGAGCAGCCCGCGTGGGCTGCGTACCGCAGTGGCGCGGTGGAAACCCCGACCCTCAAGACCTCGGATGCCGAATTGGCCGTCTGGTTGCGCCAAGTCGCCAACACCGAGCATCACCCCACCAGCACCTGCCGCATGGGTAACGATGATTTTGCAGTGACCGACAGCAAGGGTCTTGTGCATGGCGTGCAACGGCTGCGTATCGTTGATGGCTCGATTCTGCCGAAAGTCCCAACGGCCAACATCAACGCGCCCATCATCATGGTTGCAGAGAAAATAGCAGCAGACATGACTCATTCCGACCTTGCTTCAATGCCGGCTCACGCCAAGGAGCAGGTCGCTCAATGAACGTCTGCGTGCGCGCCGCCATTGACGGCGACCTGGAGGCCGTTGCCAGCCTCCACGCCCAAGCCTTCAGTCGGCAGCGCGATTCGAAACAGTGGGTCATAGCCACCCTGGCAGCCGCGCCACGCTTGCTTGCGTTCGTTCTGCTGATCGACGGCAATATCCGTGGTTACGCGTTTTGGGCACAGAAATCCGGTCTCCGTGCTCTCGTCACCTTGGAGCTGGATCAGATCGCAATCTGCGCTGCGTGGCAGCGCCAGGGACTCGGGGCTCGACTCATCAAAGATTCCCTCGACCAGCTTGTCGCGCGACTTCGTCACTCAGGGCAAACGGTGCAGAACATCCTGATATCAACCCGGGCAGACAATCAAGCCCAAAGCTTGTATCAGCAAGTGCTGGGTGCCACCACAGTGGCGACGATAGAGGGGCTGTACTCAGGAACAGAAGTTTTCATGCTTGCGCCGGTTCAACCACCGACCCATCGATAGAAACGTTTATATGCACTCCCTTTTTAACTGACGGGCTGCAGCAAACTGTGCAGTCATGAACAGGACGCTACGGCCAGTGAATGGGAAGCCGAGAACGTCCTAAGTGCGCAGCGATTCAGCCAGGATCATTCCCGGCTGAATATTGAGAGGGCGGCGACAGTAAACACATCGCCTGGAGTGTCCGGCTTACTTAAGCGCGCTTGCGTTCAACTGCGTGAGCACATATTGGGCAAGTAACGCATTTGCGCGCGTGGTCATGTGTTCCCCTGCCGCAAAAAGATAGGTCTGATCGGCATCCATACTCTTCAACGTCGTGGGATAGCAGTAATCCTGATCGTCATCCCGGCACGCATCTTCATGGGCGCCGTGGGTGATTCCGAACCGGCCGGGACTGCCAAGGGTTTCGTCGATAAAGCGCTGGGGATCAATAATTAGCAACGCCGGATCATCGGGCAAACTGGCGATCAGCTTGCGGTTGAAGGCAGCACTCAGGGTAGATGCGAACTGCTGGCTTGCCGCTGACCGAAACCAAGGCAAATGGCCCATATCCACCAGCTTGAATACCAACAATCGCTTGGCGCCCTGGTCAAGGATTTGCTGGGTCAGTGCCGCCGTGTCCTGCGCCGCGGTTTCCACCCTCAGGGTTTGTTCGCGCATCACCTGCGCTGAAGGCATCTGGTTAGCGCGCAATTGCTTTGCCAGAGCAGGACTGTTTCCAAGGTCGTAATCGTAAGCAACGTCGTTTGTGCCGATGTACAGGGTAACCAATTGATCGGGTGTGAATCGCTGATGCTCTTTCAAGTAGTGCTGCAGTTGCACGGTTGCCGAAATAGGTGTTCCCTCCGGCTCTTGAGATAGTTAGGAGTACGCGCTGTTGGTCCGTGCTCCGCCTTGGGCATAGTTCAGACCACCCGGCCCGGGCTCACCTGCAATACCCTTATACACCTGCTCATAACTAGTGGCGTGCTGGTTGGGTAATGGCGCCTGGCCGTAATGCAGGGCCAGGTGCTGGCCCGCCGCAGGCCTTCGTCCCTGTCAGCACGCCGATCAATATTGACATCACGTCAACTCGAAACTAACGTTCGCCCCAGACGGCTGCATGTCTGTACGTTCGGCGAAAGCTAGATCCGCCCTCAGGACTCGCGCCCCACTGCCTTACAGGCAAAAAAAAATCTGGAAATCCGCATTTTCATGGGCCTTCCAGATTTTCGAAATGGTGGGTCGTGTGGGATTCGAACCTACGACCAATTGGTTAAAAGCCAACTGCTCTACCAACTGAGCTAACGACCCGCTTCGTTGTGGCGCGTATATTACTGATATTTCACAGTAATTCAACACCCAAGCGAAAATAATTTAAAAATAACGCGTCGGGTCCGTCACGCCGGCCGCCGCGAAGCCCTCAGCGCGCAGGCGGCAGCTGTCGCATTTTCCGCACGCACGTCCCTGCTCGTCGGCCTGATAGCAGGAAACCGTCAACCCGTAATCCACACCCAGACGGGTACCGGTTTTGACGATATCGGCCTTGCTCAGCATCTGCAGCGGCGCCTGTATCGTGAAGCCCTGCCCTTCAACGCCAGCCTTGGTGCCGAGATTGGCCATGCGCTCGAACGACTCGACAAATTCCGGTCGGCAATCCGGATACCCGGAGTAATCCACGGCGTTGACACCAATGAAGATGTCCCGGGCACCGAGCACTTCGGCCCAGCCCAGTGCGAGAGAGAGGAAAACGGTGTTACGCGCCGGTACGTACGTCACTGGTATGCCTTCGCCTGGCGTTTCCGGTACCGCGATGCTGCTATCAGTCAGTGCGGAGCCGCCAATGCCGTTGAGATTAAGGCCGATAACCTTGTGTTCGACCACGCCCATATCGGCCGCTACACGCTCCGCTGCCTGCAACTCGGCACGATGCCGTTGGCCGTAGTCGAAGCTCATGGTGTAGCAACTGAAGCCATCGGCCTTGGCCATCGCCACCACAGTGGCCGAATCCAGCCCGCCAGACAGCAGGATTACCGCTCTTTTCTCAGTCATCGATTGCTCACTCATTCAGCGCCCCGGCTCGTCGTTCCAGAGGATTTTATGCAACTGCAACTGCAGACGCACCGGGAGGTTGTCGGCAACGATCCAGTCGGCCAGGTCTCTGACGTTGAGATCGCGGTGGACAGGGGAAAACAGAACTTCGCCGGCCCGACGATCCAGACCGTACTGAATGATCTTCGAAACGGCCCAGTCGTAGTCTTCCCGCGAACAAATGACGAATTTGATCTGATCGTTGGCCGTGAGCAGGTCGATATTTTCATAGCGATTGCGCGCCACTTCCTTCGAGCCCGGGGTTTTCAGATCAACGACGCGGCTGACGCGCGCATCGACCTTCGAGATGTCCAGCGCGCCGCTGGTCTCCAGAGAAACCTCGTAACCCGCGTCACACAGCCGCTGAAGCAATGGAATGGCGTTCGGCTGAGCCAGGGGCTCGCCGCCTGTGACGCAGACATAGCGCGGGCGGTAGCTCGCAACCTGCTCCATCAACGAGTCTAGGGTCTGGACGGTTCCGCCAGTGAAGGCGTATTCGCTGTCGCAATAACCGCAACGCAATGGACAGCCGGTGAGTCGCACGAAAACGGTAGGCAAGCCTGCCGTGCGCGTTTCACCCTGTAAAGAGTAGAAAACTTCGGTGATGCGTAATGTGTCTTGCATAGGGGCCACGGGCGTAACGGCTAAACAGGCCATCCGCCTCCGTCAGGCACTTCTGTACACCCTGCACACGCAGAATCCACAGAAGCGTAATCAATACCGGAATTTCGGGGGCGGAATTCTAACGAAGAAAGCCGCGCAATGCGCGGCTTTCTTGAATCAGTGGTCAGATTGAATAGCAATCAGAGGCGCTGCAGGTCCCGTTGAGCCAGCTGAGCGGCTGAAGTACCCGGATACTGAGCAACGACTTGCTGAAGGATGCCCTTCACTTTGTCGGTGTGACCCAGGCGACGTTCGACGTCCGCCAGCTTGTACAGGGAATCAGGCACTTTGGCGTGCTTTGGGTAAAGCTGACTGACCTTCGCAAAGGCCTGACCGGCACCTTGAAGGTCGCCCTTGGCCAGATTCACTTCGCCCAACCAGTATTGAGCATTGCCCGCGTACTGGCTGTTCGGGTATTTGCGCAGGAATGCCGCAAATGCCTGACTGGCCTTGTCGAAATCCTTCGCTTTGATCAAGTCGAAAGCAGCGTCGTAATAGAGCTTTTCTTTCGCTGGGTCACCGGGCTCGCTGCTCGCCTGAGGCGCTTGAGCGGCTGGTGACACGGGTGCTCCGCCGGCATTTGTGCCGCCGTCGGAAGCAGAATTGTTGGCAGCTGATGGGGCCGATGCGCCGCCAGCTCCGATACGGGAGTCGAGATCTTTGTAGCGATCCAGCGCTTCTTGCTTCATCTGCTGGATATCGTTCTGCTGGACTTCCACTATTCCGCGCAAGCGCGAAATTTCGTCCTGCATTTGCTGCAATTGCATGAACAGCTGACCTTGCGCCGAAGGCGCGGCCGTAGCCGCACCTCCGGCGTAGGCGCCAGACGTACCATAACCCGATGGCGGATAACTGCTACCAGCAGAGCCAGAGTTGTCATCGACCACAGGAACCGCACCCATCGCTGCAAGAGGAAGGGTGAGAGCCAAAACGGTTAGAGCACGTCGGCACGTTCGCATGTCAAATTACTTACGCAGTTCGACGCGACGGTTTTGAGCCCACGATTGCTCGTCGTTACCGGTAGCAACTGGACGCTCTTCGCCGTAGGAAACGAGTTCCAGCTGAGCTGGCGAAACGCCTTGCAGAACCAGGTAGCGTTGAACGGCTTTCGCACGACGCTCGCCCAGTGCCAAGTTGTATTCGCGAGTACCGCGTTCGTCAGTGTTGCCTTCCAGAACTACGCGAGCGCCGTTGGCTTTCAGGTCTTTGGCGTGAACGTCCAGAGCGCGCATGGCCTCTGGTTTCAGGTCAGAACTGTCGTATTCGAAGTAGAAAGTGGTGATAGCGCGCAGAGCAGCTTCTTCGCTCAGGCTGCCATCAACAGCGCCAGAGTTAGCGCCGTAACCAGCGTTAGGATCTACAGCAGCGCCGCCAGCACCGGCGTTGTCGCCGCCTTTGGACGAGCAACCTACAGCTACAGCCATGGCCAGAGCCAGCGCAGCAAATTTACCAAACTTCAGCATTTCCATCGTAAAACTCCTAATGAACCCCAAGTGTGTTAAGTACAACGTAAAGCGCCGCGTCAGTTCAGGTAAGGGGACCAGGAAGGTTCTCTGACTTCGCCTTGAGCGGTAGGAAGCGGGAGCCTTACGCGTCCATTAATGGACACGAGCATCAAGACTCCCCGGCCCTGCTGGCGGGTGGCGTAGATTACCATGGTGCCGTTAGGCGCAACAGTAGGCGACTCATCAAGGTTGCTGTCTGTGAGGATTTTTACGCTACCGCGCTGCAAATCCTGAGCTGCAACCTTGAAGTTGGTGAAGCCATCTTGACGATGGATCATCACCAGAGTCTTTTCATCCGCCGATAACTTAGGGTTGGCATTGTAGTTACCGATGAAAGTAACGCGCTCTGCCCCTCCGCCATTAATATTGGTTTTATAGATTTGTGGCTTGCCGCCGCGGTCAGACGTGAAATAAAGCGTGGAGCCGTCTTTGCCGAAGAACGGTTCTGTATCAATGGAGGAATCGTTGGTCACTCGCGACAATTGACGCGACGCCAGATTCATCACATAGATTTCCGGGTTGCCATCTTTCGACAAGACCATGGCCAGCTTGCTGCCGTCCGGGGACCAGGCAGGGGCGCCGTTCAGGCCTTCGAAGTTGGTGATCTGCTCGCGACGACCGGTGTCGATGTGCTGAACGAAGATGCGCGGACGCTTCTGCTCAAACGACACATAGGCAATACGCTTGCCGTCTGGCGCGAAGCGTGGCGACAGGATCGGCTCACGGGATTGCAGCAGGGTCACCGCGCGGGCGCCGTCGTAGTCCGAACGCTGGAGGGTGTAGCGCGTGTTGTCAGTCGAGAAACGTTCGGCGGTCACGTACAGCATGCGGGTCGAAAACGCGCCCTTAATGCCGGTCAGCTTCTCGAAGGACTGGTCGGCGATGTAGTGCGACATGTCACGCAGCTGGTCGGCGGTGCCCGAAACGTTGCCGGTCAAAACCTGTTGCTCTGTGGCCACGTTGAACAACGCGTACTGAACCTGAAGGCGACCGCCCGAAGGCACGATGCTACCGACCATGACGTACTGGGCACCCAGCGCTTTCCAGTCACGGAAGATGACTTCGCTGGCCTGGCTCGGCTGGCTGATCATGTTTTCCTTTGGAATCGGCGAGTAGTAGCCCGAGTTCTGCAGGTCGTTGCCAATGATCTTGGCCATGTCTTCCGGCAGCACGCTGCCGCCTTGCAGGCCAAACGGCACGACCGCGATAGGGGTGGCGCGGTCACTGCCGCTTGTTACCAGAATGTTCTTTTCGTCGGCAGCGGCGAAACCCGCTGCACAACACAGAACGACAAGCATTCCTCGAAGAAGGTTAATCACAAGGCTAGGTCCTCAGGTGTGAATGTCATTTTGAATGAACGGTAAGGTGCGAAGTCCGAAGGCTTCATCCCCTGCATCTCTGTCAAACGACCAATATTCTTGACCGCCGCTACTGCTGAACTGTCGAATGGACCATCGCCGCTGGACTTGCTCACGTTGACCGAAGTCACGGTGCCGTCCGGCAACATATTGATCTGCAAAACGACTGTCATGCCCTTGCGCGCAGAAGGTGGACGTGCCCAGCCTTCAGCCGCCCGAGAGCGAATCAAGTCATCGAAGCTGCCGGCCACTTCGTCGCCACGCTCATCGGCCAGCGCCTGTTGACGTTCCGGCTTGTCGGAAAGCAGATCGGCCAGTGCCTGCGCCTTTTTGTCTTCCGCCGATTTGCGAGCCGCGTCCTGGGCTTTCTTCTTCGCGTCCTCGGTCGACTTCTTCTTGGCATCCTCAGCCGCTTTTTTCTTCGCGTCTTCGGCAGCCTTTTTCTTGGCGTCGTCTGCAGCCTGCTTCTTCGCGTCCTCGGCAGCCTGTTTCTTGGCTTCCTCGGCGGCCGCGCGCTTGGCGTCTTCCTCGGCTTTCTTCTTCGCGTCGTCTTCGGCTTTCTTCTTGGCTATATCAGCCAATTGTTTCTCTTCAGCGGTTTTCTTCGCGTCATCCGCTTTTTTGGCTTCGGCTTTCTTGGCGTCGTCCGCAGCTTTTTTAGCGTCATCGGCTTTTTTGGCGTCGTCGGCTTTCTTCGCTTCCTCAGCCTTTTGTTCTTCGGCTTTTTGAGCGGCATCGGCTTTCTTTTGTTCCGCCGCCTTCACCGCCTCTTGCTCAACTTTTTTCTGCTCCATCTGCTCGACTTCGGTTTGTCGCGCAGCGGATTT
This sequence comes from Pseudomonas petrae, assembly GCF_021728295.1. Lineage (GTDB taxonomy): Bacteria > Pseudomonadota > Gammaproteobacteria > Pseudomonadales > Pseudomonadaceae > Aquipseudomonas > Aquipseudomonas petrae. Next base: position 530,926 of record NZ_JAKJXE010000001.1, read on the forward strand.
CTTCGCCTCACCGGCAAGCTTCTGGTTGGTCTGGGTGGTTGCCTGACTTTTTGATTTCAACTGATAGAGCGTCGCCTGAACGATCGGCCTGGCTTCAGGAAGCTCGGGCGTCATTGCGAAGCTGACGAACAACAAACCAAAAATCAGGACGTGCAGTCCCACCGCCCAGACGGACGGCCAGAAGTAGCTTTCCGAGGCGGACGGCTCTCGAATCGGCTGCATCAGGGGGCCTCGGTAATCAAACCAACGTTCCCGACCCCGGCCTTCTGCAACCCGCCCATCGTGCCCATAACGGCGCCGTAGTCGACGGTTTTGTCGCCACGGATAAACACTTGAGTCTGCTTGCCCGCGTCACGACCGGCCGCAATGATTTTGGTCACTGCGCTGGTCAGTTGCGGCAAGGTCATCGCCTTGTCCATTTGCTTGTCGGTGTCGACTTCGCTGCCAAGGTTCCAGTAGTAGGTCTTGTCAGCCTTGATCGAGATCGTCAGGACCTGATTGTTGTTGTCCTGCGGCAAAGCCTCGCTGGAGACCTTGGGCAGATCAACTTTCACGCCCTGGTTGATCATCGGAGCCGTCACCATGAAGATGACCAGCAGCACCAGCATCACGTCGATGTACGGCACCACGTTCATTTCGGCGACCGGCTTGCGCTTGTTGCGTCGGCCGCGAGCGATTAAAGCCATTGGGAAATACCTGCTTATTCTTCGCTGGTGTGCACTTTACGGTGCAGGATCGCCTGGAACTCGTCGGCGAATGTGTAGTAACGACCGATCAGGTTCTCGCCACGAGCGGCGAAACGGTTGTAAGCGATGACCGCAGGGATTGCTGCGAACAGGCCGATGGCGGTGGCGATCAGCGCTTCGGCGATACCCGGTGCAACGGTGGCCAGAGTGGCTTGCTGCGCAGTGGCCAGGCCGCGGAAGGAGTTCATGATCCCCCACACGGTACCGAACAGACCGATGTACGGGCTGGTGGAACCCACGGTTGCCAGGAATGGCAGGCTCTGCTCGAGTTTTTCTTCTTCACGGGAGATCGCGACGCGCATGGCACGTGCAACACCCTCCATGACCGCGTCCGGATCAACCCCAGCCTGCTGACGAAGACGGGAGAATTCCTTGAAGCCCGCGCGGAAGATCTGCTCTACGCCGGAGTCCGGGTCCGGGTTGCTGCCGGCCTGACGGTAGAGCTTGGACAGATCGATACCTGACCAGAAGCGCTCCTCGAAGCTGTCCAATGCCCGACGCCCGGCGCGCAGCATGGCGCTGCGCTGAAAAATCATGATCCACGAGGTGACCGAGGCGGCCACCAGGATCAGCATCACCAACTGCACAACCACGCTGGCATTGCTGACCAAACTCCACATGGAGGAATGGTCGACGACGTTAGCTTCCACGCTGTATCTCCTGCTCTGAATGTGTACCCGCGCCGCCCTGCCCGGCAAAGGCCGTGCGCAGAGCTTCGGGAATGGCCCGGGGTTTCAAACTGTCGGCGCGCACACACGCCACCAAAAACTGCCCTTCGCAGAGCAGCACATTATCCGCAGCCCGCCTGACCTGTTGCTGAAAGCGCAGGCTGGCGCGGTTCAATTCGATTACTTCGGCGCTGATCAGCAGTTCGTCGTCCAGCCGCGCGGGCTTGTGGTACCGAGCCTCGCTTGAATGCACGACGAACAACAGGTTCTCGATACCCGCCATTGCGGATTGGGCAAAGCCCAGTTCCCGCAGTCGCTCGGTTCGAGCCCGCTCCATGAATTTCAGGTAGTTGACGTAGTAAACGATGCCGCCGGCATCGGTGTCCTCGTAATAAACGCGACAACGATGTGCGAACGACTGAGCCCCGTTTTGCGCGCGCATACTCTAGTGCTTACTCCTCAGGTTGCCAATCCGGCCAGGCAACTGTTTTCCATCGTTTTTACTGCCCGCGCCACATCACGTTGCGGTGACTGCCCGTCAGACCATCAAACACCCGAATAAATCGGTTGATCGTGCATTTATTCGTCAGGGTCTTCGACCGGTTCATCCATCACCGCCCGGTCGCCCATTCGCGAAGGAATGTTCAGACCGAAGTGCAGATACGCATGCCGCGTGACCATGCGGCCGCGAGGTGTGCGCATCATATAGCCTTGCTGAATCAAATAGGGCTCCAGCACGTCCTCAATTGTGTGTCGTTCTTCGCTGATGGCCGCCGCAAGGTTATCCACCCCGACCGGCCCGCCATCGAACTTCTCGATCATCGTCAGCAGCAAGCGCCGGTCCTGATGATCAAAACCGCGTTCGTCGACGTCCAGCAGGTTCAGCGCGAGGTCTGCGATCGCCTTGGTGATCTCGCCCTTGGCGCGTACCTCGGCGAAATCCCGAACCCGACGCAGCAGCCGGTTGGCGATCCTTGGCGTTCCCCGTGCACGACGGGCAATCTCGAATGCGCCTTCGTCCTCAATGTACAGCCCGAGAATTTTCGCCGAGCGCGACACGATCGTGGCCAGATCCGCGGTGCTGTAGAACTCAAGACGCTGCACGATACCGAAACGGTCACGTAGCGGATTGGTCAGCATGCCCGCGCGGGTGGTCGCGCCAACCAGCGTGAACGGAGGAAGATCGAGCTTGATGGAGCGCGCCGCAGGACCTTCACCGATCATGATATCCAGCTGGAAATCTTCCATCGCCGGGTACAGCACTTCCTCGACGATGGGTGACAGACGGTGGATTTCATCGATGAACAGCACGTCGTGCGGCTCAAGATTGGTGAGAATCGCCGCAAGATCACCCGGCCGCTCAAGCACGGGGCCGGAGGTGCTCTTGATCGACACGCCCATTTCCTGGGCGATGATATGCGCCAGTGTGGTCTTACCCAGGCCCGGCGGACCGAAAATCAGCGTGTGGTCCAGCGCTTCACTGCGCCCGCGCGCCGCCTGGATGAACAGCTCCATTTGCTCACGCACGGTCGGCTGACCGATGTAGTCGGCCAGACTCAGCGGCCGGATCGCACGGTCCAGTTGCTCGTCACGGTCACGTCCGGTGGCGGCGATCAGACGGTCGGCATCTATCACTTACAGCATCCCCTTAAGTGCGCGGCGAATGAGGTCTTCGCTGCTGAGATTCTTGTCCTTTATCGCGGTCACTGCCTTGCTAGCCTCCTGGGGCTTGTAGCCCAGGGAAATCAACGCGCTGACAGCGTCCGACTCGGCCGTCGCCACTGCAATCGGCGCCCCCGGCCCGTCCGACACCAGCGCGAAGGTGCCTGGCAACGAATCCCACGCCTTGAAGCGATCCTTCAGTTCGACCAACAGACGTTCGGCGGTCTTCTTGCCAACGCCCGGGACTCGGGTTAGCGCGGAGGTATCCTGCGCCTGGACACAGCGCACCAACTCGTCCACTTCCAGCGTCGACATCAGGGCCAGCGCCAGTTTCGGCCCGACACCGTTCAGGCGAATCAGCTCGCGGAACATCTCGCGGTCACGCTTTTCGTAGAACCCGAACAGCAGGTGCGCGTCCTCGCGGACCACCAGATGGATATGCAGCGTCACGGTTTCGCCCAGATGAGGCAGGCGATAAAGCGTGGTCATGGGCACTTCGACTTCATAACCCACGCCGTTGACATCCAGTACCAGATGCGGCGGCTGCTTCTCGACCAACGTACCGCGTAGACGTCCAATCACGAATCAAATCCTTTCCAGATGCCCGTCGCTGGGGCGGGCCGTGCTAACGCGAATAGTGCCATCAGAGCCGCAGACGACCGCCACGACTGCGCGCGGTATTGAGACCGTGAGGGATGAGGCTGGATCGGGTATGCGCGTGACACATGGCAATTGCCAGTGCATCCGACGCATCCACCTGGGGTTTGGTGGTCAGCTTGAGCAGATGCATGACCATCATCATTACCTGATCCTTGTTGGCGCCGCCTGTTCCTGCGACGGCCTGCTTGACCTGAGTCGCGGTGTACTCGGCGATCTCCAGCCCTTCTTCGGCGCCCGCAACGATAGCGGCACCGCGGGCCTGACCCAGCTTCAAGGCCGAGTCCGGGTTGCGCGCCATGAACACTTTTTCAATGCCCATCGTCACCGGGCCGTACGTCTGAATGACTTCGCGCACGCCGCGGTAGACGATCTGCAGCCGCTCATGGAGCAAGCCGGTGCCCGTGCGAATACAGCCCGAGGCCACGTACTCGCAGCCGCGCCCGGTATCACGCACCACGCCAAAGCCGGTAATTCGCGAACCGGGGTCGATACCTAAAATAAGAGTCATAACGCCTGCAGCTTGAGAGGTAACGCGAACAATTGGACGCAGCATAAAGGCAGAAGCCGGAGGCCGATAGCGTTGATCATCAACGCCTCGTGCGCTCCGGCCTCAAGTCCGAGCGGGCAAACGGTCAGCCGAGCTGCTCCAGCACCTCGTCCGGGATTTCTGCGTTGGAATAGACGTTCTGCACGTCGTCCAGGTCTTCCAGCATATCGATCAGCTTAAGGACCTTCTCCGCCATTTCCAGATCGAGCACCGCACTGGTGTTCGGCTGCATCACGATTTCCGCATCGGCGGGCGTGAAACCAGAGGCTTCCAGCGCGTTGCGCACGGCATAGAAACTGGAGAACGAGGTGAACACGTCAATGGAGCCGTCTTCGTGGCTGACCACGTCGTCAGCGTCCGCTTCCATGGCAGCTTCGATCAGCGCGTCTTCATCCACGCCCGATGCAAAGGATATCTGCCCCTTGCGTTCGAACAGATAAGACACCGAACCGTCAGTCCCCAGATTGCCACCGCATTTGCTGAACGCATGGCGCACGGCAGCCGCGGTCCGGTTGCGGTTATCGGTCATGGTTTCGACCATCACCGCAACGCCGCCGGGGCCGTAGCCTTCATAACCCAGTTCGACCACGTCATCGGCATCGGCGGCGCCGGCACCGCGAGCGATGGCGCGGTCGATGATGTCGCGGCTCATGTTCGCGCCGAGGGCCTTGTCCTGCGCCAGACGCAGACGCGGGTTCGACGCCGGGTCAGCACCGCCCTGACGGGCAGCGACGGTCAGTTCGCGGATCCACTTGGTGAAGATCTTGCCTTTCTTGGCATCCTGACGCTCTTTGCGGTGCTTGATATTCGCCCACTTGGAATGACCAGCCATAACACGCTCCAAACCTTGAAACACGCACGCCCGCGCTTGATCGCTCAAACGCAGACGCTTCACTCGAATCTGTGCCCGAAATGGGCGGGAATCAGGGCGGACCGAATGGTCGGTCCGCCGAGCCCTTGTTTACACGGCTTACTCGGCCTTCGGCGTCTCGCGCAGGCGGATATGCAGCTCGCGCAGCGCCTTGGCATCAACTACGCCCGGCGCCTGAGTCATCACGTCCGCAGCACTCTGGGTTTTCGGGAAGGCAATGACTTCACGAATGGACTGAGCGCCGGTCATCAGCATGACCAGGCGATCCAGACCGAACGCCAGACCACCATGGGGCGGCGCGCCGTACTTCAGTGCGTCAAGCAGGAAGCCGAACTTCTCTTGCTGTTCGTCTTCGGAAATACCCAGCAGACGGAACACGGCCTGCTGCATTTCCTTGCGGTGAATACGGATCGACCCGCCGCCCAGCTCAGTGCCGTTCAGCACCATGTCGTACGCGCGGGACAGCGCGGTGGCAGGGTTGGCTTCGAGCTCTTCAGGGGAGCATTTCGGCGCGGTGAACGGGTGGTGCAGCGCAGAGAAGCTGCCGTCATCATTTTCTTCGAACATCGGGAAGTCGACGACCCACATCGGTGCCCACTCGCAGGTGAGCAGGTTCAGGTCGTGGCCCAGCTTGATGCGCAGGGCGCCCAGTGCTTCGCTGACGATTTTGAACTTGTCGGCACCGAAGAACACGATGTCGCCGTCCACTGCACCCACGCGATCAAGGATCACGTTGAGGTTGGCTTCCGGGATGTTCTTGACGATCGGGGACTGCAGGCCTTCGACGCCCTTGGCGCGCTCGTTGACCTTGATATAAGCCAGACCTTTGGCGCCGTAGATGCCGACGAACTTGGTGTACTCGTCGATCTTGCTGCGCGGCATGCTTGCGCCACCGGGAACGCGCAGCGCCGTGACACGGCACTTCGGATCGTTTGCAGGACCGCTGAACACTTTGAAATCAACGGCCTGAAGCTGGTCGGCAACGTCAACGAGTTCCAGCGGGTTACGCAGGTCTGGCTTGTCGGAACCGTAACGGCGCATGGCTTCTTCGAAGGTCATGTGCGGGAAGTCATCGAACTCCACATCCAGCACTTCCTTGAAGAGCTTGCGGATCATGGTCTCGGTGATGCCCATGATGTCGGCTTCGTTGAGGAAGCTGGTCTCGATGTCGATCTGAGTGAATTCAGGCTGACGATCGGCACGCAGGTCTTCGTCACGGAAGCACTTGGCGATCTGGTAGTAGCGGTCGAAACCGGCAACCATCAGCAGCTGTTTGAACAGCTGAGGCGACTGCGGCAGGGCAAAAAAGCTGCCTGGGTGGGTACGGCTTGGGACCAGGTAATCACGGGCGCCTTCCGGTGTGGCGCGAGTGAGGATCGGCGTCTCTACATCGAGGAAGCCGTTGCCATCCAGAAAGCCGCGGATGCTGGAGGTGATGCGCGAGCGAAGACGCAGCTTCTCAGCCATCTCCGGACGACGCAGGTCGATGAAGCGATAACGCAGGCGGGTTTCTTCGCCGACGTCGGAGTATTCGTTGAGCGGGAACGGCGGGGTTTCCGACTCGTTGAGCACTTCCAGCTCATAGCCCAGCACTTCGATCGCGCCCGACGCCATGTTCGGGTTGACGGCGCCGGCGGGACGCGCACGCACCTTACCGGTCAGCTTGACCACGTATTCGCTGCGAACACGGTCGGCGATGGCGAAGGTGTCAGCACGATCCGGATCGAAAACCACTTGGGCCAGACCTTCACGATCGCGAATGTCGAGGAAAATCACCCCCCCGTGGTCGCGACGGCGATGGACCCATCCGCAAAGGGTAATTTCCTGACCTTCCAGGCTCTCGTTCAGTTGGCCGCAATAATGGCTGCGCATCATGATCGTGTGTTCACTTCTCGTAATTCGGAATTCGATGGAGCTTTCGCCCGTCGCCGGTGCAAGGGTGCGCAAGCTTTGGCATGCAGTCCGACCTGACGGTCAGTTCCTGCCTCCCACAGTAAGGCGGGGGATTATATAGGGATAATCATCGCTGTGCAGCCGCGCAGCCCGATACCGGGCAAGAAGATGTCGGCACGCGGCGTTGATGCCGCGGTGCCGCCAGCGAATGCAGGCCCGCCGCAACGGGCCCGCTGAAATCAGGTCATGTCGGGGACGGCGTCAACCGCAGACCCTCGGCACTCAATACGTGCGCCACGCACACGACGCGGATCAGGCCGCTGAAGTTCTTGACGCCGCCGTAACGCAGGTGAACCTCGCGATCGACGTACGACAGCACGGCGTTGATGGAGCAATCGTTGAATCGTGCCATTTCGGACAGAATATTCCAGTACACCTCCTCAAGTCGCAGGCATGTAGCCAGCCCATTGAGCCTCACCGATCTGGAGTGCGGCTGGGCCAGGCTCATGTTGAAATTTTCGATAAACGGGTCGCCCCGGGCGTTCAGACACTGGGTCGGTTCCCATCCCTCTCGGGCAGTATTCAGGTCCATGCAGGTCCCCCTCGTTGCGATCACGGATATGGCATCGGCACCTTCGTAATCAGTTGAAAAGAGGTGTCTATCAAGCCGTATTCCAAAGGGCGCAACTATCAGAACGAGCACTCTGAACCTGTAGGAGATCACCACGCTGCAGGGGTGATTTTCGAGAGCCAGCAAACCGCCCAGACCCTATCTTCCTCGTGGTATTAGATATGTATTTTTTGCTGATTTATTTCTTCCCGTTCAGCCGATCGCCGAAGTCAGCGTGACTTGGAAAAAGAGGGCGAATGAGTGTTACAGGTGAGCGTTGTGAGCTGAAGGATGTGACACAGAGGGTGAATCAGGAGGGGATTGTCGTGCGCGGCGGGTGACAGCAGTGCGGAGCGGGCACTCATTACGTTGCCCGCGCCTGTGTTTCGTTGATCAGCTGTTGATTACTATGCTTCTGATTACTGAGCTTCCAGCATCGAGCGCAGCATCCAGGCCGTTTTCTCATGCACTTGCATGCGCTGGGTCAGCAAGTCCGCCGTTGGCTCGTCGCTCACTTTGTCCAGCAACGGGAAAATGCCACGGGCCGTACGGGTGACCGCTTCCTGACCCTGAACCAGTGAACGAATCATGTCTTCGGCCGCGGGTACGCCCTCTTCTTCCTTGATCGACGACAAGCGTGCGTAGGTCGAATAGGTGCCCGGCGCCGGGAAGCCCAGTGCGCGGATACGTTCGGCAATTTGATCCACCGCCAGCGCCAGTTCGTTGTATTGCTCTTCAAACATCAGGTGCAGCGTACGAAAAGCCGGGCCAGTCACGTTCCAGTGAAAGTTATGGGTTTTCAGATACAACACGTAGGTGTCTGCCAGCAGGCGGGAAAGACCGTCCACGATGGACTTGCGATCTTCCTCGCTGATGCCGATATCGATTGCCATGTTCAGCCCTCTTCTATGATGGTTTTTTTCAAACGACTGCCGACCACTCTATCAAGACCATCGACCCTCCGCAGCCTTCTGTCGGGATTAGTTGAGCCGCGGCGGCCGCAGTCAGACCCGCTTCCTTTAATAGCAACGATCAGCGTGACGGTTTGTTTATCCCGGCCTCTCTGTAACGAGCCTTTGACCGGAATCAAAAAAAACCGACATACCGCCACCATCACCCGCCAACACGCGCGCTAAGCGCTTGATTTGAGTCGCTCTCGGCTTTGCTGTTAAATACAGACGCGCTGCCGCCAAAGTGCCGTCCGGCGGCAGTGCACAGGCAGGACCGACACTCGTGCATCACGCCTCCCTTTTTTCCCCGAAGCGTACCGAAGGTCACCCGCTATTTCCTTGTGATCCATCTTAATGTGAGTCATCGAAATGTTGAAAATAGTCCACCTGCTAACGGGCGCAGCTGCCCTGCTGCTGTCTTTCATCCCCAGCCTGCGTAGTGAAGCGCTGTCTTCTTACCTGTCCCAACCGGATGCGCTGTACCTGGCGCTCTTCGGCCTCATCAACCTGGTGCTCGCGCCAGTGATTCCTTACTGGAACAAAGGACCACGTCATCAACTGCAAAACCTGGTCAGCGGCTTGCTCGTGCTGGCCGTCGTGCTTCAAATCCTCACGTTGCTCGTTCCGCTTGAAACCATTGCCGGTCAGCCGGCCGTTCTGGTCGGCCTGCTCGCTGTCGTCATTGCCGTGGCATTGCACCTGGCGGTCAGCTTCTACAGGTCCTCCCCTGCGCCTGCCGCTCAGTCCCAGGATCTGGGCAACCGCGATACAGGCACAGTGAAGTGGTTCAACACATCCAAAGGCTTCGGATTCATTTCCCGGGATTCGGGCGACGATATCTTCGTGCACTTTCGCGCCATCCGCGGTGAAGGCCACCGCGTCCTGGTCGAAGGCCAGCGCGTCGAGTTTTCGGTGATGAACCGCGACAAAGGCCTGCAAGCGGAAGACGTCATCGCTGCGCTCCCGCGCCGTTAACTTCGCCGCATAAAAAAACCGCGCTCACAGGCGCGGTTTTTTTTGGCTGAAATTCCTGCCCTTAGCTCTCTTTTTCTTAATAGTGAGGCGGACGCGAGTCTTCAGCGAAGCCGTCGCCCTGCCCGCCCATTTCCTCCTGACGCTTGATCAGGGCGGCGATCTGTAATTCCAGATGATCGAGACTGCGCTGCTGGGCGACCAACACATCGTTGAGGGTCTGAATCGTATCGTCCTGAAAGGCCAGTCGACTTTCCAGCTCCATGACACGCGATTCGAGATCCATGGTCAGTCCTCCTTAAAGGTAAATGCTTCGGTCAATCCGGACTTCAGATGCGTGGTGATCCGGGCAACCTCATCCCGCGAGTAAGGCTTGGCGGGATGCCTGCCCCACACCGGGGCTGGCCAGGCCGCGTCGTCGACACGGCGAACAATGACGTGCATATGCAGCTGATTGACCACATTACCCAGCGCAGCAACGTTCATCTTGTCTGCCTGAAACGTACGATCAAGTACGGCCGAGAGGTAGGTGGTTTCTTTCCACAACTGGGCCTGCTCCGTTTCGGACAGTTGGAACACCTCACTGATATCCGGACGCTTCGGCACCAGAATGAACCATGGGTAATTGGAATCATTGGACAGCAGCAGCGTGCACAGCGGGAAGTCGCCAATCGCTAGCGTGTCTTGCAGCAAGCGCGGATCTAGAACAAACACAAAATACTCCTGATCGCCGATTAAATTCATTGAGCCGATTCACTGGCCCGATAAGGAAGTCCTGGGTAGCGGGAAGGATACTCGTGAATTCCGGATGATTCATCCGGCGCTGCGGTTAAGGGCATTTTGCGGATCTGGTGTTGATCGGTAAGCACTAAACGCCCGACTCGCACCAGGAATGCGCGAAAAAAACGTTACGCACTTTCATGAAGCAGCTGATCGCAGGCGCAGATCCGGCAAAACCAAGCACCGGGTTCCAAGCGACCCCAGTCAATCCGGGCCTCACAGACAATTTTCGGGCGGGGCGTTGCGGGCATGATGCCCGGTACCTCGCCGAATCCGGTTTGGAAGAACCAAACGCAGGCAATTTTGCTGAACGACGCACCAAAAGGACCCAGATGAGGCGCGAATATGTGACAGCTATCCGCGAATTACCCACTCCCGAGGGGTAACAGGTAACGTCAGTGACATTTGCCCGCGCTATTCTCAAGAAAATTACGGTTGCAAAGCAGGCTATCGAAAATATTTTTATCGTTTTTATTCAGTAGCTTGCAGCTTACATCGAATGTTTTTACAGCACTTCCGACATTTTTTTCATATTCGTCGAAACTTTGTGCACGGTTGTTGCTTTGTCACACACAAGCTTGAAAACGAGCGTGTCGAGAGACAGGCCGGGACCGAAGGGATGCAGCGACGTTTGACAAGGCAGCTGGAGCGTCTGGATTGGATGAGGGCGTGAATGAATCCAGCGTTGAAAGTGACCCGGTAATTGCACGGTTTAAAGAATCAGGAGCTGTTCAGTAGCGACATGGACAGAGCTGGCGGCGACAAGGCCGTAAGGAAATTGAAAGGATAGGTTCGTAACTATCGCCAATAATGTCAGCGTGCTATAAATTTCGCCGACACCAAAAAGAAAGAAGCCGGCCAGATAAAAAAACAGGTGGACGGCAGTACTCTTCTTAAAAACCAAAGGAGCAAAGTCACGATGAGAGTGATGAAGTGGAGCGCAATCGCACTGGCAGTTACTGCAGCCAGCACCCAATTGGCATCGGCTGCGGCATTCGTAAGCGATCAGTCCGAAGCCACTGGTTTTGTAGAGGGGAGCAAGCTCGACGTAAAGGCTCGTAACTACTACTTCAACCGCGACAAAAAAGACGGCGCTGTAGATGACAAGGACTGGACCCAGGGTTTCTGGGCGAACTACAGCTCCGGTTACACCCAAGGCCTGATTGGTGTTGGTGTTGACGCGTTCGGCTATGCCGGCTTCAAGCTGGATGGTTCCGACAAGTACTCTGGTTCAGGCAACCTGGTCACCGACAGCCAAGGCCGAAACGAAGACAGCTTCGGCAAGGCCGGTGGCGCTGTTAAATTCCGCGTTTCGAAAACCGAACTGAAAATCGGCGACATGCAGCCACAGAACCCGGTTTTCGCAGTTGGCGGCTCCCGTTTGTTGCCACAAACTGCAACTGGCGTGACCTTGCAGAGCAGCGAAATCAAAGGTCTTGATGTAGAAGCAGGTCGCTTCACTTCGGGTACCAGCCAAGATGAAACGAATCGCAATGGCGACATCTGGGCTACATATGCTGGCGTGACCTCCAACTCCGCTACCTACGGCGGCGGCAAGTACTCCATCACCGACAACCTGGGCGTTGGTTTCTACTACAACAAACTCGAAGACGTGTGGAATCAGTACTACGGCAACGTGAACTACGCACTGCCGTTGACCGACGACCAGTCGCTGGCCTTCGACTTCAACTACTACAACACCCAGGACACCGGTAGCAAGAAAGCAGGCGACATCAGCAACAATGCTTACTCGCTGTCTGCCGCTTACTCGTTCCTGGCTGCTCACACGCTGACACTCGCATTCCAGAAAGTTAACGGTGACACGCCGTTCGACTACATCGGTATCGGTGACAACAACCGCGGCGGCGACTCGATCTTCCTGGCGAACTCGATTCAATACTCCGACTTCAACGCCCCGGGTGAAAAATCCTGGCAAGCCCGCTACGACCTGAACATGGCCACTTACGGCGTTCCAGGTCTGAGCTTCATGGCTCGCTACGTGACAGGTGACGACATCGACGGGACTCATACTCCGTCGAACAGCACCTACACCGGTCTGTATGGTGCTGATGGCAAGCACCACGAGACCAACGTCGAGGCCAAGTACGTTGTTCAAACTGGCCCAGTCAAAGACCTGTCGTTCCGCATCCGTCAAGCATTCCACCGCGCCAACGCGGACGAAGGCGAAGGCGATATCAACGAATTCCGTCTGATCGTCGACTACCCGATTTCGGTCCTGTAATCGCACTGTCTGACACTCGTTACCGAAAAGCCCGGCCCTCGCGCCGGGCTTTTTCATGGGCGCACGGTTGACAATCCCTCCCCTCGCGGCGCCCGCCCGGCCTGTACTCGGCGATACCACCACCGTACAATGCCGGGTCATTTCCCAGTCACCGCAACCGACAACGGCCGACCATGCGTACCAGTCAATATTTGCTCGCCACACAGAAAGAAACGCCATCCGATGCGGTCGTGATCAGCCATCAGCTGATGCTTCGTGCCGGCATGATTCGCAAACTTGCCTCCGGTCTCTACACCTGGCTCCCCATGGGCCTGCGGGTACTGCGCAAGGTCGAAGCGGTGGTTCGTGAAGAGATGAACGCAGCTGGCGCGCTGGAAGTGTTGATGCCTGGCATTCAGCCGGCGGAGCTCTGGCAGGAATCGGGCCGCTGGGAACAATACGGCCCTGAGCTGTTGCGCCTCAAAGACCGCCACGATCGTGATTTCTGCGCGGGCCCGACCCACGAAGAAGTCATCACCGATCTGGCTCGCAACGAACTCAACAGCTATAAACAGCTGCCGATAAACATGTATCAGATCCAGACCAAATTCCGTGACGAAATTCGTCCACGGTTCGGCCTGATGCGCGGCCGCGAATTCATCATGAAGGACGCCTATTCCTTCCATGCGACCCAGGATTCCCTCCAGGAAACCTACGACCGTATGCATCAGGCGTACTGCAACGTGTTCACCCGCCTGGGCCTGAACTTCCGCCCGGTAGTGGCCGATAACGGTTCCATTGGTGGCGCGGGCTCCCATGAGTTCCACGTGCTGGCCGAGTCCGGCGAAGACGACATCGTGTTCAGCGACACCTCTGACTACGCCGCGAACATCGAAAAAGCCGAAGCCATTCCGCGCGAAGCCGGTCGTGCTGCGCCGACTGAAGAGCTTCGCCTGGTCGACACGCCCGATGCCAAGACCATCGCGGCCCTGGTCGAGCAATTCAATCTGCCGATCGAAAAGACCGTCAAGACCCTGGTTGTGCATGCAGCTGAAGAAGGCAAGCTGATTGCGCTGATCATCCGTGGCGATCACGAACTCAACGAAATCAAGGCGTCCAATCTTGAGCAGGTCGCCAGCCCGCTGGTCATGGCCTCCGAAGCCGAATTGCGTGACGCCATTGGCGCCGGCGCTGGTTCGCTCGGCCCGCTGAATCTGCCGCTGCCTTGCATCATCGACCGCTCGGTCGAGCTGATGAGCGACTTCGGCATCGGCGCGAACATCGATGACAAGCACTACTTCGGCGTCAACTGGGAGCGGGACCTCCCGGTTCCAACCGTTGCTGACCTGCGTAACGTCGTCGCCGGCGACCCGAGCCCGGATGGTCAGGGCAAGGTGATCATCAAGCGCGGCATCGAAGTCGGGCACATCTTCCAGCTGGGCACCAAGTACAGCCAAGCGATGAAGTGCCAGGTGCTGGGCGAGAACGGCAAGCCGGTCACACTGACCATGGGCTGCTACGGGATTGGTGTGTCGCGCGTTGTGGCTGCCGCGATCGAGCAGAACAACGACGCAAACGGTATCATCTGGAGCGACGCGCTCGCGCCTTTCCAGATCGCCCTCGTGCCGCTGCGCTACGAAACCGATGCGGTTAAAGAGGCAACCGACACGCTGTACGCCGAGCTGACGGCTGCGGGCTTCGAAGTGCTGCTGGATGACCGCGACAAGAAAACCAGCCCGGGGATCAAGTTCGCCGACATGGAACTGATCGGCATTCCGCATCGCATCGTGGTCAGTGACCGTGGCCTTGCCGAAGGCAACCTCGAATACAAGAGCCGCACCGAAGCCGAAGCGCAGGCCCTGCCTGTTGCCGATGTGTTGTCTTTCATCAAAGACCGGATCAAGCGCTGACCGGGTTGCGCGCCTGCGATTGTGCAGGCGCGCTTTCGTCCGCCACGCCTCTGCTATGCGCCTTACCTGCACCTAGAGATCTCATGTCCAAGCGAAATCCCTCACGTCTCGCAGGCGCTGTGTTGTGCACCAGCCTGTTTCTCGGCGGCTGCGCCAACCATCTGTCTCAACGCAGCGAGCATGAAGAACGTGTCGAGCGCAAATTGCTCGATCACAGTTTTCAGGTCGACCTTGGCGAGCCCAAGACGCTGGAATTGCCCCAGCGCCGGATACGCATCCACGAGCTGAAAACCTTCGACATCACCGAATTCGAAGTCACCCGGCACTACGACCGGTACACGCCGTATCAGCCGTGGCGGGAAGTCTATGAAATCCCGCTGGGCGCCGTGGCCATCGTCGCGGGCATCGGCGCCAACGTGGTCAATGTGCTGACGTTTGGCAGCCTGCCCGACAGCGTCACCAAGGACTGGCTCACTTACGGCGTCGCGGGCGTCAACCCGTTCATGAACGCACCCTCCCATGGTCGTGCCCAGCAAAACCTGGCCGGTATCGACGAGGTCCAGCGCGATCATCGCGTCGAGCATTCGAGCCTGCCCTGGAGTGAAGCGCCGGTTGAAGTCACTGCAGGCAAAGAGACCCACGAGCTGACGACGGACCGTAACGGCGGGCTGCGCGTGAACCTGCTGGACAGCCCGTTCGCCGAGCAGAACCTCAGCTATGTCACGCAACTGAACATCAAAGTGCAGGATGACCAGAGCAACGTTCAGGCAACCGCCACGTTGCCACTGAGCAAATCACTGCGCGGGAAGCTGATTGAAGCGCACGACCTGATCTACGACGATCTGGAGGATGACGAAGTCAGCCAGTGGGTGCATCGCGTCAAGCGCCTGTCCGAGCTGGGCCTTGAAGAGGAGGCCAGTGAGCTGGAACAGTCATTGATCGAGCTGACCCGCAACGATCCGCAGCTGCAACACGAATTCCTCAGGTCACTGGCGAAAGACGCTGGTCGACTGGTCGCAGTGCCGCCGGGCAGCGAATAACGTCAGCTGAACAACTCCAGCTGCTCATGGGCAGCCCGAAGGTCATGCAGACGCACGCCGATCCCCAGCAATCGCACCGGCTTGCCGCCGCGTGCGAACGCCTGGGTCAGCAGTTGCTCGTAACTGCTCAAGTCCCGCCCTGCCCCCGCCTGTTCCAGCGTTGTCTGGGTGAAGTCGTGAAACTTGACCTTCACGAACGGCTTGCCGGGGCGATAAAGGCTGTCGATCCGCGCGATGCGGTCGTTCAGCGTCTCCAGCAATGCAGGCAGCATCAGTAGGCAACTGGCGAGGTTCGGTAGATCGGTGTCGTAGGTGTTTTCGACACTGACCGATTGGCGCCGATTGTCGTTCTGCACAGGCCGCTCATCCACACCATGGGCAAGGTTCCACAGCCGCTCGCCGAATGAACCGAATTCCCGCACCAGCGACAGCTTGCTCCTGCCGCGCAAGTCGGTGCAGGTGACAATGCCAAGGCGGCCAAGCTTGTCGGCGGTCACTTTGCCGACGCCGTGCAATTTGGACACCGGCAGTTGGGAGACAAAGTCTTCGATCTGATCAGGCGTGATCACGAACAGCCCGTTGGGCTTTTTCCAGTCGCTGGCGATCTTGGCCAGAAACTTGTTCGGGGCAACGCCGGCGGAAACAGTGATGTGCAACTGATTGGAGACCCGCCGGCGAATGTCCTGGGCGATGCGCGTCGCGCTACCGGCAAAGTGCTCGCACTCCGTGACATCCAGGTAAGCCTCATCCAGCGACAGCGGCTCGATCAGGTCGGTGTAGTCACGGAAGATCGTCTGGATCTCTTTCGATGCTTCTTTATAGGCATCCATTCTCGGTTTGACGATGGTGAGGTCCGGGCACAGTGTCAGCGCATGCCGGGATGACATCGCGGAACGGATGCCGTAGGCCCGGGCTTCATAGTTGCAGGTGGCGATCACGCCCCGCCGTTCTGCCGACCCGCCCACTGCCAACGGCTTGCCGGCCAGACGCGGGTCGTCGCGCATCTCAATAGCGGCGTAGAAGCAATCACAGTCGATGTGGATGATTTTGCGCTGCGGCATCACATGGGGTCGTAGGAAAACGGTCGCGCAGTATCTCATTCACGCGACTTTCTGACACTGAATAAGCCTCGTTCCCTACGGATCGTGCGCTCCACGAAACCTGCCTGAAACGTCCCTAAACCGAGGCGCGCCGCAGTTATCCGCCCTACGCGCCGCGCTAACCGCTTGAAGAAAAAGCATTTTTTTGTGCTGATTGCTTGACAGGCCGGCGATCCTCTGTAGAATGCCGCCACACAGACGCGGGATGGAGCAGTCTGGTAGCTCGTCGGGCTCATAACCCGAAGGTCGTCGGTTCAAATCCGGCTCCCGCAACCAAACATCAAAACAGGCTACTCGGAAGAGTGGCCTTTTTTGTGGCCGTCATTTGGGCAAGCCCGTTCCTATTGCTATCTCCCTTCATCTCTTCATATAAATGAAACAAGCCCCGTGGATGATGGCGACCTGCCCTTAGGCGCGGATTGCGATAAAAGCCTTGTCCAACCGCCACTTAGGCACGCCAACGCTCCAGATGCGGTTATTTTATCGATGCTTGGCATTAAAGGTTGACACTTTGTCGTTCGACTGTAGAATGCCGCCACACAGACGCGGGATGGAGCAGTCTGGTAGCTCGTCGGGCTCATAACCCGAAGGTCGTCGGTTCAAATCCGGCTCCCGCAACCAACATCTAAAAAGGCTACTCGAAAGAGTGGCCTTTTTTTTGCCTCGCTGAAAGCTCACGAACAGCGGGCCGGAATCCTTGTCACATCCCATTACCGAGGTGCGTTCATCCCAGAGGTCTTGTTACTGTATGTTGCCGGGAGCGATAGTTTTGACCTCCATTGCCGATACGCTGGCCAGCGACTGAACCTAGACTGAACGGTCACCGATACGTATCCGTGGTATTCGCCCGTTAGACGTTGAAGCGCTAACATCCTGAATTATTTTTTGCGTAGGGATTGGTAACTTGGCTGTATACCTCCATCCTGTCGCGCACGATCCAAGGAGTGATTGATGCGCGCCAACCCGTCCGACACAAATGAAGCAGTGACGGAGCATCCTCCGGCTCCCCTGAAACGACTGCGTCTACGCGAACTGGTGAGCAAGTATCGTCAACCCATCGGGTTGGGCGTCACCATCCTTCTGTTCGCCGTCGCCCTGATCGCCTGTCGGCACATGCTGACCGAGCTGGACATCTACGCCCTGCAGGACTCGCTGCTCAGTGTGCCACTGCCTTCTCTGGCTGGCGCGGTGCTGGCGACAGCCATCGGTTTTGTGATTCTGCTGGGCTACGAGTGGTCCGCCAGTCGCTACGCCAATGTCGATCTCCCACCGAAGTCGCTGATCATGGGCGGGTTTTGCGCGTTCGCCATCGGTAACGCGGTAGGTCTGTCGATGCTGTCCGGCGGCTCGGTTCGTTACCGCCTTTACTCGCGATTGGGACTGGGTGCGGGCGAAGTTGCCCACATGACCCTGTTTGCCAGCCTTTCATTAGGTTGCGCACTTCCCCCGCTGGCGGCCCTCGCGACCTTGAGCGACCTGCCTGCCGCTTCGCTGGCGCTGCATGTGTCGGTTCCGGTGTTGGCAACCGTCGCAGTAGCGGTGCTGGCGATCAGCGCAATCCTGGGTTATGCGATCTATCGTCGGCGCCTGCCGGAACAGACGATCCCTCATAACTTGTTGGTCCGCGCCGGACGTCGCACGCTGCGTCTGCCTGGCGTGCGCCTGACCCTGATGCAGTTGGTGATCACTGCGCTGGACGTCGCCGCCGCTGCTGCCGTCCTCTATCTGTTGCTGCCCTCTGCCCCACCCTTCGGCGCGTTCCTGCTGGTTTACCTGCTGGCCCTGGCCGCCGGTGTTCTCAGCCACGTGCCCGGTGGCGTCGGCGTCTTTGAAGCCATTCTGCTCGCCGCCTTTGCCGACGAACTGGGCGCCGCACCGTTGGCCGCCGCGCTGCTGTTGTACCGGCTGATCTACGTGGTGATGCCGCTGCTGATCGCCTGTCTGGTGCTGCTTTACAGCGAGGCCAAGCGCCTGCTGTTCGCGCAACAGGCCATGCGCGTTGCATCCGGCCTGGGCGCCCCGATTCTGGCGTTGCTGGTTTTTCTCTCCGGGGTGGTGCTGCTGTTTTCCGGCTCGACGCCTGAGATCGACACCCGTCTGGAAAGCCTAGGGTTCCTCATTCCCCATCGCCTGATCGACGCCTCTCACTTCGGCGCCAGCCTGATCGGCGTGCTCTGCCTGTTACTCGCGCAGGGCCTGCGTCGTCGTCTTTCAGCGGCGTGGATGCTGACCACGATCCTGCTGTTTGTGGGCTCTATTCTGTCGATTCTCAAGGGTTTCGACTGGGAGGAAGCGAGCCTGCTGCTGCTGACCGCGTGCCTGCTGGCGATCTTCCGGCGCTCGTTCTACCGCCCGAGCCGCTTGCTGGAACTGCCGTTTTCGCCGCTGTATCTGGTCGCCAGTGTTTGCGTACTGGGCGCTTCGGTCTGGCTGCTGCTGTTCGCCTATCAGGACGTGCCCTACAGCCATCAGCTGTGGTGGCAATTCACCCTGGACGCCGATGCCCCTCGCGGTCTGCGTTCGGCACTGGGTAGCGCGGTGTTGCTGTTGATCGTCTCGCTGACCTGGCTGCTGCGCACCGCGCGCCCTGTGATCAATCTGCCCGACGAGGCACAACTGGCCAAAGCCGCGGAGATCATCAAAGCGTCCAGCCAGCCCGATGGCGGCTTGGTGCTGACCGGCGACAAAGCCGTGCTGATGCACCCGGACGGCAACGCTTTTCTGATGTACGCCCATCGCGGCCGAAGTCTGGTTGCGCTGTACGACCCGATTGGCCCGACCCAGCAACGGGCCGAGCTGATCTGGCAGTTCCGCGATCTGTGCGACGTTCACCATGCCCGCCCCGTGTTCTATCAGGTGCGTGCCGAGAACCTGCCGTTCTACATGGACATCGGCCTGACCGCGATCAAGCTGGGCGAAGAGGCTCGGGTCGATCTGCACAAGTTCGACATCGAAGCCAAGGGCAAGGAAATGAAGGACCTGCGCTACACCTGGAATCGGGGTGGGCGAGACGGTCTGTCGCTGGAAATCTACGAAGTGGGTCAAGCACCCATGGAAGAGCTCAAAGTGATTTCCGATGCGTGGCTGATGGGCAAGAACGTGCGCGAGAAAGGCTTCTCCCTGGGCCGATTCAGCCTGGAGTACCTCAAGCATTTCCGCATTGCCATTGTTCATTTCCAGGGCAAACCGGTCGCGTTCTCCAATTTGCTGGAGACCTCGCGCAATGATCTGGCGAGCCTGGACCTGATGCGCTCGCACCCCGAAGCGCCGAAGCTGACCATGGAATTCATGATGGTCGGGCTGATCCTGCATTACAAAAAAGAAGGTTACGCCCGCTTCAGCCTCGGCATGGTGCCGTTGTCCGGGCTGCAACCGCGGCGTGGCGCACCCCTGACCCAGCGCCTGGGTTCGATGGTGTTCAGCCGTGGCGAACAGCTTTACAACTTCCAGGGGCTGCGCCGCTTCAAAGACAAATTCCAGCCTGACTGGGAACCTCGTTATATGGCCGTGCCCGCGGGACTCGATCCGCTCGTGGCACTGGCAGATACCGCCGCCCTGATCGCGGGCGGCCTGACTGGATTGGTGAAACGCTGATGATTCAACGCTACTGGCGCTTTTTGCTCGCAGCCCTGGTAATTCTGGTGGTGGCATTGGGTTTCTGGCTGTGGAACCGCCCCGCCGCGCAACCAACTCTTGAACACATCACCCTGGACGACGGCTCTGCGCTGATCCGTGTAGTGCCCTCGACCAAAGTGAAAACCCAGGTCGCGCTGGCCGTCACCACCGAAGAATCACTGACCGAGAAGCAATTGCTCGCCCTGAGCTACGACGCTTCCGCGCGTGTGATCCAAGTGACGCTGCCGAAGGACGACTGCCAGCTTCAGGCTAAGACCTTCAATGCCGCGCTGCAAAAGCTCGACGGCGCGCCTGATCTGGTTGCCGGTGTCGGTTCGGGTGCTTCCCTGGCGTGGCGCTGGCTGGCCGGTCAGAACAACGACAACGCCCGGGCCATCTCGGTCGGTTTCGTCCGCGATCAACCAGGTTGCACCGACCCTGTGCCCAAAGCCGCCGCCCACGGCAAGTGGACGGTCGCCTGGAACGACGGGCCCGATGACGAAAGCGCCACACTGGTCCGTGATGCACCCAATACCGAAACCAGCATCAGCGACTACGACATCAAATACCCGCAGGTGCTGAACAACGAAGTGCGCCGTCGACTGATCGGTGGGGATGACAACGGCGGCCTGAACATTCCTGTGGTTGAGGTACCGTCTTCGCAGCCCTCTGACACGGTGACGCTGTTCCTGTCCGGCGACGGTGGCTGGCGCGACCTGGACAAGGACGTGGCAGGTGACATGGCGAAAATGGGCGGCTACCCGGTCGTCGGCATCGACACATTGCGGTATTACTGGGAGCACAAATCGCCTGAGCAAACGGCCGCTGATCTGAGCGAGCTGATGGCCCATTACCGGCAGAAATGGGGCGCCAAGCACTTTGTGCTTGCTGGCTATTCCTTCGGCGCCGACGTGCTGCCCGCGATCTACAACCGCTTGCCGGAAGAAGACAAGGCGCGGGTCGACGGCATCATCCTGCTGGCCTTCGCCCGCACAGGCAGCTTCGAGATTGCCGTCGAAGGCTGGTTGGGCGCCGCCGGCAAAGAAGCAGCGACAGGCCCCGAGATGGCCAAGCTGCCCGGCGACAAGGTGCTGTGCGTGTACGGCCTGGAAGAAAAAGATGAAAGTGGCTGCACAGAAGCCACAGCGCCCGGCGAGAAGATGCAGCTGCCCGGCGGCCATCACTTCGACGAAGACTACCCGGCCCTGGCCAAGCGCCTGAGCGCGGTGATCGACAAGTGGAAGGGCAAAGAGCCCGCCGCCGAGTAATCACCCGCCCATAAAAAATCCCCGCTCTCTTGCGATTGCGGGGATTTTTTGTTTTTGGGACCTGCTCAAAGCGGGTACTACCTCGGGATAAGCGCTGTCCCTGCAGGACCGGCTTCAGCCGGGAAGAGACCAGTGCAAACGGCATCAGATTCGCGGCGTTAAACCTGACACCTTCCCGGCTAAAGCCGGTCCTACAGGGATATGCATTCCTTCAGTAGGACCGGCTTCAGCCGGGAAGAGGCCGGTGCAAACGGCATCAGATTCGCGGCGTTAAACCTGACGCCTTCCCGGCTAAAGCCGGTCCTACAGGGATATGCATTCCTTCAGTAGGACCGGCTTCAGCCGGGAAGAGGCCGGTGTGTACGTCATCAATCTTGCGGCGTGACACCCGACACATTCCCGGCTAAAGCCGGTCCCGCCGAGGCGGAGCTGCTTACATCTCCACCTGCGTCCCCAGCTCAATCACCCGGTTGAATGGCAGCTTGAAGAACCTCAGGTTGCCGTTGGCGTTCTTCAACATGAACGAGAACAGACCCTCGCGCCAGCGGGCCATCCCTACCAGTTTCGACGAGACCACGGTTTCGCGACTCAAGAAGTAGGTGGTGCGCATCGGGGTGAAATTCAGCTCCGCCAAGTGGCACAGGCTCAGCGCCGCCGGCACGTCCGGCTCGTCAATGAAGCCGAAATGCAGAATCACGCGGTAGAAGCCCTCGCCAAACGCCTCGACCTCGAAGCGCTGCGCTGCCGGCACGCGCGGGGTGTCTTCGTACACGACGGTCAGCAACACCACTTGCTCATGCAGCACCTGGTTGTGCAGCAGGTTATGCAACAGCGCATGGGGCACGGCGTCCGCACGCGCCGTGAGAAACACTGCCGTGCCCTGAACGCGATGGGGCGGCTGCACGCGAATACTGCTGATGAAGATCGGCAGCGGCAGACCGCCTTCGTCGATGCGGTCCACCAACAGCTGCTTGCCGCGCTTCCAGGTGGTCATCAGGATGAACAGCACGATGCCCGCCAGGAATGGAAACGCCCCGCCCTGAATGACTTTTGGCACGTTGGCAGCGAAGAACATGCCGTCCACGAACAGACATCCCACCAAAATCGGCACCGCGATCAGCGGCGGCCATTTCCAGGCCAGCAGCATGACCGACGCCACCAGAATCGTCGTGCAGAGCATCGTGCCGGTTACCGCCACGCCGTAGGCCGAGGCCAGCGCGCCAGAGGATTCGAAGCCCAGCACGAGCAGAATCACTCCGACCATCAGCGCCCAGTTCACCGCGCCGATGTAGATCTGCCCTTGGGCGTCGCTGGAGGTGTGCTGGATGTACATGCGCGGGATGTAGCCGAGCTGAATCGCCTGCAGCGTCATCGAGAACGCACCGGAGATCACCGCCTGCGAAGCAATAATGGTCGCCAGCGTCGACAAGCCGATCAACGGCAACAGCGCCCAGCTCGGCGCCAGCAGGTAGAACGGGTTGCGCACCGCTTCCGGGTCCTGGATCACCAGGGCGCCCTGGCCGAAGTAATTCAGCACCAGCGCCGGCAAGACCAGCGCGAACCATGCGCGGGAGATCGGCTTGCGACCGAAATGCCCCATGTCTGCGTACAGCGCCTCGGCACCGGTCAGCGCGAGCACCACAGCGCCCAGGACCGAAACGCCAATGCCGGGATGATCAATAAAGAAGCGAACCGCCCACACCGGGTTGACGGCTTGAAGCACTTCCGGCTGTTGCAGGATGCCGCGAACGCCGAGCACGCCGAGGGTGACGAACCAGAGGACCATGATCGGGCCAAACATCACGCCGATGCGCGCGGTGCCATGACGCTGAATCAAAAACAGCGCCACCAGCACAACCAGAGCGATCGGCACCACCCAGCGCTCAAGCCCGTCAAATGCCAGCTCCATACCCTCGACTGCCGACAGAACGGAAATCGCCGGGGTGATCATGCTGTCGCCGTAAAACAACGCCGCGCCGAACAGGCCGAAGACGATCATGCTCGCCTGCAGCTTCGGGTACTGGGCCGACGCCCTGCGCGCCAACGCCATCAGCGCCATGATGCCGCCTTCGCCGTCGTTGTCGGCACGTAGCACCAAGGCCATGTATTTGAAGGAGACCACCCAGATCAATGACCAGAAGATCAGCGAAAGAATGCCCAGTACGGCGTCGTGACCGGCTTGGACGCCATAGCCTCCGACGAACACTTCCTTAATGGTGTACAGCGGGCTGGTACCGATGTCGCCATAGGCTACACCCACCGCTCCCACCAGCAGACTCAACGGTTTCGCCGAAGAATGCCCGACCTCTGCCTGACTCGTTGCGTGACCCATTTACCACTCCTGAAACCATGACTCGAGCACCGCGATCCGGCGTTGTCGGATTGACCCACACCGCACCGGTAAATTCCGATGCGCCCGGCCAACTTGGGGTGCCGGGCGTAACGCCGCGAAGCATAGCGCAGCACTCGTCGTAATTCTCTGTATAACACTGGTCAATCGTTCGACGCGCCGCTAGAATTGCGCACTTTTTGATCAGAGGCGCCCCAAGCGCCCAGTCAATGCTTCGGCTATTCGCCGGGCATCCTACGCCGAGGTTAGTCAATGTCCACCGTCACCACGTCTGCCGCCCCCAAGGTCGGCTTTGTCAGCCTGGGTTGCCCGAAGGCCCTGGTCGATTCCGAGCGCATCCTGACCCAGCTGCGCATGGAAGGCTATCAGGTCGTTCCGACCTACCAGGACGCCGACGTGGTCGTGGTCAACACCTGCGGTTTCATCGACAGCGCCAAGGCTGAATCCCTCGAGACCATTGGCGAGGCGCTGGCCGAAAACGGCAAAGTGATCGTCACCGGTTGCATGGGCGTGGACGAAAGCGTGATTCGCGCCGTGCACCCGAGTGTGCTGGCCGTGACCGGTCCGCAGCAGTACGAGCAAGTGGTCAATGCCGTCCACGACGCCGCGCCGCCGAAGCTCGATCACAACCCGCTGATCGATCTGGTGCCGCCGCAAGGGGTCAAGCTGACCCCGCGTCATTACGCGTACCTGAAGATATCCGAGGGCTGCAACCACAGCTGCAGTTTCTGCATCATCCCGTCCATGCGCGGCAAGCTGGTCAGCCGCCCGATTGGCGACGTGCTCGACGAAGCCCAACGTCTGGTCAAAGCCGGCGTGAAAGAGCTGCTGGTGATTTCCCAGGACACCAGCGCCTACGGCGTCGACATCAAGTACCGCACAGGTTTCTGGAACGGTCAGCCGGTCCGCACGCGCATGACCGAGCTGTGCCAGGCCCTGAGTTCGCTGGGCGTCTGGGTACGCCTGCATTACGTTTATCCGTACCCGCACGTTGACGAGATCATTCCATTGATGGCGGCGGGCAAGATCCTGCCGTACCTGGACATACCGTTCCAGCATGCCAGCCCGAAGATCCTCAAGCTGATGAAACGCCCGGCTTTCGAAGACAAGACCTTGGCGCGTATCAAGAACTGGCGCGAACAGTGCCCGGACCTGATCATCCGTTCGACCTTCATCGTCGGCTTCCCGGGCGAAACCGAAGAAGATTTCCAGTACCTGCTGGACTGGCTGACTGAAGCCCAACTCGATCGCGTCGGTTGCTTCCAGTACTCCCCTGTCGAAGGCGCGCCGGCGAATCTGCTGGATGCGCCGATCGTTCCGGACGACATCAAGCAGGACCGCTGGGACCGCTTCATGGCGCACCAGCAAGCCATCAGCGCCGCGCGCCTGCAGATGAAAATCGGCAAGGAAATCGAAGTGCTGATCGACGAAGTGGATGAGCAGGGTTTCGTCGGCCGCTCGTTCTTCGATGCGCCGGAGATCGACGGCAACGTCTTCGTCGAAAGTGACCGTGACTTCAAGCCGGGCGACAAGGTCATGTGCCGCGTGGTGGATGCCGATGAATACGACCTGTGGGCTGAGCCGATTTAACGCTCAATCTCAGGCTCGACAGCCGCTTTAAGCCCAACAGCCCCGCCCGTAAAACGGCGGGGTTTGTTTTTTCTGGCTATCGTCCCCACATCAGCATCACTACCCAGGGAGCAGCGGCAACATGACCCAGCACTCGGTCATCTATCTGCCCAGGCAGCACGACTTCGCCGAACTCACCCGGGTCTGGGAAGCCTCTGTGCGCGCGACCCATGACTTTTTGGCCGAGAACTACATCACGTTGCTCCGGCATCTGCTGGAAACCCAGTACCTAGGCGCTGTGAACCTGTTCTGCACCCGCGACTCGCACCTGCGCATCACCGGTTTCGCCGGCACCACGCCGGGCAAGCTCGAAATGCTGTTTATCGCCCCTGACCACCGTGGCATGGGCCTGGGCAAGAAACTGCTGGACTACGCGATCGAGCATTTCCACATCACTGAGCTGGACGTGAACGAGCAGAACGCTCAGGCGTTGGGCTTTTATGAACGGCAGGGGTTTGAGATGGTAGGCCGCGCCGAGGTGGACGGACTCGGGCGGCCGCATCCAATGCTGCGGATGCGAGTGAAAGCAGGTCGGTGATGCCAAGAGCGGACCTGACGCACAGGTCGACCTGTAGGAGCCGGCTTGCTGGCGAACCCAATAGGTCGGTGCTCCCCACCAACATCTGACCCAGCGCATTCGCCAGCAAGTCGGTTCCTACAGATTGCATGTGCAGGTCACGTCTGCATCAGCGCTTCAGGCTTTCCAGCAGCACCTTGTTGAACTGCTGCGGATCCTGAATCTGCGGCGCATGGCCCAATCCTGCAAACTCCACCAGCGTCGCCTGCGGAATGCGCTTGGCGGCGGCCTTGCCCAGCTCCGGGTAATTGCCCAGCGTCTTGCGCAATTCCTCGGGCGCCGCATCTTTGGCAATCGCGGTGTTGTCCTTCTGCCCGATCAACAACACCGTCGGCATCTTCAGCTTCTCGAAGTCGTAGAACACCGGCTGATTGAAGATCATCCCGTAGGTCTGCGCTGACGCCCGAGCCACCTCCTCCTTGCCTTTACCGGTGAACATTCCGGCCTGCATGTCGACCCAGTGATCGAACTCGGGCCGCCATTCATTGGCGTAATACGTCGACTGCTGATACGTGCGGATGCTCTCGGCGCTGGTCTTCAGCTCCCGGGCGTACCAGTCATCAAAGCTGCGATCCGGCACGCCTTTGGCTTTCCAGTCTTCCAGACCGATCGGGTTGACCAGCAGCAACTGATCCACTTGCTCGGGGTACATCAGCGCAAAGCGGGTCGCCAGCATGCCGCCCATCGAATGCCCGACCACGGTGACGTGATCGATGCCCAGTTGGGTCAGCAGTGCCTTGGTGTTCTGCGCCAGTTGTTCGAAGGTGTATGTGTAATCCGCCGGTTTGCTGGAGCGACAGAAGCCGATCTGATCCGGCGCAACTACCCGATAGCCCGCGCCCGTCAGCGCCTTGATGGTCCCTTCCCACGTGGCACCGCAGAAGTTCTTACCGTGCAGCAGCACGACGCTTCGACCATTGGCAGTGCCAGTCGGCTTGACGTCCATGTAACCCATCTGGACCGCTGCGCCCTGGGATTCGAAGCTGTAATTCTGCGCCGGGAACGGATACTGGAAGCCTTCCAGCTGCGGGCCATAGGACGGGGTTTGCGCAGCGAGCAGCGGCAAGCTGACTGTCATCAGCAATGCGGGTAGCCATTTGGTCATGAATTCGCTCCAGACAATGTAGGAATAGAGAGCAGACCTGTGTCGCTCCCGGAAAAATCCATCGAGTGGAGGCTTATTCACCCGCCAATTTCAATGTGGCCGCGATTAACGGTGCATGCGCGGGTACAATAGGCGCCTTTCCATTTTGTTACGGCTTTTCTCATGACTGACCCCATTCGCCTTTCCAAACGCCTGATCGAGCTGGTCGGCTGCTCTCGTCGCGAAGCCGAGCTGTTCATCGAAGGCGGCTGGGTCACGGTGGACGGCGTTGTCGTCGACGAGCCGCAGTTCAAGGTCGAAAACCAGACCGTGGTCCTCAACGCGGAGGCGAAAGCCGATACGCCTGAATCCGTCACCATCCTGTTCAACGCCCCGGCGGGCATGGCCCCTGAAAGTGCCTTGGCGCTGATCACACCCGCCACATTGTCCCTCGACCACAGCATCGGCCGACGTCCGCTCAAAGGGCACTTCCTGCGCTTGGAATCAATTTCCACGCTGCAAGCCAACGCCAGCGGCCTGATGGTGTTCAGTCAGGACTGGAAAATCCTGCGCAAACTCACCGACGACCGCAGCAAGATCGAGCAGGAATACGTCGTCGAGATCGCGGGCGACATGGTTGCCCACGGCCTCAACCGCCTGAACCACGGCATGACCTACAAAGGCAAGGAACTGCCGAAGGTCAAAGCCAGCTGGCAGAACGAAAACCGCTTGCGCTTCGCCATGAAGAACCCGCAGCCCGGCGTCATTGCGCAGCTGTGCGAAGCGGTGGGCCTGAAGGTTGTTTCGGTGCGGCGCATTCGTATCGGCGGCGTGTCCATCGGCAAGGTGCCTGAAGGCCAGTGGCGCTACATGACCGACAAAGAAAAATTCTGAATCCCCTTTCTGAGCGCCGCATCCAGTCCCGCGTGCGCTCATCTGCGAATCTCCAGGAAATACACGCACCATGATGAACAACGATGTACTGCGCAGCATCCGTTACATGCTTGATATCAACGACGCCAAAGTGGTCGATATC
Source organism: Pseudomonas petrae (assembly GCF_021728295.1). Classification (GTDB taxonomy): domain Bacteria; phylum Pseudomonadota; class Gammaproteobacteria; order Pseudomonadales; family Pseudomonadaceae; genus Aquipseudomonas; species Aquipseudomonas petrae. The sequence continues at coordinate 559,115 of NZ_JAKJXE010000001.1, forward strand.
ATCAAGCTCGGCGGGTTCGATGCGACTAAGGCCGATGTCGCGTCCTACATGAAGAAAGACGAAGAAGAAGGCTTCGTGCCGTGCAGCGACGAGGTCATGGCGCACTTCCTCGACGGCCTTGTGTTCTTCAAGCGCGGCAAGGACGAGAGCCGCCCGCCGCTGCCTGTCGAGCTGCCGATCACCAACAACATCGTCCTGAAAAAGCTGCGTGTGGCCTTCGAGCTGAAAGAAGACGACATGCACGCGATCCTCAAGGCGTCCGAGTTCCCGGTGTCCAAGCCTGAACTCAGCGCCCTGTTCCGCAAGGCCGGTCACACCAACTACCGCGTCTGCGGCGACCAGTTGCTGCGCAACTTCCTGCGCGGCCTGACCCTACGCGTGCGCGGCTAAGCGCTGCAGCTGCGTCGATGACCCAGGCCTACAACGTCTCGCCGATCGGCTTCATGCGCTCGTGCTTCAAAGAGAAGTTCGCCATTCCCCGACAGCCCCAACTGGCGCCTGCCGCGCGGGGCGTGCTGGAGTTGGTCGCCCCCTTTGATCAGGGTGACGCCGTGCAGGGCCTGGAACAGGTCAGCCATGTCTGGCTGCTGTTTCTGTTCCATCAGGCACTGGAGGACAAACCGCGACTCAAGGTGCGCCCTCCTCGTCTGGGCGGCAATCAGTCCATGGGCGTGTTCGCCACGCGCGCGACCCATCGGCCGAACGGCATCGGTCAATCGGTGGTCAAGCTGGACAAGGTCGAAGCCGGGCGCCTGTGGTTGTCAGGCATCGACCTGCTGGACGGCACGCCGGTGCTGGACGTCAAACCTTACGTGCCCTACGCCGATGTCATCGCTGATGCGCGCAACAGCATGGCCGCCGCCGCCCCGGAGATGATTCCGGTGCAATGGGCGGACGCGGCGCTGGCCCAGGCCCGCGAACATGGGCTGCGCCTCGAAGAACCGCTGATCGAGCTGATCGAGCAGTGCCTGGCTCAAGACCCACGACCGGCCTACCAGACACCCACCCCGGAGCGACGCTACGGCGGGCAGTTCTGGGATCTGGACGTGCGCTGGCACTATCCGAAGCCAGGCGTCATTTGCGTGCTGGAAGTGGTTCCCGCCGCAGGTTCATGAACGACTTACCCCCGCCCACAAAAAAACCGCCTGGTCCGTGACCTCCAGGCGGTTTTTTTCAGACTCCAAAAACGCTGGTGCCTGTACTGACTTGTTCGCCGAGGACGTCACCCTCGCAGTGCTGCGAGGATGATTCATCGGCGATTGGGTCGTATCCGGACGCGGTTACTTCTCGACGAATGCGCGCTCGATCAAGTAATCACCCGGCTCGCGCATGCGTGGCGACACGGTCAGGCCGAAGCTGTTGAGCACTTCGCTGGTTTCGTCGAGCATGCTCGGGCTGCCGCACAGCATGGCGCGGTCGTCCTGCGGATTGATCGGCGGCAGACCGATGTCGCTGAACAGCTTGCCGCTGCGCATCAGGTCGGTCAGGCGGCCTTCGTTCTCGAACGGCTCGCGGGTCACCGTTGGGTAGTAGATCAGCTTGTCGCGCAACATCTCGCCGAAGAATTCGTTTTGCGGCAGGTGCTCGGTGATGAACTCGCGGTAAGCGACTTCGTTCACGTAACGCACGCCGTGGCACAGGATGACTTTCTCGAAACGCTCGTAGGTTTCAGGGTCCTGAATCACGCTCATGAACGGCGCCAGACCGGTACCGGTGCTGAGCAGGTAAAGGTGTTTGCCCGGCTTGAGGTCGTCCAGCACCAGTGTGCCGGTAGGCTTCTTGCTGATGATGATCTCGTCGCCTTCCTTCAGATGCTGAAGCTGCGAGGTCAACGGACCGTCGGGCACCTTGATGCTGAAGAACTCCAGATGCTCTTCCCAGTTCGGGCTGGCAATGGAGTAGGCACGCATGAGCGGGCGCCCGTTTGGCTGCTGCAGACCGATCATGACGAACTGACCGTTCTCGAAGCGCAGGCCAGGATCACGGGTGCACTTGAAACTGAAGAGGGTGTCGTTCCAGTGATGAACGCTGAGGACACGCTCGTGATTCATGTTGCTCATGGTACGTGGGAGCTCCTGATAAATAACGTGCGCCAGTCAATGCGCCATTGCGCGACATTCTAGTGGCAGACACAATATCTGTTAACTGAATTATCAAGATATAGGTTATCGGTTATATAGATATGCGATTCACTCTCCGTCAGCTCCAGGTTTTTGTCGCCGTCGCCCAGCAGGAAAGCGTTTCCCGCGCCGCGGTGCAGCTCTCCTTGTCGCAATCTGCGGCGAGCACTTCCATTACCGAGCTGGAACGCCAGTCCAGTTGCCAGCTGTTCGACCGCGCCGGTAAACGACTGAGCCTCAATGCGACCGGCCGGCAGCTGTTGCCCCAGGCCGTTGCACTGCTCGATCAGGCCAAGGAGATCGAAGATCTGCTCAACGGCAAGTCCGGCTTCGGTTCGCTGGCGGTCGGCGCGACCCTCACCATTGGCAACTACCTTGCCACGCTGCTGATCGGCAGCTTCATGCAGCGCCACCCTGAGAGCCAAGTGAAGCTGCACGTGCAAAACACGGCGAACATCGTTCAGCAGGTCGCCCACTATGAGATCGATCTGGGCTTGATCGAAGGCGACTGCAGCCACCCCGACATCGAAGTGCAGACCTGGGTCGAGGATGAGCTGGTGGTGTTTTGCGCCCCTCAGCATCCGCTGGCCAAAAAAGGCCGGGCGTCGCTGGAGGAGCTGACGCGCGAGGCGTGGATTTTGCGGGAGCAGGGTTCGGGGACGCGCCTGACCTTCGATCAGGCCATGCGTCATCACTTGAACAGCCTGAATGTGAGGCTGGAGCTGGAGCACACCGAGGCGATCAAACGCGCTGTGGAGTCAGGGCTGGGGATCGGCTGCATCTCCCGTCTGGCCCTGCGTGACGCCTTTCGCCGGGGCAGCCTTGTCGCGGTTGAAACGCCGGAGCTGGATTTGGTGCGGCAGTTCTACTTCATCTGGCACAAGCAGAAATATCAGACGTCGGCTATCCGCGAATTCCTCGACCTCTGTCGCTCATTCACCGCCGGTGTTAACCGCAGCGACGAAATCGTCCTGCCGAGCATTGCCTGACGCGCCGCCCGGCTGACTGACTGAGGACGATTGTCAGCCCAGCAGGATCAGGCCCCAGACCACGGCAATCATGCTCAGCGCCACAAACTGTGCGGCGCTGCCCATGTCTTTGGCGTTCTTGGAAAGTGGGTGGCGGTCGAGAGAAATGCGGTCAATCGCGGCTTCGATGGCCGAGTTCAGCAGTTCGACGATCAGCGCCAGCAGGCACACCGCGATCAGGATCGCGCGCTCGCCACGGCTGACGTGAAACACGAACGACAGCGGGATCAACACGACGTTGAGCAGCACCAGTTGACGGAACGCCGCTTCGCCTTTGAACGCAGCGGTCAGGCCGTCGAAGGAATAGCCCGACGCGTTGAGAATACGTTTGAGGCCGGTCTGGCCTTTGAATGGGGACGTCATAGGAAAACTACTGATCAATGAAAGCGGTGGAGGCTAGTGCGCAGACGGTCAAAAAAGTGTGAAGGCCGGCCGCACAAAGCCTGGGGCTTAGCCTGATTCATGGGAATCAGCTCTGCGGAATGGATTCCAATTGTTGCAGCAGTAAGGCTGCCTGGGTTCGCGTGCGCACATTGAGCTTGCGAAAAATCGCCGTGACATGGGCCTTGATCGTCGCTTCCGACACGCTCAGTTCGTAGGCGATCTGCTTGTTAAGCAGCCCCTCGCAGACCATCGTCAACACGCGAAACTGCTGGGGTGTCAGGCTGGCGAGCCCTTCGCTGGCGGCCTTGGCTTCAGGGGACACGCTGACACTTTCGTTGACCTGCGGGGGCCACCAGACATCGCCATCCAGCACCGTTCGCACGGCCTTCTGAATGGTTTCGAGGGAACTGGATTTAGGGATGAAACCGCTGGCGCCGAATTCGCGGGACTTGACCACGACCGCGGCCTCTTCCTGAGCAGACACCATTACCACCGGCACCTGCGGGTACTGACCGCGCAACAGCACCAGCCCTGAAAAGCCATAAGCGCCGGGCATGTTCAGGTCCAGCAGGACCAGATCCCAATCGGACTTCTCGGTCAGTCGCGCTTCCAGATCAGCGATGCTCTCAGCCTCGACCAGCCTTGCATCCGGCCCGAGCCCCAGGCTCAGCGCCTGATGCAATGCGCTGCGAAACAGGGGATGGTCGTCGGCAATCAGGATTTCGTATGGCATTTCATGATCCTGTAAGTGACTGAGCGCCGACGAATTCAACACCCAAGGTAGCAACCCGCGACATCTTGACACAGGGACCGTAGGTGAGCGGCGCCAAGGATGCCCAGCGAAGCCGGGGTGGTCAAGCCTGACGCTTTGCGGCAAAGTCTGCGCCCCCCGATCTGACGAGTGCCAACATGCCAAACCATGCCCTGCGAGCGGACCTGCTCATGCTCCTGACCGCATTGATCTGGGGCACTGGCTTTGTCGCCCAGACCGCCGGGATGGATCACATCGGCCCCTATCTGTTCTCGGGTCTGCGTTTCGCGCTGGGCTCCCTCTGCCTGATCCCGCTGATTCTGCGCAACGCCAAAACGGCGCGCGTGCCGGAGCCCTTGCTCAATCGCGGCATGTTACGCGCCGGCATCATCATGGGCCTGGCGCTGGCACTGGGCATCAACCTGCAACAGGTCGGCCTGCTGTTTACCAGCGTGACCAATTCCGGCTTCATCACCGGTCTGTACGTGATTGTAGTTCCGCTGCTGGGCTTGCTGCTCGGTCATAAAACCGGGCTGGGTACTTGGCTGGGCTGCCTGTTGGCAGTGGTCGGCATGTGCCTGCTCAGTATTGGCGATAACTTTCATGTCGCCTCGGGTGATTGGCTGCAGTTGATCGGCGCGTTCGTGTGGGGCGGGCACGTCGTGTTGGTCAGTTTGTTTGCCAGCCGCCACGACCCGATCCGTCTGGCCTTTTTACAGTTCGCCACCTGTTCGGTGGTGAGCCTGTTACTGGCAGTACTCTTCGAACCGATTGCCCTCGACGCGATCATTGCTGCGGCCCCCGCCCTGCTCTACGGCGGCATCGTCGCGGTCGGCGTCGGCTACACGCTGCAAGTGGTCGCGCAGAAACACGCCATTGCCTCCCACGCGGCCATCATCCTTTCGCTGGAAGCTGTTTTCGCCGCCATCGCGGGCGCCTGGATTTTGGGGGAAGCGTTGCAACTGCGCGGATACATCGGTTGTGGATTGATGCTGGCCGGGATGCTGCTGGCGCAGTTGTGGCCGAAGAAACCCCTCGCCTGAGGTCATGCTTCTGTTGCGAGCCGTTTTGATGCGGCTCGCTGGCGACGGCATTACTTGTGACTATTCAAGGTAGCCTTTCAACTCTTGATGAGCATCGCTTAGCAAATCGAGGGGCAACTGATTCTTGGCACCTAAATAGTGCTGACTAAAAACATCGAAGTAGCAGCTCAAAGCCGAGGCTGCTTCAGTATCGCCCGCCAAATCGAAACACAGTGCGGCCACTTCAGCAGTACAGAGGTGTTCGCTGCGCGTGGAGCGTCTTAATTTGTACCGTGAAAGCCTTTCGGGAATCAGGCTTAAAATGGGGATGGAGTCAAAATAAGCGCTTTTACGAAAGATTTTTCTCGCTTCAGTCCACGTCGCGTCAATCAGCACGAACAGCGGCCTCTTATTCTGGTTAATCGTCACCGTGTTAGTGACGCGCTCCGCCGCTACATATTCTCCCGGAAAAACCAGATAGGGTTGCCATTGCGGATCAGTGAGCAATGCAATCAGCTTTTCATCAACCTCGGTACGTGACCATACAAACGCATGGTTATCCTGAATAACGTCTGCTATCAGCCAACCCGTATTGCTGGGTTTGAATACCTCTTTTTTCGTCATGATGAGGCAAACCCCTGATTGTGCCTCGACCTTGGGGCGCCACCTGCAAAGGCAGTGACTTTCGATCACTCGACAGTAATGGCACCTTGGCGCACGTGATCCGCGTGCCAGGTAAGGCTTCGTACTCTCCTCCTCCCGCTCATCTCTCAGACATGCGACAGAATTTTTGTGAAAAATAGTCTGGGTCATTGACGGGTAAGAAGGCAGTGACACGAGGGGTATCCGGCAGGTCGAAAAGTCGTGGCATTCTATCAGACACAGTCCGACGCGCCGTGCTCTCTGGTGTCCGCCGAGGCTCCTCCCCTATACTGCCCGGCCTTGAGAGCACTCACTCCAGCAGTGAACGCCTTGGGATGTCGCCGGTCCAACGGCCTGCCTCTGCGCCACCCGTCCATGCACCAGGAGAATTCAATGCTGCGCCTCATCGCCCCCACTCTCACGCTTTTGCTCGTCGCTCCATTGTGCGCCAACGCGGCGTCCAAGCAGGATTACGAACTGAGCCAGATGCTTGATAAAGTCGCGAAGGAAAGCAGTGTCGGCACCCCACGCGCCATCAATGAAGACATCCTCGACGAAGGCTACACCGTTGAAGGCAAGATGCTGATCAACCACTTGAGCGTGCAGTCTGGCCAAGCGGCTCAAATGCGCGAAAACCCGGACGACGTCCGCGGTCAGCTGGGCGGCAGCGTGTGCCGTAACGCCGGTTATCGTCAACTGATGGCCAAGGGCGCGATCCTGCGTTACCAGTTCACCGAATACAAAACCAACAAGCTCATCACTACGCAGGAAATCAAAGCGGCGGATTGCGCTGCCAAGCCGCCTGCCAAGAAGAAGTGATGTAACGCGCTTTACAGGCTGCGCGTTTCGAGATCCCTTCACCGCGCAGTCTTGCCCTCCCCTCCCTGGCTACATGCGCCATTCCAATTCCCGCCACTCAACACTTCTCGCCCGCTGCTCCTGGGGCCTGCTTTTCGTTTCGCCGTGCCCGTTTTGCCTCATCACATTTTGCATGCAAGAAAGGGTTGCCTGCGGCGCCGGTTGCCATCAATGTTTTCTCTTTCCAACCATGGATTAGTCCAGAATCAGGCGCCGCGCAGATTTGATGCTTCTCTATCTTTCGGATTCGCTGCGCACGCCGACGCATGAAGCGTCGCGATCCCGCCCTCTGGCGACGGTCAATGATTCTGCAGAAGGAGAAAGCGTGAATGCCTTACGTACCCAGTGACGCGTTGTCTCAGCACTTTCAGAGCAACGGAAACGACCTCACCCGCAAGGTCGAAGAACTCCTCGGTTCGGTCGCCCCGGACAGCCCCAATCTTCCGCTCTACCGCGACATGACTCTGACCGTCCTGCGCATGGCCCAGGACGACCTGAATCGCTGGAATGCCAAAATCACCCTGCAAGCGTTGCGCGAGCTGGAGAATGCCTTCCGGGTGCTCGAACGATTCAAAGGCCGGCGCAAGGTCACCGTGTTCGGCTCCGCACGTACCCCCCTGGAGCATCCTGTTTATGCGCTGGCCCGTGAACTGGGCAAGCAACTGGCAGCCTCCGACCTGATGGTCATCACCGGCGCCGGCGGCGGGATCATGGCCGCGGCGCATGAGGGCGCCGGTCTTGATCACAGCCTGGGCTTCAACATCACCCTGCCGTTCGAGCAGCACGCCAATGCGACCGTGGATGGCACCGGCAATCTGCTGCCTTTCCACTTCTTCTTCACGCGTAAGCTGTTTTTCGTCAAAGAGGCCGATGCGCTGGTGCTTTGCCCGGGTGGGTTTGGCACCCTCGATGAAGCGCTGGAAGTGCTGACGCTGATCCAGACCGGCAAAAGCCCGCTGGTTCCGATTGTGCTGCTGGATGCACCGGGCGGTACGTTCTGGGAAGGCGCACTCAGTTTCATCAAGAACGAACTGGAGGCGAATAAATACATCCTGCCCACGGACATGAACCTGATGAAACTGGTGTACAGCGCCGATGAGGCCGTCGCCGAGATCAACCGGTTCTACAGCAACTTCCACTCCAGCCGCTGGCTGAAGAATACCTTCGTCATCCGCATGCATCACGCCTTGAGCGAACAGGCGCTGAACGCCTTTCAGGACAGGTTCGCCGATCTGCGGTCAAGTGGCGACTTTCAGCAATACGGCCATCAGGACGAATACGACGACGCGCAGTTCAGCCATCTCACGCGTCTGGCATTCGCTTTCAATGGCCGCAACCACGGCCGCTTGCGCGAACTGGTGGACTGCATAAACCTGGAGGAGAACTGGGTGAAACCTGCGCAATCTCTGCAGGCCCAAGGGCCTGAGCCTGTGAAATCAACGTGATGGCAAATGCTTGAGGGCGTGCTTGCGCGCCTTCATGCAGATAGCGCGTCAGTCGTCGTTGCCCTTGCCACTCAGCAAACGACCAATCAGCTCGGGTGGATAACCGCGATAACTTAGAAAGCGCATCTGCTGCCCACGTTCGCGGGCATCTCTGGGCAGTTGGCCGCTGAACTTGCGCTGCCACAGCGCTTCAAGCTTTTCCCACCAGTCCACGCCGCACTCGCGCAGCGCCTGTTCAATGTCCGGACGCAGCAAGCCGCGTTGCCCCAGCTCTTCGCGAATACGCAAAGGGCCATGGCCAGAACGCGCACGGTAGGAAACAAAGCTTTCGAGGTATCGGGATTCAGACAGCAGACCCTCTTCCGTCAGACGGTCGAGCGCTGCATCAATCAATTCGGGAGGGGCGCCGCGCTGACGTAGTTTGCGCGTCAGCTCGACACGACCATGCTCGCGGCGCGCGAGCAGGTCCATTGCGGTACGCCTTACAGCGACGGGCGTATCAAGCACAGCTGGCATGGCGGGGATCAGATGTCCGCGTCAGCTTCGACTTCAGCCACATCGTCTGCCGCTACGCGGGACGATTGGGCCTTCACATCAGGCGCTGCAGTCAGCAGCTTCTCGCGAATCTGCCTTTCGAGGGTGGTGCCGATTTCCGGGTTGTCCGCCAGGAACTTCGCGGAGTTGGCTTTACCCTGACCGATCTTGCTGCCCTGGTAGCTGTACCAGGCACCGGATTTCTCCAGCAGACCATGCAATACACCGAGGTCGATGATCTCGCCGTTACGGTAAATGCCCTTGCCGTAGAGGATCTGGAACTCAGCCTGACGGAACGGCGGGGCCACCTTGTTCTTGACGACTTTGACACGGGTTTCGCTACCGACGACTTCGTCGCCTTCCTTGACCGCGCCCGTACGGCGGATGTCCAGACGGACCGACGCATAGAACTTCAATGCGTTACCACCGGTGGTGGTTTCCGGGCTACCGAACATTACGCCGATCTTCATACGGATCTGGTTGATGAAGATAACGAGGCAGTTGGCAGTCTTGATGTTACCGGTGATCTTACGCAACGCCTGGGACATCAGTCGGGCTTGCAGGCCGACGTGCATGTCGCCCATCTCGCCTTCGATTTCAGCTTTTGGTACCAGAGCGGCCACGGAGTCGACGACGATGACGTCGATGGCGTTCGAGCGCACCAGCATGTCGGTGATTTCGAGGGCCTGTTCGCCGGTGTCGGGCTGGGAGACCAGCAGGTCATCGACGTTGACGCCCAGCTTGCCGGCGTACTCTGGATCGAGCGCGTGCTCGGCGTCGACGAATGCGCAGGTGGCGCCCATTTTCTGGGCTTCTGCGATGACGGATAGAGTGAGGGTGGTTTTACCCGAAGATTCCGGGCCGTAGATTTCAACGATTCGGCCTTTTGGCAGGCCGCCGATACCCAGTGCGATATCGAGACCCAGCGAGCCGGTGGAGATAGCAGGAATAGCCTGGCGGTCATGGTCACCCATGCGCATTACGGCACCTTTGCCGAACTGACGCTCGATCTGACCCAAGGCCGCAGCCAAGGCTTTCTTCTTGTTGTCGTCCATTGAATCCTCTCGTAATAGGTTAGGCCTTGACGGCCGATATAACTGTATAAGTAGCCAGTATTATTCCACAGGGTCTGACGCGCGCCTACCCCTGATTTGGTATTTCTCCGCGAGAGAGCCGTACAAGCCCCTCTAGCGCGGCACTCACCGTTTGTCGGCGGACCGCATCACGGTCCCCTGCAAATAGAAAGCGCTCGGCGATCAGTCGTTCCGCAACGCCCCAGCAGACCCACACCGTGCCAACGGGTTTCTCCGTCGAGCCCCCATCCGGCCCGGCCACCCCGCTGACCGCTACCGAAAACTGCGCACCGCTTTTGGCCTGCGCGCCCTTGGCCATGGCTTCGACCACTTCGCGGCTGACAGCGCCGACCTGGGCGAACAACGCTTCCGGCACCGCCAGTTGACGGGTCTTCTGCGGGTTGGAGTAGGTGACATAGCCTGCCTCAAACCAGGCCGAACTTCCGGGGATACGGGTTATGGCTTCGGCGATGCCGCCTCCGGTGCAGGATTCGGCAGTGCTGACCTGCGCGCCTGCCGCCAGCAGTTGCTGACCCAGTGTTGCTGCCAGGTGAGTGATGTCGTCCAAAGGGGTTCTCCGTATTGATCGAGGCAAAGCAGACACGCTACACCAGCCGGGTTGATGTGCAACACAGGACGCGACCTGAATCCGGATCACGCCTGCCAGCCATCTATTTGCGCTCCGGTTTTTCGGGGCAGGGTTTCTTGACGGTTTCCACGATGGTTTCCCGTGGACGTCGCTTGGCTTCTTCCAGAGGAATGAAGCGGCCGTTGGTTGAATCTCGTCCTCGCTTGCGTTGCATAGCGCAATCCTTGTCGATAATGCCGCCTCCAATCGGGCGGTGCTCGACATCCTAGCCAGCTCGAAGCGTCTCGTGTCGGTTCAGAAACGCGCCGTGACGAATCAGCCGGACCTGCGGCCCGCGAGCGTGCGTGGTAACCTTGCCGCCATCGCAAAAGCAATCGGATATGACGTCGAGCCACGTAGGTGGAATCCCCGGCGCCACCCGAAACTTGCCTCAATCTCCTACAGAATTTGCCTAAATAACTGATGAATAAAGCAATTTCCGACCTCTCCTCGCACACTCCCATGATGCAGCAATACTGGCGGCTGAAAAATCAGCATCCCGACCAGTTGATGTTCTATCGCATGGGTGACTTCTACGAGATCTTCTACGAAGACGCCAAGAAGGCGGCCAAGCTGCTCGACATCACGTTGACCGCCCGCGGTCAGTCAGCGGGGCAAAGCATTCCCATGTGCGGCATCCCCTATCACGCAGCGGAAGGCTATCTGGCCAAGCTGGTGAAGCTCGGCGAGTCGGTGGTCATCTGCGAACAGATCGGCGATCCGGCGACCAGCAAAGGACCGGTTGATCGTCAGGTGGTGCGCATTATCACGCCGGGCACCGTCAGCGACGAAGCGTTGCTGGACGAGCGTCGGGACAACCTGATCGCGGCTGTTCTGGGTGACGAACGCCTGTTCGGGCTTGCCGTGCTGGACATCACCAGCGGCAATTTCACGGTGCTGGAAATCAAGGGCTGGGAAAACCTGCTGGCCGAGCTTGAGCGGATCAATCCGGTGGAGCTGCTGATTCCCGATGACTGGCCCCAGGGCCTGCCAGCGGAAAAACGCCGCGGTGCCCGTCGTCGAGCGCCGTGGGACTTCGAGCGCGATTCGGCGCACAAAAGTCTGTGCCAGCAGTTCTCCACTCAGGATCTGAAAGGCTTCGGCTGTGAGAACCTGACCCTGGCGATTGGCGCCGCAGGCTGCCTGCTGGCTTACGCCAAGGAAACCCAGCGTACGGCATTGCCGCACCTGCGCAGCCTGCGCCATGAGCGCCTCGACGACACGGTGATTCTGGACGGCGCCAGCCGCCGCAATCTGGAACTCGACACCAACCTGGCGGGCGGCCGTGACAACACGCTGCAGTCGGTGATGGATCGCTGCCAGACCGCCATGGCCACGCGTTTGCTGACCCGCTGGCTGAACCGGCCTTTGCGCGATCTGAAGATCCTTCAGGCCCGGCAGGAGTCGATTGGCTGCTTCCTTGAGCGCTACCGCTTCGAGAACCTGCAGCCGCAACTGAAAGAGATCGGCGACATTGAACGCATTCTCGCGCGTATCGGCCTGCGCAACGCCCGCCCGCGGGACCTGGCGCGGCTGCGTGATGCCCTAGGTGCACTGCCCGAATTGCAAATGGCGCTTGCGGAGCTTGAAGCGCCGCACATTCAGCAATTGGCGAAAACCGCGAGTACCTACCCGGAACTTGCCGACCTGCTGCAACGCGCGATCATCGACAACCCGCCTGCCGTGATTCGCGACGGCGGCGTACTGAAGACCGGTTACGACGCCGAGCTCGATGAATTGCTGTCCTTGAGCGAGAACGCCGGGCAGTTTCTCATCGATCTGGAAACTCGGGAGAAGGCGCGCACCGGGCTGGCCAATCTCAAGGTCGGTTACAACCGCGTGCACGGCTACTTCATCGAGCTGCCGAGCAAGCAGGCGGAACAGGCGCCGGCCGATTACATCCGCCGCCAGACGCTCAAGGGCGCCGAGCGTTTTATCACCCCGGAGCTCAAGGAATTCGAGGACAAGGCGTTGTCGGCCAAGAGCCGTGCGCTGGCTCGGGAAAAGATGCTCTATGAGACGCTGCTGGAGGACCTGATCAGCCACCTCGCGCCGCTGCAGGACACCGCTGCGGCGCTGGCCGAGCTGGATGTGCTGAGCAACCTGGCCGAGCGCGCGCTCAACCTGGACCTCAATCGTCCGCGCTTCACCGATGAGCCGTGCATGCGCATCGAGCAGGGTCGTCATCCGGTGGTGGAGCAGGTGTTGTCGTCGCCGTTCGTGGCCAACGACCTGGACCTGGACGACAACACGCGCATGCTGGTGATCACCGGTCCGAACATGGGCGGTAAATCCACCTACATGCGCCAGACCGCTTTGATCGTGCTGCTGGCGCATATCGGTAGCTTCGTGCCGGCGGCGAGCTGCGAACTCTCGCTGGTCGACCGTATCTTCACACGCATCGGTTCAAGTGATGACCTGGCCGGCGGACGCTCCACCTTCATGGTGGAGATGAGCGAGACGGCGAACATTCTGCACAACGCCACCGACAAAAGCCTGGTGCTGATGGATGAAGTCGGACGTGGCACCAGCACCTTCGACGGGCTTTCGCTGGCGTGGGCTGCGGCGGAATGCCTCGCCCAGCTTCGCGCGTACACGCTGTTCGCCACCCATTACTTCGAGCTGACCGTATTGCCGGAGAGCGAGCCGCTGGTGGCCAACGTGCATCTGAATGCCACCGAGCACAACGAGCGCATTGTCTTCCTGCACCGCGTGCTGCCGGGCCCGGCAAGCCAGAGTTATGGTCTTGCCGTGGCGCAACTGGCCGGCGTGCCGGCGCGCGTCATCACGCGGGCCAAGGAGCATCTGTTGCGCCTGGAGACCACAAGCCTGCCCCACGAGCAGCCCAGGGCCAAGCCGGGCAACCCCCCGCTGCCGATGCAAAGCGACATGTTTGCTAGCTTGCCGCACCCTGTGCTGGACGAGTTGTCGAACCTGAAGATTGACGACCTGACGCCGCGTCAGGCGCTTGAGTTGTTGTATTCGATGAAGACGCGCATCTAACGTGATTCGTAACAAGCTGTTAGAATCCCGCGCGGTTCGGGACGCTGTGAGCTTTTAGCCTGGCTTTACAGCGCACCTGGCCGCGTTTGAACGCAGCGAACCAAGGTCGGACATCGCCGCGCAGGACACCTTGCCTGCCGCGTTGCTCGAGAAGCTGAGTTTTACGGCCGGGGGACGTCCCGTACCTGGCAAGCCGGACTGAACGGCCTTGCTGCCGCCGCCTGAGGAGAGAACTAGAAATGACCTTCGTCGTCACCGACAACTGCATCAAGTGCAAGTACACCGACTGCGTAGAAGTCTGTCCGGTGGACTGCTTTTACGAAGGCCCGAACTTCCTGGTGATTCACCCGGACGAGTGCATCGACTGCGCCCTGTGCGAGCCTGAGTGCCCTGCGAATGCGATCTTCTCGGAAGACGAGATTCCGGCCGGCATGGAGAATTTCACTCAGCTGAACGCAGAGCTGGCCGACGTCTGGCCTAACATCACGGAACGCAAAGACGCGCTCCCGGATGCTGCGCAGTGGGATGGCAAGACCGGCAAGATCGCCGATCTGGAGCGCTAGATTCCCTGGCAGTGCAAAAGGCCCTTCGGGGCCTTTTTGCGTTAGGCCTCCACAAGGCCCCACTTTTCTGCAGACGAAAAAAGGGGCGGTATGACCCGCCCACATTTTTTCCATAATCCCTTCAATCCGTCTTCATCATCCTGATGAATCGCGTCCTGCGATGTCCTTGAGCAGTCGTCCTTGACCGCCTGTACCAATCCGTCGGTACAGGACTGATCTTAGTGATTTAAACGCTCAGGGCAAGGGCCGAGAGTTTTCAGAAAAATTCAGCCGCTGGCCGACGTTAGTTTGTAATTGTTAAATAAATCAATGGGATGACCATTGGCTTGCAACTGACGGAGACATGATCCGCCAAAGAAGAGACGATAACTCACATAACGCGTAAGAAACGGCTTACAGCCTGAGTAAGCATCACTTACCCGGTTGTGAAAATGAGCATTGGCCTATCAAGACGCTGTCATCCATCGTTCATCAAGAGCACATTCAACCGACATAAAAAAGCCCCGACTCGTCAGGGCTTTGGTATTGCTTGATGTAACTTCCACCGACTATCGACTATCGACTATCGACGCATTATTGAAAGAGTGACTCGCTGGATAAACCATTCTTCTCGAGAATCTCGCGAAGGCGCTTCAACCCTTCCACTTGAATCTGCCGCACACGCTCACGGGTGAGGCCGATTTCCAGCCCGACGTCTTCAAGGGTGCTGCTTTCATGCCCGCGTAGCCCGAAGCGACGGACGACAACTTCACGCTGTTTATCGGTCAGCTCGGAGAGCCACTGATCGATGCTCTGGGACAGATCATCGTCCTGAAGCAGCTCGCATGGATCGGTAGGACGATCGTCAGTCAGCGTGTCGAGCAGCGTCTTGTCCGAATCAGGACCCAGCGACACATCCACCGAAGACACGCGCTCATTAAGGCCCAGCATGCGCTTAACCTCACCGACCGGCTTCTCCAGCAGGTTGGCAATTTCTTCGGGAGAAGGTTCATGGTCCAGCTTCTGCGTCAGCTCCCGCGCGGCGCGCAGGTAGACGTTGAGCTCTTTGACCACATGGATCGGCAGACGGATCGTGCGCGTCTGATTCATGATCGCGCGTTCGATGGTCTGACGAATCCACCAGGTGGCGTAGGTCGAGAACCGGAATCCGCGCTCCGGATCGAATTTTTCGACCGCTCGAATGAGGCCCAGGTTGCCCTCCTCGATCAGGTCCAGCAATGACAGACCACGATTGACGTAGCGCCTGGCGATTTTCACGACCAGCCGCAGATTGCTCTCAATCATGCGTTTGCGCCCAGCCGGATCGCCGCTTTGCGACAATCGCGCAAAGTGAACTTCTTCTTCCGGGGAGAGCAGGGGGGAAAAGCCGATTTCATTGAGGTACAGCTGCGTAGCATCCAGTGCCCGAGTGTAGTCAATGTACTTATGCTGTTTGAGCGCTGCAGAGTTTTTGGGTTTCGCACGAACGGAAGGTGTAGCTGGCTTCTCATTCGTTGCAGAATCCAGGACGATTACGGGCTCCATGAGGAGGACCTCGTCGTCTATGTCAAACTCCGGCACTTCTTTGCTGAGAGCCATTGTTATAGTCCTTTGGTGAGTTCGACCTCAAGCCCCAGTGACGCCTTCTTCCATGGCAGCACTTGAGCCTGTCCCCTCTACGCAGGAACAGGCTGACAACCGATCAGCGACGTGGCAAGAATTCCAGTGGATCTACCGGTTTACCCTGGCGGCGAATCTCAAAATGCAGTTTCACCCGGTCAGTTCCCGTTGAGCCCATCTCGGCAATACTTTGCCCTGCCTTGACCTGTTGCCCCTCCCGAACCAAGAGCCTACGGTTATGTCCGTATGCACTGACGTAGGTATCGCTGTGTTTGATGATGACCAACTCGCCGTAGCCCCTTAATCCACTCCCGGCGTATACCACTGCCCCATCAGACGCGGCCAAAACAGGCTGTCCCAAATCACCAGCGATATCAATTCCTTTATTCAAACTACCGTTTGAAGAGAACTTGCTGATCAAAACGCCGCTTGTCGGCCATGTCCAGCCGCTTGGAGAACGGGCGCCGGTGACCACGGTTGTGTTGACCGGCGTGGTGGTCGAATTGCTTGTCGGCGGTGGCGTCGTCGCGGCGACAGCGCCTACCGGCCTTGAAATGACGGTGGTCTTCAGCGATCCGGAAGGCGATGACGAACTGCTTGTCGTGGTCTGCGGAACGCCCGCCGAGCCAGCGGCCACTGCCGTGGACGGCGAGTTGGCGCGCCCGTCAAAGCGGATCGTCTGACCGACATGAATAGTGAATGGCTCTGGAATGCTGTTGCGTGCGGCCAGCGCTTTCCAATCCCAGCCGTAACGGAATGCAATGGAAAACAGCGTGTCGCCGCGCTTCACAACGTACTGACCGGTGGTGACCGGCTGCCGCGTCGGCACCGTCGATTTGCCGTTACGGTCGACAACGCGCACGCCGCCTGATGGCGTGCTGGAGCAGCCGACCAGAAGGATACTCAGGGCAACTCCAATCACCAGACGCTGAAAACTTGTTGAAGAACTACGCTGCCGAATGACTGTGAGACTCACCCGCCACTCCCTTTACCGGTGACTGAAGAAGAAACTGCCCTGCGTCGTGAAAAGACCGGGCAGCCATGAAAAATATGGTGTGAGACGGCGCTGCGGCAGTTGACCGAAGCATCGTTGCAAAACGCCAGCCTGTAGACCGGCTGCGCCTTGTGGAATTCATTGCCGCCGCAAAATAGCGCTTACGCCAGCGGTCCGTTGAGCAACGGGACGAAACGAACGGCGCCCAGCACATGCCGGGAGAAGCCGTTTTCCTCGCGGATGATCAGCATCAGTTGCTGCACTTCGCCCGAACCCACTGGAATCACCAAGCGACCCCCAGGTGCGAGTTGGTCGAGCAACGCCTGAGGTACATCGGTGGCCACGGCGGTGACGATGATGCCGTTGTAAGGCGCGAGCGCCGGCCAGCCCTCCCAGCCATCGCCCCAACGAAACACCATGTTGCGCAGGTTCAGCTCGACGAGGCGTTCCTTGGCGCGATCCTGCAGCACCTTGATGCGCTCGACGGAGAACACCCGCTCCACCAGCTGCGCCAGCACGGCGGTCTGGTAACCCGAGCCGGTGCCGATCTCCAGCACCTTATCCAGCGGACCCGCCGCCAGCAGCAGCTCGCTCATGCGCGCCACCATGTAAGGCTGGGAAATCGTCTGGTTGTTGCCGATCGGCAGCGCGGTGTCTTCGTACGCGCGGTGCGCCAGGGCTTCATCGACGAACAGGTGACGAGGGGTCTTGCGAATGACGTCCAGCACCTGAGTGTTGGCGATGCCTTCTTCGCACAACCGTTGAATCAGACGCTCGCGGGTACGCTGGGAAGTCATCCCAACGCCTCGTCGTAACAGATCATCTTGCTCACGCGACATCAGGCCATTCCCTCCAGCCATGCGTTCAGGCTGTTGAAACCGTCCTGATAGGTACGATCCAGCTGCAACGGGGTAATCGACACATAACCCTGCATCACGGCGTGGAAATCGGTGCCCGGCCCGCCGTCTTCGGCATCTCCGGCGGCAGCAATCCAGTAACCGGCCTTGCCGCGCGGGTCGACTACGCGCACAGGCGCCGCCGCACGGGTGCGATGGCCAAGACGGGTCAGCTGGATACCGCGCACGTGTGCCAGCGGCAGGTTAGGGATATTCACATTCAATACGGTACGGGGTGGAAGGTCGAGGCGCTCGTGGGCTTCGACCAGAAGCCGGGCAAAGTGCGCGGCGGTTGCCAGGTTATCGACCTGACGTGACAAAAATGAAAAGGCAAATGACGGGCGCTGCAGAAAACGACCTTCCAGCGCCGCAGCGACGGTGCCTGAATAGAGCACATCGTCGCCCAGATTGGCGCTCAGGTTGATGCCCGACACGACCATGTCCGGCTCATCGGGCAACAGGCCGTTGAGTCCGAGGTGGACGCAATCGGTGGGCGTGCCGTTGAGGCTGATGAAGCCGTTGTCCAGAGTGTGCGGGTGCAACGGCCGGTCCAGCGTCAGCGAACTGCTCGCGCCGCTCTTGTCTTGATCGGGTGCAATCACCACGCAATCGGCGTACCCGGCCAGCGCGCCATGCAGCGCAGCAAGCCCGGGCGCCATGACCCCGTCATCATTTGAAATCAGAATACGCATGAGCTGTCCGTCTGCCCTGCCGGCGCGAGATCGACGAGTTCACGCACCAAAGCGGTGGCGAAGCATCCGGCCGGCAGGACGAATTCCAGTTGCAGAATGTCAGGCTCGGGATAATGCCACGTCAACCGCCCGATGGGCAGTCGCAGGATGCGCCGTTCGTGCTCCATTCCCGCTTTTATCAACCAGTTACAGAGCAACGCCTCGCGCGCGGCGATGCTGTTTTCAAGCTCGGCGGTAGCGCCTGAAGCCGGGGAATCGCCCTCGCCCCACTGCGGCCCGGTCGGGTGAAGATCGAGGATCGCCAGTCGCGGGTCGCTGCAGTCGGCTTCGCCTGCGGGGAAAAAACTGCGGCTGTCGGTGAACGCCAGCAGATCGCCCACTTGCGCTCGTTGCCAGCTGCCGTCGGCGACCCGTGCGGCCAAGACCTGATTGAACAGGTAACTGCGCGCCGTGGAGAGCAAGCGAGAGCGCACATTGCGCTGCTCGGGCAAGGCCTGACGCTCGGCGTAATGCCGGGCTTCACCCAGATTCCCGCCTTCATGGCCGAAACGCTGGGCGCCAAAATAGTTGGGAATGCCGTGTTGTTTGATCGACTCAAGACGTGCGTCGAGCCCGGCGTTGTCGGCCTGCAATTGCGTCAGACGCAGCGTGAAGCCATTGGCCGCGTGGGCGCCCCGTTGCAGCTTGCGCTTGTGGCGTTTGCTGTCGAGGATCTTGAGAGAATCGTTTTCAGCCACTGACATGTCCGGATCGGCCTTGCCCGGCAGCTGAATGCTGAACCACTGGCGGGTCAACGCCTGGCGATCCTTCAAACCGGCGTAGGCGACGGTTCGCAACGGCACGCCGGCCGCCTTGGCCAGACGCCGGGCTGCTTCCTCGGTGTTCAGGCCGCGTTTTTCGACCCACAGCCACAGGTGCTCGCCATCGCCGGAAAGCGGGATGTCGAGGACCTCATCAACCTGAAAGTCGTCGGCGGTAGCCTTCAGCACGGCAGTACCCAACGCGTCGCCGTAGGCTCTCGGGCCCAGAAGTTCGAGCTCGGTCATGCGCTGATCAACAACGCAACGGCGTGCACGGCGATGCCTTCTTCACGGCCAGTGAAGCCCAGCTTTTCAGTGGTGGTGGCCTTGACGTTGACCTGGTCGATGTCGACTTGCAGGTCTTCGGCAATCAAGGCACGCATGCTTTCGATGTGCGGGGCCATCTTAGGGGCCTGCGCAACGATGGTGGCGTCGACGTTGCCGACCTTCCAGCCCTTGCCATGCACTTGCTTGAGCACGTGACGAAGCAGAACCCGGCTGTCGGCGCCCTTGAATTGCGGATCGGTGTCCGGGAAATGCTTGCCGATATCGCCCAGCGCGGCAGCACCCAACAGGGCATCGCTCAGCGCATGCAGCACTACGTCGCCATCGGAATGCGCGAGCAAACCCGACGTGTGCGCAATCCGCACGCCGCCCAAGGTAATAAAATCGCCTTCAGCGAAACGGTGCACATCGTAGCCGTGGCCAATACGCATAAAAAAACGCCCTGAAAAAGTCAGGGCGTGATTCTACCTACTTTGACCGACATTAGGGTCGGCCCGCGCTCAATTGCCCGTGACGCTGCAATTGAAGCCGAGGCCGTCAGCCGGCCAAGGCTCGGGCGTGATGTCGCAAGTGGTCTTCGATGAAGGTGGCGATGAAGTAATAGCTGTGGTCGTACCCCGGCTGCATGCGCAATTCCAGAGGATGACCAGCCGCCTTCGCCGCCTGAACCAACGATTCCGGCTTGAGCTGATTGCCGAGGAAGTCGTCGCGATCACCTTGGTCCACCAACAATGGCAAGCGCTCGTTGGCGTCGGCGATCAGCACGCTGGCGTCCCATTCACGCCAGCGGGAACGGTCTTCGCCCAGGTAACGCGAAAAGGCTTTCTGCCCCCACGGGCAATCCATCGGGTTGCAGATGGGTGAGAACGCCGACACCGATTGGTAACGGCCCGGATTGCGCAGTGCGCCGACCAGCGCCCCATGCCCCCCCATGGAATGCCCGCTGATGCTGCGTTTGTCCGAGGCCGGGAAGTGCGCCTCGATCAACGCGGGCAGCTCGCTGATCACGTAATCGTACATGCGGTAGTGCCGCGCCCACGGTTGTTCGGTGGCGTTCAGATAAAAGCCGGCGCCCAGGCCGAAGTCGTAGGCGTTGTCGGGATCATCCGGCACGTCGGCGCCGCGCGGGCTGGTGTCCGGCGCCACGATGATCAGCCCCAGTTCCGCCGCCACGCTCAGCGCACCGGCCTTCTGCATGAAGTTTTCATCGGTGCACGTCAGTCCGGACAACCAATACACCACCGGCAGCTTGCCGCCCTGCTCCGCTTGCGGAGGCAGATACACCGCGAACACCATGTCGCAGCCGAGCACGTCGGAGTGATGTTTGTAACGCTTGTGCCAGCCGCCGAAGCTTTTCTGGCACGAGATGTTTTCCAGACTCATAGGGGATCTCCGAGCGGCAAGCTCCAAGCGTCTAGCGGCAAGAGGACATGACACGCACCTCTTGCCGCTTACAGCTTGTAGCTTGCCGCTGCTCCTTAGAAATGAATGACCGTACGAATGCTTTTGCCTTCATGCATCAGTTCGAAGGCTTCATTGATGCGGTCCAGGCCCATGGTGTGGGTGATGAAGGTGTCCAGCGGGATCTCGCCGGTCTGCGCTTTTTCGACATAGCTTGGCAGTTCGGTGCGGCCTTTGACGCCGCCGAAGGCCGAACCGCGCCAGACGCGGCCGGTGACCAGCTGGAACGGACGCGTGGAGATTTCCTGACCTGCGCCGGCGACGCCAATGATCACCGATTCGCCCCAGCCCTTGTGGCACGATTCCAGTGCCGCGCGCATCAGGTTGACGTTGCCTACGCACTCGAAGCTGTAATCAACGCCGCCGTCGGTCATTTCGACAATCACTTCCTGAATTGGCTTGTCGTGGTCTTTCGGATTGACGAACTCGGTCGCACCCAATTCACGCGCTACGTCGAATTTGGACGGGTTGATGTCGACCGCGATGATGCGCGACGCCTTGGCCATTTTTGCGCCAATGATCGCCGCCAGGCCAATACCGCCCAGACCGAAGACGGCAACGGTGGCGCCCTCCTCGACCTTGGCTGTGTTCAGGACCGCGCCGATCCCGGTGGTCACGCCACAACCCAGCAGGCAGACCTTCTCCAGCGGCGCTTCCTTGGGGATCTTCGCCAGGGAGATTTCAGGGACCACGGTGTATTCGGAGAACGTCGAGCAGCCCATGTAGTGGTAGATCGGCTGGCCGTTGTAGCTGAAGCGGGTGGTGCCGTCGGGCATCAAGCCTTTGCCTTGGGTGGCGCGGACTTTCTGGCAGAGGTTGGTCTTGCCGGATTTGCAGAATTTGCACTCGCGGCATTCGGCGGTGTAAAGCGGAATGACGTGGTCGCCCACGGCGAGTGAGGTCACGCCTTCGCCGATGGCCTCAACCACGCCGCCACCTTCGTGTCCGAGGATGCACGGGAAGACGCCTTCGGAATCAGCCCCGGACAGGGTGTAGGCATCGGTGTGGCAAACGCCGGATGCGACGGTACGAATCAACACTTCACCGGCTTTGGGCGCCTCAACGTCCACTTCGACGATCTGCAGTGGTTCATTGGGCGCGAAGGCAACGGCAGCACGTGACTTGATCATCATGATCTCCAGCTATATAAAAACGAGCCCGGAGTGTAATGCAGTGCTCGATGATTAATAATCAGCCTGAAAGCAAAACATTAATGCTGTGCAGGGACAATCGATGCAGGTTAATCGCTGGGAAGGTCTGGACGAGTTCGTCGCCGTCGCCGAGTGCGGGCAGTTCACCGCAGCGGCAGAGCGCCTGGGGGTGTCGTCGTCGCACATCAGTCGCCAGATCGCACGGCTGGAAGAGCGCTTGCAGACACGCTTGCTCTATCGCAGCACCCGGAAGGTCGCGCTGACCGAAGCGGGTCAGACGTTTCTGCATCACTGTCAGCGCTTGCAGGACGGGCGCGAGGAGGCGCTGCGCGCGGTGACCGATCTGACCAGCGAGCCGAAGGGGCTGCTGCGGATGACCTGCGCCGTGGCGTACGGCGAGCGGTTCATCGCCCCGCTGGTGACACGTTTCATGGAGGAGTACCCGCAACTGCGCGTGGACATCGAGCTGACCAACAACACGCTGGACCTCGTGCACGAAGGTCTGGACCTGGCGATACGTCTGGGTCGTTTGCAGGAATCAAGACTGGTAGCCGCTCGACTGGCGCCGCGCAAAATGTACCTGTGTGCCTCACCCGCCTATCTCGAACGATACGGCCGGCCCCACAGCGTCTCGGAACTGGCCCGACACAACTGCCTGATCGGCAGCTCGGACAGTTGGTTGTTGCAACAAAACGGGCGGGAATTTTCCCAGCGGGTGCAAGGCAACTGGCGCTGCAACAGTGGGCAGGCAGTGCTGGATGCGGCGTTGCGCGGGGTCGGGCTGTGTCAGCTCCCGGATTACTACGTGCTGGAGCATCTCAAGCGCGGTGCGCTGGTGTCGTTACTGGATGCCCATCAGCCGCCGAACACCGCGGTCTGGGCGCTGTACCCGCAGCAGCGGCATCTGTCGCCGAAGGTGAGAAAGCTGGTCGATTATTTGAAGGCGGGATTGGCGTCGCGGGATGAGTACAGTAATCATGCCGATTCTTTGTAGGAGCGCGCTTGCCCGCGAATGCAGAGTGTCAGGCTAAAACGATGGTGCAGACATATCGCGTTCGCGGGCAAGCGCGCTCCTACAAAAGCAAAAGCAAAAGCAAAAGCAGCGAACGTACCCGCCTTCATTGCAAACAGATCAGCCGTTGAATTCCACGCGCCGCTGGCGCAGCCACTCGAGGTCTTCCGGGCGGGTGACCTTGATGTTGTCCGCGCGCCCTTCAATCAGACGCGGCGATTGCCCGGCCCACTCGATGGCCGAGGCTTCATCGGTGATCGCCACATTCGACACCAGACTGTCCGCCAGCGCGCGGTGCAATGCGCCCAGCCGAAACATCTGCGGCGTATAGGCCTGCCAGATAAGGCTGCGATCCACGGTTTCGGTCACGCGGCCATTGGCATCGGCGCGCTTGAGGGTGTCCTTCGCCGGTACCGCCAGCAAGCCGCCGACCGGATCATCCGCCAGCTCGCTGAGTAAGGTGTCGAGGTCCGAGCGCGCCAGATTCGGGCGCGCCGCGTCGTGCACCAGCACCCAGTCATTGTCATCGGCGCCGTTGGCGTGCAGGTGCAGCAGCGCATTGAGCACCGAGTCCGCACGCTCTTTGCCGCCCGCGACCTGCTGAATACGGGAATCCAGCGCGCAAGGCAACGTAGGCCAATAAGGGTCATCCACAGCCAGGCTGACCACCAGGCCCTTGAGCCGGGGGTGATCGAGAAAGCAAAGCAGGCTGTGTTCAAGAATCGTGAGGCCGCCCAGTTGCAGGTACTGCTTGGGACGGTCTGCCGCCATGCGCGCGCCAACGCCCGCTGCGGGAATCACTGCCCAGAAGGCAGGAAGGGATTGAGTCATTACACCAACGTCACTGTGCCAACTGATAAAGGGTTTCGCCGTCCTTGACCATGCCCAATTCATGACGGGCACGCTCTTCAACGGTTTCGAGGCCTTTTTTCAGCTCCAGCACTTCCGCGTCGAGGACCCGGTTGCGCTCCAGCAGAGCATCGTTTTCGGCGTGTTGATCGGCGATTTGCTGAGTCAGACTGGCCACCTGCGCGAGACTGCCATTACCTACCCATAGGCGATACTGCAAGCCAGCGAGCATCAAAAGCAGAACGAGGAACAACCAGTTAGGACTGCGCATTGTGAATATCTGTTACCCGGCGAATAAAGACAGCAAACCCGACCATTTCAAATGCCCATAAGCCCGGTGGTCACCGGGCTCATGGATCAGGACGGCAAGAGAGGTCACGCTTCAGTGACTTCTCCTACAACGCCTGCTGCCTTTTTACCATCTTTGCGATCAGCCGCGAAACTCGCCGCGACCACGGTACACCGCTTTGGCGCCCAGTTGCTCTTCGATACGCAGCAGCTGGTTGTACTTGGCGATGCGGTCGGAACGGCTCAACGAACCGGTCTTGATCTGGCCGGCCGCAGTGCCCACGGCCAGGTCGGCAATGGTGGAGTCTTCGGTTTCACCGGAACGGTGCGAAATAACGGCGGTGTAACCCGCGGCCTTGGCCATCTGGATGGCTTCCAGCGTTTCGGTGAGCGTGCCGATCTGGTTGAACTTGATCAGGATCGAGTTACCGATCTTCTTGTCGATGCCTTCTTTCAGGATCTTGGTGTTGGTTACGAACAGGTCGTCGCCTACCAGCTGGATCTTGTCGCCGATCTTGTCTGTCAGGACTTTCCAGCCATCCCAGTCCGACTCGTCCAGACCGTCTTCGATGGAGATGATCGGGTGCTTGCTGACCAGGTCAGCCAGGTAGTCGGCGAAACCGGCAGAGTCGTACTCGCCTTCTTCGCTCAGCACGTATTTGCCGTTCTTGTAGAACTCGCTCGCTGCGCAGTCCAGCGCCAGGGTCACGTCGGTGCCCAGCTTGTAGCCAGCGTTGGCAACGGCTTCGGCGATGGCGTCCAGTGCGTCGGCGTTGGAGTTCAGGTTCGGCGCGAAGCCGCCTTCGTCACCCACGGCAGTGTTCAGGCCGCGCGCTTTCAACACCGCTTTGAGGTGGTGGAAAATCTCGGTGCCCCAGCGCAGGCCTTCGGAGAAGGTCTTGGCGCCCACCGGCTGAATCATGAATTCCTGGATGTCGATGTTGTTATCAGCGTGCTCGCCACCGTTGATGATGTTCATCATCGGGACCGGCATCGAGTAAACACCCGGCGTGCCGTTCAGGTTGGCGATGTGCGCGTACAACGGCAGGTCCTGATCCTGAGCGGCGGCTTTTGCCGCAGCCAGCGACACAGCAAGGATCGCGTTGGCGCCCAGACTGCCTTTGTTCTCGGTGCCGTCCAGCTGAATCATCGCGTGATCCAGGGCTTTCTGGTCAACCGGGTCCTTGCCCAGCAGCAGGTCGCGGATCGGGCCATTGATGTTGGCCACGGCTTTCAGAACGCCCTTGCCCATGTAACGGCTCTTGTCGCCATCACGCAGCTCGAGCGCTTCACGCGAGCCGGTGGAAGCACCGGACGGCGCGCAAGCGCTGCCGATGATGCCGTTGTCGAGGAGCACGTCTGCTTCCACGGTGGGATTGCCACGGGAGTCGAGAACTTCACGACCTTTGATGTCGACGATTTTTGCCATTGTTGTTAACACTCCAAGATTGACGAAAACGACGCAGCTGGGAAAACGATTCGGCGCCTCAAGGCTCTAGGACAACGGGCAGGCCCTGAAACGACAATTTTCCCGACCCTCTGGTCGGGAAAACAACGAACGGCACTCTACCGGAGGGCTCGGCGCCGGAGAAGCGGGTTTTAAGCCGTTTCGATCGTCGGGAAGCTTTTAACGAGTTCGTCGAGCGCCTTGAGCTGGGCCAGAAACGGCTCCAGCTTGTCCAGGCGCAGGGCGCAGGGTCCGTCGCATTTGGCGTTGTCCGGATCCGGATGGGCTTCCAGGAACAGACCGGCCAGGCCCTGACTCATCCCGGCCTTGGCCAGATCGGTCACCTGGGCGCGACGGCCACCGGCGGAATCGGAGCGACCGCCCGGCATCTGCAAGGCGTGGGTCACGTCGAAGAACACCGGGTATTCGAACGATTTCATGATGCCGAAACCGAGCATGTCGACGACCAGGTTGTTGTAGCCGAAGCTCGAACCACGCTCGCACAGGATCAACTGATCGTTGCCCGCTTCCACGCACTTGGCGAGGATATGTTTCATCTCGTGAGGCGCGAGGAACTGGGCTTTCTTGATGTTGATCACGGCGCCGGTCTTGGCCATGGCCACGACCAGGTCGGTCTGACGGGACAGGAAGGCCGGCAACTGAATGATGTCGCAGACCTCTGCCACCGCAGCGGCCTGCTCAGGCTCGTGCACGTCGGTGATGATCGGCACGCCGAAAGCTTGCTTGATGTCCTGGAAGATCCGCATGCCTTCTTCGAGGCCCGGGCCGCGATAGGAGGTCACGGACGAACGGTTGGCCTTGTCGAAGCTGGCCTTGAACACGTAGGGGATGCCGAGCTTCTCGGTCACTCGCACGTATTCTTCACAGACCTGCATCGCCATGTCGCGCGACTCAAGGACGTTCATGCCGCCGAACAGAACCATAGGCTTGTCGTTGGCGATGTCGATCGAGCCGACGCGGATGATTTTCTGTGCCATGTGATGAATTCCCTATCAGCCGTTTTTCTGGTGTTGAACAAGCGCTGCCTTGACGAAACCACTGAACAACGGGTGGCCATCGCGAGGCGTAGAGGTGAATTCCGGGTGGAACTGGCAGGCCACGAACCATGGATGGTCAGCGGACTCGACCACTTCAACCAGCGCGCCATCACCGGAACGACCGGAGATTTTCAGGCCGGCTTCGACCAGTTGCGGCAGCAGCTTGTTGTTCACTTCATAACGGTGACGATGGCGCTCGACGATGACGTCGTTGGCGTAGCAATCGTGCACCAGAGAGCCCGGCTCAAGCAGGCATTCCTGGGCGCCCAGACGCATCGTGCCGCCGAGGTCCGAGGTTTCGGTACGGGTTTCGACAGCACCGGTGGCGTCTTCCCATTCGGTGATCAGACCAACGACAGGGTGCTGGCTGGCGCGGTCGAACTCGGTGGAGTTGGCGTCTTTCCAGCCCAGCACGTTACGTGCGAACTCGATGACCGCCACCTGCATGCCCAGGCAGATGCCCAGGTACGGAACCTTGTTTTCGCGAGCGAACTGCACCGCCGTGATCTTGCCCTCGACGCCGCGCAGACCGAAGCCACCCGGGACGAGAATCGCGTCGACGCCTTCGAGCAGGCCGGTACCCTGATTCTCGATGTCTTCGGAATCGATGTAGCGCAGGTTAACCTTGGTGCGGTTGCTGATGCCGGCGTGACTCATCGCTTCGATCAACGACTTGTAGGCATCCAGCAGCTCCATGTACTTGCCGACCATCGCGATGGTGACTTCGTGCTCCGGGTTGAGCTTGGCGTCGACAACCTTTTCCCACTCGGACAGGTCGGCGCTGCCGCACTGGAGGCCGAAGCGCTCGACGACGAAATCGTCAAGGCCCTGGGAATGCAGGATGCCCGGGATCTTGTAGATGGTGTCGGCGTCTTCGAGGGCGATGACCGCACGCTCTTCAACGTTGGTGAACTGCGCGATCTTGCGGCGCGACGAGATGTCGATCGGGTGGTCGGAACGGCAGACCAGTACGTCTGGCTGCAGGCCGATCGAACGGAGTTCCTTCACCGAATGCTGAGTCGGCTTGGTCTTGGTCTCGCCAGCGGTGGCGATGTACGGAACCAGTGTCAGGTGCATGAGCATGGCGCGCTTGGCGCCCACTTCGAAACGCAACTGACGGATCGCTTCGAGGAACGGTTGCGATTCGATGTCGCCCACGGTGCCGCCGATTTCGACCATGGCGACGTCAGCATCGCCGGCGCCCTTGATGATGCGACGCTTGATTTCGTCGGTGATGTGCGGGATCACCTGGATGGTCGCGCCCAGATAATCACCACGGCGCTCTTTGCGCAGGACGTGTTCGTACACACGGCCGGTGGTGAAGTTGTTGTTCTGGGTCATGGTGGTGCGAATGAAACGCTCGTAGTGACCCAGGTCCAGGTCAGTCTCGGCGCCGTCGTGGGTGACGAACACCTCACCGTGCTGGAACGGGCTCATGGTGCCTGGGTCGACGTTGATGTAGGGGTCCAGCTTGAGCATGGTGACCTTAAGTCCCCTCGCCTCCAGGATGGCCGCCAATGAAGCCGAGGCGATGCCTTTCCCCAATGAAGAAACAACACCGCCCGTGACGAAGATGTAGCGCGTCATGAAAAACCCTAGAAGTCTGCGTTAAAGCGGTCAGAGCCGCCGGGGAAAGCGAAGGAAGGCCGAAGCCCCCGACAACCTGCGTGTTTCACTGTGCATTTTCGAATCTGTCGCGCCCAAGTCAGCGACCGACCTTGAAAAGGTCTGTCCGTGGCTCGCCACATTTTTGAGAATCGCCCAGTAAAGACTGGCTGGTAATCGGCAACTTGCATCGTTCCGGAAGGATCGACATAAGCTGTATCAAGAAGGGAGCGTAGTCTACCGGAAACGCCCTTTCAGCTCAAACTTTGGTCGTTCGTCGGTGGTAACCAGTGCAATCGCCAGTCGCCACGGGGGCTGGCGTCCAATCCCGGAAGGTTTGCCACGGCCAATAACTGCTCGCCGCGGTACAACAGCGGCAATCGGCCGCGCAGAAACACCGGCACGCCCTTCTCGTTGAGCAGCCGTTTCAAGTCGCGCCGGCCTCGATCCGGCACATCAAAGGTTTCGCCACCCTGGCGGTAATGCACGTGCAGACCACCCGCAGGCGCAGCGCCGAGAATCTGCAGCATGCCGTTGCCCGGCAGCGTAAGGGGTTGCGAGGCCAGGGACCAGTGTTGCGAGCCGGCGACGTTTTTCAGCCAGATCCCCGACAGCCACCAGATGCGCCCCTCGGCACGGTGCATCTGACCATCGGCCAGTCGCCAGATGGGCCGACCGTCCGGCCCGGCATCGCGCAACGAATCCCAGCCTGCCCAGTGATCGGTATCGGGCAATCGAGTGAGCGGCGCCAGCCAGTGCCGCAGTGCATTGCGTTGCCGGGCGGGTGACAACGCTTCGAGCGGCGCGAGTTCAAGGGAGGGCATGTCCAGCCAGGGCCAGGGGCACGGCGTATCGGCGAGGGCAAGGTCCTGCACCGCCAGTTCGTCCAGCAACTGCTGGGCTTCGGCCAGATGCGCGGCGCTGCGGGCCATGCTCGCGATCGCTTGTGGCCAGCGGGTCGTCACCAGCGGCAGTACATGGCTGCGCAGGTAGTTGCGCGAAAAGCGGCTGTCTTTGTTGCTCGGGTCCTCGATCCAGCTCAAACCCTGTTCCCGGGCATAGGCCTCGAGGGTTGCGCGGGATTCGTCCAGCAGCGGCCGAAACAGATGCCCCGCCCCAAGCGGCCGCTGCGCCGGCATGGCGGCCAGCCCGCGCACCCCGGCGCCGCGCAGCAGTCGGAACAGCAGCGTTTCAGCCTGATCGTCACGGTGCTGGGCGGTGAGCAGCACTTCGCCAGCCCCAAGGGTTGAATTGAAAGCCGTGTAGCGAGCGTCACGTGCGGCTTGTTCGAGGCTCGCGCCGGGGCGCACCTGGACGTCGATAACCTGCATCGGCACGCCCAGAATCTGACACATCTGCCGGCAATGCACCGGCCACGACGCAGCCACAGCCTGAAGACCATGATTGACGTGAACAGCGGTCAGAGGAGGAAGCGCGTGAACCCTGGCCAGTTCGGCCAGCAGGTGAAGCAGGACAGTGGAATCGAGTCCACCGGAGAATGCGACGCGCCAGGCGGCTGCAGCGCGCCAGGGTTCGAGGCGCGACAGCAGACGTCTGGAGAGTGCGAGTTTGATGCTGTCCGGTTTGCTCATGCTGGTTAACCCTGCTTAAAGCTCGCCGGACCGGGCGACGTCACCGGGTTCGGTGACGCTCCTCTTGCAAAACGGTCCGGTTAAAGGCCGTAGCTCATCAGGCGGTCGTAACGACGGGTCAACAGCGCGTCGTTATCGAACTTCTGGAGCATGCTCAGTTGGCTGCTCAGCTCTTCGCGGATCAACGCAGCGGCAGCGGCTGGATCACGGTGCGCGCCACCCAATGGCTCGTTGATCACCTTGTCAACGATCCCCAAGCCTTTCAAGCGCTCGGCAGTGATGCCCATCGCTTCGGCTGCATCCGGCGCTTTTTCCGCGGTTTTCCACAGGATGGAAGCACAGCCTTCCGGCGAGATCACCGCGTAGGTCGAGTACTGCAGCATGTTCAGTTGATCGCACACGCCAATGGCGAGTGCGCCGCCCGAACCGCCTTCGCCAATCACGGTGGCAATGATCGG
Source organism: Pseudomonas petrae (assembly GCF_021728295.1). Taxonomy (GTDB): domain Bacteria; phylum Pseudomonadota; class Gammaproteobacteria; order Pseudomonadales; family Pseudomonadaceae; genus Aquipseudomonas; species Aquipseudomonas petrae. Next base: position 589,353 of record NZ_JAKJXE010000001.1, read on the forward strand.
GGTCTTCAGGCGCGCCATGACGCGCAGGTTCCAGGCGATGGCTTCGCTCTGGTTACGCTCTTCGGCGTCGATGCCTGGGTAAGCGCCCGGCGTGTCGATGAAGGTCAGGATCGGCATCTTGAATCGCTCGGCCATTTCCATCAGGCGGCAGGCCTTGCGGTAGCCTTCAGGTCGCGGCATGCCGAAGTTACGGCGAACCTTCTCGCGCACTTCGCGGCCTTTCTGATGACCGATCACCATCACCGGCTGGTCGTCCAGGCGGGCAATACCGCCGACGATGGCGGCGTCGTCGGAGAAGTGGCGATCGCCATGCAGCTCGTCGAACTCGGTAAAGATGTGTTGAATGTAGTCCAGCGTGTACGGACGACGCGGATGACGCGCCATGCGCGCGATCTGCCAACTGGTCAGGTTGCCGAAAATGCTTTCGGTGAGCGTATTGCTCTTCTCTTGCAGTCGAGAGATTTCGTCGCCGATGTTCAGCGAGTTGTCATTGCCTACCAGACGCAGCTCTTCAATCTTGGCTTGCAGGTCAGCAATCGGCTGTTCGAAATCCAGAAAATTCGGGTTCATAGGCATCCGTCTTGGGTCGACGGCCAAGAGGCCGGCCGGTTGATCCGATAAGCGCCATACCTTAATGGAGCGGGCGCCTTTCGGTCGAGTTTAAAGTGTCGAGTCATCAATATTGGGCTGATCGGTGTCAGCGATACTGCAGGAAGACGTTCTCTCGTCCGAACTGGTCACGCAGCGCCTGAATCAGGCTGTCTGCGGGATCGATCCGCCACGCTTCGCCGAACTGCAGCAGTGCCTTGGCTTCATGCCCGGTGTAGTCGAGGGTGATCGGGCACCCGCCGCGGTGCTTCTTGCACAGTTCGCCCAGCCAGCGCAGCCGGTCGCCCTTGAGCGCTTCGGCACGCACGTTCAGGCGCAGACTCTCTGCCAGCCCGGTGCGCGCTTCTTCCAGGCTCATCACCCGTTTGGCGCGCAACCGCAGGCCGCCGGAGAAATCGTCGGTACTGACCTCCCCTTCCACCACCACCATGGCGTCGGTTTGCAGCAGCGACTGAGCCGCCTGGAACGAATCGGCAAACAGCGACGCTTCGATACGCCCCGAACGGTCGTCCAGCGTGATAAAGCCCATCTTGTCGCCTTTTTTGTTCTTCATCACCCGCAGCGCGATGATCAGACCGGCAATGGTCTGGGTCTCCCGCGAGGGTTTGAGATCAACGATACGTTGGCGGGCGAACCGGCGGATTTCGCCTTCGTACTCATCGATCGGGTGCCCGGTCAGGTACAGGCCCAGGGTTTCTTTCTCGCCACGCAGCCGCTCCTTGAGAGTGACCTCCTTGGCGCTGCGATGGTTCGCGTAAACGTCGGCGTCGGCTTCGACGAACAGGCCGCCGAAGAGATCGGCGTGGCCGCTGTCGTGACTGCGCGCGGTCTGCTCGGCCGCCTGAATGGCTTCTTCGAGCGCCGCCAGCAAGACGCCGCGGTTGCGGTCGATGTTGGCTTGATACTGTTTCGGCTCGTCATAGAAAAACGGCCCCAGACGGTCCAGCGCACCGCTGCGAATCAGGCCGTCGAGCGTGCGCTTGTTAACGCGCTTGAGGTCGATGCGGGCGCAGAAGTCGAACAGGTCGGCGAACGGACCTTCCTGACGCGCTTCGGTGATCGCCTCCACCGGGCCTTCGCCGACGCCCTTGATCGCGCCGAGGCCATAGACGATACGGCCGTCGTCGTTCACGGTGAACTTGAACTCGGAGTTGTTCACGTCCGGCGCATCAAGGCGCAGCTTCATGATCCGCACTTCTTCGATCAAGGTCACGACCTTGTCGGTGTTGTGCATGTCCGCTGAAAGCACTGCCGCCATGAACGGTGCAGGGTAGTGACGCTTGAGCCAGGCGGTCTGGTACGACACCAGCCCGTAGGCCGCCGAGTGCGACTTGTTGAAACCGTAACCGGCGAACTTCTCCACCAGATCGAAAATGTTACCGGCCAGGTCCGGGTCGATGTTGTTGGTCTTGCAGCCCTCGATGAAACCACCGCGCTGCTTGGCCATTTCCTCGGGCTTCTTCTTGCCCATTGCACGACGCAGCATGTCAGCGCCGCCGAGGGTGTAGCCGGCCATGACCTGGGCAATCTGCATCACCTGTTCCTGATACAGGATGATGCCGTACGTCGGCGCAAGCACCGGCTTGAGGCCTTCGTACTGGTAATCGACGTGAGGGTACGAGAGCTCCGCACGGCCGTGCTTGCGGTTGATGAAGTCGTCGACCATGCCCGATTGCAAAGGACCGGGACGGAACAGCGCCACCAGTGCGATCAAGTCTTCCAGGCAGTCAGGCTTGAGCTTTTTGATCAGCTCTTTCATGCCGCGGGATTCAAGCTGGAAGACGGCCGTGGTTTCGGCGCGCTGCAGCAGCTCGTAGGTCGGCATGTCGTCCAGCGGGATGAACGCGATGTCGAGGGGCTCTTCATCGACCTTGGCGCGTTCGCGGTTAATCGTCTTCAGTGCCCAGTCGATGATGGTCAGGGTGCGCAGACCCAGGAAGTCGAACTTCACCAGACCGGCCGACTCGACGTCGTCCTTGTCGAACTGGGTGACCAGACCGCCGCCCTCTTCATCGCAGTAGATCGCCGAGAAGTCCGTCAGCTTGGTCGGCGCGATGACCACGCCGCCGGCGTGCTTGCCGACGTTACGCACAACGCCTTCGAGCTTGCGCGCCATTTCCCAGATTTCTGCGGCTTCCTCATCCACCTTTAGGAAGTCGCGCAGGATCTCTTCCTGCTCGTAGGCTTTTTCCAGGGTCATGCCGACTTCGAAGGGGATCATCTTCGACAGACGATCGGCCAATCCGTAGGACTTGCCCTGCACCCGCGCCACGTCCCGGACTACCGCCTTCGCAGCCATGGAACCGAAGGTGATGATCTGGCTGACCGCGTTGCGGCCGTATTTCTCGGCCACGTACTCGATGACCCGATCACGACCGTCCATGCAGAAGTCGACGTCGAAGTCGGGCATGGAGACCCGCTCGGGGTTGAGGAAGCGTTCGAACAGCAGGTCATATTCCAGCGGGTCGAGGTCGGTGATCTTCTGCACGTAGGCCACCAGCGAACCGGCGCCCGAACCCCGGCCCGGACCGACCGGCACGCCGTTGCTCTTGGCCCACTGAATGAAGTCCATAACGATCAGGAAGTAACCGGGGAAGCCCATCTGGATGATGATATCCAGCTCGAAATTCAGGCGGTCGACGTAGACCTGTCGCTTGGCCTCGTAGTCCGGCGTTGTCTCCTTCGGCCAGAGCACCGCGAGACGTTCTTCCAGGCCCTCGAAGGACACCTTGCGGAAATATTCATCGATGGTCATGCCATCGGGGATCGGGAAGTTGGGCAAAAAGTGCTTGCCCAGCTGGACATCGATGTTGCAGCGCTTGGCGATCTCGACGGTATTGGCGAGGGCGTCCGGCAGATCGCTGAACAGGTCGGCCATCTCCTCCGCGCTCTTCAGGTACTGCTGATCGCTGTAGTTGTGCGAACGGCGCGGATCGTCCAGCGCCCTGCCTTCGCCGATGCACACGCGGGTTTCGTGGGCTTCGAAATCTTCCTGCTTGATGAAGCGCACGTCGTTGCTCGCAACCAGCGGCACGCCATGGCGCTCGGCCAGGGCGACGGCGGCGTGCACGTGTTCTTCGTCATTGATGCGGTTGGTGCGCTGGACTTCAATGTAGAAGCGGTCCGGGAAAACCGTTAACCACTCCTTCAGCAAATCATCGGCTTCGGCCGGGTTGCCGCCGAGCAGGGCCATGCCGATCTCGCCTTCTTTGGCCGCAGACAGGGCGATCAGCCCTTCGCTGGCCTCGGCCACCCACTCGCGCTCGATCACCACCAGGCCATTGCGCTGGCCATGCATGAAGCCACGGGAAATCAGTTCGGTCAGGTTGAGGTAGCCTTTGGGGTTCATCACCAGCAGGCTCAAACGGCTGAGCGGTGCATCGCGGTCGCGCCCGGCCAGCCAGATGTCGGCGCCGCAGATCGGCTTGATGCCCGCACCCATGGCCGCTTTGTAGAACTTGACCAGCGAACACATGTTGTTCTGGTCGGTCACCGCCACGGCCGGCATGTTCATGCCGGCGAGCGCCTTGACCAACGGTTTTACACGGACCAGACCATCAACGAGGGAGTATTCGGTGTGCAGGCGTAGATGAACGAAAGAAGCCGGCATGGTTGATCCTATGTTGCACAAAAAACGAAGGCCGGATTGTACCGGCCATTCAGGAAAACATCAGCCTGCGATCAACTGAGTGGCAGCGACATGAAGCCGGTGGAAACCATCATGTCCCGTGCCGCCCAGGCTTGACGGACCGGGCCGAACGAGCGCCGGTGAATGGGCGTAGGACCCAGGCGCGCCAGTGCTTCAAGGTGCACGGCCGTGGGATAGCCTTTATGGCCGCCGATGCCGTAGCCCGGATAGAGCAGCTCCATGCGCGCCATTTCGCGGTCGCGACTGACCTTGGCCAGAATCGAGGCGGCGGCAATGGCCGGTACGTGGGCATCGCCCTGAATGACCGGCGCGCTGGGCACCGACAGCTGCGGGCAGCGGTTGCCGTCGATCAGCGCCAGCTTCGGCGTGATGATCAAGCCTTCTACCGCACGCTTCATCGCCAGCATGGTGGCGTGAAGAATATTCAGCTCATCGATTTCTTCGACTTCAGCCCGCGCGATATGCCAGCACAGCGCCTTCTCGCAGATCTCGTCGAACAGTCTTTCGCGCTTGGCTTCGGTGAGTTTCTTTGAATCGTTCAGGCCAAGAATGGGGCGCTTGGGGTCAAGAATGACCGCCGCGGTGACAACGGCGCCACACAGCGGGCCCCGGCCCACTTCGTCGACACCGGCGACCAGATCCTCGACAAGATTGAAGTCCAGACCCATTTGCATTGATTGCTTGCTCATTGTGAAGGCGCTGCGCCAATCAGGTTCAACACCGCTTCGGCGGCCTGATTGGACGCATCGCGACGCAAGGTTCGGTGAATCGCGTCGAAGCCGGCCGTCTGTGAATCGCCGTTGTCCAGCAACGGCAACAGCGTCTGCGCCAGGGCCTCTGCGGTCGCCGCGTCCTGCAGAAGCTCCGGGACCAGCAAACGCTGGGCCAGCAGGTTCGGCAGCGACACGTACGGGCTCTTCACCATCCGCTTGAGTATCCAGTAAGTCAGTGGCGCCAGACGATAGGCAACCACCATCGGTCGTTTGTACAGCAGCGCTTCGAGGGTGGCGGTCCCGGAAGCGATCAGCACGGCATCGCACGCGGCCAGCGCCACGTGGGACTGGCCGTCGAGCAGGGTCAGCGGCAGTTCGCGCCCTTGCAGCAGTTGCTCAATCTGTTCACGGCGCTGAGGGCTGGCACAGGGCAGCACGAAACGGATGTCGGGACGCGCGGCCAGCAGGCGCTCGGCCGCGTCGAAAAACAGGGCACCGAGGCGCCCGACTTCGCCACCGCGACTGCCCGGCATCAACGCAACCACCGGGCCTTCGCCCAGGGCCAGTTCGGCGCGCGCGGCCAGTTGATCCGCCTGCAGCGGAATGGTGTCGGCCAGCGGATGCCCGACAAAGCGCACCGGCACGCCTTTCTCTTCGTAGAAACGGGCTTCGAACGGCAGCAAGGTCAGCATCAGGTCGCAGCCTTCGCGGATCTTCAGGACACGCTTCTGCCGCCACGCCCACACGGACGGACTGACGTAATGAACGGTCTTGATCCCGGCCTGACGCAGTTTGAGCTCGATATTGAGCGTGAAGTCAGGGGCGTCGATGCCGATGAACACGTCGGGCTTTTCGTCGATGAGGGTCTGCACCAGCAACTTGCGACGGGCGAGTAACTCTTTCAGGCGACCCAGCACTTCCACGAGGCCCATGACCGACAGGCGCTCCATCGGAAAATACGACGTCATGCCCTGGGCTTCCATGAGCGGTCCGCCGACACCGATGAATTCGGCGTCCGGATGCCGCGCTTTGATCGCGCGCATCAAGCCGGAGCCAAGAATGTCGCCGGAGGCCTCTCCGGCCACCAGCGCGATACGCAAGCGAGCCATGGTCAGCGGGTGATGCCGCGAGTCGAGGACTGGATGGACGTGAGGAACAGCTCGACTTCAGGGAACTGCGCAGCGGGTTCGCTCAGCTCGACGATCGCCTGCTCCACGGTCAGGCCCTGACGGTAGACGGTCTTGTACGCGCGGCGCAGCGCATGGATCGCTTCCTCGGAGAAACCCCGACGGCGCATGCCTTCAAAGTTCATGCTGCGGGCTTCGGCCGGGTTGCCGAACACGGTGACGAACGCCGGAACGTCCTTGCCGATGGCAGTGCCCATGCCGGAAAAACTGTGCGCGCCGATGTGGCAGTACTGATGCACCAGGGTGAACCCGGACAGAATGGCCCAGTCATCCACGTGCACATGGCCGGCCAACGCGGTGTTGTTGACCAGAATGCAGTGATTGCCGATGACGCTGTCATGACCGATGTGCGCGTAGGCCATGATCAGGTTGTGGTCACCGAGGGTGGTTTCGGCGCGGTCTTGAACGGTGCCACGGTGGATCGTCACGCCTTCACGGATGACGTTGTGGTCACCGATCACCAGACGCGTCGCTTCACCTTTGTATTTCAGATCAGGCGTGTCCTCACCTACCGACGAAAACTGGTAGATGTGGTTGTGTTTGCCGATCCTGGTCGGGCCGCGCAGGATCACATGCGGACCGATCACTGTACCCTCGCCGATTTCCACACCAGGTCCGACGATCGACCACGGGCCGACCTCCACATTGTCGGCCAGCACGGCCGTCGGATCGATGATTGCGCGAGAGTCAATCAAACTCATAGTTTGCGTTCCGCACAGATGATTTCGGCGGAGCAAACCGGCTTGCCATCCACCGATGCCTGGCATTCGAACTTCCAGATCTGCCGCTTGCAGCTCAGGAACTTCGCTTCGAGGATCAACTGGTCGCCCGGCAGCACGGGCTGGCGGAAGCGCAGTTTGTCGGAGCCGACGAAGTAATACAGGGTGCCATCAGCGGGCTTCACATCGAGCATCTTGAAGCCCAGGATGCCGGCAGCTTGAGCCATGGCCTCGATAATCAGCACGCCCGGCATGATCGGGTGCTGAGGAAAGTGACCGTTGAAGAAAGGCTCGTTGATGCTGACATTCTTGTAGGCACGAATGCTTTTGGTCTCGACATCCAGCTCCACCACACGGTCCACAAGCAGGAACGGGTAACGGTGCGGCAGATATTCGCGGATTTCGTTGATGTCCATCATTTCGAAGGGAAGCCTGTAGTAAAGAGTGGGAGGGCGCGACTAACGCGCGTCACTCCTCTAGCAAATCAAGGAGGCAGTTTATCGGCTGTGCACGCTTGATAAGAAAAAAGTATCAGCCATCAGATGAAGCTTTACCGCCTGAGGTCACTGCCTCGACAATCTTTTCCAGGTGCTGCAGACGTCGCGCCATGTCATCGAGATGACGCATGCGGGCCGCGCTCTTGCGCCACTCCGCCGCCGGCTGCATTGCCGTCCCCGAAGAATACGAGCCGGGCTCGGTGATCGACCGGGTGACCATGGTCATGCCGGTGACGAAAACCCCGTCGCAAATCTCGATATGGCCCACCAGCCCGACACCGCCGGCGAGCATGCAATGCTTGCCGATCTTCGCGCTGCCCGAGATACCGACACACGCAGCCATGGCCGTGTGGTCGCCGATCTGGACGTTGTGAGCGATCTGAATCTGGTTATCCAGCTTCACGCCATTGCCGATGCGGGTATCGTCCATGGCGCCGCGGTCGATGGCGGTGTTGACGCCAATCTCGACATCGTCACCAATGGTCACGCCGCCAATCTGCGCGATCTTCTGCCAGACGCCTTTCTCATTGGCGAAACCAAAACCTTCGCCGCCCAACACCGCACCGGACTGGATGACCACACGCTGCCCGATACGGACGTCGTGATAGAGCGTGACGCGCGGGGCAAGCCAGCCGCCCTCGCCAATCACGCTGCGTGCACCGATGAAGCACTGCGCACCAATGGTCACACCGGCCGCAATCCGTGCACCGCTTTCGATGACCGCATAAGCGCCAACGCTGGCCGCCGGGTCTACGAACGCGTCCGCCGCCACCACGGCAGTCGGGTGTACACCGGCGGTGGCCTTGGGCTTGGGATCGAACAGATGGGAAATACGGGCGTAAGCCAGGTACGGATCAGGCACCAGCAACGCCTCGGCGGCATACCCTTCAGCATCCGCCGGCTTGAGCAGCACGGCAGCGGCGTGGGTGGTCGCGAGGAATTTTCGGTACTGAGGATTGGCCAGAAAACTGACCTGATCAGGACCGGCTTCCTGCAAGGTTGCCAGTCCTGTGATTTGCTTGTCCGCAGGGCCACGCAGGGTGGCACCGAGGAACTCGGCCAATTGGCCGAGTGTGATGGTCGCGGTCATTAACTTACTTCAGCTGATTCATGCGCTCGATAACCTGGCGAGTGACGTCGTATTGCGGCTTGACGTCAATCACGGCACCGCGCTCGAACACCAGGTCAAAGCCGCCTTTCTTGATGACTTCTTCTACAGCCTGGTCCAGCTTCGGCTTGAGTTGCTTGAGCATGTCGCGGTCAGCAACAGCCTTGGCTTCGTTCAGCTCTTTGGACTGGAACTGGAAGTCACGCGCTTTTTGCTTGAAGTCCAGCTCCAGACGCTCGCGCTCAGGCTGGGCCATCTTGTCGCCACCGGCGACCAAGCGATCCTGAATACCTTTGGCGCTGCTTTCCAGCGCTTTCAGCTTGGTCAGCTGAGGACCGAATTTTTTCTCTGCATCCACTGCGTACCGCTTGGCTGCGTCGGATTCGAGCAGGGCCATCTGGTAGTTCAGTACTGCGATTTTCATATCAGCAAATGCCGGGCCTGCGATCAGAACCGTTGCCAGCAATGCCAATTGGGTCAACTTACGCACGATGTAACTCCTACAGAATCCGTTGTCGTTAGCAGTGATCAGACCCTTAGAAGGTCTGACCGAGAGAGAATTGGAAGACTTGGGTTTCGGTGCTGTCGTCCGGTTTCTTGACCGGCAGGGCCAGTGCAAAACTCAACGGACCCAGTGCAGTCACCCATGTCACGCCCACACCGACGGAGCTTGCGAGGCCGGAAAGATCAGGGCTCTTACATTCGACTTTCTGGTTATCGGTCGTGAGCCTTTTGTTACTGCAGTTGGTGTCAAAGGTGTTACCCACGTCCCAGAAAATCGAAGTACGCAGCGAACGCTGGTCCTTGATGAACGGCAGCGGGAACAGGATTTCCGCACCGCCGGTGATCAGGACGTTACCACCGAACGGCAGCGGATCCTGGTCCGGGTCAGCGGTGGTGCCCCGCTTCTTACCGTCACTAGGCGTGCTCCGCGGACCCAACGTGCTGTCTTTGAAGCCACGGACCGAATTGAAACCACCGGCGTAGTAGTTCTCGTAGAACGGCAGACCGGACGTCGAACCATAACCGTCGCCGTAGCCCAACTCTGAGTGCAGACGGAGGGTGTAGGTGTTGGTGATCGGGTGGAACAACTGGCCGCGATAATCAAGCTTGTAGAACGACAGGTCGCTGCCCGGAATGGTGGTTTCCAGGGTCAGGCTCTGGGAGCTGCCACGGGTCGGCAGCGTACCTTTGTTCAGGGTCGACTCGGACCAGCCCACCGACGCCTTGAAGTTGGTGAAGCTGTCGCCTTCCTTGTCGATGAAGTCGAAGATCTCGTCAACGGTGTACTTACCGGTGCTGATTTCATCCTTCTGTACCGACAGGCCGTAGTTCAGGCGAGAAGTTTCGCTGATCGGGTAGCCCATGTTGATGCCGGCACCAAGGCTGTCGACCGAGTAGCTCGCCACGTCGACGTCGAGGTCACTGTAGTCAGTCTTGCGATAGAACGCGCTGTAGCCGAGGCTCACACCGTCCGGCGTGAAATACGGATCGACGTAGCTGAAGTTGTAGCGGGTCTGGTATTCACTTTTGGTCAAACCAATGGTGACCTTGTTACCCGTACCCAGGAAGTTGTTCTGGCTGATGGAGCCACCGAGGATCAGACCGGCGCTTTGCGCAAAGCCGACACTGGCGGTGATCGAACCGGACGCCTGCTCTTCAACGGCGTAGTTCACGTCGACCTGATCGTCGGTGCCAGGCACCGCAGGGGTCTCAACGTTCACTTCCTTGAAGAAGCCCAGACGGTCAAGACGGGTCTTGGACTGGTCGATCAGGTAAGTGGAAGCCCAGCCGCCTTCCATCTGGCGCATTTCGCGACGCAGCACTTCGTCCGCCGTCTTGGTGTTGCCACGGAAGTTGATGCGGTTGACGTAAGCGCGCTTGCCCGGATCGACGGCGAAGGTAATGTCGACGGTGTGATCTTCATCGTTCGGCGTCGGAACGCCATTGACGTTGGCGAAGGTGTAACCCTCGTTACCCAGACGGCGGGTGATCAGCTCGGAGGTCGTGGTCATCACCTTGCGGGAGAACACCTGGCCCGGCTTGACCAGCAGCAGCGATTTGACCTGATCCTCAGGGACCTTGAGGTCACCGCTCAGCTTGACCGACTTGACGCTGTACTTCTCGCCTTCATGAATGTTGACGGTGATGTACACGCTCTTCTTGTCGGGCGTGATGGATACCTGGGTCGAGGCGATATCCATGTTGATATAGCCGCGATCGAGGTAGTACGAACGCAGACGTTCCAGGTCGCCGGAGAGTTTCTCACGGGCATACTTGTCGTCGTTCTTGAAGAAGGAAAGCCAGTTGGTGGTCTTCAGTTCGAACAGATCAACCAGATCGTCTTCGGGGAAGACCGAGTTACCCACCACGTTGATGTGCTGAATGGCAGCGACCGCGCCTTCGTTGATGTTGATCTTCAGACCCACACGGTTACGCGGCTGCGGCACGACTTCGGTGGCGACTTCTGCAGAGTAGCGGCCCTGTGCAACGTACTGACGTTGCAGCTCGTTGCGGACGCCTTCCAGCGTAGCGCGCTGGAAGATTTCGCCTTCGGCCAGACCCGACTGCTTCAGACCCTTCATCAGGTCCTCAGTGGTGATCGCTTTGTTGCCTTCGATCTCGATACTCGAAACCGACGGACGCTCGACAACTGTGATGACCAGGACGTTACCGTCGCGGCCCAGCTGGATGTCCTGGAAAAATCCGGTTTTGAACAGCGCGCGAGTTGCGTCGACAAGACGCCCATCATCGGCCTGTTCACCCACGTTCAACGGCAGCGCACCAAACACGCTGCCGGCGGAAACCCGCTGCAGACCGTTGACACGGATATCGGAGATAGTGAAGGACTCGGCGTGAACTTCGGCGATCATCAGTACGGCAAGAACCGCAGTTAGCAGCAGACGTTTCATGAAGTCCTTTCTTATTCCAACTGGCAATAAACAAACTGCCGCAAAATGCGGCAGATTCACAATTCGGCGTAGCTTTTACAGTCGTCCCAGATCGTTGACCAGTGCGAGCAACATCACTCCAACCACTAGACTGATACCGATCTGGACCCCCCAGCCCTGCACCTTCTCTGACAGTGGTCGACCACGCGCCCACTCGATCAGATAAAACAGCAAGTGCCCCCCATCCAGCACTGGTATGGGCAGCAAATTGAGAACACCCAGGCTTATGCTCAGATAAGCGAGGAAATTCAGGAAGTCACCTACGCCTGACTGGGCCGAAGCGCCCGCCACTTTAGCAATGGTTATCGGTCCGCTCAAGTTTTTTACCGAGAGCTCGCCGAACAACATTTTCTTCAGCGAATCGAGGGTCAGCACGCTCATGGTCCAGGTACGCCGCGCGCCTTCTGCGACGGCGGCTACAGGGCCGTAGCTGACCTCGCGCAACATCTCCGGCGGCCAATCCACGCCTTTCACGCCGGCACCGAGATACCCGGTTGCCGCAGTGCCTTCGCCGCGTGTCACCAGATCGACGGGCACATCCAGCTGCGCGCCGTCACGCTCCACGCTTACTGAAATCCGCGTATCGGGATGGACACGAACCCAGTCAACGACCTTCTGCCATTCGTCGACAGGCTCCTTATTGAGGGCAAGCAGGCGGTCGCCGGTTTTCAGCCCGGCGGTTTGTGCGGGGCCTTTCGGATCGAGCTCTGCCAGAACCGGCGGCAGAGCCGGACGCCACGGGCGAATACCCAGCGAACGAATCGGGTCCGGCTCGGCTGCGCCTTTGAGCCAGTCGTTGAGCACCAGCGAACGCGGAGTTTCGACGTCAGAACCCTGTTCGCGAACCTTCATCGCGATGCTGCCGCTCTCACCCAGTCGACGCACCAGTTGCAGGTTCACGCCCGCCCATCCGGTGACGGCCTCGCCATCAACCGAGACGATTTCCTGACCGGAACTCAGCCCGGCCTTTTCCGCAATACTGCCTGGCTCGACGCCGCCCACGACAGGTCGGACCTGCTGGCTGCCCAGCATTGCGAGTACCCAGAAAAATACAATCGCCAGTAGAAAGTTGGCGACCGGGCCGGCAATCACGATGGCGATGCGCTGATAAACCGACTTGCGGTTAAAAGATTGATCAGCCAGCTCGGGGGGAACGTCACCCTCCCGCTCGTCGAGCATTTTCACGTAGCCGCCGAGCGGAATCGCCGCGACGACATATTCGGTGCCCTTGCGATCACTCCAGCGCAGCAGCGGCATGCCAAAGCCCACCGAGAAACGCAGGACCTTGACGCCACAGCGACGCGCTACCCAGAAATGACCGAATTCGTGAAACGTCACTAGCACGCCCAGCGCAACCAGGGTGCCGACAATCATATATAGCGCGCTCATCGCTGCTCTCCGGGTACCGATCTAGCGGTGCGTTGAAGCCCACATTGCCTGCGAATCATAGAAAACATGACCGCCTGAACAGACTGCCTAGCGACCATTGCGATCCAGCCACTGCTCGGCCAGAGTGCGGGCACGTGCATCGATCTCAAAAACCGTCTCCAACTCGGACACGGCGACGACAGGCTCAAGGTTCAAAACCTCGTCGATCATACTCGCGATTTCCGGATAGCGAATGCGCTTGTCCAGAAACGCCGCGACCGCGACTTCATTGGCCGCGTTCAGAACCGCAGGCGCACTGTCGCCCGCCTCAGCAGCTTGCCGCGCCAGACGCAGGCATGGGAAGCGCACTTCGTCCGGTGCTTCGAAGTCCAGCCGCGCGATGCTGAACAGATCCAGCGGCGCAACGCCCGAGTCGATGCGCTCGGGCCAGGCCAGCGCGTGGGCAATCGGCGTGCGCATGTCGGGATTACCCAACTGCGCCAGCACCGAGCCGTCGACGTAATCGACCATCGAATGGATCACGCTCTGGGGGTGAATCACCACCTCGATCCGCGCGGGCGTCGTGTCGAACAGCCAGCAGGCTTCAATCAGCTCAAGGCCCTTGTTCATCATGCTGGCGGAATCGACGGAGATCTTGCGGCCCATGGACCAGTTGGGATGAGCGCAGGCCTGATCCGGGGAGACGTGCTCCAGCTCGGCGAGCGGCGTCTGACGGAACGGGCCACCGGATGCGGTTAGCAGAATGCGTCTGACGCCGACCTTCTCGAGACCGCTTTCGTAATCACGCGGCAGGCACTGGAAGATCGCGTTGTGCTCGCTGTCGAGCGGCAGCAGTACCGTGCCACTGCGGCGAACAGCCTGCATGAACAAGGCGCCGGACATGACCAGCGCTTCCTTGTTGGCCAGCAAGACTTTCTTGCCCGCCTCGACAGCGGCAAGGGTCGGGCGCAAACCGGCGGCACCGACAATCGCGGCCAGCACGGTATCCACCAGAGGGTGCGCAGACACTTCACAGAGCCCACCCTCCCCGACCAGCACGCGGGTGTCGAGACCGGCCACGCGCAGGTCGTCCTGCAACTGCCGGGCGGCGGCCGTCGTCGGCACAACGGCGAACTGCGGGGTATGACGAACGCACAGCGCCAACAGCTCGGCCAGTCGCGTGTAACCGGTGAGCGCAAACACCTGGTAACGCGCCGGATGCCGCGCGATGATGTCCAGCGTGCTTAACCCGACCGAGCCCGTTGCACCGAGCACGGTAATGAGCTGAGGCGTACTCACATCACGCCCCAGTCCTGGGCAGCCCAGAGCAGCAAGGCGAACACCGGAATGGCGGCGGTCAGGCTGTCGATGCGATCCAGCACACCACCGTGGCCCGGCAGCAGGTTGCTGCTGTCCTTGACCCCGGATTTGCGCTTGAACATGCTCTCGGTGAGATCACCAACGACCGAGATCAGCACGACAATCGCCGCACATACCAACGCGAAGATGATTTCACCCAGCGACCAGCCGCGGTAGACACCCACCACCGCAGTGATCACCAGGCACGCCACCAGACCACCATAAAGGCCTTCCCAGCTTTTACCCGGGCTGACCTTCGGCGCCAGCTTGCGCTTGCCGAACGCCTTGCCGGAGAAGTAGGCGCCAATGTCGGCACCCCACACCAGAATCATCACCGAAAGGATCAGCCAGTTGCCCAACGGCATTTGCTTGATCAGCACCAGACCCTGCCATGCCGGCAGCAGTATCAGCAAACCGATCAGCAGTTTGCAGATGGCACTGGACCAGTACTCGCTGGACTCGGGATAGGTGAGCACCAGCCAGGTTGCCGCCAGCCACCAGATCAGCGCCGCCACCAGCAACCATGGCGCGAGGTCAGGCAGCAGATACAACAGAAACAGCAGCGCAGCGACCACCACGGCGTACAGAACGCGGGCCGATTGCGCCTCGAAGCCGGAAAGACGGGCCCATTCCCAGGCGCCGAGCACGACGACCGCGCCGATGAACAATGCAAAGCTGCCGCCTGCCAGCAAGAAGAAACCGCACAAGGCCAGCGGCGCAAGGATCAGCGCAGTGATGATTCGTTGTTTAAGCATTAAGCGCGGGCTCCAGCTTCTACCTGCTCGCTGGTTTTCCCGAAGCGGCGTTGGCGAGAAGCGAAATCGGCCAGCGCAGTGCGCATGGCTTCGTGTTTGAAGTCCGGCCAGAACAGGTCGGAGAAATACAGCTCGGCATAGGCCAGCTGCCAGAGCAGGAAATTGCTGATGCGGTGCTCACCGCCCGTGCGGATGCACAGGTCGGGCAACGGCAGGTCGCCGGTGGCGAGACACGTTTGCAGCAACTCAGGTGTGATGTCGTCCGGCCGCAGATGACCTGCCTGAACTTCTCGGGCCAGGCGCTGCGCAGCCTGAGCGATATCCCACTGACCGCCGTAGTTGGCGGCAATCTGCAGGACGAAGCGGCTGTTCTCAGCCGTGCGCTGCTCGGCTTCGCGGATGGCGGCCTGAAGCTCAGGGTGAAAGCGCGAACGATCACCAATGATGCGCAGGCTGATGCCGTTCTCGTTCAAGCGCTTGGTCTCGCGACGCAACGCCGTGAAAAACAACTCCATCAACGCGCCGACTTCTTCAGCCGGGCGCTGCCAGTTTTCGCTGGAAAACGCGAACAAGGTCAGCACCTCGACCTTGGCCTCGGCACAGACTTCAATCACCGCACGAACAGCGTCAACGCCAGCCTTGTGGCCTGCTACACCGGGTAGCAGGCGCTTCTTCGCCCAGCGGTTGTTCCCATCCATGATGATCGCGACATGACGCGGCACCGATGCCGGCGCAGCCAGCTTTGTCTTATCCATGAAAGCTTCCCGGCCCTTATACGGCCATCAGGTCCGCTTCTTTGGACTTGGTCGCGGCGTCGATGTCCGCCTCTGCCTTGTCCGTCAGCTTCTGGATGTCGGCAGCAGCACGGCGCTCTTCGTCTTCACTGATTTCCTTGTCCTTGACCAGCTTCTTCAGCTCACCCAACGCGTCACGGCGGATATTACGCACGGCAACGCGGGCGTCTTCTGCGGCGCTGCGTGCCTGCTTGGTGAAACCCTTGCGGGTCTCTTCCGTCAGGGCAGGCATGGAGATCAACAGCATCTCGCCCAGGTTGGTCGGGTTCAGATTCAGGCCAGCGCTCTGGATGGCCTTGTCGACCGCAGAGAGCATGTTGCGCTCGAACGCCACGACCTGCAGCGTACGGGAGTCCTTCACGGTCACGTTGGCGACGCCGCTCAACGGGGTGTCGGAACCGTAGTACGGCACCATCACGCTACCGAGAATGCTCGGGTGCGCCTTGCCGGTGCGGATCTGGCCGAATGCATGGGCCAGGGACTCAAGGGATTTTTTCATCCGCTCTTGAGCGTCTTTCTTGATTTCGTTGATCATTGTTCGCCTTCCTCGATCAAAGTACCTTCCGCGCCGCCATGCACAATGTTCAGCAGGGCGCCGGGCTTGTTCATATTGAAGACACGCAGTGGCATCTTGTGGTCACGACACAGACAGATGGCTGTCAGATCCATTACACCCAGCTTGCGATCCAGCACTTCGTCATAGGTCAGACGATCGAACTTCTCGGCATGCGGGTCCTTGAATGGATCGGCAGTGTACACACCATCGACCTTGGTTGCTTTCAGCACGACATCAGCGTCGATCTCGATCGCGCGCAGGCACGCTGCCGAATCCGTGGTGAAGAACGGATTGCCGGTACCGGCGGCGAAGATCACGACTTCCTTGGCATTCAGGTGACGCATGGCTTTGCGACGGTCGTAGTGATCGGTCACGCCCACCATGGAAATGGCTGACATCACGATGGCCGAGATATTGGCCCGCTCCAGCGCGTCACGCATGGCCAGCGCATTCATCACGGTGGCCAGCATGCCCATGTGGTCGCCAGTGACCCGGTCCATGCCGGCCGCGCTCAGCGCTGCGCCGCGGAACAGGTTGCCACCACCGATGACCAGACCGACCTGAACGCCGATGCCGACCAACTGACCGACTTCAAGGGCCATGCGATCCAGCACCTTGGGGTCGATGCCGAACTCTTCCGACCCCATCAGGGCCTCGCCGCTGAGCTTGAGTAGAATGCGTTTATAGCGAGCTTGATAACCACTGCCCTGCTGAGCCATTGCGAATCTCTCCTGCGGCGTTTGAAAAAAATCGTTCGAGTTGCGGGCCGTTTTCGACCTGCGCTAACTCTAGGTCACTGCTTCAGGGAATTGCAGCCTCGTAGGCCCAAACCCCTGCAAAAACAAATTCCGTGCAGCAATAACAATTCCGCGTACCGCTTTGACAAAGAGGCTGCGCGCGTTAGCGGGCAGCCTCTTCGGGGCGACAGTTGGAAAACCGTCTTATTGCTTGCTTGCAGCTACTTGAGCAGCGACTTCTTCAGCGAAGTTGTCGACTGGCTTCTCGATGCCGTCGCCTACTTTGAAGTAGGTGAAGGAAACGATTTCAGCGCCGGCTTTCTTGGCCAGTTCACCGACCTTGATTTCCGGGTTCTTGACGAACGCCTGCTCAACCAGACTGGCTTCAGCCAGGAACTTGCTGATACGACCGCCAACCATCTTCTCGGCGATTTCAGCAGGCTTGCCTTTCAGCTTGTCTTCGTTCAACTGCAGGAAGACGTTCTTCTCGCGCTCGATCGCTTCTGGCGAAACGTCCGAAGGCAGCAGGAACTCAGGGTTGGTCGCCGCTACGTGCATGGCGATGTCTTTCGCCAGCTCGGCGTTGCCGCCCTTGAGAACGACAACTACGCCGATCTTGTTGCCGTGCAGGTACGAACCCAGCACGTCGCCTTCGATGCGAGCCAGACGACGGATGTTGACGTTCTCGCCAACCTTGCCGACCAGAACCAGACGATCAGCTTCCTGCGCTTCAACCAGAGGTTCAACGGTGGTCAGCTTGTCAGCGAAGGCTTTCTCGACGCTTTTAGCGACGAATGCCTTGAAGTCGTCCTGCAGAGCCAGGAAGTCGGTCTGGGAGTTGACTTCGATCAGGACTGCGGCTTTACCGTCGTCCTTGATGGCAATGGCGCCTTCAGCAGCAACGTTGCCTGCTTTCTTGGCTGCTTTGATTGCGCCCGAAGCACGCATATCGTCGATGGCTTTTTCGATGTCGCCGCCAGCCTTGGTCAAGGCCTTTTTGCAATCCATCATGCCTTCGCCGGTACGCTCGCGCAGTTCTTTGACCAACGCTGCAGTAATCTCTGCCATTTCAAAATCCTCTTGGATAGGTCTTCAACCATTCCACCCGCAATACGGGCGTTCAAATTCTTGAAAATCCATGGTGACTGCTGCACATGACAATAAGATCGATGGCAACGTCAGATGGTTTTCGAGGTGGCAAAAAGGGGGCCAAGCCCCCTTTTTTGCGTACTGAGTCAACGCCAGGCGTTTGTTACTCAGCCTTCAACAGTTGCCGCTGGAGCTTCTTCAGCGTAAACGTCGGTGCCGCCAGCATTGTTGTTGCGACCACGGATCACAGCGTCAGCCATCGAACCCATGTACAACTGAATGGCGCGGATTGCGTCATCGTTGCCCGGGATGATGTAGTCAACGCCTTCAGGGCTGCTGTTGGTGTCGACAACGCCGATGACCGGGATACCCAGCTTGTTGGCTTCGGTGATCGCGATGCGCTCGTGATCAACGTCGATAACGAACAGAGCGTCTGGCAGACCGCCCATGTCCTTGATACCACCCAGGCTACGATCCAGCTTTTCCAGATCGCGAGTACGCATCAGCGCCTCTTTCTTGGTCAGCTTGGTGAAAGTGCCGTCTTCTGCCTGGATTTCAAGATCACGCAGACGCTTGATGGAAGCGCGGATGGTCTTGAAGTTGGTCAGCATGCCGCCCAACCAGCGGTGATCGACGTACGGCGAACCGCAACGTGCTGCTTCTTCAGCAACGATCTTGCCAGCGGAACGCTTGGTGCCGACGAACAGGATCTTGTTTTTGCCCTGAGCCAGGCGCTCAACGAAAGTCAGCGCTTCGTTGAACATAGGCAGGGTTTTTTCAAGGTTGATGATGTGGATCTTGTTGCGCGCGCCGAAAATGTATTTACCCATTTTCGGGTTCCAGTAACGGGTCTGGTGACCGAAGTGCACACCGGCCTTCAGCATATCGCGCATGTTGACTTGGGACATGATAGTTCCTTGATAAGTCGGGTTAGGCCTCCACGTATCCCAATGACCAACCAGCGGCTTGAGCCGAAGGCACCCAGGTCATCGTGTCGACACGTGTGTGGGTTAGAGCTTTCGGGGCAGACCCCGTAAAGCGGCGCATTTTATATCACAAAAGACCGGATAACGGAACTCGAAATAAGAGCCTGTTTTTCCGACGCTTTTGTCCCCCTCGTGCCTGCGGTCGGATACCCGGCCCGCGTCGATGGAGGACGCGATGATAACCCGCCTGACGACGGTCTGGTAGAATCGCGTTTTTTCCGTATCAAGCCGTGGCGACGCCGCGCCGAGAGAGCCTGTTTAATGACCGTGACACTGAAAACCCCCGAAGACATCGAAAAGATGCGCATTGCCGGCCGCCTGGCTGCGGACGTGCTGGAAATGATCGGCGCCCATGTAAAGCCTGGCGTGACCACCGACGAGCTGGACCGCCTCTGCCACGATTACATCGTCAACGAACAAAAGGCCATTCCGGCGCCGCTGAATTACAAGGGTTTCCCGAAATCCATCTGCACCTCGATCAACCACGTGGTTTGCCACGGCATCCCGAACGAGAAGCCGCTCAAGAATGGCGACGTGCTGAACATCGACGTGACCGTCATCAAGGACGGCTACCACGGCGACACCAGCAAGATGTTCCACGTAGGCAAAGTGCCTGAGTGGGCCGAGCGTCTTTCGCGCGTCACGCAAGAGTGCCTTTATAAAGGCATCGAAGTGGTTAAGCCCGGCGCGCACCTGGGCGATATAGGCGAAGTGATCCAGAAGCACGCCGAGAAAAACGGCTTCTCGGTCGTCCGCGAATACTGCGGCCACGGCATCGGCAGGGTGTTCCACGAAGAGCCACAAGTGCTGCACTACGGCCAGGCCGGCGACGGCATGGAGCTGAAAGAAGGCATGACCTTCACCATCGAGCCGATGATCAACCAGGGCAAGGCCGACACGCGTCTGCTGGGCGATGGCTGGACAGCCATCACCAAGGATCGCAAGCTGTCGGCGCAATGGGAGCACACCATTCTGGTGACCGCGACCGGCTACGAAATCTTCACCCTGCGCAGCGATGACACCATCGCCCGCACCTCGGCCTGATCGCGAAGTCACTCGCCATTGTGGTCGGTACAGCCAGCACGGTCGGTTTAGCACGGTCGGTATAGATAGAAGGAAAGCAGTTCGATGCCGCAGGTGGACCCAGATTTGTTCGATCGCGGCCAGTTTCAGGCCGAGCTGGCACTGAAGGCCAGCCCCATACCCGCCTTCAAGAAAGCCATTCGTCAGGCGCGCGAAGTGCTGGACGGACGCTTCAAGTCAGGCCGGGAAATTCGCCGACTGATCGAAGACCGTGCCTGGTTCGTCGATAACATCCTGCAACAGGCCTGGGATCAGTTCGACTGGAGCGAAGACGCCGACATCGCCTTGCTGGCGGTCGGCGGCTACGGTCGTGGCGAACTGCACCCCTACTCCGACATTGATCTGCTGATCCTGCTGGACAGCGCCGACCATGAAGTTTTCCGCGATTCCATCGAGCGCTTTCTGACGCTGCTGTGGGACATCGGCCTGGAAGTCGGTCAGAGCGTGCGCTCGGTGGACGAATGCGTCACCGAAGCCCGGGCCGATCTGACCGTCATCACGAATTTGATGGAGAGCCGCACAATTGCCGGTCCCGAGCGACTGCGTCAGCGCATGCTCGCCGTCACCAGCACTCGCGAAATGTGGCCGAGCAAAGAGTTCTTCCTGGCCAAACGCGCCGAGCAGAAGAACCGTCATCACAAGTATTTCGACACCGAATACAACCTCGAACCCAACGTCAAAGGCTCGCCCGGCGGGCTGCGCGATATTCAGACCATTCTCTGGGTTGCCCGTCGCCAGTACGGCACGCTGAATCTGCACGCACTGGCCGACGAGGGTTTTCTGCTGGAAAGCGAAAACGCGCTGCTGGCGTCCTCCCAGGAATTTCTCTGGAAGGTCCGTTACGCGCTGCACATGCTCGCCGGTCGTTCCGAAGACCGTCTGCTGTTCGATTACCAGACCAGCATCGCGCGCCTGCTGGGCTACGAAGACAGCGACGCCAAGCTGGCCATAGAGCGCTTCATGCAGAAGTACTACCGGGTGGTCATGAGCATCGCGCAGCTCAGCGACCTGATCATCCAGCACTTCGAAGAAGTCATCCTGGCGGACGACGAAGGCACGGTCACCAAGACGATCAACTCGCGCTTCCAGCTGCATGACGGCTACATCGAAGCGACCCATCCGAACGTCTTCAAACGCACGCCGTTCGCGATGCTCGAGATCTTCGTGCTGATGGCGCAGCGCCCGGAAATTAAGGGCGTGCGGGCCGACACCATCCGGCTGCTGCGGGAACACCGCTACCTGATCAACGACGATTTCCGCAACGATATCCGCAACACCAGCCTGTTCATCGAGCTGTTCAAATGCGAGATCGGCATCCACCGCAATCTGCGGCGGATGAACCGTTACGGCATTCTCGGGCTGTACCTGCCGGAGTTCGGCCACATCGTCGGGCAGATGCAGCACGACCTGTTCCACATCTATACGGTCGATGCCCACACGCTGAACCTGATCAAGCACTTGCGTAAGCTGCAATACACGCAGGTGTCAGAGAAATTCCCGCTGGCCAGCAAGCTCATGGCCAAACTGCCCAAGCCCGAGCTTATTTATCTGGCCGGGCTTTACCACGACATCGGCAAGGGCCGCGGCGGCGATCACTCGGAACTGGGCGCGGTGGATGCCGAAGCGTTTGGCATTCGTCATCACCTGCCCAATTGGGACACCCAGCTGATTGTCTGGCTGGTGCAGAACCATCTGGTGATGTCGACCACCGCCCAGCGCAAGGACTTGTCCGACCCGCAGGTGATTCACGACTTCGCCCAGTTCGTCGGCGATGAAGTGCATCTGGACTACCTCTACGTGCTGACCATCGCCGACATCAACGCGACCAACCCGACGCTGTGGAACTCGTGGCGTGCCAGCCTGTTGCGCCAGCTGTACACCGAGACCAAGCGCGCGCTCAAGCGTGGGCTGGAGAACCCGGTCGACCGCGAGGAGCAGATCCGTCGCACGCAAAGTGCCGCACTGGATATTCTGGTGCGCAGCGGCACTGATCCCGACGACGTCGAGCAATTGTGGTCGCAGCTGGGTGATGACTATTTCCTGCGTCACACCGCAGGCGACGTGGCCTGGCACAGCGATGCGATTTTGCAGCAGCCCGCCGATGGCGGCCCGTTGGTGCTGATCAAGGAAACCACCCAGCGCGAGTTCGAAGGCGGCACGCAGATCTTCATTTATGCGCCCGACCAGCACGACTTTTTCGCCGTGACCGTGGCGGCGATGGACCAGCTGAACCTGAACATTCACGACGCCCGCGTCATCACGTCCACCAGCCAGTTCACCCTCGACACCTACATCGTGCTCGACAGCGAAGGCGGTTCAATCGGCGAAAATCCGGAGCGCATCAAGGCCATTCGCGAAGGCCTGACCGAGGCGCTGCGCAACCCCGACGATTACCCGACCATCATCAAGCGCCGGGTACCGCGTCAGCTCAAGCACTTTGCCTTCGCGCCCGTGGTGACGATTTCCAACGACGCGCAACGGCCGGTCACGGTGCTGGAACTCAGTGCGCCGGATCGACCCGGGTTGCTGGCGCGACTGGGCAAGATCTTCCTGGAGTTCGATCTGTCATTGCAGAACGCCAAGATCGCCACGTTAGGCGAACGTGTGGAAGACGTGTTCTTCCTGACCGATGAAAACCACCAGCCGCTGTCCGACCCGCAACTGTGCCGACGCCTGCAGGATGAAATTGTCGAGCAGCTCAGCGTCAATCCCGAGCCCGGCAGCGAGTTGCGCATCAG
The DNA here is from genome assembly GCF_021728295.1 of Pseudomonas petrae. GTDB lineage: Bacteria > Pseudomonadota > Gammaproteobacteria > Pseudomonadales > Pseudomonadaceae > Aquipseudomonas > Aquipseudomonas petrae. Next base: position 612,251 of record NZ_JAKJXE010000001.1, read on the forward strand.
CATTTGAACCCGCCAGGACGGCGCGACTTAACGACTTGATTCAACGGCGCCCTGCCACATCGTGAACACGAGTGCGGGCGCACAGCCTTGAGAACGATTCGACATGAATAACGCCCTGCAGCAGCTTCAGCCCTACCCTTTCGAGAAACTTCGCGCGTTGCTCGGTGCCGTCACGCCAAATCCGGACAAACGTCCGATCGCCCTGTCGATCGGCGAACCCAAGCACAAATCGCCGGAGTTCGTCGCCAAGGCGCTGGCCGATAACCTCGATCAGATGGCGGTCTACCCGACCACAGCCGGGATTCCTGCGTTGCGTGAAGCCATCGCCAAATGGTGCGAGCGCCGTTTCAGCGTGCCTGCCGGCTGGCTGGATGCAACCAGACACGTGCTGCCGGTCAACGGCACCCGCGAGGCGTTGTTCGCGTTTACCCAGACGGTCGTCAATCGCAGCGACAACGGTCTGGTGGTCAGCCCCAACCCGTTCTACCAAATCTATGAAGGCGCGGCGTTTCTGGCCGGCGCCACCCCGCACTATCTGCCGTGCCTGGCCGAGCACGGTTTCAACCCGGATTTCGATGCCGTCAGCGCTGACGTATGGGACCGCTGCCAGATTCTGTTTCTGTGCTCGCCAGGCAACCCGACCGGTGCGCTGATCCCGCTGGAAACCCTGAAGAAGCTCATCTCCCTCGCCGACAAGCACGATTTCGTGATTGCGGCGGACGAGTGCTACAGCGAGCTGTATTTCGACGAAGCCACCCCGCCGGCAGGCCTGCTCAGCGCCTGCGCGGAACTGGGTCGTCAGGATTTCAAGCGCTGCGTGGTGTTCCACAGCCTGTCCAAGCGCTCGAACCTGCCGGGCCTGCGTTCAGGTTTCGTCGCCGGCGATGCCGAGATTCTCAAGGCGTTCCTGCTCTACCGCACCTACCACGGCTGCGCGATGCCGGTGCAAACGCAACTGGCGAGCATCGCGGCCTGGAGCGACGAAGAACACGTGCGCGCCAACCGCACGCTGTACCGGGAAAAGTTTGATGCCGTGCTGGAAATCCTCAGCCCGGTCATGGACGTGCAACACCCGGACGGCGGTTTCTATCTTTGGCCCAGCGTCGGCACGGACGACGCGAACTTCTGCCGGGATCTGTTCGTCACCGAACACGTGACGGTGGTGCCCGGCTCGTACCTGTCCCGCGATGTCGATGGCTTCAACCCCGGCGCGGGCCGGGTGCGCATGGCACTGGTTGCACCGCTGGCCGAGTGCATCGAAGCCGCGCAGCGCATCCGGAATTTCGTGACGAGCCGTTGATCCCCCGCTGACACTCTACGCACTGAGGCCAGCCTCCAGCCTCAGTGCGCCAGACCCACTGCACCCACAACGTACCCGCGAGCGTTACCGCACCACGCACCCGCCTTGGTCCTCATCAATGACGAACGGGTCGACAGATCAAGGGGCCGGTCGCACCTGTCGCGCCAGCGCCGGATCTGAATGATTAGCTGCAAGACGCTTTGCACCCAGATATAACGCAACACCGCCAGCACGACGAAGATCGCCAGCACATCAAGGCAACACCACAACAGTGTCGGCCACAGGGTGGCTTCGTGGTGGGTGACGGTGGCGATGATGTCCGGCAGTTGTAGATCGAGCAGCAGGACGACCAGGCCGATGAACGCAAATTCCAACAGGGTCCACACGCTGCGATTGAGCAGCTAGCGCCCAAGCGCCCTATATTTCAATCCGGTGAAATGCGGCGATCTGCAGGCTTTTTTGTGCGCATCGGGCATTTTCCCAGCACGTTTCAATCCCTATCGAGCCTGTCCGTAGGAAGGTTTTCAAGCGTCGGATCTTTCGGTCAATATTTGATCCATCAGGTATAGGGTAAGCGGCAACACCAAGGAGCTTGAAGCAATGCAAACCGACCACAACATCATTCCTGCACTTATCGGATTTCTCATCTTCATAATCTTTTACTTCGCACCAACATTAAACGCGCGGAGCAGGAAACATCCCAGCTACGCCGCGATTTTTTTGGTAAACCTCCTGCTCGGCTGGACAATGATCGGGTGGCTTGTAGCGATTATGTGGTCTGCGTCAGATTTCAAGTTTTCAGGGAGGGCTTTCTCGGGTATCACCCCTCATATGAAGTACTCGCAGCTGGAGAGTTTGGCGTCTATGAAGGAACGTGGGTTTATCACAGATGAGGAATTTGAAATGGAGAAAAAGAAGCTGTTGGATAGTTGAGTCAAAGGACTCAAGGTGCCCCGCTTAGCGGCTGCAACGGTCATGCGGTTCTGATACATAAGTCGTGGCCAGCCGTTTTCGGCACAGGTCGCGGTTCACAATCCCTGGTCCAATAGACAAAGCGTCGGCCCGCCGCGCTTACCCTGCGTGTACGTGGCATAATCCTCCACCGTTTTTTTCAACCGTCCCGAAAGGAGCAGGCCCATGGCCAAGGAAACCCACACGTTGCACCTGTTTGGGATCAAGGCGTGCGACACAATGAAGAAGGCGCGCACCTGGCTCGACGAAAAATCGGTGAACTACGATTTCCACGACTACAAGACCCAGGGCATCGATCGCGAACCCCTGACCCGTTGGTGCAACGAGCATGGCTGGCAGACGGTGCTCAACCGCGCCGGCATGACCTTTCGCAAACTGGACGAGGCGCAGAAAGCCGACCTCGACCAGGAAAAGGCCATTGAGCTGATGCTCGCTCAGCCCTCGATGATCAAGCGCCCGGTGCTGGATCTTGGCGATAAAACCCTGATTGGTTTCAAACCCGAACTGTACGCTGCGGCTATCGCCTGATTGAGATAGCCCTAAATAACGAGGTATCTGCATGTCCACTTCTCTGTTCAGCCTGGCCTTTGGCGTTGGCACACAAAACCGTCAAGGCACTTGGCTGGAAGTTTTCTACGCCCTGCCGCTGCTCAACCCGTCGGCTGAAATCGTCGCCGCCGTCGCGCCTATCCTGGGCTACACCGGTGGCAATCAGGCCATCGCATTTAATACCGATCTTTCCTCGCGTCTGGCCAATGCCCTCAAAGGCATCGACGACACTCAGGCCGCGCTGCTGACCCGACTGGCCGAAAGCCACAAGCCGCTGGTGGCCACGCTGCTGGCTGAAGACGCCGCGCTGACGTCCACCCCCGAGGCTTACCTCAAGCTGCATTTGCTCTCCCATCGTCTGGTCAAGCCCCACGGTTTGAGCCTGGCCGGTGTGTTCCCGCTGCTGCCGAACGTCGCGTGGACCAGTCAGGGCGCCATCGACCTGGGCGAACTGGCCGAGCGTCAGCTGGAAGCCCGCCTGAAAGGCCATCTGCTGGAAGTCTTCTCGGTGGACAAATTCCCGAAGATGACTGACTACGTGGTGCCGGCCGGTGTGCGCATCGCTGACACCGCGCGCGTGCGTCTGGGTGCCTACATCGGCGAAGGCACCACCGTGATGCACGAAGGTTTCGTCAACTTCAACGGCGGCACCGAAGGCCCGGGCATGATCGAAGGTCGTGTGTCGGCTGGCGTATTCGTCGGCAAGGGTTCGGACCTGGGCGGCGGTTGCTCGACCATGGGCACGCTGTCGGGCGGCGGCAATATGGTGATCAAGGTCGGCGAAGGCTGCCTGATCGGCGCGAACGCCGGCATCGGCATTCCGCTGGGCGATCGCAACACCGTTGAAGCCGGCCTCTACGTCACTGCTGGCACCAAGGTCGCGCTGCTGGATGACAAGAACGAGCTGGTCAAGGTCGTCAAGGCCCGTGAGCTGGCTGGTCAACCGGACCTGCTGTTCCGTCGCAACTCGCAGACCGGCGCGGTGGAATGCAAATCCCACAAGTCGGCCATCGAGCTGAACGAAGCGCTGCACGCTCACAACTGATCGATGCTGCGTGCGGGTTCGGGCTCCCCCGGGGCACCGAACCCGCCTCAACGAGCGTGACTGACATGCCCCTCATTTCTCCCTGGCGCGCTGACTTTCCGGCCATCGACGCCCTGCAACGGCAAGGCCAGACCTACCTGGACAGCGCCGCCACCGCACAAAAACCCCAAGCCCTGATCGACGCCACGGTGCATTACTACGCCAACGGCGCGGCGAATGTGCATCGCGCCCAGCACCTGCCGGGCGCCATGGCGACTCAGGCCTTCGAGGACACGCGGCGCAAGGCCGGCGAATGGCTGAATGCCGGAGCGTGCGGGCAGATCGTTTTCACCCACGGCGCCACGTCCGCGTTCAACCTGCTCGCTTATGGTCTGGAGCATGAGTTTCAGGCCGGCGACGAGATTGTCATCAGCGCGCTGGAGCATCACGCCAATCTGTTGCCCTGGCAGCAACTGGCCCTGCGTCGCGACCTCAAGCTGGTGGTGCTGCCCATCACCGACGCCGGGGTGGTTGATGTGGACGCCGCCGCCGGGCTGATCACTTCACGCACCCGTTTGCTGGCGGTCAGTCAGTTGTCCAACGTGCTCGGCACCTGGCAACCGGTTCGGCAACTCGTAGCGCTGGCCCAGGCGAAGGGCGCACTGACGGTAATTGATGGCGCCCAAGGCGTCGTCCATGGCCGACACGATGTCCAGGACATCGGCTGCGACTTCTATGTGTTTTCCAGCCACAAGCTGTACGGCCCGGATGGCGTGGGCGTGCTGTTCGGGCGACACGACGCGCTGGCGCAGTTGCGGCACTGGCAGTTCGGCGGCGAGATGGTCCTGCAGACCGGTTACCAGACGGCGACGTTTCGTCCTGCTCCGCTGGGCTTCGAAGCAGGCACGCCGCCCATCAGCGCAGTGATCGGCCTCGGCGCGACCCTGGATTATCTCAACGACCTCAATCAGTCCGCTGTCGCCGAATACGAAGCGCGCCTGCATGAGCGGCTGCGCGCCGGACTGACGCTGCGCGACGGTGTGCACGTGCTGGGCGATCCCCACGTGGCGCTGGTGAGTTTCGTTGTCGAGGGCGTGCACAACGCCGATCTTGCACACCTGCTGACTGAGCAAGGCGTTGCCGTTCGCGCCGGTCACCACTGCGCCATCCCGTTGATCAGTGGTTTGGGCCTCTCCGGCGCAATCCGCGTGTCGCTGGGGTTGTACAACGATTCCGAGGACCTGGAGCGATTTTTCACCGCACTGGATCAGGCATTGGAGTTGTTGCGATGAGCCTGCCGACCGACGCGCACACGGCACTGGAAACCTTCAACGGGGCATTGAGCTGGGAGCAGCGCGCACGATTGTTGATGCAATGGGGCGACCGCCTGCCACCCATAAGCGACGATGAAAAGACCGACGAGCATCTGGTGGACGGCTGCGAGAGCAAGGTGTGGCTGGTGGGCGACGTTATCGACGGGCACTGGCAGTTCCGCGCCGCCAGTGACGCGCGCTTGATTCGGGGTCTGGTGGCGTTGCTGCTGGCGCGGGTTAATGGCCTGTCGCTGCAAGCGCTGCAGCAAGTGGATCTGGTTGAGTGGTTCACGCAGCTGGGATTGAGTCGTCAGCTGTCGTCATCCCGGAGCAATGGGCTGAATGCGGTGTTGCAGAAGATGCGGCAGATCGCATCGTAGGATTTCTCCGTGGTCCAGACGCCGCGCCGTCACCCACCAAACACAAAACCCGTGGGAGTGACCGGGATGGCGCTCCACCTTGCTCGCCGAAAGCGATGTTTCGGTCGACATCTTCTTTTCAGATCCAGCGCGTTCGCCAGCAAGCCGGCTCCTACGGATTTTGTGTAGCCCGAAGATTGTGTGCGTTGCCGAGAGCCAATGTAGGAGCGCGCTTGCCCGCGAACGGGGTGGGTCTGTTGGGATTGATGGCACAGGCAGATCGCATTCGCGGGCAAGCGCGCTCCTACAGTTGATCGTGGTTCACCGAATATCCGCGTTGGACGCAAGACCTGTGGAAGCGAGCTTGCTCGCGAAGGCGTCGTGTCAGAAACATCGATGGCGACTGACACACCGCAATCGCGGGCAAGCGCGCTCCTACAGGGTTTGCGGCTGAATCGATCTCTGGGTTAGACCCCGATCGAATTGTAGGAGCGCGCTTGCCCGCGAAGAGGCCGGCGCATCCGCTAAATATTCAGCCGTTGAAATGCAGTCTTCGTGAGGAAGCATGCTCCCACATCCTCTGCCGTCAGTCCGTTGGCTGTGCTTTGGCCCGCTCCGACGGCCGTCGCACGCCGGCGACGATTTTGTCCACGGCCTTGGTGGCGGCAACCATCCCGAACGTGGCCGTCACCATCATCACCGCGCCAAAACCACCCGCGCAGTCCAGCTTAACGCCATCGCCGACGAAGCTTTTCTGCAGGCAAATGCTGCCGTCCGGCTTGGGGTAACGCAGTTGCTCGGTGGAGAACACGCACGGCACACTGTAATGGCGAGTGACCGTGCGGGAAAAACCGTAGTCGCGGCGCAGGGTCGAACGCACCTTGGAAGCCAGCGGATCGTTGAACGTGCGGTTGAGGTCGCAGACCTGAATCAGGGTCGGGTCGATCTGCCCACCCGCGCCACCGGTGGTGATGATCTGGATCTTGCGGCGTTTGCACCAGGCGATCAGCGCGGCCTTGGCGTTGACGCTGTCGATGCAATCGAGCACGCAGTCGATGTCCGGCGTGATGTATTCGGCCATGGTTTCGCGGGTGACGAAGTCGGCGACGGCATGAACGACGCAATCGGGGTTGATCTCCCGCAAACGGTCGGCCATGACGTCGACCTTGGCGCGGCCAACGGTGCTGCTCAGCGCATGCAACTGGCGGTTGCTGTTGCTGACGCACACGTCGTCCAGATCAAACAGGGAAATCTCGCCCACGCCACAGCGCGCCATGGCTTCCGCCGCCCAGGAACCCACGCCGCCGATGCCGACCACCGCCACATGGGCCGCGCGCAGGCGTTCCAGGCCCTCAATGCCGTACAGGCGGGCGACGCCAGCGAAACGCGGATCTTCTGTGCTCATGACCAATACCCCAAAAAACCGGCGCGCATTATAGGCCTTGCCAGCGATTCGCAAAGCGCTGAGTTGCGGTCGTTTGGTCTGAAAGTCACCTCTTTCCCGGCAAGCCCGAAGAGAACAGGCAAGTGCCCTACATACGTGGCCGAACAGAACTTCAACACATGTCGGTTGCCAAAGTTTCGGCCCGCTGTACCCTGTCACTCCTCCCCGTTCCCCTCTTGGAACCTGAAGCATCTATGTCATCGCGTAAATTTGGACTCAACCTCGTGGTCGTCGTGGCGATCGCCGCGCTGTTTACCGGCTTCTGGGCGCTGATCAACCGCCCCGTCACCGCCCCCAACTGGCCTGAGCAGATCTCCGGCTTCTCCTATTCGCCTTTCCGGCTGGGACAGAATCCACAGAAGGATCTCTACCCGTCCGACGAAGAAATGCGTCAGGACCTGGAGCTGATGAGCAAGCAGACGGACAACATCCGTATCTACTCGGTGGACGGCACGCTCAAGGACATCCCCAAGCTGGCGGAGGAGTTCGGCCTGCGGGTGACTCTCGGTATCTGGATCAGCCCGGACCTGGAGCGCAACGAGCGCGAAATCACCACGGCGATCGAGCTGGCGAACACGATGCGCAGTGTGGTTCGCGTGGTGGTCGGCAACGAAGCGCTGTACCGCGAAGAGATCAAACCCAAGGACCTGATGGCCGCCCTCGACCGCGTGCGCGCCGCCGTCAAAGTCCCGGTGACCACGTCCGAGCAGTGGCATATCTGGGAGAAGTACCCGGAACTGGCCAAGCACGTTGACCTGATCGCCGCGCACATCCTGCCGTACTGGGAATACATCCCGATGGATAAAGCCGGGCAGTACGTGCTCGACCGCGCCCGCGAACTGAAACGCATGTTCCCGAAAAAGCCGCTGCTGCTCTCTGAAGTCGGCTGGCCGAGCAATGGCCACATGCGCGGCGGTGCGGACGCCACCCAGGCGGATCAGGCGGTTTACCTGCGCACGCTGGTCAACAAGCTCAACCGTCAGGGCTTCAACTACTTCGTGATCGAGGCCTTCGATCAGCCGTGGAAAGCCAGCGACGAAGGCTCGGTCGGCGCGTATTGGGGCGTGTATAACGCCGCCCGCCAGCAGAAATTCAATTTCGAAGGCCCGGTCGTGGCGATCCCGCAGTGGCGCGTATTGGCGATCGGCTCGGCGGTATTGGCGATGCTTGCCCTCGCCTTGCTGCTGATTGATGGCTCGGCGCTGCGTCAGCGTGGCCGGACATTCCTGACCTTTATCGCCTTCTTGTGCGGCTCGGTTCTGGTCTGGATCGGCTACGACTACAGCCAGCAATACAGCACCTGGTTCAGTCTGCTCGTCGGATTTTTACTGGCGCTGGGCGCGTTCGGCGTCTTTATCGTGCTGTTGACCGAGGCACACGAACTGGCCGAAGCGGTGTGGACGCACAAGCGCCGCCGCGAATTCCTGCCCGTTGAAGGGGATTCGGCCTACAGACCGAAAGTCTCGATCCATGTGCCCTGCTACAACGAGCCGCCGGAGATGGTCAAACAGACCCTCAACGCACTGGCCGCGCTGGATTACCCGGATTTCGAAGTGTTGCTGATCGACAACAACACCAAGGACCCCGCCGTGTGGGAGCCGGTCAAGGCCCACTGCGAGATGCTCGGCCCGCGCTTCAAGTTTTTCCACGTCGCACCCCTGGCCGGTTTCAAGGGCGGCGCCCTGAACTACCTGATCCCGCACACCGCGCCGGACGCCGAAGTGATTGCCGTGATCGACTCGGACTACTGCGTCGACCGCAACTGGCTCAAGCACATGGTCCCGCACTTCGCCGATCCGAAAATCGCCGTGGTGCAGTCGCCGCAGGACTATCGCGATCAGCACGAAAGTGCGTTCAAGAAACTCTGCTACTCCGAATACAAAGGCTTCTTCTACATCGGCATGGTCACCCGCAACGACCGCGACGCGATCATTCAGCACGGCACCATGACCATGACCCGTCGCTCGGTGCTTGAGGAGCTTGGCTGGGCGGACTGGTGCATCTGCGAAGACGCCGAACTGGGCCTGCGCGTGTTCGAAAAAGGCTATTCGGCGGCGTACGCGCACAACAGCTTCGGCAAGGGGCTGATGCCCGACACCTTCATCGACTTCAAGAAGCAGCGTTTTCGCTGGGCCTATGGCGCGATTCAGATCATCAAGCGTCACGCCGCCAGCCTGCTGCGTGGCAAGGACACCGAGCTGACCCGCGGCCAGCGTTATCACTTCCTCGCGGGCTGGCTGCCCTGGGTGGCCGATGGCATGAACATCTTCTTCACGGTCGGCGCATTGCTCTGGTCATCGGCGATGATCATCGTGCCCAACCGTGTTGATCCGCCGCTGCTGATTTTCGCGATCCCCCCGCTGGCGCTGTTTTTCTTCAAGGTCGGCAAGATCATCTTCCTGTACCGTCGCGCCGTTGGCGTGAACCTCACGGACGCGTTCTATGCGGCGCTCGCGGGGCTGGCGCTGTCTCACACCATCGCCAAAGCGGTGCTGTACGGGTTCTTTACCACCAGCATCCCGTTCTTCCGCACCCCGAAAAACGCCGAAAGCCATGGCTTGCTGGTGGCAATTTCCGAGGCCCGCGAAGAGCTGTTCATCATGCTGATGCTGTGGGGCGCTGCGCTGGGCATCTGTCTGGTGCAGGGTCTGCCGAGCAACGACATGCGCTTCTGGGTAACGATGCTGCTGGTGCAATCGCTGCCGTATCTGGCGGCACTGATCATGGCGTTTCTGTCTTCACTGCCGAAACCGAAACCAACGGAAGAACCCGCTACCGCCTGAAACAATGGGGCGCTGTACTAAACGGCGGCCTTCGGGTCGCCGTTTTGCTTTAAGCTATTCGCCGGTTTATCGCCTTGCCTTCAACTCAATATCTGCGGACCTTTCATGACAGCCCCAGCCGACCTCTCGCCCACGCTGCAACTCGCCTGCGACCTGATCCGTCGCCCATCCGTCACGCCACTGGACGCCGACTGCCAGGCCGTGATGATGAAACGCCTGAGCGATGCCGGTTTTGCCCTGGAGCCCATGCGCATTCAGGATGTGGATAATTTCTGGGCGACCCATGGCAGTCAGGACGGTCCGGTGTTGTGCTTCGCGGGTCATACAGACGTGGTGCCGACCGGTCCGGTCCAGGCCTGGCAAAATGATCCGTTCAGCGCGCTGATCGACGAAGACGGCATGCTCTGCGGCCGTGGCGCGGCAGACATGAAAGGCAGTCTGGCGTCAATGATTGTCGCCACCGAGCGTTTCGTCGCCGATCACCCGAACCACAAGGGCAAAGTGTCCTACCTGATCACCAGCGATGAAGAAGGCCCGGCCCACCACGGCACCAAAGCAGTGGTCGAGCGCCTGGCGGCACGCAATGAGCGGCTCGACTGGTGCATCGTCGGCGAGCCTTCAAGCACAACACTGGTGGGCGACGTCGTGAAAAACGGCCGTCGCGGTTCACTGGGCGCCACGCTTACCGTCAAGGGCATTCAGGGCCATGTCGCCTACCCGCATCTGGCCAAGAACCCTATTCATCTGGCAGCACCTGCGCTGGCTGAGCTGGCCGCCGAGCACTGGGACAACGGCAATGATTTCTTCCCGCCCACCAGCTTCCAGATTTCCAACCTGAATTCCGGCACCGGCGCCACCAACGTGATCCCGGGGGATCTGGTGGCGGTGTTCAATTTCCGCTTCTCCACCGAATCCACCGTCGAAGGCCTTAAGCAGCGCGTTGCCGCTATTCTCGACAAGCACGACCTGGACTGGCACGTGGAATGGGCGCTGTCCGGCCTGCCGTTCCTTACCGAACCGGGCGCGCTGCTGGACGCGGTGTCGGCGAGCATCAAGCACGTCACCGGCCGCGACACCCGTGCTTCAACCAGCGGCGGCACGTCGGACGGTCGCTTCATCGCCACCCTCGGCACACAAGTGGTCGAACTCGGGCCGGTCAACGCGACGATCCATCAGGTCAACGAACGCATCCTCGCCAGCGACCTCGACGTGCTGACCGAGATCTACTACCAGACCCTGGTCAAGTTGCTCGCCTGATGCTGACTTGCCCGATCTGTTCCGCACCGCTCGATTCAGCGGACAACGGTGTTGTGTGCCCGGCCGGGCACCGCTTCGACCGCGCCCGTCAGGGCTACCTGAACCTGCTGCCCGTGCAGCACAAGAACAGCCGCGACCCCGGCGACAATCAGGCGATGGTCGAGGCCCGCCGCGACTTCCTTAACGCCGGGCATTACGCACCGGTGGCGAAACGGCTGGCCGAACTGGCTGCCGAGCGCGCCCCCGGACACTGGGTCGACATCGGGTGCGGCGAGGGTTATTACACCGCGCAGATCGCCCAGGCCCTGCCCGACGCCGACGGCTATGCGCTGGACATCTCCCGCGAAGCGGTGAAGCGGGCCTGCAAACGCGACCCGAACATCACGTGGTTGATCGCCAGCATGGCGCGCGTGCCACTGCCGGATGCGAGCATGCAGTTTATCGCCAGCGTGTTCAGCCCGCTGGACTGGGCGGAGGCCAAGCGGCTGCTGTCGCCGGGCGGCGGCCTGATGCGTGTAGGACCGACCAACGATCACCTGATGGAGTTGCGTCAGCGCCTGTACGACGAAGTCCGCGATTACAGCGATGACAAGCACCTTGCGCTGGTGCCCGAGGGCATGAGCCTGCAGCACAGTGAAACCCTGCGCTTTACCCTGACACTGGTGGACGGCCAGGCCCGCGCCAATCTGCTGGCCATGACGCCCCACGGCTGGCGCGCCAGTGCCGAACGCCGCGCGAACGTGATCGATCAGGCCGAGCCGTTCGAGGTCACAGTGTCCATGCGCTACGATTATTTCGTCCTGAATTGATGGCTTGAAACACCCGAACAGACTGAATCCGCGAGTGGATTTTCCAGAACAACCAAGAGGCATCCATGCGCCAACCCGATATCGAGATTTACCTGAAAGACGCTGACGTCGACCACAAGGCAATCACCGCCTGGCTGACCACCGACATCGGCCCTTGCACCGAATGGACGCAGAAAGGCCAGACCTGGAAATGCCGGGCGGGCGATGTGCCCGTCACCTGGATTCCCAAGGCCGTCGGTAAATGGAACAGCCTGTGCCTGGACAGCGACAAAACCCCGTGGGAAGACGATATCGCCTGCGCCCGCGCCGCCTTCGCCGCTCTGAAAGTCGAAGTACGTTGCGCGCCAGGGACCTGGGTCGAGGAAGAGAGTGACGCCGAAGCCGATCAATGGATTCGCATCAGCGTTGATGGTGAAGAAGAAATCACCTGGCATACCTCCTGAGACGTCATCCTGACGGGCACCCCCGCCGCTTTGCCCATCCCCACCAGATACGGCAAACTGGCGGCCTCGCGGGCGTCGCCCCTCTCAGCAGAATTCTATGACCCGTTCTCCGTTTCGCCGTCTTGTATTCGGCACCGTGCGCCGCCTGCTTTACCTGTGGGTGCGCTCGGAGACGATCAACCAGTCGTCTTTCACCCTCAATCTCGACCGCAGCCGCCCGGTTTTCTATGCGCTGCAAAACCCTTCGATGAGCGATCTTGCCGTCCTCGACACCGAGTGCCGCAAGGCCGGTCTGCCGCGCCCGGTGCTGTCCGTGGCCGTTGGCAATCTGACCGAGCCGGCCGCGTTTTTCTACCTGACGCCCGAGCCTGACTGGCTGGGGCGCCACGACAAACGCGGCGCGCCACCGACCCTTGAACGTCTGGTCAGCGCGGTCACGCAAAATGCCACCGAGGACGCGCAGATCATTCCGGTCAGCGTGTTCTGGGGCCAGTCCCCGGACAAGGAAGACAGCCCGTGGAAACTGCTGTTTGCTGACAGTTGGGCGGTGACCGGGCGTCTGCGTCGCTTCGTGACCATTCTGATCCTGGGCCGCAAGACCCGCGTGCAGTTCTCCGCGCCGGTTCATCTGCGTGAGCTGGTCGATCAGAACAAGGGGTACGAGCGCACGGTGCGCATGGCTCAACGCCTGCTGCGCGTTCACTTCCGCAACTTGAAAACCTCCGTGATCGGCCCGGACCTTTCGCACCGTCGTCATCTGGTCAAAGGGCTGGTGGCGGATCCGCTGGTCAGGCAGGCCATTCTCGACGAGGCCGCCCGGGAGAAAATCACCGAAGCCAAGGCCCGGGAAAAAGCCCTGCACTACGGCAACGAGATCGCCTCGGACTACACCTACACTGCCATCCGGTTTCTGGAAGTGGTGCTGAGCTGGTTCTGGAACAAGATTTACGACGGCATCAAGGTCAGTCATCTGGAGGGCGTGCAGAACGTCGCTCAGGGCAACGAGATCATCTATGTGCCGTGCCACCGCAGCCACATCGACTACCTGCTGCTGTCATACCTGCTGTTTCGCAACGGTCTGACTCCCCCGCATATCGCCGCTGGCATCAACCTCAACATGCCGGTCATCGGCGGCCTGTTGCGGCGCGGAGGCGCGTTTTTCATGCGCCGCACGTTCAAGGGCAATCCGCTGTACACCGCGGTGTTCAACGAATACCTGCACACCCTGTTCACCAAAGGTTTCCCGGTGGAGTACTTCGTCGAAGGCGGACGTTCGCGCACCGGGCGCATGTTGCAGCCGAAGACCGGAATGCTGGCGATCACCTTGCGCAGTTTCCTGCGCAATTCGCGCATGCCCATCGTGTTTGTGCCGGTGTACATCGGCTACGAACGCGTGCTGGAAGGCCGGACTTACCTGGGTGAGCTGCGCGGTGCGGCGAAAAAGAAAGAGTCGATCTTCGACATTTTCAAAGTCATCGGCGCGCTGAAGCAGCGCTTTGGCCAAGTCTCGGTCAACTTCGGTGAGCCGATCAAGCTGACCGAGTTTCTCGACCATGAGCAGCCGGACTGGCGCACCCAAGAGCTGGGCCCGGTGTTCAAACCGGCCTGGCTCAACGAGACCACCCACCGTCTGGGCGAACGCGTGGCCCGCCATCTGAACGAAGCGGCGGCGATCAATCCGGTGAATCTGGTGGCGCTGGCGTTGCTGTCGACGGCCAAACACGCGCTGGACGATCAAGCCCTGGCGCGGGTGCTCGATCTGTACCTGACGCTGCTGCGCACCGTGCCCTACTCGCCCCATACCACGCTGCCGGACGGCGATGGCCGGGCGCTGATCGAGCACGTCAAGGGCATGAACCTGCTCTCGGAACTCAGCGATGCGCTGGGCAAGATTCTGTACCTGGACGAGCAGAATGCCGTCCTGATGACGTACTACCGCAACAACGTGCTGCACATTTTCGCGCTGCCCTCGTTGCTGGCCTGCTTCTTCCAGAGCTCGTCACGCATGAGCCGCGAGCAGATTCTGCGGTATACGCGGGCGCTTTATCCGTACCTGCAATCGGAGCTGTTCATCCGCTGGTCGCTGGACGATCTGGATGACGTCATCGATCAGTGGCTGGCGGCGTTTGTTGAACAGGGCCTGCTGCGTTTCGAGAACGGCGTGTACCTGCGCCCGGCGCCGAGCTCGCGGGCTTTTGTACTGCTGACAGTGCTGTCGCGGGCGATTGCCCAGACCTTGCAGCGTTTCTACATGGCGATTTCCCTGCTGCTCAACAGCGGTCAGCACACGCTCAGCGCCGAAGGGCTTGAGGAGTTGTGCACGACGATGGCCCAGCGGCTGTCGATCCTGCACGGCTTGAACGCGCCGGAGTTTTTCGACAAGAGCCTGTTCCGGCATTTCATTCAGACGCTGCTGGATCAGGGCGTCCTGCGCACCGACGCCGCCGGCAAATTGAGCTATCACGATATGTTGGGGGATCTGGCGGAAGGCGCCGCCAAGCGCGTATTGCCAGCGGAAATCAGGCTGTCGATCCGCCAGGTGGCGTTGCATCGCAGCGATGAAGTCGTCGGGGCCGCGCCGATCGCCTAAGCAACGATGCGCGCCCTAACCAACGTTTCAACTGACAAGGAAAAGCACATGAAACACATCCTGCTCACCCTCATGGCCACCGTACTGGCCGCTTGCGCCCATGCGCCGGACAACCTGCCGGGCTCGGTGGATGGCGAGGTGTTTTACCTGCAGCGCATGGCGCTTCCGCCAACCGCTACGCTGAAGGTCACGCTGCAGGACGTGACGCTGGCCGACGCGCCCGCCCAGATTCTCGCCAGTCAGAACGGCCCGATCAAAGGCCAGGTGCCGCTGCCGTTCCATCTGACCTACGATCAGAAGCAGGTCCAGCCGGGGCACATCTATTCGGTCAGCGCGCGCATCGAAGCGGACGGCAAGCTGCTGATGATCAGCACCGAACGCTACACGGTGGACCTGACCCTGGACGAAAAACCGCCCGTCAAAATTCGTTTGAGCCCTGCCCGTTAATCGGGCGTGCATCACAGACCGCTGAAAAGGACATTACCCATGTTGCGTCGCTCTCTTTCGTTCACTGGCGTATGCGCCGGCCTGCTGTTGTCGGCCAGTGCCTTCGCGTTGTCGCTCAATGACCTGTCGCAATCGGACGCCACCGGCGGGCTGAAGGATGCCCTGACCCAGGGCGCGCAAGTCGCCGTCAAGCAACTGGGCGTACCGGGTGGGTTCAGCAACAACAAGGATGTGCGCATCGAACTGCCCGGCAACCTGGGCAAGGTTGCCAAGAAGATGAAGCAGTTCGGCATGGGCGCGCAGGTCGATCAGCTGGAAACCAGCATGAACCAGGCGGCTGAAGCAGCGATGCCCCAGGCGCAGACGTTGCTGGTCGATGCCGTGAAAAAGATGAGCGTGTCGGACGCCAAGGCCATTCTCAGTGGCGGCAAGGACTCGGCCACCCAGTACCTGAGCACCTCCAGCCGCGAGCAGATCCGCGCCAAGTTCCTGCCCATCATCAAACAGGCCACTGACAAGGTCGGCCTGGCGCAGAAATACAACGCTTTCGCCGGTCAGGCCGCGACCATGGGCGTGCTGGACGCGAAAAGCTCCAATATCGAGGGCTACGTCACCGAGAAGGCGTTGAACGGCCTGTTCGAAATGATCGCCAAGCAGGAAGAAAACATCCGCGCCAACCCGGCAGCGGCGGCGACGGGTCTGGCGAAGAAGGTATTCGGCGCATTGTGACATGACCTGCCACCTGTAGGAGCGCGCTTGCCCGCGAAGGGTGTGTCAGTGGCAAACATGGCACAGACACACCGCAATCGCGGGCAAGCGCGCTCCCACGCCTTCGGCAGAATCAAGCGCAACGAGCCTCAATCATGGCACTACTTCATCCTTTTTCACCCTGAACCACGCCGCATACAGCGCGGGCAGGAACAGCAGGGTGAGTGCGGTGGCGACAATCAAGCCGCCCATGATGGCGACGGCCATTGGCCCGAAAAACACGCTTCGTGACAGCGGAATCATTGCCAGCACCGCCGCCAGCGCGGTGAGCACGATGGGCCTGAAGCGCCGCACCGTCGCTTCGATGATCGCTTGCCAGCGATCCAGGCCTGCAGCGATGTCCTGCTCGATCTGATCAACCAGAATCACCGAATTACGCATGATCATCCCCGACAGCGCGATGGTGCCCAACATCGCCACGAAGCCGAACGGCTGATTGAACAGCAGCAGAAACAGCGTCACACCGATCAGCCCCAGGGGCGCCGTGAGAAACACCATGAACGTGCGTGAGAAACTGCGCAGCTGGATCATCAGCAAGGTCAGCACCACCACGATGAACAGCGGCACCCCGGCGTTCACCGAGTTCTGCCCGCGGGCCGAGTCCTCCACCGTGCCGCCCACTTCGAGCAAGTACCCGTCGGGCAACTGCGCGCGCACGTCTTCCAGCGTCGGCAGAATCTGTTTCACCAGCGTCGCCGGTTGCTCTTTGCCGTAGATATCGGCGCGCACCGTCACGTTCGGCAAGCGGTTGCGGTGCCAGATGATGCCCTCCTCAAAGCCGTATTCCAGCGTCGCCACCTGGGACAGCGCGACACTGCCGCCGTTGTTGGTCGGCACCGACAGGCTGGCGAGGCTGCCCAGCTCATGCCGTTCCTGCTCCGTGCCGCGCAAGAGGATTTCTATCAGCTCGTCGTCCTCGCGGTACTGGCTCACGCTCGACCCGGTCAGCTGGCTCTGCAAAAAGCGCGACAGGTCCGCAGTGGTCACGCCCAGCGCCCTGGCCCTGTCCTGATCCACATTCAGGTAGATGACTTTGCTCGGTTCTTCCCAGTCCAGATGCACATTGACCACATGGGGGTTTTCCCTGACCTTCGCCGCCACCTTGCGGGCCAGCGCACGCACCTCGTCGATGTGCTCGCCGGTCACGCGGAACTGCACCGGATAACCCACGGGCGGGCCGTTTTCCAGCCGCGTGACGCGAGGCCGCAGCATCGGGAATTGTTCATCGAGCGTCTGGATCAGCCAGGTGCGCAGCGCTTCCCGATCCTCGATGGTTTTCGCCAGGACGACGAACTGGGCAAAGCTTGCCGCAGGCAATTGCTGATCCAGCGGCAGGTAAAACCGGGGTGAGCCGGTGCCGACATAGGCCACGTAATTATCGACGCCGGCGTGGTCCCTGATCATCGCCTCCAGCCGCTTGACCTGCTCGGCCGTACTGCTCAGCGAGGCACCCTCGGCGAGCTTCAGATCAACCATCAACTCCAGCCGGCCGGACGCCGGGAAGAACTGCTGGGGCACGAAGCGGAACATGAAAATCGACAGGGCGAACAGCGCAATCGTCAGCACGATGACCGTCTTGCGGCGGCGCACGCACCAACCCACCAATCCGCGAACACGGCGGTAGAACGGCGTGCCGTATGGGTCAGGCGCATGGGCTCCGGTGCCGTGCTTGGCCGCATGGATCTTCGCCAGATCCGGCAACAGCCGCGCGCCCAGATACGGCACGAACACCACGGCGGCAATCCACGAGGCGATCAGCGCAATGGTCACCACCTGAAAGATCGAGCGGGTGTACTCCCCGGTACTCGACTGCGCGGTGGCGATGGGCAGGAAACCTGCTGCGGTGATCAGCGTACCGGTCAGCATCGGGAACGCCGTGCTGGTCCAGGCGAAGCTGGCGGCCTTCAGCCGGTCGTAACCCTGCTCCATTTTGATGGCCATCATTTCCACGGCGATGATCGCGTCGTCCACCAACAAGCCCAACGCCAGCACCAGCGCGCCGAGGGAGATCTTGTGCAGGCCGATGCCGAGGTAGTACATGCAGGCGAAAGTCATCGCCAGCACCAGCGGAATCGCCAGCGCCACCACCATCCCGGTGCGCACGCCGAGGGAGAAAAAGCTCACCAGCAGCACGATGCCCAACGCCTCGGCGAGCACCTGCACGAACTCGCCGACGCTGGTTTTCACTGCCGCAGGCTGGTCCGAGACTTTGCGCAGCTGCATGCCGGCCGGAAGATTGTTCTGCAAACGCGCGAACTCCCCCTCCAGCGCGCGGCCCAGCACCAGAATGTCGCCGCCGTCTTTCATGGCGACGGCGAGCCCGATGGCGTCCTGACCCATGAAGCGCATCTGCGGCGCGGGCGGGTCGTTGAAGCCACGGCGCACATCGGCCAGATCGCTGATGCGGAATGTGCGGTCACCCACGCGGATCGGGAAGCTGCGGATCTCGTCGACGGTCTGAAAACGCCCTGTCACACGCAGTTGAACGCGCTCGCTGGGTGTCTCGAAAAAGCTCGCCGCCACCACCGCGTTCTGGGCTTCCAGTGCCTGCTGCACCGATTGCATCGGCAGGCCAAGGGTGGCGAGCTTGACGTTGGAGAGTTCGATCCAGATCTTCTCGTCCTGCAGACCGAGCAGCTCGACCTTGCCGACGTCCTTGACCCGCTGCAGCTGGATCTGGATGCGGTCGGCGTAGTCCTTGAGCACCGCGTAGTCGAAACCCTCTCCCGTGAGCGCGTAGATATTGCCGAACGTGGTGCCGAATTCGTCGTTGAAGAACGGGCCCTGCACACCGGTCGGAAGGTTCTGACGGATGTCGCTGATCTTCTTGCGGATCTGATACCAGAGTTCTGGCAGCCGGGCGGACACCAGCGAGTCCCGGGCGACAAACGTGACTTGGGATTCGCCGGGGCGCGAGAACGAGACAATGCGCTCGTAATCACCGGTCTCCATCAGCTTTTTCTCGATGCGGTCGGTGACTTGCCGGGACACTTCTTCGGCACTTGCGCCCGGCCAAAGCGTGCGAATGACCATGGCTTTGAAGGTGAAAGGCGGATCCTCACTCTGGCCCAGTTTGGTGTAGGAAAGCGCACCGACTGCGGCCAGCAGAATCATGAGATACAGGACCATCTGCCGATTACGCAGCGCCCATTCGGAAAGATTGAAACGCATCCCGCTACTCCTTCGCCGCCAGCTTGACCGCCCGATTACTGCGGTCGACCGGGCGCACCTGCTCGCCCTCGTGCAGCACGTGCACGCCCGCCGCGACGACCCAGTCGCTGGCCTGCAAGCCGCTAAGCACCGGCACCGTTTCCTGGCCGTAGGCGCCGACCTGCACCGGCGTGCGTTTCAGGGTGGAGTCACTTTGCAGACGCCAGACGTAGGTCACGCCGTTTTCGGCTGTCAGCGCCGACAGCGGCACGGACAACCGCACGGCGTGTTCGGACTGGATGTAGACCCGGGCGCTCTGGCCCAGCTCAGCCGGGACTTTCCCGCCGGCGAAGGCAATGCGCGCAGCGAAGGTGCGCGAACGCGGATCGGCAACCGGCGACAACTCACGGATGCGGCCCGGGAAACGCTGCTCGCGCTGGGTCCAGAGTTCGACCGAGACCGGGTCGCCGATCTTGAAGCGGCCGTAATTCTGCTCCGGGAGGCTGATCGAAACTTCGCGCTCACCATCGGCCGCCAGGGTGAAGACGGTTTGCCCGGCAGCCACCACTTGACCGACTTCCACCAGTCGTCTGGCGATGACCCCCTCCTGCGACGCACGAAGCACGGCGTAGCCGGTCTGATTGTCGGCGACGGTCAATTCAGCCTTGAGCTGTCTAAGACGGGCGTCTGCGGCGCGGTAGGTGTTTTCGGTATTGTCGTACAGCGACTTGCTGACCATCTGCCGGTCCATCAGCGTTTTGTAACGGTCGCGCTCGGAGCGGACCGTCTGCAGGTTGGCTTCGGCGGCCGTCACTTGCGCGCGGGCAGCATCCTGTTGCGAGCGCACGTCCTGGGCGTCGAGCTCGGCCAGCGGTTGATTGAACTTGACCCGCTCGCCTTCTTCAACCAGACGCTTGCTAACCTTGCCGGGAATGCGGAAAGCGAGTTCCGGTTCGAAGCGGGCGCGAACTTCGCCCGGATAGCTGTCCATGGACTGGGCAGACGGCAGCGGTTGCACCACCATGGCGGGCCGCACTGCGGCGGTCACCGGTGCCTTTTGCCGACAACCGGCAAGTGCGGCGATCAAACCGACCGGCAGCGCAAGGAGCTGGGCACGGAGCAGGGCATCGCGGAGCATGATGAGGCACCTTGGCAGGAGAGCTTTGAATAATTGTACCGGCGAGTATATTTAAAATTACCGAACTGAACAGTCCACTAATCACACGAAGATGCCCGACGACGCCATGACCGACTCGACCTCCCCCGCCGGACCCGGCCGACCCAAGGATCTGGCCAAGCGCCAGGCTATTCTCGAAGCCGCCAAAAACCTGTTCGTCCGCAACGGTTACGCCAACACCAGCATGGACGTCGTTGCCGCTGAAGCCGGGGTCTCCAAGCTCACGGTCTATAGCCACTTCACCGACAAGGAGACACTGTTTTCCTGCGCAGTGGTCGCGCGTTGCGAGGAGCAGGTGCCAGAATTATTCGTGGATGTGCCGGTTGATGAGCCCGTTGAAAAAGTATTGCTGGGTATTGCCAGAGGGTTTCAGACGCTGATCAACAGCCCTGAGTCCATCGACTTGCATCGCTTGATGATTGCTGTGGGGACTCAAGGCTCGACGCTATCGCAGGTGTTTTTCGAAGCGGGACCGCAGCGCATCCTGCATGAGATGGAGCGGTTTCTGACCAAACTGAACGGCACGAACGGCCTGCACTTCGAATCGCCCGTCAACGCAGCGGGGCACTTTTTGAGTTTGGTGAAGGGCGTGTGCAATTTCAGGCTACTCATCGGCACCGGCGAGCTGCCGGATGAGAAGGCCGCCGAGGACCATGTGGGGGAAGTGGTAGCGCTGTTTTTGAAGGCGTATCGGGTTTAAAGCTGGCGGTCAGTGCCCGCGCACATCGGCCTCTTCCCGGCTGAAGCCGGTCCCACTGAAAGCATCGCGTGCATCCATGGACAGTGGCGCCGGCCTCCATTGTGGGACCGGCTTTAGCCGGGAAAGCATTGACTGTGGCACCGCAGAATGTAGCTACCGGTCGATCAACGAGGCTCTTGCATCGGTTATCTCCGGCTACGGCTCTGGTCAGGGCATAACGCCGATGAGCGCACACCTGAAACGGTGGCGTGTCAGGCATCGGCACAGCAGATGACTGCGCCGACAATTGCCAGGTTCAGGTTTACCGGATGACTGTCACAAGCCCGTGCCTTTCAACGCCTTCTTCGGGTAAATGTCATAGCGGCTGGATTTGCCGTCCAGCGCGTAGGAAGGCTTGGCCCCTTCGATGCTCGGTGCCTTGCGCGGGCGTTTGACCACAACACGATGGCTGGCCAGCGCCAGGGCCGCTTCCAGCAACGCCGGGGCGTCCATGTCGTCGCCCACCAGTGGCCGGAACAGGCGCATTTCCTTCTTCACCAGCGCGGTTTTCTCGCGATGGGGAAACATCGGATCAAGGTAAATGACCTGGGGTGGCTCGCCTTCCCAGTGACGAATCAGCTCGATGGAGTTGCCGGTCAACAGGCGCATCTGCGCGATGATCCCGCCCACGTCCAGATCCCTCGCCCCGCGCGCCAGGCCGTCTTCGAGCAGCGCGGCGATGATCGGCTGTCGCTCGATCAGGCTCACTTCGCACCCCAGACTCGCCAGCACAAACGCATCTTTGCCCAGCCCCGCCGTGGCATCCAGCACCCGAGGGCGCACGCCCGGCTGAATGCCCACGGCCTTGGCAATCATCTGCCCGCTGCCACCGCCAAACAGACGCCGATGGGCCGCCTTGCCTTCGATGAAGTCCACACGCACCGGGCCCGGCGCGTCGTCACCCAGTTGCTGCAATTGCAGGCCGTCCTCGGCCACTTGCAGGGCGAAATCCGCGTCGGCGTCGGCCAGCGGCAAACCCAGTCTCTGTGCCCACTGCGCTGCGGTTTCCTGCCCGTCGGGGGTCAGGCTGTCGACCCGAATGCGGCTGCCCGCGTGCTGCTCAGTCATTGTCTCTACGCGCTCAAATATTCTTAATGATTGGCAATGGCTGCCGATAACAAAAGTATCCGGCATTTTGCCAGACCCACGGCATGTACTGAGCGCTTATGTCAGACATTCAGCAAACCTCCTCGATAGGCTATTTGACGTACGCAGGCGACTACAGCGTACGCAATACCCAAACCCTGGGCGGCACTACGCAGCTCTGGCAGGATGCGTTTGCCCGTGCGATGGCTCAGCAGGTCGATGACAACGCTGGCGCCACCCCGGAATACAGCGCCGTCGCCACGACGGACAACCTGACCGGCGAGCCGATTGCCGGTGCCACCGCGCTGGACAAGATCGTCGAGCAACGTGAATGCTCGGTTCAGGACAAGGAAATCGCGCCGCCGGAGCCATTGTTTCTGCCGATCGCCGAATTCGAATGGGATCTGGCCGACAAGCCCGCCAAGCCGTTCACGGCAATGGAAATGATCGAGCAACAACGCAACCTCAAATTCGACGACACCTGGGTCCGCCCAACCGTCCTCAACCCCTACGATGACAGCGTTGAACCAGGCCCGGGCCCTCAGCCTCGCCCACTGTTCCTGCCAATTGCCGAATTCGAATGGGACCTGGCCGACAAGCCCGCGACGCCATTTAGTGCCGACGAGATGACCGAACAACAGCGTCATCTGGCCTTTGATAATGGTTGGGCGCGCCCGATCGTGCTGCAGAATCTTCGTATCGCTGCCTGAGACTGATCTCGCGTTTGACACGCCTCAGCGACACACCCGCCAGCGTCCCATGTCCAGATGAAAGTGGTTGCGGTGTGCGGCGTTGTAGTCCGGGCTCAGCACCGTGTTGAATTGCTGGCAGGCGCCATCCCTCACCAATCGCAGAAAACGCCCCTCGTCGCCGTTGTCTTTCCAGTCCTTGAGCACCGAAATCCTGCGCCCGTCGGCCAGTCGAAACCCGGCGATGTCCAGCGCGTTGGCTGTGGCGTGCTGGCTCAGGCGGCCTTCACTGCGGTTGTAGATGTTGCGGCAGGCGAAGCTGCCAAGGTGATCGACTTGCGTGACCTTTTGCCCGAACACCGCCTGGGCCGCAGGCTGCAACTGGTGAATATCGAACAGCGCATACGCCACGGCCAGGCGACAACTGGACAGAAAACTGCTGCTCAGCGCGACGTCGCCACCCTGGATACGCAGCGTGTTGGTGAGCGGGCATTTGGCGTCGGCAGCGCTGTCGGCCTGGTGCGTGTAGCGCAGGGTCGACGTTTGCAGCGCGGCCTCGCACAACGCCGGATCCTCCTGCAATCGCCAGAGCTTGAAAGGCGTAATGAGGTTGGGCTCATCCCGCACATTCAGCGGGGCCCACGGGTTCCAGCGGTCAGCGACAGGCAACCAGCCACGCCAGATCGACACCGCGACCGCCGCACTGATCAAAACCAGTAGAAGAAAGAAGGTCGAGCCGCGCATGCAGGAAGGTTCTCGTCTGACGGAGGGATGAGTCCACCCTATCTCGACCTCAGAGGAGCCCGAGTTGCTCCACCTGTCGACCGCGATCCAGCTGCGGCAGATCGGGCAACCCCGGCAGCAAGGTCATCAACTGATGGTGAAAACGACGGGCCAGTTGGGGCGAGGCGATGTTGTCAGGCGTGTGCAGGAACACCGAAGGCGTGCGCCCCTCCTCGATCCAGCCGGCTACCTTTTCCGCCCACTGCACGATGAAGCCTTCGTTGATCTCCTCATCCGGCCCGCCGATGAAGCGCACCTGCGGAAAGGACGTCAGCGCCGCCGGACGCGGGGGCACTTTGGGCTTCTTCGATTGCGCGTGAAGGACGGCAGGGTCACTGGAGACGCAACTGAACAACGGCCGGGAATCCAGACAGATCCGCTCCACGCCCCGGTCGAGCAACAGACGGTTGAGCTGACGCTCGTCCTCGCCCTTGCTGAAAAACGCCATGTTGCGCACTTCCACCGCCAACGGTCGGCCTTCCAGTGCATCAATGAAAGCGGCCAGCTCATTCAGCCGATGGGGACCGAAACTGGCCGACAGCTGCAGCCACAGCGGTTGAAGTCTCGCCCCCAGTGGCGCAAGCAGTTTCAGGAAATCCTCTACCGCGCCCGGGTGGTCGCGCAGGTCGCCGGCATGGCTGATGTCACGGGGGATCTTGGCGGTGAAGCGGAAATGCTCGGGTAAAGCGTCCGCCCAGCGCTGAACGATCTCCGGCTTGGGCCGTGCGTAAAACGTAGTGTTGCCCTCGACGGCGTTGAAGACCTGCGCATACAACCCGAGTAAATCCAGGTCTGGGGCATCCGGCGGGTACAGCGACTCACGCCAGGCTTTTTCGCTCCAGGACGGGCAACCGATGTAGTAAGGCGGGTCAGCGAGGTTCAAACGTGGAGGTCGAGCCCGGAGACTTCGAGGTCCCAGTCGACGAAGGTCGAGGTCATCAGATAGCTGCTGAGCGCGTGGGCGACGCGGGTGCTCATGGCACGGGGGAAAATAATATCTTGCTGACGCGCGGGCACGTTTGCGGTGGTGCCGGTCTGGCGACGGGCCACTTGCGGGTTCACCTCGATCTCGTCGTTCACTTCCTCAAACGTACCGTCCACCGACACAGAATCCCTGCGTGGCTTGCGCTTGATCGGGTATGAACGTGGTGAAGGACCGGTGATTCGCATCATGCTTACTCGGCGTTTGATAGTGGCAATTTAATCTCACAGCTGGCTGTTAAGCAAACATGCGAACGATAACTAGACCACACTTATTGCGAAATGTTTAAAGCACCCTGAATTTTATGCAGATTTGTCGCCGAACGGTCACGTGCAGTGTGATCCACTCCGCAGATCCGACGTACTACCACGTATTAATGGCCCGGCGGATGCCAGCAATCTGTAGGAGCCGGCTTGCTGGCGAACGCAATTCAACCGGTCACTGCAGTGGTGCTGGACGGCCCAGGTTCGCCAGCAAGCCGGCTCCTGCAGGTTCGCGAAGGGCCGGATTATAGGTTGATCCTCAACGCGCCTTTGGCGTCGCCACTTTGTCGCGCAGGTAAACCGGTTGGGCGTCGTCGGCAACGATGGCTTCGCCACGGTGCCAGGCGAAAGTGCCAAGGGTCAGCAGGTCCTGTGCGTGAGGCAAGAGCGTGGCGTCCTGTGCACCGACACTTGCGGCAATGCGCTCGGCATAACCCCAGCCTGTGCCCGCGCCGAACCAGGCGCCCGTTGCAGCGCTCGGCAAGGCAGCCATTTCGGGTGGCATGACGGCCTCTTCACCCGCCAGCTTCATCTCCCCCGCCACTTCGCGGTAGCAACCCCAATAGACTTCGTCCATCCGCGCGTCGATGGCGGCCGCGACCTGAGTGGCGCCCTGCTCACGATAGGCCCGTTGCGCCAGCGCCGCGAGGTTGGAGACAGGCAGCACCGGCCTGTCCAGACCGAAGGCCAACCCCTGAACCACACCGATGGCGATGCGCACGCCGGTGAAAGCGCCCGGCCCACGGCCGAAGGCGATGGCGTCCAGCGCCGACAGGCCGATGCCCGCCTCGGCCAGCAGGTCCTTGATCATTGGCAGGAGTTTTTGCGCGTGCAGGCGCGGGATCACCTCGTAGTGAGTCAGCACTTTGCCGTCATGCAGCAAAGCGACTGAGCAGGCTTCAGTGGCGGTGTCCAGGGCCAGCAAGGTGGTCATCGGGGTTTCCATCGTTGTGCGAAAAAGTGCCGCATTATAAACAACAACGACCCGCAAGCGGGCCGTTGTTCAATGCCTTGAGACGCGAATCAGCTCAGTGCTTCAAGCACCTTGGCGGTGATCTGTTCGACAGTGCCCACGCCTTCGATGTGGCTGCACTTTGGCGTGCCGTCCTGAGCCTGCAGTTTGGTGTAGAACTCAACCAGCGGCTTGGTCTGGGAATGGTAGACAGACAGGCGATGGCGAACAGTGGCTTCGACGTCATCCTTGCGCTGAACCAGTGGCTCGCCGGTGACGTCGTCCACGCCTTCAACCTTGGGCGGGTTGTAAAGGGTGTGATAAACGCGACCGGAGCCTTCATGAACGCGGCGACCGGAGATGCGCTTGACGATCTCTTCGTCATCGACCTTGATCTCGATGACGTGATCGATGGCCAGGCCGGCTTTCTTCAGGGCTTCAGCCTGAGGAATGGTGCGCGGGAAGCCGTCGAACAGGCAACCGCCAGCGCAATCGGGCTCGGACAGACGATCCTTGATCAGGCCGATGATCAGGTCATCGGAGACCAGACCGCCGCTGTCCATGACGCTTTTGGCTTTCAGGCCCAGCTCGGTACCGGCCTTGACCGCAGCGCGCAGCATGTCGCCGGTGGAAATCTGCGGAATGTTGAATTTCTCAGTGATGAACTTTGCCTGAGTACCTTTGCCGGCCCCGGGAGCTCCCAGCAGAATCACGCGCATTGTTGTGCTCCTCAAATTTTTATAGAGATATCGTCGGATTCGCCTAAATGGGGCCAATCGCAAAATTTTACTGACCCAACGGCCAAAGGCTGATCAAGATACACAGCCGATTCATACCGCACAAGACGCCGAAAGTCGCAGTAACCCGCGAAAAACCAGTAGCTTGGCATCGATCTGCGCAAGGGTGAGACCTCGTGCAACTGGGTGACGCCGCACCGCTCACGACGCTCAAGGCGCGGCCGAATGAAAGGGGTCGTGTTCATTCGGCCGGGTCGCCTGCCCGTCAGCCGGTGTTACGCAATCCGGCGGCGATGCCTGCAACAGACACCAGCAGCGCCTGCACCAGCGGACTGTCCAGACTCGCCTCTTGCTGACGGGAGCGCGCCAGCAACTCCGCCTGCAATAAATGAAGAGGGTCGAGGTAGGTGTTGCGCAGGCTGATGAACTTCAGCGTTTCAGGGCTGTGGGCCAGCAGCCGGGACTGGCCCGTCAGGCCGAGCACCACGTCACACGCCTGCGACAATAGGCCGCGCAAATGCGTCCCCAAATGCAGCAGTTTCGGCTCCACCAGTCGTTCGTCGTACAGCTGGGCGATGTCGCTGTCGGCCTTTGCCAGCACCATTTCCAGCATGTCGATGCGGGTGCGGAAGAACGGCCATTGCTCACGCATCTCGGCGAGCAGATCACCCTGACCGCGCTCCAGCGCCTTGCTCAACGCGTTTTCCCAGCCCAGCCAGGCGGGCAGCATGAGGCGAGTCTGAGTCCAGGCGAAAATCCACGGAATCGCGCGCAGGCTTTCTACCCCGCCTTCGCGGCGCTTGGCCGGACGGCTGCCCAGTGGCAAGCGGCCCAGCTCCTGTTCCGGCGTGGCCTGGCGGAAATATTCGACGAACTCCGGGTCTTCCCGAACCACGGCGCGATAGGCTTTCACGCCGTCTTCCGCCAGTTCGTCCATCACCTGACGCCAGGCCGGTTGCGGCATCGGCGGCGGTTGCAATGTGGCTTCCAGCACAGCAGCCAGATACAGATTGAGGTTCTGTTCAGCGATGTCCGGCAGGCCGAACTTGAAGCGGATCATCTCGCCCTGTTCGGTGGTGCGGAAACGCCCCGCCACCGAGCCCGGCGGCTGCGAGAGAATCGCCGCGTGTGCAGGGCCGCCGCCACGACCGACCGTACCCCCGCGACCGTGGAACAACAGCAGCTCGACCTGCTGCGCGCGGCAGATCTCAACCAGTTTTTCCTGGGCCCGGTATTGCGCCCAGGCCGCAGCGGTCGTGCCGGCGTCTTTGGCCGAATCCGAGTAGCCGATCATGACTTCCTGCGGACCTTCCAGGCTTCGACGGTAGGCAGGAATGCTCAACAGCTGCTCGATCACCGGGCCGGCGTTGTCCAGGTCGGCAAGGGTTTCGAACAGCGGGACCACGCGCATGGATCGCTGCAGCCCGGCTTCTTTCAATAACAGTTGAACGGTGAGCACATCCGAGGCCGCGCCGGCCATGGAAATCACGTAGGAACCCAGCGATGCCGCCGGCGCTGCCGCCACCTCACGGCAGGTTGCCAGTACTTCGGCGGTGTCCGCTTCAGGGCTGAAATACGCGGGCAGCAGCGGCCGTTTGTTGTCCAGTTCTCGCAGCAGGAAGTCGATGCGCGCCGGCTCATCCCACTCGTCATAGCGGCCGAGCCCGAGGTATTCAGTGATCTCGCTCATGGCCGAACTGTGCCGCGTGGAATCCTGACGCACGTCGAGCTTCACCAGAAACAGGCCGAAGGTCACCGCTCGACGTAGACAGTCGAGCAACGGGCCATCGGCGATCACGCCCATGCCGCATTCATGCAGCGAGTCAAAACACAGTTGCAGCGGCTCAAGCAGCTCGCGGTTTTCGTGCAACACCTCTTCCGGCGCGACCTGGGTGACACTCAGTGACGCGTGGGCCCAATTGCGCGTGGCCCGAAGCCGCTCACGCAGTTGTTTCAGGACGCTGCGGTAAGGCTCGGCGCTCTCGCCTGCAGCTTCCATCAGCGCAGGGCTGGCTTGCTGCATCGACAGTTCGGCCGCCAGTTGATCGACGTCGCGCAGGTACAAGTCAGCGGCCATCCAACGCGCCAGTAGCAGCACTTCACGGGTGACAGCAGCGGTGACGTTGGGGTTGCCGTCGCGGTCGCCGCCCATCCAGGAAGCAAAGCGGATCGGCGCCGATTCCAGCGGCAGGTGCAGGCCGGTCGCGTCGTGCAGCGCCTGATCGGCCTTGCGCAGGTAGTTGGGAATCGCTTGCCACAGGGAGTTTTCAATGACCGCAAAACCCCACTTCGCCTCATCGACGGGCGTAGGACGGACGCGGCGGATTTCTTCGGTGTGCCACGCCTCGGCAATCAGTCGCTGCAGCCGCTCGGAGATCTGCTCACGCTCGTGGCGATTCAGATCACGATGATCGAGCGCGGCCAGTTGCGCAGCGATGGCGTCGTACTTCTGGATCAGCGTGCGCCGCGCGACTTCGGTCGGGTGCGCGGTCAATACCAGTTCGATTTCCAGCGTGGTCAATTGCTGCGCCAGCGCCTCGGGTGTCTGCCCGGCCTGCTTCAGGCGTTCCAGCAGTTCGGGGAGCACGCGGGATTCAAACGGCTGCGGCTTGCCGTCATCGCGACGATGGATCAGCTGATATTGCTCGGCGATGTTCGCCAGATTGAGGAATTGGTTGAACGCACGTGCAACTGGCAGCAATTCGTCCTCACCCAGGTCTTCAAGACTGGAGCTAAGCTGCTCGGTGCCCTGGGTCGACGCGTGGCGGTCAGCCTTCGCGCTTTTACGGATGCGCTCGATCTTCTCGAGAAAATCAGCGCCGTGCTGATCACGAATGGTGTTGCCCAACAGCTCACCCAGCAGGTGAACGTTCTCGCGCAATCGTGCATCGATATCAGCCATCCAGCCCTCTCCTTCAGCTTTATTGTTTTTACCGGCGAGTCCTTGCAGGGGTCCATTCGCTGCTGCCGAACGGAACGCCCTGCGGGGTTTCGTTTCTATTGGTGTGTATAGAGCGACAAATTGATGTCCATACGCAACCCTCGACGCACTTTCACCGCCGGGGAAGCCCGTCCCATTCACGCTTCACCGTGGCTCAGCCCACGTCCAACGCCCGCCCTGGCGCGGGTACTGATGAGGTATGCATGAAGATCCGAGAGCTCGCCGAACAGTGGGAACAGAACGCCAAAGGCCGTCTGACCGAGACTGCCTATGCCATTCATTTGGATGTTGAGGCCGCAGCCCGGCTCGCGGCGATTGCCGAGATGTACCCCAAGCGCACGCCAGAAGAATTGCTCGGCGAGCTGATTGGCGCCGCCCTGGAGGAGTTGGAAGCGAGCTTCCCATACGTGCGCGGTCAGCATGTGGTCGCCACCGATGAGGAAGGTAACCCGCTTTACGAAGACGTGGGCCCGACGCCCCGGTTTCTCGAGCTTTCACGGCGTCATCTGCAGGAAATTTCTGATCGGGAAGCGCTGTGACGATTGTATCTGCGACGTCGTTTTTGCCACGTCAGATTCTCTACAGGCAACAACGGGCTGATAATAAAGCGGGCAAAACGACGTCATTTTTTTGAGCGCCAGTTTTACAACACGTAACAAAACCTGACCAGAAGTTTAGAAAAATGTCTGAACTATTCAAAAAATGCAGCAGTCCGAGCAGTTAGCCATTCCAGTAAAGCCGTCAGATGACAGCGGAAGTGACGCACTACCATCCATCCGCGTGGGCTGTTGCTGAAATGGAACAACCAGTTTTCAGGAGTTAAGAAATGGAGTTGACCACCATGAACACCAGCACTGCCAAACCAACGTTCAATCGCCTGCGCGGGCTGAAGATGGCTGCACTGGCGCTGGGCACCAGCGTTCTTCTGGCTGGTTGCGCAGGTAATCCTCCAAGCGAGCAGTACGCCGTGACCCAGTCGGCCGTCAACGCCGCTGTCACTGCTGGCGCTACCGAATACGCTGCCGTTGAAATGAAGTCCGCTCAGGACAAGTTCAAGCAAGCGGAACTGGCGATGCAGGAAAAGAAATACGACGAAGCTCGCAAATACGCCGAGCAAGCCGAGTGGGATGCACGTGTTGCCGAGCGTAAGGCTCAGGCCGCGAAGGCACAGAAAGCGGTGCAGGATGCTCGTCAGGGCGTCAATGAGTTGCGTGAAGAAGGCATGCGTCAGGTTCAGCCTGTCACACAGTAACGCTTCGCAGTTCAAGCATTGGCCATTGAGTTAAAGGACGAAAATATTATGCGTAAACAAATACTTATTCCTGCCCTGCTGGCTTTGAGCGTTGGTCTGGCGGCGTGCTCGTCGCAGCCGAACGTAAACCTGGAACAGGCCCGCACCAACTACTCGGCGCTGCAAAGCAATCCTAAAGCCACAGAACTGGCTGCGCTGGAAACCAAAGACGCCAGCGAGTGGCTGGACAAGGCAGACGCTGCCTACCGCAACAACGATGACCAGAAGAAGGTCGATCAGCTGGCCTATCTGACCAACCAGCGTGTCGAGCTGGCCAAGCAGACCATCAACCTGAAGTCTGCTGAAAATGATCTTAAAGGTGCCGCAGCCCAACGTGCTCAAGCGCGTCTGGATGCTCGCGATGCACAGATCAAGGCCCTGCAGAACAGCCTGAACGCCAAGCAGACCGAACGCGGTACGCTGGTGACCTTCGGCGATGTCCTGTTCGACACGAACAAGGCTGAGCTGAAGTCGTCCGGTCTGGTGAACGTCAACAAGCTGGCCCAGTTCCTTCAGGAAAACCCTGATCGCAAGGTCATCGTTGAAGGCTACACCGACAGCACCGGTTCCGCTGCCTACAACGACTCGCTGTCCGAGCGCCGCGCGAACTCCGTGCGCATGGCGCTGATCAAGATGGGCGTAGGCCCGGAGCGTATCGTTGCTCAGGGTTACGGCAAGGAATACCCGGTTGCTGACAATGCCAGCGCCTCGGGCCGTGCCATGAACCGTCGCGTGGAAGTCACCATTTCCAACGACAACCAGCCAGTAGCACCGCGCTCTTCGATGAAGTAATGCGGTTGTAGCGGCAAATAAAGAGCCCCGCCTGTTGCGCAACAGGCGGGGCTTTTTTGTGGCGTATTGAACGCAGTCGCACGCGCGCCCTGTAGGAGCGCGCGGAGTGTCACTCGTGACGCTCCTCCGCTCACGGTTGAGACGGCGCCGCGTTGCCGGTTTGAGGATCAGGGTAATTCGGAATTTCCGCCAGCCTGCGCAGGCCGTTGAAGTGCTGGGGGTCGTCCAGGTAGCGGACCATCACCTCGCGCCACGTAGGGTCGCCGAAGGTCTGGACGTGAGGCCCGCGCGTCAATTGCAGCACACGCGGCGGCGGCGCGGCTTGATACAGGCTGATGCCGTTGTGCAGTGGCACTTGCGTGTCGTCCAGGCTCTGGAACAGCAGCATCGGCGTGCCCTTGAGCTGCGGCATGCCGTTGATGGCGCTGTCTGCGTCCGGAATCACCCACGACAGCGGCCGTTTGACGGGCCAGGTCAGCCAGGAAGTGCCCAGGGTATAGCGCGCGACTTCGCGGTAACTCGCCGGCACGCCATCGAGCACCAGCGCCTTGATCCGCCCGCGCTGCTGCGGATGCTCGGACAGGTAATGCACGGCCAGCGCCCCGCCGATACTTTGCCCGAGCACCACCAGCGGTTTGCCCTGCACTTCAGGCGCAGCGCTCAGCCAGTCGAACGCCGCGTCGATGTCCTGATAAATGGCCGGCAGACTCGGCTCACCCTCGGACCGGCCATAGCCGCGATAGTCCACCAGCAGCACTTGGTAGCCCTGCTCCGGCAACCACCAACTCCCCGCCAGATGCCAGGCCATGTTGCCGCCGTTGCCATGCAGGTGCAGCACCGTGCCCTTCACCGGTACGCCAGGCTTGGCCGGTAGAAACCACGCGTTAAGCCGGGTGCCGTCGGCCGCCGTGAGGGTGACATCGCGCCAGGCAAGGTGGGCCTTGTCCGGCGTCAGCGGCAGACCGCGTTCCGGGTAGAACAGCAATTCGCTGCAGCCACTGAGGGAGATGACCAGGAGCAAGGTAAGAAGACGCTTCAAGCGATGTCCTTCTATTCACGATGTGGGCCACGGTACAAAACCGTAGGAGCCGGCTTGCTGGCGAACACGTCCGACCATTCGACATCTGCACAGCTGACCCACCGCCTTCGCCAGCAAGCCGGCTCCTGCAGGTCCCAGTCACACGCGAATGAATCACAGGATATTCGAATAATCCGCTTCGATCCGGTCCAGGCTCAGGTGGTTGAGGAAGTTGGAAAAGCACATCCATGCCGACAGCGCATTCATGTCGCGGAATTGATCGGGCAGGTATTTGGGCGGCACCACGAGGCCTTCGTCCACCAACTGGCGCAACGTGCGCATGTCTTCCAGCGTGGTCTTGCCGCAGAACAGCAGCGGCACTTGCTCCAGCTTGCCCTTTCTCACGGCCAACTGGATGTAGTTGTAAACCATGATGAAGCCCTTGAGGTAGGACAGATCCTTGGTGAATGGCAGCCCATTCGGCACCGAGCCCCGGAATACCCGACTGGCGTTGCCGTAGCTTTCCGACATGCCGAAGCCTTGCTCGCGATAGAAGTCGAACACCTGCAAAAAGTCGGCGCCCTCCTCGGCCATGTGAATGGCGCGGGTACGATTGGTCAGCTTGCGCAGGCGGCTCGGGTAGGACGCAAAACCGATGATCTCCATCAGAATCGCCAGGCCTTCCTGGGTCACCGTCGACGAGGGCGGGCCTTTGGACAGGAAAGTGCAGATCGGCTGATTCTGACCATTGAGCGTGGTGCCGACGTGCACCAGGCCTTCATGGACTTCCAGCGCCCGCACGTCTCGCTCGTTGAACATCGCGTCGCTGCGGATCTTGATGTAATCAGCGCCGGCCGCAGCGTCCGCCACAATGCCGTCGGATTCAAACACCCGGATCGTCTCTTCAGCCTCACCGAACGTGCGATTGAGCCGGGTCTGCAACATCGCGACGGCGTCTTTGGCCGTCAGGATTTTCGGCTCGTCCTTGAGATCGCCGCGACCGGCAATGTTGTTCAGGTAGTCGGAGAGCATCATGCCGAGGTCAGACAGCGTCGGGTCGCCGGCGTGAAAGGCATCGGACGCCGCGCCGTACAATTCCTGGGAGATCAAGCCGAAGTCCGGGGTGCCGCGCGCTTCAAGCATGCGAATGACCATCCGGTACTCTTTGCACATGCGGCGCATGATCTGCCCGACCGGGTTGAACTGGCCCAGCTGCCGGGTGATGTCACGCTCGATGTTCTGGAACTCCAGCTTCACCGCGCCGGAGTCGAACCCCAGCGGGCGATTCTCGTAGTACGCGCGGTCGACTTCCGGCAGGTGTTTGCCTTTGCCGTCGAGGAAGGTCTTGCGGATGTTGTCATCCCATTTCACGGCATCA
Source organism: Pseudomonas petrae (assembly GCF_021728295.1). GTDB lineage: Bacteria > Pseudomonadota > Gammaproteobacteria > Pseudomonadales > Pseudomonadaceae > Aquipseudomonas > Aquipseudomonas petrae. The sequence goes on from NZ_JAKJXE010000001.1 coordinate 646,287, forward strand.
AGGATTCGAATCGGCGTCTGCGCTACCACGATACGATCGGACAACGTGCGAATAGTCTGTTGGTATTCGTCCACCCGGTACCCCTTATTGAACCGTTGCGCTATTTGGTCATGCGCTGATATTGAGCTGCTTTGAGAAAGACGTCGGAATTGGCCGGGTCGTCGAGGTAGGCAAAGACCTTGTCCATGGGACTTGAGATCAGCATGCCGTCGCCCTTCACCGTATCGACCCGCTCGCCGTCGAGCACCTTCTGCTCGACCAACTGCTGAAACCGCTCCAGGTCGAGGTCATAGACCACCAGTTCATCGGCGCCGTTCTCGTTGTCCATCAGGTCGAAACCGGCGATGACGTAATTGGCGCCGTATTTGTCAGGCAGCGCAGCGGACACGTACCAGCGGCTGCCGTGGCGCGACACGGTAAAGGCGTACTCGTCACGGTTCTTGCGATCGCCCCTGCGGTAGCTGACCGCTTTGTAGCGGTCAGGGCCGGCGCGGCTGATTTCCAGTTCGAGCGGCTCGCCCCAGGCATTTTTGCTGCTCCAGGTGCCGAGTAATTTGGGCGGGGCGGTGTTGCTGACCGGAATCGGGTCCTTGAACGTCACCAGGCATCCGCTCAACAGCGCGAACGACAGGGCGAGCAATACGCTCCAGACTTTCATCAGGTTCTCCTTGAGGTATCAGCCAGCCATCGGCTTGGCAGTGCCCAGTACCAGATGCATCTGGCGAGTAAGAATAGCGAGCATTTCTTCGTCTGCGCCGGGCCGAGGCCCGTTGAGCAGCCCCTGATATTCCATCCGGCAGATGAGCCCCGTCAACACTTGGGCATCCAGTTGAGGCTGAACCGACCCCATGACTTCGAGAAACTGGGCACTGCCCTGCAACAAAATCTGCTGATGGGCACTCACCAGTGGCGCCAGCCGCGGGTTGATCAGCGCTTCGAGGTGGAAGGCGTGCTCGGCAATGAGCTGGTCGCGGCGGGTCAGCAGTTGATGGCGCACGTACTCCATGGTCATCCGCGCGATCTCATCGGCCAGCCGGGCGCGGGCCTCGGCGCTGCCGTCATTGCGCGCGACCATCTCGCGCAGCAGCGCCTCGGTGTTGGTCCACAGCTTGGCCATGTACGCTGCGCTGCGTTCAACGTACTGCGCGAAGGCATCGGTGAGCAGGTCATCGATGTCTTTGAAATAGTAAGTGGTTGCAGAGAGCGGCACTTGCGCCTCGGCTGCGACCGCGCGATGACGCACGGCCCGAACGCCCTCGCGAATGAGGATTCGCATGGCCGCATCGAGAATCTGTTGGCGACGCTGTTCACTTCCCTGTCGACTCGCCTTGCGGCCCTGATACTGAACACTCTGTGCGACTGCCGTGGCCAGGCCAGCGGCTCCCTTTTGAGCGATCGTGCGGTTCACGACGAGGTTTCCTTTTTTCGAGTCATTCACATCACAGCAACGTCAGCTTACGTCGGTGTCTGCGCCGACGTCATCGCGGGCAAGCGCGCTCCTACAATTGATCGCGGTCTCCTGTAGGAGCGCGCTTGCCCGCGAAGGGGTCGGCGCAGGCGACCAGACAGCCGCTGAACAGCCAAAAAAAAGCCGCCCTGCTCAGGCGGCTTGGTTTGACGCTTAGGCTTGCGGCCGCATGTGCGGGAACAGGATGACGTCACGGATGGACGGCGAGTTGGTCAGCAGCATGACCAGACGGTCGATGCCGATGCCCTCGCCCGCTGTCGGCGGCATGCCGTATTCCAGCGCCCGGACGAAGTCTGCGTCGTAGTGCATGGCTTCATCGTCGCCTGCGTCCTTGTCCGCCACCTGGGCCATGAAGCGCTCGGCCTGGTCTTCCGCGTCGTTCAACTCGGAATAGGCGTTGGCGATTTCACGGCCGCCAATGAACAGCTCGAAGCGATCGGTGACGTTCGGGTTGTCATCGTTGCGGCGGGCCAGCGGCGACACTTCGAACGGGTACTGGGTGATGAAGTGCGGTTGCTCCAGCTTGTGCTCGACCAACTCTTCGAAAATCATCACTTGCAGCTTGCCCAGACCTTCGAAGCCCAGCACCTTGGCGCCGGCTTTCTTGGCGATGGCGCGGGCCTTGTCGATGTCGTTCAGGTCATCGGCGGTCAGCTCGGGGTTGTACTTGAGGATCGAGTCGAACACCGAGAGACGCGCGAACGGCTCGCCGAAGTGAAAGACCTTGTCGCCGTACGGCACGTCGGTGCTGCCGAGAACCAGCTGGGCCAGTTCACGGAACAGCTCTTCGGTCAGGTCCATGTTGTCTTCGTAATCGGCGTAGGCCTGGTAGAACTCGAGCATGGTGAACTCGGGGTTGTGCCGGGTCGAAACGCCTTCGTTACGGAAATTGCGGTTGATCTCGAACACTTTCTCGAACCCGCCCACAACCAGTCGCTTGAGGTACAGCTCAGGCGCGATGCGCAGGAACATTTCCAGGTCCAGCGCGTTGTGGTGAGTCTCGAACGGCTTGGCCGCAGCGCCGCCCGGGATGGTCTGCAGCATCGGCGTTTCGACTTCAAGGAAGTCGCGCTGCATCAGGAAGCTGCGGATGTGAGCGATGACTTTCGAGCGGATGCGGAAGGTTTCACGGACGTCTTCGTTGACGATCAGGTCGACGTAACGCTGGCGATAACGCTGCTCGGTATCGACCAGGCCGTGGTGCTTGTCGGGCAGCGGACGCAGGGATTTGGTCAGCAGGCGCACGTTTGTCATTTCGACATAGAGGTCGCCCTTGCCAGAACGGGCCAGGGTGCCTTCGGCCGAAATAATATCGCCCATGTCCCAGGTTTTTACCGAGGCCAGGGTTTCTTCCGACAACGTCTTGCGGTTGACGTAGACCTGGATGCGACCGGTCATGTCCTGAATCACCATGAACGAGCCACGGTTGAGCATGATGCGCCCGGCAACCTTGACTGGAATCGCCGCTTCAGCCAGCTCTTCCTTGGTCTTGTCCGCGTACTGTTTCTGCAGGTCGTTGCAGTAGTTTTCGCGACGGAAGTCGTTCGGGAAGGCATTGCCCTTGGCGCGCTCGGCCGCAAGTTTTTCCTTGCGCAGGGCGATCAGGCTGTTTTCTTCCTGTTGCTGGGCTTGCGGGTCGAGTTGTTGGTCGCTCATGTCTTGATTATCCATCACAGGTTCGTGGCCCTTCGTCTGGCCGGGAAGCGCGACGAAGGATCGCGGGCGGCGACGTCATGATGACGCGCCCGACCCGCAACAGTGGTGTGGCGATTACAGGCCCTGCTTGAGGCTCGCGATCAGGTATTCGTCGATGTCGCCATCGAGCACCTTGTCGCAATCGCTGCGTTCGACGCTGGTCCGCAGGTCCTTGATGCGCGAGGCATCGAGCACGTACGAACGGATCTGGTGACCCCAGCCGATGTCGGACTTGGTGTCTTCGACCGCTTGCGACGCGGCGTTGCGCTTCTGGATTTCCTGCTCGTACAAACGCGCCCGCAGCATCTTCATCGCGGTGTCTTTGTTGGCGTGCTGGGAACGTTCGTTCTGGCAGCTGACCACGGTGTTGGTCGGAACGTGGGTGATCCGGACCGCCGAGTCGGTGGTGTTGACGTGCTGACCACCGGCGCCCGAGGAGCGGTAGGTGTCGATGCGCAGGTCCGACGGGTTGATGTCGATTTCGATGTTGTCATCGATTTCCGGCGAAACGAACACGGCCGAGAACGAGGTGTGGCGGCGGTTGCCGGAGTCGAACGGGCTCTTGCGGACCAGACGGTGTACACCGATTTCGGTGCGCAGCCAGCCGAATGCGTACTCGCCCTTGATGTGCACCGTGGCGCCTTTGATACCGGCGACTTCACCGGCCGACAACTCCATGATGGTCGCGTCGAAGCCGCGCTTGTCGGCCCAGCGCAGGTACATGCGCAACAGGATGTTCGCCCAGTCCTGGGCTTCGGTGCCGCCGGAACCGGCCTGGATGTCCAGGTAGGCGTTGTTCTGGTCCATGTCGCCGCTGAACATGCGACGGAATTCCAGTTTTTCCAGCGCCTCGCGCAGGCGCTCGACTTCAGCGGCAACGTCGTCGACGGCGGCCTGGTCTTCTTCTTCGGCGGACATCAGCAACAGGTCCTTGGCGTCCACCAGGCCGGTGCTCATTTCGTCGAGGGTGTCGACGATCTGCGCCAGCAGCGAACGCTCGCGGCCCAGTTCCTGGGCGTACGACGGGTTGTTCCAGACGTTTGGATCTTCGAGCTCGCGGTTAACTTCGGTCAGACGATCATGTTTGTGATCGTAGTCAAAGATACCCCCGAATGGTTTCGGAGCGCTCGGACAGGTCCTTGATGCTGTTTAGGATCGGGTTGATTTCCATGGTAGGCAGCACTCGCAGGCGATTTTCACAAAGCCGGCGAGTATAGCGCAGCCCAACCGCTGATGGCAGTCCATTGGGCAGGGGTGAGCCGTGTTCGTTGTTGTTGACGAGGACCCAACCCGGTTCCGGCCAGAGCGCGCAGGAATGTGGATCCTCGCCCTACCCCACCGCCACCCGATTACGCCCGTTATGCTTCGCCGCGTACAACCCCTGATCGGCACTCTGAATCAGCTGGCGACTGTGGCTGCCCACCTGCGGCACGACAGTGGCCAGACCGATGCTGACCGTCAGGCTCGAGCCCTGGCTCGGGGCGATGTGGGGGATGTTCATGCTGGCGATGGTCTGGCGCAGTTTTTCCGCCAGCAGGCGTGCGCCACCCGGGGAGGTGTTGGGGAGCACCAGCGCGAACTCTTCGCCGCCGTAACGCGCGGGCAGATCGGAGGGACGGCTGGAGTTGGCGCGGATGGCCTTGGCAACCTGACGCAGGGCTTCATCACCTTCGAGATGCCCGAAGGCGTCGTTGTAGGCCTTGAAGTAATCCACGTCGATCATCAACAGCGAGATCTGCGTCTGCTCCCGGGTAGAGCGGCGCCATTCCAGCTCCAGGTACTCGTCGAAGTGGCGGCGGTTGGACAGGCCGGTCAAGCCGTCGGAGTTCATCAGGCGCTGCAGCACCAGATTGGTGTCGAGCAGCTGTTGCTGACTGACCCGCAACGCACGATAGGCTTCGTCGCGCTGCAGCAGCGTCATGTACGAGCGCGAGTGGTAGCGAATGCGCGCGACCAGTTCGATGTTGTCCGGCAGTTTGACCAGGTAATCATTGGCCCCGGCGGCAAAGGCGGCGCTCTTGATCAGCGGATCTTCCTTGGTCGAGAGCACGATGATCGGGATGTCACGGGTTTTCGGGTTGTTGCGGTACTCGCGCACCAGGGTCAGGCCGTCCAGGCCGGGCATGACCAGATCCTGAAGGATGACGGTCGGTTTGATCAGAGTCGCCTGCGCAATCGCCTGATGCGGATCGGCGCAGAAATGGAAGTCGATGTTTTCTTCGTGCGCCAGCCCGCGCCGGACAGCCTCGCCGATCATGGCCTGATCGTCGACGAGCAACACCATGGCAGCGTTTTCATCCGTGGCGTTCAGATCGTCCAGTTGCAAATCATGCATGCGGGGTCTCCTGGTCACAGGCGGGCTGTGAAATCACCTGGAAATTCATTGGGTGAATACCTCCTTCAAGCGAGGTGCGATCGAGTCCAGTGAGCGAATTTCCATGGCAGCGTCAATCGCCGCAGCCGCTTTGGGCATGCCGTATACCGCACAGCTTTCCTGATTCTGGGCGATGGTGAGAAAGCCCCGCTGACGCATCAGCTTGAGTCCCTGCGCACCATCACGGCCCATGCCGGTCAACAAAACACCCACTGCGTCACCATTCCAATAGCTGGCCACACTTTCGAAAAACACGTCGATGGAGGGCCTGTAAATTTCGTTAACCGGCTCTGCGGTGTACGCCAGTTTGCCGTTCCTGAGCAGACGAATATGGTGGTTGGTGCCTGCCAGCAGCACCGTGCCCACTTGCGGCGGCTCGCCATCGCGCGCCAGCCTGACCTCCAGCCCCGAAGAGCTGCTCAGCCATTGCGCCATCCCTTCGGCGAATACCTGATCCACATGCTGCACCAGCACGATGGCGGCCGGAAAATCCTTCGGCAGCGCCTTGAGCAGTATTTCCAGCGCGGCGGGCCCGCCGGCCGATGACCCGATCGCGATCAACCGCTGACGCTGTGCCGCCTCGCGCACCGGTGACGGCACGGGGCGAACCCGCGTGTCCCGCTCGCCAATGAGCCAGCCTATATTAAGTATCTTGCGCAACAAAGGCGCAGCTGCGTCCTTGGGGTTGCCGGCCCCCAGCGCGGGCGTGTCGACCACGTCCAGCGCGCCATGGCCCATGGCTTCGAACACCCGATGCACATTCTGCTCGCGATCCACGGTGACAATGACGATGGCGCACGGTGTCGCCGCCATAATACGTCGAGTCGCCTCCACGCCGTCCATTACCGGCATGATCAGGTCCATCAATATCAGATCGGGCGTCAGCTGGGCGCAGCGCTCCACCGCCTCGGCACCGTTGCTGGCCACCCAGGCAATCTGGTGCGCCGGCTCGAAGGCCAGCGCACGGCGCAACGCCTCCACCGCCATGGGCATGTCGTTGACGATGGCGATCTTCATCCCTGCGCATCTCCTATCAACTCAACGACTGCATCGAGCAGCGCGTCGTCATGGAAACTGGCCTTGGCCAGATAATAATCGGCGCCGGCGTCCAGTCCGCGACGGCGATCTTCTTCACGGTCCTTGTACGACACCACCATCACCGGCAGCGATTGCAGGCGGCTGTCGCGGCGCACCAGCGTCACCAGCTCGATGCCGTCCATACGCGGCATGTCGATGTCGGTGATGAGCAAGTCGAAATCTTCGCCGCGCAACGCGTTCCAGCCGTCCATGCCATCCACGGCCACCGCCACTTCATAGCCACGGCTGAGCAGCAATTTGCGCTCCAGTTCGCGCACCGTCAGCGAGTCATCGACCACCAGCACGCGTTTACGCACCCGTGCGTCAGCCTGACGACTGCGCCGATCAATGCGTTCCAGGCGCCCGGTGTTGAGGAGTTTTTCCACCGAACGCAGCATGTCTTCGACGTCGATGATCAGCACCGCCGAGCCGTCGTCAAGCAACGCACCGGCGGAGATGTCCTGCACCTTGCCCAGGCGCGGATCCAGCGGCAAAACCACCAGCGTGCGTTCGCCAATGAAGCGTTCCACGGCGACGCCATACACCGCCTCGCGTTCGCGAATGACCACCACCTTGAGCACGTCTTCACTGTGCTGGCTGGCCGGACGGTTGAGCAGCTGAGTGGCGGCGACCAGCCCGACGTGACGCTCTTCATGCCAGAAATGCTGACGCCCTTCCAGTTGCACGATTTCGTCGGCGCGCACGTCACGCATCCGCTCGATGTGCGCCAGCGGAAAGGCATACGCTTCGCCGCCGACTTCCACCACCAGACTGCGCACCACCGACAACGTCAGCGGCACCTCCAGATGGAAGCGGCTGCCCTGACCGGCGCGCTGGTCCAGTTCGACGCCGCCACGCAGCTGTCGAACCATGTGCTGAACCGCGTCCAGCCCAACCCCTCGGCCGGACACTTCGGTGACCGTGTCGCGCATGCTGAACCCGGGCAGGAACAGGAAGCTCAGCAGTTCTTCCTCGCTCAACTGCGCCGCGGTTTCGGCGGGCGAGAGTTTGCGCTCGACGATATTCAAGCGCAGGCGTTCGAGGTCAACGCCGGCGCCGTAGTCGATCAGCTCGACCACCAGCAGACCGGCCTGGTGCGAGGCCTTCAACTGGATCAGCCCCTCGGCCGGCTTGCCGCAGGCCATGCGTTGTGCCGGCAGCTCAATGCCGTGGTCGACGGCGTTGCGCAGCAAATGGGTGAGCGGTGCTTCGAGTTTTTCCAGCACGTCGCGATCGACCTGGGTTTTTTCCCCGTCGATTTCCAGGCGCACTTGCTTGCCCAGCGAACGGCCCAGATCACGGACCATGCGCGCCTGCCCCACCAGCACATCGGCAAACGGGCGCATGCGGCAGGCCAGCGCGGTGTCGTAGAGCAGTTGCGCGCGTTGCGAGGCCTGCCAGCCGAACTCGTCGAGGTCGGCCGTCTGTTGAATCAGCAAATGCTGCGCTTCGCCGAGCAACCGCCGCGCTTCTTCGAGGGCCTTTTGGGCGTCAGGATCGGCGTTGGCGCCGAGCAAGGCTTCGAGACTGTCCAGCGCTCGGGTTGCGCCGGTCTGTGTGCGTTTGACCCGCTGCATCGCGGCCAGATACGGCTTCAGCCGTTGAGTCTCGACCAGCGACTTGCTCGACAGGTCCAGCAGGTTGTTCAAGCGTTCGGCGGTGACGCGCAGGACCCGTTCGCCGGTCTCGACCACACGTCGTTCACCGGGGCCATCTGCTTTAAGCGCCGGGTCGGCAACGGGTTCGACGACGACGGCGGCCAGTTCTTCGGCCGCCGAGTCTTGCGCCGACTGAAGCGAGGTGACCAGCGACTGCGCGTTGGCGAGCAGGATGTCTTCGAGGGAAGGCAGCGCGGTGGGCACCAGCATGGCTTTCATCGCCGGATCGTCGCTGACCATGTTGTTCATCAGCGCCACATAGCCGTCCACATCCGCCTGAGGCACGGTGGCGCCAGGCGTGGCGATGCGCATCAACAAATCGGTGCCCATCAGCAGGGCGTCGATGTGCTCGGGCAGCAGGTGCAATCGGCCTTCCTGGGCGCTGACCAGGCAATCTTCCATGACGTGGGAAACGCTGACGCCGGCGTTGACCCCGACGATGCGCGCCGCGCCTTTCAGCGAATGGGCCGCGCGCATGCACGCTTCCAGCTGATCGGCCTGAGTCGGGTTGCGCTCAAGGGCCAGCAGGCCCGCGCTCAAGACCTGGGTCTGGGCTTCCGCCTCCAGGGTAAAGAGTTCGAACAGCGACGCGTCGCGCATCTGATCGGGCGTCATGTCAGGCTCCGTTTTACGGCCGACAACAGCTGGTCTTCATCGAGCAGGCGCAGGCTGCGGTTCTTCCATTGCACGACGCCTCGGGTGAAGCGCGCGTTGCTGTTCTGCGCCGACGCCGAGGCGGTATCCAGCAGGCGCGCTTCGATGGCGTGAATGCCGTCGACCTCGTCCACCGGCACCACCACCGGACCGCCGTCTGCCGAAACGATCAGCATGCGGGGCAATGTTCGGGCATCGCCGACCGGCGCGACTGAAGGGTCCAGCCCGAGCAGTTCAACGAACGACAGGCATGCCACCAGGGCGCCGCGCACATTGGCAACGCCCAGCAAGGCGCGGGAACGCTGGTGCGGAAGCGAATGAATGGCTTGCACCGGCGACACTTCCACCAGACAACGGGTCGGCAGACCGAGCCACTCTTCGCCGAGACGAAACACCACGGTCGAGCGGGTTTCGACGTCGACGGCAAGCGCATCGCTGTGCATCGACACACGCTGCTCCTGCGCCAGCGAGTAACGGTCGAGCAAGCGCGTTGCCGCTGCCGAGTACACCGAGCAGTTGCGGCAATGAATGTGATCGGCAAGCAGCGGGCAGGACCGGTCGCCATGGATGCCGATGCGGTTCCAGCAGTCGTCGATCGCCGCGGCGTCGTCGCTGACCAGCTCTGTGTGTACGCGACTCATCCACTGCGTCCTTCTTTAGTGACACCCCGTGCCGCGCGCTCCTGCAGCCGCCGGGCCCCTGCGCTGTCGCCCTGGGCGGCAAGCAGCGCGGCCAGTTGCGCCAGGGTTTCCGGATGCTGCGGTTGCAGATACAACGCCTTGCGATAAAACCCTTGTGCCGCGCTCGTCTCCCCCGCCACTTCGCTGAGCAGGCCCAGCCAGTAAAACACCGGGGCCACGGGTTCAAAGCGCTTGAGGTACTGCTCGCACGCAACCTTCGCCTCGGCACTACGCCCTTCGTTGGCAAGGGCCGCGATGCTGCGCAGCAACTCGGCAGCGTCGCCACTGCCAGCGCCCGTCGCCGCCACCGCCTTGATGTCGGGTCTAAGCGCAGCCCTGCGTTCTTCGGTCAGCGCAGGATCACTCGACAACCTCGGCGCAAAGGGCTGCGGTTTAGGAGTGCCGCGCGACAGGGCCGATGTCGAGTGAGCAGACGTTGAGTGAGCAGACAATGAATCGCTTCGCGACGGCTGCATGGCTGGGGCACTCAGGACGCTGTGGGGTTCGGGAACAGCCTCTTCACGCCGACGAAAGGCGAACGATTGGGGAATGCCGATCGACACCATGCCCATGCGCCCGAGCAGGCTGCCCTCGGCGGGACCGATGAACAGCACGCCATCGTCGCGAGTCATGCGCTTGAGTGCATCAAAGCCCTGACGCTGAGTGTCGACGTCGAAGTAGATCAGCAGGTTTCGGCAGAACACGAAGTCGTACGCCGACTGCGCCACCGGCATGGCGGGATCGAGCAGGTTGCCGGACTGAAAGCGGACCTGATCCCGCACCCGCTCCTCCAGGCGATAGCCCTCCTCGGCCGCGCTGAAAAAACGTTCCCGGAAACTCAGTTGATCGCCGCGAAAGGAGTTTTTGCCATACACGCCCCGGCGTGCGCGCTGGATTGAAAGCGGGCTGATGTCCACCGCCTCGACGCTGAAGTGCGGGCCTCGCAGACCGGCATCGAACAGCGCCATGGCGATCGAATAAGGCTCCTCGCCGGTGGAGCACGGCAAGCTGAGAATCCGCAGCGGACGCACACCGTTGAGCTGCGCCAGCCGGGCAGTGGCCAGTTTGCCGAGGGTGGCGAAGGATTCCGGATAACGGAAAAACCACGTCTCGGGGACGATCACCGCTTCGATCAGCGCCTGCTGCTCGTCCGTCGAAACGAGCAGCGTCTGCCAGTAGTCGTCGTGGTCCCGCGCCTTGGAGAGCGTGCAGCGCTGACGCACGGCGCGCTCGATGATCGCCTCGCCCACCGATGCGACGTCCAGCCCGATGCGGTCTTTGAGAAAGGCGAAGAAACGCGCATCGCTGCTCATGGCGCGGCCTCGAAGGCATCAAGGCTCATGGGCTGCTCGGGAAACAACAGTTCGCGCACGGCGTCACTGAGCAAGTCTTCCACGCGTATCCATTGCAGCAGGCCGTGTTCGTCCTCGCGCACCGGGCCCAGATACGGCGCCTGCGAGTTGTCCAGGCCGTAGGCTTTGAACTCATGGGGCGAGCAGCGCAGCGTGTCGGTCGCCTGTTCGAGGATCAAGCCCAACTCCCGCACCGGGCGATCGCCGCCAAGGCGGTAATGCACCAGCACCAGCCGTGTGCTGGTGCGCACCTGAGCGGGATGGCCGAAGGTCAGCGCGCTGAGGTCGATGACCGGCACGATCGCGCCCCGATGGGCAAACACCCCGGCGACCCAGTGCGGCGCTTGTGCGATGGGCTTGAGCACCAGCCGTGGCAGCACTTCGGCGACTTCTGTCGCTTGCAGCGCATAGCGTTCCGCGCCGATGCGGAACAGCAGGAACAGCTTGTTCTTCGGCAACACCGCAGCGCTGCGCTTGGCTGAATGCTCGATCATGGGCCTGACTCAGACCTTGAAACGCGAAACGCCGCTACGCAGCCCCACCGCCACCTGGCTCAGCTCGTCGATGGCGAAGCTGGCCTGACGCAGGGATTCGACGGTCTGGCTGCTGGCATCGCCCAACTGCACCAGCGCCTGGTTGATCTGTTCGGCGCCGGTGGCCTGGGCCTGCATGCCTTCGTTGACCATCAAGACACGCGGCGCCAGCGCCTGCACCTGATGGATGATCTGCGAAAGCTGCTCGCCGACCTGGGTGACTTCGTACATGCCGCGACGCACTTCTTCGGAGAACTTGTCCATGCCCATGACGCCCGCCGACACTGCCGACTGGATCTCGCGAACCATCTGTTCAATGTCGTAGGTGGCCACGGCGGTCTGGTCGGCCAGACGCCGGACCTCGGTCGCGACGACGGCAAAGCCTCGGCCGTATTCGCCGGCTTTTTCGGCTTCGATGGCCGCGTTGAGCGACAACAGGTTGGTCTGGTCGGCGACTTTGACGATGGTCACCACGACCTGATTGATGTTGCCGGCCTTCTCATTGAGGATCGCCAGCTTGGAGTTGACCAGATCGGCCGCGCCCATGACCGAGTGCATGGTTTCTTCCATCCGCGCCAGGCCTTGCTGACCGGAGCCCGCCAGGACCGAAGCCTGATCCGCAGCCGAAGTCACTTCCGTCATGGTGCGCACCAGATCCCGGGACGTCGCGGCAATCTCGCGGGACGTGGCGCCGATTTCCGTTGTCGTCGCAGCGGTCTCGGTGGCCGTTGCCTGTTGCTGTTTGGAGGTGGCGGCAATCTCGGTCACCGACGTGGTCACCTGAATCGACGAGCGCTGCGCCTGGGACACCAATGCGGCGAGCTCGGCGACCATGTCGTTGAAACCGGTCTGCACCGATCCGAACTCATCGTTGCGGTCCAGCGCCAGCCGCGTGCTCAGGTCACCGGTGCGCATGGTGTCGAGAATCTGCACGATGCGGTTCATCGGTGCCAGAATCGCGCGCATCAGCAACAAGCCGCAGGCAGCCGCCGCCAGCAAGGCGATGATCAGCGAGATGCCGAGGGTGATTTTGGCGCTGGAAACAGCGGCCTGAATGGCGTCGGAGGCCTTGTCGGCGACCACCTTGTTCTTGGCGCCGAGGGCGTTGAGTTGCTTGCGGCCCTCAAACCACATGGGCGTCAGCTGCTCTGTGAAAATTCGCTGGGCCAGCGCGTAATTATCGCCCTGATAGGCCGCGAGCACGCCGTTGAGCACCAACTGGTAACGTTCGCGCAGTTGCAGGAACTGGGCAAAATCATTGCGATCGGACTCGTTGAAAATGCTCTTCTGGTAATTGACGATCTGCGCCTGCAGGCGGTCTTCGAAGTCTTTGTACTGGTCTTCTTCAGCGCTGGTGAGGTCGCGACCGGCGCCTTCACTGAGTAAATGCTGGGTGGCTACGTAGCTTTCAACCCAGGCACCGCGCACGGTGCTGCTGTAAAACACGCCGGGCAGCGCGTCCAGCCGTACCGCATCGCCGCTGGTCTCAATCACCAACAGGCGATTGAACGCCACGACCACCATCAACAGCATGATGGCGATGATGACAGCGAAGCTCGCCAAAATCCGTTGACGCAACGTCCAGTTCTTCACAGTCAGCCCTCAAGGGTTCAACACCGGCATGGCCGGGTTCAAGAAGCGGACCGACGAACGGTCCAAAGCGAGCGGGAGTATAGCCTAGTGCCTTCCCAATAAACGGGCTGTTTCCGACAAGGAAAACGCCATAACACACAGCCAGATCGGAAGTGTCCTACACGCTATCGGCTTGATGTGGCGTTGCTTGATGGTGCAAGTGCATTGATGGCGGATGTCTGGAGGGGGCTTTTAAAGCGCGGGAGAAGGATGCGGGTCAGGCCTCAGTGATCGTTGGGGCTGACCCGGCAGGTTGGCGGGTATCGGATGTTGCATGTGTGACGGGTCGCCGGACAGACCCGCTGGTTTACGGCTGCGCCTGACGCACCTGATGCTCAAGCTCGGTTTTGAGGGCCGGATCGAGCTTCAGCTGCTTGGCGAGTTCGTCCAGGTAAGCGCGCTCCATGAAGTGTTCTTCGTCGACCATCATCACGCTGGCCAGGTACATCTCGGCGGCGATTTCCGGGGTCTGCGCCGCGCGGGCGACATCGGCTGGGTCCAGCGGCTTGTTTAGTTCGGCGTGCAGCCATTGCTGCAGTTCGTTGTCGCCGGTGATGCGGGTGAACTCGCCTTCGATCAGTTCGCGTTCACGCTCGTCGACGTGGCCGTCGGCCTTGGCCGCTGCCACCAGCGCCCGCAGGATGGCCTCGCTATGCTGCTCGACCTGGGCCGGTGGCACGCGGTCCACGGTTTGCGGTTCCACCGGTTGCGCCACGCCCTGACTCGCCTGCCAGTTGCCATAGGCCTTGTATGCCAGCACGCCCAACGCCGCGAGCCCGCCGTAGGTCAGCGCTTTGCCGCCCATCTTGCGTGCGCCTTTGTTGCCCATCAGCAAGCCCATCGCGCCCGCCGCCAACGCACCGCCGCCGGCACCGGAAAGCAGCCCGCCAAGGCTGCCGCCCAGCTTGCCTCCCAGGCCGCTGCCACCGACCTTGCCGAGCAGATCGCCAAGCCCGCCCTGCCCGTTTTGCCCGCTTTTGCCGCTCTTGTCGTGGGCGCCGGCCTTGTTTTGCAGCAGGTCCTGACCGGATTTCAACAATTGATCGAGTAAACCGCGAGTGTTCATGACGTCACCTTCAGAAGAGGGAAAGACGATTCGACCCGCAGGTTAAGGCGAAGGCACCGGCGGCAGTTGGGCGGGTTTGCTTCTGAATGTTGCGGCTGCCGGGTGTCCTAAGGCCGGATGATGATGGGTTTTCATTCACCCGTGTCCGCCTGCACGAATGGGCTCGGTATTTGCTGCGTCAAGTTTGTCGAGGATCGAACTGGGCACTACGCTCTGCACCACCGATCTCTGCCCAAACAACCACCATGAGGCAAACCCACCATGTCCGTGCACAAGACCGCGATTCTGAGCGCCGTTATTTCCGCACTATTCACCAGCGGCGCGGTGCAGGCCGCTGAAGCACTCACGGCGGTGGGCGATGGCGAGGGTCAGCTGGATATCGTGGCGTGGCCGGGGTACATCGAGCGAGGCGAAAGCGACAAGGCCTACGACTGGGTGACCGGCTTCGAGCAGGAGACCGGCTGCAAGGTCAACGTCAAGACAGCCGCGACGTCCGACGAGATGGTCAGCCTGATGACCAAGGGCGGGTATGACCTGGTCACCGCATCGGGCGACGCGTCATTGCGTTTGATCGCCGGCAAGCGGGTGCAGCCCATCGACCCCACGCTGATCCCGAACTGGAAAACCCTCGACCCGCGCCTGAAAGATGGCCCCTGGTATACGGTCGAGAACAAAACGTACGGCACGCCGTACCAGTGGGGGCCGAACGTGCTGATGTACAACACCAACGTGTTCAAGACGCCGCCGGTGAGCTGGAGCGTGGTGTTCGAGCCGCAGGATTTGCCCGACGGCAAACCGAACAAGGGCCGGGTCCAGGCGTATGACGGGCCGATCTATATCGCCGACGCCGCGCTGTACTTGAAGACCGCCAAGCCGGAACTGAATATCGTCGACCCTTACCAGCTCACCGAGACTCAGTACAAGGCCGTGCTCGACCTGCTCCGCGCCCAGCAGCCCCTCATTCACCGCTACTGGCACGACGCGACGGTGCAGATGAGCGACGTGAAAAACGAAGGCGTGGCGGCGTCCAGTTCGTGGGGCTACATGGTCAACGGGCTGGTCGCCGACAAGCAGCCCGTCGCCTCGACCATCCCGCAGGAAGGCGCCACCGGCTGGGCCGACACCACGATGTTGCACGCCGAGGCCAAACACCCCAACTGCGCCTACAAGTGGATGAACTGGTCGCTGCAACCGAAGGTTCAGGGCGACGTTGCCGCCTGGTTCGGCTCCCTGCCGGTGGTGCCCGACGCGTGCAAGGGCAACGAACTGCTCGGCGCCGAGGGTTGCGAGACCAACGGGTTCGACCTGTTCGAAAAGATCGCTTTCTGGAAAACACCCCAGGCCGAGGGCGGAAAGTACGTGCCGTACAGCCGCTGGACGCAGGATTACATTGCGATCATGGGTGGCAGGTAAGCGTATTCAGGCCCGGGGAATCTCTCTGGGTAGATACATCCATCCATTGTAGGAGCGCGCTTGCCCGCGATTATGGTGTGTCATACAGCATCAACGTCACAGGCATGTCGCAATCGCGGGCAAGCGCGCTCCTACAAATACAAACCTGCCCAGTGCACACATCGAGAAAGATTTCGGGAATTAGCCACCATGACCCATGCTGTCCAGTTCACCCACGTCTCGCGGCTGTTCGGCGAGGTGAAAGCCGTGGACCGGGTGTCCATCGACATCGAGGACGGCGAGTTCTTTTCCATGCTCGGCCCCTCGGGTTCAGGCAAGACCACCTGCCTGCGCCTGATCGCGGGCTTCGAGCAACCCAGCGCCGGCTCGATCCGCATTCATGGCCAGGAAGCCGCCGGCCTGCCGCCCTACCAACGTGACGTCAACACGGTGTTTCAGGACTACGCGCTGTTTCCCCACATGAACGTGCGGGACAACGTCGCCTACGGGCTGAAAGTCAAAGGCGTCGGCAAGGCCGAACGAATCAAGCGGGCCGACGAGGCCCTGAGCATGGTCGCACTCGAAGGCTACGGCGCGCGCAAACCCGTGCAACTGTCCGGCGGCCAGCGTCAGCGTGTGGCCCTGGCGCGGGCACTGGTCAATCGCCCACGCGTGCTGCTGCTCGACGAGCCTCTCGGTGCACTCGACCTGAAGCTGCGCGAACAGATGCAGAGCGAACTGAAAAAACTGCAGCGCCAGTTGGGCATCACCTTCATCTTCGTCACCCACGACCAGACCGAAGCGCTGTCCATGTCGGACCGGGTCGCGGTGTTCAACAAGGGCCGTATCGAGCAAGTCGATACGCCGCGCAATCTGTACATGAAACCGGCAACGACCTTCGTGGCGGAATTCGTGGGCACCTCCAACGTCGTGCGTGGCGAACTGGCGCAGGCGTTGAGCGGCAACCCGGACGCTTTCTCTATTCGGCCCGAGCACATTCGTTTTGCCGAGGGCGTTGCGGCGAGCCGCGACGTTGAGGTCAGCGGCGTGCTGCACGACATTCAATATCAGGGCAGCGCTACCCGCTACGAGGTAAAACTGGATAGTGGCCAAACGCTCACTGTCAGCCAGGCCAACAGCCAATGGCTGGACACCGGCGCGCACCATCAGGCAGGGCAACGCGTTACCGTTCGCTGGGCGCGGGAAGCAATGATTGCGCTGCATGACGCGCCACGTGAATCGCCAGAAATCGCGCCGTGCGAGGCGCATTGAGATGGGTCAGACGTTCACTGGCTCGGCGCCGATGCAACGGCAATCGCCACTCCGGCACTTTTCCAACCTCCTGTATCGCCGCCCGAACCTGTACCTGTCGCTGCTGCTGATCCCGCCGCTGCTGTGGTTTGGCGCGATCTACCTCGGCTCACTGCTGGGGCTGTTGTGGCAAGGCTTCTATACCTTCGACGACTTCAGCATGACCGTGACGCCCGACCTGACCCTGGCGAACTTTGGCGCGCTGTTCAACCCGGCCAATTTCGACGTCATTCGGCGCACCCTGACCATGGCCGTTGCGGTGTCGATCGCCAGCGCCATCGTCGCCTTCCCCATTGCGTATTACATGGCGCGCTATACCACCGGCAAAACCAAGGCGTTCTTTTACATCGCGGTGATGATGCCGATGTGGGCCAGTTACATCGTCAAGGCCTATGCCTGGACGCTGCTGCTGGCAAAGGGCGGCGTCGCGCAATGGTTTGTTCAGCATCTAGGGCTGGCGCCGGTGTTGCAGTGGCTGTTGAGCGCGCCCGGCATCGGCGGCAGCACGTTATCGACCTCGCATCTGGGGCGATTCATGGTGTTCGTCTACATCTGGCTGCCGTTCATGATCCTGCCGATTCAGGCCTCCCTCGAACGCTTGCCGCCGTCACTGCTGCACGCCTCCGCCGACCTGGGCGCCACGCCCCGGCAGACGTTTATGCAAGTCATTCTGCCGCTGTCGGTGCCAGGCATTGCGGCGGGCTCGATCTTCACGTTTTCGCTGACGCTGGGGGATTTCATCGTGCCGCAACTGGTCGGCCCGCCGGGTTACTTCATCGGCAGCATGGTGTATGCCCAGCAAGGCGCCATCGGCAATATGCCCATGGCGGCGGCGTTTACGCTGGTGCCCATCGTGCTGATTGCGATTTATCTGGCCATCGTCAAGCGTCTGGGGGCTTTCGATGCACTCTGAAAAAGCGTCGTGGGGCCTGAAGATCGCCGCCTGGGGCGGGCTGGTTTTTCTGCATTTTCCGATCCTGATCATCTTCGTCTACGCCTTCAACACCGAAGACGCTGCCTTCAGCTTCCCGCCGAAAGGCTTCACCCTGAAGTGGATCAGCGTGGCGTTCGCGCGACCGGACGTGCTGGAATCTATCAAGCTGTCGCTGCAAATCGCCTGCGTTGCCACGCTGATCGCACTGGTGCTCGGCACGCTGGCCTCGGCGGCGCTGTACAGGCGTGACTTCTTCGGCAAGGACGGCATTTCGCTGATGCTCATTCTGCCCATCGCCCTGCCCGGCATCATCACCGGGCTGGCCTTGCTGTCAGCGTTCAAGGCCCTGGGGATCGAGCCGGGGATGTTTACCATCATCGTTGGCCACGCGACCTTCTGCGTGGTGATCGTCTACAACAACGTCATCGCCCGCCTGCGCCGCACCTCCCACAGCCTGATCGAAGCCTCGATGGACCTCGGCGCCGACGGCTGGCAGACCTTTCGCTACATCATCATGCCGAATCTGGGCTCGGCGCTGCTGGCCGGAGGCATGCTGGCGTTTGCCCTGTCGTTCGACGAAATCATCGTCACCACCTTCACCGCCGGGCACGAACGCACCCTGCCCATCTGGCTGCTCAACCAACTCAGCCGCCCACGGGACGTGCCGGTGACCAATGTCGTGGCGATGCTCGTGATGATGGTGACCATGCTGCCGATCCTCGGTGCGTACTACCTGACTCGGGGTGGGGAAAGCGTGGCGGGGAGTGGGGGGAAGTGAAGGGGTTTTACTGTGTGATGCCGGCGCGCAGAACTGTGCAGGCATGTCAGCCGATAAGCGCGACCCGGAGACATAGTGAGGGCATGTTGAGTTTGCAGGCCGACTCGGACCACATGTGGGAGCGAGCTTGCTCGCGAAGAGGTCCGTACATCCGCTAAATTCCCGGCGACTGGAATACCGTCTTCGCGAGCAAGCTCACTCCCACATGGATCTTCTCCAGTAGAACCAGCATCACAGAGCAAAAGATGCTGGAGCAGTGCAGATCAGCTATTCAGCGTCGTGATCAATCGCGCAAATCCGACTCATGAATCGGCTGGTCGCGGTGCGTTGCCCGCTGGTATTGCGCGGGCCATGTGGCCTGGCGTCCGCCCAGATGTTCATCGGCACGCAGCGGCCAGTAAGGATCGCGCAGCAATTCACGTGCGAGGAAAATCAGATCAGCCTGGCCCGTCCGCAGGATGGTGTCGGCCTGGGTGGGTTCGGTGATCTTGCCGACGGTGCCGGCGGCAATGCCGGACTCGTTGCGCACGCGACCGGCGAACTCGGTTTGGTAACCCGGGCCCACCGGAATCTCGGCTTTCGCCGCAGTGCCGCCGGAAGACACGTCAACCAGGTCGACGCCCAGCGCTTTCAAGCGCTTGGCCAGCTCAACGGTTTCGTCAGGATTCCAGCCATCTTCCACCCAATCGGTGGCCGAGACGCGCACGAACAGCGGCAGTTCTTCGGGCCAGACTTCACGCACGGCCTTGGTGATCTCGAGGGTCAGGCGGATGCGGTTGTCGAAGGAGCCGCCGTATTGATCCTGACGCTGGTTGCTGAGCGGCGACAGGAACTGATGCAGCAGATAACCGTGCGCAGCGTGGATTTCGACCACTTTGAAACCTGCGGTCAAGGCACGTTTGGCAGCATCGACGAAGGCCTTGATGATGTCCTTAATCTGGGCTTCATCCAGCGGCGTAGGCACGGTGTAGGTCGGGTCGAAAGCGATCTTCGAGGGCCCCCACGTCGCCCAGCCGCCTTGGTCGGCAGGGATGGCGCCACTCTGGCTCACCCACGGCCGCCAGGTGCTGGCCTTGCGTCCGGCGTGGGACAGCTGAATGCCGGCAACCGCGCCTTGAGCGTTGATGAAGCGGGTAATGCGTTGCAGCGGTGCGATCTGCTCGTCGTTCCAGATGCCAAGGTCTTCCGGGGTGATACGCCCGTCCTGGGTAACTGCCGCCGCTTCGGTAAAAATCAGCCCGGCGCCGCCGACCGCGCGGCTGCCCAGATGGACCAGATGCCAGTCATTGGCCAGGCCGTCGGCGCAGCAGTACTGACACATCGGCGATACCACAATGCGATTGCGCAGGGTCAGTTGGCGAAGGGTATAGGGTTCAAGCAGCAGGCTCATGGGGACCTCTCAGATCGTGTGGCAGGTTCCTTACGTGCGAACCTTGAGCCTAGTCGACAACCCGAGAGAAGTGAGGGTTCAGTCGTTTCCGGCTGAAGCCGGTCCTGCTATTGGAATGCTTACCCCTGTAGGACTGGCTCCTGCGGATCTTGCGTTCGACCGTGATCCTTCGTACGCCGCAAATCAATGTAGGAGCGCGCTTGCCCGCGAATACGTAGGCACGGACGATCAATATGCGTCGGATGTACTGGCCTCTTCGCGGGCAAGCGCGCTCCTACACCGATCAGCGGCGCAAGATGAACTCTGCGTCGCACGCACTCGCCTATCCCCGGCCAAAGCCGGTCCTACTGCCGCGTACACCGGTGGGACTGGCTTTAACCGAACCCTATGAATCAGCGCGGTGAAAGATGAACCACCATCAGTTGCACGGTCTCGTTGCCGCGAAACTCGTTCAGGTCCAGCTTGTACGCCAGCTCGACCCAACGCACGGTCGGGTTGGGCCATACGTCGCGGTCGACGCTGAAGGCGATGCCTTCGAGCCTGACGCTGCCGCACTCGGTCTTGAGTACCATCTTCAGATGACGCTCGCCGACCACTCGCTGCTCCACCAACTGGAACACGCCATGGAACAACGGCTCGGGAAAGTGCTGTCCCCATGGGCCGGCGTTGCGCAGCGCGCGGGCCAGTTCCAGATGAAACTCTTCTACCGCCAAGGTGCCGTCGGACAACAACCGGCCGGTCAGGTCTTCTTCCTTGAGCTGGCGGCGCACCTCGGCGTCGAAGGCCTCGGCGAACGCCGGGAAGTTGCCTTCCGGCAGCGACAGCCCGGCCGCCATCGCGTGGCCGCCAAACTTGCTGATCAGCTCGGGATGTTTCGCCGCCACCGCATCAAGTGCGTCGCGGATGTGAAAGCCCGGCACTGAACGCGCCGACCCCTTCAGCACACCCTCGCCTGCGCTGGCGAACGCAATAGTCGGGCGGTGATAACGCTCTTTCATGCGCGAGGCCAGAATGCCGATCACGCCCTGGTGCCACTCGGGTTCGAACAGGCACAGCCCGAACGGCATCGACTCCAGCGGCAGATCTTTGAGCTGGGCGAGCGCCTCGCGTTGCATGCCCTGCTCGATGGACTTGCGGTCCTGATTGAGCTCGTCCAGACGCACGGCCATTTCCCGCGCCTCGGTCTCGTCATCACACAACAGGCATTCGATGCCCAGGCTCATGTCATCCAGACGCCCGGCCGCGTTCAAGCGCGGGCCGATGATGAAACCCAGGTCGGTCGAAGTAATGCGCGACGCCTCGCGACGGGCGACATCAAGAATGGCGCGCAACCCCGGACGTGCACGCCCGGCGCGGATGCGCATGAGCCCCTGGTGCACCAGAATCCGGTTGTTGGCATCCAGCGGCACGACGTCTGCGACGCTGCCCAATGCCACCAGATCCAGCAACTCGCCCAGATTGGGTTGAGCGCGGCCCTCGAACCAGCCGATGTCCCGCAGTCGCGCGCGCAAGGCCATCAACACATAAAAGATCACGCCGACGCCGGCCAGCGACTTGCTCGGGAAGGTGCAGCCGGGCTGGTTCGGGTTGACGATGGCGTCGGCCGCCGGCAATTCGTGGCCGGGCAAGTGGTGATCGGTGACCAATACCTGCAAACCCGCCGCCTTCGCTGCTGCAACGCCTTCGACGCTGGAAATGCCGTTGTCCACGGTCATGAGCAAATCAGGCTGGCGCTCAAGGGCGACCTGGACGATTTCCGGTGTCAGGCCGTAGCCGAATTCGAAACGGTTCGGCACCAGATAGTCCACATGCCCAGCACCGAGCAGGCGCAGGCCCATCACGCCGACTGTGCTGGCCGTGGCGCCATCGGCATCGAAGTCTCCGACGATGAGGATGCGCTGACGCTGCTGCAAAGCAGTTACCAGCAGATCGACAGCGGCATCGATGCCTTTGAGCTGTTGATACGGGATCAACCGGGCGAGGCCCTTGTCGAGTTCCGCCTCCGACGCCACACCGCGGGCCGCGTAAAGCCGGGTGAGCAAGGGCGGCAGATCGCCAAGAAAAGGCAGGGTGTCAGGTAACTCGCGTGGTTCGATGCGCATTCAGGTTCCGCTGGTGTTCTCGTTGGGGCCGGTTGGGTGTAGCGATGCCGTCGCGATGGCGCTGTAGTAGCGTCGCAACGCAGGACTGAATCAGCCCCGCTCGCCCGCCAGCCACTGCAGTTGCACTTCGTGCTGGCCGCGATCGTCGGTCACGAAGATCGTGCCTTCGCTGATCATCACGTCCCACTTGATCACCCGGGGCATGTCCTTGGACAGAATCTCCAGCGCCTCCTGGGGTACCGAAGCGATGTTGACGTTCTTCAGTGTCTTGATCGCCGGTATAACCTTGCCTTCCCACACCCGCAGACTGCCGTAGGCCAGCAGGCTCGTGCGTTCGGTACGGCGCGAGCACCAGGTCAGGCGGTCGGCGTCGGGCTGGCCAACTTCGATCCAGTGCAGCACGCGATCGTCCAGACTCTTTTCCCACAACGCCGGTTCGTCGACGTCCGACAGACCACGGCCAAAGGACAGGTGCTCGTTGTACCAGAAGGCGTAGGCCAACAGGCGCACGGTCATGCGCTCTTCGGTCTCCGAAGGGTGACGGGCGATGGTCTGCTTGACGGTTTCGTAGACCCCGCGATCAAGGTCGGTGAGATTGAGTTCGAACTTGTAGGTCGTGGACGGCTGGGCCATGAACGGGCTTCTAGAGAGACGGGAAAGGCGGCAAGTCTACCCGATGCAGTCCCGTTGAACGACCGAACTCGATGAGCGATGAGGCTCGCCTTTTAAATGGGAGATGGCATACAACGTTCGCGATGCATTACTCAAGCCCACATGACATGTGTTAAACAAATGAAGCACACCATCGATACTTTGCTGCGAGAGACCGTCAATGAGGGTCAAACCTTCCATGCCTGTCACCGGTTCCCGAATGCGCGCCTGGCTGATCGCCGCGCTGCTCGCCTGCGTGCCCGGTACGGCGTCGGCACGTGAAACGCTGATCTGGCTGCTGCGCGACTTCCCGCCGCTGACCATATTTTCCGGCCCATTGGCGGGCCAGGGAGCCATCGACAAGCTGATGCCCGAGCTGACCGCCCGGATGCCGGAATACGATCACCAGATCATGCACGTCAACCGCGCGCGCGGAACGCAGATGCTCAATGACCCTGACGTGTTCGCCTGCGACGCGACCCTGCTGTGGACGCCCGAGCGCGACAAAACCATTCTATTTTCCATCCCCTCGTATGCCACGCCCAGTAATGGCGTGACGATCGAGCGCAGCCGCCACGCACTGTTCGCACCTTTCATCGACGCCGACGGCCGCCTCGACCTTGCCGCCTTGCTCGCCAGCGACAGCGTCGATGTCGGCATCGTCGGCGAACGCAGCTACGGCCCGGTCATCGATAAAGTGTTGCGCGAAACCACTCACCCCAACCGTCTGCTCCTGCACTACGGCAACACGGCGGTCGGCAGCATGCTGGAAATGGAACGACTGGATCGCTTTCAGGCGATCATCAGTTACTGGCCGGAAGCCCGCTTTCACGCCCAGCAACAAGGCATTCCTCTGGACGCAGTGGAATTCCTGCCGGTGAAAGGCGTGCCCAAATACCAGTTCGCTCACATTGCCTGTTCGAAGACCGACAAGGGCCGGGCGGCGATGGAAATCATTAACCGGGAAATGCGCGTGCTGCGAGTGACGCGACTGATCGGGTTTTACTCGGAATGGATGGTCAAGAAGGAGGAATACCTGCGCGACGCCCAGACATTCTTTGAGGAGCCGCCGAACTGACGCTGCGTGAAATCCGTGCCCGGCGTTGAGCCGCCGAATTTCAGACAAAAGAAACCCCGAGCAGCGGGGAGACTGCTCGGGGTCAACCACGGTCCATCTTGGACCCGTACGGCAGGCAGCATGAACACCGGAGCACAATGCCTGCGCCTGCCGTAACTGATAGGAGCCTACTGAATCGAGAAGGTTCCCTGCGGCTCAGATGAAAGGTCGAGATGCAGCGTAAGCGGCGGACTGGGAAACATTGCGCATGGCGGCGATAACACAAGGCTCGATGCGCCCTTCCGCCACCATCAAGTCACGGTGAAGACCGTCTACCACATCAGTCAGCTGACGCTTGTCGCCCAATTGCGATGCAGAAAAAACACGTTCAATCACCATCGCACCCGCTGGATTTTTCAGCGTCACCAGACGCTCGCCCAGGACACCGGCAGGGCCAATGCTCACCTGATAAGGGGACAGCGCTTCGCTCAGTAGCAAGCTGATATTTTCCATCCGGATCACCACTCAACAGTTTGAATGCAAAGGTGCTAACCAATGACCATTGGCAGCAGTGGAAAGTTCGGAGCACTGTGACGCTTCGACACGTGCGCACTGCCGCAGCCTGATTCCGGAGCATGCCTGCCGAATGTGACAGGCAAAATTTACCCTCCGGGCGTCCGGGCTGCGCCTGCCTTGTTAAGGAGCGCCTTCAACTGTGCCGCCGCCTGCTCGGCGGCCTTGCGCGCGTCACGCAACTCAGACTCCAGACGCTTGCGTTCGCTGATGTCCATCCAGCCGCCGAGCAACCCCTGCATCTGACCGTCGGCGCGGTAGTAAGGCACTGCCCATTGCCACGCGTAGACCTGTCGCCCAGCCAGGGTGAGGGCGCGCTCGGTAAACACCGGCTGCTGGGTTTCCAGCAGCTTCAAGTAATCAGCATGCATCTGCTCGGCCAGGTCGCGAGGAACGAGATCAACGTCGATCAGGCGACGGCCCTGCATCTGCTCGTAACTGATCCCGAAGCTCTCCTCATAACTGCGGTTGCAGGCGACGAGACGGCCCTGAAGGTCACGCACGTAAATCGGGTTGGGGATGGCGTCGAGCAGTATCCGCTTGAAGGCGAGCTGATCACCCAGTTGCACTTCAGCACGCTGCCGCTGGTGAATCTGGAACTTCAGACGGCTGCTCCAGGCCAGCGACACCAGACCCAACAATAGGGAAGCGCTCATGACCCCGTATATCCAGGCGGGAATGCGGTTCCAGACCGAAGGTTGAGGATTCGCTGCCCCGAGCCATTTCAGGCGGATTGCACGCATCTCGGCCACCGGAAATTCTTCCAGGGCCTTATTGAGTATGCCAAGCAATTCGGGTTGGTTTTTGACGACCGAAAATTTGTCCGGCGACCACATGCCCTCGACACTGCGCCCGACCTTCAGCTCGCCCGATGGATAGAGCCACGCGCCTGCCTCGTTCTGGATGGTGGCGTCGGCGTCGCCCTTTTCCACCAGTCGGCGGGCATCTTCGTACGTCGCCACAAGCTTGAGCCGGACATGCGGATAGCGTTGCTGAATGAACGCGAGCAACGCGTGGCGCGCGGGAAGCGCCAGCACCTTGCCGGTCATGTCCGACAGCTGGAAGGAAGGATTGCTGTCAGCGTGCACCAGAAACACCCAGTTGTTGCCACCAAATGCGTAGGTGAAATTCAACAGCCCTTTGCGCTCCGGGTTTTCGGCCAGCGTGGTGTTCATGTGTGCACTGCCCTGCGCCAGCGTCTCCAGCAAGCCTTCGGTCGAGGTCGACTCCTGATAGACGAACTGCAAACCGGTCATTCGCGAGATACGCGCGAGCACATCCACATTCAAACCCACCCAGCGACCTTGAGCATCTTTGTAGATGTAGGGAGGGTGCTGGGTGGAGGCGACGGTGACCTGCGGATGCCTGCGAATCCACAGCTGTTCGACAGCGTTGAAATTCACCTGCGGCCGGGCCAGATCGGCGCCCAACCCGAGGGTCCAGCGCCCCTGGATCTCACGGATGACGGATTCGTCCAGGCCTGCCAGCGCTTGGTCGAAGAGTTTCAGCAACCTGGAGTCTTGCTCTCGGAAGGCAAACGAAAAACCTGTGGACGGCAACAGGCTGTCGAACTTGGTCTGCAAACCGAGGTAAGGCCGCAACAGGCTGTAAGACTGCACCGTCAGCTCGTTGGCAATGAACGCGTCGGCGTAGTCGTGGGTCAATGCCTCCATCGCGCTGTAAAGCGTGGGCGCGACGACGATCTCGCTGTCCGGGTAGAGCCGTTGCACCTGCGCCTCGTCAGCATAGCCGTCCAGCAACACCACCCGTTTTCCCCTCAGCGAAGTGTGCAGGCCAGCGTCATTGCCTCTTCCAAACACAACTGCCCGGTCGGGAACGTAGTCCCGCGTGAATGCCAGTCCGGACATTCCTCGCTCGAAACCGTTGGCGCTGGTCAGCAAGTCGATTTCTCCGGCCACCAATGCGTTGACCGCCTGTGCGCGTTTGGCGAACCCCCGTATCTGCACGGGCATGGAAAGCCGCGCACTGATCAGGCCCAGGTAATCTGCGCTGATGCCCTGATAGCGATTATGGTCGGTGGTGATGTCGATGGGCTCATGATCAGCAACGGAAATGCCGACCCTCAGCACTTTTCGTCCGTTCAGCCACTGGCGATCCGCATCATCAAGGACAAGCGGTTGGTGCGCGACGAAGGGCACGCTCAGGCCGAACCGCAAGTTTTCAGCTGCATGGCCTGCGCGACTGCAGATGCACACGAGCATCAGCAACGCCCACAGCGCCGGTTGGAGGTTCAGGTCGCGGCCGTTGAATGCCGCTGAGTAAAAATGTTTAACAACCACAGGCTTATCCGAAAAATGAAAATTCCTCGGAAGTGTGGCACGCAGAAAAAACAAGGCCCGCTGCGAGGCGGGCCTTAGTTGTTACACGGCGATACGGTCAGAGAGGCTTGCCACGATTACCGTGTTGGCTGACAAAGGCCTGCACGGCCTTGAGGTCATTTGGCAGGACGGTGCAGCGTTCGTCTCGCTCAAACAAATCAGACAAATGTGCAGGCAGCTCAAGCGCTTTTCCTACACCGGCCTTCAGTACGGCATCCGGGAATTTGACCGGATGTGCCGTTCCCAGAATCACCATCGGCGTGTCCAGGCTGCGGCGGCAGTCCCTCGCGGCTTTCACGCCGATGGCGGTGTGCGGATCGAGCAGCTCGCCAGTGCTGGCGAACACTTCGGCGATGGTTTTGCAGGTGTCTTCGTCACTGACCGCCAGCGAATCAAACAACTTGCGGGTCTCGGTCCAGCGCTCTTCCTCGACGCTGAAACCACCGCCTTGCCTGAAGGTGTCCATCAGCTTGGCGATCGCGCCGCCGTTGCGACCGTGCATGTCGAACAGCAGACGCTCGAAGTTGGACGACACCATGATGTCCATCGACGGGGTCAATGTCGCGTGCAGCGTTTCCTTGACGTACTGATTGCCGCTCATGAAACGGTGCAGGATGTCGTTACGGTTAGTTGCCACAACCAGTTGGCTGATTGGCAAGCCCATGTTACGGGCCAGGTAACCGGCGAAGATGTCGCCGAAGTTGCCGGTCGGCACGGAGAACGCCACCGAACGCGCCGGGCCACCCACCTGCAGGGCCGCGTGGAAGTAGTAGACGATCTGGGCCATGATCCGCGCCCAGTTGATCGAGTTCACCGCCACCAGACGCGTGCCCTTCAGAAAGCTCTGGTCGGCGAAGCTGTTCTTGACCATTTCCTGGCAGTCGTCGAAGTTGCCTTCGATCGCGATGTTATGGATGTTCTCGCCGAAGATAGTGGTCATCTGACGGCGCTGAACATCGGACACGCGATTGTTCGGGTGCAGGATGAAGATGTCGACGTTGTCGCAACGACGACAGCCTTCGATGGCCGCCGAGCCGGTGTCACCCGACGTAGCGCCAATGATGACCACGCGTTCGCCGCGCTTCTCGAGCACGTAGTCCAGCAAACGACCCAGCAGTTGCAGAGCGAAATCCTTGAACGCCAGGGTCGGGCCGTGAAACAGCTCCAACACCCACTCGTTGCCGTTGAGCTGGCGCAGTGGCGCAACCGCAGCATGGGAAAACACGCCGTAGGTTTCTTCGAGAATCTTCTTGAAATCCGCGTCGGGGATGCTGCCCGTCACGAACGGACGCATGACGCGAAAGGCCAGTTCGTGATAAGGCAGACCGGCCCAGGACGCGATCTCTTCCTGAGTAAAGCGCGGCAGGTTTTCCGGAACGTACAGACCGCCATCGCTTGCCAGACCGGTCAGCAGCACGTCTTCGAAATTCAGGGCCGGTGCCTGGCCGCGGGTACTGATATAGCGCATTCTTCAAACCTTCGGTTTGGGCGGCAAGCCTCAAGGGGCAAGCTGCAAGTCAAAGCGGTTTGTCTTTAACCTGCAGCCCGGTGCCCGAAGCTCACCGCGATATGATTTTGCTGTTACTTGCAGCTTGCCGCTTAACGCTTGCTGCGGCTTATCTCAGTTCAAATGCTCAACGCGGATACGCACAACCGGGCCGGCGACATCTTCCAGCGCCTCCAGCGCTTCGATCGCATCGTTCATGCGTTTCTCGACCACGCGGTGGGTCAGCAGAATCATCGGCACCAGGCCGTCATGCTCTTCGACTTCTTTCTGCATGATCGATTCGATGTTGATGCCGCGCTCGGACAGAATGCTCGCCACCTGAGCCAGCACACCGGGATGGTCCTTGGCCTGGATGCGCAGGTAGTAGGCGCTTTCGCACGCATCGATCGGCAGGATCGGGTGGGCCGAAAGCGAATCGGGCTGGAAGGCCAGATGCGGGACGCGGTTTTCAGGGTCGGTGGTCAGGGCACGGACCACGTCGACCAGATCGGCCACGACAGACGAAGCCGTTGGCTCCATGCCGGCACCTGCGCCGTAGAACAATGTCGAGCCGGCCGCGTCGCCGTTGACCATCACGGCGTTCATCACGCCATTGACGTTGGCGATCAGGCGGTCCGCCGGGATCAGGGTCGGGTGGACGCGCAGTTCAATACCGCTCGGCGTGCTGCGGGCAACGCCCAGGTGCTTGATCCGGTAGCCCAGCGCTTCGGCGTAATTGACGTCGGCGGTGGTCAGCTTGGTGATGCCTTCGGTGTAGGCCTTGTCGAATTGCAGCGGAATGCCAAAGGCGATGGACGCCAGAATGGTCAGCTTGTGCGCCGCGTCGATGCCTTCGACGTCAAAGGTCGGATCGGCTTCTGCATAGCCCAGCGCCTGCGCTTCAGCCAGGACGTCCGGGAAGGTGCGTCCCTTTTCGCGCATCTCGGTGAGGATGAAGTTGCCGGTGCCGTTGATGATGCCGGCGACCCAGTTGATGCGGTTGGCCGACAGGCCTTCACGAATGGCCTTGATCACCGGAATACCGCCCGCGACCGCCGCTTCGAACGCCACGATGACGCCCTTCTCGCGGGCCTTGGCGAAAATTTCGTTGCCGTGCACGGCGATCAGCGCCTTGTTGGCGGTCACCACGTGCTTGCCGTTTTCGATGGCCTTGAGCACCAGTTCGCGGGCGATGGTGTAGCCACCGATCAGCTCGATGACGATGTCGATTTCAGGGTTGCTCGCCACGTCGAACACGTCGGTCGTGGTCGGGGTACCGGTAATCTGGCAATTGGGGTTTGGCGTACGCATGGCAATCTGCGCCACTTCGATTCCACGCCCGGCACGGCGGGCAATTTCCTCGGCGTTACGCTTTAGCACATTGAAGGTACCGCCACCGACAGTACCCAGCCCACAGATGCCTACTTTTACCGGTTTCACTATGAACTCCCCATAAAACGGCCGACGCGAGGCCGGCCGTGGAATCAGCCGCATTCAACACGGCTCGCTATTGATGAAGCGCTGCAGAAAGGCCGCTTCAATGTTTACCGCAGGAGGCTGCGATAAACGAAATTACTTGGCACTCAGTGCGAGTTTGGCCACTTGTGGCGCCGGCTGGTAGCCCGGAATCAGCTGACCGTCGGCCAACACGATGGCCGGTGTGCCGTTCACGCCGATGGACTGGCCGATTTCAAATTGCCTGGTGACCGGGTTGTCGCACTTGGGCGCCTGAATATTCTTGCCATCGACCATGCGGTCCATGGCACCGCGGCGGTCCTTGGAGCACCACACTGCCTGAAGCTGCTCGTCACCCGGCGAACCCAGGCCCTGACGCGGGAACGCCACATAGCGCACTTCGATGCCACGCTTGTTCAGCTCCGGCACTTCGGCATGCAGTTTGTGGCAGTACGGGCAGGTGGTGTCAGTGAACACCGTGATGTGGGATTTGGTCTCGCCCACGGCTGGGTAGACGACCATTTCAGCGGCAGGAATGCCATTGATAGTCTTGGCAATCGCCTGACGCTCGACCTTCTCGGTCAGGTTGACCGGCTTGCCGGCCTGCATCTGGTACAGGTTGCCCTGCATGACGAACTGACCGTCGCCGCTGGCATACAGCACACGACCGCCCTTCAGATTGACTTCGTAGAGGCCGTTCAACGGACTGCTGGAAATGCTCTCGACGGGAATTTCCAGATTGAGCGATTCCAGGGTCTTGCGAATGGCTTTGTCGGACGCCTCATCGGCGTGGGCAAAAAGGCTGAAAGAGCTGGCCAGCGCTACAACGGCAGCACCGAGAAAACGAGTGACGCGCATGAAAACTCCTCGAGCGGTGAGCAGACGGGCCGGGCTGAAAACGGGTGGCGAAAAAGCACCGGGATGTTTTCAGGGCCTTGATCTGCGAAACCGGCAAAGCCTATCACATAAGGCTCGCGAGGCCGACGCCCGCTGATGTAAGACACGTCGTAAATTACTGAAGTCCCCTACCCCCTCGGGTGATGCTTTGCGTGCACTTCCTGCAACCGAGCGCGGGCGACGTGGGTGTAAATCTGCGTGGTCGACAGGTCGCTGTGACCAAGGAGCATCTGCACGACGCGCAGGTCGGCGCCATGGTTGAGCAGGTGTGTGGCAAAGGCGTGACGCAGGGTGTGCGGCGACAGGGATTTGCCGATGCCGGCGACTTTGGCCTGGTGCTTGATGCGGTGCCAGAAGGTCTGGCGGGTCATCTGTTCGCCGCGCTGGCTGGGAAACAGCACGTCGCTGGGCCGACCGTTGAGCAATTCGTGGCGAGCGTCGCGCATATAACGCTCGACCCAGACGATGGCTTCCTCCCCCATCGGCACCAGACGCTCCTTGCTGCCCTTGCCCATCATGCGCAACACACCCTGACGCAAGTTGACCTGCTCAAGCGTCAGGCTGATCAGTTCGGTCACCCGCAGCCCGCAGGCGTAGAGCACTTCAAGCATGGCCCGGTCACGCTGGCCGATGGCGTCGCTCAGGTCGGGGGCGCCAAGCAACGCTTCAACGTCGGCTTCGGACAAGGATTTGGGAAGTGGCTTACCCAACTGCGGCATGTCGACCTGCAACGTCGGGTCGACCGCGATCAGCTTCTCCCGGAGCAGATAGCGATAGAAACCGCGCACGCCGGAGAGCAGCCGTGCCGTCGAGCGAGGTTTGTAGCCGTTGTCGACCCGCCACGCCAAGTGGTCGAGAATCGCTTCCCGACTCACACTCATCAGGTCCACGCCCTTTTCCTGCAACCAGCCGTTGAACAGCGCGAGGTCGCTGCGATAAGCGTCGCGCGTGTTGTCCGACAGCCCTTTCTCCAGCCACAAGGCGTCGAGGAAGCGGTCGATCATGGGATGGTCAATGGCGGGCATGGGTTCTGACTTGAGTGATGGAAAGCGGGGGGCAGTTTTTCACACCTGCGAAGGCGGGACAAAAACCGAATCCCGGAAAGCAAAAAAGCAGCCCGTAGGCTGCTTTTTCATTCGCATGGGAAGACTGGGATTAAACCAGTTTTTCCTTGATGCGAGCTGCTTTACCGGACAGGTCACGCAGGTAGTACAGCTTGGCCTTGCGAACGTCGCCGCGACGTTTCACAGCCATGCTGTCGATTTGCGGGCTGTAGGTCTGGAAAGTACGTTCAACGCCAACACCGTTGGAGATTTTACGAACAGTGAAAGCACTGTTCACACCACGGTTACGCTTGGCGATAACAACGCCTTCGAACGCCTGCAGACGAGCGCGGTCGCCTTCCTTCACTTTCACCTGAACGACAATGGTGTCGCCCGGGGCAAAGGGAGGGATCTCTTTGGTCATCTGCTCTGCTTCGAGTGCAAGGATGATTTTGTTAGTCATGCTGTGCTCCTAAGGTAAACCGGTCTGATTTACCATCGATACGTTAACTATCGTCCCGCCCGCGGAGGTATTCCGCCAGCAGCTTCTTCTCTTCTCCAGAAAGCGAGCGGCTTTCCAGAAGATCGGCGCGTCGTTCATAGGTCCGCCCAAGGGACTGCTGTAAACGCCAACGCCGGATGTGTGCGTGATTGCCACTAAGCAATACGTCGGGAACACGCTGATCCGCATACACCTCCGGTCGGGTGTAGTGCGGGCAATCCAGCAGACCATCCGTGAAGGAATCTTCCTCCGCGGAATCTACATGCCCTAAAGCTCCAGGCAGCAGTCGCGTAACCGCATCTATCAGGACCATGGCCGGCAGCTCACCGCCAGATAACACATAGTCGCCAATCGACCACTCTTCATCGACATGAGCTTCAATGAAACGCTCGTCGACGCCTTCATAACGACCGGCAATCAGGATAAGTGCTTCTTCCTGCGCCAGTTCGCGTACCGCAGACTGATCCAGCTTGCGGCCTTGTGGCGACAGGTAAATTACCTTCGCCGCATCCCCCGCCGCCTGTCTGGCCTGAGCCAGAGCATCTTCGAGGGGCTTGATCTTCATCACCATGCCAGGGCCACCGCCAAACGGGCGATCGTCCACAGTGTGATGTCGATCAGTGGTGTAATCCCGCGGATTCCAACAGGTGAGCTGCAACAGCTCCTGTTTCACCGCACGGCTGGTAATACCGTATTCGCTGATGGCGGAAAACATCTCGGGAAACAGCGTGATGACTTCTATGCGCAGGCTGGCCATTGCTTAGAAATCCGCGTCCCATTCCACCTTCATCTCGCCTGCAACCAGATCAACAGCCAACACGCATTGCTCCGTATAGGGCAAAAGGCGTTCGCGATCGTCCAGACTGCCTGCGCAGGGTTTGACCACCATTACATCGTTGGCGCCGGTTTCCAGAAGATGATCGACCTTCCCGAGCAGTTGCCCAAGACCGTCAATGACCTTCAGACCTTCAAGCTGGTACCAGTAGTACTCGCCGTCGGTCAATTCAGGGAACAGGTCGCGTGGCACGCAGATCTCATAACCGGCCAGAAGACGAGCTTCTTCACGATCATCAAGACCCTTGAGCTTGGCGACCAGGAACTTGTCGTTCCCGCGTCCACTGACCAGCTCGACCTGTTTCACATTGCCTTCGCGCTTGAGCGTCCAGGTTTTGTACTGCAACAGGTTTTCGGTTGGATCAGTAAAGGAGTACGCCTTCACTTCGCCGCGAACGCCATGTACCGAGTAAATCTTGCCGATGACGATCAAATCGTCGGCAGAAGCTGGCGTCGCGTTCATATTGCTCAGGCCGCAGCCTTGGCAGATTCCTTCAACAGCGAAGCAACACGCTCAGAAGGTTGTGCACCAACGCTCAGCCAGTAGGCCAGACGCTCTTGGTTCACGGACAGACGGATTTCCTGACCACGGGCAACCGGGTTGAAGAAACCGATTTGTTCCTTGTGCGAACCGTCGCGTGGGTTACGGCTGTCGGTCACAGTCAGGTGGTAGAACGGGCGCTTTTTAGAGCCGCCAAGGGCAAGACGGATTGTTAGCATTGAACAATTTTCCTGTAGTCGGTGCTGCAAATCTAAGATGCACAGCGGGCATGGGTGCCCGAAAGGCCGCATATTCTAAGGAATATCCGGATTTTTGCAAATGACTTTTTCCGGCGTGCGCCGTCAGGCCATCAAGATCTGCCGTGGAGCCGTCAGGGATGACGGCGTTGAGCGCCTGCCTGAGCAGGCCATCGGGACAGTTGCCCCAATGAAGAACGCGCGGGAATAACGCCCGCACGATGCAATTTACATTTTGGGCATACCGCCGCCGGGCAACATTCCGCCCATGCCGCGCATCATTTTGGCCATGCCGCCCTTGGTCGAAAACTTTTTCATCATCTTCTGCATCTGTTTGTGCTGCTTGATCAGACGACCGATGTCCTGCACCTGAGTGCCGGAACCCATGGCGATACGGCGCTTGCGTGAACCGCTGATCAACTCAGGGTCGCGACGCTCGGCCGGGGTCATCGAATTGATGATGGCTTCCATCTGCTTGAACTGCTTTTCGGCTGCGCCCTGTGCGTTGCCCATCTGCGACAGGTTCACGCCACCGATGCTTGGCAGTTTATCCATGAGCCCGCCCAGGCCGCCCATGTTCTTCATTTGTTGCAGCTGGTCGCGGAAGTCTTCGAGGTCGAAGCCCTTGCCCTTCTTCAGCTTCTTGGCCAGTTTGTCGGCCTTGTCCTTGTCGAGGGTCTGTTCGGCCTGCTCGATCAGGCTGAGCACGTCGCCCATGCCAAGGATGCGCGATGCGATACGGTCCGGGTGGAACGGCTCCAGCGCCTCGCTCTTCTCGCCCATACCGATGAACTTGATCGGCTTGCCGGTGATGGCGCGCACCGACAGTGCAGCACCGCCACGGGCGTCGCCGTCGACCTTGGTCAGAATCACACCGGTGAGCGGCAGCGCATCACCAAACGCCTTGGCGGTGTTCGCAGCATCCTGGCCAGTCATGGCGTCGACGACGAACAGCGTCTCGGCCGGCTTGACCGCCGCGTGCAGCGCCTGGATCTCGCCCATCATTTCGGCGTCGATGTGCAGACGACCGGCGGTGTCGAGGATCACCACATCGATGAACTTGAGCCTGGCTTCCTTGATGGCCGCTTCAGCGATGTCCACCGGCTTCTGGCTGATGTCGGACGGGAAGAACGTCACGCCGATGTCGTTGGCCAGGGTTTCCAGCTGCTTGATCGCGGCTGGACGGTAAACGTCCGCCGACACCAGCATCACGGTTTTCTTTTTGCGCTCTTTCAGGAATCGGGCGAGCTTGCCGGCAGTGGTGGTCTTGCCCGCACCTTGCAGACCCGCCATCAGGATGACCGCCGGCGGCGTGACGTTGAGGGTCAGCTCTTCGTTGGCCGCCCCCATCATCTCTTCCAGCTCGGCCTGGACGATCTTCACGAACGCCTGGCCCGGCGTCAGGCTGCGCGACACCTCGGTGCCGACAGCGCGCTCCTTGATGCGATTGACGAAGTCTTTGACAACCGGCAAGGCGACGTCGGCTTCAAGCAGCGCCATACGCACTTCACGCAGTGTGTCCTTGATGTTGTCCTCGGTCAGCTTGGCTTTACCGGTGACCTGGCGCAGCGTCTGCGAAAGACGATCTGTCAGATTTTCAAACATGCGTGATCCTTTGGGTTCGTGCTGAACCCCGATTGATGCGGCCCGGCCCGTAGCGGCCTTTTCAGTCGGCTGCCGACATCGCGACGCCTGCGCTTTACAGGATCGCTATTGGGAATAGGGACGCTATAAAGGCGGCTGAAACAGCGATCGGCAAGCCTGTGGCTTGAGCAGGTCGCGGATTATAGCGAAGAGTCCGGCGCACGGACACCACGGCGTCTGCTTCTGTAGTCTTTCGTGAAATGCGCGTTTTATGCCAAACTCACCGGCTTTCGAGCACGCCCAACAGGATCTATGTCCCCCTTGTCACCGAGTTTGCTCTTCAGCCTCGCCGCCGCCGTCTTTTACGCCGCTGCGACCGTCTACCAGGGTATGCGCCTGCGTCGGGGCCAAAAGGCCGACAAATGGCTGCTGTGCCTGATCGGCACCCTTGCCGTTGCCTGCCAGGCCAGTGCGCTGTTCGGCCAACTGGTGCGCCCTATCGGCCTGGGTCTGGACTTTTTCAGTGCCGCCAGCCTGATCGCTGTTGCCGTGATCATCGTGACCATGCTCGCGTGCATTCGCCTCCCGGTCGAAATCCTGCTGATCCTCCTGTTCCCGCTGGGGCTGCTGACGACCCTGATGGCGCAGTTCGCGCCTTCCGGTACGCTGCAACCGATCATTGAAGAACACGGCATCATCAGCCATATCCTGCTGTCGATCCTCGCCTACGGGATGTTCACCATCGCGGTGTTCCAGTCTTTGCTGCTGTTGCTGCAGGATCATCAACTGAAGAACAAGCACCCGCTTGGCCTGATCAAAAGCTTCCCGCCGCTGCAAACCATGGAAAGCCTGCTCTTCGGTTTCCTGTGGGCCGGCTGGGTCTTGCTGTCGATGTCGCTGATTTCCGGCTGGCTGTTCGTCGAAAACCTGTTTGCCCAGCATCTGGTGCACAAGACCCTGCTGTCGATCCTCGCGTGGATGGTCTTCAGCGTGCTGCTCTGGGGACGCCATCATCTGGGCTGGCGCGGCCACAAGGCGATCCGCTGGACGCTGGGCGGATTCCTGCTCCTGATGCTGGCCTACTTCGGCAGCAAGCTCGTTCGTGAATACATCCTGCACATCTGACGGGCGTTGATCATGGATAACCTGCCGGTCGGCACAATGCTCGCACTGCTTGCCCTGCTCACGTTGTGGTCCGGGCTGTTCAGTGCGGTCGAGGCTGCGCACCACAATCTCAGGGCGATGCCGGTCAATCCCCGCTCCAACGAGCCACCGAAGCCGGTTCTGGCGTTCAACCTCAACAGCCTCATCCTCGGCAACACGCTGCTCAAGGCGCTGATTACTGTCCTCGCCACGCTGCTTGCCATCGGGCACTGGTATTTCCACGGTCCGCTGATTGCCTGGCTGGGTGTCGCCAGCGTGCTGGTGGTAGTGACCGAGTTCATTCCGCGAAAGCTGGCGGCGCGTCGTCCCGAGTCAATTCTGCTGCTGGGCAATAACGTGCTGCGCATCCCGGTTCGGCTGTTGCAGCCGCTGACCTGGATCTACAAGAACATTGCCAAGACGCTGCTGCGTCCTTTTTTGTCGAAGCGTCGGCCAGACACCATCGATGACGAAGACGACACGCGCCCGACGGTCTATCAGGATAATGAAAGCCAGTATGGCCGCGCCCATGTCATCTCCGGGATTCACGCGCTGGACCGCATGACCGTGAATGACATCCTGGTGCCGCGCAGCGAAGTCGACGGCATCAACCTCGACGACACCATCGAGGAGATCATCGACAAGCTGATCATCTCCCGGCACACCCGTCTGCCGGTCTACCACAACGACATCAATCAGGTGGAAGGCGTGCTCAACACGCGGATGATCAGCCACCTGCTGCCGCGCAACGAGTTGACCAAAGAAGCGCTGCGGGCCGCCTGCTACGAACCGTACTTCGTGCCGGAAAGCACACCGCTGCAGATGCAACTGCTCAACTTCCACAAACAGCAGCGGCGCATGGGCGTGGTGGTCGATGAGTACGGCGAGGTGCTGGGCATCGTCAGCCTCGAGGATATTCTGGAAGAGATCGTCGGCGAATTCGAAAGCGAGCAGGCCCTCGATAACCCGCACATTCAGCCGCAGCCTGACGGACGCCTGGTGATTGACGGCGCCGCGTCGATTCGCGATCTGAATAAAAGCCTGGGCTGGCATCTGCCCTCCGATGGCCCCAAAACCCTCAACGGTCTGATCACCGAAGCGCTGGAGACCATTCCCAACAGCGCGGTCTGCCTGAAGATCGGGCCTTATCGTCTGGAAATCCTCGAGACCGAAGACAACCGCGTCAGCCGGGTGCTGATGTGGCTGAACACCCGCACCAAAGACGTGATCTGAAAAGGCAGGCGGCGCCCTGAAACACTTGTTTGCGCGCCGATCCCCTTCCTATAATCGATCCGCTTACCCAGCCCCGCCGATCCGCGTGCTACCCGCACAATGCGCGATCCGGCCAGTCACACAGCCTGACCGCTCACGCGACACCCTGGCCTTCGCTCCCATCCCGAGCACGCCACGCGCCTTTGCCCGCATCCGGGCTAGCCTGTTCAGCGCTGGACCAAAAAACAATTAACGATTGCCGCAGCGCGCGTACGAACCTTCGTCTCCCGCTGACAGGCGATACGACTGCCAGGGATTTCCGCATGACCACTACTTCTGCCTGTCCAACCAGCGACGAGAGCGACGCCCGCCCCGCCAACTCCGCGGCTCGCGTCGCCACCGCCAGCTTCATCGGCACCGCCATCGAGTTCTACGATTTCTACGTGTACGCCACCGCCGCGGCGCTGGTGATCGGGCCGGTGTTCTTTCCGCAGACCTCCAGCACCGCACAGATGCTGTCGGCGTTTCTGACGTTCGGGATCGCCTTTCTCGCACGTCCGCTGGGCTCGGCGCTGTTCGGCCACTTCGGTGATCGTGTCGGCCGCAAATCGACACTGGTCGCCTCACTACTGCTCATGGGCGTCTGCACCACGCTGATCGGCGTGTTGCCGGGTTACGACGCCATTGGCTCGTGGGCACCGATCCTGCTCTGCGTGCTGCGCTTCGGCCAAGGCCTTGGACTGGGTGGCGAATGGGGCGGCGCGGCGTTGCTGGCGACCGAGAACGCCCCCAAGGGCAAACGAGCATGGTTTGGCATGTTCCCGCAGCTGGGCCCATCGATCGGCTTCCTTGCGGCAAACGGGCTGTTTCTGACACTGGCGATGACGCTGGATGACGAGCAATTCCGCTCCTGGGGCTGGCGCGTGCCGTTTCTGCTCAGCGCCGTGCTGGTGATCATCGGGATGTACGTACGCCTGAAGCTTGAGGAAACGCCTGTTTTCGCCAAAGCCATCGCCCGCCATGAGCGTGTGAAACTTCCGATTGCCGAGCTGTTCGGTCAGTACTGGAAGCCGATGCTGCTGGGGGCAGCGTCGATGGTGGTGTGCTATGCGTTGTTCTATATCTCCACCGTCTTCTCGCTGAGCTATGGCGTGAAGACGCTGGGTTACAGCCGCGAGTCGTTTCTCGCGATGCTGTGTTTTGCGGTGCTGTTCATGGCCCTCGCGACGCCGCTTTCCGCGTTGGCGAGTGATCGATTTGGTCGCAAGCCGGTGCTGATCATCGGCGGCGTGTTGGCGATCCTGTCAGGCTTTCTGATGGAGCCTTTGCTGACCCACGGCACGACTTGGGCGGTGACGCTGTTCCTGTCGATCGAGCTGTTTCTGATGGGCGTCACGTTCGCGCCGATGGGGGCGATGCTGCCGGAGCTGTTTCCCACGCGGGTGCGTTATACCGGCGCGTCGGCGGCCTACAACATCGGCGGCATTGTCGGTGCCTCGGTCGCGCCTTTTTTCGCGCAGAAGCTGGTGGAAATGGGCGGCCTGAGCTGGGTCGGTGGGTATGTCTCGGCGGCAGCGTTGATCAGCGTGATCGCCGTGCTGTGCCTGAAAGAAACCCGGCACGCGGACCTGGATACGATTGCCTGAGCACACCGGCTACGTGGATTGTGGATTGTAGGAGCGTGCCTGACGACAGCCAAACAAAAACGGCGCCCCTGAGGGCGCCGTTTTTTATTCAGCGTGACGCTTACATCTGAACCTTCACCGCCATCGACGCGCGGGTGGCCTTGCTGCGGGCGGCTTCGATCGACTCGTCGCGCGCCAGTGCAACGCCCATGCGGCGCTGACCATTGACCTCAGGCTTGCCGAACAGACGCAGCGCGGTGTCCGGTTCGCTCAGGGCTTGCTCCAGGTTGGCGAACGCCGTCTGGGTCGATTGACCTTCCACCAGAATCACTGCCGACGCTGATGGGCCGAACTGGCGAATCAACGGGATCGGCAGACCGAGAATGGCGCGGGCGTGCAGCGCGAACTGCGACAGGTCTTGGGAAATCAGGGTGACCAGACCGGTGTCGTGGGGGCGCGGCGAGACTTCGCTGAACCAGACCTGATCGCCCTTGATGAACAACTCGACACCAAACAGACCACGGCCGCCCAGCGCCTCGGTCACCGCTTTGGCGACGCGCTCGGACTCGGCCAATGCCACCGGGCTCATGGCCTGGGGCTGCCACGATTCCTGATAGTCGCCCTTCTCCTGACGATGGCCGACCGGTGCACAGAAAGTTGTGCCGCCGACGTGACGCACGGTCAGCAGCGTGATTTCGTATTCGAAATCGATGAAACCTTCGATGATCACTCGGCCTTTGCCGGCACGACCGCCTTCCTGCGCATAGTCCCAGGCCTTCTGGATGTCAGCGTCGGTTTTCAGCAGGCTCTGGCCCTTGCCCGACGAGCTCATCACCGGTTTGACCACGCACGGGAAGCCGAGGTCTTCGACGGCCTTTTTGTAGTCTTCGAAGGTGTCGGCAAAGTGATACGGCGATGTCGGCAGGTCCAGCTCTTCAGCGGCCAGACGACGAATGCCTTCGCGGTTCATGGTCAGCTGCGCAGCGCGAGCCGTCGGAATGACCGTGAAGCCTTCGGACTCCAGTTCCACCAGGGTCGCGGTGGCGATGGCTTCGATTTCCGGGACGATGTAATGCGGCTTTTCAGACTCGATCACCGCGCGCAAGGCGGCGCCGTCGAGCATATTGATCACGTGGCTGCGGTGCGCGACCTGCATCGCCGGAGCATTGGCGTAACGGTCGACGGCGATCACTTCAACGCCCAGGCGTTGCAGCTCGATCACCACTTCCTTGCCAAGCTCGCCGCAACCGCAGAGCAAAACGCGGGTCGCGGTCGGCGACAGTGGAGTTCCGATTTGAGTCATCTCAGGTCCTCGTGGAGCAGGTCGAGGGTTGCTCGCCGTGTGCAAGCAACCGCAGGTAGAAAGGCGCGCAATTTAACATGAAGGCCGGGGAATGGGATGCAGCGGCGCAGGGTTGATTCAACGTCGAGGGCTGTTGCCGTTCACCTGAAACATCATCCCGCTCGCCCTTGCCCGCTCATCGCAGGCGATCAATACGGCACGGCGCGCCTGGTTGTCCATGCGGCTCCAGCCTGTGATCTCGGCCACGGTGCGCTGGCAACCGCTGCAGATGTCGGCGTCGTCCAGTGCGCAAATGCTCACGCAGGGCGAGCGGACCGGCTTTTCGTGGAGTGGCGAGTCGGTGCTGGACATCAGTCTTCCTGTGGGGTCAGGTCACGCGCGTAGCGTTGGGCGTTGTGGACGTAGTGGGCGGCGCTGGCGTCGAGCATTTGCTTCTGCGCATCTGTCAGCTCGCGAACGATTTTGCCGGGCGAACCCATGACCAGCGAACCGTCGGGAATGACCTTGCCTTCACCGATCAGCGAGTTCGCGCCGATGATGCAATGTTTGCCGATCTTCGCGCCGTTGAGAATGACCGAGTTGATGCCGATGAGCGTGCTGTCACCCACGCTGCAACCGTGAAGCATCGCGTTGTGGCCGATGGTCACGTTCCGGCCGATGGTCAGCGGCGAACCCATGTCGGTGTGCATCACCGTGCCGTCCTGCACGTTGCTGTTCTCGCCGATATCGATCAGCTCGTTGTCACCTCGCAACACCGCGCCAAACCAGACGCTGGCGTTGGCCTGCAAGCGCACATTGCCGATGACGGTGGCTGTCGGCGCGATCCAGCTGCTGGCGTGCGCGTCGACGCGGGCATCGCCCAGACGGTATTTCATGGTCTGCTCCTCATGGTTCGGCCCTCATGCTCGGCGCGGCGGCCGCGGGTCAGGATTTCAGCGTGTGGATGATTGATCGTTTGGGCGGCTCGTTGAGGTTGATGCCGCTGTCGAACAACAGGTTCATCAGCTCAACGATCATGATCGCGGTCAGCCCCCAGATCTTGTACTCGCCGAAGCGGTAACTCGGTACGTACCAGCTGCGCCCTTGATAGTCGATGCGGTGGGTGTGTTCGCGCGCATCCTCCCGGAAGAAATCCAGCGGCACGCTGAAGACGGCCGCAATCTCGCCATCATTGGGTGTGTATTCAACGAAATCGGGAATGATGCCGACATAGGGCGTCACTCTTATACCGTGCTTGGAGATCAAGGGACTCAGCGGGCCAATCACTTCCACGAGGCCAGGCGGCAGGCCGATCTCCTCTTGGGCTTCGCGCAGCGCCGTAAAGATCAGGTCCGGATCTTCCGGGTCACGCCGCCCGCCCGGGAAGGCCACTTCGCCGCCGTGGGTCGACAGGCCGCTGGCGCGCAGGGTCAGCACCAGTTCGGGCTCGGCGGTGCGGGTAATGGGGAGAAGCACGGCGGCCTCGGGGAAGCGCGCGTCCGTTTCCAGCATCACCGGCGTGTGGCTGCTCATACGGTGAAGTAGCTCATCCAGCATGGGAATTCTCGATCGGTTGCCTGCCCGGCATCATGCACCAAAGCAGCGACGCGCCCAAGTCTTGTAGGACAACCCGCGCGCGCAAGACGCCTCTTGCCGTCCACCCGCGCTACAGCTCAAGATAGCCGCTGCCAAAAGGAAACCGATTCGATCATGAAATTCTGCAGCAACTGCGGCGAACAGGTCATCCAGCGTATTCCCGAGGGCGACAGCCGCCCGCGTTACGTATGTGAACATTGCG
Organism: Pseudomonas petrae; assembly: GCF_021728295.1. Taxonomy (GTDB): domain Bacteria; phylum Pseudomonadota; class Gammaproteobacteria; order Pseudomonadales; family Pseudomonadaceae; genus Aquipseudomonas; species Aquipseudomonas petrae. The sequence goes on from NZ_JAKJXE010000001.1 coordinate 688,602, forward strand.
ACACCATTCACTACCAGAACCCCAACATCGTGGCCGGCGTCGTACCGGTGTGGGGCGAGAAGGTGCTGCTTTGCCGTCGCGCCATCGAGCCACGACTGGGCTACTGGACCCTGCCCGCCGGGTTCATGGAAAACGGCGAAAGTGTCGAACAGGCCGCCCGCCGCGAAACGCTGGAAGAAGCCTGCGCCGAGGTCGAGGACCTGCAGTTGTATTCGATGATCGACGTCCCGCACATCAATCAGGTGCATATCTTCTACCGCGCGAACCTCGTCAGCCCGGAGTACGCTGCGGGCATCGAAAGCCTTGAAGTGAAGTTGTTCGACGAAGCTGATATCCCGTGGTCGGAGCTGGCTTTCCAGACCGTCAGACGTACCCTAGAATGCTTTTTCCGCGATCGGCGGCACCAGGATTTCCAGGTGCATACCGATTGCCTGTCCGTCACACCCCCTCTCAAAACCACTTGATCAAGACGATGACGCGCGATTGCCGCGCAGGCTTCAGGGATACCCTTTTCATGCGTTGGTTGCTTGCCGTTTTATGCCTGTCGGTTGTGCCGCTGTCCCAGGCTGCGTTCACTCAGACCATCGTGCCCAAAGGCAGCGAACAGAAGTTCGTTGGCGGAAAGGTTGTCGACACCCAGAACATCGCGGACCGGACCATCGATAAAGTGCTGGTGCTGAAATCTGCGCATCAGTTGCAACTGATCAGCCGTGGGGAAGCGCTGAAGACGTACCGGATCTCACTGGGAAAGGCGCCCAACGGACCCAAACTGCAAGAAGGCGACCAGCGCACGCCGGAGGGTTTCTACTGGCTCGACTGGCGCAAGACCAGCGACGCCTACAACCTGTCGATGCACATTTCCTACCCCAACATTTCCGATGCCGCACGCGCCCGCCGCGAAGGCGTGAAACCCGGCAGCATGATCATGATTCACGGCACGCCGATCAACGACGATTACCCGGAGTGGTATTTCCACACACTGGACTGGACCAACGGCTGCATTGCCATGCGCAACAGCGATATTCGTGAGGTGTGGGATCTGGTGAAAGACGGCACGATGATCGAGATTCGACCGTAAGATTCTTCGGGGGTAATGCAGAAAGCCTCGATCTCAAGCAATGCCGGGGGAAGCTAGATATCTTCCAGCTTCCACACGTCGTAAGCCGGTACTTCATACGGATGACTGTCCTTCAGCGCAGCAACCGCCTGACTGATCAGCTCATCTGACACGACAAGCTCGACCTTCCATTCCTGAACCTGCTCGACCTCGCCGGCTTGTCCGATGAACGGCTGACTGCCGTCCAGTGGGCGAAACTGACCTTGGCCAAGCACCTGCCATGAGCAGCAGTCATACGTGCCGATTCGCCCCGCACCGGCGGCGAACAACGCGTGTTTGACCTGCTCCACATGGCTCGGTGGCACAAAGAATGCCAGCTTGTACATCAGGGATCAGTTAACCCAGACGCGCGCGTTGCGGAACATGCGCATCCACGCGCCGTCTTCGGCCCACTCATCCGGACGCCACGAGTTGGTCACGGCGCGGAACACGCGCTCAGGGTGCGGCATCATGATGGTGACGCGACCGTCGAGCGTGGTGAGACCCGCGATACCACGGGGCGAACCGTTCGGGTTGGCTGGGTAGGTTTCAGTGACCTTGCCGTGATTGTCGACGAAACGCACGGCAACAGTGCCGGACAGATCGGTTTCAATCAGCGATTCGGAAGACTTGAACTCGGCGTGACCTTCACCGTGGGCGATGGCGATCGGCATGTGCGAGCCGGCCATGCCTTGCAGGAAGATCGACGCCGACTTCTGGATTTCGACCATCGCCACGCGCGCTTCGAACTGCTCCGAGCGGTTGCGCACGAAATGTGGCCAGAACTCGCTGCCCGGAATCAGTTCGCTGAGGTTGGACATCATCTGGCAACCATTGCAAACGCCCAGCGCGAAGCTGTCGCTGCGGGCGAAGAAGCCCTGGAACGCATCCCGTGCACGGCTGTTGAACAGCGCGGACTTGGCCCAGCCTTCACCGGCACCCAGCACGTCGCCGTAGGAGAAACCACCGCACGCCACCAGACCTTTGAAGTCGTTGAGGTCGACGCGACCGGCAAGGATGTCGCTCATGTGTACATCAACCGAAGCGAAACCGGCGCGATCGAACGCAGCCGCCATTTCGACCTGACCGTTGACGCCCTGCTCACGCAGCACCGCCACTTGTGGGCGAACGCCCTTCTTGATGTAAGGCGCAGCGATGTCGTCGTTGACGTCATAGCCCAACTTCACGTTCAGGCCCGGGTTGTCTTCTTCCAGCAGTGCATCGAATTCCTGATCGGCACAATCGGCGTTATCACGCAGGCGCTGGATCTGATAGCTGGTTTCGCTCCACTGACGCTGCAGCAGGCGGCGATCACCTTTGAACACGGTCTCGCCGCTCAGGCTGATGATCACGTCGCTGTTGTTGATCGGCTTGCCGATTACGGCGACGCAATCTTCGCCCAGGCCGGCAGCGCTGAACTGCGCGAGCACGAGCGGCGTGGCGTCCTGGCGAACCTGGATCACTGCACCCAACTCTTCGTTGAACAGAATGGCCGCGACTTTTTCGCGCTTGCCGGTCAGCGTGTCGAGCTCGATATTCAGGCCGCAATGGCCTGCGAACGCCATTTCCAGCGCGGTCGCCATCAGGCCACCGTCAGAACGGTCGTGATAGGCCAGCAGGTGGCCGTCGGCGTTGAGGCCCTGAATGACGGCGAAGAAAGCTTTCAGGTCTTCGGCGTCATCGACATCCGGCGCAACGCTGCCAAGCTTGCCGTGGGTCTGGGCGAGAATCGACGCGCCCATGCGGTTCTGGCCACGGCCCAGGTCGATCAGGATCAGATCGGTCAGGCCCTTGTCCATGCGCAGTTGCGGGGTCAGGGTCTTGCGGATGTCGGTGACCGGCGCGAAACCGGTGACGATCAGCGACAGCGGCGAGGTCACGGTTTTTTCGGTGCCTTCGTCGCTCCAGCGGGTCTTCATGGACATCGAGTCCTTGCCCACCGGAATGGTAATGCCCAGCTCGGGGCACAGTTCCATGCCGACTGCTTTCACGGTGTCGTACAGACGCGCGTCTTCGCCCGGGTGGCCGGCAGCGGACATCCAGTTGGCAGACAGCTTGATGTCGGAAATCTTGCCGATGCTCGACGCCGCGATGTTGGTCAGGGTCTCGCCAATCGCCATGCGGCCGGACGCCGGAGCGTCCAGCAATGCCAGCGGCGTGCGCTCGCCCATCGCCATGGCTTCGCCGGTGTACACGTCAAAACTGGTTGCCGTAACGGCGACGTCTGCCACCGGCACTTGCCACGGGCCAACCATCTGGTCGCGATTGACCATACCGGTGATGCTGCGGTCGCCAATGGTAATAAGGAAGCTCTTGCTCGCCACTGCCGGGTGATGCAGCACGCGCTGCACGCTTTCTTCGATGTCGAGCGCGCTCGGGTCGAAATCGTCGCCCAGCTCGGTTTCACGCTCGGCCGAACGGTGCATGCGCGGGGCCTTGCCCAGCAGCACTTCCAGCGGCATGTCGACAGGGTTGTTGCCGAACTGGCTGTCGGTGACGGTCAGTTGCGGGTCTTCAGTCGCCTCACCGACCACCGCGAACGGACAACGCTCACGTTCACAGATGGCTTTGAAGCGTTCGAAATCAGGGGCGCTGACGGCCAGAACGTAACGTTCCTGGGACTCGTTGCTCCAGATTTCCAGCGGCGCCATGCCGGGCTCATCGTTCGGCACGTTGCGCAGCTCGAAGCGGCCGCCACGACCACCGTCGTTGACCAGTTCCGGGAAGGCGTTGGACAGACCGCCCGCGCCGACGTCATGGATGAACGCGATCGGATTGGCTTCGCCCAGCTGCCAGCAGCGGTCGATGACCTCCTGGCAACGGCGCTCCATTTCCGGGTTTTCACGCTGTACCGAGGCGAAGTCCAGGTCAGCCGAGCTGGTGCCGGTGGCCATGGAGGAAGCCGCGCCGCCACCCAGACCGATCAGCATCGCCGGGCCGCCGAGCACGATCAGCTTGGCGCCAACGGTGATTTCGGCTTTCTGCACGTGCCCTTCGCGAATGTTGCCCATGCCGCCTGCGAGCATGATCGGCTTGTGGTAGCCGCGAACTTCTTCGCCGTGGGGCGTGCTGATCGACTGCTCGAACGTACGGAAATAACCGGTCAGCGCCGGACGACCGAACTCATTGTTGAACGCCGCGCCACCCAGCGGGCCTTCGATCATGATGTCCAGCGGCGTGACGATGCGCTCGGGTTTGCCGTACGGCTTTTCCCAAGGCTGCTCGAAGCCCGGAATGTTCAGGTTGGAGACCGTGAAACCGGTCAGGCCGGCTTTCGGCTTGGCACCACGTCCGGTCGCGCCCTCGTCACGGATCTCGCCGCCGGAACCGGTGGCTGCGCCGGGGAACGGGGCGATCGCCGTCGGATGGTTATGGGTTTCGACCTTCATCAGGATGTGCACCGGCTCCTGAACCGCACCGTACTCGCGGCTTTCAGGATTCGGGAAGAAGCGACCGGCGACGCTGCCGACGATCACCGAGGCGTTGTCCTTGTAAGCGGACAGCACGCCTTCGTTGTGCATCTGATAGGTGTTCTTGATCATGCCGAACAGGCTTTTTTCCTGGCTCTGGCCGTCGATGTCCCAACTGGCGTTGAAGATCTTGTGACGGCAGTGCTCGGAGTTCGCCTGCGCGAACATCATCAGTTCGATGTCGTGGGGGTTACGCTTGAGGCCGACGAACGCGCTGACGAGGTAGTCGATTTCGTCTTCGGCCAGGGCCAGTCCCAGTTCGACGTTGGCTTTTTCCAGCGCCGCGCGGCCGCCACCCAGTACGTCAATTGCGATCAGCGGCTTGGGCTCGGCGTGGCTGAACAGGCTGGCGGCCTCTTCCAGCGCGCCCAGTACGATCTGGGTCATGCGATCGTGCAGAGCGTCGGCAATTAGCTGTGCATCGGCGTCGCTGAACTGGCCTTCTACATAAAAGGCAATGCCGCGCTCAAGACGCTGAATCTTGGTCAGGCTGCAATTGCGCGCGATGTCGGTGGCTTTGCTCGACCATGGCGAAATGGTGCCGAAACGCGGGAGGACCAGGAACAGGCGGCCCGCAGGCTCCTGAACCGGCACGCTCGGACCGTATTTCAGCAGGCGGGCAAGGACTTGCTGCTCGTCTTCGGTCAGAACGCCATTGACCTCAGCGAAGTGGGCGAATTCAGCGTACAGGCCACTGACAGCCGGAACTTTATCGTTCAGCTGCGCAAGTAATTTCTTGTGGCGGAAGGCGGAAAGGGCGGGAGCACCACGCAGGATCAACATCGTCGGGACAGCCTCGGGAAGGGGGTGTGCTTTGAGGCCGTGCATTCTAGCCTAATCAGTCTGCGTCGGCACCCGAAACCACGGCATGGAATGTACCCGAATGTCGGCTCCGGACGCTTGCCTGCGCCGGAAGGTAAAAAATCCTCTGCTCTATCAGACGCGACCCGCGCTGTCGAGATATGGCGGTATGGCTCCTTTGCGTATACTGCACCGATGTTTTCCCAATCAGATTTCCGCCCACGCTGTGCCAAGTGGCTCATCGCAACCGGAATCTTCCTGCTGCTCGGCGCGTGTGTGGAGAAACCCAACACGCTGGAACGAGTCAAGGAGGATGGCGTTTTGCGCGTCGTCACCCGCAACAGCCCGGCGACATATTTTCAGGACCGCAACGGTGAAACCGGTTTCGAGTACGAACTGGTGAAGCGCTTCGCCGACGATCTGGGCGTTGAACTGAAAATCGAAGCCGCCGACAACCTCGACGATTTGTTCGATCAGATGGGCAAGCCCGGCGGCCCGGTGCTGGCGGCAGCGGGCCTGGTGAGCAGCGAAAACCGCGCGAAGCAGGTACGTTTTTCCCACTCCTATCTTGAAGTCACCCCGCAGGTCGTTTACCGCAACGGCCAGTCGCGCCCGACCGATCCGGGCGATCTGGTCGGCAAGCGCATCCTCGTGCTTAAAGGCAGCAGCCACGCCGAGCAGCTGGCAGCGCTGAAGGTCAAGTACCCCGGCATCAACTACGAAGAATCCGATCAGGTAGAAGTCGTCGACCTGTTGCGCATGGTGGATGAGGGGCAGATCGACCTGACACTGGTGGATTCCAACGAACTGGCGATGAATCAGGTGTATTTCCCCAACGTGCGTGTCGGCTTCGACCTCGGCGATGGCCGCGATCAGCGTTGGGCTGTGGCGTTAGGCGATGACAACAGCCTGCTGAACGAGATCAACGCCTATCTCGACAAGATGCAGAAGAACGGCATGCTGCAGCGGCTCAAAGACCGCTATTACGGGCATGTTGACGTCCTCGGTTACGTCGGCGCCTACACCTTCGCCCAGCATTTGCAGGAACGCCTGCCCAAGTACGAAAAACACTTCCAGACCGCCGCAAAAGCGGAGCAGGTGGACTGGCGGCTGCTGGCGGCGATCGGCTACCAGGAATCGTTGTGGCAGCCGGGCGTTACGTCGAAGACCGGCGTGCGCGGCTTGATGATGCTGACGCAGAGCACGGCGCAGGCCATGGGCGTCTCCAATCGGCTCGACGCCAAACAGAGTATTCAGGGCGGCGCCAAGTATTTCGCTTACATCAAAGAACAGCTCGACGATTCGATTCAGGAGCCGGATCGCACGTGGCTGGCGCTGGCGTCCTACAACATCGGCAGCGGACATCTGGATGACGCGCGCAAGCTGGCGGAAAGCGAAGGGCTTAATCCGGACAAGTGGCTGGACGTGAAGAAGATGCTGCCGCGTCTGTCGCAGAAGAAGTGGTACAGCAAGACCCGCTACGGCTATGCCCGGGGTGGCGAACCGGTCAGTTTCGTCGCCAACATCCGCCGTTATTACGACATCCTGACGTGGGTGACGCAGCCGCAGATGGAAGGCGGTCAGGTCGCGGAAGGCTCGTTGCATGTGCCCGGAGTCGACAAGACCAAGCCGTCTGAAGAAAAGGCACCGCTTTAGTCAGCCGCCAGAATCCGCTCGCCGTCGCACTGAACTATCCCCTCGCCCGCCTCATCCTGAAAAACTCACTCAGCATCGTCCCGCACTCCTCCCCCAGCACCCCGCCTTCAAACAGCACGCGATGGTTCAGGAAAGGCTGTGTGAAGAATTGCCCCTGACTCTGCACCACACCCGCTTTCGGCTCAGTCGCGCCATACACCACACGGCTAATGCGCGAATGAACGATCAACCCCGCGCACATGCTGCAGGGTTCCAGCGTGACGTACAGCGTGCTGCCCGGCAGACGGTAATTGCTGACGGACTGCGCCGCCGCGCGAATGGCGACCATCTCGGCATGGGCGCTGGGATCGCTGCCCGTAATGGGGCAATTGAAGCCGCGACCCACGATTTCGCCGTCATGCACGACCACCGCGCCGACCGGCACCTCGCCCAGCAACGCACCCTCCGCCGCCAGCGCCAAAGCTTCGCGCATGAAGTGCTGATCGCGGCTGCGATCGATGATGGGCGGCTGACGCATCAGGAAACCTCGATAGCGGCCATGAGACCGGTTTCCATGTGATCGATCACATGGCAGTGGAACATCCACACGCCGGGATTATCCGCCACCAAAGCGACGCGCGCGCGCTCGTTGCGCCCCAGCAGGTAAGTGTCGGTGAAGTACGGAATCACGTCCTTGCGATTGGAGGCGATGACTTTAAAACTCATGCCGTGCAAGTGAATGGGGTGCTGATACTGCGTCATGTTCTTCAGCTCGAAGATGTAACTCTTGCCTCGTTCAAGCTTGGCGATCGGCCGGTCGGCGCAGGTCTTGTCGGTGATGTCCCACGCCTGGCCATTGATCTGCCACAAGCTGGGCGGCTTGCCGTTGTCGACATTCACCGACACCGAGCCGACCCACTCGAAATTGAAATTGAGCTTCTCGGCGTTGGCCAGATCAGGCTCGGCGACCGGATTCGCCGGCAGCTCAGGCGGCCACTCGCCCGGCGTATCGTTGCTGGCGACCGAGCGAAATGTGCCCAGCCGCACGGGGCCGTTGCGCAGGGAAATCTCTTCACCGGCGGCAGGCGCCTTGATCGCCAGACAGATGCGCATGCCCGGCCCCAGCCAGTAATCCTTGCCCAAAGGGCGCGGTTTGACCGGGTTGCCGTCCAGGGCGTAGATCATCGCCTCGGCGCCCAGCAGGTTCAGGCGATAGGTCACCGTGTTGTCGAGATTGAGAATGCGCACTCGGGTGATTTGGTCGGCAGGCAGCTCGACGACGCCTTGTGGCACGCCATTGATTGTCGACAATCGCCCGGCCGTGCCTTCGCGTGCGGCTTCGCGAATGACGCTGAATTCAGTGAAAGCGCCCTCCTCGTCAACGTGCCAGCTCTTCAGGCTGACGACGCGTTCGTGGGCAAACCCGGTCGGCTCGCGCTCCTCGACGATCAGCGGCCCGACCAGCCCGCGGCCCAGTTCTTCGCTGCTGCTGACATGGGGGTGGTACCAATAGCTGCCGGCGTCCGGCACACGGAATTTATAGTCGAAGTACTCGCCGGGCTTGACCGGCAATTGCGAGACGTAAGGCACGCCGTCCATCTCCAGCGGGAGCCGAATGCCGTGCCAGTGAATCGTGGTCTCAACGGGCAACTGATTGATGAAGCGCACCCGTAGCCACTCGCCCTGCCTGACGCGCAGTTCGGTGCCTGGCGCCGAGCCGCCGAATGCCCAGGCTGGCGTCTGGTGCCCGGTCACCAGTTCAACGTCCAGCGGCGCGGCGATCAGTTCGTAATCGTGCCCTTCGCCCGGCCCGCGTTTGCCCAGCCAATACCTTGAGGCGCCGCCCGCGCCAAGCCCGACCACGGCAAGACCGGCCAGACCTCCGAGTATCTGTCGACGGGTGAAAGACATGTACGAAAAAACCTCAACAACGACTGACCGCATCCGGGAACGATGCGAGGGCGGACACGATACACCTGCACTTACAGAAATTTAAGGCAACTGCGTACGCAATACATATTTAGTGCCAAATGAATCAGCAATCGCGCCAAGCTTGTCTTCCCATTCATCAAGGAAGACGAATATGCCCCCTGCACCCAAACACGCGCCCGCAGCAGCTCTAATCCAGGACCGAACCACGCTCATCAAAATGAGTGAGCGTCTGGTTGAGGCCTGCCCGGACATGCGCGAAATGGCCCGCAGCATCGCGCGAGAAATCCTCCTGCGTCATACCGGTCACGACACCGAGCCCGACACGGTTTACTGGCACCGCTTCCACAGGGCAGTGAACAGTCCGCGATCATTCAATGGTTGGCAGCACCGCGACGCGCCCTATCAATCGATGACCCTGCCGCAGTTGGTCATGCACCGTTTCAACCCCCACGATCAGGACAACGCCGACACCCTGCAGATGCTCAGCGGGTTCTACAGCGCCGGCGCCGATGCCACCGCGTTCGATGAGCACAACGAAATCAGAATGTTGCCCGCGCAGGTCATCAGCGACTTCTGGGCGGCGGATTTCAAATCCCGCTATCAAGAGAAGCTGAACGCGTTCTGGCGGGACTTTGCCGACGATTTCCGCACCCTGGCCAAAGCCAACTTCATCGCCAGTGCCTTTGAAGACCTACAAGCCGGCTGGCTCAGTGAAGAAGATCTGCGAACCGTCTTACGTGCAGCTAATGTTGAGCCGTCCGTTGTACCGAGCCTGCAAACCCTGCAGGCCAGTGCGCCGGCCAGTGTTGAGGCGAAAGTCTGGACCTTCGATGTGATCGGCTATGAAGCCAGCGATGTCTTGCGCATCGTGACCTCGGGCGGTCGGCAGATTCTCTACACGCCAGGCGAAGTGCAGGCTTTTCATGGGTTCGCGACATCAGAAGAATTGCACTGGTGGCTCCTCTCGCAAAACAACCGAACGGAGCGACGCGCACGTTTCATGGGCCACTTCCCGCTGTCGGCGCACGGCGAGGTGGATGAAAACGTCGGGCTGTATCACGGCCTCGATGTGCTCTACACCACATGGGGATCTGCTCATCCCGGCGTAATCAATCAACACAGCCAACCTGTGTCAGGCGACCCGTTCACACATCTGCGCGACGCGATCCGAGCGCGGATGTTTGCCGACGCTGACCTGGCGCTGCATTCCAACAGCGACCTGCGCAAACAGATGTGGATCGGCTATCTGCGGGCTTTCTCGCAACTTTCCGGTGCGCTGGCGGCGATTGACTGGCCGGTTGCGCTGGCAGCCGTGGGCGCCGGCATCGCCGACATGGGCCTCAACATCGATCAGGCCTTGAACGGCGCGAGCACGGCTCAACGCAAGGCGGGGGTCATCGGCGCCGTGACGGCAAGCATCGACGTCCTGTTTAACAGCACCTTTCTTGTCGGCGGTGAGGCGGTGCCGGAAGGCGAGATGCTGCAGCCTGAAGAGGGGGGGCCAGCAATCGATGTCGATGAGTCTGTTGACGCGTCCGTCGAAACTCCGGGCTTCGAACCCGACTCGGTTTACCCCTTCGAGCGCAACGATACGCTGGCCTCTTTCGAGACCAACATGCTGCTGGATGCCTTCGAACCCGTGCGTGAAGAAGGCCGCATGAAAGGCATCTGCCTGACTGATCAGGGCGAAACCTTTATCGAGATCGATGGCTTCGCTTATGCCGTTCGCTACATCAACGAGCTGAAATCCTGGGCCATCATCGACCCGGCAAACCCCTACTCGTTTTATCGAAGCATGCCTGTGCGCCTCAACAGCGCTGGAGTGTGGGAGCCCATCAACCGCTTGAACCTGCTAGGTGGCGGCAAGGTGCTAGGCAAGATGGGTTCTGCTCATGGGGACAGGGTTTACCCCCAAACGGCCACCCTCCCCAGCCCATACGAAGTACCGGCTGCGTTGAAGCCAGAGGTCATGGATGGCGCGCAAAATGGCGGGCGCTTTGTCAGCGACCGCTATCACAGTCAAGACTTTGACAAGCCCGATCCCTATGACGATTTCAAGCGCATCCGTCGCAATCTGCGCGACGACGCCAACGCATTCTTCAACACACTCGAACTGCCCAAGCGTCCGGAAATCCCGGAGCTGCCCGCAAATGCGCCGCTCAAAAGTTTTCTAAAGACGGTGTTTAAACGCTCAGCTGGCCTGGTCATCGGCGAAAGCCATGCGGCGATAGGGAGCAAACAGTTTCTGATCGAGCAGATGCCGTTACTCACCAAGCTCAAGGTTAAAACCCTGTACATGGAGCACGTGCTCACCGACTTCCATCAGGTGGATCTGGATGCGTTTTCGAGGACGGGCACTATGTCGCCTCAGCTCGAGGACTACATCAAGACGCTGGACAAAGGCCATCGAACTGACCCGACCGGCAAGTACACCTTCATGGCTGTGTTCAAAGCCGCGCGAGAAAACCGCGTACGCATCCGGGCTATCGACTGCATGGCGAGCTACCGCGTCGACGGCATGGACGGCGCGGAGCAAGCACTGCGCCAGAAGATGATGAATTATTACGCCAAGGGCGTCATTGAAGCAGACCAGGCGGCTCGCAGCGGTGGTAACTGGGTGGCGCTGGTGGGCAATTCCCACGCTAATACCTACCAGGGCGTTCCCGGTGTCGCAGAACTGGAAGGTGTCATCGGGCTGCGCATTGAGGACGTTCGTGTGTCTCAGTCAGCGGGAATAACGCCAGACCCCGGCGTTGAAATGACCGACACGATGGGCCGCCCTGCCGGACGCGTGCAGAGTGATCTGCGTCTGCAGGTTCTCGTCGTCGCGCCCCGGACGGAGCTCAACCTGGAAAACAAACTGCTTCGACCGGGCATGTTCACCCTCGATGAAAGTGATGGTCAGTTGACCCTCGTTCACCGCAGCAATGAAGGCGTGGCGGTTCGTACCGAGATCAAACGGGAGGGCAAGCGCGTCTATATCGATCGGCCGAAATGGCGGCGGGTCAGCGGACGTCGATTTGAGACGTTGGCGGATCTGACGACTGCGCTGGAGCTGATGGGGATGACGTTGGTGCGTTGATACTCAGTGCACAAGAAGCCTAGGGAGTCATCGGGACCTCTCTGCTTTCTGGAACGATGCGGGCTCAACAACTCGATCCGGCCCAATGCCGTGGTTGGCCATTACTGAGCCCGTTACTTCTGCGTCAGGGGCAGTCTGTCTTCCCAGCCAGGCACCAACTCATATTTGCCGCGACAAGGTGAAGGGGCTCGCCTGTTGTCTTGCGACAGGTGCATCCATGTGAAGGGCGTCACATTCCCTGACCTTTGTTATCACGCTGCCTCCCCGTCATGGAACTTTCGAACCAAGCCGCCATCGGAGCGTACGCCTGGATGTAGGAAATTTCTTTCCGTGCGTCGAGATCGTTATCTTTTTCCATTTTCTTAGTGCGGTTGTTGTTCAAGTCGGCACATTTATTACGCTTTGATTCGGTCCACAAGGATGTGAAATGCACTCGGATGCACGCTGCTCGCTGCTCAAAATTCGCGCCGCTCGACGTTTCGTGGCGGTGACCCGCTTTGCGGCATTGAATGCCAAACATCTCGTTCTGACTGCGCTGGCAACATGCACACTCTTTGTGGCTGCAGCGGCTCAGGCCGCAGGCCCTGAAGAAGAATTGCTGAAGCAGCAGGAGCGTGAGCGGGTGCTGCGTGATCAGCTGGAATCCCGGCCCGATGTGCGGCTTCAGGCACCTAAGCTGGACGAAGGCGGGGCTCGTTTGCCGGCCAAAGAAGCACCCTGCTTTGCCATCAACGACATTCGCCTCATTGGCGACGCATCCGAGCAGTTCCAATGGGCGCTGAAGGCCGCCAACCCCAAGGATGATCCTGCCGTCGGCCGATGCCTGGGTGGCGCGGGCATCAACATGACGATGAAGCGCATGCAGAATGCGATCATCGAAGCGGGCTATGTCACCACTCGCGTCCTCGCCGAAGCGCAGGACTTGAACAGCAGGATTCTGGTGCTGACGATAGTGCCGGGCCGCATCCGCGAAATTCGTTTCGCCGAAGGCACAAAACCTTACGCATCTCACCTTGGGCGCGTGATTAAGGCTTTTAAAACTAGGGAGAACAACGATGAAAAATCTTAAAAAAATCATTAACGCACACCGACAGTGGCTGTTTAAATCAAGCGACCTGGTAACAGAGGAACTTAAGTATATTCATGAAGATATTGAAAGCAATTCGCTGGCTGGATTCAACAATGTAGCTGACTCACTGGGTATTATTGCGTCATATTATGGCAACAAGGGAGAAGTCGCTATTTATGACGAAGATAATTCGGGCTGGCAAGATATTTCCAAATCAATCATGTACAGATATTAGGCTTTAAAACTTAAAGCAAAATCTTTCTCAAACACTCAGTTTCTTAAAAACGTTAAGCCTGCACCTAACTTAACTAATCAGATGAGCAATGCTGCATGCTTATTGGCGACATTCATATCAACTGATCAACGTGATTTATCTTCAAGCGTTGCCGATATTTTGACAGATATGTTAACTATTAAAGGCGCGATCGACCAAAGTTATGTTGAAGATCGACGATTTGAACCCTTCATGCTGTGGTTAAATGCCATTTACGCAGGCACTAACGCACCGCCTCAAGTGACGGATAGGGATTTTGGCGTCTATAACGAAGTAGTGAATAACTGGGGGAATGGACAAAATCTTAGCGCCGCGCTTGAAGCAATTTGCGTTTATCATTTGGCAAACTCAGAAGATAAAGGTGGGCAATGGAATCCTGAGTTCAAAAAGCCCCCCTTTGATTTGTTGCCGTTTGAATTGAGTGCCATATGTCAAGTCCGTCAAAATTCCGGACTAGAAACACCGGCAGTAATGCACAATCTATTGCCTATCAAAAAAACAGACTTGGAAAAATTAAATTTCAGCTCTGGCGATATCTTGAAAAAAGTTAACGCTGCCTACGAAGACTTCTTTGAATAGAGCACAAAGCCCTACTACAATTATAGTCGACTTGTGCAAAAGCCACATTCCGACGACGTAGAATTTCAGGATCAACCGGTTAACGTGTCCACCTGTAGGTCAGGGGAGTGGTGAGACTTCCTCAACTACAGTCACTGTTGGAATAAACAGCACAACGTTTAATAATCTTAACGCAAATAGCTATGGAAAAGCAAAAAAGCTAGAAACTTTAGCTTACTGGAAATATTGAGATAAACCAGTGAACATATCAATTAATACAGCCATTGCAATTCAAAATGATATTTTCGTACTGACGCCTGACGATTACTCCCCTCACGGTATTTTGGGGGGAATGAGTACCGACGAGAACCTTCAAAATTGGCAGCATTCAGTCGACGTCATTCATAGATTGCTTAGCATCAGGCTTATGGAGCATATTGAACAAAGAATGATGAACTATCACGAAGTAATGATTACGATTTTTCTGTAAAAAACTTTCTGATCTAAATCCTTTCAATCTACCAGACGAAGGGGAGATATTCTGGCCTGAACCTCTATCAAGCTGTACAGCATTGAGCTTGGACTTAATAAGAAAATATGGAATTAGTTGCACATCGAAAGATCTATGCACCCTATTTATTTGCTAAATTGACAATGTTTTTTCAATAAATGGCTTGTCTTGAAAAGATGGCAGCATTTATCCTATAACAGAAAAAAGAGCCTGACATCGCGGAGAGGAGATATATACAGATAAAACTGTGACTTCAGAACTCTTTCTAATCAGCCGTAGCATTACCACTCATGATTGTCGGCAAGGGTTTCCAAATGGCGTTATTGCTGAAAACATCAATTCCCCCGGTCCCTATTAATGAATGAAAAAGACATGGCTTCGATCTTGAAGGAGCAAGGCTGGGTTTGTAACAAGGACGAAGTTGGTGATTACTTTTGCGTCATCGATATAGGAGATACTGAAATTCAGGTTATCCCGTCTGTAGGCAAGCGTGCGGACCATTTTCGAGTTTCGCTTACGCCTTCCATTTCATCAAAAGAATTTTCAGAGGCCGCTTCCTTTATATCGGGGGATGGTGGTAGTCACGTTCCGATTATAGTTAGCCATGAAGGCCCGGAAAAAATTCCTAGCGTTTCTCGTGATGATATTATCAGGCTGTCTGAGAAAGCAATATCATGGGCTCGGTCCCAGAGTATCGAAGATGGGTTGACGACTTATAGAAAGCTGCCAACCTATGCTAAAGGTGCAATGCCTGTCCGACACTTAGCGGCTCTAGCAATAGCGAGAGATGCTACACGCTTGGACGAGTACAAGAAGAGTTTTGAAAAGGGTGAAAGGCTTGGATTCGTACCTTACGTTACTTTAGATCTGATCGATAGAGCACTTATCGTGGCTCAAAAAACTAAGTAACCATCCAATAAAAACCTGGTTAACAATTTAGCTTTTTTATTGAACACGATTCACCGTCGTCGCTGGCAGTACTTCTGGCGGCGAAACTCAGATCGAGTGTGCGATAGCAAGGGCAAGAAGGTCATCGCCACCCCGGCACGGACCTGGCGAAGAACGAGAACCAGATCGGCGCCAAGATGCCGATCGCCATCAGCGCCAGCGACAATGCCAGCAGCGTGACGCGCAGCGGCATCAGTGGCGGCGCCGTCGTCATCACCGACGACGCCGAACAGCAGAAACGCACCGGCAAGACCGCTGAACAAACCGTCGCCAGCCTCAACCGCGACGTGTCCAGTGATCGCGACCGCAGCAACTCGCTCAAGCCGATCTTCGACGAAGACGAAATCCGCGCCGGTTTCGAGATCGTCAGCGCCTTCTCCAACGAAGCCAGCACCTTCCTCGCCAACAAGGCCAGGGAAGCGGACCTCAAGCGCCAACAAGCCAAAGAGCTGCAGGCAGAAGCAGACAAAGTTGACGGGCGCAACGACACCGAACAGATGCTCCTGCAGAACCGTTCAAGGGAGATGTTGGCAGAAGCCAACGACATCTCGGAAAACTGGGGCGCAGGCGGCACATACCGGCAGATCACCACCGCACTGATCGGCGCCGCAGGCGGCAACATCAGCGCCGGCAACGCCGCGTTCGTGCAAGGCCTGGTGGTCAATTATGTGCAGCAACGGGGCGCGGGCTACATCGGCGACCTGGTCGCCAAAGGCGAACTCACCGAAGGCTCCCCACTGCACGCCGCCCTGCACGGCATCGTCGCCTGCGCGGGAGCCGCCGCCAGCAGCCAGAGTTGCGGCAGCGGTGCCGCAGGCGCTGCAGCCTCCAGCCTGCTGACCGGTTTGTTCTCCCAAAGCAGCCCGGACGAAAGCGAAGAACAACGCGAAGCCAAACGTAATTTGATCGTCAGCCTGGTGACGGGACTGGCAGCGACCAGCACCTCTATTGACCCGACTGCCGCCAATACGGCGGCGGGTGCGGCGGTGGATAACAACTGGCTGGCGACGCAGCAGATTGTGCAATACAAGAAGGAATATGCCGAAGCGAAGGGTACTGAAGTATTTGCCGTATTTGCGAAGTGGGCCTTCATCAGCAGTAAGCAAGATGTGCTGACCCAGTTCGGTATCGGTAAAGGCCTGGCGCAGTCAGGCTGGAGCGATGTCACGGGCATGGCTGAATTCATCGCCCATCCGATTGATGGTTTGAACGGTCTGAAAGCGTTGGTCAACGACCCAGCCGCCCGAAGTCAGTTTGGCGAAGCCCTGGTAACCAAGCTGAACGCTCAGATTGACCAGATGAAAACCGCCCTAGAGCAAGGTGGCGATCAAAATGCAGTGCTCCTCGGCGAGTCCATCGGCGAAATCGCCTGGCAGGTAGGGAGTATTGCCACGGGGGTTGGCGGTGCCGCGAGCGGTGGCGTGGCACTGGCCAAGGCCGGGATCAAGGTCGGCACTCAGCAGCTTGAAAAGATGGCTGAGATCGCTAAAATCGAGAAACTTGCTCCAAAGAATGCTAAAAATCCGAATCCGATGAGCCCGATGACGGACTCTGAGACGACCATTCTTGTTGATCGGAATGTTTTGGAGGCAGGGGCTCAGGGGACCGGTAAAGCATTAGAGCAAGACGCAAAAAGTTATTTTGGTCAGCAAAGAAAATACTGGACTCAAGAGCCTATTCAGTTCAATGGCAATAAAGTTTACCAGCGTAACGATCTCATCGACCCAGGCAGAGTTGACAGCCAAACCGGCCTTACTAATATGGAACTAATGAAAAACGGTCTTGCCCCATATGGGCCAGATGGTAAAAAAATCAACCTACATCACATACTTCAAACTCAAGATGGCCCGATCGCCGAAGTAACGCAGAACTTTCACCAACTAACAGTAGCACCATCCATATCAACTCGGGATCAAATATTCCATCCGGAATAAATAGATCTCAGTTTGAAAGGTGGAAAAAAGACTACTGGAAAAATAGAGCAAATACATTTTAAATATATTCGATACTGGAGAAAAAAATGGACATAGATCTCAATAGCGCCATTGCAGAGTTGAAGAATTCTCGCATACCTCTTCCACGCCCTCAGCAGTTACCTGATGATGAGTTACTCAATGCGTACGAACAAGAGTTAGGGGTTCCTTTTCCAAGTGCCTACAGAACTTTTGTTAAAGAAGCAAGTGATAGTATTTGCAATGGAAAAGATGCCCTTAGATTAACAGCAAACAGAGACAGTCCTAGAGAGCTTCTAGATACTGTCATTGAGGCGAGACAGCAGGGTTTGCCCAAATCTTGGATCCCTATCTGCGAGGATAACGGAAACTACTACTGTATTTTAGAAGATGGGACTGTACGGTATTGGTCACACGATGGAAGCTCAAATGAGAGCTGGCCTAATCTAGCGAGCTGGATTAAGCAAGCGTGGATAGACGGGGAGTAAAGCTCGGCTACATCCTTACGCTTAAATCGTGTGGGAGTTATCTGTAGTCACAGCATCAAGGCCGGTGATGGCGGTTTTGACATCACGTGCGAAGCAGCCAGCAGAGTAACGCGCAGCGGCATAGGTGGCGGTGCAGTCGCCATCACCGACGACGCCGAACAGCAGAAACGCACCGGTCAGACCGCTGAAAAAACCGTCGCCAGCCTCAACCGCGACGTGTCCAGTGATCGCGACGGCAGCAACTCGCTCAAGCCGATCTTCGACGAAGACGAAATCCGCGCCGGTTTCGAGATCGTCAGCGCCTTCTCCAACGAAGCCAGCACCTTCCTCGCCAACAAGGCCAGGGAAGCGGACCTCAAGCGCCAGCAAGCCAAGAAGCTGCAGGCAGAAGCCGACAAAATCGATGGGCGTAACGATACCGAGCAGATGCTCTTGCAGAACAGTTCAAGGGAACTGTTGGCAGAAGCCAACGACATCTCGGAAAACTGGGGCGCAGGCGGCACGTACCGGCCGATCACCACCGCGCTGATCGGCGCCGCAGGCGGCAACATCAGCGCCGGCAATGCCGCCTTCGTGCAAGGGCTGGTGGTCAATTACGTCCAGCAACGCGGCGCGGGCTACATCGGCGACCTGGTCGCCAAAGGCGAACTCACCGAAGGCTCTCCACTGCACGCCGCCCTGCACGGCATCGTCGCCTGCGCGGGAGCCGCCGCCAGCAGCCAGAGTTGCGGCAGTGGCGCAGCAGGCGCAGCGGCCTCCAGCCTGCTGACCGGCCTGTTCTCGCAAAGCAGCCCGGACGAAAGCGAAGAACAACGCGAAGCCAAACGTAATTTGATCGTCAGCCTGGTGACGGGACTGGCAGCGACCAGCACCTCTATTGACCCGACTACCGCCAATACGGCGGCGGGTGCGGCGGTGGATAACAACTGGTTGGCGACGCAGCAGATTGTGCAGTTCAAGAAGGAATATGACGAGGCGAAAGGCCCAATTGAAGCAGGCAAAGTGTTTGCTAAATGGGCCTTCATCAGCAGTAAGCAAGATGTGCTGACCCAGTTCGGTATCGGTAAAGGCCTGGCCCAGTCAGGCTGGAGCGATGTCACAGGCATGGCTGAGTTTATCGCCCATCCGATTGATGGTTTGAACGGTCTGAAAGCGTTGGTCAACGACCCAGCCGCCCGAAGTCAGTTTGGCGAAGCCCTGGTGACCAAGTTGAACGCTCAGATTGACCAGATGAAAACCGCCCTTGAGCAAGGTGGCGATCAAAATGCAGTGCTCCTCGGCGAGTCCATCGGCGAAATCGCCTGGCAGGTGGGGAGTATTGCCACGGGAGTTGGCGGTGCCGCGAGCGGTGGCGTGGCACTGGCCAAGGCGGGGATCAAGGTCGGCACTCAGCAGCTTGAAAAGATGGCTGAGATCGCTAAAATCGAGAAACTTGCTGCGAAGAATGCTAAAAATCCGAATCCGATGAGCCCGATGAGGGATTCTGAGACGACCACTCTTGTTGATCGGAATGTTTTGGAGGCGAAGCCTCAAGAAACAGGTAAGACCTTAGATGCAAAAGGGGCTGATGCCCCTAAAATCACTATCAGAGATCATTATGATCACCACCTGAACATGGTAGATGACATAAAGGATCAACTTTCATCTCAGGGTTATAGAGTCAGCGAAAAAGAAATATCACTTGGCAGCGCGTGTGGCATTGGTCGTTGCAGACCGGACATTGTAGCCGAAGCGCCAGATGGAACCCTTAGGATTATTGAAATTAAGACAGGGAATGCGGACTTGAGTATTCGTCAGTCTGAGATTTTCCCTCAAATAGAAAATGGGAGTTCAATTTCTAGGGGTAAGGTGGCCGAAAGCTTTGGCCTAAAGTCAGGGGTACCGTTAAAGGAGCAAGGGTATCCTAACGGCATTCCTATTGAGATCATGAATTTTCCCGGTGCAAAATGATGAATGAAAAAGATATGGCTTCGATTTTGAAGGAGCAAGGCTGGGTTTGTAACAAGGACGAAGTTGGTGATTATTTTTGCGTAATCGATATGGAGGATACTGAAATTCAGGCTATCCCGTCTGTAGGCAAGCGCGCGGACCATTTTCGAGTTTCGCTTACGCCTTCCATTTCTTCAAAAGAATTTTCAGAGGCTGTTTCCTTTATATCGGGGGATGGTGGTAGTCACGTTCCGATTATAGTTAGCCATGAAGGCCCGGAAAAAATCCCTAGCGTTTCTCGTGATGAAATTATCAGGCTGTCTGAGAAAGCGATATCATGGGCTCGTTCTCAGAGTATCGAAGATGGGTTGACGACTTACAGAAAGCTGCCAACCCATGCTAAAGGTGCAATGCCTGTCCGACACTTAGCGGCTCTAGCAATAGCGGGAGATACTACACGCTTAGACGAGTACAAGAAGAGTTTTGAAAAGGGTGAAAGGCTTGGATTCGTACCTTACGTTACTTCAGATATGATTGATAGAGCACTTATCGTGGCTCAAAAAACCAAGTAATCATCCAATAAAAACCCGCTTAACAATTTAGCTTTTTTTATTGAACACGATTCCCCGTCGTCGCTAGCACTACTTCTGGCGCCGACACTCAAATCAAGTGCACGCTAGCTAGGGAAAGAAGGTCATCGCCGACTCCGCGGCGACCTGGCGAAGAACGAGAACCAGATCGGCGCCATCAGCGACAACGCCAGCAGCGTGACGCGCAGCGGCATCAGTGGCGGTGCGGTCGTCATCACCGACGACGCCGAACAGCAAAAACGCACCGGCAAGACCGCTGAACAAACCGTCGCCAGCCTCAACCGCGACGTGTCCAGTGACCGCGACGGCAGCAACTCGCTCAAGCCGATCTTCGACGAAGACGAAATCCGCGCCGGTTTCGAGATCGTCAGCGCCTTCTCCAACGAAGCACCGATAACCAATCCATATCAGGCGCGTTAAGAGAAAGTCCTGTTGTGCTAGGAATTCGCCTTAGACCGTCAGCATGAAAGAGAGATAGCTAGATGATTAGCGTACCTATTAGTAATGAAAACTTCAGACCAAAAAAAGCCCGCAATTACGCGGGCTTTGGCATCTAGCTAAACAAATTTATTCCCACTCTATTATCAATAGTCGCGTAAAGCTCTTTAAACAGGAACCCTTAGAGAACCCACCAATTTAAAGACCATGAAAAATACCATATATTTTCAGGGGGGCAGGATCAATGTCCTCGTTAGCAAAGGCATCCGCGATCTGACGCTTAAGGGCGGTCAATTCGTCCGCATCACCACCACGGATGACTTCGGCCAGCAGTTCCGCAGCGTACGACGGATCAGCCTGAAAGAGCTCTGCCATTGCTTCATCGTGGCTACGATCTTTCATCACCTATCTCACTCGAAATTTAGCGCTGAGTACCTGCTGAGCCACCATCGAGGCTGGCATCAGCATCACAAGCGATCATGATCAGATATCCAACGTCGGTAAACCGTTTACGATGCTCATCGTCTTCAGACTGACCGTCACAACCCGTTGGAACAACTCCAGCGGATACTTGGGGTTACTCATGGTTTCGGTAGCCCAGTCGTTCGCGTCATTTACAATGCCGCTACTCTTGTCGGGACGTACCGCCTGACGCTCCATCACCCAATCTAATGCAGCCCGGCCATTAACTACGTAATTCCAAGCAGCCTCGGGGATGCTTTTGAGGGTAATGCGCTGGTTGTAGATGACCGTGGTTTTGTCGCCCTTCTTGGCTAACTTCATCTTCTCCACGCGGTAATCCGCATTGGTCAGCGCCCCCTTGGCCTCGATGGTCAACGGGTAAAGCTCGATGGTTTCATAATTCAGGTGGAGATCGGCCAAGGAGCGTCCTGCATGACTGAAAGTCCAGAAGTCGACAGCTTTCTTCACTGCCGGAATGCGCGGCAGCTCCTTGCTAAGATTATCGGCATAGCGCTCACAGTAGTCCGGGGAATGCAGGATGCCGTAGACGTAGTAGAACAAGTCTTGCTTGCTGATCTGCTCGCTAGGATACGCTGCTTGAAAGTGAGCCAGTCCTGTGTCGGTAATACCGTCGCGGCGCCGTATGCCACCTCCAGATGGCTCAACAAAGAGATCATCTTTTGAGGCTTTAGCCGCTTCATCGTATAGGTAGAGTGGGAAACATTGACCCTTCTCAAGGTTGTCAAAGTTGGGGGGTAAATTCGCAACAAATGCAGAAAAGCCCGTACGCGCTCCAATCCCAGACACACAAATCACGACGTTTTCCACTCCAACCTGAGGGAAGATACGTGGCATTTGGTACACACGTTCATTGAGAGTTCGGTTGTAATAAATCCATTGTTTAGTGAATGGGCGATAGAGTGAGGGCGTCAGGGACGTCGCCTCGAACTCAAAAGCACGATCCTTAGCCAATTCCTGCTTGACATTATGCGTCCAACTGATGCGCTGCGGGTTTGTATCAATAAAGCTATCCAGAATCGCTTCACGCCCCTTTTTGTCCAGCGTAGGATGGGCCGCATTAAAGCGTTTTAACTCCGCGTTGTAGAAGCTGATCATACTGGTGACGTTAGCTTCCAACTTGGCAACGCTGGCGTTATATGCCCAGGCATCGCGAGCGGTCAGGATGCCCTGCGAATAATTATCGAATAGCTTTGGCCCCTCACCTCTTTTGTCACCTAAGACGATGAACTGGCTAAAGCTGTTATCTCGTTGTTTGAGCCAGTCGCCATGTCCATCAGGAGAAATAGGCTGCCAGTCAGCTATGCCTGACACGCTAACGTAGCCGGCAATCCTCTCCAGTTTTTCTTCTTTGCTGAGGTCGTCACCAACATCGTGATAATAGATCTGACCATGGGCTGTAGCATCTGGGTTCTTAACCAAAATAGAAATAGCTATACCGGCCATACTGCCACTGCCGAAGATATTGCCGCCCTCTTTGGCTCTACCTTTACTCAACATGTTTTTGCGTATATCGCCGCGTAAATTAAAAACATGAATGCAGGAAAACTCCTCGGCCAGGCATTTGCGAACACCATCCATAGCAGATTTCTCTAGGAACCCCCCATTGGTCACATAGCCAATTACGCCCGCATTTCCAATACGATCACTGGCCCAGCGGATGGCGCGAATATAGCTGTCATATAACCCTTTGGTCAGAGTTGCCTTAGAACGATCCGCGTAGGTGCAGCGGATACGGGCATCAAGGGACGGGTATTCAACGTTATCGTTATTGTCGTTCTCGCTTTTCTGACCGACCGAATACGGAGGATTCCCTACTATCACCCGAATATCTAAATCTTTTTGACGCTTACGACGGGCACTGTTGTCCTCCAGCAAGGCATCTACCAGATCATCCTTTTCATACATCTGGAAGGTGTCGGTCAAACAGATACCTTCAAACGGGGTGTAACCATCAACCACTTCGCCGTGATAAGCAGCTTCGATGTTGATAGCAGCGATGTAGTAGGCAAGTAGTACGAGCTCGTTGGCGTGTATTTCATACCTATACTTGTGCGGCAGCTCGTCCGGCTTGATCAAGCCCGACTGGATGAGGCGGGCGATGAAGGTGCCTGTGCCAGTGAAGGGGTCGATGATGTGAACGCCCTTGCTGCCTAGGGTCTGACCGAATTCTTTTTGCAACAGGTAGTTCACGCTATGGAGGATGAAGTCCACCACCTGAACAGGGGTGTAAACGATGCCCAATTTGTCTCGCATTTTAGGAAAAGCATTGGCAAAGAACTTTTCGTATAGCTCGACAATGATCTTCTGCTTACCCTGAGCATTGTTGATGCCCGCTGCGCGCTGCCGCACGCTAGCGTAGAACTTTTCCAAAGTGTCGGCTTCTTTGGCAAGGTGATGCTCATGGAGCGCGTCCAGAACGCCCTGCATGGCCTTAGACATGGGGTTGTGGCTTGCAAAGCTGTACTCATCGAACAGCGCATCGAACACCGGCTTGGTTACCAGATGCTGGGCTAGCATTTCAACGATCTCACCGTCAGTGATGCTGTCGTTGAGGTCATCACGCAGCTCCGCGGCGAAGGCCGCGAAAGTGGCTTTCTCGTTGGTGTATTCTGGGTTTTCCAGAATGCCCTGAATGCGGTCGATGTGGGTGCGGGCAATCTTGGCGATGTCGTTGGCCCAGTCTTCCCAGTGGTGGCGGTTGCCACACTTCTCGACGATCTTGGCGTAGATCGCCTTCTCGATCTCTCCTACTTCATAGGCCAGCTCAGCCTGCTGGGTCATCTGGCCTGGAGCATCGCGGTCTTTATCGCGGTCTTTGCTGCCGACGCCGTACTGGCCTTTGCCAGCCTTACCGTTGCTGGTGCCGCTAGCTTTCTTCGCTTTTTTCTCGGCCTTGTCGGTGATCGCGATTACTTCCATCTTGCGAGGGTCGGAACCGATTAAGTCGAGCTTGTTGACCATGGCATCGAAGCTGTCATCGTGTGAACGCAGCGCTTGGAGTACCTGCCAAACCACTTTGTAGGTTTGATTGTCGTTGAGGGCTTCGTGGGGCTCCATCCCTGCTGGGATCACTACGGGAAGCACCACGTAGCCGCGCTTCTTGCCTGGGGCATTGCGCATGACGCGGCCTACAGACTGCACCACGTCCACCTGCGAATTGCGCGGTGTGAGGAAGAGCACAGCATCCAGCGCAGGAACGTCCACCCCCTCGGAGAGACAGCGCACGTTACTGAGGATACGACAGGTATTTGCTGGAGCTTCTGCCTTCAGCCACTTTAGCTTCGCTTCCTTCTGGCTTGCATTCATGCCGCCATCGACATGCTCAGCCTCACAAATCAGGCGGGAGGTCTCATCGATTTCCTCAGAGTCCTGATAAGCCTCCACCACCGACTGGAACATGTCAGCAATGTTGATGGAACTGACTTTGTGCTTGGTACCTTTGTAGTTGGGCGAGATAACCTGACAGAAAGCCACGGCACGTTTCATTGGCTCATCATCTCCAATGAGCTGATCGTGCAAGCCTTGCTTCGCCAGCGCCTTCCAGCAACCAACGATTTTGGCAGCGTCATCTACTTTTAGCTGGTTGTTCTCATCCTTCAGCAGCTCTTGCAGGCGCCGACTGATGGCACTTTCTTCAACGGTCAGGACCAAAACCTTGTAGTCCGTAAGCAAGCCTCGCTGAACCGCCTCGGAGAAGTTGATGACGAACAGCTCTTTGCCGTACAGCGCTTCGTCATCCATTGAGCAGAGCGTGACCTCACCGGACTCGGCTTTGACCTTCGCGCTGTCGCCGTAGATGCGTGGAGTGGCGGTCATATAAAGGCGCTTGGCAGCGCGGATATCGTCGCCGTCGTGAATCCGCACGAACTTGCTTTCGTCGTCATCACCGAAGGTCGCGCCTGTTGTGCGGTGTGCTTCGTCGCAGATAACCAGATCGAAGTTGGCCAGACCGTACTCGTGCTGAGCACGGCTTATCACGTCGATGGAGTGATAGGTGGAGAACACCACGCTCATGTGCTCAGAGTCATGCCGCTTGAGCATTTCCGCCGCGAGACGATCCGCCTTAGTCGTCGCAGGGTAGCGAAGCTCATGGGTGAACACCTGAACCGCGTCATCCTCTGCCTTGCGCTGCTTACCGACATCACTGTCGGAACAAACGGCGAAGCTGTGGAGCGGAGTTCCGCTCTCTTGCGTCCACTCGGTGAGAGTCTGCGACAGTAGCGAGAGACTGGGCACCAAGAAGAGCACACGTTTACCCTTACCCGACAAGCGCTCTGCTATTTTCAGGCTGGCGAAAGTTTTGCCGGTGCCACAAGCCATGATCAGCTTACCGCGCTCAGCATCCTTAAGGCCTGCGACCACAGCATTTAATGCCGTCTGTTGGTGCTCGCGTAGCTGCTTCTTGGTCTTGAGCACGACCGCCTTTCTGGACTGGTACTTTGACCAGTCAATCTGACTGTCCTCCAACGCTTGCAGGTCAATTTTGCTGACCGGAGGCTGCTGGCCCTGCAATGCATCCTCGGCGTGCTCGCCCCAGTTGTTGGTGGTGGTAACGATGACACGATGCGAGAACGGTGCCTTGCCCGAGGCGGTGAAGAAACTGTCGATATCCTTCTTCTGGACCTTATAATTTTCGGCGTAAAGTTTGCACTGGATGGCGTGGTACTCGCCGGTGCCTTGGGTCTTGGCCACCAGATCGATACCCGCGTCCTTGCCACTTAGCCCCCTTTCTTTGGCCCAGTCTGCGTACGTCCACACTTGGTCGTAGAGGTCGCGATAGGTCGCCTCGTTCCGCAAGTAGGTACAGATCAGCTCTTCAAAGTAGGTGCCTTTCTCGCGTTCAGTAACAGAAGCAACGCGATAAGCGTTGAGCAGCACAGCAAGGGCCGACATATGGCGCATTTCCTTATGGGAAGGCTAGCGAGAGAGGGTGAAAAGGGCGGCATTCTATCAAGTGAATTCGACGAAAGCAGGCAAGGCAGCACGACCAGCCGGAAAAATACGACCACGGACGAAAAAATCACATAACGGTATAAATACACGTTCACCCGTACTGACGCATGTGCCGCCTTTCCAGCGTGTCTAGTCGTACGTCGCGCGCATGACTCACACGACCGGGATAAAACCCTTTCGATCGTTCGAAGAACCTGTATCTCCCGCGAACCAGTAGTATGTCAGGTCATTTGCCACCGTGGCAGGCGGCTCTTTGTTCTCAACAATTATGACCTGGACACCGGGATCAATTGCCGTAAGCGAACGCCAGAAAGCGGACTCCATACCTGCATCGATTGGCCCATCTTTGGCGCCTCCGGGTTTTCCTTTTTTATAGCTCGTCAGAGGTGAGTCAATAACGACGACACCCGGATGAGGCAAATCGTTGATCTTGCAGAAGCGGAGCAGTCCGATGGTGAACGCGGTATGCAGAACCGCTCGTACACCTTTACCGTGGGATTGCCGAGACTGGCCATCTACGATGATATCGAACTCTTTCTGGTCAAACTCGACGCGTCCCTCGCCCCTCCATTCCCATTCTGAGAGGACTGCTTCGATTTCTTTGCACAGGCCTCGTAAAGCTGTAGCCGGGAGTTCTTCCCAAGTACTTTTGCCCGGCTTATCGCCAAACATACGTTCAATTTCATCTTTCATCAGCCGCAGCGTGTCCGCTTGATCCTCATCAGCTTTTTGCCTTTCAAGCTCTATCCGGCGGGCCACCAAACTTTCAAGGCGTTCCGCCGTCTCTCGAAGAACTGGAGAAATAACCTCCACAGTCCTCTGATCGGTTCGCGCCAGCGCATCGTTGGATGAGATCACTTCAGAGACTCTGGTATTACGGATACTCTCAAGACTCTTGATAGCCAAAGCGAGATCGCCACGCTGACCAAGGATTTTGGATGCTTCTGCTCTTGCAGACTCATAGATCTTTTTCACGGACTCGTGAGTAGTATGAGCGTGATCGCTTGTCATCGGCTGTTCGCACAATGGACAAGTCACCTCTTGTAGGCCATCGAAGAAATGAGCACCTTCTGTGACAAAATCGAGGCGTTGCAGATCGGAGTCATATCGCTCTTCAAGTAAATGATATCGCGCCAAGAGCTCGTCAGCAGCCACCACCTGAGACTGTGCTCGGTGTAGCGCTCGAGTTGATTCTGTCCGCTCAGCCTGCAACTTGGCGCGCTCGCCGGTTGTTTCGGACAGAGAGGAAGAAAGCTTGGCAATCGCGAGCTCGACCTTTTCGATGGTATCTTCGTCTGCAGTCGGGTTCTGTCGGATCCTATGTTCTATTGGCTCAAGGAGCCCAGTGATTAGGCCAAGCTGCGCAGTAAGTCGCGCTCGGGCGATCTCGGACTTTTCGGCGGCGATGACGCCTGTGTCGTCTTTACCTGTGAGCATATGGGCAAACATGCGCTTGCGCGGGGTGACATCAAAGCCGCCTTGTCCTAAAACCGGTGACGCTTCGTCGATAATAGCGATCTCATCGACAAGAAAGACCGGGAGATATTGCCTGATGGTTAGGCGCCGCACTTCCCCTCGATCATTTTTGCGGAGAACAGCCTCGCTCAAGCCCGCAAATTGGAACAATACCTCGGTAACATCTCGGGCCTTACTTGTGCCTTTTCGTTTCGGTTTTAGAGGTTTCCCAGCCGCTTGGATACTCTCGACAGGACAGGCATGAGATGCAAGATCACCACCAGACAAATGGCGCTCCAGCGTCAGAAAGTCTCCACCTTTATTTTCAAACTGAACAAATAACTTTGAATAAGGCTCCGCTGCGGGAATGCGCTTCTTCATCTCATCGGCGCCAAAAATGTAGTCAAGGCATCTAAGTAAATAGCTCTTACCGGTATCGGACTCACCGGCTACAATATTTCCGCCAGGAAAAAAAGTAATTGAGGCATCCTGAACACCTTCTCCTCTCAGAACGATTTTGCGAAGCTGTAACATTCTCAGAGCTCCAAGTCGTTCAGGGCAGACATTCGGTCGAACTCGCCACCCCAGCGGCCAACATTTTCATTCATATATTTTCCAAGCTCGCCGTCTGAAAGCATCCCAAAATGTTCAATAACCCAGCTAGAGCGCTCACGCAACGCCAACGCGTACGACGTTTTCATCAGTGTTAGAAAAGCCGACGTCAGCGTCGTGGCACGGTATAGGATGCCTGTAGCATCAAAAGTTTTAAGGAGTAGTTCTCGAGAGCACATTTGGTTAAGTCCCGCATGGACAAGGTCCCGTTTTACTAGGAATTCGCTACCTCGAAAAGGAACTGCGGGGTGAAGGCTTTCCGGACCACCGACAACATCACCAGAGTGTACTAGCAAGTAGTCATAGGAAATCAGACGCTGAAGGTCTGCGGCTTGCCCAGTGCCAGCCTCTAGTACAAACAATATCCGCAGGCCACATTCGAGCGGGCTATTGAATGGGCGAATCAGTGTCAACTCCGACTTGTAAGTCATGATGAGCACCATTCCACGCGACCCTCGTTTGCCATTTGATGGCACATTCCTTCACGATCATTTGGAACAACATGTGGTTTCAATACATGATCGCTGAGTTGAAGAGACTGCGCGCCCTTCACTGTGTCCACGACTCGGTCGAGGCCGACACGGCCGTCGTCAGAATAGTAATGATAAAGACCGTCGCAGAATTCGCCAAGTAGTGTGTCAAAGTAGGACATATCGGCCATCTGATCGCGAGCAAGTTCTTTTAAGCCTTCGGCCGAATAGAAGGCCATTCTGGAGCGTTCAAAGAGAGCTGATAGTTTTGCGTCATGACCAAAGTGGGCAATATTGCTCACCTCGATTCCAAGTTTCTGACTTATTGCCTTGTATAGTTGCGCAATGTAGACCGCCTCAAGAGGAGCCACTGAAGACGGCGGTTTTTGTGGTAAAGGTCGATCGATTAAAGGAGCGCCGAATACGGCAAGATGGTAACGTGTCTGTGCATGCTCTGATATTAGATCAAGTGGCTGCTTTGCGCGAAAAATACTGAAATCAAACGCTTCAATATGCGCTTTGAGCATTGGAGTGAGCTCGATCTTCTTCTTTGTAGTTATCTTATTTCGGCAATGCTTATCCCAATTTGTGAGAAGGCCTGCTCTTAATGTTTCGGGATAATCAAAAAGATCCTGCAACGACGAGGTGACACCTTTGTGAGTAACAAACCAATACTCCTCCGGTGAAGAGTAGTCATCGACGGACGTGTAATATAGAACCTTCCCAATTTCCTCGTAAGCAGAGCTTGCCCCTAGCGCGGTGCCGTAATGTTTACATTGATATAGGTGCCAACGGCGTGGAACTGCGCACGGTGGATCGAACCAAACGATGACGTCTCGCCCCTTGTCACCGGCGCCTCCTCGAAGCTGGACTTCGTACACACCCGGCACTCTCGCCTTGAGGTAGTCGTTCCCCCATTCGAGTACGAAGCGCTCGAATTGGCTATCATCGAAGCTTGCTAGTCGGTCAAGCTTGGAAACAGGCAGACCTGCGCCGAGACCTAGAAGCCGGGCGTTTGCTCCTGGCCACGGTGTTGGACTAGGGAGGGCGGCCACCTGGGTGCCTTTAGGCACAGTCGTTTTACTCTCGCTCACACTTACCTCCCTGGCGAACAACCTATCCCCTAGATTGTAGGCATGTCCTTATCCACGAATTAATCAAGGTTTGACCCCGTATGAGCGTAACAACGCATTACAACTGGCTTTTGCGCGCTGGTGCTCCTTCTTAGCCCAACCACGTAACTACGAGCAGTACTTCGTCGTTGGTCGGATGGTAGCGCCTCATATCGCATGAGGCTACTGTGACAGGTAAGGTCCGGTGCCGCCTTAGAAATTACGCTTTTCGAAGATGTCAGATGCATACTGAACTGGTTCACATTACGGGCGAGGGTCTGTCGGTAATCTCTCGTCCAAGAGCATATCGGATCGCTACAGATCTGAGCAAAAAAGGGCTCACTTATGAATTTTGACGATCAATCCCATTTTTTCTCGAACCGTGACCTGTAGTTCCCGGAAATCGACCATCAATGCATCCACATCAATGGCGCTAGCCCCTTCTCCTCGCTTCTCTGCCAGCCAGAGTTTCAGCAGGCCAGCCACCCGGCCAAGGTCACCATTGACCTTGGCCAAGTCAGCGACTGCGACCAGATCAACAACCGACCGAATCGGAGTGTTCAAACCAAGGGCGCGCAGATAGCCCGACCGGGACATTCCAGCTTCTCTGGCCTTATCTGTGATCACCGCCTTTTCCTCGTCAGTGACCCAAACCTCGATTGGCTTGCCGCGTCGGCGAGCCGTTGTTGTTCCTTTGGTGCCATCTGTCATGGGTGCTCCTGCTGTTGCTGTTCTTTTGCTCTTAGACGCGGCAGCGGCTGCACGCCTCGCAGAGCAAGATACGTTGAGCCGAAGGCGAATAAGGGTAGGTGTTGGGAGGGTGCGGGCTTGCCCGTACCCGTACAACACACATCTTGCCGTCCAATCCTGTGCGACTCTATGCGATCTGATCAATATCGTCAGCTCAAAAAAACAAAATCGCATACCTTCGCGTTGAATCGCGTTGAATCGCGTTAACTCGCATAGTGTCGCGCACTATCGCATAGATTCGCATTAAATAATGAACTTGCCGCCCGCAACTAATAATCGACGCCAACGATCAGCACTCTTGCGCCCCCCATACGAGCTAGCAAGCACACCAAGTTCTATTAGCGGACAATTTACAGACAACTCTGCCCAGCTGGAGCCGGATAGAAAATTATCCGCCTATTTGAGATTTCAGCATGGCGCGAGATAATCGATTACACGACAACTGACATAATCAGGTATTCGATATGAAGCAGGGATCGACCAAACGCGCCTACCCAATTTCTTACAAAATTGGGCGAAGTGCCATGCTGGCCATCACCATGGCAGCGACCTGCCTCGCCGGCACGGTATTTTACTCTTCCGCTGCTTACGCGATATATTGCTCCAACTGTTCAACCTTCTATCAGCAGATGTTCCAATATGCCGAGGAGGTCAATACGTCACTCAATACAGCCGAACAATTAAAAAAGCAAATCCAGCAATATCAAAACATGATTACACAGGGCAAAAGCTTGCCTAACTCTATGTTTGGGAGCATCGCGACAGACCTGAAAAGCGTGGTTAGCATCTACAATCGCTCGCAGAGCCTGGGCAGAGAACTTCAGAACATTGATACGCAGTTCAACGATAAATACCCCGGCTTTCAGTCTTATCTGAACGGCGCGGCGAATTATACGTCTCTCACTACAGAGGAGCATTATCAGAACTGGTCAGAGCAAGGTCGTGATAACGTGAGATCAGCGCTTGATGCAGCAAACCTAAATACGAGCAGCTTTGAATCTGAAGATACCAAGTTGGCTAGCATGGTCGCCCGCTCGCAATCGGCAGTCGGTCGTATGCAAGCGATCCAGGCAGGCAATGAAATAGCCTCACAAAATGTTCAGCAACTCCAAAAACTGCGAGATCTCTTAGCTACACAGATAAATATGCAAGGCAACTATATGGCGCAACAGGGCGACCGGCACGACATCAGTGACGCAACCGAACAAAAATTCAAAGACGAACCTACTATCCGCGGTGGCTCAAAGGGGTACTGATAATGGGCATATCGAAGTGGCTTTTAGTTCTGGCGTGTGCTGGCTCAGCTGTTGCCACATCAGCTACTACATTCATGATTGTGAGCAACAATGAATGCAAAGCAAGCAGTGATCAAAAAAATGCAGATTCAGCCTTAAAAAACCAGCCTACCCTCCGTGGTGGATCAAAGGGATATTAGTTATGGATCGTCGTCTCTTGTGGTTTCTTGCGTTCATAGGCATTTCCATTGCTGGTAATGCGCTAGCTGATACAAACCTTGCACAACCAGATACGTCAGTTGATGGCCTCCTAGACTTAATACTAAACCAGTCAGGTCAGTGGTCAAAACGAATGTACGGCTATGCGATTAACCTATTCTGGCTGCTGACAACTATTCAGCTTGTCTGGACATTTATGCCATTAGTTTTGAAACAATCTGATATAGGTGAGATTGCAGGCGAGCTGGTGCGCTTCATTTTGGTGACTGGCTTCTTTTTAGCAATGATGAAATATGCTGTGGAATGGGCTACCGCCATTGTCGATAGCTTTCGTGACGCGGGAGCTGCCGCGAGCGGCCTTGAACGGGCATTGCAGCCCGGAGACGTGTTCGCAATGGCAGTGGAATTTTCACGCGCAATCCTGGCAAGCATTTCGTTTTTTTCTCCAGGGCAAGCGCTCGCCATCAGCCTCGCGGCATTTTTAGTGCTGATCTGTTTCGCATTCATTGCAGCCTTCATGTTCGTGACGCTCGTTGAGTCCTACGTAATCATTAACGCATCTGTATTGTTCTTCGGCTTTGGTGGTTCCCAGTGGACACGGGAATATGCGATTGCCCCCATCCGTTTCGCCCTTGCAGTCGGCGCTAAGTTGTTCGTATTGACCCTGATTATCGGCCTGATTTTACAAGCAAGCCGTGAGTGGTCAGCTGCGTACCAGAACAATGAAGCCTCCGTGATGACTATGGCGGGTCTGGCTTTAATTTGCGCCTATCTGACCAAGACAATTCCAGACCTTATCGGTGGCATGATTAGTGGTTCGTCGATGGGTGGAGGTTCGGCCATCGGAGGAATGGCAACGGCCGGAGCGGCGGGCGCTGCCGCCGCAATCGCCACCGTCGCCACCGTCGCCACGGCGGGTGCCGCAGCACCAGCTGCAGCCGGCGCACTGGGTGCAGCCAGTAGTGGTGCAGGTGCTACCGCTGGCAGTGGGCTGGCGGGCGCGATCAACTCTAGTTTTGCCAATGCCGCAAGCTCAGCGGGCGGCGGAGCGTCAACGTCAATAAGTGGCGGAGCGTCCTCTGGATTGGGTGCCAGCACTGGCGGAGGCACTACCAAGGGCCCGATACCAGCGGCGTCAAAGACTGGAGGCAGCCCGTCTGACGCAACTTCGTCTAAACCAGCTGCGGAAAGCGGCAAATTCTCCCAGAATGCAGCCAAACAAACCGGCAAGGCCACACAAGCAGACGAAAACAAAGACCCACAGCAACCGGCACCAAAAGGGGGAGCGGTCCGGACTGGCGATGAAATTTCCCAAGCTGCTGGTGGAACTGCAAAGGTTCTCGGCGTTATGGCCTCACTGGCCGTGCCAGGTATGGAGAATGCCCACGCCTCGTCTCTTGGTTCAGGCTCTACGTTTCCTGTTGCCAATGACAACCCGGCCGTTCAGAACAAGGAAACTGAAACGCCCCCCGGCCCCGACAGCGCGGAATTTAATGTGATCCGTCCCGCCGCTGACACCAGCACGAATCACGGACGCCTCGCTTCGCTCAACGTGCCCGGTACGGCATCGAAACACGACCCTCTGGAGAAATAACCATGACAGACATTCTGATATTCGCTGGATTCGCAGTATTGGTCTTTACGCTCGGCATTGGCCTGTGGGCGCTTGGCAGATGGCTACGCAGCAAGGGCTACGGACCGCAGCTCGATAAGCTGGATCGCCATTACACAGCGTTCCAGCTCAGGGTGAACCCGCTTGCCTTATCGGCTTCATACCATCTGGTGGCGGGAGCAAATGGCATGGGTCGCCTACCTCTGCTGGGAAGCAAAAGTAACGCAGCTCTGACAAAGCAGATTCTGATGGCGATGCGCACCGAACAGCCTAAATAAAACCGAGAGGGCTAAAATTCGCTGAGCGCTCGCCCCCACTGTTACCGACACCGTCACAGTGCGGGGTTTTGTGCTTCTTTGGCAGCCCCCCTTTAGTACCGTCCTGAGTTTCCCCGTGCATCGCTTGCCTGTTTGGGTTTGTGGTCAGGAATACGCATGGACCTGCACTGTCATCGGTGACTCCCACAACGGACTGTAATACGCACGGACTTTGAACACCGCTGGCTGGATGGCGCAAAAACAGGAGCACAGGCAACACATATGGGCCGTAGAGCTAGCAAAAAACGCTCGTTACGCCTAACTTTGGTGGACCACCACGTAATTTATAAATCACTATCTAGCAATGGGTTAACGCGAACAAACCGGTACTTTCATGAACTGGGAAGCATGCTGAAGGATAAGCGGACTAAGGCTGCAATTGCCGCACGCATCCTCAGATTCGCGAATGGTCTGCTAGACGACGTTCCATCAATCGGTCACTGAGTAGCAGATCCGACTGGAAACGTCTCCCTGCGATGTGGTGGAAGCAAGAGCAGACAGACCAGCGACATAGAATTGTGGAACGCCTAGAAGATGAGTGGATGCCTCGATGATTGAGCCAGTTTATGAGTACGACCCGGCGCAAGCCCTGGACGAACCAGAGGCTATAGCTGTTTTCATCGCGGACGCCCTAGACACCGGGGACGCTGCCTATATCGCTGAGGCTATGGGAGTTGTTGCCCGCGCCAAGGGAATGAGTAGGCTGGCTAAAGAAACAGGTCTGGCCAGAGAGCACCTTTACAAGTCGTTCAGCAAACGCGGGAACCCTACATTGAAAACCATGCTGTTAGTGATGCGCGCGTTGGGGGTTGATTTGACCGCACGAGCGCGTGCGCAATAAGCGTACCTCGAGTTGGCCCATAGCTTTGCCTGACGGCAGGCGAGCCACACCTACCGCGCCAGCGCGGACCCGCTTGCTGCATTTTCTGCCGGAGGTCAGGCTATACGGCCTAAAGCTGGTAGGCAGAACGCCTAGCGTACGATTTCCGCTTTCTCTGTGCGCCCCGAGGTGAGCATGAGGTAGATTCCGTCGACGGAGCGACCTCATATCTGAAGTGACCAGACGCTGGCGACAGTAGATGATCAAATTCGGCCGGATCGCTATGCCACTTCACCTAATCGAGACAACATCGGCAGTAATCTGCTGAATCCCTGAGGGATTTCCCCTTAATGATAGTTCCTCGGCAACTTGCTCGGCAGAGCGCTTAGTTTTATATCCCTTGGCATCGCCTGGGTGGTTCGAGGCTGCCAGGCGCTTCCCGGTCTTGACGACGTACAATCGTTTCGCACCAGGCTTCAGCTCGAACCATACGATCCAATTCCCACCTGAAGCCTTGGAAGGATCTGGGACAGGTTCCCAAGACAATGAGCCATCTTCGTGCTCGATGACCGCTATAGCAGAAGCAAGCGCACTACCGCGCCGTTTCGCTGAAGCCCATGCTTGAGCTGCGGTCTCGTAGCGCACAGTGCTTTCCAAGCACGTAACCCATACGCTAGGCGATGCTTGCACGAGAAACCCACCTTCCAAGCCACTTTCCACTGCGTAACCAATTATTTTGCCCATCGAATTGCCTCTAATGGTTCTCTACTGCCGCACACCTACTCATCAACAAGGGACACGCCGAGAGCAGGTGCAATAAAGCTCAGCTAGCTTACCGTAGAATTCTTCCAGCTTTGAGACTACCCATGGACCACCATGAACGGACCACCGCCAAAAGCGCGGAGGCTTCGCCATTAGTAATACGCACGGACCTGGGACACCTTTAAGCCCGCAACGAGTGACCCTCATCCGTCGTCGGATCGACGCGACTCGGCCTACGCTAAAAGCGCTTCGCAATTAGTGATATGCACTGAAGTGGTAGGCTCGACGATATCACTGACATAACGCCCTACAGCGGTCTTGCTGACGCCCATGCGGGCTGCAATAGCCCGGATGCTCAATCCCTGAGCTCGAAGTGTTTGGGCCTCAGCTCGACGGTCGACGGTCACTTCTAGGTATATTTCCCTATCTACAGCCCCGGCGGCACGCCTACGGCCTTCCTCGCGCTTTCTGTGGCGTTCTGCGGCCTCGCACGGGCTAATTACAGTCCTAAGCTGCCGCTGCTCGTCTGGCGTGATCCTGAACAGATTGATCAGCGTGTCATTCCTGGGCGTGTACAGCGGGGCATAGTCCCTGCCCTCAAAGCTCACTTTCTCGCCTGCTTCGAACGCCTTGGCTTTGCTGAACAACGTCATCAGCTCTCTGGAGCGGCTATTCCATTGCGGGTCTAGCTCACGGGCCAGCGCGGATGCTTCGTGGTACATCTGTTTGCTGTTGGTTGCGCCCGACAGCAACAGGAAATTTAGCCGCCAGAACAGGTGCTGCATTCGGCAGCCTTCGCTGACACCACCGCGAAGGTCGGCCAGCTTGCGCAAGTCCTCCAGTCGATCCCACGCGAGCTGGCGGCCGGAGAATCCCCGTAGGTTGTTCGTCTTGCCGCCGAGTACCGATACAAGCTTGAAGGGCTTGCGCTGGATACGTTCGGCCTGCGCTTGCCGCTGCTGTTCGATTGTCCAACGCGCAGTAGGTAGCAGCGACTCGGCCAGATACTCGAAGTTGTAACGCACCGGCTGGCCGTCGATGCCGCTCTGAACATGCACCAGGCGGCACACTTCGCCGCTCTTGCTGTTGACGGTTTCCACGGTACGCAGCACGCGGCTTGCATCCTTCGCCATACGATCGGCCCCAACGTGCGCCAAGCGCTCAACAAGGTAGCGCTGGCAGGCGTTCCAGCGCGGCAATGCCTGACGCGGAATCGTGCCCTCCAAAAGCCACTTGGCTTGGATTCCGCGGCCGCTGTAAATCAGCATGGACGGGGCGGGTATGCCTTCCTCTGCGCAGAAGTACATCACATAGCTGGCCAGGGCGTCGGGCGAGAAACCAGCGAGCGCAGGAACGCGATAGGTGTCGAGATCGGCGAACAGTAACCCCAAGCGCGATAGATTCACGACGCGCCGGTTGGGGCGCATGAATTCGGCCTGTGACATCCATGTGTCGCGGGTTTTGTCTACCAGACCGAGAACGGTCGGCATATCTGCCAACAAGTGGGACGACTGGCGCTTGTCGCCACGCACATCAACAAGAAGGGAAAAAAAGCCGCTCCGGGTGCTGTCGTGGTACGTCTGCGCCTCGCCCTGTGAACTGAACAGCGCAAGCTGTGAGCGTTGATGTTGAGCATGCGTAGTCCTACGATGCTGCTGCGAAATGGGCCCTGGATCGGACCCGGTCCGCACTACTCAGGCTCCAATTCCAGGTCTGGGAGCCGGGCCAGAAGCTTTGCACGCGTCAATCCATTCTTCGACTTCAGCCAAATCCCAAGCAACATTCCGGCTGGTCAAAGCGATACGGCGTGGGAAATCACCCCTTTGTTCCATGTTGTAAATTGTGCGCTCAGCCAGCGGGATCATCGCATGCAATTTCTTACGGTTGATGAGTGTTTTGCTCTTTGGTTTCGTCTCCATGGGGTCGCTTTCCTTCGAAGTTGTCAGATGCTTGACAATGCCTTCGAGGGCCAGAACTAGGACGCAAAAAAGTTAGAATATGGTTGTCAATCGGAGCTATCATCCAAGGATGGGAAAAAACTTAAAGCCGTCGAGCACCTACGACCCGCTTCTGCAACTGCTGGTTAGGGAGAGCGATACATCGTCTGATCGCATCCGGTCGAAATTGAGTAACCACTACGACTGGTGCTTCTGCGAGCTATGCTGGCGGTCCACCGAGTATGCGATCAGCATGGCGGCGCCAAAGGTGTTCAAGCGCTTAAAGCGCGAAAATGTCAAAGTGGTGCCGCTAACAGAATCTGTTCGTACAAGGGCTCAGAAAAAAGCCGATATATTGGTTGCTCGTTACGAACAGGCATTGAGGGGGGAGTTTGGCAAATATGGGCCCTCCCGGATGCTGTTGAGATACTGTGATATGCAGGAATTGCGCGGAGACTTTTCGATAGCTGCATTCCGCGAGCATGTGGAGCGCCGAATGCTCGTTTCTATCTGGGCGGAAGACGGCGAATTACTGAGACCTGCGACCCTGCCGGGCCAGCCTGAAGGCGCAGCCAGACCGAGCAAACTCTACTGTGAAGCTCATAATCCGCGGCGTAGCGATGAAGCTCGCCGCGCCTATCAGCGCGACCGTAGGTTTGCACTTGAGTATGAGGAACTGATTGCCCAAATATGGGCACAAGGAGCTGCCGTGCTCCGTAGGTGGGATATAGAAACATGGGCAGATGTCAGGAAAAAGGCCTACGTCCAACTCCAAACACTCAAATCGCCAA
The DNA here is from genome assembly GCF_021728295.1 of Pseudomonas petrae. Classification (GTDB taxonomy): domain Bacteria; phylum Pseudomonadota; class Gammaproteobacteria; order Pseudomonadales; family Pseudomonadaceae; genus Aquipseudomonas; species Aquipseudomonas petrae. Next base: position 726,903 of record NZ_JAKJXE010000001.1, read on the forward strand.
CAAGCTCGCTGGATGATTTGTTAAACCGAGGCGTTACGAACCAATCTGAAATCGCCCGGGAGCTTGGCGTATCGCGCCAAGCAATCTCTGCGGCCATCAGACGGCGAACTCGAAAGCTGGCAGATTGAATTTCTAACTTTATTCTTGGCCGCCATTTCTTCGACGTGGCCGGTGAAGGGTCCACTCGTCAATCATATCCGCCCAATCCTGCAACATCGCCCGACGCTGATCGCGGTATTCAGCCTTGTTATAGACGGCTCGTACGCCCTTCTGCTCGTGCGCAAGGCACTTCTCAATCCAGTCTGAGTTATAACCCGCTTCATGCAGCAGCGTGCTCGCTGTCCGCCTCAAATCATGCGGTCCGAACTTGCTCAACGGCTTCCCCTCTTTCTGCGCGAGCCGATAGGTCAGCGTCAGCACCTGATTGATCGTCGCGGTGCTCATTGGCAAATCGGAATCGTACCGAGAGGGAAAAACGTAATCCGAACCACCGGCAAACGTCTTCAGAGCAATGAAAAAATCCAGCGCCTGCTGAGATAAGAACACCAAATGGGGGTTGCGGCGCTTCATCCGCTCTTTCGGAATGGTCCACAAGGCCTCGCTGAAATTGATCTCGCTCCAAGTAGCGTTGGTCAACTCACTTTTGCGGACCATGGTCAGCAACAACAGCTTAGCGGCCACCCTAACGGAGGAGGCGGTGCCGATGCGGTCTAGGTACTGATACATCAACGCGATTTCGTCAGGCCCTAAAGCGCGGTCACGCGGCTCAAATTTCGCGATGCTTGCAGGACGTACCAGATCAGCCGGGTTCTCGACCTTCTGGCCACGCTCAATCGCCCATCGGAACACCTGCATCACAATCTCGCGGGAGTGCACCGCCGTGGCTGGAGCTCCACGCTCTACGATTGCATCAGTCAGCGTTCGCAGATCCTCATGATTGATTTCCACGAGCTTCTGATTACCGAAGTGCGGCTTTAGCTCGCGCTCGTAAACAGATCGGCGCATGTCCCGGGTCGAGTCAGCCATCTGATACCCACGCAGCCATTTCTCAGCCCACGCGTCAAACGTCTCTGCCCCTTTGGTGCGTGCCTTGGCACGGGCCTTCTCTTTGGCAGGTGACTTGCCAGCCGAAACCATCTTTTTCGCCTCGCCCAAGCGCTCTCTGGCCTCAGCAAGCGTGATGCCACCCACGCCATAACGACCGAACGTAATGGTCTCCTGACGGCCGTTGATGGAGTAGTTGTAGCGAAAAGAGATGGAACCGGCAGCGGTGACTGCCACGTACAACCCGTCACGGTCGTTCACTTTGTAGAGTTTTTCTTTCGGCTTGAGATTACGCAGCTTGGTATCGGTCAACATGGCAGTTATGGATTCCATGGAAAAAATACCATGCTCAGAAAAGCACTCATGCACCACGGTAAAGCCCAATAAAACCGGGGTTATCGTGAGATTTGATACCATGTCCATCCCTACTAAGGTGACATGGTATCGAGCACCAAGCATGGCATTTGGCTTAGTCAATGCCCCGTACCATGCCACATAAACACGGTGCTTGGCGATGCACAAAGCTGCCAGAATTTGCCAGACCCAAAAAGCCAAAAGCCCGCAATTACGCGGGCTCCAGGGTATTTCTTGCTAGATCGTGCCGGACAATGCCGGACGCCCCATCATTCCCACTCAATCGTCGCAGGCGGCTTGCTCGACACGTCATAAGTCACGCGCGAAATGCCTTCGATCTCATTGATGATCCGGCCGCTCACCGTTTCCAGCAACTCGTAAGGCAGGTGCGCCCAACGTGCGGTCATGAAGTCGATGGTTTCTACGGCACGCAGGGCAACAACCCAAGCGTAACGACGGCCATCGCCGACCACGCCAACCGATTTCACCGGCTGGAACACAACGAATGCCTGGCTGACCTTGTGGTACCAGTCGGCTTTGCGCAGTTCTTCGATGAAGATGTGGTCGGCGCGACGCAGCAGGTCGGCGTATTCCTTCTTCACTTCACCGAGGATCCGCACGCCCAGGCCTGGACCCGGGAATGGGTGGCGGTAGACCATGTCGTACGGCAGGCCAAGTTCGAGGCCCAGACGACGGACTTCGTCCTTGAACAGTTCGCGCAGTGGCTCGACCAGCTTCAGGTTCATCTCTTCCGGCAGGCCGCCCACATTGTGGTGCGACTTGATGACGTGGGCCTTGCCGCTTTTGGCGCCAGCGGACTCGATCACGTCAGGGTAGATGGTGCCCTGGGCCAGGTACTTGATGTTGTCGAGCTTGGTCGACTCGGCGTCGAACACGTCGATGAAGGTGCGCCCGATGATCTTGCGCTTCTTCTCCGGATCGCTTTCGCCGGCAAGGTTGTTGAGGAACTGGTCCTCGGCGTTGGCGCGGATCACCTTGACGCCCATGTTCTCGGCGAACATGGCCATGACTTGCTCGCCTTCGTGCAAACGCAGCAGGCCGTTGTCGACGAAGACGCAGGTCAGTTGGTCGCCGATGGCTTTGTGCAGCAGCGCCGCGACCACCGAGGAGTCAACACCGCCGGACAGGCCCAGCAGGACGTTGTCGGTGCCGACCTGGGCGCGAACCTGAGCGATGGCGTCTTCAGCGATCTTGGACGGGGTCCACAGCGCTTCGCAGCCGCAGATATCGAGGATGAAGCGCGACAGGATGCGACCGCCCTGCTTGGTGTGGGTCACTTCCGGGTGGAACTGCACGCCGTAGTAACCGCGGGTGTCGTCGGCCATGCCGGCGATCGGGCAGCTTGGGGTGCTGGCCAGTACGTGGAAGCCTTCCGGGATCTCGGTGACTTTGTCGCCGTGGCTCATCCACACGTCGAGACCGAAAACGCCATCGGCGTCGACGTGGTCTTCGATGCCATCCAGCACGCGGCTCTTGCCGACGACGTCGACACGGGCATAACCGAATTCACGCAATTCAGAGCCGGCTACGCGGCCGCCGAGCTGCTCGGCCATGGTTTGCATGCCGTAGCAGATCCCGAAGATAGGCACGTTCAGGTCGAACACGGCCTGCGGCGCGCGCGGGCTGTCGGCAACGTGGACGGACTCGGGGCCGCCGGCGAGGATGATGCCTTTCGGGGCGAATTCGCGGATCGCTTTGTCCGACATGTCGAACGGGTGCAGTTCGCAGTAAACGCCGATTTCGCGAACGCGACGGGCGATCAGCTGGGTGTACTGGGAACCGAAGTCCAGGATCAGGATGCGGTGGGCGTGAATGTCGAGGGCCATAGTCATTCTCGTCGAAAATCAGAAACAAGACGGGGCTGTCATGAACAGCCCCGGTACACAATTCGTGAAACGCGCCTGAGTCATCAGGCGCGTTTCGATCAACCTACGCGGTAGTTCGGCGCTTCCTTGGTGATCTGTACGTCGTGAACGTGGGACTCAGCCATGCCGGCACCGGTGATGCGCACGAATTCAGGCTTGGTGCGCATTTCGTGGATGTCGGCGCTGCCGGTGTAACCCATTGAAGAGCGCAGGCCGCCCATCAACTGGTGAACGATGGCAGTCAGCGAACCCTTGTACGCAACGCGGCCTTCAATACCTTCCGGTACGAGTTTTTCCGCGCCGTCGGACGAGTCCTGGAAGTACCGGTCCGAGGAGCCCTGGGCCTGGGACATTGCGCCCAGCGAACCCATGCCGCGATAGGCCTTGTACGAACGGCCCTGGAACAGCTCGATCTCGCCCGGAGCTTCTTCGGTACCGGCAAACATCGAGCCCATCATCACGCAGTAGGCGCCGGCAACGATGGCCTTGGACAGGTCACCCGAGAAGCGGATGCCGCCGTCGGCGATCAGCGGAACGTCAGTGCCTTCCAGCGCCGAAGCCACGTTGGCGATGGCGCTGATTTGCGGGACGCCCACGCCAGCGACGATACGGGTGGTGCAGATGGAGCCAGGACCGATGCCGACCTTCACGCCGTCAGCGCCGGCTTCGACCAGTGCGAGTGCAGCGGCGCCGGTGGCGATGTTGCCGCCGATGACTTGTACATCAGGGAAGTTCTGTTTGACCCAGCGAACGCGGTCGATCACGCCTTTGGAGTGGCCGTGGGCGGTGTCGACAACGATGACGTCCACGCCCGCAGCAACCAGCGCGCTGACGCGTTCGCCGGTGTCTTTACCGGTGCCGACTGCAGCGCCGACGCGCAGACGACCCTGGTCGTCTTTGCTCGCGAGAGGCCAGGCTTTGGATTTCTCGATGTCCTTGACGGTCATCATGCCCTTGAGGGCGAACTTGTCGTCGACGATCAGGACTTTTTCCAGACGGTGCTTGTGCAGCAGATCACGCACTTCGTACTTGTCGGCGCCTTCACGGACGGTGACCAGACGCTCTTTCGGCGTCATCACTTCGCGAACAGGAACATCGAGACGGGTTTCAAAACGGACGTCGCGGGAGGTCACGATGCCGACGAGCTCGCCGTCATGCAGGACCGGAACGCCGGATATGTTGTGTTGACGGGTCAGTTCGAACAGATCGCGAACAGTGGCGTCAGCCTCGATGGTGATCGGATCCTTGACCACACCCGCTTCGAACTTCTTGACCTTGCGCACTTCGGCAGCTTGCTGCTCGACGGTCATGTTCTTGTGGATGATGCCGATGCCGCCTTCCTGAGCCATGGCGATTGCCAGACGGGCTTCAGTGACGGTGTCCATAGCGGCGGAAACGAGGGGGATGTTGAGTTCGATGCCACGGGTCAATCGTGTTTTCAGACTGACTTCGTTAGGAAGCACCTCGGAATAACCGGGCACAAGGAGAATGTCGTCGAATGTAAGGGCTTCTTGGCTTATACGCAGCATCGCTGGGCTCCCGAGCGGGAAAATGGAAGCGCGCCATTGTACCCAGACACCTGCACTATCTCAATGTAAAGATCAGGCTATTTACCTTATGAGCGAGATTAATGCGGTCTATCGCTGCACAGGACTTCTACAGCCTGACTTTGACGTGGGACACCGGACGGTCCATGCGTTCGGCAAACGCCTCGACAAAGCTGCTTTTGAAGCCGGCATCCAGCCAGTTGTTGAAAATGAACCCCAGATTCGAGAACCCGCACGGCTCCAGAAACAGAAAGCCGTTGATGTCGTCTTCATGGCGGCATTCGGGGCACATGAAGTTGTCGGTGTGGCCCGGCATCCATTCTTCGAGGCTGTCGAACAGGGCTTCGCCGATCTCACGCCGACACTCCGGGCAACCGGCCTCCTCTTTGAAACCCTGCTGCGGCGTATAGATGCAGCGCTTGAGGACGATCTCCAGACCGTTGACCGGCTGACCGAACGGCAAGGCATCAGGGTTTTCAACGATGCGTCGCGCGCCCCGGGCAACCGCATAGGCCATGCGGTTGAAGCTGCGCCCGCAGGTGGTCAGCGATTCCTCGACGACGTTCAGCTTCACCAGCCAGCGCAGAATCGCCCGCGCCTTCGCTTCGTGCGCAGGAAAGCTGGAGATTTGCGGGACGATGATGCTTTGGGTGTCCATGACGGGCCTGTCTGACGAGTAATCGGGGGGCGGCAGCTTAATCGCGCTGTCGGTGACGTCAAGTAGGGCGGTTGGGGAGCGCGCCGTCCGCGATCTCATCTGGTGACCCGTACCCCAATGCCTTTATGATGCCGCCATGATCAAAGACCCCTTCGCAAGACTCGGCCTTGACCGGGACGTCCTCACTGTCAGCCAGCTCAACGGCCGCGCACGCGTGCTGCTGGAGGATGTGTTTTCCAGCATCTGGGTGGAGGGCGAGATTTCCAACCTCTCGCGTCCCGCCTCCGGGCACGTTTACTTCACGCTGAAGGACTCCGGCGCCCAGGTGCGTTGCGCACTGTTTCGCAGCAACGCGGCGCGGGTGCGTCAGGCGTTGAAGGACGGCCTGGCGGTCAAGGTGCGCGGCAAGGTCTCGCTGTTTGAAGGTCGCGGTGACTACCAGCTGATTCTCGACACCGTCGAGCCTGCTGGCGATGGCGCGCTGCGTCTGGCCTTCGATGCGTTGAAGGAGAAGCTCAGCGCCGAAGGGATGTTCAGCGCCGAGCGCAAGGTCGCCCTGCCGCTGCACCCCAAGCGCATCGGCATCATCAGCTCCCCGACCGGCGCGGTGATTCGCGACATCATCAGCGTGTTTCGCCGTCGCGCCCCACAGGTCGAACTCACTCTGATCCCGACCGCCGTGCAGGGCCGCGAAGCCATCGGCCAGATTGTTCGCGCCCTGAAGCTCGCTGACGGCCGCGGCTTTGATGCGTTGATCCTGGCCCGGGGCGGCGGTTCGCTGGAGGACCTGTGGTGCTTCAACGAAGAGGCCGTCGCCCGGGCCATCGACGCCTGCGTAACGCCGATCGTCAGCGCGGTCGGGCATGAAACAGATGTTTCGATCAGTGACTTCGTCGCCGACGTGCGCGCCCCGACGCCCTCCGCCGCCGCTGAACTGCTGGCGCCGGATTCAAGCGATCTGCACCGCCGGGTCGACAGCCTGGAGCGCCGACTGATCAGCCGCATGCAGGACCGGCTGATGCGCGAGCAATTGCGTCTGGACGGTATTTCCCGCCACTTGCGTCACCCCGGCGAGCGTCTGCGCCAGCGCGCCCAGCGCCTCGACGATCTGGACATGCGCATGCGCCGGGCCTTTGAGCAGCAGATGCACAAGCGCCAGGTGCGCATGAGCCATCTGGAAAGCCGCCTGGCCGCGCAACATCCGGGACGCACGCTGATGTTTCTGCGTCAGCGCCTGGCGGTGCTGGCCGAGCGGCTGCCCCGTGCGATCAAGGAAAACCTCAAGAGCCGTCGCTTGCAGCTGCAAAGTCAGGTGCAGACGCTCAACGTGGTCAGCCCGCTGGCGACCCTTGGCCGCGGTTACAGTATTTTGCTGGATGAACGCGGCAGGGCCATTCGCGCTGCCGAGCAGACCCACCAGGGTCAGCGCCTGACGGCAAAGCTGGCGGACGGCGAGCTGCAAGTGCGCGTCGAAGACAACCATCTGACGCCTGTCACCCTTTCACTTCTGGATTGATCAATGCTGCCTCTTCTATCCCGCTCGTTGGCAACTGCTGCCTTGGTCTTTTGCGCTGCTCTGCCCGCCTACGCTGACAGCTACATTTCCCGCCTGCTCAACAAGCCGGTGCCGGGCGGCGTGGCGGTGGTCGATCTCGGCCCCGCCGCGCAAGCGCCGAAAGCCACGTGGCAGGGCAAGCCGGTGCTGGTGGTCAAGGATCAGGACGCGCGCTGGCTGGCCATTGTCGGCATTCCGCTGAGCATCAAGCCGGGCAGTCCCCAGCAGGTCAGCAGCGATGGCCGCAACCTGCCTTTCGTGGTGGGCAACAAGAAGTACCCGGAACAGCGCATCACGCTGAAGAATCAGCGTCAGGTCAATCCGAACCCGGACGACCTGAAGCGCATCGAGCAGGAACTCGATGTGCAGGTTCGCGCCTACCGTACGTTCAGTCCCGTGACGCCGAGCAACCTGCTGCTGGACAAACCGGTAGACGGGCCGCTCTCGAGCAAATTCGGCGTGCGGCGCTTTTTCAACGGTGAGGAGCGTAATCCTCACGCCGGACTGGACTTCGCGGTCCCTGCTGGCACGCCTATCAAGTCGCCGGCGGCGGGCAAGGTGATTCTGATCGGCAATTACTTTTTTAACGGCAACACAGTGTTCGTCGATCACGGGCAGGGCTTCATCAGCATGTTCTGCCATATGTCGAAGATCGACGTGAAAGTCGGCGATGCCGTGCCGCGCGGTGGCGTGGTTGGGCGCGTGGGTTCGACCGGTCGCGCGACCGGGCCGCACATGCACTGGAACGTCAGCCTGAATGACGCGCGGGTTGATCCGGCGATTTTCATTAATGCGTTTCAGCCCTAATGCTCAGCATGCCGCCCAGCCCCGTGAAGCCCGTTTGCCCACGGCAGCGTCGGGTCAACTGACATGGATGTCACTTGTTGCTCAGCATCGCGGGCAAGCGCGCTCCTACACTGGCCGAGTTGCTAACACGGAATCCGACCGGCAATTAAATCTCGCCGAAACTACGTTAACGGCAATAAAATCCTGCCGCCCAGCATTATCCAGTAACTTCTCTCAATGTTTCCCGACCCCTTGCCAGCTTTCACCCCATTGATTACGTTTGGCGACATGAAAACCTCTCACACCCTCATTCTGATGCGTCAACATCGCTGCCTTTGCCTCGTCAGTGCACGACTGCAAAGCTGAACGCGGTGCCTCGACGCTCACCCGCAGTGCTACTATCGCATCAACCGGCTGGCCGCCTTTTTTCGGCCCTGAGTACAACAAGGATTATTCACATGACCATGCTCAAAGATCCCTCGACGAAGTACCGCGCCTTTCCTGTCATCGACCTGCCTGATCGCACCTGGCCTTCCAAGACCATCACTGCGGCGCCGATCTGGTGCAGTTCCGACTTGCGTGACGGTAACCAGTCCCTGATCGAGCCCATGGATGCGGTCAAAAAGCTGCGTTTCTGGAAGACCCTCGTGCAAGTCGGCGTGAAGGAAATCGAAGCCTCCTTCCCGTCCGCGTCGCAGACCGATTTCGACTTCGTGCGCACGCTCATCGAAGACGGCCACATCCCGGACGACACCACGATTCAGGTGCTGACGCAGGCACGCGAAGACCTGATCGCGCGGACGTTCGAATCGCTGCGCGGTGCAAAAAAAGCCATCGTCCATCTGTACAACGCCACCTGCCCGTCCTTCCGCCGCATCGTCTTCAACCAGGACAAAGCGGGCGTCAAAGCCATCGCAGTCAATGCCGCTCAGTTGTTCGTCAAATACGCCGCCCAGCAGCCGGAAACCCAATGGCAGTTCGAGTACTCGCCTGAGACGTTCAGCGCCACCGAGCTGGAGTTCGCCAAGGAAGTCTGCGACGCCGTCATCGAAGTGTGGAACGCAACCCCGCAGAACAAGGTGATCCTCAATCTGCCAGCGACCGTCGAAGTCGCAACCCCGAACAACTACGCCGACCAGATCGAATGGTTCTGCCGCAACATTTCCCGTCGTGACAGCGTGATCATCAGCCTGCACACCCACAACGACCGTGGCACCGGCGTCGCCGCGACCGAGCTGGGCCTGATGGCCGGCGCGGATCGCGTTGAGGGTTGCCTGTTCGGCAATGGCGAGCGCACCGGGAACGTCGACCTCGTGACCGTCGCACTGAACATGTACACCCAGGGCCTGAACCCACAGCTGGACTTCTCCGATATCGACGGCGTGCGCAAGGTTGTCGAGGAGTGCAACCAGATTCCGGTGCACCCGCGTCATCCGTACGTTGGCGATCTGGTACATACCGCGTTTTCCGGCTCTCACCAGGACGCGATCCGCAAGGGCTTCACCCAGCAGAAGGAAGGCACGTTGTGGGAAGTGCCTTACTTGCCAATCGACCCGGCTGACATTGGCCGCAGCTACGAGGCGGTCATCCGCGTCAACAGCCAGTCCGGCAAGGGTGGGATCACCTACCTGCTCGAACAGGAATACGGTATTTCCCTGCCGCGTCGCATGCAGATCGAATTCAGCCAGGTGGTTCAGGGCGAGACCGATCGTCTGGGCCTGGAAATGACCGCTCAGCAGATTTACTCGCTGTTCAAACGTGAATACCTGCAGGCCAACAAGCCGTATGCGCTGGTCAGCCACCGCTTGCAGGAAGAGAACGGCAACAGCGCCGTGGAAGTGGAAGTGACCGGCAAGGGTGACAGCGAGAGCAACCTGCGCTGGAAAGGCACAGGCAACGGCGCGCTGGAAGCATTGGTTGCAGGTCTGCCGGTGCCGGTCGAGATCATGGACTACAACGAGCACGCCATTGGCGCAGGCACCACGGCCAAAGCCGCTGCCTACATCGAATTGCGCGTGAATGGCGACCGCGCGGTGCATGGCGTCGGTATCGACGAGAACATCACCACGGCCAGCTTCAAGGCCCTGTTCAGCGCGCTCAATCGTGGCGTGCAGCAGGCCGAGGAAGCCACAAAAGCGGCGTAATCCGATGCGATGCAAATAGGCCCTGAAGCGCAATCTTCAGGGCCTTTTGTTTTTACAGCCGAAAAATCATGCCGTCGTGCTGACAGTGCCTTTCATCAAGTTCAGCAGCGCGCCCTGCTGAGCGTTCAACTGAGCCATGGTCCCGGAAATCTGCTGCTGGATAGCCATGACCTGGGCGGCTTTCTCCTCATCCGGCGCCTTGCTGTTCTGAGCAGCGGCCAACTGAGCCTGCTGCTGTTGCAGGATCTTCTGGGTCTCCTTGATCTGCTCTTGCAGCTGCTGGATCGCCTGCTCTTGCGGGCTCGACGCCTCACCTGACTTGCTGGCGCCCGCGGCTTTGGGGTCGCCATAGACGTTGCCACGCAACTCGACGCTGGCGGTCTTGGCGTCGCTCTTGGTGGAGTCGTCCGTTTTGACGGCAGCCGTGAACACGCTGGAGTAAGCACCCAACGAACTGGTGTTGATGGTGGTCATGATGAACTCCTTATGAGGTGCACTTTGTATCGGCCAGCGTACAAACATCTGAAGTCGAATTCTTTTCCGGCTGACCGTGCCCCACCTCCTCACTCGTAGGAGCCGGCTTGCTGGCGAACCCGCGTTTTAGGCAAAGCATGGGCAACTGACCTGACGCTTTCGCCAGCAAGCCGACTCCTACGATCTGATGTCACACGCGACACCTCCCCATCCACCCTATGTCACGCACAAGAACGCCCCACGACCGAGGTCATGGAGCGGTTTTGTCTCTAAATCAGTGAATCAGGCGGTGGTATTGATACTGCCGGACTTCTGCAGCTGCAAGAGTGCCGCCTGCTCCGTGGCCAGGCTGGCGGTAGACGACGAGATCTGTCCCTGAATGGCCATCACCCGCGCCGACTTTTCCTCGTCGGAGCCGGAACTTGCCTGAGCCGCAGCGAGTTGCTGTTGCTGCTCCTGCAAGCGCTTCTGGGTTTCCTTGATCTGCTCTTCCAGCTTCGCGATCGCCTGCTCGCTGGTGCTGGAGGAATCAGACGCGCCGCCTGCCCCACCGGCACCGCCAGCGCCACCCGCAGCAGTCGTCGTCGATGCAGACGCTGAAGCAGCGTCCGTTGTGGTAGAGGTGTCGCTGTCAGCTACTTCAGTCGTGGGGTCTTTCTTGACCGCAACAGTGAAGCTGCTGGAGTAGGAACTCAATGAGGATGCGTTAATGGTGGTCATACGGGTCTCCTGTCTGGGTACAACCGCTATCGACCACCCATCCCTTAACTCTATGACGTTACTGTATCTCGAATGTATCCGCGTCGAGACAGGCCGGGAATTTCTCGCGATACGCGGCCAGGCTCTGCGCTGACAAGCTGACCTGAAACACGCCGTCTGCCTCGCCAATGTTCAGCAGGCTCTCGCCCTGGAAGTCCAGCACCTGGCTGTCGCCCGTATAAGCGAAGCCCTTGCCATCGATGCCAACGCGATTCACCGCCGCGACGTAGCACAGGTTCTCGATCGCCCGCGCCGGCAGCAAGCGGTTCCAGTGCAGACGGCGAGCGCCCGGCCAGTTGGCGGTGTAGAGGAGCAGATCGGTATTGTGGGCGTCACGGCTCCACACCGGAAAACGCAGGTCGTAGCAGATCAGCGGACGAATTCGCCAGCCCTTGAGTTCAAACTGCACCTGGCGCTCGCCCGGGCTGTAATGCTCGTGCTCCCCGGCCATTCTGAACAGATGGCGTTTGTCGTAATGCAGCAGCTCGCCATCCGGCCGCGCCCACAGCAGGCGGTTGCGATGGCTACCGTCGCCAGCGCGAATGATCACGCTGCCGGTCACCACAGCATCCAGCTGCCTGGCCTGCTCCAGCATCCACCTGGCAGTCGGCCCGTCTTCGGGCTCGGCCAGCGCCTCGGACTCCATGGAAAACCCGGTGGTAAACATCTCCGGCAGGATCACCAGATCCGCGCCCCTGGCCTGGGCCAGCAGCTCTTCGAAGTGGGCGTGGTTCGCCGGGGCGTTGTGCCAGACCAGCGTGGTCTGGACCAACGCTATGTTCAGATTGGGCAGCGTGCTCAGATCGCGCATAATTTTTCCGCTGCCTGACGCAGCGTCTCCTCACGCTTGGGAAAGCACAGCCGGATCAGGCGCTGGCCTTCGGGCGGATTCTGATAGAAAACCGAAATGGGGATGCTTGCCACGCCATGCTCGCGGGTCATCCACAGCGACATGTCGACGTCGTTGAGGTCCGGACGGATCTGCGAATAATCAACGAGCTGAAAGTAGGTGCCGCTGGCCCGCGTGAAGGTGAAACGCGAGGCTTCCAGGCGATCGCAGAAATAGTCGCGCTTGGCCTGATAGAACGCGGGCAGTTCGTCGACGTGCTCAGGGTGCGCCGCCATGAAATCGGCCAGGGCCCATTGCAGCGGTGTGACGCCGCAGAACGCGACGAACTGGTGGATCTTCCGAGCTTCGGCGGTCAGTGCCGGCGGCGCTACGAGGTAGCCGGTTTTCCAGCCGGTGACGTGGTAGGTCTTGCCGAACGAACTGACCACAAAAGCGCGCTGATAGAGTTCGTCATGGGCCAGTACGCTGGCGTGCTGCAGGCCGTCGAACACCAAGTGTTCATAGACCTCGTCGCTGAGCACATAAATATCCCGGTCACGGATCAATGCCGCCAGGCGATCCAGTTCGTCACAGGTGATCAGCGCGCCGCTGGGGTTGTGCGGCGTGTTGATGACGATCATTCGGGTGCGAGGGCTCAACGCGGCGCTGAGTTTTTCCCAGTCGATGGCGAAGTCGCCGTCTTTCAGCTGCACATGCACGGTGCGCCCGCCGGCCAGTTCTACCGAAGGCGCATAACTGTCGTAGCACGGGTCGAAAACGATGACTTCATCACCAGCGCTCACGACGGTCTGAATGGCGCAGAAGATGGCATGGGTGGCGCCGGGGGTGATGGTAATTTCGCTGTCGATGCCGACCTGACGGCCGTAGCACCGGGCAATCTTGGCGGCGACTTGCTCGCGCAATGCCGGCAGGCCGGCCATCGGCGCATATTGATTGTTGCCGTCCATAACGCGGCGGCAAAGGGCTTCACGCAGTGCGTCAGGCCCATCGAAATCGGGAAAACCCTGAGACAGATTGATCGCCCCGGTTTCGGCGGCAAGCTGAGACATCACAGTAAAAATGGTGGTGCCAACGTTCGGCAGTTTGCTGGTGATCATGGGGGTTTTCCTGCTCCACTCCCGACACCTGAAGGGCTCGGGGACCCGCAGGATAGCCCAGATGTCGCGCACAAAAAAAGGCGCCACTGGCGCCTTTTCCGAGAAAGACCGTTACACGATCAGCGCTTGTCGCGGCGCTTCTTGTCGGCCTTCTTGTGGTGCGACATCATCCGACGCTTCTTGTTGACCTGGCGGTCGGTCAGCGTGTTCTTGTTGCCTTCGTACGGGTTCTCGCCGCCCTTGAACTCGATGCGGATCGGCGTACCGACCAGCTTGAGCACGCGGCGGTAGGTGTTCTCGAGATACCGGACGTACGACTTCGGCACTTTCTCGACCTGGTTACCGTGGATCACGATCAACGGCGGGTTCGCGCCACCCAAGTGGGCGTAACGCAGCTTGATGCGGCGGCTGCCCACCATCGGCGGAGCGTGCTCGCTGACCGCGTCTTCGAGGATCTGGGTCAGGCGGCTGGTCGGCCAACGGGTCACAGCGGATTTGAACGAGTTCTGCACCGACTGATACAGATTACCCACGCCCGTGCCGTGCAGCGCCGAGATGAAGTGGATGTCTGCGAAGTCGACGAAGAACAACCGACGCTCCAGCTCGACTTTCACGTAGTCGCGCTCGCTCGGCACCATGCCATCCCACTTGTTCAGCGCGATGACCAGGGCCCGACCGGACTCAAGGGCAAAGCCCAGCAGGTTGAGGTCGTGGTCGACGACGCCTTCGCGGGCGTCCATCACGAAGATCACCACGTTGGCGTCTTTGATCGCCTGCAGGGTTTTGACCACGGAGAACTTTTCGACTTCTTCGTGAATCTTGCCGCGCTTGCGCACACCGGCGGTGTCGATCAGCGTGTACTTTTCGTCGTTGCGTTCGAACGGGATATAGATGCTGTCGCGGGTGGTGCCGGGCTCGTCGTAGACGATAACGCGGTCTTCACCGAGCATGCGGTTGACCAGCGTCGACTTGCCGACGTTGGGGCGACCGATGATCGCGATCTTGATGCCGTCCTTCTCGCTCGGACCAGGAATGCGCTTGGCTTCCTGACCTTCGGCGACGACTTCCTCTTCTTCGCCTTCTTCAACTTCGTCAGCGTCTTTCGGGAAATCGCGCAGGGCGATTTCCAGCATCTGCGTGATGCCGCGACCGTGAGCGCCGGCAACCGGAATGGCATCACCCATGCCCAGCGGTGAAAACTCGGCGCGGGCCATGTCAGGGTCGATGTTGTCGACCTTGTTGGCAACGACGTAGGACGTCTTGTTGCGCTTGCGCAGGTGCTCGCCAATCATCTGGTCGGCGGCAGTGAAGCCTGCTTTGGCGTCAACGAGGAACAACACGACATCGGCTTCTTCGATGGCCAGCAGCGACTGCTCGGCCATTTTTTCGTCCATGCCGTGTTCGTCACCGGAGATACCGCCGGTGTCGATCAGGATGTAGGAGCGCCCTTGCCACTTGGCCTCACCGTATTGGCGATCACGGGTCAGACCGGACAAGTCGCCGACGATGGCGTCGCGAGTCCTGGTCAGGCGGTTGAACAAGGTGGACTTGCCGACGTTCGGTCGACCCACCAGGGCGATTACGGGAACCATGCGGCTCTCCACTTCGTTATTTCAGAAAATACAAAAGCCGCTGCAAGGCAGCGGCCGGAGTTCGGAGCGACGCCCAAGCGTCGCAGGCCCCATGAAAGCGGGGCCGCCTGGGGAAGCCGAAAACACGGCCTCCTCAAGCATAGACAGCCACTACTTGATCGTCAGCGCTTCCAGCTTGCCGCTGTTACCAAAGACGTAAAGGGTGTTGCCGGAGACCAGCGGGCGAGCACGCAGGCCATCGCTGTCAATCTTTTCACGGGCGACAAAATGGCCATCGACCTGGCTCAGCAGGTGCAGATAGCCTTCCATGTCACCGACCGCGACGTAGCTGGAGAACACTTCCGGCGCGCCGAGTTGGCGACGGGCCAGCGAGTCGTTGCTCCACAAACCGGTGGAAGAGCGCTCATCGATGCCCTCCACGGTGCCGTTGGCCAGCGAGACGTAAACGCTGCCGAAGCCCTGCGCCACACCCGAATAGCTCGACGCATCACGCTGCCACAGCACACGGCCGCTTTGCAGTTCCAGACCGGCTACGCGGCCCTGATAGGTCGCTACATACAGCGTGTTGCCGGAAAGCAGCAGGCCGCCGTCGATGTCGACCACGCGATCAAGCTCGGAGCGACCTGTCGGAACGGCAACGCGCTGCTCCCAGGCCGGGACGCCGTTGTTGATGTCCAGCGCCACGACCTTGCCGGTCGACAGCCCTGCAATGGCCAGCGAAGGGGTGGCAATCGGTGCACCGGTGCCACGTAGCGTTAGAACCGCAGGACCGCTCTCGTAGATCCAGCGCTGATCGCCAGTGACGGCGTCATAACCGATAACCCGGTCATCCTGAGTCTGGGCAACCACGACACTGCCATTGGTAGCCGGCGCGGACAGCACTTCGCTGGTCGCCTTGGCTTTCCACTTCTGCTCGCCAGTCGCTTCGTCGAGGACGATGACTTCGCCACGCAAGGTGCCGACCATGACCAGACCGAAACCTACGCCGACGGCGCCGGAAACCGGTTGCTCAAGCTCTTTTTTCCAGACCACGTCGCCGTTGCTGCGATTGATCGCCATGACCAGACCGTTCGCATCGGCAGCGTAGATGTTCTCGCCGTCGATGGCCGGAACCAGCATGTTGTAGATGTCGCCCTGACCGTCACCGACGGAACGGCTCCACAACTTCTGAAGGGTCACTTCTTCCTTGAAGTCGACGAGCTCTGCCGGAGGCAGCTCTTTTTTGCTGTTGCTGCTGCAACCCGCGGCCAGAATGGCCAGAGCCAGCAATGCTGCATGTTTCCAACGAATCACGTCACGCATCCCCTTTCGCCAGATCGTCGAGCTTCATTTGCAGACCGCCAACAGCCGCTTCTTCGGAAAGCGCCGCCTTGGCCTTTTTGTATGCAGCATAGGCATCATCGGTGCGACCCAGCTGGACCAGCAGGTCACCGCGCAGCTCTTCACGGCTGGCCGCGAAAGACTTGTCGGCCTGACCGTCGAGCAGCTTCAGCGCGTCTTCGGCCTTGCTCTGTGCAGCGAGCACGCGAGCCAGACGCTGACGGGCGATCTCACCCAAGGGCGGGTTGGCCGGCTTGTCGGTCACGGATTTCAGTTCGTTCGCGGCATCATCCAGCTTGCCCGTGTCCACGGCCACCTTGGCCACGAACAGGCTGCCGTACTGAGCGTAAGCAGTGCCGCCGAATTCGCTCTTCAGCTTGCCGGCGATCTCGGCCACACGGCCTGCATCAGCCTGGCCGCTCGGCGTCAGTGCGGTTTCCAGCAATTGCTGATACAGCGCCGAAGCACCTTGCGCCTGGTTGGTCTGATAGCGCTGCCAGCCTTGCCAGCCCAACACCACGATCACCGCCAGCAGGCCGCCGGTCACCAGAGGCTTGCCGTTACGCTGCCACCAGTCCTTTACGGCAACCAGCTCATCATCATCGGTACTCGACACCCCAATACTCCTATTCGCTAAATCGGCTTTTATCAGCTTCAACCCTGCGAGATGCAGGTGGCCAGGTGCTCGGACAGAGCATCCCAGGCAATATTTTGTTGCTCGCCCTGACCACGCAGCGGCTTGACGCCCACTTCCTTGCGCGCCAGCTCTTCGTCGCCAAGGATCAGCGCGTACAGCGCGCCGCTCTTGTCGGCCTTCTTGAACTGGCTCTTGAAGCTGCCAGCCCCGGCATTGACTTGCAGACGCAGGTTCGGCGCCTGATCGCGCAAGCGCTCGGACAACGTCAGCGCTGCCAGCTCGGCGGCCTCGCCGAATGCGCAGACGTAAACGTCGACAGTACGGGCGATCTCTTCTGGAATCTGCTCAAGGGTTTCCAACAGCAGCACAAGACGTTCGATGCCCATGGCAAAGCCCACGCCCGATGTCGGCTTGCCGCCCATCTGCTCGACCAGACCGTCGTAACGGCCACCCGCGCAGACAGTGCCCTGAGCGCCGAGCTGGTCAGTGACCCACTCGAAGACGGTTTTGCTGTAGTAGTCCAGGCCGCGAACCAGCTTCGGGTTGATCACGTAAGGGATGCCCGCCGCGTCGAGACGCGCCTTCAGGCCTTCAAAGTGAACCCGGGATTCGTCGTCCAGGTAATCTGCCAGCTTGGGTGCATCAACCAGCACAGCCTGGGTTTCAGGGTGTTTGGTATCGAGCACACGCAGCGGGTTGGTCTTCAGACGGCGCTGGCTGTCTTCGTCCAGTTGCTCGTGACGCGCCGAGAGATACTCGACCAGCGCTTCACGATAACGGCCGCGCGCTTCACTGGTGCCCAGGCTGTTGAGTTCCAGTTTGACGGCATTGCGGATACCCAGCAGGCCCCACAGGCGCCAGGTCAACACGATCAGCTCGGCATCGATGTCCGGACCATCGAGGTTGAACACCTCGACGCCGATCTGGTGAAACTGACGATAACGGCCTTTTTGTGGACGCTCGTGGCGGAACATCGGGCCGATGTACCAGAGTTTCTGCACCTGACCGCCGCCGGTGATGCCGTGTTCGAGGACCGCACGCACACAGGCCGCTGTGCCTTCAGGGCGCAGGGTCAGAGAGTCGCCATTGCGGTCGGCGAAGGTGTACATCTCTTTCTCGACAATGTCAGTGACTTCGCCGATGGAGCGTTTGAACAGGTCGGTGAACTCGACGATCGGCATGCGGATCTGGCGATAACCATAGTTATCCAGCAAACGCGAAACGGTTCCTTCGAAGTAGCGCCACAGCGGCGTCTGATCCGGCAGAATGTCGTTCATGCCACGAATGGCTTGCAGAGACTTACTCACAAATATTCCTTGGAAACTGGGTTAGCCGCGCGCGATCAACGCTGCGTCGGCCTCGACCTTTTCGGCCGCTCTCTGACGGATCAAGCGTTCAAGCTGATCCACCAGATTGTCATTTGTCAGCTTTTGCGCCGGCTTGCCATCGATGTAGATCAGGTTCGGCGTGCCACCGGCCAGACCGACGTGGGCTTCTTTCGCCTCGCCGGGACCGTTCACCACGCAACCGATCACCGCAACATCCAGCGGGACCAGCAAATCTTCAAGGCGCCCTTCAAGCTCGTTCATGGTTTTGACCACATCGAAATTCTGCCGCGAGCAGCTCGGGCAGGCGATGAAGTTGATGCCACGGGAACGCAGGCGCAGCGACTTGAGGATGTCGTAACCGACCTTCACCTCTTCAACCGGATCGGCAGCCAGCGAAATCCGAATGGTATCGCCGATCCCTTCGGCGAGCAGCATACCTAGGCCGACGGCCGATTTCACTGTGCCTGAACGCAAACCGCCCGCTTCAGTGATACCCAGGTGCAACGGCTGGACGATTTGCTTGGCCAGGAGGCGATAAGCCTCAACCGCCATGAACACATCGGAGGCCTTGACGCTGACCTTGAAGTCCTGGAAATCCAGACGGTCCAGATGCTCGACATGACGCAGCGCGGACTCGACCAAGGCAGCAGGCGTTGGCTCGCCGTACTTCTTCTGCAGGTCTTTTTCCAGCGAACCGGCGTTGACGCCGATGCGGATCGGAATTCCGCGATCACGGGCCGCCTCGACCACCGCACGGACGCGGTCTTCACGGCCGATATTGCCCGGGTTGATCCGCAGGCAATCGACGCCCAACTCGGCAACGCGCAGGGCGATTTTATAATCGAAGTGGATGTCGGCAACCAGCGGGACCTTGACCAACTGCTTGATACGGCCGAAGGCCTCGGCAGCGTCCATGTCCGGCACCGAGATGCGCACGATGTCGACGCCAGCAGCTTCCAGGCGGTTGATCTGTGCCACGGTGGCCGCGACGTCATTGGTGTCGCTGTTGGTCATGCTCTGCACTGCGATCGGGGCATCGCCACCGACCGGCACCGAGCCGACCCAGATTTTACGAGATTCGCGACGTTTGATCGGAGATTCGCCGTGCATGACTTATTGCCCTAGCTTCAGGCGAGCAGTTTCGCCACTGGTGAAAGGTGCCACATCAACCGGCTGACCGTTGTAGCTCACCTGCGCGCCGCGAGCGAAGCCCAGGCGCAGGGTCAGAGGCGGCTTGCCGTTGACATCGAGGGTGTCGCCTTTTTTCTTGAGACCGCTCATCAGCACTTTGCCGTTGCCATCGGTGACCTGAGTCCAGCAATCATTCACAAACTGCACCTGCACGCGACCGGCACCTGCCGGAACGGGCGCAGAGTCGGCCGTCGTGCTCGGGGCGGTGTTGACGGGTGCGGTGGTCGCCGGTGTTGGCGCTACGGTGGTGACCGGCGCGGTTGGCGTCGACGCGGTATGCGCAGGCGTTACCGGTGCGGTGGTTGATGTGCTGTGGGGAACAACAGCGGCTGCAACGGTGCCCGTGCTGCTGGACGCGCTGCTGGATGAAGCAGGGGCTTCAGGTGCGGAAGCAGGCTCGGCGTTATTCAACGGCAGCGCGGTCTGGCCTTGAGCGACAGCTTGATCTTCAGGCTCGTCGAGCGGATGGATCTGGGTGGTGCCGTCGGCGCTTTCGACTTCGACGTGCTCCATCCCCAGATTGGTCGGTTCCTTGCCGCGCAGCGTGGCCTGATCCTGCCACCACACGAAGCCGCCGCCGATCAATGCGATGAGCAGCAAGAGGCTGACAATGCGCAGAATATTGTGAGACAGACGTACGGGCTCTTCGATTCGGCCCAGCGCATGAACGCTGCTGCCCTTGCCGTCGGTGCCGGTGTACTGATCGAACGCACTGACCAATGCAGCTTGATCAAGGTCCAGCAGCTTGGCGTAGGCGCGGACATAGCCGCGGGCAAAGGTATGGCCGGGGAGCTTGTCGAAATCGCCCGCTTCCAGGTTAGTCAGGGAGGTCACGGTGAGGTTGAGCCTCAACGCCACATCTGGCAGCGACCAGTTCTTGCTTTCGCGGGCCTGTCGCAATGTTTCGCCTGGGTTCGTGCGAGTGGCTGCTACAACTTCGGGATGCGCCGCTTTCATCATTGCTCCGACAGGTATTGCTGATATTCCGGCGTACCGGGATAGAGTCTTTTTAGAAGCAACCCGTAACTGGCTGCCTTGTTGCGATCATCAAAAACCTTCGCCAGCCGCGTGCCGAGCAACAGGCTCCGCGCATTCTGCTCGCTCAACTGGCTGAAACGCTCGTAGTAATCGCGCGCCGGCACATAATGCCTGTCTTCGTACGACAACTCAGCCATTTCCAGCAACGCACGTGGCTGCTGACGGTCAAGACGCAGCGCTTTGTCGAAGTGCTCACGGGCGGTGACGCGATCACCCAGCATCAGCGCGGTCATGCCGAGGTTTTCGAACACCCGGGCGCGCTCGGCGTAGAGGTTATCCTCGGCGGCCTGCTCGAAGCGCTCGTAAGCTTCCTTGTAACGCTTTTGCTGGTAGAGAAAGCTGCCGTAATTATTGAGGATTCGCGCGTCTTTGGAACGTGCCGACAACGCTTTTTCGTAATACTGGTTCGCCAGTTCCGGTTCCATCTCGGCCTGAAACACCAGGGCCAGCGCGGCATTGGCGTCCGCATCGGAGCTGTTCAGCTCAAGCGCTTTTTTCAGAGGTGCCTTCGCACGCTCCATCTGGCCTTGCTGAAGATAACCCAACCCCAATTGCACGTAAGCCTGACGAGCTTCCTCACGCCCCTTGCTGGTACTCAGCGGATCGACGTTGCCGGTGGACACACAACCGACCAGCAGCGTGGCAAAACAGAGCTGCAGCGCAACGCGCAGGGACATAGAGATCCTCTCAGTCAAATTCGCATTCAATTGCGAGCGGAAGCGACCTGCACCACGTCGGCATCGGCACTCAGCTCCCGCACAGCAATATAACGCTCGCTGCGACGGGTGCGGTCCATTACCTGCCCGACCAACTGGCCGCAGGCAGCATCGATGTCCTCACCGCGCGTCGTACGCACGGTGACGTTGAAGCCGGCTTGATGCAGCAGATCCTGGAAACGACGGATTGCGTTGTTGCTGGGGCGTTCATAACCCGAATGCGGGAACGGATTGAACGGGATCAGGTTGACCTTGCAAGGCGTGTCCTTGAGCAGCTCGATCATCTCGATCGCGTGCTCAGGCTTGTCGTTGATGTCCTTGAGCAGCGTGTACTCGATAGTCAGCACGCGCTTTTCGCCCAACGCAGACATGTAATTGCGGCAGGACTCGAGGAGCATCTTCAGGGGGTACTTTTTATTGATCGGCACCAGCTGGTTTCGCAGCGCGTCATTGGGCGCGTGCAGCGAAAGAGCCAGCGAGACGTCGATGTGCTTGGACAGCTCATCGATCATCGGCACCACGCCGGAGGTGGACAGCGTCACCCGGCGCTTGGAAATGCCATACCCCAGGTCATCCATCATCAGATGCATGGCGGCAATGACATTGTCGAAGTTCAGCAATGGCTCGCCCATCCCCATCATCACCACATTGGTGATGGCACGGTCGACGGTAGCAGGGACACTGCCGAAAGATTTGTTGGCAATCCACACCTGCCCGATGACTTCGGCGGCGGTGAGGTTGCTGTTGAAGCCTTGTTTGCCGGTGGAACAGAAACTGCAATCCAGCGCACAACCCGCCTGGGACGAGACACAGAGCGTGCCGCGCTTGCCTTGCGGAATATAGACGGTCTCGACGCAGCTGCCGGACTCGACACGGACGACCCACTTGCGGGTGCCGTCGGTGGAGATGTCCTCGCTGACGACTTCAGGACCCCGAATTTCGGCCCGGCTCTGCAGCTTCTCGCGCAGGGCCTTGCCGACGTTCGTCATGGCGTCGAAGTTATCGACGCCAAAATGGTGAATCCACTTCATGACCTGACCGGCGCGGAAGCGTTTCTCCTCGATAGACTCGAAGAATTTTTCCATTTCCAGCCGGGTCAGACCCAACAGGTTGATTTTGCCAGTTGATTCAGTCATGGATTCACCCTCACTCGCAGCGATAGCTTAGCGAGTGGTTACCTCGGTAGCAGCGAAGAAGTACGAGATTTCACGAGCAGCAGCGGCTTCGGAGTCGGAGCCATGAACAGCGTTGGCATCGATGGAATCAGCGAAGTCAGCACGGATGGTGCCGGCAGCAGCTTCTTTAGGGTTGGTAGCGCCCATCAGCTCGCGGTTCAGAGCGATAGCGTTTTCGCCTTCCAGAACCTGCACGACAACCGGGCCGGAGATCATGAATGCGACCAGATCACCGAAGAAACCACGGGCGCTGTGCTCAGCGTAGAAACCTTCTGCTTCGGCTTTGGACAGTTGCTTCAGTTTCGAAGCGACAACGCGCAGACCGGCTTTTTCGAAACGGGTGGTGATCTCGCCGATGACGTTTTTGGCAACAGCATCAGGCTTGATGATCGAGAAAGTACGTTGAACAGCCATGGTGTAACTCCAGAAGCAGTGATTATTGCGAAAAATTAAACCCGCGAATTATACGCGGGTTTGATGTTATTGCCTAACGTGCAAATTTGATCAGTCGATTTCGTCGGCCCAGAGCGTCTGGACTGCCTCGAGGACTTTCTCGCCGACGCGGCCAGAGGTGTCGTCGAAATCCGGGAGCAGCTTGATCATCTGTTGCAGCTTGGTAAACCCTACTGAATAAGGGTCAACGCCGGGATGAGTCTCGGCGAGTTCTTCAGCGATGCGTTGTACGTCATTCCAACCGTAACTCATGACAGCTTCTCGATCAGTGCGGCGCTTCGGCAGCGTGGTTAAGCGAATATTTCGGGATCTCGACGGTCAGGTCTTCCGTGCCGACCTTGGCCTGGCAGGCCAGACGGGACTGCGCTTCCAGACCCCACGCACGATCAAGATAGTCCTCTTCCAGCTCGTCCGCTTCTTCGAGGGAGTTGAACCCCGCACGAATGATGCAATGGCACGTGGTGCAGGCGCAGACGCCGCCGCATGCGCTTTCTATCTCGATGTGGTGATCGTGGGCGAGTTCCAGAATCGACTTGCCGACTTCGGCCTCGACAACCATCCCGTCCGGGCAATGCTCGGCATGTGGCAGAAATGTAACCTGCGGCATCAGTTATTCCTCAATCTCATTCAGGTTGCGCCCTGCCAACGCGGCTTTCACCGTCGAGTCCAGGCGGCGGGCAGCGAACGCATCAGTCACCTGCGACAGACGCTTGGTCTGCAGCTCGATGGCCGGACCGTCATTGCCCTTCATCAATTCACGAAGTTCTTCCATCTGCAGGTCTATGACCATGCGCTCTTCGGCATCGAGCAAGCGATCGCCATCGGCCTGCAACGCGCCTTCGACGGCTTCGAGCAAACGCTGGGCGTCGACCTGCTGTTCACGCAGCGCGCGAGCCACCATGTCATCACTGGCGTACTGGAACGAATCCTTGAGCATGCGGGTGATTTCACCATCAGTCAGGCCATACGAAGGCTTGACCTGAATGCTCGACTCAACGCCCGAAGCCAGCTCGCGGGCGGACACGCTGAGCAAGCCATCGGCGTCGACCTGGAAGGTCACGCGGATTTTCGCAGCGCCGGCGACCATCGCGGGAATACCACGCAGATCGAAGCGCGCCAGTGAACGGCAGTCGCTGATCAGTTCACGCTCGCCTTGCAGCACGTGAATCATCATGGCCGACTGGCCGTCTTTATATGTGGTGAATTCCTGGGCGCGGGCCACCGGGATCGTGGTGTTGCGCGGAATGACTTTCTCCATCAGGCCACCCATGGTTTCCAGCCCCAGGGACAACGGGATCACGTCGAGCAGCAACAGCTCGCCGCCATCGCGCTTATTGCCTGCCAGAGTATCGGCCTGGATCGCAGCGCCGATGGCGACCACTTGATCCGGGTCGATCTCGGTCAACGGCTGACGGCCGAACAGCTCGGCAACGGCTTCGCGAACACGCGGGACACGGGTGGAACCGCCCACCATGACCACGGCTTCGACTTCATCCAGCTCAAGGCCGCAATCACGAACGGCACGACGGCACGCTTTAAGACTGCGGGCGATCATTGGCTCGATGAGGGAATCGAATGCGGCGCGGGTCAGTAAGCCCTGCCAGTCGCCATGGACGACGTCGATGGAATCTGCGTCGGTCAGCGCTTCTTTCGCCGCACAGGCCGTTTGCATCAGGCGGCGCTGGGCAGCCGGATCGAGATCGTCGGACAGACCGGCTTCAGCGATGATCCAGGTCGCGATGGCGTGGTCGAAATCATCGCCGCCCAGCGCGCTGTCGCCACCGGTGGCCATGACCTCAAACACGCCGCCGGTCAGGCGCAGGATCGAGATGTCAAAGGTGCCGCCGCCCAGATCGTAAATGGCGACCACGCCTTCTGCGTTCTGATCCAGCCCGTACGCCACGGCAGCTGCAGTGGGTTCGTTGAGCAAGCGCAGGACGGTCAGGCCCGCCAGCTTCGCGGCGTCTTTGGTGGCCTGACGCTGGGCATCATCGAAATAGGCGGGAACGGTGATGACCGCGCCGACCAGCTCGCCACCCAGTGTTTCTTCAGCGCGCTGGCGCAGCACCTTGAGTATGTCGGCCGACACTTCGACCGGACTCTTCGGGCCCTGCACGGTTTCAATAAACGGCATGTGGGACTCGCCACCGGTGAAGCGGTAAGGCAATTGCCCACCCAAATGCTTCACATCGGAGATCCCGCGACCCATCAGGCGCTTGACGGAAATGATGGTGTTCAGCGGATCAGCCGCGGCAGCGTCCTTGGCCGACTGGCCGACTTCGACGCGATGGGCGTGATAGCGAACGGCAGACGGCAGGATGACCTGACCGTTTGCGTCGGGAAGCGGCTCACTGATGCCGCTGCGCAGGGCAGCCACCAGCGAATTGGTGGTGCCGAGGTCAATCCCGACAGCCAGGCGACGCTGATGAGGTTTTGGAGCTTGGCCGGGTTCGGCGATCTGCAGTAGAGCCATTGCTTTTCTGATATCACTGGCGTGCCGCCCCAGAGGGACGGCGCGGGGTTAATCGTCGAGGCGCTCTTCGAGCTGGCGCACTTCGTAGGAGAGCTTGTCGAGGAACTGCATGCGGCGCATCAGCCTTTCAGCCTGCTCACGCTGTGCAGCATCGTCCCAACAGGCCGCGAAGCTTTCGTTCAGTTCTTCCTGGGCAACCTTCAGCCGGCGCTTGAATACCGCGACACCTGCCAGATCCGCTTCGTCCTGGAGATCTTCGAGTTCTTCGCGCCACTGCATCTGCTGCATCAGAAACTCGGGATCCTGCACAGTGACTTCCAGCGGAACTTCGCCCTTCAGCGCCAACAGATAACGCGCCCTTTTCGGCGCGTTCTTCAGCGTTTGGTAGGCGTCGTTCAGACTGGCGGAGCGCTCCAGCGCAACCCGTTGCTCAGCCTCGGGGGCGTCGGCAAAACGGTCGGGGTGCACGCTCCGGGCAAGCTCACGGTAACGCGTCGCCAGCAGGTCGAGATCCAGATTGAAGCCAGGCTGCAGGTCGAATAAAGCAAAGTGACAAGGAGTACCCACAATTAGCCTCAGACGTTGAAGCTTTCGCCGCAGCCACACTCACCGCGCGAGTTGGGATTGTTGAACTTGAAGCCTTCGTTCAACCCTTCCTTGACGAAATCGAGCTCGGTGCCGTCGAGATAGACCAGACTCTTGGGATCAATGATCACCTTGACGCCGTGGTACTCGAACACCGTGTCTTCATTTTCCGGCTCATCGACGAACTCGAGCACGTATGCAAGGCCTGAACAACCGGTCGTGCGAACGCCCAGACGAATGCCGTCACCCTTGCCACGCCCATCGAGGGAGCGGCGTACATGGTTGGCGGCCGCTTCGGTCATGCTGATAGCCATCGGAACTCCTTACCTCACGCAAGTTACTTAACGCAGCGGAACAGGCTCTGCTTAGAGCAGGCCTTTCTTCTGCTTGTAGTCGCGAACGGCCGCCTTGATAGCGTCTTCAGCGAGCACGGAGCAGTGGATCTTCACTGGCGGCAGGGCCAGTTCTTCAGCCAGCTGAGTGTTCTTGATGGTCTCTGCTTCATCCAGAGTCTTGCCCTTCATCCACTCGGTGGCCAGGGAGCTAGACGCAATGGCAGAGCCGCAGCCATAAGTCTTGAACTTGGCGTCTTCAATGATGCCCTGCTCGTTGACTTTGATCTGCAGACGCATGACGTCGCCGCAAGCCGGCGCGCCGACCATGCCGGTGCCGACATCAGGGTCTTCCGCGTTCATCTTGCCGACGTTGCGTGGGTTCTCGTAGTGGTCAATGACCTTTTCGCTGTAAGCCATGGTGCAATCCTCATCAGGTACAACACGTCGCTCGTGGAGCGCTTCGAACAATCTGTTTTCAAAGCGCCCCAGGTGTGGCGACTTCGAATTAGTGCGCCGCCCACTCGATCTTGGAGATGTCGACGCCGTCTTGGAACATGTCCCACAGCGGCGACAAGGCGCGCAGCTTGGTGACAGCCTCGCAGACTTTCTGCGCGGCGTAGTCGATCTCTTCTTCAGTCGTGAAGCGACCGAAGGTGAAACGGATCGAGCTATGTGCCAGCTCATCGTTACGACCCAGGGCGCGCAGCACGTATGAAGGTTCCAGCGAAGCCGAGGTGCACGCGGAGCCGGACGAAACCGCCAGATCCTTGAGCGCCATGATCAGCGACTCGCCTTCTACATAGTTGAAGCTCAGGTTGAGGTTGTGCGGCACACGGGCAGACATGCTGCCGTTGACGTACAGCTCTTCCAGATGCGCAACCTGCTGATAGAAGCGATCGCTCAAGGCTTTGATGCGAACGTTCTCGGCAGCCATGTCTTCTTTGGCAACGCGGAACGCTTCGCCCATGCCGACGATCTGGTGCGTCGCCAACGTGCCGGAACGCATACCACGCTCGTGACCGCCACCGTGCATTTCGGCTTCGATGCGAACACGTGGCTTGCGGCTGACCCACAGTGCGCCAATGCCTTTAGGACCGTAGGTCTTGTGGGCCGAGAACGACATCAAGTCAACTTTGAGGTTGGCCAGGTCGATTTCAACCTTGCCGGTGGCCTGAGCTGCGTCGACGTGCAAGAGCACACCGCGGGAACGTGTCATCTCGCCAATTGCAGCGATGTCGTTGACCGTACCGATCTCGTTGTTGACGTGCATGATCGAGACCAGAACGGTGTCGTCGCGCATGACCGCTTCGATCATGGCTGGAGTGATCAGGCCATCTTCGGTCGGTTCGAGGTAGGTGACTTCAAAGCCTTCACGCTCAAGCTGACGCATGGTGTCAAGAACGGCTTTGTGTTCGATTTTGCTGGTGATCAGGTGCTTGCCTTTGGAGGCATAGAAATGAGCAGCGCCCTTGATTGCGAGGTTGTTGGACTCGGTAGCACCGGAAGTCCAGACGATTTCGCGCGGGTCGGCGTTGACCAGATCGGCGACCTGACGACGCGCGTTCTCGACCGCTTCTTCGGCCTTCCAGCCAAAGATGTGGGAACGCGACGCCGGGTTACCGAAGTTGCCATCCACCAGCAAGCAATCACTCATTTTCTGCGCAACACGCGGATCGACCGGGGTCGTCGCGGAATAATCGAGGTAAATTGGCAATCTCATTGAATATCTCCTATCGGGCAGGCGCGCCGCGCGTTCATCTGCGTTCACTCAACGGCGGATGTTTCAATCTTGTCCAGTGGCTGCGTCTTGCTACCGCAACGGCGCAGATCCTGACGTTGGGCGACTTCTTGCACTTCACGGCGAGTGACGAGGTCGGCCAGGCTGATACCGCTTAGAAATTCGTGAATCTGCTGACTGAGGTCGCACCATAAGTGGTGGGTCAGACAGGTATCGCCAGCATGGCAATCACCGAGGCCCTGGCAGCGCGTCGCATCAACTGACTCGTTAACGGCGTCGATCACCTGCGCTACCTGGATGCCCTGCATCTCGCGGGACAACTGATAACCGCCGCCGGGACCGCGTACGCTGGAAACAAGGTTGCCGCGGCGCAGCTTGGCGAACAGTTGCTCGAGGTAGGAAAGGGAAATCCCTTGCCGCTCGGAGATATCGGCCAGGGACACTGGCCCATGCTGCGCATGCAATGCCAGGTCGAGCATGGCAGTGACAGCGTATCGGCCTTTTGTAGTCAGTCGCATGGCGTGTACCGCGGAGGTTCGGAATGAGGGCGAGTATGCTATTCCCGAGTATTTAAGTCAACTATTAGACCTAGTGGAACAGTCGGGATTACCCGCAAAAGCGCGGCCGCATCATAGCAAAACACGCCAGGGATTGGCACATGTGCCGTCTGCAGGCGGGCGCTGCTTTATTTGCGAGGAGCATCAGCCTCGCAACGCTCTTTCATGCACTCGAAGACTTCCTGGCGCAACTCGGGCAGCTCCCTCTCGCGGTATTCACCGCCCAGGCTCTTCAACGCCTTGCCCATGTCTTCCACGCGCTCGTCCATCGCTTGCAGGTGGTCGAGCAACTGGCCGATCGCGCGCGCCACTGGATCAGGCATGTCCTCGCTGAGGCCATAAGCATCGAAGCCGAGCTTCTCGGCGATCGCCTTGCGCTTGGCTTCTGCCTCGTCGTCAGACTTCACGATGATCCGCCCCGGAATGCCCACCACCGTTGCACCTGCCGGCACAGGCTTGGTCACCACCGCGTTGGAACCGACCTTTGCCCCGGCGCCCACCGTGAACGGGCCGAGGACCTTGGCGCCCGCTCCGACAACCACCCCGGACTCCAGGGTCGGATGGCGTTTACCCTTGTTCCAACTCGTGCCGCCCAGGGTCACGCCCTGGTAAAGGGTCACGTCATCGCCGATCTCGGCGGTTTCGCCGATGACGATGCCCATCCCGTGATCGATGAAAAACCGCCGGCCTACTTTGGCGCCCGGGTGGATCTCGATCCCCGTCAGCCAGCGACCGAAATTGGAAACCATGCGCGCTGGCCATTTCAGCTCGTTGCGCCACAGCCAGCCGGACAGCCGATGCAGCCAGATCGCGTGCATGCCGGGGTAGCAGGTCAGCACTTCAAAGGCATTTCGAGCCGCCGGGTCACGATGAAACACGCTTTGAATGTCTTCCCGCAAACGCTCGAACATTACTGATCCTTCCGTTTATAGGGTTCGCCGTTCGCCGCTTTCTGGGTCTCGGTGAGAATGCCGCGCAAGATGCTCATCTCGGATCGATTGACCGCAGAGCGCCCGTACAGACGGCGCAGCCGCGCCATCAGATGACGCGGCTTCTCGGGATCAAGGAAGCCAATGGTGACCAGCGTGGACTGAAGATGCTCATAGAATTTTTCCATCTCATCCATGGTCGCCAGCTCGGTACTGCGCACTGAGTTGACCTCGAACTTCTCTACCTTGCTTGCCTGCCCGTCAGCCGCGAGCCAGGCCATGCGGGTTTCGTAACTCAACACCTGCACGGCGGCAGCCAGATTCAACGAGCTGAATTCCGGGTCCGAAGGAATGTGCACGTGGTAATGGCAGCGCTGCAGCTCTTCATTGGTCAGGCCGGCGTACTCACGGCCGAACACCAGTGCGATCTCTTCGCCCAGCGCGGCATGCTCGACGGTCTTGACGCCCGCTTCGCGAGGGTCGAGCAGCGGCCAGGGAATGCGACGATCCCGGGCGCTGGTGCCCAATACCAGATTGCAACCTACCAACGCATCTTCCAGCGTCGCCACCACCTGCGCGCCTTCCAGTATGTCGCCCGCGCCAGACGCCCGTGCATCGGCTTCATGGTGGGGAAACATGGCGGGATCAACCAGCACCAGACGCGAAAGACCCATGTTTTTCATGGCACGCGCGGCGCCGCCGATATTTCCGGGATGACTGGTACCGACCAGGACGACACGAATATTTTGCAGCACTGGTGAAGTCTCGCTAGCAGGTAAAAGAGGGGGACGAATGTTACAGAAGCGCTTGCTTCAATGCCATGAACCTTGCGCCTCAAGAACCTGATGCGCCACTAAAAGGCGACAGGGCACCGCCGAGTTGGTCACACCAAGCCGACCGGACGCGCGGCAAAGTCTGCACTCGCGCTGGAAATCATCCAAGAGAACCAATAGAATGGCCGGCTCTCTTTAACGACCTAGGTGATCCATCCATGCAGCCCATGCTGAATATCGCGCTGCGCGCCGCCCGCAGCGCCAGCGAATTGATTTTCCGCTCCATCGAGCGCCTGGATACCATCAAGGTCGACGAAAAAGACGCGAAAGATTACGTAACCGAGATCGATCGCGCCGCCGAGCAGAGCATCATCACCGCACTGCGCAAGGCGTATCCAACCCACGGCATCCTTGGTGAAGAAAGCGGCCTGCATGAAGGCAGCGGCGAAGGCACCGACTACCTCTGGATCATCGATCCTCTCGACGGCACCACCAACTTCGTGCGTGGCGTTCCTCACTTTGCCGTCAGCATCGCGTGCAAATACCGCGGTCGCCTGGAACACGCCGTTGTTCTGGATCCGGTCCGTCAGGAAGAATTCACCGCCAGCCGCGGTCGTGGCGCTGCCCTGAACGGTCGTCGTCTACGTGTCAGCCCGCGCAAGAGCCTTGAAGGCGCACTGCTCGGCACAGGTTTCCCGTTCCGCGAGAACCAACTCGATAACCTCGACAACTACATGAACATGTTCCGTTCGCTGGTTGGCCAGACTGCCGGCATCCGTCGTGCCGGCGCCGCGAGCCTGGATCTGGCCTACGTGGCTGCGGGCCGTTTCGATGCGTTCTGGGAATCGGGTCTGTCGGAGTGGGACATGGCCGCAGGCGCCCTGCTCATTCAGGAAGCAGGCGGTCTGGTCAGCGACTTCAATGGCGGTCACGACTTCCTTGAAAAAGGCCACATCGTTGCCGGCAGCACCAAATGCTTCAAAGCGGTCCTGACGTCGATCGCTCCGTTCGTGCCAGCTTCGCTGAAGCGCTAAGCCCAGCGCGCTGTACAAAAACCGGCCATGTGCCGGTTTTTTAGTGCCCGACTTCCTATGATTCGGGCAATAAAAAAGCACCCGAAGGTGCTTTTTTTATGAGCTGATCAGGCTATTACTGGCCCGCTTGACTCAACTCCAATTGACCGTCCTTGTTGACGGGGATCTGGCCGCCAGGATCGCGATCCATACGTACTTGCCCGACTTTGTCGTTGAGTTTGTACTTCACGTTGTAGCCGACGACCTTATCGCTGATGTCGTTGACGGTGTTGCAGCGCGATTCGGTGGTCGTGTAGGTATCGCGGTTCTGCATGCCTTCCTGAACCTTGTTACCGGCGTAACCACCGCCGACCGCACCGGCGACCGTGGCAATCTTCTTGCCAGTCCCGCCACCGACCTGGTTACCGAGCAGGCCACCCGCTACGGCACCGATGACACTCCCCACGATCTGATGCTCGTCCTTCACCGGCGCGCGGTGAGTAACGGCAACGTCTTTGCAGACTTGTCGCGGAGTTTTGATTTGTTCTTTAACAGGCTCGACGGCAAGTACGTCTGCGTACTCTGG
Organism: Pseudomonas petrae; assembly: GCF_021728295.1. Classification (GTDB taxonomy): domain Bacteria; phylum Pseudomonadota; class Gammaproteobacteria; order Pseudomonadales; family Pseudomonadaceae; genus Aquipseudomonas; species Aquipseudomonas petrae. The sequence goes on from NZ_JAKJXE010000001.1 coordinate 758,496, forward strand.
GCCGCTTTGTTTTACGAGGCTATAGGTGGCCAAAGCACCACCGGCGGTTACACCGATAGCACCCAATACTGCACCAACTAGCAACGACTTGTTCACGTGAACCTCCTGACGATATTCAGCGCGATCGCTCGCACTACTCCCAGCCTTGGAGTACAAAAAAAGGCGCGAGTTCACACTCGCGCCTTTTCAGGTGATGGCCGGTTACCAGTATCGGTTACGGACGGTCATCTACTTTGTCGACGGCGACCGGTGGCAGCAGGTCTTCGCTACGCAGGTTCAGCCAGATCAGCACCACGTTGGCGATGTAGATCGACGAGTAAGTACCCGCCAGAACACCGATAAACAGCGCCACCGAGAACCCGTGGAGGCTGTCGCCGCCAAAGATCCACAGCGCGACGATCGCCAGCAACGTGGAAATCGAAGTGGCCATGGTCCGCAGCAACGTCTGCGTGGTGGAGATGTTGATGTTCTCGATCAGCGATGCCTTGCGCAGCAGACGGAAGTTCTCGCGAACCCGGTCGAATACCACGATGGTGTCGTTGAGCGAGTAACCAATGATCGCCAGCACCGCAGCCAGAACGGTCAGGTCGAAGGTCACCTGGAAGAACGACAGAATACCCATCGTCACCACCACGTCGTGGATCAGCGAGACGATTGCCCCTACCGCGAACTTCCACTGGAAGCGGAAGGCCAGGTAGACGAGAACGCCGCCCAGCGCCAGCAGCATGCCGAGGCCGCCCTGGTCGCGCAGCTCTTCACCCACTTGCGGACCGACGAACTCGACGCGCTTGACGGTCACCGGGTTATCGGCACCTGTCTTGCGCAACGCTTCGGCGACCTGAGTACCCAGCTGCGGGTCTTCACCCGGCATACGAACAAGCAGATCAGTGGTCGCACCGAAGCTTTGCACGACTGCTTCGGTGTAACCCGAAGCAACCAGCTCCTCGCGCACTTTGTGCAGATCGGCCGGACGCTCGTAGGTCAGCTCGATCAGCGTACCGCCGGTGAAATCCAGACCGAAGTTCAGCCCTTTAGAGAACCAGCTGAACAGCGCCAGAGCGGTAAGGAGCATGGTAATGGCGAACGCAATGTTGCGAACGCCCATGAAGTTGATCGTACGTTTCATGGCAGCCCCTTAAATCCACAACTTCTTGAAGTCACGACCGCCAAAGATCAAGTTGACCATTGCGCGGGTCACCATGATGGCTGTGAACATCGAGGTAAAGATCCCGAGGGACATGGTGACCGCAAAACCCTTCACCGGGCCTGTACCCATCGCGAAGAGAATGCCGCCAACCAGCAGCGTCGTCAGGTTGGCGTCGAGGATCGCGGTATACGCGCGGTCGAAACCTTCGTTAATCGCACGCTGGACCGTCAGGCCGTTGGCAATCTCTTCACGAATCCGCGAGAAGATCAGCACGTTCGCATCGACCGCCATACCCATCGTCAAGACGATACCGGCGATGCCTGGCAGGGTCAGCGTTGCACCCAGCAGCGACATCAGCGCCAGCAGCATGACCATGTTGAAGGCCAGTGCCACCGTCGCGATCAGACCGAAGAAACGGTAGATGGCGAGGATGAACAGCGAGACGAACAGCATGCCCCAGAGGGATGCATCGATACCCTTGGTGATGTTGTCGGCACCCAGGCTCGGGCCAATGGTGCGCTCTTCAGCGAAGTACATCGGTGCAGCCAGACCACCGGCACGCAGCAGCAGCGCCAGTTCGGAAGACTCACCCGCGCCGTTCAGGCCCGTGATGCGGAATTGAGCACCCAGCGGCGACTGAATGGTCGCCAGACTGATGATCTTCTTCTCTTCCTTGAACGTCTGAACCGGCACGTCTTTTTCGACGCCGTTGACCATTTGCTTGGTATAGATGGTGGTCGGCTTCTGCTCGATGAAGATCACCGCCATGCTGCGGCCGACGTTCGCGCGGGTTGCGCGGCTCATCAGATCACCACCATGACCGTCCAGCTTGATGTTCACCTGAGGACGGCCATGCTCGTCAAAGCCGGCCTTGGCGTCAGTCACCTGGTCACCAGTGATGATCAGACCACGCTCGACCGGCGCCGCAGGGCGACCGCCTTCGCGGAACTCGAACATTTCGGTGGTGGCTTTGTTGTCGTCGGGACCTGCGCCCAGACGGAACTCAAGGTTGGCGGTCTTGCCGAGAATACGCTTGGCTTCGGCGGTGTCCTGAACACCTGGCAGCTCAACCACGATGCGGTTGGCACCCTGACGCTGAACCAGCGGCTCGGCGACGCCCAGCTCGTTGACCCGGTTACGCACCGTGGTCAGGTTTTGCTTGATCGAGTATTCGCGGATTTCAGCGATCTTGGCTGGCGTCATGGCCAGACGCAGGATTGGCATCTCGCCGCGATCACTCGTGGTGATATCGAAATCGGTGTAGTCCTTGCGGATCAGCGCACGGGCCTGCTCGCGGGTATCAGCATCGCTGAAGCCCAGCTGGACGGCACCGTTGTCTTGCGGCAGGCTGCGATAGCGCACTTTTTCCTTGCGCAGCAGGCTCTTCACTTCGCCTTCGTAGACATTCAGACGCGCACTGAGCGCCTTGTCCATGTCGACTTCGAGCAGGAAGTGCACGCCGCCGGACAGGTCAAGACCCAGCTTCATCGGCGTGGCGCCAATGCTGCGCAGCCACTTCGGCGTGGTCTGAGCCAGGTTGAGCGCGACAACGTAATCGTCGCCCAGCGCTTTGCGTGCGACATCTTTGGCTGGCAGCTGGTCTTCCTGTTTGGTCAGACGCAACAAACCGCCCTTGCCATTCTCGGCCAGAGACGCGCCCTTGACCGCGATGCCAGCATCGGTAAGCGCCTTGCTTACGCGATCCAGATCAGCCTGATTGACCTGCAGCGCAGTGCTTGCGCCAGTGACTTGAATAGCCGGGTCATCAGGGTAGAGATTGGGTGCGGAATAAATAAAACCGATCACCAGCACTGCCAGGATCAGGATGTATTTCCACAGAGGGTATTTGTTCAACATCACGCCGCCTGCTTATAACGCGGGGCGCCTTGCGCGCCCCGTCGATTGGTAAAAGACTGGAATCAGATGGCTTTCAGAGTGCCTTTGGGCAGGGTGGCAGCGATAGCGCCCTTCTGGATCTTCAGCTCTACGGTGTCGGACACTTCGATAACAACGAAGTCATCAGTCACTTTATTGATTTTGCCCGCGATACCGCCGGTAGTGACGACTTCATCGCCCTTCTGCAAGTTACCCAGCAAGTTCTTTTGCTCTTTGGCGCGCTTGGCCTGTGGACGCCAGATCATCAGGTAGAAGATGACCAGAAAGCCGACCAGGAAAATCCACTCGAAGCCACCGCCCATAGGGCCTGCAGCGGCAGGGGCAGCCGCATCCGCGAAAGCGGAAGAGATGAAAAAGCTCATTTAACACTCCAGTTGCATATTTTAATAATAGGAAGCGAAAGACCGGATGTCGCTCAGTCCAGTAACGGCGTCACAAGCCCGCGTTTGGCATAGAACGTGTCGACAAAGGCGGCCAATGTACCTTGTTGAATAGCCTCGCGCAAACCAGCCATAAGCAGCTGGTAATGGCGCAAATTGTGGATCGTATTGAGCATGCTTCCCAGCATTTCGCCGCACTTGTCCAGGTGATGCAGATAGGCGCGGGAGAAGTTTTTGCAGGTATAGCAATCGCAGGTCGGATCCAGCGGCGACTCATCGTAACGATGAAACGCATTACGGATTTTCAGAACACCGGTGTCGATGAACAGATGACCGTTGCGCGCATTACGCGTAGGCATCACGCAGTCGAACATGTCGACGCCGCGGCGGACACCTTCAACCAGGTCCTCAGGCTTGCCTACACCCATAAGGTAACGAGGTTTGTCAGCCGGCATGAGACCCGGCAGGTAGTCCAACACCTTGATCATCTCGTCCTTGGGTTCGCCGACCGAAAGGCCGCCAATCGCCAGGCCGTCAAAGTCGAGTTCGTTCAGGCCCTCGAGGGAGCGCATGCGCAGGTTCTCGTGCATGCCGCCCTGAACGATGCCGAACAGCGCCGCCGTGCTTTCGCCGTGGGCAACCTTCGAGCGCTTGGCCCAGCGCAGCGACAGCTCCATGGAGGTGCGCGCGACTTCTTCGTCTGCAGGGTACGGCGTGCATTCGTCGAAAATCATCACGATGTCAGAGCCGAGATCGCGCTGAACCTGCATCGATTCCTCTGGCCCCATGAACACTTTCGCGCCGTCGACCGGGGAGGCGAATGTCACGCCCTCCTCTTTAATCTTGCGCATCGCACCCAGGCTGAACACCTGGAAACCGCCTGAGTCGGTCAGAATCGGGCCTTTCCACTGCATGAAATCGTGAAGGTCGCCGTGGCCTTTGATGACCTCAGTGCCCGGACGCAGCCACAGGTGGAAGGTGTTGCCGAGGATCATCTGAGCGCCGGTCGCCTCGATGTCCCGAGGCAGCATGCCCTTGACCGTGCCGTAGGTGCCGACAGGCATGAACGCAGGCGTTTCGACAACGCCGCGAGGAAAAGTCAGACGACCGCGACGCGCTTTGCCATCGGTGGCCAGCAGCTCGAAAGACATACGACAGGTGCGACTCATGCTTGATCCTCTGGGGCCGATTCCGGCGGGGTGGATTCCCCGGGAGCGGTCGGCGCGGGATTGCGGGTGATGAACATGGCATCCCCGTAACTGAAGAAGCGGTAACCGTGCTCCACCGCAGCCGCGTAGGCCGCCATGGTTTCGGGATAACCGGCGAATGCCGAGACCAGCATCAACAGCGTCGATTCCGGCAAATGGAAGTTGGTGACCAGCGCATCGACCACATGAAACGGTCGGCCCGGGTAGATAAAGATGTCGGTGTCACCGCTGAAGGCCTTGAGCACGCCATCGCGTGCGGCACTTTCCAGCGAGCGCACGCTGGTCGTGCCAACGGCGATCACCCGACCACCGCGGGCGCGACAGGCCGCCACAGCGTCGACCACTTCCTGAGTGACCTCAAGCCACTCGTTGTGCATGTGGTGATCTTCAATGCGCTCGACGCGCACCGGCTGGAACGTACCGGCGCCGACGTGCAGCGTGACGAATGCGGTCTCGACGCCCTTCTCGGCAATCGCGGCCATCATGATCTGATCGAAATGCAGACCCGCCGTCGGCGCCGCCACCGCACCGGCGCGCTGGGCGTACACGGTCTGATAGCGCTCGCGATCGGCATCGTCGTCGGGCCGATCTATATAAGGAGGCAACGGCATGTGCCCGACGCGCTCAAGCAACGGCAGCACCGGCTCGGCAAAGCGCAGTTCGAACAATGCATCGTGGCGCGCGACCATCTCGGCCTCGCCACCGCCCTCGATGAGGATCGTCGAACCCGGCTTGGGCGACTTGCTGGAGCGCACATGGGCCAGCACACGGTGCTGATCGAGAACGCGCTCAACGAGGATTTCCAGCTTGCCGCCCGAGGCTTTCTGCCCGAACAGCCGCGCCGGAATCACCCGGGTATTGTTGAAGACCATTAGATCGCCAGGGCGCAAATGCTCCAGCAAATCAGTGAATTGGCGGTGTGCCAGCGCGCCGCTTGGCCCGTCGAGGGTCAGCAAACGGCTGCTGCGTCGCTCTGCCAAAGGATGGCGAGCGATCAATGAATCCGGGAGCTCGAAGGTAAAGTCAGCGACACGCATGATGGGGTTCGTCTAGCAGGGCCGGGAAGTTTAGCGGAATAAGTGAAAATTGACCATGAAACATGATTGACCAACGGTAGGCTCGTCTCTATACTTCGCCGCCATTGAGCCCTGATGGCGGAATTGGTAGACGCGGCGGATTCAAAATCCGTTTTCGAAAGAAGTGGGAGTTCGATTCTCCCTCGGGGCACCAAACAGCAACACCTTCAAGTGGTTACGTGACTTGAAGCACAGAAAAACCGGCCAGATTTGAGCCGGTTTTTTTGTGGCCGGGATTTGGTGGAGGCTGTCAGGGGTCGACGCCGACCCCGCATCTGCCCGCTCGCCGAAACTTTACTGATCCAGTCTGACCGCTCACCAATCATTCTGAGAAGGGTTGGGAAGATGTTTCAGTCTTGAGTCGGCAGGTGGATCAATTCAAATTGGGCACAACCTTCAGGCGCGCTCATATGAATTTTAGGTGGAGCCTGACCGGTTGGTATCGAAGGAGCGCGCTGACCGAGAAGTCATGAGTGACGGCAGTCGAAACCGCCGCGCTCAATCTTCGGCAACGGCGCTCAAAACATGCGCCCGCCCGTCAATTTTGACATGAACAGTGCTACCCACTCTCGGAACAGTGTTTTGAAAGGAACGGATCGAGACGGTCATGGCCTGGCTGGCGCCATCCATGCCCCACACTGCCGGATCCATCTTCACGGTCAGCGTGCTACTTCCGCCGCTGTAATCCATCTCGATAATTTGCCCGCGTGGCAAGTCGGATTGCTTATGTTCGGCGCTTTCAATATGCACCTGCTCTGGCCTTAGAAGGATTCGAGCAGCACCGCTCAGATGACGATTGCTCACTGCAACTCTACCTAGCGCACTCACTGCCCAACCGGACGAGAGTTGCGCAGGCAGGACGATTGCATCTCCAAGAAAGTGAGCGGTCTCCTCATCCTTAGGGAAGCGATATAAATCCTCAGGCGGCCCGACCTGTATCAGCTTGCCGTGGCGCATGATTGCCAACTGATTGGCGAATGACAGTGCTTCGGCCTGATCATGAGTCACCAGAATAGCGGTGATGCCAGCCTCCCCCAGAAGCTGCGTCACGGTTCTGCGCATTATAGTCCGAAGCCCTGTATCGAGAGCGGAGAACGGCTCATCCAGAAGCATCAATTTGGGTCGTTGCGCCAATGCGCGTGCCAGTGCAACTCTTTGCTGCTGCCCACCGGACAACTCATGCGGCCACCGCTCATACATCGAGCCGTCCAGTGCAACCATCTTCATCAGCTCCAAGACTCGCTGCCTCTTGAAACTGGCGCCGCCTTGCAGGCCAAAACCAATGTTGCTGGCCACAGAAAGGTGCGGGAACAGCGCTCCGTCCTGAGGTACGTAGCCAATCAACCGTCTGTGTGCCGGCACTTCGGCAGTATTGTCAACGAGTGTGGCGCCATCAAGAAGGATACGGCCGGCGTCTGGAAACTCGAAACCCGCGATCATCCTCAGCAGCGTGGACTTGCCTGAGCCAGAGGCGCCTACGATGGCGACGCGACTTCCAGATGGCACCGACAGGCTGATATTTTCAACCGCATGGACCGCACCAAAACGCTTGGAAATTGAATCAAGTTCGAGAACGCTCATCGGCCGGCCACACGTTTGGATTGTGAATACAGGAGCCAGGTCAGTGGCAGGGATAATAGGATCATCAGCAAGGCATAAGGTGCTGCGGCGGCATAATCAATCTCACTGCTTTTAGCCCAGAATCCAGTGGCCAGGGTACGTGTCCCGTTCGGCGACAACAGTAACGTGGCGGTGAGCTCGCTGGAAATGGCGATGAAAATCATCGCGGCCCCGGCGGCCGCGCCTGGGGCGGCAAGTCTCATCGTTGTAAGGCGCAACGCGTGAATCGGTGAGCGTCCCAAACTTCGAGCAACATCCTCTAGCTCCACGGGCGCCTGGGCTATCCCTGCGCGAAGGCTCACGATGGCACGCGGTAAAAACATCAAAACGTAAGCCAGCAGAACGGTGATCGCGGTCTGGTAAATTGGCCTCGCGAAGTTGATCGTGATAGTCACCAAAGAAAGTGCGACGACGATGCCCGGAAGAGCACTGGCGAAGTAGCTACAGCTTTCGAGTAAACGAGTGAGCGATCCTGGCGAACGAACAGATAACCACGCGATGGGTAATCCGGCGAGGGACGTGAGGAGCGCGCCGCACGCTGCGAGCATCAATGTTTGCCCTAGAGCCGATACAAGATCGGCATTCAGCCAGGCCTCAATACCGCCAGCCATAAGCCATTTTCCGAGGGTCAACAAGGGTACGCCCAATGCCAGAACCGTGGTTATTGCAGGCACTGCACACGCCAGTAATTTCAGGGGCCCCTTCAGCGCCCACAGTCGCTGATCCCGGGCCGTGCCGGAGCCGACGCGCGCGTATCGAGCATTGCCTCGCGCGCCGAACTCCATAACCAACAACAGAAGACAAAGCAGTGCAAGCACCCCGCCGAGCATGTTCGCGGCGGGTCCGTTAAAACTGGATTGGAACTGATCAAATATCGCGGTAGTGAACGTATCAAAGCGGATCATTGCGAACAGACCATATTCGGCCAGTAAGTGAATACCCACCAAAAGCGCCCCTCCGCTGATTGCCACTCTCAACTGAGGCAGCACCACACGGAAAAACACCTTTGTAGGCGTCAGGCCCAATGACTGCGATACGTCCTCTATTCCCGGGTCCAGGCGCCTAAGCGCCGCTGCGGTTGGCAAATAAAGAAACGGAAAATAGGCAAGAACCGAGACCAATACGGCAGCAGGTAGGCCGGAAAGGGACGGCAGCAGGCTTATCCAGCCATAACTGTGCACGAACGCCGGAACTGCAATCGGTGCTATTACCAACAACGACCAAAGACGCCGACCTGGCAGATGGGTGCGTTCGGTTAGCCATGCCAAACCGACACCAAGCGCGACGCACAAAGGAAGGGTCGTCACCACCAGCAACAGAGTATTAATCAATAAATCCAGCACGCGCGGCCTGAAGACCAATTCAACTATGGTCGACCCACCTGTACGAACCGAGATAAAGATGACGAAAATCAGCGGCATTATCGCCACAGATGAAATCAGCAACGACGCGGCGATTATCCAGACAGGAAACCGACCACCAGCGGAACGCCGCCGTGATCGGCTACCCGGGGCATGCGCCGCCCAAGGAGACTTATCGCCCATGGGCAATTCTCGACCTAAACGTGAGGCATGCTCCCTTTTCAACTCAGAGCAGTCCAGCCTGGGTCATAAGCTGAATCGCTTTTTTGCTGTCCAGTTTTGAGGCGTCCACAACAGGAGCATCGAGCTCTTTGAGGGGGACCAGCTTGGCGTTCGACTGCGCACCCTCGCCGACTGCGTACTCAAACGAGCTTCCCGTTTTGAGAATTTCCTGGCCCTGCTTACCCGTGACCCATTTCAAGAAAGCCTGTGCTTGCTCTTTGTGTTTGCTGGAAGCAAGGACGCCACCGCCCGAGATACTGACAAACGCCCCGGGGTCTTTGTGACGGAAGTAATGAAGCGAAGTGTTATTGCTGTTCTCACCGGTTTTGGCCTGATCCCCGAAGCTGTAATAGTGATAAATCACGCCACTGTCGATTTGTCCGGCATTGACCGCTTTGAGAACCGCGCTGTTACCCCGGTAGATCGTCGCGTTCGATTTCATTGCTTTTAGCCAATCCAGCGTCGCGGCCTCGCCTTTCAACTCCAGCATGGCACTGAGAATCGCCTGGAAGTCTGCACCTGCTGGCGAGGCTGCCCAGCGCCCTTTCCATTCAGGCTGGGCAAGCTCCATGAGTGACTTGGGCAAGGCACCTGCAGCGAGTTTGTCCTTGTTGTAAACGAACACTGTTGAGCGGGCAGCGATGCCGATCCACTTGCCATGCGCAGGACGGTAAGCGCTATCGACCTGAGTAAGCGTGGAGGGCGTAATCGGTGCGAAAAGACCCGCATTGTCTACCAACACCATCGACGGAGAGTTTTCAGTCAGGAACACGTCCGCCGGGGACTTGTCTCCCTCCTGCACAATCTGATTCCCCAACTCGCTATCATCGCCGTTACGCAGGGTGACCTTGATGCCAGTGTCCTTTGTAAAGCCATCCACCCATGCTTTGGTCAACGTTTCATGCTGAGCGTTGTACACGACTATGCCGTCTGTATTGTCGGCCGCAAAGGCCAAGCCAATGCCGGATATCGCTATGGATATCAGAAACTTAGTTAACAAATTTCGAGTCATGAACGTCATAGATGAACAGCTCCATATCTATTTTTTGTACGGAAGTTGAAGAAGAAGCGTCCACTTGCCTTCCGTCAATACGAATTATTTGCATCAGCAGGATCGCGCAAAATAGGCCATATAACAGCAAAAATATGTGAAAGCACCGTTTGATCTATCGCCCACTGTTCCCGACGCCTGCGCGAACGACACGATGGGTATGGTTGACTGTCCTGACCTGCGGGAATGGGAGCGCTGAGGCGAACGCAGCGTGAGTGGGGCGCACTCATCATGCTCATCAAGAAGGGTCTCAATGCGCCGGAGGCCAAAGCGGTGAATAGCGCAAGAAGATTCGACTTAACGCGACCGAACCGATGAAGGCCCGCCTAGGTCGAACGCCATGCAATGCGCCCCCCCCCAGGCGCGCACGCTGTTGGATGTTCAGCAGGCACCCATTCACCGAAAACCACCGGCATTCCATGTTCGAACATATCGACTTCAACTATCTGCTTTCAAACTACGGGTACTGGGCTGTGTTTATCGGCTGTCTGCTGGAAGGGGAAACCATCCTGATCCTCGGCGGGCTGGCGGCGCACCAACACGTACTGCAATGGCAGCAAGTGCTCATCTACGCCACGTTGGGCGGGATGTTAGGCGATCAGATTCTGTTCTGGACCGGGCGCTACTTCGGACCGCGTCTGCTGCCACGCTTGCACCGTCAGCAGGCGACCATCGACCGCGTGTCAGACCTGATCAAGCGCTACCCAACGGCGTCCATTTTCTCAGTGCGTTTTCTCTACGGCATGCGCCTGATCGGGCCGTTGGTCATCGGCGCGAGTCGCTTGTCGCCCATTCGTTTTGCAATCATCAACCTGCTTGGCGCCGCTGTCTGGGCAAGCCTCTTTCTCGCGGCCGGCTATTGGGCGGGGGGCTTTCTCGAGACCATGCTCGGCAACTTGAAGCCCTATCGTCTGCCGATCTTCCTGGGCGTGGTCGTGGTGGGCGCCGCCGTCGCACTGTATCGGCATCGCCGGGCGAAAACCCGCCCTGCCCGGCAAGCAGCCAAGCGGGCGAAAGACGTCCCGCCCTCCTCTGCGGGATAACGCTTCCCATCTGCGGCGACCGACTCTATAACGGCAGACAGGCATTTGACGCAGAGGGATCGACTCGATGAACACATGCATCACCGCCGGTTTGCTGTTGGGCATGGTCAGCATCGCACAGGCCCAGGGCGCTGAGACGCCGTCGCACCTGGATACTGTCATGCAAAAGGGTCAGTTGGCCGTTTGCACGACCGGGGATTACAAGCCGTACACGTTTCTCAAGCCCGACGGCCAGTACGAAGGCATCGACATCGAGCTGGCTCAGTCGCTGGCGCAGAGCCTGGGCGTGAAAATCGAGTGGGTCCCGACCACCTGGAAAACCCTGATGACCGATTTCACGGCCGGCAAATGCGACATCGCCGTCGGCGGAATCTCGGTCACCCTGGAGCGGCAGAAGAAGGCGACGTTCAGCAGCACACTGGACATCGATGGCAAGGTGCCGTTGGTCCGTTGCGAAGATGAGTCGAAGTACCAGACCCTCGAGCAGATCAATCAGCCCGGCGTTCGGTTGATCGAGCCTCAGGGCGGCACCAACGAAGCGTTTGCCCACGCCTACCTGCCCAACGCCAGTCTGGCCTTCCACGACAACAAAACCATTTTCCAGCAGTTGCTCGACAAGCAAGCCGACGTGATGATCACCGACGCGTCCGAAGCGCTGTACCAGCAGAAACGCATGCCTGGCTTGTGCACGGTCAATCCTTCGCACTCCATGCAATACGGCGAAAAGGCCTACCTGCTGCCGCGGGATGACGTCGCCTGGAAGGCCTACGTCGACCAATGGCTGCATCTCTCCAAAGCCACCGGCGCTTACAAGAAAGTGGTCGGCGAATGGCTGGCGATGCCCAACGAGTGACAGTACGCAGCATCCCTGGAAGACTTCGGCACAGGACCCCGCCGTATACATGAAAACCAACAGATCCATTACCCGCGCGTTTTGCGTCGAGTTGCAGCAAGAGCTTTCCATTGTGACGGCGCGACGCGAGTACTTTTCTCAAGAGCCCCCTCGGGCGCGATTCAGTTTTCTGTGCTCGTCCGAGCCGTGCCGCGCCTTGGGTGTCAAAATCACCGGGGTTCGCTATGACGTGAAGCCGCAGGAGCATCCGACTTTCGTCGCCGCGCACTACCGGGCCAACCCGAACTACGAACATCACGCCGATTGCGAATGGGTGGATGATGCCGTCGAAACGCCGGTTGGGCAGGATGCAGAAACCGAGGCAGAAACCGAGCTGCGCAAGGTCAAGCGCAAGCTGGATGACTACATCGACGTCTTCGATCCCACCCCGAGGGAACGCGCAACACCCACGGCGTCGACCGATAAGCCTGACGCCGAGCGGCCCGAGAAGACCGCGGACGCCACGCCTCCAACTGACGCGCTCAAGGTCAGGCAGGACAAGCAGAACCGCACCAGCAATCTGGAGCGTCTGGTCGACAGCTTTCGTCAGGCCCAAGCCTCGTTGAGCAAGGAAGAACTCGCGCTGCTGACCCTGCGCATTCCGGGTCAGGGCGAGGTGTCCTTGCGCGCCTATTTCCGCCACATCAAGTTCGCTCAGCTGAATGACGAGCGTCGAGTGCTGTATGGCGGCGGACTGGTGGAGCGCTATGGGACAGGCTTCAAATTCAAGTTTTTTGATCGCCTGCAAAGCAAGTTGGTGACCTTGTACGTGTCACCCGCGCAGATGCAGGCCTACCGCTCCAGCCGCTACCTCAGCGAGCTGCTGAGTCACGCCGATGAGGTACGTTTCTTCACTGTCTTTGCCTTGGGCACACTGGTCGCCAGCCCTTCCGGGAAAAGCGTCAGCGTAGAGATCGAAGACTTGCGCCATCTGGCCATCGTGCTCGGGCCGGCCAAGGACGCCGAGGAGGCTCCTGCAAAAGAGCCGGACAGCTAAGCCAACACATTTATTCAGCTCAAAAAAAACCCGGTTCCTCTCGCGAGCAACCGGGTTTTTTCGTTTCATTCAAGGGACTAAGGCGCTGCGTATGTAACCAGCAGTTCCTTAGTTACCTGAAAATCCAGCGACATCGCCACGCTCAAGGCTGTGATGGTGAAGATGGAGAACACGAACAGCTTGCGTGCCCAAACGGTGTCGTCTTTGGCTTTGTAGCCGGTCCAGGCCATGTACAACCAGTACATGCCCATCGCCGCTGCAACGGCCAGATAATTGAGCCCGGCGTAACCACCGAAGGTCAGCATCAAGGTCGCGAGCAGGAAAGCCAGGATGTAAATCAGGATGTGCCGCTTGGCGACCCGGATACCACGCTTGACCGGCAGGACCGGAATCGACGCAGCCCGATAGTCGTTGAAGCGGAAAATCGCGATGGCGTACGAGTGAGGCATCTGCCAAAGGCTGAACATCACCAGCAAGGTCAACGCCGCAAGGTCGAAGGTGTTGCTGACAGCGACGTAACCAATCACCGGTGGCATCGCGCCAGACAGGCTGCCCACCAACGTGCCATGAACCGACCTGCGCTTCAGGTACAGGCTGTAGAAGCCGACGTAAATCACGAAACCGATCACGGCAAACAGCGCCGCCAGTGCGTTGGCCTTGGTGTACAGCAGACCGACGCCGACAACGCCCAGCACGGTGGCATAGATCAGTGCCAGTTTCACTGACACCAACCCTTGCACCAGCACCCGATTCTTGGTGCGCTCCATCTTCACATCGATATCGCGATCAATGCAGTTGTTGAAGACGCAGCCAGAAGCCACCACCAGTGAAGTCCCGATCATGGCTGCCAGGAACAGGCCGATGTCGACATGTCCCTTGGAAGCCAGAAAAAAGCCACCTGCCACCGAAAGCACGTTACCGAAAATGATCCCCGGTTTGGTGATTTGGATAAAGTGCTTCAGTGACATCAGGTTTTCCTCACTTCGCCATCATGGCGGTGTGAATGCTGAACATGATCCAGGTGCTCAAGCCAACCAGCAGCACGATCACAAGGCCAGCGAAGGCAAACGCGATCACGTTGTTGCGCTGTGCTGCCGAGCGGTCCAGGTGCAGGAAGTACACCAGGTGAACCAGAACCTGCACGACTGCGAAGATCAGAACGACCCACAGCGTGGCCACTTTCGAGATCGTCGGGAACATCACCAGACCGAACGGAATCGCGGTCAGGATGATCGACAGTACGAAACCGACCATGTAGGACTTGAAGCTGCCGTGGCCGGCATCGTCATGGGATTGATGTGAATTCGCCATTTAAATGGTCCCCATCAGATAGACAACGGTGAACACGCAGATCCAGACAACGTCCAGGAAGTGCCAGAACAGGCTGAGCATGCTCAGGCGAGTCTGGTTGGTCCCGGTCAGACCGTGCTTGGAGACCTGGTACATCATGATCGCCATCCAGATCAGGCCGCTGGTCACGTGCAGACCGTGGGTACCAACCAGCGTGAAGAACGCCGACAGGAAGCCGCTGCGGTTAGGACCGTAACCTTCGGAGATCAGCAGGTGGAACTCGTTGACCTCCATGCCGATGAAGCCCAGGCCGAACAGGAAGGTCACGAACAACCAACCCAGTACGCCCGACTTGTTGCCCTTGTGCATCGCCAGCATGGCGAAGCCGTAGGTGATCGAACTGAGCAACAGGCAGGCGGTTTCGCCAAGCACGTAAGGCAGTTCGAAAATATCGTGGCCCGCAGGACCACCCGCTACGTTGTTAACCAGTACCGCGTAAATGGCGAAGATCGACGCAAACAAAATGCAGTCGGTCATCAGGTAGATCCAGAAACCGTAGATCTTCATCTCGCCGGCATCATGGTGACCGTGGTCGTGGCCGTGCTCGTGGTCATGACCGTGGTCGTGACCCTTCGCGCCATCAAATACTAAGTTCGACATTGTTTATGCCTGCTCCAGCTTGTTGACAGGAGTGTTTGTCTGACCGTTACGGACCCGGGCCAGGATCGCGTGCTGTTCGCCTTCGATACGGGCCACTTCGGATGCAGGGACCATGTAGCCCTGATCGTCACGTGCAGCGTGAATCACGAAGTACACGATGGTACCGATCAAGCTGACGGCAGCCAGCCAGAAGATGTGCCAGATCATCGCGAAACCGAAGACGGTCAGCAGGCCGCCCATCACCATGCCTGTTGCCGTGTTGTTCGGCATGTGGATATCGGAGTACCTGGCCGGAACCTTGTACGCCTCGCCATCACGCTTGGCGGCATAGAACGGGTCGATCTCGTTGGCTTTCGGCATTTCTGCAAAGTTGTAGAAAGGCGGTGGCGACGAAGTGGACCATTCCAGGGTGTGGCCATTCCATGGGTCACCGGTCAGGTCGCGGTTCTGCTCGCGATCACGGATAGACACGAAGATCTGGATCAGCTGGCAGGCGATACCGACCGCAATCAGTGCGGCGCCGACGAACGCCACGTGCAGGTACGGCGTCCAGTCCGGGTTGTCAGTGGTGTTCAGACGACGTGTCATGCCCATGAAGCCCAGTGCGTACAACGGCATGAAGGCGACGTAGAAACCCGAGATCCAGAACCAGAACGCGGCCTTGCCCCACTTCTCGTTCAGCTTGAAGCCGAACGCTTTAGGGAACCAGAACGCGAAGCCGGCGATGTAACCGAACACAGCACCACCGATGATCACGTTATGGAAGTGCGCGATCACGAACAGGCTGTTGTGCAGAACGAAGTCAGCACCCGGGATAGCCAGCAGTACGCCGGTCATACCACCGATGGAGAAGGTCACCATGAAGCCCAGGGTCCACATGACTGGCGCGGTGAAGCGCAGACGGCCCTGGTAAATCGTAAACAGCCAGTTGAATAGCTTCACACCCGTCGGGATGGAAATCAGCATCGTCGCCAGCCCGAAGAAGGCGTTGACGCTTGCACCCGAACCCATGGTGAAGAAGTGGTGCAGCCAGACCATGAAGCCCAGGATCGAGATCGCACCGGAGGCGTAGATCATCGAATGGTGGCCGAACAGACGCTTGCCGGTGAACGTCGAGATGACTTCGGAGAAGACCCCGAACGCCGGCAGAATGAGGATGTAAACCTCAGGGTGGCCCCACGCCCAGAACAGGTTCACGTACATCATCGGGTTACCACCCAACTCGTTCGTGAAGATGTGGAAGTCCAGATAACGGTCGAGGGTCAGGAACGCCAGAGTGCCGGTCAGGATCGGGAACGAAGCCACGATCAGGACGTTGGCCCAGGTGCAGGTCCAGGTGAAGATCGGCATGTCCATCAGTTTCATGCCAGGGGTACGCATCTTCAGCACGGTGACCAGGAAGTTGACCCCGGTTAACGTTGTCCCGAGTCCGGATAGCTGCAGTGCCCAGATGTAGTAATCCACACCCACGCCCGGGCTATAGCCCAGCTCCGACAGCGGTGGATAGGCAACCCAGCCGGTACGTGCGAATTCGCCGACGCCCAGAGACACGTTGACCAGGATCACGCCGGAAATCAGCAGATACAGGCTCAAGGAGTTCAGGAACGGGAAGGCAACGTCACGAGCACCGATCTGCAGAGGCACAACGATGTTCATCAGGCCGGTGAAGAACGGCATCGCCATGAAGATGATCATGATCACACCGTGAGCGGTGAAGATCTGGTCATAGTGTTCAGGCGGCAGATAGCCGGGAGAACCTTCAGTGGCCATGGCCAATTGGGAGCGCATCAGCACGGCATC
Source organism: Pseudomonas petrae (assembly GCF_021728295.1). Classification (GTDB taxonomy): domain Bacteria; phylum Pseudomonadota; class Gammaproteobacteria; order Pseudomonadales; family Pseudomonadaceae; genus Aquipseudomonas; species Aquipseudomonas petrae. The sequence continues at coordinate 775,139 of NZ_JAKJXE010000001.1, forward strand.
GGCGAAGCCGCGCAGCAGCATGACCATTGCAATGATGATGTACATGACACCGATTTTCTTGTGGTCGACGGAGGTCAGCCACTCGGTGTAGAGGTAAGTCCACTTCTTGAAGTACGTGATCAGGCCCACCAGCGCCACACCACCGATCGCGATCATGGCGACCGTGATCATGACTATCGGCTCGTGGAACGGAATCGCGTCCAGACTTAATTTACCAAACATTGTTTACTCCTCTGCCTGAGCAGCTGAATTCTTACCCATGTCCATCCCTTCCGTACCTGCTACTTCTTTCTTCTCATGGACAATCTTGCCCGGCTTCATACCTTCATACTTGTCGATGATGATCTGGAACAGGTTCGGAGTGACCGAGGAGTAGAGTTCAACGGGATTACGTTCGCTAGGCTTGGCCAGCGCGGCGTATTCGGCCGTTGCCAGTTGTTTAGGTGAATTCTTGACGTCGGCAACCCAGGTGTCGAAATCCGCCTGTGAGGTGGCAGTCGCCTTGAACTTCATGCCGGTAAAACCTGCGCCGCTGTAGTTGGCGGAGATACCATCGAACTCGCCGTTTTCATTGGCGATCAGGTGCAGTTTGGTCTGCATGCCGGCCATTGCGTAGATCTGGCCGCCCAGTGCAGGGATGAAGAACGAGTTCATGACCGAATCGGAAGTGATGCGGAAATTGATCGGCGTGTTGGCCGGGAACACGATCTTGTTGACGGTGGCGATGCCCTGTTCCGGATAGATGAACAGCCATTTCCAGTCCAGCGCGACCACTTCAATGGTCAGCGGCTTGACGTCCGACTCGAGCGGACGGTAAGGGTCCAGCGCGTGGGTCGACTTGTAGGTCACATAACCGAGCACGATGATGATGGCCAATGGAACCAGCCAGACCACCAGTTCAATCCGGGTCGAATGCGCCCAGTCAGGCGTGTACGTCGCGCTCTTGTTCGTAGCGCGATACTTCCAGGCGAAGATGATGGTCATGAAAATGACCGGCACCACTACCAGCAGCATCAGCAAGGTAGCAGTGATGATCAGGTCACGCTCTTGAACGCCGACATGGCCTTTTGGATCCAGCAGGGTGTAATCGCACCCGCTGAGCAGGAGCATGCTGAAAAGGGCCAAGAAGCCAAAAAACCTGGGGTACCTTTTTTTACTCATCTCACGACCTCTAAAAGCAGCTTTCGCATCGCAGTTGGGTTTCGACCGCCAACACTTCACCCTGCCAGGTGCTGGCAAATGCTTGGATTGAAAAGGGGCCTGTCAGGAAGCATATGGCCTCACAACAAATCCGGGTTGAGCTTTGGTTTCTTATTCGAATGGTGGCACCCGCTTATGCGGACCCTATCCCTTGGCGCAGACATTCAGAATGTGACTCGGGAGGCCATTCGAACCGCGTCTACTAGAGCGAAAAGACGCTCCATAACCTCGATTTACACCGTCCCGCAAATGAGGGGGGGCGTGAATTGGGGGCGATTGTAGATACGTAAAGTTTTATTGACTATAAGTTTCTGCGCAACAGTTAATTTCGTAATTGGTAAAAATGCGGTGTTATGTCGCACCTTGAAACGGCGCAAAGCCCCGGTTCCCTTGAAGGATCACAGGGGCTTTGTTACGCAACACTTTGTAATCAGCGTGCTTTCATCCGGTTACGAATAATTCCCACCGGAACCAGCACAACAGTCAGTACAAACGCCACTAACGCCCATTGCGCCAGAGACAAACCGAGAACTGGCGGATATGGCGTCTCGCAGAAACCACCTACCTGAAAGCCTAGCGGAAATAGGGACGCCAGGGGCAGACCGTCGACAATCGGCTGGAGCACGTCAATGCCGCAGCTCTCGGTCGGGTGTGTCTGGATGTACACGTGACGCCCGGCGGCAACCAGCCCGCCCGCTGCGCTCAACACCACCAGCGCTTCGCAGATGGTCAGGCTCAGACGGCCCGGCATTGCTGCGCCGATGAACGCAAACACCGCGATGAACAACAGCGCATACCGCTGCAGAATGCACAGCGGGCAAGGCGCTTCACCCAGCACCACCTGCATGTACAAGGCGCCGCCGATCAACGCCAGACAGATAATCCCCAGCAACACCAGAAACTGCTTTTCACGCCGCAGGTACAACATCTCTTCAGTCATTCACGTGCCCTTTGAATTGGAGTCATCCGGATCGAAGGATGTGGAGCGTTGCGGCCCGGACGCCCCGCAAAGGCGGCGATTCTATCACCGTCGCGACACCCCGTTCACGCAGTGCCATTCGCGACAGAGCGTGAACGCCTTCCGGTCCACTGCCGTAACCCGCGCAATGGTGAACACATCCGCATTAGCCGAGCGTTAACATTCCAATCCAAACGCCAGCGTGAGCTCTCCTGTTTCCTGCCTATATATAGAAGCATGCGGCTTTTTGTCGCAGAGACGGATCGCCGCATTGAGCCCTTCTATATATATGTAGGATGCGTCTAATTGTCGCAGCGATTATTCCAGCGCTGAGGCAGGACCGAAGAACTCGTAACGCGCCTGTGCATCGGGTACCCCGGCCGCCTTCAGTTGACGCTTGATCGCCGCCATGAAGCCTTTTGGACCCAGGAAGTAGGCATCGACGTCGCGATTCTCTGGCAGCCATTGCTCCAGACGCGCCTGATCGAGCAGACCCGTCGCATGGGGCGCCGGGCTGACGCCGTCGTCTTCCGAGTAGCAGTAGAAACGCTTGAGCTGAGGATGCTTGCTCGCCAGGCTTTCGATCCAGTCGCGAAACGCATGCACCGAGCCGTTGCGCGCGCAGTGGATAAAGTAGATCGGCCGTTGGGTCGGCAACGCCGCTTCCAGCATGGTCAGGGTTGGGGTGATGCCAACGCCACCACTGATGAGCACCAGCGGTTTGTCGCTCTCTGTCAGAATGAACTCTCCAGCGGGCGGGTACAGATTGATGCTGTCGCCGACCTGCAGTTGATCGTGCAGATAGTTGGAGGCGACTCCGTCCGGCTCGCGCTTGACGCTGATGCGGTACTGATTGTTCCCGGCCAACGCCGACAGCGAGTAGTTGCGGCGGATCTCTTCGCCGTTCACGTGCAACTGCATGCCGATGTACTGGCCGGCGGTGAACTGCAGGATCGGCTGGCCATCTGCGGGCGCAAAGTGGAACGAGGTGATTTCCGCACTCTCCAGCGTCCTCGCGACCACCTTGAATTCACGCTCGCCACGCCAGCCGCCCGCTGCCTTGGCTTTCTCTTCGTAGATGGCTTCTTCAGCCCCCATCAGAATGCTGGCCAGTTGCCCGTAGGCGTTACCCCACGCGGTAATCACTTCTGGCGTTGCTATCTCGCTGCCCAGCACATTGCTAATGGACTCCAGCAGGCACTCGCCGACAAGTGGATAGTGCTCAGGCAGGATCTGCAGCGCCACGTGCTTGTTGATGATCTTGGCGACCAGATCGCCCAATTGATCAAGCTGATCGATGTGCCGCGCGTACATCAACACCCCGTTCGCCAGCGCGCGAGGCTGATCGCCACTGGCCTGGTGAGCCTTGTTGAACAGTGGTTGCACCTGCGGGTATCTGTCGAGCAGCAGTTTGTAGAAATAAGTAATCAGCGCCTCTCCGCCGCTTTCCAGCAGTGGCACTGTCGATTTAACGATGGCACGATCCGATGCAGACAACATAGAAAAACTCCCGAGAAGTGATGAACAAGCGTTAACTCGGTATTTCAGGAATCGTGCCAGCCACTGGAAGGCCTGAAATCAAGGGCCAGGTCAGCGCGCAGTCAAAATGACCCCATGAGCCCGCAGGTCAAAATGACCCTGCAACAGTCATTTTGACTGCGAAGCTGACAAGCCAGCCAGCCGTGAAAAATCGAAAGGGTTAAAGCCTGACTTCGGCAGGTCGATAAACCGTCATCGAAAGCTATTGGCCGATCCCACGCGGCCAGGCAACGCATCACAGAAGGTTTTTATGTCCAAGAACGTCCGCGCAGATTCACTCTCGCTTCTGCTGTTCACGTTACGCAGCGGAAAGCTGATGGCGATCAACCTGCTCAAGGTCAGTGAAATCATCCCCTGCCCTCCCCTCACGCGCTTGCCGGAATCTCACCCGCACGTCAAAGGGGTTGCCACCTTGCGCGGCAACCCGCTGTCGGTGATCGACCTGAGTCGCGCCATTGGCGAGCGTCCGTTGGTGGACCCGGCCGGCGGCTGCCTGATCGTCACCGATGTCAGCCGCTCCAAGCAGGGGCTGCACGTGCAGGCGGTCAGCAAGATCGTTCACTGCCTAACCACCGATATTCGCCCACCGCCCTTCGGCTCCGGCAACAAGTCGTTCATCACCGGTGTGACGCAGGTGGACGGTACGCTGGTTCAGGTGCTGGACATCGAGAAGGTCATTCACGGTATCGCCCCACCGCGAATCGTCGCCGAACGCGCCGAGCTGAGTGCCGAGGACGCCGCAGTGCTGGCCAAGGCGCGCATTCTGGTGGTCGATGACAGTCAGGTGGCGCTGCAGCAATCGGTGATCACCCTGCGCAATCTGGGCATCGAATGCCACACCGCCCGCAGTGCGCGGGAAGCCATCGATCAGTTACTTGAGCTGCAAGGCACTGCACAGCAGATCAATGTTGTGGTGTCCGACATCGAGATGTCGGAGATGGACGGCTACGCGCTCACCCGCACGCTTCGGGAGACACCGGATTTCCAGGAGCTGTACGTGCTGCTGCACACCTCACTGGACAGCGCGATGAACGCCGAGAAAGCCAATGCTGCTGGCGCCAACGCTGTTCTGACCAAGTTCTCCTCGCCCGAGCTGACACGATGCTTGATCGAAGCCGCCCGCACGGTCGAAGCTCAGGGAATCTGAGACCGACCGCAGGCGATGCCTCCACCGCGCATTACTGGTTGATGCGCCGCGACCTCGGCCCGGACCTTGATGATCCGGGCTGGCCCGCCGCCGTGCGCCCCGTTGAATTCACTGCGCAGAACGCCTCGGCGGTCCACCAATTACTGATGCTGGGACGCGAGTACGGCGGCGGCCGGGTTGCGGACTATGCCACCTGGCTGGAGGCCTTCGAGACTGATCCCGAGTTTGATCAGGCGCTGTGTTTCGTTCTGGAGGACGCTCAGGGTGTGGTGGCCGTAGCGCAATGCTGGACCAGCGCGTTCATTCGCAATCTGGTGGTTCACCCCCGCGCGCACCGTCAAGGCCTGGGTCTGGCGTTGCTGAGTCAGGCGTTCGCTGCCTTCCGCCAGCGCAGCGAAGGCCACATCGATCTCAAGGTCATGGAAAGCAATCTGCGCGCACGCCGGCTGTATGAGCGCGCCGGTATGCAATATATTCAGCGCCACGAACTCGAACCGCGCTGAATCTGCGCCAACCCGCGTTTACCCTCACACCATGGAGATGCCCACTCGTGAAGATGCACACCGCGCTGTTGCTCGTTCTAACCGCCGCCGCTGCTGGCCAGGCCAATGCCTCCAGCCCTGACGCCTGGACCGCCTTCAACAAAACCCTGGTCGACAGTTGTGTCAGCGCCAGTTCACTGAAAAACGCCAAGCCCGCTGGCGCCGACGCGGCCTTCGACGACAGCGTCGGGTTCAACGCACTGTTGATCAAAGGCCAGTACAAACAGGCGTTCATGAAGAACAAGACCGGCACCGAGCTGTGCCTCTACGACCGCAAAAACAAGAAAGCCCTGATTACCGAGTGGGATAACGTCACCACATTGCCGAAGAAGTAAGGCGACTTGCGCCCGGACCGTTCACGACTTGAGCTAATTTGGCGGGATAGGTCCCACAGCAACGGTCGCCTCCGGGCACCCCCTTCCATCTGGAGCGTACCCGCATGAAGCGCGTCGCGATTGTGCTGTTTCCCAACGTGCAGTCCCTGGACGTGGCCGGCCCACTCGATGTTTTCGCCGAAGCCAATCGTTTCCTGCCCGAGGGTGATGGCTACGACATCATCACCATCGGCGCAGCGCCCTACCCGATCATTGCGTCCAACGGCATGCCGCTGGGTGCACAGTATTCCCTGGCAGACGCGCCCAAGCAGTTCGACATCCTCTTGATTCCCGGCGGCCCCTTGCTGCCGGACGGCGAGGAAATGCCCGCCATCACCCAATGGCTATTGGAAGCCGTGCCCCACGCGCAACGCTACGGCTCGATCTGCACCGGGGCGTTCATCCTCGGGCACGCGGGGCTGCTGGATGGTAAGCAGGCCGCTACCCACTGGAGCCACGCTCAGCAACTCGCCGATCGGTTCCCCCACGCCAGGGTCGAGCCCGATCGCATCTATGTTCGCGACGGTGCGCTGATGACATCAGCCGGGGTCACGGCGGGCATCGACATGGCGCTGGCATTGGTGGCGGAGGACCACGGCCCGGCAATTTCCCTGGCGGTGGCCAAGCGTCTGCTGGTGGTGGCCCAGCGTCAGGGCGGGCAGTCGCAATTCAGCCCGTACCTTACGGCGTCGGCGGATGACGATTCGCCCGTGGCCAAGGTGCAGCGCTACGTGATGGAGCACATCGGCGAACCGTTTTCAGTGGAGCGGCTGGCCGACGTGGTGGCGATGAGTCCGCGCACGTTCGCCCGGGTGTTTGCCCGCGACGCCAAGGTCACGCCTGCAGAGTTCGTGCAGCGCGCGCGCATCGACGCCGCCCGCCACTTGCTGGAAGGCAGCGAAATGGTGATCAAGGCGGTGGCTTATCACTGCGGATTTGGCAGCGCTGCGCGGATGCGGCTGATCTTCAGTCAGCGCCTGGGGGTGACGCCGACTCAGTACCGGGACAGTTTTCGCAAGGAACCATGAGCACGGCGGGCGGGGGATTAACCCTGCAGCGTGCGCGCCAGCGAACCTGTAATCAGCGCTTGCCCATCGACCGACGCGTACCTGATGGCGCTACGCCCGGACGCTTGTCGTGGTTCGATTTGCCAGAGCCTTTGTAGTGCTGCTGATCCTTTTTCGCCTGCAACAGCTCGCCCGGTTTGAACGGGAAGCTGAACGCCGGAATCGCAGGTTGTGTATCCGCCGGGGCAGCGTTGGCGTCGACCGAAGCGTGCGATTCACGAGCATCAGGAGCGGGCGTGTGTTCGGGGGTGGTCATGAAAGCTCCGGAATGGCAGACGGTCGATAATACGGGCGGCGCCCGAAGGCCGCGCAGCATACCTGAATCGCCGACGGATCGCTGCTGCCAACGGACCGACTGCGCGCGTCTATTTGTAGAACAGGTCCACCATCACTTCCGCAGAAAACGGGCCCGCGCTCGGCGTGCTGGTTTGCCACAGCAGCTGGGCGTTGAAGTCAGCCGTCTCGGAGTAGTCGCCCTCCAGCAGATCGGTCAGGTGAAAGGGCTCGTGGAATGGCACGGTCGAGTCATCGCGGGCACGGGTAATCCGAATGCCGATGCTATCGTTGTCGACCGGCACCAGTACGTCGCCCTTGAGCATGCCGGACACCGGCGTGATGCGCGCATTGAGGCTGAACGGCGATTCGCAGGTGCGGCTGGTCGCCAGGGCAAAGCGCTGAAAGGTTGCTACTTCTCCCACCCGTACGTTGCGGATGGCCACGTCGCCGAAATCCACGGTCTCGGGCATGACCCGCAATTCAGCGTCGCAGGCGACGAAGCGCAGACCCTCGAGGTTGTTGATGACGTAGCTGAGCGTGCGGTCAAGCCCCGAGTTCTGCCCGCTGCTGCCGTCGAGCTGGAACAGCCGATAGTCATGCAGACCGCTCGCGACGCCGGAGGGCGGGGTCGGCCCGTACTTCTGTATGAACACCGAAAACGGCAGGTTGAACGTCACGCTCGGACAGGCCGAGTTTGCCTCCGTGCAGGCCGGGGCTTGCTGAGGAGTAGGAATACGCCCACTGGTTTGCACGAAATCAACGCCACTCAACGTGAGTCCGGCACGAATCCCCTGTCCGATCTGCAGGTTGTCAGGGTTCAGATTAATGAACACATCCTCGGGGCCACCCGGTTCGTCCCTCGCACATTCGACGGCAAGGTTCAGTCGCTCCGAACGCCAGACTGCGCTGCCATCGGGCAGATTCGCCGGAATGGCAACGGTGCTGCCGAGGTCCGCGCGGACCACCGACTCGCCAGCCCCCTGGGTCTTGCAGGTCAGCGCCAGTGCGCAGCCGGGCATCAGTAACGTCATCATTAACGTCAGCCACCCTCGGATGATGGGTTTTTTCATGTCAGCATTTCCCTATGAGTGAGTGTGAATCCGGTGTGCGTAAGGGCACATTGAACGGCTGCCCTCCCTGAAACGGCGCGCAGTGTTCACGCTGCCCGCCGTAATCGGTCATGGCCTTGAAGCTCAGGGCTTCAGGCACTGAGCGCTTCGTACCGAGGACAGGCAGCGTCAGTGATGCGTCCGAAAAAGGCGCCAGCAACCGGTATTCCGCGACCTCGATTCCATTGATGCGCAGGTCCTGCAGCGAAACGTGATACGGCGTCGGGTTGCGCACCGAAAGCGTGGCATTGGCTGATTGCGCGCGCTGCCAGATCAGCGCTTGCGCAGCATCCGCCGGATTGCCCGCAAGCCCCGCCGGTCGATAGAACACATTGATGCGTTGGCGTATGGCGATGCTCAACTGCTGAACCGCCGGGCTGCGCCGAGGAATTTCCAGCACGTACAGATGCAGCATCGACTCCCGCTCCAGGGACATGCCAATGCCCTCATACAGCAGGCGCAAGGTCTGCTTGCCCATGGCCGGCATGCGCACCAGGTGCGGGGTCAGCGCAAACGGCAGATCAGCGGCGCGCGTATCGCCTGGTTGATCATCCTCGCGCGGCGCATCGAGCCAGGCCTGAATCAGGGTCTCGGCATTGCTGCGGTTGCTGACCTCGATCGTCGCCTCGTTGTAGCGACCGTCGAAGATCAGACGCGTGCCTGACAGAGACACCGCGCCTTGCGCCATGCCGCTGATCACGGCCAACAAAACCCCTGACAGATAAGCGTGCTTCATTGGCATTGCACCTTCAGGCGATCGTAGCTGCGGTGGGCTTCTTTGGGCGGCAGCGCGAAGGTTGCGCGGCAGTGCTGATCGGTCCATTTGACGATGAGCTCGCCGCTGTCTCGCTCGCTCAGCACCAGCGCTCGCCCGCTGGGGTCGACGGTCGCCAGCGCTTTGCCGTGCTCGTCTTCCACCGCTGCGCCCATGGGCAGACGGCTGCCGTCGGCACGCTCCAGTTCAAACTGCACACGCCGACCGACTGCCGTGCGAAAACTGATGAGGGGCGCCGCGCCGCGCCGCGGCACGACTTGATTCACGGCATTCTCCAGTTCGACATCGGCACCCAACTGCCGGGTGTCGAGGTTGACCCAGTTGGTTCGGTACGGCTGGGTGTAGGGCAGGATCGCGTAGCCGTTACCGCCAGTTTCGACGTTGCTGAAATTGGTCAACCGCGCCCCGCTGACGCCTTTCACCTGCACCAGTGCGAAGGTCTCGCCCAGGGGCTGACCGAAATTCACCCCGCCGGCGTGAGCAACCACCGAGCCAGACGCGCCCATGCTCAAGGCCTGATAATCGCTGCCCTGCCCGTACCCCGCATCGAAACGTCCATAAGCCGTGGTGGTGCTGAGCTTGCCGAACCCTGACGACCCCGACTCACTGTCGTGCCCGGCCTGTACCGAGTAGAAGCTGTTGCGGTCGTCAAACACCTGACCATTCAGGCCCGACTGCACGCTGGACGCGCCTGAGCTGTCGCGAACGGCGTTGGCAAACACCCGCGATGAACCGGAATCGCTCCCCAGCGGCAGGCTTAATGTCAGCGCGATGCGGTTGTCAGATTGATTATCTCCGTCGCGCTCGAAGGTCTGGTTGCGTTCGACCGACACGCTGTAGCTGAGGCTGCGCCACGCCGAGTTCCACGACAGGTAAAGCTGACGCGTCTTGCTGCCCCTGTCCCAGTAACGCTGTTCGGACGCTGTAAGGCTTAGCGATGCAGCCTGCTCCGGCAATGCCTGGGTCAGGCTGATTTCGATACGATCCCTGGCCCGTCCACGGGTTAATGCGTCACGCGCTTGCAGCGCCTCGACATGGTCGTCGAACGTGAGGTATTGGTCCGTCGAATAGCGGTAACCGGCCACCGCGAGTGTGGTCCGGGTCAGGTCCAGCGTGTTGGCGTAGCGGATGCGCAGGCTCTGTCCGCTGTACCGTTGCTCGCGCTGCTGGCTAAGCGACTGGGTCACGTCCAGCGATACTGCGCCCAGCCCGGTATTGATCCCGGCACCGACATTGGTCGCCTGATAATCCTCGGCGATTTGTACGCCACCTGCAGCAGTCACCCGTTCAGTCAGTCCGTAAACCAGTGTGCCGCTGGCAAACCCGGGTGAGAGGCCGTCCTCGGTGTTGCTGTCGTATTGGCCGGCGGCCAGGCTGTACCGCAGCGCCCCTTTCGGCACCATGATTGGCAGCGACGCGTACGCCTGGATGAACACGCGCTTGCTGCCGTCGGCTTCGACGACCGTCACTTCAAGATCGCCGTTCGACCCGCTGGGGTAGATGTCGGTGATTTCGAATGGGCCCGGCGAGACGTTGCCGCTGTACAGCATGAAACCGTTCTGACGCACCTCCACCAGCGCGTTGGTGTCGGCAATGCCCCGGATGACTGGCGCGAAGAGCCGCTCGCTGTCAGGCAGCATGCCTTCATCGGACATCACCATGGCGCCGAGGAACCGAACGCTGTCGAACACCTGTGAGTCGGTGAAGGTCTCGCCCAGGGTCAGTTGGCTTTTCAACCCAGTGATGTCGCGCTGCAGGAACGTCCGGTTGCTGCGAAAGCGGTACGGCTGGTCATTGCCATAGGTCAGCGAAGACTCATTGCGCAATCGCCAGGCGCCAAGGTTCACGCCGTTGCGAACACTCAGGTAATACTGATCCTGCGCTTGAGATCGACCTTGGCCGCTGCGGGTACGGCGCGCGCCGCTGAAGTTGTAATTAACGAAACCGACCGTCTCGCCCTCGTCCCATAACTCCGGCGGCACGTAGCCGCGAGCGCTGCGCGACATCATCGCTTGAGGGATGCTGATGTTCAGGCGCAAGCTCGCCGGCTGGTAGTCGACACGGGCAAATTCGACTCGCGCCGGGAGATCGAAGCATTCCGTCGGCGAAGCGTCGCCGGCTTGCGCAGCCTCGGGGTTCATGCCGAACTGGCGGAGCATGTCCGCCGTGAGGCAGGCGTCGACGGTGCCTTTTGCGGCGTTGGCGACGAAGCTGATGTCACGCCGCCCGCTCAAGACACGATTGACGTAGACGTCCACCCGGTAGGTCCCGGGAACCACGCTGTTACCTTGCAAAAACGTCGCGAGATCGGCGGGCTGATCGGTGCCCTGGATGAACGAGGTATTAAATTTCACATCAGCGGTGGCGCTGTTTTGATCAGTCATCGCAGTCGCAGACGAGGCCAGCGCCAACCCTGCCGACGCAAAGATGATCTTCGCCAACGGGCTGAGCCGGATCGGTTTGTACGGCTGATGTCTGCGGTCGATGTGTGAAGAACATGCTGCGATCCGTGCATATCCCTTTTTGTGATCTCGGGGTTCCATTGGCTGGTTTCACTCGTGTTCTCGGTTCCGACGCGCTGGCAAATCAGGTTTGGCAGGCGCAAGGCGCTGGAGCCGCATGGCTGCGACTGAAGAAAGACCTGGGTAAAATCCGACTGGCGACAGCGTGGCTACATCGGAGCTATTCGGCCCGATCGATGGCTTTGCCGGCTTGAGTCGTCTGTCCGCGGGACACCTGCGCGATATACGGCTCCTGAGCACCGAAATCGTTGATGCTGATGAACCTGAGGTCTACGGCGTGGCCGCTGGCCAGCTGCTTGAGTGGCAATTGAACGGTCTGCCTGGGCGCAAGCATCCGGCTGTCCGCGGTGAATAGCGTCTTGCCCTGTTGGCGGGCGTCGATCTGGATCATCGACACGTGATAGGGCGTCGGATTGCTGACCTCCAAGTGGCCGTCATTGACTCGCCATTGCAGGCTTTTTGCAGCGTCGAGGGGATCGCCATTCAATGCGGCGGGGCGGTAAAACAGCTTGATGCGCTGGCGAATCGCGATCTGCAGCTGGTTTTCCTTCGCCGATTGCGGGATCTCCTGGACGTTGAGCCAGAACACCGACTCACGGTCGTCGGGCAGACCTTCGCCGGCGTAGATCACCCGAATCATTTGCCGGGCACTGCCTGCCATTCGAGCCAGCGGCGGGGTAACGACGAAGGGCAGATTCTCGGTGTCGCTCTCCGCTTCCAGCCATGACTGGGCGAGGATGTCAGCCGTGCCGCTGTTGTTAACGACGAAGCTGACCTCCTTGTCCTTGGCCTGATAAATGACGCGCGTGGTGTTGAGCACGATACCCGCCTGCGCCGGGGCAGCCAGAAGCAACCCCAGCCATAGGGCGGAGCGGCGAATGAATTCAGGAAGCATGGTGAGACCGTCTTGGGCTGTGAGGTGGACACGCGAGGTAGGCGAGCGAGCCATTGCTCGCCCGCCCGCTACATCACTGGTAATCCATCACGAACGGCAGGAAGCCGTCGGCGTTACCCGGATTGGTCGGCGCGCCGTTGAGGACATAAACGGCACCGAAGTTGATCTCGGCGGTCGCGCCGTCGGCGCCTTCCTTGACCAGCGGCGTGTCGATGGTTTCGTTGCCGCTCAGGTCCATCAACTGGTTGGAGGCGTTGAGCAGGCCGATGCCCACGCCGTCTGCAGCGCCGGTGGCACGCAGCAGTTTCTGATCGAGGTTATCCAGACCACTGCCCTGACGGGCGACAAAGCGCATGTTCACGGTGTTGTATTGAGCGGCGCCGCCGGTGCAATTGACCAACAGCTGGATGGGCGAAGCGGTTTCGAGTTTGTTGTCGGCGAAGAGACCGATGTCGGAAAAAGAGACGTTGCCCAGGTCAACGTTGATCTCGCCTGGATTGTTGCCAGGGCTTGCGCCAGTCCCGGCGCCGATGTCACACGTGATGTTGGTCAGGGTGCCGCTGAAAACAAGTTTGCCGTTGTTGGCAGCATTCGCGGTCCCGGAAATGCCAAGCCCCATTGCGGCCACGATAGCCAGGGTAAGAGAAAGCTTTTTCATATAACGACGTTCCTTGTGTCGATTCGTGTGTGCCCAAAAGGACGAGAGGAACTATAAGCAGCGCTTCCAATGCCGGCTGTCAGGCGTTCTACATCTGGTGGATTGAAAGGACAGTGGCGCGCGTCGGATCTTTCGGTAGGATGTGACGCTTATATGTCAAGCAGCCCGTAGGCCGGGGCGTGCAGCTTTACCGCCTCAGAAAACCTTGGCCCAACGTTTGCGCGACACGCCGGAACGCGTGGCGGGTAATGAGCACCTGCAAAACGTTCACCCACAAAAAACCCGGCTTGATTGAGCCGGGTTCGTCAGCAGATGCTTCAGGTGCAGATGTCTCGATTGGCGGAGTCAGCTTACTGATAGGTCAGCGTGACGATGCCCGCGTGAACATTCGGCTCGGCTGAAGACAACTTGGCGTAACTGGCCTGCACGGGCACAGCGCGCTGGCCGCAAGCGTCGTCACCGCGGCTCAGGCCCACGGTGACATAGGTATCCGCCCGCAGGGTTTTCAAAGGGAGGGTTACCGACTGAGCGCTAACGATTTGGGCGTCGCATGCCGCATTGACGACGCTGCCGTGAAACATCAGCGCGCCCTGGGTAGCCCAGGCGGCGGGGCCCGTCAAGGCACACGCGCCAATGACCGTGATCGAGAAAAACAGCGAAACAGCCTTTTGGCTTTTCATCGCACTACTCCGGAGTAGGAGTCCGCTGACTGAGGTCAGTCCAGGCCCTGTGAACCAGCATTCAGAACTCACGAAGTTTATGTAGGAATTTTCCCCGTCACAGTAGAACTCGTTCATCAAAACTCGTGCCTTCTACTTGGGTATCGTCGTGTTGCGCTCTTTCTTTACCCACGTTCATCGTCTGCCCTTATTCACCTGACAATATTGACAGGTAGCAGTCATTTTGCTGACCGGGTCGAAGGGTTATAAAGGACGCTCACGTTATCCACCCTTCCCTATTCGTTGGCCTTGTCCCTGTATGCAGAAAAACAAAAAAACTGTGGTGGTCGCGACCCTGTTGGTCGTTGTGGTTGCGATCTGCATCTGGGCGGTCACCCGACCGGCTGCGAAAAAGGTCAGCGCTCCCGTCGCAGTGCCGGTGCGCGTGATCAACGTGACCCAGGAAGATGTGCCCCGCTATGTCACCGGGATCGGCTCGGTGCTGTCCTTGCAAAGCGTAGTGATCCGTCCGCAGGTGGACGGCATCCTGACCAAAGTGCTGGTGAAGGAAGGGCAGCAGGTCAAGGCGGGGGATTTGCTGGCAACCATCGATGATCGCTCGATCCGCGCTGCCCTCGAACAGGCCAAGGCGCTGTTGACCCAGAGCCAGGCGCAGTTGAACGTGGCCAATGTCGACCTCAAGCGCTATAAGCTGCTGACCGTGGACAACAGCATTTCCAGGCAGCAATACGATCAGCAGCAAGCGCTGGTCGATCAGCTCAAGGCCACGGCGCTGGGCAATCAGGCGTCGATCAATGCCTCGCAGGTACAGCTTTCCTACACGCAAATACGCTCACCCGTGACAGGTCGGGTCGGCATCCGCAACGTCGATGAAGGTAACTTCCTGCGCGTCAGCGATGCGACCGGGCTGTTCTCGGTGACGCAGATCGACCCGGTGTCGGTGGAGTTTTCCCTGCCGCAACAGATGCTGCCCACGCTCCATGACCTGATTGCCTCCAGCGCACCGGCGCCCGTCAACGCATATCTGGGAGAGGGCGCCACGGGGACGCTGCTGGGTCAAGGCAAGCTGTCGTTGATCGACAATCAGGTGGCGGCCAGCACCGGCACCATTCGCGCCAAGGCGATATTCGACAATGCCGCAGAGAGGCTGTGGCCCGGGCAACTGGTGACCGTGCGGATTCAGACGGCCGTCGATCGCAATGCCTTGAAGGTCCCGCCGCAGGTGGTGCAGCGGGGCATCGACCAGCATTACGTGTATCGGGTCAAAGGCGACACTGCCGAGGTCGTGCCGGTCAACGTGCTGTACCAAGACAGCGACCTGATGCTCATCAGCGGGGTGGATGCCAATGACGTGCTGGTCAGCGACGGTCAATCGCGCCTGAAAAACGGTGCGCGCATCGAGGTGGTCAAGGGTGATCCTGTGGACACCCTGGCCGACTCAACCGGGGCGGCGAAATGAACAGCCGCGGTTCTATCTCCGCGTGGTGCGTCAACCACCCGATCGCCACGGTTCTGCTGACATTCGCGCTGGTGCTGCTGGGCTGTATCGCCTTCCCTCGCCTGCCGGTGGCGCCGCTGCCGGAAGCCGAGTTTCCGACGATTCAGGTCGCCGCTCAACTGCCCGGCGCCAGCCCGGAAACCATGGCTTCGTCGGTGGCGACGCCCCTGGAAGTGCAGTTCAGCGCCATCCCCGGCATGACTCAGATGACGTCGAGCAGCGCGCTGGGCTCCACCAACCTGACGCTGCAATTCACTCTCAACAAAAGCATCGACACCGCCGCGCAGGAAGTGCAGGCCGCCATCAACACGGCGGCCGGGCGCTTGCCCGCTGACCTGCCGACACTGCCGACCTGGCGCAAGGTCAACCCGGCAGACAGTCCGGTGCTGATCCTCAGCGTCAGCTCCAACCTGATGCCCGGCACCGAACTCAGCGACGTCACAGAATCCCTGTTGGCGCGTCAGTTGAGTCAGATCGACGGCGTCGGACAGGTCAACATCACCGGCCAGCAACGTCCGGCGATTCGTGTCCAGGCTGCACCTGAAAAGCTCGCGTCGATCGGACTGACGCTCGCCGATCTGCGGGAATCCCTGCAACAGACCAGCCTCAACCTGGCCAAGGGCGCGCTGTACGGCAAAGACAGCATTTCCACCCTCGCTTCCAACGACCAACTGTTTCAGGCGAAGGACTACGAGCAACTGATCGTTTCCTACAAAGATGGTGCCCCGGTTCATCTGCGCGACGTGGCGCGGGTCATCAACGGTTCGGAAAACGCCTACGTGCGCGCCTGGTCAGGGGATCAGCAGGGCGTAAACATCGTCGTGTTCCGTCAGCCCGGCGCGAACATCGTCGAGACGGTTGATCGCGTGCTCGGCCAGTTGCCCAAGTTGCAGGAAATGCTCCCGGCGTCGGTGGACGTCTCGGTGCTCAGCGACCGCACCAAAACCATTCGTGCGTCGCTGCATGAAGTAGAAATGACGCTGCTGATCGCCATCGCGCTGGTGATCGCGGTCATGGCGCTGTTCCTGCGCCAGCTCTCTGCGACGCTGATCGTGACCGCCGTACTGGGGGTATCGCTGGTCGCCAGCTTCGCGCTGATGTACGTGCTCGGCTTCAGCCTGAACAACCTGACCCTGGTGGCGATCGTGGTGGCGGTGGGGTTTGTCGTCGACGATGCGATTGTCGTGGTGGAGAACATCCACCGGCACCTGGAAGCCGGCGAAAGCATGCGCGACGCGGCGATCAAGGGTTCCAGCGAAATCGGCTTTACCGTGGTGTCGATCAGCTTCTCGCTGATCGCCGCGTTCATTCCACTGCTGTTCATGGGCGGCGTGGTGGGCAGGCTGTTCAAGGAGTTCGCGCTGACCGCGACGTCGACCATTCTGATTTCGGTGGTGGTCTCGCTGACGCTGGCGCCGACCCTTGCGGCGCTGTTCATGCGCGCGCCCAAACACGATCCCCACGCCAAGCCCGGCTTCGGCGAGCGACTGCTCGCGCGGTATGCCCGTGGCGTGCGCTTCGCCCTCGCCCACCAGCGATTGATGCTGGGGATTTTCGGCCTGACCCTGGTGATGGCGGTGGCCGGCTATGTGCTGATCCCCAAGGGGTTCTTTCCGGTGCAGGACACCGGCATGGTACTGGGCACGAGCGAAGCGGCGGCGGATATTTCCTTCCCGGACATGATCGAGAAACACAAACAACTGGCGAAAATCATCGCGGCCGACCCTGCGGTCAAAGCCTTCTCACATTCGGTCGGCGTCAGCGGCAGTAACCAGACGATCGCCAACGGCCGGGTGTGGATCGCCCTGAAGGACCGCGAAGACCGGGATGTCACGGCCAGTCAGTTCATTGACCGGATCCGGCCGAAACTGGCGCAGATCCCTGGCATCGTCCTGTATCTGCGGGCGGGTCAGGACATCAACCTGAGTTCCGGTCCGAGCCGCGCGCAGTATCAGTACGTACTCAAGAGCAACGACGGCGCGTTGCTGAATGTCTGGACGCAGAAGCTGACCGATAAGCTGAAAACTCTGCCGGCTTTCCGCGACCTTTCCAACGACTTGCAACTGGGCGGCAGCGTCACGCACCTGGACATCGACCGCAGCGCCGCCGCGCGCTTCGGCCTGACCACGGCGGACGTTGATCAGGCGCTGTACGACGCCTTTGGTCAGCGGCAGATCAACGAATACCAGACCGACATCAACCAGTACAAAGTCATTCTGGAGCTGGAGCCGCAGCAGCGCGGCAAGGCCGAAAGCCTGAACTACTTCTACCTGCGCTCGCCGCTGACCAATGAAATGGTGCCGTTGTCAGCGCTGGCCAAGGTCGGTGCGCCGAAGATGGGCCCGTTGTCGATCAGCCATGACGGCATGTTCCCGGCCGCCAACCTGTCGTTCAACCTGTCGGCCGGCGTGGCGCTGGGGGATGCGGTGGTGCTGCTCGATCAGGCGAAGAACGAGATCGGCATGCCGGCCTCGATCATCGGCAACTTTCAGGGTGCAGCCCAGGCGTTCCAGAGTTCGCTGGCCAACCAGCCCTGGTTGATCCTCGCCGCGCTGGTGGCGGTGTACATCATCCTCGGCGTGCTTTATGAGAGCTTCGTCCATCCGCTGACGATCATTTCCACCCTGCCCTCCGCCGGTATCGGCGCGCTGTTGTTGCTGTGGCTGATGGGTCAGGACTTTTCGATCATGGGTCTGATCGGGATCGTATTGCTGATCGGCATCGTCAAGAAGAACGGCATCCTGCTGGTGGATTTCGCGCTGGACGCCCAGCGCAATCGCGGAATGTCCCCGCGTGACGCGATTTATGAAGCGTGTCTGACGCGTTTTCGGCCCATCATTATGACCACGCTCGCCGCATTGCTTGGCGCCCTGCCCTTGATGCTCGGTTATGGTGTCGGCGCCGAACTGCGTCAGCCATTGGGCATTGCGGTTGTTGGAGGATTGCTGGTGAGCCAGGCGCTGACGCTGTTCACCACCCCCGTGATCTACCTGCAACTGGAGCGAATTTTCCATCGCCCGCGTCAGACGCCTACCGCGACAGCGCCAGGCTCCACAGCATCCGGTAAGCCGGTGGCAGCCGAACTGGTCGCTGAAAAGTAAGCCGTTAAAACCAGCACCTAAAAGTAAGCATCTAAAAGTAAGCACCAACAAGTGAGCGTGGACCGATGCGTGTCCTGATTATCGAAGACGAAGAGAAAACCGCCGATTACCTGCACCGGGGCCTGACCGAGCAGGGCTACACCACCGACGTCGCGCGCGAAGGCATTGAAGGCCTGCACATGGCGCTGGAAAGCGAATACGCGGTGATCATTCTCGACGTCATGCTGCCGGGCCTTGATGGCTACGGCGTGCTGCGCGCGCTGCGTGCGCGCAAGCAGACGCCGGTGATCATGCTGACCGCCCGCGAGAACGTTGACGATCGCATTCGCGGCCTGCGCGAAGGCGCTGATGATTACCTGGGCAAGCCCTTTTCGTTTCTGGAACTGGTGGCGCGCCTGCAAGCCCTGACCCGGCGCAGCGGCGGCCACGAGCCGGTGCAGATCAGCGTCGCCGATCTATGGATCGACCTGATCAGCCGCAAGGCCACGCGGGCCGGCTTGCGTCTGGACCTCACCGCCAAGGAGTTCTCGCTGCTCAGCGTACTGGCCCGGCGCCAGGGGGAAATCCTGTCGAAGACGTCGATTGCCGAGATGGTCTGGGACGTGAATTTCGACAGCGATGCCAACGTCGTCGAAGTCGCGATCAAACGCCTGCGCGCCAAGCTCGACGGGCCGTTCGAGCAGAAACTGCTGCACACCATTCGCGGTATGGGCTACGTGCTGGAGAGCCGTCGTGTCGACTAATTCCATCGCCCTGCGCCTGAGCGGCATGTTCGCCCTCGTGGCGTTGCTGGTGTTTCTGTTGATCGGCTGGGCGCTGTACCTGCAAGTGGATAAGGGCCTGGGTCTGCTGCCGGAAGCCGAAGTCGATGCCCGTTACAGCGTGCTCGAATCGGCCGTCCAGCGGTACGGAACGCCCGAGCACTGGGCGAAAATCAACGCCAAGCTCAGGCTGCTCAGCGAGGAAGACAAACGCCTGCGCTTCTGGGTGGTCAGCGACAACCCGACCTATGAATTCGGCAACCCGGACGCGGAAATCCGCGCCTTCGCCAAAGGCCCGCTGGGCATGCGCGACCTGAACCTGAGCGGCCATGATTACCCGTTCAAGGTGCTTGTCAGTCAGTTCCCGGCGAAAGATCAACGCCCGCCGCTGCGTTTTCTGACAGCGGTGGACACCGAAACCTTCTGGCAGACCCAACATTCCCTGCTTGTCGCGCTGATCAGTCTGGCGGCCGTTGGCATCCTGCTCGCGTCTGCGCTGGGTTACTGGGTGGCGCGCATCGGCCTGAAACCGCTGACGGCGCTGTCCCTGGAGGCGCGCAAACTGACGCCGCCGCGGTTGAGCGGGCGCCTGAAATTGTCGCAGTTGCCGCCGGAACTGGATCAGTTTGTGACCTCGTTTAACTCGACGCTGGATCGGGTCGAGCAAGCCTATTCGCGGCTGGAATCGTTCAACGCAGACGTCGCCCACGAGTTGCGCTCTCCCCTGACCAATCTTATCGGCCAGACCCAGGTGGCGTTGACCCGAGGGCGTTCGGCCGAGCATTACTTCGAGGTGCTGCAATCGAACCTCGAAGAGCTGGAACGACTGCGCTCGATCATCAATGACATGTTGTTTCTCGCCAGCGCCGACCAGGGCAGCAAGGCCACACAACTGACCCAGGCCTCACTCGCTCAGGAAGTGGCGAAGACCCTGGATTACCTGGATTTCATTCTGGAAGACGCGCAAGTGCAGGTTGAGGTGCGTGGGGATGCCAACGCGCCCATCGAAACCGCGCACTTGCGCCGGGCGCTGATCAACCTGCTGCACAACGCGGTGCAGCACACCTCGCCGGGGCAGTTGATTCATGTGGACATACGCGATGAGGGCGATCACGTCAGCATCGGCGTGACCAACCCCGGCGCGCCGATCGCCGGGGAACATCTGCCCAAGTTATTCGAGCGCTTCTACCGGGTGGACGCCTCGCGCAGCAACAGCGGCGCCAACCACGGGCTCGGCCTGGCAATCGTCAAAGCCATCGCGCTGATGCACGGCGGCACCGTGTTCGTGCGCAGCGAGCATGGCGTGAATACGTTCGGGATCAATTTGCCGAGTTGAGGTGGGCGTCTGGATTGCCCTGATCGCTCCCACGCTGAGCGTGAGGAACGATCAGCAGGTAAACCGTGAGGAACGATTAGCCTGCCGATCAGGCCAGACGGCGATCAACCCTTCTTCACAAAC
Organism: Pseudomonas petrae; assembly: GCF_021728295.1. Classification (GTDB taxonomy): domain Bacteria; phylum Pseudomonadota; class Gammaproteobacteria; order Pseudomonadales; family Pseudomonadaceae; genus Aquipseudomonas; species Aquipseudomonas petrae. The sequence goes on from NZ_JAKJXE010000001.1 coordinate 795,700, forward strand.
TCCGATTTCAACTTCATCGCGCCGATGCCGTCGATTTTGCAGTCGATGTCATGATCGCCGTCCACCAGGCGGATGTTTTTGACCTTGGTGCCGACCTTGACCACCAGCGACGAGCCTTTGACCTTCAGGTCTTTGATGACCGTGACGGTGTCGCCGTCCTGCAGCGTGTTGCCCACTGCGTCCTTGATCACCTTGGCGTCATCGCCCGCTTCGGCGCTGGCGCCGTCAGCCGACCACTCGTGGGCACATTCCGGGCACACGAGCTGGCTACCATCTTCGTAGGTGTACTCGGAACTGCATTTTGGGCACGGCGGTAAGCTCACGGCGAATCTCGCATCAGATAAATAGGCGCAGGATTATAAGGGTTTTTACCCACCTGAGGAGCGGGCGCCTGAAAACGCTGGAAACATCGCCCGCTGCGGTAGTCTCAATCGCAAGCGCGGCGAGATGCCGTGGTCAGGGCGAGGACTCAGCAATGAACGATCCATTTGACCTGCAACGATTTGTCGATGCGCAAGCGTCGACGCACGAAAGTGCACTGGCGGAGCTGAAATCCGGGCGTAAACAGTCGCACTGGATGTGGTTCGTGTTCCCGCAACTGGCGGGTCTGGGCCACAGCGACATGGCCCGGCGGTACGGGATCAGTGGGCGTGACGAGGCGACTGCCTACTTGCAGCATTCGGTATTGGGCGAACGGTTGGCGCGCTGTTGCGAGGCGTTGCTTCAATGGAAAGACCGCAGCGCCATGCAGATCATGGGCTCGCCGGATGACATGAAACTGCGATCAAGCATGACGCTGTTCGCGGCGGTGGCGCCGGATCAAGCGGTTTTCCGGGACGTGCTGGAGGCGTTTTTTGGAGGTAAGCCGGACAGTGTGACCTTGTCGAAGCTGGCTTGAGCAATATTCAGCGAGCCGTCCTGACATGAGCGTTGATCGCCTGATGAGACACGCCTGGACGAACGCAAGTCTGCGGGTGTATCGCGATCAGTTGTAGGAGCGCGCTTGCCCGCGAACAGGGGAGGACCAGCTTAATATCAATGACTGATACGACGTCTTCGCGGGCAAGCGCGCTCCTACAGTTGACTGTGTATGGCCAGAAGGTGCGGCAGCCGCGAGTTCGGGTCATGCCCTCCTCGCCGCGCCACGGGTGAAACCCACAGGATTCAGTGCGCCAGCAGCACCATCCAGCCAGCCCTTACGCCAGCGCCGTGTCCATCACCATCATCAAGCAGAACCCGACCAGCAATCCGAAGCTGGCGATTTTGTCGTGTCCGTTGCGCCGGGATTCGGGGATGATTTCGTGGGTCACCACCAGCAGCATCGCCCCGGCCGCCAGCGCCAGTCCCACCGGTAACAGCACTGCGGCCACTTCCACCAGCCAGGCGCAGAGCACTGCGAACACAGGCTCGACCAACCCGGACGCCGCGCCGATCAGGAACGCCTTGAGCCGCGACATGCCGGCCGCCGCCAGCACCAGCGCGATCACCAGCCCTTCCGGCACGTCCTGCAGGGCAATACCCATCGCCAGGCTGTCGGCGTGGGCCAGACCACCACCCGCCGACACGCCCACCGCCATGCCTTCGGGAATGTTGTGGGCAATGATGGCGATGACAAACAGCCAGATATTCGAGGGGATCGCCGGTTTCCCGGCCACCTCCGACAACTGCGGCCCCCTGGAAACCAGCGTGTCTACCAGAAATAACCCGGCCGCCCCGAGCAGTATCCCGAAGCTGACCAACGCCCCGGCGCCCCAAGGGGTAAAGCCCAGATCGTGGGCCGCGCCCAGGCCCGGCACAATCAACGAAAACGCTGTCGCCGCCAGCATGATGCCGGCGCCGAAACCCAGCAGGCCGTCGGACACCGCCACCGGCATGCTGCGGATCACCAGCACCGGCACGGCGCCCAGGGCAGTGCCCAACGCGCAGATGGCGCCGCCTTCCAGCGCTCGCAACATTCTGGGCTCGAGCGCCACCCACGAAAGTCCCTGGGCCACCAGCAAACCGGTGCCGACGAGCACCAGAATCGAGCCCAATGCCAGCCGCAATAACCGCACGCTGCCGAGAGCCAGTATGTCCGAGCGCATAAATCGCCTTATTCGAGGTCTGGGAGGTTTCAGCCGAGCGCCGCTGCGTAGCGCCTGGACACTTCATCCCAGTTCACGACGTTGTAGAACGCGGCGATGTATTCAGGACGACGGTTCTGGTAGCGCAGGTAATAAGCATGCTCCCAGACGTCCAGCCCGAGGATCGGCGTATTGCCGTTCATGAGCGGGCTGTCCTGATTGCCGCTGCTTTCCACGACGAGCTTTTTGCCCGGAGTGACGCTCAGCCAGGCCCAGCCGCTGCCGAAACGGGTCAGCGCTGCTTTGGTGAAAGCGTCCTTGAACGCCTCGAATCCGCCCACCTGTTCGTTGATCGCCGTCGCCAGCGCACCGCTTGGCGCACCGCCACCTTGTGGGCTCATGACTTCCCAGAACAGCGAATGGTTGGCGTGACCTCCGCCCTGATTGATCACCGCTGGGCGCAGTTTTTCCGGAAGTTCGGCGACGCTGGCAACCAGCTTCTCGATGGGCCACTCCGCGTATTCAGTGCCGTCGACCGCCGCGTTCAGGTTGTTGATGTAGGTCTGATGGTGCTTGCTGTAGTGAATCTCCATGGTCTGCGCGTCGATGTGGGGTTCGAGCGCATCGTAAGCGTAGGGCAAGGCAGGCAAGGTAAAGGGCATGTCAGTGGACTCCAAACGAGAGGGTGCCGGCGCGGGCAGCGTGGTGCTGAAGCGCCGAGCGGGAATGTTCGCCGCTGCTGTTGAGCAGACGTTGAGTGCGTGGGTACTCGCCGTATTGGCCGACAAAACCCAAGAGTTCGCTGTAGGTTTTATTGCTGTGCCGCAGCGCTGCCTGTCGCAGGGCGGGCGTCATTTGCGGATCCTGAATCACATTCAACAGGCGCTGATGGACGGCGCAGAGGTATTCGGCGCTCTCCTCCGGCTGACCCAGGCTCAGGTGCAGATCCGCCAGGTTGTGGTGCGAAATCACAAACGCCGCCACGGCTTCATCGGCGACGCTCCAGCGGTCGAAGAGCACCTGCGCCAGCGCGAGGGCCTGCAGGTACAGCTCGCGGGCATCGATCAGGTCGCCTCGGTTGAAGCTGCTGTTACCGCTCAGGATGGTACGTTTCCATTGCTCCATGGCACAGGTCCTCACGAGTGGCGCCGGCGATCAGAAGCCGTCGGCAGGGCGTTTTGCGGATTCGATGGCGCGGGTTCCGTCAGAGGAATCGACGGCAGCAGCGCGCAGGTCGCCAAGCGCTGGGCGAAGGCCTGAACGCGTTGCCGTTGCGCAGCGGATTCGGCGAGTGCCTGCATATCACGCAGGGGACGCCATGCCTGGTCCAGGCACAGACAACGCCAATGCCAGGGCAGCGCGGTGTCGCTGGCGGTGTCGATCAGCAGGCGAAAGGTGCTTTCACAGATGAGGGATTTGGGCGTGGCGGTAAAGCGCGCCAGATAGCGACCTTCCGCAAGGTAGTGTTCGATGAGCCGCGGTTCGTCCGGATCCAGCGCGCAACGAATCCGCAGACTCAATGCGCGCCAGTTTTCCAGGTACGGCGACTCGTGCAGAACAGTACCCATGACCGAGGCCCACTTAACTAATGAGATTCATTATTAAATGAGTTTAAGAATCAACACAACCCCGGCGAGGTATTGAGATCATGCGCTGGCCTCAAGCACACTCAACTGCAGGAGCGCGCTTGCCCGCCAATCGCAGTGGATCAGCTCCATTTTCTGTGACTGACACCCCGACATTCGCGGGCAAGCGCGCTCCTAGAGGGTCCGGGTGTGACATAAATCGAAAAACCCTCACAAAAAAGGCCCGCACCGAGATCGGGGCAGGCCTTGGGGATGAAGCGCTAAAGCAGAGCGAACTCAGCTGCCCGCGACCATCATCTTCTCGATCAGCACAGAGCCGGTGCGGATGTTGCTGCGCAGTTCCAGATCACTGCCCACCGCAATGATCTGCTTGAACATGTCGCGCATGTTGCCGGCGATGGTCACTTCCTGAACCGCGAACTGGATCTCGCCGTTCTCGACCCAGAAACCTGCCGCACCGCGAGAATAATCGCCGGTGACCATGTTCAGCCCACTGCCCATCAACTCCGTGACCAGCAGCCCGCGTCCCATTCGGCGGATCAGCGCCGCCTGGTCTTCAGTGCCGTGGCTGACGAACAGGTTATGCACGCCACCCGCGTTCGCGGTGCTCGGCAGGCTGAGTTTGCGGCCCGAATACGTGCTGAGGATGTAGGAAACCAGATCGCCGTTTTCGACGAACGGCTTGGCATAGGTCGCCAGGCCGTCGCCGTCGAAGGCGGAGCTGCCCATGGCGCCGACCAGATGCGGGCGCTCGTCGATGGTCATCCACTCGGGGAACAGGCGCTGACCGATCGCCCCTTCGAGGAACGACGACTTGCGATACAGGTTGCCGCCGGAAATCGCGCCCAGAAAACTGCCGAACAGACCGCCCGCCAGCTCCGCGGAGAACAGCACCGGCACTTCGCAGGTCGGCACCGGCCGTGCGCCCAGTCGGCTCGCGGCGCGCTCGGCGGCTTTCTGGCCGATGAGTTTGGCATCCATCAGCAGCTCGCCACGGCGATTGACGTCATACCAGTAGTCGCGCTGCATCTGCCCTTCGCCTTCGGCGATCATCACGCAGCTCAGGCTGTGACGGGTCGACGCATAACCGCCGATGAAACCGTGACTGTTGCCGTAGACGCGGCAGCCCTGATGCACGTTCAGCGTGGTGCCGTCGGCGTTCTTGATCCGGCTGTCGGCGTCGAAGGCAGCGGCTTCGCAGATCAGCGCGCGTTCGATGGCCTGCTCGGGGGTGATGTCCCACGGGTGATAAAGATCGAAATCCGGTTGGTCTTTCGCCATCAATGCGGCATCGGCGAGACCCGAGGCCTCGTCTTCCGACGTGTGTTTGGCGATGGCCAGCGCGGCAGCAACGGTCTCGCGAATGGCATCGGGGCCGCTCGCGGAGGTGCTGGCCGAACCCTTGCGGTGGCCGACGTACAAGGTGATGCCGAAACCCTGATCACGGTTGAATTCGACTGTCTCGACTTCGCGCTGGCGAACCGTGGTGGACAGGCCCTGCTCCAGCGACACGGCGACTTCGCACGCGGTGGCGCCCTGACGTTTGGCTTCGGCGACGATCTGCTCGACCTGCTGCTGCAATGCCGGCAAAGCCTGCGGGCCGACGGTTTCTGATGCACTCATGACGTTCTCCATCAAATTCTGATTTCAGCAGCCGGGCCGGACAATCGGTCCCTGACTGGTTATCATGGCGGCGTTTATTTGCGGACGGCCCCCATGGTTGATTCTTACGACGACTCCTTCGACGGAGAGAAAAGCAAAACCCAGGTCAAACGAGAGCTTCACGCTCTGGTGGAGCTGGGCGAACGCTTGACGACATTCAAGCCCGATGTGCTGGCCAAGCTGCCTTTGACCGACCCTTTGCGTCGGGCATTGGCCGATGCTTCCAAGCACACCGCGCACATTGCGCGCAAACGCCACATTCAATTCATCGGCAAGCTGATGCGCGATCAGGATCTGGATGAAATCCTGGTGCTGCTCGATCAGCTTGACGCCTCTACGCGCCAGTACAACGAGCGCTTCCACAATCTGGAACGCTGGCGTGATCGCCTGGTGACCGGTACCGACGACGTGCTTGAGCAGTTCGTCAGCGAATACCCGGACGCCGACCGTCAGCAACTGCGCTCGCTGATCCGTCAGGCTCAGCATGAAGCTGCGCAGAACAAGGCCCCTACCGCGACCCGCAAAATCTTCAAATACATCCGCGAGCTAGACGAAAGCAAACGCGGACTGCGCTAAAAAATTGCTGCGCCGTTTGAATCACTCAACCGGCGCAAGCCCCTCAACTATCAAGCCCCGCCTGTGCCGCCAACGGTGATCGCATCGATCTTCAGGGTCGGCTGACCGACGCCTACCGGCACCGATTGACCGTCCTTGCCGCAGGTGCCGACTCCGCTGTCCAGGGACAGATCGTTGCCGACCATTGACACGCGACTCATGCATTCCGGACCGTTGCCAATCAGCGTCGCGCCCTTGACCGGTGCGGTGATTTTGCCGTCTTCGATCAGATAAGCCTCGCTGGTGGAGAACACGAACTTGCCGCTGGTGATGTCCACCTGCCCGCCGCCGAGGTTGGCGCAGTAGATGCCGCGCTTGACCGAGGCGATGATTTCCGCCGGATCGCTCTGGCCGCCGAGCATGTAGGTATTGGTCATGCGCGGCATCGGCAGGTGCGCGTAGGACTCGCGACGACCATTACCCGTGCGCGCGACGCCCATCAGACGCGCGTTGAGCTTGTCTTGCATGTAGCCCTTGAGCACGCCGTTTTCGATCAGCGTGGTGCACTCGGTCGGGGTGCCCTCGTCATCGACGGTCAGGGAGCCGCGTCGATCCGCCAGGGTGCCGTCATCGACGATGGTGCAGAGTTTCGACGCAACCATCTCGCCCATGCGACCGCTGTAAGCCGAGCTGCCCTTGCGGTTGAAGTCGCCCTCGAGGCCGTGGCCGACCGCTTCGTGCAACAACACGCCAGACCAGCCGGAGCCCAGTACCACCGGCAACGTGCCAGCCGGGGCCGGAATGGCTTCGAGATTGACCAGCGCCTGACGCAGCGCCTCACGGGCATAGCCCATGGCGCGGTCGTCGCTGAGGAAATAACGGTAATCGGTGCGACCGCCGCCGCCGTGTCCGCCGCGCTCACGACGGCCGTTCTGCTCGACGATCACGCTGACGTTGAAGCGCACCAGCGGACGTACGTCGGCGGCAAGACCGCCGTCAGTGGACGCCACAAGAATGCGTTCCCAGACACCGGCCATACTCACGGTGACTTGCTGAATACGCGGGTCCAGCGCACGGGTGGCGGCGTCGACGCGCTTGAGCAGTTCGACTTTCTCGGCGCGGGTCATGACTTCCAGCGGGTTGTCCGGCGCGTACAGCTGGGCGACGTCCTGGGTGGTGAACGCCTGAACGCGGCCGTTCTGGCCGGCGCGGGAAATCGAGCGAGCGGCACGGGCCGCCTGGGTCAGGGCTTCAGGAGTAATGGCGTTGCTGTAGGCGAAGCCGGTTTTCTCGCCTGACTGCGCGCGTACTCCGACGCCCTGGTCCAGGTTGAAACTGCCTTCCTTGACGATGCCGTCTTCCAGCGCCCAGGACTCGGAAATCTGCCCCTGAAAATACAGGTCGGCTGCGTCGATGCCTGGGCCGGCCAGCTCGCCGAGCACCGATTGCAGGCTGTCGATGCTCAGGCCGCCTGGTGCCAGAAGGTGTTCGCTGACAGAGGACAAGTGGCTCATATTCACTCCGGGGTATTGGCAGGTCGCACGGCGGCCTGCGAAAAAAATCGCCGGTGATTCGCTACCGGCATGCGCGCCCGTATGGACGCTTGTTCTACGCTGTCTCGTTCGGCCAGCAGCACGGCTTCACCCTGTGCCTGCTCGGCCAGCACGCGGCCCCATGGATCTATGATCGCCGCGTGCCCAAATGTTTCTCTCGGCCCCGGATGAATTCCGCCTTGCGCCGCCGCCAGCACGTAGCACTGGGTTTCGATGGCCCGGGCGCGCAGCAGAATCTCCCAGTGCGCCGCGCCGGTGACAGCGGTGAAGGCCGACGGCGCGGTAATCAATTCAGCCCCGGCTTCCCTGAGCGCGGTGTACAGCTCGGGAAAACGCAGGTCGTAACACACCGAAAGCCCCAGACGCCCGACCGGCGTGTCGGCCACCACGACGTTGTTGCCGTGGGCGTAATCGTCGGATTCCCGATAGCGCCCTCGTGCATCGGCGACATCCACGTCAAACAAATGCAGCTTGTCGTAACGCGCGACTTGCTGGCCCTGGTCGTCAATCAGCAGCGAACACGCCGTGACTTTGCCATCAGGCTGGCCTTGAGGGGGCAGCGGCAATGTCCCGGCAACTACCCATAAGGTGAGGTCGCGAGCGGCAAGTTTCAACCATGGCAGGATCGGACCTTCGCCAAGGGCCTCGGCGCGGCCGATGGCAGCCACATCACGACGACCCATCGCGGCGAAGTTTTCCGGGAGCGCGGCCAGCTTCGCACCCGACGCAGCGGCCTGTTCCAGCAACCTGCGCGCCTGGGCCAGATTGCCGAGCACGTCGCTCTGGCTGACCATCTGAATGACTGCGAAGGACATAAGCGCTCCCTGATCGATAGAACCGCACTCTACTCCATGCACCGTCGATGGGCTCGCCCGGCCGCTCGAATTCATCGTTACTGCACCACCCTTCCCGGCTAAAGCCGGTCCTAAAGCGTAGGCACGGACTACCAGTGTGCGTCGGATGTACCGGCCTCTTCGCGGGCAAGCGCGCTCCTGCACCGATCCGCGCCGGCCAATGAGCTCTCGTGGCGTACACACTGGCCTCTTCCCGGCTGAAGCCGGTCCTACTGACACACCGCGTTTCCCTGTAGGACCGGCTTCAGCCGGGAAGACGTCGGAAGCCACACCAAAAATTCAGGGCGCTAATACTGGCCTCTTCCCGGCTAAAGCCGGTCCTACACACCGCGTTCACTTAGTGGGACCCGCTTTAGCCGGGAAAGCGTCAGGCGCTACACCACCGCTTTGATTACTGCGGTTTCTCGAACGGCTTGTCGAAGGTGATCTTCGGTTCTTTCCATGGCCCTTCGACCTTGTACTGGACGCTGGCAAAGCGCGATACGCGATCACCCAGCAGCTTGTCGACCAGGAACAACGCGCCACCAATCGCCGGTGCGCCGACGATCAATGCGGCGATTGGCAGATTATTGGTCACGGGCAGGGTCACCAGAAGCTTGGCGTCGACGCGGTCGCGGACCATGTCCAGCGTGCCGTCGAGCTCAAGGTTGGTGGACGGGCCGGTCATGGTGATTGGGTCGCGGGTCACGTACACGCCATCGCTCGCCACCAGCAGCCCTTTGACCTTGTCGTAGCTCAGGCCTTTGCCCAGCAGGTCGGAGAAGTCCAGGCGCAGACGCCGGCCAATCGAATTGAAGTTGAGCAGGCCGAATACCCGCAACGCCTGCGCGCCACCCTCGACCTCAACGAACTGGCCGTTTTTGAGCGTCGCATCCAGGCTCCCCGAATACCGTTTCAACCCAACCCAGGCGGGCGAGCCCGGCCAGCGACCGTCAGCGTTCAGCTCGAACTCCTGACTGGTGACCGTCGGCGCGAAACCCCAGGCCTTGAGCACATCGGCAAGATTCTTGCCGCTCACCTGGCCTTTGAACCAGCTGCTGGTCGTACCGGGCGTGCCCTCCCAACCGCCATTGCCCTGCAGCGCAATGCCCTTGAGGCCCAGATTGAGGTCCGCCAGCTGGATGCCGTTTGGCGTCGGCCGGACCTTGAGCGACCAGGCGCCCATCAACTGATCGCCTTGAAACAACTGAGTGATTTTGATGTTCAGCGCGGGGATCTTGCGCGGGTCGACGTCCGCCAGCGGGTCCGGCGCGTTTTCAACGACCGCCGCGTTCGGGTCCGGCGCGGGCAAACGTACATACAGCAGGCTGATGTCGATCGGCGCGGTTTTGCTGTCTGGCAACGTCGCCGTGCCTTTCACCTTCGAGCTGTCCAGCGACAGCGCCCATGCGGTATCACTGCGTTTGAGCTGGACGCCTGCCTGCTCCAATGTCGTGCCCATCGCGGTCAGCTTGCCGATCTGCAAATCGACGCTATTGAGCAACTGCTTGGCGCTGCCGCCCGGGTCATTGCCGGCATAACGCTCAGCCATGGCTTGCCAGGGCGCGATGTCCAGTTCCGACAACGAGCCGCGAACACGCAATCCCTTGCTGTCCGGCACGATCGCCCCGCCCTCACCGAGGAACAGCTCGCCACGCCCGTCGCCGAATTTGCCCGGCGGCGACGCGAACGCGAGGTTGGCGATATTGCCGTAGCCGACGTCGATGCGCCGTTCCGGGCCTTGCAGGTTCATGCGCAAATCGGTGTCGCGTGTGTCATCAGCGGTTTTGCCGAACGGTGCCGGCAGATCGACCGCGAGCCCCTTCAGGTTCGAGTTGATCTGCAACTGACTGGCGTTGCCGTTCAATGTCAGCTGCAGCTGATAGGGCAGATCCCCCGAAATCGGCAGCGGCTGCGTCACGCCCAGCCAATCGGTCAGGCGCTTGCTGGCGATCTGGCTGCTGGCGGTGATGCGCGTCACCGGCGCCCCCGGTTTGCCTTCGCCGAAAATCTCGGCGTTCACTGGCTTATCGAAGGCGACGGCCTTGATGTTCTTGCCGCTCAGCCCTTTGGTGTAATCAAAACGGAAGTCGCCGCGCAGTTGCGTCAGCTCCAGCACCGGGTCCGCGAGCTTGAGCCTCGCGCTGTCAGTGCTGAAATCGACCACGACTTTAGGCTCTTGCCCCTTGACCAGCGGAATATCCAGATTGATATGACCCTGCAGCGGCCCTTCCGCCTGCCAGCCGGCGAAGGTCTGGCCGGTGCCGATCGGCGCTTCCTGAAGGATCTTCATGCCGTCCTGAAGGCTGCCCTTCAAGTCACTGTCCACCAATAGATGGCTGGACTGGCCCGCCGGGACATGGGGAATGTCCACCGCGACGTTGCTGACCTGGGTGTTCAGCAACTGACCTTTGTTGGCCCGAATGCGCACGCCGCTGTTTTCGACGAACACATCACCGTCGACATTGTTCAGCTGCGGCCACCCCGGCTGGAACGCCAGGCTCGCGTTGCGCACTTTGAAGAACAGGCTGATGACCCGTGCCACGTCAGGCGCGTCTTTGTTGATCGAGCCCTGGTACTGGAAGAACCCCTGATCGACGTTGCCACCCAGGATCGCGGTGCGCAGCCACTGGTCAAGGGCCGGGCTGAGCACGGCAGGCAGGTACTTGGAGGTGTAGCGACCGTCGCCATCGACCAGCCCGACGCGCAGGTCCATGTAGTCTTCCTGGCTGTGATCGAAGTGCAGGCGAATCAGGAAATCGCTGGCGATATTACCCTCCTCCCCCTCGACCTTGATGTACGGCGCAATCAGCGTGAAGCCCTGATCGTCCAGCGACCAGGTCAGCTTCGCATTGGCGTGACGGTACTTCCATTCGTTACGGAAGATAGGGTCCAGGTGCAGCATGAAATCGTCGGTGTCGAGGCGCAGTTCGCCCTGGCCCAGATCCCCGCTGATAGCACCGCTGACGTTCCCCGCCGCTGGCGCGCCGCGATAGGCGTCGAAACCGACCTTGTCCAGATTGGCGGCGAAGCTCACTCGTTTCGACGCCTCGGCCTGCGGTCGGTAATCGACCAGCACGTTGCGCAGCCCGCCGGTGACTTTCAGGCGGTCCACCGCCACCATGACCTTGTCGGGCAACGGCGCCAGTGAGTCGAGCAATGGCGTGATGGGCGTCAGATCAACCCGGTCAGCCTGAACGTGCCACAGCTCTTCGGCGTCGGCCGTCGCGGCGGTCTGCTGCAGATGAACGCGACTTTCCCAGCGCTTGCTGTTCAGGTCCATCGCCAACGAATCGAGCGTGGTGCTGAAGCCTTTTTCGTCGCGCACAAACCAGGCGTTGAGGGCCAGATTGTCAATGCTCGCGGGTTTACGGTCGGCATACGCGCCTTTGAACTGCGGCGCATTCAAGCGAGCGACTGCGCTTTGCAGATTGCCCTTGCCCCAGTTGAGCCACAACTCGCCTCCGGCCTTGAGGTTCTGAATCTTCCAGTCGCGGGTCAGACTCTTCGGCAACCACTGCGACCATTCGCTCTGCGGCAAGCTCAAGTAGGCCTGGGCCTCGCCGTCGCGCCATTCGTGGGCGCGCACGGTGGAGCGGACGTTCAACGACAGCGGCTGGCCGTCGGGCAGGTTCAGGCGAGCGTCGAGGCGCTGATGCAGGCTGCCGGTCTTCAGCGTCAGGCTCACATAAGTCAGCGTCAGGGGCGATTGGTCATAGGGCTGCAAGGTGATCTGGCTGTCGAACAGCGACAGCTGCGAGATCATCTGCATCTGATTGAGGATTTGCTCGGGGTCGAAAGGCTTGTCGGTTTGAACGGGGAGCCCCTGAAGCGCCCAGTGGCCGGTCTGGTCTTCTTTCAGGCCGATCTGCAGGCCGTCCAGCTCAAGGCGTTCGAGGCGCACTTCGCGAGTACGCAGGCTGGCGAGCAGGTCAGGCATGGCCCGCACGTGATCAAGCCGAACGGCATTGCCGCCCTCGCCGATCATCACGTCACGCGCCACAAAAACGGGGGCGAAGCCGCTCCAGCTGCCTTCCAGCCGACCAATGCTCACCGGCATGCCCAGCGCGGTCTGCGCCTTGGCCTCAACGTCGGCGCGGTATTCGGCCACCATCGGCACCAATTGACGACCGACACTCACGTACAGCGCGACCAGCACCACGAAAAGGGCGCACAGACTCAGCCCCCAACGGGTCAGCACAGCCAGAAACCGGGTCAGACGCTCCATGTCGCTGCGCCTCCGCAAAAACTGCCTGCATATGGCATCCGGCCCAATCGTGCAGGTGCGGGTACGTCCAGGTTGTGCTCAATCGCCACACGTTGTTCTCTTTGGACGGCATCCGTTCCGTCTGCCTCAAGGGCACTGTTTTCTGTATTCAACTGCACCGCCACTCGGCGGCACGGCGCATCACGCACTCTCAGAGCAGCACGACGTCATATTGTTCCTGGGAGTACATGGTCTCGACCTGGAAACGAATGGTCCTGCCAATGAACACTTCCAGCTCGGCCACATTGCCGGATTCTTCGTCAAGTAGCCTGTCGACGACTTTCTGATTGGCCAGCACGCGGTAGCCCACCGCCTGATAAGCGCGGGCTTCGCGCAGGATCTCGCGGAATATCTCGTAGCAGATGGTTTCCGGCGTCTTCAGCTTGCCACGGCCCTGGCAACTGCTGCAGGGCTCGCACAGCACTTGCTCCAGACTTTCACGGGTACGCTTGCGCGTCATCTGCACCAGACCCAGCTCGGTGATGCCGATGATGTTGGTTTTCGCGTGATCGCGCTCGAGCTGTTTTTCGAGGGTCCGCAGCACCTGGCGCTGATGCTCGGCGTCTTCCATGTCGATGAAATCGATGATGATGATGCCGCCGATGTTGCGCAGGCGCAGCTGTCGAGCAATGGCCGTCGCCGCTTCAAGATTGGTCTTGAAAATGGTCTCTTCGAGGTTGCGATGACCGACGAACGCACCGGTGTTCACGTCGATGGTGGTCATGGCTTCGGCGGGATCGATCACCAGATAGCCCCCGGACTTGAGCGGCACCTTGCGGTCCAGCGCCCGCTGAATTTCGTCCTCGACGCCATACAGGTCGAAAATCGGCCGCTCGCCAGGATAGTGCTCAAGGCGGTCGGCGATTTCCGGCATCAGCTCGGCGACGAACTGGGTGGTCTTCTGGAACGTCTCGCGGGAATCGATGCGAATCTTCTCGGTGCGCGGGCTGACCAGATCGCGCAAGGTGCGCAGCGCCAGGCCGAGGTCTTCGTAGATCACGCTGGCCGGGCTGATGGTTTTGATCTGCTCGCCAATCTGATCCCACAGCCTGCGCAGGTAGCGGATGTCCATCATGATCTCGTCGGCGCCCGCACCTTCGGCCGCCGTGCGCAGGATGAACCCGCCCTTCTCCTTGATCCCTTCCTTGGCGACACAATCGCTGACCACCTGCTTCAAGCGTTCGCGCTCGGCTTCGTCTTCGATTTTCAGAGAAATGCCGACATGGGCCGTGCGCGGCATGTACACGAGGTAGCGCGACGGAATCGACAGTTGAGTCGTCAACCGCGCGCCTTTGCTGCCGATCGGGTCCTTGGTGACCTGCACCACCAGACTCTGTCCGTCGTGGACCAGCGAGCTGATGGTCTCCACGGCCGGGCCTTCGCGCATGGAGATTTCCGATGCGTGAATGAACGCCGCGCGGTCCAGACCGATGTCGATGAACGCCGCCTGCATGCCAGGCAGCACGCGCACAACCTTGCCCTTGTAGATATTGCCCACGATCCCGCGACGCTGGGTGCGTTCGACGTGCACCTCTTGCAACACCCCATTCTCAACGACCGCCACGCGTGATTCCATCGGCGTGATGTTGATCAGAATCTCTTCACTCATGACTTGTCACCTTCCGGGCGTTGCCAACAGGGTATGCCGAAACGCTGGAGGATTTCTGCGGTTTCGCACAAGGGCAAGCCGACCACCGCGGAATAACTGCCACTGAGGTTTTCCACGAACACCGCGCCAAGGCCTTGAATGCCGTAGCCGCCGGCCTTGTCGCAGGGCTCGCCGCTGGCCCAGTAGCGGCGGGCTTCGTCTTCCGGTATCGCCCGGAAACGGACACGGCTGGTGACGGTTCGGGTTTCGCAGCGCTCTTCGTGAACCACGGCGATGGCGGTCAGGACTTCGTGTTCTCGGTTCGACAGGGCGGCAAGCATCGCCAGCGCCTCGGCTTCGTCCGCCGGTTTGCCGAGGATGCGGCCGTCGAGGACCACGGCGGTGTCCGCGCCCAAGACGCAGGCGGTGGGGTAGGCGGGATCGTTGGCGAGCTGCAGCAGCCCGGCATCCGCCTTGCCACGGGCCAGCCGCAGGACGTACGCGGCGGGGGTTTCGTTGGCCAGAGGGGTTTCGTCGATATCGGCGCTGAGGGTCGTGAACGGCACGCCGATCTGGGTCAGCAGCTCACGACGGCGCGGGGAGCCGGAGGCAAGAAGAAGTTGGGGCATGGGACGTCTCCGTGTCGTTGATCACAAGCGTAGCCTTGGTGCACACCGCTGAAGTGATGGTGCTCACACCGGCCTTTTCCCGGCTGAAGCCGGTCCTACTGCATCGCGTTCAACCTGTAGGACCGGCTTCAGCCGGGAAAGCGTCGGGTGTCACACCGCACAATTGACGGCGCCCATACCTGCCTCTTCCCGGCTGAAGCCGGTCCCACTAAAGCATCGCGTTCATCCTGTAGGACCGGCTTTAGCCGGGAAAGCGTCGGGTGTCACACCGCAGAACTGATGGCGCCCATACCGGCCTCTTCCCGGCTGAAGCCGGTCCTACTGCACCGCATTCAACCTGTAGGACCGGCTTCAGCCGGGAAAGCGTCGGGCGTCACCTCACAGAACCGCGCTTCAGTTGATCTTCAAACGCAGGCGCAATCCGCGCAGGCCGTAGCTGACCCATGGCCAGAGCAATGCGCTGACCAATGCCGGCAACACCAGCGCCAGGGTTGGCTGACGGTTGCCGGTCAAGGCACTGAGCCACAGCTGCACCAGCTGCGCGAGACCGAAAATCACCAGGATCACCAGGCACTGCTGCCACATCGGGAACATGCGCAAGCGCTGCTGTAGAGACAGCACCAGAAAGGTAATCAGCGTGAGGATCAACGCGTTCTGCCCTAACAACGTCCCGTAGAGCACGTCCTCGGCCAGGCCCAGCATCCACGCCGTGACCATGCCGATCTTGTGCGGCAACGCCAGTGCCCAGAAGGCCAGCAGCAATGCGAGCCAGAGCGGGCGAAATATTTCCATGAACTGCGGCAGCGGCGAAACGCTAAGCAGCAGGCCGATGGCGAAGGTCAGCCAGACCACCCAGCCGTTTCGTGCGGGAGCGTGACGCGCCATTATTCTTCCCTCTCGCGTGGAGCGGCCGGGGTCGCAGCAGGCGTCGCCGGTCGGGTGGAGGCAGGTTTCGCCGCAGGTTTAACGGGCGGCTTGCTGGTCGCGGGCTTGGCAGGCGTGGTCGCCGCCGGTGCGGTGGTCGCCGGAGCCGGTGCGCTGTTGGCGTTAGCCGGCGTCGACGAAGCACTGTGCCCGGCAGGTTTCGGCACGGTGGCAGGAACGACCGCCTTGTTCGGCGTGGCAGCAGGGGCGGCACCCGGCACAGTGGCCGATGGCACCGCCGTCGGGTCGGCCGTCTGACGATCAAGGGATTCCTGCTGCTGCGCGGCGTCGGCAGCGCGCTCTTCCGGGGAACGGCCGTCCGAGAACACCAGCAACAGATAACGGCTGCGATTCAGCGCGGCGGTCGGCACCGCCCGCACGATGGCGAAGGGCTGGCCGGAGTCGTGAATGACTTCCTTGACTGTCGCCACCGGATAACCCGCCGGGAAGCGCTGGCCCAGGCCGGAACTCACCAGCAGATCGCCTTCCTTGATATCAGCGGTGTCGGCCACATGGCGCAGCTCAAGACGTTCCGGGTTGCCGGTGCCGCTGGCAATCGCGCGCAGGCCGTTGCGATTCACCTGCACAGGAATGCTGTGGGTGGTGTCGGTCAGCAGCAGCACGCGGGATGTGTACGGCATCAACTCGACCACCTGACCCATCAAGCCGCGCGCATCGAGCACTGGCTGACCGAGGACCACGCCGTCGCGCTCGCCCTTGTTGATGATGATCCGGTGGGTGAACGGGTTGGGGTCCATGCCGATCAGCTCGGCAACTTCGACTTTCTCGTTGACCAGCGCCGACGAATTCAGCAGCTCGCGCAAGCGCACGTTCTGCTCGGTCAGGGCGGCCAGCTTTTGCAGGCGTCCCTGGAGCAGCAGGTTCTCGGTCTTGAGTTTTTCGTTTTCGGCGGCGAGTTCGGTGCGGCTGCCAAACTGGCTGGCGACCCCCTGATACAGACGCTCGGGCAGATCGGCGATCCAGTAAGACTGCATCAGCACCAGCGACATCTGACTGCGGACAGGCTTGAGCAGGGTGAAGCGCGCATCCACGACCATGATGGCCACAGACAGTACGACCAGCACCAGTAGACGGACGCCCAGGGACGGGCCCTTGGAGAAAAGCGGTTTAATGGGCCGCTCCTTCCAGAGATGCGTGCAGAGGTGCTTGAGTGTGGCTGTGCTTATTCATGCGACATGAAACCGGCCTGATGCGGGTTGATGGAAATGCAGGGCGTCAGACTTGCAACATCGCCGCGCGACGTCAACAGGTCGGACACGAACAGGCAGCACGGTGAGGTGCTGCCCGTTAAGCGCAACATGCTGCGTTCCGGCGACTTATTCGCTGGAGAGCAGGTCCATGGTGTGCTTGTCCATCATTTCCAGCGCACGACCACCGCCACGCGCAACGCAGGTCAGCGGGTCTTCGGCGACGATCACCGGCAGACCGGTTTCCTGGGCCAGCAGCTTGTCCAGGTCACGCAGAAGCGCACCACCACCGGTCAGCACCAGACCGCGTTCGGCGATGTCCGAGGCCAACTCTGGCGGAGACTGTTCCAGCGCGCTTTTCACAGCCTGAACGATGGTTGCGAGGGATTCCTGCAGCGCTTCCAGCACTTCGTTGGAATTCAGGGTGAAGGCACGTGGCACGCCTTCGGCCAGGTTGCGACCGCGAACGTCGACTTCGCGCACTTCGCCGCCCGGGTAGGCCGTGCCGATTTCCTGCTTGATGCGCTCGGCGGTGGACTCGCCGATCAGGCTGCCGTAGTTGCGACGCACGTAAGTGATGATCGCTTCGTCGAAACGGTCGCCACCCACACGGACGGACTCGGCATACACGACGCCGTTCAGGGAGATCAGCGCGATTTCAGTGGTACCACCACCGATGTCGACGACCATCGAACCGCGGGCCTCCTCGACCGGCAGGCCGGCACCGATGGCCGCAGCCATTGGTTCTTCGATCAGGAACACTTCACGTGCACCGGCGCCCAGAGCGGATTCGCGGATCGCGCGACGCTCGACCTGGGTCGATTTGCACGGAACGCAAATCAGCACACGAGGGCTTGGCTGCAGGAAGCTGTTCTCGTGAACCTTGTTGATGAAGTACTGAAGCATTTTTTCGCAGACGCTGAAGTCGGCGATGACGCCGTCTTTCATCGGGCGAATGGCGGCGATGTTGCCCGGGGTACGGCCCAGCATCCGCTTGGCTTCCATCCCGACAGCAACAACGCTCTTCTGATTTCCGTGGGTCCGAATGGCCACAACTGATGGCTCATTCAGCACAATGCCGCGCTCACGCACGTAAATAAGGGTGTTGGCAGTGCCCAGGTCGATGGAAAGATCGCTGGAAAACATGCCACGCAGTTTCTTGAACATGGAGAAAGGACCCTAGGCAACGCGTGGGTAAAAAAGTGCGGCAAACTCTAACAACGACAGGGATTTTGGGCAAGGAGCCAATATGTTAAATTGGCGGTTTTTCCGAGCGCTACCCTGGAAGATCGCGGCCTTATGACCGTTTAAAGGGCGTAGTGTTCCGCAATCTGACGTACGGCTCACCCCGTGCGCATTCCACTGGAGAACCCCATGGCGCTTGATCGCTCCGACGTGGAAAAAATCGCTCATCTGGCCCGACTGGGCCTCAATGACGCCGATATCCCGCGTACTACTGAAGCACTGAACAGCATTCTCGGGCTGATTGACCAGATGCAGGCGGTCGATACCACCGGCATCGAGCCCCTCGCGCATCCCCTTGAAGCCTCGCAACGCCTGCGTGTAGACGCCGTTACCGAGGTCAATCATCGCGATGCCTATCAAGCCGTCGCACCAGCGGTCCAAGACGGCCTTTATCTGGTTCCGAAAGTCCTCGACTAAAGGGAATGTGCCTGCAATGCATCAAATGACTCTGGCAGAGATCGCTCGCGGACTCGCCGATAAAAAGTTTTCTTCCGAAGAATTGACCCGCAATCTCCTGGCGCGCATCGCCCAGCTGGATCCGCAGCTCAATAGCTTCATTACCGTCACCGAAGACCTGGCGATCACCCAGGCTCAGGCTGCCGATGTTCGTCGCGCGGCGGGTGAAACCGGCGCGCTGCTGGGGGCTCCACTGGCGCACAAGGACCTCTTCTGCACCAAGGGCATTCGCACCAGTTGCGCGTCGAAGATGCTCGACAACTTCAAGGCGCCCTACGATGCCACCGTGGTTGCCAGGCTCGCCGCCGCCGGCACCGTGACGCTGGGCAAGACCAACATGGACGAATTCGCCATGGGCTCGGCCAACGAATCCAGCCATTACGGCGCGGTGAAAAACCCTTGGAATCTGCAACACGTCCCGGGCGGCTCGTCCGGTGGTTCCGCGGCGGCGGTTGCCGCACGTCTGCTGCCTGGCGCCACCGGCACTGACACCGGCGGTTCCATTCGCCAGCCTGCCGCGCTGACCAACCTGACCGGCCTGAAGCCGACTTATGGTCGCGTATCGCGCTGGGGCATGATCGCCTACGCCTCCAGTCTTGATCAGGCTGGCCCGATGGCGCGCACCGCTGAAGACTGCGCGTTGCTGCTGCAAGGCATGGCCGGTTTCGACGTCAACGACTCCACCAGCATCGACGAGCCGGTACCCGATTACAGCGCAGGCCTGAATGCCTCGCTGCAAGGCCTGCGCATTGGCGTGCCGAAGGAATACTTCAGCGCAGGTCTCGACCCGCGCATCGCCGATCTGGTCATGGCCAGCGTCGAGGAGCTGAAAAAGCTCGGCGCGGTAGTCAAGGAAATCAGCCTGCCGAACCTGCAACACGCGATCCCGGCTTACTACGTGATCGCGCCGGCCGAGGCTTCTTCCAACCTGTCGCGTTTCGACGGCGTACGCTTCGGCTATCGCTGCGAAGACCCGAAAGACCTCACCGATCTGTACAAGCGCTCCCGGGGCGAAGGCTTCGGCCCTGAAGTGCAGCGCCGGATTCTCGTTGGTGCCTACGCGCTGTCGGCCGGTTACTACGACGCTTACTACTTGCAGGCGCAGAAGATTCGCCGCCTGATCAAGAACGACTTCATGAACGCGTTTGCCGAAGTCGACGTGATCCTCGGCCCGACCACGCCGAACCCGGCCTGGAAAATCGGCGCCAAGAACGCCGACCCGATCGCCGAGTACCTGGAAGACTTCTACACCATCACCGCCAACCTCGCGGGCCTGCCGGGCTTGTCGATGCCTGCCGGTTTCGCCGACGGCCTGCCGGTGGGCGTGCAATTGCTGGCGCCGTATTTCCAGGAAGGCCGCTTGCTGAACGTTGCCCATCAATATCAGCAAGTAACCGATTGGCACACCCGCTCGCCGGCTGGCTTCTAAGGAGAAAACACATGCAATGGGAAGTCGTCATCGGGCTGGAGATTCACACCCAGCTCACCACCCAATCGAAGATTTTCTCCGGTAGCGCTACTACGTTCGGCTCCGAGCCCAACACTCAGGCCAGCCTCGTCGACCTGGGCATGCCCGGCACATTGCCGGTGCTGAACAAGGAGGCCGTGCAGATGGCGGTCAAGTTCGGCCTGGCCATCGACGCCGAGATCGGTCAGCACAACGTGTTCGCCCGCAAGAACTACTTCTACCCCGACCTGCCGAAGGGTTATCAGATCAGCCAAATGGAATTGCCGATCGTTGGCAAAGGCCATCTGGATATCACCCTTGGAGACGGCACCATCAAGCGCATCGGCGTGACCCGCGCCCACCTTGAAGAGGACGCCGGCAAGAGCCTGCACGAAGACTACAGCGGCATGACCGGCATCGACCTGAACCGCGCCGGGACGCCGTTGCTGGAGATCGTTTCCGAACCGGACATGCGTTCGGCAAAAGAAGCAGTCGCCTACGTCAAGGCCATGCACGCGCTGGTTCGCTACCTCGGTATCTGCGACGGCAACATGGCGGAAGGCTCGCTGCGCTGCGACTGCAACGTGTCGATTCGCCCGAAAGGCCAGGTCGAGTACGGGACGCGCTGCGAGATCAAGAACGTCAACTCGTTCCGTTTCATCGAGAAGGCGATCAACAGCGAGATCCAGCGCCAGATCGACCTGATCGAAGACGGCGGCAAGGTCATTCAGCAGACGCGTCTGTACGACCCGAACACCAACGAAACCCGCGCCATGCGCAGCAAAGAGGAAGCCAACGACTACCGTTACTTCCCCGATCCTGACCTGTTGCCGGTGGTCATCGAAGACGCGTTCCTGGAGCAGACCCGCGCCACGTTGCCGGAGCTGCCACCGCAGAAGCGCGAGCGCTTCCAGTCGCAGTTCGGCCTGTCGCTGTATGACGCCAGCGTGTTGGCGTCCAGCCGCGAACAGGCGGACTTCTTCGAGAAGGTAGTGAGCATTTCCGATGATGCGAAGCTCGCGGCCAACTGGGTGATGGTTGAGTTGGGTTCGTTGCTGAACAAGCAAGGCGTCGAGATTGACGAGTCGCCGGTCAGCGCTGAACAGTTGGGCGGCATGCTGCTGCGCATCAAGGACAGCACCATTTCCGGCAAGATCGCGAAGATGGTGTTTGAGGGCATGGCTAATGGGGAAGGCAGCGCCGACGAGATCATCGATCAGCGCGGTCTGAAGCAGGTTACGGACAGCGGCGCCATCGAGTCGATGCTGGACGACGTCCTGGCCGCCAATGCCGAACAGGTCGAGCAATATCGCGCGGCCGATGAAGCCAAACGCGGCAAGATGTTCGGCTTCTTCGTTGGGCAAGCGATGAAGGCATCGAAAGGCAAGGCCAACCCGGGCCAGGTCAACGAACTGCTGAAGCGCAAGCTGGAAGGCTGAATGCAGAACCTGTAGCGCGCTTGCCCCGCGATCGTTGATTGTTCCCACGCTCCGCGTGGGAACACCTATCTGGACGCTCTGCGTCTGTTTTGTGACGCAGAGCGTCACCCTTTGCATTCCCACGCGGAGCGTGGGAACGATCAATCAGAACATTTTCTGTAGGGACCCTCCCCCATGCGGCGAATCCTCGGCGCTTGCGCCCTGCTCTCTCTGCTGGCCGGCTGCGCCAGTGACGGCATCATTGACCCGCACGGTTACAACGCCACCGGCGGCGCCTCGTACTACGGCTCGCAACATCACGGTCAGCGCACCGCCAGCGGTGAACGCTTCGACGCCAATTCCCTGACCGCCGCGCATCGGCAATTGCCGTTCGGCACGCGCGTGCAAGTCACCAATCTGGGCAACGACCGTAAGGTCATCGTCCGTATCAACGACCGCGGCCCGCACACCCGGGGGCGGCTGATCGATGTGTCACGTGCAGCGGCCGCGCAATTGGGTATGCTGCGCAGCGGAACCGCCCAAGTGCGGGTACAAGCCCTCGACGACTGACTGGTGCCCTGAATTCTCGCCCTAACGAATCTGCCCTTGCCCACGCTGATCGAGCTGGTCAGCGGCCTGCTGCTGATGATCATCGGCGCGCAACTGTCGGTGCGCGCCGCCGTAGCCCTTGCCGCCCTGCTCAAAACCCGCCCGCTGTTCCTCGGCCTGACCGTCGTCGCGCTGGGCAGCAGCGCCCCGCAACTGGCGGTCGGGTTGCAAGCGGCGTTCACTGACAGCACCGACATTGCGGTGGGCAGCGTCATCGGCAGCAATATTTTCAACGTGTTGGTCACGCTGGGGCTGTCCGCCCTGATCATCCCGCTGCGCGTGGCCCGGCAACTGGTGCGCGTTGATCTGCCGCTGATGATTGCTGCCACCGCCCTGGTCGCGGCGCTGGCGTGGAATGGCGAGCTGAGCGCGCTGGATGGCGTCGTGCTGTTGCTGGGCATGGCGGCGTATCTGTTCGTCGTGGTCCGTCAGTTCGCCCACGGGGCGCGGCATGTGGCGAGAACGGACCTTGAGCCGCCCCGGCGCATCTGGCCGTTGCTGGGGCGACTGGCACTGATGGCCTGCGGCTTGGCGCTGCTGACGTTTGGCAGTCATCTGCTGGTCGGCGCGGCGGTCTCGGTCGCGCAGGATCTAGGGCTGTCGGAACGAGTAATCGGCCTGACCGTGATCGCTGTCGCAACCTCGCTGCCCGCGCTAATGACGTCGCTGGTTGCGGCATTGCGCGGCGAGCGGGATATCGCAGTGGGCAATATCATCGGCAGCAACCTGTTCAACCTGCTGGGCGTGCTCGGCATCACGGCGTTGATTTCCACCGTGCCGTTGTCGATCTCGCCCAATGCGCTGGATTTCGATTTGCCGGTGATGCTCGGCGTCGCGGCGCTGTGCGTGCCGCTGTTCTATTCAGGGTATCGAATCACCCGGCTGGAGGGGCTGTTGCTGCTCGGTCTTTACGCGGTATACGGGCTGCACATCGTTTCGTTTACCACGGGCATGCCACTGGCCGAACGGCTGGAGCGTTTGATGATCCACTACGCGCTGCCGGTGATTGCGCTGTGCGTTGTGGTGGGTACGGTGCGGGCCTGGCGTCGTCAGCATTGAGCAATCACAAATTGTAGGAGCGCGCTTGCCCGCGATTGCGGTGGATCAGCAGACGATGCGCCGACTGACGAAATCTATCCGCGGGCAAGCGCGCTCCTACGGGTCTGGGTTAAATCCACCCGCCCCACTGCAGAATGAATATCCCGACATTGGTCGTGACCGCCGCCGCCAGGGTAGTCATGACGATGATCGACGCGGCCAATTCGTGGTTGCCATTGGCCGCGCGGACCATGACGAAACTGGCGGACGCCGTCGGCGCGCCGAAGTACAGAAACAGAATCCCCAGCTCCGCATGACGGAAGCCCAGCAGCCATGCCCCCAGCGTGCAAATCAGCGGCAGCCAGACCATCTTCATCAGGCTCGCGCTGATCGCCAACGTGCCGCTCTCTCGCAACGACCTCAACGACAGCGTGCCGCCGATGCACATCAGCGCCAGCGGCAGGGTCATCTGGGCCAGGTAGCTGCCAGAGGTGTCGAGCCATTTTGGCAGCGGAATCTGGAAGTAGGCGAACGGCGCCGCGACGACAATGCTGATGATCAGCGGATTGGCCATGACGCTCTTGGTGATGCTCCATGGGTCGGACTTGATGACCGGGCTGTAAACCGCCAGCACGACAGTGGACAGGGTGTTGTAGAAAAGAATGACCAACGCGGCGAGGATCGCACCGAGGGAAATGCCGTAATCGCCATACATGCTCGCGGCCAGGGCGAGGCCGATAACGCCGTTGTTGCCGCGAAACGCCCCTTGGGTGTAAGTGCCACGCTCGGCAAACGGCACACGGTAAATGGCCCAGCCCCACGACAACACGAAACCCGCCAGCGTGGCGACGATGAAGTAGATCAACACGCCAGGTTGCAGCGCCGCGTGGAGGTCAGCGTGAATGATCCCCAGAAACAGCAGCGCCGGCATGGTGCAGTTGAACACCAGCGAGGAGGCGGTGTGGATGAAGCTGTCGTTGATCCAGCCAACGCGCTTGAGCAACACGCCGAGAAACAGCATTGCGAAAACCGGCGCGGTGATGTTCAGGGTTTCCAGAAAGATTGCCAGCATGCACGCGAAACCCTGAGCCGTCGTTAGGTGGCTAATGATAGGCCAGCGGCGCGGGAAGTGTTACCGGCAATTCAGGTCATCGTACAACCGCTACGTACGTCATTCAGATCGGAATGGGGGGCGCCGCTAAACTGTAGGAGCGCGCTTGCCCGCGAATGCGTCGTGTCAGTCACCATCAATGTGTTTGAAATACCGAATTCGCGGGCAAGCGCGCTCCTACAGGGGTATTGCGTCAGGCCTGGTTGGCAGGCTGCAGCGTCTTCTCAAACACCGAAACCCCGTCCAGATCCCGCAGCGTCACGGTCATCTCGCCGCTCTGGCCGTCGATGTTCACCTCACCAAAAAACTGAAACCCGGCGAAGGGCGAGGTGTTCTGCGCCGGCGGAGCCTTCTGGAACACCAGCTCAGGCCCGAAGGTCTTGTCCAGGGTATTGGGCCCGAAACTGCCCGCATTGAGCGGTCCTGCGACAAACTCCCAGAACGGGTCGAAATCCTGAAACACCGCCTGATCCGGGTGGTAGTGGTGAGCCGCGCAGTAATGCACATCGGCCGTCAGCCAGACGGTGTCGCGGACCTTCTGCTGGCGCAGGAAGCCCAGCAGTTCGGCGACCTCCAGTTCGCGGCCTTTTGGCGCGCCATTATCGGTGTTGGCGACGGCCTCCCATCGCATCACGCCAGGGCTGATCTCGCCGTCGGGTACACCGAGGCCGATGGGCATGTCGGCGGCAATGACTTTCCACTGGGCGCCAGAAGCTTGAAGTTCGCGCTTGAGCCAGTCCAGTTGCTCGCGGCCCAGGAAGGCGGTGGTCGGCCCGGGCTTGTCGGCCAGATTGGCGTCGTTGCCATCACGGTAGCTGCGCATGTCGAGCACGAACACGTCCAGCATCGGGCCGTAACTGATCTTGCGATACACCCGCCCGCCGTTGTCGGCGCTCTGCAGGCGCATCGGCGCGTATTCGAGGAACGCCTGACGCCCGCGCGCCGCCAACACCTGGATGTCCTTGACCTTGTAGCGGTCGTCGAGCTGCTTGCTCGGCGACCAGTTGTTGGTCACTTCGTGGTCATCCCACTGCCAGATCTGCGGGACCTCGGCGTTGAAGCGCCGCAGGTTCTCGTCCATCAGGTTGTAGCGGTAGGCGCCGCGGTATTCGTCGAGGGTTTCGGCGACCTTGCTCTTCTCTTCGGTGGTGATGTTGCGCCAGACGCGTCCGCCTTCGGTGACCACTTCGGCGGGCACCGGGCCGTCCGCGTAAATGGTGTCGCCGCTGTGGATGAAGAAGTCCGGCAAGCGCAGACGCATGGCTTCATAGATGCGCATGCCGCCGATCTCGGGGTTGATGCCGAAGCCCTGACCGACGGTGTCGCCACTCCAGACGAAGCGGATGTTGCGGCGATTGACCGGCACGCTGCGCAGGTGGCCGAACCAGGGTTCGCTGGCGACGCCGGTTTGCGCGTCTTCGAAGAACACGCGGTAGAAGATGGCTTGATCCGCCGGAAAGCCAGTCAGTTCGACGCGCGCGGTGAAGTCAGTGCGTTGGTCGGCGAGCAGCGAAACCGTGCGGCGCGGTTGGGTGAACATGCTGCGGGTGTCCCATTCGACCACCATGCGCGCAGGCCGATCGCTGCGACTCCAGACCATGGCGCGGTCGCCGAGCACGTCGCCGGACTGCACGCCGTCGGTCATCTTCGGGCGATCCTTGACCGAAGCAATGACCGCCGGCGCAAGCCCCGGCAACAACAAGCCAGCACCAGCGGCCTGGATGATACGGCGGCGAGTCAGGTCGAACCGGGACATGTTTATCCTCCTCAAGGAAATGCCAAAAGGAGGACGCTAGCAGCGGATTGTTTGCGGGAGATGACAGGGAACTGGATGGCGGGCTTAACGCAAACCTGCAGGAGCGCGCTTGCCCGCGAAGAGACCGGTACATCCGACACCTCTTCAGCGCCAGGCATATCGCATTCGCGGGCAAGCGCGCTCCTACAATGATCGCGTTCGGGAGGTGGTTATCCGTCGATCACACTGTGCGCGTTCGGCGAATAATCCTGCGCCTAACGCGGTCCCTGCAGGAGCGCGCTTGCCCGCGAAGAGGCCGGTACATCCGACACATCTCCGCATGCAGGACAACGCACACTGTAGGACCGGCTTTAGCCGGGAAGGCATCTGGCGTCACACCGCAAATGTGATGGCGCACACACCGCCCTCTTCCCGGCTGAAGCCGGTCCTACCAAAAGCATCGCGTTCATCCAGGGGGACCGGCTGGAGCCCAACCTGTAGGACCGGCTTTAGCCGGGAAGGCGTCGGCATTCACACCAGAAATCTGATGGCGAACACACCGCCCTCTTCCCGGCTGAAGCCGGTCCTACATGAAAACGCCAGCGGTCAGGCGCCGGCGGGCACCGCATCGAGTTCTGCCGTTTCAGGCCGCTTCAGCATCGCGTACAACACGCCGGTCACGACGCTGCCAGCCACGATCGCCAGCAAATACAGCAACGCATGGTTGATCGCATTCGGGATGAGCAGTACGAACAACCCGCCGTGGGGGGCCATCAGTTTGCAGCCGAAGAACATCGACAGCGCACCCGTCAGGGCGCCTCCAACAATGCTCGCCGGAATCACCCGAAGCGGGTCTTTCGCCGCAAACGGGATCGCACCTTCGGAGATAAAGCACAGACCCAGCACGAATGCCGCCTTGCCCGCCTCACGCTCACTCTGGGCAAACTTGCGCCGGGCGATCAATGCCGCGATGCCCATGCCGATCGGCGGCACCATGCCGGCCGCCATCGTTGCTGCCATCGGAGCGCCGCTGCTCGAGGCCAGCAAGCCCACCGAAAACGCATACGACGCCTTGTTGATCGGCCCACCCAGGTCCACGCACATCATCGCGCCCAGCAGCACGCCGAGCAGCACCGCGTTGGCCGTGCCCATGGTGTCCAGGAAGTGGGTCAGCCCTTCGAGCATGCCGGCGACCGGCTTGCCCACCACGTAGATCATCACCAGACCGGTGAACAGGCTCGCCAGCAGCGGAATGATCAGAATCGGTTTGAGCGCTTCGACACTCGCCGGCAGCTTCGCGTAGCGATTCACCGCCCAGGCGCTGTAGCCCGCAAGAAACCCGGCGATGATCCCGCCAATAAAGCCAGCGCCCAAGGTGCTCGCCAGCAGACCACCAATCATCCCCGGCGCAAGGCCCGGACGGTCGGCAATGGAATACGCGATATAACCGGCCAGCAACGGCACCATCAGCTGGAACGCTGCGCCCGCGCCGATCTGTTTCAGCGCTGCCGCCAGTGTCCCCGGTTCCTCTGCCGCGTGAATGCCGAACACGAACGACAGCGCAATGAGCAAACCGCCCGCCACCACCATCGGCAGCATGAACGACACGCCGGTGAGCAGGTGTTTGTAGACGCCGGTCTTCTCCTTCTTGGAGGACGCCTTGGATGTCGAAGCCGTGGACTCGACCTCTGCCTCCGCCAGCGCTTTTTTCAGCGTCGTTTCAGCTTGCTTGAGCGCAATACCGGTGCCGCAGCGATAGATGCGCTTGCCGGCGAAACGCTCGGTGGCGACTTCGATATCACACGCCAGCAACACGACGTCGGCGTCGGCAATGGCCTGGGCGCTGAGCGGATTACGCGCACCGACCGAGCCCTGGGTCTCCACCTGCAGGTCATACCCGAGTTTTTTCGCCGCCTGCTGAATCGCCTCGGCCGCCATAAAGGTGTGGGCGACGCCGGTCGGGCACGCCGTCACCGCCACCAGACGCGGCTGCGCGCCGGGAGAAGCCGCCGCAGCCGAAGTCGCAGAGGTCGCGGTGTGCTCGGTGGCCAGCGCCGCCGCTGAACGCAAAAAGCCATCGGCATCCTGCAACGCTTGCGCGGGCGTGGCCTGATACAGGCGCTTGCCGGAGAAGCGCGCCAGGTCCAGCGCGCCAGTGTTGACCACCAGCACCCAGTCCGCCGCTTCGATGTCACTTGGCGACAGTTGCTTCTCGGGATGGCGCGAATCGTGGATCTCGACGCTGGTGCTCCACCCCTGGCGCTGGGCCGCCGCGTCCAGCAGACGGGCACTGAGGACGCTGCTGATTTTGCCGTTCGGACAGGCCGTAACGATGGCTAACTTCATCACACTTCCTCTCTTGTTATGCCGTCAGGACGCGGACGTTGACGCCGCTTTCCAGACGTTTCAATTGCGCCGGATCATTGATGCCGAAGCCGATCTGAGTGACGGCCATGGCCGCAATGGCCGTGGCAGTGCGCAAGGTTTGCTCGGGTTTGTGCCCGCAGAGCAAACCGTGAACCATCCCGGCCAGCAGCGAATCCCCCGCGCCCACGGTGCTGGCGACGGTGACTTTGGGCGGCAATGCCTGCAACCCAACGTCGGCACTGAACCAGTGAACGCCTTCCGAGCCCTGTGAAATCACCACATGCTCGATACCGCGCTGGCGCAGGTCGGCTGCGGCCTGCGCTTGCGCGGCGATGGAAATGATCGGTGCATCGAGGGCATCGGCCAGTTCCTCGGTGTTGGGCTTGATCATCCACGGCGACGCTTCCAGACCGGCGCGCAAGGCTTCGCCGCTGGTGTCCAGCGCCACTTTCAGCCCCATCGCGTTAAGGCGCAGCAACAGCGTTTTCAGCCACTGCGCGCTGACGCCACGGGGCAGACTGCCGGCCACGATCACCGCATCAAACCCCGACGCGATCTGCTCAACCCGAGCGGCCAGCGCCTGTTGCGCCTGCGCGCTCACTTCCGGGCCGGGCCCGTTGAGGTCGGTGATGCGCCCGCTGCTTTCGGCGAGCTTGATGTTGCTGCGCGTCTCGCCCGGCACCCGCACGAACTCATCGATGAAGCCGCGCTTGGCGAACAAGGTTTCGAACGCTTGCTGGTTATCGACGCCGAGGAAGCCGGCAACGGTCAGCTCGTGCCCCAAGTCAGCCAGCACCTGCGCGACGTTGATGCCCTTGCCCGCCGCGTGGCTGAGCATGGTGTCGCTGCGGTTGACCTGGCCGATCTGCAGGGGACCCAACTGCACGGTCAGGTCCAGCGCCGGGTTCATGGTCAATGTCAGAATTTTCGCCATTACAGCCCCTCCACGAGGGCACGCACGTCCGCAGCGCTGCCAACGGCCAGGGCCGCCTGCGCAAGTTTCCGGGCTTCGATCAGATTCAATTCGCGGACGCAGGCTTTGACTTCGCCGATGCTCCGCGCCGAGACGCTCAATTCATCCACACCCAGACCGACCAGCACCGGCACAGCCAGCGGGTCCGCAGCCAATTCGCCGCAGACGCCCACCCATTTGCCGTGGGCATGGGCCGCACGCACGGTGATATCGATCAGTTGCAACACCGCCGGATGCAGGCCATCGGCTTGGGCGGACAGGGTCGGGTGACCGCGATCGATCGCCATCGTGTACTGGGTCAAGTCGTTGGTGCCCACGCTGAAGAAGTCCACTTCCTTCGCCAGCACCGGCGCCAGCAACGCCGCCGACGGCACTTCGATCATGATCCCCAGTTGCAGGTCGGCAACCGGGATCTCAAGACGCAGACGCTCGGTCATGTCGCGAGCCTGACGCCACTCTTCAACGGTGCCCACCATCGGGAACATGATGCGCAACGGTCGATTGTCCGCCGCACGCAGCAAAGCGCGCAGCTGGCTTTCCATGATGTCCGGGCGCTGCAAGGTCAAGCGAATGCCGCGCACACCGAGAAACGGGTTTTCTTCTTTATCGATGGGCCAGTACGGCAGCGGTTTGTCGCCGCCAACGTCGAGGGTGCGAACCACCAGCGGGCGACCGTCGAGGTCACTGAGCACGCGACGGTATTCCGCTTCCTGGGTCGCTTCATCCGGCGCGGAACTGTGCGCCATGAACAGCAATTCGGTGCGCAGCAGGCCAATGCCTTCGGCACCCTGCTCTACGGCTGCCGGCGTGCCGGCGCTGTCGCCGATGTTGGCGAAGACCTCAACGGCGTGGCCGTCCTGGGTGATCGCCGGCTCCATCCGCAGGGCAGCGGCAGCCTTGAGGCGTTGCTCGCGGATGTCGCGGTCTTGCAAGGCGCGCTGTAGGGTCGCTTCGTCCGGCGCGACGTCGAGACGCCCGCGCTGGCCGTCGATCAACAACTGCGTGCCGGATTTAATCAGCAACACGGCATCGCCGGCACCGACCAGTGCGGGGATGCCCAACGCCCGGGCAACGATCGCGCTGTGGGCAGTGGCGCCGCCGCGCGCGGTGAGAATGCCCGCGACACGGGCAGGGTCCAGACGCGCGACGTCGGACGGACCGACTTCGTCCATCACCAAAATGTAAGGTTCTTCGGGTTCAACCAGATCCTCGACGCCACAGATCTGCGCCAATACGCGGCGACCGACATCCCGCAAGTCAGCGGCACGTTCGGCCAGCAGCGCGTCTTTGAGCTGTTCCTGCTGGCGCGCGGCGGCCTCGATTACGTTCATCCATGCCGCAGCGGCGCTTTCGCCTTGTTTCAAGCGCTGCGCCACTTCGTCGACCAGTTCGGGGTCGGCGAGCATTTCCTGGTGGGTGACGAAAATCTCGCGAATGGCCTTCGCCGTGCTGCGCTGAATCAATTGCTCGATGTCGATGCGCACCTGCGCCAGCGCGCTGTGCAGGCGTTCGTGTTCGACGCTTTGCGATTCGCCCTGCGCCGGGTAATCGAACACCGGCAGAACATGCACGTGGGCCGGGCCGACGGCGAAGCCGGGCGCAGCAGGAACGGCCTGAATCTGAGTGCCAGCAGCGGGGGCGCTGAGGGTCTTCTCAACAATCGCCGGGGTTGGCGGGGGTTCGATATGGGTCGGCAACGGTTCTATTGCTTCGCCCAAGCCTTCGAGCACCGCCGCGATCAAAGCAGGCAAGGCATCGGCGGCAATCGTCGGCTCGGCAATAAACTCCAGGGACTGACCGCGCTGCACGCCGAGGCTTAGCAGCTTGCTCAGGCTTTTGGCGGACACGGGATTCTCGGTGCCGTCGACAATGCGCACGCGGATGTCGCCTTCAAAACCCTTGGCCAACTGCGCGAGGATTTTCGCCGGACGCGCATGCAGGCCGTGGGCATTGGCGAGGGTCACGCGCTCGCTCGGCCAGTCCGGCGGTGCTTCACCGCCCAATGCCTGAAGCACGGCGCGGCTGCTGGTGGCCTGGCCCAATTCGCGGCCGCGCCCTTCGATCAGCAACGCGCAAAGACGTTCGAGCAACGCCTGGTGCGACTCGCCCAGGCTGGCCAGGCAGAACAGGCCGGTCAGCGACTGACCCAGATGACGCATGGGTTTGTCCGGGGTGACGAAGGACAGGCCGGGCTTGTTGACCATCTGCTCGCTGTGCAGCCACCAGAGGCCTTCGCCCAACGGCAGCGGCTCGACCTGTTGCAGCACCGCCGCGAAACCGTTGTTCACGCACTCGGCCTTGCGCAGCAGACGCGCGCCGCGCCAGACCAGTTCTTCGAAATCATCGACCATGACGCCCAGGCTGATCATCTGCGCATCGAGGGCCAGTTCCTGCGGCGCGCCTTGCAGCAGCTTGAGCAGCGACTCGGGGTCCTTCGCCTGACGCAGCGCCTCGCCCAGGTCGTTTTCACCGAGGGCGCGGGTCAGCAACTGGAGCAAGCGCAAATGCTCGTCGGACTTGGCGGCGATGCCGATGGCCAGATAGACCATTTGCCCGTCGCCCCAGTCCACCCCTTCGGGGAACTGCATCAGGCGCACGCCGGTGGCGAATACCTGGTCGCGGGTCTGTGGCGTGCCGTGGGGAATGGCGATGCCCTGCCCCAGAAAGGTCGAGCCTTGTTGCTCGCGCGCCTGCAAGCCTGCCAGGTAGCCGGCAGCCACCAGGCCATCGGCGACGAGCAAGTCAGCCAGCAGTTGCAACGCGGCGGGCTTGTCCACCGCCGACTGGTCCATGGAAATTTGCTCTATGGTCAGCTCGAGCATTGCGTTCTCCTGTGCTGCGCGGGGTCGCGCCAGATTCTTGTTGTAGGACCGGTCGTACACACCGATGACTTACGGTTTGCGAATATTCAATGCGAAATCTCGCTTTGATGCTTCCATTCACGGCTGCTTTTGGGTAAAAGGCGCCATAAACAGGCCTGCTGAATCGTTTAATCTAAAGTGTCGCGCACGTTACTTGATAATCCCGGTGGTTTGAAGCTCATCCGGTCGAATCGTGTAGGAAACATCCCGCGCGCTTCACATGCTTCCTACGAGGCGACGGTCTGCTGTCATCATGGCTGTTAATCGGTGAAAATCCCTGCCACGGTAGTTCAGCTCCCATTTTTTGCTTCACTTCACGAAAGGATGCCCGGCTTGAAACTCAGTGATATTGCGCGTCTGGCCGGTGTTTCTGTGACCACGGCCAGCTACGTGATCAACGGAAAGGCCGAACAGCAACGCATCAGCAGTGCAACGGTCGAGCGCGTGCGCGCGGTGGTCGACGCTCATGGCTTTCGGCCCAACCCGCAGGCGGCCGGGCTGCGCAGCCGGCATACCCGAACCTTGGGTTTTATCCTGCCCGACCTGGAAAACCCCAGTTACGCGCGCATCGCCAAGCAACTGGAACAGGGCGCCCGCGCGCGCGGCTACCAGTTGCTGATCGCCAGTTCAGACGACGATCCCATCAGCGAGTTGCAGT
The DNA here is from genome assembly GCF_021728295.1 of Pseudomonas petrae. Taxonomy (GTDB): domain Bacteria; phylum Pseudomonadota; class Gammaproteobacteria; order Pseudomonadales; family Pseudomonadaceae; genus Aquipseudomonas; species Aquipseudomonas petrae. The sequence continues at coordinate 828,486 of NZ_JAKJXE010000001.1, forward strand.
TGTTGCAGCTGTTTCGCGCACGACGCTGCGATGCGCTGTTCGTCGCCAGTTGCCTGCCGGCCAGCGATGACAGCTACCGCGCACTGCAGCAGCAAGGGGTTCCGGTCATCGCGATCGACCGGGAGATGGACCCGGCGCACTTCTGCTCGGTGGTCAGCGATGACCACGACGCCAGCCAGCAACTGACCCGCAGCCTGCTGGAGATCAAGCCCCGGCACATCGCCCTGATCGGCGCGCGGCCGGAGCTAAGCGTCAGTAAGGCGCGGGCCAGCGGCTTCGAAGACGCGCTGGAGGGTTTCGAAGGTTCGGTGATCATCGAACACGGCGATGCGTTCAGCCGTGACTGCGGCCTGCAACTGGCCAGCGGTATGTTTGATCGCCTGGGTTATTTCCCCGACGCCCTGATCACGACGTCCTACGTCCTGCTGCAAGGGGTGTTCGATTTGCTGCACCAGCGCCGCCTGAATCCCGACCAGCTTCACCTGGGCACGTTTGGCGACACGCAGTTGCTGGATTTCCTGCCATTGCCGGTCAATGCCATGGCGCAGCAGCACCACTTGATCGCTGAAAAAGCTCTCGCGCTGGCGTTGTCGGCCATCGAGCAGGATCAGTACGAGCCGGGCGTGCATGCCATCGTGCGGACATTCAAACAGCGGATTCACGAGGCGTAAGCAACGTGCGACTGATCGACACCCACACGCATCTGGATTTCGACGATTTCGACGCCGACCGCGACGACGTGCTCGCCAACAGCCGGCAGCTTGGGGTGGAGCGCATCGTGGTGCTGGGCGTCTATCAGCGCAATCTGCAGCGAGTGTGGGATCTGGCGCTCAGCGAACCTTCGGTGTACGCCGCGCTGGGCTTGCACCCGGTATTCCTGGAAGAGCATCAGCCCGAGCATGTGCAGCAATTGCGCGACTGGATGACGCGTCTGGCCGGGCATCCCAAGCTGTGCGCCGTGGGTGAGATCGGTCTGGATTACTACATCGAATCCCTGGACCGCCCGCAGCAACAGACCTTGCTCGACCAGCAGTTGCAGATGGCCGCCGACTTCAACCTCCCTGCCCTGCTCCACGTGCGCCGCAGCCACGCCGACACCATCGCCGCACTCAAGCGTTTCAAGCTCAAGCGCTGTGGCATCGTTCATGCCTTCGCCGGCAGCCGCGAAGAAGCGCGGGAATACATCAAGCTGGGTTACAAGCTGGGGCTGGGCGGTGCGGCGACGTGGCCGCAGGCCTTGCGCATGCATCGGGTGATCGCCGATCTGCCGCTGGAGAGCGTCGTGCTGGAAACCGATTCCCCGGACATGGCGCCAGCGATGTTTCCGGGCATGCGCAACAGCCCCGAGCATCTTCCCGATATCTGCGCGGCCGTCGCCGAGCTGATGAAAATCCCTGCGGATACGCTCGCGGCTGCGAGCACTGCCAACGCGCGTGAGGTCTTCGGCTGGGGCTGAAACCTGTCGCCGATTTCATGTTGTGAGAAGAAATTTCAAAGACGCAGCGCGGTCCCTTGGGTATCTCTCTTGGTTAACAAAGGAAACCCGTTGATGAAATTCTCGAAGTTCGCGCAGGCCTTGTCGCAGTGGTCCGGCAGCCCACGAACCTTCCTGGTGGCGATTGCGCTGATTTGCGTGTGGGCCGCCACCGGGCCGATCTTCCATTACAACGACACATGGCAGCTGATCATCAACACGTCCACGACGATCATCACCTTCCTGATGGTTTTTCTGATCCAGAACACCCAGAACCGCGACACCGATCAGATGCATATCAAGATCGACGAACTGCTGCGCGTGACCAAAGACGCACAGAACGCCGTGCTGAGCCTGGATAACCTCAACCAGAAGGAATTGCACGCGCTGCGCAAGAAGTACAAGGCGATGGGCGAAGGCGTGGAGTTTGACCACACCGAAGCGTTTCCGGAGCCAGAGCCTGAAGCGAGTGAAGAGAAAGCGGAGTGGGTGACTAGCCGCTGATACGCCAGAGGCTCACACATTGTGGGAGCCGGCTTGCTGGCGAATGGGTTGGGTCAGCAATTTTGCGTTGTCTGGTTTGACGCGTTCGC
>NZ_JAKJXE010000010.1 GCF_021728295.1 Pseudomonas petrae
CACGACTGCATTCCCTAACTCAACAACTCCGCAAACGCCTTGTCATCCTCCAGCACCTTGGGCAGCGCGGTGAACACGGCCTCCAGATCAACCCCCTCCAGCAACGGCCCGTCGACTTCCTGCCTGGCCTGCGCGGTGGCGCCGCCGTGATTTTCCAGTGCGGCTGAAATCGTCAATGCCTGGGCAACGATGCGGGGCTGGGTCGCGTCCCCCGGCGCCTGCATGGGCCGCGCCTGATAGGCGATGGCGTTCTGGATGACCTCGGGCAATCCCCAGCGTCGGGCCAGTTCCGCGCCGACTTCCGGGTAACCAAAGCCCAATTGCAACGTTTCGATCGCTGCGCGCCCGGTCGTGCCGGTCTTGGTCACGCTGTTGATGCGCTCGGCAACGGCTGGCGCGCCGGTCTGGATCAGCAATTCGCCGATGTCGTGCATGACCCCGCAGGTGAAGGCGATTTCCGCATCAGCACCGGACTGTTTCGCCAGCAAGCGGCAGATCCCGGCCACTTGAAAACTCTTCAGCCAGAAGCCCTTCAGATCAAAACTCGGCCCAGCCTTGAACGCGCCGGTCACCGCCGACGCCAGCACCAGTGTGCGCAAGGTGTTGAAGCCCAGACGCATGGCCGCGTCCTCAATACTCGACGACTCCCGCGCCCCGCGAAAGCGCGCGGAGTTGGCCAGCCGCAGAATTTTCGCCGCGATCACCGGGTCCTTTTCGATGTTGCCGGCAATGCTGCCCAAGTCCGACGACGGGCTGTCGAACTGTTTGATCAGGTCCTGCGCCACCTTGGGAATGCTGGGAAGACTGCTCAAATCGGCGAATAACTGATCGATACCCATGGGTGCTGCTCCTGTCTCAGACGATTTACACACCATAGGCAACATTGGCGAATCTGCACACGTCCAATAGTGCTTTTGCTACAGACGGCACAAACCTCGGCGCTTGAGTCGGGCCACAGCGGATCTTTTTCAGCTCATCTGCCGTCGAGGCAGTTTGCGGGGAGAAAAATCAGTAATATGGCGACACACCGGAACGGGTCGCGTCCTGCTCCGGGCCTTATCGATGAAACGCCAGACGCCGGAAACTCCCGGCCGCGCTGGCCTGGACATAGAGGGTGTCATGGGTAACGAAAGCATTAACTGGGACAAACTCGGCTTCGACTACATCAAGACCGACAAACGCTACCTGGCTCACTGGCGCGATGGCGAGTGGGACCAAGGCACCCTGACCGAAGACAACGTGCTGCACATCAGCGAAGGTTCGACCGCGCTGCATTACGGTCAGCAATGCTTCGAAGGCCTCAAGGCCTATCGCGCCAAAGACGGCTCGATCAACCTGTTCCGCCCCGACCAGAATGCCGCGCGCATGCAGCGCAGTTGCAGCCGCCTGCTGATGCCCCACGTGCCGACCGAGCAGTTCATCGAAGCGTGCAAGCAAGTGGTTCGCGCCAACGAGCGTTTCATCCCGCCATACGGCACCGGCGGCGCGCTGTATCTGCGCCCGTTCGTGATCGGCGTCGGCGACAACATCGGCGTACGCGCTGCGCCCGAGTTCATCTTCTCGGTGTTCTGCATCCCGGTTGGCCCTTACTTCAAGGGCGGCATGAAACCGCATAACTTTGTCATTTCCAGCTACGACCGCGCCGCGCCACAAGGCACCGGCGCTGCGAAAGTCGGCGGTAACTATGCCGCGAGCATGATGCCGGGCAGCGAGGCCAAGAAAGCCAACTTCGCCGACGCCATCTACCTCGATCCGTTGACCCACACCAAGATCGAAGAAGTCGGCTCGGCCAACTTCTTCGGGATCACCCACGACGACGAGTTCATCACGCCGAAATCGCCGTCCGTGCTGCCAGGCATTACTCGCCTGTCGTTGCTCGAACTGGCGCAGAGCCGTCTGGGTCTGAAGGTCACCGAAGGCGAAGTGTTCATCGACAAGCTCGACCTGTTCAAGGAAGCCGGCGCGTGCGGCACCGCTGCGGTGATCACCCCGATCGGCGGCATCAGCTACAACGACAAACTGCACGTGTTCCACAGCGAAACCGACGTGGGTCCCGTGACCCAGCGCTTGTACAAAGAGCTGACCGGCATTCAGTCTGGCGACATCGAAGGCCCGGCGGGCTGGATCGTCAAAGTCTGATCCGACGCGTCCTGCACGTGTGAAAAACCACCGCCTTCGTGCGGTGGTTTTTTTTCGTCTGCGATTCGGTCAGGTACGTCATCGCAGACGTCAGAGTATGCAGCGGCTGAACCGATCCCCCCGGTGCAATACCGGTGAGTGGGCTATGGTTCAAGCGGGCGCGTTCTTTCAGTGGGACCGGCTTTAGCCGGCGATTTAGCCAAAAGGCCGGCCGGAAAGCGCCCAACGTCCATCCACGACGATAAAAAAGGATACGTCATGCACTCCCCCGTCTTTTCCCGTCCCGCCGCTTTCAATCGGTCGCTGACCCTGTCCCTCGGCCTGCTCGCCGCCACGCTGGTTTCCAGTGCAGGGGCAGACGACTACCCCCACGCCCAGGAACCCATCGGCACGGTCGAACAGATCTACGACGGCGCCATGCTCCCGGACCTGGCGGTCAGCACCTATCGCAATATCGGCCGGCTGTTTCCCACCCACACCATCAAGGCCGGCGACCACCCCTATGCGTTGCCGAAGTCGGATCGGCAACTGCCCAACGTGCGCTTCACCGTCGAGGGCAAAAAGTACGACCTGTACGACTTTGTGGCGCTGGACAGCATTACCGCGATGCTGGTGATCAAGGACGGCAAGATTGTCTTCGAGACCTATCAGCGCGGCAACACCGAGAAGACCCGATGGATGTCGATGTCGATGGCCAAATCCATCACCTCGACGCTGACTGCGGCGGCGATCAAGGATGGCTTGATCAAGGGCCTCGACGCCCAGGTGGTGGAGTACGTGCCGGCCCTCAAAGGCAGCGCCTATGAAGGGGTGACTGTGCGCAACGTGCTGATGATGTCGTCGGGGGTCAAGTGGAACGAGACCTACACCGATCCGGCCTCTGACCGGCGGGCGTTGCTCAAGGCGCAGATTTCCCAGCAGCCCCATTCGGCCATGGCGCTGATGGCGAGCCTGCCAAGCGCAGCCGAACCCGGCACGGTGAACAATTACAGCACCGGTGAAACCCAGGTCCTCGGCGAGATTGTGCGGGGCGCGGTGAAGATGCCACTGGCCGAGTACCTGTCGAAAAAGATCTGGCAGCCGTTCGGCATGGAAAGCGACGCCACCTGGTGGCTGGACTCGCCTGATGGCGTGGAGATCGGTGGCAGCGGGATCAGCGCAACGCTGCGGGATTACGGGCGCTTCGGGCTGTTCTTCCTGAACGACGGCAAGATCAACGGTACCTCGATTCTCCCCGACGGCTGGGTCAGGGAAGCCACGCTGCCGACCACGCTCAAGGGCGGCAAAAGCCTCGACTACGGCTATATGTGGTGGACGGCCTGGACCACGCCTTCGGTGAAGGATGGCGCCTATTCGGCGGTCGGCATCCAGGGTCAGAATATTTACGTCAACCCGGCCAACAACGTGGTCATCGTCACCTTCGGCGCGCAGCCCAAGCCGGTGGACAAAGAGCCCATCGACCCGATGGCCTTCTTCGATGCGGTGGTCGCGGCGTTGAGGTGATCAGGATGACGGCGGGGTTTTTTGTAGGACCGGCTTCAGCCGGGAAGAGGCCGGTTTGCAAACCTTAGATTTTGCGGCATGGCATCTGACGCCTTCCCGGCTAAAGCCGGTCCTACCAGCCTGCTAAAGCCGCCCCCGCAAGGCCTTCGACTTCACCCCGTATTCCCCCAATAGCTGCTCTAGCCAATCCATGAACACCCGGCATCGCTGGGGCAGGTGCCGGCGATGGGCGTAGAGCAGTGACACCGGCATCGCCGTTGGCCGGTACTCCGGGAGGATTTCGATCAAGGCGCCGCGTTGCTGCTGGTAAGCGTCGGCCAGGCGCGGAATCTGGATGATCCCCAGCCCGCCGACACACGCCGCCTCATAGGCTTCAATGTTGTTCACCGTGACACTGCAGGGCATCGATACGTGGAAGTCCTTGCCCTCCCGGCAGTACTCGAACAGCGCATCGACAGCGCCAAAGGCCGGTGCGTAGTTAATGAGTCGATGCTGCTGCAGCGCTTCCAGATCCCGCGGAATGCCGAAGCGGTCGGCGTACCCCTGGCTCACGCAGTTCATCATCCGAAACAGGCCGACATTGCGCGCGATCAGTGGTGTGTCGGGCAGTGCGCCGATGCGCAGCACGCAGTCAAAGCCCTCGCGGACCAGATCGACGCGCCGGTCCGTGCTGCTGATTTCAAGCTCGATCAGCGGATGCCGCTCAAGGAATTCACTCAGCCGTGGCATCACCAGCCGCCGTGCGATGGCGGTCGGCATGTCCACCCGCAGACGCCCGCTCAGCGCCGAGCTGTCCTGCCGGAACAGGCCTTCAATCTCGTCCATCTGACTGAGCAGGTCCTTGCTGCGTTCATACAGCGCCTGGCCGTCGGGCGTTACTTGCACCTTGCGCGTGGTGCGCAACAGCAGTCGTGCGCCAAGCAGCCCTTCGAGGCTGCGTACATGCTCCGAGACCGTCGAGCGCGGCAGGCCCAGTGCGTCGCCGGCGTGGGTGAAGCTCGACAGCTCCGCGACCCTGACGAAAGTTTTCAGCAAATCCAGCTTGTTCATTTCGACGCACCCACCTTATGCCCGACGCCAGCCCGTCAACCGTTGATGTAATAAATGCACAGCGACAGCGTCACCAGCGAACCGAGCGTGGAGATCAGAATCGTGCTCGACACCACCGACGCCTCGCGCTTGTAATACTCGGCCAGCATGAACGGCCCGGTGCCGGTGGGCAGGGCGCTCAACAGCAGGGCAGAGTTGGCCCACAGCGGCGGCAGGTGGAACACGCGAAACGCCAGAAACCAGGTCAGCAGCGGGTGGGCAATCAGTTTGATCAGCACCAGCAGCGTCGTGCCCTCACGCGGGCCTTGCTGTTTCTGGGCGAGAAACAGGCCCAGGGAAATCAGCGCACAGGGCGTCGTCGCTGCACCCAGCAGGCTGAGGAATTTGTCCAGCGCGCCTGGCAATGCCGCGCCGGTCGATGCCCAGCAGGCGCCGAGGATCGGCGACACCACCAGCGGGTTTTTCGCCAGCGCCAGCACTACTTTGAGGACGATGCGGTGCACCCGGGCCTCGCTTTGCAGCCCGATTTCGATGCACACCAGGGCGATGCCGAACACCACGCAGACCACCAGCAACGACGCGATGAGCGCCGGTTCCAGGCCTTCCTGCCCCAGCACCATGACGCACAGTGGAATGCCGATATAGCCGGTGTTGGCGTAGGAAGCGCTGAGGGCATCGATGCTGGCATCGGCGAAATGCCCGGCTCTTCGGCGCCGCAGCAGCAAGGTCATGACGAACATCGCCAGGGTCGACAGGGTGAAGGTCAGCACGAAACCCGGGTGCCAGATCTGCGCCCAGGTGGCGTGGGCAGTGGCGGTGAACAGCAGCGCCGGCAAGCACAGCCAGACCACCATTCGGTTGATTTCAGAAGCGGCGGTCGGCCCGAGGCGGTTAGTGCGGCGACAGAGGTAGCCCACCAGGATGAGCGCGAAGATCGGCAGCAAGACATTCAAGACGGAAGACATCGAACCCGGGCCTATGGCGCAACAAACGAGAGCCGCAGAGTAGAGGGCGCATTCGTTAGGGTGCAACCTTTCTTGTCAGCGGTAACCGGAGGGGAAGGGCGTTTGGACGAGTGGGATGGTAAAGCGGTGCCCGACGGGTATCGGGCACGGTGGACGGTACATCGGCAATTACTTTTTCAGCGGTTTGAGATTGCCCGGCGCGATGTCGAGGACCTTGCCGTCTTCCATGTTGATCAGCGCATATTTATCGCTGATCAGCACCCATTGCGTGCCTTCCTTGGGCGCGGTTAGGCCCTTGCCCTGCCAGTCCTTGACGCCGACGCGTTCGTCCTTGTACAGGTCATGGGTGGTGTCGCCGACCTTGTACTGCTCATTGGTGTGTTCCGCCTGCACGCTTTTGGTTGCAGGGGTTTGCGCCATCGCTGCGAGGCTGGCCCCGCCCAGACAAGTGACCACGGCTGCGCAGGCCATCAGTTTTATTATGTTCATGGGAATTCCTTTGGTCGTTCGTATAGGTTTTTTCACCTGGCGCGCGCCCCATGAACCCGACGCGCTGGGTCAGTGTCCCGGTTTATTTTTCGATCGGGACAATCTTGGTGATCTGGCCGTTGGTGGTCTGCACTTCGACGTATTTGTCGTTGATGCGCACCCACTGACTCATCTTGGCCGGCTCTTCCAGGCCTTTGGCTTTCCAGTCCTTGAGCGCGGCGTCTGGACGCTGAAATTCCTGCGGCGAACGGCTGCCGACTTCGAGCTCCCGCATGTTGTCTCTGGAAGGTTGAATGGTCGGCTCCGTTGCGTTGGCGGCCTGCACCGTAAAACTCGCAACGGAAACGCTACCCAGAATCGCCAGACAGGCAATGAGCGATTTGCTGTTCATTCGAAACTCCTTGGCCAGCGCGTCGTGCGCTGTCATTAGTTCCGACCGTGTGAGGCGCAAATCATTCAGTGCCCGTGCTGGCGCGCCGCCCGCGTGCCGCTTCGGGTACGGCGCGGCGGCGGGGGATTATGTGCGCAGCGCTTGAGCGATGCTTGCAGCAAGCGGCGCGGTCGGCCGGCCAATGAGGCGGCTCAACTGGCGACTGTCATCAAAAAGCGCACCTTTGGCCGCAGCGGCATCGGAGTTGGCGAGCAATTCGGCCACAAACTCCGGGAGTCCTGCCTGCAGCAGCGCACCCTTGTAATCGGCCTGGGGAAGATCGGTGTACACGACAGGCTTGCCGGATTGCTGCGCGATTTGAGCGGCGAACTCCTTCAGCGTGTAAGACTCGTCGCCGGCCAGTTCGTACACCTTGCCCGCCTGATCCTCAGTCGACGTCAGCACAACGGCCGCCGCCGCTGCATAGTCCGCCCGCGCGGCAGAGCTGATCCGGCCTTCACCTGCGCTGCCGTAATGCGCGCCGTTCGCCAACGCGTGGGCCACGCCGGCCGTGTAGTTTTCGTGGTACCAGCCGTTGCGCAGCACCACCGCCGGAACGCCTGATTGCGCCAGTGCCGCTTCGGTCTGCTTGTGTTCCTCCGCCAGGCCCAGCGCCGAGGTGTCGGCGTGGAGCACACTGGTGTAGCCCAGCAATTTGACCCCGGCGCGTTTGGCGGCGTCGATCACTGCGCTGTGCTGAGCGACCCGCTGGCCCACTTCACTGGAAGAAATCAGCAGGACTTTCTCGGCACCCTCGAAGGCCCGGTCCAGCGTGGCAGGCTGAGAATAATCGGCCTGGCGGACCTGCACGCCATTGGCGGCGAGGTCAGCCACTTTTTCCGGATCACGGGCGGCCGCAACGATTTGCGAGGCAGGCACGGTTTCCAGCAATTGAGCGATGACGAGGCGGCCAAGCTGGCCTGATGCACCGGTGATGACGATCATGATGATTCCCGAATAAGGTGATTGAGCGATCAGCATAGTCATCGTGCTAACCTTTCGTAAGTACGTACGAAAAGGTAAGTGTTATGAACGATATGACTTCTGCCTCTGCAGGCAGTGTTTCTTTACTGGAGCGAATTCGTACCGGTGAGGTGCTGGCCCGGGATTGCCCGTCGCGGGAAATCCTCAATCATGTGTGCAGCCGCTGGGGCGTACTGGTGCTGGTGGTGTTGCTGGACGGCATGCACCGGTTCAGCGAGCTGCGGCGCAAGATCGGCGGTGTCAGCGAAAAAATGCTTTCGCAGACGCTGCAAAGCCTGGAACAGGATGGGTTCGTCGACCGCAAGGCGCTGCCGGTGGTGCCGCCCCACGTCGAATACCGTCTGACGGCGATGGGCGAGGAGGTCGCGTTGCAGATGGACGTGTTGACGTCCTGGATCGAGGAAAACCTGCCGCGCATTCTGGCGGCAAGGGAAGGGAAAGCGTCGGCACTGGGGTGACCGGTTCTTCTCATTTGCAGATCCGGGATGCCGCGCTCAAAAAGCGGCATCCCGAATGGGCGCGCGCTGTCTGGCAAGGCAGCAGCCAATCATCGCCCCACCGCCAGACACGTCAAAGAGCAGTCGATCTACAGACAGACCAACCCCTCAACGCTTACGCATCATCAACAGCGCAACCACAATTGCCAGGGCGGCGATCCCGGTCGCGATCCACCCCAGCGACCCAAGTCCGAAGTGGCCAATACCCAACCCGCCAAAAATCGCACCCAAGCCAATGCCGGCGTTAGCCGCCGAGATATTCAGGGTCGCCGCCAACGCCTGAGCCTTGGCACCGGCCTGCATCACACGCACCTGGCACACCGGGAACAGTGCGGTGTACGCAACGCCCCACAGCACCAGCGCGGCGATCAGCCAGAGGTGGTCGGTGGCCAATGGAATGGCGGCGGCCATGCCGATACTCAGAATCACCAGGAACAACACCATCGCACCCAGCGGGCTGCGATCGACCAATTTTCCGCCCCATTGGTTGCCGATCATGCCGACCGCGCCGAAGCCCATCAGCCACCAGCCGACTTGATTGGTCGGAACGCCGGCCAGGGTCTGGAGGATATCGGCCAGGTAGGTGTAAGCCGTGAACATCGCAGTGAACGCGAGCACCGACAGCAACACGTGGGCGAGGAAGCGCGGCTGTTTCAGAATGTCGGTCTGCTTCTCGCCGTGCTTGGCAGGCGAGGAGGGCAAGGTCGGCATGCACAGTTGCATCAGGATGGCGATGATCAGCGAGATGACGGCGAGTACCCAGAAGCTGCCGCGCCAGCCCAGGGTATCGGCGGCGACGGTGCCCAGCGGCACGCCGAACACCAGGGCGGCGGAAATGCCCAGGTAAACCCGCGACACGGCCTGACCCGATTTGCCGGGCGCTGCCAGTTGCCCGGCGGTTTCGCTGGCGGTGCCCCAGAACACGGGCAGGCCCAGCGCCGGAATGAAGCGCGCGAGGGCCATGACCCAGATGTTGGTGGACAGCGCAGCGAGGACGTTGGAGGCGGCAAACACCAGCAGGATGATGGTGAACAGCTTTTTGCGCTCGACGCCGGCGAGTTTTGCCGTGAGGAACGGCCCGAACAGCATCACAGTGAATGCAAACAGCGTCACCACCTGGCCAGCCACGGCGATCGATACACCCAGGTCCTTGGCCATGGCCGGAAGCAGCCCGACGATCAGAAATTCAGTGGTGACGATGATGAATGCAGCGATCGCCATGATCAGGATCTGTACCCCTGATCGAGACGTGGCATCCGGCGCGGATGCCGTTGCGGAGTGTGAAGGGTGCATAGAAGAAGCTCCAAGAGACGTTGCCATAGCCTATTGGAGATCTGCGTTCTCATCCGCGACATAAATGACTTACTATCGCGAACTCAGTTCAGCAATGGTAATCGCTGTGTTCTCATCCGAGCGTCTCAAGGGCATTGACGTCTTTGTGGCAGTGGCCGATTTCGGCAGCTTCGCCAATGCGGCACTGAAGCTGAACCTGACAGCGTCGGCGGTCAGTAAAAGCATCGCACGCCTGGAGCAGCGATTGGGCCAGCGCCTGTTCAACCGCACTACGCGCCGCGTGTCCCTCACCGAAGCTGGCGTGAAGTTCTACGCCACTTGCAGCGGCGTGCTGGCTGACCTTGAAGAGGCCGAACTGGCCCTCGCGTCCGAGCGGCATGAGCCCCATGGCCGGGTGCGGATTGATTTGCCTGCCTCTTACGGGCGCCTCCATGTGTTGCCGCTGATTCTCAATTTCGTCAGGGAATACCCGCTGCTGCAGCCGCACATTTCGTTCTCCGACCGGTTCATCGATCCGGTGCATGAAGGCATCGATATTGTGGTCAGAATCGGCGGGCGCGATGCCTGGGCGGCGGGGCTGGGGCATCGTTTCATCGGCGCTCAGCGACTGGTGTTCTGTGCCGCGCCGAGCTACATCGCCGAGCACGGTCAGCCCGAGACGGACGCCGATCTTGAACATCATCATTGCATTGCCTACGGCCAGTCCGACGGGCAGGTCGGGCCCTGGTATTTCCGCGGGCGCGTGCCGGGGGATCAGGAGCGGCGGGTCATTCATCCGCGCATTGCCGTCGGCGACGGGGAGGGCGAAGTATCGGCCACGCTGGCCGGGCATGGCATCGCCCAGTTGCCGACCTGGCTGGTGCAAACCCACCTCAACGAGGGCCGGCTGGTTGAAGTGCTGCCGGAGCTTGCGACCGATGGACTGCCGATGAATCTGGTCTGGCTGAAAACCCGAGAGGCGCTGCCGAAGGTGAGCATTCTGCTGAAATACCTGAGCGAACATCTGGCGCCGTACGGCAGCGTTGATTCTGCTACCGGGCCGGCCTGATCGGGGGCACACCTCGGCGGGCTATAAATTCTTGCCCATGGTCATTTCACAGGCGGCCATCCCCGACGTTTCGTACAGCGTCCGCGCCGCATGGTTGTCAGCAAATACGTTCAGCTCCAGACGCCGAATGCCGCGCTCGATGGCCCACGCTTCGACAGCGCTCAGTGCTTGCCTGCCCAGGCCCTGGCGTCTGAAGGCCGGATGAATCTCCAGGTCGTAGACAAACAGTCTGGTAGGCGACGGCGGGTTCTCCACAATCCCTATCCATAGGCTGCCCACCTCAACATCATCGCCGATGCACAAGCGATAGAAGTAATGCCCCTCGGTGTCCAGACCGTCCTCCAACAGTTCATTGAAGTCGGCGCTCGCGCTGATGAAGGCCAGCGCGTCAGGCACTCCGTAGGTGCGGGCAATATCCCGGGCATACCCGGCGACAGAACGTTCAGCAAACGCCTGATAGTCGGCAGCGCTCATGGTCATCAGGTTCATGCCAGCCGCCCTTTCTGTGACGCAGGCGTTTTCCCGCGATAAGCCACCAACGCCTGCTCCAGCGCTCCCATCGCCACATCGAGTGCTGACTGCCGCTCGCCGATGATGGCCTCCGGCGCTTCGGCCTCGCAGGCAGATTCCAGCGCTTCGCAGCCTTCGATGACGGCTGTCGCCGCGATGATGTTCGCGGCGCCACGCACCTTGTGGCCGATGTCTTTCAGCTGCTCCGGGAACGTGGTCGCGTTCAGCTCGGCGCGGTCCTGACGAATGCTGGCGATGAGTTGATCGAGCAGCCGCTCATTCATGTCGGCCCTGCCACCGGTCAGCGCTTCAATGGTGTGCGGGTCGAACACAGCCTGCGGCGGCTGAACGGGCACGGCGGGCAGCGTGCCCGGCGCAGACGAAGGGCGCAGCGGCATGACCTTGCTCAAGCGGTCGTTCAGCGCGGTCAGGCTGATGGGCTTGAACAGGCAGTCATCCATGCCGGCATCACGGCAGCGTTGCTTTTCCTCCGGCTGCGCATTGGCGGTGTAGCCCAGCACGGTGCAGCGCGGACGTGCCTCGCTGTGCTCCAACTGGCGGATGGCCCGGGCCAGGTCGTAGCCGTTCATGACCGGCATGTTGCAATCGGCGATCACCAGATCGAAACGCTCCCCACGCCAGCGCTCCAGGGCTTCGGCGCCCTGTACCGCCATGTCGCAGCGATGCCCCAGAAAGCACAGCTGCTCGAACAGCAGCAGACGGTTCGCCGGGTGATCGTCGACGATCAGGATGTGCAGCTGGGCTGAGGCGTGGGGAGCCGCTTCACGGGCGATGCTTTTCGCGTCCAGCGGTTCAAGGGTGGTGAACTCGAAGGTCATTTCGATTCGCGTGCCATCCCCGGGACGGCTGCTCAAGGTCAGGTTGCCGCCCATCATTTCGCACAGGCTGCGACAGATCACCAGGCCCAGCCCTGCGCCGGTGCGCGCCAGTTGTCCTGATTGATCGACCTGAGCGAAGGGCGCAAACAGCCGCTGCTGGTCCTGCTCGGTGATCCCGATGCCGCTGTCATGAATCACCACTTGCACGCGCATTTGCTGCGGGTTGCGTCCGGCTTCGGTCTGCAGGCTGATCTTGACCTGACCCAGTTCGGTGAATTTGATGGCGTTGCTGATGAGATTGGAGAGGATCTGCTTGAAGCGCAGCGGGTCGATCAACACATCCGTGTTGGTCCGTGCGTCCAGGTCCAGGGCCAGCGTGAGGCTTTTTTGCCGGGCCAGGCCGTCGAACACCCGCACCACGGATTCGACCAGTTGGCGCAGATTGGCGCGCTCGGGGCTCAGGCTGAGACGACCTGACTCGATGCGGGCGATGTCGAGAATATCGCCGATCAGCTCCAGCAAATCCTTCGCCGAGCTGTAGGCCACTTCTATCGCCGGACGGTCCAGATGACCGTGGTCGGCGCGCTTCAGGGCCAGCTCGAGCATGCCGATCACCGCAATGATAGGAGGCTTTTGTATAAAATGCTAGAATGCACAGTCTACAAGGGGTTCAGAGCATTATGTCAGTCAAAAATACACTGCCCAGGGCGTTCGCTGACGTGTTTCAGAACGGCGAAACCATCAACGTATACAGTTACATACGTTTCTCATCGAAAGCGCAAAGCCTTGGCTTTGGCGAGGTTCGACAGCTTGAACAGCTCAACCGTTTTTTTGAGCAATACCCCCTAGCAAGACAGGTCGAACGCTATGAAGACCTAGGAGTTTCAGCCTTCAAGGGCAAGAACTTAAAGAGCGGTCAATTAGCGAAATTCGTTGAACGTATCAAGTCAAAAGAAATTCTTCCAAACGCTCTCCTATTGGTCGAGTCATTCGACCGAATTAGCAGGATGGGCGGATATGATGCATTAGAGTTAATCATCTCAATTATTCAATCGGACTGTTCAATTTACACACTTTTCGATAACCGGCTTTACTCAAAACGAAAAAAAGATAGTAGTGTTGATATTAGTCTCATTCAAAACATCCTTGAACGTGCAAATGATGAAAGCAAATCAAAGAGTGAGCGAATATCAGATGCAAAAGCCCGAAATCTCACCAAGGGTGAAAACGGCGGAATTATTACAAAGCGGTGTCCTTTTTGGATTTCGTTTACTGATGGTAAGTTCGTTTTAAATGAACACGCAAAAGCAGTTAAAAGAATGACAGAGCTTTGCTTTGAGATGGGGTTTCAGTCTATTTCAAAAGAATTGAACAAAGAAGATCACCCGAAAAAATATACTGATAGCACTGTCGGAAAAGTGTTACACAAACATGCTATTTATGGTTCGTTCCTTGCGATGAAAAACGATGAGAATGGAAATAGAACCATCGTTAATAAGGAAATAAAGAACTATTATCCATCTGTAATCAGTGAGTCAGAATTTCACAGGATTAGCGAAAAGCTAAAAGAAAGACAAGACCCGAAACTGGCTGGAAGAAAAGCCGAAGAGTTTAAAAATATTTTGCGCGGTTTGGTATTTTGCAAGTGCGGCTCAACTTTTCGCTACCATGCCCAGAAAAATTACTATGTCGATTTAGTTTGCCATGCATCGACTGTCGGGCAGTGCAAATATGCAATGCCGGGGAAAGGTATCAGGCACAGATATGCACGCATAGAAGAAATATTCCTTGCATATCAATCGCTAATTCCGTTTCACAAAATCATTGTAAAAAATGAAGACATAAAAGCACTTGAAAAAGAACATCAAGAAATTGCCGGGCAGATAATCATAAAAGAAAAAGCATTGGCAAATAACTTTTCGATACTTGAAAAGTCTTCTGACAGTGCGCAAAAATATATTACGAATAGAATTGATGAAGTGAGTCAAGAGCTAGACAACCTCAAAACAGACGAACACAAACTAAACCTTAAAATTAGTTCAATGCACCTCGCAACAAAATCAGACGTAAACGTAATGGAGGTTTACAGGCTTTTGATAACGGAAAAAGGTCGCATAAGAATAAATAACTTTCTTCACTCGCAGAAGATAAAAATCGTTATCACTCCTGTAAAAAAGAAATTTTTCTCCCTTGATATTTATCACGACGACAAGCATATAGATACGATTGAAGTTACACCAGATGGTTACTTTGCGCGGCGAGGATTGCACATCTAGCAGTAACAAAGGCGTGATTAAAAATCACGTCTCTGTAACGTGCTTCTAGTTTAAAAACTGGTAACTTGATTTAAAGAAGCAAGCAGAATAAAAAACCATCACGACTATCGTCGTTTGGTTGTTTATGCTTGCCCCACTCATTCTCTATCGTTCATTACGGGTGGCAAAATACTCCCACAAGGGTCGTATCTAATAGCAAAGCGTTAAGGCAACAATCTAAAAAATAAATGCTACGATATGCTCATAACCATATAAAAACCTATGAGCCAATTCAAAGCAAGTACCCGCCTTACGGAAATCAACGCCGAACAAATTGAACAACTTCGAAGAGAATATAATGAAATTTCTGTATCGAAGTTTTCGCTATCGGACGCATTTAAGCAACACCTTTTCCATAACCGTAGTTTTGTCATAATAGCAAAAAACTGTCACTCCATTGAGTTCGGGAAGTACAATCAAACCCTTGCAAATCTCTACACTAATTTGTCTCAAATCAAAAGTGCGGTGCCTGAAACAAACAAAAATATTACTATCGCTCTCCGAACTTTGCTCAAAATGAAACTTGACGTCAGTCGCCTACGTTTCAAAACGCTTGAAATTAATACAGCTACAAAACCAGATTTTGAGTCATTGATAAACCTTCCTCTTTTTGAGGATAGTCATTCACCGAGAAAAAAGCAGTATACAATTAGCCTCACTGAAAATGAGCACAAAGAGTACCAAGACAGATTTGCAAATCAAGATTTGGTTAAACTGCTTTTCGAATTCTTCGACGCATTTACGGTTTATGAGAAGGAGTTCATTAATTCCTCAATTGAATTCGCTGACAACAATAAGTTGCGTGATGTGGGAGTTCTCGCAAATAAGTACGTTTTAGATAAAAAGCAGGACGAAAGCACTATCAGAACACTTACTGATTTCGTTCACAACTACGGGGCTTTTCATAAAAAACTTATAAGCGGGAGTAATGACCTTCTTGCGTTTATTGACGGGGCTAAATAATGTTTATCAAAGAAGTCCCAAGAATTAAACCCAACACTCGAAACCTTGCTAATTATGTTTTGAAGAAAGCCAGCCAGATTAGCGGTAATATTTCAGTTGATACCGCCAACCTCAATGAGTCAGCCAAAGCAATCGAATTGGATTTTAATAGCCGTTTAACTGCAAAGCAGAAAAGCAATGAAATGCATTACATCGTATCTTTCGAGGAAAGCCATGACGTGATTACAGACGAGAAACTATTACTAATTGGCAATGAGTTGGTAAAACGTCATTTCGGTGATAATCGCAATTTCTTGCTCGCCGTCCATCGAGACACTAATAATCCACACCTTCATTTAGTGATGGAGAATAGAGATTTTGACAACAAGGCGTTTTTTAAGAAAGACAATTATCGTGCCTTAGAGACGCTTGCTCAAAAACTCGAAAAAAAGCATTCACTCAAAAATGAGCAAATCTCGGAAAGCAGGAACGACCCAAACCCGACAAGACTCAACTACGCTTCTAAACAGTACGAAAATCGTACGGGCCAAGAGTCTGATGAGAAAAAGTATAAGAACGAGTTGAAAGGCATTCTTTCCGATGCCAAGACGCCACAGGCGTTGTTTGTGGCGATGATTGAAGAAGGTTTTACTATCCGTGCCAACAAGAGCAAAACCGACCCTACAAGGCTGTCAGGCTATTACATCACCAAAGGTTCAACATCTATTAAGCCAAGCTCCATTGGTTTTCAAATGAGCAAATTGATAGAAAAATATAAAGTCGATGAAAATGGAATTAGCCAGTTAATCTTGCGCTTTGAGTCTCCATTGCCACCAGATGAATTTGCCGAAATTTCTTCAAGTCCAGGTACGGACCCAGAACCGGACCCAAAACCAAACCGCCGTGAAAGCCTTTATACGAAATTTAAGACCTCTGATGGCGTAAATTACACAAGCAAAGATGAGAAATACAAAACCGGTTTTACGGTTAACGCCAACAGCGTTTCTTTCACGAACCCTAATGAAATTAGCATAAAAGCAGGAATGCAGGCTTTGATCGCACAAGGTATTAAAGGGCCATTTTACCTTACCGGCTCGGAAGATTTTAAACGCAAAACGTGGCTGGTATCCGCAATGATGGGTTTAGAGGTATCCAACTATGAACCTACTAAATCTGATTTAACTGCGCTTTTCGAACGAGTCAAAACCAATCAAGAAAAATACCCAAAAACAAAGGTTAAACTTCTTGAATTTCATCTTGAAGCATTGAAATTAAAGGGGCTTCAATTTGATACAATATCAAAGACAGAAACGCAACCATCGAAGTCGCTCACAACTGAATTACCACAAAACACTAACCAAACTGAAAATAACGAGGATAGCAAAATGAAAAACAAAAAAACAATACCCGCTCCAACTACTAATCAACCCAAAACGAAAGCAGAACAATTATTCGCCGAAGCAGACATAGACCACGCACTTGCAAAGTTGGGTCATAAACAGAAAGGCAAATCTGTCGAATTGCCAAATTTCATTCCATTAAGTTACAAACCCTGATTTGATGTAACAATATAAGAGCCGTTAAGGCTTTTTTTATTGCCCAAAATTTGTTCTCAAACTACATTCGAATTTTGTTTGGAGACAATCGTCAGTTCCTTTCACTCTGTAACCCCACTTGACCTTGCGAATAAATTCAAACCCGCTCCAAGACATTTCATCGTGTTCAATAATCACGGTCTGAATAAATTCATTCGCATATTCACAGAATGCCCAAAATTTCCCGTCTTGTCTGAATTTCGCAAGTTGTACAAATACTATGTTCGTGAATGTTATCATTAGTTCGCTTGGCTCTTTATCGAAAAACCTATCAAATGCACGCCATAGGATAGTTTGTGTCTTCCCAAAAAAACCATACATTCTATAACCCCACAGACGAGCAACGGCTTTGTTCTTCATCGACTCATCGGATTTTTCACGAAGGCTTTTAATGACATACTTCGTAATATAAGTGGCAGGACTTGCGCCTTTCTTGACCGATTTCTTTGCCTCTTCATCTGATATGAAAACTATCCGCACAGCATTCTCACTATGCGAATAGTGTTTATGGATAAGAGCGATTAACTCAGCGGCTTGGTCCGGGCGTACAAAAAACATCGAGTGCATATGAACGCATTGGTCTTTGTGAGCTTCCTTGCACCACATCCCAAGCGTTTCTATCTCGTGTCTTTCTCTATCCTTGTTCAACGCCACAAGCCTTGTAGAAAGCCAATCAGACGCTTCCCTTGGCGTTGAACCGTCCCAACAGTTCCGACCACTTTTAGGATTTGAATGAAATTCAGCCGGACACGTAAAAGTAGTAAATAAAGCGATGTATCCCTTACTCTCTGCGACTTTCTCCAAGTCTTTAACTTTCATATAAATTTCGGACGCTTTGCGCTCATCAGTTAAGGCAAATTTTGAGAGCGGGATTTTCTGTTCTTTTCCTTTATCGTCAGTATAAACGATTTCAGTATTATCAATAAATTCTTGCTGCTCAATGTCTTTTTCTCTCTGATACCCTAAAAGTTCGTTGCTACAATATGCTTCATCATTCCACCCAATTTTACGATTTTTTAGTAAGTGCATTTCTCGTTGTTTTCTTGCGACGGCTTTGACAATTTTCGCAAGCCTTCTAAAAGTGCATTTGTCTTTACCCTCATTTTCTTTGCCATAAATGCTTCTATCGCTTGCGTAGCGGATACCTTCATCGTCCACAAAAAACTCATACAACTTATCAAACACAGTACCGGAACAGCGCAAATCAGAAAACCTTACATTTTTATATATTTCAATGCTATTCAGTTCGCTCTTAGATTTTAGGTCAGCGCTTGCGACCAGAATTAACTGCTTTAAATATTCATCGGCACGGAGGTAATCAAACAGCCTATTTATTGTTTTGGCTAATGCCAGTGCATCCGTTGCGTAATTTTCTATTTTCTCTTGATATGAAAACTCTTGTTTCTTATTGGCTCGTAGAACATTGAATTTAGGTGTAGGAAGTTTTATTATTTTGATAAACCCTAAATCCTCGGCTTCTTCATCGCTTACGAAGGGCAATGAAGACTCAACACGATAATCGCTCGAAAATTCGAAGGTTCTTGTAAGCGGGTTGAGTTGAGATATGACTACTTTTAGTTTTGCGACTAGTTCCGAAGCATTGATATGCGGATTTTGAAACAATTCGGCATTGGCTTTTACTTCTGCGATGTTTTGTTGAGTTAATGCTTGACTTTTATTTTTGTGTGATACAATAGACGTATGGGTTGTTTTCATTTCTTATATTTTTGCTTGGTAACTTCAGTATAACAAATCAAAACCCAACACAAGAGCCGAAAGGCTCTTTTTTATTGCCTGCAACTTTGTAGACATAGACTTATGAGCATTTAATAGAAGTGGGTTATGTTGGAAGCCACGGAATTAAAGGTTGCGACAGTTATTTTAGAATTATCCAAGAAGAGCAAAAGCAAAAGCAAAAATGCATTGCCTGTCGGCTCGGCTCGCTCGGCTATACACTGCGATGCGATAAGCACATGTCAAGAAGTGAAGCGCGTTCGAGTAAGTTGAAATTATGCGTGCTTGTATCTAATGCAAATTGCCCGCCTAGTCAACGAAAATCGAATATGGCATAATGCTTTGTAATAAAAAATCATTTTGGAGTAAACAAGGATGTATAAGCAAAGTTTTTTGTACCTTGCATTGATGGGTTTTACACTCGCGGGCTGTCAAACTAATCAGTCAGTAAGTAGTAAATATGCAGCCGACGCTGACTATCTCAATAAAAGTTACTTGGTTACAAAAGACCAGACGTATATGGGGATTCGTGATTCCTTGACTGACGGGCAAAACGTTACCATCGTACAAACTTTCAGAAGCCCGCAGGGTTTACTGATGGTAAAAGTCATGAATGATACTAAACAGGTATTATTTGATAAGCCATACAGTTTGAGCGACCTAGGGTTGGTTGACAATATTGGTGACCCTGTTCAAAAGTCTGTTGACGAAAATAAGGTTAAATCAGGGGTTTTCGGAAAACAGCAACATGGCTATGGCAAAAAACTTTTTGAGGAAAATTATAGCTATACCTCTACGGTCGAAAATACTCGGCTTGACGGTCTCGTAGTACATGGGGAATCTCGACGTGATGGTCTTGGAGCAATCTGCTCCAAAGGAAAGGTTTTCCTGACCGTAACACAATCAGATACTATCGCCGCACCGGGTAGTACTGTCTCTTATCGTATCTATGTCGACAGAAAACCAACATATGACGTAACAGCGCAAATGGCGACTTACTCCGCTCTTTTTTCTACCCCACCAGATGCCCTAGTCCAAGACCTATTACAGGGTAGAGAAGGTATTCTGCGAATTAACACTTTAACTACTGTCCGCACTGTCAATTTCAGACTCGATGGGTTTGCAGAGATGTACACGCGGGTCAGAAATAACTGCTTGAAATGAAGAACGCTGACTAAACGGAGTTTCTACAAAATCCGCCAGTGATTGCATTCATGGGCGTGCGGATCTCGTGGCTCATGGTTGCCAGGAAGGTGCTTTTCGCGCGGTTGGCATCGTCCGCCAGGTCCTTGGCCGTCTGCAGTTGCTCGATCAATTGCCGCCGTTCGCTGATGTCGATCCAGCCGCCGATGATGCCCTGCACTTTGCCGAGGGAGTCGCGGAACGGAAGGATCCAGTGGTAGATCGTCAGCTCGCGGCCGCCGATGTGCAGCGAGCGATCGAGAATCAGCGGCTCGTTGTCGGCCATGACGCGCTTGTAATCCTCGACGTAACCCAGAGCCTCCTCGGTATTGCTTAAAATGCCGTCCAGAATACTTTTGCCGATCACGTCCTCGCGCCGCTCGGCAAAGGCGGCGAGGTAGCTTTCGTTGCACATTTTCAACAGGCCGTCGCGGTCGCGGACATAGATGGGATGAGGCGTGCCGTTGACCAGCGCGCTCATGAATTCGAACTGATCGTTGAGCGCACGCTCGGCGCGTTCGCGCTGTTTGATCTGCCGGCGCATCCAGGCATTCCACGCCAGTGAACCCAGCAGCAACAGACTCGCGCCGCCGATGATCTGATAGATCAACAGCTCATAGTCGTGCCACGCGCCGCTGCCCGGCGGTGTATAGGTGCGCCAGCGATTGTTGATGGCGGCCAGGTCTTCCGGGGCGATGCTCGACAGCGCCTTGTCGAGAATCGAGGTCAGCTCGGTCGCATTGCGTGACGTGGCCATGGCAATGCGCGCCGGTTCCTGCCCCACCGTTACACGCATCTGCAACGTGTCGTTCAACGCCCGTGAGGACAGGAAATAACTGGCGCTGAACAGCGAAGTGATGGCGCCCTCCACGCGGCCGTGGGCGAGCATGTCCAGGGCTTGCGCCGGGTTGTCGACCTCCACCGGATAAATGCCCGGGTGCTGGTCGTGCAGGAAGGGCAGGATCGGGCTGCTGAGGGTCAGCGCCACCCGCTTGCCGTCCAGTTGATCGAGATTGGAGGGGGCCGAGGTTTCCTTGCGCGTGACCAGCACGAACACGTTGTCCAGGTAGGGACGGCTGAAATTGAAGCGGTTCTGGCGCTCTTCGCTGGGGATCATCGCGCCGATCAGGTCGGCCTGACCCTGGCTCAGCTGGTTGGTCATGTCGTTCATGCTGGCGGCATGGGTGACCTTGAAGGTGAGCCCGGTGCGCAGGCGGATGAGTTCGAGCAAGTCGGCGGTGACGCCGCTGAAATTGCCGGCCGCATCAAAGAACGTCAGCGGCGCATAGGCCTCGTTGAACACCACGCGAACGGTCGGATGCTGTGCGATCCAGCGTTCTTCTCGTTGATTGAGCTGCAGCTTCTGGTCGGTGAGCATCAGGTCGCTGCCGGCGCCCCAGCGTTTGGAAATGGCGACGCGCTCTTCCACCGGAATGCCGTTGAGCACCCGATTGACGATGTCCAGCAGCACCGGGTTGGACGCCTGCACGGCGAAGCTGAAACCGTTCGCCTCGTGCTTGCCGAAATTGGCCATCTGCACGTTGTTCAGATAGCCCTTGTTGATCACGTAGTGGGTGGAAATCGTGTCGCCCAGAAACACGTCGGCCTGATTGAAGGCCACGGCATTGATCGCGCTCTGGAAGGAGGGGAAGGTCTGCAGCCGCGCCTTGGGATAAAGCGCGGCGATTTCGTCGGGCGGCAGGTAGTGATAAACCATGCTCAGGCGCAAACCGTTGAGGTCGCCGTTCAAGGGCCGGGCCTCTCCGGCGCGGGTCACCAGGACGGGCTGGTCAACGGCGTAGGGCGTTGACAGCATGATCCCGCGCGACGCCGCCTCGTAGCCATTGGCGCTGCCCAGCAAATCGATTTCGCCCTCGCTCAGCGCCTGAACCGCCTCGTCGCGGCTGGCGAATCGCAGCACCCTGACCGGCAGGTCGAGCACGCGTCCGAGAATGCCCACGTAATCAGCGGTAAAGCCTTCGTAGTCGTGCCCGGTCAGGGTCATGTCGAAGGGCGGATAGTCCGGCGCGGAGGTGCCGACCACCAGCTCGCGCTTGTTGCGCACCCATTGCCACTGGGCGCGGTCCAGCGTCACGTCCATGTGCGCAGGGTTGGAGCGGCTCAGCAGCGTGTAGCGTTCCGGCGCCAGGGGATCTGCCTGGGTATCGAAGCCAAGGCAGACCATCACGGCTGCTATCCAATAGTCCTTTAACGCCTTTGGCATCCTGTCTCTCACACTAGCGAATTGCGTTTTGCCATCTCGATAAGTTCTACCAGAGTCTTGGCCTTGAGTTTTTGCATCAACCGGGTTTTGTAAGTGCTGACCGTTTTGTTGCTGAGAAACATGCCTTTGGCGATTTCCTTGTTTGTCCGCCCTTGGGCAAACAGTTGCAACACCATCAGTTCACGGTCATTGACGAGTTTGAAGCGCTCAAGCTCGTTGGGGTCACCCTCTTTTTTGATCGACGCGGCAAGGGCCTGACTGGGAAAGTAATTGTAGCCGGATAATACCGCTTTGACCGAGCTGACAAGTTCGCTGAGGTCTTCCTGCTTGCACACATAACCCGAGGCGCCCGACTGCATGCATCGGATGGCGAACAGGCTCGGCGCCTGAGCGGTCAGAACGAGAATCTTCGAGGGCAGGTTCATGGCGTTGAAGCGGGCGAGGACTTCGAGCCCGTCCAGCTTGGGGATGCTGATGTCGAGGATGATCAGGTCGGGCATGCATTCACGGACCATCTGCATGGCGTCGACGCCGTTGTCGGTCTCTCCGACCACCTCGTAATTCTCGTTTTCCAGAAGCATACGTATGGCCATTCGTATGACCGGGTGGTCGTCGATAATAAAAATAGAGTTCATGATCAATCCATAACGGGTGGCAAGAAAGCGCGCACCTTATCCCAGATGTTCAAGGCGCACATAAAGAGATCATGCCCGAAGCGCTATATAGGAATGTTCCTACAGAAATAAGCGTATGTGCGTACATGGATGCACTCGGCGGTCATGAATGTTTAATACGTATCAGTATTTACCGTTGATTAAATGCATTTAAAAATGCGTGTTTATTGCCAATCGGAATAACCCCGCACATTCGCGAAACTGTCCCTGCATGTTTAAAAACGTCGCTTGCCCGATATCAACGGCACGTGGAAATGCGCACTCCGCAGCGGCCTGCATCGGTGCTGGCAGATACCCGAAAAGGACCGGGCTGCAGGCGAACATTACGCGGGCGTGGACAGCAGGCTGATCAGCTCCAGGGTGTTGAGCGGTTTGCTCAGGCACCCCAGCAGTGGCAGGCCCATCGCCCTGGCTTCGGACTCAAGGCTCGCCAGCGGATCCGCGTCGAGGCCGCTGAGCAGCACGGCGCGCTGGATCAACCCGCGCTGGTTCGCCGTCCGTATCAGCTCCAGGCCGCACATGCCCGGCAGACGCTGGTCGCAGAGCAGGAGGTCATAGGGCTCGGCGCTGCGCTCCATGGCGCCGAGTGCTTCGCTGGCATTGAGCGCCGGCGTGACGCGGTACAGACCATGGTTGTTCAGCAGTATCTGCAAGGCGATCAACTGAAACGGATGATCCTCAACCAGCAGGATTCGGAAATCTTTAGTGAACATCGGCGGTTCCAGACGTAGGGGGAGTGAGCGCGACCGCGTGATGGCGGGCCGGCGGCGCGCTCGCAGGTGGACGGTGTCTTCGGGAGGTAATGGGTCGGGTTGTCCCAAGGCTCGGAATGGCGCGGATTATTCGGCAGGGATGTACGACCAGCGATAAGGGCATTCCGACGGTTGCGTAGGAAATGTCCGAAGTTGCTGTTGGATTTCCTGAAGCCCCAATGAGAAAAGCCCGAATACAGGCTCGTATTCGGGCTTTCGCGAGCGTTCTCGAAAAGGCGCGACTGCTAAAAGGCGCCGCTAGACAGGGCTGGAGTGACCGGTCATTTCACGGGCCATTTCGCTGGCGTAGCTGTCGGTCATGCCGGCGATGAAATCGATGACCCTGAGGAAGGACGTGTGCAGCGGCCAGCTTGGGTCGGGCGCGTTATTGCCCAGCAGATCGAGAATGCGCCGGCTCTTGAACGATGGCTCATGCCCGCCGAACTGTTCCAGCGCCGCGCCGCAGAAGGCATTCAGCAGGATCTCCAGCGTGGTATAGGCGCCGATTTCGTGCAGCGTCTTGCGCTTGTCCTGGAAGATCTTCTTGCGCGCCATGTCCTTGGCATTGAGCACGCAGCGTTTGGCTGGCCCGTGCATGTGTTCGACCAGATCGCCCTGCAGCGTGCCGGCCAGCAGCGCGTCCTGCTGTTCGACGAAAGCGCGGGCCGCGGCGTTGGTCAGGTGCTCGATGGCCTTGCCGCGCAGAATCGCCAGCTTGCGACGCCGCGAGTCATTGGGGCCCAACTGGCGGTACGTTTCCGGCAGATCATCGCCCACCAGACCCAGCAGCAGCGACTCGACCTCGTCGTAGGTGAGCAACTCCATTTCAAGACCGTCTTCGAGATCGATCAGCGCGTAGCAGATGTCGTCGGCCGCCTCCATCAGGTACACCAGCGGATGCCGGGCCCAGCGTTGGTCCTCGATCTGCGGCAGGCCGAGTTTGCCGGCGATCTGCTCCAGGATCGGCAGCTCGCTCTGGTAGCAACCGAACTTGTGTTTCTTGTAGCCCAGGGAGTCGGCGTGACGCGCCGTCCACGGGTATTTCAGGTAGGTGCCGAGGGTGGCGTAGGTCAGCCGCGTGCCGCCCTCGAACTGGTGGTATTCCAGTTGGGTGAGGACGCGGAACCCCTGGGCGTTGCCTTCGAAATTGAGGAAGTCGTTGCGTTCAACCTCGCTCATCGCGTCCAGCCAGCCGCGGCCTGCGGCCTGTTTGAACCAGTTGCGGATGGCGTCTTCGCCGGAGTGGCCGAAGGGTGGATTGCCGATGTCGTGGGCCAGGCAGGCCGATTGCACGACCATGCCCAGATCACTGGGGTCACACCAGTCGGGCAGGGCACTGCGCAGGGTTTCGCCGACGCGCATCCCCAGCGAGCGGCCGACGCAGCTGACCTCCAGCGAATGGGTCAGGCGCGTATGGATGTGGTCGTTGCTGGTGACCGGGTGAACCTGGGTTTTGCGGCCGAGACGGCGAAAGGCGCCGGAGAAAATGATCCGGTCGTGATCCTTGTGGAACGGACTGCGCCCCAATTCCTCAGGGCTGTGCAGGGTCTTGCCAAGGCGCTCGCGGGTGAGCAGGGTTTGCCAATCCAAGGCCGGTACTCCGTCGGGTGATTACCGCGCTAGCTTCCCGGTTCACCCCGCACGCTGCAAGCACAAGATCGATGAAACGATACCAGCAAGCATCATCAAAACCCGGCCGCGTCGACATCGATCAGCAACAGCCGCTCGCCGTTGTCGAAGAACTGCCCGGCCGTCAGGCAATACTGATTGCTGGTGGCGTCGCGGTAGGTGCTCGAAAGCGTCAGGCGCCGCTCGTGCCAGCCCTCGGCGAGCAGGTGGTAGAAATAGGGCCGCCAAGACCAGTTATGGCCCAGATACCGGGCGTCTGCGGTCCACGCACCGTTGCGCCATTCCAGATTGGGCGTGAGCTGCGTGCCGTGGCGGTCGCACTGATAAAAGCGCAGCAACCACGGGAATTCCGTGACCTGGGGCAAATCACTCAGTGGTGCATTGCCCTCGGCCCAGCGCTGCAGCCGGGACATCAATTGCGTGAGCTGCTTGCGCAGGCTCATCAGCTGTTCACGCTCACCGACCTTCTTCATCACGTAACGATCACGCAGGGCCGCGAAGCGGTCGACAAACGCATCGGCCTCGAAGAAATCCAGCTGCGCCGGGGCGAACAGATAGCCCTGGACGTAGCGCGAGCCGCATTCGAGGGCGAAGTCCAGCTCTGCTTCGGTCTCGACCCCTTCGGCGATGATCCAGCAGCCGGTTTTCTCCGCCATCTGTGCGAGGGCCTTGACCACATCGCTGCTCGGGCCGCCCCGCGCTGCGGCCTGAAACAGCCGCATGTCGAGCTTGAGGATGTCGGGCTGCAATGCCAGTACCCGGTCCAGCTGCGAATAGCCCGCGCCGAAATCATCGATGGCGATGCGCGCGCCGGCATCGCGGTAGCGAGCCACCACCTCGTTCAGGCGCTGGCCATCGCCGCTCAATTCCGTGATCTCAAAGACGATCCGTTCTGCGGGAATGCCGTAGGACTGCAGCTGCTTGAGGCTCGGCGGCGATTCGTCGGCGCGTAGGCGACTGATCCAGCGCGGGGAGATGTTCAGGCTGAGGAACCAGTCACTTGGCGCCCCGTGAAAGCGGCTCAGGGCATTGTCGCGAACCTGACGGTCCAGCCGACGCAATTGCACCGCGGGGCGGCGTGGATCGGTAAATAGCGGGCCGACTGACTGCAGGCTGCCGTCTGCCTGGCGCAGACGGCCCAGGGCTTCTATGCCGGCGATGCGCCCGGTCGCGGTGTCGATGAACGGCTGGAAACAGGCGAGCGGTTGCCCATCGAACACATGGCCTCCTTAGTGGCGATTGGTAGGGGTGACGGTTGGTATGCTTGGGTTTTTCAGATTGTCGTCGGACAAACACCCTCACCTCACCCGATAAGGCTATCGGGCAAGGTGAGGGCTATTGGCAGGATGCAGCTAGCAAGAATGCAGCCAGAAGGCGTTTAGCGACGGCGGGACGAGTTCTGCAGGGCCATTTTGATCAACGGCAAAACGGTTGCGCTGAACTTGATCAGACGGGTAACGCTGCCGGTTTTTTTGCTGCGCGTGCCCTTGCCGGTGAGAAACCCCAGCAGGGTGACGGCACCGACACCCCACAGCGGCCCATGCTTGATGCCGAGGGAGCCGGGGAGGTCGGAGGCCATGCCGCGCATGCGTTGCAGGGGATGCATCAGTCGCGAGGATTCCTGACGGATCTCTTGACGGTGCATCTCCATGCGCAGGCGGATCAGCGCCTTGCGCAACTCGCGACGGTTATGGGTCTGGGGCAATTGGGGTGCGCTCATGGCATCAGTCGCTCGCGGTCGTTGGCCAGTTCTTCCAGGGTCGAATGGAAGGGTGAAGACTCATCGAACACAGCCGCCTTCAGCCGCATGGCGCAGAACAATGCCGCCAGGGTGTATAACCCGCACAGGCCTATGATCCCGTAGAGGCGATAACTGTCCCAGACGAGAATCAGCAGCAGCGCGGACAGGCCGATGAGCAGCAGCAACGCGAAAACCAGCGCCAGGCCTGCGAACAGCAACAGCCTGACCGTACGGGCTTTCTGTTCCTGAAGCTCGATGCCGAACAGTTCGACATGGGTGTGCAACAGCCCCAGAAAAGCCGCACCCAGCCGCCGTGGCGAAGAGGATTGATCGGTCCCGGTTGGACCTGTCGGCTGCGTCATGGCCGTTAGCGCCGGGTGGCCAGCAGGCCCAGCAGGAAGCCGACGCCAGCTGCGATGCCTACCGATTGCCATGGATTGTTCTGAACATAATCCTCAGTGACGATGACCGCTTCCTTGCCGCGTGCGCGCAGGGTTTCTTCGGTCAGTTTGAGGGTTTCACGTGCACGGAGCAGGCTTTCGCGAATCTGCTCACGCAGTTCGTCAGCCTGTTCACCGGCCAGGGAGGCCGTGTGCGCCAGCAGTTTTTCCGTATCGGCAACCAGCGTCTGGAAGTCAGACATCAATATGTCCTGGGCTTTTTCTGCTGTAGGTCGAGCCATGGTTTTCTCCTTAGGGGATGACGATATGGGGTTTCGAGTATGGCGCATTCCTGAAGGTTCATTCCAATCGCGTGAACAGGGTTGCCGTTTCGCGTGAAGCGGTTTCTGCGCCGTTCCGGTGCGCCCGCCGAGCGTCGCGCTCCAGTGTGGGTGGGCGACAGGAGGGAGGCCAGGAAGCATGCGCAAGCTCGACGGTATGGGCGGCCAGTTCTAGACTTGCCGATCTAACCCTTGGAATCGCAGCCACAGAGGGGCCTAGCCATGCCACCGGAATGTCAGCTGTTCGGAACGTTGGGGTGTCATTTGTGCGAGGTGGCCGAAGCCGAACTGATGCCGCTGGTGGAGCACGGCTTGATGGTGGAGCTGGTCGACATCGCCGAGAGCGAGGCGCATTACGAAACCTATAGCCTGAGGATTCCCGTGCTGAGGCGGGCAGACACCGGTGCCGAACTGGACTGGCCGTTCGACACCGATCAGGTCGTGCTGTTTCTGAGCGACTGACGGGCACAATCAGGGCATAAGCGCGCGTCAGCGTTGGCTTCAGAGATTGCGCGTCAGAGATATTGCGTGTCGACCACCATGGCTTGAGCGACGGCGGCTTTCTGCTCGTCGGTCATGCCGTCCCAGACGTGAACTTTAGCGTAGTAGCCGAGGCCGGCGACGACGTACAGGCTGAGGGTGAGCACGATGAACACCGACATGAATGTCCAGCGACCCACGTCTTGGTCTTCGTTGGAAAAGGACTGCGAGTAGTTTTCATCGTTCTGCGATGAAGTACCGGTGGAGAGACGTTTGATCCATTGGAAGAATTGAACCAGCATGGGCGTAACCTCAAAAGTTGCGAAAAGAAATCTGTGGCGGCAGCAAGTCGTGCAGTGGCGCTCAACGCGCAATACAAACGCTGAAAACGAAAAAAGCCCGTCGATGACGGGCTTTCTTTTTATGAGTTTCAGGTCTGGCAGGCGTTTTCGATTTCAGTCACGGGGGTGTTCGTGTCCGCTCGGATTCGCGCCTGCGTGCCGATTTCGAAACATTTTAGGACAAATAATTTTGCGCATCCAGCGCTGTCCTGTCGCTGTCAGACAACTGGCGCCGGTTTTCCGTGCGACATAACGTCGCGCGCCGCTGTGGCGCGCGGGATAGAGCCTTCCGGCGAATCCGAGATTTACCCTGTCGCGTAAAGATTCGCCGGCGTTGATAATGCCCGCCCTGTCGCCATCGTCATTTTCAGCCTGAGCCGTTTATGTCCGCACCTGTGTTTACCGCCGCCCACCGTCAAGCCAGCACGTTGTATCTGCCGCCCGGACCCTGGCTGACGGTGCTTGAGTGCCTGTGCGAGCGCTTCAGTGCCATCAGCCGCGAGCAGTGGCTGGACCGGATCGCGCGGGGCAAGGTGCTCGACGCTGACGGACAGCCGATCGCAGTAGACCTTGCGTACCGCGAAGGCCTGCGTATCCATTACTTTCGCGAAGTGCCCAACGAGACGCCGATTCCGGTGCAGGAGTCGATCCTGTATGCCGACGAGCATTTGGTGGTCGCCGACAAGCCGCATTTTCTGCCCGTCACCCCGGCGGGCGAGTACGTCGAGCAGACCCTGCTGCGGCGTCTGATCCGTACCCTCGACAATCCCGACCTGGTGCCTTTGCATCGCATTGACCGGCACACGGCGGGGCTGGTGCTGTTCTCGGCCAGCAGGCAGACGCGTTCGGCGTATCAGGCGCTGTTTCCAACCCGGCAGATTGAAAAGCGCTATGAAGCGATTGCGCCTGCGCTGCCGGACATGGCGTTTCCGCGCGTCCACAAAAGCCGCCTGGTCGATGGCGAACCGTTCTTTCGCATGCAGGAGGGCGAGGGGCCAAGCAACACCGAAACTCGCGTTGAAGTCAGCGAACGAAACGGCGGGCTCTGGCGGTACGCGCTGTATCCGGTGACCGGCAAAAAACATCAACTGCGCGTGCACATGGCCGCCCTGGGCGCCGGCATCTGCAATGATCCGTTCTACCCTGAGGTGCTCAAGGATACCGTGGACGACTACGCCCACCCGCTCAAATTGCTCGCCCAGGGATTGCGTTTCATTGATCCGGTTACGGGCCAGGAGCGGGTGTTCGAAAGCCGGATCACACTGGATTGGTAACGCGGGTGTGGCCCGGTGCGACCCGGTTATTCCAGACAAAAAAAGACCCGCTCGATTGGCGGGTCTTTTTGCTTTCGGCGGCGGTCTTTTCAAACCCTCGCGATCAAGCCGGCATCACAGTTCTTTAACGGTACGAACCTGATCTTTGTTGATGCGGGTTTCTTTACCGTCCAGCTGTTTGAACTCATAGAAGCCCGACTCTTCGTCGTACTTCGGCTCGTCGGTTGCCTGGATTTCACGGCCGTCGTTCAGCGTGATCACCGTTGGCGAAGAGCAACCGGCCAGAGAGGCGAGGCTCAGTGCAAGCAGGAAGGCGGCAGGAAGAGTCCGTTGTTTCATTGCTGTGTCTCCGGGGTATTTTGTTTAGTGATGTCTCTGACGCAGAGTGTAACGGCAAAGTTCCATGAAACCTGCCCGCTGCGCTCAGGGCTTGATTTCGGTCAATAGATCCGGCGTGTTGAGGTTGGCCAGACGCGGGTCGTCGGACTCGCACTGCAACGCGACGGCGCGCAATTCTGCCAGGGTCCGGCGCGGGCTGCGCTGACCCTGCTGCCAATGCTGCTCGAACACAGTCGCGTGGTGGGTGGGAATGCAGCATAGAAGCGGCTCCCACTGCTCGCCCTGACGGACCATGACCGGCACGCCGGCATTCGCAGCAGCGGTCTGGCGCAGGCCATCAAGAAGCGCGCGATCCAGCAGCGGCATGTCACAGGGGATGACCAGCAGATAGTCATGTTTCGCCACGGCAAGGCCTGCGCGAATACCCGCGTAGGGGCCGGGGAAATCTTGCTGCTCATCCTCGACCAACCGGTCGGCGTAGCGCGCGTACTCCTCGCGGTTGCGGTTGCACGAAACGATCAAATCATCCGTGAGCGG
The DNA here is from genome assembly GCF_021728295.1 of Pseudomonas petrae. Taxonomy (GTDB): domain Bacteria; phylum Pseudomonadota; class Gammaproteobacteria; order Pseudomonadales; family Pseudomonadaceae; genus Aquipseudomonas; species Aquipseudomonas petrae. The sequence goes on from NZ_JAKJXE010000010.1 coordinate 30,228, forward strand.
GCGCACCAGCCCATGCAAGTGTTTGATAAAAGGCTTGTCGCGCCAGGCGATCAGGCCTTTGTCACGCCCGCCCATGCGCCGACCCTGGCCGCCGGCGAGCAGCAGGATGGAGCAGGGCGGGAGGGCTTCGGAAGGGGTCATGATCAGCTCGGTTGGCGCGGCAAAAAAAAGGTGCTGTGATATAACACCGCCCTGTTTCCTCTACAACCGGACCTCGCCATGAAAGCCAAGGCAGACTCGCCTTTCGTACCCCTGAACATCGCTGTTCTGACGGTCAGTGACACCCGTACGTTTGAAACCGACACCTCCGGCCAGATGTTCGTCGACCGCCTGACCACGGCCGGTCATGGCCTGATCGAGCGCGTGCTGCTCAAGGATGACCTGTACAAGATCCGCGCCCAGGTGGCGACCTGGATCGCCGATGATGAAGTGCAAGTCGTGCTGATCACCGGCGGCACCGGTTTTACCGGCCGCGACAGCACCCCGGAAGCCGTGGCCTGCCTGCTGGACAAACAGGTGGACGGTTTTGGCGAACTGTTCCGCCAGATATCCCTGCCCGACATCGGCACCTCGACCATTCAGTCCCGCGCCCTTGCCGGTCTGGCCAACGGCACGCTGGTGTGCTGCCTGCCGGGCTCGACCAACGCCGTGCGCACCGGCTGGGACGGCATTCTCGCCGACCAGTTGAACAACAGCTTCCGCCCCTGCAATTTCGTGCCGCACCTCAAGAAGGCCGAACCCTGCGCGACTCGCGGGTGAGCCTCCATGAGCGCACCTGAAATGAGTCGCCTGATGCCGGTCGAAGAGGCTATGCAGCGATTGATGGACCTCGCTGCCGCCGCGCCGATCACCGAGCGTGAAACCGTGGCGCTGGCCGATGCCCAGGGGCGCGTGCTGGCTGACGATCTGGTCTCGACGCTGGATTTGCCGCCGTGGCCCAACAGCGCCATGGACGGTTACGCGATGCGCGTGGCGGACTGGACCGGCGAGCCGTTGCCGGTGAGCCAGCGGATCTTCGCCGGGCACGCGCCCGAGCCACTGCAACCCGGGACCTGCGCGCGGATCTTCACCGGGGCTCCGGTCCCTGAAGGGGCTGACTGCGTCGAGATGCAGGAGAACGCCGAAGTCCAGGCCGACGCGACAGTGCGCTTTCTCGAACCGTTGAGCGCCGGTCAGAACATTCGCCCGAAGGGGCAGGAGACCACGGTCGGGGACAAGGTGCTGGATGCCGGCACGGTCATGAATCCAATTGAACTGGGCCTGGCCGCGAGCATGGGTTTCGGCCACGTGCAGGTCATGCGCCGCGCCCGGGTCGCTGTGCTGTCCACGGGCGATGAGTTGATCGAGCCGGGGCAGCCGCTGGGGCCGGGGCAGATCTACAACAGCAATCGCGTGTTGCTGTGCAGCTGGCTGACGCGGCTGGGCTGTGAAGTGGTCGATGCGGGCATCCTTCCCGACAACCTCGAGAAAACCCGCGCGGCGCTGGGCGGCCTGAACGACGTCGACCTGATCCTCTCCACGGGCGGCGTATCCGTCGGCGAAGCAGATTTTCTTGGTCACGCGCTGCGTGAAGAAGGCGAGATCGCCCTGTGGAAACTGGCGATCAAACCCGGCAAGCCGCTGACCTTCGGCCATTTCCGTGGCGTGCCGGTGATCGGCCTTCCGGGCAATCCGGCCTCGACGCTGGTGACCTTCGCGTTGCTTGCCAGACCTTATCTGCTCAGACGCCTGGGCGTGCAGGCCGTCAAGCCGCTGCAGTTTCAGGTGCCTGCTGCATTCGTCTGGACCAAACCGGGCAACAGGCGCGAGTACCTGCGCGGACGCCTTGAGCAGGGCCGGCTGGTTGCCTACCGCAACCAGAGTTCAGGTGTGCTGCGCAGCGCCGCCTGGGCCGACGGACTGATCGAAATCATCGAAGGCACAACGGTGGCGGAGGGCGACCTGCTCAACTTCATTCCGCTGAGCGAAGTCATGGGCTGAAGATGAATGGGTTCCTTGTAGGAGTGACCGGGGTGGCGCTCCTACAATAGCCCGCGATCTTACCGATTCACCTCTATTTTCTGGCCTTCACTGCAGGCCTCGCGTCGCTCGCTTCTTCGTCCATCCGGTCGGATTCGAACAGCTCGGACAGTTCGGTCCGGGCTTCCAGCGCGCTTTGCATCACCTTTGCGGCGTCGTCGTAGATCAAGTGCTGGCGATTCAGCACTTGTTCGTCATGACGCTTGAAGCGCTCGATGCGTGCATGGGCCTGGGCTTCACTCAGGCCCAGCCCGATCAGCGTGCGGCGGGTCATTTCCAGGCTTGAATAGAAAGTTTCCCGCACTGCTTCGGCGTCCAGATCCAGCAAGCGGTGAACGTGCTGGCGGTTACGGGCTCGGGCGATGATCTTCATGTGCGGGTACAGCCTGCGCACCAGCTCGGCGGTCTTGATGTTGGTGTCCGGGTCATCCGTGGCGATGACGAAATATTCGGCCTGATCCACCTTCGCCGCGCGCAGGATTTCCGGCCGCAGGGGGTCACCGTAGAATACCGGTACATTACCGAAGCTGCGGGTGAACTCGATGGTTTCCACCGACGTGTCCAGCGCAATGAACGGGATGTTCTGGGCGCGCAGGATACGCGCGACGATCTGCCCCATCCGGCCCATGCCGGCGATCACCACACGCGGGTTGTCGGATTCGATTGCCTTGTACTCGGCCGGTACTTCCTTGACCACCGGTTTGGGTTTCAGCCAGCGCGACATCACCAGCAGCAACAGCGGCGTCAGCGCCATCGACAGGGTGATCGTCAGTACCAGGGTGTCGTACAGCGTGGCGTCGAACAGGCCCTGATCGCGGCCGATCTTGAACACCACGAACGCGAATTCACCGCCTGCCGCCAGGACCAGTCCGAGGCGCAGCGCGCTTTGCTTGCCCAGCCCGCCTGCCAGACGGCCGACGAGGAACAGCAACGGCAATTTCAAGCCGATCAGCAGCAGCGTCAGGCCCATTACCGTGAGCGGCGAGTTGATCAGCAGGCCAATGTTGGCGCCCATGCCGACACTGATGAAGAACAGCCCCAGCAGCAGGCCTTTGAACGGCTCGATCTGGGCTTCCAGCTCATGACGGTATTCAGAGTCCGCCAGCAGCAGGCCGGCAAGAAACGCCCCCAGCGCCATGGACACGCCCACCAGATCCATCAGCCACGCCGTGCCGATTACCACCAGCAAGGCGGTCGCGGTGGACACTTCCTGCAGTTTGGTTTTGGCGACAATGCGGAACACCGGCCGCAACAGGTAACGACCGCCAACCACGACAATGGCGATACCGCCGAGCACTTGCAGGCCGTGGCGCAGGGAGTCGCCGGAACTGGCATCGTGTGAACCGCCCGCCAGCATCGGCACCAGCGCGATCAGCGGAATGGCCGCGATGTCTTGAAACAGCAGAATGGCAAAGGCCAGTCGACCGTGGGGCGCATTGAGCTCCTTGCGTTCGGCCAGGCTTTGCAAGCCAAACGCGGTCGACGATAGCGCCAGCCCCAGGCCGAGCACCACGGCGCTGTTTAGCGGCTGATTGAAGCCCAGCAACGCGACCGCGCCAATGGCCACCCCCGTGAACAGCACCTGCGCCAGGCCGACACCGAACACCGATTTGCGCATGGTCCAGAGGCGTCGGGGCGATAGCTCCAGGCCAATGATGAACAACAGCAGCACCACGCCCAGCTCGGAAATGTGCGCGACGCTTTGCGGGTCGCCGATCAGGCCGAGGCAAGACGGTCCGATGATCACACCCGCGATCAGGTAGCCAATCACGGCGCCCAGTTGCAGGCGTTTTGCCAGAGGAACCGTGAGAACGGCGGCGAGCAGGAACACGACTGCGGCCTGCAACAGGCTGCCTTCATGGGGCATTGGGAACTCCTTGTTAAAAGAGGGCGAGGAAGAATTCTGGCTTGGATGCAGACCCGTCCCACCGCCCTGAAACGCTTAAGCGACTGAAAAGTGCGCGTATTAAACCACGTGAAAGTGGCGGGCATCAGCGGCCGAGACGCTTCGTCGCAGCCCTGACGCAGCCCCGACGCAGGCGCTGGCGTGTCAGCATCGACGTGAGCAGGTAACATGTCCGCACATTTGTACTGCGCCTCACATCTCGACCGGTTTTCAGGAATCCCGCAATGACCAACAAACAGCGTCTGATTTACTCGATCATCATCGCCTTGAGCGTTCTGGCGATCATGCTTGGCCTTTCCCATCTGCAGACCACCGGCGTGCTCAGCGAAAAGACCTTTCAGTACATCGCGATCTTTGTCGCCGTGGTCGTGGTGGTGCTCAACGGCGTGCTGCGCCGCAAGGTCAAGCGCTGATCCGCGTCAGCGCAGCATTCAGCCGTTGTCAGCGGTGGCATTCATTCGGCAGCATCAAGCGGTTACAAAACCCCGGATGAACTATTTTTCCGGTCACGAACTCCAAAAAATCGCATTCAAAAAGCCCGTACAGGGAAATGGAGTTCAATCATGATCAAGAAACTTACCGCTGCCGTTCTCGCCACCGCTGCCCTGACCACCGCACAGTTCGCCCTGGCGGACAAACCGGGCGCTGGCTGGATCACCATCGAAAAAGCGATCGAAAAAGCCAAGTCGGCGGGTTACACCGAAGTCTACAAGATCGAAGCCGACGACAACGGCTACTGGGAAGGCGAAGGCCGCAAAGCTGACAGCCTGACTTACGAATTCCGCATCGACGGCACCTCTGGCAACGTCCTGCGCGATCAGAAAGACTGATCGACCCTGCGCTTGAGCGTGTGTGGAAGCCCCCGGGCTTCCACTTCCATTTTCACTAACCCCTCGCTACTCCGTTGCTTTAACCCCTCGCAGCTTTACTCCCGCCCGTATATCCGACAACCTTGCGCTCCCCATTTCCGTCAGCAGGAAGCGACGCATGAGTGTCCGGATCGAATTCAAATCCAACCCCTCCGAAGAAGAACGGCTGCAGATCCTCGAGCCGCTGAGGGCGTACAACGCAGCCATGGCCGGCGATGGCAAGTCAGAAAAATTTGCGCTGTTTGTCCGTGACGAGCAGACCGATGTCGTTCTCGGCGGCCTGCATGGCCGAATCCTCTACAGCTGGCTATTCATCGAACTGCTCGTCGTGCCTGAACAGGCCCGGGGTCAGCGCATGGGCAGCCAGTTGATGGAGATGGCCGAGGACCTCGCCCGCGAACGGGGCTGCGTCGGCGTGTGGCTCGACACCTTTGATTTCCAGGCGCCCGAGTTCTATCGCAAGCATGGGTATGAGCAGTTTGGTCAACTGGATGACTATCCGCCCGGGCACCAGCGGCTGTTCTTCCAGAAGCGCCTGACAGCGGAGTAGTCGAAGGTTTCAATGGCGCACTGAAGTGGGTGGGACGCACATCCTGTAGGAGCGCGCTTGCCCGCGAACGCGCCGGGTCAGTTGCCAAGGCTGCGTCTGACAAAACGCTTTCGCGGGCAAGCGCGCTCCTACACCGGGCTGCGTATCGTGGGCAACGGCGGGGCTTACCTGAACCGACTCGGGCTGTAAGGCCCGGGATCGGTAAACGGCGCGGCGCCGGTCATCATTTCAGCCAGCAGCCGGCCGGTCACCGGGCCGAGCGTCAGGCCATGGTGGGCGTGCCCAAAATTGAACCACAGCCCTTTGTGTGAAGCCGCCGGCCCAATGACCGGGCGCATGTCCGGCAAACAGGGCCGGCGACCCAGCCAGGGCTCAGCGTCCAGCCGCTCGCCCAAGGGATAGAGCGTTCGGGCGATGGCTTCGCAGCGGCGCAGCTGGATCTCGTTGATGGGCGCGTCTGGTGCGGCGAACTCGACGCCGGTGGTCAGGCGAATCCCGCGGGCCATGGGCGCCAGTACATACCCCGCCTGGGCGTCGATGATCGAGTGCTGCAACGGCTCATCCGGTTTTGCCGCGTAATGCATGTGATAGCCGCGCTTGATCCCTAGTGGGATGCGGTACCCGAAGCGGGCGGTCACCTCCGCCGATTGCGGCCCCAACGCCACCACCGCGTTTTGCGCCTGCACAACTCCCTCGCGGGTTTCCACGTGCCAGCCGTCGTTGAGCTGATGAAGACTGGCCGCGTCACCCTTGAGCAACACGCCGCCGCGCTTGACGAACAGCGCGGCATAACCGCGGACCAATGCACCGGGATCGGTCACGCTTTTCGGGTCGAGCCAGTGAATGGCGCCCAGCGCGCCACGCAGATGAGGTTCGCGCTCGCGCAACTGGCTTGCCTCAAGCACCTCATAGCGCAGTCCGTGACGGTCATAAGTGCGGGCGTCCACCACCGCCAGGTCAAACTCCTTCCTGTCGCGATAGAACTCGATCCAGCCCCTGGCGCGGATCAGCGAGGTCATGCCTGACGCGTCGGCGAGCAGGTCATGCTCGCTGACACAGCGTTCGATCAGCGGCAGCAGTGCGCGGCTCGCGCTGGCCAGATTGACGGGCGAGGAGTTCTGCCAGTACTGAAACAGCCAGGGCGCGATCTTCGGCAGCCAGGCCGGGCTGAAACGCAGGGAGGATTGCCGGTTCAGCGCATAACGCGCCAGTCGCGACCATTCACGCGGAAAGGCGTACGGCACGATGCTGGAGCGCTCGATCAAACCGGCATTGCCGTGGCTGGTGCCAGCGCCTGGTTCATCGCGGTCCAGCAAGACCACGCGCTGGCCTGCCGCTTGCAGGTGCAGCGCAGAACAGACGCCGACGATACCGGCGCCGAGGACGACGGTTTGGCAATCAATGGTTAGAGAATCCATCGAGCGATCCTTGTTCGGTGAGGGCAGGGCGGCCATTGCCCAAGGCTCGCAGTTTACCCGCTTGTTGCTGCGCATTACTCTTCAGAACGAGCGCCTCCAGACGCCCGCCTTTTCTGTTCCGCTTCCACGTCCAATAATCACAACGGAGCTTCAGATGCCTTCAACGCACGACAGCCAGACCACCCGGACGATTTCCTTTGCCGATCTGACGGAGCTGCTGCGGCAGATCTTCGTGCGCCACGGCACCTCACCCGAGGTGGCGCGGGTGCTGGCCGCCAACTGCGCGGCCGCCGAGCGCGACGGGTCCCATAGCCACGGCATCTTCCGCATCAAGGGTTACCTGTCGTCGCTGGCAGCGGGTTGGGTCGACGGCCAGGCCGAACCGAAGGTCGAGGACGTCGGCGCAGCGTTTGTGCGCGTCGATGCCATGGGCGGTTTTGCCCAGCCCGCAATGCAGGCAGCCAAGGCCCTTGTCATGGAGAAAGCACGGAGCGCCGGGATCGCCATTCTGGCCATCCGCAACTCCCATCACTTCGCCGCGCTGTGGCCGGACGTCGAGCCGTTCGCCCAGGAAGGGTTGGTGGCGTTGAGCGTGGTCAACAGCATGACCTGCGTCGTGCCCCACGATGCGCAAAAACCCCTGTTCGGCACTAACCCCATCGCGTTCGCCGCGCCACGCGCCGACGGTCAGCCCATCGTTTTCGATATGGCCACCAGCGCCATCGCCCACGGCGACGTGCAGATTGCCGCCAGAGAGGGGCGCATGCTCCCGCCCGGGATGGGCGTCGACCGCAATGGCAAGCCGACCGAAGACCCGAAAGCCATCCTCGACGGCGGTGCGTTGCTGCCATTCGGCGGTTACAAGGGATCGGCGCTGTCGATGATGGTGGAGCTGCTGTCCGCCGCGCTCACCGGCGGCAACTTCTCCTTCGAGTTCGACATGTCGAAGTCTCCCGGCGCGCAAACCCCCTGGACCGGTCAGGTGATCATCGTTATCGAACCGGACAAGGGCAGCGGTCAGGCATTTGCCGAACGCAGCGAAGAACTGGTCCGGCAGATGCACGGCGTCGGCCAGCAGCGCATGCCGGGTGATCGCCGCTATCGTCAGCGTGAGCGATCGTTGAAGCAAGGGATCGCGCTGTCGGCAGATGATCTTGATCGGCTGGAGGCGCTGGCCCGGGTTTAAGCGTCTGGCTTCGGATTCAGCCTATGTGACGGCAAGAAAACGGGTGTGGACGACCACGATACCGGCGCTTATTCGCATGACCATTCGTCGCGACAGGACTTGCGCTCGAGGGGCGTTGAAAATACTGTATGTTTAAACAGTATCGAGAAGAAGAGAGCGGCCATGCAAACCAATCAAGCCAACACCCGTCAGGAATTCGCTGCGCAGAAAAACGAATCGTCGTTCAGCAGCGTGTGGGGCAACGAGATGCAACGTGAGGATTTTCTTGCCCTGGCATCGGGACTTCGCCAGTTCAGCGCCAGTCAGGCCGACCTGGCGTTTGTGCCATCCAGCGCTGGTTATGCAGCGGGCTATGCCACGGGCAGCGCAAGCGGCTACTCGGCTGAGCAGGGTCAGCTTGCGGGGGAGTGATGTCGGAGGGCGTGCTCCCAGCAAGACAGCCGGGACAGATTCAGGGCTTGAATCGCACCAGGACCGGGACGGGCGTTTGACCGGTCACCGTGTCATATGCGTCAGGCTGGCGCATTTTACCGGTGCGAATCATCGCCAGCGCAACCAATGTGCCCACGGCCGATAGCGCCAACCAACCCAGTAAGAAAGAAATCATTGTCTGGTTCTCCGAACTACAGAAATCGGGCTGCCATTCAAAAAGAATAGCGGTACATCAGAACCTATCGGCTACGAACGGGATTCCTGAGCCGTCAATTCGGAAGATTGACCAAATGAGCCCAAGGGCGCAACTCCCTCGGACCAATGGGGTCTTGCTCTTTGAACATAGTCAACTTCAGGACCCTCGTTTATGAAAGATCTCGGCTCACGTCTGAAAGAAGAACGCAAACGGCTCGGGCTGTCGCAACAGGACTTCGGTTCTATCGGTGGCGTAGAGGCCAACGCTCAAGGCAAATACGAGAGCGGTGAACGCATCCCGCGTTCTGATTACCTGGCGGCACTCGGCAAAAAGGGCATTGACGTCATGTACGTGCTGTCCGGTGAGCGCACGCCGATCGCCACCGACACACTGAACGAGGCGGAGCGGGCGGTCATTACTCATTACCGGGCGCTCAGCGAAGACGACCGCGAAGCGATTTCGCAGTTGGCTACATCACTTTCCGAGTGCGCGACCGAGTTTTCCCAGTCGCGTTCTGCGTAAAGAAAGTACGGAGCCGGTTGCTAGAAAATATACGGAACGTATATGCTCCGTATATTCTTCGAGAGGTCGGTATGGGACTGGTAAAAATTTCCGAACAGATGCACGCCAACATTCGTTGCGCCAGCGCGGCCTTGAGTCGCTCGATCAATGCACAGGCCGAGCACTGGATGCGGGTGGGCATGCTCGCCGAGCTGCACCCCGGTCTGAATTACAGCGAGATCTGCCAGCTGCTGATCCGCGCTGAAACGTCCGGCGGCGCCGTGTTGAGCCTTCAGCCCTGCGATCTTGTACCGGATCTGGCCCCGGCCAGGGCGGTGTCCCAATGAGCATCAGTCTCAAGACCGAGGCCGATCTGGTCGGGCTGCGTGTGGCGGGGCGTCTGGCCGCGGATGTGTTGGCGATGATCGTGGAGCATGTCAAGCCGGGCATCAGCACCGAAGCGCTGGATGACATCTGCAACGCTTACATCGTCAACGAGCTGAAAGTGATCCCTGCCAATGTCGGCTACCACGGGTTCACCAAGACCACCTGTATCTCGCCCAACACGGTCGTCTGCCACGGCATCCCATCAGCGGATGACGTGCTCAAAGACGGCGACATCGTCAACATCGACGTCGCGGTCATCAAGGATGGCTGGTACGGCGATACCAGCCGTATGTACTACGTCGGGGCGGTCAGCCCGCTCGCCCGCCGTCTGGTCGAAACCACGTACGAGGCCACGCTGGCCGGGATACACGCAGTGAGACCCGGTGCGACGCTGGGCGACATCGGCAATGCCATCCAGAGCGTGGCCTACCGCGAAGGCTTCAGCGTGGTGCGCGAATACTGTGGGCATGGCATCGGTCGCAAATACCACGAAGAACCTCAGGTGCTGCATTACGGCGCGGCAGGCAAGGGGCTGAAACTCAAGACCGGCATGGTTTTCACCATCGAGCCGATGATCAACGCCGGCAAACCGGGCACCTACGTGCTGGACGATGGATGGACTGTGCTTACCCGCGACCAGTCATTGTCAGCGCAGTGGGAACACATGGTGGCGGTGACTGAGACCGGCTTCGAGCTGCTGACCCCGTGGCCGGACGGCACGGGCGACTACCCGGCGGTCTGAACACAGGTGTTGAGCAAGAGGCTGGGCAAGAGGGTCTGGACGCATGAAGTCACAATAGCGGGCGTGACGAAAATGAGGCTTGGCTTGTAGGCTTCTTCTCGTTCCCCTGTGGTGCTGCCTCTTGACAGGCTCAGGATGATCAGCGCAGGTAGCACCAGGGGAGAACACCACTTTATCGATCACAAAAAAACCGGCCTTGGCCGGTTTTTTGTTGCCTGCGTAAAATCTAATGTTTCGACGGCTCAGCTTCCAGCTGCTTGGCAGCCACGACCCCGGAAGAGCTGAGTTTGATGGGGTACTTCAAGGACCGGCCGCCGTCACTGGGGTGGTGGACGCAACCGTCATGGATCAACCCGGCTGTTTGCAAATGCTCAAGGGTGTCGGCGACTGCGTTCTCCCCTCTGTAGTTGTCCAGAACTTCTTTGCCCAGGCCTGTCGGGTGGGCATGCAGCAATCGGGTCAGGACTTCCTGTTTCAATGCGTTGTCGATGGTCATGTTTACCTCGCGTTGCTGGTGTGATGAGCGCTGCTTGTAAATTCCGACCACGTGAATCAGGGATTGTTTGCAGTTTTCCTCAATCAGGTGCGTTTCCATTGCACCTGCGTGACGCCCAGGCCTTCGGCGTAAAGCAGCGCCAGTTTCACCGGACCCGCGCAAATGTGGCCCTCGACTGCGCCCACCCCTGCGTGCAAGGTCGCAAAATGCAGCGCGTCACTTTCGCATAGATGGTAGCCCTGATGGTTGAAGTGCCGCGGCTCACCTTGAAACCGGTAATGAATTTCAAAATCCTTATAGTCATTCATTGTTTTGGCCTGTAGGGGCGTGCGGTGACGCCGGGTGAATGAGGGCTTCCTTCATGTACCTGCCAGCGTGCGCCTCGACTGCATCGGCGTTGCTGTCACTTCATTTCGAGATCGATACAGGCTGATCAACTCTCCATGGGCCTCGGCTAGTAATGCATCTCCACCTCAGGCGCGCCGTCCGTGATCGGGTTGCGAAGCGACCGACCGACGCAGAATTGCACACCTTCATGAGCTTTTAAAATCGCTGGCCGATGGGCGGCCATGTGCCATATCGATATGGATATTCGCCTTATATCCAGACGCGTTGAATGGATGAACATGGCGTTTTCGAGGGGGGCGCTGCGGATCAAACCAACCCGCGAAGGTGACCGCTGGAGGTGTGGGAAATGTTTTGTGCGGAAAAGGCAAATTGATCGCCCGCGTCGGCTGCTTTTTCTGAAAAAATCCTTTTTTATCAATTGATTCCGGGATGGATGTGTATGCGCAGTGTGGGCTTGGTCGTAGTGGCGGCTTTTCTGGCAGCGGTGTCCGTGACCGCGCACGCCAAGGACCTCAGCAAGAACGAGCTGCAGGTCTGCAAATGGGGCGCGGGTATTGCGGGCGCGGCGCAGCAGAGCAAGCTCTCTGGCACCACCCTCTACAGCGCGCGCAAAAAACTGCAGAGCCGTAAGTTCGCCAAACCGTGGATGAGCAAGATGGCGCTGGGCATCACGGAGCAGACCTACAAAAGCCCTTCGAAGCTGAAACCCGCGGCTGTGAACCAGACCTACTATGAGGGATGCATCCAGCACGATCTGGCGCGTAAATGATTCGGGCGGTCATTCGGCTTTAAACAGCCACGGTGCGTCTGCAACGGTGTGGCAGGCGACTGAAATAATGAATTGCCAAGCGCCGCTGCCGATCAATGGCAGTTGCCGGCCAAGTGATAGTGCTGCGCTTCGGCCGCCGCCGGGCTGTTGAACTCAACCCGGTTTTTCTCGGCGATTGCGTTGTACGAAGGGCAGTCCGGGCGGTGGTACACCATGGTCTTCTTGTTGCCGCGAATCGCCAGCGTCAGGTTAGCCGGGCTGCCGCCGGCACTCGCAGCGGGCTTCATCGGATTACTCGCAGCGGGCCGGGCTTGGGCCGTTACAGCAGACGCGCTGGCCGCGCCGTTGCCTCCGCTCAGATTGGCGCTGAGGAAAATCGGTGCGTGGTCGGACACGCTGTCACGGCCCTTGGCGTGGGTCAGGCCGAGGAATTTCGGGTAATCGAACACCTCGACCTTGTTCACCCGGATCGCCGACTGCTTGCTGATGAAGATGTTGTCGTAGAGGTTGGCGAATTTGCCGTCCTTGGTCGACAGCGTGCTGGCGCCGTCAAGTACCAGCGGCCTGGCGCTGGTGTCGAGCTTGCCCCACGCGGGCGAGTTGGGCGGGGTGTTGAAGTCGCCCATCAACATGATCTGATTGTTGCCGGGGTAGGTTTCCTGCAGCCAGGTCCAGTAATTGGAAAGCGCGACGATTTCCGAAGCGCGGTCCGCCTGGTTTTTGCCGTACAGGATATGCACGGTGGCGACGACAAAAGTCTTTCCGTCCTTTAGCGAACGGAACTTTGCGGAGTAGGGCTCACGCTCGAAGGTGTCGCTGCGGTCCAGATAGCTCACGGCGCCGTCTTCATAGGCAACGGCATCATCCCGCCAGACGAACCCGTACATTTCCTTGTAGGAAGAGCGCCCCACGGCATGGGATGCCATCGAACTCCAGTGCTTGCCAGTCTGCCGGGTCAGCTCCTTGGCCAGCGCCTCCAGCGCGTCGTCGCTCATCAACTCCTGAACCGCGAGAAAGTCGACCTTTTGGGCGACCTTGGCGATGCCCTGAAAGTCCTTGTTCGGGCGCACGCTCAGGTGCTCCAGGTTCCAGGTGCCAATGTTGACGTCAGCCGAAGCGGTTTGCAGGAACGTAAAAGCCAAAAGCAGAGCGACACAAAATCTGAGCATGTTATCCAACTGGGTAGTTCATCTAGGTGGGTTCGGGTTGCAGGTCAATCTTCCTTGGGCACGGTCCAGAAAATCTGCACACCGCCGTCGTCTCGCCAGGCCAGGGTCACGTTGTCGTTCTCGTCGATCTCTTCCAGCAACTGTTTCCAGTCGTCCTCGAGTTCGTCCGCAAGCCGGAAAATCAGCGCCGCGCGGGCTTTCTGCGCACTCTGCGAGTTGATGATTTTCTGCACCCGCACGGCCATGCGCTCGTAGTGCCCTGGCGATGCGTCGGTTGATGCGTTGATGTCAGACACGAAGTGATCCTCCTGTTCGCTGTATGCGCATACAGTATTTGAGTGTCAGACGTTTCGCAACAGTGGATCGGACAAAAACCTCCTTTGATCCAAGTCGCTGATTTTTCGGCTGATTGTTCGGCTTGCGAACCAAAGTCGATCACGCTGATCTGATCTGCTAGATGACTATTCAGCGCTTGAGCCCACGAAGCTTGAGCCCTACCCACCAGGAGGCTTTATGAAGATTCAATCATTACTGATGCCGGTCGCACTCGCCTGCTGTGCAGCATTGGCGGGCTGCTCCACGTCGACCGTGGTCACCCTGCAAAACGGTACGCAGTACGTGACCAAGGATGCGCCGAAGACCAAGAGCAAAGACGGCTTTTATGAGTTCGAAGACATCTCCGGCAAAACCATCCGCGTGCGCGCCGACGAGGTAGCTACTGTTAAAGAAGAAGATTGAGCCAGGGCGGGGCCCGGCTGAGGTGGTCTCCGGGCTCGTCTGTATTGCAAACTCGTCCCGATCTGAGTGGAACGTCTTCGCATTACCGTCGCTCTAAACGAGGCTATCCGCTCACGATATTTCCTGTCAGGCCCTAATTATGGATACCCCACCCAACACCGGGTTCAGCGCAGCACCCCTGCGTTTCCTTGCCAACGGCGGTGCGGTCGGTGATCTGCTTCAGTCCCCATTGGTGGACGGCTCGCCCCTCGGCGCGCCCTCCGACTGGCCGGACGGTCTTAAAGCCCTGATGGGCACGATTCTCCCCGTGCAGGCGCAGATCGTGCTCTTCTGGGGGCCCGAATTTGTGGCGCTCTACAACGACGCCTATGCGCCGAGCATCGGCGAGAAACATCCGCGCGCTCTCGGTCGGCCCGCGATCGAAAACTGGCGCGAACTGTGGGACGACCTTGAGCCACTGCTGCGCGGCGTTCGGGAAACCGGGCAAACGTTTGCTGCCAGGGACCGTGCCTTTTATATCGAGCGGCACGGCTACGGCGAAACCGTCTACTTTGACGTCTCCTATTCTGCGGTGCACCAGAAAGACGGGGCCGTCGGCGGCGTGCTCTGCGTTGTCACTGAAACCACCGAGCGCGTGCATTACGAGCGTCGTCAGGCGCTGCTGCTTGAGCTGGGCCAGGCCTTCCCCTCCATTCGCGACCCCGAACAGATCGAAGCGGACGTCATCCGGCGTATCGGTCGCGAGCTGGGCGCCGCCCGCGTTCATCTCGCGGAAGCTGACGAGGAAACGGGCGATTTCATCATTCGCCGTGAATACCGTGAGGGTGACGTCGCGGCCCGGTCAGGGCTGATCTCCGTCAGCGATGACACCTGTTCGGCGTTGCGCCAGGGCGCCACCGTGCAAGCGTCGGCAAAGGCCGATTCTGTTCTCGCTGACCCGCGCACCGTTGCACTCCAGCCAGCCGACACAGTGAGTCTGGCCGTGCATGTCCCGTTGATGCGCCATGACACATTGGCCGGCGTGTTTACCGTTGAGTTCGAAGGGCAGCGGGTCTGTAGCCCCCATGACATCCATGTCATCGAAGAAACGGCCAAGCTGGGCTGGCAATGGATCAACCACACGCGGGCGGAATCGGCGCTGCACGCCAGTTCCGCGCAACTGGCCGGGATGTTCGAACAGGCAGGCGCCGGGATTGCGCTGTGTGATCATCGAGGCGTGTTTCAGCAGGTCAATGATCGCTACTGCGACATCATGGGGCTGCGGCGTCAGGCAATTGCCGGACGCTCGATCCTCGAATTGCAGAACGAGGTAGCAGTCAATGCGCAGCCAATGTTTTACGAGAACTTCCTGACCGCCGAGGCCCCCTTCGAACTGACTCAGCACCACGTGCGCGCAAACGGCTCGGTCGTCTGGGTGCAGACCCACGTCACGCCACTGCTCGATGCGCAGCAGCAGGTGAGCGGTCTGCTGTTTGTCTGCGTGGACATCTCCGCGCGGGTCGGCGCTGAACATCAGTTGATCGAACTCAACGAAAGCCTCGAACAGCGCGTCGCCACCATGGTGGCCGAGCGCGAGGCGGCCATTTCGCAGCTGCACGAGTCGCGCAAGATCGAGATGGTCGGCCAGCTGGGCGGCGGCATCGCCCATGACTTCAATAACCTCCTGACGCCGATCATGACGTCGCTGGAATTGCTGCGGCGCCAGCCGGTCAGCAATGATCGCTCCCATCGGCTTATCGACGCCGCGCTGCAAGCGGCGGATCGCGCGCGAATTCTGGTAGGTCGTCTGCTGACCTTTGCCCGCAGGCAGACGCTCAAGCCTCAGGTCGTGGCGCTGGACAGTCTGGTCAACGACATGCGTGACCTTATCCAGCGCTCGCTGGGCCCGACCATCGAAGTGATTGTCGAGATTCCGGCAGATCTGCCAAACATATACATCGATCCCCATCAGCTTGAACTGGGTGTGCTCAATCTCGCGGTCAATGCCCGAGACGCGATCGCCGAACGCGGTTACTTGAAAATCAGCGCCTGCCCGGAGCTGGTTGCCGACAGTCCGGGGCTGGGTCCAGCGCCCGCGCCGGGTCGCTACGTCAGGCTGACGGTGTCGGATAACGGCAGCGGCATGAGCGAAGAGGTGCTGGGACGTTGCGTAGAACCTTTTTACTCAACCAAAGGCGTCGGCAAGGGCACCGGGCTCGGGTTGTCGATGGTGCAGGGGCTGGCCTTGCAATCCGGCGGTGGTTTTGATGTTCAGTCGACGTCGGGCCTCGGCACGCGCGTCGACATCTGGCTGCCGGTCTCCAGCGCCGATGTGCTCAAACCGGCAGAAGGCGAGGGCGACTCAGGGCCCGACGCGGACCACCCTTTTCACGTGCTGGTGGTAGATGACGAGGAGCTGGTCCGCTACACCGTTGCGCTGCAACTGCGTGACCTGGGCTATCGGGTGACCGAAGCGGCGTCGCCTTCCGCTGCCGAGCACATGGTCAGCGCCGGGTTGCGGCCGGACGTTCTTATCACCGATCAGCTGATGGCAGAAAAAAGCGGCACGCAGCTCGCCCTGAGTTTGCGCGAAATCCTGCCAGCGCTGCCGGTGCTGGTCGTCACGGGGTACACCCGCGAATCGTCGACGCAGATTGCCGGTTTCGAGGTGCTGGCCAAGCCCTTCAGCCGCGCCGACATTGCGTCGAAAGTGGCGCAGGTCATCAACGATCAGAAAGTGTCGCCATTGATCAGCGAGCAGGCCGGTCACGCCTCTTGATGGGTTGAGCCCTTCACGCCAAATGCTGCATCGGCTGAAGGGCCGCAGCCTCGCTTGCCAGCCTCGCCTAAACGGCTCGGCCGATTGCCTGCTCGTAGCACGAGAGGAAGTACTGCCACTGGGCCTCGTCCCAGAATGAGTGTCTTCTGAGCTGAGGAATGTCGTGACGCGCGGCGCCCATGGTGGTGATCCGGCCATGGGATTTTTCCAGATCCAGCAGCGCCAGCTCGAAATCAAACCGCGTGTCGGTGACCGTCGCCTTGATGAAGATGTGTTTGGAGCGCATGCAGCCGTGCTGCCACTTGCCCAGGTGCATCTTCGCCAGTGTCTCGGCCAGACGCTTGAAGAGTCGCTGATGTTGCTCGACGCTCAAGGTGCTGGCGCCGCCCTGGGCATACCATGAGTCGAGGTCGATGAAACCGCCCAGATCCTTGGTGACCAGAACGCCTTGCCACACACCGGCGACCTTACGTGCGCCGAAAAAAACAGGTCGTGGCGCGTTAACACCCAGTTCCTCGAGTTTTGTCAGCGCGATGCCCTCACGCAGTGCAGTCGGGCGGCCAGTGGGGTAGCGGAAGCTGCGAAACAGGTGGCCGGTCTGGCGCTTGACGTAGAGCGTCTTGCCATCGTGCACCACACGCTGCACACCGCTGGTGCCGTTGCGGCGTACATTTGGCGGCTCGACCCAAGGCCCCGAAGTGCCCCACCAGAACTCAAACTCATTGTTTGCCCGACCCATCATGCGCTCCAAATACTGTAGAAATCTTGCGTGTGCAGCGACTGCCATGTTGCAGTGCGAGCCCCTCTGGCCGTCGCGGGCGTGATTAGTTCACTGCCGCTCTAGGATATTGGCGAATGGCCATTTTCGAGGCGCCCAGCTTACTGGCTTGTGGCGTTCATGAACCCGTCAAACCCATGCCATTTATGCCATCCAGCAGGCCGTAAGTGCAGCGCAGGTGTGCGCAGTGTCGCAACGCCATCTTATCGAATGACCCCTGGGACGCGTCTCCCTTGAGCTGCGTCATGTCCGTTCGTCCCATTCATGTAAAACTCGCGGAATTGCTGTCGCCGTGCGACATCCACCGTGCATAACTAAATAAGGAAATTTGCCATGATCTCTCCCCTTGAACTCTGCCATATCGTCGAATCAGGTTTCCTGCCCGCCAAGTGCAAATGCACCATCGATGCCAAAGATCAGATGATGGTGCAGATATTCGATCGCGAAAGGGGCCACGCGGATTTACTTGCTGGGGGCATTCCGGTCAGTTCGCTCAATTCCAGCCGTGCCATTGCCAACCTGATCGCCAGGTTAAAAGACGATTTGAAGCTGCACGCTGCCGGCCGCCGCGCGACCGCCCATCAGGAGCGTGCCTAACTCATCAGTAACGTGCATAACAAGCGGCACGATTGACCTTTCCTTTCTATCCTCCGATTCAGGGTGCAGGCCATCAGTGCTGCAACGGCGATCGGAGGAGCAGGGCGACACCCGGCCCGTCTTCTTTTTTCCTTGCTTTGCAGAGTTGACAAAAGCTCAAACGATTCCCATAGTTTCGTTCACGCAAACGTTTGCGATTTCGTCGATCCTGCCCCTGACGCGTAAACGCTGCCGATAACAACAATCATAATGTCGGAGTGATTCCATGAAGCTGCCATTCGCTGTACGCCTTCTTGCTGTTGCCATGCTTACCGCTTCCGCTGCAACCCTGCCTCTCTCATCCGCCTTTGCCGACGACGCGAAAAAGCCGACCGTCGCGCTGGTGATGAAATCCCTGGCGAACGAATTCTTCCTGACCATGGAAGACGGCGCCAAGGTCTATCAAAAAGAGCATTCCGCTGACTTTGACCTGATCTCCAACGGCATCAAGAACGAGTCCGACACGGCCGCGCAGATCGACATCGTCAATCAGATGATCGTCAAGAAAGTCGACGCGCTGGTCATCGCCCCGGCCGACTCCAAGGCCTTGGCGTCGGTCCTGAAAAAGGCCATGGATGCGGGCATCAAGGTCGTCAACATCGACAACCAGCTCGACGCCGACGTGCTGAAAAGCAAGGGCATGGAAGTGCCTTTCGTAGGCCCGAACAACCGCAAGGGCGCCAAGCTGGTGGGCGACTACCTGGCCAAGCAGCTGACTGCAGGTGATGAAGTCGGCATCATCGAAGGCGTGCCGACCACCACCAACGCGCAGCAACGCACCGCTGGTTTCAAGGACGCGATGGACGGTGCGCAGATGAAGATCGTTTCCACGCAGTCAGGTAACTGGGAAATCGACAAGGGCAACGCGGTCGCGTCCGCCATGCTCAACGAATACCCGAACCTGAAAGCGCTGCTGGCCGGTAACGACAGCATGGCCCTGGGCGCTGTCTCGGCAGTTCGTGCGGCAGGCAAGGCGGGCAAGGTTCAGGTTGTCGGCTACGACAACATCAACGCCATCAAGCCGATGCTGAAAGACGGCCGTATTCTGGCCACCGCTGACCAGTTCGCGGCGCGTCAGGCTGTGTTCGGTATCGACACCGCACTGAAAATGGTCAAGGGCGAGAAGCTCGAGATCACCAACGGCGTGATCGAAACCCCGGTCGAGCTGGTGACCAAGCCTTAATAAGCCCGTCCGGGTTTCAATCGGCACTGTCCACCTCAGCAGTTTCCAAAATATGTACCGCCTGCCCGTGAGGGCAGGTGCGTGGAGATCGTTATGTCAGCGTCTGCTCAGGCCGCTGTTCTATCTGTCAGTGGTATTGGCAAAACCTACGCCCAACCCGTACTCGGTGACATCGACCTGACGCTGATGCGCGGGGAAGTGCTGGCCTTGACGGGCGAAAACGGCGCTGGCAAAAGCACGCTGTCGAAAATCATCGGCGGCCTGGTCACACCGACCACCGGCCAGATGCAATTTCAGGGGCAACCCTACCAGCCTGCCAGTCGCACCCAGGCCGAAAAGCTCGGTGTGCGCATGGTCATGCAAGAACTCAATCTGCTGCCGACGCTGTCGGTCGCGGAAAACCTGTTTCTCGATAATCTGCCCAGCCGCGCCGGTTTCATCAATCGCCGCAAGCTGCGCGAAGATGCGATCAAGGCCATGGCCCAGGTCGGCCTCGAGGCCATCGACCCCGACACGCTGGTCAGCGAACTGGGCATCGGCCATCAGCAGATGGTCGAAATCGCGCGCAACCTGATCGGCGACTGCCACGTGCTGATCCTCGACGAGCCGACGGCGATGCTGACGGCGCGCGAGGTTGAAATGCTCTTCGAGCAGATCACTCGCCTGCAGGAACGTGGCGTTTCCATCATTTATATCTCCCACCGCCTGGAAGAACTGGCCCGCGTAGCCCAGCGCATCGCTGTGCTGCGTGACGGCAAGCTGGTCTGCGTCGACTTCATGGCCAACTACAACAGCGAGCAGCTGGTCACGTTGATGGTTGGCCGCGAACTGGGCGAGAAGATCGATCTGGGCGAGCGCAAGATCGGAGCAGTGGCACTGTCGGTCAAAGGTTTAAATCGCGCCGACAAGGTCCGCGACGTTTCCTTTGATGTCCGGGCCGGCGAAATCTTCGGGATCTCCGGGCTGATCGGCGCCGGGCGTACCGAGTTGCTGCGACTGATTTACGGCGCGGACGTGGCCGACAGCGGCAGCATCGAAGTGGGCAGCCCGCTGCGCAGCGTGCAGATCAAATCGCCAGTGGACGCCGTGGGTCATGGCATTGCCTTGATCACCGAAGACCGCAAAGGCGAGGGCCTGCTGCTTTCGCAATCGATCAGCGCCAACATCGCGCTGGGTAACATGGAAGCCATTTCCAGTGCCGGCGTGGTCAACGGCAATTCGGAGATCGCTCTGGCTCAACGCCAGGTGGGCGCCATGCGCATTCGCAGTTCCAGCCCCACGCAACTGGTGTCGGAACTGTCGGGCGGCAATCAGCAGAAGGTGGTGATCGGCCGCTGGCTGGAGCGCGATTGCCAGGTGATGTTGTTCGACGAGCCCACGCGCGGCATCGACGTCGGCGCCAAGTTCGACATCTATGCGCTGCTGGGTGAACTGACCCGTCAGGGCAGGGCGCTGGTGGTGGTGTCCAGTGATCTGCGCGAGCTGATGCTGATCTGCGACCGCATCGGCGTGCTGTCTGCCGGGCGCCTGATCGACACCTTCGAGCGCGACACCTGGACCCAGGACGAACTGCTTGCTGCTGCCTTCGCGGGCTATCAAAAACGTGACGCGCTGCTGTCTGAAGCCGCGCCCAGGATCGACTGATGAAAACTTCTACTACTCCTGCCGCGTTGCCGTCTCCGGGCAAACGCAGCGGCAACTACTTCGGCCTGGGCACTTATCTTGGGCTGGCAGGCGCATTGCTGGCGATGATCGTGTTGTTCTCGCTGCTCAGCGATCATTTCCTGTCGTACGAAACCTTCAGCACCCTGGCCAACCAGATCCCTGACCTGATGGTGCTGGCGGTCGGCATGACGTTCATCCTGATCATCGGCGGCATCGACCTGTCGGTGGGTTCGGTGCTGGCGCTGGCTGCGTCGGCGGTCAGTGTCGCCATGCTCGGCTGGGGCTGGGGCGTATTTCCGTCGGCGTTGCTGGGCATCGCCTGCGCTACAGCGGCCGGCACGCTGACCGGCTCGATCACCGTGGCATGGCGCATTCCCTCGTTCATCGTATCCCTCGGCGTGCTGGAAATGGCGCGGGGCGTGGCGTATCAGCTGACCAACTCGCGCACCGCGTACATCGGTGACTCGTTCGCGTGGCTGTCCAATCCCTTCGCCTTTGGCATTTCACCGTCGTTCGTCATCGCGCTGATCGTCATCTTCGCGGCCCAGGCCGTGCTGACGCGTACCGTGTTCGGGCGCTACCTGATCGGCATCGGCACCAACGAGGAAGCCGTGCGTCTGGCGGGCATCAATCCCAAGCCGTACAAGATCCTGGTGTTCTCGCTGATGGGCCTGCTGGCGGGCGTTGCCGCGCTGTTCCAGATTTCACGCCTGGAAGCCGCTGACCCTAACGCCGGCTCGGGCCTTGAACTGCAAGTGATCGCGGCGGTGGTCATCGGTGGCACCAGTCTGATGGGTGGGCGGGGTTCGGTGATCAGCACCTTCTTCGGCGTGCTGATCATTTCGGTGCTGGCTGCAGGGCTGGCGCAGATCGGCGCAACCGAGCCGACCAAACGCATCATCACCGGCGCCGTGATTGTTGTCGCGGTGGTCCTCGATACCTACCGCAGCAATCGCGCGCGGCGGCGCGGCTGACATGGCAACCATCAAGGATGTAGCGGCGATTGCCGGGATTTCCTACACCACGGTGTCTCATGTCCTTAACCGCACCCGACCGGTCAGCGAACAAGTGCGCAAGAAGGTCGAGGCCGCCATCGTCCAGCTGGACTACGTGCCCAGCGCCGTTGCGCGGTCGCTCAAGGCCAAGGCCACGGCGACCATCGGCCTGTTGATTCCCAACGGCATCAACCCGTACTTCGCCGAACTGGCCCGGGGCATCGAGGATTACTGCGAGCGTAACGGCTTCTGCGTGATCCTCTGCAATTCCGATGACAACCCCGACAAGCAGCGCAGCTACCTGCGCGTGCTCCTGGAAAAACGCGTCGATGGCCTGATCGTTTCGTCGGTGGGCGGCGGTGACAGCCTTGTCGAGGGTTTGTCCGCGGTCCGCACGCCGATGGTCATCGTCGACCGCGACCTGGACGGCGTAACGGCTGATCTGGTGCGCATCGACCATGAGCTGGGCGCGTATCTGGCGACGTCGCATCTGCTGTCCCTCGGCCACCGGCACATCGCCTGTATTTGCGGCCCGGCGCAGACCAGCGTGGCGAAAATGCGTCTGGCGGGGTATCACCGGGCCATGCAGGAAGCCTCGGTCGACGTGCCGGAAAGCTGGGTGGTGGAGAGCGATTTCACCGGCCCCAGTGGCTATCTCGCTACGGTGAAACTGCTGGAGCGGGATCCGCCCACGGCGATTTTTGCGGCCAACGACATGGTCGGCATCGGCGTGTTGCGCGCTGCTGCCGAGCGTAACGTGCGGGTCCCGGCGGACTTGTCGGTCATCGGCT
The DNA here is from genome assembly GCF_021728295.1 of Pseudomonas petrae. Lineage (GTDB taxonomy): Bacteria > Pseudomonadota > Gammaproteobacteria > Pseudomonadales > Pseudomonadaceae > Aquipseudomonas > Aquipseudomonas petrae. The sequence goes on from NZ_JAKJXE010000010.1 coordinate 52,760, forward strand.
TCGACGACATCCAGATGAGCCAATACGTCTACCCGGCCCTCACCACCGTCGGCCAATCCATTCTGCAACTGGGCGAGCGCGCTGCCGAAGTGCTGTTGCGACGGATCTCGGCGCGGGGCGAAACCCCTGTCGAACACCTGATCGTTGCGCCGAGCATCGTGCTGCGCGAATCCACCGCGCCTCCACCCCAGGCTTTCACCCAGCTTCGTTGAACCGGGCGCTTTGCCCGGTCTAAAACAGTGTTCTGAAAAGTGTTCTGAAGAGTAGACGTCATGCAAGCAAAAGTAGTGATAGTGGGCAGCCTGAACATGGACCTGGTGACGCGCGCGCCGCGTTTGCCGCGTGCCGGAGAAACCCTGGCGGGGCAGTCGTTCGTCACCGTGCCGGGCGGCAAGGGCGCCAATCAGGCCGTGGCGGCGGCACGACTGGGCGCCAGTGTCGCCATGATCGGCTGTGTGGGCGATGACGCCTATGGCGAACAACTTCGCGCCGCGCTGCTTGCCGAAGGCATCGATTGTCAGGCAGTGACCCGCATCAGCGGCGAGTCCACCGGCGTCGCGCTGATCATCGTCGATGACAGCAGCCAGAACGCCATCGTCATCGTGGCCGGCGGCAACGGCCACGTCACTGCGTCCGTGGTGGAAGGCTTCGACGCTTTGCTGTCCCAGGCAGACGTCATCATCTGCCAGCTCGAAGTGCCACTGGACACCGTCGGCCATGTCCTCAAGCGCGGCCACGAACTGGGCAAGACCGTGATCCTCAACCCGGCGCCGGCCAGTGGCCCGCTGCCTGCCGAATGGTTCGCCTGGATCGATTACCTGATCCCTAACGAAAGCGAGGCAACCGCACTGACCGGTCTGCCGGTAGACAGCACCGCCAGTGCAGACGCCGCCGCCTCGGCATTGCTTGCCGCCGGCGTCAGCAAAGTGATTGTGACGCTGGGCGAGCAGGGCGCCTTGTTCGCCAGCCCGTCGCGCTCCGAGCACTTCCCGGCGCCCAAGGTCCAGCCCGTTGACACCACGGCGGCGGGCGATACCTTCGTCGGCGGCTTCGCGGCGGCGCTGGCCGACGGCAAATCCGAATCCGACGCCATTCGCTTCGGTCAGGTCGCCGCGGCGCTGTCCGTGACCCGTTCCGGCGCGCAGCCTTCCATTCCTACGTTTGCCGAGGTTCAGGCCTCTGCTGCTCATTCCGCCGCACACGGGCATCAATCATGAAAAAAACACCCTTGCTCAACATCGCCTTGTCCCGCGCCATCGCGTCTCTCGGCCACGGCGACATCCTGATGATCGTCGATGCGGGCATGCCCGTGCCGGCCGGCGTCGAACTGATCGATCTGGCGCTGACCCACGGGGTGCCCGATTTCCTCAGCGTGCTGAATGTGGTGCTGACTGAAATGCAGGTCGAGAGTCATGTCCTCGCCGAAGAGATGCTGTCGAAACAGCCGCCAGCCCTGGCTGCGGTCACGGCCTTGCATGCCTCGGGCGGGCTGGGCGAGCAGCGTCTGGTGAGTCACGACGCGCTGAAACACCTCAGCCGTGGCGCTCGGGCTATCATCCGAACCGGCGAATGCCAGCCGTACACCAACATCGCGTTGGTGGCGGGTGTGGTTTTTTAACGCCCATCTTTCAGATTCAACATCCAGGAACAAGGAGTTCCCATGAAGACCCATCGTCAATTTTTCTCCGGACTGATCAGGAGTGCCGCGCTGTTGGCCATTTTATCTGCCACGTCGGTGCATGCCGCCGAGAAGCGCGACGTGATCATCGACACCGACCCGGGCGCCGACGACGTTGTCGCGTTGCTTTTGGCGCTGGCGTCGCCGCAAGAACTTAACGTTCTGGCGATCACCACCGTGGCCGGTAATGTGCGTATCGACAAGACCTCGCGCAATGCCCGGCTGGCACGGGAATGGGCCGGTCGCGAAGAGGTGCCGGTTTACGCCGGTGCTGGCCGGCCGCTGGTGCGCACGCCGATCTACGCCGAGAACATCCACGGGAAGGAAGGCCTGCCAGGCGTAGAAGTGCACGAGCCGAAGAAGCCGTTGGCTGAAGGCAATGCCGTGCAATACCTGGTTGACACCTTGCAGAAGGCCGCGCCCCACAGCGTCACCATCGCCATGCTCGGGCCGCAGACCAACCTGGCGCTCGCGCTGATTGAGGCGCCGAACATCACGCAGGGCATCAAGGAAGTCGTGGTCATGGGCGGTGCCCACTTCAACGGCGGCAACATCACCCCGGTGGCCGAGTTCAACATTTACGCCGACCCCGACGCCGCGAAGGTAGTGCTGGCCAGCGGTGTGAAGCTCACCTACGTGCCGCTGGACGTTACCCACAAAATCCTCACCAGCGAAGCGCGCCTCAAGCAGATTGATGGCCTGAACAATCAGGCCGGCAAGTTGGTCAGCGGCATCCTCAACGAGTACGTCAAGGCTGACATGGTCCATTACGGCCTGCCCGGCGGGCCGGTACATGATGCGAGCGTAATTGCCTGGCTGATCAAGCCGGAGCTGTTCAGCGGCAGGCAGGTCAATCTGGTGATCGACAACCGAGAAGGTGTTACTCACGGCCAGACCATTGCCGACTGGTACGACACCCTCGCTCAGGACAAAAATGTGTTCTGGGTCGAAAACGGCGATGCTCAGGGCTTTTTTGACCTGTTGACTCAGCGCCTGGGTCTTTTGAAGTAACAACAGTGCTGCGCTGCGTGGCCTCCCGCTGCGCAGTGCAAAGCAGCGAGAATGAAAACCGTGTCTATCGATCTCAATAATCCCGATTCCTTCACCCACGACGCTGTCCGGCAAATGATCGCGGCTGCACGGGACGGTGCGCACAACCAGCTGCGCGTCGGACGCGACGGCCGTGCGTGGATCTCCAGCGACGCGGTGGGCGGCGTGGACATCGGCGGACTGCTGTTTCGCCTGGAAACCTGGGCTGCCGGGTCGGGGTGCGTCGGCCCGGTGGCGGCCAGCGATGCCGTGTGGGTCACGCAGATCTACAACGCCCTTCGCGACAACTGGGCCAGCCCCACGACCGATTACGTCGACGTCTATTGAGTCGCGCCCGCCTGTTCGGCGCGTCCTGCGGGCGCGGCTTTAACGTTTTGTCACGATTTGAATGCGCCGGGCAGGCGACGTCTGGGGCAGACTCCTGCGCTGTCTTCAACAGCCCGCGTGTCCATGCCCTGGCCCGGACACGGCGAAACGAAGCCGCTGGACCGCTGTCGCAGAGGTTCTGCTTTAGATAAATGTTAGGAGGTTGTATGCCCTGGAAATACGCATCATCGGGTCTGGTGCTCGCCGCAGCGCTGCTGGCCGGTTGCAGCAGCACGTCGGAGTCTACGAGTCAGCCTGAGGAGAGCGTTGCCAGTTCCCCGGCCAGTTCCGCTGGTGGTTATGCTCGTTGTGATGCGGCAGCGGTGCAGTTCGCCGTCGGCAAGCCGGCGTCAGCGGCATTGCTGGATCAGGCGAAGGCCAAGGCCGGCGCGCAGACAGCCAGAGTGCTCGGGCCCTACGACATCGTGACGCTGGAATACCGCTCGGATCGTCTGAACCTCAACACCGATGATTCGGGCACGGTGAACCGCGTCAATTGCGGATAGCGTCACCGCAAACTGAAATCGCAGGCATAAAAAAACCCCGTCAGTGACGGGGTTTTTTCAGATCGCTGGGATTACTCCGCGCGAACCTGAGCAGCTTGCATGCCCTTTTGGCCTTTCTCAGCCACGAAGGAAACAGTCTGGCCTTCTTTCAAGCTTTTGAAACCGTCGGATTCAATGGCTTTGAAATGTACAAAAAGGTCGTCGCCGCCACCCTGTGGGGTGATGAAGCCGAAGCCTTTTTCATCGTTGAACCATTTTACGGTGCCGGATTGGCGATTAGACATGGTGTATCTCCAGGAACATAATTTTCAGTAGTGCTGTGTTGCTCAGGCCAACTGGGCACACGAGCGCTATCATAGTCGAATTGTGTGAATGCTGGACTTTTTCGATTAGAACTTTGCGTCAGCATCTTCGATATAACGCTCCAAATGGGCTCTTCAGGCCTGTTCAGCCTCACTGGCGCGTTTGGCGGCGAACCCGTTCATCAGCCCTGAAACCCGCTGAATTCGCGGGCTTCAGGGTGTTAGTCGATACTCATTTCTTTACACCCCGGTCCGGGATATCAAGGAAATGTAAATTTTTTATTTTTTGCCATTCAGGCAGTTTTTGCTCACTGCAGCCTGCAGGCGAGAGGTCATATCGGTACTGGGAGGCGTCGTTTTGTCATTCAGCGACGCGATCTCCTTGTCCGAGAAGTTCTGGTTGATCTGCTGAGCGCCGCACTCGCAGTGCGCTTTGACTGTGCTGGCGTCCATCGATGGATTGCTCTGGGTGGCTGCGGTGGTGCATTCGTTCATGTAGCTGGTCTTGGTTTTCGCATCCATCGCGGCATGAGCGCTGAGGGGCAGGGTCAGGGCCAGCGGGGCGAGAAGGGCGGCAACGCGTAGAAGCTTCATGGTGGATTCCTTTTTGTCGATTTTGTCGCTGTGCCGACGAGACGTCAGGCCAGAACGTGTGGTACCGATAATCTGAGGTCTTCGACGCGCACCAGTTCCGTGGACCTGACAACGCGCGGCCAGGCTGCTGCCTGTCGTAAGCCGCCAACCACCGTTTAGCTGACCCTGCCGTAACGCTGTGATAGCATGCGCGCCTGCAGATTAGCGCGCGTTTCGCGGGGCCCCGTTGCCCTGCTGCAAGTTCTGTCGATTTCGTAAGTTCCAGTCACTCTGGTTCGGTCTTCAGGTTGGCCTTCGGGCTCCTGCCACTGTGAGGCAGGCATACCACCGAATCGCGTACTGGCTCTATCCCACCCACGTGACCTTTGGTAGGGGTCACCACTAGGAGAGGAGGCGCCATGCCAACTATTACTCTTCCCGACGGCAGTCAACGTTCTTTCGATCACCCGGTATCCGTTGCCGAGGTCGCAGCATCCATTGGTGCAGGCCTGGCCAAAGCCACCGTGGCCGGCAAGGTCAACGGTCAACTGGTTGATGCCAGCGACATCATCGATACCGATGCGAGCCTGCAAATCATTACCCCCAAGGATCAGGAAGGCCTGGAGATCATTCGTCACTCCTGCGCGCACCTGGTTGGCCATGCCGTCAAGCAGCTCTATCCGACTGCAAAGATGGTGATCGGCCCGGTCATCGATGACGGCTTCTATTACGACATCGCATACGAGCGTCCTTTTACCCCGGACGACATGGCGGCGATCGAGCAGCGCATGCAGCAGCTCATCGAAAAGGATTACGACGTCATCAAGAAGGTCACGCCGCGCGCGGAAGTGATCGAAGTGTTCACGGCCCGTGGCGAAGATTACAAGCTCCGGCTGGTCGAAGACATGCCGAACGAGCAGGCCATGGGCCTGTATTACCACGAAGAATACGTCGACATGTGCCGCGGTCCGCACGTGCCGAATACTCGTTTTCTGAAGTCGTTCAAGCTGACCAAGTTGTCCGGCGCCTATTGGCGCGGCGATGCCAAGAACGAGCAACTGCAGCGCGTTTATGGCACGGCGTGGGCTGACAAGAAGCAGCTGGCTGCTTACATCCAGCGAATCGAAGAAGCCGAAAAACGCGATCACCGCAAGATCGGAAAGCGCCTGGGCCTGTTCCATACCCAGGAAGAAGCGCCGGGCATGGTGTTCTGGCACCCGAACGGCTGGACGCTTTACCAGGTTCTCGAACAGTACATGCGCAAGACCCAGCGCGAAAACGGCTACCTCGAGATCAAGACGCCTCAGGTTGTCGACCGCTCCCTGTGGGAGAAGTCCGGGCACTGGGCGAACTACGCCGAGAACATGTTCACCACCGAGTCGGAAAACCGCGACTACGCCATCAAGCCGATGAACTGCCCGTGCCACGTACAGGTGTTCAATCAGGGTCTGAAAAGCTACCGCGAGTTGCCGCTGCGTCTGGCCGAATTCGGCGCTTGTCACCGCAACGAACCTTCGGGTGCGCTGCACGGCATCATGCGCGTGCGGGCGTTCACCCAGGACGACGCGCACATTTTCTGCACCGAAGAACAGATGCAGGCTGAATCTGCGGCGTTTATCAAGCTGACCATGGCGGTCTACGCCGATTTCGGTTTCAAAGACATCGAAATGAAGCTGTCGACCCGTCCGGAGAAGCGTGTCGGTTCCGATGAATTGTGGGATCGCGCCGAGTCCGCACTGGCTGCAGCCCTTGACAGCGCTGGTCTGCCGTACGATCTGCAACCGGGCGAGGGTGCGTTCTACGGTCCGAAGATCGAATTTTCTCTCAAGGATTGCTTGGGTCGCGTCTGGCAATGCGGTACTCTGCAGCTCGATTTCAACCTGCCGATCCGTCTGGGTGCCGAATTCGTGTCGGAAGACAACGGTCGCAAGCACCCGGTCATGTTGCACCGCGCAATCCTTGGCTCCTTCGAGCGCTTCATCGGAATCCTGATCGAGCATTACGAAGGCGCCTTCCCTGCGTGGCTTGCTCCAACTCAAGCAGTGATCATGAATATCACTGATAAACAGGCTGATTTTGCCCTTGAGGTGGAAAAAACATTGGCGCAAAGCGGATTCCGTGCCAAGTCCGACTTGAGAAATGAAAAGATCGGCTTTAAAATCCGCGAGCATACGTTGCTCAAAATTCCGTATCTCCTCGTGATTGGAGATCGGGAGGTTGAAACACAAACTGTCGCTGTGCGTACACGTGAAGGCGCAGACCTTGGCTCGATGCCGGTCGCCCAGTTCTCGGAGTTCCTTGCACAAGCGGTTTCCCGGCGTGGTCGCCAAGATTCGGAGTAATTATTATTAAGCGTGAAATGAGACAAGATAAACGAGCTGCACCGAAAGCCCCGATCAACGAGAATATCTCGGCACGTGAGGTTCGTTTAATTGGGGCTGAGGGTGAGCAGCTTGGGATTGTGTCAATTGAAGACGCGCTTCTTAAGGCTGAAGAGGCCAAGCTGGATCTGGTGGAAATTTCCGCCGATGCAGTACCCCCTGTTTGCAAACTGATGGACTACGGCAAATCGATCTTCGAGAAGAAGAAACAGGTTGCTGCCGCCAAGAAGAATCAGAAGCAGATCCAGGTTAAAGAAATCAAGTTTCGTCCAGGGACGGAGGAAGGGGATTACCAGGTAAAACTACGCAACCTGGTACGTTTCCTGAGTGACGGGGACAGGGCCAAGATTTCCTTGAGATTTCGCGGTCGTGAGATGGCCCACCAGGAGCTGGGGATGGAGCTGTTGAAGCGGGTTGAAGCTGACCTGCTCGAATACGGCTCGGTCGAACAGCATCCTAAGATGGAAGGACGCCAGCTGATCATGGTCATCGCCCCGAAAAAGAAGAAATAACCACCAGGGCACGGCAGGCCTTGCGGTTATGTTTATCAACTGAATGCGGAGTATCCGAACATGCCAAAGATGAAGACTAAAAGTGGTGCAGCTAAACGGTTTTTGAAAACCGCGAATGGCATCAAGCACAAGCACGCTTTCAAGAGCCACATCCTGACCAAAATGTCGACAAAGCGTAAGCGTCAATTGCGTGGAAGCAGCTTGCTGCATCCGTCCGACGTGGCAAAAGTCAAGCGCATGCTGCGCCTTTGCTAATTTTGATCAAGAACAGAGGAATTAACTCATGGCTCGTGTAAAGCGTGGCGTCATTGCCCGTAAGCGTCACAAAAAAATTCTGAAACTTGCTAAAGGCTACTACGGCGCGCGTTCACGCGTATTCCGTGTTGCCAAGCAAGCGGTAATCAAGGCTGGCCAATACGCCTACCGTGACCGTCGTCAGAAAAAACGTCAGTTCCGCGCTCTGTGGATCGCTCGTATCAACGCTGGTGCGCGTATCAACGGTCTGTCCTACAGCCGTTTCATCGCTGGCCTGAAAAAAGCGTCGATCGAGATCGACCGCAAGGTTCTGGCTGATCTGGCAGTGAACGAAAAAGCGGCGTTTGCTGCGATTGTCGAGAAAGCTAAAGCCACTTTGGCCTAAGTCCCCGGCAATCACCGGACCCCGCTCGGGGTTCGGTGTTAAACGTCATAAATAGGGGAAGAGCCTTGTAAGCTCTTCCCCTATTTTGTATCTGGAGTCTGTACATGGAAAACCTGGACGCGCTGGTCTCTCAAGCACTTGAGGCCGTGCAAAGCGCCGAAGATATCAATGCCCTGGAGCAAATCCGGGTTCTGTACCTTGGCAAGAAGGGCGAATTGACTCAGGTGATGAAGACCCTGGGAAATCTGCCTGCTGAAGAGCGGCCGCACGTCGGCGCGCTGATCAACGAAGCCAAGGAGCGTGTCACAGAGGTTCTCAATGGGCGCAAGGCGTCGTTCGAGGAGGCTGATCTTGCGGCCAAACTCGCGGCCGAATCCATTGATGTGACCCTGCCTGGCCGTGGCCAGACCACTGGCGGTCTGCATCCGGTTACCCGCACTCTGGAACGAATCGAGCAGTTCTTCACCCATATCGGCTACGGTATTGCCGAAGGCCCTGAGGTCGAAGACGATTATCACAACTTCGAAGCGCTCAACATCCCAGGCCATCACCCGGCCCGGTCGATGCACGACACTTTCTATTTCAATGCGAACATGCTGCTGCGCACCCATACCTCGCCGGTTCAGGTCCGCACCATGGAATCGCAGAAGCCTCCGATCCGCATCGTCTGCCCCGGCCGTGTGTATCGCAGTGACTCCGATATCACTCATTCCCCGATGTTCCATCAAGTCGAAGGCCTGCTGGTCGACCGCGATATCAACTTCGCCGACCTGAAAGGCACCATCGAGGAATTCCTGCGCGTGTTCTTTGAAAAAGAGCTGGCAGTGCGTTTTCGTCCCTCGTATTTCCCGTTCACCGAGCCTTCGGCTGAAGTCGACATGGAATGCGTGATGTGCAGCGGCAAAGGCTGCCGCGTCTGCAAACAGACCGGCTGGCTTGAAGTCATGGGCTGCGGCATGGTTCACCCGAACGTGCTGCGCATGTCGGGCATCGATCCGGAAGAATTCCAGGGCTTCGCCTTCGGCATGGGCGTAGAGCGTCTGGCGATGCTGCGCTATGGCGTCAACGACTTGCGCCTGTTCTTCGACAACGACTTGCGGTTCCTCGCGCAATTTCGCTAGGTCGCCCGTAACGAATTCTTTAGGAGAGCAGGATGAAATTCAGTGAACAATGGCTGCGTGGCTGGGTTAGCCCGCAGGTGTCCCGCGACGAGCTGGTTGCTCGTCTGTCGATGGCCGGCCTTGAAGTGGACAGCGTCACCCCGGCAGCGGGCGTTTTCAGCGGTGTTGTGGTGGGCGAGGTGCTGAGCACCGAGCAGCACCCGGACGCTGACAAGCTGCGCGTTTGCCAGGTGAGCAACGGCGCCGGGACTTTTCAGGTTGTGTGTGGCGCGCCAAACGTGCGCCCCGGTTTGAAGATCCCGTTTGCCATGATCGGCGCAGAGTTGCCGGGCGATTTCAAAATCAAGAAAGCCAAGCTGCGTGGAGTCGAATCCAACGGCATGCTGTGTTCGCAGGCCGAGTTGCAGGTAGGCGAGGGCAATGACGGCCTGATGGAGCTGGCGGGCGACGCGCCGGTTGGTCAGGATGTGCGCGTTTATCTGGAGCTGGACGACGCAAGTATTGAAGTCGACCTGACGCCCAACCGTGGCGACTGCCTGTCGGTGGCCGGTCTGGCCCGTGAAGTGGGTGCGCTCTATGACGCAGTCGTCACGCACCCACAGGTTGCAGCGGTTCCGGCCGTTCACGATGAAGTGCGTCCGGTTGAAGTGCTTGCGCCTGCGGCGTGCCCTCGCTATCTGGGTCGCGTCATCCGCAATGTCGACCTGTCGCGTCCTACGCCGTTGTGGATGGTTGAGCGCCTCCGTCGCTCGGACGTCCGCAGCATCGACGCCGCGGTCGACATCACCAACTACGTGATGCTTGAACTGGGTCAGCCGTTGCACGCGTTCGACCTTGCCGAAATCAATGGCGGTATTCGCGTGCGTATGGCGGAAGAGGGCGAGAAGCTCGTGCTTCTGGATGGTCAGGAAGTCAGCTTGCGCGCTGATACCCTGGTCATTGCCGACCACCAGCGTGCCCTGGCCATCGCCGGTGTCATGGGTGGCGAGCACAGCGGCGTGTCCGCGACGACCCGCAATATTTTCCTTGAAAGCGCCTTTTTCGATCAGATTGCCGTTGCCGGCAAGGCACGTTCGTATGGCCTGCACACCGACGCCTCCCATCGCTACGAGCGCGGCGTCGACTGGCAGCTGGCCCGCGAAGCCATGGAGCGCGCCACCGGCCTGCTGCTGGAAATCACCGGCGGTGAAGCCGGTCCGGTCATCGAGACCGTCAGCGATCAGCATCTGCCTTCGGTTGAGCCGATCATTCTGCGTGCAGAGCGTATCGAGCAGATGCTGGGCATGAAGATGGACGCAGCGGAAATCGAGCGTCTGCTGACCGCGCTTGGCCTCACCGTCGCGCTTCACGCCAGCGAGCAATGGCGCGTCGAAGTGCCAAGTCATCGCTTTGATATCACCCTCGAAGTCGATTTGATCGAGGAGCTTGCGCGTCTCCACGGTTACAACCGTCTGCCGGTTCGTTACCCGCAGGCGCGTCTGGCACCACAGCCGCGTGCCGAGGCTCAGAGTGATCTGCCGGCCTTGCGTCGGCTGTTGGTGGCGCGCGGTTATCAGGAAGCAATCACCTACAGCTTCATCGATCAGAAATGGTTTGAGCTGTTCAGCCCGGGCGTTGAGCCGCTGTTGCTGGCCAATCCGATCTCGGCTGACATGTCGGCAATGCGTTCGTCCCTGTGGCCGGGTCTGGTGAAGTCGCTGCAACACAACCTCAATCGCCAGCAGGATCGCGTGCGCCTGTTCGAGAGCGGGTTGCGTTTCGTCGGTCAACTGGAAGGCTTGAAGCAAGAGCCGATGCTGGCGGGTGTGATCTGCGGCAGCCGTCTGCCGGAAGGCTGGGCGCAAGGCCGCGATGTCGTCGACTTCTTCGACGTCAAGGCTGACGTCGAAGCAGTGCTGGGCTTCGCCGGTGCGCAGGATGATTTCCGTTTCGTACCCGGAAGCCATCCCGCGCTGCACCCGGGTCAGACCGCCCGTATCGAGCGTGAAGGGCGTGAAGTCGGCTACATCGGCGCGCTGCACCCTGAGCTGTCGAAAACGCTGGGACTTGATCGTCCGGTGTTCGTGTTCGAGCTGGTTCTGGCTGAAGTTGCCGTGGGCCGCCTGCCGAAATTCCACGAGCTTTCACGCTTCCCGGAAGTGCGTCGCGACCTGGCGCTGCTGGCCGATCGTGATGTTTCGGCGACCGCCGTGCTGGACGTTATTCGTGAGAATGCAGGGGAATGGCTCACAGACCTCAGGCTATTTGATGTTTATCAGGGTAAAGGCATTGATCCGCTTAGAAAAAGCCTTGCAGTCGGCTTGACCTGGCAACATCCATCGCGCACTCTTACTGACGATGAGGTAAACGCTTCGACGCAGCAAATTCTCACCTCGCTAGAGGAAAGGTTAAACGCCACGTTAAGGAAGTAGCGTATGGGGGCTCTGACGAAAGCTGAGATGGCCGAACGTCTGTACGAAGAGCTAGGCCTGAACAAACGAGAAGCCAAGGAACTGGTCGAGCTGTTCTTTGAGGAAATCAGGCACGCTCTGGAAGATAACGAGCAGGTCAAATTGTCCGGATTCGGAAATTTTGATCTGCGCGACAAGCGCCAGCGACCGGGCCGGAATCCCAAGACAGGGGAAGAAATCCCCATTACCGCTCGCCGTGTGGTCACCTTTCGCCCAGGGCAGAAACTGAAGGCCCGAGTTGAGGCTTATGCTGGAACCAAGTCATAACGACGAGCTACCGCCTATCCCTGGCAAACGCTACTTCACCATTGGTGAAGTCAGCGAGCTCTGCGCGGTCAAACCGCACGTTCTGCGTTATTGGGAGCAGGAGTTTCCTCAACTCAACCCGGTCAAGCGCCGCGGAAACCGCCGGTATTATCAGCGACAGGACGTGCTGATGATCCGCCAGATCCGCGCGTTGCTCTACGATCAGGGCTTCACCATTGGCGGTGCGCGTTTGCGCATGTCCAGCGATGAGGTCAAGGATGATTCGCTGCAGTACAAGCAGCTGATCAAACAGATGATTGCCGAGCTGGAAGATGTCTTGGTCGTGCTGCGTAAGTGACATCGCGCGGCTAGCCTAAATACTTCCATCATTCAGAAGCTTAGGGTATATTCCTCGACGCTTTCGCAAGAACCCGCAACACATTAACGCCTAGTCGGGGCGTAGCGCAGTCCGGTAGCGCACTAGCATGGGGTGCTAGGGGTCGAGTGTTCGAATCACTCCGTCCCGACCATATTTTTTGATGAAAATCAGACGCTTTAGCCGATCTTCAAAGATCGGCTTTTTTGTGCTTTCCATTTTCAATAGGAGGGCACATATCGGGCAAATGGAAACGTGTGTGCGGCCATCGGTGATCCTCTACTGCAATCGGAGAGCTGATTGCAATAACTCAATGGGTCGTGATGCTGTGATGTCACTGTGAGTTCACGCCGCTTTTGGCCCTTTTTCGCGCGGCCTTTGGCACCAATTCTGTCTGATATTTCTCTTCCTTTCTCAGCTTTTTCGCATGTCAGATAAACTTGGTAAACGCCCTGTTTCCGAGCCATCAGGGCGTTTTTCCTCATCCGCTACGTGCCACTAACCCCTGGAAGCTCAGTTCCGATTCTTCGTTCTTAAAGATCACCATGCCAAATCAGCGAAACCGGCTGTATGTCACGCGGGCCTTGCCTTTGAAGACAAACGGAAGCAGCGAAAGCCGGACTTCCGATGGTGCGCTAGGGAAACGGAACAGAGCGCGGGGGGGGCGGGGAGGGTGGTTGAGCAATCGCCAGCTCTGTGAAAGGTCTCTAGTCGCCGCCCGAGTCCTTTGATCACAAGGCCCAGGGGCCGATTTTGAATCAAAACATCGCATCCGAGAGCCTGACTCATACCTCCAAATTCGACGTTTTTGGGCCCAAACCGCAGTGCCAAACAGGCCGCAAATTGACCCGACTTCATGCTGTTTTGGTGACAAACCATTTTGCAGGTAGCTGGCACCGATTGAGTGCCGCTCAACCCTCAAAAGATCCGTTGGCCGCGGCTTCTAGCGGTCAGCTCGGAATCTCTTGCAAGGTCCTGGTCGTTGCCAAATCCGCTGCTAACTCACAGGTATGGGGAAGGGGTAACGGACAGTAAAGCAGTTCTTAAGCTCAGTATCCACTCTCAGTGGATCGATTAGGTGTTACCGTCAGGAATCGATTTTTGGTCGCGCCGGCTTGGTGATTCCACGCTCGACTTTGGCTAAAAAGGGCGGGTTACGGGCTTGCAGTTGTATCCCCTGGTCGATGCGCTACGTGACTTAATGGTCGAGCAGCAGGTCGTGCACGCGGATGAAACGCCCAGGTAAATGCCTGCTCCGAGCTTGAAGAAAACCCACGTTGACGCCATTGCTGGCTGAATTTCAAATTGGCAATCCGGGCGCCCGGCTTGAGTTGTCCATCGCTGAACATACAGAGGATCTGTTGCGCCGTGACGCCGACCTCGCCGTGCGCATGCTTGGACCGCAACAGGGCGCATTGATCGCTCGAAGCCTGGATCACAGTAGAGTTTGTCCCTACGCCCATCGCGACTATCTGGTGCGGGAAGGTGCGCCGCGAAATCGCGAGCAACTTATGGAGCACCGATTAGCCGGTTACGACCGTCGCATCGGGTTGCATGCGCATTGGCAGGCGAAGGGGCTCCCGATGCCCATCGAACAGCTGGCATTCCGCTCTGATTGCGCCATGGCGCGATTGGCAGCACTCCGTGCAGGTCTCGGGATTGGCCTATGCCACATAACGCTGGCCCCTCGGGAGTTCGAGTTGGTTGCATTGGAACCTGAGTTATTTGGCTTCGATTTGGAGATATGGCTGGCGATCCATGAAGACCAACGTGAGCGAGCAGGGTTGCGCAAACTGTTGGATTTTCTCGCCGAGCGCTTGCCTATACAGCTGGGAGTTGCCACCTTGAGTTAGGCCAAGGAAGCGGGCGGCGGTCTTAACGGGCGAGTGGTCTTTTCTTGGTACCAGGCTTGTTAGCCGACACATGCAAGTAAGAAAGTACACTTTCAGTCAGCTCCGCAGACAGGCGCACAGCCTCCTTGTTTCGCGTCATCACGGCAGCGACCAAACCCTCTATCAACGCCAATACCGCCGAATTTGAACTGATCAGAACCGGATGATTTGCTGCCGCGAACAGTGTGTAATCGGCGATGTTGGCCAAAGGTGACGCGGGTGAATCCGTAATGGCGAGCACCGCTGCCCCGCGCTCGTTGGCGAATCGTGCCAATTGCAGCGTGTCCTGTGAGTAACGCGGCAGCGAGATTGCAAGCAATACGTCATCTGGGGTGATTGAGGCCAGCCGATAGGCTGCGTTTTCGTTGCCTCCCTCCATGCTGATTGCCTGAGCGTCCGCGATGAAGGGGATCAGGTTGGACGCGGCGAGTCCAGCCATATAAGCACTGTTTCCGAATCCGAGAATATAGATTTTGCGCGCCCGAATCAGCGCCGCGACAAACGCTTCGAACACCTGCGAAGGATTGTTGGTGTTTGTGGTACTCAGGTTGCTGGCCGCCAGTTGAAGTTGTTCGGTCAAGCCAAATTCCCCCGAGGGACGCAGGGCCATTTCATCGCGCAACTTGTCGACCGGCGACACCATGTCTTGCAAGGTCGAGACCAACTCCGCCTTCAGTTGCGTGTAACCCTTCAAACCCAAGGCTCGGGACAGCCGATTGACCGCCGCCGGTGACGTCAGTGACTGCAGGGCCAGTTCCTCGATGTTCAGGGTTGCTGCCTTTAAAGGGTGACGCAAAATGAAGTCAGCGACCTTGCGCAACGAGGGTTGCAGATCCGGTGAGGCCTGCGCGAGGGTGCGCATGATGGGGGCGGTATAAACAGTGGCATTGCGAGAGGGTTGGAGCATAGGTCAGGCCAGCCTGTCGATCGATGGCCCCAGTGTATCTGAAGCGAGCGGATTCACGGGGATGTTGCCTCAATCGGTCAGTAGTCTTCCATGGCGGATGGGCTCGCTGCCCGTGACCTTGGCCAGCCAGAGGCCTGGTTGAGCAAAACGCAATCGCTCGCGGGCATAAAGAATGCCGTTCGTGGTGGCGCACACTTGTGTGTGTCTGTCGCTGATCGGATCGAAGACGTCAAAGAGCGGGTCGCCTTTATTGACTCGCGCGCCCAGTGGCTTGAGGAACGATACAACGCCCGTGTGTGGCGCATAGGCATACTGCGCGCCTGCGAAGGGCGTTGCTTCACAGCATGGCAAGGGGGCAGCTGGCCACTCGCCGCTGATCATTTCCAGCTCGCTCAGGTACGCCAGGATGGCTTCGGCGTGAGCTTCGGCCTCGACCTGGCCGGTGTCCGCCATACCGCCCAGTTCGATTGTTGTGGCCATACACGCCATCGGAATGGCGGCCGCAGAAAATTGTTTGGCCAGTTGGAGCCATAGCATCGAGCACGCTTCGTCAAAGGAATCGCCGCCAGCGGCTTCAGCCAGCAAGGCCACGCTTGCACCAAGGCGAGTCGCCAGTGGCGTCAGTGCATCCCAGAGCTGTGGCAGGCTGTAAAGCAATAAAACAGATTCAAAATCGCAGTGCAGATCGAGCACTACGTCGGCGTCACAGGCGTGAGTGAGTAAGAGGCGTTGCAGTCCCTCAAGGGCTGACGCCGCCTGCGGCAGCTCAGCCAGCACCTCATGCATGGCTGCTCTGATAATCCGCACATTATCGTTGGCCGTTGCGTGCAGGCGACCAGTGACTTTTGTCGCGACCTTTTCAGCGAGTGACGGGAAATCGCGATTGAAATTCTTGCCACTGGAAAAGTCGAATCGACCTTGGTGGGTGGCTTGAAACATCTGTGACAGTCCAATCGGATTAGCCACTGGAACCAGTTCGATAGTCGCGTTCAAGCGACCTTCCTTCTCCAGCTCGCGCAAGCGTTTTTTCAGGTCGACCGCGACGCGCATGCCTGGTAGTTCATCCGCGTGCAGCGATGCCTGAATGTAGGCTTTTCTCGGGCCGCTACCAAAACGAAAAACCGACAGCCTTCGCTCGATACCTGGGCTGCCCCAAGGCAGCAAGTGCTCGATATGTTCCATACAGAATTCCTGAAAAGGACTAGCGGGAGTCGCCGTCTAGCGCCTCCCGCGGACGTGATCAGCCGCCGTAAATGTCATAGCTGAAGTACTTGCTCTGGATTTTCTGGTAGGTACCGTCTGCGCGAACGGCATCGATAGCCGCGTTGAGCTTTTCAGCGGTTGCAGAGTCGCCTTTGCGTACCGCGATACCCGCGCCGTTGCCGAAATATTTGCCGTCGGTGAAGTCCGGTCCTACTAATGCGAAACCCTTGCCTGCGTCGGTTTTGATGAAGCCTTCATCAATGTTGACAATGTCGGCAAGGGTGGCGTCCAGGCGTCCTGACGCCAGGTCCAGGAACGCTTCACTCTGGGAGCCGTAGCGCACGACTTCAATACCCGCTGCGGCGAATTTATCACTGGCATAGCGATCATAGGTTGACGCTCGCTGAACGCCCACTCGTTTTCCTTTGAGGTCTACCAGCGGGTCGTTGACGACGGTGCCGGCCTTCATCGCCAGTTTGCCAGGCGTGTGATAGTACTTTTTGCTGAAATCGACCGATTTAAGCCGATCGGGTGTGATCGACATGGAGGAGAGGACGGCGTCGATCTTTCGAACCTTCAGCGATGGAATCAGTCCGTCGAACTGCTGCTCAGTCCATACACATTTGACCGCCATTTTCTCGCACAGCGCATTCCCGATGTCGTAGTCGAAACCGGTGATCGCCCCCTCTGCTGTCTTGGACGCAAAGGGGGGGTAGGCGGCTTCGATACCGATGCGAAGTGTCTGTTCTTCCGCCATCGCGAATGCGCTCAGGCCGGTTAACGCAATGGCGCTGAGGAGAGTGGTTTTTTTCATGGTGGTACTCCTTGCATCGGGTATCAGGTGGGTGACGTTTTGGCACCGACGACGGTTTAGCCAGTCGACGCGCCACCAGTAAATGAAACGAATATTTCCATAAAAAGTAAAGCAGGAAAATTATAAACTCATTGAGGCCCTGGTGGGAATTTAGAGTTAACTTGTTAAGCGATTGATAATAAAGACAAAAAAACAATATCACCGCACGCAAACGGTCTTTTTTTCGCGTTGGTGGATCTTGAGTCGTGTACTTTTGCGGCGTATAAGATTTCACTAATGCAAAAGATGAAAATAAGTTTTCAAGCTGGCGACATGAGGGCGTAGAGGTCGTCGATGTTCTTCCCAACAAAAAGAGCAATGCGGATGAGCAAAATAATGAGAAAAAACACGCTGGTCGCAATGATGATTGCTTCAACAACGACCTCAGTTATGGCCGAGGGGCATTTGCTCGCGGTGGGAGGGATGCTGAGGGCGAGCAACTTGCCCGTGTATCACAAGTTTGTTGATCTTGGGGGTGGCCCTGCTGCGGCAAAAATCGTGATCATGCCCACGGCGAGTGGCAGCTTAAGTTCCAGCAAACGTTTTCAAGCTGAGCTTCTGGCTTTAGGTTTACCGGCTTCTCACGTCACCATTGCCTCGATTGACAGCAAAAATTATACGCAGACCATGAACGATGCTGACGCGGTCAGCCCTATCACGCAGGCAAGTGCCGTATGGTTTGTAGGAGGCGATCAGGCACGAATCGCCAAGGCTTTGATTAACGCTGATGGTAGCGACTCGCTGGCGATGCAAGCGGTTCGCAAAGTGTATGAACAAGGTGGAGTCATTGGTGGCACCAGCGCTGGCGCCAGCATTCTCGGCGCGCAAATGCCCACCGCGTATGGGGTTGTCATGGATACTCTGGATTTTGGTGTTGCGAAGTCCGCTGGGCAGCGTGGCGTGGCGTTACTCAAAGGATCGGGCTTGTTCACTGCCGGAATAATTGATCAGCACTTGGATCAGCTGGAAGAAACCAGCACCGGGCGCACGGCGCGCATGGCGAGTTATCTTATCGGCGGGCAGAGGATGAAAGGCTTCGGACTCGACACCAATACTGCCATGTGGGTGAAGCCTGGTGGCCAGATTGAGGTCATAGGCGAGGGTTACCTGACGATAATGGATGCCAGTCATGCGACCAAACAGTTCGGGGTATATGGCACTGAGTTGCATAATGTACGTCTCGCGATGTTGGGCGATGGTGACCGGTACGATCTTTCTACCGATGCTATATCGCCGGCAGAAGGCAAAGAAATCATTAAAGCTGGCGATCAGTACTTGATAGGTAACCAGTTGATCACTGACTTGTCAGCAGTGGCTGCGATGCGTCGGGCAGTGCTTTATGGCCTGGCGGACAACACGGCGACTCGCCAGGTGGGTTTGATGACTAGGTACAATCCTCTCAACGGCTACCACTACGGCTACCGGTTCGAATTTTCTAAAACCCCGGACTTTGTCGCGCACAGTAAAAGCTATGACTCATTGACCAATTACTCGGCTCAGGGCGTCCGGCTTGACGTAACTCCTGTTGATGCCTGGTTGAAGCCTGCTCAAAAAAATGTGCCCATTGACGTCCTTGAAAGTCCGGAATTCGCTGCGGTACGCGCTGTTGTTTTTCGTGGGCTGATGACTTGCAACGAGTCCAATGCCTTCGAGCCTGACCGTGCCATCACCCGGGGTGAGTTGGCCAACACGTCGCAGATGGCATTGGCTGGCGAGATGAAGGTCGACAAGCGTCCTGTGTTTATTGATCTGCCAGCGGACTCACCGTTACTGAATCAAGCCGAAATTGTCGTCTCTAACGGATGGATGAAAAGCGGACCAGAGTTTCAGGCGAGCAGACCGGTCAGCAGCGCAGAGTGGGCTGAAGCTGGCAAGGTTTTGATTGCTCAAGGGCGAAACACGACATTAATACTCAACCCGCCTGAGGGTACGACCGTGCGTCGAGATGAAGTGGCTCATCTAGTGGCTAGTGTTTTTGAGCTAGATAGACAACTCTGAAAAATTATTCAGCTGAAAGTTGCTAGCCATGTCCGCTGAGTGAATAGATTTATGCCTCTCGACGAAATTGAGAATGACGTCTTAACTGAATTTATCTGTCGAGAGGATCGGGGCCTTGCTTTAAAGGTGCGAGATGGATAAGTCATTTAAGGTGTTGGCTCGTGAAAAAAACCAGTGCTGGTTTTTATTCGATTATTCACTCCGCGTTTAAAGCAGGATTCATGTCGGAGGTCAGAGAAAGATCTTGGGCATTTGATCATCCGTCGCTGAGCCAGCGAGGTGTTTTTATCAGGTGCTGGGCGGGCTATGTCATTATTTCACAGGAGCCAATTCTGCGACAATAAGATCCATCAGCAACCGAACCCTTCTTGGCAACATCTGAGTATGCGGATACACGATATGGAGTGCGGTTGTACCGGCTGTATATTCCGGTAATAGCTCAATCAAACGACCGGCATCCAGATCTGCTCACACATCCCATATGGATTTCAGGCAGATCCCGTACCCTGCCAGACACCACTGCCTTACCAGACCTCCATCGTTGGCAACTCGCCGCCCGTGAACGACCACACGGTGTTCTGTGCCGTTTTTGGCAAATGACCACTCGCGCGATATGTTTTTCCCGAAGCGCATCACCAAACACTCATGTCGCGTTAAGTCTTCAGGGTTGAGGGGTAGCCCATTCACTGCCAATAGTCCGGTGACGCGCAAACAACTCTTCGGTTTTCACCAATAGATCTCGCGTGCAGTGTACTGTCTGTCAACGTCCCATAACGTATCGAAAAATCCACACCCTCAGCCGAGGGGTCTATATAACCGTCGTTCCGGTAGACCCAGTCTCGCGGTGGCGGCCCGCCGTTTCAACGTTTCTGGCCCTGCTGCTGTTCGAGCGGTTGGGCGACTGGAGGCTCGTCCAGGCGAGTCATTGTTGCAGCGAAGTGCGCAGGGGGTTGTGTTGACCAGAGCGGGGGAAGCGTTCATGGCTGATTGCTCCCACAACCTACAATAAATCGAGATAGCAGAGGCGTCGGCAAAGGGACTGCATATTGAAGCCTAGGCAATCACCAATGGATCCAAAGCGCAGTCCGCCGTTTCGACGGGTGAAATATTGGATTCCGTTTTTTGGGTGTTCGCTCCGCTGTTTTTAAAGCGGAATATAGTCTCAAGCGCCTATAGAAAATCACGCGAAGCCGCGGAGGCTCCCCCGGATGAAAAGCGTACTTATGCTGCTTGCTGTCGAATCATCACATCGAGTGGACTTGGGACAGCTACCGAGGTCGCCTTTCAATTGTTAAAGCAATTAACGAGTGCTGAGAACGCCACATTACCCGGCAGAAAATCCGCTTCGCTTCGCCTGGGCCTGAGTGGTGCGACACTCCTCAAGCGCCTCGAATACATCGCAGAAATTTCTCGGCTATCCGATTCAGTTTTGCGTCATTTCATCCAGAGGGCAAGGCAATGACCAAAGATCCCAGCGCCGTGGATTATTATTACTGGCCGACTGCGAATGGTCAGAAGGTTGCTATTTTTCTGGAGGAATCAGGTCGTCCCTATACAATCCACCCCATCAATATTACCAAGGGAGAGCAATTTACAGCCGAGTACACGCGCATTTCGCCAGACCAGCGCATACCTGCACTGGTGGACAGCGAAGCAGGTGTATCGGTCTTTGAGTCTGGTGCAATTTTGCTGTATCTGGCTCAGCGCCGCCGCCAATTTCTACCACAAGAGGTAAAAGGCGCAGCTGAAGTCCTTCAGTGGTTGTTTTGGCAGGCCGCAAGCCTAGGCCCGATATTGGGCCAGACGGTTTTTTTCCTACACTATGCGTTAGAGAGGTCACCGCTGGCGGAAGCCCGATTTAGTAAGGAAACCGAGCGCTTATACAGGGTGCTTGAGAAGCAACTATCCGAACGACCGTACGTTGCGGGTGAGTACTCGATCGCCGATATGGCGATTTATCCCTGGGTCTTTATCCACGGTAAACAGGGGATAACCCTTTCGGATTACCCTCATATTGTGGCCTGGATGAATAAAGTAGGGGAGCGACCTGCGGTTATTCGGGCTTACGAAAAAGGGGAAGATATTCGCCCATCGTCCCAAGCCGAAGAGGAGAGGAGAAAGCTCAATGGCCTTCCTCCGCTGTGAGGCCTGCATTCAATAATTTGATCGCTTTGAAATTAATATCGGCGCTATTTATTTCAGGAAGAAACTCGTGTAGCGCCCCACTCGGAGCGTGTGTGATGACTTGGAATATTGTCGTTATACCTGCGCCCGCCGGCATCATCAGTGTGCTATTGGGCCTATCGATTGTTGCTCACGCGGAATCCACTCCTGGTGCAGACGCGGGAGCATCGCCTGTGTTTGGCGTCCCCTTCCAGAAGGCTATCGCGATTGGCAGTTTGTCAGCATTGCTCATGAAGAAGGTGAGAAGCCCGACATCCGCGTTATCATTGGGAAATGACATAGCTATGAAGGCTTACAGGGAAGGGACTCTCCCATTTCCAGATGGCACGATCATCGCAAGAAACTCGACGTCGATATAACCTTCATCAACCACCAGTACCCGCCTAGGTAGCTGCTTAAGAAATAACGCCTCATTGGACGCGATCGCGTGCTCCCGCCCTGGATGTCGGCCACCTGCGGCCAGCCACCGGTCGCAATCAAGGTTTCTTAGCGCTATAGCGCTTACCGATGATTTGCAGATGATGGGCATCGGTAAGCCGCGCGTGAGCTTCGACCAGAGTGACACCTCTGTTACTCAGCAGCTTGCGATAGATGCCGTTGAGTCTTCCGATCTCACGATTTTTGTTAGCACTTAGAGTTTTCCAATCGAACTACGTTCTCATGTACTCCAATCAAAGCCTTTGATCTGTTCAAACTCGTCTGAAAAGTGGGCACCGTACATAAGCATTTTTTTTTTCGGTACGCAACCCACATTTACACACGTGCTACCTAGGTAGCGGCTTTCAGCAACCGCCACTTTGGCTCCAAAATCCCCGGAAAACCGCGCCGCCCGCTCGCCGCCCGAGCCTGCACCTATAACAAACAGATCGTGTTGTCGAACATTTCGGAACTCCTAGAACGGTGAACTCTGAACAAGGCCTCGAATGAGTACATCGCTTCAGTTTCCCGTTCTAAAAGGGTTAGCGAAGGAGCAAAAATCTGATGGCTCCATTCAGTTGAATGAAACAATCACGCGGGGGCAGGAACCTGCGGCCCCGCCGATCTGCACAACAGGCACGATGGGTCATCTATCTACCATCGAAGTGCCTGGGGTTGGCCAGGACGCCTTGTTATGGCAAGCCGATCCATTGTTGCGTTGGCTCTTTTGACGCAGGGCATCTGCTGACCTTCGTCGTCGGGCTCAAGAGCTTGCGGGCCGAGTCCGCGATCATTACTACCGCTCCTGCAAGCATCAATACATCTTTGAGCACCAGCCTCCCTCCACCGGATAGGTAAGGAAAACCGTATTGGGCATCACCAATATTCGACACCCAAGCTTCGGGAGTTGTGATCAAAAACGACAGCGTTACAAGAGGTGTCAGGAGGGCGAGTATTGCACCCACCATGCCCAACCGGCGTGAGAAGGCGTAGGTGAGGACCATCAGGCCGATTAGAATTTCAACAGTACCGAGGCCGTCTGAAAACGCGTAGGTATGGTTCTGCGTTTGCCATGCGCGTTTCGCAGGGTCGAGTTGACCTTCGTGAGTAAGGTGTTCTTCGTATTCGGTTGGATGTTCATAGAAGAACGACATAACCGGACTGTTAGCCACAAATGGGGTGATGCTATCCGCTTCGTACGGGGCAAATTTCAACGCCCCAATCCAAATGAATATGATGGCAACAGCGATCCTAATCAGGTGAACACCCAAGCTATCAAGCTTGCTGGCTTTCTGAAGCGCGGATTGTAGAGAGGACGGGTAACTCATGGCTAAAATCCTTTGGTGAGAGGTAGTGTTAGATTGAATTCAAACGATTGGATATTGAGGTCCTCAGTACGCCACGCGCGAGTTGAGCGCCTCTTTCAGTCCGCTTTCCTCCTCTAATTGAGCCAGATCGTCGTATCCACCGACGTGCCAGTTACCGAAGAAAATCTGCGGTACAGTCCGGCGCCCGCTGCGATTGATCATCTCGACTCGCTTTTCTACTGACGTCACTTCGATCTCGTTAAATTGGATTCCTTTTTTGGCAAGCAAGCGTCTTGCGGCTTGGCAGTAGGGGCAGGTGGCGGTGGCGTACAGGGTGACAGTAAGCATATTTTTAACTCCGGTAGTGTGTGAATTGAACTGCGATTTATACAGCGTCGGCATTGATGGCCCACGACGGGATGACAATGCCTGGTAGTGATAATTGGTATTTAGTTGGAGCAGCCGATCAGCATTACGATGCGCCCAGGAATATGAATTTTGCCCTCAGCGCCTTTGCAGGTTATTTCTGCCAGGGTAGGCCCCCAATCATCCGCTATCGGGTAAATGTCCACCCCCTTGGAGATGTCCAGGTACAGTCCATCACTGTAAAAAACAACAGCAGGTGATGCAGCGGCTTGTTGTGCGCAAGCCGACAGCGAAGCGATAAAAAACATGGCGGGGAACAGAATCCTTTTCATGGGAATAATCTCCAGTGATAGGGGGTCGTTAATGCCTTTTATAAGAATTTAAGGTAGCCCCACGGATAAAACACAGGCGAATCGCATAAACAATTACAGTTTCAAAGATGGACTGTTAAGCGACGGCTCACAGTCAGGTGTATGCAGACTCTGTAGAATGCCTGCTGCATGTTTCGTATTAACGTTAAAGTTAACCGATTTAATTATCCCGCGACATGCTCGTCAGCGAGCGCTTTCAGCGTGCAGCGGCAAATCTGGATCGTTACGTCTAGACGGTTGATGTATGGCTCGCGGGGTACTCCACCAAGGCGGCCGCTCAAAGGTATGACTTGCAGGAGCGCCACCATCTCTGCATGCAACTCTAATTTCTCGCCAATCAACTTGGCCGCCTTTTCGGGGAGGGGTTGCTGACCGAGCAATGCTGCGGTCACGTCGGCCAAACCCAGCCCGGTGCCTTCCGCTAAATCTTGCCAAGACAGCCTTTTGCTGGTTTTGGCGTGGAGGATTTCAGTAATCAGAGCGATGCTAACTTCGTTGTAAACGCGAGATTGTTTCATTACGTTAACTCCAATAAAGTCTCTCGATCAGTATCGTTAATCAGCATCGCTCAGGTAATTACCAATCAATATCCAGTGTGTCGATAACGATCCAGGATCGGTATGCAATCCGTAGTATTGGTTTTGCCTATGGGCGTGCATCAGGTCTCTATTTATAATTAAAATGTATAGGCGTTATTTGTTGTAAGACGTTTGGTTATTATGCAGCTACTTTTCTAGGGCTTATTTCGCTGATGGAGCCACTCCTATCAGACAGATGATGGCAGACTCGGGAACGGAGCCAGCGCTCTCCCGGGTCGTTGTCCAGGGTTCCACTCCAGGCCAGCGACAGCTCAAGGGCGGGAATACTCATTGGAACGGGATCCATCCGTAACCCGCCCTGTTTTGTCATGGCTGATGCAACGTACTCCGGTACGACTGCAATCATGTCCGTGTCTTCAAGAAGTGTTTTGAGGGCACTGTATTGGGGAACAGCCAACACGACTTGGCGCTGCCGCCCCATAGTGTTCAATGTCCGGTCTATGGTGTCGGTTAATTCGCCATTGAGAGAGACAGAAACATGGGGGCGATTGCAGTACTCGTCCAAGTCGAAGGCTCCAGAGATCGAACGGGAACTCAGTACGGTCGGGTAGATACTGCGAAGAAACTTGCGTTTTGCGTTGGCTGGAAGCTCGCGGCTGTGACAGACACCAAGCGATACTTCTCCAGTGGAAAGTTGATCGGACATCATCGAGTGATCGGTACGGCGCACCACAAAACTTACGCCTGGAGCCTCCATGCGCAGTTGACGCAGCATCCCTGGCAGCAACGAATATTCAACATCATCCGAAAGGCCAATCCGGAACACGGCATTGCTGGTCAGAGGATCAAACTCGCTGACGTTGCTGAGCGCTACCACCATGTTGTCCAAGGCAGGAGTGAGGCTTTGAAGAATTTTAAACGCTCGGCTCGTCGGCTCCATCGACCTGCCCATGCGGATAAAGAGCGGGTCATTGAAGTATTGACGAAGTCGATTCAAAGAAGCACTGATGGAAGGCTGCCCGAGAAACAGTTTTTCACCGGCGCGGGTTAGGTTGCGTTCGTGCATCAACGTTTCGAATACGATCAGAAGGCTGAAGTCGATTTTTCGAAGATCATTCCTGTTCATCATCATCACCGTTTGGGCTATGAGCCGCAACATGCGAAAAATTAATACAAGCTGAGCCTTTGCATACTGACAACTGGCACTCAACGTTGTTGAGTCATTGAGCAGTAAGTAGGCCCGAACTCAAACCGAAGTTTCTGAATGCCTAGTTTGAGTCTGAAGCGCTTTGTTCGATGGCTTGATTTTAGAATAGGGCTTCCGGTGTTTATAAACACTTCTACATAAGATCGACATTTTTAGCGCCTGAGTGGTAGTCGCTAATACAGAAGTATGTGTATGAAGGTGGTGGAAATGTCATGAGCTTGGGAAGTGGTTCACTGGCAACGTTAGGTTTTAGGGGTAAAGAGGGGTAGGAAGGAGCTGAAAGGAATAGCGTCAACAGGGGTGACAGGGAGAGGACTGGCGCAATGTCAGGTAGGTTCAGCCTCTGGTGAAAATTTGCTCGATGCAGTCAATGATCACTTGGCCATCGAATGGCTTGCTAAGGAAAGAGACCGCTCCAGCCGCGGTCGCACGATTGCGCACGGACTCTTCCGGGTAAGCAGTGATGAAGATGATCGGAATAGTCTGTCCATCGCTGGCCAGCTGGCCCTGGAGATCCAGACCGGTCATTCCAGGCATCTGAAAATCAGTGATCAGGCAGTCAGTCTCGCTGCGCTCTGCGGAGGCAAGAAAATCTTCGGCACATGAGAAAAGACATGACTCATAGCCCATCGAGCGCACAAGACTACTCAACGCTATGCGACCCGATTCGTCGTCGTCGACAATGGAAATGATGGGGGTTTTATTCACTGGGTATCGCCCTAAATCCGGCCGGTAGCAAAATTGAGTGGGAACCGCACTCGTCGTCTGCTACCACTTTAGGGACGTATTCCATTTAAGGAAATAACACACAGGTATTACTAAGCTCAGCGTTTCACGCCAATTCCCAGTGCTTCCGCCATCCGAACCAGGTCTGCAAAGGATTTCGCCTGCATCTTTTTCATCGCGTGACCACGATGAATTTTCACGGTCACTTCACTCAAACAAATCTCGCTCGCGATTTGCTTGTTCATTAACCCCCTGACTGCGTAGGCCATTACCTCTCGCTCACGGGGGGTCAAAGACCTGTAGCACGCATTCATCTCGGAATCCTGTTTGTCGTTTTCCCTACGTTTAGCATCGGTTCTTAGGGCTGCTGACACCGCGTCTAGGAGATCCTGATCGCGGAAGGGTTTGACAAGAAAATCCACCGCGCCGGCCTTCATCGCTTTGACGGTCATGGCGATGTCGCCATGTCCTGTGATGAAGATGATGGGCACATTATTGTTCGCATCAAGCAATTGCCGTTGGAAATCCAAGCCACTGGATCCCTGAAGGCGTACATCAAGCACCAGGCAACATGGAGCTTGCGGATCTGGTCGCAGCAGGAACTCCGCCGCGGTGGCGAAGGTTTCCACTCTAACGTCCGTTGAGCGAAAAAGGCTGCTCAGTGCGATGCGTACGGCCTCTTCGTCATCAACCACGAAAACGATGGGCCCATTGTCGGTTGTCGTTTCGGACGCAGTATCTTGGCTCACACTTGCTCCTTCTGGGTGACTGGTAAGGACAAATAGAACGTGGCGCCTTCTCCCTGATCAGACGTGGCCCATATGCGCCCACCATGGGCTTCGATAATTGATTTGCAAATCGAGAGTCCCATTCCCATACCTTCGGCCTTGGTGGTGTAGAAGGCTTCGAACAATTTCTACATCTGATCCGACGTAATTCCCGGGCCATTGTCCGTAATCGCAACGAGCACCTCGCCCATTGCTGAGTTTTTTAGGCTCAACCGTAACGTTCGATTTTTTGTTTTGGCGTTGATCATTGCCTGCATGGCATTCATCAGTAAATTGATGATGACCTGCTGTAACTGTACTCGGTCGCCGTCGACCTCGGCAGCCTCGTTGAGATGGCTAAGGTCTAGCACAATTTTGTTCCGTTTGAGTTCTCTCTCGACCAGGGCTATGGACTCATCAATGATTTCAATAAAATTGAGCGTAACGTTTTGTGGCTGTGCTTTTCGGGACATTGCTCGGATACGTCGTATGACTTCGCTTGCCCTATTAGTTTCACTCACCATGCGTTCAATCGCGCCGCGCACCTCGCCTATGTCAGGCACGTCTCGATTCAACCACCGCAACCCGGCGGTACCATTGGTCGTGACGGCGGCCAACGGCTGATTGACCTCATGGGCGATGGATGCAGCAAGCTCTCCAAGGGTGGCAACCCGAGTGACGTGAGCCAATTCGGCTTGTGATCGATGCAGTGCTTCCTCCGACGTTTTGGCGTCAGTAACGTCCATCAGCGCACCGATATATTCGAAATCGTCCGGTCCATCTTCCATTAACTGCGCTAGCATCTGCAGATGCTTGACGCGTCCGTCGGCCATCAAAAGTCGATACTCTGCGTTTATCCGAGATTCTTTCTGGTAGGCATGCTTGATCGCGTCTTTAACCAGATGGAGGTCATCTGGATGGGTTCGACTCAAGACGCTGGTCAGCATGGGTTGCTCGTCGATATCGAATTCAAATATGCGCCGTGCTTCATCCGACCAGTACATTTCACCGCTTGGGATTTTGAGACCAATGCTTCCTGTTCGACTGAGCCACTGTGCTCCTGCAAGGAACGCTTCGCTGCGTTTCAGAGCGTCTATTGCCTGCTTTCGCGCGGATATATCGTTATGGGTCGCAAGAATTGCTATGGGCTCGTCATTCTCCCCGCGCGATAACGAACATCGGCTTACAACGGTCACGCATGCCCCATCTCGACAGTGTTCGATTACCTCTCCCTCCCAGTGACCCGTTTCTAAAAGCGAGGTCATCACCTCGTCCCAGGATGTCGTTATCTGGGGCGCCAAGAGGGCGCGGAAATCTTGACCTATGGCTTGCTCTCTAGACCAGCCGTACAGGGCTTCGGCGCCGGCACTCCACGTAGAGATGATGTGGTTCATGTCGCGTACGATGATCGCGTCATGCGTTTGCGCAAGCAATCGCACCTGTTCCTGCAATTCATCACTGAAGGCTTCGTTTTTGAGCGCTAGAAGAGTCGTGATGCCAATCGCTGAAAGGCTGACCAATAGTCGCGCAAAACTATCGTCATAAAAATCAAGACCATGTTGTGAGACAAATGCAATCAGCGTCAATCCGATACAAAACAGAGAAACGAGGATAACGCCTTTTTTGGGGAATATATTGACGGAAATCAGAATCACCGCCACGTAGAGCACCGCTATGGCGACATGGAATGAACTGGCGAGGTCGACGAGGAAAATGGTGCTTGAAAGCGCTATTGCGCCTAAGCGTTGAAGCTGCAAAGAAGAAAGAAGGGTGCGGGGGTACGTTCCAGTAATTTGCTTGGGTTCCGTAATGATTTTCATGGATCAATTGGCCTACCAGGTCTGCAATTCGATACCTACAATAAACCCAATATTAGTCGGTAAAACTGGGGCAGGCAAAACCGTTCGCCGGCGTAAAGCCGAGTCAAAGCGCAATAAAATAGGCGTTTTGACCGTGATAATTCAGTGGAGCGAAAGAGTCCCCAGTTTGACGTGGAGTTCGATTCTTTCACTATGCGACCAGACCCGATTCCCGGGCGAAAACCTGACCTATTAGCCGAAAAGGGAAGTGCAGGAACTCAACGACTTGAGCACTGTGACTGGTGCCCGTAATGCACCAACTACAAAAGTGCTCACAATTGTTGGAGAAAACTTTGTACTGGGACTCGCCAATTCTGGAGCGTGCACGCACGACGATTTCATCGTTTGTAAAAGCCGCTTGTTCTTGATAGAACCAAGTGGACCTGCCATTGGCAAAACGTTTCAAGTCGGTGACTTCGATAGGACCGGCTCTCAGTGACCCGCTTAATCCTGAATAGTGTGCAACTTTACCGTTTCCAAGATAGATGCCGTGATGGACATAGAATTTGCGTGGACTGACCAGGTGGGATCCTGCTGGTATCCATTCGATGTCTTGACCAATCAACCTAAAGCGGGCATCAGTGCTTGCGTTGTTTTGCGAGCAACCGTTACCGGACATGCCAATACGCAATTCGGTTCCAATGTGTTGACTGTTCAAGCAAGACACAAGGCTCACGTCAACGAGAGCAGATCTAAAGATCGTAAGCGACCGAAGCGATGACA
This sequence comes from Pseudomonas petrae, assembly GCF_021728295.1. Lineage (GTDB taxonomy): Bacteria > Pseudomonadota > Gammaproteobacteria > Pseudomonadales > Pseudomonadaceae > Aquipseudomonas > Aquipseudomonas petrae. Next base: position 82,280 of record NZ_JAKJXE010000010.1, read on the forward strand.
ACCTTTTGGCGATGTTCCTAATCAGCATGTTCATGACGAAATCCTCCGAAACCTTAGGAAAAAGAATATCTTCCAGGGGCCGGAAACACATTCGTACATAGGGCTTATCCAGGTAGTCAGAAAATATACGGGTCTAATACTTCGGTATGGCATGAGTGAGATTTTGGTGTGGATCCGAAGCGCTGTCTGACGTATCAAGGTTGATGAAGCACCCAAGCTTCAATCACGGCATATCAGCACATCCGTTGCTGATTTATCAGAAGACGCGACGATTGAGGAACAATTCACTGTTACTACCGTTGCAGCTGAGCGCGAAGCTGAACCAGCGTCGGGGTAACAACTGGCATAAACGCTAATTCACGCCAACGACGGGCGAATCAGATCCCATGTTCATCCAGATAGGCTTTGTCACCGCTCGCTTGCAGTTCCAATTGCACAGCGTTAGCCGCTGCCTCAGCAAAGGATATCCGTATAACCTTTCGCGCAATGCAAAATTTGAGCTTTGCAGCACACATTCGATAAATGTGCGCTGACCCTAAATGACAAAAGCTGCCGTCAGTGAATGGCTGGCAACAGCGGCTAAAATTTCCGCCGAGTCCGCCAGGTTTTTACCGCTGCCGCCCAAAAAAGGACTTATTCCAACACGTAAAACGTTAGCTCTCGCCAGTTGTGACAAAACCTCTTGTGGATCACTGGATCCCGAGTCAAGTCCCTCCGCGTGCGTGTCCAGCCATTGGATTAATGCCAGGTTGAGCATTTGGATTCTCCGAGAACACAGACTGCGTTCTACCTATGGGGCGTAAAATTATTGCCCCCCGTCAGACCTGTCCATGGGGCTCATCGTGCGACGACGGCGATCGTTGATCAAGTTCGTACCGCGACCACCCGCCCGAAACTTGCGACGCTTGCAGCTCCCGCAAATGCAGCAGCAGCCCACAGTGCGAATATTGCTCCGTGTTCGCTCGACAACATGAAGCAGTAGGCAACCAAAGCCGCCCCGGTGGATTGTCCGATGAGCCGAGAAGTAGCAACCATTCCACTAGCGCTACCAGCACGCTGAGGTGGAGCGCTACCCATAAAACCTTTGAGGTTAGGCGCTTGGAAAAACCCAAATCCAACCCCGCACATAGCCATGCGCCAACTGATATTGATTGTGGACGGGGCATCAGGCATCAGCACCAACGCGAGTAGTCCAGCTGCTAATATCGCAAGGCCGATTCCTCCTAAAGCACCAGGTGAATAGTGATCGCTCAATCTGCCAGCAATAGGGGCCATGATTGCGACCATCACTGCCCAAGGAGTCATCAGAAATCCTGTTTCAACGGGTGATCGACCAAGTGTGGAAAAGAAGTAAAAAGGCAGGGCAACAAATGCCAGCCCCTGAGCCGCAAAGGTGCATACGGACGTTACGACTGAAAGCGTGAACATGGGCCGGCGTAGCAAGTCGATTGGCAGCATTGGCGCTTTATGGTCTGCCTGCCGATGCAGGAGCAACGCGAAAAACAATGCTGCGCCGACCAACTCCAGCAGCAGCGTTGTCACGTTGGCTTGATGGGCCGCGTCCCCGAAAAGCAATATCAACAGACTGAATGCCACTACGTTGTATAGGGCGGTCAAGCCATCGAATTTGTGCGTTGCACGGTGAGTGGCAGGCAGTACTTTACGACCGAGGAAAAATGCAACGAGGCCAAGCGGAACGTTAATTGCGAAGAGCCATGGCCAACTGGCGACTGACAAAATAAGGGATGACATGGTCGGCCCTATCGCAAAAGCGACAGCGACCACGAGAGCGTTGGTGCCGTAGCCTCGCCCCAACATTTTTGTTGGATAGATGGCTTTCAGCATGGCGGTATTCACGCCCATAACAGCACTCGCTCCGACCCCCTGGAGAAGACGAGCGGTGACCAGTGATGGCAATGACCAAGCAAGTGCGCAGCCTAAGGAAGCAATCGTGAATAAAAGCAGTCCAAAAAGAAGAACTCTGCGATAGCGAATGATTTCACCAAGGGCAGCGAACGGTAATAGCGTCGCTACCATCGCCAGTTGGTAGACGTTGATGATCCAGACTGATGACGCGGGTGTTGTGTTCAATTGCTCTGCAATAGCTGGCAAAGCTACGTTGGCTATCGCCGTGTCAAGGGATGCCATGGCAACACCAATGGCGAGAGAAAATACGGCAAGACGGCGGGCGTTTTCAGGCAACCCATCGGCGGTAGCGAGGACACTTTCCGCACCCAATGTTGTTTCTCTGGACATGCTGGCTCCGATATCTAAGTTTGGTACCTGGGTGTGTGCCTCAAATTTGAGAATAGTTTATGCCGTGGCTTGGGCGCGCGCAGGCACAGCACAGGTAGTAGGGTGCTTTACCAAAGATGTGAAGGTGCGGTTGTCGGCATCCAGAGCGTCTATCGATCCGGCTTCGATGTCGTATACCCAGCCATGCAAATTCAGCAGGCCTTTTTCCTGAGCCAAACGCACACTTGGGTGGGTCTGGATGTTGGCCAGTTGGGCAATGACGTTCTCACGAACCATCGAACTGACCTTGGCCGCTTCACTGGCGTGAGGCCGAGATTCGTTGATGACTCTCGCCGACTCGGCATGCTGCAGCCAGCCAGCGACGGCAGGCAGATGGTCCATGCATTTGCAGCTGGCAACGGCTGTCATGGCGCCGCAATCCGAGTGTCCGCAGATCACGATGTCGGTTACACCCAACACAGCAACGGCGTACTCGATCGTGGCTGATACCCCACCAGATTGCGGGCTGTAGGAGGGCACAATGTTGCCTGCGTTGCGAATGACGAACAGCTCACCGGGCTCTTGCTGCATCAGCAATTCGGGTACGACACGGCTGTCAGAGCAACTGATGAACAAAGTGCCTGGATGCTGTGTAGTGGCCAGGTGCTTGAACAGGTCAGTTCGTTCTGGAAACACTTCATTTTGAAATTTCAAAAAACCTTCAATTAGTGCCTTCATGAGTTGCTCCTGCCAAAGTGGGTGAATTAAAGGTGATGATTAATTGGTGCAGCCGCCACCAATGATGCTGTATTCCAATGCATGCGTTTGCCCTTGAGAATCTTGGTACGTCATTTGTACGGGTGTCGGGGCGCATACAGGTGCCGCTTCGGTAATGTGGATTACTTTGGCGATATCCAAATGCATGCCATATTTATAATGAACGACGTCTGTCGTGGTGGCGACATCTTGTGCAAATGCCGAAAAAGAGGCTGTCAGCGATAATGCGAGAAGCAGAATATTTTTCATGGTGAATCCTCCAATCTTTGGTGAGGAGTAGACGCTGACTAAAAAGTTTGAAGCAGGCCCGCAAGGCTGCGGGCCCAATTACGATTTCATTTGCATCCTTAGAAAGGGCGCAGTGGCAGGAACTTGCCGTCGAGCGTGATGACAGCACGATGACCCCCTTCTGGGTCTTCAACTTTCTTCATGTTCAGCTTGAAGTTGATCGCGCTGATGATGCCGTCGCCGAATTGTTCGTGAACCAGAGCTTTGAGTGTGGTGCCGTAGATCTGAATCATTTCGTAGAAGCGATAAACCGTTGGATCCGTCGGAACGCCATTCAGACTGCCGCGCAGTGGGATGATTTGCAGACGAGCTACCGCGTCGGCATCCAGGTCCAGTTTTTCGCCGATCACTTTGGCGGCGGCTTCAGGTAGCGAGTGCTGACCGAGCAGAGCTGCGGTGACGTATGCCAAGCCTAGGCCGGTGCCTTCTGCCATGTCCTCAAAAGACAGCTTTTTGCGAGCTTTAGCGTCCAGGATTTTGGCGGTCAGTTCGAGGCTGGTGTCTTTGTAAGCGTGGGACTGTGTCATGGTGTTTCTCCTATCGGATTACGAGGTTTGAGTGGCTGGCGGGTGTTGCGTTTTGTGTGTGGCGATCTTCGGCCGTTTGCTTGATAGCGTCCAAGACCGATAGGCAATGCTGTGCATTAGCCCTTCCTATAGATGTGTTTGAAGGGTTCAGAGCCTTGCGTTTAAGGTGTCGTCCGCCGAGGTGTTCTTATTTCACATAAAATGATGGGTGACTTGAGTCGAAGGCAGCGTTAGCCAAGTTACCTGAAAAGCCAGTTTTAAAAAAAGGTGAACGGGTCTCTGGGTCAAAGTCGCCGGCGTTGCGCAATACTGCCGCCATGGTGTCTATCACTGGCGTCAGGTTTTGCAGTATTTCTGTTGCTTTGATTGTAGGCTCCAAGGTCTTGCCCAATCGAACAAAGAGTGGATCATCGAAAAGTTGACGCAGTCGGCTAACGGCAACACCTATCGCTGATTGACACATAAACAGTTTCTCGCCAGCGAGAGTGAGGTTGTGCTCTTGCATCAATGTTTCGAAAATGATTAAAAGGCTAAAGTCGACTTTGCGAAGATCGTATCGGGTCATTCTTATCACCGTGGGCCGATAAAGTGTTGTTCGTTAGTTGATGCAATTTTTAATCTTGCGTTTATGGCCGTCCTGCTCGTTAACGGTTTCTACGTAGGGGGGCACACGGAAGTAGCTCTTGCTAGTTATGGCCCAGATCGCTACCCAGTCATCTTGATTGCTGCCTTGGATCTAGAGTGCAATGTTTGGCATAAATCTGCACTTCTACGTAAGTCCGCATTGTTTAGTGCGTGAGTGCCGTCGACTAATACCGAGGTATGTCATTCGTCATGAGGGAGTATTAGAAAATGCTTCGGATGACTCCCAATCCTCAGCCATTGGTAGAAATAGCGCCGAGGAAGGGGAGGAGGGAGGCGAGCAACAGTGGATAAGATCCATCAAGCGCTTTAGGAATATGTGTATGCGGGGTGTCAAGGGGCGGAAGCTTGCCCGCAAAAAGTTTCGCTTGAAGGGAAATGCAGAAGACCGGCTTGCGCCAGAGGGAACCCGTTAGGTGCTGGAGGGAGGGGTGGCGATCACGTGTTCAATTTGCTGTTAGCGCTCAATTGATCACCGATGTTTTCTTGAAAATGCTCTAGGAGAAAATCTATGAATACTCGGGTTTTGGCTGGTAGTGCTTTTCTTGCAGGGGCTCCAGGCTAAGGCGCCCTTCCGCCAGAGCAGCGACGTACATCGGCCCTTCTACCAACGCCTTCGGAATTAAGTCGCAACGGCAGACTTGCGTTAAGTATATGGAAATCCGTATATTCGGTTATCCATATGCAGCAGTATCTCCCATGCTCACTCCACCTGAAGTATTTAAAAGTCTGGCCGATGAGACTCGCGCCCGCGCCACATTGCTGATCGCCAGCCAAGGCGAACTCTGTGTTTGCGAACTGATGTTTGCTCTCGAAGACAGCCAGCCGAAGATCAGCCGTCACCTCGCCCAACTGCGCACCAGCGGTGTGTTGCTGGACCGCCGCCAAGGGCAGTGGGTTTATTACCGCCTGAATCCGCACCTTCCCGCGTGGGTTGGAGAGATGTTGCAGATAACGCTGAACGCCAACGCCGAGTGGCTGCAACACAACGCGCACCGCCTGCTGAACATGGAGGGGCGGCCCTTGCGGGAAGTTTCGTGTTGCTGACGTTTCGCCGCTCACCTACGGTGTTCGGGCAGTACGTTTCAACTATCTACATCGCGAACGCAAAAGGAGCAGTCAATGCGAGTCCTATTCATGTGCACGGCCAATAGCTGCCGTAGCATCCTTTCGGAAGCCATGTTCAATCACCTTGCGCCGCAAGGGTTTGAGGCAGTGAGCTCCGGAAGCTTTCCCAAAGGACAGGTGTTGCCGCGTAGCCTCACCACGCTTCAGCAAGCCGGTATTGCCACAGACGGTTTGAGCAGCAAGGGTAACGAAGCCTTCGAGGGCAACCTGCCAGATATCGTCATTACTGTATGCGATAAAGCGGCGAACGAGAGCTGCCCGGTGTATTTTGGCCCGGCGCTCAAATCCCATTGGGGCCTGGAAGATCCATCCGTCGTGAAGGGTGATGAAGCGACAGTTGACGCAGCTTTCCGCGCAACGCTCACACGGATCGAGGAACGCTGCAGAGCGTTTATCGCGCTCCCTTTCAGCACCCTCAGTCGGGACGAGCTCAAGCGCGAGCTTGATCGAATCGGCGGTCTTTGACAGGAGGACATATGCAAGAGGAACTCCCTAATCTCGACCTTTCACTCTTCGACGGCATGCAGGCTTCGCCCGGGCTAAGTGGTGACAAACCGCGCATCCTCCTGCTCTACGGGTCGACCCGCGAGCGCTCGTTCAGCCGTCTGTTAACCGAGGAAGCGGCGCGTCTGCTGGAGTATTTCGGTGCAGAGACGCGCCTGTTCAATCCCTCTGGATTGCCTCTGCCGGATGACGCTCCGGTGGATCATCCCAAGGTTCAGGAACTGCGCGAGCTGGTGCTGTGGTCTGAGGGCCAGGTCTGGTGTTCACCAGAACGGCACGGTGCGATGTCGGCTGTGTTCAAGGCGCAGATCGACTGGATACCGCTCGAACTCGGAGCCGTACGCCCTACGCAGGCCAAAACCCTGGCGGTCATGCAGGTGTGTGGCGGCTCGCAGTCCTTCAATGTGGTAAATCAGCTGCGCGTGCTGGGTCGCTGGATGCGGATGTTCACCATCCCCAATCAGTCCTCGGTGCCGAAGGCCTACATGGAGTTCGATGAAGCCGGCCGGATGAAGCCTTCTGCGTATTACGACCGGGTGGTTGACGTGATGGAAGAGCTGGTCAAGTTCACCGTGCTTTTGCGTGACCGCCAGGCTTATCTGGTGGATCGCTACTCTGAACGCAAGGAAACCGCGGAACAGCTCATGGCTCGCGTCAATCAGCGCTCGATTTGAGGTCCTGATGACTACTGAAATTGAAGTCCGAACGGCCCGACTGGAAGATGCCGCAACGATCCAGGCTATCTATGCTCCGGTTGTAGCCGAGGCTGCGATGTCGTTCGAAAACGCGAGAGCGAACGTCTAACCGGGGTGGGCCGCACGCTTTTAGACGGACGAAATCAGATCCGAAAGTTCAACCGCACCCCTTGCAGAATGCGGTATGTAGCCGGTGGTTTATAAAAAAGTATGGGAACGACAATCGCCTCTAAAGGGACAGGGCGCTTGATGTTCACTACCGGTCTCGAAATCAGGTTAAGCAGTCATCGTTGTGACTGTCACCACTGGAGGGGCAGGGTGGGGATTTTCGGGGGTTGGCTGTATTCGGTGCGGATCGGTACGGCATAGTTTGCAGCGTGCGCCGGTAAAGGTTCAATTGAATCAATAGCTTACGAATAGCCTCAAACGTGGTTTGTTTGGGGTCGAGTATTCGAGTCAATCCGCCGGCCACGCCCTCGAATGACAGCAAATGGCTACCGCCGGTCCGGCCTTTATGACGATTTGCAATGAACCGTCGATTACGGGGTCAGAGTTATCCCTTCGTTATGAGCAAAAATATGCTTGCTTCAGATATGAACGCCGAAGACAGCGGGCGCCTGCTGGATGAGCTCAACCGAGCTACGGCAGAGCTCATGTCCATCGACAGTGCCGCTTTCGGGCGTGAGCCATGGCAAATGGCACATCGTCGTCAGCAAGCTGCATTTGCCGCGTGGCTGCTTTTCATTAGAAAAGACCCTGTCTTTCAGAACCGGTCAAAAAGCTCGCCGCTTGAGGCCGAGCATGCCGCCACGCGTCTGCCGGCGGCTGATGGCCTCGGTTGCTGACTGCGCGGGATATCGGTCACCACACCCACTGTGTAGTGCGGTGACCGTCCTTCGACCCTAGCCAGCTCATGCGCACGTCTCGTAATGGTCGAGGCACCGGCGAACCACAGCCGACAAACCGCTCATCCATCATCCGGCACTAATCCCCCTCAACTCAGCTCTGTCCTATATGCGCAGATTTCCTGCGACTCGTACTGGAGGTCATCATGGGTATCGAAGACAACGGACCAGAGAGCGCGTATCCAGGCCCTGCCGAGCCGGGTAGTGAAAAAGAGGTCTATCCGGACGCAAGCTCAGACTCGGCCGAAGGCGCGGATGAGGATACCGACGCAGCCTCTGCGGCCCGAAACAAGGGCCTGGACGAAATGGAGATTGCAGACAATCCCCCCGTGGACGAAGACGAGGAGCCATCTCCGGGCAACAGCTAGACACAGCGCCTCACACCAAACCTCACCCCGCGTGGGGTTTTTCTTACAACACGACTGATGTGTTACACAAATGAGCCACTCGTCGGAACGCGCGCACTATCAACGCGTTGGCTACTCAATTCAATAGCCAAAAAAAATGGACCGATTATGCGACCTCAGACTATCGATCTCCCTAACGCACTCGACCTGATCAGCGAGCTGGATCAGGCGACCGAGCAAATGATGTCTATCCCCGTTGACCACATAGGGGGCGTGCAGTGGGAGGAAGCGTTTGTCAGGCAGCAGAGCGCCTTCAGAAAATGGCGCGACTATTTGTATTGCAAGGCAGATGAACGTCCCGCTGTACGGTTGATGAACATCGCGTGAAGCGTGCGTTGTTGCCGCCGGATCCTGCTCTCGCGGAGCACGGAAGCCCGCGCAACGATCTACCGACGCCCGGCAATCCGCTCCACGGCAGATAGCACCTTGGGCCGCTGCGCCTGCCATTCGCCTTTGGTAATGCCCAGCATTACCGCGTTGATACGCCTGCCATCACGCACGATGTGCTCCCGCCGTACGCCCTCAATCATGAAGCCGAATTTCTGGTGCATCTTGATCACCGCCGGATTGATCTCAAGCACTTCGCAGTTGAGTTTCTCCAGTCCTGCGGCGCCGAACGCGTAGTCGAGCATCCATAACTCCACCTGACTGCCGAGGCCTTTGCCCTGCAGCGTGGTGTCGAGGTAGAAGGCCCAGTCAGCCGTGCCGTGGGTGGTGTTGATGGCACTCAGGGACACCACGCCGACAGGCGCAGCTTCAATCACGATGACGAAGACCCGCTGCCGGGAACCGGAGCGCAGCCCCTCAAGCCAGGCCAGGTGCTCGGTTTCGCTGATTTCATGGTCCGTGTACATAAACTTGCGCACGTCTGGCTGGTTGCGCAGTTGCCGGACGAGGGCTTGCTGGTCAGCGGGCAGCTCGAGGATCGGCACGACTTTCATGGAGTCCCTTTTGAACACGTCATACGGCGATTGAGTCCCGATTCAGCCTGCACGGCGAGCGTTGCTTGATCGCGTGCAGCGCAGCAAAAAGGGGTTTTTTCAAAGTCACTGGAACGAATCGATTGGCGCTTCAGTCAACCTTTCTCACACCCAGGAGGCAGAATTATCATGGCAAGCGATATCACAGAAAAACTGCGTGACGATCTTTATCAGAAAACCCGTTCCGAGCTGAACACTTTTCTCGATGAGACCAATGCCTTGCTGGCGGCAGGGGATGCCTTGAACGAGGATCGCACCACCCAGGCCCATGAGCGGCTCAAGGATTTTCTGGCCCGAGGCACCAGCGCGGTCACTGAGGTCGAACTGGATGCGCAGCCTGCGCTGACCCGTGCAGTGGGCAATGCGAAATCCTACGTCACCACCCATCCGTGGGCGGCCGTCGGTGTTGCGGCGGGCCTGGGCCTGGTGGCCAGCCTGCTGCTCAAACGCACCAGGGATTGAGGAGGCTATCGTGGTTCGCCGTCGATCTCCGGTGGATCCGTTAAGCCCGACCAGCGGCCGGCTTGCGTTCGCCGGTCTTTGCACGCCCGTCATTTACCCTCGTTACCGGCTGGTACTGTTCATGGCGGGTACCGTAGCGGACGATGGATTCGGTACCGCTCTGGCGCCGGCCAATGTCTTGCGCAAGCATAAATGGGGGATACGCATGAATGTCGACGAAGACACTGTTCGTCAGTTGGCCCAGTTGATCTGGGAGACCGAAGGCAAGCCTGAAGGGCAGGAGTCCCGTCACTGGGAAATGGCGACACGCCTGGCGGAGTCCGCTGCCATGGCGCCGGTCCGCACTTCAAGCAAGCACAAAGTCGATACGTTATTCCCGTCGCCCGATGAGGCAGACACCGACGTGTGACAGGTCTAGAGCTCGCCCAGGCGCAGTGTCAGGGCGACGCTCGGATCAACGTCGCAATCAAACAGCGCCCCGCTTCAGACTGACCCGCAAGCCTGCCGGGCCAACCGAAGATCAGCCTGCCGCGCATCCATCAGCGCCCAATACCACATGCCCAGCCCGCCAAGCGTCAATGCCGCTGCAACATAGCCCGTGGCCGGCAGACCGTAGCCTGCCGCAATCACCGCGCCACCCGCCAGCGGACCAATGGCGTTGGCCAGATTAAACGCGCTTTGCACCAGCGCACCCGCGAGAGATTGCGCATGGGGCGCGACGTCCATCAGGCGGGTTTGCAGGATCGCCGCCAGGCCCACGCCGCAACCGATGAAAAACACCAGCGGAATGAGCAGCCAGAGGTTGTCGGTGGCCGAGGGGTACAGCGCCAGCACCAGCGCGGTGAACCCCAGCGAGACGCCAGCGGCGAGCATCGTGGCGCGGTCGGCGGCCCAGCCACAAACCAGGTTGCCCGCCGTGGTGCCCAAGCCAAACACGGCCATCACCACCGGGATCATGGAACTCGATGCATGGGTGACGTCGATCAGCGTGGCGGCCAGATAGGTGTACACGCAGAAAATTCCGCCGAAGCCAATGCCGGCGATGCCAAGGGTCAGCCAGACCTGCCGCGAGCGCAGGGCGTTGAGCTCGCGCAACGGGCTGGCGTCGGTATCCGCCGGGGACGCGGGCGCGAGGCAGCGGATCAACAGCGCTGTGATGGCAGCCAGCCCGGCAACGATGGCCATGCCCCAGCGCCAGCCGATGGTCTGGCCGATCCAGGTGGCGAACGGCACGCCGATGATGGTGGCGATGGTCAGCCCCATGAACACCCGGGAAACCGCTTGGGCACGGCGATTCTTCGGCACCAGCGAAGCGGCCAGCAGCATCGCCACACCGAAGTACGCGCCATGGGGGAAACCGCTGAGAAAGCGGAAAAACACCAACCATGGCAGCGAAGGGGCGACGGCGCTCAGCCCATTGGCGATCCCGATGAAAGCGGCCAGTGCCACCAGCAAGGCCCGTCGCGGCAGACGAACGCCGAGCACCATGATGACGGGCGAACCCACCACCACGCCCAACGCGTAGGCACTGATGGCATGCCCGGCCAGCGGCTGGGTGACATGGAAGTCACTGGCAATGAACGGCAGCAACGTCATTGACGCGAATTCAGTAGTGCCGATGGCGAACGCGCCCATGGCAAGGGCGAACAGCAGCCAGCCCATGTTGAAATCATGCGGGGTGTCGGAGGTATTCATGGGGATTGAGACAGGGTTCCGATGAGAAACATGCTGTTATACCTGAAACCGGTTTCAGATCAACCTGCATTCGGCAGCCAGGGTTAAACGTGTTCTTTAACGCATTGCATCAGATTACCCGCGCCATGCGCGCTGTCAGCATCGTCTTCACCTCGGGCCATTCGTCATCGATGATGCTGAAGCGTACGGAGTTGCGTTTGCGACCGTCGGGCATGATCCGCTCGTGGCGCACGATGCCTTCCTGACGCGCGCCGATGCGCAGAATCGCGGCGCGGGAATGCTCGTTCAGCTCGTCGGTAGTGAACTGCACCCGGACGCATTGCATCACCTCGAAGGCGTAACGCAGCAGCAGGTATTTCATCTCGGTATTCAGCCCCGAGCGCTGCACTGATTGCCCGAGCCAGGTATGGCCAATTTCCAGCTTGCGGTTATGGCGGTCGATCTTCCAGAAACGCGTGCTGCCGACGACCTCGCCTGAACTGCGCTGCACAATCGCGAAAGGCATGACGGTGCCGGCGGCTCGACCGGCCAATGCGGTGTCCACATAGTGCTGCACTGTGGACGGCCCCGGAATCACTGTCACTTTCATGTTCCACAGCTCACCGTCCTCGGCCGCGCGCACCAGCAGGGGCGCATGATGCGTTTCGAGGGGCACGAGTTCGACACGTTCGCCGGTCAAGGTCACGTGCTCGCTGGGGAAGGTGGCTGGGCTCATGGGTAATCAGTCCTTGGGTTTGGCATCGGGCAGGGCGGCGCCCTTGGGCCACAGCATCCAGATCTGGCCTTGTTGCTTCATGTTCCCGGCCAGCTCGCCGGCCGCGTCGCCGGTGCCCCAGAACATGTCAGCGCGCACTTCGCCGGCGATGGCGCCGCCGGTGTCCTGCGCAGCCACCGGGCGCACCAGCGGCGTGCCGTCGGGACGGGTCGACGACAGCCACAACAGGCTACCGAGTGGGATCACCTTGCGGTCGATGGCGACGCTGTAACCGGCAGTCAGCGGCACGTTCAGCGAACCGCGCGGGCCTTCGGTGCTGTCCGGGCGCAGGGTGAAGAACACGTAGCTCGGGTTGCTGCCCAGCAGTTCATTCACGCGTTCAGGGTGCGCAATCGCCCAGTCGCGGATGCGGCCCATGGACACTTCGTCCTTGGTCAATTGCCCTTGCTCCACCAGCCAGCGGCCGATCGGCTTGTACGGGTAGCCGTTCTGATCGGCGTAGGCGATGCGCAGCTGACGGCCGTTCTCCAGCTGAACCCGACCCGATCCCTGGATTTGCAGGAACTGCAGGTCGATGGGGTTTTCCAGCCAGGCCAGCACGGGGGCATTGGCGCCTTTGTTGCCGATGGTCGCGGCATCGTCGTAGGGACGCAGCACCCGCCCGTCAAGCCGCCCGCGCAGGCGCTTGCCCTTGAGCTCCGGATAGATGCTGTCGAGGTTGACGATGATCAGGTCATCGGGCACACCATACACCGCCACCGGGTGCGCGTCGTTGCGCTGCTCGCTACCTTTATAGATCGGTTCGTAATAGCCGGTGATCAGCCCGTTGGCGCCGTGCTCGGAGGAACGCAGGCTGTAGACCTGCAGCTGATTCTTGAGAAAGTCGCGCACCGCCGCTGGGTTTTGCGGCACCTGCGCGGCGAGGGCGCACGTGCCGCCCCAGACCGGTTCCTTGGCCAGACGCTTGCACGCCGAGAACCAGCTGTTGTAACCCGCCATCAGGTCGGTGTCGTTCACCGCCGGCAGTTTGTCCCATTCGACGCTGACGTAGGTCGTCGCTTCGGTGGGCTTGGTCTTCGGCGCGCCGCCGTCACAGGCAGCGAGCAGGGCGATCAGTGGAGCGAGGCAGAATACGAAACGGCGCCAGTGCAGGCTTGTGGTCATCACGCGGGGTGTTTCCTGAAAATCATGCGAAGGCGGCTAGCTTGGTGAAAGCCGAGGGCCGCGTCAAATGGATGAGGGAATCATTTGCATGAAAGCCGACGTGGCACGCCTTGACCTGCTCAACCAGATGCTCGACGAGCGGTATAGACGGATCGGTTTGAATTACGCCCGGAGTTTGCTGTTCTTGAACTTCCTGCCGGTGCAATGACGCCCCGCTACGCCGGGAAAAACCTTTTTTACTCCTCATCCTTGTCGACTTTCGGTCGATAGCTAATTTGGCGTTGCGCAAAACAACTACAAAATTCATGGCATGGGGTCGACGATGTTTAAAACAGTGCAGGCGCGATATACGGTCATATTTGTGGCCTTGATGGTGGTGATCGCCGTGATCACCCAACAGGGCATCGTTCACTTGGTCACGCCCAAGGTCCGCGCGACGCAGGAGCAGGTGGTGCTGAGCCAGGTTGATCAGATCGGCACGCGTATTCTGTCGGACTTGGCGCGCGTAGAAGCCCAGTCCCGGGCGATCACCCAGGCGGTGCCGCTGCTGGACAGCGATGGCATCGACAAAGTGCTGCCAGGCCTGGTCGATCAGTACGGCGATCAGAAAGTCTTCGGCGGCGGCGTCTGGCCGATGCCGGACAAACGCACCCCGGGGCGCAACAAACACAGCTCGTTTTTCCACCGTGACGGCAGTGGCCAGCTGGTGGTGAGCACGTTCTGGAACTCCGACCCTGCGCCCAACTACTGGGAACAGCCGTGGCACCGTGCCGGGCAGAACGCACCCAAAGGCAAATGCGCCTGGGCCGCGGCCTATCAGGACGAAGCCAGCCCGCAGCCGCGCACCAACTGCGCAATGGGCATCTACAAGGATGGCGCGCTTTACGGCGTTTCGACCATCGACGTCACCCTGGGCTTCTTCAACGGGCTGATCCAGGAAAAGGAAAAAGAAATTCAGGGTCAGGTGATGATCGTCGAGCGCGACGGCAAGATCCTCACCAATCAGAGCCGCATCCCCGGCGAAATCATCCTCAAGAACATCGCAGGCTTCAGCGGCCAGTCGATGTTCGCCAAGGCCGTTCAGGACGGTCTGGGCAAAGTCTCTGGCGACGCTGTGTATTCCCAGGAATACATCGACCCCCAGCTGGGTGACCTGACCTTCTTCCTGCGTCCTGTCGTGGGCACGCCGTGGATGATTGCCACGTCGCTGCCGACGGCCATGCTCACCGCCAGCAGTACCGAAGTGCTGAAGACCCTGGGCTGGTTGCAGATTCCACTGGTCATTCTGTTGCTGGTGGTGCTGGGCTTTGCCTTCCACCGTCTTCTTGCACGCCTGACCGTTCTGCGTACCAACATCGACGCGCTGTCTTCGGGTGAAGCCGACCTGACGCGCCGTATTCCGATCAACGGCCAGGACGAACTGGACGCTGTCGGCCATTCGGTGAACAAGTTCATCGCCTTCCAGCAGGCCATGATTGTCGAGGTGCGCAGCGGCACCGAGCAGATCTCTGCCGGACTGGTGCAGTTGCAGGATCAGTCGCGCAACATCAACCAGATCCTCAACCGTCACGCCTCGGAAACCGATCAGGCCGTGACCGCGATCAACGAGATGAGCGCCACCGCCGACAGCGTCGCCGAGAGCGCTACGCAGACGGCGAGCTTTACCCAATCGGCGAACGATGCCGCGCAGCGTTCCCGGGACGTCGTCGACGAAGCGTCGGTCAGCGTGCGGGCGTTGGTGGCAGAAGTTGAAGACGCGACCAGGTACGTGCAGGAAATGCAGGTCGACGCCAAGCGCATCACTGATGTGCTCGGGGTCATCGGCGGCATTGCCCAGCAAACCAACCTGTTGGCCCTGAACGCGGCCATCGAAGCGGCGCGGGCAGGCGAGCAGGGTCGTGGCTTTGCGGTGGTGGCCGATGAGGTGCGGGCGCTGGCCGGTCGCACCCAACAGAGCACGTCGGAGATCAACGAGATGCTCGCGCGGCTGGAGCAGGGCGTGAGCACCGCGGTGGGCGCGATGGAAAAAACCAAGGTCAGTTGCCAGTCGACTGCCGACCGAACGTCGCGGGTCAACGAAGGCCTGGATGGCATGGCAGGTTCGGTGCTGCGCATTCATGACCTGAGCGCGCACATTGCGACGGCGGCAGAGGAGCAGAGCGCGGTGAGCGAGGAGATCAACCAGAACATGATCGCCATCCGGCACATGGTCGGTGAACTGGTGGGCTGTGGTCACCAGACCGACACCAGCGTTGACGCGCTGATGGCGTCCAACGAGCGGCTGGTGGCGATGATCGATCGCTTCAAGGTTCGCTAACCGGCAATCCATTCACTCGTGCAAAGCAAAGCCGGAGCCCTTGAAGCTCCGGCTTTTACGTTTGTGGGCTCAGTAGCTTTCGCCGCGAATGTACTCCTGCATTTTTTCGATCAGCCTGGCCTGTTCCGCAATAGCCTCCTTGACCAGGTCGCCGATGGACAACAAGCCGACCAGTTGGCCTTCATCCACCACCGGTAAATGGCGCAATCGGCGGTCGGTCATGATGTTCATGCAGTGATCGACCGTGTGCTGAGAACCCACGGTCTGTACGTCGTGGGTCATGATGTCGCTGACCGGGGTGCCGGCCGAGGCGCGGCCCTTGAGCTCCATCTTGCGGGCGTAATCCCGCTCGCTGACGATGCCTACCACCTTGCCGTCGCGCACCACCGGCACGGCACCGATGTTTTTCTCGGCCATCAACTTGATCGCCTCGATGACCATCTCCCCGGGCCCGACGGTGTGGACGTCAGCGTGATGCGGGTCTTTCAACTTCAGTAGTTCGGCTACGGTCGTCATGCTGGCCTCTCCGGCGCGTTTCTTGTGAGCACGGCCAATCCGGCCGTGCATAGAGAATCGTCGAGAGATGGCATTCCGGCAAGTTTGAAAGCGCCATGCCCAGCCCTGAAAGCGTCACCGACCCGATTTCGCGTTGCAGCCTCGGTGCGCCGGCGCCAGGTCAGCCGATCCGCCGCGACAGGCCACCCTGTGCCTGAGCATGAATCGGTGCCTTTGCCGGCGGTGCGGCACGCTGTTGCAGCAGGCCCGCAACGTCGCGGGTCTGCAGGACGAATCCTTGCACCCAATCCACGAACGTCAGCTCATCGAGGGCCGTGAGCGGCAGTTGTGTGCACAGGCGCACCGAGTGCTGCTCATCCAGCGCCAGCCAGCAGCCGCTCATGGCGCCGCTGTCGAAGTTGAGCCTCATCAGCCGCTCATACAGGCTCGGGTCGGGGCGCAGCGGCAGTTTGCAATGCAGGATCGCGACGTCGCCCGCCGCTGGAATCTCGATGATGACCACTTCGCGGCCCTCGTCGAACAGCGCACACACGCCGTTTTCGAGTTGCAACGCGGTGCCCAGTTGTTTGCCCAGTGCCTGAATGCAGGCGTCTGCTTGTGTCGTCGTGTTCATCATCTGCGGTGTCCTGTCCGGGGTTTCAATTCGATCAAGGGAGGGTCAAGGGCGGCTGCCTAGCGCGGCCGGAAGGCGCCGTTGTTGGCCTGGCCCAGTTCTTGTGCGGGCTGCGAGTCGCCACGGTCGGCAATGTCACCGTCTGCGGAGGCCTTTTTCGGCTTCGTCTGGTCCATGCCGTACTCGAAGGTGACTTCGCCCATGAGGCGTTCGATGCTCAGGGCGCTGCCGCTCTTGTAGCTAACGAATGGGAGCGGAGTGCCAAACGAGTCTTCTTTTGCTGCGGTCTTGAAGACCGCGATGCTCTTGATGCGCAGATTGTTCTTGTCGCTGAGCATGTCCTTGAGCATTTCGTCGGTCAGCCGTCCGCTCAATGCGCCGTCTTCGATGCGCTGCTTGATGTCGTCGCGGACCTCAAGCTTGATTTCCGCGCGAGTGGTGCCCTTGGTGTCCTTCATCGCATCGAGCAGGCCTTTGAACTGCGGGTCGGCGCTCATCATGTCGTGGATGCGCTGGGCGTTGCCTTCGTTGCAGTCGCGGCCGAGCATCTGTTTGACGCGGTCGATCTGCCGCTTGGAGGGCGCGGCCTGATCCAGGCGGTTGACGTTGTTGTGCTTGACTACCATGTCCATCAGCGACATCAGGCTCGAGCCCTGGCCGGCAGCGGTATTCTGCCGGTCGAGCTGCCGCAGGCTCTGGCGCGCGGCGTATTGCGCGTCGTTGTCGTCAGGCTGATTTGTCTGGTATTTGCGCTTGAGGTCCTGCAGCACCTGTTCAGGGTTCTTGCCATCGAGCGGCGGATTCTTGCTCATGCCGGGGAAGGCCTTCTCTAGGCTTTCGCTCAGGGCTTTGACGTCGGCATGTTGCAGCGGGAGCGCGTTCTTGAAGCGTACGTCGTAGGTCTTGCCGGTTTTGTTGTCAAACGCCAGCGTTGCGCTGACCCCCAAGGGGGCGGCGCCGGCCACGAACAGGTTGCTGGGGCGTGAGGTAAAGACGGTGCTGAACATCCGTGCGTAGCCGGTCACCGAGCCTTTTTCGAGGAAGCGCGCGCGGTTGCTGCTGTAGATATCGGTGTGCAGGCCGTCGCTGCCGTGGCCCTCGGTACGTTCCCGTTCGGCGCTCAGCAGTGACAGGCTGCCCAGCAGGCCGGCGCCGAAGCGCATGAAGGCGGCCACGGGCTCAGCATCGGTCTGGCCTTTGTTGGTACGGGACTCCAGGTTGACCCCCGCATCCAGGTCGAACGAGTGCTTGCCGGTGGTGCGCACTTCCTTCTCGACGCCGCGATCCATCAGCTCCATGGGTTTGAGGCCAGCCTGGGTCGGGCGCTTGCTGCTGGCCAGCGGTGTCTGCATCAGGTCGGCCATGAAATCATCGATTTCGTCGTCACGGATAAAAAAGCTCAGCGCCGTACTGTTGGCGTATTTGTACTTGGCGTCCAGGCTGCCGCCGAACCAGCCTCCGTTGGTCTGGAGGTTGGCGTGACTGTCTCCCGGCGTCGTTTTAGTGTCGCTTTTCCCGCCGCCAAAACCGAAGCTTCCCGTGCCGCTGATGGCGCCTTCGCGGCTCATGGATACTTTGAGTCCGCGGTCGAAGCGGGTGAAGGTGAGGCCGTAGTTGCGCTCCGGATCGATATTGCCGCGAAAGCCGAGGAACGCGGGTTCCGCCGGGCCTGCAATACCGCCGACGATGCCGCCGCCGTAATTGCGGTTGAGCTTGACGCTTTCCCGGGGTTCGAGATCGCGAAGCGCCTGGGTCAGGCTGCGCGTGACGTCGGCGTTATTTGGGCCGGCAGGGGTTTGCAGCCCCTGCAGCACGTTGCGCTTGAGCGGGTGATTGTCCTTGCGCAAGTGCTTGAGCAGGTTCTTGGTGGCGTCGTAACTGGCTTCGAGGGAGGCGTGGTCACGGAAGCCCGCGTCGGTGTAGCGCTTGACCGGGCTGCCTTCGTAGGCCTCGTTGTGCAAGGTCGCCAACGCGGTGGCGATCGTGCCGAAATCCTTGGCGCCCGGCTTGTTCACTTCATCGGCAAACCCGTCGAGGGCGGCGCTGATGTCGTTGAGCACCTTGACGTCCAGCGCCAGGCGGGCGCGCAGCAGCGCCTGGTTATCGCCTTGGGTGCGAGAACCATCCAGCGGATTCTGAGTGTTGCGACGCTCCAGCGTAAAATGCGCATTCTGCAGCGAGGTGAGCATCTGTCCCAGCTCATGGGCGTTGTCGAGGCCGCTGTGGCGCAGGACGCTGGCCACTTGCGGCAGCATGTCATTAGCCTGAGGCTTGCCATGAAAGGCCGGGTTGAGCGCACCATTCTTCAGCAGGGCGCCCTCGTCCTGGGCCAGTTCGCGGAGGGTTTTCTGCAGGTCCTCGGTGACGCTGGTCTGAAACCAGTTGAACAGGTCAGCCAGCTCGCCCGATTCAGGTGAGGTCAAGCGGGGCGCCAGGTCATTGATGCGCTCGGCCATGGGTCGCGCTGGAGCGCCAGTCGCGGCGGTGGCACGCGTGTCCAGTTCGCGCAGCAGCGCGGTTTCTTCGGTGTAGATCGGCCTCAGGCCTTCACGGCCTTTCCAGGCATGCTGAATGCTGTCGGCCGGCACTTTTGCGGCACCGGTCAGCGAAAGATGAGCAGTCAGATAGTTCTGCCTGAGGGTGGCGGGGGCATATTGCTTCACCTTCATGCTCTCGACATTGTTGCTGCCCATCACGTTGACAGTGACCTTGGCCGTGCCTCTGCGCAGGGTCTCCGGCTCGGCTGCGGCGAGCCGGTTGAACGCCGCGTGATCATTGCGCGGGGCTGCCGGTGCCGGTGCTGCGGCTTCCCATCCGGTGGCGGTTTTGACGAATTCACCGGCGCTGGTGGTGGCCAGCAGGCGTCCGTCGTGATTCGGGCGCAGGTCCTCAAGCGTGGCGTCCAGTGGGGTGTCCGGGCCCAGAACCGCGTGCCAGGTGCGTTGAGGATTCAGTTTTCGAGCATTGGCGTCATCGCCGGTCAGTTGAAACAGGGTGCCATCTCGCAGGGCAAACCAGTGCTTGCCCCCCGTGCTGATCGCCTGGATATCGCCATCGCCGGGCGGCTTTGGCAGCAGCGCGCGCTCGCCGTTCTGGTCGTGCAGGCGCAGCTCACCGTCGCTCAGGGTCATGAAATTCTGGTCGTTCTGCACCGCCAGTTTGTCGGCCACCAGATGCTCGGCCCCGCGCAGGGCAGTGCCTTTGGCTTCGGTCCCGCGACCTTGCAGGGCCAGGTCGGCGCCGCGACCCATGTCGTGGGCGGCGGCCTGGGGGGCCACTTTCAACTGCTTGAGCTTGCCGTCCTTGTCGATGATGTAAGCGAACCCGTCCTGGCCTGCCTGCAGCGCTTTGATGTCCTTTTCGGTGGTCTTCTTCCATTCCTCGGTGCGCGGGTCTTGCACCAGAAGCGTGTTGTCATGGCTGGCGATTTTGCCGCGGGGCAGCTGGATCTGTGTGGCGGCGCCAGGGTTCAGGACGGGCAAGCCGCGCTGGCGATCCATGACCAGTGGCGCCATGGACCAGCCGGGGACGAAGTCCTGTCTTTTGTCATCCCATGCAGCGCTGTGCTCCAGGCCTTGCTGATCCTTGACCCGGGCGTGCAGGACATTTGCTTCATCGTGAAAGAAGTCGCTGACGGTATGGTTGCCGAAGGCCGCCTGCAGGGCGCGCGAGGGTGGCGCCTCCTGCAGCGTGAGTTCGCCTGCGACGAACCTCGTTTGCTGCCGCTCGTCGACGGTCGGCATCGTCGCCTGCAGCAGTTTGCCCGATGCCGTCGTCGCCAGCAGACGCTGCCCCGCGATGGCCACCGACTTGGGTTTCATGGCCTCGTCGTTGTCCGTACCGGTGGGCGTGATCAGGTGATGCACGTCATGATCGTCCGGGCCAAATCTGTTGCGTTGTTCGAGCAACTGCCGGGCCTGGGGATCTTCGCTGAGCGCCATCAGCTCACCGTCCGGCGAGCGTCCCAGCGCCGTGACCTTGTGCTCGAAACTCAGCGGCGTCGTCAGGTCATTCAGCGAGTACACCTTGCCCTGGTCGTTGAGCCCGAACAGGTCGCCGGCACCCCCGTTGTGCAGGCTCTTTAGGGTTGCGCCCTGGGTGTTCTCCTGCCATTGACCCCCTTGCAACGCGTACAGCTTATTTTCGTGAATCCGCCAGGCTGTGTTGCCGGCGTCTTTGTGCACGCCGGTGATCTGCGCGCGATGGGCGTCGGTAGGCATCGCCACATGAGAGGCATTGTAGGGCCGGTTTTCACTGCTTTTGAACAGGGAAATGGCCGCATCACTGGCATGGGCGTGCAGCAACCGGTGCTGCGTATCGACCAGCAGGTATTCGGTTTTTTCTGCGCTCTGATTGAGCTCCGCCAGGCCCTGATAGCGCTGGTCGTGTTTGCTCAGAATGCCTTCGAGCAGGCGCTCGGTGCGATTGGTCTGGCCAGGGGCGCCAAAGGCCAGTTTTTGATTGTGCAGCGCCATGCTCAGCCGGGGTGTCAGCGGGACGGCTGGGTGCTGGCCTGTCGTCGGGCCGGTGGGTGCGGGACCGGTTGGCGGCACAGGCGCGTGTCCCTGTGCCGTGGCGGAAGCAGTTGCGGCATTGGGTGCCAGCGCAGTGTGCGTGGTGTTCCCAGCCCCAGAGGCGCGAGGGATGGACGAGGCGTCGCCTGGCCGGGCCTTGAACAGACCGCCTGCGAAGTTACGGCTTTTCTGCAGCGTTGAACGGCTGGCAGTGGCCATGCGCGACAGCACATTTTTGCGCTGCGCGGGTCCGGGCCCGGTTGCCGCGCCAGAGTTCAGGTGGGTGGTGCCGACATTTGTGGTCTGGCCACGTAAGACTGGAGGTAAAGCCATGCTGACGCCGTCCATGCAAGTGAGTGCTTTGCAGGTGAGTGGCGTCAGGCGGCGGGTGGTTCCCGATTTTCTGAAAAGATCAGGCAGGTCCGGCAGAGGGCTTGCGCCGGGGGCGGGAGATCACCGACTCGATATTCTTGCGGCCGATCAGCAGCGGGCTTTTGGCTTTGCGCGAGGCCGGCATATCGGCCAGCCATTTGTACATGACAAGGCAATCCACCAGCCCGAGCCGGGCGTGGCGGTAAGCGCGAGGCAGACGGCCGACGACCTCAAAACCGAGTTTCTGCCAGAGCGCGACGGCGACTTCGTTGGTGGCCACCACGGAGTTGAACTGCATGGCCGAGAAGCCGCTGTCCAGCGCCAGTTGCTGGGAGTGCTCGCACATCAGGCGCGCGACGCCGCGACCCCGCGCGGCCGGGGTGACCATGTAGCCGCAGTTGCTGACATGACTGCCAGGGCCGGCAGCGTTGGCCTTGAGGTAATAGCTGCCGAGCAGCACGCCGTCTTCTTCGGCGATCAGCGTGTGCAGTGGGTATTCCAGCCACAGGTGCCGGGCGTTTTCATGGGTCAGGTCGGGGGCGTAGGCATAGGTTTCCTGCGCCAGAACCACGGCCTGAAAGGTGGGCCAGAAGACCGTAAAGTCGTCGGCGGTCATGGGGCGGATGTGGATCATGGGCATTCCATGGAGTGGCGAACATCACCAGTAGGAACCGGCTTGCTGCGAGCCGGCTCCTACAGGAACTGCGTTTATTCCGGACAGCGTGGGAAGCCGCCGGATGTCAGGTAGCGCTACATCAGGTCAGTCAGGACACCACCCGATAACACGGCACATACGCCGCGCCACCCGGCAGCTTCATCCGGTGCTGCTCGACGAAGGCCTGCAACAGCTTGTCCAGCGGCTTCATCACTTCGGCGTCACCGTGGATTTCATACGGGCCATGTTCCTCGATCAGGCGAATACCCTTGTCCTTGACGTTGCCCGCCACAATCCCGGAAAACGCCCGGCGCAGGTTGGCCGCCAGTTCGTGGGGCGGCAGGTCGCGGCGCAGTTGCAGGCTGGCCATGTTGGCGTGGGTCGGGTCGAACGGACGCTGGAAGCTCTCTTCGATCTTCAGCAGCCAGTTGAAGTGGAATGCGTCGGCGCGGTCGCGGCGGAACTGGCGCACCGAAGCAAGGCCCAGGGTCATCTGCCGCGCCACTTCCGACGGGTTGTCGATGATGATCTGGTAATGCTTGTGCGCTTCTTCGCCCAGGGTCGTGCTGACGAACGCGTGCAATTGCTCCAGATACGGCGCGGTGCTTTTCGGACCCGTGAGAATGACCGGGAACGGCAGCTCCTGGTTGTCCGGGTGCATGAGGATACCGAGCAGGTAGAGGAACTCCTCCGCCGTGCCCGCGCCACCCGGGAAAATGATGATGCCGTGGCCGACGCGCACGAAGGCTTCCAGACGCTTTTCGATGTCCGGCAGGATCACCAGTTCGTTGACGATCGGGTTCGGCGCTTCGGCCGCGATGATGCCCGGCTCGGTCAGGCCCAGGTAACGGCCGCCCGTGATGCGCTGCTTGGCGTGGGCAATGGTTGCGCCCTTCATTGGGCCCTTCATCACGCCAGGGCCGCAACCGGTGCAGATGTCCAGCTTGCGCAGGCCCAGTTCATGGCCGACTTTCTTGGTGTATTTGTATTCTTCGGTGTTGATCGAGTGGCCGCCCCAGCACACCACCATCTTCGGTTCGACGCCGGGGCGCAGGGTGCGGGCGTTGCGCAGCAGGTGGAAAACGTAATCGGTGATGCCCTGGGAGCTGCTCAGGTCGATGCGCTGGCTGTCGAGCTCGCTCTCGGTGTAGACGATGTCGCGCAGGGCGCTGAAGAGCATTTCCCGGGTGCTGGCAATCATCTCGCCGTCGACGAAGGCGTCGGCCGGAGCGTTGACCAATTCAAGGCGCACGCCACGGTCTTGCTGATGGATGCGCACTTCGAAGTCCTGGTAGGCCTCGAGGATGGTTTTGGCGTTATCAACATGGGCGCCGGTGTTGAGGATGGCCAGGGCGCACTGGCGGAACAGGGTGTAAATGCTGCCAGAGCCTGCGGCGCTGAGCTGTTGGACTTCACGTTGCGACAGTGTTTCCAGGCTGCCCTTTGGGCTGACCGAAGCGTTGATGACGTGTCTTGGAGCCATGCTTGATTCCTTGAAAGCGGTGCCGGGCGCCGCGAGGGGGCAGGGCACGAATACAGTGAACGTCCGAGACGCTCACCCATGGGGCCATTTTTTACATCGGTTGGTCAGGAAAGCAAACGTTGTGAGCGCGAATCTGGAAATTTCCCCTGACCCCGGTATGCTGCACGTCGACGCCCAGACCCATCGGCCTTCCCGACGCTATGATCTTCAACTTCACGATTTTTCTCCTCACCCTTGTCGCCATGGAAGGGGTCGGCTTTCTCGCCCACAAGTACCTCATGCACGGCTGGGGCTGGTTCCTGCACAAGTCCCACCACGAAGAACAGCTCGGCGCGTTCGAAACCAATGACGTTTATCTGCTGGCGCTGGGCCTGGTGGCGATCGCGCTGATCGTCGCGGGCAACAGCGGCCATGACCCGCTGCAATGGGTGGGCGCCGGCGTTGCGGCGTTCGGCCTGATCTACGTGTTTGTTCACGACGGGATGGTCCATCGCCACTGGCCTGCGCGACCACGGCCGCGCAGTCGCTACCTCAAACGCCTCTATCACGGGCATTTGATGCACCACGCGGTGAAAGGTCGTCACAACAGCGTGTCGTTCGGCTTCCTTTATGCGCCCTCGGCGGCCACCCTGAAAAATCAGCTGCGCGATCATCGGTCCGGCTACAGCGGGGACCCCTGCCGGGACCTCAGTGGCACGGCCATGGGCACGGATCTGCAGAACGGCTGAACGGATTCCACGCCGAACCTGTCATTAATTTCATGTGCGTCACGCTGTTCAGCGTAGCGTTGCTGTCGTAGAACTGACGGTCAGTCGTCTCACGCTGTTAATCAAACCGAATTTCCTATCCGGAGAATCCCATGACTCAAGCATCGACACAGGCAACGGGCAAGACCATCACGTTCAAACGCCCGGACGGCAAAGAATTGAGTGGCTATCTGGCCAGCCCGGCCAAGACCGAAGGCGCACCCGCCGTGGTGGTGATTCAGGAATGGTGGGGCCTCAACGACCAGATCCGTGGCGTGGCCGACCGGCTTGCAGCCTCCGGTTATCTGGCCTTGGTGCCCGATCTTTACCGTGGCGAAATGACGGTTGAGGAAGAAGAAGCCCATCACCTGATGGACAAACTCGACTTCGCCGATGCCGCCACCCAGGACATTCGCGGCGCCGTGCAGTACCTCAAGGGCCACAGCCAGAAAGTCGGTGTCACCGGCTTTTGCATGGGCGGCGCGCTGACCCTGCTGGCACTCAACTTCATCCCCGAGCTGTCCGCCGGCGTGGTGTTCTACGGCATGCCGCCGCTGGAATTCCTCGACCCTGCGGCGATCAAGGTGCCGGTGCTGGCGCACTGGGGCACGCAGGATGAATTCTTCCCGGCGGATGGCGTCGATCAGCTCGAAGCCAAACTCAGCGAAGGCGGCGTCGACGTGGAATTCCACCGCTACCTGGCGCACCACGCCTTTGCCAACGAAACCGCCGTCGGCCCTGGCCGGATCCCGGGCACGCAATACGACCCGGTCTGGGCGCAACTGGCCATGGACCGCACGCTGACCTTCTTCGGCCGCACCTTGTGGGGCTGAGCGAGGGCTGAGTCGTGCGGCTCAACCCGCGCTGAAACCGCCGTCCACGGTCAGCGTCACGCCGTTGATCATCCCGGCGTCGTCGCTGAGCAAGAAGGCGATGGTCGCGGCGATTTCCCTGGGCTGTACGAAACGGCCCAGGGGAATCCGCGACAGCATCGCGCCGGCCTTGACCGGGTCGCTCCAGGCCTTGTCTGCCATCGGCGTCAACGTCACCACCGGGTTGACGCTGTTGACGCGAATGCCATGGGGGCCAAGCTCGACGGCCATCACCCGGGTCATCGCATCCAGCGCGGCTTTCGACGCACAGTAGGCCAGATGATCCCGGGTGCCGACCGCTGCAGCCAGGCTTGAGACGTTGACGATGGCGCCCGGCACACCGCGAGCGATCAGGTCGCGGGCGACGATTTGCGCCACGACCATCGGTGCCCGGGTGTTCACCGCCATCAAGTGATCGAAGGTCTCGATCGAGGTGTCGAGAAACGACTCCAGCTCGACCACTCCCGCACAGTTGACCAACAGATCGATGGGCAGCACCGACCTCACGGCCGTGCGGGTGGCGTCGACGTCGGCCAGGTCCGCCACCAGCGTTTGCGCGCAATACGCCAGATCCTCCGGATTGCGTCCCATGGCGATGACCTCGGCGCCGCACTGCTCCAGCCACTGCACGGTTTCCCGGCCAATGCCCTTGCCCGCGCCGGTGACCAGAATCCGCTTGCCGCCAAAGTCATGATGGGCCATCGCGATCGCTCCAGAAGGGAAGGTAGGACCGGCTTTAGCCGGGAAGGCGGCAGTCGTCATAATGAGTTGTCATCGAGGAGTTGCCGGGCCGCGCTTTCGTCGATGACCAGCTCATGGACGAAATTGCGCAGCAGCACCGCGCGAATGATGTCCGCCTTGTACGGCCCGCCGGAGACCAGCACGACCTTCTTGATCCGCTGCAGGTCTTCGAGGTCCAGCGAGACGGCGCGCCGGTTCAGCGGGTGATCGACTTCGATGCCGTTACGGTCCAGCCAGCGGCCGAGGAGATCGCCCACGGCACCGGCGGCACGCAGCGAGGACGCGTCCTCATCATTGACCAGCCCCAGTTCCAGCATGAGTGAGCGCTCGCTCAAATCACCGACGGTGAGCAATGCAAGGTCGGCCTGCCGCGCCTTACCGAGCACGGCCTGCACCGAGGCCTCTTCGAGGTACATGTCGCGGTAGCGCTCCGACGGCGCGAACACCGGCGCGGCGAGGTAGTACCAGGAGCCGCCGAACAGCCCGGCGAAGCTTGAGGCGATCTCCACCGTGTTGTTGGCCGAGCCGTAATGCAGACCACCGAGCAGCGACAGCACGGTCAGGTTCGGCAGCGCCCGCGCGGAAAGTTCGCGCACCGCCTGGCGCAGCGTGCGGCCCCAGCCCACGGCGACGATGCTGCCGTCGACGAGGTATTGCTCGATGCTCGGCGCGATGCCGACGCCGAGCACACGAAAGATGCTCGACGGGTCATCCGGCGAGGGCACGACGGTCACGCGACGCAGGCCGAAACGCGTTTGCAGGCGGTCTTCCAGTTCGATGCAGGCGGCCAGCGGCGAAGTGATGCGAATCTGCACCACGCCGGTTTCGCGGCACGTCGCCAGGGCCTTGTTGACCCGCACACGGGTGATGCCCAATCGGTCGGCAATCTGCTGCTGGGTCATGTTGTTGACGTAATAGGACCAGGCGATGCGAATATTGAGCTGGTCCTCGGCGTTCACCGGTTCGGTGTTGACGGGGGTTTCCGGGTAAAGGTTTTGCACGGCGGTGTCCTTACTGTGGCCGGTAAAGCGGGGCGTCTATTTCACGGCGCCCATGGTCAGCCCTTGTACCAGATGCTTGGAAACCATCAACGCGAAGATAATCACCGGGAACACGATCAGTGTGCCGGTGGCCATGATCTCGCCCCAGGGCAAGTCGTAGCCGCTCATGAAACTGGTGGCGGTCACGGGCGCGGTGCGGGCGATGTTGCGCGTCAGCACCAGCGCATAGAGCAGCTCGTTCCAGGAAAAGATGAACGAAAAGATCGCCGACACCGCCACCCCCGGCATCGCCAGCGGCAAGGCGATGCGCCAGAAGATGGTGAAACGGGACGCGCCCGACAGCCGCGCGGCTTCGTCCAGGTCCTTCGGCACGCCGCGAAACTGGTCGGTGCAGATCCACACCACGATGGGCAGGTTGAAGGTCAGGTAGATCAGGATCAGCACCAGATGGGTGTCGATCAGGCCCATGTTGCGCGCCATCAGAAAGATCGGCAGCGCCACGACGATCGGGCTGAGCATGCGGTTGGTGATGAACCAGAACCACAGGTCCTCCTTGCCCTTGAATTCAAACCGCGCCAGCGCATAAGCCGCCGGTGTGCCGAGGCCAACCGCGAGCACGGTGGTGCAGACCGCGACGATCAGCGAGTTGCCGAGGCTGTGCAGCACGTCGCGCTCGAACAGCACTTTTACGTAGTTATCCAGGTGCGGCGTGAACGCCCAGATCGGCGGCGAGGCGAGGGCTTCGGCCTGGGTCTTGAGGCTGGTGGCGACCATCCAGTAGAACGGAAACACCGCGAACAGGAAGATCGCCAGCAGGCCGACCAGATGCCAGCCATTGACT
Source organism: Pseudomonas petrae (assembly GCF_021728295.1). Lineage (GTDB taxonomy): Bacteria > Pseudomonadota > Gammaproteobacteria > Pseudomonadales > Pseudomonadaceae > Aquipseudomonas > Aquipseudomonas petrae. The sequence goes on from NZ_JAKJXE010000010.1 coordinate 110,075, forward strand.
CTCGCCCGCGGGCCAACGAGGGCGGGGGTGGCCGGGTTTTGTGCAGCTGCAACGATGGCCATGTCAGATCTCCCGATAAACGAATTTGATGTACAGCCGGGCCAGCACGATGGTCAGGATCAGCATGAGGATCGCCTGCGCCGACGCGACGCCCTGATCGAACACACGAAAGCCGATGCGCTGGATGTACACGCTGACCAGTTCGGTCGCCGCACCCGGCCCGCCGCGGGTCATGGTGAACACGGTGTCGAACATCTTGAGGATGTCAGCGGTGCGCAGAATCAAAATCACCGTCGCGCTGGGCAGCAGAAACGGCAGCTGCACGTAACGCACGATCTGCCAGCGGCTGCGGGTTTCGAGGCGCGCGGCCTCTTCGATTTCATTGGGCACCATGGTCAGCCCGGCCAGCAGCACCAGCGCGCAGAAGGGCGTCCATTGCCAGATGTCCATCAGCGCCACGGCAATAAACGCGTTGGTGGTGTCGCCCAGCCATTCGACCGGCCCGGCATTGACCAGTGAGAGCAGGGCGTTGGCCACACCGAAATCGCGATTGAAGATCAGCCGGCCAATCAGCCCGGCCACGGCGGGCGCGGTGGCCAGCGGGATGACCAGGCTCATGCGCGCCAGCAGCTTGAAACCGGACAGACCGGGCTTGTGCAGCATCAACGCGATGATCAGCCCCAGCGCCAGCTGGATCGGCACCACCGTGATGAGAAACAGCCCGGTTCGCCCCAGCGCGGCCCAGAACGAAGCGTCATTGAGCACGTTGAGGTAGTTGTCGAAGCCGATGAAAGGCGTCGCGTCTTTTGGCCGGGCGAGGTTGTACTGGCGGAACGAGTTGACCAGCGCGAACACCGTCGGAAAGATGCCGATCAGCGCTAAAGCAACGGTGGCCGGCGCAAGAAAGGCAAAGGCGGCGCGGGTGTTGTTCCACAGGGTCGGGAACGGGGTTTTTTTCTTGTTCGGCATGGAGGTGAGTCTCGAGTCGATCAGGGACAGACGGCCGAGCCCCTGTAGGAGCGCGCTTGCCCGCGATTGCGGTATGTCAGAACTGGACATGTCGCAGACACATTGCAATCGCGGGCAAGCGCGCTCCTACAGGTGGGGTATTACTTCAATAGCTTAGCTTTGCCGTCGTAATACCCCGCCTTCTTCAGGATCTCCTCCATCCTGCTGCCAATCGCCTTGGCGCCGGCCTCCACGCTGGTTTTGCCGAGCATGATCGCGGTGCCGTTTTCGCCGACCACTTCGGAAATCTCCGGCCATTGCGGGAAGCGAGGGCGGTAGTCAGGCACGCCGCCTTCCCACGAGGTCACCATCGGCTGCACGAACGGGTATTTCTTCTGCACGTCGGCGTCCTTGTACACCGACATCCGCCCGCTCACGCCACCGGCGTCCAGATACGGCCGGGCCATGGCTTCGGACGTGACCCACTGAATGAACAGCCACGCTGCCCCCTTCTGTTTTTCGTCGGACTTGGCGTTTACGCCCAGAGAGAAACCGCCCAGGGCCGGCTTCAGACCGGCCGGGCCTTTGGGTTCGGTGGCCACGGCGAGGCAATCGGTGATCTTGGATTTTGTCGGGTCGGCCAGGGTGCCGTAGAACGCCGACCATTCGGTGATCATCGCCACTTTACCCTGGGCGAGGGCGTTGACCGCTTCGTTGTGGTCGTAATCGACGATGCCCGGCGGCATGTATTTCATCAGGTCCTGACGAAATTGCAGGCCTTGCTGGGACGCCTTGGAATTGAGGTTGGACTTGAATTTGTCGTCCAGCAGCGAGCCGCCGAACGGCCAGAGGAACCGCATGAAGCTGTCCGCCGATTGCGTTTCACCGCGCCGCGATTGCAGGGCGTAGGCGTACCGGCCCTTGGCCTTGTCGGTGAGTTTGGGCGCGTAGTCCTTGAGCAGCTCGTCCCACGTGGCCGGCGGCTTTTCGAAGCCGGCGTCCTTGAGCATGCACTTGTTGTAGAACAGCAGGCCGGAGTAGTTATCGAACGGCAGGCCGTAGGTCTGTTTGTCCCAACTGCCGAACGACTCCAGCAGGATCGGGAAGAACCCTTCCAGCTTGAGGTCCGGGTCGGCGAGCTTGGCGTCCTGGGTGAAGGTGGTGACCGGTTCAAGCCAGCCGTTGCCGGCGAATTCGCCGATCCACACCACGTCCGTCAGCACGACGTCGAGCTGCTCACCGGAGGTGAAACTCAAGACCTCGCGTTCGCGGCTATTCTCATAGGGGACGGTTTCGTAGCTGACTTTGATGCCGGTTTTCTTTTCGAACTCCGGCAGCAGTTTGATGGCGGCGGCGTAACCAGGGCGGTCGAGGAAAATTGCCTTGATTTCGGTGCCCTTGTACGGCGCGGCGGCCTCTTCCAGCGTCCAGGCCTGCGCGGCGCCGGAACCTAGCGCGATCGACAGGGCGAGGGCATTCCATACCAGCTTCTTCATTGACGTGACCTCATTATTGTTGTGGGTGAGGGTTACGCGGGACATGTGCTTAGCGATGCATGCAGGGTACTGATGGTCTTCCCTGGCCGGAATGCGGGGCAGGTAAGCCCGTTCTGGCGAGTTCCTTGACATTTGTAATTTACGAATTACAAATGATCGTAGGACGAAATGCATGGCTGTCAAGTCAGCGTGCCGTCGCCGTTGCTGCCTGTGACAGGAATGCCCAAACAACAATAATTCAGGGGATACGATTTTGACTGAGCTCAGTTTGAGTGGCGTCGAGAAAGCTTATGGCGAGATCAAGGTCTTGCATGACATCCACCTGAGTATCGAGAGCCGCGAGTTCGTGGTCTTCGTCGGGCCTTCGGGCTGCGGCAAGTCAACCTTGCTGCGCTGCATCGCTGGCCTGGAGAGCATCACCCAGGGGCAGATTCGTATCGGCGCCCGGGACGTGACCTACCTTGAACCGGCCGATCGCGGCGTGGCCATGGTGTTCCAGTCCTACGCGCTGTACCCGCACATGTCGGTCTACGACAACATCGCCTTCGGGCTGAAAATGCAAAAGACCCCCAAAGACCAGATCGAAGCCAAGGTGCGCAACGCCGCACGCATCCTGCAGCTCGAACCTCTGCTCGACCGCAAGCCCAAGGCCCTGTCTGGCGGGCAGCGTCAGCGCGTCGCCATCGGCCGCGCCATCGTCCATGAGCCGGAAGTGTTTCTGTTCGACGAACCGCTTTCCAACCTTGATGCCTCCCTGCGCGTGCAGATGCGCATCGAGATTGCCAAGCTGCACGCTGACCTGCAGGCGACCATGGTCTACGTCACCCATGACCAGGTCGAAGCCATGACCCTGGCTGACAAAATCGTGGTGCTCAACAAGGGCTGCATCGAGCAGGTGGGCTCGCCGCTGGAGCTGTATCACCATCCGCGCAACCGCTTCGTCGCGGGCTTTATCGGCTCGCCGCAGATGAGTTTTCTGCCGGTGACGGCGGTCGCCATCAGTGCCGACGGCGTCCAGGTCAGCCTGCCCGGTGGCGAGTTGTTGTGGGTTCCGGTGAATGGCGAGCAGGTGAAAGCGGGCGACGCATTGACCCTGGGCCTGCGTCCCGAGCATCTGTCGGACCGGGGCGAGGGCGATGCGCAGATTCCGGTAAAAACCCTGGTGGTCGAGCATTTGGGCGGCGAGACGTTTACCCACGCGCAAACCGACGAAGGTCATGATCTGATGGTCAAGGGGGAAGGGATGTCGGCGGTCAAGGCGGGGCAATTGCTGCGCGTCGGTGTGCAGGGCCATCGCTGCCATCTGTTCGATGAACAGGGTCAGGCGCTGGCGCACCGGCGGCATTACACCGAGGCGAGCGTGGGGGGTGGGCAGGTTTCCGAATCGGCCATCCAGGCGGGATAATCCGCTGCGCGATTTATCAATCCGTCCTGGAACGGCCGTCCCAGAGCCTTTTCCGTGATTTTTTATTTAAGAGAACAGTGAGAGCGCCGATACAGCCCTGGGCCCGATCCGTTTTCGGGCCGGATATTTTCCCCAAGGAGCTGTAAATGCGCATTACCCACATTCTGGCGTTGGTTGGCACACTGGTGCTGACCGGCTGTTCGTCCATGATGAAACCTGCCGACAATCAGGTCATCGAAGCCAGTCCCCAAGACAGCACCCAAGTCGTTTTCATGCGCAGTGCGTTCATGGCCAAGGCCATCGATGCGTCCGTTTATGACGTGACCGGCGGCAAGACCCAGTTCATCGGCATTCTGTCCAACGGCACCAAGGTCGCCTACCCGACGACGCCGGGCCACCACACCTTCATGGTGGTCTCGGAAGCGGCGGACTTCATGGAAGCCGATCTGGCCCCGGGCAAGACCTACTATTCGATGGTCATCCCGCGCATGGGCATGTGGAAAGCGCGCTTCTCGCCATGGCCGGTCGCCCGCGATCCGAAAGCGGAATACAGCTCGCAGTCCAGCGACTTCAAGGACTGGATTGCCGACACCAAGCTGGTGACCAACTCGCCGAAATCCCTGAGCTGGTTTGAGAGCAACAAGGCGTCGGTCGAGTCCAAGCGCGTTGAATACTGGCCGGTCTGGCAGAAGAAAAGCGCGGCGGATGTCGACCTGCGCACGCTGCATGCAGCGGACGGGCTGTAATCGCCGAGCCGCTTGATAAGGCGGCTCGCGCGCCCATCAGCGCTTACTGCACCCCGAACAGCGCCGTCCAGTAGATGCCGGCGTCGCTCTTCGGGTCGGTGGCGTAAGCAGCGCCCAGATCATGAAACTGCGGGTTCATGAGGTTGGCGCAATGGCCGGGGCTGGCGAGCCAGCCTTCGACCACCTTGCGCGCGTTGTCCTGCCCGGCGGCAATGTTCTCGCCGATCTGCTGGCCGATATACCCGGCCAGCTCCGCACGATCCCCCGGTGTCCCGCCGTTGCGACCCTTGTGATCAAAATAGTTGTTGTTGGCCATGGAGCGCGAGTGGCTTTCGGCTGCGCTCATCAGGGTGTCGTTCCACACCAGCGGGGCAGCAGCGGAGAACGACTGAGCGCCACATTGCTGCGGTTGCTTGCGCGCTTCATTGATCAGGCCAAGCAGTTTCTGGCCCTCGGCCTGCGCATTACCCAACCCGCCTGCGAGCAGTGGACGCGCCAGCACGATGCGCCAGTCACGGTCGTTGCGGCTGACGCCGATGTCGACAAACTGCGGATTGAGCACGACCTGACAAAAACTCTCCTGAATCGCCGCCATGGCCGCTTGCGCGTCGCGCGGGCCCGAGAGGGTGATCGCCTGGACGCTGACCATCGGATACGACGCCCGCGCGAGCATCGGCTGCAGATCGACCGTGCCACTGGCGGGCAGGTTCAGGCGCGGGTCGCTGTTGAGCGGCGGCAGCTCGCTCGACGCCACATTGGCGCAAGGCTGGGCCTGGCTGCGGTAGATATTGATTGACTGAATCAGCTGCGTTTCTTCGCCGGCCACGGCCGTCCCTGCCATCAGCAGCGCCAGGGGCATAACAGCGAGACACTGGATGAATGATCTGAAACGCATGAAAATCTCCCTCGAACTGACGCGCCCACGGTGCGCGATTTTACCTGTCGCGAAATAGTCTGAGCCGCACAAACCGTGGAGGTTGCAGCGATGAGCAGGGTTTTTGCAATAGCCAGCGTAAAAACCAGGTGTTTCGCCGTGTGGTGCACGTTGATGCATGAACGAACGGGCACAACGGGAGAGAGCGTTTGTTTATTCTGCGCCCAGTCGGTAGTCGTTACGCGGGCTGAGCCACATAATCAACGCTCGACCCTGCCGTGTGACTTCGATGACCACAACCATTAAGCGACTGACCCCTGAATATGCCCCGGCTTATCGAGCCCTGATGCTCGAAGCGTACGCCCTCCATCCTGATGCGTTTACGTCCGACGTCGGCGAGCGCGAAGCCTTGCCGATCAGTTGGTGGGAAAAGCGGCTTGTGGTCGGGCCTGACGCGACGGAGGTGGTGTTCGGCGCCGTTGAAGGAAGGCACTTGCTGGGGGTTGCCGGCCTCTCTCTTGAAACCCGAAAAAAGGCGCGTCACAAATCCACGCTGTTTGGGATGTACGTTCCCCACGCGCATCGGGGGAAAGGCGTTGGGCATGACCTGATCCGCAGTGTGTTGGCCTATGCCCGGAGCCAGCCGCAGCTGTTGCTCGTCCAGTTGACGGTGACCGACGGCAATCGCGGCGCGCAGGGCTTGTATGAAAGGATGGGATTTGAGGCGTTCGGGGTCGAGCCGTATGCGGTGGCGGTAGGGGAACAGTACGTCTCGAAGGTGCATATGTGGTGTGAGTTGCGGCGTTCCGGTTCAGAGACCGGCTAAAACCGGTCTTACTATTGGATCGCGCTCGATTAGTGGGACCGGCTTTAGCCGGGAAGAGGCCAGCGTGTGCGCCATCCATTCTGCGGTATGGCCTGCGACGCTTTCCCGGCTAAAGCCGGTCCTACTATGGGATCGCGGTCGATTAGTGGGACCGGCTTTAGCCGGGAAGAGCCCAGCGTGCGCGCCCTCCATTTTGCGGTATGGCCTGCGACGCTTTCCCGGCTAAAGCCGGTCCCACAGGACACGCGGCGCTTTAGTGGGACTGGCTTTAGCCGGGAAGAGGCCAGCGTGTATACCCACAATCTTGCAGCGCGACTGCCGACGCCTTCCCTGCTAAAGCCGGTCCCACTCAAGGCGTGCGGTCCCCCCTGACACTACGCGGACACCTGTAGGAGCGCGCTTGCCCGCGAAGAGGCCGGTGCATCCGCTACATCTTTAGCGTCTGGAATACCGCCTTCGCGGGCAAGCGCGCTCCTACACAGTTTGGTATCTGCCATTGACTGATGCGCTCGACCTGCCGGCTGCACCTACCGCTCGATCGTGCGGCTCCAGCGGGCGTTCCATTCCGGACGGACCTGGTTGACCTGATCCCAGTCGATGGTCACGGCGGTTTCCAGGTATTTATTCATGGCTTCAACCTGGCCACGGGTCTTGTCGGTGGTCGGGGTTTTCGGGTTGGACGGGATCTGGTCGCCCATTTCCAGGGCCGGCGCCTGGGCTTCCGGGGTCAGCAGGAAGGCCGCGAGTTTCTGCGCCAGTTCCGGCTGGTCGTTGTTGGCGATGGTGCATTCGGCCACGTTCAGCACCACACCGCCTTCCTTCGGCGGCGCGTATTCCACCGGCACGCCCTTGAGCTTGAGCGCGGTCACCTGGGTCGGCGTCAGCGGGAACAGCGCCGCTTCGCCGGTCTGCACCATTTCCGAGATCTTTGCCGAACTGGCGATGTACTCAAGCACGTTCGGCCCGACGGTCTTCGGCCATGCCTTGAAACCCGGCTCGACGTTGGTTTCGTTGCCGCCCTGCAACCGGTTGAACATCAGAAAGCCGTGCAGCCCGAACGTGGAGGAGGCCAGCGACTGGAACACCAACTTCTCCTTGTAGCGAGGGTCCGTCATGTCGGCCCAGGACGTCGGCGCGCTCCAGCCGTTGTCCTTGAACATTTTGGTGTTGTAGGCCAGCCCGGTGACACCAAGGCTCACGGCCACTGCTTCTTCCTTGATCCTGCCCTTGGCCGGAATGTCCGCCAGGCTCGCGCTCGGGTTCAGCTTGCCGCACAGGCCCATGGAAATGGCGCGGTACATGATGCCGTCGTCGAGGAACATCACGTGCATCTGCGGGTTGTCCTTGCTGGCCTGGGCCTTGGCGAGGATGTCCGAGGAGGTGCCCGGCACGATCACCACCTTGACGTTGTTGGCCTTCTCGAACGCCGGCAGCACATGGTCGGCGTACAAACGCTCCATGGTGCCGCCGTTCATGCCCAGGTACAGCGTCGGTTCAGCCTGTGCGGGCATCGATGCCAGCAACACGGCAAGCGGCAGGCAAGACAAGCCAGTCAGGGCAACACGTTTCATGTGAGTCATGGGTTCGACCTTCCTCTGAACAATGGAGTGACGTTATCGGTGCCGGACGGCACGACGATGGCGGGCGTTGGGGGGTGTGATTGCAGCTGCAGTGGCGGATGTGTTTGAAAACGATTGATCGAGAACGCGCCCAGATCGATGTTCGACGCCCCGGCACAGACCATCTGCGCCAGGGCCTCGCCCGCCGCCGGGCCAATCTGAAAGCCCGATCCGGCAAAGCCGAAGCCGTGCAGCAAACCGGGTTGCGTCGAACTGGCCCCCAGGACCGGCTCGCGGTCGGGCAAATAACCTTCGGTGCCGCTCCAGGTGCGAATGGCCTGGGCACCGGCCAGCGGCGGGTACAGTTCAACGGCGTTGCGCAGGATCTCCAGAATCGCCGCCTGACCGGGACGCGCGGTGGCCGGGTCCAGCGGAAAACCCTGGCCGCCGCCCAGCACGCAATTGCCCCGCGCCACCTGCCGCGCATAAATCCCGCCGCCTTCGACGCCGGTGCTGACGTCCATGAACATCGGCAGCGGCTCGGTCACCAGCATCGCCGGATGGCCCGCACGCATCGGCACCGGTTCGCCGAACTGCCGGGCCAACTGAGCTGCCCAGGCGCCGGCGCAATTGAGCAGCCACGGCGCTCGAAAGCTCAGGCCGCTGGCGGTCCGCACCAGAAACGACTGCCCGTCATGGGCGACTTCACTGACGTGGGCCTGCTCGAACGTCTGCGCACCAGCGCGGCGTGCGGCAGAGGCGAACGCCGGGGAGACGAGGCGCGGATTGGCATGGCCGTCCTCAGCGCACAGCGAAGCGCCCACCGCCACGTCGCCAGCCCAGGGGAAGCGCGCGCGCAACTGAGCGTGATCGAGCAACTGCAGCTCCATCCCGAACCCACGTGACGCTTGCTCATAGGCGACCAGCGCGGCCATGTCCTTGTCACTGCGGGCCAGCTTGAGATGCCCCGAGCGCACGTATTCGCCGTCAGTGCCGATGAACGCGCGCAGGTCCCCCCAGATTTCATGGGCGCGCCGGGACAGCGGCAGTTGCGACAACGGACGGCCCTGACGCCTCACGCCGCCGTAGTTCACACCGCTTGAATGCGATCCGAAAAAATCCCGCTCCAGCAACGCCACGCGTTTGCCGCTCAGGGCGAGAAACAGCGCCGCCGACGCACCGACAATCCCGCCGCCGATCACCACCGCATCCACTTCAAAGGGCTGGCTCATTGCTCTGCCTCCACGCCAAACGGCAGCGGCTTGATCGGCGCCTGTCCGCGCAATCGTCCGACGCTGGCAATGTCGCGCCCCGAGGCGTGAGCGACGATTTCCGTCGCGGCCAATCCGCACATGCGCCCCTGACAGCGGCCCATGCCGACCCGGCACATGGCCTTGACCCGGTTGATCTCCCAGTGACCCTCGGCGACGGTCTGACGGATGTCGCCGGCGCTGACTTCCTCGCAGCGGCAAACGGTCAGGCGGTCCGGCGCCTTGGCCGCCCAGTCTTCGGGGAACGGGAACGCGGTTTCCAACCCCTGGCGAAACCGCTGGATCGCTTCCAGTTGCCGCTGCAGTTCGATGCTGCGGGCGCGGTCGATGCGGTAACCGATGTCGCCGAGCAAGGTCAGCGCCGCCAGTTCACCGGCCATTTCGGCGGCGTCGGCGCCCATGATGCCAGCGCCATCGCCGGCCAGATAAACGCCCTCGACGCTACTGCGTCCGGCGGCGTCACGGGTGGGCAGCCAAGCGCGATTCAGCGCGCTCCAGCTGAACTCGCAACCGAGCAGATCGGCCAACTGGGTTTCGCTGCGCAGCGCATGGGCGAATGCGACGGCGTCACAGGCGAGGTTTTTCCGTTGATTGCCCTGTTGCCAGCTGACCCCGCTGACCCGCCGCTCGCCCTGAATATCGTGCAGATGAACCCCTTGATGCACCGGAATACCGTGGGCGGTCAGCCAGGCGCGGTAATACAGCCCTTTTGCCAGCGTCGACGGCTGCCCGAGCAGCGCGGGCAGGGCGCGGGCCTGGGCGGAAAACGGCGAGCTGTCGAGCACTGCCGCCACTGTCGCGCCGGCTTTGGCGTACTGATACGCCACCAGATACAACAGCGGCCCGCTGCCGGCGAAGACCACGCGCTCACCGATGGCGCAGCCCTGAAACTTCAGCGCGATCTGTGCCGCGCCGAGGCTGTAGACGCCGGGCAACGTCCAGCCTGGCACCGGCAGGATGCGATCGGTGGCGCCGGTGGCAACGATCAGATGCTTGAACGGCACCTGCGCCGCGCGGCCATTGCGCAGCGTGTCGAGGGTGCGTGCTTCGGCGTTCCACACCAGCGTTTCGGGGCGGTAGTCGATCTCGTGCTGCAACTGATCGAGGGTGGCGTGAACCGACTCGGCTTTGCCCGCTTCGAAACCGTACAGCGCCTTGGCCGAACGCTTGAAATGCTCCGGCTGGCGACGATAGACCTGACCGCCGCCGCGCAGGCTTTCATCCAGCAGACAAGGGCGCAGACCGTGGGCGAGCAGCGTCTGCGCCGCGCGAATCCCGGCCGGCCCGGCGCCGACGATGACCGTACTCGCAACGGGGCCGGCTTGCACTTCAAAAGGCTCGTTCAAAATCCCGTTTTTCGCCTCGTTCATACGCTGCGCCCCGGCTCGCGACTCACGAAAACATCGGCTTCCAGCATCGTCGAGCAAGCGCGCACCCGGCGACCGTCGCCCAGTTTCACCCAGCAATCCTGGCACGCGCCCATCAGGCAGAAGCCCGCGCGAGGTTCGCCGCTGAAGTCGCTGCCGCGCAACGAATCCTTCGCCGTCAGCACCGCCGTGAGCAATGTATCGCCCTGCAAACCGCTCGCCGGCTGGCCGTCGAGGGTGAAGGGCAGCACGGCGCGATCGCGTTCGGCCAGTCGTTTCAGCAATGCCATGGCGCGCGCTCCTTCAGGCAATCTTCGGTGGGCAGATCGGTGAGCTGATCGGTGAACTGATCGGTGAACTGAACAGTCATCAATGCCTCCCCACCAGCACACGGTCCAGCCCATACACCCGGTCGAGGATGATCATGGTCGCCGCCGTCAGGGCAATGACCAGCGCGGACACGGCGGCCATCATCGGGTCGATGGATTCGGTGGCGTACACGTACATGCGCACCGGCAGGGTCTGGGTCGACGGCGAGGTGACGAAAATCGACAGCGTGACCTCGTCGAAGCTGTTGATGAACGCCAGCAGCCAGCCACCGGCCACACCGGGCAGGATCATCGGCAAGGTGATCAGGCGAAACAGGGTGAAGCGACTGGCACCGAGGGATTCGGCGGCCTGCTCGGCGCTGCGGTCCATGCCGATAGACGCGGCAATAACAAGACGCAAGACGTACGGCGTGATCACCACCACGTGGGCGAACATCAGCCAGACGAAACTGCCGTTCACGCCCATCAGCGCGAACAGGCGCAGCATCGCCACCCCCAGCACCAGATGGGGAATGATGATCGGCGACAGGAACAGGCCGTTGAGAAAGTCGCGGCCGGGAAAGCGGTAGCGGGTGATCGCCAATGCCGCCGGCACCGCAATCAACGTCGCCAGGGTGGCCGCGACCACCGCCAGAATCAGGCTGTTGTAGAACGACTGAATGAAGTCGGCGCGCTCGAACACCGCCCTGAACCAGCGCAGGGAAAACCCGTGCCACGGCAGACTGAGGGTGTTTTCCGGGGTGAACGCCACCAGGCACACCACCACCAGCGGCGCCAGCATAAACATCACCACCAGGGCGTGAAACGAAAGGGCCAGAGGACCGTTTCTGGGCATCGCTCATTCCCCCAGGGATTTTTTATAACGGCCTTCGACCAGCCGGTTCCACGACAGCATGACCAACAGGTTGATCAGCAGCAGCGCCACGGCAATCGCCGCGCCCATGGGCCAGTTGAGTTCCGAGAGGTATTGGTCGTAGACGACGGTGGCGACCATCTTCAGCCGCCTCCCGCCGAGTAATCCGGGGATGGCAAACGAGCTCGCTGACAGGCCGAAGACGATCAACGTCCCCGACAGCACGCCGGGCATGACCTGGGGCAACACCACCATGCGCATCACTTGCGCCTGAGTGGCGCCCAGGGACAACGCGGCCTGTTCGGCGGAGGCGTCGAGTTTCTGCAGCGAGGTCCACACCGGGATGATCATGAACGGCAGCATCACGTGGACCAGCGCGAGAATCACTGCGAACGGGGTGTAGAGCATCTTGATCGGGCGACCGCCGAGGGCCTGGATCGCCTGATTGATCAAGCCGTCGGCGCCCAGCAACAGGCTCCAGCCAAACGCCCGCACCACCACCGAAATCAGCAGCGGCGTGAGGATCAGGATCAGGAAAATCGAGCGCCACGGGGTGCCCATGCGGCTGAGAATGTAGGCCTCGGGAACGCCGATCACTACGCACAACAGGGTCACTAGCGCGCTGATCCAGAAGGTGCGCAGGAAGATCTCGTAGAAGTAAGAATCGGTGACCAGATTGGCGTACTGCGCCAGCGTCCATTCACCGCCCTTGACCCCGACTTCGTAGTCGAACACGTTGAACGACAGCACCAGCGTCAGCATCAGGGGCAGCACCAGCAGCCCGAAGAACAGCGCCAGGGCCGGCGCCGACAGCAGGTACCCGCGTCCGGTGTCGCGCAGCACACTCATGCCGGCACCTCGTCGACGCTCAACACGCGCAGCAGCTCCGAAGGCCAGTCCAGCCCCACCGCGAAGCCTTCGTTCATCGGCGCGTCGCCATCGTTGCGGCGCACCACGGTGATTTCGCCGATGGGCGTTTCGATGCGGTACAGCCACTGGCTGCCGAGGAAGTAACGCATGACGACGCGCCCTTGCAGACGGCCAGTCCCGGCAGGCACCAGATCGATTTTCTCGGGGCGCAGGCTCAGCACCAGTTCGCCGTCGCCTGGCTCATGGCGCACCTGGGCCGCGCCGCTGGCATCGCGATCGCCGCGCAGCAGATTGGCCTTGCCGACGAAGCCGGAGATGAAACGCGTACGCGGGTGTTCGTAGAGGTTGTAGGGCTCGTCGATCTGGGTGATACGCCCGGCCTGCATGACCACGACGCGGTCGCTGATGGACAGCGCTTCGGCCTGGTCGTGGGTGACCATCAGGGTGGTGATGCCGACTTCGCGCTGGATGCGGCGGATTTCGAACTGCATCTCTTCGCGCAGGTTGGCGTCGAGGTTGGACAGGGGCTCATCCAGCAGCAGCACCGGCGGCTCGATCACCAGCGCCCGGGCCAGGGCCACGCGCTGACGCTGCCCGCCGGACAGCTCGCGCGGGTAACGCTCGGCATGGGGCGTGAGGCGCACCAGCTCCAGCACCCGGGAGACGCGGCGCTCGATGTCGGCGGCAGAGACTTTGCGCATTTTCAGGCCGAAAGCCACGTTGTCGCGCACGCTCATGTGCGGGAACAGCGCGTAGGACTGGAACACCACGCCGAGGCCGCGACTGGCCGGTTTGGCGTGGGTAATGTCGCGGCCATCCAGCAGGATGCGGCCGGCGCTGACGTCAACGAAGCCGGCGATCATTTGCAGGGTGGTGGTTTTGCCGCAGCCGGAGGGACCGAGCAGGGAGACGAATTCGCCTTGCTCCACGGAAAGGTCAGTGGCGACGACTGCATCGACAGGGCCGTAGCGCTTGCACAGTGCCTGGAGTTGAAGAAAAGCCATGGCTACGTTCCACCTTTTTTCGTGCGCACCGAAGGCGCGCGTTTTTTATGGGCAGATGCGAAGAGAAGTGCTGCGTGTGGCCGGGGACGCTGGCGCTCGATCAATGTCGGCTGCCGCTGTTATTCAAATCGCCCTGTGGACTGATCCTAGGCCCAAGACTAGGATGCGCTCAACGAGCAATTTCATTGAGTGAGTAGTTTTTTCAGATTCATTCATTCAGCGAAAAGAAACGGGAAGTCGTGTCATATGAATTCCACTGATCGGAATAATGTTGAGAGGGAAACAGGCGTTGGCGCGGTCTCGCGGCTGTTTGCGGTGCTGCGGGCGCTGGGCGATTGCCCCGATGGCAGTGAACGTGTGACGCAGTTGGCGCAACAGATTGGGCTGTCGCAACCGACGACCCACCGCTTGCTGCGCAGCCTGATGGACGAGGGCATGGTCGAGCAGGACGTGCGCAGCAAGCGTTACCGCCTGAGTCTTGAATTCTTCGCCCTGGCAGCGCGCGCCGGGCAGTCCGGCAACCTGCGCGACTTGGTGCGTCCGAGTTTGCTACGCCTGTCGGCCTCGTTGGGGGACTCGTTGTTTCTGCTCGCCCGCAGTGGTTTCGATGCGGTGTGCCTGGACCGCAGCGAAGGGCCGTACCCGATCCGAACCTTCACCGGTGATATCGGCGGCCGCGTGGCGCTGGGCGTGGGGCAGGGCAGTCTGGCCATCCTGGCGTTTCTGCCGGAAGAAGAACGCGAGACGGTGATCCGCTACAACCTGCCGCGCCTGCGGGATTTCCACCTGTACGACGAGGTGATGCTGCGCTCGGAAATCGACACGGTGCGGCGTACCGGCTATGCCGCGCGCAACACCGGCGTGCTGGAAGGCATGGCGGGTCTGGCGGTGCCTATTCTCGATCGGGATGGCCGGGCGGTGGCGGCCTTGAGCGTGGCCACCATCAGCGACCGCCTCAGTGCAGACCGCATGCCCACGGTGGTGGACATGCTCAAGCGCGAGGCGACGGCAATCAGCCAGAAGATCAACCCTTTCGACCCGGTATTGCGCCGGCCTTCCCACGTGTTCGGTCAGCGGGAGTGATCGCTGCTTCGTACGCACTCATCTGAATCCCGTTCAGCACGTTTCGACAACCGCTTGACGGGGCTGAATGGCGTACTCTTGACGCTTTTCAGCCGCTCGTCGGATCCGTCGGGCCGGTCTTCAAGAACCCCTGCATGGAGTCGAATCACTCTCTGTAGGCGCCTCGTTTTCGGATCGATCCGACGCGATGGCACAGGGATGTGGCAAGCCGCAAAAACTCCGGGTGATCCTCGGAGCAGGTTGTCCTCCCTTTTGAGATCCTCGTATGTCGAAATCCCTCAGATTGCAGATCCTCGCGCTGCTCATCGGCAGCCTCGTGCTGGTCGTGCTGATTGCCCTCGCGTGTTTCCAGTTCCTGTCCAGCAACGTACACGCTTATCGCGGTCTGCTTGAAGGGCCGTTGCACGCTTCGCAACTGGTCGATCAGGCCAACCTGCAATTCAAGGTTCAGGTGCAGGAGTGGAAGAACGTGCTGTTGCGCGGCAAGCAGCCGGCCGATCGCGATAAATTCTGGGCGCAGTTCGAAGATCAGGAGCGTCAGGTGCAGGACATCCTCGGCAGCCTGAGTGCAATGGACGGGCTGGATCCGACGACCAAAACCCAGATCGATGCGCTGCGCAACGAGCACCGCAGCCTCGGTGTGGCTTATCGCAAGGGCCGTGATGCTTACATCGCCGCCGGCGGTGATCCGGTCGCCGGTGACATGGCCGTGAAAGGCGTCGACCGTGCCGCCAGCGAGCAGATGACCGGCTTGGTGGCTGGCCTGCGCAAACAGAGTGACGAGCAGTCGAAAATCCTCAGCAGTACGGCCGACCAGACCATCCTTATCGGCACGCTGGTCATGCTCGCCTCGGCGCTGCTGGTGGGGGTGTTGACCCTGTGGGTGGTCAACCGCAACATCGTCGACCCGATCCGCATGCTCATCGAATACGTTGCGCAACTGAGTCAGGGCCGGTTCAGTGACCGCGTCAGCATCACCCGTCAGGATGAGTTGGGGCGTCTGGCCGTTGCTGCCAATACCCTTCGGGATTTCCTCGCGGACACTTTTACCCGCCTCAAGCGCAGCACCACCGACCTGGACAGTGCCGGCGGGGAGCTGAAGGCGATTGCCGCGTTAATGGCTCAGGGCACTCACGAGCAGTTCGAGCGCACCGACCAGGTGGCGACGGCGATGACTGAAATGTCCGCCACTGCCCAGGAAGTCGCCCGTCATGCGGCTCAGGCCGCCCAGGCCGCTGACGAAGCGGATCGCAGCTCCCAGGAAGGCAGCCAGGTGATGGGCGCGACCATCACGGCGATCACCCAGATGCGCACCGAGATCAGCAACACCGCCAATGTCATTCGTCGTCTGGAAACCGACAGCGGGCGGATTGGCAAGGTGCTGGAAGTGATTCGCGGCATCGCCGAGCAGACCAACCTGCTGGCGCTGAACGCGGCCATCGAAGCGGCCCGTGCCGGCGATGCCGGGCGCGGTTTTGCGGTGGTCGCTGACGAAGTGCGCACGCTGGCCCAGCGCACGGCGGCGTCGACGGCGGAAATCAACCAGATCATCAGCTCGGTGCAGACCGGCGCCGTCGATGCTGCCCAGGCCATTGAAAGCGGGCAGGCACGCAGCCAGGAAAGCGTTGATCAAGTGGCGCTGGCAGGCTCCTCGCTGGAACGCATTACCTCGGCGGTGGAAGCCATCCGCGACATGAACCGCCAGATTGCCACGGCTGCGGAAGAGCAGACGTCAGTGGCAGAGGACATCTCCCGCAACCTGACCGAAATCACCGCCATCGCCACCACCAACCAGAGCAACGTCCAGCGCACGCAAACCGCGAGTCAGGATTTGCATGTGTTGTCGGTGGGGTTGAATGACGTGATCTCGCGGTTGAGTGCGTAACACTACGGCGTTGATACCGGCCCATTCCCGGCTGAAGCCGGTCCCACTGATGCACTGCGATTACTTCGATCGTGCCCACGCTCCGCGTGGGTATGCAGCCCGCGACGCTCCGCGTCGCCTGGTGTGAGGGCCATATGCATGACGCGGAGCGTCCGGGCAGGCATTCCCACGCGGAGCGTGGGAACGATCTGTTTCCGGCTGAGGCCGGTCCCACGAAAGCAGCGCCTGCAGCGCGATCATCCTTGGCGAAACACCAGCGCTTTCAACCCACCTTCTGCCTCTGCATCGGCAAATTCCGGTGGGTTTTCCAGGCGTTGTTCAAACCGCAACCCTGGCGCTTCGCGGGTCACGCCTTCGATGAGGAAGTCCGCGCCCAGCAACGGGTCGTTCATGCAGGCCAGCACCGTGCCCTCAGGGGTCAACAGCTCCGGCAATTTGCGCAGCACCCGTTGATAATCCTTGGTCAGCAAAAAACTGCCTTTCTGAAACGACGGCGGGTCGATGATCACCAAGTCATACGGTCCGGTGCTCTTCACTTTTCCCCAGGACTTGAACAGCTCGTGGCCGAGAAAGGTGACCTTGCTCAGGTCATGGCCATTCAGCCTGTGGTTGTCGCGACCGCGACTCAGCGCCGCCCGGGACATGTCCAGATTGACCACGAAATCCGCGCCCCCCTCGATCGCTGCCACCGAAAACCCGCAGGTGTAGGCAAACAGGTTCAGCACTCGCTTGCCCACCGCATTGGCCCGCACCCAGTCGCGGCCATAGCGCATGTCGAGGAACAGCCCGGTGTTCTGTTTTTTGCCGAAATCCACGAGATAGCGCAGGCCGCCCTCGGTCAGCGTCCACTCCTCCAGCACCTCGCCCAGCAGTGCATCGGTGTCGCTGTCGGGCAGATAACGGTGCTGCAACAACAGCGTATGGGCGCGGGATTGCTGCCACGTCGGTGACTCGATCAGTCTGAACAGGCGCTGCTTCAGTGCTTCCAGCTCATCAGCGGCCGGCGCCTTGAACAACGACACCAGCACCACGCCCTGCATCCAGTCGACGGTCAGTTGTTCCAGCCCCGGCCAGCGTCGGCCACGGCCGTGAAACAGCCGGCGGGTCTCGGCGGGTGCGTCGGCGAGGGCGTTCTGAAGGTGGGTGTCGAGCAGGTCGAGGGCGTCGGCATTCATCGGTGGGCAGCGGGTCGGCAGTGGGAAAGGGCGGCATTCTAGACCAATCGCGGCGCCAGCGTTCGTCGAGCCTGCAGGTACCGCGAAACCCCTGGGCACAGGCCACAACCGGGTTGGACAGGCCGCTTGTTTCACGGGCAAGCTCTGCTTCCTGCGAATTCTGATCTGGAAAGGAAATGCCATGGCCGACGAACTGATCCTGCGTGACGCCCGCGATTCCGATATGCCCGCCGTGCAGGCGATCTACGCCCATCATGTGATCCACGGCACCGCCAGCTTTGAGCTGGAGCCGCCTACCGTTGAGCACATGCTGCAGCGCCGCGCCGACATCTGCGCCAACGGTTTGCCCTATCTGGTCGCCGAGCGCGACGGTGAAGTGGTCGGTTACGGTTACGCGACCCTGTACCGGCCGCGCCCGGCCTATCGCTTCACCGTGGAAGATTCGGTTTACGTGCGCGAGGGCATGGCCGGGTTCGGGATTGGCCACGCGTTGCTGGCGGCGGTCATCCAGCACTGCATGGAATCCGGCCGCCGGCAGATGGTGGCGATCATCGGCAACAGCGAAAACAGCGCGTCTATCCGGCTGCACGCGCGACTGGGCTTTCGCCAGGTCGGCGTGTTCGAGTCCGTTGGCTTCAAGCATGGCCGCTGGCTGGACACGGTGATCATGCAGCGCGAACTGGGGGAGGGCGCGAGTACCACTCCCGACCGTTGACCCGGCCGATCAGGTCGCCGGCGCGCCGTGGGGCTGATCGTAGGTCACCCGTTCGCCGGTTTCCGGCACCGCCAGCCACAGCAGCACAAACGCCACCGCCGCAATTGCCGCCAACGTCAAGAACGCTGCGCTGTAGCCGGCCTCGCGGACGACCAGCCCGGCCAGGCCGTTGCTCAGCGCCGCGCCCAGGCCAAACACCGTCGAGATGGCGCCCAGACTGACGTTGAAGCGCCCGGTGCCGCGCGTCAGGTCCTTGACCACCAAGGGCAGCAACGCGCCAAACACCCCGGCGCCGATACCGTCCAGCAATTGCACACCGACCAGCCAGTACGGGTTGTCGGACATGACATACAGCACGCCCCGCAGCGGCAGAAAAATGAAGCCCGCCAGCAACAAGGGTTTGCGTCCCCACACGTCGGCTTTGGCGCCCACCAGCCAGGCCACCGGCACCATCACCAGCTGCGCCGCGACGATGCAGGCGGAGGTCAGCGGCGTGGCAAGGTTGACGTCGATCTGCGAGAGCTTCTGACTCACCAGCGGCAGCATCGCCGCATTGGCCAGGTGAAACAGGCCGCAGCAGATGGCGAACACCAGCAACGGTCGATTGTGCAGCAATACCGCCCAGCCACTGGGCTGGTCATCGCCCTGGTCATGGTTGGGGTCGAAGCCGCGCGCGATATCATGGTCAATCGCCGAGGCATCGACAAATGCGACAGCGACGATGCTCGCCAGCGCCATGAACGCCATCAGGTAAAACACCGCAATCGGCCCGAACATCCATGAAAAGACGCCGGCCAACAGCGCTGCGCAGGCGTTGCCGGCGTGGTTCCAGGTTTCGTTGCGTCCGGTCCGGCGGGTAAACGCCTTGGGCCCGGTGATGCCCAGGGAGATGGCGGCGATGGCCGGGGCGAATACCGAGCCGGCAATGGCGCTGATGCTCTGGGTGATCGCCACCCAGGTGAACGAGTGAATGAACGGCAGCACCAGACACCCGGCAGTCACCGCTAATGCCGAAACAATTACAAAGAGCCGCTTGCTGCGGGTGCGGTCAATCAGCGCACCCGCCGGCGTTTGCGTGACCAGCGCAGCGATGCCGGCGAGGGTCATGACCAGTCCGATACTCGCCGGGTCCCACTTGTGCACCGCCAATAAATAGATCGCGAGATAAGGCCCAAGACCGTCGCGCACGTCCGCCAGAAAGAAGTTGAGGCCGTCCAGAGAACGGTTGTTGCGCTGATCGGACGGGTTGCTCAAGGTCGGCCTCACTCTGGCGATGCGCAAGCGAAAAGGCTGCGGCATTGCTAAATGACCCGGCGCCGTTGCGTTGGTTCTGCACCCTGTTTCTGCACACCGCTTCTGCGCACTGTTGCAGCTGATGCAAGGGACTTTCTTGTCACGGCGTTTGAATCGAAACCGGCGCAGGCATAAGCTTCGCGCCATTGATATCGCCGGACGTGTTGGGTCCGGCGAGCTTCCGGATATTCTTAGCTCAGGAACCGCCATGTCCAGTCTGTTTCCCGCTGCCCGTCCACGCCGTCTGCGCAGCAACGAAAACTTCCGCGCGCTGTTTCAGGAGAGCGAATTCACCCTGAACGATCTGGTGCTGCCGATCTTCGTCGAAGAAGAAATCGACGACTTCGTACCGATCAACAGCATGCCCGGCGTGCAGCGTATCCCCGAGTCGAAACTGGCGCAGGAAGTCGAGCGTTATGCCCGTGCCGGCATCAAGTCGGTGATGACCTTTGGCGTGTCCCACCACCTGGACGCCACCGGCAGCGACACATGGCAGGAAAACGGCCTTGTTTCGCGGATCTCGCGCACCATCAAGTCCGCCGTGCCGGAAATGATCGTGATGTCCGACACCTGCTTCTGCGAGTACACCGACCACGGTCATTGCGGCGTGATGCACGGCGGCCATGTCGACAACGACGCAACCATTGAAAACCTCGGCAAGCAGGCCGTCATGGCAGCGCGTGCCGGTGCTGACGTGATTGCCCCGTCAGCCGCGATGGACGGGCAGGTGAAAGCGATTCGTGCTGCCCTCGACGCCGCCGGTTTCACCCAGACGCCGATCATGGCGTACTCGACCAAGTTCGCTTCGGCGCTGTACGGTCCGTTCCGCGAAGCCGGCGGCTCCGCGCTCAAGGGTGACCGCAAAACCTACCAAATGAACCCGATGAACCGCCGCGAGGCGTTGCGCGAATCGCTGCTGGACGAGGCCGAAGGCGCCGATGCGCTGATGGTCAAGCCGGCCGGCGCGTACCTGGACATCATCCGTGACATCCGCGAAGCGTCGAACCTGCCGCTGGCGGCCTATCAGGTCAGTGGTGAGTACGCGATGATCAAGTTCGGCGCACAGGCCGGGGCCATCGACGAAGACCGCGTGGTGCGTGAAACCCTCGGCGCCATCAAGCGCGCGGGTGCGGACCTGATCTTCACGTACTTCGCGATGGACCTGGCGCTGAGCGGGATCTGATTTCCGGCTTCTTCAGCTTGAGGGTCGGATTGCCCTTTCCTCTGATGGAGCGAAATCCCGTAGGCGCCGGCTTGCTGGCGAATCCGATCTGTCATTCACCCGCGATGTGGCTGAATAATCGCGGTCATCTGTAGGCGCCGGCTTGCTGGCGAATGCAGGGTGTCAGCCACCGAGTTCGGTGCTGATCGACAGGGTTCGCCAGCAGGCCGGCTCCTACGGATCTGTCTCCAACCAGACTCAGGTGGGTGTTACTGGCGTCGCCCTCACGCCGCCGTTCTGTCCGGTGACTCAGGTTGTACATGCGCCGCCTGCCAGGCATCCAGCCCCCCGATCAGCGCCTTGCCCCGGGTCAGGCCGTGGGCGTTGAGCTTTTCCGCCAGCAATGCCGCCGACAGCTCATTCGGGCAGGCGCAATAGAACACCATGTCAACATCGCCCAAGCGCTCGATCCATGGCGCAATCGGCTCCTCAAGGCTGATCGACACTGCACCCGGAATGCCTTCGATAACGGCCGCATGAAAACTCGGCCGCACGTCGATGACCACCGGCGCATCGTCGGTGTCGCGCAGGGCCAGCAGCTCGGGAACGGTGATGCGTGGCACCCGCGCCGTGCGCGCCTTGAGCCGACGCCGCTTGGCGTACTTCCAGCCAATGAACAGCGCCAACACCGCCAGCACGCTGACGATGGCGATCGGTAGGTAGCCGCTCAACCAGTCGAGCATGGGGATCAGCGCGTCACTGAAGAGCATGCCCAACAGCAGCGCCGAGCCCGCCCAGATAAACGAACCGGCCAGGGAATAACGCACGAACACCCAGATCGGCGTGCCGTTCATGCCGGCCACGGTGGTCACCAGCGCACCCGCGCCGGGCAGGAATTTCGACAGCAGCATCGCCCTTGGCCCCACGCGCTCATAAACGGTCAGCCCCTGACGAACGCAGGAGTCCTGGGACAGGGAAATCTTGCAGATGGTCTTCAGCAGCACGCCGCCATAACGCTTGCCGGCCCAGTACCACAGCGCATCGGCGATCAGGCAGGCGACCATCGCCACCAGCACCCCGGCGCCCAGTAGCGGCTTGCTCTGCATGGCCAGCGCACCGGTGACGATCAGCGTCGGGTACGCCGGCACCGGCAAGCCGATCTGCTCCAGCAGCACGTTGACGAACACCAGCAACAGCCCGTGGCTTTCATTCAGCTGCTGCAGTTCGTTCATGGCGGTGCCTGTTCGGAGGGGTCAGGGATCAAAAAGACGGGTGCCAGTACCGTCGCCTGAACAGCCCTTTTGTGTCAACGCTGAATGTCTTTGGCCGAGGCCGTTTCATAGGCAGCGTCGATGGCAGCGATTGCCATGGCTGATTTCCCTCGCCAGGCCGTGCTCCTTAGAATGGTCAGCTTCAGCAATCAACAGACCTTAGGGAGCAACTCATGGCTATTGAAATCGGAATCAACGAGCAGGACCGTGCAGAGATCGTTGAAGGACTGTCGCGGCTGCTTTCCGATACCTACGTGCTGTACCTGAAAACCCACAACTTCCACTGGAACGTCACCGGCCCGATGTTCCGCACGCTGCACCTGCTGTTCGAAGAGCAATACACCGAACTGGCCACGGCGGTGGACTCCGTCGCCGAACGGATCCGCGCCCTGGGCTTCCCGGCGCCGGGCACTTACTCCACCTATGCGCGGTTGTCGTCGATCAAGGAAGAGCCGGGCGTGCCTGCTGCCACTGACATGATTCAGCAACTGGTCGAAGGGCAAGAGGCGGTGGTACGCACCGCGCGCGAACTGTTCCCGCTGCTGGAGAAAGTCAGCGACGAGCCGACGGCCGACCTGCTGACCCAGCGCATGCAAGTCCACGAAAAAGCCGCCTGGATGCTGCGCTCGCTGCTGGAAGGTGACGGGTTCGTTGGGTGACATCTGCGTCGCGGCTGAAGGCAATTCATTGTAGGACCGGCTTCAGCCGGGAAGGCGTCAGGTGTTACACCGCAAAATTTATGGTGTACAAACCGGCCTCTTCCCGGCTAAAGCCGGTCCCACTAAGACACCGCGATCCATCGTCGGACCGCGGTCAATTGTGGGACCGGCTTTAGCCGGGAAGACGTCAGGCGTTACAGCGCAGAAATCGATGTCGTTCACGCTGGTCAATTCCCGGCTGAAGCCGGTCCTACCACCGCGATCATTAGCGCTTCTGCAACCACCCCAGAAAATTGTTCTTCTTGATCACCACCGGTTTGCGCATCAGCACGTGCTGGGTGCCTTGCTGGCGGACTGCTTGCAGCTTGTTCAACGCCGTCACGATTTCGACGCGCTGTTCCATGGCCTGGCGCGTGGCGGCTTTGTCGATGCGGTAAACGACGCAGGAGGTGAGGGCGGTGAAGCGTGCCTGCGACGGCGTGTCGGCCAGCACGCTCTGCTCACCCATCACTTCGCCGGGGCCCATGCGCCCGGCTTCCACCCTGTCATTCCCATCCTTGACGCTCGCTGACACCACGCCGGTGGCAATCACCAGCAAACCGTCCGTGACGTCATCGACCTCGATAATCGTCTGCCCGGCCGTGTATTCCCGCGCCACCATGCTCTGGGCCAGCTGGTTCTTCTCCTCGGCGGTGCTGGTGCGGAACACTTTGACCTCATCGAGCAGCGCGCGGGGCCGAGACATCGCTTCGGCGGTGGTTTCCGATTGCCACGCGATGCCGGCTGCTTCGAGGTGCCGATAAGCCAGGTCAAACAGCAGATTGCGCACGTCGCTCTTGTTATTCAGGTCGCTGATGAACCCGGTGACCGCGTATTCGATGGTGGTCGGGCTGGTTTCCTTGACCACCGCGCGGGGCTTGGGCGTCTGCAACAGCGCGCTGCAACCCTGCAGCGCACGCTCCAGGGCATCGAGCACCCGGCGCGGCCGAATGTGCGGCGACATCATGATGTTGATCGACACGCCATGAATATGGACCGGTCGGCTCAAATTGACGATCTTCGCCTTGGCTGCCACGGAATTGGGGATGACCACCATGGTGCCAACGCCCGTCAGCAGGTGCGTGGCGCGCCAGTCTATGTCCATCACTTTGCCTTCCATGCCGTCGATGGAGATCGAGTCGTCGACCTGATACGGCTTGGTGGTGTTGAGGATGATCCCGGAGAACACGTCGCTCAGCGTGCTTTGCAGGGCCAGGCCAACGATGATCGCCATCGCCCCGGATGTCGCCAGCAAACCCTTGACCGGCAGCTGCAGGACATAGCCCGCCGCCGCAACAATGGCGATGAGGAAGATCATCGCGCCAATCACTTCCTGCAACAGCCGACCGCTGTGGCCGACGCGACTGGTCAGCGCCAGCCCGAGGACCACGGTGAGGGTGCGCGCGGCGTAGATCCACCAGACGATCGCCAGCACGGTGGCGCCGAATTGCAGTGCGCTGTCGTCGGGCCAGGTCGGCGCTTCCAGCGGGCTCACGCCGGCATTGATGATCACCAGGCTGTAGGCGACGAATGCCGCCAGCCGCGTGGCGATGCGCGCCAGCCGGTTGCGGTCGGCCAGCACGTGCCAGGCCAGAAGGTCGGCGAGCAGCAGGAGCAGGCTCCACGCCAGCGAGTAATGAGGGACGACGGTCGACATGGAAGATATCCGCAGGAAAAGTGCAGGGCCGAACGGGCCCGCGCGAATGCGCGCGAACAATGTAGGCACGGCCACGATCGATGTCTATAACCGATGCGGCCAGGCGTTCGGCAAAGAAGCACATTGCTTCAAGCCCGTCGCCCATGAACAGGGCAGGATCGGATGCCTCTCTTTCCTTCGATTCGAGGCATCTCCATGCGCACATCCGTTATCCCGCTCGCCCGCTCCGTTGCGCTCGGAGTCGCTTTGTGCTCCGGCGTCGCTCTGGCCCAAGCGCCGGCCCAGCAGAAAACCCAGGTGCCCGGGTATTTCCGTCTGGCCGTCGGCGACTACGAAGTCACGGCGCTGTTCGATGGCTACAACGACCTGTCACCCACGTTGCTCAAGGGCATGAAGCCCGAAGCGATCCGCGCCTTGCTGGCCCGCCGTGCCATCGAAACACCGGGCGTGCAAACCGCGTTCAACGCCTTCCTCATCAACACCGGCGAGCACCTGATCCTCGTCGACACTGGCGCCGGCCAGTGCATCGGCGAGACGGCCGGCATGCTCTCGCAGAACATCAAGGCCGCCGGGTATCAGCCGGATCAGGTCGACACTATCCTGCTCACCCACATGCATCTGGACCATGTCTGCGGCCTGGTCGACGCCGACAAGAAACCGGTGTTTGCCAACGCCACGGTCTATGCCGCCAAGCCCGAAGCGGATTATTGGCTGGACCCGACCGCCATCGGCCGCGTCCCGGAACAGGCCAGGGCTTACTTCAAGATTGCCCAGGATTCCACGGCGCCTTACGTCGCGGCCGGACGGTTCAAGACCTTCGCCCCGGGCCAGTCGCCGGTGCCGGAAGTGAGCACGACGCTGGAAGCGGGGCATACACCGGGCAGCACGACGTATCAATTCAGCTCCAGGGGCCAGACCATTCTGTTTATTGGCGACCTGATCCACAGCCTCGCCGTGCAGTTCGATCACCCGGCGGTCAGCATCGCCTTCGACGAAAACAGCCAGAAGGCCATCGCCAGCCGTGATCAAGTGTTCACCGAGGCGGCCAGCAAGAAGATCTGGGTCGCCGCCGCGCACCTGCCATTCCCCGGCACCGGGCACATCGTGGCCATCGACAAGCATTTTCAGTGGGTGCCGGTCGAGTACGGCCCGTATCAGCGTGCGGCCCATGTGCCGTTGCTGAAATAGGATCGAGCCGCCTCTGACACAACGTGCGCTGGACGCAAAACGCTTTTGCGTACAGCGCAAAGCTGCGGTCATGTTTATGACGAATACGCGGCTTATACTCGGGCGTCCCAAGGGCCAGGGACGATCCGGGTATCGTCCCGGGTATCAGCCGTAACCGCTTCAGCTTGCCGCGCAAGGCACAACCCCAGGGTAACTATCCCTACAGCTAATATCGGTGTTCGGTTTTAACTGATTAGATGAGTGCTTGTTAAAAATGGATAGCTGCGCTGAGCGTCTTCGGGATTCAATCTCGCCCGGACGATGGTCGGCGAATCAGGGCCTGCGACTCCACTTCCAAGGACTGCATGAAATGATAAGTCTCGGTCAGACGATGATTTCCCGCGAGCACAGAGACGTGTTCAAGGACGGCGTCGCCATGCGCATTGGCACCCGCGCCTTCGACATTCTCGACGTGCTGCTGCGTCATCAAGGGCAGTTGGTGAGCAAGGAGTTGATCCTTCAGAGTGTCTGGCCGGACACCGTGGTTGAAGAGAATAACCTGCAAGTGCATATCTCCGCGCTGCGCAAGGCGTTGGGCACCGACCGCGAGCAGATCCGCACCGTGCCGGGCCGTGGCTACGTGCTGCTGGGCGGGGAAAGCCTCGGAAACCAGCCCCCCACGCCAGCCATGTTGCACGGCGTGAGTTGTCATCACCGACTGCCCGCCCGCGTCGCCTTGCTCGGGCGTCAGGCGTTGCTGGATGAGGTGAGCAACACCTTTGCTGAGGGCTGCGCGCTGGTCACGCTGATCGGCCCGGGCGGCGTCGGCAAAACCGCGCTGGCCGCGGAACTCGGCCAGACGCTGCTGGACGCTGGCGCCACGCCCGTGTATTTCGTGCCGATTGCGCAATTGCAATGCGCCGAGCTGCTGCTGGAGGCGTTTTCCAGCGCGGTGGGCGTCGACTGCAGCGGCGGCGATCCTGACCTTCAAGGACTGATTCGCTACCTCCAGCAGCAGCCGGGGCTGATCATTCTGGACAACTGCGAGCATCTGGTCGAAAGCGTCGCCAGCCTGCTGGAAGTGATCCTGCGTGGCGCCCCGGCAGTGCGCGCGGTCGCGACCAGCCGAGAGCCGTTACGCATTGCCGGCGAGCGCAGCCTGCAAGTGCCGCCCCTTGATATTCCTGAACAGAGCGCCGCCCGAGAGACCATTCTGTGCAGTGCGTCGGCGCAACTGTTCCTGCGCCAGTGGCGTGCGCTGGACAGCCATCTGGCGGCTGACAGCAATGCCCAGCTTGACGATTACAGCGTCGAGCTGGTGGGTGAAATCTGCCGCCGGCTCGACGGCATGCCGCTGGCGCTGGAAATGGCCGCCGCCCGGGCCTGCGCCCTTGGGCTGTATCAATTGGTGGCGAGCCTCGACGGCAGCCTGCACATGCTCTCGGCGTCACTGCGCACCGCGCCGCCGCGTCAGCAAACGCTGCAGGCTTCGCTGGCGTGGAGCCTGCGCTTGCTCGGTCGCGAAGAGCGCACGGTGCTGCGGCGGCTGGCCGAGCTGGACGGTCGCTTCACTCTGGAACGTGCCTGCGATGCCTTGCAACGCACCCGTTTGCCGCGCGCCTGCATCATGGATTGCATTGTGCGGCTGGCGACCAAGTCGTTGCTGATGGTCAGCGCTCAGGGGCCCTTCCGTTTCTATCGGATGCTCGGCACAACCCGCGCCTGCCTGCTGACGGCCAACGCCCACCACACCACCGCCACGGAGGGCAGCGCGCCGCGTGCGCAGGATTGCGACGCACCGTCGGCACTGGCGACGCTGCAAAGCATCAGGGCTGTGCCGGCCGGGCCCGACGGGTATCATGCGCGGCATCAGAGAGCACTGGCGGTTGGCCGTTGATGCGACGGAACCCTTCATGAGCGTGTTATGAGCGTGAATCCCAAGGTCTATGTGGTGGACGACGACGCTGCCATCCGCACTTCCTTGCAGCGCCTGTTGCATTCGGCGGACATCGTCTGCGAAGTGTTCGACAGCGCCCAGGCGTTTCTTGGCCGGCCGCTGAACCAGGGTCCCATCTGCCTGTTGCTGGACGTCAATCTGGCCCAGGGCACCGGCTTTGATCTGCAGCAAACGTTGCTGGATCGCGGCCAGACCTTCCCGATCATTTTCATGACCGGCTACGGCACCATCGCAATGTCCGTGCGCGCGATCAAGGCCGGCGCCCGTGAGTTCTTGACCAAACCCTTCGAGCCGGAGCAGCTGCTGGATCTGGTGCGCGAAGCGCTGACCAGCGACGCGGCGAGCATGGACGAGCGCTGCCTGACCGCCTGCGTCAAAGCACGTTTCGACAGCCTCACGCCGAGGGAGCGGCAAGTCATGGCACTGCTGATCACCGGCAAGATGAATAAGCAGATTGCTGTGGAACTGGGCACCAGCGAAGTCACCGCCAAGGTCCATAAAAGACACGTATTGACCAAGATGAATGCGCGCAACGTCATCGAGCTGCTGAAAATGAGTGACCGGCTGGGTTGCCTGGTGAAATGACCCCTTGAGATAGGCGGTGCTGTTAGTGGGATCGGCTTTAGCCGGGAAGAGGTCGGATTGAGCGACCTCAAATTTGCGGTGTGATGTCTGACGCTTTCCCGGCTAAAGCCGGTCCCACAGGGATATGCGTTGCTCTTGTAGGACCGGCTTTAGCCGGGAAGACGCCGGATTGAGCTACCTCAGATTTTCGGTGTGACGTCCGACGCTTTCCCGGCTGAAGCCGGTCCTACGGGATACGCGGTGATTGTAGGACTGGCTTTAGCGGGGAAGCGGCCGGGACGACGCCAGCAGCCGCATTCCAACAAAGGATCATCATGAGCAGCATTTTCAACGGGCCTTACACGGCTATCTCCAGCGCCGGGGCATTCGGGCCCCAGTGGCTGGAGCAGCTCGTCTGGCAGTTGCTGTTTGTCGATGGAGAACTCGCTCATTACCGGGTCACGCTGACGCAGGAAGATCGCCACTGGCGCATCGTTCGTCCTGCATCCGACGCCTCGATCAGCGCAACACGCCGTCTGGAACACGAATTTTCACTGGCCCCCCGGCTGATGCCGCAATGGGCCGTGCAGCCAGTGGCGCTCCTGTCGGGGCCAGAAGGTACCTTGTTGGTGCTGGAGGATGCCAGCGGCGTGCCATTGCATGATCAACCCGACGCGCCGCTGTCCATCCAGGGTTTTTTGCGGCGGGCCATCGCTGCCGCTGCCGCTGTAACAGGTGCTCACCAGGCAGGCCTGCTGCACCGCGATATCAAGCCGTGCAACCTGATCGAAGACACAAACGGCGTGGTCCGACTCAGCGGTTTCGGCCTCAGCGTTGATGTGCAATCGGCACCGCAACTGCCGTTGTCCGACGCCCTTTGCGGCGCGCTCGGCTACATGGCGCCCGAACGGTCGCGGCGGGTGCAGCGTCAGGCTGATCAACGCAGCGACCTCTATGCGCTGGGCATGACTTTTTATGAATGGCTGGCCGGCCGATTGCCGTTCGAGGCTGCCGATGCAGTGGATTGGGTGTATTGCCATGTGGCGCGCATTCCGCCGCCCCTGAGCCAGCATCGCGGTGATATCCCTGCGCCGCTGGCCGGTCTCGTGCATCGGCTGATCGCAAAAAACCCGGATGACCGTTATCAGAGCGCTGCCGATCTACTGGGACACCTGGGCGAGATGCTCCAGCAGTGGCAGCAATTCCGGGACATTCCGGATCTGCAGTCCGACCTGCCTGACGGGCGACATGACGCGTCCGCCATCCCGCTCAGTCCCGGTCCGAACCCTGCGCCGGGGCTGGAGAACGTGTCGTCGGCGCGCACATCGATCACCCTGGCTGGACGCGACGCCCTCGACCTGTCCTCCGTCATGAAATCGGCCCACGCCCTGCGCGACGAAAGCGAGCAGGACCGGCTGATCGAAACGCTGCTGCGCAACACCATCGTCCATGCCGGTGCGCAACGGGCCTTGCTGTTGCTGGTGAAGGACGGGGCTCCGGTGATGTGCGCAATCGGCCAGAGCGGCGACGATGGCTTGCGCATCGAGCTGACGGACACGGTGCCCGACAAACACCACCTGCCGCTGTCGATCCTGTACCGGGTGATGCGCACCCGCCAGCGCCTGGTGCTGGACGATGTCTGCGCCGACGCCTACTTCGCCGCCGACGAATACGTGCGACAACACCCGGTGCGCTCGGCGCTGTGCGTGCCGCTGGTCAAACAGGGCAGGGTGCTCGGCGTGCTGTACCTGGAAAACAACCTCGCGCCGGGCGTGTTCACGATTTGCCGCACCGAAGTGCTGGAGCTGCTCGCCAGCCAGGCGGCGATTTCCCTGGAAACCGCGCGCCTGCACCAGGCATTGGAGCAGGAGAACGCGCGCCGTCGGGATGTGGAAATCGCCCTGCGCATCGCCCGGGCCCGGCTGGCCAGCGTCACCCAGGCCACGGTAATGGGTGAACTGGCGGCGTCCATTGCCCACGAAATCAATCAGCCGCTGGCGTCGATGGTGTCCAACGCTGCCGCCGGGATTCGCTGGCTCAATCGCGAAAACCCGCAGGTGGACGAAGCCTTGTCCGGGCTGCGCGACATCGTTGCCGAAGGCCGACGCGCCGGGGAAATCGTCAACGCGCTGCAGAGCCTGGCGCGGCAAGGCCCGCATCACCGGCGCCGGCTGCTGGTCAACGACGTGATTCGCCATGTGGTGGCGCTGACCGGCGTCGAGGTCGAACAACAGCGGGTCTTGATGACGACCCATCTCACGCGTTCACCGTTGCGTGTCAGCGCCTCCAGCGTGCAATTGCAGCAAGTGGTGCTGAACCTGATCCTCAACGCGCTGGACGCCATGAGCGCGGGGGATCACGTGCTGCGGCGGCTGTCGATCACCAGCGAAGTGGTGGGTCGCGACTCTATGGTGGTCAGCGTTGAAGACAGCGGGCGCGGCATCGAGCCGGGGGACATGAATCAGCTGTTCAATGCCTTCTTCACCACCAAGGACAAAGGCATGGGCATGGGGCTGGCGATCTGTCAGTCGATCATCAGCGCCCACGGCGGCCACCTCTACGCCATGCCGGCGCGCTACGGCGGTGCGACGTTCGTGTTCACGTTGCCCCTCGTCGAGTAACGCCGACGGCTCATCGACGGGCGCGCTGTTCAATAAGGCCACGTCGAGGCAAGCAGTCGTTCGCAGAAGCCCTCAGCGTTCAGACGATGGGCGTGAAACGACAGCACGTCGGCGTTGGTCGTGCCCAGCGTGGTTTGCGGGCGATGCACCTGCCCCAGCGCCATGACGTGCAGAAACTTGAATTTGAAACCGGGTTCGCGCGGGTATGCGCTCAACACCCGTGCCTGGGCGGCGGGGCTGAAGCACTGGCAGTGCGCGCCGGTCAGGTCGGTTTCGACCGCGGCGCAGAGCAAGGCGGTCAACGGCGGTTTGTGCTGCGGGATGCCCGGTGTGGTGTGCAGCGCGATGGCGTCCCAGACCTGGGCGATGTCATCCCATGACCGCCCGTGCCCGCGCAGGAACTGGGCAGCGGCGTTGGCGCTGTCGACTTCGAACCGTAATTGCGACTGGGCGTACAGCCGGGTGATGCCGATGCGCAGGAACAGTGCGGCGGTATACAGCAGGTCGGCATCGAAACGCAGCCCGTGACTGTGCCCCAGCAGGCTGGCGAAGACGAAGGTGCGCCAGGCCGCGTTCAGCAGCAGGTCGGGCTGGTGATCGCGCATCAGGTCGGTCGCCGCGCGGGCCATCGCGCCGTCGGGAATCACAATCCCCGCCACGTATCGGGTGCTCACATGCCGTCCCTCGCCGCGAACCGAACCTTTGGAGCGAACACGGTAATGCGCTGGCCAATGGCGGTCCTTGGTGCGGTCTTAAATGTTCTGAAGAGTGGCTAGGCGCACCGCAGCGAGGCACGTCGTCGTACGACGTTCAGAACGTTTAATACCCCGAGAAGGATTTTAAGAACCGTGCTGAGCAGACTTCATTCACCGCTGACTGTGAAGCTGGAGCGCCTGGCATGACTGCATTCAACCCCTCGCTGAACCATGAATCCATTCTCGCGCGCGTCGCGCTGTCGCCGTGGCAGGAGCGCCGGGCCAAGGACTTGATGTCCAGCCAGATGGACAAAGGACTGTCCATCGCCCGTATCGCTGCCGAGTGTTCGCTCTCGCGCAGTCACTTCTCCCGCGCGTTCAAAAAGAACACCGGGCTCTCGCCCCGCGACTGGTTCTTGCAGATGCGTCTGGACAAGGCCCGGGCGTTGCTTGGCGAGTCAGTGCTGACCATCTCGCAGATCAGCCTGGATTGTGGCTTTGCCGATCAGTCCCATTTCACCCGGGTGTTCACTCGCGTGGTGGGGCTGACCCCGTTCAGCTGGCGTCGGACCATGACCCTGTTGCCGCCCAAAGGGTGTGTGGCGCAGAGCGTGCATGCCTGTTGAGGGCGGCTGTCGCTGCAACAGCGTTTGACGGGTGACAGCACCAATGTTCAAGACACGCCTTCGGCGGCTGTGTATACCTGCGCCGGTCTGGCATAGTCAGGCCTCCCGAAATCGCTCAACCGTGATCTCCCAACTGGAACCGCTGAATGAACCGCAACGACCTGCGCCGCGTCGACATGAACCTGCTGGTGATCTTCGAAGCGTTGATGTTCGAGCGCAACCTGACGCGGGTGGCGGAGAAGCTGTTCATGGGCCAGCCGGCGATCAGTGCGGCACTGGCGCGGTTGCGCGACCTGTTCGACGACCCCTTGCTGCTGCGCAACGGTCGCGCCATGGAGCCGACCGCCCGGGCGCTGGCGATTCTCAAAGAGTTGCAGCCGGCGCTGGACACCATTTCCGGCGCCGTGAGCCGGGCCAAGGAATTTGATCCGGCGACCAGCTGCGACATCTTCCGCATCGGCTTGTCGGACGACGCCGAGTTTGGCCTGTTTCCACCCTTGCTCAATCGTCTGCGTGAAGAGGCGCCGGGCATTATCGTCGTGGTGCGTCGCGCCAACTTCCTGCTGATGCCGGCGCTGCTGGCGTCCGGCGAAATTTCCGTGGGCATCAGCTACACCACCGAACTGCCGGCCAACGCCAAGCGCAAGAAGCTGCGTGACATTGGCGTGAAGGTCCTGCGCGGCGACAAGCGCCCCGAGCCGTTGACGCTGGACGAGTTCTGCCAGCGGCCGCACACCATGGTGTCGTTCTCCGGTGACCTGAGCGGCAACATCGATATCGACCTGGCGAAAGTCGGGCGGGCGAGGAGGGTGGTGGTGGCGGTGCCGCAATTCAGCGGGTTGCGCGCGCTGCTGGCCGGCACCGAGCTGATCGCGACCGTCCCCGATTACGCTGCCTGCGCCCTGATAGAAGGCTGCGCGTTGCGCGCCGAAGACCCGCCATTCCCGATCGAGCCTGCCGAGCTGTCGATGGTGTGGGCCGGCGTCCACGACAACGACCCCGCCGAACGTTGGCTGCGCTCGCGGATTACTGAATTTATGTCTCAGGAGACGCGGCCTTTGCCGTGATCGCGATTTTTAAGATCAAGATTAAGATCTTTAAGATCAAGGGCGTCTGCCTGGGGGCAGACTGTTTCGCCTTCGGCGAGTTACTTGATAAAGCCCCAAGTAACCAAGGGCTTGTGCTCCTGGTTGGGCCCGACTTCGTCGGGTTCCTTCACTCCGGTCTCGCTCCGTGGGCCCGCGCCGAACGGACATCCATGTCCTGACGGCGCTCTCGCCGCATCCCTGCGGCTCGGCCCACTGCGCGAGACCTGCGTTCAGCCTGCACCCAAGTCGCGATTTGCGGTGTCTGGACCTTTTGTGTTTGAAGATCAAGATCAAAAGCAGATCAACGGCTTCCCGGCTGAAGCCGGTCCTACAGTCGGAGGCGCCGCGACTCTTTCTGATCGTTCCCACGCTCCGCGTGGTAACGCCGCCTCGGACGCTCCGCGTCCTGTAGACGATGCGCATCAAGCCAGGGGGCGTGACGCGGAGCGTCACAGGATGCATTCCCACGCGGAGCGTGGGAACGATCAGCAGCAAAAGCAGAAGCTTCCCGGCTGAAGCCGGTCCTACTGACACCGCGCGCACTTGTAGGACCGGCTTTAGCCGGGAAGCTGTTGATCTGCCTGAGATCTGCCTTTGGTTTTAATACGCAAAAAGCCCAGACGACGCTAATCGCGACTTGGGTGCAGGCTGAACGCAGGTTTCGCGGAGTGGGCCGAGCGGCATGGATGCCGCGAGAGCCGCCCCCCGCCATGGATGGCGGATGGCGGCGGGCCCACGGAGCGGGACCGGAGTGAAGGAACCCTGACGAAGGAAGGGCCCAGCCAGGAGCAGGCACCTTTGGTTACTTGGGGTGCTTTTCCAAGTAACTCGCCGAAGGCGAAACGATCTGCCGTTAGGCAGATGCCGTTGATCTTAAAAAGCGTGACCCTCAAAAGCACGTCTGTTCAATACCCATCCCCTTCGCCTCGCCACACTGAACCCATCGGCCACCTACACCCGCACCCGGGAGTCGTGGCCCAAGAGATCAAGGGTGGACAATGACCTATTCAACCTGCAACGACCACGCACAAGACCTCGGACTGCTATTCCTCAGATCCGCCGGTGCGCTGTTCCTGCTGTTCGTCCACGGCCTGCCCAAGCTCCTCGACTTCAACACCCAGCTGACCCTCATCGAAGACCCATTTCACCTCGGCGCCACCCTGACCCTGAGCATGGCCATCTTCGCCGAAGTCCTTTGCCCGCTGCTGATTCTGACCGGCGTACTGGCGCGTTTGGCGTGCCTGCCTATTCTCATCCTGCTGCTTGTCGCGCTGGTCGTAGTGCACAGAGAGTGGAGCGTCGAACAGGGCCAGTTCGGCTGGTTATTACTGATTATCTTCACCAGTGTGCTGATCGCCGGACCCGGTCGTCTGGCGCTCAACCGTGGTTTGCCTGGAGCGCTTCGCTATGCCTGATTACGCCACGACCGCCGACATCGTCCCGACGTCGAAACTGTCCGCCGACGAGATCGTCACCCTGGTGGTCAAGCACCGGATCAAGGCCGGCCTCGAAGCCCAATACGAAGCCTGGCTGCGGCGCATCGTGGCGATGGCGGCAAGTTATCCCGGGCATCTGGGCGTCGACGTCATACGCGGCAAGGCCGACGGCTTGCACATGTTCACCTGCGTGCTGCGCTTCTGCTCGACCGACGCCATGCACAGCTGGCTCGACTCGTCCCATCGCCGCGAACTGGTGGCCGAAGCGTCGCCCATGCTGGCCGACGGCGATCTCACCGAGGTCAACCCGCATAACGAATTCTGGTTTGTCCCCGCCACAGAAAACCCGCCGCCGCGCTGGAAACAGGCCTGCGTGACCTTCCTGGTGATCTGCCCGCTGACCCTGCTGATCCCGCTGGTCTGGGGGCCGGTGTTTCGCCTGTACCCGCTGCTGGCCAATTACATCATCAGCACCGCCCTGGTCACCGTGACCATCGTCCTGTTGGTGGTGTACGTGCTGATGCCACGCGCCACTCGGCTGTTTGCCCCCTGGCTGAATGCCCGGCCAGCGCCGGTGGCGGGAGCCGATCATGAAGGATGACGACGCCGATCAACCGTCTTCCAGCGACCGCCGCCGTTTCGTCGCCAAAGGCTCGTTGCTCGGCGCGGCCGCTGCACTGTTTTCTTCCATGCCTGCCACCGGCCTTGCCGTCGGGGCGTCCAACTCTTCTGCCAACGGAGGCGCGATGAACGTCGATCTGATTCTCTTCAACGGTAATTTCCACACGGTTGACCAGGAAAAACCCAAGGCCAGTGCAGTGGCTATCAGCGGCGGAAAATTCGTCGCCGTGGGCTCCGACGCCGAGATCATGGCCCAGCGCGGCCCGGCCACGCAGGTCATCGACATGCACAAGCGCACGGTGATCCCGGGGCTCAACGACTCGCACTTGCACCTGATTCGTGGCGGCCTGAACTACAACCTCGAACTGCGCTGGGAAGGCGTGCCGTCGCTGGCCGACGCGCTTCGCATGCTCAAGGCCCAGGCCGACCGCACGCCAACGCCGCAGTGGGTGCGCGTGGTGGGTGGCTGGAACGAATTCCAGTTCGCCGAAAAACGCATGCCGACCCTTGAAGAACTCAACCAGGCCGCGCCCGACACCCCGGTGTTCGTCCTGCACTTGTACGACCGCGCGCTGCTCAACCGCGCCGCGCTGCGTGTGGCCGGTTACACCCGCGACACGCCGAACCCGCCGGGTGGCGAGATCGTCCGCGACAGCAACGGCGATCCGACCGGCATGCTGGTGGCCAAGCCCAACGCGATGATTCTCTACTCGACCCTGGCCAAGGGGCCGAAGCTGCCGCTGGAGTACCAGATCAACTCGACGCGCCAGTTCATGCGCGAGCTGAACCGCCTGGGCCTGACCAGCGCCATCGACGCCGGCGGCGGCTATCAGAATTACCCGGACGATTACGCCGTCATCACGCAACTGGCCGAGGCCAAACAGCTGACCGTGCGCATCGCCTACAACCTGTTCACCCAGAAGCCCAAGGAAGAGCTGGAAGACTTCAAGCACTGGACCAACACCGTCATGCTGCACCAGGGTGATGACTTCCTGCGCCATAACGGCGCCGGCGAGATGCTGACCTTCTCGGCAGCGGATTTCGAAGACTTCCTCGAGCCGCGCCCCGACTTACCGGCGGGCATGGAGCAAGACCTCGAACCGGTGGTGCGTCATCTGGTCGAACACCGCTGGCCGTTCCGCCTGCACGCCACCTATGACGAGTCCATTTCGCGCATGCTCGACGTGTTCGAAAAGGTCAATCGCGACATTCCGTTCAACGGCATTCCGTGGTTCTTCGACCACTGTGAAACCATCACGCCGAAGAACATCGAGCGGGTCAAGGCGCTCGGCGGCGGCATCGCGATTCAGGACCGCATGGCGTTCCAGGGCGAATACTTCGTCGAGCGCTACGGTGCCAAGGCCGGCGAGCACACGCCGCCGATCAAACGCATGCTGGCCGAAGGCGTACCAGTGGGCGCCGGGACCGACGCCACTCGCGTGTCGAGCTATAACCCGTGGACCTCGCTGTACTGGATGGTCAGCGGTCGCACCGTCGGCGGCCTGGAGCTGTACCCGGAAGGCTTGTCCCGGGAAACCGCGCTGGAGCTGTTCACCCGTGGCAGCGCCTGGTTTTCCTCCGAGCAGGGCAAGAAAGGCCAGATCAAGGTCGGCCAGCTGGCGGATGTGGTGGCGTTGTCCCAGGACTTCTTCAGCGTGCCGGAGGAGTCGATCAAGTGGATCGAATCGGTGCTGACCATCGTCGACGGCAAGGTGGTTTACGGCGCCGGCGAGTTCGACGATCTGGCGCCGCCGAGTGTGCCGGTGCTGCCGGACTGGTCGCCGGTCTCCAAGGTCCCGGGCCATTGGCGCCAGGGCGCACCGATGGCAGCGGCGGTTCACCAGTGCAGCGGACCCTGCGGCGTCCACGCCCACAGCCACGATAAGGCGCGCCAGTCGAAAGTGCCGGTCAGCGACTTTCAGGGTTTCTGGGGCGCGTTTGGCTGCTCGTGTTTCGCTTTCTGATCCTGGATTCAAAAGAACCACTGAAAAGAGCATGAAAGGCCTCGTCGGCACTCACCGACGGGGCAATCTGCCAGTGTGATGCGCTGGCCCCGTACTCATCCGTCACCCACTCAATGGAGTCAATCATGACCGTTCCCTACAAGCGCTTGAACAAAGATGATGCCGTCGTTCTGCTGGTCGATCACCAGACCGGTCTGATCTCGCTGGTGCAGGACTTCACGCCAAACGAGTTCAAGAACAACGTGCTGGCCCTGGCCGACTGCGCCAAGTTCTTCAAACTCCCGACCATCCTCACCACCAGCTTCGAGACCGGCCCGAACGGCCCGCTGGTGCCCGAGCTCAAAGCCATGTTCCCGGACGCGCCGTACATCGCCCGACCTGGCCAGATCAACGCCTGGGATAACGAAGACTTCGTCAAAGCGATCAAGGCCACCGGCCGCAAGCAGATCATCATCGCCGGCGTCGTGACTGACGTCTGCGTGGCGTTCCCGACCCTGTGTGCGCTGGAAGAAGGCTTCGACGTGTTCGTGGTCACCGATGCCTCGGGCACGTTCAACGACGTGGTGCAAAAAGCCGCGTGGGCGCGCATGACCGCAGCCGGTGCGCAATTGATGAACTGGTTCTCGGTGGCCTGCGAGCTGCAGGGCGACTGGCGCAACGACATGGAAGGCCTGGCGAACCTGCTGTCCCAGCGCATTCCGAACTACCGCAACCTGATGAACAGCTACTCGGCGTTCACTGCCAAGTAACACCCTCTGCGCCGTCTTTTTTGCGGCGCACACCCTCCCGAATCAGCGGTAACCGTGACAAGATTGCTCGCGGTTACCGCTTATTAGAGAGGGCGCGGCCCCGCCACGCCATCCAGCGCTGGCTGATCGGCCGCTGCCCCCACTTCTGGAGAACATCATGGCTCAAGCATCTGCATCCGTTCGCATCCCGGTCTCGGCCGATAAGGTCTGGGCGCTGACCGGTGGCTTCCTGTCACTGAACGACTGGCTTCCCTTCATCAAGACAAGCGAGTCGCAGGAAGGCGGTCGCGTGCGTCACCTGACCACCGATGACGGCGCTGAAATCAGCGAGCGTCTCGTGACTTACGACAACAAGGCGCGTACCTACAGCTACTCCATCGAAAAGGGGCCGTTTCCGATCAGCGCGTATCTGGCGACGCTGAAAGTCAAAGAAGACGGCGCCGATGGGGCGTTGGTGGAATGGTCAGGCGTTTTCACCGCCAACGGTGTTTCCGATGGGGAAGTCGAGGAATTGTTCAAGGGGATTTACGAGGGGGGTCTTGAGGCGCTGAAGGCCAATTTTTGACCCGCCCATACGAGCCACTGATCATTTAACCCGCACATGATCGCGGGACCGCCAGGCCAGTGCGGCCTGGCATTTCGGTGCCTTGCTTGAATCGTTGTCACGTCAGGCTTTCAGGGCCTCAGTGATGCTCGGACACCGTCGCTGCATTGACCAGGTCGTACAAGGCAAACGCGCGGTTAACCAGGAAAACGGTAACGGCGGCGAGGGCGACGGCATTGATGATGTGCAGGGTCATGGGATTAAGTCCGTGTCGGGTCTGGGATGACGCGATGTTACGCGAGCCCTGCCGAAGCTGAAGACAATAGGCTTCATGGTCTACATCACCGGCAATGATGAGGCGGGTTCGTGAAAGGCGAAAGCGGGTAAAGGGGTGAACTATCGCCGCAGGATCCGGGTCGGCTCTACACACTTATCAGCCTGGAGCCTGCCATGCAGCCTTATGTCATTTGCCACATGATGTCCTCCCTCGACGGCCACGCGCTCACCGACGGCTGGGATCGCGCGTTCAAGAAAGACGCCGGTGATCTGTACGAAAAGCTCGCCCAGACGTTCGAGTTTGACGCCTGGATCTGCGGGCGCGTGACGATGCAGGAAATCGCCCACGACGAAGGCTATCCCAAGGGCCTCGCCACAGGACCCATCGAGCGCAGTCATTACTTCGCCGACCGCAACGCCAAGGCCTACGCCGTGTCCATCGACCCTCAGGGCAAGGTGGGCTGGAAGAAGAATCAGGCGCTGGACTCCCACGTCGTGGAGGTGCTGACCGAGGGCGTGTCGGATGACTACCTCGCCTACCTGCAGTCGATTCAAGTGTCTTACATTTTTGCCGGGAAGAGCGAGATTGATCTGCAGCAGGTGGTGCAGATCCTGTCGAGCGAGCTGGGCTGCAAGCGCCTGATCGTCGAAGGCGGCCCCCATGTCAGTGGCTCGTTCGTCAACGCCGGGCTGGTCGATGAAGTCAGTGTGCTGATCCTGCCGCTGATCGACGGGCGAGGCGAGCATCCGGCGTCGTTCGAGGTGCCGGCCGAGGCGTGGAAACAACCGGCTCACTTGAAATTGACGTCGGCAGAGGTTCAGGACGGCGGCGCGGTCTGGCTGCGCTACACCAAAGCCTGACTCAGGCGCGGAGCGGGGCTGATTCAGCCTCGCTTGATGCTGCATGCTTCATGTCAGGAGCGCGCAGGGAAAAGCGATCGGAAACGAAAAAGGCCAGCTAAGCGCTGGCCTTTTTCTTTACTTCTGTCTGGCTCCACGACCTGGACTCGAACCAGGGACCCAGTGATTAACAGTCACTTGCTCTACCAACTGAGCTATCGCGGAATGCGCGCTATCTTACTGATTGGAAAAGGGAAGTCAAGCGAGCAGGTTAAAAAAATTGCCATGCGGGTGTCGGGTGTCTCCGGTCCTGGTCCAGTGTAGACGACAATATTGCGCCCGACCCCAATCAGTGCAGGAGCGCGCTTGCCCGCCATCGCGGTGTGTCAGTTGGCAGCGATGTTGACTGTGCCGACGCATTCGCGGGCAAGCGCGCTCCTACAGGGCCGGTGCTGGCGGCAATATTCATCATTGCCGCCAGCACCGGACACCGGCGCGGATCAGTACCGCCAGGTCAACGACGCTGGCAGGTTGCGCGGTGCGCCGTAGCTGCTTGCCGTGCCGCTGTACAGCGAGGTCAGGTATTTGCGGTCGGTGACGTTGTTGAAGTTCAGGGCGGTGCTCCAGTTGCTACGGTTGTCCCACATTGGACGAGCGCCTGCTGCAGTGAATCGGGTTGTTGTTGCTGTCGACCAGCGGCGGGTTGCCCCAGGTGCTGCCGTTGGAATCGCTGTTGTGCTGGGTGAAGCCCACCGTCAGCGTGTTCGCATCGGACAGGTAGAAGGCGAGCAGGCCGGCGGCGACGTTCTTCTCGTGGCTGTAGCGGTCCATCCACGAGTTGCCCTTGTCGTGGGCATAGATGAAGCGGCCACGCAGGTTTATCGTGCTGCAAATCAATGCTGCTGAAACTTGACATTGCGTCCATGGACGCAAATGAAGTAGTGTTGCGTCTACAGATAAGGCATCTGCTGTGATCAAGAGGTAATTCCATGACCATCGCCATTCCAGCGCGGCAACTTTCGAAGTCCGAGTGCGTGGTCGGTTTGCGGGCGGCGTTGCGGGTTCTGGACAAGTGGAAGGCCACCAGCGAGCAGGCCTGTCAGATTCTGCGCATTTCCCGAAGCACTTACACCCGCGCCCGCCAGGACGACGCACAGTGGTCGGTGGCGCTGGATCAGGACCAGATGCAGCGGGTCAGCTTCGTGCTGAACATCCACGCCGCCCTGCGAACCCTGTTTGATAACCCCGACAATGCCTACGGCTTCCCGTCGATGGAAAACCACAACGAGTTCTTCAACGGCCGAAAACCCCTGGACGTCATGGCACAGGGCGACATGATCTCGCTGTACGAAACGTTCCGTCGCATCGATACCCTCCGGGGCGCCCAATGGTGACGCCGGACGGGCTCCCCGCGCTCGCCGGTGAGACGCAACAGGCTTATCGCCTGGTCAATTCCAAATTCCCGCCGATCGAGCTGTTCAGCGACGTCGCCGATGCCGCCGAGTTCGAGACCCTGTACCGGATTCAGGCGCTGACCAATCCGCGCCTGCAGAACGAAGTCGGCCGGATCGAGCTGATTCCCCTGGCCGAAATCCCGTTCGGCATCCCCGGTTGTTCCTACGCAGTCGCGCCGTTCACCCATGTCAATCCTGCGGGCTCGCGCTTTAGCAACGGCGAGTTCGGCGTGCTGTACCTGGCCGATACGGTCGACACGGCGATCGCCGAAGTGCGCCACCATCAGCAGCTGTACTGGTCGCGTGTCGCGGCGCTGAAGTACGAGCGCTTCGTGTTCCGCTGCCTGAGTTGCAGCTTCAGTGAGGAGGGCAGCGTTGACGCCACCGCAATCCCGCTCTCCGACCCCGTTTATGCGCCTGACGACTACGCGCAATCCCACGTGCTGGGCATGGCCGCCAAGCAGGCCGGGATGGCCGGGCTGCGCTATCGCTCGGTGCGCTCGCCAGGCAATCACTGCTGGGCGCTGCTGACCCCACGCCACGTCACGACCATCGTGCAGAGCGCCCACTACGAGATGATCTGGAGCGGCGAGGTCATCGGCATCAACCGGATCTCCAACGCTTAAGGGTTGTCGATCCAGGCACCGGGCAAAACATCGAACTCAGCGGCCCTCCTGGAAGTCACTCAAAGGGTGAAAACCGAGGAGCGGTCATGGGCAAGAACGTCACGGCGAAGGAACTGGGTATCGACCTTGTGCAGGGGGGTGAAAATGCCCTGTTCCAATGGTTGTTGGCGAGTTTCCTGATGGGCAAGCGGATTCGGGCGCAAGCGGCGGTGCAGACCTATCACGTCATCGTCGACCGGCACGGGCGCGACACGCCGGGCAAACTGGCCGCGTGCACGCACCGGGAACTGGTCAGGATGCTGGGCGAGGGCGGTTACGCGCGGTACGACGAATCCACGGCCGTGCGCCTGCTGGCATTGGCGGCCAAGCTGATGGATGAGTACGACGGCACGGTCAGCGCCATGGCAGAAGCCAGCGCCGACCGCCGCGAATTTGAAAAGCGCTTGCAGGATTTCAACGGCATCGGGCCGAAGACTGCAGAGATCTTCCTGGGCGAAGCCGGGGAGGTGCTGTTTTGAACGATGCTCTTTCAAATGCGCCTTACAAAATCTTCGTGGGCTGTGCCGGCTGGAGTCTGGGCCGCGAGCATGCGCCGGCGTTTCCGGGGGACGGCACCCACTTGCAGCGCTACGCCCGGCAATTCAACACGGCAGAAATCAACAGTTCGTTCTACCGCCCCCATCGACCGCAGACCTACGCGCGATGGGCCGACGCAGTGCCGCCGGATTTCCGCTTTTCGGTGAAAATCCCCAAGCTCATTTCCCACGAACAATGCTTGCAGGGCAGCGCCCAGGCGCTGGACGAATTCCTCGGGCAATGCGGTGAACTGGGCGAACGGCTCGGTTGCCTGCTTCTGCAGTTGCCGCCGTCGTTGGCGTTCGAGCCAGGTGTGGCGGAAGTGTTTTTTACCCGGCTGCGCGAGCGATTTGCAGGGCATGTGGTCATCGAGCCGCGCCATGAAAGCTGGGTGCAGGGCGAGCCTATGCTTGCTCACTACCGCATCGCGCAAGCAACGGTCGATCCGTCGAGGCTCAGCAACGACAGCCAACCGTCAGGCTGGCCGGGGTTGCGTTACTGGCGACTGCACGGCGCGCCGCGGATTTATTACAGCGCCTATGAAGAGGACTGTCTGATCCGTCTGGCCGCCGAGCTGAAAGCTAAAGCGCAAAGCGGCGTGCCGACGTGGTGTATTTTCGACAACACCGCCAGTGGCGCTGCGACGGGGGACGCCTTGAGACTGATGGAACTGCTTGGCCGCTAGCCGTCGGTGCTCTGGTTAAAGGGTTAAAGGGCTGATTCCGTCAGGCTCGATCTGTCATTTTTCCGGCGATTTGCCGCGCTTGTCGACGGGTGCAGCAGTTAGTTGGCGCGCGAGTTGTTAAGCGTCATAGCGCGATGCCACAATCGCGCCCATCCAATGCCAGGGTCGGCCTAATTCGATGTACCTCCATGATTCTCAACCGGCGTGCGAGGCCCTGATACGGGCCCAAGTGCGTAACGATCGTTTGCAGCTGCTCTTCCGTCAGAGTTTTTTCTCGGTGTCCGGCAGCGCTCTGGCGGCTGTGATGCTCTCGTGGATCTGTTGGGGGCGCCTGGAGCAATCGCTGATTCTCGGGTGGCTAGGGCTGCTGGGCGCCTCCACCACCCTTCGCCTGATCATGTTGACCACTTATTTTCGGGTGCCGGAATCCGCCCGAACCCCCGAGCGCTGGGAAACCACTTACTGGGTCACGCTGGTGGTGTCGGCCGGCATTTGGGGCAGCGGCGCGCTGGCGCTGATGCAGGCCGGGGATCTGTTGATCCAGACGCTGGTGCTGTTGTTCACCGTGGGCATGTCAGTGAGTGCGGTGTCCTGCTATTCGGCGTACCGCTCGATGACCCTGGTGTCAATTGCGCTGGTGCTGCTGCCGTGCTCGATCTGGCTGCTGTTTCAGCCCCAGACCGCACAACAGGGGATGGCGGTTGCGTCGCTGATCTTTGCCGGATTTGTGGTCAGCGCGACGCGCAAACTGTGCCAGGCCATGGAACGGGCCTTTCGCCTGAGCCGCGAAATGGAACATGCCCATCGCATCGCCGACCACGCCGCACAGACCGACGAGCTGACCGGGGTGAAAAACCGCCGGGCTTTTTTCCATCAGGCCGAACGCGCCTACGACACCTGCAAGCGCAGCCGGCTGCCGCTGTGCGCGCTGATGCTGGACATCGATCACTTCAAACGCATTAACGACTGCCACGGCCATCAGGCCGGCGATGAA
The DNA here is from genome assembly GCF_021728295.1 of Pseudomonas petrae. GTDB lineage: Bacteria > Pseudomonadota > Gammaproteobacteria > Pseudomonadales > Pseudomonadaceae > Aquipseudomonas > Aquipseudomonas petrae. The sequence goes on from NZ_JAKJXE010000010.1 coordinate 154,045, forward strand.
GTGTTGCGGCAAATCGGCCGGGTCATCTGTCAGTCCGTGCGGGAAGGCGACGTCTGCGGTCGGCTGGGCGGCGAAGAGTTCGCGCTGCTGCTGGCCAATACGTCGCTCGACGCGGCCCATGTCATCGCCGAGCAGCTGCGTCAGGCGATCGCCGACATCACCTGCCAGCATGACGAGGGCGTCACCGCCAGCCTCGGTGTCGCCGCGCTGAGCAACACCGGTCAGGATGTGCACGGGCTGCTCGGCCTGGCGGACAAGGCGCTGTTCCGGGCCAAAGCGATGGGGCGCAACCAGACGGCGGTGGCGTAAGCGGGCGGTCTGGCGCGGCGGCCGGTGCAGATGCATGTCACCCGAATGTGACATGTGTCTCGACTCTTCATTCGGGGGCGGCTGTGGCGTAGTGTGTCAAGCCTGTTTGGCACGATGACCGACTGGAAGAGGTGAATGAGATGACCCTGCAAAACCGCCTGGACAACCTGTACCCGCGCGCCGACGAGATCCCTGAGCAGTTTCGCGCAGGACCCGCCATCGAGCAGCGCGATTACCTGGTCAACGGCGAACTGCACCAATGGCACGGGCCGTTGGCGCCGGTGTTGAGCCCGGTCTCGCTGAAGACCGATTCGGGCCTGGAGTCCGTGGTGCTGGGCAGCACGCCGCTGATGGACGCCGACACCGCCATGACCGCGCTGGACGCCGCCGTCAAAGCCTACGACCGGGGCCAGGGCGCCTGGCCGACGATGCGCGTCGCCGACCGCATTCATCACGTCGAGACCTTTCTCAAACTGATGCGCGAGCAGCGCGACGCCGTGGTCACGCTGCTGATGTGGGAAATCGGCAAGAACCTCAAGGATTCGCAGAAAGAATTCGACCGCACCTGCGATTACATCGTCGACACCATCAACGCTCTCAAAGAACTCGACCGCCGTTCCAGCCGCTTCGAGCTGGAACAGGACACCCTCGGCCAGATTCGCCGCGTGCCCCTGGGCGTGACCCTGTGCATGGGCCCTTACAACTATCCGCTGAACGAGACCTTCACCACGCTGATTCCGGCCCTGATCATGGGCAATACCGTGGTGTTCAAACCGGCCAAGTTCGGCGTGCTGCTGATTCGTCCACTGCTGGAAGCGTTCCGCGACAGCTTCCCCGCCGGGGTCATCAACGTGATCTACGGCAGCGGCCGCGAAACGGTCAGTGCGCTGATGGCCAGCGGCAAGATCGACGTGTTCGCGTTCATCGGCACCAACAAGGCTGCCAGCGCCCTGAAAAAGCTCCACCCCAAGCCGCACCGTCTGCGCGCCGCGCTGGGTCTGGACGCGAAGAACCCGGGGATCGTGCTGCCGGATGTGAACCTGGACAACGCAGTGACGGAAGCCATTACCGGCTCGCTGTCGTTCAACGGGCAGCGTTGCACCGCCCTGAAGATTCTGTTCGTGCACGAAAACGTGGTCGGCAGTTTCCTCGAAAAGTTCGAGGAAAAACTCGCTCAGCTCAAACCCGGCATGCCATGGGAACCGGGCGTCTCGCTGACGCCACTGCCGGAGCCGGGCAAGACCGACTACCTGCAAGGATTGGTGGACGATGCCGTGAGCAAGGGCGCCAAAGTGGTCAACGAAGGCGGCGGCACGACCCACGGGCAGTTCTTCTACCCGGCTGTGCTTTACCCGGTCACGCCGGACATGCGCGTTTATCACGAGGAACAGTTCGGGCCCGTGGTGCCGGTGGTGGCCTACCGCGATCTGGAAACGGTGATCGACTACGTGCTGGATTCCGATTTCGGCCAGCAGTTGAGCATTTTCGGCAACGACTCCAAGCAGGTCGGGCGTCTGGTCGATGCGTTCGCCAATCAGGTGGGGCGGATCAACATCAACGCGCAGTGCCAGCGCGGTCCTGACAGCTTCCCGTTTAACGGCCGCAAGAATTCCGCCGAGGGCACGTTGTCGGTGCACGATGCGTTGCGGGTGTTCTCGATCCGCACCCTGGTGGCGACCAAGTTCCAGGAGAGCAACAAGGCGCTGATCAGCGACATCATTCACAACCGTGAGTCGACGTTCCTGACCACTGATTACATTTTCTGATTCAATTGCTCGAAATAGCCGCAGGCGTGTTGCACAGCTGATGCTGTTCAACCGGTTGCGGTTTTTTATATCTGTACTTTAAAACCCGCCGCCACTGTATTCCCCGCGCTTTTTAATGCTGCAGCCGTTCCACTGTCTGGGATCATTTTGTAGGAAGGATTCTAGACTTCCGTAGGACCCCTCTCTTCCTGTCTTTGGTGGGTAGAGTTTTTATTCGTAGGGAATTAGCCTTGCCGCTTCCCGAATTCGATGAAAACTTCATCAGCCCATTCGCTGCTCACACTTGTTAAAACTTGACCGCTTGGGTCACGGACGTTCGGCTGATAAAAAGGCCCTGCAATCCAGATATTCCCCATTGTGACGTGTGGCATTTTCGACGGAGGAGTTATGGCTTCAAACAGCTTTCAAAATGAAGTGCCCAAAGCGCGGGTCAATATAAAACTCGATTTGCACACGGGCGGTGCGCAGAAAAAAGTCGAATTGCCGCTTAAATTGATGGTCCTCGGGGATTACAGCAATGGCCGGGAAGACCGGCCCTTGTCCGAACGCACCAAGATCAATATCAATAAAAATAATATCGACAGTGTGCTGGCGGAATTTTCCCCTGCATTGACACTCACGGTTGAAAACACGTTTGCCGACGACGGTTCCGATGCTTCAGTGGATTTGAATTTCGAAAAAATGAAAGACTTCGAGCCGGAACACGTGGCCAGACAAATACCTTCATTGCGCGCGCTGCTGGCGACCCGCAATCTGCTGCGCGATCTCAAATCAAACTTGCTCGACAACGCGACGTTCCGTCATGAACTTGAACGCATCGTAAAAGACGACACGCTGAGTGATGAGTTGCGCGCCGAACTGGCGATGCTCGCCGCACCCACAGAGCGTTAATCACTCGGGTTTCTGATAGCAGGTATCAAATATGTCCTCGAAACACTCTCCCGCAGTATCAGGCGGTGGCACCGTTTTGTCCGAAGAAAGCACCGGCGTCTATAGCACGCTGTTTTCAAAAATAAACCTCAACCCGGTTTCAGCCCTGGGCGACATCGAGGCGTTTCAGAACAATGAAGCGCTGTCGGAAATCTCCGCCGATGAGCGCGTGACCGCGGCGGTCAGCGTGTTCCTCAACCTGCTCAAGGGCTCGTCGCGCAAGGTCCAGCGCCTCGACAAAAACCTGCTCGACGAACACATCGCCTCGCTCGACGCGCAGATCAGCCGCCAGCTCGACGCCGTCATGCACCATCCGGAGTTCCAGCGGGTCGAGTCGACGTGGCGCGGGGTGAAGTCGCTGATCGATCAGACGGACTTCCGGCAGAACGTGCGCATCGAGTTGCTGGACATCAGCAAGGACCATCTGGTCCAGGATTTCGAAGATGCTCCCGAAATCGCCCAGAGCGGTCTGTATATGCACACCTATACCCAGGAGTACGACACCCCCGGCGGAGAACCCATTGCCGCGGCTGTTTCCAATTACGAGTTTGACCGCAGTCCGCAAGATATCGCGCTGTTGCGCAATATATCGAAGGTCGCGGCAGCAGCGCACATGCCGTTCATTGGTTCGGTGGGGCCGGCATTCTTCGGCAAGGACACCATGGAAGAAGTTGCCGCCATCAAAGACATCGGCAATTATTTTGATCGCGCGGAATACATCAAGTGGAAGTCATTCCGCGACACCGACGATTCCCGTTATATCGGTTTGACCATGCCACGGGTGCTGGGACGGTTGCCCTATGGCCCGGACACCATTCCGGTGCGCAGTTTCAATTATGTGGAAAGTGTCAAAGGCACCGATCACAGCAAATATCTGTGGACCAATGCGTCTTTTGCGTTTGCCGCAAACATGGTGAAGAGTTTTGTCACCAATGGCTGGTGTGTGCAAATTCGCGGGCCGCAATCCGGTGGTGCGGTGACGGATCTGCCGATTCATTTATATGACCTTGGTACGGGCAGTCAGGTGAAGATCCCCTCGGAAGTGATGATTCCGGAAACCCGGGAGTTTGAATTCGCTAACCTGGGGTTTATTCCGCTCTCGTATTACAAGAATCGCGACTACGCCTGTTTCTTTTCCGCCAACTCGACACAAAAGCCCGCGTTGTATGACACCGCCGATGCCACGGCCAACAGCCGGATCAACTCGCGGCTGCCTTATATCTTCCTGCTGTCGCGCATTGCGCATTATTTGAAATTGATTCAGCGCGAGAACATCGGCACCACCAAGGACCGGCGTCTGCTGGAACTGGAACTGAATAAGTGGATCAGCGGGCTGGTCACCGAAATGACCGACCCGGGGGACGATTTGCAGGCCTCGCATCCGTTGCGCGACGCCCGGGTAACGGTGGAGGACATCGACGACAACCCCGGTTTCTTCCGCGTGAAGTTGTACGCCGTGCCGCATTTTCAGGTGGAAGGCATGGACGTGGACCTTTCGCTGGTTTCCCAGATGCCCAAAGCCAAAACCTGACGTCGGCCATAGGTGCGCACAACATGAAAATCGACCGACCTCTCTGGGCTGCCGGGGCGCTGTTGTCCCAGCAACAATTCCAGCAGCAAGCGCGCTGGGAAGCCTGGACAAACGAATGCATCGCTCATCTGTCGCGGGTTCACCCGTGGGGGGTGCAGACGGCGACCTTTGATCTTGAGGCGCTGCGGCTGGGCAAACTCAAGGCGTCCGCCTTGCGCGTGCGGTTGCCGGACGGCACGCTGATCGACACCGACAGCGTTGATCGGCTGCCCGCCGCGCTGGCCCTCGAACAGATCCGGATCGAACCGGGGCAGGGCGCGACAGTGCTGTTGTGCCTGCCGCTGGAGCAGGCCAACGGCGGCAATTGCCTGTTCGAAGACGCCCGCGCCGACCGGCCCGTGCGTTACCGCCAGGATTGGCGCGAGGTGCAGGATCTCTACGGCGACGACCAACAGTCGATCGGTGTACTCGAGCACATGCTCAGCCTGCGTCTTGCCAGCGATGACAACGCTAATTACCTGACCTGTCCCGTCGCCCGGCTGATGCGTGACGGGCAAGGCCGCGCGTGCCTGGACCAGGCGTTCGTGCCGCCGCTGTTGAGCTTTGCCGGGCACCCGGGTTTGCTGGTCCAACTCGACAATCTGCTGACCCAGCTGGCGTCCAAGCGTCAACGCTTGATGGGCATGCGCCGCGAGAGCAATCAGCGCATGGCCGACTTCGCCGTCGCCGATGTCTCGCTGTTCTGGCTGCTCAATGCGCTCAACACTTATCAGCCCGTGCTCGCCGATTTCAAGGCCAGCCCGGCGCGCCATCCCGAGCAGGTCTATCAGGAGCTGGTAAAGCTGGCGGGCGCTCTGCTGACGTTCTCCCTCGAACACGACGTTGACGCCATTCCGGCCTACCGCCACGAAGACCTGGAAACGGTGTTCCCGCCGCTGATGCAGATGATCTCGACGTTGCTTGAAGCCAGTCTGCCGTCGCGGGTGATTGCCCTGGAGCTGGAGCGGGTGATCCCGGGTCGCTGGCAAGTGACGTTCAACGACCCGCGTCTGCGTGAGGCGGATGCCGCTGACTTTTACCTGTCGGTGCGCTGCCGTGAGACCCCGGCGCAATTGCAGGCGCAGTTTCCACGGTTGTGCAAAGTCGGTACGCCGGACGACGTTGATCAGTTGATCAATGCCGCGCTGGACGGCGTGCCGCTGCAGCCGCTGAGTCACGTGCCAGCGGCGATCCCGCTGCGGCTCGAGAACCAGTATTTCGCCCTCGATTTTGCCCATCCGAGCGGTCAGGCGGTACTCGCCGAAGGCGTCTGCGCGTTTTACGTGCCGGCGACGCTGCCGGACGTCAAGCTTGAGCTGTTTGCGGTGTTGCGCTCATGAGCCGGCCGATGAAAAGCCAAATGGCTCCCCGTTCCGTCGACGTCGACCAACTGCTGCAGGACAGTTACATGCTGGTGGTCGAGTTGCGCCATGGCGCGTCGGCTCCGGACAGCGACGCGCTCTGGAACCTGTGCACCCGGCAGGTGGTGGAGGTTCGCGATGCGCTGACGCAAGCCGGTGTCAGTCAGCGCAATGTCGATTTCATCAGCCACGCTCAATGCGCGCTGCTGGATGAAACCGTGCTCGCCCACGCCGATGCCAGTGCCCGCGCGAAATGGACCCACGAACCGCTTCAGGCGCATTACTTCGGACGTCATCAGGCGGGGCAGTTTCTCTACGAAGAAATGCGTGAAGTGCTGCACGAGCCGTCTGCGGACCCGAGCGTGCTGAGGGTGTATCACCGCGTCCTGATGCTGGGCTTTCTTGGTCGCTACAAGGAGCCAGACCACCCCGAGCGGCAGCAGTTGATGGCCGAGTTGACCGCCCGAGTCGCGCCGTTGACCCTGGATCAGCCGCTGCCGACGTGGATCGACGCCAGGGGGCGTCAGCCCTTGCCGGCATGGCTGCGCGCACCGTTGCTGCACCTGCTGGCGGCCGGTTTGCTGCTGGCGGGCATCTGGTGGTTGCTGGATTCTCATCTGGCGGCTCTGGTCGCCTCCCTTGTGACCGAGCGGGTGTGACGCGCCCATGACACTCAAGTTGATGCGCGCACTTGCCCTGTGGACGGGATGCCTGGCGCTGATGGTCATCAGCGTGTTGCCGCTGAGCCTGGTCGTTCAAGCTTCGGCCGCCTTTGGCGCCCTGACTCTGGTGACCGGGGGCTGGCTGCTGGCGGGTCGACGCTCGGTCCGTCTTGGTGGCTCTCTGGGGCTGGATGAGTTTCGAGCCTTGCCCGGCAGTAACTACCGCCTGCCCGTGGTGCTGGTGTGCGGGGAGGGATCGGCGGCGCTTTTTGCTGGCGATGCGGATGCCGACGTCGATGCTGCAGAGCAACGTGCTGTGCGGACAACGGCGAGCGGGTGTTACGTCGGGGTGCCGAACATTGAACGATTGCCCGGTGTGGCCGCTGCGCTGCTGGCGGTCCGTCCGCAATGGCGTGCGCAGCTCAGCGTCATGTTCGTGCTCAATCCAGCCCAACACGCTGACAACGCGGTGCTGGCCGGCCAGATCCGTGCCCTGAGTCACCAGCTTTCGCTCATCCGCAGGCGTGCGCTGACGTTGCCGTTGTGGGTGGTGAGCTATCAGCCAGCGTCCCTGAATGGGTGCGATATTCGTGGGACCGGCTTTAGCGGGGAAGAGGGCGGCTCCAGCACCGAATCCGTTTGGTTCAGTTGGGAAAATGGCGAGCCATCGGCGCGGGTACGAAACAACGGCACCTGCGTCAGCGTCGAGGACTGGCAAAGACAAAACGCCGCTGCTCTCACTGACCGCCTGCACATCGCCGTTCAAATGAACACCCACGCCGCCTGGCTGGCGCAGTACTTCGCGCCACACTTCGCGCGGATCGGCCGGCATCGCACGCCGTTGCCGGTGGCTTACGCGATCTGCCGCGTGCCTCGCTTGCCTGAACAGGTTCCGGGCAGCGTCTGGCAGCAGTCGATACAGGGGAAGACTGCGCTGGTGCCGACCCATTTGACGGGGGGCACGGGCGGTGTTTTACCGGTGCCGGATTCTTTACTTGAGCTGTTGCCCCGGCACACCGGCAACAGCGCTGCGAGGCGCGCCGCTGTCATCGGCATATGGCTGACGGCGTTCGCCGCCGTCGTCGCGATGTCGAGCTCGGCCCGGCAGAACACTTTGCTGATCCGTCAGGTCGGTGACGACCTGCGCCGCTACGCCTCGATCAACGAAACCGCCCGCGAGGATCAGCAGGCCGTGGCGCTGCGCGAAACGGCGTTGACCGTCCTGCACGACCACGCCCGGCGGCTGGATGACTACTACCGCTACGGCGAGCCTCGGTCGCTGGGCCTGGGCCTGTACCGCGCCGAACAGCTGCGCATCAGGGTCTGGCACGCCATCGGCCGTTACCGGGCACCCACCGAGATGGCGCAGGCGCCCGGGCCGGTGCGTCTGGACACGCTGTCGCTGTTCAACATCGGCAGCGCCGAACTCAAGGCCGAGTCGACCCAGGTGCTGATCAACGCACTGGTCGGCATCAAGGCCAGACCCGGCTGGCTGATCGTCGTCACCGGCCACACCGACGCCACCGGCAGCGCCGAGCAGAACCTGCGCCTGTCCCGCGACCGCGCCGCTTCGGTGCGCGACTGGATGCAACGCATGGGCGGCATTCCCGGCAGTTGCTTTGCCGTGCAGGGCTATGGCGCCAGTCAGCCGATCGCCAGCAATGACACCGAACAAGGGCGCAGGGCCAACCGCCGCGTCGACATCCGTCTGGTGCCGGAAGAGGGGGCCTGCGGGTCGCTTTCTGCCGGGGCCGGACCGGCTACCCCCGTCGCATTTCGCGGCACTCGATAACCCAAGCAAGGAGTTTCACATGGCAATTCCCGTTTACCTCTGGCTCAAAGATGACGGCGGCGCTGACATCAAAGGCTCGGTCAACGTGCAGTCCCGGGAAGGCAGCGTCGAAGTGGTCGCCCAGGACCACAGCGTCTACATCCCCACCGACAACAACACCGGAAAATTGACCGGCGCCCGCGTCCACACGCCGTTCCTGTTCACCAAGGAAATCGATGCCAGCAGCCCGTACCTGTACAAGGCGGTCGGCACCGGCCAGACCCTGAAAAGCGCCGAGTTCAAGTGGTACCGCATCGACGACGCCGGCCAGGAAGTCGAGTACTTCAACACCCTGCTGGAGAACGTCAAGGTCGTCCGCGTCGCGCCGAAAATGCACGACGTCAAAGACCCGGCCAAGGAGAAGTACAACCACCTGGAGATGGTCGAGCTGCGCTACGAGAAGGTCACCTGGACCTACAAGGACGGCAACATCATCCACTCCGACTCGTGGAACGAACGACAGACCGCCTGACGCTGCAAGGCCGGCAGGCAGCTTTTGCGTGTCTGCCGGCTGCGGTGTGTTGGGTTGAGCGTCCGCGCGCGGGCGCTCCGCCAAGCACATCGGCACGGCACATTTCCCCAGAAAAAACAGCGAGGCGCCGACCGCTCAACGGTCTCGTCGCCGCTCCTTACTCCTTCCGTTCAAGGACGATGACCCATGGCACAGAGCTCCTCCCGTTTGCTTCGCCGCCTCAACCCTTTCTGCGCCCAGTCCCTCAGCGCGGCGGCAACGCTGTGCCAGAGCCGCGGCCACGGCCACATCACCATCGAGCACTGGCTGCTGAAACTGCTGGGGCAGGGCGACGGTGATCTGGTGCTGATCGGCCGGCGTTACGAGTGGGACATCGAAGCGCTGTGGACAGGCTTGCTCGGCCACCTCGACCGCCTGCCGCGCAGCGTCCAGGCCAAGCCGCAGCTGTGTGACAAGCTGCAGCGGCTGATCAAGAACGCCTGGGTGCGCGCTTCGATGGACGAGGACAACGAGCAACTGCGCTCGGCCCACGTGCTGGCGGCGCTGATCGAAACCCCCGCCCTGCTGGCGTGCGTGGAAGCCTGGCCGTTGCTCAGCCTGAGCGAGGTGCAGTTGCGCCATTTGCTGCCGTTTCTTGACGAGCATTCCGATGAGCGTCCTCAGACTGGGCAAGGGCTGGATTTTGTTCCCGATGCTGCGCCTGTGGATTCGGTGATGAGTGCTGCGGAAAATCCTGTGCTGGCGAAGTTCACCCAGGACATCACCGACAAGGCGCGCAAGGGTGAGATCGATCCGGTGCTGGGCCGTGACGACGAGATTCGTCAGGTCATCGACATCCTCAGCCGCCGTCGCAAGAACAACCCGATTCTGGTGGGCGAGCCGGGCGTCGGCAAAACCGCGCTGGTCGAAGGGCTGGCCCTGCGCATCGTCGAGGGCAACGTGCCCGCCAGCCTCAAACCGGTCAGCGTGCGCACGCTGGATCTGGGGCTGTTGCAGGCGGGCGCCGGGGTCAAGGGTGAGTTCGAACAACGTCTGAAAGACGTGATCGAGGCCGTGCAGCAGGCCGAGCACCCGGTGCTGCTGTTCATCGACGAGGCCCATACGCTAATCGGCGCGGGCAATCAGGCGGGAGGCGCCGACGCTGCCAATCTGCTCAAGCCCGCCCTGGCCCGAGGTGAACTGCGCACCATCGCCGCGACCACCTGGAGTGAATACAAGCAATACTTCGAGCGTGATCCCGCGCTGGAGCGGCGCTTCCAGACGGTCAAGGTCGACGAGCCGGATGACGCCACCGCGATGGTCATGCTGCGCGGGTTGAAGGCCCGCTATGCCAGCCATCATGGCGTACACATCGAGGACGCCGCGATACAGGCCGCAGTCGTGCTGTCGCGCCGCTATCTGCCCGGCCGCCAGTTGCCGGACAAAGCCGTCGACCTGCTCGACACCGCCAGCGCCCGGGTGCGCATGAGCCTGGATTGCGAACCCCAGGCGCTGATCGCGAGCAAGGCCCGGCAGTCGGCGCTGGAGCAGGAACGCCAGGCGCTGCAAGACGATCAGCGCATCAACGGACACAACGCAGACGAGCGTCTGGCGGTCATCGCCGCGCAGCTTGTATCCCTGAGTAATGAGCTGTTGCAACTGCAGTTGCAGCACGCCAACGAACTCGACCTGGCGCAGACGTTGCTCGCTGCCCGCCATGCCGAGGTCTTCGACGCCGAGACCTGCGCGGCTCTACAGGCCCAGCTCAAGGCGGTTCAGGGCGATGCGCCGCTGCTGTCGCTGGACGTCGACGATCGCAGCGTCGCCCAGGTGATCGCCGACTGGACCGGCGTGCCCCTGAGCAGCCTGCTGAAAGATGAACAGGCCAGCCTGCTGACGCTGGAACAGTCCCTGGCCGCCCGCGTAATCGGACAGGACCGCGCGTTGACGGCAATGGCCCAGCGTCTGCGCGCCGCGAAAACCGGCCTCACCGAAGAAGACTCCCCGCTGGGCGTGTTCCTGCTGGTCGGCAGCAGCGGCATCGGCAAGACCGAAACTGCCCTGGCGCTGGCCGACACCCTGTTTGACGGCGAGAAATCGCTGATCACCCTGAACCTGTCCGAGTACCAGGAAGCCCACACTGTCAGCCAACTGAAAGGCGCGCCGCCGGGTTACGTCGGCTACGGACAGGGCGGGGTGCTCACCGAAGCGGTGCGCCAGCGACCCTACAGCGTCGTGCTGCTCGACGAAGTGGAAAAGGCCCATCGCGACGTGCTCAACCTGTTTTATCAGGTCTTCGATCGGGGCTTGATGCGCGACGGCGAAGGGCGCGAAATCGACTTCCGCAACACCGTCATCGTCATGACTTCCAACCTGGGCAGCGACCTGTTGCAGGACTACCTGCTGGCGAACCCCGAAGCGCTCGACGGTGAAGTGCACGAGCAACTGCGACCGGTCCTGCGCGAACACTTCCAGCCCGCGCTGCTGGCGCGTTTTCAGACGCTGATTTACCGGCCGCTGCAGACGCCGGCGCTCAAACGCATCGTCGCACTCAAGCTGGGCAAAGTGGCGGAGCGGTTGCGCCGGCATTACGGACTGGACTGCCGGATCGACGAACGCCTGCACGATGCGCTGGTGGAGGCGTGCCTGCTGCCCGACAGCGGCGCGCGGAACATCGACAGCCTGCTCAATCAGCAGATTTTGCCGGTGCTGAGTCAGCAGCTTTTGCAGCGCCAGGCCGCGCGATTGGCAACCCGGGGCGTGGTGGTGGGGCACTGCGAGGAAGACGGCATCACCCTTGAGTTTGTCGGGGCCCAGGCGTCGGTGGAGGGCGAATGATGAACGATGCCATCGGGGTGTTTTTCGACCATAGCCGTCACAAGCTTACCGTTCATAACCTGCCTTTGGCGCTGGATGTGCTGGCCTTTGAGGGTGAGGAGCGGTTGAGTCAGCCGTTTCATTACCGCGTGGAATTTACCTCGGCCGAGCAGGATATCGGCGCTGAGCGGATGCTGGGGCAGGAGGCGCATTTCAGTTTGCATGCGGCGGCGCATACGTTGCCGATTGCGATTCCTGGGTTGCCGGTGCCGGCTGTTAAAGCACTGCGGACGCTGCATGGGGTGATTACCGGGCTCAAGCGGTTGTCGGGTTCGGCTGACGAGGCGCGCTATGAAGTGACGCTGGAACCGCGCCTGGCGTTGCTGGGTCGTGGGCGGCAGTTTCGGATTTATCAGCATCAGTCGGTGCCGCAGATTGTCGAGAGCATCTTGCGGACGCGCCATGACTTTGAGGGGCAGGATTTTCTGTTCACGCTGGTGCGGGAGTATCCGACGCGCGAGCAGGTGATGCAGTACGGCGAGAGCGATCTGGCGTTTATTTCGCGGCTTTTGGCCGAGGTGGGGATCTGGTATCGGTTTACCAATGACGAGCGACTGGGCATTGCGGTTGTCGAGTTTCATGACGATCAGCATCATTACGCTAAGCCTCGGGTTGGCTTGCCGTATCGGCCTCAGTCCGGGTTGGGCAGCAGCGGCCAGGATGGGGTTTGGGGGCTGCAGGTCAGTCATGAGGTGGTAGAGCAGAGCGTACATTTTCGGGCGTATCACCATCGGGATGCGAACGCCTGGCTGGATGGGGATGTGGATCAGACGCGGGGTGACTCGACCACTTATGGCGAGGCGTATCACTATGCCGAGCCGTATCGCGTATTGGGCGACAAGCTGGATCAGGATGAAGATCTGCTGGGGGAAAGCGGGTTTTTCTATGGGCGGTTGCGGCATGAGCGATATCTGAATAATCAGACTCGCTTAAGTGGCGTGAGCAGCAGTGCTTCGTTGGGATTGGCGCAGGTGCTGACGATTTCCGGTGGGGCACCGCAGGCGTTTGAGCCGGGAGCGGTGCTCACAAGGCTACGGTTGCGTGCGGCGCGGGATCGCAGTTTTGAGTTGAGCTTTGAAGCGCTTCCGTATTCCGAGAGCGTGTGTTTTCGGCCGCCGTTGCTGGCTAAACCTGCGATAACCGGCACTGTTCCGGCGCGGGTCACCAGTTCGCTGGCCAACGATCCCTATAGCCACATCGACCGCGAAGGCCGCTACAAGGTCAGCTTTCTGTTTGACCGCGACAGTTGGGAGCTGGGTGAGGAAAGCCTGTGGTTGAGGTTGGCCCGACCTTATGCGGGCGATACCCACGGCCTGCACCTGCCGCTGATCTGCGGGACCGAAGTGGCGATTGCCTTCGAGCAAGGCGACCCGGACCGGCCGTACATCGCCCATGCCCTTCACGACAGCCGCCATCCCGATCATGTGACGCTGCTGCGCAGCGATTACAAACGCAATGTCCTGCGCACGCCGGCGAATAACAAGCTGCGCATGGAGGATGATCGCGGGAAAGAGCACATCAAACTCAGCACCGAGCACTGCGGCAAGAGCCAGCTGAACCTTGGGCATCTGGTCGACAACGAGAAGGATAAGCGCGGCGAAGGGTTTGAGTTGCGCACGGACGGCTGGGGCGCGCTTCGCGCGGGGCATGGGGTGTTTATCAGTGCGGATGAACAGACCAAGGCCCACGGTCAGCAGCTCGATATGGACGCTGCGATCGAGCAGCTTGAAAGCGCGTTGTCGTTGGCCCGGTCCATGGCTCAAGCCGCGCGGAGTGCCCAGGCCATTGCCGCCGATACGAGCGGCCATGAGCAACTCACCGCGGCGCTTACCAACCTGACCGAGCCAGGGCTTTTACTGCATGCACCGGCCGGCATCGGCGTGGTCAGTCCCGAGGCTGTTTTGCTGTCCTCCGGCCGTGACAGCGTCGCCATCACGTCGTCGCGCTCGACCAACGTCAGTGCGGGACATGACATCACCGGCACGGCCGAGGGGGCGATCAGCCTGTGCGCTGTGACCAAAGGTTTCGACCTAAAAGCCGTGGATGGGGATATGCAGCTCCATGCCTACTGCGGCGCGATGCACGCGTTGGCGAATGACCAGATAAAAATTGAAAGCCTGGCCGGCCGTGTCGAGATCAGTGCGCCCGAAGAAATCGTCTTCAGCTGCGGCGGCGCATTCATCCGCATCAAGGATGGCGAAATCGAGCTGGGCGCGCCAGGGAACATCCATCACCGGGCCGCTTACGTGCTAAAGGGCGGTGCCACCACGCTGACCACCCCGGCAACGCCGATACCGCCGGGCTATTCCGCGGGCTACACCCTCAGCGAACCGGATAAGGGTTACGCGCCCTTCGCCCGTTACCTGATCACCACCCAGGAGGGCGAGCGGTTCCCCGGCGTGACCGATAAGGACGGCAAGACCATTCCGGTCCACACGCTGTTGCCCGGGAACGTGGTGATCGAGTTTCCCAATGACAAGCACGATGAGCAGTGACCACCGCTCAGGGGCCCCGTCGCCCGGATGGGTTGCGATCTGCATCGCGCCAGCTATCGACACAGCGCCCGATGCCAAGCGGCCGCTCGCGACCATTTATCACCGCATCAAATCTTCAATCAGGAAGGACCCGGCATGAAAGACAGACAGCACCAGACGGATATTTTTTGCACCTACAAACCCGTGGCTATCGGCCCGCAGAAAACCCATTGGGTTGAATTTCAACTGGTGGACGAACTCGGCGAGCCGCTGGCTAATCTGCCGTGGCGGGCGACCAATCAGGCAGTGCGGGATGGCTGCGTTGCTGAGTACTCGGGGAGCACCGATGCCCAGGGTGTCATTCGGCTTGAGGAGCTTCATCCACTCGACGTGACACTGCTAATGCCGGCGGCGCCGTTGGCCGAAGTCCTGCAGCAGCGGCGGTTGCGCGCGGTGCGCCCGGAGCCCGAGCGGCCGGGTGCAAGTGACAGCAAACCTCTGTACGGAAAGCAGCGTCCCGGGTTTTCGCCGGTGGAAAAACAGGCACTTGAGCAGGGGCATGCCTATCACTACCTGCGAATAGGGCAACTGTGTGATGAGCTGCCGGCGTTCAACCCGCCGTGGCCAGAGCAGGATTCGCCACCGGCTTATCATTTTCCGGACGCTGAGTTTTCAGGGTTTACGGTGCAATACGAAGCGCTGAACTGCCGGCATGTATTGGAAGTCTGCCCGCTGCGTGCTTGGTCGTTGGTGCTGCATCATGAGAAAGGGTACTGCTTGGCGAATGCCTACAACCTGGGACTGATGAGTATTCTGTCGTACAGCAATCGCGCGGAAAATTTGTACGGCTCGCCTGAGGAATTTTTTGCACAGCAGTGCCTTGATCTGTCGCGAACTCCCAAGGTATGGGACGGGGGGAAAAATTGGCCCTGTCTGGTGACTGACGTACCGTTCGATGATCGTTACCAGCCTTGCGAAGTATTTAACACCGCAACAGCAGACGTCCCTGAAGGCGATACCCAACTTTTCTACGTCAGAAATTCCACTCAGATGATGGTCGCGTGGCGGGGGACTGACTTTGATCGGATAAGCGTCCCTGACTTACGCACGGACCTGACCTTCCGCCCCGTCAAGCCTGAGCTGACGCCTGCATGCGCGCCTTCGGTTCCATGCGCGGATCTCGCACTAGACGGTCGTATCCATCTCGGATTCAGCGAGGCATACAGGGTAGTGCCGAGACTCTTTCCCTTCCGCTTTAAGGACGATCTCCCGAGCCGTCTCGAAGGCAGGAAGTTATACGTTTGTGGGCATAGTCTTGGCGGCGCTTTGGGATTGATCCACTCAGCGACACTTAAGGACCAGAATCCGCTGTTGTACACCTACGGAATGCCCCGTACGTTCACCCTCAATGCGATACGTGGTCTAGACGAACTTTGGCACTACCGTCATGTGAATGACACTGACACCATTCCCAGTGTTCCACCTGAGGCGGACCTCGATAACCAACTTTACAACCTATACGGCCCCTTAGGCACAACGTTGGGTTTCACATGGTCGATGGGCCAGACCCTCATAAACAATCTCATCAAATCCGGCGATCCGTACGGCCACCACGGCGAGATTGCCATGCTTTATCGCGTAGAGCAGCACACGCAAAGGCGTGGCTCTTCCTACCCCGCATATCGAAGCAAAGATGGTCTCGGCGCGCCTTATTACAACACCATAAAAACCCGACTGCCCGAGCGGCCAACCTTATATCTTGTGCCAAGTCTTAACATGACAGTAAGTGAAAATAGCGGGCAATCCCAACTCCAGTTCATTAAAAGTATGAATGCTGAGATGCTTGAAAAATATTTTCCACCGTATAAAAACCCCAAGCCGGGAGGACTGTTAGGTATAGGTAACCACATGATGGGCGAATACATGTCGCATATAACCCGCCGACTACTTACAGCGATTAAACCTGATTGGAAGCCGGTGCTTGGTGTACCGTCTGAGATCGAGCGTTTCAAGGAACAGATGGAAAAACATGGCAGCACTTCGCCGAAAGATGAAAATAAGCGTAATGGTTGGTTTCTGTCGATGCACGAGGAAGTCGATGCGGCATTGAAGGTGACACAGGAGTTGGATGGTGGAGTCGAAGCGCTCGAACGTCTTGATTCCATCGCACGTGTTCGGGCATGAGCAAATGAGCAAATTAACGGTTCAACTTAAAGGTTCTTTGCTGTGTATAGCACTGTCGATCTCAGTGAGCGGCTGTGCAACGGACCGTAGCCTCTCACCACCACCGGACGGGGAAAAGGTGACGTTTACCATCAAGGCCCCAGCTGAATTAAAGCCATATGCCATGCGTGTTATGTATCGATCGGCGAAGTGCCAGCGTGTTAGTCATGATGCAAGCGGCAGACCTGAAATGCTCGACGGACACAGTTCCTTTGAGACCGTCTTCCAGCGCGGTCAACCAGAAAATATGTATAAAGCGACGCTTTTTGTTAATGGTGGCGGTCCGTGCGAATGGCGTTTAAGTAATGTGATGTTCGGAGTGACCTACCGTGACCCCAGTCGCTTTGGCGAAAATGTTCTAGTTGGCGGGGGAGGCGGAGTAATTGTCGTATTCGATCATAATAATCCACAGCTTCGTGTGGGGGGAGCTGTGAGGGTAGAGGGCTCACAACTGAGAATCGTCAAGGATTACTATCTTTGGGTAAACGAGAGATATACCGGAGGTTATGTAAAGCGTGCCAGCTTATCGGGATACGGCAGCGGTTATCTTACATATGAGGCGCGGCAAGCAAGAAATGTTTATTTTGAACCGATGTTTCATCCAGAGTTTGTCGTGACGTCCGTAGCGCCCAAAAAACATGCGGTCGGAGATTTCATTAAGTTTTTTTATCCGGATGGAACAGTCGAGTCCGATCCGGAAGGAAGGCCCAACTTTAAAAAAATGCAGGAAATCCGACTGAGAGCGGAAGCAAAAAAATGAAGCGGCTCACTGTTGCTCATAGCATGTGTCGGAAGGGTAGGATGACCAATTTGAAGTTTTTAGTGGGAGTCATGATTCTAATGCTTTCGATGAGCGGCTGTGCAACGGACCGCACCATGTCACCAGCGCCAAAGGGTGAAAAGGTCTCCTTTAGTATTAAACTTCCCGAAGGCTTGGAGGCGACGCCTATGCGCGTAATGTATCGGTCTGCCATATGTCGGCACGTAACCCATGATGCACACGGGCGTCGTGAAACTTTGGATGGTTATAACGGATTCGATCTAATGTTAAGGCGAATTAAGAATGATCTGTATGAGGCTGAACTATATGTCGACGGCGGTGGCCCTTGCAGATGGCGTCTGAGCAATGTGGATCTCGGCGTTCAATATAGCGTACCCACTCCATTCGGAGTTGATGCGACACCTGGGTGGGCGGTGGATTGATAGTGGTATTTGATTCCAATAACCCTCAGCGTCAAATCTCCAGCCCAATTACCGTGAAAGAAGCAGTGTTGAATGTTATAGAAGATTACTATCCACTGGTGAGCGAGCGCTTCATCAATGGCTACGCCAAGCAGGTTAGTCTTGTCGGCGTCGATGGAGGCGATTTGACGTACACCGCGCCGGATGCCCGGATAGTCTATTTTGAGCCAGTGCTGCATGGGGATTACGTAGTGAGGTCAATTGCCCCTAAGAAGAATGTAAAAGGCGACTTTCCTAAGTTTTATTATCCGGATGGAACCGTTCAGTCCCATTGGCGATCGGAGGCTGACTTTAAAAAAATGCAGGAAATCCGCCTGAAGGCGGAAGCAAGTAAATGAAATCGCTTACCGCACCACCCCCTGTAGTGGGAAACATTCCATGAATAACGCTAAATCATTCTTGAAGGCTTCGGTTTTGTGCTTTGTATTGCTCACCTTCCTCAGCGGCTGCGCGAAAGACTACAGGATGAATCCGCCGCCAGATGGTGAGAAAGTCGAAATCGTTATAAAGATGCCTGAAGAGCTGGAGCCACAGCCTCTGCGAGTCATGTATCGCTCGTCTGTATGCCGAAAAGTTGTGCATGACGGTGATGGTAGGCCTGAATCCCTGGAAGGATATAACGGTTATGGTTCGGAGCTAACGAAGCGTGGGGCCACAGAGTTCTATGAGACGAGGTTGTTCATCGATGGAGGCGGTCGCTGCAAGTGGCGGCTTAGTAATATCGTATTTAGCATCAAATACCGTATTCCTAGTCGCTTCGGGGAAAGTGTAACGCAGGGCATAGGCGGCACGGTCATCATAGAGTTTGATGGTAACGATGCGCAGCTCAGTGTCGGAAGAACAAGGAATGCGGTGGGTCCAGACTTAATGGTGGTCAAAGATTACTATCCATGGCTAAGCGAAAAATTTATCGGCGGTTATGCCAGGCGTGTAAATCTTTCTAGCGAAGGTGGCGGTTATCTTACTTATAAGGCTCGGGAGGCGAGGCGCATATATATTGAGCCGGTTTTGCATTCGGACGTGGTCGTGACATCCGTTTCGCCAAAGAAACACGTCATAGGCGATTTCATAAAGTTTTACTACCCCGATGGGACAGTAGAGTCCAACGGGCAGCCAGTACCCAATTTTACTAAAATGCAAAAAATACGCTTGGCAGCTGAATCGAAAAAATGAAACCGCTCGCTGTGCTGCACCTCGTTTTAGGGAGTCTTATATGAAACATACGATGATATCGGCAAAAACTACGCTCTTATGCCTTGCACTGCTCGCTCTCACAAGTGGTTGCGTAAAGGACTACGACGTTCTAACGTCACCGCCCGACAGTGAAAAGGTCAAAATAATTATTAAGGTGCCTGCAGAACTGGAGCCCAAAACGTTGCGTGTCAAGTACACGTCTGCTAGATGCCGAATGTTTGTCGACTTTCCCGGTGTAGGCCGTGTGCCGTTTCCAGGATCAAACTTTCAAAATTCGAAGTTCACGAGGCGGGGAGAAACAGATTTGTACGAGGCGGAGGTATTCGTTGATGGCGGCGGTGAATGTGAATGGCAACTAGATAACGTCGAGTTTGGAGTCGTGTATCGTATTCCTAATCGTTTTGCAAAAAAAGTAACGGCTTATTATGGTGGGACAGTTATAGTTAAGTTCGACGGGCAGCATGCGCCCTTCAATACTGTTGATCAGTTTATCGAAGGGCCGGACCTGTCAATCGTAAAGGACTTCTATCCATGGGTACGCGAAGCCTATGAATTCGGTTACTATGATAAGAGTGTAAATCTGGCCAAAGAGTATGAAAGTTATCGTATCTACAGGGCTCGGGATGCAAGAAACATATATTTTGAGCCAGTGCTGCATTCAGATCTTGTAGTGACCTCGACTTCCCCGAAGAAACGCGGCGCTGACGAAATCGTAACTACAACATTTCGCTACCCCGACGGGACGGAAGAATCCAACAGGGAACTTGAGCCGGACTTTAAAAAAATGCAGAAAATTCGCTTGAAGGCGGAGGCGAAATAATGAAATTTCTCAGCGCTGTGAGATATCTTCAGGGCAATCAACCGAATCAGAAAGCGTCAGGCTTCAGGTTTTTACTCATAATCATCTCGCTGTTTGCATCACTCAGTGGTTGCGCACTTGACTACGAACTCCATCCGGACACGGAGGGGGAGAGAGTCACGATGACGATTAAAGTATCGGAAGGGTTATTCCCGCCGCCCATGGCCGTGGGTTATCTATCGACGATCTGCGAAAACGTTTATGAGGGGCCTGATGTATTCGGCAATATCAGGGAGCAGCGTGTAGCGTTCAAACGGCGTGGGGAGGGCAATTTCTATGACGCCGATTTCGCTGTTGACAGTGGCGGGATGTGTAGGTGGCGCGTGGCTTACGTGAATTTTGGGGTACGTCCTCAATGGCCTGAGCGCATTGGCGAAGGTGCGGTAGTGGGAACGGGAGGTGATGTCCTGGTCGTGTTTCAGCATAACAATCCGGATTTTCCGTCTGAAGGGGTTAAAAACGTGGTGGGCACCCATCTTGATATAAAGAATAATTACTACCCATGGTTAAAAGATGTCTCAAAGAAGGATTACGTCAAGAGGCTTAATCTGGTGGGTGAAGCGGTGCCTTACCAGACTTACCTGGCTCCCCAGGTGCGAAACATAAACGTTGAGGCAGTGCTTCACGCCAAGTATGTCGTGACATCAAAACAGCCGGAGTTCAAAGGTATGGGAATTCACCCTGCCTTTATATATCCAGACGGGGCTTCGGGCCCTGATGACAGCGATACGCCAGATTTTCCCACGCTTGAGGCCATTCGTTTAAAGGCTGAAGCCAACCGATGAGGATATCAAGCGACTTCAGTTGCCACGCCTGATCGTTATATCGGCCATCAGATCGGTGATTTCAGGTCCGTATGGTTAAAACCCGGCACGTATAACAAGCACGCGCAGCGCATGAGCTCGCCCAGGCATCCGCTCGCGCGGAATAAATCCACGGCTTCATCAATTCATTAGCAAAGGATCTTTTAATGTCACAAGGATTCGTATTGTTGGGTGACAAGACCACCCATGGAGGAGCGGTAATTTCCGCGTCGTCCACTCATATCACTCAGGGCAAAGCAGTCGCTCTGGTGGGGGATATGGTCATGTGTCCCATACCGGGACATGGCGTTAATCCCATTATGGAGGGCTGTGACGACTACTTCGAAGATGGCCGTGCCTTGGTGGTCGACGGCTGTCACTCACTGTGCGGTTGCCAGGTCATTTCCAGCGCGCCTGACTGGGCGAAGGATTGAAGATGGCGTGGCAACGTGAATACGTGCAAGCAGGGCTCGCACCCAAACCGCCTTCACCGGTTCGCTGGCTGCTGATCGTGGTTTTAGCGGCGGCAGCGGCTGTGCTGATGTTCCTGCTCTACGCGGTGCTGCCTGAATTGCAGACGTTAAACGTATGGGCGTTCACCGCGTCGCCGGTGGTGGTGGCGATTCTCGCTCTGGCGGCGCGGATGCACGCCTATGGTGGCGCTCTAAATGAGTACACGCTGCTGCAGGAGCGGTCCCGGCTGGCACAGGTCGCCTGGGCGGAATGGGGTCAGCGTTACATGGCGGCCATGGCCGGTCTGGTTCTTTTGCCGGAGCATTTGTCTGCGGTGGCGATGATGAAACCGCGACATACGCCTGTCCCACACTCAGGCAAAGCCCGCCGCATCGTTGGCCTGCCGAAGGGCCAAAAGGGCCGGGCCCTGGCGGGTCTTGCTCAATTGATGGGTTCGCTGTCGACAGTACTGGCGCCGCTGCCACCGAGTGAAAAGCTCAGTGTCACTGTCCTGACCGATGCGCCACAGGATGAGCATGCAGCATTGGCCGACGCCTGTCGGCAGCACCTGTCCGATCTCACCCCGTCATCCACCCCCACCGGCGTTCACGTAACAAGCCAGCTTTCCTTCGCCTGGATGGAAGAAACACTTAAAACCCCAGGCGAAGCCGTTGAGCTCATCCTCGTTATCCAGGCCCACGGCAAAGATGCTTACTCCGACGGGCTCGCTGCCCTACTGCTGTGCCCCGACGCAGTCGCCAAAGCCCACAAGCTGCCCATCGCCGCGCGCCTGTTGCGCCCGATGCCCCTCGACATCGATTCGCTGGAAACCGACTTCACCAGCTTTCTTCAGATTCAGGCCACAGCTCGCCAAGCCAATGGCCTGCTGGCTGACCGCGCCGACTGGCAGCCGGAAACCACCACATTACTGGCGGCAGCGGCGCGTGAGGGTGCAGCGCTGGCGGTGGACCACCGCTGGATTCTGGAACCCGTAAACGGCGTGCCGGGCCCCTGCGGTCACTGGCTGCTGGCAGCGCTGGGCATCGAGATGACCAGGCTCGCGAAGGAGCCCTTGTTGCTACTGGCCAGCGAACACTCAGGCCGCTGGATCAATACCGTCACACCGGGAGATATGGCATGAAATACTTGATCGGCAATGGCTGGCGTCGCGCGGGTGGCGCGGTATGGCTGGTCGCCTTCGCAGCGGCGCTGGGCTGGCTTGTTTACACCTATGGCGTAAGGGTCGGACTGACGGAGAGACATCAGCAAATCACGGCCTTTCTGTTGCTGATGGTGATCGCGCTGTTGGTGCAAACCCTCCCTCGTGCCCTGGCGCTGATGAAAAGCCGCCTGAGCGTCGAGCGGCGGCAGGGCGACGGCGTGTTTCCGCCGGAGGAGTCGTCATCCACGCCTGACACCAAAAAACTCCCGGGCGTCGCTGAACTCCAGGAGCACCTCGACCACCAATACACCGCCTTCCAGCGCACCCGCACCCGCTTCCTCCTGGTCGTCGGGGAGCCCGAACAGATCGAGGCCATCGCTCCAGGCCTGGCCGACGCCCAGTGGCTCGAAGGCCAGAACACCGTGTTGCTGTGGGGCGGCAGCCCGCAATCCCAGCTCGCCGAAGCCGCCACCCGCTGGCACGCCGTAACCCAGCGGCGCGGCCTGGACGGCGTGGTCTGGGCCCTCGATAAGCAGCAAAGCGCCAACGCCGCGACAATGGCCAGTGGCGTCGCCGGTTTGCAACAACTGGCGCGGACCCTGGGCTGGCAGTTGCCGCTGCACCTGTGGGAGGTCTGCGAGAGCGAATGGACGCAGCAAAAGCGCGCACGCGGGCCCGCCGGGTTGTTGTTGCCCCCGCGTCTTGACGGCTTACAGCTGGAGACGATGTTGGCCCCCATTCACTACCCGTTGCATCAGATGGGCCTGGCCGAGCTGACAGTCCATCCTGACCATGACTTTCTCTCACGGTTGTCCTCCAACCTGAAAGCAGAGGGCATCGCCCGCTGGCGGCAGGCATTGATGCCGTTGCTGGGCAAGTTCGCGCGGGGCGTGCCGTTGCGCGGGCTGTGGTTCAGTTTGCCGGCGCTATCGACCGAGTCCGTCGGCAACCTGTGGCTGCCGGGGCCGGCGTGGGCTGGCGTACTCACAGAAAAATCGCGGCAAACCCGCCGCCTCGGCTGGCCGGTCACTCGCGTCAGCTACGCACTGGCCCTCGGCGCCATGCTGATCTGGTTGACGGGCCTCGCGCTGTCGTTTTCCACCCACCGCGCGCAAATCCTCGATATTCAGTCATCGCTCGTGGCCGTGGAGCCTTCGGGCAACGGCGATGCGCCGTTGCTGGCCCTCAACGCGCTGATCCTCGAAATGGATCGGCTGAAGGACCGCGCGCGGCGTGGCGAACCGTGGTACCAGCGCTTCGGGCTGAGCCAGAACGATGCGCTGCTCGCGGTCATGTGGCCGCGTTACGTGGAGGCCAATGACCGGCTGATGCGGGACCCGGCGGCGGAAAATTTGAAGCGCCAACTCGCCGCCCTGGTGGCGTCGCCCGCCGACAGTCCGCGGCGGGCCAAGGGCGCGCACAACGCGTACGTGCAGTTGAAGGCCTACCTGATGATGGCCCGCCCGGAGAAGGTTGACGCCGCGTTTCTGGTCACGGCCCTCGGTCATGCCGAACCGACGCGCATGGGCGTGTCGCCGGGGTTGTGGAAAGGGCTGTCGCCGACACTGTGGCAGTTTTACGCCGAGCAGTTGGCGGCCAATCCGCAGTGGCGCATCGAGGCGGACAACGCATTGGTGGCACAGGCGCGGCGGGTGCTGCTGGTGCAACTGGGCCAGCGCAATGGCGAAGCCAGCCTTTATCAGCAAGTGCTGGAGGCCGCCGCGACCCACTCTCCCGATCTCGGGGTTGAGCAAATGGTCGATGACAAAGAGGCATGGCCTCTGTTTTTCACCGAGGCGCGTGTGCCGGGTGTGTTCACCCGGCAGGCGTGGGAAGGGCAAGTGCGTCAGGCGATCGATGACATCGTCGAGGCCCGCCGCGAGCAGATCGACTGGGTGCTGAGTGATCGTGAGAGCAGCGGCGTCGCCGACACTTCGCCGGAGCAGCTCAGAGCGCGCCTGACCGAGCGCTACTTTCATGATTACTCCGGTGCCTGGCTTGAGTTTCTCAACAGCGTGCAGTGGCGACGTGCCGACAGCCTGGCCGACGTCATCGACCAACTGACATTGATGAGCGACATCCGCCAGTCACCGCTGATTGCCTTCATGAACACCCTGGCGTGGCAAGGCCAGGCGGGCAATCGCAGTCAGGGGCTCAAGGACTCGCTGGTGCAGTCGGCGCAGAAGTTGATGGGCAGCGAACGTCCGGCGCGGGTGCCTGCCATCAGCCAGCAGTTCGACACGCCGGCCGGGCCGCTGGATCCGACCTTCGGCCCGCTGCTGGGGTTGTTGGGCAAGGACCCGGAAGGCAAGGGCGGCGATGACGACCTCAGCCTGCAGGCCTTTCTAACCCGCGTGACCCGGGTGCGCCTGAAGTTGCAGCAGGTCAGCCACGCCGCCGATCCCCAAGGCATGACCCAGGCCATGGCGCAGACGGTGTTTCAGGGCAAGAACATCGACCTCACGGACACCCGGGCCTACGGCGAGCTGTTGGCGGCCAGTCTGGGCGAGGAGTGGGACGGCGTGGCCCACGCGCTGTTCGTCCAGCCGCTGGATCAGGCATGGGGCAAGGTGCTCGATCCCTCGGCGGCGGCGCTGAACCGGCAGTGGCAGCAGGCGGTGGTCGATCATTGGGACACGGCGTTTCTCGGCCGTTACCCCTTCGCCGCCACCGGCAGTGACGCCTCGTTGACGATGCTGGGCAAGATGATCCGCGCCGATTCCGGGCGCATCGAGCAGTTCCTGCAGCGGGAGCTGACCGGCGTGTTGCGCAAGGACGGCGGCCGCTGGGGGGTGGACCCGACCCACGGTCAGGGCCTGATGATCAATCCGAGATTTCTCGCGGCGGTCAATCAGCTCAGCCACCTGGCCGACGTGCTCTACACCGACGGCGGCATGGGCATCAATTTCGAGCTGCAGGGCAAGGCGGTGCGCGACGTGGTGCAGACCACCTTCGTGCTCAATGGCGCGCGGCATCAGTACTTCAATCAGAAAGAGAGCTGGCAGCGCTTCAGCTGGCCCGGCACGACCGACTACCCCGGCGCCAGCCTCACGTGGACCAGCGTGCGCAGCGGCGAGCGTTTGTATGGGGATTTTCAGGGCGCCTGGGGGCTGATCCGCCTCCTGGACACTGCCACCGTTACCGCACTGGACGACAGCGACAGCCGCTACCGCATCAGCGTGCCGGCGCCGGATGGCCTGGACCTGACCTGGCACATGCGCACCGAACTGGGCGCGGGTCCAATGAGCCTGCTCGCACTGCGCAATTTCAGACTGCCGCGACAGATCTTCCTCAACGGCATCGCCAGCGCACAAACGTCATCGCGGGCCGAGGTGATCGAATGAGTCTGCCAGCGTTGATCGCCACGACACTGGGTGAGCGCGACGCGGTGGGCCTCGCCAAGGCCCACGCTGCGGAGTGGGCATCGTGGCTGACGCCGATCAGCGATGAGTCTGCGGCCGGCCAGGACCCTGGCTATGACGATGATTTCCAGAGCATGCGCGAGGAGGTCAACAAACTCTCCGGAGCGGACGCCGATCGGGTCATCGTGCTGGCGGAAAAACTGCTCAAAGGCACGTGCAAGGACCTGCGCGTGCTCACCTATTACCTGTGGGCGCGTCTGCAGCGGGATGGCGAAGCCGGGTTGGCGGAAGGCTTGAATCTGCTGGCGGCCATCGTTGAGCGCTATACCACCGAAGTGCTGCCGGCGCGGCTAAACAGTCGCAAGGTGGCGCTGGAGTGGCTGGCCAGCGCCAAGGTGCTGGACAGCCTGACGCTGTACCCGGAAGTGGTGAAGGCCGAGGCCGAACGCACGGTCGCCGCGCTCGCCTGGCTGGATCATGTGCTGGAAGGCTGGCCCGCCGAGCAGCGTCCGGACCTGGCCGCGCTGTACTCGGCGCTGTCGGCGCGGCTGGCCCAGTCGGGCGGACTGGATGCCGTGGTGCCGCAATTCAGTGCCAGCCACGAATCCACTGGCCGCGAATCAGGCAGCCGGCAAGCCGCCAGCCACGGTGCTGGCCCTGCATTGGGCGCCATTCGCTCGGGCCGCGATCTGCTGGACAACGGCCGCGCACTCGCGAGTTATCTGCGCGAGCAACCCCAGGGCT
Organism: Pseudomonas petrae; assembly: GCF_021728295.1. Classification (GTDB taxonomy): domain Bacteria; phylum Pseudomonadota; class Gammaproteobacteria; order Pseudomonadales; family Pseudomonadaceae; genus Aquipseudomonas; species Aquipseudomonas petrae. The sequence continues at coordinate 180,318 of NZ_JAKJXE010000010.1, forward strand.
GGCTGGCGGCCCATCGGCTGATGAAAAGCCTGCGCTGGGACACTGTGCACCAGTCGCCGCCCCAGGACGCGAGCGGTCGAACACGGCTGGCGCCGCCCCGGGGCGAATACCGCGCGCAGCTCAAACGGCTGTACCTGCAACAGAGCTGGAACGAGTTGCTCGATCAAGTGGAACGCATGTTCGCCGAAGGCGTGAACCATTTCTGGCTCGACCTGCAGTGGTTTCTGTATCAGGCGCTGAGCCGGCAACCCGCGCCGTCGGAAGGCTGGGCGCGCATCGTCAAGGAGGATCTGGGCATGCTCCTCGAACGCCTGCCGGGGCTCGAAACCCTTTGCTGGGACGACGGCTCGGCCTTTGCCGACGAGACCACCCGCGAGTGGATCGACCAGCACGTGAGCACCCAGGGCGCTGCTGCATGGCTGCCTGCGCCGGCGGCCGCCCAGCCGGACGAGGCCGACATTCTGGCCCTCGAAAGCGAGGCGTTGGCCCAGGCCGACCGCGACGGCGTTGAGGTGGCGCTGGCCTGGCTCGACACGCGCCCCGAGATCCACAACGGCCGCCAGCGCTGGTTGCTGCGCCTGCTGATGGCGCGGGTCGCCGAGCAGTACGGCAAAAGCGAGCTGGCGCTGCACCTGCTTGGTGAACTGGACGCCACGGCCCAGGGCCATGTGCTCACCCAGTGGGAGCCCGCGCGGGTGTTTGAAGTCAAGGCGCGGTTGCTCAAGTTGCTGCGCATGAAAGCCCAGCGCAGCGACGCTGACAAGGCCGCGCTGGGTAAACGCATGGAGCCGCTGCTGGCGGCTCTGGTGGCCATGGACCCGGTGCGCGCAGCAGTGCTGTGCGGCTGACACTTTCTAACAGGAGGTTTTTTTGAACACGGACAATCTGACCCTGCGGTATTTCGATGCGGAAATGCGCTACCTGCGCGAGGCTGGCAAGGAGTTCGCCCAGGCGTTTCCCGACCGCGCCGCCTCGTTGAATCTGGACAAGCCCGGCGCCCACGATCCCTACGTCGAGCGACTGTTCGAAGGCTTCGCGTTCCTCATGGGACGGCTGCGAGAGAAACTCGACGATGACCTGCCGGAGCTGACCGAAGGCCTGGTCAGCCTGCTGTGGCCCCATTACCTGCGCACGATTCCGTCGCTGTCGATCGTCGAGCTGCAGCCCGACGTGCACCAGATGAAGCAGAGCGAGCAGGTTGCGACCGGCTTTGAAATTCAGTCGCAACCCATCGGCCCCCAGCGCACGCGCTGCAGTTACACCACCACCCAGGACTTGACCCTGCGTCCGCTGGCCCTGGATTCGGTGCGCCTGGCCCAGGAGCCGGACGGTCGCTCGGTGATCCGCCTGCGTTTTTCCTGTGGTGCGCTGAGTGACTGGGGTCAGTTGGACTTGCGCCGCATCCCGCTGTACCTCAACGCCACGCCGGCGGTGGCCAATGCGCTGCATCACGCGCTGACACTGGGCACCCAGGCGCTCTATGTGCGTCAGCCCGGGGACGCGCAGCGTCAGCCGCTGCAAGGACGCTTTGCGCCCAAGGGTTTCAGGGACGACGACCGGCTCTGGCCCAAGGGCGACAGCGCGTTCAGTGGCTATCAGTTGCTGCTGGAGTACTTCAGTTTTCGCGAGAAATTCATGTTCGTCACACTGCACGGGCTCGAGCACATAAGCATCGCGCCCGACGCGCCGTGGTTTGAAGTCGAGGCCGTCCTGAATGTGCCTTGGCCCCATGCATTTGCGCTGAGCAGCGAGCACATTCGCCTGCACGCCGTGCCGGTGATCAATCTGTTTCCGCTGGAGGCCGACCCGCTGTCGCTTGACCCTTTGCAGACCGACTACCTGCTGCGGCCGATGCGCTTGCAGGACGGTCACACCGAGATCTACTCCGTCGACCGGGTGACGGCGTCCCGGGATTCCGGGCGGGAAGAATACGTGCCGTTTTCCAGCTTCCGGCACAAGGGCGGCATGCTCCGCGACGAGGCACCCGAGCGTTATTTTCACACCCGCCTCAAGCGCGGAGCGAGCGGGCTGCATGACACCTGGCTGATACTGGGCGGCGAGGGCGCGGACGTCGATCGGCTGACCGAGCGCGCATGCCTGTCCCTGCGGCTCACCGGCACCAACGGCCAGTTGCCGAGAAAAGCGCTGCAAAGCACGATCCTCGACACGCCGTTGCATGCGACCCAGGCCGGCCTGCGGGTGCGCAATCTGTGTGCGCCGACCCTGCCGTGCTATCCACCGAGCCGCGACCGTTTTCACTGGCGGGTGTTGAGCCATCTGGGCTCGAACTTCCTGCCGATGCTCGACAGCGCCGAAGTGCTGCGCGGCACCCTGGCGCTGTACGACTGGACCGGCAGCGAGCTTAATCGCCGGCGTCTGGACGCCATCGTCGACGTACGTCATCACCTCATTCAGCGCTTCGAAAAAGGCTTTCTCCTGCGCGGCGTGGACATCGAAGCGACCCTCGATGCCAACGGTTTTGCCGGCGAGGGCGATATCTGCCTGTTCGGCGAAATGCTCAACAAGTTCTTCGCGCTATACGCCGACATCCATTTGTTCACCCAGATCACCCTGATCCTGCAACCAACCGGGAGGAGATTGCGATGGAGCGAAAACCACAGCCAGCGGATTCCCGGTTAAGGCTCGCCGAATGGCTCGATGCGGTGCAGGGGCGGGTGGCGCAGGCGAGCGTCTACCGCTTCTGCCAGTTGCTGGAAAACGTTGCGCCAGATCAGCCGCCGTTGGGCAGCACGGAAAACCCGAAGGATGATCTGGTGCGTTTTCGCCCCGACCCCGGCATGGGCTTTCCGGCCAGTGAGTTGAAGGCCGTGGAGTGGTCATCCGAGGATCAGCCGTTGCCGGCGACCGTGCGCACCCGTTTGCTCGGTCTCTATGGCGTGGACTCGCCGCTGCCCACGCGCTACCTCGACGACATCGCCCAACGGCGGGAAGGCCACGAGGCGCTGGAGGGGTTTCTCGACATCTTCAACCATCGGGTCTTCACCCAGTTCTACCGGATCTGGCGCAAGTATTCCTACCCGGCCTCGTTTGCGCCCGCCGGGGCCGACCCGACCTCGCAGTGCCTGTTCGGGCTGATCGGGCTGGGCATCCCCGGCACAGCGAAACGCATCGCCACGCCGCTTTCGCGTTTTCTGGCATTGCTTGGCGTGATGCGTTTGCCAACCCGCAATGCCGAGGGCATTTCGGCGCTGGTGCATTTGCTCGCGTCTCACACCCAGGCGTCGATCGCGCCGCACTGGCCGCGAAACATCGTCCTCGACGCGCCGGCCAGCCTGGCCTCCGCGCGGCCGGTGAGCCTGTCCCAAGGCACGCCGCTGGGCAGCGTCGGCCGCGACGTCAACAGCGAACTGATGCTGACGCTGTTCACCGCCGACCACGACGAGGCGCGGGCATGGCTGCCCGGCGGCGGCTTGCACAGCGACCTGCTGGTGCTGTTGCAGGTGTATCTGGGCTGGCGCTGTACGGCACGGTTGCGCCTGTCGTTGCCAATCGATTGCCTGCCGGTGTCAGCGCTGAGCGGACGCGGCGTGCTGCTGGGCATGACCGCGGGACTCGGGTTGAAAGGCCGTGCTTCCGGGAAAAACGACACCATCATCATTCATCTGGGCCGTTATCAAGGGCTCCACGTCAACCCTCAGGAAAGAGAAACCACCCATGTCGCGTATGATTTTTAGAGCGTTGACCCTCTTCGCCCTCGGGCTCCTCGCCAGCGGGTGCGGGGTGACGCAAAGCGTGTCGGAATCCACCGCGTCGATGACCAGGGCGATCTTCTACAAACAGGTCAGAACGCTGCGTCTGGACTTCGACGGCCGCGTGGCCCTCAACACCGAAGGCACGGACATGCGCGCGTTGTCGGTACCGGTAATGGTGCGGGTGTACCAGCTGCGCGATGGCACGTTGGTGAACAAAGCCACCTATGACGACCTGCTGCGGGACGCCGATCGCCTGCTTGGTGCTGAGCTGCTGGATCAGCGGTCGCTGGTGATCAAGCCGGGGGAGGGCGCGCAGCTGGATGTGCCGCTGAACGAAAACGCCGGGGTGATCGCCGTCGTCGGGTTATTCCGCGAGCCCGATCTGCAGCTCAATGACTGGCGCTTGCTGCTCAACCGTGATGACCTCGACCCCGACCGGCCCCGGGTCATCGAGCTGGGCGAAAGCCGGCTGACGCTGCGCCCCCTGGTCGAGGGTTGAGCCATGAGCGAGCTCAACCCATCGCTGTACGAAACCCTGCTGCAGAATTTCAGCGGCGAGCTCGACCTGTCCCGGGTCCCTGAGGACGATCAATACGTGCTCTCGGTACTGGACAACCTGCAGCGCATTCTCAACAGCCGCGCAGGCACCCTCGCGCACTTGCCCGATTACGGCCTGCCGGACATGGGCGCCGTGCTCGAAGGGTTGCCGTCTGCCGCCCATGGGCTGATGCGGACCATCGCCGACACGCTGCTCAAGTACGAGCCGCGGCTGTTGTCGCTGCACATCGAGCTGTTGCCGCAGACCCAGCCGGGCCATCTGGTCTACGCCCTCGACGCGAGGCTGGAAGGCGAGCGCACCGCGACGTTCGGCACGACGTTGAGCCCGGAGGGAAGGGCGGTGGTGCGTCATCTCAAGCGCCATGATGTGCGGGCCCTTGCTTGAGGCTGAGAGAGAGCCCGATGACCAAGGGCGTTGCCATGGGGATCAGGGCCGGCGGTGATCCACGCGCGTTGCCTGACTACCGGACGTTGTGCACTGAGATGGCCCGACTCGGTCATCCGGCCTGCCCTGATGTTGATTGGCAATCCATCGAGCAGTGCTGCCTCGCCTTGTTTGCCGGCAACGGCGCGGACCTGCAAACGGCGGCTGCCTATGCCCTGGCGCGCAGTCACCTGGCCGGGATGGACGGGATGTCCGAGGGCGTGGCGGTGCTGGAAACCCTTTCGCGGGGAGACGCCAAACCCTGGCCCCGAGGGGTGTCGGCGCGGGCGGAAATCCTCAGCGGACTGTTCGGCTCGTGGCAAGCGGTGCTGCGGGAAATGGAGATCAACATCTGCGATCTGGCGGGCCTCGGCTTGTTGAAGGCGCAGCTTGAGCAGCTGCGGAGCACGCTGGTCGATCAAAACCCGGCGTCCATCATGGCGCTGGAAGGGTTGCTCCAGCAGATCGGGCAGCGGGCGTCACGTCTCGAGCGCGAGGCTCAAGCCGTGGTGCTGGTCGCGCCCGACGGCAGGCAACGTTCATCATCGCACTCTGCATTGCACTCTCCATCGCAGAGCTGTCCGGGCCGCACGCCGCCGACCGTTGCGCACCACAGTCCCCGCATCAAGAAGCGCCGAGCGTTGTGGATCGGATGGCTCGCCGCCGCACTGTTCGGCCTGATCCTCGCTCTGGCCCCAAGGCGTTAATGTGCTCTGCCATCGCAATTCCCCACGGCGCCGGTCGGGCAGTCGACGCATCTCCAGCCGAGGTACCGGCCCTTTCGCGGGCAAGCGCGCTCCTACAGGAGAACGTACCGCCCGGCCGATCCTCGGCATTTACCCGTCCGCTATATTTACAGCCGGGCATTGCCTCCTTTAGTGTGCGCGCATCACCTGCCTTCACACCGCGGCTGCCGCATGTTCAGGCACGTCCGCTCAGACCGGACACTTTCGCCCTTGGTTGAAATCACCCCCGAGTTGCCCTGCGCAGACGCCCCATCGCCCCTGACCACCGTGCTGCAGCAATTGCGCTCGGCGACCGCTGCCCGGCATCTGGCCCTCGAAGCCAGACTGCCACTGACCCATTCCCGACTCGATCTCGACACCTACACACGGATCATCAAGGCCTATTACGGCTTCCATCTGCCCCTGCAACAGGCGATGGAGCGCTTTCTTGCCCCCCAGGCCATTGACCCTGCGCGGCAGAAAATCCCGGCGCTGATCAAGGATCTGCACGCCCTCGGGCTGAGCGATACGCAGATCCACGCCTTGCCCCGGTGCAGCGCGCTGCCTGCCATCGACAGCATCGCTGAGTTGCTGGGCGTGATGTATGTCATGGAGGGGGCTACGCTCGGGGGGCAGGTGCTGCGCCGGATCATCGCCGACAGGCTGGGCGTCGATGCCGACAGCGGCGGCGAGTTTCTGGACGTGTACGGTCGCGACACCGGGCGCTTGTGGAAGGCCTTCCTCAAGCAACTGGCCGAGTTCGATACGCCGCTGCACAACGCCGAGGTGGTGCAGGCGGGCTGCGCCACCTTCGACTGCTTTCAAACCTGGCTGGAGCAAGCAGGAGTGCTGAATGACGCTTAACGACCCTCAGATCACAGAACACCTGCTGGACGACCTGCTGGACAACTGCGCCAATGAACCCATTCGTATCCCCGGCGCCATTCAGCCCCACGGCGCCCTGCTGACCCTCCTCGAAACCGACTGGACCGTGCAACAGGCCAGCGCCAATGCCTGGCAGATGTTGGGCATCGCCCGCGACGTGCAGCCGGGCGACTCGCTGGCGCGCTGGCTGGGCCCGTCGCTGGCAGACGCCTTGCGCGCCGCCGTGCAGGAAAACGCTGACCTGGACAGCCTCGATCCGTTGCCGATGGCGTTCGGTGGGCAGGCTTTCGATGGCTTGCTGCACCGCCACGACGGCCTGCTGTTTCTGGAACTGGAACCCGTCGCCACGCAAGCGTCGATGTACGGACTGGGCCCGCGTCTCACCCGCACCTTGCGCCGCTTGCAGTCAGCCAAGTCACTGGATGAGCTGTACGCCATCAGCGTCGCCGAAATCCGCGCACTGACCGGCTATGACCGCGTGCTGATCTACCGCTTTCAGGAACAAGGCCACGGGCAGGTCATTGCCGAATCCGCCACCGCCGAACTGGATGCCTACCTGGGACTCTTCTTCCCTGCCACCGACATTCCGCAGCAGGCCCGCGAGCTGTATCGGCTGAACTGGCTGCGCATCATCCCCGACGCCACGTATGTGGCGGCGCCCCTGGTTCCCGCCCTGCGCCCGGATAACGGTGCGCCGCTGGACATGAGCTACGCGGTGCTGCGCAGCGTTTCGCCGATCCACTGTCAGTACATGCACAACATGGGCGTGCGCTCGTCCATGAGCATTTCGCTGCTCAAGGACGACCGCCTGTGGGGTCTGATCAGCTGCGGCAATCGCGAACCGTTGCAGGTTCCGCACACGCTGCGCTCGGCCTGCCAAACCATCGGACAAGTGCTGTCGATGCAGATCAGCCTGCTCGAAGACCAGCAGATCCAGCGTCAGCGGCTGGCCAAGCATCACATGCTCGACCGCTTGTCCCGGGCAATGAACGAGGCGTCTGACGACGTTTACCACGGCCTGCTCGAACATTCCCAGGCGCTGCTGACCCTGGTCGACGCCAGTGGTGTGGCGGTGGTCATCGACGGTCAGGTGCATCTGATCGGGCAGTGCCCGAGCGCTGAGCAAGTGAACGCGTTGCAGCAATGGCTGCAGACTCGGGCCAGGCCGGTGTTCGAGACGGCCAGCCTCGGTGCAGTGTTCCCTGAGGCGCAGGCCTATTCCCACGTGGCGAGCGGCTTGCTGGCCTTCAGCTTGCCCAAGCCGGTTGCCAATGCGGTGCTGTGGTTTCGCGCCGAGGTCAAGGTCAGCGTGGAATGGAGCGGCAATCCGCAGCAGTCCAAACGAGGCGTCAATGACCGCCTGCAACCACGGGGATCCTTTGCCGCGTGGGAACAGCAGGTCGACGGCACAGCGAGGACCTGGAACGCCGGCGAGGTCTACGCGGTGTCCGACTTGCGTCGCTCGGCACTGGAGGCAGACCTGTCGCGTCAGGTGCTGCGCGAGAAAGACGCCGTGCGCGCTCGCGATGAGTTAGTGGCCGTGGTGTCCCATGACCTGCGCAGCCCACTGACGGTGATTGTCATGCAGTGCGGCATGATGCAGCGGGTAATCGCCGCTGACATCGGCCCGTCCTCGAAACGCCTTAACTCGGCCATCGACACCCTGCAGCGCGCCTCGGCGCGGATGACCCGCCTGCTCGAGGACTTGCTCGACACTTCCAGGATCGAGGCGGGCCGCTACTCCATTGATGCCGAGCCGCTGGACATAAGCCAGTTGTTCGAAGACGCCTGGTCACTGCTCACACCGCTGGCGCTGCATAAATTCATCGACCTGACGTTCAGCGCCGAACCCGACCTGAAGATTGTCGCCGACCCCGAGCGGATGTTTCAGGTGCTCTCCAATCTGGTTGGCAATGCAATCAAATTCACGCCCAAGGCCGGCACTGTCAGCGTGACGGCGGCGGCGGAAGGCGACGATGTGGTGGTCAGTGTGGTTGACTCCGGCGACGGCATTGCTGCCGATCAACTGCCCCACGTGTTCGAGCGCTACTGGCGCAAACGCGAAGGCAACCCGAGCGGCACGGGGTTGGGGCTCTACATCTCCCAAGGGATCGTCAAAGCCCACGGCGGCGAATTGACCGCCACCAGCCAGCAGGGCGTCGGCAGTGAATTCCGTTTCACGGTCCCGCGCGTCGCCCTGATGCCCTGACCCCGGATGAAATGGCAGGAGCGGCAGGGGCTATTCCTGCCTGGAATCCCCGCATGAAAAACATGAATTTTATTTATGGTCTTCAGCGATCTACCGTAAGCGGATTCCGTTCACGGTAGAGCCGTCATGACCGCGCAACCTCGATCCCGATTCCAGGCCCAGCCCCCGCCGTCCATCGTCGAAAAACACTGGCAGCGCAATCTGGCCGTCTGTGTGTTCGGCGCATTCACCACCATCGTTGCCATGACCCTGCTGCTGCCGTTCCTGCCGCTGTACGTGGAGCACCTGGGCGTCAGCGATCAGGCCGCCATCGTGCAGTGGTCGGGGGTCGCGTTTGGCGCGACCTTTCTGTCTGCCGCGCTGACCGCGCCGCTGTGGGGGCGGCTGGGTGATCGTTACGGCCGCAAGCTCATGCTGATTCGCGCCAGCCTGGGCATGGCGGTTGCGATGTCGCTGATCGGGCTGGCAGAGAACATTTATCAGCTGGTCGGGCTGCGTTTGCTGGCGGGGTTGCTCGGCGGCTATGCCTCCGGCGCGACCATTCTGGTGGCGACGCAGACGCCCAAGGCGCGCACCGGCTGGGCACTGGGCATGCTCTCGTCGGGGATCATGGCCGGTAATCTGACCGGGCCGTTGATTGGCGGGCTGTTGCCGCCGCTGATCGGCATCCGCAACACATTCTTCCTGGCAGGGGGGGTGATCTTTCTGACCTTCCTTGCCACGCTGTTTCTGATGAAGGAAACGCCCCGCCCCAAACGTCAGGCTGGCATGCCGAAAGCGCCCGCTGTACGGGCGTGGGACGTCATCGCGGACAAAAAGCCGGTGCTGACCATGCTGGTCGTGGCCTGCCTGGTGATGTTTTCGATCATGTCCATCGAGCCGATCATCACCGTGTACCTGACCCAGTTGCACAGCGAAAACGTCACGCTGATGGCCGGGCTGGTGATGTCGGCCACTGCACTGGCCAGCGTGTTGTCGGCCTCGCGCATCGGCAAACTGGCCGACCGCGTGGGTCACTGGAAGGTGGTCATCGGCTGTTTGAGCGCGGCGGCCATTGTGCTGATCCCCCAGGCGTTCGTCAGTCATGCCTGGCAATTGGTGCTGCTGCGTTTTCTCATGGGAATTGCCCTGGGCGGCCTGTTGCCGTGCATCGCGGCGATCATTCGCCATTCGGTGCCCGACGCCGTGGCCGGGCGCATGCTCGGCTATTCCACGTCCTGCCAGTACATCGGCCAGGTGCTGGGGCCGCTGACCGGCGGGTATCTGGGCGGGCATTTCGGCATGCCGGTGGTCTTTATCGTCACCTGCCTGCTGATGAGCGGGTGCGCGGTCGGGATGTTGCTGATGCGGCCTCTGATTTTCAGCGGGACCGGCTTCAGCCGGGAAGAGCGCGGCGTTTGACAAAACCATGACATCCCGCACTGGATAATCGCCGCCGGTGGGGCAACGCCCCGGATTCGAGTACCGCCATGCACGGACATTCATGGACATCAAACACAGCCTTAAGCAACGGATTGTCATCGTATTTGCGTTGATGAGCACGCTGGTCGCCGGGGTATTCGCCGTCGGCATCATCGCCACCGTGCACCTGGTCGAAAAGCGCCTGACGACCATGAGCATGGGCGGTAATCTGCACCGTCTGCTGGCCGTGGACAGCGTCAACGATTGGCGCCACCGCCCGGAAAAGGACGAGTTGTTCTACGCCGACGAGGGCGTCGGCGACCTCGCCATGAGCGACGACCTCAAGGACCTGCATCCGGGGTTTCAGGAATTCTTCCGCGGCAAGAAGGCCTATTACGCCATGGTCTCCGAGGTGAACGGGCGCCACTACGTGCTGCTGCGTGATCAGCGCAAGTTTGAAAAGCGCGAGCGCATTCTGTTCGGTGTCGTGCTGGTCGGTTTCTTCCTCAGCGTGCTGTTGGCGGTGCTGCTGGGTCGGCTGCTCGCGTCCCGGGTGATCACGCCGGTGTCGCGCCTGGCAAGCCAGGTGCGCCATCGCGATCAATTGCTGGAACTGGCGCCGGTGCTCGCCAGCGACTACGCCAACGACGAAGTCGGCGCGCTGGCCAAATCCTTCGACGAAACCCTGGGCCGGCTGCGGGCCGCGCTGGGTCGCGAGAAGCTGTTCACCAGCGACGTCAGCCATGAACTGCGCACGCCGCTGATGGTGCTGGCGACGTCCTGCGAATTACTGATGGAATACCCGGCGCTGGACGACCGCTCCCGCACGCAGGTGAAGCGCATCGGCAAGGCCACGGCGGGTATGAACCAACTGGTCGAAACCTTTCTGCTGCTGGCCCGTACCGAGGGCAAGCATGTTCCCCAGGGTCAGCGCTCATCAATGAAGCAGATTGCCGATGAACTGGTCGAGGCCTGGCGTCCCCCCATCGAGGCAAAGGATCTTCGGTTCATGTACCAGCAGGTGCAGACCGACGGCGAAACCCACAACGCGCCCTTGCTGCGCTCGGTGATGGGCAATCTGCTGCGCAACGCCTGGCATTACACCGATCAGGGGTTCATCCAGTTGACCCTGCGCAGCGATGGTTTCAGTGTCGAGGACAGCGGCATTGGCATTCCGCTGGAAAAACAGCAGGCCATGTTCCAGCCCTTCGTGCGTGGCGACGAACAGCGCGGGGAAGGGCTGGGCCTGGGGTTATCGCTGGTCCAGCGTATCTGCGCCAACCAGCACTGGACAGTCACCCTGACCAGCCGTGATGACGGGGGATGCTGCTTTACGGTGTTGTTGACGCCGACCCACGACATCTTCCAGGCCACGACCCCCAGCGCCGAAATCAGCCATTAGCCCGACGCCTTCCCGGCTGAAGCCAGTCCCACTAAGTGCACGCGACATCACTCACTCCACTGGTCCGATCAACCGCACGAGTGCCCGCCGCTGGGCTCCAACGCCGTGCCTCCCTCAATGGACCTGCGACCATGTGCCCCATTAGCCCCTCACTCGTTTGCGGGACTGCTGACGATCAGCCAACAGACCGTGACGACACGCCTGAATACCCGTTGTCTGCACCCATCAAGCCTGACGATCCCGAGCGTCGCAGCGAGCAGTCCCGGGCCGAGACCGACGGGTGCGCCCCGGAAGGCGAAGCCAGTTCAGCCGGATGACAATCACTCGTTCGACTAGACTCTCCGTCGCATCTGTCGGCAAATGCGTGTGAAACTGTCATGCGAATTGATGATTGCGCTTGGAAAGCTTCCTCAAAAACGGAAGAATGCGTGATGAGTCGCGCACTTAACCCGCAACGTTCACGACGCCAATGCTTGGCGGAGGAAGCAAATTTGAATCAGCTAAAACGCCTTCAGAGCGGAATTGAAGGGCTTGATGAGCTGCTAATGGGCGGCTTCGTTGCCGGATCCTCGTACATCATTCAGGGCCGACCGGGCTCCGGAAAAACGATTCTGGCCAACCAGATCGGTTTTAATCACATCCGCGATGGCGGCCGGGTGCTGTTCGCGACCCTGCTCGCCGAGCCCCACGAACGGCTGTTTCAGTTCCTCTCCACCATGAGCTTCTTCGACAAGGACCGCGTTGGCGACCAGATCCAGTTCGTCAGCGCGTTCGACACCATGGAAAACGACGGCCTCGATGAAGTCGTCAAACTGCTGCGTCGGGAGATCGTCCGCCAGAAGTCCACCGTGTTGATCCTCGACGGACTGCTCAATGCCCGCTCCAAGGCCGAATCCACGATCAACACCAAACGCTTCATCTCCGAACTGCAGGGCCACGCCGCCTTCGCCGGTTGCACGGTGTTCTTCCTGACCAGCTCACAGCTGGACGACGGCAGCCCCGAACACACCATGGTCGACGGCGTGCTGGAAATGGGTGAAGAGCTGGTGTGCAACCGTTCCGTGCGCCGCATCAAGGCGCGCAAGACCCGTGGCAGCGGCGCCATCCCCGGCGCCCACGAATGCGAAATCACCGAGAACGGCCTGGTCGTCTACCCTCGCCTTGAAAGTACCATCACCCACTCAGCGCTGCGCGACAGTGCAGAATTCAGCGTTGTCCCAAGCGGTATCGACGCGCTCGATCCCTTGATCGGCGGCGGTCTGGTGGAGTCGTCCGTGACCTTGCTCCTCGGCCCTTCGGGCACCGGCAAAACCACGTTCGGCCTCAATTTTCTCGCCCGCTCGACGCCCGAGGAACCGGGCCTGCTGTTCGGTTTCTACGAGTCGCCGCAGCGCCTGCGCCTGAAAGCGGCGGCGCTGGGGCTGGATTTCGAGGCGCTGGAACGTTCCGGTGCGCTGCACATCGTCTGGAGGTCAGTGACCACCGAACTGATCGACAAGCTCGCCCTCGACCTGCTGCGGATCGTCGAGCAACAAGGCATCAAGCGGGTTTTTCTGGACAGTCTCGGCGGTATGGCCCGCGCCTCGGCTGATCAGGCGCGGATTCTCGACCTCTACAACGCCCTGATGAGCGAGCTGCGTGCCAATGGTGTCACGGTGGTAGCGAGCTGGGAAATCCGCGGCCTGCTCGGCGGCAAGATCGACGCCCCGGCGCCGGACCTGTCAGGGATCGTCGACAACCTCATGCTCATCCGCTTCGCGCAATCGACTGCGGGGCTGACGCGGCAACTGTCGATCCTCAAAATCCGCGATAACCCCTACGACCCGGCCCTGCTGGACGTCTTGATCGGCGAGCAAGGGCTGACTGTGAAAAAGGCTGTGTTCCATGCCCTCGACGATTCAGGCAATGCGACGGCGTGACGGTTGTCTTCGAGCCGATGATCGCTCGACAGCGCGGAGGGCTGCACGACCACAATTCTGATTGTCGATGATGAGTACCTCATCGCCGACATACTGAGCTTCGCGCTGGAAGACGAAGGCTACCTGACCGTCACCGCTGGCAGCGGGCAGAAGGCCCTGGGCATTCTCGAACGCGAGCGCCCGCAGCTGATCATCACCGATTACATGATGCCCGGGATGAACGGCATCGAGCTGGCGGAAGCGGTGCGCGTGAATCAGAGCCTGGGGCAAATCCCTATTGTGCTGATGAGCGGTGCGCAGTCTTATCTGGGGATTGCCAGACCGGATTTGTTCAGCAAGGTCTTCGACAAGCCGTTCGAGATCAGCGCCGTGCTTGAGGCGGTGCGGGCGCTGCTGAGCACCGGCGAGAGCGTTCAATCGGAAGCAGTCACTGCTTCGCCTTGAGCGCCTCGACACTCAGGCGCAGGTCGTTGGCCCACCCGTCGAGCACCGGTTTGACGGCATCCAGGGTCAGCTGCGTCTTGTCGTTTTCAAGGGGCGTGCCGCTGCCTTTGCGCACCACTTGTGCCAACACCTTGTTGGTGTCGGCATCAAGAAACGCCGCCTCGGTGGCGATTTCCACGTTCTGGTCACGTCCGCCGGCTGCGGTGTTCACGGCAGCTGCCATCAGCGCGATGGGTATCACTTCGTAGGGCTTGAGGCCTTCGGTACGGGTCGACACGGCGGTAATCGCGGGGCGCAATACGAGGGTGTCAGGGCCCGGACCGCTGGCCAGGCGCAGGGTTTTGCCGAGTTCGCGTTGCAGCGCGGTATCAAAGTACCGGGTGATGGACTGCAGGGTCTGCGCCGAGATCACCGCGGTTGGCTGCGGCCTGGGAAAAAACTGACTGGGTTCGATATACACCTGGCTGTACGTGCTCAGCTTCACGTCAGGGTCGATCCAGCGCATGACCGGCGCGCCCGTGGCACTTTCCGCCGGCTTGAGTCGGCTGTAATCCTTGAGAAAACCTGAATACTGACTGGGGTCAACCTGGGAGCTGGCGCAACCGCCGACCCCCAGAATGGCGCAGCAGATCAGTGCCTTGAGCACCGGCATTTTCATGGTGTGACTCCCTTCGCTGTGTCCATCTGTATGCCCGGCGCGGGGTGCGGCAGGCAGCCCACTCTGACGCAAAGCCTTGTGCGCGACGTCCGGACTCTCGCGCAGGTGGCAGTGCAACGGAGGGTGCTCAAGCAACGCTAGCAGCTAATAATTTCGCTGCCAGTTAGCTGAATCGATGAAGGGGAAATTACGGCGGGGAATCAAGGTGCGGGAGGGGAATAGGGCGGCCATGGGACCGCCCTGGGGCGAATCAACGGCCGTCAGCGACCTTGCGCTCGATTTCAGCTGATTTCTTGTTCAGCTCTTCGGCGTCCTGTTCCTTTTCCCGAACGGATGTCGGGGTGATGACGTCGTCCACCGCGCGGGTGTCGTCGTCCGGGTCGTTGAGGTCTCGCTGTACGACGTTGACAGGTTTGCCAGCGCTGTCGAGGGTTGGCGCGTCAGGCTGCACGACGTTGCGTGGGTCGACCGGGGTGTCGTTGCTCATGGATTCATCCTCGCTGTGGGGTATGAAGGTTGGATGTGTCGACGGTCGGCGAGTTCGGGTTTTTTTCGATGTCGCGCGAGCCTCATCCGAAACCGGTCAACGTTGCTCCACCAGATTGAGAAAGCGGCGAGTGCGCTCGTTGTCCGGATCGACCAGCACCTCGGTGGGCGAGCCATCGGCGACGATGCGCCCGGCCTCCATGAACAGCACTCGGTCGGCGATGTCCTGGGCGAACTTCATTTCGTGGGTCACCAGCAGCATGGTCATCTGCTGCTCGTGGGCGATGGCCCGAATCACCGCCAGCACTTCACCGACCAGTTCGGGGTCCAGCGCGGAGGTGACCTCGTCGAACAGCATCACCTGGGGCCGCATCGCCAGCGCCCGGGCGATCGCCACGCGCTGTTGCTGGCCGCCGGAAAGTTGCGCGGGATAGGCATCGGCCTTGTGGCTCAAACCGACCAGCCCGAGGTATTGATGGGCGCGCTCCAGGGCTTCTTCGCGGCTCAGCTTGAGCACCTGAAGCGGCGCCTCGGTGACGTTCTCCTGCACGGTCAGGTGCGGAAACAGGTTGAACTGCTGAAACACCATGCCCACCCGGTGCACCACCGGTGGCTTTTTCGCGCCCGGCCAGTGCCAGCCACCTCGATGCTGCCGTGCTGATAGGCCTCAAGGCCCTTGATCAGGCGCAGCACCGTGGATTTGCCCGACCCGCTGGGGCCGATCAGCGCGACTTTCTGGCCGGCGGGAATGCTCAGGTCGAGGTGATCGATGACCCGGGACGCGCCAAAGTTTTTCACCACTTGTTTGAGGATGATCTGCGGCGAAGCGCCGGGCAGAGCGTGTGCGAGATCAGACATGGCTGCGCCTCTCGAAATATTTGAACAACAGGGAGGTTGGCACGCTGATCGCCAGAAACATCAGCGCCATCACCGTGTAGGGCTCGTTGTAGCGGTAGGTCATGCCGGCGATCTGTTTGGCCGCCTGGAACAGCTCGGGAATGGTGATCACCGCCAGCAGCGGGGTTTCCTTGAACATGCCGATCAGGTAATTGCCGAGCACCGGCAGCATCGGCTTGAGCGCCTGGGGCAGGACGATCCGCCGCCACGTGGTTGCGCTGTCGAAATCCAGAGCCCTGGCCGCCTCCCATTGACCGGCCGGTACGCCGTCGATGGCACCGCGAAAGGCTTCGGCAATGTAGGCCGCGTAATACAGCCCGAGCCCGATCACTCCGGTGGAAATCGCCGGCAGGGTCAGGCCGGCCAGGGGCAGGGCGAAGAACAGCACGTACAGCTGAACCATCAGCGGCGTGTGCCGAAAGAAACTCAGGTAGCCGGCGCTCAGTCGTTGGACCAGCGCGCTTTTCGAGCGCTGGGCGATGGCCAGCAGCAGGCCGAGTAATACGGCCAGCAGAAAGCCGAGGATCACCACTTGCAGCGTCACCAGCAGTCCCTGAAACAGATCGGGGACGATGGACCAGGCGAAGGCGTAATCGAAGTTCATGGCGCCACCCCGCGACGCCAGTGGGTGACCCGTCGCTCGTAGCGTTTGACCAGCCAGCTGAGGGGCCAGGCCATGACGAAATAACACACCAGCACTATGCTCCAGATCAGCGTCTGCTGGCCCAGGGTGGTGATCAGTTGACCGCCGGAAAAGGTCAGGTCGCTGAGGGTGATCAATGACACCAGTGAGGTGGTCTTCAGCAATTCGACCAGTTGATTGCCCATCGGCGGCAGCATGAACGGCAGCGCCTGGGGCAGGATGATCCGGCGAAACGCTGTGATCGCATCGAAGTCCAGGGCCTTGATCGCGTCGCGTTGGCCCCGGGCGACATTGCTCAGGGCCGAGCGTACGATTTCCGACCCGTAGGCGGAGAAGGTCAAGCCCAGGCCGAGAATCCCGGTGGTCATCGGCGCCAGGGTGATGCCGAACAGCGGCAGGATGAAGAACAGGTAAAACAGCAGCACCAGGGCGGAAATACCGCGCAGAATTTCGACGTAGACCGTCGCGATCCAGCGCAGCGCGCGCCACGGCGACAGGCGCATCAGCGCGATGACAAACGACATCACCACCACGACGACTTGGGCGAAGAAGGTGATTTCAAGGGTGACCAGTGCGCCGTTGGCCAGTTGGCGGGCGATGAAGCGCGCGGTGTCCAGGGTGGAAGCATCAAAAAGCATGGGCCGTACTCGTATGGGCTGGGGCCGTCATGTCGCGGATGAAGGATTGAGAAGCTTCCCGGCTGAAGCCGGTCCCACTGAATGCGTGCGGTCTGTAGGACCGGCTTTAGCCGGGAAGAGGCCCGTGCTGGCGCCCTCGATTTTGCCGTGTGCCCACCGACGCCTTCCCGGCTAAAGCCGGTCCTACAATGGCGCAGGCATCAGCACCTGCATCATCGTCGGCATCGGCATCAGCGGTTGCAGCGTTGCTCGGCGGTGACGTCTGCGGGTGGCAGTTCGTTCTCGGTGTAGCCGTATTTCTGCAGGATCTTCAGCAGGTCGCCGGAAGCGCGCAGTTTCGCCAGTTGCTCGTTGAACGCCTGGGTGAACGCCGGATCGTTTTTCGGCAGGCCGTAGGCGTGGTAATTCCAGGTCGGTTTGCCATCGGCGTCCGGGATCTGCTCGAACGGCAGCGCGCGTTCAACCGGCGTGCCTTCGGCTTTTTTCAGCAGGCCGATGATCTCGGCATCGGGGAAGTACACCACGTCGACGCGATCGGCCTGCAACGCGGCGAGGGCTTCGGTGTCCTTGTCGAAGAGCACGACGTTGCCATTGCTGATGCCGCTGTCCTTGGCTTCCTGCACCTGATTGCTGCCGGGCTGGGTCGCCAGCCGCGCCTTGCCGTTGGCCGCGACGTCCTTGAGGCTGTGCAGGTTCAGCGGGTTGCCGGCCTTGACCAGAAACGCGCCGCCGGAGCGGGTGACCGGGTTGGAATAACCGATCACTTTGCAGCGCGCCGGGTTGATGAACAGGCCGGCGCCAATCAGATCGAAACGACCTGCCGCAAGACCCGGCACCAGCGAGCCGAACTCGGTGATCGGCAGTTCAACCTTGGTGATGCCCAAGGGTTCCAGAATGGCCCGGAGGATTTCGACGTTGGCGCCGACGATTTTCCCGTCAGTGCCCACGTACGCATAGGGTTGCTCGTTGGCGATGCCGGCGGTCAGGCCCTGGCTGCGGCCCTTGTCCAGCAGACCGGCGACGGCGGAGAACGAAAACACGGCATTCAGCAGCAGGGCGGAGCCGAGTACGGCAGACAGCGACAGCGGTTTTAAGCCTTTCATCAAGTGCGCTCAAGAGTGGGAATGAAGGGTCAGGTGCAGCGGTTGGCAACGCCAGGTGCTCCGTTCATGGCGTCCAGATGTCCACGTCCTTGGCATCCACAGCAGTGGGCAATAGCCCGGCCTTGAAAAAGGCGTCAGCGATCTTCTGTTGCTCGCCCAGTTGGTCTGCCTTCACCGGCTCGACCTGATAACTGCGATGGGCGTTGGCGGCTTCAACGGTTTCCACGTCCAGATTGCCCCACAGCGGGCCAAGCACTTGCGCGGCGTCGCGGGGGTGGCTTTTGATCCAGCCGCCCGCCTGTTGCAATTGTTCATAAACCCGCTTCAGCACTTCGGGATGGGCCTTGGCGTAGGGCGTGCTGGTCAGGTAATAGCGCTTGTAACTGGCCAGGCCGACCCCGTCAGTCAACGTGCGTGTCGGCAACTGCCGCTGCACGCTGGTGAGGAAGGGTTCCCAGGTCACCCAGGCGTCGACCTTGTCATTCTCGAACGCCGCCCTGCCGTCTGCCGGGGACAGGTACGCCGGCTGGATGTCGGAGAACGACAGCCCGGCCTTGTTCAGCGCGGCGATCAGCAGGTAATGGGTGCCGGCAGCCTTGGTCACGGCGACCTTCTTGCCGTTCAAGTCCGACAACTGGCGGATCGGCGAGTCATTGCGCACGACGATGGCCTGGGCGGCCGGCGAGGGCGACTCCTGGGCGAAATAGGTGAGCTTGGCTTTCGCGGCCTGGGCGAAGATCGGCACGGTATCGGCGACGTCCGCGCTGATGTCGACGTTGCCGACGTTCAAGGCTTCAAGCAGGGGCAGGCCACTGGGGAACTCGTGCCAGGTGATGTCGATGTTGTCTTTGCCCAACGCCTCTTCAAGGGTGCCTTGGGTCTTGAGCAGGGTGATCAGAGTGGAAGACTTCTGGTAGCCAATGCGCACCGTTTCTCGAGCACTCGCCGACAGCGCGACACCACTCGCCATCGCAGCGATCAGTCCGCTGAGTAATGTGTGTCGAAGGATGGTGCCAGCGGCTGTGCGAGGAGTGAGCATGGCGGACTCGTGGCGTGAATGAGGCGCGAGGGCGCAAGCCACGAATCATAAGGTTCTAAAAAGAATTGGCTAAATATCGTTTGGTTATTAGTTTATGCACTGTGACGCGTGGTCCGGCGGCGTGCGCCTGCCGGGGGCCAATTGAGGGACTGCTCTGGCACAGCGGTCCCCGGCAGATGGCGCTCAATCAGGACGTGGTGGCCTTGTCGCGCACAGGCAGTTTCCAGCCAGCGCGAACGAAATGGCAGGTGTAGCCATTTGGAATTCGCTCCAGGTAATCCTGATGCTCGGGTTCGGCTTCCCAGAACGGCCCGGCCGGGGCGATTTCGGTGACGACTTTGCCCGGCCACAGGCCTGAGGCATCGACATCGGCCACGGTGTCCAGCGCCACGGCTTTCTGCTGTTCGTCGAGGTAGAAAATCGCCGAGCGATAGCTCACGCCCTTGTCATTGCCCTGACGGTTCGGGGTCGATGGGTCGTGAATCTGAAAGAAGAATTCGAGAATGTCGCGGTAGCTGATTTTCTCGGGATCGAAGACGATTTCGATGGCTTCGGCGTGGGTGCCGTGGTTGCGATAGGTGGCGTTGTCAACGTCGCCACCGGAGTAGCCGACCCGGGTCGACAGCACGCCGGGGTAGCGGCGCAACAAGTCCTGCATGCCCCAGAAGCAGCCTCCGGCAAGCAGCGCGGTTTCGGTATGGGTGGTCATGGGCAAGTCCTTCCAGCGAGTGAACGGTGTGTGTCGGATAAGCACTGCAGTGTGCATGCCTGCGAGCGTGTTTGCGAGTGGGCGGCGCAACGGCCACCCTTGAACATCTGATGATTGACGTGCGCACTCGTTCAGTCGCCGCCGAACTGTTGCCGGTATTGGCCGGGCGTCACACCAATGCGCTCACCGAACGCCTTGCGCATGTGCCGTGCGCTGCCGAAGCCGCAGCGACTCGCCACGACCTTGAGCGGCAGGTCGCTGCCTTCGAGCAGTTTGCGTGAATGATCGATGCGCGCGTTGAGCAGGAATTGCATGGGCGTCAGGCTGACTTCGCGCTGGAACGCCCGGGCGAAATTGCGCGGACTCATCGCTGCCAGGTCGGCCATGCGTTGCACGGTGTACGCCTCATCGATGTGGTCGACGATGTAGGCCTGCACCCGGGCGATCGCGCTGTCATCCCGGGGCACCGCCGCCAGCAGCGGGCCATAGGGCGTTTGCCCGCCCTGACGCTTCATCACCACCAGCAGCACTTTGGCGACTTCCAGAGCGACCTCTTTTCCGTGGTCTTGCGCAACGATCGCCAGGGCCATGTCGATCCCGGCGGTAATACCGCCGGAGGTGATCAGGTTGCGGTCGACGACATAGATCTGCTCGGTTTCGACGCGGGAAGCGGGGAAGCGCCGGGCCAGGCGCTCGACGTAGTTCCAGTGGGTGGTGCAGCGGTAACCGTCGAGCAGGCCGGCGTCACCCAGCAAAAACGCGCCAGTACAGATCGCCCCGAAACGTCGGGCGCCCTGAGCAGCGGCGGGCAGCCAGGCGGTAATCTGAGGGTGGCTGACGCCGTAGGCGCCCGGTCCGCCGGGGACCAGCAGCAGGTCGATGTCGGCCGGCAGATCGTCCAGCGTCAGGTCCGCCTGAACCTTGAGCCCGCAAGAGCTGCGGATGAGCAGCGGGGGTTCGGCCACAGTGATCAGTCGGTACTGCTTTTCCGGCGCCAGCAGTCGATTGGAAATCGAAAAAACGTCCATGGGGCCGGTCACGTCGAGCATGAGCACGTCGTTGAACAGCACCACCGCCACCGTTTTCTGCTTTGGAATGTCGCGCATGCCTTGATCGCCTTTCTGATACCGCCACTGCCAGCGCAGGGGGCACGAGCCTGAATCCAGGCGGCATTCTAGAGGATTGCGCGAATGAATGTGAATGATTGGCGTTTGGAGGAGTGCGACCCGTCATCGCGGTTGATCGAAAAGGGCTTGATGAGGCGTGATCGAGGGCGTGGCTCGCTTGACGGCAGCCTTTCAGTAACAGCACGTCGGCAGCTGAACACGGATGCGTGCGCCGCCGCTGGCCGAGGCTTGTGCCCAGATACGCCCGTGGTGCGCGTCGACCACCGAGCGACAGATCGCCAGCCCGACGCCGAGGCCGCTGCTCTTGGTGGTGTAGAACGCGCTGAAGATCTGCTCGCGACGGTCTGCCGGGATGCCCGGGCCATTGTCCTCAATGCACACTTCGACGCCGTCGTTGAGGGTAAACGAGTTGATGCGCAGAACAGCGGCGTCGCGGCCAGGACCGGCCATGGCTTCCACGGCATTGGTGATGAGGTTGACCAGCAGTTGCTGCAACTGCACGGCGTCGGCGACGATGGATTGATCGACGAACAAACCGGTTTCGAGCCGCACCCGCTGGGCCGTGAGCGCAGGCTGGGTAAGGCGAATGGCCTCGCGAATGACGTCGTCAATCTTCAGGGCCTGCAGCTGCAATGGCGCCTGACGGGCCAGCGCGCCGAGGGCCTTGACGATGTTGGCGGCGCGTTCGCAGCCGGCGCGGATGTCCTTCAGACCGGCGATGGCTTCTTCGACATCCGGCACGTCGCGCTGCAGCCAGCGCAGGCTTGCGGCGGCGTTGGCGGCGATGCCCAGAAGGGGCTGGCAGATTTCATGGGCGATGGAGGCGCTGAACTCGGCCATCTTCCGGGCATGAAGGCTTTGGGCGTAATCGCTTTGCGCGGCGGCGTCCTGATCGCAGAGGGCAGTGAGACGCGCTGTCGGGTGCGCAAGGGGGTGCAGAGAAGGGTGCCGAATCGCGTCCGGCCAGTGTTGTTCCGCCGGCTGCGGGAAGCGGCTATAGAGAGGAGATTGATGTTCGTCCAGCATCGTAGCCCCCGGCGGTTCGAAGTCCTGTGCTTCGTCGCGCTTGAGTATACGCAGCGTGTCCGGCTTGAAACGGCGGCGAGGCCGCTTTGGCAGGAACGGGCACCCCGATGTCTGTCAGGGTCCCCACCTCAACGGCCCAGTGGGACCGGCTTTAGCCGGGAAGGCGTCGGTGTGCACAGTGCATAAATCGAGGGTGCCCACATTGGCCTCTTCCCGGCTAAAGCCGGTCCCACGGAATGACCGCGATCACATTGTAGGACCGGCTTTAGCCGGGAAGGCGTCAGTTGTCACACCGCAAAACTGATGGTGTACATACCGGCCTCTTCCCGGCTGAAGCCTGTCCGACTGAATGACCGCGATCACATAGTGGGACTGGCTTTAGCCGGGAAGGCGTCAGTTGTCACACCGCAAAACTGATGGTGTACATACTGGCCTCTTCCCGGCTGAAGCCTGTCCCACGGAATGAGCGCGATCACATAGTGGGACTGGCTTTAGCCGGGAAGGCGTCAGTCGTCACACCGCAAAACTGATGGTGTACATACCGGCCTCTTCCCGGCTAAAGCCGGTCCCACGGAATGAGCGCGATCACATAGTGGGACTGGCTTTAGCCGGGAAGGCGTCAGTTGTCACACCGCAAACTGATGGTGTACATACTGGCCTCTTCCCGGCTGAAGCCGGTCCCACGGAATGAGCGCGGTCACATTTGTAGGACCGGCTTTAGCCGGGAAGGCGTCATGCGTCACACCGCAAGCAGAACTCCACGCGTGAGCGTCGCCGGGTGCGCCGGGTAGGGCAGGCCCAGCCGTTCGCGCAGGGTCTTGCCGGTCGGGCCATCGGCGGGCACCAGGCCGCGGCGTTTGAGCTCCGGCAGTATCAGAGCAATGAAATCGTCCAGCCCCTCGGGGTAGGTCGGCGGCAGGATGTTGAAGCCGTCGGCGCCATACCCCTCAAACCACGCTTGCAGCTGATCGACCACTTCCTCGGGTGAGCCGACCAGTGTCCAGTGACCCCGCGCGCCGGCCAGCCGCAGATACAGCTCGCGAATGCTCAGCCCCTCGGCGGCCAGTTGCAGGATCAACTGCTGGCGGCTTTTCGAGGCGTTGGTGGCAGGCAGGTCTTGCGGCAGCGGCCCGTCCAGTGGCAGATGCGAGAGGTCGACGCCGCCGAGCAGTCCGGACAGCAAACTCAGGCCGACTTCCGGGTGCACCAGATTCTGCAGGCGCTGATGTTTGGCGTGGGCTTCGGCTGAGGTCGGCGCGGTGAAGATCGTCACCCCCGGCAGAATCTTGATGTGCTCCGGTTTGCGCCCCAGTACCGCTGCGCAGGATTTGACGTCGCTGTAGAAGGCTTGGGCGTCGCCGAGATTCTGGTGCGCGGCGAAGATCGCTTCAGCGGTCGCGGCCGCCAGCGCGCGCCCATCATCCGATGCCCCCGCCTGCACCAGCACCGGTTTGCCCTGGGGCGAGCGCAGCACGTTCAGCGGTCCGCGCACATGAAAGTGCTCGCCCTGGTGGTCGGCCCGGTGCAGCTTGCTGCGGTCCAGAAACACGCCGCTGTCCTTGTCCAGCAGCAGCGTGTCGTCCTCCCAGCTGTCCCACAATTTGTCGACCACCTCATGAAATTCCCGCGCCCGGCTGTAGCGGTCAGCGTGCGCCGCCTGCTCGCCCTGATGCCCGCCGCCGAAGTTCTTCGCCGCGTCGGGGTCGCTGCTGGTTACCAGGTTCCAGCCCACGCGACCGCCGCTGATCTGGTCCAGCGAGGCGAACTGGCGCGCCAGGTTGAACGGCTCGCTGTAGCTGGTGCTGGCCGTGGCGATCAGACCGATGCGCGAGGTGACAGTGGCCAGTGCCGACAACAGCGTCAGCGGCTCGAAGCTCAGGCTCGGCGCGATGACCCGGTCGAAGGTCGGCGCATCGATGCCCCTGACGGAAACACTGTCCGCGAGGAACAGCGTGTCGAACCCGGCCGCCTCGGCCTTGCGCGCCAGATCGACGAAGTGCTCCAGCCGAATGCCGGCGTCGGCCTGGGAACCGCTGTCGCGCCACGCGGCGATGTGATGCCCGGTGGCCCGCAGGAACAGGCCGAGCTTGAGGGTTTCAGTGCGTTGGGTCATGGGGAGGCTCCTGAATCGGTTCGGGACGGACGCGACGCGCGGCACGGCTCAGTCGGCGGGAGGCCTCTGCAGCGCGGAATGCTCTGGAGATAGCAAGGCGTATGCCCATGGCGCGGGATCCGGCGAACCGTGATGCGAGGAGCGCATAAAAAGCAGCCGTGACAATGCCTTGGCTTATGGCCCGAACGGCCGGAGCCTGCCTTGCCCGACTGCGCGGGCTCCACAGCCGCTGCCTGCACTGTTGCTCAGGCAACACCCCTCCATCACTTGCGATGGAAAACAAACAGTTACGCCTCGTCGTGCGTGTCAGCAGCCCCCGATACGGAGGTTTCGCTGCATGGCATAAAGCCTGCAATCACCGAAAACCAACCCGCGCGTCGACCCGCCCATGGGGGCGCGTTTTGCAGTCATTGCCAGGAGTTAATGTGTCTACAGCCCCATCCTCCAACCCGCGCAGCCTTGCAGCGTCGGGACCGGCCAGCACCGATCAGCCCGTCGATGGCGAGCACCGCATCGCACAGGGCCTGGGTTGATATGGCGTTCGATGTTGAATTCGCCCTGTCCACATTGCCCGCGTTCGTCAGCGCCGTCGGGGTCACGTTGCAGGTGGGCTTCATCGCCATCGGCACGTCGCTGTGCGTGGCGCTGATCAATGCCGCGATTACCGCGTTCGGCTGGCCAATCTTGCGCCCGTTGGTGCGCGTCTACGTGGAGCTGGCGCGCAATACGCCGTTGCTGATCCAGCTGTTTTTCATCTACTTCGCATTGCCGGCGCTGGGGATCCGCCTCTCCGGGTTTGCCTCGGCGATCATTGCCATGACGTTCATGGGCGGCGCTTACCTGACCGAGATCCTGCGCGCAGGCATCGACGCGGTGCCCAGATCGCAGATCGAGTCGGGGCTGTCCATCGGCCTGTCGCGCTGGCAACTGCTGCGTCACGTCATCCTGCCCCAGGCCGGGATTCTCAGCCTGCCGGCGCTGTTCGCCAATTTCATCTTTCTGCTCAAGGAAACCACCGTGGTTTCGGCGGTGGCGGTGCCGGAAATTCTCTACACCACCAAGAGCTACATCGCGCTGTATTACAAAACCTACGAAATGCTCGCCGTCATGACCGGCCTGTGCGTGCTGCTGTTCGTGCCGATGTCGCTGCTGCTGCGGCTGATTGAAAGGAGGCTCCAGCATGGCCAGTTCGGGTCTTGAATTGCTGTGGGTGTCCGCGCCGCAACTGGCCCAGGGCATCGGTCGCACGCTGGGTATTTCGCTGCTGGCGATCGTCTTCAGCAGCGTCGGCGGTTTTATCTATGGCGTGCTGCGCAATCTTGGCGTGCGCTGGATCGACGGGGTGCTGCGGGTGTACCTGGAGCTGTTCCGGGCGATTCCGGTGCTGGTCTGGCTGTACCTGTTCTTTTTCGGTTTGCCGATTTTTATCGGCTGGAGCATCCCTGGCTTCTGGTGCGCGGTGCTGGTGTTGTCATTGTGGGGCGCCAGTGAAACCGGCGAAGTGGTGCGCGGCGCGCTGCGCTCGATTCCAGGTGGTCAGCGCGAAGCCGGCCTGGCCATCGGCCTGCGCCAGTTGCAGCTTTACGGCCGGGTGCTGCTGCCCCAGGCGTTGCGGCGGATGACGCCGCCGCTGATCAACGTCTTCACCCGGCTGATCAAAACCAGCTCCCTGGCTGTGCTGATCGGCGTCGTCGACGTGATCAAGATCGGCCAGCAAATCATCGAACGGACCTATGAGTCGGTGCTGATCTACGGCTTCCTGTTCGTGTTTTTCTTTCTCGCCTGTTATCCGCTGTCGGCCGCTTCGCGGGTGCTCGAGCGGCGTTGGAATCATTCATGAGCGCATTGATAGAACTGACCCGCTTCAGCAAAAACTTCGGTTCGGTGCCGGTGTTGCAAGACGTTGACCTGAGCGTTCGCGAAGGCGAAGTGGTGGTGATTCTCGGCCCCAGTGGCTGCGGCAAAAGCACCTTGCTGCGCTGTCTCAACGGTCTCGAACTCGGCCATGCCGGGCAGTACCGCTTTGCCGGCCAGGAGTTGCCGGCCACTACCGATTGGCGCCAGGTGCGGCAACAGATCGGCATGGTGTTTCAGAGCTATCACCTGTTCCCGCACATGACCGTGCTGGAGAACATTTTGCTCGGGCCGCTGAGCGTGCAGAAGCGCAAACGCGTCGACGCGCAGCAACAGGCCGAGAGTCTTTTGACACGCGTCGGCCTGCTGGACAAGCGCGACGCGTACCCGCGCGAGCTTTCCGGTGGCCAGCAGCAACGCATCGCCATCGTGCGCGCGCTGTGCATGAATCCGAAGGTCATGCTGTTCGACGAAGTCACGGCTGCGCTTGATCCGGAGATGGTCAAGGAGGTGCTGGAAGTCATCCTCGACCTGGCCCGCAGCGGCATGACCCTGTTGATCGTCACCCACGAAATGGCCTTTGCCCGCGCGGTGGCCGATCGAATCCTGTTCATGGACGGCGGCCGTATCGCCGAACAGAGCGCCCCCGAATCCTTCTTCAGCGCCCCGCAGACCGCACGCGCGCAGCAGTTCCTGGAGAAATTCTCTTACGTAGAAAACATGCCAAAAAGGAAAACATCGTGACCCTTAAATCTGCCCTCGTACTGCCACTGCTCGCCCTCGGATTGCTGGTCGGCTCCGCCGTCGCCCATGCCGAAGGCTCACTGGACAAAATCAAGGCGCGCGACAAGCTGATTGTCGGCGTTTTCAGCGACAAACCGCCGTTCGGGTTCGTCAACGAGCAAGGCGACTACGTCGGCTTCGACACCGACCTGGGCCGGCGCTTCGCCAGGGACCTGCTCGGCGACGAGAAGAAGATCGAGTTCGTGGTGGTCGAGCCCGCCAGCCGCATTCCGTTTCTGCAAAGCGACAAGGTTGACCTGATCCTCGCCAACATGACCGTGACGCCGGAACGCGCGCAAGTGGTCGACTTCACCCACCCCAACCTGCGCGTCGCAGTGCAGGCGCTGGTACCGGACAGCAGCCCGGTGAAGACGCTGGACGATCTGGCGAGCAAGACCGTCATCGTCACCACCGGCACCACGGCGGATATCTGGCTGACCAGGAATCACCCGGACTGGAAGCTGCTCAAGTTCGAGAAGAATTCCGAGTCGTTGCAGGCGCTGGCCAACGGACGGGGCGATGCCTATGCCCAGGACAACCTGGTGCTGTTCAGCTGGGCCAAGCAAAACCCGGGCTACCGCGTGCTCGCGCAGAAACTCGGTGACGAAGCGCCGATCGCCCCGGCGGTGAAGAAGGGCAATATCGAGCTGCGCGATTGGGTGAACACGGAATTGGCCAGCCTCGGCCAGCAGAAGTACCTGCTCACGCTGTACAACCAGTACGTGCGGGATCAATTGGCGGCGGACACCGATCCGTCGGCGGTGATCGTTGAAGGCGGTGCGTGGAAGCCTTGATTGATCGAGCTTGTGGCTGGTAGCCGGGAAGGGGCCATTTCGAACACCCTGGGTTTAGCGGTGTGATATCCGATGCCTTCCCGGCTAAAGCCGGTCCTACGGGGGTACGCGGTCCTGCTGGATACATGCGTTGTTTTTGTAGGACCGGCTTCAGCCGGGAAGGGCCCGGTGCGTACGCCGTCATTTCTTGCGGTGTGGCCTCTGACGCTTTCCCGGCTAAAGCCGGTCCCACAGGGGGGGCGCGGTCCCACTGGATGCATGCGTTGTTCATGTGGGACCGGCTTCAGCCGGGAAGGGGCCGGTACGAGCGCCTCGATGTTGCGGTGTGACCCCTGACGCCTTCCCGGCTAAAGCCGGTCCTACTGGAGATATCCGGTCCTACGGGGGACATGCGGTGTCACGCGGCCGGTCTCAAACGCTGCCCTCGCTTTCAATCACCAGAATGCGCGCTTCACCCAGCGGATGGGCGACGTGGGCCGTGCCGATGGAGGCGTAGAAAATATCGCCTGTGTGCAGCACGGTTTTCTGCTCGACGCCGTCCTGCTTGAAGCGCATCTCCACTTGCCCGTCCAGTACCACAAACACCTCCTGACCGTCATTGACGTGCCATTTGTACGGCTGATCCGTCCAGTGCAGTCGCGTGGTGATGCCGTTCATGTTGGCAATGTCCAGCGCGGCCCACGCGCGGTCACCGGTGAAGTCTTTGCTGCGGATGATGTTCATGGGGTGCCTGTTCAGAGTATGGGTTGGCGACCGATGAACCGCGTTGTTGCGGTGTCAGGTTGCCCAACGTCTATGCCCGGAATCATAAGCGCGCGATTGCCGAGTGCAACGGATCGCCAGGGTGGGAGGGGTCAAAAGCGCAAGATTCTGCAAGTGGCTCTGTCTCGGGGGTGATGTCCGTAATCATTGCGGATCTGACATTGCCGGGTCTGCAAGCGCGCTTTAGACTCCCGGCCATCTACTAGACGACTGGTCTACGCCAGCCGATCTGGTCATAACTTTCAACGACTTGAACGGAGTATCACCGATGTCCCCTCAACCCTTGCTCACCCAGGTTAACCTCGGTCGGCACGTACTTAAAAACCGCATTGCGTTCCCGCCGCTGACCCGCCAGAGAAGCATGCAACCGGGGGATATCGCTTCGGACCTGATGGCGACCTACTACCAGCAGCGGGTGTCCGCCGGTTTCATGATCACCGAAGGCACGCAGATCGAGCCGCGCGGCCAGGGTTATGCGTGGACGCCGGGCATGTACAGCGCCGAGCAGGTCGAAGGCTGGCGCAAGGTGACCGACGCGGTACACGCGGAAGAGGGCGTGATCTTTGCTCAGCTCTGGCACGTGGGTCGCGTGTCCCACCACGCGTTGCAGCCCAATGGCGAAGCGCCGGTTGCCCCTTCGGCGATCCCGGCGGCCAACGCCAAGGCGTTCATCGAAACTGCGCCGGGCGCAGGGCAACTCGTGGTGCCGCCGACGCCTCGCGCCCTGACCGTCGAAGAAATCCGCGAGCTGGTGAAGCTGTACGCCCAGGCGGCGAAAAACGCGATCGAAGCGGGTTTTGACGGCGTGGAAATCCACGCGGCGAACGGCTATCTGGTCAACCAGTTCATCTCCGAACACGCCAACCACCGCGACGACGAATACGGCGGCTCGCTGGAAAACCGTCTGCGGTTCCTGCGCGAGATCGTGACTGCCGTCGCCGAGGCCGTGGGCGCGGACCGGCTGGGTGTGCGCTTCTCGCCGCTGTTTGCCAGCACCGATGAAGAACGCGTCTACATCGGTCTGGTGGAAAGCGACCCGCACCACACCTACGTCGAAGCCATCAAAGTCCTGGAGAACGCCGGCGTCGCCTACGTCTCCATCGCCGAAGCCGACTGGGACAACGCCCCCGAACTGCCGGAAACCTTCCGCAGAGCCATCCGCGAAGCCTTCAGCGGACGCATCATCTACGCCGGACGCTACACCGCCGAACGCGGCAACCGCCTGATCGACGCCGGCCTCGCCGACCTCATCGCCTTCGGCCGCCCCTTCATCGCCAACCCCGACCTGCCGGCACGCATCGCCAACGGCTGGCCCCTCAACCCCGTCAACCCGGCCACGTTGTATGGCGGGACGGAAAAGGGGTATATCGACTACCCGGTCTATAACGCGGGTGAGTGAAAGCAGGGCGGCGTAGCTGGCTGGGTGGACGCGGAGCGTCACAGGATTCATTCCCACGCGGAGCGTGGGAACGATCAGCGCGTGGAGTCTGGAGACGGTTTCAACGGCCAAGATTGATGGTGCATTCACTGGACTCTTCCCGGCTGAAGCCGGTCCCACTAAGAGCAGCATGTGCATTCAGCAAAATTGGGGGTGATCAGGCCGGCCTCTTCCCGGCTAAAGCCAGTCCCACGAAAAGCAGTGCGTGCAGTCTGTAGGACCCGCATAGCCGGGGGGCTTTTGATCTGCTTTTGATCTTCCTGCGCAGAAGGTCCAGACACCGCCAATCGCGACTTGGGTGCAGGCTGAACGGAGCGAGACCGGAGTGAAGGTACTCCGACGAAGGAGGAGCCCAACCAGGAGCAGGCACCCTTGATTACTTGGGGTGCTTTTCCAAGTAACTCGCCGAAGGCGAAACAGTCTGCCGTTAGGCAGACGCCCTTGATCTGGAAGTTGATCTTCACGCGACAG
>NZ_JAKJXE010000011.1 GCF_021728295.1 Pseudomonas petrae
TGTTTAGACTGCCACCGTGGCGCATTGACGCCTCGGCCTGGGCGAGTCCATCCAATTACAGTTGCTCGAGGCAAGGGCTAAGCCCCCCGGTAGCCACAAAACAAGCACCCACAAAAAAGCCCTGCATCTGTGCAGGGCTTTTTTTGTGCAGCGTTCAGCTATCAGCCGTTGAACACCTCATCCACGCTTTTCAGCGGGTAGTGTTTCGGATACGGCAGGGTCGCGACGCCGCTTTCGATGGCGGCTTTAGCCACGGCATCGGACACGACAGTCAGCAGGCGCACGTCC
Source organism: Pseudomonas petrae (assembly GCF_021728295.1). Classification (GTDB taxonomy): domain Bacteria; phylum Pseudomonadota; class Gammaproteobacteria; order Pseudomonadales; family Pseudomonadaceae; genus Aquipseudomonas; species Aquipseudomonas petrae. The sequence continues at coordinate 289 of NZ_JAKJXE010000011.1, forward strand.
AGTGGTTTCGGGATGATGTACTCACGACCGAATGCCAGGGCGATGCCGCCGTAGGCGTCGCAGACTTCCTGAGGCACCGGCAGCTTGGCCAGTTCGCGCAGCGCGTTGGCCGCTGCGATCTTCATCTCTTCGTTGATGCGCTTTGCGCGAACATCCAGCGCGCCACGGAAGATGAACGGGAAGCCCAGCACGTTGTTGACCTGGTTCGGGTAGTCCGAACGGCCGGTTGCCATGATCACGTCGTCGCGGGTGGCGTGAGCCAGTTCTGGCGAGATTTCCGGATCCGGGTTCGAGCAGGCGAACACGATCGGGTTGGCCGCCATCGACTTCAGGCCCTCAGCGCTCAGCAGGTTCGGACCGGACAGACCGACGAACACGTCAGCGCCTTCCAGAGCATCAGCCAGCGTGCGCTTGTCGGTGGAGTGAGCGAACTGGGCCTTGTACTGGTTCAGGTCGGTACGCCCGTCGTGAACCACGCCGTTACGGTCGATCATGAAGATGTTTTCGATCTTCGCGCCCATGCTCACCAGCAACTTCATGCAGGAGATGGCCGCGGCGCCAGCGCCCAGGCAGACGATCTTCGCTGCTTCCAGTGTTTTGCCGGCGATTTCCAGCGCGTTGATCATGCCTGCGGCGGTGACGATCGCGGTGCCGTGCTGGTCATCGTGGAACACCGGGATGTCGCACTGCTCGATCAGCGCCTTTTCGATCTCAAAGCACTCAGGTGCCTTGATGTCTTCCAGGTTGATGCCGCCGAACGTGATGGAGATGCGTCGCACGGTGTCGATGAAGGCCTGCGGGCTTTCCGAATCGACTTCGATATCGAACACATCGATACCGGCAAAGCGCTTGAACAGCACGCCCTTGCCTTCCATGACCGGCTTGGACGCGAGAGGCCCGAGATTACCCAGACCCAGAATCGCGGTGCCATCAGAGATGACCGCTACCAGGTTGCCCTTGCCGGTGTACTTGTAGGCAAGCTCCGGATCGCGACCGATTTCGCGGACCGGCTCAGCCACACCCGGGCTGTAGGCCAGCGACAGATCGCGAGCGGTTGCAGTGGCTTTGGTGAGCTCGACGCTGAGTTTCCCTGGACGGGGAAGAGCGTGATATTCGAGAGCGGCAGTTTTCAAATCTGACATGGGGGCATTCCGCTTTTTTGCTGTTGGACAGACGGACCGCCGAGCATACGCAAGTCATAAAGTCCTAACAAGACTGGCGGGTCACCTGTGTCAAGAGGCCGCATCTACGACTTTCAGCGTAGAGCCGCAGAACACAAGGCCTCTAGCTGCGGCAATCCTTGCTAAAAATGTCTACAATTTATTTACTAACTGTATCCATCATTGCAGGGTGAGTGATCGGCATCATCCAGCGTGGCTGACCTGATTTAAGCCCACCCCTGCGCGAACGATCAATCACCCAGCCACGGGCTTCGATTCGCTGACCTTTCAGGCGCTGCAGCTCGGCAGTGTCGAACTGGCCGAGCAGCCTGGGCGCAATGCGCAGCACCAGCGCATCGCCGAATTTGATCCACAGGCCGCCGCCATTGCGCTGCACGCTGGTCACGCGTCCGCTGACCAACGCAAATCCACCAGTGCTGATCTGCTCGACTGGCTGAACCGGCGAGTTGCGCCACAGGCCCAGGCCTGCCTGGCGAGCAGACTTCTCTGCGGCCTGCTGACAGCTCACCAGCGCAACGTTCGGGGAGACTGCGACGAGGTAGCCAAGGCCTTCCGCCAGCAGTTGCGCCTCGAGATTGGCGCCATCGCGGCCATAGACGTTGGCGAGGGTGCGACCGTAGTGATCGGCCGGTTCTTCACCGACGCGCAGCTTGACCTGCCCGTCACTGGCATCAACCAACGCCTGCAAACGTCGCTTGGCCGCTTCGGCAAGCGGCTGGGCAGACTGACCCTTTTTGCCGGTTTCCGGCGTATTCAGCCCAATCATGCGAACGCTGCGACCATCGCTCAGGCGCACCGTGTCGCCATCGACTACTCGCTGCACCTGAGCCACAGGCAGCGACGCCGGCGCCGGGCAAAAGGCCTGGGCCGCCGAAAGCCAAATCGCGGACATAAAAAAGGCGCCCGCGAGGGACGCCTTTTTAAGCAGCCTGGAGAAACGCATCGGCGACTCCAGAACGGCCAACCTTACTCTGCAGCAGCAGGAGCTTTGGTAGGACCGAACGCACCGAAACGCGACTTGAACTTGTCGACACGACCGCCGACGTCCAGAGTTTTTTGCTTGCCGGTGTAGAACGGGTGGCACTCGTTGCACACGTCCAGGCTCAGAGGCTTGGCCAGTGTGGAACGGGTTTTGATGACATTGCCGCAGCTGCAGGTTGCGTCAATGGCTTCGTAAACTGGATGGATATCAGCTTTCATGGGTATTTCCTCAGGCTATCGTGCCGCCACCCAACACTATTGTTGAATACCGCACGGAATTAGGCCGCGCATATTAACAGACAACGCCAATCACGCAAGGGAACGTTCACGCCGGTCGTCTGCTAAGATCGCGCCCTTCGTCATACTCCGTAACAGGATATCCCCCGCGTGCCCGACGCCATCTTGCGCCTCGCCCTGCCCTCGCCGCTGCGCCGCCTGTTCGACTACCTTGCCCCCGCAGGTGTGGCGCGCAGTGCCTTGCAGCCTGGGATGCGCCTGCGCGTGCCGTTCGGCCGTCGGGAAATGATCGGCGTGTTGGTGGAAGTCGTCGATCACAGCGACGTGCCGGCCGACAAGCTCAAGCCGGCCATTGCGGTGCTGGACGCCGAAGCGCCGTTGCCGCCTGCATTATTCAAGCTGTGCCTGTGGACTGCGCAGTATTACCAGCACAGCCTGGGCGACACGCTCAGTTGGGCGTTGCCAGTGTTGCTGCGCCAGGGCGAACCTGCGGAAGCGCGGCAGGAGCGGTTCTGGCACGCAGCCCCGGACGCCAGCGTCGAAGACCCGCGCATCGCCCGGGCGCCGAAACAAAAGGAGGCGCTGCGCACGCTGGCCCAGCACCCCCATGGCGTGGCTCACCAGTTGCTGAGCAAGCTGATGCTCAACCGGGACAGCCTGAATCTGCTGCTCGCCAAGGGACTGGTGACCGTCGAGGTGCGCGGTCATGGCCCGGTCGAGCGGCACGAGCACTGGCTGGCGCAGCCGGAACTGCCGCTCAACACCGAGCAGCGGGCCGCCTATGAAGCCATCCGTTCCGGCTTCGGCAGCTTTCACGCCTCACTGCTGGCGGGCGTCACCGGCAGCGGCAAGACCGAGGTGTACCTGCAGCTCATCCGCGAAACGCTGGAGGCGGGCAAGCAGGCGCTGGTGCTGATTCCGGAAATCAACTTGGGGCCGCAGACCCTTGCGCGTTTCGAACAGCGTTTCAACGCGCGCATCGCGCTGCTGCATTCGGCGGTGAACGATCGCGACCGGCTGGACGCCTGGCTGGCGGCACGCGATGGCGAGGCCGACATCATCATCGGCACCCGCTCGGCGCTGTTCACCCCGATGAAAAACCCGGGGCTGATCATCATCGACGAGGAGCACGACGGCTCCTATAAACAGCAGGAAGGCCTGCGCTATCACGCCCGGGATCTGGCGCTGGTGAGGGCGCATCAGGAGGACATCCCGATCGTGCTCGGCTCGGCGACGCCTTCGCTGGAAAGTCTGCACAACGCCCACACCGGTCGGTATGCGCTCCTGCGTCTGACTCAACGGGCGGGCGGTGCCCAGCAACCCCGCTTCCTGCGGCTGGATGTGAAAAGCCGCCCCCTCGACAGCGGCATTTCAGGTCCCATGCAGCAAGCCATCGGCCAGACCCTGGCGGCGGGCCAGCAAGTGCTGGTGTTCCTCAATCGCCGCGGCTTTGCCCCTACTCTGCTGTGTCACGACTGTGGCTGGTTGTCGGAATGCCCCCGCTGCGATGCGCGCATGACCGTGCACCAGCGCTCGGGCGAGCTGCGTTGTCACCATTGCGGCCATGTCGAGCGCGTGCCACGCAATTGCCCGGCATGCGGCAAGGTCGATCTGCGCCCGGTGGGTGCAGGGACCGAGCGTGCCGAGGAGCGGCTGGCGATTCTGTTCCCCGACTACCCGGTGCTGCGCGTTGATCGGGACAGCACTTCGCGCAAGGACGCGATGAATCAGCTGTTCGCCACCATCCAGAAAGGCCAGCCGTGCATTCTGGTGGGCACGCAGATGCTCGCCAAAGGGCATCACTTCCCGCGCGTGACGCTGGTGTCGATTCTGGATGCCGATGGCGGGCTGTTCTCGGGTGACTTCCGCGCCAGCGAGCGCATGGCGCAATTGATTGTACAGGTCGCAGGCAGAGCCGGGCGCGCCGAAGAGCCGGGCAAGGTGATCATCCAGACTCACCTGGCCGACCATCCTTTATTGATTCAACTCACAGAACAGGGCTATTTCGCCTTTGCCGAGCAAGCACTGAGTGAACGTCGCGCCGCCGGGCTGCCGCCGTTTTCACACTTGGCGCTGCTGCGCGCAGAAGCGCACAAGCCGGGTCAGGCCGAGGGGTTTCTTGACGAAGCCTGCACCGAAGCCGAGCGATTGCTGAAGGACATGGCGCTGGGCGGCATTGAGCTGCTGGGCCCGGTTCCGGCACCCATGGAACGACGCGCCGGACGCTATCGCGCTCAGTTGCTGATCCAGGCCAACGCCCGCGCGCCACTGCACAAGCTGCTCGCGACCTGGCTGCTGACACTGGAAAACATGCCGAGCGGGCGCCAGGTCAGATGGTCGCTGGACGTGGATCCGGTGGACCTTTATTGATTCGCATCGGTTGACCGCGCATCCAGCGCGGTTGGCAAGGTGGCCCCGGCCACGGATAATGCCCAGTTTTTCCACCCGCGCATCCAGGCGCGGCCGCGCTTGCGGTCGAAAGAGAGCACCATGAAAGACACCATTCGCCAGCTGATTCAACAAGCTCTGAGCCAACTCGTCACCGATGGCGTCTTGCCGGAAGGGCTGACGCCGGCGATTCAGGTGGAGAACGCTAAGGACAAGAAAAACGGCGACTTCGCCAGCAATATCGCCATGATGCTGGCCAAGCCTGCGGGCATGAAGCCGCGTGACCTGGCTGAAAAAATCGTCGCCGCGCTACCTGCCGACGAGCAGATCACCAAGGTCGACATCGCCGGTCCCGGTTTCCTCAATTTTTTCCAGAACACCCAGGCCCTGGCTTCGCGTCTCGACGAAGCCCTCGCCGACGCGACCCTGTCCGTGCGCAAGAACGGCCCTGCTCAACGCGTTGTGGTCGACCTGTCCGCGCCGAACCTGGCCAAAGAGATGCACGTCGGCCACTTGCGTTCGACCATCATTGGCGACGGCGTGGCCAGCGTCCTTGAGTTTCTTGGTGACACCGTAATCCGTCAGAACCACGTCGGCGACTGGGGCACTCAGTTCGGCATGCTGCTGGCCTATCTGCAGGAAACCCCGGCGACCAGCGACGAACTGGCTGACCTCGAAAACTTCTACCGCGCCGCCAAGGGCCGTTTCGACGAATCCGAAGAATTCGCCGAGCGCGCACGTGGCCTGGTGGTCAAGCTGCAAGCGGGCGACGCCGAGTGCCTGAGCCTGTGGACCCGTTTCAAAGACATCTCCCTGTCCCACTGCCAGGAAGTGTACGAACGCCTGAACGTCAACCTCACGCCGAAGGACGTCATGGGCGAAAGCGCCTACAACGACGACCTCGCCAACGTCGTCGCCGACCTGAAAAAGGCCGGGCTGCTGGTCGAGAGCAACGGCGCGCAGTGTGTGTTTCTTGAAGAATTCAAAACCGCTGAGGGCACCCCGCTGCCGGTGATCGTGCAAAAGGCCGGTGGCGGTTATCTGTATGCCACCACCGACCTCGCCGCCATTCGCTACCGCAGCAACGTGCTGAAAGCTGATCGCGCGCTGTATTTCGTCGATCAGCGTCAGGCCCTGCACTTCCAGCAGGTCTTCGAAGTGGCGCGCCGTGCAGGCTTCGTCACCAACGGCATGCAGATGGAGCACATGGGCTTCGGCACCATGAACGGCGCCGATGGCCGTCCGTTCAAGACCCGCGATGGCGGCACGGTCAAGCTGGTCGACCTGCTCGACGAAGCTGAAGAGCGCGCTTATACGCTGGTCAAAGAGAAAAACCCGGACGTCGCCGAAGACGAGTTGCGCTCGATCGCCAAGGCCGTGGGCATCAGCGCGGTGAAATACGCGGACCTGTCCAAGCATCGCGCCAGCGACTACAGCTTCAACTTCGACCAGATGCTCAGCTTCGAAGGCAACACCGCGCCTTATTTGCTGTACGCCTACACCCGAGTGGCCGGCGTGTTCCGCAAGCTCGAAGAAAAGGGCGAAACCTTCGACGCGAGCGAGGGCCAAATCATCTTGGACGCAACCCAGGAGCAAGACCTGGCCGCGCGTCTGGCGCAGTTCGGCGAGACAGTCAACACCGTCGCCGACAAGGGCACGCCCCATGTGCTCTGCGCCTATGTGTACGACCTCGCAGGCCTGTTCTCCAGTTTCTACGAGAACTGCCCGATCCTGGCGGCAGAAAACCCTGAACAACAGCAAAGCCGTCTGCGCCTCGCCGCCCTGACCGGTCGCACCCTCAAGCAAGGCCTGCAGTTGCTGGGTCTGGACACTCTGGAGCGTATGTAAGTTGGCCGTTAAAAAGAAACCTGCTCCCAAGCGCGGCGCCAGCCGGTATCAGGCACCCGCCAAGAAGCCGATTCCGGGCTGGGTGTGGATGGCGATCGGCCTGACCGTCGGCGCTTTCGTTGTTTTTCTGATGAAGCTCGAACCCGGCAGTGGCGACGACATCAAGCGCGTCAAGGCCGAAGCCAAGGCCGCAAAGATCGCCGAAGCGAACAAGACGCCGCCCAGCCCGACCGCTCCGGTGAAGCCAAAGTACGACTTCTATACGCTGTTGCCTGAGTCGGAAGTCATCGTGCCGAACGAAGCAGTGCCAGAGAAGACGCCACCGGTCGTTGCGCCAAGCACGCCGGTTACGCCTGAAGTGGCCGCGAAGATCGACACTGCACGCGCCCAGGCGGCGCTCAGCGGTTTGACCCCGCCACCAGCACCTCCGGTGACCAAGCCGGCGGCCGTGACGACGTTCTTCCTGCAAGCGGGCTCGTTCCGTAAACAGGCCGACGCCGAGAAAGTACGCGCGCAGATTATTCTGCTGGGGCAAACGTCGACGGTGGAGTCGGGCACGGTGAAGGATGAAACCTGGTACCGCGTACTGGTCGGCCCGTTCAGCAACCGCGAACAACTGACCACAGCGCAGAAGCAACTGGCGGGCGGCGGGTTTAGCAACCTGCTGCTGCAACAGCGCCAGAGCCGGTAAGGACTTGCGACTCCTCCTGTAGGAGCGCGCTTGCCCGCGAATGCGGTGGATCGATAACGGATCCATTGCCTGACACACCGCCATCGCGGGCAAGCGCGCTCCTACAAAGGGCGAGGCAGCGGCGACGTCCGGGAAGATACCTGCCAATGTCACCATTCATCCCTCAACCCACTCAACGGTTGAAATACCCACCCCCACCCCCATATGAGTTTCCATCAGGGCATTTTCGCCCCGCAGCGTGGAGACTCTCCCCTTGACCACCATCGTTTCAGTGCGCCGCCAAGGCAAAGTCGTCATGGCCGGTGACGGCCAGGTTTCCCTGGGCAATACCGTCATGAAAGGCAACGCCAAGAAAGTCCGGCGCCTTTACCACGGCCAGGTCATCGCCGGATTCGCAGGCGCCACCGCTGACGCCTTCACCCTGTTCGAGCGTTTCGAAGCCCAGCTGGAGAAACACCAGGGTCACCTCGTGCGCGCCGCCGTAGAGCTGGCGAAAGAATGGCGTACCGACCGTTCTCTGAGCCGCCTGGAAGCCATGCTGGCGGTTGCCAACAAAGACGCTTCGCTGATCATTACCGGCAACGGCGACGTCGTTGAGCCCGAAGACGGCCTGATTGCCATGGGCTCCGGCGGCGCCTTCGCCCAGGCTGCGGCCCGCGCGCTGCTGCTGAAGACCGAACTCTCTGCCCGTGAAATCGCCGAAACCGCCTTGCACATTGCTGGCGACATCTGCGTCTTCACCAACCACAACATCACTATTGAGGAGCAGGACCTCGCCGAGTAAGCCTCAGGTGATGGCCGCCATTCATCGCGGCCTACCCGACTTACAATCTGCCGAGGACCGTTGAAAACCATGTCCATGACTCCCCGTGAAATCGTCCACGAACTCAATCGCCATATCATCGGCCAGGACGATGCCAAACGCGCCGTCGCCATCGCGTTGCGTAACCGCTGGCGCCGGATGCAGCTGCCTGAAGAGCTGCGCGTTGAAGTCACCCCCAAGAACATCCTGATGATCGGCCCGACCGGCGTCGGTAAAACCGAAATCGCCCGTCGTCTGGCCAAGCTCGCCAACGCGCCGTTCATCAAGGTCGAAGCGACCAAGTTCACCGAAGTCGGCTATGTAGGCCGCGATGTCGAGTCGATCATCCGTGATCTGGCCGACGCTGCGATGAAGCTGCTGCGTGAACAGGAAATCACCAAGGTTCGCCATCGCGCCGAGGACGCTGCCGAAGACCGCATTCTCGACGCCCTGCTTCCACCGGCACGCGCAGGCTTCAACGAAGACGCGACGTCTGGCAGCGATTCCAACACCCGTCAGCTGTTCCGCAAGCGTCTGCGCGAAGGTCAGCTGGATGACAAGGAAATCGAGATTGAGGTCGCTGAAATGGGCGGCGTCGATATTTCCGCGCCGCCGGGCATGGAAGAGATGACCAACCAGCTGCAGAGCCTGTTTGCCAACATGGGCAAGGGCAAGAAAAAGAGCCGCAAGCTGAAAGTCAAAGACGCGCTGAAGATGGTTCGCGATGAAGAAGCGGGCCGTCTGGTCAACGATGAAGAGCTGAAAGCCAAGGCGCTGGAAGCGGTTGAACAGCACGGCATCGTGTTCATCGACGAGATCGACAAAGTGGCCAAGCGCGGCAACGTTGGCGGCGCCGATGTGTCCCGCGAAGGCGTGCAACGCGACCTGCTGCCGCTGATCGAAGGCTGCACCGTTAACACCAAGCTGGGCATGGTCAAGACCGATCACATCCTGTTCATCGCTTCCGGTGCGTTTCACCTGAGCAAGCCAAGCGATCTGGTGCCTGAGCTGCAGGGTCGTCTGCCGATTCGCGTCGAGCTGAAAGCGCTGAGCCCGCAGGATTTCGAACGCATCCTGACCGAGCCCCATGCGTCGCTGACCGAGCAGTACCGAGAGTTGTTGAAGACCGAAGGCCTGAACATCGCGTTCCTGCCGGATGGCATCAAGCGTCTGGCCGAGATCGCCTGGCAGGTCAACGAGAAGACCGAGAACATCGGTGCGCGTCGCTTGCACACGCTGCTTGAGCGGTTGCTGGAAGAGGTTTCTTTCAGTGCCGGTGACCTGGCGGGCGCGCAGGACGGCGGGACGATTCAGATCGACGCTGCATACGTGAACAGTCACTTGGGTGAGCTGGCGGAAGACGAAGATCTGTCGCGGTACATCCTCTAACGCGCTGCACCCCGACTTGTAGGAGCCGGCTTGCTGGCGAACGCAACCTGTCAGGCGATCATCTGCGTCTGATACACCGCATTCGCCAGCAAGCCGGCGCCTACAGGTCTTTGGCCTATGGATGTCTGTTGCAGCGTCAGGATGTCTGCCTTGCTGCAACATCGCGGCTAGCTATAGACCTACTTGCAACCACCGGTCAAGGCCTTACCCCAATGTCGAGAATCCCCACCGCTATCCAGCTGCACAAAGCCTCGAAAGTCCTCAGCCTGAAATACGGACCGGATGAGGAATACCGCTTGCCGGCGGAATTTCTGCGTGTGCACTCGCCTTCGGCAGAGGTGCAGGGCCATGGCAATCCGATTCTGCAATTCGGCAAGCTGGGCGTCGGGCTCACCAAGGTGGAGCCCGCCGGCCAGTACGCGCTGAAGCTGACCTTTGACGACGGTCATGACAGCGGTTTGTTTACCTGGGAATACCTGGAGCAACTGGCGCAACGCCAGGCGCAACTGTGGGAGGAGTATCTGGCCGAGCTCAAGGCCGCCGGCAAATCCCGCGACCCTTCCGAGCAAGTCATCAAGCTGATGCTTTAGCCCTTCGCCGTGGCTGAACAGCAGATCTCCGACCGCGGACACCACCCACTGTAGGAGCGCGCTTGCCCGCGAACGCATCCTGACTGATGGCGACTCTTAACATGACACTCCGCGATCGCGGGCAAGCGCGCTCCTACAGGTCTTTCCACGCCAGAATGGCTCTGGCCGAAGAACGGGGCCTTAGGTCAATCAGGCGGTCAACACTTTGTCCAACTGCCGTTCAACTTCCGACTGAATCGAACCGCTCATGGCGGAGAGGAAGAAGTTGAGGTCGATAGTCACCCGCACCCACTCATCCTCGACCGCGACAGTACCCTTGGCGCCCTTGCCTTCCAGGGCCACGGTGTCACCTGTCCACTCATGCTCGATGCCATACTTGTCGGACAGTTTCTGCAGCATGATCTCAGCCTTCTCGCGGGCCTTTTCCTTTCCCAGCGTGTGCTGGCGTTCCACGGTAATTCTGGCCACTGACGGGCTCCTGCTTCGGCTTAAATCGTCGGCGCACTATACCAGCGGCCCGGATCGAAGAAACTGTTGGCCGTGAGCCTTGTCAAGACAAAGCCAGCCCCGACGATTAGAATGGCGCCACTTTATTCCGGTGACAGCGATATGAATGATCCGCGCAAAGGCAGCGATGCCGAACCCATCACCCACTTCGGTTACAAAAACGTACCGGAAAGCCAGAAGGCCGAGAAAGTCGCCGAGGTATTTCACTCCGTCGCGGCCAAATATGACCTGATGAACGACGTACTGTCCGGCGGCATGCATCGGCTCTGGAAGCGCTTCACCATCGAACTGTCCGGCGTTCGCAGCGGCAACCGCGTGCTCGACATCGCGGGCGGCACCGGTGATCTGGCGAAGAAGTTTTCCCATCTTGTCGGCCCGACCGGCGAAGTCGTACTGGCTGACATCAACGCTTCGATGCTCAAGGTCGGTCGTGACCGTCTGCTGGATCGCGGCGTGGCCGGCAACATCAAGTTCGTCCAGGCCGACGCTGAAAAGCTGCCGTTCCCTGACAACTACTTCGACTGCGTGACCATCGCCTTCGGCCTGCGCAACGTGACGCACAAGGAAGACGCCATCCGCTCCATGCTGCGCGTGCTCAAGCCCGGTGGTCGTTTGCTGGTGCTGGAATTTTCCAAGCCAACCAGCAAAGTCATGTCCAAGATCTACGACGCCTACTCGTTTGCTTTCATGCCGCTGGCCGGCAAGCTGATCACCAACGATTCGGAAAGCTACCGCTACCTGGCAGAGTCGATCCGCATGCACCCCGACCAGGAAACCCTGAAATCGATGATGGTCCAGGCCGGTTTCGACCGCGTGACCTACCACAACATGACGTCCGGCATCGTCGCGCTGCACCGGGGCATCAAGCCCTGATGCTGATCAACGGCTTGCTCGCCAGTGCCGAGCACGGCATCAATCGCGTGCTGCGCATGGACAGCACCGCCTTGCCGCGCCTTGACCGGCTGAGCGGCAAGGTCATCGCGATCGAATGCACCCGCCCGGCGTTTCATCTGCACGTACTCCCCAGTGACGACGGCCTGATGCTGGCGGCGAACTGGGAAGGCGGCGCCGACGTTACCCTGCGGGCACCCGCTGCGAGCCTGATGCGCCTGGCGATGAGCAAAGACAAGAATGCCGTGCTGCACAGCCCGGAAGTCGAGCTGGACGGTGAAAGCGCCGTGCTGCTTGAGCTGGTGGGCGTGCTGCAGGATCTGGACCTCGACTGGGAATACGAGCTGCAACGCTGGCTCGGTCCCGTCGCCGCGCCCCTGATCGGTGGGCAGCTGCGCAATAGCGCGCGCTGGACCCGCGACAGCGCTGCCAGCCTCAGCCACAACCTGGCCGAATACCTGGCCGAAGAATCCCGCACGCTGGTCGGCAAACGCGAGGCCGAAGCCCGCTTCGCCGAACTGGATCAGACCAAACAAGACCTGGAACGCCTCGAAGCTCGCTTCGAGCGTCTGGCCCACTCCCTCACATCCAGCGATAACGCATGAGCCTGCTTGCCGTCCGCCGCCTGTTTCGCATCCAGCGTGTCGTAATCCGTTACCGCCTCGATGATCTGTTGTTCGCCCTGCCACTGCCGTGGTGGCTGCTGGCCGTGCGCTTCGTGCTGCCGTGGCGCTGGCTTCCGCGGCGCAAGAACGAACTGAGCCGTGGCGCCCGTCTGCGTCTGGCGCTGCAGGACCTGGGGCCGATTTTCATCAAGTTCGGGCAGTTGCTGTCCACCCGCCGCGACCTGCTGCCTGAAGACATCGCCGACGAGTTGATGAGGCTGCAGGATCGCGTGCCGCCGTTCGACTCCGCCAAAGCCATCGCGCTGATCGAATCGCAGCTGGGCGCGAAGATCAGCGAAGTCTTCAGCCGTTTCGACGTGGCCCCGCTGGCCTCGGCGTCTGTCGCTCAAGTCCACGCCGCACGCCTGAAAACAGGCGAAGAAGTGGTGGTGAAGGTGGTGCGGCCAGGCTTGAAGCCGATCATCGGTTCCGACCTTGCGTGGCTGTTCATCCTGGCGAAGATTGCCGAGCGGGTCTCCGCAGACGCGCGACTGCTGCATCCGGTGGCCGTCGTCGCCGATTACGAAAAAACCATTTACGACGAACTCGACCTGTTGCGCGAGGCGGCCAACTCCAGCCAGCTGCGCCGCAACTTCGAAGGCTCGACGATGCTTTACGTGCCGCAGGTCTATTGGGACTGGTGCCGGCCGAAGGTGTTGGTCATGGAGCGCATCTACGGCGTGCAAGTGACCGATCTGGCGACCCTCGCCGATCAACGCACCGACATGAAGAAGCTGGCCGAGCGGGGTGTCGAGCTGTTCTTCACCCAGGTCTTCCGCGACAGCTTTTTCCACGCCGACATGCACCCCGGCAACATTTTCGTCAGCACGGTCACGCCGTGGGATCCGCAGTACATTGCTATTGACTGCGGCATCGTCGGCAGCCTGACCCCTGAGGATCAGGACTATCTGGCGCGCAACCTGTTTGCTTTCTTCAAGCGTGATTATCGCCGCGTTGCACAGCTGCACATCGACTCGGGCTGGGTGCCGGCCGAGACCAAGCTGAATGAGTTCGAAGCGGCCATCCGTACGGTGTGCGAACCTATTTTCGAGAAGCCGCTGAAAGACATTTCCTTTGGCCAGGTGCTGATGCGCCTGTTTCAGACCGCTCGCCGCTTCAACATGGAAGTGCAGCCGCAACTGGTGCTGCTGCAAAAGACGCTGCTCAACATCGAAGGCCTGGGCCGTCAGCTGTATCCGGAGCTGGATCTCTGGGCGACGGCGCAGCCGTTCCTCGAACGCTGGATGCGCGAACGCGTCAGCCCGAAAACCCTGCTCGGCAATCTGCAGTCCCAGGTCGAACAGATTCCGCATCTGGCCAACATGACCCGGGATTTGCTCGAACGTCTGTCGCAGCCCCATCGCCACGATCCGCCCCCGCCCTATCGGCGCGATGGCGATCATTGGGCCCTGCGCTTGCTCGGCGCTGGCTTGCTGGCCGGCGGCGTACTGTTGGCGATCACCCATACCCAGACCGGCGAAGCGCTGAACACCCTGAGTGCCTGGCCCGCCTTGCTGATGCTGGCGGCAGGTGTCTATCTGGTCGTTCGCCGATAGCCATCAGCGTGAGCCGCTGGCACACTAACCCTCCCCTGGAGCGGCCGGAGCCGACGATGAAAGACTGGCTGGACGAGATTAAGTGGGACAAGGACGGTCTGGTTCCCGCCATTGCGCAGGATCACAAGACCGGTCGCGTGCTGATGATGGCCTGGATGAACCGCGAAGCCTTGAGCCTGACTGCCAGCGAACAGCGCGCTATCTATTGGTCACGTTCACGTGGCAAGTTGTGGCGAAAGGGCGAAGAATCGGGCCACGTGCAGAAGCTTCATGAACTGCGCCTGGACTGTGATGCCGACGTCATTATCCTGATGGTCGAGCAAATCGGCGGAATCGCTTGCCATACCGGCCGCGAGAGCTGCTTCTACCGCGTCTTTGACGACGCCGGCTGGAAGACCGTGGACCCGGTGCTCAAAGACCCGGATGCCATTTACCAAGCAGGACACTGAACATGACTGATACCTTGTCACGCCTTGCCGAGGTGCTTGAATCACGCAAGGGCGCGGCTGCCGACTCGTCTTATGTCGCCAGCCTCTATCACAAGGGATTGAACAAGATTCTGGAGAAGGTCGGCGAAGAGTCGGTCGAAACCATAATCGCTGCCAAGGACGCTGCCATCAGCGGTGACTGCAGTGATGTCGTCTACGAAACCGCCGACTTGTGGTTCCACAGCATGGTGATGCTCGCCCAACTGGGCCAACACCCGCAAGCCGTGCTCGATGAGCTGGACCGCCGTTTCGGCCTGTCCGGCCACGCCGAGAAGGCGTCTCGCTCGGCGGAATAAATACATGGGCTGCGGCCCGAAATTTCTTGTGAGGAACGCGTCATGGGCATTTTTGACTGGAAACACTGGATCGTCATTCTCGTGGTTGTCGTGCTGGTGTTCGGCACCAAGAAGCTCAAAAACCTGGGCACTGACGTGGGTGAGTCGATCAAGGGCTTTCGCAAGGCCATGAACGATGACGACAAACACCCGGAAGAGCCTCCGGTGCAGCCGCCGGTTCAGCCACAGCCGACCGCGCAGCCTGTTCCTCCGACTCCGCCGCTGCACCAGCCGCACACCATCGACGCTCAAGCGCAACGAGTCGAAGACCCCCTCCGCAAAGACTAGGTCGTGACGCATGTTTGGTATCAGCTTTTCTGAACTGCTGCTGGTCGGCCTCGTTGCCCTGCTGGTGCTGGGCCCCGAGCGTCTGCCGGGCGCAGCACGGACGGCCGGGCTCTGGATCGGCCGTCTGAAACGCAGCTTCAATGCGATCAAACAGGAAGTTGAGCGCGAAATCGGCGCTGACGAGATTCGGCGTCAGTTGCACAACGAGCATATTCTTTCGCTGGAAGAAGAGGCTCGCAAGATCATGCAGCCGCAACAACCGCCTGCTGCGCCTGTTACGCCAGCACCGGCTGAACCTGCTACCGAGACGCCGGTTTCGCCGGCCCCGGTATCGACAGCGCCGGTCATGGGTGCGGCCTCACCGGTCCAGAGCGCCGACATTGGCCCGGCCGCTCCGGCTGAAAGCGCGTCGGTCGCACCGCCGCCTGTTCATGTCGGGCCTGCTGCGCCCGCTGCACCTGAATCTGCACCCGCACTTGCGCCGGTCATCACCCCTGCGACCGCGGTGCAACGTGCGCCTTCTGCCAACGATTCGTCACTGCCACCACGAGCCCCATGAGCGAAATTCCGGAAAACGACCAGCAAATGCCGCTGGTCTCGCACCTGACAGAACTGCGCTCGCGCCTGCTGCGCTGCGTGCTGGCGATCTTCGTGATCTTCGGCGCGCTGTTCTACTTCACACAGAAGATCTACACCTTCGTTTCTGCCCCGCTGCGCAAGTTTCTGCCTGACGGCGCCACGATGATCGCGACCGATGTGGCCTCGCCGTTCATCACGCCGTTCAAGCTGACGATGATGGTGGCGCTGTTCCTGGCGATGCCGGTGATTCTGTATCAGATCTGGGGCTTCATCGCGCCCGGTCTGTACAAGCATGAAAAGCGCGTCGCCGTGCCGCTGCTGGTGTCGAGCATCATCCTGTTCTATGCCGGGATGGCGTTTGCCTACTTCCTGGTCTTCCCGCTGATTTTCCACTTCTTCGCCAGCGTCACCCCGGAGGGCGTGTCGATGATGACGGACATCGCCAGTTATCTGGATTTCGTCATGACGCTGTTCCTGGCGTTTGGCGTTGCGTTCGAGATCCCGGTGGCGGTTGTGCTGCTGGTGTGGATCGGCATCGTCGACGTCAAGTACCTGAAGAAGATTCGCCCGTACGTGGTGATCGGCTGCTTTGTGGTCGGCATGATCCTCACCCCGCCGGACATCTTTTCGCAGACCCTGCTGGCCGTGCCGATGTGGCTGCTGTTCGAGATCGGCGTGCTGTGCAGTTCGATGATCACCAAACGCGGCGATCATGAAGACGACGAAAAAGCCGAAGACGAACAGAGCCAACCGCCAGCGACCCAGCCGTGAACCTGCTGTTGCTTGAGGAAGCCGACTTCATCGCGGCGGACCGGGTTGTGCTGCGTGACCGGCGCCTCAAGCACATGCAGGAAGTGCATCGCAGCGAGGTCGGCGACAGCCTGCGGGTCGGCCGCGTGAACGGACTGCTGGGCAGTGCGCAACTGCTGCGGCTGGAGCCTCGGGAAGCCGAGCTTTCGGTGAGCTTCGAGCACGCCCCGCCGGCCAAACTGCCACTGACGCTGATCCTCGCCCTGCCTCGTCCGAAGATGCTGCGCCGCGTGTTTCAGACCGTGGCTACGATGGGTGTGTCCAGAGTGATCCTGGTCAACAGTTATCGCGTCGAAAAAAGCTTCTGGCAGACACCCTTTCTGGAGCCTGCGGCGATTCGCGAGCAGTTGATTCTCGGATTGGAGCAGGCCCGGGACAGCGTGCTGCCGGAGATCGTCATCGAAAAGCGCTTCAAGCCATTCGTTGAAGACCGCCTTCCCGCCATCGTGGAGGGGACGCTGGGTTTGGTCGGCCATCCGGGTGATTTCCCCGCCTGCCCGCGCGCGGTTGAACAGCCTGTCACCTTGGCCATCGGCCCTGAAGGTGGCTGGATTCCCTACGAAGTCGACCTGTTGCACGCGTCCGGCTTGAATCCGGTTCAACTGGGCGCACGGATCCTGCGCGTCGAGACCGCCGTGACCGCGCTGCTGGCCCGGTTGTTCTGAGGCTGCATTGCATCTGACTCGACCGAGGCGTCTGTTTTGCTGCCACCTCGCGCCAGTTCGCGGGCAAGCGCGCTCCTACGCCCTTCGGGCAGAATCCAAGGCAGATCGCCGACATCCGGACGCGCGGCAAACCCAATGAGCATCCGCACCAGTTGCATCTGACTCGACCGAGGCGTCTGTTTTGCTGCCGCTTCGCGCCAGTTCGCGGGCAAGCGCGCTCCTACGCCCTTCGGGCAGAATCCAAGGCAGATCGCCGACATCCGGACGCGCGGCAAACCCAATGAGCATCCGCACCAGCGGCACTCAACCTGACGATCAATACCGAACCCATCTCTGCCGATCAACGCCTGACCCGCTTCTGCCGAAGGCGTAGGAGCGCGCTTGCCCGCGATCGGCTGCGCAGCAGTCGTGAACCTGCCCACCAAGCCCTTAGTCATCCAACGCTTCAGTTCGTCGCGCAGCGGCCGATGTACAGGCGTCCATAAAAACAATTCGCAAGGAATCATCATGTCTCGCTGGTTTACCCAACGCCTTGGAAATATGAGCGTCAGCCTCAAACTGGGTATCGGTTTCGGGCTGGTGCTGTTGCTCACGCTGCTCATCACGGCGACGGGCTGGTCGAGTGTCAAGGCGTTGATCGAGCGCGGCGACAAGCTGGGGATGATCTCGCTGATCAGTGAGCGGACGATGGACCTGCGCACGGCGAGCATGGTGTATGAAACCCAATACAGCGCCGAAGCCGCGACGGCTGTCATGACTGCGCTGGACAAGCTCGACGCGGATCTGAAAACCGCGCGCAGCATGATCAGAGGCGCTGACGATCTCACGCTGCTGGATACTCAGATTCAGGCGGCCAGCGATTACCGCCGCGCCTTCGACGACATGACCAAGGCCATTCAGAATCGCGAAGCCAGCCGGACCAACCTGGGGGCCACCGCCGATGCCGCCGTGGACATGGTCAAAAAGATCGAGGAAGCGTTGATTCAGCACGACAACATCCTGCAATTCAACAGCGCGGTGGATGTCAGCAAACAGATTCAGCAGGCACGCTTCCAGGTCCGCGGTTACACCTTCAGCGGCAATCCGGATTTCGAAAAGAACGCTACCGCAGCCATCGACGAGGCCATTGTCGGGGTCAACACGCTGGCGGGCGACGTGTCTTCCCAGTACATCCCGCAACTGCAGAAGGCCAACCTGGCGCTCAAAGGCTACCGCGCGGCGGTCGGCCAATACCGTGACGCACAACTGGTCAGCCGTCAGGCCCTGGCCAAGATGACCGGGCTGGGCCAGCAGTTGCTCGATGTCAGCGACCAATTGAGCGTTTCGCAAAACGCCAAACGCGATGCCGACAGCAGTCAGGCCCAATCGACCCTTGGCATCGCGACGGTGCTGGCGCTGATCCTCGGTGTGCTTGCCGCCTGGGTCATCACCCGGCAAATCACAGTGCCGCTGGGCCAGACGCTTGTTGCGGTCGAGCGGGTGGCGTCCGGTGATCTGACCCACAACCTCAGCGTCGACCGCCGCGACGAGCTTGGCCAGTTGCAGGGCAGCATCCAGCGCATGACCGTCGGGCTGCGTGAATTGATCAGCGGCATCGGCGAAGGCGTGACCCAGATCGCCAGCGCCGCCGAAGAGTTGTCGGCGGTCACCGAACAGACCAGCGCCGGCGTCAACAGCCAGAAGGTCGAGACCGACCAGGTCGCCACCGCCATGCACCAGATGACCGCCACGGTGCAGGAAGTTGCGCGCAACGCCGAAGAAGCGTCCGAGGCTGCCGTAGCCGCGGACCTTCAGGCGCGCGAAGGCGACAAGGTGGTCAACGAGGCCATTGCGCAGATCGAGCGTCTGGCGACCGAAGTCGGTCACTCCACCGAGGCAATGGCTGAACTCAAGCGCGAGAGCGACAAGATCGGCAGCGTCCTCGACGTGATCAAGTCCGTTGCGCAGCAAACCAACCTGCTGGCCCTGAACGCCGCCATTGAGGCCGCGCGGGCTGGCGAGGCCGGGCGTGGCTTTGCCGTGGTGGCGGACGAAGTGCGCAGCCTCGCGCAGCGCACGCAAAAATCCACGGAAGAGATCGAAGAGCTGATTTCCGGCCTGCAGAACGGTACCCGGCAGGTGGCAACGATCATGGACAACAGCCGCGAACTCACCGTCAGCAGCGTCGAGTTGACCCGCCGCGCGGGCAGCTCACTGGAAAGCATCACCCGCACGGTTTCTGCGATTCAATCCATGAACCAGCAGATTGCCGCTGCCGCCGAAGAGCAAAGCGCCACGGCCGAGGAGATCAACCGCAGCGTGCTCAACGTGCGCGATGTGTCGGAACAGACCTCCGCGGCCAGCGAAGAAACCGCCGCATCGAGCGTCGAACTGGCGCGCCTGGGCAGCCATCTGCAAGCGCTGGTGGGCCGCTTCCGGGTCTGATCCATTTGCCCGGTTCGCATCTGCTTCAGCGGAAGGCTTGCCGGCAACACCTCCGATCAGGGGCGGAATCTGTGACACGCGTCCCCCCTTCCCGCCCCTCGGAAATCTCCTACGACCTGATCAGGTCACGCCTCCGCTTCCCCTGCCGATGCGCGTTTATCGCTCATCCGCAGGAGAGTCATCATGTTGCAAGGCATCAACCGGACGCTGGCCAACACCAGCGTCAAACTCAAACTCTCGCTGGGCTTCGGCCTGGTTCTGTTTCTGACCCTGGCCATCACCCTGACCGGCTGGCATGGGCTCGACACCATGATCGAGCGCTCGGAGTCATTGACCTCCATCGCCCAGCTCAACGCGATGACCAAGGACCTGCGCGCCGAGCGCATTGTCTTTCGGGTCGAAAACACTGCCGACAGCGCCTCGCGCGTCGTTGCGCGCATTAACGAGATCGAAGCGCATCTGGTGGTATTGCGCGACGACGCCCCGCCTGCCGACATCCTCAAGTTGCTCAACGGGCAGAGCGACACCGTGCGGGCGCTCGAAGCCACCTTTGCCGACCTGGCCAAGCTGCTGAGCGCGCGGGCAGATTCGCGTGCGCAACTGGCCGTCCTGTCTGAAGAGGCGATCACGTCCATTGGCCTGGTGGAAAGCGAAGTCTTGAAGGCCGTGAGTCAGGAGCAGGACAGCAGCGAGCGCCTGGGGGAGTTCACCAACATCCAGCAGTTGCGCGGCCAGGTGCAAAACGCCCGTTACGAAGTCCAGGCGTACGTGTTCAGCGGTAAAGAGTCCTACGAGATCTCCGCCATTACCGCCATCGACGAAGCGCTGAAGGAAGTCGAGCAGATCGCCAGCGATCAGGCCGACGGCAACGTCAGCGAATTGCTCAACGCCCGTAAGACGCTGCTCAAGTACCGCGAGCACATGGGCCAGTTCAAAGACCTGCAGGTCAAGGTTGAAGCGGCTCAGGAGTCCATGGAGGCGCTGAGCGAGAGCCCGCTTACGTCAACCGGCGAGATCACGGCGCTGCAAGGCCAGCGGCGTGATGCGGAAGCCACGCAGTCGCGGCAGACGCTCAGTGGCGTGGCCGGGCTGGCAATGCTCCTTGGCCTGCTGGCCGCCTGGCTGATCACCCAGCAGATCATCGCGCCGCTACGGCTGACCTTGAGTGCCGCTGCGCGCATCGCCAAGGGTGATCTGAGTCAGGACCTCGAAGTCGGCCGTCGCGACGAGATGGGCATGCTCCAGCGCAGCATGCAGGACATGACTCTGAGCCTGCGCCAACTCATCAGCGGTATCAGCGACGGCGTGACCCAGATTGCCAGCGCGGCGGAGCAACTGTCGGCCGTCACCGAGCAAACCAGCGTGGGCGTCAATAGCCAGAAAGACGAAACCGATTGCGTCGCCACGGCCATGAACCAGATGACCTCGACCGTGATGGAAGTGGCTCGCAATGCTGAAGAAGCCAGCGAGGCGGCGCGGCACGCGGATCAGCAGGCGCGGGACGGCGACAAGGTGGTCAACGACGCCATCGCGCAGATCGAGCGCCTGGCGCTGGAGGTGAACAATTCAACTGAGGCGATGGGCAAGCTGAAGCTGGAGAGCGACAAGATCGGCGGGGTGCTCGACGTCATCAAGTCAGTGTCGCAACAGACCAATCTGCTCGCCTTGAACGCCGCAATCGAAGCCGCCCGGGCGGGCGAAGCGGGACGCGGTTTTGCGGTCGTCGCCGATGAGGTTCGCGGCCTGGCCCAGCGCACTCAGGAATCCACCGAGGAAATCGAAGTGCTCATCGCGGCGCTGCAAAGCGGCACCCAACAAGTGGTGATGACGCTCGATGCCAGCCGGACCCTGACCGACAGCAGCGTCGAGTTGAGTCGCCAGGCGGGCAGCGCGCTGGGACACATCACACGCACGGTGTCGACGATTCAGACGATGAACCAGCAGATCGCTGCGGCGGGAGAAGAACAGAGCAGCGTGGCGGAGCAGATCAACCGCAGCGTGCTGAACGTGCGGGATGTGTCCGAGCAAACCGCGGCGTCCAGCGAGGAGACCGCCGCCTCAAGCATTGAGCTGGCGCGGTTGGGGGTGCAGTTGCAGGAGATGGTCGGGAAGTTTCGGGTGAGTTGATTGCGGAGTTAGCACCGCCTCAACTGTAGGAGCGCGCTTGCCCGCGATTGCGGTGGATCAGACGACTTATTATGTGCTGACGGAATGCTTTCGCGGGCAAGCGCGCTCCTACAGTCGATTTGTGTATGGCTGTTAGCCTTGCAAACACGTCTGATTCATGGCCCAAACAAAAACGCCGCCGAAGATGGCTCTTCGGCGGCGTTTTGTTTAGCGCGTGAATCAGGCGTTAACGAGAGTCGCGTCGTTCACATGGGTCGCTGGCTGCAAGGGCAGCAGCGGCGCATGGGGATCGGCTTCCACCGAAGCGCGCCAGGCATTGAGCCAGGCGGAATTGCCTTCGCTCCAGACCAGCTCGTGCAACCGCGCCAGCGCAACCGGATCGCTCAGCAATTGCAGGCGCTCGTGGTTGTTCAGCAGCTCAGGGCCACCCTTGATCGCATGACGCACACGCTCGACACGCATCCACTCGATCGGCTCGGCATCGCGATGGCGAGAGGTCGCCAACGCGCAGGCCAAAGCGTTCTGCTGCGGATCAACCACTGCGCGAACAAAGCCGTCGTTCAGCGCGTGCCAGCGATTCTCATGGGTGTACGTGTCAGTGGACACCAGCTCTTGCGGCGGCGTGTGCTCTTCCGGAATCAGGAACAGCTTGGTGTCGCGCGCCTTCAGGCCCAGATTCGTGCGGCTGGAAATCACCGACACCGGGATCGACAGCATCAACGAACCCACAATCGGCACCAGCCACCACAGGAAGCTCGGGTTCAGCCAAGCCACCAGCAGCGCCCAGCAAAAGCCCAGCAGTGTCTGTGGCCCGTGACGCTTGACCGCTTCGCTCCACGGCGTCGAGTCATCATCACGCTGCGGCGAGTTCCACGTTGCGGCCCAGCCCAGGAACGCAGCCAGTACAAAGCGGGTGTGGAAGATCATGCGCACCGGCGCCAGCAGCATGGAGAACAACATTTCCAGCAGCATCGACATCGTAACCTTGATGCGGCCACCAAAGCCGGTCGCGCCCTTGGCCCAGATCAGAATCACGCTGAGCAGTTTCGGCAGGAACAACAGCACGACTGTCGTAGAGAACAAAGCGACGGCTTTTTCCGGGTGCCACTGTGGCCACAACGGATACAGCTGACGCGGCTCCATGAAGTAGGTCGGCTCCATCAGCGTGTTCACCGCCAGCAGCGCAGTCGACAGCACCAGGAAGAAGAACCACAGCGGCGCCGACAGATAGGACATCACGCCGGTCAGGAACACCGCGCGGTGCACCGGGTGCATGCCTTTCACCAGGAACAGACGGAAGTTCATCAGGTTACCGTGGCACCAGCGACGGTCACGCTTGAGTTCGTCCAGCAGGTTCGGCGGCAGCTCTTCGTAACTGCCCGGCAGGTCGTAGGCAATCCACACGCCCCAGCCGGCACGGCGCATGAGCGCTGCTTCGACGAAGTCGTGGGACAGAATCGCACCGGCAAAGGCTCCCTTCCCGGGCAGCGGCGCCAAGGCGCAGTGCTCGATGAACGGCTTCATGCGAATGATCGCGTTGTGACCCCAATAGTGGGATTCACCCAGCTGCCAGAAGTGCAGGCCGGCCGTGAACAGCGGGCCGTACACGCGAGTGGCGAACTGCTGCATGCGGGCGTACAGCGTGTCCATGCCCGAGGCACGCGGCGCGGTCTGGATGATGCCGGCGTCCGGCGTCGCTTCCATCAAACGCACGAGGCTGGTCAGGCATTCGCCGCTCATGACCGAGTCAGCGTCAAGCACAACCATGTAGCGGTATTCACCGCCCCAGCGACGGCAGAAGTCATCGAGGTTACCGCTCTTGCGCTTAACGCGACGGCGGCGACGACGGTAGAAGATCTTGCCGAAACCACCGGTTTCACGGCACACGTCCAGCCAGGCTTGTTGCTCGGCCACACAGATGTCGGTTTCGTTGGAGTCGCTGAGAATGAAGAAGTCGAAACGATCCAGATCGCCCGTGGCTTTGACCGATTCGAACGTCGCTCGCAGACCCGCGAATACGCGAGGCACGTCTTCGTTGCAGATCGGCATCACCAGCGCAGTGCGCGCACCGGCTTCGATCGGCTCAATGCCCGCGCTGGCACCGGAAATACGGTACTTGTCGTGACCAGTGAGCAATTCGAGGAAGCCCATCAGCGCGGTCCAGAAACCCGCCGATACCCAACAGAACAGAATCCCGAACAGCAAGAGGATGCTGGTCTGCAACGCGTACGGCATGACCTGAACAGCGGTCTGCCATAGGGTCTGGTGACTGATTTCGTCGAACGAAACCAACGACCAGCCCTGGTACGGCAGGATGCCTTTCATGTAGAAGCCGGCGACGATGGTCTGGCCCAGCATGAGGATCAGCAAAATGTAGCGACGGATCGAACCCACGGTGCGCCAGCGCGCCTTCGGCAGATCGCGTGGCAGATCGTCCTTGGGCGGCGGCGGATTGGTCTTCCCGGTCAGTCGACGCCAGCCGCGGTGCAGGATGTTGGTCCGCCACGGCTCCGGCACGACTTTGGTCCGACGAATCGGCGGCGTGGCTTTCAGGACAACGCGGCCGCTGGCGTCGACACTCAGCATCTCGGCTTCGTGCAGTTCATCAGCGGTCGTCAGGGTCAGGCGACGACCCACCGAAGCCTGGGAGGCCTCGGCAGGGTCAGCGACGGTCTGCGCCGAAAGGCGTTCGTGCAGCTCAGCGAACGAGGTGCAGCTGGCAAGTTCTGCCCGCTGCGCGTCGGTCATCGGCAAGTGCGCCAGGTACTCGCTGAGAGACTCATTCAAAGGCTCTGGCACCGCGTGTGAATTACTCATCGGCTGGCAACTGGTAGCTCCAGGTTTCGGTCAGGACTTGTTGAATCATGGCCGGCCCCTGTTGGGTGGATGCAGCCTCTACCGCTGGCTGCGGGGTGTCTTTCATAGCTTTGTTGGCCTTGGCAGCGTCGCCCAGAGCGGCTTCTGGCTTGGACGCCTCGTCCGACTTGGCTTCTGCAACCTTGGTTGCGTCAGCAGACTTGGCGGCATCCTTGCTATCGGCTTTAGGCCCTTTGGCTTCCTTCGCATCACCGGCCTTCAAAGCGTCGGTTTTGACGATTTCTGCTTTGTCATCCTTCTGTGCGGCAACCGCTGGCGCAGCGGCAACAGCAGGCTTGGCGTCAGCCTTGGCAACCGGCTTCTTGTCCGACTTGTCAGCGGTGATCACTGCTGGCTCCTTGCCCGGTTCGGCAGGGGTTTCACGCAGCAGGTAAGCACGCATCTCAACCGACTTGCCCGGATCCTTGACCTTCAGGCGCAAAGTCAGACGCCAGCCTTTGGTCACCGGGTTGTAGCGCAGATTGTTCTCGACCAGATCGGTGTTGTCGTCGGTAATGACCTGACTGCGGATCGACGGATCTTCGCCCAGCTTGGCGAGGGTCGGGCCAACGAAGTCGACCAGGTAGGCAACGCTGCCATCCGGTTGACGGATCAGGTTCGATTGCTTCACGTCACCCGTAGAGCGAAGGGTCTGCTTGACCCAGCCCAGATCCGGCGAGTGAATGGCGTCCTCATCCATGGTCCAGTGCAGACGGTAGTTGAAGTCGATCGGCTGACCCGGCTCTGGCTGGGTTTCCGGCTTCCAGAACGCAACGATGTTGTCGTTGGTTTCGTCGGCAGTCGGAATCTCGACCAGATCAACGGTGCCCTTGCCCCAGTCGCCCTTCGGCTCGATCCAGGCGCTTGGACGTTTGTCGTAGCGGTCATCCAGATCTTCGTAATGGCTGAAATTGCGGCCACGTTGCAGCAGACCGAAACCGCGCGGGTTCTCGACCGAGAAGCTGCTCACGGCAAGGTGTTTAGGGTTGTTCAGCGGACGCCAGATCCACTCGCCATTGGCGGCCTGGATCGACAGACCGCTGGAGTCGTGCAGCTCGCGACGGTAGTTGAGGACTTTCGACGGCTGATTGGCACCGAACAGGTACATGCTCGTCAGCGGCGCAACGCCCAGTTTGCCGACCTTGTCACGCAGGTACATGCGCGACTGGACATCAACCAGTGTGTTGGTGCCCGGACGCAGGGTCAGCTTGTACGCGCCAGTGGCGCGAGGGGAGTCGAGCAAGGCGAAAATAACCAGATGGTTGTCATCCGGGTTCGGCTTCTCGATCCAGAATTCGGTGAAGCGAGGGAATTCCTCACCCGATGGCATGGCCGTGTCGATCGCCATCCCGCGCGCAGACAGACCGTAAACCTGACCTTTACCGATCACGCGGAAGTAGCTCGCGCCCAGCATGGTCATGATTTCGTCTTGCTTGTCGTCTTTGTTGATCGGGTAAGTGACGCGGAAGCCGGCGTAGCCCAGGTTCTCGGTCGACTTGGGATCGAACTTCACGTCGCCGAAATCGAAACGACTCGGGTCGTACTTGATCTCGTTGACGGAGTTGGCGGTGACTTCATTGATTTTGACCGGGGTGTCGAAGTGCATGCCCTGATGGTAGAACGACACCTTGAAGGGGGTTTTGTCATTGGCCCACTCGGCCTTGTCTTGCAGGAAGCGGATCTTTTGATAGTCCGCGAACTTCATGTCGCGGAATTCGGCCGGAAGATTGCTCTTCGGCGCGGTGAATTTCTGTCCGGCCAGATCTTTGGCCTTTGTCGCCACGTCGTCGAGATCGAACGCCCAGAGCTGACTGGCGCCGAACAGACAAAACAAAGCCGACCCTGCCAGCAGCGCGCTGCGCAAGCGCCCGCCCGGGTTCTTTGGTGCATTACATGGACTAACAATCACGAGCAACCCTCGCCGAAAACAGATGAAGAAACCAACGGCCAGCTATCAAATGCCGGGTTGGCGAGCATTGTTCCGACTCCAAAAGGGGCCAATGATTCCCCAAGCGGTGTCGGACCAGTCTGCGTTTAACCGATTTGACGGGCCTTGGCCCGTCTTTGTAGCGCGGGATTATCCAGTAGCTCGCGTTACAACGCATCAGGGGACGCAAACTATTTATTGCGTTTGGAGCGAGTAATTCCGGGGCCATCAAACAGGCCGGGCTGTTCAGGTCTCAAGCAAAAATGTCACGGGGCCATCATTGATCAGGTGCACCTGCATATCTGCACCAAACTGGCCCGTTTCCACCGTAGCGTGAGAGGTTTTGGCCTTTGTCACCAAGTAGTCAAACAGCTCGGCGCCGAGGGCCGGGGGTGCAGCTTTTGAAAAGCTCGGCCGCATCCCGCTTTTAGTATCCGCCGCCAGGGTGAACTGTGAGACCAGCAGTAACCCGCCATTAACGTCGGTTAACGAAAGATTCATTTTCCCGTCGGCGTCACTGAATACCCGGTAGTTAAGCAGCTTGTGCAACATCTTGTCGGCGCTGGCCTGCGTGTCTTGAGGCTCGATGCCAATCAAGACCATTAATCCTTGATCAATCGCACCAATGGTCTGGCCGGCAACGTCGACGCGCGCCTGGGAAACGCGCTGAAGCAAGGCTTTCATTTATGCCTCTTCCGGCGGCAGATCCAGCAAACGGCGCGCCACTTCTGATGCCGCGCGCACCAGCGCGTCGGTGATGCCCGGCTCGGACGCCGAGTGCCCGGCGTCGCGGATGACCTGCAGCTCACTGTTCGGCCACGCCTGATGCAGCTCCCAGGCATTGTCGAGCGTGCAGATCATGTCGTAGCGGCCATGGACGATGATGCCCGGCAGATGGGCGATTTTTGGCATGTCGCGAATCAACTGGTTTTCTTCGAGGAACGCGCCGTTGGTGAAGTAATGACATTCGATGCGCGCAATGGACAGCGCACGATGGGGCTCGGTGAAGCGATCGACCACCTGCGGGTTCGGACGCAACGTGGCGGTGCGCCCTTCCCACGTCGACCATGCCTTGGCGGCGTGCATCTGGGCGATCTGATCGCTGCCGGTAAGGCGCTTGTGAAATGCGCCAAGCACGTCGCCGCGCTCGTCCGGCGGGATCGGCGCCATGTAGTCCTGCCAGTAATCCGGGAACAGGCGGCTCGCGCCTTCCTGATAGAACCACTTGATGTCCTGGGGCCGGCTCAAAAAGATGCCGCGCAAAATCAAGGCATGAACCCGATCAGGGTGCTTCTGCGCATAGGCCAGGGAAAGCGTCGAACCCCACGAGCCACCGAATACCACCCATTGGTCGATGCCCAAGTGGGTGCGGATGCGTTCGAGGTCATCGACCAGATGCCAGGTGGTGTTGTTTTCCAGGCTAGCGTGAGGCGTTGAACGGCCGCAGCCCCGCTGATCGAAGGTGATGATGCGATAGAGGTTCGGATCGAAATAGCGGCGGCTCTGTGCATCGCATCCCGAACCCGGTCCGCCGTGAATGAACACTACGGGCAAGCCGTCCGGCGAGCCGCTTTCATCGACATACAGCACATGCGGCTCTTCCACTGCCAGATCGTGCCGGGCGTAAGGTTTGATCTGCGGGTACAAAGTCTGCATAGGTGCTCCAAAAGTCCAGTTCAGGGGCTGCGGTCTATCTGCCGTGGGGCATCATAAACCCGAATCGGCGAATGAACATGCCTGCCTGATTCTGGCAACCTGTTATCCGCTGTTTCATGGGCATATGCCCTCTGGCAGCAAGCATCAGCAAGATCAACGCCAGAGTGGAACGATCAATGCAAGCCGTCTCCAGATCAGGGGAAAGCGCCAGAGATTCGCCGCCGGTGTGCAATGACGGCGAACCGAGGTAGCTTGTTCGAGTCGAACCGAGGGTCGTGCAACCGCGTAATTTTCATCCGTCCGGGAGGAAATAACCAATGACACGCCCTACAGTCAACCCACCCCATTTAATCGTCAAACCAACTTGAGGTCGTACCCGATGTCTCCGGAACCCAACGTTCGTGACGCTGAAGTGGCAGCCTTCCGAGAAGCTGTGCTGAACAAACTCGAGTATGCCGTCGGTAAAGACCCCGACCATGCCTTCGACCATGACTGGTTCATGGCAATTGCCCTGGCGACTCGCGACAAAATGGCCGAGCGCTGGATGAACCACACGCGCTACGTCTACCGGCAGGAAAAAAAGCGCGTTTATTACCTCTCCCTCGAGTTCCTGATCGGCCGTCTGATGTTCGACAGCCTGAGCAACCTGGGTATCCTCGACACCGCGCGCGAAGCGTTGAAAGGTCTGAACGTCGACCTGGAGCAGATTCGCTCGCTGGAGCCTGACGCTGCGCTGGGCAACGGCGGCCTCGGCCGTCTGGCCGCCTGTTTCATGGAGAGCATGTCAACCCTCGGCATTGCCGGTCATGGCTACGGCATTCGTTACGAGCACGGCCTCTTCCGTCAGGCCATCGTCGATGGCTGGCAGCAGGAGCAGACCGAGAACTGGCTGGACTTTGGTAACCCGTGGGAATTCGAACGCCCTGAAGTGATTTACCAGATCGGTTTCGGCGGCAGCGTGCAGCCCCAGCTTGATGCAGCCGGCGCACCTGTTCTGGATGCCTCGGGCGAAACCCGCCAGGTCTGGACCGCAGGCGAAACCGTCCGCGCGATTGCTTACGACACCCCGGTTGTGGGCTGGCGCGGCAAAGCGGTGAACACGCTGCGCCTGTGGCGTGCGCGTGCGGTGGAAGATCTGCACCTTGAACGCTTCAACGCCGGTGACCACGTCGGTGCGGTGGCGGAAGTGGTGCGGGCAGAAAGTATTTCCCGTGTGCTGTATCCAAACGACAGCACCGAAGCGGGCCAGGAACTGCGCCTGCGCCAGGAATTCTTCTTCGTCTCGGCGTCGTTGCAGGATTTGCTGCGCCGCCACAAGAACATGGGCTACAGCATCAGCAGCCTGCCGGAACACGTGGCCATCCAGATGAACGACACGCACCCGTCGATTGCTGTGGCGGAGCTGATGCGCGTCCTGATTGATCTGCACGACGTGGAGTGGGACGAGGCCTGGCGCATCACCGTCGGCACCCTGGCGTACACCAACCACACGCTGCTGCCTGAGGCGCTGGAAACCTGGTCGGTCGGCCTGATGGAGCGCATGTTGCCGCGCCACATGCAGATCATCTACATGATCAACGCCCAGCACATCGACAAGGTTCGCCTGGACTTCAAAGACGATCCTGCGCTGTTTGACTTGTTGCGCGCCGTCTCGCTGATCGAAGAAGACAACGGCCGTCGCGTGCGCATGGGTAACCTGGCATTCCTCGGCTCGCACAGTGTGAACGGTGTGTCAGCGCTGCACACACAGCTGATGCGCAAGACCGTTTTCGCCCATCTGCACAAGCTGCACCCGGATCGCATCAACAACAAAACCAACGGCATCACCTTCCGCCGCTGGCTGTTCCAGTCCAACCCTCAGCTGACTTCCATGCTGGTCAACGAGTTGGGCGAGCAAGTGCTCGACAACCACGAGACCGCCCTTCTGAAACTGGAGCCGCTGGCTGACGACGCACGTTTCCAGCAGGAATTCGCCGCTCAACGCCTGCAAAGCAAACAAGCGCTGGCCACGATCATTCAGGACCGCATGGGCATCGTGGTTAACCCTGAGGCGATGTTTGACGTGCAGGTCAAACGTATCCACGAGTACAAGCGTCAGTTGCTGAACCTGTTCCACACCGTAGCGCTGTATCAGGCCATGCGTGCCGACCCGAGCACCGATTGGGTGCCGCGCGTGAAGATCTTCGGCGGCAAGGCGGCGGCCAGTTATCACTCGGCCAAGCTGATCATCAAGCTGACCAACGACATCGCGCGCACGGTCAACAACGACCCTACGCTGCGTGGCCGTCTGAAAGTGGTGTTCATGCCCAACTACAACGTCAGCCTGGCGGAAAGCATCATTCCGGCGGCGGATTTGTCGGAGCAGATTTCCACGGCGGGTCTGGAAGCGTCCGGCACCAGCAACATGAAGTTCGGCCTCAACGGCGCACTGACCATCGGCACCCTCGACGGCGCCAACGTGGAGATGAGCGAGCAGGTCGGCCTGGAGCACATGTTCATCTTCGGCATGACCGCGCAGGAAGTCGAAGCGCGCAAGCATGCCGGTGAGTTCAACGCGCACCAGGACATCGCGGCGTCCGGGCGTTTGAATGACGTGCTGCAAGCGATTCGGGGCGGGGTGTTCTCGCCGGATGATCCATATCGCTATGCCGGGCTGATCGATCAGTTGATCAACTACGATCGCTTCTTCGTCTGCGCGGACTTCGAGTCGTACTGGCACGCGCAGGCCAAGGTGGAAGCGCGCTGGCACGATCCGAAAGAATGGTGGCGCTCGGCGGTGCTCAACACCGCGCGCATGGGCTGGTTCTCCTCGGACCGGACCATTCGCGAATACGCGACCGAAATCTGGAACGCGCTGGATTAAGGACGTGTGAGGTGATTGTCTCAGCCGAGGCAATCACCTGCGCTGGAGGTGCAGCCCTCTGTAATGACTGGCTGGAGGTCTCGCAGAATCGCGTCGATCACACCTCTCGCCAACGACAAAAATCCACTGTAGGAGCGCGCTTGCCCGCGATTGCGGTGGGTCAGACGGCTAATTATTTGCTGACGGAATGCTTTCGCGGGCAAGCGCGCTCCTACTGGTTTGCGCCAACCACGGAACGTTCTCTCGACCCATCGGGTGGTCCAGCAGCATCAACAGATCACCATTCGACCGCCGGATATGTTTGCGCCCAGATGCATCAGCGACTCAGTTCTCCTTCACCGACACAAAATGTTTCCCCTTTCCTGACGCCCGATATACTTTTCGCCATCGCCGTTAATCGGCAGAAAAGGGATGTCGTCGCGTGCAATGGATTCTTCTGCTGGCCGGTCTGGTGATCGGGGCGCTTCTTGATGAGTCGCTGTTAGGGGGCGCCGTTGGCGCGGTCATTGGCCTGGCCGCGGGCTTGAGCTTCCGGCTTAATGCATTGACGCGGGAAACCGCCGTGCAGAAAGCCGAACTCGTCAAGACCCGGCTGGACCTCAACGCCGTGCAACAACGCCTCAGCCAGCTGGATTCCGCCGCCGCGCAATTGCCGGATGCGCCCGTGTCGGCGCCGTTGAATGTTCAGCCCATCGCAGACGATGGCCCGGAACTGCTGTGGGACCTTCCGGACCTTGAGCCGGCCGCCGCGGATGTCGGCGATTCGGAATGGAGTCGCCCTGCATCGGCGCCATCACCCACAGCCCCGAGCTACGCGCCCGCTGCTGCATCCGCCTCCCTGCCCGCTCCTGCCCAGCACAGCCTGTTCGACAGCGCCTTGCTGCGCGCTAAAAACTGGCTGCTGGGTGGCAACACCGTGCTGCGGGTCGGCGTGGTGTTGCTGTTTCTCGGTCTGGCGTTTCTGCTGCGCTACGCCACCGAAGGCATGGTCGTCCCGATCGAAGCCCGTTATGCCGGCGTCGCTGTCGCAGCGCTGGCGTTGTTGGGGCTGGGTTGGTGGCTGCGTCACCGCAACGAATCCTTCGCGCTGATGCTGCAGGGGACTGGCGTCGCGGTGCTGTACCTGACCGTGTTCGCCGCCATGAAAGTTCACACCCTGCTGGCGCCGGGGATGGCGTTCAGCCTGTTGGTCGCGGTCACCGTGTTTTCGGCCATTCTCGCCGTCACGCAAAACTCCCTGGCCCTCGCCTGCGTCGCTGCGCTGGGCGGATTTGCTGCGCCGCTGCTGACGTCCTCCGGCGACGGCAGTCATGTCGCGTTGTTCAGTTATTTCGCCCTGCTCAACGCCGGCATCTTCGCCATCGCGTGGTTCAAGGCCTGGCGCCCGCTGAACCTGATCGGCTTCATCGGCACATTCGGCATCGGCTTCGCCTGGGGCATGAACGCGTACACGCCCGAGCTGTTCTGGAGCACCGAACCCTTCCTGATTCTGTTCTTCCTGATGTACCTGGCAATCGGCCTGCTGTTCGCCCGGCGCAAGCTGCAAGAACACGCGGCCGGTCCCGACGAAGACAGCCGGGAAGCCACCCTGCGCTGGTCCGCGCGCCAGACCCACTACGTCGATGGCAGCCTGTTGTTCGGCACACCCATCGTCGGTTTCGGCCTGCAGTACGCCCTCGTTCAACACATCGAATTCGGCGCTGCGTTGAGCGCACTGGCGCTTGGCTTGCTGTACATGGGCATCGCTCGGTTCCTGGCCGGGCGCGCACCGGGTCGGGCATTGCTGCTGGTCGAAACGTGCCTCTCGCTGGGCGTTGTGTTCGGCACGCTGGCGATTCCGCTGGGCCTGAGCGCGCAATGGACGACGGTCGCCTGGGCCGTCGAAGGCGCAGCGGTGTTCTGGCTCGGCATGCGCCAAAACCGCTTGCTGGCACGGGGTTTCGGCCTGCTGCTGCAACTGGGCGCGGGAATCGCGTTCCTGGGCGTAGTCGGGCGCTGGTATGCGCCGAACTTCAACCACGGTGACTTCTGGACACCGCTGATCATCGCCCTCGCCGGTCTGGTCAGCGCCTTTACCGTGGAGCGCATCGGCACCTTGCGTTTGTCGTTGAGCAATCGTTTCTTGCAGCCGTTGCTGTTGACCTGGAGCGCGCTGTGGTGGACCGCAGCGGTGTGCGTCAGCACCCATTACGTGCCGGGAGAGGCCGAGTTCTCGACGCTCTTGCTGTTGGGCGCCGTCAGTGTTGGGCTGTGGACATTGACGGCCCTGCGCCTGAACTGGGCGGGGATCGCTCAACTGTCCACGCTGCTGACACCCATGAGCGCGGTGTTGCTCGCGCTGATGAGTTTCAATACCTACTACAACCCCGCCGCCGATTGGGGCTGGCTGGGCTGGCTCGCGGTGTTTGCGGCTCATCTGTGGTCGCTGAAACGGCTCGACAAACTGCTGCTCCCGCGCTTGCGCAGTGCGGCCCATGTGATCGGCTGCTGGCTGATCATCGGCGTCCTCTCGCTGCAACTTCGCTACGGATTGCTGGTGCTGTCGGAGTCGTATAACGCCTGGCGCTGGCTGGGCTGGGCGTTGCTGCCGAGCCTGTATTTGCTGGCGATGACAGCATCCCGCACGTGGCCCTGGCCCGTCAGTGCGTATCCGCGTGAGTACCGCGTCTGGGCTGCCGCGCCGCTGGCGGCATTGATGCTCGGCTGGTTCTGGCTGGCGAACGGGTTCAGCGAAGGCGCTGCCGATCCCCTGCCCTATCTTCCATTGCTGAACCCGCTGGAGCTGGGCTTGCTGATCACGCTGACCGGCATCTTCAGCTGGACCCGCCAGCAACTCCCGCAGTTAGGCGTCAGCGAGGGACGTGCTCAGAAGGCGGCGCTGGTTATTGCTGGCGCATCGTTGTTCGCACTGATCACCGCCATGGTTCTGCGCACGGCGCATCACTGGGCCGGCGTGGCCTGGTACCCCGACGCGCTGTTTGAATCGATGCGTGTGCAGGCCGGGCTTTCCATCGTCTGGACGCTGACCGCACTGGCGCTGATGATCGTTGGCCATCTGCGCGCACGTCGCGAGCTGTGGATTGTCGGCGCCGCGCTGATCGGGGTCGTCGTGGCCAAACTGTTCTTCGTCGAGCTGAGCAATCGTGGCGGTCTGGAGCGAATCATTTCCTTTATCGGCGTTGGCGTTCTGTTGCTGGTGGTGGGATATTTCGCCCCCCTGCCGCCTCGGCATCCGGCCCGAAATGAGGGTCTGGCCGATGCAGATGCTGCGGACCGGGCATCGAAATGAAACGCGTAAGGAGTGTTCAGTTGAGTCGTCAGTTCGTCATCAAGGCCGCCCTGCTTGCCCCGTTGCTGGGCTCGCTGCTATGCGCGGCCCCGCTCAGTCAGGCGGAGGATCTGCCGGATGATTTCACCATCCATGCGCCGCTGACCGTCAGCGGCGAAGGGCCTTGGTATCGGCTGGAATTGCCCCTCGGCGTGCAGTTGAACGCGCGCCAGAGCACTCTCAACGACGTGCGTGTTTTCAACGCGGACGGCCAGGCCCAACCCTACGCCATTACCCAAAGCCCGCCCCAGCGTGCAGCCGACGCAAGCCCGGTCTCGGTGAAGTGGTTCCCGCTGTACAACAGCGATGGCGCAAAAGACGCCGAACCGAAAATCCGCGTCGAGCGCACGCCCAACGGCACACTCGTAGAGGTTCAGCCCCAGGGTGAAATCGAGGCGGGCGAAGAGATTCTGCGCGGCTGGCTGCTCGACACCAGCGCGATCAACGCGCCGCTGGATCAGTTGATTCTGGACTGGAGCAGCGAACGCGACGGTTTTCAGCGGTTCAGCATCGAGGCCAGCGACGACCTCCAGCATTGGCAGCGCTGGGGCGAGGGTCAGGTAGCGAGGCTGTCTTTCGCTGAAGAGTTGGTTGAGCAGCGCGTTGTTAATCTGCCGGGGCGCAGCGCCCGCTATCTGCGCTTGCTGTGGAAATCGCCCCTGTCCGCGCCGACGCTGAACGCCGTGCAACTGATCAGCACACAACCCGGCGTGCTGCCGTTGAGCTGGTCCCCGGCCATCAATGGTCGCGTCGAAAAACCCGGCGTGTATGTGTGGCAACTGCCAGTGGCCCTGCCGCTGGAACGGATGCGGATCGACATCGCGCAACCCAACAGCCTCGCGCCCGCCACGCTGTATGGGCGTCGTGACAGCAATGCGTCGTGGCAGCTGATCGACAACGGCCTGCTTTATCGGCTCAGCCAGAACGGTCAAGACGTTGTGCAGGACGAAATGGAGCTGCCCGGCAATGTTGTGCAGCAGCTGAAACTTGAGGTCGATGACCGTGGCGGCGGCCTGGGCAAGGACGCGCCGACGCTGAGTTTTGCCGTGCGCGCCACGCAACTGGTGTTTCTCGGCCGCGGCGCGCCGCCTTACAGCCTGGCCGTTGGCAACGTCACGGTGAAAAGTGCAGCACTGCCGCTGGCGACGCTGATTCCCGGCATCAGCCCCGAAAAACTGGCAGCGCTGGGCAGCGCGTCCATGGCCTCCACACCGGTCGCGCCGGTTGCTCCGGCCGCGCCCGTGGAGGCCACTGGTCCCGACATGAAACGCATCGGTTTGTGGGCGGTGCTGATACTCGGCGTGATGTTCCTGGCATGGATGGCGCTCGCCACACTGCGCGGGTCGTAGCAAGTAACGCGCAAAATAAGGCGCCAACCGAGGCGGCTAACCGAGGCGCCAGAGAATAAGTGTCGGGGTGATGACGCTGAATCGATCCGGCATCGAAAAAATTGCAGACGATGCCCGCCAATTCGTCACCCCGATCGCGCTACGCTTAACGTACACCCGATGCGACTGGGTACGACGATCCCTTGTGGGACCGGCTTCAGCCGGGAAGGCGTCGGTCGTCACGCTGCAAGATTTGTGGTGTTCACACCGGCCTCTTCCCGGCTAAAGCCGGTCCCACTTGGATGTAGCCCGTGAACTCAATCACTACCTAACCGGTCTGACAGGCAGTATTAAATTTCCGCTCACGCTAGACTGTGCGCGTTTTTATCCCCCATTTTCGGAGCTCTCCATGTCCCGCGTTACCTTGAGTCGTTATCTGATCGAGCAGACCCGCACCAACAACACCCCTGCCGATCTGCGCTTTCTGATTGAAGTGGTGGCGCGTGCGTGCAAGGAAATCAGCCACGCGGTATCCAAAGGCGCCCTTGGCGGCGTGCTCGGCAGCATGGGCACCGAAAACGTGCAGGGTGAAGTGCAGAAGAAACTGGACGTGATGTCCAACGAGATTTTGCTCGAAGCCAACGAATGGGGTGGTCACCTGGCCGGTATGGCGTCCGAAGAGATGGACAACGCCTACCAGATCCCCGGCAAATACCCGAAAGGCGCCTACCTGCTGGTGTTCGACCCACTGGACGGTTCGTCCAACATCGACATCAACGCGCCGGTCGGCACGATCTTTTCGGTGCTGCGTTGCCCGAACGAGTACCTGAGCCAGAACGAAGCGCTGAACGAGAAGGCCTTTCTGCAGCCGGGGACTCAGCAAGTCGCCGCCGGTTATGCCATCTACGGCCCGCAGACCATGCTGGTGCTGACCCTGGGTGACGGCGTCAAAGGCTTCACGCTGGACCGCGAAATGGGCAGTTTCGTCCTGAGCCACGAGGACATCAAGATCCCGGAGTCCACTCAGGAATTCGCGGTCAACATGTCCAATCAGCGTCACTGGGAAGCCCCGGTCAAGCGCTACGTCGAAGAGCTGCTGGCAGGCGAAGACGGCCCGCTGAAGAAGAACTACAACATGCGCTGGGTCGCGGCGATGGTGGGCGACGTCCACCGCATCCTGACCCGTGGCGGTCTGTTCATGTACCCGCGCGACTCCCGCGAGCCTTCAAAGCCAGGCAAGCTGCGCCTGATGTACGAAGCCAACCCGATGTCGTTCCTGGTTGAGCAAGCCGGCGGCGCATCAACCGACGGCCATCAGCGCATCCTCGACATCCAGCCCGAAGGCCTGCACCAGCGCGTTGCTGTCTTCCTGGGTTCGAAGGAAGAAGTCGAACGCGCGACGGCGTATCACAAGGAATAACGTCCTGAATGGCCGCCTTTGGCTTACGACGTGAATGACATACCCGCCGCACCACACTGTAGGAGCGCGCTTGCCCGCGAAAGGCGGCGGGTCAGCAAACTATTCGTGACAGACAAAACATGATCGCGGGCAAGCGCGCGCCTACAGAGTTAGCGGCGAGCGCTGAGTCCGCCATCAACATCAATGGCTGACGTTAGGCGCTGCGACGCCGCCCTTCCTTCGATTCAGGAGCTTCATCTCATGTCTTTGCGCGCTCTCGCGGTGTTGTCGTTCTGCGTATTGCTGGCGGCCTGCAGCAAGGTCACTCAGGAAAATTACTCGAAAATTTCGGCCGGCATGTCGAAGGCGCAGGTCGAGCAATTGCTCGGCAGCCCGACCGAATGCTCCGGCGCGTTGGGGATGTCCAGCTGCACGTGGGGCGATGCGAAGACGTTCATCAGCGTCCAATACGCTGCCGAAAAGGTGGTGCTGTTTTCCGGTCAGGGCCTTAAATGAGAATTCGTCAGGCATTGAAAATCGGCGCTGTGGCCCTGGCAGCATTGTGGATCAGCGCCTGTGCGGTGAAGCCTGAAACTGAATCCATGGCGCCGAAGACGGTTGATCATGTCGATCTCAAGCGTTACCAGGGCACGTGGTACGAAGTAGCGCGGCTGCCGATGTTCTTTCAGCGCAACTGCGCGCAGTCCGAAGCGCACTACACGCTGAAGGATGATGGCAACATCGCTGTCACCAACCGCTGCCGCACGATCGAGGGCAAGTGGGAGCAAGCAACCGGAACGGCTTCACCGCAGGTTCAGGGCAAGACCGACAAGCTGTGGGTCGTGTTCGACAACTGGTTCTCGAACCTCTTCCCGAGTGTGGCGAAGGGCGATTACTGGGTGCTGTACGTGAGTCCCGACTACAAAGTGGCGCTGGTTGGCAGCCCGAACCGCAAGTTCCTGTGGCTGCTGTCGCGCACACCTCATGTGCCGGATGCAGTGCGCAACGACCTGCTGATGAAAGCGCAGCAACAGGGTTACGACACCACCAAGCTGATCTGGCGGGTGGCGGATTCGAAGATCAAGGCTGCCGACTGACCAGTCGCGACCAAGGTAGAGCCACCTTGCTCGCGAAGCTCTCCCCCGTCCACCTCAGATGCATCAGCCCAGCAACTCCCGCAATACCTGAGCGAACGCGCGGCTGCTCTGCTCTTCACCGGCATGGTGGCCGTCGCGGATCACCCAGCGGCCATTGACCATCACATCCTTGATCTGACGATCACTCCCGGCGAACAGCCAGCGATTGAGAATGGCATCACCGGACGCCGTTGCCAGATACGGATCGTTACCGTCCAGCACCAGCCAGTCCGCCCGTTTGCCCACTTCCAGCGCACCCACCGGCTGCCCCATCGCTTGCGCGCCGCCGATTAGCGCCGCGTCATACAGCGTGCGGCCGACCATCGGTTGATCCGGCCGGTACAGCCGATTCCGCCGCTGATCGCGCAGACGCTGGCCGTATTCCAGCCAGCGCAACTCTTCGACCACGCTCAGCGACACATGGCTGTCGGAACCAATGCCCCAACGGCCGCCCTGTGCGATGTAATCAACCGCCGGGAAAATCCCGTCGCCCAGGTTAGCTTCGGTGGTCAGGCACAATCCCGCGATCGCACGACTTTTCGCCATCAACGCCACTTCGTCCGGCTGGGCATGGGTCGCATGAACCAGGCACCAGCGCCCATCGACCTCGACGTTTTCATACAGCCACTGCAGCGGCCGGCGACCGCTCCAGCTCAGGCAATCGTCAACTTCCTTTTGCTGCTCGGCGATATGGATGTGGATCGGGCAATAGGGATCGCTGGCGGCCGTCACGTCACTGATCTGCTGCGGCGTCACGGCGCGCAACGAGTGAAAGCAAAGACCCAGCGCCTGGGCAGGTTGGGTGGTGATGACGGGCTTCAGACGGGACTGCAAGTCCAGGTAACTGTCGGTGCTGTTGATAAACCGGCGCTGCCCCTCGTTCGGCGTCAAGCCGCCGAAACCGGAGTGGCTGTAGAGCACCGGCAGCAACGTCATGCCGATGCCAATCGAACTCGCCGCCTGGCTGACCTGCAGCGCCAGCTCGGCAGGGTCGGCGTAGGGCTTGCCGGTGGTGTCCTGATGGACGTAGTGAAATTCCGCAACCGAGGTGAAGCCGCCCTTGAGCATTTCGATGTACAGCTGCCGCGCGATGACGCCGAGCTGCTGCGGACTGATCTGCCCAACGAGGCGATACATCAGATCGCGCCAGGTCCAGAAACTGTCATTGGGATTGCCGGCCACTTCCGCGAGCCCTGCCATGGCCCGTTGAAACGCGTGGGAGTGCAGGTTCGGCATGCCCGGCACCACAGGTCCGTTGAGCAGCTCGGCGTCACCGCGCTCGGCGTTGGCCTGAATCTGGCTCAGCAAGCCATCAGCGCTGACCTCAAAACGTACATCGGTGGCCCAGCCGGTGGGCAATAACGCACGTTCGGCAAAGAAAACGGACATAACTCGGCACCCCTCGCGTGAAATTGTCTATACATATACAGACGTTTACGCGACCGGTAAACTGCGCGGCGCTTGTCGGCACACGCGTTAATGGTTAGCGTGGACGCTGTAACCCTCCCTCGCCTGAATAACGCCATAACAAGGATTTCTCTGTGCCGACTCCGCCTGCCAACTTGCCGCTGGCTTCCCAGATGGGTGACAGTCCGGCGCCGCTGTACGCCAGGGTGAAGCACATGATCACCCAGCAGATTCAGAATGGCACATGGCCGCCGCATCACCGCGTGCCCTCCGAGAGCGAACTGGTGACGCAACTGGGCTTCAGCCGCATGACCATCAATCGCGCCCTGCGTGAGATGACCGCCGAAGGGCTGTTGGTGCGCATGCAGGGCGTCGGTACATTCGTCGCCGAGCCCAAGACTCAATCCGCGTTGTTCGAAGTGCATAACATCGCCGATGAGATCGCCGCCCGCGGACATGCCCACACCTGCCAGGTCATCATCCTTACCGAAGAAGCCGCCGGTTCCGAACGCGCGCTGGCGCTCGACATGCGTGAAGGCCAGCGGGTGTTTCATTCGCTGATCGTGCATTTCGAAAACGATATTCCCGTGCAAATCGAAGACCGTTTCGTCAACGCCCTCGTCGCGCCGGACTACCTGCAGCAGGATTTCACCAAACAAACGCCCTACGCCTACCTTTCCCAGGTCGCGCCGCTGACCGAAGGCGAGCACGTGGTTGAGGCGATCCTCGCTGAGCCTGACGAATGCAAGTTGCTGCAGATCGAGAAGGGCGAGCCGTGCTTGCTGGTGCGTCGGCGCACCTGGTCCGGCCGCCAACCGGTAACCGCCGCACGCCTGATTCATCCCGGCTCACGCCACCGCCTGGAAGGACGCTTCAGCAAATGACTCAACTGACTGTTCTGCGCGCTGTGGACTACCCGCGCATGCCCTGGAAAAACGGCGGTGGCAGCACCGAGGAAATCACCCGCGATGCCGGTGAAGGCATGGAAGGTTTCGGCTGGCGGCTGTCGATCGCTGACATCGCCGAGTCAGGCGGCTTTTCGGTGTTCGCCGGTTATCAGCGCATCATCACGGTGCTGCAAGGTGCAGGCATGACGCTGAACATCGATGGCCAGGACAGTGAGCCACTGCTGCCGTCCGATCCGTTCGCGTTCAGCGGCGACAGTGCGGTGTCATGCACGCTGCTTGACGGCCCGATTCGCGACTTCAACCTGATCTACTCGCCAGCCCGTTACCGCGCGCGCCTGCAGTGGGTCGACGTGATGCAGCCGCAGCGTTTTTTCAGTTCGGCCGACGTGTTCGTGGTGTTCAGCGCGGCGGAGCAGATGGCCGCCAACATCGGCGAACACCCGCCGCAGTTGCTGGAAAAACACGACTGCTTACAATTGGAAAACGCCGCAGGCGTTCTGCTGGAGGCGGTGCTCTACGCCCCTCGCGTCAGCCGGGTGTGCGTGATTGAGCTGACGCGCGTCTGAGCCTCGCCGCCTGAGATCCATCCCCTGTGTTAAATTGCGTTTTTTTTCGCCAGCACACAGGGAAGACCATGACGACGCTCGACAACAATAAAGAAAGCCCACGAGCCATCGCCATTCTTGCCAGTTTTCTTGCATCGGAATCAGCAGGCGGCCTCGTTCTGATGGGCGCCGCCCTCGCAGCAATCATCGTTGCCAACTCCACCCTCGCCCCCTCGTATTTCGCCGCGCTGCACAGTGTCTGGGGAGGGTTGTCGATCGAGTTATGGATCAACGACGGGCTGATGGCGATCTTCTTTCTGATGGTCGGTCTGGAAATCAAACGCGAAGTATTGGCCGGCGGTCTCGCCAGTTGGGGTCAGCGGGCACTCCCCGGTTTTGCGGCAGCGGGCGGCATGCTGGTGCCGGCGCTGATCTACATCGGCGTCAACATGGGCAACACCGAAACCCTGAGCGGTTGGGCGATTCCTGCAGCCACCGACATCGCCTTCGCCCTCGGCGTGCTCTCGTTGCTGGGCAAGCGGGTGCCGACGTCGTTGAAAGTGTTTCTGGCCGCGCTGGCGATTCTCGATGATCTGGGCGCCGTCACCATCATTGCGCTGTTCTACAGCAGCGGCCTGAACATGACGATGCTCGGCGCCTCGTTCGCGACGCTCGCCGTGCTGGTGATCATGAACCGCATGGGCGTGCAGCGATTGCTGCCGTACCTGCTGCTCGGCCTGTTGTTGTGGTTCTTCGTGCTGCAATCAGGTGTGCACGCGACCTTGGCGGGCGTGGCGCTGGCGCTGTGTATTCCGCTGGGCACGCGCAAGGAAGAAGCCCGCTCACCGCTGCTGTTTCTTGAAGAGAAAATGCACTACTGGGTGGCGTTCGCGGTGGTGCCGATTTTCGGCTTTGCCAACGCGGGCGTCTCCCTGTCGGGGATCACCCTCGGCAATCTGGTCGACCCGGTGCCGCTGGGTGTGGCGCTGGGCTTGTTTATCGGCAAGCAGATCGGTGTGTTTCTCGCGGCGGTGCTGGCAATCCGATCCGGCCTGGCAACGCTGCCAGAAGGAAGCAACTGGCCGCAGCTGTATGGCGTCGCCCTGCTCTGCGGAATTGGTTTCACCATGAGCCTGTTCATCGGCAACCTGGCCTTCCCGGGCGCAGCGCATCTGATCGACGAAGTTAAAGTGGGCGTGTTGCTGGGTTCGATCGCATCGGCGCTTGCCGGGGTGGTGTTGTTACGCAGCAAGCTGGCTCAGCACTGATCTCGATCGCTTATCTCATTGTAGGAGGCGGCTTGCTGGCGAAAGCGCCAATGCCAATGCCAATGCCAATGCCAATGCTGCGATGGTGAATGACCGATAGGTTCGCCAGCAAGCCGGCCCCCGCGGGGATCTGGTCGCTCACTGCCGCTTTTGTTACCCCCAGCCACGCACTGTGCTGGGGCGTGCGCACCGAAAAGTAACAAATTCCTTCCGCTCGCTGTTCCCTCGCTGCCTGCCCTCTCGCCTCGTGAATCACTGAAAGACCCGCGCCAGAGCGGGTGGTAGGCTTTTCTACGTTCACAAACCAACGTTGGCCCCTTGGTTGCATATGCTTGTATGTACAAGTAAGCATGAGTCGATAAAAAGCATCACCGCTCAATTCGAATCTCAACGGCGGCACTCATGCAGGACCTTATTCCCACGTTCGTTACGGACTAATGCGTCCGGGCCGGATTGATCATCGAGGATTGTTAAGTGACTACTGACGAAAAGAACCCCGCTCAGCAATGGACCAAACGCCGCGATGTAGAAATCCGCGCGGCCCATGGCACGCAACTGACCGCTAAAAGCTGGATGACCGAAGCACCATTGCGGATGTTGATGAACAACCTCGACCCGGAAGTCGCCGAGAACCCGAACGAACTGGTGGTCTACGGCGGTATCGGTCGTGCAGCACGTAACTGGGAGTGCTACGACAAGATCGTCGAGAGCCTGACTCACCTGAACGATGACGAAACCCTGCTGGTGCAGTCCGGCAAACCGGTCGGCGTGTTCAAGACCCACAGCAACGCACCCCGCGTGCTGATCGCCAACTCCAACCTGGTGCCGCACTGGGCGAGCTGGGAGCACTTCAACGAACTGGACGCCAAAGGCCTGGCAATGTACGGCCAGATGACCGCCGGCAGCTGGATCTACATCGGCAGCCAGGGCATCGTTCAAGGCACGTACGAAACCTTCGTCGAAGCCGGTCGCCAACATTACGACGGCAACCTGAAGGGTCGCTGGGTCCTGACTGCAGGTCTGGGCGGCATGGGCGGCGCGCAGCCATTGGCCGCCGGCATGGCGGGCGCCTGCTCGCTGAACATCGAATGCCAGCAGAGCCGCATCGATTTCCGCCTGAAAACCCGCTACGTCGACGAGCAAGCCACTGACCTCGACGACGCCCTCGCCCGCATCGCCAAGTACACCGCCGAAGGCAAGGCGATCTCCATCGCGCTGTGCGGCAACGCCGCCGAGATCCTTCCGGAAATGGTCCGCCGTGGCGTGCGCCCGGACATGGTCACCGACCAGACCAGCGCCCACGACCCGCTCAACGGCTACCTGCCAAAAGGCTGGACCTGGGAGCAGTACCGCGAGCGCGCTGCCACCGAGCCTGCCGCAGTGGTCAAGGCCGCCAAGCAGTCCATGGCAGATCACGTCGAAGCCATGCTGGCGTTTCAGAAAATGGGTGTGCCGACGTTCGATTACGGCAACAACATCCGTCAGATGGCCAAGGAAGTGGGCATTGCCCATGCTTTCGATTTCCCCGGTTTCGTGCCCGCTTACATTCGTCCTCTGTTTTGCCGTGGCATAGGTCCGTTCCGCTGGGTCGCGCTGTCGGGCAACCCTGAAGACATCTACAAGACCGACGCCAAAGTCAAAGAGCTGATCCCGGACGACGCGCACCTGCACAACTGGCTGGACATGGCCCGTGAGCGCATCAGCTTCCAGGGTCTGCCGGCACGTATCTGCTGGGTCGGCCTGGGCCAGCGCGCCAAGCTGGGCCTGGCCTTCAACGAAATGGTCCGCAGCGGCGAGCTGTCGGCGCCGGTGGTGATCGGTCGTGATCACCTGGACTCCGGCTCCGTCGCCAGCCCGAACCGCGAGACCGAATCGATGCAGGACGGCTCCGACGCCGTGTCCGACTGGCCACTGCTCAACGCCCTGCTCAATACCGCGAGCGGCGCGACCTGGGTATCGTTGCACCACGGCGGTGGCGTCGGCATGGGCTTCTCG
This sequence comes from Pseudomonas petrae, assembly GCF_021728295.1. Classification (GTDB taxonomy): domain Bacteria; phylum Pseudomonadota; class Gammaproteobacteria; order Pseudomonadales; family Pseudomonadaceae; genus Aquipseudomonas; species Aquipseudomonas petrae. Next base: position 44,347 of record NZ_JAKJXE010000011.1, read on the forward strand.
CAGCACTCGGGCATGGTCATCGTCTGCGACGGCACCGATGAAGCCGCCGAACGCATCGCCCGTGTCCTGCACAACGACCCGGCCACCGGCGTGATGCGTCATGCCGACGCGGGTTATCAGATCGCGATTGACTGCGCCAAAGAGCAGGGCCTGAACCTGCCGATGATCAATAACTGATCAATGCCTGGGGTGCACACGGCGCCTGTGGGAGCGAGCTTGCTCGCGAAGACTGAATGTCAGACGCAGTTAATGCTGCGGATGTACCGGCCTCTTCGCGGGCAAGCGCGCTCCTGCAGGTGATTCGGCAGCACAAGTACGCGTGCCAACACTCGCTTTAGGGGAATGTCTGAGATGGCTGTTCCAGATGATCGTGCTGCACCTGCTTCCGTGATCGAGCGGCGTTCGATCGATTACATCCCTGATGCCGAACGACACGGTCGTCTGTTCAGTCAGTTCACACTGTGGCTGGGCGCCAATCTGCAGATCACCGCGATCGTCACCGGGGCCTTGGCCGTGGTGCTGGGCGGCGGCGTGTTCTGGTCGCTGATCGGGCTTTTCATCGGTCAGCTTATCGGCGGTGGCGTCATGGCGCTGCACGCGGCGCAAGGGCCGAAGCTCGGCCTGCCGCAGATGATTTCCAGCCGGGTGCAGTTTGGCGTTTACGGCGCGGTAATTCCGCTGGTGTTGGTGTGCCTGATGTACATCGGCTTTTCCGCCAGCGGCTCGCTGCTCGCAGGCCAGGCGGTGGCGCAACTGATCAACGTGCCGGACTGGCAAGGCGTGGTGATCTTCGCGGCGGCCATCGTGGTGCTGACCATCCTTGGCTACCGGGTCATCCACATGATCGGCCGGGTCGCCAGCCTCATCGGCGTGATCGCCTTCGTCTACCTGTTCGCCGCGCTGCTGGCGGGCAACGACGTCGGCGCGCTGCTGGGCAACAAGCACTTTTCGCTGAGCAGCTTCCTGCTGGCGATTTCACTGTCGGCGTCCTGGCAGATCGCCTTTGGCCCTTACGTCGCGGATTACTCGCGCTATCTGCCGCGCAGCACCTCGGCTGGCAAAACGTTCTGGGCGGTGGGCCTGGGTTCGGTGATCGGCGCGCAGGCGTCCATGGTCTTCGGCGTGTTCGCGGCAGCACTGGCCGGCAAGAACTTCGCCCACCACGAGGTCTCATTCATCGTCGGCCTCGGCGGGACCGGCGCGGTCGCGGCAGCACTGTATTTCAGCATCGCGTTCGGCAAGGTGACCATCACCACGCTCAACGCCTACGGCAGCTTCATGTCCATCGCCACCATCGTCAGCGGCTTTCGCGGCAACCGTCACATCTCCAGTGCGTTGCGGCTGACGTACATTTTCGCCATGGTCGGCATCGCGACGGCGCTGGCGCTGCTGGGCAAGGACTCGTTCCTCAAGGATTTCTCGGCCTTCATCCTGTTTCTGCTGGCGTTCTTCACACCGTGGAGCGCGATCAATCTCGTGGACTTCTACTGCATCACCAAGGAGCGCTATGACATCCCGGCGCTGTCGGACCCGAACGGTCGCTACGGCCGCTGGAACTGGATGGGCATCGGGATTTACGTGCTGGGCGTGCTGATTCAGATGCCGTTCATCTCTACGCACTTCTACACCGGACCGCTGGTGGCGAGCCTCGATGACACCGACATCTCGTGGATCATCGGTCTCATCGTGCCTGCTGTGCTGTACTACGTGGCGGCGAAGAGGTGGCCCGGTAGAGTGGCTGATCGCTTGATCCTGCCACCGGGTTCGGACGCGCCCCCTGCAAGCCGCATTGCTGCCCCTGCACACATGGCGGTGAACTGACCGTTCGTCATGCACGTCTGTTGAACAGGCATTGCTGGAGAGAGAAGCGGGACGAGGCCGGCAAGTGCCTCTCCCCACGGCTGGACGCCATCTGTTTTCGTTACTGCCGTCATCCACTACAAGACCGGAGCGTCACTCAATGAACACGAAAAAGGCCCTGCTATCCACGTTGCTCACCGCCGGCGTGCTCGCCAGTGGCGCCAGTCAGGCTGCAGGATGGTGCGAGTCCGGCAAGCCGGTGAAATTCGCCGGTCTGAACTGGGAGAGCGCGATGCTGCTGACCGATGTGCTGCAAGTGGTGCTGAACAAGGGGTATGGCTGCGAAGTGGACAGCCTGCCGGGCAATTCCATCACCATGGAAAACGCCCTGAGCACCAACGATATTCAAGTGTTTACCGAAGAATGGGTCGGCCGCAGCGAAGTCTGGAACAAGGCGGAAGCGGCCGGCAAAGTGGTCGGCGTCGGCGCGCCGGTCAAGGGCGCGGTGGAAGGCTGGTACGTGCCGCGTTACGTGATCGAAGGCGACGCCAAGCGCAAGCTGGAAGCCAAGGCACCGGACCTGAAGTCCATCGCCGATCTGGGTAAATACGCAGCCCTGTTCAAGGATGCCGAAGAGCCGGAGAAAGGCCGTTTTTATAATTGCCCGGCCGGCTGGACCTGCGAGCTGGAAAACAGCGAAATGCTGAAAAGCTATGGCCTGGAAAGCAAATACACCAACTTCCGCCCTGGCACAGGCCCGGCGCTGGATGCGGCGATTCTCTCCAGCTACAAGCGTGGCGAGCCGATCCTGGCCTACTACTGGTCGCCGACCCCGCTGATGGGTCAGGTGGACATGGTGCGTCTGGAAGAGAAAGCCGGCGTGAACAAGACCATCGAGATCAAGGTCGGCCTGTCCAAGGCGTTTCACGAACAGGCGCCTGAACTGGTGGCAGTGATGGAGAAGGTCAACATCCCGATCGACCTGCTTAACCAGAATCTGGCGCGTATGACCAAAGAGCGCATCGAGTCGCCGAAACTGGCGAAGATCTTCCTCAAGGAACACCCGGAAGTCTGGCATCAGTGGGTGAGCGAGGATGCGGCGAAGAAGGTGGATGCTTCACTGTAAGCAGAGAGCTGACTACCTGTAGGAGCGCGCTTGCCCGCGAAGGCGGTGTGTCAAATATGAATTCGTTCCCTGACACCCTGCGTTCGCGGGCAAGGTGGATCGCCACCCCGGTCGCTCCTACAAGAACAGCGCGGCGCCTGACAGGCATGCTCCATCTAATACATCGAGATAACGATATGTTCCCCGAAAGCTTCACGTTCTCCATCGCCGACTGGGTCAATGACTGGGTCGACAAGCTGGTCACCAATTACGGCGACGTGTTCCGGCACATCTCCGACACGTTGCTGTGGGCCATCGTCAAGCTCGAAGGCCTGCTGCGCGTTGCGCCGTGGTGGCTGCTGCTGGCCATCGTCGGCCTGATCGCCTGGCACGCGACCCGCAAGATCACCACCACAGTGGTCATCGTCGGCCTGCTGTTTCTCGTCGGTGCCGTGGGCCTGTGGGAAAAGCTGATGCAGACGCTGGCGCTGATGCTGGTCGCCACGCTGATCTCGGTAGTCATCGGCATACCGCTCGGCATTCTTTCAGCGCGCAGCAACCGGCTGCGTTCAGTGCTGATGCCGCTTCTGGACATCATGCAGACCATGCCCAGCTTCGTGTACCTGATTCCGGTGCTGATGCTGTTCGGTCTGGGCAAAGTGCCGGCGATCTTCGCCACGGTCATCTATGCCGCGCCGCCGCTGATTCGCCTGACCGATCTGGGCATTCGTCAGGTCGATGGCGAGGTCATGGAAGCGATCAACGCCTTCGGCGCCAATCGCTGGCAGCAACTGTTTGGCGTGCAACTGCCGCTGGCCCTGCCGAGCATCATGGCCGGGATCAACCAGACCACGATGATGGCGCTGTCGATGGTGGTGATCGCCTCGATGATCGGTGCGCGCGGTCTGGGCGAAGACGTGCTGGTCGGCATTCAGACCCTCAACGTCGGACGCGGCCTGGAAGCGGGTCTGGCCATCGTCATTCTGGCGGTCGTGATTGACCGCATCACGCAGGCCTATGGCCGTCCACGGCATGAGGCGAACAAATGAGCGTCGAGACTATTAATCCAGTGAGCTCGGGAAATCCAGAGAGTACCGCGAGTCCGGACGGCAAGATCGTCGTCAAGAACGTGTACAAGATCTTCGGCAACCGCGCCAAGGATGCGCTGGCGATGGTTCAGAACAACCAGACGAAGGATCAGGTGTTGTCGCAGACCGGCTGCGTAGTCGGCGTGAACGACCTGTCGCTGTCCATCTCCAGCGGAGAGATTTTCGTGATCATGGGCCTGTCGGGCTCCGGCAAATCGACCCTGGTGCGCCACTTCAATCGCCTGATCGACCCCACCAGCGGCGAGATCCTGGTCGATGGCGAGAACATCCTGACCTACGACATGGAAGCGCTGCGCAACTTCCGTCGGCACAAGATCAGCATGGTGTTCCAAAGCTTCGGCCTGCTGCCGCACAAGACCGTGATCGACAACGTCGCCTACGGACTGACCATTCGTGGCGAGAGCAAAGCGCAATGCGCCGAGCGTGCGCAGCACTGGATCACCACAGTGGGTCTGAAGGGCTACGAGAAAAAGTACCCACATCAGCTCTCCGGCGGCATGCGTCAGCGCGTCGGCCTGGCCCGGGCGTTGGCGGCTGACACCGACATCATCCTGATGGACGAAGCATTCAGCGCACTCGATCCGCTGATCCGCGCCGAGATGCAGGACCAGTTGCTGGAGCTGCAATCGAGCCTGAAGAAGACCATCGTCTTTATCACCCACGACCTCGACGAAGCCGTGCGCATCGGCAACCGCATCGCCATTCTCAAGGACGGTCGGCTGATTCAGGTCGGAACACCGAAAGAAATCCTCTACTCGCCTGCCGACGATTACGTTGATCGTTTCGTGCAGCGGCGCGTGGCGACTCTCTAAGGACGCTGTGGTCATGTCGCGAGCAGAACAGATCATCATCGGCGAAGGCCCGCTCAGTTGGCGGGACGTGACCGCCGTTGCCCGCTATGGCGCGACGCTGTCGTTGTCGGAAAGCGCGTGGGCGCGCATCGACAATGCCCAGACGATCGTGCAGCGCATCGTTGCCAGCGGCGAACGCGCCTATGGCGTGAACACCGGCCTGGGCGCGCTGTGCAATGTGTCGCTGGCCGACGAGCAGCTTGGCCGACTGTCGCGCAACACCCTGCTCAGCCATGCCTGCGGCGTTGGCCCGGCGTTGCCGGACGAGCAGACCCGCGCGATCACCTGTGCCGCGATCATCAACTACAGCCAGGGCAAGTCCGGGATTCACCGTCAGGTGGTCGAGGCCTTGCTCACCCTGCTCAATCGACGCATCACCCCGCAAGTGCCGTCCCAGGGCTCGGTGGGTTACCTCACGCACATGGCGCACATCGGCGTCGCGCTGCTCGGCGTGGGTCAGGTCAGTTATCGCGGACAAGTGATGTCGGCGTTGCAGGCGCTCAGCGAAGAGGGCCTGTCGCCGGTGGAACTGGGGGCCAAAGACGGTTTGTGTCTGGTCAACGGCACGCCGTGCATGACCGGCCTGAGCTGCCTGGCCGTCGCCGACGTCAATCGCCTGATGCAGTGGGCCGACGTGATCGCCGCCATGACCTTTGAGGGCCTTCGCGGCCAGCTCGACGCCTTCGACGAAACCATCATCGCGCTCAAGCCACATCCCGGCATGCAGCAGGTCGGCAAAAACCTGCGCGGCCTGCTCGCTGGCAGCGAGGTGCTCGCCAACAGTCAGGGCATCCGCACTCAAGACGCCTTGAGCATCCGCTCTATCCCGCAGGTGCATGGCGCCACGCGGGACCAGTTGGCCCACGCCACGCGGCAGATCGAAATCGAGCTCAACTCAGCCACCGACAACCCGCTGCTGCTCGGCACGCCTGACGCGTATCGCGTGGTTTCCCAGGCCAACCCTCACGGCCAATCCGTGGCGATGGCGGCTGATCTGCTGGCGATTGCCATGGCCGAACTGGGCTCGATTGCCGAGCGACGGCTGGACCGGCTGATCAATCCGACGGTCAGCGGGCTTCCGGCGTTTCTGGTCAGCCAGCCGGGGGTCAATTCCGGGATGATGATCACCCAATACGTCGCCGCCTCGCTGTGCGCGGAAAACCGCCAGTTGGCACAACCGGCGGTCATTGATAACTACGTGACGTCCGGCCTGCAGGAGGATCATCTGAGCATGGGCACCAGCGCCGCCTTGAAGCTGCACAAGGTGCTGGAGAACGTGACGCAGATCCTCGCCATCGAGTATTTGCTGGCCGGCCAGGCGTTCGAATTTTTCAAGGGCCCGCGTTTTGGCGTCGGTACCGAAGCGGCGTGGCGTCTGTTGCGCGAGCGCGTGCCGGCCTACGACGAAGACCGCTGGCTGGCCCCGGACATCGCCAGCAGCGTGACCCTGCTCAAGAACGAAGAGTCATTGGAAACCGTATTCCAGCGCTGCCGCGATTACGCGGCAGACGCTCACACCGACACCGACAACAACGGTCGCCGCGCAGGCGCCCCCCGCGCGGGACAGGCAGGAGCCGGTTCAGCGCAGACGACCGATACCCATTCAGGAGTAGCAGCATCGTGACCCACACCCAACAGGCGACCCCGCTGAATCTGATCCCCGGCCAGTTGAGCCTCGCCCAGCTGCGCGCGATCTATCAGCAACCCGTGTCGCTGACACTCGACGCCAGCGCCAATCGGCAGATCGAAGACAGCGTGGCCTGCGTCGAGCAGATCCTCGCCGAAAACCGCACCGCCTACGGCATCAACACCGGTTTCGGCCTGCTGGCCTCGACGCGCATTGCCAGCGCCGACCTGGAAAACCTGCAGCGCTCGCTGGTGCTGTCTCACGCCGCGGGCGTTGGCGGGCCGATCAGCGATGATCTGGTGCGCCTGATCATGGTGCTCAAGGTCAACAGCCTGAGCCGGGGCTTCTCCGGGATTCGCCGTCAGGTCATCGACGCGCTGATCGCGCTGATCAACGCTGAAGTCTATCCGCACATCCCGCTCAAGGGTTCGGTCGGCGCCTCCGGCGATCTCGCGCCATTGGCGCACATGTCGCTGGTGCTGCTGGGCGAAGGCAAGGCGCGCTACAAGGGCGAATGGCTGAATGCTGTGGAAGCGCTGGCGATTGCCGGGCTAACGCCGCTGACGCTGGCGGCCAAAGAAGGCCTGGCGCTGCTTAACGGCACGCAAGTGTCGACGGCGTACGCGTTGCGCGGCCTGTTCGAAACCGAGGACCTGTTCGCCGGTGCCTTGAGCTGTGGCGCGCTGACCGTTGAGGCGGTGCTCGGCTCACGCGCACCGTTTGACGCACGTATTCATGCGGCCCGCGGTCAGCGCGGCCAGATCGATTCAGCTGCGGCCTATCGCGATCTGCTCGGCGACGGCAGTCAGCTCTCCGACTCCCACCGCGACTGCGACAAGGTTCAGGACCCCTACTCCTTGCGCTGCCAGCCACAGGTCATGGGCGCCTGCCTGACACAACTGCGTCAGGCCGCCGAAGTGCTGGCCGTCGAATCAAACGCGGTGTCGGACAACCCGCTGGTGTTCGCGGCCGAAGGCGAGGTGATTTCCGGCGGTAACTTTCACGCCGAACCGGTTGCCATGGCCGCCGACAACATCGCCCTGGCCATCGCTGAAATCGGCTCCCTCAGTGAACGCCGCATTTCGCTGATGATGGACAAGCACATGTCGCAGCTGCCGCCGTTCCTGGTGGCCAACGGCGGCGTGAACTCCGGTTTCATGATCGCCCAGGTGACAGCAGCGGCGCTGGCCAGTGAAAACAAGGCCCTGTCCCACCCGCACAGCGTCGACAGCCTGCCGACGTCCGCCAACCAGGAAGACCACGTGTCGATGGCGCCTGCCGCCGGCAAGCGGTTGTGGGAAATGGCGGAGAACACTCGCGGCGTGCTGGCTGTAGAATGGCTGGCTGCGTGTCAGGGTCTGGACTTGCGCAACGGTCTGAAGACCTCCGAAAAACTGGAAATCGCCCGCACCACGCTGCGCGGCAAAGTCCCGTTCTACGAGAAAGACCGCTTCTTCGCCCCTGATATCGAGGCCGCCATCGAGCTGCTGGCTTCCAACTGCCTGAGCGACCTGGTTTCTGCTGACCTGCTGCCGAGCTTCTGATCGGGACAGGCCAGGGATGGCCTGTCGTTGAAATGAGAATGTACGCGCAATGATTTTGTAGGAGCGCGCTTGCCCGCGATTGCAGTGTGTCAGCTATGGATGTGCCGACTGACACACCGAATTCGCGGGCAAGCGCGCTCCTACAAGGACGTGCGCAGCTCTCGTTTCGCAGCAAAAAGTAAGACTAGGAACGTGTGAAATGACATCGCAAAACGCTACAGATCTGAAACGCGGGCTCAGCGCTCGCCACATTCGCTTCATGGCGCTGGGCTCGGCCATTGGCACCGGGTTGTTCTACGGTTCCGCGTCGGCTATCAAACTGGCCGGTCCCGCCGTGCTGCTGGTGTACATCATCGCCGGCGCTGCGGTTTACATGGTCATGCGCGCCCTCGGCGAGATGGCCGTGCGCAACCCGGTGTCCGGCTCGTTCGGCGAGTACGCCACCACGTATCTGGGTCCGCTCGCAGGGTTTGTCCTCGGCTGGACCTATGCGTTCGAGATGGTCATCGTCTGCCTGGCCGATGTCACTGCGTTCGGTATCTACATGGGCTTCTGGTTTCCAGAGGTGCCACGCTGGATCTGGGTGCTCGGCATCGTTTTTCTGATCGGCGCGCTCAACCTGTGCAGCGTCAAAGTTTTCGGTGAAACGGAGTTCTGGCTGTCGCTGCTCAAGGTCGGCGCGATCATCGCGATGATCCTCGCAGGCTTCGGCATCATGCTGTTTGGCATCGGCTCGGACTCGGGCGGCGGCGTCAGCAGCGTGAGCAATCTGTGGGCCTACGGCGGCTTCATGCCCAACGGCATCGGTGGTCTCGTGGCCTCGCTGGCGGTGGTCATGTTTGCCTTCGGCGGCATCGAAATCATCGGCATCACCGCCGGTGAAGCGCGCAACCCGGAGCGCGTTATTCCGCGCGCGATCAATGCAGTCCCGCTTCGGATTCTGCTGTTTTACGTGCTCACGCTGTTCGTCCTGATGTCGCTGTATCCGTGGCAGCAGATCGGCAACCAGGGCAGCCCGTTCGTCCAGATCTTCGATCACTTGGGGATTTCCTCTGCGGCGACCGTCCTCAACATCGTGGTCATCACCGCAGCTGTTTCGGCAATCAACAGCGACATCTTCGGCGCCGGACGCATGATGTACAGCTTGGCGAAACAGGGTCAGGCGCCCAAGGGTTTTGCTCAGTTGTCCGCCCAGGGCGTGCCGTGGATGACCGTGCTGGTGATGGGCGTCGCGCTGCTCTGCGGCGTCGTGCTGAATTACCTGATTCCGGAAAACGTGTTCCTGCTGATCGCCTCGATCGCGACCTTCGCGACGGTCTGGGTCTGGCTGATGATTCTGGTCACGCAGATCGCCATGCGCCGCTCGATGAGCGCAGAAGAAGTTGCCCAGCTGAAATTCCCGGTGCCGTTCTGGCCCGTTGCGCCGATTGTTGCCACGTTGTTCATGGTGTTCGTGTTCGGCGTGCTGGGTTATTTCCCGGACAGCCAGGCCGCGCTGGTGGTGGGGGCGGCATGGATTGGTTTGCTGGTGGTTGCTTACTGGATCTGGGTCAAGCCGAAGCAAAACCTGATAAAGGCCACATCAAATAGCTGACGCAAAACCCTGCGGTCCGTGTCTGAAGCAGGCTCTATTTGTTCTCTGGAGGTACTGATGAAAACGCTCTGGCACCACTGTCACGCAGCAACCATGGCGAACGGCACGTACTCGATCATCGAGGACGCCGCCATCGTGACCGATGCAGCGCAGATCGTCTGGATCGGTCCTCTCCAAGAGTTGCCGGACCAGGGCGACATCAAGCGCGTCGACCTGAACGGCGCGTGGTTGATGCCTGGCCTGATCGATTGCCACACGCACACGGTGTTCGGCGGTAACCGCAGCGGTGAGTTCGAACAGCGCTTGCAGGGCGTCAGCTACGCGGAAATCGCCGCAGCGGGCGGCGGTATTGCCAGCACCGTCCGCGCCACCCGGGCCGCCAGTGAAGAAGAACTCTACGCCAGCGCTGAACGTCGTCTGCTGCACCTGCTCAGGGACGGCGTGACCACGATCGAGATGAAATCCGGTTACGGCCTGGACCTCGCCAGCGAACGCAAGATCCTGCGGGTGATTCGCCAACTGGGTGAAAACCTGCCGGTCACCGTGCGCAGCACCTGCCTCGCTGCCCACGCCTTGCCGCCGGAATACAAAGACCGCGCCGACGACTACATCGCCCACATCTGCAGCGAGATGCTGCCGGCGCTGGCGGCGGAAAACCTGGTGGATGCCGTCGACGCCTTCTGCGAATACCTGGCGTTCTCGCCAGCGCAGGTCGAGCGGGTGTTCATCACTGCCGGCCAGCTGGGCCTGCCGGTCAAGCTGCACGCCGAGCAGTTGTCTTCGCTGCACGGCTCGAGTCTGGCGGCGCGTTATCAGGCATTGTCGGCTGACCATCTGGAATTCATGACCGAAGAAGACGCCATCGCGATGGCGGCCTCAGGCACGGTCGCGGTGTTGCTGCCGGGGGCATTTTATTTCCTGCGCGAGACTCAGTTGCCACCGATGGATGCCCTGCGCAAACACGGGGTGAAGATCGCCATTTCCACCGACCTCAACCCGGGCACATCCCCGGGCTTGTCGCTGCGGCTGATGCTCAACATGGCCTGCACGCTGTTCCGCATGACCCCGGAAGAAGCCCTGGCCGGCGCAACTATCCACGCAGCACAGGCGCTGGGCCTGGCCGAGACCCATGGTTCGCTGGAGGTGGGCAAAACGGCGGATTTCGTCGCCTGGCACATCGAACGGCCTGCCGACCTCGCCTACTGGCTGGGCGGCGATCTGGACAAACGCGTCGTGCGTCATGGCGTGGAACGCACTCTCTAATCAGGGGAATACTGTGGACAAGGTTCTGAGTTTCACTCGCGGTCGCGTGCCGCTGCTGATCAGCATGCCGCACCCGGGACTGCACCTGACGCCCGCCGTGCGTGACGGTCTGGTGGACGAGGCCGTGAGCCTGCCGGACACCGACTGGCACATTCCGCGTCTGTATGACTTTGCGTCTGACCTCGGCGCCAGCGTGCTCTCGGCGGAATATTCGCGCTTCGTCATCGACCTCAATCGCCCCTCCGACGACACGCCGCTGTACGCCGGCGCGACCACCGGGCTGTTCCCGTCGACGTTGTTCGAAGGCGACCCGTTGTTCAAGGAAGGTTTGTCGCCCAGCAAGGAAGAACGCGCAACCTATCTGGAGAAAATCTGGACGCCGTACCACGATACCCTGCGCAACGAGCTTGAACGCCTGCGCGCCGAGTTCGGATATGCGCTGCTGTTCGATGCGCATTCCATTCGTGGACACATCCCGCACTTGTTCGACGGGCGGCTGCCGGACTTCAACCTCGGCACGTTCAATGGTGCGAGCTGTGATGAAGCGCTGGCCCAGCGTCTGGACACCGCCTGCGCTGCGGCGAAGAACTACAGCCATGTGCTCAACGGCCGTTTCAAGGGCGGCCACATCACCCGCCACTACGGCGACCCGTCCAACCATATCCACGCGGTACAACTGGAACTGGCGCAGAGCACGTACATGGACGAGTTCGTGCCGTTCCACTACCGTCCCGATCTGGCCGAGCCGACGCAGGTGGTGTTGAAAGGTCTGCTGGAAGAGATGATCGCCTGGGGGCGGGAGAAGTACGGGAAGTAGCCCCGGGTTGATGACTCTCTTGGTGGGACCGGCTTCAGCCGGGAAGAGGCCAGTTTGAGCACCATCAATTTTGCGGCATTGCACCTGACGCCTTCCCGGCTAAAGCCGGTCCCACTGGATGCGCACGCGGCGTTAGTGGGACCGGCTTTAGTCGGGAAGAGGCCTGTCTGAGCACCATCAGTCTCCTGATCATCAGCGTTACTTTTTCAACAACCGCAACCCGTTGAACACCACCAGCAAACTCACGCCCATGTCGGCGAACACCGCCATCCACATGGTGGCCATGCCAGCGAAGGTCACCGCCAGAAAGATCAGCTTGATCACCAGCGCCAGCGCCATGTTCTGCTTGAGCACCGCTGCCGTGTCCCGCGACAGGCGAATGAAGGTCGGAATCTTGCGCAGATCATCGTCCATCAGCGCCACGTCGGCGGTTTCGATGGCAGTGTCCGTGCCCGCCGCCGCCATGGCAAAACCGATCTCCGCCCGGGCCAGCGCCGGCGCATCATTGATGCCATCCCCGACCATGCCCACCCGATGGTTTTGCGCGTACAGGGCTTCAATGGCTTGCAGCTTGTCGGTCGGCATCAGATTGCCCTGGGCCTGATCGATGCCCACCTGAGCGGCGATGGCCTTGGCGGTGTGCGGGTTGTCGCCCGTCAGCATCATCGTCTTCACGCCCAGCGCATGCAGTTGCTCGATGGCCTCGCGGCTGCTGTCCTTCACCGTGTCGGCGACCGCAAACAACGCCAGCGGGCCGGAAGCGTCGAACAGCAGCACCACGGTTTTGCCCTGGCTTTCCAGCGCTTCAAGTTGCGCTTCCAGTCCCGGCGAGCAATACCCGGCGTCATGCACCAGACGATGGTTGCCCAAGTGATACAAACGCCCTTGCACCTCGCCTTTCACGCCAAGCCCTGCGAGGGCTTCGAACGCCTCGACCGGCAGCCGGGTGCCGTCCTGCGCAGCCTTGGCAATCGCTTGAGACACCGGGTGATCCGAGCGACCGGCCAGGCTCGCCGAGATCGCCAGCGCTTGCTCGCCCAATGACGTATCGAGCAACACGTAATCAGTCTGCACCGGCTTGCCGTGGGTGATGGTGCCGGTCTTGTCGAGCGCCAGGTAATCGAGCTTGTGCCCCATTTCCAGGTACACGCCGCCCTTGATCAGGATGCCTTTGCGCGCCGCCGCTGCCAGACCGCTGACAATCGTCACCGGCGTCGAAATCACGAGCGCACACGGGCACGCAACCACCAGCAGCACGAGCGCGCGGTAGATCCAGTCAAACCACACCGCGCCCATGAACAGCGGGGGGATGATCGCGATCGCCAGAGCCAGCGCGAACACGGCGGGCGTGTAGATCTTTGAAAAGCTGTCAACGAAACGCTGAGTCGGCGCGCGCGCACCCTGGGCCGCCTCGACGGCATGGATGATCCGCGCCAGCGTCGAGTTGTTGGCGGCGGCGGTCACTTTGTATTCCAGCGAACCGGCCTGATTGATCGTGCCGGCAAAGACCTTGTCGCCCACGGTTTTCTCGACCGGCAGGCTTTCGCCCGTGATCGGCGCCTGATCGATGCTCGACTGGCCGGAAACCACTTCACCGTCCAGCCCGATGCGCTCACCCGGTTTCACCCGAACGACGCTGCCCAACTCAATATTCTTGACCTCAATCTCAAGCCACTCGCCGTTCTGCTGCACCGTCGCGGTTTCCGGCGTCAGCTGCATAAGGCCGCCAATGGCATTGCGCGCACGGTCCAGGGATTTGGCTTCGATCAGCTCGGCGACGGTGAACAGAAACATCACCATCGCCGCTTCTGGCCACTGCCCGATCAGCACCGCGCCGGTGACAGCGATGCTCATCAGCGCATTGATGTTCAGGTTGAAGTTTTTCAGGGCGATCCAGCCCTTTTTGTAGGTGGTCAGGCCGCCGCTGAAAATGGCGACCAGCGCAACGATGGCGACTACCCAGGTGGGCGCGGCGTTGGTGAAATGGATGACTTCCGCCGTCAATGCAGCGACACCCGACAGCGCCAACGGCCACCACGGTTTGTTGGCGGGCGGCAGCGACGCGGTTTCCTTGTCAGCGCCCTCTTCGATCAGGTCCGCCTGCATGCCCAGCGCGCCAATGGCGTCGCGGATGGGGTCGGTGGACGGTAGCTCGTGCCAGACACCCAGCACGCGATTGATCAGATTGAATTCAAGCTTCTGAATACCCTTCATCTTGCCGAGCTTGTTCTGGATCAGCGTCTGCTCGGTGGGGCAGTCCATGGCTTCGATGCGGAAGCTGCTGAGTTGACCCTCAGCGCCTGACGCGCCATCGATGGTCACGACGGCGGGTGCGCTGTCGTGGGAGCAGCACGCGTGGGCAGCATGGTCGTGTTTGTGCACGGGCGTGAGTTTGGCTTGCCCGCGGTCATGACCGGCGTGATCGTGATCAGCGTGGTCATGGGCGGAATGGTCATGAGCAGCGTGCTCGTGCCCGGCATGGTCGGGCGCGATGTGAGCAGGATTGCGAGGGGAAGATTTGTGTACAGAGTCACTCATGGATTGAGTCTCTAAGTGTGCGTGTTGCCAAGTGAACACCCTGTAGCCACTATAGGGTCAAGCATCCTATCGAGATCTTGCGCATGAACCCTTCATTTAAAATCGGCGAACTGGCAAAACTCACGGATTGCCCGGTGGAAACCATTCGGTACTACGAGCGCGAGGGCCTGCTCAGTGAGCCTGCACGCAGTGACGGCAACTATCGGCTCTACACCCAGGAGCACGTCGAGCGCCTAACCTTCATCCGCAACTGCCGCAGCCTGGACATGACGCTGGACGAGATCCGCAGCCTGCTGGCGCTGCGCGACAGTCCGCGGGACCAGTGCGAGAACGTCAACGCGCTGATTGACGAACACATCCAGCACGTGAACGCCCGGGTCGCGAGCCTGCAAGCGCTGCAGGAGCAACTGGTCGACCTGCGCCAACGCTGCAGCGAAGGTGCGCCGGATCACTGCGGGATTCTGGATCGGCTTGAAATCAGCGGCAGCGTCGTGGCAGCGGACGTCGAACACTCCCACGTAGGCCGCAGCCACGGGCATTGACTGGTTAGTGGGACCGGCTTTAGCCGGGAAGCGGACATTGGGAGCAACATCACTTTCGCGGTGTGGCATCCGACGCCTTCCCGGCTAAAGCCGGTCCCACAAGTCGGCGTTCCAGCCGGTCCCATTGAATGCACGCGAATGCTTTAGTGGGACCGGCTTTAGCCGGGAAGAGGCCATTGGGGGCAACATCACTTTCGCGGTGTGGCATCCGACGCCTTCCCGGCTAAAGCCGGTCCCACAAGTCGGCGTTTCAGCCGGACCCATTGGACGCACGCGAATGCTTTAGTGGGACCGGCTTTAGCCGGGAAGAGGCCGGTGCACGCACCTTCAAGCGTTGTGGATACGCTCAACCGCAGCCGCGACCCCAATCCCGTACTCAGGATCAGCCATCGAGCAGTGTTCGATGTGCAGCTGAATAATCGGTGCCGACACGCCGCGCAACGAGCGGGCGGTGTTGTCGAACAGCGACTGTTTCTCCCGGTCGTTCATCAGGCGGAACAGGTTGCCTGGCTGCGAGTAGTAGTCGCCATCCACGCGGTGGTTCCAGTGAGCGGCCGCGCCTTCGATCGACAACGGCGGCTCTCTGAAGTCCGGCTGTTCCTGAAACGCGCCTTTGGTGTTCGGCTCATAAGAAGTCATGCCGCCACGATTACCGTCGATGCGCATCAGGCCGTCGCGGTGGTAGCTGTTCACGTGCAGCGCCGCCCGTGGCGAGTTCACCGGGATCTGGTGGTGGTTGACGCTCAAACGGTAGCGCTGGGCATCGCCGTATGAGAACAGACGACCCTGCAGCATTTTGTCCGGCGAGAAGCTGATGCCCGGCACCACGTTGGAAGGCGCAAATGCCGCCTGCTCAACGTCCGCAAAGTTGTTCTCCGGATTACGGTTCAGCTCAACAACGCCCACTTCGATCAGCGGGTAGTCGCCCTTCGGCCAGACCTTGGTCAGGTCGAACGGGTTGATGGGGTACGAGCCCGCCTCCTTCTCCGGCATGATCTGCACGAACAGCTTCCAGCGCGGGAAGTTGCCCTGCTCGATGTTTTCGTACAGGTCACGGTGATGGGACTCACGGTCACGGCCGACCAGGTCCTGCGCTTCGGCGTCGGTCAGGTTGGCGATGCCTTGCTGCGAGACAAAGTGGAATTTCACCCAGAACCGCTCGTGCTGCGCGCTGAGAAAGCTGTAGGTGTGGCTGCCAAACCCGTGCATTTCGCGGTAGCTGCGGGGAATGCCGCGCTCGCTCATCACGACAGTCACCTGGTGCAGCGCTTCCGGCAGTTGAGTCCAGAAGTCCCAGTTGTTTTCGGCACTGCGCATGCCGGTGCGTGGGTCGCGTTTGACGGCGTGGTTCAGGTCAGGAAACTTCATCGGGTCGCGCAGGAAGAACACCGGCGTGTTATTGCCAACCATGTCCCAATTGCCTTCCTCGGTGTAGAACTTGAACGAGAAACCGCGAATGTCGCGCTCGGCATCTGCTGCGCCGCGCTCACCGGCAACGGTGGAGAAGCGGGCGAACATCTCGGTGGTTTTGCCAATTTCAGAAAAGATTTTTGCGCGGGTGTAGCGGGTGATGTCGTGAGTGACGGTGAAGGTGCCAAACGCGCCGGAACCCTTGGCGTGCATGCGACGCTCCGGGATAACTTCACGATCGAAATGGGCGAGCTTCTCGAGGAACCAGACATCCTGCAGCAGCGCGGGGCCGTGGGGGCCGGCGGTCTGGATATTCTGGTTGTCGACTACGGGGGCGCCGAAAGCGGTCGTCAGTTTGTTGCTCATGCGTGCTTCTCCACAAAGGGTACTGGCGGGCAACCCCTGCTGAGGCCGCCCTTTGTCTGTCCGATGGGGAGAACGATAGGGAAATCGACGCGTTTAAGCTCATTGTCACTGCGCACTGGGCGGATAGAGGTTTTCAATCGGTTACCGATTGATCAATAGCCTCCACTCATGAGCGCAGTGGAGGTCACACCGCTACCGGCGCCTTGATGCTCGGATCGGCGTCATAACCCACGATTTCGAAATCTTCGAATCGGTAGTCGTAGATGCTCTCCGGGCGACGCTTGATGTTCAGCTGCGGCAGCTGTCGCGGCGTGCGGGTCAGCTGCGTCGCGATTTGCTCTTCATGATTGGAGTAAGCGTGAGTGTCGCCCAGGCTCACGATGATCTCGTGGGGGATCAGGTCGCATTGCTGAGCCAGCATGTGGGTCAGCAGCGCCAACGCGGCGATATTGTACGGCAGGCCGAGGAAGACGTCCGAACTGCGAATGTACAGCTGCATCGACAGCTTGCCGTCGGCAACGAAGGCCTGATACAGCAGATGGCACACTGCAAGGGCCTGGCGCCCGGCCTTGACGTTCTCCTGCGGCGACAGCTTTTCGTCCGGCAGGTACTCGGTGTTCCAGCCGTGGAACAGGATGCGCCGGCTGTTGGGGTTGTTCTTCAGGCAGTCGACCATGTAATCGATCTGGTTGATCTTGCCGCCATCCTTGGTCGGCCAGCCGGTCCACTGGGCGCCATACACCGGGCCGAGGTCGCCGTCTTCGGTGGCCCACTCATCCCAGATGGTTACGCCGTTTTCGTTGAGCCATTTGGTGTTGGTGTTGCCGCTGAGCATCCAGATCAGCTCGTTGGCGATGCTCTTGAAGTGCAGCTTCTTGGTGGTCAGCAGCGGGAAGCCATCGGCCAGGTTGTGGCGAATCTGCCGACCGAACACGGCAGTGGTGCCAGTCCCGGTGCGGTCGCCCTTGCGGGTTCCGTTGTTGATGACGTCCTGCAGCAGTTCAAGGTATTGCTTCATGACCAGAGGCCCTCTGTTTCGGTGGATCCGCCGCACCCATCAGGCCCGGCGTTCAGCAAATGTGCCCGGCGCGTCACGCCGCAGCGTTGTTGGCAGCGGGCGCGCGATGGTAGGCAAGCCAGATCAGCACCAGGCCGCCAATGATCATCGGCAGGCTGAGGATCTGCCCCATGGTGACCCAGCCCCAGGCCAGATAACCCAGCTGGGCGTCCGGCACGCGGACGAACTCCACCACGAAGCGGAAGATGCCGTAGAACAGCGCGAACATGCCGGAAACGGCCATGGTCGGACGCGGCTTGCGGGAGAACAAATAGAGAATGACGAACAGTGCCACGCCTTCCAGCGCGAACTGGTAGAGCTGTGACGGATGGCGCGGCAGTTGCGCAGGATCGCTGTAGGGCGGGAACACCATGGCCCAGGGCAGATCAGTCGGTTTGCCCCACAGTTCGGCGTTGATGAAGTTACCGATGCGCCCGGCACCCAGACCAATCGGCACCATGGGCGCGATGAAGTCCATGAGCTGGAAGAACGACTTGCCGTTGCGCTTGCCGAACCAGTACGTCGCGATCATCACGCCGATGATGCCGCCGTGGAACGCCATGCCGCCCTTCCACACTTCAAAGATCAGCAGCGGGTTGGCGATGTAGTTGGGCAGATCGTAGAACAGCACGTAGCCGAGACGCCCACCGACGATGACGCCCATGGCGACCCAGAAAATCATGTCCGAGAGCTTTTCTTTGGTCCACGTCGGGTCAAAGCGATTCAGGCGACGGGATGCCAGGTACCAGGCACTGCCGATACCGACCAGATACATCAGGCCGTACCAGTGAATTTGCAGCGGACCGATGGCCACGGCTACCGGGTCAATCTGCGGGTAAGGCAGCATTGCGACTCCTTGAAATAGAAGCGCTCATTGAGCGACGAAGCGGAACTATGCGGCGGCGGCAGCAGGTAGTGCCACCCAATAATGATGAAATCTGGTGCAAGAGCGACCGCGTTGCTAAACCCGCACACCGACGATGTCGCCACGCCTGACGCGGACATCTCTCAAAAACAGTGCGGCATGTTACCGGACCGCGCCGATCCGCTCTAGCCGCGTGCGATGGATGTCGGCGTGCGGGGTGGGTAAAGTGGCGCAAAAAGGAGTCATCCATGTGCCTTATCGTCTTCGCCTGGCGGCCGTCGCACCCTCAGCCGCTGGTTCTGGCGGCCAATCGTGACGAGTTCTACGCGCGCCCTACTCTGCCGCTGGCACAGTGGGAAGACGCGCCACAGATTTACGCCGGGCGCGATCTTGAGGCGGGCGGGACGTGGCTGGGGGTTAATGCTGATGGACGTTTTGCTGCTCTCACCAATATCCGCGAGCCGGGTAAAACGCCTGGCCGCCGCTCACGGGGCGAACTGGTTGCTGGCTTCTTGAGCAAAGAGTCACCCCACGATGTATCGATTGACGACTATTTGCGTGAAATTGCTGCGCGATCGGAGGAGTACGGGGGGTTCAATTTGCTGTTGGGTGATCGTCAGCAGTTGCACTTCCTCAATGCGAACGACCCGACACCCCGCCGCCTGGAAGCAGGCGTTTACGGAGTGTCCAACGCCGGACTCGACACGCCGTGGCCGAAGCTGGTGAAAGCCAAAGCCGCCCTGTCCGAACAACTGCACAATCCTGATCCCGAAGCGCTGTTTGGCTTTCTCATCGATCACGCGCCTGCGCCTGATGCCGAACTGCCGAACACCGGCGTTGGGCTGGCGACGGAGAAATTGCTGTCGAGCGTGTTCATCGCCAGTCCCAATTACGGCACGCGGGCGAGCACGGTGTTGCTGGTTAATGCAGACGGCAGCCGGCGCCTGATCGAGCGCAGCTTTGGGCCGTATGGCGGGAGATTGGGAGAGGTGGACCTGCAGGTTTAGCCTGCATCAGGGTTTTAGTGGGACCGGCTTTAGCCGGGAAAGCGTCTTGTGTCACACCCAACATCTTAGGGTGTTCAAGCCGGCCTCTTCCCGGCTAAAGCCGGTCCCACTAAGAGCAGCGCAGCGCCAGCCGTCAATGCCCTTTCACAGACCCCGGATTGATCATCCGCGACAGGCCCAGATTCCTCAGCGCCAGCTGCAACGAGCTGCTGATCACTTGCGGGTTGTCGTTCTTCATCAGTTGGGCCAACAGGTCCTTGGCCATGCTCAGGTTGATCTGACGCAGCATCCACTTCACTTTCGGCAAGTTGGTCGCGTTCATCGACAGGCTGTCGAAACCCATCGCCATCAGCAGCACCGCCGCCGCAGGATCACCGGCCATTTCGCCGCAGATGCTCACCGGCTTGCCTTCGGCGTGGGCATCGCGCACCACGCTCTGCAAGGCCTGGAGCACGGCCGGGTGCAAGTAGTCGTACAAATCCGCCACGCGCGGGTTGTTACGGTCGACCGCCAGCAGATACTGGGTCAAGTCGTTGGAACCGACAGACAGGAAATCCACCTGACGCGCCAGCTCACGGGTCTGATAGACCGCTGCCGGCACTTCAATCATCACGCCCACCGGCGGCATCGGCACGTCCGTGCCTTCATCGCGCACTTCGCCCCACGCCCGGTGGATCAGGTGCAGCGCCTCTTCGGTTTCGTGGGTGCCGGAGATCATCGGCAGCAGGATCCGCAGGTTGTTCAGGCCTTCGCTGGCCTTGAGCATGGCGCGGGTCTGCACCAGGAAGATTTCCGGGTGATCCAGCGTCACGCGAATGCCGCGCCAGCCGAGGAACGGGTTGTCTTCCTTGATCGGGAAGTACGACAGCGACTTGTCGCCGCCGATGTCCAGCGTTCGCATCGTCACCGGTAACGGGTGAAACGCCGCCAATTGCTCGCGGTAAATGGCGAGCTGTTCCTTTTCGCTCGGGAACCGCTGCTGAATCATGAACGGCACTTCGGTGCGGTACAGGCCAACGCCTTCCGCGCCCCGCTGTTGCGCGCGGGCCACGTCCGCCAGCAGCCCGGTGTTGACCCACAGCGGCATGCGGTGGCCGTCGAGGGTCACGCAGGGCAATTCGCGCAGCGCATCGAGGCCTTGGGAGAGCTGACGCTCCTCCTCGACCACGACGGAATACTGTTTGATCAAAATCTCTGACGGGTTGGTGAAGACCTCGCCGTGGTAGCCGTCGACGATCAGCTGGATACCGTCGACTTTCGAGTACGGCAGGTCCACCACGCCCATGACCGTGGGAATTCCCATGGCGCGGGCCAGAATGGCGACGTGGGAGTTACCCGAGCCGAGTACCGAAATCAGCCCCACCAACTTGCCTTCCGGCACCTCGCCGAGCATGGCAGGCGACAGCTCTTCGCTGACCAGAATGGTGTTGTCGGGATAGACCAGTGTTTGCTGACGCGCTTCCTGAAGGTACGCGAGCAGGCGGCGACCGAGGTCTTTAACGTCCGATGCGCGCTCACGCAGGTAGGCGTCGTCCATCAGCTCGAAGCGTTTAACGTGCTCGTTGACCACCGAGCGCAATGCGCCCTGGGCCCACTGGCCGGTCTTGATGACGTTGGTGACTTCACTGCCCAGCGACGCATCGTCGAGCATCATCAAGTAAACATCGAACAACGCGCGCTCTTCAGGACGCAATTGCGTCGCCAACTTCGCCGAAAGCGTGCGCATGTCGTTGCGCACGCCTTCAAGCGCAGTCTGGAACAGTTTAAGTTCAGCGGTGATATCAGAGACAGTTTTGTCGGGGACGACTTCGAGGTCGGCCGGCGGCAACATGACCAGCGCGGTACCGACGGCTGCACCCGGCGAGCCTGGCACACCGACGAAGCGGGCTTCCTGAATGCCCTTGCCCTGCCGGCCCAGCCCTCGAATGGAGCCAGTAGCCTCTGCGTGAGCGATAACGCCCGCGAGCTGCGCGCTCATCGTCACAAGGAAGGCTTCTTCGCCCTCGTCGAACTGACGGCGCTCCTTTTGCTGGATGACCAATACGCCCACAACCCTGCGGTGGTGGATGATCGGCGCACCGAGGAAGGACGCGTAGCGCTCTTCGCCGGTTTCAGCAAAGTAGCGATAGCGGGGGTGATCAGCGGCGTTTTCGAGGTTAAGCGGTTCTTCACGCGTACCGACCAGACCCACGAGCCCCTCGTTCGGGGCCATGCTGACTTTGCCGATGGAGCGCTTGTTCAGGCCTTCGGTGGCCATCAGCACGAAGCGGTTCGTTTCGGTGTCGAGCAGATAGACCGAGCACACCTGGCTGCTCATGGCCTCTTTTACGCGCAACACAATAATGCCCAACGCCGCCTTGAGATCCTTGGCGGAGTTAACTTCCTGGACGATCTTGCGCAGCGTATTGAGCATGGCTCGGGGTCGAACTCCGTGTCAGTCGCGCGCCAACAGGCGCGGGGCAAGCTCTTTGAGTGCGCGGCGATATACCTCGCGCTTGAATGTCACCACCTGGCCCAACGGGTACCAATAACTGACCCAACGCCAGCCATCGAACTCCGGTTTGCCGGTCAAATCCATCCGCACCCGCTGCTCGTTGGAGATCAGGCGCAGGAGAAACCATTTTTGCTTCTGGCCGATGCACAGCGGCTGGCTGTGGGTACGGACCAATCGTTGCGGCAGACGATAGCGCAACCAACCCCGGGTGCAGGCAAGAATTTCAACATCATGCCGTTCCAGCCCGACTTCTTCATTCAATTCACGGTAAAGCGCGTCTTCCGGCGTCTCCTGAGGGTTGATACCCCCCTGCGGAAACTGCCAGGCATCTTGATTGATGCGCCGAGCCCATAAGACCTGGCCAGCATCATTTGTCAGAATTATCCCGACATTAGGGCGAAAACCATCGGGGTCGATCACGGCTACAACCTCGCAAACGCATGTCGGCGCATTGTTCCACAAAGATCGTGAAGGCAGCAACGAGGCTGGGACAGCTTATCGTGACAACTGCATTAATAGATGCGATCTCTCGGGCAAACCTCGTATTCTTGTGCTCTTTTTTCTGATATTTCAGCGAGTAAAGCCCATGCGCCTGGCCCTGTTCGACCTCGACAACACCCTTCTCGGCGGCGACAGCGACCACGCCTGGGGCGATTACCTGTGCGAGCGCGGCATCCTGGACGGCGCTGCCTACAAGGCACGCAACGATGCTTTCTATCAGGACTATCTGGCCGGCACGCTGAACCTGACCGACTACCTGAATTTCAGCCTGGAGATTCTGGGCCGCACTGACACGGCGCAGCTCGACGAATGGCATCGGGAATTCATGCGCGACTGCATCGAGCCGTTGATCTTGCCGAAGGCCTTGGCCCTCATCGCCAAACACCGCGACGCTGGCGACAAGCTGGTGGTGATCACGGCGACCAACCGTTTCGTCACGGCGCCGATCGTGGCCCGGCTGGGCATCGACACGTTGCTGGCGACCGAGTGCGAAATCGTCGATGGCCGCTACACCGGGCGCACCACTGATGTGCCGTGCTTCCGCGAGGGCAAGGTGACCCGCCTGAATCGCTGGATCGAAGAGAACGGCTTCAACCTGGACGACAGCTGGTTCTACAGCGATTCGATGAACGATTTACCGCTGCTGGAGCAGGTGGCTAATCCGGTCGCGGTCGATCCTGATGAAAAGCTGCGCGCCGAGGCCACCCGTCGCGGCTGGCCGGTGATTTCACTGCGCGACTGAAAACCCTTCGCGGGTAAGCTCATTTCTACAAGTCACCGCAGCCTCTGTAGGAGCGCGCTTGCCCGCGAAAAAATGGATCAGGCAAGCCCAATCCATGGTCTGCCTCTGGTGTCACTGGGAAATGAGGTTCAAACCGGTTTGGCACCCATCAGACCGGCAATCGCCACGAAGCAGACGACGCTGAAGATAGCCAGCGCCAGGGTGAAGCGGGAGTTGCCGACGATGAGCGGCCGGCGCAGACGGTTGACCCGCACCGCCAGCCAGGCCCAGCTAAAGGCGCCGAAGAGATACAGCACACTCGCCGCCAGCAGCCAGGTCTGTCCCAGTGGCCAGCCGGCGTAGTGGACCAGCCACCAACCGCTGATCGGCAGGGTCAGCAGGCACACGCCCATCAGCACCCAGGCGAATGCCCACGGCCGCTGCATCGCGCGATTTTGCACCGTCGTATCGCCCGCCCGACGGCCGCGCACGATCCACACGATCAGCCCCAGCGCGCAGATGAAGAGCAGCACCGTGCTGACGACGTGCAGAATTTTCAGTGCAGCGAAGTGTTCCATTGTGTTCGTGTCCCTGTGGCTGGCGGTGTTTGAAGATTAGCAGCCGGCTGCGTGTTGCCGCCGCTGTTGATCCTGTAGGCGCGTGGCTTGCCCCGCGATCTGTCGCGAAGCGGCAGCCCATGGGCGACCTTGCTGTTTCAGTTCGGAGACCGCATGCACCGGGTTGCTGCAGGTTCCCGGCAGATCGCGGGGCAAGCCGCGCTCCTACAGGTCCGGGCATGAACCGCTGAAGTCAGCAGTGTCAGTCTTCGGAGCTCACCCCAAAAAAAGCTTGTACGCCGGGTTCTTGGTTTCATCCCAATACGGGTACCCAATCTCTGCCAACGCCTGCGGCACCAGATGCCGTTCATCCTCCGGCACCACCAGGCCTGCCACCACACGCCCGTCTGCCGCGCCATGGTTGCGGTAGTGGAACATCGAAATATTCCATTTCCCGCCCAGCTTGTTGAGGAAGTTGAACAGCGCACCCGGACGCTCCGGAAACTCAAACCGCAGCACCACCTCATCGCTGACCCGCTCAGAATGCCCACCGACCATGTGCCGCAGGTGCAGCTTGGCCAGCTCGTTGTCGGTCAGGTCGAGCACCGGAAAACCCTGCTCCGTCAGGCTCTCGATCAGGGCTTTGCGCGGGTCTGTGTCGGGGTGGGTCTGCACGCCGACGAAGATGTGTGCCTCGCGGTCGGTGTGGTAGCGGTAATTGAATTCGGTGATCTGCCGTTTGCCGATGGCCTCGCAGAAGGCTTTGAAGCTGCCCGGCTGTTCCGGAATGGTCACGGCAATGATCGCCTCGCGGCCTTCGCCCAGCTCAGCGCGTTCGGCGACGTGGCGCAGGCGGTCGAAATTGACGTTGGCGCCAGAATCGATGGCGACAAACGTCTGCCCGGTGACTTCGTACTGTTCGGTGTACTTCTTGATCCCGGCCACGCCCAGGGCGCCGGATGGCTCGGTGATCGAGCGGGTGTCGTCGTAGATGTCCTTGATTGCCGCGCAGATTTCATCGGTGCTGACGGTGATCACCTCGTCGACGTAATCCTTGCAGATCTCGAAGGTGTACTGCCCGATCTGCGCCACCGCCACGCCATCGGCGAACAGCCCTACTTGCTGCAACACCACGCGCTCGCCGTAAGCCATGGCCTGTTGCAGGCAGTTGGAATCGTCCGGCTCGACGCCGATGACCTTGATATCCGGGCGCAGGTATTTCACGTACGCCGCAATGCCGGCGATCAGCCCGCCGCCACCGACTGGGACAAATATCGCGTCCAGCGGGCCCTGATGCTGACGCAGGATTTCCATCGCCACCGTGCCTTGCCCGGCAATGGTGTCAGGGTCGTCGTAAGGGTGGACGTAGACGTAGCCGTGTTCCTCAACCAGCTTCAGCGAATACGCCAGCGCTTCGGGAAAAGAGTCGCCATGCAGTACGACTTTTCCGCCCCGGGAGCGCACGCCTTCGACCTTGATCTCGGGGGTGGTCTTCGGCATCACGATGGTCGCCGACACGCCCAGCGTCTTCGCCGCCAGCGCCAGGCCTTGGGCATGATTGCCCGCCGAGGCTGTCACCACGCCCCGCGCCAGTTCTTCCGGGCTTAGCTGCGCCAGCTTGTTGTACGCGCCGCGGATCTTGAAGGAGAACACCGGCTGCAAGTCTTCGCGCTTGAGCAGCACGTTGTTGCCCAGGCGCTCGGACAGTCGCCGAGCAGCGTGCAGCGGGGTTTCCACGGCGACGTCATAAACGCGGGAGGTGAGGATCTTTTTGACGTAGTGCTCGAGCATCGGGGAAGAATCGCTGGCGAAGGGGCAAGACCCGGAAGTCTACCCCTCGCCCCGGCGCACGACCACATCAAGACTCAGGCTTTGACGACGGCATGTCGCTATACTGCCGGCCCTCGGACCTATCGCTATTCCCTGTCAGAGCGCGCTAGCCCGCGATGGTATTACCGCTGTCACCGATTCGTCGCTGACACACCGCCTTCGCGGGCAAGCGCGCTCCTACAGGTCGTCATTCTTAACCGGAGCCCACCTCGCATGACCCAGGATCAACTCAAACAGGCCGTTGCCCAGGCCGCTGTCGATTTCATCCTTCCGAAACTCGACGACAAAAGCGTCGTGGGCGTGGGCACCGGCTCTACCGCCAATTGCTTCATCGACGCCCTGGCCCTGCACAAAGGCGCGTTCGACGGCGCAGTCGCAAGCTCCGACGCAACGGCTGCGCGCCTCAAGGGCCACGGCATTCCGGTGTATGAGCTGAACACGGTCAGCGATCTGGAGTTTTACGTCGACGGCGCCGATGAAAGCGACGAGCACCTGAACCTGATCAAAGGCGGCGGCGCAGCCCTGACCCGCGAGAAAATCGTCGCCGCCGTGGCCAAAACCTTCATCTGCATCGCTGACGCCAGCAAGCTGGTGCCGGTGCTGGGCGCGTTTCCCCTGCCGGTCGAAGTGATCCCGATGGCCCGCAGCCACGTGGCCCGCGAGCTGGTGAAGCTGGGCGGCGACCCGGTCTACCGCGAGGGCGTGCTGACGGACAACGGCAACATCATCCTCGATGTGCACAACATGAACATCACCAACCCGGTGGAAGTGGAAGCGCAGATCAATAACATCGTCGGCGTCGTCACCAACGGCCTGTTCGCCGCGCGCCCGGCGGATCTGCTGCTGCTGGGTACACAAGAAGGCGTGAAGACCCTCAAGCGTTGATTGTTGCGGGGCAAGGCAAATCCTTGTGGAGATGCCTGGCCCTTAGCGCTTCTTGAACGCATAAAACAGGTTCGGCTCGCTCACGACGTACAACGTGCCGTCGTCCCCCATGGCGATGCCCTCAGCCTGGGGCGCACTTTTGCTCAAGCCCATGCTGCCCTTGGTCAGTGACACGTTGGCGACTGGCTTGCCTTCAGTGTCCAGCTCGAGAATCTGCCGTGACTCATCCGACAGCGCCAGCAAATGCCCGCTTCGTTCATCGAATTGCAGGCTGGAAAGGTCGCGCACGAACAGGCCCGCATCCCGCTGCTTGCTGGATGTCACTTCAAGGATGTTTGGAGAATGGGTTCCCGCGTCAGGAAAGCCGCGCACTTCGATGATCTGCACCGGTCGCCGCTCTTTGGCGACGAACAGGCGGCGGCTCTGATTATCGTAGGCCAGGCCTTCGAAGCCATTGTTGCCGCCGGCATCGATGCCCAGGGTCAGCTGCTCGGCATCGGCGGCGTCGAGGAATGTCGTGTCGTCATCCACATGAACCTTGATCAGCCGCTGACTGTGCTCGTCGCTGATGACGTAAATCCCGGAACTGATGTACTCGACCGCTTCGGCATCCCCGAACCCGGCCAGGGGAATTCGTCTGAGAATCCGCCCTTCGAGGCTGAGTTCGACCAGCTCGGGGTCTTTGTTGGTGACGGTGAAGAGGGTTTTGCGCTGCGGATCGAAGCTGAGCGCCGAGACGTTGTCTTCCAGGCCGTCGATCGCCCGCGCCTCAATCTCGACCTCATAGGCGTCAAGGCCCAGTGCCTGGGCGTCGCTGGACTGCCAGAACACGTACCAGTTAAACCAGAGCCGCTCGATGACCCGGTATTCGCGCGCCACGAAAAAGGACGCGGTCAGTATCAACAGGACAACTAACGTGAGCACGACGCTCTGGAATGGGGTGACACGACGCATGCAGGGGGCTCGACTTCAGTGGGGCGGCTTTAATAGCACCGTATTCTGAAGCCAAACTGAAAGCGATGTGACATCTCGTTCGGGCCTTGCGGGGCCTGGACGAGCCCCGGCAGACGATCGAGGCGAAGCCAGCCGAGGTTTACTGCCGCTTGAAGGCGTAAAACAGGTTGGGCTCGCTGACCATGTAAATGGTACCGTTCTCGTCCATCGCCACCCCTTCGGCGCGCGGAATGGTCTGGCTCAGGCCGTTGAAACCGCGCAGCAGCGTCATGAAGCTGACTTGATTACCCTTGCCGTCCAGCTCCAGCAGCATGTGCGACTCGGCGGACAGCACCAGCAGATGCCCGGTCTTCTGGTCCGCATACAGGGACGACAGATTGCGCACGATCAGGTTGTCGTTGATCAGCTTGCGCTTCTCGCCCCTCACCTCGCTGCTGCCATCGGCCTTCCAGCTGTACAACGCCGGCGGACGCTCTTCGCCAAACAGGAACTGCTGATCCCGAGGGTCCCAGGCGATGCCTTCGAAGGCTTTGTTCTGATCCTTCGAGGGGCCCAGGTCGTACTTGGGGAAGTCGGCGATGTTGAGGGTTTTGGTTTCAGGGGTGACGTGGACGATGGTCATCAGGTGCTGACGCTCATCGACGATGGCAATCAGACCGTTACCCAGAACGGCTACGCCCTCGGGGTTGCCCCAGCCCTGGAGCGGGATCTTGCGAATGACGTCGCCGGTCAGCGTGATCTCGGAAAGGAAGGGGTTCTTGCCCATTACCGAATACAGAGTTTTGCTTGCCGGGTCGTAGGACAGGTCCGAGGCCTCGTCCTTTTCCATGCCGGCCAGCGGCTTGGCGTCGATATCGACCTTGTAATCCGGCAGCCAGATGCCCGCCGCGCGCTCGGCCGGCGTGACGTTGCGTTCGCGCAGCCATAACAGGCCGCGATCGTCCCAGTGCCAGGCCAGCGACAGACCGGCGAGGATCACCAACGCCGCGATGAGCAGCCACCACCAACGGAAACGCAGACGGCTTTTACGGTGTGTTAGCGGTGGGGCGTTATCGACCATCAAGGCAATCCTGTAAGGCAACTATCGGCACAGCGGCAAGGCGCTGCGGTCGGCGGGGGATTATCCGGATCCCATGTGAAAAAAACGGCAAGCCGCACGAACCGGTCAGACTCTTCGCTCAAGAAAAAGGCCACCTTCTTAGGGGCGGCCTTAATCTTGGTCCCGGCTCAGATCAGCGCACGTCGCTTTCGAAACGGCTCTGGCCAGTCAGCTCCAGCACGATCTCATCGCCGACGATGAACGGACCTACGCCTGCGGGCGTGCCGGTCATGATCAGGTCACCGGCCTGCAGCGAGAACTGCGACGCCATGTGCTGGATCATCGGCACGATCGGGTTGAGCATGTGGCTGCTGTTGCCGTCCTGGCGGACTTCGCCGTTGATGGTCAGGCGGATGGCGATGTCGGTCAGATCGGGGTAAGCGTCAGCCGATACGAACGGCGCGATCACCGCTGCGCCGTCGAACGACTTGGCGATCTCCCATGGCAGGCCTTTCTCCTTCAGCTTCGACTGCACGTCGCGCAGCGTCAGGTCCAGGCCCGGGGCGAATCCGGAGATCGCATCGAGGACTTCTTCACGACTGGGCTTCTTGCTCAGCGGCTTGCCGATCAGCACGACGATCTCGGCTTCGTAGTGCACCGAACCCCGGTCCTGAGGAATGCTGAAACCACCCTCGATCCCGACCACGCAGCTGCCCGGCTTGATGAACAGGAGCGGTTCAGTGGGGACCGGGTTGTCCAGCTCCTTGGCGTGCTCGGCATAATTGCGGCCGATGCAGACAACTTTACCGAGCGGAAAGTGAACCTTGGTGCCGTCCACGTACTTGTGCTGATAGCTCATGAGCGCTCCTGAAAAGCTTGTTGTAATGGGGGAACCGCTTACACCGCGAAAATTTTGCCGGGGTTCATGATGCCGTTCGGGTCGAACACTGCTTTAACGGCTTTCATGTATTCGATTTCCACCGGCGACCGGCTGTAGTGCAGGTAGTCACGCTTGGTCATACCGACGCCGTGTTCTGCGGAAATCGATCCGTTGTACTTTTGCACGATCTCGAACACCCACTTGTTCACCGTTGCGCACTTGGCAAAGAACTCGTCCTTGCTCAGGTTTTCCGGCTTGAGGATGTTCAGGTGCAGGTTGCCGTCGCCAATGTGACCGAACCAGACGATTTCGAAATCCGGGTAATGCTGGCCAACGATCGCGTCGACCTCAGCGAGAAACGCCGGGACCTTCGAAACGGTGACCGAGATGTCGTTTTTGTACGGCGTGAAGTGCGAGATGGTTTCAGAAATGTATTCGCGCAGTTTCCACAGATTCTGCAGTTGCTGTTCGCTCTGACTCATCACGCCATCCAGCACCCAGCCCTGCTCGACACAGTGCTCGAAAGTTTCCAGCGCGTGGTTGGCCACTTCTTCGGTGGTCGCTTCGAATTCCAGCAGAGCGTAAAACGGGCATTCGGTCTCGAACGGGGACGGCACGTCACCGCGCGCCATGACCTTGGCCAGCGCCTTGTCCGAGAAGAACTCGAATGCGGTCAGGTCCAGCTTGCTCTGGAAAGCGTGCAGCACCGGCATGATGGCGTTGAAATCGGTGGTCCCGAGAACCATCGCGGTGAGGTTTTTCGGCGCGCGGTCCAGTCGCATGGTCGCCTCGACCACGAACCCCAGCGTGCCTTCGGCGCCAATGAACAGCTGACGCATGTCGTAGCCGGTGGCGTTTTTGATGAGGTCTTTGTTCAGTTCGAGCAGGTCGCCCTTGCCGGTGACCACCTTGAGTCCCGCGACCCAGTTGCGGGTCATGCCGTAGCGGATCACTTTGATCCCGCCGGCGTTGGTGCCGATGTTGCCGCCGATATTGCTCGAGCCTGACGACGCGAAGTCCACCGGATAATACAAGCCGTTTTCTTCGGCGAGATTCTGCAGCTGTTTGGTGACAACACCCGGCTGGCAGATGGCAGTGCGATCCGTCAGGTTGAGTTCGAGCACCTGGTTCATGTAATCGAAGGAGACGACCACCTCACCGTTGGCGGCAACGGCCGCGGCAGACAACCCGGTGCGGCCGCCCGACGGGACCAGCGCAACCTGGCGCTCATTGGCCCAGCGCACGATTGCCTGAACCTGTTCGGTGGTCTTGGGAAAGACGATGGCGGTGGGCGCCGGGGCGAAATGTTTGGTCCAGTCCTTGCCGTAGGTTTCGAGGGAATCGGCGTCGGTCAGGACCTTGCCAGGGTCAACCAGGGTCTTCAGCTCATCTATCAGCGCAGGATGGGTCATCAACAGAACTCTCGAACAATTCATGGTCATCCTGAGAACGGCTCACGTCCAGGAATGGGGTGTTTCGCGGGGTGCATATGCTAGCATACGCCCCCCGCCAATCGAGCTTTCGGCCGATTTGCGCGCGCTTCACTTACTGCCATTTCTCTCCGGGACACAGGTTTACGCAGATGAGCAAGACTTCCCTCGACAAGAGCAAGATCAAGTTCCTTCTTCTCGAAGGCGTCCACCAGTCCGCGGTCGACGTCCTCAAGGCCGCCGGTTACACCAGCATTGAGTACCACACCAAGTCTTTGCCGGAAGCCGAACTGAAGGAAAAGATTGCCGACGCTCATTTCATCGGTATTCGTTCCCGCACCCAACTGACTGAAGAACTGTTCGACAGCGCCAAGAAACTGGTCGCGGTCGGCTGTTTCTGCATCGGTACCAATCAGGTTGACCTGAACGCAGCCCGCGAGCGCGGCATCGCTGTGTTCAACGCCCCTTACTCCAACACCCGTTCGGTGGCGGAGCTGGTGCTGGCCGAGGCCATCCTGCTGCTGCGCGGTATCCCGGAGAAGAACGCTTCCTGCCATCGCGGTGGCTGGATCAAGAGCGCGGCCAACTCGTTCGAGATTCGTGGCAAGAAGCTCGGCATCATCGGCTACGGCTCGATCGGCACTCAGTTGTCGGTCCTGGCTGAAGGCCTGGGCATGCAGGTGTACTTCTACGACACCCTGACCAAGCTGCCGCTGGGCAACGCCACTCAGGTGTCCAGCCTCAACGAGCTGCTGGGCATGTCCGACATCGTTACCCTGCACGTTCCGGAAACCAACGAAACCCAGTGGATGATCGGCGAGAAAGAAATTCGCACGATGAAGAAGGGCGCCATCCTGATCAACGCGGCGCGCGGCACGGTGGTCGAACTCGACGCACTGGCTGATGCGATCAAGGATCAGCACCTGATCGGCGCGGCCATCGACGTGTTCCCGGTTGAGCCACGCTCCAACGACGACGTGTTCGAAAGCCCGCTGCGCGGCCTGGACAACGTGATCCTGACCCCGCACATCGGCGGCTCGACCGCTGAAGCCCAGGCCAACATCGGTCTGGAAGTGGCAGAGAAACTGGTCAAGTACAGCGACAACGGTACGTCGGTTTCTTCCGTCAACTTCCCGGAAGTGGCCCTGCCGGCTCACCCTGGCAAGCACCGCCTGCTGCACATCCACGAGAACATCCCGGGCGTGCTGATGGAGATCAACAAGGTCTTCGCTGAAAACGGCATCAACATCTCCGGTCAGTTCCTGCAGACCAACGAGAAAGTCGGCTACGTGGTCATCGACGTCGACGCCGAGTACTCCGATCTGGCGCAAGAGAAACTGCAGCACATCAAAGGCACCATTCGTAGCCGCGTTCTGTTCTAGGACGGTAGTTCGGGGTGATAAAAAGGAGACCTTCGGGTCTCCTTTTTTTGTCCGCTGCGCGCTCGCACCTTCCTTCGCGGTGAGTCATTCAACATGGATGGCACAGACAGATCGCATTCGCGGGCAAGCGCGCTCCTGCACTGGGATTGCGCCGACACGGCTATATGCGGCCAACCCCAATCCGTAGGGGCCGGCTTGCTGGCGAAGCGGTGTTTTCATGCACCATTGATGCATCTGGTCTGACGCCTTCGCCAGCAAGCCGGCTCCTGCGAATCTCACGCCAGCCATTGGACGACGGACTCCCACACCATCCATGGCATCTGCGGATGCGCGATACGCCTTATTTCACCGTGATGGTGATTTTCTGCGACTCGACCGGCGGGTTCAGCGGGACGTGGTTCTTGTCGCCGACCAGCAGCTGCAGGGTGTGCTGACCCGGCGTCAGATTCAGCTCGGTTTCGGTCTGGCCTTTGCCGAAGTGGCGGATGTTGTCGGTGTTCGGCAGCGGCGCGTTCATGTCGGGCTGATCCTTGACGTCGATCAGCAGGTGGTGATGACCGGTGTCCGGGACGTCAACGCCGGCCGGGGCGACGCCCATGCCCTTGAGGCCGAACTGCACCTTGAATGCGCCGTTGACGGTCGCGCCATCCTTCGGCGAGATGATGTAAACCTCGGCGCCTGCAGGCGATGCCGTGCGTGGCATGTCGGCGGCTTGGGCCAGCAAGCTCGCCCCCAGCAGCAGTCCGGTCAGGGCAGTTCTCGCAAATAACGTCTTCATGATCTCTCCGTTTTTATCGATGCGCGATTGGCGGGCTCGGGGATTGAAGCCTGTTCATCCCGACAGACAACCGCTCAGGAACGACCTTTACCTTAGCTGCGGTTGGCCGCGAAGTATTTCGCTGAGTGGTTTGATGTAGAAGATTTCATGTTGGACCGATGCAGACGGACAGGAAGCCAGTTACAACTCGAATGGTTCATTCCCACGCCGCCTGAACCATCCGGTCAGCGACAGTCGCTCGCGGGTCGAGGGCATGACTTCGTGGGGCATGTCGCCCGAGAGGAACACCACCAGGCAACCGCCCGTCGGCTGCACGTCATACTCGACGCCGTCCTTGAGGTACATCCGCAACTGGCCGCCATGCTCCGGCAACCAGCCGTCATTGAGGTAGACGACCGCCGAGACCATGCGTTTGTCATCATCGCGAAAGCGATCCACATGCTTGCGATAGAAGGCCCCCGGCGGATAGAGCGCGAAGTGGCTCTCGTAATCCTCAAGGCCCAGAAACAGGCCCCGGTTCAGCGCCTGACGCAGGCTCTCCATCAGGTCCAGATAGCGATCGCACGGCTCGGCCTGCCCCGCTTCCAGCCACTGAATGTGATCGCCGCGAATCCCCTCGCGAACCTCTTGCGCCGGACCGCGCCCCACCGCAGCAGGCGCCAGCTCACCCTGAACGGCACGCGTGCGGCACTCAAGGGCCAGCTCGCGGGTCAGGGTGTCGGGCAGGAAGATGTTCTGCTGCGACCAGCCACGCTCGGCCAGATCGTCGACGATTCGCAACAGCAGGGGGTGATCAGGGGATATGCGCATGGCGCGCATAGTATCCATACGCCGATTAATCCGACAGGGCCTGCAGTCCGGCGAATGAGGAATATTTTTGCGGGTTTGAATACGCCTGGCGGTTTTGCCCGATCACTGATCGAACCCACGGTTTTTAGCGGGGTCTGGCAAGTGTTAACTCGACAAATCCCCGCTGCCCCACCGAGAATGGCGGCCTGCCGACAGGAGTCTCTAATGCGCCGTCTGTTTTTCCTGCTGTTGATGTTCTGCACTGTGCCCGCTTGGGCAGACGGCCACGATCAGCTGTACAAGCTCGCCGGCTGGCCGGAACAACGCGCTCATTTTGTCGATGCCTTGAAAGCCGCTCAGCAGCGTTACCGCAACAGCCTTCCGCCCGCCGTATTCGACGCTCTGGTGAGCAACAGCAATCAGCGTTTCGCTCCGCAGGCGATGGACCAGCGCGGGGAGCAAATGCTGCGCCAGACGCTGCAGGACCCGAATCCTGCGCTGCAGTTTTTCCAGTCGCCGCTGGGCAGCAAGATCGTCAATGCCGAACTCACTGCGACGCGCCCGGACCAACTGGCTAAAAACGCTCAAGGCCTGCCGCACATCCAGGCGGACGACAACCGTCTGCTGATCATCGGCCATCTGGCCAACGCCCTCCCCGCCAAGGAAGCCGGCGCCGAGGTCAGCATGGCCATTGCTGGGGTCGCCGCCGACAGCCTGAGTTCAATGATTCCAGGCCTGATGGGCGGCGGAACGACCCAGGCGATGCTCGACAGTCAGCGTCAGCGGCTCATGGGGCAGATCGGCAAGGACGTGAACAACACGCTGCTTTATGTGTACCGCGACCTGTCGGACGGCGAGCTGGACGAATTCGCCACCTTCGCCGAGTCCAACGAAGGCAAGGCCTATTACAAGGCAGCGCTGGCAGCTGTTCGCGCGGGATTGGCGGTTGGGCAGACTGTCAAATGACGTCAGTGGGACCGGCTTCAGCCGGGAAGGGGACTGTTTGAACACCCTCCATCTTTCGGTCTGACGACTCAAGCCTTCCCGGCTAAAGCCAGTCCCACATTCGTTATGTCAGTACGCAAGCCTGCCCTGCCCTTCGAGCCCTACCGCATACGCTGCGTCAGAAACTCAAAAAACCGCGCGCGTAACTCGGGTGACTCGTTGACCAGATGGTGCCGCGCTTCGTGCAGCATGAAGATCTGCGGCTCATCGAACTTGTCCTTGAGCACCGGCAGATTATGTTTCCAGTCCACGGTCATGTCCGACTCACCCTGCACGATCAGCGGGCTGCGGCGGCTGCGCGGTGCGCGCTCTATGCGCTCGATCCACTTGGCCAGCGCGCCCACCCAGACTGTCGGCAAGCGCCGCGGCTGCAACGGATCCGCCAGCAGGAAAGGCAGAAAGGTCGAGGCGTTTGAGTTTTCGCTGAATCGCCTGTCAATGGCTTTGACGAAGCCGCGCAGCAGGTAATAGCTGAGTTTCGACAGGGCCCAGCCACGCGGCCGCACCAGTGGCGCCAGCAGGATGGTCTGACCCTGCGCCGGGCTGGCGTCGCCGCGGTGAAGCAAGTGGTCAATGACAATCGCGCCGCCGGTGCTTTGCCCGCACAGGTGCCACGGCTGCGGCAGGTTGAGGCTTTCGGCTTCGACAAAAAGTCGATCCAGCACGGCCTGATACTCCGCGAAGTCGGTAATGCTTGCCCGCGCTCCACTGGACAATCCATGGCCCGGCAAGTCGCAGGCAATCACCGCCAGCCCAAGCCCCAGCGCCCAGTCGATGACGTGACGGTACAGCCCGACGTGATCGTAAAAGCCGTGCATCAGCACCAGCGTGCCGACCGGCTGTTCGGGCATCCACAGCTGCGTGACGATGTCGTAACCGCCCACTTCAAAGCGCCCGATCCGGCTGCTGATCAAGCCATTCGGGCCAAGCGCGTTCAAACCATAGAAACGCTGATAAGCCTGCGCCTCTTCAGATGGCGCTTGCGACACGCTTAGCGGCAACAGCTCAGCACGCAGGTGATCGGGATCGAACGTGTCAGACATCGGAATTCCAGATGAGGGTGTGTAGGAAGCGGCCGCACGGAAGTGTCATCTGTCCGCTGCGGCGTGGCAAGTTACGCTGCCTAAATCCGTGGGCGGTCCGTCTACCCAGTCGCGAGACAAATCTGTAGCCTGCAAAACCTTCACGATTCTCATTTGAGCCCCCGGATGAAACGCAGTCTTTACGTCGTCGCCGCATTGTTGATGCTCATCGGGGGCGCGGGCGCCTGGTACATCCACGGCAAGCAGCCGGTCCGCGATGGCGAGATGAGCCTGACGGGGCTGCAGGCCCCGGTTACCGTGCGTTACGACGAGCGCGGCGTGCCGCATATCCGTGCCGATAACCAGGACGATCTGTACCGCGCTCTGGGCTATGTCCACGCTCAGGACCGCCTGTTCCAGATGGAAATCCTGCGCAGGCTGGCGCGCGGCGAGCTGGCTGAAGTCCTTGGCCCCAAGCTGGTCAACACCGACAAGCTGTTCCGCAGCCTGCGCATACGCGAGCACGCCGATGCCTACGTCGCGCGCCAGGACAAAAACACGCCGGCGTGGAAGGCGCTTCAAGCGTATCTGGACGGCATCAATCAATATCAGGCGACCCATCCCAAACCGATCGAGTTCGACGTTCTGGGCATTCGCGAGCGGCCGTTCACGGCGCAAGACACCCTCAGCGTCGGCGGATATCTGGCGTACAGCTTCGCGGCGGCGTTTCGCACTGAGCCGCTGATGACCTATGTGCGGGATCAACTGGGCCCGGAATACCTGAAAATCTTCGATCTGGACTGGCAGCCAAAAGGCGCGCTCGGGCAATCTTCCGGGGGCAGTCAAACGTCTGCGCTGACGAGCAACGACTGGAAAGGCCTCAATGACCTGGCGCTGCTCAGCCAGCAGGCGCTTGAGAAAGCCGGCCTGCCGCAGTTCGAGGGCAGCAATGCCTGGGCGGTGTCCGGCAGCCGCACCCAGAGTGGCAAACCGCTGCTGGCGGGTGATCCGCACATTCGTTTCTCGGTGCCGGCGGTCTGGTACGAAGCCCAGCTGACCGCGCCGGGTTTTGAGCTGTACGGGCATTTTCAGGCCCTCAACCCCTTCGCGTTGCTCGGCCATAATCTCGACTTTGGCTGGAGCCTGACCATGTTCCAGAACGATGATCTGGACCTGATCGCTGAAAAGACCAACCCCGATAATCCCAATCAAGTCTGGTACCACGGCGCCTGGGTGGACATGACGTCCCGCACCGAGCAAATCGAGGTCAAGGGTGAATCCCCCGTCATGCTCACCCTGCGGCAGTCACCCCATGGCCCGATCGTCAACGACGCGCTGGGTGGTAATGGGGCGCAACAGCCGAGCGATACGCCAATTGCGATGTGGTGGTCGTTCCTTGAGTCGGACAACCCGATCCTGCAGGGCTTTTACGAAGCCAACCGCGCTGACACGCTGGAGAAGATGCGTAGCGCCGCCGAGAAGATTCAGTCGCCGGGCCTGAACGTTGTCTACGCCAACGCCAGGGGCGATATCGGCTGGTGGGCTGCCGCGCAACTGCCGAAGCGGCCTGCGGGGGTCAATCCGACGTTCATTCTCGATGGCAGCTCTGAGCAGGCTGACAAGAACGGCTTCTACCCCTTCACTGCTAACCCGCAGGAAGAAAACCCGGCGCGGGGTTATATCGTCTCGGCGAACTTCCAGCCGGTGTCGCCTACGGGGATGGAGATTCCGGGCTATTACAACCTCGCCGAGCGCGGTCGCCAGTTAAATCGCCAGTTGAGCGACGACAAGGTGAAATGGAATCTGGAGAACAGCAAGGCGCTGCAGCTTGGCACTCGGACGGATTACGCCGCGCAGATTCTCACGCAGCTGATTCCGGTGCTGCGCCGCGTGGTGAATGAGCCGGAGGAGCACGATCTGCTTGAGCGCCTGGCAGCCTGGAACGGTGACTACTCCGTGGATTCGGTGGGGGCGACGCTGTTCAATCAGTTCCTGTTCGACCTGACCGATCAGGTTTTCCATGACGAGCTGAGCAACGGGCTGTTCACCACGCTGCTGTCGACCCGCCTCATTGACATGGCCCTGCCGCGACTGGCGGCAGACGCCGATTCGCCGTGGTGGAACAATCGTAATTCTCGAGAGCCCGAAAGCCGCGACAACACGGTGAAGGTCGCCTGGCATGCAGCGGTCTCGCACCTCACATCGCTGTACGGGCAGACCCCCGATGAATGGACGTGGGGCAAGGCGCACACGCTGACCCATGAACATCCGTTGGGCAAACAGCCGCCGCTGGACATGCTGTTCAATGTCGGGCCATTCGCGGCGCCCGGTACCCATGAGGTGCCGAACAACCTGTCAGCGAGCATGGGTCCCGCGCCGTGGCCGGTGACTTACGGGCCATCGACGCGCCGCCTCCTTGATTTCGCCGACCCGGCCCATGCGCTGGGGATCAACCCGGTGGGCCAGAGCGGCGTGCTGTTCGACAAGCACTACGCCGATCAGGCGCAGCGTTACGTCAACGGCGAGTACGTGCCGGAGCGGTTCACTGAAGGGGATGTGGTGGGGAACAGCAAGGAAGTGTTGAGGCTGGTGCCGGGGCGTTAACCCCGTCAGAGCTTTGGGACTTGGCTGAAGTCCCCACATGTGGGACCTGCCGGAACGCCAACTTGTAGGACCGGCTTTAGCCGGGAAAGCGCCGGACGTCACACCGCAGAATTTACTGTGCACATGCGGGCCTCTTCCCGGCTGAAGCCGGTCCCACTAACAGCATCGCGTGCATTCAGTGGGACTGGCTGGAGTCCCAGCTTGTGGAACCTGCCGGAACGCCAACTTGTGGGACCGGCTTTAGCCGGGAAGGCGTCAGGCGTCACACCTCAGAATTTACAGCGCACACACCGGCCTCTTCCCGGCTGAAGCCGGTCCCACTAACAGCATCGCGTGCATTCAGTGGGGCTGGCTGGAGTCCCAGCTTGTGGGACCTGCCGGAACGCCAACTTGTGGGACCGGCTTTAGCCGGGAAGGCGTCGGACGTTACACCGCAGAATTAACAGCGCGCACACCGGCCTCTTCCCGGCTAAAGCCGGTCCCACTAACAGCATCGCGTGCATTCAGTGGGGCCATCCCACTGAAACTGCGCTGGATCAAACCGACTCCACTACCTTCGCACGGCGTATGTCCGGCTGTTTCCAGCCGTCTGCCGCAGCTTCTTCGATGGCTTGCTGGATCGCGCGTTTGCGGTTGTTTTCTGCGCGGCGGCTGAAGAACCAGACCAGGAAGGTCGCAATCGACACCGCCAGCAGAATCAAGCTGGCAATTGCGTTGATCTCAGGCTTCACGCCCAGGCGCACCGCCGAGAACACTTCCATCGGCAGGGTCGTCGAGCCCGGGCCGGAGACGAAGCTCGCCAGTACCAGGTCGTCCAGCGACAGCGCGAAGGACATCATCGCCCCCGCTGCCAGAGATGGCGCGATCATCGGGATAGTGATCAGGAAGAACACCTTCCACGGCCGCGCACCCAGGTCCATTGCCGCTTCTTCGATGGACATGTCCAGCTCACGCAGGCGCGCCGACACCACCACCGCCACATACGCCGAACAGAAAGTCGTGTGAGCGATCCAGATGGTGACGATGCCACGCTCCTCGGGCCAGCCGAGCAACTGCGCCATCGCCACGAACAGCAGCAACAGCGACAGCCCGGTGATCACTTCAGGCATCACCAGTGGCGCGGTGACCAGACCGCCGAAGAACGTCTTGCCCTTGAAGCGGGTGATCCGCGTCAGCACGAAGGCCGCCATGGTGCCCAGCGCCACCGCCGCAATCGAGGTGTACAGCGCGATTTCCAGCGAGCGCATGACCGCGCTCATCAGTTGGGTGTTGTCGAGCAGCCCAACGTACCACTTCACCGACCAGCCACCCCAGACCGTTACCAGTTTGGAGGCGTTGAACGAGTAGATCACCAGAATGACCATGGGCGCGTAAATGAAGATCAGGCCCAGTACCAACATCAGGTTCGAGAATCGGAAGCCTCTCATGCCCTGCCCTCCAGCTCTTTGGCCTGACTGCGGTTGAACAGAATGATGGGCACGATGAGGATCAGCAGCATCACCACCGCCAGCGACGACGCTACCGGCCAGTCACGGTTGTTGAAGAATTCCTGCCACAGCACTTTACCGATCATCAGCGTCTCGGGGCCGCCCAGCAATTCGGGGATGACGAACTCGCCCACCACCGGAATGAACACCAGCATGCAGCCGGCGATGATGCCGTTCTTGGACAGCGGCACGGTGATTTTCCAGAAGCTGTTGAAGGTGCTTGAGCCCAGGTCCGACGCGGCTTCCAGCAGGCTTTGATCGTGCTTCACCAGATTCGCGTACAGCGGCAGGATCATGAACGGCAGATACGAATAGACCACCCCGATGTACACCGCGAGGTTGGTATTGAGTATCTGCAACGGCTCGCTGATCACGCCCAGCCACATCAGGAAAGCATTGAGCAGACCGTTGTTGCTGAGGATGCCCATCCACGCATAAACGCGGATCAGGATCGCGGTCCATGTCGGCATCATGATCAGCAGCAACAGCACCGTCTGCATCTCTTTGCGGGCGATGGAGATGCCATAAGCCATCGGATAGCCGATCAACAGGCACAGCACGGTGCTGATGAACGCCATCTTCAACGAACCCAGATACGCCGAGATGTACAGGTCGTCACTGGTCAGCAGCGCGTAGTTGGCGAAGTTGAGCACGATGTCGAGCTTCTGCTCAACGAAGGTGAATATCTCGGTGTACGGCGGGATCGCTACGTCCGCTTCAGCGAAGCTGATCTTGATAACAATCAGAAACGGCAGCGCAAAAAACAGGAACAGCCACAGGAACGGCACGCCGATAACAGCTTGGCGGCCGGTGGGTTTTATTCGATTGAAAGCCCGTTTTATTTTTCGGATTTTCATGAGCGCAGCACCACGCCGCTGTCGTCTTCCCACCAGACGAAGACTTCGTCGTCCCAGGTCGGACGCGTGCCCTGGCGCTCGGCGTTGGCGACAAACGACTGCACCAGCTTGCCCGACGGCAGCTTCACGTAGAACACCGAGTGACCGCCCAGATAGGCGATGTCGTGGACCTTGCCGCGAGACCAGTTGTGCTCGAACGACGGCTGCTCGGTGGTCACCAGCAGTTTTTCAGGACGCAACGCGTAGGTAATGCGCTTGTCTTCCACCGACGTGGTGACGCCGTGGCCGACATAGATCTTGCGTTCGAGCTCAGGACTGCTGATCAGCGCGTGACCTTCCATGTCTTCGATGACTTCGCCGTCGAACAGGTTGACGTTGCCGATGAACTCGCACACCAGGCGGCTGGTGGGCGTTTCGTAGATATCGATCGGGCTGCCGATCTGCGCGATCCAGCCCAGGTGCATGATCGCGATGCGCTCGGCCATGGTCATGGCTTCTTCCTGGTCGTGGGTCACCATCACGCAGGTCACGCCAACGCGCTCGATGATCTCCACCAGCTCCAGTTGCATCTGCGAACGCAGTTTTTTGTCCAGTGCGCCCATGGGTTCGTCGAGCAGCAGCAACTTCGGCTTCTTCGCCAGCGAACGCGCCAGTGCCACACGCTGGCGTTGTCCGCCCGACAACTGATGGGGCTTGCGCTTGGCGTACTGGGTCATCTGCACCAGCTTGAGCATCTCGGCCACGCGGGCTTCGACTTCGGCCTTGGGCAGCTTGTCCTGCTTGAGGCCAAAGGCAATGTTGTCCGCCACGGTCATGTGCGGGAACAATGCGTAGGACTGGAACATCATGTTGATGGGACGTTCGTACGGCGGCATGTCAGTGATGTCGACGCCGTCGAGGTAAATGCGCCCTTCGGTCGGGCGTTCGAAGCCGGCGAGCATGCGCAGCAGGGTGGATTTCCCCGAGCCGGAGCCGCCAAGCAGGGCGAAGATTTCTCCCTTGTTGATCTGCAGAGACACGTCGTCCACAGCAATCGTCTCATCGAACTTTTTCGTGACCCGATCGATTTTGACCAGCACCTGTTTCGGTTGCTGACCACCCTCAAGGGATTTCTTGTAGGCGCCGGAGGCAACTGCCATGGGTGAAACTCCCAACTGTTTTTGCGCCCGGCCAATGCGGCCGGGCGCCAAGGTCTTTATTTACCGGTTTTGATCTTCGTCCAGCTGCGCGTCATGATGCGCTGGATCTTGGGCGGCAGCTCGGAGTTGACGTACAGGCGCTCCTGTATCTCCTTCGAAGGATAAACCGCCTCGTCGTTGCGAATGTCCTGATCCATCAGCTCGCCCGAAGCCGGGGTCGGGTTGGCGTAACCCACCTGATCACTGACCTTGGCGATCACGTCGGGCTTGAGGATGTAGTTGATGAAGGCGTGAGCGGCCTTCACGTCCGGCGCATCCGAAGGGATCGCGAGCATGTCGAACCACAGGTTGCCGCCCTCTTTCGGAATCGAGTAAGCGATGTTGACGCCTTTGCCGGCTTCTGCGGCACGGGCCTTGGCCTGGAAGACGTCACCGGAGAAACCGGCAGCGATACAGATGTCTCCGTTGGCCAGGTCAGTGATGTATTTGGACGAGTTGAAATAGGTCACGTAAGGGCGGATTTTGAGCAGCTTGGCTTCAGCGGCCTTGTAGTCTTTCTCGTCGGTGCTGTTCGGACTCAGCTTCATGTAATTGAGGACCGCGGGGATCATCTCATCAGCGGAATCCAGGAACGCAACGCCGCATTTTTGCAGCTTCTTGATGTTTTCAGGCTCGAACAGCGTGGCCCACGAATCGATGGTGTCGACGCCCAGGACTTCCTTGATCTTGTCGACGTTGTAGCCGATGCCGTTGGTGCCCCACAGATATGGCACGGCGTACTGGTTCCCCGGGTCGTTCTTTTCCAGGCGCTTGAGCAGTTCGGGGTCGAGGTTGGCGTAGTTGGGCAGTTGCGACTTGTCGAGCTTTTGAAACGCTCCAGCCTTGATCTGCTTGCCCAGGAAGTGATTGGACGGCACGACCACGTCATACCCGGTATGGCCGGCGAGGAGCTTGCCTTCCAGGGTTTCGTTGGAGTCGAAGACGTCGTACTTGGTCTTGATCCCGGTGGTGGACGTGAAGTCCTCCAGCGTCGTGGTGCCGATGTAATCGGACCAGTTATAAATGCGAACGGTGGAATCCGCGTAGGCACCGGCAGCGAGCGTGAGCCCGGCGCCGAGCAGCAAGCCTTTTGAAAATAAAGAAATAGACACGTGTGCAGTCCTTTTTTAGTAGGTGGGCCTGTTGCCCGTACCGATGACAGTAACGACTGCCTGTGACCCATCCGGCGCGCAACTTACCTTCGATAAACCCTTCTCGCAAAAAAACTTTTTGTGAATGCCATCACGAAGCGTGAACGGTAGGAGCGCGCCTGCCCGCGATGACTTGGGCACATACGACATTGATGTCGGCCGAGACACCGTAATCGCGGGCAAGCGCGCTCCTACGGGGTGCGTCGTACAGGACGACGCACCCGGTCAGGCTTATTTACCCGATTTGATGTTGGTCCAGCTGCGCGTCATCAAACGCTGGGTCGCCGCAGGCAAGTCAGCGATGGCGTACAACTTGGCCAGAACGTCCGCCGGCGGGTAAACGCCCGGGTCAGACGTGATGTCCTTGTCGACGAACTCGGTTGCCGCCTTGTTGCCGTTCGGGAAGTGAACGGAGTTGGTGATTTCAGCCATCACTTTCGGTTGCAGGATGAAGTTCAT
The DNA here is from genome assembly GCF_021728295.1 of Pseudomonas petrae. GTDB lineage: Bacteria > Pseudomonadota > Gammaproteobacteria > Pseudomonadales > Pseudomonadaceae > Aquipseudomonas > Aquipseudomonas petrae. The sequence continues at coordinate 87,845 of NZ_JAKJXE010000011.1, forward strand.
GAACTTGTAGGCGCCTTCGACGTTTTCGGCATCTTTCGGGATGGCGACCATGTCGTAGAAGCTGCCTGCACCTTCTTTCGGAATGTTGTAGCTGACTTTGACCTTGCCGCCCGCTTCTTCAGCACGCGCCTTGGCCTGGTAGACGTCACCCGAGTAACCCACGGCTACGCAGATGTTGCCGTTGGCCAGGTCCGAAATGTACTTGGACGAGTGGAAGTAGGTGATCGAAGGACGAATCTTCTTGAACAGATCCTCGGCCTTCTGGATGTCTTCCTTCTTCTGGCTGTCGGTCGGCAGGCCCAGGTAATGCAACGCCACCGGCAGCATTTCGGTCGGCGAGTCGAGGAAGCTGATACCGCAGCCTTTCAGCTTGGCGGCGTTTTCTGGCTTGAACAGCAGATCCCAAGAATTGACCGGTGCATCTGCGCCCAAGGCGGCTTTGACCTTCTCGGCGTTGAAGCCGATGCCGATCGAGCCCCACATGTACGGGAACGCGTGCTTGTTGTCCGGGTCGCTGATGGACACGGCTTTCAACAAGGCAGGGTCGAGGTTTTTGTAATTTGGCAGCTTGGACTTGTCCAGCTCCTGGTAGACGCCGGCCTTGATCTGCTTGGCCAGGAAGTTGTTCGACGGAACGACGACGTCGTAGCCCGACTTACCGGCCAGCAACTTCGCTTCCAGGGTCTCGTTGCTGTCGAACACGTCGTACACCACTTTGATGCCCGACTCTTTTTCGAAGTCGGCGATGGTGTTCGGAGCGATGTAGTCGGACCAGTTATAAACGTGGAGGACTTTGTCATCGGCGTGTGCAGCAGCGGCCACTGCGCCCATGAGGGACAAGGCCAGGAGGGTTTTGCCAAATTTCTTCATTCGTACGGCTCCAGTGTTTTTATGTAAGCGGCGTCTAGACGGCGGACAGTCTGGCAATTTCCCGGTAAAAATTCAGCCCTGCAATGACTCAAGCGTCAGGTCCAGGCACTTGCGCGCCTTTTCGATCAGCTCGTCGATCTCGGCGAAGGTAATCACCAGCGGCGGCGAGATGATCATGGTGTCGCCCACAGCCCGCATGATCAGGCCATTGTTGAAGCAGAAAGTGCGGCAAATCATGCCTGCGCCTTTGCCGACATAACGCTCCCGAGTGGCCTTGTCTTTCACCAGTTCGATCGCGCCCAGCATGCCGACGCCCCGCACTTCACCCACCAGCGGGTGATCGCTCAGCTCGCGCAGACGCTTTTGCAAATAGGGTGCCGTTTCGGACTTCACCCGTTCGACGATCTTTTCTTCACTCAGAATGCGGATGTTCTCCAGCCCCACTGCCGCCGCCACCGGGTGACCCGAGTAGGTGAAACCGTGGTTGAAGTCGCCGCCCTCGTTCAACACCTTGACCACTTCATCGTGCACGATGACCCCACCCATGGGGATGTAGCCCGAGGTCAGGCCTTTGGCAATGGTCATCAGGTCTGGCTTGAGGCCATAGAAATCGCTGCCGAACCATTCCCCGGTGCGGCCAAAGCCACAGATCACTTCATCGGCCACAAAGAGGATGTCGTACTTGGCGAGGATCTCTTTGATTTTCGGCCAGTAGGTGTCGGGCGGAACGATGACACCGCCGGCGCCCTGAATCGGCTCGGCGATGAACGCGCCGACGTTGTCCACGCCCAGTTCGAGAATTTTCTTCTCCAGCTGTTCGGCCGCCCAGACGCCGAATTCGTCGGGCGTCATGTCGCCGCCTTCACCGAACCAGTACGGCTGCGGAATGTGCACGATGCCCGGAATCGGCAAGTCGCCCTGTTCGTGCATGTAGGTCATGCCGCCCAGGCTGGCACCTGCGACGGTCGAGCCGTGGTAACCGTTGACGCGGCTGATGATGACTTTCTTGCTCGGCTGGCCCTTGATCGCCCAGTAGTGACGCACCAGGCGCAGTACCGTGTCGTTGCCCTCGGAGCCGGACCCGGTGAAGAACACGTGGTTCATGCCCTCGGGGGCGATGTCGGAAATCGCCTTGGCCAGTTTCAATGCCGGCGGGTGAGCGGTCTGGAAGAACAGGTTGTAATAAGGCAGCTCACGCATCTGTTTGCTGGCAGCGTCGGCGAGTTCTTCGCGACCGTACCCGATGGCGACACACCAGAGCCCGGCCATGCCGTCGAGGATCTTGTTGCCTTCGCTGTCCCAAAGATAAACGCCCTTGGCGTTAGTGATAATGCGCGGACCTTTCTCTTTCAGCTGCTTGAAATCGCTGAACGGCGCCAGGTGATGATCACTGCTGAGGGCTTGCCATTCGCGGGTTTGCGGGTTGTTGGAACTCATGAATCACTCCATTGTGGTATCGCGTGTGGGGCGCCGTCATCCGCTCGGGATTCACTCGGATCTGGCGACGCCCCGTGACGTCAGACGGCAAAGAGCAGGAATTCCCGCTCCCACGAACTGATCACACGCTTGAAGTTCTCGTGCTCGGCGCGCTTGACCGCGACGTAGCCGGTGATGAATTTCTTCCCGAGGTACTTTTCGACCGTCTTGCTGTTTTCCATGCGCTCCAGCGCGTCTTCGATGGTCAACGGCAAGCGCAGGTTGCGGCGTTCGTAGCCGCGACCGACCACTGGGGCGCTGGGGTTGAGGCCCTCGACCATGCCGATGAAGCCGCACAACAGGCTGGCGGCGATGGCCAGATACGGGTTGGCATCGGCGCCGGGCAGGCGGTTTTCCACGCGACGGTTCTGCGGGCCGGCATCCGGAACGCGCAGGCCAACGGTGCGGTTTTCTTCGCCCCATTCCACGTTCACCGGCGCGGAAGTGTCCGGCAGGAAGCGGCGGAACGAGTTGACGTTGGGTGCGAACAGCGGCAACAGCTCGGGGATCAGCTTTTGCAGACCGCCGATGTGTTGCAGGAACAGCTGACTCATCGAGCCGTCTTCATTGGAGAAGATGTTCTTGCCGGTCTCGATATCGATGATGCTCTGGTGCAAGTGCATCGCACTGCCAGGCTCACCGGTCATGGGCTTGGCCATGAAGGTCGCGGCCACATCGTGCTTGAGGGCGGCTTCGCGCATGGTGCGCTTGAACACCAGAATCTGATCCGCCAGAGACAGCGCGTCGCCGTGGCGGAAGTTGATTTCCATCTGCGCGGTGCCGTCTTCGTGAATCAGCGTGTCCAGGTCGAGATTTTGCAGTTCGCACCAGTCGTAGACGTCTTCGAACAAGGGGTCGAATTCGTTGGCGGCTTCGATGGAGAACGACTGACGACCGGTTTCCGGACGCCCCGAGCGCCCCACCGGTGGCTGCAGCGGGTAGTCGGGGTCGTCGCTGCGCTTGGTCAGATAGAACTCCATCTCCGGCGCCACAATGGGCTGCCAGCCCTGGTCGGCGTAGAGCTTGAGGACTTTCTTGAGGACGTTGCGCGGGGACAGCTCGATGGGGTTGCCTTGCTTGTCGTAGGTGTCGTGAATCACCTGCGCAGTCGGCTCGATGGCCCAGGGCACCAGAAACACCGCGCTCTGGTCAGGACGGCAGAACATGTCGATGTCTGCAGGGTCCAGCAATCCGTAGTAGATGTCGTCTTCGACGTAATCGCCCGTCACGGTCTGGAGCAGTACGCTTTCCGGCAAGCGCATGCCCTTTTCAGCAATGAACTTGTTGGTCGGTGAAATCTTGCCCCGTGTGATACCGGTGAGGTCGGCGATCATGCATTCGACTTCGGTAATCCTGTGTTCTTTCAACCAATCGGTGAGCTGGTCGAGGTTGGTACTCATAAATACCTCAGGGTTTTAATTCCTGGTCGCCGTCATGGCGGTCAGGCGTTCTTTGAAGCGCTGGCGTTACGGTTGCGTGTTTAGTTCAGGCATCGCCAAAATGCCTGGACGACTCAAAGATAGTCGGGGTTGTGCAAAACGCGCGGCGGCGGAGGCCGCAGAAAACCTGGGCCGGGTAGTCAGCGGAAGCAAAAGACGCGCCCGCTGGAACCGCTGCGCGGATAAAGAGTAAGGTGTCGAGGTGCTGCGCAGAGGCACGCGCAGTGCCCGGCGCGCTGGCTGGGCCGCTACACTGAAAGCGTGTGATGTGAAAAGCAGGTGCCCGAATGGCTGAGTGCAGGCGGTGAGGCCGATCAGCGGAAGGCGAAGCATGAGACCCCCGGTATTATTGCTGTTATGGGTTGCAATCGAGCTTAGCGTTGTTCATTTTTTTCCACAACACGCCCGTAAAAAATAAAACACGCCCTGCTCAAACCCGCAGCTTGCATGACGTTCGGCGCACAACATTTGCCCTAAAGTGCGGCGAAAATGGCTTTTTGGCGCCCTTTTAGGGCAAATCAGGGCTCCCTTGACTTCGTCTGGCCTTTCGGATTGACTGAAACCCGTAATGCTCGATGATTGATATTTTCAACAACAAAGGTGTTGCATCATGTCGGTACCCCCGCGTGCCGTTCAGCTCAACGAAGCGAACGCGTTCCTTAAGGAACATCCTGAGGTTCTATACGTTGACCTTCTGATTGCAGATATGAATGGCGTGGTGCGCGGCAAGCGCATCGAACGCACCAGCCTTCATAAGGTTTACGAAAAAGGCATCAACCTCCCAGCTTCCCTATTCGCACTGGATATCAACGGCTCGACGGTGGAAAGCACCGGCCTGGGTCTGGACATCGGTGACGCTGACCGAATCTGCTATCCAATCCCCGACACTCTCTGCAATGAGCCCTGGCAGAAGCGTCCTACCGCACAACTTCTGATGACCATGCACGAGCTGGAAGGCACGCCCTTCTTCGCGGATCCGCGCGAAGTGCTGCGCCAGGTTGTCAGCAAGTTCGACGAGATGGGCCTGACCATCTGCGCTGCATTCGAGCTTGAGTTCTACCTGATCGATCAGGAAAACGTGAACGGCCGTCCGCAACCCCCGCGCTCGCCGATCTCCGGCAAACGTCCGCACTCGACACAGGTTTACCTGATCGATGACCTGGACGAGTACGTCGACTGCCTCCAGGACATTCTGGAAGGTGCGAAAGAGCAAGGCATTCCGGCCGACGCGATCGTTAAGGAAAGTGCCCCGGCGCAGTTCGAAGTGAACCTGCACCACACTGCCGACGCGCTGAAAGCCTGTGATTACGCGGTGCTGCTCAAGCGTTTGATCAAGAACATCGCCTACGACCATGAGATGGACACCACTTTCATGGCCAAGCCTTATCCAGGCCAGGCGGGTAACGGTCTGCACGTGCACATTTCGATTCTCGATCGCGATGGCAAAAACATCTTCACCAGCGAGGATCCCGAGCAGAACGCCGCATTGCGTCATGCGATCGGCGGTGTGCTCGAGACCCTACCCGCGCAGATGGCGTTCCTTTGCCCGAACGTCAATTCGTATCGCAGGTTTGGTGCTCAGTTCTACGTTCCAAACTCGCCGTGCTGGGGCTTGGATAACCGGACCGTGGCCGTGCGCGTACCTACCGGGACGGCCGATTCGGTGCGTATCGAGCATCGGGTTGCCGGTGCGGATGCCAACCCGTATCTGTTGATGGCAGCGGTGCTGGCAGGCATTCACCACGGCCTGACCAACCAGATCGAGCCCGGTCCGCCCGTGGAAGGCAACTCCTACGAGCAGAACGAGCAGAGCCTGCCGAACAACCTGCGTGATGCACTGCGCGAGCTGGACGACAGCGAAGTCATGGCTAAGTACATCGATCCGAAGTACATCGATATCTTTGTTGCGTGCAAGGAAAGTGAGCTGGAGGAGTTCGAGCACTCCATCTCCGACCTTGAATACAACTGGTATCTGCACACGGTTTGATGCCTGCGTGAGTTAAGAAAACGCCACCTTTTCGAGAGAATCGGTGGCGTTTTTCATTCATGAGCTGCGCGGACACCCTGTGGGACCGGCTTCAGCCGGGAAGGCAATCTCCCGGCTGCCACTGTAGAATGCCCGCGGCCCCGACCGAGAGAGCACTGATGACCCGCCTTGCCACACCCCGCAAACCTCGTGCACGCAGTCAGGCGCGGATCGACTCGATCCTCGATGCCGCACGCGCGCTGCTGGCCTCGGACGGCGTGGCGAGCCTTTCCATCTACAGCGTCGCCGAGCGCGCCGAGATACCGCCCTCTTCGGTGTATCACTTCTTCGCCAGCGTTCCGGCGCTGCTCGAAGCGCTGACGGCCGATGTCCACGAGGCGTTTCGCGAAAGCCTGCAGCAGCCCATCGATCATGATCAGTTGAACCAGTGGCGTGACCTGTCCCATGTGGTGGAATCGCGCATGCTCGCGATCTACAGCGACGACGCTGCCGCGCGGCAGTTGATCCTCGCCCAGCACGGTTTGACTGAAGTCACCCAGGCGGATCGTCAGCACGACATTGAACTGGGCAACCTCATGCACGCGCTGTTCGCCCGGCATTTTCAACTGCCGACGCTGCCCGATGATGTTGAGGTGTTTGCCCTGGCGCTGGAATTGGCCGATCGGGTGTATGCGCGCTCGGTGCAACTGCACAACGCGATTACCCCGCGCATGGCCGAGGAAGGATTGCGGGTGTTTGATGCGTATCTGGGGTTGTACTTGCCGCCGTTTTTGCCGAAGCGATCACAACATCTGCCCTGCTAAACGACGCAGACGCTGAGCATTCACCGGATCCGTAGGAGCCGGCTTGCTGGCGAATGCGTTTCAACAGTCAGCACTGATGTACCTGACACACCGTGTTCGCCAGCAAGCCGGCTCCTACAGATTCGAGGTCAACGCAGACCTGGGGTTTGGATCGAGATCCATTGTAGGAGCGCGCTTGCCCGCGATTGCGGTGGGTCAATTAAATAATCCGTGACTGACACTCCACATTCGCGGGCAAGCGCGCTCCTACACGCAGGGACGTCGCTTGCTATACAGCATCGATCACAACTTGGCGATCGACACCTCGGTGGATTTCACGAACGCGATCACTTCGCTGCCGACGACCAGTTCCAGCTCTTTGACGGAGCGGGTGGTGATAACGGAGGTAACGACACCCGACGCGGTCTGCACGTCGATTTCGGACAATACGTCGCCGAAGACGATTTCCTTGATGGTGCCTTTGAACTGGTTACGCACGTTGATGGCTTTGATAGTCATGGTAAGGCTTCCTTTGTGAGATCAGTTCCGGGGGCAAGATTGCCTCTGGAGTTAGTTGGCCCAACGCAGTTGCGTGGGCAGCGGTGAAGTCGGTTCGGGTTCGGGCGGGGTGCCTGGCAACGACAACACGCGGTTGAGCACTTCGGTTTCCAGCGCGGCCAGTCGGTAAGAGCCGCGCGCCCTCGGACGGGCCAGATCAACCTGCAGATCAAGACCAATGCGGCCCTCTTCGATCAGCAAGACCCGGTCGGCAATGGCGACGGCCTCGCTGACGTCGTGGGTCACCAGCAATACGGTGAAGCCGTGCTTCTTCCACAGGTTTTCGATCAGCTGCTGCATCTCGATTCGGGTCAGGGCATCCAGCGCGCCAAGGGGCTCGTCGAGCAACAACAAGCGCGGCTGGTGAATCAGCGCACGCGCCAGCGCCAGGCGTAGTTTCTGACCACCCGATAACGCCGCCGGCCATTCATTGGCGCGCTCGGCCAAACCCACTGCTTCCAGCGCTTCCAGCGCTTTGCCACGCCAGTCGCCGCCGAGGCCAAGGCCGACGTTGTCGATGATCTTTTTCCAGGGCAGCAAACGTGCTTCCTGGAACATCAGTCGCGTGTCTTCCCGCGCATCCGCCAACGAGCCGTTACCGGCCAGCAGTTGGCCACTCGACGGTTGATCGAGTCCTGCCAGCAGGCGCAGCAAGGTGCTCTTGCCGCAGCCGCTTCGGCCCACGACAGCGACGAACTGGCCGGCCGGGATGTGCAGATCGATGTCTTTCAGTACTTCCCGCGAGCCGAACGTCTTTTTCAGCTTGCGGACCTGCAAGGGAATCCCGCGCAACAGGTTTGCCGGTTGTTGGAGATTGCTCATTGCGCGCCACCTTTAGCCACTTGATACGCCGGGTGCCACCGCAGGCAGACCCGTTCCAGACCACGCGCCGCGAGGTCTGCCAATTTGCCGAGTACGGCGTAGAGCACGATCGCCAGTACCACGACGTCGGTCTGCAGAAACTCCCGGGCGTTCATCGCCAGATAACCGATGCCCGAGCTGGCCGAGATGGTTTCCGCGACGATCAGGGTCAGCCACATGAAGCCCAGCGCGAACCGCACGCCGACCAGAATCGATGGCATCGCGCCCGGCAGAATCACATGGCGGAACAGTCCGAAGCCGCTCAAACCGTAGCTGCGGGACATTTCCACCAGCGCCGGGTCGATGTTGCGAATGCCGTGGTACGTGTTCAGGTAAATCGGGAAGAGCGTGCCCAGCGCGACCAGAAATATCTTGGCGGTCTCGTCGATGCCGAACCACAGAATGACCAGCGGGATCAGCGCCAGATGCGGCACGTTACGGATCATCTGCACGGAGCTGTCGAGCAGCCGTTCGCCCCATTTCGACAGCCCGGTGATGAAGCCCAATGCCAAGCCGATCCCGCCGCCGATGGCGAAGCCGATGCCGGCACGCCAGCCACTGATTGCCAGATGGGTCCAGATTTCACCGCTGCGTACCAGCGTGACGCCGGCCTCAATCACAGCGCTCGGCGCCGGCAGAATGCGGGTCGACAGCCAGCCCGCGCTGACCGCCAGCTGCCATATCGCCAACAACAAGACCGGTAGCAACCAGGGCGCCAGTCTGTGGGTGATTCTTTCGACGCTCATGGAGTTGTCTCCTTCCAATTGCCGGGCTTACTGCGCTTTCGCGACAGCAGCGGGTGGCGTCCAGATCACATCAGCGATGCGCAACGGTTTAGGGATCAGCTTGAGCTGGTAGAAGGTGTCGGCGATTTTCTGTTGTGCCGCGACGGTCTCAGGCGTGATGAACAAAGCACCGTAGCCCTGACGCTTCACCGACGTGCGGGTGATGTCTTCCGGCAGGCCGAGCAGCGGCGCGACCTGTTTGGTCACCTCTTCCGGGTTGGCCTTGGACCATTCGCCGACGGCGCGCACTTCTTCAACCAGGGTCTGAATCACCTTGGGATGCTGCTGCGCATAGGGTTTGGTCGCCAGGTAGAACTGGTTGTTGTCGACGATGCCTTTGCCGTCGCGCAGGGTCTTGGCCTGAAGTTGCTGCTCGGCGGCAGCCTGGTAAGGATCCCAGATCACCCAGGCATCGACGCTGCCGCGCTCGAAGGCTGCACGCGCATCGGCGGGCGGCAGGAAAACGGTCTGGATATCGGTGTACTTCAAGCCGGCTTCTTCCAGCGCGCGCACCAGCAGGTAATGCACGTTGGAGCCTTTGTTGAGGACGACTTTCTTGCCTTTGAGGTCTTTGACCGAAGTGATCGGCGAATCCTTGGGCACCAGAATCGCTTCGCTGGTGGGCGCTGGCGGCTCGGAGGCGACGTACAGCAGGTCAGCGCCGGCGGCCTGGGCAAACACGGGCGGGGTTTCGCCAGTCACACCAAAGTCGATCGAGCCCACGTTCAGGCCTTCGAGCAACTGCGGGCCACCGGGAAACTCAGTCCATTGGACCTGCACACCTTGATCGGCGAGTTTTTTCTCGAGCGAGCCTTTGGCCTTGAGCAACACCAGCGTGCCGTATTTCTGGTAACCGATGCGCAAGGTATCGGCCTGGGCCTGAGTAAGGACGCCGAAGGAAACCGCCGCAGCAAACAGAGCGACCAGGCCTCGACGCAAAATAACGGTGCGCATGGCACGCTCCTTTGCTGTGTAGCTAACAGGTGGCACCTGCTCGTCCGATGGCGGACCAGTAAGGCGGGAAGGGATTCATTGCCGGCGATCTTGCCAGGACGGAAAGACCATAGCAGGGGATGGTTATTCTCTAAAATCATATTTATTCATTTGGTTAGCACCAAAATGAATATAAGAATTGCCGTGGTCCGACACCCCTACCCTGTAAGAGCGCGCTTGCCCGCGAAGACGTTAGATAGGCCACGATCAGGCTGATCGGCCCACCGCAATCTCCAGACGCCGGGTGGTGTAGCGCAAAGAGCGTGTTCGCCAGCAAGCCGGCGTCTACAGAATGCGAATCGACGATCACTGAAGCCTGCAAAAAAAAAGGGCCGATAAATCGGCCCGAATGTCGTGGTTGAAACCGGTGTATCAGCGATTCGGCTGTGGCGTCAGGCGCAGGTACGGCGTAACGGCTGTATAGCCTTTGGGGAAGCGCTCCTTGATCTCTGCTTCGTCCTTGATCGACGGCACGATCACGACGTCTTCGCCGTCCTTCCAGTTTGCCGGCGTGGCGACTTTGTAGTTGTCGGTCAGCTGCAGCGAGTCGATCACCCGCAGGATTTCGTGGAAGTTGCGCCCGGTGCTGGCCGGGTAGGTAATGGTCAGGCGGACCTTCTTGTTCGGGTCTATCACGAACAGCGAACGCACCGTCAGCGTTTCGCTGGCATTGGGGTGAATCAAATCGTAAAGCTGGGAGACCTTGCGGTCTTCGTCCGCCAAAATCGGGAAATTCACGACGGTGTTCTGCGTGGAGTTGATGTCGCCGATCCACTTTGTGTGAGATTCGGCCGAGTCTACGGACAAGGCAATCGCCTTGACATTGCGCTTGTCGAATTCGTCTTTGAGTTTTGCGGTGAAGCCCAGCTCGGTGGTGCAGACGGGCGTGAAGTCGGCGGGGTGCGAAAACAGTACCGCCCATTTCCCATCCAGCCACTCGTGAAACTTGATAGGTCCTTCGCTGGAGTCCTGTTCGAAGTCAGGTGCGATGTCGCCGAGTTTAAGGCCCATACGTTCGTATTCCTTCGGTGATGAGTTATTGATCAACTGTGCATCCCAGCATCTGAAAACAAAAGGATCGATTGGTGCTGGATGACTTTGTTTCAGGCATAAAAAAGCCCCGCCGAAGCGGGGCTCTTTTCAACACATCACGCTTATTTGAAGGCGTAGGTGTAGTTGAGGACCACACGAGTCTGGTCAGTGTCTTGCTGAGTAGCATACAGATCGGAATCGGAACGCAGGCTGGCGCGACGTACTGTAACGCCGAAGCCTTTCATGAAGCCGTCCTGGAACACGTAGTCGACACGCATGTCACGTTCCCACTCCGAACCACGACCCAGCGCTGCGTTCTGCAGACGAATCTGGTCGCCATACAGGTAAGCAATGGCAGCTTTCAGACCAGGAACGCCGAGGCGTGCGAAGTCATACGAGTACTGACCGAACTTGGTCTGCTCACCTGTGCGGGTGAAGTTGGTGATCATGCTGTCGGTGAACAGATAAACGCTGTTACCGCCTTCACCTTCGTTACGACCGTTAGCAGCGTTGTTGCGGGTGACGTTGCCGTTGCTGATGATCGGCATGGCGCCGTCGTCGCTCACAGACTGGTAACCCAACAGGAATGCGTTGCCGCCCAGGGTGTAGGTGAACATCGCAGTCCAGGTGTTGTTATCAACTTCGCCCTGGCCGTCTTTGCTGTAGCCGTTGGCGAAGCGGTAACCGTTGTTGACTTGCTGATGAGCATTTGCACCGTCGGAGGTGCTGTGGAAGTAACGCAGGTCGGTCTTGAACGACTGGTCTTCCGCGATCGGCAGAATGTGGACCAGACCCAGGAAGTGCTGCTTATAGTAGTCTTCCAGGTTTGCGTAGTAGTACTGAACGGTCAGGTCTTTGGTGACTTTGTAGTCGCCGCCAGCGAACTGGAAGTTGTTCGAACCTTTGTAACCACCGGCCAGGGACATGTCAGCGTAGTTGCTGGACGCACGACCGGCAGCCTGGGTCAGCTTACCGGCGGTCAGTGTCAGGCCGTCGATTTCCTTGGAAGTGACGATGCCACCCTCGAAGGTTTGCGGCAGCAGACGACCATCGTTCGATACCAGGATCGGCAGGTTAGGCTGCAGCGCGTTACCGACTTTCAGCTCGGTCTTCGACAGTTTGACCTTGGCGTTTGCACCGGCACGCGCCCAGTCAGCGACCGGCGTACCGTCGGAAGTAGTCGGGGAAACGGTGTTCGCCGTGGTGCCGTTAGCAGCACGGTTGTCGATACCGCCGCCCAGGTTGATGCCCCACATGCCTTGAACGTCGAGACCGAAGCCAACGGTACCCGGGGTGTAGCCCGAGATGAAGTTGAACAGGAAACCCTGGGTGGTCTGACGCTGATCCTGCGCTTTACCGGTGGCTGGGTTTTCGCGAGGATCTTGTTCGAAATAAAGAGTACGGGAACTGAGTGTCGCTTTGCTGTCATCCAGGAAACCGGCTGCACCAGCCTGAGTAGCCAAGACACCTGCGTATACGGCCAAGGCCAGGGTGGACTTCTTCATTGTGTATCGCTCCTCATGAATCTAATTTTTGTAGTTCCCGGGCCAGAGCCTAAGGCTCAAAACCGAGGATGCGCGATTAGCGCCGGACCTGACTCGGCGAGTCAATGGCCCCAAGACTAATTGACTAGACCGCGTTACAGCTGGCTGCAAGGTAGGGTAAATCCCTTAAACCTAAAAAGACTTGTTAGACCTGCTTTTATGCCAAGCAGTTATATGTCACAAGCCGTTTCAGCCGTCCGTTGCGGAGTGTATCGGCCCTAATCCCTAATTCCCAAAACATATTTCAATGCCGCTCGTCAGATCGATATGTTTAGCGGTGTCGTGCGACCGGAACTTGACCGGCAAGTCACGGTCATCCTGCGAAACTGGGTGAGAATTGCCTTTCTAACCACCTGAAATACATCATGTTTCTTTACTGGTAGTCGCAAATATTGCAGTTGTCACCCTGCTCCCCGTCTGTTTTGTGACGAAGCCAGCGAAAACCTCATCGGCGAGAACGCCATGTCAAAATTCGTCCCTGCACCGTCTAACCATCCAGATCGGTCCTCGAGAAACGCCCCATCCCTGCGGATACATCGTTGAACGGGCGTCGCGATCGTATTTACAAATTGTGACGATTCGATGAACCGTCTATGAGATCAGTGCTTTTGTTCTGGAAATGCGACGCTATCAAGCCCGCGCGTATGGAAATTAACGCTAAGCAAATTCCAAAAGGTTATTTATTTCGACGTTCTTAGATCATTTACGCTCTCCGGCATTCGAAGGCGGTGTGCCTTTCTACGGAGCGTCACCATGAAATTGCTCAAACCCCTATGCGTCCTGGCCGCCTTGTCGCTCGCCGGCTCCACGCTCTTCGCCCAGGCCGCAGACTTTACGGTCGCCTACCAGACCACCGTGGATCCGGCGAAGGTCGCTCAGGCCGATGGCGACTATGAAAAGGCGACGGGCTCGAAGATTTCATGGCGTAAATTCGATAACGGCGCGGACGTGATCACGGCGATCGCGTCGGGTGACGTCCAGATCGGCTATCTCGGCTCCAGCCCTCTCACCGCGGCGGCAACGCGCAAAGTACCGGTGGAAACTTTCCTGATTGCCACCCAGATCGGCGCTGCCGAGGCGCTGGTTGCGCGTAATGGCTCCGGTATCAACGGCCCACAGGATCTGATCGGCAAGAAGATCGCCGTGCCGTTCGTTTCGACCGGCCACTACAGCCTGCTCGCCGCCCTGAAGTACTGGAAGATCGACCCGGCGAAAGTGACCATTCTCAATCTCGCCCCACCGGCGATTGCGGCGGCGTGGAAGCGCGGTGACATCGACGCCACCTACGTATGGGACCCAGCGCTCGGCGTCGCCAAGGAGACAGGCAAAGTGCTGATCACTTCGGGCGAGCTGGCAAAAGTCGGCGCGCCGACCTTTGATGCGTGGATCGTGCGCAAGGACTTCGCCGACAAACATCCTGAGGTTGTCAAAGCCTTCGCCAAAACCACCCTCGACGCCTACGCCGCCTACCGCAAGGATCCTGCGGCCTGGCTGGCCGATGCCGGCAACGTCGACAAGCTGGTGAAACTGTCCGGCGCCAAACCTGGTGACATCCCCGGCCTGTTGCAGGGCAACGTTTACCCGCTGGCGGCTGATCAGGTGACAGAACTGGGCGCGCCGACCACCGAGGCCATCACCAAGACCGCAGCGTTCCTCAAGGAACAAGGCAAGGTCGACGCCGTGCTGGCCGATTACACCCCCTACGTGAGCGCCAAGTTCGTCACCCAGTAATCCGGCCGAAGCCCGGACATGAGGGCGATACCGCCACGCATCCCACGGCCTGTTCGCCTTTTACACATGCCCACGGCGCGCCAAAATCTGTAGGAGCCGGCTTGCTGGCGAAGGCGCCAGGTCAGTCCCCTCGTAGCGATTGAGAGGTCGGGTTCGCCAGCAAGCCGGCTCCTACAAAATGAATTTAACGACGCACCAAAGAATGCGAGAAATCACTCAACGCGCCGTTATCCACTCACCGCTCATGCACATCTATAAAGCGGGGTACATGCCATGGCCTTGTTACAGCTGGAGCGCATCAGCGCACAGTATCCCGGTGCGGCCGAGCCGGTGCTGTCGGATATTTCCCTGACCCTCGGTCCGCAGCAACTGCTGGTTGCCCTGGGCCCATCCGGCAGTGGCAAGACGTCGTTGCTCAACCTGATTGCCGGGTTCGTCGCGCCAAGCGCAGGCCGCATTACCCTTGATGGCGTGCCAGTGAGCGGGCCCAGCGCCGAACGCGGCGTGGTGTTTCAGGATGACGCTCTGCTGCCTTGGCAGGATGTGCTGGCCAACGTCGCATTCGGGCTGGAGCTGGCGGGCGTTCCCCGTGAAAAGCGCGAGGCAAAGGCGCGCGACATGCTGGCGCTGGTCGATCTCGCCGGCTTCGAGAAGCGGCGTATCTGGGAATTGTCCGGCGGGCAGAAACAACGTGTGGGCCTCGCCCGCGCATTGGCGGCCGATCCACGCGTGCTGCTGATGGACGAGCCATTCGGCGCGCTGGACGCCTTCACCCGCGAACAGATGCAAGAGCTGCTGCTGCAGGTCTGGCAACGCAGCGCCAAGCCGGTCTTCCTTATCACCCACGACATTGAAGAAGCGGTGTTCCTGTCGACCGATCTGATTCTGCTTGCGCCCAACCCCGGTCACATCGTCGAGCACCTGAAGCTCGACTTCGGTCAGCGCTACAGCGCGGGTGAATCGGCTCGTGCCATCAAGTCCGACCCTCGCTTCATCGAAACCCGCGAGCACGTGTTGGCGCGGGTATTTTCCCAACGGCAAGGCGTTCGGGAGCAACGGGCATGAGTCTTTATCAATCGCCGGAACCATTGCTCACTCGCGTGCCGGTGAAAACCGCGCGCCTTCAGCCTTCTTCTTTCTATGTGAGCACGCGCGCAATCAGCGTGCTGACCCTCGCCGTTTTGCTGGGCGGTTGGTGGGTGGTCACCGCCCTTGAATGGGTAGAACCGCTGTTTCTGCCGCCGCCTTCCGCTGTGCTGGAAAAAGCCTGGTTGTTGATGACCAAGGGATACATGGACTCCACGCTCTGGCAGCACTTGGGGGCGAGTTTGCAACGCATCGGTCTGGCGCTGTTCTTCGCCGTGCTGACGGCCATTCCCGTCGGCATCGCCATTGGTCATAACCGAATCGCGCGAGGGATTTTCGACCCGCTGATCGAGTTCTACCGCCCAGTGCCGCCGCTGGCCTACCTGCCATTGATTGTGATCTGGTGCGGCATTGGCGAATTCTCCAAGGTCCTGCTGATTTATCTGGCGATCTTCGCGCCGATCGCCATCGCCACCGCAACCGGTGTGCGCACGGTCGACAGCGCAAAACTGCGCGCGGCTCAGTCTTTGGGCGCCAGCCGCTGGCAGCTCATCCGCCACGTCATCCTGCCCAGCGCCCTGCCCGACATTCTCACTGGCGTGCGCATCGGCCTCGGCGTGGGTTGGTCGACGCTGGTGGCCGCCGAGTTGATCGCCGCCACCAGTGGCCTGGGTTTCATGGTCCAGTCCGCCGCGCAATTTCTGGTAACCGACGTGGTGGTGTTGGGAATTCTGGTCATCGCCCTGATCGCCTTCGCGCTGGAAATGGGCCTGCGCGCGCTGCAACGCAAGCTCGTGCCCTGGCACGGCCAGAACCACTGAATTAGAGACCTTATTACTGACTACGCCGACACCTCGGCGCCGAACACACGAGACCACCATGAGCATCGACATCCACCCGCTCAGCCCGGCATTGGGCGCACAGATCAGCAGCGTTGACCTGAGCCGCGACCTGAACGGCGAACAACGCGACGTCATTGAACGGGCGCTGCTTGATCATCAGGTGCTGTTCTTTCGCGATCAGCCGATCACGCCGCAGCAACAAGCGCGATTCGCCGCCAACTTTGGTGACCTGCACATTCATCCGATCTACCCCAACGTGCCAGAACAGCCTGAAGTGCTGATTCTCGATACCGCGGTCACCGACGTGCGCGACAACGCCATCTGGCACACGGATGTCACCTTTCTGCCGACGCCTGCGCTGGGGGCGGTGCTCAGCGCCAAGCAGGTGCCGGCTTACGGTGGCGACACGTTGTGGGCGAGCGGAATTGCTTCGTTCGAAGCGCTCTCCCGGCCGATGCAGACGTTGCTCGACGGCTTGACCGCAACCCATGACTTCACCCGGTCATTCCCGCTGGAGCGTTTTGGCAGCACGGCGGAAGACCTCGCCCGCTGGGAGGAGACTCGCCGCAAAAATCCGCCGCTGTCGCACCCGGTCATTCGCACGCACCCGGTCAGCGGTCGCAAGGCGCTGTTCGTCAACGACGGTTTCACCACCCGGATCAATGAACTGGAAGCGGCAGAGAGTGAGGCAGTCCTGAAATTGCTGTTCGCCCATGGCACGCGGCCGGAGTTCACCTTGCGCTGGCGCTGGCAGGCGAACGACGTGGCGATGTGGGACAACCGCGTGACACAGCATTACGCGGTCGACGATTACCGCCCGCAGCGCCGCGTGATGCATCGCGCGACGATCCTGGGTGATGCGCCGTTTTGATAAGAGGCCGGCAGGCGCGCTGATGCTTTTAGTGGGACCGGCTTCAGCCGGGAAGAGGCCGCTAGGTGCGCTATAGACTTGCAGCGTACCGACTGACGCCTTCCCGGCTAAAGCCGGTCCCACAATTTAGGGTTCAGCGAGCCCACTGCATGCACGCGATGCTTTTAGTGGGACCGGCTTCAGCCGGGAAAAGGCCGCTAGGTGCGCTATAGACTTGCGGCGTAACGCCTGACGCCTTCCCGGCTAAAGCCGGTCCCACAACTTAGGGTTCAGCGAGCCCACTGCATGCACGCGATGCTTTTAGTGGGACCGGCTTCAGCCGGGAAGAGGCCGCTGGGTGCGCTATAGACTTGCGGCGCAACGCCTGACGCCTTCCCGGCTAAAGCCGGTCCCACAATTTAGGTTTCAGCGAGCCCACTGCATGCACGCGATGCTTTTAGTGGGACCGGCTTTAGCCGGGAAGAGGCCGCTGGGTGCGCTATAGACTTGCGGCGCAACGCCTGACGCCTTCCCGGCTAAAGCCGGTCCCACAATTTAGGGTTCAGCGAGCCCACTGCATGCACGCGATGCTTTTAGTGGGACCGGCTTCAGCCGGGAAGAAGCCGCTGGGTGCACTGTAGATTTGCGGTGTAGCACCTGACGCTTTCCCGGCTAAAGCCGGTCCCACAATTTAGAGATCAGCGAGCCCACTGCATGCACGCGATGCTTTTAGTGGGACCGGCTTCAGCCGGGAAAAGGCCGCTGGGTGCGCTATAGACTTGCGGCGTAACGCCTGACGCCTTCCCGGCTAAAGCCGGTACCACAATTTAGGGTTCAGCGAGCCCACTGCATGCACGCGATGCTTTTAGTGGGACCGGCTTCAGCCGGGAAGAGGCCGCTGGGTGCGCTATAGACTTGCGGCGTAACGCCTGACGCCTTGCCGGCTAAAGCCGGTCCCACAATTTAGGGTTCAGCAAGCCCGCTGCATGCACGCGATGCTTTTAGTGGGACCGGCTTCAGCCGGGAAGAAGCCGCTGGGTGCACTGTAGATTTGCGGTGTAGCACCTGACGCTTTCCCGGCTAAAGCCGGTCCCACAATTTAGGGTTCAGCGAGCCCACTGCATGCACGCGATGCTTTTAGTGGGACCGGCTTCAGCCGGGAAGAGGCCGCTAGGTGCGCTATAAACTTGCGGCGTAACGCCTGACGCCTTCCCGGCTAAAGCCGGTCCCACAATTTAGAGATCAGCGAGCCCAAAGACCGTCCATGTACCCAGCTGTACAAATGCCGGCGAGCTGAAGAGCAACCTTGTCGCTGCTTTAGGGCGTGCATCACTTTGGTTACTCGGCGCCTTCGGATGCGCGAATAGCGTGCAAAAAGTGCTCACCAAACATTCAACTCCGAAAGGCGATTCGAACCTCAGCTCAATGAAGGCAGTGAAATGGCGCGGTCCACAAGGCCCTAAACCCGGCGCCTGCAAGACATTACGAATATTCCTACGGACATTTCCTAAAACTGGCACGCACGCTGCAATAGGTTATACATCACCAGTTTTGGGGACCTTGGTACAGGCAGGCCGGGGATTCCCCTCTTTTATTCCTCTCGGAGACTGACCTCCAGTCTCCAGCGCCCGTCCTGGGTTGCACCGCGCCAGTCGCCGTGCAGAGGACGGGCCGCCAGCAGGTTCAGCAACAATCCCTTATCGCTTCGTTGCACCCTCCAGCGCACGTCTTTGCCGTTGAGCTTCAGCTCGCCTTTCTGCGCCTGACCCTGGGCGTTGAACAGCAACGCCACCGCGCCATCGATGTGTTCGCCATGGAGCTGCGGCTCGCGGTTGAACCACACGGCAACGCCGTCAGGTAACGCTTCAATGCTTTGCAGCTGAATGGGGTCCGGGGTCGTCACGCGGCCGATCATCAGCCCGACCATCACACCAACGATCGCCACCGAGCCCAGAAACTTGAGCCATAGCTTCGGTCTGGGGTCTTCTTCAGGGGTAGAATGCATCCCGTCCTTTCGTTCGGAGCCGTGCATGTTTCACGTGATCCTTTTTCAACCAGAAATTCCGCCGAATACCGGCAACATCATCAGGCTCTGCGCCAACAGCGGCTGCAGCCTGCATTTGATCGAGCCGCTGGGCTTCGAGCTGGATGACAAGCGCCTGCGTCGAGCCGGCCTTGATTACCACGAATACGCCACGCTGCATCGTCACGCCGACCTGCCGAGCTGCCTTGAAAGCATCGGCCATCCGCGGCTGTTCGCTTTTACCACAAAGGGCTCGCGGGTTTTCCACGATGCGCAGTTCGAGGAGGGTGATGCGTTCCTCTTCGGCCCGGAAAGCCGAGGCCTCCCGCCGGAGGTGCTGGACCCGTTGTCAAGCGACCAACGCCTGCGCCTGCCGATGCGCGAAGGCTGCCGCAGTCTGAATCTGTCGAATACTGTGGCGGTTGCAGTGTATGAGGGTTGGCGGCAGTTGGGGTTCCGATAGATGGTCAAGCCCTCGGCTAAACCGGGGGCTCGCACGATAGCTATAAAACACTCAGGCCGGGGTGCCTGTAACTTTCAACTTCCGCATTTCGGAATAGTACTCTTTGTATTCACCCCCTTGCCCAAAACTCCATCTGCACCCGACGAATACTTCCTCACCTATTAAGTCGCGCAAATATCTCTTTGCCATTGTGATATTTAACGCCCCCCGGCTCCTGCCAGAATTCTCATAAAACGCCACAGGCGTTACCGAGAAAGTCAAATTGCCGGCGACTATCACTGGGGCTACGGTACCCGATCTACCGCCAGGTGCTTCCTGACTAAAAACCAGATACGTTTGAGTCGTCGCGTCCAGATCGAACTCCGCCTTGTCAGGAACAATGTTGGCGCACTTCAAAGGAGGCAGTTGGTCATTTATCAACAATATTACTCTATCTACCCCATAGGCCTTAAAACTTCCCTCAACCACCTTGGCTCTGAAGGTTGTAACCTTGTTGATTAACGAGGTAGTCTTCTCCTTGCTGAGCTCAAGTGCGATATCCTCGGTGAGTACACTAATTGCTGTATCTGTGTCTTCAATCGCGAACTCATGCGGGTCGGCGACAAAGCTGTCACCTGAGTCTGGCTGGAACTCAACGCTCACTTTCCCTCGAGGATGATTAACTAACGACTCACCCTTCAACCAACCAAAACTCAGCTTTCCTTCCTGTAGGCTCTGATAGTTAATATGGCCTGTATTTGTATAAAACTGAAAACCTGGATTACTGCACTCACCTACGTTACCGTCAACCGCGCCATCTCTCTCACTGTTCATAACCGTTCATCCATGTGACTGTTTAGGGGGGGCAGAAAAACCCTGCCCTCCCTAATAGTAAAAGAGGTCATCAACAATACAAGCGTCCTTAAAGACCAAATCGAAATAAACCGGTCAACTGTAATTGCGACTAACCAGAAACCTGGAAACACCGTGGTAATTAATTCGAATACCTGAGAATGCCGGCAAATAGATAACCAGGCCGTCGTCATCCAGCCGAGAACAAACGCCCACAAAAAAGCGCCCATCACAGGCGCTTTTTTATTGCAGCGACAACGCTTACTGAACGGTAGGCGTTGGCGTTGGCGTTTCGCCGCTTTCCTGCATGCGTTGCAGTTCTTGCGCGTACAGGGCGTCGAAGTTCACCGGGGCCAGCATCAGCGCAGGGAACGAACCACGGACAACCAGGCTGTCGATGGTTTCGCGAGCGTACGGGAAGAGGATGTTCGGGCAGAACGCGCCCAGGGTGTGGCTCATCGAGCTGGCATCCAGGCCTTTGATCAGGAAGATACCGGCTTGCTGGACTTCAGCGATGAAGGCGATTTCGTCGCCATTCTTCACTTCGACCGACAGGGTCAGCACGACTTCGTAGAAGTCATTTTCCAGCTGCTTCTGGCGGGTGTTCAGGTCCAGGCTGACGCTCGGGGTCCATTCCTGACGGAAGATCGCCGGGCTTTTTGGCGCTTCGAACGACAGGTCGCGAACGTAGATGCGTTGCAGGGAAAACTGCGGTGCTTCTTCTTCGTTGGAAATGGCGCCGTTATTCGGTTGATCAGTCATCTCAAATCCTTGCATTGAGGTCTTGTAGGCTTCCGGGCTGTGCAAAAAACCATCGTTTCCACATCCCGGTTCGAATTCAGGCGCTCAGCAGCTTATCCAGCTTGCCGGCGCGCTCCAGAGCGAACAGGTCATCGCAACCGCCAACATGGACCGAGCCGATCCAGATCTGCGGAACCGAGGTACGCCCGGATTTCTTGGTCATTTCAGCGCGAATCTGTGGCTTGCCGTCGACCTTGATCTCTTGGAAGCCAACGCCCTTGCCCGCCAGCAGCGACTTGGCGCGGGAGCAATATGGGCAATAATCGCTGGAATAGACGACGACGTCGGTCATTTCACTTCACCAGCGGCAGGTTGTCACCGCGCCACGACGAAATACCACCGGACAGCTTGGCGGCGTTGAAGCCCGCTTTCAGCAGTTCGCGTGCGGTATGGCCGGCGTGCTGGCCGGCGGCGTCAACGATGATCAGGGTTTTAGGCTTGAATTTCTCCAGCTCCGCAGTGCGGGTCAGGATTTTGTCCTGGGGGAAATTCACGGCGCCGACGATGTGGCCGGCAGTGAAATCTTTCTTGGCGCGGACGTCGATGACAACGGCTTCATCGCGGTTGACCAGGGTGGTCAGTTCGCCGGTGCTCAGGCTGCGGCCACCTTTGCTAAGCTCCGTTGCGATCAGCAGGCCCAGCAGGATGACGAAAGCACCCGTCAGCAAATAGTGATTCGTGGCAAATTCAATCAGGTGAGCAACCATCATCAGGTTCCAGGGCGTTAAAATGTCGGCCAGTATACACAGCCCCCAAGGTGGGCCAAAGCCCGTACGGCAGTGACGCCGTTTAGCTTGTCGCTGATTTGAACTTGTCCCTAAACTGTCGATCTTTTTTCTACTTCACCTATTAGCCAAGAGTGGGATTTATGACTACCACGCCTAAACCTTTGGTTCTGATCATCCTGGACGGCTTCGGTCACAGCGACAGCCACCACGGCAACGCGGTCTACGCAGCGAAGATGCCGGCCTTCGATCGCTTGTACCAGACCATGCCAAACGGCTTGATCTCAGGGTCCGGCATGGATGTCGGTCTGCCTGACGGGCAGATGGGCAACTCCGAAGTCGGCCATATGAACCTGGGTGCCGGCCGCGTGGTGTATCAGGACTTCACCCGCGTGACCAAAGCGATCCGCGACGGCGAGTTTTTCGAAAACCCCGCCATCTGTAAAGCAGTCGATCAAGCGGTCGGCGCCGGCAAGGCCGTGCATATCCTCGGCCTGTTGTCCGACGGCGGCGTTCACAGCCATGAAGATCACCTGGTAGCGATGGTCGAGCTGGCCGCCAAGCGCGGCGCCGACAAGATCTACCTGCACGCCTTCCTAGATGGCCGCGACACGCCACCGCGCAGCGCCCATCAATACCTTGAGACCATGGAAGCGGCCTACGCGCGCCTGGGCAAAGGTCGCACTGCCACGATCATTGGCCGTTACTTCGCCATGGACCGCGACAATCGCTGGGACCGGGTCGAATCCGCCTACAACCTGATCGTCGACGGCATCTCGGAATTCCACGCTGACAACGCCAAGGCCGCGCTGGACGCCGCTTATGAGCGTGGCGAAAACGACGAATTCGTCAAAGCCACCAGCATCGGCGCGCCGGTGACAGTCGAAGACGGCGATGCAGTGGTGTTCATGAATTTCCGCTCCGACCGTGCCCGCGAACTGACCCGCGTATTCGTCGAAGACGATTTCGCGGACTTCGCCCGTCGCCGTCAGGCCAAACTGGCCGGCTTCGTCACGCTGACCAAGTATGCGGCCAGCATCGACGCACCGGCGGCGTTCGAAAAAGCCGGCCTGCACAACGTGCTCGGCGAATACCTGTCGAACAACGGCAAAACGCAGCTGCGCATCGCCGAGACCGAGAAGTACGCCCACGTGACATTCTTCTTCTCGGGCGGCCGTGAAGAACCGTTTCCCGGCGAAGAACGCATCCTGATCCCTTCACCGAAAGTGGCCACTTACGACCTGCAGCCAGAAATGAGCGCGCCGGAAGTCACCGACAGAATCGTCGACGCCATCGAGCATCAGCGTTACGACGTGATCGTCGTGAACTACGCCAACGGCGACATGGTGGGCCACAGCGGGATCATGGAAGCGGCGGTCAAGGCCGTTGAATGTCTGGACGTCTGCGTCGGCCGCATTACCCAGGCGCTGGAAAAAGTCGGCGGTGAAGCGCTGATCACGGCCGACCACGGCAACGTCGAACAGATGACCAACGAGGAAACCCACCAGCCCCACACTGCGCACACCACTGAGCCGGTACCGTTCATTTATGTGGGCAAACGTGACCTGAAGGTCCGCGAAGGTGGCGTTCTGGCGGACGTTGCACCGACCATGCTCACGCTGCTCGGCATGGAAATCCCGCAAGAAATGACCGGCACGCCGATTCTGGTCGCCAAGTAAGCCCCTTGAACCGGTCCGCCAGTCTCTGGCGGGCCGGTTTTGTATGAAATCTCTGACGGCCACGTCGTCCGAGCGTTTTTTTTGCAGCCACCGCCGGGCATACTAGGCCCGTCTTCACTCCTGGTATCGCCCAACCTCATGCTTCGCGCCCTGATCACCCTCGCTTTGATTTGCCTGCTCAATCCGGCCTTCGCCGACGATGATCGCGCACAAACGCAGAAACAGCTGGATGCCACGCGTCAGGACATCACCGAACTGAAGAAAGCGCTGGGCCAGTTGCAGGAAGAAAAGTCCGGCGTCCAGAAAGACCTGCGCTCCACTGAAACTCAGATGGGCAAGCTGGAAAAGCAGGTGGAGGCCCTGCAAAAGGAACTAAAAAAGAGTGAAAGCGAGCTGCAACGGCTCGACCAGGAGAAAAAAAAACTCCAGAGCGCACGCGTTGAACAACAACGATTGATCGCCATCCAGGCCCGCGCTGCTTACCAGAGCGGCCGCCAGGAATACCTCAAATTGCTGCTCAATCAGCAGAACCCCGAAAAATTCGCCCGCACCCTCACCTATTACGATTACTTGAGCCAGGCCCGCCTGGAGCAGTTGCGCAACTTCAATGAAACCCTGCGCCAGCTGGCCGGCGTCGAGAAAGACATCGACCTGCAGCAAGCGCAACTCCTGGTGCAGAAGAGTTCGCTGGATGACCAGAAAGCCCAGCTCGATACCGTTCGCCAGGAACGTCAGGTGGCGCTGGCCAAGCTGAATCAGGACTACAAGGTTCGCGACCAGAAGCTGCAGTCGCGGCAGCAGGATCAAGCCGACCTGACCAAGGTCCTCAAGACTATCGAAGAAACCCTCGCCCGCCAGGCCCGCGAAGCCGAAGAGGCCCGTCAGAAAGCGCTGTTGGCGCAGCAAGAGGCCGAAAAACGGCAGCGCGAGCAGGAAGCGCTGGCGAAAAACCGTGCTAAAGACGATGCGAAGGACGACAGCGATGAGGCCCCTCGTCGCCCAACCAAAGCGCCCGGCGCGATGGTTTCCAGCGCCGGTCAGTCGTACGGCGGCGCTTTTGAGCAAGCGAAGGGAAAACTTCCTTGGCCGGTCGATGGTCGACTGTTGGCGCGATTCGGTGAAAGCCGTGGCGATGACGAACGCACCAAGTGGGATGGCGTGATGATCAGTGCGGCTGCAGGCAGCCAGGTCCGTGCGGTGCACGGTGGCCGGGTGGTGTTCGCCGACTGGTTGCGCGGCGCCGGGCTTCTGGTCATTCTCGACCACGGCAATGGTTATTTGAGTCTGTACGGTCACAACCAGAGCCTGTTGAAAGAGGCCGGTGACGTCGTAAAAGCCGGAGAAGCGATCTCCACTGTTGGTAACAGTGGTGGTGGTCAGGACACTCCGGCGTTGTATTTCGCTATTCGTCAGCAGGGTCGCCCTAGTGATCCGGCCCAATGGTGTCGCACTCAAGGATAAGTCGACACCTCACTCAGGAGTTCGTAAGACATGCTGTTTTCGTCCCGCCTCACCTCGCTGGCCCTGACTATCGCCGTGGTTATCGGCGCGCCTCTTGCCCAGGCTGCCGGCGCCGCACCTGCTGCTGCGCCCGCCGCCACTGCGCCCGCCAACGCCGCGAACGTCAAGGCGCCGCTGCCGCTCGACGAGCTGCGCACCTTCGCCGAGGTCATGGACCGGATCAAAGCCGCGTACGTCGAACCCGTGGATGACAAGACCCTGCTGGAAAACGCCATCAAGGGCATGCTCAGCAATCTCGATCCGCACTCCGCTTATCTGGGCCCGGAAGATTTCCAGGAACTGCAGGAAAGCACCAGCGGCGAGTTCGGCGGGCTGGGTATCGAAGTGGGCGTCGAAGACGGCTTTGTAAAAGTCGTCTCCCCCATCGATGACACCCCTGCGTCCAAGGCCGGCATCGAGGCAGGTGATTTGATCGTGAAGATCAACGGCACGCCGACCCAAGGCCAGACGATGCAGGAAGCCGTGGACAAGATGCGCGGCAAGATCGGCGAGAAAATCACGCTCACCCTGGTCCGTGACGGCGGCACCCCGTTCGACGTGACGCTGGCGCGCGCGACCATTCAGGTCAAGAGCGTGAAAGCGCAGATGCTGGAGCCGGGTTACGGCTACATCCGCATCACCCAGTTCCAGGTCAAGACCGGTGAGGAAGTCGGCAAGGCCCTGGCCAAGCTGCGCAAGGACAACGGCAAGAAGATGAGCGGCCTGATCCTCGACCTGCGCAACAACCCAGGCGGTGTGTTGCAGGCGGCAGTTGAAGTGGCTGACCACTTCCTGACCAAGGGGCTGATCGTTTACACCAAAGGGCGCATCGCCAACTCCGAGCTGCGCTTCTCGGCAGACCCGGCCGACGCCAGCGAGGGCGTGCCTCTCGTTGTGCTGATCAACGGCGGCAGCGCCTCGGCGTCGGAGATCGTCGCCGGCGCCTTGCAAGACCAGAAGCGCGGCATCCTGATGGGCACCGATACGTTCGGCAAAGGCTCGGTGCAGACCGTTCTGCCGCTGGCCAACGACCGCGCGCTGAAGATCACCACGGCGTTGTATTACACGCCGAACGGACGTTCGATTCAGGCCCAGGGCATCAACCCGGACATCGAGGTCAAACGCGCCAAGCTGACCGCCGAAGCCGATGGCGACAACTACAAAGAGGCCGATCTGCTCGGTCACTTGGGCAACGGCAACGGCGGCGCGGACAAACCGACCACCAAGGCCAAGGCTGGCAAGGCACGTCCGCAGGACGACGACTACCAGATGAACCAGGGCCTCAGCTTGCTCAAGGGTTTGAGTGTCACGCGCGGCAATTGAGATGCGCGTCTGGTTGACCGGGCTCATCTGCGCCCTTGCCGTCACAACGGGTGCTGCACACGCAGCGCCCGCCGAATCTTCGGCGACCGGCGGCAAGGCGCCGAAGGTCGCCTATCTCAGTCTGATCATCGACGATCTCGGACAAAATCCTGAACGGGACAGCCGCGCGCTGGCCCTTCCCGGCCCCGTGACGCTGGCAATCATGCCCGACACGCCCCACGCCACCGAGTTTGCCCGTCAGGCGCACAAGGCTGGCAAGACGGTCATGCTGCACATGCCCATGGACCCGGCGACCGGGCCGTACGCCTGGCATCCCGAACTGCCGCTGCCCGAACTCGAATCGCGCCTGAACGCCGCGCTGCTGAAAGTCCCCTATGCCGCTGGCATCAACAATCACATGGGCAGCCGCATGACGGCCGAGCCGGTGGCCATGGGCTGGCTGGTGGGCGAGCTGCAGCGACGCCATCTGTTTCTGGTCGACAGCCGCACCAGCGCCAAAACCGTCGCGGCGGCCGAAGCGCAGAAGATTGGGCTGGCCAGTGTTTCCAGGGATGTCTTCCTCGACGACGAGCGCACTGCGGAGGCCATCAGCGGCCAATTGCAGACGGCGATCAAACTGGCTCACAAACAGGGCTCTGCGGTGATGATCGGTCACCCCTATCCGGTGACGCTGGATGTGCTGGAGCGCGAATTGCCCAAGCTTAAAGCTCAAGGCATCGACTGGATTGAGTTGCGCCACATGATCAGCATTCGCGGCAACGAAGCGATGGCCGGGCATGGCAAGAATGGGTTTTATCGCTAGGCCGAAGGCGCTTCGCTAGAGGTCGTTAGAGGTATTTGGCGAAAATCGAATCGACCACGCCTTCTTTGCGCAGTCGATCCAGCGCGCCTTGCAGCCGGGTGACCACCGCGTCGGGTGTGTCTTTGTTGAGGGCCAGAAACAGTTCAGCGCTGTTAAAGCGCAACACGGTTTTCAATCCCGTGATGCCTTCCTGCCGCGCCAGGTACCGCCCCGCCGGATCGCCGGTGGCCCACAGATCGAGCTGACCGTCGACCAGTTTCCTGGCGTTGTCCTTGTCGCTGAGCACCGTGATCGGCTTAATGCCCTGACGCGCAAGCTCCACCGCAATGGCGTCGCCCTTGTAGGCGCCGATTCGGTAAGACCGGGCGGCCTCAAGCGTACTCAGCTGGATTGGGCTGTTAGCCCGCGCCAGCAGAATCCAGTCATCCGGGCCGATCGGTCCGACCCACTTGAAGAGCTTTTCGCGCTCGGGCAATCGCGCGGTCACGAACACGCCGTAACCGGGATTTTCCAGCGCCAGTTTGTAGATGCGATCCCAGGGGAAGCGCAGGGTCAGGTTGTAGCCGATACCGGCGCGCTTGAAGGTCTCGCGCACCACCTCAACCGCAATGCCCTTGATGTTGGCTTCCTGGGCGAAATTCTTGCCGTCGGTAGCCATGTTGTAAGGGGGGAAGTTTTCGGTCAGCAGCACCATTGAATAGGCTGGCGTATCGTCGGCCCGGACGGCTCCTGACAGCAATGTCGCGACGCTGACCAGTGCGAGAAAAACACCTTTGAACATATCCCTGGCACCTGATCCTGACGACGGCAAAAGAGTGCCGCTAACGGCCTGCAAAGTCCAGTTCGGCGGTGGGGATGATCGTGTTCAGCGCGGACGTGCCTCGTCGCTCCGGACCACGCAGCCGTTTAGCGAACCACAATCCCCTGCTTCGCCATGAACGCCTTGGCTTCCGGCACGGTGTATTCGCCGAAGTGAAAAATACTCGCCGCCAGCACCGCGCTGGCATGACCCTCCAGCACGCCATCTGCCAGATGCTGCAGATTGCCGACGCCACCGGAAGCAATGACCGGGATGCCGAGGGCATCGCTGATCGCCCGGGTCACGCCCAGGTCGAAGCCGTTCTTCATGCCGTCCTGATCCATGCTGGTCAACAGAATTTCGCCGGCACCGAGGTCTTCCATCTTCCTGGCCCACATCACCGCGTCCAGGCCAGTCGGCTTGCGACCGCCGTGGGTGAAGATTTCCCAGCGTGGGGTTTCGCCGGGCAGCGAGACCTTCTTGGCATCGATGGCAACGACAATGCACTGCGAGCCGAAGCGGGCAGCAGCTTCACCGACGAACTCGGGGTTGAACACCGCGGCGGTATTGATCGAGACCTTGTCTGCACCGGCGTTCAACAGGTTTCGAATATCCTGAACGGTGCGCACGCCGCCACCCACCGTCAGCGGGATGAACACCTGACTGGCCATGCGCTCGACAGTGTGCAGCGTTGTGTCGCGGCCATCGACGCTGGCGGTGATGTCGAGGAAGGTAATCTCATCGGCACCCTGCTCGTCATAACGCCGGGCGATCTCGACCGGATCACCGGCGTCGCGGATGTTCTCGAACTTCACGCCCTTGACCACACGGCCGTTGTCGACGTCGAGGCAAGGGATGATGCGTTTGGCGAGGGCCATGAGGGTCAATCTCCGAAATATTGGCCACCTGTAGGAGCGCGCTTGCCCGCGATTGCGTCAGCAGCCCCTCTATTTTGAGCGCCTGACACACCGCTATCGCGGGCAAGCGCGCTCCTACAAATCAGACCGAGTACTGATCACAAAACGCCTGGGCCTCGGCCACATCCAGCGTGCCTTCATAGATCGCGCGACCGGTGATTGCGCCGATGATGCCCGGTGCCTTTGCGTCGAGCAGCGCCTTGATGTCGCCCAGGTTATGAATGCCGCCCGAGGCGATCACCGGAATGCGGGTCGCGGCGGCCAGCGCGGCGGTGAACGGGACGTTGCAGCCCTGCATCATCCCGTCTTTGGCGATATCGGTATAAACGATGGCAGAGACGCCGTCGGCTTCAAAGCGCTTGGCGAGATCGATCACCTGCACCGTGCTGACCTCAGCCCAGCCGTCGGTGGCGACGAAGCCGTCTTTGGCATCCAGGCCCACAATCACTTTGCCCGGGAACGCGCGGCAGGCTTCGGCGACGAAGTCAGGGTCCTTGACCGCCTTGGTGCCAATGATCACGTAACTCACGCCGGCTTTGACGTAGTGCTCGATGGTTTCCAGCGAGCGGATCCCGCCGCCGATCTGAATCGGGAGATTGGGGTAACGACGCGCAATCGCCGTCACGACGTCACCATTGACCGGCTGACCCTCGAACGCGCCGTTCAGGTCCACCAGATGCAAGCGACGGCAGCCGCCCTCGACCCATTTGGCAGCCATGCTTACCGGATCATCGGAGAACACGGTGGAATCTTCCATCCGGCCCTGGCGCAGACGCACGCAGGCGCCGTCTTTAAGGTCGATCGCGGGAATAATGAGCATTCTGTTTCCTTCGTCAAAAGAGCTGCCAGCTGCAAGTGGCATCTCTACTAATTCTTGCAGCTTGAGGCTTGAAGCTTCTAGCTGCTCTTCTCCAACGCCCACAAGTCGCTTTCGATGCTTTCGAAACGCTCCTTGAGGTGCGTCTGAACATCGAAGATCGCCCGGTTGTAGTAATGCGGCGCGATCTCGCGGGTGAACAATTCCAGAATTTCAGCCGCTTCGAACGAACCCAGCTCCAGCTCGAAACGGTCTTCCATGAACCGCTTGATCGTGTGGCACGCCTCGCTCTCCTGCTCGGGAGTGAGGGTCAGAATCGGCGGTTTGGTCTTCTTGCTCATTACCTACGGCCGTCCCACGCCGCGAAGTTCTGCAGCAACTGCAGGCCATGGGTGTGGCTCTTCTCGGGGTGGAATTGCACGGCGAAGCGCGAGCCATCAGCCAATGCGGCGGCGAAGTCACGACCGTAGTGGCCGCGACCGACGATCTGCTGCTGGTTCGGCGATTCGATGTAGTAGCTGTGTACGAAATAGAACCGCGCCATGTCCGGAATGTTGGCCCACAGCGGGTGATCCACGGCCTGCGCCACTTCGTTCCAGCCCATGTGCGGGACTTTCAGGTGCTCGCCGTCTTCGTGAAGATCCTTGCCGAAGAAGCGCACCTGACCGGGCAATACGCCGATGCAATCGACGCCGCCACTCTCTTCGCTGCGCTCCATCAGCGCCTGCATGCCTACGCATATGCCGAGAAACGGACGGTCCTGACTGACTTCACGCACCAGGGTATCGAAGCCCAGGCGGCGAATTTCCGCCATGCAGTCGCGAATCGCGCCGACACCGGGAAACACGACACGGTCAGCTTCACGGATGACGTCGGCATCGCTGGTGATCAGCACGCGACCTGCGCCGACGTGCTCCAGCGCTTTGGCCACCGAGTGCAGATTGCCCATGCCATAGTCGATTACGGCAACGGTCTGCATTACAGCACGCCTTTGGTCGACGGCATCTGGCCAGCCATGCGGTCGTCGAGCTCTACTGCCATACGTAATGCACGGCCGAACGCCTTGAAGACGGTTTCGATCTGGTGGTGGGTGTTGTGGCCGCGCAGGTTGTCGATGTGCAGCGTGACATTGGCGTGGTTGACGAAGCCCTGGAAGAACTCCTGGAACAGGTCCACATCAAAGCCGCCCACGGTAGCGCGGGTGTACGGGACGTGCATTTGCAGGCCAGGCCGACCGGAGAAGTCGATGACCACGCGCGACAGCGCTTCATCCAGCGGGACGTAGGCGTGGCCGTAGCGACGGATGCCCTTTTTGTCGCCGATGGCTTTGCTGAACGCCTGACCCAGCGTGATGCCGACGTCTTCCACGGTGTGGTGATCGTCGATATGCAGGTCGCCTTTGCATTCGATGTCCAGATCGATCAGCCCGTGACGGGCGATCTGGTCGAGCATGTGTTCAAGAAAAGGAACGCCGATATCGAATCGGGACTTTCCTGTGCCATCCAGGTTGATCGAGGCTTTGATCTGGGTTTCCAGGGTGTCGCGCTCGACGAACACCATACGTTCGGCCATCACCAGCTCCGCAAAATCATTGGGCGAAAAGGCGGCCATTATAGGCGTGTGGCGGGGAAACAGAAACATGAAGCGAGCAATGCCAGACCGAGGGGAATGCGGGGCCACATGCGTTAGACATGTGCGTACAAGCCAGTACAAGCCGCCGCCAAACTGTAGGAGCGCGCTTGCCCGCGATGACGGTGTGCCAGGCAATACATGCGTGGCAGACGAATCGCAATCGCGGGCAAGCGCGCTCCTACAAGGTGCGGGGTCGGTCTGACGATGGTCAGGCCGACACCGCCAGGGTTTTAGTGAAACAACACCGCAGTTTTCTGCAGAGTGATCCACACGCCCCACGCCAACGGAATGCCTACTGCCAGCCAGGCCAGAATCGCCAGTGGCTTGGTGCCTGGGTCCGCTCTCCATTCCAGCGAAGTGCTGTGATCAGCGCCGGCATCGTGACCGATGGCTTGTTCAGCCTTCAATTGCTCGTCGGTCATGAAGTATTTGTCGGCCACCGGACGCACCAGCAGGTTGCAGATGAAGCCCAGCACCAGCAGACCCGCGAGGATGTACAAGGTGATGTCGTAAGCATCGGCGCGTGCAACGCCGTGGCTCAGTTGGTACTCACGCAGGTAGTTCACGAGCACAGGGCCAAGCACGCCAGCGGCAGCCCAGGCGGTCAGCAGGCGACCGTGGATCGCGCCCACCATTTGCGTACCGAACAGGTCGGCCAGGTAAGCCGGAACGGTCGCGAAACCGCCGCCGTACATCGACAGCACGACGCAGAACGCCGCCACGAACAGCGCAACGCTGCCCAAGTGACCCAGGGTCGGTACCGACGCGTAGAGCAGGAAGCCCAGCGCGAAGAAAACGAAGTAGGTGGCTTTACGGCCGATGTAGTCCGAGAACGATGCCCAGAAGAAACGACCGCCGATGTTGAACAAGCTCAGCAGACCGGTGAAGCCCGCTGCGATGGCCGCGATGGCCGCCAGTTGCGAGGGCTCCAGCTGGTTGAAGGCTTGATCGGTGCCCAGCAGCTTGCCACCGAACACTTCCTGCAGCAGGGGCGAAGCCATGCCAAGGATACCGATACCTGCCGAAACGTTCAGGCACAGCACCAGCCAGACCAGACGGAATTGTGGAGTCTTCCACGCAACGCTAACGTGCACGTGGCGGTTGGTGATCATCGCGCTGTTGGCTTTCTTCGCCGGAGCGGTCCAGCCTTCAGGTTTCCAGCCGGTCGGCGGAACGCGATAGGACAGTGCGCCGCCGATCATGAAGACGAAGTAAATCACCGCCATGACCACGAAGCTCTGCCAGACACCAACGCTGTCAGGCGTGGCGAAGTGGCTCATCAGTGCGGTTGCCAGCGGAGCGCCTACCATCGCGCCACCGCCGAAACCCATGATCGCCATGCCGGTCGCCATGCCGCGCTTGTCCGGGAACCACTTGATCAGCGTCGAGACCGGCGAGATATAACCCAGGCCAAGACCGATACCGCCGATCACGCCCGAGCCGATCCACATCAGCCAGATCTGGTGCGTATAAACGCCCAGCGCCGAGATCAGCAGACCACCACACCAGCACAGTGCCGATACAACACCGGCCTTGCGCGGGCCTGCGTGTTCCAGCCAGCCGCCCCAGATGGCTGCGGAGCAACCCAGGAAAATGAAGAACAGGGTGTAGATCCAGCCGAGCATGGAGATCGGCCAATCACAGCTGGACGAAATGACTTGCTCGAAGAAACCCATGTCAGCCGGGCAGGCGACAGCGGTCTTGATGCCGACTGCCTTGGACAGCGGCAGCCAGAACACCGAGAAGCCGTAGGCCATGCCGATACACAGGTGGATTGCCAATGCAGCTGGCGGAACCAGCCAACGGTTGAAACCGCTTTTGGCGATAATGCGCTCTTTGGACAAGAACGCAGGCTGAGCGGCAGTACCGCCCAGAGCAGTGCTCGTAGTCATTTTATTGTTGCCCCCAATTTATAGTTGTATCCCGCAAGAACAGCGACATCGCTCCGCCACCACTCTTAAAGCACGCAGGCCTCGGTGGTTTATCGGCAGAACATCTCTTTACGTGACAATTCGACGCAGCAAGGCTGGCGAGTGGCGCGAGATTACCATTTGCCGCTGAAAAGAAAGCACTCTGCTACTACCTTTTTCGTGCCGTCTGTCACCGTACAGGACGCCTGCCGATTCGATCGGCGACGTCGGTGGCGATCCAAAACCCGGTGCTTGCGTGAGAACGCTATACTCGCGGGCTAAATTTTGAACGACTCGACACAAGGACTCGCCCATGAAAGCGTTCGGCAAAATCCTGGGGCTCACCCTTCTCGGGCTGTTGCTGATCATCGTGGCTCTTGGCTTTGCCCTGACCCATCTGTTTGATCCCAACGACTACAAAGACGAGATTCGAAAACTGGTTCGCGATCGCGCCCATGTCGAGCTGACGCTCAATGGCGACATCGGCTGGAGCCTGTTTCCGTGGCTGGGCCTGGAGCTGCACGACGCCAGCGTCGCCACCTTGAGCGAGCCTTCAAAACCCTTCGCCGACCTGCAAATGCTTGGGCTGTCCGTGCGCGTGCTGCCGCTGTTGCGCAAGGAAGTGCAGATGAGCGACGTGCGGGTCGAGGGCCTGAACCTGACGCTGACCCGCGACGAAAACGGCCACGGCAACTGGGAAGACATCGGCAAGGTGCCGACTGCCCCAGTCAATCCTGC
Organism: Pseudomonas petrae; assembly: GCF_021728295.1. Classification (GTDB taxonomy): domain Bacteria; phylum Pseudomonadota; class Gammaproteobacteria; order Pseudomonadales; family Pseudomonadaceae; genus Aquipseudomonas; species Aquipseudomonas petrae. The sequence continues at coordinate 121,641 of NZ_JAKJXE010000011.1, forward strand.
CCAGCCGCCGGCCACGCCGAATGCGCCGGCCGATACCGCGTCGGCCAAGCCCGACAAGCCGTGGCAGCCGCTCAAGCTGGACATCGACAGCCTGACCGTGAACAACGCGCGCATCGATTTCAACGATATTCCCAAGGCCCGGCAGTTCACCGCCGAGAGCATCCAGCTGAGCACCGGCCCGATCCACAACGCGACCGATATCCCGCTGAAACTGACCGCGTTCCTCAGCACCAATCAACCCGTCGTGCGCACCAAAACCGAACTGACCGGCAAGCTGCGTTTCGACCGCGCACTCAAGCGTTATCAGCTTGATGACATGCGCTTCTCCGGCGATGTGACGGGCGATCCGCTGCAGGGCAAGACGCTGACGTTCTCGGCCCAGGGCCAGTTGCTGGCAGACATGTCCGCCAACGTGGCGGAATGGACCAATCTGAAGCTGTCCGCCAACCAACTGCGCGCCATCGGCGAGCTGCATGTGCGTGATCTGGACAAGACCCCGCAGCTCACGGGCGGCATTTCGATTGCCCAGTTCAACCTGCGCGACTTCCTCGACAACATCGGCCAGCCTGCGCCGACCCTTGGCGATGGCAGCCTGAACAAACTGGAACTGGTCACCCGCATCGCGGCAACGCCCAACAGCGTCTCGCTGGATGACCTCACGGTGAAACTCGACGACAGCACCATCACCGGCCACGTCGCGGTGGAAGACTTCGCCAAGCAGTCCCTTCGTCTTCAACTCAAGGCTGATACGTTCAACGCCGACCGTTATCGCATGCCCGAGGGCGAACAAGCCAAGGGCGCGGGCGCTGCTCGCAGAGCCGAAGTTCAGGGCGCCGAGGCCGAAGCCATGGTGGCCTCGGGCACCTCGCCACTGCCGAACCAGCCGACCCAAGGTGCATGGAGTGACGCGAAGCTGCTGCCGCTCGAGCGCCTGCGCAAACTGGATGTCGACGCTGATCTGAGCTTCGGCAAGCTGACCCTTGAAAAACTGCCGATCCAGAATGCGGCGCTGAAGACTTCAGCGCTCGATGGCGTGATCACGGTCAACAGCCTGCGCGGCGATTTGTACAACGGCAATTTCGAGGTCAAAGGCGATCTCGACGCGCGCCCCGAAATGCCATTGGCGAGCGTTCAGACGCGCATTGCCAAGGTGCCGGTGGAGCATTTCATTCAGAGCCAGGGCACCACGCCGCCTCTGCGCGGCCTGCTCAACCTCAACAGCGATGTGACCGCCAAAGGCAATAGCGAGAAGGCGCTGGTCGAGAGCCTTAACGGTACCGCCAGTTTTGCGCTGAACGACGGCGTGCTGGTCAACGCCAACCTCGAACAGCAGCTCTGCCGTGGCATCTCGACGCTCAACCGCAAGAGCTTGAGTGGCGAGCCACGCGGCAAGGACACGCCGTTCCAGCAGTTGAATGGCAACCTGGTGTTCCGCAATGGCGTGGCCAGCAACCCGGACCTGAAAGTCCGCACGCCGGGCCTGACCGTCAACGGCGATGGCGACATCGACCTGCGCGTCATGGGCATGAACTACCGCGTTGGCGTGATTATCGAAGGCGACAAGGGCGACATGCCGGACCCCGCCTGCGAGGTGAACTCGCGCTTTGTCGGCATCGAATGGCCATTGCTCTGCCGTGGCCCGCTGGAAATGGGCGCCAAGGCCTGTCGTCTGGATAACGACGGCCTGGGCAAGGTCGCCACGAAGCTGGCAGGCGACCGGATTGGCGACAAGATCGATGAAAAGCTGGGGGACAAGGTCAGTCCCGAGCTCAAGGATGCGATCAAGGGATTGTTCAAGCGTTAACTTCGACGGGACAGCGCGCCGCAAGTAGCTGTAGGAGCTGGCGGAGGTTACGACGGTGGCGAACGCACTGTGTCAGTACCTCATGAGGTGCTGACACAGTGCCTTCGCCAGCAAGCCGGCTCCTACGGATCAGGATCCCCCTAACTTTCTCTTTGATCACCGGAACCCTTGATGCAACCCGAGCAGTTCTCCTCCGCCGTTCTCGACTGGTACGACCGCCACGGCCGTCACGATCTTCCCTGGCAACACGACATCACCCCATACCGCGTGTGGGTGTCGGAAATCATGCTGCAGCAAACCCAGGTCAGCACCGTGCTTGGCTATTTCGACACCTTCATGGAAGCGCTGCCCACTGTGCAGGCTCTGGCCGAAGCGCCGGAAGATGAGGTCCTGCATCTGTGGACCGGGCTGGGTTACTACACCCGCGCGCGCAACCTGCAAAAAGCCGCGAAAATCGTGGTGGCCGAGCACGGCGGTGAATTCCCCCGCGACGTGGAAAAGCTCGTCGCGCTGCCCGGTATCGGCCTCTCGACGGCAGGCGCGATTGCCAGCATCAGCATGGGCCTGCGCGCGCCGATCCTCGATGGCAACGTCAAGCGCGTGCTCGCCCGCTTCACCGCCCAGGAAGGCTATCCCGGCGAGCCCAAAGTGGCGAAGCAGATGTGGGCCACGGCTGAGCGCTACACGCCGCACAGCCGGGTCAACCACTACACCCAGGCGATGATGGATCTGGGTGCCACGCTCTGCACCCGGACCAAACCCAGCTGCCTGCTCTGCCCCCTTGAGCGCGGCTGCGAGGCGCACATGCTCGGCCAGGAAACCCGCTATCCAATCCCTAAACCGCGCAAGGTCGTGCCGCAAAAACGCACCTTGATGCCGATCTTCGCCAACCACGAAGGCGCGATTCTGCTGTATCGCCGCCCTTCGACCGGGCTGTGGGGCGGGCTGTGGAGCCTGCCGGAACTGGACGACTTCAACGACATGCAACACTTGGCCAATCAGCACGCCCTTGAGCTGGGCGAGCATCAAGCCTTGCCGGGCCTGATCCACACGTTCAGCCACTTTCAGCTGAGCATCGAGCCCTGGTTGGTCCGGGTCCGTGAGTCCGCCCATCACGTGGCCGAGGACGACTGGCTCTGGTATAACCTCGCCACCCCGCCGCGCCTGGGCCTTGCCGCCCCGGTGAAGAAATTGCTGAAACACGCAGCCGACGTATTGAATGCAGGAGAGTCCTCATGACCCGCACCGTGATGTGCCGCAAATACAAAGAAGAATTGCCTGGCCTGGACCGTCCGCCGTATCCGGGCGCCAAAGGTGAAGACATCTACAACCATGTCTCGCAGAAGGCTTGGGCCGACTGGCAGAAACACCAGACCCTGCTGATCAATGAGCGCCGCCTGAACATGATGAACGCCGAAGATCGCAAATTCCTGCAGACCGAGATGGACAAATACCTGTCCGGCGAGGAATACGCCAAGGCCGACGGCTACGTTCCCCCTGCCGAATAACCCTTGGAAGACAGTGTTCGTCGTAAGCGGAGGAAATAATTCAGATTTTTTTCGACGCCGTGCTTGACGACCTTCTGAAAAACACGTTTAATGCGCCCCGTTGCCCAGATAGCTCAGTCGGTAGAGCAGGGGATTGAAAATCCCCGTGTCGGCGGTTCGATTCCGTCTCTGGGCACCACCTTTCGTTTTCAGGTGATGCCAAGCACACCCGAATGCACACAAGAAGCCCGCCTCGTGCGGGCTTTTTGCTTTCCATGGTTCCCCACCGTTCCATGTAAGCCCGGCTAGACGTGAATGGATTCGTGAGCTCAGAGCCGTATATGCGTGAAGACGCCCAGGTGGTGGCCGACGTCTCCGACAAACGCGCGCGTGTCGTCGCTTAAATCGCTCGATTGGAGGTATGGGAGCAGATCGCCGGGCTATCAATCATGCTTGTTTTTCTTGTGTCCATGTCGCTTGCCGTGAGATCGATTGTCGCCGCCGTCATCTGCCAGGTTGCTACCCACTGCGCCTCCAGCAGCGCCGCCTAAGCCGGCACCTATGGTTGACCCTGTTGAGCCACCCAACTGGTTACCAATTACAGACCCCCCCGCTGATCCCAGCCCCCCGCCGATAGCCGCTTCGGTCTTGCTTCCTCTTTTCGCGCCTAAAGCTCCGCCAGCGGCTCCGCCGACACCAGCACCAACCGCCGCGCCGGTGCTTCCACCCATTTGCTGTCCAATGACATTCCCAAGCGCACCGCCTATGCCTCCGCCCACTGCGGATGTTCCATCCCCAGCCGCCAGCGCGCATTGAGCGCCAAGCATTCCTAAAAGTAGTACCGGTATAGTTATTCGCATGGATTCAATCTCAAGTGGGTGAAGTAGCCTCTCGGAGAAGCATCGAGCAGGACTAAAACAACGGTGCTGGACTGGGCTAGGGAGATTCAACTCTGAGTATGTCCAGCGGGACGCTCATGCCCATACACATCGGCTGCCGTGGATAAATCTTGATAGGGTAGAACTACTGGCGGGTGGCCAGCGCCGGGATGGACAGGCACAAAAGATTCAACACAAATACCGAAAAACCCCTGCATCGAAAGATTCAGGGGTTTTTTATTGGGCGCGATTTATTAACATCGCAGGATTGAGCCGACCAAGGAACTTCGTGATGGCATCTGTCAGCAAGCAAGAGAAACGGGCCAAGCGCGCCAAGACCAAAGCCAAAGAGCAGCGTGTCGCTCGCCAGCACCCGCAGACTCCCGACCCGATCGTCCCGGATTACTTCATGCCTGATTTCTTCTCGGACGACGAAGCAGCGCTGTTGGACGACGATACCCTGCTAGAGAATTTCGTAGAGCCCGACATCCTCGAAACCATGGACGAAGAAGAGCGGGAGGCGATGGCGGCGGTGATCAGGGGCGAGGACATCGGGATGTCGCTCACTGAAGACGAGATGCTGTTGATGGAGGTTTACCAGTCCCCTGCGCCACCGCTGTCTCAGGAGCAACGCCTCGCCCATTACGAAGTGCTCAAGCTTGCCGAGCAGCAAGGGTTCCTGGACTTGCTCGATGCCTTCGCCAGAGGTCCGATAGCCGCCCACGCTTTCTACGACATCGACTTCGACAACTACCTCGACATCCTTGTCAGCACGCTCGGCGCCTATTGGGTGTGGGCCCACGGACTGGATGAGGCGACCGTTCGGGCGCGCATCCACGACGATGATTTCTATGAGGCCTTCCGCGCCGTTCTCAGCGAGATCGAGATGGAGTCCACACTGGAGATGCTGGGGATCGACCGCAACAAGCACGACGAACAGGCACAAGACTGAATACAATACGCGCCCGATGATCCTGGGCCATGCGAATGGCTGCACCGCACAAGGAACCGCCGTCATGGCCTCCCCCGACAAACAGCAAAAACGCGCCCAGCGGGCAAAAGCCAAGGCCAAGCAGAATCGTTCCGGCAAAGCCAGGCCGAGCGTCATTCACCCGGTGCTCAACCATGCCTTCGTCAACGAACCTTTCGATGACGTCGAGATCGACCTGAGCACGTTCGATTTCAAAGACATCGAAGAAAACGGCTTTGACCCGGCGGACTTCGACGACTTGTTCGAAGCCATGAGAAAAGCCGAATCGATAAGCTTGCTGGCGCTGTGCGTGGTGTTCCTGCAATACCCGGTGCTGGAGCTTGTGATCGCCGAAGAAGACGAAGAGCCGGCGACCGACTTCATGATGGGCCTGTTGATCACCTACCGCGGGCTCTTCCATGAGGAAGACGAAGACTCAGCCGTCGAGTGGCTAGGAAGCGATACATTCCAGACCGCCTACAACGAAGCGTCGGTGATCCTGCAGAAAAAGAACGCGCGCGGGGCCGGCGGGCGTTCGTAAAACGTTTTTTGATTTACATGACCCCGGTCAAAACGGTAGCTTTGCGCCATTACGAGAATGCAACTCCTTCTCAACTAAAGGCTGGCCGTTTTGACACTCCCAAACACTCCTTTGCCTGAACCGGCTTCAGGCGAAACGAGCGCTTACTCCCGAACCCGAATTTTCCTGCATTGGCTCTCTGCTGCCGTCATCCTGTGGGCGACGTTCAGCGGCTTCGGCGTGGCATTGCTCGATCAGAGCAACCCTATTCGGCAATGGGTCGAGTCGTTCAATCCCCAACTCACCAGCCTGTTTATTCCGTTCTTTGTCTGGCGTCTGTGGCTGGCGGTCAAGGCGCCCTCACCTTCCACAGCTAAAAACGTTCAGGCACGCCTGGCGAGCGCTGCGCACAACTCGATCTATGGGGCGGTGGCGGGCGTGCTGATTACCGGTGTGCTGATGATGAGCCACCCGGTCATGCTCCTCGCGCTGGTGCCGCTGCCACAGTTCATCCATTCAAAGATCGCGCTGCTGGAGCTGCATCAGGTGCATCGCGCTCTGTGCGCGGCGCTGGCAGGGTTGATGGCGCTGCATCTGGCGGCAGTGGTGCTGCATCAAGTGCGTGGGAAATCAGTGTTAGGGAGAATGCGCGGAACAATGTAGGAGCGCGCTTGCCCGCGATGACTTATCCGAATTCGATAGGGATGAGGCTGCGCTGCCACAATCGCGAGCAATCCCGCTCTCACCGCGACCAGATCATCGAGATAAAAAAAGCCGCCATCATCCCTGATAGCGGCCTTCGGACAGCGGTCGATCAAAACCGACTCACGCCCCCATCAATTCATCACAACCTTGCCAGCCTTCCCCGCCTTGCGACGGTTCGACACGATCAAACCGGCCGCCACGACCAGGACGCTCAGCAGCCCGGTGGCGATGATTTCCATGCGGTGACCTTCCTGGAACAACATGATGGTCAGCACAGCGACAATGAACACGATCACCGCCCAGGTCAGGCCCGGGAACAGCCACATGCGGAAGTCGATGGCCTGGCCTTCTGCTTCACGCTTGCGGCGCATACGCAGCTGGGACACGGCGATGACCAGATACACCAGCAGCGCGATGGCGCCGGAGCTTGCCAGCAGGAAGTCGAACACCGCCGCGGGTGCAACGTAGTTGGCGAACACGGCAGCAAACGCAGCGCCGGTCGACAGCAGCACCGCCCAGTAAGGCGTGCCAGCCTTAGTGGTGCGCTGGGAAACAGCAGGCGCGTCGCCACGTTTGCCGAGAGAAAAGAGCATGCGCGAAGCCGTGTACAGCGCCGAGTTCAGGCAACTGGTCACTGCGACCAGCACGACGATGTCGACGATCAGCTTGGCATTCGGAATGCCCATCAGATCGAGCACAGTCTGGTACGAACCCACTTCAGCCAGACGGCTGTCGTTCCACGGCACCAGTGCGACGACGAGGAAGATCGAGAGCAGATAGAACAGGCAGATCCGCCAGATCACCGAGTTGGTGGCCTTGGTGATTTGCTGGCCGGGATTCTTCGATTCTGCCGCCGCGATGGTGACAATCTCCGTCCCCATGAACGAGAACATGGTGGTCAGCATCGCCGCCAGCACCGCACCCATGCCGTTAGGCAGGAAACCCTGCGTGTCATACAAATGACTGACGCCGCTGACCTGGCTGTTCGGCAGCAGACCAAACACCGCCGCAATGCCCAGCAGCACGAAGCCAATGATCGCGATGACCTTGATCAGCGCGAACCAGAACTCGAACTCTCCGTAGTTCTTCACGCTGAACAGGTTGGTCGCAGTGAGCAGCAGGGTGATCACCAGCGTGAACGCCCAGATCGCCACGTTCGGGAACCACGCGTGCAGAATCGTCGCGGCGGCGTTGGCTTCCAATGGGATGACCAGCACCCAGAACCACCAGTACAACCAGCCGATGGTGAAGCCGGCCCAGTGCCCGATCGCGCGGTCGGCGTAAGTCGAGAAAGAACCGGTGTCCGGCGAAGCGACGGCCATTTCCGCCAGCATGCGCATCACCAGCACCACCAGCGTACCTGCGGCGCCGTAGGCCAGAAGCACGGCCGGACCGGCTTCGGCAATCGCGTGGCCGGAGCCAACGAAAAGGCCGGCGCCAATTACGCCGGCAATCGAGAGCATGGTGATGTGACGCGGTTTGAGCCCTTGTTCAAGGTTTGAAGCGTTGGGTGTACTGCTCATGGAACCAACCTTAGAAGGATTTTTGTACGGATCAGGACGTGTGGCGGCTCTTCGTAAAGAGAACACAACAGTTCTGTTATTTATTTTTTACGCAAGAATTACGCCAGGATGTTTCAGATACGACGTCGCACCGAGATACGGCCGCTTTAGACGATCTCCGCAAGTCCATGAATGCAATAGCAATTCGCCAGTCATGTAGGAAACGTTACCGAGCGCAACAGGAGGGAGACGACTGGCCGCACCGAAAATACACACTTAAGTCGAAATGGCACCAAATAAGCGCACAAGAACGGCCGCCGATTGCGCGCATGGCCGAAACACCCTTCCCCACGGCGGTTAAAGCTGGCACCATCGCGCCCTTTTTGCGCAACGGCATTCCATGCCGGCGCTCATCGAGCTCATCCTCATAAGCCTTCGCGCAGTGCGCCTGTTGCGACTGCCAGGTGGCATCCAACTGGCCAACCCGATGAGCCCACCGAACACACGAGGACTGAACATGGCCGAGGCCACGCCCGCCCTGGAAATCCGCAATCTGCACAAGCGCTACGGCGAACTCGACGTGCTCAAGGGCATCTCGCTGAGTGCGCGCGATGGCGACGTGATCTCGATTCTGGGTTCCTCTGGCTCAGGCAAGTCGACGCTGCTGCGCTGCATCAATTTGCTGGAGAACCCTCATCAGGGCCAGATTCTCATTGCTGGCGAAGAGCTCAAGCTCAAAGCCACCCGCAAAGGTGAACTGATCGCCGCCGACAACCGTCAGATCAACCGCCTGCGCAGCGAGATAGGCTTCGTCTTTCAGAATTTCAATCTCTGGCCGCACATGACTGTCCTCGATAACATCACCGAGGCGCCGCGTCGCGTGCTGGGGCAAAGCAAGGCCGAGGCCACCGATGTTGCCGAAGCATTGCTGGCCAAAGTGGGTATTGCGGACAAGCGTCATGCCTATCCGGCACAGTTGTCGGGCGGTCAGCAACAACGCGCCGCCATTGCACGCACGCTGGCGATGCAGCCCAAGGTCATTCTGTTCGATGAGCCCACGTCGGCCCTCGATCCCGAGATGGTGCAGGAAGTGCTTAGTGTTATTCGTGGCCTGGCCGAAGAAGGCCGGACCATGCTGATGGTGACCCACGAAATGAATTTCGCCCGCCAGGTGTCCAGTGAAGTGGTTTTTCTGCACCAAGGGCTGGTAGAAGAACAAGGATCGCCAGAGCAGGTCTTCGACGACCCGCGCTCGGCGCGCTGCAAACAATTCATGTCCAGCAATCGCTAACGGAGCAACATCGATGCAGACCCTGAGAAACATTCTGTTGGCCGCTGCCGCCACCCTGGCCATGGCCTCCAGCGCCTTTGCCGCCGACACCCTGAAAATGGGCATCGAGGGCGCGTATCCGCCGTTCAACAACAAGGACGCCAGCGGTCAAGTGGTGGGCTTTGACGTGGAGATCGGCAACGCGCTGTGCGCCAAGATGAAAGTGACCTGTGAAACCGTCACATCCGATTGGGACGGCATCATTCCGGCGCTGAATGCGCAGAAGTTCGACTTCCTGATTTCTTCGATGTCGATCACCGAAGAACGCAAGCAGGCCGTGGATTTCACCATCCCGTACTACTCCAACAAGCTGCAGTTCGTCGCGCCAAAAACCACCAACCTCAGCGGCGACCTGGCCGCCATCAAGGAAACGTTGAAGGGCAAGACCATCGGTGCCCAACGCGCGACCCTGTCCGGTTCGTGGCTGGAAGACAACTGGGGCGACGACGTAACGGTCAAGCTGTATGACTCCCAGGAAAACGCATTCCTCGACCTGGCTTCGGGCCGCCTCGACGCGCTGCTCGGCGACAAATACGCGAGCTACGAGTGGCTCAAAGGCAAGGAAGGCCAGAGCTTCGAGTTCAAGGGTGATGCGCTTCCGGTTGACGACAAGATCGGCATCGCTGTGCGTAAAGACGACCCGCTGCGCGACAAGCTGAGCGAAGCGCTGAAAGAAATCATCGCGGACGGCACCTACAAGAAGATCAACGACAAGTACTTCCCGTTCAGCATCCTCTGACCTGCCTGACCATCGCCGCCGTTTGCCCATGCAGGCGGCGGCGTCTGTCCTCTAGACAAACAACGCCATGAACTTCGATCTCTATGGATTCGGCCCGGCCCTGGCCGCCGGCATGCTGATGACCCTCCAACTCGCGCTGTCGGCCCTCTGCCTGGGGCTAGTCCTCGGCCTGCTCGGGGGGCTGGCGAAGACTTCGCCGAATCGCGCCTTGCAGTGGCTCGGCGGCACCTATTCCACGCTGGTGCGCGGCATCCCTGAATTGCTGTGGGTGTTGCTGATCTACTTCGGCACGGTCAGCTCGATGCGGGCGATCGGCAAGCTGTTCGACATCCCGAACCTGTCGCTCAGCGCGTTCGCCGCCGGGGTCATCGCCCTGGGCCTGTGCTTCGGCGCCTACGCGACCGAGGTGTTTCGTGGCGCCATGCTGTCGATCCCCAAAGGCCATCGCGAGGCGGGGCTGGCGCTGGGCATGTCGCGCTCGCGCATCTTCTTCAAGCTGGTGATGCCGCAGATGTGGCGCATTGCGCTGCCGGGTCTCGGCAACCTGTTCATGATCCTGATGAAGGACACCGCGCTGGTCTCGGTCATCGGGCTTGAGGAAGTCATGCGTCACGCGCAGATCGCCGTCACGTCCACCAAGCAGCCTTTCACTTTCTATATGGTTGCGGCGCTGATGTACCTGTGCATGACCGCGCTGTCGATGATCGGCCTGGCATGGCTGGAAAAGCGCGCTTCGGTGGGTTTTGCGAGGAGCGCGTCATGAGCTGGGAATTCGTCCTCAAATGGCTGCCGAAACTGCTGCACGGCGCCACCGTCACGCTGGAGCTGGTGGCCGTTGCGGTGATTGCGGGCCTCATTCTCGCCATTCCGCTGGGCATCGCCCGCGCTTCGCGTAACGCCTATGTCCGCGCGCTGCCCTACGCTTACATCTTCTTTTTCCGTGGCACGCCGCTGCTGGTGCAGCTGTTTCTGGTCTATTACGGCCTGGCGCAGTTCGACGTCGTCACTAAAGGCCCGCTGTGGCCTTACCTGCGCGACCCGTTCTTCTGCGCGGCGTTGACCATGACGCTGCACACCACCGCCTACATCGCGGAGATCCTGCGCGGCGCCATTCAGGCCGTACCGCCCGGCGAGATCGAAGCGGCTCGCGCACTGGGCATGTCCAGAGGCAAAGCGCTGCTGTACATCATCCTGCCCCGCGCCGCACGCATCGGCCTGCCCGCGTACAGCAACGAAGTCATCCTGATGCTCAAGGCCAGCGCACTGGCGAGCACCGTGACCCTGCTCGACATCACCGGCATGGCCCGCACCATCAACGCGCGGACTTACATGCCGGAGCAGACCTTCCTCATCGCCGGGTTGATCTATCTGATGATGTCGTTCGTGCTGGTGCAAGGCTTCAAACTGCTGGAGCGCTATTTGCGGGTGGACGCCAGCCAAGGGCGCTGAGGATCGCCGCGCACTCCCGCAGAGAACACGGTCCATGTGGGAGTGAGCTTGCTCGCGAAAGCGGTATTTCAGCCGCTAAACATTGCCGTGTCTGATCAGCGCGCTCTGGCCATGATTCACCGTATGCTGCACCGCACATCTCAACTGCCATAACCCAATGCCACTCACACCCACACAACTCCACTCCCGATTCGCCGCGCTCGATGCCTTCCTGCTGGGGCATCAGGCCCTGTGGCGCCCGCGCCCCTTCACTCATCGCCACCTGCCGTGGGAGTCGCAGCATCCGGAGCTGGCGAGTTGGCTGCGGCAACGTTCGCTCGAAGAGGCGGAAGCGGCACACAACCATCCCGAACAGCTCGAGGCGCCGCAGCCCTTTGCTCAGTTGGCCTCGCTGTCGAAGGCATTAAGCGAGATCGAGGCGCTGCCGCCCGTTAGCCTGGAGCCTGTGTCGTCGCGCATGAGCGTCGACGTGCCCGGCCGCAAGTGGCAACAGATCGAAGCCTTCGCCGGCAGCTTGAGCTTTCAGCGACAGCCAACTCACTGGCTGGACTGGTGCTCGGGCAAAGGCCACCTCGGTCGACGCCTCGCCCATGGCGGCCAAGCCCTGACCTGCCTGGAATACGATGGGCACTTGGTTGAATCGGGAAGGCAACTCAGCAACAAACTGGGCATCACCGCTAACCATCTGCATCAAGACGTCATGGCCGACGATGCCGGCGCGCGCCTCGAAGCGCATCACACGCCCGTCGCCCTCCACGCCTGCGGCGACCTTCATGTGCGCCTCATGCACCTCGCCAGCGACGCCCACTGCCAACAAATGGCCATCGCGCCCTGCTGCTACAACCGCATCGCCGGCGAGCGCTACGTGCCGATCTCCCAGTTGGGCAAAGCGTCAGCGCTTACGCTTTCCATCGATGACCTCGGCCTGCCCCTCAGCGAAACCGTCACCGCCGGCGCCCGCGTGCGCCGCCAGCGCGATACCTCCATGGCCCGACGCCTCGGCTTCGACCTGCTGCAGCGAGAGCTAAGCGGCGTCGACGACTACCTGCCAACACTCTCGCTGCCCAGCGCCTGGCTCGACAAACCCTTCGCCGACTATTGCCGCGACTTGGCTGAACTCAAACAACTGCCCTCCCCCGGCACTCAGGACTGGGCGGCGCTTGAAGCAGCGGGCTGGGCGCGTCTGGCCGAAGTGCGCAACCTCGAATTGTTGCGCAACCTGTTCCGTCGACCGATGGAAATGTGGCTCATCCTCGACCGCGCGCTTTATCTGACTGAGTGCGGGTACGACGTGCACATCGGCACCTTCTGCGACAGCAAAGTCACTCCCCGGAATCTGCTCATTCTTGCCGAGCGACAGTGAGCGTTTTTTGACGCCTGTTCCTGTGGATAAGTCTGTTGATTAAATTCCAGCGAACGCCCGGAAATCCTGCTTTGAGAGGGATGTAACATTTGTTCATTTTTTAGGCAGCGTAAAATTGGCGCTAAAACAGTAGCTTGCGAACGATTGAGAATGGTTCCGAAATTCGACCGATTGTCACCTTTGCTTTGTGCCGATTGTGCATAACGGTAATCACCTTCCGGCATAAGGGCGGCGAAAAAACTGAAATTAGGGCTTTACTCGGCAGATCAAATCCCTATAATCAGCGCCCACAACGCCGGTATAGCTCAGTTGGTAGAGCAACTGACTTGTAATCAGTAGGTCCCGGGTTCGACTCCTGGTGCCGGCACCATACAAAACAAGGGCTTGCAGCGATGCGGGCCTTTCGTTTATCTGCTCTACGTACAATTGCACGTACAATCCAAATACGTGTAATTGCTATTTCCTGACTTATCCACAGGCTGCCGCCTGCGCTCTCTCCTACGTCTATGCTCAGGCGATATGAGCCGATATCAGGTGATCCATGACCCACGACGACATCACTATGCCCGCAGCTGTAAGGCAGGAGCTCGACCGCCTTCTCGCATCGATCAAGCACTCGATACAGTGGCGAAGCAGAACGAGCGGGCCTGCGTGCTGTGAAGGTTTCGTGCTGGGTGTTGATGTCTCGAAAGCACTGAACGCCGCATCAATCGAGGCGCTTTACCTCGTGGGAGAGCAGTCCGTCGAGATACGCGTCGGCGAGCTTGCAGCGCAGGCGTGACCTCCTCACAATCGCTGCCAGTGGACAACTCCCCGCACACTACGCGACCGAGTTCTATCCGCACTAAGTCGAGGACTAGATTCATATGCAGGTTGTATCGGAAGCCGTCATGACCCAAGCCAAAATCTTGATCGAAGACATTGAGTCGGCGCTTTCCCCGGAAATAGCCGAGCTCAATACTCTTATGGTCGGAGCATATCTCACCCAAGCATTGAACGACGGGCGGCTTAACAGGACAGAGTTCAATGCGCTTACCCGCACTGCCAGCGATAGTCTGCGCAAGTGGACCCGTCCCTCGTCAATTTGAATATTGTCAACACCGCAGCTACCGGTGGCGATTCAAATTTTTCTGACTTAGATATACCGGACTTGAGCTTCGAATCAAGCCCAATGCCTTCGGCGTGGTACATCCCGGCCAGACGAGTTCGCCGCGCAGAGTCGGGAACGGCGCTCGTGCCGGTTTTAATGCCATGAAGCACCCGTCGCGTGGAGCGCGAGATCCAGCTGCTTCCACGGCAACCCACTATAGTTTCGGTATGGGCAAGACGGCAAATGCTCAAATGGCTCTGCTCCCATGTGCGCTGGCTGTTCGGCATGGCAATTACGGCAGCGCACATTGTCATCGAGCAGGCGCCAACGGCGGCTCCAGTCTTCGAGATCCGACGACGGCATATCACTCTCCCTATCTGTCCTTACCTTCTAGAATTAAAGCGGGATAGGAAGTTCCATGTGCAAGAGGATCGCCCGATGACGTGTCAGATCTTCCTTACGCCGATCTGACCGACCTTGACCTTGGAGTCGAGCGCAACCCCCGCAGCCAGGTACAGTCCCATGCGCGCGGTGACGACTGTTTCCGTGACATCGCACGTATAGCGCTGCGTCTCCAGTGCACCCTTCCAGTTCGCTGGGAATGTGAACGGTTCCTGGTATTTGTCCATCGACCGGTAATAGATGGTGGTGGACGCCCCCGACACCGGTTTGGTGATGATCAATTCAGCTTCCCAGCCGAGGATGCCGCGACTGTTGCCGACAATCTCGGGGGCCGAAACCATCTCGATGATGTCGCCGGACAGCAGGTTAGCCAGGGTTATGTTCGAGTTGAGCTGCAAATAGAGGTAGCCGCCTGCCGCCGCTAGTGTTCCGCCGAGCTCGATGCACTGCGCCTCGCCATAGGCCGCCGCTTCCTTGTACCAGCGCGTGGTGATGCCGGTCAGGCCTGAGCCCGACGCCTTGTAGCTGTCGGCCAGCACCGAGCCCGCGACGGGGTTTGCCGATGCGTTGATGACCCCTGTGTTGCCCGTCATCAGAGGGTTCAGGTTCAGGCAGCCGAACGGGCGGATGGCCGAATAGATGTCGGTCGCATCCGTTGGCAGCGGCACGCCGAAGAACTCGAAGTTCGCGTTGATGATCGGCACGCAGCGGGACTGGATGAAGTCCGCGCCGATCATGTTCGGGTGCAGATCGTCAACGGTCATGGCCTGGGTGAAGCCGTCCCAGATGTTGACCACCGGAACGAACTGCCTGACGTAGCTCAGAACCCAATCCTTGTACGCGATCGCGTCGGCCAGCGCCTGGCCGGTCAACGCCTTGGTACCGAAGCGCGGCGTGCCGGTGCCGACGATCAGGTACTTGCCCGGCGTGTTCTGGAAGGCGGTGATCGCCTTCATGACGTTCGCCTTGCTGTCCGCCAGCGTCATGCCTGCCGTGGTGCTGTCGTTGGTGCGCGACAGCAGCATCCACAGATCCGCGGTGAGTGACGTCAAACAGGACGGTAGCCGCGCCATGAACTGGCCAGAGTGGTCGCCCACCTTCCCCTGATTGTCCAGGTAGCTCGGGAACAGGCCGGTTTGAGCCGCGATCGCACCGGCGTATCCATACGCTTCGGTACCGAAGGCTTTCGGATCAATCGTGTGACAGTTCGCACTGAAGCTGTCGCCCAGCAACCCAAGACCGCGACGGATGCGGCGGCGTGTTGGCTGAACCTCGGCGAGCAGGCTCATGCGAACACCTCGAACGCAGCGCCACCGGCCGGAACGAATCGGACCGTTGCCGGCGGGATATTGAGCTGGTAAGCCCCATCGTTCCAGAGCGTATCAGCGGTCACCCAGTTATCGCCCATCTTGACCTGAATCGCGACCGAGCCGCCGTTAGCCTTAACGCCTAACGTCACGCGCAGGGCGCGGGTGAAGGCTTCTTCTTTTATCGTCGTCTGCACAGATAAGACCTCAGGGCACGTTGCGGAAGAAAACGTGGTTGCCAAGCTTCAGCGTCCGCTTGGCCTTGGCAGCCCAGTCCGGTGCCTTGGGCATGGTGGTCGCGTAATAGTGGGTCGCCCCGCCGGTGGGGTCCGGCACCTTGCCGTCGATCACCTGGTCAGCAGCAATCCGGCACTGCGCCAGCTCGCGGAACGGGATCTGCCGCGCACCGCTTAGGAACTGATAGTTCGGGTCGTTGCGGTTCCAGCAGCTGAACTGGTACGGCTTTTGGCAGACGCCGGCGTAGCCCTCGCCCCACCACGACTTGTCCTTCCCATCGTCCACGCGGTTGCGGATGGTCCAGGCCACGGCCACCATCCCGGCCAGTCCCTCGCCGCGTGCTTCGGCCCACAGCGTGCGCGCCAGCACATCGCGATCTTTTTCAGTCACGGTCATAACTTTTCTCCAGGCATAAAAAATCCCGCTCGATGGCGGGTTTCGGTCTTGCTGTGCTGCTGTTATGCAGCGGCAGGTTGGGCTGCGAGTTTCAGCGCGTTCACCTCGGCGCGCAGCTCCTTGATCGCACCCATCAGGTCGGTGATCAAGGCCATCGGCTCAAGTTGCTGAATCAGGGGGTTCCCTTCCGCATCCGTGCCATCTTTCTCGCCACTGACTGCGAGCGGGTTGATCTCTTGCACCTCATGGGCGATGAGACCTTGATACGTGGTGCCGTCACCCCGGAACACCGCGCCGAAGACTTTCTTCTGAAAGTTCACAATTCGGTATTTATCGATCCTGTCGAGAAACGACGGAACGGCGGCGTCCTTGACGAATTTCTTGATCCGATAGTCCGATGTGAACAGCGAGATCGATCCGACGTAGCTGGCGTCGATCCAGCAGTCGATTGCAGAGCCCGTCCAGTTAAAGTTATGCCGGGTGGTGCCCTGGCCTGCGTTTACCCCGGCGCGACACCAAATGCTACGCGGCGCCCAGTCGGAGGAAGAGGTGCCGGTACCACCTGAACTCATTGGAATGGGTGCGCCAAACACGGATAGGGTTGAGACCCGCAGCTCCCCGCTGTAGGAATACGTCATCACGGGCCCAGCGGCAGTGTTGTCGGCATTGACGGACCACCAGTAGTGGCCGCCGATCCCCCCGCCCCTATTACAAATATAATTTGCCTCGCCCAGCCCGTTGCCGTTCCAGCCCGAATACAAACCTTGCACGTTGTAGCCTATCGGGGCACCGCGAAAACCAATGCTCTTAATGAGCAGATCGTTGCCGCCGCCCTTTAAACCGAGATTGTTAAGCGCCGTCGGCGAGTCAACTGCGCCGGTACCGCCTTTATTGAGCGGCAGGATGTCGTAGTTACCAGTGGTACCCAGCGCAGCCATCTTATCGCCGAACTGGAAGCGCAGCTGGTTGAAGGCGTCCACCAGCAACTTGGGGTAGCCCTGTACGGGCATGATCGCATAGGCTGAACCGCTGACCGTCGGGCCCTTATAAGCAGGCAAGATTGAAATAACAGTAGCGCTGGCCACGTTCGCGATTTCATAGTTCAAGCCGTCCGGGCCGACGAATGCGTCACCCACCCGCGCGTTGGCATCGAACGCCGCGTTCACGCCAGTCACAGCAGTCGATCCGTTCGTCACGGACACAGTCCCACCTCTGAGCCAAGGCATCAGATATCTCCAAATTTGGTTAGTGTTCAGCAGAGCGAAGTTGCCGGGGAGGAAACCTCAAGGCTGTGGTGATTAGTTGTGAAACCTGTCGACAGGAAACTTGCACACCGGGACGCAAAAGCTGGTGTTGGCGCCGTAGGGGTAAGCGTTACCCCCGCCGGGCACGTTGACCGTGATGTTCAGCGTCGGCACGCCATTATCAAGAATCGTCATACCTGCAAAATCAAAACCGATGAACCAGGTCACACCTCGGTCAAAGGCAGAGATGCAAACGAAATCGTCGGCATCCAAAGTGACGTTACTGCGGTAGGTGAACACCTCGTTACCCGATACAAAGGTCCAGTTTTTGGCAAACTTGGAGTAACGAACAACCCGATCCTCGGAGCTGTAGAGGATGTTTCCGTTAGCATCCCACTGATTCATGCCGTACTGATTCGGGTTTGGTGTGTCGCAATACTTGCAGGCCACGAACTCTACGTAGGTGTTCTGCAGGTTATTACCACCTGCAATCGCGGAGTTGGCAACAAAGCCGGTCCAGTTGCCGGGCCCGCCAATAAGCGTGATGTACACACTCACCTTGGGGTGAAGGCCGCTCAGGTTGCCAAAAAAGAGCTGCGGGGGCTCTTGGGTCTTGATCGGCCTGGCGAATACATAAGATCCCTGTCCGCCGCGGTCCGTGAAAGATGACGTAATCCGGAATGAGCCGCGCTCTGAGAAGACCATGATCTTGTAGAGATTGCTGATGATCACCGAACCGCCGTTGTTGGTCACCGATAAGCCATAGTCAGCCATCAGATCACCTTCACAACTTCAACAACACATTCCACTGTCTTCTCGATCCAGGCGTCTCCCGTGTTACCGCCAACACCGGTGGGCTGCTTGTAATTCATATAGCGAATGATCCCGATCTGGGTCCCTCCCAAGTCTTTGTAAGTTGGGGTGTACCCCCAGTTATCGTCGTACCCAGGCTGCGCATAGTTGGCATATACCCTCGGCGTGATCATGACAAAGCAGGTGGCTGGGTCATAGCCGGGGATGTTGTACACCAAGGAGTCGGTTCGCACGCCGGTGCCTGACGTCTTTGATCCAGCCACGACGAAAGAAGCCAGACGCTGGATGGTGAAGTCATCCATCCCCAGAGTCCTCGCGCCAGCCCCGTCGGAAACCTCAATTCCGAAACTCATTCGGTCAGGTCTCCCAATTGCACGCGCTTCACGTTGTTGGCGTCATAGACGCGCACAGACCGGTTCGTGATGACCAGGCGCCCGCCGCCGGCTACTGCCCCATTGATCTCAAGCGTCCCGTTCTTGTTCAAGATCCAGCCAGACTGCCCAGCTACATAGTTGGTGGAGCTGATATAGCTGCCAATTTTAGCGTTGGTGATCGTGCCGTCCTGAATGAAAGTCGACCCCAGGAACACCTGCCCGTTCTGCACAGCGAACGGGACGGATACCGCGCCCCCGGCGATAGTGTTGACGATCGCGAAACGATCAGCCGAGACGAGGAATTGGCTCTGTACTGAACCAGCGTCATTGGATATCCCGAGCGCAATGCCCGCGGCAATGTACTGTCCAGTGGCAGAGACATACTGCATTTTCACGCTGTAACTGGCGTTGATCTTCCCGTTAACGTCGCTGACGATTCCGGCTTGCGTCTCTATAGCCGTCTTGTTATTGCCAATACTGGTGTTGAGTTGTTGGTTGACCGATGCCTGAGCGGTGGTAGTGCTCGCGACTGTCGTCTCCACCGTTGTCACACGAGATTCGTTGGTTCCCACCCGCGCGTCGAGGACGGTTGTGCGCTGGGCTTGGGCCAAATCCTGTTCAGCTCTGACCTTCACCTCCTGCGCATAGCTGGCCGTGGCGTCCCACCCTTTAAGCGCATCCGCCATCAAACCCGCGATCGGATCGTCGCGCGTTGAAGCCAGGATCGCTTGCAGTTGTGTTCCCGTCGACGTTGTCCTGCCGTCGATGCTGGTGATGTCAGTCGTGTTCTTCGTGACCTGCGCGGCGAGGCCGTTGGCGGTCCTGATCGACTGGCCGCTGTTCACCCAGTAATTGGGATTCGGTGGGCCGTTCGATCCGTCCGACTTGGCCGGAACATCGGATATGGCGGTCCAAAGGTTGTTGCCAACCCTGACGGTGTTGTCGCGAACGTAGGGATCGGTTGGCACGTACGCCAGCGCGTCGACCAGATCACCGATCTCGTCCTTGATCTCGTTGATCCGCTCATTCACCGAGCCCGGGCCATTCCCGTCGATCAGGTCGATGCGTTCCAGCAGGTGTTGCCCGAGCTCCGACTCGGTGATTTCCCCCTCAATGAGCTCAAGAATCGGCGCCGCTTCGGAACTGCTCTGCCCCATAACCCAGATTCCGGCCGGGTACCACGGCCCTATATTGCCCGTGCGATCGACCAGGCGAGCCCAGAAGAAGAACGTCACGCCCGCTCGCAAGCCCTGCATGTTGTACTCGGACTGCGGATAAGCCAGGTCGCTGAGCTTTGTGGCCGCAGCCCGGTCCGTGGTCGGGCCGTACCAGATCTCGGTGCGCTGGGTGTCCTCAGCACCTGGTGGGAAAGTCCACTTTAGGTGGATGCCGAAAATCAAAGCCGTAGCCGTCAGCGAGGTCACCGCCGGCGGCAGGCCCTCCTTCCCGTTGAGTTGGGTCAGGATCGAGCTGCGCCATACCGACGAGATGTCGTAGGCGCTGACAGCCCGAACGCGCGCGAGGTATGAGCCGGAATAGATGCCCACGATATCGACGCTGTTTGCGCCGGTGCGCTGCACCTTGATCCAATTCCCATTGTCCTTGCGCCATTCGACGTCATAGCCGACAGCGCCATTCACCGCGGGCCAGGCGATCGTCATGGTGGTGACGGCCAAGCCCTGCGCAATCGCAGTTGTCGAGGTCAGTGTCACGCTCGCCGGCGACGGAACGACAGTGAGCGGAATCACGCTGGTCGGGCGCTCTTCAAGGCGCGCGCCAGTGTCGATGTAGGCGAACTTGCTCGGCTCGTATTGGAGCGCTGAGATCTCGTAGTCGCCCTCGGTGGTCCGCTTGGTGCTCAAAACACGGAACAGCGGGATGGCCAGATCATCGGCGTCGAGCGCCCACTGAAGCTCAGGGCCTGGCGTCTGGCTGTACGCCGTGGTGACCGTGATCGCTCTGCCATTCACGGACTGGACCGTGCGCGCTTGCGCTTGGCCGCTTGGCAGGTTGACGATCAGCCGGTCGCCGGCCTTGGCCATGGTGTCCCGGTCCAACGTCACCACGCGGCCAGCAGCGGCAGATATACGGCCGCCAACCTCGCTACCGGCGAGCAGCGAGTCAGCTACCGGAATGATGTAGCCCGGCAGCGGTATCGCGCCTTCCATGCCGGTCTTGAACGTGACAGTCCGGTCCTGGTTGTTGCTCATCACCACCCACTTACCGCGGCGCTGAGCCTCCGACGCCCGGGTGCAGCCGATCGCGCTGATTTCGGTGGGTCTGTCGTCGAAACGACGCTGCAGCGCCAGGTCCGAATAGGCGGTCACGTCGGTGTCGTAGTTGTTGGCAGGGTTGTCGTAGCTGACAATTGCGCGGGTGTAGCGTGTCTTTGCCGAGGCGCTGCCGTAGTTCATTTCCCCGCCAATCACGTTGGCCCGGGTGAACACATAGTCGAAATCCTGCGCGCGCGGCATGTCCGCCTGCATCACGAGCTGACCCTGCGCCCAGTAAGTCATGCCCCGGTAAATCGCAGAGATGTCGCGCAGCAGCGTCCAGGCATCCGCCTTGCCCTGAAGGTTCATGTCGCAGAGAAAGCGGGGCTCCTGCCCGCCGATGCCATCCGACACCAGTTGATCGCAATACTGGGCGATTCGGTACAGTTCCCATTTGTCGACCATGAACGGCTTGATGCGCTTGCCGAGACCGAAGCGGTCGACAGTGCAGATGCCATACGTCACCCACGCAGGGTTGTTAGTCCAGGCCTGCTTAAAAGTCCCGTCCCAGACGCCGCTGTAAGTGCGAGCCACAGGATCGTAGTTGCTCGGGACCTGCCATTTCCGCCCTTTGCACTTGATGGTCACGGCCGGAATGTTGCTGAACTGCTCGGCATCAAACTCGATGAATAACAGTGCGGTATTCGGGTACCGGAGCTTTTCATCGATGACATCGGTCAGCCCGGCCACGAGCATCGTGTCGGCAATCCGGTTGGTGTTCTGGTTCGGCGTCAAACGGCGGACGCGGATCTGCCAGCCAGAGGTGGCGGTAGGCAGATCAATTCGACGAGATCGTTCGTACCGAGTAGTGGTTTTGCCGTCCACGGCCTCGGCCAAAACCTGCTGGTAAGCCCCGCCATCCGTAGCCAAGTCCACGGCGTACTCGATTCTGTACCCGCCCACATTCCCCTCAGTGTCCTGCCGTTGAAGTGCCGGCCACGCGAGGCGGACACGCACAGCGGAGAGCTGAGTGTTGGTGATTGAACGGACCCAGGCGCTATCGCTGCGCAATTCAACGTTGACGGTCGTCTCGTTCTCAACCGATGGAATGCCGGGGATGTAGTCCTGCTCAACGGAGCCGGAGCGCCACTCCCACTTCACATTGGGAAA
Organism: Pseudomonas petrae; assembly: GCF_021728295.1. Lineage (GTDB taxonomy): Bacteria > Pseudomonadota > Gammaproteobacteria > Pseudomonadales > Pseudomonadaceae > Aquipseudomonas > Aquipseudomonas petrae. Next base: position 143,634 of record NZ_JAKJXE010000011.1, read on the forward strand.
ATTGACGTTGCCACTCGCATCGCTGATAGGTGTGTTGTCCAGATAGATGTCGGCCGCCGTCGGGACGCCTTCGAACTCGCCCTCACCTACCGCGATCAGGATTTTCGCCAAGTTTGTGGAGCGCAGGCTGTCCGTTGCCTCGGTTGGCGTCTTTGGGGTGCTGCTGCCGCCTTTGGCGCCACGGATGTCGATTTGTTCAGCTGCGCCCATGCTTTTCTCCAGGCATAAAAAAACCGCCAATCGGCGGCCGGGTGTTTCAGTTCAGGATTAGGTTTTGTCTTCAGCAAGAATCGATGCGGAGATGATCGCACCGCCCCACCGGCGTTCGCCGATGCAGATCGCGACCGGGTTGCCGCTGGCAGTGGTGTTTTTAGCACTGCCAAACTCGTAGGAAGGCAAGTTGTCGGGTGAGGCGCTTTGACTCAGGCCCTTGGCTTGAGGGCTGAGCATCTGAATCACGCCTCCGGCGGCCATTGAAGCGCCGAGAGTTATCAGCGCGGACCCAAAAGGCGCACCAGCACCGAACGTACCGCCGGTGATGACCAAGCCCACGACAATCAATACCGCGCCCAATATTGTTTGCAAAGAACCAGCGCGCTTACTCCCATCGAGCACAGGGACGATTCGGAGCTCTCGTGTTCCCGCGAGATCGAAAGCTTCTGCGCCAGAATTTTTCCTGTTTCGAAAAACTGCGAACCTAAGGCCCAAGCGATCCAGTCGCCGGATTTCCTCGTCGAACCCGAGCAGTGTCGCTTTGAGCGCTCGAAATGCCTCCCAAACACTTTGACTATCGATTGCCCTTCGGTGCTCTCTTCCGAAGCGCTTTGCGAGCGACCCAGAGAGCTTGATAACCGTCATCGGCGTGTAGGTGGCCGACATAAGTGTCTCCCAATAAAAGACCCGCCTAAGCGGGTCGAGTCTGTTAGAGGCAAGATTGGAGTTTCTCTAACCGTGCCTTGGCTATCCAGTTTTTGGCTATCACGTAATACCTGGCATCCGTACCGGTTGCGCCCTGTTTAATGTCCACAAAATATTCAGAAGCCGCCGTGAATACCGTGTAACCGCCGTCTCTGCCGGGCTGCATTGTCGCTTGGGGAGTGACACCGAACAGAGACTGGTTCTGCCATTCGTACTGAACACATTCGGCAAGAGCTTTATCGGTTTTCTTGGAGTGCAGAACCTTAAAAGGACCGTCTTGCCGAACCTCATTCATAGGGCGCGCCATGCACCCCGCCAGTAAAACAAACGCCAGCGCTCCAACTAAAATTCGCATGATGGTCCCTCATTGAGAAAGAACCGAGCGTATCACCGCGCATCGCGATGGCGAAGTATCAGCCGCGTCCGGTCATGCCAAGGGCCACCGAACACAATTATCTCGGAGGGTTTGCCGTGCATGTGATGAAGCAGGAAAGGTCCAGCGCCATGCACAGCAGCCGGTTCGCCCGGCAGTTTAGGATCTGAACCGAGGAAAATCCCGGCGTGGTTTGGATGCTTGGTGCGCCCGATCTCCATGACGACCATGTCTCCGCGCCGGGGTGTGCCTACACGCTCAAATCCCGCTGCCTCATAGGCCTGCTCATATAAGCTCGGTCCGTCCGCGCGCTCCCACCAACCGTCCTCACGCTTGAATGCTTCGAACTCCAGACCCCACTCGCGTTTGTACCAGTCAGCGCAGATCTGCCAGCAGTCCCAAGCGCCATGCACAAACGGTCGGCCCAGCAGCGGCGTATTGCCGGTGGGAACAATCGTTCGCTGATCGCCTTCTGGCCAGCTTAGGATGTGCCATGGCAACTCCGTGGCCTCGCACATCGCCAAATCACGCGGAGACGGCCTGCTTGTGGCGTCAGGGTGCGAGTGGACGATGCCGATCACTTCGCCCAAGTCTTCGGCGGCGGCGTAATCCTCCGGCGCTATGCGGAATTCTTCATTGGGGTCGGCGGCAGTGTTCGTGCACGGGATGTACTGCTGCTTGCGGCCGATGCTGATCAGAAGCCCGCAACATTCGCGCGGATACTGCTCGGCAGCGTGCGCCTGAACTGCTTTGAGGATGTGTTTCAGCATGGTCAGCTCCTGGCGATCAGGGAAACAGCAGGAAAGCCGCCAAACGGCAGGGAGTTGCCCTCACCGAAGCGAGGCACACACCCGCGGCCCAGCGTAGCGTCGCACTCGTCCTTTTCTGGATCGTCGGTGAGATTCCCGTCCTTGTCGCGGTAAGGCCCGGTGTAATTGCAGTTCGGTCCGCGGTAACCGCCGGTGAGGCACCAATGGCACAGCGTCGTCATTTGCCGGCCGATGGATTCGCCGCCAACATCGCCAGGGCTCGCAAGCTCCCACGCTACGCTTGACCCGTTCTCGGAAGTCTTCTGGTCGAGAAACCAGACCTCGATCGTCTCCTGCGAGGGATCCGCGTCAGGATTCCCACCGGGGAAGTTCTCGGCATCCAGATACGAGCCCAGCGTGTGCCGCATAGTCAGCTTGAAATCCAGCAGGTCTTCAAACGCCAGGCACAACGCGGTGATGCGGCCATTGACGTTGCCCACAGACAGCGTTGGGCGAACAGCCGTGCCGTCGCCGGTCGCCTCGATTCCGTCGATCTGCATCGGCCAGGCGCCGTATTCCTCCCCTTGCCACCAGATCGCCTTAGCAGGCAGCTGATCGGCATCGGCGCCAGCAGCGATCAACTCAGCGGCTGTGTACGGGATGGAGTGACCGTGAAACCGCAACACATCCGCGCCGAAATCAGATCCATCCAATTCAAACAGCAGCACTTCACTACCAGGCTCGAGCACCTGGATATCTTTGATCAGCGGCATGTTTTACCTATGGGATGAATGACTGGGTGAACGTGGTCGTCAGGGTGTAAAAGCCTGCGCCATTCGGCGAGACAGTGGGGGCTGATGCCCGGTAGAAGCTCATCTCGCCGAGTGGTGGCGTCCAGAAGAACGACTTGAACCCGGCGTGCCGATCAAGAAAAGCTTTGATCTCAAGCGCCACGGCCTCGCGCACAACGAATGTCAGAGGCCACACGTCGACCTTGTTGTTAGGCCCGTCGCCGACCACCTGCTCGTAACCGTTGCCGAATTTGCTCGATCTGGTCCGATATTCGGGCGCGCTGGTCGTCTCCAGTTTCGGACACCAGGTGAATGTCTCAACGGCCATTGATGACCCTCCAAATTGCGCCGCCTGGGCGAAGCTCTTCAGCGATTGCCTGCTGGGCGCCGCGCTTGGCGGTGTCGGCATAGGCCTGCCCGACCGCCTGCATATCCTTGGCCGACGAGTCGTTCGCCGCGCTGGGCACTGTGAAGTTCTGTTGAATGACCACAGATCCGGCGGCGCTGGCCGGGCCAGTGGCCGCAGAACCGCCCGAAGCCAGCCCCACGTAACCACCGTCTGCATAAGGCTTTCCGGACTTGTTCAGGCGCTCGAGGTACTGCCGCATCCCGGGCTGCTGAACCACTTCCTTGCGGATCACCACCTCGCCGCCGTGAACGACGCCCATCGGCTCGTACTTGCCGCCGTCGCCGGTGTAGCCGCCATCCCAGTGCTGCGAGGAGAGCCAGCTTTGATACGCTGCGCCGGTGTACCCCGACTGAGTCGATCCAGCGGAGCCGCCGCCGAACAGTGCGCCAGCTGCTGTAGTCGCCACGCCCAGCAGCGCGCTGCTTCCTGACGCAATCGCCTGCCGTGCGGCGATGCGGGCTAAGTCAGCCAGCACCGATTTGGTGAAGTCCGCAATCGAGGCCTTGCCCGTCATGGCGAAATTCACAACGGTGTCTTCAAGACCGCTGAACACGCCGGTGAACAGGCTTTTGGTCTGGCCGGCGACGTCTTTGGCGCTTTGCAGATAGTCCTGATAGGCAGACGAGGCGCCGACGGTCCAGTCGCTTTGGGCCTTGTCGACGTCGACGTAATACTGCCGCTGCATGGCCAGGCGCTGATCCAGCGCGCTTTTAAGCGACGCCGTCTCTTTGTCGTAGAGATCGGTGCTGAACTGGTCCTTGTTGCTCTTGTTGTAGTCGGACGTCAGCTTGTCCATCTGCGACTGGTAGGACTGCTGGATGTTGCGCTGCTCGTTCAGTCGCTGCTTTTGCACATCGCCCAGACCAGCGCCAGCGAGGTTGTTGTCCAGGCCCTGTTGCGCACTGCTGAGCTGACCGCGCAAGTTCTCATCGAAAGCGGCGAGCTTGCGCTGCGTCTCCAGACCTTTTTCGCGGAGCGTGTTCTCAGCCTCGAGCGCTGCGTTGCGTTTGAGCTGGGCGGTGTAGAGGTCAGAGCTCGCCAGCAGGGATTTCTGATCAGCCGTCAGCGTCTGCTTGTTCTTGATATCGGCGAGCTGCTGCTCCCACTCAACAAGCTTTTTGGCATTCGCCCCCAAGGTCTGACTGGCCGCGTTCTGGTCGCCGATCAGTGCGCCCTGCTGCTGAAGCGCTGCATATTGCTGCCGTGCCGCGTCCAATGCCTTAGTGCCGGCGTCTTCGCGATACTGCGGTGTTTTGGGCGTTGCTGGGTCTTTGTACTTGTCGTTGATCGCGGCGACGTCCTTCGCCTGCTGATCTGACGAGAGCAACAGAGATTTGTCGCCGGTCTTGCGGGCCTGGACGATCCGTCGTTCTACTAATAGCCGGTAATCGGCGAGCTCCCGGGCGCGCTTGTCGGCGTTGCTCTCGGTTTCCTTGCGGAGTTTGTCCAGCTTGAGCTGATCGTCCAGAGCCTGCTGCTGTTGCTGCTGAGCAAAACCCTTTGCTGCGGACCGACGATCCTCTTCAGCCTTCTGAACAAGCTTGTCGGTTTTGTCTCGCTCGAGCGCTTCCTTGCGGAACGAGTCATCCGGGGTCAGGTTGCTCATCGGGTCGACGAGCTGGCCTTTGGCGTTGCGCTGGTTGCGTTTCGCGGCGTTGGCCGCAATTGCATCGAGCTGCTCGTCCAGCTTTTTGATCTGCTGGTCGAGCGTGTCTTCGCGACCGACGTTGAGCGCGGCATCCCATGCCGACTTGGCGGCGGACATTACACCCGCCCACGCCGTTTCAAGAGTGCCGAGGTTGTTCTTGATGGACGTTGAGGTCCGGTTCAGCCCGTCTTCATAGGCTGCTGTAGCGACCGCGGCTGCATCCTGAGTTTTGCCCTGTTCCTGCAACGACCTGATGTTCTCGTAGGTCGTCGCCGTCAGGAAATTCATCGACTCGTTGAGCTTCAGAATTTCCGCGACCGGGTCCTTGGCGATGCGCTCGAAGTTCTTAACCGTCTCGTCAGCCGCGACCCCCGTGGCCGACTGGAATTTGATCGCAGCCGCCGCAATCGACTCGAAGGCAGTGACAGGAATCCGCGTCGAGCTGGCCAGTTGCGCCAGAACTTCCGCCGCCTTGCCGACAGTGCCGCCCGACTGAGCGACTTGACGCGCCATGTCTGCCAGCCCGCTTGCACTGGTGCCGGCGGTATTGCCCGTCATCGCGAGGGCTGCGTTATACGCCGTCGCCTCCTCGCTCCCCTGCTTGTAGGCCAGTGCCAGCAACGCGGCCGCAGCTGCGGCAACGGTGAAGGGGTTTATCAACCCCATCACGTAGCCCGATAACGCTTTGGCGGCAGGACCGATGCCGCCAAACATGTCTTTGAGCTGCCCGCCCTGCTGCAAAAAGACCGTCAGCGGGGCTTGGCCACCTTGCAGCGAGACCGCGATATCGGTGAACTGAGCAGGCACGCCGCGCAGCGCAGCGTTGTAAGCTTTGACCGACATCGTGCCTTTGGTCATGACCGTGTCGGTCTTGCCGATGGCGTCGCGCTGGTCGTTGAGCTTTTTCAGGTAATCATCGAAATCGCTCTTGTCCAGGCGCCCGGAAGCGCGGTGCTTGCGCAACTGGTCTTCCATCTTGTCGAGCCGGCCGTAAGCCGCGACTACCGGGTCAATCTGCCCGACCAGCTTGTCCAGCTGGCCAGCCTGATAAGCCGCTTCCTTGGTCGCCGACTTGAGCGCGCGCTGCGCACGATCCATCCCCTTTTCAAAGCCGCCAGTGTTCGCCACCAGATCGACCGTCAACTGGCCGAGCGAATCAACAGCCATAAATCACCCCTTCACGCGCTGCAAGAGCGCCAACAGATCCTGCGGCGTGGCAGCCTTCGGGGCGTCTTTAAAACCGCGATCCGGCATGAAATCCGAAAACTTGGCTTTACCGCCCATGACGTTGTTGAACACCGTGGCCAGCAAGGCGAAACCCTCATCGAGGCGAAGGCCCAGATTCAGCGAACCGGTTTGAAGCCGGTAACGCATCCAGTCCATCGCCTCGACGTAGGTCATTCTTTGCTTGGCTTCGGCAATCGTCGTTCCGAGGACGATCGCGAGCTCGTGCCAGAGCTCTTCCTCGGGTTGGATTTTTTTTCGAGCGCGCCCTCCGGCACCTTGTTGACCTCACCGATCGCGGCGAGCAGCACAATCGCCAGCTCGGCGCACAGCGGGCCGTGACCTGTTTCTGGCCCGCCAACCACGTCCTCGACGGTGAAGACCGGCACACCGTTTTTGTCGGTGATGCAGGACGCGATGCGCTGGGCCGCTAAGTCACCGCCACGGTCTTGCGCATCCCAGCGCTGAGTCAGCGAAATGAACGACTCCTGGAGCACGTACACGGTGGCCTTCTGCGGCTTTCCGTTCGCGTGCCAGCTGACTTCCTTTTTCTGCGGTTCCGAGATGAAAGCGCCGGCCGCTTTGAGCGAAGCAATATTCAGATCCATGAGGGTTCCTTACGGCGCGGTCTTGGCGATCAGCACGGGCTCGCCCGAGACTTGGATGCCAACGGTGGATTTAACGACGTCGCCCAGGCCGAACGTGAACGGGAAACTGTTCATGTAGCCTTCGAAGGTGAGCCAGGTGCGGGTGTTTGGCAGCTCGAAATCGACATCGTTGGCCACCAAGGCGCGAGCCGATGCGCCGTTACCAGCACCGCCAGTGAGCGCCACGGTCGGTGCGCTGGTGTAGCCGCTGCCTTCGTTGGTGATGGTGAAGCCAGTGACCTTGCCGTTCGCGACCTGGGCCGTTGCTGCCGCGCCAGTACCGCCGCCACCAGTAATGGCGACCGTCGGAGCAGTGGTGTATCCAGTACCCGCAGAATTCAACACCAGCGCAGACAGCGCGCCTGGAGCGCCGACGAGAGGCTGGATACCTTCCTCGGTTTCAAAGTTGTAGCCGTCCGACCAACCGACCACCCATTTGAGCTTGGTGCCCGCGATCTTCAATTGGTGAAGGCGCAGGTGAACCGGGTTTTTCGGGTCGATATTCAGGCCGTAGGTCGCGGAACCGGGCTCAGCAAGGCCAGCTTCGTACTCGCGGCCCTTCGATTTGGTGCAGGTCACATCAACTTGCGCTACCGAAGTGTCGATACCATCCAGTGTGGTGAAGCAGCCCACATCGAGGATGGTGTTGTTAGCCGGGTCGATGGCGAAAAGCTCCGTGCCCTGGACATTAATGGTCAATTTGGTACTCCCCGATTTCCTGCGAAATCATAAATGGCGGGCATAAAAAAACCCGCCGGAGCGGGTCGTTCTTTCAGGTGTTCCGGCTACTGACTCACCAGCCAGGCAACATCGAAACCTTTGCGGTAATTCTTGGTGGCGCTGTCTACGGTGTCCACGCCGAAGCCGGTGATGTAGGCCCGCTTCCCGATCGCTTTGCGCATGGCAGAGACCACCGCATCGGCAGAGACCGCTGTTGTGGCGTAGACATCGATCTGCAGGCCGTACCGATCTATTTCTGGCTGCCCGTTGATGTAGTTCACGGGCGAGCCGCTCACCACCTGCCAAACCGCGTACGGCCTGGCGACGTCCTGCGGTGCTTCGCCATGCGGGTATAGCCGGAGCGGGGTGTCGCCGAGCAGCGCGGTCACAGCAGGATCGGCTTTGCACACCTGTGTAATGGGCGCGAGCATCAGTTCACCCCGAGTTTGATCAGTTGGTACTTGGCCGAGCCGAGGAACTCCTTGAAAACGGCCTCGCGGTTGTTGGCCAGGGCGGGCCGCAAGAATGGCTTTGCGCGATTCTTTTCGGTGCCGAGCTCAACCCACCACCAATAGAACGTATTGCCGCCGCCCTGCCCCCCGCTACGCTTACGCACACCGACGGACATCACAACTGCGCCCACCTCAACGCCGATCGCCTTGCGTTCAACGATCGCGAGGTTTTTCGGGATGAAGTTCGAGGTCTCGGGGTCATCGATCCGCGCTGCGCGGTCCTTCGCATCCGCGAGAACGATTTCCATCGCATCCTTGGCCGCCGGCGTGACGACCTTGCGACGCATTTCCTCGGTCAACCCCCGAAAACGGGCGGACAACTCGTCGGCACCCTTGAGCTTGTACTCGATCCGATCACCCATCGTTTGCTCCCTGGCTCGCCGGAAAGGTCAGGTACTCCTTGCCGGACACCGGATCACGCAAAATGCCGTGCAAGTTGTAGATCCTGCCGTCATGACGAGCACGCATGGTCGCGTCAAAGCCGTCACGGTAACGCGTCACGATCCTGCAGGTGACCTCGGACTGGGTCGACTGTGCCGAAATGAACTCGCGCACGCTCAGATCCTTAACTGCCGCCCAGACAGTGGCGAATTCAACCCACGTCACCAGCTCCTCGTTGGAAACGGGATCGTTGGTGACGACCTTCTCCTCGAAGGTCACCCGATGACGAAGATCGCCGGCTCGCATGGGTATTCCTCCTGCGGTTTGCTGTCTGCCAGGCTGCGGGACGACCATAGAAGCGGGATGACGCCCATCGGCAGAACTTCCGCTGAGGTGCCGACCAGCACAGCTTCACGATTCGTGTAAGAGTGGCCGATCAGCAGCAGAAGCGCCGACTTGAAGCTCGCCGGGATGTCCGCTGCGGCAACCAGTAGTGGGTTGTCGCAGTACCAGAGAGCCCAGGCCAGCGCCGACTCCGCGTAAAGCTCGATCAGATCATCCTCATCCGCCGAATCGACCCGTAAATGCTTTTTGATGAGGTCCATCGCCAGCAAATCGGCAAGGGCAACGGTCATTTTTTGACCTTTTCCTTCGCCTTGGGCTGCCCATCAGCCGGGGTAGTTCCATCGCCGTCGACCACCTCGGCGAGCTTCATGTCGACAAGAGCGTCGGCGATGTCGTCAGCAACCGGTCGGCTCTCATGCTGATCGAAGTTGCCAGCGTGGTAGTGCGAGAACTGCCGCAATGCGCGAATAGTTTTCATGGTGAAACCGGGGCGGTTGTCCGCCCCGCTCCTGTCGTTATGCCGCTGGGGTGAAAGTGCCTTTGATGATTGCGGTCGGACGGTAGTGGGTCACCGCCAGGCGCTCTTCGCACAGGATGGTCAGCATGTTCTTGACGAAGTTATCGCGGTCCTGGTTGCTGACCTCGATGGTTGCGTCCATGCGGTCCCAGATCTGCGAGGCCAGGTCGAAGCCGCCTACAGTGAAGGTGCCCTGGGCCTGGGCCTTGGTTGCCACAACCGGCAGGCCCCACATGACTTTCGCAGCGAACGCAGCCGGACCGCCAAAGATGTAGCGACCATCGGCATCTTTCAGCAGCGCGATCGCGTGCCAGTCGCGCGGGTTGAGAATCAGGCCGGAGGCCTCGAACTCGGACTCGCTGGTCTGGAAAATCGCGTGAGCGATCATGTCGGCCCGGGTGTCACCGGTTGCATTCAGCGCGGCGTCATACGCAGTAGCCACTTTGTTCAAACCCAGCAGGTTGTCACCGGTACCGTCACCGTTGAGCAACTGGCCTTCTTCGACCAGGTCCAGACCGAACAGCAGGCGACCGTTCACATAGGATTCGAGCATCGGCGCGTCATCCATGATCTGGCGCGCAGCCTGAATCCAGTGAGCGATCGTTTTGACGTTCGCCGTTTCCTTGGTGAAGGTGAGCTGGGTTTCAGGCTTCAACGCGCCCTCGGCAACCGGCGCGGCACCGTTGGTGAACACGTTCTCGCGCACGTACTCGATGGCGTTCGAGGTAGTGCGGCCCTGCGCCAGCAGGTCACGGATGGTGAGGCGGCGCATACCGGGCATCAAAATGCCTGGATTACGCTGAACCTGTACCAGCGAGCCGGCGGAACCAGCGCCGCTGCCCAGCGCCTTGCTGAAGCTCTTGACGTCAACCTTGCCGGAGGTGGAGCCGTTCCAGCCTTTCTTGATGTCCTCGGCCGCGCGCTCGGCGAAGCTCTTCTTGTGCTCTGGGTTGTCCAGTTCGCCGCCGGCGAGTTTGGATTCCAGGTCGAACAGGCGAGTACCTGCGGTTTTAAGCTCGTCCTGCACGGTCTGCAGATCGGTTTGAATTTTCTTGCTGACCTCACCGGTCGCGGTGATCTCTTTCTTCTGCGCATCGAACAGTGCGGTCATGTTCTCCTGCGCGGTTTCGATAGCCTTTTGAATCTGGGCCAATTCGGACATGTTTATTTTCCTACAGATGGGAAGGACTTGATGCGATCCAGGATCGCGGTGATTTCGCCACCTTCGGAATCGCTCCGAACTGCGGACTTGATGCGGGCGATCAACGCCTGCGCCTCGGATTTGGATAGGCCGGCCGAATCCCTCAGCCAGTGCTCCGCATCACGAATAGATTCGATGGCGTCCATGCTCTTCAGCGAGGAGATGGATGCGTCTTCGTTGGCTGGCTCCGTGCAGATGCTGATCTCACGCAGCCGCTGCATGGATTTGAAGGCCATGCCGGTCGCAATGCGGTCGAAGTCGGCAGCGCCAGCCAGAAAGCCTACCGACAGGCCGTTTACGGTGCCGTGCTGCATGGCGGACTTGAGCGCCTCGGACTGAGGATTACCCGGCGTGAGCTCGCCGCGCGCGAGCAATCCCTTGCTGTCCTCTTCCAGATGCAGCCACTTGCCGACAGGAATGGCGTTTCGCTGGTGGTTGAAGAACATCGCCACCGCTCGGGACTGGCCCGTAAGCGCCTTCGCAAAGGCGCCCGGCAGAATGATGTCGCCATCGGCATCGACCTTGTTGAAGACGCTGGCATAGCCTTCGAAGACGCCCTGCGTACTCCCGCCGGAGAACTTGATTTCAGCCTGTTCGAAGGCGATGGTCTTATGAATATTGGACATTTACTGACTCCAGAAAAACTAAACCCCGCCAGGGGCGGGGTTTGTTTTGCCAAGTTGCTCAAGGGGCACGTTTTGGGATTGGCGCGTGGCCACGTCACCACCTGGAAGCGGAGGCTTGTTGTTCACTCGGCGCCCTTCGTTGATGGTCAGCAGGCCGGTATCGACCAGCGTCTTCATGTAGTTCGCTCGGGCCGTCGAGTCACCGCTCAGAAGCCCGTCGCGGTTGTGTTCGGCGTGGAGCTTGCCCAGATCGGAGGGCTTGACCAGCCAGCGCACGATGCATGTCTCCCAGATCTCGAGGTATGCATCGAGCGTGTACTGAAGGAAACCCAGATTCTGCTGCTCGATGCCAGAACCCCAGCTGGTGGATTTTTCGACATCGCCCACCAGGTGCGGCGGGACGCCGAAAAACCGCGCGAGCTCACTCACCTGGAATTTCCGGGCAGCCATCGTCTCTGCGTCCTGAGGACTGACGCCGATCGGTTGGGTGGTGAAACCTGCCTCGATGATCCACAGCCGCTTCTTGACCGGACCGCCGGAGATCTCCTTGAAGTTCTGCTCCACCTGATCACGCTGGCCTTTGCTCAGCGTCTTCTCGCCAGTGGACAGGATCTGCGGCGATTTCGCGCCGTTGGCGTAAAAGTCCCGCTGCTGATCTTCCATAGCGACCGCGACACCTGCGGTTCTAGCTCCGAACGCGATCGGTGACAGACCTACCAGGCCGTTGAAGCCAAAGCCCTTGAGGTGGAAAATCTCGCTTTGCTTGAATTCGGCGTACTCCGTGTCGCGCCGATATCGGTAAACGATCCGCTTCCCTTCCATGCGGACATCCATGTTCACCGACATCAGCGGAATCAGGCTGATCACATCCCCCGCCGCGTTGCGCTCGACTAGCGCATAGGCGTTTCCGTAGAAACAGAGCTGCATGGTCATCGCGACACGGAAGTCGAAGGCCGTCATGTACTGGTTGGGCATGTACCGCAGGAGCCGCGCGAGCGGGTGGGTCAGCGGGGCCTTGATTCGGTCATCCCCGTTTGTTTCGAACACGTCCAGCGGCATGCAGGCGGTCACGCTTGAGATCAGCCGCACGCACGCGAAGACCGTGGATATCTGCAGCGAGCGCTCGTCGTTAACGACCGAGTCGCCCACCACCCCTGATGCCGATATCGGGCCGGTTTGCGAGCCCTTGTCCGGGGATGTGAGGCGGCCACCGACAAAGAAGCTCGCCATACGCGCCCAGAAGGGACTGCGCGTACGCAGATCGATGCTGTAGTCGGTATCGGCCATTACATACTCATTGGTCTAGAGAGGAAGTCATCGACATTGACGTCGTCCGGACTGGCGCCCGAGACACCAATTGCCATAAGCAAAGCGGTCATATCGTCGATCTTGTCGGCTGACCGCTTCTTGTCAGGCGCCATGTTCATGTTGTCGTCGCGCCGGGCGATCAGGTTCGAGGCACACCAGTTCAGAAGTGGGTCAGCACCGTGTGCAAACTGGCCTGATATGTAGGCCCGTTCGAGCACCTGCATCGCCGGGTGGTAGGATTTCGGCCCCTGGATGAACTCGACCATGGGGATATCGCCGGCGACAAGCCGGTTCACAAGGTCCGAGGCGTTCCACTTGTCGTAGCCGATGGCCTGGATGTTGAACCGCTCGTTTGCGGCCTTCACGTCCGCTTCGATCACGGCGTAGTCCGTGACGTCGCCTTCGGTCTGTTTGAGCAGCCCGGATTCCACCCACGAAGCATAAGGAACCGTGCCGCGTTCGGTGCGGAACGCCACCGCGCTCTCCGGTGCCCAGCGCCAGGCATATGTGTAGATGACGCCCTCGACGTTCCAGACCAGACGAAAGCACGTCAGGTCAGTTGTCGATGCGAGGTCTAGCCCGCCCCAGCAGGGGAAGTCCGCCAGCCATTCAAGGTCAACCTCGCCGCCGCACTGCTGCCACTTGTTGAGGTCGATCCAGCCGTCGGCAGTAGACGCCGGCCGATTGAGCCGCTTGATTCGAAACTCGGCCATCTTCGACGGCATCTGCTTCGCTTCCACGGCCTCCTTGCGGATCGCGGCCAGCAGGTGCGGGTTCACGTCCATCAGCGGGTTGGCTTTGATCCAGCAGCGTTCGTCGAACTCCTCGTCGGCCTTGATGCCGAGGCTCTTGTCTTCGTCGTCGACCGCGTAGAACACGACCAGATAGTGGTCAGCCGTGTGGCCGAACAGCCCTGCCAGCAACTTCTTGGCGAACATCCTGATTTCGGCCCACGGCCCGGGGTTTGTGTAACCCTCGGTGGTCGTAAATAACCAAAGCGGGTTGCCTCGGGCGCCGGCCGCCGATTGCAATACGTTGAGCAGGTCAGCCGTTTTGTGTGCGTGGATCTCGTCGAGCCCAACGTGCGACGGGTTCAGGCCGTCCTGAGTTGACGCCTTGGCGTGGATTGGTTTGAAGCTGGCACCGGTTTCCACCCTAGTGATCGACTTAGCCCAGACTTCTAGGCCGAAATACTCTCGAAGGTCGGCGTTTTTCTCGGTCATCCGCTTGGCGGCGTTGAAGATGATCGCGGCCTGACCGAACGTGGTGGCCGCGCTGACTATCTGCGCGCCCTCTTCCGGTTCGCAGCACTCGCAATACAGCAGGATGGCCGACGACAGCGTGCTCTTCGCGTTCTTCCGCGCGACTGCGAACAGTGCCGAGGTAAACCGGCGCGGATGGAACATCCCGTTGCCGCCCCAGCCTTCGGTGAACACCGCCTCGCGCTTGCGAAAGCCGAAGAGCTGGACGACGAAGAAAACGTGAGACGCGTGCATCACGATCGTGGGTTTCTCCCACTTGCCCTCGACGTGGTGCAGTTTTTCGATGAAGTCGCAGGGGTCGTTGGCGTGCCACGGGTCAAACATGAACGGGCAGTCTTTCTTTTTCGCCCGTTTGAGGTCATCGAGAAAGCGCTGAGCAGCTTGGCGTATCAGCTTGCCGTGCTTCTTGCGCTTCTTGTCCGCTACTGCGGCCTTGGCGTAGTCAGTCGCGATCTTTACAAAGTCACGCATGACCCACTCCACAGCCTGTGTATTCGATTATTTCCCCACTTGTTTGCGGCCATTCCCGGCAAACGCGTTGCCTTTTTTCTCAGTGCCGCCCGATGAAACCTTCCGGCGACTCGCGGGCGTCATGCCGAATTCGGAGAACAGCGCTTTGAGCGCCGTCGTTTCAGCGGCGGTCGATTCCATGTCGGCCTTGGCTTTCTTCCTGAAACACTGCCAGGCATGGCAGAGCTGCTCGAGGGAATACAGGTCGACGACCTGCAGCACTTTCGCACTCACCAACTGCCGGCCCAGGTTCCGCCACATTTCGGCGCCGTCTGCGTTCAGGTGCTGGGGCGGGTCCGGGAAATCTTCAATCAGGTCGAACTCTGGCGCGTCTTCTTCCCCCCGATCCGGGCGATCGGTACCGGCCAGGACCTTGAGGTGCGGCGCCGTCGGCTTCCGTCCTCTGGTCATTTGTCACCCTCGATTTTCAAATCCTAATTATGACGGCGCGAAAAAACGCCTCGGGCGCGGTCTGGGAGTGAAAACGGCCAAACTTTCAACCCTCCCCCTCCCTGATAGCGAAAACCTATCAAAATCGGTCAATTTTCGATCAAATAGCCAGAAACGTGACCAAAAGAGTCGATTTCGTATCCGTTTCGCGCGAATCATTCTCATTCGATCATGCCTCACCGACTCCGGCGGTTGCCCCAGCCACCATCCTCTGTTGCGGTCTTCACTGAGTGGCATGGATGGCATAACCCTTGCCAGTTGGTGCGGTCCCAGAACAGATCCATGTCACCACGGTGCGGCACGATGTGGTCGACGTCAGTGGCTGCTGCCACCCTGCCGCGCTGCTCGCAGTGAACACACAGGGGATGCTTGGCAAGGTAGCCCTTGCGCGACTGCTGCCATCGGTAGTTGTACCCACGCTGGCTGCTGGTGCCGCGCTCCTGCTCAGGTGTCTTGTGCATTGGAGTGGAAGGCGCAGACGGTTGATGCCGCTTCGGTCGGACTGGCATCAGCTACTCGATGCGCTTGGGTGCTGGTATGCACCGGCGGACACAGTCGCCTAGTGCTGTGACCTCAAGGAGCTGATCATCAGGACTGAGAGGCTCGTCCGTCTCCACCACCACGACTTCGGCCGTGATCGGCTCAACACGATGCGGCATCACGGTGATGGTCGCCTTCCACACACCACCCGGCTCTGCCGTCATGGTGATGGACGTGATGCCTGTCAGCTCACTGCCGTCGGTCAACATCACCCGCGTGCCCATCGTTGGCTGAGGGCTGTTCGGGTGCAGGCTGTCCGCCGGCATGATCGTCGCCACGCTGACGCAGTTGGTTGATTCGCTCACTGGCGATCCTCATGAACTTCAGGGCTCGGTTGCGTACAGCTGCGCAGGTTGAGCAGGCCATCAGCGGCCGCTGACCTGCAGCAATTGCTTGGCCAGCAAGGCGTCAAGGTGGCGGCTCAACTTGATCGCGAGCTCACCCTCTGCATCCGCGACCAAGCGGGCGGCTTGATCGATGGCCTGCTCCAGGGGATCGAGCACATAGCTCGACGTAAGGCGATGCAGCGTCTCAGCCTTTCCGATTGCTTCGTCGATGCCGGTCGAGTCGATATCGACCTTGAATGCGATAGTTCCAGGCGGATCGGACTTGATGTGCTGGTCGAGCGCTTGCAGCAGGACACTCGCTTTGCACACTGCCTGGGTAAGCTGCACGGAAGCGCCACAGGCCTCAATCGCCTGACATACGTCGTAGGCCTGCTGAAGCAGTGGATGTCGGGAGATATCGGTCATTGGATCTACTCAACTGTGCAGGTGGGCCACTTGCAGCGCGCGAATGCCAGGGCACCAGCGTGATCGTGGTCTTCCTGCATGATCATGGGGAATGGTGGGTAGCCCGGCACTGTGACGTACCAGGACTTCTTCATCTGGCCTTCATCGCTGCCGAGTACATCGACTCGCACAGCTGACCGGCTATTCGGCTTCGGTCAAGCGCTGCTGCCAGGCTTCCCGCTTCTTCGTCAGCGCTTCGACGCAGGTCGGCGAGCACAGCGGCGAGGTCGTCTCTTGTCTTGCCTGTGCTGGCATGGTCGGTAGAACAACGCTTTCGGTTGGCAAGCAGATCGGTGACTTGCTGCTGCAGGCTGCGAGCGCGGTCATCAGCAACAACAACGGCAGCCGTAACGTGTTCAGCCTGTTCGGTCGCATGGTCTGTCGCCTTGTTCGAATCTTCAGTGAGTTGGCGTTGCAGGCTCAGCGTCTTGCCGATCGATGCAGCGCGGGCGTTGGCAACGTCACGTTCGCCCGTGACGGCGGCAAGGTCCGTTTTTGTGTGGTCCAGCCGCAGGTACAGATAGCCGGTCGCAGTCGCAAGGGCCAGCAGCACCCATGCCCAGATAGGAACCAGCTTGAGCGCACCCATCAAGGCGTGACTCGGTCAACTGCCTCGTTGACTTTGTCGGCGGCCTTGTCTGCCTTCTCGGCTGCCTTGCTCGCACTGTCAGCGGCGGCTTCAACCTTGCCCGCCGCTTCCTTCGTGCTGTCGGCAAGCTTGGTCAGACGAAGGTCGCGCTGTTTGAGCGCTTCGTCGTAAGCGGTCCGCACTTGGGTGACTTGGCTGCTGTACCAGCTGGCGAGCGACCACTGCGATGCGCCAAACCCCAGTGAGAACGAGCCAACGACAATCAGCATGGCGATAACCCATACCTCGACTCGCTTCCACCAGTGGCGGGCGATGAAGTTGAATGTGCATCCTTCCATCAGTTGATTCCTCCCAACCTTGTTCGCAGATGAGTGATCTCGTCGCTTTGTTGGGTGACCTGCTGGGTGAGCTGGGCGACCTGGCTCGTCAGGGCTTCGATCTTCCCCTCCATCCGTCCTACAGCAGCGACAGCGTCGTTTCGTTCTTTGGCGAACTGGTCAGCGCGAGCCTCGGCGGCGTTCGCACGAGCTCGCTCCGAGTCGAGCAATTCATTCAGGCGGCGGACTGTGCCAATGTCGGCGTTGTCCATGGCCCGCTCAGTCGCTTCCTTGGCGAGGAACCGCTTCAGCCACAAGAAGCCGCCGAGCAATACAGTCCCAGTGCCACCCAGCCAGGTAGCTGTGCCTGGGCCGAGGTCGGTTGGGTCCATCGCTACTCCGATTCGAACTGATCGCCTTTTGGCGCAATGGAAAAAATGCATTCGCTAGTTTTTGGATTAGTCTTCCTGGCTCTCACGCCGGTCAACCATTCAAAGGACTATCGAATGCCAAAGGATCTATGGATCACGATGCTTGCAACAATTGCGGCAGGAGTTATCACGCACCAGGTCAACCAGTCCGACCTCGTTGCGACCATCACCCAGAACATGGGGAAGGTAATGAGGAAGCTGGTCAGCTTTGCGGCTAGATTTGGGGCTACCCTTTTCATCCTCGCTATGTGCGTGTACCAGATCATTTCATTCGCCGTTACGGATGACCCGGTCGGCCGATGGGAGATATTGGGAGCCATCTATTTCTCCGTACTCGGTTTGGAGTTCGTTAAATTTCTTCTCAACGACATCCACGACGTTCGATCGGGTCGCAAGCCGCTGTGAACGCAAAAGGGCCCGCCGAGATGGCGAGCCCTTGAAATGTTGCGCGTGTCTTCCCACGCTGCCCGCCAAAGCCACCCCCAGCACACTCGAGGTAAAGGGTCCAATGACTGCCGGTGTTCTTTCCGTACGCGTGACTACCGGCTTTATCGCGTCCAGGCCACTCCCGAAGGAACCACCCTGGCTATGGCGTCCCGCAACAAATAAAACCAGCCGAGGCTGGTGCGGCCAACTCGTCACGAGCAAGCCAGGCCGAAAACGTCACGTCGTCGGCGAATTAGGGGCACAAAAAAGCCCGACACATTGGCCGGGCTTCTAGTGCGTGTCGCGCTGAATGCGATGAACACCGTGCCATGAAAACAGAGTTATTCCGCGCGGAAAAGTGTTTTCTGAAAATCTTTCGCTGGGCGTCTGTTCCACCAGCCCGGCCATCGGATTGCGTAGTGGCACTTAGCCTCAATCTGGCATAGTGGCGGATACACATCACAGAGATAATTTATATGCCGTGGCATCGTTCAGACAGGAAGCGCTATACGGGAAAGCTCCCGGGCATTTTCATTTCGGTAACTAAAGCTTGGGACGTTGAGCACTTCATCGATCAATACCTTGAGCTCCGTGGGTACAAGGTCGATGACACGAACCGCGACCGTATTGCGGTGCGGCTCGAGGCCACACCAGGGCGCGCGCCTTACCGAGCAGAAGACCTAGTCGCATGGCTGGACGAAAAATATAAGGTAGCCACTCGTGTTCCAAGTGGACTACCACTGATGGACGTCAAAACGCGCCACGTCGCGGAGGGCCTGTAAAGCTATCAGACACGCTGACAGCTTTACACGCCATTAGGCTGCGTCGCGGACCTCCCTGACGGCGCAGTCAATCCACGCCACCCCCGCCTGTTTCAACTCCCGAGCTTTAGCTTCACTCAGTCCATAGCGCTTACCAACGCGAACCATCGTCCACTTCGCACCGAAGTAGAACCAGATGACTTCCCCGATCTGCTGGTCGCGCGCAATGAGCTTGGCCAGGGCGCTATCGATCGCCGTCGCCCAGTCGTCGGTGATGGAGTAAGACTTGGCCGCGACAGGCATTGCGTCTCGCATCACAGCCATCATCGGCGACACATAGGTGGGAATCCCCATCCCATCCATACGCCACCACCCCCACTGCTCGAGCAAGTATTCGGTGTCTCCCAACGGACGCCCCAACGGTTTGCGAGTCATCATGCTGCCTTCCTCGGATCTGGTTCACTATTCAGGCCAAGCAAATCGCGAAGCAGCTTGTCGGCGTGTTTGTTTTTGGCGTTGCCTTCCAGCACCCACGCTTTTGCATAAGCCTCGAATCCTATCTGGCCGGGTGTTCCGTGCCAGTCAGACACGATATCCATCAGCGCTGCCGATGCGATCCGGCCATGGGTCTCCTCGAGCAACATCCGGTTGCCCACTTTCAGAAACTTGCGCTCGACGGTCGTCATGTTTTTACGCGGCAGGTCCGCAGATACGTTACTCATGATCTTTCCTCCCCTTGGTGCGGCCGGTGAACTTCAGCACCCTGCCCATCTCGACCTCTTCGTCGCTGGGCGGCTTGCCACCGAACGGCACGAAGCGCACGAACTTTCCCTGCTGCTGCACAAGGCAGGTGCCCTGTTTGCCGTGACGGCACTTGCCGACGATCAATTCGGTGACACCGTTCTTGCCCTCTTCGCTTTCCATATCGCGGTGCACCAGGATCACGACGTCGGCGTCCTGCTCGATCTGGCCGCTGTCGCGAATGTCGCTTGGGCGTGGCCGCTTGTCCGGGCGATTGGTTGGCCCACGGTTCAGCTGCGCCAGTACGATCACCGGCACCTTCAGCTCCTTGGCCAGGTTCTTCAGGGAAGTGGATATCTTGCCGACTTCGAGCGTGCGGTTCTGCCCGCCAGCGCCCGCGATCAAGGTGATGTAATCCACCACGATCACGTCCAGTCCTTCGCGGCGCTGACACTGGCGCGCAATCGAACGGATTCGGGCGACCGTCATACCGACCTGATCGCTGATGTACAGCCGGGCCTTGTGAAGCTTGTCCACCGCGCCGGTGATCTTCGGCCAGTCGTCGTCCTGCAGTGTGTCCCCCTCATCGAGCCGGGTCAGATCAACGCTCCCCAGAGACGCTATGTTGCGCGTGACGAGTTCTTCCTTGGACATCTCCAGACTGAACACCAAACCAGCGCCAGCGAGCTGTGTGGTGACGTGCTGGGCCATCTGGACACCGAGGATCGTCTTGCCCGACGCAGGAAGGCCAGCGATTACCACCATGTTGCCGGGGCGAAGGCCACGAATCAGCTTGTCCAGATCAGGAACGCTGCTGGACAGCCCTTTCGGTGCATTGCCGGTGAACTTGGAGTCGATGGCGTCGATCACGGTGGTCAGGATGTCGCTGACCTTGTGGTAATCGGGCTCGCCGTCGTCCAGGTCGCGAAGGTCGGCCATCGCCTGCTGGCCGCTAGCGATGATTTCGGCGACAGGCAAATTCTCGCGGGCCGATTCGGTGATGGCTTGGGCGGCTTCCACCACCTTGCGCAAAATCGCACGCTCACGGATCACGCGGGCGAAGGTCTTCCAGCTCGATGTACCTTGAGCGTTCATCTGCACCTGGGCGGCGTGAGACAGTAAGCTATCCCCATTGGGCAGCCATTCGCGGTACTCGCACACCGTCACTACGTTGATCAGATCGCCGGCGGCATGACAGTCCAGTATCGCCTGATACAACACGGCGTTCTCTTCCGCGTAAATGTCCTCGATGCTGACTTTGCTGGCGATATCATCCACCAACGACGGGTCAACAAAGATCGCGCCTAGCAGACCGTGCTCGGCAGGGATGCTATGCAGATCGCGACTCATACGGCACCTCGCGCCGAGGCCCAGCGAAACAGCACCACCAGACCGCCTTTGTCCCGCAAGCGATCGACAGCACGATCCCCCAGGCAAGTGCGCAGATCCGCCATGCCCAGGTTGCTCACCACGATGGTGGGTTTCATCTGCTCGTAGCGCCCGTTGATGACCTCAAACAGCACGGTTCGCTCGAAGTCAGTGCCGTGCTGCACACCCACTTCATCGACCACCAGCAGGTGCGGGGCAATCAGGTCAGCGTAGACCTGGGACTCAGTGCGCTCCCGGTTGCCGAAGGTGTCTTTGATGCTGCGAATGATCCCGCCCGCAGTGGTGTAGAGGCCTGCCAGCCCTTGGGCGGCAAACTCGCGGATGACCTGCTGCAGGATGCCAGCGGCCAGGTGAGTCTTGCCGGTACCGACTTGGCCCAGCAGCATCATCGATCGCCCGAGCGGGAAGTTTTCGGCGAAAGCCTCAACGTAGCCGGTTGCGTAGTGCCAAGCGCGAAGCTTTTCCTGATCCTGCCCGGCAACCCATGTGTCCAAGGAACAGGTCTGAAAGCGCAACGGGATACCAGCGTCGAGCAGGCGTTCGTTCATCAGCCTGGCGCGGTGGATCGTCACGCCTACGGAGCGGACAACGTCGTCGCTTGAGTGGCGCTTGTCAAAGTTACAGCGCGGGCAGCCGTACCAGTGCGGCTCAGCGCCGAACTGTTCAACCAGTGAATCAGTGAACTGCCCATGATCCGCGCACTCACGCATCGCGGTTTCGATTGTGTGCTTGATGGTCATTGGCCGTTACCTGCGATGCGATAGTTACCCTGATCGTCCAGCTCGAGCCCTTCCTCGTAATCGATCTGGTCGAAACCGGTGTGACGGGATGGCTTGCCGTTCTTGGCGCTTGTGCCGGGCAATACGCTCTCAGGGAAAAGGCCTCGCCAACTACTCATCGTCGACTTGTCGAGCACCGCGTCTGGATCAGAGTGATTCGCCAATTGTTTCGCCGCTATCTTGCAGGCTCCTGCCGTCAGAGGTGCGCGGATCGACTTACGCATCTCGCAATAGTCCGCCCATGATCGTTCGCTGACGTTTTCAGGCTTTGCTGTCAGGGGATCGAACTTAACCGTCCTGATCGTTCCGTCATCAGCAGCAGACTTGTCTGCGCGTTCTTTTGGTTTATTAACGGATAATTGACGGATAGATGACGTATTGGGTGCAGATTCTGCACCCCGTTCTGTCTTTATTTGCACCCCGTTCTGTTGTGAGTTGCACCCCGTTGCGTCTTCATTTGCACCCCGTTCGGAGCGGGGTGCACCAGCTGCACCCCGTTTTTCGACCATGTCGTACACCACAGGACGACGATCATGACGGTCGATGTACGCCGCTGCGATCGCCTGATTCCCTCGCTGAATTAAGCCGGCATCTTCAAGGGCGTCGAGTTTGTAACGAACCGTGCGCTCGGATAATCCGGTATCGTTCGCCAGCGTCAGCGCCGATGGGAAGGCTCCACGACCGTCAGATCCTGCATAGTTCGCCAAGCACAGCAGAACGTGGCGACAGCTGGAATCCTGGATGTCTCGTTGTTCCAGGGCCCAGACCATTGATTGAATACTCAATGCAGAGTCTCCCCAGCCGGCGTAGCGCGCCTTACCGTTGCTGGCGCGTCGTCCGGGGTTGATCCACCGGTCAGGCGCTGCTTCAAGACGTGCATGGCGGTCGTGGCGTCAATCGACAGCAACCGCGCCTCCGCCATGTCCAATGCCTGCGGCGAGTGGGTCATAATCGACTCGCTAACTCGCCGGGCATAACTGAGGCTGGCGGTCGCCAGTTGCAGGTTCGTGAGGTCATCGAAGGCGCTGGGCGGATGAGGATTGCCAGGTACGGTGACGATGGGAATGCGCTGTTCTGGCAGAGGAGCTCCTTCCAGCAGGTGCCGCCGCATAGCCTCCCAGTGCTCCTGCGCGACCTGTTTGGCGTCGTGGCCGGTCTTGCGTTTGAACAGGACCTTGATTGCCCAGAACGCCTCGATCAGGGCGATGTGCGTATCGTCCTCCATCTCAATGGTGTATTCGGGCTCGCAGATCACATCGAGGGTGTCTTTGATGACTTCAAAGCACTTGAGGAGCAACGCAGCATCGGCATACTTCTCGAAGTTTTCCTCGTCGATCACTTCAACAACTGGCGGGGTAAAGCTCAAGACATTGCTCATTGGGCACGCTCCAGTCGCACGACAAGGTTGCGCAGCTTGCGTTTGAACTTCGTTGTCAATGTCCGCTGATCAAACCAACGGCTGTAGGCGCCCTCAGTGAACCGAACTACGCCTTGATAGGCGGGGTCTTCAAAGTCGAACCGCCCGCGCTCGCCATTGCCGGGACGGCCGTGGGCCTGGAAGTAAGTCGCGTACATATCGCTGAGCTCGCGCTTCAAGGAATTGCGCAGGATCTCGGCCATCTGGAAATCAATGGCAGCCTCGGCGATGAGAGTCATCAGTTGGTCGTGGGTGAGTTTCGATTTCATGCTTGTTCTCCGTCGCCGCCAAACAGGTCAGCCAGATCAATTTGATAAACGTCCAGCCACGCACCGGCTGGCCAGCAGCGAACGAAGCCAAAAGTTGGGTGGAATACTTTGGGGGCTGTTACGCCGCGCTCCTTGCACCAGCGTCGCAGAGGGACGTAACCAGAGACGCCGAACTTCCGTCCTGCAACCTTCTCAACCGCCAGCACGGCGGCTTGGCGGGTGCCGAGGCCCAGGTCGTCCTTGAGCTTTTGCACCTGTCGTACTGCGGCGCTTGCAGTGGCCATCGCGGTTGCTTCGCGGCGGCTGCCGATCTCGGCTTTGGTCCGAACAGCTTCGTCACGTTCGGCCGTCACGCGGAGCTTTTCACGCTCAGACGAGAGGGCGATTTCCAAGAGTTCAAGGCGGGACATTTCGGCGGGCGGCGCTGGGCGGAAGTACCGGTTAACCAGTTGACGCTGGACATCCCACGCCAGATCGTCCGTGAACGGCTTGACCAACATTAGGTAACCGTCTTCTGCGATTAGGGTAAGCCCGCGGTTCGGTACTTCAATTCCAAAACAACGCAAAACGTCCTTTTGGCTTACGTCTGCCAAGAAGTAATCAACGTCCTCACGCAGCTTTTCCTTATGCGTGGTGAACGTCCGACTTGCAGTGCCTTCAGGGCGCCCATGAATCTCATCGATCATCGCGAATGTAACGACGCGCTGGCCGCGGTACTCGACGATGGGCAGCTCGGTGGAGTTGATGACGATATTCATTGGCCGGCCTCCGCGAACTGTGATTGCTTAGCGGCAAGACGCCGTTCCGATTGATCATTGATGGCAGCATCCACGACGTCATTGAACTGCTGCTTGCCGATCTGGTTTGCATTCAGGAGGCCATTGAGCCGGCGATAAAATCGGCGGTATGCGTCATCGGCGCGGTCAAGCCCTTGAGGCTGGACAAGCGTTTCGACGAAAGCGTGATAGGCAAAGCTGGCCACTGGGTCAGGCGTGTACTTGCGGCGCGCGACAAGCACTAGCTCGCGCTCCATACAGGCTTTTGCCCATGACAAGTCCTCCAGAATTTCCTGGCTGATGTCGGGGATAACTCGGTAAGCCAGTGAAAGACCTGAGAAGCGCCGATTGGCTTTGAAAACCCTGAGCGCTTCCTGCCCTTCCTCCGAAATGAGAAACGGACCGCACAAACCCCAGCGGCTGTCGGGCTTGTGGGTCGGCGCGTGAACAAACCATCCAATGTTCATTCAGCTACCTCCGCTTCCATCGCCATGCGCCCGAGATCACGGTAGCCATCGGCTGCGACGGTAATGAGTGCGTGGAATAGATGTTCGGGACAGTCGTTAAGCATCACCTCAAGGGCGAGGTGGTACATCACTCCCCCAAGAACAGCCCCTACCGGCTCTAATGTTTTGGTGGAGTGCTCGAAAGCGAGATTGATCATCTGCTCAGCCAGGTCGTCGAAGTCGTCGAATGAGAGCTTTTTGGCTGTCATTTGCGTTTCCTCCGACCAGGTGAAGGAAACGTCTTGACCTCTACCGCGGCCACACGGCCGTCATCGAAGACATTGACCCGGATCTGGCGCTTCAGTTTGAGAGCTGTGTTCAGCGCCTGTTGAGTGATACCGAGCTGCTCCGCGGCTGCGATCTGCCGGCCTTTAGCGAAGTCAGCTAGCGATACGCCGGCAACCTCACTCTCCGCGCCACAATTTGGCACCTCGGCGTTTCGTGGCGCGGGCTCCATCAGTTGCTCTTCGATTTCTTCCGCATTGCAGGAGCCTACGTTCGCTGCGTCGGCCACGTAGAACCAGCCAAGGTTCAGCAGGCTCTCAAGGCGAGGACTTCCAGTCGCCATACCTTGGGCGATGAATAGAACTGTCTCGAGATGCTGGAGTTGCCGCTTGGCCATCTCCAGATGATCAAGCGCATCGTGTGCAATCTGATGATCAGTCATACCGACACCTCCATCGAGTTCATCAGGTCGACCAGCTCGTCTTGCGCTTGATCGGCCAGCAACAGAACGGCTTCGTGAACCATCATTGAATCTTCGGCGCCCATTTGCGGCTCCTGCACGATGATCGTGCCGGTGCCAAAGCTGTCGTTATTGATGAGGATTTGCGCCAAGCCGGTGATGACTCGCAGGCGCGCTTCGATCTTGTTGCAGAGTTCGCGGGGAGTTTTCATTGGCTGACCCCACTTTCAACTGCGCACAGGCTCGAACCGATCAACGCTTGGGCGCCCTGGACGAGAAAACGGATAGCTACTGTCTGATTGGTGCTGGGCCCGCTATGGATACCCTCGGAGCCAAGTTCTACTGCGGCATCAAGCAGTGCATATGCCGCGTTCATTGCCTCCTCGACCGCGAGGCCTGCATTGACCTGAAACAGGTGCTGGTTGACTCCACACACGGAAACTGGATGGAAGTTCTCAGCGGTAGTTAGCATCTGGTGTTGCGCCGGCGGAGAGCCGGTGGTATTTTCTGGGCGTGACATATCGTTCTCCTGAAACGAAGATTTACGAAGCTCCCTTGCAGGGGAGTGGTTAAAAGGCCCGCTCCCATGCGGGCTTTTTGTTGCCTGGAGGAAAGTCAGCCAGATAACAAAAATTGGATTAGTGCGTATTCATGGGGACGCCTGCGACGTACTGGATACCTGAACAGCGGAACCGCCCACCTTTTGATGATGGCTTTGTGCAGGTATCTTTTGGCTCAAGGTCGGCAGTTCTTCTGCGCAATCATCTGACTGATCCGGGAACACCTGATCAAGCGAGCAGGTAGCCGAAAGGAAATTAAGAGCGACAACAATTTCCCGAGCATCTTTAAGGCTTGGGGTTCGCTTGCCGGCCTCGTAGTTAGCCAGTCGCGACTGCCGCCAACCGAGGCGGCGATAGAGGTCGGCCTGGGAGACGCCGGATTGCTCGCGTAATTCTCGAATTCGATTCATTGCTTGGTCCTGTGGGTCCTCACAAAAGGATGAACACGTATTGTGATAATGTCAAACACGAAAAGTGAGAACACCGCCAATGCTGCTGTGATTAAAATCACGCATATGAACGAATCACTAGCTAAACGCTTAAAGCGACTACGAATTGCTGCTGGGATGTCTCAGTCCAAACTTGCGCAGGCTTGCGGCTGGAGTTCGCAGTCAAGAATTGGAAACTATGAGGCTGGCAGTAGAGAGCCGACCCTAGGCGACATCGAGATCATCGCCAAGGCGCTAGGACTAAGCTATGCGGATGTCCTAATTGGCACGTCAAGAACCAAACAGGCTTACCAGATTGATTCGAACGCCGAATTGGTAGGGCCCTTCGACGTCTGGGACGACGACACGCCTTTGGATGATGACGAGGTGTATGTGCCGTTCCTCAAGGAAGTGGAGCTGTCGGCGGGAAGCGGCCGGACAGCTGTAGAGCAGTCTAATAAGAAAAAGCTGCGCTTCGGGAAGCTGACTTTGAGGCGTCAAGGTGTTCAGCCCAGCGATGCGGTTTGCGTAACGGTAAGCGGCAACAGCATGGAGCCCGTCTTGCCGAATGGCAGCACTGTGGGCGTGGATCAGGGGGCCGTCAACATCATCGACGGCAAGATGTATGCCTTGAATCATGGAGGCCAGCTCCGAGTAAAGATGGTCTATCGGCTGCCTATGGGCGGCTTGCGGCTGCGCAGCTATAACCGAGATGAGCACCCTGACGAAGAGCACGGGGCGGAAGCATTGGTGAAAGGTGAGATAGTCATCATCGGCAAAGTATTTTGGTACTCAGTCCTCGTCTGATAGGCCGTATCACAGCATAGACCTAGCTCGGGCTAGGTTTTTTTTCGTCCCGAGGAAAATAAATCACATATCGTGATTGACTAAATAAACACGTTGCGTGATTATTGCCTCTCACAAGTTAAGGAGCTTCACGCATGAACCTGACCACCATCACCGCAGGCGCCTGGACCGGATTTCTCGGTAAGGAACTATCTCCCCGCGAGCTGGAAGCGACAGCCTATGCAGCTGCCGACCTCACTGCAAAGGAGATTGCACGCCTGATGGGCATCACGCCGAAGTCAGTCTCGAAGCGCTTGGACGATGCACGCTTCAAGCTCGGCGCTCGGACTGTTCGTGGTTTGGTCTTGGAAGCATTCAAGCGCGGCCTTATCTCCTTCGCCAGCGCAGCAAGTCCATCACCTGAACATCAGCGCGACGAAAGCCACGACGGCATCCTGATCGCGTAACGCCGCAGCAGCGGCGTGCGCCTCCAGATAGGGACGCAGTCCGGTGCTCAGCGAATACTTGTTAGGTCGAGCATAGAGATGATGAAGGGGTATGCCCGTATGCAGCCGAGTATGGAAACCACAATGGCGAGCAAGAATAAAAAGAAGCCTGACTTGTTCAGCCTGCGCGGTCTGCCACTAATTATGACCGAGCCCAACTGGTACGGGTGCGGTGCCATTCCAGATACAAAGGGTCGACAAGCCATTTCGCCTATGCCCCAAAGCAGCCCGGCAAGCGAGAAAAGGCTAACCAAACCGTTATCGACTTTCAAATCGATGGTGATGGACACCACGAACAACACAAAACAAAGAATCGTCATGATTTTAAACCATTCATCTGCGATGAATTTTGCAACTACGGAAACTGCCAAAGTTGCGCCCTCCTTTGCTGGCTGTGTTGTGTGAGAGCGCTCAGCCTAGCGCAAAGTCCGTCACCTGGGCAGTGGTGAGCAAGCCGGGGCTGACCGGCACTAATTGAAAGTTAGTTTTTTTTGCGAAAGCCAAATAACGCGGCGGGCTATCGGCTTGCCTGGAGAAAGGAGATTCAGATGCAGACGAACAAGATCACGCTGGTACTGCGCCCGCACGCCGGCACAAAGATTGAAGAGCTGCAGCGCTACGCCAAGCCTGGCATGCCTGTGGGTGTTGGCCGTGCGCTCGGCTTCATTGCCAGCGCAGGCGAAGGCGATGTGATGGAACGTGCTGAGCAATTGGAGAGCCAGGTGGTTATCGCCGAGGCTGCCATGCGTCGCGGCACGGTTATGCATGACCAGGATCATCTGCCTGCTCTGCGTCGCGTTATCGCCCACGTACCTGCGATGTACCTGCAAGTCGCCGACGCGATCAAGCAGGCCGCGCTCGACGATGGCGATGATGAGTCGATGGCCGGGGAGGCAGCTGGTCAGGCGATTCGTGTGCTGGTGATGTTCAAGCAGCGGCTGGAAATGCTGCTGGAGCCGGATCTTCTGACGCCACCGCCCCAGGCCAATCCAATTACGGAAAAACCCGTAATAGCAGAAACGCCATACGCCCAGGTGCGCGTCACCGATATCGGCGAGTGGATCAGGACGGTGACCAACGCCAAGCGCTACGAGTGGTTGCGGGACAAAAATCGCGTGGAAGACATGGACACTGATCTGTGCGCTGCGCGGGAGGAGCAATGCTTCTTCGGCGCCGAGTTGGACGCTGAGGTCGACACCGGAATGCGTCTGGAACGCTTGCTGGAAAAACACGGTGAGCCAGTATGACGACCATCCAGCCTCAAGGATCGCAGCTCTACCTCAAGTCCGAGTTCCAGAGCTTGGGTGAGCGCCTGATTCGCTTCGGCCAGGCCTTGCAAGATCCGGCGACGACCGTGGGCCAGCTGACCAGCCTGGCCAACTCCTGCGGCATCGCGCTGAAGCTGCGCACCGTCGCTGAAAGCGGGGGCCGTGACGATGAGCTGTGACAACGAACTGAAGGTGCTGTGCCAGGCCTTGGTCGCCCAGCAATTCGAGTCTGTGCACGACGCTGAGCGGGCGCTTGAGCGGTTCGAAGAGCTGACAACGCCGGCGATGGTGTTGGCGATCCTCGATCAATTGGAGCAGGCGCGCCATGGCTAAAACGGTCCTAACCGCCCGGCAGGATGGCGTGCAGTTCTTCATGAACACCGAAAGCAGCTCGCCTAAAAGCCGCAGTGGCAAGCGCTACCGATTGTTCAAGACCGAGAACTTCGGCCGCGACAAGTTGGGCTGGGTGCAGATCGGCTCGCAGGCTGGCCAGGCGCTGATCGCGATCGAGAAGGAATCCGAGAGGTTCGACGCTTGCGCACAGGCATTCAGCAGCAAACGACCTCACAAGTACGTCGACCGCTCACGTATCCGTGGAGCGCCGGGCAAGTGGGAGGGCGAGGCCTTTCCGGTTCGCGTGACGCACAGCCGTGACGCATCAGTTTCATTGCACACAGAAAACCTGACGCGTCAGGAAGGGGCAGGCGGCCATGAGCGCAGCTAACGTGCTGGAGTTCGAGGAGTTGCAGCGGATCACCGGCTATACGCGGCGTTCTGACGTGGAGCGGGCGCTCCGAGGGGAAGGGATTCGCATCTTCCTCGGTCGTAGGGGGCCGTGGACAACCGTTGACCTGGTGAATCAGGCAGGCGGGTTGAAGCCAGTCGATCAGGACAAATACGACGCGGAGATCGTATGAAGCGAGGCAGGAAGCGGCAGCACAACCCGAATATTCCCAAGCACATCGACCAGACCGCGCTTCCGCGCGACGTCTAT
Source organism: Pseudomonas petrae (assembly GCF_021728295.1). GTDB lineage: Bacteria > Pseudomonadota > Gammaproteobacteria > Pseudomonadales > Pseudomonadaceae > Aquipseudomonas > Aquipseudomonas petrae. The sequence continues at coordinate 173,184 of NZ_JAKJXE010000011.1, forward strand.
TTCGATCACCGTGGATCGGGTTGCTGGTACACGCTTTATTTCAACGAGGCCGGCCGGCGCCAGCGCACGAATCTGTGTGCTGCCAACGTCACGCTGTCGGAACTGCACCGCCTCATCGAAGAGCGCAACGGCGTCGACCGCGACAGCCTGCAGTACCTCTGCGACGAGTTTCACAAAAGTCAGCAATGCACTGATCTCGCCAAAAAAACTCAGGAGGATTACTGCTACTCCCGCGATGTTCTTCTCACGTTCCCGACGAAGCTGGGCAAGCCGCTGGGCGAGCTGGCGGTGCGCAAGTTCACACCTGCGATGGTGCAACGGGTCATTGACAAGATCGCCCAGGAAGGGACGCCATCAAAGGCAGCACACGCCCTGCGCTACCTTCGCCGGCTGATGCAATGGGGTCGCAATCGCGGGTTCGTAACTGACAACCCGGTCAAGGGCATCGAGGCGCCGAAAGAACGCAAGCAGCGCCGGCTTCCCGACTCGACTGTGATGGTCAACCTAATCAAATTCGCCCACCAGCAAGGCCAGCTCAAGCGCGGGGAGAAAGGCGCGTGTTCGCCGTACCTTTGGTATGTGATGGAGATCGGCTACCTGTGTCGGCTGCGCGGTATCGAGACAATCACGCTGACCGACGAGAACGAGCTGGAAGAAGGCGTGCTCACCAACCGGCGCAAAGGTAGCCGGGACAACATCGTGCGTTGGACGCCAAGGCTGCGCGCGGCGTGGGATGCCGCCAAGGCAGAGAGAACCCGCACCTGGCAGCAAATGAAGAAGCCAGTCCCTTTTCGGCCGGAGCAGCGTTTCCTGATAGTTTCCGCCAGCGGCGGGCAGCTTTCGAAGTCCGGCCTCGATACGGCATTCCAGCGACTGATTACCCAGGCGATCGAGAAGAAGGTGCTGACCGAGGAGCAGCGGTTCGGAATGCACGACTTCAAGCGCAAAGGCATCACAGACACCCTCGGCACCCGGGCGGACAAGCAACAGGCTTCTGGCCACAAGGATGAGTCGATGATGGACGTGTACGATCTGAGCGTACCGACCGTAAATCCGTCAGCCGAATAAACTCAAGGCCTTATGAAGTATGCGACATCCTTCATGTAATAGTTGAGTGCATTGCGGGTAGAGGCTTCATCACAGCCGTTACCAAATGCGACTCGTAGAACCTTATCAAACCTGTCTTCTCTGGTGGTGGTGGCATATCCAGTTCCCACCTTCATAGTTGTGTGGGCATGGCCGTAAAGAGAAATCACTTTCAGCAGGAGTGACTCTAGGCACTCGACTTTTTGACAGAGCGACGGGAAAGCATGTACACAGTTTGAGGACAAAAGGGCTCGCAGGGATTTTTTGTCGCCCGTGGTCAAGACGTACGCTTGCTGATGGCGATGAAGACTGTCGGTGTGCAAGAACAGCTCTAACTCACCATCGTCAACGCCATCAATTCGCGATAAAGCCTCAAGCAAATCGATATTTTCATCTGCAGCACCGAGCTTCTGACAGGAATGAACCAGGCCAGCCAGCCGATCAAATGCCGCATGATTGCCCAGGCGCTTGTCATAGCACTTTTGAGGGTTGCTTAGGTAAAGCGAATAAGGTGCGGCACCGACAACAAAACAATCGCTAAGCCCGCACTGAAACACCTCCAGTGCTTCATCAATGAGATCGCACTGGGCAAGCATGATAAGGATGTCGTTGTCAGCGAGCAGAATCATTTATGCAATAAGATTCCGGAGAAGGTGCTCAGCATCCGGATCAAGCTCAGGTAACTGCTCGAATACTTTCCCTGTAACCACCGACTGATCCGAGACCTCAGCGCCTAGTAAGTTCGCCGCGCCAACGTAGAGAGCGTAGTAACCCGGATCGCCGTGAGCGCAACTCATTACAAGGTGAGTCGGAGCAATTTTCATTTGGACTGCTGAAGACTCAGCTAACCGAGCAAGCGGCCCAGCCTTCATCTTTTTAGGCAATGCAAGTGTGAAGTCAGGATTGCCTGTCAACAGTTCCAAAGCAAACCTATCAGCCGCGACTTCATCCGCCGATTTTGAGTTTTTGGCCTGTTCCTCAAAATCGTCATCTACGATCGCCCCGTTTTCGCCAAGATGGCCTAAGGCGATGTGTCCAATTTCGTGAGCGAGATGGAACAGCAAAAACCCGCTCTTGCGAATGTTTGAGAGGACGATGGAAGGCCGTCCATTAATGGACATCGCGATTCCGTCCATTTTTTTCTTGGCGAGCAGGGGCGATGCTAGATGCAGGACAGGAATGCCGTACGCCCAGCAAACGTCCAATAGCTCGGTGAGCCCTACCCACCTTGCACCGGTGCCAAGGATGTAATCTCTGATCGCGGAGGCGCTTGGTGAAGGCTGGACAAAGTCACGATCCAGAGCGTTGATCGCGATTCGAGACGCGCTCCGAGCGATTGCAACTGCAAGCTCAACGTCCGTCTCTGACGTCCTACTAGAGAGCTTGAAGCGCTTCTCCCCAGGCAAGTCGAATTCCACCCTTGGGGGGCTCTCACTGAACGCACGAATCTGAAGGCTCAGAGCCTTCACCAGGTAAATCTTCGCGCGCTGCGCCCCGCCCGGCGTCGCCTCAACCTCCGCTGACCACCAATCAGGCATGATGCGAGACAGATGATTCTTAGACAGTCCGTGGGTGTGCAGGGCAGAGTAGATGCTTTGGATGTTGGTCATGATCCCTCCTCCTATGAGCGGACTGATGAGCTGGTGCCCTTGATACCGGTTAGACGGCTAAAAGGTCTGCGAGTCACGGTAATTAGACGAAATGATATCATTTCCCGCAGTTATCCACAGGTAGATTCCACGTTTGATAGCATTTTGTCGCGTACATTGGCCGAGCGGACCGGCCCCTTCGGGGCTAAAAGCCCGACCCTCGCGTACATGAAATGTGCTGGAGGCCGCGATTTTGCGCTTCCGAGCAACTGACTTGTAATCAGTAGGTCCCGGGTTCGACTCCTGGTGCCGGCACCAGATTTAGCAAAAAGGCTCACCGAAAGGTGGGCCTTTTTTGTTTGTGCCAAATGCCATACCGCCAATCCCCGTAGGAGCGCGCTTGCCCGCGAAAGCGCCCTCCGCCGCACTACCCGTCCTACCTCGCCGCCCAACCCCCACAAAAAGTCCCAAATCCCGTAGGACGCTTCTGAAATTAAGCGATATCCTCTCGACCGCTTGAACGTGTCTGATCCGGCGACTACCTTCCCGCGTGTCGTTGCAAACAACGACCGGGTTTAGTCGCCCGAACACGTCAGGCGCGTAACGCCCCATAACCTGAGCCGCTGTCATCGACATCGGTTCTGTCCTTTTATGGTGGCTGTACGAGGGGCACCTTCGGGTGCGCCGGGTGCCTGACTTCCCGGTCGACTAACCCGCGTACAGCCGCCACCTATTCGTTTAGTCGCGAACAGTGTCGGTCTCATCCAAGTCAGGAGAGACACCATGATTAGATCCACCCCTCACCCACCCGAAACACCCGCCCCACAATCAACCTGCACCAACGCCAACCTCGGCAACCTGAGCCTGTTCTCGGTCAAGCCCGGCGTCAGAGTTGAGGACGCATTGCCCACCGCCTCCGAATACCTCGCCTGCGCCGCAGCCACCGCCTACGAAGTCGCAGATAACTGCACGCTGGAATTCCGCCCGTTGGCGCGCTCGGTGGTGCATCAGCTTGATGCGGCGCGGGCGTTGATTGAGGTGTCGATCGCCAAGGTGGGCGGTTCGTCTTTGTAGCTGCCCTGCTGCGATCTATTCGCGTAGGCATTTCCTTGCGCCAACCTGCGCCCGTCTCTTTCTTCCGGAAAGAGACGGGCGCTCCTACCGCTGCTGCAGCCCGACTCGCACAAGGCTTTGGGGCATCCTCCTCGTGACAATCGGCGTGACAAACACCGAAGTCACCAGCAACAGTGATCTAGATGATGGTGCCGCAGCCGAAGGAATGGACTGCACCTGACTGACAGTCAGGCATGCCCCGGTCATCGCATCACTGCCTTTACCCGACTCAGGATCTCGCGGCATTGGTCTCGTCACCCAGTGCAGCCTCCAACCGCCCACTTCTTCAGAGGTGTTCAGGAGGCCACATCATGAGATACCCAAACTACCGGTCGTAAAGAGCCGCCAGTCCCGCGTTAGTGAACAACCCTCACAGGTCGCAGGGGCCTTGATCCCTGATAACACTCAACATTCTTGGCGGGATGACGTGGGGAAGGTTTCAAAGATTTTGGCTTCGAGAGGAGTTTGATCATGGCGTTGGTCGGTAATCGGGATGGGCTCAATTTTGGTTATGGCCGGCAACTGAGCTACGCCGGGCCGCAGGCGCTGAAAGATCTATTTGGCTGCGGACATTACGGCACGGTCAAAGCGCACAGTGATCGCTGGCAGGCGTTTGTTCGGTGGTGTCGGTCGGAGGATGGACCAGGATTTAACGATGCACGGCAAATTGATCGGCAGACCTTGCTGGAATACGCCGGATATCTGCGTCAGCAAGTCGAACAAAGCGCTCTAGGCATCGCCACCGCGCAAAACCGATTGTCCAGCGTGAACCGGACCATGGCCGCGCTTCGCGGTGATCAGTATGTGAAGGTCGTGAGTCCAAGCAAGGCGTTGGGAATGCGGCGCATCAGTGTTCGTCAATCGGTGCCGCAAGGCCAAGACCGCGAACATGTGAAACGGATCGTTGACGTACTCTGCGAACACCAAATGCCACGCGCCGCCGCCATCGTGCACTTGGCGCGAGCCGCCGGAATGCGCTTACGCGAGGCCATTTTGGCCGACCTTCCTCGACTGCAACGGGAAGCCGAGCAACTCGGGAGGATCAACATCCAGGACGGCACCAAAGGTGGCCGTTCGGGAGCCTCGGCCCCTCGGTGGATAACGGTGGATGAACACATCCGCGACGCACTGGCATTCGCCCTTCAAGTCTCGCCTGACGGTAGCCGCAACCAGTTAGCTCTGCACGAAAGCTACCGCGATTTCCAACAGGTACTCGTTCGCCCCGCACGGGAGACTCTCCATACGCACAACCTCAAAGGCTTTCATGAACTACGGGCGGCCTTTGCATGCGAACGCTATGAGCAAATCACCCAGCATCCTGCGCCCATCAACGGTGGCAGTTGTTACCAACTCGACCGACACCTCGATCAGGAGGCCCGAGCACAAATCAGCTATGAGTTAGGGCACGGTCGTATCGACGTAATTTCTGCTTACATGGGGAGCAGAGCATGAGTAAGGCATTCGATATGGAGCTGTTCCTGACGGGCGTCCTGACTGGATCTCATTCCACGCGCCAACGCCATCTGCGTCAGGCGAAGGCTATCCAAACAGCAATAGCTGATCGCTGGCAACGCGACAATCCTTGGACGTGGCAGCAAAAGCATCTCGCATGGTTTCTAAGCCAACGCGTGAACCGAAACGCCGAATCGACGCGCTATTACTACCTACTGACCGTGCGCTTGCTTGTCCATCGCTTGAGAAAGTCCTGGCACTTCGACCCTAGGCAAGACGAGAAACAGGTCATCCGTGATCCCTCAGGTGGTTCTACGAAACCAAGACCTATCCCCTTACGCTCCTCGAAATGCAACCACGGGCTGTGATCGCTTAACAGCCTGAAGCAGAACGAATGGGCGTTAGAACCATCTATTTTCGGTTTCAGACACCGAAGCTTACGTCGGCACAGCAGGCGTACGAAGAAAGATCAAACCAAAGCGGACTTGCTTCTGAACACACGACAAGCGAGGATCTAAGGAAGGCACACTGCCATCATACAAGGAAGGATCCAATGCCCTATCAGTACGATATTGTTTGCTTGGCTAACTCGTGGAAGCACGGTGGACGCTGTATCGCCGGGAAGGTTTACTCCGGACCGTATGCCGGACGGTGAATCAGGCCAGTTGGTCGTACGGCGGGGCAGCGACAGATTCAATTCCCTGAGATGGATTACGGTCAAGGTCAATACGCCTCTGTTCGTGACATCATTCGAATCGAATTTTCAGGTCGCGAACAAGGCACCTTCCAAGGTGAAAATATGATCATCTCGGGCGCGAGATGGACTAAAGTCGGAGAAATCCAGAATTCTGAGATTGGCAACTGGTTGGATCAGCCTGATACCCTCTGGGAAAACGGAAGCAGGAGCCATTACGGCTTGAATGACAAAATTGATAGGACTATGTTGCAAGAGCCTAGGACGTCACTCTGTCTGATCAATCCTCAGAATCCGCGGGTTCGAGTAGGGCCCGAGCACAACGGAGACATCAAAGTCAGAGTGCTATTTGAATACAACGGAGTTGAACACGCCCTAACCGCTACGGATGCTCAAATTCAAGCGGAATATCGAGGTAGAAACCACGGAACCTATGAACTTACAAATGTTCGAGGTATGACGATCAGCCTGGGCGAGAGATTGCCTGCGGAGATCGGGGATAGCTACAAACTAGTAGCCCACGTATTTTGAGGCCGCAGATGAAAATATTCACAATCGGATTCACGGAAAAAAAAGCTGAGCGTTTTTTTGCATTAATCAAGCTTTCAGGGACAAAACGAATTGTAGACGTCCGCTTGAACAACGTATCTCAGCTCTCCGGATTTGCAAAAAAAGATGATCTAAAATATTTTCTAAAAGAAATTTGCGACGTTGATTACGTTCACATCCCAGATCTTGCACCGACCAAAGAAATTTTATCGCCATACCAGAAAAAAGAAATTTCCTGGCAACAATATGAGGAAAAATTTCTCAATCTCATGTCGAAGCGAAACATAGAGAAACACGTAAAGCTAGATATAATTAACGAAGGTTGTTTACTCTGCAGTGAACACCTCCCACATCAATGCCATCGTCGTTTAGTGGCAAACTATCTAAAAGAAGCGTGGGGTAAATCTGATGCAACTGTCAGAGATCTAGTATGAGTAAAGAGGCAAAAATATTAATCGCGTATCCTAGCGACTTTCTTTCGTATTCAAAATTCGAAAGAAAAGTTGAGAAAATTCTCAGTGCTCTTGAAAAGGTAGAACTGCTTTATATTCGCGACGAAAACAATTTTATTTGCGACTATTCGAAGTCGAAAGGCTTCCAGGCGACGTGTTTTACTTCAGACGAAGCTGCCTTGGATAAGGTAACACATGCAATTCTGTTTCAAGACGAAGAGAGAAATTGCTTTTTCACTCTATTCAATCAGTTGCTTGATAAAAAAATACCGATACGGACCATAAACTTAAAGATTACCAAAGTCTCAAATAAAGATTCAAGCGAGCGCTATGATGTTTACATCGGGAGGGGGACTTTATGGGGCAACCCCTATCAAATGGGCATAGAGGGTACACGCGAAGAGGTAATCGCTAAGTTTGCTTATGATTTTGAAAAGCGCTTTCTCAAACTGCCTGAACAGTTTGATGTAAACATTGAGAAGCTCAGAGGTAAGACGCTAGGTTGTCATTGCAAGCCAGCAGCTTGCCACGGGGATGTCATCGCAAAATATCTCAACTCGCAAGATGACGGCGAATAACGGTCACCAGTATAGATATGAAGTCGCAGGGTTTGAAACCAGTCAATCAGTTAGCGATGCAATCTGAGTCGACCTACCATACATTACCACTCTGTAGGGTCAGCTCAACTAAAACGAACTGCACAGTAGTCCGAAACCATACATCAATTGGGGACTACAACGCGCTCGTAAATTTCTCATTAGAGGTACTTACTGAACTGAATTAGTGACTGTAGATTCGCTCATCGATACCGCCCCCAAGCCCCATTAACGCTAAGAACTAAATTATTTTCAAAAAGCGCCTCAAGGCGCTTTTTTTCGCTAGCGCCAGGAACCTGCATTAGCAGTATTTCTTCCACAAATCAATAGATCACTCTCTTAAAGACTTCAAAGCCTAAAAACGCGTTATAGATTTTTCATTTAACTGAATGAGCTTGAACTGAAGTCCCTCAGTCGACTCTTTAAATACAGGTTCCGAATCATCAAATGATGCGGCCACAATACTTTGGAGTTTTGGGTCACCCGATAGCATCTGAAACAAAGCACGTTGGCTTTTAGTCGCCATTGAATGCTGCCCTGGCTCGTCAAACAACAGTATTCCTGGGTGATTCGCATTAACTGTTGAATGAGTTGAAGTCTGATAAATAGCAAGCAAGTAGGACCAAATTAGCCTTACAAAATCGCTAGCACTGGAATCGGCAGCGATATTATTTCGACTCTTACCGGCTTGGTAATGATGAACCGCTAGTTCAGCCCCCTCAACAGCATCTCTAACTACCCGTAACTCAAGTCTCTTCAAGAACGGTAACAGACTATCAAAATCTATTTCAATATCTCGAACTGGGGCACTATGGTAATCAAACTCCCCGACATTTGCCCGGAACATTTTTTCAAAAAGATCAAGTACTCTGCCATCGTCTTCAGAGTAATGAATTTTTGGCAATGATGTACGACGCTCTTGGTTTACCTTTAAGCGGTTAGAGAGCTCTTTGAAAATATTTATAATTTCGCCAAACAAATCATCAAATCGCTGTAACTTTACAATCTCTTCCTCAATAAAAATTTGTTGCTTTACTAATGCTCTGGAATTTACGTTTCCACTGGCGACATCTTTACGTAACGATGAAAGAATCGACTTAACATTCACAATGGCCGATTGAGTGTTTTGGACATCCATCTCACAATTGCGAATCAAAACATTTATTCCATCCTGCTGTCGACGGAGCATGTTTAACTGACTTTCCAGATATTCGATGTTTGTTTGAACATCCATCTTCGAGATCAGCTCACCACTAGCAGTGAGGCTATCATCTACATGCTGATGGCACGTAGGGCATTGTTCCTTGGAGAGACTCAGCCCGAGCAAAGCACCAAACTTCTGAAGTTTCTGTGATGATTTATTTCTGATCAGCTCCTCATTAGCCTGGATAACAAGCTGCTTGTTTAAACTCAACGATGACTTATGGACAGCTAAAGTGCTAAGTGCTGATTCGTAAAGCGATACAAGACGACTAAGCTCGGCACCTTGTTCACTCAATGCAGCGACAGTCTCTAAAGAATTATCGTTTTTTGGAATTTCAATCTGCAATTCAAGCGCTTTATATTTCTCTCGCAACTTGGCTATATATTCCACTAAAGATATTCGAGCACCGTCACTTTGAATACCCACACTAACTTTACTAAAATCAATTGTTGAGGCAACCCTAACAGGCAACCCAGCCACATCAACCCTCACATTGAGAGATCTGACTTCCCTAAACAATTCTTTATAAGAATCGTTCCAACTACCATCTATCTCGACAGCTTCGTTATTTAACTCACTGCGCAAGCTTGCAAGCTCAAAAACATCCAAGCCCAAAAGTAGCTCTACAACCTTTACTCGTACATCCCTTATTCCATAGTGAGGAATATTTGCGATATAATCAGTCCAACCTCTTTTTTGTTCAACAGCTACAGCTGCAAAAACAGCTTGTAAATACAACTTAACTTGTCGACCATTTGCGCCAGCGACAAATGGAAGCTTGAATCCCAGAAAACTCTCTAGGTATGTGTGAAACCCTTCGTCATACTGCGCGCCACCACCGTCGTGGAGATATTTAAATGTGGATAATGTTGAAACTCCCTCTGTTAAGTAGGGTCCATTCAACACTTCGACAAGTTTAGGGCTTTTCTGTTCATCGGTAATAGAGCGTCTAAAAGTAACTATGTCTCCAACTCTATTCTCGACCTCCAGTAAGATTTCAGACTTCTCAACAAAAACCTTTTCCCCCTCAAACTCAAAGTAGTCCTTTAGTGCATAAGGCAATGAAGCTTGATTCTTACCTCCAACCAACTCCTCCATTCCAAACGCATACAAAATGCTGTTAAATACTGTACTTTTACCGGAAGAATTAGAACCACGGATGATTGTCAAGTTTCGATCAAATGAAAAAGCAAATCCGAATTCCCCCTCCCGGGTACTTATATTAAGTCGTATCGCTTTAATAATCATTGCAGGCTCCATCCTTTGGCTATGGACTCAACCATTTTCTCTGTAACTCCTTTACCAATCAGTCTCAATGCGACTTTCTCACGCATTAACAGTTCTTTGTCTTGAACGATAAAGTTTAAAAATTCTATACCAGCATCAGACACTTCAATAGCGGTGCTGTCTCCGACTATTAACTGCTCTTCAATTGCAAATTTTAGCGCAACGCCTAAAGCCGGATCAAACCCCCAGATAGGAAGGTCCAAACCTCCTTTACGTGAAGCCAACTGCAATTGTTTAAGCCGGCTTTCAGATTTCATCGCCCAATTAAACAAATGCAGCTTTAATACACTGCTTCTCCGCCCACGACCGCATATATCAAGAACAAGTAATATCTGAGCTATTTTATATAATGTGCGATGCTCTGCCAGCACTGGCGTTGGTCTTTGCGTAAATTTTAATCTTGTCATTTGGCGTCACTCGAAATCCAATTCGCAAGCAGCTAACCACCTAGCTATAGTATGATGTGAAATCTGACTAGCTAGCGATTGATCTACCCCAGGCTGGAGATCAGCCAAGATCCGCTCTTTAAGTTTGTCTGTTATTTTTTCTGTAAGCGATTCAGACGAGCCAGTCCAGGTCGCCTGCCAAATTTCGACATCTTGCTCAAATATAGAAAGCAAACGCACCAGCCGAAAATACAATGTTGGGGAGACATTGTTTAGTGTATTGAAAAAATTATCATGCTCTAGAAATTTCTTTAACGTAATATTATATAGCCTATCAACGCGACTTGATGCTGTAGCTCCAGCATCATTAAGCACACGCAGCTTCGTCTTGCGTAAAATGTGTTGCTCATATATTTCAATCGGCTGATCTAGTGCGGGAAGCGCTGTCGGTTCGGTCCCTAGCGTTATTGCTACTCCGTTGAGGCTTCGGAGTTCATTTATCTCCTTAAGGTAAAAATCGGCATCGTGGAGATGAACTGTGAACTCCGCATGTAAAATGCCTAAATCCCAAGCACGAGCCTCGGCTTCTTTTACTCTTGCATGTTCTAATAACTTGTGATGATTTATCTCTGGAGAAACAAAGCACCAATCTTTTATCTTTGAGCTACCTAAGCGAGCTGACAGGTCATCACTATATTTTTTTAGCTTATCTATATCATCTGAGATTTTTATCTTCTGCTTAGATAAAAGTACATCTTGAGGATATATACGATCTGGACAATAACATTGAAATGCCCTGCCTGTAGCGAGAGTAAAACCCTCTATACCAAAATCGCCAGGCGATGCAGGCATTTCTTGGTATCCGTCAGAGCCATATTTGCTCTTGAAAACAAGCTGACAGAGATCTTCCCATGTATCGCCATTAAAAGACCCAAGCTTAGTCATAAACATATTGAGGCCTATCCAATCCGTTTGATAGCCGAGTCATGGCAAAAACGCACGCTACCCATGGCTATACGCCATGACATTCTATTAGAAAAAATCAAACTTGCCTACTAGAATATTTAAACACCCCTAAATTTTAAGCAAGTATATTTATATTATTTACCCCGCAAAGCTCGTTTAAAAGAATTTATCGCGCTTCCAAAAATAAAATAAACATCACTTATATATGATCTAGGGCAGCACTCATTGAAATTACGGCACCTGCAAACCGCTCTACTTCACAAGCCACATAAACAGCGTTAACTGCTTTCACCAGCAAAGAAAGGAACAATCTAATAATTAGCTTTAGGATACTTTTAGAGATAGAACATTTTATATTTCACGAAAAATGTTTATAAAACATATAGTTGCATATAGATTCGACTCCTGGTGCCGCACCAGATTTAGCAAAGGCTCACCGAAAGGTGTAGCTTTTTTGTTTGGGCTGTCTGGAGTGAGAAGTTGCGTGAGGCAGTTACCAACTGAAAAGCCTCAGCCATCTCGACGCAGCCCCTCATTGTCCCGGTATCAATCCACGGGCATCATCGTGCTTCGACATAAGGACGCGTCCCCATGGCTAAGCCCACACTCCACCTCCTATGCGGCAAGATCGCCTCCGGGAAATCAACGCTGGCGAACTCTCTAAAGCGTGACCACGCAGCGATCCTGCTAACCGAAGACCATTGGCTCTCAAGGCTCTATCCAGACCAGATCCAATCGGTCGCCGACTACGTAAAGCTCTCAAGAAGACTCCGAGATGTCGTAGGCCCCTTGGTCATCGACATGCTGAAGGCCGGGATCAATGTGGTTCTCGATTTCCCCGCCAACACCCCCGCGGACCGCCACTGGTTACGCAGTCTGGCGCATACCGCCCAAGCCCCTCACAGCCTTCACTTTATCGACGTCGACGACGAAACCTGCCGGGCCCGGCTGCACCTCAGAAATGAACGCGGCGAGCATGCCTTCGCGGCAACCGACGCAGAGTTCGATTTGATCACCAGCTACTTTGTGGCCCCAGATAAGGAAGAAGGGCTCAACGTGGTCATACACCAGGATCACGCCTAAACGGCTGTCACCCGGAGAGAACCAAACCTTCAGGCTCAAACGGCGCCCTTAGATTCAAAGCGCCCCCTCCCCCATCCCGCCCCCATCTAGTAACGTATACCCATCCAACGGGCCCTCGCGTCTGCGTCAGGACAGCGACCCGCCATCAGAATCACGATAGAAGGCCCAACCGTGCACAAAGTCCGATTGATCAAATACGTTTGGACCCACCAGACCCCGGAGATTTCTTCCGAATGGTCCAAGCTGCTCTACGAAGTGGAGCTGCCGTTCGTCCCCTTTCATGGCTTGAACATTCAGCTGCCGATGCAGCGTGTCTGGCGGATTCGGGATGTCGAGTGGAATGTCGAGGAGCAGACCTTCCGTTGCCATATCGAGGACCAGTTCATGAATTTGCTGGATGTCGACGACTCGTACGAGGACTGGATCGAGACGTTGCTGGAGTGTGGCTGGGTGCTGAGCGGCCGCTACACCAATGAGCACAACAAGACCTGATTCGCTGTCGCTGGAACGCTCCCCGACATTTACGCGGGATGCACGCTGTGCCCGGCAGACATGATGAACAGGTGCCAGACTGAGTAACGAGCCAGGCACAAGACCTGTCCCGGCGCCCTATTCTTTCTGAGCATGACTGCCATGAAATGGATTTCCCGTTGCCTCCGTTACGCAGCCAGCGCGCTGTTGGCGTGCTCGTCGATGGCGTATGCGCTCCCCTCCGTTGACGTGTACATGGCCGAAGCGCCGCCGCTGACCATGGTCAGTCAAGGCGACCAGCACGGGATCGCTGGGGACATCACCCTTCAGGCCATGGCGATGGCCGGGTATTCCGCCAACCTGCTGTCGCCGCCGTGGCCGCGCGCGCAACGCGATGTGGTGCTGGGCACCAACAAACTCATCGCGCCGTTGACCCGCACACAAAGCCGGGAAAACAGCTTCACCTGGATCGCTCCGCTGATGACGATGGACCGGGCGTTTTTCAGCATTGATCGTCACGTCGAAACGTTTGAAGAGGCGCGCAGGACTTTCAAGATGATCGCCGTTGGCAGTGGCTCGGCGCAGGAGACGCGGCTACGTGATGAAGGCTTTCCAGCCGCTCAAATTTATCCGCTAAAAATTGGGGAGAACCCGGCCCTGATGTTGCTCAAGGGCCGAGTGGATGCGTGGTTCAACGGCGTGCCGGAAACGCTTTATATCTGGAAGCAGATCAGCGACCGCCCGCTGATGATGAGCCGGGCATTGATGACCGCCGATCTTTATCTGGCGTGCTCCAAAGACTGCGACCCTCAGATGGTCGAGAAGCTGAGGACCGCGATCGATACGCTGCAGTCAAACGGCTCGATCACACGCGTCCAGCATGACTATCTGAAAGGGCTACCTGTGCAGTAATGGGGGCAGCCCTGTTTTCAGAGTAATGCTTTGCTGTCACGGCAGCAGAATCACCTTGTCGGCGCCGCCCTGATTCACCTCGGCGTAACGCGCCAGGCCTTCTTCCAGCGGCGATTCAATCAGCCCGGTCGGCAGCGGCAAGGTGCCGTCGTCGAACTGTTTGCCGAACTGCTCCAGCATCCGCGCGCAGGCTTCAACGCCATACAGCAGCGAGTTGATCCCCACCACCGAACCGCCTTTGCGGTACAGCGCCAGCGCAGGCAGTTGCACGTGGCCGTCCACCGGGGCGGCGATGATTGCGATGCGACCGAATTGCGCCAATGCAGGCACAGCGGCCGGCAGCCAGAAGCCGGTGGTGTCGAAGATCACATCAGCGCCGCCTGAAAACACGGCATTCACTTGAGCGCCGAGGTCTTCCGGTTTGTCGAGTTGGATCGCGTTGAAGCCTTGCTCTTGCAGCGCTTTCAGCTGCTCCGGTTTACGCACCGCCGCCAGCACCTGGGCGCCGCGTACTTTCGCCAGTGCGATGGCGGCGCTTCCGACTGCACCATTGGCGCCGATGACCAGCAACCGGGTGCCGGCCTGCACGAGGCTGCGCTCAAGGGCGTCCCACGCCGTGGTGTACGGGACGCCCAGACTGGCGGCCTGAGTGAAGCTCAGCGATACAGGCTTGATCGCCACGCCTTTGGCCGACAGCGTGATGAATCCGGCATGGGAGCCGTCGCGGACAAAGCCGATCTCCTTGCCGGTGCCCCACACCTCCTTGCCGATCAGTTCTTGCGGGCCTTCGACGACAACGCCCGCAAAGTCACGACCCGGAATGCGTGGCATCGTGGTGTAGGGGAAGCGGCCAAGGACGTTTTTGACGTCGCTGGGGTTCAGGCCGGCTGCTTTTATCTGCACCAGAACTTCGCCGGCCGCGGGGACCGGCGTGGGCAGATCGACGACTTCCAGCGCAGCCAGGTCGCCGGTTCGGGAGAATTGCAGTGCTTTCATGATGGGTTCATCCAGAGTTGGGAAAAGGAAATCGTCGGTTCAGGACGCCAGATTGGAGAAGAACTGCTTGCCCACCGGCCACAGCCATTCACCGGCTTGCATGCCGAGCAGGCCAACCAGTGCGACCAGAGGCGGTGCGGGTGAGCGAAAATCAAGCAAGCCATACAGCAAACCGACGGCAATACCGATTGCGAGGGAAATGACGTAGCTCATGACAAACTCCGGTGCGTGCGACGCGCAGCTCGATGGCGGCGCGACTGCGTTAAGCGATGACCAGAGTGTAAGGAGGGACGGCAAGCGCTACCGGCCAAGTGCTTCTGAATTTCGGACAGAGTCAGCGCACGCGTTAGTGGGATGGATCAACGACCGGGTACTGAGAAGGCGCCATGCCCAGTTCGCGGCGAAACATGTCGCTGAAGCTGCTCGGCGAATACCCCATTGAACGGGCGATGGCGTTGACCGGCACGCCCTGGATGATCTCCGCCACCGAGGTCGCCAGTTGCACCTGCCGTCGCCATTCGGCGAAGCCCATGCCAAGCACCGCCTGAAACAACCGGGACAGCGTTCTCACACTGGCGCCGGCGTTTTCCGCGTGCTGTTCGAATGACACGTCGATGGACGGCTCGATCATCACCGCCTGACAGACGCTCATCAGCCTGCGGTCGCTGTCATCGGGCATCGGCACTTTCAGCAGCGAACGCCGGGCGCGTTTGAGTTCGAGCAGCGCCAGGTTGACCACCGCGTCGTAGTAGTCCGATTCCTTGTCCTGCTCGGCCACCAGGCCGACGATCAGTTCGCGCAACAAGCGACCGACTTCCAGCACCTGAACCGTAGCGTCCAGGGTGTGAGCGAGCGCCGGGCGCAGGTAGATGTTGCGCATTTCCAGATCCGACACCACGCGGATACCATGGGGCACGCCGGGCGGCAACCAGACCGCGCGCTGCGGCGGCACGACCAGCGCTTCGTTGGGCGTCTCCACCCACATCACGCCCGACATCGCGTAGAGCACCTGCCCCCACTCATGCTCGTGGGGCTCGATGTACCAACCGCGCGGATACGTCCGTGACAAAGGCTGCACAGGGACGGCGGTATTGGAGAGGTCGGGTGGCGCGGCGATTGCCATGGTGAAAACCGGCGGGAGTGGGATGCGGCGATGGTAGCGGCAGAGCGGGAGGGATCGCCAGTGCGGTGAAGCACCGACCGCTTAGGTCGATGGTGAGACTGGCGAAGTCCGTAGGAACCGGCTTGCTGGCGAAGGCGGTGGGTCAGCGACGGCGCGGTGCCTGAGCCGACGCATTCGCGGGCAAGCGCGCTCCTACAGTGGGTCGGCGTCAAACCCCACGTCTGGGTTGTGTGCAAATCCGTAGGAGCCGGCTTGCTGGCGAACCGCGTATGTCATTCACTGCTACGGTGTCTGAACAAATGCGTTCGCCAGCAAGGCTGGCTCCTACAGACTCATGTCAGCTAGAAGACGTCAAACACATCAGAACACGTTGATTGGGTAATCGACGAAGATGCGCGTTTCGTTACCGCCAACGTTGTACTGATCCACATCGTTGGACACGCGCAGGAACGAGTTACGCAGGCGCACCGACAGGTCTTTGACCGGGCCGCTCTGGACCACGTAGGTCAATTGGCTGAACAGCTCACGCTCTTCGCCACGCCCACGGTCGCTGCCGTCGTCGATGTTGTCGCCGCGCACGTACGCCACTCGGTAGCTCAGGCCTGGCGTCACGACGGTGGCCAGGTTCACGCCATAGCCCACCTGCCACGAACGCTCGTCCTTGCCGTTGAAGTCCGACCAGTAGGAGTTCGCCAGGTAGATGGTGTTGCCGCCATCGCCAGTCCCGCCCGCGTTGCGGTAGCCGCCGTAGGTGTAACCGGTCTCGCCGGTGCTGCGCTGATGCGCCAGGGTGAACGAGTGGATACCCACCGCCCACGTCGCCGCCAGGCTCCAGATCTTGTTGTCGCGGGCGTCGTCGACGGCGAAGTCTTTGTCCAGCTTGGTCTTGTAGCCGTTGAAGTCGAAGGTCAGCGACTGATCTTTCGGCATCGCCCAGACGTAGTTCAGGTTCACGTACTGCTTTTTCAGTACGTCTTCGTCGTCGGAGGCGTAAAACGCGGCGCTGAGGGCCTCGGTGAATTTGTAGCTGCCGCCGTACACGTTGATGCTCTTCAGGTCGCCGCTGTCGCGGCCTTCGGCGCTCTTGCGGGTTTCGGCAGTGAAGCGGCCGGCGACCAGCGTGAGGCCCTTGATCTCTTTGGAGGTGATCATGGTGCCGGTGTAGGACTCAGGCAGCAGGCGCGAGTTGTCGTAATTGAGCACCGGCAGTTCCGGCATCATGTCGCCGTACTTCAGTTCAGTATTGGAAACCCGGAATTTGACCGCGCCGCCGAAACGCGACAGGTCATCCGCCGCGTTGCCGCTGTCGCCCTGCTTGAAGAAGTCGATACCGCCCGCGCCGCTCTTGCCCTTGCCACCGTCCAGACGCGCTGCGTACAGACCGAAGGCGTCAACGCCAACGCCCACCAGACCTTGGGTGAAACCGGATGTGTAGCCGGCCATGAACGCCTGACCCCATTCCGAGCGGTCCTGCGGTCCGTTTTTGTAGTCGCGATTGATGTAGGCGTTACGCAGGTTGATCTTCAGGCTGCTGTCTTCAACGAAGCCTTTGGAATCTGCCTGACCGTCCGCCATGGCGTGAGTGGCGGCGAGAATGCCCAGAGCGAGCAGGCCGATACGCTGGTTCATCTTGTTGTCCTTGTGAGCGGATTAATCGCGCGCTGTGGCAAATGCCCGGGGTGGACAGTTGCGTCTTCCAGGACTCAAAAAGTCCCGGAAGCCCGCACGAAATCATCGCAGTGGACTACTGATGCACGTACATGGCGCTAGGCCACAGGCGGTGGAGGCGCGAATGCTATCCCCCGTCTACCGAGGGTGTCAATTTGATGGGAATCAAACGGAGGCGCTGTAATGCCTGTCGCCGTACCTTCGTCAGCTGTGGAGCACGCCCAGCAGCGCTTCGATCTCCGCGTCGTTGATCAGCCCGCTGGGATACCGCTTCGACAGCATCTTGCGAAAATCACCGCGTTGTTTCAGCTCCTGTTCGTTGTGCATGCGCACCATCGGGATCCGGGTCGTCCGTAACCAGTCCGCCATCATCTGCCGTGCTTCACTGCTCGCAGAAAAACCTCGAGTCACTCGCAACTCATGACCTGCGTTCATAAGGACAACCTCTTATGTCGTGGACTGCGAAATCTACGGAGCTTTTGTTACAGATGGACGACCCCGCGAGGGCATTTACGCGCCGCTGGGATCCCATCTTCCTACGACCGACTTGAAACCGTCCGCCCATAAAAAAGCCCATCGTCTGATGGGCTTGATGACAGCAAGAAGCGAACCAACTCAGCCGCGGTGGGGGGCCGGTTGCTGCTGCGTCAGGCAGTGAATGTTGCCTCCGCCCAGCAGCATTTCGCGGCCCGGGACCATGACCACCTCGTGTTCCGGGAACAGCTGCTGGAGGATCTGGCGCGCCGTGTCATCCATCGGATCGTCGAAACACGGGGCAATGATGCCGCCGTTGACGATCAGAAAATTCACGTAAGAACCGGCCAGACGCACCGATGGGTTGCGCTCCTGACTGCCATGCACCTGATCCACGCCGGCGCACTCTTCTTCGGTGGCAAACAGCGGGCCCGGGATCGGCATCTTGTGTACGACGAACGGACGTCCCTTGGCGTCGCGGGCATTTTCCAGCACCGCCATGGCCGCCTGGCAACGCGGGAAATTGGGGTCTTTCGGATCATCTGTCCAGGCGAGTAACACTTCGCCGGGGCGCACGTAGCAGCAGAAGTTATCCACATGCCCGTCGGTCTCGTCGTTGTACAGACCGTCCGGCAGCCAGATGATCTTCTCGACCGACAAGTGATCACGCAGCACGGCTTCGATGTCTTCGCGGGACAGGTGCGGGTTGCGGTTGCGATTGAGCAGGCATTCTTCGGTGGTGATCAGCGTGCCCTCGCCATCGACATGAATCGAACCGCCTTCCAGCACAAACCCTTCGGTGACGTAGCGCGGGCAGCGCTCGATTTCCAACACTTTGCTGGCGACCTGTTCATCCAGGTTCCACGGCGCGTAAAGCCCGCCGTCGAAACCGCCCCAGGCATTGAAGCCCCAATTGACGCCGCGGACTTCGCCCGCGTCGTTGATGACGAAGGTCGGGCCGCTATCACGTACCCAGGCGTCATTGCTGCTGATCTCGACGACGCGAATGTTGGGCACATTCAGTCGCGCTCGGGCGTTGTCGTACTGTGCAGCAGAGACGCCGACGGTGACAGGCTCGAAACGGGCGATGGCCTTGGCCACGGCCACGTGATCGTTCTGCACCGGCTTGCCGCCCAGACGCCAGTTGTCAGGGCGCTCGGGCCAGATCATCCAGGTTTGCGTCTGCGGCGCCCACTCGGCAGGCATGTAGAAGCCATCGGCGCGGGGGGTGCTGTTGAGAGTGGTCACAGTAATCAGAACTCCATGAAACGACGAGGGCGTCTACGGCAAAAGAAGACAGACGTTATAGACGATAAAAATCGGATTTAAAAACATTAATCGAGCAAAGACCGGATATACGAACAGCTAATGCCGATATATATCGGTATAAGCACCACGTTTTGACGGATAATAACCCGCTCAGCTCTCCAGCTCACTCAGCACCTTCGACACGCTGTCGACAAAGAAATCCACGCTCCGGCGGCTGGTCACCATCGGCGGTTTGATCTTCAGAACATTCAGATAATCCCCCGTAGGCTGCATGAAAATCCCCAGTTCACGGAGACGATCGCACAAGTAGGCCGTTTCTTCGGTTGCAGGCTCCAGCGTCTCGCGGTCGCGAACCAGCTCAAGCCCCAGATAGAAACCCGAACCATGAACGGCGCCGGCCAGCGGATGTTTGTCAATCAGCGCCAGCAGGCGTTCCTTGAAATAGCCGCCCACGACGCGGGCGTTTTCCCACAGCTTTTCTTCTTCCATGACGTCGAGCACCGCCATGCCGATGCGGCAACTCACCGGGCTGCCGCCTGACGACGAGAAGAAATAGCCCTCAGCCTCCAGCGCTTCGGCGATTTCGCGGCGAGTGATGACGGCGCCGAGGGGATGACCGTTGCCCATGCCTTTGGCCATGGTGATGATATCGGGCACCACGCCCTGCTCCTCAAAGCCCCAGAAGTAATGACCGAGACGGCCGTAACCCACCTGCACTTCATCGGCGATGCACACGCCTCCCTCGGCGCGGACTTTGTCGTACACCTGCTGCAAGTACCCCGGCGGCAGCGAGATTCCGCCGGCGTTGCCGTACACCGGTTCGCAAATGAAGCCCGCCACTTGCCGCCCTTGCTCCGCCAGCGCGGTCAAGTGCGCGTCTACGCTGCGCAGGTAGAACGGCGTGCTGTACGCGCCACGAAACTCACCGCGATAGGTATTGGGCGCCACCACGGGATGCACCCATTCCGGACGCGTGCTCAGTGCTTGCGGGTTGTCGGCAATGGATGTCGAGATGGCATCGGTCGCCACCGACCAGCCGTGATAAGCCTCCAGCACGCTCAAGACATCGCGCCCGCCGCTGTAGGCCCAGGCCAGGCGAATAGCCAGATCATTCGCCTCGGTGCCGCTGTTCACCAGAAACACCCGATCCATGCCCGCAGGCGCCAGCTTCAGCAGCCGCTCGGAAAACTCGGCGACCGCCGCGTAATGAAAGCGTGAGTTGGTGTTGAGCAGCGACCACTGTCGCGCGGCGACCTGGGCCATGCGCGGATGGCCGTGGCCGAGCACTGCGACGTTGTTGAGCATGTCCAGATAGGACCGGCCCTGCAGGTCGATCAGGTGGTTGCGCCAGCCGCGCTCGATCTGTGGGGGGGCCACGTAATAATGTTTCTGCGAACGGGCAAAACTGGCGTCGCGACGGGCGAGCAAGGCGGCGGAATCTGCCAGCACGGGCGCATCGCAATCAAAACCCAGCAGCCCTTTGGGCGACGGACACAACGCACGCCACGCGGCAGCCCGAGAAGGCGTGGTGAACAGCGGCGGGCTCACGTCCGGTTCCGAACACAGCTGCACGACCAACGCGCCACCGCCTTGCCCGATCACGTCGCCCGCGCCGAATTCCACGCCGGAGTCAAAATCAGAACGCACGCCCCACAGGCGCAGGCTGACTTCGGCGCCCACCAATTGCAACGCACCGTCGGCGGTGTGACGCAGGCTGCCGGCAAATGGCGCATGAACAGCGGTGCCGTGGGGGATATGCAATTCGGTATGCAGCGCGAAGGTGTCCGGCTCTTTCGCGCTGTCTGGCAGCGTGCGGGACAGCCGGTATTCGCCATAGCGACTGGCAGCCAGCCCGTGGCGTTGCGCCGCGTCCTTCAGCAGTTGTTCGTCGATGCCGCTTTGTTCCCAGTTGCCCGCTACGAAATGCTCGCTGAGCACACCCAGATCGACGAGGGTAAAACCCTGCGCGCTCAAGCTCGGCAACAGCGGCGAAAACGCCTCGGCCTCTTCGTCCGCGTCCCATTCACTCACCGCGTCGAGAATCGCCGCTTCCATCAACGCAATCGGCACGGAGGTGGCGACGTCGAAGATGTTCCACTCGCTGGCCACATTGGCCTGAATGTAACCGTTGTCCGGCTCGATGCTCGCCTGTTGCTCGCTGCTCAAGACCAGCACGGCCGAGCGCGCAACGATCAACGGCCACAGCGCCAGCAGCTCCTCGCTCTGAAGCGGGTTGATTTGGTGGTAAGCCTGAATGGCGGGCAGGATGAAAAAAGGATCGCCCTCGGCGTGGTGCAGCAGCGCGGCGCAGGTCACCGAGAGGTCGGCGATGCGCCACGTACGGACCAGATCACCAAAGTCGATCAGCCCTTGAAGCTGCCACTGCTGATGGGCATCTCGGGCCCAGACCACGTTGTACTCGGTGATGTCCATGTGAATGGCCTGCACCGGCAGCGAAGCCACCAGCGGCAGCAAATAGGCCTGGGCCTGCTCGGCGGCCTCGGCGATACAGGCGCGCCTGTCGGCATTGGCGATGACCGGGAGCAAGTGCTCGATCAACGCGAAGGCGTGGTGCGGGTCCCACTGCAACACACGATCCAGGCCTGGGTGCTCGAACCCGGCCAGCGCCACGTCGACACGGGCACAGAGCTGCGCCAATCCGGTCACGATGTGCTGGTTCAAATGCGCGACGTGGGCCAGTGATTGTCCGTCGATGAACTCCAGAACGCGCAGGTGCACCGCATTGCCGTTGGGCTCGACGGACAGCAAGTCTTCACCTATCAACGCCGGCATCACCGCCGGAACGCGCACCTGCGGCTCTCCGCTCAAATGCCGCAACGCTGCATGCTGTGCGGCAAGCTCGGTGGTTGAGTAAGCACCCTGGCAGAT
Organism: Pseudomonas petrae; assembly: GCF_021728295.1. Lineage (GTDB taxonomy): Bacteria > Pseudomonadota > Gammaproteobacteria > Pseudomonadales > Pseudomonadaceae > Aquipseudomonas > Aquipseudomonas petrae. The sequence goes on from NZ_JAKJXE010000011.1 coordinate 195,443, forward strand.
TTTCAGGACGAAACGCCGCCCGTCATCACAGTCCAGCAGGAAGTTTCGGTCCTGATGGCTGCCCAACTCCTTCAACGTCCCCGACAGCCCGTAATACGTCGCCAGCCATTCGGCGGCCTGCGCGGCGTCGACGTCCGGGCATGGCAGGCTGGAGCGGCGAATCAAGGTATCGAGCGACATGAAGGAAGTCCTGAGAGATAAAAACGCGCCAACAATATCGCCAGTTGCGCGACCGTTAATCAACCCCGTGCGATTTGCCAATAAAGAAATGCTTTAAAGGACCGACAGATAGGCCAGGCGTTAAACCCGCGAAACACTCGCGGCGGTTTAATGGCGCTAATCGCGTTGGGCCATCAATTAATATCATCGCTTGTCGGTGGATTGGTTCTTGCGCCAGTCAGCAAGGCCCCACAAGCTATGCTCCATCGTCCTACGTCTTTATCGTCTTACGTCTTTCCAGGGAAGAAGGTTTATCCATGCGAATACTTGTTACCGGTGGCGCCGGCTTCATCGGCTCTGCGCTGATCCGTCATCTGATCAACAACACCGATCACGACGTCCTCAATTTCGACAAGCTGACCTACGCCGGGAATCTTGAGTCGCTGCGGGGCATCGCCACGAACACTCGGTATGAGTTCGTGCAAGAGGACATCGTTGACCAGGCTGCGATGAGCAAAGTCCTCGCACGCTTCAAGCCCGACGCGATCATGCACTTGGCGGCTGAGTCCCACGTCGACCGTTCGATTGACGGCCCGTCGGAGTTCATCCAGACCAACATCGTCGGCACCTACAGCCTCCTGGAAGCGACCCGCAGCTATTGGCTGACCTTGCCCGAAGCCGAGCGCGCAGCTTTCCGCTTCCATCACATCTCCACTGACGAAGTGTATGGCGACCTGCATGGCGTGGACGATCTGTTCACCGAAACCACGCCCTACGCGCCAAGCTCGCCGTATTCGGCCAGCAAAGCGGCATCGGACCATCTGGTTCGCGCCTGGCAGCGCACCTACGGGCTGCCAGTGGTTGTCACCAACTGCTCGAACAACTACGGCCCGTTCCACTTCCCCGAGAAGCTGATCCCGCTGGTGATTCTCAACGCCCTGGCCGGGAAGCCGCTGCCGGTGTACGGCAACGGCTTGCAGGTGCGTGACTGGCTGTTCGTCGAAGACCACGCCCGCGCACTGCTCAAGGTGGTGAGCGAGGGCCAGGTCGGCGAGACCTACAACATCGGCGGGCACAACGAACAAAAGAACATCGACGTCGTGCACGGCATCTGCGCGCTGCTCGAAGAGCTGGCGCCGGAACAGCGCAAAGGCGTGGCCCACTACGCGGACCTGATCACCTACGTGACCGACCGCCCGGGCCATGACATGCGCTACGCCATCGACGCCAGCAAAATCGAACGCGAACTGGGCTGGACGCCGGAAGAGACATTCGAATCCGGCCTGCGCAAAACCGTACAGTGGTATCTCGACAACCTTGAATGGTGTCGTAACGTGCAGGACGGCAGTTATCAGGGCGAACGCCTGGGCACCAACGTGAAGGAACTGATCGCATGACTAAAGGAATTGTACTGGCCGGCGGCTCGGGCACGCGCCTGCACCCAATCACCCTCGGGGTCTCCAAACAGCTGTTGCCGATCTACGACAAGCCGATGATCTATTACCCGATCTCGGTGCTGATGCTGGCCGGGATCAAAGACATCCTGGTCATCTCGACGCCGCTGGACCTGCCGCAATACAGGGCGCTGCTGGGTGACGGCAGTCAGTTCGGCGTGCACTTTCATTACGAGGAGCAAGCCAAGCCGGACGGCCTCGCGCAGGCATTCCTGATTGGCGAAGAGTTCATCGGCGACGACTCGGTGTGCCTGATTCTCGGCGACAACATCTTCCACGGTCAGCACTTCAGCGAGCAGCTCAAGCGTGCGGCGGACAACACCTCCGGGGCGACTGTGTTTGGCTACTGGGTCAAGGATCCGGAGCGTTTCGGCGTGATCGATTTCGATGAGCACGGCCACGCGCTGTCCATCGAAGAGAAGCCCAAGGCGCCTAAATCCAGCTACGCCGTGACCGGTCTGTATTTCTACGACAACGAAGTCATCCAGATCGCCAAAGACGTCAAGCCGTCACCACGCGGCGAGCTGGAGATCACCGACGTCAACAACGCTTACCTCAAGCGTGGCGATTTGCGCGTCGAACGTTTTGGCCGCGGCTTCGCCTGGCTCGACACGGGTACTCACGACAGCCTGCTGGACGCGTCGCAATACGTGCAAACCATCGAGCACCGTCAGGGCCTGAAAGTCGCGTGCCTGGAAGAAATCGCCTACCAGAACGGCTGGATCGACCGCGCCCACCTGTTGAATCGGGCTGACTATTTCGGCAAGACCGGCTACGGTCAGTACCTGTTCAAGATCGCAGGGGAAAGTCAGTGAAAGTGGTTGCCAGCAAGTTGCCTGAAGTCCTCATCATCGAACCCAAGGTGTTCGGCGATGAGCGTGGCTTCTTCTACGAAAGTTTCAACGCCCGGGCCTTTGCCGAGGCCACCGGCGTAGCCGATCAGTTCGTGCAGGACAATCACTCGCGCTCGCAAAAAGGCGTCCTGCGCGGGCTGCATTACCAGATCGAAAACCCGCAGGGCAAACTGGTCCGTGTAACCGTTGGCCGCGTGCTGGACATCGCCGTCGACATCCGTCGCAGCTCGCCGCAGTTCGGCCAGTGGTTCGGTCTGGAGCTGTCTGCCGAGAACGCTCGCCAGCTGTGGATTCCCAAGGGTTTCGCCCACGGCTTCGTGGTGTTAAGCGACTACGCAGAGTTTCTCTACAAAACCACCGACTACTACACGCCATCGGCCGAGCGCTGCATTCGCTGGGACGATCCTGAGCTGGCCATCGACTGGGGCTTGAGCGAAGCACCTCAGTTGTCGGCCAAAGATCAGGTCGGCAAGATCTTGAAAGAAGCGGACCTGTTTCCGTGAGTGCGCCGCTGCGGATTCTGATCAGCGGGCAACAGGGCCAGGTGTCCCATTCGCTGCAGCAACGCCTGCAGAACATGGGTGAGCTGATCGTGCTGGGCCGTGATCAGCTGGATTTGAGTCAGCCGGAATCCATCCGTCCAATGGTTCGGGACATCAAGCCGGACCTGATCATCAACGCCGCCGCGCACACGGCGGTGGATCAGGCCGAAAGCGAGCCGGACCTGGCCTTCGCCATCAACGCGACGTCTCCCGGTGTGTTCGCTGAAGAAGCCGCTGCCTTGGGCATTCCGCTGATTCACTACTCCACCGATTACGTGTTCGACGGCAGCAAGCAGAGCGCGTGGGTTGAATCCGACACGCCAAATCCGCTGGGCGTCTACGGCAGCAGCAAGCTGGCGGGCGAGCGGGCCATCGCCGCAGCGGGCGGGCAGCATCTGATTTTGCGCACGAGCTGGGTTTACTCCCTGACCGGGCGCAATTTTCTGCTAACCATGCAGCGCTTGTTGCAAGAGCGCGAGAAGCTGTCGATCGTTGCGGACCAGATCGGCGCGCCCACCTGGGCCGGCACTATTGCCGCCAGCACCGGAGCGCTGATTGAACGCTGGCGTGAGGGGGCTCCGGGCGCCTGGGGTGTTTATCACCTGACCGCCAGCGGCGAAACGTCGTGGTTCGGTTTCGCTGAAGCGATTGGTCAGCAATTGATCAACAGCGGCAAGCCCTGCGCAGTACTTGAGCCGATTGCTTCCAGCGCTTACCCGACGCCGGCCGCACGTCCACTCAATTCGCGTCTGGATTGCAGCCGGTTGCAGCGTGAGTGGGGCGTTAGCCAGCCCGACTGGCACGATGCGTTGCTGGAGTGCTTAGCGCAGCAGCGGTAGGCATAATGGGCCGACTCGATGTTGAGCGGCTGCGGAATACTGATTCATCCGCAACCGCTCTACGTCGCAACGAACCCACCGGCGATTTCATGATCAGCACCAACGCCCTTCCCCGCCGTCCCCGCTGGCGCAGCCTCGCCCTGCTGGCGCTGATCCTCGCCCCGCTGTTGTGGCCACTCGAACGCCTGGCCGAACACTATTACCGCAATGAACTGCTGAGCCAGAATCGCCAGACCCTCGACCTGTACGTCGCTAACCTGCTGGGCACGCTGCACCGCTATGAAGTCCTGCCGCAGATTCTCGGCGACCTGCCCGGCCTGCGCGCCATGCTGGCGAACCCCCAAGACAAGCATGCCCAAGCTCAAGCGAACGTGCTGCTGATGAACACCGCCCGGCAAACCGGCGCCGAGGTGATCTACCTGATGGCGCCCAATGGCGACACCCTCGCTGCGTCGAACTGGGACAAACGCGACAGCTTCGTCGGCCGCAACTTCGCCTTCCGCCCGTATTTCAGCAACGCTATGGCTGGCAATCTCGGCCGCTTTTTCGGCTTGGGCACGACGTCGGCCAAACGTGGTTACTTTTTCGCAGCCGCCGTGCGCGACGGCGAGACCGTGATCGGTGTGCTGGTGGTCAAAGTCGACCTGGACCTCACTGAGACCTTGTGGGGCAAGACGCCGGAGCAGTTGCTCGTCACCGACCACAACGGCGTGGTGATCCTGACCTCCAATCCCGCCTGGCGTTTCCGCGCCACGCGCGCCCTCAGCGAGGAAGAAAAGCAGGCGATCGTTGCCATTCAGCCCTACCCGACCCGCGATCCGCGCCCGCTGCAGCTGGATGAAAACGGCTGGCTCAAGCAGACCCGGCAGATCGACGAAACCGGCTGGAGCGTCAACATCCTTGCGCCCAAGGTGCTGGTGTCGAGGCCCGTGCGAACGGTCGTGGCGATCGGCGGTGCCACGTTGCTGGTGTTGATGCTGCTGCTGGGGCTGATGATGCAGCGGCGGCGGCATTATCTGGATCGCATCAACTTCGAGGCCAAGGCGCGCCGTGAATTGGAAGTGCGAGTCGCCGAGCGGACCTGTGACCTGGAAGGCGTCAACCAGCGACTGCGCCAGGAAGTGCTCGAACGCGAGCAGGCGCAGCAAGAACTGTTTCGCGCCCAGGACGAACTGGTTCAGGCCGGCAAGCTGTCGGCGCTGGGCACGATGTCGGCGAGCATCAGCCATGAACTCAACCAGCCACTGGCGGCGATTCGCAGCTACGCCGAGAACGCCGAAGTGCTGCTCGATCATCAGCGCACCGAGGACGCCCGCGGCAACCTCAAACTGATCAGCGAACTCACCGGACGCATGGCGTCGATCATTGCGCACCTGCGCGCCTTCGCCCGGCGTGACCGACATGCGCCTGAAAGCGTAGCGCTGCAACCAGCGCTGGACGATGCGCTGGCCCTGCTCGCCAAGCGTCGGCGCGCGATGGAAGTGGAACTGATTCGCGACCTGCCCGCCGCAACCTTGTGGGTGCAGGCCGGCGAGACGCGGCTGCGTCAGGTGCTCGGCAACCTACTGGCGAATGCGCTGGACGCGCTGACCGAGAAAGGCCCGCCGCGCAAATTGTGGATCAGCGCCGAGTACAACGCCGAGGGCGTTAATTTGTATATCCGCGACAACGGCCCCGGGTTTTCCAAAGAAGCGCTGGAGCACGCGCGCGAGCCGTTCTTCACCACCAAAACGCGCACCCAGGGGCTCGGCCTGGGCCTGGCGATCTGCGATACGCTGATGCGCGCACTGGGCGGCGAGTTGCTGTTTGCCAATCACCCGGAAGGCGGCGCGCTGCTGACGTTGCGGATGCGCACCGGCGCCTCGGGCGTCAACCTTCAACCGCCAGAGGACTTATCTGCATGAGCACCGACGCCATCGACAGCCAGATTCAGGTGGTGCTGATCGACGACGACCCGCATCTGCGCCAGGCGCTGAGCCAGACGCTGGACCTCGCCGGCCTGAAAATCCTGCCGCTGAGCGACGCCAAAGGCCTGCAAGCGCGCATCGAGCGCGACTGGCCGGGGGTGATCGTCAGTGACATTCGCATGCCGGGCATCGATGGCCTCGAATTGCTCAACCAGCTTCATGCTCAGGATCCAGACCTGCCGGTGCTGCTGATCACCGGCCACGGCGACGTGCCGCTGGCGGTGCAGGCCATGCGTGCAGGCGCCTACGATTTTCTGGAAAAACCCTTCGCCAGCGACGCACTGCTCGACAGTGTTCGGCGCGCACTGGCGCTGCGCCGGCTGGTGCTGGACAACCGCAGCCTGCGGCTTGAGCTCAGCGATCGTCAGCAACTGAGCACGCGACTGGTGGGATTGTCTGCCCCCATTCAGCGCCTTCGCGATCAGATCGGCGCGCTGGCCGCGACCAGGGCTGACGTGTTGATTCTTGGCGAAACCGGCGCCGGCAAGGAGGTGGTCGCCCGCGCACTGCATGATTTGTCCAATCGCCGTAACGGTCCGTTCGTGGCAATCAACGCAGGGGCGCTGGCCGAGTCGGTGGTCGAGAGCGAACTGTTCGGCCATGAATCGGGCGCCTTCACGGGCGCGCAAAAGCGCCGTATCGGCAAGTTCGAATTCGCCAACGGGGGCACGCTGTTCCTGGATGAAATCGAAAGCATGAGCATGGACGTTCAGGTCAAGCTGCTGCGCTTGCTGCAAGAGCGCGTGGTCGAGCGTCTGGGCGGCAACCAGCAGATTCCGTTGGACATTCGCGTGATCGCGGCGACCAAGGAGGACCTGCGCCAGGCGGCGGATCAGGGGCGTTTCCGGGCCGACTTGTATTACCGCCTCAACGTCGCGCCGTTGCGCATTCCGCCGCTGCGCGAGCGTGGCGAAGACGCGTTGGTGCTGTTCCAGCATTTCGCCGACACCGCCAGTTTGCGCCACGGCCTGCCACGGCATGAATTGCAGCCGGGGCATCGGGCGCTGCTGCTGCGCCACACCTGGCCGGGCAACGTGCGTGAACTGCAGAACGCCGCCGAGCGTTTCGCCTTGGGCCTTGAGCTGGAACTGGAAGGCGCCGCGCAGCCGGACCTGGTGGCGTCCAATGGCGGGCTGAGCGAACAGGTGGAGGCGTTCGAGCGGGCGTTGATCGCCGCCGAGCTGACCCGCCCGCACAGCTCGGTCCGCAGCCTCGCCGAAGCCCTCGGCCTGCCACGCAAAACCCTGCACGACAAACTGCGCAAGCATGCGCTGACCTTCAACGGCGCGGGGTCCGACGACAATGACTGACCGGCAACGTTTATCCGCTAAAGACCTGGAAGCTGTGTTGCACCATGACATTCCCCTCACCCGGGAGATGGGCATCAAGGTGCTGGGCTGGCGAGACCATCAACTTCGTCTGCACCTGCCATTGGCCGCGAACGTCAATCACAAGAACACCTTGTTCGGCGGCAGCCTGTACTGCGGCGCGGTACTGGCGGGCTGGGGCTGGCTGTATCTGCGACTCAAGGAAGCCGGCATCGACGATGGGCACATCGTGATTCAGGACGGCCAGATCAGTTATCCCCTGCCGGTCACCCGCGATGGCGTCGCCATTTGCGACGCACCGGATGAAGCGAGTTGGGAGAAATTTCTGAAGTTCTACCAACGCCGCGGTCGCGCACGACTGACGCTGCACACCCGCATCATGGCCGAAGATTCAGAAGAAACGGCAGTGGAATTCGTCGGGCAGTTCGTGCTGCATCGCTGAACAGATGCAGCCTCCATCTGTAGGAGCGCGCTTGCCCGCGAAAAATTTCCCTGCCAACACATAATAATCTGGCACACCTGACGAGGTTGAGGTGAGTCAGTGGGAATAAAGTCGCCTGGCAGAGCGCTTTCGCGGGCAAGCGCGCTCCTACACGGGATTTGCGGCGGATGACGTAGCGCAGGCTGCACGGGAATCTGCGGACACCCGCTTGCCGATGACATATCGGGGGGCAGACATCTGTAGGAGCCGGCTTACTGGCGAACCCAATCTCTCAGCGCCATTTACGTCGCCTGACACGCCGCATTCGCCAGCAAGCCGGCTCCTTGTATCTCGACTAATGCGCCTTCGGGAGCGATAGTTCTCGACTGATCATCGAGGGAT
>NZ_JAKJXE010000012.1 GCF_021728295.1 Pseudomonas petrae
TAAGCATTCCTCGCTGCTTACTTCGTCCAAACCTTTGATTATCAAGGAGTTTTCCGTTTCGTCTGCGCCGGAAGTGGGGCGAATTATAGACAGATCCAGAGGGGCGTCAAGCACTTATTTAAACTTTAGTGGCAACGTGGCTGCTCTTGACCTTGCGACGCTGAATACGCCCAGCAATTACGGGAATCCTAAGTACTAGAAGCAACACGCCGATGGTTGCATATATAGCCCACTCCTTCAGATCAGCTCGCACAATCCACAGCATATGCAGCAACCCCAGCCCGAGAATCAGGTAACTGAGCCGATGCAGTTTCTTCCAGCGCACGCCCAAACGGCGCTGGCTATAGCGATTGGACGTGACCGCCAGCGACAACAGACCCAGAAACCCCAGCGCACCGACAATAATGTAGGGCCGCTTGACCAGCTCCTCGCCCAATTGCGCCCAGTCGAACCCCAGGATAAAGAAGCCATACCCCAACAGGTGCAGCGACACATAAGTAAAACACCACAGCCCCAGCTGCCGGCGGACCGAGATCCAGCCGGGCCAGCCTGTCGTGCGCTGCAATGGGGTCATGGCCAGCGTGATCAAAAGCAGGGTCAATGTTCCAAGACCCAAGCGATCAACAAGCACTTTCCCGGGATCAGGTCCCAAAGCAAAAATCCACGCCTGGTAGAGCCAATACATGGGGACTAAAGCTGCCGCGATGAACACCGACACTCGCCAGTAAATGAAGCGCATCAATAGTTTTTCCGTAGATCCAGGCCCGCATAAAGGGAAGCAACCTGTTCCCCATACCCGTTGAACATCTCGGTCTGGCGAATATTCGGGCTGAACAGCCCGCTAGGCAGACGTCGCTCGTGCGCCTGGGTCCAGCGTGGGTGGTCAACCGTCGGGTTCACATTGGCATAAAAACCGTACTCGCTCGCCGCAATGCTTTGCCAAGTGGTCTTCGGCTGCTCGCTTGTCAGGCTGATGCGCACGATGGACTTCACGCTTTTAAACCCGTATTTCCAAGGCACCACCAGACGCAGCGGTGCGCCGTTCTGATTGGGCAGCTCCCGTCCATACATACCCACCGCCAGAATCGCGAGCGGGTTCATCGCCTCATCCAGGCGCAGCCCCTCTACGTAAGGCCAGTCGATCAACGCAAAGCCAGAGCGCTGGCCCGGCATGGTCTTCGGGTCCTGCAGCGTTTCGAAGCGGATGTATTTGGCGTTCGCCGTCGGTTCAACCTGCTTGAGCAGCTCGGAGATCGGGAAACCCAGCCACGGAATCACCATCGACCACGCCTCTACGCAGCGCAGGCGATAGATACGCTCCTCCAACTGATAAGGCTTCATGAAGTCTTCGAGTGCGTAGCGACCAGGCTTGGCCACCTCCCCGTCGATGACTACGGTCCAAGGCTCAGTTTTCAAGGAGCCTGCGTTTTGCGCTGGATCGCCCTTGTCCGTGCCGAACTCGTAGAAGTTGTTGTAGTGGGTCGCATCCTTGAACGGCGTGATCGTCTCGTCCTTGACGGTAACGGCCTGCCACTTCGTCGTAGGCAATTTGCCTTTGAACCAGTCAGGCGCAGCGCCGGCTTCGACGTCAGCGTAGCGGGAGGCTTCGTCTGCTTGCCCCCAACGGGGCATCGCACTGACGGCGAGCCCTGCAAGTGAACTGCCGAGCAATGCGCGACGGGAAAGATAAAGGGATTCAGGCGTGACATCCGACTCTTTGGAATCGGATGTGGAGGGGATCTTGATCAGCATGATGACTCCGCAGTTATAGAGAACTGAAGCATCTATAGCTGCGGAGTATGCGGGAAATGCAGGACGACTAACTACCTCTGACGACGCAGACGCAGCAGGTACTGGATGGGACCAGACGCTGCGTAGCCGAGGAAAATCAGCAACAGAATGCGCGGCGGATCACTGAACACCACGGCGAACACCAAAACAACGGCCAGAATCGCAACAAACGGCACGCGCCCCTTCAGATCCAGCTCTTTGAAGCTGTTGTACTTGATGTTGCTGACCATCAGCATCCCGGCAGCAGCAACCAATAGCGCGACGAGGAACGACAATTTCGACCCCTGGATGCCGTAATCGCTGAAGGCCCAGACCGTGCCCGCGACAACGCCAGCAGCAGCAGGACTTGCCAGGCCAATAAAGTAACGCTTGTCCGCCTTGCCCACCTGAGTGTTGAAGCGGGCCAGACGCAACGCTGCGCCCGCGACATAGATGAAGGCGACCATCCAGCCGACCTTGCCCATGTCACCCAGCGCCCAGCCAAACGCCAACAACGCCGGCGCCACGCCGAAAGCGACCATGTCGGACAGCGAGTCATACTCTGCGCCGAATGCGCTCTGGGTGTTGGTCATGCGCGCGACGCGGCCATCAAGACCGTCCAGCACCATGGCAACAAAGATAGCGATGGCGGAGAACGCAAAGTATTTGCTCGCGCTCAGCTGGTCACCCGCGCTCAGAGCGCTCTGGGCACTCATGGCGCTGATGATTGCGTAGAAGCCGGCGAACAGATTCGCGGTGGTGAACAGATTGGGCAGCAGGTAGATGCCGCGATGGCGCACCTTGCGCCCCTCGTCGTCATGACCCTCTTCAATGTGTTCATCAATCGGTAGCAGGCTTTCGGCGTCAGAAGCCTTGTTCGGCTCTTCGGGACGTTCGCTCATGGACAATACCTTGCAGCTGAAGAATTTCGACAAATGCTTGCGACCGGTCGGCCGTCAAACGATGCAGCTTTATACCAGATGAGCCCCCATAACGAAAAAACGCGACCCGAGGGCCGCGTTTTTTCATGCAAGAACCGGATCTGTGATCTTAGTTCTTGGCTTGGTCGACGATCTTGTTCTTCGCGATCCAAGGCATCATCGAGCGCAGTTGCTCACCGATGATTTCCAGGCCGTGCGCCTTGTTGTTACGACGCTTGGCGGTCATCGAAGGGTAGCCGCTGGCGCCCTCGGCGATGAACATCTTGGCGTACTCGCCGTCCTGAATGCGCTTCAGAGCGTTGCGCATGGCCTGACGGGATTCGGCGTTGATGACTTCCGGACCGGTCACGTACTCGCCGTATTCGGCGTTGTTGGAGATTGAGTAGTTCATGTTGGCGATACCGCCTTCGTACATGAGATCAACGATCAGCTTCAGTTCGTGCAGGCACTCGAAGTAGGCCATTTCCGGGGCGTAGCCGGCTTCAACCAGAGTTTCGAAACCGGCTTTGACCAGTTCAACTGTACCGCCACACAGAACCGCTTGTTCGCCGAACAGGTCAGTTTCGGTCTCGTCCTTGAACGTGGTTTCGATGATGCCGGTACGGCCGCCGCCAACACCCGAAGCGTAGGACAGAGCGACGTTCTTGGCGTTGCCCGAGGCGTCCTGGTAAACGGCGATCAGGTCAGGGATGCCACCGCCTTTGACGAACTCGGTGCGCACGGTGTGGCCCGGTGCTTTTGGCGCGATCATGATCACGTCGAGGTCGGCACGAGGAACAACCTGGTTGTAGTGAATCGCGAAGCCGTGGGAGAAGGCCAGTGTTGCGCCCTTCTTGATGTTCGGCTCGATTTCGTTCTTGTACAGCTGGGACTGGAATTCGTCCGGGGTCAGGATCATGACCAGGTCTGCAGCGGCGACGGCGGAAGCAACGTCAGTCACTTTCAGGCCGTGAGCTTCAGCTTTGGCGACAGTAGCCGAACCCTTGCGCAGGCCAACGGTGACATCAACGCCGGAGTCTTTCAGGTTGCACGCTTGAGCGTGGCCCTGAGAACCGTAACCGATGATGGCAACTTTTTTGCCCTGGATGATCGAAAGGTCGCAGTCTTTGTCGTAATAAACTTTCATGAAATTCCCCTGATAACTTGGCCGCAAGGCCATTTGCAAAATTAGGTTAGATGCTCAGCACTTTGTCGCCGCGTGCAATTCCCGTGACGCCGCTTCGTACGGTTTCCAGAATGGCAGTGGTGCCAATCGCCTGGATGAAGCTGTCCAGCTTGTCGCTTGTCCCGGTCAACTGCACGGTATAGACGCTACTGGAGACGTCGACGATCTGGCCGCGGAAAATGTCGGTGGTACGCTTGATCTCGGCACGCTGTGCGCCAGTGGCTTTCACCTTGATCAACATCAGCTCGCGCTCGATGTGGGCGCTCTCCGATAGATCGACCAGCTTGACCACCTCGATCAGCTTGTTGAGGTTCTTGGTGATTTGCTCGATCACTTCATCATGGCCAACGGTGGTCAGCGTCAGACGCGAGAGAGTCGGGTCCTCGGTTGGCGCCACCGTCAGGCTTTCGATGTTGTAGTTGCGCTGCGAAAACAGGCCGACCACACGAGACAGCGCGCCCGGTTCGTTTTCCAGCAATAGCGAAATGATGTGGCGCATGGTTATGTCCGCTCCGTCTTGCTCAGCCACATGTCACGCATGGACCCGTCTCTGATCTGCATCGGATAGACGTGCTCGCCGACGTCAACCTGGATGTCGAGGAACACCAGACGATCCTTCATGGCGAACGCTTCCTCCATCTTCGGCTTCAAGTCCTTCAGATCGGTGATGCGCATGCCGACATGCCCGTAAGCCTCGACCAGCTTCACAAAGTCAGGCAGCGACTCCATGTAGGAGTGCGAGTGACGGCCGCTGTAGCTCATGTCCTGCCACTGACGGACCATGCCGAGCACGCCGTTGTTGAGCAGGATGATCTTCACCGGCAGGTTGTACTGCAGGCAGGTCGACAGTTCCTGAATGTTCATCTGAATGCTGCCTTCGCCAGTAACGCAGGCGACATTGTCATTCGGGAAGCTCAGCGCAACGCCCATCGCGGCAGGCAGGCCAAAGCCCATGGTGCCGAGACCGCCGGAGTTGATCCAGCGGTTGGGTTTGTTGAAGCGGTAGTACTGAGCCGCGAACATCTGATGCTGACCCACATCGGAGGTGACGTAGGCATCGCCTTTGGTCACTTCACACAGCGTTTCGATGACCGTCTGCGGCTTGATGACGCTTCCGTCCCCACGGTTGTACGGGAACAGGTCACCGCCGGCGCGCCACTCTTCGATCTGCTTCCACCACGTCGCGACCGAATCCTTATTAGGGGTTTCAGCAAGCTCTTTGAGGGTTGCAACCATTTCGGTCAGGACGCTTTCCACCGGACCGACGATAGGCACGTCCGCCTTGATGGTTTTGGAGATAGAAGCCGGGTCGATGTCGACGTGAATGATCTTGGCATTCGGGCAAAACTTGGCCGGGCCGTTGATCACACGGTCGTCGAAACGTGCGCCAATCGCCAGAATCACATCGGCGTGGTGCATCGCGAGGTTGGCGGTGTAGCTGCCATGCATCCCCAGCATGCCGACGAACTGGCGATCAGTGCCAGGGTAGGCACCGAGCCCCATCAGCGTGTTGGTGACCGGAGCGTTCAATTGCTGCGCCAGTTCGGTCAGTTGCGCCGAGCCGTTGCCCATGATTACGCCGCCACCGGCATAGATGATCGGGCGCTTGGCCGCGACCAGCATTTCCACAGCCTTGCGGATCTGGCCTGAGTGGCCACGGACCGCCGGGCTGTAGGAACGCAGCTTGGCTTTCTTGGGGAAAATGTATTCGAACTTTTCAGCCGGGTTGGTCATGTCTTTCGGGATATCGACGACGACAGGACCAGGACGACCGGATTGAGCGAGGTAGAACGCTTTCTTCAGGACTTCCGGGATTTCCGACGGATGCTTGATCATGAAGCTGTGCTTCACGATTGGCCGGGAGATACCGATCATGTCGGTCTCTTGGAACGCATCGGTGCCGACCATGTTGCTCGGGACCTGACCGGACAGCACCACCATCGGAATCGAATCCATGTAGGCGGTCGCGATACCGGTGATGGCGTTGGTTGCGCCGGGACCCGAAGTCACCAGCACAACGCCTGCCTTGCCGGTGGCGCGGGCGTAACCGTCAGCCATGTGAGTCGCGGCCTGTTCGTGACGAACGAGGATGTGACTCACAGCCGGTTCTTTAAACAGCGCGTCGTATATATGCAGGAGGGCACCGCCAGGGTACCCGTAGATATGCTCAACGCCTTCGTCGCGCAAAAAGCGGACGACCATTTCAGCGCCAGATAAAAGCTCCACGTTGTTCACCTCTAAAACGCCAGAATACCGTCCACACAAGCGAGGAGACGGGTCTTAATAGGTTTACTGCAAAGCAGAGCATGAGCGACGGTGGTCGCCGACTACGTCAGCACTGACTGAGCAAGTATTGGGATCGCCCCTTTAAGTGTTTCGGGGTCTTCCCACCCAGCGCGAGGTAACGCGTTGCGGGTGTTACGGGTCGGCGCGGGTGTGCGCCTCATGATCTACCGAGACGGTCTGCTTCTGGCAGTCCCTCTACAGCGAACTTTGGATTGTTCGGATTCGCCCCTCTCAAGTCAAGTCATCGATGCGCTTTCTTCGTCCCCCACTCGTCAAAAGGCACCGAATGAGGTCGTTGCGCCACGCTTGTGATAGGTTTCCGGCCATTGCCACAGAAGTAAGGAACCGGGAATGCGCTGGATGATTCTTGCAGCGACGCTGACACTTGCCGTCGCCCCGGCGGTCGGCCAGGCCGCGCAGATATACAAATGGGTCGACGCTCAGGGTGTCACGCATTTCGACGCCCAGCCGCCTGCCGGGCAGACAGCACAAGAGATCGATACAGGGAAACCCGTCGCAGCCCCACCTGCCCCGCCGCCGCAGAATCAAGATGGCGTGCGGGAGCAGGAGGCGGTCGATGCCAAGGTCAGGAAGCAGGTCGCCGTTCAGGAAGCGAAGCGCAAAGAGGCGTGTGACGAACAGCGCACCAACCTTGCCCAATTGCAGAACAACCCGCGGGTGCGACAGGAAGTGAATGGCGAGTTCAGGCGGTTCACGGAAGAAGAGAGGCAGGCACGCATCGCCGAGGTCAAGAAATACCTCGACGACCAATGCAATTGAAGGTCAGACGGACTCAGTGATTAACCGGTCAAAGTCTTTCAGCAGCACCAGCAGGTGGCGCGCTTCGCGGATACGGCTGGCGTAAACCATCTCTGCCATTTCCAGGATGCCGGATGCCGTGGGCAACGGCAGATCCTGCTCAAGGATGATCTTCATGCGTGGCAGGAAGATCCATTGCAGCCACTGATCAAAATCCAGCGTGTCGACGCAGAAGGGTTCACGGCTGGACAGCGACTCATCGCTGGGCGGCACTTCCTTCCACCATCCCAGCACTCGCAATTCGCGCTCGATCAACAGCAACTGGTCGGCGATTTTCGGAAAGCGTTTATCCATTGGCTTTCTGCCGCGCAAGCGCTGCACCGGCTGCGTCACCCTGTTTTTCACGCGACTGGGCAATCAATCCCCAAAGACTGGCTTGAAGGCTGGCGCGACCGTTGGCGTAGGTCAGACCACGACGCGCCAGTTGCTCAGCCTGAGGCGCATCGCCCTGAGCCAGACGTACTTGCGCCAGACGGTAAAGGACCTGGGGCTCACGGGGAGCAACGCGTTGCGCTCGCTCAAGGCTGGACGCTGCGCCGTTGAGGTCACCACCGGATTGCTGTTGCTGAGCGGTGGTCAGCAACGCCAGCACCGGCCCATCCAGTTGCTCGTCTTCCGACAATCCGCCGCTGGACGCAGACGGAATGCCAGTCGGCGCCGACGCCGGCATGTTGTAGGTGTTACTGGTCGCTGGCGGCGGTGTGTATGTGTTGTTCACCGGGGCCTGATTAACCGGCGCCGTATTGATCGGTGCAGTGCTGATCGGAGCCGTGGCGGGAGGCACGAATGTGGAAATAGGCGCACCGCTGGCGTTGGCGCCGCCGGGCACCATGACCGTGACACCGGAATCTTCCTGAATTGTCTGCGACTGCGCTGGCGTCTGCACCGGCGCTCGGTAGGTATTGGTGCGTGTCGACGAAACGCGCTCGCCGTTTGAGACGCGTGACCCTGAATCCACCACCGGAATCGCACTGCGCGTCTGGGACGCGCAACCGTTGAGCAAAGCCAGAGCCGTTACAGCCGGAATCCACCACTTGTTCACGTCACATCCTCTTTGCTTAATTCAACCAGCCTTTAACCCAGTCCATTACCGAATCGGCAGGCGCTGCAGGCCCACCGCAGGTCGGGCCGGGTTGCGGCTCACTGCCGCGAATATACGGCATCTGCACGGCGTTCGGGCAGCTGGCATCGGTGCCTTCGCCAGTACTGGCATTGACCCAGGCCTGGACGACGTTGTCGGGCATCGCCATGTCCAGTGGCAGCGGATCGGCCTTCTTCATGAAGCTGGTCCAGATCTGCAATGCGCCGGTAGCCCCAGTGAACGGCGTCTTGCCGTTGTCGTCGCGGCCCATCCAGACGATCGCCAGCAAGTCCTGACTGAAGCCGGCAAACCAGCTGTCGCGCGAGTCATTGGTGGTGCCCGACTTGCCCGCCAGATTCAGCGTGCTCGGCAGCACGTTGTATACCGATTTACCCGTACCTTCGCGCATCACCCGCTGCATGGCGTTCTGCAGGAGATAGATCGAACCCGGGTCGAAGCGTTGCTGAATCTGGAACGGGTAGCGCTTGAGCGGCTCCCCTTCAGCGGTCAGTACGCTGCGAATCCCGCGCAATGGCGTATTGAAGCCGCCGCTGGCTATGGTCTGGTACATCGTCGCCACTTCGATCGGCGTCAGCGCACCAGCCCCCAGGAGCATCGACGGGAAGGCGGGCCACTCGCGGGTGACGCCCAGCTTGGTCAGGGTTTTGAAGACATTCGGTATGCCCAGATCCAGACCCAGCTTCGCGCTGGACAGGTTGTAGGAATGCGCCAGGCCCTGATACAGGAAAATATTGCCGTGGGCTTTGTGATCGTAGTTCTGCGGCTTCCAGATCTGGCCGTCGGCGCCTTTCACCTGGAAGGGTTCATCGGGTACCCAACTGGTCAGAGTGTATTGCTGCGGGCGTTCGAGGGCGGTGAGGTAGATGGCCGGCTTGACCAAGGACCCAATCGGCCGAACGGCATCCAGCGCCCGGTTGAAACCCGCGAAGCCTGCTTGTCGACTGCCTATCAGGGCCTGGACTTCGCCGGTTTCCGGATTGGTCACGACCATCGCCGTTTCCATCTCGTCCGCGCCTTTGCGGCCAGAAATTTTGGCGAAGCTTTCGCGCACGGCAGCCTCGGATTTCATCTGCAGAATCGGATCGAAACTGGTGAAGATCCGCAGGCCCTCTTCGGTCAAGTCTTCGTCGCGGTAGTCCTGACGCAGTTGGCGTTTGACCAGATCAAGGAAGTCCGGGAACGAGCTGTCGGCCAGCGACCCGACTTTGCTCACGCCCAGCGGCATTTTCTTCGCCGCCGCAACCACTTCCGGCGTCGCGACACCCTGTTGTTCGAGCAGATCGAGGACCAGATTGCGCCTTTCCAGCGCACGCTCCGGGTTGCGGCGCGGATTGTAATAGGAAGGCCCCTTGACCAGCCCGACCAGCAAGGCGACTTGGTGCAGCTTCAATTCCGAGAGCGGCTGGCTGAAGAAATACTGACTCGCCAGACCAAAACCGTGCACCGCACGCTGCCCGTCCTGCCCTACAAACACTTCGTTGAGGTAGGCCTCGAGAATCTCCTGCTTGCTGTAATGGATCTCCAGCAGAACAGCCATCATCGCTTCGGTCAGCTTGCGGGTGATGCTGCGCTCGTTGGTCAGGTAGAAGTTCTTGACCAGTTGCTGAGTCAACGTCGAGCCGCCCTGGCGCATCTGGCCGGCGGATGCGTTGATCCAGAAAGCGCGCACGATCCCCTTCGGTGATACACCGAAGTGATGGTAGAAATCCCGATCTTCGACGGTGACGAGGGTGTCGAGCAAATAAGGCGGCGCCTGATCGAGCTTGATCAGAATCCGGTCTTCGAGATTCTTCGGGTACAAGCCGCCGATCATCAGAGGCTCAAGCCGCGCGACCGCGAGCTTGGCGCCATTGGCGGCGGTCAGTTCCGCAACGTAATCGCCGGAGAAGCGCACATGAATCTGCTGTGCCGGATCAGCGCCCTCATAGAACTGGAAGCCGCGGGTGTTGAGATCGACATTGTTGCCGTTGACCGCAGCAGCGCCCGGCCCGTTGGCCACGCCTTCGCGGCGATAGCCCAGCGCATCGAGCTCCAGAAGGAAGTCATCACGTGAAAGCTTCTGGCCGACGAACAGCTCCAGTGGCCGTGCATAGACCTTGGCCGGAATCGTCCAGCGCTTGCCGGAGAATTTTTCCTGGACGATGGAATCCAGGTAAACGGCGAAGCAGCCAAGGATCACCAGCCCGACAAGACTGAGTTTCAGGGCCCAGCCCAACAGGCTGCGCAGGCGGCTGTTGGTGGGTTTGGGGGATTTTTTCGGGGTGCGGGATCGGGTCATGGCGGCGGATTATACGCACTTTCAAAGCCCCCGACAGACCACCCTTTAAGCGGTTTGCAGCAATGTCTCCAGCGGCCATAATGGCCGCCTTTCGCTACTTCTCTATCGACTTATCACCTTTCAAGGATCGTCCGTGAGCCAGACATTGATCGCCGCGCTGCAAAACCCCGCCCTGTTTCCTCACCCGGTCGAACAGTTTCAGGTCATCGAGACGCATATTTCCTGGGTGCTGCTCACCGGCCCGTACGTCTACAAGATGAAGAAGCCGGTCAATTTCGGTTTTCTGGACTTCACCAGCCTGCCGGCGCGCCAGCATTTCTGTGAGCAAGAGCTGATGCTGAACCAGCGCCTGACGGACGATCTGTACCTGGAAGTGTTGCCGGTCACCGGCAGCATCGAGGCTCCGCAGCTGAATGGTGAAGGCGAAGCGATCGAGTACGTGCTGAAAATGCGCCAGTTCCCGCAGGACGGATTGCTCAGCACTTTGCAAGCCAAAGGCGAACTGACCACCGCGCACATCGATGACATGGCCCGGCAGATCGCCGAGTTTCATCTCAAGTCGCCTAAAGTGCCGATGGAAAACCCACTCGGCAGCGCCGACAGCGTTATGGCGCCGGTCACGCAGAATTTTGAGCAGATTCTGCCCTTCCTCAGCGAAAAGTCTGACCTCATTCAGCTGGAAGCGCTGGAAGCCTGGGCCAACACCAGTTTCGAGCGCCTCAAGCCTCTGATGAACCAGCGCAAGATGGACGGCTTTGTTCGCGAATGCCATGGCGACATCCACTTGGGCAACGCCACGCTGATCGATGGCAAGGTCGTGATTTTCGACTGCATCGAATTCAACGAGCCCTTCCGCATGACAGACGTCTATGCGGACATCGGCTTCCTGGCCATGGACCTTGAGGATCGCGGCCTGAAAAGCCTTTCCCGCCGGTTCGTCAGTCAGTACCTGGAGCTGACCGGCGACTACGCAGGCCTGCAACTGCTCAATTTCTACAAAGCCTACCGCGCACTGGTCCGTGCCAAAGTGGCGCTGTTCAGCCTGAATGCCGACGCCGACCAGGTGCAGCGCGCCGCGACACTGCGCCAGTATCGCAACTACGCCAATCTGGCCGAGAGCTACAGCGCGATCCCTTCCAACTTTCTGGCCATCACTCACGGCGTTTCAGCGGTCGGCAAAAGTCAGGTTGCGATGCGGCTGGTGGAAGCGCTGGGGGCGATCCGTCTGCGTTCAGATGTCGAGCGCAAGCGTGTATTTGCCAACCATGAAGATCTGTATTCCGCCGACTTCAGCGCTGCTACTTATCAGCGCCTGAACGAGCTGGCGGGTGTCGTGCTCCGCGCAGGCTTGCCGGTGGTCATCGATGCAACCTATTTGAAGCTGCCACAGCGTCAGGCGACTGCGCAGATTGCCGAGGCGATGGGGGTGCCGTTTCTGATCGTTGACTGCGCCGCGCCAAAGGCGGTTATCGAGGGTTGGCTGGCCCAGCGTCAGACGCAAAATCAGGACCCTTCCGACGCAACCATGGAAGTCATTGAAGCGCAGCTGGCCAGTCGCGAGGCGCTGACCGCTGATGAAATATTGCGCAGCCGGCACGTCGAGACCAACGTCAGCGGCGATCTGGACAAGCTGGTTGCCGACATTCGTCAGCATCTGCCGGGGCTCTGATACCCCGTGTCACCAGTGGTCGAGTCGTGAAGGATATCGCTTCACGGCTCGATACTAGTGGCATTATAGTGGCGTCAGAATTCCAACAAAGGAGACGTCAAATGAACCAGCCCAAGCACCTTGACTCGCCCCTGTTCGCGCTACTGCGAAAGGACGACGTCGCCGCCTTCAACCTTGAGCGGCCCAAGCAGGGCCCTGTTGATCTTTCGGGTGGGGATTTTCGTGGTCTCGACCTGCGTGAGCTCAATGCCGAAGAGGTCGATTTCAGCGACGCCTACTTCAGATCCGCGGACCTGCGTGGCGTTGACTTCCGGACAACCAAGCTCGAGGGTGCAAGCATCGCCCACGCGCAGATATCCGGGGCGTACTTCCCGCCAGAGCTGAGTGCTGACGAAATCCTCATGTCGGTCAATTTCGGTACGCGCCTGCGTTATCGCACCCGCTAACGTCATCGCAACCGCCAAACCTCGCTCCATACTCGCCCCGCATGCGCAGCCGTGCCGGGCACGCGCTCGCCTTCCCTCCTCATCCAACCCCTACCGTTCGGCGGCGTGCGCCGCATTCTAATGACATTCCTGATCAGACTGATTCGAGGTCGTCTACGCTCAAGGGCAAGGCTCGCCTTTTCACTTTGTGTCGAGTCCACGGAGAAGTTATTTAATGGAATGACAGGATGGGGCTGCAATCATGGACGATGAGCTACTGGGCATGAAGAATTTAGGGAAAACCTCGGTTCAATGGCTTCACGCTGCCGGTATTCACACTATCGCTGACCTGCGCCGCCTTGGCGCAATCCAGGCCTACCGGGCCGTTCAGGTCAGGGGCTTCCGAGCATCCAAAGCGCTGCTGTATTCACTGGAAGGCGCGTTGTCGAATCGCCCTTGGAGCGAGCTGCCCCAAGAGCACAAAGACTATTTGGACATCGAATTGAAGAACGCCAGCCCCGGGGCAATCGGGGAACGATGAGCTCGCACAGCAAAATAGTCTGCAGAACCTTGTTGACTTACAAATGAGAATCACTATGATTATCAGATCCGGTCGCGAGACTGGCCGATAACCTGAAAGGCTCCTTGGTTCGGACTCTCAGATTATCTCCTCATCAGGCTAATCACGGTTTTTGACCCGGCTCTTTGCCGGGTCTTTTTTTGCCTGCGATTTAAGCGCCTACGCCCAAGTGGACCAATAGATCATCCAGCAGACTGGTCGCCCCGAGCCGCAGTCTCCCCTGCTCAAGCCAGCGTGGGCCGAATCGTGCCTTGACCAGATCCATGTGAACCCGCGCTTCATCGAGCGTCCGCACATTTCCGGAAACGTTGATGCCCACGTGCGCGCCTGACTCAGCGATGGCCGCAATCAAAATCCGACTGGCCTGCGGGGTCGCGTTGAGGATCTGTTTCCCCGTGCTGGTTTTCAGAAAGTTGGCGCCCTCCTGAATCGCCGCACAACTTGCGCCGTGAATGACCTGCGGATCACGCAGCACGCCGGTTTCCAGCGTAACGGTCAATGCTGCCCGACCGCACCTGGCTTTGCAGGCATTGATGATGTCCGCGCCAATCTGCCTGTCCCCGCCAAGCAAAGCGTGAAAGGGATAGACCAGATCGATTTCGTCGGCACCCGCGAGGATCGCCGCCTGGGTTTCCGACTCGACGGAGCTGACAGAAGGCGAACCGCTTGGAAAATTGACCGCGGCCACGACTTTGATCTCCCGCGCATGAAGGCTGTCGAGCGTGCGCCGCGCCAGTCCTGCGAATCTGGGCATTACGCAGACGGCGGCAACATACCCCACAGGTGTCAGGGCTCGATGACACAACGCAATAATCTTTTCCGGCGTGTCGTCGGTGTTCAACGAAGCCAATTCCATCAGGCCAATAGCCAGTTGCGCCAGTGACTCGTCGACCTCATACACGTCAATTGCTTTATTTATGTCGTTCATTACACACCCTCAATGCCTTTGCTTGAGGCGACGATAATCGAGAACGGCTGTGCCTGAACGGCCACAAAGACGCAAAAGAGCTGGCCTACATGATTACAAGAATTGTCCGAAGGACGTTGCCCGCACGAGCATCGGAAATGGGGCGGGTACACCGATAAAGGCAGCTGATGCCGGTCGATACGGAGCCCACTTCAGCGAGCGATCACCAGCGGATGCCCACGCTCGGGATGGGGCTGCACCAGAACATCCAGACCGAACACCGACTTCAGCGCTTCAGGTGTCAGCACTTGCTGTGGTGTACCGGATAGATGTGCGCGCCCTTGATCCAGCAGCAACAGGCGATCGCAATAACGGGCGGCCAAGTTCAAGTCATGCAGGATTACCATCACCGCGCCGCCACGGTCGGCGAATGCGCGAACGGCCAACAGCGTGGTGTGCTGATGCAGCGGGTCGAGCGCCGAGGTTGGCTCGTCCAGCAACAAAATCTGACCGTCCTCGCCTGGCCACACCTGAGCCAGCACCCGCGCCAGATGAACCCGCTGACGCTCGCCTCCCGACAGCGTCAGATAGCTGCGGCCCAGCAGGTGCAGCGCATCGGCGGCCTTAAGGGCGTGCTGGGTGATTTCATCGTCACGTTGCTGACCGCTGTCATGAGGCAAGCGGCCCATCGCAACCACTTCCTCGACCTTGAACGCGAAACTCAATGTCGAACTCTGCGGCAGTACGGCCAGCCGCCGCGCACGCTCGGGGCCACACCATTGATTGAGGGGAATGTCGTCCAGCAACACCGGGCCGTGGGTCGGGGCAAGCTCGCCGCACAGGGCAGCCATCAGCGTACTTTTCCCGGCACCGTTGGGGCCCAGCACGCCAAGCATCTGACCGGGCGCCAATGCCAAGTCGATGTTGACGACCACCTGTTTGCCATCACGCATGATGCCCAGGTCATTGGCGATCAACATCAGCTACGCCCTCGAACCAGCAGGAAAAGGAAAAACGGCGCACCAATGAACACGGTGACAATCCCGATCGGCAGCTCCGCCGGCGCCATCACCAGTCGGGCGAAGATATCTGCCAAGAGCAGTAGCGTAGCGCCTGCCAGCGCCGATGCGGGAAGAACAACGCGGTGGTCCGGCCCGGTCAGCAGTCGCACCAGGTGCGGCACGATCAGCCCAATGAAGCCGATTAGCCCCGCCGCCGCAACGGCGGCCCCCACACCAAGGGCGATGCACAGAATCAGCTCGCGCTTGAGGCGTTCGACCTCAATGCCCAGATGGCGCGCCTCCGATTCTCCAAGCAGCAGCGCATTGAGCGCCGTGGCTCGGCGCGGCAACCATATGATCACCGCTGCGCAAACCAGCAAAAGAGGCCAGAGCCGGGCATAACTGGCACCGTTGAGTGTGCCCAGGTTCCAGAACGTCAGCGTCCGCAGGCTCGCGTCATTGGCCAGATACGTGAACAGCCCGATGATCGAGCCGGCCAGCGCAGTCATCGCCACACCCGCCAGCAGCATGGTGCTGACGCTGGTTCGGCCATCGCGGCGCCCGAGCCGATAAACGATCGCCGTGACCCCAAGCCCACCGGCAAAAGCGCAGATTGAAAGCAGATACGGCTGGAAAGGCTCAGGTAAACCGCCCAGCGATGCTCCGGCGACAATGGCCACGGCTGCCCCCAACGCCGCGCCACTGGAAACCCCGACCAGACCGGGATCAGCGAGGGGGTTGCGAAACAAACCCTGCATCGCCACGCCGGACAACGCCAGCACTGCACCTACAGCCAGTCCAAGCAACGTACGGGGCAGGCGGATCTGGCCCACGATCAGTTCCGCCTGCTGCAAGTCGTCCTCCGCCACGGGCACGCCCACCAGATGAAGAACCGCGCGCAAGGTGTCCATCATCGGCAGACTGACAGGCCCGAGCGCGAGGGACAGCCATATCGCCAGCAACCAGGCTAAGCCCAGCGCGATGAACAGCGTTTTCGGGGCGAGATCAGGCTTCATTGAGCGTTCGAGACCCTGGCGCTGAGGGGTGCGGCGTCAGGATAGAACGCGTCTGCCAGTGACCTGACTGCGTCCGGCAATCGAGGCCCAAGACCGCCCACCAGTAACGTCGGATCAATCTCGACCACGCGGTTATCCCGGACGGCCCTGGTTGCCCCGAGCAGCGGGTTCTCACGCAGCAATGCGTCGCGGGCCTGAACGCCGTTTTGAGCCCGATCGCTGACAACCAGCACTTCAGGATTCAGCCCGCTCATTGCCTCGATGGAAAACACTTTGTATCCGTCATGGGTGGCCAGGTTGAGGCCGCCCGCCTGGGTGATCAACCAGTCGCCGACAGTACCCGCGCCAGCCACCATCGGCGCGCTGCCCGCATGGCTGACCAGCAACAGAACACCCGGCGCGGCACGCTTCAGTTGTGTCACTCGCTGATGCTCCGTCGCGAGCCGCTGCATGTATTGGTCGCTCAACTGACGCGCCTCGCCGTCCTTGCCCAATAACGCGCCGAGCCTTTCAAGATTGGCCCGCAGCGCAGGCAGCTCCGCACTGGCAGACATCACCTCGACCTGCACGCCCGCTGTTCGCAGTTGCTGGATGACCGGCGGCGGGCCCATTTCTTCGGTGCCGATCAGAATCTTCGGACGCAATGTGAGAATGCCCTCCGCCGACAATTGCCGTTGGTAACCGATGCCCGGCAGCAATTTGACCGACGGCGGGTGCTGGCTCGTGCTGTCCACGCCTACCAGACGGGAATGTCCGCCCAGAGCGACGATCCATTCCGTCAAGGCGCCGCCGGCACTGACCCAGCGTTGCGGCTCGGGTGAAGCGGCCGCTAGATGGGTGATAAACAGCCCTGCCACGATCGCGATCAGTTGGGAAGTGAAGCGCATAAAGGGTGCGTCCTCTATAAATGAAAGCGCAGTCGATCATCTCAAGGCGCGACCGGATGGATTTCGTTCATCGACTGACGGGTTTGACTGCTGGCAGAATGCGCAGCCTGCTACGGTCAGGCATTTGATAATTATTTGCATTTGAGCGTCAAGCGCCAAGGAGACCACGCTGAAATACCTGTGCGACAGCGCTGCGCTGATTGAAGGCAAAAGCCTCGGGTTCGACGTTGATGAGCTCAAGATTCTGGCCGTGCGGCGAGCGGGTCAGGTTTACGCGTACGCCAATCGGTGCCCCCATCGCGGGGTCGCGCTGGAATGGCGGGCTGATGAGTTTCTCGATGCCAGCGCCAGTCTGATCCAGTGTGCCACTCACGGTGCACTTTTCCTCATTGAGAGCGGCGAGTGTGTAGCGGGCCCCTGCGAGGGTAAGTCCCTGAGGGCTATCGACTGCGGCGAAGACGCTCAGGGCATCTGGATCAGCCCAGTGGTACCGGACTGAGCGGGCGCGCTTCCGTGAGGTGAATCTCAAGACGCCGATCAATGCGCACTTCGTCAGCGGTGAGCTCCACGCCATAGGCGAGGACTTCAACCCCCGCCGCAGCTGCCTCTTGCAACGCGGCGGCATAGGCAGCGTCGATTTCGGCGGCGGGCCGCACGGCATCGATGCCTGTCAGGTTCACGCAATACAGCAACACCGCGCGCACCCCCTCCCGGGCCAAGGCCGCCAATTCACGCAGGTGCTTCGCGCCGCGCTGAGTGACCGCGTCGGGAAACGCAGCCACACGGCTTTCATCAAAGCCCAAAGTCACGCTTTTGACTTCCAGATACAGCGGGCCATCGGGGTAATCCAGACGGAAGTCGACGCGGCTGTTTTCCTGACCGTAGGCGACTTCGCGCTTGAGCGTCGTAAACCCTGCCAATTCCGTGATCACGCCGGCCAGAATTGCTTCTTCCACCAGCCTGTTAGCGCGCGCGGTGTTGACGCAGGCGAGCCGGCCCTGTGGTGTTTCGGTGATTTCCCAAGTGCCCGGCAGCTTGCGCTTGGGGTCATTGGACCTGCTGAACCAGACGCGGCCACCCGGCATCATGCAATTGAACATGGAGCCCGTGTTGGGGCAGTGAATCGTCAGCCGCTCGCCGCTGGCCGTCTCGATATCCGCGAGGAAGCGCTTGTAGCGCTGAATCAGCCGGCCTTCTTCAAGTGCAGGAGAGAAACGCATCAGCCTTGCCAGCTCCGCAGGCCACGGCCTATTCGCTCGACCGCTTCCTGAAGCCGAGGCAGGCTTTGGGTGTAGGCGAAGCGCACATGATGGCCGGCGCGGTACCGACCGAAGTCCAGCCCGGGTGTGAAAGCGACGTGCTCGGTTTCAAGAAAGTGATGGCAGAACGCGAACGCGTCACCGCCGAACGCGCTGATGTCTGCGTATAAATAGAAGGCGCCCTCCGGCTCCACGGCAATGTTAAAGCCCAGTTCGCGCAGCGCCGGAAGCAGGAAGTCGCGACGGCGGGCAAACTCGGCACGACGTTGTTCGAGGATCTCCAGGGTCTGCGGCTCGAAACAGGCAAGCGCCGCGCTTTGCGCCATGCTCGGCGCGCTGATGTAGAGATTCTGCGCCAGCTTTTCCAGATCACCGACCGCCGCCTCGGGGGCAACCAGCCAACCGAGTCGCCAACCGGTCATGCCGAAATACTTGGAAAAACTATTCAGCACGAAGGCGTCGTTATCGACTTCCAGCACGCTGCTCGCGTCAGTGCCGTAGGTCAGACCGTGATAGATCTCGTCAACCACGAGGTGACCATCCCGTGCCTTGAGCGACGCCGAAAGCGCGGCAAGCTCGTCGCGGTGCAGCAACGTCCCGGTCGGATTAGCCGGAGAAGCCACCAGCGCACCGACGCTGTCCTCGTTCCAGTGTTGAGCAACCAGATCGGCCGTCAGTTGATAACGCACGTCCGGCCCCACGGGCACCAACTGCGCGGCGCCCTCCACCAGACGCAGAAAATGCCGGTTGCACGGGTAACCCGGATCGGCCAGTAACCAGTGTTTGCCGGGATCGACCAGCAGACTCGCCGCCAGCAGCAACGCGCCCGAACCGCCCGGCGTGATCAGAATTCTGCCCGCATCGACGTTCACGCCGTAACGCTGTGCGTAAAAGCCCGAGATGGCCTCGCGCAGTTCCGGCAGACCACGGGCCGCCGTGTAACGGGTCTTGCCAGCGGCCAACGCCGCCTGACCGGCCTTGATGATCGGCTCGGCCGTGGTGAAGTCCGGCTCGCCGATCTCCAGGTGGATAACGTCATGCCCCGCCGCTTGCAGTTCATTCGCCCGCGCCAGCAGCGCCATGACATGAAAGGGTTCTATGGCGCGGCTGCGCGCACTGTAAGGCTGTGGCATGGGCCTTCCTTTGGTGAGGGGTGGCGAGTTAAGTCGCCGATTCTACTCATGCATCCGAGCGGGCTACAGCGTTTATCCGCCTGGGCAGCAGCGGCATACAGCCGACAGTCCAGAAAACACGGGGCTCACGCCGCAGGCACTAAACTGAGCGCACTGCAAAATAGATAAAACCGGGCGCTCAGGCTGTGGTCATAGTCCACGTGCGTACTGCAGGCCATCCTCGACAACCGGGAGTAGCGCGCTCCGATTCGATCTGGTAAGTTCGCCCGCTTGCAGCCGCAGGGCCGGCAGGTGTCGGCGATGGATCTTAACCTGTGTAATGGCTTAGAAGAGTGAGAGGCGGTCCGTTCATGCCCACCGAAGAAAAGCAAAAGAGCACCCCGGCAATCAGCGGTTTCGAACCCTACGTAGCGACGAAGGGCGAGGAATACATGGGCGACCCCATGCGCAAGCACTTCACCAAAATCCTGTCCAAGTGGAAACAGGATCTGATGGTAGAAGTTGACCGCACGGTTGTTCACATGAAGGACGAGGCGGCTAACTTCCCTGACCCTGCTGACCGTGCAAGTCAGGAAGAAGAATTCGCGCTGGAGCTGCGCGCACGTGATCGCGAGCGCAAGTTGATCAAGAAGATCGACAAGACGCTGCAGCTGATTCAGGACAAGGAATACGGCTGGTGCGAATCGTGCGGCGTCGAGATCGGTATCAAGCGCCTTGAAGCCCGTCCAACGGCAGACATGTGCGTTGACTGCAAGAGCCTCGCTGAAATCAAGGAAAAACAGGTCGGTAAATGATCCTGTTGATCCAGTAGAAAAGGACGCCTCGGCGTCCTTTTTTTGTTTCCCTGCACTGATCGACCCAACAAGCAAGGGTGCGGGCTGGAAAGCGCCATACGAGTGCGTCGCGTTTTCCCACACGACGCAACAGGTCGTCCGGTATTTCGTACGTTTTATTTCCAGTACCATCAGCGCCCATGAAAACCCCTTCTTATACAGGGCGCTTTGCGCCGACCCCCAGCGGCTATTTGCACTTCGGCTCTCTGGTCGCAGCCTTGGCCTCTTATCTCGACGCCCGTTCGGTCGGCGGAAAATGGCTGATGCGCATGGAAGATCTCGACCCTCCCCGCGAGGTTCCGGGTGCCCAGGAGGGAATACTCCAGACGCTCGAAGCTTACGGATTCGAATGGGACGGCGAACTGGTGAGGCAAAGCGACCGGCATGAGGCTTACCAGGCGATCATCCATCGGTGGTTCAGCCACGGGCTCGCTTACGCGTGTACCTGTTCGCGCAAGCAACTGGAGGGCTACAACGGCGTTTACCCGGGTTTTTGCCGGAATGCGGGGCACTCTCCCGAGGATGCGGCCATCCGGATTCGGGTGCCTGAGCTGGAATACCGCTTCGAAGACCGGGTGCAGGGCGAGTTTCGTCAACATCTGGGGCGCGACGCGGGCGATTTCATCATTCGTCGACGGGACGGCTTTTACGCCTACCAGTTGGCGGTTGTCCTCGATGACGGCTGGCAGGGCGTGACCGACATCGTTCGTGGTGCTGATCTGCTCGACTCCACGCCACGTCAGCTGTACCTGCAAGAGCTGCTGGGGCTGCCGCAACCGCGCTATCTTCATGTGCCGCTGATCACCCAACCCGACGGCCATAAACTGGGTAAATCCTACCGTTCGCCGCCGCTGCCGCCCGATCAGGCCACGCCGTTGCTGCTCCGGGGGTTACGTGCCCTGGGGCAAAAGACGCCGGGTGGACTGGACAACGCGACGCCCCGAGAGGTGCTGGATTGGGGCATTGCGCACTGGGATGCCAATTCGATACCCCGCCTCGGCGCTATTGAGGAAGCTCGAATAGACTGAGCTCGCGCGGCCGATTCATATTCGGGCAGCACAAAGCTGGCGGAAACGTCGCTTGCAGCCCTATCGCCATCCGTTACCATGCCGCTCCGTCATCTTCTGGTCAGTCAACCTGGGAGGCCAAATGTACATCTATCGATTGGTCCTGCTGCTGGTGGTGGGCATCTATCTGTTTTCCCCGGCCATCATGGACTGGTGGATCGACGCCACGGGCGCCTGGTACAGGCCTTACATGCTGTGGCTGATCCTGATCGTAGTGACCTTCATTCTGCAGAGCCAACGAGATGCCGATGAGCTTTAGCCTGACCCAGATGATTCTGGTCAGTGCCGCCTACCTGACGGTGCTGTTCGGCGTTGCCTGGATCAGTGAACGCGGCCTGATCCCGCGTTGGATCATTCGTCACCCGTTGACGTACACGCTGTCACTTGGCGTCTACGCCAGCGCGTGGGCGTTTTATGGCACGGTGGGGCTGGCTTACGAATACGGCTACGGCTTTCTGTCGAGTTATCTCGGCGTCTCCGGCGCTTTCCTGCTCGCCCCCGTCCTGCTTTACCCCATTCTCAAAATCACCCGTACCTACCAGCTCTCGTCACTGGCCGATCTGTTCGCGTTCCGCTTTCGCAGCACCTGGGCGGGCGCACTGACGACCATCTTTATGCTGATCGGCGTCTTGCCGTTGCTGGCCCTGCAGATCCAGGCCGTGGCTGACTCCATCGGCATTCTCACCCGGGAACCTGTACGCAACTACGTGGCCTTCGCCTTCTGCGCGCTGATCACACTGTTCACCATCTTCTTCGGCTCGCGTCATATCGCCACGCGGGAAAAACACGAAGGGCTGGTGTTCGCCATCGCCTTCGAGTCGGTCATCAAGCTTGTGGCCATCGGCGGCATCGGTCTGTATGCGCTGTACGGCGTGTTCGACGGGCCGCAGAGCCTTGAACAATGGCTGCTGCAAAACCAGAGCGCACTGGCGGCGTTGCACACGCCACTGCAGGAAGGCCCATGGCGGACGCTGCTGCTGGTGTTCTTCGCCTCGGCCATCGTGATGCCGCACATGTATCACATGACCTTCACCGAAAACCTGAATCCGCGCTCGCTGGTCAGCGCCAGCTGGGGTCTGCCACTGTTTCTGCTGCTGATGAGTCTGGCGGTACCACTGGTGCTGTGGGCCGGCTTGAAACTGGGCGCCACCACCAGCCCTGAATATTTTACTCTGGGTATTGGCATTGCAGCGCACAGCAAGACCCTGGCCTTGCTCGGCTATATCGGCGGGCTTTCTGCGGCGAGCGGGCTGATCATCGTCACCACGCTGGCGCTGTCCGGCATGGCGTTGAACCATCTGGTGCTGCCGCTTTACCAGCCGCCTGCCGAAGGCAATATCTATCGCTGGCTGAAGTGGACCCGGCGGGGCCTGATTGTCGCGATCATCATGGCCGGCTTTGGCTTCTATCTGTTGCTCGGCGCCAAGCAGAATCTGGCAAATCTGGGCATCGTCGCGTTCGTAGCAACGTTGCAATTTCTGCCCGGGGTGCTGTCGGTGCTGTACTGGCCGGCCGCCAACCGCCGCGGTTTCATGGCCGGGCTGATCGCCGGCATCGCGGTCTGGACCGTCAGCATGTTGCTGCCGCTGATCGGCGACTTCCAGGGGTTTTACATCCCGCTGCTGAACATGATTTACGTGCTGGATGACACCAGCTGGCACATGGCAGCGATCGCTTCCCTGGCGGCCAACGTGCTGGTGTTCACCCTGATTTCGCTGTTCAGCAATCCCAGTCCCGAAGAAGCGAGTGCGGCCGAGGCCTGCGCGGTGGACAACGTTCGCCGCCCACAGCGTCGCGAGCTGCACGCGGCCTCCCCCCAGGAGTTCGCCACTCAACTGGCCAAACCTCTGGGTGCGAAAGCTGCGCAGAAGGAAGTCGAACAGGCGCTGCGGGATCTTTATCTGCCGTTCGACGAGCGCAGGCCTTATGCGCTGCGGCGTTTGCGCGACCGTATCGAAGCCAACCTCTCCGGGCTGATGGGGCCAAGTGTTGCGCAGGACATGGTCGAAACCTTCCTGCCGTACAAGTCCGGCAGCGAGAACTACGTCACCGAAGACATCCACTTCATCGAAAGCCGCCTCGAGGATTACCACTCCCGCCTCACCGGCCTGGCTGCCGAGCTCGACGCCCTGCGCCGTTATCACCGGCAGACCTTGCAAGAGCTGCCGATGGGTGTGTGCTCCCTGGCCAAGGATCAAGAGATCCTGATGTGGAACAAGGCCATGGAAGAGCTGACCGGCATCGGCGCTCAGCGCGTCGTCGGGTCGCGGCTCGAGACCATCGTCGATCCCTGGAAGCAGCTGCTGCTGGGTTTCATCAATGTCCCTGACGAGCACTTGCACAAGCAGCGTCTGGGCCTCGACGGTCAGACTCGCTGGCTCAACCTGCACAAGGCCGCCATCGATGAGCCGCTCGCGCCGGGTAACAGCGGGCTGGTGATTCTGGTTGAAGACCTGACCGACACCCAGATGCTTGAAGACAAGCTGGTGCACTCCGAGCGGCTTGCGAGCATTGGCCGACTGGCTGCCGGCGTTGCCCACGAAATCGGCAACCCGATCACTGGTATTGCCTGCCTGGCGCAGAACCTGCGCGAAGAACGCGAAGAAGACAGCGAGCTGACGGAAATCAGTAGCCAGATCATCGAGCAGACCAAGCGCGTTTCCCGCATCGTGCAGTCACTGATGAGCTTCGCCCACGCCGGCGGACATCAACACGCCGACGAACCCGTATGCCTGGCAGAGGTGGCGCAGGATGCCATTGGTCTGCTGGCGCTGAACCGGCGCAATTTCGAAGTGCAGTTCTATAACCTGTGCAACCCGAACCACTGGGTGGACGGCGATCCACAGCGGCTCGCACAGGTGTTGATCAATCTGCTCTCCAACGCCCGCGACGCATCGCCCGCCGGCAGTGCGGTGCGGGTGAAAAGTGAGGCCTCCGAACACACGGTCGATCTGATCGTCGAAGACGAAGGCAGTGGCATTCCGAAAGCCATCATGGACCGCTTGTTCGAACCTTTCTTCACCACTAAGGATCCGGGCGAAGGAACAGGACTGGGGCTCGCGCTGGTCTATTCCATCGTTGAAGAGCATTATGGACAAATCACCATCGACAGCCCGGCTGACCCCGAGCACCAACGCGGAACCCGGATTCGGGTGACCCTACCGCGACATGTCGAAGCGACGTCCGCCGTGAACTGAGACCGTCGAGAGAACCGAATCAATGCCTCACATTTTGATCGTGGAAGACGAAACCATCATCCGCTCCGCCCTGCGTCGACTGTTGGAACGTAATCAGTACCAGGTCAGCGAAGCCGGATCCGTGCAGGAAGCTCAGGAACGTTTCAACATCCCCTCGTTTGACCTGATCGTCAGCGATTTACGCCTGCCCGGCGCCCCCGGTACAGAGCTGATCAAGCTCGGCCAGGGCAAGCCGGTACTGATCATGACCAGTTACGCCAGCCTGCGCTCGGCCGTGGACTCGATGAAAATGGGCGCGGTGGATTACATCGCCAAACCCTTCGACCACGACGAAATGCTTCAGGCCGTCTCGCGCATCCTGCGTGATCGCCAGACGCTGCAAAGCATGCAGGCAGAACGCGCTGCCACCAGCAAGACTGCGACCGGTGACAAGGCCGGCCCGGACAACAGCAACGGCGAGATCGGCATCATCGGCTCATGCCCACCGATGCAGGACATGTACAGCAAGATCCGCAAAGTCGCGCCGACTGACTCCAACGTGCTGATTCAGGGCGAGTCCGGTACGGGCAAGGAATTGGTGGCCCGCGCGCTGCACAACCTGTCGCGTCGCGCCAAGGCCCCGATGATCTCGGTCAACTGCGCAGCGATCCCGGAATCCCTCATCGAATCCGAGCTGTTCGGCCACGAAAAAGGCGCGTTCACCGGTGCCAGCGCCGGTCGTGCCGGCCTCGTTGAAGCGGCTGATGGCGGCACCCTGTTTCTCGACGAAATCGGCGAACTCCCGCTAGAGGCGCAGGCTCGCCTGTTGCGCGTGCTGCAAGAAGGCGAGATTCGCCGGGTTGGCTCGGTGCAGTCGCAGAAAGTCGACGTGCGCCTCATCGCAGCGACTCACCGCGACCTCAAGAGCCTGGCCAAAGTCGGCCAGTTCCGAGAAGACTTGTACTACCGCCTTCACGTGATCGCGCTGAAACTGCCCGCATTGCGTGAACGCGGCGCGGACGTCAATGAAATCGCCAATGCGTTTCTGGCGCGGCAAAGCCTCAAGGCCGGGCGTAACGACCTGCGTTTCGCACCGGACGCCGAGCAAGCGATTCGACACTATTCGTGGCCGGGTAACGTGCGGGAATTGGAGAATGCGGTCGAACGCGCGGTGATCCTGTGCGAAAGCCCGGACATTTCTGCGGAGCTGTTGGGCATCGATATCGAGCTCAGCGACCTCGACGTGAACGAGTTCATCGGCCTTGCACCGCAAACGTCAGGCTCGTCGAGTTCCACGGCTGGCGAGCCAACCGAGGACTTATCGCTGGAGGACTATTTCCAGCACTTCGTGCTGGAGCATCAGGACCACATGACCGAAACCGAGCTGGCCCGCAAGCTGGGCGTCAGCCGCAAGTGCCTGTGGGAGCGTCGCCAGCGCCTGGGCATCCCACGACGCAAAACCGGAGTGGCCAGCGAAACGTGAGCGCATCCCTGCGCGGGCTCTGGCACGCGGGTGACGGGGAATGTGAAAAAACTGTTACCTCATAAATGGTGACGTAACAAAACCGGGGCGTACGGTAACGAACCCCGGTTTTTTTTCGCTTGTGCAAAAATAGCGTCAATTTGCCACACCCTTGAATTCAGCGGCGTGCAGCGCGTTTTGCAAAAGTTGGCACAGGTACTGCTATAGGTATTCGTACAAGAACAACAAAAATCAGTCACCCGAAACACCAACATAATAAAAACAAGACGAATCGACTCACGCATAACAAAAACAATACGGCGGAGGCGCAGCTAACTGATTCTTTTGGAGAGGCGTTGCATTTGGGACTTGTCCCGCAACCAGGCCGAGAACAACAAAAACTACCCTTAGGTAGAGCCTGAACTGGTTGGATCGATAGATCACTGCTGCACAGCGACCAAAGCAATCAGTTTGCTCTTGACTCCCGACTGGGAGGTTTCACAGGCGAAAGCCGTGAATTGGGCGGTTAACAATAATAAAAAGCCCGTCAGACAATAAAAATAAGAGCACGCACTTTGGGGGAGCTTCGGCTCCCCCAGTAGCATCTGCAACAAAGTCCCGTCTGCAACAAAGCCCCGTCCCTTCCGACACCCCGCGCTACGCCCCGCAGTCAGCCCGCGCAGGCACCCATCACGCTGCCTCCTACACCATCCCTCGACTAAATGCTAGAATCCCCGCCCATCGTGCGGTCACTCTTCGAAATTGGCCGAATATTCCTTCAAACAGTGCCTCCCATGCTGAAGAAGCTGTTCCAGTCATTCCGTTCCCCACTGCGCAAGCCGCAGCAACATGTGCGCACAACGCCTGAAGTGCTCAGCAGCAGCCAGCATTCGTTGCAACGCAGCCAATTCAGCCGCTATGCGGTGAACATCGTCGAGCGTCTGCAGACCGCCGGCTACCAGGCCTATCTGGTTGGCGGCTGTGTCCGCGACATGATGCTCGGCATCACTCCCAAGGATTTCGACGTCGCCACCAGCGCCACGCCCGAGCAGATCCGCGCCGAGTTTCGCAACGCCCGTATCATCGGCCGCCGCTTCAAGCTGGTTCACATTCATTTCGGCCGTGAAATCATTGAAGTCGCGACCTTCCGCGCCAATCACCCGATCGACGACGAAGATGAAGACAGCAACCAGTCTTCACGCAACGAGAGCGGGCGCATCCTGCGTGACAACGTCTATGGCACCCTTGAAGACGACGCCCAGCGTCGCGACTTCACGATCAACGCCCTGTATTACGATCCGGTCACCGAGCGCGTCCTCGATTACGCCAATGGCGTTCACGACATCCGCAATCGCCTGATTCGTCTGATTGGTGATCCGCAGCAGCGTTACAAGGAAGACCCGGTGCGCATGCTGCGGGCCGTGCGTTTCGCCGCCAAGCTGGATTTCGGCATCGAGAAGCACAGCGCCACGCCAATTCGCCCGCTGGCGCCCATGCTGCGCGACATTCCTTCGGCGCGTCTGTTTGAAGAAGTGCTGAAGCTGTTCCTCTCGGGCTACGCCGAGGCGACGTTTGAGATGCTCGTCGATCTCGAACTGTTCGAGCCGCTGTTCCCGGCCAGTTCCAAAGCGCTGGAACAAAACCCGACTTACACCCATACGCTGATCAGCGAGGCGCTGGCCAACACCGATCTGCGCATCAAGCAGAACAAACCGGTCACGCCGGCGTTCCTGTTTGCCGCGTTGTTGTGGCCTGCCCTGCCCGCCCGCGTGCTGCGTCTGCAAGAGCGCGGCATGCCGCCGATCCCGGCCATGCAGGAAGCGGCTCATGAGCTGATCACCGAACAATGCCAGCGGATCGCGATTCCCAAACGCTTCACCATGCCGATCCGCGAGATCTGGGACATGCAGGAACGTCTGCCGCGCCGCTCGGGCAAACGCGCCGACCTGCTGCTGGAAAACCCGCGTTTCCGTGCCGGCTACGACTTCCTGTTGCTGCGCGAATCCGCTGGCGAAGAAACCGACGGCCTGGGTGAATGGTGGACGGACTATCAGGACGCCAATGATTCCGGACGCCGCGACATGATCCGTGACCTTGGCAGCAAGCCCGATGCCACCGGCCAAGGCCCGCGCAAACGTCGTCGCAGCAGCAGCGGCAAGCGCAAACGCGCTGGCGTCGACGGGGCGGAATAACACCCGATGATCGAGCGCGTCTACGTCGGCCTGGGTAGCAACCTGGCCGACCCCGCCGAGCAGTTGCGCGAAGCGATCAAGGCCATGAGCCTGTTACCGCAGAGCAGTCTGTCAGGCGTTTCCTCTTTTTATGTCAGCGACTCGCTGTTGCCGGGTCAGCCGCGTTACACCAACGCGGTCGCTGCGCTGGACACCTCGCTCCCCCCGCTGGCGCTGCTCGACGCGTTGCAAGGCATCGAAAACGATCAGGGCCGCAAGCGCCTCGAACGCTGGGGGCCGCGCACACTGGATCTCGACATCTTGCTGTTCGGCGATCGACTTATCGATGAGCCGAGACTGAAGGTGCCGCATTACCAGATGCACGTGCGCGCGTTTGTGCTGTACCCCCTGGCCGAGCTGGCGCCGGGGATCATCCTCGCTGACGGCCGCGCGCTGAATGATTTGCTTGCCCAGTGCCCGTTCGAAGGCCTGGAGCGATTGCCGAGCTGACGCCGTTTTGCGGGCACGTTGAAACCGGCAACACCCGGAATTGACTTCCCGCCCCCTCCTCACGAAGATAAGCGTCCCAAAGCCGGACGACCGGCCACAAGGCGCGGATCAGGCCGTTGCAAACATCGCGAAACGACGATGTGCCTGCCTCCCAAGATGAATCACGCGTTGCTCGCCGCAGTATTCACAGCGCCTGAATGAGGACTTTCCATGCCCGATATCACCGTTACGTCCCTGCTGGCTTTAAAGCAAAAAGGTGAAAAAATCACCATGCTGACCTGCTACGACGCGACTTTTGCCCACACCGCCAGCCAGGCCGGTGTGGAAGTGCTGCTGGTCGGCGACTCGCTGGGCATGGTCCTTCAGGGCCACGACAGCACGCTACCGGTCACCACCGCAGAGATGGCGTACCACGTGGCCGGCGTCAAACGCGGCAACCAGGGCGCGCTGATTCTGGTGGACCTGCCGTTCATGTCCTACGCCACTCCCGAGCAGACCTTCGCCAATAGCGCCACGCTGATGCAAGCGGGCGCGCACATGGTCAAGATCGAGGGCGCGGCGTGGCTTGCCGACTCGATCCGGCTGCTCGCCGAACGCGGCGTTCCCGTCTGTGCACACATGGGGCTGACGCCTCAGGCGGTCAACGTGCTGGGCGGCTATAAAGTGCAGGGGCGTCAGGAGTCGCAGGCGCGGCAGATGCGGGCCGACGCGATTACCCTTGAACAGGCCGGCGCCGCGATGATTTTGCTGGAGTGCGTGCCGAGCGAATTGGCCCAGGAAATCACCCACGCCGTAAAGATTCCGGTGATCGGGATTGGCGCCGGCAGCGCCACAGACGGTCAGGTGCTGGTGCTTCACGACATGCTCGGGCTGTCGATCACCGGCCGTGTGCCCAAGTTCGTGAAGAATTTCATGGCCGGTCAGCCGGACATTCAGTCGGCGATCGCCGCTTATGTCAGCGCGGTCAAGGACGTCAGCTTCCCCGCTCCAGAACACGGATTCTCGGCATGAACACAGTTAAAACCGTTCGCGAGTTGCGCGCCGTCGTCGCCCGCGCTCGCAGCGAAGGCAAACGCATCGCTCTGGTGCCCACCATGGGCAACCTGCACAGCGGCCATATCGCTTTGGTCACCAAAGCCGTGCAACGCGCTGATTTCGTGATCGCCAGCATCTTCGTCAACCCGCTTCAGTTTGGCCCCAACGAAGACCTGGCGTCGTACCCCCGCACCCTTGCCGCTGATCAGGAGCAATTGCTTCAGGCCGGTTGCCACCTGTTGTTTACGCCGACGGTCGAAGAAATGTACCCCCATGGCATGGCCG
This sequence comes from Pseudomonas petrae, assembly GCF_021728295.1. Lineage (GTDB taxonomy): Bacteria > Pseudomonadota > Gammaproteobacteria > Pseudomonadales > Pseudomonadaceae > Aquipseudomonas > Aquipseudomonas petrae. The sequence goes on from NZ_JAKJXE010000012.1 coordinate 29,778, forward strand.
ATCAGACAATCGTGCGCGTGCCGGTGGTGTCCGAAGGTCTGTGTGGCGGCAGCCGTCCTGGCCATTTCGACGGCGTATCGACGGTGGTCAGCAAGCTGTTCAACATGGTGCAGCCAGACATCGCGATTTTCGGTCAGAAGGATTTCCAGCAACTGGCAGTCGTCAACGCATTGGTGCGTGACCTGAACATGCCCATTCAAATCATCGGCGAACCCACCGTGCGTGCCGCCGATGGCCTGGCCTTGTCCTCGCGCAATGGCTACCTGACTGAAGACCAGCGCGCTGCGGCGCCTGCGCTGTACCGCGTGATCAAACACATTGGCGCGGCATTGCAGAATGGCGAGCAGGATCATCAGCAGTTGATCAGCGATGGCGTCAAAGCCCTCGAAGCGGCGGGCTTTCGTCCTGATTACCTTGAGATTCGCAATGCAGTCAGTCTTCGCCCTGCGACGCCGGATGATCATGATCTGGTGGTGCTGGGCGCAGCTTTCATGGGCAAGACGCGCCTGATCGACAACCTGCATCTGGTCAAGGAATAACCTGCCCACCCGGCTGAAGGATGCGCCCGGTCACGTGTAAAGCAAAAGTCACGTGATCGGATGACCATCTGCGCCTATGCTCACTGCGCGAAACCGATTTTGCGGCGCAGGCCTTGGCCTTCGCAGGGCGCTGGCGATGAACTTAGCCAGACCCGCAATGCCATATCGATACAGTTCGTGTCAGACCAGCAACTCTACTCTGTGAGAAAAAGTACCGAGCAAAGGTAAAGCAAGGCGCAGACATCGGCGTTGCCGGGGACTAGTCTCTGATGCACCCACGAATTCATGTCCAATCCTGCTTTTCAGTGTCCAAAAGGCAGTTCAAGTACAAGGAAACCCGCAGCGATGGCGTACTACCGCACTCCTCATGACGTCACTACCCTGCCCGCCTGGCAGGCGCTCAAAGATCACCGCGACGCGATGCAGAATTTCAGCATGCGCGAAGCGTTCAACGCAGACCCGAAGCGTTTCAACGAATTCACGCTCAGCAGTGCCGGTCTGTTTCTCGACTACTCGAAGAACCTGATCACTGCCGAAACCCGTCAGTTGCTGGTGAATCTGGCCAATGAAGTCGGCCTGAAGGACGCCATCAAGGCGCAGTACGACGGCGAACTGGTCAACGCTTCGGAAGGTCGCCCTGCGCTGCACACCGCGCTGCGTCGTCCGGTTGGCGACAAGCTGCTGGTCAACGGCGTCAACGTGATGCCGGAAGTGCACAAGGTGCTGAACCAGATCACTGATCTGGTCGGGCGCATCCACGACGGTCTGTGGCGCGGCTACACCGAAAAGCCGATCACCGACGTGGTCAATATCGGCATCGGCGGCTCGTTCCTTGGTCCGGAGCTGGTGTCCGAAGCGCTGTTGTCCTATGCGCAGAAAGGCGTTCGCTGCCATTACCTGGCGAACATCGACGGCACCGAGCTGCACGAGCTGACTCAGAAGCTGCGCGCCGAAACCACGCTGTTCATCGTTTCGTCCAAGACTTTCACTACCCTCGAAACCCTGAAGAACGCCACCGCAGCCCGCGCCTGGTACCTCGCCCAGGGCGGGTCCGAAGCCGAGCTGTATCGCCACTTCATCGCGGTGTCGAGCAACAATGCCGCAGCGGTTGCGTTCGGCATTCGTGAAGAGAACATCTTCCCGATGTGGGACTGGGTCGGCGGCCGTTACTCGCTGTGGTCGGCCATCGGCCTGCCTATCGCGCTGGCGATCGGCATGTCCAACTTCAAGGAGCTGTTGTCAGGCGCCTACACCATGGATCAGCACTTCCAGAACGCCGAGTTCGAAGAGAACATGCCGGTGCTGCTGGGCTTGCTGGGTATCTGGTATGGCAACTTCTGGGGCGCGCAAAGCCACGCGATCCTGCCGTACGACCATTACCTGCGCAACATCACCAAGCACCTGCAACAGCTGGACATGGAATCCAACGGCAAGAGCGTTCGCCAGGACGGCGTGCCGGTCAAAACCGACACGGGTCCGGTCATCTGGGGTGGCGTCGGCGCGAACGGCCAGCATGCTTACCACCAGTTGTTGCACCAGGGCACGCAAATGATCCCGGCCGACTTCATCGTGCCGATCGTCAGCTTCAACCCGGTGTCCGACCACCATCAGTGGCTGTACGCCAACTGCCTGTCCCAGAGCCAGGCCTTGATGCAGGGTAAAACCCGCCCCGAGGCGGAAGCCGAACTGCGCGCCAAGGGCGTCCCGGAAGAAGAAGTGCAGCGTGTCGCGCCGCACAAGGTCATTCCGGGCAACCGTCCGAGCAACACCATTGTCGTCGAGCGCATCAGCCCTCGCCGCCTGGGCGCGCTGGTCGCGATGTACGAGCACAAGGTGTTCGTGCAAAGCGTGGTCTGGGGCACGAATGCCTTCGACCAATGGGGTGTTGAACTGGGCAAGGAGCTGGGCAAAGGCGTTTACAGCCGCCTTGTCGGCACCGACGAAACTGTCGCTGAAGACGCTTCGACCCAAGGCCTGATCAACTATTTCCGCGGTCGTCACCGCGGCTGATCTGCCGTCCTGTAACACCTCGAAACCCGCTCTCTCGCAAGAGGCAGCGGGTTTCGTGCGTGCGGGTTTCTCAGTCTTCTATGTCGGGAAGCACCGTCGGGTCGAGTTGAACGGCGTGCTGCGCCGGATTGCGCACGCAAATAAGCTGATCGTCACGCGGCCCTTCCTTGGGGCCGACGCGCCGCAGGTGCATCAACGACCCGCACCAGGGGCATTGCGCAGTCAGACGATTCACCCTCAGACGCCCCGTCTTGCTGATCTCCAGATAGTGCCGGGAGCCGAAGAAATGCTCGAATTTATGTCGCCGCAGCACGGCGGACATCCCGACGGCCATCACCGCAACGATGAATGAAAACATGAACAACGTTGACCACGAGCTCTGCCCGCCCAAAGGCGGCTGAAACAGGGTGAAGTACAGCCCGATCAGGCTGGCGATACCCGTGATGTAACCAAAGACAGAGACGTTGTTGCTGTCGAGGCTGCGCCCGCCAAACGCCGGATGGCGCTCGATGTGCAACTGCTCGGGCGTGAAGGTGGGACGCTCGTTGTGACTGATGTTCACGTTGGCGCCACGAAAGTCGCCGACGCCGACGTTCAGGCTGTGATCGCCGCTTTGACTGCCATGGTTATCGTTCGACAAAAGGGGGCTCCTGAAGCGCGGACGCTGAAATGGCCGGCGATTGTCCCTGCCGTCACCCTCATCGAAAATCAGCCGCATCCTGGGTTTGCGTGGGAATCTGAGACACTTCTTGTCGTATGTCTCCGTAGGAAACGTCCGCAGGTCGGCCAAAGGATGGACCGGAAGCGGTGGATTGCCGTGACTGCGAAATCCGGGCGACAAAGGGCTTAAATTATCATCGTCATTCATGTAACCATGCTCTCCCTTGATCCGGCTGCCCGTCCTTTTTTCTTCACCTTTTCATGCCTGGGCCGGCGCCGCGTCGCACACCACTGAGGATTCGCACCATGCAAGACGTCGTAATCGTTGCCGCTACCCGCACCGCGGTGGGCAGTTTCCAGGGCTCGCTGGCGAATATTCCCGCAGTGGATCTCGGCGCTGCCGTCATCCGTCAACTGCTCGCGCAGACCGGTCTGGACGGTGCGCAGGTCGATGAGGTGATCATGGGCCAGGTGCTGACGGCGGGCGCCGGGCAGAATCCTGCACGTCAGGCTGCGATCAAAGCGGGGTTGCCGTTCACGGTGCCGGCCATGACGCTGAACAAGGTCTGTGGCTCGGGCCTCAAGGCGCTGCATCTGGGGACGCAGGCGATTCGCTGCGGCGACGCGGAAGTGATCATCGCCGGCGGCCAGGAAAACATGAGCCTGTCCAACTATGTGATGCCGGGCGCGCGAACCGGTCTGCGCATGGGCCACGCGACGATGGTCGACACGATGATCAGCGACGGCCTCTGGGATGCGTTCAACGATTACCACATGGGCATCACTGCCGAGAACCTGGCCGATAAATACGACATCAGCCGTGAGGCGCAGGATGCATTTGCCGCTTCGTCGCAACAGAAAGCGACCGCCGCCATTGAGGCCGGTCGCTTCGTGGATGAAATCACCCCGATCCTGATCCCTCAGCGCAAAGGCGATCCGCTCTCTTTCAGCATCGACGAGCAGCCTCGCGCAGGGACCACCGCTGAGTTACTGAGCAAGCTCAAGCCAGCGTTCAAAAAGGAAGGCTCGGTCACGGCGGGCAATGCGTCATCACTGAACGACGGTGCGGCAGCTGTCATTCTGATGAGTGCCCGAAAAGCAGAAGAACTGGGCTTGCCGGTGCTGGCGCGGATTGCCGCCTACGCGAACGCCGGCGTCGATCCGGCGATCATGGGCATCGGCCCGGTGAGCGCAACCCGCCGCTGCCTGGATAAGGCGGGTTGGTCGCTGGAGGAGCTGGATCTGATCGAAGCCAACGAAGCCTTTGCCGCGCAGTCCTTGTCGGTTGGCAAGGAACTGGGCTGGGACATGAACAAGGTCAACGTCAACGGCGGCGCCATCGCCATCGGCCACCCGATCGGCGCATCGGGCTGCCGCGTGTTGGTGACCCTGCTGCACGAGATGATCAAGCGCGACGCGAAGAAAGGCCTGGCGACGCTGTGCATTGGCGGCGGACAAGGCGTGGCGCTGGCGTTGGCGCGCTAAAGCAAAGGCTCTTGTAGGAGCGCGCTTGCCCGCGAAGAGGCCGGTGAATCAGGCGTATCTTCGGTGTCTGACCCAGAGCATTCGCGGGCAAGCGCGCTCCTACGGCCTTCGGCCAGAATCAAAAGCAATCCGTGTTGATCGTTCCCGCGCTCCGCGTGGGAATGCCGCCCCGCACGCTCCCCCTCCCGGCACGTGTGACGCAGAGCGTCAAGGGATGCATGCCCACGCGGAGCGTGGGCACGATCAACTCAGAAGAACTGGCGCCTCACTGCCAGCCAAACCTGCGCACATAGAACCCCTTCACCGCCTGAGTCAGCGCCACGTACGCAATCAGGATCACCGGCAGGATGGCGAAGTACAGCGGCGGCAGCGCCTGCAGTTTGAAGTAGTGCGCCAGCGGGCCCATCGGCAGGAAGATGCCCACGGCCATGATCACCCCGGTCATCACCATCAACGGCATCGCCGCGCGGCTTTGCAGGAACGGGATTTTCGGCGTGCGGATCATGTGCACAATCAGCGTCTGCGTCAGCAGGCCCACAACAAACCACCCGGACTGAAACAGCGTCTGATGCTCAGGCGTGTTGGCGCCGAATACGTACCACATGACCGCGAAGGTGGTGATGTCGAAGATCGAGCTGATCGGCCCGAAAAACAGCATGAAGCGTCCTACATCCGCAGGCTGCCAGCGCTGAGGTTTTTTCAGCAATTGCTCATCGACGTTATCGAACGGGATGGCGATCTGGGAAATGTCGTACAGCAGGTTCTGCACCAGCAGGTGCATCGGCAGCATCGGCAGAAACGGGATGAACGCACTGGCGACCAGCACCGAGAACACGTTGCCGAAGTTGGAACTGGCCGTCATCTTGATGTACTTGAGCATGTTGGCGAAGGTCCGGCGCCCTTCCAGCACGCCCTCCTCCAGCACCATCAGGCTCTTCTCCAGCAGAATGATGTCGGCGGCTTCCTTGGCGATGTCCACCGCGGTGTCCACGGAAATACCGATGTCGGCCGTGCGCAGCGCAGGCGCGTCGTTGATGCCGTCGCCCATGAAACCCACCACGTGCCCGTTGGCCTTGAGCAGCCGAACGATGCGCTCCTTGTGGGAAGGCGTCAGTTTGGCAAACACGTTGGTGGTCTCGACGGCGAGCGCCAGTTCGGCATCGCTCATGCGCTCGATGTCACCGCCCAGCAGCAGGCCCTGACGTTCCAGACCGACTTCGCGGCAGATCTTCGCGGTGACGCGCTCGTTGTCGCCGGTCAGCACCTTCACTGCCACGCCATGCTCGGCCAGCGCTTTAAGCGCCGGCGCCGTGCTTTCCTTCGGTGGATCGAGAAACGCGACATAGCCGATCAGGGTCAGGTCGCTTTCGTCAGCCAGACCATAAGTGTCACGGCCTGCCTCCATAGGACGCGCCGCGACGGCCACCACGCGCAGACCTTCTTCGTTGAACGCTGCGGTGACGCTCAGAATGCGCTCAAGCAATTCAGGCGTCAGCGCTTCTTCGGCATCGCCGTGGCGCACGCGGTTGCACACGCTCAGCACTTCTTCCAGCGCGCCTTTGCAAATGAGCAGATGCGGCTCGCGCTGCTGTTGCACCACCACCGACATGCGCCGGCGATTGAAGTCGAACGGGACCTCATCGACCTTACTGAACGCGGTGCCGACTTGCAGCTCGCGGTGAATCTCGACATGCTCCAGCACCGCAACGTCCAGCAGGTTTTTAAGGCCGGTCTGGTAGTAGCTGTTGAGGTAGGCCATCTCCAGAACGTCGTCGGACTCATCGCCCCAGACGTCGACATGGCGTGCGAGAAAAATCCTGTCCTGGGTCAGCGTGCCGGTTTTGTCGGTGCACAGCACGTCCATGGCGCCGAAGTTCTGGATGGCGTCGAGGCGCTTGACGATGACTTTCTTGCGCGACAGAAACACCGCGCCCTTGGCCAGCGTCGAAGTGACTATCATCGGCAGCATTTCCGGGGTCAGGCCGACAGCGATGGACAGCGCGAACAGCAACGCTTCCATCCAGTCGCCCTTGGTGAAGCCGTTGATGAACAGCACCAGCGGCGCCATCACGAACATGAAGCGGATCAGCAGCCAGCTGACTTTATTGACCCCGGCCTGAAACGAGGTCGGCGCGCGGTCGGTGGCGCTGACCCGCTGCGCCAGTGCGCCGAAATAGGTGTTGTTACCGGTGGCAAGAATGACGCCCGTCGCAGCGCCGGACACCACGTTGGTGCCCATGAACAGAATGTTTTCCAGGTCCAGCGGGTTGCCCGTATCGAAGCCCTGACGCCGCGCGAATTTTTCCACCGGCATGGATTCACCGGTCATCGCGGCCTGGCTGACGAACAGGTCTTTAGCGCCGAGCACGCGGCAGTCTGCGGGAATCATGTCGCCGGCAGACAGCACGATCAGGTCGCCCGGCACCAGTTGTTTGATTGGCAGCTCAATGCGTTTTTGCCTGGCGTTATCGGCAGCATCGAGAGTGCTGTCGGCGCGGCGCATGACGGTCGCGGTGTTGCTGACCATCGCCTTGAGCGCGTCAGCCGCCTGATTGGAGCGCGCCTCCTGCCAGAAGCGCAGCAGCGTGGACAGCACGACCATGGAGAAAATCACCGTGGCGGCTTTCATGTCTTCGGTCAGCCACGAGATGAACGCCAGCAGGGTCAGCAGCAAATTGAACGGGTTTTTGTAGCAGTGCCACAGGTGCACCCACCACGGCAGCGGCTGTTCGTGCTCGACTTCGTTGAGGCCGTGTTGCTCGCGCAGGCTTTGCGCTTCGGTTTCGGTGAGACCGTCGGCGTGGCTGCTCAGCCGTGCGAGCAATTCGGGCACATCGCTGCTGGCGCCGCGGGTCAGGGTTTGCGCAAGGGTCGGCGGCACTTCGCGGCTGACAGTGGCGTCGGTCACGCTGTCGAGCGTCGCCAGCCGACGGAAGTGCCGGCCGAGTTTGCGAGTGCGCACGAAGTCTGCGAGGAGTTCTTTCAGGAGGGTGTATTTCATGGTTATGTCCCCTGGACTGAAGGCTGCTGGAGCTGAAAGCACAGGAACCTTGAGCGGGTACGGCAAACCTCTGGCGCCGCCCTCGTTCATGAGCAGGCACCGCAGGCTGGCCCGCGCAGCAAATGCCGCGCGCGTCCGATGCGCAGACGAACGACAGACGCGTCGGTCATCACGCAGGATTGGGCGTCAGGGAAAGGACAGGGAAGCGGGCTCTGAGCAGAGTCCGCGGGCACTGCCGCTTCTCACGTTGTCGGCGAGATAGCGGCAGTGAAAAGACTGCGCGTTATCGTGCCGAGGATGGGCCGGTCGTCATTACCGGCTGACGTCTGTCACTCGAACAAGTACCCACTGTGGGTCTCCGCATTGGTTGAAAACGGGCGAAGAATACGCCCGGGTTTTATGAGAGTAAATCGCCAGTACCGGGGGTGTCGGGTTATTGCGGGTGTCTTCAGGGGCGGTTCAGGAATCGGGCGATGACGCCCTTTGCCGGAGTGCGCTTGCCCGCGATTGCGGTGGGTCAGTAGGCAAGTGAGGTGCCTGAATTGACGCATTCGCGGGCAAGCGCGCTCCTACAGGGGTTTGCAGCGGATGGGGGATTGTGGTGGTCCAAAAATCCCGTACATGGAGCCGGCTTGCTGGCGAAGAGGCGGCAACACCGGTATTGGCCTAGCTGATAAACTCGCACGCCTTATTCCTGGCCCAAGGTCGAGCATGTCTTCGTTGAATCAGGCGCTCAGCGTCGCCCTCGATAATCGTCAACCCCTGCTCGCAGAACTGCATGCCCAAGGCACCGACTGTTATCGCCTGTTCCACGGCAGCCAGGAAGGCGCGAGCGGGCTGACCGTCGACCGCTACGGCCCGCAATTGCTGGTGCAGAGCTTTCACAACAGCCTGGATCTTGATTCGCTGCTCGCGCTGCATGCCGCCGTCAATGGGCGGCTGGGCCTGGAACTGATGCTGGTCTATAACGACCGCTCCCAAGGCAACTCGCGGGTTGACAGGACAGACCCGATCTACAAAGCCGAAGACGCTGCGCTGGCCGATCTGGTCGGCCATGAGTGGGGCTTGAATTACCGGGTGCGCGGTCGTCATGCCGGGCAGGATCCGTTGCTGTTTCTCGATTTGCGCAACGCCCGCGGCTGGGTCAAGCAACACGCGGCCGGCAAGAGCGTGCTTAATCTGTTCGCCTACACCTGCGGTGTCGGCCTGAGCGCGGCGGCGGGTGGCGCGCGCGAGGTGTGCAACCTGGATTTCGCCGAGGGCAATCTGGCGGTCGGCCGCGAGAACGGCCTGCTCAATCCGCATCTGCCGACCATGCAGTTCGTCCAGTCCGATTACTTCCCGGCCATTCGCCAACTGGCCGGACTGCCCATCGCTTCCCGTCGCGGCCACACGCTGCCGAGTTACGCGCGCCTTGAGCAACGCCAATACGATCTGGTTCTGCTGGATCCGCCGGCCTGGGCCAAGAGCGCCTTCGGCACGGTAGATCTGCTGCGCGATTATCAGAGCCTGCTGAAACCCGCGCTGCTGACCACCGCCGAAGATGGCGTGCTGATCTGCTGCAACAATCTGGCGAAAGTCAGCCTGGACGATTGGCGCGAGCAAGTGCTGCGTTGCGCCAGCAAGATCGGCCGGCCAGTGCGCGACTGCCAGGTGCTGACCCCGGGCGCCGACTTTCCGTCACAGGATCAACAGCCCCCGCTCAAGACATTGATCTTGCAGCTGTGAGGCGTGATCGGGCCTAAGGAAATTTCCCACAAGGATTGAAGCGACTGGATTTGGAACCAGATTGGCGTGCCATACTCCAAGGACCTCCCATCGAGAGAGTCGGCGACCTAAATGCCCAAAGGATTGAAACGCGCCATCGGCGCCCTGCTGGCCGTCTTCGCCATTTACAGCGCGCTGGGGTTTCTGATCCTGCCAGGCGTTGCATTGCGAATCATCAATCAACAGCTGGCGAATTACGCCACGGTGCCGGCCAGGCTCGACCGTCTCGAACTCAATCCCTACAGTCTGGAAGTCACCCTCTGGGGCCTGAACATCGGGGCGCCGGGCAAGGAGCAAATCGGTTTCGCACGGCTTTACGCCAATCTGCAAATCGACAGCCTGTGGAGCAAGGCTCTGCACCTCAAGTCCGTCGAACTCGATAAACCCAAGACCGAGCTGCTGTTCGCCAAAGACGGCACGCTTAACCTGGCCGGCCTGTTCAAACTGCCGGCCAGCGAGCCGGCCAAACCCGACCAACCCCCAAGCAAACCGTTTCCGTTGCGCATCGGCGAGATCAAGCTGGCCGACGGTTACGTGCATTTCCAGGACATGCGTCCCAGCGAGCCCATCGAGTTTCTCTACGACGCGCTGAATTTCGAGCTGAAAAACCTCAGCACGCTGCCGGAAGACAACGCCGACATGACCCTGGTCGCCGCAGGGCCTGAGGGCGGTCAGATCGACTGGGTCGGGCGCATCAGCCTTGTGCCGATCGCGTCGGAAGGCTCGCTCAAGGTCACCGATGGCAAGATGAAAGTCTGGTGGCCCTACGTTCGCGATGCACTGCCGCTGGTGCTCAAAGACGGCGTGCTGAACTTCAACACCCATTACAAACTCAGCCTGGCCAAGGAAACCGAGCTGCTGCTGGATAACACGTCCCTGAGTGTTGCGCCCTTCGCCATCGATGCCCCGGATGACAGACCGCTGGCTCGCCTGAAAAAACTGAGCGTGAGCGAGACGTCGATCGATCTGGCCAAGCAGTTGGTAACCGTCGGCAAGATTCGCAGCGACGGCCTGGAAACCTGGGCGACGCGGGAGTCGGACGGCGAACTGGACTGGCAGAAGCTGTTCGCCAGCCAGCCCTCTAAAGCGCAGGCGAAAAAGGTTGAGGCCGAAAAACAGCAGCCCGCCACCGCCACCAGCACTGAAACCACCGCCAGCGCAAAACCAGCGGCGCCGAGCAAACCGTGGCAGGTGTTGCTGCGCGATACGCAGCTGCGCGACTACCGGATTCATCTCGCCGACAAAGTGCCGAAGGAGCCTGTCGCGATTGATGTTGGCCCGCTGAACCTGGACCTGACCGGCTTCGACAGCCTCAACAAGTCGCCCTTCAAACTCAAGCTCGACACCGGCGTGGGCAAGCAAGGCAAGCTGACCGCCGAGGGCGAGGTGAATCTGGCGCCGGTTCGCGCCAATCTCAATGTCACTACGCGGGATATCGACCTGCGGGTCGCGCAGTCTTACGTCACCCCGTTCATTCGTCTGGAAGTGCGCAGCGGCATGCTCAACAGCGATCTGGCGGTGGACCTGAAAAGCACCGAGCCGTTGGCGCTGGGCATTACCGGCAAGGCGCAGGTTGACCAGCTGCACACCCTCGACACGCTCAAGTCGCGGGACTTCGTGAAGTGGCAGCGGCTGAATGTGGAGGGGCTGAATTTCCAGCTGGGCGATAGCCTGACCATCGCTTCGATCAATGTCGATCAGCCGTATGCGCGCTTCGTGATCGCTGACGATCGCTCGACCAATATCGACGACCTGCTGATTCCGCAGCCCGCTGATCAGGCGCCTGCCGCGCTGAAAGCCAAGGCTGCCGCCAGCAGCGAAAAGCCGATGGGCATTCGCATTGGCGAGGTCAACATCACCAATGGGGCGGCCAACTTCGCCGACTTCAGCCTTACGCCGAACTTCGCCACGGCCGTTCAGCAGCTCAACGGCAAGATCGGCACGCTGGATAACCGCCAGGACAAACCGGCGACGGTGAATATCAACGGCAAAGTTGATCGCTATGCGCCGGTGACCATCAAGGGCGCGCTGAACCCATTCAACCCGATGGCGAGTCTGGACATCGCCACCAGCTTCAAGCGCGTGGAACTCACCACGTTGACGCCCTACTCCGGCAAGTTCGCCGGTTATCGCATCCGCAAGGGGCGTTTGAATCTGGATCTGCATTACCTGATCACCAAAGGCCAGCTCAAGGCTGAGAACAAAGTGGTGGTCGAGCAACTGCAATTGGGTGAAAAGGTCGACAGCCCGGACGCGGTGAATCTTCCGTTGAAACTGGCGATTGCCCTGCTCAAGGATACCGATGGCAAGATTTCCATCGAGTTGCCCGTAACGGGTGATCTCAACAATCCGCAGTTCAGCGTCATGCCGATTGTCTGGCAGACGCTGCGCAATCTGCTGGTAAAGGCTGCGGCGGCGCCGTTCAAATTCATCGGCGGATTGATCAGCGGCGGTGGCGGATCGGAGGACTTGGGTACGGTGGCCTTCGCGCCGGGCGTTGACGAGTTGAGCCCTGAAGCGATGGCTTCGCTGGACAAGCTGGCGGCAGGCTTGAAAGCGCGTCCGGCGTTGCGTCTGGAGATTGAAGGCACCAGCGCTGAAGCGAGCGACGGGCCGTTGATTGCCCAGCAACGACTGGAGCGGGAATACCAGAGCACGTACTACAAGATTCTCCAGCGTCGCGGCGACAAGGTGCCTGCGCAGCCAAGTGATTTGACGGTGCCTGCGGATGAAAAGGCGCCGATGCTTGACGGGATTTACCGCACGCGCTTGAAACAGCAACCGCCGGCCGATTGGGTGAATCTGGGCAAGGAAGAGCGTCAGAACAAGCTGCGCGAGGCGGTGCTCACATCCTGGAGTTCGAGCGCGCTGCTGTTGCGTCAGCTCGGTCAGGCTCGGGCCGGAAGCATCAAGGACTACTTGGTCGACAAGGGCCAACTGGCAGACGAGCGGGTGTATTTCATCGACACCACCCTCGGCCAGCCGGAAAAAGACGGCCGCGTCATCAGCCCCCTGCACCTCGACAGCGAGTAATGATTTTGAAGAATGCGATAACGAGGATGGCGTTGATTCTCGGTGTGACCGCGCTGGTTGGCGTTGCTCAGGCGGATACATTGCGCTGTGGCAGCCAACTGATCAGCGTCGGCGACCGGATGTTTGAAGTGCAGCAGAAATGCGGCCAACCGGTCAGCCAGGACATCATCGGCTATAAGGAAACCGTCAATCACTACCGCCAGGTGGACCAGGTGCAGGTCCAGGAATGGATCTACGGCCCGAGCAACGGGATGTACCAGTATTTGAGGTTCGAAGGCGGGCGGTTGGTGAGGATTGATAGCAAACGCGGGAGGTAGTGGCGCGCGCGGATGCTCTCATGTGGGACCCGGCTCGGCTACTCCTCTGTAGGACCGGCTTCAGCCGGGAAGAGGCCTGTTCAAACACCATCAGATTAGCGGTGTGACACCCGACGCCTTCCCGGCTGAAGCCGGTCCTACAACGAGTGAGGCCAGTCCCACAGCCATCAACCATCAACGCTCGTGCAATGCCTCGGCGCGGGCTTTCAGCACGGGTTTGAGCATGTAGCTCAGGATGGTTTTCTTGCCAGTGATGATGTCTACCGAGGCGACCATGCCGGGGATGATCAGCAGCGGGTGCTCATCGGTGCCGAGGTGGCTGCGGTCGGTGCGCAGTTTGATCACGTAGAAGGTGTTCTTCTTCTCTTCGTCCTGAATGGTGTCAGCACCAATCTGTTCCAGCTTGCCCTTAAGCCCGCCATAGATCGTGTAGTCGTAGGCCGTGAATTTGATCATCGCTTCCTGCCCCGGGTGCAGGAAGGCGATGTCTTGCGGGCGAATGCGCGCTTCTACCAACAGCGTGTCATCCAGCGGCACAACTTCGGCAATGTCGCTGCCTGGCTGAATAACGCCGCCCACGGTGTTAACCAGCATCTGCTTGACCACACCGCGCACCGGCGACGTCACCATCGTACGGTTGACGCGATCTTCAAGACCCTTGGCCGTCGACTGCGCTTTCGAAAGGTTGGTACGTGCTTCGTTCAGCTGCGTCAACGCGTCGCTGCGGAATTTGCCACGGGTCTCATCGATCTTGCGCTGCACTTCAGCAATCGCCGCTTGTGCGCGAGGGATCGCCAGCGTGGTGCCGTCCAGTTGACCACGGGTTTCCACCTCGGAGCGTTTCAGCCGCAGGATGTCCACCGGCGACACAGCGCCTTGGGAAACCAACGGCTCGGACATGCCGATTTCCTGGCGCAACAGGCCCAGGCTGCTGCGGTACTGCTCCTGCTTGGAAGCGAATTCACGCAATTCCTGCTGGCGTTGAATCAACTGCTGCTGCAAACCACCGATCTCGTCGACCAGTTGCTGACGACGGCTCTTGTACAACGACTCCTCGTTGGACGCCTGGCTCGGCACCAACTTGCGCGCTTCGGCGCTGATATTCAGCGGACGATCATCAACCTCGGCGCTCAGACGCTCAACACGCAGCTGCATGGCCAGACGATCAGCCTCGGTCTCACCAACGTTGGACGCAAAGCGGGTGTCATCGAGACGAATCAGCGGGGCGCCGGCATCGACGATCTGGCCGTCGTGGGCGTAGATCTGCGCGACGATGCCGCCTTCCAGGTTCTGGATTTTCTGGATCTTGGTCGACGGAATGGCCTTGCCCTCGCCCTTCGTCACTTCATCGATCACGGCGTAATTGGCCCAGACCAGCAAGAAGACGAAAAACAGGATCACTGCCCAGATGGTCAGCCGCACGATGCGCGGAGCATCATCGACCAGTGCCTTTTTGACTTCGGGCAGTGCCTGGCCTTCCAGCGATGGCGAGCCTTTGAAGTAGCCGAAGATGCCGCCGCCGGAGTTTGGACCTGATTTAAGCAACACTGATCTGCCCCTTCTTCAACGCTTCCATAACGGCGGCTTTCGGGCCGTCGGCCACGATCTGGCCGCGGTCGATGACCACCAGGCGATCAACCAGGCTGAGCAACGAAGCTCGGTGTGTCACAAGAATCACGGTCTTTTTCTCGATAACGCCATACAGGCGCTGCTTCAAACGTTCTTCGCCGGTGTTGTCCATGGCGCTGGTGGGTTCGTCGAGCAACAGGATCGGCGGATCGAGCAACAATGCCCGCGCCAGCGCGACGTTCTGCCGCTGACCACCGGAAAGGTTCTGCCCGCGCTCGCCCACCTGCAGCTCATAGCCTTGCGGATGCAGGCTGGCGAATTCATGCACGCCGGCCAGTTCAGCGGCCTGCAGCACCATCTCGTCATCCACGTAGCGCGCGCCGGAAATCAGGTTGTCGCGCAGCGTGCCGGACAGCAGTTGAATGTCCTGGGCGACGTAGCCGATGTTGTGGCGCACTTCGCTGACGTCGATCTGGCGAATGTCGACGCCATCCACCAGCAGCGAGCCTTCGTCCGGCTGATACAAACCGACCAGCAGTTTGGCCAGTGAGCTTTTGCCCGAACCGCTACGGCCGATGATGCCGACCTTTTCGCCCGGGCGAATCACCAGATTGATGTTGCGCAGCGCCAGGTTCTGCTGATTCGGGTAAGTGAACTCAAGGTTGCGGAATTCCATGGCGCCTTGCAGGACTTGACGGCTGAGCGGACGCTCGTCGAAGTTGCGCTCCTGCGGCAGCTCCATCATCTGATCGACCGAGACCATGGTCACTTTGGCTTGCTGATAACGCGTCAACAGCCCGGACAGTTGCGCCAAAGGGCCCAGGGCTCGACCGCTGAGCATGTAGCACGCCACGAGGCCGCCCATGCTGAGGACGCCGTCCATGATCATGTAAACGCCGAAACAGATTATCGCTACGCCGGCCAACTGCTGGATCAGCAGGGTAATGTTCATGGCAAGACCGGAAAGGACCTTGACGCGCAACTCCAGGCGGCTGAGCGTACCGATGGTGTGCTCCCACTGGTACTGACGCTCGCTTTCGGCGTTGTTGACCTTCACCGCATCAAGGCCGGCGAGGGTTTCGATCAGGCTCGACTGACGCTCGGCCCCCAACGCCATGGTGCGCTCGAGGGTGGAGGTCAGCGGCTTTTGCAGGAAGTGGCCGATGCCCAGAGCCAGCGGGAAGGCGATGATAGGAATCCACACCAGATGCCCGCCCAGCAGCGCAATCACCAGCAGGATGATCAGCGTGAACGGCAGGTCGATGAGGCTGGTCAGGGTCAGCGACGTGAGAAAGTCACGCATGCCCTGGAACTCATGGATGTTCTGGGCGTAACTGCCGACCCGCGCCGGGCGAAACTTCATTGCCATGCCGACGATACGTTCGAACAGCGTGGCGGAAATGATCAGGTCGGTTTTCTTGCCGGCCAGGTCCAGGCACAGACTGCGCAGGCCCTTGAGCAGGAGGTCAAACAGGAACGCGCCACAGATACCGGTTGCCAGCACCCACAGTGTTGCAGTGGCCTGATTGGGCACGACACGGTCGTAGACGTTCATCACGAAAAGAGGGGTCGCCAGCGCAATCAGGTTGATCACGAAGCTGGCAGCGATCGCGTCGACGTAAAGCCAGCGAGACAGCTTGAGGGTGTCCTTGAACCAGGAACGAGCGCGCGGGATGAGCGAGCCCTGGGTCACGTCAAATTTATGTTGCGGCTGTGCGAAAAACACCCGACCGCTGTAATCCTGCGCCAGCGCTTCGGTTTCGATCAGCACTTCGCCGCCATTGCTTTCGCTGATCAGCAGGCGGGCCGATTCGCCCTCCCAACCGAGCAGAACGGCAGAGCGCCCTTCTTTCAGCAGCAGCAAGGCGGGCAATGCGATCTCGGGAATCTGGTTGAGCTTGCGTTGCAGCAAACGACCCTGCAAACCCGCCCGGGCTGCAGCGCGAGGCAGCAGATCCGAGCTCAGGCGCTGGTCGGGCAATGGCAGACCGGTGGTCAGCATGGCCCGGCTCGCCGGCTTGTGATGCAGGGCACAGAGTGTCAACAGCCCGTCGAGTAGCGGATCGTCGTGCTGGCTGCGTGGATCATGACCTAATTGAGCCGAAGGTAATTCCAAGTCCACGCTGACACTCTCTTTCTTAACGGTTAAAAGAAGCTGACTCCGTCAAGAATCAGTTCATGCCCGGCAGCTGAACTGTCGGTTTCACATCGTTCTGCACAACCGATGCCATCGGCGCCACGACGCCCTGGCTTTTTAGCAAGGTGCCCATGTCCGCCTTGATGCGGTATTGGGTGTACGTCTGCAGGTTCTTCAGTTGCACCAGACGCTGTTGCGCGGTGAACAGCTCGTTCTCGCTGTCGAGAAGGTCGAGCAGGGTACGCTCTCCCAGACTGAATTGCTGCTGGTATGAGGTACGCACGCTGTTCGCACGCTCTACGTACTGCTGAGCGATCGGCACCTGGGCGTTGGCGTTGTTGTAAGCGTTCCAGGCCAGGCCCAGTTCTTCGTTCAACTGACGCAACGCGTTGTTACGGATATCCAGGGCCTGGCTCGACAGGTACGACTTGGACTGCAGGTCAGCTTTGTTGCTGCCACCGGCGTACAGGTTGAAGCGCATACGGACCATGGCTTCCCAGCCATTGTTGTGGCCTTCGTCGCCGCCAATGTTGTTATCGGCATTGCGGCCCAGTTCTGCATCGAAACGCGGGTAGTAATTGGACTGCGCCGAGCTGTACTGCTTTTCAGCGGCCACGATGTCGGCTTCGGCCGAGCGCAGCACCGGGCTGTTCTCCAGCATCTGGCGGCGGGCTTCGTTCAGATCGGCGGGCATCATGGCGAACGGCGACGGTGCTTCCAGTTGGTCAGCTTCCAGACCAACGGCGCTCAGGTAGTTGGTTTGTGCGTCGGCCAGATTGGTTTGCTCGGTGATCAGGTTGTTGCGGGCCTGTGCCAGACGGGCATCAGCCTGGTCCATATCGGCCATACGACCCACACCGCGGGAAGTGCGCAGTTTGATTTGATCGTAAATACGTTCGTGACTCTTCAGATTCTCTTCGGCCAGCCGAACCATTTCACGTTGAGTAAGAACATCCAGATAGACCTGTGCAACAGTCAAACCTGTACGTTCGGTTGTATTTAACAGCGAATACGCCCGGGAATTGGCGGTGGCTTGTTGACGCGCAACTTCGTTACTTGTTGCAAAGCCATCAAACAGCATTTGCTGAAGACGGATTTGCGACTCGCCACGGTCCAGCGTCTGGTAATCATGACGACCGGTCGAGGCACGGGTGCTTGGCGTATCGGAACCGGCCCGGCCGTAGCCCGCCGTGACGTCGACACGCGGCAGGTAGCCGCCCTTTGCAGCACGGAGCGCGTAGTCCTGGGCGATACGGGCATTAATGCCGGCCTGCACCTCGGGATGCTCGTCCATGGCTTTCTGCATGGCGGACTGTAGCGTCTGGGCCTGAACGAAGCCGGCACAAAGGATAAGGGGTACAGCAGTGAAGAGGTGCTTACGCATTTTGGTGATTCCCGAGAACGTACTTGTTCAAAATGCAGCAATACACACTGCCGCATCGTAAAAATGGCCATTGAAGTGATCGTTTCGAGAGTGTTCTGAAGGGCGCTTGCGATCACACTGCAGAAATACGCGATCTCATCAAATATCAATGTGACATTACGGATGCGATTGTTTAGGATGTCGCCGAATAGGTCAATACTTTGGCAGAAAGTTAATTCCTGAGCCGACCTGCTGTTAATAAATTGACGCCAGATTACGAGCAACTTAATAAGTTCCCTAACTTGTTATCTGGCAATGAACAAATGCAAATCTTTACGTATTCCAGTAATGAAGCGGCGTTAGTTAAGGCCGGTCGGCATGATGGATACCAACTGAACGGTAATTTCGGAGAGTCACCCCCATGAGCAGTGTTGTTGCCATCGTCAAAAGCATTGTTGGCCAAGTCGTCGCAGTTTCCCCGGAAGGGATTCGTCGTGTGCTCATCGAGGGTGACCGGTTGTTCACCGGCGAGCAGGTTCTGACAGGCCCGGGAGGCGCAGTCACGCTGCAGCTTGCTGATGGCCGTCAACTGGACATCGGCCGTGACAGCCAGTGGAGCGCAGACGCCCCGGCTTCCACCACCGACCTTGCCGAAGCCACCGCCCAAGCGGCACCGTCAGTTGCTGAATTGCAGCAAGCCATTGCGGCCGGCGCCGACCCGACCAAAGACCTCGAAGCCACTGCAGCGGGTCCGCAAGCAGCGCCAGGTGATGGCGGCAACGCAGGCGGCGGCCACAGCGTGGTGATGCTCACCGAGACGGCGGGCGAAGTGAGTCCGACCATCGGCTTTCCGACCAACGGTCTGGGAACGACGGCCGCGCCGCCTCCTACGCTGAGCAACGGCCTGGCGATCGACAACGGCAACGGCAACACCGTAGTCCCGCAGCCGACTGGCACCGTGACACTGACCGCCACCCAGACGCTGACCGAAGCAGGCGGCGCGCTGGTTTACACGGCGAACGTCACTCAGGCACCAACGTCGGACCTGACGATTACCCTGTCCAACGGTTCGACCATTGTCGTTCGTGGCGGCGACACGTCGGGCTCCACCACTGTTCAAGTGGCTGACATCAACACGCCGTACATCGACCCTTCCGTCATCAGCACCACGATCACTGGCACAACGGGCGGTGGCGGCCTGGTCGTGACGACCGACCCGACTCCGGCGGTGACCACCATCACCGACACCATCGACACCACCACGGTCAGCCTCAGCGCTGCGCCGACGTCTGTCGAAGGCACCTCGATCACCTACACCGCAACACTGACCAACCCGGCACAGACCCAGGTCAACGTTACCCTGTCCGACGGTTCGACCATTACTATTCGTGCGGGCGAGTCCACCGGTTCGGTCGTCGTCGCGGCTCCCGCCAATGACGTCTACAACACCAACACCGTTATCAGCACCACGATCACCGGCGCGACCGGCGGCAACTTTGAAAGCCTGGTGCCAAACCCGGCCCCGGCCGTGGTGCAGATCGTCGACACCATCGACACCACCGTTGCCAGCATCACCGGCACCCAGTCGGTGGTTGAAGGCCAGGCCGCCACGTACACGATTACGCTGAGCAACCCGGCGCAGACTGAAGTCACGATCAACCTGACCTACAGCGGCACCGCAGCCAACGGCACCGACTACACGCAAGTGGTCAGCGTGAAGATCCCTGCCAACAGCAGCAGCGTGACCTTCGACCTGAATACCCTTAATGACACGATCCCGGAAGGCGTTGAAAACGTCACCGTCGCGATCGGCGCCATCACCGGCGGCAACTTCGAGAACATCGTTGCCAGCGCGACCAACGGCAGCGTCACCACCACCATCACTGACAACGACTCTCTGCCGGTTGTCGATCCGAATGGCGGCGGTAACGGCACCAACAGTGAAACCACTTTCACCGAAGGCCAGGCCGGCGTTTCGATCGCCGATCAGTTGACCGTCACCGACGCCGACAGCCCGACCCTGCAAGGCGCGAAAGTCACCCTGACCAACGCTCAGGACGCCGACACCCTGGTGGTGGGCAGCCCGAACGCGAACATCGCGGTCACTACGGCCACCGTCAACGGCCAGATCGTACTGACCCTGACTGGCGCAGCCACCGCTGCCGAATACGAAGCCGTGATCAAGTCGATCACCTTCCAGAACAGCAGCCAGGACCCGAGCGTCGCTGATCGCACCATCACCGTGACCGTCAACGACGGCCAGAACGATTCCGTACCGGCCACCAGCATCGTGCACGTCGTCGCCGTCAATGACGCCCCGACCGTCACGTTCACCAGCACCGATTACGTCGAAAACGGCGCGCCTCAGGCACTGGTCAACAACCTGCAGATCGGCGACGTCGACGGCGGCCAGTTGAGCGGCGCGAAGATCACCGTGACTGGCGTTCAGGCCGAAGACCTGATCGCTTCGCCGTCCTTCCAGGGTGGCAACACCGGCACCACGGCTTCGGGCATCAGCTACACGCTGGGCAACGACGCCAACGGCAACGTCGTCATTCAGTTGAGCGGCAACGCCTCGATCGCCGACTACACCACGCTGATCAACTCGATCACTTACGCCAACAGCAGTGACGCCCCGATCACCACCCCACGTGGCGTGACGATCGAAGTGACTGACGTGGACACCCACGGCACGAACAACCTGACGGGCAGCGCCACCGGTGAAGTCGACATCACCCCGGTCAACGATGCGCCGACCGTCATCGACGCATCGGGCAAAGGCGACGAAGACACCACCATCGCGGTCAAGCTGACCGGCACTGACGTCGACGGTACCATCGACCACTTCAACCTGGTCACCCTGGCGGCCAACGGCACGTTCTACGCCGATGCCGCCGGTACCCAGGCGCTGACCAACCTCAGCAACATCGCCGCCACCGCCAACGGCGCCACGATCTACTTCAAGCCGAACGCCAACTGGGCGGGCGACACCAGCTTCACCTACACCGCTGTCGACAATCAGGGCCAGCCAGCCGGCGCGCCAGCCAACGGCATCATCAACGTCACGCCAGTGGCCGATGCCCCGATCGTGACCGTTGCCGACGCCCAAGGCGCTGAAGACACGGCGATCAAGCTGACCCTGAGCACCGCGCTGGTCGACACCGATGGCTCCGAATCCCTGGGCCCGCTTGTTGTGTCCGGCATTCCGGTCGGCGCCGTGCTGACTGACGGCACCCACAGCTACACCTCGATTCCGACAGGCGACGGCGCTGTTTACATCGACGGTTGGGATTTGAACAACCTGACGATCACCCCGCCGAAAGACTTCAACGGCCCGATCACCCTGCAAGTGAGCTCGACGTCGACCGAAGGCGCCAACAAGGATTCGGCCACCACGACACAGCCCCTGATCGTCAACGTGACGCCAGTAAACGACGGTCCGGCGGTCAACTTCGACAGCGTGACCTACACCGAAAACGGCGCGCCGATCGCGCTGGTCAACAACTTCAGCATCACCGACATCGACAGCACCCAACTGAGCAGCGCGAAAATCACGCTGACCGGTATTCAGGCTGAAGACCTCGTTGTGTCCCAGTACTACAAAGGCGGCACCACGGGTGTTACCGACCTGGGCATCACCTACACGCTGAGCAACGACGCCAACGGCAACATCGTGATCGACCTGACGGGCAATGCCTCGGTCGCCAACTATGAAACCCTGATCAAGTCGCTTACTTACGCCGACAACAGCGAAAACCCGAGCACCGTACCGCGCGGCGTGACCATCTCGGTCACCGACCTTGACGCCAACGGCACCACTAACCTGACCGCGGTGCACGACGGCCAGATCAACGTGATCGCCGTCAACGACGCGCCGACCGTCAACGCAGCATTGGGCCAGGGCGACGAAGACACAGCGATCGCGGTCAAGCTGACCGGCGCAGACGTTGACGGCACCATTGACCACTTCAACCTGGTCACCATGGCCGAGCACGGCAAGTTCTACGCCGATGCCGCCGGTACTCAGGAGCTGACCAACCTCAGCAACATCGCCGCCAGCAACAACAGCGCGACGATCTACTTCAAGCCGGATGCCAACTGGGCCGGTGACACCAACTTCACCTACACCGCTGTCGACAATCAGAACCTGCCAGCGGGCGCGCCAGCCAACGGCATCATCAACGTCACGCCGGTGGCCGATGCCCCGATCGTCACCGTTGCCGACGCACAAGGTAATGAAGATTCGGCGATCAAGCTGAACGTGAGCACTGCGCTGGTCGACACCGATGGCTCGGAATCCCTTGGCCCGTTCGTGGTGTCCGGTATTCCAGTGGGCGCCGTGCTGACTGACGGCACCCACAGCTACACTTCGATTCCGACAGGCGACGGCGCGGTCTACATCAATGGCTGGGACCTGACCAACCTGACGATCACGCCGCCGAAAGACTTCAACGGCCCGATCACCCTGCAAGTGAGCTCGACCTCCACTGAGCTGACCGGCCAATCGGCAACCACGACTGTGCCCCTGACTGTCAACGTCGGGCCGGTCAACGACGCACCGACCGTCACCTTCACCAACCCTGACTACGTCGAAAACGGCGCACCTCAGGCATTGGTCAGCAACCTGCAGATCGGCGACGTCGACAGCAGCCAGCTGAGCAGCGCGAAAATCACGCTGACCGGCATTCAGGCCGAAGACCTGATCGTTTCCCAGTACTACAAAGGTGGCAACAGCGGCACCACCGACCTGGGCATCAGCTACAACCTGAGCAACGACGCCAACGGCAACATCGTTATCGACCTGACCGGCAAGGCGTCCATCGCCGACTACACCACGCTGATCAACTCGATCACCTACGCCAACAGCAGCGATAACCCGAGCACCACGCCGCGTGGCGTGACCATCGAAGTGACCGACGTTGATGCCAATGGCACCAACAACCTGTCGGGCAGCGCCACCGGTGAAATCGACGTGACGGCGGTCAACGATGCACCGACCGTGAACACCGCGTCCGGCCAGGGCAACGAAGACACGCTCATCGCCGTCAAGCTGACTGGCGCTGATGTCGATGGCACCATCGGCCACTTCAATCTGGTCAATGCGCCAGCCAACGGCACGTTCTATTCCGACGCTGCCGGCACCCAACCACTGACCAACTTGAGCAACATCGTCGCCAGCAACAATGGCGCGACGATCTACTTCAAGCCAGACGCCAACTGGGCGGGCGACACCAACTTCACCTACACCGCAGTCGACAACCAGAACCTGCCAGCCGGCACTCCGGCAACTGGCACGATCAACGTCACGCCGGTGGCTGATGCCCCGATCGTCACCGTCACCAACGCCCAGGGCGCTGAAGATTCGGCGATCAAGATCAGCGTCGGCACTGCACTGGTCGACACCGATGGTTCGGAAAGCCTGAGCGGCCTGACCGTGGGCGGTATTCCGGTCGGCGCTGTGCTGACCGATGGCAAAAACAGCTACACCTCGATCCCGACCGGCGATGGCAAAGTCGTGATCGATGGTTGGGACCTGACCAAGCTGACCCTGACGCCACCGGCTGACTTCAACGGCCCGATCACCCTGCAAGTGAGCTCGACGTCGACTGAACTCACCGGCCAGAAAGCGACCACCACTGAGTCGCTGACCGTCAACGTCGCGCCAGTCAACGATGCGCCGGTAGTCAACGCTGCTTCGGGTGCTGGCAACGAAGACACCACCATCGCCGTCAAGCTGTCCGGCTCTGACGTCGACGGCACCATCGGCCACTTCAACCTGGTCAGTGCGCCTGCGCACGGCACGTTCTACTCGGACGCCGCCGGCACCCAACCGCTGACCAACTTGAGCAACATCGCCGCCAGCAACAATGGCGCGACGATCTACTTCAAGCCAGACGCCAACTGGGCCGGTGACACCAACTTCACTTACACCGCTGTCGACAACCAGAACCTGCCAGCAGGCGTTCCGGCAACTGGCACGATCAACGTCACGCCTGTGGCTGATGCCCCGATCGTTACCGTCACCACCGCCCAGGGCGATGAAGACACCGCAATCAAGATCAGCGTCGGCACTGCACTGGTCGACACCGACGGTTCGGAAAGCCTGAGCGGCCTGACCGTGGGCGGCATTCCGGTCGGTGGCGTGCTGACCGATGGCACCCACACCTACACGTCCATTTCGACCGGCGACGGCAAAGTCGTTATCGACGGCTGGGATTTGACCAAGCTGACCCTGACGCCACCGGCTGACTTCAATGGCTCGATCACCCTGCAAGTGAGCTCGACCTCGACTGAACTCACCGGCCAGAAAGCGACCACCACCGAGTCGCTGACCGTTAACGTCGCGCCAGTCAACGACGCGCCGGTTGTTAACGCCGCGTCGGGTGCAGGCAACGAAGATACTATCGTTGCCGTCAAGCTGACGGGCTCTGACGTGGACGGCACCATTGACCACTTCAATCTGGTCAACACGCCTGCCAACGGCACGTTCTACTCGGACGCGGCCGGTACTCAGCCGCTGACCAACTTGAATGACATCACCGCCACCAACAACGGTGCGACGATCTACTTCAAGCCGGACGCGAACTGGAATGGCAGCACGCCATTCACCTACACCGCTGTCGACAACCAGGGCCTGGCTTCCACCACCCCGGCAACCGGCACCATCACGGTTACGCCCGTCAACGACGCGCCTGTCGTCAACTTCGGCAGCATCACCTACACCGAAAACGGTGCGCCGATCGCGATCGTCAAAGACTTCAGCATTACCGACGTTGACAGCACTGAGTTGAGCAGCGCGAAAATCACGCTGACCGGCATCAAGGGCGAAGACCTGATCGTTTCCCAGTACTACAAAGGTGGCACCGACGGCTCCACCGATCTGGGCATCAAGTACACGCTGAGCAACGACGCCAACGGCAACATCGTTATCGACCTGACCGGCAAGGCTTCGGTTGCCAATTACGAAACCCTGATCAAGTCGATCACCTACGCCGACAACAGCGAGAACCCAAGCACCACGCCACGTGGCGTGACCATCGCGGTTACTGACGCTGATGCCAATGGCACCAATAACCTGACCGTCGTTCACGACAGCCAGATCAACGTGATTGCCGTCAACGATGCGCCGGTGACCAAGCCAGCAGCGGCCACGGGCGATGAAGACAACACCATCGCGGTCAAACTGACCGGCACCGATGTCGACGGCACCATCGACCACTTCAACCTGGTCAACCTGGGTCAGCACGGCACGTTCTACGCCGATACCGCAGGCACTCAGGCACTGGACGGCACCAGCGTCATCAAGGCGACCGGCAACAGCGCAACCGTTTACTTCAAGCCGGACGGCGACTGGAGCGGCAGCACCAAGTTCACCTACACCGCCGTCGACAATCAGGGGCAGGCAGACACCACACCGGCCACCGGCACCATCACGGTCAACCCGGTCACCGACACCCCTGCCCTGTCTCTTGTGGACGACCAGACCGTTGCTTCGCTGAACGTGAACGGCGCGACCACAACCGTGATCGGCAACATCGGCAGCGGCGCGTGGCACACCGACAACAGCGGCGGCACCGTTGAAATCCGCACCCCGGGCACCTACGGCGTTGCCGGCAACAGCAACAACAGCCAAGTGCTGGAGCTGGAGCGCAACAGCGGTGACCCGAGCAACCTGTACACCAACATCAATGCCAAAGCCGGCGCGACCTACTCCGTTTCGGTCGATTATTCGGTCCGTGCAGGCGCGGTCGACAACTCACTGATCAACGT
Organism: Pseudomonas petrae; assembly: GCF_021728295.1. GTDB lineage: Bacteria > Pseudomonadota > Gammaproteobacteria > Pseudomonadales > Pseudomonadaceae > Aquipseudomonas > Aquipseudomonas petrae. The sequence goes on from NZ_JAKJXE010000012.1 coordinate 55,429, forward strand.
CTTCTGGGGCGGCAAGCTGGTCGGCACGCTGAGCAATACCATGGTAGGTCTGAAGACCTACACCTTCGACGTGCCGGTCACCACCGACGGCAGCGCGAAGCTGGAATTCAAGGCCGGCGACGCGAACTCCTTGGGCGGCGTGGTCAACAACATCAGCGTCACCGAGCACCTGAACAGCGGCCTGGAAGACAACGCGATTCTGCTGTCGACCATCAAGGCAGCGACCACTGACGTCGACGGTTCCGAAAGCCTGACCGTCAGCATGAAGGGCATCCCGGTTGGCGCTTCCCTGAGCGACGGCACGCACACCTTCAACGCCACCGCCGGGGCAACCGCCACGGACGTGACCGATTGGGACCTGAGCAAACTCAAGCTCACCCCGCCTGCCAACTTCAGCGGTGACATCGCTCTGACCGTCACTGCTACCGCGCAAGACGGCGCTGCGGCTCCGGTCAGCAAAGACCTGACGTTCAACGTCCATGTGGCGGCGGTTGCAGACGCCCCGACCGTGATCGCCCCTGCCGTCACCGGCCCGGAAGACACGGCCATCCACCTGAACATCGGCACCACGCTGGTCGATAACGACGGTTCCGAAAGCCTGACCCACCTGACTGTTTCCGGCGTTCCGGTCGGTGCCGTCGTCACTGATGGCACTCACAGCTACACGTCAACTGCCGGCGGCAACGGCACTGCAGCGCTCGACGGCTGGGACCTGACCAAGGTGACCATCACGCCACCGGAGAACTTCAACGGCCAGATCAACCTGATCGTCAACTCGACGTCCACCGAACTGAACGGCCCGTCCGCGACGACCCAACAGCCGCTGACCGTTACCGTGACGCCAGTGAACGACGCACCGGTCGTGAATTTCGGCAGCATCACCTACACCGAAAACGGCGCGCCGATCGCGATTGTCAAAGACTTCAGCATCGCCGACATCGACAGCACCCAGCTGAGCAGCGCGAAAATCACGCTGACCGGCATTCAGGCTGAAGACCTGGTGGTGTCCCAGTACTACAAAGGCGGCACTGACGGCACCACCGATCTGGGCATCAAGTACACACTGAGCAACGACGCCAACGGCAACATCGTTATCGATCTGACCGGCAAGGCTTCGGTTGCCAATTACGAAACCCTGATCAAGTCGATTACTTACGCCGACAACAGCGACAACCCGAACACCGCGCCACGCGGCGTGACCATCGCCGTGACTGACGCCGATGCCAACGGCACTGACAACCTGACTGTGGTCCACAACAGCCAGATCAACGTGATTGCCGTGAACGATGCGCCAGTCATCGGCCATACCGGGACGGGCAAAGAGTTCGGCAACACCTGGAACGAAACCCTGGTCGGCGGCGATGTCACCGCGCCGGGCAAAGGCCCAGGTCAGATCGCTCGCGATTTCACCCTGAACGACGCTGACAGCACCACGCTGAAAAGCGCGACCGTCACGCTGACCAACTTCAAGGACGGCGATGTCCTGAATGTCGGCAAACCGGGCGCCCTGACCTACACCGTCAGTGATGTAAAAGACGCTTCCGGTGCAGTGACCGGCAAGACCATCACGTTCGGCGCAGGCACAGCCGCCCAGTACCAGACGGCGATTCAGTCGATCACCTTCGACAACACCTCCCATGACCCGTCGAAAGTCGACCGCATCATCAACATCAGCATCGACGACGGCAGCACGGTCAACAACATCGCGTCCACGACCTCGACGATCCACATCACCACGGTCAACGATGTACCGACCGTGAGCACTGCATCGGTTGGTTTCACTGAAAACGACGCGGCGGTCTCGATCGTCAAGAACCTGAACCTGGCCGACGTCGACAACACCACCCTGAGCAAGGCCGTGGTGTCGGTCGACGTGAAGGCGGGCGACGTACTGACCTTCACCGGCACTGCGCCGAAAGGCGTCAGCGTGGTAGAAACCCACAACGATGCAGGCCTGGTGAACGGCTTCAAGATCACCGGCATCGCGACCGTTGACCAGTACAAAGCGCTGATCCAGTCGATCACCTTCAACAGCCCGGGCGACAACCCTCAGGCGGGTGACCGTGCCGTGACGGTTCAAGTGACCGACTCCGGCGCGAAAGGTGACGGTACCGGTACGCAGGATTCGCTGGTTGCCGGCAGCAAGATCTCGGTCACCGCCGTGAACGACGCGCCAGTCATCGGCCATACCGGCGATGGCAAGGAATTCGGCAACACCTGGAACGAAACCCTGGTCGGCGGCGATGTCACCGCGCCGGGCAAAGGTCCAGGCTTGATCGCTCGCGACTTCACCGTGAGCGATGCCGACAGCCAGACGCTGCAAAGCGCCACTGTCACGCTGACCAACTACAAGGCGGGTGATCTGCTGGCGATCGGCAACACCGCTGGCCTGAGCTACACCACCACCGACATCGTCACCAACAACGTCGTGACCGGCAAGGTCATCACGTTCGGTGCGGGCACGGCCGCTCAGTACCAGACGGCGATCTCGTCGATCACCTTCGACAGCACGTCCCACGACCCTGTCAAAGACGACCGCATCATCAACATCAGCGTCAACGACGGCAGCGCCACCAATAACATCGCCAACACCACGTCGACGATCCACATCACGACGGTCAACGATGTTCCGGTGGCCAACGCCACGACCGGCACCGGTAACGAAGACAGCCCGGCCATCGCCGTGACGCTGAGCGCAACCGACGTGGACAGCAAAATCGACCACTTCAACCTGGTCGACATGGCCGCACACGGCACGTTCTACGCCGATGCGGCGGGCAAGGTCGCGCTGACCAGCCTGAGCAACATCGTGGCAGTCGGCAACGCTGCAACGGTGTTCTTCAAGCCGGCCGCCGATTGGGCGGGCAGCACCTCGTTCACCTACAAGGCAGTCGACGATCAGGGTCTGGCGAGTTCGGTCAAAGCCACCGGCACCATCAATGTGGCGCCTGTCGCCGATCAACCGCTGGTGACGCTGGGCTCCGGCGTCGTTCAGTCGACCGGTCTGGTCAAGGACGTTTACGTCGGCACGCTGAAAGGCATGGGCACCGACGGCAACGGCGCGAATGAAGCGACCATCAAGGCCGGCTTCAACACCACCGTTGCGTCGACCTCTCACACCGTCGCCGCCGATGCGCAGGACTCTTCCGTAGCTGTCGGCACCGGCACCAAGTTGTCCGGTCTGGTCTACATGGAAGCCGGCCACACTTACACCTTCTCCGGGACTGCGGACGACAGCCTGCTGATCACCGTGGCGGGCCAGACCGCCGCCAACGCCACATGGGGCGCGGGTGGCAAGATCCAGAGCGCGGGCTTCACGCCAACGGAGTCCGGCTACTACACCCTGGACATCTACCACTACAACCAGGCGGGCCCGGGCAGTTACAACATCAGCCTCACCGACAAGAACATCAGCACCAACGCCACCCAGACCGTGGCGCTGAACAGCACCAACGTGCTGCTGTTCGCAACGGTCGATGACCTCAAGGCGTCCGGCCTGAACGTCTCGCCGTTGCACGAAGGCACGGTTGGCAGCGGTGAGGGTTACTACACCGGTTACGAGCTGAACCACGGCACCGAAGGCGCCGCGATCAAGCTGAGCCCGGTCCAGGCGGTGTTCGGTGACAGCCTCGACGGTTCGGAGACTCACGTCACGACCCTGAGCGGCGGCGCACCGGCCGGCTCGATCCTGACCGACGCAGCGGGCCACACGGCCACCGTGACGACTCATGTCGAAAACGGCAAAACCGTGATGGACACGATCGATGTCAGCAAATTCGACCTGTCGACGCTGAGCATCACCACGCCTGACTACTTCAGCGGCAAATTCACGCTGAACGTTACGGCGACGGCGACTGAAGCGACGGTTCCGGGCGTCCCAAGCGCTGTAGCCAGCGCCAGCGACAGCAAGGCGATCACGGTCACTGTCGAGCCTCAGACCTACACCTCGAGTGAAGGCCTGGCCGGCACCGACCCGACGCCGATCAACGGCACTACCGGTGGCGACATCATTGTTGCCGACGTCAGCGGCACGACCATCGTGCAGGGCAAGAGCTACAACATCGCCTTCATCGTCGACAGCTCGGGCAGCATGGGCAAAACCCTCGACACGGCGAAGACCCAGTTGCAGTCGGTTTTCGAGAAACTGGCGAACGGCGCCCAGACGGCCAACGCCGGCAAGATCAACGTGCTGCTGGTGGATTTCGACACCAACGTACGCTCGACCGTCTCCGTGGACATGTCTGACAAGGCTGCTGCGCTGAAAACATTGGCCGCTGCTCTGGCGACCATGACATCGGGCGGTACCACCAACTACGAAGATGCGTTCAAGACTACGGCGAACTGGTTTGCCGGCTTGAACAGCACCAACCCGACGGGCGAGAACCGCACTTACTTCATCACCGACGGCGAGCCTAACGTTTACCAGAACACCAGTACGGTGCTCGGTACGGTGAACGGCACGGCCATTACATTGGCGACGGGCCTGGAAAGCTGGCATCTGGGCAGCACGTATTCGGTGAACGGCAAAGTCGCCATCGACACCGTGGGCCACGTGTACAGCTACGCCAGCAGCACGACCGGCAAGCTGATGGGCACCCTCGCAAGCCACGCCGACGGTATGGGCGGTCAGGAATACAGCCTGAATTCACCTGAAACCAACGGCAGCAGCGTCGTGCTGGCTGAAGCGGACACCGGTTACGCACTGCTGCTGAAGCAGTCGCCGACCATCGAAGCGATCGGCCTGAACTCGGCGGTCAAGACGAGCACGCTCAACCACTACGACAGCGACGGTCACGCGCAGACCAACGTCAACGCCGATGACTTGGCGAAAGCGGTACTGGGCGACCAGAAAGCAATCGCTCCGGGCAGCGACACCCTGAACGGTGGCGACGGCAATGACCTCCTGTTCGGTGATCTGATCACCTTCAACACGCAGGGCGGCATCACAGCGCTGAAGGCTTTCGCGGCAGATACCTTGCACGTCAACGTGTCGACCATCGATGACAAGACACTGCACTCGTTCGTGACCAACAACCTTGACGCAGTAGCTCACCTGGCGAACTCCTCGTCAACGTCGCAGGATGGTAACGACACCCTGCTGGGCGGTAATGGCAATGACATCCTGTTCGGCCAGGGTGGCGACGACATCCTCAACGGTGGCAACGGCAACGACATACTGATGGGTGGTAAAGGCAACGACATCCTTACCGGTGGCGCAGGTGCCGATACATTCGCCTGGAAAGCGGGCGACACCAACAGCGGTGGCTTTGACGTGATCAAGGACTTCAACAAGGATGGTGGCGACCGGATTGACCTGCGTGACCTGCTGCAAGGTGAAGACACCGATACCCTCAGCAAGTACCTGCAAGTCACCAACGATGGCCATGACACCATTCTGCAAGTCAGCACCACCGGGCAGTTCGCGTCGAACGTCTCTGCGGCTGCCGCGGCGACCACGGCCGATGTGCACATCAAGGTGGAAGGGGTGACCTGGAGCAATGCCATGGTCAACTCGCTGGTGAGCGGTGCGGATCCGACCATCAAAGTCGATCACCACTGATAGCTGAGTCGCGAGAGCTGTTGTACTGTGCTGGCACCCGTCGCTGACGGGTGCCAGCCCGGTTACTCCCTGAGGAATGAGTCATGTTTTACGTTCAGCGCGATGCCGATGGAACGCTAGTTCGCGTGGAAGCAACGGCGTTCGCCGAAGCGAGCGAGCAACTGCCGCCCGATGACCATCAGGTGCAAGCCTGGTTTGCCAACGAAGTGGTCGAGAAAAGCCTGATCCAGCTCAAGTCCAGCGACATGGACATGATCCGGGTACTGGACGACTTGATTCAGGTCCTGACCAGCAAAGGCATCCTCAACATCACCGACCTCCCCTCCGCCGCACAGGCGAAATTGATGGATCGTACCCAGGCCCGAGAAACACTGGGCGGCCTGAGTGACTTGATCAATGATGATGAACAACGGCTGATCTGAAGCCCGTTTTTCGTACACGCCTTCCTGCAAAGACGTGCTTTCGAGCCGCAAACTCGATCCCGTGGTTGTGACGGCATGCTGCCACACAGCTCACAGTGCACGTGTGGTGAGCTTGCTCACGAAGACAGCATTTCAGCCGCTGAAGATGTAGCGGATGTGCCGACCTTTTCGCGAGCAAGCTCGCTCCCACCATTTCACGCCCGCATCCAAAATCCGCGTCGAATGCAAATACCCCTGTAGGAGCAATCGGAGGTTACGACGGTCGCGAAAGCGGCGGGGCTGTGACATCAATGTCGTCTGGCACACCGCATTAGCGGGCAGGCGCGCATCTGCCTGTAGACGCAGACCGATCAGTACTGCTTACGTCGAACCTTGATATCGCCCTGCTGGTATTGCTGATACCCGGTGTAGGGCAGCAGCACGGTATCGGCGACCGCGGAAAGGGCCATGTCCAGTGCAATGGTGGCCGCAGACCAGTGCGGCCCGGAAACCGGCGGGGCGTTCAAGGTGCAGAACTGATAGACAGCCCCGCTGTAGGCACGGGGTATGGACTGGCAATTGGAGCTGTGGCGCGCCAGTGTATCCCCGGCCCCTTTTTCGTCGTTGAGGGTCTTGATGGTGCCGCATCCTGTGAGGGTTGCCATCATTAATGCTGCAGTCCATCGCTTCATAAAAGTGCTTCCATTGTTTGATTATGCGAAAACATCAGGAGTGCTTCAGCCAGCATCATTGCGGCTCACCGGCAGGCGCATTCCTCGGTCAATCACTTCCAGGGCGCAGGATCCCCGAACAGCCGACCTTGCAGCCCTTCTATCCCCATTTCCACGATCACCTGACGCTCGCCTTCAGTCTCAACGCGCTCGGCGATCAGCGGCAGGTCGATGCTGTGCGCCGCGCGCTGGACCGCTTCGATGAACAACCGTTTGTGGCTCTCCTGGTCAATGGTGCGGATGTAGCTGCCATCGATCTTCAGATACGCCAGCCCCAGATGCGCCAGGTTGCCGATCATGCTGAAGCGCCCACCAAACCGCTGCAGCGCCAGGGAATAGCCGGCTGCTTGCAGGCGGCGGGTCAACTTCTCCAGCACCGCTTGCTCCGGCACCTGCTCCTCGCCGATCTCGAAGGTCAGGCGCGCGCCGAGTTTCGGGTGCAGGCGCAGGGCATTGAACACTTCGTTCAGCGCCGCAGCGTCATTGAGCGTGGCCGCCGACAGGTTCAACGCCAAGCGCTCATTGTGGGTGCCCAGATGTGTCAGCACCTGCCGCAACATCAGCAGATCCAGCCGGCTCGACCAACCGAACCGCTCCAGCCACGGCAGAAAGCGCCCGGCCGGAATCGTCTCGCCGTCAGCGTCGACCAGCCGTGACAGCACCTTGTAATGCAGCACCTTCGACGCATCGCGAGACTCAATCACCGGCTGAAAGAACAGCTGAAACCGCCCGTGCTCAAGGGCATGATCCAACGCGCTGTGCCACGCATGCTGATCTTCACCCAGATCACCAATCGCGCCACGCTCAATGCAATACCACGATTGCTCGCCGCCGCTTTCGGCCTGGGACAACGCCTGATCGGCCAGCCCCAGCAAGGTCATCGAGGCATCGCCCGGACTGTACGGCGCGAGCCCCATGTGCGCGACGGGCGAGACGTCGGAGGCGCCGGTGGCTTCCAGACTCTGCAGCGCCGCCTCAAGATTCTGCCCCAGCTGCACGGCCTCATCGTGAACCATGCCCGGCGCCAGCACGGCGAACTCGCCGCCACGGCTGCGGCTGATGAGGTTGCGGGTTTCGGGATATTTTTCGCAGTGACGCACCAACTGCTCAGCCACTGCCACCAGCAAGGCGTCGGTGCGCTTGCCTCCCAGACGCTGGTTCAAGCCGGCCAGGTCTTTTACGCGCAACAGCATCAAATACCCCGCGCGTCCGTCTTCCAGGTGGCTGACGTGCGCGTTGAGCTGCATATCGAAATAACGGCGGTTGGACAGCCCGGTCAGGCTGTCCTGATACGACTCGACGCGCAGCTTCTCACTGCGCTCGGTGCTTTCCTGAAACAGCGCCTTGAGCTTCTCGACCATCTGGTTCATCGCCTGCACCACCCGGCGCAGCTCCGGCGTGCGCGGCAGCTCGGGCAGAACAAGGAACTCGCGACGACCAATCGCCTGCGACTGCGCCACCATGTAATCCAGCGGTTTGAGCTGCCGTCGCAGCAACATCGCGCCCAGAATCGCACTGACCACGCCGCACACCAGCAACCAGCCGAGGCTGCCCAGCGCGCTCTGCCACAACTTCGCCAGCGCGAACATCGGGTGGCTGACCACCTCGACCCGCGCCGTCTGCTGCCAGCCACGGCTGACAATCGCCTCGCCGCCCGCGGGTTCAAGCCCGATGGCGTTGATGAACCACTGCGGCACGCCCTGATTGTCCGGCGTCGCACTGCGCTCGACGATGGCGTCGCCACTCGCGAGATCCACCACCCGGATGCTGGCGTAGTAACCGCTGTCGAAGATCGACGCCACCATCAGCTCGACCATCGCCGGGTCGTCGATGTTGGACGTCAGCGACAGCGCCAGCGACGTCGCGGCGTCCTGGGCGTGGGAGCGCAGTTGATTGACGTACTGCGCCCGCGAGCTTTCCAGGCTGACGACAAAACTTCCCGCAAAGGCAACCACCAGAAACAGACAGATCGCGATCAACAGCTGTTTGAACAGAGACATCAGTACTCCTAATTCTCGGGCTCGGTGGGGAAGCCTTCTGCGGTCATTTTTTTCAGCACGTCCTGCCACCGGGACAGACGTTTGGTGTCGCTCACTTTCTTGTTGCCTTGCGCGCCCGGCAGCCACAGTCCTTCAGCGTTAAAGGAATACACCGGCAACAGGTCCGTTCGCTCGCTGGCGGGTTTGATGTCGTTGATCAGACTGTCGAGCACCAGCGGCATCGCGTTCGGACTCGAGTAATAAGTCAGCACCATGTGCGCGCGGTTCAGGCGCAACGCCTTGACGTACGTGATCAGCAGCTTCTCGCTGGGCACACCCAGGCGGCGCAGGCTGAAATACTTGGCGATCGCGTAATCCTCACAATCCCCAGCGCCTTTTATCAACGACTCGACCGGCGTGGCCCAGTAATCGACCTCATGCCAGAGGTCGATGTCCTCGGCGTAGCGCATCTGCTTGTTGAAGAACAGGTTCACGACGTTGAGCTTGTCCATTTCGCTGACTTGCTTCTCGGTCGCCAGCAAATTCTGCCAGGCATCGATGCGCTGCTTTCCGGCGCCCAGCGGCCCGTACAGCGCTTCGGCGCGACGGCTGATCAGGGAAAAATCCCAATCCGCCTGCAGATAGCCGACACACGCCGTGCACGTCAGTGCAAGCGCCAGAAGCATCCATAATCCAGGGCGCTTTTGAGCCGAACGTGCTGCCAATTTGTCTAGTCCATCAGGCAATGGATAACGGAAAGCGATGGTGATGGGTTGGGGGAGGAAACGCAATGGCGCGGTGAGATCATGCGCAGAAGCAAATGCCCGAAAACGAGACTCATGATAGGCTCGCGCCCCTTGATTTCATGACTCACCCAGCGCGTCAAGCTGGGCCTCAAACGCGCCCTCGATTCACTTGGCAGGAATGCGCGCGGCAGACGCTGGCGGTGTACCGCAAAGTTTTGTCGGTACACCGGCAAGCATGAGTGACTGCTCGTTACTTGGACTTGGGGGCTGAATTGTTCAAGTCTTTCAGCGCTTCCGAGTCATCACCGCCGAGCCACACGTTGACGCTGGCAACACTTTCTTGCGACAGCTTGCCCGCCCAGCGATTCAGGATGAACAGGTTGGTGATGAAGTCGTACTGCGATTTCAGCAGGTCGCCCCGTGCCTTGAATTCATTCTGCACGGCGGTCAGCACATCGACGGCGTTAACCACGCCATAGGTGAACGCCTTCTGCGCAGCGATGCTCGACTGCTTGGCCGAAGACAACGCATTCTGCCCCGCGCGGATCTTGTCCACGGCAGACTGAGCGGTGAGATACGCGTTGGTAGTTTCCTTCACCACTTGCCGGCGAACGCCTTCAAGATCCTGCTCGGCTGCGTATTGCTCGTCATACAGACCGCTCACCCGCGCCGACGTCGAGCCGCCGCTGTAGATCGGTACTTTCAGGCCAATGGTGGCGACGTAGCTGTCACTGCGTGGGGTCAGCGTGTTGTCGTAACCGACGTCACTCTGCGAGGCGCCGAGGTTAAAACTCAACGAGGGATAATGCCCGCCCTTCCCTTCACGCACCGCCGCATCGGCCGCGGCGAGGTTGCTTTCATAGGCTTTGAGTCGGGGATTGCTGTCAAGCGCCTGGGCGATCCAGGCGTCCAGCGGCAGCGTAGGTGCTTCCAGTGCGATGTCATTACGGATCCGGCTCAAGCGATCATTGATTGGCCGGCCGACGATCTCCGACAACCCTTCCCGTGACAAGCGCACCTGATTGCGCGCTTCAATTTCCTGAGCGATCAACAGGTCGACCCGAGCTTTGAGATCCAGCATGTCGGTGATCTTGGCCATCTGCCTGGCGTACAAGGCGTTGACGCGATCGAGGCTGCCCTGAGTGGCGCGACGCTCGGCCGAGACCAGCTCTAGCGCATCGTCGGCGGCTAGCGCAGCAAAATACCGCTTGGCCAGATCAACGGTCGCTTCCGCCTGAGAGTCCTCGGACTGCGAGCTCTTCTGCAGCGTGACGCTCTTGGCCTTCTGATATCGCTCCCACGCCTCCTTGTTGTAGATGAACTGACTCAGGTTCAGCGAATAGCTTTTGTTGTCATAGATATCCCGCGATTGATCGTCCTTGCGCAGAATCCGGTTGATGTTACTGCTCGCCGACACCTGGGGCAGCAACCCGCCAAACGCTTCGCGCTCCTGCTGCTTGGCAGACCGGGCGTGGGCGTAGGCCGAAAGAATGCGCGGGTCTTCAAGCCGCGACTCTTTGTACAGCGTCATCAGGTCCAGCGAATAGGTCGAAGCGCTGACCTGTTGCGGGGCGGCGGGCTGCGCCGCATTGGCGTTTAGCGCAAACAAACCAAAAAGCAGACCGGGAAGGATACGAACCACGTTCATTCCTCGATCATCGATTTGGCGAACATGTTGCGCGCAGGCTTGAGCAGGTACTGCAGCATGGTGCGTTCGCCCGCGTTGATCAGCACCTCCGCCGGCATGCCCGGTTGCAGTTTGCGGTTGCCCAACCTCTGCATGCCTTCATCGGTGACTTTCACGCGCACCAGGTAATAGCCCTCGCCGGTTTTCTCGTCGGTAAGACGGTCAGCAGAAATTCGCGTGACCTGCCCCTGAATCACCGGCGTGGTGGCAGCGTTGAACGCGCTAAAGCGGATGTCGGTCATCTTGCCCAAGGTGATGCGGTCGATGTCGTTAGTCGAGACATGCGCTTCCACTACCAGGTCTGAAGACTCCGGCACGATGTCCAGCAGCGGCGTGCCCGCGCTAACTACCCCGCCGATGGTGTGCACTTTCATGTCCAGCACCATGCCGTCTTCAGGGGCGCGGATGACGATGCGCGACAGCCTGTCCTTGAGCGCGCTGGCTTTCTCTTGCAGGTCGAAAACCTGCGCCTGCACGTCGCTCAGATCCTTGGCCACATCGGAGCTGAATTTCTGGTTGGTCTGGACAATCTGCATCTCGGTTTCATTGATCTGCAGCCGCGTTTTGGTGATCGTCGACTGGTGGTCGGCGACCTCTGACTTGAGCATGTCCAGCTTGCGTTCCTGTTCGAGCAGGCGCTGCTTGTCAACGAAGCCCTGACGCAGCAGGTCCTTCAGCTCGGTGATCTCACCGGTGTAGGATTTTTCGAGACTGACCTTGGTGGCGATCATCTCGTTGAGGCCAATGATCTGCTGCTTCAACTGGCCAATGCGCTCTTTCTGCACGGAGATCTCGCCCAGGCGCGCGTCATGCCGGGACCGAAACACCTGGGCCTCACCGTCGATGGCCTCACGGGCACGATCACTTTCGACGCCGTCGATCTTCAACGCCGGTATTGCCGGTTGATCGTCACGTTCGGCACGAAGACGCGCCTCCTTGGCGCGGGCGGTGATGAGCTGATTGCGGGTGGACTCATATTCCGAGCTGAGCTGGCCATCGTCGAGGATGATCAACGGATCGCCCTTGTGCACCGTGTCACCGTCACGGGCGAGCAGTTCTTTTACGATGCCGCCCTCCAGGTGCTGGACGGTTTTGCGGTAGCTCTGCACAGTGACAACACCGGAACCGTAAACTGCGTTGCCCAGCGGGGCAAAAGCGGCCCACGTGCCGAACAAGCCAAAGGTCACCAGGACAATCGTCATCCCGACCCGGCGGATGCCACGGTCGGACGTCGGCATGTCTTCAGAATGCTCGTCGAGCACGGTTATCGCGTTACTGGTCATTCAAGAATTCCTTTCAGGCGCTGGGCTGAATAGCGCCGGTCGATGCTGGAGCGACCCGAGGCGGGGTCTGGCCCTGCGCCTGGGCTTGAGCTTTGGCCTGTTGCTGAGCCAGTTCGGCGATCACTTGATCGCGGGGGCCATACATTGTCATGGCACCACTGTTCAGGACCATGATCCGGTCCAGTCGGGAAAGGACGTTGGGACGGTGCGAAATGATGAACACCGTCGCGCCGGTCTCTTTCATTTTTTGCAGTGCCACGCCCAATGCACGCTCACCGACCTCATCGAGGTTGGAGTTGGGCTCATCCAGCACGATCAACCGAGGACTGCCATACACCGCACGCGCCAGACCAATACGCTGGCGCTGCCCGCCCGACAGGTTGACACCTTCGCTGCCGATAACCGTGTCGTAGCCGTCCGGCAATTGCAGGATCATTTCATGGACGCCGGCAATACGGGCCGCCAACACGGTTTTCTCGGGATCGACCTTGGTGAAGCGAGCGATGTTATCGCTGATGCTGCCTTCAAACAGCTCGATGTCCTGAGGGAGGTAGCCCAGGTGCGGACCCAGCTTTTGCTTGTCCCACGCGCTGATGTCGGCGCCGTCGAGCCTCACCACTCCATGTTGTGGCGGCCAGATACCGAGCAACGCACGCGCCAGCGTCGATTTACCTGCCGCACTGGGCCCGACGATGCCGACGATGCTGCCGGCGGGCGTGACGAAACTGATGTTCTTGATCACCGCCGCTTTGGCACCCGGCGGCGCCACGAACAGGCTTTCAACCTGCACGTGCCCTTCCGGGTCGGGCAATGACATGCGGTCGGGCTCGGCGTTGAGCTTGTCCAGCGTTTCATTCAAGCGCTGGTACTGCACGCGCGCAGCGACGAAGCCTTTCCAGCTGCCAATCATCTGATCGATAGGCGCGAGTGCCCGGCCCAGCAGGATAGAACCCGCCATCATCAAACCGGGATTGATCTCGTGGGTGATCACCAGGTATGCCCCCGCCGCCAGCATCATGGACTGCGCCCAGGCTCGGAACGTCTTCGAAATGGAGGTGATCACGCCGCTCTTGTCACTGGCCCCGGACTGCAACACCAGCACGCGCCGCTGCCGAACCGCCCAGCGGCCCATCAGGGTGTCGAGCATGCCCATCGACTCAATGACTTCAGCGTTGCGCAGGCTTTTGGTGGTGTGCAGATTGGCGGTGAGGCTTTGCTTGTTGGCCTCTGCCAGCGCGCCGCCGGTGTAGCGATGATTGACGTACGCCAGCGCCACCAGTACCACTGCCGAGACAACCGTCATCCAGCCAAACCAGGGGTGGAACAGAAACATCACGGCGGTGTACACCGGAAGCCACGGCGCATCGAAGAATGCAAACAGCCCGTTGCCGGTGAGAAATTGCCGCAGCGAGGTCAGGTCATTCAGGGACTGCGCCGACGCGTCCATACCGCCGCTGTTCAGCGCTTTCCGGAAACTGGCGCGGTAGACGTCGCGACTCAGCAACACATCCAGCCGATTGCTGATGCGCACCATGATGCGCGACCGCACCCACTCCAGCGACCCCAGCGTCAGCATCAGGATGGTGAGAATGAGGGTGAGCATGATCAGCGTCGACGTGCTGCTGCTGGGCACCACCCGCCCCGAGACCTGAATCATGTAGAAGGTCGGAACCAGCATCAGCGTGTTGACGAAAAGACTGAAGAACCCGACCGAGAGGAAACTCCCGCGACAAGCCTTGAGCGCCGCTTGCAGGTTGTTTTCGTGTGAGCGATTCATAGAATCCATGATTGAGGATAGAGGGCTGCGAAGCCGAGGAAAGTGCGGCAACGGCAGAGGCCGGCAGCATAAGAGCCGTCAACCGACGTAGCGTTCCGCGTTCAGATTCTTTTCCTGCTATCTCGACACTGGACTTCCAGTCTTATTCGTTGCCCAGCGCTCCATCCGACGAGCTGCTGACCCCGAGATCTGACCTGATCAAGTACTGCTGATGCCGGTTCGATAGTGCAGCGATTGGGGACGTCATGCCACTACCGTTGCTCGCTTACACAGCGCTGGGCTGCTCGCGCCGTTGATACTTGAGGGTGGTAAGGATGCAGGCCAAAGCCGCTGCCAATTTCTAGCCATCAGGCATGATGATAAAAGGTAATAGTGGAAGATCGGAGGGAGGGCAATGGCGGGGAGGTTCGGCAAGCTCGCCCCGGGGGCGCTATTTTAGAGGATCAAGTCCTGATAAGCAGACAGGCAATCAGGGACATAGCAAGCCCGATGAGTACCGGCTGATCGAAAATCGAGCCGAGGATCAATGCCGGGATACCCACCAAGACGATGGGACTGCGAAAATACTTATGAAGCTTCACCCCAATGTCCTCGGCAAAAAATCCCACATTACCTCAGTGCATGCTATCTCGACATCGGTTGCAACGGCCGAAATGTCCGTGCTGACGATAATCCGAGGTACAGGTAAGATACCGCCCTGTCCTGGCAAATGCCTCATCAATATTCTTAAAAACCGACGAGGCCCAGTCACCGGTGTTGAACCAGATTGAAGATCAAGGTCCGAGCGCTTCTACGCATTGTGGCGGAAAGGCTCGACCGACTATTGCCATCCTTATGTGTACATTCAACGGCGCCCGCTTTTTGAGGGAGCAACTCGACTCCTTCGAAGCACAGAGCTTCACAGACTGGGTTCTTTACATTTCTGATGACGGGTCGACAGACACAACGCTGCAAATCATCCATGAATATCAACACCGCTGGGGCACCAGGCGCCTCATTCGTCTCGATGGCCCTCGTACCGGTTTCGCCCAAAATTTTCTCTCTCTGATTCGTCGGAATGAGATAGATGCGGACTACTTCGCCTTCAGTGACCAAGACGACATTTGGTTCAGCGACAAACTCGGCAGAGCCCTATCCGTTCTTCGAGATATGGCCCCAGACACACCAAACCTTTACTGCTCCAGGACCCGCCTGATCAATGACATAGGCGGTGTCATTGGACATTCGCCTCTGTTCGACAAGCCCCCTTCCTTCCGTAATGCCCTAGTCCAAAGCCTGGCCGGGGCCAACACGATGCTCATCAATGACTCTGCTCGCCAGCTTATGGCGCAAGTGCCGCCGAGTACCTGCGTAGTCGCGCATGACTGGCTCACGTATCTCGTAGTAAGCGGGTGTGGCGGCGAAGTCCAATACGACGCTCAGCCCAGTCTGGACTACCGCCAGCACGGTAATAACCTGATCGGCTCACAGTCGACCTGGCGGGAGCGGGTCCGGAGATTGGGCGGTCTGTGGTCAGGGCAACGGCAGGCGTGGACTGACGCTAACCTTTATGTCCTGGAAATCATCAATGCGCCGCTGACGCTTGAGTCGCGGGCGACTTTGATGCACTTCGAGCGAGGACGCAGCTTGCGCTTGCCGACCCGGCTGTACGAGATAAGGAAATCAGGGGTCTACCGGCAAACCCTTGCAGGCAGCTTGAGCTTGTACCTTGCTGCATGCATGGGAAAGGTGTGACAAGTGTCGGAAATTTCCGAATTGCTACTGGCAGCTGAAATACTCTTGCAGGCGGAACGTTAAAACCTTACCTTCGCCAGCGTTTTGCTGGCACCAATAGGCCAAGAATCGCCCGGGCGGGCAGCGGTCGGCCCAGAGTCGTGATGTGATAATCTGCCGCCTGCAAGCCGCGTCATCACACGCTGCGACTTACCCAAACAGCCCGATGTACAGAACAAGTGGTGCGCTTCGCGGTCTGACGGCCATGCACAAAACCAGCACAGGATAGAAAAAAATCATTTGGCAAACCGTGATCACTTGGCCAGCGCACTCCGAAGCCCGTTCTGCAGAACACCTGCAATAACCGCTTTGTTGGATTGCATCGCAGGCTCTAGGACTAGACGCGATCCGGCACGGCCGCGACTTCTTATGCTCACTCACCGCGTGTGCCAAACAGCTCCGCCCTCATTGCGCGACGGCGTATCGAACGGGATCTTCAACGGCCCGTGCCGCTTGGCGCGCGGGGCGCATTTCGAGACAGTTTTTTATTTTCACCAGCGGAGCCGATAACCCCGGCCCTGGTCGTACATTGGAGATACAAAAGCAATGAGAGCCACCCCCCTCGCCATTCCGGACGTTGTCCTTTTCGAACCCAACGTCTTCGGTGATGAGCGCGGCTTCTTTTACGAAAGCTTCAACCAGAGGGTTTTCGAGGAGGCGGTCCGCCGTCCGGTAAGTTTCGTACAGGACAACCATTCCCGCTCGGTCAAGGGGGTGCTGCGTGGCCTGCATTATCAAATTCAGCAAGCTCAGGGCAAGCTCGTTCGAGTCACTCAGGGGGAGGTGTTTGACGTCGCTGTGGACCTACGCCGCAGCTCCCCCACATTCGGTAAATGGGTAGGCGTGCATCTGAGTGCGGCCAACCGCTCTCAACTCTGGATACCTGAGGGCTTCGCCCACGGTTTCGTTGTGCTTTCGGAAAGCGCAGAGTTCCTTTACAAAACCACTGACTATTGGGCGCCCGAGTACGAACGCAGCCTTGCCTGGGACGACCCTACCGTGGCGATTCAATGGCCGTACCTCGGTCAACCAACCTTATCGGCAAAAGACGCCGTCGCCGTGAATTTGCCTGAAGCTGAGGTGTTCCCATAGTGAACCCTCATCTCAGTCCTTCAGCGGGGCCTGTCAGCCTCGCGATCAGCCTTTGGAAAAACAGATCGTTGATCTCGCAGATGACAAAGCGAGAGGTTATCGGGCGTTACCGTGGCTCCGTCATGGGACTGACGTGGTCGTTTTTCAACCCAATCCTGATGCTGGCCGTCTACACCTTCGTGTTCTCGGAGATTTTCAAATCGCGATGGGTAGGCGTTGATACTGGCAAGGGCGGCTTCGCGATTCTGCTTTTTGTGGGGATGATCGTTCACGGTCTTTTTGCCGAATGCGCCAATCGCGCGCCTTCTCTCGTCATGAGCAACAGCAACTACGTCAAGAAGGTGGTATTTCCGCTAGAGATCCTGCCAGTTATCACTCTCGGCTCCGCGCTGTTCCATAGCTGCATTAGCCTGTTGGTTTTGCTGATCGCTCAACTCCTGATCGTGGGCACGCTGTCTTGGACCGCCTTACTGTTCCCTCTGATACTTGTACCCCTGATCCTTGCGACGCTGGGAATCAGCTGGCTACTGGCATCCTTAGGCGTTTACTTGAGAGACGTGGGCCATGTGATTACGGTCCTGACAACCGTCCTGCTGTTTCTTTCGCCTGTGCTTTATCCAGTGGCCGCACTCCCCGCCGCGTACCAGCCATGGCTAAAGCTCAACCCGCTGACGTACATCATTGAGGAAAGCCGGAGCGTGCTGCTCTTTGGTAACTTGCCAGACTGGGGCAGCCTAGCCATCGCAATTGCTGTCGGTACGCTGATCGCAACTGTCGGTTTTTGGTTTTTCCAAAAAACACGCAAAGGATTCGCTGATGTCATCTGATGAATCGGTTATCAGCGTTCGGAACGTTTCCAAATGCTTTTACAGCTATGACAAACCTCACGATCGCTTGAAGCAGGCTATCGTCCCTAGATTCCAACGCTGGGCTGGCGACCAGATCACTACTTATGGCAAAGAGTTCTGGGCGCTGCGAGACGTTAGTTTTGACGTTAGAAAAGGCGAAACCGTAGGTATCGTTGGCCGCAATGGCTCGGGGAAATCCACGCTGCTGCAAATCATCTGCGGGACTCTGACGCCGACCTTAGGCGAAATCGAAACCCGGGGCCGCATCGCTGCACTTCTGGAGCTGGGTTCAGGCTTTAACCCCGAATTTACGGGCCGTGAAAATGTGTATCTGAACGCGGCTGTGCTCGGATTGACGCGCGATGAAGTGAATGAGCGCTTTGATGCCATCGCTGGCTTTGCAGATATCGGGGAATTTCTCGACCACCCTGTTAAAACTTACTCAAGCGGTATGGCGGTTCGGCTGGCGTTCGCTGTTCAGGCACAGGTTGACCCTGAAATCCTGGTGGTGGACGAGGCGTTATCCGTTGGCGACGCACGGTTTCAGGCTAAATGCTTCGAACGCCTCAGACAGCTGAAAGAAAACGGCACCAGCATTCTGCTCGTTACCCACTCCAGCGAGCAGGTTGTGACGCACTGCAACCGCGCCATATTGCTCGAAAAAAGTCGTGTAGAGATGATTGGAAACTCACGTCCAGTCGTTAACCGGTATACCGATATTCTCTTCGGCCGAGAGAAACAGAGCGAAATTACATCAGTAGACAAAGAAGTTGAAGCGGGGTCGGCAGAGGCAACTGAAATCCCGGCGGAGGATATCTTTCTGTCTCATGATCAGGACGTCTATAGCACCAGACCTGGCTATAACCAACATGAGTACCGCTGGGGCGATGGTGCAGCGATTATGACGGACTTTCACCTAAGCGCTGCTGGCACAGCCTATCCAAGCAGCGTTGAGCCAGGCGACGACGTCACGCTGACGCTGGCATTCCGTTTTAGCCGGCAAATCATCAATCCCATATTAGGTTTCACGATCAAGACCAAAGAAGGCGTTACGGTCTACGGCACTAACTCTTATCTACTTGATTGCCAAGAAGCTAGAGACATGGGTGGAGCCGGCGCTCGAGTGCGCGCGCGACTGCAGTTCAAAAACAGACTCGCCACCGGAGATTATTTTATATCTATCGGTCTCGCCTCCAGAGAAGGCGAAGAAATTGTTCCTCATGACCGTCGATACGACTCCATTCACTTTGTCGTTGAGCCAACGCCCAGACTTTTGGGCCTGATCGATCTAGCTCTCACCATGGAAATCACCCGGTAAGCCCACGATGCATACACTAGAACAATATGGTTATACCAAAGACAGCGCTACTGGCGTGTGGGTGCGCTCTGATTTCCAAGGGATTGCCTACAGCGACGGCGATGATGCTGAAACGGAGTTAGCGAAGATCATTCGCGAAGCTGATGACGTTTCGGTCTTATCCGATGAATTACCGCAGTACTGCACTGATTGGGCAAAGCTCTACCATCTAAGCGCCACGCGGGGAAACATTCTTCGTCCATTCGAGCACGTGCTCGAAGGTCGTGTTCTGGAAATCGGCGCAGGCTGCGGAGCCATTAGCCGTTATCTGGGTGAATGTGGAGCCGACCTGCTTTGCCTGGAAGGGAGCCCGCGCAGAGCAGCCATAGCGGCAAGTCGGACACGTGACTTGCCCAATGTGACCGTACTCGCCGAACGCTTTGACGACTTCAAGGTAGAGGAAAAATTCGACGTAGTGACCCTAATCGGGGTCCTTGAATACGCGAGCATGTTCAGCAGCGCGCCAGATCCGGCGCTCGCTATGTTGATGCGGATCAAGGAGTTGTTGAAGCCTGACGGTCATCTTTTCATCGCCATTGAAAATCAGCTGGGTCTGAAATATTTCGCAGGCGCTCCAGAAGACCATGTTGGCGTGACCATGTACGGTATTGAAGGCCGTTATGAACATGGTCAACCAAAGACCTTCGGCAAAAACGAACTTGAAAGGCTTATCGCGTCAGCCGGGTTCGCAACGTCAGAGTTTCTGGCTCCAAGTCCTGACTACAAGCTACCTAATTCGATCATTACCGAGTCCGGCTTCGAGTGCACTGGCTTTGACGCAGCCGCACTAGCTTGGCAGAACGTGAAGAAAGACCCCCAACTGCCGGAAGCAACCACATTCAACCTTGAAAAAGCTTGGCCTGTAGTCGTTAACAATCGACTGGGCATGGACCTTGCGAATTCGTTCCTGGTTGTCGCTGCCTGCCAAACGAGCGAGCCGTTGGCGAAGAACATTCTCGCTTATCACTACAGCACCGGCAGGAGGACCCGTTATTGCAAGGAATCACTATTCGTCAACACACCGGAGGGCATCCAGGTCGAGTACAGGAAACTGGGCAAGGCTGGGAACCATCCAGTTGAAGAAGAGCCGGGGAATTCCTTCAGATACGTGCTGCCCAGGATCGATACCTATGTAAGTGGCAAGGTTCTGAGCCTTGAGTTTCTGGACATCGCCGCACGCCGAGACTGGAACATCGAGAGTTTCGTGCCGTTTTTGAATGAATATATCCTCGCGCTCAAAAGCCTGCTCGCAGATGATGGAGCCAGCCAGGACCTAAGCACCGTACATTCCGTGCTTCCAGGAAAATATATAGATGCGGTCCCACAAAACATTGTCATCACCGCGGACGGCACTCCACAGCTGATCGACGTCGAATGGGAAATGATGGACGGCGTGGAACTTGGCCATCTGTTGATGCGCGCGCTTTTGTTGCTTATGGCAGCCGCCAACCCTTTCTACCCAAGCGCAGCATCGTTCAGCAGGCAAGAATTTGTCACCCAGTTACTAGCAAGCGCCGGGCTGAACATCGAATCGGAAGACTGTGAACGATACATCGCTATGGAAGCTGTGTTTCAAGAGAAAGTGACGGGAGCCAAGGCCGACCAGTTTCTGAACTGGGCGCCCGAAGCCCAGATTCACAAGGTGGGTGGAGCGAAAGAAGCGCCACCTACATCTGCGACCTTATACATCAGCGACGATGACGGTGATTTTTCAGAGCAGTCGGCGTTTCACCAAAAAGTAGAGTACGGGAAGCAGCGCGTCAGATTCTCCCTTCCGCACCAGCTGTCAGCATCCGGGAAGCTACGTTTCGACCCAGTGAATCAGCGGCAAGGGTTTTCCATTGATGCCATCACGGTATACTCTCGCTCCAAACCGGTCTGGGAATGGCAGGGTGACATCAAGGAACCGCTTGTCGCTAGGTTCGCTATAAAGATTGCCCAGGTCGGCGATGACACGCTTTATCTAGCGCTAAGTGACGACCCTAGCATAGCGCTTCCCCTCAACGGGGAAACGCTCCAGGGCACCGACTCGCTTGAGCTGGAAGTAAGCCTCACTATATTCACGGAAGAGCAGCTGGCTCACGAGATCAATGTGCTGAATGAATCTGGACTCCTCGGTCCACACGCAGACTTGCAAAGCAAACTCGACCTCATCGTCGGCTCGAACAAAGAAATCGCAGATGCCCTGGAGTTTGTAAAAGCCTCAGTGAGCAGCACCGGCACCATAAGCGAGCTGAACCAATCGCTGCTCGAGAAGGAAAGAAAACTACGCGAGCTGAATGATGAGCGTCAGCGGATGGTTCAGGAGCACGAATCGCAGATTCAGGTGCTGACTGATCAAAAGCACCTGGAGTTACAGGCCAAGGACCTGCAGGTACAAGAGCTAATCGGCTCGAAAGCTTTGGACAATGCCAATTCAGAGGAGGAGCGTCTTCAAATCATCGAAACGCTGAGCGACCAAATCACTCTGAAGGATGAAGCGCTTCAAGCCACCCTGGATAAATGGCAGGAATCGCTTTCCGAAAAAGACGTTCACATCCGAAATCTGGAAGAGCAGCTTCGCGTACAGCAGGTCGAGAAAGACACACATATCCATAATCTCAACCTGCACCTTATAGCCATCCAGTCGTCTGCGAGCTGGAAAGCAATGGGCCCTGCCCGCAAAGCCAAGAGAATCGCTCGTCGCCTGAAGAAAGCGACCTCTCTTTTGCCTTCTGTCATACGTCGGGGCGGCGGATTGAAAAATACAATCCGCAAGGCCATTGCCGTTTGGCGCCAGCAGGGCACCGCAGGACTGATAGCCCGAGTCCGCTGGGTGGCAGGAGCGAGCAATTTTGAATTCGTGGGTCAGGAGACCCGCGAGGTTCTGAACCGTCATGACTATTCGACTTGGGTTAAGTACTACGACACCATCGATGATAATGCTCGCTGGAGGATCAGTGAGGAAATCCGTAAGTGGAAGTCTAGACCGCTGATCTCGATTATCATGCCTGTGTATAACCCTCCGCTCTCTATGTTACGTGAGGCCGTCGACAGCATCAGCTCGCAGTTGTACAAAGAGTGGGAGCTGTGCATCGCTGACGACGCATCATCTGATCCTGAGGTCATTGCGTATCTCAAAGCTTTGCAGAAGCAGGATCGGCGCTTCAAAGTGGTGTTCCGCAACGAAAACGGTCACATCTCCAATGCCAGCAATTCCGCATTGGAGATGGCATCAGGTAGCTTCATCGCGCTGATGGACAACGACGACTTGCTTCCGGAAAACGCGCTCTATTGGGTAGCGCGAGCCATTCACGACAATCCTGATGTCGGGCTCATCTACTCCGATGAAGACAAGATCGACAATTCGGGCCAGCGTAGTTCGCCTTACTTCAAGTCTGACTGGAATGAGTTCCTGTTCCGCTCGCAAAATATGGTTTGCCACTTGGGCGTTTATAAGCTCGATTTGGTGAAGCACGTAGGCGGGTTCCGCCCAGGCTTTGAAGGCGCACAGGATTACGATCTCGCTTTGCGTTGCGCAGAGCATTTGCAGCGTGACCAGATCGTTCACATCCCTCGAGTCCTCTACCACTGGCGGATTCACGCTGGCAGCACAGCCCTCGGAGGCGGTGAAAAGCCATACGCAGCATTGGCCGGTGTGAAGGCGCTGGATGAGCATCTGCAACGCAAAGGCAACATCGGTATCACCGAGCTCCTTCCGATGGGCATGTATCGCGTGCGCTATACGCAGCCTACCGTAGCCCCGCTAGTTTCGTTGATTATCCCTACGCGTAACGCATATGCGCTCGTCAAGCAGTGCATCGACAGCATCGAACAATTAACGACGTATCCTAATTACGAGATCATTCTCATCGATAACGGATCTGACGATCCGGTGTCGCTGGAGTACTTCACGAAGCTTGATCAGCAGGAAAACATCCGCGTAATGCGTGATGACGGCCCGTTCAATTACTCAGCGCTCAATAATAAGGCTGTAGAGCTGGCACGCGGTGAGCTGGTCGGACTTGTGAATAATGATATTGAAGTCATCACCCCTGAATGGCTTGATGAGATGGTGTCAATCGCTCTTCAACCCAATGTAGGCGCGGTGGGTGCACGTCTCTGGTACCCCGACAACCGTTTGCAGCACGGTGGTGTGGTCGTAGGCGTTGGCGGAGTGGCTGGCCACTCTCATAAGTATCTGCCGAAGGGTGATTATGGTTACTTCTGCCGGGCGTCGCTCATTCAGGAGTTTTCCGCCGTCACTGCAGCCTGTCTGATCATCAAAAAATCAATCTTCGAGCAGGTCAACGGTCTGGATGAGGAAAACCTCAAGATCGCCTTCAATGATGTTGATTTTTGCCTACGGGTGCAGGAGGCGGGCTACATCAACGTCTGGACCCCTTTCGCTGAGTTGTACCATCACGAGTCAGCAACCCGAGGCCTGGAAGATACGCCCGAGAAGAAAGAGCGGTTTTCCAAAGAGGTGCTGCACATTCAGGCGCGCTGGCCCAAAATTCAGGAAGACTACACGTACAATCCAAATCTTACACTTGATCACGAGGACTTCGGCTTGGCGTGGCCTCCGAGAGTCAAGATATAAATAAAGATTTTCAAACTTTACAGGGCTTCTATAGTGCTTCAGTCACAGATGACCGACAGTTCCCCTGGACTAAATGACTTCCGCTGCCAGCTTTTGCTGGCGGCATTTTATTTAATCTTGGTTTGTGCTTGGTCGATAGGGATCGCATTCAATGGCGCACCTGATGAATCGACTCATTTTTTCCTGTTGGAATTTTTGAATAAATTCCACACGCTACCGTCCGCCGTGGAGCCTCGAGAGCCGTTGCTTGGTTTGATTTCAGGGCGGACATGGCAACCCGGCGAATTCTGGTATCACGGGCTTCCTTTCCCGCACGTGCTAGGTGCCTGGATCACGACAAAAATCAGCGCGTGGTTTCTGCCTGCCGACGTACTCTACATAGGGGCTAGGAGTTTCAACTGGATCTTGGGTGGGGTTTTCATTACTTCACTGTTTCGCACTGCGCGCTCCCTTGGTTCTCCTCTTCTAATTTCGGCGTTAATCGCGACCTGCATTTCACTAATACCACAAGTGACCTTTGTATTTTCGTACTTCAACAGCGACGCCTATGGGCTGACCAGCATTGCCCTTTTATTGAGCACATCGGTTAGTTTCATAAATTCACCGACGCGGAAAAGGGCGCTCTACCTAGGCCTCGCCATCGGGATGATGCTGATGACAAAACTATATTTTTTACCGGCACTTGTATTTGTGGTGGTTAATCTCTTGACTAACAGAGCATTCAAAAATGAGCGCCTGTTTGTGCACTTACCTACATCGATTATTGCTGCCAGCGTGGTAGCAGCCCCGATGCTGCTGCTTGTTTATTCAAGCTATGGAGAGATATCGGGGGTCTCTGGGCAGATCGACTTCGTAAAAATGCATAAGACCAATCCTGCAGCAGGCTTTGGCACCTGCTATATTTTTTGCGGAGGTCAAACGCTCAATTACAGCAACCTACTCCCCTGGCTGGGCTTGACACTCAGAAGCTATTTCTCTGTTACAGGGTGGATGAATATTTTTATTCCCAGTGTTTACTACACTCTGGCCGCCTCAATATTCTTACTGGCAGTGTTAGCCTCGCTGTACCAAGCCACGCGAATGGCAAAGTCAGAGTCAAGTAAAGACATGGTGGTGAACTTCATCCTCCCGGTCGTCATGATTTTGGGACTGTATCCAGCCATGATCCTCTTGAGCCTCATTGCGTCGCAGAACTCTCTTCCACAGCCTCAAGGTAGATACCTGTTTGTCACCATTCCTTTCCTCGCCTTCCTGTTATCCATAACGACCCAACGCATACTGGAGAGGAAAGACAATGAGCATGCGTAGCTATAAGTCTCTCGCGTTAAAAAAGAGAATTGCCGTAATCCTGCTGCTCATTTTTCTTTTTCTCGCCGCAGCCAACTTGGCCACGTGGAAGGCAAACATAACTTCACCATCCAATGTCCAGAACTCCGTCTTGGGGCGCCTCGCTCAGGAGGCTCTGGCTGCAGGCGACAACTCTACGGCCGATCTGGGACTGACGCTGAGTGAGGCGGACCTCGTCGATCGTACGATTATTCCCCCGATTGAACACGCCACTCTACTTTTGCCAGCGGCGAGCAACACCGCAATAGTCGGCAGCATTGATGAAATCAGAAGAACAGATAAAGGCTGGGCGGTAAGGGGCTGGAGCTTTCCGACCGACCCCGGCGAGCGCCCGGAATTCTTGATCGCGAGTCAGAGCGGCAAGGTTATCGGCGCACTCAGGTTCAATCAAAAGCGGCCCGACGTCGTGAAGGCTCTGGGGCGACAAGACGCGTTGCTCTCTGGCTTTTCGGGCCAGATCACTACCGCGACGAAGCCAGCGGACTGTAGTATCACGCTTTCTACTTTAAGCTCTTCTCTTAAGCTTTACCCAATGCCTGACGCGTGTGAAAAAGCCGCTCACCCTATTCCCTGATTTCGGACATACCATGGAAAATATTGTTCTTTTCTCCGCCACCAAGGCAAACGCAGGCATCGACTTCGTCTCGCCTCTTAAAAAAGTCTTGGATAGCCACTGGTACATTCTCGGTAACGAAGTAAAACTTTTTGAGGAAGAATTCGCGAGCTATGTGGGTGTTGAGCATTGCGTGAGCGTCGCAAACGGCTCGGAAGCGCTGGAGTTGGCGCTTCGCGGGCTAGGTGTGGAGCAAGGCAACCGCGTCGTAGCGATCGCCAATGCAGGCTTCTATAGCAGTACTGCGATCCACGCGATCGGCGCAGAACCAGTGTATGTCGACGTTGACGCTGAGACACTGACCATGTGTCCCAAGGCATTAGCGTCAGTCATTGATACCAAACCAGCAGCAATCATCGTCACCCATCTGTACGGCCAACTGGCAAACATCGAAGAGATCGTGCGCATTGCATCGGCCGCAGGTGTGCCAGTGCTGGAAGACTGCGCTCAATCCCATGGGGCTCGCCGTAATGGCAAGCAGGCAGGCAGCTTCGGAAACATCGCCTGCTTTAGCTTTTACCCCACCAAGAACCTCGGTGCTCTGGGCGATGGCGGTGCTGTTGTCACTCGTGACGATCAGCTCGCCGCTCGCATTCGACAGTTACGTCAGTATGGCTGGTCACAAAAGTATGAAGTCGCAATTCCTGGTGGCCGTAATAGCCGACTGGATGAAATGCAAGCTGCAATACTGCGCGTGAAACTACCCCTCCTCGACGAGTGGAATGCCCAGCGCCGCTCAATTGCTCAACGGTACAACACCGCATTCGCCTCGCTGGATATGCAACTGCCGTCCTCCACCGCTGAAGACTACGTTGCCCATCTGTACGTGGTACGCCTCAACAATCGCGCGAAATTCGCCGCGTCACTGAAAGAAAAATCGATCAACACCGATATTCACTATCCGATCGCCGACCATCGACAACCTGCGTACCACGCTTCAGCCACAAATTCTCTCGCTGTCACAGAGCAGGCTTGCGACACCGTGATTTCGCTGCCTTGCTACCCAGGCCTTACGGATGAGGAAGTGGATCGCGTCATTGAGGCAGTAACGGCTTACTTCTCAAAGGAGCAATAATTTTGCTGACGCTGGTCATCCCCGTCTACCGCAACGAGAGCAACTTGCCGGATCTGCTGCTTGCGATATCGGCTCTCAACGGAGAGCTGAACAATGATCTGGAAATCGTGTTCGTCGTCGACGGCAGTCCCGACCGCTGCTACGAGATTCTGCGGGCAGAGCTGCCGCTGCAGCCATTCCGCTCCAAGCTCATCTTGCTATCTCGCAACTTCGGCTCATTCATGGCCATTCGCACCGGATTGCAAAACGGCAGTGGCGATCGATTTGCGGTAATGGCTGCGGATCTGCAAGAGCCGCCAGAGTTGGTTCTGGAAATGAACAGCGTTCTGTTGCGTCAGGACATCGACGTTGTGGTGGGCGTACGTGAAGGCCGTCAAGATCCTTGGGCGACCCGCACGGCTTCGAAAATCTTCTGGGGCTTATATCGCCGGTATGTGATCCCGGAAATCCCGCCTGGCGGCGTTGACATGTTTGCGTGCAACAAGGCATTTAGAGACACGTTGCTCACTCTGGATGAACGTCACAGTTCTTTGATTGCACAGATTTTCTGGTTAGGGTATCGCCGCGAAGTTGTCACCTACACCCGCCAAGAGCGAGTCCACGGTAAGTCGGCCTGGACATTACGCAAGAAAGTCAATTATCTGATGGACAGTGTCTTTTCATTCACTGATTTGCCCATCAGACTGCTCACCCGCGTAGGTGCCTTCGGATCTGCGTTGGCGGCGCTATTTGGCGTTTTCACCTTGATTGCCAAGCTAGATGGCATGATTGAAGTACCTGGCTACGCGATGATAATGCTCGCGATCACCTTTTTGGGCTGCCTGAATCTCTTGGGACTCGGCATCGTTGGCTCTTATGCGTGGCGCACTTACGAGAATACAAAGAACCGGCCGTTGGCGATTCCAATGCGGGTTGAAGATTTTGGAGACAGGCATGAGCAATACTAGGGATTTCTTCGTCCATAGCCACGCGCTGTGCGAATCGGAAAAAATTGGCAAGGACAGCCGGGTGTGGGCGTTTGCTCACATATTGCCTGGCGCCACACTGGGCAGCGAGTGCAACGTTTGCGATAACGTTTTCATAGAAAACGATGTGATCATCGGCGACCGAGTGACGTTGAAGTGCGGCGTGCAAGTCTGGGATGGCATCACAATTGAGGACGATGTCTTTATCGGCCCTAACGCCACCTTCACCAATGACCTCTTTCCTCGCAGCAAGGTATATCCAGAGACATTCGCTCGCACGATCATCAGGCGTGGTGCTTCACTGGGCGCTAACTGCACTATTCTGCCCGGTATTACCATCGGCATAAACGCGATGGTGGGCGCTGGCGCCGTTGTCACCCGTTCAGTGCCGCCTAATGCAATCGTGGTTGGCAATCCCGCCAAGATCATCGGGTATGTTGACGCCAAGCCTGTTACCGCCAGTGTTGAAGGCATGCAGCAGGCAGATAAACCCGGTTCACTTCAAACATCCGTGAAAGGCGTCACGCTGCACACGATGAACGAAGTTGCTGACATGCGCGGGAGTTTGTCAGCGGGAGAGTTCGAGCGCTCAGTGCCTTTCAAGACAGAACGCTACTTTCTGGTCTATGACGTACCTACCGCTGAAACGCGCGGGGAGCACGCACACTGCATTTGTCATCAGTTCCTGGTTGCGGTCAAGGGTTCCGTCCACGTCGTAGCAGACGACGGGGTAAATCGAGAAGAGTTCGTGCTAGACAAGCCAAACGCCGGCATTCACTTACCACCAATGACATGGGGCATTCAGTACCGCTACTCTGCTGACGCCGTGCTGATGGTCTTCGCATCCCACTATTATGATGCGGATGACTACATTCGGAATTACGACGACTTCAAGTCACTGATTCAACAAAGTAGTTAACCAGATGCTTAATCTGGCTCTATCTAAGCTCATGAAATTGGACTTTGCCCGGTTTTTAGTTTCGGGCGGTTTCAACACCGCCCTTACTTATGGAATCTATCTATTACTGCTATTGCTCATACCATATACGGCCAGCTACACCATATCCTATGCAGTAGGCATATTGCTTGCGTATATTTTGAATAGATTTTTCGTATTCAAAAGTCATCGCGGCTTGCAATCGGCCCTGCTCTTACCGCTGATTTACGGGATACAGTATGGTCTAAGCATGCTGATACTTTGGTGTTGGGTGGAAAAATTCGGTCTCGATGAAAGGCTTGCGCCAATTACTGCGATTGTAATCACACTTCCCATTACTTATATTTTTTCGAAAATTGCCTTTTCCGATAAAGCAAAAAAAATTGCAGATTAAAAAAGTCTACATCTCTGAAGCATATGGCCTTCGGCGTTAGCGGACAGTGTTTCAGAGGGCCAGCAGCTAATGGTTTCAATGGACAAGGGCCAGCCCAACACCGTCATCAAAGGTAGTGGCGTCGCAAGACTGCTCTGTACCCGCGGTTTGACATCGTGTAGCCGATTCTTCCTTATGTAGTCTAAGCTTCCTCATGCCGTGGCGTGCCCGCCGGAGTGATAACGCTTCTACGGTAGACTGTTCCGTTCTATCAGCGGCGTAGAGGTGTCTACTGAATTCGACCATCGCAGCGGCAAGGTTTTGTTTTCCCAAGTCACAGATTTCCCTTCACTGTGTGTTCTGACAAACTGCAAGCGGTCTACCCCAAGGCCGAGTGCTATTTCTTCAGCAAGTTTGATTTCGTCCTCGGTGTCATTGTGAGTGAACAATATGTATTTCCATACAACAAACTGTTTTCTGTTTGCCTCTTTAGCGTTTCTGGTGAAATTGAGCGCAGTGTTTAAGGCACCTCCGATTCTATATTTCTCATAACTTTGCTGGGTGGCACCATCAATTGAAACCATTATTTCGTCGATGAACGTACCGTCGAGTTTTGCTCGGTAGTCATTATTTCCGTTCGTAATAAGACGCTGCTTCCCAACCGGATAGGCCTTACGTGTCGCTTCCACAATCTTCTTGAAATTCGGATGATCCAGGGGCTCGCCCTGGCCACAATACTCAATATTGTGTACGACGTATCCCTCAGACAAAAGTCCGTTAAGTAGATTTTGAAGCTGATTAAGTTCCAAGGTATGAGGCCCCGGACGCTGTCTTATCTGTTTTGATCTGGAACACCCGGGACAGGCAAGCGCACAGGCGAGAGTTGGCTCTATTTGAAAGTAAGATATTACCTTAGATCGTAAATGATTGTCGGGAGGGTCTGAGGGCCGGTTAAGCGCACAATGATTGCAAATTCTGCTCCAAGGCATGCTCTGAGAATTGAATGCTTCTTCGATAGCAAGGTATTTCTCGTTGGTAAAAATCTCCGTGGGCGAAAACTTGCTATTTCTTGGCACCCACCCCAAGTTTATTTGTTCACCAAAATCATCGTCACATGGAATTTCACCATTTGCCCGCAGGTACAGGGATCTAAGGATTCGACAAGGCACTGTATTATTCCCCTTGGACAGACTTTGTAATGAGATCCATGGACCTTCTACCTCAAGCGGTCCTGCCTCAAGCATAGCGGAGGTATTATCGGGTGCAAATATTTACCTGCGCGAGCAAAAATATAGCCATGAGTAGGGCCGCCATGCCGCCGCTCGATGTTCCAAAAATTCGTTGTGGCGTTCTTTTTGACGAAAGTCATGACGGGGCACAGAACAAGGGGCGCGCGTGCTGGCAAGCAGACAACGGGTAGGCTATGGAATCTGTCAGGGACGTTACGGTTACCGTAGCGGGGCAGTTCCGTAGTCGCGTGAGCGACGGCAACTGTGATGCAGGTGGTCAGGGCTCCGGGGGGGTCCACCAGAAGGTGTACCAGTTCTGATACTGGAACAGATGCAGCCCGAAAGGCCAGTTTTCTAAGCTAAAGACAACCGCCAAGGCCCTGCGTGTGGGTACAACGCATACCAGAACGGCTACCGCTTGCGTAGCAATCACCTCGCCACGACTTGTCCCTACGGTCGTCGGCGCGGGTGCGGATAGTCCATCCAAAGGCCGCTATTCCGGCCAGTCTTTCCCTGCGGTCGTAGCTTGGACGTGCGCTTAAGATAGTCGCGATCTTCTTTAATTACAGTCATCATTTTCTCCACGTCAAAATCCCTGCCGGGGTAAGACTTAATATTAGGATAAGAATTTTAATACCGTCGGAATGCTGATAGCATCCGAACTGAAATTGAGACAATTCCTCAGTACGGCAACTAGGGACGTGCAGCAATGCGATTGACCATCGACAAGTTAATACGCAACCACTTATTGAGACCAGTTACAAGTGATAACCTGACCTTATCTTTCGTTGTGTCAGCTCTAATATTTCTCATGGCCCAGACAGTTACAGATGCCCATGACTTTAGGGGAGACGCAAGATTATATTGGTCTCTAAGCTCCACGATATGGGACCTTTCATTCCCTCAAACGGTTCGAGGATATGTTTACCCATTACTGCTCTCGCCGGCCCGTGCACTATTCGACAGGAATATTGATGCGGGGCCTACGCTCTTAAAGCTATGCCATTCAATCATCTATGGCTATTTCTTCGCCGTAACCCTTCCAAATTTATATACAAAAATTATTGGCGGTACTACCTCAGTCGCAAAAAGAGTAACACTCGCTTTGATAGTATCTATAATTTTTCCAGGGCTGGTCTCTTATCCGCTAAGTGATGCTCCATCTTTTGCTCTGACGGTATACTCAATGAGTTGCGTGCTTTTAGCATACGACAAGAAAACGGTGACCAAGAAAATGGCTTACCTGATGATGGCTGGTTTGCTTTCATATGCGGCCTACAACACGAGAACAATTTATATATTTTCGTTCGCCGCGATGGCGGTGGCAGTGGTGGCGATAACGATAGGGAACACATGGGTAAAAACCATATGTCTTCTAGCTTTTCTTTCTGGTAGCCTCATCGGCGCCGCACCGCAAATGGTCATTAACAAGAAATACAATGACAATTTTTCGCCACTTATAACTACAGGACTTCAAGGGGACTCACTGTATGTCTCGCAGCTTATGTGGGGCTTGATAGTTGACAGGTACGAAACCTACATTGAAAAGGGAAAAGCTGGAGGAACGCCAGTATTCTACGCTAACAGCAGAGGTATCGAAATATTAAAGGAGAAGGGTGTTGATCTAACAAGCCCACGCCTCTCTGACTACGTTGACATAGCCTTGAAACACCCTGCAGACTTATTAACTATCTATCTGCGCCACACAGCTTCGGCCCTTGATGCCCGCGATGGCGACGTCTACACAACCACGCCTTCTTATAATAAGTCTATACGGTCATTTATGTATTTGATGATCGTTACGCTTGGGCTTACGCAGCTGGCAAGATCGTTGATCTCAAATAAGACCATATCCCATAACCGATACAAAGTGATGTGGCTAGCAACGCTAACGCTTCCATGCTTTGCAAGCATACCTGGAGCTGTAGAAACACGATTTTTCTTTCCTATCTTTTGCTTAGCATATTGCTCTCTATCACTGGAATCGGTCGCTCACGGAAAGCTAAATACTAACAAGTGGCAAGCGCTAATTGCTGCACTACTGCTCACATCGATATTCATATTTGTTCAAAAATCAGTTTCGAATCCAATTCATGAAAGGCCTGAATCCTATATCCAAACGGTTGAATAGCACTCTGACAACGCCGAGAGGGCTTAGCGTGGCGAGCAGTTACCATCACCGCCAACGCTCCTGTAGGCCGGCCCAGATGGCCGAGGCTACGCGGGCCGAGAGTACGGAGTGGCTAACTAAAACAACTCTAATTTAAAGCTGCCGAAAAAAGCCCGCGCACTGGCGCCCTGTGGTGCTGCACTGTCGTGTTTCCGCGGCATGGGCGGGATGCTGTGTGCCAGCTTCAGCACGCCCACTTCGGCGCGGAGCTCCCTGAGAGCCCACATCAGATTGGTGATTCGAGCGATGGGTTCAAACTGCAGAGATCTAGATAGCGGTCGTCGTTAGCGGCATCCTGTTCGCAACTGGCGAGCGGATTAACTGAAAGCACTCTGTAAAGCCAACTTCTAGCGCTGTTGTACTACCGCGATCTCTCGCAAATTGGCATAGTGCACAGCCATAACGGTGTGAAACGGAACGAGATATGACGGACGCTGCAAGAGACCATGCCTTAAAATATCTGGCGCTTATGACATTGTCTGTCTTGTTCGTCATGGCTAATTTCTGGTGGCAAGGCCACGACGGCTTCAACCTCTGGGATGAAGGCTATCTCTGGTACGGCGCGAAGCAGATCGTAGCAGGGGAGATACCTCTGAGAGACTTCATGGCGTACGACCCAGGCAGGTACTACTGGTCAGCCAGCTACTTCATGCTTTCAGGGGACACGGGGATTATTTCCCTAAGAACATCAGTTGCTGTATTCCAAGTGCTTGGATTATATGCTGGGCTATGGACTATTTCCTCAGCACTGCGAAAAGGCAACTGCTACAACATCTTATATTTGTGTATTGCTGCCGTCACGCTCATGGCATGGGCATATCCGCGCCACAAAATATTTGATATTTCCATATCTATGATCATTGTGGCCGGACTTACCTATCTTCTGCAGGGCCCATCAGCAAGACGATATTTCTTGCTTGGCGCTGTAGTAGGATTTGCCGCCGTCTTCGGTCGCAACCACGGAGTCTATGGAGCGCTTGCTAGTTTTCTCGCCTTTGTTTGGTTACGGGCCGGTGCGCCTGCGAGTAGGAGTCTTTGGCACGGCGTAGGAGTCTGGGCGGCTGGCGTGATTGTTGGTTATATGCCTGTGCTCGCAATGTGCGCATTCGTGCCTGGGTACCTTGACGCTTTTATGGACACCATTGTCTTCATGCTGCAGCAGGGTAATACCAATCTTCCACTCCCTATACCTTGGCCTTGGACGGTAGGTTTTGGAACAGCCGGGGTCTTTATCGAGACACGCTGGTTTCTGATTGGTACGTGCTTCATCGCGCTTATAGCGTTCGGGGTTGGCGCGCTAGTCTGGATATTTAATCAGAAGCTGCGAGGACGCTATGTTCGACCCGAACTGGTCGCCGCCATCTGTAGCGGTCTGCCCTATTCTCATTACGCATTCGCTCGGGCAGATGTAGGCCATCTCGCTCAAGGTATATATCCGTTACTCTTGGGCACGTTCATAATGCTCGCCGCTGGCAGGTCTCGGTTTATCAGGTGGTTTTCAGTAATAGCTATTGCCTTCCTGAGCGTATTTATCCTCGCCGACTGGCAGCCTGGGGTCTTGGCACGTACAAAACCAGGCTGGGAGAAAGTTACCGTTTCCGGATCGACACTCTCCATGGATCCCAGTACCGCTGAGGCCGTAAAACTCCTCAGAGATCTAACGGCCCGCTATGCCCAGAATGGCAGGCCTATGCTGGTGTTACCGTTTTGGCCTGGAGCCTATCCACTGCTTGATCGGCAGGCGCCACTTTGGGAGATCTATGCGTTGTCACCTCGCGATGAAAAATTTCAGCGCGCTGAAATTGAACGTATTAAGAAAGCTGATCCCGGCTACGTTCTAGTATTCGATATGCCGATGGACGGGCGCGAAGAACTAAGATATTCCAATTCACATCCTATAATTGATGATTACATTCGCTCTCACTTTGAAGTGATCACCAATTCGGTTGGCGGCGCTCTACTGACGTATAAATCGGTCGATGCTGGCGAAACGCAATAGCAAGCGCAGTGCAGCATGCCATCGGATACTTCATGGTGAAATCCCGAGACTGGACTGGCGCTCAGGCAAAGCTCAAGGCTTCACGTACAGGAAGAGGCCTTGACATTCACCGGCGCGCTACGAGGTCGCTAGTGCGCGGCTTCCCGCCCGTACCACACGCGGTCACTGGTGTTATACCTGCCAAAGGCCTGCTGCTTGACGCCCCGCAGCACCAGCCTGCGCTTTTGGGCTGTAGCGCGCGCTGAACTCTCTTCAATTCTCAGGACCTTGATTGCGGGGTGATGCCATACGCGATCTAAACATAGGTGCCAACTGTCTACTATTGAACTACCAAGACTTTTTTTGGCTGGCACACCAGCAGCGAGTTTCCGTCTGGTATTTCTAAAATGATGCCATAGCCGCCTGGTTCAAGCTTCGAAAGATCTGCTCTAAAGTTGAAACCCGTCTTGAGGAGCTTATCGTTGTTATAAGCCTTAACAACGTCCGGGCGGTCTGTCATGGTCGGGCCGTCAAACGTATAGGGAACTCCGGCAGCTCCGGTCAAGCGCAGTCTCAATTTTTCGGGCGATATCCTCTTTGATGCGTCAATTGCCCATCCGGCAAAAACCACTGTGTCCCGATGAACATAGACTGTGGCGTCAGGTTTGCCGCCAATGACATCGAGCGAGCAAAGATCCGTGGAATAGTGGGTGACGTTCTTATTCTCGACTTTGCCATCGCACCCTGCGATAACCGTCAAACCAATAGCCAGTACACTGATTGTCGCTAAAGTTTTATGCATACTATTTCCCGACCTTGAATGTGGTTGAAATTGCTCAGCTCCAGAGCCTTCGCGCCTTAAGACTGTAAGTAACCTATACCGCACGCTTCTTCAGTCTGGAGCTGAGAAGCTTCGCCACTAGATAGAGAGCGGGAAAAATGAGCTGATCACGACGTTTTCGCCGACAGCTGCGAGCCATTTGAAAGATCTGCCCCCATTTCACACGCATGAACGAATAGTCATCCGAAAGTCTTTTCACATCTTTTAAAGCCAGCGAGCGAGTCAGCTCTATTTGCTCATACCACCAGCCGTCGACTATTCGACGAATTCTTGAAATGCCGGATTTAATTCCAGAATTCACCCCAACATGATTATTCGCATGTTGCCGATAATCCATCCCCGGCACCGGATCAATAAACCACTTAAACCCATGACTCCGCGCATAGGCGTAGCAAAACCAGTCATGCAAGGCTACGCCCTGCACCCTCTCCCACTCATCCACGATCAGCTTCTTGAACCCTGATGCCAGCGCAGGCTTGAGCACATACGTGCATCCCGGCCCCGCTGCTTCGAAGAGGTAATCCCATTGCACTTGGGGCTGGGCCTTGTCGACAAGCATTCTTCGGCCATTGGGCCAGAACGCGACGACGTTGCTGGAGTAACCATCGATATGGTCCGAGCGCAGTGTTGCAATCGCACGCTCAAGCTTGTCGGGGTACCAGATGTCGTCCTGGTCGGAGAAGGACACGAAGTCGTATGCGCTGAAGTCTACGTCGCGTATCAATCGGAAAAAGTTACGCGCGGCACCTTTGAATGGCCCGGCAGGCGGAAGTAACGTGACGTTCGGGTGGCTTAGGGCGTAGTTGGCGCACCAGCTTTCAGTGCCATCGGCCGAGGGGTCGATGCTGATGTAGATGCTGACGTGGACATTGGTCTGCGCAAGGATCGAGGCCAGTTGCTCCTCTATCCACGACATCCCGTTGTAGGCGGCCAACAGCACAGCGACTTCAGGTAATTCAAAAGACATGCTGTTGGCAGCCTGTTTGGTCAAAGGTCTATCAAGCGACGCCGTGGTCCAGCATCTTCTGCAGGTATTGGCCGTATCCGGTTTTCTTCAGCTTATTGGCTTGGGATGCAACCTGTTCTTTGGTGATCCAGCCGTTGGTGTACCCGATCTCTTCCAGGCACGCCACTTTCCAGCCTTGGCGCTGTTCGATGGTGTGCACGAAGTGGCTGGCTTCTAGCAGCGACTCGTGGGTGCCAGTGTCTAGCCAAGCGAAACCGCGACCCAGCATCTGTACCGTCAGGCTCTTCTGCTCAAGGTAGGCGCGGTTCACGTCTGTGATTTCAAGCTCGCCGCGCTCGGACGGTTTGATGCTCTTCGCAATCTCAACAACCTGGTTGTCGTAGAAATACAAACCGGTCACCGCATAGCTTGATTTCGGCGCTGCGGGTTTTTCTTCGATGCTCAGTGCTCGGCCGTCCTTGTCGAACTCGACGACACCAAAACGCTCCGGGTCGTTGACGTGGTAGCCAAACACGGTTGCGCCTTCAGTCTGCTCGCCCGCAGCGCGCAGGTTGTCCGAGAAGTGTTGGCCGTAGAAGATGTTGTCGCCCAGAATCAGGCAGCAAGGGTCTTTACCAATAAACTCTTCGCCAATGATGAAGGCTTGGGCCAGACCATCCGGGCTCGGTTGCTCGGCGTAGGTCAGCTCGATGCCGTACTGGCTACCGTCACCCAGCAGTTTCCGGAAGCTGGGCAGATCTTCCGGTGTAGAGATGATCAGGATCTCACGCATGCCTGCCAGCATCAAAACCGACAGCGGGTAGAAAATCATCGGTTTATCGTAGATCGGCAGCATTTGCTTGGAAACGCCCAGGGTCAGCGGATGCAGACGCGTGCCCGAACCGCCGGCCAGAATGATTCCTTTACGATTGGTCGTGTTCATTTGTTAAGAGCTTCCATAAGCATGCGGGTTACGCCACTTTGCCAGTCCGGCAAGTGTAGAGAAAAGGTGTCGCGAAGCTTGTCCGTCGCAAGACGGGAATTCAACGGACGGCTGGCGGGTGTCGGGTATGCGGTGGTCGGAATTGGATCAATATTCTCGACCGCCAGGATTTCACCATTAGCACGCGCGAAGTCAATGACGTAGCTCGCGTAGGCGTGCCAGGACGTCTCGCCTGCGGGCGCCAGATGATAAATGCCACAGAGCGCCGGATTCACCAGCGCTTTCTGCAACGCGGCGACTGCCACATCAGCCAGCAAATCGGCGCCTGTCGGCACGCCAATCTGATCAGCAATCACGTTAAGCGATGCCCGATCTTTTGCCAGACGCAGCATGGCTTTTGCGAAGTTATTGCCACGCGCGGCATACACCCAGCTGGTGCGGAATATCAGATGCTTGCAGCCCGAAGCGACAATCAACTGCTCGCCTTCCAGCTTGGTGGCGCCGTAGTAGTTAACGGGCGCGACTGCGTCAGTTTCCTTCCAGGGTGCCATGCCGCTGCCGTCGAACACGTAGTCGGTCGAGTAGTGCACCAGCAGCGCGTCGAGGCGCTTTGCTTCCTCGGCCATCACCTGGCTGGCCAATGCGTTGATCGTATGTGCCAGCTCCTGTTCGGTTTCGGCTTTGTCCACTGCGGTGTAAGCAGCAGCATTGACGATGACCTGCGGCGACACGCTGCGAATGGCTTCGCGCAGACCAGCGAGGTCCGACAAATCGCCAACCAGCGTGCCATAGGGAGTGGCAGCCGGATGGCGATCAAGCGCAATGACCTCACCTAACACGCTCAACGCGCGCTGCAGCTCCCAACCGACTTGGCCGTTCTTACCGAGCAGGAGAATCTTCATGCCTTGTCATCGCGCGCAGCGTAGTTCTTGTCGATCCACTGCTGGTAGCTGCCACTTTTGACGTGCGCAACCCACTCAGGATTATCGAGGTACCACTGCACAGTCTTGCGGATGCCGGACTCGAAGGTTTCTTCAGGCACCCAGCCCAGCTCGCGCTGAATCTTGCTGGCATCGATCGCGTAACGCAGATCGTGGCCAGGACGGTCTTGAACGTAGGTCAGCAGTTCGACGTGAGGGCGAAACGCTGAATCAGGACGCATCTCGTCAAGCAATGCACACACGGTGCGGACGACTTCGATGTTCTGCTTCTCGTTGTGGCCGCCAATGTTGTAGGTCTCCCCTACCTCGCCTTCGGTGACGACTTTGTACAACGCACGGGCGTGATCTTCAACGAACAGCCAGTCGCGGATCTGGTCGCCTTTGCCATAGATCGGCAGCGGTTTGCCTTCCAGTGCATTGAGGATGACCAGAGGGATCAGCTTTTCAGGGAAGTGGAATGGTCCGTAGTTGTTCGAGCAGTTTGTGACCAGTGTCGGCAAGCCGTAAGTACGGGCCCAGGCGCGAACGAGGTGGTCGGAGCTTGCCTTGCTGGCCGAGTACGGGGAGCTTGGCTGGTAAGGGGTAGTTTCTGTGAAGAGGTCTTCCGGCCCGTGGAGGTCGCCGTACACTTCGTCAGTCGATATATGGTGAAAACGGAAGGCCGCCTTCCGGGCCTGGTCCAACGCTGACCAATAACCGCGTGCAGCTTCAAGCAACACGTAAGTGCCGATGATGTTGGTCTGTATGAACTCGGACGGCCCGCTGATGGAGCGGTCTACATGGGACTCGGCCGCCAAGTGCATCACAGTGTCAGGTTGATGTTCGCGGAACACGCGATCAAGGTCTTCGCGGTTGCAGATGTCGACGTGCTCGAAGGCATAACGATCGTTCTGGTCAACTGTCTGCAGCGACTCGAGGTTACCCGCGTAAGTCAACTTATCAACGTTGACGACCGAATCGGTGGTGTTGGCAATGATGTGCCGTACGACTGCTGAGCCGATGAAGCCTGCGCCGCCAGTAACTAAGATCTTCACGCGAATTTCATACCCTGATTGTTGGCAACTTTGCACGCTGCCGGGTCCATGGAAAGCGAGGTTGACAGAGAATGGTCAGCCTCTTGTGCGAATTGACTGTCGGATACGTCTGAACATAGGTGCCGACGATCAACGAAATGAACAGACCGCATTTTAGCGCCAACGTCCATTATTACTAAAGGGTATTAAAAGCCATTACGGCTTGCGCTTGCGCGGCCCAGTGTTAAACACCGGTACTTTGCGCACTGGCTTGATGGCCGGCACTTCTGCCGCCGCTTCCCCACTATCGACCCACTTGCCCAGATTGCGTTTGCCGCCCCCACCACCGCTTTTCGGTTTCTTGGGTTTTTTCGGTTTCTTCAGAACCTGCCCAGTCGCGTCGGTGGCCGGCACGCGGTGTTCCGGGATGAAGTCAGGCTCTTCGCGGCGCTGCAGGGTTTGGCGGGTGAGCATTTCGATGGCGCTGAGCAGGTCGACTTCGTCGGCGCACACCAGGGAGATCGCTTCACCGGTTTGGCCCGCGCGGCCCGTTCGACCAATGCGATGGATGTAGTCCTCGGCAACGATCGGCAGGTCAAGGTTGACCACGGTCGGCAGGTCGTCGATGTCCAGACCGCGAGCAGCAACGTCGGTCGCGACGAGGATCTGCACGTCACCGCTCTTGAAGCGATCCAGCGCGCGCTGGCGAGTGGCCTGGGGTTTGTCGCCGTGAATGCCGTCTGCGTTGAGGCTCAGGCCTTGCAGCCGATCCACCAACTGGTCGACGCCGACGCGGGTTTTCGCGAACACCAGCACCTGACCCCAGCGATGCTTCTTGAGCAGATGAATGAACAGCTCGCTTTTGCGCTTCTTGTCGACGGTGACAATCCACTGCTTCACCGACGAGGCCGCCACGTTGCGCGGGCTGGCTTCGATGGTCAGCGGGTTGTCGAGCATCTGCCCGGCCAGCGCGCGGATCGCATCGGAGAAGGTGGCGGAGAACAGCAACGTTTGCCGGCGCTTGGGCAGTGCGGCGTAGATGTCGCGCAGCTCTTCGGAGAAGCCAAGATCGAGCATGCGATCGGCTTCGTCGAGTATCAGGGTCTGCAGCTGGGAGAACTTCACGGCGTTCTGGCGGTACAGGTCGAGCAAACGGCCAGGCGTGGCGACCAGCACGTCAACGCCTCGGCGCAGCTTCATCATCTGCGGGTTGATGCTGACGCCGCCGTAAGCCGCGTAGGTGGTCAGCGGTAAGTGCTCGGCGTATTGGGCGATGGCTTCGTGAACCTGCTCGGCCAGTTCGCGGGTCGGCACCAGCACCAGCGCGCGCACGGAGTTGGCGGCGACTTTCGGGCCTTCCATGGTCAGGCGTTGCAGCAATGGCAGCGCGAAACCTGCGGTCTTGCCGGTGCCGGTCTGGGCGGCGGCCATGAGGTCGCGGCCTTCGAGCACGGGCGGAATCGCCTGGGCCTGAACGGGGGTGGGAGTCTGGTAGCCCAGTGTTTCGAGGGCGCGCAGCAGGGGTTCGATCAGGCCGAGGGAGGCGAATGTCATTTCAGTACCGTTGGAAAAAGGTCAGCGCACAAGAGTCTGTAGAAGACAATGGCGCGCAGTTTACCCTTTCTGCAACGGTTTCTGCTTGCGCCACTGCGGCAGGCCGATGAGCACGACGGCGCTGATGATCACCGCCATCGCTGCACCTTCCGCCCAGCCGATGTGTTCGCCAGCGAACAATACGCCCAGCAACACCGCCACCGCCGGGTT
Source organism: Pseudomonas petrae (assembly GCF_021728295.1). GTDB lineage: Bacteria > Pseudomonadota > Gammaproteobacteria > Pseudomonadales > Pseudomonadaceae > Aquipseudomonas > Aquipseudomonas petrae. Next base: position 96,380 of record NZ_JAKJXE010000012.1, read on the forward strand.
GACGTAGCAATAGCTGGTCGCGGCGGCGGGCCGCACGCTCTTCAGCAGGTACATGTAGGAGCTGAACGCGACGATGGAGCCGAACACCACCAGATACGCCATCACCAGCCAGCCGGACAGGCCGGGGGATTGGGTCATGCGTTCGCCGCTCAGGAAGCTGCCGAGCAGCAGCACCGCGCCGGCTACCAGCATTTCGCAGGCGCTGGCCATCGGTCCGGCGGGCAATGGCAGGTAGCGGCTCCACACCGAACCGAACGCCCAAGTCGCGGCGGCGAAGATCACCAGCGCGGCGCCCATGGGACTGGCCTGCAAATTCGAGCCGAGGTTGAGCAACGAGATACCGACAAGGCCGAGCAGGATGCCGGCCCATTCCAGCCCGGTATTGCGATGGCCCCAGATCAGGCCGAACAGCAAGGTGAACAATGGCACCACGGCCACCGCCAACGCTGCGACACCGGAGGCAACGCCAGCGTGTTCCGCCAGAGTGACGCCGCCATTGCCGCAGGCGAGCAGCAGGAAGCCGATCATCCCTGCGGATTTCCACTGTTTCCAGGTGGGCATCGGCGCGCCACGAAAGCGCATGAAGGCAAACAGGATGGAGCCGGCGATGGTGAAGCGCACCCCGGCCATCATGAGCGGAGGCCAGGTTTCGATACCGATGCGGATGGCCAGATAGGTTGAGCCCCAGATCACATAAAGCGCGAAAAAGGCTCCGATGAGCAGCAGGGGGAAACGGCGGGCGGCAGGCATGAAAGGCTCTAGTACAGTCGTTTATTGTGGGATTGATTCTAGAAATGTCAGGGCTGCGGTCGTCAGTTACAAATGAGGTTTATTCGACCCGTACACTTTCTTCACGCGCTGAAGCGGCGATGTGGGAGCTACTCTAGCCGGTCCTACTGAAACAACGCGTCCACCCGTAGGACCGGCTTTAGCCGGGAAGGTGTCGGTTGCCACACTGCAAAAGTGATGTTGCACAGACTGGCCTCTTCCCGGCTGAAGCCGGTCCTACTGAAACAACGGCGTACACCCGTAGGACCGGCTTTAGCCGGGAAGGCGTCGGTTGCCACACTGCAAAAGTGATGTTGCACAGACTGGCCTCTTCCCGGCCGAAGCCGGTCCTACTGAAACAACGCCGTCCACCCGTAGGACCGGCTTTAGCCAGGAAGGCGTCTGTTGCCGCACTGCAAAAGTGATGGCGCACAGACTGGCCTCTTCCCGGCTGAAGCCGGTCCTACTGACACGCCGCGAGCCCCCGGTGTTTGCTAATGGCATCAGCAATCTTCTTCGCCGGGACCTTCTGCAATGTGCACAGCAATTGGTGAGAGACGCCGGCCACGCCGTGGGTGTCGCGCAGGTGATGGCCCAGATGCAGCGTAAGGTTGGCGGCCATTTCCGCGTCGGCCATGGCCCGGTGAGCCTTGCCGGTGTGGGGCAAGCCGGCCCAACTGGTGAGGGTGCCTAGTTTGTGGTTCGGCGCGTGCGGCAGCAGACGTCGCGCCAGCAGCATCGAGCAGGCGAAGCTTTGCACGCGGTTGCGCTTGATGCGCGACAGCTCGAAGTCCCAGAACTTCTGGTCGAACGAGGCGTTGTGCGCCACCAGCGGCGTCAGGCCGACGAACTCGGCGACTTCGTTCATGACGCGTTCAGCCGGGGGCGCCGTGCGCAGCATGCTGTTGCTGATGCCGGTCAGGGACTCGATGAAAGACGGGATGCGCACGCCGGCGTTCATCAGGCTTTGATAGCGCTCGACGATAACGCCCTGCTCCACGATCACTACGGCAATTTCCGTGGCGCGGCAGTGGCTGCTGGGGGAAATGCCGGTGGTTTCAAAGTCGATGACGGCGATGCGTTCTTGCATGGAGTGGCCTTCAGAAATAGCGGGGTGGTGCGTGGTAATGAGCAATATTGCGTGGCCTGATCAGCGCGCTACTGGCATCAGGTCTTGAGCAGCAACCCGCCCTCGATGGGCACATAACGACTGGCCGCGCGGATCAACGAATTGGCGGTCAACCCCGGCACGCCATAGGCAATCGCTTCGACGCCATGCTTGCTGATGATGCGTTCCAGCAACAGGTCAAAATCGCCATCGCCGGACGCCAGCACGACTTCATCGACATTCGGCGCAACGTCCATGATGTCGATGGTGATGCCCACGTCCCAGTCGCCTTTGGCCGAGCCGTCGCTGCGCTGGATGTAGGGTTTGAGTTTGACGGTGAAACCGAGGTTGCGCAGGATCTGCTGGAATTGCTGCTGCTTGCTGTCGCCACGGTCGATGGCATACGCATACGCCTCGACGATCTGCCCGCGCTGGCTGATGTCAGCCCACAGAGCGGCGTAATTGAAGTGACAACCGTGAGCCTGACGCACTGTGTAATACAGATTTTGTACGTCGGCAAAGACCGCGATTCTTCTCACCCAAATTCCTCGATGCGCTGACAAGCGACAAGGGCCCGAAGACCGGACCGGCGCTCAGTATGCCAGTTTGGGGAAGGGATTGAAGGGTTGGGTTTAGGCGGTGATTGCGGGACGCGGTCTGTATTCCTGACACACCGCAGTCGCGACCCATCACACAACGGTGTAGGAGCGCGCTTGCCCGCGAAAACTCGTTCAGACGATAGAGATGTATCGTGTGTACCAACGTCTTCGCGGGCAAGCGCGCTCCTACAATGGGGTGAGGCTTGTACTTGCGATATCAGACAAACGAATCGTCGTCGTCAAACATGCCGCCACCGGTGTCGCTGCCGTAATCGGTATCGGCGAAGCCATTGGAATCACTGCCCCAGCTTTCATTGCCGGTACTGTCATTCCCCGTCACGCGCTGCTGGTCATCACCCCAACCGCCGCTGCCACTTTGATCATGTTCGGCGGCAGGCTGGGCCGGCTGTTCCTGAATAATCTCGACGATTTCCTGCGGTTGGCTATTGTGGTGAAACAGGCTGCTGATGCCTTCCGCGAGCATCACGCCACCGGCCACGCCCGCTGCGGTTTTCAATGCGCCGCCGAGGAAACCACTGCCGACTGGCGCAGCCGGTGCCTGTTGCGGTTGGGCATAGTTTTGCTGTGGCTGAGCATAGTTCTGCTGCGGCGCGTTGTAAGGCGGCGGGTTTGCAGGACCGCTTTCACGCCAACCGCCCGATGAAGGCTGCGGGTTCGAAGGACGGGAGAACGACGAAGCCGGCTGTTGAGCCTGTGGCTCGCGCGAACCGCCGCCGAAGATGTTCGACAGAAACCCACCGCCACTGCCGGACTGGGCAGGCGCGGCGGATTTGGTCCGCTCCAGTTCAGCCCGCAGTTGTTGAATCTGCTCGTCGCGCTGACGGTTCTGGACCTCCAGCTGCTTGATCGCGACTTCCTGCACCAGGATCGATTGCGCCATGTAATAAGGCGCGGCGGGCTGGCGAGTCAGGTGCTCCTTGATCAGCGCTTCGGCCTGCGCATCACGGGGGGCCGATTCGGTTTCTGCTTGTTTGAGCTTGCCAAACAAGCCGTCGATCAGGGTTTGTTCTTCGCTGTTCATGGCGACCTCGTTAGATTGCCGTAGGAATTCTGTTCTGAGCCATTGCTCGGACACGTTCAGTAATGGGGCTGTTCAAGGGCGTTTCAATAGGATGTAAAAAAAGTTAAGAAGGCCGGTCTGCCGCCGCCGGTTGGCCGGTTCTGCGGCTCTACGTTACAGTGTCGGCCTGCTTATCCCTGTGATCCGTTCATGAATCCGCTGACCATTCTGCAAGACTCGCTGTACTTCTTCCGACGCAACTTCGGCAGCATTCTTACGCTGTGCCTGCCACTGGTGGTGCTGGAGGCCCTGACCAAACAACTCATCGGCTTGGGGCAAAGCACCGGGACCGTGCAACTGTTAGTCGGGCTGCTTTTCTATCCGCTCTACACCGGCGCGCTGATCCTTTTTATGGACGCCAAAACCCGAGGCGAAGAGCCCGTTAAATCCAATCTGTGGGCCGCTGCGTTGCGCATGTGGCCCACCTTCGCGGTGCTGACCGCGCTGAGCGTGCTACTGATCATGGCCGGCATGTCGCTGTTCATCCTGCCGGGCGTGTGGGTGATGATCAAACTGCAGCTGTCGGAATACCTGCTGGTGTTGCGCGGGATGGGGCCGCTGGAGGCGATGCGCGAAAGCTTCAGAATGACCCAGGGCCACGTGGTGCGGATTTTCGTCTGCGTGCTGTGCATCTATATTCCGCTGTCGCTGCTTGAGGCGCTCAGTTATTACGTGCTGCCAGACCAGCAAAGCCCGATGCTGTCGATTGTGGTGGACAGTGTTTCCAGCTTCTTGCAGCTACTTATCAGCGTGATGATGTTCCGGTTGTTCATGCTCATCGATCCACCTGCGCGGTCGGTCTGAGAAGATGGCACGTCCGACGCGGTATCTGCTTTACCTCGCAGTATGTGCCGGGCTGGTCGTGATACTGCTTTATGACGTGACCTGGCATCCCGCCCGACACGAGAAGGTGGCGGTATCCTGCAACGCGAAGGACGAAAAGCCACCGGTATTCGCGCCTGGTCAGACGCTCAAAGTGATGACCTGGAACATTCAGTACCTGGCCGGCAAGCGCTATGTCTTCTGGTACGACCTGCCCGACGGCAGCGGCCCTGACGAGCGCCCGACCCCGGAAGACCTGGCGTACAACCTCGATGAAGTGGCGCGGGTCATTCGCGACGAGCAGCCGGACATCGTCTTGCTGCAGGAAGTCGACGACGGCGCGAAGAACACCGACTACGGCAATCAACTCGCCTTGCTACAGGCGCGCGTCGCCGACCTTTACCCCTGCAGCAGCGAGGCGTTCTACTGGAAGTCCGACTTCGTGCCGGATCGCCACATCTTCGGCAGCGTCGGCCGCAAACTGGCGACGCTGAGCCGCTACCAACTGGACAGCGCCGAACGCCTGCACCTGCCCTCGCCGTCCGGCCATTTCATCAGCCGCCTGTTTCAACCCCAGCCTGCGCTACTGGTCAGCTACCTGCCGCTGAGCGATGGCCGACAGCTGGCAGTGACCAATACGCACTTGAGCGATGCTGAGCCGGGGGGCGACGTACAAGGGCGGCAAGTCGCGGCGGTTCGTCAATTGCAACAAACCTTCGAGCAGAACGGCACGCTGTGGATAAGTGGTGGCGACTTCAATCTGCTACCGCAGGGGCAATATCAGCGGCTGCCCGCCCAACAGCGCGCACCGTATTCGGCGGAGAGCGAGCTTCAGGGTTTGTGGGAAAGCTTCCCGATGATCCCGAGCAATGAAGACGTGACCGGTGAGGATCGTCGCAAGTGGTACACCCGCTTCCCCAACGACCCCAGCATCAGCGGCCCGGACCGGACGCAGGATTTTCTGTTCTACAGCCCAAAGCTGAAGCGAGTTGAGGCGCGGGTGAGGCAGGCGGATACGTTGCTGATTTCTGACCACATGCCGGTGATTGCGCAATTTTTGGTGCCAGTGAAGGGTGGATAGGTTTTTGATTCTGGCCGAAGGCCGTAGGAGCGCGCTTGCCCGCGAAAGCTGAGCTAAGAGCGACACAAATGCGTTGAATGCACCGGCCATTCGCGGGCAAACGCGCTCCTACAATTACGATGCAAACCCGCCCATCATTTCCTCGGCTTCACCCGCGCAGTCGGCTCGGCGATCAACGGATCGTCTGGCCAATAGTGCTTCGGATACCGCCCCTTCAAATCCTTCTTCACCTCGGCATAGGTGCTGCGCCAGAAGTTGGCGAGGTCTTGGGTGACTTGCACCGGGCGGCGTGCGGGGGACAGGAGGTGCAGTTTGACGACCTGCCGGCCATTGGCGATGCGCGGGGTGTCGGCCAGGCCGAAGAGTTCCTGCAGGCGCACCGCCAGAATGGGCGGGGACTCGCTGTAATCCAGGCGCACCGATGACCCCGACGGGACGGTCAGGTGGTGTGGCGCCAGTTCGTCGAGCCGCTGCGGCAAGGGCCACGGCAGCAAGTTGTGCAGGATCGATGACAGGTCCAGATTGCTGAAATGGCTCAATCGGGTGACCTTGCCCAGGTACGGCAGCAGCCAGTGCTCCAGCGTCGCCAGCAACGCACCGTTGCTCACATCCGGCCACTCGCTTTCGCTCAGCTTTTGCAGATCCATCTGACGCAACATACCGACTCGCGCCTGCCACTGGCGCAGTTCCGGTGTCCATGGCAGCAGCTCCAGTCCCTTGCGCCGCACCAGCGCCAAGAGCGCCTGACCCCTTGCTGAATCGTCCAGCCCGGTGAGCGGCTCGCGGCTGATGATCAGCTCCCCGGCCTTGCGCTGACGTTCGGCGCGGAACACGCCCTCGCGCTCGTCCCAATCCAGTTGATCGAACTGCGTCACCTGTTCGGCGAGCACCGAGTCGAACAGGTCAGGATCGAACTCGGCGGCCAGATAAATACGCTCTTCGCGCTGGCCGTGGCGGCTGCCCAGGTCGGCCACCACAAGCCACGGCTGTTTCATCAACGCGTCAGGCTCGGAGAAAAGGGCAGCGCGGCCGTTGGCGAGTCGATACTCCGCGCCGCCAGCGCGTCGTTGTTGAGCGACGCGATCCGGATAGGCCAGCGCCAGCAGCGCGCCGAGCCAGCGCGGGTGATCAGGATCGGCGATCGGTTTCCGGGCTGCACCTCTCAGATACCCGCGATATTGCCGCGACAATTGCCGCGCTCGCTGCACGCCGCCCTGCGCGCCTTTCGCTGCGCGTTCTGCGCCAGCCAGCAACGTGAGCCGGCTGTGCAGATCGGCACCGGCGCCGCGCAGAATATCGCGTTCGCCCAGCAACGCTGCGACGTCGCATGCCAGCGGGCCCAGACCCAGTTCATGACCGCGCAGCAACAAATGGGCGATGCGCGGATGCGCGGGCAGCTCCGCCATCGACTGACCGTGAGGCGTGAGTTTCCAGTCTTCACCCGGCTTGCGCGTCAGAGCGCCCAGCCGCGCCAGCAGGTCTTGCGCTTGGGCATAAGCGGCGGCAGGCGGCAGGTCCAGCCAGGTCAGTTGCGCCGGTTCGACACCCCAGCGCGCCAATTGCAGCGCCAGGCCGGCAAGGTCGGCCTGAAGAATTTCCGCCGCGCCGTACGCCGCCAATTGATCGTGCTGAGCCTCGGACCACAACCGGTAACACACGCCCGGCTCAAGCCGCCCGGCCCGTCCCGCTCGCTGCGTGGCACTGGCCCGGGAAATGCGCTGCGTGTCGAGGCGCGTCATGCCGCTGCCGGGATCGAAACGCGGCACCCGCGCCAGCCCCGCGTCGATGACCACCCGCACGCCATCAATGGTCAGGCTGGTCTCGGCAATGTTGGTGGCCAGCACGACTTTGCGTTTGCCCTTGGGCGCGGGTTCGATTGCCGCGCGCTGGGCGCTCAGGTCGAGCTCGCCATGCAGCGGGCACAGCAGCACGTCGGCGCGATCGCCAATGGCATTGGCCAACTGCTGATTCACCCTACGGATTTCAGCCTGCCCCGGCAGAAAAACCAGCACGCTGCCGGACTCGTTGCCCAGCGCGTCGAGCACGGTCTGCACGACGCGCGGCTCGATGAACTCCCCCGGCTGAAACGGCCGCCCCCACTGCATCGACACCGGGAACATGCGCCCTTCACTGCTGATGACCGGCGCATCATTGAGCAAGCTCGACAGCCGCGCGCCCTCGAGCGTCGCCGACATCAGCAAAATCTTCAGCGGCTGCTCGTCACGAAACAGCGCGCGACCGTTAAGACTCAGGGCCAGCGCAAGATCCGCGTCGAGGCTTCTTTCATGAAACTCATCGAAGATCAGCAGCCCAACACCGTCCAGCGAAGGGTCTTCCTGCAAGCGCCGGGTGAGAATGCCTTCGGTGACCACTTCGATCCGGGTGTTGGGGCCGACCTTGCTGTCCAGGCGAATCCGATAACCCACCGTCTCGCCGACGCCCTCCCCCAACTCCGACGCCAGCCGCTCAGCCGCCGCCCTGGCCGCCAGACGCCGTGGCTCAAGCATAAGGATCGTTTGCCCCGCCAGCCACGACTCCCCCAAAAGCGCCAGCGGCACGCGGGTGGTCTTGCCCGCGCCCGGCGGCGCTTCGAGCACGGCCTCGTCCCGGTCGGCAAGGGCCTGGCGCAAGGCGGGCAGAACGGCATCGATGGGCAAAGAATTCATGTGACCTCCAGAAACAGGGCGACGATTATACGGCGAGCCGATGCGGCTTTTGCTTATCCCCTCAACGAACTGTCTTCCTCCACGGATACTCTTATTGATTAGGCATTTGCCTTGTATAGTTGCGACTTCTTATGAGGAGATCCCCATGCGCATTCCTTCCCGTTTGATTGGCGGTGTACTGGTTGCCACGCTGCTGACGCAACTCACTGCGTGCGGCAGTATTTTCTACCCGGACCGTCGCGGCCAGATTCAGGGCAGCGGTCGAATGGACCCGGCCATCATCGTGCTTGACGCCATTGGCCTGCTGTTCTACATCATCCCCGGCGTGATCGCGTTTGGCGTGGACTTCGCCACTGGCGCGATCTACCTGCCAAGCGGCAATCAGGCGCAGATCGATCCGCAGAAACTTGAACCTGCAGTGCGCACTGACGGCACGGTCGACAACCTCAAGCTGCAAGCCATCATCCAGACCGAGCTCGGCCGCACGTTGCCGTTGGATGATCCTCGCCTGATCCAGCACAAAGGCAGCGTGCAGCAGCTCGCCGCACTGGGTCTTGTACCGTCCGCTTGAGATGTGTGATTTAAAGGAAGCGCCATGAGCACCAGCCCCGAACACGCCCGCTTATTGCGTCTGGCGACCCGCGCCTCGCTTGCCGTGGCGAGCATTCTGATCGTTGCCAAAGCGATTGCGTGGTGGCTCAGCGGGTCAGTGAGTCTGCTGGCCGGGCTTACGGATTCGCTGCTCGATGGCGCCGCCTCATTCCTCAATCTGCTGGCCGTGCATTACGCGTTGCGCCCGGCTGATGACGATCATCGCTACGGCCACGGCAAGGCTGAAGCGCTGTCGGGCATGGCACAAGCGTTGTTCATTGCGGTGAGTGCCTTCTTGATCGGCTTTCAGGCGGTCGACCGCATTCAACACCCGCAACCCCTCGGCGATCCGGGTTTGGGTCTGTTGGTGATGGTGTTGTCGATTGGACTGACGATCGCATTGCTGATGTTGCAGCACCGAGTGGTGAAAGCGACGGGGTCAGCGGCGATACGCGCGGATTCCCTGCATTACCGCTCTGACCTGCTGCTCAACTTCAGCATCATGGTGGCGCTGGGCCTGGCCTATTTCGGCTACTTCCAGCTAGACGCTTATTTTGGTCTGGCGATCGCGTTCTACATTTTGTGGAGCGCCATTTCCATTGCCCGGGAGACGGTTTCAGTGCTGATGGACGCTGAACTGCCTGTGGATGTCAGCGCAAAAATGCTTGAACTGGCCGAGGGCGTGCCGGGCGTACTGGGCGCCCACGACCTGCGCACGCGGATTTCGGGCAATCACTGGTTTGTGCAGTTGCACCTGGAGTTGCCGGGGACGCTGACGCTGTCGGTGGCTCACGATTTATGCGAGCGGGTGGAAGCGGCGATTCAGGACGAATTCCCCAAGGCGGAAGTGCTGGTTCACGCGGATCCGCAGGAAGTGGTGGGTCGCGGGGATGGACCGGTTTTGAATTGAAGCCGTATCAAGCCAACGCAGCCGGTCCTGTGGGACCGGCTTCAGCCGGGAAGACGTCAGGCATCACACCGCAAATCTGAGGTGCACATACCGGCCTCTTCCCGGCTAAAGCCGGTCCCACTTAAAAACCTCGCGCATGTGCTGGCGGACTCGGGCCACTGTAGGAGCGCGCTTGCCCGCGAAACCGGTTAATCAGGCGATACAGTTGTCGCAGTTCAAACGCCTTCGCGGGCAAGCGCGCTCCTACAGGATGCGCGTCAGCCAGCATTATTTTGTCTCCCGCGCACTCACTGCTGAACGCTATACCCCCGCCCTGCATAACAACTGGCCATCGCCTGACGGTACACACCCAGCACTTCCGGTGCCGGCTGATACGCCGCGCCCGCCGGGTCGAAATTGCTTTGCTGCACGGCGTAGCGGTAGCAATCGTAGCGATCCTGTTCGATTTCCTGTTGTGGCTTGCCTTCAGGCGGATAGGCGACGACGTCGTAAGGGTTCGCTGCCTGCTGTACGGGCTGCGGCTGCTGCGGCGAGTACACCGGCTCGACGTTCTGCGGAGGCTCGGCGACTACGTATTCCTGGGTGCTCTGCTCGTAGGTGTAATAGGTGCCGGCGGCAACGAAGAACAAGGCGCTGCCGAGCCAGACCTGTTGCGCGTAGTCGGGCAGGTAGCGAACGCGCACGCCTCTTGGGGGCTCGACGACCACATAACGCGGACCTTGCGGACGATACCAGTAACCGCCTGAGTAGAAATAATCGCCACCGCGATAAGGCACGCGGGAATACCCGCCCGGCATGCGATCGATCTGGTAGCCCGGGCGATAGCGCGGACCGGATCCCCAGCCGTCGCCATGACCACCGGGGCGCCCGGCCTGCCAGTTACCGTTGTCGGGACGATGATCGCCGCCGCGCCAGCGGTTGTCTTGCGGCTGGTCGCGATAGAAGCCCTGACGAGGCTGCTGGGTCTGAACCACCGTGTCCGGCCGACCCTGAATAGGCAAACCGCCCTGTCGATCCTGCAACTGACGCTGCTGTTGCTGCTGCTCTTGCTGGCGTCGCTGCTGATCCTGCTGTTGCTGGCGTTGCTGCTGTTGGCGCTGGTCATCACGCTGTTGATTGCGTTCGCGGTCCTGCTGCTGGCGCTGCTGATTGGCGCGCTCTTGCTGGTTCTGCTGAATCTGGCGCTGTTGCTGCACCTGTTCCTGCTGGCGCTGCTGTTGTTGCTGATTCTGCTGTTGCTGGCGTTGTTGCTGTTGTTGCTGTTGTTGCTGTTGCTGACGCTGCTGGTTGTCGCTAAAGCCGCGCTGGTTCTCCTGCTGCTGGCGCTGCATCTCGAACCCACGCTGCTGCTGCTGTTGCTGCTGTTGGTGCTGCTGCTCGTTACGCTGCTGTTGCTGCTGATTGTTGTTGTCGTCGGCCCACACCTGAGCACTGATGCTCATGGCCAAGAGACTGACACCTGCCAAACGCCAGATGCGCGTGTTCATGCTTTCCTCACTGCGGCGCGGATACCTGTTGATAGGACTGCGTGTCGGGTGCGCCGTTCGCCGCACTCTATCAGCGTGGCGGATGAAACTGTAGAAGCGTGCGTTTCGGCCCAGGCGGAAATTCAGGCGCAAAAAAAGAGGGCTCAATGGCCCTCTCTGGAATACTTCGTCCTGGCTCGACGCTTTTGACGCCGGCTCACCTCGCATCGTCTTCTGGACAGTGCGTAGCCCGGTGGCCTGCTCAACCCTGTCGGGCTGGAGGCCGCGGCTGGCCTGATTCGGCGGGCCGCGCTGGACGCTGTGTCCGGGCAGTGATTCTGGTTAAAAGAATAGGCTTTGGCGGACGACAGAGGATTGCGAATGTTGCTGATGAAAACACCACTTGCGCAATAATTCACTTCAGATGAATAATCCTGCGCAATCCATTCAATAAAGGCGCTTATCGTGAGCAAGCTCGACAGATATGACTTGAGTATTTTGGCCGAACTGCAAAAGGACGCGCGCATTTCCAATCAGGAGCTGGCCGAGCGCATTGGCCTGTCGCCTTCACCCTGCTCGCGTCGTGTCAAACAGCTCGAAGACGATGGTTATATCGTGGGCCAGGTCGCGCTGCTGGACCGCAAGAAGCTGGGCCTGAGCCTGACAGCCTACGTGTTGATCGGCATGGATCGCCACACGCCCGACCGCTTCGAGAATTTCGAGCAGCACATCCGTAACCTGCCGCAGGTTCTGGAATGCAGCCTGGTGACCGGTATCGACGCCGACTATCAGTTGAAAGTTGTCGTACCGGACATGGATCACTATCAGAAATTTCTGCTTGGCCATCTGACCCGCATCGACGGCGTGACCAGCGTGCGCTCCAGCTTCGTGCTCAATCAGGTACTGGCGAGCACTGAATTGCCGCTGGTGCATTTGCGCGGCTGAACCGCGTACGACAGGAGTAATCCATGCATCCTGCACTGTTTGAAGAATGGATGATGACCCTATTGATCACGGCGCTGGTCGGGTTCATGGGCTTCATCGTCTGGGATCTGGCGAAGAAATCCAGAGCCGGGCGCTTCGGCACCATTCTCCTGTTCAGCGTTCTGGGCCTGGGAATTCTGGCGTTTGTGATCAAGAGCGTGGTGATCGCCTACCTGGAGCAGCGTGGGTGATTTCGCCACAACCCCGAACGGCTTGTGCAGGAGCGCGCTTGGTCTGGGCTGCATCCGGACGAAGGCGTCGTACCCGCTGCATTGATGTCGTCTGACCCGACGCGTTCGCGGGCAAGCGCGCTCCTACAGTTGATACGTGCAGGCCAGGCATCTCGCGCCGGTCATCAAGACTGTCAGAGCTTCGCCGGCACTTCACGCCACTGCCCCTGATCCAGCCCTTCAAGGCTCCAGTCGCCAATCCGCACGCGGACCAGTCGCAACGTCGGCAGCCCGACCGCCGCGGTCATCCTGCGCACCTGGCGGTTTCGGCCTTCCTTGATCACCAGCTCCAGCCAGCTTGTCGGCACGCTTTTGCGAAACCGCACCGGCGGGTTGCGTGGCCACAGTTCCGGTTCGTCCAGTTGTCGGGCCTGTGCAGGCAGGGTCGGGCCATCGTTGAGCTCAACGCCATTACGCAGCTTCTGCAGTTGCTCTTGCGTCGGCTCGCCCTCCACCTGCACCCAATAGGTTTTCGCCAGCTTGTGCTTGGGGTCGGCGATGCGCGCTTGCAGTTGGCCGTCGTTAGTCAGCAACAGCAAGCCTTCGCTGTCGCGGTCCAGGCGGCCGGCCGGGTAGATGCCGGGGATGTCGATGAAATCCTTGAGCGTCGCGCGACCTTCGCCATCACTGAACTGAGTCAGCACGTCGAAGGGTTTGTTGAACAGAATCAGCCGAGGTTCGGCGGGCGGCGCTTTGGCGACACGCCGGGCGGCGCCCGTGCGATCAGGCGAAGGACGGCGGGAATCGGGACATTGGTTGCGGGGCATGGGAAACCGGAAAAAATGACGGGAACGGAAAGGACCACTAAACAGAAAGGGCCACTTTAGTGGCCCTTTCGTTGAACGCCTAGCGCCTTAACGGAACGGCGGCTCGTCGAAGCTGCGCAGTTTGCGCGAATGCAGCGAGTTGAGCTGCGTGCGCATCAGGTCCAGCGCGGCGATGCCGATCTTCAGATGCTGCGTGACGGCACGCTCATAAAACGCGTTGGCCGAGCCCGGCAGCTTGATCTCGCTGTGCAGCGGTTTGTCCGACACGCAGAGCAAGGTTCCGTAAGGCACCCGCAGGCGATAACCTTGCGCCGCAATGGTGCCGCTCTCCATGTCCACCGCCACGGCGCGGGACAGGTTGATCAGCGGCCGCTCCTGGGCCCAGCGCAGTTCCCAGTTGCGATCGTCGTAGGTCAGGACCGTACCGGTGCGCAGACGCTTCTTCAGATCGTCGCCGCGTTCGCCGGTGACCTGAGCGGCTGATTCCTGCAACGCCAGTTGCACCTCGGCCAGCGCCGGGATCGGGATGTTCGGCGGCAGCACGCGATCAAGAATGCCGTCACGACGCATGTAGGCGTGGGCGAGCACATAGTCGCCGATGGTCTGCGACTGACGCAGGCCGCCGCAGTGACCAATCATCAGCCAGCAATGCGGACGCAGGACGGCCAGGTGGTCGGTGATGTTCTTGGCGTTGGACGGGCCGACGCCGATGTTGACCAATGTGACGCCATGGCCGTCTTCGGCGATCAGGTGATACGCCGGCATCTGGTAACGGTGCCAGACCACGCCGGAGACGATGGCCTGGGCTTCGCCATAATCCATGCTCTTGTCGACGATCACGTTGCCCGGCAAAACCATCTTCACGAAGCGCGGGTCATCGCGCAGTTTTTCCAGGCCATGCACGATGAACTGGTCGACGTAGCGGTGGTAGTTGGTCAGCAGGATCCACGGCTGAACATGGCGCCAGTCGCTGCCGGTGTAATGCACCAGACGGCGCAGCGAGAAATCCACCCGGGCGGCGTCGAACAAGGCGAGCGGCAGCGGATCGGTGTTGGCCCAGTCGTATAGACCGTCAGCGATGCCATCGGTGGCGGCCGACAAATCGGTGCTCGGGAAGACGCGGGCCAGGGTCGCGGCGGTGACGCCGGTGCCGGCCAGTTCATCGCCCTGCTCGACCACGTACGGATACGGAATGTTCTGCTCGCTGACGCCCACTTCCACCGTCACGGTGAAGTCGTTCATCAGCGGCACAAGCTGTTCGAGCAGGTATTTACGGAAGGCCGCCGGGTGGGTGACGGTGACGCTGTAGGTGCCGGGCAGCTGAACCTTGGCGTAGGCGCGCGTGGTCAGCGGCACTTCGCCCTGGCAGTGGTAGGTCAGGCGCAGCTCGGGGTAGCGGAACGTCAGACGCTCGGCGGCATCTGGTTCGACGCGGTCTTTCAGGTAGCGCTTAAGCGCCTGGCTCAAGGCGGTGGTTGCCCGTGCGTGCAGCTCAGCGAGCCGGTCAACGGCTTGTTCGGCAGTTTCTACGACAATGAAAGCTTCGGTCACGATGCATATCCTTCTGATCTTGCAAGCGCACATCTTGCCTGCAACAGATGACGAAGGCACGAGTTGTGTCAGAGAGGCCCGCTCCGGATATCCCGTGTGGGAGCGCGCTTGCCCGCGAAAAATGTGGCATTCACCGAATGTATGCCTGACACAGCCCATTCGCAGGCAGCGCACACACAGATCACCCGATTTGCGTCGATGACCGCGCGACCAGCGCCTGAACATCCACCCCGCGCGGCAAGGCGCCGTAGACGCGCCCCGGCCGTTCCAGGCGTCCGGCAATAAAGCCGTCGCTGACCACTGCATTGCCCGCTTCCAGCAGCAATTTCGCTTGCAGCCCTACGGCGATGTCTTCGGTGAGTTGTCGGGCGCGGTACTGGATGTCGCCGGTGTCCTGAAACGCGTCCTTCAAGCCATGAATATGCGCGGCCAGACGCTTGTCGCCATGACCGTCACCAAGCTCATCAAAAAGCGCATCCAGCACGCCGGGCT
The DNA here is from genome assembly GCF_021728295.1 of Pseudomonas petrae. Taxonomy (GTDB): domain Bacteria; phylum Pseudomonadota; class Gammaproteobacteria; order Pseudomonadales; family Pseudomonadaceae; genus Aquipseudomonas; species Aquipseudomonas petrae. Next base: position 111,496 of record NZ_JAKJXE010000012.1, read on the forward strand.
CTTTGGACAGCGCGCGCAGCACGTCCAGGCACTGCACGTTCCCGGAACCCTCCCACGTCGAATTGACCGGCGCCTCACGGTAAAGACGCGGCAGAATCGTGTCCTCCACATACCCTGCGCCGCCCATGCATTCCGCCGCTTCGTTGATCATTGCCGGCGCGCGCTTGCAGATCCAGTACTTGCCCACCGCCGTTACGAGTCGTGCGAAACGCGCTTCGTGGCCGTCATCCAGGCGCTCCAGCGAGCGTCCCATGCGCAAGGTCAGTGCGAGGGATGCTTCGCTTTCCAGCGCCAGATCGGCGAGCACGTTTTGCATGAGCGGCTGCTCGCTGAGCAAGCGGCCGCTGACGGTACGATGGGCGCAATGGTGAGCGGCCTGGGTCAGGGCCTGACGCATCAGCGCGCTGGAACCGGTCATGCAGTCGAATCGGGTCATCGCCACCATTTCGATAATGGTCGGCACGCCGCGCCCCTCCTCGCCCACCATCCAGGCCAGGGCGCCTCGGAATTCCACTTCACTGGACGCGTTGGACCAGTTGCCCAGTTTGTCCTTCAGCCGCTGTATGTAGAACTCGTTGCGGGTGTCATCCGGGCGATGGCGCGGCAGCAGGAAACAGGTCAGGCCTTTGTCGGTCTGCGCCAGGGTGAGAAAGGCGTCGCACATGGGCGCCGAACAAAACCATTTGTGCCCGACCAGTTCATACGCCTGACCGGGACCGGGCTGGCCGACCGGATAGGCCCGCGTGGTGTTCGCGCGCACGTCGGTGCCACCCTGTTTCTCGGTCATGGCCATGCCGATGGTGGCGCCGGCCTTGTGGGCGATGCCGACGTTGCGCGGGTCGTAGCGGGTGGCGAGGATCTTCGGCAGCCAGGTCTCGGCCAGATCCGCTTGAAGACGCAGGGCGGGCACGCTGGCGAAGGTCATGGTCAGCGGACAGCCGCTGCCCGCTTCGGCCTGGGTGTGCAAATAGCTCATCGCCGCGCGTGCGACATGGGCGCCTTCCCGGGGATCGGTCCACGGCAGCGAGGGGATGCCGTGCTCGATCGCCGTTTGCATCAACTGGTGATACGCAGGATGAAACTCCACCAGATCGATGCGATGGCCATAGCGATCATGGCTGGCGAACACCGGCTTGTTCTGATTGGCGAGGAAACCCGCTTCCATCAACGGGCCACCGGCCAGCGCGCCATAGGCGTCGATTCTGTCCTGCGCCCAGCCCGCGCCGAAGCGCTGCGACCACTCTTGCAGCGGCAGATCGATGCGGTACAGGTTGGTGCCGTCCAGTGAAGGCGGCTGATTGGTGACCTCGTGGGTCTCGGCGAATTGATGCAGATTGATGCGCTGGTCCATGAGGCGACTCCGGTCCGGGCACCACGCGGCGGTGGTGCGGCTGACCTAGTGAATCACGCACCCCGCCCCAGCGACAGCGCCATAGAAGACGAAATCACGGCGGTTTTGCCTTGTATTAGCCCTGTAGGGACTGAGCTACGCCTGAACGAACGCGGATCAACTGTAGGAGCGACCGGGGTGGCGCTCCACCTTGCCCCGCGAACGCGGGGGGTCGATTGGCATATCCGTCACAGACACACCACAATCGCGAGCAAGCTCACTCCTACACCGATCTATGTCAGGCGCGGGATGTCCGGCGTATGAAAATATCTGTAGGAGCGACCGGGGTGGCGCTCCACCTTGCCCGCGAACGCGGTGGGTCGATTGGTATATCCGTCACAGGCACACCGCAATTCGCGGGCAAGCGCGCTCCTACACCGATTGCGTTGCTATCTGCACGTCAAGGCTCAAGCGGAACTGGCTGCCATTGCCCGGCTCGGATTGATGGCTCAGGCGCCCGCCCTGCAATTCAATCAACTGTCGGCAAATCGCCAGGCCGATGCCCAGCCCGCCGTATTCCCGCGTCGTTGATCCGTCCACCTGGAAGAAGTTGGCGTACAGCGTTTCTTCATCAAGACGGCTGAAGCCGATGCCGGTGTCGATGACGTCGATCACCAGCCGCACGTACCCGGCGTCTGCTCTCTGGCCGTTGACGCGGATCTTGATCGAACCGGTTTTGGTGAACTTGATCGCGTTGTCTAGCAGGCATTCAAGGCACTGACGCAACTTGACGCCGTCACCGTCGAGGCTGTCCGGCAGCGTCTCGTCCAGCTCCACACTCAGCGCCAACGCCTTGCTACGGGCCAGCGGCTCGAAGCCACTGCGAAGCTGAAACAGCACATGACGCAGGCTGAACGGCTCGTTGCGCACGGTGATTCGTCCGGCTTGCAGTTCGGTCAGCGTGAGGATGCCGTTGACGATGCCCATCATGTTTTGCGCCGAGTCGGCGGCAGTCTGGCGATACAGCTCGATCTCGCTCTCGGCCACGTCCATCTGCATCAACTCCAGCGAACCGATCACGCCGTTCATGGGCGTGCGCAGTTCATGGGTCAGCGTGGCCAGAAACTCATCCTTCAATCGGTTACTCACCGCCAATTGCTGATTGAGCGTTTCAAGCCCCTGCTGCGATTCCGTCATGATCTGCGCCTCGCGCTCGCGCATGGCATTGATGCGGTCGGCCAGCGCCAGTGACAGTAACGCCACCTCGATCACTGAACCGATCTGGCTGGCGTACATGGTCCAGAAGTTGTTGGGCAGATGCCCGAGGAGCATGGTCGCGTTGACCACCCCGCCGATCAGGAACGCCGACCAGCCGATGATGAAATACCGCGCGACCCGCCGCCCCTTGAACCACGCCGCCAGCCCGATCAGCAGCACGACCGGCGTGAACAGCAACACCAGCCCGGTGACCAGGCGCAGCGCAACGCCGTAATCCATGCTCAACGCGAGCGCCATGATCACCGCGGCGCAGACCATCATCACTAACAGCGGTACGTCCAGCCAGCGACCCAGGCGTGGTGTCTGCAGGAATCTGCGGGTGAACTGGCTGGCAAACAGAATCGCCGCAGCGATGAGGAAGGTGGTTGAGGTGTTGGCCCACCACGGGTTGTCCGGCCAGAAATACTCGATCGCCGCGCCGTTGACCGACACCTGATACAGGCCGAAAAAGGTGATGTAGAGGATGTAATGCAGGTACGCGGTGTCGCGCACGCTGAGGTAGATGAACAGGTTGTAGACCAGCATCACTGCCAGCACGCCGTAAATCATGCCGAGTATGTACAGGCGCGACGGCTGCTCTTCTATATAGGCGTGACTGGCCCACAGATTGAGCGGCGCCTGCACCGAGCCGTGACTGGCGACGCGCAGGTAAACGGTCTTGGTCTCGTGGGCGTTCAGGTTGAGATCGAATACGTAGTTGTTCTGCTTAATCTGCCGGCTGGAAAACGGCAGCATGTCGCCGGTCTGCCAAGCCAGACGGGGGCGCGCATCGCCGTCGCCGAGGTAGAGATCGACATGGTCCATCGGCGGGTAGGCCAGTTCCAGCAACCAGTCGGCAGATGCCAGTGGGTTGGCCGGACGATAGGTCAGACGCACCTTCAACCAGAATGCCGAGCGCGAGTACCCGGCGTTGAGCGACGGACCGGCAAGCTGTTGGAAGCGTGCGGCGCCCTCGGGTGAAGCGACTTGCTGGATGCTCGCATCGCCGGTGGGGTCTTCGAACACCTGGGTGTCGCGGCCCAATGCCAGGCGGCGGGTGTTCTCATCGAAATCGACGGCGCTGGCGAACATCGGCAACAGGGAGAACAGAGCGATCAGCACAAGACGCATGGGACACCGCCTTGGCACTGATGGCGGGCACGGGCCGCCGTGGGAACGTGGGACGGCTTCGCAATTCTGCGAGCGACCGCTTTATCGGTCGAAGGGGTCAGCGGGCAACGCACTTGCATTTACTCTTTTGGCGGAACAGAAGAAGCGCCACAGGATAGCGACTGATAGCTCGATGACACCATCTAAATCTGTGCATTGGTTGAGACGGGTTCGTTCACATGCAGGACTGGCTTTGGCCAGAAAATTGCCAAGCAGTACAGGCTGATCGCAATGCACCTAGTGGGACCGGCTTTAGCCGGGAAGGCGTCAGATGTCTCGCTGCAAAATCAATGGTGAACGCTCCAGCCCCTTCCCGGCTGAAGCCGGTCCTACCAAACTCACCGCGCGCCCCTGTAGGACTGGCTTTAGCCGGGAAAGCGTCGGATGTCTCACCGCAAATTGATGGTGTACGCACCGGCCTCTTCCCGGCTGAAGCCGGTCCTACTAAAAACACCGCGTTCACCTGTGGGACTGGCTTTAGCCGGTCCCACTGGCAAAAACTTTAGTGGTAAGCTCGCGCACCATGAATATCTATAGCTCCCGCCCTGTTGTCCTCTGTCTCTCCGGCCACGACCCCAGTGGCGGCGCCGGCTTGCAGGCAGATATCGAAGCCCTGCTTGCTCAGGGTTGCCACGCCGCTCCCGCAGTCACCGCCCTGACCGTTCAGGACACCGTGAATGTCACTGACTTTCGCGTGCTGGATCGCGAGTGGGTGCTGGCGCAAGCCAATGCCGTGCTCAACGATTCCACCGTCGCTGCAGTGAAGCTGGGCATGTTGGGTTCGCTGGAGATGGTCGACACCGTCGTCGAACTGCTGGCGGCGCATCCGCACCTGCCAATGGTTTGCGATCCGGTGTTGCGCGCCGGTGGCGGGGGTCGGCTGGGCAAGGACGAAGTGGGTTATGCGATGCGCGAGCGTCTGCTCCCACTGGCCACCATCGCCACGCCGAACCTGCCGGAAGCGCGCATTCTCGCCGAACTGCCCGAAGGCACCGCCGATGAATGTGCCGAGAAGCTGCTGCCGTTCTGTGAGCACCTGCTGATCACCGGCGGTCATGGCGATGAGCACGAAGTTCACAACCGCCTGTATATCCGCGGCGGGCAGTCACGCACCTTTACCTGTCAGCGCCTGCCGGGCAGCTATCACGGCTCCGGCTGCACACTGGCCAGCGCACTGGCGGGAAGACTGGCGCTGGGTCAGGACCTGATCGGCGCGGTGCAAATGGCGCTGGACTACACTTGGCGCACGCTGCGCGATGCCGAACAGCTGGGCCGGGGACAATTTGTTCCGCGCCGCCTGCCGCTGGATTTCTGCTCGTAACGCCACGAAAAGAGGCACCTTGATGAGATTACGTGGCTTGTATGCCGTGACCGACAGCCAGCTGTTGGCTGGCAAATTCCTGTCTTACGTCGAGGCCGCCCTTGATGGCGGCGTGACCCTGCTGCAATACCGCGACAAATCCGGTGACGAGACCCGCCGCCTGCGCGAGGCCTCGGCGCTGCTCAAGCTGTGCGAGCGCTACAAGACCCGCCTGATCATCAACGACGACGCCGAAGTGGCTGCGCGGCTGGGCGTTGGCGTGCATCTGGGGCAAACCGACGGCTCGCTGCCGGACGCCCGCGCTCTGCTAGGTCACAAAGCCATTGTCGGCGCGACCTGCCACGCGCAGCTGGAGCTGGCCGACAAGGCCAAGGCCGACGGCGCCACCTACGTCGCCTTCGGACGCTTTTTCAATTCCCAGACCAAACCCGGCGCGCCGACGTGCAGCCTCGACCTCCTCAGCCAGGCGCGCAAGCGCATCAATCTGCCCATCGCGGTGATTGGCGGCATTACCCTGGAAAACGCAGCGCCGCTGGTGGCCCACGGCGCTGATCTCCTGGCCGTCGTGCACGGCCTGTTCGGCGCTGAAACCACTCAGGAAGTCACCCGCCGCGCCCAGGCTTTCAACGATTTGTTCAAGCCCGCCTGATTCTGCGTCAGGCCGGTTGCGCACTCATTCATTCCCGATTCAAACAGAGACCTCATCATGTCCCGTTCTGAAACCCTTTTCGCCGACGCCCAGAAACACATCCCCGGCGGCGTCAACTCGCCGGTCCGCGCCTTCAAAAGCGTCGGTGGCACGCCCTTGTTCTTCAAACACGCGGTCGGGGCCTACGTCACCGATGAAGACGACAAGCGTTACGTCGATTACGTCGGCTCGTGGGGCCCGATGATTCTGGGCCACAGCCATCCAGACGTGCTGGATGCCGTGCGCAAGCAGCTGGAGCACGGTCTGTCGTATGGCGCGCCGACCGCAATGGAAACCGAGATGGCCGATCTGGTCTGCTCCATCGTGCCGTCGATGGAGATGGTGCGCATGGTCAGTTCCGGCACCGAAGCGACCATGAGCGCGATCCGTCTGGCCCGCGGTTTTACCGGCCGGGACAGCATTATCAAATTCGAAGGCTGCTACCACGGCCACTCCGACAGCCTACTGGTGAAAGCCGGTTCGGGGGCGCTGACCTTGGGCGTGCCGAGTTCGCCCGGCGTACCGGCGGCATTCGCCAAGCACACGCTGACCCTGCCGTTCAACGATATCGACGCGGTCAAAACGATGCTCGCTGACGTCGGCCAGGAAGTGGCCTGCATCATCGTCGAGCCGGTGGCCGGCAACATGAACTGCGTGCCGCCTGCACCGGGTTTCCTGCAAGGCCTGCGCGAGGCCTGCGACGAGCACGGCGTGCTGCTGATTTTCGACGAAGTGATGACCGGTTTCCGCGTCGCCCTCGGTGGCGCGCAGGCGTACTACGGCGTGAAGCCGGACCTGAGCACCTTCGGCAAGATCATCGGCGGTGGCATGCCGGTCGGCTGTTTCGGTGGCAAGCGCGAAATCATGTCGCACATCGCGCCGCTGGGCCCGGTGTATCAGGCCGGCACGCTGTCGGGTAACCCGCTGGCAATGGCGGCGGGTCTGACCACCCTGCGCCTGATCAGCCGCCCGGGTTTCCACGACGAACTGAGCGCTTTCACCACGCGCCTGCTGGAAGGCCTGCAACAGCGCGCCGACGCCGCCGGCATCCCGTTCGTGACCACCCAGGCGGGCGGCATGTTCGGCCTGTACTTCAGCGACGCCAAAGAAATCGTCACCTTCCAGGACGTAATGACCAGCGACGCCAATCGCTTCAAGCAGTTCTTCCATCTGATGCTGGAAGGCGGCGTGTACCTGGCGCCAAGCGCGTTCGAAGCCGGCTTCACCTCAATCGCCCACGGTGACGCGGAGTTGCAGCAGACGCTGGATGCGGCAGAAAAGGCGTTCGCCCAACTGAAATAACAGGAAGACCGGGCGGAACGGATTCCGCCCGGGCATCACCTCGCCAATTCCACCGGGTTCGCCAGCAAGCCGGCTCCTACAAAAGCGAGAGCTGCGCCCGCCACTCAATCCGTAGGAGCCGGCTTGCTGGCGAACGCGAGGCGTCAGGCGATGTTTGCGGCACTGACCCGCCGCAATCACGGGCAAGCGCGCTCCTACAGGTTTGTTCGCCATCGGCCAACCTCCCTGAATTCAGGCCAATCACGCCCGCGCAGCAGAAAATCAGTAAAGACTTTGTAAGGTTGCCCTCGCTTATTTCATAATGCGCAGCCAGCACGTTTCGCTGGACGGGCATGCCCGCACCTTTTTCAGAGGTAAGTCGACTTCCATGAATCGCACCGGCCGCACCCTTGCATTGGGCTGCCTGTTGCTTCTTCATCCCCTGCTGGCTAATGCAGGTGGCAACTCGTTGTTAATCCCGGCGGTGGGTCGTTGCACCCTCGATACCCAGCCAGACAACCTGCCAGCAGCGTTGTCCGCTTGTCAGCAGGCGGCTCAGGATGGGGATGCGCAGGCGCAATACGAGTTGGGGGAGTTCTATTACGGGGGCAAAAGTACGCCACGTGACTTGCCTCAGGCACTCAACTATTTCGAAAAAGCTTCGTTGCAGGGGCATGCCCAGGCGCAGTACCAACTGGGCTTGATGTTCTTTCGTGGCGAAGGGGTGCAGGCCAACAACATTCAGGCGTATATCGTGCTGAAGATGGCCGCGGTCAACGGTTCGGAAGATGCGCTGGATCAGGCTGACGAAGTGTCCGCACAGATGAAGCGCGAGGATCTCGAAGTGGCCACGCAAGTGCTCGGGCAGATCTTCCGCAAATACCTGCTGGAGCTGCAAACCGCGGAAGGACGCACACCGTTTGCACCCTTCCCCGCCGACAGCGACAAGCCTTGATCTGGATTACTTGTCCGGCATCGGCATCGGAAACGGCATGACGTTGCCGGTGTGACGCGCCTCGGTGATCTTCGCTGTGCCCATCCGCTCCACTTCATCGATCCGCACGATCGAGTGCATCGGCACAAAGCTGCGCACTACGCCATCGAACTGCGCCTTGAGCTTCTCTTCGCTGGGGTCGACCACGACGGTGGTGCGCTCGCCGAAGACGAATTCTTCCACTTCCAGAAAACTCCACAGATCACTCTGATAGATCTGTTTGGCGTACATCTCGAACACCTGTCCCTGGTTGAGAAAAATCACCTTGTAGATTGGAGCTTCGCGTTTGGTCATAACAGGCAGGCAGTGATCAGCGTTTTGAAAAGGGCGCGAACTATAGCATGCCGCTGGTTAGACGACGCTAGGAAGCCGGGGCCCGCATCCCTATAATGCGCGGTTCTTTGAATCACCTGATGAACCCCGCATGACCAAGAAGCTTTACATCGAAACCCACGGTTGCCAGATGAACGAGTACGACAGCTCGCGCATGGTCGATCTGCTGGGCGAACATCAAGCACTGGAAGTCACCGCACGGGCGGAAGACGCTGACGTCATCCTGCTCAACACCTGTTCGATCCGCGAGCGGGCGCAGGACCGGGTGTACTCCCAGCTTGGCCGCTGGCGCGAATTGAAGCTGGCAAACCCTGAAATGGTCATCGCCGTCGGTGGCTGCGTGGCGAGTCAGGAAGGCGCGGCGATCCGTGATCGCGCGCCGTACGTCGACGTGGTGTTCGGCCCGCAGACCCTGCACCGCTTGCCGGAAATGGTCGACGCGGCGCGCATCACTCGCCTGCCGCAGGTCGATGTCTCGTTCCCCGAAATCGAAAAATTCGACCACCTGCCCGAGCCGCGTGTCGATGGCCCGAGCGCTTACGTGTCAGTGATGGAAGGCTGCAGCAAGTACTGCACGTTCTGCGTGGTGCCTTACACCCGTGGTGAAGAAGTCAGCAGGCCGTTCGACGACGTCATCAACGAGGTGCTTCATCTGGCCGAGAACGGCGTGCGTGAAGTGACCTTGCTGGGCCAGAACGTCAACGGCTATCGCGGCACGACCCACGACGGGCGTCTCGCTGATCTGGCCGAACTGATCCGCGTCGTCGCGGCCATCGACGGCATCGACCGCATTCGCTACACCACTTCGCACCCGCTGGAGTTCTCCGACAGCCTCATTCAGGCCCACGCCGAAGTGCCGGAACTGGTGAAGCATCTGCACTTGCCCGTGCAATCAGGTTCCGACCGGATTCTCGCGGCCATGAAACGCAATCACACGGTGCTCGAATACAAGTCGCGCCTGCGCAAGCTGCGTGCGGCGGTGCCGGACATCTGCATCAGCTCCGACTTCATCGTAGGCTTCCCGGGCGAAACCGAGAAGGATCACCTGCAAACCATGAAGCTGGTGGAAGACGTCGGCATGGACTTCTCTTACTCCTTCGTTTACAGCGCACGCCCCGGCACACCGGCCGCCGATCTGCCCGACGACACGTCGGACGAAGTGAAGAAAGAACGCCTGAAACAGCTGCAGGACCTGATCAACCGCCAGGGCCTGGATATCAGCCGCAAGATGGCCGGCACCGTGCAGCGAATTCTGGTGACCGATTATTCGAAGAAGGACCCCGGCGAATTACAGGGCCGTACCGAGAACAATCGAATCGTCAATTTCCGCTGCGACAACCCCCGACTGATCGGCCAGTTCACCGACGTCTACATCGACAGCGCCCAACCCCATTCGCTGCGCGGGTCGTTGTTGCAATAGTCCAAAGTGCCCCAATGTAATCGCCACGCATGATGTTTGTGTGCAGGCCCGGGCGGTGAACCAGGTGCCGGACAGCCGCCATACGTCGGCTGCACCGGCGCGCGATTCAGCTCGCGGGCCCGGCGGGCTGTCTGTTGAAGGGCGCCCTGCCGGGCGTCTGCGCAGCTCATTTATCCATTCGTGAGTGAGCCCTTCCGGACACTGCCTGCAGGGGTTATCCTTCACGTCACTTCACATTGCCGTCGGGCGGCCCAAAACCACTTTGAACGCACCTATCGAACCACATCGCTTCAGCCTCGAACCTATCGAGGCTCACCGCTTCGCCAATCTGTGCGGGCAATTCGACGAGCATCTGCGCTTGATCGAACAGCGCCTGGACATCGAGATCCGCAATCGCGGAGGCCAGTTCGAGATGATCGGCGAGCGCAAACAAACCACCTCGGCAGAGAACCTGTTGCGCCGGCTGTATCGGGAAACGAAAGCGACCGAGCTGTCCCCGGACATGGTTCATCTGTTCCTGCAGGAATCCGGCGTCGAAGAGCTGGATAACCACCCTGCTGCCGAAGTCGGCGTTGCTCTGCGTACCAAGAAAGGCATGATTCGCCCGCGCGGCTTGAATCAGCAGCGGTACGTAAAGGAAATCCTCGCTAACGACATCAACTTCGGCATCGGCCCGGCCGGCACCGGCAAGACCTACCTGGCGGTGGCTGCTGCGGTCGATGCGCTTGAACGCGAGACCATCCGCCGCATCCTGCTGGTGCGTCCTGCCGTAGAAGCGGGCGAAAAGCTCGGCTTCCTGCCCGGCGACCTGTCCCAGAAAATCGACCCGTATCTGCGCCCGCTGTATGACGCGCTGTACGAAATGCTCGGCTTCGAATACGTCGCCAAGCTGATCGAGAAGCAGGTGATCGAAGTCGCGCCGCTGGCGTACATGCGCGGTCGTACCCTTAATAACAGCTTCATCATTCTCGACGAGAGTCAGAACACCACCGTCGAGCAGATGAAAATGTTCCTGACCCGTATCGGCTTTGGCTCCACGGCCGTGATCACGGGTGACGTCACCCAGATCGACCTGCCCAAGGGCACGAAATCCGGATTGAACCACGTCATCGAAGTGCTCAAGGACGTGCCGGGCATCAGCTTCACCCACTTCAAGCCCAAGGACGTCGTGCGCCATCCACTGGTGCAGCGCATCGTCGAAGCCTACGAGCGCTACGAAGAACGCAACGACAACCCGGCTGTTCCCCAGGGCTCACGGGATACTCGCCGCGATGCTTGAGCTGGATCTGCAACTTGCGAGTCAGGCCAGCGCCCCGAGCGAAGCCCAGTTCCGCCTCTGGTGTGAAATGGGCCTGCGCCAGCGTTCGGCTGATTCGGAACTGACGATTCGCCTCGTCGACGAAGCCGAAGGTCGAGAGCTGAACAACACGTGGCGGCACAAGGATTACGCCACCAACGTGCTGTCGTTTCCTGCCGACGTCCCGGACGAGCTGCTGGACATTCCGCTGCTGGGGGATCTGGTCATCTGCGTGTCTGTCGTCACCCGTGAAGCCGCTGAACAGGGCAAGTCACTGGATGCCCATTGGGCCCATCTGGTGATTCACGGCTGTCTGCATCTGTTGGGCTACGATCACATCGATGATGACGAAGCCGAAGAGATGGAAGCGCTGGAACGGGAGTTGCTTGCAGAGCTTGGCTATCCGGACCCCTACGCCGACGACGAATCCGCCGACGCCCTCCATACAGAAGCGTCCCATTCAGACGCATCGAATTCCGACACACCCCATTTAGAAACATCAGCCAAGGACCACGAGTAAGGGCTATGAGCGAAGACCGATCGAGCAACGGGCAAAAGTCATGGTTGGGCAAACTGACCCAGGCATTTGCCCATGAGCCGAAAAACCGCCAGGAGCTATTGGAGCTGCTGCGCGAAGCCCATCAGAACAAGCTGCTGGACAGCGAAGCGCTGGCCATCGTCGAAGGCGCCATTCAGGTCGCGGACCTGCAGGTCCGCGACATCATGGTGCCGCGTTCGCAGATGGTCAGCATCAAGGCCAGCCAGACCCCACGCGAATTCCTGCCGGCTGTGATCGACTCGGCGCACTCGCGCTACCCGGTCATCGGCGAAAGCCACGATGACGTGCTGGGCGTATTGCTCGCCAAGGACCTGCTGCCGCTGATTCTCAAGGAAGACGGTGGCAGCGGCGACGTGAAAAGCCTGCTGCGCCCGGCGACCTTCGTCCCTGAATCCAAGCGCCTGAACGTGCTGTTGCGGGAATTCCGCGCCAACCACAATCACATGGCCATCGTCATCGACGAATACGGCGGCGTAGCGGGGCTGGTGACCATCGAAGACGTGCTCGAGCAAATCGTCGGCGACATCGAAGACGAGCATGACGTCGAGGAAGACAGCTACATCAAGCCGCTGCCCAGTGGCGACTTCCTGGTCAAGGCGCTGACCCCGATCGAGAGCTTCAACGAGTTTTTCGACAGTGGGTTCTCCGATGACGAATTCGACACCGTCGGCGGTCTGGTGATGAATGCGTTCGGGCATCTGCCCAAGCGTAATGAAATCACCGAAATCGGCGCGTACCGTTTCCGCATCCTGAATGCCGACAGCCGTCGTATTCACTTGCTGCGCCTGAGCCCGATCAACCGCACGTAATGCCCTACCCGTTTTAAGGAATGTAAATGCGTTGGATCACCCGCCCCGGCTGGCCCGGTAACCTGCTGGCCATGGTGGCCGGCGCGTTGATTACCCTGGCCCTGGCACCGTTCGATATCTGGCCGCTGGCGATTGTGGCGCTGGTGGTTTTCTATCTCGGCCTGCGCGATCTCACGCCGCGTCAGGCTCTCTGGCGCGGCTGGTCCTACGGGTTTGGCCTGTTCGGCGGCGGCACCAGCTGGATTTACGTCAGCATCCACACTTATGGCGAGGCGCCGGTGTGGCTGGCGGCATTCCTGATGGTGCTGTTCTGCGCGGCGGTGGCGTTTTTCTTCGCCCTGCCGGCTTGGATCTGGGCGCGCTGGATCCGTCGCAACGAAGCCCCGCTGGCCGACTCACTGGCCTTTGCCGCCTTGTGGTTCGGCCAGGAGATGTTTCGCGGCTGGTTCCTCACCGGCTTCCCCTGGCTCTATTCCGGCTACAGCCAATTGGACGGCCCCCTTAAAGGGCTCGCGCCACTGGGCGGCATGTGGCTGATCTCCTTTGTGCTCGCGCTAAGTGCTGCGTTGCTGTGCAATCTGCCCCGTTTACGGACGCGCGCGCCGAAGTTGGCGGCTGGCATTGTGTTGCTGCTGGCGCCGTGGGTTGCCGGGCTGGCGCTGAAAAATCACGCCTGGACCGAGCCTGCCGGTAAGCCGCTGAGCGTCGCGGCCATGCAGGGCAACGTCGAGCAGAGCATGAAGTGGGACCCAGCGGCGCTCAACGCGCAACTCGCGCTGTACCGGGACATGACTTTCACCTCGAAAAAAGCGGACCTGATCATCTGGCCGGAAACGGCGGTGCCGGTGCTCAAGGAGTCGGTTGAAGGTTACCTGTCGGTGATGGGCAAGTTTGCTGCCGAGCGCGATTCGGCGCTGATCACCGGTGTGCCGCTGCGTGAAAAAGGCACCCATGGTGAATACCGTTACTACAACGCCATTACCGTGACGGGCGAAGGCGACGGCACTTACCTGAAGCAGAAGCTGGTGCCGTTTGGTGAGTACGTGCCGTTGCAGGACCTGCTGCGTGGGCTGATTACATTCTTTAACCTGCCGATGTCCGATTTCGCGCGCGGGCCGTCCGGGCAAGCGCTGTTGCAGGCGAAGGGTTATGAGATTGCGCCGTTCATTTGTTATGAAGTGGTGTATCCGGAATTCGCCGCCGGGCTCGCCGCGCAAAGCGATTTGCTGCTGACGGTCAGCAATGACACGTGGTTCGGCACCTCGATCGGCCCGCTGCAGCATTTGCAGATGGCGCAGATGCGCGCGCTGGAAGCCGGGCGCTGGATGATCCGCGCCACCAACAACGGCGTCAGCGCGCTGATCGACCCGTTTGGCGAAATCACCACCACCGTGCCGCAATTCGAGCGCGCCGTGATGTACGGCGAAGTCACCCCGATGCAAAACCTCACGCCGTATCTGCACTGGCGCTCATGGCCGTTGATCGTGCTGTCGCTGCTACTGATCGGCTGGGCGTTCTTTGCGGGCAGGATGGCGAAGGCGGTGTGATAGCGGGACCACAGCCGGTCTCGCTGACTGCGGACGATCCGACAATTGGGCCGCACCAGCCTGACTGAATGTATGCAGTCTATTAGTGGGACCGGCTTCAGCCGGGAAGAGGCCCGCATGAACACCGTCAAATATGCGGTGTGACACCCGACGCCTTCCCGGCTAAAGCCGGTCCCACAATAAATCGCAGCCAGTCCCGCTGACTTAGTAAGGTCCCACCATTGGGCAGCACCAGCCTGACTAAATGCACACGGTCTATTAGTGGGACCGGCTTCAGCCGGGAAGAGGCCCGCATGAACACCGTCAAATATGCGGTGTGACACCCGACGCCTTCCCGGCTAAAGCCGGTCCCACAATAAATCACAGCCAGTCCCGCTGACTTAGTAAGGTCCCACCATTGGGCAGCACCAGCCTGACTAAATGCATGCGGTCTAGTTAGTGGGACCGGCTTCAGCCGGGAAGAGGCCCGCATGAACACCGTCAAATATGCGGTGTGACACCCGACACCTTCCCGGCTAAAGCCGGTCCCACAATAAATCGCAGCCAGTCCCGCTGACTTAGTAAGGTCCCACCATTGAGCAGCACCAGCCTGACTGAATGCATGCGGTCTAGTTAGTGGGACCGGCTTCAGCCGGGAAGAGGCCACTTTGCACACCATCAGATTTGCGGCGTGACACCTGACGCCTTCCCGGCTAAAGCCGGTCCCACAATAAATCGCAGCCAGTCCCGCTGACTTAGTAAGGTCCCACCATTGAGCAGCACCAGCCTGACTGAATGCATGCGGTCTAGTTAGTGGGACCGGCTTCAGCCGGGAAGAGGCCACTTTGCACACCATCAGATTTGCGGCGTGACACCTGACGCCTTCCCGGCTAAAGCCGGTCCCACTAAGAGCACTCGGTGTGTCAGTGGGACAGCTAAAGGCAATCCCACTCAAGCATCCATTCGCAGTCCCACAGTGGATAGTCCCCCCGGTGCATCACTAGCCCTGCCCGGATTGGGTTGTTAATGACATAGCGAGCCATTTCAACGAGGTCCTCATCGGCCCTGACCCCGTGATCGTGATAACCCTTCTGCCATGTCATTTTTTTTGCGCCATGTGCCTTGTTCACTGCGAAAGCGGTTCTGCCCTTCAGCGCTTGCATGAGCGCAGGCAGTGATCCTGACTTGAGTTCAAACAGCCAATGCAGATGATCAGGCATAAGCACCCAGGCGAATGAGTGCACAACGCCTGAGTCGTGCAAACGTTTCATTTCCTGAACCACCAGGCGGCCTATCTGAGCATCACCGAACAGAGGGGCGCGATCCTTCACCACAGAGGTTACGAGATAGACGTTTCCCTGTTGGGAATATCGACCGATACGCAAAGACCGTTCATGTTTGCTTCCATACATTTCGCCGCTCTCCCTCGTTGTGAAGGCGAACAGTAAAAGCAGTGAACCGTTTTACATACAGCGAGTGGGTATCGGGAGATTTCTGGTAGATGATACGTCCCCGGGAAAAGGCCAGTTTGCGCACCATCAGATTTGCAGTGTGAAACCTGACGCCTTCCCGGCTGAAGCCGGTCCCACAATTAGGCCACAGCCAGCTCCGCTGACTGCACGCGCTCCCATAATTGGGCCGCGCCGGTCTCACTGACTGCATGCGTCTGTTAGTGGGACCGGCTTCAGCCGGGAAGAGGGCGGTGGGAGCACCCTCAATCTGCGGTTTGACACCTGACGCCTTCCCGGCTGAAGCCGGTCCCACAATTAGGCCACAGCCAGCTCCGCTGACTGCACGCGCCCCCGCAATTAGGACTCACCGGTCCGAACAAGCGCCTGCTGCTCAGGTCATCGGTAAAACAACCGATACCCCACCAACCCCGCCGCTTCGTTGATCAATTGACCGCTCTGCCACACGGCCCTCGCCTCAGGCGTCCAGCCTCCGAACGGGCGGGCGTTGTCCACGCTCAGGAATCCCACAGGCGCCGAAACCACACTGAATCCGGCCTTCTCGAAACTCCACACCGAACGCGGCATGTGCCAGGCTTGGGTTACCACGACCACACGCTTGATGCCCTGCGGCAATAAAATCGCAGCCGTCATGTTGGCGTTTTCCCAGGTCGTGCGGCTTTCCCCTTCCTGCCAACGGACATTCACGCCAAAGTCGTCACGCAGGGAGTCGGCCATGATCGCCGCCTCACTCGGCGGCTCGCCGTAATGCAGCCCGCCCGTGGTGAGGATCGGCAAACCGGACGCCTTGGACAAACGCGCGGCATACCTCATGCGCTCCAGCGCAACGCCCGTGGGGATGTCAGTGCCCCAGCTCGGGTCGTTGCGCTCGCGGCCCGACCCCAGAATCACGATCGCGTCCGCATGCTGGGCCAGTGTTGACCACTCGTTCTGCGGCAGCGGCGGAATGCGCTCGATGCCCTTCGCCGACCACTCCACCACAATGGGCAAACTCATCGCTGTCATCCCGCCAACGCCCAGCAGGAACAGCACCCGCGCCAACACCGGCCGGCGATTTCTCAACCACCAGGCCAGCACTAACAACAGCAGGAAAAGGCCCGGAGGCAGCAGCAGGTTTTTGATGAAATAACGAAAGGGCATCGGGCATCTCCAAAGATGCCCGAAGCCTAGAAGCAATGACGCTAAGCAGCAATGCTCGATTGGCCGGGGTTAGCCCCCGCAGAAGTTAACGCTTGAAATGTTTGGTGGAACTGTAGCGACTCAACTTTGCCGACACCTTGGCTCGGCGCTGATCCTTGAGCCAGATGACATTGGCTTGAGGATGCGGCGCTCGCATCGACTCGGAAGGCTCCCGTGAGGTGCTGGAACTTCCCCTCGTGACGATCGGAGAATCTTCTCTGGAAACGACTTCGGTTCTGCCCAGATAAGCCTCGATCAACTGAAACTCGGCGTGACTCAATCCACGCAACTCAAGCTCGGCGGGGGATTCGTTTCGAAGCCGCACCGCTGTTTTTGCTGTGTCCAGAGCCAGGCCGAGACGATCGATCAAACGGTCATACACATCAGGTTGCTCTACTTCATGCTGCAGCTCTGCCATCCGCTCACCTCACTGAAGATAAACACTTACCCCCGTCAATGAGCTTAGCGCCACTGCAAAAACCGGCGCGATGCCGCGACCAACGGCGGATGCCGCAGATGCCGAGTCTTGAGCACGCAATCAGGGTTTCCCTCGGCTTGGTAGCCTCATGTATGCTACGTCGCTTCCTGTAAATCCACTTCCGCCCAACCGGGCATGGATGCATCGCAATGCGGACGGCCTCGTCTGGCATGCGAAGGCTTCCTGATCCGGTCACGCCGAGAAGCGGTCAAGGGTCACTCATTTCAGCCAAAAGTAGCCATGCACGAACTCTACCAGCCCCGCGAAATCGAAGCCGCCGCCCAGACCTTTTGGGACGAGCAAAAGTCTTTTGAAGTCAGTGAACAGCCAGGCAAGGACACCTTCTACTGCCTGTCGATGTTCCCTTACCCCAGCGGCAAGCTACACATGGGTCACGTGCGCAACTACACCATCGGCGACGTGATCGCCCGCTATCAGCGCATGCAAGGCAAAAACGTGCTGCAGCCGATGGGCTGGGATGCGTTCGGCATGCCGGCGGAAAACGCCGCGATGAAGAACAACGTCGCCCCCGCCAAGTGGACCTACGAAAACATCGCCTACATGAAGAACCAGCTCAAGAGCCTGGGTCTGGCGATCGACTGGTCCCGCGAGATCACCACCTGCAAACCCGATTACTACCGCTGGGAACAATGGCTGTTCACTCGCCTGTTCGAAAAAGGCGTGATCTACCGCAAGAACGGCACCGTGAACTGGGACCCGGTCGACCAGACCGTCCTGGCCAACGAACAAGTCATCGACGGGCGCGGCTGGCGTTCGGGCGCGGTGATCGAAAAACGCGAAATCCCGATGTACTACTTCAAGATCACTGCTTACGCGGATGAGCTGCTGGAGAGCCTCGACGAGTTGCCGGGCTGGCCAGAACAGGTCAAGACCATGCAGCGCAACTGGATCGGCAAATCCCGTGGCATGGAAGTCCAGTTCCCGTACGACCAGGCGTCCATCGGCGAAGCCGGCACCCTGAAAGTCTTCACCACCCGCCCCGACACCCTGATGGGCGCAACTTATGTGGCCGTTGCCGCCGAGCACCCGCTGGCGACCCTGGCTGCGCAGAATAATCCCGAGCTGCAAGCGTTCATTAACGAATGCAAAAGCGGCAGCGTTGCCGAAGCCGACGTCGCCACCCAAGAAAAGAAAGGCCTGCCGACCTCGCTGTTCGTCGAGCACCCGCTGACCGGCGAGAAGCTGCCGGTGTGGGTCGCCAACTACGTGCTGATGCATTACGGCGACGGCGCGGTCATGGCCGTTCCTGCCCACGACGAACGTGATTTCGAGTTCGCGACCAAGTACAGCCTGCCGATCAAGCCGGTGGTGCGCACCAGCGCGGGCGACGAAACGCCTGCGCCCTGGCAGGACGCATACGGCGAACACGGTCAGCTGATCAACTCCGGCGAGTTCGACGGGCTGGACTTCGCGGGTGCTTTCGATGCCATCGAAGCTGCGCTGCTCAAGAAAGAACTTGGCAAGTCACGTACCCAGTTCCGCCTGCGCGACTGGGGCATCAGCCGTCAGCGCTACTGGGGCTGCCCGATCCCGATCATTCACTGCGACACGTGCGGCGACGTGCCTGTCCCGGAAGATCAACTGCCGGTCAAGTTGCCTGAAAACGTGGTACCGGATGGCGCGGGCTCACCGCTGGCGCGCATGCCCGAGTTCTACGAGTGCAGCTGCCCGACCTGCGGCGCGCCGGCCAAGCGCGAAACCGACACCATGGACACCTTCGTCGAGTCGTCGTGGTATTTCGCCCGCTACGCCTCGCCTCATTACGAAGGCGGCATGGTCGACCCGAAGGCCGCGAATCACTGGCTGCCGGTTGATCAGTACATCGGCGGTATCGAACACGCGATTCTGCACCTGCTGTACGCGCGCTTCTTCCACAAGCTGATGCGCGACGAAGGCCTGGTCAGCTCCAACGAGCCGTTCAAGAATCTGTTGACCCAGGGCATGGTCGTGGCCGAGACGTTCTATCGTCTGGAAGCCAACGGCAGCAAGACCTGGTTCAACCCGGCTGACGTCGAGTTCGAACGCGACAGCAAGGCCAAGATCATCGGCGCCAGACTGATTGCCGATGGCCAGCCGGTTGAAATCGGCGGCATCGAAAAGATGGCGAAATCCAAGAACAACGGCGTCGATCCTCAGTCGATGATCGACCAGTACGGCGCAGACACCTGCCGCCTGTTCATGATGTTCGCCTCCCCGCCTGACATGAGCCTGGAATGGTCTGACTCCGGCGTGGAAGGTTCGCACCGCTTCCTCAAGCGCGTCTGGCGTCTGGCTCAGGCTCACGTGACGGCGGGCGCTGCAAGCGCACTCGACAAAACCGCGCTGAGCGACGACCAGAAGGCTATTCGCCGCTCGATTCACCTGGCCATCAAGCAGGCCGGTCAGGACGTTGGGCAGCATCACAAATTCAATACCGCCATCGCGCAAGTGATGACGCTGATGAACGTGCTGGAAAAGGCACCGCAGGTTTCGGCTCAGGACCGCGCGCTGTTGCAGGAAGGTGTGGAGACTGTCGCGCTGCTGCTGGCGCCGATCACCCCGCACATCAGCCACGAGCTGTGGGCTGCGCTGGGCCACTCCGGTCCGATCATCGACGCCGGCTGGCCTGTGGTCGATGACTCGGCACTGGTGCAGGACACGTTGCAGCTGGTGATTCAGGTCAACGGCAAGCTGCGTGGCCATATCGAGATGCCGGCCAGCGCCACCCGCGAGGAAGTCGAGGCTGCCGCACGGATCAACGAAAACGTCCTGCGCTTCATCGACGGCCTGACGATCCGCAAAGTGATCGTGGTGCCGGGCAAACTGGTTAACATCGTCGCCAGCTGACGCAATCGGGCGCGTGCCAGCAGGCGCCGCATACATTTCAAGAACCCGGGATGCCGGGTTCTAACGGATTCAAGGGAGCAACAAGATGATCAAACGCAATCTGCTGGTAATGGGACTCGCGGTTCTGCTGAGCGCCTGCGGTTTCCAGCTGCGCGGCACCGGCACCAACGCCCTGTCGATCAAGGAACTGGACGTGAGCGCGCGCGACGCTTACGGCGACGTCGTCACCCAGCTGCGTCAGACCCTGACCAGCAGTGGCGTGCACGTCTACACCGGCGCTCAGTACAAGCTGTTTATCGCCCGTGAAGACGAGACCCAGCGCACGGCGAGCTACGCCGGTTCCGGCCGTTCCGCCGAATACGAGCTGACCACCGTACTGAAATACGAAATCCACGGCAGCAAAGATGTTCTGCTGATCGATGACTCCGTTCAGTCGCAGAAGGTGTTTGTCCATGACGGCAACAACCTGATCGGCTCTGACCAGGAAGCCGATCAGATCCGTAAGGAAATGCGCACTGACCTCGTGCAGAAAGTGCTGGCCCGTCTGCAGCAACTGACACCTCAGCGCCTTGACGAGCTGCAAGCCAAAGCCGACGCCGCTGCCCGCGCCCAGGCTGACGCCGAAGCCGCTGCTCAGCGCATTCGCGACGAGACGCCACAACAGTCGCCTATCGAAATCCCGTCCAAGTGACGGCATCGGGGCCGGTTCGCCGGCCCTGATCTTTTCTGACCCATGAAACTCGCCCCCGCCCAGCTTTCCAAACACCTGCAAGGCACGCTTGCGCCCGTCTACATCGTCAGCGGCGATGACCCGCTGCAGTGTCAGGAGGCGTGCGACGCCATCCGTGCGGCTGCACGCCAGCAAGGCTATGACGAACGCCAGGTGTTCAGTGCCGATTCAAGCTTCGACTGGGGCACCCTGCTTCAGGCGGGCGCGAGCATGTCGCTGTTCGCCGAGCGCCGGCTGCTGGAGTTGCGCCTGCCGTCCGGTAAACCCGGCGACAAGGGCGCCGCCGCGCTGCTTGAATACTGCGGCCGTCCCGCCGAAGACACGCTGCTGCTGATCAGCCTGCCCAAGCTCGACGGCTCGGCGCAGAAAACCAAATGGGGCAAGGCGCTGGTTGAAGAGCCACAAACCCAGTTCGTGCAGATCTGGCCGGTGGATGCCAGCCAGTTGCCTCAATGGATTCGTCAGCGCCTGTCACAGGCCGGCCTCGCAGCAACGCCGGACGCCATCGAACTGATCGCCGCGCGGGTGGAAGGCAACTTGCTGGCCGCTGCGCAGGAAATCGAAAAGCTCAAGCTGATGGCCGACGAAGGCCAGATCACGGTGGAGACCGTGCAGGCTGCGGTGGCCGACAGCGCGCGCTTCGACGTCTTTGGCCTGACCGACGCAATCCTCAATGGCGAAGCGGCCCATGCACTGCGAATGCTCGAAGGCCTGCGCGGCGAAGGCGTTGAGCCTCCGGTCATTCTCTGGGCGCTGTCCCGCGAGCTGCGTGTGCTGGCCAATCTGGCGTTGCAGTTCAGTCAGGGCATCCCGCTGGACAAAGCTTTCAGCCAGGCGCGCCCGCCCATCTGGGACAAGCGCAAACCGCTGATGAGCAAAGCCCTGCAACGCCACTCTGCGCGACGCTGGGGCCAGCTGTTGATGGACGCCCAACACATCGACGCGCAGATCAAAGGCCAGGCGCAGGGATCGGTCTGGAGCAGCCTGAGTCGACTGACGCTGCTGATGGCGGGGCAACGGCTGGCGTTGCCGGCGGAATAATCTGTAACGTTTCGATAGCTCAGGTTAATTGGACAGCGGCGCCTAACTGGCAGAATATCCCCGCTGCTGCGCCCCACCACTTGAGCGAGAACGCCATGAGCAAAGCCAAAAAGCGGCCGAACAAGGCCAAATCCATCATCGCCCAGCCACTGTTCCGCAGCCGTCAGGAACAACCCGGCAAAGGCAAAGGCAGCTACCGCCGCGAAGCCTTCCAGTCTAAAAGCTGGGAGGCTTCTTCCGTTATGGCGGGTTGAAAACTTCACGTTACTGACTGACGCCCCACCAACAGGGCCGGCATGTTAAGGTCTGCACCTTCCGGTTTAGCCCTGTGGACCCCAGAATGCCCCCAAGCTTTCCCCGTCGCTGGCACCTTCGCCAGTTGATCGCCGCCTCCAGCCTCTTCGCGCTGGTCGCCTGTGCCGAGCAGCCTACCGCTGCCGTTGCCACCCCTCTCCAGTCCGCGCCCGCAGCGCAAGTTGTCAAGAACCTGCCCACTCCTTCAGGCGCCGTTGCGCAACCTGACGACGGCAACTTTGAAATCCAGCCTGCGATGAGCTTCAGCGAGTGGCAGAGCCAGTTTCGCGCTCTGGCGCTGAATGCGGGTGTGCGCCCGGAGGTGTTCGATAACGCGTTTGCCGGCGTCACGCCGGACATGAGCGTGGTCAAGGCCGATCGCAGCCAGCCGGAATTCAGCCGCCCTGTGTGGGAATACCTCGATGGCGCCATGTCGGCCGTGCGCGTGCGCAAGGGTCAGGCCCTTTTGAATGAATACGCCGACGCGCTGAGCGCCATCGAGCAGCGTTATGGCGTCGATCGCCAGGCACTGATCGCCGTGTGGGGCATGGAGAGTAGCTTCGGCCAGTTCCAGGGCACTCAGTCAGTGATTCGCTCACTGGCAACGCTCGCCTATGAAGGCCGCCGTCCGCAGTTTGCCCAGGACCAGCTAATCGCCGCGCTGCAGATCATTCAGCACGGCGATATCGATGCCCCGAGCATGCTGGGCTCGTGGGCCGGCGCCATGGGACAGACGCAGTTCATACCGACGACCTACAACACCCACGCGGTGGATTTCGACGGCGACGGTCGCCGTGATATCTGGAACTCCCCCACCGACGCCCTCGCCTCCACCGCGCATTACCTGCAAAGCTCGGGCTGGCAGAAAGGCCAGCCGTGGGGTTTTGAAGTGCAACTGGCTCAGGGTTTCGACTACGCGCTGGCGGACGCATCAACCCGCAAATCCATTAGCGAATGGCAACAGCTGGGGCTGAAACTGCCGAACGGTTCTGCGCTGCCGGCCAACTTGCTGCAACAGCAGGCAGCCTTGCTGCTGCCCGCAGGCTACAAAGGCCCGGCCTTTCTGGTGATGGACAACTTCCGCGCCATCCTGAAGTACAACAACTCGTCGTCCTATGCGATGGCCATCGGTTTGCTGTCCGAGCGATTCAGTGGCGGCGGTTATGTGCAGGGCAGCTGGCCGCGCGGCGATCGTCCGCTGAGCCGCACCGAGCGTATCGAACTGCAGACGCTGCTATCTGCCCGACAGTACGACGCAGGCGCCCCGGACGGGATCATCGGCGCCAATACGCGTAAAGCGATTCGCAGCGCACAGCAATCCTTTGGCTGGCCGGCGGACGGATATCCGACGCAGGAATTGCTGGAGCAACTGCGCAAGCCGTAACTGCGCAGACCTGAACGAGAGGCAAAAAAACGGGCCGGATATTTCTATCCGGCCCGTTTTGCTTTCTGCATCAACGACGCTGTGATCAACCCGCCGTGAGCAGCGACTTGACCAGCTTGGCTTGCTCGTCCGCGTGGTACGAGGAACGGACCAGCGGGCCGGAGGCGACGTTCTTGAAGCCCATCTTGTAACCTTCTTCGGCGAACCAGTCGAAGACGTCCGGGTGCACGAAGCGCTGCACCGGCAAATGGTTGCGCGACGGTTGCAGGTACTGACCCAGGGTCAGCATGTCGATGTCGTGCTCGCGCATGCGCTGCATGACTTCGATGACTTCTTCGTCGGTCTCGCCCAGCCCCAGCATCAGCCCGGATTTGGTCGGCACGTGGGGGAGCATTTCCTTAAAACGCTTGAGCAAGGTCAGCGACCACTGGTAATCCGAACCCGGGCGCGCGGCCTTGTACAGGCGCGGCACGGTTTCCAGGTTGTGGTTGAAGACGTCTGGTGGCGTCGCGGCGGTGATTTCCAGCGCGATGTCCATGCGGCCACGGTAATCCGGGACCAGAGTTTCCAGCTGCACATTCGGCGACAGCAAGCGGATCTCGCGGATGCAATCGGCAAAATGCTGTGCACCGCCGTCACGCAGGTCGTCACGGTCTACGGAAGTGATCACGACGTACTTGAGTTTCAAGTCAGCGATGGCGACGGCGAGGTTCTTCGGCTCGTCGGTGTCCAGCGCTTTCGGCCGGCCATGGCCGACGTCGCAGAACGGGCAGCGACGGGTGCAGATGTCACCCATGATCATGAAGGTCGCGGTGCCGCCAGAGAAACACTCGCCCAGGTTCGGGCAAGACGCCTCTTCGCACACGCTGTGCAGCTTGTGCTTACGCAGCAGCGCTTTGATGCGGTCGACTTCCGGCGAGACCGGGATGCGCACACGAATCCAGTCCGGCTTCTTCGGCAGATCGACCGTCGGAATGATCTTCACCGGGATGCGCGCGACTTTTTCCGCGCCGCGCAGCTTCACGCCGGCCTCCACTTTCGGACGGGCCACCCGCTCAGGCGTGGCCACGCTCACTGTCGGGATCAGGGTTTGAACGGCATTCTCTGTATTCACGACAGTGTCAGCTGCCTCATACGCAGTAGTCATATCAATCGATTCCGCCCGTTAGGGTCGTCTGCTCAGCGTAGTCGAGGTGGTTGACGAGCTGCGCACGCAGCCGGGCACTAACCTCGGCAAATTCAATCGGACCTGCCTGTTCGCGCAGCTGGGTCATCGCCAGCCCCGCATACCCGCAGGGATTAATCCGTTTAAAAGGGTCCAGATCCATATCGACGTTCAACGCAAGGCCGTGAAACGAACAGCCGTTGCGGATGCGCAGCCCCAGCGAGGCAATCTTGGCGCCGTCGACGTAAACCCCCGGTGCATCAGGCTTGGCTGCGGCGTCTACGCCGTAACTGGCCAGCAGATCGATCAGGCTGCGCTCGATCCGGGTGACCAGCTCGCGAACGCCAAAGCCCAGACGGCGCACGTCCAACAACAAATAAGCGACCAGTTGGCCGGGGCCATGATAAGTCACTTGGCCGCCGCGATCGACCTGCACCACCGGGATATCCCCCGGCAGCAACAAGTGCTCGGGCTTGCCGGACTGGCCCTGGGTGAAGACAGGCGGATGCTGCACAAGCCAGACCTCATCGGCGGTTTCGCGGTCGCGACCGTCGGTGAAGCGTTTCATGGCCTGCCAGGTGGGCTCGTAGTCGGTCAGCCCGAGTTCACGAAAGCCCAGAACCGCGCCCATCACAGCACCATGTGCACGAAGCCGGTGGCCCGCAATTCGCTGTTGATGTCGTATAGCTGATCTTGCCCGGTGGCGATGATGTGCAACTGAACGGTGGTGTATTTACCGTTGCTGCTCTGGCGCTCGGCCAGGGTTTTCATGTCGACGGTGGCGTGCTTCTCGAGAATCTCGATGACTCTGTCTTTGAAGCCCACACCCGTGTCGCCGATGATCTTGATGGGATAGTCGGCGCAGGGAAATTCGATTTTTGGCGCTTTTACTTCGGAATCTGTCATGGCAGTAACGGCCTCGTAAGCCGGAAAACGGACAGGCCCCCGGCGCGTTCGGCGACGGGGGCGTACGGAGCAACGGTCAGCTTTTGATCAATCGTTGATCAGTTGAACAGACCGTAGAAGAACAAGCGGATGCTATCCCACAGGCGGCGGAAGATACCACCCTCCTCGACGGCGTCCAGGGCGATCAGGTTCGCGCTGTGCACGACTTTGTCGTCCAGTTTGACTTCAACCTTGCCGATGACGTCGCCTTTGGCGATCGGTGCAACCAGTTGCGGGTTCATGGTCATGCTGGCAGCCAGCTTCTTCAGCTCGCCTTTTGGCATGGTCATGGTCAAGTCTTCAGCCAGACCGGCTTTGACTTGACGCTCTGTGCCTTTCCAGACCGGCGCCTGAGCCAGCTCGGTGCCCTTCTGATAGAAGGTCTGGGTTTCGAAGAAGCGGAAACCGTAGGTCAGCAGCTTCTGGGTCTCTGCAGCACGAGCTTGCTCGCTGTTGGTGCCGAACACCACAGCAATCAGACGCATGCCATCACGAACGGCCGAGGACACCATGCAGTAGCCGGCTTCTTCGGTGTGACCGGTTTTCAGACCGTCGACGGTCTTGTCACGCCACAGCAGCAGGTTGCGGTTAGGCTGTTTGATGCCGTTCCAGAAGAACTCTTTCTGCGAGTAGATCGCGTAGTGCGCCGGGTCTTCGTGGATGATCGCGCGCGCCAGCAGGGCCATGTCATGGGCGGTGGCGTAGTGATCAGGATTCGGCAGGCCGGTCGGGTTCATGAAGTGGCTGTTGACCATGCCCAGGTCGGCAGCGGTCTTGTTCATCAGGTCGGCGAAGGCGTCTTCGCTGCCGGCGATGTGCTCGGAAAGCGCAACGCTGGCGTCGTTACCCGACTGAATGATGATGCCGTGCAGCAGGTCGCTGACGGTGACCTCGCTGCCCACCTTGATGAACATCCGCGAACCGCCGGTGCGCCAGGCGTTTTCGCTGACGGTCACAGGGTCGTTTTCGCCGATCTGGCCACGACGGATTTCCAGCGTGGCGATGTAAGCGGTCATCAGCTTGGTCAGACTTGCCGGTGGCAGGCGCTGGTCGCCATTGTTTTCGACCAGAACGTTGCCGCTGTTGGCGTCCATCAGCACATAAGCCTTGGCAGCCAGTTGCGGTGGCGATGGCGTCATCTGTTCTGCCGCAAACACGGCAGGCGCGGTGAATAGCGGGATAAGCAGGCAAAGGCGTTTTGCAAAGCTGGTGATGTTCATCCGTCTCTCGAAAATGCTAATGGGCAAACATGCCCTTGCGGGCAAAGCGGGTGCCGGGCTACCCCGGCAAACGGGCTCACATTCTACAGAACGTGCCGTGAAAAGCTGCTGACAACGACAAGCCTGGTCGGCACGTCGTCGGTCAGGCAACGAAACTCGCCTCCGTTGCCGGGGCGGGAATCGCTGATAAACGCGTTACTGGTCCGATGTGACGACGCTTGGCGAGCCGAGATTGGCGGACCTTACGCTGTTTTGCAGTTGCTGGGCTTCACCCGGCGTGTCGACCGGTCCCATCCGCACGCGATAGAGCGTCTGTTGATTGCGCGCGATCGAACTCACGAACACCGGCGCGCGGACCATCCCGCTCAATTTCGACCTCAGGAGTTCCGCAGCGTCCGGGTTGGCGAAGGCTCCCACTTGGAGAAACAGCCCAGACGCTTGTCCGGAAGCGTTTTTTTTTGCGTCGATCGGTACCGGCGTAACCGGAGCGGCGTGTTGCTGCGGCGGCGGCGTCCATTGCTCGATCGTGCCGGCTGACGCGGTGATCACCGGCGCTGCTGGCTGCTGAGGCGGTGGATTGCTGCTCGCCACTTGCGGCTGATCCAGCATCAGCGGCGCCGGTTTGCCGCGCTGCGCCCAATACTGAGAAGGGTCGATGCCTTCAACTTTTACCCGCGCCGTACCGGTTTCGGCATAACCCAGCTTTTTGGCTGCGGCGTAGGACAGGTCGATGATCCGGTCCGAATAGAACGGGCCACGATCGTTGACCCGCAGGATCACCGTGCGGTTATTGTCCAGGTTGGTCACGCGAACATAGCTGGGCAGCGGCAGGGTCTTGTGCGCCGCGCTCATGCCATACAGGTCATAGACTTCGCCGTTGGCGGTGTTCTGGCCGTGGAATTTGGTGCCGTACCAGGACGCCGTTCCCGTCTGGGAATAGGTCTTGGAATCGCTGAGCGGGAAATAGGTCTTGCCCAGCACGGTGTACGGGTTGGCTTTGTACGGGCCGGTGTGCAGGGTCGGAATGGCGTCGGGGATGCGCGAAACATCAACGTCCCACCAGGGCGCGCCGTCTTTGTGCGCCCTGTTGATGTCCAGCCCGGGCTGCGAGCGGATTACATTGCCCTGCCGTTGCGTCGTTGTCGTCGGGCGGCTGGTTGAGCAACTGACGATCAGCAAAGTCAGCGCCGTGAAGGCCATCAGTTTCAATGGTTGTTGCATCGGCAGTGACCGCATTACTTGACGTCCCGGGCTTGAACAAGCATTTCAGACAGCTGATGCACGGCCATGGCGTACATCACGCTGCGGTTGTACCGCGTGATTGCGTAAAAATTCTTCAGACCCATCCAGTATTCAGGGCCTTTGTCTCCATCGAGGCGAAACGCCGTGACCGGCATGTCGTCGCGCAGCGCATCATGACTCGCCCAGCCCAACGCTCGCAACTCCCCAACGGTCTTCACCGGATCGATACCGGGGCTCAAGCCCTCGTCAACACGGTCACCGCGCACGTCCGCGCGACTGACGACCGGCTGGCCGGCGACCCAGCCGTGACGCTGGAAGTAGCTGGCGACGCTGCCGATCGCGTCGTCGGGGTCGTTCCAGATATTAATGTGGCCGTCGGCGTCAAAATCGACCGCGTAGGCGCGGAAGCTGCTCGGCATGAACTGGGGCAACCCCATGGCGCCGGCGTAGGAGCCTTTGAGCGTCAGTGGATCGACCTGCTGTTCGCGGGACAGGAGCAGGAACTCGCGCAGCTCCTTGCGGAAGAAATCGGCGCGCTGGGGATAGTCAAACGCCAGCGTCGACAATGCGTCCATCACCCGGTAATTCCCGGTGTTGCGGCCGAAAAACGTCTCGACGCCAATGATCGAAACGATCACCTGAGCGGGCACGCCGTACTCTTGTTCGGCGCGCGCCAGGGCGGCCTCGTGCTGACGCCAGAAGTCGACGCCCCGGGCAACGCGTGCGTCGGTGAGGAACATCGGGCGATAGTCTTTCCACGGCTTGACGCGTTCGGCGGGCCTCGAAATGGCATCGAGAATCGCCTGCTTGCGCTGCACATCGCGGAACACATCGATCAGTTGCTCGCCCGCAAACCCATAATCGCGGGTCATTTCGCTGACGAACTGGGCGACTTGAGGAGAGCCGTCATAGTCACCGGCAAGTGATTCCTGCACTGAGCCGAAGATGCCCATCAGACCGACCAGCGGCGCATATCGAGCAGCCCAGCCACGCACTACTTGCATTGAGTTCTTCACCTTAATCAAACCTGAGCGATCCATTTGCGATGCGTATGGACCGACATCAAAACACCAAACGCTGACAGCAGCGTCACCAGCGAAGTTCCGCCGTAGCTAATGAAGGGCAACGGCACGCCCACGACCGGCAACAGACCGCTGACCATACCGATATTGACGAAAACGTAAACAAAAAAGGTCATGGTCAGGCTGCCCGCGAGGAGCTTGCCGTAGAGCGTCTGCGCCTGGGCGGTGATCACCAGCCCGCGGCCGATCAGCAACAGGTAGATCAGCAGCAGCGCGCAAATCCCCACCAGCCCGAATTCCTCGCCGAGCACCGCAATGATGAAGTCAGTGTGGCTCTCGGGCAGGAAGTCCAGGTGCGACTGCGTGCCCATGAGCCAGCCTTTGCCGAACACGCCGCCCGAACCGATCGCCGCCTTGGACTGAATGATGTTCCAACCGGTGCCGAGCGGATCGCTCTCCGGGTCGAGGAAGGTCAAAATCCGCTGCTTCTGGTAGTCGTGCATGAAGAAGAACCACATGGCGACCGCGACCGGAACTGCCGCCGCGATCACGCTGATGATCCAGCGCCAGCGCAGGCCGGCCATGAACAGCACGAAGGTGCCGGACGCCAGAATCAGCAGCGAGGTGCCAAGGTCAGGCTGACGCACGATCAGAATGAACGGCAGACCAATCAACCCGAGGCTCACCGCCACGTGCTTGAGGTGCGGCGGCAGCGTGCGCTTGGACAGGTACCAGGCGATGGTCGCCGGCATGATGATCTTCATGAATTCCGAGGGCTGAAAGCGGATGACCCCGGGAATGTTGATCCAGCGCGTGGCGCCCATGGCGTTGTGGCCCATGACGTCCACCGCCACCAGCAGCAACACGCCGATCACGTAGGCGGCGGGCACCCAGCGGGCCATGAATCTGGGTTCGAGCTGCGCGATGACGAACATCGACACCAGGCCGATGCCGAACGAGGTCGCCTGCTTGATCAGCAGGTCCCAACTCTTGCCGCTGGCCGAATACAGCACGAACAGACTGCCCGCCGCCAGCGTCAGCAACAGGATCAGCAGCGGGCCGTCGACGTGGATTTTCTGCAGGAACGTGGCGCGACGGCGCATCACATCTTCGCTGGACAGGATGCGGTCGAAATTACTCTTCACGGGCCGCGGTCTCCGGAGGCTGTGCGTTGCTGGCGTATTCGGGTTTCAGATGGCCCTGTGGATCGAGCAGCCAGGCGTCCATAACCTGCCGCACCACCGGCGCGGCAACGCCCGATCCCGACTCGCCGTTTTCGATCATCACCGCAACGACGATCTTCGGGCTGTCGGCCGGTGCGAAGCCAACGAACAAGGCGTGGTCGCGGTGGCGTTCCTGGACTTTCGAGCGGTCGTATTTCTCGCCCTGCCGAATGGCCACGACCTGGGCTGTACCACTCTTGCCGGCGATGCGGTACTGCGCACCAATCGCGGCTTTGCGCGCGGTGCCGCGAGCACCGTGCATCACTTGCTGCATGCCGTGGTTGACCTTGGTCCAGTCCGACGGATCACGCAGAACGATGTCCGGCATCGGGTTTTCGTCCACCGGCTTCTGCCCTTCGACGGTCCTGGCCAGGTGCGGACGGTTCCATTTGCCTTTGTTCGCCACCAGCGCGGTGGCCTGGGCCAACTGCAGCGGGGTGGCCTGCATGTAACCCTGGCCGATCCCCAGAATGAGTGTTTCGCCCGGGAACCACGCCTGCCGCCGGGTGACGCGCTTCCAGTCACGGGACGGCATCAGGCCGGGGGATTCTTCGAACATGTCCAGCGAGACCTTTTGGCCAATGCCGAACTTGTTCAGGTACGCCGACAGCCGATCAATCCCGACCTTGTGGGCCAGATCGTAAAAATAGGTGTCGTTGGAGCGCATGATGGCGGTGTCCAGATCCACCCAGCCATCGCCGGTGCGGTTCCAGTTACGGTATTTGTGGTCGTAGTTCGGCAGCATGTAATAGCCGGGGTCGAAAACCCGCGTGCTCGCCGTGATCACGCCAGTGTCGAGGCCGGCAATCGCCACGGCCGGCTTGATGGTCGAACCCGGTGGGTAGAGGCCCCGCAGGATGCGGTTGAACAGCGGGCGGTCGACCGAATCACGCAGCTCGGAGTACGCCTTGAAGCTGATGCCGGTGACGAACAGGTTCGGATCGAAGCTCGGCTGGCTGACCATCGCCAGCACCTCGCCAGTGCTTGGGTCCAGCGCCACCACGGCGCCGCGACGCCCTGCCAGCGCAGCTTCGGCGGCCTCCTGCAGCTGGATGTCGAGGCTCAGGACGATGTCCTTGCCGGGCACCGGATCCGTCCGCTTGAGCACGCGCAAGACGCGGCCGCGGGCGTTGGTTTCGACTTCTTCGTAACCGACCTGACCGTGCAGCTCGGGCTCGTAGAAACGCTCGATCCCGGTTTTGCCCATGTGATGGGTGCCGCTGTAATTCACGGGATCGAGACTTTTCAGCTCTTTCTCGTTGATCCGCCCCATGTAACCCACCGAGTGCGCGAAGTGCTCGCCTTGTGGGTAGTGGCGAACCAGCTGCGCCACCACTTCAACGCCCGGAAGGCGGAACTGGTTAACGGCGATACGGGCGATCTGTTCTTCGGTCAGCTCGAACAGAATGGGCACCGGCTCAAACGGCCGCCGCCCCTGCTTCATGCGTTTTTCGAAGATGATCCGATCGTCAGGCGTCAGCTCAAGGACCTGGACGATGGTGTCCAGCACCTGCGTCCATTCACCGGAACGTTCGCGGGTCATGCTCAGGCTGAAGCTGGGCCGGTTGTCGGCGATCACCACGCCGTTACGGTCGTAGATCAGCCCGCGACTCGGCGGGATCGGCTGCACGTGAACGCGATTGTTCTCGGACAGCGTCGAGTGGTAGTCGTACTGGATGACCTGCAGGAAATAAAGCCGCGCGATCAGCACGCAGATCAGCACGACGACCGCGACTGCACCGACCACGACTCGGCTGCGCACCAGGCGTGCGTCCTTTTCGTGGTCTTTCAGGCGAATCGGCTGAGACATTTAGGGCAGGTTCACAGTGAAGGCAGCAGCGCTACTTGTGATAAGGGTGACCGGACAGCACGGTCCAGGCACGATAAATCTGCTCACCGATGAGAATGCGCACCAGCGGGTGCGGCAACGTCAGCGGCGACAACGACCAACGCTGCTCGGCCCGGGCACAGACTTCCGGCGCCAGCCCTTCCGGGCCGCCGACCATCAGGTTGACCGTGCGCGAATCCAGACGCCAGCGATCGAGCTCGCCCGCCAGTTGCTCGGTGCTCCATGGCTTGCCATGCACTTCAAGCGTGACGATCCGCTCGCCCGGCTGCACTTTCGCCAGCATGGCCTCGCCTTCCTGACGGATGAGGCGTGCCACGTCGGCGTTCTTGCCACGGGTGTTGAGCGGAATTTCCACCAGTTCCAGCGCCAGTTCGGATGGCAGACGCTTGGCATATTCATGCCAACCCTCTTCCACCCACTTGGGCATGCGGGAACCGACAGCGATCAGACGCAGACGCACGACGAAGCCTTAGGCCTGGTCTTTGTTCAGCTTGTCGAAATGCTCGTGAGCGTTTTCCGGGCTGTGGTGTGCAGCGCTGGCCGAACGGCTCTGCTCGGCACCGGCCCACAGACGCTCGAGGTCGTAAAACTGGCGAGCGGAGGCGGTCATCATGTGGACGATGGCGATGTCCAGGTCCAGCAGCACCCAGTCACTGTTGCCCTTGCCTTCTTCGCCCAACGGCTTGAGGCCCTGCTTTTTGACTTCTTCGCGGACCTTGTCGAGCATCGCGTTGATCTGGCGACTGGAGGTACCGGTTGCGATGACCATGTAGTCGGTGATGCTCTGCTTGTCACGGACGTCCAGGACCTGGATGTCCACGGCCTTGACGTCTTCCAGTGCAGCCTTGATCACGTCGATGATTGGATTTACAGCTCGTTTGTCAGTCATAAAAAACTCTTTCAACTCGTATGTTTGGGCGTTTCTTCGCGCACTTGGCTGCGTTGAAACGCTCCTTCAGTTCGACGCACGGTACAGCCCGTGCGTATCGATATAGGCCAGTACCGCGTCTGGCACCAGAAAACGTACCGACTTACCGCTGGCCAGCAGTTGACGGATCTGGGTGGCAGACACCGAAAGCGGCGTCTGCCAGACGAACGTAATCTTTCCGCCGGGCCCTTTGAGGGCCTTCGGATCACTGACGGCACGTCCCGCGAGCAGATTTCGCATCGCATCCGGGGACTCGCTGTCGGCGTCCGGGCGTTGCAGCACCACGATATGGCAGTGCTCCAGCAACTCTTCCCACCGATGCCAGGAA
The DNA here is from genome assembly GCF_021728295.1 of Pseudomonas petrae. Lineage (GTDB taxonomy): Bacteria > Pseudomonadota > Gammaproteobacteria > Pseudomonadales > Pseudomonadaceae > Aquipseudomonas > Aquipseudomonas petrae. The sequence goes on from NZ_JAKJXE010000012.1 coordinate 144,825, forward strand.
GGCAGCCCGCAAAAGGCGTCCCAACCCAGCAATAAAAATAGCTGATCATCGGCGGCGAGTTCCGCGCGCATCGATTCCAGCGTGTCGATCGTGTACGACGGCTTGTCGCGCAACAGCTCGCGATCATCCACCGTTAGCGGCGGCACCCCCGCGACCGCGCACTGGACCATCGCCAGACGGTCCTGGGCCGAGACACTCGGCGTGTCGCGATGAGGCGGTCGGGCGCTGGGCGTCAGACGCAACTCATCGAGTTTCAGCAGCTCGGCGACTTCCAGTGCGCCACGCAAATGGCCAATGTGCACCGGGTCGAACGTACCGCCGAGTATGCCGATGCGCTTGGGCACACGTGCACTGTTCAGCGGAACTGCAATCGGATCGGCCATTGCCTGCGCGCCGCTGCCTGAAAGCTGACCGACGTCGGCCAAGTCAGACCGGCCCCTGCCCGCGCAATTGCGTGCCATCGCCGACGACGATGTATTTCTCGCAGGTCAGGCCTTCGAGCCCCACGGGACCGCGCGCGTGAATCTTGTCGGTCGAAATACCGATTTCCGCACCCAGGCCGTATTCGAAACCGTCGGCAAAGCTGGTGGGCGCGTTGACCATCACCGAACTCGAGTCGACTTCAGCCATGAAGCGGCGAGTCTGGGCTTGCGAGTCGGAGATGATGGCGTCGCTGTGATGCGAGCCGTAGTGATTGATGTGTTCGATGGCCTGGTCCAGACCGGTGACGATGCGGATCGACAGAATCGGTGCAAGGTACTCGGTGTGCCAGTCTTCTTCGGTCGCCGGTAATACGTCGATCAGGTCGCGGGTGCGCTCGCAACCGCGCAGCTCGACGCCTTTTTCGCGAAACTGGGCGGCCATTGGCGGCAGGAAGTCTGCGGCGATGGCCTGATCGACCAGCAGGGTTTCCATCGCGCCGCAGATGCCATAACGGTAGGTCTTGGCGTTGAAGCTGATGCGTTGGGCGGCGGCCAGGTCGGCATGGGCGCTGACGTAGACGTGGCAGATGCCGTCCAGGTGTTTGATGACCGGGACTTTGGCGTCGCGGCTGACGCGTTCGATCAGGCCTTTGCCTCCGCGCGGAACGATCACGTCCACGTACTCCGGCATGGTGATCAGCGCACCCACGGCGGCGCGGTCGGTGGTTTCGACGACTTGTACGACGGCGGCAGGCAAGCCGGCTTCGTCGAGGCCGCGCTGGATGCAGGCGGCGATGGCGCGGTTGGAATGGATGGCTTCGGAGCCGCCGCGCAGGATGGTGGCGTTACCGGATTTGAGGCAGAGGCTGGCGGCGTCGATGGTTACGTTGGGGCGCGACTCGTAGATGATGCCGACGACGCCCAGTGGCACGCGCATTTTGCCGACTTGAATGCCGGAGGGCTGGAAGTTCATGTCGCGCAGGGTGCCGATGGGATCTGGCAGGCTGGCGACCTGTCGCAGGCCGGCGATCATGCTGTCGATGCGGGCCGGGGTCAGGGCGAGGCGTTCGAGCAAAGCGGGTTCGAGTCCATTGGCGCGGGCAGCAGCGAGGTCTTGTTCGTTGGCGGCGGTCAGCTCGGCACGGGAAGCGTCCAGCGCGGCAGCGGTGGCTGCAAGCGCGCGGTTCTTCTGTGCGGTGCTGGCACGGCCGATCACGCGGGAGGCTTCGCGGGCGGCGCGACCCAGGCGGGTCATGTAGTCAAGAACGGACTCAGTCATGGTCTCGGGTGGCTTGGCAAATGGGAAAGCGGCGGATTATAGCTGTCGGGCGTGCTGAACGACAGCGGCGACGGGCGGATGGTCGGAATAAGGCGGATTTGGTGCGTCAAAGATATCCGCGGCGGTTGTGCTATCCGGGTTCTGCCTAACGGCAGAATCGTTTCGCCTTCGGCGAGTTACTTGGAAAAGCACCCCAAGTAACCAAGGGTGCCTGCTCCTGGTTGGGCCCCTCGTTCCTCGGGGTTCCTTCACTCCGGCCTCGCTCCGTGGGCCCGCGCCGAACGGACATCCATGTCCTGACGGCGCTCTCGCCGCATCCATGCGGCTCGGCCCACTGCGCGAGACCTGCGTTCAGCCTGCACCCAAGTCGCGTTTGGTGTCGTCTGAGCCTTCTGCGTATGGAGATCAAGATCAAAAGCGCGTTTAGGCAGATCTAAGGCTTCCCGGCTAAAGCCGGTCCTACGGGGGTCGCAGCCGGTCCCACTGGCGGGATGCGATGCTTTTAGTAGGACCGGCTTTAGCCGGGAAGGCGGCAGTTCAGGCGCTGGTATTGGCGGCCCCGTGCTTACACACCCATTCAGCTCCAATTAAGGCCGTTGTTGATATGATCGCGGTCCATTCTCTGACTGCACTCATCCATGCCTGACCCATCGCCACGCGCCCTGCCGGACAGTTTCTTTCATCGCGACGCGCAGACGCTCGCCCAAGAGTTGCTCGGCAAGGTCATTCGTCACAAAGTCGAAGGGTTGTGGTTGTCGGCGCGGATTATTGAGACGGAGGCGTATTACGTGGCCGAAAAGGGCAGTCATGCGTCCCTCGGCTACACCGAAAAACGTAAGGCTTTGTTTCTGGAAGGCGGGCACATTTATATGTATTACGCCCGTGGCGGTGATTCGCTGAACTTCAGTGCGGAAGGTCCGGGCAACGCCGTGTTGATTAAATCGGCTTACCCCTGGGTCGACGCGGTGTCCGATGAAAACGCCCTCGCCCGCATGCTGCTCAACAATCCCGACGCCAGCGGAAACGTGCGCACGCCAGAGCGGCTGTGCGCCGGGCAGACGTTGCTGTGCAAAGCGCTGGGCCTGAAAGTGCCGATGTGGGACGCCAAGCGCTTCGATGAAGAACAGCTATTTGTCGAAGACGTGGGCCAGCGACCGCCGCGGATCATTCAAACGACGCGCCTGGGCATTCCCGCTGGCCGTGACGAGCACCTGATGTACCGGTTCGTTGACGCCGCCTATGCCCGCTTCTGCACACGGAACCCGGTCAGACGCGGGCAAGTCGAAGGCCGCGACTATATTTTCATCGATTAAGGAAACTAAACACATGGGCGCGTGGCTCGACAGCATTACCTCCTGGCTAAGCGCCAACCCTTCGTGGCTGGGCGCGGCGATTTTTATCGTTGCGTTCATCGAGTGCCTGGCCATCGCCGGCATCGTCGTCCCGGGCACGGTTGTGCTGTTCGCGATCGCCGCACTGGCCGGCAGCGGCATACTCCCATTGAGCGAAGCGCTGCTGCTGGGTTTCCTCGGCGGGATACTGGGCGACCTGGTGTCGTACTTCATCGGTCGACGCTTCCATCAGAACATTCGGCAATTGCCCGGCCTTCGCAATCACCCTGAATGGATCGGCGGCGCCGAGACCTACTTCCAGCGTTACGGGATCGCCAGCCTGCTGGTCGGCCGCTTCATCGGGCCGCTGCGCCCGATGCTGCCAATGGTGGCCGGGATGTGTGACATGCCGTTCGTGCGCTTTGCCGGCGTCAGCTTGATTGCCGCCGCCGGTTGGTCGGTGGCCTACATTCTGCCGGGCTGGGCGACCGGTGCCGCGATCCGACTGCCGCTGCCGGAAAACTTCTGGCCCCAGGCTGCCGTGGTTGGCGCCGGGCTGGCAATCCTGCTGGGGATCAGCGTCCAGAGCAGCCTGCGGCAAAAACCCTACGCCACCAAGGTTATCGCCCTGACCTGCTTCATTCTGCTGGGCAGTGTGTTTCTGGGCTGGCCGTACCTGGCCGATTTCGATCAGGGCATCATGACCGTGGTGCAGGCCAGCCGAAGCGCTGCGGCCGAGAACTTCGTGGTGATAGTGACCGGCCTGGGGGATTTCCGGACTCAGTTCTGCGCCGCCGCGCTGCTGACAGTCCTCTTAATCGTCACGCGGCAATGGCGTCATGCGATCTTCGTGATCGGCACCACCCTTGGCGCGGCGCTGATCAATCAGAGCATGAAATACACCTTCGCACGCGCACGGCCTGAGGTCCTGACGGAGGCCCTGGGGACTTACAGCATGCCGAGCGGACATGCGTCGGCCTCGTTTGCGCTGTTCATGTCGCTGGCGGTGCTTGCCGGCCGCGGTCAGCCGGTGCGGCTGCGACTGACCTGGCTGCTGCTGGGCGGGATTCCGGCGCTGGCGATCGCGATGTCACGGGTGTATCTGGGCGTGCATTGGCCGACGGATGTCACGGCGGGGATGCTGCTGGCGTTCTTCACTTGCGCGGCGAGTCTGGCTTTCGTGCAGAACAAGAAGCCGCTGGAGGCGCTGCCGATCAAGGTATGGTGGTTGGTGCTGCCGGCGATGGTTGCGCTGTTCGCCGGCTTTGGACTGCACTCGTTCTCGCACGGCTTGATCCGTTACCAGTACTAGAACGGCTTGGGCGCGCCCCGCCAGATCATAGATCTCGGGCCGCGCTGCAACGAGCAGAACAGCTTCATTCAGGCCTGCATGTCGCCCTGCATCTCGTCGAGCAGGTCCTGGATCGCGTCGAGCCGTTGTTCAGCGTCTTCGATTTCCAGCAGCTCGATCTTGTCTTCTTCCGCGAACGGCAACAGGTACGCCAGTTGATTGGCCAGCGAGTGCTGACCGCTGGCGGTAAGGCCCATGTTCAGCGCGGCCACCATCGGGTGTTCGGCCAACGCGGCGAGTAACGCGACCAGGTCGTCGTCTTCTTCCTGCAGCGGTTGTTCCTGGGGATCGTCCAGCCACTCGACCTCACCGATCAGCAGGTTGTCGCGCTGAGTGCTGTAGTCCTTCACCCGAAAGCGTCGAGCACCCACCACCCGAATGCCGAGCAGGCCGTTGTCCTGCTTCTGGAAATCGGTCACCCGCGCTTCGCAGCCGATCAGCGAAAAACCGTCCGGCACGTCGCCCGTCTCACTGCCTTCAGTGATGCAGACCACGCCAAAGCCTTCGCCCTGCTTCATGCAGCGGCCAATCATGTCGAGGTAACGCGCCTCGAATAGCTGCAGATCGAGCACGCACCCCGGGAACAGCACGGCGTTCAGCGGAAACAGCGGCAGCGCAAACAACGACAACGACATAAACCTATCCTCAAGCAACCAGAGACACCGCCAACGGCAGGAACAAGGCCGTGGCGACACCCATCAAACTCATCGCCAGCGCCGCGAAGGCGCCACATTCCTCACTTTCCTGCAAGGCCGCCGACGTACCCACCGCGTGGGCCGTCAGCCCCAGGGCCATGCCTCGGGCTTCCGGGCTGTTTACCCGCGCCAGGGTCAGCAAGCCGGGGCCGAATATGCCGCCGATCACTCCGGTTATCAACACAAACACGGCCGCCAGCGCCGCCACACCGCCAATCTGCTCGGCGACGAGCATGGCGATCGGCGAGGTTACGGACTTGGGCGCCATGGTCATCAGGATCATGTGATCAGCGCCGAGCAACCAGCCCAAGCCCACGCACAGCCCGGTGGCCAGCACGCCGCCCACCACCAGCGTAGTCAATACCGGCCAGAACAGTTGCCGGATGCGCCGCAGATTCAGATAAAGCGGCACGGCCAGCGCAACCGTCGCCGGGCCCAGCAGAATGCTGAGGATTTCGGTGCTTTTGCGGTATTCGACATAGGACAGTCCGCAGCTCACCAACACGCCGATCACCACCAGCATCGAAATGAGCACCGGTTGCAGAAACACCCAACGGGTTTTTTCGTAGCCGGCGAGCACCAGTTGATAAGCGCCGAGCGTGATGGCGATGCCGAACAAGGGGTGATGAATCACCGACAGCCAGGCGCCGTGCCAGTCCAGACTCATGATGGCTCCCGGCGATTGGCCTGGCGGTCGATGAGTTTCTGCATCAGCCAGCCGGCGAAGGTCAGCGAGACCATCAGGGAAATCACCAGCGAGCCGACTATCGCCCAGAAGTCTTCGGCGATCTGGTCGGCATACACCATCACACCGACGGCGGGCGGCACCAGCAGCAGCGGCAGATAACGCAGCAGGCTGCTGGCCGCCAGGCTGATCGGTTGACTGACTTCGCCGCGGGTCATCAGATAGATCATCAACAGCACGAGCCCGATGATCGGGCCGGGCAGTATCGACAAAAACAGGTGGTTGAGCGCGGTTCCGATCAATTGGAACAGCACAAGCCAGGTCAGGCCTCTTAGCAACATAGAAAACTCCAGCGGATTCGCGGCGACATTATAGACACGCCACCCGCGCTGCCTATGGGGTGGTATTCGCCAGTTGAGGTCACGTTGACCCGCGCAGTGCAGCGTGCTGATCTCATTGCCAAGCAATAACAGCGCCGACGCCACCGTGCCTGTGAAGACCGCGTGCGAAAACAATAACTGGCAAGGAGAGTAGCGATGCCCCACGTACCCGTTGCAGAACTCAAACGTTATGAAGGCAAGGACCTGGGATGCTCCGACTGGCTGACCATCGATCAGGCGCGCATCAATCTGTTTGCCGAGGCCACCGGCGACTTTCAGTTCATCCACGTCGATCCGGTCAAAGCAGCGCAAACCCCGTTCGGATCGACCATCGCCCATGGGTTTCTGTCGCTGTCGCTCATGCCCAAGCTGATGGAGTCTTTGATGGTAGTACCCGAAGGCATGCAGATGGCGATCAACTATGGCCTGGACAGCGTGCGATTCATTCAGCCGGTGAAAGTGAATTCGCGCGTTCGTCTAAAAGTCACTCTGGCACAGGTCACCGAAAAGAAGCCCGGCCAATGGCTGCTCAAGGCCACGGCAACGCTTGAAATCGAAGGCCTGGACAAGCCCGCGTTCGTTGCTGAACCGCTTTCGCTGTGCTTCGTATAACCCCCGTCGCCCCTCCGTGAACCCTCCCGAAACATGAAACAGTCGTAACAGACTGTTTCATGAGCGTTCCTCGCTGCGGCATACTCGCTGCGGCTGTGTGAGCGACTCGATACACGTACGCGATCAGATCACGCCGAAACATCTTTTTTTCGGGATTTACCATGCGCGCGTTTGCTCCTTTGGCCCTGACCTTCCTTCTTACCGCTTGCGGCGACGGCGAATCGCTGTTGCCCCCGGACGCTCGCCTGCCCGACGGTGGACGCTATCGCGGCGACGTGATCAATGGCGTGCTGCAAGGCAAGGGCCGGATCGATTACCCCAATGGCAGCTGGTACGCCGGGGAATTCAAAAACGGGCAATGGAACGGCCAGGGCGAGTGGCACGCCAGCAATGGCGACGTGTACCGGGGCGGTTTTCAGGACGGGCTTTTCCATGGCCAGGGCTCGCTGACGACCAGCGCCGGCAGTTACGTCGGCGGCTACAAGCTGGGGCGGCGCGACGGCGAAGGCACGTTGAAAGAGCACGGCATGAGTTATCGCGGCGAGTTCAAGGCCGATCTGTACGACGGCGCCGGGCATCTGGAGCTGGACGACGGCAGCGAGTATCAGGGCCAGTTCGCCCACGGCAAACCCAATGGCGAAGGCCAGCGCAACGATTCGGCGGGCAACCAGTTCAGCGGCAAGTTCGTCGACGGCCAGCTTGAAGGCACGGGCAATTTCAACAGCGCCGATGGCGATCAGTACGTCGGCGGCTTTCACAACAATCAGCTCAATGGCCGCGGTCGCTACGAAAACGCCGATGGCGATGTCTGGTCGGGGCAGTTCAAGGATGGCGCGTTCACCGGCAAGGGCGAGTTGATCGGCTCCGACGGCACGCGCTATCAAGGTGATTTCAAAAACTGGCGCTTCGCAGGCTCAGGCAGCCTGAAGCTCCCGGACGGCAGCGTGTACATCGGCCAGTTCGAGAACGACAACTATCAAGGCAGCGGCGTGCTGACCACGGCGGAAGGCGAAGTCCAGAGCGGCACCTGGTCCAACGGCCAGCGCGTGCGCGACGCCGCCGGCAAGCTGCTGCCTGACCCGCTGGAAATCGGCTTGCTCGCCCAGGGCGCCCTCGTCGAGAAAGCCCTCGCCGCCGTGCCTGCCTCCACGCCGGCCATTGAGCTTTACAGCCTCGTCGTGGGTGGCGATGGCAAGCAGAGCGTTTTTCTGCGCGAGGCCGATTACGTCAACAAGCTGCTCGCGACGCGCTTCGGTGCGTTCGGCCAGATCACGTTGGTCAACCACCGCGATCACATGGCCGATCGACCGCTGGCCACGCGCGAGACCATCAGCCGCGCCGTGCAAACGCTGGCCAAGCGCAGCGGCCCGGAAGATTTGATCTTCATTTACCTGACCAGCCACGGCACCCATGAACACGAGCTGGTGCTGGACCAGCCGCGTCTGGAGCTGTCCGACCTGCCCGCCAACGAGATGGCCGGCGTACTGGCACCGCTGAAGAATCGCGACAAGGTGGTGGTGATTTCAGCGTGCTATTCGGGCGGTTTCATTCCGGCGATCAAGGACGAGCGGACGATGGTGATTACTGCATCCCGTGAGGATCGGGTTTCCTTTGGCTGTTCTGAGGAGGCCGATTTCACCTACTTCGGCGAGGCGCTGTTCGGCAAGGCGCTGGTGGAAACCGATGATCTGGTGCAGGCGTTCAACGAGGCGCGAGACATCGTCGCACAGCGCGAGACGGACGAAAGCTTCGAAGCCTCCGAGCCGCAGATGTGGGCGCCGAAAGGCGTGGTCGCCCACTGGCGGCAGCTGCGCAAAAGTCAGGCGGAGCGCGCGTTGAATACGGTTCGGCGCTGAGTGCCATCGCACTCAATGTAGGACCGGCTTCAGCCGGGAAGGGGCCGGGCGGGTTCGCCTGCAAACCGGCTCCCACAGATTGATCCAACCTCAAATGCGGGATGCGCCAAGATTTCATGTGTTTTTGTGAAACCCTCCCGCCTCCCTCGCAGTCTGTTGCGGTACAGCGCCTATGCTTGTGGCGTATCAAGGGAGAAAGATCATGTACTTGACGCCTCAGGACATTTTGCTTGCCGGAGCTACCGGATTGACTGGCGAGCACTTGCTCGACCGCCTGCTTAACGAACCCACTGTCACCCGCGTTCTCGCCCCCAGCCGTCGTCCTCTGGCTGAACATCCACGCCTGGAAAACCCGGTTGGCGATCTTCAGAGCTTGCTGCCTGCACTGGAAGGCCCCGTCGACATCGCTTTCTGCTGCCTGGGCACCACGATCAAACAGGCCGGTTCCCAGGAAGCGTTTCGGGCCGTGGATCTGGACATGGTCGTGGCGTTCGGCAAACGTGCCCGCGAGTTGGGGGCGCGTCACCTGCTGGTGATCAGCGCAGTGAACGCCGACCCGCAATCGAGCATCTTTTACAGCCGCGTCAAAGGCGAGATGGAAGAAGCGCTGAAGCTTCAGGGCTGGCCGCAACTGACCATCGTCCAACCGTCGCTGTTGATTGGCGAGCGGCAGGATCAGCGTCTGGTGGAGCAGCTGGCAGCGCCGATTGCCAAGCTGATTCCCGGCAAATACGGCGGCATCGAAGCCTGCAACCTCGCCCGCGCGCTCTGGCGCCTGGCGCTGGAAGAGCAGGACGGCGTGCGGGTGGTTGAATCGGATGATTTGCGGCGGTTGGGGAAGTAATCAAACCACCCGACAGGCATTACATCCCGCCCGTAGCCTGAAATCCCACACCCAGCGCGGTCAGAATCGACAGCGGCAGCAGCAGCGTGTCGAGCAGCGCGCTGCCGGGCAGGTCGAGCATCGGGTATTTCGGCGCCTCAGTGCCGAAGCGGTCCTTCTCGCAGCAGCCGCCTTCGATGGCGTACAGATCCAGTCGCGTGCCGGCGTAAACGACCGGTGCGCCCGGCTGATTGGCGTCGAGGGTGCGCACGGTCGAGCAGCCCGTCGTCAACAACAGGCCCAAGGCAATGACGACGAGCTTATTCATCGGCGCCAAAATGATGCTCGCCCCAGCGCGGCAGCATGTCCTGGGGGATGTTGAGGAGATTGAGAATCCGTGCGACGACGAAATCCACCAGATCATCGATCGTCTGCGGCTGATGATAGAAGCCGGGCGACGCCGGCAGAATAACCGCGCCCATGTTCGACAGTTTGAGCATGTTCTCCAGATGGATGCTGGAGAACGGCGCCTCGCGGGGCACCAGAATCAGCTGACGACGCTCCTTCAACGTCACGTCTGCGGCGCGCTCGATCAGGTTGTTGCAGGCGCCCATGGCGATCGCCGACAGGGTCCCGGTCGAGCACGGCACCACGACCATCGCACTCGGCGAACCGGAACCGGACGCCACCGGCGACATCCAGTCTTCCTTGCCGTACACCCGAATCTGGCCCGCGGTCGCGCCGGTGTATTCATTAAGGAAGGCCTGCATCATCTGCGGTTTGGGCGGCAGGTTGACGTCGGTCTCGGTGGCCATGACCAGCTGCGCGGCCTTGGAGATGAGGAAATGCACCTCGCGGTCTTCGCGCACCAGACAGTCCAGCAGGCGCAGGCCGTATTGCGCGCCGGACGCGCCGGTCATCGCCAGGGTGATGCGTTCCGGGCCGCTCATTGCAGTGCCTCCGCCAGTTTGCCGTGCAGGCCGCCGAAGCCGCCGTTGCTCATGATCACCACGTGGGTGCCAGGCTCGGCCTGGTTTTTCACAAGCTCGATGATGCCGTCGAGGCTGTCGCACACTAATGATGGAATGGTGCATTGCGCAGCGGTTGCGGCCAGATCCCAACCCAGATTGGCCGGCGCATACCAGACCACCTGATCGGCCTGGACCACGCTTTCCGGCAGGCCGTCGCGGTGGGCGCCGAGCTTCATGGAGTTGGAACGCGGTTCGACGATGGCGATGATCGGCGCATCGCCAACCTTTTTGCGCAGACCGTCCAGCGTGGTAGCGATGGCCGTCGGGTGGTGGGCGAAGTCATCGTAAATAGTGATGCCGCGCACTTCGGCGACCTTTTCCATGCGCCGCTTCACACTTTTGAAAGCACTCAACGCTTCGACGCCTTGCTGCGGCACAACGCCAACGTGGCGGGCGGCGGCGAGGGTCGCCAAGGCATTCGCAACGTTGTGCTGGCCGGTCATGCCCCAATCGACGACGCCCTGGACCGCACCGTCGAACAGCACTTCGAATTTTGAACCGTCTTCGCTGAGCAGGTTCGCTTGCCATTGACCGCCCTCGCCCGTGGTTTGCACCGGCGTCCAGCAGCCCATTTGAATCACGCGCTCAAGTGCGGGCTCGGTGGTCGGGTGAATGACCAGGCCTTCGCTCGGGATGGTGCGCACGAGGTGGTGGAACTGCCGTTCGATGGCCGGGAGATCAGGGAAGATGTCGGCGTGATCGAACTCGAGGTTGTTGAGGATGGCGGTGCGCGGACCGTAATGGACGAACTTGGAGCGCTTGTCGAAGAAGGCGCTGTCGTATTCATCCGCCTCGACGACGAAGAACGGCGTATCGCCCAGGCGCGCCGAGACGTCGAAGTTTTGCGGCACGCCGCCGATCAGAAAGCCGGGGGCCATGCCGGCGTGTTCCAGCACCCAGGCGAGCATGCTGCTGGTGGTGGTTTTGCCGTGGGTGCCTGCGACGGCCAGCACCCAACGCTCGCGAAGGACGTGATCAGCCAGCCATTGCGGCCCGGAAACGTAGGGCAGGCCCTTGTTCAGGACATACTCGACCGCGGGATTGCCGCGCGACATGGCGTTGCCGACCACCACCAGATCCGGCGCCGGTTCCAGGTGCGAAGGGTCGTAACCCTGCATCAACTGAATGCCCTGCGCCTCGAGCTGCGTGCTCATCGGCGGGTAAACGTTGGCATCAGAGCCCGTGACTTTATGGCCCAGATCCTTGGCGAGCACCGCCAGCGAACCCATGAACGTGCCGCAGATACCCAGAATATGAATGTGCATGACCGACCTCTTAAAACATGGGGCGCAGGTTAGCGTAGAAGGCAGTGGATGCGCACGAGGGAATTACCGAGAGCGAGTGAACGCCAGGGTAGGACCGGGCTTTAGCCGGGAAAGCGTCGGGTAGCACACCGCAGAATTGATGGTACCCACACTGGCCTATTCCCGGCTGAAGCCGGTCCTACTTAAAACCTCGCGCTGCGGATCTTCGGTCTGACGCGGGCAATTGTGGGAGCGCGCTTGCCCGCGAAATCGGTGTATCAGGCAGCGAATTTCATTGCCGTTCGAACGCCTTCGCGGGCAAGCGCGCTCCTACAGGATGGGCGTCAGCCTGCATTATTCCGTTTTCCCGCCCTGGCCCATATACCGGCCAAGAAGCACTTACTGAGTGGGACCGCGATCCCCCAGTAGGACCGGCTTTAACCGGGAAAGCGTCGGGTAGCACACCGCAGAATTGATGGTGCTCACACAGTCCTATTCCCGGCTGAAGCCGGTCCTACTTAAAAACCTCGCGCTGCGGATCTTCGGTCTGACGCGGTCAATTGTAGGAGCGCGCTTGCCCGCGAAATCGGTGTATCAGGCAGCGAATTTCATTGCAGTCAGAACGCCTTCGCGGGCAAGCGCGCTCCTACAGGATGGGCGTCAGCCTGCATTATTCCGTTTTCCCGCCCTGGCCCATATACCGGCCAAGAAGCACTTACTGAGTGGGACCGCGATCCCCCCAGTAGGACCGGCTTTAGCCGGGAAAGCGTCAGGTGCCACACCGCAGAATGGATGGCGCTCACACAGGCCTATTCCCGGCTGAAGCCGGTCCCACTGACTGACCGCGATGTCCCACTTAAAAACCTAGCGCACCTGCTGGCGGACTGGCTTCACTGACTATGTGCGGTCTGACGCGGGCAATTGTAGGAGCGCGCTTGCCCGCGAAATCGGTTAGTCGGGCAATACAATGGTTGCAGTTCGAACGCCTTCGCGGGCAAGCGCGCTCCTACAGGATGGGCGTCAGCCAGCGTTATCTCGTTTTCCCGCCTTGCCCCATATGCCGCCCAAGGAGCACGTACTTAGTAGGACCGGCTTTAGCCGGGAAGGGTTGGAAGGCCTACACAGACCCTCAGCGGTTGATCCCATGCTTGCGCAGCTTTCTATACAGCGTATTGCGGCTTACCCCCAGCTCCCGGGCGGCGTGGGTCATGTGCCAGCGCTGGGTTTCCAGGGTGGCGATGAGCGCTGCGCGTTCGGCGTCGTCCAACGGGGAATGGGCCACATCGGACTTGGTCTGCGCACTCCCCTGCCGAATCGCCACCGGCAGATCATCAAAACCAATCCGCCCCTCATCACACAGCGCCGCCAAGGTACGCAGCACGTTGCGCATCTGCCGCACGTTGCCGGGCCAGTTGAAGTCGAGCAGCGCCTGCCTGGCCTTCGCCTCGATCACCACCGACAGCCCGCCCGCCTCCTGCTCCAGCAGAAACTCCAGCAACTGCGCCTTATCACTCCGTTCTCTCAACGGCGGCAAGGCGATTTCCAGGCCGTTTAGCCGATAAAACAAATCCTCGCGAAAGCTGCCGTCCTCCACCCGCTCCAGCAGATTCCGGTGGGTCGCGCTGATCAGTCGTACATCCACTGCCTGCGGCTCGCCGCCAATCGGCACCACCAACCGATCTTCCAGCACTCGTAATAAACGGGTCTGCAAGGCCACCGGCATGTCGCCGATCTCATCCAGAAATAACGTGCCGCCATCGGCCTGTTGCAGCTTGCCGCGCATGCCTTCTTTACGCGCGCCGGTAAAGCTGCCGCCGCGATAACCGAACAGCTCGCTCTCGATCAGGCTTTCGGGAATGGCCGCGCAGTTCAGCGCCACGAACGGTTTGGCGGAGCGCTGACTCGCCTGATGCACCGCCTTGGCGAACGCCTCCTTGCCAGAGCCGGTCTCGCCGTTGATCAGCAACGGCACGTCGCGCTCAAACACCTTCAGCGCGCGACGGAAATCAGTTTGCAGCGACGCGTCCCCCAGGCAGATATCACTCGAAGAGACCGGCACAGCCAACTTGCTGACCACCGGCGTAGCAAGGCCCTTCAGTTCGGCCCTCGATTGCCCACGCAGCACAGCGAAGAATCCCCGTCCATCACGCGTACGCAGTGGCCAACTGGCGGCGGCATCCGGCGAAGCGCGGTTCAGCAGTTCATCCAGCGAGCAGTCAAACAACGATTCCACGCCCTGCCCGACCAGATCGCCACGGCTCAAGCCCAGCAGATTCAGCGCGCTCTGGTTCAGCGCACTAACGCGACCTTCGCCATCAAACGCCAACAGCCCTTCGCTGAACAAACCGACTGCACCGGCCTGAAGATGAAAACGCAGCAGCCACTGATCGTCGAAGTGGCGCAGGAAGTAACTGCTTTCGATCATCTTCGCCGACAGATTCACCAACGCCATGGTGTGAAACTGGCTCTGGCGGGACACGTCGTGACGGGCCGAAGACACGTCCAGCACCGCAAGCAGATCGCCGTGGGGATCGAACACCGGGCTCGCCGAACAGGTCAGCCCGGTATGGCGGCCGCGAAAGTGCTCGTCGCGATGGATCGTCACCGACTGACGCTCGACCAGGCAGGTGCCGATGCCATTGGTGCCCTCTCGCGCCTCGCTCCAGTCGGCGCCCAGCCACAGGCCGGCGCGCTCGAAAATCCGCCGGTCCCCGGGCTCGGTCACGCAATTGAGGATGATCCCGCGGGCATCGGTCAGCAGCACCGCGCTGCCGCCGGCAAGCTGGCGGTGCAGGCTGTTCATCTCGTCGCCGGCGATGGTCAGGACCTGCTGCAACTGCTCGCGACTCTCCAGCACGCGCGCATGCTCAAGCACGGTGGGCGCCATGGCTTGCGCGGGGTCAAGGTGATAATCCTCCAGACACCGCAACCATGAACGGGCAATGGAAGGGTCGGCGCCGGGGCCGTATTGATGGGGCGTTTTGCCTTGGGTAACGGTCAGCACTTGTTCGGCATGGCGCGTCAGGTGATTGCTGTGCATTTTTATTCTTCATCCTGAGCCGGTGCTCTGCGGAGGATTTGCGACTCAGCATCCTCTTCGCCCGGATTCATTGCAATGCTGCGAAAGGCGGGGTGAGCCGAGCTGTCACGCAAAG
>NZ_JAKJXE010000013.1 GCF_021728295.1 Pseudomonas petrae
AGCAACAACGGCGCCATGCCGAAAAGCTTCACTTCTTTGGTGTGCGACTCATGGGACAGCAATGCTTCCAGGTAATTTTGATGGCGCGTTTCCGGGGCTCGACGCTGAAACAGACGGAAGGCATTTCCGGAAAAATGCGTCTCGGCGAAGAACACCGGCAGCGCGCCGAGCACCAGGATCAGCAGCGCCCAAGGGGAAAAATGCACCAACAGCACCGCAAAGCTGACAAGCGAGATAAGGTTTTGCGTAAGCCCCAGGCCTTTTGTGACGAGGCCCAGTGGCCGGGTCGATGCATCCCGGCGCACGCGCACCAACTTGTCGTAAAAGGCCGAGTCCTCGAACTGCAGCAGCGAAAGGGTCTGGGCCTTTTCCAGGATCATCAGGTTGACCTTCTGCCCCAACTGCACCCGCAGTAGCGCCTGTTGCATTGAAAGCGCCCGTTGCGCCCCGGCCAGCAAAGCTAATACGCCCGCCTCGGCCAACACATAACGCAGGACGGGCCATACCGGCGCCTGGCTGCCATTGCCATGGATCTGCATCGCCTGAACCACCGCATCGACGATCCGCTGGCCGATCCAGGCGGCAAGCGCGGGTAAAATGCCGGCGATCAGCGTCGCCACGATCAAGCCGCCGAACAAGGGGCGGGAAGTCGCCCAGACAAGGCCGACCGCCCTGCCGCTCTGGGTTGAAAATGCAGTCAAACGATTGAACAACGACATTAAGGGCGCAGGCTCCGGGTTGTCTGTGACAGGGGATTGTACCGGCTAGGTCGGCCGGCTTCGCCGGTCTTGTTGATCGCTCCAGCGCGCTCTCCGGATGAGCCCGGTTCGCCCTGAAGGAATGAGTGATGCGGTTTTGGTAAATTGGTTAAGGCTATCAAGCTTTTAAGCAACACATAGCGCCGACTGTTCGCTCCCAATACCTATCGAAACAGGCTTTGACGGAGGTTCACTTCTCTTCCGACGCCGACCCACTGCAGACCTTTGGGGTATTGAAGCGATTTGCTCCTAAGTTCCATTCGTCAATCAGGCGGGTCAGAAACCGGAAGCCTTAGCCAAACGCCTCTTTCTCTAGCGCCTCAATCTGCGGGGGCAGATGGGTGATCAGTTGAATGTTGACCTGTCTCATGCATCGTCCTTAATGCGTGGAAACCTGTCTGGCTGAAGAGACCCTTCGAGCGCACCGCCATCAGCAATGGTTGATCTCACGCCTTGCCAATACCAAGCAATGAACGCAGCCAGCCTGCCGACTTCCTTTCATAGAAGGGTGTGGTTTCCTTGAGGAAGTAATCGCTGAGGCCTGATTCACCTTCGTGAACGCGATAGAGATCAACGGGATCGCCATCCGGAGCGGTATCCCCGGCAACGGCACCGGCTTCGCGCATGACCCGTTCAAAATCTCCGTCCGCTTCAATGCCAATGATGAGATGAGGCTTCTGATCAATCGATGCGTCATGCATCAACGCCAGAAATGCACGTTTTACATTGCGATGTTTGGCAAGTAACTGGGTGAGCGAGTTGACCATCCTCGACGGGTATTGCGACGGCTGTCCGAGCAGCACGTTCGTGTCTTTTTCAACCGTGCGCTGCACCGGCTTTTGGCCGATCTCGTCGGAAAGCAGATGGCGCACTTCCTCCGGCAAAAACTCTTTGCCGTAAGGAGACTTTGGGTTGATGACAAGAGGGCTGCCCAGTGTGATTTCAAACAGCGATCTGGCCGGAATTTCTACGTAGGACTCTTCGCTATCTATGGATGCTTGCAGTGTTTGCAATGAAGAGAAAAACGGGATCACAGCGGAGCCGTCAGCCTTGTACCAATTCGCGATGCTGATGTTGCTACCCGCTTCGAGTGTGACATGACCTTTGCCAGTCCCGGCAGTGCCGAGGACGTAGACGGTGGAACTCAACAGCGTCTTGAAAAAGTCAGGTCGATGGGCCGGCTCATCCGCCGCCAGCCTGAGTGATTGTTCGAGGGTGTTTTCTTGCTGGGTATCCATGATATCCATCCGTAGCTCCATCAGATCAGACAAAAATTGAGCGCAAACAGCGCGTAGTTTTCCACGCAACTGTGAAAACAGGAAGAACAGGACCCTAATGAATCTGAGGCATGCGAAGAGTCACCCTGAAAGGATTTCCGAAGAGCGCGCCGGCCTGGCCTTGGTGGACGAAGAACCAAATGCGGTTCGTTCCTGCCTCCCGTCAGCCAATCGGCTCGAACCGCCGCCGCTTCAGGAACAACCCTATTCCCAGCGCAACGGCAAAGATCGCCGACAACGCCAGGTCAAACCCCAATATACGGACCTGGCTTGCGGCAACGCAGCCAACCGCACCCACCGCCACCAGTAGCAGGGCGAGCCACTTGCGCAGCCTGTACGACTTAACAAACCGATCGAGCAGAAAGTACAGCACCAGGGCAATGACCATCTGGGTAATGTCGGACATGTGTTTCTCCCGTCAGGTCTTGATGATCAGCGTCGAACGGCTGCGCTGCGGGCCGATACCGCCGTTTACCTGCGCCTCGATGCTGACCAGCACGTCGCCTGCATGATAAGTGGGCAGGGTTTCGTTCACATACATACGCACACCGGCCCCGACAGGAACACCCACGTACGGGGAGGCTACATAAGAGGTGGCGCCAGCGAAGGCCGAGGCCGCAAGGTTAGCGATCCTGGTACGTTGGGCGTTGAGGGTATCGCCCTGTTGACGGGTCAGCGGCTTGGAGATGCCGATCATCATCAGGCACGGAAGGTTCTTGGCCAACATCCTGTCGTACAGCGGTTGACCTCATAGTGGGCGCTTCTCGCCTCACCAAAATGCAGCTCGCTGAGGCGTCCACGATCACTGTCGATGAGGGTGATCTGCGAGACGTTGAAAACGATTCCGTGATTGCCAATGTATTGGAAAGTCCCTTCGAACTTCATCGCACGCATCCTTTCGAGCCAGAGACGGGAATTCTCTACAAGTAGCGCATGGGGTTCAAATCATTTCACCCTGGCAAGGTGTATGCGGCCGCAAGACTTAGCCCAATCGGGCTTATCAGCTTTTCTTCTCTGTTTTTTTGTCATCAGACCCCGGGCCGCGAGTGACCTCAAACCGCCTCACATTCTTGCGCAACCAACTCATAAACCCACTGGCATCCGCAACCACCGGCTTAGCTTCCAACAACGCCGCCCGAGCCTTGACGCGATACTTAGCCAGCCCTGCCAACGCCCCAATCAATTCCGGATGCTCTACCAGCCACGGATCCAGATCGGCCTTGTCGATGCGATAAATCATGCAGTCGGTATACGCGCAGAAGCGCGCCAGCGTCGGCGTCGCGTCGAGGAAACCGGTCTCACCCAGCAGCTCGCCCGGCCCCATGCGGCCGACTTCGAGCCAGCCATCCGGCCGTTGCAGCGACGCCGACACGACGCCGGACTCGATAATGAAAAGCGCATCAGGCACCACCCCTTCAGCAAGCACGATGTCTTTCGCCGGATAAGCGCCCAGGCGCATGTGCTGTTCCAGTTGCGCACGGTCGGCATCGCTGAGCATGCGCAGCGCATTCACGGTATTGAGCACGGCAGACTGGCGGGTTGTGGGGCGCTGCTGGTCCTGGCGAGTTTCGGTCGACGCCAGTTGCCGATGAATCAGGTCGAACAGCTGATTGCGCACCGATGAACGCCGGTCCCGGGATTTCACGTAGCCGGTCACTTCGTATTCGACGATGCGCAGGCCGGACTTGACCACCACCGCCGACGGCGCGGGCTGGGCCAGTAATTCGCGGCAGCCGAGCAGCGCCTTCTCCAGGGAATCCAGCACCAGGCTGGGCCGCAAGCGCGTCGACAGTTCGATGGACAGGGTGACCGAATGGAAATGGTCCGGCCGGCTGAAGTTGACGATGCGAGTCTTGGCGGCCATGGCGTTGGGAATCACCGCCATGCTGCCTTCGGAGGTCAGCAGGTGGGTGGAGCGCCAGTCGATTTCGATGACTTTGCCTTCGATGTCGTCGACGCGAATCCAGTCGTCCACCCGAAACGGTTTGGTCGCGTTGAGGACGATGCCGGAGAACACATCGCCCAGTGTGCTCTGCACGGCGAGGCCGAAGATGATCGCCACGGCGCCGGAGGTCGCCAGCAGACCTTTGACCGGCAGGTCGAGCACGTAGCCAGCTGCCGCCACAGCCGCGACGAGGAAGATGATCGCGCCCATCACGTCTTGCAGCAGATGGCCCTTGCCGCCGATCCGCGGCTCCATGACCACGGTGGCGAGCACCGTCAGGGTCCGCGCGCCGAACAGCCACCAGGCGATGGTCAGAATCGTGCCGAGCACATGCCGGGGAACGGACCAGTCGGCGGGCACCGGATACAGCGGACTCAGCCCGCCATCGAGCAGCGCCATGCTGAACAGCACGAACAGCGCAAGCCGGCACGCCAGCTTGCGCCGCAGCCAGCGCGGCTCCAGCCATTGCCAGAGCGTAAGGTCGATGACCAGCAGCACGGCAGCGCTGATCAACGGATAGGCGAACCACAAATGATCCATCGATGTTCCCTGACGGTGGACAGCCCGTGGAGCTTAGCTGAATACCCTGCAGGGAAGTGTCGGTCACATCATCTGGGCAGCAATGGAGCGAATTGGGGCGAAGGCTGATGCTGGTGCTGATGTCAACTCTGAAGGAGCCGGCTTGCTGGCGAATGCGGGGGGTCAGGCGGCTGGATGTCGCAGCTGATATTTTTCGCGGGCAAGCGCGCTCCTACAGTTGATCTCGACAACATCCGAAATCTTCGGTGCACATGAATTTTGTAGGAGCCGGCTTGCTGGCGAATGCGGGGGGTCAGCGACGACGATTTTGACCAATAGACTGCGTTCGCCAGCAAGCCGGCTTCTACGGAGTGAGTTCGTCCGATCGTGGCCCGAAGTAAGTGAGCTCCTACGGAGTGAGCGGTGAGTCAGTCAACCGTGTGGAGAATGATCAGACGAATCAAAACGCCGTCACGCCCCCATCCACCGCCAGTGAGTGCCCGGTGGTGAACGCGGCGCCGTCGCTGCACAGGTAGAGCACGGCGGCGGCGATTTCTTCGACTTTGCCGATCCGCCCGACCGGGTGCATGGTCGCGGCGAATTCGGCCTTGCGCGGGTCGGCTTCGTGGGCGCGGCGGAACATGTCGGTGTCGATCACCGCCGGGCACACGGCGTTGACCCGTATGTGTTTCTTGGCGTATTCGATGGCGGCCGACTTGGTCAGGCCGATCACCGCGTGCTTGGACGCGCTGTAGATGCTCATTTTCGGCGCCGCGCCCAGCCCGGCGACCGACGCCGTGTTGACGATCGCCCCGCCACCCTGGGCCAGCATCAGCGGCAACTGGTATTTCATGCACAGCCAGACGCCCTTGACGTTGACGCCCATGATCGCGTCGAACTCGGCTTCGCTGCCTTCGGCGAGCCGGCCCTTCTCGATTTCGATGCCGGCGTTGTTGAAGGCGTAATCGACGCGGCCGTAGGCGTCCACGGCTTGGGCCATCATTTGCTGCACCTGGGCGTCCTTTGTCACGTCACACGGCAGAAACAGCGCTTCCCCGCCCGCCTGACGAATCAACTCGGCCGTGCCCTCGCCGCCCGCGCTGTCCAGATCCACCACCAGCACTTTCAGGCCATGTTCGGCAAACGCCAGCGCGGTCGCTCGGCCAATGCCTGCAGCGGCGCCGGTGACCAACGCGACCTGGCCGGAAAACGTCATGCTCATGGGTTCGTCCTTTTTTGTACTTATTAACGGAAGGTTCGGCAAACGCCTGTGATGCGCCGCAGCTTAGCGGTCGCGGCACAATCAGCGTCAGCACTATCAAGAGGCCGGTTGCCGGGCCATTGGCGGCGATGATGATCAAAGACGAGCGCCATCATCAGCATGGATCGGCGGGCATTCGGTGCAATGGCAATCCTTGCTGTCCGGGTCGTTCCGGTCTATCACTGCCGCTTCGCCGATAATCGAGAGCCCTGCCATGACCGCCTTGAACAACCGCCAATTCCTCCTCGCCCGCCGCCCGGTGGGTGCTGCCAGCCGTGAAGATTTTACCTTCCAGACCGTGCCCGTTGCCGATCTCGCTCCGGGGCAGATCCTGGTGAAAAGCGAATACCTGTCGCTGGACCCGGCCATGCGCGGCTGGATGAACGAAGGCAAGTCCTACATCGCACCCGTCGAGCTGGGCGCGGTCATGCGCGCGTTGGGTGCGGGCAAGGTCATCGAGTCGCAGCACCCGAAATTCGCGGTGGGCGATTACGTTCAGGGTGTGCTCGGGGTGCAGGATTATTTCGTCGGCGAGCCCAAGGGCTTCAACAAGGTCGACCCTAAACTCGTGCCGTTACCGGTTTACCTGGCAGCGTTGGGCATGACCGGTATGTCGGCGTACTTCGCCTTGCTCGAAGTCGGCCAGCCAAAAGCTGGAGACACCGTGGTCATTTCCGGGGCGGCGGGTGCGGTCGGCAGCATTGCCGGGCAGATCGCCAAAATCAAAGGCTGCCGGGTCATCGGGATTGCTGGCGGCAAGGAAAAGTGCCAGACCCTGATCGATGAGTTCGGTTTTGACGGCGCCATTGATTACAAGAACGAGGACATTCATGCGGCGCTGAAACGCGAATGCCCCAAAGGCGTGGACGTGTATTTCGATAACGTCGGCGGCGACATCCTCGATGCGGTCCTGACCCGCCTGGCGTTGAAGGCGCGGGTGGTGATCTGCGGCGCCATCAGCCAGTACAACAACAAGGAAGCGGTCAAAGGCCCGGCCAACTACCTGTCGCTGCTGGTCAATCGCGCGCGCATGGAAGGCTTCGTGGTGATGGACCATGCCGAACATTTCGCCAAAGCGGGAATGGAAATGGCCGGCTGGCTGGCCCAGGGCAAGCTGAAAAGCAAAGAGCACATCGTTGAAGGCCTTGAGACCTTCCCCGAAACCCTGCAGATGCTGTTCAAGGGCGAGAACAGCGGTAAGTTGATCTTGAAGGTGTGAGTTGAAGGTATGAGCTGAAGGTGTGAGCTGGAGGTGAAGCCTCAAGGTGTAAGCCGTCGCTGATAATCCGCTGAACAACTCACGGATAACGCTGCCAAAACCACCAGAGGGCGCACTCTGGTGTAAGCTCGTGCGCTGTTGATCCGACCCATCGAGAGGCTTATGCGGGCTCCCTTCCGACGTTCTACCCTTGCAGCGCTGCGTGGTTTTGAATCCTCCGGCACGGCGATCACGATTCTGCCGAGTGCAGCCGATTACCGGCAGACACTGCTGGCGAAGATTGCCGCCGCCACCCGGCGGATTTACATCGTTGCCCTGTACTTGCAGCAGGATGAAGCCGGCCAGGAAGTTCTCGATGCGCTATATGCCGCCAAGGCTGCGCGCCCGGAGCTGGACGTCGTCGTACTGGTCGACTGGTTCCGTGCCCAACGCGGCCTGATCGGCGCCGGCAAGCAGGCCGGGAACTCGGCGTGGTATCAGGCGCAGAACCTGGAACACGATCAGGAAGTGCCGGTGTACGGCGTGCCGGTGCAAACCCGCGAGCTGTTCGGCGTGTTGCACCTCAAGGGATGCGTTATCGACGATTGCGTGATTTACAGCGGCGCCAGCATCAATAACGTTTATCTGCACAAGCTCGGCAAATACCGGCTCGATCGCTATCACCTGATCGAAAGCAACGGCCTGGCCGACTCGTTCCAGCGCCTGGTGCAGCAGGACATTCTGCCGTCCGACGCGGTGCATCGCCTCGACCTGCCCTCACCCCCGAGTTCACGCAGCCTGCGCGGGGAGATTCGTCAGTTCCGCCAGCACCTCAAGCGCGCCAGTTACGACATCAACGATGGCGTCCGTGACAATGGCGAGCTGCGCGTCATCCCGCTGCTGGGCATCGGCAACAAGAACCCGCTGAGCAAAACCCTCTGCGACCTGATTGCCGCGACCGATGAGCAACTGACGCTGTGCACGCCGTACTTCAACATGCCGCTGGTGGTGAAGCGCGAGATCAATCGCGCGCTCAAGCGGGGCGTGAAGGTCGACATCATCATCGGCGACAAGACCGCCAACGACTTTTTCATTTCGCCGGAGGAGCCGTTCAAGGTGATCTCCGCGCTGCCGTATCTGTACGAGATCAGCCTGCGTCGGTTCATGCAGAAGCATCAGACGGCGATCGCCAGGCACCAGCTGAACATCCATCTGTGGAAAGACGGCGACAACACCTATCACCTCAAGGGGCTGTGGTCGGACGACCGCTACACCCTGCTGACCGGCAACAACCTCAACCCGCGGGCCTTTCAGCTGGACCTGGAAAACGCCGTGCTGATCGATGACCCCAAGGGCGAATGGCTGAAGCCGCGCGCGGAAGAGATCGCGTTGCTGATGCGCAACACCCATCGGGTGGGCAAGTTCGACGAGCTGGATACCCTGAGCGAATACCCGATTGGCGTGCGCACGTTTCTGCGGCGGGTCAGCCGGGTCCGCGTCGAGCGCCTGCTCTACCGGATTCTGTGAAGAGCATGGGCAAAAGCACCGGCGTGCGTGCGCAACAGGCCGATCAGACCCGGGCGCGCATTCTTCAGGCGGCGATCACGGTATTCACCCGCGACGGCTATTCCGGCGGGCGCATCGAGAAGATCTCCGCCGAGGCCGAATCCAACGACCGGATGATTTATTACTATTTCGGCAGCAAGGAGAAGCTGTTCGTCAAAGTGCTTGAGCACACCTACGAGCAGTTCAACCGCGCCGAAAGCCTGCTGTCACTGGACCCGTCGACGCCGGTTCAGACGCTGCGCCAGTTGGTGGCGTTCGTCTGGGACTATTACGTCAGCCACCCGGAATTCGTCGCCATCCTCAGCATCGAAAACTTGCACAAGGGCAGGCACGCGCGCCAGTCCGGTGAGCTTCGACGCCTGTCAGGCGAAGCCGTCGGCGTGCTCAGACCGATCATCGATGCCGGTCAGACGCAGGGTTTGTTTCGGCAGGACCTCGACATCAAGCACGTGTATTTGATGATCGCGTCGCTGTGCTACTTCTATAACTCCAACCTGCATACCCTCAGCTCGTTCCTGGGTCAGGACATGGCCGCTGAGGGGGAGCGCACGGACTGGCTGGCGTTTATTCAGGATTTGGTGATGCGTGGCGTCATGGTGTTGCCTCAGTAGCCTGATCGATAAAGCACCTGTAGGAGCGCGCTTGCCCGCGAATGCGGTGAGTCAGGCGCGTGGATGTCGCAGCTGATATTTTCGCGGGCAAGCGCGCTCCTACAGTCGAACCTGGCAATACCTGATGGCCGCGGCGTACGCAAAATCGATCTTGGGAGCGCCTCAAATCTTCGGCGGACGCATGACCTGTAGGAGCCGGCTTGCTGGCGAATGCGGTGGGTCGGGCGCGTGGACGTCATGGGCTGACAGTGTTCGCGGGCAAGCGCGCTCCTACAGTTGATCTCGGCAACATCTGCAATGTTCGGCGTACGCGTCATTTGTAGGAGCCGGCTTGCTGGCGAATGCGGTGGGGCAGGCGCGTGGACGTCATGGGCTGATATTTTTCGCGGGCAAGCGCGCTCCTGCAGTTGATCTCGGCAGCATCTGAAATCCCCAGCGAGCACCTTCAGTTTTTGTGGCGTTAGTGGGTGCCGAGATTGGCTTTCAGATGCGCCACTTTCTCCGGCAACCCCGTCCACTGCGGCTCATTCGGCGCGAAGCGGCTGCGCAAGTACGCGGCCAGGTCGCTGATCTGGGTATTGGACAGGCTGTCCTTGAAGCCCGGCATATAACCCAGATCCGCCGTCGCCGGTTTGTCGATCCCTTGTTGAATCACTTTGATCAGATTGTCCGGCAGCGTGCTGTGGACGTTGGTATTGGTCGCCAGCGATGGGCTCACGCCAAACAGCTTCGGCCCCAGACCGTCGGCATGACAACCCTGACACGAGCCTTCGAACACCCGCTGGCCATTGCTCAACGATTGGGGCGAAACGCTTGGCCTCTCTGCGAGACGGGCCTCCGTTGCCGGACGGGCATCGGCGCTGCCAGACACAGGCTCATTCAACGCCGCCAGATACACCGCAATCGCACGCACGTCACTCTTCGGCAGTTTCGCCAGTTCCGAGACCACCGGCCCCATCGGTCCTGCCGCGACGCCGTGGGCATCGGAATACCCCGTGCTCAGGTAATTGAACAACTGATCCTCGGTCCACGGCGTCGGCGCTTTCGACAGGCTGTTGAGCGCCGGCGCTTCCCAGCCGTCCACCGTGCCGCCTGCGAGAAACGACGTGCCGCCCTTCTCCGCCCCCAGCAGATCCCGGGGCGAATGGCAGGCGGCGCAATGCCCCAGACCGTTGACCAAGTACTGGCCGCGATTCCACTGAGCGCTTTGCTGCGGCTGCGTCTGCACCTCGCCGTTGCGCAGGTACAGCGCGTTCCAGCCGGCCATCAACGGCCGCACGTTGAACGGGAAGCGCATGTCATTGACGGGCTGCAGTTGGTTCACCGGCGTCTGCGACATCAGGTACGCATACAGCGCCTGCATGTCGGCGTCTTCGATGTTTCTGAAGGCCGTGTAGGGAAACGCCGGGTAAAGGTGTTTGCCATCACGACTGATGCCGTCACGCATCGCCCGCTCGAACGCCGGATAGGACCAGTTGCCGATGCCGGTTTCCGGGTCCGGGGTGATGTTGCTGCTATATAAAGTACCGAACGGCGTCTGCATCGCCAGCCCGCCGGCATTGCTGGCGCCAGTCGGGGCGGTGTGGCAGACCGCGCAGTCGCCGACCGCTGCCAGTAAACGTCCGCGTTCCAGGGTCGCCGATGACCAGGTGCCCGCTGCGGGCGGCGTAATCGGCGCGATTTCCGCCCGCCAGGGCAACGCCGTCGCAGCCATGCCCAGCAACGCGCCGAACGCTGCAAACAACGAACCGAACAGCCACTTCGAGCGCCTGGCTTTCGGCGATTGCGGCGGGTGGCTGTTGGATTCCACGCCAGCGCCGTTCAGCGCGGCAAGAATGCGTTCCGCAGTGATCGGCAGCTCGCGAAAGCGAATCCCGGTCGCGTCATACACGGCGTTGGCAATGGCCGCCGCACTCGGCACCGACGCCGACTCCCCTGCCCCCATGGGCGGTTCGGCCTGGCGCGGCATCATCAGGACGTCGACTTTCGGGACTTCCGGGAACGTCAGAATCGGGTACCCGCCCCACTCCTTGCTCGCCACCGTCGACTCCTCGAACGTCACCCGCTCCTTGAGCACGCGGCTGGTGGACTGGATGACGTTGCCGTGAATCTGATGCTGCACGCCGGCCGGGTTGACCATCATGCCGGCATCGTGGCCGATCACCACGCGGGTCACCGACACATCACCGGTGTGCTTGTCGATCGCCACGTCCGCAACCCACGCCGCCCACGCTGCGCCGCAGCCGGGAAACTTGCTGTGGATGTAGCGCGCGTAAGCAAAGCCTCGCCCGCGCAGCACCCCGTCTTCTTCCGGAATCTGCATCGGCTGGGTACGCGGCGTCCAGTCAGCCCGGGCAGCCGTGGCGCGGACCAGTTCGGCAGCGCGCTCGTCGTGCAGGTAGCGCAGGCGATATTCGATAGGGTCAACGCCGGCCGCGAAAGCCAACTCGTCGATGTAGGACTCATGAGCGAACGTATTGGGAAGCGCTGACACACCGCGCATCCACGAGGCCCGCACAATCGGCGCCATGTCGTGAATGGTGACGCGCATGTGTTCAATGTCGTACGGCGGGATCGAGGTGCGATCGCCCATTTCGAACATCGTCGCCACCGGTTCCACGCGCCCGGTCAGCAACAAGGCCAGGGTCGGCGAGTTGTTCGACGGGTAACGGGTGCTGAAGTCATAACCGGCGATGCCGCCATCGGCGTTGAGCCCGCCGTCGACTTCCATCAGTTGGGCGGTGCCTTTTGGCTCCCAGGCATGTTCCTGCTCGCGGGTCAGTTGCACGCGCACCGGCCGGCCCACGGCGCGTGACAGCAACACCGCATCGGCGCAGACATCATCGGCGCAATTGCGCCCGTAACAACCGGCCGCTTCCATGCGGATGATGTCGATGCGCTCTTCGGGGTATTCCAGCAGCCAGGCCAGATCGGCGCGCAGCATGTGGGGATTCTGCGTGCCGGACCAGACCCTAATGCCTTCTTCGCTGTAGTCCGCCAGCCCGCAGGAAGGTCCGATGGAGCCGTGAATCTGGTAGGGCCACAGATAGGTTCGCGTCATCCGCTCGCTGGCCTGGGCCAATGCGTCATCGACATTGCCCTGATCGAGCACCACCCGCTGAATGCTCGGGTTGTCGCGTATCGCCTGCTCGATGTTGCTCATGTCCGGCAACTGATGCCGCCAAGGCTTCCAGGTGACCTTGAGTTCACGCGCCGCCTTGGCCGCCTGCTCTTCGCGCATCGCCACGATGCCGACGAAATCGCGAATCACCACCACGCGGACGATGCCGGGAATGTGTGCGATAGAAGATTCGTCCACTTCCAGCAAGCTGGTGCCGACGAAGTCGCCCGTGTCGTAACCGGCGTAGGGCGGTCGTACGACGCGACCGTGGAGCATGTCCGGCAAACGCATGTCGTGCACGTAGGTCAATTCGCCAGTGGCCTTGCCCGGAATGTCGACACGGGCGGCGCCCTGCCCCACCAGCTTGTAGTCCTCCAGCCGCTTGAGTGGCGCGTTGCCGGAGATGCGCAGCTCGACCCGCTGATCGACCAGCAGTTGACCAAACGTCAATTCGCGCCCGTCCTGCGCCTTGATCACCCCGCTTTCAATGACCAATGAATCCACACCGACCGCCCAGTGCTGCCCGGCCTGTTGCAGCAGATAGCGCCGCGCCTCGGCGGCAGCATTGCGCAACGGAATGGCGGAGATCTGCAGAGTGGCGCTGGCGATGGTCGCGCCCTGATTCGGCGCACGCTCGGTGTCGCCCAGAATCATCGTCACCTGATCCATCTGCAGGTCCAGCTCTTCGGCGACGATCTGCGTCAGCGAGGTGCGGATGCCGGTGCCGAGGTCGACATGGCCGTTGAAGGCATAGACACGGCTGTTCTGATCGATGGCGATGAACAGCCCCAGCTCCATGGGCCGGACCGTTGGCGTGCCGCCTTTGGCGACCGGACCGGAGGGCGGCAGGATGTCGTCGACGATCAGCAGCACGCCATTTTGGGCGAGCAATTCATCGCGCGTGGGCAAGGTCTGGGTCATTGGACGGAATCCGGGCTGGGCTGATGACGTGCGGCACGCATGACCGCACTCAGGATTTCCAGGTGTGTGCCGCAGCGGCACAGGTTGGCCGACAGTTCGTTGCGGATCTGCGTTTCGGTGGGGTGCGGGTTGCGGTCGAGCAAGGCTTTGGCGGTCATGATCATGCCGTTAATGCAGTAGCCGCATTGCGCGGCCTGTTCATCGATGAAGGCTTGCTGCACCGGATGCGGGCGGTTTCGCGTGCCGATGCCCTCCAGCGTGGTGATCTGCCTCCCTTGCGCGCCTGCCAGCGGAAACACGCAGGAACGTGCGGCGACGCCGTCGATGATCACCGTGCAGGCGCCGCACTCGCCCAGCCCGCAGCCGTATTTGGGGCCATTGAGGTGCAGGTCGTTGCGCAGGATCAGTAACAGCGGCGTGTCAGGCATTGCCGTGACGCGTGTGGTCTGACCGTTGACGTTCAGGGTCACGGTCTTCTCCGCCGCCCGCGGCAGCTCGCTCGTGTCAGCCTTCATGTGTTACCCGCTGTAGCTTGCATTTGATGAAGTGATTACTTCATGAAACGAGAGCAGGAAGCATGCCAGCGGAGAAACGGCTGTAGGACGTTGGAGTTTTCCGGATGGATATGACGCCTGACGAGGGGGTCAGGCGGCGTTATTCATCGCCCTCATCGATCAGCTTGCGCAGCAGAAACAATACGGCCACGCGTTCGGCGGGGTTGAGTTTGCTCAGGGTCAGCTCACTGATCTGCGCGGCGCGGGGCACGGTTTCCTGCACCAGTTGCAGGCCGCTGTCGGTCAGGCTGCAGATGACTTTGCGGCGATCCTGCGGGTCCGGCTCAAGGCTGATCAGGTCCCGGGCTTTCAGGCGATCGACGATGCCGCGAATGGTCGCCTGATCCACGGCCGTGGCCTTGACCAGCTCGGTTTGCGAACTGGGGCCGTGATCACGCAACGCGCACAGGGTCACGAACTGCACCGCCGTGAGCTGCGAATCGCCGACATTCTGCTGGAAGATCGCCAGATGCCGCTGGTAGGCCTTGCGCAGCAGATGGCCGACTTGCTCGGAAAAGGTGTAGGACGAATTGTTATTGGAAGGGTTGTCAGTGGACACGGATGGCTCGTTCGGCAGGATCTGAAAAGTGGTGGCTACAGTAACGTCTGCGGGGGTTGAGGGGAATCTTCGGAATGAGCGCGTTTATTCGCCCAGACATGCGCGGAGGGATAAGGCGATATGAACTGTAGGAGCGCGCTTGCCCGCGATCGCGGTGGGTCTGTGACGTGAATGTCGTCTGACACACCTTTCGCGGGCAAGCGCGCTCCTACAAGTCTGCGGTGGGATGGAAATCTGCCTCAGGCCTTCGACGCCTCGGGCGCCACCACTTCGCCGGCCAGCACCACGGCCTGGTCGTCGAGATAAATGTCGCAACGACGCAGCGGGATATCCAGATGGCACGGGGTTTTGCGGGTGCCGCCGACTTCGGTGTTCGGCCCGGTGGAGAAAAGGAAATTGCCATAGAACGCCCGGGCGTCCATGCACATGCCGTCGTTCTTGTCGTGCAGGCCCATTGCCGTCCACTGGGCGCGGGGTTGCAGGCCCCAGCCGATGTGGGAAATGCCGTAGACCTCCGGGTCGTTGAAGTACTTCAGGTAATCGCGCAGGTATTCAGCCTCGAATCCGCCATGAATCCCGGTGATAAAACCCTTGTCGATTTCCAGGGTGATCTGCTCGCGGGAGTAGGTTTTGAACGGCAGCACGATGTCGCCGACATCAATGACCAGCGTGCCCTCGGCGGTCTCTTCGTTGGGCCAGGAAAACAGAAAACCGCTGGGCCAGTGGTCCCAACGGCCCGGCTCGTCAGCGAAACCGTATTCGGTGACGGAAGGGTATTGCCCCAGTTGCGCACGAAAATCGCTGCCGGCGCGGGACTTCACCTGAATCGAGCGCGCCGCCTTCAGCACCTGTTCGGCGGCCAGCACCCGTTCCTTGTCCGCCACCGTCGGCAGCATCCGCGCCAGCACTTCCGGGGGCTCCACCGCCAGCAAAATCCGCGTGCCGGTCTTGAGGATCTGCTCCTGCTCCGGCGAGTGCAGCAGCATCATCGTGTCGACAATCAGGTCAGCTGCCTCAAGGGCACGTTGCGCCGCGACGTTGCCGGTCAGCGCGGTGTCGCCGCAGTAGGCGGTCATGTCGTTGCCCATGGCTTTGGGATGATTGAACGAGGGCAGCTCGACCGCATAAACCTTCGCGCCCAGGCGTTGAGCGGCGTCCATGGCGGCGCGCACCGTGCGCGCATCGGAGTAGTGGCTCTTGAGCACGGCCACGCTCTGGGTCGCATCCACTTTCGACAGTGTCAGGACGTGCTCGAACATCTGGGTCAATTCGCAATCGCTAACCGGCATCTCTTTTTTCCTCTCGGGGGATGACCGGTCGGATGCACCATCGCAAGGCATCGCGCATCAGACCGGTGCATTTTTAAAGCGTACACACTTATTTAAAGCGATAAGACATCAATCCGGACGCCGCTGCAATAGGCACGCCATAGTGTTACTCGACCACACAAATCCCTGCATATTAGGGTTACAGAGGGTTACATGCCTGATTGCGACGTCGGCTGACGTTTCTGGAAATATCGGTTCACTTTTAAAAATATGAGCGTATACACTTTAAAAACCCAGCGACGCGACAGACCCGTTTCGCCTCGCCGTCATCCAGAGCTCCTGTCATTCAGAACTCATGAACACGAAGGAATGCGCGCCATGCCAACCCCGCAAAAAATCGCCATCGTCGGATCCGGTCTGGGAGGCGCTGCGGCTGCGACGCTGTTGCAGAAAGCCGGCTTCCAGGTCGACATCTACGAGCAGGCCCCCGCGTTTTCTCGCATCGGTGCCGGGATCCACATGGGCCCGAACATCATGAAAATCTTCCGTCGCATGGGCATCGAGCAACAGCTGAGCGACATGGGTTCGCACCCGGATTTCTGGTTCAGCCGCGACGGTGCAACGGGGGATTACCTGTCGCGCATCGCCCTTGGCGAGTTCTCCCTCAAGGAATACGGCGCGGCCTACATCACCGTGCACCGTGGCGATTTGCATGCACTGCAGATGTCGACACTGGCGCCGGGCAGCGTGCATTTCAGCAAATGCCTGACCACCCTCGAAGAACGCGACAACGGCGTGCGTCTGAATTTTGCCGACGGCACCCACGCCGATGCGGACATCGTGATCGGAGCAGACGGCATCAACTCCAAGATTCGCGAAGAGCTGCTGGGCCATGAGAAACCGCTGTATAGCGGCTGGGTCGCCCACCGCGCGCTGATCCCCAGCGAGGTGCTGACCAAATACAACCTGAATTTCGAGAACTGCGTGAAGTGGTGGAGCGAGGACCGTCACATGATGGTTTATCACACCACCGGCAAGCGCGATGAGTACTACTACGTGACCGGCGTGCCCCATGCGGCATGGGATCTCGAGGGTAATTGGGTCGACAGCAGCCGGGACGAAATGTACGAAGCCTTCGCCGGTTATCACCCCACCGTGCAGGCCTTGATCGAGTCCACCGAGAGCGTGACCAAGTGGCCGCTGCTCAACCGTAATCCGCTGCCACTGTGGAGTCGCGGCCGCCTTGTTTTGCTCGGCGACGCCTGCCACCCGATGAAGCCGCACATGGCCCAGGGCGCCGGCATGGCCATCGAAGACGCGGCCATGCTGACCCGCTGCCTGCAGGAAACCGGCCTCACCGACTACCGCACCGCGTTCCAGCTCTACGAAGCCAATCGCAAGGAACGCGCCTCTCGGGTGCAGGCGGTTTCCAACGCCAACACCTGGCTGCGCACCCAGGAAGATCCGGCCTGGGTCTACGGTTACGACCTGTACGGCCAGGAGCTGAAATCGGGGGTGGCAGCGTGAGCACCTTCATACACGGCGGCAACGTCCACGCTAACGGCATCCGTCAGCATTACCTGCGCTACGGCGGCGACAAACACTCCGGCAAACCGGCGCTGATCCTGATCCCGGGCATCACCAGCCCGGCGATCACCTGGGGTTTCGTCGCCGAACGCCTGGGCCATTCTTTCGACACCTACGTACTGGATGCGCGCGGTCGCGGGCTTTCTTCCACGGGGCCGGATCTGGATTACAGCGTCGACACCTGCGCCGATGACATCGGGGCGTTCGCCGCCGCCATGGGCATCGACAGCTACCACTTGGCCGGTCATTCCATGGGCGCGCGTTTTGCGGTACGGGCTTCGGTTCGTTGTCCGCAGGGGCTGAAAAGCCTGGTGCTGATCGATCCGCCGGTGTCCGGTCCGGGGCGTCGTGAATACCCGGCGAAGTTGCCGTGGTACGTCGACTCGATCCGCCAGTCGCAACAAGGCATGAGCGCGGAAGACATGCGCGCGTTCTGCCCGACCTGGACCGACGAGCAACTGCAGCTGCGCGCCGAATGGCTGCACACCTGCTACGAACCGGCCATCGTGCGCGCCTTCAATGATTTCCATGACGTGGATTTCCATCAGGACCTGCCGAAGCTGCCTGTCCCTGCCCTACTCATCGTCGCTGAGCGCGGGGGGGTGATTCAGGCGGAAGACGAAGCCGAGATCCGACAGCTACAACCGAACATTCTGATTTCGCGAGTGGAAAACGCCGGGCACATGATCCCGTGGGACAACCTGCCGGGGTTCTTTGCCGCGCTCGGGGATTTTCTGGGCATGCCGCTGGCTTGACACAGAGGAGTACCGAATATTTATGTCAGGCGCTGGACTTGTAGGAGCGCGCTTGCCCGCGAAGGGATGCTCCAGACACATCACCGCCAACTGACCCGGCGCGTTTCGCGGGCAAGCGCGCTCCTACAGGTGTCCTGCGTTGACAAGAATCTCCGTGCTCAGGCCGGGGGCCGTTCAGGATATTTATCTAGCGCGACGCCAAATCGACTTCAATCCTATTGAACGAGGTAAACGCAATGACCGACCCACAAAGCGCAGACGCCAACTATCAGGGCGTCTGGGGCAATCGCATCGGTTTTGGTGCAAAACCGGCCCTGTTGATGATCGACTTCATGCAGGGCTACACCCAACCTGGCGCGCCTTTATATGCGCCGGGCGTGGTCAGCGCCGTGGCCGAAAGCGTCGAGCTGCTGGCCTGCGCGCGGGAACACGGCATCGCGGTGGTGCACACCAACATCCGCTACCACCCCACGCATTTCGCGGACGGCGGCATGTGGGTGAAAAAGGCGCCGGTGATGAAGGACATGGTCGAGGGCAACCCGCTGGCCGTGTTCTGCGACGCCGTGCAGCCATTGCCCGAAGAGGTCGTCATCAGCAAGCAGTACGCGAGTTCGTTCTTCGGCACGTCACTGGCATCAATGCTGCACGCCCAAGGGATCGACACCGTTGTGCTGGCCGGGTGCTCCACCAGCGGCTGCATTCGGGCGACAGCGGTGGATGCCGTGCAGCATGGTTTCCGGACCATCGTGGTGCGCGAATGCGTGGGCGACCGGCACCCCGATCCCCATGAAGCGAACCTGTTCGACATCGACAGCAAGTACGGGGATGTGGTCGGCAAGCAAGAGGCAATGACGCAAATGCGAGCGGCAAGCGGTAAGCGATGAGCTGCAAGTGAAGAGCAGACGCGCATGGCTTGGCGCTTGCCGCTTCTCCCCCATATGACAACGCCGCAAACGCAGGCAAAATCAGCCGCCGCGCTCACCGGCCGAAGAACCGCCAGGAGACACCCATGCCCTCTGCGAATGTAGAAACCTCCGCGACTGTTGCCGCGGACCCGATCAAAGCGCTGTACACCAAGATCACCTGGAAGCTCATTCCCTTCCTGTGTTTCTGCTACCTGGCCGCTTACCTGGACCGCATCAACATCGGCTTCGCCAAGCTGCAGATGCTCGACCAGTTGCACTTCAGCGAGACCGCGTTCGGGCTGGGCGCCGGGCTGTTTTTTGTCGGCTACATCCTCTTCGAAGTGCCGAGCAACCTGGTCCTGGAAAAGGTTGGCGCGAAGATCTGGATCGCGCGGATCATGATCACCTGGGGTTTGCTGTCGTCCTGCACGCTGTTCGTCAGCACGCCGACGCAGTTTTACGTGCTGCGGTTTTTGCTCGGCGCGGCCGAAGCGGGCTTCCTGCCGGGGGTGCTGTTTTACCTGACCACCTGGTTCCCGACCTACCGCCGTGGCCGCATCATCGCGCTGTTCATGATCGGCCTGCCGCTTTCCAGCGTCATCGGCGGCCCGCTGTCGGGCTGGATCATGGGCCATTTCGACCAGACCGCCGGGTTGCGCGGCTGGCAGTGGCTGTTCTTGATCGAGGGCATTCCCAGCGTGCTGCTCGGGGTGATGACATTCTGGGCGCTGCCGAACAACCCGAAAGAAGCCAAATGGCTGAACGGCGCCGAACAAACGTTGCTGGAAGGCGAACTGCGCCTGGACGACGTTGAGGGCAAGGACAGCAAGCACAGCTTTCGCGACGGCTTTTTCAATCTGAAAGTGTGGATGCTCGGCGGTATCGATTTCTCGATCTTGCTCAGCGCCTACGCCATGGGCTTCTGGATGCCGACGTTCATCAAGAACGCCGGGGTCACCGACACCTTCCACATCGGCGTGTTGACCGCGTTGCCCAGCGTCGCGGCGCTGATCGGCATGTTGATGATTGGCGCCAGCTCCGACCGCCGTCGCGAACGACGCTGGCACATCATCGTGCCGTTCTGGATTGGCGCCGTGGCCATGGCCGCCAGCCCGTTCTTTACCCATAACCTGGTCGCGACCGTCGCACTGTTCGCCGTCGCTTCGGCCGCGATCATTGGCGCCGTGCCGGTGTTCTTCAGCCTGCCGGCAACGTTCCTCAAAGGCCGGGCGGCAGCAACAGGGTTTGCATTGGCCTGCTCGCTGGCGAACATCGCCGGGCTGGTGAGCAACTCGATGATGGGCATCGCCATCGACGTGACCGGCAGCAGCGCCGGGGCGTTATGGTTTTTTGCCGGGTGCCTGATTTTGAGCAGCCTGCTGGTGGTTGCGCTGCCGGCGAAGCTGGTGAACAGATAATTCGCCCTGCTGGACGTATATCCTGCAGGAGCCGGCTTGCCGGCTCCTGCATGGGAATTGTATTTTTCCAATAACAACGGTGGAAACCGCTCATGCAGGCGTTTGTAAAAAGCTGTGCCCTGGCCCTGACGATGGGACTGTCCGCGACCTCCTTGCAGGCGGCGGAAAAGGTCATATTCGACACCGATTTCAACGTGCTCAACGACGACGGCCAGGCCTTCATCATGCTGGCGCAACTGCACGCGCAAAAGCGCATCGACCTGCTGGGCATGACCCTCGTCAGTGGCAACGCGTGGGTCGATCAGGAGCAGGTCGATGCGCTGAAGGCTGTCGAGCGCATGGGCGTGGAAAAGGACATCGGCGTGTACTCCGGCGCGGCATACCCGCTGCTGCACGACTTCGCCACGTATGAACAGGAAAAAGCCCTGTTCGGCGCAGGCTGGCCGGGGGCGTTCAAGACCCCGCGTCCGACCTCGGCCTCGCAGTTGGTCACGCCGCCGGACGGGCTTGCTACGCACACCACATTGCGCAGCCAATCCGCCGCGCAGTTCATCGTCGACAGCGTGAAGAAAAACCCTCACGAAGTGACTCTCCTGGCCGTTGGCCCGTTGACCAACATCGCTCTGGCGATTCGCAGCGCGCCGGAAATCGTGCCGCTGATCAAACGCATCGTGTACATGGGCGGCGCCATCGAGATCCCCGGCAACACTACGCCAGCGGCGGAATTCAACTGGTGGTTCGACCCCGAGGCCGCAAAAATCGTCCTGCGCTCGCCCATCGAACACGTGATTTTCCCCAACGATGTCTGCGAAAAGGTCATCTTCGACGCCTCGGTCTTCAAGCGCATCGTCGCCAGCAAAGGAGTGATTCCCGACCTGTACAAAACGGTGCTGGGGCCTGAGTTCGACAAGGACCCGAACCATCACAGCTTCACCTGGGACAGCCTGCCCGCGCTGTACCTGGTGCGTCCGGAACTGGTCACCGAGTCCAAAGACCTGTGGGTCGATGTCGACGCCCACTTCGGACCGGATTACGGCCGCTCCATGGGCTACAAAAAGGGCGCGCCCGTCGGCACACAGAAGGCGAAAGTGGTGTACGCCGTGGACCAGAAGAAGTTCTGGGATGCGTACGTGAATCTGGTCACTCTGCCTGCGCCGGTCAAACGCTGATCGCCTCAGCTCCTCTCGCTTCGCCTTCGCCATGGGCGTTTTTCCTCTCAGCCCGGAAGGTCTCCGGAGATCGGAAAAACTGAATAGAACGCCCGCACCTCTGCACAGTCAGCGATCCGACGATCGCTGACTGATTGTTCGCGCCGATGATCTGAAACGGCGCAACCGGCTGTAGGCAGGATCAGCCAATCAGGGCAATCAGCTGATGGCGCTGGGCATCGGTGAGTAAAGGCCCTCTGGCTGCTTCCGCGTTTTCCTTCATGTATTTCGGATTGCCCGTACCCGGAATCGCGCACGTCACCGACGGATGGGAGATCAGGAACTTCAGCGCCAGCTGCGCCCAACTGCCGGCCTGTACTTCTCCGGCCCAACCCGGCAGGGGTTTGTCGCGCAATCGCCCGAGCAGACCGCCGCCACCAAACGGCCGATTGCAGATCACCGCCACCCCGCGCTCACGACACAACGGCAACAACCGCGCTTCGACGGCGCGATCGTCCAGCGCGTAGTTGATCTGCAGAAAATCGAACGCCTCGGCCTTCAGCGCGGCCTCCACATCGGCGTAGGCTGACGGGGTGTAGTGCGTCAGGCCGATGTAGCGAATGCGCCCTTCCTCTTTCCACTGACGCAACGTCGGCAGGTGGGTTTTCCAGTCGAGCAGATTATGGATCTGCATGAGGTCGATGCGCTGGGTCCGAAGCAGCCGGAACGAGGCTTCCATCTGGGCGATGCCCGCTTCGCGGCCTCGGGTCCAGACCTTGGTCGCCAGAAAAGCCGGGGAGGACGGCTGATGGATCGACAGCAACTCACCGGTGGTTTCCTCGGCGCGGCCATACATCGGCGAACTGTCGATCACCGTCCCACCCGCATGGAGCAGCTGGTCCACAACGGCGGGCAGGAGTTTGTACGCATCGCTGCCAGGCTCGACGTCGAACCCGCGATAAGTGCCCAGACCGATCATCGGTAACGCTTCGCCACTGGATGGAATGACTCGGGTGAGCATGTTCCGTTCTCCTGCTTGACCGGGCAATGCGCCGGCGGATGGGACTTCAGTTGCCTGCGCACGGCGCCCGACGGCGCCAAAAACCAGCGCCGCCGAGGCACCTGCTGACAGGGTGAGCAGTCTTCTGCGGGTGAGCGGGCGTGGGTCGGTCACGGGCGTGTCTCCGGTTGGTCGGACGTGAGCGCACAGTGATTGATCGACCCCTCGCGTGCGCCGTCGGTTCAAGTCGGTACGACCACCTGCGCAGATCGGGGGAACGCTGGTCAGCCTGATGCGTCACAACTGCATCTTGAACACTGGAGGACACGAAATGAAAACCGTCATCACCCTGAACGAACTCGCCGAAGCCGACCTGCGTCCCTACACCGAAATCTGGTTGACGTCCGCCGCCGCCGTCCGCGAAGCCGGCCACAGCGAGGACGAACTGTGCTTGTGGCGCGCCAATCAGGTTTTCTCCCACGACATGCTCAGCGAAGGCACCCATGGCCAGAACGTCATGCCTATCTGGCTGGTGCTCGACAACATTGACGACCCGGATCAGGTGCTGGAAGTTGAAACCCAAGTGCGGGAAAGGCTGCTGACCGCCGGGCTTGAGGGGGAGTTTTATCCGGCGGAAGTGGGCGAGCGGACGGACGGGGTCAAGTAATCGGATGGAGCGTCGTTGCGACTGACGCAAAGCTTTCATGTTTCAACTCGGTCCGCAGGAGCCGGCTTGCTGGCGAACGCGGTGGGTCAATCACTTTTGCAATGCCTGAACCCATGGGTTCGCCAGCAAGCCGACTCCTACAAGTCCGCCTCTCATCCGAAACAGCCGGAATCTCTGCTTTCTAGAAAATCCGGCATTTCTAGCGCTTCAAGCTCATTGCTTGAGCGCGTCATAGGCTTCCAGCGCGTGCATCGAGTAGATGTACGCGGCGCCGGCGTTCAATGAGATCGCGGTGGCGAGGGCGGCGGCAACTTCTTCGCGGGTCGCACCGGCAGCGATGGCGGCCTGGGCATGGCTGGCGAGGCAGCCGTCACAGCGAGTGGTGACCGCGACGGCGAGGGAAATCAATTCGCGTGTCTTGGCGTCGAGGACGTTGTTCTCCGCAGCCGCTTCGCCAAGGGCCATGTAGGCCTTGACCATTTTCGGGTTGGATTTGGACAGCGCACCAAACGATTGCTTGATGGTGGAAACCAGATCGGGCCAATTGCTGAACATATTGGTATCTCCTGAGGGCGGCGACTAGACTGCGCCGGAACACCTTCAGTCTCCGCCAAGCACGGCGCGGCGACTTGCTCGTTTGGCTCATTTTTTTGTCCGAAAGTCGCCTATGACCGCCATTGATACGCTCATTTCCCTTGCCGAAGTACGCGGAAGCCTGGACCTTCGCTGCCAGTTTCAGGGCGACTGGGCCCTCGACCATCATCAGGAACCTGCAGGCACCTCGCCCTATCACATCGTGCTGGCCGGCCACTGCCACGTGCAGATGGCCGATCGACAACGATTGACCCTGACGGCGGGGGACATTCTGGTTCTGCCGCGAGGCAGCCAACACGTGTTGTTAAGCCCCGGCCAGCGCGTGACGCCTTCCCGGCCCCAGCGCGGAACCGACGCAGGTTTACTGCCGGTGCAGCGCTTCGGCGACGGAGTGGAGCTGGATTTACTGTGCGGCCGCTTCATCCATCAGCCCCACGCGATGCTGTTCTCGTCCCTCCCCGACCATGTGAAAGTCTCGACCCAGGCGCTGGGCAGCGGCGACCCGTTGCCAGCGTTGGTCTCGCTGCTGCGCAGTGAAGCGGACGCCAACCTGGCGGGGGGCCAGTTCATGGTCAACGCGCTAACCTCGGCGCTGTTCACCCTGGTATTGCGAGAGCACCTTCGTCAGTCGCCGCAACATACCGGGAGCCTCGCGCTGCTGACGGACAAACGACTGGGACGGGCGTGGCAAGCGATGCTGGAAAACCCGGCCCATGACTGGAACGTCGACGCCTTGGCAGAACTGGCGAACATGTCCCGGGCGAGCTTCATGCGCGCCTTCGCGAAACTCAGCGGCAGCTCGCCGTGGATGTTGCTGACCCAGGTCCGCATGCAACGGGCTTATGGGTTGTTGAGTCGGTCGAAAGAAGGCCTGAGCGACATCGCCGCCCAGGTTGGTTACCAATCCCAGGCGGCCTTCAGCAAAGTCTTCAAGGACACCTACGGCATGGCGCCCGGTCAGTTGCGGCGCAGCCTGATCACCAATA
Organism: Pseudomonas petrae; assembly: GCF_021728295.1. GTDB lineage: Bacteria > Pseudomonadota > Gammaproteobacteria > Pseudomonadales > Pseudomonadaceae > Aquipseudomonas > Aquipseudomonas petrae. Next base: position 24,619 of record NZ_JAKJXE010000013.1, read on the forward strand.
TCGACGGCTGACCCAATGCTTCAAGCCGGCGGCGTTGCGCCCAGGCGTTTCCACATCGGTTTGGTCAGCCGCTGGGTGTGCTTGTAACCGGTCCATGGATCAGCTTTTAGCTTGCGCAACCGCTGCTGCAGATTGGCGATGTTCCACTGCGCCGACGACTTCACCTCCGTCAGCTCGTCACGGCTGATCGGCACCGATACCGGCAACCCCGGCCGCGCCCTCGCCGAATAGGCCACGACCGTACTGGCGCCCCGGCTGTTGCGCAGGTAATCGATGAAGATCTTGCCAACCCGGTTCTTCGGCCCGGACGTCGCGGTGAACCGGTCAGGCAACTCCCGCGACAGGAATTGCGCCAGCGCCTTGGCGAAGGCTTTGACCGACTCCCAATCGGCGCGGCGCGCCAGCGGCACGACGATGTGCATGCCCTTGCCACCACTGGTCTTGATGTACGCATCCAGGCCCAGCTCGTCGAGGGTCGACAGCGTCAGTTGTGTCGCCTCGATCATGCTGCGCCAAGGCAACCGATCGTCCGGGTCGAGATCGAGGACGAAGTGGTCCGGCAGCTCGATCTGATCGTAGGTCGCGCCCCAGCTGTGCAGTTCAATGGTGCCCATCTGCGCCGCACCGACCAGCGCCTTCACGCTGTCGATTTCCATCAAACGCGCGTGGCCGGGGTCGAGCTTGGGGTCCAGCTGCTTGATGTTGGGGATCGCCATGCGCTCGGAATGCTTCTGGAAAAACTGCTCGCCTTCCACGCCTTCGGGGCAACGCAACAGCGCCACGGGACGGTGGTCGAGGTGCGGCAGAATCCAGTCCGCCACCGACTCGTAATACTGCGCCAGCTCGATCTTGTGCAGACCGCTCTCCGCGTCGATCACCCGTTCAGGATGGCTGACCATCACGCCGGCCACGTCGATGCGGTCTTTGGCAGAGCGTTTACTGGCCGGCTTGGGTTTCTCGGCTGCAGCATTGTGGGTGGCCGCGGATTTCCTGGCGGGCGCCGAGGCCTTGGCGGCACTGGGCTTGAACGGCGCTTTGATGTCTTTCGGCGTCCTGGGATACTCGTGGCCCACTTCGCTGGCCGGCTTGTCGCTGCGCAACGACACAAACGCCGAATGACGAATGATGCCGTCGCGGGTCCATTCGCCGAACTCGACTTCCGCCACCAATGTCGGCTTTATCCAGTGCACGCCCCGGGCCTGAGCACTGGTGACTTTTTTCCCCAGCGGGGACGCGTCCTGTTGCAGCGGCTTCATCTGCTCAAGCAAGTCGCCGAGCATCTGCTGATTGAAACCGGTGCCGACCCGTCCGGCATACACCAGGCCCGCACCCTCCTCGTTCACCGCCAGCAACAGCGCGCCAAAACCATTGCGCGCGCCTTGGGGTTTGGTGAAGCCGACGACGACGAACTCCTGCCGCAGCTTGCACTTGAGCTTGATCCAGTCGGCATTGCGCTTGGACTGATACACGCTGCCGGCGCGCTTGCCGATGACGCCTTCAAGGGACATCAGACTCGCGCTTTCAACGATGTCGCGATGGCCGGCGGAGAATGCTTCAGAGAACCGCAGCAGACCCTTTTTCTGTCGCCCCAGCACGTTCTTCAGGGCCGCGCGGCGTTCTTCGACGGGCGTCTCGCGCAGGTCTTCCCCGTTCAGGAAAGGCACGTCAAACAGGTAATAGAGGATGTCCATGCTGCGGTCGATGTCGAACGCATTTTGCAACGCCTGGAAATCCGGCAACCCGGCGTCGTTGAGCACCACGACTTCGCCGTCCAGCCAGGTGTTGTCCAGTTTCAAATCGCCAATGGCCTTGGCCTGCAACGGCAGGCGCTCGGTCCAGTCGTTGCCGCTGCGGGTGAAAAACTTCACCTCGCCATCGATGATGCGGGTCAGGATCCGATAACCGTCGTACTTGATTTCGTAGAGCCATTTGCCTTCGGGCGGGGCGTCCATGAGCGTCGCCAACTGCGGCGAGAGCTTGGCCGGCACGCTGCTCCTTTTAGGCGAAGGCGTCCTGGCTTTTTGTTCCACTGGCTTTTTTGCCGGCTTCTTCAGGACTGAGGTTTCTGCGGGTTCAGAGGCGGCCGATTTACGTTTCCCGTTCCTGGCCGGCTTGCGCCCCTCGCCCACAGTTGCGCCACTGACCACGCTTGCCGGCTTGTCGACGACGATGTCGTATTCCTCGCCCGAGCGCACGGCATCATCCTTTTCCTTGATCAACAGCCACTGTTCCTTGTCGCTGTTGCCCGGCAAACGGGTCCGCACCAACGCCCAGTCGCCAGTAAGTTTTTCGCCGATCAGGGTGAATTTGAGTTTGCCCGCCTTGTAGGTTTCCTGCGGGTCGCCGTGGGGCTGCCAGATGCCGCGATCCCAGACGATCACGTCGCCGGCTCCGTATTGGCCCTCGGGAATGCTGCCCTCAAAGCTGCCGTAGCCGAGCGGGTGGTCTTCTACATGCACCGCCAGGCGCTTGTTTTTCGGGTCCAGACTGGGGCCCTTCGGCACCGTCCAGCTTTTCAGCGTGCCATCCAGCTCAAGGCGAAAGTCGTAGTGCAGATTGCGCGCATCGTGCTTGTGAATGACGAAACTCAGCGCCTTGCCTTTCTTGCTTCGCGTCTTGCCATCACCTTCGGCCGGCTCGGACGTGACATCGAAGTTGCGCTTGCGGGTGTATTCACTCACAGGTTTTGTCATGACGATGAACCTCTGCGCATTGAGACTCTGCATCTTTTAACGCTACATCACGACTCGCGTTCAAGAGGCCTTGGTGGTCTTCTTCCGGGGCGGAGCACGGCGTTTTGCCGGTGCATCATCCTTGGCTTCGGCCTTGCCTTTGCTCGCGGGTTTGGCTTTTGCAGGCGCCTTGGCCGCGCTGCTGCGCCCGCCCAAGCTGCGTTTGAGCAGCTCCGTCAGATCGATCACATCCGCCGACTTACGCTCGGTGTCGCCTGCATCGGTCTCGACATTCTCGATCTTGCCTTCGCGGGCCTTGGTTTCCACCAGCGACATGATCTGGTCCTGGAAGGTGTCGCGGTACTCTTCGGCGTCTGGCGTCCATTCGGTGCTCATGTCCTTGATCAGGCGCTTGGCCATGTCCAGCTCGCTTTTGCTGAGCTTGACGTCGGTGGCTTCCTTGGGCAGCTCGAGGCTGTCGAGCCCGCGCACTTCCGAGGGCCAGCGCAGCAGCACGAGGACGATCGCCGACTCCAGCGGCATCACCGCCGCCAGGTGCTGACTGGTACGAATGACCACATGGGCCAGCGCCACCTTGCCGGTGTCGACCAGCGCCTGGCGTAACAGCGCGTAGACCTTTTCGCCGCGCTTGTCGGGGGCGAGGAAGTAAGGCGTGTCGATGTGCTGGAGCGGTATCTGATCGCTGTCGACAAAACCGAAAATGTCGATGGTCTGGGTCGATTTCGGGTGCGCCGAGCGAATTTCATCCTCGCTGATGACGACGTATCGCCCCTTCTCGTACTGCACGCCCTTGACGATGTTCTCTTTATTGATCTCCTTGCCGGAGACCTTGTTGATGCGCTTGTAGCCGACCGGATCCATGCTGCGCTTGTCCAGCCAGTCGAAATCGACACCTTGCCGGGACGTCGCCGACACCAGCGCCACAGGAATATGCACCAGCCCAAAACTGATCGCGCCTTTCCAGATTGCCCGAGGCATAGTTGTAGTTCCGATGGGGTGTGAGAGGGATGTGTGTAAGCAGTGACCGGAGCGCACGCGGAAAAGTTTCGGCCGAGCGACCGGTGCGTCGCTTGCATCAATGCAGATGGGCGCGGCCTGCCCGGCTTTGGTGCGGACGTGGCATCGGGCCGTATCCCGTGCTGATCGACGCTGCACGATTCCCTTGCCGCCCCTTCTTAACGCAACGAAAAAGCGTTAACCTCGCGCCACTCTTTTCTGCAGGCCGTACCAGAGCCTTCTCTGCCAGGCGTGCGACTTCTCCGGGTATTCCCATGACGTCTATTTCTCCCGCAACCCACGGCGCCACCATGACCAAGGGCCTGGCGATGCTGTTCGCGTTCTGCTGCGGCGCGATCGTTGCCAACCTGTATTACGCGCAACCCATCATTGGCTTGATTGCGCCGGACATCGGCCTGTCCGGCACCCTGGCCAGCTTTATCGTGTCGCTGACGCAGATCGGCTATGCCCTCGGCCTGTTCTTCCTCGTGCCGTTGGGCGACTTGCTGGAAAACCGTCGCCTAATGATCGTCACTACCGGGGTTGCCATTCTCAGTCTGCTCAGCGCCGCCTTCGCACAAACGCCCAATCTGTTCCTGCTCGCCTCGCTGCTGGTAGGTTTTAGCTCGGTGGCGGTGCAGATTCTGGTGCCACTGGCCGCCAACCTGGCGCCGGAAGAAACACGCGGGCGCGTGGTCGGCAGCATCATGGGCGGCCTGCTGCTGGGCATTCTGCTGGCGAGGCCCGCGGCCAGTCTGATCGCCGACCATTTCGGCTGGCGCGCGGTGTTCGGCACGGCCGCCGTGGTGATGCTGCTGATCAGCGTGGTGCTGGCGACCACTATTCCGAAGCATCAGCCCGCGCACACTGCCACCTATGGCCAGTTGCTCAAATCGTTATGGACCCTGCTGCGCAGAAAACCGGTGCTGCGCCAGCGCGCGTTTTATCAGGCGTGCATGTTCGCCACCTTCAGCCTGTTCTGGACCGCCGTGCCGCTTGAACTGGCGCGCAATCACGGCCTGTCGCAAAGCCAGATCGCCCTGTTCGCCCTGGTCGGGGCGATCGGCGCCATCGCCGCGCCCATCGCCGGCCGCCTGGCCGATGCCGGCCACACCCGCGTCGCCAGCCTGTGCGCCATGCTGTTCGCCGCACTGAGCTTTCTGCCCAGCCTGATCGAACCGGCATACGCCGTGATCGGCATGGCCGTGACTGGGGTTATCCTCGATTTCTGCGTGCAGATGAACATGGTCCTCGGCCAGCGCGCGGTCTACGCCCTCGACGCCAAAAGCCGCAGCCGGCTCAACGCGCTTTACATGACCAGCATCTTCATCGGCGGCGCGATCGGCTCCGTGGTGGCCAGCGCGCTGTATGACCATGGTGGCTGGGTCTGGATTGTGATCGTGGGGAGTGTATTTCCGGTGTTGGCGTTGTTAGGGTTTTTGAAGAACTCACGGCCATGAATAACGGAGCACGGCACGCGCAGGATGATCAGGCCATAGGCGTAAGGCGCTGATCGCCGCCCAAGAAAAAACCGCCAGTTCGGCGGTTTTCTTGTGAAGAGTCAGCCCCTGAACCCGGCCATAGGGCCTGCCGGTTCAAGGTCTCTTTCAATTTCGAGCGCAACGCGCAGAAAATGCATCTGAGAGGGGATAATCTCGGCAGCGCGTTTGCGGGCTTCGGCACGGAATTCAGCGATCGACTGCAGTTTTTGTCTGCGTTTCCTTGTGTTCATGAGCACCTCCCTGCTCTGGTCGTGAAAGTCATATTAGGAACGACCTGCCGAAATGACAAGGCATCCATCCGCATCGAACTGGAAACCCAGCCTTTGGTAGTAACTCACCACACCTGGCTCGGGGCTCTCAATCTGGATGACTTCACAGCCCAGCATCCTTGCGTAAACACCTACCGCTAGAAACATCAACCGGGCCACCAGTCCTTTTAGGGGATGCCTCATGTTCGGCTGACCCTCGAGCAGGATGACCTTGATCCGCAAATGGCTCCTTCGCGGTGTTGCATAACACAAACCGCAAAGCTCATCGGCATGCCAAAGGGCGAGATCAAGCCCCTTGGCATCTTTGCGTTTCCAGCGCGGTACGTCCCCCCATGGATAAGAGCTGCCATACCACCCATGACTGATCTCTATCGCGGCTGAATCTATAGGCGAAAAGCGTACTAAACGCCCATCAATGCCAAGCGTGCTTAGCCCGGGCGAGTTGGCAACTGCTTTATTGACCTGCTGGCGCGCCTCCGACCTAGCGATCTGATCGCGCATTTGGGTGTCCTTTCCGTGCCTTCTCATCGCCAAACTCGCCCAAACCCGAGGCAGCGAATAATGGCGAACTCATCAGATCAGCCTGCGGTACATATTTATCGCGACCGAATTTTAGCCCTTCGAACGATCAACTAATTCCGGCATGTCTTCCGCCCGATCTGGCAGAGACGTTTAAGTGAAAGACCCACAATTTGTATGGTTCGGAATGAATCACGGCCTTTTCAGCTATCAACCATCGCCTCAAACCCCCTCCGCAAATCCTCAATCAACGCCTCCACATCCTCCAGCCCAATGTGCAGCCTCAGCAACGGATTCAGGGATTTGTCCGGGCCGTTATCACGGTCGCCGACATTCGCAACGATGATCAGGCTTTCAAACCCGCCCCAAGACGCACCCAGGCCGAACAGCTGCAGGGCGTCGATGAAGTGTTCCAGATGGCGAGGGTCACTCTCGGCGAGTTCGAAAGTGAGCAAACCATTGCTGCCGCTGAAGTCGCGTTTCCACAGGGCGTGCCCCGCATGATTAGGCAGCGCTGGATGGAAAACGCGTTTGACCTGCGGCTGTTGCTGGAGCCAGTGCGCGACCTGCAATGCCTGACGCTCGTGGACGTCCAGCCGCGCGGCCAGGGTGCGGGCGCCGCGCAGCACCAGATAAGCATCGTCCGGGCTGACGGCGTTGCCGAAGGTGTCGGTCATGACGGCCAGACGCTGCCAGACGGCTTGCGTGGTACAGACGCTGCCCATGACCACATCGCTGTGACCGCCCAGGTATTTGGTCAGGGCCATGATGGAAATGTCGGCGCCGAGTGTCAGCGGCCGGTACTGATACCCGGAGCCGTAGGTGTTGTCGACCGCCAGCAGAATCCCTTTCGATTTACACAGCGCGGCAATCACCGGAAGGTCGCACAGTTCATACAACAGCGAGCCGGGAACCTCGGTGTAGACCATTCGGGTGTTGGCTTGCAGCTGTTGCTCCAGACCGCTGCCGTCGGCAGAAAAGTAGCTGTACTGGATACCAAACGGCGCCAGGAAGGCCTCGGCGATCTGCCGCACCGGTGAATACACCGCGTCGGTAATCAGCACATGATCCCCCGGGCGCAGATAGGCCAGAAATGTCTGCGCAACCGCCGCCAGGCCCGTGCCGAACAGGCGTGTGCGGTAGCCGCCCTCAAGCTCGGTGATCAGGTCTTCCAGTTCGAACGCTGTCGGGTTACCACGCGCGCCGTAGCTCAGGACACGCTCAGTGTCGCGGCGCTTTCGTGCGTCTCGCATATCGCCAAGGTTGTCAAATAACACGGTGCTCATTCGCGACACCGGCGGGTTCACACCGCGCGGCCCATCGCCCTTTGCGCCTCGGGCGGCATGCACCAGTCGGGTCCGAACGCGATCTTCCTCCGCGATGGCCGACAAGGGCTTGAGACTGGCGATCTCCTGTTCGGTCATTTGCCCCAGCAGCCCGATCTCCCAGGCCAGGTACTGCCGCGCCGCCGCTTTGTTGCCCGAATGGCGGTCATGGGTGAAGAACAGAAAATCAATGCAGTCCTCGTCAGGCGGATTGCTGGCGCTTTCGCTGAGGTTGAAACCTGCCGCCTGCCATGCGTTGAAATCCAGCCAGCGAACCGACCGGCGCAGATCCTCGGGTAACTCCCGTGCAGCCAGCGCAGCCACGGCCGATTGATCAGCCACCAGCACGACAGGCTTCCCCCTGGTGATCGCGTCCGCAGCCAGCCGCGAGCGAATCGACCAGCGCGAGCCTTCGATATGGCCTTTACGAAACGCCATGCTGCCGCGCAGGTCGAGCAGCGCGACCGTATTGTCTCGGAGCGCATCAGCCAGTTCTGCAGCGCTCACTTCAGCCAAGGGCGGCAAGACACCGGAGTTGTGGATCGGCAGGTGCAAGCCGCTGCTTAACCCGCCTTCAAGTACATAGGTGTCGTGGCCCAACTGACGCAGCCAGGCGGCGACGATCGGCGCGCGCACGCCGTCGTTGTCCACCAGCACCAACCGCGCCTGACGCACGCCGATGTACAGGTCGGTGCTCTGAATCAACTGCCCACCCGGCGTGTGTTGCGCACCCGGCAAACTGCCCAGCGCGAATTCTTCCGGGGTCCGCACATCGCACAGAAACAGGCTGCGGGATTCTTCGGCCGACCACGCCAGAACCTGCGCCGCATCCACTGCCTGCACCCCGGCGCGCCGGGCGAGCTGTTGAGCGGCCTGACGCTGGGTATCCAGCGACACGCCGGCCGGGACGTTCGGGTATCGGCGATCGCTGCCATGCTCCAGCGGCAAGTCGGCGAGGTACCAGCCCTGAGTGCCGTTTTCCAGGGCGTAGACCGGATTTTTCACCCCCAGGTCGATCAGCGTCTGCGCGCCTATGATGCTGCGCGTGCGGCCGGCGCAGTTGACCACGATGGGCGTGGTGTCATCCGGCACCAGCTCGCTCAGCCGATAGCCCAGCTCACCATTCGGGCAGCAGACGGAACCGGGAATGGTCATTTTGCGGTATTCATCGAACGGCCGGCCGTCCAGCAACACCAGCGGCTTGCCACTCGCTTGCATCGCTGCCAGCTCGGTGGCGCTGATGTGTGGCGTATGGCGGGCCTCTTCGACCAACTCGCCAAAGGCCTTGGACGGCACGTGTACCCCGGCAAACAGCTCCCGTCCGGCGGCGCGCCAGCCATCGGTGCCGCCCTCAAGAATATGCACGCCGCTATAGCCCAGCGCTTCAAGACGCTGCGCGGCACGTAAGGCGAGGTCGCCATCATTGCGGTCGTAAACCACCAGGCGAACCCGAGGATTGGGGGCCAGGCGATGCACGTCCAGCTCGAGGCGGCTGTACGGCAGATTCACCCCGTGAAACAGATGCGCCTCACCGTACTGGCCGTGTTCGCGGACATCGAATACGGCGATTTCCTGCCCGTCGAACAGCCAGGCGTGTAATTGTTGCGGGGTGACTTTTTGGCTCATGACGTTCTCGTGATTCTGTTGTAAAGCGCCATCAGGCATAGGCCTTGATCGACGGGACCATCTGCGAGGCGTTGTAATTGAGCACCTTGCCTTCCTGATTCACGCCATAGCGCCCGTTCAAGGATTCCAGCGGGCGCCCGTACAAGTGGAAATGCAGGGTCGGCTTGTCGCCCTCGACCTTGATGCCGTGCAGGTCTTCACCGAGGAAGCTGATGGGCGTTCCGGGCTGCACCACTACTTCCTTTTCCAGCGCCAGTCGGGCGAATGCCGGATCGCTGCCGTCGTCCGTGCGCGCCCACACGTAATTGATCTCCTGCCCCTCGACCGCAACGATCACCGCCCAGGTTTCATGGTTGTGGGGCAGCGTACTTTTGCCCGGCAGCAGTGAGTTCATGTACAGCGTCGGGGTCTCGCCGTCGTCGTTCAGCCGGTAGCGGAATGCAGTGTCGCCCTCGCCCGGCACGGGTGCGGGAAAGGTGTCGAAGTTGAACAGATCACGACGCTCCGCAAGTCCCTCAAGCAGGGTGACGATGCTTTTGAGTGCGTTGCGGTCGACGCCACGCTCATGGATCGCACGTATCTGCTGAAGAAATGCTTCGACGACTTGGCCGCGGTTTTCGGTGCTCATCAGGTGCTCCTTATAGGTGTTCAGGCTCGGCTTTTCAGACTCAGCGATTGGCTCAGACCGACAGGCTGTAACGGCTGATATTGCTCAACAGAAACGGATCGCCACTGGCGACCGGACGGCGTCCGGCGTCGCCCAGGGCATGACGCAAAAAAGTCTGGGTCCGCTCATTGGTCGGACGCTGGAAGATGTGTTCGGGGCTGCCGTGCTCGACGATCAGGCCGTTTTCGGTGAAATACACGACATCGCTGATGTCCTCCGCGAAACGCATTTCGTGTGTGACCAGCACGCAGGTCATACCTTCTTCGGTCAACTCGCGGATCACCGTCAGCACCTCGCCGACGGTCTCCGGGTCCAGCGCCGACGTCACTTCATCGAAAAGGATCAGCTCCGGCCGCATCGCCAACGCTCGCGCAATGGCGACCCGTTGCTGCTGACCGCCGGAAAGCTGCCCCGGATAAGCATCGGCCTTGTGCTCCATGCGGACTTTGGCGAGCAGTTCGCGCGCGTGCTTTTCAGCGTTCGTCGCCGTCTCGCCCAGCACTTTGCGCGGTGCGATCACCAGATTTTCCAGCACCGACAAATGCGGGAACAGGTTGTACTGCTGAAACACGAAGCCCACGCGCTTGCGCAGTTCGATGCGCTGAGCCTCGCTCTTCAGCGCGTGGACATCGGTGTCGCCCACGCGGATGCTGCCGCGCTCGGTCGGCAACAACCCGGTGATACAACGCAGGATGGTCGACTTCCCCGAACCCGACGGGCCGATGATCGACACCGCCTGGCCGCGCTGCACGTCGAGGTCGATGCCCTTGAGCACGCGGTTGCTGCCGAACGACAGATGAACATCGCGCAGGCTGATCAAGGGTTGTCCGACGCGCGTTTCAGGAGAAGGCATAACGTCGCTCCAGGAATTGAGTGAATCGGGAAATCGGATAGCAGTAGGCGAAAAACAGTGCCAGCACGCTGAAGTAGATCAGCACCGTGAAGCCGGTCCGGTTGACTGTGTTGCTCGCGATCTGCGCGGTGTCGATAAGGTCATGCACACCCACCAGCGAGGCCAGCGCAGTGCCCATGGTGATCACCGCGTAGAGGTTCATCCACGGCGGTAACATGCGTTTGAAGCACTGCGGCAGGATGATCGAACGGAAGATCTGTGCGCGAGTGAACGCCAGGGAGCGCGCGGCTTCCCATTGCGTGCTGGGGATGGAGCCAATGGCCCCGCGAAAGATTTCCGCGACGTTGGCGCTGGCCGGCAATGCCAGGCCGAGGGTGACTTTCACCCAGTCCGGAAACGAGATCCAGGACTTGCCGATGTGCAGCTCGAACGGGAAAACGTAGGTGGTGAAATAGATCAGCACCAGCCACGGTGCGTTGCGAAATACCTGCACCCAGATCTTCGCGGGCAGCCGGGTGATCCACAGCGGCGACACCGCCAGCGCACCCACCAGCAGGCCGAGCACAGAGCCGATGGCAATCGCCAGCAGGCTGATCAGAATGTTCTGACCAAAGCCCGCCGCCAGCGCTGGCGACCACTCCCGGAGCGCCGCAAACACCGGGCTTTTCGGGGCGCCGAAGACCAGCCACAACAGCACCGCGGCCAGCAGCACCAGCTTGCCCGGATGCCGACGCGGCCACCCAAGCGGCAAGCTCACAGGCGAATCAATGGCCATAACCGGGCATCCTCAATTTGGCTTCGAGGGCACGGCCCACGCAGTTGACGACGAAGCTGAGCAGGCCGAAAAACGCCAGCAGCAGAATCATCAGTTCCAGCACGTTGTCGCTCTGGGTCCAGATCATGATCGAGGCGTAGGTGATGTCGCCGACGGCAATGGCCGAGGCAACGGCGGTCATTTTCACCAGATCGATCAGGTTGTTGATCAGCGAGGGCAAGGCGAAGCGCATTGCCAGCGGCAACTGCACGTTCCACAGCAACTGGCGGCGGCTGAAGGCCAGGGAACTGGCGGCTTCCAGCGTCACGCGCGGCACTGCTTCGATGCCGGCGCGCAAGGCCTCGGCGTGGAACGCGCCCTTGTGCAGGGAAATCACGATGACCACCCAGGCGAACGGCGTCAGCGGGTTCGCAGCGCCAACGGCCTGGGTCAGCAGCATGTTCAGCACCAGGAACGCGCAGTAGAGCTGCACCAGCGTCGGCGTATTGCGGGTAACTTCGATGAACACTCGCGCAGGCCTGGCGAACCAAGGCCTGCCACTGGTCAGCATCGCGGCAAGCGCAAGGCCTGCCAACAGGCTGCCGACGATGGTGAATGCGCATAGCGCAATGGTTGTTATGGCGCCATTGACCAACGAACCGCGCTGGTAAGCGTCCAGCAGAAAGCCGTAGTTCAGACCGAACTTCGCCGCCGCCTGCACGAACAGTTCAAGCAGGTCCGTCATGCGCTCGCCCCGTTCTCAAGCCGCAAGATCAAGCGCCCGCGGCCTGGAACTTGTCGTGCAGTTCGACCAGCGCAGGTGACGGCGGGCTGATGTGATGGCGCTTTTCCGCGTCGATCAACCAGCCCGTGCGGTGCCAGCCTTTGACGATCGTGTCGAGTTTCGCCTGGGTGTCGGTCTCGCCGGGGCGCGTCCAGATCACCGACGGCGCAGGATTGAGTTCGGGACTGATAGCGCGGTAGTTCTGCCATTCAGGGCTGTCGGCCACTAACGGATTGATCAGCGTGGCGTCGTGCACCGCCGCGACGCAGTTGTTGCCGCGCAGGGCCAGGAGGGATTCCGACGAGCTTTTGAATGCTTTCAGTTCAGCGCCGAATTCGGTCAGCGGCTTGACGTAGCTGCTGCCCTGGGACGTGCAGACCGGCTGGCCCTTGAGGTCTTCCCAGCGGGTGATCTTGCTGTCTTTGAGCACCGCCGCCGTGCCGCCGACACGATAGAACGGTGTTGGCACAAACCCCAGCTGCTGGCCGCGCTCGGCGGTCCACTCCATGTTGGCGATCTACAGATCGACCTTGCCCTGTTGCAAGAACTGCACGCGGTTGGCCGGCAGTACGGGCACCAGCTCAACCTCGGCGCCGAGCTGGCGTCCTATGTCTTCGGCGAGGTCTACGTTCAGGCCCTTGGGTTTCTGCGTCGTCGGGTCAATAGAGCCAAACGGGCCGCCGGACAGCAGCACACCCACCACCACGCGGTGGCGCTGTTCGATCTTGTCCAGGGTGGCGTCGGCCTGAGCGGCGAAACTGGCGCCAAGTGTGGCCAGCGTTGCGACGAAAAGCGGCAGGCACCGAGCGACTGGCGAGCGCGTGTATGGCATGGACTTCCCCTGGAATGATCATCGGCTCGGCGCTTTCAGATGAGCGCCTGTGTGATTGCATCCTAGGGTTGGTGGGCGGCTAACGGAAATTCAAATATCAAATATGGTTATAACTTTCTGGTTTTAGGTGTCAGAGCAAAAAGGCATAAGCCTTATTTTATTGGGTCTTATCGATATTTTTAAAAACAGGGCTTTCCCCATTCATAAAATTCCGTAATGTATTAGCCCGTTCAGCTGATGTAATACGCACCGGTAGGAGCGTGGCTTGTCCCGCGATCGGCGGGGAACCCGTCGTCAACCCAGCGAATGCATTACACCTGAGGCTACCGAGCGGTCTGATTCTACTGACGGTACCCGACAGATCGCGGGACAAGCCACGCTCCTACAGAACTGACGCTTACAGGATAGAAAACATGTCCTCGACCCTAGACCTCGAACTGCTGCGCACTTTCGTCGCCGTCGTCGATCACCACAGCTTCGCGGGCGCCGGGGCGCAGCTGTCGCGCACGCAGTCGTCGGTGACCCAACACATGCAGCGCCTGGAGCAACAGATTGGCGTCAGCCTGTTCCAGAAACAGGGCCGTCAGAAGCAACTCACCGAACCCGGTCGGCAGCTGTTACGGCACGCCCGGCAGATGCTCTCGCTGAACGACGACGCGCTCAACTCGCTGCGCGAAAGCAGCCTGAGCGGCGTGCTGCGTATCGGCTCGCCCCACGACATCGCCGACACCATCTTGCCGCCCATCCTCAGCCACATCGCCCGTTCGGCGCCGAAGCTGCGACTGGAGATCGATGTCGGTCGGAGCCCGTTTCTGATGGAGGATTTGCATCGCGGCAAGGTTGACATGGTGATTTCAACCCGCGAGGATCCGGCGCTGGAAGGGTTTGCCCTGCGCACTTCGCCGGTCTGGTGGATCTGTTCGGCGCAGTACCTGCACGTCCCGGGCGAACCGATCCCCCTCATTCTGGTGGATGAGCCCAGCATTTATCGGCGTTACGCCATCGAAGCGCTGGAGCGCGCCGACATCGCCTGGCGTCAGGCGTACCTGGCGTCGAACCTGATCGGCATCAAAGCCGCCACGCGCGCGGGCCTTGGCGTCACGGCGCGCAGCATGGAGATGCTCGGGCCGGACATGCGGGTACTGGGGGAAGCCGACGGCCTGCCTAGGATGCCCGACGTCACCTATCACCTGTGGATTCGTCCCAATACGGTGAATCCGCTGGCACGCCGGGCGTATGAGTTGATTCGTGGCAGTCAGGGCCTCTAGCGGCCCTGGCCTCTTCAGCGTCGAATCATTTTTGCAGTTGCGCTTCCAGCCAGTGCTTCAAGTCCGCCACTTCAGCCGTTGTAATCGTATGCCCTGCCCCGGCGTAGGCATGAAACTCGGGGACGATCAGCAGATTCTCCAGCACTGCCTTGGCGTCGGTCGCCCCCGAGTAAGGCACGCGGGTGTCGGCCGAGCCGTGGCCGATGAACACCTTGAGTGGCTTCAGGCGCTCGTCGGGTTCAAGGCGTGAATGGAGGGACGCGAGAATCTTGCCACTCAAGGGTGCGATGCCGTGCACCAGTTCCGGGTATTGCAGGCCGATCTGGTAGCTCATCATCGCGCCCTGGCTGAAGCCGACCAGGATCACTTTATCGGGCTGGGTCTGGTATTTCTCGGTGGCCTGCTGGATGAAGGTGCGCAGCAGATCGGTGCTTTTATCGACATCGCTCGTCATGCCTTCGTATTCGGCCTGATCGGTGTCCTGGGTGAACCACTTGTAGCCGCCGCCGTCGACTTCCTGCGGCGCACGCACGGAGAGGTAGGTGTCATTCGGGGAGAGATTGTTTTTGATATCGAGCAGGTCGCGCCCGTCGCTGCCATAGCCGTGCAGGAAAATGATCAGGGGTTTGTCTTTGGATTCAGCGGGCGCCGCTGCCAGATACGGCAGGGCAAGATCGGTGAGCAGCGCGGGTTCTGCGTGGGCCATGCCGGTGAACACACACAGCAGCGCGGCGAAAAACTTCATCATTAGCGTGAGCCTTTTTGCGAAAAACGTTGGGCTCATCATACGCAGCATGTCGCGAATGTCAGCCCGTTAGTCATCGGGTGGAGCTGTCGGGGGGCTGTACGGGTGATGGATTTCATTGGGGCCGGGTTCACGACTCCAAGGCCCCTAACCCCAAATGCTCACGCAGGGTCGAGCCTTCGTAGGCGGTGCGAAACAGCCCTTTGCGTTGCAGGTGTGGAATGACGCTCTCGACAAACTCGCTGAACGAGCCCGGCAAATACGCCGGGGAAATCACGAACCCGTCGCAACCGCCCAACGTGAACATCTCCGCCAGTTGATCGGCGATCTGCGCCCCCGTGCCGACCAGTTGCGGCACCCGAACGCTGCTGGCGAAAATCCTGCCCAATTCCTCCAGCGTCGTGTCCGGTCCCTGCATCAGCAGCTTTTCCGCCGCAGCGGGCGGTATCGACGGCGAGCGTGCGATCTCCGCCAGGGTCGCGGACAGCGGAAACGGTGAGAGATCCACGTTCAGTTGCGACGCCAGCGTGACCAGCCCCAGTTCGGGCCGCGCCAGTGCGTTGTGCTTGTCGCGCTTGGCCCGTGCTTCGGCTTCGCTGCCGCCAATGAACGGCATCACTGCCGTCAGCACTTTGCAGTTGTCGGCGTCGCGGCCTTGCTGCACGACCTGTTCGCGCACGTCCTGGCGAAACGCGTGCATGGCCTTGAGGTGCGGGTGAATGGTGAAAATCGCCTCGGCCCAGCGCGCGCCGAAACGCCGTCCACGCCCCGACGAACCCGCCTGAATGAGTACCGGCCGCCCTTGCGGGGTGCGCGGGATGTTCAGCGGCCCTTCAACCTTGAACCACTCGCCGTGATGCTGCACCGAGGTGATTTTCGACGGGTCGGCCAGCACGCCGCTTTCCCGGTCCAGCTTCAACGCATCCGGCGCCCAGCTGCGCCACAACTTAAGCGCCACTTCGACGAACTCGTCAGCGCGGTCGTAGCGCAGGTCGTGCTCAAGGTGCTTGTCCTTGCCGAACAGGCGCCCTTCGCTGTCGTTCATCGACGTGACGATGTTCCAGGCAGCGCGGCCTTTGGACAGATGATCGAGGGTGGCGAACTCCCGGGCGATATGCGCAGGCTCGTAGTACGTCGTCGAGCGGGTGGCGCCGAGGCCCAGCTTGCTCGTTTGCCCGACCAGATAGGACAGAATCGGCAGCGGGTCCAGACGCGTCGCATCCTGCGCGCCATAACGCAGGGCCACGTCCCGCGACCCGCCCATCTGGTCGCCCACCGCCAGCCGATCGGCGAAGAACAGAAAATCGAACAGCCCCTCCTCCACCACTCGCGCCGTACGGGCGTAATACTCCGGATCAAGGTAGTGACCAACCGTCTCGGGATGGCGCCAGACCGCATGACTGTGGACGACCGGCCCGGTCAGCAGGAAGGCCGACAGGTGAATGTGACGACTCATGATCGCGCTCCTGACTTATTGGGCGTGCGGGGTCCAGACAGCGATGTCGGACACCTTCAGCGCTTTGGGATCATCCCGGCTTCGAAATAGAAGTTGGCGATGCGCTGCTGTTCGGCCAGTTCATCCACCTTGACCGGGACGATGTCGTAACTGCGCCGGCTGTTGGCTAGTTCAACGGTCTGCGGCGGGATGTTGCCCCACAGCGGCGCCAGGTTCGCCGCCGCTTCCTGGGGATGACCTTTCACCCACTGCCCGGCCTGATGCAGGGTGTCGAACACCACTTGCAGTACCTCGGGATGCGCCTTGGCGAAACTTGTGTTGGCCACGTAAAAACGGTTGTAGTTGGCAATGCCGCCGGAGCCGTCGGTCAGCACGCGGACATGATGCTCACGTTGCTGGGTCGCCAAAAACGGGTCCCAGATCGCCCAGGCGTCGACGTTGCCGCTGGCAAATGCGGCGACCCCGTCGGGGGCCTCCAGGTAAATCGGCTTGATGTCCTTAAGGGTCAGCCCGGCGCTTTTAAGCGCAGAAATCAATAGAAAATGACTGCCCGAGCCCTTCGACACCGCGACGGATTTGCCCTTGAGATCAGCAACGCTGCGAATCGGTGAGCTGTCCGGGACGATGATGGCCTGCGCCGTCGGGGAAGGATTCTCACGGGCGTAGTAGGTCAGCGGTGCATTCGCCGCCTGCGTGAACAAGGCAAACGCATCGGCGACGTCGGCATGCAGGTCCACACTGCCGGCATTCATCGCGCTGAGCAGTCCGCTGCTGAATTCATGCCATTTGACGGTGAAGCCCAGCGGCTTGAGTCGTTCCTCCAACTGGCCGTCGTTCTTGAGCAGGATCCACAGCGTGGACGAACGCTGATAACCGATATTGATGACCTGCTCGGCGTGAGCGGTAACGGTCGCGAGCATTAACGCGGCGGCCACGATGATCTTTCGCAGGGACATGAGAATCCTTGAACGGGCGCAGGAGGAGCGCTCAGTACGAAAACGAATGAGCACATCGGAGCAGCTTCACTTTCATTATAAAAAACGATGTAGGTTATGAAAGAAACTTATAGATCTATGCATATGCCCGAAGCGCAACGGAACGGCTGAATACCCGCTGCGGTCTAGGGATAAGCACATCAGTCCGTCGCCGAACCAAGGAGCACCCGTGAACATTTTCGAAGCCCTGAGAGAGAGTCATGACCGGCAACGCGGCTATGCCGATGCCTTGATCCAAACCCATGGCGACAGTGAGGAGCGTGTCGAGGTCTACAAACAGCTGAAAGCTGAACTGCAGGCCCACGAAACCGCCGAAGAGCGCTTCTTCTATATCCCGCTGATGCAGTACGACAACGGTGTCGATCTCAGTCGCCATGCCATTTCCGAGCACCATGAAATGGACGAAATGATGGAAGAGCTCGACGAAACCGAGATGTCCAGCCCGTCATGGATGGCCACGGCCAAGAAGCTGTCGGAGAAGGTCCACCACCACCTGAAGGAAGAAGAGCAGAAGTTCTTCCAGTCGGCGGGCAAACTGCTGGACGACCAGCAAAAGCAATCGCTGGCCCGTGAGTATCACAAGGAGTATGAGGAGCAACTGGCTAAAGCTTAAGCCGCTCCGAATGCTCAAAGCCCCGACTTTTCGGGGCTTTTTTTGGCTGTTTTTCGCTGCCGCATTTTGTTGGCGATGCGGTGTTTTCGCTGAAGACCGGCGGGGTGCGGTTTTGGCGGAGTGCGCAAGAAGTTGCTCACTCGTTTGGTAAAAGCTGGGTGGGTGATGCTCCGCAGCCCACGTCTTTTTTGGCGTGCAGGCGACTGCGCAAGAAGTTGCGCAGGGGTGCGCAACTTCTTGCGCACTTTTTCTTTGTTTTAGGGTTTAGCGTTCGCTTAACCCTACCGTTATTTCTCTTAAGTTATTGATTTTGTTTGGATAATTAATATCTGGCATAGCCCTTGATATCTCCGTGGCCCCCGGATTGGCATTCACGCCTTTTCGGATGGTTTTTTGAGCACGGAGAGCATCCTTGGCAAACCCCGCAGTGACGTCCGGCAGCGACGCAAATAACGAGCCTCAGGTGGCGATCGTTCCGCTTGATCTGATTCAGCTCGAGGACGTGGGAGCGGGTGCGGCCAATGTCGATGCCTGGCTGCAGGACATCAGCGGCGGGGTTGTCTCGCTTGAGCGGATCAAGAGCGCTGCCGGGTTTTTGCCTGTGGTGGGCAACATCATGGCGCTGGTGGATGCGCTGAATGACATCGTCCGGCTGGCGACCAGTGAGAAGCGCGATCCGCTGGATTGGGTCAGTTTGGGCATCAATCTGATTGGGGTGCTGCCGACGCCGCCGACCATGGCGGCAGCGCGGATGAGCCTGCGGCCGACGCTGTTTCTGGTGCGTCAGGAGATGCGTCAGGCGGGCAAGATGGTGCTTGGCGATTCACTGATCGAGGTGCTGATCGGGCACCTCAATGCGGACATCATCGGGACGCTTGATGATTTTTTAACTCAGGCGCAGACCAAGCTTGCTGGCATTCTCGATGACGCGGGAAAGCTCGGCGAAGGCGTGCTGAACGAGATCGCCAAGGGTCTGGAAAGCGTGATCAACGGCGATCTCGATGCCGAGGGCAATCTGATCGAGGCGGTGCAGCTGATCAGCGAGGGGCGCAAGCAGTGGGACTACGATCCCAAAGGCGCGATTTCCAACATCTTCATCGCGGTTGCCGATGTTTACATCGCAGCCGGCCAAAAAATCGTCAACGGCACCGTCGAACATCTTGTGCCTGAAGCGCTGAAGGACCCGGTACGCAGGCAGGCGAAAGCGTTGCGTGCCATGGGCTCGGAGCTTCGCACTCAGATAAATCGTCTGGCAGATCCTGGGGCTCAGCACTCGATCGGTTCGCTGCTGCAGATGTTGGCTGGGGCGGTTGTTAGTTGGCGTTCCCGCAATGGGCATGGGCAGGCCTTCAACATCAAGCCCGGGGTGGTTAATCAGGCCAAGCGCCGGGCCGGCGAAGGCAAGCTCGAAGTTGTTCAGCACGAGAGGCCTGCCAAGGGCCGGCCCAACGAGCAGAAGAATTGTGCCTGTGCTTCTACGGCCCACAGCATCAGCTTTGCGATGGGCTCGGAGTCGGTCAGTCACACCGATTTCAGCCTGCCGGGGCCGTTTCCCATTGAGTGGACGCGGACTTACTGTTCGAGTCTGGATGCCTACGATCATGACGTGGTGGGGGCGCGTTGGATTACGCCGTTTACCACACGCTTTGATCTCGTTGGCGACGGCCTGGTATTTCACGACGCTGATGGCCGCAGTCATGAATTCCCCCTTCCCAAGGTCAAGCTGTTTCACTTCAACGCCATCGAAAATCTGACCGTCGTTCGCCTCAGCAAAGATCGGTTAGTGCTGATGCGGGGGCTTGAGCACAGGGAAACCTATGTACGGCGGGGTGATCGTTTTGTATTGATCAACAAGGTGTTGCCCAATGGCGCCGGGGTCATGCTGCATTACGAGCATCGGCACGGTGGGGATTCGGTGCTCTCCGAGTTGGTTACTTACTCGGAGAAGGATGTAAATAAATTCCATCTTCGCCTGGGCACTTTGGTTGATGACCAGG
The DNA here is from genome assembly GCF_021728295.1 of Pseudomonas petrae. Lineage (GTDB taxonomy): Bacteria > Pseudomonadota > Gammaproteobacteria > Pseudomonadales > Pseudomonadaceae > Aquipseudomonas > Aquipseudomonas petrae. The sequence goes on from NZ_JAKJXE010000013.1 coordinate 44,513, forward strand.
GGCGGTTGACCGGCCTTTGGGAAGTTCGTGACGGCGACGTTAAACGCCAACTGTGCGCGTATCAGTACGATGATTCTGGCGACCTTGTTCTGGCTCAGGACGAGAACGGCGCTGCGTGGCGTTATCAGTATCAAAACCATCTCATCACTCGGTACACCGACCGCACCAATCGTGGTTTGAACCTGCAATGGCAAGGCACGGGTTCAGACGCCAAGGCCGTGCGCGAATGGGCCGACGACGGGAGTTTCGACACGCGGCTGGCGTGGGATGAAAACATCCGCCTTACCTACGTCACTGATGCCCTCGGCCACGAAACCCGGCACTACTACGACAGCCTCGGCTACACCTATCGCATTTGCCACGCGGATGGGCGTTCGGAGTGGTTCTTCCGTGATGCGGCGAAGAACATCATTCGCCATGTGCACACCGACGGCAGTACCGACCGGTATCGCTACGATCAACTGAGCAACCTCACCGAGCACACCCGCGCTGATCACAGCGTCATCAATTACGCTTACGACGATAAAAGTCATCTGATCAAAATCAGTGATGGCGAGGGTGGGTTGTGGAAACGGGACTACGACCTTCGCGGAAATCTCGTTGAAGCGATCGATCCGCTAGAGAACACCACCGAATACGCCTACAACAAGTTTGGTCTTCCTACATCCATCAAGGACGCTAACGGCAACACGAAGGCGTTGGCCTACAACGATGCCGGACAACTCGTTAAGTACACCGACTGCTCGGGGAAGGTGAGTAGCTGGGAATACGACGATCGCGGCCAGATGGTTCGCTTCACCGACCCTGCCGGGCACAGCACGACGTACGAGTACAAATTAGGTCAGCTGGTCCTGATCAAGCACCCCGACAAGACAGAAGAGCGATTCAGCCGCGACGCCGAAGGTCGCCTGCTCGCCCACTCCGACGGCCTGGAACGCTGCACCACGTGGCGCTACACCGCGGCAGGCTTTATTACCGAACGCGTCGACGCCGCCGAGCAAACCCTGCGCTATCGATGGGACAAGCTCGGCCGGCTGGTGGCGCTGGAAAACGAAAACGAACGCCGCGCCCACTTTCACTACGATCCAGTCGGGCGACTGCTGGAAGAGCGCGGCTTCGACGGGCGCAGCACTCGTTACCAGTACGACCCGGAAACCGGGCGCCTTGCCGAGACTATCAACGGCCAGCGCACCATCGCACTGACCTTCGACCCCATGGGCCGCCTGACCGAACGCCGCGCCACCCTCGGCGAAAAGTCCCAAAGCGAAACTTTTGCCTACGACGGCAACGGCCATCTGGTCATGGCGACCAACGCCGCCAGCCGGCTGCAACGGTTCCATGACCCAGCAGGCAACCTGCTGCGCGAGCATCAGCATTATTCAAATCTTGATAAACCCCTGGTTGCGGTCTGGCAGCATGAATACGACGCTCTAAACAACCGCGTCGCGACCGTTCGCCCGGACGGTCACCGCGTCAGTTGGCTGACCTACGGCAGCGGCCATCTGCTGGGATTGAGGCTCGACGAGCATGAACTGGTCAGCTACGAACGCGATGACCTGCACCGAGAGGTCGCCCGCCATCAAGGCAACAGCTTGCTGCAAACCCAAAGCTGGGACCCAGCGGGACGCCTTCAAGAACAACTACTGGGCCGAGCAGACGACAAATCCACGCTCATAAAACGTGCCTACACCTACGACGCCGCCGGCCAACTCACCGACATCAATGACAGCCGTCGCGGCCAACTAAGTTATCGCTACGACCCGGTCAGCCGCCTGCTCGCCGCAACGAGCCGCCTGGGCACCGAAACCTTCGCCTTCGACCCTGCAAGCAACCTGCTCAACGACAGCGCCGCACCCGTCCGCCGTCCACTCGACCCCGAACCTGTCCGCCACAAACTGATCGATAACCTGCTGCGTGACTACGCTGGCAACCACTACGAGTACGACGAACGCGGCAACCAGACCGAGCGCTGGACCAACGGCTTGCGCAGTGAACTGCACTGGGATCTCTTTGATCGCCTCGTACACTTCTGCGATCCGCGCCTCACCGTCGACTTCGGCTACGACCCCCTTGGACGTCGCCTCTACAAACTCTCCAAAGCCCACTACAGGCCACGCCCCGAAGCCGGCACCGGCTGGAACGAAAACGAACACGCCCGCAAGCAACGCGAGCTTGGCTGCGGCTTCACCCTGTACGGCTGGGATGGCGACAACCTCGCCTGGGAAAGCAGCCCGCCGCCATACGCTGGCGCACTCGGCCGAACCGTCCACTACATCCACGAGCCCGGCACCTTTGTCCCGGTGGCCCAGGCCATCCGCCACGAAACCATCCGCCTCGTGAGCCAGCCGACCTACCAAGGTCGCTACAACTTCAAAGAAGACCCGCTGTGGACCTACAAACCCGTCGCACTGCCAATCGACGTCCTCGCCTGGTACCAATGCGACCACCTCGGCACGCCGCAGGAAATCACTGACCAAAACGGCAACACCGCCTGGAGCGCCCAGTACAAAGCGTGGGGCGAAGCGCAAGAACAGCGTTCTGAACTCGCCCAACAGATCGGCCTGACCAACCCGATCCGGTTCCAAGGTCAGTACCACGACCACGAGACCGGCCTGCACTACAACCGCCATCGGTACTATGATCCAAGGGTCGGGCGGTTCATCAGTAAGGATCCGATTGGCTACAGTGGTGGGCTGAACCTCTACCACTACGTGCCAAATCCCACGGGTTGGATCGACCCGCTGGGACTTTCAGCTTCCTCAGATCTACCAAGAATGAAAGGTCGGAGCGTTGCCAGAGCAGGAGTAATGCTGGAAAGCGCCGGATTCTCAAAAATAAAGGATAACGGTGTGAATGAAATGTGGACTCATAAGGACGGATCCGAGGTGCGAGTCCACAAATACGGCAACCAGAACCCTTGCCGCTACAAGTCAGGTAACAATGCGCACATACACAAAGAGGACCCATCTGAAAACCAGCTTGACGATCAAGGGGAGATAACAACCAATCCAGACAAGTACCATATTGGTATTCGTAACCCTAAAGATTTACCTATCGTCCGGGGGAGGCCACACGGACTATGAGCTATGAATTCAGATTAGTATTCGCGGACTCGCTTTCAGCTCGCAATGTCCTTGACTCGGTAAAAACCAGTACGGCATACATTGGTGGAGCTGGTGAATGTATTTACTTAAAAGAACTGAGTGTGAAAAGTGAAGCGGCTTATGATGCGAGACTAACACTAGAGGGCTCTAATTCGCTCTGGCTCGAAGTAGGCTTTCGATCCCCTAATTTGTACGAGTTGCTGAGGGCTGCAGTTGGCACCAAACAATACAGATGCTTAGAGGGTGGGGAACAAGATGATGAAGTTCCGTTATATAAGGCCTTTCGTCTTAAGCATCCTCCAACAGTACAAAGGAGCTAAAGGGGACGGACCCCTTTAACTCCTTGAATTCGCCGAACAAGTCGGCCTGACCAATCCGATCCGATTCCAGGGTCAATACCACGACCACGAAACCGGCCAGCACTCACCAAGGAGCTCAAATCAACCGTTCGCTGGCCGCTCCAATTTACATAAACAAAAAGGAACAGCTTCTTTAATTTTCGTTAATTATTGATCCAATTGGGAGATTCATTCGCCTCAAATCTAACCACAACCAATTAACACCCTAAGCTTTCACCCTATGAGATATTGCATGCTTACCTATAAACTCGACTTCAACTTCTACACAGCCTGCGCCCTGGCCTTCGCCTTACTCTCGGGCTCAGCTATGGCCCAAGGTGTACCGGAGAAGGATCTAGCCCGTCAACTAGACAATGCGGTGATGGAATACGCTTACTCTAAGGACGCCGCAGACCTGGCTACCGTCAATACATTGCTAGCGAGCGGCGCACGACCGGACACTAAGATTTTGTGGCATGCAACCTATTACCAACGGCCTGATCTGGTTGATCGCCTACTTGAATTTCCTATTGATGTGAACCGTACCCTTGATACCAGCGGAGAAACCGTCCTGCTAACTGCACTTAGGCACGGCAAAGACCCTCAAGTATCACAGGATGAATTAAAAATCGTGGAGAGTCTGCTCAAGGCCGGCGCCAATCCTAATGTTATTGCGCATGCGGGAACGACTACACCACTCAAAGCGGCACTCGAAGCACAGCGATTTCCCCAGCCGGAGCTCGTCAAAATGTTGCTGCATTACGGTGCTGACCCCAAGCTTTTGAGTCCTCAGCGGTTCTCCCCGCTGATGGGTAAAGGGGCTACCAATATTGAAGTCATCAAACTGTTGATCGCAGCCGGCACCGATCCTTATGGTGTCAGCAAGGTTGCTTCAACCCCACTCCATTATGTCTGTACGCGATCTTTTGAGCTGAACGATCAGCCGGATCCGCAAGCTGCAGAGCGCATAGCCCTATTACACAAAAAAGGAACCTCGATTGATGCACTTCCACCACAAGAGAAGCCGTGGCCCATTGGTACGCCGTTGGCGGAAAACTCGATGAGCCGTAACCCCGATTGTATTAAAGCGCTAATGGACGCCGGGGCCAGCAAAGATGCACCGGCCTTCACGCCAGAATATGTGGCTAAATTTCCAGAACTGAAGGGTCAAACGGTCCGCGAGCACGTACTCAAATCAGCCAAGAGCTCACCAATCCTGTATTCCGAGGCTGTTTTAAAACTATTTGAATGACAGTCTCCCAGCCGAGTGGCGCATTTCAGTCTGACCGGGACGCCCTTTTTTAGATTTTATACACGCGACCATCGACCTTGACTGACCATCGCCCACCCCCACTCCAAAACGCAAAAAGCCCCGAAAAATCGGGGCTTTTTCACTACGCCATTCAGCGAATAAACACCCTCAAGGATCAACCTGCGCCATCAACTCCACCACCGGCTCCGTCCGCTTCGCATACCGCTGAGCCACCACCGCGCAGACCATCAGTTGAATCTGGTGAAACAGCATCAGCGGCAAAATCAGCAGCCCGATCGTGCTCCCCGCAAACAGCACTTGCGCCATTGGCACGCCGGTCGCCAGGCTTTTCTTCGAGCCGCAGAACAGGATGGTGATGCGGTCTTCCTGGTTGAAGCCGAACAGCTTGGACAGCAGGGTCGCGGCCACGAGCACCAGCGTCAGCAGCAGGCAGCACACCACCACCAGCCCTGCCAAATCCCAGACCGGTGTTTTCTGCCAGATGCCTTCATTCACGGCCTCGCTAAACGCGCCGTAGACCACCAGCAGGATTGAGCCCTGATCGACGAATTTCAGCCAGTTCTTGTTGCGTCCGACCCAGGCGCCAATCCAGCGCCGCAGGATCTGGCCGGCAATGAACGGCAGCAGCAATTGCACGCTGATCTTCACGATCGCATCAAGGGTCGAGCCGCCTTCGCCGTGGACGTTCAGCAACAGCGTAACCAGCAGCGGCGTCAGGAATATCCCGAACAGGCTGGAGGCCGCCGCGCTGCATATCGCCGCCGGAATATTGCCGCGCGCCAGTGAAGTGAAGGCGATCGCCGACTGCACCGTCGCGGGCAGCGCACACAGGTACAGAATGCCCATGTACAGGTCTTTGCCGATCAGCGGCGACAGCACGGGTTTGAGTGCCAGACCGAGCAAGGGGAACAGGACGAATGTCAGCCCGGACACCAGCAGGTGCAGACGCCAGTGCCCTGCTCCGGCGATGATCGATTCGCGGGACAGTTTGGCGCCGTGAAGAAAGAACAGCAGCGCGATGGCGATGTTGGTCAGCCAGCCGAAGCCAACGGCCACTTGCCCAGTGGCCGGCAGGAAGCTGGCGATGATCACCACCGTGATCAGCATGAGGGTGAAGTTGTCGGGGAGAAAACGGGGGCGGGTCATCTGCGTCATCCGAAGGTGCCAGGAACATGCCCGCCACTTTAGCGCGCAATGTACCTGCCGACTAACGCCAATATGTCGATCAATAGCGGCTAACGGACACTTCGGACGATCTGGACCTACCGATGACCTATTCCCGGCTAAAGCCGGTCCCACTAGAAGCAGCGGGAGCAGCTTGCCGGACGTTGCGTCCACAAGCGGCTCAGCGATTAATCCGGGTTATGCCAGGCCAGACCGCCCTGAATCACGCGCATCACGGTCACGCGACGCTGACCGGGATTATCGGCAATGAGCCGGGACAAGGCGGCTTGCCACTTCAGTATGTCTTTCTCTTTCGACAGCATCATCAGTTGTTCCCAGCCCATCGGGCCACGGGGGCCAGCCTGCGTAGCGGCTTTCTCGGGACTGTCTTCGCGTTTCAAGAGGTTTGCTGCAATTTCCGAGAGAGTACTCATGGCCGGCTCCTGGCATGCGCGTCGTAGAGCATGCCGATTCAAAACTAAAGGTGATTTCAGGAGTGCCTTCGCGCCAATTTTCTGTGATCGAGGCCGCCTGTAGCAGGGATGTAGCAAAGTTCAGACCAAGAGAGATATTGCCACCCGTTATTCATTTCCCCCCCTCAACGCTGTCCGGGAAAGACAGGGCTGATCACCCTGAGTTTTGCAGTGTGGCGGCCGACGTTTTCCCGGCTAAAGCCGGTCCTACTAATCACGCGCAGTCCTACAGTGGGACCGGCTTCAGCCGGGAAGAGGCCAGTCGGATCACCCTGAGTTTTGCAGTGTGGCCCCCGACGTCTTCCCGGCTAAAGCCGGTCCGACTAATCACGCGCAGTCCTCCAGTGGGACCGGCTTCAGCCGGGAAGAGGCCAGTCGGATCACCCTCGATTTTGCAGCGTCTCGCCAATGCCTTCCCGGCTAAAGCCGGTCCTACTGAATCCACAAAAATCGCCGCCCATGCGCGTCGGTCGGTCTTCCCGCCGAAGCAGTTGACCCCTCCCGGCAGAGCCGCTTAACTGTATATACATACAGCTAACGAAAAGCAGGGCTTCACCATGAACGTCGTTTTTCCAGGTTTTTCCGCTATTCCCTATGGCCTACGCCCCACGTCAGGCCGTCCAGCCGCCCTGCCCCGGGCCTGCACTCGCCGCCCGCCGATGAATCCAGTCACTGCCCGGTTCAGCGTGGGCCATCATGATTCCGTATGAGCGCACCTTCGCGCTGATCGACTGCAACAGTTTCTACGCCAGCTGCGAACGGGTCTTCCGCCCGGATCTGATAAGGACGCCCATCGTCGTGCTGTCCAACAACGACGGCTGCGTCATCGCGCGCAGCCACGATGCCAAGCCGTTCGTGAAAATGGGCGCGCCCTATTATCAGATCAAGGACGACCTGCGCCGTGCCGGGGTGGTGGCGTTCAGCAGCAATTACGCGTTGTACGGCGATATCAGTGAGCGTGTGATGACGATCATCGAGTCGATGGTGCCGGCGCTTGAGGTGTACAGCATCGACGAAGCATTCGCCGAGCTGACCGGCATCCCCGGCGACCTGAAACAGTTTGGCCGGGGCATTCGCGAGCGGCTGATCAAATGCACCGGCATCCCGGTGGGCGTGGGCATTGCGCGGACCAAGACGCTGGCCAAACTCGCCAATCACACCGCCAAGCGGCTGTCACACATCACCGGCGGCGTCGTCGATTTGAGCGATCCGTTCAAACGCGACTGGACCCTGCGCAACACCCATGTCGGCGAGGTCTGGGGAGTCGGCAAACGCATGAGGGCGCACCTCGAAGGCATGGGCATCAAGACGGCGATGGACCTGGCCCGGGCCGACCCGTGGACCTTGCGCAAGACCTTCAGCGTGGTCATCGAAAAGACCGCCCGCGAGCTGGCCGGCACGCCGTGCCTGGAGCTGGAAGACGTCACGCCGCCGAAACAGGAAATCTGCTGCAGCCGAATGTTTGGCGCACGGGTCACCGACATCGAACCGATTAAAGAGGCGGTCGCGACCTACACCCAGCGCGCCGCCGAAAAGCTTCGGGCGCAGAACTCGCTGTGCAAGAAGATCCGCGTCAGCATCCGCACCGGGATGTTCAACCCCGAGGAGGTCAAGTACGCCAACGCCGCATTGGTGGAACTGCCCTACCCCACCAACGACGTGCGCCTGATGACCAAGGCGGCGACCGAAGCGGTCAATCGGCTGTTCCGGCCGGGCTTCAAATACAGCAAGGCCGAAGTGCTGTTGATGGATTTGCGCCACCCGGGCGAATTCACCGATGACCTGTTCGCCCATTCGCAACCCACCGACGCCGGCAAGGTGATGGAGGTGCTTGATGAAATCAACACGCGATGGGGGCGGGGCACACTGCGCTCGGCCAGCGTCCCGGCCGCGCCGGAATGGGCCATGCGCCGAGACCTGATGAGCAGCAGTTACACGACGCGGGTTGATCAATTGTGGACGGTGAAAGCGAACTGAGCCTTACGCTTGATGCGCCAACGGAACCGTAGCCCCGAAGAGCGCCACACAGGGTCTTTGTCTGGGGAAGCCTTCGTTATGCCGTCGAATCGTATTTCTTCTCTGCCCTTGCGTCCGAACGTGACTGCGCCTCAGGAGGAAAGTCGCGCTCAACCCGGCGCCTCCTCATCCCGTCATCGACGCACCCGAACCGGCGAGCCACGACCCGAACCTCGCAAGCGACCGGACCCCATCAAACCAGGTAAAGATCAGGTTTACCTGTCTGCCAAGCGCGGCCCGATCATCGACCTGAACATGGAAGTCACCCAGCCGTTGGTTGAATGCCGCCATCTGGCGTTCAACTATTTGTTCGCGGATGAACCAACGGGGCTGCGCGGGGGCAAGGATTTTCTGGACGGCGTGGCGAAATCCAAACCCGACTTGCAAACCTTCTACACTCACCCCAGTGACCCTCACGCCCGCGCCGACAATGGCACGGACGAACTGGAGTTCAGGACCGGGCGTAACAACCCATTGCTGACCCCAGCGCATTTCCCACGCTGGCTGGACGATATGGTTCGGCAGGTCGTCGACAAGGGCCTGCCTGAGGCCCGAATCATGCTACGCACCTACAACCATGATTTGCCGGTCCACATTCAGAACAAAGATCAACGAATTACCGTAGCGTTTTACGACCCCAATGATACGAACGTGCATCGCCGGATCGAGCGCTATCCCGACAAAAGCATTTCCGATGTCACCTTCGACCAGGCGTTTCCTGACAATGAAGGCTATTTCAAGGCCGGCAGATACCCCTTCATACAGGCGGTGAGCGGCGATGTGGGCCATCCAGCGAATGACATGAAATACTTTCGCGATGGCTCCAGGTTACCTGTTCAAGTGGACAAGAAATTGCTGTTCAGCCTCTGGAACGTCAACTCCAGCCAGGCGTTTCTGGGTTTGTGCGAATACATGAGTCGCAAGGGGCTGGTTGGCAGCAAGGCGGTTCCTTATCTGCAGGCCAATCCAGAACGTTTGCGTCGGTTTGCGCAAGGCGTGATCGACAAGACGATGAACTATGACTTGCAGCACCGCAGTTTCAGGGTCATGGCCACTGGATTGAGCACCTTGAAAGTATCCCCGTCGGTGGCCAGACAGATCCTCGCACCCAGGGTTGAAGGTGCACGCAACCCGATAGGATGCGCGCTGCATTCGAAAACGAGCCATCCCGAGTTCGTCACCGACTACCTGCGTTTATTACGAGTTGCAGGGCTGCGCAGTGCTGACAGGTTCGATGTTATCCGCGGCGAGCCCGGCGATAACAATGTGGCGGTGGCAATGGAGCATCAGAAACTGAATGACTTTCATCGCCTGTTTGACGAACTTGAAAAGCTGCGTCTCGACAAAGGCCAGCTGGCCGGGCTTCTGGGTGCCAGAACGTCGAGTGGGGGGACAGCGTTGAGCGACGCCGCATCGTTCGGCCACCCTGCGATGGTCGACGCCTTCGTCAAGCGAGTCAGTCAGAGCGCCGCGCTGGACAAAAAGGAGAAACATCGTCTGCTGCAAGGCAAGGATAACGACGTCGATACATGCCTTCAGCGTGCCGCTGCCTACGAGGACGCGGGGTGCATCAGCGCATATCTGAGTGCTTTGCGAAGCGGCGATTTCAGCTCGCGGGAGCTGGGCAAATTGCTCGGCAACCCCGAACAGGACCAGCCAAACATCATCCCGGACATCTGCCTGTCGCCAAGCACTGGCTGGACGCCAAATGCCGTGGCGAACGTCAAGGCAATGCTGGTGGCCTACTTTAGCGGGATCGCCGCGTTATCCCTGCAACCCCGCACGCTGCACAAAGTGCTCGCGCCAGGCGAGGCAGAAAGCAACGCCGCCTGCCGGGTCATTTCGGGCAACGACCCGGATGTGAGCGCCGCATTCAATGCCGTACTGGACGGCTTGCCCCCGGCGGACGCCATCGACCTCATCAAGGGAAGCACGGCGCATGGCCGCAGCACCCTGGACCTGTTGCGCACGGCCAACGACGCTCATCTGGAAACAGGGTACTTCAAACTGCTCGACCGCCAGCAGCAGCGACTGACCGCTACGCGCGCGGGTGAACGGCAACATGCCGAGCATCAATCAGACCAGTTCAGGCGTCGGCATTTGGTCGGTGAGCACTGAGCCGCTGTGACCGCTTTCGAGCCCCACGCACGTTGCGGCGTGGGGCTTGATAGCGTTCGCAGTCAAGCCTGACCTTTCCCGAACACCAGGGCTACCGCCTCGCCAACAACCGCGCCAAATCCGGGACTTGTTCTGAGTTTCCAATGCAGCGGATCCCTGATGAGCTATCGAGCGCTGCGCACCCTGCACGTGCAGGCGTAACGGCATATTCATAACGCCCCAAATTCGGTGAACTATGTTCCCGGCGAATTGATCCCAAACGATGCGCATCCTGCGCGGCCCTGATGGGTCAGTTCATCTGCACAGCATAAGCGTCAGTAAAATAGGGAGCCGTCGTGAACACTACCACCCATCTTGTCTACAGAAGCCCGCCAGGCCCGCTACACGCGATAATGCTTGGCGGAACCGTCCCGCTGTTTCTCGGCGCATTGCTGAGCGATATCACCTACTTTCAGACTTACCAGATTCAATGGAGCAACTTCGCCTCCTGGCTTATCGCCGGGGGGCTGGTGTTCTGCGGACTCGCGGTGCTGTTCGCGCTCGTCAATCTGATCCGGGCCGATCGCAAAGCCGGGCGCCCCGTGATCTACCTCGTCTTGTTGGTGGTGACCTGGGCACTGGGGCTCGTCAACGCCTTTGAACATGCCAAGGATGCCTTCGCCACCATGCCGTCGGGCCTCATTCTCTCTGCACTGACCACGCTGTTGATTGGCGTGACGGCGTGGCTGGGACTCACCAGCATCCGTTCGGGAGAAGGACAATGAGCCACTCGATCAAACTGACCGCGATCAGCATGGCGTTGTTATTAAGCGGCTGCGGTGACGCAGGGGATAACAGCCAGGCGCTGGGTCCTGACCCGAAAATGCCGGCCCCCCAGCGCGGTCTTTTACCCAGCATGAAGATTGCAGAACCGACGTTGTGGGGCGATCAGAAGCCGACAGTCCCTGAGGGTTACAGCGTGACGGCCATCGCCGCCGACTTGCAGATTCCTCGCCAGACGCTCGTGCTGCCCAACGGCGATATCCTCGTGGCTGAAGGTCGCGGCGGAAACGCCGCGAAACTCAAACCCAAGGACGTGATCGCGGGGTATATCAAGGCCCAGGGCAACACCAAGGTTAAAGGCGGCAACCGCCTGACCTTGCTGCGGGATGCAGACGGCGACGGCGTCTACGAGACGAAGACGGTATTCGCGGAAAACCTCAACGCGCCCTATGGGTTGGCGTTTGCCAACGGCAAATTGTACGTGGCCAACCAGGACGAACTGGTTCGTTTCGATTATGAAGAGGGTCAGACCAAAGCCAGCGGCCCACCGATCAAGGTCACTGACCTGCCCGGTGAAATCAACCACCACTGGACCAAGTCACTGGCCGTCAGCGACGACGGCCGCACCTTATATGTAGGCATCGGTTCGAACAGCAATGTGACCGAGCGCGGCATGGAGGTCGAACTTGACCGGGCGAGGGTTTGGCAGGTAGACGCCGAGACGGGGGCCCACAAAGCGTATGCGACCGGTATCCGTAACCCGACGGCGTTAACCATCCAGCCGCAAACCGGCCAGTTATGGGCAGTGGTCAATGAGCGCGATGAACTGGGCCCGGATCTGGTACCGGACTACCTGACCTCGGTTCGCGAGGGTGCATTTTACGGGTGGCCGTACAGCTATTGGGGCCAGAACGTAGACACGCGTGCCCAACCGCAGAACCCGAAAATGGTCGCTGCCGCCATCAAACCCGACTACAGCCTCGGGTCCCATGCCGCTGCGCTTGGCGTGGATTTTTCCATCCCGGCGATGGGCGAAAAGTACGCCGAAGGGGTGTTCGTGGGCGAACACGGCAGTTGGAACCGGGAGAATCCGGTCGGTTACAAAGTCATTTTCGTGCCGTTCAGCAATGGACGTCCCGAGGGCGAGCCGGTTGACTTCGCGACCGGCTTTCGGGGTGCCGACGGGAAAACCCGCGGGCGGCCAGTCGGCGTAACGGTGGACCCACGTGGAGCACTGATCATCGCCGACGACTTGTCGAACACCTTGTGGCGGGTCACTCGTAATCGATGAAGGATGATTCCAGGCAGGGCAAACCTGCCTGGAATGCACAAAGGCCGTTACCGCTCCACTGGCGTGGATTGATTCAGGCTGCTCACGTTGGGCATCCAGCAAGCTACTAACCCATGGGCAACCGACCGACACCGGCACGATGAGGCCGAAGCACCTTGCCCTCGGTCTCGGGTGGCCAACCGCTCAAGCCATATCAATATCAGGATTGCGATCCCGCCGACGTACGTGGTTGTCGTATTCGGCGCGCAAATCCGCAGCCGTGGTCACCGCAGCGCGGGCCGTCCGGTCAGCCAGCGAGCCCACCGCCCTGCCCCCGGCAACAGCTTGATCGCCAACGAATGTCGCGGTCGCAGACGCAGCGTGTTTGACGCCATTCTGCAGCAAGTCTTCGGCGGCTTCGGTGGCCGGGCCGGTGACGACGCCGGCAGTGGTCCAGCCGGCGAACACCGCTGATGAGGCAGCGGTGTTGGTCAACTGGCTGACAGCGGTTTTCAGGTACGGGTTGCTGATGTTCTTTGTCGCCATTTCCTGAAGTTTGCCGACACCCGCGAATCCGCCGGCCAGGGCGAGGCCGTTTTGCGTCAGGCTGGTGGCGGAGACCAGGCTGCGGACGGACTTGCTGGTGTCGGTCAGGATATCGAGGGGCATGCCTGCCAAGCGCTTGCCGGCGTTGAGGGTGGCGCCGGTGTAGCTCGCGTCCTTAATGCCCTGGTATGCCGCCAGCCAGTCGGTTTCTTCATCGAGCGGTTTCGTGTCAGTGTCTTTGCGCCCGAAGACGAACGCACCGCCGCGCTGGTGATCGCGGTTTTCGGTAGTGTGCATGCGGTTGCCGAACACGCCATTGGCGACCAGCCCCCCCGCTGAGGAAATGATGGTGTCGGTCAGGGCCTGGGCTTTGGGGCTGCCGGCCAGCGTGGTGGCGACCCCGGCGCGCAGCAGATTACGCGCGCTGTAACCCTGAATGCCGATCCCCATGTCAACGCTTTGCTTGGTCAGGCCGGGCGCATTGCGCTTGGCGGACTCGGCGAGGGCGTCGTGCAACTTTGACGCAGGTGCCTTGAGGTAATGGGCGTCACCGGTGACGCGGTTCATGACCCCGGTGCCGACCTGATCCATAACCCCCGACACGGCGCCGGCGATGAACGGCGTGAGGGGCTTGAGTGGCGCCGGCAGCCAGGCGCCCTGGGTGATTTCCGGCTTGGCGTACTGCAGCACGGTGGCACTGGCAAAGGGAATCGCGCGAAATGCGCTAGAGCTGCGTGTTGCAAGGCGATCAAGTTTCTCCGCCTTGGCCAGCGTGTCGGCAATGGTGGCGGGTGTTTCGTTGAGTCCGTGGAGGACCCGCGCGCGGCTGTCGGCAATGGCGTCGAGCTGCGCATTGCTCCGCGCGACGCCGGCATTGTGCTCGTTGATCTCCGCCAGCTTGGCGACGCTGACGTTACGAGGTGCCTGCATAGGCGTCTGTCGATGGCCGGCGAACACCTGAGTCTTGAGGTATTCCGAGATCGCCCGGATTTCCGTCTCGGCGGTGGCCGCGCTGACCTGATTGACCGCGCCCGTGCCCTGCGCGCCGTCAGCGCCTTCGGCACCGTGCGTGGCGGTGGCCGACGCGGTGTGCAGTGGCAGATGGGTCGATAATGATCTGTTGATTCCGTCCACGTTGTTACCCCCTATGGGTCAGTGCCCTCGAGGGGCACTTCACGCTTTGAGAGGAGAGCGACACCTGCTCGCCCCGCCCTCCCAATGGATTGACGACGAAGGTCAGGCCGGCAATTGCCCCTGACCGCTTTCGATGATTTTTGCGAAGTTCATGACGTTGTCGACGTACTTCGGATCGCCCACACCGCCGACATCCCCGAGGTTGCCCTTGTTGACCTTGTCCGGGCCCGAGTTGTAGGCGCGCAGTGCTGAGCCCCAATCACCAAAGGTCTTCTGCTGATCGCGCATGTAAAGCGCGCCGGCCATAATGTTGTCGTGGGCGTTGTTCACGTCAGCGTTGCCGAGCTCTTTGGGGTTGTCTTGCTTGAGGGCCGCGAACGTGTCGGCGTTGACCTGCATCACGCCCGCATCAGTCTTGCCGTTGACGTTGGTGGTGTCCTGGCCCAACTGACCGCGCGACTCGGCCCAGATCTGCCCGGCCAGAATGCTCGGCGGCACGCCGGTGGCCTTGGACGCGTCCATGATGTCGTTGCGGTATGGCTCAAGCTGTTGCGGCAGATGCAAGTCGCCCGAGCCACTGAGGGAGGTATCGCTAGACACCGCACCAGCATTGGCCGCAGGTGCAGCAGCCGCTTGTGTACCTCCAGCACCTTCCGCAGCGCCACCGCCACCGCCCGCACCTTCGGCACCTTCCGCAGCGCCGCCACCGCCCGCACCCTCGGCACCTTCCGCAGCGCCGCCACCACCGCCCCCGCCGCCGGTTACCGCATTGTTCTGTGCAGCAGGATTGCCGGTTTGATTGGGATTGTTCTGCATCAGCATTTGCATCAACTGCATGATCAACGCCATGAGCTGCTGCGCGATGCCGTTCTGGTCGGCGCCACCGGCGAGGGGGTTGGCGGCGTTGGTTTTCGAGTCCTGGTTTTCAGGCGATCCGAAGTTGACCTGGGACTGCCCGGCATGGGCAAACAGAATCGAGCTCGCGTCGAGCGCCTGACCGGCGCCGCCGCCACCGCCCAGTGAGTTGCTCTGGCCGGGCTTGCCGCTCAGGGATGAAAAATCCGGATGGGCGGCGGGATCGCTCAACGGCCGAATCTGGGAAATACCGATACTCATGATCACTTACCTCTTTAGGGTTAGGAAACATCAATGGGCTTTGGGGATGCCGAACTGATCGAGGACCGGATCGACGTTGTGATCGAAGGCCTTCTGGGCCTTGTGCTTCTTGACGGCTTCGATGATGGCGGAGATGCCGAAACCCAGGCTCATGGCCGCGTCGGCGATCCAGCCAATCACGGGAATCGAGGCACCAATGGCAGCGCCGGCGGCCAGCCCCGCTGCTTCTCCCACGACCATGCCGGCGACACGGCCGCCGACTTTCGCCGCCACCTCGCCCAGCCCCGCGCGCCCGGCGGATTTCGCCACGGCGTCATAACCGTGCTTGGCCGCGGAGAGTCCGGATTTGGTGCTGTCGTAAATCGTCCTGGCGGCATCGGTTTTGTCGCCGCGGGCGAGCATGTCTGACACCGAGGCAAAGCCTGCCACCGAGCGCAGCGCTGAAGGGCCCATATTCGAGGCGACTTGGGCGGCCATCGACGGCGCGTGGTCTTTGTCGCCCTGGGCATTTTCCAGCACCTTGCGACCGCTCTTGGTGTTTTCCAGGTGGTTGAAGGTGGACTCGACGTAGCGCGACTGCTGGCTCTGCACGAAGGTGTCGGGCAGCACGCTGTCATACGCTGCCTTTTGCGCATCGGCTGTTTGCAACGCCTCTTCGCCATCGGCTTTCTTCTGATCGAGCAACTGCCTGACGGCGCCGCCTTCACTGAAGTTGCGCACGTACGAATCCTGAATCTTGCCCTGCAGATCAGGCCGCTGACCGAGTACCTGTTGCGCGGTCGGCACATTGGCGTTGTCGCCGAGCAGGTCTTTCTGCATCTGCAACTGCGCCGACAACCCACCAAGGGCGCTGCTGTAATCGGCGTTCGGCTTGTCTTTTTTGGTGGCCTTGTCGGCAGTGTTCAGGTCCGCTTGCAGGGCCTCGCCGCTGTTGACCTTCTGCATCTGCTCGTTGACGGCCTTCTGCAGCGACGGCGTACTGCCGACCAGCGCCCGCGACTGCTGCGGTATCTGTTTGTCGAGGAATGCCTGGACGTCAGGATCGGCCTGCAACTGGCCGATCTTTTCATTCAGCGCATCTTCGGTCTTGCCGGTTTTGCGCAGGTCCTGGCCGGCGACGACGCTCTGTTGGGTCTGCTGCAACTTGATCATGACGGCGGCTTTCTGCTCGCCGCTGTAGGCCGAAGGGTTGTCGAAGACGTCTTTGCCCAGCTTGGAGATATCGACGTTCGCGACTGAATTGAGGGTGGCCGCATCGCTGAGCACGCTGGCAAATTCACCGCCGTTGGTGGGCGCCTGCTTGCTGATCCAGTCGCTGATGTTCTTGGCGTTGAACAGCTTGTCCGGGCTGTGGGCCGCCAGCGAACGACCGCTCAGGCCACCCTGATCGATCTGGGTGAGAAACCCGGGCTGCGACCAGGTTTTCGCCGCCTGCTTCAACGGCCCGGCCAGTCCCGGATTGTCGTTCTGAATCGCCTTGAGGCCGTCGGCGCTGGTCAGGCCATCGACCTTGGTTTTGCCGTCGGCGCCCAACGCATGCTTGGGGTCGGCGGCCTTGGTCAGCGGATCGTTGGCGCGCATCAATGCAGCGCTGCGGACCATTTCCAGAGATTGAGGGTCGGCATCGGGATGGTCTTTCTGGTAGTTGGAAATGTCCTTGTCCGCGCTGTCGGCGGCTTTTTGCATATTCTTGGCGAAGGCCTTGAGGTCGCCGTCGGTGATCTTGCCGTCCGCTTTACCGCCGTGCTTGCCAGTGTCCACAGCGGTTTTCAGCGATGGGTTGGCGTTGATGAAGTCCATGGCCTTGGCCGCATCCGGACCTTTTTCAGCGGCCATGCGCGCAGCGGCGATGGGGCGATTCAGCTCTTTGGCCGCCTGCTCGCGTTGATCCGCTGGCAGGTTGGCGACCATTGGCGCCCAGCGCTCAAGCTCCTTGGGCGATGAATATTTCGAGTCGTCGAGAAACGCTGCTTCGGTGGCTTTGGGTTCCTCGGCCGGTTTTGCAGCCTCGACCGGCGCTGCGGGGGCTGCGGGGGCTGCGGCGTCGGCTTGGGCGACAGGCTGCGGATTGCCCGTGGGGACGGCACCGGACGTGGGCGTGTTTTGCGTAGCGGTGTCGGGAGATGATGTGGCGGTCCCGGGCGCCGACTGAGCTTGCCCCTTGAACAGCTGCATGAGCTGAGTCAGCAATGAAAGCAACTGCTGTTCAGTGCTTTGGGTTTTACCGGAAAGAGGGCCAGCAGTGCCTGTGCTGCCAGGCGCATTGCCGGCAAATGCACTGTTCGCCGGTAACTGCTGGGTCGAGGCGCCGAAGCGGATATTCGGGTCTACCCCACCCTTCTGCAACGGCGCCGATTTAGGGTCAGTCAGCGGCGATCCCTGGGCGGCATCGGCGCCGGCAGATTGGGGGGCAACGCCGTTGTACGGAGTGCTTGAGATACGCATGAGTCGTCATCCGGGTATGGGGAATGGCAACTGTGTGGCTGCTGCGCCGCGTCGGTTCCGATAAATGTTGCAATTTGTTTCCCAACTACCGAGCGGGCCGTCCGCACACTTCGGAGGGGGTATGAGGATGGAGGCTTCCTGGCTAAAGCCGGTCCCACAACGTTCGCGTTCAGCCAGTCCCACTGGATGCACGCGATGCTTTTTAGTGGGACCTGCTTCAGCCGGAAAGAGGCCTGTGTGAACACGATCAATCTTGCGGTGTGACGCCCGACACCTTCCCGGCTAAAGCCGGTCCCACAAAGATCGCCCTCAGCCAGTGCCACTGGATGCACGCCATGCTTTTTAGTGGGACCGGCTTCAGCCGGGAAGAGGCCTGTGCGAACACGATCAATCTTGCGGTGTGACGCCCGACACCTTCCCGGCTAAAGCCGGTCCCACAAAGATCGCCTTCAGCCAGTGCCACTGGATGCACGCCATGCTTTTTAGTGGGACCTGCTTCAGCCGGGAAGAGGCCTGTGTGAACACCACCAATCCTGCGGCGTGACGCCCGACGCCTTCCCGGCTAAAGCCGGTCCCACAAAGATCGCGTTCAGCCAGTGCCACTGGATGCACGCCATGCTTTTTAGTGGGACCGGCTTCAGCCGGGAAGAGGCCTGTGTGAACACCACCAATCCTGCGGCGTGACGCCCGACGCCTTCCCGGCTAAAGCCGGTCCTACAAGGGCATTGTCCAGTTCCATCATGTGTGCACGCCGCGTTCCCGTAGGACCGGCTTCAGCCGGGAAGAGGCCTGTGTGAACACTATCAATCCTGCGGCGTGACACTCGACGTCTTCCCGGCTAAAGCCGGTCCCACACAGTTCGCGTTCCGTCAGTCCCACCAGGGTCAACCGCCAATAACCAAGATGTCGGCGCAGGCGCAGGCTGATCAACACACTCGCGCTCGGCGGGCACTCAGGCAAACGGGTCCATCTGCCGCTTGAGTTGCTCCCGGGCCCGGGACAGGCGTGAGCGCACGGTGCCGATCGGCACGCCAAGGGACGACGCGGTTTCCTGATAATTGCCGTCCATTTCCAGCGATACCTCGATGACTCGCTGCATGTTCGACGGCAGCGTGCCAATCGCCCTGACGACTCGCACCAACTGACGATGGCCGTCAACCTGATGGCCGATGTCGCCATGGCTGTCGGGTTCGGAATGGGTGTGGTCTTCCCAGCTTTCCTGGTACGGCTGGCGGTACATCTTGCGAAAGTGGTTGCGGATCAGGTTGAGCGCGATGCCACACAGCCAGGTCTGGGGTTTGCTCGCGTGTTGAAACTTGTGCTCGCTGCGCAGCGCTTCCAGAAAGGTGCTTTGCAGAATGTCGTCGACATCTTCCGGGTTCATGACCCGCTTCTGAATGAAGCCGCGAATCATCTTGATCTGATCACTGGTCAGGTGACGTATCCCTTGAGCGGGACGGCGCACTGGGGAGTCAATGTCGAGAATCGCAAGGTTGGAAAACATCAGGGCTCTTCCTTGTTTTGAGTGTATTAGCCCTATAGCGATATGCGTGCCATCCATTAATATCATTTAAATCATTGATTTTTATCATTTAAAACAATCTGAAAGTACAATGCTGTGCAAATCTTTGCGCGAACACGCTGTTTCTCCGACGAGATTTGGCACAGATGCCCCTGCGCGCAAATAGATGGAACCGCTTTGCCGCCGCGCTCCACTCAGAGCCCATGACCAGGCCCCGAACCGAGCTATCCAGAGCCGACTTATGAAGATCGCCGCCCCCTCTGCCCCACAGGCATTGCAAACCCCTGCGATCGCGCCGGCAAAAATGCAGGCGCCTGCGCCCGCGCCGCTGCATGCCAATCCGCCGAACGTCAACGGCACCTCGCCGCAACAGGTCGCGCGGTTCGCTTCGGCATTGGTGCAGCAGAGCCGCAGCCTCAGCCAGCGGGAGCTGCTCGCCAGCGGCAACGCCCTGCAATCGCGGGCGGTGAAACTGGGCGAGCTGTATCAGCTGTTGATGGGCAGCCAGGACAAAGGCCTCGACGATGCCGCGCGTAACTTGCGCAAACAGTTGCAAAACCAGAACGCTTCGAGCCTGGCGCAGATTCTGAGCTACACCGACGGCGACCCGGCCAAGGCCCATGTGATGCTGCAAGCAGCAAGAAAGCAGGCCCAGGCCGACGGTGAAATGGGCGAGCACGTGGTCCTGAGCCAGCAGCTCAAGCAATTGCGTCGCCAATACGGCAAACGCACCCGCGCCGGTATCAATAGCGCCAAGGCGTTTTCCCGGCCGAAGTTGGACACCAAGCGGCGCAGCGCCCTGCGCAATCTTTACAGCGTGGCGGTGGCCGGGCAGCAGAACATCACCGGGCTGATCGACGCGCTGATCAACGAGCAGGACGAACCCGGCGAGTTCGAACTGAACCTGCGGGACATGCGCAGCGCCCTCGCCGACGACCTCTCATCGCTCACCCCATCCACCTCGCCGCAGCAACTGCGCACGTTGATGCACGGCCTGAACACCGCGCGGCACGTCACCACCCTGCTGCGCAGTTGCGAGCATCTGCTGGGTCGCATGCGCAACAAGAACCCCGGGCTGCAAGTGGATTCGTCGGCCTTCCTCAAACACCTGCTGGCGCTGTCGGGTAAGGGCATGAGCCTGGGCGAAACCCTGCAACTGACCCAACACATCGGCGGCACTCAGCTCAAGCATCAACTGGCGTTTCTCAACGGGCTGCGGCCCATGCTGCAACAGCTGCCGATTCTGCTCTGGCGCGACATGAAAAGCCGCCAGAACGCCTTGGGCAACCTGCTCATTCTCATGGCCGAACTGACTCGGCAGGAACAGAACCAGCTCCAGGGGGGCCTCGCCTGATGGATCGTGTCATTAACCTGCTCAACTCGATCGCGCACGCCGCCATGCGCCGCTCGGAAATCGTCGGTGCGTTCGTGGTCATCGCCATCGTGTTCATGATGATCACCCCGCTGCCCACCGGGCTGGTGGACGTGCTGATCGCCATTAACATCTGCATCTCGTGCCTGTTGATCATGCTGGCGATGCACCTGCCCCGCCCGTTGGCGTTCTCGACCTTCCCGGCGGTGCTGCTGCTGACGACGATGTTTCGTCTGGCGCTGTCGATTTCCACCACCCGCCTGATCCTGCTCAATCAGGACGCCGGGCACATCGTCGAAGCGTTCGGCCAGTTTGTCGTTGGCGGCAACCTGGCGGTGGGCCTGGTGATCTTCCTGATCCTCACCGTGGTCAACTTCCTGGTCATCACCAAGGGCTCGGAGCGGGTGGCGGAAGTCGGCGCGCGTTTCACCCTCGACGCGATGCCGGGCAAGCAGATGTCCATCGACAGCGACCTGCGCGCCAACCTGATCAGCGTCCACGAAGCGCGCAAACGGCGTGCCGAGCTGGGCAAGGAAAGTCAGCTGTTCGGCGCCATGGACGGGGCCATGAAGTTCGTCAACGGTGACGCCATCGCCAGCTTGATCATCGTTGCCATCAACATGATCGGCGGCATCGCCATCGGCGTGGTGCAGCACAACATGACCGCTGGCGATGCCTTGCAGGTGTACACCGTGCTGACCATCGGCGACGGCCTGATCGCACAGATCCCGGCGCTGCTGATTTCGGTCACCTGCGGCATGATCATCACCCGCGTGCCCAGCGGCGAAAACGGCGTCGAAGCCAACATCGGCCGGGAGATCGCCGAGCAGATCACCAGCCAGCCCAAGGCGTGGATCATCGCGGCGGTGGCGATGCTTGGATTCGCCGCGTTGCCGGGCATGCCGACGGCGGTGTTCGTGGTCATCTCGATCATCTGCGGCGTCGGCGGCCTGCTCCAGCTGCACCGCGCCAAGCCCAAGGCCGAGCAAGCCCAGGCCGTGGCCGTCGCGCCGGAAATGAACGGCCGCGAAGACCTGCGCACCTTCTCCCCCAGCCGCCAGTTCGTGCTGCATTTTCACCCCAGCCAGAACCCGGCGCAGATCGACGCACTGGTCAGCGAAATCCGTCAGCGGCGCAATCGGCTGGTCGTGCAATACGGCCTGACCCTGCCCTCGTTCATCATCGAAACCAGCGAGCTGTTGCCACCGGACGAGTTTCGTTTTTCGGTCTACGAAGTGCCGCTGCTCCGGGCTACGCTCAGCCAGACCCACGTCGCGGTGGACGCGCGTTCGGTGGAAGGCTCGCCTGATTCGGGGGTGTACGGCAGCCTCGAGCGCGAGGAAGGTCAGTGGTTGTGGCTGCCGACCGACGCGCCGCAACTGCAGGAAGCCCACCTGGAACGCATCGACGCGACGACGCTGATCATCGAGCGCATGGAGCGCGCGCTGCAGTCGTGCGGGCCGCAGTTCATCGGCCTGCAGGAAACCAAGGCGATCCTCGGCTGGCTCGAATCGGAGCAGCCGGAGCTCGCCCAGGAAATGCAGCGCGTGCTGCCGCTGGCGCGCTTCTCGGCGGTGCTGCAACGCCTGGCCTCGGAGTGCGTGCCGCTGCGGGCGATTCGGGTGATTGCCGAAACCCTCATCGAGCACGGCCAGCATGAGCGCGAAGTCACGGTGCTCGCCGACTACGTGCGCATCGCCCTGAAATCTCAGATCTACCACCAGTATTGCGGCCCCGAAGGCCTGTTGGTCTGGGTGCTGACGCCGGAGAGCGAAGGCATTCTGCGCGACGGCTTGCGCCAGACCCAGACCGAAACCTTCTTTGCGCTGGACAACGAAACCAGCCAGTTGCTGGTGCAGCAGCTGCACATCGCCTTCCCGCTGCGCAGCGCCCAGCGCGCCGTGTTGCTGGTCGCGCAGGATTTGCGCAGCCCGCTGCGCACCCTGTTGCAGGAAGAGTTCTATCACGTGCCGGTGCTGTCGTTTGCCGAAATCAGCAACGCGGCGCAGGTCAAGGTGCTGGGGCGCTTCGATCTGGAAGATGACTTCGAGAGCGATCACGAAGACGATCCGCACGCGCTGGATAACGAGTACGCCGCTTGAGTGCCTGGAGAGCGTCACATGTTTGAATTACGCGTATTGACCGGCCTGCACCAGGGCGCCGCGCTGCCGCTGGTGGGTGAGCAATGGGGCATTGGCGCCGATGCCGACCAGGATCTGGCGCTGCATGATCCCGGTGTCGAACAGCTGCACTGCCGTCTGCAACGTCAGGGCGACGGTTGGCTGCTCAACGCCGCCGACGGCCCTATTGCCGATGAAGAGGGACACCTTCACGCCAGCACCTTGCTCACCCCTAACACCGCGTTTGTGCTGGGTTCGGTGTGGCTGTGCGTGTCACCGGCGCAAGACCCCTGGCCATCGCTGCCTGCCGTGATTCCTCAAGCGCGGTCCGAGCAGACGGCGCAGACCGAGGCACCGGCCAGCGCGCCGCTGGAGAAGGTCGAGTCGCGCTCGCGCTTCTTCAATCGCACCACCGGCGTGGTCATCGGCGTGTTGCTCGGCATTGCCGGCAGCGCCTGGAGCCTGAGCCGCAGCGCGACGCCCGCTTCAGAGCAACTGGCGATCAGTTCGCCGGCGCAGCAGCTCGCTAAACAAGAGGAGCGGCCCGTCAGGCCTTCAACGGCAAAGAGCAAAACAGCCGAGCAGCCCGCCAGCAAGCGCATCCGGCTGACCAGCGTCGATGACGTCAAGCGCCAGCTCAACACCATGCTCAGCGAGCGTCTGCTCAGCGATGTCAGCGTGGAGCAAACGCCCGACGGTCTGGCGTTGAGCGGCAATCTCAAGCCTGAATCGCAGCTGGTGTATCAGCGCATGCTTCAGCGCTTCAAAGACCGCTATGACACGCCGGTCG
Source organism: Pseudomonas petrae (assembly GCF_021728295.1). GTDB lineage: Bacteria > Pseudomonadota > Gammaproteobacteria > Pseudomonadales > Pseudomonadaceae > Aquipseudomonas > Aquipseudomonas petrae. Next base: position 68,076 of record NZ_JAKJXE010000013.1, read on the forward strand.
CGTTAATCGACAACGTCGCCGCCGGGACCAGTGGCCTGCCGTTCACCATCGTGCAGATCATGTCCGGGCCCAATGCGCATCTGGTCACAGCGGACGGTCGCCGGCTGTACGTCGGCGACGAACTGGCCGGGCTGCGCCTGACGCGCATCGATGACAACCGCATTCAATTCGACGGCGATCGCCACTACGAGGTCAGCTGGTGAACGCGGCGCTGGATCAATGGAAATCTGCTCACCGTCAGCGCCTGAAGGGCTTTTCTGCGGTGAAGGTTAGCGGCCGAGTCAGTGCCGTCAGCGGCATCTTGCTGGAGTGCCAGATCCCCGCAGCCAAGGTCGGTGACCTGTGTGAAGTCAGCAAGTCCGACGGCAGCACCATGCTCGCTGAAATCGTCGGTTTCACCCGCGACTGCACGTTGCTCAGTGCCCTCGGCACCCCGGACGGCATTCAGGTCGGCGCGCACATTCGGCCGCTGGGCATGGCCCATCGGATCGGCGTCGACGACAGCTTGCTGGGCAGCGTGCTCGACGGTTTCGGCCGTCCGCTGCTGGGCGATTCAGAAGGCGCCTTCGCCGGGCCCGGTGATCGGCGGGTGACCCTGCCGGTGATCGCCGACGCCCTGCCGCCGACCCAGCGGCCACGCATCAGCAGAGCATTGCCCACAGGCGTGCGCGCCATCGACAGCGCGATTCTGCTCGGCGAAGGCCAGCGCGTTGGCTTGTTCGCCGGCGCCGGTTGCGGCAAGACCACGTTGATGGCAGAGCTGGCGCGCAACATGGACTGCGACGTGATCGTCTTCGGCCTGATCGGCGAACGGGGGCGCGAGCTGCGCGAATTTCTCGACCACGAACTGGACGCCACATTGCGCGCGCGATCGGTGCTGGTCTGCGCGACCTCGGACCGTTCCAGCATGGAACGCGCCCGCGCAGCCTTCACCGCCACGGCCATCGCCGAAGCCTTTCGCGAGCGCGGCCTGAAGGTGTTGTTGCTGCTGGATTCCCTGACCCGTTTCGCCCGGGCCCAGCGCGAGATCGGCATTGCCGCCGGCGAACCCCTCGGGCGCGGCGGCCTGCCGCCTTCGGTCTACACCCTGCTGCCCCGCCTGGTCGAACGGGCCGGCATGAGCGAAAACGGCTCGATCACCGCGCTCTACACCGTGCTGATCGAACAGGATTCGATGAACGACCCGGTCGCCGACGAGGTGCGTTCGCTGCTCGACGGCCACATTGTGCTGTCACGTAAATTGGCCGAGCGCGGGCATTACCCGGCCATCGACCTGCAGGCCAGCATCAGCCGGATCATCAGCAACGTCACCGGCCGCGAGCACCAGCAGGCGAACAATCGGTTGCGTCGCTTGATGGCGGCGTACAAGCAAGTGGAAATGCTCCTGCGCCTGGGCGAATACCAGCCCGGCAGCGACCCGGTGACCGACTGCGCCGTGCGGCTGAACGAGCCAATCAATGCGTTTCTGCGCCAAGACCTGCGCGAGCCGGTCCCGCTGCAAGAGACCTTGGCGGCGCTGATGCAACTCACCTCGCAACTGCCGGAGTAGTGGCGTGGAAGAAGAGCTTGAAGTCGATCCGCAAACCCTCGCCATGGAACAGGTCATCAGCGTGCTCACGCCGCTGCGTCAGCATCGCCAGGCCAGTGCCGAACGGGCGCAACGGCATGCGCAAAAGACCCTGGAGCACATGCACGACCACCTGCAGCAGACTCGCGATTCCTACACGCAGGAACGCCATAACCAGCGCGAACGCCGGCAGGTGTTGAGCAGCGCCCACGTCAACAAGGCGATGTCGCTGGACGACCTCGAACGCTGGCACGAGAAGGAAAACCGCATGCTCGACCGGCTCGCCTATATCCGCCAGGACATGGCCCGCCAGGAGTTGGGCATCGAGGAACAACAGCAGCGACTCGCTCAGGCCAGGGACGCTGCGAAAGCGTCTCAGCGCGCCGTGGAAAAACTCGCCTGCCTGGCCGAGGCCCTCAACGAACAAGGTGAATCGACATGAACAGCCCGGTGCAACACCCACCTCGCCCGCAACCGCAGCCCCGTGCCGAGACGCCGCGCGCGCCCACGCCTTCGCCATCCCCTGCCGCGCCGGGCGACACGCGCCAGCCGCTGGCCAATATGCGTCGCGCCGATGCCGAACGCCTGCGGCGGTTGTGCGATGAATCCGCTGCGCCTGCGTCGTTGAGTGCCGACGGGATGTTTTTCTCCCAGCTGTTGGTGCCGCCGGTGAAGGAAGAGCAGAGCGAATCGGGGTTCGCCGGCAGCAGCTTCAGCACGTTGTTCCCTGCGGAAGGCGTGCCAACGCAGCTGATCGACGAACTTGCGCAACGCCTGCCCCAGCAACCGGACGGCCCGTTGAGCCTGACCTTGCTGATGCCCAATCTGGGCAAGGTGCAGGTCAACGCCAACAAGCGTGACAACCAGTGGAGCATCGAACTGGGCTTCGCCCGGCGTGGCGTGCTGAAACGCTTGCAGCCCCATCAACGCAACTGCGAAAGCGCGCTGGAACAGGCGCTGGGCTGTGATGTTGATCTGTCGTTGCATGAGGAGGCATAGGCAATGAACTCGGACATGAATTCGGACGTGAGCAACGTGGGCATGGGTGGATTGGACGTGAACCACCTGAACATCAGCCGCCCGAACCCTGTAGGACTGGCTTTAGCCGGGAACCCGTCGTTCAGTCCGCTGCAACTGCGGGAAGTCAGCAGCGCCGTCGCCGAAGCCTCACGTTTACTGGGCGCCGGCGTGAGCTTCGGCTACACCGCCCAGGGCCAGCGCGGCGAACTGACCCTGAGATTGATGCCCGGCGATGACCGCTCGCCCTTCGTAGGACCGGCTTTAGCCGGGAATGCCTCATCGCTCACGTGGTTCGAAAGCGCCCTCGGCCCCTTTGCCCTGAGCGACGCCGAAGCGGTGCTCAGCCTGTTGGGCGAACTGCCGGTCACCCTCGGCGGCGAACATCAGCCGTGGTACTGGCAGTTGGTGAATCAGCGCATGAGTACACAACTGGCGGAACTGCTTTGCCCTCTGCGGCCACTCAGCGATATCACTGCGCTGTCCGCCGAGGGCGAAAGCCCGAATACCGCGCCGATGACCTGCAGGCTGCAACTGCGGCTGGGTTCGCAGGTGTTGCACGCACAGCTCTGCGCAGACGCGCGGGTCATGCTGCAACTGCTGGGCCGCCATGAATGGCAGCCGCACCGGCAGAACGTCGCGCCAGACTGGCCCATCCGCCAGCCGCTGGTATTGGGCGAGCTGTCGTTGAGCCTCGACCAGTTGGCGTCGCTGCAACCGGGGGACGTGCTGCTGCCGTCGCTGTGTCATTTCGATGATGAAGGTGGCGGGCGCCTGCAACTGGCGGGTCGGCAATGGGCAGTGCAGACGGACAGCCGCGCAGAGCAGCTGTATGTACGGTTCAGCCACGAGGAAGACTTGGGACATGGTCAATGAAGAATTGTACGAAGACGAGATCGAGGATCTTGCCGACGATGAGTCGACCGATCCCGCACTGAACCATGGGACCGGCTTTAGCCGGGAAGCTTTTGAAGCACCGGACCCTCACGCCACCGAGAGCGAGTGGCAGGATGAAACTTCCTCCGATGGCTACGGGGATGAACATGACCAGCCTCAATCAACAGAAACCCACACCTCCCTCGATTCCCTCGATCAACTGCCGCTGGCCCTGACCCTGCGCTGCGGCAGCCTCGAACTGACCCTCGGCGACCTGCGCCGCATCGCTGCCGGCACCGTGTTACCCGTCAACGGCGTCACGCCCGGTTTCGCCACCTTGTGCCACGGCGAACGCGTCGTCGCGGAAGGCGAACTGGTCAGCGTCGAGGGCCGGCTCGGCCTGCAAATCACACGCATGGCGTCCCACCCATGATCATGGACGGGATGAACCCGGTGATGCTGGCGCTGTTTCTCGGCGCCCTGTCGTTGATTCCGTTTCTGTTGATCGTCTGCACGGCTTTTCTCAAGATCTCCATGACCCTGCTGATTACCCGCAACGCCATCGGCGTGCAGCAGGTGCCGCCGAACATGGCGCTGTACGGCATCGCCCTGGCCGCGACGATGTTCGTCATGGCCCCCGTCGCCCACGAAATCCAGCAGCGGGTTCACGATCACCCGCTGGAGATGGGCAGCACCGACAAATTGCAGGCCAGCGCCAACACCGTCATCGAGCCGCTTCAGCGCTTCATGAGCCGCAACACTGACCCGGAAGTCGTCGCCCACCTGCTCGACAATACCCAGCGCATGTGGCCCAAGGACATGGCCGATCAGGCCAGCAAAAGCGACCTGCTGCTGGCCGTGCCCGCCTTCGTCTTGTCCGAGTTGCAGGCCGGTTTTCAGATCGGCTTTCTGATCTACATCCCGTTCATCGTCATCGACCTGATCGTCTCCAATCTGCTGCTGGCGCTGGGCATGCAGATGGTCTCGCCGATGACCATTTCGCTGCCCCTCAAACTGCTGCTGTTCGTGCTGGTGCAAGGCTGGACGCGCCTGCTCGACAGCCTTTTCTACTCGTACATGTGAGGCAGTGATGGAAGCGCTGGCGTTGTTCAAGCAGGGTATGTTTCTGGTGGTGATTCTCACGGCGCCGCCGTTGGGGGTCGCCGTACTGGTCGGCGTCATCACTTCGCTGTTGCAGGCGCTGATGCAGATTCAGGACCAGACCCTGCCCTTCGGCATCAAGCTCGCCGCCGTCGGCCTGACCCTGGCCATGACCGGGCGCTGGATCGGTGTCGAACTGATCCAGTTCATCAATCTGGCCTTCGACCTGATCGCCCGGTCCGGCGGCGCGCACTAGATGCCCTTCGACGCCCAGGGCCTGTTCGAACTGATGCTGGGCATGGGGCTGGCGGCGGCGCGCATCCTGCCGTGCATGATTCTGGTACCGGCGTTCTGCTTCAAATACCTCAAGGGCCCGCTGCGTTACGCGGTGGTGCTGGTGGTGTCGATGGTGCCGGCGCCGAGCATCAGCCGCGCGCTGTCGGGGATGAACGACGACTGGTTTTCCATCGGCGCGCTGCTGCTCAAAGAGGCCGTGCTCGGCACCCTGCTCGGCCTGTTGCTGTACGCGCCGTTCTGGATGTTCGCCTCGGTGGGCGCGCTGCTCGACAGCCAGCGCGGCGCCTTGAGCGGCGGCCAGCTCAACCCCGCGCTGGGGCCCGACGCGACGCCGCTCGGCGAGCTGTTTCAGGAAACGTTGATCATGCTGGTGATTCTGTCTGGCGGCTTGTCGCTGATCACTCAAGTGATCTGGGACAGTTATCTGGTCTGGCCGCCCACCGCCTGGCTGCCCGGCATGACCGTCGACGGGCTCGACCTGTTTCTCGAACAACTCAACCAGACCCTCCAGCACATGATGCTCTACGCAGCGCCGTTCATTGGTTTGCTGCTGTTGATCGAGGCCGCGCTGGCGATCATCGGCCTGTACGCGCAGCAACTGAACGTGTCGATTCTGGCCATGCCGGCCAAGAGCATGGCGGGCATCGCCTTCCTGCTCATCTACCTGCCGACGCTGCTGGAACTGGGCAACGGACAGATCATGCAGCTCGCCGAGCTGAAGCATTTGCTCGGCCAACTGGTGCATGTGCCGTGAGCGAAAAAACCGAAAAAGCCACCCCCAAACAACTGCGCGACGCCCGCGAAAAGGGCCAGGTCGGGCAGAGCCAGGACCTGAGCAAACTGCTGGTGCTGCTGGTCGTCAGCGAAGTGACTTTCGGCCTGGCGGATGAAAGCGTCGCGCGGTTGCTGCACTTGATGACGCTGTCGTTCCTGGGCGTTGGCCAGCCCTTCATGCATACGCTGGAGCAGGTCGCCAGCGAAGGCGCGAGTGTGCTGATCGGCTTCATTCTGAGCAGCGTCGGCGTCGCCATGTTGATGCGGCTGGTGGGCAGCTGGATACAGATCGGGTTTCTGTTTGCGCCCAAGGCGCTGAAGCTGGACTTCAACAAGCTCAACCCGTTCGCTCACGCCAAGCAGATGTTCTCGGCGCAGAGCCTGACGACCTTGCTGCTCAGCATTCTGAAAGCCACGGCCATCGCGGCGACGCTGTATGTGGTGGTGAAGCCGTCGCTGGGCACGCTGATTTTGCTGTCAAGCACGGACCTGACGACGTACTGGCATGCGCTGTTGCAGGTGTTCCGGCATATCTTGCGGGCGACGCTGGGGTTGCTGTTGGTGATCGGCGCAGTCGATTTTGCGCTGCAGAAGTACTTCCACGCGAAGAAGCTGCGGATGAGCCATGAGGACATCAAGAAGGAATACAAACAGTCGGAGGGTGACCCGCATGTGAAGGGGCATCGTCGGCAGTTGGCCCATGAGTTGTTGAACCAGGCACCGACTGCGCCACCGAAGCCGGTGGAGGATGCGGACATGCTGGTGGTGAATCCGACCCATTATGCGGTGGCGCTGTATTACCGTCCGGGCACGACGCCGCTGCCGCAGATTCACTGTAAGGGTGAGGATGATGAGGCGCTGGCGTTGATCGCGCGGGCGAAGAAGGCGGGGATTCCGGTGGTGCAGAGTATCTGGCTGGCGCGGACGCTTTATAAGGTCAAGGCGGGCAAGTACATCCCGCGGACGACGCTGCTGGCGGTGGCGAATATTTATCAGATCGTGCGGCAGCTGGAAGAAGTGACGGACGAGGTCATTCGGATTGATGATGTTTGATTAGGATCAAGAGCAAGAGCGTCTGCCTGGGGGCAGACTGTTTCGCCTTCGGCGAGTTACTTGGAAAAGCACCCCAAGTAACCAAAGGTGCTTGCTCCTGGTTGGGCCCCTCGTTCCTCGGGGTCCCTTCACTCCGGTCCCGCTCCGTGGGCCCGCTGCCATCCGCCATCCATGGCGGGGGGCAGCTCTCGCCGCATCCATGCGGCTCGACCCACTGCGCGAGACCTGCGTTCAGCCTGCACCCAAGTCGCGATAGGTGTCGCTTGGACTTCCTGCGTAGAAGATCAAAAGCAAAGGCAAGAGCAAAAGCTTCCCGGCTAAAGCCGGTCCTACAGTCGAGGTCGCAGCCACTTCTGATCGTTCCCACGCTCCGCGTGGGAATGCATCCTGTGACGCTCCGCGTCACCTGCCCAGGCCTTGATGCGCGTCGTCTGCGGGACGCGGAGCGTCCGGGGCTGCGTTACCACGCGGAGCGTGGGAACGATCATCACAACGCGCACGTCGTAGGACCGGCTTCAGCCGGGAAGCCTTTGATCTGCTTTTGATCTTCGTACACAAAAAGCCCAGACACCGCCAATCGCGACTTTGGTGCAGGCTGAACGGAGGTCTCGCGGAGTGGGCCGAGCGGCATGGATGCCGCGAGAGCCGCCCCCCGCCATGGATGGCGGATGGCGGCGGGCCCACGGAGCGAGACCGGAGTGAAGGAACCCCGACGCAGGAGGGGCCAAACCAGGAGCAAGCACCCTTGGTTACTTGGGGTGCTTTTCCAAGTAACTCGCCGAAGGCGAAACGTCTGCCCCCAGGCAGACGCTCTTGATCTTGAAAGCGAGCCCCGCGAGCGCGCTACTGCAAAGCATCACTCAGATGCCCCAACCCCGCCAGCTCCAGCTCCTGCCGACGAATACTGTCCAGACTCACCGCCGCCCCCTGCGCATCGGGCACCGCATGCCAGACCACAAAATCCCGCTGCACATCCAAAAACAAAAAGAAGTCGTTGAACAACTCCGCCTGCGAAAACCGCCGCTCCAGTGCATCGCGCAACTGCTCGGGGCGCAACGCCCGGCCCTCAATATGCAGCGCGATGCCCCAGTCCCGGTGCTCACGTCGACTGACAAACGCCACACCCGTCGCCACCGGCCAGATCGCCGCACGCTCAGCGGCGACGTGGGCGTAAAACGCTGATTTTTCCGATACCCGAATCATGCTCAGTCCTTCAATGGCACCACAGTAAAATCCTGCTCATGGTCACGCTCATCGATCCCCTGACGCATGTCCGGCGGCCACCAGATCACCAGCTCCCGGTCATTGGAATCCGGCCGCTTGCACGAATAACCCGAGCAACCGTGGGTGGCACACCCGGCCAACGTGGCGGTGACCAGAAACAGCAAAAGCAAACCGCGCAGGTTCATCGTGTAGCCCCCTTGAGCAGCGAAGGTCGGTTCTGTTTGGCCTTGCTCGACACCTGCGGCTGGCGCAGGGCAATGTAGATTTCACTCTCGGCCCCCGGCTGCAGCCACGCATGGGGCCAGGCGCTGACACCCATCACCCAGCGACCGCCACAGCGGCTTTCGTCGATGCGCACCGGCTTGCTGGTGGTGTTACGCGCCACGACCACCGCGATGCCCCAGTCCTTGCGGGTGAACCACTGCGAACGCTGGCGATCCATGGTCAGCCCGACGCCCGGATCACACAGGCTGTCGGCTTCGAACGGCAGGGTCTCGCCACTGGTAAAGCCCAGTGGGGTCACGCCGTCGAGCAGCTGGGTGAACGCGTTCTGCACGTCGCTGCGGGTCGGTTGTTCACCGCCGTCGCGACGTTCCTTGATGCGCTTCATCTGGTCATCGACGTCGTGGGGGTTGCCGTTCTGCACGTAGCGCGCCGGGTTGATCTGATCGCCGATCAGCCGCGGCGTGAGGATGAACAGCCGCTCACGCTGGTTCAGCTCGCGACTGCGGGACTGGAACAGCAGTTTGCCGATGACCGGAATGTCGCCCAGCAGCGGGATCTTGTTGACCTTGTCGGTGGTTTCCAGCCCGTGGAATCCGCCGATCACCAGCGACCCATGCTCGGCGATCACCGCTTGGGTGCTCACGTTGCCCTTGCGCACCGCCGGCTGGTCTTCGTTGATTTGCGAGGTGTCGATCTGGCCGTCTTCGATGTCGACAATCAGCTGCACCTGGGATTTGCCGTTCTGGTCCAGGGAGCGCGGAATCACCTGCAAGCTGGTGCCAGCCGTGATGGGCACAATGTCCGCTACCCGCTCGGAGGTGGCGGTGAGGTATTCGGTGCGGCTGAAGTCGATCACCGCCGGCTGGTTTTCCAGGGTCAGGATCGACGGATTGCCGATCACCGACGCCGCGCCGTTGCCTTCGAGGGCATGCAGGTCTGCCGAAAACTTGCCGGCATCCTGGATAAACAGCGTGGTGCTGGTGCCCTGCTCGAACAGATTGGCGCCGCCGCTCACGCTGCCACCCTTGAAATTCCAGCGACTGGACAGCTGCGCCAGCTCGTTGCGATCGATGTCGAGAATCACCGCGTCGATCTCGATCAGGTTACGCGGCGTGTCCAGTTCCTTGACCAGCTTCTCGTACATCGCCCGGCGCTTGGGCAGGTCGTAGATCAGCACCGAGTTGTTGCGCACGTCGGCGCTGACGCGGATCTTCGAGCGGCCGGCTGCTTCACTGAAGGAACCGCCGCGTTTGCCACGGGAACCCAGCACCTTATCCAGCCCTTGTTCGATGGCGCCGGTGTCGAAACCCTGGCCCTCCATGCCGCCGTAATTGAGGCCCGAGGAATTATTGCCGCCATTTATTGAACTGCCAGCTGCGCCCTGCCCTTGCAGCAGGTTGACGCCGTTGATGGACTCGCCCCGGGAGCGGCTTTCCAGCAGCTCCTGGAGAATGCTGGCGACGCCGGCCACAGTCAGTTGCTGATCGCGATAACGAATGGTGCGGTCGGCGGCGTTGGCGTACTTCAGCGGCAGGACCACGATGTCCTGCTTCTCGGCTTTTTCCGGCGCCTCGACCTTCTTGCTGTAATTGCGCACGAAGTCGACGTACTTGGCCGGACCGCGCACCAGCACCACGCCTTCGTCGGGCAATGCGCCCCAGCCGAAGCGCTTGTCCAGCAGGCCGACATCGGACAGCGCCTGCTGCAGGTCATCGACCGCTTCCGGCGACACTTCGATGCGCGCCGAGGTCTGCTCGCTGGTCGGGCTGATGTACAGGGTTTCGTTGTAGACGAACCACTGGAAGTGATGTTCCTGACCCAGCCGGTCGAGGAATTCCTGGGGGTTCTGCGCGCGAATGCGCCCGTCCAGCGTGCCCTGGATCGCCGGCATGTCCAGGCCGATGCCGAACTCCTTGGCGAAGTCTGCCAGCGCGGTGGCCAGATCGGTCTGCCGCGCATCGTAGGCGTAGGCGGTGTGTTTCCAGGCGTCAGGCACCGCTGCCAGCGCCGGCGCGCCGATGCCGATCATCAGCAAAGGCAACCACATTAAGGCCTTGCGCATTTCACACTCCCGGTTGCCAGGTTTTGAGGGTCGAGCGCGACGACGAGGCGGTCGCGCTGCGAATCGAGGTTTGCATGAGGCTGAGCATCGCGGCGCGCTGATTGGCCAGGCGCTCCAGACGTTCGAGCAGTTGCGTGGGATTGCAGGGGTCGGCGACCCAACTGACCAACACCACGCAGCGGGTGTCGGGGTCGATGGCCAGTCCGCCCTCGCAGGCACAGGCCACGCCGGCACCGCCTTGGGTCAGCACTGCGTCAAGGCGCTGCGGGTCGCTGCCGTCGTAGGGATCAAGCACATCGAGGCTCAGGCGAATGCCGCTGCCCGACACCGCCAGTCGCGCGTTGGCATCGTCGATCCAGCAGTCCAGCGGCGCGAGCGGACGGCGCTCGCACCACTGATCGAGGATCGCGCTGAATTCACTGAATTCCATCGATGATCGCTTTGGTGATGCCGTGTTTGGCGCGCAACCCTTCGTTGAGAATCATGTTGGCGACGTTGGTCTGCTGCGAGGCATCGCTGAACGCCTGGAAGTCTTCCATGGTCCCGCTTTCCGAGGCGGTTTCGGCGGCGTCCTGCATGTCGTCCTGGGCGCGGGAATAGGAGTGATCGAGGTGGTTTTGCAGGGATTTGAAACTGATCATGCCAGTGGCTCCAACTGAGGGATTCACCCCCTGAGTGGAACCTGCGGCCGCTCCGGTTCCATGAACCGTCACAACCGGGTCAAGAAAAACTCATGTGTGCGCCGATTGCCCCACGAGCCCACGACGCAGACTGTCCCAGTCGATGTCGAACGCGCCGTTGGCATCGCTCAGGCGCAGGGTCTGCGGCGCCAGCGTCGGGTCACCCTTGAGCTGCCAGTGATCGGTGAATCGACTGGCCGACAACCACTCGCCGAGGCTGTCGAGCATGGCCGGATGAGCGCTGAGCACGGCCCTGGTTTCGACGGTCTGGCCGGCGGCGAGATTCCTCATCAGCGCGCGGCTGCGCTCGGCGAGGCTGGTCTGGTCGAGCAACTCGGCCAGCGCCTCATTGAGCAAGGCTTCCACGGCCTCCATGGATTCCTCGGCCAACGCCAGTCGTTGCTGCTCCAGTTGCTGCAGAAAACCGTTGGCGCTGTCCCAGAATTGCGCCAGCGCCTGATCCTTTTCGTGCTGCGCCTGGGCGTGGGCAGCGGCCAGAATTTGCTCAGCTTCTATGCGGGCGTTGTCCAGCACCTCAGCGGCGAGCACGGTACCGGCCAAGTCTTCGCGACGCAGGATGTCGGTGACCAGCACGGCGGATGAAGACAACACGAGACGACGCTTGGCGAGCATGTTCAGCTCCTGAAGGACAATGAGGTAACCGCAATCATCAAGGCGTCGTCACCCGCCATAACACCGAGTGCCACAGGGTTTGCAGCTTGTTTTCGGGCAGCTCGGCACACTGCGGCGGAAAGGCAGCCGGCGCCCAGGACAGGCGCAGCCGCGACCAGCAAGGCTCGCCCGCCCACGCCGCAAGCAGTACGCGCGAATCGTTCACCGAAGCGTCCAGCCATAAGCCGGGCCGCAGCGCCTTGGCCACCGCGCGGCACCAGGGCTCATGCACATGCCCGGCGTCGTCAGCGGTCGCCTGCCCGCCCTGGCCAAAGCAGATTCGGCCGGCCAACGACAGCGCCCGTTGCTGCTGGGCATCATCCAGTTGCAGCCATTGCATCAGCGAATCAACGGGCGGTGGCGGTTGGCTCGGGACCACGCCGACGCTCTGCAGAAAGACAGTGTGGCGGGTGCCCAGCAGCTCGGCGCAATCCTCGCGGGTCACGCCGCAATGGTCGGCAAACACGTCGATCCAGTCGGCATGCGCCCATTCCCATGGCGCACACCACCAGCGAATCCAGTGCTCCTCGGCGCTGAGCATTACGCCCGCACCGGCATGCTCGTCCGTGCACCGCGGCGCAGGCCGATGCGTTGCAACAGCGCACTGCGCCAGTCACCGCGCAGGATCAACACAATCAAGGCAATCAGCAGCAGCGCGGCAAACGGCGCGAGCCACAGCATGCGATTCCAGAAGTCGAGGTTGGCGCTGTCGACCAGAAACGGCCCGAAATTCACCAGCCGTTCGGTGTCCTGAAATTCCGCCGCCGGCACGAACACGATGGCGAATTTCTTCGAATCCAGGGGCTCGCCGGACATGCCGGGAATGCTGCTGGCGACCATTTGCTGAATGCGCCCGCGCACGCTGTCGGGGTCGAGGGCCGAGGTGTGTTTGATGAACACCGCCGCCGACGCAGGCTGCACCGGCTCGCCCGGCGCGATGCGTTCGGGCAGCACGACATGCACGCGGGCGACGATCACGCCGTCGATCTGCGACAGCGTCGCCTCCAACTCCTGGGACAAGGCGTAGATGTACCGGGCGCGCTCTTCCAGCGGCGTGGAAATCACCCCTTCCTTCTTGAAGATTTCGCCCAGGCTGGTGCGCGAACGACGCGGCAGGCCGGCGGCATCGAGGATCCGCACCGCGCGATTGATCTCGGCGGTCGGCACGCTGATGACCACGCCGGTCTTCTCGCTGCGCTTGCGCGCGTCGATGTGCTGGTCGGCGAGGCTGGCGATCACGTCATTGGAATCCTGCTCGGACATCCCGGTGAACAGGTCCGTGTCATCGCTGCACCCGCTGAGCAGCAGCATCAGGCAGATCAGTCCCGCAGTCAGGTAGTTCACGTCATGCCTCTACTGCAGGTTGGTCAGTTTGTCGAGGGCCTGGGCGCTCTTGCTGACGACTTTGGTGGTCAGCGCCATCTGCAGCGAGTACTGCGACAGCGACCGGCTCATCTGGGAAATTTCCAGCGGGTCGTCGGTGGTGGACGCCCGTTTCATCTTGCGCGCCGCTTGCTGCGACAGCTTGTCGGTGGCGCCAAGACGGTCCGACAGCGCGCTGGCGATCTGTTCGGACAAATGGCTCTGCTGCATCGACAGCTCGGGGCGCATGGCGGCGTTGAACAGATCGACGTCCGCCTGCGAAGGCCCGCTGACCAATCCCTGATCCAGGCGCGGCTCAAGATCGGTGGACGGCGATTTGAGTTGGTTGACATTGGAAAGGGTCACGGCGGTTCTCCGGCAGACGGTGTCGAGGGGCGCGGCTGGGTTCAGGACAGGCTGTTGCTGTTGCTGCTGCCGCCGCCCACCAATGCCGAGACAAGGGCGGAAGCAGCTTGGACCAGCATGTTTTGCTGATCGTGTTGGGCGAATGGGTTCTGCCCCCCTGCGCCATTGACGCCGGCACCGTTCTGTTCAGCCTCCAGCCCTTTCTTGATCAGGCCGCTGAGCAGTTGCCCCAGGTCCTGGGTCACGCTGTTGCCGGCACCACCCGACTGGGACGCATCGTTCACTGGCGTGCCGAGGCCGCCGCCGACGCTGGCATTGACGCCCTTCTGCAGCAGGTCACCCAGCAGTTGGCCGAGGTCTTGATTCAGGCTGTTCGGGGTTTGCACACCGCCGCCCGATGGATCAGTCGGTGACGGGTTGCTGAGTGGGTTACCCAGTGGCGATCCGCCGCCGGCATCACTGAGGCCGCTCTGTTGCTGATCGAGTTGACCGCCAAGAGAGTCGAGCGCAGAACGGAAGGCAGCGGTCTCTTTGCCGTCGAGGAAGTTGTCGCCCTCGGCCGTGAGTTCGTTCTTCCAGGAGCCCGAGTCCGGCGCCGGGAATTTGCCCGGATCCTGGGCCGTGCGCTGGTCCATGAATTCGGCGATTTTTTCCAGCAGTGGCATGTCGCCCTTGGAGAAGGTGGTGCCGCTGTCCTGCTTGGTCAGCAGGTCATCCAGTGAGGCTTTGGCCAGACCGTTGAGGGTCTGCGACATCAGGTCCGGCGCGCCGGCACCCGCCTGGCCTGCATCGGCGGCGGCACCAAAATTCTCGCCCAGCTTGTCTTTGATCAGGTCGCCCAGCGCAGCCTTGATCATGTCCGGATTGCCGCCGATCAGGGACGCCAACGGGTTGTTCTTCTCCATCTGCTTGCCGACCATCTGGCCCAGCGGCGATTCCTTGTCCAGGTGCCCGCCTTTGGTCAGCGCCTGAGCGAGCTGATCGATCACGTCCTTGAGCGACTGCGGGGTCTTGTCGCCGCCCAGCGCTGGCTGGGACACCACAGTGCCGATGTGCAGGTTTTGCAACGGATTGGTATTGGCATTGAGACTTAGCATGAAACCTCCATCCTCAGGTGGATGCCCCCTTTTTCAGGGGGCGCTCGGACCGATCAGTAGCTGATGCCCTTGGCGTTCTGCGCCTCGGCACTGATCGCCTTGTTGGCGCTGTCTTCCTTGCCGGAGCGGATAGCGCTGAGGACGTCGTTGGTTTGCTTGCGGATGTCGGCGTCGGTCTGCATGGCAATCAGGCGCGCCTGGCTTGCATCGGCTTTTTCGGTGGCGGCGCTTTGTGCAGCTTCTGCCTTGGACGGGCCGGCGGCGTCAGTGATCTGGCCTTCCTGCTTAACATTGGTCACAGCGCTGGCTGCCTGCTGAGCCACTTGCCCACCCGCGTTGATAGCGCTGTTGGCGAAACCACCGACCATTGAGATTGGATTCATGTCGAACACTCCTGAGTCATCACCAGCGAAAGTGCTTGGTGCCAATGGGTGGCCCGGACCTCAGGATCGGTTCCGCGCGTGGCTCAATAAAATTCAGGATGGGCCCGGGAGCTGCGGATCTGGCTGTGTGAACGGAGGGTGTGTCGCCAGAAGCAGCGGGGTAAGAGAAGGTCAGACGTCGAGTTCTTTCATGCGGTGGTAGAGCGTGCGACGGGGGATGTCGAGTTCCTGGCTCACGGCATCGACGCTGTTGTTGTGGCGCTTGAGCGCGGCCTGAATCAGTGCTTTTTCGATCACCCGCAACTGCGATTTGAGGCCCGATGATTCGCCCTCCTCGCCGGCCTCGCCGCCCAGAAGCGGAAAGCCCATGACGTGACGCTTGGCCGCTGATTTCAGTTCGCGAATATTGCCCGGCCAGTCGTGGTTGAGCAGGACATGCCGCAGCACGCCAGTAGTCTCTGGCACCGGAATACCCGATTCCTGCGCCGCCGCCTCAGCGAAACGGGTGAACAGCGGAAGAATGCGGGCGCGCTGCTCGCGCAGCGGCGCCAGGGTAACGGTCAATACGTTCAAGCGGAAATACAGATCCCGGCGAAAGCGCCCCTGCTCGACCATCTCGTCGAGGGAGCGCTGGGCCGAGGCGATAACGCAGATATCCAGGGCAATGGGTGATGTCGAGCCGAGCCGTTCGACGGAGCGCGTTTCCAGCACCCGCAGCAGTTTGGCTTGCAGGCTCAGGGGCATGCTGTCGATCTCGTCGAGGTACAACGTGCCGCCCTGTGCCGCTTCGATGTAGCCGACCCGCGCCCGGTCGGCGCCGGTGTAAGCGCCGCTGACCACGCCGAACAATTCGCTCTCGGCCAGGGATTCCGGAATGGCGGCGCAGTTCATGGCGACCAGCGGTCCCTTGCGCCCGGACAACGCGTGGATCCGGGTGGCGACTGTGTCCTTGCCGGTCCCGGTTTCACCCGACAAAAGCAGATCGATCCCCAACTGGCCGAGACTCCGCGCAACCACGCGCAGGTTCGGCACCTGATTGTCGTCCTCCAACTGTTCATCGCCTAACTCGTACACACTCATCCACGACCTCTGGCATTTCAGGGTTACGCGACATTGGCTGCGCGAGATTGGCTGCGAGGCGTCCATTGCGAGACAGCACGCTTGATGGAACAGGTATTTGTGGAACTGGATGGGTGGGCGGGATTCGCTTTTGTAGGACCGGCTTTAGCCGGGAAGGCGTCAGGCGTCACACCACACATCCGTTGTTGCTCACACTGGCCTCTTCCCGGCCAAAGCCGGTCCTACTGACCGCGAACCTGGTGGGACCGGCTTTCAGCCAGGAAAGCGTCAGGCGCTACACCACAAATCTGATGCCGCTCGCACTGGCCCCTTCCTGGCTAAAGCCGGTCCTACTCAATCAACTGCATGGGCTGACACAGCCGGTCCCGCTAAATCACCGCCGCTTCATCCGCATCCTTCATCCCCAGCTCTTTCATCCGGTGATACAAGGTGCGTCGGGGGATTTCGAGTTCCTGCACCACCGCGTCGAGGCTGTGCTTGTGACGCTTGAGGGCGTCTTCGATGAGCATTCTTTCGATGACCCGCAGCTGAGTCTTCAGGCCGGTTTCCATATCGCGATCCGGAGACGCATCGCCGCCCAGCAGCGGGAAACCGAGCACGAAACGCTTGGCCGCCGACTTCAGCTCGCGAATGTTGCCTGGCCATGAGTGGCTGAGCAGCAGTTGCACCAGGCGATTGTCCAGCGCGGGAACCGGGCAACCGAAATCGGCGGCGACTTCCTGGGTGAACTGGTCGAACAACGGCAGGATCTGTTCGCGACGCTTGCGCAAGGCTGGCATCTGGATGGTCAGCACATTGAGCCGAAAAAACAGGTCGCGACGAAAAAGCCCTTGTTCCACGAGTTCATCCAGAGGGCGCTGTGCCGAGGCGATGACCCGAAGGTCCACCGGAATGAACGCGGTCGAACCCAATCGCTCGATGCCGCGGGTTTCCAGAATACGCAGCAGCTTGGCCTGCAGGTTCAGCGGCATGCTGTCGATCTCGTCCAGGTACAGCGTGCCGCCACAGGCCGCCTCGATGTACCCCTCCCGGGATCGGCTGACACCGGTGTAAGCGCCGTTGACCACACCGAACAGCTGACTTTCCGCCAGGGATTCCGGAATAGCCGCGCAATTCATGCCGATGAAAGAACCTGTCCGACCGGACAAGTCATGAATACGTTTGGCCAGCGTGTCTTTGCCTGTTCCTGTCTCCCCGCACAGCAGCAAATCCATACTCAGGTTTGCGGTATTCAATGCTATCTGCTGGATATCCAGCGCCACAGTTTCAGGCTGACACGGACACTCGCTTACATCGATTTCTTCTTTCATCGATACCTCTCGTAGTGGGAGCAAGCGATTTATTAATACCACGCATTCCAAAGGCAGCAATAATTAAATTTAGTTCCCCGACGGGGCGAGACTTACTGCACACGCTGGACAAGGCCAGCCGTGATAGCACTTTGACTTTATTGACGGCGACAACTAATTATCTGCCAAACATTCAAACAGCTATTTAAATTTAGCCCTTGCCCCCGTCCGGACGATGACTTACGCGGGACGGCAAAGCCTGCGGTGACTAAGGCGTGCATCACAATAGCTTAACAATCATCAGGTTATGCTCTGCCATGGTGCGCCTGGCCTCAGTCGCTCTGGTTGCACACTGTTCTGCCGTAGCCCGAAGCCTGGAACTGAATTAGTAATACTATTATCAACCGTGTGTTGTGGTTAACGCGCCGTCCGTTTTGAATGTATTTATATCGCTCATGTTCAACGATGACAACTAACTAAGTTTTGCGCCCGACTCACCCGCCCAACACTGTAAAAACTTATATAACTCGATTCGCATCGAAAGTGACCGTTCGCGGATCGCGCAACTTGAATATCATCCATTCATTAATAACGCACTTAGTTTAAACTCGTTCGGAAAACCGACTGTTCCAACTCGGTTTTCCGAACAGGATTTACTGTACTCCGGCGTATAGGTCCAGAACCCTTGAATCTAGCGGGTCCGACTCGGCACACGTCCTAATGACGTACGCAAAATCCGAGGCAAAGGTTTGCGCAGTGCGGCTGATTTGATAATGGATCCAACTGTTGGTAGCGACGACCGGCGACTTGTAGCGAGCAGACAGCCCACGCAAAAAGCTATGTAGGTTTCACTGTGAATGTTTCTAATTGTGTCTTCGCCGGAGGCTGGCCACGATGTATCAGCGCTCTTACACAACGCACAAAAGTTCGGTGAGATTCTCGTTAATCGATTTAGCAAATAGGCTTGCCACAACTCATGCGGTCAGACGGAGGCAGAAAGGAGGGCGTATGCCATGTGTCCGCGCCGATACAGAGTGGGGCCACAGAGCGGCTTATTGCTGCCAAAATTAGGCCCGAAGCGGACAATCCTGCGGCTGAAGCGTGGTGTCAGGGACGCACGATCCCCGCTGACGCCGTGGCAGTACTGACTGCCAGTGCCTCGTTACCGTGCATCACGTCGTCGGTCATTTTGCCGAGGGTGGCCGAAAGGTGCTCGAACTGGTCGCGAGGCACCAGCAGGCGGGAAGGTCCGTCGGCGGTTTTTTTGCGCAGAAACGCCGGATTGAGGTTCAACAGCACCGAGCGATCGATGCCGGCACTGGCGGCGAGGCGCTCAAGGTCAACCGGTCGCGCAAGCTCCAGCACCGTGAAATACGGCGCGTTGGCCACCGGGCTGAGCTTCACGCCATAGGTCTCCGGTTCGCGCACCAGCAACGACAGCGCCAGCAGGCGCGGCACGTAATCCTGGGTTTCCTTTGGCAGGCTCAAGTGCCAATAATCGGTGGGCAGGCCTCGCCGCTGATTCGCGTCGATGGCCCGGCTCACCGTGCCCTCCCCCGCGTTATAAGCCGCCATCGCCAACAGCCAGTCACCGCCGAACTGGCCGTGCAGACGCGTCAGGTAATCCATCGCCGCTTTGCTGGACGCCACCACGTCCCGGCGTCCGTCATACCAGGCGGTCTGACGCAGGTCGAAATCGCGCCCGGTGGCGGCCATGAACTGCCACAGCCCAGCCGCGTCACGGATCGAATTGGCTTTGGGGTTGTAGGCGCTTTCGATGATCGGCAACAAGGCCAGCTCCGCCGGCATCGCACGCTGATCGAGGGTTTCTACGATGAAGTGCAGATACGGACTGGCCCGCTGACTGGCATTGCGGATGAAGCCTGCGTTGCCCAGCAGCCAGTCGCGCTGCCGCACAATGCGCTCGTTGACGCCGTTATCGTCGGCCAGACGGAAATCCTGTCCCATCCGCTGCCAGATATCACTGCCGTCGTAGGGTTGCGCCGGCCGCGAAAAGGCCACCGGCTCAACGCTGCGATTGAGACCCGCCACCAGGCGCGGCGTGCGTTCAGTCCTCGCCTCGGGCGGGCCGTAAGACTGGCAGCCGGCACACAACATCGCGACAGTCAGTGAAGCAATGCGCATCGGTCGAGCGACACGCAAAGCGCCCGGGTACGGGCTGAAGGCAGGCGGCATTGGAGGTCATCCTGAGAGGTTTATGCTGTGTGGCACGGGCGCTTGAATGGTTCCAATAAGCCCGTGCAGTCACACCCTCTCCACCCTTCCTTATATAGAAAGCCTCTCCATCACGAATGCATCACCTTGTCGTGATCGCGAACGCTGTATTTCACCACGCCCCAGATCAGCAGCTCGTCACCCTCCATGACGTAGCGCGGCGGGTATTTGGTGTTCTCGGACTTGAGAATGACCTCGTTGCCACGCATGTGCAGGCGCTTGCAGACCGGCTCGGTATTGAGCGCGGCGATGACGATATCGCCATGCTCGGCATACAGGCTGCGGTCGACGATCACCAGGTCGCCGCAATAGATGCCCGCGCCCTGCATGCTGTCGCCCTCTATTTTCACGAGATAGACATGGGGCGCGCGGAGGTCGAACAGCTCGTCCAGCGAAATGTGCCGCTCGATGTGATCGGCCGCCGGCGAGGGAAAACCCGCCGGCACTTGAAAGGCATAAAGGGGAAATCGCTCGCCCGCCGCCGACAATCGGCCAAGGATGGTGACACTCATGAGACTGACCTTGTGTTTGTTAACTGTACGTATATACAGTTAACGTTCTCAACCGCGCGCGGTCAATCTGGTAAGCAGGAAAATTCGACGGGTGACACATGTGCGGACGCTACTCGATCTACGAGCCAATGGATCATTACCTCAAGACGCTGGCGCCAGAGCAGCTGGTGATCAATGGCTACGATCTCTGGCCCATCGAGCGTTACAACGTGGCGCCGACCACCCGTGTCGAAATCATCCGCCCTGTCGCTGACGGCTTGAGCGTCGACAAGGTGCGCTGGGGCTGGTCGCCCTACTGGGCGAAAGGCAAACGGCCCGACCCGATCAATGCGCGCGTCGAAACGGTGATGACGGGCAAGTTCTTCAAGGACCTGTGGCCGAATGGTCGCGCGCTGGCCCCGGCAAACGGCTGGTACGAATGGGTGAAAGACCCGAACGATTCGAAGCGCAAGCAGCCCTGGTTCATTCATCTGAAGGACCAGCAACCGATGTACTTCGCCGCATTGGGCCTGGTCAGCCCCGGCCTTGAGCCGGACGAACGCGACGGCTTCGTCATCATCACGGCTGCGAGCGACGCCGGCATGCTCGACATCCACGACCGCCGCCCGCTGGTGCTGACGCCCGAGCTCGCCCGGGAATGGGTCGACCCGCAGACGCCGGCGTCACGGCTCGCGCAAATCGCGCAGGAAGGCTGCCGGCCGGTCAGCGATTTTCACTGGCATGCCGTGGGCAAGGAGGTCGGGAATGTGCGCAACGAGGGGGCGCAGTTGATCGAGCCCTTGGCTGGGCTCGATTTGCTGGCGGAAGATCAGAACGAGGACGTTTGATCGCCGTGCTTTGCGATCAAACGGTATGCAGGGTGTGGCGAGTGGTCAGAGCGTCCACTTCACCGAGAACATTAGGTTGCGCGGATCGCCGTAAACGCCGGTGCCCGACTCTTTCGGGATGCCCTGCCAGTAACGTGTGTCGAAAAGGTTGTTGACGTTGACCCGACCGTCCCAGTGCTCGTTCAGCTTGTAGCCGGCCATCAGGCCGACGATGCCGTAAGCGTCCTGATCCGCTTGGCCGTCGCCGACGCGGTTGAAGGTCTTGCTCTGGGCAAGCACGTCCGCCCCTACTCGCCATTTGTGCAGCTCGCCCGGCAAGGTGTAGCTGGTCGCGGTTTTGAACAGATGCTTCGGCTGTTCGGGGGCGAACAGTTTGCCTTCGTTGCTTTTGGTGCCGTCTTCGACAAACTGGCTCAGCACGTAGGTGTAGGACGCCGAGAACTGCCAGTCCGGCGTCAGCGCGCCGCTCAGCTCGGTGTCGATTCCGCGGCTGCGCACCTTGCCCGCTGCGCCGTAGCAGCTGGAAGCCGGGAAGCTCGGGCAATTGGTGGAGTTCTGGTCCTGGACGAGATACGCGCGGTTTTCCTGCTCCATTTCAAACAGCGCCACCGACGCATTCAGCGCGCCGTCGAAATATTCGCCCTTAAGGCCGATCTCGTAGTTCTTGCCGGTCATTGGCTTCAGCACCGAGCGCGACGAATCCATCTCGGTCTGCGGCTTGAAGATTTCGGTGTAGCTGGCGTAGGCCGAGTACGTCTCGTTCAGGTCATAGATGACGCCGGCGTACGGCGTGACTTCGCGGACCACCTTGTAATCACCACTGCCGACGCGGTTGTCGAAGTCATACCAGCTGACGCGGCTGCCGAGGATCACGTGCAGCGGGTCGATGGGGTTCAGGCGCGCGGCGGCGTATACGCCTTCTTCGGTGGCGGCGTTACGGGTTTCGTACAGGCTGGTGTCGACGTCAGGTTTGGGCAGTGAATGGGGCGGGTTGTAGATATCGATCGGCGTGCCGTCGGTCCAGCCGCCCCACTGGTGAAACTTCTCCTGCCGGTGGCTCACGCCCACGACCAGCTCATGCTCGCGACCGAACATCTGAAACGGCCCGCTGAGGGACGCATCAAGGTTGGTCTGGTCATCGTCGTCGCGGTACTTGCCGTGGTACTGCTGAAAACCCAGACCGTCGTAGTTGCCGATGTAGCTGGAGAAGGTATCCGCTTCGGCCCAGATCTTCTGCCCGGCGAGCTTGGCCGACCAGCCGTTGTCGAAGCGGTGCGTGACGTCGGTGAAGAACATGATGTTGTCCTTGTTCCAGTACGACCAGTCGTTGCTGAGGAACGTCGAACGCTTGAGGTGCAGGTCTTCGCCGTTTGGACCGCTGGGCAGACCGCCCCAGTCCGAGGTGTTGTCGTCACGCTGTTTGGACGCGCCGACGGTCCAGGTTGTTGAATCATTCAGGTCGGCTTCGAGAATCCCGTAAAAGGTCTGGCGCTGGTTCTTGCGGATGTCGGAGAAGCTCTTGTCGTCTTCGTACGCGGCCACCACGCGGCCGCGAACGGTGCCGGAATCGTTGAGCGTGTTCGACGCATCGACCTCGGTGCGGTAACGGTCCCAACTGCCAGCGCTGGTGGTCACGCTCACTTGCGGCACGGCGGTCAGGCGCTTGCGCACCAGGTTCAACGTCGCTGCCGGGCTGCCCGCGCCAGTCATCAGGCCCGTCGCACCGCGCACCACTTCGACGCGGTCATACATGGCCAGGTCCGCGCCGGAAATCACATCCTGAGTGTAGGTGCTGATGCTGCTCGGCAGCCCGTCGTACATGATGTTGTCGATCTTGAAACCGCGCGCCAGAAATTCCTGACGGTCCGACGCCGTTCGGTGCAGCGTCACGCCGGGTGCGTATTTCACCACGTCGTTCAGGTCGTTCATGCCCTGATCGTCCATGCGCTGGCGGGTGATCACACTCACCGATTGCGGGGTCTCGCGGATGGACAACGGCAGCTGGGTCGCCGTGTTCATGGAACCCGTTGTATACGAACCCGAATTCTCCGTGGTCGCCTGCCCCGCGATGCCGTAATCGGCGTTGATGCTCAAGCCTTCCAACGCCACTGCGCCCGGCGCAGAGTTGCCGCTGGCACTGCCCGGTTGAGTGAGCGATGTCGCCGATGGCTGATCGGGCAAATCCTGCTGCGTCGGTGCTGCGAAGGAATGGCTGGAGAAACCAAGGGCAACAAGTGCCGACAAGGCAGGCAGGGCGGGACGTAGCATCGGGTGCTTCCTGGAGAGGACGAAGGCGTGCTGATCTGCGGCACGGCACCCTGACGAGCGACGTTCCGCATGGCGAAAAGCTATGAGGGCGCCGATCGTAACAATATTTTTATAAAATGTTAATGCAAAGCGTTATCAATTGTTAAGGATTCTGATTCGGCTTCACAGGCTTGGCAATGTAAAGGGATGAGCAGGCAGGCGAGCGTCCCGCAACGACCTGCATGCTTGGTCCTGAACAGCGCGAGTAGAACGCCTACAAAATCTTTTTCTAAAGATTCCTGCCAGGGTGCCGACAAGCACCCACAAGCCTTTCTGATATAGGGAAATGAGATGGCGATGGTATTTTGTCGTGGCTGTGCAAAGGAGCTGCATGAAACGGCAGTCACTTGCCCACAATGTGGCGCGAGTCAAATCACCTCAGCAACACTCCCCCCTGCAAACGTTGGCTCCCCCTGGATGGCAATCATTTCGCTCGTGCTCAGTATCGTGTGCACTCTTGCGCTCTTCGACCAAAATGAATGGGACACAGAGACGATTCAGGGCTTGGGCCTGTTCTCTGTCGCCGCCCTGATTCTCGGGATCATCACTATCAACACCAAAAGACCGGGCTATGGCATGGCCATCGCCGGGACTGTGTTATCGGGTGTCTCACTGCTTATTTTCGTTGGACTGGCTGTTAATTAATCAAAGGAAGATTCAAATGGCATTTTGTAGTGGTTGTGCAAAAGAAATCAGTGATGGTGCTGTCACGTGCCCGCAGTGCGGCGCGCCGCAGTTGGCGTACGCAGGCGGCGGCAATAGCGCTGCCGTTGTCACCCAGCCAGGTTTTTTTCACTGGTATGTAGACGTTCTGAAAAAGTACGCGGTGTTCAGTGGGAGGGCGCGGCGCAAGGAATACTGGATGTTTTTCCTGATCAACTTCCTGATCGCTATCGCGATTGCCGTTGTCGACGCCATCATCGGCAGCCATTCAATGATCTCGAATGTTTATAGCCTTGCGTTATTGATACCCGGCCTCGCCGTTGGCGTTCGCCGACTGCACGACACTGATCGCAGCGGCTGGTGGCTCATTGTGCCGTTCGCCAACATCGTGTTCCTGGCTACGGAAGGTCAAAAAGGCGATAACCGCTTCGGCCCGGCTCCCCAGTAAGCTGATTGGAAGGGGCGGACTCGACGCCCCTTCCATTGGCAAGCCATTTCTGGCGAGGCGAATTCACGTCAGCGCCAGCCCCCCATCAAGCCATTGCTCGTCGCCCGCGGCTGACCAGCTTGGGCCCAAGCAAGTTTACCGTCAGACCCAACATCACAAGCACACCCCCCGCGCATTGCAGCACGCTCAGTCGCTCGCCCAGCACTAACGCTGAGGAACTGAGGCCGACCACAGGCACCAGCAGCGAAAATGGCGCGACCTTGCCCGCTGGATAGCGCGACAGCAACTTGCTCCAGCTGATGTAGCCGAAAAGCGTGGCAACGAAGGCCAGATAAGCCAGCGACAGCACCGAACTCCATCCCAAATTGAGCAGTGAATGCTCAATCAGCACTGGACCCTCCAGCCACAGCGACATGGCGAGAAACGGCAGCGGCGGAACGATCGCACCCCAGACCACCAGGGCGACGAGATCGACGTTCCCAAACCGGCGCGTGATGATGTTGCCCAACGCCCACATCGAAGCCGCGCACAAAACCAGCACCACCGCCAGCAGCGGTGTCGCAGCCCCCGTGCCCATGCCGATAAGGGTCAGTCCGCCAGCGGCGATGAGTAAGCCCGCCACGCTATAAACGCGTAATTTCTCACCGATGAATATCGCGGCGAACAGCAGCGTGAAAAATGCCTGCGCTTGCAGCAGCAAGGAGGCCAACCCCGGTGGCATGCCATGGGCCATGCTCTCGAACAGGAAGGCGAACTGACCGAAGGAAATGGTCGCGCCATACGCAAGCAGCCAGAACCAGGGCAGCTGCGGACGGCGGATGAAAAACACCGCTGGAATCGCGACCAGCGTGAACCGCAGCGCGCCCAGCAACATCGGCGGCAAGCCGTCCAGCCCGTATTTGATGACGATGAAATTCAAACCCCACGCAATGATGACAAGCAATGCCAGGCAAAGGTCTTTAAACGGCATGGTGTTCCTCAATAGTTGGCAGGTATTTCGGGGCGAGCCCGAGAAGCAATAATCGCCTCCCGCTCGCTGCGTTTGCAAACGCCTTGGCAGCGTTAAATGAAGAATTAGTTAATTGATTATTCAGCACTGCGCAAACGCGCGGGCATGATGGCCATAGGCCTGTTGATCCGCTGGGCGTACCTTAAGTAATCGAAAATCCGGCAGACACGCTGATAGCTGGAACGGACCTCAGCGCCTTCCTTTGGAGCTCCGGAGAAACCCCCATGCGACTACAAAACTTTAAGATTTCGACCAGGGCGCTGCTTTGCTTTGGTCTGATTACGCTGATCCTCCTAGGCCTAGGCGTATTCGCGTACCTTCAAATTGATGAAATGCGTGCCACTGAACAAAGCCTGGAAACTGACGTGGTTCCCAGCATTCAGGTGATTGACGATATCCAGATTGCACTGCTGCATACCCGGCTGGAAAGCATACGATTATTGGCGGTGTCGGGCCCAGATGCAGAACGCAAGGTCACCGACAATATTTTTCAATACATCGCCACTCTCGAAGACAAGACGGGTTACTACCGAGCCCACCTGGTCACTGGCGAAGAAGATAAAAGGCAGTTTCAGACAGCAAATGGCCTGATGGAAAAATACATATCAGGCGTCAAAAACATCATCGCGCTGAATAAATCCGACCATCAAACCGCACTGGATTTCGCCAACACCGAGCAAGCGCAGACCGCGACGCAGTACCAAGCAGAGCTCACGAAGCTGCGTGACATCAATTCACAGAACGCAGTCAGCGCAGGGCATCGCGCTGCAGAAGTTTACAGCCACAGCATCATGGTTCTGATCTCTGTTGTTTTGGCTGCTTCGGTTCTCACCATAGGCCTGGCTTATGCTCTGACCCGAAGCATCGTAAAGCCGGTCGCCAGCTCATTGACCTTCGCGCAGCGAATCGCAACGGGCGACCTCTCCGGCGTCCTCGCCGTGACGGGCCGGGATGAGATATCCAGTTTGATGATTGCGCTCAATCTCATGGCGGGCAGTTTAAAGACCACGCTCACTGAAATATCGGGAGCGGCCGACCAGCTGAGCACCGCGTCCGTCGAAATGACATCGATCACCGAAAGCGCAGATCGCACACTTCAAAAACAGAACAGCGAGATCGAACAGGCGGCCACTGCGGTCACCGAGATGAGTGCGGCAGTAGAAGAAGTTGCCAGAAATGCGAACTCAACGTCCGAGGCCGCAAAGTCATCCAGCACATCCGCCGAAGAGGGCAACCGAAGGGTCGTAAACACGGTGACGGCCATGACGAGCCTCGCCGACCTCGTCGACAACTCTGTGGTACAGGTCAAGGCCCTGGCCAGTCAGGCTGACGATATTACAAAAGTGCTGAGCGTCATCAGGGCCATTGCCGAGCAGACGAACCTTCTCGCGTTGAACGCGGCGATTGAGGCGGCGCGCGCCGGGGAGCAAGGAAGGGGTTTTGCTGTGGTGGCAGACGAGGTACGAGCACTGGCGCACCGGACCCAGCTGTCCACTCAGGAAATCGAGCAGATGATCACCAAGGTCCAGTCAGGGTCTGCCGCTGCGGTGGAGTCCATGGACAAAAGTAGACAGGAGGTTTACAGCACGCTGACCTCTGCGAAAGACGCAGGCTCGTCCCTGCGCCTGATCACCGACGCGGTCCTGGAGATCAATGAACGAAATATGCAGATTGCAACGGCTTCGGAGCAACAAGCGCACGTTGCCCGCGATGTGGACAGAAACCTGGTGAGCATTCGAGATTTGGCAATGCAGAGCACCGAGGGTGCGAGACAGACGCTGGAAGCAAGCAACGAGCTGTCGAAGCTAGCGGTCCGGCTCAACGACATGGTCGGCAAGTTCCGGCTTTAGCCCATCGCTGCCCCGACACCCGGACTTCAGGGCCCATCGCAAAAACCAAACCCCGGAAACGAAAAAGCCCCGCAGATGCGGGGCTTTTTACTGTGTTTGGCGGGGAACTAGGGATTCGAACCCTAGAAACGCTATTAACGTTCGCCGGTTTTCAAGACCGGTGCATTCAACCACTCTGCCAATTCCCCGAAGCATCTTGCGTCGGAAGGTTTTGCCACCCCTCCCTCGCTTTGCGGGCGCCATAATACCGTAATGAAACAAGCTGTCAAACTCTCCGGCTAGCGCGCTGCGTCGCCTCTGTTATGATCTTTGCAACTTGAGGTTTCAAACCCTTCATTTTCACCATCAGGAGTAGCGCCATGCGCGAACAGGATTACGCAGTCAACAACCGCGTGCAGGTCGAGCAGCTAGAGGTTAGCCGCGTCCTGCGCAACACTTACGGCCTTCTGGCCCTCACCCTCGCCTTCAGCGGCGTCATGGCGTTTGTTGCACAACAGATGAACGTGCGTTACCCGAACGTCTTCGTCGTGCTGATCGGCTTCTACGGTCTGTTCTTCCTCACCAACAAATTGCGCGATTCGGCGTGGGGTCTGGTCTCGGCGTTCGCGCTGACGGGCTTCATGGGGTTCATCCTCGGCCCGATCCTCAACCGTTACATCGGCATGCAGGGCGGCGCTGAAGTCGTTGCTTCCGCGTTCGCAATGACAGCGCTGGTCTTCGGCGGTCTGTCGGCCTATGTGCTGATCACGCGCAAGGACATGAGCTTCCTCGGCGGCTTCATCACCGCAGGCTTCTTCGTGTTGCTCGGGGCCGTGGTGGCCAGCATGTTCTTCCAGATCAGCGGCCTGCAACTGGCGATCAGCGCCGGCTTCGTACTGTTCTCGTCGGTCTGCATTCTGTTCCAGACCAGCGCGATCATTCAGGGCGGTGAGCGCAACTACATCATGGCGACCATCAGCCTGTATGTATCGATCTACAACCTGTTCATCAGCCTGTTGCAGATCTTCGGCATCATGGGCAGCAAAGACTGATCAGTTTGCCCGCTTCAACAAAAAGCCCGCTTCGGCGGGCTTTTTGCTGTCCGGCGTTCGTGAATTCTTTATCATTGCGCCCATGTTCCCTGTCAGCGCCCCACCGAGCCGCCCATGAAGTTCGCCATCGCCCTGCATTCGCCCGCCCACGCACCCTCCTCCCGACGCGCGTTGCTGTTCGCCAAAGCCGCGTTGGCGCAGGGCCATGAAATCGTCCGGCTGTTCTTCTATCAGGACGGCGTGCACAGCGCGTCCGGCAATGTCGTATCGCCCCAGGATGAGTCGGATACCGCTGTGCAGTGGCGTGATTTCGTCATCACCCACCAGTTGGATGGCGTGGTCTGCATTGCAGCAGCCCTGCGCCGGGGCGTGTTGAATGCTGAGGAAGCAGAGCGCTATTCGCGACCTGCGGCGAACCTCCCCGCACCCTGGGAATTGTCGGGGCTGGGTCAGCTGCACGACGCAGTGCAGACGGCCGATCGCTTGATCTGCTTTGGAGGGCCGTAAAGTGGCGAAGTCATTATTGATCATAAGCCGTCAGGCCCCCTGGTCCGGCCCCGACGCCCGGGAGGCGCTGGACATTGCCCTGGCCGGCGGCGCGTTCGATCTGCCGGTCGCCATGCTGTTCATGGACGACGGTGTCCTTCAGTTGGCGACGGCGCAGAACGCCAGCCAGGTGCAGCAGAAAGACCTGACCGCCAACCTTCAGGCGTTGTCGATGTTCGGCGTGGAAGACCTGTTCGCCTGCAGCACCAGCCTGAATGAGCGAGGGATGCAGCCGGCCGGGTTGAGCGTCGAACCGCTTCAGGTACTGGATGACCCGCAAATCGCCGCGCTCATTGACCGTTACGACCAGGTGATCACAATCTGATGGCTACCCTGCACGTACTCTCTCACTCCCCGTTCACCGACTCGCGCCTGAGCAGTTGCCTGCGTGTGCTCGGCAGCGACGACGCGATCTTTTTGTGCGGCGACGCAAGCTATGCATTGCGCGCAGACACCGCTACCGCCCAGCTATTGAGCGCGAAAACCGGCAGACTGAAGCTATTCGTGCTTGATGAAGACGCCACCGCTCGAAACATCGCGCTGCCTGACTGGGCCCAAGGCGTCGATTACGCCGGCTTCGTCGCGCTCTCGGTGCAATACGACAAGGTCAACACGTGGTTATGAAACAGCTCATCGTCGACGGGCGCAGCATCGCGCTGGACAAAGACGGCTATCTCGAGGACCTGCACGACTGGTCCAACGAAGTCGCTGAAGCCTTGGCCCTTGAGGAAGATATCGCCCTTACTCCCGATCACTGGGAAATTCTCAAACTGCTGCGTGCGTTCTACGCAGAGTTTCAGCTGTCCCCGGCCACACGGCCGCTGGTCAAGTACACCGCGCTGAAACTGGGCGCCGACAAGGGCAACAGTTTGCACCTGAACCGTCTGTTCAACGGCACTCCCGCCAAACTTGCCGCCAAGCTGGCGGGCCTGCCAAAGCCGACCAATTGCCTATGACCGACTTCGCCCCCCTCGTCACCGAAACCCCTGCCGAGCATCCGTTCGCGCCTTTCGTTCGTATTCTCGGCAAGGGCAAGCGTGGTGCGCGCAACATGACCCGCGCTGAAGCCCGGGAAGCCATGGGCATGGTGCTCGATGAAAAAGTCGAAGACACCCAGCTCGGCGCTTTCCTGATGTTGCTTCGACACAAGGAAGAAAGCCCGGATGAGCTCGCAGGCTTCACCGAAGCGGTGCGCGAACGTCTGCATGCGCCGGAACTGACGGTCGATATCGACTGGCCGACGTACGCCGGCAAGAAGCGCCATCTGCCGTGGTACCTGCTGGCGGCCAAGTGCCTGGCGCAGAATGGCGTGCGCGTATTGATGCACGGCGGCGGCGCCCATACCGCCGGCCGGTTGTACAGCGAGCAGTTGCTGGAGCTGTTGGGCATTCCGCTGTGCCGAAACTGGCAAGCGGTCGGTGAAGCGCTGGAGCAGCAGAACATTGCGTTCTTCCCCCTCGGCGACTGGGCGCCGCAGCTGCAGCGCATGATCGATCTGCGCAACACGCTGGGGCTGCGCTCGCCGATCCACTCGCTGGCGCGCATCCTCAATCCGCTGGGCGCGCGGTGCGGGCTGCAGAGTATTTTCCATCCTGGCTATCAGGGCGTGCATCGCGACGCCAGCAGCCTGCTCGGCGACCACGCCATTGTGATCAAGGGCGACGGCGGTGAAGTCGAGATCAATCCCGACACCATCAGCCACTTGTATGGCACGACTGACGGCCAGCCGTGGGACGAGGAATGGCCGGCATTGTCGGACCGTCGCCACGTGAAGCCGGCCACACTCGACCCGCAGCATCTGCTCGCGATCTGGAAAGGCGATATCGAGGACAGCTACCCGCAACTGGCGCTGGTTGCGACCATGGCGCTCGCATTGAGGGGCCTCGGAATGCCCCGGGCTGAAGCCTTCGCGCAGGCGCAGCAGTATTGGGCAAACCGGAACAGATCGATTTAGCCGATAGCTACCCCCCAGTCTTTGCGCTATTCGTTCGAACGATTGCCCTTAGACTGATCTCCAACGTACTTCGGTACAGCTCACTTTGGAGTCAGACATGGGCCTTCTCGTTGAAGGACGCTGGCAAGACCAGTGGTACGAAAGCAGCAAAGACGGCGCTTTTCAGCGCGAACAGGCCAAGCGCCGGAACTGGGTCACCAGCGATGGTCGGCCCGGTCCGTCCGGTGAAGGCGGCTTCAAGGCGGAGGCCGGTCGCTACCATTTATACGTTTCGCTGGCCTGCCCGTGGGCCCATCGCACGTTGATCGTGCGCAAGCTCAAGGGTCTGGAAAGTCTGATCGACGTTTCCGTGGTCAGCTGGCTGATGCGCGAAAACGGCTGGACATTCGACAAGCAGACCGGCTCCACCGGCGATGCGCTGGATGGCCACACCTTCATGTACCAGCGCTACCTCGCCGACACCGCCGATTATACCGGTCGGGTCACCGTGCCGGTGCTGTGGGACAAGCAGCTGAATCGCATCGTCAGCAATGAGTCGTCGGAAATCATCCGGATGTTCAATTCGGCATTCGACGATCTGACGGGCAATCACCTGGATCTGTACCCGGAGCCGCTGCGCAGCGAGATCGACCGGCTGAACGACCGTATTTACCCGGCCGTGAACAACGGTGTCTATCGCGCCGGGTTCGCGACGTCGCAAGGGGCATACGAAGAGGCCTTCGATGAAGTGTTCGCAGAGCTCGATGCGCTGGAAAGCCTGCTGGGCGAAAAGCGTTACCTGGCGGGTGAATACCTGACGGAAGCCGACGTGCGCCTGTTCACCACGCTGATTCGCTTTGACGCCGTTTACCACGGGCACTTCAAGTGCAACCTGCGGCGCATCGCCGATTACCCGAACCTGAGCAACTGGGTGCGCGAGGTGTATCAGCTGCAGGGTGTGGCTGAGACGGTGGATTTCGCGCACATCAAGCATCACTACTACGCGAGCCACGCCACCATCAACCCGACCGGCGTCGTGCCAAAAGGCCCGCAGCAGGACTTTAGCGGCGAGCATGATCGTGGGCGTTTGAGCGGGAAAGGGATTTTGCAGAACGGCTGAAGGCGTGGAAGCCACTCGGTCATTCACCACGAGATCATTATAGGAGCGCGCTTGCCTGCAATTGCGGAGGATCAGCTACAGATGTGGCGCTGATCCACCGCGTTCGCCAGCAAGCCGGCTCCTGCGGTTTTGCGTCCGATCGCGATTGATCACATACCCCAAACGCACTGGGGCGAAATCAGACGCTCGCCTGAGCCCCTTCGAACCACGCCAGCTTCTCCCTTAGCGTTACCACTTCCCCAACGATCACCAGGGTCGGCGCATGGACTTCGTGCTCCGCGACCAGCTGCGGCAGGTTGGCTAGCGTGCCGGTGAAGACGCGCTGGTTGACGGTGGTGCCCTGCTGGATCAGCGCTGCAGGCGTATCGGCCGAGCGACCGTGCTTGATCAACTGTTCGCAAATGACCGGCAGCCCGATCAGGCCCATGTAGAGCACCAATGTCTGGGATGGCGACACCAGATCCTTCCATGGAAGGTCAGTAGTACCGTTCTTCAGGTGACCGGTCACGAAACGCACGGACTGCGCGTGATCGCGGTGGGTCAGCGGAATGCCGGCGTAGGCCGCGCAGCCACTGGCCGCCGTGATACCGGGCACGACCTGGAAGGGGATGCCATGGGCCGCGAGCTCTTCGATTTCCTCGCCGCCACGGCCGAAGATGAACGGGTCGCCGCCCTTGAGCCGCACCACGCGTTTGCCCTGCTTGGCCAGATCCACCAACTGCTGGTTAATCTGGTCCTGGGGCAAGGCGTGATCGGCGCGTTGCTTGCCGACGTAGACCCGGTCGGCATCGCGACGGCACAAATCCAGAATCGCCGGCGCGACCAGGCGGTCGTACAGAACGACATCCGCCTGCTGCATCAAACGCAGCGCGCGGAAGGTCAGCAGATCAGGATCACCCGGCCCCGCGCCCACGAGGTAGACCTCACCGGTCGTGGCCGGCGCATCGCCGTCGATCTTCGCTTGCAACAGGCGCTCGGCTTCGGCGCCCTGCCCGGCCAGCTGCCGATCGGCGATGGGCCCCTGGAATACATCCTCCCAGAACGCCCGACGTTGCTGGACGTTGGGAAACAGCCCTTTTACCTGATGCCGAAAGCGCGCGGCCAAACCGGCCAGATGCCCGTACGTGGGCGGAATCCAGGTTTCCAGCTTGGCGCGGATCAGCCGTGCCAGCACCGGCGCATCGCCACCGCTGGACACCGCGATCACCAGCGGCGAACGGTCGACGATGGCGGGGAAGATCACACTGCACAAGGCAGGCGCGTCCACGACGTTGACCGGCACGCCGCGCTGACGGGCATCGGCTGACACCTGCGCATTGAGCGGCTCGTCGTCGGTGGCAGCGATGATCAGCACGCAGCCGTTGAGGTCAGACTCGGTGTAGCCGCGCAGAATCTGCTCGCCACCGCTTCGCTCGATCAGCGCGCGCACCTCCGCTCCGATTTCGGGAGCGACCACGCGCAGCACCGCCCCGGAATCAGCCAGCAGGCGAGACTTGCGCAAGGCAATCTCGCCGCCGCCCACCACCAGCACCCGAGCGCCCCGAAGGTTATGGAACAGCGGCAGAAATTCCATTTAGCCGATGACCTCGATGCCGCCCATCCATGGCTTGAGGACTTCCGGCACGCGAATCGAGCCGTCAGCCTGCTGGTAGTTTTCCAGCACCGCCACGAGCGTGCGACCCACTGCGAGACCCGAACCGTTCAGCGTGTGAACCAGTTCCGGCTTGCCGGTTTCAGGGTTGCGCCAGCGGGCCTGCATGCGACGCGCCTGGAAATCGCCACAGTTGGAGCACGACGAGATTTCACGGTATTTGTCCTGGCTCGGAATCCACACTTCCAGGTCGTAGGTCTTGACCGCACTGAAACCCATGTCACCGGTGCACAGCGCCAATACGCGGTACGGCAATTCGAGCAATTGCAGCACACGCTCGGCGTTACCGGTCAGGCTCTCCAGCGCTTCCATGGATTTTTCCGGCTCGACGATCTGCACCATCTCGACCTTGTCGAACTGGTGCTGACGGATCATGCCGCGCGTATCACGGCCCGACGCACCGGCTTCGCTACGGAAGCACGGCGTGTGGGCGACGAATTTCAACGGCAACTGCTTGGCGTCGAGAATTTCGCCGGAGACGATGTTGGTCAGCGACACTTCGGCGGTCGGGATCAGGTACAGATCGGCCTCGCCTTCGCGGGAGATCTTGAACAGGTCTTCTTCGAATTTCGGCAGCTGACCGGTGCCCTGCAACGCAGGCGCCTGGACCAGATACGGCGTGTAGGCCTCTTCGTAACCGTGCTCGTTGATGTGCAGCGTGATCATGAACTGCGCGAGCGCACGGTGCAGACGCGCAATCGGGCCACGCAACAGGGCGAAACGGGCGCCGGACAGCTTGGCAGCGGTTTCGAAATCCAGCCAGCCGAACTTCTCGCCCAGCGCAACGTGGTCCTGAACCGCGAAATCGAACGACGCCGGCGTGCCCCATGTGCGCACTTCGACGTTTTCTTCTTCGTCAGCGCCCACCGGCACCGACGCGTGGGGCAGGTTCGGCATGCTCAGGGCCATGGCATCGAGTTCGGACTGAATGGCGTCCAGCTCTTTCTTGCCGGTGCTCAGCTCTTCGGCCATGCGATCGATGTCAGCCATCAGCGGCGCGATGTCTTCACCGCGCTGCTTGGCCTGGCCGATGGATTTGGAACGGGCGTTACGCTCGGCCTGAAGCTGTTCGGTGCGGGTCTGCACCGTCTTGCGCTGGGCTTCCAGCGCTTCGATGCGGGCCACGTCCAGTGTGTAGCCACGGGAAGCCAGGCGATCCGCTACGTCCTGAAGTTGAGTACGCAGCAGTTTGGAGTCGAGCATATCGGTCTCTCGTATATTAAATTCGGGTCAAAGACAGGCCGGCCCACGTCGCGAGCAGCCCGCCCAGTACGCTGATGAGGGCGTAGCCAATGGCCAGAGGAGCCTGGCCGCTTTCAAGCAGGCGAATCGTGTCCAGTGAGAAAGACGAAAACGTCGTCAGACCACCGAGGAATCCCACCATCAATCCGGCGCGCAGTTCAATCGGGACTTCCGGGCGGATCAGAAACAGCCCGTAGAGCAGACCGATCAGCAGGCAGCCCACCAGATTCACCGCCAGCGTTGCGGTGTAGAAATAGCGCGGCCAGTTCGCAGCGACCACGTTAGCCGTCGCGAAACGCAGTAATGTACCAGCCACGCCACCGGCGGACACGGCAAGAATCAATTGAATCACTATTTTCTCCTCTGACGTGGGCTGGCGCGGTCGAGCGCCGACAGGTGTTTGAGCTTTTCGCCGATCTTCAGCTCAAGGCCGCGGGGGACCGGCTGGTAATACTGGCGCGGTTCGAGTTCGTCGGGGAAGTAATCCTCACCCGCCGCGTAAGCATCCGGCTCATCATGGGCGTAGCGGTATTCTTCGCCGTAGCCGAGCTGTTTCATAAGCTTCGTCGGCGCGTTGCGCAGGTGCAAGGGCACTTCCAGCGAACCATGCTCGGTGGCTTCGCGCATGGCCATCTTGAAACCCATGTACACGGCGTTGCTCTTCGGCGCGCAGGCCAGATAAACGATGGCCTGCGCCACGGCCAGTTCGCCTTCCGGACTGCCGAGGCGTTCCTGCACATCCCACGCCGACATGCACAACGGCAAGGCGCGCGGATCAGCATTGCCGATGTCTTCGCTGGCCATGCGCACCACGCGTCGCGCCAGATACAGCGGGTCGCAGCCGCCGTCGATCATCCGCGCGAACCAGTACAGCGCGGCGTCGGGGTTGGAGCCGCGAATGGATTTGTGCAGCGCAGAAATCTGGTCGTAGAACGCTTCGCCGCCCTTGTCGAAACGACGGCGGCTGTCACCGAGCAGGCTTTGCAGCAATTCGGGATCGATTTCGCTGCCGTCTTCCGCCAGGTCCGATGCGTTCTCCAGCAGATTGAGCATCCGCCGGCCATCGCCGTCCGCTGCGGCCAGAAGCGTCTTGAACGCCTCGTCGCCCAAGGTCAGATGCCGATTACCCAGCCCGCGCTCTTCGGTCAGCGCGCGGTTGACCAACTGACGCAGCGCCCCTTCGTCCAGGCTCTTGAGCACATAGACCCGCGCGCGGGAGAGCAGCGCGTTGTTGAGCTCGAATGAAGGGTTTTCGGTGGTGGCGCCGATGAAGATCAGCGTGCCGTCTTCGACGTAGGGCAGAAACGCATCCTGCTGCGACTTGTTGAAACGGTGCACTTCGTCGACGAACAGGATGGTGCGGCGACCGTATTGACCCGCCTGTTGCTTGGCGATCTCCACCGCCTGACGGATCTCTTTGACCCCGGCCAGCACCGCCGACACCGTTTCAAAATGCGCGTCGGAGACTTTGGCCAGCAACCGCGCCAGCGTGGTTTTACCTACGCCGGGCGGTCCCCAGAAAATCATCGAATGCAGGGCGCCCTGCTCCAGCGCTTCACGCAGTGGCTTGCCGTGGGCGAGCAGGTGCTGCTGGCCGACGTACTCGTCCAGATTGGTCGCCCGCAGGCGGGCGGCCAACGGTTGCGCGATCGGTTCAGTGCTGAACAGGTCCATGAAACAGGCGAACCCCTTTTATTCCTGAATGACGTCAGCGCCTTTCGGGATCTGGAACTGGAATTTGCTCGCCGGGACAGGCTCGTTGGCCTTGACGCCGGTGAACAGGATATTGGTGCGCTGGCCGACGCTGTCGATCAGCTGCATGTCGTTGATCATGCCGTTGCGGAACGACAAGCGCAGGCTATCGAACAGGGTGTCTTTGGACTTGGGCTTGAGCACGAAGTCGATCACGCCACCGGCTTCCTTGGCGCTGATGTCGAAGCTCTCGCTGATTTTCGACACGTCGCCGGACAGCAACAGCGCAGGGGTCTGGGTCAGACGCTGGTCGAGGGTCTTGATGGTGACCTGCTCCAGATCAGGGTCCCACAGGGAAACCTTCTTGCCGTCGGAAACCATCGTTTGCTCTTGCGGCGCGTCGGTGTGCCAGTAGAACAGGCCCGGGCGCTGCAAGGTCATCTCGCCGGCAGTTTCCTGCAGCTGGGTGCCGCCACCGTCGAGGGTGAGCTGGGAGAAACGCCCGCTCAGGGTTTTCGAGTTTTCCAGCAGTTGGGTCAGACGTGCCACGTCCTTGCTGTCGGCGTGGGCCGAGAGAGCAGAAAAAGCCAGTGCAGGTACCAACAGCATGCGGATAAGACGCATGGGATTCCTCTTTGAGTGTGGTTGAAGCCGGGCGCCGCCTCAGTGACGCCGCCCGGTTAAGCATGACGTTGAAGTGTCAGTCACGCATCGGGGCTGGCGCAATCACTTCACGCGAGCCGTTGGTGTTCATGGGC
This sequence comes from Pseudomonas petrae, assembly GCF_021728295.1. GTDB lineage: Bacteria > Pseudomonadota > Gammaproteobacteria > Pseudomonadales > Pseudomonadaceae > Aquipseudomonas > Aquipseudomonas petrae. Next base: position 105,025 of record NZ_JAKJXE010000013.1, read on the forward strand.
GTCACGACGCCGGCGTTTTCCATGGTTTCGATCATGCGCGCGGCGCGGTTGTAGCCAATCTTCAGCTTGCGCTGTACCGCAGAAATCGAAGCGCGGCGGCTTTCCAGCACAAACTTCACGGCTTCGTCGTACAGCGCATCACTTTCGCTGTCTTCGCCATCACCGCCGCCGCCGCCACCGTCGAAGCCGCTGCCCGGTTCTTCGACGCCGGCCAGGATGTCTTCGTTATAGTTCGGCGTGCCGCGCAGCTTCCACGCCTCAACGACGCGGTGAACCTCTTCGTCCGAGACAAACGCGCCGTGCACACGAATCGGCAGACTGGTGCCAGGCGGCATGTAAAGCATGTCGCCGTGACCCAGCAGTTGTTCAGCGCCGCCCTGATCGATGATGGTCCGGGAGTCGATCTTGCTCGACACCTGAAACGCCATGCGCGTCGGGATGTTCGCCTTGATCAGGCCGGTGATCACGTCCACCGAAGGTCGCTGGGTCGCGAGGATCAAGTGGATACCCGCCGCACGGGCTTTCTGGGCGATACGGGCGATGAGTTCTTCGACCTTCTTGCCGACGATCATCATCATGTCGGCGAACTCGTCGACCACCACAACGATGGTCGGCAGCTTGGTCAGCAGCGGCGCTTCGTCGTGAATGCTTTCGCGGTGGTACAGCGGATCGGACAGCGGCGTGCCGGCTTCCTCGGCTTCGCGCACCTTCTGGTTGAAACCCGACAGGTTACGCACGCCCATCTTGGCCATCAGTTTGTAGCGGCGTTCCATTTCAGCCACCGACCAGCGCAGGGCGTTGGCGGCGTCCTTCATGTCAGTGACCACCGGGCACAGCAAATGCGGGATGCCCTCGTAGATCGACAGCTCGAGCATCTTTGGGTCGATCATGATCAGCTTGGCGTCTTCCGGCCCGGACTTGAACAGGATCGACAGGATCATGGCGTTCACGCCCACCGATTTACCGGAACCGGTGGTACCGGCGACCAGCAGGTGCGGCATCTTGGCGAGGTCGGTGATGACCGGCTTGCCGCCGATGTCATGACCCAGCGCCAGGGTGACCGGCGATTTCGCGTCGTCGTATTCCGGCGTGGACAGGACCTCGGAGAAACGCACGATCTGGCGATCCTCGTTGGGAATTTCGATACCGACGGTGGTCTTGCCGGGAATGACCTCGACCACACGAACGCTGGTCACTGCCAGGGAGCGCGCCAGGTCTTTCGCCAGGTTTGAAATACGGCTGACTTTCACGCCGGCTGCCGGCTGGATTTCGTAACGGGTGATCACCGGGCCCGGATGAATCGAGTCCACCGTGACCTCGACACCGAATTCCTTGAGCTTGATCTCCAGCAGATGGCCCACCGCCGCCAGCGATTCAGGCGAATAGTTGAGCTGCTTTTTCTCGGCCGGGTCGAGGATCGAGATGGGCGGCAAGGTGCCTTCCACGGCGCTGTCGACGAACAACGGCGCCTGTTTCTCTTTTTGTACGCGCTTGCTCGGCTCAGATGCGCGTGGAGGTGCAGGGGCAATGACGGCTGGCACGTGTTTCTCACGGGCCGCCATATGTTCGGTCAACGCCTGCTCGCGCTCGATGAGGCGTTCCTTGGCTTTGGCCTGCTCGCGTCGATCCGGGGCAACCGGAGCGACCACTTCGTCGACACGCATGTCGACTTCGCGCAGCTGAGCGACCATTTGCTTGCGTTCAGTGCGGGCAATCCACCAGCGGTTGAGCGAGCCCGTGAACAGTTCAACCAGATCCAGGGTGATCTTGCCGGTGGTGTCCATGACCTTGAACCACGACAAATCGGTGAACACGGTCAGGCCGAACAGAAACAGCGCGATGAACAGCAATGTGCTGCCCTGAACATTCAGCGCGCGCTTGGCCAGATCGCCCAGCACCTCGCCCAGCACGCCGCCGGCCGAACCCGGCAGGCCCGAGGCCGAATGAAAGTGCAAGTGCGCCAGCGAAGCGCCGGCCAGCACGAGAAACACCAGACCGATCATGCGCCAGGAAAACAGCCAGCCGCTCCACTGCCATGGCTCATGGCGATGGCGGAAGACCTGATAGGCCTTGACGCCCAGCAGCAACGGGAAGATGTACGCGAAGTACCCGAGGATCATGAACAGGATGTCGGCGGAATAAGCACCGGCAAGGCCGGCGGCGTTCTGTACCTGGGCCGAGCTGCTCGTGTGGCTCCAGCCCGGATCGCCCTGATCGTAGGTCAACAGCGCCATGATCAGATACAGACACAGCGCGCCGAACGCGATCAGTGCACCTTCCTTGAGCCGGTAGTGCAGGTGCTGCCGCCAGAGCGGAACGGGGGTGGGTGCTATGGTGGATTTCTTCAAAACGCTTCAATTCCTGCGCGCAAGCGCGAACATCTGATGATTGACTGTGTACGACTGCCTTGACGAAATGGCAGCGGCTTTCCGGACATCGGCTGAAGAACGGCCTGACGACCGAAAAATCACGCCTGCGATAACGCACGCTCGACAGGTGACTTGAAATGAGGTTAAACAGCATCGGCATTGTACGGATTTGCGCGCCGCGCGCCACGTTAGTCTGGCGCGGTGCTTGCAGATGTTCAAGCTTCGCCGGCCGCTGACAATTTGAGCACGCATTTTCTTTGCCGACAAAGGCTTATGACGTGTTTTTCCTGCCCCCTTGAACTGTCAAAAGGCCATGCCGGGATGAAGAAACCAAGTGGTCCAACATCCGGGTGCAATCAAGCGGCTTGTGACCCTGTTTGCAACAGAGAGTTGCAGCATGGAGTTGCAGCCGGAGTTGCAAGCCTGCGTTGACGCCCCTCCCCTCTCGTAAAGTCTGGATGCCATGCTGACCTGGTTACAACGCGACACCCTTGATTTCCCTCCGCTGGAAAAAGCCATGCGCGAGCCCAATGGACTGTTGGCCGGCGGCGGCGATTTGTCTGCGGATCGTTTGATTGCAGCGTACCGCCACGGCTGCTTCCCCTGGTATCAGCAGGGCCAGCCGATTCTCTGGTGGTCGCCGGACCCGCGCACCGTGCTCTTCCCGGATGAGCTTCATGTATCACGCAGTCTGGGCAAGCTGCTGCGACAGCGGCATTATCGGGTCACCTTCGACCAGGATTTCGCGGCGGTCATTCAAGCGTGCGCCGAACCCCGGGCGTACACCGACGGCACGTGGATCACCGGCTCCATGCAGGCGGCCTATATCGAACTGCATGCGCGTGGCTTCGCCCACAGCGTCGAAGTCTGGGACGGCGACGCGTTGGTGGGCGGCCTGTATGGATTGGCCATGGGCCAGCTGTTTTTCGGCGAATCGATGTTCAGCCGCGCCGACAACGCCTCCAAGGTCGGCTTCGCAACGTTGGTCGAATACTTGAAAGAATCGGGTTTTGTTCTGATTGATTGCCAAATGCCTACCGAGCACCTGCTAAGCCTTGGCGCGCGCTCGATTGCGCGCCAGACGTTCGCCGACTATCTGCATAAACACCTCAATGCGAGCAATTACGCCGATTGGTCGCCTAGGCGAGTTTGATTGGCCTGGCATACACTCATGACTACAGTTTTTCTCGAGGGTTGATCATGACCGAGCTGGCGCGGCTGAAGTTCTATGCCACTCAACCCCACTCCTGTAGCTACCTGCCCGAGGAACAAGCCACCACGCTGTTTCTCGACCCCAGCCAGCCGATGGACGTCCAGGTCTATGCCGATCTCTCGGACATGGGGTTTCGCCGCAGTGGCGATCATCTTTACCGTCCGCACTGCCAGAACTGCAGCGCCTGTGTACCTGCGCGCATTCCGGTCGGACTCTTTGTGCCCGATCGTCAGCAAAAACGTATTTTCAAGAGGAACGCCGACCTCGAAGTGACGAGCACCAAGCCGCATTTCAGTGAGGAATACTTCGATCAGTATCAGCGTTACATCGAGCAGCGCCATGCCGATGGCGATATGTTTCCACCGAGCCGCGACCAGTTTTCCACCTTCCTGGTCCGCGACCTGCCGTTTTCGCGTTTTTACGAGTTCCGTCTGGAGGGCCGGCTGCTCGCCGTTGCAGTCACTGACCTGCTGCCCAACGGGCTCTCTGCCGTTTACACGTTCTACGAACCTTCGGAAGAGCGCCGCAGCCTGGGGCGTTACGCGATTCTCTGGCAGATCGCCGAAGCCGCACGCATGCAACTGCATGCGGTGTACCTCGGCTACTGGATAAAGAACTGCAAAAAGATGAATTACAAGACCCAATATCGCCCTATCGAACTGCTTACCAATCAAAGATGGGTCACTCTTTACTGAAGCCCTTGGCTTAAACCTCAATTTTCGGGCACAATGCAGCCCGCTTTTGCCTGGCTGCCGTTTGCACCGGGCCATTCATTGGATACCGAGGGCTTTACTGCATGTCGAAAGAAGACAGCTTCGAAATGGAAGGCACTGTCGTCGACACCCTGCCCAACACCATGTTCCGTGTGGAGTTGGAAAATGGGCACGTCGTAACCGCGCACATCTCCGGCAAGATGCGCAAGAACTACATCCGCATTCTTACCGGCGACAAGGTCCGCGTTGAGCTGACGCCCTACGACTTGAGCAAAGGGCGCATCACTTACCGCGCCCGCTAACAGGTCTTAACAAAAACGCCCGGCATATGCCGGGCGTTTTTGTGTTCGCTACTTAAGCACAGCACCCTGTGTAGGAGTGAGCTTGCTCGCGATGGCGTCGTGTCAGTCACCTGACGTGTCTCAGACAAATCGACATCGCGAGCAAGCTCACGCCTACAAGGGTTCGGCAAATTCGCAGCCAACAAAAAAGGCGCCATTCGGCGCCTTTCAGGTTTGTTGCATTAACCGAAACGTCAGGCCATTTCAGCCGTGGTTTCGTAATCGAACGTGATCTCGCCGTCCTTGAAGTCGATGTGTACCACACCGCCATGCTCGGACAACTCGCCAAAGAGGATTTCTTCGGCCAGCGGACGCTTGATCTTGTCCTGGATCAGACGTGCCATCGGACGTGCGCCCATCGCCGCGTCGTAACCACCTTCGGCCAGATAACCCCTCGCCGCTTCGGTCACTTCCAGCAGCACGCGCTTGTCTTCCAGCTGCGCCTGAAGTTCGGTAAGGAACTTGTCCACCACGCTCTTGATCACCTCATGGCTGAGGCGACCGAATTGAATGATGGTGTCCAGACGGTTGCGAAATTCCGGCGTGAAGCTCTTCTTGATCACTTCCATCGCATCAGAAGAGTGATCCTGATGGGTGAAACCGATCGAAGCCCGCGCTGCCGTTTCAGCACCGGCGTTGGTGGTCATGATCACGATCACATTGCGGAAGTCCGCCTTGCGCCCGTTGTTGTCGGTCAGCGTCCCGTGGTCCATGACCTGCAGCAGCAGGTTGAAGACTTCCGGGTGCGCCTTCTCGATTTCATCGAGCAGCAGCACGCAATGCGGTTGTTTGGTGACCGCTTCAGTCAGCAGGCCGCCCTGATCAAAACCGACATAGCCCGGCGGCGCACCGATCAGACGCGATACGGTGTGACGCTCCATGTACTCGGACATGTCGAAACGCACCAGCTCGATACCCAGCGCCTTGGCCAGCTGACGTGCCGCCTCGGTCTTGCCGACACCGGTCGGACCTGCAAACAGGAAGGAACCGACAGGCTTGTCCGGCGACTTGAGGCCTGCACGCGACAACTTGATCGCGGTGGACAGCGAGTCGATGGCGGCATCCTGACCGAACACCGTCAGCTTCAGGTCGCGCTCCAGATTACGCAGCAACTCCTTGTCAGAGCTGTTGACGTGTTTTGGCGGAATCCGCGCGATCTTCGCCACGATGTCTTCAACCTGCGGCACTTCAATACGCTTGACGCGCATTTCCACCGGTTGCAGCCGCTGATAGGCGCCCGCCTCGTCAATGACGTCAATGGCCTTGTCGGGCATGTGACGGTCATTGATGTAGCGCGACGCCAGTTCAGCAGCGGCACGCAGGGCTTCGTCGCTGTATTCGATATTGTGATGCTGTTCGAAACGGCCTTTCAGGCCGCGCAGAATGCCGATGGTGTCTTCGACTGACGGCTCCGAGACGTCAACCTTCTGGAAGCGACGTGCCAGCGCACGGTCTTTCTCGAAGATGCCGCGGAATTCCTGGAACGTGGTCGAACCGATGCAACGGATATCACCCGACGAGAGTAGCGGCTTGAGCAGGTTGGAGGCATCCATCACGCCACCGGACGCAGCACCCGCACCGATGATGGTGTGGATTTCGTCAATGAACAGGATTGCGTGCGGGCGTTTCTTCAACTCGCCGAGCAGCGCCTTGAAACGCTTCTCGAAATCGCCACGGTACTTGGTACCGGCCAGCAGTGCGCCCAGGTCGAGGGAGTACACGACGCTGTTGGCCAGCAAATCCGGCACCTGGTTGTCGACGATGCGTTTGGCCAGGCCTTCGGCAATGGCGGTTTTACCCACCCCGGCCTCGCCCACCAGCAGCGGGTTGTTCTTGCGACGCCGCGCGAGAATCTGAGCGACGCGCTCGACTTCCATCTCGCGCCCTACCAGCGGATCGATGCGGCCTTGACGGGCCAGCTCATTCAGGTTGCTCGCATAGGCATCCAGAGGATTGCCTGAGGAAGAAGACTCACCGCCCTCGTCATCCTGCATATCTTGCTCACCTTCAGATTGATCGCCATGCCCCGGCACTTTCGAAATACCGTGGGCGATGTAGTTGACGACATCGATACGGGCAACGCTCTGCTGCTTGAGCAGGAACACTGCCTGGCTTTCCTGCTCGCTGAAAATCGCTACCAGCACGTTTGCGCCAGTGACTTCCCGCTTGCCGGAACTCTGCACATGAAAAACCGCACGCTGTAGAACGCGCTGGAAGCCGAGTGTAGGTTGGGTCTCGCGATCCTCGTCATGCACAGGGATCAGCGGCGTGGTGGAGTCGATGAACTCCTGGAGGTCGTGTTTGAGTTTGTCGAGGTTTGCGCCGCAGGCACGCAGTACGGTGGCGGCAGCCTCATTGTCCAATAGGGCCAGCAGGAGGTGCTCGACGGTCATGAACTCATGACGTTTCGAGCGGGCCTCTTTGAAAGCCAAATTGAGGGTGACTTCGAGCTCACGGTTTAACATAGCTTCACCTCATACCCAAGTGTCCGGCGTTAACCGTCCTTCTCGATTTCACAGAGTAGCGGATGCTGGCTTTCCCTGGCGTACTGGTTGACCTGCATAGCCTTGGTCTCGGCGATGTCGCGGGTAAACAATCCGCAAACGGCCCGTCCCTCAGTATGGACGGCCAGCATGACCTTGGTCGCCAGCTCACGATTCAGGTTGAAAAACACCTCGAGCACTTCGACAACGAAATCCATCGGGGTGTAGTCATCGTTGAACAAAACCACCTTGTACATAGGCGGCACCTGCAATGTCGGCTTGGCTTCCTGTACAGCGGTGCCCGACGCATCGTCCTCATGGGGATGCGAGTCATCCTGATTGAATGTTAGTCGAATCTTGCTGATTGCATGCATGGTAAAGAAGGTTCACAGAGGACGTGATTGAAATAAATGGTGGCGGTGATACCGGTTTTCAACTGGACCGCCGCTTGACCTTGACTATCGGCCAATCGGTGTTACAAACAATAGAACCCACATTGGGTAAAAAGGGTCCGCGCAGTCAACCAAAATTTTTTAGGTCCGGCGGATGAGAGGTGATGATACTCCCATCGGAGTCCTTTGCAGAGGGATGTGACTATGCACAGCGGTAAGGTCAAGTGGTTCAACAACGCCAAGGGGTATGGCTTCATCGTTGAAGACGGCAAGTCTGAAGACCTGTTCGCGCACTACTCGGCGATCACGATGGAAGGCTATAAAACGCTGAAGGCCGGCCAGCCGGTTCAGTTCGAGATCACTCAGGGCCCCAAGGGTCTTCATGCCGTAGGCATCAGTGCGAAAGCAGTTGCTGATATCCCTGAGGCAGCCCCGCAGCACGAGAGACATTTCGAGAAGCAACAGGCATAGCGCAACAATCACGCCTGAGCCGGACCGTTCAAGCGCGAGATTCGAGAAGCCGGTCAATCCGTTCAGGGTTGGCCGGCTTTTTTTGTGCCGTTCATCTCACGCTCCATGCATCTATATTGCGTGCATCTATCGTGCATCTATTTAGGAGCGAGCAAACGCCATCGCGACACAGATGCTCCTTTAGTCGAAATCCGGTGATCGACTTGCCGGGGCGCATCGGCTTCAAACCACTGCGACAGGTTGCCGCAGGCCCCGTGGTACAAGGGCTGAACGGTTTCCCCGAGAAATCATGACACCTCCCGAGACCAGCGCGATCGTCCCGGGCACCGCAAAGCCGTCACACGAGTAGCGTAGTAATGGCCGGGTGCGGTGATATACTCGCGCCGGTGACCGTTGGGTCATTGGGGGCCGAACCACCTGAAACCAGGCTTTCAGCCCTCGACAGGCCAGACCGCTACCCGGGTCCGACCGTTTGACGCTCGACTGATGCACCCCCTATCACGCGACGAAATTCTCGACTTTCGGCTCATCGATACCTTGGGCGAAAGTGCCTACCCTGCGCATCTCGAAATTTTGTGTACGCTCAGCAAAGAAGAGAGTTATCCCGAAAATGTCCAACCGCTCGAAGATCACCTATACCTTCACTGACGAAGCGCCAGCCCTCGCCACCTACTCACTGCTGCCTATCATCGAAGCGTTCACCGCCTCCGCTGACATCGCCGTTGAAACCCGCGACATCTCGCTTGCAGCCCGCATCCTCGCCAGCTTTCCCGAGCGCCTGGGTGACAAGAAGGTTTCCGACGATCTGGCAGAGCTGGGCCAACTGGCGACCACACCGGAAGCCAACATCATCAAGCTGCCGAACATCAGCGCCTCGGTTCCACAACTGAAGGCCGCGATCAAGGAACTGCAAGCCAAGGGCTACGACATCCCGAACTATCCGGATGAAGTCGTGACCGAAGCCGACAAGGTTGCTCAGGCTGGCTACGACAAAGTGAAAGGCAGCGCCGTGAACCCGGTTCTGCGTGAAGGTAACTCTGATCGCCGAGCGCCGCTCTCCGTCAAGAACTATGCGCGCAAGCACCCGCACAAAATGGGCGCCTGGTCTGCGGACTCCAAGTCCCACGTGGCGCACATGGACAACGGCGACTTCTACGGCAGCGAAAAATCCTCGCTGATCGAAGCCGCTGGTGCCGTGAAGATCGAGCTGATCGGCAAAGACGGCAGCACCACCGTGCTGAAGGACAAGACCTCGGTACTGGCGGGCGAGATCATCGACTGCGCCGTCATGAGCAAGAAAGCCCTGCGCGCGTTCGTGGCCCGTGAAATCGAAGACGCCAAGAAGCTCGGCGTGCTGTTCTCCGTGCACTTGAAAGCCACCATGATGAAAGTCTCGGACCCGATCATGTTTGGTGAGTTCGTCGCCGAGTACTATCAGGAAGCGCTGAGCAAGCACGCTGACGTCCTGAAAGAAATCGGATTCAACCTGCACAATGGCATCGGCGACCTGTACGCCCGCATCAAAGACCTGCCGGCCGACCAGCAAGCGCAGATCGAAGCGGACGTCAAAGCCGTCTACGCGACCCGCCCTCCTCTGGCGATGGTCAACTCCGACAAGGGCATCACCAACCTGCACGTGCCGAGCGACGTCATCGTCGACGCCTCGATGCCGGCGATGATTCGTGATTCCGGCAAGATGTGGAACAACGACGGCGTCCTGCAGGACACCAAGGCCGTGATCCCGGATCGTTGCTACGCGACCATCTATCAGGCGGTGATCGAAGACTGCAAGCAACACGGCGCCTTCGACCCGACCACCATGGGCAGCGTGCCAAACGTTGGCCTGATGGCACAGAAAGCCGAAGAGTACGGCTCGCACAACAAAACCTTCCAGATCGAAACCGATGGCGTGGTCCGTGTGACCGACGACAAAGGTCAGGTCTTGATGGAGCAGAACGTTGAAGCCGGCGACATCTGGCGCATGTGCCAGACCAAGGACGCGCCGATTCAGGACTGGGTCAAATTGGCCGTCAACCGTTCGCGCCTGAGTGGCACGCCTGCCATTTTCTGGCTGGACCCTGAGCGCTCCCACGACGCGGCGATGATCAAGAAGGTCGAGCAGTACCTGAAGGATCACGACACTGCAGGTTTGGACATAAGCATCCAGTCGCCAGTCGACGCGATGAAGGTTTCCCTGGAGCGCATCCGCGCGGGCAAGGACACCATTTCGGTGACCGGCAACGTGCTGCGCGACTACCTGACCGACCTGTTCCCGATCATGGAACTGGGCACCAGCGCCAAGATGCTGTCCATCGTGCCGCTGATGAGTGGCGGTGGTCTGTTCGAAACCGGCGCAGGTGGTTCGGCGCCGAAGCACGTTCAACAGCTGAACGAAGAGAACTTCCTGCGCTGGGATTCGCTGGGCGAATTCCTGGCACTGGCCGCTTCTCTCGAGCACCTGGGCAACGTCTACGACAACCCGAAAGCGCTGGTACTTGCCACCGCCCTGGACAAGGCCACCGGTCAGTTCCTGGACAACAACAAGTCGCCATCGCGCAAGGTCGGCGGTATCGACAACCGTGGCAGCCACTTCTACCTGGCCACCTACTGGGCTCAGGCTCTGGCGGCACAGACCGAAGATACGGCGCTGCAAGCCAAGTTCACCGAGCTGGCAAAAACCCTGGCTGACAACGAAGCGACCATCGTCGCCGAGCTGAACAGCGTACAGGGCAAGCCATTGGACATCGGCGGCTACTACTTCCCTACCCCGGAACTGGCCAGCAACGCCATGCGCCCAAGCAAGACCCTGAACGACGCGATCAATGCGTTGAAGTAAGGCGTGCCGATGGGTGGCTAAACGCTGCCCGGTGCGATGAGAAAGCCCTGGCCAATGCGCCGGGGCTTTTTTTTTGCTGACACCACCCCAGTAGGAGCCATCGGAGGTTACGAGGGTCGCGAATGCGGTTTACCTGACACTGCGCACCGCGGGCCTCGTAAACTCGGATGGCGCCTACAGATAACGAGAAGCCCCAATGACCTGGCACCCCCACATCACCGTCGCAACCGTCATCGAAGACAACGGCCGTTTCCTGTTTGTCGAAGAATTGAAAAACGGCAAGCTGGTGCTCAATCAGCCTGCCGGGCACCTGGAGCCTGATGAAACCCTGCGTGAAGCGGCCATCCGCGAAACCCTCGAAGAAACCGGCTGGGACGTCGAACTGACCGGCGTCGTCGGCATTTACCTGTACACCGCGCCGAGCAATAGCGTGACTTACCAGCGCGTGTGTTTTTCGGCCAAAAAGATGCAGCACCACCCCGAGCGGGCGTTGGACACCGGGATTGTCGGGGCTCCGTGGCTGACCCGCGAGGAACTGGCCAGCCAACCCGAACGCTGGCGCAGCGAGCTGGTGCTGCAGTGCATTGATGACTACCTCGCAGGCCCGACCCACAGCCTGGACGTCGTACGCGACTGACCGACCTCTTCCCGGCTGAAGCCGGTCCCACTATCAAGCGCAGGCCCCTTGTAGGACCGGCTTTAGCCGGGAAAGCGTCAGGTGCCACACCGCGACATTCAGGGTACCCATTCAGGCCCATTCCCGCCTGAAGCCAGTCCTGCTAATCCCATGCGTTGCGTCAGCGCAACTGAATAGCTTTTAGCCTTGGCGCCGACTCCCTGTTAGAATCGCGCCCTTTCCTGCTGCTACCCAATCGAATTCCTATGTCTGATTCAGCCTTTTCCGATACAGAAAAGAAGCGCGTCATCGTCGGCATGTCCGGCGGCGTGGATTCTTCGGTCTCCGCCCTTCTGCTCATGGAGCAGGGGTACCAGGTGGAAGGCCTGTTCATGAAGAACTGGGAAGAAGACGACGGAACGGAATACTGCACCGCCATGGACGACCTCGCGGACGCCCAGGCCGTGTGCGACAAGATCGGTATCAAACTGCACACCGTGAACTTCGCGGCCGAGTACTGGGATCACGTCTTCGAGCATTTCCTCGAAGAATACAAAGCCGGGCGCACGCCGAACCCTGACATCCTGTGCAACCGCGAGATCAAGTTCAAAGCCTTTCTCGACTACGCCTTCATGCTCGGCGCCGATCTGATCGCCACCGGTCACTACGTGCGTCGCCGCGACATTGACGGTCGCACCGAACTGCTCAAGGGCCTGGACCCGAACAAGGACCAGAGCTACTTCCTGCATGCCGTCGGCGGCGAGCAGATTGCCAAGACGCTGTTCCCGGTCGGCGAGCTGGAGAAGCCCGAGGTGCGCGCCATCGCCGAGAAATACCAGCTGGCGACCGCGAAGAAGAAGGACTCGACCGGCATTTGCTTCATCGGCGAGCGTCGTTTCACCGACTTCCTCAAGCAATACCTGCCGGCGCAGCCCGGCGAGATCAAGACCACCGAAGGCGAAGTCATCGGTCGGCATGCCGGCCTGATGTACCACACCATCGGCCAGCGTCAGGGCCTGGGCATCGGCGGGCTGAAAGATGCTGGCGATGAGCCGTGGTACGTGCTGGTCAAGGACCTGGAGCACAATGAACTGATCGTCGGCCAGGGCAACGAACACCCATGGCTGTTCTCCCGCGCCTTGCTCGCTTCGGAGATCTACTGGGTCAACCCGATCGACCTGAGCAGCCCGCGCCAGCTGACCGCCAAAGTGCGTTACCGCCAGAGCGACCAGCGCTGCACGCTGGAACGCACCGCAACCGGCTATCGCGCCACCTTCGACGAGCCGCAACGCGCGGTAACGCCGGGCCAGTCGGTGGTGTTTTATGACGGCGAGGTCTGCCTGGGTGGCGGCGTCATCGAAATCGCCGAGCCGTGGCACACCAGGAATGCACGTTGATGACCCCGATTCAGGAACAACTTGTCGCCCTGGCCGGGGTCTTTCAGGCCGCCGTGCTGGTCGATCGCATCGCCAAGACCGGTCAGGCCGGTGAAGCCGCCGTTGGCTGCCTGATGGGGACGCTGTTGGTCATGGACCCGAAAGACACGCTGGACGTGTTCGGCGGCGACGATCTGAATCTGCATGAGGGCTATCGCGCCCTCGCCAGCGCCCTCGAACGCGATCCCGCCACGTTGCAACGTGAACCGTTGCGTTATGCCCTGGCGATGCTGGGCCTGGAGCGCCAGCTGTCCAAGCGTGACGACATGCTCGACACCATTGGCAAGCGCCTGCCGCAGATCAAATCCCAGGTCGAGCATTTCGGTATCGTTCACGAGAACGTCATTGCCGCCAGCGGCGCGCTGTATCAGGACACCCTGAGCACCTTGCGTCAGCGGATTCAGGTCCACGGCGACATGCGCAATCTGCAGCAACCCAACAATGCGTCGAAAATCCGCGCGCTCTTATTGGCCGGAATTCGCTGCGCACGACTTTGGCGACAGGTGGGCGGTCACCGCTGGCAACTGGTCATCAGCCGCCGCAAGTTATTGAAAGAACTGTATCCATTGCTTCACCGCTGAGTGGCCAATGCCATTCAACCCGCTCCGAACCCGACATCGCGCGACTCATAACGGTCAGCCAGCCTCGGCTGACCGAAGTTTTCATGTATGATACGCGCCCCTTTTCGTTGCCTGACAGTCCGAGAACACCCCATGCAGCTTTCTTCGCTCACTGCGGTTTCCCCTGTAGATGGCCGCTACGCCGGCAAAACCCAGGCCCTGCGCCCGATTTTCAGCGAATACGGCCTGATCCGTTTCCGCGCCCTGGTGGAAGTACGCTGGCTGCAACGCCTGGCGGCTCACCCGCAAATCCCGGAAGTCCCGGCGTTTTCCGCCGAAGCCAACGCCATCCTCGATGCCCTGGCCAATGACTTCGCCCTCGAGCACGCCGAGCGCGTCAAAGAGATCGAGCGCACCACCAACCACGACGTCAAGGCCATCGAGTACCTGCTCAAGGAGCAGGCTACCAAGTTGCCGGAGCTGGCCAAGGTCAGCGAGTTCATCCACTTCGCCTGCACCAGCGAAGACATCAACAACCTGTCCCACGCGCTGATGCTGCGCGAAGGCCGTGACACCGTGTTGCTGCCGCTGATGCGTCAGATCGCCGAGTCCATCCGCGAGCTGGCGATCCGTTTCGCCGCCGTGCCGATGCTGTCGCGCACCCACGGTCAGCCGGCCTCGCCGACTACCCTGGGCAAGGAACTGGCCAACGTCGTTTACCGCCTGGAGCGTCAGATCGCTCAAGTGGCCGCCGTGCCACTACTGGGCAAGATCAACGGCGCCGTCGGCAACTACAACGCGCACCTGTCGGCCTACCCGGACATCGACTGGGAAGCCAACGCCCGCGCCTTCATCGAAGACGAGCTGGGTCTGGGCTTCAACCCCTACACCACGCAGATCGAACCGCACGACTACATTGCCGAGCTGTTCGACGCGATTGCCCGTTACAACACGATCCTGATCGACTTCGACCGCGACATCTGGGGCTACATCTCCCTGGGCTATTTCAAGCAGCGCACCATCGCCGGCGAAATCGGTTCGTCGACCATGCCGCACAAGGTCAACCCGATCGACTTCGAGAACTCCGAAGGCAACCTCGGCATCGCCAACGCGCTGTTCCAGCATCTGGCCAGCAAGTTGCCGATCTCCCGCTGGCAGCGCGACCTGACCGACTCCACCGTGCTGCGCAACCTCGGCGTGGGCTTTGCTCACAGCGTGATTGCCTACGAAGCGAGCCTCAAAGGCATCAGCAAGCTGGAGCTCAACGAGCAGAAGATCGCCGCCGATCTGGACGCTTGCTGGGAAGTCCTGGCCGAGCCGATTCAAACGGTCATGCGTCGCTACGACATCGAAAACCCGTACGAGAAGCTCAAGGAATTGACGCGCGGCAAGGGCATCGGCCCTGAAGCGCTGCTGACCTTCATCGACGGCCTGGACATGCCTGCCGAAGCCAAGGCCGAGTTGAAGAAGCTCACGCCGGCGAACTACATCGGCAACGCCGTGGCGCAAGCCAAGCGCATCTGACCGCACTGCACACGCTCTGAACGCCCGGCTGAGCCGGGCGTTTTTATTCCCGTCGTAAAAACTCTTTTTTTCAATAGGTTACACATGAATCCTGACATCCCTCTTCAGCTCCTAGGTGGTATCACAGCGCGCGAGTTCCTGCGTGACTACTGGCAGAAGAAACCTTTGCTGATCCGTCAGGCCATTCCGGATTTCCAGAGCCCGATCGACGCCGATGAACTGGCCGGCCTGGCGCTGGAAGAAGAAATTGAATCGCGCCTGGTGATCGAGAAAGGCGAGCGCCCGTGGGAGCTGCGTCGCGGTCCGTTCGCCGAAGACGACTTCAGCAAGTTGCCGGAGCGCGAGTGGACCCTGCTGGTCCAGGCCGTGGATCAGTTTGTGCCCGAGGTCAGCGAACTGCTGGAAAACTTCCGCTTCCTGCCGAGCTGGCGCATCGATGATGTGATGATCAGCTACGCCGCGCCGGGCGGCAGCGTCGGCCCGCATTTCGACAACTACGACGTGTTCCTGCTGCAGGGCCACGGCAAGCGTCACTGGCAGATTGGCCAGATGTGCGACTCCGAAAGCAAACTCCTTGAGCACGCCGACCTGCGCATCCTCGCCGACTTCAAGGGCACGGACGAGTGGACGCTGGAACCGGGCGACATGCTCTACCTGCCCCCGCGTCTGGCCCACTGCGGCGTCGCGGTGGATGAGTGCCTGACGTACTCGGTCGGCTTCCGCGCGCCAAGCGCCGCCGAAGTGCTGACCCACTTCACCGACTTCCTCAGCCAGTTCATGCCTGAAGAAGAGCGCTACACCGATGCCGACGCGCAACCGGTCAGCGATCCGCACCAGATTCAGCACGATGCCCTCGACCGCCTGAAGGGCTTGCTGGCCGAGCACATGGGTGACGAGCGCCTGCTGTTGACCTGGTTCGGCCAGTTCATGACCGAACCGCGCTATCCTGAACTGGTGGTTGGCCCGGAACTGGCCGAGAGCGAGCTGCTCGACAGCCTGGAACAAGGCGCCGTGCTGATCCGCAACCCGAGCGCGCGACTGGCGTGGTCGGAAGTCGACGACGACCTGCTGCTGTTCGCCAGCGGTCAGAGCCGTCTGTTGCCCGGCCATCTGCGCGAACTGCTGAAAATGATCTGCGCAGCCGATGCACTGCACATCGACAATCTGGGCCAATGGCTGGCAGATGACGATGGACGCAACCTGCTCTGTGAGCTGGTCAAACAAGGAAGTCTGGGGTTTGCTGATGAATAAGATCCACGTACGGGTAGCCGACTGGCAGAAAGACAACGCCGACATCCGGCGCATTCGCGACGCTGTATTCGTGTCGGAACAGTCGGTTCCGCCCGAACTGGAATGGGACTCGGAAGATGCAGGCGCCCTGCATTTTCTGGCGCTTGAAGGCGATTACGCAGTGGGCACCGCGCGTTTGCTCGCCGATGGTGAGTTCGGTCGCCTGTCCGTGCTCAAGGACTGGCGCGGCCTGAGCGTGGGCGAGGCGCTGATCACCGCCATCCTCGCCGAAGCAGAGCGCCGCGACCTGAAACAGCAGCGGCTCAGCGCTCAGGTTCATGCCACGGCACTCTATGAGCGCTTCGGCTTTACCGTGGTCAGCGACGAGTTTCTTGAAGCCGGCCTGCCCCATGTGGACATGGTGCGCAACTCGCACTGATTGCTCGTGGCAAAACCCTTACGCCCCGGCGTACGCGTTTCGGCTGTCTATGCTGAAACGCGAGCCCCGGGGCGTTTTGCTGTCTGCGATTCAACTTGGTGCTGCGCGGGCCGACAAACTGGCAAACTCGTCGTTTAGACGCGCCCCTCGCGGAGACCACATCGATGTCATTACGCACCCTGCTCGCTTCACTGTTGTTGGCTTGCAGCTTCACGGCCGCGGCCGCCACAGAAGTCATCCCCCTGAATTACCGCACCAGCGACGATCTGCTGCCCACCGTGAAGTCGTTTCTAGGCAACGAAGGCAGCGTCAATGCCTACGGCAACAAGCTGATCGTCAATGCCGAACCGGACAAGATCAGCGAGCTGCGCGACCTCCTCGGCCAGCTCGACACTGCGCCGAAACGGCTGATGATCAGCGTTGACACGAGTGACAGCACGGTCCAGAGCGACCAGGGCTACTCGGTCAACGGCACCGTGCGTTCGCAGGACGGACGCCTCAGTGCCGACGGCCGGACGCGCATCCAGAATTACGGCACCGCAAGCCGCGACGGCGGCGTGCAGCAGGTTCAGGCCAATGAAGGTACGCCTGCGCTGATTCAGGTGGGCCAGAGCATACCGATCACCTCACTGCAGTCCGATGGTTATGGCTACCCGCAGACCAACACGCAATACCGCAACGTGACCCAGGGCTTCTATGTCACCGCGACGGTCACCGGCGACATCGTCCACCTGAGCATCAGCACCAACAACGATCGCATGAGCCAGCAGCAGGCTGACGCGATCAAGGTGCAGAGCACCGACACACAAGTCAGCGGTCGTCTGGGCGAGTGGATTACGCTCGCCGGCGTCAGCGACCAGTCCCGCGCCGACGAGCATGGTGTGGCCCGCCGCTACTCAACGCAGGGCAGCAACGACATGCAGCTGCGCGTGAAGGTCGACAGCCTGGATTGAGGGAACATCTTTTACGACTCCACTGAATCGACGCCCTGCAATCTGTAAGAGCCGGCTTGCTGGCGAA
Organism: Pseudomonas petrae; assembly: GCF_021728295.1. Lineage (GTDB taxonomy): Bacteria > Pseudomonadota > Gammaproteobacteria > Pseudomonadales > Pseudomonadaceae > Aquipseudomonas > Aquipseudomonas petrae. Next base: position 122,668 of record NZ_JAKJXE010000013.1, read on the forward strand.
CGGTGTCTGTCATTCACCGCTGCGTCGGTTGGAAAATGGTTCGCCAGCAAGCCGGCTCTTACAGCTTTTGCGCACGACACTGGCTCATCAGACGGCCCGAACACTCAGCAACCTCATCAATTATGTAGTGCCCGATCCGGCACTACATCCTGTCCTAATCCAGTGACCACCCAGTACCCACGCTGACTTGCCCTTTCCAGCACCCGCACGCCCGAAACTGACCACCCGGTCGCGTCGGACGAAATATGTAGTGCGACCAAAAAAGCACTACAAAGTATTTGACGAGGCAAAAGCGCCGAGGCATGATGGCCTCGCTCCCGCTGATCGGAGGTTGTGCAGAACGCCTCCTGATCGCGCTCGAACTCAACACGTTCGCGCCGATTAACGTCATTTCCGCCCAAAAGGCAGCTTCATCGCCTCATCATCCTGATGGCGAAAAAATCTGACCGAGAAACCATGCGTTCCGATTCAGCGAGCAGCCATCAGTGCGCCTTGAAGAAACACCGGCGCCGGCGAAGCAAGGAGCTTCACCTCAAGACCCACAACACCAAGCAACGAGGTTTACCCCATGGCACTGACACGCGAACAACACATTGCAGCCATCGAGAAAGACTGGGCCGAGAATCCACGCTGGAAAGGCGTAACCCGCACCTACTCCGCTGCTGACGTCGTCCGCCTGCGTGGCTCGGTCCAGCCTGAACACACGTTTGCAAAGCTGGGCGCTGACAAGCTGTGGAACCTGGTGACTCAGGGCGCCAAGCCTTCCTTCCGTCCCGACAAGGATTTCGTCAACTGCATGGGTGCCCTCACCGGTGGCCAGGCCGTGCAACAAGTCAAAGCCGGTATCCAGGCGATTTACCTGTCTGGCTGGCAAGTCGCGGCGGACAACAACTCCGCCGAATCGATGTACCCCGATCAGTCGCTGTACCCGGTCGACTCAGTGCCGACCGTGGTCAAGCGCATCAATAACGCGTTCCGCCGCGCCGACCAGATCCAGTGGAAAGCCGGCAAGAACCCTGGCGACGAAGGCTATATCGACTACTTCGCGCCGATCGTGGCCGACGCTGAAGCCGGTTTCGGGGGCGTGCTCAACGCTTACGAGCTGATGAAGAGCATGATCGAGGCAGGCGCTGCGGGCGTGCACTTCGAAGATCAACTGGCCTCGGTGAAAAAATGCGGCCACATGGGCGGCAAGGTTCTGGTTCCAACCCAGGAAGCCGTACAGAAACTGGTGGCCGCACGTCTGGCTGCTGACGTTGCCGGCGTGCCGACCATCATTCTGGCGCGCACCGACGCCAACGCTGCGGACCTGCTGACTTCGGACTGCGACCCGTACGACCAGCCGTTCGTGACCGGGACTCGCACGCCGGAAGGCTTCTATAAAGTACGCGCCGGTCTGGACCAGGCGATTTCCCGTGGCCTGGCGTACGCGCCGTATGCCGATCTGATCTGGTGCGAAACCGCCAAGCCGGATCTGGACGAGGCCCGTCGCTTCGCCGAAGCGATCAAGAAGGAATACCCGGATCAGCTGCTGTCCTACAACTGCTCGCCTTCCTTCAACTGGAAGAAGAACCTGGACGACGCGACCATCGCCAAATTCCAGCGCGAGCTGTCGGCAATGGGCTACAAGCATCAGTTCATCACGCTGGCAGGCATCCACAACATGTGGCACAGCATGTTCAACCTGGCCCATGACTACGCCCGCAACGACATGACTGCCTACGTGAAACTGCAAGAGCAGGAGTTTGCCGACGCCGCCAAGGGCTACACGTTCGTGGCGCACCAGCAGGAAGTGGGCACCGGTTACTTCGATGACATGACCACGGTGATTCAGGGCGGTAAATCTTCAGTGACCGCACTGACCGGTTCGACGGAAGAAGAACAGTTCCATTAAGCCACTACACGGTGTGATTTCAGAGGCCGCCTTCGGGCGGTTTTCTGATGACGGTGGCCGATTTAACCTACGTTGCCCGTCAACTGTTAACGATAGAAAACTCAAATCAGCGCGTAAAAGTTAATTAATCACACAATTAATGCCGGCTTCTTCTCCCGGTTAATTAAACGGGAACTTCGTCACGTTCCAGTGACACACATCAAACACAGCCGCCAAATGATATTTATTATCATTTAAGCTCAGCCAAACTGTCGACCCGTCGTAAGAAACATATTTCTCCAAACCCTCTTCCACGCCCGTCCCTGCTGGGGCTACGCATGAAAACCGTGACCTATCTCATTAATCCTGCGAATAAATTTGATGCAGAAAATTTACTTGCCCTCCTTTTGCACATAAAATCCCGGGATTGATCGCGCTGCGACATATCGTCACTGCTTCTACTTCTTTCAAGCCCAGAGACCTTTGCTCTCTGTTAAGGACTGCCAGCATGCCCGACTCGACAGGATTGATTGCCCACAATTGGGGCTTCGCCGTGTTTCTCCTTGGTGTCGTCGGCCTCTGCGCCTTCATGCTCGGTCTTTCCAGCCTGCTGGGTTCCAAGGCCTGGGGCCGCAGCAAAAACGAACCGTTCGAATCCGGCATGCTGCCCACCGGCGGCGCCCGTCTGCGGCTCTCGGCAAAATTCTATCTGGTCGCGATGCTCTTCGTGATATTCGACATTGAAGCCCTCTTTCTGTACGCCTGGTCTGTGTCCGTCCGCGAAAGCGGCTGGACCGGCTTCGCCGAAGCGCTCGTTTTCATAGCAATTCTGTTGGCAGGTCTTGTCTACCTATGGCGGGTAGGGGCGCTCGATTGGGCTCCCGTTGGTCGTCGTAACCGGCAGGCGAAGCTAAAACAATGAGGCTTTGGCAATGCAATATAATCTCACCAGGATCGACCCGGATGCTCCTAACGAGCAGTACCCCATCGGCGAACGCGAAGTCGTTTCCGATCCGTTAGAAGACCAAGTCCACAAAAACATCTACATGGGCAAGCTTGAAGACGTACTGAATGGTGCCGTCAACTGGGGTCGCAAGAACTCCCTCTGGCCGTACAACTTCGGTCTTTCGTGCTGCTATGTGGAAATGACCACCGCCTTCACGGCGCCCCACGACATCGCGCGCTTCGGCGCCGAAGTGATCCGGGCCTCGCCGCGTCAAGCGGATTTCATGGTGATCGCCGGCACACCGTTTCTGAAGATGGCTCCGATCATCCAGCGCCTCTATGAGCAAATGCTGGAGCCCAAGTGGGTCATCTCCATGGGCGCCTGTGCCAACTCCGGTGGCATGTACGACATCTATTCCGTGGTTCAGGGCGTGGATAAATTCCTCCCTGTGGATGTTTACGTGCCCGGCTGCCCGCCCCGTCCAGAGGCATTTCTGCAAGGCTTGATGCTGTTGCAGGAATCCATTGGCCAGGAGCGTCGTCCCCTTTCCTGGGTCGTCGGTGACCAGGGCGTTTATCGCGCCGAGATGCCGTCGCAGAAGGAACAGCGCCGCGAACAGCGTATTGCGGTGACAAACCTGCGCAGCCCCGACGAAGTCTGATCCAGTTTTTCTTTTACAAAAAGAAGCCTGAACCTGGGTTCATTCTGTACGTTGACCGATAGCGATCGAGACCTATGACTGCAGACACCGCTCTGTACATCCCGCCTCACAAGGCTGACGACCAAGAGGTCGTCGTTGAACTCCATAACCGTTTTGGCGCTGAAGCCTTCACCGCCCAGTCCACTGTCACTGGCATGCCCGTGCTGTGGGTGCAACGTGCCCGGCTGATCGAAATCCTGACCTTCCTGCGTCAGATGCCCAAGCCGTACGTGATGCTTTACGACTTGCACGGCGTCGATGAACGCCTGCGCACCAAGCGCCGTGGTTTGCCGGATGCTGATTTCACCGTGTTCTATCACCTGATGTCGATAGAACGTAACAGTGACGTGATGATCAAGGTCGCGCTCTCCGAAAGCGATCTGAGCATGCCGACCGTGACCGGCATCTGGCCGAACGCCAACTGGTACGAGCGTGAAGTGTGGGACATGTTCGGGATCGACTTCCCGGGCCACCCGCACCTGACCCGCATCATGATGCCGCCGACCTGGGAAGGTCACCCGCTGCGCAAGGACTTCCCGGCCCGCGCCACCGAGTTCGACCCGTACAGCCTGACCCTCGCCAAGCAGCAACTGGAAGAGGAAGCCGCGCGTTTCCGTCCGGAAGACTGGGGCATGAAACGTTCCGGCACCAATGAGGATTACATGTTCCTCAACCTGGGCCCGAACCACCCTTCGGCCCACGGTGCGTTCCGCATCATCCTGCAGCTGGACGGCGAAGAGATCGTCGACTGCGTGCCGGACATCGGTTACCACCACCGTGGCGCCGAGAAAATGGCCGAGCGCCAGTCCTGGCACAGCTACATTCCGTACACCGACCGCATCGATTACCTCGGCGGCGTGATGAACAACCTGCCGTACGTGCTCTCGGTCGAGAAACTGGCCGGCATCACCGTGCCGGATCGGGTCAACGTCATCCGCATCATGATGTCCGAGTTCTTCCGCATCACCAGCCACCTGCTGTTCCTGGGGACGTACATCCAGGACGTGGGCGCCATGACCCCGGTGTTCTTCACGTTCACCGACCGTCAGCGCGCCTACACCGTGATCGAAGCCGTCACCGGTTTCCGTCTGCACCCGGCCTGGTTCCGCATCGGCGGCGTTGCCCACGACCTGCCGCGCGGCTGGGAGAAACTGGTCAAGGACTTCATCGACTGGATGCCCAAGCGTCTGGACGAATACACCAAGGCGGCGCTGCAAAACAGCATTCTTAAAGGTCGTACCGTCGGCGTTGCCGCGTACAACACCAGGGAAGCGCTGGAATGGGGCGTCACCGGGCCTAGCCTGCGGGCGACCGGTCTGGACTTCGACCTGCGCAAGGCGCGTCCGTATTCGGGCTACGAGAACTTCGAATTCGAAGTGCCTCTGGCCCACGATGGCGACGCCTACGATCGCTGCATCGTGCGCGTCGAAGAGATGCGCCAGAGCCTGAAAATCATCGAGCAGTGTATGCGCAACATGCCGGCCGGCCCGTACAAGGCGGATCACCCGCTGACCACGCCGCCGCCGAAAGAGCGAACCCTGCAGCACATCGAAACCCTGATCACGCACTTCCTGCAGGTCTCGTGGGGCCCGGTCATGCCGGCCAACGAATCCTTCCAGATGATCGAAGCGACCAAGGGCATCAACAGTTATTACCTGACGAGCGACGGCGGCACCATGAGCTACCGTACCCGGATTCGCACCCCAAGCTACCCGCACCTGCAGCAGATCCCTTCGGTGATCAAAGGCAGCATGGTCGCGGACTTGATTGCGTACCTGGGTAGTATCGACTTCGTTATGGCCGACGTGGACCGCTAAGCATGAATAGCACGCTTATCCAGACAGACCGTTTCGCCCTGAGCGAATCCGAGCGCTCGGCCATCGAGCACGAAATGCATCACTACGAAGACCCGCGCGCGGCGTCGATCGAAGCCCTGAAGATCGTTCAGAAGGAACGCGGTTGGGTGCCGGACGGCGCGATCTACGCGATCGGCGAAGTGCTGGGCATCCCCGCCAGCGACGTTGAAGGCGTGGCGACGTTCTATAGCCAGATCTTCCGTCAGCCGGTGGGCCGCCACATCATTCGCGTCTGCAACAGCATGGTCTGCTTCATCGCCGGTCACGAAGACATCGTCGGCGAGATTCAGAGCACGCTGGGCATCGGCCTGGGCCAGACAACCGCCGACGGCCGCTTCACACTGTTGCCGGCCTGCTGCCTCGGCAACTGCGACAAAGCGCCGGCGGTCATGATCGACGACGATACTTTCGGCAATCTGCAGCCCGCGGGCGTCGCGCCGCTGCTGGAGGGTTACGTATGACCATCACTTCCTTCGGCCCCGCCAACCTCATCACCCGCGCCCCGGAAACCCATCCGCTGACCTGGCGTCTGCGCGATGACGGCGAGCCGGTGTGGCTCGATGAATATGAGAAAAAAGACGGTTATGCAGCGGCGCGCAAAGCGTTCGGGACGCTGTCGCCTGACGAAATCGTCCAGGCCGTCAAAGATTCCGGCCTCAAGGGTCGCGGCGGCGCGGGCTTCCCCACGGGCGTGAAGTGGGGGCTGATGCCCAAAGACGAATCCATGAACATCCGTTACCTGCTGTGTAACGCCGATGAGATGGAGCCGAACACCTGGAAGGACCGCATGCTGATGGAGCAACTGCCCCATCTACTGGTTGAAGGCATGCTGATCAGCGCTCGCGCACTGAAGGCCTACCGCGGTTACATCTTCCTGCGCGGTGAATACACCACCGCGGCGGTGCACCTGCGCCGTGCGGTGAAAGAGGCCGAAGCGGCCGGCCTGCTGGGCAAGAACATCCTCGGCACCGGCTTTGATTTCGAACTGATCGTGCACACCGGCGCCGGGCGTTATATCTGCGGCGAAGAAACCGCGCTGATCAACTCCCTGGAAGGCCGTCGCGCCAACCCGCGTTCCAAGCCGCCCTTCCCCGCCGCTGTGGGCGTGTGGGGCAAGCCGACCTGCGTTAACAACGTCGAAACCCTGTGCAACGTCCCGGCCATCGTCAACAACGGCAACGATTGGTACAAAGCCATCGCGCGTCCGGGCAGCGAAGACATGGGCACCAAGATCATGGGTTTCTCCGGCAAGGTGAAGAACCCGGGCCTGTGGGAATTGCCATTCGGCTTGCCGGCACGCGAGTTGTTCGAAGACTACGCGGGCGGCATGCGTGACGGCTTCAAGCTCAAGTGCTGGCAACCCGGTGGTGCAGGCACAGGCTTCCTGCTTCCTGAGCACCTGGATTGCCAGTTCTACGCCGGCGGCGTGGCCAAGGTCGGCACCCGGATGGGTACCGGCATGGCGATGGCTGTTGATGACAAGGTCAACATGGTCTCGCTGATGCGCAACCTGGAAGAGTTCTTCTCCCAGGAGTCGTGTGGCTTCTGCACACCGTGCCGAGACGGCTTGCCGTGGAGCGTGAAAATCCTGCGTTCCATCGAAAAAGGCGAGGGTCAACCGGGCGATATCGAGACGCTGCTGGGCCTGGTTAACTTCCTCGGCCCTGGCAAGACATTTTGTGCTCACGCACCGGGCGCCGTGGAACCGCTGGGCGCCGCCATCAAGTATTTCCGGTCTGAGTTCGAAGCAGGTATTGCCCCGGCACGTCCGGGCAGCCTGACTCAAGTCAGCAGCCCGACGGTGGTTGGCGCATAACAAGATAAAAAGTCGGCAGCCAATAAGGCAGCCGACTTCGTACCCGATGACGCCTTGACAGGCTGTTTAAGTCGGGTAGCACCGAGATTCCATTAGCCACGCCCGCTGACACCGGGCCAACGAAGAACTTTGAACCATGGCCACTATCCACGTAGACGGCAAAGCGCTCGAAGTCGATGGCGCAGACAACCTGTTACAGGCATGTCTGTCGCTGGGCCTCGACATCCCTTATTTCTGCTGGCATCCGGCACTTGGCAGTGTTGGCGCCTGTCGCCAGTGCGCGGTCAAGCAGTACACCGACGAGAACGACACCCGTGGTCGTATCGTCATGTCCTGCATGACGCCCGCCACTGACAACACCTGGATCTCCATCGAAGACGACGAATCCAAGGCGTTTCGCGCCAGCGTCGTCGAATGGCTGATGACCAACCACCCGCACGACTGCCCGGTCTGCGAGGAAGGCGGTCACTGTCATTTGCAGGACATGACGGTGATGACCGGCCACAACGAGCGCCGCTATCGCTTCACCAAACGCACCCACCAGAATCAGGAACTGGGGCCGTTCATCGCACACGAGATGAACCGCTGCATCGCCTGCTATCGCTGCGTGCGCTTTTATAAGGACTACGCCGGCGGTACTGACCTCGGCGTGTTCGGCGCCCACGACAACGTGTACTTCGGTCGCGTTGAAGACGGCACCCTGGAAAGCGAGTTCTCCGGCAACCTCACCGAGGTCTGCCCGACCGGTGTGTTCACCGACAAGACCCACTCCGAGCGCTACAACCGGAAATGGGACATGCAGTTTTCGCCGAGCATCTGCCACGGCTGCTCAAGCGGTTGCAACATCAGCCCGGGCGAGCGTTATGGCGAAATCCGCCGTATCGAGAACCGCTATAACGGTTCGGTGAACCAGTATTTCCTCTGCGACCGTGGCCGTTTCGGTTATGGCTACGTCAACCGCACGGACCGTCCACGTCAGCCGCTGGCCGAAGGCATCAAGCTGGGCCTGGACGCTGCGCTGGATAAAGCGGCTGACCTGCTGCGCGGGCGCAATATCGTCGGCATCGGTTCGCCGCGCGCCAGCCTGGAAAGCAACTTCGCCCTGCGCGAGCTGGTCGGTGCCGAGCACTTCTACTCGGGCATCGAAGCCGGTGAGCTGGAGCGTCTGCGCCTGATCGCTCAGGTATTGAAAGACAGCCCGCTGCCGATCCCGACGATGCGCGAAATCGAAGAGCACGACGCCGTGTTCATCCTTGGCGAAGACGTCACCCAGACCGCTGCACGCATGGCCCTCGGCCTGCGTCAGTCGGTGAAGAATAAAGCCGAAGACATGGCCGCTGCGATGAAAGTCCAGCCATGGCTCGACGCTGCGGTGAAGAACATCGGCCAGCACGAGATGAACCCGCTGTTCATCGCCAGCCTGACCGACACCCGCCTCGACGACATTGCCGAAGAGTGCGTGCACGCTGCGCCCGACGACCTGGCGCGCATCGGTTTCGCCGTGGCCCACGCCATCGACCCGAGCGCCCCGGCCGTTGTCGGTCTGGACAGCGAAGCGCTGGAGCTGGCCGAACGCATTGCGGCGGCATTGCTCGAAGCCAAACGTCCACTGATCGTGTCCGGCGCCTCGCTGGGCTCGAACGCGCTGATCGAAGCCGCGGCGAACATCGCCAAAGCCTTGAAGCTGCGCGACAAGCAGGGTTCGCTGAGCCTGATCGTGCCGGAAGCCAACAGCATGGGTCTGACCCTGTTCGGTGGCGGCTCGGTTGACGCTGCGTTGCAGGCTGTGATTTCGGGCCAGGCCGACGCCATCGTCGTGCTGGAAAACGACTTGTTCACCCGCGTTGACGCTGCGACGGTCGAGGCTGCATTGAAGGCCGCCAAAGTGCTGATCGTTGCCGATCATCAGAAGACCGCGACCTCTGACCGAGCGCATCTGGTGCTGCCGGCCGCAAGCTTTGCCGAAGGCGACGGTACGCTGGTCAGCCAGGAAGGCCGCGCCCAGCGCTTCTTCCAGGTGTTCGACCCGACTTATCTGGACGCGAGCATTCTGGTTCACGAAGGCTGGCGCTGGCTGCATGCCCTGCGCGCCACCCTGTTGAATCAGCCAGTTGACTGGACTCAGCTCGACCACGTCACCGCTGCCTGCGCTGCGAGCAATCCGCAACTGGCCGGCATTGTCGGTGCCGCGCCATCTGCTTCCTTCCGCATCAAGGGTCTGAAACTGGCCCGCGAACCGCTGCGTTACAGCGGCCGGACCGCGATGCGCGCCAACATCAGCGTGCACGAACCGCGCACGCCGCAGGACAAGGACACCGCGTTCGCGTTCTCGATGGAAGGTTATTCGGGCTCTGCCGAACCGCGCTCCCAGGTGCCGTTCGCCTGGTCGCCGGGCTGGAACTCGCCACAAGCGTGGAACAAGTTCCAGGACGAAGTCGGTGGTCACCTGCGTGCTGGCGATCCGGGCGTACGCCTGATCGAAAGCAGTGGCGACAAGCTGGGCTGGTTCGCCAACGTCCCACGCGCCTTCGCCCCCGCTCAAGGGACCTGGCAGGTCGTGCCGTTCTATCACTTGTTCGGCAGCGAGGAGACCTCCTCCAAAGCCGCGCCGGTTCAAGAGCGCATTCCGCAGGCCTATGTAGCCTTGGCCAAGTCCGAAGCCGACCGTCTGGGCGTCAACGACGGCGCACTGCTCAGCCTGACCGTGGCCGGCCAGACCCTGCGTCTGCCGCTGCGCATCAGCGAAGAACTGGGCGCAGGCCTGGTGGCATTGCCGTCCGGTCTGACCGGCATTCCTCCGGCGTTGTTCGGCAAAACGGTCGAAGCACTGCAGGAGGCCGCTCAATGACCTGGTTCACCCCTGAAGTGATCGACTCGATCATCGCTGTGGTCAAGGCCATCGTGGTGCTGCTCGCCGTGGTGGTCTGCGGCGCGCTGCTCAGCTTCGTCGAACGCCGTCTGCTGGGCTGGTGGCAGGACCGTTACGGTCCGAACCGCGTGGGTCCGTTCGGCATGTTCCAGATTGCTGCCGACATGCTGAAGATGTTCTTTAAAGAAGACTGGAACCCGCCCTTCGTTGACCGGGTGATCTTCACCCTGGCGCCGGTGGTGGCCATGAGCGCGCTGTTGATCGCGTTCTCGGTGATCCCGGTCACCCAGACCTGGGTGGTTGCCGACCTGAACATCGGCCTGCTGTTCTTCTTCGCCATGGCCGGTCTGTCGGTCTATGCGGTGCTGTTCGCCGGTTGGTCATCGAACAACAAGTATGCCCTGCTGGGCAGCTTGCGTGCCTCGGCGCAGACCGTGTCCTACGAAGTGTTCCTCGGCCTGTCGCTGATGGGCATCGTGGTGCAAGTCGGTTCGTTCAACATGGGCGACATCGTCAAGTACCAGGCCGATCACCTGTGGTTCATCATTCCGCAGTTCTTCGGTTTCTGTACGTTCTTCATCGCTGGCGTCGCCGTGACTCACCGTCACCCGTTCGACCAGCCGGAAGCGGAACAGGAACTGGCCGACGGTTACCATATTGAATACGCCGGCATGAAGTGGGGCATGTTCTTCGTCGGTGAGTACATCGGCATCATCCTGATATCGGCGCTGCTGGTAACGCTGTTCTTCGGTGGCTGGCACGGCCCGTTCGATATCCTGCCGCAACTGTCGTTCATGTGGTTTGCCCTGAAAACCGCTTTCTTCATCATGCTGTTCATCCTGTTGCGTGCCTCGATCCCTCGTCCGCGTTATGACCAGGTGATGGATTTCAGCTGGAAGTTCTGCTTGCCACTGACCCTGATCAATTTGCTGGTGACCGCTGCGGTCGTCCTGGCGGCTCAGTGAGGATTTGACCCATGTTCAAATATATTGGCGACATCGTTAAGGGTACGGGTACCCAACTGCGCAGCCTGATCATGGTCTTCGGCCATGGCTTCCGTAAGCGTGACACCCTGCAATATCCGGAAGAGCAGGTGTATTTGCCGCCGCGCTACCGTGGCCGCATCGTCCTGACCCGCGACCCCGACGGCGAAGAGCGCTGCGTGGCCTGCAACCTGTGCGCCGTGGCGTGCCCGGTGGGTTGCATCTCGCTGCAGAAGGCCGAGACCGACGACGGTCGTTGGTACCCGGAGTTCTTCCGCATCAATTTCTCGCGTTGCATCTTCTGCGGCATGTGTGAGGAAGCTTGCCCGACCACCGCGATCCAGCTGACACCGGATTTCGAGATGGCCGAGTTCAAACGTCAGGATCTGGTGTACGAGAAGGAAGATCTGCTGATCTCCGGCCCCGGCAAGAACCCTGATTACAACTTCTACCGCGTTGCGGGGATGGCCATCGCCGGCAAGCCGAAAGGCGATGCACAGAACGAAGCCCAGCCCATCAACGTCAAGAGCTTGCTGCCTTAAGGAAGAAAGATGGAATTCGCTTTCTATTTCGCATCCGGCATCGCTGTGGTGGCCACCCTTCGGGTGATCACCAACACGAACCCGGTGCACGCCCTGCTCTACCTGATCATTTCGCTGATCGCCGTGGCCATGACCTTCTTCAGCCTCGGCGCACCTTTTGCCGGTGCCCTGGAAGTCATCGCTTACGCGGGCGCCATCATGGTGCTGTTCGTCTTCGTGGTGATGATGCTGAACCTGGGCCCGGCCTCGGTTCAACAAGAACGCGCCTGGCTCAAACCCGGCATCTGGCTCGGCCCGATTCTGCTGGGCGGCCTGCTCCTGGCGGAATTGATCTACGTGCTGTTTGCCAACTCCACCGGCGCCTCTATCGGTCACACCACGGTGGACGCCAAAGCGGTCGGCATCAGCCTGTTTGGCCCTTACCTGCTGGTTGTCGAACTCGCCTCGATGCTGCTGCTTGCGGCAGCCGTGACGGCGTTCCATGTCGGCCGCAATGAGGCGAAGGAGTAAAGCCATGAACTCAGCAATCCCTCTGGAACATGGTCTGGCTGTCGCCGGCATCCTGTTCTGCCTCGGCCTGGCGGGCCTCTTGGTACGCCGCAACATTCTGTTCGTGTTGATGAGCCTGGAAATCATGATGAACGCAGCCGCGCTGGCCTTTGTCGTCGCGGGCAGCCGTTGGGCGCAGCCTGACGGCCAGATCATGTTCATTCTGGTGATCAGCCTTGCCGCAGCCGAGGCCAGCATTGGCCTGGCGATCCTGCTGCAACTGTATCGCCGCTTCCACACGCTCGATATCGACGCTGCCAGCGAGATGCGCGGATGAACCTACTCTTTCTGACTTTCGTATTCCCCCTGATCGGTTTCCTGCTGCTGTCGTTCTCGCGCGGCAAATGGTCGGAAAACCTCTCAGCCCTGATCGGCGTGGGTTCTATTGGCCTGTCGGCCATCGTTGCCGCGTACGTGATCTGGCAATTCAACGTCTCACCACCAGAAGGCGGTCACTTGACCATGGTGCTGTGGCGCTGGATGTCGGTGGACGGCTTCGAGCCCAACTTCGCCCTGTATGTCGATGGCCTGTCCATCACCATGCTCGGTGTGGTGGTCGGCGTCGGCTTCCTCATCCATCTGTTCGCCTCGTGGTACATGCGCGGTGAAGACGGCTACTCGCGTTTCTTCGCCTACACCAACCTGTTCATTGCCAGCATGTTGTTCCTGATCCTGGGCGACAACCTGCTGTTCATCTACTTCGGTTGGGAAGGCGTGGGCCTGTGCTCGTACCTGTTGATCGGTTTCTATTACAGCAACCGCAACAACGGCAACGCGGCACTGAAAGCCTTCATCGTCACGCGCATCGGCGACGTGTTCATGGCCATCGGCTTGTTCATTCTGTTCCAGCAACTGGGCACGCTAAACATTCAGGAACTGCTCGTTCGCGCGCCACAGCACTTCAAGGTCGGTGACTTCTGGATCGTTCTGGCCACGCTGATGCTGCTGGGCGGCGCTGTCGGTAAATCCGCGCAACTGCCGCTGCAGACCTGGCTGGCGGACGCGATGGCCGGTCCTACCCCGGTGTCGGCACTGATCCACGCCGCAACGATGGTAACGGCAGGTGTTTACCTGATCGCACGGACTCACGGCCTGTTCATCCTGGCGCCGGACATCCTGCATCTGGTAGGCATCGTCGGCGGCGTGACCCTGGTACTGGCGGGTTTCGCGGCACTGGTGCAGACCGATATCAAACGTATCCTCGCCTACTCGACCATGAGCCAGATCGGCTACATGTTCCTGGCGCTGGGTGTGGGTGCATGGGACGGCGCGATCTTCCACCTGATGACCCACGCCTTTTTCAAGGCGCTGCTGTTCCTCGCGTCCGGTGCGGTGATCGTTGCCTGCCACCACGAGCAGAACATCTTCAAGATGGGCGGCCTGTGGAAGAAACTGCCACTGGCCTATGCCAGCTTCATTGTCGGCGGCGCAGCGCTGTCGGCCTTGCCACTGGTCACAGCGGGCTTCTACTCCAAGGACGAAATCCTCTGGGAAGCGTTCGCCAGCGGCCATCAGTACCTGCTGTACGCAGGTCTGGTCGGTGCGTTCATGACCTCGCTGTACACCTTCCGCCTGATCTTCATCGCCTTCCACGGCGAAGCGAAGACCGAAGCCCACGCCGGCCACGGGATTTCCCATTGGTTGCCGCTGGGTGTGCTGATCGTGCTGTCGACGTTCATTGGCGCCTGGATTCATCCGCCACTGGCCGGCGTACTGCCGGAAAGCGCGGGCCATGCCGGCGGCGAAGCCAAGCACAGCCTGGAAATCGCCTCGGGCGCCATCGCCCTGGCCGGTATCCTGCTGGCGGCGGTGCTGTTCCTCGGCAAGCGTCGTCTTGCAACGGCCATCGCCAACAGTGGTCCGGGTCGTTTCCTGTCCGCATGGTGGTTTGCGGCCTGGGGCTTCGACTGGGTGTATGACGTGCTGTTCGTCAAACCTTACCTGGCGATCAGCCGCACCCTGCGTGGCGACCCGCTCGACCACACAATTGGCCTGATTCCGCGTCTGGTCAAAGCTGGCAACGGCTTGATGACCCGCACCGAAACCGGTCAGCTCCGCTGGTACGCCGCTTCGATCGCCGCAGGTGCCGTACTGGTACTCGGCGCGATTGTGCTGGTCTGATGAGTCGATCTGACATGAACCTTGCGACTTTGCGAAAGGAATTGAGCCCGTCATGATTCTGCCTTGGCTAATCCTGATCCCCTTCATCGGCGGCCTGCTGTGCTGGCAAGGTGAGCGCTTCGGCCCTACCCTGCCGCGCTGGATTGCGCTGTTGACCATGTCCCTCGAGACGATTCTGGGCCTGTGGGTCTGGAGCACCGGTACGTTTACCTACGCTCCGGCTCCGGGCGCCGATCCGACCTGGGCCCTTGAATTCAAGCTCCAGTGGATCCAGCGCTTCGGCATCAGCGTGCACCTGGCGCTCGATGGCCTGTCCCTGCTGATGATTCTGTTGACCGGCCTGCTGGGTGTCCTCTCGGTACTCTGCTCGTGGAAAGAGATCCAGCGTAACGTCGGCTTCTTCCACCTGAACCTGATGTGGATCCTGGGCGGCGTCGTCGGCGTGTTCCTCGCCATCGACCTGTTCATGTTCTTCTTCTTCTGGGAAATGATGCTGGTGCCGATGTACTTCCTCATCGCGCTCTGGGGTCACAGCTCGGCGGACGGCAAGAAGACCCGGATCTACGCAGCGACCAAGTTCTTCATCTTCACTCAGGCCAGCGGCCTGATCATGTTGGTGGCGATCCTGGGCCTGGTGCTGGTGCACTTCAACCAGACCGGCGTGATCACCTTCGGTTACGCGGACCTGCTGAAAACCAAACTGTCCCACAGCACCGAATACATCCTGATGCTGGGCTTCTTCATCGCCTTCGCGGTGAAGCTGCCGATCGTGCCGCTGCATTCCTGGCTGCCTGACGCTCACGCCCAGGCGCCGACCGCAGGTTCCGTGGACCTGGCGGGCATCCTGCTGAAGACCGCTGCATATGGTCTGCTGCGCTTTGCCCTGCCGCTGTTCCCGAATGCTTCGGCAGAGTTTGCGCCGATTGCCATGGTGCTGGGTCTGATCGGTATCTTCTACGGTGCCTTCCTGGCCTTCGCCCAGACTGACATCAAGCGTCTGATCGCGTTTTCCAGCGTTTCGCACATGGGCTTCGTGCTGATCGGCATCTACTCCGGCAGCCAGCAGGCGCTGCAAGGCGTTGTCGTGCAGATGCTCGCTCACGGTCTGTCGGCGGCCGCGCTGTTTATCCTCAGCGGCCAGTTGTACGAGCGTCTGCACACCCGCGACATGCGTGAAATGGGTGGGTTGTGGAGCAAAATCGCTTACCTGCCGGCCATCAGCCTGTTCTTCGCCGCTGCGTCGCTGGGCCTGCCCGGCACCGGTAACTTCGTCGGTGAATTCCTGATCCTGATCGGTAGTTTTGTCAGCGCACCGTGGATCACCGCCATCGCGACGTCCGGTCTGGTGTTCGGTTCTGTCTACTCGCTGATCATGATCCACCGCGCCTACTTCGGTCCGGCCAAATCCGACGCGGTCTATAAAGGCATGGACGGTCGGGAATTGATCATGGTGCTGGGTCTGGCGGTGTTGTTGATTCTGCTGGGCGTGTACCCGCAACCGATCCTCGACACCTCTTCGGCGACCATGCATGGCGTGCAGCAATGGCTCGGCACCGCCTTCACTCAACTCGCTTCGGCCCGGTAAGAGCGCTATGGACCTGACGATTCAACACTTTATTGCGCTGGCGCCGCTGCTGATTACCAGCATCACCATTGTGGTGGTGATGCTGGGCATCGCATGGCGTCGCAATCACTCGCAATCATTCCTGCTGACGGTAGCGGGACTCAACCTGGCTTTGCTGTCCATCTACCCGGCGCTGAAAGTTGCGCCGCTGGTGGTCACGCCATTGCTGCAGATCGACAGCTTCGCCTGCCTCTACATGGGCATTATCCTGGTGTCGACGCTGGCCTGCGTCACCCTGGCTCACGCCTACCTGGGTGAAGGCAAGGCGGGCTACCCGGGCAACCGCGAAGAACTTTACCTGCTGATCCTCATGGCTGCGGCCGGTGGGCTGGTGCTGGTCGCCGCGCAACACCTGGCGAGCCTGTTCATCGGCCTGGAACTGCTGTCGGTGCCGGTCTACGGTCTGGTGGCTTACGCGTTCTTCAACAAGCGTTCGCTGGAAGGCGGCATCAAGTACATGGTGCTGTCGGCCGCCGGCTCGGCGTTCCTGCTGTTCGGTATGGCGCTGCTGTACGCCGAATCCGGCAGCCTGGGTTTCAGCGAGATCGGCAAGGCCATCGCGGCCACCGGCATGCCAAGCCCGATCGCAAGTCTGGGCCTGGGCATGATGCTGGTGGGTCTGGGCTTCAAGCTGTCGCTGGTGCCGTTCCACTTGTGGACACCGGACGTGTACGAAGGCGCCCCTGCCCCGGTAGCGGCTTTCCTCGCCACAGCCAGTAAGGTTGCGGTGTTCGGCGTGCTGGTTCGCCTGTTCCAGATCTCCCCGGCGGCCACCAGTGGTGTGCTGACGGACGTGATGTCGGTCATCGCCGTGGCGTCGATCCTGGTCGGTAACCTGCTGGCCCTGACTCAGAACAACCTCAAGCGTCTGCTGGGTTATTCGTCCATTGCGCACTTCGGCTATCTGATGATCGCGATGGTGGCGAGCAAGGGCATGGCGGTCGAGGCGATCAACGTTTATCTGGTCACCTACGTGCTGACCAGCCTGGGCGCATTCGGCGTGGTCACGTTGATGTCGTCGCCCTACAGCGGCCGCGATGCCGATGCGATGTTCGAATACCGTGGCCTGTTCTGGCGTCGTCCGTACCTGACGGCGGTGCTGACCGTGATGATGCTGTCCCTGGCGGGCATCCCGCTGACGACTGGCTTCATCGGCAAGTTCTACATCATCGCAACAGGCGTCGAGGCGCACCTGTGGTGGCTGACCGGTTCGCTGGTCGTGGGCAGCGCCATCGGTGTCTTCTATTACCTGCGCGTGATGGTGACGCTGTTTCTGCAAGACTCGAAGATCCAGCGCCACGACGCCCCGTTCAACTGGGCGCAGCGTGCAGGTGGCGTGATGCTGTTGGGGATTACGCTGCTGGCGTTCTTCCTCGGCGTGTACCCGCAACCGCTGCTGACCCTGGTGGGCCATGCTGGTTTGTGATGATTGAGTGATGCACAAAAAACCCTGCCTTCGAGCAGGGTTTTTTATGGCTTTAATTTAGTAGGTCTGCCTCAGGGCAGACGTTTCGCCTTCGGCGAGTTACTTGGAAAAGCACCCCAAGTAACCAAGGGTGCTTGCTCTCGGTTTGGTTCCTCCTTCGTCGGAATACCCTCACTCCGGTCTTGCTCCGTGGGCCCGCGCCGAACGGACATCCATGTCCTGACGGCGCTCTCGCCGCATCCATGCGGCTCGGCCCACTGCGCAAAACCTGCGTTCAGCCTGCACCAAAGTCGCGATTGGCGGTGGCTGGGCTTTTTGCGTATGAAGATCAAAAGCAAATCAAAGGCCGATCAACGGCTTCCCGGCTAAAGCCGGTCCTACTGACCGCATGCACATTCACTGTAGGAGCGCGCTTGCCCGCGATGGCGTCCTGTCAGCCACACAGATGCCGCTGACCCACCGCAATTCGCGGGCAAGCGCGCTCCTACAGAGAATCTTCATCACGCCGAAGGACTCTTCTCGAACAAGCAGGCCGCAGATGCCGTTGCCGTTGCCGTTGCCGTTGCCGTTGCCGTTGATCTTCGTACACAAAAAGCCCAGACGACATCAATCGCGACTTGGGTGCAGGCTGAACGGAGGTTTCGCGCAGTGGGCCGAGCGGCATGGATGCCGCGAGAGCCGCCCCCCGCCATGGATGGCGGATGGCGGCGGGACCACGGAGCGTTGCCGGAGAGAGGGAACCCGACGAAGTCGGGCCCAACCGAGAGCAGGCACTTTTGCTTACTTTTGGTGCTTTTCAAAAGTAAGTCGCCGAAGGCGAAATGTCTGCCGTTAGGCAGACGCTTTAGATCTTGATCTTAGAAGCACACGCTAACCGGGCAATCGAACGGTTTTCTTATCGCCGGTAAACAAAGCCCACGTCGACATAAACAACGCCGCCACCATCGGCCCGATCACAAACCCGTTCAACCCGAACACCGCCATCCCGCCCAGTGTCGAAATCAGAATCAGGTAATCGGGCATCCGCGTGTCTTTGCCCACCAGGATCGGGCGCAACACGTTATCCACAAGCCCGATCACAAACACCCCGAACAGCCCCAACACCACGCCCTGCCAGATCATGCCGCTGAGCAGGAAGTACAGTGCAACCGGCGCCCAGACAATCCCCGCCCCCACCGCCGGCAGCAACGACAGAAACGCCATCATCACCGCCCAGAGCAAGGCGCTCGGGATATCCAATGCCCAGAAAATAAACCCGCCCAGCGCGCCCTGAGTCACCGCCACCACGATGTTGCCCTTCACCGTAGCGCGGACGACCCGGGTAAATTTCAACTGCAAACGACGCTTCTGCGGCTCAGTCAGCGGAATCGCGATGCGGATCTTGCGGGTCAGCTCCTGACCGTCACGCAGAAAAAAGAACAGTAAGTACAACATGATGAAAAAACCGACGACGAAATCGAATGTCCCCTGCCCGAAGCTGAACGCCTGCGTGGCCAGGTAGTTGCTGCCCTGCATCGCGCCTTTCGCGATCTTGTCGCGCAGCCCGTTGAAATCTCCCATGCCCAGGCGATCAAGCCAATGCTGCACATAGGGCGGCAGCAGCACTTTGAACTCAGCCAGGTACTTGGCGATATCAAGCTGGCCACTTTCCACATTCTTGTAAAGCGTCGCCCCCTCCTGAACCATCAGCGCCGCGATGACGATCACCGGCAGAATCGCGATGACCAGACAAATCATCAGCGTGCACAAAGAGGTCAGGTTGCGCTGCCAGCCAAGGCGGGCCAGCAGACGGCGTTGCAGTGGCGCGAAGATGATCCCGAGGATCACCGCCCAGAACACCGCGCCATAGAAAGGCAGCAGAATCCAGATGAACGCGATGGTCACCAGCACCAGTAACAGCAATAGGGTTTTATTTTGCAGCGCGGTTTCGTTCATGTTTCTTCCATGTCATTAAGCCGCGTCAAGCACACGGCCTGATGCTTAGTCCGTCAATCACCCCAGGAGTGCCGCGCCTGACGTGCAAGGCACATGGAAGAAGCGCGAGCGGCGGGCCCTGCGCCAGGCCAACCACGTCTAGATTCTGAACTGCCGGACCAGCTGGCCGAGCCGCTGATTCAGCTCCGTGAGGTTGCGTGACGTGGAGGCGCTGTGGCGGGTTTCATCAGCCACGCTTTCGACCGCTACTGCGATCTGGTGGACGCTGCGATTGATCTCTTCCGCCACGGCCGTCTGCTCCTCTGCGGCGCTGGCAATCTGCGCGTTCATGGCGTTGATGGTACCAATCAGTTGGCCGATCGTGTCCAGCGACGCGCCGGCTTCGTTGGCGCGCGCGGATGTCCCGTCGCCCGCCTCGCTCGAGCGTCGCATCGCCTGCACCGCGCCTTGGGTGCCCTGCTGCAAGCGGTCGATCATGCCCTGAATTTCCTGAGTGCTTTGCTGCGTACGGCTAGCCAGCGCGCGGACTTCATCGGCCACCACCGCAAACCCGCGGCCCGCTTCACCGGCACGCGCGGCTTCGATGGCGGCGTTGAGGGCCAAGAGATTGGTCTGATCGGCGATGGATCGAATCACTCCGAGCACGCCGACAATGGACGTCACATCATTTTGCAGGCTGTCCAGCGAGGTGCCGCTGTGGCGGATGTCGTTCACCAGCGCGTGAATCTGCTGAATACTGCCGTCGACCACACGCTTGGCCGCCTGACCTTCGGCATCGGTTTGCTGCGCCGCAACCGAAGCGCCCTGGGCACTTTTCGCGACTTCCTGGGCCGCAGCCGACATCTGATTGATCGCCGTGGCAACCTGGTCGGTCTCATGACGCTGACGCTCCATCGCCTGCTCAGAACGTTGCGCCTGATCAGTGACCTCACCCACAAGCCCGGTCAGCTGCGCCGTCATTTCGGCTATTTGCCGGACCAGCCCGTGGATCTTGTCGACGAAACGGTTGAACGACCCGGCCAGCTCGCCAAGTTCGTCCTGGGAGGTCACCGCCAGACGCTGGGTCAGATCACCCTCACCGGCCGCGATGTCATCAAGGTTGGCTTTCATCAGGCGCAACGGCCGCAGAATACCGCCCGCGATCCAGAAGCCCACCGCTGCAATAATCACCAGTACCAGCAGCGTGATGCCAATGATGCTGACGAGCATGTTCTGCCGGCGCTCGGCGACATTCTTCTGCAGCTCCAGAACCTTGGCATCGATGTTGTCCAGGTTAATCGACGACCCGAAGGCCATGTCCCACTTCGGCAGGTACTCGGTATAACCCAGTTTGGGTACGAGTTCGCTCGAACCCGGCAGCGCGGAGGAATATTCCAGGTAATGAGTACCCGCTTTCGCCACGTCAACGAGGCCGGCATTGACAAAAACGCCTTTTGGATCGCGGGCGTCCTTGAAGCTCTTGCCGATGCCGTCCGGGCTGTTGCCCTTGAACAGCCGCACCGCCTGAGAGTCGTAGCCGAAGAAGTACCCGTCCTTGGCGTAGGTGACCTGGGAGAGCATTTTGATGACTTTCGCGCGGGCTTCCATGTCACCCGGGGCCGAGGCGTCATACAGCGGTTTGATGGTGCCCAGCGCAACAGCCACGTAACTTTGCAACGTGGCTTTGGCCTCCGCGAGCAGGTGCTGGCGGGTTTCCTCGACTTCGCGCTTGCCCTGTTCACGGAGCATCATGACGGTGCTGGCGCTGATGATCAGTGCGAACACCAAGACCGGGAGCACTGCGAGTGAAAGTACTTTGGCTTTGAGATTTGGCCGCATAGAAGTCATGACCTTTTGTTTTTTGTGCGTTGCGCCGTTGGGGCTCCTTTACGGTTAACGGCCCGGCGTACAAAAAGTTGAGGTCACGAGGGTTGACGCGCGCTTTCGGCCCCAGGCAGTTGCGGGCTGACTCGCTCGGGCAGATCGATGCGCACTTGCAGCCCGCCCATGGTGCTGTCCAGCAACTGAATGCGCCCGTCCCACGCCTCGACGATGTCCTTGACGATGCCGAGGCCCAGACCGTGGCCGGTCACTTGCTCGTCCAGACGATTGCCACGGCCGATCACTTCATCGCGATGCTGCAAGGGGATGCCCGGGCCATCGTCGTCGATCAACAGGCAGTAGCCCTCAGTGCCTTTGGCAATGGTCAGCCTGACCTGGCTGTCGGCCCACTTGCAGGCGTTGTCCATCACGTTGCCCAACAACTCGAGGATGTCCTCACGATCCCACGGCAGGAACAGTGCCGCAGCGATCTCGCTGCTCAGTTCCAGATGCTCGCCATGAATCATCCGCAATGTGGAGAACAGCCCGGGTATCTCCGCAGCGCAATCAAACCGCGCGCCAGGCAAGGCATCGCCTGACAACCGCGCCCGATTGAGCTCGCGTTCAAGACGCTGCTGAATGTGCTGCAACTGATCGCGCAAGGTGTCGCGCACGTGCGGATGGCCCGCCAGTTTGTCGCCTTCGGCCAGGCTCATCAGCACGGCCAGCGGCGTCTTCAGCGCGTGGCCAAGATTGCCAAGGGCATTGCGGGAGCGCTTGAGACTGTCCTCGGTGTGGGCCAGCAGATGATTGATCTGCGCGACTAGCGGCTCAAGCTCCACCGGCACTCGCTCGTCGAGTTGCGAGCGCTGGCCTTGTTGCAGCTGGAAAATTTGTTCTCTGGCCCTTTCCAGCGGGCGCAAGGCGCGGCGAACCGTGACGCGCTGCAACACCAGAATCAATATCAGGGCCATCAACCCCAATCCGAGACCGATGCGCTGGACGAGCGCGAAACTGTCTCGCACCGGGGTGTAGTCCTGGGCAACGGTGATGGAGATGGTCTGCCCGAACTTGCGATAATCGGTGTGCAGCAGCAACAGCGATTGATCGGTCTTTTCCAGGGCAAGATCGGCATGCAGACCGGGCTGCCCGGGATGTGGCAATTCCAGATCCCAGAGCGAGCGCGAGCGCCAGTGCCCTTGGTCGAAATTGATCTGGAAATAATGGCCGGAATAGGGTCGTTGATAACCGGGCGACAGCCGATGCTCATCGAGTTGCAGGCCGTCGGGGCCGCGAACCAGTGCTATCAGCAGCAGCTCGCTTTCATTGCGCAGGCCAGACTCGAGATAACGCTGCAAGCCCACTTCAAACAACCACAGGCTGATCTGCGCCAGGATCAGTCCGACAATCAGCAATACACTGATCAGGCCCAGACTCAAGCGTCGCTGTATCGACCTCATTCGCCTGTCCCGGCAAAACGATAACCCTGGCCACGCCGCGTCTCGACCACGGCCCGTCCAAGCTTGCGACGCAAATGATTGACGTGGACCTCAATCACGTTCGAGTCCCGTTCGTTCTCCCCATCGTAGAGGTGCTCGGCCAGATGGCTCTTGGAGAGAATCTGCCCGGGGTGCAGCATGAAATAACGCAGCAGCCGAAACTCCGCCGCCGTCAGTTGAATGTCCTCCTCCCCGCGACTGACGCACTGGCGGCCTTCGTCCAGGTGCAGGCCCGCAGCTTCGAGTTTCGGTTGATTAGCCAGACCCCGGACACGGCGAAGCAGCGCTTGAATACGCAGCTGCAGCTCCTCGGGATGAAAGGGCTTGGTCAGATAATCGTCGGCGCCGGCCTTGAGGCCCTCGATACGCTCAGCCCAGGAAGCCCGCGCGGTCAGAATGAGTACAGGGGTGGACAGCCCGGCCGAGCGCCACTTCTGCAGAACCTCAAGCCCGGGAATGCCCGGCAGACCGAGATCGAGCACGATCAGGTCGTAAGGCTCAATGGCGCCTTGATGAATGGCGTCGCGGCCGTCGGTCAGCCAGTCGATCGCGTATCCCTGCCGACCCAGCGTGCTGATGAGCTCGTCCGCCAGGGGAACGTGGTCCTCAACCAATAACAAACGCATCAATCGTCTTCCTTGTCTTGCAACAGGCGGCTGTCACCGGCATCGAATTTCAGCTCGCGCACGACATGATCGGCGGTGAGAAGCTCGATCTCATACACCAACACACCGTGTTTTTCCTCAAGTTCGGCTTCAAGCAGCTTGGAGCCGGGGTAACGCCCCAGTGCCTGATCGATGAACTGCTCAAGCGGCAGAATCACGCCGTTCCTGCGCAGCTCAAGCACCTCGTCCTGATTCAGGTCCCGAGC
Organism: Pseudomonas petrae; assembly: GCF_021728295.1. GTDB lineage: Bacteria > Pseudomonadota > Gammaproteobacteria > Pseudomonadales > Pseudomonadaceae > Aquipseudomonas > Aquipseudomonas petrae. The sequence goes on from NZ_JAKJXE010000013.1 coordinate 146,078, forward strand.
CAGGCACGCCAAGCTCGGAGTGACCGCACATGCGGCCACCAGACAGTAAACGAATCGCTTGACGGGACGCTTACTGGAGATCATCAGGCGTCCTGATGGTCTTTGAGGATCTGCCCGCTGACGGCGTCGACTTCAACGTCCCACTCCATACCTTGCGCGTCGCGCAGTTCGATCTGGTAAACGTACTTGCCATATTCCTGTTCCAGCTCGGTGTCAGTGATGGTGGATTTCGGGTGCTTGGCCAAGGCGACGGCGTTGAGCTTTTCAAAGGATTGAATAGTACCTGCATCGCGCAGTTTCAGCGCCTCATCAGGACCTAAATCCCGGGCTTGGACATAACCGGCGGTGGCGGTGAGGGCAGTGGCAGCGATAAGGGCTGTCAGGATTTTCATGGTGGATCTCCGTAGTGTTCTGGTTGTTGACGGAGTCCACCATAAGCGGTCGAACTTAATTGAAGCTGAATTTATCTGGCTACGTGCCACTACCCGGCGAGCCGCCGGTGGATGAAAGGGGGGCCCACGATATACTTGCCCCTGTCCGACCTGGGAGAGGCCATGAGCAACATTCACATCAAATACCCGGCATTGACTATAAAGGCCGGCAGACGTGCGATGACCCGGATCAGGGAACATGGTCTATCGCCGATAGATGTCGGCATCATCCCTGGCGCAGCCGGTGGCCCTAAAGCACTGGGCATTCAGGGACTGGATCTGGCGCTGTTCGGCGAATGGCTGCCTAGGGCTCAACGGGAGCGCTCGTTGATTGGCGCTTCTATCGGTTCGTGGCGGTTTGCAAGCGCATGCCTGCCGGACCCAGTCGCAGGTATCCAGCGACTTGGGCGCCTGTACAACGAGCAGAGTTTCGCCAAAGGCGTGACAATGGCGCAGGTCACCCGCAGCTGCGTAACGATGCTCGACGCGCTTTTGCAGACAGATGATGCACACGTCCTGGCGAATCCCCATTACCGTCTGAACGTGATGATCGTCAAAAGCCATGGTTTGCTTGCGCGGGATCACCGCGCGGGCTTGAGTATGGGACTGGGGGCCGTTATCGCTGATAACCTGCTCGGGCGCGCACGCCTGTCGCGGCATTTCGAACGGCTGGTCATGCATGACCCACGCCTCGCCCCTCCCCTCCTGCCACTGACTGACTTCCCATCCAATTGCTTGCCACTGGACACATTGAACCTGCGGCAGGCATTGCTGGCGTCTGGCTCCATTCCGATGGTCATGGAGGGCGTTCCAGAGATACCCGGTGTCGGCGCAGGGATGTTCCGCGACGGCGGCCTCCTCGACTACCATTTGGATCTTCCGTACAGCGGAAGCGACATCGTGCTGTATCCGCACTTCACTGACAAAATCATTCCGGGCTGGTTTGACAAGGCGCTGCCATGGCGCAGAGGCGACCAGACTCGGCTTCAAGACGTCGTGCTGCTGGCACCCTCAAATGCGTACCTGGCTACGCTGCCCTACGGCAAACTGCCTGATCGGAGCGACTTCAAACGGTTCGTCGGGAAGGATGCGGATCGGCAACGGTATTGGCGTACTGCAATGGAAAGCAGTCAGCGGCTGGGGGATGAGTTTCTAGAGCTCGTCGACACGGGCCGTCTCGGCCAACGACTGGAACCCCTGGTTTAACCATGTGGTCAGGTTCTGCCTGTCACTCGCTAAACCATTACTGATAAACTCGCAGCTTGCATTTATCGCGCTGGCGATCGCCACTTCTCAAGGCTTATATCACCGTGGAAATTTTTAAAGAATTTACGTTCGAGTCCGCTCACCGGCTCCCTCACGTGCCGGACGGACACAAGTGCGGGCGTCTGCACGGCCATTCTTTCCGTTTAGCGATCTATCTGCAGGGCGAACCCGATCCCCATACTGGCTGGATCCGCGATTTCTCCGAGATCAAGACAATCTTCAAGCCTCTGTACGAGCGCCTGGACCATAACTACTTGAACGACATTCCCGGCCTGGAAAACCCCACCAGTGAAGTGCTGGTGAAGTGGATTTGGAAGGAGTTGAAGCCGCTGCTGCCAGAGTTGTCCGCCCTACGGATTCACGAGACATGCACCAGCGGCTGTGTGTATCGCGGTGACTAATCAGTGTTAGAAAGAAGACCACCCCACCGGGTGGTTTTTTTGGCGCGAACTTTGTTTTTTTCGCGCACAAAAACAAAACCCCATCTGCTTTCGCAA
>NZ_JAKJXE010000014.1 GCF_021728295.1 Pseudomonas petrae
GACCACAGCAGTGCAGCCGTGCAAAAAGCCGATAGGCGTCAAACCCAGGGCTTCCAGTCGATCTTCCGCAACAATCAGGCAAGCGGCCGCCGCATCGTTGCGCTGGCAGGCATTACCCGCTCGTTAGCGGGGAATGCCTCGATCGGGGCTGTGAAGCGCATGACATTGCCGGTGCAGAACGCCATTGAGGTCGCGACACAGCCCCGTTATTGGCACACTGTGCAGCATTCGCTTAAACACACAGCGCCAACCTTTATCTGGACGTCACATGACACCCAACGCAGAACTCTATAACCCTTCCACCGAATACGCCGACAAGCTGATTTCGCGGATCGGACAAACACCTTCGTGGATCGCCAAGCGTATTGGCGTCACTGACAAGCGCATCCGCTACATCCTGGACGGCGAAAGAACCGTCAAGGGAGAGACCACGCCCATTCAGATGACGTACACCGAGCAGTTCGCCCTTGAGTGTCTTGTCCAAGAGGCCATCGCCCTTAAAAGGTAACGATTCCGGGCTGCCGCGACGCTACAAGCCTTCCAGCAGCCCGTCCGCACGAAGCAAATCAACGATCACGTGCTCATCCACCGCATACACACCCCGCGAAGCCTTCCAGACCAGGTTCTTTTCCTGCAAGGCAATGAGGGCTTGTTGCACGCCCGGCACCTCAACCTTGATGTCGCTTTCTGCAATCCCCGCCTGCTTCATCGCTGCGGCGTACAACGCCATGGTGGGCGCCTCGAACGGGGCGTAGCTGTCGCCCATACTGCCCATGACGCGAATCACGGCGGACTGGATCGGAGTAAGGCTGTGGATCACCTTCTTGAGGTTCGCGTTCAGCTCATCCGCTTGCGCCCGAACCAGCTCGGCAAACCGCTCGCGTACGTCTTCAGGGTCGATGAAAAAGTCAAAGCGGATGGCATCAGCCGCCGCACCGAGCAGTTCGGGGCGATAGCCACTTTCTTTGAACAGCTGGAACACCTCCGCCGGATCGAGCGGCGATGGCAGGTCGATGTTGGCGCACAGCCAATCAATGTAGTTTTGATCGAGCGTCGGGAACGGCACCATCGACGCCCCGAAGAACGCCTGATCCTTGCTATTGCGCAGCATGGCCAGCTTGTCCCGGTTCGAGCCGGTGCAGACGATGCGCAGACCGTGGTGCCGGGAGCTGTTGAGTTCGTCCCTTGCCGCCTTGAGCGCGAACAGCGCCGCCACACCCGCCTCGGTAGTGATCGCGTGCTGCGCTTCATCGATCATCAGAACAATGAGCTTCTGCGATTCGTCGGAGAGCGCCACCAGCGCGGTGGTGAGGTCGATGTCTTTGCCGAGGCCAATTTTATCCACGCTGAAGTTCAAACCACCGACGACCACCTTCTCTATTCCGGAAGACTTGGCCAGTCGTGTGATGAAACCATCGTTTCGGCCAACCGCTTCGCGGATGGCTTCCACGATGACAAGGCCGGGATCTTTGGTCAGGTCTTGCCAGAGGTCGGCGTACAACACAATGGCCCCCGCTTTTTCTAGCGCGGGGCGCAGGTCTTCACGCGCGAAGGTGGATTTGCCGGTACGCCGTGGCGCTGCCAGGAAGACGCCTGAGCTCGCGGAACTGCCCACAGATACCTGCATGATCAGCTTCGAGAGCCGGGCGGCCAACTCGGGACGGTGGTAGAAGATTTCAGGCATCTGTAGACCTCGATCACATCTCTATAGGCAATTATAGAGCGACTATAGACCAATTATAGATGTGAGTGAAATCTACGTTTATAGGTGATTATAGAACGACTATAGAACGATTATAAAAACGTGACTTTAGCCATGCGACATCCATCGGCGCCCGCAGAACATTCGGGTGCCGCCGGGCCAAAGCGTCAGCACACTCTTCTGAGATGGGGATTTCCTAATCGATCAACCCCTGCGCGTCATAAAACGGATACGGCCCTGGGTAATCACCGAACACGCCGTTGTGGGTCACCAGGCCCTGCTCCGCATCCCAGCGATGCAGCAGGTAGCCCGCCGGCTCAAGGTTGAAATGCGCCGGTGCGTCGTCGCGAAGGTCCAGCACGATCTGGTGCGAGGTGCCCGGGCAGGTGCAACTGAGGCTGCCGGCAAAGCGCCGTTGCATCGGCCGATGCAGATGGCCGCACAGCACCCGTTCGACTTGCGGGTGACGGGCGATCACCTCCTCCAGCGCCGCGCCGTTGATGAACCCTTCGCGTTCCATGTGGCCGATCCCGGTGACAAAGGGCGGATGGTGCATGATCAACAGGGTCGGCACGTCCGGGCGTCGGCCGAGGACTTCATCCAGCCAGGCCATCTGACTGTCCAGCACCTGCCCGCCGTGGGCACCGGGAATGGTCGAGTCCAGACCGATCAGCCTCACCGGATGCTCTTCGACGATCCAGTCCAGTGGCGCTTCGGCAGAGATCGGCAGGTACACGTGATCGGCGAACTCGGCCAGCAGGTGCTCGCGGACGTCGTGATTACCGGGCACCAGGTAGTACGGCATGCTCAGGCGCGCCAGCTCGGGGTGCAAGACGGCGTATTCATCCGGCCGACCGAAATCCACCAGGTCGCCGCTGATCACCACGATGTCGGGACGCGGCGTGCTGGCATTCAGATGATCGACCGCGCGACGCAACGCGCCGAGGGTGTCGACCACGCCATAGGTCAGCTTGTTGCCGGCTTTGAGGTGCAGATCGCTGATCTGCGCAATGAGAAACGGAAGACTCAAAATTGACCTACCCAAAAACGATGATTACGGGTGCAGGGCGAACAGTGCCTGCGGCTCGATGGCCAGGGCAATGAGATCGCCCGGGGCATGAATAACGCTGTCGGCGCTGTCGACCAGCAGCGGTTGCGCAGCGCCGACCTCAATCAGCAAGCGGCTTTGCGCGCCCTGAAAAAACTGTCCCAGCAGACGCCCGTGCAGGTGCCCTTCGCTCTTCACCACCCGCAGGTGCTCGGGCCGGCAATAGACGGTGGACGGCTCACCCGACCCACTCCACGGCAGTTCGCCGCCACTGACTTTCAGGCCGTTGCTAGTGCGGCCTGCCACCGAGAAGGCGTTGAGATTGCCGACGAAACCGGCCACGAACGGGTTGGCCGGCTGCTGATAGATTTCACGCGGGGTGCCGAGCTGGGCGATGCGCCCTTGCTGCATGACCAGGATCCGGTCGCCCAGGGCCATGGCTTCGCCCTGGTCGTGGGTGACGAACACCGACGTAATGCCAAGGCCGCGTAACAGCTGATCGAGTTCGCTGCGCAGGCGTTCACGCAGTTGCGCGTCCAGTGCGGCAAGGGGTTCGTCGAGCAGCAGGACTTTCGGCCGTGGCGCCAGGGCGCGGGCCAATGCCACCCGCTGACGCTGCCCGCCCGACAGCTCATGAATGCCGCGCTTGGCGTGTTCCTGCAGCCCAACCAGTTCCAGTAGTTCGGCGCAGCGCTTGTTGCGCTCGGCGACGGCCATACCGCGCACCTTCAGGCCATACACGATGTTGCCTTCCACCGAGAGGTTGGGAAACAGCGCGTAATTCTGAAAGACCATGCCGACGTCGCGGCGCTCGATGGGCAGACGGGTGACGTCTTGATCACCGAAGAACACCTGGCCGACGTCCGGCCGCTCCAGCCCGGCGATCATCCGCAGGGTGGTGGTTTTACCGCAACCGGACGGGCCGAGGATCGCCAGGGTCTCCCCCGCCTCGATGGTCAGGTTGAGGTCGTGAACGGCAACAGTGCCGTCGGCGAAGGCCTTGCGGCAGCCGATCAGGCGCAGCGTGGTTCCAGTCATCTTTGCTCTCCACGGGAAAGGCGCGCGCTGATGGCCTGCAATGCCACCAGCAGCGGCACGATCATCAGCAGAAATATGAGGGTGTAGGCGCTGGCCACTTCCAGCCGCGCCGAGGCGTAACTGTCCGCCAGACCGACCGGCAGGGTTTTGGTCATGGGCGTGTGCAGCATCCACGACAGGTTGAATTCGCCCAGGGACAGCGTGACCACCATCAGCACGCCGGCAAGAATCCCCGCGCGGCAGTTGGGCACCACGACGCTGAAAAACCGTCGCAACGGTCCGGCACCGAGACTGGCGGCGGCCTCTTCCAGCACGGGCAGGTGTTGACGCTGCATCACCGCCATCACCGGCCGCACCAGAAACGGCAACGTGAACAGCACGTGGCCGACGAGGATGAACAGCCAACTGCTGCGGAAACTGCCGAACTGGCCGTAGGTCAGCAGCAGGGCCAGGGCGCTGGCGAGGCCCGGCATGGCGACCGGCAAGACCATCAATTCCTCAAAGGCGCGACTGAAACGGTTGTTCATCCGCACCAGTGCATACGCGGCGGGTACGCCGATCACGCAGACGCACACCGCGCAGGCGAAGGCCAGTTGCAGCGACAGCCACACCGTCGGCGAATAGGCCTGCCAGACTTGCGCGATCCAGTCGAAGGTCAAGCCGCTGGACACGCCCTGAAAGTAATTACGCGTCAGCCCGGCCAGCAGCGACATCAGCACCGGGACCAGCATGAAGGCGCAGACCAGCAGCGTGAACAGCAGCTGCACAATGAACAGCGATGAGCGCTTCACAGGACGGTCGCCGATTGCTTGACCATGCGCCGCGCGAGCAGCAACACCGCCCAGGTCAGCGCGCCCAATACCACCGACAGCGCAGCCGCGACGGTAAAGTTGGCGTAATTGGTGAACACGTTGTAGATCGCCACGGGGGTGACGTTCAGCTGGGTGCCGAGCGTGAACGCCGTGCCGAACGCGCCCATGGACGTGGCAAAACAGATCGCACCGCAGGACACCAACGCCGGTGCCAGCCCGGGAATGATCACGTCACACACCACCCGCCAGTGCCCCGCGCCGAGGGAATGCGCGGCCTCTTCCAGGCTGCGGTCGAGGCTTTCGCAGGCGGCCATAATCGTGAGGATCACTCGGGGAATCGAGAAATACAGATAACCGAGGAACAGGCCCGCCAGGGAATAGGCGAACACCCAGCGCTCACCCGCCAGTTTCAGGCCGAGCATGGCAAACAGACCCTGCCGCCCTGCCAGCAGAATCACCAGAAAGCCCACCACCACGCCGGGAAATGCCAACGGAAAGGTCAGCAGCGCCACCAGTGTGGCGCGTCCAAAAAAACGCTGTCGGGCGAGAAACACCCCGGTGATGCCGCCGACCAGCAGCGCGGCGAAGGTCACCACCGCCGCGAGCACGCAGGTTTGCGCCAAGCTGCCCAGGTACTGCGGGCTGCTCAGCACTTGCCAATAACCGCTGCCGGCGCCGTCCCGCTGCTGTCCGCCGAGCAATATCAAATGTGCTAATGGCAAGATCCAGAACGCCGCGAGTACTGCCGCCGCTGGCGCCAGGGCCCAGGCCGCTGTCGGGCGCAGACGCCCTGGCCGCGACCCGCGCGCGCCGGCGGCCTGCGCCTTCAAAACCGTGCTGCTCACTTACTTGACCTCGCTCAAATAGCGCGCGGAAAAGGCTTCCTGCACGTCGGCCATGTGCTGGTAATCCACCACGCCGGCGCGGGCGTAATCGCTGTCCGGTAGAAACTGCGCGGCTACGTCGGCCGGCATTTTCATGGCGCGAACCGGGCGCAGATACGCCTTGGCCCACAGTGCCTGGCCCTGCTCGGAGAGGACGAAATCCAGCACCTTTTCGGCGTTGGCCTGATGCGGAGCATTGGCGACCAGACTCATCACGTAGGGAACGCTGATGCTGCCCTCTTTCGGGATGACGAAGGCGACGTTGGCCTTGTCCTTGTAGCGGGCGCGGTAGGCGTTGAAGTCGTAGTCCACGAGGATCGGCAATTCGCCCGACAGCACCCGCGCATAGGCCGTTTGCTTGGGCACGATCGGCGCGTTCTTCGCCAGTTTCTGGAAGTAGTCGATGGCCGGGGCGAAGTTATCCAGGGTGCCGCCCATGGCCTGATTGATCGCCACGGCGGAGACGTAGCCGACGAATGCGCTGGACGGATCGAGGTAACCGACCATGCCTTTGTATTCCGGCTTGAGCAGATCAGCCCAGCTTTGCGGGACCGGCAAGCCACCCAGTGCATCGACGTTGACCATGATGCCGAGGGTGCCGGAGTGGATCGCGAACCAGTGACCCTCCGGGTCTTTCAGGCCTGCGGGAATTTGCTCCCAGCCTTTGGGTTTGTAGGTGCCGACCACGCCGGCTTTCTGCGCCTGCAAGCCGAAGGTCACGCCGTAATACACCACGTCCGCCACCGGGGCGGCTTTTTCGGCCACCAGTTGCGCCAGCGACTGGCCGGAGTTCTTGTTGTCCAGCGGCACTTGCACGCCGGTGCTGTCGGCGATGGCCTTGAGCTGGGTGCCCCAGTCCGCCCACTCTGGCGGGCAGTTGTAGCAAATCGCGGTTTCGGCGGCCTGGGTCAGGCTGGCCACGCCACACAGCAGCAGTGCCGCCAAGGTTTTACTGAAGCGGATCATGGAGCGTCTCCTCGTAGGGCTGATTGTAGGGTTGACTACTTTCGCCCGGCCGGATGTGGCACGGCAGGCAATGGGAAGTCGGGGCGGCGCCGGCGATCTGCGCCAGCAATTGATCGATGACGGTGGTTGCCAGCGCGGCGACGGGCTGGACCACGCTGCACAGGGTCGGGTGCATCTGAGTGCCGATGGCAATGCCGTCGAAACCGATGATCGACAGCTGCTGGGGCACCGCCCATCCATGGCGGCGCAGTTCGGCGATCAGGCTGATCGCCAGCAAATCGTTGGAGCAGACCAGCGCTGTGGGCGCGTGATGGCCTCCTAGTAACGGCGCGAGCGCGGCGAAATCGGCCTGGGTGTGGCTCGGCATCTCGATGATGGGCATGGCGGTGATCGGCGGTTGTGAGGTGCCGCGTTCGCCCATGGCGTCGCAGTAACCTGCGTAGCGCTGCCGCGCCCGGTCGGACTGCAGCGTCGGCCCCGCGACCATGCCGATGCGTCGATGACCGGCGTCCAGCAGATAGCGCGTGGCCAGGGCCATGCCCGCACGGTTGTCCACCGAGACGGCGCTGTATTCGGTGCTGCCGGGCTGGTGGTAGGCGAGTACAAACGGCGTGTCCTCGGTGCTGAGGCTTTGCAGCACGCGATTGCTGTGGGCGTCAGTGACGGTGAGGACCAGGCCGTCGACGCGTTGGCGCAGCAGCTCCTCAACCACTGCGCTTTCCCGCTCGGCGCTGTAATCGGTGGTCGCCAGCAGCAGGTTATAGCCTCGCGAACGCGCGGCGCGCTCCATGGCTTGAAATTGTTCGGCAAAGACCGGATTGAGCAGGCTCGGCACGACCACGCCAATGAGCTGGGTGGTTTGCAGGCGCAACTGGCGGCCCAGCAGATTGGGGCGAAAACCCAGTTCCCGCGCGGCGGCGAATACCTGCTCACGGGTCGTTGGACGCACCACTTCAGGGGAGGCAAAACACCGGGCAGCGGTCGCTCTGGAAACCCCGGCCACCCTCGCAACGTCTTTCAGGTCACTCATGATCACTCGCTTGAGATCGATCTCATTGGCGAGGACATTACGGCGTCAATGTGGCATTTCAGGGGCGGGGGTGTGACAGATTGGAGTCAATGGGGGTTGCAGGGGCCAGCTGCGTAGGTAGACATGTGACTGGCTCAACTCACTGTAGGACCGGCTTCAGCCGGGAAGGCGTCAGGTGTCACACCGTAAATCTGGGGGTGTCCGGACTGGCCTCTTCCCGGCTGAAGCCGGTCCTGCAATGAGATCGCGTGCAGCCTGAGAGACCGCATGCATTGAAGGCGATCAGGCGTCGGACAACACCACATGATCCATCGGCGCCGCCACACCCACCACCTTGATCTCAGCCGCGTTCCCTGCCGGGCTAAACGCGAAGTCCTCGGCCTTCAGGCTATGGCTGTAATCCCCCGCCAGGCTGACCTGGAATTTCTGGCCAGCGCTGTCCGCGTCGTTGCTGCGCACGTAGGTGCGGTCGCTGTTGGCGTTGTAGCTGACCTGCAAGGTGCCGTGGCTGCCATCGCCCAGTCCGGTGAAGCCCAAAGCGGAAACATCCAGCGTGTCATGGCCAGTGGTGAAATCAGTGATCAGGTCCGCCGCGCCGACGTAGCTGTCGCTGATGTGATCGAAGCGGAAGGTGTCCTCGCCCGATCCGCCGGTGAGTCGATCGCCGCCGGCACCGCCAACCAGTAAATCATCGCCGACGCTGCCCGCCAGCACGTCATTGCCCGCCAGGCCAGACAAGGTGTCGTTGCCCCAGTCGCCATACAGCGTATCGGCGCCTGCCGTGCCGGTGGCGTTCACCGAGGTCAGCGGCTGGGACGAATCCGTGCGGGTGTCGTCGGGGTTGGCGAACAGCACGTTGCTGGCGGTCAGGTCATAGAGATGATTGCCGTTGAGCAGGATTTCGAAGCGGTTGCCGTCGGCGTCCGGCTCCAGCGACTTCAGCGCCGTTTGATCACCGGCCAGGTTCAACACCACTTTCAGCGTGCCGTCGTAGCCGTTGCCCAAGCCTTTGAAACCCAGCGCCGTGAGGTCGAGGCGATCATGTCCGTTGCTGTTGAAATCCGTGATCAGGTCGCGTTGCGCGTAACTGCCGCTGGCATCGTTGCGCAGGCTGTCGCTGACGCTGGTGTAGACGAAGGTGTCCGCGCCAGCCCCGCCCGTCAGCGTGTCGCCGCCGCTGCCGCCGAGCAACCGATCTGCACCGCCGTCGCCCGACAACGTGTCGCGCCCTGCGCCGCCGATCAGCACGTCATCGGCGGCGGTGCCGAAAAGCTTGTCGTCGGTGGCTGTACCGGTGATCGACGAAAAGAAGTTGGCCGCGCTCAGCGTGCTCAGGTGATTGCCGTCGAGTGCCAGTTGAAAGCGATCGCCGGCCGCATCGGCGTCCAGGCTGGAGAGGTAAGTGATGTTGGTGGCGGCGTTATAAGTCGCCTTGAGCGTGCCGTCGTGGCCATTGCCCAGGCCGGACAATCCCAGCAGGGTCAGGTCGAGACGGTCGCTGGTGTCGTTGAAGTCAGTAATGCGATCGGTGAAGGACGTGGTGGCCGTACGGTAGCTGTCGCTGACCGAGGTGAAACGAAACACGTCGCTGCCCGCGCCGCCGCTGAGGCGGTCCGCGCCTGCACCGCCGTGAATGACGTCGTCACCTGCGCCGCCATCGATGCGATCGCGCCCTGCCCCGCCACTGATGAGTTCGTCCGAGCGGCTGCCACTCAGCGTGTCGGCGCCCGCACTGCCGCGCACGATCAGCACATCGCTGTTGTTGTAGACCTGGCTTTCGTTGCCCGCCGCGCTGATGTCACCGGCATGAGTGCCGTTGATGACGTTGCCGAAGATCACGCTGCCTTGCACGCTTGCCACGTCCGACGGCACCTCGGCCACGCCCCAGGTGGATCCGGCGCTGCCCGTGATCAGGTTGTCGTAGACGAAATTCTGCGTGCCGCTATCGCTGCCCAGGTTGCGGATTGCCACTTCCGGCACATCGCTGCTCTGCGCATTGGCGTGGATGACGTTGTCGGACACTTCGATGTGGGTCGTGCCTTGCAAATTGACGCCCGACCCGCCGTTGTCATGGATGTCGAGGCGATACACGCCGCCGTATTCGATGCCGCGCATGTGCACGCCGTCGCCGCCGTTGCCGTAGACGTCGCCGCCAATCACGCTGAAAAAGCCGGTGTCGACGCCACTTTCTTCATGGACGTGAATCCCGTCACCGGCGTTACCGGAAGCCTGGTTGTCGGTCAGGGAAAGCGCCACGCTGCCAAGGCCGACATTGATGCCGTTGCCACCGTTGTCCAGCGCGCGGTTATCCTGAAAGGTCAATGCGGCCAGCGACCCTCCCAGCACGAAGCCGTCGGAGGCGTTGTCTGTGGCCGTGCTGTTGCGCACCGTCAAATGCACTGATGCACCGGTCAGGTCAAAACCGCTGCCGCTGAAGTTCGTGGCGGTGACGCCGTCGATCAACAGGTTGGTGCTGCTCGCCCCCGATTGAGACCAGCCACTGACCTGCCCACCGCCGTTGGCCTGATTGCCATCCAGCGAAAGGTTGCTGACGGTTGCGTCTCGCACGGTGCTGCCTGCCACCACGCCCAACAGCGAGGTGGTATTCAAGCCGGCGCCATCGGCGAGCTTGAGCACGCTGTCACCGGCGCCATCGCCGGTGAGAGTGACGTTGCTTTTAAGCGCGAGCGCGTTGCCCGAACCGTCGCTGTCCGACACCCGCCAGGTGCCGCCAGGAATGTAAACCTTGCCCCCACCCGAAGCGCTTGCGGCATCAATTGCCTTTTGGATGGCGACGGTATCGTCAGTGAAGCCGTCGCCCTTGGCGCCATAATTACGGATATCGAAAGTGGGGGTGATGCTCATGCGCTGCTCCTGCCTGGAATACTGACGACCTGTGAACCCGTTGTCGCAACCGGTTCGGGAACAGGTTGGACCGGCAGAGTTCCGGATTGTTAGTACCTTTTCAGGGGCTTTCGTCGGATGAGCAGCACGATCGGCGATAACAGCGGATCGTCAGTGCGCCTCGCCCATCAACGCGACCGCATCCGCGCCGGCCGCCAGGCGCGTTGGCGAAGCCGGGTCGTTCGCCGCGCGCCAGATCACCTCGGCGACATCCTGAGCCTCGGTCGCCAGGGTCGATTGCGACCACTCGCTGAACACCCGCTGCGCCAGATCGGCATAGGCGTCCGGAATGCTGCCCTGCATGCGCGGCTGTGCGTTTTTGCCGAAGTCGGTCCCCGGTGCGCGCCCCGGCAATACCAGATTGACGCGAATGTTGAACGGCTCAAGTTCCAGCGCCAGGGATTCGGTGAACGCATTCACCGCCGCCTTGCTCGCCGTGTACACGCTGAGCAATGGCAGTGATTTGATCGTCACGCTGGAGGTGACGTTGATCACGACCCCCGCATTGCGTTGGCGAAATTGCGGCAGCACGGCCTGAGTCATTGCCAGGGTGCCAAACGTATTGGTCTCGAAAATGCTGCGAATCTTCTCCATCGAGCAGCCTTCGAGGGCGCCCAGCAGTCCGATGCCGGCGTTGTTGACCAAAACATCAATGGGCCCGGCAGCGTCGAGCGCCTGCTGAATGCTGTCCAGATCGGTGACGTCCAGCGAGAGCACGCGCAGGTGATCGGACCCTTGAAACAGCGCGGGGTTGGGTGTGCGCATGGTCGCAATGACCTTCCAGTTTCGGTCGAGGAAATACTGGGCGGTAGACAGGCCGAAGCCCGAAGAGCAGCCGGTGATCAAAATGGTTTTCATGGGTGTGTATCCATCGGGTGATTGACAGTGACGCCACGATAAGCTGTGGTAACCGGACTGAATATCATCGCCAGTCCGCCTTTTTTTCGCAGGAGTCCGGGATGCTCGATCCGCTCGCTGAAGTCGTCACCCTGCTGCAACCCAGCGCTTCACTGTCCAAAATCGTCAACGGCGCCGGCGCCTGGCGGGTGCAGCGCTCGGTACACGGCCAGCCTTTTTACTGCGCGATTCTGCAAGGGGGATCTCGGCTTTCGGTGGCCGGTCAGTGGCCGATCACGCTGCAGGCGGGGGACTTCGTGCTGATTCCGGCGGCTTATGATTTCGAAATGATGAGCCTTCAGCCGTTGGCAGAAGGCGATGCCGAGCGCGCTCCCGTTGAGGTCCGCCCTCGGGACATACGGGTCGGCCCGCCCGACGTGCCCGTCGACGTTCAACTGCTGGTCGGCCACTGCACGTTCGGCTCACCGGACACGGCACTGCTGGTATCGCTGCTCCCGCAACTGATCCATGTACGCGGCGAGCCCCGACTGGCGATGCTAGTAGGGTTGGTGACCGAGGAAGCCCGGGCTCAGCGGCCAGCGAGGGACGTGATCCTCGCCCATTTGCTGGAAGTGCTGTTCATCGAAGCACTGCGTTGCACCGCCACCGAAGCCGCGCCACCCGGATTGTTGCGCGGACTGGGCGACGAACGCCTCGCGGTGGCATTGCGGCAAATGCACGAACATCCGGGCCGCCCGTGGACCGTGGATCAACTGGCGAGGGAAGCCGCCCTGTCGCGCTCGACGTTCTTCGAGCGGTTTCAGAACGCATTGGGCATGGCACCCATGGCGTATCTGTTGGCATGGAGGATGGCACTGGCGAAAAAGCTGCTGCGTGAGCGAGTGGCGGACATTGCCGGGATTGCCCAGCGCGTGGGTTACGGCTCGGTGAGCGCGTTCAGCGTGGCATTCGCCCGCTACACCGGGCGGGCGCCGGGTCGGTATTCGCGGGAAGGAGACGGTCAGTAGGACCGGCTGCGCTCCACTACAGGACCGGTTTCGGCCGGGAAGACGTCATGTGTCACGCCGAGAGCCTGATAGTGCGCACACAGGCCTCTTCCCGGCTGAAGCCGGTCCTACCAGACCGCGTGCATCCAGTGTCATCGGCGATGTACTCCGGTGTAGGACCGGCTTTAGCCGGGAAGGCGTCAGACGTCACGCCATCATTCGTTGGCTGAGGAATGGGGTCTCAGCCAATGGCGTTACTTGTGTCCTTTGGCCTTCGGCACCATCTGTTTGATCGTCCCGGTAGGGATGTCAATCAACGCATATTTGTCCTTGATCTCCACCCACTGTTGGTTCTCGTCCGGCGCAGTCAGGTGACGTGCGCGCCAGTCTTTGAGGGCGAGGCTCGGACGTTGGTATTGGTCTGGGGCGTTGTCGCCTTCCTTGATTTCCTTGACCCCTGCGCCCGGTCGATCCATCGTCACGCTTGGCTGTTCGGCTGCGTAGGAGAAGCTGCTGACTGCGCATACCGCGGTGAACAGCAGATGAGGGAGGTATTTCGTTCCGAGCATGATCAGATCCTTCGGCAAACGAGTGCCGCTGATTGAATAAGGGGTGACGGTGCATCCGTCATGCTCTGACCGGGACTGATTCGCAGGAGTTCGATCTGATCACGTGCGTTCAGATCCGTATCACCAGGTTACGTACCCGAGTGGCAGACCTTGCTCGTATCAAGCCCCGAACACCCGCAACACTAATCAACGATGAATAGCCTGGCGCCCACAGCGCTCGAGGACCTATGCGCCTCCGCGTTGTCAGCCACCTGATAGCTCATGCCCGGACGCAAAGTGAATGTCCGGCCATCTTCGAGCTCGGTGTCCAGTTGGCCGTCCAGGCACAGAAGAATGTGCCCCTTGCTGCACCAATGATCGGCCAGGTAGCCAGCACTGTAATCAACCATGCGCACCCTCGCATCGCCAAACTGGCAGGTGCGCCAGAGCGCTGTGCCCGTCTCCCCCGGATGCGGGACGGATTCGATTTTAGACCAGTCGGTCGTACCAAATGGAATAGCGGTAAGTTTCATGGCGGCCTCGCCGAAAGAAGGACTTTCGATGCTACCGATGCGCTAACGGGTCAAACAGATACAGATCGGGTTGATTGGGCCCATACGCTCGCATTCAGCCCCGCCGAGCTAGCCCCCAAGACGTCAATGAGGTGTGCGACGAGCGCCCGCACCTTCGCCGAGGGTCTGGGGCCGGAGGGGAATACGGCGAACACCTGCAAGGGCTCAAGTTCGCAGTCGGGCAACACGTGAATGAGGCTGCCATTGCGCAGCTGTTCTGCCGCCATGAGCGTCGTGACATTGGCGATCCCGAGGCCTGCCGTGGCGGCGGCCAGAATCCCGGGCGCCGCATCTATTTTGACGCGGCCGTGCAGCGTGACCCGTTGCTCAATGCCTGCCTTGAGGAGCTTTAGCGTGCTTTTTGCCGGAAAGCTTTGTTCGTGCAAGAGCGCGTCGTGGAACGCCAGGTCTGCGGGTGTTTCCGGCAGCCCTCGTTTGGCAAGATAGGTCGGGGATGCCACCAACATGCGCGGCACTGAAGCAATCCGCCGGGCGCCAAACGTGGAGTCCTCAAGCGTGCCCATTCGAATGGCCAGGTCGACGCCGGCCGCCACGAGGTTCTGCCGCTCGTCGCGCATGCTGATCTCGACGCGCAGTTCAGGATAACGCTCAAGGAAATCAGGCAATGCGGGAATCACTGCCAGGGTGCCGTACGCAATGGGCACCGCAAGACGGAGGGTGCCCCGCAGCGAATCGATGCCACGGGCTGCATCTTCCGCGTCCTGCAGGTCGGCCGCGGCCTGACGAGCCTTGTCCAGAAACGCCGCGCCCGCTTCAGTGAGGGCCACACTCCGGGTCGTGCGCAGCAACAGCTTCACGCCCAGCCGCGCTTCCAGCCCCGTAACGATTCGCGACGTCGAAGGCTGGGAAAGTCCGAGTGCCTGCGCGGCACGGGAGAAGCTGCCCGACTCCGCCACGCGGGTGAATACCTCGATCTCCAGCCAGCGGTCATTCATTTGAATTCCAGATA
This sequence comes from Pseudomonas petrae, assembly GCF_021728295.1. Lineage (GTDB taxonomy): Bacteria > Pseudomonadota > Gammaproteobacteria > Pseudomonadales > Pseudomonadaceae > Aquipseudomonas > Aquipseudomonas petrae. The sequence continues at coordinate 14,319 of NZ_JAKJXE010000014.1, forward strand.
AGTGTTCTGCGAAACAACGGCATAATTTTGTTTGGAGAAAGAGTCTACCGTGGTCTCGTCATTCAACGGAGCTGACGGCTGACATTTTATTCATGGCCCGCTCCACGCCATGGGTGCCGATGGGTACACCCGCCGGTTCCACCATCCAATTGTGAGGAAAACCATGTCCATCAAACTCTACGGCGATCCGGGCTCGGGCAGTCTTCGGCGCGTCACTGCAGCGGCCGCGATCATGGGCGTCGACATCGAACGCATCAACGTCGATTTATTCAAAGGGGAAAGCCACACCCCTGAGTTTTTGAAGCTCAACCCCCATGGCCTGACGCCGGTACTTCAGGATGGCAATGCCGTGATCTGGGAAGCATCGGCGATCAACCTCTACCTCGCCGAGAAAGCCAACTCGAACCTGCTGGGACGTACTTCTGCGCAAAAGTTCGAAGTCCTGCAATGGATGTTCTGGTCGGGTGAACAATGGCGGGTATTCTCTACCTTTCTCTTCAACGAATGGGCCGGCAAGACGTTGATGGGCAAGCCGCCGACCGACGCCGTGGTTGAGTTGGCAATGAGCAATATCCGCAACGCTGCGAAGGTGCTGGACGCGCATCTGGCGACCCGAAAATTCATCGTCGGTGAGGACCTGACCCTCGCAGACATCGATATTGCAGCGCCCTTTTCGCAGTATCAGCGGACGGGCGCGCCGTTCGACGAATTCCCGAATCTGATGGCCTGGCAACAGCGTCTGCTCGACACGGTACCGGCATGGGCCGCCACTCGCGATGAGGTCGAGACGCGCATGGGTGGTGTGGTTGAGGCCCTAGGCTGACGTCGAAAGGTGTGGGAATCGTTACCCCTGTCGGGGGGACAATGTGCGATATCGACGTAAGCCGCCGGGCAAAACAGTGCAGTGGACTGCGTCGCTACGACAAGTTAGCGTCCGCCCTTCAGCAACTCCCAAGGAGAAAACCGCATGGAAAGCCCCACGCTCCAGACTGCCCGACTCATACTCGCCCCGCTGCGGTTGCTCGATGCGCCCGTGATTCAACAGTTGTTTCCCCAGTGGGACGTGGTCCGGTATCTGGGCAGCCATGTGCCCTGGCCCTATCCTGACGACGGCGCGCTGACCTACATTCGCGACGTGGCGCTTCCTGCCGTGGCAGAGGGACGCGAATGGCACTGGACGATACGCCTGACCTCCGAACCGGCGCGGGTGATCGGCTGCATCAGCCTGCACGATCAGCCCGAGAACCACCGGGGTTTCTGGCTGGCGCCGCAGTGGCGAGGTCATGGCTATATGCGGGAAGCGTGTGAAGTGATCAACGCCTTTTGGTTCATGACCCTGCAGCGGCCGTTGATGCAGGTTCCCAAAGCGGTTGGCAACGAAGCCTCGCGCAGGATCTCCCAGCGCGAGGGCATGCGGGTCATCCAGCGTCAAGACGGCGATTTTGTGTCCGGGCCGATGGAACAAGAAATCTGGGAATTGACGCGCGCCGAATGGTTGGCGATGCACGGGCGGACCTCAGCATGATGCAGCGGAAGTTGATCTCGCTCCTGACCCGCGATCCTGTGCGAATGCAGATTCTGAGACAGGTGAGCACACTAGCCTCTCCTGACTGCTGGGTAGCGGCAGGGTTTGCGCGCAGTCTGGTATGGGATCATTTGCATCACCGCACGCGGTCACCGCTTCCCGAGGATATTGATGTCATCTGGTTCGACCCCGAACACGCAGAACAGCAAGCGGATCATCGTCTGGAGAACGCTCTCAAACGGATGAACAGCCACCTGAGATGGTCGGTAAAAAATCAGGCCCGGATGCACGTTCGCAATGGCGATGCGCCATATCAATCGGCGACTGATGCGATGACGTATTGGCCAGAGACGGCAACTGCGGTGGCTGTCAGAATCAATGGACAAGACGAAATCGAAATAGCCGCGCCGTTAGGTCTGGAAGATCTGTTTTCGTTAATGGTGAGACCTACGCCGCGCTTCGAGGGCGACAAATACCCGGTCTTTCTGGACCGTATCCGGGCCAAAGAGTGGGAGACGGTGTGGCCGGGGCTGATGGTGCTGGCAGGGCGGCACGACACACGCTGACGAACCCACCTACTCGGATGAACACCTGATTGCCTGTTGACCTGCCCCGTCTCAATCCCTAGGGTAGCCGGCCTTCTTTACCCGTCAGGAACCCCATGTCCAGCCGCAGCAAACTCCCGTCCACCTTCTACCTTCTGGGCCTGACGATCTTCTCGCTGGTGACGGCCGAATTCATGGTCGCTGGAATGATGCCGGCGCTGGCCGATGCGTTCTCGGTCAGTCTCGCGCAGGTCGGCAACCTGATCGCCTTCTACGCCTTGGGCATGGCGATTGGCGGCCCGCTTGTGACCGTCCTGCTGCTGTCCAGAGGCGTCAGCAACAAACGCTCTTTGATCGCCCTGCTCGTCTGTTATGGGGTGGCCGGCGCAGTCGCAGCGGCCGCGCAAAGTTATCTGGTGCTTGGCGCTGCTCGCGTGGTCATGGGCATTGCCAGTGCCGTCTGCATCGGTTTGTGCATGACGGTGTGCGCAGGCCTTGTCACCCCGGAACGACGCGGCCGAGCGGTGTCGGTGGTCCTCGCCGGGCTGATACTGTCCCCTGTCGCAGGCGTGCCACTGACCACGTGGGTCGAGCAACACTTCGGCTGGCGTGCGAGCGCCTGGCTTGTGGTCGCGCTGGCGATGCTCTGCACGGTGCTGGCGAGCAAGCGCCTGCCGGCGAGCGCCGATGGCAGCGAACCGCAATTGCGGCAGCAATGGACCGACATGAAGAATGCACCCCTCTGGGCGGCGTACCTCACCAGCGGGCTGATCATCGGCGCCACCTTTGCCGCATTCAGCTATTGCACGCCCATCCTGATTCAGGAAGTCGGGGTCGCGCCGAAGTTCGTCGCACCGCTGCTGGCGCTGTATGGCGTCGCGAACGTGCTGGGCAACTGGGTGGTGGGCAGACTGGCGGATCGCTACATGCTGGCGATCGTCGGCTGGGGCCTGGCAATCATGGTGCTGGCATTGTCGGGCTTTGCCCTGGCCGGGGATCATCTGTGGCTGAACCTGATGTGCTTCCTCGCCCTCGGGCTGACCGGCGTAGCGCTGAACCCTGCGATGGTCGCGCGTGTCATGAAAGCGGCCGAACCCGGCGCGCTGGTGAACATCATGCACACCTCGGTGATCACTGCCGGACTGGCGCTCGGCAGCTGGGCAGGCGGCGTGACCATCGATGCAGGCCTGGGTTTGCGATCGCCCCTCTGGGTCGGTGCGGCCATGGCGCTGGCGGGATTGCTGAGCCTGGTGCGGCCCATAGCGATACGTCGCAGCCCGGCGCTGTGCGACTGAAGGCAGGGTAACTGACGTCCAGGAATTGCGAGCTGATGTGGTCCTTCACCGCACGTCAGCGGCGCCAGTGCCCACCAGCGGACAGACCTGCCCGGCGCGCTCGGCCAAGCGATTGCGCAGCGCGTGCATCTGCCCGATGCGCTCATCCAGCAACGCGATCTTCTCAGCGAATAATCGCCCCAGCAGGTCGCTGGAGACCTGCTCGCTGTTCCACAGCAGCGGCAGGTTTTCGCCAATTTCCTTCAGCGAAAACCCCAGCTGTTGCGCCAGCTTGATGTACCCCACCAGCTGCAGAGTTTCCTCCGGATAATGCCGGTAGCCATTGGCACTGCGCCGGGGTTTGATCAGGCCTTTCTCTTCATAAAAACGCAATGCGTCCACGGACACCCCCGCACGCAATGCCACTTCACCTATTTTCATGCGTTCAATGCTCACGTTGACTCTGGACCCAAGACCAGGCTTTAGCCTGCGGGCTCCACTGTGAGGGATGATCATGATCAGCGCAAAGACCAACAGGCACCTTGTCAGAGGCAGCGCCTTTTACGATTTGATAATGACAGCGGGCTTCATGACGCCCTGGACGGCCGCATGGGTGTTCAACACCTTTGCCGCGCTGTCGGCCGCTCTGGCACTGGAACGCCCAGTGCCCGTGCTGGACGTCAGCGGGATGCTGTTCGCAAACCTCCTCGGCAGCGTGGTGGTGATCTGGTCGTTATGGCGCCTCGCGCGACCGAGCCGCCGCGTGGGGTTGTACGACGCACTGGCGAGAACGTTGTTCGCGACCTGGCAGCTTTATGCGGTCGCCCACGGAGCGAGTGTTCTGATTCTCGGGTTTACGGTTTTCGAGGGGGTGTTTGCTGTTGCGCAGGTGCTGCCGGTCAGTCGTTCAAGGGCGATTCAAGCCACTAATGCGCGCCGGGCTCTATCCGATACAGGCGCGCGGCAGTTGGAATGACCGCTTGGTGGACGAACACGTCGCGCCGCTCAGGACGGCGTCCTCTACAGCGCCAACGTTGCGGCCACAATCTGTCCCACCGATTTCAGTCGCTCACCGGCAGCTCCACGGCTGCGGATCGATGGCAATAAAACGATATCGGCTGTCGGCAGCGCGGGCAGATTCAGGCCGGTGACTTCCACCATATCGGCCTCGATGACCGCAGAGGCATTGAGGCACGCCACGCCCAGACCCGCCGCAACAGCCGCTTGAAGTCCGGCAACACCGGACGCCATGTGAGCGACAACGTGAGGAATGCCGTGTGCATCCAGCGCGCTGCACGCCAGCCTGTGCAGCGAGCAGGTTTCAGGCAACAGCGCGAGTTCGATGACCTTGTCTTTGAGCGGAAGCGGCTTGCTGCGGGCGGCCACCCACAACAACCGTTCGGTACGCAGTATTTGAACATCTCCCGAGGACAAGGAAGGAGATCCGGTCGTGCGCAGGATGATCGCCAGATCCAGCCCTCCGCTGCTATGAGCGGTGGCGATGACGTCGCTCTTGTCGATCTGGGTGCGCATCCGCAAACCGGGGTATTGCTCAGCGATGCGCGCCAACAGCGTCGCCAGGTGGCTGGGCCGAACGTAATCGGAAATCCCGATGTGGACCTCGCCCTCAAGGGGGACGCTGTGCATGTCTCGCCAGGCCGCATCCGACAACGCGAGTATCTGCCGCGCGTGAGCGATCAGGCGCTGACCGGCGACGGTGGGGCGTACGCCCTGCTTGCTGCGCACCAGAAGCTGTTCGCCGGCGGCTTCCTCCAGCTTGTTGAGCTGCTCGCTGAGCGCCGATTGCGATCGATAGCGCAACGGCACCGCCGCCGTAAGGCTGCCAGCGTCAACCGCAGCGACAAGGGTCTTCAGTTGTTCGATATCGAAACCGTGCATAGCTATCTACCGGAATACCTGATGGCTTCCGACGGATCTTACTGCTATTCCGATACGAGCATCACGAGCAATCTCAACGCTCGTACTCACGTAAAGGAATGCCGCCATGCCATTTGTAAGAATATCGCTGCGCAAAGGCAGAACGCCTGACCAACTCCGCGCCATTGCCGATGGCGTACACAACGCGCTTGTCGAGACTTACGGCGTACCGCCGGACGACCGATTCCAGGTCATCGATCAATATGAGAAGGAGCTGTTTTTCTACGATCCGGGTTTCATGGGTGTTGAGCGCACGGACGATGTCGTGTTCATCCATATCCTCGCCAGCCGGTGGCGCGACACGGCGACGCGGCAGGCGCTTTACCGCGCCATCGCCGATCAACTCACTGCCAGCCCGGGCATGCGCCGCGAGGACATTCAGGTGTTTATCTCGAACAACGATAAACACGACTGGTCGTTCGGTAACGGCGTCGCTTCCTATGTGCCGGAGGCTGACGCCTGACCCGTCAGTCTTCGCCAATGATCTGCCCGGCAAGGTCCGCGAATGCGCGTAGCCGGTCCATCTGACGCATGTCGTGGTGGTAGCCCATCCAGATATCTCGCCCGGGCGGCGCCTGGCCGACGTCCAGCAGCCTGAGCGCGGCGGTCTGATCTCCCAGGGCGCGCGGCAATACGCAGACGCCAAGCCCGAGGGCGCACATCCGCGCTTGCACGGTGCGGCTGCTGCTGGTGAAGACCACACGCGCCTGCGGGTACAGTGCTCGCAGCCAGATGACGTCCGGGTAATGCGCCTGGGCGGTGTCCATGGTGATTAATCCGACGCCTTCCCCGTCCGTACCCGGACAGAACGACTGCTGTGCGCCCACGTACAGACCGTAGTTCAGGGTAGCCAAGCGACGCTGGACGATGTCCGGCTCCGTGAAAGGGACGATCCGGAATGCAATATCCGCCTCCCTGCGTGTCAGGTCGGACAGCCGCTGTCCGGCGATCAGTTCGGGCACGATCAGGGGATGGCGCCGGAGCAGTTCGGCCAGCACCGGCCCGAGCACATAGCCGGCAAACCAGTCCGCCGACGAGATGCGCAGCAGGCCTTCGAACTGATCACTTTCGCCGGCAATGCGCCGCTCGATCGTCAGCGCATTGCGCTCCATCTCTTGCGCCAGCTCGAAGATGCGCTCACCGCTGTCGGTCAACACCAGGCCGGTCGCCGTGCGGCGAAAGAACACTTCACCACTGGTCTGCTCCAGCACATGCAGGCGCCGCCCCACGGTGGGATGGCTGACGCCCAACAGCTTTGCGGCGGCCCCCAGCGAGCCGCCTTGGGCGACGGCCAGGAAGACGCGCAGGTCATTCCAGTCCATGGCGTACCTCGTACAAAAGTGAACGCCGAAGATGCAGCAATGACAGTCCCTAAGCAACCGCACGGCTCGCACAATGGTTCCTCGAGCAAAACAGCCATGGGCAGAGGGGCATTGATGAACATCGGGTTTATCGGAGTGGGAAGCATGGGGCGGGTGATGATCCCGCGGCTGATGGCGGCAGGTCATCGCGTGAGCGCCTGGAACCGAAGCCCTCAGGCACTGGCACATCTTGAAGGCGTGACCGCGCTGGCTGACCCCGCGCTTGCTTTTGAGCAAGAGGTGGTCATCAGCATGCTCGCCGATGATCCGGCGGTGCGGCAGGTGCTGCTGTCTTCAGATGCACTGGCGCGGGCCAGCCAGGGCTGCATTCACGTGGTGATGTCGACACTGTCACCCGCTTTGATCAATGAGCTGCAAGGCAGGCACGAGCAGGCTGGTATCGAGTTGGTCGCGGCCCCGGTGTTCGGGGTGCCGGCGGTGGTGGCTCAGGGTGAATCAAACATCCTCGCGGCCGGCCCCGCTGGCGCGATCGAGAAGATCCAGCCGCTGTTGGATGTGCTCGGAAAAAAGACCTGGCGGATGGGCGAGCGACCTGTGCAGGCCTGCATCGCCAAGATCGCCGGCAACATGATGATCACCCAGGCCATTGAATCGCTGGGCGAAGCAACACGCCTGGTCGAGGCCTACGGGCTAGCCCCTTCGGCATTCGTTGAAACCGTCACTCAAACCCTGTTCGCCTGCCCGAGTTACCAACGCTACGGGCATTACATCGCCAACCGCGTTCACGAGCCGGGCTTCAAGCTGTCCCTGGGCCTGAAGGATGTCAACCTGGCGCTGAGTGCCGCCGACGCCATGGGCCAGGAGCTGCCTGCCGCGAGGGTGGTGCGCGCCGGCATGTCGGCGGCTGTCGCCCAGGGCCTGGGGGATCGGGACTGGTCCGCGTTCGCCACCGTCAGGGCAAATCCACAGAGTGGAGACACACCCCATACGCTGCCGAGGGGAAACACCATGAACATTGAAATGCTCGCTGCACGGCTTGAAGCGCTGGAAAACCACGCAGCGATCGAAGCGCTCATTTTCGGCTACGCCAACGCCTTCGACCTAATGGACATCGACTTGCTGCGCAGCCTTTGGCACCACGACGCCACGCTGGACCTGCCGGGTTTTGGCGCCGGGGCAGGCCTTGAGGAGATCCTCGCCATGGCGCAGGCCAACTGGATAAAGATGCCGCACATGCATCACTGGATGTCCAATCCAATGATTCATATCCAAGGTGCGATGGCGACGGCAACCGTTGCGGCGGACTGTCTGTTTCATGATCGCGAACAGGGCCCGGTACAGGTCAGCGGCCTTTACCACGACCGCTTCGAGCGTCGCGATGAACAGTGGCGATTCACCTCTCGCCGCTTCGAACTGCACTTCCTGACGCCCCTGCTCAACTGGACGCCGATTGCAGGTTCCGAAGCCTTCGAGCGCGTCTGAGACCCTCCCGCCTCAACCGCGCATCGCGCTCTGCCTGGGCGCCGGGGTGCTGTTGAGTATCATGCTGGTGCGCGAGCCGACGTTGCCCGATGGAAAAGCCGCCACCCGGGCAGAGGGTCAAGCGGCGCAAATCTTAATGAGCGCCGGCCACTTCCCCGGCAAACCGTTCGCCCTGCACAAACCCATGGGCCCGCGCACGAAACGCAATCGCCAGGCTGATCAGCAGCACCAGCAACATCACCCACGCAAAGGCGCCCGCGCCCCAGTGATCGAGCAGCACGCCACCCAGAAGCCCGCCGCCGGCAATCGCGCTGTTCCAGACGACCACGTTCATCGACAGGGCAACGTCGGCGCCCTCACCTGCTGCGTCAGCCAGTGCGGTTTGCAGCAGTGTGGCGGCGCCGCCGAAGGTCAGGCCCCAGACGAAGACGCCAAGGTAAATCGCCGTGGCGAAGCCCGAAAATAGTCCGAAGAACACTGAAACCCCGGCGAAGGTGGCAAGGCTCAGCAGCACCGCAGTGCGAAGATGACGATCAACCAGACGACCCCCGACCCAAATGCCCACCAGCGCGGCAATGCCGAACACCAGCAGCACCAGATCCACATGGCGACCCAGCCCGGCGAGGGAAACGAATGGCGCGACGTAGGTGTAGAGAATGTTGTGGGCCAGCATCCAGGTCAGCACCACGCCGAGGACGGGACGCACGCCCGGCGTGAACAGAACCTGACCCAATGCCATGCGCCGGGACGACGATTGACCCGGGTAGTCCGGCACTTTGATCAGCACCCAGGCGATCAACACCAGCGTCAGTCCGGACATCACGGCAAACGACATCCGCCAGCCGATCGCTCCGCCCAGCCAGGTGCCAAGGGGCACGCCCAGTGACAACGCGATTGGCGTACCCACCATCGCCACCGCCATGGCGCGGCCCTGTGAGGCGGGCTCGACCATGCGCCGCGCGTAGCCGCCAACGAGGCTCCAGGCCAGTCCCGCTGAAACCCCTGCGAAAAATCGCGCAATCAGGGTCAGCCAGTAAACCGAAGACAGCGCCGTGATGGAGTTGAACAGCAGAAAGCCGACGACGGTGAGCAGCAGCACCGTCCTGCGCCGCCAACGGCGCGTGGCAATGGTCAGCGGGATGGCGGCCAGCAGAGACCCTAATGCGTACACCGTCACCATCTGGCCTGCCAACGACGCCGATATGCCCAGGCCATTGCCAATTTCAGGCAACAGCCCGGCTGGCAACGTCTCCGTGACAATGCAGATAAAGCCGGTCATCGCCAGCGCCAGCAGCGCTCCATACGGCAGCTTTGTGGCCTTTCCCTCATGGGTCATCATTCGATTCTCCGACTAATATACTGATCGGTAGCAATCTAAAGAGCGAAGGCCGGGTAGTCAATAACTTATGTATCGACTAGTATTTAAGTGGCTGGATAGGTGACTTTAAAGGAGATCCATATGGCTCAGATGGGACGACCGCGCACGTTCGACCGTGACGTGGCAATCACCCAGGCACTGCATCTGTTTTGGGAACATGGCTACGACGCAACGTCACTCAGCCAGCTCAAGGCGAGCATCGGCGGCGGTATTACCGCGCCCAGCTTTTATGCCGCGTTTGGCTCCAAGCAGGCGCTGTTCAATGAAGTCATGGAGCGCTACCTGAACACCCATGGCCGCGTGACCGACAGTTTGTTCGACACCGCCCTTGCCCCCAGGGAAGCGATCGAGCGCACGCTGCGTTGCTCGGCACACATGCAATGCGAGGCGGGTCATCCCAAGGGCTGTCTGGTGTCACTGGGTTTGCTCAGTGCGTCCACCGAAGAAAGCAAAACCATCTCCCAGCCACTGGCGGATGCGCGAGCGTTGAACCGCGCCGCCATTGTCGCGTGTATCGAACGGGCCATCGCAGCGGGAGAACTGCCCGGAACGGTGGCGCCGGTCGCGCTGGCCACGGTGTTCGACAGCTTTATGCTGGGCATGTCGGTATTGGCCCGCGACGGCGCGACGTTTGAAACGCTGGACGCCGCAATTACTCATGTGATGGGCGTATGGGACGGGCTGAGCATCGACACGTTGAAGGATGCTGACGGCCGGCCCGATGCCTGATGGCCGCCAACGCCTGAGCCTGGTATCGCCACCCGCCTGCTACGGCTTAACCAAAACGCACCAATGCCGCATCAATGAATCGGCGCAGCTTGGCCGTTCGCTGCCGGCTGGCGGTGTAGAGCACATGCATGGGCCGGCTCGGCGCTTGGTAATCCGGCAACAGACGCACCAGTGCGCCGCTGCGCAAGGCGGGCTCGAGGTATTCCAGCGCGCCCAGCACAATGCCGAAACCGTCCAGCGCGGCCGAGAGTAACGCGCGGCTCTCGTTGACCCTCAATCGACTCGCCACCTGAACCCGCTCCACCATTGGCCCTTTGCAGAAGACCCACTCGCGGTCAGTCGGCCGCGACCACCAGGCGTACCCCAGGCACTCATGCTGGCTCAGGTCCTGCGGACGTTGCGGCACGCCGCGTTCGGCCAGATAGCCAGGCGCCGCGCAGGCGACCAGTTGATAAGGCGCCAACGGCCTGGCGGTCAGGCTGGACACTTCAAGCGGGCCGATCCTGAACGCGATGTCGAACCCCTCCTCCACCAGATCAACGAAGCGATTGGTCAATTGCAGATCGATTTCAATCTCGGGATGCTGCCGCAGAAATTCCGTCACGAAGGGCATGAGGCAAGAGGAGCCGAAGGTGATGGGTGCGCTGATTTTGAGCTTGCCGCGCGGGGTGTCGTTCATGATCTCGCCAAGGGAGTCAGCCGCCTTCGCTTCACTGAGGATGTGTCTGCAACGTTCCAGATACGCCTGGCCCAGTTCGGTCAGGCTCTGGCGCCGCGTGGTGCGGTTCAGCAGGCGTGCGCCGAGCCGATGCTCAAGGGCGGCGACGTGCTTGGCGACCATCTGCGGCGACAGCCCCATTCGCTCGGCCGCCCTGGCGTAGGAGCCGCATTCTGCCGCCGTGACGAAGGCTTCCATGCTGCTGAGACGGTCCATGATTCAACACTCCGGGTGGCGAGACTAAGTGCCTGATGATTATTTATCTGCTGCAGGTTCGCAATCATCATGGCCGCTTCCAGCACACCATCGGAGTCATCACATGCGCATCGGCATTATCGGAGCAGGCTTTATCGGGCAGGCAGTGGCGCAATTGGTCATCGCCGCAGGTCATGAAGCCATGCTCAGCAATTCACGCGGGCCGCATACCCTGAAAGACGTGCTCGCCGAGATACCCGGCGCTCAGATCGGCACGACTGAGGACGCTGCTGCCTTTGGCGATGTGGTCCTCGTGGCCATTCCCTTCATGCACTACCAAAGCCTGTCCGCAGAGTGGCTTGAGGGTAAAACGGTGCTGGATGCCAACAACTACTACCCCGAGCGCGACGGCCCTATACCGGCGCTCGATGCGTTTGAAACCACCACCAGCAGGCTGCTTGCGGAGCATCTGTCTGGCGCCCTTGTGGTGAAGGTGTTCAATGCGATCCTGGCCGATGACCTTCTCCGCGATGCCCGCCCAGGTCAGGCGCACGACCGACGCGCATTGCCGGTGGCGGCCGATGATCCTGCGGCGAAGGCGCTGGCGATCAGGCTACTGGACGAGGTGGGATTTGACGCGGTCGACGCCGGCAATCTTGATGAAAGCTGGCGGTTCGAACGGGCCAAACCGGCTTACTGCATTCCATTGAACAAGGAGGCGCTGAAGACCGCACTGGCTGAGGCTGACCGACGCATTGAATTGCCCCATGGGTCTTGGCGCCATTAGCGCGGGGGTTAGATCCTCGCTGATCAGAGGCCAAGCCTGCTCGGCTCGCTCGGCCAGAAAATTACGCAGGGCGTGCAGCTGTGCGATGCACTCGTCTCATTAGAGCGCAGCGCGTCGACAGCCACGTCCGCGCGCGGTGCCACTTCAGCCAATCGTCTCCCGGATCATTGTGACGACCTGGCCCGGTTTCGCTAAAGTCTCATCCGCCCACCCGCTCAAGAGGTCACCCTATGCGCACCATCCGCCTCGCGTCCAACGTGTCAAAAGAGCTGGGCGGCCTGCTGCGCTACTGGCGAGATGTGCGTGGCGTCAGTCAGTTGGCGCTGTCGCTGGACGCCGGGATTTCGCAACGGCAGATCAGCTTCATCGAAAGTGGCCGCAGTGTGCCCGGTCGACAGACCCTGCTGGACCTTGCCCAGTCCCTGGAGGTGCCATTGCGCGAGCGCAACATGTTGCTCCTGTCGGCGGGCTACGCACCGATGTATTCCGAGGCCGGCTGGAGCACTCAGGAGATGGCCCGGGTCAGCGCTGCCGCGCGTCGCGTGTTGGAGCAACAGGAGCCATTTCCCGCTTTGGTGATGGACCGTTACTGGAACGTATTGGAGGTCAGTCGCTCAACGCTGCATTTCTTCAACTGCTTCATCGACATGACTGCCCGCACCGGGCCGCGCAATATGCTGCATCTGATCTTCGATCCTCAAGGGCTTCGCCCGCACATCGCCAACTGGGAAGTCGTGGCGCGTAGTCTGATTCAGCGGGTGCGTCGCGAGTCCCTGGGCCAAGTAATCGACCCCCAGACCCGGCATTTGCTGGACGCGCTGTTTGCCTATCCCGAGGTGCGCGCCGAGTGGCAATCTCAGGGTTTTTCCGGGAGCGAATCCGGTTTGCCCATGGTACCGCTGGGTTTCCTCCACCAAGGCGCAGTGCTCAACTACTTTTCGATGGTGAGTACGGTCGGCACTCCGCTGACGGTGGCCTCTCAGGAACTGCGCATCGAGTGCATGTTTCCCGCTGACGATGCCACTGACGCCTTGCATCTGGAGTTGATGAAGACGTTGAACGATGACGACGCTGAAGGCTGAAGCTCCGCCGTGATTACCTGCCAGGTAGTGATTACCTGCCAGGTAATTGTTGCCCATGAACCCCTGCCAATAAGCTGGCCACGTTGTTTTCCAGAACACTTGGCCCGACTTCACAGGACATGCTCATGACTCATTTTCCCGTCTACACACTCGACACAGCACCTGAACGCTCTCGCCCTGCCCTCAGCGGTCTTGCCCAGGCCTTTGGCCGGGTTCCGGGGGTTGCTGGCGTCATGGCGAGCTCCAGCCAATTGATCAACGGGTTAGTGGCCGTGTTTGGACAGGTGCACGGCGGCAGCTTCACCGAGGCCGAAATCCAGGTGCTGCTGCTAACCAACGCGGTGACAAATTCGGCCGCGTGGGCCGTGGCGTTCCATTCATTTTTAGGACTCAAAGAGGGCTTGACCGAAGCTGACGTCGAAGCGATTCGTCAACGCCAGCTGCCACAGGACGCCAGGCTCGCCGCTCTCTCGCGCCTTGCCCGGGCGCTGATCGAACATCGTGGGCAAGTTGATGACCAAGCGATCGCGGCATTCCTTGAGGCAGGCTTCGATCAGGCGCTGCTGCTTGAAGTCATACTCGTAGAAGCGGCTTCGACCATGACTAACTACACCGCAAGCGTCGCTCGACTGACGCTGGATGAATTTCTGGAACCCCACGCCTGGCGCGCGTGACCAAGCCCCATGGATTTAGGGGCCGTTGATTAATCCAGCCGCCGAACCTGCGCATCCCAGCCCGACATTGCCACCCTGGCGACCTGCTCCAGTTCCTCGACGGTCACACCGTCGCGGGCCTGGATTGACATGCCGAACTGCACGTTTTGCACGAAGCGAGCGAGTGACCCAGCGTCCACCGTGGCAGGGATCTCGAGACCCACTGCCGAATCCATCAGCAACGCATTGACGGCCTCGCGAACGGAGGGGCGCCTGAGTTGGGGACGTTGGGTGTTGATCTGATTTCTGCATCGGTCTGCGGCGCCATCGCACAGTACGACTTCCCAGGCAGCACCGAGGGGCCGAACCGGCTTCCTGATCTGCTGAAGTTGTTACTTTATCGTTTTATCAAAGTGCGCGGATTCGCGACTCCAGACCATTTCCACAGTTTCCCGGAATTCCTCGCCGAGGACGGGCCGTGCGTGGCACAAGGCAAAATCAAATACCGGTCAGAATTCATAGGGATTGACGCGATTTCTGAAGCTTTTATCCGGTTGTTTGGCGGACCCCATGAAGGAAAGTTGATCGCCGGAGTGGGATGAATATTGGCTGGCACGTGCCGTTCTGAAATTACAGTTCAAGACCGGTCCCTTGAATGGCAGCTTCAGCGATCTGCTGATCCTGGGTATACGTGTCGCCCAATACGCCGATGCCGCTGGTCAACTCTCCGGCGCTCATCGGCGAATACCCGCCCACCAATGCGAGGAATCGAGGGAGTCCACGTCCACAATGCCAAACAGGGTTGCTACTCCGGGCGCATTGACCGGGCGTAGACAGGTCCAGGGCATGTCCCTCGCCTCGGTACACCGTAGCGAGGCACATGAAAACTGCGGGATTAATGAGCGGGATGCGCCTTCAGCCAATTCTTCATCTGCGTGATTTCCGCCGCCTGCGCCGCCACAATCTGTCGCGCCAGTTCCAGCATCTCCGGATCCTTGCCGTATTTAAGCTCGATCTTCGCCATCTCCACCGCGCCTTCGTGGTGAGGCAGCATGCCCGCCGCGAAGGCAACGTCCGGGTCGTCACTCATCATCCCGTGATGCATGTCGTCTTTCATGGCGCCCATTGATTGCCGGTAGGCCTCATGCATCTGTTTGACGTCCTCCGTCTGGTCAGCCCTGACGGCTGTTACGGCAAGCAGAGCAATTACGCTGACAACGGCGGCAATCTTTTTCATGACGGAGCATCCTGGATGAGGGTAGATACGAAGCCGTCACGCTAGACCTTTCCATGGCGGCAAGGTCAAGCGCATTCTCGATTGCCGTTTAAAACACTCGCTCAAAGCCCGAATGCATCCTTGAGCAGCGCCGAAAGCTGTTTGGGTTTTCGCCCCAGCACTTTTTCGAGGTCGGTACTGGCCTGGTCGAAGGCGCCGGCTTTGATCGCCGCGTACCAGCCGGCGATAAATCGGGCAACGTGTGGAGGCCAGCCTTCGCTTTCACGGGCCTGCAGGAAAGCTGCTGACGAGATGGGCTCATAGGAGACCGCCTTGCCCGCCAGCCCGGACAACGCGTTGGCGATGTCAGCGAAGGACCAGAGACTGCCGCTGTTCAGCAGATAACTGCGATTATCATGCGCGCTCTGCCTGAGCAGGACGGCACCGGCTTCAGCCAGCTCTTGATAACAGGCCAGCGCAATTCTGCCGTTGCCGGCGGGCGCCGCGAAGCCTGCATTGATCGCATTGGGGCCGATGAACATCGGCAGATCGTTGGCATACAACGGATGCCGGAGCACGGTGTACCCCAGTCCCGACTGCTTCAGCAGGTTTTCAGTGGCAATGTCGCTGTCAGTGACGCCCTCGATCGGACACAGCACATCGTCGAGCCGCTGGATGCCGGTGTACATCACATGGCCGACGCCGGCGCGGCGGGCGGCATCGATCACGTTTTTGTGCTGGGCGATCCGATCGCTGAAGGCTACAGCGGACACCATGTAAATCTTCTCTACACCCTGGAACGCGCTCACAAGGGCGTCGTAATCGGTGTAATCGCCGTAGCGCACCTCGATACCCAATGAGGTCAACGGCTGCGCTTTGACAGGATCCCGCGCCAGACCCACCACGTCGCCGGCGTCGCCCCGTTGCACCAGCGCATGCACGACCGCGTTGCCCAGTCGCCCCGTGGCCCCTGTTACCAGAATCTTGCCCATCGACGTTCACCTGTTTGCGTTGAGAGAACGCTCACTGTGCAGTCATTCACCCGGATGAATTAGTCTTGTATGGGTAGAATCAGCTTCAACCAAACGTTGGAGGCATCGATGGAAACCCTGGGCAATCTGGAGTCGTTTGTGCGAGCTGCGCAAGTCAGGAGTTTCTCCGAAGCAGCCCGGCGCATGGGCGTTTCCGCTGCGGCAGTGAGCAAGAATGTGGCGCGTCTTGAAAGCAATCTGGGCACCCGGCTGTTTCAGCGCAACACCCGCAGCCTGACCCTGACGGAAGCAGGCGAAGCCTTTTATGCGCAGGTTGCCGACAGCCTGGAGACCATTCAGGCCGCCGTCGCGCAGGTAGGTGACAATCGCAATGTCCCGGCCGGTCGCCTTCGGGTCAATGTGGCGCCCTCCTTCGCCTACGACTACTTGCTGCCGTTGCTCAAGCCCTTCAAGGAAAAATACCCGGCCGTCATCCCCGATTGGCACCTGGCGCTTGCCCGTGCTGACTTGATCGGCGACGGATTTGACGTGGCGATCGGCGGTGGCATGGAGCTGTCTCCCGGCGTTGTCGCGCGAGAACTGGCGAAGCTGCATCTGGTGGCCGTGGCCTCACCCGACTGGCTCGAAGGCCGAAACCTGCCGCAAACGCCAGCGGATTTGCAGGGGCAGCCGGGTGTCGTCACGCGCTCGACCGACACCGGCCGGCTGCGCGCCTGGACGCTGCGCAACGGCGTGGGCGAGACCTTTGATTTGGATCTTGACCCGACGGCAATCATGAATGACCCGGAAGCGTTATGCGGTTGCGCGCGCATGGGCCTTGGCGTGGCGTTGGTACCAATGGAGCGCGCCTGGCCCTGGCTGCAGAACGGCGAACTGATTCGGCTGTTACCTGAGTGGTATGTGGATCTGGGTTCGGTCTCCGTCTACTTTTCCGCCCGCAAGGCCCTGCCCGCCAAAACGCGCGTGTTTGTGGATTTTCTGGTCGAGCATTTTCACTCGACGCTCGGTAGCCGGTTTAACGCAGGCTGAGGCACGACGCCCACGCCAAGCGTCTGGACGATCCCGCGGCGGAACCTTTGTCTTTCTGCCCGAGTCCTTTCTGAAAGCCGAATTGCATTGCCAGCATGCAGCGTAAAACGCTGGCCGCCGATACCGCTGGATCAGCCGGCTGGCGCAGTCCCGGATGGCGCATGGCGCACCTCCGACCTCAGGTCATCACGTTACGTTTGCAGGTGGACACTTGAAGCATTTGACCCGGGAAGCCCTTGAGGCTGAAGTCATGCAGTTGCGGTCGGCATTGAAGAGAAGTGAAGCCCTGAGGCTGGAAAGCCTTTGCACCGGCCCACGACAGAACGCTGTCGCGGGCTCGCTCGACAATACGGCTGAGCCCGCCGCCGAAGAAGTGGCCGAGCAGGCGATCGAAGACGCGCAGACCCGCTACCGTCTCGCTGTAAAAGCCACCAACGATGCGATCTGGGACTGGGACCTCAAAGAAAACCACGTCCTGTGGAACGACGCGCTGGAACGGGTCTACGGGCATCCGCTTGCCACGGTCGAGATGACCGGCGACTGGTGGATCGCACAGATTCACCCCGATGACAGGCACCGCATCGTCACCTCGATCCATAACGTGATAGACGGCAGGCAGACTGGCTGGAGTGAAGAGTACCGGTTTCGCCGGGTGGACGGCACCTACGCTCAGGTCCTCGACCGCGGGCACGTCATCCGCGACGTTCAAGGCGCCGCCGTGCGCATGATCGGCGCGATGCTCGATCTCACGCCGATTCGCGACACCGAAGCCGCACTGCGTCAAAGCGAGGAGAGTTTCAGGACGATTCTGGAAACGATCGAAGCCGCCTTCGCCATTGTTCAGGTCAAGTTCGATGCAAATGACTACCCGGTCGACTATCGCTTTGTTGAAGCCAACCCGGCGTTCGAACGTGAGGCTGGCGTCAACCTGCGCGGGAAGTGGGTCAGGGAATTTGCCCCGGATCTGGAGCAATTCTGGTTCGACACCTACGGGCGGGTGGCCAGGACCCGCGTGCCGGCCACATTCGAAAGCTACGCCAAAGCCTTTCAGCGCTGGTTTGACGTGCGCGCCGTACCCGTTGGCGATCCTGCCGAATGTCAAATTGCGATCATCTTCAACGACGTGACGGGGCGGCGTGATGCCGAGGAACGTCTGCGTCAGAGCGAAGCCATCGCACGTGCGAACGTCGAGCGTGTGCAGCTGGCCCTCGCAGCCGGGGCCATTTTCGGCACTTGGCACTGGGACTTGCCCAGCGACAGTTTCACCGTGGATGAAGCGTTTGCCCGAGCCTTTGGCCTCGACCCGGCGCTTGGCCGGGAAGGACTCAGACTGGAACAGGTGGTGGCAACCGTCCATCCGGAGGACCGGGCAGGGCTCATGACGGCGATCAGTGAAGCGCTGGCTCGCGGCGGTGCCTATGCCCACCAGTATCGCGTCCGTCGGGCTGACGGCAAATACTACTGGATTGAGGCCAACGGCCGGGTTGAATTCAACGACGAAGGCACGCCCGTGAGTTTTCCGGGTGTCTTGATCGATGTGGAGGAGCGGCGTTCGGTCGAAGCCCAGCGCGACCTGGCAACCGCCGCCCTGCGTACGCTCAATGAGACCCTGGAACAGCGCGTGGCGGAGCGCACCGCGGCGTTGATGCAGGCCGAGGAAAAGCTGCGCCAGTCGCAAAAGATGGAAGCAGTGGGGCAACTCACGGGCGGGCTTGCCCATGACTTCAATAACTTGCTTGCGGGTATCTCGGGCTCGCTGGAGTTGTTGGGTGCGCGGTTTGCGCAAGGCCGTCTGACAGATGTCGACCGCTACCTGACGACGGCACAAGGCGCCACCAAACGTGCTGCTGCCTTGACTCACCGGCTGCTTGCGTTTTCCCGTCGACAGACACTCGATCCTCGGCCCACCGAAATCAACAGCCTTGTCGAAGGCATGACAGAACTGATCCAGCGTACCGTGGGGCCCAGCATCACCGTGCAGACCGCAGGCTCGCCGGACAGCTGCGTCGCACGGGTCGATGCGAGCCAGCTGGAAAATGCGCTGCTGAATCTTTGCATCAACTCGCGGGATGCCATGCAGGACGGCGGCAGCATTACCATCGAAACCCGCTGTCAGGTCGTGGGATCAGCGGAAGCACCGCTGCTGGAGGTCACCGAGGGCGAATACCTGACCCTCAGCGTGACCGACAACGGGACCGGCATGCCTGCCAGCGTCGTGGCGAAGGCATTCGACCCCTTCTTCACCACAAAACCCATTGGCCAGGGTACTGGCCTGGGCCTCTCGATGATTTACGGTTTCGCCAAGCAATCCGGGGGGCAGGTTCGCATCGCCTCGGTGGTCGGGCAAGGGACAACGCTGTCCATCTACCTCCCCCGCTACCACGGGAATCCCGGCTCCAATGAAGCGCACATACTTGATGCCGCCACTCAGACTGCAGGCATTGGTGAATCGATCCTTGTTGTGGATGATGAACCCACGGTGCGCATGCTGGTGACAGAGGTGCTGAGCGAGCTTGGCTATTCAGTCATGGAGGCGGCGGACAGTGCCAGCGGACTGAAGCTGCTTCGCTCCGACGTGCGAGTCGACATGCTGGTCACCGATGTGGGTTTGCCCGGCGGTATGAACGGACGCCAGATGGCGGACGCCGCGCGCGAGCTCCGTCCGGGACTGAAAACGTTATTCATCACCGGCTACGCGGAAAGCGCGGCCATCGGCGATAACCAACTTGAGCCTGGCATGCATGTGCTGACCAAGCCCTTTGCCATTGAAACACTGGCCGCTCGCGTGCGTGAACTCATGAACACGCCGATCTGATCCTCACCCCGCAAGACGCGGTCAGGCCGAGCTGACGCCTACGCCTGATTGAGCGAGCGTCAGGCCGTGCCGCTGCAGGAACCCCAGCAGCACGTGCGGATCCTGATGTTCCATGACCTGCGCGATATGGCTGTCGGGGCGGACGAGGTAGGCAGCATGCGCCTTGACGCCGTTGGATTTCGCCAGTGCCGAGTACGGGAAGCTGAGCACCGGCACACCCGCCCGGCGGGCCTCGCGTTCGAGGTCTGCGCTCGCCTCGCCGAAGACCTGCACGTGCCAGTACAACGTGGCGGCATGGCCGAAGTTATCGCCCGTCCACGGCATCCGATCACCGCCATGCAGATCGCCGACATGGCCTTCGCTGATGGCGCTGTCACGGTATCTGATGCGGGTCTGCGAAAGGGTCTGGAACAGCGTTTTGCGAAAACCGTTGAAGTGACTCAGCACCGGGGCCAGATGCGGGAGCATCCAGTTGCGCAGGAATATGCTGCGCCAGCCCTCGCCGACCATCCCTTCGAACGCCTTGTCGGTGGTCTCGACCAGCTTGCGCGCGAACGCGATGCGCTCGGTTTCATAGGTGTCGAGCAAGGTTTCGGGAGCGCGCGCCTGAACGACATCCGCGAGCTTCCAGGCCAGGTTGACCGCATCGCCAATCCCGGTGTTCATGCCCTGGCCGCCCGCGGGGCTGTGCAAGTGCCCCGCGTCGCCGAGCAGAAAGGCACGGCCGACGCGAAAATGTTCAGCCACCCGGTGGTGAACGCGATAGGTCGACAGCCAGTTGGCCTTGCCGACCGTAACACCCAGCATCGCTTCTGCGCCGGGGCGAAGGTCTTCGAAGGTCAGCCCTTCGTGCCCGTCCAGCTCGGGCGGAACGATGCCGATCAGGCGCTGCATGCCACTGCTGCGCACGGGCGCCATCAGAACCATGTTGTGCTTGCCGGCGTGCAGGTAAACGTTGGTGCTGGCGGGGCCTTCGAGGGCCACGTCGGCCACATAAAACAGCTGGTTATAGGTGCCGCCGGGAAATCCGACCTGCAATTGCTTGCGCACCACACTGCGCGCGCCTTCGCAGCCACACAGGTATCGGGCCTGGCACACTTCTTCGACACCGCCTCGGCTCAGCGTGGCAACGACATGCTCGGCCTGCTGTTCGAAACGCTGCAGCGCAACGCCCCACTCCACCTCGACGCCCAGCTTCTTCAACTGCTCGACCAGAAAGAGTTCGTGATCGTCCTGAGGGAACGACAGCACAAACGGGTAAGGCGTGAGGTCCTTGCCGGCATCGCCCCAGGAGAGACTGGCAATGTCGCGCCCTTCTTCACTGTAATGAATGCTGTCGATGCGGATGCCGCGCTCGATCAGTTCATCCGCCAGCCCCAGTTGCTGATAGAACTCCAGGGTCCGCGCCTGCACCACCATCGCGCGCGACGCCTGACCCGGGCCGCTGCTCGCTTCGATGATGCGGAACGCAACGCCCATCCGCGCCAGCCGCAATGCCAGTGTCAAACCGGTGGGGCCGGCGCCTGCGATCAAGATTTCGGTATTCATTGGATTCCAGAGTGTCGGTTGAGGTTGATTGCCGTAGGGTCAATCGTGATTACGTTTGCCGCTGCCTTTCCTTGTCTTGCCTTGCTTGTCTTGCCTGCGTCAGGGCGATGGCCAGCCACCGCCCAGTGCCCGGTAGAGATGCACGCGGTCGATGGCGGCTGCCGTGGCGCTGTCCACCTGCTCGCTTTGCGTGGCGAGCAGCGCCCGCTGCACCGCCAGCACATTGATGAAATCCGTCGCGCCCTGGTGGTAGCGATCGCGGGCAATGGCGAGCGCGTCACTGTTGTGCTGCACCGCCTGCTGCAGGGCGGCGTGATGTCGGGTTTCGGCCGCGTAATCCGTCAGGGCGTTGTCGATCTCATGCCAGGCGCCGAGCACCACGCGCTGATAATCCAGCGCGGCCGCCTGCTCCTGGCGCTTGCGCAACTCAAGGGTGCCGGTCAAACGGCCACCCTGAAAAATCGGCAGATACAGGCTCGGCCCATACGACCACTGCCGCGAGTTCCACGCGCCCAGATCAGCGCCGTTCAACGCTTGAAAGCCCATGCTCGCGCCGAGGCTCACCCGCGGATAAAAATCTGCCTGGGCGACGCCGATCGCGGCAGTCGCACGGTGCAGCGCGGCCTCGCTCTGCTGGATATCCGGTCGACGCCGGGCCAGCTCCGACGGCAACCCTAGGGGCACAGACGCGGCAGGCTGCGGAATCGCTTTCGCTTCGCGCAGTTGCGCGTCGAGGGCGCGTGGCGGCTCGCCAAGCAGGTAACTCAGCGCATTGATCAGGGTGTCCTGCTGCGCCTGCAGGACTGGCAATGTCGCTGCAATGGTCGAGACCTGCGCGGCAGCGTTGGCCGTGTCCAGTTGCGTGGTCACGCCGTTGTCGAAACGAAGCCGGGTCAGGCGCTCGCTCTGTCGCGCGATGTCCAGGTTTTCCCGCGCGACCGCCAGCCGCGCCTGAACACCGCGCAGCCGGATGTAATCGGTGGCGGTTTCAGCGGCGATGCTGAGCAAGACGCCATCGCGCTGCGCCGAGGTGAGTTGCAGCTCCGCGTCGGCGGCTTCGACGTCTCTGCGAACGTGCCCCCACAGGTCGACTTCCCAGCTGGCATCCAGGGTCGCGGTCCAGACCTCATAGGGCGACTGACCGTCGCGGTTGGAAGGGTCGAGCAAGCCCTTCTGGCTGTTGCGGTCGCGCTGATAAGCGCCGCTGGCGCTCACACCCGGGTACTGCTGACTGCCGGTCACATCGCGCAGGACCCGGCTCTGCTCAAGGCGGTTGCTGGCGGTGCGCACATCCAGATTGGACTTCGCCGCACGCTCGACCAGAGCAGTCAGTTGCGCATCACCCAGCTGCTGCCACCAACGGCGGTCCACGGCCCCGCCCACGGAGGTCGCGGAATCCGGGACGGTTTCCCATTGATCGGGCAGCTGCGCCCGGGGCGGGTGAAAGTCAGGGCCGACCGTACACGCGCCGAGGCCAAGCAGTGCCAATGACAACATGGCGCGCTTCATGTCATTGCTCCTGAGCGGTGTCGACGCTGACCACCACCGACATGCCGACCCGCAGCCGCTCAAGCCCCTGTTGATCGGCATCGAAAACGATTTTTACCGGGATGCGCTGGGTGACCTTGGTGAAGTTACCGGTGGCGTTGTCTGGGGCGATCTCCGAAAAAGACACACCGCTGGCCGGCGCCACACTGGCGATGCGCCCGCTGAAACGCTGACCGGCGACGCTGTCCACACGGATCTCGACGCGCTGGTTCTGGCGCATGTGCGAGAGCTGCGTCTCGCGGAAATTGGCGACGACGAAGGCCTGCGCCAGCGGCACCACCGCCAGCAGCGGTTGCCCTTGGGACACATAGGCGCCGACCCGCACCGAACGTTGCCCGACCATGCCAGCTTGCGGTGCGGCGATTTTGGTGTAGGAGAGGTTCAGATCGGCCTGACGCAGCGCAGCCTCGTCGCGGGCCAGGATGGCCCTGGCCGCTTCACGTTGCGCCTTGAGCACGTCGAGGGTTTTCAACGCTGCGACCCTCGCCGCGTCGTCGCGATCGCGGGTGGCCTGAAGCCGGTGCAGGTCAGCCTCGGCCTTTTGCCGCTCCTGCTGGGTGCCGGCCCCGGAAGCCGACAGATTCAGATAACGCTGCGCGTTGTATTCGGCGAACTTGATCAGCGCCGCGGTAGAACGCGTGGTGGCCGCCGCCTGGTCAATCACCGCCGCCTGCCGCTCGATGCCGGCCGAGAGGTTTTTGATTTCAGCCTCGGCGCCCTGAACACCGGCCGCCGCCGCAGCCCTGGCGACGGCAAAATCGCGGTCATCCAGCTCTACCAGCGGCTGCCCGACCTGCACCGCTTCATCGTCCTCGACCCACACTTTCGCCACCTGGCCTGACACCCTCGACGACACGAACACCGAATCTGCACGGACGTAGGCGTCGTCGGTGGTCTGCACCGAATCGCTGCTCAACAGGCGATAAATGCCATACACGGCACACAGCAGCAGGGCCGCGGCAACAAGGGAAATAGCGGTTCTATGCTTCATGGCGTGACCGGAGGTTGCGGTGGATAGGCGCGTTTGGGCAGGATCACCAAGATGCAGAAGAGCACGGCGATGACCAGCAACAGCGCAAGAAAGGCGTCGCTGAAACTCAGGACAAATGCCTGCGTCCTGACCCGCTCGGCGAGTTCAGTGATGGGCACCGACGTCCTGGGCGGCGCCAGCGTGTGCCAGCGTGAAGCGACGGCGTCGAGCAGCACGTTTGAATGCAGGTGCTCGCGCCAGGTCATGAAGTTTTCAACCGCAGAACCTGCCACCACCGCCGCGAGACCGCGCAGTGCGTTGACCATCGCCGAAGCAAACGGCCCTTCCATCGGCGCGATCACCCCGGTGGCGTTCATCAGCAGCGGAACGACCACCATCGGCTGGGCAACGGCATGCAGCATCTGCAGCAGGTAGAAGTCTTCGCGTATCCACTCGCCGGTGATAAAGGCGCCGCCGGTGCACGCGACGGTCAGCAGGATCAGTCCTGCCGCCAGCACGTAGCGCGAGTCCAGCCAGCGCCGATTGATGACGAAGGCCACCAGCGGTGCGAGCAGCAGTTGCGGGACGGCGATCAGCAGCGCGATGGGCATCACCTGAAGCGAGCGGTAGTGCTGAATCTCGATCAGGTAGGCGGCGGGAATCGCGCCTCCGGCACTGGCCACCACCACGAACAGACAAAGCGTCGCCAGGCCGAAAGCGAAATTGCGGCGCTCGAGCAGTTGCAGCTTGAACAGCGGCAGCGGGTGAAACCACTCGTTGATCAGGAACAACGGCAGGCACACCGCCGCCCCCAGCAGCATCGCGACGATCAACGGCGAGGCCAGCCAGTCCAGACGCTGGCCCTGGGTCAGGGCGATGACCAGCATGGCAATCCAGCCCACGCCCAGCGCAGCGCCGAGCCAGTCCGCCTGTTTGAAGCGCTCAAGCCGCAGCGGGTCCTGGGGCAGACCGTAGGCGATCAGTGCCGCGCCAATGAAGCCCGCCGGGACGATCTGCCAGAACACCAGTCTCCAGTCACTTTGCTCGGTCCATAACGCGGCCAGCGGCATCGCCAGGTTGGGGCCGAAGGTCGCCGTCAGCGCGTAGGCCGATAGCCCGTACAACTTGATATTCCAGGGCAGAAACCGCAGCGCCACGGTCATCAGCAAGGGTGGCAAAGCGCCGCCCGCCAGCCCCTGCAACACCCGAAGCACCAGCAAGGCAGGCAGGTTGGGCGCCAGCGGAATGAGCAGGCCCATCAGTGTGAACACCACCGTCACGGCAATCGCGAAACGCCGGATCGAAAACGTGATCGCCAGCCAGGGCGCAATGAGCATGGCCGAGACTTCCGCCGCCGCGTAACCGGTGCTGATCCAGCTGCCCTCGTCATGGCCCAGGCCGAACACGCCGAGGGTGTCGATCAATGTGATGTCGGTGACACGGTCATTGATGCCGGAGGTCAGCGCAGCGATCAGAACGCCAAAAAGCCCTACCGCCAGGCGGCCATCGAAGGGCGCGGGGCCAGCTGGAGCAATGGGAGGGGAAGTCGGGGATGACACGTTATGGCTCGCAGGCAAGAGGGCAAAAATCCTGCTTCGCGGCGTCGACAGACGGGCCGCCGTGACACCCTCGAAACAGGAACAAGCGTAGTGGCTGGCGCACGACGCGCCCATATCCAATTCGAGGGAATTCGCGGAGGCCACTGCTCCCGCGGCGGCAGTGACAGGCGTGTCCGAAAAGGTGGGATCAATGACATTGTGACCATCATCCAAGAGCCGCATCCTGTCTCACATCGGCACCGGCCAACCCCGAGGTGCCCCATCCGTAGTCGGTGCGTTGATGGATGAACGCGGGCCTCGACAGGTCCGGCTCATGCTCGGCTGCACCCCTGACCGTGAGGATTTTTGATGAGCATTTCTGACCAGCCCATGGCGACGCCCTACACCGAACACTGGATTGCCCGCGAGGGCGGTCGGCTGTATGCCAGGCACTACCCAGGCACCGGCCCGGCTTTTGTGTTGATGCACGGCTTTCCCGACAACCTGCACATCTACGACGGCCTGGTGCCTTACCTGACCCAGGCCGGCCGCCGCGTGGTGACCTTTGATTTTCTGGGCTTTGGTGCTTCGGACAAACAGGACACTGCGGTATACGGCTTCAAGCAGCAACTGGGCGATTTGCAGGCGGTGGTCGAGGGCCTGCAGCTGGGCAAAATCGTCCCGGTTGCCCACGATGCCGCAGGCCCCGCCGCGATCAATTTCGCGTTGGAGCACCCCGATAACGTTCATGGGGTGTGCCTGCTGAATACGCTTTACGGCGCCACTCCCGCCGCGCGCCTGCCGGAATTGATCGAGCTGTTTGCCCAGCCCGGCCTCGCCGCGCTGGCTGCCGAGATCATCCAGAGCCCCGAGCAGATGGGCTTTTTGCTGAACTTCCAGTTCGGAAAATTCCAGGCCAGCCTCCGCGAACGTCACCAGGCCCACAGCGCCGCCGTGCTCGGGCCGATCGTGATCAACAGCTTCACGCAGCAACCGAGTTCGGCCCGCGCCTTTGTGCAGCTGGCGGCCGATCTGTTTGCCGAAATCGGGCGCAACACGGCGCGCCTGGCCGACCTGAAACAACTCGACGTCCCCGTGAACATCCTCTGGGGCAGTCACGACCCCTACCTCACTAGCGCAATGGCCGAAGACTTCAAACGCCATCTGCCCCATGCATCCGTCAGCTTCGTCGACGCCGGCCACTGGCTGATGATCGATGAGCCCGCGCTCGTTGCGCAAAAAATGCTGGCGTCTGCCTGAACCCATTGTCGACCAAGGACACCCCCATGACCGTTATCGATGACCTCACCCAACGTAATGCCCTGTTCGCCAGCACCGGTTTCGATGCGCAGTTGCAGATCATGCCGTCGATGAAGACCGTCATCATTGGCTGCGTCGACCCCCGCGTGGACCCCGCCGATGTGCTGGGCCTCAAGCCAGGCGAGGCTGCGGTGATCCGCAACGTCGGCGGACGCATCAACCCGGCGACGCTGCAGAGCATGGCGATCGTGCGCACCGTTGCGGCCGCACAGGGCAAGGAAGTAGGCCCCGGCTGGAACCTGATCGTTCTGCACCACACCGACTGTGGCATCACGCCGTGCCTGACCCACGCACCGGTGTTGCTGGCGAAAAACCTGGGCGTCGAGATAGCGGACCTCGACACACTCGCCATCGCTGATCCCTACGCAGCCGTTGCCATCGACGTCGCCGCGCTCAAGGCCAACACGCAGCTGCCCGGTGGTTTTCTGGTGACCGGGATGGTCTACGACGTCGAAACCGGCAAGGTCGACGTGGTCGTACCCCCTGCCCTGCTGCGCCCTGCAACGTGAACCCCTTCGCCCACCGCACCGAGCACACCTTATGAACCTGATCTTTCGCCGACTGCTGCTCGCCAGCGCCTTGTCACTCAGCCTGGCCGGCACCTCCCAGGCGGCCCCGCTGCCCACGGTGCCAACCACGAAAATCATCGCCATCGGCACGATCACACCCGGCTCGACCCAGGAAGCGATCGGCGCCGTGCTGCCCCAGGAAGTCCGCGAAACCGTGCAGCTGCACCTGGACGGCAAGATCGAACAGTGGAACGTGCGCAACGACACACTGGGGGTGGTGTTCGTGCTGAACATGACCAGCGTCGAGGAGGCCAAAGCGATTTTCGCCAGGATGCCGCTGGACCGGGCCGGTCTTATTTCCTTCGAGTTCATTCCCGTGGGGCCCTTGTCACCGCTGTCGCTTCTGCTGGCGCCCGCGGGTCACTGAAGAGGCCGCTGTTTCACTGCCGACGGCGTCCTCACAAGGTACGCCGTTTTCGTTGGCGTGGAGGTGTGTTTAGCGTACAACCCTGATGGAGCAGCCTGCAGGTCTTGCAGGCCACCGTTCCGTTGATCAGGGCAAACGTCATGCAGACTGTGGGATTGATCCTCTACCCGGGCTTTCAGGTGCTGGGGCTGTCCATGTCCGCCACCTTTGAAGTGGCCAATCTCATGGCCGAGCGCGAGGTGTATGCCGTCAAACTGCTGTCCGAAACCGGCGGCCTGGTGCAGTCATCGGCAGGCTTCGGCGTCGACACCGAGCCCTTTGACCAACGCCGCTTCGATACCCTGTTGATCCTCGGCGACAACGTGGTCAGGCCGGCGTCCGCCGGGTTGATCCAGTACATGCGCGAGGCCAGCCCGCTGACCCGCCGGGTAGGGTCGATCTGCACCGGCTCCGCCGCATTGGCCGAAGCCGGCCTGCTTTCCGGGCGTCGCGTAACCACCCACTGGGCCCACGCACCGGACTTACAGCGCCTGTACCCCGACATCCAGGTGGACGAGGACCGCATCTTCATCAACGACGGGCCAGTGTGGACGGCCGCCGGAATGAGCGCCTGCATTGATCTGGCCCTGGCCCTTGTGGAAAACGATCTGGGCAGCGAAATCACCCGTCGGGTGTCCAGGCATCTGGTGGTCTATCACCGGCGCGCCGGCGGCCAGTCGCAGTTCTCGGTCATGCAGGACCTCGACCCGAAAACCGACAGAATTCAAGCCGCGCTGACCTACGCGCGCCAGCACTTGAAGACCGAGCTTTCCGTGGAGCAGCTGGCCTACGTCGCCCATCTCAGCCCCCGGCAGTTCAGCCGGATCTTCCTCGCCCAAACCGGCAGATCCCCCGCCAAGGCCGTGGAAAACCTGCGCGTCGAGGCGGCCCGATTGATGATGGAAAACGGCCACAGCTCCATCGACGTCGTCGCCACCGAGACCGGCTTTGGTGATCGCGAGCGCATGCGTCGCGCCTTCATCCGTGCGTACGGCCTGCCGCCGTCGAGCTTCACCCGCACTCATCCACAGCTGACCTGATATGACCGAAAAGGTGGCAACCACGACCTACGACCATGGGATGACGCCTGTAATCTGACCTCACTGAAACCCAACCCCCGTGAGGAAAGCCCCATGACCATCGTCAAAGCTGCCGCCGTACAAATTGCCCCTGTGCTCTACAGCCGTGAAGGCACCGTCGCAAAGGTGGTGCAGAAGATTCTCGAACTCGGTGAAAAAGGCGTTCAGTTCGCTGTGTTCCCGGAAACCATCGTGCCGTACTACCCCTACTTCTCGTTCGTGCAGACGCCGTTCGAAATGGGTGCCGAGCATTACAAGCTGCTCGACCAGGCCGTCACCGTCCCCTCGGCCGCGACCGACGCCATCGGCAAAGCGGCCAGACAGGCCAACATGGTGGTCTCGATCGGGGTCAACGAACGCGACGGCAGCACGCTGTACAACACCCAATTGCTGTTCGACGCCGACGGCACCTTGATCCAGGCCCGTCGCAAGATTTCGCCGACTTATCACGAACGCATGATCTGGGGCATGGGCGACGGCTCCGGCTTGCGCGCCGTGGACAGCGCAGTCGGGCGGATTGGCCAGCTGGCCTGCTGGGAACACTACAACCCGCTGGCCCGTTATGCGCTGATCGAGGATGGCGAGCAGATTCACGCGTCGATGTACCCCGGCTCGTTCGCCGGCGACCTGTTCACCCGGCAGATAGAAGTCAGCATCCGCATGCACGCCCTGGAATCGGCCTGCTTCGTGGTCAACTCCACCGCCTGGCTGTACCCGGAACAGCAGGCGCAGATCATGGCCGATACCGGCACCTCGATCGACCCCATTTCCGGCGGCTGCTTCACCGCGATCATCGACCCCCAGGGGGAAGTCATCGGCTCGCTGACCGAAGGCGAAGGTGAAGTGATCGCCGACCTCGACCTCTGGGAGATCGACAAGCGCAAACGCCAGATGGACGGCCGCGGGCATTACAGCCGTCCGGAGATCCTCAGCCTGGTCATCGACCGCACCGCCCACAGTCACGTGCATGAGCGTGCGCCGCATCCCAAGCTCGCCGAGCTGGACCAGCGCGCGGCCAGCAACACGTAGTCGGGTTTAAACGCACTCGGCGCACCGTCGATAACGACGGTGCGCCGATCGCCCCTCCTCCCAGGCACACGAACCCGACCACCGGCATCATTCATTTCCCGGAGTCACTTTCATTATGAAATTCACTGTGTAATATTATGGTCGTCATTCAGCGTAATCGAACCGGAGAAATCCATGAAACGCGCCACCTTCCAGCCCATGCCCTGCCCCGTTGCCAACGCCCTGGAACACATCGGCGACGGCTGGAGCATGCTGATCCTGCGCGATGCCTTTTACGGGCTGCGCCGCTTCGATGACTTCATCAACAGCCTCGGCATCGCGTCCAACACCCTCACCCGTCGCCTCAACGACCTGGTCGCCCACGACCTGCTGGAGCGCCGCCCTTACCAAGACAACCCGCCGCGCCACGAGTACCACCTGACCGAGGCCGGCCGTGATCTGCGCCAGGTGATTCTCACCCTGATGGCGTGGGGGACACGCCACTCGAACACCGGCGACAAGGTGTATCTCGCCGATCAGGAAACCGGCCAACCGGTGGACCTGGCACTGATCGACGCCAACACCGGCAAGCGCATCACCCGCGACGGCCACCGCGTACACATCAGCCCCGATGCCGACGCGTTGACCTTATGGCGTGTGCGCACCGGTCAGGTCTACCGCGACAACGACGCACTGGTCAGCCCCTTCCCTAACTGATTCCCACGAGGTCCTTTCGCCATGGACACCCACGCCACGTCTGCACCGCCAGCCGCTACCCGTCCCAGTCCTGATGCAGTCAGCGAGTCTGCTGCAGAAAACCCTGCCATCAGCACGCCACCCGCGGCCTCCCGGCGCAAGAAAGTGCTGCGTCTCGGCCTGCTGGCCATCGCCGTGGTCGGCGCGCTGGGGTATGCCAGCCATTGGTGGCTGACCGGGCGTTTTATCGAGGACACCGATGATGCCTACGTCGGCGCCGACACCACGGTCATCAGCGCCAAAGTGCCGGGCTACATCAGCGAAGTCGCGGTGCAGGACAACCAGTTCGTCAAGGCCGGTGATCTGCTGGCGCGCATCGACGTGCGCGACTATCAGGCGGCGATGGCCAAGGCCGACGGCGCGGTGGCGGCGCAGCGAGCGACGCTGGTCAATCTGGATGCGACCGAGCAGCTGCAGCAAGCAATGATCAATCAGGCCAAGGCACAACTGGACGCCGCCGACGCCGAAACACAGCGGGCCAGCGACGACCACGCCCGCTATCAGAATCTGGTGCGCACCCAGGCGGTGTCCGTCGAAAGCGCGCAACGGGTCGACGCCACCTGGAAGACTGCCCGCGCCGACCACGCCCGTGCCGAAGCCGGGCTGCTTGGCGCTCGCCGGCAACTGGACGTGATCGAGAGCCAGCGCGGCCAGGCACGTGCGGCGCTGCAACAAGCCCAGGCCGAGCGTGATCAGGCCCAGTTGAATATCGGTTACACCGAATTGCGCGCACCGGTGGACGGTTATGTCGGCAATCGCCGCGCCCGGCTCGGCGCCTATGCCGCCGCTGGCAGCCAACTGATCTCGGTGGTCCCTGCTCAGGGTTTGTGGATCGATGCCAATTTCAAGGAAGACCAACTGGCGCGCATGCAAGTGGGCCAGAGCGTCAGCGTTCGCGCGGATATTCTCCCGGGCCGCGAATTCCACGGCCACATCGAAAGCCTGGCCCCGGCGACCGGCGCGCAGTTCAGCGTGCTGCCAGCGGAAAACGCCACGGGCAACTTCACCAAGATCGTCCAGCGAGTGCCGGTGCGGATCCGCCTCGATGGCACCGACGCACGCTTCGGCGCCCTGCGTCCGGGCCTGTCGGTGATCGCGAAAATCGACACCGCCGAATCGCCTGAGCACAAGGACGTTGCCGTGGCGGTGCAGCCATGAACACGCCGATGCCAACCCTGAGCACGTCGCAAAAGGTTGCCGCGTTTGCCACCATGTGTGTTGGCATGTTCATCGCGCTGATCGATATCCAGATTGTCTCCGCGTCACTCAAGGACATCGGCGGCGGCCTCTCAGCCGGCGCCGATGACACCGCCTGGGTGCAGACCGCTTACCTGATTGCCGAAATCATCGTCATCCCCATGTCCGGCTGGCTGTCGCGGGTGATGAGCACGCGCTGGCTGTTCGCCGTCTCGGCCGCAGGATTCACCCTGGCCAGCCTGCTCTGCGCACTGGCCTGGAATATCCAGAGCATGATCGCCTTTCGTGCCTTGCAAGGGTTTCTTGGCGGCTCGATGATCCCGCTGGTGTTCACCACCGCCTTCATGTATTTCACCGGCAAGCAGCGCGTGATCGCCGCCTCGACCATCGGCGCCATCGCCTCGCTTGCACCCACACTGGGCCCGGCCATTGGCGGCTGGATCACCGATATTTCCTCCTGGCACTGGCTGTTCTACATCAATCTGGTGCCCGGCCTGTTCGTCACCTTCGCCGTGCCTATGCTGGTCAAAATCGACCGGCCGGACCCAAGCCTGCTCAGGGGCGCGGACTACATCGGCATGGCGCTGATGGCGGTGTTCCTCGGCTGTCTGGAATACACCCTGGAAGAAGGCCCGCGCTGGAACTGGTTCAGCGACAGCACCATTTCCACCACGGCGTGGATCGCGGCCATCAGCGGCGGCCTGTTCATCTGGCGCTGCCTGGAGATCAAAGACCCAATCGTCGATCTACGCGCCCTGAAAGACCGCAACTTCGCCCTCGGTTGCCTGTTTTCGTTCATCACCGGCATCGGCATTTTCGCGACGATTTACCTGACGCCGTTGTTCCTCGGCCGAGTGCGCGGCTACGGCTCCCTCGACATCGGCCTGGCGGTGTTTTCCACGGGGATCTTCCAGCTGCTGGCGATCCCGGTCTACGGCATGCTCGCCAACCGCGTCGACCTGCGCTGGATCCTGATGTTCGGCTTGGCCCTGTTCGCCCTGTCGATGTGGGACTTCTCACCGATCACCCATGACTGGGGCGCCAAAGAGCTGTTGTTGCCCCAGGCCATTCGCGGCTTTGCCCAGCAGATGGCGGTGCCGCCGGTGGTGACGCTGACACTCGGTGCGCTGGCGCCGGACCGGCTCAAGCTGGC
Organism: Pseudomonas petrae; assembly: GCF_021728295.1. Taxonomy (GTDB): domain Bacteria; phylum Pseudomonadota; class Gammaproteobacteria; order Pseudomonadales; family Pseudomonadaceae; genus Aquipseudomonas; species Aquipseudomonas petrae. The sequence goes on from NZ_JAKJXE010000014.1 coordinate 47,091, forward strand.
GTCCGGGCTGTTCAACCTGATGCGCAACCTGGGCGGCGCCATTGGCATCGCCGCCTGCGCCACCGTGCTCAACGACCGCAGCAACCTGCACTTCCTGCGCCTGGCGGAGAACCTCAACACCCGCAACGAGCCGATGAACACCTGGCTCGAACAGTTGACCGGCAGCGCGCAGAGCCTCGGACAGAACAGCCTCGACGCCAGTCAGGTGGCGCTGCGGCAACTGTGGGCGCTGACCTGGCGGGAGGCACAAACCCTGACCTACGCCGATGCATTTCTGATGATCATGGCCTGCTTCGTCATCGCCACGCTGATGGTGCCGTTGATGCACAAGGTCAAGCCGCCGCAGCAGCCTTCTGCCGACGCCCATTGATGACAGTCGAGGATATTTCGATGAAAACCTTCTTCCCCGTAATGCGTTTCCCCCTCGCGGCGCTGACGCTCGCGCTGGCTCTCGTGCAGACCGGTTGCGCCGTCGGCCCTGACTATCAACGGCCCGATGATCAGGCAGCGGCACAGTTCATGGCCCAGGATGCCTTGCAACATCGCAATGGCAGCCGCTCGGCGCCGACCCTTGAAAAGTGGTGGCTAGGGTTCGACGACCCGCAGCTGACGCAGCTTATCCAGACGGTGCTGGCGCAAAATCTCGACCTCGCCGCCGCCATGGCTCGCGTCGATCAAGCCCAGGCTGTGGCGGCGCAGGCCGGCGCCATACGCTTGCCCCAAGGCAGCCTGGACGGCCAGGTCGTGCGGCAGCGTCAGTCGCTGGAAAGCCCCCAAGGTCAGTTGGCCAGTCATCAGCCCGGCTACGACCGTAGCCAGACCCTGAGCACGATCGACGCCGGCGCCAGTTGGGAACTGGACCTTGCCGGTGGGCTGAAGCGCGGTGAACGCGCGGCGCTGGAAGATGCACAGGCGGCGCAAGCTAGCCAGGCCAGCGTGCGGGTGTCGGTGGCGGCGGAAGCGGCGGATGCCTACCTGCGCATCCGTGGCGCCCAGCAGCGGATTCGCGTGGCAGAGCAACAGATCGACAACCAGACCGACCTGCTCGATCTGGTCGACAAGCGCCTCGGCCAAGGCGTGGGTACTCAGCGCGAAGCGTCCCAGGCGCGAGCGGTATTGCAGCAGGCGAAAACGACGCTGCCGCCACTGCGCACCGAACTTGCTGTGCAATTGAACCGCCTCGATGTACTGATGGGTGCCGCCCCTGGCACTTATGCACGGGACCTCGCCGGCAACACGCCGCAGGACGACAGCTACCAGGTGCCGCAGATCCCGGCCAACATTGCCCCCAGTCAGATGCTGCGTCGGCGCCCGGACGTGATCGCTGCCGAACGCCGATTGGCCGCCAGCAACGAACGCATCGGCCAGGCCACTGCCGAGTTCTACCCCAAGCTGTCCCTCGGTGGCCTGCTGGGTTTCAACAGCCTGCACGGCGGTTCGCTGCTGACCGATCAGGCGTTTCAGCCCCAGGCCATGCTCGGTTTGCGCTGGCGGCTGTTTGATTTCGGCCGCGTCGATGCCGAGGTCGCCCAGGCCAAAGGCGCCAATGCCCAGGCCCTGGCCGAATACCGGCAGTCGATGCTGCGCGCCAGCGAAGACGTCGAGAACGCGGTGGTGACCCTGGTTCAGCTGGAAAGCCAGCGGCAGGACCTGGCGCTGGAAATCTCCGCTCGGTACGCCGCCCGCCAGGCGGCGAGTGAAGCCTATCAAGGCGGTGCCGTGAGCCTGATCGAAGTCCTCGACGAAGACAGCGAACTACTCCGCGCCCGCGATCAGATGGCCCAGCTCAACGCCAACGACGCCCGCGCCGCCGTCGCGACCTTCCGGGCGCTGGGCGGCGGCTGGGAGCCAGGCGATGCCGAGCTGTCGGAAAACTCCAGTGCGCGAACCGGCCTCTTCCCGGCTGAAGCCGGTCCTACGGAACACCGCGTGCCGTCAGTGAGATAGAGCGCGAACCCGGATGTGGGACCGGCTTTAGCCGGGAAGGCGTCAGGCGATACAACACAGCACTGGGGTCGCTCGTAATGGCCTCTTCCCGGCTAAAGCCGGTCCTGCCGGGATCATGCAGGCCGAAGCTTCCTCAAAAAATACTGTCAACCACACCGCCATCCACCCGCAGCGCCGCGCCGGTGGTTGAGGACGCCTGCTCGGAGCTGACGTAGATGATCATGTTGGCGATCTCGTCCACGTGAGAGGCGCGGCGGATGATCGACGAACCGCGATGGGCAACGACAAAATCCGCCGCCACTTGCTCCAGACTTTTCCCCGAGCTTTCAACGTCGGGCTTGAGCATCTCGGCGACGCCCTCTGACAGCGTCGGCCCGGGCAGCACCGAGTTCACCGTCACGCCAGTGCCGGCCAGCCTTTTGGCCAAGCCTCGGGAAATCGCCAGTTGCGCCGTTTTGCTGAAGCCGTAATGGATCATGTCGGACGGAATGTTAATCGCGGATTCCGAAGAAATGAATACGATCCGTCCCCACTTGCGCTCCACCATGCCAGGCGCGTACGCCCGGGAAATGCGCACGCCGGACATCACGTTGGTGTCAAAGAACCGCTGCCACTCGCTGTCGGGAATCTCGAAGAAATCCTGAGGATTGAAGATGCCCATGTTGTTGATGACGACGTCGAAGTCAGGGTGTTGTGCCAGCAACTGCTGGCAGGCGGCCTCATCACTCAAGTCGCCGGCAAAACCCATGGCCATCTCCGCCAACGGGCCCAGCCGCTGCAATGCAGCGTCGACACTGCCCTGGCTTCGGCCGTTGATCACCACGTGCCCGCCGGCCTCAAGAAAGCCCTTGGCTGCGGCGAAGCCGATGCCGCTGGTTGAACCGGTGACCAGCACCTTACGGCCCGTAAAATCGATTTTCATCTTTCTAACCCTCTGATCTGGTGAATGACAACATCATTGATCATTTTCCCGCCGCTGATAATCCGGCTGATTTCGAGATGACTTTTCGAGATCATCGAACTATCGTCCAACGCTTACCCTTCTCCCATTACCAAGGCGGCCTGCCATGGACACCCTTGACGCATTGCGCCTGTTCGTCAGCATCGCCGAAGCCGGCAATCTGAGTGCCGCTGCTCGCCAGCAATCCGTCGCGACCTCGACCGTCACCCTCGCCCTCCAACAGCTGGAGGAACGGGCGGGCACTCAGCTGATTGTCAGGTCTACCCGCAAACTGACGTTCACCCATGAAGGCGAACAGTTCCTCGCCGACGCCCGTCGGCTGCTGATCGACTGGGGCAGCGCCGTCGATGGCATTCGCCAGGGCCGCACACTCAAAGGCCCTCTGCGCATCACCGCGACCAACGATTTCGGCCGACTGAAACTGGCGCCGATCATTGACCGTTTTCTGGACATTCACCCTGAGGTTCAGATCACGCTGCTGTTGGGCGATGGCCTGTTCGACATTATCGACAACAATCTGGACATCGCGCTGCGCAACGGCCCCCTCTCTGATTCGAATCTGATTTCCCGGCCATTGATCCGCAGCCAGCGAATCATCTGCGCCGCCCCCGCCTACTGGCAGGCTCGCGGCAAGCCATCCCATCCCGATCAACTGGCCGGGCACAATTGCCTGCTGCTGCACCGACCCGGCATCGCCTTCTCCTCGTGGCCGTTTCTGATCGAAGGCAAAACGGTACCTGTCCGTGTGTCGGGCAATCGAGTCGCCAACGACGGCGGCGTCCTTCGACAATGGGCGATGCAGGGCCACGGCATCATGATCAAAAACCGCTGGGAAGTTGAAGAGGAGATCGCGAGCGGAGCGCTGGAGACAGCCCTCGACGCATTCGCCCTGCCCCACGTCGATCTCTACGCCGTCACTTCGAGCAGCCATCCGAGCCGTCGGGTCGCGGCGATGGTCGAGTTTCTCGTCGAACAGTTGCGAGGGGATCAAGCCGAGCGCTGATATCGAAGGTAGCTCAAGACGCTGTGCACCGCTTCCTCTTCGGCTATTTCCAGGCGGTGCGGTGGCGCATCGGCCCAGCTTTCGACAACCCCGCGCACCAGGGCGGGAACCGTTTTCGCTGCTCGCTGCGGATCAATGCCCCGGGCTGCGCTGGCCCAATGCGTCAGACCCGCCATGAACACGCGGCAGCCTTGATCGAGGTAGTCGGCTCTGACGTCATGGATAGGCAGCCGCATTTCCTGCTGGCTTAAAAGCCCGGCCACCGTATCGCCGTCGCGCAAATGCTTGAGCCGGCCGCGGATCAGCAGGCGCACGGCCTCATCCAGGCTACGTCCCGAAGCCGCGCGCATGGCACGAGCAATGTCGACGAGCATTCGCTGTTTCTGCTCACGAATCAGCGCCAGCATCAGCGCGTCCTTGTTGGGGAAATATTGGTACAGCGTGCCGATGCTGGCCCCCGCGCGCTCGGCCACGGCATTGGTATTGAAACCTGCAAGGCCATGGGCCGCCAAAACCTGAGTAGCGCCCTGCAGAATTGCCGCCTGCGTCGCCAAGGCTCGTGCCTGACGGGGTTCTTTACGGGGTTCCAGCGACGAGCGAGACATGAATGAAGTGCCTGTGCAATGCGAGTAAGGGAATGGTCGGCCGCTTCGTAAAATAGGCGTCCGGGTTGATCTGCGCAATCCCGTGCAGACCCACGTTCAACGGATGCGCCCTGCCATGCCTGCATTGATTCACGACCTTCTTCTCAGCGATGGCTTCAGCGTGTTTGCACGCCTGCTGCTGACGTCCTTCTTCTGGATTGCCGGGTTTTTTGGCGTCTTTAAGTTCGGTGTCATGGTCCAGGCCATCGCCCGCGAGAACCTGCCGTGGCCGCGCTTTATCGTGGTGCTCATGATCCTCACGGAGTTAATCGGCTCCGCGTTACTGGTCAGTGATTTCCGAGGTATGGGGTGGCTGGGCGCCGGGGCGCTTGGGGTATTCACCCTGCTGTCGATTCCGTTGGGTCATGCGTTCTGGAAGCTTCAGCCACCCAAAAAAATGGAGGAATTTCAGATCGCGCTGGAGCACCTCGGCATCATCGGAGGCCTGATGTGCGCGGCGGTGCTGACAGTGGCGTGAGGTGCGGGATACCCCATCAATCTCGAAAAGTGATCTCTATACCCCCAAAACCCGGTCAGACGTATCGACCCTGCTCGCCGCAGCCTGCGCCTCCTCTGCCGGGATTTCTGCCATGGAGCGCGCGTCATTGGCCTAAGCGGCCACCCGCGTCAGCTTCAGTTGTAGCCTCAGGTTCTGGCACCGCGGCGAAGTCGACCACGACCGGCGCGGTGACGGCGTCATCGGCCAAGCTAGGAGCGACGTCCAATCGAGATTGAGCCAGCAGATCGTTCAGCGCCACGTGCAGCTTTTGCAACGCCCCCTGTTTATCCACCCACCAGTCGGTGGACCACAGCCTCAGCAGGTTCCAGCCCAGGCCACTGAGAATCGCCCCGCGCACTTTGTCCCGATCCCGCGCGGTGGCAGCGCTGTGATACGTGGCGCCGTCGCACTCAACACCCGCCAGGTAGTCGCCCGGCCGATCAGGGTGAACGATGCCCAGATCGATGCGGAAACGTGACACGCCGATCTGCGGGACGACCTGCCAGCCCAGTTGCCTCAGCCCTTGGGCGACGGCCTCCTCGAACGGCGAGTCATAACCGCCTACCGAGCCTTGGATCGCCTCCGCCAGCGCCTTCGGCCCACGCTGAGCGAACTCGATGAAGTGCTTCAAATCGCGCACGGCCCGCGCATTGGTGCGGTTGAGGTCAATCATCGACGGATCGAACGAGGTGAACACCAGCATTTCCCGGCGGGACCGGGTGATGGCAACGTTGAGCCGGCGCCACCCGCCGTCTTTGTTGAGCGGCCCGAAGTTCATCGACATCACCGGCGCACCGGCTTCGGTGGGGCCATAACCAATGCCAAGCATGATCAGGTCACGCTCGTCGCCCTGGACCGTTTCAAGGTTTTTGACCACCACCGGCTCGGTCTGGGTGTCCTGGAAGAACGGCTCGATCTGCGGGTATTGCTTGCGGGCCGCGTCCAGCAGGTCGTTGATCAGCTTCTGCTGATCCGAGTTGAGGGTGATGATGCCGATGGAATGACCCGCCGCCACAAACACAGGGTCGGTGAGGCGCTTGACGGTTTCATTGACGATGGCTTGGGCTTCGGCCTGGTTGTAGCGCCCCTTGCCTTTGGCATACACGCCCTCGACCTTGCGCCACTCCACCGCACTGGCGCGGGTTTCCGCCGCCGGGAAGGTGATCAGGTTGCTGTCGTAGTAACGGTGGTTGGAGAAAGCAATCAGGCTTTCATGGCGACTGCGGTAGTGCCAACTCAAGCTGTGACTTGGCACCCCTGCCCCCAGGCATTCGTCGAGGATGCTTTCCATGTCTTCGGCCGTGTCGTCGTCGCCGGCATTCGGGCCACGGCTGAAGAAGTTGGTCGGCGGCATCTGCCGAGGGTCACCGGCGATAATCACCTGCTTGCCCCGGGCAATCGACCCTATGGCGTCCCACGGCGCGATCTGCGACGCCTCGTCGAAGATCACCAGATCGAACGGCGGCTGGTCGGCGGGCAGGAACTGCGCAATCGACAACGGGCTCATGAGCATGCACGGGGCCAGGCGATTCAGCGCATCGCCCATCTCGATCGCCAGTTGCCGGACCGGTTTGTGCCGGCGCGACTTCTGCAACTCATGCTTGAGGATGGCAAAGCCGCTGCTTTTGGGGATGTCGTTCTTGGACGGAATCAAGCCGCAGAGCTTGGCCCGGATATAGCGCACGGTCAGTTTCGCGAGCTCGTCGTCCAGGCGCACGAATGCGCCGATGTCACTCATGTGCTCGGCCGCCACGAAATTGCGCAGCAACGGTTCGCCGTCGATGCCCTGGGTCGCGAACCAGTGAGCATAGGCCGTGACGAAGGTCTCCTCGGCGGCAGACGGCAACAGGCTGCCGGTTTCCAGTGCCCGGGCCAGATTGGCCAGGCCGGCCTCGGCCGCCTGTTCGCGCACCCGGCACCAGTCGCACCACGCCTTGAGCTGCGCTTCCTGCTGCTGAATGGCGAGTGACGTCGCCCTAAGCGCAGCCGCGCTCGGCTGTGTCTCGGTGCCTGTGCCCGCCAGGCCGGTGAACAACCGCGCGGCCGCCCCAACGCGTAACAACGCCTGTTGCAAGGTCGATACGGCGATAGCGATTTGCCCACTCGGCGCCAACATGTCGTTCGCGTCGATCACCAGACGCGCAACGGCGCCGCGCAACGCAACCAGGTGTTCGGGTGATTCGGCCAACCCGATCAGCATGCCGCGCAAACGCTCAGCCAGGGTCACGGCCTGCAGCGTGCGCACCGGGTCGCTGTTCAGGCCTTGCCAGCCGGGGATCGACTGCATGTCGCTGGCCAACGCATCCAGCTCCATGAGTTGAGCCTGCAGGCGTTCAAAAATGGTGAGGTCGCCGACGGTGTCCGGCAGGCCTGCCGCGCCACCGAGAGAGGCGAGTTTCTTCGCCACCTTTTTCTTGGCGAACGTCGCCAGGAACCAGAACTTGCCCTCGGCTTCGTGCCATTCGTTGCGCATTGGCGAGACCGGTACACGACGGCACGCTTCATCGGCGTAATCCAGTGACAGGGTTTCTTCAAGCTCCCGATAGCTCTCGAGCAACTGGCAACTGCGCCGGGCCGCCTCGATACGCGCGGCAGCATCGGGTGCAAAGGCAAACGACAGGTTCAGGCCATGGGATTCAAAGATCAGGGCGGTCAGATCATGCAGCTGCTGGACCTGGGCTACTTCAGCCACTGGCAATGGCATGTGGGTCAGTGCCAGCAGCCGTTCGCTGGCGGCATTCAATTCATCGAGCGCCTGGGGCACTTCCCTTGCGGCACCGGCAATCTGTGCCTGCCAGGCGTTCGACCATTGGGTCTGCGCCAGGGCGCCGAATTTTCCTGACAGGTCGCGAGCGGCAGTGCCATTGAGGCCAAGGCGACGGGCGAGATCCAGCAACTCGGCGTACTCGGCCCCATCGTGTTGCGTGCCCGTCTCCCAGCCCAGCCTTGGCGTCTGAGGGCCGTGGTCGCGAACCACCCGACCGATCGACTGGTGCAGGGTCAGGCCGTTATCCCAGCGTCGGTGCAGCACGTCGACCAACTGATTGAGCCGTGAGCGCAGGGTCTGCAAGCGCGCGGCTTCCCGTTCCCATTCCTCGGCGCTCAAGGCCTCACTGACGTCCCAGGCGCGGTCCAGCTGCTTGAGCACTTCAACCTTCGACGCCTTGCTTGAATGCAGCTCCAGACAGAACTCGCCCAGGCCCTTTTCGGCCAGGCGACGAAACACCACGTCAAGGGCCGCGCGTTTCTCTGCCACGAACAGCACACGGCGACCGAGGGCCAGGTTGTGGGCAATCATGTTGGCGATGGTCTGGGATTTACCGGTGCCGGGCGGACCGTCCATGACAAAGCTATGGGTGTTGGCCGATGCCACGACCGCTGCCAATTGCGAAGAGTCGGCCGGCAAGGGTGCAAAGAGCTGAGCCGGGGTGACTGACGCATCCAGACGCTCGGGCCGGGGGAATTCGGCCGAGCCCGAAAAGCCCTCACCCGCTGCGTCGGGGTCCAGCAGATGCTTGACCAAAGGGCTTTGCAGCAGCTGCGCCGCGTTGGCGTTCAGGTCTTTCCACATCAGGTATTTGGCAAACGAGAAGGTGCCCAGCACCAGCTCGGTGCTCACCTCGAATCCAGGCACATCGCGCACGGCCCGGCGCACGCTGTTCCAGATGCCGGCCACATCAATGCCGCTCCCATCGCTGGGCAGCTCACCGTCCAGCCCGGGAATCAACAGCTCGAAGTCGTGGCGCAGCAGCTCAAGCAAGGTCAGGTTGAAGCGCGGCTCCTCGTCGAGCAGGCTCAACGTGACGCCGGACAAGGCGCTTTTACGCTCGAGTTTCACCGGCAGCAGAATAAGAGGCGCTGAATAGGTTTTCGGGTCGTCAGCGCTTTTCTTCCACTTCAGGAAACCGATGGCCAGGAACAGTGTGTTGGCCCCGCCTTCCTCCAGATCGCTGCGAGCCTTGCGGAACAGGTCGATCAGCGTGGCTTCAAGCTTGACCTTCTCCAGACTGGCCAGGACTTCGCCGCGCGCCAGTGCCTGACGGGCCACTTCGTTTACCAGGCTTTCGTTGTTCTGTTGTTCATACAAGGCCTCATCACGGCCGCTGCTTTTCAGATCAGGTACGGCCACCACGCGGATGCGCTGACCGCTGGAGAGCAGGTCTTCAAGGGCCGCCGGATCGGGGCACAGCAGACGCACACCTTTGGCGCTGTCCGGCAAATGCAGCAGACGATTGCGCGTGGTCAAATCGAGCAGTTTGCGTTGCCACAGGGTCAGTTTTCCGGCCGGGCCCGAGGCGTCTTCATTGATCTCGACATCGAACGCCGGCAGCGACGGCGCTTCCTCCAGCCCTTCAATCACAGGCGGTGCATCGTCGGCGCCATCGACTGGAGCAACCGCTGACACCAGCGCCATCGGGCGAATCTTCTGCATCCGGGCGCGGTGCACATCGATGGCCATGATGAACTGCTCGTCGTTGAGCTCCCGCTCGGCGGCGGCCACCGCCCGGGAAAAACTTGGCGCGGGCGCCTGGGTCGCGAGGGTCGTCTCGAAGACCACCATTTCTTTCAAATCGAGACGCTTGCGCACGGCCGACGCTTCATCGGTCAGCAACTGGGAAAATTCCTGAGGCTGCAACCAGACGCCGGCAAACGCATGGCCCTTGGTCATGACCAGGAGTGCATTCAAGCCGGCCTGCTCCAGCGCGGCCGCAAAAAGCAGCGCGGTATCCAGACAGGTCGCCACGCCGTTTTCCAGCACCACACTCGGCGGCCTGATTTTCTGGCCCTGCTGCTCGAAACTGGCGGGTGGCAACGCATAGCTCAATTGAAAGCTGCACACCCCCGACCAGATGGCGGAGGCCAGCTCCCAGGTGCGCGTGCGGGATTTGCTTTCGTAGCCGTCGATGCCGTCTTTCTTGCCGGCACGGCGCAGCACTTGCGAGGCCGCTTTCAACACGCGGTCTACCGCAGGGTCATTGGGCATGCAGAACGCGGCGAGCAGTTCCGGCATCGCGCTCAACCCGCCCCATTCGGTCCGGGCGAGCAGTTCGGTGGGGAAGCGCTGTTCGACGAGCACAGTCTCGCCTTGGGATACGCGCATTACCACGTCGGCGCTCAGGCTTTCCGTCAGGCCGGACAGGTAACCGGCGTTCAGCTTGATGTCGCGTTCCGGGATGCTGAGGCGATCACCGGGATGGATGCGGTCGATATTCCAGCTTCGGCTTTCAACGAAATCAGGGTCGGTGCTCAGCGTCAGCACCAGGTTTTCGAGGGTGGTGTCTTCCTGGTTCCAGAGGCTCAATTCACGCACGAGGGGAACGGCATTCTGGTGGGAGGCGAAGCCGATCTTGCGAGCGATCAGCGCTTCAATCTTGATGTTCATTCACGGGATCCTGAAGCTGCGAGCGCAGGCCCCCTGTAGAGGCCGCCAAATGGCGCCTATAGTCCATGAGTAATCGGTGGTTGTGAATGTGTTTGTCAGTCAATCAGCCCGCCGGGCAAACGTTGCCGTCTGGTAGGCCGTCGGGCGAGCTTTCAGTGGGACCGGCTTTAGCCGGGAAGGCGTCAGGTTTCACACCGCAAAATCGACGGCGCACATTCAGGCCTCTTCCCGACTGAAGCCGGTCCCACTGAGATCAAAAACCCCCGCCACTGAACCACCGCGCATATTCAGTGGGACCGGCTTTAGCCGGGAAGGCGTCAGGTGTCACGCCACAAAATCGACGGCGCACATTCAGGCCTCTTCCCGACTGAAGCCGGTCCCACTGAGATCAAAAACAGCCGCCACTGACACACCGCGCGCATTCAGTGGGACCGGCTTTAGCCGGGAAGGCGTCAGGTGTCACGCCACAAAATTGATGGCGTATGCACTGGCCTCTTCCCGGCTGAAGCCGGTCACACTGAGATCAAAAGCTGCGTCCCAACGCCCTCACTCCGCCCGCATCACCCGATTGCGCCCCTCCTGCTTGCCCTCATACAAACGCTGATCCGCCCGGTTCAGCGCATCCCGGAACGTTTCCCCATCCTGCAGAATGGCCACCGCAAGGGTCGCCGTGAGGTTCAGGCTCATCTGCCTGATCTCCCCGGCCTGCTCGCGAATGTGCGTCAGTATCCGCTCCGCGATCAGTTGCGCATCCTCCAGGGTGGTGTTGGGCATCAAGACCAGAAACTCCTCGCCGCCCCAGCGCGCCGCGATGTCGGTGGTGCGCACGCATCGGGCGATGACGTCGGCCACCTGCTGCAGCACCACGTCGCCCATGTCGTGTCCGTACTGGTCGTTGATCTGCTTGAAATGATCGATGTCGATCAGCACCAGCGCCGTGGGGATCTCGCGGCGGCCGCCGCCCAACTGACGCAAGCGCTGAAGCACGCGGCGCCGGGTGTAGAGGTTGGTCAGGCTGTCGCGATGGGCCGAGTGATAGAGGTTCATGTGCATGGACAGGTTGAAGCGCACCGACAACGCCGTGGCGTGCAGCAACAACGCGGTGGCGGTCAATGCGTTGGCCGCGCCGAACAGGTCCTGGGCGTTCTCGCTGATGCTGATGACGGGCACTTTGTTGCGCAGGAGGTACCCGCCCACCGTGACGATAAGCACGGCAGCGCTCAGGCAGCCGCGGCGCACCGGCGAGGAATGAAAGCCGAAGGCGATGATCGGTACGATGCAGAAGACGTACAGGTGGAAGTTGCTGTCCCAGCCCAGGACCCAAGTGGCGATGGCCGCGTGGGCGATGATTTCGATGCAGATGAGCATGCCGGCGCATCGGTACAAGCGACGCTTGATCGCCAGCAGGCACGCGATATAGGCCATGACGCTGGCCGCATTGGTGGCCCACATCACGGACAGACCCACAACCAGGAACAGACCGAGCAGGAGCACGTGTATCGCGAACGCGATTTGCACAATGGGAATGATGTGTTTCCAGTATTCGACGGTGGCTTCCCGAGTTACCTGAGTGCGGTCATCGGCGGTGAGGGTATTCATCAGGATTTCTCAGAGGAAATAAGTACGGTGGGATAGGAGGTCGCTAAGGACAGTGTCCGGCGTGACGCAATATCGCGATTCTGAATAGCTTTAATCCCAGTTTGATCTGCTTGCAGACCTTTGATTTCCCGGCATTTTTAAAGTTTAGGCCTTTTGCCAGTATTTTATTTCCCGCCTGCCTAAAACCAACTAAAAACCGCGAGGGTTATTGAAGTACGCGCAGGGAGCCTTTGCGTTCTGCCCATGACCAGAGGAACTGCCACTGGATCTGCGATGACCGAGTTAAACCTGCCGGCTACGACAATCTTGTCTACCGGGGCATTCCCAAGGCGTCGTGCGTGGCGGTCTGAACCTGGCGAGCAGCGGCAGTTGGCAGTTGGCAGTTGGCAGCGGTATCGCGCAAGTGGCCCAGGCCGTTGGCGGCAAGATTCAGGAGCAGCTGCGTGCCCAGGGCATCGACTTCAATCTGGACGATATCCAGGGTGAATCGAACAGGCCACGCGTCAGACCGGCAAGCCTGAGCTGGACCCGAACGCCGTCAAGCAGGACGTCGCCACGACCCAGGAAGTGTCCAAGCGTCGCGTTTAGCGCAAAAAAATGGCCCGATCCTGTGATCGGGCCATTTTCGTTTCAGGGCAACCTCTGCCCCGACCATCTGAAACGGTGGTGCTCAATCCTGCGCCAGGATGATGCGCAGCAAACCCGGAAAGCGGACATCCAGCTCTTCGGCGCGCAGGGAATTCATGTGGGTGGTGCCGATGTTGCGCGTGTGCACCAGGCCCGCGTCGCGCAGGACCCGGAAGTGATGGGACATGCTGGACTTGGGCCGCCCGCCGTCGAGCTCACCGCAGGTCGCCTCGGCCACCGAGGAAAGACGGCGAACGATGTCGAGACGTACGGGGTCACTTAATGCGTAAAGCAAACGCTCAAGTGTGAGTTCGGTCGGTAACGGATGTTTGAAGGCGCGCATGCCGCACATCATAGCGAGGGGTTTCATCTTCCGCCATATTTCGAATACTATCGAACAAGCGAATTCAATCATCAGGAGTATTTCCATGTCTGCATTGTTCGAACCCTTCACGCTGAAGGACGTGACCCTGCGTAACCGCATCGCCATTCCTCCAATGTGCCAGTACATGGCAGACAACGGCGTCATCAACGAGTGGCACCACGTTCACCTCGCGAGCATGGCCCGCGGCGGCGCCGGTCTGGTGGTCGTCGAAGCCACTGCCGTCTCCCCGGAAGGCCGCATCACTCCGGGTTGCGCCGGTATCTGGAGCGACGAGCACGCCCAGGCGTTCATCCCTGCCGTGCAAGCGATCAAGGCAGCCGGTTCGATCCCGGGCATCCAGATCGCCCACGCCGGTCGCAAGGCCAGCGCCAACCGTCCATGGGAAGGCGACGACCACATGGCCGCCGATGACGCCCGTGGCTGGCAGACCATCGCGCCCTCGCCCATCGCCTTTGGCGCCAACCTGCCGAAAGTCCCGCAGGAAATGACCCTCGACGACATCGCCCGGGTCAAGCAGGACTTCGTCGACGCCGCGCGCCGCGCGCGTGAAGCAGGCTTTGAGTGGATCGAGCTGCACTTCGCCCACGGCTACCTGGGCCAGAGCTTCTTCTCCGAACACTCCAACCAGCGCACTGACGCCTACGGTGGCAGCTTCGACAACCGCAGCCGCTTCCTGCTGGAAACCCTCGCCGCCGTGCGTGAAGTCTGGCCGGAAAACCTGCCCCTGACCGCGCGCTTCGGTGTGATCGAGTACGACGGCCGTGACGAGCAGACCCTCAGCGAATCCATCGAACTGGCGCGCCGCTTCAAGGCTGGCGGTCTCGATCTGCTGAGCGTCAGCGTCGGTTTCACCATCCCGGAAACCAACATCCCGTGGGGCCCGGCCTTCATGGGCCCGATCGCCGAACGCGTCCGCCGCGAAGCGGGTATCCCGGTGACGTCGGCATGGGGTTTTGGCGATCCAAAACTGGCTCAGGCCGCTGTGCAAAACGGTCAGCTGGACCTCGTGTCGATCGGCCGGGCGCACCTGGCGGATCCGCATTGGCCGTACTTCGCCGCCAAAGAGCTGGGCGTCGACAAAGCTTCGTGGACGCTGCCTGCGCCGTACGCGCACTGGCTGGAACGCTATCGTTAAGCGTCCCGCGATAAAGAATGCCGCCCATTGAGGCGGCATTTTTATTTGTCGACGGCACTGGTTACTATCCGCTGCCGGCCGCCTGTCGATGTGCCCTGCCCGATTTGAATTTCCATCCCAGGACCTGACGATGATCAGAGAGTTGAAAACCTTCGTCTGCGTCGCGCGCCGAGGCACTTTTGCGGCGGCGGGACGTGAGGTCGGGCTGACGCAGTCGGCGGTTAGCGCACAGATCAAGAACCTCGAAGACACCCTGGGCGTCACCCTGTTCGACCGCACCGGTCGCGCCGCCACCCTCAACGCTGCCGGTCAGCGCGCCGTGGCACTTGCCGAAGAAATGCTGCAATTGTTCGGGCGCATGGGCAGCCCCGACAGCGCCAATGACTTCCGTGGCGCGCTGCGCATCGGCGCCATCAGCACGGCGCAGACCGGCATCTTGCCGCAAGCCCTGGTCGCGCTGCGCAGCAAGGCGCCGTTCATCGAAGCCAGTCTGGTGCCGGGGGTGTCGCTGAACCTGCTCAGTCAGGTGGACGCCGGCGAGCTCGACCTGGCGATCATGATCAAGCCGCCGTTCGCCCTGCCCAAGGAGCTTCACGCGGAGGTCATCGCCAGAGAACCCTTCGTGCTGATCACGCCATCGAACATGCAGGGCGACGACCCACGGCAGATCCTCCGCGACAACCCATTCATTCGCTACGATCAACGCTCGTTCGGCGGCCGCCGTGTCACGCAGTTCCTGCGCGAGCGCAAGTTCGAGGTGCGGCAAACCCTGGAGCTCGACGAGCTGGACGCGATCGTCAAGATGGTCCGCGCCGGGCTCGGCGTGTCGCTGGTGTCCATGGCCGGATTGTGGCTGGAGCACGCAGAAGACGTGAGAATCATCGACCTCGGTGAGATGACCTTCTTCCGCGAGATCGTGCTGGTGAGCAAATACCTGCAGCGGCACACGCCGCTGCTGGACCTGTTTCGCCGTTGCGTCATTGACACGCTGAATCACCCGACCCGCTGAGGGCTATCTGGCAGACGGCTACTTGGCGAAGAGCTGGCTCATGTCCTTGAACGCCTTGAACTCCAGCGCGTTGCCGCACGGATCGAACAGAAACATGGTCGCCTGCTCACCGACCTGGCCCTGAAAGCGGATGTAGGGTTCGATGACAAACCTGGTTTCGCGGGCGCGCAGACGCTCCGCCAGCGCCTCCCATTCTGCCCAGTGCAAGATGATGCCGAAATGCGGAACCGGCACGTCGTGGCCGTCCACCGCGTTGGAATGCACGGATTCCTGGGAAGTGGTCTTCGGGTGCTCGTGGATGACCAGTTGATGGCCGTAGAAATCGAAATCGACCCATTGCTCGCTGGAGCGGCCTTCGGAAAGACCGAATACATCGCCGTAGAAGTGGCGCGCGGCGGCGAGATCATAGACGGGGATGGCGAGGTGGAATGGCGAGAGGCTCATGGTCGATCCTGGGGACGGGAATGGTATGGGCGGATTGTTGGCCTTAATCGGGCGCAATAAAAGCGGGTATTCCTTCTGCTGAGCCTCAATTTTTTCGATCAAACCCACTTATATGACATGCAGCCGTACGCCCACGACCGACTGTCAGATTCCAGTCAGACAGAGGCCTGTTTGCGCAGGAAGACATTCATCTATCGCACCGCCCGCCGATAGACCGGCAGACAGACTGCAATCATTTCCCTGCAATCGCTTCATCGGGCAGATTCTGGAGGTCATCACCGGCATCTCCCCGCAGACCAACCTGTTGGCGCTCAACGCGGCCATCGCACACCTGAAGCTTATTCGATCAGTCCTTGCGAAACGAGCGCTCCTACGAAATGATGGCACTGAGACATCAACAATCATGTCATAGTCCGGTCAACCCACCCCTTTGGTGCCACATGCTTTCCTTCGTCCTCGATCGACCTGGCCCCAATGACGCGCAACTTCTCGCCGAGGTTGATCGCACCATCGCGTCGCGCTTTCGCAGCCTGCGTTTCAGCGCCGACCTGGAGCGTCGTTACGAGGCCGAGACGCTCGAGCAACGCCGCCAGTTTCTGACCGCCGTGGGTATTGGCGGCATCCTCATCTACAACCTGTTTATGGTCAGTGACTGGCTCAGCCTCAACGACATGTTTCCCTATGTGGCGCTCGGCCGGGTCTGCCTGATGACCCCCATCTTCGTTGTTCTGTTGATCATCGCGGGCCGTGCCCGCACCCGACGCACTGTCGAAACAACGGCCGCCATCGGCACCGTGATGTGTTCGGTGATGCCGCTGGTGGCGATGATTTTCAGCGAAAGTCCGTTCCGCTTGCACTATCAGCTGGGGATGCTGCTGATCATGGTGTATTGCACGGTGATCCAGCAGGTGCCTGTGCGCTGCGCGGCGGTCGCCATGGCCTGCATGCTGGTCATCCAGTTGGTGACCACTTACCTCGCTGACTTCGCGGACTTTCAGATCTGGCAGGCCAATGTGCTGCTGTTCTTCTCCACCGCGGCGCTGCTGATGATGGCGTCGTGGTTTCTGGAACACGGCAACCGCTTGAGTTATCTGTTTGCGTTGCGCGGGCAGTTGCTGCGAACGCAGTTGGGTGAACTGGCGCGCATTGATTCGCTGACGCAATTGTTCAACCGGCGCTTTCAGGGCGAGGTGCTGGCGTCGTTGTGGAGCCGCGCGGCGCAGACGCCCATGAACGTCGCGGTCATCCTGCTGGACATCGATCACTTCAAATCCTACAACGACAACTACGGGCACCTGCAGGGCGACACCTGCCTGCAGCTGCTCAGTGGCGTGATCCAGCGCGTCGCGCAGAAAGCCGACGCCCTGACCTTCCGCTTCGGCGGCGAAGAAATTCTGGTGCTCATGACCCACGCCCACCCGGCCCAGGCCAGGGCGCTGGCGGAAAACCTGCGCTCGGCGGTCGCCGCGCTGAATGTGCCCCACCCGGTACTGGGCGATGGCGCCAGAGTCACCATCAGCCTCGGTGTCGCCATCGCCAGCGCACCGAAGATCAGCGCTGAAGTCCTCATCGCCATGGCCGACAAAGCCCTCTACGCCGCCAAGGACGAAGGCCGCGACTGCCTGCGCTGCGCCCCGGCCGAAGTGGCCTAGCGGTCCCGCGAACGTTGTGGGACCGGCTTTAGCCGGGAAGGCGTCGGCATTTACCTCGCAGAATTGAGGGTGCTCACGCGGGCCTCTTCCCGGCTGAAGCCAGTCCCACTAGAAAGCATCGCGTGCATCCAGAGGCACTGGCTGAACGCAAACTTTGTAGGACCGGCTTTAGCCGGGAAGACGTCGGCGTTCACATCGCAAAATTGAGGTTGCACACACCGTCCTCTTCCCGGCTGAAGCCGGTCCCACTAGATAGCATCGCGTGCATCCAGAGGCACTGGCTGAACGCAAACTTTGTAGGACCGGCTTTAGCCGGGAAGGCGTCGGCGTTCACATCGCAAAATTGAGAGTGCATACACCGGCCTCTTCCCGGCTGAAGCCGGTCCCACTAGATAGCATCGCGTGCATCCAGAGGGGCTGGCTGAGCGCAAACTTTGTAGGACCGGCTTTAGCCGGGAAGGCGTCGGCGTTCACATCGCAAAATTGAGAGTGCATACACCGGCCTCTTCCCGGCTGAAGCCGGTCCCACTAGATAGCATCGCGTGCATCCAGAGGGGCTGGCTGAGCGCAAATTTTGCAGGACCGGCTTTAGCCGGGAAGGCGTCGGCGTTCACATCGCAAAATTGAGAGTGCATACACCGGCCTCTTCCCGGCTGAAGCCGGTCCCACTAGAAAGCATCGCGTGCATCCAGAGGCACTGGCTGAACGCAAACTTTGTAGGACCGGCTTTAGCCGGGAAGGCGTCGGCGTTCACATCGCAAAATTGAGGGTGCACACACTGACCTCTTCCCGGCTGAAGCCGGCCCACTAGAAAGCATCGCGTGCATCCAGAGGCACTGGCTGAGCGCAAACTTTGTAGGACCGGCTTTAGCCGGGAAGACGTCGGCGTTCACACCGCAAAATTGAGGGTGCACACACTGGAATCTTCCCGGTTGAAGTCGTTCCCACTTCCCCTCCGCATGCCCCCGCGATCTACCCCACCCCCAAAAGTGCCAGAAAAGCACAGCCCTCAAAACGTCAATTAGGTGACACCAACAACCGCCCAAATGTGCCGACCGTCACAAAACGACGGTTTCCCGACATACGGCCACAACTTTTCCGTTCAGTTAGGTCATACCTGCTGCAGTGCCGATTGGAAATTGGCACGCAGCGAGACCTCAGCCTGTGACCGGAGATAAGTACATGATTTTTAACGTCCAAAATTTTGGCGCCAAAGGAGATGGCGTTTCTGACGA
Organism: Pseudomonas petrae; assembly: GCF_021728295.1. Lineage (GTDB taxonomy): Bacteria > Pseudomonadota > Gammaproteobacteria > Pseudomonadales > Pseudomonadaceae > Aquipseudomonas > Aquipseudomonas petrae. The sequence goes on from NZ_JAKJXE010000014.1 coordinate 65,614, forward strand.
CACCGCGGCCATTCAACAAGCGATTGATGCAGCTGCGGCGGCTGGCGGAGGACAGGTCTATGTACCCCCGGGGACCTACATCGTGTCAGGCGGTGAGGAACCGTCCGACGGCTGCCTCATGCTCAAGAGCAACGTCTACATGTACGGCGACGGCATGGGCGTCTCGAACATCAAGGTGGCAGACGGCTCCGACACGAAAATCACCGGCGTCATCCGCTCTGCCTATGGCGAAGAGACCCATGACTTCGGGTTGAGCAACCTGACCATCGACGGCAACCGGGACAACACCACCGGCAAGATCGACGGCTGGTTCAACGGCTACATCCCGGGCCAGGAAGGCTATGACTCCAACGTTACCCTCGACGGCGTGGAGATCAAGGACTGCTCCGGTTACGGCTTCGACCCCCACGAACAGACCGTGAACATGGTCATCAAGAACAGCGTGTCCCACGGCAACGGCCTTGACGGCTTCGTCGCTGACTTCCTCAGCGACAGCACCTTCGAAAACAACATCGCCTACGACAACGATCGCCACGGTTTCAACGTGGTCACCAGCAGCCACGATTTCACCCTCAGCAACAACGTCGCCTACGGCAACGGCGGTGGCGGCATCGTCGTGCAGCGCGGCAGCGAGAACATTCCTTCGCCGAACAACATCACCATCACCGGCGGCGAGGTGTATGGAAACGGCGCTGAAGGCGTGCTGATCAAGCTCTCCAGCGAGGTCACCATGACCGGCGTCGACATCCACGACAACGCCAGCGCCGGTGTGCGCATCTATGGCAGCAACAACGTCGACGTTATCAACAACACCCTGAGCAACAACGCACTGGGCGGCGGCGTACCGGAAATCATCATCCAGTCCTACGACGACACTAAGGGCGTTTCCGGCAAGTATTTCAACGGCAGCGACAACACCGTTCAGGGCAACACCATCAACGGCAGCGCCCTGTCGACCTATGGCGTGGCCGAGCGCAACGAAGACGGCACCGACCGCAACGCCATCATCGGCAACACCATCACCCACACCACCAAGGGCGACACGCTGGTGTATGGCGATGGCAGCTACGTCAGCGCGACCGTCCCAGTGGTGGCCGTGCAAGGCACCGACGGCAACGACACCCTGCTGGGCAGCGACGCCAACGAGATCTTCTACGCCGGCGCCGGCAATGACACCGTCAGCGGCGGTGGCGGCAGCGACATCCTCATCGGCGGCGCCGGGGTCGACAAGCTCACCGGCGGCGCGGGCGCGGACATCTTCCGCTTCACCAGCGAATCCGACAGCTACCGCACCGCGACCACCAGCTTCGACGACACCATCACCGATTTCGACCCGACCCAGGACAAGATCGACCTCGCCGGCCTGGGCTTTACCGGCCTGGGCAACGGCCGTGGCGGCACCTTGCAGGTGAGCTACAGCGCCAGCAACGACCGCACCTACATCAAGGATTACGATGCCGACGCCAATGGCAATCGCTTCGAGCTGATCCTGGCCGGCAACCTGGTCAGTGCGCTGACCGCCAACAACTTCATCTTCAACCGCACCCTCACCGGCACCACGGGTAACGACTCGCTGCAGGGCACTGACTCAGCCGACACACTGCTGGGCCTTGCCGGCAACGACAGCCTGGCGGGCGGCGCCGGTGACGATCGTCTCGACGGTGGCGCCGGGCAGGACACCCTGAGTGGTGGCGCCGGGGCGGACACCTTCGTGTTCTCCAGCCGCACCGACAGCTACCGCAACTACAACGCTGGCGGCGCCAACCTGGGCGACGTGATCACCGATTTCGACGTCACCGCCGACAAGATCGACCTCTCCAAGCTGGGCTTCACCGGCCTGGCCGACGGCATGAACAACACCGTGTACGCGGTGCTCAACGACGCCGGCGACAAGACCTACATCAAGTCGCTGACCGCCGATGCCGACGGCAACCGCTTCGAAGTCGCGCTCGTAGGCAACTACCTCGACAAACTGACCAGCGCCAACTTCGTGTTCGCCACCGCCCCGACGGTGAATCAGGCGCCGGTCGTTGCCAACCCGCTACTGGATCAGAACGCCACCGAAAACACGCCGTTCAGCTACGTCGTGCCCGGCACCAGCTTCACCGATCCGGACAACGACACCCTGAGCTACACCGCGACCCTGGCCGACGGCACCGCCCTGCCGACCTGGCTGATCTTCGACCCCGCGACCCGCACCTTCAGCGGCACCCCGAGCAACACGGCGTCGGGCACCTACGCGATCAAGATTACCGCGAGCGACGCCAGCAACGCCACCGTCAGCGACAGCTTTACCCTCGCCGTGCAGGACGTGCCGGTGACGCCGGGCGTGATCAACGGCACGCCGGGCAACGACACGCTGACTGGCACCGCCGGCAACGATCAGCTCTTCGGCGGCGCGGGCAACGACACCCTGAATGGCGGCGACGGCAACGACGTCCTCATCGGTGGCGCCGGTGCCGACAAACTCACCGGCGGCGCGGGGGCGGACGTGTTCCGCTTCACCTCCACCCAGGACAGCTACCGCACAGCGACCACCAGTGCCAGTGACCAGATCCTCGATTTCGATGTGGCTGCCGACAAGATCGACGTCTCGGCGCTGGGCTACACCGGCCTGGGCAACGGCCTCAACGGCACGCTGCAGGTGACCTACAACGCCAGCAACAACCGCACCTACGTCAAGGACAGCGTGGCAGACGCCAACGGCAACCGTTTCGAACTGTCGCTTGCAGGTAATCTGGCCGGCAGCCTGAACGCCAGCCATTTCGTCTTCGCCAGCCAGAACGTGCCGATCAACGTGGCGCCGGTGGTGGCGATTCCGCTGGTGGACCAGAACGCGACGGAAAACTCGCCGTTCACCTACGCGGTCACCAGCAACAGCTTCTCCGACGGCAACAACGACACGTTGACCTACACCGCGACCCTGGCCGACGGCAGCGCCCTGCCCGACTGGCTGAGCTTCGACAGCACCCGCCTGACCTTCAGCGGCACGCCCACCAGCACGGCCTCCGGCAACTACACGCTGCTGATCAAGGCGACCGATCCGTCGGGCGCGTCGGTCAGTGACAGCTTTGACCTGGCCGTGGCCGACGCGCCAGCCAGCACTATCACCGGGACCGACAACGGCGAAACCATCGCCGGCACCGTCGGCGCCGATTTGATCCTTGGCCTGGGCGGCAACGACACCATTCGCGCCGGCGCAGGCCCGGACATCGTCGACGGCGGCGCAGGTCGCGACTCGCTGTACGGCGGCGACGGTGCCGACACCTTCCGCTACACCAGCGTTCAGGACAGCTACCGCGACTACAACACTGGCGGGGTGACAGCCACCGACACGATCTACGATTTCACCCACGGCGTGGACAAGATCGACGTCTCCGCCCTTGGCTTCCTCGGCCTGGGCGACGGCAGCAACGGCACGCTGTACCTGAGCCTGAACGCCGCCGGTGACAAGACCTACATCAAATCCAGCGTGCCCGACGCCGACGGTCACCGCTTCGAGATCGCTTTGAGCGGCAATTACATGAACACCCTCACCGCCGACGATTTCGTCTTCGGCGCGCGGGCGGACCAGGACATCCTGTTCCTGCCGACCCTCGGTCAGTCCAACGCACGTCTGCTGCGCATGACCGAAGACGACAGCCAGTCCGGCACTACCATGCTGGTCGACGGCCTGAGCAAGTACACCACCTACGACGTGCGCAGCCAGTTCAACGACGCCGACGGCAATGGCATCGACATCGCGGTGGGCGGCAGCACGGTCAACGGCATGTCGACCCTCGGCGCCGAAGAACTGAAACTGTGCTGGTGGCTGACCGACACCGATCAACCAGGCCCGGCATTGCTGCGCGCCGTGGCCCTGTTGAACGACCAGCTCACGGAGCTTAAGTCGATCGACAACGTAACCATGGGCATCATCTGGGGCCAGGGCGAAGAAGCGGCGCAGGAAATCGCCCGCGCTTCGGACAAGGAAGCAGCTGCGGCGTCGTACAAGGCCGCGACCCTGGCGGTGTTCGATTACCTGCACGCGCAGTTCGGCAACTTCAACGTGTACATGATGGAAACCGGTCACTACGACCAGGACGCAGCCCGCGCGCGCGGTTTCTCGGAAGAGAAGATCGCCGGCATCGTCGAGGGCGTTGGCTATGTGCGCGCCACTCAGGAAGCAATCGCCGCCCAGCGTGACGACGTGAAGATTGCGGTGGATTACACCGACCTGCCGTTGCGCCACGAAGTCGACCCGCTGGTCTACCCCGACGACGTCTGGCACTTGCATGAAGAGTCCGCGGAGATCGTCGGTCAGCGTCTGGCCGACTACATCGCCGACGACCTGGGCTTCCACGGTGACCCGAGCGACAACAACAGCGTGCAGGCCATCTTCGACGGCGCGCAAAACGAAGGCGGCATGATCTTCGGCACCGATCAGGACGACACGCTGGTGGGCTCGTCCGGCAACGACACGCTGGACGGCGACCTCGGCGCCGACAGCATGAGCGGTGGCGACGGCAACGATATTTATATCGTCGACAACGCCTTCGACAGCGTTACCGAAAGCAGCAACTCGCCGTCGCAGATCGACACCGTGCAGGCCTCGGTCAGCTGGACCCTTGGCGCGAATCTGGAAAACCTGGTGCTCACCGGTGTTTCGGCCATCGACGGCAACGGCAACGACCTGCGCAACTTCATCACCGGTAACGCGGCGGCCAACGTGATTGACGGTGCGGGCGGTGCCGACAGCATGAGCGGCGGCAACGGCAACGACACGTATTACGTCGACAACAGCGGCGACAGCGTGATCGAAACCAACGCCGATCGCGTCTCGGGCGGCATCGACAGCGTGCACAGCACCCTGGCGACGTTCACCCTGGGCAGCAACGTCGAAAACCTGTACATCGACAGCCTCGATGCGGCCAATGGCATCGGTAACGCCCTGGACAACGTGCTGTTCGCCGGCATCGGCAACAACGTGCTGGACGGTCGCGACGGCAACGACACGGTGTCCTACTTTGGCGCGCAGTCCGGCATCACCGCCACGCTCTCTACTTCGGCGCAGCAGAACACCGGCGGCTCGGGCCTGGACACGCTGAAGAGCGTCGACAACCTGATCGGCAGCGCCTTCGCCGACAGCCTGACCGGCAACAGCGGCGCCAACGTGCTCAACGGCGGTGCCGGCGATGACACGCTGATCGGCGGCTCGGGCAACGACCGTTTGATCGGCGGTGCAGGCACCGACTCGCTCACCGGCGGCACCGGGGCGGACACCTATGTGTTCGACTCCGTCGCCGACATGGGCGTCGGGGCGTTGCGCGACGTGATCAACGGCTTCAAGAGCGCCGAAGGCGACCTGCTCGACTTCAGCGCCCTGGACGCCAATCCGCAGACACCGGAGATCGACGCGTTTACCTTCATTGGCAGCAACGCCTTTGACGCGAATGATGCGACCGGACAGCTGCGTTTTGCCGACGGGATCCTCTACGGCAGCATCAACGCCGACGCGACCCCGGACTTCGAAATCCAGCTGGTCGGCGTCAAAGAGCTGCATGTGACTGACTTCGTTGCCTGATTGATCGCGTAAACACAAAAACGGCCTCCGCAATGGAGGCCGTTTTTTTTGCGCCCAGTACGCCCGCGTCGACCGCGAATCACAGTCAGGTGGCGATTCATTGTGGGAGCGTGGCTTGTCCCGCGATCGGCTGCGTAGCAGTCGTAAAACCTGACGCCTCGGTGTTACCGCGATACCGCGCCCACTGGATTACTACCGCTGCGCGGCAGATCGCGGGACAAGCCACGCTCCTACGGGTTATGCATTCACCGGGACTATCCGGTTGGTCGAAGATCCACCGTAGGAGATGGCGGCTACACTCGCGGCGGTCGGGTCACGGTGTACGACTTTTAGCCCGCGAGGCTTCGATTGAATCGAAATCCGCGCCATCCATCCGCCGCAAGTGTCGATCATCGACTGCCCTGCAACTCGATGGAATTTTCGCGAACCGCCTCCCTCTGACCTACATATCAAGAAAAGTCAGCAGGCTAGCCATGACCTCTTTACAGCTACTTTCCGGGCGTTCTGCCACAGCGCACGTATCCACCGGCGCCCACTACTCGCTGTATTCCCGTCTGCTGCGCGGACAGGTGGAAGCCGAGCGGGATAACGTCCGTGATTTTCTCCAGGAGCAACTGGAGATCGCGAAAACGCTGCCGTCTAACCTGCCTGCTGACCTGAACGATCTGTCGGCATGGGTGGCCAGCAACAGTCACTCGGTGGCCGAGCGGTACCGCGTTTATCTGGAGGAACGCCGCGCCGGCGGGCCCCGGAAGTTCTTCACCAACAAAGCCCATGCGCTGTATTTCCTGCAAAGTGTTGCGCCCAGCAAGCTGGTGGATGGCGCCTGGCTGTACGGCACCGTCAAGCATGCCAGCGACTGGCGCTATCACGGCCTGATCCGCACCTACCTTGAAGAGCTGGGCGACGGCGAGCCCGCACTGAATCACGTGGTGCTGTACCGCAACCTGCTCACCGAACACGATTGCGCGCCTATCGCGCCGCTCGACGATGCGCTGTATCTGCAGGGTGCCATTCAGCTGGGTCTCGGCCACTTGAGCGATGAGTTTTTGCCGGAAGTCCTCGGCTACAACCTCGGTTATGAGCAACTGCCGCTGCATCTGCTGATCACCGCCTTTGAGTTGAGTGAACTGGGCATCGACCCGTATTACTTCACCCTGCACGTGACCATCGACAACGCAAGCTCCGGCCATGCCCACAAGGCAGTGCAGGCAGTGCTGGATCTGTTGCCGAACGACGACAGCAAGAACGAATTTCTCCAGCGTCTGCGCGCGGGCTATCTGCTCAATGATCTGGGCATTGGTTCGACCGACATCGTCCGCGCCTTCGATCTGGAAGAAGAAGTGGTCTCGATGCTGGAGACCAAAAGCACCTTCGGCCAGCACATGCACTCGGATTACTGCCGCCTCGAAGGTCGCACGATCAACGATTGGCTCGCCACCCCTGGCCAGAGTCGTCAGCTGCTCAGCGCGCTGGAAGATCGCGGCTGGATCAAGCGCAACCAAGACCCGCAGGACAGCCGCTTCTGGCAACTGATCGACGGTCCTGGTGCCGTTATGTTTGGCGTTTTCAGCGGCTATGAAATGCAGCTGCTGAAGGACTGGATCGCCGGGGACTGGAAGGCGTCCGAGCAGAGCAACCCGTTTCGCACCCGCTTCCGCCGCCGCCAAGTCGCAGCTGCCGGCACCGAACAGCCGCGCAACGCCCCTTCTCTGCCGATCGAGAAGCTGGTCGAGCTGATCGCTCCCGATTCCCATCCAACGCCTGAAGGTCTGGCGGCCACCCGAATCTATGCTCGCCAGCTGGCGCAAGGAAGCCTGACACGATGAACCCGCGAACGCTGCTTGAACCGCGCCTTGATGAATCGCAAGCCGGTACGCCAGAAATGTCTGACGAAACCCACGATCTCGCGCTGCTGCAACTGGGCCAGCGCCTCGAGGCTGAAGTCTATCGCTTCATGACGGTCACACCGTTGACCCATCAGCGGGTCAATGGGCGTGAGCAGAACCGCAAGGCCCGCAGCCTGCGCGACGTCTTCGGCTGGAGCCGCCCTTTCGAAACCGGCCTGCTCGAGGAAGCCGAGGTCGAAACCTTGCTCGCCGCCGGTGTGCTCCGTGCCCACGCCGGCATGTGGGTCAGTGAAGTGCGTTGGTCGAGCCTCGATGATTTGCTGTTTGTCCACTCCAGCTTCCCCACCGTGGCTCACGATTCGGTGTTCTTCGGCCCGGATACCTATCGCTTTGCCCAAGCCATCGAAGAACACCTGCGCACTTCGACGCACCCGATTCGCACCGCCGTCGACATCGGCTGCGGCAGTGGCGTCGGCGCGATTCTGATTGGCCGTGCCCGACGGGACGCCAGTGTGCTGGCCGTGGACATCAACCCCACTGCCCTGCGGTTTACCGCCGTCAACGCGTCGCTGGCCAAGGCCAATAACGTGGTCGCCTACCACAGCGACATTCTGGCGGGCACCACGGGCGAGTTTGACTTGATCGTCGCCAACCCGCCTTACATGAAAGACAGCCAGGAACGTGCCTACCGCCATGGTGGCGATCAGCTGGGTTCGGAGCTGTCCGTGCGTATTCTGGCGCAAGCCATCGAGCGACTGGCTCCGGGCGGCAGCGTGTTGCTGTATACCGGCGCGCCTTCGGTCGACGGCGTTGATCTTTTCCTTGAGCAGGCGCGCAAACTCATCGACCGTTCTGATCTCGCCTGGTCCTATCGCGAGATGGACCCCGACGTGTTCGGCGAAGAGCTGGAAACCGAGACCTATCAGGAAGCTGACCGCATCGCCGCAGTGGTGCTGACGGTGACGCGGATCCAGTGATGTATCCGACGACGCCGGACGGCCGCTATTTCGTCGTCAAGGGCCAACTATGGCGCTGCAGCAACCCGGCCCTTGCCGAAGAAGAGCGGCAGCAGTGGGTCAATGGGTTGATGAAGGCGCGGCAAGCTGTCAAGGCCGCCAAACGCGCCGAAGATGCTGCCGCGCTTAAAGCGGCTCGCGCTTCGGTCAATGCGGCAAAGATTGCACTGGGTGAGCGCGGTCCGGTGTGGTGGTTGGACGGTGCAGCAGACTTCAATCGCTACAAGGCTTTGAATACGCCCTATCGGGAGTGGTTTGAGTCGTTGCAACGCTGAGCTGCTGCTGAGTTAGGACGTGCGGAACATCACTTGGTAGCGGGGCGTTATTAAATTCTCTGAACGATTAATACGATAAGCGCGTCGTAACAAGTACGGGCACTCAAGCCACGTCAAGGACAGAAGAGGAACTTCACTATGGCAAATCTTATTCAGACTTCCGCACTCGCATTGTTGATGGCCATCGGTAGCCAAGGCGCTTTCGCCGCCCAGGACAATGACGACTTTGTCGAAGATGCATCCGCCAAAGGTGTGGCAGAAGTCGAAGCCGGTAAGCTTGCGCTGGAAAAAGGTACTTCCGCGGATGTGAAAACGTTTGCGGAAATGATGGTTAAAGATCACACCGCCGCCAACACTAAACTGAAAGGCATCGCTGACACCAAGAAGCTGGAAGTGTCTGACAACGCCATGCTGATGGACAAAGCGAAAGCCATGATCCTCGAACTGCGCAGCTCGAAGTCGTTTGATCAGGCGTATGCGAACAACCAGGTTGTCGCCCACGAACAAACTATCGCGCTGTTCAAGAAAGAAGCCGCTGAGGGCAAAGACGCTGATCTGAAGGCGTTCGCGACTGCGACCCTGCCGAAGCTGGAAGAGCACCTGACCCACGCCAAGGCCCTGGCCAAAGCACACGGCGGTGACGCTGCTAAATAATTCGGAAGATGCCTGTCACGGGCTGATTCGATTGTTTAGTTGAAGGAGGCAGGGTTTAGACACCCTGCCTTTTTCATGTTTGCCCGTGTGTAATAACGCCAACCGCGCCTGTCCCTATAACGTGAGGCCCGACATGAGCAATGCAACCCGCAATCAAATGGCCGTTGTCCTCAATCAACTAAACGAACTTCGCAGCAGCGTGAACGAATTGTTCCGGCTTGAGCTTTCCGACGTCACCGAGCTCACCGGGCACCAGACGGTGGACGACAAACAGAGCATCGCCCAATGCTTCGCCACGCTGGACGCCTCCATCGTCGACATGGAGCAGACCCTGGCGATGCTGGCGGAAGCGACGGAGCAGCGTGGGGCTGTTTAGCCTCTCCACTCCCAAGGCCAGGCCATTCATTTTGCAGTGTCTCCATTGACGCCTTCCCGGCTAAAGCCGGTCCCACCATCAGACCACGCTGCACCTGTAGGACCGGCTTCAGCCGGGAAGACGCCCGTTTAGACGCCGATATTTCGCGGTGTACCACCGGCCCCCTTCCCGGCTAAAGCCGGTCCCACTATCAGACCACGCTGCACCTGTAGGACCGGCTTCAGCCGGGAACAGGCCCGGTCAGGCGCCGATATTTTGCGGTGTGCCACCCGACGCTTTCCCGGCTGAAGCCGGTCCTACTATCAGACCGCGCTGCACCTGTAGGACCGGCTTCAGCCGGGAAGACGCCCGTTTAGACGCCGATATTTCGCGGTGTACCACCGTCCCCCTTCCCGGCTAAAGCCGGTCCCACCATTAGACCACGCTGCACCTGTAGGACCGGCTTCAGCCGGGAACAGGCCCATTCAGGCGCCGATATTTTGCGGTGTGCCACCCGACGCCTTCCTGGCTAAAGCCAGTCCTACTATCAGACCGCGCTGCACCTGTAGGACCGGCTTCAGCCGGGAACCGGCCTGTTGAGGCGCCATCATTGTTGCGGGTGCAAGGAGACGATTGCCCCGCCCCCGGAACTCCGCCCTCGCCGCGAACTCTGCGTTTAACAGACACATGCCGCAGGGTGAGGGATTTCCATGAGCGCCGGACTGGACGAATACAACCGCAAGCGAGATTTCGACGCGACGCCAGAGCCGTCAGGCAACATAAAGAAAAAGCGCGCTTCGACCAAGAAGGCAGCCCATGCCCTGCAGTTCTGCATCCAGAAGCATGACGCCTCCCGCCTGCATTACGATTTCCGCCTCGAAATCGATGGCACGCTGAAAAGCTGGGCCGTGCCCAAAGGCCCCTCGCTGGACCCCAAAGCCAAGCGCCTGGCGGTGCACGTCGAGGATCACCCCATTGCGTACGCCACCTTCGAGGGCAGCATTCCCGAGGGGCATTATGGGGCGGGCGACGTCATCGTCTGGGACCGCGGCGTGTGGACCCCCCTCTCCGACCCTGCCGAAGCCTACGCCAAGGGCAAGCTCAAATTTGCACTGCAGGGCGAGAAGCTCGGCGGCGTGTGGAACCTGGTCAAGACGCACATTCCCGGCAAGCAGGAGCAGTGGTTTCTGATCAAGCATCAGGACGAATTCGCCAAGCCGGAAACCGACTACGACGTGGTCAAGGCGCTGCCCGACAGCGTGCTCAGCGAGCGCACCCTGATTCCCAAAAAGCGCGGGGCCAAAACGACGTCATCCGGGGCGGCGCCTTCCAAGTCTGCAAAGTCCAAGTCGGCAGCGCCCAAGCCTGACGAGCCGAAGCCCGTAGAGAAGGTCCCTGCCCCTCGGAAAAAATCCGCCAAGGCGCAACTGGTCGGCGCCGAGCCCGCCGATCTGCCGGACCTCATCAAGCCGGAACTGGCCACGCTGGTGGAATCGGCCCCAGAGGGCGACTGGCGCTACGAGATCAAGTTCGACGGCTACCGGGTCATGGCGCGGGTCGCCGACGGCAAGGTGCAGCTGTTCACCCGCAATGGCCATGACTGGACGCACAAACTGCCGCGTCAGGCCGAAGCCATCGCCGGGCTGGGCCTCGAGTCGGCCTGGCTCGACGGCGAAATGGTCGTCGCCAACGACGACGGCGTGCCCGACTTCCAGGCGCTGCAGAATGCCTTCGAGGCCGGCCGCAGCGGCAACATCATTTATTACCTGTTCGACATGCCCTTCCTGAACGGCATGGACCTGCGCGAAGTGCCGGTGGAGCAGCGCCGCGCTGCGCTGTCCAAGGTGCTGGAACGGACCGACGACGAAGTGCTCAGGTACTCCGAAGACTTCGCCGAAGTGCCGGAAGTCCTGCTCAACAGCGCCTGCCAGATGAAGATGGAGGGCCTGATCGGCAAACGCGTCGGCAGCCCTTATGTGTCGCGCCGCAGCGCTGACTGGATAAAGCTCAAGTGCAAACGCCGCCAGGAATTCGTCGTCGTGGGCTATACCGATCCGAAGGGCGCGCGCAGCAAATTCGGCGCGTTGCTGCTGGGTTTGCACGATGCCGACAGTGGCGAGCTGAGGTACGCCGGCAAGGTCGGCACCGGGTTCAATGAAGCGACATTGGGCACGATCTACGACCAGCTGACGCCGCTCCACGCCAGGAAGGCTGCGGTGGTCAATCCGCCCACCGGCTTTGAAGCCAAGGGCGTGCACTGGCTGAAACCGGTGCTGCTGGCGGAAGTGGCCTTCGCCGAGATCACCCAAGAGGGATCGGTGCGGCACGCGGTGTTCCATGGCCTGCGCACCGACAAGCCTGCCGAATCGATCACCGAAGAGTGCCCTGCTCCGGCACCTTCTGCCGATCAAACGTCCGCGCCAGCGCCGGAACCAGAAGAGCCAGAAGAGAAACCAAAGCCCGCGCGCAAACGCGCAACAGCATCCAAGGCAGTCAAGTCTGAAGAAAGCCGGCATGGATCAGCAGCCCCAACCGACGCCACAACGGGCAAGATCCGCCTGACCCACCCCGAGCGGGTGATCGACCCCACCAGCGGCGCGACCAAGCGTGACCTAGCCGATTACTACATCCGCATTTCCGACTGGCTCCTGCCGCAACTGGCCCAACGCCCTGTGGCGCTGGTGCGGGCACCGGAGGGCATCGGCGGCGAGCTGTTCTTCCAGAAAAACGCCGACCGCCTCGCCATCCCCGGCATCGAGACCATGGGCAAGGAATACACCGGCCATCCGGTCATGCTGATCAACAACATCGAAGCGCTGATCGGTGCCGTGCAGATGAGCGCCATGGAGCTGCACACCTGGAACGCCGTCGCCAAGGACCTTGAGCGGCCGGACCGTTTCATTCTCGACCTCGACCCTGATCCGGCGCTGCCCTGGAAGACCATGGTGGAAGCCACGCAACTGACCCTCGCCGTGCTGGATGAACTGGGGCTCAAATCGTTCCTGAAAACCAGCGGTGGCAAAGGTATTCATGTGGTCGTGCCGCTGACGCCGAAAGCGGACTGGGACGCCGTCAAGGATTTCAGCCACGCCATCGTCAAGCACATCGCCAGGCTGCTGCCGGAGCGGTTTTCAGCGGTGTCGGGGCCGAAGAACCGCATTGGCAAGATCTTCATCGATTACCTGCGCAACGGCCTCGGCGCCACCACCATTTGCGCGTACTCAGTGCGCACACGGGAAGGCCTGCCGGTGTCGGTGCCGATCTATCGCGAGGAATTGCTGGAGATCAAAGGCGCCAACGCCTGGGACATCAACACCGTCCACGAACGCCTCGCCGAACTGGACAGCGACCCGTGGGCGGACATGGGCAAAACCCGGCAGACCATTACCGCAGAGATGCGCAAGCGGGTCGGGCTCAAATAACCCCGCCGCGCACACTTGTAGGACCGCATTCATCTTGTAGGACCGGCTTCAGCCGGGAAAGCGCCAGTGGCCACACTGCGAAAATGAGGGCGTCTGCACCGGCCTCTTCCCGGCTAAAGCCGGTCCTACTGGCACCGCATTCATCCTGTAGGACCGGCTTCAGCCGGGAACGCGTCGGCAGCCACACTGCAAAATTAATGGCGCTCACACTGACCTCTTCCCGGCTAAAGCCGGTCCTACTGGCACCGCACACACCGCTAATCCCCCCACCGCTGCAAAGTCCTGAACTAAACCCCTCGCCGTCTGCTCCGCTACTTAGTTGCCCATTATTACTCGCGGAGAAAAACCACAATGAGAGCACTCACCTACCACGGCGCCCATGACGTGAAGGTCGACACCGTTGCCGATCCGGTCCTCGAACAACCTGACGACATCATCCTGCGCGTGACCGCCACGGCGATCTGCGGCTCCGACCTGCACTTGTATCGCGGCAAGATCCCCACCGTCGAACACGGCGATATCTTCGGCCACGAATTCATGGGCATCGTCGAAGACACCGGCTCAGCCGTGACCGCTGTGCAGCGCGGCGACCGGGTGGTGATCCCCTTCGTCATTGCCTGCGGCGAATGCTTCTTCTGCAACATGGACCTCTATGCCGCCTGCGAAACCACCAACACCGGTCGCGGCGCGATCATCAACAAGAAGGCCATTCCACCAGGGGCCGCGCTGTTCGGCTTCAGCCACTTGTACGGCGGCATCCCCGGCGGCCAGGCTGAATACGTGCGCGTGCCCAAGGCCAACACCGGCCCGTTCAAAGTCCCTGGCACGCTGTCGGACGAGAAGGTGTTGTTCCTCTCCGACATCCTGCCCACCGGTTACCAGGCAGTCATGAACACCGGCATCGGCCAGGGTTCGAGCATCGCCATCTACGGCGCGGGTCCTGTGGGGTTGATGGCTGCGGCCGTGGCCCGGATGCTCGGCGCCGATCAGATTTTCATGGTGGACCATCACGCTTACCGGCTGGCGTACGCCCAGGCCACCTACGGCGTGATTCCGATCAACTTCGATGAAGACGACGATCCGGCCGACACCATCATTCGTCAGACCAAGGGCATGCGTGGTGTCGACGGCGTGGTCGATGCGGTGGGCTTCGAAGCCAAGGGCAGCACCACCGAAACCATTCTGACCAACCTGAAAATCGAAGGCAGCAGCGGCAAGGCCTTGCGCCAGTGCATTGCTGCCGTACGCCGTGGTGGTGTGGTCAGCGTGCCGGGCGTGTACGCCGGTTTCATCCACGGCTTCCTGTTCGGCGATGCGTTCGACAAGGGCCTGACCTTCAAGATGGGCCAGACCCACGTGCAGCGTTACCTGCCGGAACTGCTGGGACACATCGAGGCCGGCCGTCTCGCGCCCGAAGCGATCATCAGCCACCGCATGTCCCTGGAGCAGGCCGCCGAGGGCTACAAGATTTTCGACAAGAAACAGGAAGACTGCCGCAAGGTCATCCTGACCCCCGGCAGCCCTGAAATCCCTCTGACTGCATCCGTCACTGAAACTGAAACTGAAACACTCACCGGCATCCCCGCCATGTGATCCCGCGCACACCGAGGACAATGAAATGGAAACGCTCTTCTCGATCGCCCTGGCGGTCATCATCCTTCTGGTCGACGTGTGGGCCATCGCCAGTGTCTGGCGCAGCACCAAATCGTCCGGCACCAAGATCGGCTGGGCGGTGCTGATCTTTATCTTCCCTGTCATCGGCGTCGCCATCTGGGGCATCGCCGGCCCACGGGGCATCGCCGAAGCACCCACGTCCAAGGAGCACAGCAAGGGCTGAAGTGGGCCGATTATCCGGCGCGCGGTCGCAATGACTGCGCGCCGTTGCTGCCCGCACCTTCCCCTCGTTTAAATCAATCCACGCGCGAACAGATCGATTATTCGGCCTGCGTTTGCGGCGTTCGGATCAACCGCTCTACCGTCCGTCTTCGACCTCGAACTCCCGCTTCGCTCCGCCCCTCCACCCTTACACAGCGTGCAGATTCCCTGCAGCGTGAGATGGCCAGGTGCGCCCGTCGCAGTGTGTGCCTTTGCCCCGAATGATGTCCCGATTGATTTAAGGATGATGATCAAATGCCTACATTCAGCGAAGACACCGCAGGCGCTCAAGCGCGCCCCGCGTCTCCCGGCGAGGCGCTGCACACTCTGCAAGATAACGCGAAAGACCTGCTCGACACGGCCCGCGAACACGGCACCGAGCAGTTCGGCAGTTACCGCGACAGCGCCGCCGAGCAGATCGAAAACCTGGCCAAAACAGCAAGCGCTGCAGCTGAAGAGCTGCAAGACAAGGACACCCTGGGCATCTCCCATTACATCAGCGACATCGCCGAGAGCCTGAGCGCGTTCGCGACCAGCATGCGCGGCAAGAGCGCCGAGGAGATGCTGCAGCAGGCCGGTCGCCTGGCGCGGGAGAACCCGGCGCTGTTTGTCACCGGCAGCGTCGCGGTGGGCTTCGGGCTGTCGCGGTTCCTGCGCGCCAGCAGTCCGGACCTGACCACCTCAACCGCGTCGTCATCCGCCCCTGATTCGTCGCAGTACCGCTCAGGCGACGGCGAAACCGGCGTCAAGGCGAGTGAAAGCGAAGGTGATGGCCTGAGCGCGCGTCATTCCCACGAAGGCGACGCAGCCCACGGTGCGCCGATCCAGCGGCCGGACCCACTCGCTCCCCGCGACCCCGCCGCTCACGCCTCGGCCACACCTGACCTCGACGAGGGCAGCGGAATTCAGCAATCGGGTTTAGAACTGGGCAGCTTCAATGCAGACCCCGGAACAGCCTCCAGCCCGGCGCCCACCCATTCACCAGCGCCTGACAAGCCCGCGCCACGAGGAGAATTCTAATGTCGATCAATTCTGAACTCCCGCCGCGCGGCACCAGCAGCCACAACGGCGACCCCGACACC
Organism: Pseudomonas petrae; assembly: GCF_021728295.1. Lineage (GTDB taxonomy): Bacteria > Pseudomonadota > Gammaproteobacteria > Pseudomonadales > Pseudomonadaceae > Aquipseudomonas > Aquipseudomonas petrae. The sequence goes on from NZ_JAKJXE010000014.1 coordinate 81,706, forward strand.
TCGGCGCTCGGCATCATCCGCCAGCTGGCCCACGAAGTCCCTGCGCTGATCAGCGAAGAACTCGCACTGGCCAAGGCCGAAATCCGCACCTCGGTCGCCACTGCCAAAGCCGCGTCCGCGGCCCTCGCCGGAGGCATGGTCATCATGCTGGCGGGGTTGGTGATCCTGCTGCTGGCTGCCGTCTATGCGCTGGCGATGGTCCTCGTTCCCTGGCTGGCTGCGCTGATCGTGGGCGTGGCGGCGATGATCGTCGGCTTCCTGATGGTGCAATCCGGCAGGAAACACCTTGAAGCCACCCAACTCGCCCCTGAGCGCACGATGAACTCGCTCAGCAAGGACAAAGACGCCATTCAGAGGAAAGTCTCATGAGCATCGACAGCAGGTTTGCCACCGAAGATGAACTGAACCGCGACATCCCCGATCCGCTGCTGGCGGAAAGCCCGGACGCGATCGAACGCAACATCGACGCGCGAAGGGCCAACATCGAAAACCTCGTCGACGCTTTGGAAAGCAAGCTGTCGCCCGGGCAACTCATAGATCAGGCACTGACGTTTACCAGGGAAAACGGCGGCGAGTTTTTCGGCAACCTCGGCACCTCGATCAAGAACAACCCGATGCCGATGCTGCTCACCACCGTGGGCATTTCCTGGCTGATGCTTGGGCAGAATCAAAAGCCCGGCTACACGCCCGGCAGCGGCAGTGGCGCGTCGATGTTCGGCCAACTCGGCGAGAAGCTCAGCGGCGCTGCGCAGAGCGTGAGCGAATCATTCAGCGGCGCGACGGATCACGCGCGGGAATCGGCGCATCAGGCCAGCGACAAGGTCGGCCAGTTCGGTCAATCCGCCAGCCACACACTGGACGATCTCAAGCATCAGGCCAGTGAGAAAACGGCGGCGATGAAGGACACGCTGGCATCCACTGCGGGCAATGCCCAGGATGCGCTTCTGCGTCAGAGCCGTAATTTGCAAGGCACCTTCCAGTACATGCTCCGCGAGCAGCCGTTGGCGCTCGCCGCCATGGGCATCGCGCTGGGGGCGGCACTGGGCGCTGCGCTGCCGAGCACCGAGAAGGAAAACAAGGCGTTCGGCAAGGCCAGCGACAACCTCACTCAGAAAGCCAAGGCGACGGTCAGCGAGACATGGGAAACGGTGTCCGACGCCGGCAAGAACATGGCCGACGACCTCAAGAGCACCGCCAAAGGGGTTTGACAGCGTACGCACCCGGAGACGAAAAAAAGGGGCTGCCCGGGCAGCCCCTTTTCCATGCGCGTCTTTAAGGCGCGACTTGTAAGCGTGCGCGACGCAACAGCCCCGACAGGATCAGCTACAGAATCGGCTTGCCGCCGGTCACGCCATAACGTGTCCCCGAGATGTAGCTGCCTTCGTCGGAGCCCAGCAGTACATAAATCGGTGCGACTTCCACCGGCTGGCCCGGGCGGCCCAAAGGCGTTTCTTCGCCGAAGCTTTTCACGTCGTCGTCGGTCATGGTCGACACAATCAGCGGCGTCCAGATCGGGCCGGGCGCTACGCTGTTCACGCGAATCCCGCGCTCACCCAGCAATTGCGCCAGGCCAGCGGTGAAGTTGGCAATGGCACCTTTCGTGGCTGCGTAGGGCAGCAGCGTCGGCTTCGGCGAATCGGAATTGACCGAACTGGTGTTGATGATCGAACTGCCCGCTGCCATGTGGGGCACCGCCGCTTTGCAGATGCGAAACATCGCGGTGACGTTGATATCGAAGGTTTTCACCCATTCCTCGTCGGGGATTTCCTCGAGGGTCTTGTGAGACATCTGGAACGCGGCGTTATTGACCAGCACGTCGATGCGGCCAAACTTCTTCACCGTTTCATCGACGATGGCCAGGCACTGCGCCTTCTCGGCCAGATCGCCCGGCAGCAGCAGGCATTGACGGCCGGCCTCCTCCACCCAGCGTGCGGTTTCCTTGGCATCTTCGTGTTCATCGAGGTACGAAATCGCCACGTCAGCGCCCTCACGGGCATAGGCAATCGCCACTGCGCGACCAATGCCGCTGTCGCCGCCGGTGATCAGCGCAATCTTGTTGCTCATGCGGCCCGAGCCCTTGTAGCGGGTCTCGCCGCAATCCGGGTAAGGCTCCATTCTGCTCTGATCGCCAGGCACTGGCTGCTGCTGAGGCTTGAAAGGCGGTTTCGGGTAATCAGTCATGGGGCTCTCCTTGAAATAGTCCAACGCAAACGGTCAGCGTTAAAGGTGGACTGAAGGCCCGAGGGATGAGTTCGGAGTTTTTCAAACGGCCGTGCCAGGCGGTTTCATCAGGGGTATCAACGCGGCGTCGATTATTTCCACATCCGCAACACTGTATTGCCAAATGTTAGCTAGCTAACGGAATTTACCACTGCTACTGTCAATCACGTTGAATCCGCCGATTTGACACCCCCCCGGAGCCGCCTTCACGTCAGAGATAACGTGACGGCGGCTCGCTTTTTTTGTGCCGGGGCCCTGGTGCATCGGTATGAAGATCTGATCGGAGGCCGTGACCACCCGGCCCGCAGCGACACTGTCAAGCCTCCCTTTTCCCTTCCGAATCGGACATCATGAGCACCGGCCGTTTCCTGGCCCGTCATCCACACACTCGTAGAAGAGAACTCCCCATGGCAAACCCCGACATCACCTTCACGCCGGATCCTGACGCCGATTCCATCTCCTCGGACGTCGCCGGCTTCGGCGGTCTGCTGGTGTCCACGCAGATCCCCACGCGCGCCGACGGCAGTCTGGAACTGGGCGGTATCGTCGAGCAGAGCGAGTGCACGCTGCAGGCGCTGAAAGTGGCGCTGGAACGGGCAGGCAGTTCCATGGACCGTGTTTTACACCTGACCATCTACCTCACCGACATGGCCGATCGCGCCGCTTTCAACGAAGTCTATAAACGCTTTTTCGCCAAACCCTGGCCCGTGCGCGCCGCTGTTGGCGTCGCTGCGTTGGCCGTCGAAGGCATGCGCGTGGAAGTCACGGCGATGGCCGCCAAGGCCTGATCACGCGGTTTTCCTGGCGCCCCCGCTGAACAGGCAGGCGCCATCGGGCAGCAGACGGGTGCCGGTCAAGCGTTTCGCCGCTACAATGCGCGCCTTGACCGTGACCGTGCCGAATAAAAAAATATGTCTCTGCCCAAACATCACCTGGAACTGCTCAGCCCTGCCCGCGACGTGGCCATCGCCCGCGAGGCCATTCTGCATGGCGCTGACGCGATCTACATCGGCGGCCCCAGCTTCGGCGCGCGCCACAACGCGGCCAACGACGTCAGCGAAATCGCCCAACTGGTCGAGTTCGCCCGCCGTTACCACGCCCGCGTCTTCACCACCATCAACACCATCCTTCACGACAACGAGCTGGAGCCGGCGCGCAAGCTGATCCATCAGCTCTACGACGCAGGCGTCGACGCGCTGATCGTGCAGGACCTCGGCGTGATGGAGCTGGACATTCCGCCCATCGAGCTGCACGCCAGCACCCAGACCGACATCCGCACGCTGGAACGCGCCCGCTTCCTCGATCAGGCCGGCTTCTCGCAGCTGGTGCTGGCACGCGAGCTGAACCTGCAAGAGATCCGCGCCATCGCTGACGAAACCGATGCCGCCATCGAGTTCTTCATCCACGGCGCGCTGTGCGTGGCCTTCTCCGGTCAGTGCAATATTTCCCACGCGCACACCGGGCGCAGTGCCAACCGTGGCGACTGCTCCCAGGCCTGCCGTCTGCCCTACACGCTGAAAGACGATCAGGGTCGCGTCGTTGCCTACGAAAAACACCTGCTGTCGATGAAAGACAACAACCAGAGCGCCAACCTGCGCGCACTGGTGGATGCGGGCGTGCGCTCTTTCAAGATAGAAGGCCGCTACAAGGACATGGGCTACGTGAAGAACATCACGGCCTATTACCGCCAGCGTCTGGACGAGATTCTCGAAGACCGCCCGGACCTGGCCCGCGCCTCCAGCGGCCGCACCGCGCACTTCTTCCTGCCGGACCCGGACAAGACCTTCCACCGGGGCAGCACCGACTACTTCGTCACCGACCGCAAGATCGACATCGGCGCGTTCGATTCGCCGACCTTCACCGGCCTGTTGGTCGGCGTGGTCGAGAAAGTCGGCAAGCGTGACTTGCAGGTGGTCACCCACGAGCCGCTGTCCAACGGCGACGGCCTCAACGTGCTGGTCAAGCGCGAAGTGGTGGGTTTCCGCGCCAACATCGCCGAGCCCAAAGGCGAGTTCGAGGAAGACGGCGAGAAGCGCTACCGCTACCGCGTCGAGCCCAACGAGATGCCGAAAGGCCTGCAACTGCGGCCCAACCATCCGCTCAGCCGCAACCTTGACCACAACTGGCAGCAGGCCCTGCAGAAGACCTCGGCCGAACGCCGCATCGGCCTGTCATGGGTGGCGCGTCTGCGTGAAGAGCGGCTGGAACTGGTCGCCACCAGCGAAGAAGGCATCAGCGCCCGCGTCGAGCTGAACGGCCCGTTTGGCGTCGCCAATAAACCGGAACAGGCGCTGGAGCAACTTCATGATCTGCTCGGCCAGCTCGGCACCACCGAATACCACGCGACCGCCATCGAGCTGGACGCGCCGCAAGCGTTTTTCATTCCGAACTCGCAACTCAAAGCGTTGCGCCGTGAGGTCATCGAGACCTTGACCGCCGCTCGCATCAAGGCGCACCCGCGCGGTGCCCGCAAGCCGGAAACCTCGCCGCCGCCGGTTTACCCTGAGGCGCACCTGTCGTTCCTCGCCAACGTTTACAACGAGAAGGCGCGGCACTTCTATCACCGTCACGGCGTGCAGCTGATCGACGCGGCTTACGAGGCCCACGAAGAAAAGGGCGAAGTGCCGGTGATGATCACCAAACACTGCCTGCGCTTCTCCTTCAATCTGTGCCCCAAGCAGGCCAAGGGGGTGATCGGCGTGCGCACCAAGGTGGCGCCGATGCAACTGGTGCATGGCGATGAAGTGCTGACGTTGAAGTTCGATTGCAAGCCGTGCGAAATGCACGTGATCGGCAAGATCAAGGGCCACATTCTGGGTCTGCCGCATCCGGGCAGCGGCGTTCAGGTGGTGGGACATATCAGCCCTGCCGATCTGCTGAAGACCATCCCGCGCGCGCCGCACTGATCCTGCCTTGTTGCGCTGATCGCGCTGCACCTTTTCGGAATGGAGCTTCCGGGATGCAGCGCGGTGATTCAGCGCCGTGCGACTTCGTGCTTGATGCAGCCCTCGTAATACACTTGTTTGACGCTTTCCGGCCGCAGCCGCGACGGGCTGTCGTAGGTCTGCTCCGTAATGCCCAGCGCGCGCATGCGCATCCATTGCTGGGCAAAGTGCTGGGCCTGCATCTTCTTGCGCGCGCCGTACAGCGTCAGGCCGGACAGTTTGTATTGCTGAGCGGTGCCGGCCATACCGGCACCCCAGGTGCAGAGGTCACGTTCGCTCTTGCTCGGACTGCGCGCAAACGCTTGAGAGGTCACCACAGCGAGAAGACAGAAGGTCAATACGGTTCTGAGAAATGACATGCGATTTCTTGCCTAACTGACTGATAAGGCGCGGATTCTGACGAGATAGGCCTTTTAACGGGGCCAGCATATTGCCTTCTTTCTCGCTCAGGCGACCAATGACACCTGCGCCGCTCTGTTCCATGGCGCGGCGTCACATTTGGGTAACGAAAGCCTGCGCCGCCTGCTACCGTGTAGGGGTTACGTATGAACCTTATCGACCGATCCCCGGTCGATAGATGCACCTCTGGTTCCGTCGACCGCTGCCGTACCCGACCGAACCCGCTTAATTCCAGAAGGACCGTCCATGATTCCAATTCAACGCATCGCCTGGCTCAAGGCTTGGGGCGCCCATGGTTTTACCGCCACCGGCGTGGTGCTCGCCTTTCTCGCGACCATTGCTCTGTTCGATAACCAACCCAAGGCGTGCCTGCTCTGGCTGGGCTTTGCCCTGATCGTCGATGGCGTAGACGGCTCCCTGGCGCGCAAGCTGAACGTGCAGTCGGTCCTGCCGCACTTCGACGGCTCCGTGCTCGACCTGGTGATCGATTACCTGACCTACGTGTTCATCCCCGCCCTGTTCATCTACCGCTACATCCCACTGCCGGAATACACCCTGCTGCTGACCACTTCGATCATTCTGGTGTCGTCGCTGTTCTGTTTCTGCAACGTCGAGATGAAGAGCAAGGACAACTACTTTCAGGGCTTCCCCGCCGCCTGGAACGTCGTCGCCCTGTGCGTGTACATCCTTTCCCCGGCGCCGTGGCTGACTTTCATTACTGTGATCTGCCTGGCGCTGCTGACCGTCACACGCATGAAGTTCCTGCACCCGTTCCGCGTCCGCCGCTTCATGCCCCTCAACATCGCGGTCACGGCCGTGTGGTTCTTCTGCAGCTTCCTGCTGGTCATGAACCACCCGTACAACGCGTCGGTGACGTTGTTCGTGTGGCTGGCCATGTCGGCATACTTCCTGGGGATCTGCATCTGGCGCACGTCGATGGAATGGATCGACAAAGCCCGCGTCTGACTTCCGACGACTTTCTTAAACGAACAAAAAGGCAGCCCTCTTCGGATGGCTGCTTTTTTTTGCACGGGATTTTGACCGGGCGTGTTAATGCTTCTCGGTGCGGCGCTTACAAGGTGTAGTTCAACGGCAGCTGGGTCGTTGACTTGATCTGCTCCATGGCGAAGCTGGAACTCATGTCAGTGATGCCCGACAGCTGGATCAGCTTTTTGTAAACGGCATCGTAGCCGGCGATGTCCGGCACCACGATCCGCAGCATGTAGTCGGTGTCGCCGGCCATGCGATAGCACTCCACCACTTCGGGCAGCGTGGCGATCAGGTCATGGAAGCGACCCAGCCACTGGGCGTTGTGCTGGTTGGTGCGAATGGCGGCGAAAACCGTCACTGCGACGTTCAACTGCCCCGGGTCAAGCAACGCCACCCGCCCGCGAATCATGCCCTGCTCTTCGAGCTTTTGTACGCGACGCCAGCACGCGGTGCTGCCCAGACCAACGCTGTCAGCGATCTCCGCAATCGGACGGGTGCAATCGTTTTGCAGAATGCTCAGGATGGCCTGGTCGAATTTGTCCATGGAATGCGCGGTGACCTCAGTGAAGACATATGCCGGGAAGCGATAAAGATAGGCCAAAAAGCGCGAGGCAGAAAATAATATTCCGTAAACGGAGTTTTTATCGGAAATAAATTCTATGGAGCGCGTTAATCTCCGTCGAGGAATCAATTTTTTTTCAGCCTGACGCTAGTAGTATTTTCTGCACGACGGACAGCGCAGAAATCCCCATGAAAACACTCCCTTGTTATTTCGATTACGCCGCCACCACGCCGGTTGATGACCGCGTCATCCAGGCCATGGTCACCTGCCTGGGCCGCGAAGGCACCTTTGGCAACCCGGCGTCCACCTCCCACGCATACGGCAATCAAGCCCGCCAGGCCGTTGAATTGGCGCGCCGTCAAGTTGCGGAACTGGTGGGCAGCAGTGCCGACGCTCTGGTCTGGACCTCAGGTGCGACCGAATCCAACAACCTGGCGATCAAGGGCATCGCGCTCAACGCCAACAACGGCGCACGCCGCCACCTCATCACCAGCACCATCGAACACAAAGCCGTCATCGACACCGTGCGCCAGCTTGAGCAGGCCGGGTGCCCGGTGACCTGGCTCGAACCCGACAGCCGCGGTCTGATTCACCCCGACGCCGTGCGCCAGGCACTGCGCGACGACACCCTGCTGGTGTCGCTAATGCTGGTGAATAACGAGCTGGGCACCGTCACCGATATCGCGGCCATCGGCCAAATCGTCCGTGAACACGGCGCCCTGTTCCACGTCGACGCCGCCCAAGGCGCTGGCAAACTGGCGATCGACTTGAGCGCATTGCCGGTGGACCTGATGTCCTTCTCTGCACACAAGACCTATGGCCCGAAAGGCATTGGCGCCCTCTATGTTGGCGAGCGCGCCAGACCGTTGCTCGAAGCGCAAATGCACGGCGGCGGCCACGAACAGGGTTACCGCTCCGGCACCCTCGCCACCCATCAGATCGTCGGCATGGGCGCGGCTTATGCACTGGCCAGCGCTGAAATGGACGAGGAAGTTGCGCGCATCAGTGCCTTGTCGGCGCAACTGCGTGACGGCCTGCTCAGCCTGAACGGCGTGAGCCTTAACGGCGATCCCCATCAACGCGTTCCCCATACGCTCAACGTCTGTATCGACAGCCCGGGGTTTAACGTTGCCAGCCTTGCCAGTGAATTGGCCGTTTCGTCTACCTCGGCGTGTAATTCTGCAAGCAGCAGCGTTTCCCACGTGTTGCTGGCGCTGGGATTGAGTGAGGGTCAGGCGGGCAGCAGCTTGAGGCTGAGCTTGGGGCGGTATACCGAGGTGGGCGATGTGGAGAAGGCGATTGCGGTGATTGCCGGGAAGTTGAAGGCGCCGGCTACGACGTTTTGGTGAGGAAACTGGATCAGAAGCGAAATTGATTCTTCATGGATCGTAAGGGGACTGATTTATTTACAGCGCTTCACCGTAAATTAATCTGTCCCCGATAGCGGAAGGGGTTAAAGGGTCAAAAGGTCTCTGTCCCCTTTAACCCGGGTTTTCAGGAGTGGAGTTAGCAGCCTCCCAACGGTCCGTCCCCTCCCGACGCGTGAGTTGAGGGCGACGAGCCCAGCTTAACCTTGAGCTGAGCCACTATTAAGGCTTAATCTTTTTTTCGCTGCCTCTGCACCAATAGGGTCTTTATCCGTCGATAGCTGCAATAAGATATCTTCTGGCGCTTTGGGGTTACACGCGATTCTGTGCCTGACGCTGATATTCTCGTCACACGCCAGCCGTTCAACAATTGTGCGATTTATCCTTCTCTTCATGGCCACATTCCAACGAACATTCATGTCATCACTTAGAGAAAGTCGCTCTAACACCTCCACCGATATCGTGTGATTAAAGACAACATCACGAGACAGCTCAGGGTATTTTGATAATATATCGAACCATACTTCATTAGAGGCCGAATCAAGCGCTCTGCTGTTGTCTTCATCGTTCTTGCTCTCAATGTATCGCTTGAACTCTTCAGCGCTTGCAATCATGATCCACCCCCTCTCGCATCCCGACACCTCATACGTTTCATCGGCATGACTTTACCCGTTTTTCCTTTGTGCTTATTCATGGAGTCTCCATAAATATTTGCATCTTGGACATGAATTAAATAATTACTCTCTTGCTCCATGAGTTTCCATGCTGTTCCACCTTGACCTTGAGTGCCAGCTGACCACCATAGCTCTGACCCTGGCTCACGATAATATCTAACTACTGTGCCATTAAGCTTTGCTTCGCAAACGCGATCAAACCGATCGATTTCCCATTTCTTTCTGCACGTACACTTCGCATTATGGTTAGGTTAGCGAGTTGAAGGAGTCCGTCCCCTTTAACTCCTCTTCAGCATAAGGGGCTGTCCCTTTAAGCCATTGGCTAGCCTTTTGTAGGTTCAACAATTTCACGGTTCAGGGCGATGAAATCTACATGAGTTTCATGGGAAAAATTTTCAACTAGGTCTTGGAGGTGGAGGTGCTCCAAGCCGAACTGTGCCATTTCGTCCGCCGCATTGATTAGAAAATTCCCTAAAGCTCTCATGGTTTCGGAATCCGCGATAATTGATATCTCATCAAGTTGAATATTTTTATTACTGCCAATGGCCGTGCCATGTACGGTAAAAGCCGTAAGATTTTTCATAGGTTGAATCCCTGCGATCGAAGGTAATCTTTCTCTTTACGCGTCAAATCATCCACATCACCACGTGAGCCGTGACTCTGTGAGCCGTCTCGGTTTACAACAATCTCTTTCTTTCTGGACTTGCATTGGCAGTGAGCATGAACCTGCTGATTAGTGTTTTCCACATGGGGCGGGTCGAGTCGTATTCGGCCTGTACCTACCGGTTCCCAACGCCCCGAGCTCGCCAAGCCCGTTGGATCAATCCACGATATCGGGTTCGGCGCATAAACATGGAGGTTCAATCCGCCCGCGTAGCTGATCGGATCCTTACTGATGAACCGCCCAACTCTAGGATCATAGTACCGATGCCGGTTGTAGTGCAGGCCGGTTTCGTGATCGTGGTGCTGCCCCTGGAATCGGATCGGGTTGGTCAGGCCGACTTGCTGTGCGAATTCAGAACGGTGTTCGTGCGCTTCGCCCCACGCTTTGTATTGCGCGCTCCAGGCGGTGTTGCCGTTTTGGTCAGTGATTTCCTGAGGGGTGCCGAGGTGGTCGCATTGGTACCAGGCCAGCGCGTCAATCGGTAGCGCGACGGGTTTGTAGGTCCAGAGCGGGTCTTCTTTGAAGTTGTGGCGACCGGTGTAAGTTGGTTGGCTTACGAGGCGGATGGTTTCGTGGCGGATGGCTTGGGCCACCGGGACGAAAGTGCCGGGTTCGTGGATGTAGTGGACGGTTCGGCCGAGGGCGCCGGCGTAGGGCGGCGGGCTGCTTTCCCACGCGAGGTTGTCGCCGTCCCAGCCGTATAGAGTGAAGCCGCAGCCGAGTTCCCGTTCCTTGCGGGCGTGTTCGTTTTCGTTCCAGCCGGTGCCGGCTTCGGAACGCGGGCGGTAGTGGGCTTTGGAGAGTTTGTAGAGGCGCCGTCCGAGCGGGTCGTAGCCGAAGTCGACGGTGAGGCGCGGATCGCAGAAGTGCACCAGACGATCGAAGAGGTCCCAGTGCAGTTCGCTGCGCAGGCCGTTGGTCCAGCGCTCCGTCTGGTTGCCGCGTTCGTCGTATTCGTAGTGGTTACCGGCGTAGTCGCGCAGCAGGTTGTCGATCAGTTTGTGGCGGACAGGCTCCGGATCTAAAGGGCGGCGAACTGGAGCGGCGCTGTGGTTGAGCAGGTTACTCGCGGGATCGAAGGCGAAGGTTTCGGTGCCGAGGCGGCTTGTTGCGGCGAGCAGGCGGCTGACCGGGTCGTAGCGGTACGAGAGCGGACCGCGACGGCTGTCATTGATGTCGGTGAGTTGGCCGGCGGCGTCGTAGGTGTAGGCCCGTTTGATAAGTGTGGTTTTGTCGTCGTTGCGTCCTATCAGTTGCTCGTTCAGGCGTCCCGCGGGGTCCCAGCTTTGGGTCTGCAGCAAGCTGTTGCCTTGATGGCGGGCGACTTCGCGGTGGAGATCATCGCGCTCGTAGCTGAGCAGTTCGTGCTCGTCGAGCTTCAGACCGAGCAGATGGCCGCTGCCGTAGGTCAGCCAGCTCACGCGGTGTCCATCCGGGCGAATGGTCGCAACTCGGTTATTGAGGGCGTCGTATTCGTGCTGCCAGACCGCAACCAGTGGTTTATCCAGGTTCGAGTAATGCTGATGCTCGCGTATCAGGTTGCCTGCCGGATCGTGAAACCATTGCAGGCGGCTGGCGGCGTTAATCGCCATGACCAGATTTCCGTTGCCGTCGTAGGCAAAGGTTTCGCTCTGGGACTTTTCGCCAAGAGTGGCCCGGCGTTCGGTCAGGCGGCCCATGGGGTCGAATGTCAAAGCAATGGAGCGCTGGCCGTTGATGGTCTCGGCGAGGCGGCCGGTTTCGGGATCGTACTGATAGCGAGTCGAGCGTCCGTCGAAGCCGCGCTCTTCCAGCAGCCTGCCGACCGGATCGTAGTGAAAGTGGGCGCGGCGTTCGTTTTCGTTTTCCAGCGCTACGAGGCGGCCAAGCTTGTCCCAGCGGTAACGCAATGTTTGCTCGGCAGCGTCGACGCGTTCAGCGATAAAACCGGCGGCGCTATAACGCCAGGTGGTGCAGCGTTCCAGGCCATCGGAGTGGGCCAGCAAACGACCTTCTGCATCGCGGCTGAAGCGTTCTTCGGTTTTGTCCGGATGCTTGATCAGGACCAACTGGCCCGCTTTGTACTCGTACGTCGTGCTGTGGCCAGCCGGATCGGTGAAGCGAACCATTTGGCCCCGCTCGTCGTACTCCCAAGCGCTGACCTTCCCGGAGCAGTCGGTGTACCTAACGAGTTGTCCGGCGTCGTTGTAGGCCAGCTCCTTCGTATTGCCGTTGGCGTCCTTGATCGCTGTAGGAAGGCCGAACGCGTTGTAGGCGTATTCGGTGATGTTCTCTAGCGGATCGGTCGCTTCAACCAGATTTCCACGATGGTCGTAATCCCGTTTCCACAGCCCGCCTTCGCCATCACTGATCTTGATCAGATGACTCTTATCGTCGTACGCGTAATTCATCACGCTGTGATCGGCGCGGGTGTGCTCGGTGAGGTTGCTTAGCTTGTCGTAGCGATACCGATCGGTACTGCCATCGGTGTGCACATGGCGAATGATATTTTTCGCCTGATCACGAAAGAACCACTCGGAACGGCCATCGGCATGACAAATGCGATAGGTGTAACCCAGGCTGTCGTAGTAGTGCCGGGTTTCGTGGCCCAAACCGTCAGTGACGTAGGTGAGGCGGATGGTTTCATCCCACGACAGCCGGGTGTCGAAACTGCCGTCGTCGGCCCACTCACGCACGGCTTTCGCGCCGGGACCGGAGCCCTGCCATTGCAGGTTCAGCCCACGATTAGTGCGGTCGGTGTACCGAGTGATGAGATGGTTTTGATACTGATAACGCCACGCAGCGCCGTTCTCGTCCTGAGCCAGATCAAGGTCGCCAGAATCATCGTACTGATACGCGCACAGTTGGCGTTTAACGTCGCCATCACGAATTTCCCAAAGGCCCGTCAACCGGCCATGATCGTCGATCAAAGTGCCAAGGCGCAGATGGACTTTGTCTGCATGCTTTTCCGAGTACGTCACCAACTCGGAGAGCACCGAATGCCCGTCATGCCGATGCTCATAATGCAGCATCACCCCGGCGCCGTTGGGCAGCACCTTGTTAATCAGAACAAAGCGCTTGCCCCGCCGAACATAGGTTTCCCTATGCTCAAGCCCCCGCATTAGCAACAGCCGATCCTTGCTGAGGCGAATAACGGTCAGATTTTCGATGGCATTGAAATGGAACAGCTTAACCTTGGGCAGAGGGAATTCGTGGGAGCGGCCATCGGCGTCGTGGAAGACCAAACCATCGCCGACGAGATCAAACCGCGTGGTAAAGGGCGTGATCCAGCGTGCGCCGATGACGTCCTGATCGTAGGCATCCAGACTCGAACAGTAAGTCCGCGTCCACTCAATCGGAAAAGGCCCCGGCAGGCTGAAGTCGGTATGACTAACCGACTCCGAGCCCATCGCAAAGCTGATGCTCTTGATCGTCGCCGCACAGGCGCAATTCTTCAGCTCGTTAGGCCGCCCCTTGGCAGGCGTCTCCTGCTGAACCTTCTCAAGTTTCCCTTCGCCGGCCCTGCGCTTGGCCTGATTAACAACCCCCGGCTTGATGTTGAAAGACTGCCCCTGCCCATTGCGCGACCGCCAACTGGCAACGGCACCACCCAGCGTCAGCAGCAGCGAACCAATGGAATTCTGAACCCCGGGGTCCGCCAGACCAGTAATCCTGGTGCGAAGCTCTGGCCCCATGGCGCGCAACAATTTGACCTGGCTGACCACCTCCGCCTTAACCGCGTCAGGCACCAAATGCTCGACGGCGCCGTTAACCGCACCCTTACCCGCAGCGACGCAAACATCCGCAGCCGCCGCAAAAATGTTGCCAATCGCGGCTTTGGGGTCATAGGCCCACTGATCCCCAGCGGCCTGAACGCGCTGTTGGGCCTCAAGCAAATCAGCACTGGCGTTCAGCTCAGGGTTAACCAACTTCTCAAGACCAGCAGCGATCTCAAGGAGCATGCCTTCCCCAAGTTTCCCGGCATCCTCAAGAATCCCCGGAAGCTTCGCCTGCGCCTGGGTCACAAAGTCATCAAGCGTCCCTACGATGTCGGCATTGAGATGCCCGATCAGAATCTCGATCAGCGCATCGCCCAACACCGTCTTGCCGGTCCGACGCATCTCCTGGCGCACCAGAAACAGCATTGGACGCAGGCTCATACGCGCTGCTGCCATGGTGGGCGGGAATGGCATCATCCCGATCAGATTGATGCCGAGGCTGACCCAATCCAGAAGATCACGCTCCGGACTCTTCGAGAGCGTGGCGATGTCATTCAGCGCATCAACCAGCGCCATGATGTTGCCCACTACCGGCAGAACCCCGGCAGCGCTTTTGATCCGGTCGAGCGTAACGACCCCGCCGCTGATCTCCCGCAGCCAGGCGTCAACGTTGGCCGCACCGACGCCAATGTCCTCAAGCTGGATCAGATCAAGCGGAGCGATCGCCACCTGAGGCTCGTTTTTTGCGTCGCTGCCGGACGTAACTGCGGGGTGTGCCAAGGATGCTCTCCGTGCTCAAAAACCATCCGAGAAGGCGTGAATGCCAATCCGGGGGCCACGGAGATATCAAGGGCTATGCCAGCTATAAATTAGCCGAACAAAATCAATAGTTTAAGAGAAATAACGGTAGGTTTAAGCGAACACTAAACCCGGAAACAAAGAAGAAGTGCGCAAGAAGTTGCGCACCCCTGCGCAACTTCTTGCGCACTCGTCTGCACGCCACAAACGACTTGGCCTCCAGCCCATCAATCACCCCATTTTCAACCAACGAGTGCGCAACTTCTTGCGCATCATGGCAATGCGTCATCCCAAGCCTCTCTGCGCCAGCCCGCCAGAGACATCCACCACTCGAGCACAGCCAGAAATGCGAAAAACCAAATCAGCATCAAGCAGGCGCCTTCAGGGCGAAGCTGATAGACTGCGCCCCGAAATTACTTAAGAGGAACGCTTCATGGCCACTAACCGCTCCCGTCGTCTGCGCAAAAAACTCTGTGTCGACGAGTTCCAGGAATTGGGCTTCGAGCTGAAGCTGGGCTTCAAAGAGGACCTGGATGACGAGGCCATCGATGCTTTCCTCGACGCTTTCCTGACAGAGGCCATGGACGCTAACGGTCTGGACTACGTCGGCGGCGACGACTTCGGCCTGGTCTGCCTGGCGAACCGTGGTTCGGTCAGCGAAGAACAGCGCGCTGCCGTTGAAGCATGGCTCAAAGGCCGCAGCGAACTGACTGAAGTTGAAGTCAGCCCTCTGCAGGACGCCTGGTACCCGGAAACGCCGATCAACGCGGCTGTCTGATGAGCGGGCGGGTCTTCCCGCCGAGCTGATACCTAAAAAGCCATCCTCCGGGATGGCTTTTTTGTGTCCGGAATTCGAGGTTTTGGTGTGTTCACCGTACAAAAATCGCAGCCGGACGTCACGAATGCTGCTGCGAAATGGCGGCCTGCAGCCGGCGTTACGCGAAAAAACCACGGTTTAACGTGACTTTGAATGGGCAAGCGCAAAAAATAGCGCCGTTTGACGGCAGTACCCCGGCGCAAGTCACCAAAGCTTGGGGCATAATGCCGCTTTACCGAAACGCCAGTGTCACGCCCTGCCATCGGGCATTTTCTGGCGGTTCGTTCCCAGTGCGAGGGAATTCATCCCCTCTTCATCTCCGTTGTTTGCTGCAGTAGGGTTATTGAATGATCAAGTCTTTGCGTCCGCTGTTTATCGCCACCCTGCTTTTGCCCCTCTCGTTCTCCATCGCAGCCGCCCCCATCAATACCGCCCTGCCCCCCAAGGTTCAGGAAGCACTCAAAGCCAGCAAGCTGCAGAACGACGCGCTGTCTCTGGTGATGCTGCCGGTGAGCGGCCCCGGCACCCCGACTGTTTTCAACGCCGATGTGTCCGTCAATCCGGCCTCGACCATGAAGCTGGTGACCACCTACGCCGCCCTGGAAATGCTCGGCCCGACCCATCAGTGGAAAACCGAGTTCTACACCGACGGCACCCTCAGCAATGGCGTTTTGCGCGGTAACCTGTACCTCAAGGGCGGCGGCGATCCCAAGCTGAACATGGAACGCTTGTGGCTGCTGATGCGCGATCTGCGGGCCAATGGCGTGCAGCAGGTGACCGGTGATCTGGTGCTTGATCGCAGCCACTTCGTGCAACCGCAATTGCCAGTGTTCGACGACGACGGCAACGACAAGAACAAGCCGTTCCTGGTGCGTCCCGACTCCTTGATGGTGAACCTCAAGGCCCTGCGTTTCGTCACCCGCAATGACGGCGGCAGGATTCTGGTCTCGGTGGAGCCGCCCATCGCCGCCATCCACATCAACAACCAGGTCAAAGCGCTGTCGTCCAACAAATGCACCGGAGACGTGCTGTACAACCCGGTGCCGGAAGCCGATGGCGGCATCACCGTGACGGTGTCCGGCCAGTTGGGTGACGGCTGCAACTCCCAGACGTACCTGTCGCTGCTCGACCACCCGACCTACACCGCCGGCGCCGTGCGCGCCATCTGGCAGGAACTGGGCGGGACCATTCTCGGCAAGGACCGTCTGGACGTGACGCCGGGTAGCGCCAAGCTGCTGGCCAAGGCCTTCTCGCCGGACCTGGCGGAGATTATCCGCGACATCAATAAATTCAGTAACAACACCATGGCCCAGCAACTGTTCCTCAGTCTGGGCGCCGAGTTCCGTAACGAAGCCGACGGTGACGATGCCAAGGCCGCGCAGCGTGTCGTGCGCCAATGGCTGGCGAAGAAAGGCATCATCGCGACGCATCTGGTGATGGAAAACGGTTCAGGTCTGTCCCGCGCCGAACGCGTCAGCGCGCGGGAGATGGCGCAGATGCTCCAGGCCGCGTGGAACAGCCCGTTTCAAGCCGAATTCATGAGTTCGCTGCCGCTGGCAGGGATGGACGGTACCATGCGCAAACGCCTGAAACGTACGGCCCTGCGCGGTGAAGCGCACATCAAGACCGGCACCTTGAACACGGTTCGGGCGATCTCCGGATTCAGCCGCGACAGCAACGGCAACACCTGGGTGGTGGTCGCGATCCTGAACGACCCGCGTCCGTGGGGCGCGTCTTCGGTGCTGGATGAAGTGCTGGTCAGCCTGTACAACCAGCCGAAGCTGGCGAGCACGTCCATTTCCCTTCAGCAGTAATCTCCTGCGCCGGGCTGTGCGAAGTCGTTCGACGACGTGCGCACAGCCCGGTTGCCCCCCTGCCTACCCGCTCTGCCCCAACCCCAGCAAACCAAGAATCTGCTTGCGCAGGTCGACCCGATACGCCAGCAGCACCAAACCTGGCTTGCTGGCGGCAATGTCATGCACCTGCCCGGGCACTACCGCTATGCTCCGTGCTCGACCCATCACAGGACTCGCGCTGCCAATGAAGACTTCCAGAACCCAGACCCTTCGTCACCCTCTTCTCATATCGGGATTGCTCAGCGCACTGCTATCGGCAGCGCTGCCAGCCCATGCCGAAGACGGCAAACCCACCCGCGTGCGCGGCGCCATCACTGTGGTCGAAGGCGATGTGCTTAAAATTCACAGCAACCGCGGAGAGGACCTGCAGGTTGTGCTGACCCCTGACACGCAGATCCGCGGCGTCACGTTGGCACAGGTGTCGGAAATCAAACCGGGCAGCTATATCGGCTCCGCAGCGGTACCGCTGCCGGACGGTTCGTTGAAAGCGCTGGAGGTTCATGTGTTTCCGCCGGAAATGGCGGGCACGGGGGATGGCCAGCGGGCGTTTGATCTCACGCCGGACAGCACGATGACCAACGGATCGGTCGGCGATCTGGTCGCCAGTAATGGCCGCACCGTCACCGTGAATTACAAGGGCGGGCAGAAGAAGATCGTTATTCCTGATGACGTGCCGATCGTCAACCTGGTGCCAGGCGATCGCAGCTTGCTCAAGCCCGGTGTAAAGGTGGTGCTGCAAGCGCAGAAAGGCTCGGACAACACGCTGACCGCGCTGTCGATTTCTGCCGGGGAAAATGGCGTGATACCGCCGATGTAAAACGGCCGACGCAAAGCGGCCGATTTAACGCGGCTAATGCGAAGGGATTGTAGCGTTCAAAACCTGCGTCGGGCCGGGAGATGAAACAGCACCGGTCAGCACACGCAGGTCAGTGAATGCAGGTCTGACTCAAAGGCAGGTCGCGAGCACCGCGCCACGCTGCTCAATCACCTTGGCGCCCGGCTTGGCGTAGAAATTGACCTTGGTCATGCCGGCCTTGCCGGCCACGTCAGCGAAATATTCGCCCTCGGTGGTGTAGACCGTGAAGGCGCCAGGATCGCCTTTTGCCATGAACACGTCGGCCACGTCACCGAACAGCTGGACGTTGGCCCAGGTGACCTTGATGCACTCGGCAACGGCGACTGCAGGTTTCTGACTGGTGTAAACCTGCGCCGGACCTGCCGAACGCGTCTGATTCAAGCTCATGCAACCCGTTAACCCACCCGATAACATGATCAGTGCCGCAGCGCCCGCCCAATGTTTCATGCCAGTCCCACTCATCAAAAGTCCTTTTCGTTAAAAAAGGAGCGATGTTACCAGCAACGTCAAGCGAGCCCCATGGGTAAGCCGTCTGAGCGCTTAATCATCCAGCCCGGCGGGCGGTGCAGCGGGGGCAGCCTTGCCAGGCTTGGCCGGTTTGCCTGACTGCGTTGCAGCCTTCGGTTCGGCAACTGGCGCGGGCGGCGCGGTGGCAGCGGCTTCTTTCTCGGCCATCGGCATCTGGTCGATGGTGCTGAAGATGTCCTTCGGATCGATAGGGCCGTTGTGAGTCATTTTCTTCTCACCGTCCTTGCCCACCAGAATCACCTGAGCCTGCCCACCCGCCTGGGCGCCAAGCTTGAGCTCGCGGATCAGGGCCATGGTGGTCTGGGCATCGAGATCCTTGCCGTTGCGCTGCCCCACGGTGTTGATGATGGTGTAGAGGACCATGTCCCGCTTGGCGAATCCCTCCTTGTTGGCGGGCTCGTCCAGGTTTTTCTTCAGGCCCACCAGCGTCGAGTCCACGGAACTCGACGCGATAACGATCAGTGGACGAGTCTTGCCGCGCTCCTGGGAAAGTGGGCCATCACCATCGGCAGCCAGCAAGGGGCTCGATACGGCGAACAAAACGGCAAGGGTCAACGACCGGCTAAACATACACACCTCCTCTGGATTCCATGCACTGATGATCGCGCATCATGGGAAAAGGTCCAGACGGTAGCGGGAAAAAAACCGGATTTATTTCGCGGTGTGCGAGGGTTCGTGGGGGTGGAATCGGGTCGAGGCGTCCGGCCATAGGGGCTGTGGGTGACTTGAGGACGGCTGGCATCACATGGAAATTTCGGGCAATAAAAAAGGGCGAATCTTTCGATTCGCCCTTTTTTTCACCGCCCAGCAGAGCGGATTTGTTTGGTAGGCGCGATTGGACTCGAACCAACGACCCCCACCATGTCAAGGTGGTGCTCTAACCAACTGAGCTACGTGCCTGCTGTGGGTCGGCATTCTACGGATATTCAAATAGCTGTCAACGTCTTTTTCGCCCAGTAAGCCTATGAATATGCAAATTATTTCCCCGGCACGTCGACATGGCCGCATCGACCTCAAGAGCGGCTGTCGCTCAGCAAGATCCGGGCGGTTGACACCATGACCTGCATCCTGATTGTCCGCCCCTACTCGCTCGAACCACCAAACGCCCGTCAGTCTTGCCGGCTCAACGTGCCGCCTGTCGCCGTCATGGCACTTCGCACCAACCTTAGATGCCCAACGAATACAAGGAACCAAGACACGGAGATCACCTGATGAACAGATCACTTGCTGCACTTGCGCTGGGCTGTGCGCTGACATGTACCTCCCTTGCAGCGCTGGCTGGCGCGACATCGCCTGACATGGGCCCGCCACCGTCGCAAACCGGTATCGACCCACGCGTACAGGGCAGCGACCCGGCCCGCCAGGGCTCTGACGTGGACACGCAAACCAGGAAAGGCATCAGCATCGGCGGCGGTACGTCGATGAGCAACGGCACCGGCAACAACAATGATGCGGACCTGCCGGGTGGCGATACCACCAACGGCGGCGGCAGTAAAGGCTCGGGCTCGTCGAGTGCCGGCGGCGCAGGCGGCTGATGCCCACCCACGCAAGTGAGACAGCAGAGGGCGCTTGAACAGCGCCCTTTTCGTGCCTGGTTGTCTTGGCTGGCCGTCGTGCTTTGATATAGTGCGTCGCCGCCGCGACTGAACCAGAGTCGCGGGCCCGGGCGTCATCAACAGTGGAGAGCGGCACCGTGGGCATGAAAAAATCAGCACTGGAACTCAAGCGCGACCTGAGCACCATTGCGGCCAATCTGGAAAGCACTGCTGGCGAAATCAGCCGGTTGGCCGAACGGGTCAACGATGTGGATGTGGTCGCGGTGCTGCACTTGATGAATCAGCAGTACAAGGACGCTGACCGTCTGCGCGCCTATGTGGACGAGATCAGGGCGGGCCGTATTACCCGCGCCAAACCCGAGTGATCGGGAAGCGGAATAACCGGACGCCCGAGATGATTAAGGTTCGATCAAGCAAAAAAGGGTGACCCTTTAGGGCCACCCTTTTTCGTTACCGCCCAGCAGAGCGGATTTGTTTGGTAGGCGCGATTGGACTCGAACCAACGACCCCCACCATGTCAAGGTGGTGCTCTAACCAACTGAGCTACGTGCCTGCTGTGGGGCGGCATTCTACCGAGATTCGGATTGCTGTCAACTTCGATTCATCCCTAAGCCCATGAATGTCCGAGCTATTTGCGCCTGCGCTGACGAATCGGGTTGGATGAATGCGCCCGTACCTCGGGGGCCAATGCCTTGATGAAGCCACAAACCTCCGGCGGCGGCTGGCCGCCCAATTTCATCTCAGGTAGGATCCGCCCATTCGTAAAAAATATAAAACAGGGGTTACAGGATGACGAACACGCCATACCCACATTCCTACTACGCCGCTTCTGCCAATCCCGTTCCGGTTCGGCCTCGGCTGCAAGGGGACGTCGAGACCGACGTGGTCATCATTGGCGCCGGTTACACCGGGCTCTCCAGTGCGCTGTTTCTCCTTGAACACGGCTTCAAGGTCACTGTGCTGGAAGCCGCAAAGGTCGGTTTCGGCGCCTCGGGCCGTAACGGCGGGCAGATCGTTAACAGTTACAGCCGCGACATCGACACCATCGAAAAGACCGTCGGGCCCAAGGAGGCGCAACTGCTCGGGCATATGGCCTTCGAGGGCGCGCAGATCATCCGGGACCGCGTCGCCAGATACCAGATCCAGTGCGACCTGAAAGACGGCGGCGTTTTCGCCGCGATTACCCCCAAGCAGATGGGCCATCTGGAATCGCAAAAACGTCTCTGGGAACGCTATGGCCACACGCAGCTGGAGCTGATGGACCAGCGCCGCATCCGTGAAGTGGTGGCGTGCGACCAATACATCGGCGGCATGCTCGACATGAGCGGCGGCCACATCCACCCGCTGAACCTGGCGCTGGGGGAAGCGGCGGCGGTCGAGTCTCTGGGCGGGGTCATTTACGAACAGTCGGCAGCCACCCGCATTGATCGCGGCGCCAGCCCGGTCGTGCACACCGCCGAGGGCAAGGTTCGGGCGAAGTTCGTCATCGTCGCGGGCAATGCCTATCTGGGTAATCTGGTGCCGGAACTGGCGGCCAAATCGATGCCCTGCGGCACACAGGTCATCACCACCGAGCCGCTGAGCGAGGAACTGGCGAGTACGCTGCTGCCCCAGGATTACTGCGTCGAGGACTGCAACTACCTGCTGGATTACTACCGGCTTTCCGGCGACAAACGTCTGATCTTCGGTGGCGGCGTGGTGTACGGTGCGCGCGACCCGGCGAACATCGAAGCCATCATCCGGCCGAAGATGCTCAAGGCGTTTCCGCAACTGAAGGACGTGAAGATCGATTACGCCTGGACCGGCAACTTCCTGCTGACCTTGTCGCGGTTGCCGCAGGTTGGCCGGCTGGGCGACAACATCTATTACTCCCAGGGATGCAGCGGCCACGGCGTGACCTACACCCATCTGGCCGGCAAAGTGCTGGCCGAAGCCTTGCGCGGACAGGCAGAACGATTCGACGCTTTTGCCGGCCTGCCCCACTACCCTTTCCCGGGCGGGCAACTGCTGCGCACGCCGCTTACCGCATTGGGTGCGTGGTATTACAGCCTGCGGGACAAGCTGGGGTTCTGACGGTCACCGCGCCGGCGCCCCGTCCGTCTCGGACTTTCGTCCGCCTGTAGGAGCGCGCTTGCCCGCGAATGCATTTGATCTGGCGCTGCAGTGGCGAATGACACACCGCGTTCGCCAGCAAGCCGGCTCCTACAGGTTTCGCCTCCAGACCGGGATCATTGCTCATTCATCTTAGCGGTCAGCTTTGCTGTTCAGCGCCTTGACCGCCTCGCCCGCCGCCTGTTCCTGCCCGGCCTGGGCCAGCTCATTCGCGGCTTTGAGCCAGCGTTCACGGTCCACCGGCACCGGCACCTGGCGTGGACCCTGGATCAGCACGGCCCAGTTGCCGGCGTCGTTCCAGTCCGAGGTAAACGAATCGAAGCTTGTCGTCACACGCCCCGGCCCGGTATAGATCAGCACCGTGCGCTTGTTCTGATCAAACCCGACCAGCACGCCATAACGCTGCTCTTTCCAGAACATGGAGCCGTCCGAGAACCGCACCATCACCGGATAACCCGCCGACACCTGGGCCAGCAGGTCAGGTAAACGGTGATCAACGGGATACACCACAAACCCGTGTTCGCGGGCCAGATCCAGCATGCTGCGGTCGAGCTTGTCTTCGGCGCCCGGCAGTTTCAGCGGTTTTTCCAGCAGCCCCGGGGTGGTCTGTACGCCATGCACGGTCAGCATGCTGGCCAGCGCGAACGGCGCACTCTGGTAATCCTTGCCCCGGAACGAAGGCACCGCGTTGATTTCGACCCGATCAGGCAACGTCTTGTACATCGGCGGGTAGCCGGGCTTCCAGTTGTGGGCGTTCGAGCAGCCTGCCAAGACCAGCACGGCGGCAAGCGCCAGCCATTTGCGTCGACCTGCAACGCTATCCAATCGCGTCAATGCCCGCACGTTATTCACTCACTTGACTGATGGCGACGGATCCCGAGATCCGGCCGAAGCGCGGATCATAGAGCCGCCGCCGGTTGCGGTATAGCCCGAAACGCTGTCAACGCGAGTGGATAGAACGAATCGGTCATGCAATTCCTACCATCGGTCAATTTTCGGCAACAACATGCGGACTAGACTGTCGATTACCAAGAGACGAAGAGAAGAGCCGGAGGAAGCCATGAGCCTCGGAATGACCATTGTGATGTTGATCGCTGCCTGGCTTGCCGTTGCGGCTGCCATGTTGTGGGGGGTGATGCGGATCTCGCGTCGCCATCATCCGCATTATCGGGAAACCGAAGCCGCGAAATCCGTAGAGCGTGCACAACGCAAAATCCGTCATGTCACTGCGCACTGATGATGTGGTGAGCTGAACACGTAAATGACAAACGAAAACGGTCGGTGATGGCATCCCATCCCCGACCGTTTTTTTGCCCTCCTTCTTTACTGCTCCGCCCTTCCTGCTCCGCCCTTCATAGCCAGGCGGAGCCCATCTCAGCGTCAGACCTTCTGGCCTTGCGCTTCGGCGTCCAGACGGCGCTGGCGGGACCGACGAACCAGCATGTTCAGCACTTCAATCAGAGCCGAGAACGCCATGGCGGTGTACACGTAGCCTTTCGGGACGTGGGCGCCGAAGCCTTCGGCGATCAGCGTCATGCCGATCATGATCAGGAAGCCCAGGGCCAGCATGACCACGGTCGGGTTATCGTTGATGAACTTGGCGAGAGGCTCCGACGCCACCAGCATCACGACCACGGCGGCCACTACGGCGATGACCATGATCGGCAAGTGCTCGGTCATGCCAACGGCGGTGACGATACTGTCGATGGAGAACACCAGGTCGAGCATCAGAATCTGACCGATCGCGGCCGCCATGCCCAGGGTAACGGTGCTGGAAGCGGCTTTCTCGGCTTCGCTTTTGATGTCGACGCTGTGGTGGATCTCGGTGGTGGCCTTCCAGACCAGGAACAGGCCACCGGCGATCAGGATCATGTCCTTCCAGGAGAACGCCTGGCCGAACACTTCGACCACGGGCGCGGTCAGCTGGACAATCCACGCCACGGTGGTCAGCAGGCCCAGACGCAGGATCAACGCCATGCTGATACCGATCCGGCGCGCCTTGGTGCGCTGATGCACCGGTAGCTTGTTGGTGAGAATCGAGATGAAGATGAGGTTGTCGATACCGAGCACGATTTCCATGACGACCAGTGTCGCCAGAGCGATCCAGGCCGTTGGGCTTGCAGCCAGTTCCAGAAGGTATTCCATATAAGCGAGTGTCCAGGATCAGTTCAGGGGATAGGGCGGCATTCTAGGGACGGAAACACTTCAGTAAAATTCGTATTTTTCAGGCGTATACTTCGGTTTTCCCGAAGTGACGACGCCCATGCTCAATTACCGACAGCTGCATTATTTCTGGGTCGTGGCCAAAACCGGCAGTATTGTCCGCGCCTGCGAGCAATTGAGCCTCACGCCCCAGACCATCAGCGGGCAAATCAGCCTGCTGGAGCAGACCTACGGTGTCGAGTTGTTCAAGCGCGTGGGCCGTCAACTGGAGCTGACCGAAACGGGTCGCGTCGCCCTCCCCTACGCCGAACAGATGTTCCAGCTCGGTGGCGAGCTCGAAGCTGTGTTGCGCGCGCAGCCGGACGAGCAGCAAATCCTTTTTCGCGTCGGCGTCGCCGATGTCGTGCCCAAATCCATTGTCTATCGGCTCATCGCGCCAAGCATGGCGCTCAACGAGCTGGTGCGCATCAGTTGCCGCGAAGACCAGCTCGAACGCCTGCTGGCGGACCTCGCGATTCAGCGCCTGGACTTGGTGATTTCCGACAGCCCGATGCCCTCTCATCTGGACATTAAAGGCTACAGCCAGAAGCTGGGCGAATGCGGTGTGAGTTTTTTTGCCACCCGCGCCCTCGCCGCCCTGTACGGCGAGAACTTCCCCCACGGCATGCAAGGCGCGCCGCTGCTGGTTCCCGGGCAGCAAACGGTGGTGCGCAGCCGCCTGATGCGCTGGTTCGCCGAGCAGAATATCCAGCCGAAAATCGTTGGGGAATTCGACGACAGCGCCCTGATGAAGGCGTTTGGCAAATCCGGCAGCGGGATTTTCATTGCGCCGAGCGTGATCGCCGATGAAGTGATCGAGCAGTACGACGTCGAATTGATCGGCCATACCGACGCCGTGACCGAGTCGTTCTACGCGATCTCGGTCGAGCGCAAGGTCAAGCACCCCGGCATCGTCGCCATCACCGAGGGCGCACGCCGGCAGCTGTTCCCGGACTAGGCGTCGCAGGTTGCGGGGTTTGGGCGGACTGTCATCAGCAGTAAGGCCAGCAGAATCGACAGCAGAATGATGCCGGCCGCCGCAAAGCCCAGACTGCCAAGGCCCAGATGATCGATCACCCGTCCGCCGATGATCGCGCCAATGCCGATGCCCAGATTGGCGCCCGCGATGTTCAGCGATGCGGCAAAGGCAGGGGCCTGTGGCGCGGCTTTCATCAGGCGGACATGGCTGACCAGAAACAGCGCCGCCTGGGTCGCGCCCCACACGGCCAGCGCCAGAGCCAGCGCAGGCAGGGAGTGCATGCTCGGCACCACCATGACCATGCCGCCGATCATGAAGGTGCAGAAGGTCAGACTGGCGATCAGCGGATGGCGATCCACCAGCCGCCCGCCCAGTGAATTACCCAACAAGCCCACCGCGCCGAAGCCCATCAAGCACCAGCCGACCACCGTGCCGTTGAACCCGGCAAGGCGCTCGAGCATGTCCGCCAGGTACGTGTACGCGGTGAACATGCCGCTGAAGATCAGCACCGACAGCAGCACGTGGCCCTGCATCAACGGGCTGCGCAGAATGCGGAACTGGCTGCGGAACGAAGCCTGATCCTTGTGCACGCTGCGGGGCAGGTAGATGAACAGCAGCAACGCCTTGGCGAAGGCGACCACCGAGAGGATGGCGAAGGCGCTGCGCCAGCCGATGGCGTCCGAAATCAAGGTGCCGACGGGGATGCCGAACACCGTGGCGCAGACGATACCGAAGCCGATCTTGGCAATCGCGCGGCCGGCATGGTCAGGGCCGACGATGTCCACGGCGGTTTCGCTGGCGAGCGCCCAGAACACCGGCAACCCAAGCGCCGGAATCAGCCGCGCGGCGGCCATCACCCAGATGTTGGGGGCCAGCGCTGCAACGGCGTTGGAGACGCCAAACATGAGCAGCACCGAAATAAACAGGCGCTTGCGCTCGAAGCGCGAGAAATACGCGGTCAGGAACGGCCCGAAGCAGGCCACCGTGAAGGCGAACAGCGTGACCAGCAAGCCGGCCTGGGGGATGGTGACGGCAAGGTCACGGGCGATGGCGGGCAACAGACCGACGATGACGAACTCTGTGGTCAGCACGGTAAAACCAGCAGCTGACAACAGGTAAATGGGGAAAAACATGAAATCTCCATAACGACAAAACGACCAGTCCTCGCGGAGCGGTCGATCGGATGTGGCGTGAATCAGGACGCAGAGGGTATCAGAGCCGGGCGTCTGGCTGGCAGACGCCGGACGAAACACGTGTTGCTGCCCGCGCTGAGGCGGGCAGCGAGGCCGGTCAGTAAGCGCCCATGTAGTCGCGCTTGCCGACTTCCACGCCGTTGTGGCGCAGCAGGTCATAAGCAGTGGTGACGTGGAAGAAAAACTGCGGCAGCGAGTAATGCAGCAGGTAGGTCTGGGTGTTCAGACGCTTTTCCTTATCGGTGCCCGGGCGCAGCACGATTTCGCGCGCTTCGTTGCCATCGACCTGTTCGGCCTTGATGGTGTCGAGGAACGCCAGCACTTTGGTCAGCAGCGCTTGCAGGTCGGCGAAGGTGGTTTCGGTGTCTTCGTACTTCGGCGGCTCAAGGCCTGCCAGTCGTGCGCCGGCGCCTTTGGCGAAGTCCACGGCGATCTGCACCTGACGCACCAGTGGGAACATGTCAGGGAACAGACGCGCCTGCAGCAGGGCATCCGGCTGGATGTTCCTGGCGGTGGCGTGGGCTTCGCCTTTGGCCAGGACGGCGCTGAGGGCGGTGAGCATTTGCTTGAAGACAGGAATCGAAGCGGCGTAAAGAGAAAGGGTCATGGCAGTTCCTGGGGAAATGAGTCGCACGGAGGCGGACGCGAACGCGGCTTGTCTTTTACCTCATACAGCCCCTACCCTCATAGCCTTTTCAACGCTTGGGGAATGGGTCATGTCTGACGAGCTGGATTCCGAAAACACCGTTGAAGCCTCGGATGCGCTGCAGCTGAGCAGCACCGAAGTGCGCATTCTGGGCTGCCTGATCGAGAAGCAGGCGACCCATCCCGAGACCTACCCCCTGACCCTCAACGCGCTGGTGCTGGCCTGCAACCAGAAGACCAGTCGCGAGCCGGTGATGAACCTGACGCCCGGCCAGGTCGGCCAGAGCCTGCGCGCACTGGAAAGCCTGCAACTGACGCGTCTGGTCATGGGCAGCCGAGCAGACCGCTGGGAACACCGCGTCGACAAAACCCTGGAGCTGGTGCCGGGCCAACTCATTCTGACCGGCCTGCTGTTGCTGCGCGGCCCGCAAACCGTCAACGAGCTGTTGACCCGCAGCAACCGCATGCACGATTTCGAAGACGCCGACGCAGTGGTGCATCAGCTTGAACGGCTGATCGCGCGCGGGCTGGCGGTGTTGATCCCGAAACAGGCAGGCCAGCGCGAAGACCGCTACCTGCACGCGCTGGGTGATCCGGCCGACAGGGAGACAATCCTCGCCGCCCGCGCGCACCCGGCAGAGCGCAGCAGCAGTGGCGGCAACTCGGCCAGCGCGGGCAATTCGGCGGTGGCCGAGCGGGTCGAAGCACTGGAAGCTCGCATCGCCGCCCTGGAAGAACGGCTGGCAGTACTGGAAGGTTAGAAGCGGTTTAGAGGTAAGCGCAATTCTTCAGCCTGACACGCTTTACATGGGAGGTTGCTCACGATCGCGGTTTTCCAGATGCAAATGCATGCAACGGCCGATTGCCTTCGCGGGCAAGCGCGCTCCTACAGGTTTTGCGTTCGCCGAAGAGGACGGGCGTTGCGGAAGTTCGACACGGGGAGCCGGCTTGCTGGCGAACGCGGTGGGTCAGACCAGAGGTGTCGGCTGACGAAACCGGTTCGCCAGCAAGCCGGCTACTACAGGTGTTGCGTCAGCCGAAAATCATGATCGCTGCCCAGATCTATTGTAGGAGCGCGCTTGCCCGCGAAGACGGCGTGTCAGACTTGAAGATGCCGAATGACACAACGCTTTCGCGGGCAAGCGCGCTCCTGCGGGTTTTGTGTTGGCCGAAGATCATTGTGGCATCAGCCGCGGGCGAACGCGGCGGCTGCCTGATACTGCGCCTCGCTCGGCGTCACGCCGGTGTAAAGAATGAACTGCTCCAGCGCCTGTATTGCCGCGACCTGGTCGCCGGTGATCAGGCGCTTGCCGAGCCGCTCGGCCTCCACAATGAACGGCGTGCGCGCCGGCGTGGCGACGACGTCAAACGCTGTGTCGGCCTGCTCGATGGCGGACACATCAAAAGCCAGCGCGTCGGCTTGATCGCCTGCCATCCCCAACGGGGTGACGTTCACCAGCAGCGGCGGGCGTTCACTGCCCAGTTCGGCTTGCCACTCGAAGCCGCACGTCTGTGCAAGCGCCCTGCCCGCCTGCTCGTTGCGCGCCACGATCAGCCCGTCAGTGAAACCGCCGTCGCGCAGGGCACAGGCGACGGCCTTGGCCATGCCACCGCTGCCGCGCAGGGCAAAGCGCGTGCGCGGCACTTCATGGGTGTCGACCAGTTGGGCGATGGCGATGTAATCGGTGTTGTACGCTTTCAAGTGGCCATCGGTGTTGACGATGGTGTTGATGGATTGAATGGCGGCGGCGGACGCGTCCAGCTCATTGACCAGTGCAATAGAGGCTTCTTTAAAGGGCATCGACACGCCACACCCGCGAATGCCCAATGAACGCATGCCGGCGATGGCTGCGGGCAGATCGTTCGGCGAGAAAGTCTTGTAATAGAAGTTCAAGCCCAACTGCTGATACAGGTGGTTATGGAAGCGCACGCCGAAGTTGCCCGGACGTCCGGCCAGCGACATGCACAACAGCGTTTCCTTACTGGCGGTGACCAACATGAAATCTCCCGAGTGGTATT
This sequence comes from Pseudomonas petrae, assembly GCF_021728295.1. Taxonomy (GTDB): domain Bacteria; phylum Pseudomonadota; class Gammaproteobacteria; order Pseudomonadales; family Pseudomonadaceae; genus Aquipseudomonas; species Aquipseudomonas petrae. The sequence continues at coordinate 110,786 of NZ_JAKJXE010000014.1, forward strand.
AGAAGACGCCTGGGCAAAGGCGTAGAATTACAACGCTTCGCCGGAATGGGCACAGCCGTCGTCATTAAAGTTGTCGAATACCTTACACAAAATTTACGCAACGGCCTCGCAGATATTTCCGAAACCGTTGTCTGAGAAGTTATCCCGTGGCAGTGCCTGAGCGTAACGCAGGCTCGCGACAACGGGAATGAACACCGAGGAACAGTCATGATTCGTCAGATCCCCAAAGTTGCCTTGTTGTTAGGCGCCCTCGCCCTCGCAGGCCAGGCTGAAGCCCATGGCGGCGGCCCGGGCTGGGGTGGAGCAGCGGTGATCGGTGCGGTCGTCGGCGGGGTCGTCGGCGCGGCAGTGGCGTCCGGTCCGGCTTATGCAGCACCCGCTCCCGTGTACTACGCGGCACCGGCCCCCGTTTATTACGCGCCACCGCCACCACCGCCGGTTTATTACCAGCCGGCTTATGTCGTTGAACGCCCGGTCGTCTACGGACCGCGCTACTACGGCCCGCCACGTTATTATGGCCCACCACCGGGCTACTACCACCACGGTGGCGGTCGTTGGTAACAGCGGTCTGCTTCTGGCCGGAGGGCTGTCGACTTAGGGTCGCCAGCCCTCATCCAACAAAAACCCCGCCTCTCCGGCGGGGTTTTTGTTTCCGGGCCTTTTATGCGGGACGCAAGCGCGGTTTTGACACGCTGCCCATCACCGTCCCTACCCGCTCATCAATGACGACTATCGAGAGCGGTGATTTCTGCATCAACCGGTCGCGCCGTACAGTAGCGCCATAGATTGATGGAGGCACTTATGACCAAGGTTCAAATCATGTCGGTTGTCGGCAGCGCAGTACCCGCCCAGCTTCGTGAGCGCGGTCTGTTGGCGTGCTGGTACTTGATGCACAACGGCGAGCCCGTCAGCGGTCCGTTGCTTTCATTGCCAGTGGCGCAAGCGCTGTCACAGCAACTCGAACACCGCCCGCTCAACAGCTGAAACCCTATTCGCTCTTCCTTGTGAATCGTGCGTTGCTCCGCACACCCCTTTAGCCCGCCTCTTTAACGACGCGGGCTTTTTTTTGCCAGACGACCGGGCTTTTTATGGACTGGGCTGTTCATCAGGCACGCGAGAAACGGCGATTCAACCTTTTTAAATACAGGCTTTTGGGATCCGCTACCTGAACCTGACCTAGACAACAGCGGTTTATTGGCAAAACCCCGCACCGCCCCATCGACAACTTCAGAAACTTGCTCCTAAAATGCGCCGAACGTGTTGTCGTCCTTGAAGAAAGTCCGACGTTCCACGCTATTTCCATCATTAAGTGAGCGTTGCTCTTGAAAATTCGCCCAACCGTCATCGGCCTATTATTTGCACTTACAGGCTGCGCACTTTCCACCGCCGTACTTTCCACCACTGCACTGGCCAGCGAACCGGCGGCGTTCAATCGCGATCCGGCCAATCTGCACCTGGCTTCCGGCAGCGCCATGATCACCGACCTGCAAACGGGTCAGGTGTTGTACTCGAGTAACCCCGACATCGTCGTCCCGATCGCCTCGGTAACCAAGCTGATGACCGCGATGGTCACCCTCGACGCCAAGCTGCCCATGGACGAGATGATCAAGGTCGACATCTCCCAGACCGCCGAAATGAAAGGCGTGTTCTCCCGGGTCAAGCTGGGCAGTGAGCTGAACCGCCACGACATGATGCTGATCACCCTGATGTCGTCGGAAAACCGCGCAGCGGCGAGTCTGGCGCACAGCTACCCGGGCGGTTATCCGGCGTTCATCCGGGCGATGAACGCCAAGGCCAAGGCGCTCGGCATGAACCATACCGTGTACATGGAGCCCACCGGGCTGTCGGTCTACAACGTCTCCACGGCGCGAGACCTGACCAAGCTGGCTCTCGCCGCGCGCAACTATCCGATGCTGCGCGAGCTGAGCACCACGCCGGAGAAAACCGTGACCTTCCGCAAGCCGAACTACATCCTCGGCTTCAGCAATACCGACCACCTGGTGCGTAAATCCAACTGGGACATCAAACTGACCAAGACCGGCTTCACCAACCAGGCTGGCCACTGTCTGGTGCTGTTGACCAGCATGGCCAACCGTCAGGTGTCGGTGGTCATTCTCGACGCCTTCGGCAAGTACACCCACTTCGCCGATGCCAGCCGCATGCGTTTGTGGATGGAAACCGGCAAGAGCGGCCCGGCGCCGGAAGTCGCGCTGCAGTACAAGAAAGAAAAGAATCAGGTGATGAGGCAGAAGGGTTTGCAGGCGTCGGAATAAGACGTCGCGCCGCAATTCTGCTCTTCCAGCGCCCGGCGCAGCCGCTGCCGGTGCGCCCCCTGTAGGAGCCAGCTTGCTCGCGAACGCGGTGGGTCAGTCGACATTTCGTCACAGATCGGACGCATTCGCCAGCAAGCCGGCTCCTACAGGTGGTGGCGCACTGCCGGGCCGAGGGTACACACACCCTCCATCACTGACTCGCCCGCGCCATGCGCTTGAGTATCACCACCATCCCCACGCCCAGCCCGGCCATGCCGATCAGCAACGCCGGGTAGCTGATCCACCACGGGATGGGCGTGGTCATCATGCTGTATTCCGACATCCCGCCAATCCCCGCCACCAAATTCAATGGCAAGAACACCACGTTGATCAACGTCAGCTTGCGCAGCAGGTTATTGGTGTTGTTGTTGACCAGATTGCCCCGGGCGTCCATCAGGCTGGCGAACACGGTGGAATAGATGTTCGCCTGTTTATGGCACTGTTCGTTCTCGATGATCATGTCTTCGATCAGCGCCAGGCTGTCGCCGGAAAACTGATGCTTGTGGGCGTGATTGCGCAGGCGGGTCAGCACCGAACCGTTGCTGTCGATGGCATTGATGTAATAGACCAGGCTTTCGCTCAAGTTGAACATCTGCACCAGATGGCGGCTGTCCATCGAGGCATTGAACTGCTGTTGCAGTTCCCGGGCGATCATCTTGATCACCTTGAGGTGACCCAGATAATGATGGATGTTGTGGAACAGCACCTCCAGCAACACGTCCAGCAGCGTGTGCATCGGCCGGTGCTGTCCCAGGTCGCTGATCTGCTTACTGTCGGCGCAGATCAGCACCATGTGATGGGGGCTGAGCAGGACCCCGAACGACGACACGTCGAACGAAAACGTGTCCTTGCCCGAGTAGTTCTCCGGGCGCTTCCAGATCATGAACAGCGCGTCCGGGTGAAACTCGATGCGCGAGACCTCGTCGGGGTCGAGCGCCGAGGCCAGTGCGTGGTCGTCAAGGTGAAAGCGTTCCAGCAGCAGCGTCTTTTCAGCGGCATCCGGGTCGCTGAACCAGAGCACGCTCGCCTCGGCTTCGGCGCATTCCCGTAACCGGCCCGCCTCAAGGCGGTGGCCTTTGATCACCGCCCTAACCCGCCAGACCGCGACGTTTGATGTCGAGCCGGCGAATGAACTCTTCCAGCACCAGCGCGTACAGATCGTCCTGCAGCCAGGCGTCTTCGATGCCGGCGTCGAGGTTGGGGTTGTCGTTGACTTCGATGACCACCACGCGATCGCCGGACTGCTTCAAGTCCACGCCATACAGGCCGTCGCCGATCAGGTTCGCGGTCTTCACCGCCAGATCCACCACGGCCCGTGGCGCATCGTGAACCGCCAGGGTGCGGCACTCGCCGTTGATTTCCGCGTCGATGGCCTTGTGGTTGTAGATCTGCCAATGCCCCTTGGACATGAAGTACTGGCAGGCGAACACCGGTTTGCGATTGAGCACGCCGATGCGCCAGTCGTATTCGGTGTAGAGGTATTCCTGGGCCAGCAGCAGCACCGAATGCTCGAACAGCTCCCGCGCCGCTTCCTGCAATTGCTGCGCGTCCTGGACCTTGATCACGCCCTTGGAAAAACAGCCGTCGGGGATTTTCAGCACCAGCGGGAAACCCAGCCTCGCCGCCACCTGCTCCAAATCATCCGGTCGCTCCTTGTAGAGGATTTCCGTGGCTGGCATGCCCAGCTTGTGGCTCTTGAGCAGGTCGGTCAGGTAGACCTTGTTGGTGCAGCGCAGGATCGACGCCGGGTCATCCATCACCACCAGCCCTTCGCTCTCGGCCTTCTTGGCGAAGCGGTAAGTGTGGTTGTCGACACTGGTGGTCTCGCGGATGAGCAGCGCGTCGTACTCGGCCAGCCGCGAGTAATCTTTCTTCTCGATCAGCTCCACGTCCACGCCCAGTTGCTGGCCGACGCGGATGAAGTTGTCCAGCGCCTTGCGGTTCGACGGCGGCAGCGCTTCCTGCGGGTCATGCAGAATCGCCAGATCGTAGCGATACGTGCGAGGGGACCGGGGTTGGCGCCAGATCTTGCGACTGAAGCTGTCCAGGGACTGGGCGAACTGGTCCTGCTGATGATCGCGCAGGCGAGTCAATGCGCCGGTCTTGATGCCCACGATGTGCCAGTTGTCGCGCTTGCGAAACTCCACCAGCAGGATCGGCGCAGGAAACGCTTCGAACAGCTGACGGGCCAGATCCTGCAACGGAGCCAGATCGGTCTGACCGAAATACAAGCTCAGGGTGAAGCCTTCGGTTTCATCGTAGGGATGGTCACGCAGCGCATGTTCGAGGCGCTTGTCGAGGTCATCCAGCGCCAGGCCGTAAAGGGACTTTCGGGTCAGCTCGCTGATGGTTTTCACCGACGGAATCACGTGGTGACCCCGGGCTTCGGCGAGCAGCGAGCAGTAATAACCGTGGCCCAGGTAGCGGTAACTGCGGCACAGGTTGATCACCTGCACCCGTTGCCCGGCATTGTCCTGGGGCGGGTTTTCCAGATAATCCTGGGCGCTGATCAAGTGTTCGCTGGGCAAGTAAGACGCCCAGTCTTCGAGCCGCTCCACAACAATCAACAGTCGGCTTCGGGTTGAAACAGGTCTCAGCGGATTGACATTTAAAGTTGCCGAACGCTGAGGTTGTGCTGATACTTCGTCGGTCTTCACCGGCACCGCATTCATGAGTTGATCCTTCGGGAAACAGTCCTTTCTATAAAACATGGCTTTGTAGAAATGTCCCGCTTCGTTACTCACTCTTTACGGTGCCTGACATGAACTTTATATATCGCCTCGCCCAGCCTGCCGATGTGGACGAACTGTTGGTGCTGGAAAACCAGTGCTTTGAATCCGACCGACTGAATGCGCGCAGCTTTCACTGGATGGTCACGCGGGCCAATGCGCGATTGATCGTGGCGCTGGGCGATCAGCCCGATCAGGGCCTGGCCGGTTACGCACTGGTGCTGTTTCATCGCGGCACGTCCCTGGGGCGGCTTTACTCGCTGGCGATCAGCGACGAGGCCCGGGGCCAGGGCCTCGGGCAGCAACTGCTGGCCCAGGCCGAACAGCATGCCCTTGAGCGCGAATGTGCCTATTTGCGGCTCGAAGTTCGGCCGGACAACGCCCCGGCGATTCGCCTATACGAGCGCAACGGCTATCGCCTGTTCGACCGCATTGATGACTACTACGAAGACCACGCGCCGGCGCTGCGCTACGAAAAACGCATCCGCGAACACGCCACCGGCGTCGCTCGCCATGTGCCCTACTACCCGCAAACCCTGGACTTCAGCTGCGGCCCGGCGTGCCTGCTGATGGCGATGAAAGCCCTGCAACCGCCACGCGCCATGCAGCGCCATGAGGAACTGCAGATCTGGCGCGAGGCGACCACGGTGTTCATGACCTCGGGCCACGGCGGTTGCAGCCCACAGGGCCTGGCGCTGGCGGCGTTGCGGCGCGGGTTCGAGGTCGGCCTCCAAGTGTCGGTGCGCGGGCCGTTGTTTCTCGCCGGTGTGCGCAGCGAAGAAAAGCGCGAAGTCATGCGTCTGGTGCACGAGGAATTCAGCCGCGAACTGGCGGCCAGCACGGTTCGTCAACTGGGCAGCGCGCCGCTTAACCTCTGGCAACTGCAAAAGAACAACGGCCTGGCCCTGGTGCTGATCAGCAGCTATCGGTTGACCCGCTCCAAGGCGCCGCACTGGGTGCTGGTCACGGGGTGCGATGACGATTTCGTTTACTTGCACGACCCCGACATCGATCACAGCCAACAGCGTCAGGCCATGGACTGCCAATACATGCCGGTCAGTCATAAAGAGTTCGCCGGCATGAGTTGCTTTGGCGGTGACAAACTTCGCGCGGCGGTTGTTCTTTATCCACAGGAGCATCCGCAACGGCAGGCGCCTATATAAAAGGCGTCAGCCAAGCCGCTGTTCGCGTAAAGATCCCGTCGTATTGATTGCAGTTGTAGGTGCAAGCGGAATGAATAGGCGCTCGGCCTTTGGGCGACTGTTGGATAAGCGTGATGGATAACTCGGTGATCGGTCTGGTGATTGTTTCGGTGATAGCGGTGTTTGGCCTTTCAGCGTTTTACTTTGATTTCGTTCATCCGCGTCGCAAGCCAGGCTTGGAAAAACGGCACAACCTGCAGAAATGAGCGACGACGCCCCCGACCGATTATTTTTCCCGCCACGCTTGATCGGCAACGGCATAACGCCAACGACCCGCTAAGCTTGTGCAGGTGACGCTTGCTCTGCACATCGCTCGGGGGAGTTGAAACATGCTCATCAAATGGGTACTGGCTGCGTTGCACCTGCTGGCGTTCGGTTTTGCGATAGCGGCGGTGCTGGCGAGGGGACGGGCGTTGCGGCGGTTGCGCACGGATGATCCGCGATCGTTCAGGGATGTGTTCGTGGTGGACAATATCTGGGGCGTTTCAGCGGGAATTCTGCTGATCACCGGGGCGTTTCGGGCGTTCGGCGGGCTGGAGAAAGGCTCGTACTACTACCTGCATCAACCCCTGTTTCACCTGAAAATGGCGGCGTTCGTGGCCATTCTGGCGCTGGAAGTGGTGCCGATGTTCGCGCTGATCAAATGGCGCATCGCGTTCAAGAAGAACCAGCCCATTGATACTTCCCTGTCGCGCCGGTTCGCCCGGATCAGTCACATGGAAGCGCTGCTGATGGTCATCATCGTCATCGCCGCCACGGGGATGGCGCGAGGCACATTGCTGAGTTGAACCTCAACGCGGCGCAAAACCGGCAGGAGCGCTTGCCCCTCTATGGTGTAGGAGCGTGGCTTGTCCCGCGATCTGGCGCGAAGCGCCAGCGAACCGATTGAACGCGCTGTGTCAGACAGGACCGGGGCAGTCTGATTTTACTGCCGCTGCGCGCCAGATCGCGGGACAAGCCACGCTCCTACAGCTCCATCCGGCCCCGACTGTTCAGTGCTGCAGAACTGATGGCGTACAAACCGACCTCTTCCCGTCTAAAGCCGGTCCCGCTGAATGTACGCAATTTCACCGTAGCGGTCAGGTCACCCAGAAAAACATGAGCGTCAGGTTCGCGCCCGAGATCAGTCCGAACAGCCCCCAGGCCAGGGCTTTGGTCAGGCGGCTGTTGGCGAACGGCCCCATCAATTGCGGATCGCTGGTGAAGCGGATCAGCGGCCACAGCGCAAACGGCAACTGCAGGCTGAGGACGACCTGACTGAGCACCAGCATCTTGCCGACCGCGCCATCGCCGAACCAGATCACGCCGATTAACGCCGGAATCAGCGCCAAGCCACGGGTCGCGAGGCGGCGTTGCCAGCACGGTATCTTCGCTTTGAGAAACCCCTCCAGCACCACTTGGCCGGCGATGGTCCCGGTGAACGTCGAACTCTGCCCTGCCGCCAACAGCGCGATGCCGAATAACACGCTAGCGACGGCGCCGCCCACCAGGGGGTCAAGCAAATGGTAGGCGTCCTGGATTTCCACGATGTCGGTGTGGCCGGTGCCGTGGAACGCGGCAGCCGCCAGAATGAGAATGGCCGCGTTGATCACCAGCGCCAGGCTCAGGGAGGCGATGGTGTCGACCCGGGCGTAACGAATGGCGCTGGCCTTGCTTTCGACCGACGTGCCGTTGACCCGGGTCTGCACCACCGATGAATGCAGGTACAGGTTATGGGGCATCACTGTCGCACCGAGAATGCCGATGGCGATGTACAGCGGCTCCTGATTGCTCAGCATCTCCCACGACGGCTTGAGCCCCGCCACAACGTCCGGCCAGAACGGCTTGATCAGCACCAGCTCAATAAAGAAACACGTCGCGATGGTTGCGATCAGCCCCAGCACAATGGCTTCGAGACGCCGGAAGTTGGCGCCCTGCAAAGCCAATACGATGACCGTGTCGAACGCTGTCAGCGCCACACCGGTGGTGATCGACACCCCCAGCAGCAGGTGAAACGCCAGCGCGGCGCCCAGCACTTCCGCCAGATCGGTGGCAAGGATCGACAGTTCGGCGAGAATCCACTGGCCCATGCCGACCCGGTGGCTGTACCGCTCGGCAGACAACTGCGCCAGATCGCGGCCGGTGGCGATGCCCAGGCGCGAGCACAAATTCTGCAGCACCATGCCCGACAGACTCGCCAGCACCACCACGAACAACAGCGAATAACCGAAGCGCGAACCGGCTTCGATGGCGGTCGCCCAATTGCCGGGGTCCATGTAGCCGATGGAGATCAACAGGCCGGGACCGGCGAACAGCATCAGCTTGCGCAGGAAAGACGCATTGGCGGGAATGGCGACGCTGTCGGTGGTCGCCGACGGGCAGAATGGCGCGGTGGCAGTGGTCGGGAGTGTGTACTTCACGGGAATCCGAAACGTGGTGGCGGTCAGCCCCGGAGCTTAAACGCGCAGAAATGTTTTGTCTTGAATCTCTGGGGCACTAACATGCTGCGTCTGACCGATCCGGAAAAAACAATAATGCATGCCGCTTCTGATAGCCCTGATCACGCCCGCCCGATGCAGGACGGAATCGACCCGATCCGCGCTGCGCGGATTTCCGCCCGCATAGACCGACTGCCCGCCGTTGCCACGATCTGGAAGCTGGTGGCGCTGCTGTCCATTGGCGGTTTCTTCGAACTTTACGATCTGTTTCAGACCGCCTACATCAGCCCCGGCCTGATCCGCGACGGGCTGTTCGCCACCGGGGCGCAGGGCGTGTTCGGCTTTTCGGATCAGGCGGCGTTTGCTTCGGCCACCTTCCTGGGGCTGTTCCTCGGTGCCAGCCTGCTGAGCCCGATCGCCGACCGCTACGGCCGCCGCGCGATCTTCACCTTCGCGTTGATCTGGTACACCGTCGCCACAGTGCTGATGGGCATTCAGACGTCCGCACTGGGCATCATCTGCATGCGCTTTCTGGTGGGCATTGGCCTGGGCATCGAACTGGTGACCATCGACGCGTACCTCTCGGAACTGGTGCCCAAGCGCATGCGCAGCTCGGCGTTCGCCTTCGCGTTTTTCGTGCAGTTCCTGTCGGTGCCTTCAGTGGCATTGATGTCCTGGTGGCTGGTGCCGCAGGACCCGTTTGGCATCGCCGGCTGGCGCTGGGTGGTGTTGGCCAGCGCCGTGTTCGCGCTGTTCATCTGGTGGCTGCGCTCGCGCCTGCCGGAGTCGCCACGCTGGCTGGCGCAACACGGCCGCTTCGGCGAGGCCGAAAAAATCATGGATGACCTCGAAGCCCGCTGCCTGAAGGATCACGGCCAGGCGCTGGACGAACCGGAAACCCACAACGTGGCCGTCGAAGGCAAGGGCCGCTTCGCCGACATCTGGCAACCGCCGTATCGCCGTCGCGCGCTGATGCTGATTGTGTTTCATGTGTTTCAGGCGATCGGTTTTTTCGGCTTTGGCAACTGGCTGCCGGCGCTGCTTTCGGGTCAGGGCGTGAGCGTGACCCACAGTCTGGCGTATGCCTTCGTGATCACCCTCGCCTACCCCCTCGGGCCGTTGTTGTTCGTCAAGTTCGCCAACCGTTTCGAGAATAAGTGGCAGATTGTCGGCTCGGCGTTGGGCTCGATGATTTTCGGCACACTGTTCGCGCAGCAGACGACGGCAGCGGGGCTGATTTTTTGCGGGGTGATGATTACGTTTTGCAATGCGTGGCTGAGTTTCAGTTATCACTCGTACCAGAGCGAGTTATTCCCGACCAATATTCGCGCCCGGGCGGTGGGGTTCTGTTATTCGTTCAGTCGTCTGTCCACGGTGTTCAGCAGTTTGTTGATCGGGTTGTTTCTGGATCACTTCGGCACGCCGGGGGTGCTGACGTTTATTGTGATGAGTATGTTGATTGTGATCATTACGATTGGCGGGTTTGGGCCGAAGACGCGGAATTTGGCGTTGGAGGATATTGCTCATTAGCGGCGGAGTCATTTTTACAGCAGCCAAGGTCAAGAGCGTCTGCCTAGGGGCAGACTGTTTCGCCTTCGGCGAGTTACTTGGAAAAGCACCCCCCTCTCGGTTTTAAAGAGCAGCCAAGGGTGCTTGCTCCTGGTTTGGTTCCTCCTTCGTCGGAATACCTTCACTCCGGTCTCGCTCCGTGGGCCCGCGCCGAACGGACATCCATGTCCTGACGGCGCTCTCGCGGCATCCATGCCGCTCGACCCACTGCGTGTCGTCTACGTTCGGCCTGCACCCAAGTCGCGTTCTGCGGTGTTTGAGACATTTGCGTAGGAAGATCAAAAGCAGATCAAGGGCAGATCAAGGGCTTCCCGGCTGAAGCCGGTCCTACCAAGAGCGCGGCGTGTCAGCTGATCGTTCCCCCGCTCCGCGTGGGAATGCATCCCGTGACGCTCCGCGTCACTACCCCGGCTCGAATGTGGGTCGGCTGCGAGACGCGGAGCGTCCGGGTGGCGTTACCACGCGGAGCGTGGGAACGATCAGCACTAACAGCAGCGCATGCATCCAGCGGGATTGGCTCCGACTGTAGGACCGGCTTCAGCCGGGAAGCCGTTGATCTGCTTTAAAAGCGCTTTTAATCTTCAAACGCAAATGGCTCAAACACCACAAATCGCGACTTGGGTGCAGGCTGAACGCAGGTCTCGCGCAGTGGGCCGAGCCGCATGGATGCGGCGAGAGCGCCGTCAGGACATGGATGTCCGTTCGGCGCGGGCCCACGGAGCGAGACCGGAGTGAAGGTACTCCGACGAAGGAGGAGCCCAACCAGGAGCACAAGCCCTTGGTTACTTGGGGCTTTATCAAGTAACTCGCCGAAGGCGAAACAGTCTGCCCCCAGGCAGACGCTCTTGATCTTAAAGATCTTGATCTGAAAAAACCTACCGAATCCCCAATCGCCTGGCCAGCCGACTCAAATTCGCCCGATCAACATTCAGCTCCCGGGCCACATCCGCCCATTTCCCGTCATGCCGCTCCAGCGCCTCGCCGATCAGCTGCTTCTGAAACCCGTCCATCGCCTCCTTCAATCCCTCGCCCGGCTGAATCACCGGCATGGCGCCATTCACACGCAACACAGCAGGCGCAGGCGCCCCTGACTCCTCAAGCCCCAACACATCCGCCTCGATCGTCAGAATCCGCGGCCGCTCGCCATGCACCGACAGTGCCTTGAGCACCGCCCGGCTGATCAGATGCTCCAGCTCCCGCACGTTCCCCGGCCATGGATACGCCAACAGCACCGCCTGCGCCTCCGGACTCATGCGCAAGCTGCGCAGTCCCATCCGCGCCCGGTTCTCCTCGAGAAAGTACCCCGCCAGCAGCAACACATCGCGAGACCGCTCGCGCAACGGCGGCACCAACAACGGGTAAACGCTCAGGCGGTGATAGAGATCCGCGCGGAAGCGACCGGCGCGCACTTCTTCTGCCAGATCACGGTTGGTCGCGGCGATGATGCGCACGTCCACGCGATGCTCCTGATCAGAACCGACGCGCTGCAGCTGGCCGCTCTGCAATACCCGCAGCAGCTTCGACTGCACCGGCAGCGGCAGCTCGCCCACCTCGTCAAGGAACAACGAACCGCCGTGGGCCAGCTCGAACTTGCCGCTGCGCCCGCTGACCGCCCCGGAAAACGCGCCTTTGACGTGACCGAACAGCTCGCTTTCCACCAACAATTCGGGCAGCGCGGCGCAGTTGAGGCTGATCAGTGGCTTCGCCGCCCGGGGTGAATGCAGGTGAATGGCCTCGGCAACCAACTCCTTGCCCACACCGGTTTCGCCGGTGATCAACACCGTCAGCGGGCTGTTACCCACCAGCTGGATTTCCTGCTGCAAACGCTTGTGCACCGGGCTTTGCCCGATCAGCTCCCGGGGCCCGCGTCCGCCTGCGGCGCGTTTGTACACCTCGGCCAGTTGGCGCTGATCCTCAAAGCCGCGCGCCAACTGGCTGATCCGTTCGCTGGCCATAACCGTTGCCGCCGCCAGGCTGGCAAACGCCTGGAGATTGCCGAGATCGACCCGGCCAAAGCGCGCCGGATCAAGGGAGTCCAGCGTGATCACCCCCCACAGCGTGTTCTGCACATACAGCGGGCAGCCGAGGCAATCGTGCACTTCCAGGTCGCCGTGCACGCCTTCGACCAGCCCGTCATACGGATCAGGCAGGTCGCAGTCGGTGGAAAAACGCGTCGGTTCGCGGTTTTGCAGAATGATGTCCAGCCGCGGGTGCTCCCCCACCCGGAATCGTCGGCCCAGCGTATCCGGGCTCAAGCCCTCGACCGACAACGGCACCAGCACCTCATCCTCCAGCTTGAGCAAGGCCACGGCGTCGCACGGGAATAACTCACGCAGCGACCGCAGCAGGCGGCGGTAGCGCTCATCGTCCGGCATGTCCCGGGACAGGTCGGCAACCAGCGGAATAAGCGCCAGCAGCAAAGAGTGGGTCATGGAAACTCCCGGTAATGGCATGGGAAGGGGGTGCAGGGCGAGTCATTATGACTGCGATGTGAGTCGAGAAGACAGCGCCGTCGCGAATCAGCTCCTGCCGTTTGCGCAGGAAGCACTCGCAACAGAGACAGACGTGAATCGCCGAATTAAACACGGCACTAAACCGTCACTCCCGGGGAGTCATTAGTTGGTCGCCAATTCCCCGGCAGCGCGGGTTTCATTAATGAGAAGCAACCCCGCCGACTTCCCTCAAAAACGCGCCCTTTAATTCTGACGCCACCCCGCCGACGTGAGGGACGAGGCCCTTTAATTTAAATGAAGTTGTAAAAATCCTATTTTGTTTATAGTCCGGTGACCCTACAGGAGCACTCACTATGGCCAGAATTCAGGGACGAGTTCTTGAAACTTCCCCTCCGTTGGTAGTTGATCTAGACGGCACGTTATTGCGCTCGGATCTGCTCATGGAAACGGCCATGGCGTTTATTCGAGGACAGCCGCTGAAAGCCCTGAACATGCTCGCCTGGCTGTTCAAAGGCAAAGCCGCGCTGAAAGAAGGCCTGGCGCTCAACACCGAAATAGACGTCTGCGTACTGCCTTACGATCCGCAGATCCTCGAGATGATCCAGCGCGAACGAGACACTGGCCGCATGGTGGTACTGGCGACGGCGAGTCATGTAAGCCTCGCCGAGCGCATCGCCGATCATCTGCAGTTATTCGATCTGGTGCTGGCCTCCAATACCAACCGCAACTTGTCCGGCAATAACAAGCGCGACCTGTTAGTTGCGCACTTCGGCGAGGGTGGATTCGATTACGTCGGCAACTCGAAAGATGACTTGCCCATATGGGATGTGTCCCGTCAGGCCTATGTGGTCAATCCCGATCGAGGCGTGGAAGCAAAGGTAAAAGCGCAAGTCCGCGTCGAGCCGACCATCCGCAGTAACACCCCCAGCCTGCGGGACTGGCGCAAGGCCCTGCGCTTGCACCAGTGGCTGAAAAACGCGCTGATCTTCGTGCCGCTGCTGGCATCCCATCGCCTGGCGCAATTTGAATTGATGCGCGACGGCATCATTGCGTTTCTGTGCTTCGGTCTGTGCGCGTCCAGCGTCTACATCCTCAACGACCTGCTGGACCTGTGCGACGACCGCCATCACAAGAGCAAATGCAACCGGCCGTTCGCCAGCGGGCGGCTGTCGATCAAGGCCGGGCTGGTGATGGTGCCGACGCTGCTGGCGATGGCCTTCGGCGCCGCGCTGCTGCTATTGCCGTGGCAGTTCTCAGCGGTGATGGCCGCCTACTACGGCCTGACCCTGACCTACTCGCTGAGACTCAAACGCCTGATGGCCTGGGACGTGATCGCCCTGGCAATGCTCTACACCGCGCGGATCATCGCCGGCGTGGCGGCGTTCAGCCTGACCCTGACGTTCTGGATCCTCGCGTTTTCGATGTTCATTTTCCTCAGCCTGGCGATGGTCAAGCGCTACGCCGAGCTGCGCGATGCCCGCGCCCGGGAGGTGAACACCCTGGCCCGCGGCCGCGGTTACCACCCCGGCGACCTGGACATGATCGCCTCGCTGGGGGCGTCGTCGGGTTATCTCGCGGTGATGGTGCTGGCGCTGTACATCCAGGACGCGAAAACCACCGAGCTGTACGTCACGCCTCACATCATCTGGCTGGCCTGCCCACTGTTGTTGTTCTGGGTGACGCGGGTGTGGATGCTGACCCATCGCGGGCAGATGAACGAAGACCCGGTGGTGTTCGCCATCCGCGACCGCACCAGTCAGCTGATCGGCGTTGCGTTTCTGATGATGTTCTGGATCGCCGCATGAGCACGCCGTTGTATTCCTGGGGACGTTTCCCCCGCCGCCCGCAACGCGGTCATGGCTGCGTGTGGCTGGACGAATTGCCTGCGCAGATAGACCGCGTGATCGGCGCCCACCACAGTAGCCTGCCCTACGGCAATGGCCGCAGCTACGGCGACAGTTGCCTGGCCGCCAGCGATCAGGTGCTGCACATGCGCTCGCTGGACCGGCTGATCGAAGCCGACTGGAGCACCGGGGTGATCAAGGCCGAGGCCGGCATTACCCTGGCGGAAGTGCTGGCCGTTGCCATCCCCCAGGGCTGGTTTTTGCCGGTGACGCCCGGGACCCAGTTCGCCACCCTTGGCGGCGCCATCGCCAATGATGTTCACGGCAAAAACCATCATGTGCGCGGCACCTTTGGCCGCCATGTGCTGGGCTTCGGCCTGCTGCGCCACGGCGAGCCGGAGGTGATCTGCTCGCCTGAAGACCATCCTGCCCTGTTCGCCGCGAGCATCGGCGGTCTCGGCCTGACCGGGGTCATTCACTGGGCGCAGATTCAGCTGATGCCGATCCGCGCCACCCAGATCGACACCACCACGGTGCGCTTCGCCAATCTGGCGGAGTTTTTTGCACTGTCGGCCGAACTGGACGCCCGTCACGAATACAGCGTCGCCTGGGTCGACTGCCTTGCGAAGGGCGCGGAGACCGGTCGCGGTGTGTTCATCGTCGGTGATCACGCGCAATACGGCTCCCTCGAGGTCGGTCAGCGCAAGAAACTCAGCGTGCCGCTGACGCCGCCGGTGTCGCTGATCAACAAGGTATCCCTCAGCGCTTTCAACAGCCTGTACTGGCGCCTGCACCCCAGCCAGCGCAAGCAGGGCCGCAGCGCTCACGAACCCTTCTTCTACCCCCTCGACCGGATCCTGCACTGGAACCGTATTTATGGCCGTCGCGGGTTTCAGCAATACCAGTGTGTGGTGCCTGCGGCGAATGCCGAAGCCGCCATGGGCGAACTGCTGCGCACCATCGCCGACGCCGGCCAGGGTTCGTTCCTCGCCGTGCTCAAGCGCTGTGGCGATATTGCCTCGCCGGGCCTGCTGTCGTTCCCGCTGGAAGGCACCTCCCTGGCGCTGGATTTTGCCCAGAGCGAGGCGCTGGAGAACGTGCTGTTCCCGCGTCTGGACGACATTGTTCGCGCTGCCGGCGGGCGGTTGTATCCGGCCAAGGACGCCCACATGAGCGGCGTCGATTTCCGTCGCGCCTACCCCGCCTGGGAGCAGCTGGAAGCGCTGCGCGATCCCTCTTTGATGTCCCGTTTCTGGAGCCGTGTGATCTTATGAAAACTGCAGTGAAGAAAGTCCTGATCATCGGCGCCACCTCCGCCATCGCCAGTGCCTGCGCGCGTTTGTGGGCCACGCAAGGCAGCGATTTTTTTCTGGTGGCGCGCAACGTCGAGAAGCTGCAGCAGACCGCCGCCGACCTCAAGGCGCGCGGGGCGACCCACGTCACACTGCACGAGATGGATGCCAACGACATCGAGGCGCACCCGCTGATGATGGGGCGCTGCCTGACGGCCCTCGGCCAGATCGACATCGCCCTGATCGCCCACGGGACGCTGCCCGACCAGAAGGCCTGCGAGCGCGACGTGCACATGGCCCTCAAGGAATTTGCCAACAACTGCACCTCGGTGATCGCCCTGCTGACCGTACTGGCGATGCAGTTCGAGACCCAGCGCTGCGGCAGCCTGGCGATCATTTCTTCGGTGGCCGCCGACCGTGGCCGCCCTTCCAACTACCTCTACGGCAGCGCCAAGGCAGCGGTGTCGACGTACTGCGAAGGCTTGCAGGCGCGGCTGTTCAAAGTCGGGGTGCACGTCACCACCATCAAGCCGGGCTTTGTAGATACGCCGATGACCCAGGGCCTGTCGTTGCCGGCCGCCTTGCTGGCGCAACCGGCGCAGGTCGCCCAGCGCATCGTCAAGGGCATCGCCAACAAGGTGCCGACGCTGTACGCACCGGGTTTCTGGGCGCTGATCATGCTGGTCATTCGTTCGATCCCGCAGCCGGTGTTCAAGAGGCTGAATCTGTGAACGAAGCCGTGCCTGAGCCTTCGCACCTGTCCGGTTGGCGGTACCGCGCGGTGGTGCTGTCGGTGGTCGGCTCGGCGCTGGGCTATCTGGGCTTTTCGCTGTGGGGCGGCTGGCAGGCGGTGGGCGCCGCGGTGAGCGAGGTCGGGCTGGTCGGCATCGTCATCGCGCTGTTCATGTCGTCGGTCAATTACGGCCTGCGCTTCGTGCGTTGGCAGACCTATTTGAAAGTGCTCGGCCATCCCATGCCGTGGCGGCCGAGCCTGAACATTTATCTGGCCGGCTTTGCCCTCACCACCACACCGGGCAAGGCCGGTGAAGCGTTGCGCGGCGTGCTGCTCAAACGCTGGGGCGTGCCCTACCCGCAGAGCTTCGCGGCGTTTTTCAGCGAGCGGCTGTCGGACCTGTTTGCGGTGGTTTTGCTGACCCTGTTCGGCCTGTCGCTCTACCCGCAGGCGTGGCCGATGATCGTGATCGGCGTGGCGCTGGTGGCGGTGGGGCTGGTGGTGCTGTCGCAACGTCGCCTGCTTGAGCGGATCACCGAAAAGGTCCCGGCCGGTGGCGGCAGGCTGCTCGGGCTGCTGCGCCATCTGCTGCAAGTGCTGGTGCATGCGCAGCAATGCCATCGCCTGCGCCTGATGCTCGGCCTGACCGCGCTGAGCGTCGTCGCCTGGAGCGCCGAAGCCCTGGCGTTCGACTGGATTCTCAAATGGATGGGCGCCGACATTCCGCTGACCTTCGCGGTGTTCGTCTACGCCCTGGCAATGCTCGCCGGCGCGGTGAGTTTCATGCCCGGTGGCCTGGGCGGCGCGGAGGCAGTGATGGTCGGCCTGCTGGTCTGGAAAGGCATGGACAGCGCCGACGCCGTGGCGGCGACCGTACTGATTCGGCTGGCGACGCTGTGGTTCGCCGTGGCCATCGGCGCGGTGATGCTGATCAAGCTCAAAGGCGAGGCGATGACGCCTCGGGCTCAACCGATTCAATAACGCTTTTCGACGGGATATAGGGACAGGAGTGCAAGTCATGGTGGCAGCAGTACGTTATCGAGCGTTGTTCGGCATTCCCCTGTTGCTGGCGGTGGCCGCCATCCTCTGGAGCTTTCTGGCGTCCAGCGGACCCATTCAATGGATGGACAACGGCATCTTCATCGCCGACGCCTCGGAGGGCCGCTACTTCAGCGAAACCCTCGGGCCGCTGGATCACCCGTTGTACCTGTTCGTCACCACCGCGCTGTTCGCGAATTTCGGGCCGCTGGTGCTGAGCTTCATGAACTCGATACTGCTGATTCCGCTGGGCTGGGCGATCTTCCGTCTGGCCAAGGGCGTCGGCGCGACGTCGCAGCAGGCCTTGCTGGCGATTGCCGCGGCGGTGTTGTGCCATTGCGTGTTCTGGGTCTCGACCAAAGCAGAAGTGTATTTGCTGCACACCTTGTTGATCACCCTCGCGTACATGGTGCATTTTCGCGATAAATCGCGCCTGGGCCTGCTCACCGCGCTGTTCGTCATCGGCATGCTCACCGGCCTCGCCGCCGCTATTCACCAACTGACGTTTATTGTGCTGTTGCCGCTGTACGTACAGTTGGTCTGGCAGCATCGGGCGCGCGTCCTGTTGACGGTTCCGGGTTTTGTGCTGGGCTTTGCGGTGGCGATTCCCGGCATCTTGCAGGAGATGCAGAACGGCCTCAGCCTGATCGATATCGGCCACCGCTACCTGATCGGCATTCCCGACAAAAGCACCGAGCAAAGCTGGCAGGGTTCGCTGTTTCGCTTCGACGACATGTGGCACGAGAAGAACTCGGTGGTGCTGCTGATGCTGTCGCTGCTCGGCCCGCAACTGGTGGCGCTGGTGCTGTTTCCCAAAAGCCGGCGCCTGCGACTGTTGTGGTGCGCGGCGGTGCTGAACTTCCTCTTCGCGGTGTCGTACAACGTCACCGATCGTTTTACGTTTTTCCTGCCGGGCGCCGTGCTGTTGAGCATCATCGGCGTGATCCATGTGCAGGCGTGGCTGGCGCGACTCAACGCCGCCGTTGTCGCTTACGCCCTGCCCTTCAGTGGCCCGGTGGTCATTCTGGCGGTGTACGCGATTTACGCCAGCGGCGTCGTCGCGCTGCCGACCCACAAGGAAGCGCTGCCTTTCCGTGACGATATCCATTACTTCATGGCACCGTACCTGCCCGATCGTTCGGCGCAAGCGTTCGTACACAGTTACGAACAATCGGTCCCGGTAGGCGCGCTGATCGTCGCCGACTGGACGCCCAACGGCGCCCTGCGTTCGGCGCAAGCCAGCGGGCTGCTCAAGGGGCGAACCATTGCGCTCTGCGAAGGGGCGCAAGATATTGAGTCCTACCTGAACGGCCCCGGCGCCTTCCTGGCGCGGACCAGTTATTGCTCGAGCATCTCGGATCGCTTTGATTTGCAGACGTTGGCGGTGGGGTATGAGCTGCGCGCGAAATAGGCGAACAGGCAAAAAAGAAGCCCAAGCTCAGGGTGACGCGGAGCGTGACGGGATGCGTGCCCACCCAGAACGTGGGCACGATCAGACAACCAGTTCCCTTTGAAACCTATTGATCGCGGAATGACCGCTCGTCGGGTGGAATGCACCTCTTGCGTTGCCCGGTTGACCAATAGGTATCCATGACAACAAAGGGATTCACATCATGATCAAGACTAAATTGACTGCCCTGACACTCGCTGGCCTGATGGCTGTTGCTACTGGCTCTGCGTTCGCCGGCTCCACGGGCCCGACCGATCCGATCGACAAGAACGGTCCGAAGCCAAGCACCTCCACCAGCGGTCAGAATAACGACGGTAGCTCGCCAGGCACATCGACCCCAGGCACTAAAGGCATGGGCAGCACCAACGGCACCAACCGTACCGATGCTGAAGGCGGTGGCATGACCAACGGCAGCGGCATGGGCGGCAGCGGCGGTGGCACCGGTGGTGGCGCGAGCGGTTCCAGCGGCAGCAAGTAAACCGCTACGCTGACCGTGTGCCCTTGGGCGAGATTAGCGCCGGGGCAGCACTGAATACGATAAAGGGCCGAATGTGATTCGGCCCTTTTTTTCGTTTCCGATTTGGTTTCCGAGATAAGGCGATTGGCCCCCTGATCTTCTCCGTAATTGGACGTGTGCGCCAGGCATCTACGGGCTTAGCGTAGTGGTCATCAATCGCTTCAGGATGATCCGCTCATGAAACCGCTAAAACACCTCGCCGCCCCGCTCTGCTGTCTGGCCTTCGCCGGGTTGATGTCTGTCGGCAGTGCCCGGGCCCACGAGGCCGAGCAGGAAAAGGTCACCGTGCTGGAAGAGCACCCGATGCTCAATGCACCGGGTAAAAAAGCCATGGCGCTGACCGTCGATTACACGCCGGGCCAGGCCTCCATCGCCCACAGTCACAGCGGTAGCGCGATCGCCTACGTGCTGGAAGGCGAGGTGATTTCGAGAGTCAACGACGGCAAGGCGATGACCTATAAGGCAGGCCAGACGTGGTATGAACCGGCTGGCTCCAAACACTACGAATCGCGAAACGCCAGCGCGACAAAGCCTGCGAAATTGCTGGTGTTTATCCTGCTGGACGACAAGGCCGACATCCTCACGCCCCTGCCGAAGTGACCTAGAGGGTGATCAAACCGGCCGCGGCATTCCGTAGGACCGGCTTTAGCCGGGAAAGCGCCGGGCCTCACAGCGCTGAATTTGATGGCGTTCAAACCGGCCTCTTCCCGGCTAAAGCCGGTCCTACCATGGGACCGCGTTCATTCAACAGGATCGCGTGCTGTCAGTGGGACCGGCTTCAGCCGGGAATGCATCAGACTTCACACCGCAAAACCCGGCAGAGAAACCCGGGGCTAAATTTTCCGCCGCCGCTGTCGATACGCTATTCGTAGAGCCCGAAATGTCGGGTCGGACCGGATCAGTGAAAGGCACAGGTATGTACACAAACATTTTTCTGCTGGTAGAGCATGGCCGCGATCAAGGTGAAGTTTCTGTTTTGGGCTGGTTCGATGACGAACGCGCCGCGCAGGACACCGCCGAGGCCATGGAGTGGAAAGCGTATCGCGATGAAGCCAAGCGTCATCACCAGTGGTCGAGCCAACCGTTGCTGCCACCGGACCAGACGGCTCATCGGCGATTCTGGGTCAAAGGTATCTCGAAATTCAGCCACACCCCGGCACCCCGTTCGTGGGCGGTGCATTGATCCCTGTTGAGCAAAAACTCAGCGCAGCGGACGCACCGCCATGGTGCCCCGCTTTATCCAATTTCCCGTCGGTGGCTCGTCAGCGCAACTGATTCAATAACTCTTCGGTCACCCGACGACCTCCCCCTGCCAGATAGCTTGATGCAGACGGGCGATCACCAGGCAATCGCCGGTGCCAGCCGCACTCACCACCAGGCTACCTCCGGGTGACCAAAATGCGCTGCGGCCCGCGCAGGCCCAGCCTCCCGACGGCCCGCCATGGTTGGCCATCAACACGCCCATTGAATGCGCGCTGGCGTAGTCCTGCAGCAACGCAGCGTCACGCGTATAGCCTTCGTGGCTGATCAATACGCTGCTGGCGTACACACGGGCTCCGGCACGCGCGGCAGCTTGGGCATGGCTGGCGTGAGTAAAGTCGGCACACACTGATAGCGCAATCTGCTCGACCCCGATATCCACCAGCGCCCCGCCCTCGCCGGCGCTGAACACCCCCTCCTCACCCGGATGAAGATGTTGCTTGGTGTAGACCGACTGCGATCCATCGGCGGCCATCACCACTGCACCAATCACGAGTGTGTCATAGGGGCTCGTTTTTTCAGAAAGTGCGGGAGTCAAGGATGCTTAGCTCAACTTACTTTGCAGCGGCGGCAAGTCGTCATTGGTCAGGCACGCACCGCGTGTTGTTCACCCTGCTACACCCCCTCCATCTGTGTCACATCGCGGAGATTCCCCAGCGGTTTTTTGGGTACTGATGAAGTTTAAAAAATCATGAGCGGGCAATGCTTTCGAGTAGAGCCAACCTTGAGCATAATCCACCTTATAAGCTCGCAGGTAATCTGCTTGATGTGGGCTCTCGATGCCCTCGGCAACAATTTCCAGCCCGAGTTTTTTGGCCATCGCAATAATATGCGTCACCACCGAACTGGACGCGGAAAATTTGTCTATGGCGTCCACGAAAGACTTGTCTATCTTGAGCACATTGACAGGAAGGCGCTCAAGATATTGCAAACTAGAGTACCCCGTACCAAAGTCATCGATTGCAATCTTGAACCCTAGCGCCCGAGCCCTTTTAAGCGTTATAACGGCTGACTCAACATCGATGAAACCTCGCTCAGTTGCCTCTATCCATATTTGACTGCTGTTAATCATCGAGCCTTTCAACGCGTGATCAAGCGTGTCAAGAAAACGCCCGGATTTTAGATCATCTGCACATATGTTAATGGCGACATGAAAATTTCGATCTTTGCGCAGCGTTTCTGCCATGTCTTTGACGACGCCACAGATGACTTGGTCGGTGATGGGCAAAATCAGTCCTGTTTCTTCAGCTAACGGAATGAACTGATCAGGTGAGACAACGGTTCCGTCTGGTCTCAACCATCGGACCAACGCCTCGGCCCCTGTACATTCTTCTGTTTCAAGATCAATGATCGGTTGATAGTGAACAGTGAACTCCCGCTGGGCGATTGCGATTTGCATCTCCGCCATCGGTGAAAGTCTGATTCGCATGATTCGGATGACGGATAGTACGACGACAAAACCGATACCTATGCCAATCGGCAGCATCCAGGCCAGCTCGCTGTAAAAGCTTGTGTCGACGCTTTTTATGGGCTCCGCCACAAGAGCGGACCAATCGTCCTGAGTGGAAACCGCATAGAGATAATCTTCATTGTTTCGATCTTGACTGGATACAAGTCGCGAAATTGTCTTTTCATCCGCGCCCTGAGAAATATTCACCAACTGGCCTTGGTAAAAAACCCCGAGCTGCATTCGATCATCGAGAATGATGTCGCTCAGCCTTCCTGCATTTATAAGCACCTTGTAGGCGCCACGATGTATGACCGTGATCGGCTGGATCCCCTGGTCACTGGGGATGAGACGAACATTAATTTTATACCCTCTCGCATTGGTATATGTCGACGTCGCCGATCCAGACAGTATCGACGTGACACCCCATGATGTACAACTCAGAAGCCCGTATTCAAGATAATCAATTTCTTCAACCGCACGGGTGTTGACGGTCGCTTTTTGCATCAACGATATATGCTCAGGAGAGCACGGCACTCCAGACCAGCTCTCCAGGTCCGATATAACATTGAGGCCTTGTTGCAATGACAAGCTAATGTTTTTTAGTGCTCGTTCGGAGTACGTCTCCAAATGAGTTCTTTCTTTAGCCAGGGCCCTTTCCCAAGAAATGTAAGCCATCGTTATCATAGGCAAAACCGCCCCTATCAGCCCTGACAGAATGGCGACTATGATGACTCTGGATTTACGCATTCCCTTGCCTCAACAAATGGACTCATCCTTTACTGATGATCATTACCTGTCGGTCGGAGTGTGATTTATCCTGGAGTACCGAGCAAGCAGGCGCGGAAAGTTTTACCATCAAAACACGCTGTGCCGACTCTCTCCCACGCCCCTACGCAAAATAGACAAACACTGACCTTCGACGTGCCACCGCCGCGTGGCATGTTGATCTGACGATCCCCGGGAATGGTGTGCCGATTGGCAGCACCAGCCACATGTCATCTCCCGAAGACCGGGAGGCCTCCCACGAATCTGGACGGACATCAACTTCCTGAGATAGCGTGCCCCTCCAACAGAATCCAAGGCCCCATTCCATGACCGACCGTCAACTCATTGTCCCCGATGAAATGCGACTACTCGCCGAGCGCGCGGGCTATGCCCCTGCCGTAAAGGTCGGCAAAACCCTTTACTGCGCCGGCCAGGTCGGTCGCACTCATGAGCTGGCCGTCATCGAGGACCCGGAGCAGCAATTCCTGGCGGCGTGGGAGAACCTGCGGCTCGTGCTGGCCGCTGGAGGATGCACCTTCGAAGACGTCGTCGACCTGACCACCTACCACATCGATCTTAACCGCCATATGCCCGTATTCAGGGCGGTGAAGGACAGCGTCTTCCCGCGTGGCACCTGTGCATGGACATGCCTGGGCGTCAGCGAACTGGCCAAGCCTGGCCTGCTGGTTGAAATCAAGTGCGTTGCGGTGCAGCGCTGATCAAGGGATGCGGGGCCCTTGCACGTGGCCGAGAAGGCCGTCGGTTTCGGAAAACCTGGGCTGACGCGTCGGATATCCCGAGACGCCAGCCTGTCAACCGCCCTTAACGCGCCGTGATTTTCCAGGCGCGGTGGATCTTGCCGTTGCGTGCAAAGTCCGGGTCGACGGTGTGCTGGGTGATTTCCTCCACGGCGTAACGCTCCACCAGCGTCTCTTCGAGCTGGAATTTGCGGAAGTTGTTGGAGAAATACAGCACGCCGCCCTGCGCCAGACGCGCCATCGCCAGGTCGATCAGTTGAACCTGATCGCGCTGCACGTCGAACACGCCTTCCATGCGCTTGGAGTTGGAGAAGGTCGGTGGGTCGATGAAGATCAGGTCGTACTCCTCGCGACTGGCCTCCAGCCACACCATCACGTCGCTCTGCTCCAGACGGTTCTTGTCGGAGAAGCCGTTCAGCGACAGGTTGCGACGCGCCCAGTCCAGGTAAGTCTTCGACAGGTCGACGCTGGTGGTGCTGCGCGCCCCGCCCTTGGCCGCGTGCACGCTGGCGGTCGCGGTGTAGCAGTAGAGGTTAAGGAAACGCTTGCCCGCCGCCTCGCGCTGGATACGCATGCGCATCGGCCGGTGATCGAGAAACAAACCGGTGTCCAGGTAATCCGTGAGGTTGACCAGCAGCTTCACGCCACCTTCGTTAACCTCGTTGAACTTGCCCTGGGCGCTCTGGCGCTCGTACTGCTTGGTGCCGCTCTGGCGTTCGCGACGCTTGACCACCACACGGCTCTTATCGATGCCGAGCGCCTGGGGAATGGCCGCCAAGGCGTCGAACATGCGGATCGAGGCCTTTTCCGGGTCGATGGACTTTGGTGCCACATACTCCTGAACATGGACCCAGTCGTGGTACAGGTCGATGGCCATGGCGTACTCGGGCATGTCCGCATCGTAGACGCGGTAGCAATCAATGCCTTCGCGCTTGACCCACTTGCTTAGCGCCTTGACGTTCTTCTGCAGGCGGTTGGCGAACATCTGCCCGCCTTCGCTCAGGCGCGGTTGCTCGATGACCGGCGCAGGGGCCGGCGTCGGCTTGATCGGGTTACCATTCTTGTTGTACTGACGCTCTTGCGGCTCGTCCGGCGCCTGATCGTAAGCGGCTTGTTCACGCTCGGCCTGACGTTGCTCCGGAGTGCGACGCTCGCCGGTCACGAACTGATCCGGCAGCACTTTGATCAACAACAGCTTGCACGGCAATGCGCCGTTCCAGAACGCGTACTGCTTGTGGCTGCGAATGCCCATGCGCTTGCCCAGATCCGGCGCACCGGTGAACACCGCCGCTTCCCAGTTCAGGCAGGCCTGACGCAGACGCTCGCCGAGGTTCTGATAGAGGTACAACAGGCTGGCTTCGTCACCGAGACGCTCGCCGTACGGCGGGTTGCAGATGACCAGACCGGTCTGGTTCTGGTCGGGACGCGGCTCGAACGTCGCCACTTCGCCCTGGTAGATCTTGATCCACTCGCTCAGGCCGGCGCGCTCGACGTTGTTGCGGCCTGGCTGAATCAGGCGCGGGTCAGCTTCGTAACCACGAATCCACAGCGGCGGCTTGGCCAGGCCCGCTTGCGCACGTTCCAGCGCTTCGTCATGCAGCTTGCGCCAGATCGCCGGCACGTGGCCCAGCCAGGCCGAGAAACCCCAGCGCTCACGCTTGAGATTGGGTGCGATGTCGGCGGCAATCATCGCTGCTTCGACCAGGAAAGTACCCACGCCGCACATCGGGTCAGCCAGCGCGCCGCCTTCAGCGGCAATGCGCGGCCAGCCCGAGCGGATCAGGATCGCGGCGGCAAGGTTTTCCTTGAGCGGGGCGGCGCCCTGCTGCAGACGGTAGCCGCGCTGGTGCAGGCTGTGGCCGGACAGGTCCAGGGACAGAATCGCTTCGCCCCGGTCCAGACGCAGATGCACGCGCAGATCCGGGTTGAGCTTGTCGACCGACGGGCGTACGCCGTCTGCCGTGCGCAGGCGGTCAACGATGCCGTCCTTGACTTTCAACGCGCCGAAATGGGTGTTATCGATGCCCGAACCGTGACCGCTGAACTCCACGGCCAGCGTACCTTCCGCCTCCAGATGGTCAGCCCACTCAATGTCGTGCACACCGTGGTAAAGGTCCTCGGCGTCCTTCATCGGGAAACGCTTGAGCACCAGCAGCACCCGGTTGGCCAGGCGCGACCACAGACACAGCCGGTAGGCGGTTTCCATGTCGGCGGTGCCGCGGATGGCGGAAGTGTGTTCGCGGGTTTCCTCGAGACCCAGGGCGGTGGCCTCCTCGGCCAGCAAGCCTTCGAGGCCTTTTGGGCACGTGAGGAAAAGTTCGTAACGGTCCGACATGAGTATTCCAGAGCCTTGGGCTATAGCGGCCGGACAACGCATTGTCCGGCCCGATTCCAACAGACGCCTTTCAAGGAGGACGCCTGCGCGGCACACAGTTTGTGCCTGTCCCTCGCACCGATACATTTCGAGTGCGACGGTCCGCCAGCACATGAGCGCCGACGTTTTGATGTTAAAAAACCACTATTCAGCACGACGGCGGCTGCAATAAAAAGTCACATCGCTGACCCTTCGTCGTTTTTCCGATAACTGCAAACGGCCAGCACTCTCAATTGCGAAACACTTGCACCGCCACGGGAAAGCCCCGGTTAAAAGGGGTCCCCTCAAAAAACACTTGCCAAACGAGTGGTCCCTTATGGTCGTAATGCCTGAATGGTTACGTTCTTATGACAAAACGATCATTCACAGCGCATCTTCCATTGGTTAGAAATCACCCAAGGTCATCGCCGCAACGGCGGTGGCATCAAGCCCGCGACGCCGGCAGCGGGCCGCTAACGGCAGAAGATTTTCTGCCCGACCTCAACCTGAGGTCTCCAGGGACATTACAGTCAACAAACGAGGGCAACACCCTATGAGAAGACTTAAGCGTGATCCGATGGAAAGAGCATTTTCGCGCGGATACCAGTACGGCGTATCCGGTAAATCCCGTGAGCTTTGCCCATTTACTCTACCGTCAGTGCGTCAAGCCTGGATCAATGGCTGGCGAGAAGGACGCGGCGACAACTGGGACGGTATGACCGGCACTGCGGGCATTCACAGACTCAACGAACTTCACGCGGTCGGCTGACGCCACCCTCACGTTACAGCCTGACCTAAAGCTTCTGATAAACGTCTGATCGCTTCACCGTAACCACGCACGCCCCACCCGGGCGGCGGGCTAACGCCCAAGAGGGGTTCCAGTCGGAACCCCTCTTTTCGTCTGGATGAAGCTGGATGATCAGCGGGACATCGCCGCGATCGCGTCCACCGACTCGCGAATCAGCGCCGGGCCCTTGTAGATGAACCCGGAATAAATCTGCACCAGGCTCGCCCCGGCGGCGATCTTTTCGGCCGCGTGCCTGCCCTCGGTAATGCCGCCAGCGGCAATGATCGGCAAGCGCCCGCCCAACTCACCGGCCAGCACCTTGACGATGTGCGTGCTCTGCTCGCGCACCGGCGCGCCCGAAAGGCCGCCCGCTTCGTCGCCGTGGGGCAACCCTTCGACGCCCTGACGGCTGAGGGTGGTGTTGGTCGCGATCACAGCGTCCATGCCCGACTCCAGCAAGGCGCCGGCAACCAGGACCGTTTCTTCGTCGCTAATGTCCGGGGCAATCTTGATCGCCAGCGGCACGCGTTTGCCGTGGATCTGTGTCAGCGCATCCTGGCGCACCCGCAGGGCTTCGAGCAGTTGCTTGAGCGAATCGCCGAATTGCAGGCTACGCAGGCCCGGCGTGTTCGGCGAGCTGACGTTAACGGTGATGTAACTGGCGTGGGCGTACACCTTGTCCAGGCAGATCAGGTAGTCATCGACGGCGCGCTCAACCGGCGTGTCGACATTCTTGCCGATGTTGATGCCCAGCACGCCTTTGTACTGCGCGGCCTGCACCCGGCTGACGAGGTTGTCGACGCCCAGATTGTTGAAGCCCATGCGGTTGATGATGGCTTCGGCGTGGGGCAGACGGAAAATGCGCGGTTTCGGATTACCCGGTTGCGGGCGCGGCGTGACGGTGCCGATCTCGACGAAACCGAAGCCCAGCTGGGCAAAGCCGTCGATGGCCGCGCCGTTTTTGTCCAGCCCCGCCGCCAGCCCGACCGGGTTGGGGAAGCGCAGGCCCATGACGGTCACCGGCAGCTGCATCGGCGCCTTGTTGAACAGGCCGTTGAGCCCCAGACGCCCGCCTGCTCCGATCAGGTCGATGGACAGATCGTGGGAAGCTTCCGGGGAAAGTTTGAACAGTAACTGGCGGGCCAGGTTATACATGGGCGGGCGCGGCTCGATTGCGGCTGGGATCAGCGGCGGATTATAAACGCCGGTGCAGGCGAAGCGCGAGGCATGTCGAGAACTTTGCTGACGGCCCTGTTCGACGCTGGCATATCGCTTGCTTTAAGTCCTGCATCGACTCGATCCAATGGCGGAGCGAGACACAGGACAATGACGTCGCTGTCGCCCCGATTCAAACGGGGCGAGGCGGCGTTTTTTTTTTGGACGATCGGCAACGTTGAAAGGCGCGTCGGCCTCCACCCGGAATGGCAATCATGAATGACACGCTCACCCCCTCGCTGGCCTGGGTCAACGGCAGCGATGCACCGGAACTGGCCAGCGTTGACCTCGGTTTCATGGCGCTCACCGACAGCGCCTCGCTCATCGTCGCCGCGACCCAGGGCTTCGCCCAGCCCTATGGCGTGCACATCAACCTGCACCGGCAGACGTCGTGGGCCAACCTGCGCGACAAATTGGTCAGCGGCGAATTGCATGCCGCCCACAGTCTTTACGGCCTCGTCTACGCCGTGCAACTGGGGCTGGCCGGGCCGGCGAAGCACATGGCGGTGCTAATGGGGCTGAACCAGAACGGCCAGAGCATCAACCTGTCGAGGGCGCTGCAGGACGCTGGCGTGACCACTCCTGATGCACTTGATCGGCGCACGCACCAAAGCGACTCAAAACTGACCTTCGCCCAAACCTTCCCCACCGGCAATCACGCCCTGTGGCTTTATTACTGGCTCGCGAGCCAGGGCATTCACCCGCTGCGCGACGTCGACAGCGTGGTGGTGCCGCCGCCGCAGATGGTCGAGCACTTGCAGGCCGGGCGCATCGACGGCTTTTGCGTCGGCGAGCCGTGGGGTGCCAGCGCCGTTCAGCAGAACCTCGGCTTCACCCTTGCGACGTCCCAGGCCATCTGGCCGGATCACCCGGAAAAGGTCCTCGCTTGCAGCCTGGAATTCGCCGAGCAGTACCCGAACACCGCGCGGGCGCTGGTGATGGCCGTGCTTGATGCCAGTCGCTTCATCGAAGAAAGCGCTGACAACCGGCGCAGCACCGCACAGTTGCTCAGCGCCGCCGAGTACGTGAATGCACCCGTCGGCGCCATCGAATCGCGTCTGCTCGGCGAATACGACGACGGGCTCGGCAACCGATGGCACGACCACCACGCCATCCGCTTCCATGGCGACGGTCAGGTGAACATGCCATGGCTGTCTGACGGCATGTGGTTCATGACCCAGTTCCGCCGCTGGGGCTTGCTGCGCGAAGACCCGGATTACCTCGGCGTCGCCCGCAGCGTCCAGCAACTCGGCCTGTACCGTGAGGCCGCCGAGGCACTGGGGATCGCCGTGCCGCCGTCGGCCATGCGCAGCAGCCAGTTGATCGACGGCAAGATCTGGGACGGCAGCGATCCGGCGCGTTACGCCCGCAGCTTCAAGCTGCACGCGCTGGCCGATGCCGCCCTCGTTCATGCTGATCGCTGAGGAGACGCCAACATGCTGCGAATCCTGCTGATCAACGACACACCCAAAAAGGTCGGTCGCCTGAAAGCGGCGCTGACTGAAGCCGGTTTCGAGGTGATCGACGAATCCGGGCTGATCATCGACCTCCCTGCACGGGTCCAGGCCGTACGCCCGGACGTGATCCTCATCGACACCGAATCGCCGGGCCGGGATGTGCTTGAGCAAGTGGTGCTGGTGACCCGGGATCTGCCACGCCCTATCGTGATGTTCACCGATGAGCACGACCCCGTTGTGATGCGCCAGGCGATCAAGTCCGGGGTCAGCGCCTACATCGTCGAAGGCATTCACGCGCAACGCCTGCAGCCGATTCTGGACGTCGCCATGGCCCGCTTCGAAAGCGATCAGGACCTGCGCGCTCAACTGCATGCCCGCGATCAGCAACTGGCCGAACGCAAGCGCATCGAAACGGCGAAGGGCCTGTTGATGAAGATGAAGCAGTGCAACGAGGAAGAGGCCTACACCCTCATGCGACGCCAGGCCATGAGTCGGCAGCAGAAACTGATTCAGGTGGCGGAGCAGATCATTGCCATGAGTGAGCTGCTGGGTTGAACGAGTGAGCGCTGTGAACCCTTCGTCATTAGCGCCACTCGCATCAATACTTTGGGTCAGTGTCACTGGCCACACCAAGCCGGTATCTAAGGGCGTTGGGTAGGCCCAAAGTTGGGTGCTTTGCCAAGATTCGCTGTAGGAGCGCGCTTGCCCGCGAACGCGGTATGCCTGTGGCGAACCAATCGCCTGACACTCTGCCTTCGCGGGCAAGCGCGCTCCTACAGGTTGAGTGGCCGACGCCATTTACTCGTTTGACGCGAGT
>NZ_JAKJXE010000015.1 GCF_021728295.1 Pseudomonas petrae
CTCCCTCCTACATTGGATTTGCTCCGAGCGCACGATTGTCGTTATGCGCAAGCCCTCCAGATGACCGCTTGCTCGCCAACATCAGCCCAACAACCGCCCAATCCCATCCAGCAACTTCTGCAACGCCCCTTGATTGGCTTTCATCACGGCCAACCCGGCATCAGCCATCGCCTTTGCTTTCTCGGGATGGTCGATCAAACCACGCACTGCGGCAACCAATGCGGCCGAGTCACTGACCTCTTCCAACGCGCCGGCACTGCGCAGCATCGCGGCGATTTCGAGGAAGTTGAACAGGTGCGGGCCGCTTAACACAGGCTTATCCAGCGCCGCGGGCTCCAGCAGGTTATGGCCACCGTTGGGCACCAGGCTGCCGCCGACGAAGGCGATGTCGGCGAGTGCATACAGAAACAGCAGCTCCCCCATGGTGTCGCCCGTCACAACCGAGGTTTCCGGCGTTACCGGCTCGGCCGTCGACCGCCGAACGCTGGCGAATCCCTGCTGCCGGCTCAGCTCAAACACACTGTTGAACCGCTCGGGGTGACGAGGCACGAGAATCAACAGCGCGTCGGGATGGGTTTCCATTACCGTGCGATGAGCGGCCAGTACCACTTCATCTTCGCCAGCATGAGTGCTCGCGGCAATCCAGACCGGACGCTGCAGGGTCTGCCATTGCTGACGCTGCTGAACGGCACGCGCCAGCAGTTGGGGATCAATGGTCAGGTCGAACTTGATCGAACCCGTCACGGTGACGCACTCGGGCCGAGCGCCCAGGTCACGGAAGCGTTGGGCCTCGGTTTCGGTCTGCACGGCAATCAGGCTCATCTCGACGAGCATCGGCCGAGTCAGCCCGGCGAAGCGTCCATAGCCGCGAGCCGAACGCTCTGACAGCCGTGCGTTCGCCAGCACCGTTGGAATGCCACGCTTCGCACACTGATGAATGTGATTGGGCCACAGCTCGGTTTCCATGATCACGCCGATCTTCGGCTGGATATGATCGAGAAAACGCCCGGCTGCCCACGGAAAATCATAGGGCAGGTAGCAATGCTGGACGCGCGGCTCGTTGGCGAACAGCGACTGAATGCGCTCCGAGCCGGTCGGCGTCATGCAGGTAATGGTGATCGGCAACTGCGGATAGCGGGCCAGCAACGCGCGAATCATCGGCGCGGCGGCGATGCTCTCGCCCACCGACACTGCATGAACCCAGATCCCGCCGCGCTGCATGGCGGGCAAGCCCATGGCGAAGCGCTCGCCGACACGTTGCGCGTAGGCCGGGGCCTTGCGCGAACGCAGCCACAAGCGCAGGGCGATCAATGGGAGGCCGAGGTGGAACAGGATGCTGTAGAGGGTTCTATTCATGGGCGCGGAGTTTATCAGCCAATTGCTGTCGGATTCGCATCGAGATTCGCCTGTCTTATCAGGTACGGGCAGCTGCGGAACATTCGCCAACCGCCAACCCGCCAGCCGCAGGCGCCGGTTGTTCAGTACCGGGTTAGCCGCTTTAATGACGGCCATTGAAAAGGAGTGACACCATGTCTGCTTACTACCTGCTGGCCATCGCCATCTGTGCCGAGGTCATCGGCACCGTGTCCATGAAAGCCGTCAAAGGCCTGAGCACGCCGATCCCGCTGCTGCTGGTGATCGTCGGTTACGCCATTGCGTTCTGGATGCTCACGCTGGTGGTGCGCACCATCCCGGTTGGCGTGGCATACGCCGTGTGGGCGGGCATGGGCATCGTCATGGTCAGCATCGCCGCGCTGTTTATTTACGGCCAGAAACTGGATCTGCCTGCCATCGCCGGCATGGGGCTGATCGTCGCAGGCGTCGTAGTGATCCAGCTGTTCTCGAAGACGGCAGGTCATTAAGGGGGTTACTGAAAACAGCCTTCCCCTATAATGCCGCCATTCGTTTCGCCATTTGAGGTGCCCATGTCATCTGCTATTTCCACTGACGTCCTGATTGTCGGCGCAGGCGTTGCCGGTCTCTGGCTCAACGCGCGGCTGCGGCATCAGGGCTTTTCAACGGTGGTGGTGGAAAAGGCCAGCCTGGGTGGCGGGCAGACACTCAAATCCCAGGGGATCATTCACGGCGGCGCCAAATACGCACTGCACGGCGCGCTGTCCGGCGCCTCCGAAGCGATCGCCGATATGCCCCGTCGCTGGCGCGAAGCACTGGCCGGCAAAGGCGAGCTGAACCTGTCGGGCGTCCGCCTGCTCTCGGAAGCCCACTACCTTTGGTCGCCAGGGACCATCGCCGGCAACCTCACCAGCTTCTTCGCCAGCAAGGCCGTGCGCGGGCGCGTTGATCAGGTCAAGGGCAGCGACTTGCCGCCTGCGCTTCAGGATCCGCGCTTCAAAGGCAAGGTGTACCGGCTGGCCGAGCTGGTCATCGACATCCCCAGTCTGGTGAAAAAACTGGCGGAGCTGGCGGGCGACAGCCTGCTTGCGGGCCAGGACATCGAGCCGCTGCGCCGCGACGGCGAACTGGTCGGACTGCGCGTCGACGGCCGCGAGATCCATGCGCAGCGAGTGGTGCTCAGTGCCGGCGAAGGCATGGCTGATCTGCTCAAGGCGCTGAACGTCAGCCAGCCGACCATGCAACGCCGGCCGCTGCACATGGTGCTGGTCAAGGGCCCGACGCTTAAACCGCTGTACGCGCATTGCCTGGGTGGCGGGCCGAAACCACGAATCACTGTCACGACGCATCCAGCGGCAGACGGGCAGTGGGTCTGGTACCTGGGCGGCGACATTGCTGAAGCCGAAGGCGTCGCCCGCGACCCTGCCGAGCAGATCGCTGCTGCGAAAAAAGAGCTCGCGAATCTGCTGCCCTGGGTCG
Source organism: Pseudomonas petrae (assembly GCF_021728295.1). Lineage (GTDB taxonomy): Bacteria > Pseudomonadota > Gammaproteobacteria > Pseudomonadales > Pseudomonadaceae > Aquipseudomonas > Aquipseudomonas petrae. The sequence continues at coordinate 2,833 of NZ_JAKJXE010000015.1, forward strand.
ACCTCAGCGAGGCGCAGTTCGCCACCCTCCGCGTGGACCGCGCCGAGCCGCAGCAAAGCGGTCTGGTGCGCCCGGATAACGCCTTTGTCGACGTGCAGGGCCGGTTGCTGGTCGGCTGGCCCACCAAGCTGGCACTGGCCCCCGACTTTGCCGATCGCGTGCTGGCCTCGTTGTCTAGGGATGACATTCACCCCACCCCGCAACCGCCGTACACCGACTTCCCCAAGCCGCCCCTCGCCATTCCTGTCTGGGATCAACTGTTGCCATGAAGACCCTGCACGATCTGCATCGACCGCTCGGCACCCTCGGCATCAACGTCTCCCCCTTGGGCCTGGGCACGGTGAAGCTGGGCAGAGATCAGGGCGTGAAGTACCCCAATGGCTTCACGATTCCCGACGACGTCGAAGCGCAGATGCTGCTGAAGCTGGCGCGGGATCTGGGCATCAATTTGATCGACACCGCCCCGGCGTACGGTCGCAGCGAAGAGCGCCTCGGCCCGCTGCTGCGCGGGCAGCGCAAGGACTGGGTGATCGTCAGCAAGGTCGGCGAGGAGTTTGAAGCCGGCCAGTCTCGGCATGATTTCAGCGCCGAACATACGCGGCTGTCGGTGGAACGCAGCCTGCAGCGCCTGGAAACCGACTTCATCGATCTGGTGCTGGTGCATTCCGACGGCAACGACCTGCACGTTCTCAACGAATGCGCCGTCTACCAGACCCTGGAAGCGCTCAAGCGCGAGGGCAAGATTCGAGGGTTCGGCTTTTCCGGCAAGACCGTCGAGGGCGGGCTGCTGGCCTTGCAGGACGGCGACTGCGCGATGGTCACGTACAACCTCAACGAACAGGGCGAAAAGCCGGTCCTCGACTACGCTGCTGCACACGGCAAAGGGGTACTGGTCAAAAAAGCGCTGGCCAGCGGGCACGTTTGCCTGAGCCCCGGTGTCGATCCTGTGCGTGCCAGTTTCGAGCTGCTGTTTGAACATCCCGGCGTCACCGGTGCTATCGTCGGCACCATCAATCCGCTGCATCTGGCCCATAACGTGGCAACCGCCGCTGCCGTGATCCGTCGTCAGCCCTGAGACGAACGGCCGACCCCAACGCAAGAAGGAGCCGATATGCCGCGAACCCTGATTCGAAAGAACCCCAGTAACTTCAAGACCCTTCCGCTATTCGTCGAAGCCATCCCGGAAAGCCTGACCTACCAGAGCGTCGGGATGCCGCTGAATTTCTCCCAGACCCTGGCGCGGCGTCGCAAGATCGACGTGGAGGACAGCGAACGGTTTTCCACCGAGCTGGCCAATCTCGGCGTCTCGGTGCGCCTGACCTTGCGCTGGCAGAACCGCGATTACTGGGTGCTGGTTCGCCAGCGCCGTCAGGACCGTGGGGATGTGGTGCTCAAGCTGATCTCCGGCTACGTGCCCGCCCACGAGCTCAACCTGCCGTTGCACACGGCGGTGCAGGAAGTCGCCGAGGAATGCCTGATCGAGACGCCGCAAGGCTGGCTCGGTGGGCGCTTCAATGAAACCTGGCTGCCAGCGCCTTATGCGGCAGCGTTGCATTACCGCGAAGCGATGCCCTTTCGCCTCACGCCGCTTTCCGGCGCGGCACGCCCTGTGCGTTGCGGCAGCCTCACGCTGATCGAGCGGCCCCGCGCTTACGTCCATTTGCCGACGGCGTCGTTGCAACTGATCTACGACATGCGCCTGGAGGTGCCGAAAGAAGCTCGCCCGCTGAGCCTGTTCCACGTCGATGAAAGCCTGGAAAACAACGAACTGGTCGCGCGCCTCAATCGCAGCAAACCGGATCTGTACCTGATGCCGCTGGAAAACGGCTCGCCCCTGCCCGAGCTGTACACCCTGAAGAACGACAAGCTTTCACCCGCCGGCACACGGGGACTTTATCTCGCTGAAAGCTTCGCTCCCCAGGAGGGCTGGGTGGTGCGCGAGGAGCGGATTCGCTGGAAGGACTGGCTGGTGCAGCAGGGCCTCACACCGAAGAAGAAGCCCAAGTCAGGGCTGACCAAGCTGCGGATCAAGGCACGGAGGCTGGTCAGACTGGTTCGCGGCGGCCTGCACAAGTAGACCGCAATTCACTCTTTGTCAGAGAGGCGCTTGTCACGCCAGGTCCGCAGCCGGGCGAAGAAGTGAAAATAGCGGTTTTCGCGCTTGCCCATCCCGCGCTTCGGTGAGAACGACTCCTCGGCGAAGGCGCCGGTGATACGCACCCGCGAAGCGGTCGTCGGCAGCGTGCAGATGCGGGCGTCGGCCTTGAGCAGCGCATATTTGAGCAAGCGCTCAGAGTGCAGCTTGCGGCCTGTCGCTTCGCAGAACTCGAAGATGCGCTCGATCCGTTTGCCATAGGCGCGATAAACATCGCGGCCGCAAATGGCGAAGCGATCGTTCAAACCGCCCCACCACTGCCAGTCCGGAATATAGGCGTTCAGCCGTCGTGCGTGCGGCGAATGAAAGACATGACCCGGCAGCGGCGAATGGAAGAAATTGTCCGGGCGCACGAACACCACGAAGTCCGGATCGAACGACTCCATCATGCCCGTGACCGTGTGCAGTGAATTGAGCTGATAGATCAGGTTGCGCAGGGAGACGTGCTCGTCGCCCCAAGTGTCGCCCATCGCCTTGACCCGATCGAAATCCCAGCGTTCGAGCACGCCGTCGGTGGATTCGAGCACCCCCGTCATCGGCTGAAAAACGTCGTAGTTTTGCGCCTTCAGCTCACCCTTCTCCGCCGAGCGCTGGTTGTGCACTTCGTCAATTTTGTAGAGGTGGTAAAAGCATTTGACGTTGCTGCCCTTCGGCAACTGGCCAAGGACGTTTTCCTCGATGGAAGGAAAACAGATTTCCGAGTTGCGCGGGATACCAAAAAACGCGACCGCAATGTTCAGCACTGACAAACTCTCCGGGATCAATGGCGATGCGCCTGGACGCGCGCGCTCAAGCGGCGGACGGGCTCGTTCACTTACGAAATAACAGCTTGCGCCACCAACTCCGGGGCTTGAGGGCGACCACTTCAACATCTGCGCCCAGCAGCCAGTTGCGCTCATAGTCCCAGGCGTGGCCGCCCCAGAGCTTGCCGGCTTCGTTGGAAAAACCCAGGGTCATGAGCCTGTAGCGGTAACCGGCATGAGCGCGCAGCCAGTCGAGCAGCACCAGCACGTTGAAACCCGTGGAGGGACCCACGAAGCGCTTGCCGTTGGGGCGATCGACCGGGTAATGCTCGGCCAGTGCCGGCAACGGAATGCGGTCCCGATACAGCGCGACGTCTGGCAGCGGGCACAGCGGCACGGCGCAGCCCACCAGCAGCGTGAAGCAACGCGACTCAGGTTGGGTCGAGAGCTGCGTCACGTCCGTCGAGGCGGGAAGCCCGAAGAAGTAACAGTCGGGCGCGTTGAAGCCGTGGACGAACAGGTTGACGCTTGCAGGCTTCAGCAGAGCGGCCTTGATGCACAGATTGAAGCTGACCACTACATCGTCGGCGCCCACGCCCAAGGCATCGAAATCCGCGTGGGTGATGGCAGGGTTGTTGGCGATCAGGATCACCCGTGCAGCGTTCGCCAGGCACTGGCGCAGCGCAGCGGGAAGCGCGCCGAACACGTCCTGATCGGCGCCTGGCAGTACAAAGTGTTCACTGGGCGCGGCGCTGTCGTGGTCTGACGGCAGCGTCATCAGGCCGGCACCTGCATGCCATGGCGCAACTTGACCCAGGCACGGATCAGCGCGGACGGACGCTGCCACGGGCGCATCGGCCGCTGAATTTCATCGGCCAGATCGCGGCCCACGCGGGCAAAGGCATAGCGCTCTTCGGCGAATCTTTGCCCGTCGCTAGCGATGCGCGCAGCAAGATCAGGATCGCTCTGCAGCAGGCGGATCTTCTCGACGGCTTCGTCTTCGGAGCGGTAGAACATGACGTTGCGCCCCTCCTCGAAACCCAGCAGGTCGTCCTCTTCACCCTGACTCCATGCGAGCAGCACGCAGCCGCAGGCCATGGCCTCGAAATTCTTGATCATGAACTCGCCCATGCCGATGTCGGCACTGACGAAAATCTTGATGCGATTGAGGGTTTCGAGGTATTCGGCGCCAGAGGCCGTGCGTGTCACCAGCATGCCGGCGCGCTGTGCGAGGTTTTCCACCAATTGCTTGCGCTGGGAATACTCGCGGCTTTTCAGGCTGCCGAGAAAGCCCACAGGGATGTCCCGGGGCTGGCCGAGGTTACGCAGCATTTCCTGGTCATAGCCCTTGGACACGAACACCGCATCGATGCCTTCGTCGCACATGCGTCGCGCGACAACCGCGCCGGAGACCAGCGCGCGACTCCACGGCAGCTGCCGGTACACGCGCGAATACATCCCGTGGTATTTGCTGGCGGCCATGTAGTTCTGATAGGCATCGTGCTCAAGAAAGATCAGCCCCGGAATGCACTTGAGCACCGCGGGCTGGCGAGCAAGCCGCTTGACCCGGGAGAAGATCACCACCCGGTCGTAGCTCTGATAATCGACCGAGGCCAGAAACGGCCCGAGATTCAACTGCTGTTGCTTGCTCAGGCGAAAGATGACGCAGTCGTCACAATGCTGCCGCACGGTTTCGTACAAGCCGTCCAGTATGACGCGCTGTTCATCCATCACCAGTAACATGACTTTCATACGTTCATATACCGAACTGCGAATACAAAAATGGCAGCGGCAAGGGTGCCACTCTGCGCTGCGGGCGTCGGATCAGTCCTGACTGCGGATCTTGTCGACGATGGCTGTCGTCGAGCTGTTGGCGACCAGTCCCAGCACTTTCACGGTGCCGCCATAAGAGGCGACGATGTCGGCGCCGACGACTTGGTCAACCGAGTAGTCCCCGCCCTTCACCAGCACGTCCGGACGCACATGGGTCAAGAGTTTTTCCGGGGTGCCTTCCGGGAAGCTGATCACCCAATCCACCGCGCCCAGACCTGCCAGCACGGCCATGCGTCGATCAACGCTGTTGATCGGGCGGCCCGGGCCTTTCAGGCGACTCACCGACGCGTCGTCGTTGACCGCCACGATCAGCCGATCGCCCTGCGCGCGGGCCTGTTCCAGGTAGGTGACATGGCCGGCGTGCAGAATGTCGAAGCAGCCGTTGGTGAATACGATGGTTTCGTTGTGGGCACGGGCGTCGTCGATTGCCAGCAACAACTGATCGAGGGTCAGCACGCCGCGCTCGGAGCCTTCGGCGCGCTGGATGGCACGACGCAACTCGGGCGCGCTGATCGCCGCCGTACCGAGCTTGCCCACGACGATGCCCGCCGCAAGGTTCGCCAGCGCGACCGCGTGCGGCAACTCCTCACCCGCCGCAATGGCCGCTGCCAGCGTGGAAATAACTGTATCCCCAGCACCCGTCACGTCGAAGACTTCCCGCGCGCGGGCCGGAAGGTGCAGCGTCGGTTGGTCCGGGCGCAGCAGGGTCATGCCGTGTTCGCCACGAGTGACCAGCAACGCACCCAGATCGAGGTCCTTCATCAGCGCGGCGCCTTTGGCGACCAGCTCTGCCTCGTCGACGCAGTGGCCGACGATGGCTTCGAATTCACTGAGGTTGGGGGTGATCAAGCTGGCGCCACGATAGATCGCGAAGTCTTTGCCCTTGGGGTCGGCGAGCACGGGAATGCCACGATCCCGGGCCGCCTTGATCAGGACTTGATGGTTCTTCAGCGCGCCTTTGCCGTAGTCGGACAAGACCAGGACTTTGATGCCGTCGAGCAAGGCATCGACGTCGCGGCTCAGCGCCTCGGGGTCAGTAGCAAAGGGTTCTTCGAAGTCGATGCGCAGGAGCTGCTGGTGCCGGCTCATGACGCGTAATTTGACGATGGTGGGCTGGTGGGCAATGCGCTGGAAACAGGCGATCACACCAGCGGCCTTGAGGCTGTTGCTCAGGCTGTCAGCGGCTTCGTCGGTGCCGGTGACACCCACCAGGGACGCCTTGGCGCCCAGCGCTGCAATGTTCAACGCCACGTTGGCGGCACCGCCCGGACGGTCTTCGATCTGGTCGACTTTGACCACCGGCACCGGTGCTTCAGGGGAGATTCTGGAAGTGCCACCGTGCCAGTAGCGGTCGAGCATGACATCGCCGACAACTAACACTTGAGCCTGATCAAAACGCGGCATGGACAACTTCATCGAACAACCCGTGGCAGAAATGGACAAGGACGGAATCTTAGCACAGCGATCAGCGCTGGCTGGCCGGTTGGCCTCGAATCCCTTAGTGCTTCAAGCAGCGCTTCACATGGCGCTTTAAGTGGTGCAACGAATCGCGCATCCACTGTTGCAGTTACGGGCGCGGAAAGCGGCGAACCCAGAACACCTCATGCCGGCGAACAGCCTTGCGGAAGAATTCGTCGTCTCCCGTCAGCGGCCATTCGCGACCGGCCAGCCAGCGTTGAATCTGCCGGCGCAGGCGCTTCTTAAAGGGTGGCGGTCCCTGAAGGTCATGCTGCATCGCCAGGGCCATGGCCTTATCAAGTTGCACGTCCGAACCGAGCGACGTACTCCAGAGCTGATCAACCGACGGTGCTTCAACAAACGGCGGCAGCGCGACGCCTTTACCGGCCAGGCCCATGGGCCAGCGGTCGTTGTCGTGCAGGTGATTGGCGTAGAACAGCGCCACCTCGGGCGTGTGCGCGCTTCTGCTCACCGCTTCATATAACGCTTGAGTCGTGGCGATGTGATCAGCATGGGGATCGAGTTCCGGGTGCGGCATGACAATGACGTCCGGCCGATAGGCGTCCAGCAGCGCAGCGAGATCGGCCACGAGATTGTTCCAGGTCGGCGCGCCGTCCTGATCACCCGGCAACGGCAAAGGATTTTGCTGCCGCGCGCTGCGGATGTCGGTCTCTGAAGAGTCGCGGGAGCCAAACGGCTGATCCGGCGACTGGGCCATGGCCGGCAGTTGCAGGCAGTAGTAGCCCAGTTGCACGCACTGACTCTGCGGCACACCGCCCCACAGCGGAATCGCCAGACTGTCCCACGTGCGCAGGCGACCCTTGAGCCGCGCAGCATCGGCGCGGTTCAGCCCCAGTTGTTCGTAGCGTTCGGCCTCGATTTCGCCCTGAGTCACCGTAACGATGCTGCAATCGGCGGCCTGGCTGTACAGGCCAAACGCTGCCAGTTCGGCATCGTCGGCGTGGGGTGCGAGGATCATCAACCGCTGATGGCGGTAATCCGGGTTGATCAGCACGTACAAACGGCCGGTGTCGGCGATGCGGCAGAACCCGCCTTTGAGGCGCAACGTGCTGTCTGCAACGACGTCTCGCTGGCCGGTGAGGTTCACGTAGCGACGCCCGGCAAACCCTCGTTCGAAATCCTGGCGGTCGTCGCCCGCCAATACGTACGGGTCCAGCCAGCGACCGAGCCAGCTGCTGCGCAGGTCGAGCTCCAGCAGCAGCGTTTCGCCTTCGGCCAACGGCTCGCTCAGTTGCAGCATGCCGTTGACGACGGAAACCGGCTGCGCCTGGGCCGCGTCGGGAAACTGATAGTGGTAATCGCTCTTGGGCGAATAAAACAGATGGTCGGAGAACCAGGCTTCGTGGGCCACCCAGGCAGCAACAATCAGCAACGGCACCAGCCACCACGCGACCCAGACGCCAATGCCGATCAGCAGCGCCAGACCGATGATCAGCGCCAGACGCTTGTTGCGCCGATGTCGTTTCAGAAGCTGCTGCTTGCGCCCGGACATGTCATCCAACCTTGTAGACAGGCACCGTCTGGCACCAGCGGTCTTTGTATTCGCGATCGGAGCGACCGAAGGAATAGCGCAATGGCTTGTTCACCGCCCTCGCGTCAGCCCAGGCGTTCTGAGTGTTGACGAAGCTCAGCACGCTGCCGGCGCTCAACGCCTGATGGGCCGGATCAACACCGCCATTGATGTATTCGACGGACACCCAGTGTGGCGACTCGACCCTGTACAGCACCTGAGCGGCAATGGGCTTGCCCTCCAGCAGGATCATCGAGCCGGTCATGAACTCGCGCATCAGCTCGAACACCTTGGCCAGGTGATCCTTGCCCGGCACGTCGAAGCCCCAGCGCGCATGAAACAGGCTTGAGTAAATGCGGGCTTGTTCCTCGGACGTGAAATCCAGCATCGGCTGCATAACCCCGCCCGCCTCTTCAAGCAAACGCTGCTCGCGGCGCTGGTTGTAGCGGAATTTCTTGGAGTAGTCTTCAGGCGCGCGGGCGATCGCCAGGCTTTCGGCTTGCGGCTTGAGCGTGTCGATCTGACCGGCGTTCAGCTCCGACACGTAACTCATGCGCTGGCGCACCGGCACTGTCACGCCTGGGGCGATCGGCAGAATGATTTCCGCGTTACCCAGATCGAAGACACGCCGATCACGCTGCTTGAGCACCTTCTTGGCCAGCGCCAGATCCCGGCCCCAGCAGGCAACCGCAGCGACAATGTTGCCGTTTTGCAGCCATCCCAGATAACGCACCGGAATGTCCGCCAGCCCGGCCAGACGCTCGATCACTTGCGGGTGCGTGGCAACGCTGCCACCGAACTGCTGCCACGCGTTGGCGTAGGTCGTTGCATCGATCGGGGTCCAGCCTCGCTCACGCCATGCGCGCAAGTGACTCAGCATGCATCGACTGCCCGGTCGATTTCGACAGGCTCGGTTTCTTCGAACTGTTTGGCATGCAGGCGCGTGTAGTAACCGTTCTTCCCCAGCAGTTCGGCATGGGAACCGCGCTCGACGATACGGCCTTCGTCCATGACCAGAATGACATCGGCTTTTTCGATGGTGGTCAGACGGTGGGCGATCACCAGCGTGGTACGGCCCTGCATGACCTTCTCCAGCGCCTTCTGAATATGGCGCTCGGATTCGGTATCCAGCGCCGAAGTCGCTTCGTCGAGAATCAGCAGCGGCGCATTTTTCAGCAGCGCGCGAGCAATCGCCAAACGCTGACGCTGGCCGCCAGACAGCAGCACGCCGTTCTCTCCGACGAGGGTCTGGTACTGCTGAGGCAACTTGTCGATGAACTCGTCCGAATAGGCATCGGCCGAGGCTTTCTTGATTTCTTCCAGCGGCACGCCGGCCAGATCGCCATACGCGATGTTGTTGGCGATGGTGTCGTTGAACAGCGTGACGTTCTGGTTCACCAGCGCGATCTGCCGGCGCAGGCTGCGCAGGGTGTAGTCCTGAGTCTCGACGCCATCAAGGAGGATCTGGCCCTGCACATGATCGTAGAAACGCGGAATCAGGCTCGCCAACGTGGATTTACCGCTGCCGGAACGGCCCACCAGCGCGACCATCTGGCCGGCTTCGGCGACAAAACTCACGTCGTCCAGCACGCGCTTTTCAGTTCCCGGGTAGGTGAACGTGAGGTTTTTCACCTCCAGACGGCCTGAAACCTTGTCGCGTTCAACGGTGCCCAGGTCCTGTTCGGTCGGCTCATCCAGCTGCTCGAAGATGCTCTCCGCACCGGCGACGCCTTTCTGGATGGTGGAACTGACTTCAGACAGCTGGCGGATCGGCTTGGGCAGCAGGCCGGCCATGGTGATGTAAGCCACCAGATCGCCCGCCGAGGAGTCGCCGCGCAGATAAAGGACAAGGAACATCACAACAGCCATGCCGCTGTAGGTCACCAATTGCAGCATCGGCGTGTAAACGGCGCCGGTCTTGGTCATCGCCAGCTGCTTTTTGGTGTTGCTGCGGCTGGCCTTTTCAAAACGGGCCTTTTCGTAGTCTTCGCCGCCAAAGCTGCGGACCACGCGATAGCCGTGGATAGTTTCGGACGCCACGTGGGTCACGTCGCCCATGGCCACCTGAATCTTCTTGCTCTGCTTGCGAAACTTCTTGCTGGTGCTGTTCACCATGACCGCGATGAGCGGCAGGATCGCCAGCATCACAAGGGTCAATTTCCAGTTCATCCACAGCAGCGCGCCGAACAGGAAGATGACTGTCATGCCTTCACGAATCACGACTTTGATCGCGTCAGTGGCAGCGCCGGTGACCATGGTCACGTTGAAGGTGATGCGCGAGATCAGGTGCCCGGAGTTGCTGTTATCGAAGAAGCGGTTGGGCAGCGTGAGCAATTTGTTGAACAGCACGACACGCAGGTCATGCACCAGCCCCAGGGAGACGCGGGCCAGGAAGAAGTTGCCCAGATACGAGCCGGCACCTTGCCACGCCGCGATCAGCACGATCATCAGTGGCACCGCCTGCAGCAATTGCAGGTGGCCAATATAAGGGTTGCCGGGGAACAGGCTGGCCTCGGGATTGGCCAGGCCATCGACGAAGTATTTGAGGATGTAGGCGAGCATCGGCTGGGTGGACGCAAAGATCAGAAAGCCGACAATGCTCAAGCAGAAAAGGCCTATATACGGCCGCACATAGGTCAACAGGCGGAAGTAAATCGCCAGGGTCGTTTTAGCTTGAGGATCAGGACTGCTCATGGGAATCCGCACGAAAAAATTAGGCGGGCATGGTAGCACAACCCATATTTGTCGACCCCTGCCGCGACCCAAGCGGGGCCGACTCGGGTAACATGCCGCATTTGTTCAGGTAAGTATGCCGATGCACCCAATGGAACACAGCGCCTATCTGGCTTTGCGAGAAAACGCCACCGTGCTCGAAGCGGACGGATCCGGGGACAAGGTTCTGTTGCTTGAGGACGGCACCATTCTCAAACTGTTCCGCCGCAAGCGCCTGATCAGCTCGGCCTTGCTGTTTCCCTACGCGCAACGCTTCGCCGACAACATCGACGCCCTCAAAAAGCGCGCCGTCCCCTGCCCTGAAGTGATCGCCACCTACCGAATTGCCAGCATAAGCCGCGACGCCGTGCGCTACACGCCGTTGCCCGGCCTGACCATCCGCCAGGTGCTGAAAGAGCACGGTGAAAGCGCGCCGCTGCGGGCTGAGCTGGGTACGTTTATCGCCCACTTGCACGATCGCGGCGTCTACTTCCGCTCGTTGCATCTGGGCAACGTGATCCTTACCCCCGAGTCGAAACTGGGGCTGATCGATATCTCTGACATGAAGTGCCAGCGTAGAGGGTTGAGCGACTCGAAGCGGCTGCGCAATTTCCAGCACCTGCTCAGGTATAAGGAAGATCGCGCTTGGCTGGTGGAAAGCGATACGGGCGTGGCTTTTATTTCGGCTTACACCAAAGGCCGGAGCGTCCACTTCACTGCCCGGTTGACGGCGCTGTTTGCGTAGACGCGCCGGGTTCAACGCCCAACAGCTCGTCGAGGCGCTGCAGGGTGATTTTGGGAATGACCCGCTCTGGCATGCGACTGACGCTGGATAGATTGAAAACCTGCATGCCGGTTCGGGGCAGGATTTTGCGGGCCATCAGCGCGAAGCTTGGCAGGATGTATTGCTCGAAATCCTCATCCAGGCTGCTGGGCAAAGCCGCTTCTCCTTTCTCGTAAAAGCGCCCCCCGCCCTGACGCAGGTCCATGCCGACCACGAACACCTGACGAAACGCCAGATGGCAAACCAGCTGCAAGGCGCCGAAAGGAATGGTTCGGCTGCCGAAATAGCCGCGTTTGAGGTTAAGGCTGAAGCCGATACGGTTTGGTTTTCGACGCAAAAGAGAGAAGTTTGAAATCAGCTCGTCGTCGTTACGGATAGACCATGCATAGGCCCGATCCGACATCACCGCCCTTCCGTCCTGGCGGTTGACCCGCTCCAGCAGATAGATCTTCTTGCCGCTCAAGGCGGTGGCGTCGGCCGAGTGAATCGCCTGAAGCACATCCAGACTCATCGCCAGGTGCTCGCCGTGGCTGACCCCCATCAGCGCCAGCGCCGACCGGCCGATGACAAAATTCGGGTCATCACACAGGTAGTAGAAAGGCCGTATGCCCTCTTCGACGCAGCGCACGATCGAACCGTTCATGGCAACGACCGGCAGACTGCGGTAACGGTGAAGCGGGAATTCGTTCGCTGACGGTCCGGAAGCCAGCAGCAACACCGGCCCCGTGACAGAACCCCAGGAATGCGCAAAGTCCTGCAGGCAAACTTCCAGATCCTGCCCTACCAGCCAGCGTTGCTCGCCCCGCGCTTCAATCCTCAGCACGCCGCGCCTCCCGCGAGATGGCGACCGCGCCTGCGAGGGGCAGCCAGAGCCATTCCCATACAAGATCGGGTGAACCGACAAAGGTGTGCAGCTCAACCGTCATCACCACGCCGACGGAGCAGAGGATCGCCAGCCAGAGCCGCGCGATCTCCGAGATCTTGCGCGCTCGAGCCAGACACGCGCCCGCGTGCAGCATGGTTGCCAGCAGCAGCGCCAGACCGACGATGCCGAACTGGTAAAGCACCTCGAAATACAGGCCGTGGGTGTTGCGCACGATTTGCCCGGTCGAGAGGTGAACCTCGCCCAGTGGCGTGCCCGCGCCAACCCCGAACCACCAATGGCCGGCCAGTCGCTCGAACACTGCGAGCCAGACTTCGTTGCGCCCCGTCACGCCGCGGGTCTGCACTTCGTAAGCCAACTCGCTGAAGCCGAATATAAGCACGAGCGCGATGACGATAGCCGCCGGGATCAGGATGTTGCGACGCAGCTTGCCGCTGGTCATGGTGCCAAGCAGCACCAGCCCGCCGACCGATGACGCCAACCAGGCGCTGCGTGCGAAAGTGAAATAGATGTAGGTGGCAATAAGGGCGCAGCACAGCAGCCAGAGGACGATTTCGGCACGGCGCCTGGAACGTAACGTCAGCCAGATCCCGGCCAGCAGAAACAAGCCGTAGTTCATGCCGGCAACGATGGTGTTGCCGAAGTCCGCCACGTCGGTAATGCCCGACCCGGACAGCGACATCTGCCGATAGCCCAGGACGAACGCGCCGTGAATGGCGAGATTGAGCATCGAAAACGCGGCGAACAGCGCGACCACTGCCACCGATATCTTGAGGATTTTTTCCCAGTCGAAGGCGCCGCTTGCCGGTATCACGCCAACGCCGATGAAAAACACAAGAATGAGCAGAAGCCGACGCAGGGATTTCATGTCGTCGTCTGCCATGAGGCTGTTGATCAGCAGATAGGCGAACAGCAGCAGGACGGTGTATGTCAGCGGACTGACTGAAAATGATCGCCGACTCAGCGCCGGCGCCGCGCAGAGCAAGGCAATGACCAGCGCCGCACGAATGAACGCAGCCCAGGAACTTGACTCACCGGGCCACCAGAACGGCCCGAGAAACAGGATCACCATCACCACTGCAAGCAGTAAACCTGCAATGTACCCCGCACGTGCCGGCAAATTTTTTACAACCATTCCAATCCATATCCTGTGCTATGCAGCCGGGTGTTCATTGCTATCAGAGGCCAATGGCTGCCAGCGGTTCGAATAAAATCAGGTTTCCGAGGTGAGCGCGACGACTTGCGGCAACTGCCAGAAAACAGCTTTTACTGCCTCGTCGCTGAAACGGTCGTGCAGCCGTTGCAGCATCGCATCCGCGCAGGACTGACGCAGCTCGGCGTCCATCCGCGAAAGGTGTAGCAGCCCCTGAGCCAGAGGCTCGGCACCGCCGAGGGGAAACAGAATACCCACGCCTTCGACGACCTCTTTCGCGCCGCCACAGGCTGTCGCCAGCAGGGGCACGCCGGCCACCATGGCTTCCAGCAGTACCATGCCGAAGGGTTCATGATCGGAGCTCAGTGCGAACACGTCGAAGGCCTTGAAGTAACGGCTGGCCTGAGTCACCTGCCCCGCCAGCATGACCTCGTGGCCGATGCCCAGCTCGACCGCCAGGTGCTTGAGGTCCTGTTCCAGCCGGCCCTGACCGAGAATCACCAGTTGGCTGTCGGCGGGTAGATTGGGCAACGCCTGGGCGAATCCGCGCAGCAGCGTCGACTGATCCTTATCGGGGTGCAGTCGACCGACATTGCCCACGACCCACGCCTCTTGCGCCAGACCCAATGCGTCGCGTGCTTCCTCACGGGACAGCAGCGTGGCGCTCAGCTGATCGACATCGATGCGGTTATATAGGGTCTGAATACGCTCGGCCGGCCACTTGGAGAGGCAATTGCGTATGTCATCGCGCACCGCATCGGAGACGCCCAGCAGGCTCAAACGGGCGCGAAACATGTTGGCCAGCACCTTGCGACTGCGGCGCCGGTAATCACCAAACGCATGATGAACGCCGATCACCGGTAAACGGGTGGCGAGCAACGCGATGTACGTCGGCTTGAAACGGTGGGCGATGCAAAACTCAAAACTGCGCGACGCTGCGATCTTGCGCAGATCGCGGATCGCCGCCAGCTTCATGCCGCCGATGGCCTTGGAGCTGTACTCCATGAACAGCACTTCGTCCGACGCGCAGCTGGCTGCGACGTCGGCATCCGCAACGCCGGTCAGGAATACCGTGGTGACACGGTAACCCCTGCCCACGAACAGGCTGGCGTATTGACGGGCGCAGTCGAGGAACGGCCCGTCATAGCCGTGGCAGAACTGGAGAACATGGCGCTCAGCTGAGCGTGTCATGGGTGTCCACGCCGTCTTTGACTACCAGAATGTCTTCCATGATCAGGTACTCCAGATCGGAGCCGAAGAACATGTTCAGCGCATCGGTAGGCGAGCAGATCATCGGCTCGCCGCGACGGTTGAGCGAAGTATTGAGCGAGACGCCGTTGCCGGTCAGGTCTTCGAGCGCCTTCATCATGTCGTAGTAACGCGGGTTGTACTCGCGCTTGAGCACCTGGGCGCGGGAGGTACCGTCTTCGTGGACGACTTCCGGCACACGGGTTTTCCACTCTTCCGCCACTTCGAAGGTGAAGGTCATGAACGGCGCCGGGTGATCGATCTTGATCATCTGCGGGGCGACGGTGTCGAGCATCGACGGGCAGAAAGGCCTCCAGCGCTCGCGGAACTTGATCTGATGGTTGATGCGATCGGCCACGCCGGCAATGCTCGGGCAGCCGATGATCGAGCGACCACCCAAAGCGCGAGGACCAAATTCCATGCGGCCCTGGAACCAGGCCACCGGGTTGCCCGCGACCATGATTTTGGCGATGCGCTCGGGGGTGTTGTCGATCTGGCGCCAGGCCGGCTTGCTCGGGTGGCGGGCGCAGGCGGCGATAACGTCTTCGTTGCTGTAGGAAGGGCCGAGGTAGACGTGTTCCATCTTCTCGACCGGCACGCCGCGTGTGTGGGAAACGTAAGCGGCGGCACCGACGGCAGTGCCGGCATCACCCGACGCTGGCTGAACGAACAGCTCTTTGACGTCAGGGCGCGCGATGATTTTCTGGTTCAGTTTGACGTTCAGCGCACAACCGCCGGCGAAGGCGAGCTTGCCGGTTTCCTTGAGGATGTCACCCAGATAGTGGTCGATCATCTGCAGCGACAGCTTCTCGAACAGCGCCTGCATGCTGGCGGCGTAATGGATATACGGCTCGTCGGCAATGTCGCCCTCGCGCTTGGGACCCAGCCACTCGATCAGTTTCGGCGAGAAGTAGAAGCCTTTGCCCTTCTCTTTGTAGCGACGCAGGCCGATGACGTTGGCGTATTCGGTGTTGATCACCAATTCGCCGTTTTCGAACGTGGCCAGGCGCGAGAAATCGTACTTGGTCGCGTCGCCGTACGGCGCCATGCCCATGACTTTGAATTCACCGTCGAGCATCTCGAAACCGAGGAATTCCGTGATCGCGCCATACAGGCCGCCGAGGGAATCCGGATCGAAGAATTCCTTGATCTTGTGGATCTTGCCGTTTTCACCATAACCGAAGAACGTGGTGGCGTACTCGCCCTTGCCGTCGATCCCGAGGATCGCGGTTTTCTCCTGGAAGCCGGAGCAGTGGTAAGCGCTGGAGGCGTGGGCCAGGTGGTGCTCGACGGGTTCGATCTTGATCTTTTTCGGATCGAAACCCAGTTGTTCCAGGCACCAGACGATCTTGTTGCGATAGCGCTTGTAGCGGCGGTTGCCCATCAGGATCGCGTCGAGGGCGCGGTCCGGTGCATACCAATAGCGTTTGGCGTAGTGCCAGCGCGCTTCGCCGAACAGACTGATGGGCGCGAAGGGAATGGCGACGACGTCGACATCGGAAGGTTTGATGCCCGCTTGTTCGAGGCAAAACTTCGCCGATTCATAGGGCATGCGGTTCTTGGCATGCTTGTCGCGAACGAAACGCTCTTCTTCGGCCGCAGCAACCAGCTTGCCGTCGATGTACAGGGCTGCGGAAGGATCATGGCTAAGGGCGCCGGACAGGCCAAGGATCGTCAATGCCACTAGGGTCTAGCCTCTTAAGTCTGCATGCAGGCATCACGCGCCTGACAAATAAGGTGTGCCTGGCGCAACGGCGGCAGACAGCTAAAGGGCGGGATTATAGCGTAATGGCTCTGGAAGTGGTCGCGGGGAATGAAGTCAGCAAACACAGCGGTAGGATTGGGGTTGCTTGGGATTGCGGTGGGTCATGGCGTTGCAGCGGCGCCTGGCACAACGCATTCGCGGGCAAGCGCGCTCCTACAGATTTGCGCAAGGCACAGGTATAGGCGTTAACGCCAATCCACTGTAGGAGCGCAGGCTTTAGCGTTGACGCCAACCTCCTGTAGGAGCGCGCTTGCCCGCGATCTGGCGCGCAGCGGCAGTCAATCTGGCGTCTCTTCTGGATCGGGCTGCCCGCCCTGCCCGATTACCTCGCGTTTACCGGTTCACTGCCCATCCCGTGCGTTAACTATTTAGCACCACACGCCCAGGCGTTCTGATTGATTGATCGCTCGACGAATCATCGGGCTTCTCGCCCGGCTCTCGCGCTACCTATTTGCGCAGAGATCACTCAGGAATGCTGAACGCCATGGAAACATTTTCACCCAACCCGCCTGCGCTGGATCGGCTGACAACGCTCGCCGCTGTTCTCGACGCAGAGTGCCTGCATCTTCCGGATGCAGACAACTACATCAACGCTTCACCCAGCCAACCGCCCCTGAAGCAGGCAACGTCTTTGCACTCGGCCATCGAGCGCTTTTGGGCGCAGGCCAGTGCGCGTGATATTTCACGCCGCGAGCTCTTCGTGACCTGCATCGAATTGGCCCTGCGCGACGACCTGCTGCTGAACATCGACGAAGGCGAGTTGCACCGCGACTACTCGCACTGCCTGCCGGGCATGGATGCGCAGGAACACGTGGTATTCAGCGCCCTCGAACTTCAACTTGATGCACAGCTTCGCATCGAATTCGCCGGGGCGATGGTTGCGACCGCCCCGCCGGGGCAAACCTTGCTCTGGTTGCCCGGACAAGGCGTTGAAGGCTTCGTCTCCAACCAGGTATTGCTGAAAGAACTCGCCCGTCGCATCAATCATCCACTCCTGCGCCTGCCCCTCCTGCGCCTGATGCACGACAGCACGCGCGAAGCCTGGCTCGAGATCGCCTCAGGCGGCGATGTGTTTCTGGAACCCCACCTGCCGTCGGACTTTCAACTGATGTCCTTCAAAGGATCGCCCTACGAGCACGCCTTTGATCGCCTGCTGGCAAAGCAGCGTGTAGACATCGACGAGCTGTTCGAGACCGCCCACAGCCTGTCGCCTCAGGCCCTTCAGGTTCGACTTGAGGATCTGCTCCACCAGCCGAAATCCTGGGGGCCCGACGGCGCCATTGCCGCTGCGCAGAATCGCCGCGCCCAACGCGATGAGCGTCTTTCACGCCCCGACTGGCTGGAAATGGCGAGTGCCGAACAGCGCGAGCGTTATGCCCGCAGCCTGATGAATTACGAGCGCGCGCGCAGCGCATTGATGAGCGTCATGGACAGCGCCGCATCCCCCGAACAGTTCGCGCGAAGTCATCTGCACGCGCGACTGGCCAATGATCTGGGCATTGATCTCGATCCGGACGATGTTCTCATCAGCACCGAACGAACGCTGCCCATTACCGCCGAAACCTTCACGGCCCGCCGATCGCTGACGCACCTGGCGCTCTACGGCCTGCACCCCGGTGACGAAGTTTCAGGCTCCGCCTTTCAGACGCACAGCCACATCACCTACGGCGGCCTGTCGCTTAAGCCTGAACACAGCGCCCTGACCGCCGCTTACCTCGCCGACGTCATCAACGAGCAAGACCTGCGAAGCCGTTTCGGGCCCGCGCAGCGCCAGGCGCTCGGCTCGCCGACCACCCAGCACCTGATGTGCGAAACAATGCACCATCAACTCATCGCCCAGGCCCGTGGCGCAGAGCTGCAGGGGCATATTCAGCCTTCCGATCTGACCCTGATCGAGTCACTGAATCCGGACACCGTCGCCCCGAGAAACCCGGCCGTTACCGTTCAACAGATCAAGCTCAATGGGCGTGACACCCTGAGCAGCGTCGTGCTGTTACGCAAGCTCGATGCAGCGGGCCAGCCGGACGGGTTGCTGATGTTCACCCCGGACATCCCTCACTCTCAGCATTTTCGGCGCTTCGAGAACGAGCGTCAGTTGCTCGGCGAACTCGTGAGCTGGAGCAGGTCCGCCGAACTGAGCCAGTTCTTGCTGGAGCAGATCGCCGCCAACAGAAGAGACGCGCTAAGGGCCCAGCTGCATGATTTGAGCGAGAAACCGGCGCCGAGCCCAGGCTGGCTCAGCTATGCAACCCTGCCCGATTACAACACCGGTTTGCACGCGCTGGTGTCGGCGCGCGTTAAAGTAAAACTGTCCGAACAACGACTGCACACGCCGGACTGGTTCCTGCGGGCGCCCGCCGAGCAGCGTCGGCAACTGGTGGCGCTGGAGGATGCGCTTGTTGCGGCGGGTGACATCTACCAAGCCGGACCGCACACGTATGTCACCGACTTCAACACCTATGTGCATCAGACCGCCAGCCGCAAGATCAACGCGCTGCTGGGCCTGCCGCCAGAAACGGTGGACCCTGACCGCATCATCATTCATACGCCCCGCGAAACCCTGTCCTACACACAGATGCTACGGGACGGCTACGACGACACGCTGGGGCTGCTTAAAGCGTCTGCCGACACCACCGCCACTTTCAGAGGCCCCGAAGGCGTCGATCTCACAGGATTGAGCCCGGAGAAAGTGGCCGGTTCGGTTCGCGGCCAGTGGGTCGCCGATCAGTACATCGCGATGGTTCGTGGGCGCCTGCTGGACCCTGCCAGCGACGGTTACAACTGGCGCCGCCAACACAGCCTGTTGCTGACCCAACTGCAAATGCGCGCTGACGCCTTGCGCAGCTTTCTCGAAGGGCACATCGACGCCTCGCAACTGAGCTGGCTCACCACCTCCATCTTCAACATGCATCACAGCAGCCCGGCGGAGCGCCTGCGCTACCCCGTCTATCCCCTGCAATTGAATGTAGACATGATGGTGATTGGCTCCCGCGCGGAGGTCATTCACGGCTGTTTCCTGCTCCGGCCGCCTGGCGCGAGCACCCTGGAGCAGGTTCTGCTGTACACCCCGCAGGCACCGGACGGCCGCGCTTTCCGCCCGCTGATCACCTTCAGCAACACGCTACTGGGCGCAGGCATGGGTGACTACTACCTGAGCCGTGCCCGTGTGAAGGCCGGCATGCCGCTGGCATTTGCCTTGGCTGAACTGAAAAAAGGCAGTGGTCGCAAACCCGCGTTGCCGAGCCAGCCGTTCAGCAACCTGCACGACGTGTGCTTCAACCAGGTAATCGAGCGCAAGATTCGCGAGGTCGAGGACACCACGACGGGGCGCGCAGACATGCTCTGCCGGCAAGCCTGGAACAGCCTTGAGCTGATCGCGACCGCCGTGACTTTGCCCTTTCCGCCCGCCAGCTTCGCGGTCGGCATGATCATCGCGAGCGCTGATGGTTATCGCGCGCTGCAAGCCCTGGACGAGCGGGATCACGCAGCCGCGAGCTTCTACGTGCTCAGCGCCTGGTTGAACACGGCGGGCGCGGCGGGCGATCTGCATACTGGAATCAAAGGGCTGGGCGGCGTACTGAAGGACCTGACCACACAAAAAGCGACCGGCAGGCATGCTCGCTCGGTGGCCAATGGCTCCGATGAAACACTGCAACCGGTCGCGATTGAGAACGAACTCTTCTGGGCCGCGCCTCAATCAGCCAACACCCATGTCCCGCTGTACCGAACCCGCGCATTGATCCCCGAAACGCTTCAGCCTACCGGGCGCTATGCGCAAACCGATGTCACAGGCGTATGGAGGGCACTGCAGCAGGACACCGCGCCGGTGCGGGTCGGGGATACCCCTGTCCATCCGTTGCACCCGGTGGATGTGTCTCTGGCGGACGCCCTCCCCTTGAACCGCCCGCATGGGCAAGGGGTCAGCGTCGTTCGCGGCAACTTCTACATTGCCATGCAAGACCAGACATACCAGGTCCAGTACGACGCCCGGCTTGCGGCTTGGCAGATCGTCGATCCGCGTAACCCGTTTGCATTCTTTGGCCGGCAGACGGTACGCCTCAACAGCCAGGGGCAGTGGGAACTGCTTGAGACTGCCGGCTTGCGCGGCGGCGTTCTGCCTTCGTTCAGCCGGTTGGACGAAACCCCGGCAAGCCCCGCCACAGCGGTAGGCGACTTGAGCGACTATGAAATGCCGGAATCGCTGCAGCCCTACGTCTTCGGCATCGTCAGCCCAAGGCAGGCTGAACGCTTTGAGGAGGCCACGTTTGGTCTGCATGAGTTTTTCGACGACATTTTCCAGGGCGGTCGTTCGACCTACCAAACCCTGCGCCAGAATCT
Source organism: Pseudomonas petrae (assembly GCF_021728295.1). Taxonomy (GTDB): domain Bacteria; phylum Pseudomonadota; class Gammaproteobacteria; order Pseudomonadales; family Pseudomonadaceae; genus Aquipseudomonas; species Aquipseudomonas petrae. The sequence goes on from NZ_JAKJXE010000015.1 coordinate 23,436, forward strand.
GTACCGCGATGCCAAGGCATTCTTCGAGCAGCCGCCCCTGCCGGGCAAACCTGAATTGCCGGAGCTGGCAGATGGCGTGACGCCCCAGGCGTTCTTCGAGGCCGCACTGGAAAAATCCAACGGCCTGGTGATCGGCGAAGCACCGACCTCCATCGCCAGTAAACAACTGCTGATCGACAACATGCCCTTGCTGGCAGAGCGCAAGGTCGAGGTGCTTTACATCGAGCATCTGCAGACCGACCAGCACACGCACAAGTTGCAGAAATACAAGGCGCTCGGCAGCAAGACGCGTAGCGGCTCCCACATGATCAAGCACTACCTGGATACCGTGAACGAGGGCGCGCTCAAGAACGGCAGCGAAAAATACGACTATTACCACCTGATCAAAGCGGCCCACCGACACGGCATCGACGTTCGGCCGTTCAGTTCCTCGGTCAGTTATGACTACGCTGGCAATGAAGTGGCATCCGCTGCAGGTGACGCCCTCGCGCCGCAAAAAATGGCGGTTTTCTTTGGTCACAAAGTGATCAGCGGCGATGTGCAGGCGCATCCCGGCAGGCGCTGGATCGCGCTGCTCGACCACCGCACCGCGAACACCTGGCAGCAACAGCCGGGCATCAGTGAACTGCAAGGCGTACTCAGCCTGCGCGTCGAAGACGTGCCGTCGGGCACGCCGATCCAGATATCCGTGGACAGCGATGCCGTCATCAGCAGCGCTGCGTCGCGTGCGGATTTCAAGGCACAGATCGGCAACCCGAACATCGACAATGGGGCCGGCGCATCCTCGCCCTTCAGTCCATCCGGCACGTCAATGGACGATGCCCTGTATGGTTTCTTCGAACGACGCTCGCTCATGGAGTGGGGCCTGGACCCTAACCGCCGCACCATCGTTTCCCATCCCAGGAGCGAGGTAAACCTTTACATCGGTGAACACGGCTTTGAATGGAATCCGGCCGGCTACTGGACCCGCGCCGATGCCGCCGCCTGGAGCAACGACTACCCGATGGGCGCCATTCAGCAGTCGCTGATCGACAACCGCTACCAGATGCCGGTCGACATGCAGAGCATCTTTCATGACCTGGCTAATTTCCGTCACAGAGGCCTCAACCCCGATTACTTCTTTATCGAAAGTCATCTCGTGGACGTGCGTGAGAAGTTCTTCGAGCTGGCGAATACGCTGCAGAAAGATGCGCGCTCTGTGCTCAACCTCGCCCTCCCTGAGCGCGTCATTCTGCCCGAGGTCAAAGCCGACACGCCGTTAAGCATGTTCATCGAAGAGCTGTACGAGAACACGTCCGGTGTTGTCCTCGGCGAATCCCATTCGGCACGCGCCAGCAAGCGCTTCATCCTCGACAACATGGAGCATCTGGCACGCCAGAAGGTGAAGACGCTGTACATGGAGCATCTGCTGACGGATATCCATCCGGCCGATCTTGACCGCTTCGCCGAGACGGGCCACATGAGCAAGCGTCTGCTGCATGACCTCAAGCGCATGGACCAAACATTCCAGACCGACCCGACGGGCCTCTACACGTTCGAAAGACTGGTGGTCCAGGCCAGGCGGCATGGCATTGAAGTTCGCGCTATCGATTGCGCCGCCAGTTACTTCATCCGCCATTTGCCAACCCACTCCAACACCACGCGCCAGCAGGTGCTCAGCTATTTTGCGTCTCGCACGATACGCAAGCATCAGGAGGTGATGGGGCCCCACAAGTGGATGGCGCTGGTGGGTGAGACCCATGCCAACACCTTCAAAAACAGCGTGCCGGGCATCGCCGAACTAGAGCAGGGGATTGGCGTGCGGGTGATGGACGTGGCGCAGGGCAAAGGCCACGGCATCATGATCGATCCGGGCGAACAGGTCCCGGCGGGGCTGGGGCGTGAGTCGGTGCAGGTGAAGAATGATTTCCGCGTGGAGATCGAACTGCCGCCACGCCCTCAACTCGCCGCGCCCGCCAGCGACAGACTGCACAGTCCGGGCATGTTCATGCTCGATGAGTCCGCCCCCTTGCGGCCGACGATCGTGCATCGCTCAAGAGACCGCACCCTCAAGCACACGCCGGTACGGTTCAATACCGCTGGCAAAGCCTACGTCGAGCGCGCGTCATGGCCGCAGGTTCATCGCCAGCCGTTCGACAACGTGCAGGCATTGATCGACGCACTGGTGGAGATGAACCTCAAACACGTGGACTGACGATTCAGCCCTCCGTTTTTGCAACGGTCGGAATGCGCTGCTCCAGCACTTGGTGCAGCGCGCTGTCCGCCGGCCAGTTGCGCATGAAGCGCGCGCGGTCCTTGGCGAACGCCGTCGCGAACGAGGTCTGGGAGCCGTGCTGACACATGGCATCCAGATCGATGAGCGACCAGCGATCGTTGTGCCAGAACACGTTGTGGCCTTTGAGATCGCCGTGGCTGATGCGCTCGCGGATCAACTGCGCAAACAGCCTGTCCAGCGCCTGCAATTCGGCGTCTGGCGCATCGCCAGACGCTACATAGGGCGCAAAGCGCTCGATGATGTCGGGCCCCGGCAGGAACTCGGTCACCAGATACGCTTCGCGGCGCAGCCATAAAAAGCGTTTTTCCAGCAGCGCCAGCGGTTTGGGCGTTGCGATGCCGAGGAACCGCAACCGATTGCCTTCACGCCATGAGTGCCAGGCACGGGACGGGCGCCAGAAACGCTTGAGCCAGTGCGCCAGGTTCTTGATGTTGTAGCGCTTGATCACCAGTTCGCGGCCGGCGACGTCAACCTTGGCGACGCTGGCCGCACCACCGGTCTTGTACAGATGACCGCGCTCGACCAGCACGTCTGCCTTCTCCAGCACCGGCAGCATTCCGGCGACTTCCTCGCGACGAATCGCGCGCAGGGCAAACGGCCCGTCTTCAACGCTGAACAGGCTGCATTCACGGCCGATCTTGATCAGGTAATCCCGCAAGCGCCAAATGCGCACCTTGTCGATCTGCTTTTGCAGCGCCTCGACCGGCAAGCCGTGCTCGCCATTGCTCAGCAGGTAATAGACCAGCAGTTCTTCGGTGAACGGCTCCAGCGACTTGGGCAACTGGGCGAAGAACACACCGAGGTTCTCCAGCACCTTTTGCCGGGACAACGGCTTGCCCGCTTGCTCGACGCGAATGCCCGCGCCGTCGATCAGGTACAAGGTCGAGCCCTGACGCAGCAGGTTGTCCAGATGCAGGTCTTCTTGCCACAGGCCTTTGGCGTGCATCTGACCCACAGCGGCCAGAGCATCGCCCAGCACTGACTGCTGTGCATCGGCCAGAGGCGGAAGGTCTTCCACCGATTTCCAGGCATCGCCCAGACTTTCGGCCTGATCCAGAAACTCGAACAACAGCCAGCCGCCCTCACCTTCTTGCAGCCCGTCGGCCAGCAGCAACGGCGTCGGCAAGCCTTGTTTTGCCAGCGCCTGTACGCCGTCGCGTTCACGCTGGAAATGCCGAGGGGCTTTTGAGCCGACCAGCAACTTCGCCAGCACCGTGCGCCCACGCCAGATGCCGGCGCCGACGTACCGCTGACCGGGCAGGACGCGCAGCAGGCTGAGCAATTGCAGCTCGGCAGGGCCGGCCGCATCCTCCAGCGCAATGCTCATTGGCAGCGCAGGGGTGCGACCGGCGTTTTTCAGTTCGGACAAACGCATCGGCGCCCTCTTTGATCAATCCAGGTTAAGCATTTCAACCCGGAACTCTGTTTACCGATCCCGGCGCTTGTGACTGCCCCGTTTGGCGACCCGCTGCCACCAGGCTTCGACCAGCCCGCTGTCGGTCGGGGCGTGCAGGTAAGCCGCGAGCAGTTCGCGGATTTCCGTTTCGTTCCAGACCGGTGCGCGGCGCAGCAGAGGCTCGATGTCCTTGACCCGGTCACGCTGGCCGAAAATCGACTTACGCGTCTTCTCAAGGTCGATCAGCTGCGCAATATACTTGCCGCCCCGCGCCCGCATGAAAATATGCTTGGGGTAGAAACAGCCATGCACTTGCCCGGCCTTGTGCAGCGTGCGCGCCAGTTGCCCGCACGCTTGCAGGATCGCCAGGCGCTCGGTGGCCGGCCGCTCGTGCCAGTCCTGCAACAGCGTGTCCAGATCCGTCCAGCCATCCAGCGCGCGGGTCATCAGAATCGCGCGGCGCTCGCCGTCGACTTTCCTGTCGGCGTAGAACACCGCATGCAGCGCCGGAATACCCAGCTTCTGATACAGGCTGATGTTGCGAAATTCCCGGGAGAACGAAGGCTCGCCAAACGGGTGATGCAGGGTGTACGTCAGGTAGTTGCTCTGGCGCTTGAGGTAATACCCGGAGCCTTCCAGCTCCAGGCGAAACACACTGCTCCAGCCGCCGCGACCGGTGTTGGGCTCATCCACCGCGTCGAGCTCGACGTTCCACAACGCATCGAAGTCCGCCAGACCGTGCCGCTCCAGCAGCCCCCGGTCGGCGTCAGCAATGAAAACACTCATTCGCGACCCTCAAAAAAACTGACGATGTGGCGGATGCGTTTTTTATCCGAATCGTTCAAGCGTTGGCGCCCACGGTATTGCAGATAGAAACGCAGGCGCTGGGTGGCCGACAGGTGATATTTGGCGACCTTGTCCAGGCAGGCGAGGTCTTTGGTGATCCGATAGCGCAGCATGAAGCTGACCCAGAACGCGCCGTTGGGGCAGTCGATCAGGAACACCGTCGACTGATCGTCCACCAGCAAGTTGCGCCACTTCAGATCGTTATGGGTGAAATGATGGTCGTGCATGGTTCGGGTGTAGTGCGCGACCTGCTGGCTGACGCCGTTGACCCATGAACGGCTGTCCAGGCGCGTGTCGTTGACCCGCGCCAGTTCGGACAGGTCTTCGGTGCGCGGCAGTTCGCGGGTGATCAACGCGCCGCGATCATACGCAGCGCCGTTGCGCTCCAGGCCCCAGGCGACAACTTCTGCCGTCGGGATGCCCCATTTGGCGAAGCGCTTGAGGTTCTGCCATTCGGACTTGACCCGCGGCCGCCCCAGATACCGACGCAAACCCTTGCCGGCAGCGACGTAACGCTTGACGTAGTAATTCACGCCATCGCGCTCGACGCGGATGACTTCGGACAACGGATCCCGGGTCAGGCGCTCGCCTTTGAGGGCGAACACGGCGTCGAGGGTGCCGAAGTCGTCCGTCAGCGCGGCGTAGCCAGGCTCCAGATTCCAGCCCGCCATCAGAGCGCGTCCCCGTAACGCAATTTGCGCTGATAGAGCTTTTCGGCCTTGCCTTCAAGCCAGCTCAACAGCGCCGATTCCTGGGCCAGGACCTGACGCAGCGGCTGCTGGAAATAGCCCTTGAGAAACCGCAGTTTGTCGCGTCGGGTCAGGCCAATGTCCATCGCCGAGAAATATAGCGCGGCCAGGTCCTTGTTGCGCCAGCGCTGGGTGATCGCCGGACGCGTCTGCGCGCGGTGCAGGTCGATCACCGAGAGCTTGAAGTCGTCGGGCGTGACCGGCTTGTCGGTGTGCAGCAAAAAATGACAGATGTAGCAGTCGCGGTGATTGACACCGGCGCGGTGCATCATCCCGACCAGCCGCGCCACTTCGGCGATGTACGCGCGCTTCATGCGCGGCTCGGGCGGTTCGGTGCGCCAGTTGAGGCTGACGTCTTCCAGGCTCTCGGTCGGCGCCAGCTCTTCGGTGATGATGAACGAATGCTGCATGGCCGGATTGTTGCCGCGCTCGCCGTATGCCACGGCGGTCATGGTCGGGACGCCAACCTCATGCAGACGATTGACCGCGTCCCACTCCTGACCCGCGCCGAGCACCGGCAATTTGGCGGTCAGCAGGTTTTTCGCCACTTCACCCCAGCCGATGCCGCGGTGGATCTTGACGAAATAACCGCGTCCGTCGACCTCGGTGCGCAACGTGCGCCGGTTCTCGAGTTCGCGATAGACCTGGCCTTCCAGCGCCTCGACGGCCTCGAACGCATCGCGCCCGGCCCAGAGGCTCTTGAAGGGTTCAGCAAGGATCAGTTTCATCCGTGGTGCTCCGCCAGAATCACATCCGCAGCGTGCTGCGGCATGCTGTAAAGATCAGCCGTGTCGGCGAATGCCAGCCCGTTGCGGCTCCAGGTGCTGCGCGCGGCATCGTCCTTGAGGATGCGGGCCAGGTATTGATTGAGCTGGTTCTGTTCGAACGGCTCATCGAGCACCAGACCGCTGTCGGCTTCAGCGATGTAATGGGCGTACCCGCACACCGCGCTGACTAGCACCGGGAGTCCTGCCACCAGCGCTTCAAGCAGCACGGTGCCGGTGTTTTCGTTGTACGCCGGATGAATCAAGAGGTCGGCGCCCAACAGAAAACGCGGGATGTCGCTGCGCCCTTTCATGAACGTGACGTGATCACCCAGGCCCAGCGTCGTGCTCTGCAGCTGGAATACCTTGGGGTCGTCCTGGCCGATTACAAACAGCCGCGTGCGTTTCTTCAGTTCAGCAGGCAGTGCCGCCAGTGCCTTGAGGCTGCGATCGACGCCCTTGGTCTTGAAGCCGGAGCCAATCTGCACGAGCAGCAGGTCATCGTCAGCCAGCTTGAATTCGCGTCGAAACTCGGCGCGGATCTCGGCGGCGTTGGCCGGCGCGCGGCGGTCCTGGGAGATCCCCGGCGGCAACAGATGAAAGCGCGCAAGCGGCGTGTCGTAATGCTTGATGAACAGCGGCTGCTGCACTTCGGAAATCATCAGCACTTCGGTCTTCGCGTCTTTGGCGAAGACCGCGCGTTCGTAGTCGGCAAAGTGACGGTAGCGGCCCCAGTATTTGTACAGACCGTGGCGCAGGTTCTGCGCCTTGTCTTCGTAGCAGCCGTCTGCGGCGTAATACACGTCCAGACCGGGCATCTTGTTGAAGCCGATCAGCCGGTCCACGGGACGCTTGGCCAGGTCGGCGTTCATCCAGTCGGTGAGTTTTTCGTTGCGACGGTGATTGAAGATCGCCTTGACCGGCGCCACCAGCACCTCAAAGCCGGGCGGCACATCGCCCTCCCAGATCAGCGTGTAGACGCGGATTTTATGGCCGCGCTGCTGGCACTCCAGGGCGATGCGCATGAAGTCACGCTGCAGGCCGCCGAAGGGGAAGTATTTATAGAGCACGAATGCCAGTTGCATCAGGGATGTTCCTTTGCCAGCAATAGCGCGCCTAACTGGTTCGCTACCCGCTCGGGATTCAGGCGAGTAAAGCACATGGGCCACTCGCGTTCGGTATCGACCTGACGCTGATCTTCAGGCGTCGGTCGATAGGTGCATTTCTTTTGCAGGCACGGCGCGCAGGCTGGGTATTCCGCCGCCAGATGAACCTGCGACCGGCCGTAGGCGCCGGTCAGACCCGGATTGGTCGGGCCGAACAGCGACAGCGTCGGCACGTCCAGCGCTGCAGCCAGATGGCCGAGGCCGGTGTCCACCGCAACGCAGCCCTGTGCGCCCGCCAGCACGCGGGCAACGCCTGCCAGATTGAGTTTGGGCAACACGACGGCATTATCAAGGCCATCGGCAATGCGCTCGGCCCGTGCCTTCTCGGCCGGGTTGCCCCACGGCAGCCGCACTTCAAGTCCCTGACCGATCATGCGTTCGGCCAATTGCCGCCAGTAAAGCTCGGGCCAGTGCTTGGTGTCCCACGTGGTGCCATGAAGGAACAGCACGAACGGCGCGTCGTGGGTGGCGGTGAGCAAGCGGCTGCGATCAAGGCCGTAATCGCCCAATCCCGCCGGCACCTGATAACCCAGCGCCCGGGCGAACAACTGACGCAAGCGCTCGACCGCATGCTGGCCGCGGGCAACGGCATAGGGGCGATCGTAGAAACGAGCGGCCATGGGCTCGCGTGCCGAGGTCTTGTCCAGCCCGGCGATGGGCGCTTTGACGTAGCGGGTGAGCCAGGCGCTTTTCAGCAGGCCCTGGGCGTCGATCACCAAGTCGTAGCGGGTGTCGCGCAGACGCTGTTTGAACTGGCGCCATTCCCCGTTTTTGAGGGTCTGCCATAGGTTCTTGCGCCAGCGACGAATGGCCACCGGAATCACGTTGGCGACGGCCGGATGCCAGGTCGGAATCTCGGCGAAGCCCTCTTCCACCACCCAGTCGAACTGGATGCCCGGCAGCGCGCGCATGGCGTCAGTCAGCGCGGGCAAGGTGTGGATGACGTCACCCAGTGACGAGGTTTTGATCAGCAGTACCCGCAAGTCAGGCGACCTCGACCGGGGCGGCGCCAATGCGGCCGAGGGCCTGGATCACCGAGTCCGGCTCCAGCAGGCGCAGGCAGTTGTAATGGCCGAAGCGGCAGGTGCGTTCGAAACACGGGCTGCACTCGATGCCGAGGCGGACGATCTCCACTTCATCGGCCAGCGGCGGCGTGAAGCCCGGCGAGGTCGACCCGTACACCGCCACCAGTGGGCGATTCAGCGCGGCGGCCACGTGCATCAGCCCGGAATCGTTGGAGACCACGGCGTCCGCGCAGGACAGCAGGTCAATGGCTTCGGCCAGTGAAGTACCGCCACTGAGGTTCATGGATTCTTCGCGCAGGCCTGGAATCAGCCGCTCGCGAATGCTTTCGCCCACCCCATGGTCGTTCTTCGAGCCGAACAGCCAGACTTGCCAGCCTTCACGAATCTTCACTTCGGCGACCCTGGCGTAGTGCTCGGAAGGCCAGCGCTTGGATTCACCGAACTCGGCGCCCGGGCACAGCGCGAGCACCGGCCGATCAAGGCTCAGGCCGAACTTGGTCAACGCCGCGTCGCGGCTCGTGGTTTCAATTCGCAGGCTGGGTTTGGGATACGGGCGCGGCAGCTCGGCGCCTTTGTCGTAGGCCAGCGCCATGAAGCGCTCGATCATCAGCGGGTAGCGCTGCTTGTCGAGGGTGCGCACGTCATTGAGCAGGCCATAGCGAAACTCGCCACGCCAGCCCGTGCGCTTTGAAATACCGGCGAAGAACGGCACCAGCGCCGACTTTAGCGAGTTGGGCAGCAGAATCGCCTGATCGTATTGGCCCTTGAGGGATTTGCCGATGCGCCGGCGCGTGGCCAGCTCCAGCGCGCCATGGCCGAGCGGGAAGCTCAAGGCCGTGCGCACTTCGGGCATGCGTTCAAGAATCGGCCGGCTCCACTCGGGCGCCAGCACATCGATTTCGCACTGCGGGTGACGCTGCTTCAGGCACTGGAACAGCGTCTGCGCCATCACCATGTCACCGACCCAGCTGGGCCCTACGATCAGAATTCTCATGCTCATCCAAAAACGACCAGAAACGAGCAGGGAGGCCCATCAAACAGCGCGATGCTTGCACACGCCGCCTGACGCCTCCCTGTCATAGCTATATAGAACCGGATGGGATCCACCAAACTCCGGATCCGGTTGCGCACCCTCTGACGCCATCGCGGGCAAGCGCGCTCCTACAGGAGACAGCGCTCAACTGTGGGAGCGCGCTTGCCCGCGATGGGGCCGGCGAGCTCAATGAAGAATCCTTCATTTATTAACTCAGCCCCAACTGCTCCCAGATCCGCATCACTTCGCGCCGTTCGGTGGCGAACTGGTCGCCGGCCACAACACCCGGATCGTTCTGCAACGCCTGTCGGTGAGCGGCCGAACGGTAGGCCTTGTACGCCTCACGCAGCAGACCGGCATCGGCGACGGCCATCAGACCCGCCTCTTCCAGGCCTTCGAGAATACGGATGTTATCGGTGTAACGAAGCAGCGCGGGATGCTCTCTGGACCACGCCAGGGCCGCGTATTGCACCATAAATTCAATATCGACGATACCTCCGGCGTCCTGCTTGAGGTCGAACCGCGTCGTTGGCTCAAACGCATTAGCCCCCTTGCCGGCCGCCGTTGTGCGGGTGCCAAGGTTGTCGCGCATCTTGGCGCGCATCTCGCTGACCTCCAGGCGGAGCTTCGGCAGGTCCCGTTCGCGGCCCAGCACCGAGGCGCGCACGGCCTCGAACTGCCTGCCGACATCGGTGCTGCCCACCAGCACCCGCGCGCGCACCAAGGCCTGATGCTCCCACGTCCAGGCCTCGTTCTCCTGATAACGGGAAAACGCACCGAGCGAACTCACCAGCAAACCCGCCGCGCCGGACGGGCGCAGGCGCATGTCGACTTCGTAGAGCAGCCCGGAGTTGGTCTGGGTGGTGATCAGGTGGATGATTCGCTGGCCGAGCCGGGTGAAGAACTGCGCGCCATCGATCGGCTTGGCGCCGTCGGTTTCAGCCTGGGGATCGCCATCGTGGATGAACACCAGGTCCAGATCCGAGCCGTGACCCAGTTCGATGCCGCCGACCTTGCCGTAGCCGACGATGACGAAACCGGGATCACACAATGTGCCATCCGGACGGCGCGGCGCACCATGACGGGCGACGGTGTGGCGCCAGGCGAGGGCCAGCACTTGCTCCAGAATTGCCTCGGCCAGCCAGGTCAGGTAATCGCTGACTTTCATCAGCGGCAGGCTGCCGGCGATTTCCGAAGCGGCCACCCGCAGACGGTGCGCCAGTTTGAAGTGCCGCAGCGCTTCCATTTGCTGTTCGAGGTCGTCCTCGGGAATCCGCGTCAGACGCTCACGCAGCTCTGCGGCAAGCTCGAGCGCCTGAGGCGGACTGAACAAGCGACCTTCGTTAAGCAGCTCATCGAGCAGCAACGGGAAACGGGCGATCTGCTCGGCAATCCACGGGCTGGCCGCGCACAGGGTGAGCAATCGACGCAGCGCGCCAGGGTTTTCGGTAAGCAACACCAGATACGCCGAGCGACGCGCCACCGCTTCCACCAGCGGCAGCACTCGCTCCAGCACCAGATCAGGATTGTCGTGCTCGACCGCTTGGGCGAGCAGGCGCGGAATAAAGGCATCGAGCCGCTCACGCCCCAGACGCTGCATCGAGCGCAGTTGCGAGCTGTTGCGCAGGTTGCTCAGATTTTTCAGCGCCTTTTGTGCGTCGGCGAATCCGCCCTCCTGGAGCTGGAGGCAGGCGCTTTCTTCGTTCTGCGATTCCTCCCACAGGGGCAGCCACTCGCCACCGACGATTTCTTCGCCGTGGGCCTCCTGGCCTTCTTCCTCGTCCGGGTCAGCGATGACCTGACGGAAATGCCACTCGACGCGCCCACGCCAGTACATCAGCTGCTCATGAAAGCTTGCCCAATCGGCAAACCCCATCATGAAGGCGATGCGCGCCTGATCCTGCGGGTCGTCAGGGAGCATTTGCGTTTGCCGATCAGCGATCGCCTGGATGGCGTGCTCGGTGTAGCGCAGAAACTGATAGCCCTCACGCAGTTCATCAATGACGGCAGCGGGCAGATAGCCTTGGCCTTCAAGGGTTTTCAGCACCTTGAGCAGCGGTCGCTGCTGCAAGCTCAGGTCGCGACCGCCGTGAATCAACTGAAACGCCTGGGCGATGAATTCCACTTCACGAATGCCGCCGGACCCGAGCTTGATGTTCTCTGCCATGCCCTTGCGCCGGACTTCCTGCTGGATCAGCTGCTTCATGGTGCGCAGCGCTTCAATGGCCGAGAAATCCAGATAGCGGCGATAAACAAACGGCCGAAGCATGTCGAGCAGCTCGCTGCCCTTCTCCTGATCGCCGCCCACCACCCGCGCCTTGATCATGGCGTAGCGTTCCCAGTCACGGCCCTGATCCTGGTAGTACTGCTCCAGCGCGTTGAAGCTGAGCACCAGTGCACCGGAAGACCCATACGGGCGCAGGCGCATGTCGACACGAAAGACAAAGCCGTCGACCGTGACCGGGTCCAGGGCCTTGATCAATCGCTGACCAAGGCGGATGAAAAACTCCTGGTTGTCCAACGGGCGTTTGACGCCTTGGGTTTCACCGCCTTCGGGATAGGCGAAGATGAGATCGATGTCGGACGACAGGTTCAATTCGACGGCGCCCAGCTTGCCCATGCCGAGGATGACCATCTGCTGCGGCTCGCCGGTCCGACGGCCGGTCGGCGTGCCGAATTGCTGGCAATGCCGCTCGTACAACCACCTGTAAGCCAGATCAATGCAGCCATCTGCCATGTCCGAGAGATCGCGGCAGGTTTCAACCAGATCGGCCTGTCGGGTCAGATCCCGCCAGATAATTCGCACTTGCTGGCGCGTGCGTTGACGACGTAGATTACGCCCCAGTTCATCGTCGCTGGCAGCCTGAATGACTGCATTGGCGATGTGCCCAAGCAGCTCGCCGGGCGCAAAACTGCGCTCCAGCTCGCCGGATTCAGCGAGGTTGAGCAGCATCAGCGGATCTCGTGAAACCTGATCGGCGACGAAGTCGCTGGCCGCACACACACGATCGAACGCCAACAGCCGCGCCTCGGGCCAGGCCTGAAATGGCTGCCTGACGTTATCTGTCAGGGAATCGAGAGCGGTGCGCCAGGATTGGCGCGCACGAGTGACCAACGGCAGAAGGACAGCCGGCAGCTCGGCCAGCAGGGGAAGGCTCATGGTCTATCCTTGATCGGCGTTCAAATGTCAGTCCGACCGGGCGGTTGTATACACGCAACGGACGGACTGTCGAACAAAGGTTAAAAATTGCTGATGGCTGGCGATTCTTGGTTGCCAGTATGTTCCATCAGGCGACTCGTCAGATTTTTGCACCGATAACACTGCTTTACCGGACACTGCACCACGAGCGATAACAGCGCTCAGCTGTAGTTTTACTACTGTATATACAAGTCAAAAAGCTGAATTAGCCCGAGATTTGTAGTAAAACTACACAACGCCGGGAACCGATCCGGCCATCCAAGAATTTACATCGTCTGCCCACAAGGCCAGTCGTAACAAACTCAGGCAACCGATTCTGGAAGCCTTTCCGCCCTGGAGCAAGCCATGCAAGACCTCGATCCCGTCGAAACCCAGGAATGGCTGGACGCCCTGGAATCGGTTCTCGACAAAGAAGGCGAAGACCGTGCTCATTACCTGATGACCCGTATGGGTGAGTTGGCCACACGAAGTGGTTCGCAACTGCCTTACGCCATCACCACGCCTTATCGCAACACCATCCCCGTTACCCACGAAGCACGTATGCCCGGCGACCTGTTCATGGAACGCCGCATCCGCTCGCTGGTACGTTGGAACGCTTTGGCGATGGTGGTCAAGACCAACATCGGCGACCCGGATCTGGGCGGCCACATCTCCAGCTTCGCTTCCAGTGCAACCCTGTACGACATCGGCTTCAACTACTTCTTTCAGGCCCCGACCGACGAACACGGCGGCGACCTGATCTACTTCCAGGGTCACGCATCGCCAGGCGTCTACGCCCGTGCGTTCATGGAAGGCCGCATCACCGAAGACCAGATGAACAACTTCCGCCAGGAAGTCGATGGCAATGGTCTGTCGTCCTATCCGCACCCGTGGCTGATGAAAGACTTCTGGCAGTTCCCGACCGTTTCCATGGGTCTGGGTCCGATTCAGGCGATCTACCAGGCGCGCTTCATGAAGTACCTGGAGCACCGCGGTTACATCCCTGAAGGCAAGCAGAAAGTCTGGTGCTTCCTGGGCGACGGCGAGACCGACGAGCCGGAATCCCTGGGCGCCATCGCCCTGGCCGGTCGCGAGAAGCTCGACAACCTGATCTTCGTCGTGAACTGCAACCTGCAGCGTCTGGACGGTCCGGTTCGCGGCAACGCCAAGATCATCCAGGAACTGGAAGGCGTGTTCCGCGGTGCTCAGTGGAACGTGACCAAAGTCATCTGGGGCCGTTTCTGGGACCCACTGCTGGCCAAAGACGTTGACGGCATCCTGCAACGTCGCATGGACGAAGTCATCGACGGCGAATACCAGAACTACAAAGCCAAAGACGGCGCTTTCGTGCGCGAACACTTCTTCAACTCGCCAGAACTCAAGGCGACGGTTGCGGATATGTCCGACGACGAAATCTGGAAACTCAACCGTGGCGGCCACGACCCGTATAAGGTCTATGCGGCTTACCACGCAGCGGTGAACCACAAGGGTCAGCCGACCGTGGTTCTGGCCAAGACCATCAAGGGTTATGGCACCGGCGCCGGTGAAGCGAAAAACACCGCGCACAACACCAAGAAGGTCGACGTCGACAGCCTGCGTCACTTCCGTGACCGCTTCGACATCCCGATCAAAGACGATCAGCTCGAAGCCCTGCCGTTCTTCAAGCCTGAAGAAGGCAGTGCCGAAGCGCGTTACCTGGCCGAGCGTCGTGCTGCACTGGGCGGCTTCGTGCCACAGCGTCGTGCGCAAAGCTTCAGCCTGCCGACCCCGCCACTGGAAACCCTCAAGGCGATCCTTGACGGCTCCGGCGACCGCGAAATCTCCACCACCATGGCGTTCGTGCGCATCCTGACCCAACTGGTCAAGGACAAGGAAGTGGGGCAGCGCATCGTCCCGATCATCCCGGACGAAGCCCGTACTTTCGGTATGGAGGGCATGTTCCGCCAGCTGGGTATCTACTCTTCCGTAGGCCAGTTGTACGAGCCGGTCGACAAAGAACAAGTGATGTTCTACCGCGAGGACAAGAAGGGTCAGATCCTCGAGGAAGGCATCAACGAAGCCGGCGCGATGTCTTCGTTTATCGCTGCAGGTACTTCGTACAGCAGCCACAACCAGCCGATGATTCCGTTCTACATCTTCTACTCGATGTTCGGTTTCCAGCGTATCGGCGACCTGGCATGGGCCGCAGGCGACAGCCGCACCCGTGGCTTCCTGATCGGCGGCACCGCCGGTCGTACCACCCTGAACGGTGAAGGTCTGCAGCACGAAGACGGTCACAGCCACATCCTGGCCTCGACCATCCCGAACTGCCGCACCTTCGATCCAACCTACGGCTACGAGCTGGCGGTGATCATTCAGGACGGCATGAAGAAGATGTTCGAAGAACAACAGGACGTCTTCTACTACCTGACCGTGATGAACGAGTCCTACGCGCAACCTGCCATGCCGGCCGGTTCCGAGGAAGGCATCATCAAGGGCATGTACCTGCTCGAAGAAGACACCAAGGAAGCCGCGCATCACGTGCAGCTGCTGGGTTCGGGCACCATCCTGCGTGAAGTACGCGAGGCGGCGAAGATCCTGCGCGAGCAGTTCAACATCGGCGCGGACGTCTGGAGTGTCACCAGCTTCAACGAATTGCGTCGCGACGGCCTGGCCGTAGAGCGCAGCAACCGTCTGAAGCCGGGTCAGAAGCCACAGTTGAGCTACGTTGAAGAATGCCTCAACGGCCGTAAAGGTCCGGTGATCGCTTCGACCGACTACATGAAACTGTTCGCTGACCAGATCCGTCAGTGGGTTCCGACCAAGGAATACAAAGTTCTGGGCACCGACGGTTTCGGCCGTAGCGACAGCCGCAAGAAGCTGCGCAACTTCTTCGAAGTTGACCGTCACTTCGTGGTGCTGGCCGCCCTGGAAGCCTTGGCCGATCGCGGCGATATCGAACCTAAAGTCGTGGCGGAAGCCATTGCCAAGTTCGGCATCGATCCTGAAAAGCGCAACCCGCTGGACTGCTAAGGTCTGCGTAATGATCGAATAGAGCGCTGAAATGTGCGCGAAACAGCCGCCGATGCGGAATTTACTTCGGTAAATGAGCATCGAGGCTGTTTCGTTGCAGATGAATCGGCGCAGTCGAGGAACAGGTTCTCCTAAGGAGAGACATTGTGAGTGAGTTAATTCGCGTACCCGACATCGGCAACGGTGAAGGTGAAGTCATTGAGTTGATGGTCAAGGTCGGTGATCGCATCGAAGCTGACCAGAGCGTGCTGACGCTGGAGTCGGACAAGGCAAGCATGGAAATCCCTGCGCCTAAAGCCGGTGTCATCAAGGCGATGAAAGTGAAGCTGGGCGACCGACTGAAAGAAGGCGACGAATTGTTTGAGCTGGAAGTGGAGGGCGATGCGGCGGCCGAGCCTGCCGCTGCACCTGCTGCTGCCGCGCCTGCCCCTGCTGCTGAAAAGCCAGCCGAGAAGCCAGCCGAAGCCCAGGCGGCGCCAGCCGCAGCGGCTGCACCTGCTGCTTCGGATACCGTCCAGGACATTCATGTTCCGGACATCGGTTCGTCGGGCAAGGCTCGCATCATCGAGCTGATGGTCAAAGTGGGCGACAGCATCGAAGCTGATCAATCCTTGATCACCCTGGAATCCGACAAAGCCTCTATGGAGATCCCGTCTCCAGCCGCAGGCGTTGTCGAAAGCATCAGCGTCAAGGTCGAAGACGAAGTCGGTACCGGCGATCTGATTCTGAAATTGAAAGTCGCCGGCGCTGCACCGGCTGCCGCGCCTGCTCAGGCCGCTGCCCAGGCTCCGGCCAAGGCTGAAGCGGCTGCTCCGGCGGCCGCTGCTGCTCCGGCTGCGAAAGCTGAAAGCGCTCCGGCGCCTGCTGCCGCACCAGCCGCTGCACCTGCGAACAATGGCGCCAAGGTTCACGCTGGCCCGGCTGTTCGTCAACTGGCTCGCGAGTTCGGCGTTGAGCTGAACGCTGTTTCGGCAACCGGCCCCCACGGTCGCGTGCTGAAAGAAGACGTCCAGGCGTACGTCAAATCGATCATGACCAAGTCCAAGGACGCGCCTGCTGCTGGCGGCGCTGCCGGCGGCATGGGCATCCCGCCGATTCCGGAAGTCGATTTCAGCCGTTTCGGCGAAACCGAAGAAGTGCCGATGACGCGTCTGATGCAACTGGGCGCAACCGGTCTGCATCGCAGCTGGCTGAACATTCCGCACGTAACGCAATTCGACCAGGCCGACATCACCGATCTGGAAGCTTTCCGTATCGCGCAGAAAGCCGTGGCTGAAAAAGCCGGCGTCAAGCTGACCGTGCTGCCGCTGCTGCTCAAGGCGAGCGCGCATTTGCTCAAGGAACTGCCGGACTTCAACAGTTCGCTGGCGCCAAGCGGCAAGGCGATCATTCGCAAGAAGTACTTCAACATCGGCTTCGCGGTGGATACGCCGGAAGGCCTGCTGGTCCCTGTGATCAAAAACGTCGACCAGAAGAGCCTGCTGCAACTGGCGGCCGAAGCGGCCGAGCTGGCGGAAAAAGCGCGCTCCAAAAAGCTGTCGGCTAACGACATGCAAGGCGCCTGCTTCACCATCTCCAGCCTGGGCCACATTGGCGGCACCGGCTTCACGCCGATCGTCAATGCACCGGAAGTGGCGATCCTTGGTGTGTCGAAGGCCACCATGCAACCGGTCTGGGACGGCAAGGTTTTCCAGCCACGCCTGATGCTGCCGCTGTCGCTGTCCTACGATCACCGCGTGATCAACGGCGCCGCCGCAGCGCGTTTCACCAAGCGTCTAAGCGAATTGCTGGCGGACATCCGCACGATTCTGCTGTAAGCCCTACAAGGCCCGTTTCACGCGAAACGGGCCTTCGCTTTCTCGAGCTGCCACGCTCGTACCTCAACCCCGCTCACTGGCGGGGCTTTTTTTGCCCGGATTTTTACCTCAACGCCTGCTACGGTCGCCGGCCCTGGAACCTCCAAATAGAGATGACACGCCGCGCCGCCGTAAGAGCCGGCTTGCTGGCGACAGCTTTTTCCAGACCCCGCAGCGCTCAATGACCCACCGCCACCGCGGGCACGCGCGCGCCTACAGTATTCGGTCACGCTGCCGATACCTGATCATGCACACAAAACAACCGCTTCACCCTCACCCCGACAATCCGACCAATTACCTTCAGTAAATCAACCGTCTGCCGACAGTTTTATAGCACTAAGCCATCGCGCTCACTTGTCAGCCCGTTCGCCATGATGCAACCTTGCGGCACGCGACTTAAAGACGGGCTCCTTGCCCGTGCGCGACAGCACCCTGAAAGCGAGTTCCTTCATGAAAAGCCAACCTGATGCTGCCGGTAGACCGGCGGCCGAGGTCGTGACGCAATTACCGGTGCCCTCGCGGCTCGGCATGCTGCGTTTCGAGCGGCTGAATGAACCCAGTTGGGCCATGCTCTACCTGGATCCGAATTGCGAAAAACAATTCAGCATGCCCGCCGTCGAACTCTGCGCGCTGGTGGGCACGCCTTACGCCAGCCTCATGGAGCCCGAAGCGCGCTATCAACTGCACGACGCCGTGCAGATGCAACTGGCGGGCGGCGCCCATTACTTGATCCGCTACACCCTGCACACGACGCGCGGCCCATTGAATCTGGTGGAAATCGGTGAGGGGTACAAGCAACGCACCCGGCATCTGCTGCGCGGCTACCTGATAGTGGTTGATGAGCAGGTCGAGCCCGGCGAACAGATCATCAGCCCCGATCTTGAGGTGCAGAACTCGCGCCTGCAGATCGCGCTGGAACTCAATCAACGCGCCCAGCATGAACAGTTGCTGCACCTTGAGCGGGTCCGTGGGCAGCAAAGCCTGATTCTGCGCCTGGCGCGCCATCGCTACAGTTCGAACAATTCGCTGCAGGAAGCCGCAGAGCTGATCACCAAAAGCGCCTGCGAAATCTACGACATCTCCTGCGCCAGCCTGTGGAACCTCAACGGCAAGACCCTTGAGCCGATTGCCGAGTATCGCCGCGATACCAGTACGTTCCCCAAGACCGACGCGATCGACATCAGCGAATTCCCCAGCTACCTGGACGTGCTGCACACCAGCCGCGCCATCGACGTCAACGATGTCGAACAGGATCCGCGTACGCGCGAACTGGTTCAGCGACTGCGCACCCAGGACATCACCGCCATTCTTGACGCCGCCGTGCGCATTGATGGCCAGGTGGTGGGCGTGCTGTGCCTCGAGCAGACCGGTAAGCCACGGGAGTGGCAGTCCGATGAAATTGCCTTTGCCGGTGAGCTGGCCGATCAGTTTGCCCACGCCATCAACAACCACAACCGCCGCACCGCCACCAGCGCCCTGCACCTGTTTCAGCGTGCCGTTGAGCAGAGCGCCAATGCGTTTTTGCTGGTCAATCGCGACGGCGTGGTCGAGTACGTCAACCCGAGCTTCACCGAGATCACGCAGTACCCCGCCGATGAGGTTCATGGGCATCGCCTGTCGGAGCTGCCGGCGCTGGAAAATCTCAGCGCGCTGCTGCTAGACGCGAACTCCAGCCTGGTTAACGGAAACAGCTGGCAGGGCGAGTTCAAGAGCCGGCGCAAAAATCTGGAACCGTACTGGGGCCAGCTGTCGATTTCCAAGGTCTACGGCGACAACCGCGAGCTGACCCATTACATCGGCATCTACGAAGACATCACCCAGGCCAAGCTCTCCCAGCAGCGGATCGAGCGCCTGGCGTACACCGACAATCTGACCAGTCTGGGCAACCGTCCGGCGTTCATCCGAACCCTGGACGAGCACTTTGCCCGCGATGTCGCGACGCCGATCAGTCTTTTGCTGGTGGATATCGACAACTTCAAGCGCATCAACGACAGCCTCGGCCACCAGACTGGCGACAAGCTGCTGATAAGCCTCGCCCGTCGCCTGCGCAATAGCCTGAGCCCGACCGGCATTCTGGCGCGCTTTGCCAGCAACGAATTCGCTGTACTGCTCGACGACACCAGCCCCGAGGAAGGCCAACGGGTGGCCAGCCAGGTGCTGAGCACGCTGGACAAGCCAATGTTCGTCGATAATCAGTTGATCAGCGTAACCGGCTCGGTGGGGCTGGCTTGCGCGCCGATCCATGGCCGCGATCCGCAGACGCTGATGAAAAACGCAGGCCTGGCGCTGCACAAGGCCAAGGCCAACGGCAAGCATCAGGTGCAGGTGTTCACTGAAGCGCTGAACGCCGAGGCAAGCTACAAGCTGTTCGTCGAGAACAACCTGCGTCGCGCGCTGACGCAAAACGAACTTGAAGTCTTTTATCAGCCGAAACTGTGCTTGCGCAGTGGCCGTTTGCTGGGCATGGAAGCGTTGTTGCGCTGGAATCATCCGGAAAAAGGCATGATCCGCCCGGATCAGTTCATCAGCGTTGCCGAAGAAACCGGCCTGATCATCCCGATCGGCAAATGGGTCGCGCGCCAGTCCTGCCGCATGAGCAAGCAACTGACCGCCGCCGGATACGGCAAACTGCACGTGGCCATCAACGTGTCGCCGAAACAGTTTTCCGATCCGGAGCTGGTCTCTTCGCTGGCCAGCATTCTGCGGGACGAACAGCTCGACGCGTCGCTGCTGGAACTGGAACTGACTGAAGGCCTGCTGCTGGAAGCAACCGAAGACACGCGCCTGCAACTCGAGTCGCTGAAGACCCTCGGCCTGACCCTGGCGATGGATGACTTCGGTACCGGGTATTCGTCGTTCAGTTACCTGAAGAAATTCCCCATCGACGTGATCAAGATCGACCGCAGCTTCATTCGGGACATCCCGGATGATCAGGACGACATGGAAATCACCTCGGCGGTCATCGCCATGGCGCACAACCTCAAGCTGACGGTGGTCGCCGAAGGCATCGAGACGGCTGCACAGCTGGCCTTCCTGCGTCGCCATCGCTGCGATGTCGGTCAGGGGTATCTGTTCGACAAGCCGATTCCGGGCGAAGAGCTGATCGAGAAATTGCGTCGCTACCCGCGCGGTCCGCTGGCCTGAGCCCCCCTTCCCCGCATCACATCAGTGCGGCACACTTGCCGCCCTGCATTTGCATCAGCCGATTCTGACCCCATATACGGTTTTCACTGACAACGCCTGTTGGTTGTCCTGCCCCAGAGAGGATGTGCCTCATGGTCTTGCGCTCGGAAATTCTTGTGAATAAAAACGCTCTCCCCACCGCCCAGCAGGCACTGCCTGGGCGCGAAACACACATGACGCTGCCTGAAACCCATTTCGTCACAGGCACTCCTCTCCTCGGGCCGTTCTTTAACGAGGTCGAGTTCGCCATCTTCGGCCTGGGGTGTTTCTGGGGAGCAGAACGTCGCTTCTGGCAGCAAGAGGGCGTGGTCAGCACCGTTGTCGGTTAAGCGGGCGGATTCACGCCGAACCCGACGTACGAAGAAGTCTGCTCGGGGCTGACAGGCCACGCCGAAGTGGTCCTCGTGGTGTACGAACCTGCGAAGGTCAGCTACGAAGCGCTGCTGGCGATGTTCTGGGAATTGCATAACCCGACACAAGGCATGCGTCAGGGCAACGACATCGGCACGCAATACCGCTCGGTGATCTACGCGACAACGCCTGAGCAACTGCAGGCGGCCAACGCAAGTGCCGAGGTGTATCAGGCCGAACTGGCCAAGGCCGGCCTTGGGGAAATCACCACCGAGATCGACCAGGCGCCTACCGTGTACTTCGCCGAGGCGTATCACCAGCAATACCTGGCGAAGAATCCCCAGGGCTACTGCGGCATCGGCGGAACCGGCGTCTGCATGCCGCCGAGTCTGGCGGGTAACTAAGCCACAACGGCGGCGTCGACAGTCCTACTGACAGGTCGCGTACACCAGTAGGACTGGCTTTAGCCGGGAAGACGTCGGGTGTCACGCCGCAAATTTGATGGTGTTCAATCTGGCCCCTTCCCGGCTAAAACCGGTCCCACTGACAGGTCGCGTGCACCAGTAGGACTGGCTTTAGCCGGGAAGACGTCGGGCATCACGCCGCAGAATTGATCGAGTCCAAGCTGGCCTCTTCCCGGCGGAAGCCGGTCCCACTGACACGAGCCACGGCTGATTACTCCGCAATCAACCAATCCATCTTCCAGTCGCCCTGGGTCTGGCCGAGCTTCTTCGCCAGCCACGGCATCAATTCGCGCAGCTCCTCTTCCAGCCCCCAAGGCGGATTGGCGATCGCCAGGCCGGAGCCGTTGAGGCTGTTGGGTGTGTCCAGCGGATGTACGAACAACTCGACCCGCAGCAGCTTCGGTGCGCCGGTTTCGGCCAGTTCCTGATAGAAACGCTTGAGCGCGCGCTGGTCCTTGATCGGGTACCAGATGGCGGCGACGGTCTGGCGCATCCGCGCAACGGTTTCCTTGAGGGCGACGGAGCAGCGCTTCATCTCGTCCAACTGCTCGAACGGCGGATCAATCAGCATCACCGCACGCTTCTCGTGAACCGGCAACAAGGCGCGGGGCACATGCCAGCCTTCGCCCAGGTGCACGGCGACACGGCGGTCGTATTTCATGTTGTCTTTGAGCAGCGCGCCGTCTTCGGGGTGCTTTTCGTTGAGCAGCACGCGGTCCTGTTCGCGGGTCAGGCGGCGGGCCAGTTCGGGCGAGCCCGGGTAGTAACGCAGCTCGCCGGCCTTGCGGTTCATCTGGCGGATCGCGTCGATGTACCCCGCCGCCATCTCAGGCACATCATTGGCATCCCAGAGGCGGCCTATGCCTTCGATCCATTCGCCGGTGCGCGTGGCCTGATCGCCCTGTAAGTCATACAGGCCGATGCCCGCGTGGGTGTCGAGATAAGCGAGTGGCTGCTCCTTGCGCGACATGAGCGCGATCAAGCGAGTCAGAACGATGTGTTTGAAAACGTCGGCGTGGTTGCCGGCGTGGAAGGCGTGGCGGTAATTCATGGCGGCTCCTGGAAGGCTGCGGAGTCTATCAAAACAGCCGATGTTGCGCAGACCACTCATGCCCTGCCGATCGAAAGTCCAAACGCCAGGCAAAAAAATCCCCGGTTAAGCCGTTACAAAACCGGGGTGAGGCATTTGCGCGGGCCAGAGGGTGACCAAACCGTAGTCTGCGCAATGTAAGTAAGGCGACTATGCCAAATGAATTAAACAGTTACATAGCCGAAAACGACACGCTGATACGTATGCCAGACATCCGCGACGCGAGCGCTTGCCGAGCTCATACGCGCACCACCAGAATCGGTTCAATCTCAATAAACGGAGCGCACGTCATGATGCACGCAGACCTCATCGACCAGGACGACCTGATCAGCCAACTCAGGGCGATCGGTCTCGAAGTGCCTTCCGGTGTCAGCGCAGAACAGGCGTGCGCTCAGGCGGTGCGCGGACTGAATAACGATCGCGCCCGCGAACTGCGCAAGCTGGTCGAGAAGCTGCTGAGCGGCAGTGCGACGATTCTGCCGGCGGTAAGGCAGGCGATCGATCAGCAACTGTTGCCGTCGCTCGCGACATACAACAGAAACATGCATCGTTAGTTTGGGTTTTGGCTAACGTGTCAACACAGTAATTTACCAACGCCCGTCACAAACAGGACGTTGCACCCGGTTGGCAATATTGGTCCGCCGGGTCATAGGTAAAATTGGCACTTCCCGTCACAGCAGCAGGCAGTGTCATACGAACGATTGGAATAAACGCCCCGCCTGTGCTTCTGAAAAAGTCCCACTGGTCATGCCTGGCGCCTTTCAAACCACTGGCCTGCTCATAAAAGAACGCCTGAATGGGAAGTTGAGTCGGAATATCCTGCGCCCACGCCTGGACAATTATTTCATTATAGTGATGCGGCAAACTGCCTGGCACCAGGTGCATGGCCTGAAGAGACTGATAGAACGATTCCGCACCCAACTCGTTCATGGAGTCTCGCACATCGAACGAACATACATAACTGTAGATATTGTTCTGATCGGCACCTGAGGGACCTTTATCGAAATGAGCTTTCCATTGGGCTGCTGTCGAGATGCCCTGCGACTGACAGCGCTTGCTAACAACTGGATACTGAGTACTCTCGCCGCACCCCGGTTGCGCGCGAATCCATGTGTAACCGTCGATGGGGAACGAGCACAGCACTTGCAGGTGTTCCTTGTCGGCGGGCGCAGCGAGAATGGGATAGAGGATGAATCCGTTATCAGTGCCAACCGCCAGGTGGTCGAAATTTGAGTCCTTGCGTAGATAAGAGAACGATACGCCTGTCCTTCCAGGGACAGCATTCCAAGCATGATAGTCCATGGACTCATTAGTGCCCCTGAACAATACCCCGGAGCATAAGAACGCAGGCATCGATTCACTGCCGCAATTGCGCCGAGTGTCCAGATAGTTCGCCTGGATGGCCGCCGCCACCGCCGCGCCATCTAATGTATTAACGCTCTGACTTTTCTGAGGAGGAGTTGTTTGACTGCTGCAACCGCAGACCAACGCGATGGATAAAAGCAGGACGGACAGTTTCATGATGAGCGCTCCTTGCCACGAACCGATCCTTAAACAACGAAGGCATTAACGGTATGGAAGTTTTTATACGCGCGATATCGATTCATGAAAACTGTCAGAAATGACAGTGCCACCGAGATAGTTCTTTAACAGACACATGCGTGCCACAGGGAGCTGACTCCGTCAGTCAGGGATACATCGGAGCAATGATTCAAAAGAGGGGGTTATTTCGAATTAGTCTAACTACCTGTGAATGCTCGGGGGAGGAGTGTTCTGCCGGAGAAGCATGCTCCCCCGACAGACCCCACAGGTTTGATAGCGGTGCTTTGCGTTAAAGCCCCGGCCCTACAACCGCACACTCGCAAACGTCGATTCATTGCGCGCCTGACTCAGCGCCGACAGCGGCCCGGACAACGGAGCAAGCACGATCGACTGCGGGATCGGCAGCATCGCTACCTGCTGGGCGGTGTTGGAACCGACGCGCTCGTCCCGTGGCGGGATGCCGAAGTATTCGCGGTAGCACTTGGAGAAGTGCGGCGTGGACACGAAGCCGCACACCGACGCCACTTCGATGATCGACATCGGCGTTTGCTTGAGCAACTGGCGGGCGCGGATCAGGCGCAGCTTGAGGTAATAACGCGATGGCGAGCAGTGCAGGTATTTCTGGAACAGCCTTTCCAGCTGACGCCGGGACACTGCGACATACACCGCGAGTTCGTCCAGATCAATCGGCTCCTCCAGGTTGGCTTCCATCAGCGCAACGATTTCCTGCAGCTTCGGCTGATTGGTGCCGAGCATGTGCTTGAGCGGTACGCGCTGATGATCCTGTTCGTTGCGGATGCGTTCGTAGACGAACATTTCCGAGATCGCGGCAGACAGCTCACGGCCATGATCGCGGCTGATCAGGTGCAGCATCATGTCCAGCGGCGCGGTGCCGCCGGAGCTGGTGAAACGGTTGCGGTCGAGGGTGAACAGGCGCGTGCTCATGGCGACGCGGGGGAAAGCTTCCTGCATCGCAGCCAGACATTCCCAATGCACGCTGCAATCGAACCCGTCCAGCAAGCCCGCGCAGGCCAGCGCCCAGCTGCCGGTGCACACGGCGCCGAGACGACGGGACTGCCGCGCCTGGCTCTGCAGCCAGCTGACGTGTTCGCGGGTGACGGTGCGCTGAATGCCGACGCCACCGCAGACGATCACGGTGTCGAGCACAGGCGCCTTGTGCATGGCCGCGTCCGGAGTGATCTGCAGACCGTCGCTGGCCCAGACCTGGCCGCCATCAGCCGTCAGTGTGGTCCAGCGATACAGCTCACGGCCCGAAAGCTGATTCGCCATACGCAGGGGCTCGACCGCTGACGCGAGGGAGATCAATGTGAAGTTGTCCAACAGCAGGAAGCCGATGGATTGGGGCGCACGGTTCTGGGGTTGAGCCCCGGAGTTGAACGAAGTCATCACAATTTCTCCTCACGCGTAAAACGGTTGATGGCCCCGCCAGGAGGCTCTTGTTGTATCGCCCTCATCTGTGGAGAGCTTTGTCATTGCAACGCAAATGCCATGCCTAAAGTTGAATGAGCATTCAACAACCCCTGATTGCGACGTCGCGAAGCGTCTATTCGGGAGCGACACAACGATTCAAATCGCGACCCCGAGGGGTGCTGAGCCGCAGACGCGGCGGGCGCGATGAGCAATTCCGTAGCACTTGTGTGAACCATCGAATCGGCAGGCGGTCCGGCAGTGTCACCCGACGCACGGGGTGATCGGCAGTCGGCGATGGGCTCTGGATACGGATGGCATCCCGCCAGCTCAATGGTGAGCGCGCGCCAAAACGTAGCGGGTTCAGTGAGGCGTGGGCGAAAAGCGAGCAGGCAGCTACGTGTGCACCGGCTTCTCACCCAGGATCGGGCGTTACCGACTCAACATTCGACGGCGCTGACCGCCAGCCCGCCGCGGGACGTCTCTTTGTACTTGTCGTGCATGTCGGCGCCGGTGTCGCGCATGGTGCGAATGACCCGGTCCAGGGAGATAAAGTGCTGGCCGTCGCCGCGCAGGGCCATTTGCGCGGCATTGATGGCTTTCACCGCAGCGATGGCGTTGCGCTCGATGCACGGCACCTGAACCAGTCCGCCCACCGGATCGCAGGTCAGGCCCAGGTTATGTTCCAGACCGATTTCCGCCGCGTTGCACAGCTGCGCCGGGGTGGCACCCAGGATGTCCGCCAGGCCGGCGGCCGCCATGGCGCACGCGGAACCGACCTCGCCCTGACAGCCGACTTCGGCGCCGGAGATCGATGCGTTCTTTTTGCACAGAATGCCGATGGCCGCCGCGCCCAAGAGGTAATCGACCACGTTGGCTTCGCTCACTTCGTCGCTGAATTTGACGAAGTAATGCAGCACCGCCGGAATGATTCCTGCCGCGCCGTTGGTGGGCGCCGTGACCATGCGCCCTCCGGCGGCGTTTTCTTCGTTGACGGCCAGCGCGAACAGGTTGACCCACTCCATCGCGCTCAGCGTCGAACCAATCACGTTCGGCTTGTTCAGCTCCAGAAGGCTGCGATGCAGACGCGCTGCACGACGACGCACGTTCAGGCCGCCCGGCAAAATACCCTCGTGCTTCAAGCCCAGCTCGACGCACGCCTGCATGGCACGCCACAGGTGCATGAGCCCGGCGCGGATTTCGTCTTCGCTGCGCCAGACCTTCTCGTTTTCCATCATCAGCTGCGACACCCGCAGGCCGTGGGTTTCGCAGAGCATCAGCAGTTCGTCGGCACTGGAGAAATCATAGGGCAGCACGGTTTCGTCGCGATCGAGCACGCCACTGGCGGCCTGGGCTTCATCGACGACAAAACCGCCGCCGACCGAGTAGTAAGTGTCGCGATGAAACTCGCCGTGCTCATTGAACGCGATAAGCGTCATGGCATTGGGATGGAACGGCAGGTTTTCGTCGATGAGCAACATGTCGCGCTGCCACACGAAAGAAATCGGGTGATCGCCATTGAGCTTCAAGGTGTCGGTTTCACGCAGTTCGGCAATGCGCTGGCCGATCAGCGCAGGATCGATCGCATCGGGCCATTCGCCCATCAGGCCCATGATCACCGCGCTGTCACTGCCATGGCCGACGCCGGTTGCCGACAGCGAGCCATAAAGCCGTACTTCGAGGCGTTGCACCTGCGCCACTTGATCGCGCTCGCGCAGCCCCTGAACGAACAATGCTGCCGCGCGCATGGGGCCGACGGTGTGTGAGCTGGAGGGGCCAATACCGATCTTGAACAGGTCGAACACGCTGATTGCCATTAACCGCAAACCTCCGAAAACAGGGCTCCCGGCGCGCCGCGCGGCCGGCGATGGAGCTGCTACGCTCAAGCAGCGATCCATCGAGATGGCGGCATCATCAGCCTTTTGTTTTGCAGGGCGGCGTCTCACACCGACTCACCCATGCCCACCAACGTCGTGTCTGCGTTCGCCGCTCCCTGAGTACGATCGGCTGCCGATTCGGGCACTTTTTGCCGTATCGTCACTCTGCTTTTGTCCCGGGAATCATTCGGCGAGCAGGGAAAAAACCTGTAAGCGACGTCACTGATACTGGATACGACGCCCTGTGTACTGGATACGACGCCCCCTGTAGGCGTTTGTTTTTCCCTGTTACATGATCGTTGTCGACTCAATCGCCAGACGCAGTGATGGAGCTGTTTTCCCAACTTGACTCGCCGACACCAGAAAACGCATCAGCTACGGTTGATGCCGAGAAGAAAACACCAAAGGAGTCCAACATGAAAGGTTCACAAAGGCTGTTGCTGGGCGTTGCGCTGAGTCTCCCCATCCTGGCCCAGGCCGCAGAGCCTGCTGCTTGCCAGATGGTCAATTTTTCCGATGTGGGCTGGACCGACATCACGGCGACCACCGCCGTCACCAGCGTCGTGCTGCAGTCGTTGGGCTACAAAACCAAAACCACGATGATTTCCGTGCCCGTGACCTACAAGTCGCTGGCCGATGGCAAGAACATGGACATCTTCCTCGGCAACTGGATGCCGACCATGGAAAACGACATCAAGGCCTACCGCGACGCCGGCACCGTCGAGACCGTCCGCGCCAACCTCGAGAACGCCAAGTACACCCTCGCCGTTCCTCAGGCTCTGTATGACAAGGGGCTTCACGACTTTGCCGACATCGTCAAATTCAAGAAAGAACTCGACGGCAAAATCTACGGCATCGAGCCGGGCAACGACGGCAACCGCCTAATCCAGAGCATGATCGACAAGAACGCCTTCGGCTTGAAAGACGCAGGCTTCAAGGTCGTCGAATCGAGCGAAGCGGGCATGCTGTCCCAGGTCGACCGCGCTTCGCGACGCAGCACCGACGTGGTGTTCCTTGGCTGGGAACCGCACCCGATGAACACCCGCTTCAAAATTCAGTACCTCACCGGCGGCGATGACTTCTTCGGCCCCGACTTCGGCAAAGCCACCGTCTACACCAACGTGCGCAA
This sequence comes from Pseudomonas petrae, assembly GCF_021728295.1. Classification (GTDB taxonomy): domain Bacteria; phylum Pseudomonadota; class Gammaproteobacteria; order Pseudomonadales; family Pseudomonadaceae; genus Aquipseudomonas; species Aquipseudomonas petrae. The sequence goes on from NZ_JAKJXE010000015.1 coordinate 51,800, forward strand.
GGGCTACACCACCGAGTGCAGCAACGTCGGTCAGTTGCTGAAAAATCTGTCCTTCACCCTGCCGATGGAAAGCACGCTGATGGGCAACATCCTCGACGACAAGATGAAGCCTGAAGCCGCCGCCAAGGCGTGGTTGAAAACCAACCCTCAAGTACTCGACACCTGGCTGGCGGGCGTCAGCACCGTGGACGGAAAACCTGGCCTGGAAGCCGCAAAAGCCGAGCTGACGAAGTAACTCGACAGGCAGGCGGGTACGCCCGCCTGTTGTCCTCTTTTCATCCCGCACGCGGACAACCGACATCATGCTGACTGATCATAAAATCCCCCTGGGCCAGTACATCGCCGGCTTTGTCGAATGGCTGACGCAGCACGGCGCCAGCACCTTCGACGCCATCGCTTCGTCACTGGAAACCATGATTCACGGCCTGACCGGCGGGCTGACCTGGTTCAACCCCTTCGTGCTGATCGGCCTGGTTGCCCTGCTTGCCCACTTCATTCAGCGCAAATGGGGCCTGACCGCATTTGTGATCATTTCCTTCCTGCTGATCCTCAACCTGGGGTACTGGCAGGAAACCATGGAGACCCTGGCGCAAGTGCTGTTCGCCACGGCGGTCTGTGTCGTGATCGGCGTGCCGCTGGGCATCATTGCCGCGCACAAGCCGATGTTCTATACCTGCATGCGCCCCGTGCTCGACCTGATGCAGACCGTCCCTACTTTCGTTTACCTGATCCCGACCCTGACCCTGTTCGGCCTCGGCGTGGTACCGGGCCTGATTTCGACGGTAGTGTTCGCGATCGCTGCGCCGATCCGCCTGACCTACCTGGGCATCTGTGATGTCCCGCAAGAACTCCTCGACGCCGGCAAAGCCTTCGGCTGCTCGCGCCGTCAACTGCTCTCCCGCATCGAACTGCCCCACGCCATGCCGAGCATCGCGGCCGGCATCACCCAGTGCATCATGCTGTCGCTGTCGATGGTGGTGATTGCCGCGCTGGTAGGGGCGGACGGCTTGGGCAAACCTGTGGTCAACGCACTGAACACTGCTGATATCGCACTGGGCTTCGAAGCGGGCCTGGCGATCGTATTGCTGGCGATCATGCTCGACCGGATCTGCAAACAACCGGACGCCAAAGTGAGGGCCGACGCATGAGCATCATCAAATTCGAGCAGGTTGACGTCGTCTTTTCCAAAGACCCGCGTGAAGCTCTCAAACTGCTGGACCAGGGCCTTACGCGGGCCGAAATCCTCAAGAAAACCGGCCAGATCGTCGGCGTCGAAAAAGCCACGCTGGAGATCAACAAAGGCGAGATCTGCGTGCTGATGGGCCTGTCCGGATCGGGCAAATCCAGTCTCCTGCGGTGCATCAACGGTTTGAACACAGTGAGCCGTGGGTCGCTGTTCGTCGAGCACGAAGGCAAGCAGATCAACATCGCCGCCTGCACCCCCGCCGAGCTGAAGATGATGCGCACCAAGCGCATCGCGATGGTGTTCCAGAAGTTCGCCCTGATGCCGTGGCTGACAGTGCGCGAGAACATCAGTTTCGGTCTGGAAATGCAGGGCCGCCCCGAGAAAGAGCGGCGCACGCTGGTGGACGAAAAGCTGGAGCTGGTGGGCCTGACCCAATGGCGCAACAAGAAGCCCGACGAGCTTTCCGGCGGCATGCAGCAGCGTGTCGGCCTGGCCCGGGCGCTGGCGATGGACGCTGACATTCTGCTGATGGACGAGCCGTTTTCGGCCCTCGATCCGCTGATCCGTCAGGGCTTGCAGGATGAACTGCTGGCGCTGCAGAAAAAGCTGAACAAGACCATCGTCTTCGTGAGTCACGACCTGGACGAAGCGCTCAAGCTCGGCACCCGCATTGCGATCATGAAGGACGGCCGGATTATTCAGTACAGCGTGCCGGAAGAGATCGTGCTCAATCCCGCAGACGAATACGTGCGTACGTTCGTCGCCCACACCAACCCCCTCAACGTGCTGTGCGGTCGCAGCCTGATGCGTCCGATCACCCAGTGCACGCGCATCAACGGTTCTCAGGTCTGCCTGGACCCGAGCGACGACACCTGGATTGATCTGTCCGACGGCAACGCCATCACCGGCGCCCACCAGCATGGCGCGACCCTTGATCTGCAAAGCTGGGAGCCGGGCCAGTCGGTGGAAACCCTCGGCCGCAAACCGACCGTTGTCCACTCCGACATCGGCATGCGCGACGCCTTGCAGATCCGCTATCACACCGGCAACAAGCTGGTGCTGCAGGAGAACAACCAACTGGTCGGCATCCTCGGCGACAGCGAGCTGTACCACGCGTTGCTGGGCAAGAATCACGGCTGAGACAGCGCCTGACGCACGCGTTCGCCAGCAAGCCGACTCCTACGGATTCGCGTCGACCCTGCATCGCGCGAACGCCTAAACCTGTAGGAGCGCGCTTGCCCGCGAAGGCGCCGGCACACTCAAAATGTATTGCCGCTTGACACACCGAAATCGCGGGCAAGCGCGCTCCTACAGATCGGTGATCGCACGCGCCTGCAACTTTTTGTTGATTGAACGTTCAATTAAAAAGCTTTACAGTGGACGCCGTTTCCAGCCACTCACGATCACCCGGCACATCAAGGAGCCCTACAGATGCCCAAGGTCGGTATGCAACCCATTCGGCGTCAACAGTTGATCCAGGCCACCCTGACGGCGGTCGATCAGGTCGGGATGGGCGATGCCAGCATTGCGCTGATCGCCAAACTGGCGGGGGTCTCCAACGGCATCATCAGTCACTACTTTCAGGACAAGAACGGCCTGATCGCAGCGACGATGCGCCACCTGATGAATGCGCTGATCGCCAGCGTCGCCGAGCGGCGCCGGGCGTTGAACGACGACAGCCCGCGGGCTCACCTGAAAGTGATCATCGAGGGCAACTTCGATTCCAGTCAGGTCAACGGCCCGGCCATGAAAACCTGGCTCGCCTTCTGGGCAACCAGCATGCATTCGCCCTCGCTGCACAGGCTGCAGCGGATCAACGATCACCGCCTGTATTCGAACCTCTGCTGCCAGTTCCGTCGCGCATTGCCGTTGGACGAAGCACGCAGCGCAGCCAGGGGGCTGGCGGCATTGATCGACGGCTTATGGCTGCGCGGCGCGCTTTCGGGCGACGCCTTCGACACCGAACAAGCGCAACGGATCGCCTACGAGTACATGGACTTTCAACTGGCAAAAGCGCCGAGCTGAAGCAGCCGGCATCACGACCAAGGCAGCGCGCGGCGCACTCGGTCGTCACCCATCCCAGACTACTGCGAGGACTTTATGGCCCGTTTCGAATTGCAAAAACTCTACATTGACGGCAGCTACGTGGACGCCAGCAGCGACGCAACCTTCGACGCCATCAACCCGGCCAATGGCGAAGTCCTGGCCCAGGTGCAGCGCGCGACCCAAGAAGACGTCGAACGCGCCGTTGTCAGCGCCGAAAAAGGCCAGAAAATCTGGGCCGCCATGACCGCCATGGAGCGCTCGCGCATCCTGCGTCGTGCCGTCGACATCCTGCGTGAACGCAACGATGAACTGGCCGAGCTGGAAACCCTGGACACCGGCAAAGCGATCTCCGAAACCAAGTACGTCGACATCGTCACCGGCGCCGACGTGCTGGAGTACTACGCCGGCCTGGTGCCTGCGATCGAAGGCGAGCAGATTCCATTGCGTGACACTTCGTTCGTTTACACCCGCCGCGAGCCGCTGGGCGTCACCGTCGGCATCGGCGCGTGGAACTACCCGATTCAGATCGCCCTCTGGAAGTCCGCCCCGGCGCTGGCGGCCGGTAACGCAATGATCTTCAAGCCAAGCGAAGTCACCTCGCTGACCACGCTGAAGCTGGCAGAAATCTACACCGAAGCCGGCGTGCCGAACGGCGTGTTCAACGTGCTGACCGGTGCCGGCAGCGACGTCGGCAGCTGGCTGACCGAGCACCCGCGCATCGAGAAGATCTCCTTCACCGGCGGCGTACAGACCGGCAAGAAAGTCATGGCCAGCGCGTCGAGCTCGTCGCTCAAGGAAGTGACCATGGAGCTGGGTGGCAAGTCTCCGCTGATCATTTTCGACGACGCCGATCTGGATCGTGCCGCCGACATCGCGATGATGGCCAACTTCTACAGTTCGGGTCAGGTCTGCACCAACGGCACTCGCGTGTTCGTCCCGAGCGCATTGAAGGCCGCGTTCGAAGCGAAAATCCTTGAGCGCGTTAAACGCATCCGCGTCGGCAACCCGCAAGACGACAACACCAATTTCGGCCCGCTGGTGAGCTTCGCGCACATGGAAAACGTGCTCGGCTACATCTCCAAGGGCAAGGAAGAAGGCGCACGCCTGCTGATCGGCGGCGACCGTCTGACCGAGGGTGAGCTGGGCAACGGCGCATTCGTCGCGCCGACGGTCTTCACCGATTGCACCGATGAGATGACCATCGTTAAAGAGGAAATCTTCGGCCCGGTCATGAGCATCCTCAGCTACGACACCGAGGAAGAAGTGATCCGCCGCGCCAACGACACCGAAATGGGCCTGGCCGCCGGCATCGTGACCAAGGACCTGAACCGCGCGCACCGCGTGATCCATCAACTGGAAGCCGGTATCTGCTGGATCAACGCCTGGGGCGAGTCCGACGCGAAAATGCCGGTCGGTGGCTACAAGCAGTCGGGCGTGGGTCGTGAAAACGGTATCAGCTCGCTGGCGCAGTACACCCGCATCAAATCGGTACAGGTCGAGCTGGGCGATTACGCGTCGGTGTTCTGATCCTGCACCGCTTTTGTAGGAGCGCGCTTGCCCGCGAATGCGTCAGGTCATTCAACGTTGCAGAACCTGACTCATCGCGTTCGCCAGCAAGCCGGTTCCTACAGATTTCGACCGCGTACATTCGCTCCATTTTCAGACATATCTCAAAGAGGGAGCATTTCAAATGTCCCAAGAATTCGACTACATCATCATCGGCGCCGGCTCCGCCGGTAACACCCTGGCAGCCCGTCTCACCGAGGACGCAGGCGTCACCGTGCTGTTGCTTGAAGCCGGCGGCCCGGACTATCGCGCTGATTTCCGCACGCAGATGCCGGCCGCGCTCGCGTTCCCGCTGCAAGGCCGTCGCTACAACTGGGCCTACGAGACCGAGCCAGAGCCGCACATGAACAACCGTCGTATGGAATGCGGTCGCGGCAAGGGCCTGGGCGGCTCGTCGCTGATCAACGGCATGTGCTACATCCGCGGCAACGCCATGGACTACGACGGCTGGGCGAAAAACCCGGGGCTGGAAGACTGGTCTTACCTCGATTGCCTGCCCTACTTCCGCAAGGCCGAGACCCGCGACATCGGCCCTAACGACTACCACGGCGGCGAAGGCCCGGTCAGCGTGACCACGCCCAAGGCCGGCAATAACCCGCTGTTCGCCGCGATGGTGGAAGCAGGCGTGCAGGCCGGTTATCCGCGCACCGAGGACCTCAACGGTTATCAGCAGGAAGGTTTCGGCCCGATGGACCGCACCGTCACGCCGTTCGGCCGTCGCGCCAGCACCGCCCGTGGTTATCTGGACGAAGCGAAGAAGCGCTCGACCCTGACCATCGTCACTCACGCGCTGACCGACCGGATTCTGTTCGACAACAAGCGAGCAGTCGGAGTGGCCTACATGGTCGGTGAAAGCGACACCCGCATCGAAGCGCGCGCTCGCAAGGAAGTCCTGCTGTGTGGCGGCGCAATTGCTTCGCCGCAGATCCTGCAGCGTTCCGGCGTCGGCCCTGCGCCGCTGCTGAAGAAGCTCGACATTCCAGTCGTTCACGACCTGCCGGGCGTTGGCGAGAACCTGCAAGACCACTTGGAAATGTATCTGCAGTACGCCTGCACAGAGCCTGTCTCGCTGTACCCGTCACTGCTGTGGTGGAACCAGCCGGCCATCGGCGCCGAGTGGATGTTCCTCGGCAAAGGCATCGGCGCCAGCAACCAATTCGAGGCGGGCGGCTTCATTCGTTCGCGCAAGGAATTCGAGTGGCCGAACATTCAGTACCACTTCCTGCCGGTCGCGATTAACTACAACGGCAGCAAGGGCGTGCAAGAGCATGGTTTCCAGGCGCATGTGGGTTCGATGCGTTCGCCAAGCCGTGGTCGCGTGCAGCTGAAATCGAAGAATCCCCGCGAGTACCCGAGCATTCTTTTCAACTACATGGCGTCCGAGCAGGACTGGCAGGAATTCCGCGACGGCATTCGCCTGACCCGCGAAATCATGCAGCAGCCGGCGCTGGACCAATACCGTGGCCGCGAAATCAGCCCGGGCATCGACGTGCAGAGCGACGAGCAGTTGGACACGTTTATCCGTGAGCACGCCGAGACCGCGTATCACCCGTCCTGCTCGTGCAAGATGGGCACCGATGAAATGGCGGTCGTTGACGGTCAGGGCCGTGTGCACGGGATGGAAGGGCTGCGCGTGGTGGATGCGTCTATCATGCCGCTGATCACCACAGGCAACCTCAACGCGCCGACGATCATGATGGCGGAGAAAATCGCCGACAAGATCCGCGGCCGCGCCCCGCTGCCGCGCAGCACCGCCGATTACTACGTCGCAGGCGACGCGCCTGTGCGTGGCAAGCCGATGCGCGAAGTGGGCCCGTTGGCGCAGTAGCAAGCGCTACGTGGGACCGGCTTTAGCCGGGAAGAGGCCGGTGGGTACACCCGCGATTTTGCGGTGTGACATCTGACGCATTCCCGGCTAAAGCCGGTCCCACAGTGGTCTCGCGGCGTGTCCGTAGGACCGGCTTTAGCCGGGAAGAGGCCGGTGGGTACACCCGCGATTTTGCGGTGTGACATCTGACGCATTCCCGGCCAAAGCCGGTCCCACAGTGGTCTCGCGGCGTGTCCGTAGGACCGGCTTTAGCCGGGAAGAGGCCGGTGGGTACACCCGCGATTTTGCGGTGTGACATCTGACGCATTCCCGGCTAAAGCCAGTCCCACAGTGGTCTCGCGGCGTGTCCGTTGGACCGGCTTCAGCCGGGAAGAGGCCAGTAGGTACACCCTCGATTTTGCGGTGTGATGTTTGGCGCATTCCCGGCTAAAGCCGGTCCCACAATGGTCAAGCGCCGTGTCAGTGGGACCGGCTTTAGCCGGGAAGAGGCCGGTGGGTACACCCTCGATTTTGCGGTGTGACATCTGACGCATTCCCGGCCAAAGCCGGTCCCACAGTGGTCTCGCGGCGTGTCCGTAGGACCGGCTTTAGCCGGGAAGAGGCCGGTGGGTACACCCGCGATTTTGCGGTGTGATGTTTGGCGCATTCCCGGCTAAAGCCGGTCCCACAATGGTCAAGCGCCGTGTCAGTGGGACCGGCTTCCGCCGGGAAGAGGCGAGTGGGCACACTCTCAATTTTGCGGTGTTACACCTGACGCATTCCCGGCTAAAGCCGGTCCCACAATGGTCAAGCGCCGTGTCAGTGGGACCGGCTTCAGCCGGGAAGAGGCCGGTGGGTACACCCGCGATTTTGCGGTGTGACATCCGACGCCTTCCCGGCTAAAGCCGGTCCCACAATGGCGCGCTGCGCGCGCGTTGTCCTTCCCACCCCCGCTGCAGTGATCATCCGCGCTATGATTCGGGCCATTGCCTGTCCGAATCGCCAAGGAGCCTTCCTGCATGTTCGACTTCTCCGCTCAGCTCAAGCAGCGGTTCGCCGCCCTGCAGAGCAGCGCCCCGTTTTTCTCCCTGCGTTACGTCAAACAGACCAGCCAGCACCTGTCGGTGCGCAAGAACGTCGCCGAGCCGCCGCATCTGAGCATCGACGAGGGCGCGATGCTCACCGTGCGCATCAACGGCGTCGAAGCCTACGCGGCCACCAACGATATTTCCCAGCGCGGACTTCAAACGGCGCTGGAGCAGGCTGAAATGCAAGCGCGGCAACTGGCCCCGCATTCCCTTCTCGACCTGCGCGACCATGCTGTCGCCACCGCCCGTGCCGATTACCTCTCGCCCAACCTGCAAAGCGCATTTCCGTTGCTCAGCGAGTGCTACGCCCTGCTCAATGCCGAATCGGCGTCGGTGCCCAGGGACGAGCGCCTGGTCAACTGGCAGGTGAGTCTGGGACTCGAGAACGTCGAGCAGATCTACCTCAACAACGCCGGCGCCGAGATTCGTCAGGCCCAGCGCTTCGTCTTCCCTGGCCTGACCGTCACGGCTTACGACGGCCAAGACAGCCAGACCCGCAGCCTCGGCCGCGAGAACTTCGGCCAGCAAGGCAGCGCGGAAGTCATCGCTTCGTGCGGGATCATCGGTGCGGCGGTCAACGTCGCCGATCAGGCGCTGCAACTGGTCATGGCGCCGAACACGCCCTCCGGCCAGCGCGATCTGTTGCTGACGCCCGACCAGATGACCCTGCAAATCCACGAATCCATCGGCCACCCGCTGGAGCTGGACCGCATTCTGGGCGATGAGCGCAACTACGCCGGCACCAGCTTCGTCAAAGCCAGCGACTTCGGCAGCCTGCAATACGGCTCAAGCCTGCTCAACGTGACCTTCGATCCTGAAATCCCCGAGCAACTGGCGAGCTACGGCTTTGATGACGACGGCACGCCGGCGAGCAAGCAATTTCTGATCAAGGACGGCGTACTGGTGAGGCCGCTGGGCGGCGCCCTGTCGCAATACCGCAGCGGCATGGAAGGCGTCGCCAACAGCCGCGCGTCCAGCTGGAACCGCGCACCCATCGACCGCATGGCCAACCTCAATATCGAGCCGGGCGACCAGTCGATGGCGCAGCTCATTGGCGGCATCGAACACGGCATCTTGATGAGCACCAACCGCTCATGGTCGATCGACGATGCGCGCAACAAATTCCAGTTCGGCTGCGAGTGGGGCCAATTGATCGAGAACGGCGAGCTCAAGGGCGTGGTGAAAAACCCGAACTACCGCGCGATCTCCGCCCAGTTCTGGCGCAACCTCAGCGCGGTCGGCGACGCCAGCACCTTCAAGGTCCTCGGCACGCCCAACTGCGGCAAAGGCGAGCCCAATCAAGTGATCCGCGTAGGGCATGCCTCGCCCGCTTGCGTGTTCGCGCGCGTTGATGTTTTCGGAGGTGACGCATGATGTCCCATCAAGCGCAATTCAAGGCCCTGGCCGAATGGCTGCACGGTGCGGTCACGGCGGACGAGCGTTATACCCTCAGCTATGACGCAGAAGCCTCGGACTTCATTCGCTTCAACCACGCCAAGGTGCGTCAGGCCGGCCACGTGCAGCAGGCCGGCGTGACCTTTAAGCTGATCGCCGCAGGCCGTCACGCCAACCTGAGCCTGACGCTGTCGGGCGATGGCGAGGTGGATCGACATCGCCTGAGCGAAGCCCTGACTCAGTTGCGCGAGACCCTGACGCTGTTGCCGGAAGATCCTTATCTGCAGCTGAACGAAGAGGCCTGGCAGAGCAGCAACGTGCAGGAGACGCCGTTGCCGGACAGCGCCCATGTCGTCGAGCAGATCGCGCAACTGGGCGAGGGGCTGGATCTGGTTGGTATTTACGCGGCCGGGCCGATCTATCGCGGCTTCGCCAGTTCAAGCGGTGCGCTGGGCTGGCATCAGGCCAACAGCTTCAATGTCGACTGGAGCCTGTTCCATGAGAACGGCCAGGCGGTGAAAGCCAACTACGCCGGGCACACGTGGACTGACGAAGGCTTTGCACGGCGCTTCGCCCTGGCCCGTGAGCAATTGGCGTTTCTTGGACGCCCGGCACATGCCCTCGCGCCCGGACAATACCGCGCCTATCTGGCGCCCGCCGCGCTGGAAGAAGTCATGGGCATGCTGTGCTGGGGTGGATTCTCCGCGCAGTCGCTGGCCGACAAGACCAGCCCCTTGCAGCGGCTTTATGACGGCCAGGCTACGTTGAGTCCGCTGGTGAGTTTGAACGAACAGGTCAGCGGCTCGTTGTCCCCTGCGTTTTCCGGCGAGGGTTATCCGCGCATGGACCTGTCGCTGGTGGCCGAAGGCGTGGCCCGGGATCGCATGATCGACTCGCGCAGCGCCGCCGAATATGGCCTTGTCGCCAACGGCGCAGGTTGGGGCGAGTCGCCGAGCGCGCTGAGCATGGAGGGCGGTTCGCTGGCGCTGGATGAGGTGTTGAAAGCGCTGGGCACGGGCTTGTACATCAGCAACCTGTGGTATTTGAATTTTTCAGACCGCACCGCCGGGCGCATCACCGGAATGACGCGCTTCGCCACGTTCTGGGTTGAAGACGGGCAGATCAAGGCACCGGTCAACACCATGCGATTCGACGACAGTATCTTTAGCCTGCTGGGCGCGGCGCTGGAACAACTGACCACTGAAAGGGAACTCCTGCTGTCGACGAGTACCTACAGTCAGCGCCAGACCGCCTCGAATCTGCTGCCGGGCGCATTACTGAGTGCGTTGACGCTGACGCTGTAACGCCGACGTCAAAACATGCCCTCTGCGCCGCATGAGGCTGCTGTTGATTCTGCCCGAAGGGCGTAGGAGCGCGCTTGCCCGCGAATGCAGTGTGTCAGGCAATAAACAGGACACAGACATAACGCAATCGCGGGCAAGGTGGAGCGCCACCCCGGTCGCTCCTACAAAACCAGAAGAAACCTATCCCATAAGGACCCTCGATCCACATGCCGACCTCAACACCGCAGCTGGACGCCCGCACCCTGCGCTGGATGCCATGGGTCATCGCCATTGCCTTTTTCATGCAAAGCCTGGACGGCACGATCCTCAACACCGCGTTGCCGTCCATGGCCCGCTCGCTGGCGGAAGATCCATTGCGCATGCAGTCGGTGATCATCGCCTACATGCTGACCATCGCCCTGCTGATCCCCGCGTCGGGCTGGATTTCCGACCGCTTTGGCATCAAACGGATCTTCTTCAGCGCCATCCTGCTGTTCAGCTTCGGCTCGTTGCTGTGCGCGGTGTCCAACTCCATCGGCATGCTGGTGGGCGCGCGGGTGATTCAGGGCCTCGGCGGAGCGTTGATGATGCCAGTCGGCAGGCTCATCGTGCTGCGCGCTTATCCCCGCACCGAGTTGGTTCGCACACTGAGTTTCATTACCATGCCCGCCCTGCTCGGCCCGCTGATGGGCCCGACCGTTGGCGGCTGGCTGGTGGAATACCTGAGCTGGCACTGGATCTTCCTGATCAACCTTCCGGTGGGGATTCTCGGTTGTTTTGCCGTGCGCAAATTCATCCCCGATCTTCAGGGGGGCGGCCGTACGCGCTTTGATCTGGTGGGATTCGGCTTATTCGGCGCGTCGATGGTGCTGATCACGATTGCACTGGAAGGCCTGGGCGAACTGCACTTGCCGCACTTGCGGGTGGTGATGCTGTTGTTTGGCGGCATGGCCTGCCTGGCGGCGTACTGGTTGCGCGCCAGTCACGTGGAAGCGCCGTTGTTCTCCGCTCAGCTGTTCAAGACCCGCAGTTTCGCGGTGGGCATCATGGGCAATCTGTTTGCCCGCCTGGGCAGCGGCGCCCTGCCCTTTCTGCTGCCACTGATGCTGCAAGTCGCGCTGGGTTACTCGCCATCACATGCTGGCATGAGCATGATTCCCCTGGCCCTCGCAGCGATGTTCGCCAAGCCGCTGGCGACCAAAGCCATTGAACGGCTGGGTTATCGCATCGTGCTGACCGGTAATACGCTGCTGCTGGGTATTCTGCTGGCGAGCATGGCGCTGGTCAGTGCCAACACGCCGTACTGGCTTTTGTTGATTCATCTGGCGTTTCTGGGCGGGGTCAACTCGCTGCAGTTCTCGGCGATGAACGCGGTGACGCTGATCGATCTCGACGATGCCAGTGCCGCCAGCGGCAACAGTCTGCTGTCGGTGGTTGCGCAGTTGTCCCTGAGTCTCGGCGTCGCCTGCGCGGCTGCTTTGCTGGGCGGGTTCAGCGACGACGTGGCGACGGGCGAAGTGAGCGACGTGCTCGGTGCGTTTCAGCTGACCTTCCTGTGCGTCGGCGTGCTGGCGATGCTGGCGGCGTCGATCTTCCTGCAACTGTCGCCACGCATGGCCCCCGAAGCACCGGCGCGCAAACCGCAACCGGAGCCCGAAATCGAGGCGTGATTCGCTCACCATTTATCGCGCGCGGCCCCAAGGCAGGGGCCGCGACCTGATACACTGCGCGACATTTTGTTTTGCAGGCCCGTCCCGTGACTAACACCGCTTTTAACTCATTGCCCCTTTCCGCCGCCATGCTGGCTAACCTGGAGTCCCTTGGTTATGCCGAGATGACGCCGATTCAGGCGCAGAGCCTGCCGGTGATTATCAAGGGGATGGACCTGATCGCCCAAGCCAAGACGGGCTCTGGCAAGACCGCTGCATTCGGCATCGGCCTGCTCAATCCGGTCAATCCGCGCTACTTCGGCTGCCAGGCGTTGGTGCTCTGCCCCACCCGTGAGCTGGCCGACCAGGTGGCCAAGGAGATCCGTCGTCTGGCGCGTTCCGAAGACAACATCAAAGTGCTGACCCTCTGCGGCGGCGTGTCTTTCGGCCCGCAGATCGGTTCGCTGGAGCACGGCGCGCACATCATCGTCGGCACGCCGGGTCGCATCCAGCAGCATCTGCGCAAGGGTTCGCTGGTGCTGGACGGCCTGAACACGCTGGTGCTGGACGAAGCCGACCGCATGCTCGACATGGGTTTCTACGACGCCATCGCCGACATCATCGAGCAGACACCCAAGCGTCGCCAGACCCTGCTGTTCTCGGCCACCTATCCGGTCGGCATCAAGCAGCTGGCCTCGAAATTCATGCGCGATCCGCAGACCGTCAAGGTCGAAGCGCTCCACGCCGACAGCCAGATCGAGCAGATCTTCTACGAAATCGCCCCCGAGCAACGCCTCGAAGCGGTGGTCCGCGTGCTCGATCATTTCCGTCCGCAGTCCTGCGTGGCGTTCTGTTTCACCAAGCAGCAGGTTCAGGAAGTGGTCGATCACCTGACCGCCAAGGGCATGTCCGCCGTCGGCCTGCATGGCGATCTGGAACAGCGCGATCGCGACCAGGTGCTGGCGATGTTCGCCAACCGCAGCACCTCCGTGCTGGTGGCCACTGACGTCGCTGCGCGTGGTCTGGACATCGATGCACTGGACATGGTGCTCAACGTCGAGCTGGCGCGGGATTCGGAAATCCACATTCACCGCGTCGGCCGTACCGGTCGTGCGGGTGAGACCGGCATCGCCGTCAGCCTGGTTGCCCCCGGCGAAAGCCAGCGCGCCCGCGCCGTTGAAGAACTGCAGAAAGCGCCGCTCAACTGGCAGCAGTACGACCAGCTGGAGCGCAAGGAAGGCGGCAAGCTGCTGCCACCGATGACCACGCTGTGTATCGGCTCCGGCCGCAAAGACAAGCTGCGCCCTGGCGACATTCTTGGCGCGCTGACGGGCGAAGCAGGCATTCCTGGCACTCAGGTGGGCAAGATCGCGATCTTTGATTTCCAGGCCTACGTCGCCGTGGAGCGCAGCATGGCCAAGCAGGCGCTGGAGCGTCTGAACAACGGCAAGATCAAGGGCAAGTCATTGCGCGTTCGGATTTTGTAAGGTCCGCAGCGCCTCTTTGTAGGAGCGCGCTTGCCCGCGATTGCGGTGGTTCAGTAAGACATTTATGCCCTGACACACCGCAATCGCGGGCAAGCGCGCTCCTACAGGTTCACCGCCACCCCCTGGATTATTTACACCCGAGGACACCGCTTTGCCCGTTACTGACGTTGTGATCATCGGCGCCGGCGCCGCAGGTTTGATGTGTGCATTCACCGCCGCCCAGCGCGGCCGCAAGGTCATGCTGATCGACCACGCCAACAAGCCGGGCAAGAAAATTCTCATGTCGGGCGGCGGTCGCTGCAACTTCACCAACATGTACACCGAGCCTGCCAACTTCCTCTCGCAGAACGCGCATTTCTGCAAATCGGCGCTGGCCCGCTACACCCAGTGGGATTTCATCGAGCTGGTGGGCAAGCACGGCGTGCCTTACCACGAGAAGAAACTCGGGCAGCTGTTCTGCGACAACAAATCCAGTGACATCCTCGATCTGCTGCTCGCTGAATGCGACACCGCGGGCGTGAGCCTGCACATGGACACTTCGGTGCAGAGCATCGAGAAAGCCGAAAACGGTTACCTGCTGAAAACAACCCTGGGCGAACTCCGTTGCGATTCACTGGTGATCGCCACAGGCGGCCTGTCGATTCCGACGCTGGGCGCTACCGGTTTCGGTTATCAGGTCGGCAAGCAGTTCGGCCACACGCTGTTGCCTACCCGGGCGGGCCTGGTCCCGTTCACCATCACCGATCAGTTGAAAGAGCTGTGCACCGAGCTGACCGGCACGTCGGTCGATTGCCTGGTGAGCTGCAACGACGTCAGCTTTCGCGAAAACATCCTGTTCACCCACCGTGGCTTGAGCGGACCGGCGATCCTGCAGATCTCGTCCTTCTGGCAGCCGGGCGACACGGTCGAAATCAATCTGATGCCCGACCACGACGCTCACAGCTGGCTGACCGAGCAACAGGCCGAACGCCCGAACAGCGAATTAAAGACGCTGCTCGGCGAGATTTTCACCAAGAAAATGGCCAACCTGATTGCCGAGCAATGGTTCGTGTCCAAGCCGATGAAGCAGTACACCCACGCCGAACTGGCCGACATCGCCACCAGACTGGCGAGCTGGCAAGTGGTACCGGCGGGCACCGAAGGGTATCGCACGGCCGAGGTCACACTGGGCGGCATCGACACCCGTGAAGTGTCGTCGAAGACGATGGAATCGCTGAAATCACCGGGGCTGTACTTTGTCGGCGAGGTGCTGGATGTCAGCGGGCATCTGGGCGGCTTCAACTTCCAGTGGGCCTGGGCCTCGGCGTACGCGGCGGCGCAGTTCGTCTGAGCAGTCGTTGCGAGCAAGCTCACACCGGCACGGACGCACGCGATCTCTGTAGGAGCAATCGGAGTTTACGACGGTCGCGAAGAGGCCGGGCCAGGCCATACATATTCAGTGCCTGACCTTCCGCCTTCGCGACCGTCGTAAACTCCGATTGCTCCTACCAAGTGCGTGTCGCAAATGAGAGAGGCACCATTGGGGTTAAGGTGCGTCTTGAGGTATTGGCATCCGCCCCGGAATAAATTTTGCTTACCGGATGTACAGCGCGCATCCGGCGCTGTACATATCCCTCAGCAAAATCAATCGCGAACAAGGCCGTCAGCGTTCATGGCATCGACATCGTTGCGCAATACATTCCGCCGTCTCTGGGCGCTGGACAAGTTTTCCTACAGCGTGCGGGTTTTCATCGCGCTGACCGGCAGCATGGCGCTGTGCTGGTACCAGAACGAGATGTCTCAGTTGATCCCGCTGTTCCTCGGGATTATCGCCAGCGCCCTGTCGGAAACCGATGACAGCTGGCAAGGCCGCCTCAATGCGCTGGCCGTGACGCTGGTGTGTTTCAGCATCGCGGCGCTGTCCGTGGAGCTGCTGTTCCCCTACCCCGTGGTGTTCATCTGCGCGTTTGCCTTTGCGGCCTTCTGCCTGACGATGCTTGGTGCGCTGGGTGAGCGCTATGGCGCCATTGCCTACGCAACGTTGATTCTGTCGGTCTACACCATGATCGGCGTCGATCAGCGCGGCGGCGAAGTCACCGATTTCTGGCATGAACCCATGCTGCTGGTCGCAGGCGCGGCGTGGTACGGCCTGCTGTCGGTGCTGTGGCAGATGCTGTTTTCCAATCAGCCGGTGCAGCAGGCGCTGGCCCGACTGTTTCGCGAGCTGGGCCTGTACCTGAAGCTCAAATCAGAGCTGTTCGAGCCGATTCGCACCCTTGATATCGAAGCCAAGCGCCTGGAGCTTGCCAAGCAGAACGGCAAGGTCGTCGGCGCGCTCAACGTCACCAAGGAAATCATCCTCAACCGCGTCGGCAGCGGTCGCCCCGGCTCGAAGGTCAGTCGCTACCTGAAGCTGTACTTCCTGGCCCAGGACATCCACGAACGCGCCAGTTCGTCGCACTATCCCTACAACTCCCTGGCCGAGGCGTTTTTCCACAGCGACGTGCTGTTTCGCTGCCAGCGCCTACTGCGCCAGCAAGGTCGCGCCTGCCGTGACCTGTCGGCGTCGATCCAGCTGCGCCAGCCGTTCATCTATGACGACAGCTTCGCCCATGCGCTGAATGATCTGCGCGCGTCCCTCGAACACCTGCGCATTCAGAGCAATCCGGCGTGGCGCGGGCTGCTGCGCTCACTGCGGGCGCTGGCCAATAACCTTGGCACCCTCGACCGGCTGCTCAGCGATGCGAGCAACCCCGACGCCCTGGCCGACGCCACCGACAGCAGCCTGCTCGACCGCTCGCCGCGCAACCTCAAGGACGTCTGGACGCGCCTGCGGCTGCAACTGACGCCGACCTCGCTATTGTTCCGTCACGCCCTGCGCCTGCCCTTGGCGCTGGTTATCGGCTACATCATGGTTCACCTGATTCACCCGTCGCAGGGGTACTGGATCATCCTCACCACGGTGTTCGTCTGCCAGCCAAGCTACGGCGCCACGCGGCGTAAACTCGGGCAGCGCATTATCGGCACGGCCATTGGCCTGACGGCGGGCTGGATTCTGTTCGACCTGATCACCACGCCGGTCCTGCAATCGATGTGCGCGGTGCTGGCCGGCGTAGTGTTCTTCGTCAACCGCACCACACGCTACACGCTGTCTACGGCAGCGATTACGGTGATGATCCTGTTCTGCTTCAATCAGGTCGGCGACGGTTACGGCGTGTTCTTGCCGCGCCTGCTGGACACGCTGCTGGGCAGCCTGATCGCCGGCCTGGCGGTGTTCCTGTTCCTGCCGGACTGGCAAGGCCGTCGGCTGAACAAGGTGCTGGCCAACACCCTGTCGTGCAACAGCATTTACCTGCGCCAGATCATGCAGCAATACGCGAACGGCAAGAGCGACGATCTGGCCTATCGACTGGCCCGCCGCAACGCCCATAACGCCGACGCGGCACTGTCCACCACGCTGGCCAATATGCTCATGGAGCCGGGGCATTTCCGCAAAGACGCCGACGTGGGTTTTCGCTTCCTGGTGCTGTCACACACCCTGCTCAGTTACCTGTCGGGCCTCGGGGCGCATCGGGAAACCCCGTTGCCCACCGAAGTGCGCGAGCAATTGATCGAGGGTGCCGGCGCCAGCCTTGCCGCGAGCATCGACGAAATTGCCCAGAGCCTGGCGTTGCGTGAGCCGGTTGCGGTGCAAAGCGACGCAGAGGAAGCGCTGGCGACGAGCCTGGAACAGATGCCGGAAGAAATCGACGAGGGCCAACGGCTGGTGCAAACCCAACTGGCGCTGATCTGCCGTCAGTTAGGGCCACTGCGCACCCTGGCAGCGCACTTGATCAAAGAGCCGGTCAAAGAGCCCGACATCACAGACCGTGCAGCCTGATGAGCTTGTCGTAAGTGCCGTCGGCTTTCATCTCGGCGATAGCCTTGTCGAAATCCAGAACGATCTGCTGATGATCCGCCCGCTTGATGCTGACCAGCATGTGCAGACTGTTTTCGCTCAGTGATTTAGGCAGGAATTCAACGTTGGCCTGCACGTCCGCAGGCTCGCGAGTGAGGGCGAACCGCGCCGCGTACTCGTCTTCCACCGTCAAGTCGACCCTGCCCGCTGCCAGCATCCTGACGGCGGTCGAGAAACCCGCCACCGGCACTTTTTTCAGCTCGGCATCGGCGTCGAATTCCGGCGAATAGGCGTAGCCGCGCACTACGGCAATGGAATAGCCGTGCAGCTGCGACAGGCTCTGAAAGTCGATGGAGGCGTCTTTGCGCTTCAGGAAACGCAAGCGGTTGATCAGGTACGGCGCGGAGAAAACCCCGATGCGCGTGCGGTCTTCGCTGTACCAGGCGTTGATAACGATGTCGTATCGCCCTTCGCTCAGCCCGTGTATCGCCCGCGCCCAGGGGACTTGCTCGTATTCGGTGTCATAACCGGCGCGGCCCAGCGCCGTGCGAATCAGGTCAGTGGACAGGCCGTCGTGCAGCAGTGACACGTCGGCATAGGGCGCCCATGCATCACCGGCGAGACGCAATGTCTGCGCGACCGCGCCTTGGGCTATCAGCATCATTCCCAACAGCCCTGCGGTGCACAGCAAACGCGACATACTCGGCTTCCTTGTGGCAACTGGCCTTCAGTGAAGACTCATTTTGCGCTTTGCACAACTCATAACAGTGCGATGTTTGTGCCGCAGTTCAACAAAATGACGCACCGCTGATTGAATGAGTGTCTAGTACTGCTCGCCGCGAATTTGGGCTTGCACCGATATGCGTTTAGTATCCGGCATCAACTTCTTCTCGCAGGCCGGCGTCATGTCTATCAACTGGATTTGCAAACACCATACCGACCTTGAAAAAGAGCAGCTGTACGCCATTCTGCAACTGAGGGCGCAGGTGTTTGTGGTGGAGCAGAAATGCTGGTATCTGGACGTCGATGGCCAGGATTTGCTGGGCGATACCTGCCATCTGATGGCTTGGCAGGATGATCAGCTGGTCGCTTACCTGCGCCTGCTGGACCCGATTCAGCAGAACGGTGACGTGACCATCGGCCGGGTGGTGACTGCACCATCAATGCGCAACAAGGGGATGGGCCATGAATTGATGGTTCAGGCGCTGAAACACGCGGAACTCCAATGGCCGGACCAGCCGATATTCCTCTCGGCCCAGGCGCATTTGCAGGGTTACTACAGCCGCTACGGCTTTAATCCGGTGGGCGAGGTGTACGTCGAGGACGGCATTCCCCACATCAGCATGCGTCGCGATCTGGACTGATCCGGCTCCGGACAGTAGGACGGGCTTCAGCCGGGAAGCTTCTGGCTCAAATCAACCAACCCTGGCACGCCCTCAGGGATACCCCAGCACCGTCTTGATGGTCTGCAGATTGCCCTCGATCCAGCGGCGGTCAATCGCGCCCCAGTCACGAATCCGGTAACCGCCGGCATGATTGCGCGCGCCATCGAGTTGTTCAAACTCGCACACGATATCCAGATCAGCCAGCGCCGCGATGGTGTCCTGGGCGGTGCGACGGGGCATGCCGGTGACGTCGGTCAAGGCCGGCACGCTGCTGGCGATGCCGCTGTCGATCAGATACGCCACATACAGGCGGCGGTAGAAACTGCTCTTGGTCTTGCTGACTTCCATTAAAACTTCCTTGAAAAGCGTTAGCGGCTGATCAGCGCACGGCCGTCTGCATGTCCCGCCAGGTCAGGTAGATGCGCAGGTCGAATTCCAGCTGGTGATAGCCCGGCTGCATGTGCTCGCACAACTGATAGAACGCCTTGTTGTGGTCTGACTCTTTGAAATGCGCCAGTTCGTGGACCACGATCATCTTCAGAAACTGCGGCGCTGCCTCCTTGAACAACGCCGCCACGCGGATTTCCTTCTTGGACTTGAGCTTGCCGCCCTGCACCCGCGACACCGTGGTGTGCAGGCCCAGCGCGCGGTGGGTCAGGTCCAGGCGGTTGTCGAACAGCACTTTGTCGATGTTCGGCGCGTTGCGCAGGTATTCCTGTTTGAGCGACAGCGCGTAGGCGTACAGGGCCTTGTCGCTCTGGATTTCGTGACGATCCGGGTAGCGCTGCTGCAGATAATCCGTCAGCCGGTTCTGCGAGATCAGTTGCCGAACCTGATCCTGCAGACCTTCCGGATAGGCCTGCAGGTATTTGAGCGGCATGGGCGTGGTGACAGTCATGGTCGGATCGGGTCGCGGGAAAAGCGTGAGTCTACCGTGTCAGTCCTGCCCGAGCAGCTGTAACGCGACCGGCAGATCGACCGGCTCGACAAAACGCTCTGCCTCCAGTGGCGGCATCGGGTGAGCAATCAGGAAGCCTTGAATGATCTGGCAGCCGTTGTCGACCAGCCACTCATACTGCTCGTAGGTTTCGACGCCCTCGGCAATCACCTCGATATTGAGCATGCGACACAGGTCAATGATGCTGCGCGCGACGGCCAGATCTCGGGACGATCCAAGCATGCCACCAATGAAGTGCCGATCGAGCTTCAGGGTGTCCAGATCGAGGTTGCGCAGATGGGCAAGGGAGCTGTCGCCTGCGCCGAAATCGTCCAGCGACACACGCACGCCGATGTCATGCAGGTCCTGCAGCTGCTTGCGGCTGTGCACCAGGTTGTGGACCAGCGATGGCTCGGTGATCTCGACTTCCAGCTGCCGGGGTTTCAGGCCGTGTAGCTGCATCGCGCGCTGCAGCTCGGCCGCCAGATTCGGCAGGCTGAATTGCGCAGGGCTCACGCTGACGCTCATGACCAGATCGTCCGGGAATACGTCGCTCCAGCGATGGCGCTGCGCCGCACCCTGTTCGAAAATCCAGCTGCCGAGCTTGTTGATCAGTCGCGTCTCTTCCAGCAGCGGAATGAACACCCCTGACGGCACGTCGCCCGCGTCCGGATGATGCCAGCGCAGCAGCGCTTCGAAACCCCGCGTCTTGCCGGTGACCACGTTGACCTGCGGCTGGTAGACCATGGAAAAGTCTTTGCCATCGATCGCCGTGCGCACGCTCTCTTCGAGCATCAAACGGGAGCGTGCGCGGCCATTCATGTACTGATCGAAGAAGCGGTATTGCTGACGCCCTGCCCGCTTGGCTTCGTACATCGCGATGTCCGCCGCACGCAACAGGCCATCCAGATTGGTGCCGCAGTCCGGGTAGACCGCGATGCCGATACTCGCGCCGAGTGTGGCCTCTACCCCGTCAATCATGCGCCGCGCGGAAACCCGCTCGATGAGTTTCTCGGCAACCTTGGCCGCGTGTTCGGGGAAGTCCAGCCCGTCGATGACCACCACGAACTCGTCGCCGCCCATGCGCGCAAGCACATCGTAAGGACGCAGGCAGTCTTTCAATTGCGCGCCGACCCACTGCAAGACCTGATCGCCGGCGTCATGGCCCAGGGAGTCGTTCACATCCTTGAAGCCGTCGAGGTCCAGGTACAACACGACCAGATATTTACCCGCATGCTCGTTGCGCAGCAGCATCCCTTCGACCGTCTGATAGAAACCACGGCGGTTGAGCAGACCGGTGAGGGAGTCCGTCACGGCCTGATGTTCGAGCTGACGATAGAGGTCACGCACCACCGACATGTCGAGCACGCTGAGCACCATCGCGCGCTGTTCGGCCGGCAGCGGCGCGCACGACAACGCAACCGGGACCTGACGCCCCTCGGGCGTTCGCAGCACGGCATCGTGGACGCGGTAGGTGTCGGAACGGCGATAGTGATGATAAAAGCCGGAATCGGCCCATTCGCCAACGCTGGGCTCGTGCAGGTAGTCGCACAACCTGGTGCCGCGCAGCTCACCGTCGGTCATGCCCAGCAAACGGCAGATCGCCGGATTGGCGAAACTGATGATGCCGTCTTCGGTGACGACAAGAATGCCTTCGGCCACGTTCGCCAGCACCGATGCGTTGAATGCCCGCGCCGATTCAAGCTCGCGGCTCAGCTTCTGCAGGGCACGCCGATTGTGCTGCTGCTCCAGAAGCGCCTGAACCTTGGGCCTGAGAATATTGGGGTCGAAGGGTTTGAACAGGTAATCGACTGCGCCGCTGGCGTAACCCTTGTGCACCGAGTCGCGGGATTGTTCATTGGCAGTGAGAAAGATGATCGGCGTCAATCGCGTTCGCAGGCTTCCACGCATGAGGCGGGCGACTTCGAAGCCATCCATGTCCGGCATCTGCACATCGAGAAGCACCAGATCGACATCTCTGTCCAGCAAAATGCCCAACGCTTCCATGCCTGAGGCGGCAGTGATGATTTCCCGGTCCTGGCGCTGTAGCACCGCGCACATGGTCACCAGATTTTCAGGGTAATCATCAACAACCAGCAATACTGATTTGCCACTTAATGGCAGGGATTGCACGCATTCCATGCTGCTACTCATCATTCACTTTACTGCCCGGGGAACGCCCCCGCTGATGGTCTGATAGGCCATTACTCTAGCTTCGATTGGAAAAAAAAGAAGGCAGGCGTAGTAGTGGCACCCAGAAAGTGCCATCGAACCGACTAACGGTAACCGTCCTCCATGTCAGCACTGCCCTGCGCTGTAGCAAAAGTAGCGGCACTTTGACGCCAACCGTTCGACGGAATCGCATTAACAAATGCAGCGGTGAACCGTATAAAAAGCGCCCCATAACCCCTTGCGCCCGCGACTTTGCTGGCAATGAGACACACCGGACGACTAGACATGATTGATTTGGGAACGTGGAATCTGAGCATTCCAGTGGGCTCGCCCCCCGCCACTATCGAGACACAACAACTGCTTCAAGGTTACGACGGCAAATACTTCAAGTCCGGCTCATCGAACATCACATTTTGGGCACCGGTCACCGGAAGCAAGACTGCCAACGCGATCTACCCGCGTACCGAGTTGCGCGAGACCTGGTCCAACGGCACGCTGCACAATTGGTACTACCAAGACGCCGACAATTACCTGAATGCCAAACTCAAGGTTCTTCAGGTGCCGTCTTCCGGCAGGGTCGTCATCGGTCAGATACATGTCTACGACAGCACCCAGCCGCTGCTAAAGCTCGAATATCAGTACCTGGAAGCGACGCATATGGGCAATATCGTCGCCAAGGTCCGCTACCACCCCACCGACAAAAAAGCGCGCGTGATCACGGTTGCGGAAAACGTGAGCCTGAACGAGACGTTTAATTACGTCATCCACCTTAATAAAGCCGGGTTGCTCAGCGTAACCGCCCATGGCATGGCCTGGAACGACCGGATCAGCGCTACCTGGAGCAAACAGCAGCTGTACTTCAAGGCCGGGGTCTACACCCAGGACAACACGGGCTACACAAGCGAAGGCGGCAAGACCATGTTCTTCAACCTGGACGCCGACCACAACAAGAGCTGATGCGCCCGCAAGGGAGCCCGAGCGTTTGTGTCGCTCGGGCTCTTGAGCAGGCAGCCCTTACGCCGCCTTGTACTCTTTTTCCGCTGCTTCAAAGCGCGTCAGCATGCCCGGCGTCGGGCCTTTGCCGATCGTGCTGAAGACCACGATGGCGACGCTGGCGAAGATAAAGCCGGGGATAATTTCGTACAGGCCCAGCAGTTCGAAATGTTTCCACACCACGACCGTGATCGCGCCGACCAGAATCCCCGCCAGCGCGCCGTTGCGGGTCATGCCTTTCCAGATCACCGAGATCAGCACCACCGGCCCGAATGCCGCGCCGAACCCGGCCCACGCGTAGCTGACCAGACCCAGTACGCGGTTTTCAGGATTCGCCGCTAGAGCAATCGCGATCAGCGCCACCAGCAGAACCATGGCCCGCCCGACCCACACCAGCTCTGTCTGGGACGCGCTTTTGCGCAGAAAGGCTTTGTAGAAATCTTCGGTCAGCGCACTCGAACACACCAGCAACTGACAGCTCAGCGTGCTCATGACCGCCGCAAGGATGGCAGACAGCAGAACGCCGGCAATCCACGGGTTGAACAGGATCTTGGCCAGCTCGATGAAGACACGCTCGTGGTTTTCAGTGACGGGACCTGCCACCTCCGGGTGCGCCGAAAAGTAGGCGATGCCGAAGAAGCCTACGGCAACGGTGCCGCCCAGGCAGAGGATCATCCAGGTCATGGAAATGCGACGCGCCTTGGCGATAGACCTGACCGAGTCAGCGGCCATGAAGCGCGCCAGGATGTGCGGCTGACCGAAGTAGCCCAGGCCCCAGCCCATCAGCGAAATGACACCGATGAAAGTGGTGTTCTTGAGCATGTCGAAGTTGCTCGGGTCCTGCGCTTCGATCGCCATGAACGTGGTGTCGATCCCACCGGTCGCCAGAAGCACAATGATTGGCGTGAGGATCAGCGCGAAGATCATCAGGGTGGCTTGCACGGTGTCTGTCCAGCTGACCGCCAGGAAGCCGCCGATGAAGGTGTAGACAATCGTCGCCGCAGCGCCCGCCCACAAGGCAGTTTCGTAGGACATGCCGAAGGTGCTCTCGAACAACCGCGCGCCGGCGACAATGCCGGAAGCGCAGTAGATCGTGAAGAACACCAGAATCACGATGGCCGAAATCACCCGCAGCAAGCCGCTGTTGTCTTCGAAGCGGCTGGAAAAGTAATCCGGCAAGGTGAGCGCATCGCCGTTGTGCTCGGTCTGTACCCGCAGGCGACCGGCAACGAACAGCCAGTTCAGGTAGGCGCCGATGATGAGCCCGATGGCGATCCAGCTTTCCGAAAGACCGGACATGTAGATCGCACCCGGCAAGCCCATGAGCAGCCAGCCGCTCATGTCAGATGCACCGGCCGAAAGCGCCGTGACCACGCTGCCGAGGCTGCGCCCGCCGAGGATGTAGTCCGAGAGATTATTGGTGGAACGGTAGGCCATGAGTCCTATAAGGACCATTGCAGCGATGTAGATCACGAAGGTGATCAAAGTAGGGTTGCTGACACTCATCGGTTAGGTTCCGGCGTTGTTTTTATAGGCGCGAGCAGAGCGAAGTTCTCCTGAGGCATCAGGTTCGCGCAAGGCCGCTCGCGTATGTCGCGGGCTGGCAAAAAATTCGCCGCTGCACACCGCTTGAATGCACCAAAGCGGCGCATCCTAGAGGACATTCCAGAGCAGGTGCAACCCGAAAAAAGGCATTACCGGGCTTTTTTACAATTTAGATCAAAGTGCCACCGGCGTAGTGTTTACGGGGGAGCTGCCAGATAGAGCTGCATTTCAGTGGGCACCCGAACCGGGCGGGCCACGGCCACTTCGTCTCAATACAGGGCACTCTGGAAACACTTCGAAAAAAGCGGTTGTACCCGGTTGCACCCTTTCGATACCGCAGCTAATCTTGCCGCAGCTTAGCCACATGACCGTGGCTGTCATGAGGATAAGAAATGGCCACCACCACCCTCGGCGTCAAACTCGACGACCCCACCCGCGAGCGATTGAAAGCGGCTGCGCAGTCCATTGACCGCACACCCCACTGGCTGATCAAGCAGGCGATCTTCAATTATCTGGAGAAACTCGAGGGCGGTGCGACCCTGAACGAACTCAGTGGTCAGGGTGGCAAAGACGCCGATGATCAGGGTGACCTACCCGCCGACAACGGCCATCAGGCATTTCTTGAATTCGCCGAAAGCATCCTTCCCCAGTCGGTTTTGCGTGCCGCGATCACCTCCTCCTACCGCCGTCCCGAGCCTGAAGTGGTGCCCATGCTCATCGAGCAGGCGCGGCTGCCGGCCCCGATGGCTGACGCTACGCACAAGCTCGCGGCGTCGATCGCCGAAAAGCTGCGTAACCAGAAGAGCTCTGGTGGCCGCGCCGGCATCGTCCAGGGCCTGCTGCAGGAATTCTCGCTGTCATCGCAGGAAGGCGTGGCGCTGATGTGCCTGGCCGAAGCCCTGTTGCGCATCCCCGACAAAGGCACCCGCGACGCATTGATCCGCGACAAGATCAGCACCGGCAACTGGCACCCGCATCTTGGGAACAGCCCTTCGCTGTTCGTCAACGCCGCCACGTGGGGCCTGTTGCTGACCGGCAAACTGGTCAGCACCCACAACGAGGCCGGCCTGACCTCCTCGCTCAGCCGCATCATCGGCAAGTCCGGCGAGCCGATGATCCGCAAGGGCGTGGACATGGCCATGCGCCTGATGGGCGAGCAGTTCGTGACCGGTGAAACCATCGCCGAAGCCCTGGCCAACGCCAGCAAGTTCGAGGCGAAAGGCTTCCGTTATTCCTACGACATGCTCGGCGAAGCGGCGCTGACCGAGCACGACGCGCAGAAATACCTGGCGTCCTACGAGCAAGCCATCCACTCGATCGGCAAAGCTTCCCACGGGCGTGGCATCTATGAAGGCCCGGGCATCTCCATCAAGTTATCCGCCCTGCACCCGCGTTACAGCCGGGCGCAGTACGAGCGCGTGATGGACGAGTTGTACCCGCGCCTGTTGTCGCTGACCCTGCTGGCCAAGCAATACGACATCGGCCTGAACATCGACGCCGAAGAAGCTGATCGCCTGGAGCTGTCGCTGGACCTGCTCGAACGCCTGTGCTTCGAGCCGCAACTGACCGGCTGGAACGGCATCGGTTTTGTCATCCAGGCGTATCAGAAGCGCTGCCCTTATGTGATCGATTACGTCATTGACCTCGCCCGCCGCAGCCGCCATCGCCTGATGATCCGTCTGGTGAAAGGCGCGTACTGGGACAGTGAAATCAAACGCGCTCAGGTCGAAGGCCTGGAAGGCTATCCGGTCTACACGCGCAAGGTTTATACGGACGTTTCCTACATCGCCTGCGCACGCAAACTGCTGTCGGTGCCGGAAGTCATCTACCCGCAGTTCGCGACCCATAACGCCCACACGCTGTCGGCCATCTACCACATCGCCGGTCAGAACTATTACCCCGGTCAGTACGAATTCCAGTGCCTGCACGGCATGGGCGAACCGTTGTATGAACAGGTTGTAGGCAAAGTCGCCGACGGCAAGCTGAACCGACCGTGCCGCGTGTACGCCCCGGTCGGCACCCATGAAACGCTGCTGGCGTATCTGGTGCGCCGACTGCTGGAAAACGGCGCCAACACCTCCTTCGTCAACCGCATTGCCGACCAGTCGATATCGATTCAGGAACTGGTTGCCGATCCAGTGTCCAGCATCGAGCGCATGGCCACCCAGGAAGGCGGCTTCGGCCTGCCGCATCCACGCATTCCGCTGCCGCGCGACCTGTATGGCAGCGAGCGCGCCAACTCCGCCGGCATCGACATGGCCAACGAACATCGTTTGGCATCGCTGTCTTCTGCCCTGCTCGCCACGGCGCACAACGACTGGAAGGCCGGCCCGATGCTGGGCAGCCCGGTCAGCGCTGGCACTGAAACGCCGGTCCTGAACCCCTCCGATCTGCGTGACGTTGTCGGCCACGTGCAGGAAGCGAGTCTGGAGGACGTCGATAATGCCCTGCTCAGCGCCCTCAGCGCCGGACCGATCTGGCAAGCGACGCCGCCCGCCGAACGTGCCGCAATCCTTGAGCGCGCTGCCGACCTGATGGAAGCCGAAATCCAGCCGTTGATGGGCCTGCTGGCTCGCGAAGCCGGCAAGACGTTCGCCAACGCCATCGCCGAAGTGCGCGAGGCTGTGGATTTCCTGCGCTACTACGCGGTGCAGGCACGCAACGATTTCAGCAACGACGCTCACCGCCCGTTGGGCCCTGTGGTGTGCATCAGCCCGTGGAACTTCCCGCTGGCGATTTTCAGCGGTCAGGTCGCTGCAGCCCTGGCGGCCGGCAACCCGGTACTCGCCAAACCTGCGGAACAGACACCGTTGATCGCCGCGCAGGCCGTACGCATTCTGCTCGAAGCCGGTATTCCCGAAGGTGTGGTGCAACTGCTGCCGGGCCGCGGTGAAACCGTCGGCGCGCGGCTGGTCGGCGATGATCGCGTCAAGGGTGTCATGTTCACCGGCTCCACCGAAGTTGCCCGTTTGCTGCAACGCAATGTCGCCGGCCGTCTCGATGCTCAGGGCCGGCCGATTCCGCTGATCGCTGAAACCGGTGGCCAGAACGCGATGATCGTCGACTCCTCGGCGCTGACCGAACAAGTGGTCATCGACGTGGTGTCCTCGGCGTTCGACAGCGCCGGCCAACGCTGCTCCGCACTGCGTGTGCTGTGCTTGCAGGAAGATTCCGCTGATCGTGTCATCGAGATGCTTAAAGGCGCAATGGCTGAATGCCGTCTGGGCAACCCGGAACGCCTGTCAGTGGACATCGGCCCGGTGATCGATCAGGAAGCCAAGGCCGGCATCGAGAAACACATTCAGGCCATGCGCGACAAAGGCCGCAACGTGTATCAGGTCGCCATTGCCGACAGCGACGAAATCAAGCGCGGCACCTACGTGATGCCGACGCTGATCGAGCTGGACAGCTTCGACGAGCTCCAGCGGGAAATCTTCGGCCCGGTACTGCACGTCGTGCGCTACAAGCGCCGGGAGCTGGATCAACTGATCACCCAGATCAACGCATCCGGTTATGGCCTGACATTGGGCGTACACACACGCATCGACGAGACCATCGCCAAGGTGATCGACAACGTCAACGCCGGCAACATGTACGTCAACCGCAACATCGTTGGCGCCGTGGTGGGTGTGCAGCCGTTTGGTGGCGAAGGTTTGTCGGGCACCGGTCCAAAAGCAGGTGGTCCACTGTACCTGTACCGTTTGCTGTCGACGCGCCCCGCCGATGCCGTGCAGAAATCCTTCGCCGCCCGCGATGCGCAACAAGCGCCGGACACCCGCATGCAAGAGGCGATGCTCAAGCCGCTTAATGCGCTCAGGGCCTGGGGGGGCAGTCAGCAACTCAGCGACCTGGAGGCTCTGTGCAGCCAGTTCGCCGAGCAGTCCCAAAGCGGCGTGACCCGCACGCTCATGGGTCCGACGGGCGAGCGCAACAGCTACAGCATCTTGCCGCGTGAACACGTGTTGTGCCTGGCCGAGGACGAGACGGATCTACTGGCGCAACTGGCCGCAGTGATGGCGGTGGGCAGTACAGCGATCGTGCCGGACGGCGAGCCCGGCAAGTCGATGCGTAATCGTCTGCCGAAGGAAGTGCAGTCGCGCATCAAGCTGGTCGCCGACTGGAACAAGGACGAGGTCGCCCTTGATGCGGTGCTGCACCACGGTGATTCCGATCAGCTGCGCGCCATCTGCGAACAGGTCGCTCAACGCAACGGCGCGATCATCGGTGTGCACGGTTTGTCCAAAGGCGAAACCAACATCGCGCTGGAGCGTTTGGTGATCGAGCGTGCGCTGAGCGTCAACACCGCGGCAGCGGGCGGTAACGCGAGCCTCATGACGATCGGGTAACGCAGCATCATTGTAGGCGCGCGCTTGCCCCGAATGCATTCGGCCAGACACCACAGCAGTGTTTGACCTGACGCGTTCGCGGGCAAGCGCGCTCCTACACCCAATTCGGCGAGCCTGCTTTGATCGTTTGATACCTCCATCACCCGCATCAATCATCCTGTTCACCCCTCCCCCTCAGCCCTAGACTCGACGGCATTCCCAAGAAAGGTACGCCGCCATGTCCGAGACGCTGCTCAGTTCCCGCAATCTGGCTTTCGAGCTGTATGAAGTGCTGGACGCGGAGGCGCTGACCCAACGCGAACGTTTTGCCGAGCACAGCCGGGAAACCTTCGATGCAGCGATCAGCACGGCGCGAAACATCGCGGAAAAATACTTCGCGCCCCACAACCGCAAAAATGACGAGAACGAGCCGCGCTACGAGAACGGCTCGGCGGTCCTGATTCCGGAAGTAAAACCTGCTGTGGACGCTTTTATGGAAGCAGGTTTTCTAAACGCAGCGCGTGATTTCGAGGCCGGCGGCATGCAGCTGCCGACCCTGCTGTCCCAGGCCTGCTTTGCCCATTTCCAGTCCGCCAATGCCGCGACAGCGTCCTATCCGTTCCTGACCATGGGCGCGGCGAACCTCATTGAAAACTTCGGCTCCGAGGAGCAAAAGCAGCGGTTTCTGCAACCGATGATAGAGGGCCGTTTTTTCGGGACCATGGCCTTGACCGAACCCCACGCCGGGTCGTCGCTGTCGGACATCCGCACACGCGCCGAGCCTGCGGAAGACGGAAGCTTTCGCCTGCGCGGCAACAAGATTTTTATCTCAGGCGGCGATCACCCACTGTCCGAAAACATCGTCCATCTGGTCCTCGCCAAACTGCCCGACGCACCCGCGGGGGTGAAAGGCATTTCCCTGTTCATCGTCCCGAAGTTTCTGGTCAACGACGATGGCAGCCTCGGTCAGCGCAACGATGTCATTCTGGCCGGACTGTTTCATAAGATGGGCTGGCGCGGCACCACCTCCACGGCGCTGAACTTTGGGGACAACGGCAACTGCGTCGGCTATCTCGTGGGCAAGCCGCATCAGGGCCTGAGCTGCATGTTTCAGATGATGAACGAGGCACGCATCGGCGTCGGCATGGGCGCGGTCATGCTGGGTTATGCCGGTTACCTGTACTCGCTGGAATACGCACGCCAACGTCCGCAAGGCCGGCTTCCCGACAGCAAGTCACCGGACGGGGCGCCGGTGTCCATCATTCAGCACGCCGACGTCAAACGCATGCTGCTCACGCAAAAAGCCTACGTCGAGGGCTCTTTTGACCTCGGCCTCTACGCCGCGCGCCTGTTCGACGACACGCAAACGGGCGGAAGCGAGGAGGTGCGAAAACACGCCCACGAGCTGCTCGATCTGCTGACGCCCATCGTCAAATCCTGGCCGTCGGAGTTTTGCCTGAAGGCCAACGAACTGGCGATTCAGATTCTCGGTGGCCATGGTTATACCCGCGATTACCCGGTGGAGCAGTACTACCGCGACAACCGCCTGAACCCGATTCATGAGGGCACCCACGGCATTCAGTCGCTGGATCTGCTGGGCCGGAAACTGGCGCAGAACGGCGGCGCCGGGTTCAAGCAACTGATTCGCCTGATCGCTGACACCTGTGAGCGCGCGCAGGCCCATGAGTCGCTGACCGCACTGCGGCAACCGCTGGAGCAACTCGTCGCGCGCCTGCAAACGGTGACCCTCGCCTTGCTGACCGATCTGAGCCAGGGCAAGGTCAATGCAACATTGGCTAATTCCGCGCTGTACATGAAAGCGTTCGGGCACGTGGTGATTGGCTGGCGCTGGCTGGAGCAGGCGATCCGCGCGCAGGAGGGCCTGCATAACGGCAATTCCGGCGACAGCGATTTCTACAAGGGCAAACTTCAGGCAGCCCGGTACTTCCTGACGTGGGAAGTACCGGCCTGTCACCATGAACTGGCGATACTGGAACGGCGGGATGATGCGTGCCTGTCGATGCAGGATGAATGGTTTTAAGCTCGCCACCTAACAAGGGCGAAACCATCAGCAGTCAACCTGCGACAAGGTGTGAGTCACGCCCCGGGTGCCTTCCAGGAGTTTTCGGCGCCCGGAAATATTCTGAACCGTGAGGCGAATGGGCGATAAAAGTCTTTCACCCGATTTAGCCGCTCGAAGTATTCGGACGAGTACACGTTGGTATCGATCTTGAACCCGTCGTCCAGTATGTCCGCATAATCGGGGCGGACTTGCTTGAGCACATCCAGAAACAGCTTGGGACCGGTGAGCTCCGAGATCTGCGTCATGTAGGCGGTCATCGCCGCGCTGGACTGGTTTCGGGACGATGCCAGCGCTTCAAGGGTGGCGTGCTGTTTCGTGAAGCGGGCATGGATTTCCTGCTCCATTTCCTTAAGAACCGGATTGCCCGGACGGCTCGCAAAATGACTGTTACCGGGGCCTTTGAACGACAAAGTAGGGCTTTCCAGCGTGCCGCCCACCAACACGTCATGGGGTCCGGCCAGCAGCTCGCCGCCTGAAAATGTGCGACCGATGACGTCATCGCAGTCCATATAAATTCCGCCGTATTCCCTGATCAATCGGTACCTCAAGATATCCGAGGCTGCGGCGAAGTTTTCAAACGCCCCTCGGCGAAAGTAGGAAAACGCTGTCGAGGTGTGCGGGTCGTTCATGAACCCCTCGAAGAAAGGCTCATCCTGCAGTCTGGAAATGGTCATATTGGGAAATTCAGCGAACGCCTCCTGCAACTGCGCTTGAGGGGACAGGCCCTCTACCGCTGCCGTGTCGTCGATATCAACATGCATCGTGAACTTCAGCTCGGGACTGATGCGCAGGTTGGATTTGATGTTTCCGATCAGTTTTTCCCCCGGCAGACGCCGACCTAGCCAGACCTGATGCACGATGTGTTCAATGGGCTGCGGATTGGCAGGAAAGCCCGGCAGGCGCCGGAAGGTGTAAAAGACGTTACCCACGCTCGGTCTCAATTTATCCCTGACTTTCAGGTAGGCCTCCTCGGTTCCTGAACGCCAACGCCCTTTGTTATCCAGCCAGAGCAGTTTGTCGGTGCCCGACTCCCAGCAGGCTATCTCAGCGTTGTAAATGACCTTCGTCCCTTCAGGCACGTTGTTGGCGAAGTACCGGGGTATTCGCTTTCCTTCCTCGTCCTCTACCCACCTCGTTTCGATACCGTCCATGGGCATCTCGATCGTCACGGGTGGCTGGGCGCGCGTCAGCACGATTCCGTCCTTCCCGACTGGCAGTGGCACCGGGGGCAACTCCTCAATGAAACTGTCGCCGCCTCGCAGACCGGGCCGCAGGTCAATGTCAGAGTAAAAGCCTTGAACCCGCTTGACGTAAGGCCCCTTGAGCCGGGCATCGTCAGGCGCGTAAATCCGGTACTGGCCGGCCGCCTGGACGCGCTCGACGGGATAGAGCTTTGAATGCACGCGAGCGTAGTAACGGGGTTCACCCGTTGCAGGATGGCTCACGTCATACACGGCGCCGAGTTCGTCGGTCTTCCAGGTGCCGGACGGATCCAGTGGCGTCTTGTATTCGAATCGGGCGAGCGCCGTGCGAAGTTCAGGGCCAAGTGCTCGCAGGCCTTGCGGTTCAACCCCGAAGGCAATCGCGCTGTCGTAGCGTGCCGCGTGCTGGCTTTTGATCGCCAGCCTCTGGTGCTCTTCCTCGATCAGGCGCGCGGCCCTTTCATCAGACGATTCGCTGGCGTGCTCAACGACCTCCTCAGCCTGTTGTGCGTGGGCTTCTTGCTGCCGGGCAAGCGCCAGGCTTCGCTCGGCCTCGGTCCGGGCTCCGGTCATGCTTGCGACTTCATCCGCCGCCCCCGGTATGGCTTGATCCCCGGCACGCGCGGCTGCGCCCAGCAAACTGCCGGCTGTTACAGCACCTTCGGCAAGCGCCGGTACAGCATTCAAAACGCCGAAGACGATGCGGCCCGTGCCGTTTTTCTTCTCTTCAAGCGTCCGGCCCTCGATCACCTCATCAGCGCCCAGACCGATCAACGCCAGCGACATCGCCGCCAAAGGCCCCCACAGGTAAGGCACTACCATCGCGATCGCGCCTGTGGCGGCTATTGCATTGCTCAGGGCTTGGGCCGCCACCTCCTTGTTATGGTCGGCACGGTTACGAATAAGTTGTTTGCCATCCGCCTGAAGGCGGGCTTGCAGAGCGTGTTTGAAGTGCGAAAACGGCCAGGGCGAGAGCGCCGCGCCGAGATGAACCTCGTTGGAGGGGTTCCAGTAACCGGTCGCTTGATCGAGGAAATGCGGGTATGCCGCCAGGCCTGCCAAGGTTTTCTGGATGCCGCTGTAAAAGAGCCCGTCCGGGTCGTCTTCAAGCCTGAAGTGGCGTTCCAGTGCTTTGCGTCGGCGCGCATCCTTGCACTGCAGCGCGACCCAGGCGCGCAGTGCGGGCAGGTTTGAAAACCCGTGCAGGGGCGAGGAATTGCCGGGAACGTACATCACAAGCCGGTCAGTCTGTTCATCTCTCAGCACGATGATGTCAGTGGCGACATATCGGTACAGGACAAGCTCACGAAAGGTAATGTCATGGGGAAGCAGCGCATCGGCGAAGTGTTTGAACGTCAGTGCCTCCCAGGTCTGGGAAGGGGCCAGCCCGAGTCCGCGCAATACCAGCGACTTGTCCTCAGTGCTCAGCGAGCCTTCTGCATGCTGCACATAAGCGGACCTCAAGAGTGCGGCCTTGATCAACAGGTTGTAGTCAGCGCCATGCTCGGCCCAGAAGTGCGTGAGTGTGGCCTGGTAGTGCGCCTGCAGATCCACCTCCCAGACGTAGGCCTTGAACGTCACCGGATCCAGCGCCACGTGGGTGGAAGCGTCGAAGCGCTGGGGGCTGGTCTTTCGGTAGATAGCTTCGTAGGCGAAGCAGTCCCAAAGCCCCAGCGGCGCGGCGGAAATCCGCACCGGATAGCCCCCGTCCCGGTAATCGCGCAGGGTCGAGAGGTGTTCGAGGAACTGCCCGTTGCCGCTCTGCTGCCAATTGCACATCAGCGCGTCGGTCAGCGTCATGGAATGCGCGATATTGGCCCGTTGCGGCGCGGCATCCTGACCATTGATGTACAGCGTCGTGATCAGCAACTCGTCCGGATCGAGATCTTCCAGCAGATGCTGTAACAGAAAGCCCTGTGCCTGAGCGCGCGCGTATTCACGCGGTGATTCGTAGCGAACCTGCTGCTGACCGAGCCAGTCGCTCAGCAACGTTGCGTCGGGGTCGATGTGATCGGGTTTTTCCCCGGGCGTGGGCTCAATCGGCCATCCGTTTTCGTCCCGCGGCACCCGTGACTCGGGCCATCTGCCGTCTTCCCAGTCCTCGTCCCGATGGGTGCGCCAGCCAGCGATTTTCGAGCTGTCGCGATTGCGCCGGAGATCCTGAACCCTGCGCTCCAGAGCGTCCATATCCTTCTTTACGTCTTTCATGACCCGACATCCTGTCAGTGAGTGAACCGCTAGGGTCCACCGACAGGCACGGAGGACGTGCCATACATAATTATTGTTTACGAAATGAGCAGGCGTAGCCTGGAGAATCTTCAAACTCATACCGGCTGCAGAGTGAGGAATCAGCGCTACGCCTGAGCCGGAAAAAAACGATCAACCAGCACCCGCCGGGCGCTTCTCAGCCGCTGCGCATAACCCTGGCGACTGAAAGGCGACGTCATCGCAGTGCCAGCGTGCTGCCATCCGGTAAAGGAACGCGAACTGAGCGTTCACGGCGCTCACTGGCATAAATATGTATTACCGCTGTCATCTGGGAAACGTATACGAACAGCCACCAGCCGGACGGCGCGGCGACATTAGCCACCCCTCGGGAATTACGCTTTGACAGCCATGCAATTCAACAGGTTAAATCCCTTGGCACGCGGACTGCATGGTCAGTTCGCGCCCTCGTTTGTTCGAATTCGTTTTATGGAGTACCGCCCTTGGATGCCACGACCATCAACAGCCTGTTCCTGATCGGCGCGTTGCTGGTGGGTGCAAGTATCCTGGTCAGTTCGCTGTCCTCCCGCCTTGGCATTCCCATTCTGGTGATCATCCTCGCGGTCGGCATGGTGGCCGGCGTCGATGGCGGCGGCATCGTCTTCGATAACTACCCGACGGCCTATCTGGTCGGCAACCTCGCGCTGGCGGTCATCCTCCTCGACGGCGGCCTGCGCACGCGGGTGGCGAGCTTCCGGGTCGCACTCTGGCCAGCCTTGTCGCTGGCGACCGTCGGGGTGCTGATCACCACGGGGCTGACCGGCATGGTCGCCGCCTGGTTATTCGACCTGAACATCATTCAAGGCCTGCTGATCGGCGCCATCGTCGGCTCCACAGACGCCGCCGCCGTGTTCTCGCTGCTGGGCGGCAAAGGCCTGAACGAACGGGTGACGGCCAGCCTTGAAATCGAATCCGGCAGCAACGACCCCATGGCGGTGTTCCTGACGGTCACGTTGATCGACATGCTGTCCAGCGGCCAGACCGGCCTGCACTGGAGCCTGTTGGGCCATCTGGTTCAGGAATTCGGCATCGGCGGCATCATCGGTCTGGGCGGCGGCTGGATCATGCTGCAACTGGTCAACCGGATTAATCTGGCCAACGGCCTGTACCCGATTCTGGTGGTGGCCGGCGGTCTCGCCGTTTTCGCACTGACCAACGCCATTCACGGCAGCGGCTTCCTCGCGGTTTATCTGTGCGGTCTGGTGTTGGGCAACAAGCCTATTCGCAGCCGCCACGGCATCCTGCACATGCTCGACGGCATGGCCTGGCTGGCGCAGATCGGCATGTTCCTGGTGCTCGGCTTGCTGGTCACGCCCCATGATTTGCTGCCGATCGCGCTACCGGCGCTGGGCTTGGCGTTGTGGATGATTCTGGTGGCGCGGCCGCTGTCGGTGCTGGCGGGCCTGCTGCCTTTCAGAGTGTTCCACGGTCGCGAAAAAGCCTTTATTGCCTGGGTGGGCTTGCGCGGTGCGGTACCGATCATTCTGGCGGTGTTCCCGTTGATGGCCGGTCTGCCCCACGCGCAGCTGTATTTCAATCTCGCGTTCTTCATCGTGTTGGTGTCGCTGCTGGTTCAGGGCACGAGCCTGCCGTGGGTGGCGAAGTGGCTGAAAGTGACGGTACCGCCTGATCCGGCGCCGATTTCCCGCGCGGCGCTGGAAGTGCATGTCACCAGCGAGTGGGAGCTGTTCGTGTATCGCCTTGGCGCCGAAAAGTGGTGCATCGGTGCCGCGTTGCGTGAGCTGAAAATGCCCGAAGGCACGCGGATCGCAGCGCTGTTCCGTGGTCAGCAACTGCTCCACCCGTCGGGTAGTACCGTGCTGGAAGTCGGCGATCTGCTGTGCGTCATCGGCCACGAACACGACCTCCCTGCGCTCGGCAAGCTGTTCAGTCAGGCGCCGCAACGCGGTCTGGATCTGCGCTTCTTCGGTGACTTCGTTCTCGAAGGAGACGCTGAGCTGGGGGCTGTCGCGGCACTCTACGGTCTGAAACTCGACGGGCTGGATCCGGGTATGCCGCTGAGTCAGTTCATCATTCAGAAGAATCGAGGCGCGCCGATCGTGGGCGATCAGATCGAATGGAATGGAACTATTTGGACGGTTGCGGTTATGGACGGGAACAAGATCCTCAAAGTGGGCGTCAGATTCCCCGAAGGAAGCAGCCCGGGCCCCGCGCTGTTCCTTTAAACTGCCCTCCATTTCTGCTCGCTCGACCCGGTGTCTATGTTCACGCTGCGTAACCTTTTTGCCTCCGCCCTGCTTGGGCTTTGCCTGTCGTCCGTACCGGCGCATGCCGCCGATACGCCTCCCCTGTCCAGCGAAGCCGTCCAGCGCAGTCTGGACAAGATCGCCGACCGCAAACTGACCGCTGACGACCAGAAAGCACTGCAGCAGGTGCTCGAACAGACGCTGACGTTCCTGTCCAGCCAGAAGGACAACCAGCAGAAGCTGGAAGACCTGAAAAAGCAGCTGGCCGACGCGCCCCGGCAGACCGCCGAGAACCAGCGCGAACTGACCAAGCTCAAGGCCAGTAAAGTCATTCCGGTCGCGCAGCGTTACGCCAATCTGGACGTGCCGCAGCTTGAGCAAGTACTGAGTCAGCGCAGCACCCAGCAGGCTGATCTGCAAAAAGCCCTCAATGACGCCAACAGCCTGACCATCACCGCGCAGACCCGGCCAGAACGCGCCCAGGCCGAGATCAGCAGCAGCCAGACGCGCATTCAGGCCATTAACGGCATCCTCAAGTCCGGCAAGGACGGTGGCAAAACCATCAACGCCGACCAGCGCAACGCTTTAAACGCTGAACAGACCTCATTGAACGCATTGATTGCGCTGCGTCGTCAGGAGCTCGCCGGCAACAGCCAGTTGCAGGACCTGGGCGGCAGCCAGCGCGACCTGCTTACGGAAAAGGTCAATCGTCAGGATCAGGAAATCCAGGACCTGCAAACGCTGATCAACGATAAGCGTCGCGCCCAGTCCCAGGAAACCGTGACGCAGTTGTCCCTTGAAGCGCAGAAAGCTGGCGGCAGCAGCCTGCTGGCGACCGAAAGCGCCGCCAACCTCAAGCTCTCCGACTACCTGCTGCGTGGCACTGACCGCCTCAATGAGCTGACCCAGCAGAACCTCAAGACCAAGACCCAGCTGGATGCCATAACGCAAACCGATCAGGCGCTGGACGAGCAAATCAACGTGTTGAGCGGCAGTCTGCTGCTGTCGAAAATCCTCTACAAACAGAAGCAATCCTTACCCAAGCTCAAGCTCGACAGCGGTCTGGCCGACGAAATCGCCGACATCCGCCTGTACCAATTCGAGGTCAATCAGCAGCGCGAGCAGATGAGCAGCCCGAGCGCTTACGTCGACACGCTGCTGGCGACGCAGAAGCCGGAGGACGTCACGCCCGCGCTGCGCAAAACGCTGCTTGATCTGGCCACCACTCGCAGCGACCTGCTGGAGCGGCTGAATCGCGAACTCAGTGCGCTGCTCAACGAATCCATCACCCTGCAGCTCAATCAGAAACAGCTGGTCAGCACGGCCAACAGCCTGCGGGCCACCCTTGATGAGCAGATGTTCTGGATTCCGAGCAACAAGCCGCTGGATCTGGAGTGGTTCGAGCGCGTCCAGCCGCGACTCGTCAAACAGGTCACCACCCTGCCATGGACGTCCAGTGTCAGCGAGCTGTATGACGGACTGACCCAGCGTCCGCTGATCTTCCTGCCGCTGTTTCTGGTGATCGGCGCGTTGATGTGGAAACGCAAGGCGCTGTACGACAAGCTCAATCGACTGCACGCCGACATCGGCCACTTCAAGCGGGACAGGCAGTGGCAGACGCCGCTGGCGATTTTCATCAACGTGCTGCTGGCGATGCCGTTGTCGCTGACCCTGGCGGTGTGTGCGTTCGCGTTGCAGATCGACGCCCGCGGGCAGAACGTCAATCTGGGTTCGGCACTGCTGCAAGTGGCACTGGCCTGGCTGGTGTTCTACACCGCTTACCGGATTCTTGCGCCGGGCGGCGTGGCGCAATTGCACTTCCGCTGGGAAAAACCGCAAGTGGAGTTCCTGCGCGGCTGGATCCGCCGTCTGGGTCTGGTGGTACTGGCGCTGGTGACCGTGGTCGCCGTGGCCGAGCACGAGCCGTCGGCGCTTGCCGACGACGTCATCGGCATCGCCGTGGTGCTGACGTGCTACGCCCTGATGACCTGGCTGCTCGCACGCCTGCTGCTCACCAGTCCGACCCACCACAGCGCCTCGCTGTTTCGCCGCGCCGTGGGTCTGGCCTTCACCGCCCTGCCCGTCGCGCTGTTTATCGCCGTGTGCTTTGGCTATTACTACACCGCGCTGAAACTCAGCGATCGCTTGATCGACACGCTGTATCTGCTGATGCTGTGGCTGGTGATCGAAGCCGCCTTCGTGCGCGGGCTGAGCGTGGCCGCGCGCCGTCTGGCGTATCAGCGCGCACTGAGCAAGCGTCAGGCCGCGAAAGAAGCCGGCGAAGGCGAGACGTTGATCGAAGAGCCGACGCTGGACATCGAGCAGGTCAACCAGCAGTCGTTGCGCCTGATTCGTCTGGCACTCATCGCCGGTTTCATCGGCGCGCTCTACTTCGTCTGGGCCGACCTGATTTCGGTGTTCTCGTACCTCGATAACATCACGCTGTACGAATACACCAGCGGCACCGGCGCCAACATCAGCATGGTGCCGATCAGCCTCGGCGATTTGATCGGCGCCCTGGTGATCATCGGCATTACCTTCGTGCTGGCCGGCAACTTGCCGGGCCTGCTGGAAGTGCTGGTGCTGTCGAAACTCAACCTCAAGCAGGGCAGTTCGTACGCGACCACCACGCTGCTGTCGTACACCATCGCCGGCGTCGGTTTTGTCTCGACGCTCTCGGCGCTCGGCGTGAGCTGGGACAAGCTGCAATGGCTGGTGGCGGCGCTGTCGGTCGGCCTGGGTTTCGGCATGCAGGAGATCTTCGCGAACTTCATCTCCGGGATCATGATCCTGTTCGAGCGCCCGGTGCGGATCGGCGACACGATCACCATCGGCAACCTGTCGGGCACGGTCAGCAAGATCCGCATCCGCGCGACCACCATCACCGACTTCGACCGCAAGGACATCATTGTCCCGAACAAGACGTTCATCACCGGGCAACTGATCAACTGGTCGCTGACCGACACGATCACCCGCGTGACGCTGAAGCTGGGCGTGGACTACGGCTCGGATCTGGACTTGGTGCGCAACCTGTTGCTCAAGGCCGCCCGTGACAATCCGCGGGTCTTGAAAGAGCCCGAGCCGATCGTTTACTTCCTCAATTTTGGTGAAAGCACCCTCGATCACGAGCTGCGCATGCACGTGCGTGACCTGGGCGACCGCAACCCGGTGCTCGACGAAATCAACCGGTTCATCAACAAGGAATTCAAGCAGCAGCACATCAATATCTCGTTCCGGCAGATGGAGGTTTACCTCAAAAACATGCAGGGACAGGAGTACAAGATGGTGCCTATCGAGCCCGAGCAGAAAACCATTACGCCGCCCGCTGCTGTGCCCCCGGCGCCAAAAGATGCACCGGAGCCGCCCGAAGCCAAGCTCGACTGACCGGGAAAAACCCAGCAGAATGGTCGGACATTCTGCTGGAGGCATCCCTTGAAAGCCCTCGACGAGCTGACCTTCGATAATCGCTTTGCCCGTCTGGGCGATGCGTTTTCCACCTCCGTCCTGCCCGAGCCCATTGCCGACCCACGGCTCGTGGTTGCCAGCGAAGCGGCCCTCGCGTTGCTCGATCTGGACCTCGCTCAAGCAGAACAACCTGTGTTTGCCGAGATTTTCAGCGGCCACAAACTGTGGGCCGAAGCAGAACCGCGGGCGATGGTTTACTCGGGCCATCAATTCGGTTCGTACAACCCGCGCCTGGGTGATGGCCGCGGTTTGCTGCTCGGCGAGGTGTACAACGACGCCGGCGAACACTGGGATCTGCACCTGAAGGGCGCCGGGCAGACACCGTATTCGCGCATGGGCGATGGTCGTGCTGTCTTGCGCTCGTCGATTCGCGAGTTTCTGGCCTCAGAAGCCCTGCATGCCTTGGGCATCCCGACCAGTCGCGCGGCCTGTGTGATCGGCTCCAGCACCCCGGTGTGGCGCGAAACCCAAGAGCGAGCGGCGATGGTGCTGCGCCTGGCGCAAAGCCACGTGCGTTTCGGCAGCCTCGAGTATTTCTTCTACACCAAACAGCCGGAACAGCTGAAGCAGCTGGCCGATCACGTGCTTTCCCTGCACTACCCCGAGTGCCTGGAACAGCCCGAACCGCACCTGGCGATGTTTCGCGTGATCGTCGAGCGTCAGGCCGAGCTGATTGCCAAATGGCAGGCCTATGGTTTCTGTCATGGCGTGATGAACACCGACAACATGTCTATTCTCGGCATCACCTTCGACTTCGGCCCGTTCGCGTTTCTGGATGACTTCGACCAGCATTTCGTCTGCAACCATTCCGATCACGAAGGCCGCTACTCTTTCAGCAATCAGGTGCCGATCGGCCAGTGGAACCTCAGCGCGCTCGCTCAGGCGCTAACACCCTTCGTCACCGTCGAGGCACTGCGTGAGGCGCTGGAGCTGTTTCTGCCGCTGTATCAGGCACATTACCTGGACCTGATGCGTCAACGTCTGGGCCTGACGACGGCGGAAGACGATGACGCAGAGCTGATCGCGCGCTTGCTTCAATTGATGCAAAACAGCGGCGTCGACTACACCCTGTTTTTCCGCCATCTGGGGGAGGAATCAGCCGACGTCGCGGTAGGGAAGTTGCGCGACGACTTCATCGACATGCTCGGCTTCGACGCCTGGGCCGACGCCTACAAAGCCCGCATCGCCCGCGAACCCGAGTCCAGTCAACAGGATCGCCGCACGCGCATGCACGCGGTCAATCCGCTGTACATCCTGCGCAACTACCTGGCCCAACGCGCCATCGAAGCGGCCGAACAGGGCGACGACAGTGAAGTGCGCCGCCTGCATCAGGTGCTGTGCACACCGTTCGACGAACAGCCCGGAATGGAGGGCTATGCACAGCGTCCGCCGGATTGGGGCAAGCATCTGGAGATCAGTTGTTCGTCGTGAGTGGGGGCAAGTTGAGGTCAGGTGAAACCTCCACCGTTTCGGGCAATGCCGGATCCTCGCGCTCTAAGCGCTTTTTTTCCGGATCAGTCATGGCAGCGAGGATGTCGTAAAGGTTGAGTATGTGCGTTTGGGGTTCGCGCTCGCCTCCCGCCGGCAGCGCTAGCTCCTCTGCGATTTTTGCCTCCATTTCTGCCTCGTAATTCCAGGGATAACGGTCCTGAACCCTTTCGATCATCGGCAGCGCTTTGTAGTAGTTCAACACCTCCCTCAGAAAGACTGGCACCTTGCCGGTCATACTGCTTTCGAGTTGAGCACGGGCAATGGCGCCTTGCGTCCACTTATATTCCATTTGCGCACTGCCGCGCCAAGCGGCTTGCCTCTCATTGATGGTGTAGCCGCCTTGGTCGTCATAGGCAATCAGGATCAACTGATCCCGTGAAAGGCCCGCGAAGGGACTTTTCGCATTCAAGTCGCCAGCGCTGGAACGGTTCACGTATTCAGTAGCTTGCCGGGCGCGATCCAGAAGCTCGGGATCATCGGTTTGCGGCGTCTCCAGATCGTGCCGGGCTTTTCCGGCTTGATACCCATCGAACAAAAACCTGCTTTTTTGCCTGGCCGCATAGGCCGCCAGCTCATCGCAGGACATCGTCAGTTCTCGCTGACTCGCCCGCTCCGCACTGTCGCTTAGCTGCCGCCCCAGAACTGACACGCTCGCGACCTCCGATTGAGACATTAGTGAGGCAGTCGGCGCCCGCTCAGTGTCTAAGACTGGCAACCCGGCAGACGGCGTTTTTTCAACTTCGCCTGCACTCAAAGGACCTCGTGTGGCCGAACTTATAGTGGAAAGCATAGAAATCCCTTTTCTGATACCACGCGCAGCCGAAGCTGCCACTAATAGGCAGCTTCGGTTCATGTTTGCGTCATCAGCGCATGATGAAGTTCACTACCCAATTGTGGTTGGAGTAATTGACGGAGGTGACAGTAACGTCGCATCTGGCACCGCCGCCCGACACTGCACTTCTGTTCCACTTAGGCGTGCGGACACCTCCCGGTGTAGAGCTCATCAAATAGCTGGTTGTAAATTGGCAGGTTTTGAACCCGGCTTGATATCACACGGTGGCGTAGCTTATTGGAGACGCATCGCTTGGACGAACGTTGAAGCTGGTCGAGGCCCCCGCCGCCACGGCTTCAGGTTTAGGTGATGCGTTCGAGTATGTGGTCAGTTCATTGCTGCTACTTCCACGCACATAAACTGCATTTTCATCGGTTTTATTTTTAAAGTTTACGGTGACCTGAGGTCCTGCACTTACCATCCCAACCGTGGCCAAAGTAAAAGACAGCAACACTGTATTAACTTTATTTTTAGAGTTCATTTTTAAATCCTCCTTTTTATGAGATCTAAAAAAAGCTAATCAGGCATCGCGTTAAATTCCTACTACCCGAACGGATAGCTACTTTGGAGCGCATCGAGCGAGCGCGGCAGGCGCCCTCGATGATCAGGCTTCAGCTGCAGGCTTCGGTGAAGCAGAAACTTGCGTACCGGCACTCGAAACCGCTGGCTTCTCAACCTCCTGAGCCGCGGTAGTCGGCACCGGCGAAGTACGGGGCGAGAACTTCTTGGTGTGCACGATATTGTTCGGGTCAGATTTCTTGTCTTTGGTGGTGTCAACGATGCCGGCGAGGATGTCGTAAAGGGTCAGCTTGCGGTCTGGCGCCTGGCGTCCGAAAGGCCCCGGCAAACCGGGCAGCGTGAGGTCGCTCTTGATCCGCGCTTCCACGATGGCTTCCGCTCCCTTGGGATAGCTCACCGCCTTTTCGATCGCCGGCAGCGACTTGAGGTAGCTCAGAGCGTCGTTATAAAACCGGGTCGCTTTGCCCGTTCGAGCTTGTTCGATCACGCCCTCGTTTATCGCAACCTTGCGCCAGTCCTCGTCCATCTTCTGCACGCCCTGCCAGGCCGCACGCCGCTCGTTGAGGGTGAAGGTTCCGCTGTCGTCAAAGGCAATCAGGTTCAGTTGCCCACGGGAGAGGTTCTCAAACGGGCTTTTGGCGTTCTTGTCACCGGCCAGTGTCCGGGTCACGAACGCACTGGCCTCGCGCGCACGATCCAGCAATTCGGGGTCGTTTGTCTTCGGCACTTCCATGGCCCGCGTGCCGCTGTTGGCCTCGCGGCTTTCGATCAAGAACTCATTGATGCGATTACGCCCGTATTGCCCCAGCTCGGCGTGGGTCATCCCTGCGTCCCTCTTCTCGGCTCGCGCTGCGCTCTCGTTCAGTTGAGCCGCCA
The DNA here is from genome assembly GCF_021728295.1 of Pseudomonas petrae. Classification (GTDB taxonomy): domain Bacteria; phylum Pseudomonadota; class Gammaproteobacteria; order Pseudomonadales; family Pseudomonadaceae; genus Aquipseudomonas; species Aquipseudomonas petrae. The sequence continues at coordinate 95,481 of NZ_JAKJXE010000015.1, forward strand.
GTGTCGAAAAAGTCGCCTTGTCGGTAGTCGCCGGCGCAGCCTTGTCCACAGTCTTTGGATCGCCGCTTGCAACAGCGTCAAGGATTGGCTTTTTGTTCGAGACGACCGCTGCAACGGCGGCCTGGATCTGGCTGATCATGGGCGACTCCCTGGCTATTAGATGGCAGGGGCCAACGCGCATCGTCAGTCAGCCCCTCGCGTCGACACTAGCGAGGGGCAGGCAGGGCGAACAGTTGGGCAAACGGGGGGTACTTTCGGATAATCAGCGGTCGAGGATTGGGCTTAACGCGCGCATTGGGCGGCTTGGGCCAAGGCTGATGCGAGAATTCGTCGCGTCTTCAGGTTTGAGTCTTTTTAGGCGTGGGTGCTTAAACAAGCGGTGAAATTTGGGGTAGTTCACACCTGGCATTTCAGGTGATCAATGAATGCCGACCGCCATTGATGACAGCCCGTCGCTAAAGGTGCAGCCGTAGAGCTTGATAACCCACCCCCCAGACTCCACGTAATGGTCATCAATCCTACTCAGGTCTTTGTCATGTCCGAATCACTGCTGATCCCCTGCCCGCATTGCAACGGGCTCAATCGCATCCCTGCCGGACGGCTGAGCGACCAGCCGAAATGCGGGCGCTGCAAGCAGACGGTTTTGCTGAGCAAGCCGTTCAACCTGACGCAGGGCGATTACGCCAGCCAGATCAAAGGCGATCTGCCGTTGCTGGTGGACGTCTGGGCGGAGTGGTGCGGGCCGTGCAAATCCTTCGCGCCGACGTTCGAGCAAGCGGCAACTCAGCTGAGCGGGCGGGTTCGGCTGGCGAAGCTGGACAGTGAGGCCAATCAGCAGCTTTCCGCGCAACTGGGAATTCGTTCGATCCCGAGCCTGATCCTGTTCAAGGACGGCCGTGAAGTCGCCCGGCAAAGTGGCGCGATGCCGTCGCAACAGCTGATGGCCTGGCTAACCAGTCAGGGAATATGAAAGGCGTTTCTTCAGCGCTTGAAGTGCGTGACAGCGAGCGCTGTAGGCATGTTCTGAAAGCGCTTCTTTGCCCCGAATTCATCAATATCTGCGACTAGGCTTCGCCTCTTCTATCGGCACCTTGGAGCAGTTAGCGATGACATACGTGGTCAGAGAGGGCGATTTAACGACAACCGGCGGCGTGGTGTTGAACGCTTCAGGTTCGCACACATGGGAAGACCGGCGCCTGGCGCGCATGGGCGATCCGGTCTGGTGCGAGCGGTGTGCGCAGATCGGCTTCATTGCCCAAGGCAATCCGACCTTCATCGACGAACTCGTGGCCGTGGCGACGCATGGCCAGGCGGTGCGCTGCGGCTGCGCGGAAGGCACCCATCGGCTGATCGCCAGCCAGGACCAGCTTCAGGCCGACATGGACGCGACCATCGACATCCCCAAGGACATGGCCGAAAAAGCGCGCAAGCGAGCCAGGCACATGACCCGAGCCCGTCGGGAAAGCCACGCGCCGCTTACCTGAGCAGTCATCCTTCCTTGTATCGCCTCAGTCAGCGATGACCGGCACCTGTTTCCAGCAAGTGATGCAGCTCGATAAATTGCTGAGTCAGCTTATGCCGCGGCTCCAGATGGATCAGCGGCATATTGGCTTGATGTGATTCACGCATCTTGATCGAACTGGTGAGGTAGACCGGCAGCACCGGCAGCCCCTCAGCGATAAGCTCATCAAGCATCTGCTGGGGCAGGCTCGCCCGGGCCTGGAACTGGTTGACGATAATACCCTCCACCTCCAGATCTTCGTTGTGATCTTCCTTGAGCTCTTCGATTTCCTTGAGCAGCCCGTACAGCGCCTGACGGGAGAAACTGTCGCAGTCAAACGGAATCAGCACACGATCCGCCGCGATCAACGCCGATACCGCATAGAAATTCAGCGCTGGGGGCGTGTCCAGATAGATGCGCTCGTAATCTTCGCTCAGCTCATCCAGCAGTTTGCGGAGCTTGTTGATCTTGTGCTTGGCTTCCAGCTTGGGCTGCAGATCCGCCAGCTCCGCCGTGGCGGTCACGACATGAAGGTTGTCGAAGGGCGTTTCATAGATGTCGACCTGGTTCTTTTTAGCGCCAGGCCCGGACGACAAGGTCTGCTTGAAGAAATCGGCGATCCCCATGGGAATCTCGTCACCGGTCAGACCGGTGAGGTACTGCGTCGAGTTGGCCTGGGCATCAAGATCGATCAACAGCGTCCGATAACCTTCATGAGCACTGACAGCCGCCAGATTGCAGGCGATGCTGGACTTGCCAACGCCGCCCTTCTGATTGAACACCACACGCCGCATGTAAGACTCCCTGTTGCTGTCTAGCCGTGAAGGATCGCCTGCGACCCGATGAATGGTACCGAGTCTAGGCAATCGCGATGAGTAGGGCGAGTCTCTCGGAAAAATCTGACTGTAAAGGCGAAGCCTGCAACACAGGCGGCCCTATTGCTCCTACAAAACAGTGTCAGATGCCGCTGCCATACCAGTAAGAATAATCGCCAGTAAACAAGCCTTTTGTTTCAACGTTTGCCTCGGTGCCTGGGCATCGGGATAATGCCCGCCACTCGGTGATAGCGCCGCGCCACGGTTGGTGCCACTTCGGAGACTCGAAGCCCGGAAGTATGCCCGTGTCAGGGCAGGATAATTTTGTGATCAAGTTCAACATTGCACAGTGGCGCGCGTGGGCGCCGGGGCTGATGTCGGTCGAAGAGTGGCGCCAATGGAGCCACGAACCCGTGATCCCCGCCCCGACGGACGCAGCGCCAGACGTTTCATTTTTGCCGGCCATGCAACGCCGCCGGTTGAGCCGTCTGGCCCGCATGGCCTTCAGCGTAGGCTGGCCGCTGGCAGAGGGTCTGGAGCGATTGCCGCTGGTGTTCGTCTCCCGCCACGGCGAAACGCCCCGGACCTTCGACATCCTCAGCGATCTGGCCAACGACGAGCCGCTGTCGCCCACCCAGTTCAGCCTGTCCGTGCACAACGCCGTTATCGGCCTGTGGTCGATCCTGCGCGGCGAGACCAGTGAGATGACTGCCCTGGCCTGTGCGGGCGACGGGCTTGAACATGGCGTCGTCGAAGCGGCCTCCCTGCTTGAAGAAGGTGCGCCGGCGGTATTGCTGGTGATCACCGAAGAGCAGCCGCCTGCTGCCTACGCGCCGTGGATCGACGATGTGCCGTTTCCCTATGCACTCGGCCTGCTGCTGACGCCGGGGGATGAGTGGCAGCTGTCATTGACGACCCGCGAACGGGTCGAGACGAATTCCGATCGTAGCCAGTGGCCCCACGCGCTCAACCTTTTACGTGCGCTGTCGACACAACAGAGCGCTCTGCAACATCCCTGGAAGAATCGGCTATGGAACTGGCAACACAACCGCTGAGCAAAAGCCGCGACGCCTATTACTGGCGCCTGCTGGCCACGGCCCTGAGCTTTGCCCTGTTCGGTGTGGGCGGGTTGTGCCTGCGTGTGTTCGTGTTCCCGCTGCTGGCGCTGCTGCCCGGGGATGCCTGCAGCCATCAACGCCGCGCCCGCCGGACCATCAGCCGCCTGTTCTGGGCGTTTATCCGCATCATGAGCAACGCCGGCGTGCTGACATACGAAATCCAGGGCGCCGAGCGTCTGGGCCGCCCGGGGCAGATGATCATTGCCAACCATCCGTCGCTGATCGACGTGGTGTTTCTCATCGGGCTGGTGCGCGACGCCAATTGCGTGGTCAAGCAGAGCCTGTGGCAAAACGTATTCACCCGAAGCCCGGTCAGGGCCACCGGCTACGTCAGTAACGACGGCAGCGCCGACATACTGGAGCAAGCCGCGCATCTGCTGCGGACCGGGCAAACCCTGATCATCTTCCCTGAAGGCACGCGGACCCAGCCCGGCCATGCGCCCGCCTTCCATCGCGGCGCTGCGGCCATTGCCCTGCGCGGCGCCCACGTCATTACGCCGGTGACCATCCATGTGTCGCCGACCACGCTGACCAAGGCCGAGCCGTGGTATCGCATTCCCCTGCGCCGCCCGCATTTTCATCTGTGCGTGGGCAACGACATCGATCCAGCGGCATTCGCCGCGCTTGGCCCGGCCCCTGTGGCGTCGCGCAAGCTCAACGAGTATCTGCATCAACACTTCATCAAGGAGCTCGCCACAGATGAGCGATCTGCACCAGGACATTAAACAGCTGATCATCGACGCCCTGGGCCTCGAAGACATCAGCACCCACGACATCGGCAACGACCAGACGCTGTTCGGCGAAGGCCTGGGGCTGGATTCGGTCGACGCACTGGAGCTGGGCCTGGCCATCCAGAAACGCTACGGCATCAAGATCGACGCCGACGCCAAAGACACTCGCAATCACTTCACCAGCGTCGACAGCCTCGCGGCATTCGTCAGCGCGCGCCAAGTGGCCTGAGGACAGAACATGCAATCCCGTGAAGACATCTTCGACACCCTGCGCTCGTCGATGGTTGAGCTGTTCGAGCTCGAACCCGAGCGCGTCACGCTCGAAGCCAATCTGTATCAGGACCTGGAAATCGACAGCATCGATGCCGTGGACCTGATCGACCACATCAAGCGCAAGACCGGCAAGAAAATCGCCGCCGAAGAATTCAAGTCGGTGCGCACCGTGGGCGATGTCGTTGACGCGGTCTATCGTCTGGTCCACAGCGCCGCATGAGTCGTGTGATTGGCCTGGTCCTGGTGCTTGCAGGTGTGCTGTACCCGTTTGCCGTCTACTTCGGCATGGGCCACTTCGCCCCCTGGCAATTCGCGCTGCTGCTCGGCGCGCTGTGGGCGGTGCGTGCGCTGACCGGTAAGCGACGTCCCGGTGGCGTGCCGATGGCGCTGACGGCGATGGGCTTTTGCCTGCTGCTCGGGCTGTTCAACAGCCCGCAATTGCTGCGCTGGTACCCGGTGCTGATCAGCGGCTTCATGCTGACCCTGTTTGGACTGAGCCTGATGCGCGGCATGCCGCTGATCGAGCGCCTGGCACGCCTGACAGAGCCCGACCTTCCGCCCGTCGCGGTTCGCTACACCCGCCAGGTCACCCGCGTCTGGTGCCTGTTCTTTCTATTCAACGGCCTCGTCGCCGCCGCGCTGACCCTCTGGGCGCCGCTGAGCTGGTGGACGCTATACACAGGGCTCATCGCCTACGGCTTGATGGGCCTCCTGTTCGCCGGTGAGTGGATCGTTCGTCAGCGCGTCCGGGGGCGGGCATGAGCTGGATCGATCTCGAACACCTGTTGCTTGACGCCCATCCGCAGCGCGCCGTTGCCCATGCTCCCGCCTTCAGCCACGCCGCATTGCAGGAACGCGCGCGGTGTGTCGCTGCCGCATTGCAGCAACGTGGCGTGACACGCCTGGCGGTGCACCTCGAAGACGCCGCTGAACTGGCCATCGCACTTTTTGCGGCCTGGCGCGCCGGCGTGGCGGTGTTGCTGCCTTCCGATTTGCAGGCGCAAACGAGGCAGCGCTGGGCCGGTCATGTCGACCTGTGGCTGACGGATCTGCCGGGCGACACCCGGCTCGATCAACTGAACGCCGATCCGCTTCCCCCCGCATCGCTCGATCTGGATCAGTGCAGCTTGAGCCTGTGCACGTCCGGCTCCAGTGGCGAGCCGAAGCTGATCGAGAAACGCCTGCGTCAACTGGCCAACGAAGTCAGCACCCTTGAACGCCTGTGGGGCGCGGACCTAGGCGATGCCTGCATCATCGGCAGCGTGGCGGCGCAGCACATTTATGGTCTGCTGTTCCGGGTGTTGTGGCCGTTGTGCGCCGGACGCAGCTTTGTGCGCCAGCAACTGCCGTTTCCCGAAGACCTGCAACGCGCCAGCCGCGAGCATGAATCCTTCGCCTGGGTGGCGAGCCCTGCACTGCTCAAGCGCATGGGCGACAATCTCGACTGGAGCCACCTGAGCGCCGTACGCCGGGTGTTCTCTTCCGGCGGTGCGCTGCCGGCCGACGCCGCAGCGAGCCTCCATCAGCGGCTGGGCCAGTGGCCGAGCGAGATACTCGGCAGCTCCGAAACCGGCGGCATTGCCTGGCGCCAGGGCGACACGCTGTGGCGCGCTTTCGACGACGTCTCGTTGAGCCAAAATGCCGACGGCGCCCTGCGGATCGAATCGCCGTACCTGCCGAGCGGCCATGTCGAACAGACGGCCGACGCCGTGCGCTTCCTCGAAGATGGCCATTTCGAACTGCTGGGCCGGCTGGACCGCATCGTCAAACTGGAAGAGAAACGCATCTCCCTGCCGCTTCTGGAGCAAGCGCTCGCAACCCATGACTGGGTCAGCGAAGCACGCCTCGCCGTGGTCCGGGGAAACCGGGCGTCTCTGGGTGCGCTGGTGGTGTTGAGCGCCAGCGGCGTGCACGCGCTGCGCAATCAGGGTCGGCGCGCGCTGACCCAGGCGCTGCGTCAGCATCTGGTGCCGTATTGCGAAGCGCTGGCATTGCCGCGTCGCTGGCGCCTGCTGAGCCACCTGCCCCTCAACGCCCAGGGCAAATTGCCACAAGCGCTGATTGAAACCCTGCTGGTGTCGCCGCGCACGCACGTCCCTGATCTGGTCGCCCAAGAGCAGCACGACGATGAGTGGCGACTGGAATTGATCGTCCCCTTGGACCTCGCCCATTTACCCGGCCACTTCCCGGGCACGCCGATCCTGCCCGGTGTGGTGCAAGTCGACTGGGCGATGAACCTGTCCCAGCGTCTGATGGACCTGCCGCCGCGCTTTGCCGGCATGGAAGTGCTGAAGTTTCAAAAACTGGTGCGCCCCGGCGACCGCATCAGCCTGACCCTGCGTTTCGACCCTGAGCGCAGCAAGCTGCATTTCGCCTATCGCAATGGCGAAGCGGCCTGCTCCAGCGGGCGGATTTTACTGGTGAACGCGGATGCATGAGCTCTGCATCCCTCCTGTAGGAGCGCGCTGGCCCGCGATGACGTCGGTACGCCCAACACATCTGTATTGCCTGTCGAATCGCAATCGCGGGCACTCGCGATCCTGCGCTGATGGATTGCGCACGCTCAAGGAAGAACTCGCCCATGCATAACCCCTGCGCCGTGATCCCGGTCTACAACCACGAACTCGCCGTACCGGCCGTGGTTCAGGAGTTGCTGCACGCCGGCTTGCCCTGCGTGCTGGTCGACGACGCCAGCAGCCCGGCCTGCGCCGCCGTGCTTGAATCCCTCGCCCAACAGGCCAATGTCTTTCTGGTGAAGCTGCCGATCAATCAGGGCAAGGGCGGCGCTGTCATGGCCGGCCTGCGCGAAGCGTCGAAACTGGGCTTCAGCCACGCCCTGCAAGTCGACGCCGACGGCCAGCACGATCTGAACGACATCGCGGTGTTTCTCGATCACTCACGCCAATACCCGGCGGCGCTGATCTGCGGCTATCCGCAGTACGACGCCAGCGTGCCCAAAGGCCGCTTGTACGCGCGCTACCTCACCCACGTCTGGGTCTGGATCAACAGCCTGTCGCTGCAGATTCCCGATTCCATGTGCGGCTTTCGGGTCTACCCGCTCAAGCCGGTGTTGCACCTGATCGACACCGTCAATCTGGGCAAGCGCATGGACTTCGACCCGGAAATCCTCGTGCGCCTGTCGTGGCGCAATCAGCCGATGCGCTGGCTGCCGACCAAGGTTCACTACCCCCTGGACGGCCTCTCGCATTTTCGGCTGTTCCACGACAACGCCCTCATCTCGAAGATGCACGCCAAACTGTTCTTCGGCATGCTCGGGCGCTTCCCGCTGATCCTCTGGCGGCGGTGGTTGCCATGAGTGACGCCGATCAAAAGCAGCACTGGGCGGCCCACGAGGAGCGCGGCAGTTTCCTGCTGATGAAGCTCACGGCCTGGGGCGTGAAAGTCCTTGGTCGACGGGTGCTCAGCCCGATCCTGCACGGCATCGTGCTGTACTTTTTCCTGTTTGGCCGTCGCGCTCGTCGCAGCGCGTGGGAGTACCAACAACACCTGGCCGATTGGACCCAGCAGCCACAGCTGCGCCCCACTCACTGGCGCGTGTTCGGACAATTCATGGCCTTCGCCGACGCCCTGCTCGACAAGCTGGACGTGTGGAATGGCAAGCTGGGACTGGAGCAAATTGAAATCATCGACGACGCGCACTTGCGTGATCAGTTGCGCGGCGAGCGCGGGCAGATGCTGGTCGGCGCGCACCTGGGCAACCTTGAAGTCTGTCGGGCGCTGGCCGAGCTGGGCGAAAAAGTCACCATGAATGTGCTGGTGCACACCAAGCACGCCGAGCGTTTCAACCGTCTGTTGGGCGAAGCCGGCGCGACCAATTTGCGGCTGATTCAGGTCAGCGAACTGGACCCAGCGATCATGCTGCAACTGAGTCAGCGTCTGGATCGCGGCGAGTGGCTGGCCATCGCCGGCGACCGCGTCCCGTTGCACGGCGGACGCAATGCGCGGGTCGACTTTCTCGGCCATACGGCGGCGTTCCCCCAGGGCCCATGGCTGCTGGCCGGCTTGCTGAAATGCCCGATCAACCTGATTTTCTGCCTCAAGGGCGCGAGCGGCTATCGGGTGATCCTCGAACCGTTCGCCGCTGCCATCGAATGGCGCCGCAGCGATCGCCAGCAAGTGATCGCCCAATGGACCCAACGCTACGCCGACCGTCTGGCGCACTACTGCCTGCAAGCGCCGCAGCAGTGGTTCAACTTCTACCCGTTCTGGAAATCCGATGACGAACCAAGCACCTGAGTCCATCATTTTCGGCGAAGGCCACCTGCGCATCGAGGACGTGCTGGCCCTGTCCAACCGCCAGCGGCCAACGGCGTTGCAGAACGACAGCGCCTACCGCCAGCGCATCGCCAAGGGCGCGCAGTTTCTTGATTCGTTGCTGGACAAGGAAGGCGTGATCTACGGCGTAACCACCGGCTATGGCGATTCGTGCGTGGTCGCGGTGCCGCTGCAACACGTCGAAGCGCTGCCTCGTCACCTGTACACCTTTCATGGTTGCGGGCTCGGCAAGTTGCTCGATGCCCAGGCCACCCGAGCGGTGCTGGCCGCGCGTCTGCGCTCGCTGTGCCACGGCGTGTCCGGCGTGCGCGTCGAGTTGCTCGAGCGGCTTCAGGCCTTTCTCGACCACGACATCCTGCCGCTGATTCCGGAAGAAGGCTCGGTGGGCGCCAGTGGTGATCTGACGCCGCTCTCTTATGTCGCGGCGACACTGTCCGGCGAGCGCGAGGTGCTGTTCAACGGCGAGCGTCGGCAGTCTGCCGATGTGCATCGTCAATTGGGCTGGGATCCGCTGGTGCTTCGGCCGAAAGAAGCGCTGGCCTTGATGAACGGTACAGCGGTCATGACCGGTCTGGCATGCCTGGCTTTCGCCCGCGCCGATTATCTGCTGCAACTGGCAACCCGCATTACCGCGATGAACGTCGTGGCGCTGCAAGGTAATCCCGAGCACTTCGACGAGCGCCTGTTTGCTGCAAAACCGCATCCGGGGCAGATGCAAGTCGCCGCCTGGCTGCGCAAGGATCTGGCCATCGACGCGCCGACCGCCCCGCTGCATCGCCTGCAAGACCGATACTCCCTGCGCTGCGCCCCCCACGTGCTGGGCGTGCTGGCGGACAGCCTCAACTGGCTGCGCAGCTTCATCGAAATTGAGCTGAACAGCGCCAACGACAACCCGATCATCGACGCCGAAGCCGAACGCGTGCTGCATGGCGGTCACTTCTATGGCGGCCACATCGCCTTCGCCATGGACAGCCTGAAAAATCTGGTCGCCAACGTCGCCGACCTGCTGGACCGCCAGCTCGCGTTGCTGGTGGACGAGCGTTACAACCACGGCCTGCCGAGCAACCTTTCCGGCGCCCCGGCGGACCGCGCGATGATCAACCATGGCTTCAAGGCCGTGCAGATCGGCACCAGCGCCTGGACCGCCGAAGCGCTGAAAAACACCATGCCGGCCAGCGTGTTTTCGCGCTCCACCGAATGCCACAACCAGGACAAAGTGAGCATGGGCACCATCGCCGCCCGCGACGCCATTCGCGTGCTGGAGCTGACCGAGCAGGTCGCGGCCGCCACGCTGATCGCCGCCAATCAGGGCGTCTGGTTGCGCAGCCGCGCTGCCGATGCCCGCCCGCTGCCGCCCGCCCTTGCGGACATGCACGAACAACTGCGCGAGGACTTCCCGCCGGTAATAGAAGATCGCGCGCTGGAAGGCGAACTGCGACTGTGCCTGAAGCGCATCGCCGAACAACACTGGAGGCTGCATGCGTAGTAAAGGCGTGATCCACGAAGACACCGAAGTGCTGGTGCCGTTTTTCGACGTCGATACCATGCACGTTGTCTGGCACGGGCACTACGTGAAGTACCTGGAAGTGGCGCGCTGCGCGCTGCTCGACAAACTCGGCCACAACTACACGCACATGCTTGAATCCGGTTACGCCTGGCCGGTGATCGACCTGCAACTGCGCTATGTGCGCGGCGCGGTATTCGGCCAGCGCATCAACGTGCGCGCCAGCCTCGTGGAGTGGGAGAACCGCTTGAAGATCGACTACCTGATCACCGACATCACGACCGGCGAGCGCCTGACCCGCGCCAGCACTGTGCAAGTGGCCGTCGATGTGAACTCGCGCGAGATGCAACTGGCCAGCCCCAAGGTATTTGTTGAAGCGGTTGAGAGGGCTCTTTCATGAATCCTTTTAAGACCCTTGTTGCGCTGGCGCTGTTGGTGCTCACCCCGCTGGCACACGCCTTCGATCTGCAGCAACTGAGCGATCAACTGGCCAAGCCCGGCGTCATCCATGGCGCCTTCGTGCAGGAAAAACAGCTGCGTTCCCTGCCTCAGCCGCTGACCAGCAAGGGCAATTTCGTGCTGGCGAAGGATTCAGGCCTGCTGTGGCTGCTCGATACGCCGCTCAAACAGGATTACCGCATCACTGCTGCCGGCATCGCCCGTCGCGACACCGATGGCGGCTGGCAGATGCTGCCCGGCAAAAGCGCAGGCGCCGAGCAGAACCGGCTGTTTCTCGCGGTTTTACAAGGCGACAGCAGCGGCCTGCAGCGTGATTTCGACGTGCAGTTGAGTGGCGACGCCCAAGCCTGGCAACTGACCTTGGTGCCGCGCTCGATGTTGCTGAAACAGGTGTTCAAGCAAATCAACATCAACGGCGCCGCACTGGTGCAGCGCATCGAGCTGCTTGAAACCCAAGGCGACAGCACCCTGCTGAAGATGGTCGACAGCTCCAGCGCCCAGCCGCTGAGCGACTCGGAGCGCGCTGATTTTGCCGATTGAACGCCTGCTGCCGCGCCTTTTCCTGATTGCCTTGCTGGCAGTGCTCGCACTCGCCGGATGGCAATGGCGTCATGGCGCGCCGCTGTCGGCCAACCTTATGGAACTGGTACCCGGCAGCACGCCGGACGCGCTGGAACTGCGCGCCGAACAGCGCATTCAGGAGCCGATGAACCGCGAGATGCTGGTACTGGTTGGTCACGCCGATGCCGAAAAGGCCGTCGAGTTGGCGCGACAACTGAGCGAGAAATGGCAAGCCAGCGGGCTCTTCGAAAAGGTCCAGTGGAACGTGCAGGCCGATCTTCCGGCCTTGCGTGAACAACTGCTGCGCGGTCGTCTGGCGATGCTGCCGCCCAAGGACCGCACCGAATTCATCGAGCACCCCGAAGCATTTATTCAGCAACGCGTGCAAAGCCTGTTCGATCCGTTTGGCGGTTTCAGTCTGGTGCCCAGCCAGGAAGATTGGCTCGGGCTGACGGGGCGCATTCAGAACGGTCAGCCGATGCACGGTTCGGTGCAACTGGACATCGGCAGCGGCGCGCTGATCGCCAGGGCCGACGGCAAAAGCTGGGTCCTGCTGCGCGCCCGGACCCGCGCCGACGCGTTCGACATGCGCTTGCCGCTTCACGTCTCAGCGCTGCTGGACGAAGCGCGCCAACAGGCGAGCGCGAGCGACGCACAATTGCTGGCGGCCAGCGGACTCTTGTACGCCGCCCATGGCCAGCAACAGGCCACCCGAGAAATCACCTGGGTCGGCGGCGGCGCCACGCTAGGCATCCTGTTGTTGTTGCTGCTGGCGTTCAAACGCTGGCGCGTACTACTGGCGTTCATTCCGGTGATGGTGGGCATGCTGTTCGGCGCCACGGCCTGCGTCGCGCTGTTCGGCAAGATGCACGTCATGACGCTGGTGCTGGGGTCGAGCCTGATCGGCGTGGCGGTGGACTATCCGCTGCACTACCTCTCCAAAAGCTGGAGCCTGAAACCCTGGCGCAGCTGGCCGGCGTTGCGTCTGACGCTGTCGGGCCTGAGCCTGAGTCTGGCAACCAGTTGCATCGGCTATCTGGCCCTGGCCTGGACGCCTTTTCCGGCCCTGACGCAGATCGCCGTGTTCTCGGCGGCCGGTCTGGTCGGCGCTTATCTGACGGCGGTGTGCCTGCTGCCGGCGCTGCTCAACGGTGTCGAGTTGCGCCCTGCGCAATGGCCGCTGAAGATCGCCGAAGCCTTGATGAACGCACGCTCCCGACTGCTCACTCGCGTGGGCACGCCGGTGCTGCTGGGAATGTTGCTCATTTTTTGCGCAGCCGGCCTGCTGCAATTGACCACCAGGAACGACATCCGCCAATGGATCGCCGCGCCGCAAAGCCTGACCGACGAAGCGCGCTCCGTGGCGCGCATCACCGGTTATCAACCTACCAGCCAGTTCTTCCTCGTGCGCGGCGCCGATCAGCAGCAGCTATTGGAACGTCAGACCTCGCTGAGCCAGCGGCTCGATCAACTGGTCACCCAAGGCAAGCTGCAGGGGTATCTGTCACTCAACCAATTAGTGGCGACGCCTGCCGAACAACAGGCCACGCGCGCCGCCCTCGACACGCTGCCCGCGCACTGGCAGCCGTTGCTCGCGTTGGGTGTGCCGCCGGAGGTACTCAATAACGAACTGGCAAACCTGCGTGCCCTTCCCGTTCAAAGTATCGACGCTGTGCTGGCCGGACCTTTGGGCGAACCCTGGCGCCTGCTGTGGCTGGGCAGCAACGCTGAAGGCGTGGCCGGAATCGTCAGCCTGCAAGGCCTGAACGATGCGGCGCTGCTGCGCGAGCAAGCGCAGGATCTTCCGGGGGTGCAGTTGGTGGATCGCCTGGGTGATCTGAACAAAGTATTCGCCGCCACTCAGATCAGCGCCGCCGAGCTGAAGCTGGCGTCGTGTGTGCTGATCGTTCTGCTGTTGATCCTGCCATTTGGTCTGCGCGGGGCGCTGCGGGTGATTGCCCTGCCGTTGCTCGCGGCCGTGTGCAGTCTGGCGAGCCTCGGCTGGTTGGGTCAGCCGCTGACGCTGTTCAGCCTGTTCGGTCTGTTGCTGGTGACGGCAATCAGCGTCGATTACGCGATCCTCATGCGCGAGCAGATTGGCGGCGCGGCCGTGAGCCTGCTGGGCACGCTGCTGGCGGCGGCAACCACGTGGCTGTCATTCGGTCTGCTGGCGATTTCCAGCACACCGGCGGTGAGCAATTTCGGCCTGTCGGTGAGCCTCGGCCTGGCGTTCAGCTTCATTCTGGCGCCCTGGGCTGGGCGTCAGCACGAGTCACGCTCGTGATGATCGTCGCGTTCTGGGCGATTATGCTCGCGCTGTTCGCACTGGCCAGCCGGCTCGGCGCTCGACTGAACCTGATCCCCATCGTCAGCCAGTTGCTGCTGGCGACGTTTGCCATCCCGTTGCTGATGCTGTTCCTCGTCGAGCCGCAGTGGCAGCTCACGGGCGCGCAACTGGTTGCGCCGGTCTGGCTGAAAACCCTGTACGGCGTGAGTTTCGCGGTCGTGCTCGGGCATGTCCTCAGCGATGTGATCGATGTGCGCCTGGACCCGCAGAGCCTGAAAGTCGCGCTGCCCAGCTTCTGCGTCCCGTTTCTCTGTGGCGTCGGCTGCGCCGTGTGGCTTTTGCCGGCGTCGAGCTGGCTGAGCACCCTGGCGCTGGGGTTGGTGTTCGCCATCACTGCCATTCCCGTGCTGTACCTCTATCTCAACCATATCGGCTACCCGCCGCACGCCACGCGACGTCTGGTGCAAACCGCGATCCTCATTGATCTCGCCTGCTGGGGCCTGTTCGGGCTGGCCCAGGGCAGCCTGCACCTGACCAGTCTGGTTGTCCCGCTGCTGCTCGCCGGCGTGCCGCTGCTGTTACGGCTGCTGCGGGTTCGACAGCCACGGGTTTATGGCACCGTTTTCTTTGTGCTGCTGATGGTCGCCGAACACTATCGCCTCAACGCGCTCATCGTCGGCATCGGCTATCTGCTGTGCATGAACGCGCTCAAACAACCCTTCGCCCTGCCGCTGCGAGCCGCCTGCTTCAAGGCGCTGCAGCACTACGTGGCGATCCCGCTGATCCTCACGTTCGGCATCGTCCAGATCAATATTCACAACGCCATCGGTGAACTGGGCGGATTGAATCTGCTTGCGCTGGTCGTGCTGCCAATCGCCAGCAAACTGCTGGGCAACTGGATCGGCGTGCGCTGGGCGGCGCCTTCGTTTGCCGGTGCCGTGCGCTGGAAAGAAGCCCTGCTGCTGAACATCCGTGGCCTCAGCGAAATCATCTTTCTCAACCTGCTGCTGCAACAGGGGCTGATCAACCCGTCGTTGTATTTCGCGCTGATGATCATGAGCCTAATCGCCACCTTGTTGCCTGCCCTCCTGGGCATGAATCGCCCTCTTGATTTGCAAGACGTCGACGTCGTCGAACACTCGAAAAGGAAACCTTGTGCCAATAGCTGAAATGGAATGTCGCCAGATCGTCGTGATCGGTGCCGGCCCAGCCGGAGCCATCGCCGCCGCGTTGCTCAAACGTCAGGGCCACGATGTGCTGATCATCGAGCGCCAGCAGTTCCCGCGCTTCTCCATCGGCGAGAGCCTGCTGTCCCATTGCCTGGATTTCGTCGAAGAAGCAGGGATGCTGGAAGCGGTCAACGCCGCCGGCTTCCAGATGAAAAACGGCGCGGCGTTCGCCTGCGGTGAGCAATACAGCGCGTTCGACTTCGGTGACACCTTCAGCAACGGCAAGCCCACAACCTTTCAGGTCCAGCGCGCTGACTTCGACAAACTGCTGGCCAATGAAGCCGAGCGCCAGGGCGTTGAAGTTCGTTACCGGGAAGCCATCACGGCCGCAGACTTCTCCGGCGAACAGCCAATCCTCGACGTGCAGCGCGAAGACGGTACGGCCTTCCGCGTGCAAGCGAGGTTCGTGCTCGACGCCAGCGGATATGGCCGCGTACTGCCGCGCCTGCTGGACCTGGAAGCCCCCTCGAACTTTCCCCTGCGTCAGGCGGTGTTTACTCACGTCGAAGACCGCATCGACGACCAAGGCTTTGATCGCGAGAAGATTCTGGTGACGGTTCACCCAACCCAAAAGGACGTGTGGTTCTGGTCGATCCCGTTCAGCAACGGCCGATGCTCGGTGGGCGTCGTGGCATCCGCCGAGCGTTTCGTGGGCAAGCCCGATGACCTCGACGCCTGTCTGCGCGCGTTTATCGACGAGACCCCGAGCCTGAACCGCGTGTTGCAAAACGCAGTTTGGGACACCCCGGCGCGCAGCATCGGTGGGTACTCGGCCAACGTCAAAACCCTGCACGGCAAAGGCTTTGCCCTGCTTGGCAACGCAGCGGAATTTCTCGACCCCGTGTTTTCGTCTGGCGTGACCATCGCCATGCGCTCGGCGAGCATGGCCGCCGGGGTGCTGCATCGTCAGCTGCAAGGCGAGAGCGTTGACTGGGAAAGCGAGTTCGCCGCGCCGCTGAAACGCGGCGTCGACACTTTCCGCGCCTACGTCGAAGGCTGGTACGAAGGCAGTTTTCAGGACGTGATTTTCTATCCGGGCAGCAGCCCCGACATACGCCGCATGATCAGCTCGATCCTGGCCGGGTACGCGTGGGATGAGCGCAACCCGTTCGTCGCCGAGCCCAAGCGTCGCCTGCGCATGCTTGCCGAAATCTGCGCGAGCCCACGCCCATGAGTGGCCAGTATTTCAGCGACAGCTACGTCGAAGAGACGCGCCTGGGCTTTCTGTTTCTGCGCAGTCATACGTGGCAGCACCACGTTTTACGCGTGGCCATCGACGACCTGCGCAGCCTGTTCAGCGAAGCGCCGCCAGAGAACCCTGTGGTGCTGGACGCAGGTTGCGGGCAGGGCAAGTCGTTTCAATACCTGCACAGCGCTTTCAGCCCGGCGAAGATTTTCGGCATCGACGCCGACCCCCTCAGCCTGCAACTCAGCGCTGAAGAAGCTCGGCGTCGCGGCTTGAACGTCGAGCTGATCGGCAGCGATTGCGCGGCCTTGCAACTGGCAGACGCGAGCGTCGACATGGTCTTCTGCCACCAGACGTTCCATCATCTGGTCGAGCAGGAAAAGTCCCTCGCCGAGTTCTATCGCGTGCTCAAGCCGGGCGGTTATCTGTTGTTTGCCGAGTCCACCGAGGCCTACATCGACACGTGGGTGATTCGCTGGTTCTTCCGCCATCCGATGCATGTCCAGAAAAGTGCCGCGCAATACCTGGACATGCTGGGCAATGAAGGTTTTCATTTCACTGCGCACAACGTTTCGTATCCCTATCTCTGGTGGAGCCGGGCCAGGGATTTCGGTCTGCTGGAACGTCTGAAACTGGTCAAACCCAAGCCCTTTGGTAAACGTGAAGAGACGCTGATCAATGTCGTCGCACGCAAACCTCTCTCGGCACCCATAGAAGGTAAAGCCTCATGATTCGCGCCTTTCTGCTGGTCTGCGTTCTGTTGGTGAGTGGCTGCGCCAGCCATGCGCCGCTGCCTGCTCAAACGCCCCACATCAAATTCCCGGTGCAGCTGCACGTGCAGCGCGAACAGGCCGGTCAGCGCCAGGACTGGCTGATGGTGATCCAGAAGGAACGCCACGGCCTGCGCTTCTCGCTGATGGACCCTCTCGGTATTCCCGTTGCGCGCCAGCAGCTTCTCGAAGAACGCTGGAAGGCCGACGGTCTGCTGCCGCCCAACCACGAGGCGCGCGAGCTGTTCGCTGCCGTGCTGTTTGCCCTGACGTCCCTGAAAGAAGTGCGCTTTGACTACCCCGGCGTCCAGCTGCGTCCGTATGGGCGCAGTCTGGATGATCGCTGGTTCGTCGATTACGCCTCCGAGGGCTTCTTCAAGATCAGCATGGAAAGCGGCGAACTGAAATACGTCGTCAGCCCGCTCGAAGGCAAGGCGAGTCAATGACGGCGTACCTCAATGCCCTGGGGCTGATCTGCGCACTGGGCGATGACCGCCAGAGCGTGGCCCGGACGCTGTTCGCCGGGGACACCTCCTGCATGCGCACGGAAAGCGGCTGGATACCCGAGCGCTCGCTGCCCGTGGCCGGCGTGAAAAGCCCGCTGCCCACCCTCCCGGACGAGCTTGGCCAACAAAGCAGCCGCAACAACCAGCTGTTGCTTGCCGCCGCCCTGCAGATCGAACCTGACATTCAGCAGGCGATCGCGCGTTATGGTCGCGGCCGCATCGGCGTGATTCTGGGCACCAGCACCTCGGGGATCGACGAAGCGAGCCGCGGGATCGCCAGCTATCTGGCCGATCAGACCTTCCCGGAAAGCTACGACTACCGCCAACAGGAGCTCAGCGCTCCGGCCAATTTTCTCGCGTCCTGGCTGGACCTCAGCGGCCCGGCCTACGTGATTTCCACCGCCTGCACCTCCAGCGCACGCGCCCTGCTCAGTGCGCGCCGACTGCTGGACATGAACCTGTGCGACGCGGTGTTGTGCGGCGGCGTCGACAGCCTGTGCAAGCTGACCGTCAACGGTTTCTCGTCCCTCGAAGCGGTGTCGAACGAGCGCTGCAACCCGTTCTCGCGCAATCGCAACGGCATCAATATCGGCGAAGCGGCCGTGCTGTTTCTGATGACGCGTGAACCCGCAGACCACCACCGCATCGCCTTGCTGGGCGCCGGGGCCAGTTCGGACGCCCACCACATTTCCGCCCCCGAACCGAGTGGCCGCGGCGCTCGGCAAGCGATGCAGAAGGCGCTGGACAGCGCAGACCTGACCGCCGGCGATATCAGCTACCTGAACCTGCACGGCACCGCGACCCAGCACAACGACGCGATGGAAAGTCTGGCGGTCAACGCCGTATTCCCCGATGGCGTAGCGTGCTCGTCGACCAAGCCCATGAGCGGCCACACGCTTGGCGCCGCCGGGGCACTGGAAGCCGCGTTCTGCTGGTTGGCCCTCGCCCCCGAAAATGCCGAGGGGCAGCTGCCGCCTCATGTGTGGGATGGCGAGGCCGATACAAGCCTGCCCGCGCTGAACTGGGTCAAGCCAAACGAAGCCCTGCTGCTTGGTTCACCACGCCGGATGATGAGCAATTCCTTTGCCTTCGGTGGCAACAACGTCAGCCTGATCATTGGGGAGCACGCATGACCGCTGCACCTTCATGCCCATGGCCGCCGGCTGATTTACTGCCCCACGCCGGCGACATGGTGCTCATCGACGAAGTGCTGTCGTTTGACGAGGAGCAGATTCACACCCGCTTAACGGTTCGCGCCGGCGGGTTGTTCAATCGCCCCGACGGCAGCATGCCGGCCTGGGTCGGCATCGAGCTGATGGCGCAAAGCGTCGCGGCGTTTGCCGGCTGTAAGGCACGCGTAAAGGGTGACCCGGTCGAACTGGGGTTTCTGCTGGGCACGCGCAAATTCGAATGCAACGTCGAGCACTTCCCGGTCGGCAGCGAGCTGATTATTCATGCGCGGCGGTCGTTGCAGGATGACAGCGGCATGGGCGTGTTCGAGTGTTCTATGAGCGGTGCCGGCATTCAGGTCAGCGCCCGACTCAACGTTTATTGCCCGCCACAATCGGCGAGCTATCTGGCCGAAGGAGCCGTAAATGACTGACTCAATTCTGGTCACAGGCTCAAGCCGCGGTATCGGTCGCGCCATCGCGCTGCGACTGGCCCAGGCCGGCTACGACATTGTCCTGCACTGCCGCAGTGGCCGCGCCGAGGCCGATGCTGTGCAGCGTGAAGTCGAGGCACTGGGGCGTCAGGCCCGCGTTCTGCAATTCGACGTCGCCGACCGTGCTGCGTGCAAAGCCATCCTCGAAGCCGATGTCGAAAGCCACGGCGCCTATTACGGCGTGGTCTGCAACGCCGGTCTGACCCGTGACGGCGCGTTTCCGGCGCTGACCGATGACGACTGGGACATGGTCATCCGCACCAATCTCGACGGCTTCTACAACGTCCTGCACCCGGTGATGATGCCGATGATCCGTCGCCGCGCCGCCGGGCGCATTGTCTGCATCACATCCGTGTCCGGGCTGATCGGCAATCGCGGCCAGGTCAATTACAGCGCATCGAAGGCGGGCGTGATCGGCGCGGCCAAGGCGCTGGCGATCGAGCTGGGCAAACGCAAGATCACCGTCAACTGCGTCGCGCCCGGGCTGATCGACACGGCCATGCTCGACGAAAACGTGCCGGTCGATGAGTTGATGAAAATGATTCCCGCGCAACGCATGGGCACACCGGAAGAAGTCGCTGGCGCCGTGAATTTCCTGATGTCGGCAGAAGCTTCCTACATCACCCGCCAAGTGCTGGCCGTCAATGGAGGCCTGTGCTGATGAAACGCGTTGTCGTCACCGGCATGGCCGGCATTACGTCACTGGGCAGCGACTGGGCCAGCATTGAGGCCAATTTCACTGGCAATCGCAGCGGCATCCGGCGCATGGATGAATGGGATCGTTTCACCGAACTCAACACCCGTCTGGCCGGCCCCATCGATGATTTCGCGGTGCCCTCGTACTGGACGCGCAAGCAGCTGCGCAGCATGGGCCGGGTGTCGCGACTGGCGGTCGGCGCTGCAGAACAGGCACTGCGTGACGCAGGCTTGCTGGGCGATCCGATCATTCGTGACGGGCGCATGGGCGTGGCCTGCGGCTCATCCACCGGCAGCACCGATGAGATCAAGGCGTTCGGCAACATGCTGCTGAATTCCGTGGCCGAAGGCCTCAATGCCAATTCATACGTGCGCATGATGCCGCACACCACGGCGGCGAATATCAGCATCTTCTTCAACCTCACCGGCCGCCTGATCCCGACCTCCAGCGCCTGCACCAGCGGCAGCCAGGGCGTGGGCTATGCCTATGAAGCGATCAAGTTCGGGCGTCTGCCGTTGATGCTGGCCGGCGGCGCCGAAGAGTTGTGTCCCACCGAGGCTATGGTGTTCGACGCGCTGTACGCGACCAGCCTGAAGAACGATGCGCCGCACACCAGCCCACGGCCGTACGACAGCGGGCGCGATGGTCTGGTGATCGGCGAAGGCGGCGGCATGCTGGTGCTTGAGGAGCTGGAACACGCGCTGGCGCGGGGTGCGAACATTCACGCCGAGGTCGTCGGCTTCGGCAGCAACGCCGATGGCGTGCACACCACTCGCCCCGAGCAGGTCACCATGCGCCGAGCCATGGAACTGGCGCTGGAAGACGCAGGCCTGCCGCCCGACGCCATCGGTTACGTCAACGGCCACGGTACGGCGACGGAACAGGGCGACATCGCCGAAACGCTTGCCACGCAGAGCCTGTTCGGTTCGCGCATGCCGATCAGTTCGCAGAAGAGTTTCCTGGGCCACACCCTCGGCGCCTGCGGAGCGCTGGAATCCTGGTTCAGCATCGAAATGATGAACCGCGACCGCTATATCCACACGCTCAACCTCGACGAGGTCGACAGTCGCTGCGGCGAACTGGACTACCTGCGCGGCGAGCCCCGCCACATGAACCACGAGTTCGTGATGAACAACAATTTTGCTTTCGGCGGGGTCAACACGTCGTTGATCTTCCGGCGTTGGTCTTGACCGCATGATCTGCTCAACCCGTCGGAGCAATGGAAGACCCTCCGGTCCTGGCACTTCACTGATCTTCTACACCCGTTAAACACCTCAAGGAGCGAAACCATGAAATTGAAAGTCTGGGCAGCAACGGCCGCCGTCGTTTTGAGCACTCTGCCGGGCATCAGCCAGGCTCGGGACACAGCGCTGTATCTGCCGTTCGAAAAGGTGATCGCGCAGATGACTCAGGAGAAGAAGCTCGACGGCAGCGTGAAGTTCTACCTCGCTGGCGTACAGCCAAAAGGCAAGGTGTCGGTGCTGTCAGCCAATGCGGTGACCAACAAGAAAACCAACGCCTTCAACAAGAGTGACAACGACGCCTGCGAGTGGGTCTTGCAGTCTGCCATCCTGCAGTTGAACGAGGCCGCAAAAAGCGCAGGCGCCAACGCGGTGGTCAACATCGCCAGCTACTACAAAAAGATCGAACGCAAGGATCCGGCCACCTACGAATGCCACGCTGGCGCCATCATGGCAGGCGTCGCGTTGAAGGGTGATCTGGCGAAGGTGCAGTAAGCCCAGGGCTATGAATATGTAGCAGCGCGCCTGCCCACGATTGGGGTATGTCAGCTAATTAATGTGTGTCTGATGCACTGCAATCGCGGGCAAGCGCGCTCCTACAAAGTGCTTTTGGATCACCCCGCCTTGCGCGTCACCAGTTCGACAAACGCCTTGGCCATGGGCGACTTCTGATCCTTGCGCTGCACCAGCCACACGGCTGATGTCGCCTGCGCATCCAGCAGCGTCCGATACACCACCCCGTCAATGCGCATGCGTTGATAGGACGCCGGCAGCACTGTCACGCCCAGTCCTGCTGCCACCAGACCGATGATGGTCATGGCTTCCCCCGCCTCCTGAGTAAACAACGGGCTGAAGCCCGCCTCGCGCGCCAGATCCAGCAACTGTGCATAGAGACCGCTGCCGTAGCTGCGCGGGAAGAACACGAAGGGCTCACTGGCCAGTTCCCGCAAATGGATGCCGCGTTCCGAACCTTCCGCCAGAGGATGGTCAGAGCGCAGGATTGCCACCAACGGCTCGTGCAGCAGCTACACGGCCACCAACGAATCCGGCAACGGCAGCGGTCGCATGATGCCCACTTGCATCGACTCATTCTCGAGCCGCTCGGCAACTTCGCGGCTGCTCATTTCCTGAAGCGCCAGATGCACCGCCGGATAACGCTGGCGAAACGCGAAGATGGCTTGCGGGATGCTTGAGGTAAACGGCGCGGACGCCGTGAAGCCGATTTTAAGTTCGCCCAGTTCCCCCAACTGCGCGCGCCGAGCGACGTCCGACGCCTTTTCGACTTGCGCCAGCACCAAGCGCGCTTCATCGAGGAACAACCGGCCCGCTTCGCTCAGTTCCACCCGTCGATTGGTCCGCTCAAACAGACGCGCGCCGAGCTCTTGCTCCAGCGCCTGAATCTGCTGACTCAACGGCGGTTGCGAGATGCCGAGCGCCTGAGCAGCGCGTCCAAAATGCAGCTCTTCAGCCACAGCAATGAAGTAACGCAGGTGACGTAATTCCATGGTTATTCCAGTAGGTCGTTAAACCTATCAAACAGGTCGAACAATATATTGGAAGCAATCGTTAGCCGGCTATATTCTTTTGCCACTGCTCCCCGCTCTCCCGCCCGAGGTCACCCGTGAATACTGCTGCATCCCCCGCCGCGCCTGCCGAGTTCGCCACAGCAGCCATCCCGTTGGGCGATACCTACATCGAGAAGGACACGCCTGCTTTCATTCGTACCGTACTGGCGCTGTTCTCCGGCGGCTTCGCCACGTTTGCGCTGCTGTACTGCGTGCAACCGATGATGCCGGTGCTGTCGCGGGACTTCTCCATCAACGCCGCCCAGAGCAGCATGATTCTGTCGGTGTCCACCGCGATGCTGGCAATCGGATTGCTCATCACCGGCCCCATTTCCGACCGCCTCGGGCGCAAGCCGGTGATGGTGTTCTCACTGTTCTCGGCCGCCCTCTTCACCATCGCCAGCGCACTGATGCCCACCTGGGAAGGCGTGCTCATCACGCGGGCGTTCGTGGGCTTGTCGCTGAGCGGACTCGCCGCCGTCGCCATGACCTACCTCAGCGAAGAAATTCACCCGCAACACATCGGCCTGGCGATGGGCCTTTACATCGGCGGCAACGCCATCGGCGGCATGAGCGGCCGGGTGATCACCGGGGTGTTGAGCGATTACGTCAGCTGGCACACGGCACTGTTGATCATGGGCATCATCGCGCTGGGCGCGGCGGGTGTGTTCTGGAAAATCCTGCCGCCGTCGCGCAATTTCCGCGCACGACCGCTCAATGGCCGCAGCCTGCTGGAAGGCTTTGTCCTGCAATTCCGGGATGCCGGGCTGCCGTGGCTGTTTCTCGAAGGCTTCCTGCTGATGGGCGCGTTCGTGACGCTGTTCAACTACATCGGTTACCGCCTGTTGGCCGATCCCTACAACCTGAGCCAGGCCGTGGTCGGTTTGTTCTCGGTGGTGTACCTGTCGGGCATCTACAGCTCGGCGAAGATCGGCGCACTGGCCGATCAACTGGGCCGGCGCAACGTGTTGTGGGCAGTGATCGTGCTGATGCTCGTCGGTGTCGCGCTGACCATGTTCACCCCGCTGGTGGTGGTGGTCGTCGGCGTGCTGATGTTCACCTTCGGCTTCTTTGGCGCCCACTCCGTCGCCAGCAGCTGGATCGGCCGCCGCGCCATCAAAGCCAAAGGCCAGGCGTCGTCGCTGTACTTGTTCAGCTACTACGCAGGCTCCAGCGTTGCCGGGACCGGCGGCGGCGTGTTCTGGCACTACGCCGGCTGGAACGGCATCGGCGCCTTCATCGGCACCCTCCTGCTGATCGCCCTCGCCGTGGCGCTGAAACTGGCGAAAGTGAAACCGCTGGCGGTGAATGTGCAGGTTTGAGCCAACAGCCGCACATGCAAATTGTAGGAGCGCGCTTGCCCGCGATCGGGCGGGAACCGGCCGCAGACCTTAGAGCACGGACTTGCTGATCTACCACAGAGGTGCAGCCACTGCCGCTTCGCGCCAGATCGCGGGCAAGCGCGCTCCTACGCCTTCGGCAGAAGCGATCCTGCGCCCAACGCTCAGCATCGATAGATCTGTGCGCTTTGCGGGTATGAACCCCACATGAAAACGCCCGACATTAGCCGGGCGTTTTCATGTCTGCAAACCGCTTACTGGTGATACTTCGCCGACATTTCGTGCACCGCTTCGATGAAGGCACCGGCGTTGGCCGGGTCGACTTCGGGGGTGATGCCGTGCCCGAGGTTGAAGACGTGGCCGGTGCCGCTGCCGTAGCTGGCGAGGATGTTCGAGACTTCCTGGCGGATGGCGTTCGGGTTGGCGTAGAGCACGGTCGGGTCCATGTTGCCTTGCAGTGCGACTTTGTTGCCGACGCGGCGGCGGGCTTCGCCGATGTCGCAGGTCCAGTCGAGGCCCAGCGCATCAGCGCCGGCGTCGGCGATGCTTTCCAGCCACAGGCCGCCGCCCTTGGTGAACAGAATGACCGGCACTTTGCGCCCGTCGTGCTCACGGATCAGGCCGTTGACGATCTTGCGCATGTAGGCCAGCGAGAATTCCTGATATGCCGCAGCCGAAAGGCTGCCGCCCCAGCTGTCGAAGATCTGCACCGCTTGCGCGCCTGCGAGAATCTGGCCGTTCAGGTATGCCGTGACCGATTGCGCGAGCTTGTCGAGCAACAGGTGCATGGCGTGCGGATTGTCGTAGAGCATGGCCTTGGATTTGCGGAAGTCCTTGGACGAGCCGCCTTCGACCATGTACGTCGCCAGGGTCCACGGGCTGCCGGCGAATCCGATCAGCGGCACGCGGCCGTTGAGCTCGCGGCGAATGGTGCTGACGGCATCCATGACGTAGCCAAGGTCTTTCTGCGCGTCAGGGATCGGCAACGCTTCGATGTCAGCCAGGGTGGTGACGGTTTTGCGGAAGCGCGGGCCTTCGCCGGTTTCGAAGTACAGGCCCAGGCCCATGGCGTCGGGAACGGTGAGGATGTCGGAGAACAGGATGGCGGCGTCGAGCGGATAACGCTCAAGCGGCTGCAGGGTGACTTCACAGGCGAACGCCGGGTTCATGCACAGGCTCATGAAGTCTCCGGCCTTGGCGCGACTGGCGCGGTACTCCGGCAAATAGCGGCCGGCCTGACGCATCATCCACACGGGCGTGACGTCAACAGGCTGCTTGAGCAGGGCGCGAAGGAAACGGTCGTTCTTCAGGGCAGTCATGTCGGCATCCGGAAAAAAAGTGCGGGCATTTTCTCAGACACCAACATAAAAGGCACGGTCGGTGCCGTGCCTTTTATTTATCGGGGCGATTTGTCGCAGCAGATCGATGCAATCTGTAGGAGCGCGCTTGCCCGCGAACACGTCATTCCAGACGCTGGAACGGTGGCTGACCCAACGCATCGCGGGCAAGCGCGCTCCTACAAATTCGCGTGTTTACACGCCCAGATAATCCAGAATCCCTTCAGCCGCATTGCGGCCTTCAAAGATCGCCGTCACCACCAGATCAGACCCGCGGACCATGTCGCCACCGGCGAAGATCTTCGGGTTGCTGGTCTGGTGCTTGAACTGGCCCTGCTCCGGCGCCACAACGCGGCCCTGGCTGTCGATCTGGATATTCTGCGGATCGAACCACGACGCCGGGCTTGGACGGAAACCGAAGGCAATGACCACGGCATCCGCCGGGATGATCTCTTCGGAACCCGGGATCGGCTCAGGGCTGCGACGGCCTCGTGCATCGGGCTCACCCAAACGCGTTTCGACGACTTTCACGCCTTCGACCCGATCCTCGCCCACGATAGCGATGGGCTGACGGTTGTAGAGAAACTTCACGCCTTCTTCTTTAGCGTTCTTCACTTCCTTGCGCGAGCCCGGCATGTTTTCCTCGTCGCGGCGATAGGCACAGGTCACTGACTTGGCGCCCTGGCGGATCGACGTGCGGTTGCAGTCCATCGCCGTATCACCGCCGCCCAGTACCACGACCTTCTTGCCCTTCATGTCGACGAAATCTTCCGGCGACTTTTCAAAGCCCAGGTTGCGGTTGACGTTGGCGATCAGGTAATCCAGCGCATCGTGCACGCCAGGCAAATCTTCACCGGGGAAGCCGCCCTTCATGTACGTGTACGTGCCCATGCCCATGAACACCGCGTCGTACTCTTCCAGCAACTGCTCGACGGTGATGTCCTTGCCGATCTCGGTGTTGAGGCGGAACTCGATGCCCATGCCGGTGAACACTTCGCGGCGATTGCTCAGCACGCTCTTCTCGAGCTTGAACTCGGGAATGCCGAAGGTCAGCAGACCGCCGATTTCCGGGTTCTTGTCGAACACCACCGGCTTCACGCCGCCACGCACCAAAACGTCAGCGCAGCCCAAACCCGCCGGGCCTGCGCCGATGATTGCCACGCGCTTGCCGTTTGGCACGACGCGGGACATGTCCGGGCGCCAGCCCATGGCGAAGGCCGTATCGGTGATGTACTTCTCGACCGAACCGATGGTCACCGCGCCGAAGCCGTCGTTGAGGGTGCACGCGCCCTCACACAGACGATCCTGCGGGCACACGCGGCCGCAGACTTCCGGCAGGGTGTTGGTCTGGTGCGACAGCTCGGCGGCCGCGAGGATGTTGCCCTCGGCCACCAGCTTCAGCCAGTTGGGAATGAAGTTATGCACAGGGCATTTCCATTCACAATACGGGTTGCCGCAACCCAGGCAACGGTGCGCCTGATCGGCCGACTGCTGCGGTTTGAAAGGTTCGTAGATTTCCACGAACTCTTTCTTGCGTTGACGCAGCAGTTTCTTTTTCGGGTCTTTACGCCCGACTTCGATGAACTGGAAGTCGTTACTGAGACGTTCAGCCATGGTGCTAAAACTCCTGACTACAGCCTCAAGCGCCAAGCTTGAAGCTGCAAGAAAATCATGTTCGCAGGCACTCGCGCGCTGCCGTTAGCTTGCGGCTTGAAGCGTGCCGCTCGCAGCTGCTTTACTGCGGATTCGCGCGGGTGCTGGACAACAGCGACTTCAAGCTCGCGGCCTTCGGCTTCACCAGCCAGAAGCGGCGCAGGTAGTCGTCCAGGTTTTCCCAGAGGTTGCGGCCCCATTCGCTGTCGGTTTCGGTCACGTATTCGGCCAGCACGCGCTCCAGATGGCTGCGATAGGCTTCCATCGCTTCACCGCTGATGCGCTGAATCTCGACCAGCTCGTGGTTGACCCGGTCCACGAAGCTGTTGTCCTGATCGAGCACGTAAGCGAAGCCGCCGGTCATGCCTGAGCCGAAGTTGTAGCCGGTCTTGCCCAGCACGCAGACGAAACCGCCGGTCATGTATTCGCAGCAGTGGTCGCCCGTGCCTTCCACAACGGTGTGGGCGCCGGAGTTACGCACTGCGAAACGCTCGCCTGCCGTGCCTGCCGCGAACAGCTTGCCGCCGGTCGCGCCGTACAGGCAGGTGTTGCCGATGATGGCGCTGTCCTGGGTTTTGAACGGGCTGCCTTTAGGCGGCACGATCACCAGTTTGCCGGCGGTCATGCCTTTGCCGACGTAGTCGTTGGCGTCGCCTTCCAGGTACATGTTCAGGCCGCCGGCGTTCCACACACCAAAGCTCTGCCCGGCCGTGCCCTTGAAGCGGAAGGTCACCGGCGCGTCGTTCATGCCCTGGTTACCGTGCAGCTTGGCGATTTCGCCGGAAATCCGCGCGCCGATGGAGCGGTCGCAGTTGCAGATGTCCAGTTCGTAGTCGCCGCCGCTCTTGGCCTGAATGGCGGAGATCGCCAGTTCGACCATCTTCTCGGCCAGCAGGCCTTTGTCGAACGGCGGGTTGCGCTCGACCTGGCTGAACTGCGGTTTGTCGGCCGGAATGTGGTCGCTGCCCAGCAGGGGCGTCAGGTCCAGATGCTGCTGCTTGGCGGTTTCACCCGGCAGGATTTCCAGCAAATCGGTACGCCCGATCAGTTCTTCCAGCGAACGTACGCCCAACTTGGCCAGCCACTCGCGGGTTTCTTCAGCCACGTAGGTGAAGAAGTTGATCACCATGTCGACGGTGCCGATGTAGTGGTCCTTGCGCAGCTTGTCGTTCTGGGTCGCCACGCCGGTGGCGCAGTTGTTCAGGTGGCAGATGCGCAGATATTTGCAGCCCAGCGCGATCATCGGCGCAGTGCCGAAGCCGAAGCTTTCGGCGCCGAGGATGGCCGCCTTGATCACGTCCAGGCCGGTCTTCAAACCACCGTCGGTCTGCACCCGGACCTTGCCGCGCAGGTCGTTGCCGCGCAGGGTCTGGTGGGTTTCGGCCAGGCCGATTTCCCAGGGCGAACCCGCGTACTTGATCGACGACAGCGGCGATGCACCCGTGCCGCCGTCATAGCCGGAAATGGTGATCAGGTCGGCGTAGGCCTTGGCCACGCCGGCCGCAATCGTGCCCACGCCCGCCTCGGCCACCAGCTTGACCGAGACCAACGCCGCCGGGTTGACCTGCTTGAGGTCAAAGATCAGCTGCGACAAGTCCTCGATGGAGTAGATGTCGTGGTGCGGCGGCGGCGAAATCAGCGTCACGCCAGGTACTGCATAACGCAGCTTGGCGATCAGGCCGTTGACCTTGCCGCCCGGCAATTGCCCGCCCTCACCCGGCTTGGCGCCCTGGGCGACTTT
The DNA here is from genome assembly GCF_021728295.1 of Pseudomonas petrae. GTDB lineage: Bacteria > Pseudomonadota > Gammaproteobacteria > Pseudomonadales > Pseudomonadaceae > Aquipseudomonas > Aquipseudomonas petrae. The sequence continues at coordinate 123,954 of NZ_JAKJXE010000015.1, forward strand.
GATCTGCAGCACGTCAGCGTTGACCAGGTATTCCGGCGTCACGCCAAAACGGCCGGTCGCGATCTGTTTGATCTTGGAGCTGCGGATGGTGCCGTAGCGCGCCGGGTCTTCACCGCCCTCACCAGAGTTGGAGCGCGCACCCAGGCGGTTCATCGCCTCGGCCAGAGCTTCGTGGGCTTCCGGCGACAGCGCGCCGAGCGAGATACCCGCCGAATCGAAGCGCTTGAGAATGCCTTCCAGCGGCTCGATTTCATCGATGCCCAGCGGCGTGTCGAGCTCTTTGACCTTGAGCAGGTCACGGATCATCGACACCGGACGGTTGTCCACCAGCGCTGTGTATTCCTTGAATTTAGCGTAATCACCCTGCTGAACGGCGGCTTGCAGCGTCGCCACCACATCAGGGTTGTACGCGTGGTATTCGCCGCCGTAGACAAACTTCAGCAGCCCGCCCTGCTGGATCGGCTTGCGCGGGCTCCAGGCTTCGAAGGCCAGGGCTTTCTGCTCGGCTTCGATGTCGACGAAACGCGCGCCCTTGATGCGGCTCGGCACGCCACGGAAGCTCAAGTCGCAGACTTCTTCCGACAGGCCGATGGCTTCGAAAAGCTGCGCGCCGCGGTACGAGGCGACGGTCGAAATGCCCATCTTCGACAGGATCTTGAGCAGGCCCTTGGTGATGCCCTTGCGGTAGTTCTTGAAGACTTCGTACAGATCGCCCAGCACTTCGCCGGTACGGATGAGGTCGCCCAGCACTTCGTACGCCAGGAACGGATACACCGCCGACGCGCCGAAGCCGATCAGCACCGCGAAATGGTGCGGGTCGCGTGCCGTGGCTGTCTCGACAAGGATGTTGCTGTCGCAGCGCAGGCCTTTTTCGGTCAGGCGGTGGTGCACTGCGCCGGTGGCCAGCGACGCGTGAATCGGCAGTTTGCCCGGCGCGATATGGCGGTCGCTCAAGACAATCTGAGTCTTGCCCGAACGCACGGCTTCTTCAGCCTGATCCGCGATATTGCGCACGGCCGCTTCAAGGCCCATGGCTTCGTCGTAGTTCAGGTCGATGATTTGACGATCAAAGCCCGGACGATCCAGGGTCATCAGCGAGCGCCACTTGGCCGGGGAAATGACCGGCGAGCTGAGGATCACGCGGGAAGCGTGCTCAGGCGACTCCTGGAAAATGTTGCGCTCGGCACCGAGGCAGACTTCCAGCGACATGACGATGGCTTCACGGAGCGGGTCGATCGGCGGGTTGGTGACCTGCGCGAACTGCTGACGGAAATAGTCGTAAGGCGTGCGGACGCGACGCGACAGCACCGCCATCGGCGTGTCATCGCCCATGGAGCCGACCGCTTCCTGACCCTGCTCACCCAGCGGGCGCAGGATCTGATCACGTTCTTCGAACGTGACCTGGAACATCTTCATGTACTGCTTGAGCTGATCCGGGTTGTAGAACGCCGAACCGTGGTCGTGGTCTTCCAGCGTCGCCTGAATACGCAAGGCGTTCTTGCGCAACCACTGCTTGTACGGATGGCGCGACTTCAAGCGGCTGTCGATGGCGTCCGTGTCGAGGATCTGGCCGGTTTCGGTGTCCACGGCGAAGATCTGGCCCGGACCGACACGGCCCTTGGCGATAACGTCTTCCGGCTTGTAGTTCCAGACGCCGATTTCCGACGCGAGGGTGATGTAGCCGTTCTTGGTGGTCACCCAGCGAGCAGGGCGCAGGCCGTTGCGGTCGAGCAGGCAGACGGCATGGCGACCTTCGGTCATGACGATGCCGGCCGGGCCGTCCCACGGCTCCATGTGCATGGAGTTGAATTCGTAGAACGCGCGCAGATCCGGGTCCATGGTTTCGACGTTCTGCCACGCCGGCGGCACGAGCATGCGCACGCCACGGAACAGGTCGATGCCGCCAGTCACCATCAGCTCAAGCATGTTGTCCATGCTCGAAGAGTCAGAGCCCACGCGATTGACCAGCGGGCCCAACTCGTCGAGGTCCATCAAATCGTTGGTGAACTTGGTGCGACGGGCCTGGGCCCAGTTGCGGTTACCGGTGATGGTGTTGATCTCGCCGTTGTGGGCGAGGAAGCGGAACGGCTGAGCCAGCGGCCATTTCGGCAGGGTGTTGGTCGAGAAGCGCTGGTGGAACACGCAGATCGCGGTTTGCAGGCGCTCGTCGTTGAGGTCCGGGAAGAATGCCGTGAGGTCACGCGGCATCATCAGGCCTTTATAGATGATGGTCTTGTGGGAAAAGCTGCAGATGTAGTGGTCGGTGTCGGCGGCATTGGCCACCGAGGAGCGACGACGTGCGCAGAACAGCTTGATCGCGAATTCCTGATCGGTCAGGCCTTCGCCGCCGATGAACACCTGCTCGATCTTCGGCAGGCGCTCAAGGGCCAGACGGCCCAGCACGCTGGTGTCGATCGGCACCTGGCGCCAGCCGATCAGCGTCAGGCCGGCCGCCAGAATTTCACGGTTCATGTTTTCGCGGGCCGCTTCTGCCCTGGCGTCGTCCTGATTGAGAAAGACCATGCCTGCGCAATACTGGCGCGGAAGCTCGACGCCGAAATGCTCGGTGGCCACCGCACGCAGGAAGGCGTCAGGTTTTTGCATCAACAGCCCGCAACCGTCACCGGTCTTGCCGTCAGCGTTGATACCACCACGGTGGGTCATGCAGGTCAGGGCTTCGATAGCCGTCTGCAACAGGTGATGACTGGGCTCGCCTTGCATGTGGGCGATCAGGCCGAAACCACAGTTATCCTTGAATTCTTCTGGATGGTACAGACCTGCTTTCATAGACACATTCTCACCAGGCTGCCCCTTAACGAGGCAAATTTCTTTTCAATTCAACCATTTACCATCCACGCCGAACGTATGCCGGCTTTGCGGGAGCAAAAGGGAGGTCATTGTACACAGCGACACAAGTCCTCACAAATTTGACGACGAAGTGTCGCAAATTTATGTCGCATTCATGAAAGGTTTTATATCGATTCTCGTGCTAGCCAGAGCTTTTTTGCGAGTCTGACCAATGAGAGCCCGAAGATCAATGCGTGTCTGAGACGCAGACACCGCAAGGCGCGCTGCTCATTGGCAGCACGCTCATGCGTGATATCGGGAGGGCCAGGCGAGGGACCTGGATAAGGTCCCTGCGTCATCAGCGGGCGGCGGCGAGTTCCTGTTGGATACTGCCGACAGTACGAGGCCAAGGTTTACCAGCCTGAACCTTCTCTGGCAAGGCCTTGATAGCGGTCAGCGCCGCATTGCGGTCAGCGAAGCTGCCGTAAGTCACCACGAACAGAGGCTTGCCCTGCAGGGTTTTCTTGAAGTAACGGTACTCGGCGCCCTGCTCTTTCACGTAGCTCTGAGCGGTGGCTTCGGAACTTGTGCCGAGGATCTGCACCACGTAATGCGTCGGTGCCTGACCTGCGTACCAGCCACTGCCCGCCGCGCCAGGCGCTGCAGCTCCAGGCTTGGCCGCCGGTGCAGGTGCCGGGGCAGGTTTGGCGGTGGCCACCTGAGTCGGCGCTGGCGCGGGTTTCGCGGCAGGGGCCGGAGCAGGCGCTGGCTTGGCGGCCGGGGCTGGACGCGGTGCCGGAACCGGCTGCTGCGCCATTGATGGAGCAGGGCTTGCCGTTGCGCCGGCCGGTGGCGCAGTGGTCGTCACGGTCGGTGGCTGCAACGACTGATTAGCCGCAGGGCCGCCATCCTCGCCATCACCTTCGCCCGAACCCGCAGCTTCAGCCAATGGCGCGCGTGTCGCAGGTTGCGAGCCGTTCATCGGCAACGGCATCGGCTGCGAGTTACCGGCAAACTCGATGGCCGGGCCACCGTTGTTCGATTGTTGCGCCGGCGCCTGACCCTGACCCAGAGGCAGTTGAGCCTGAGAGTTGGCTGGCGCAGTGGCAGGTGCGTTGCTGCGGCCTGGAATCAGCCACGCCGCCAGAACGGCTGCGACAACAACCCCACCCAAAGCCAACACGTGTTTCTTAGGCATTTTGAACCCCATACTTGGACGCTTGACCGCAGAGCGGCTGGCAATCATGGCTTCGATCATCGAATCGCGCGCGACCTGGTTGATCGCGCCTGGCCATCCACCGGACTGCTCGTGGATATCACTGATCTGCGTGGCGCTGAACAACTCAACGCCCTGCCCTGCGCCGTCGAGACGCTGAGCCAGATACTCACGGGTTTCTTCTTCGGTATACGGCGCCAGCTCGATAACGTGGAAGCGTTCCTCCTCGGTACCGCTCTCGGCGCACAGCTGATCCAGGCGATCAATGATCGAAGCCTCGCCGAACAGGAAGACATGCGGACGCCCTTCCGGGGTGCCTGCTGCCAATCCCAACAACGCTTCGAGTGCGGATTCGCCCAGTTGTTCGGCATCGTCCACCAAGATGTAGACTTCCTGACCGGTCAGCGCCAACTGCACGACTTGCGCCAGAATCGGGCGCATTTCCGCTTGAGCGACGCTCAGCGCCTGGGCAACCTGGCGCAATACGCCCGTGGCATCACCTGCGCCACGCGCCGACACCACAACGCTTTGCACCGATTGCTTGTTGGTGCTCGCCACCAGCGCCTGACGCAAGAGCGTCTTGCCACTGCCGTGCGGGCCCGTCACGACCAGCAGCAGCTGGCTGTAGCGCGCGAGATGATGCAGCTGGCCCAGCACGGGCTTGCGCTGTGCCGGGAAGAACTTGAAGCCGGGAACCCGCGTTGCAAAGGGGTCATGACTCAACTGGTAATGACCGAGGAAGGCCTCATCGGCGTGCAAACTAGTCATGGATTTCTCATTAACCTCTAAGCTGATCCACCAAGGCGCGGTAGTCCGCGACCAGTGTGGCCTGTAGTACTTCTTGTGGATATTCGTCAGTCACCACTGCTTCACCGATGCGACGCAACAGCACCAGGCGCAAACGACCGTCAATGACCTTCTTGTCCACCGCCATGTGATCGAGGAAGTGCTCGGGCGTCATGTCTTCCGGCGGAACCACCGGCAAGCCGGCGCGCTGAAAAATACGGATGCCGCGGTCACGGTCCTGCTCGCTGATCCAGCCCAGACGCGCCGACATCTCCAGCGCCATCACCGTGCCTGCCGCCACCGCCTCGCCGTGCAGCCATACGCCGTAACCCATGTGGGTTTCGATGGCGTGGCCGAAGGTGTGGCCGAGGTTCAGCGTGGCACGCACGCCGGACTCGCGCTCATCGGCGCCAACAACAGCGGCCTTGGCCGCACACGAGCGCTCGATCGCCGTGGTCAGCGCGACCTGATCCAGCCCGCGCAGCTTGTCCACATTCTCTTCGAGCCACGTCAGGAACGGTTCGTCACAGATCAAACCGTATTTGATGACCTCGGCAAGACCGGCGGACAGTTCGCGCTCTGGCAGGGTGTTCAGCGATAACGTATCGATCAGCACCGCGTTGGGCTGGTAGAACGCGCCGACCATGTTTTTGCCCAGCGGGTGATTGATGCCGGTTTTGCCACCGACCGAGGAATCGACCTGGGACAGCAACGTGGTCGGCACTTGAATGAATTCGACGCCGCGTTGATAACAGGCGGCGGCAAAGCCGGCCATGTCACCGATAACGCCTCCGCCCAGCGCGATCACAGTGGTGCGGCGGTCGTGGCGTGCGGTGAGCAACGCGTCGAAGATGGTTTGCAGGGTTTCCCAGTTCTTGAAGGCTTCACCGTCGGGAAGCACGATCGGCAACACGCTGTAACCGGCGAGGGATCGGGTGAGGCGATCCATGTAGAGCGGCGCAACGGTAGCGTTGGAGACGATCGCCACCTGTTTTCCAGCTATGTACGGCTTGAGCAACTCGGGCTGATCCAGCAAGCCTTCGCCGATATGGATCGGGTAGCTGCGTTCGCCAAGCTCGACCTTGAGTGTCTGCATGTGTCCCCACGCTGTTAACAATTGGTTGCCTGTGTGCGCTTGAAAACCGCCGACACCGGCTATGGCGCAAGGCCATGTAGCGACCCCACTTTTTATGGTCGCCGAGGATAGCGCATTTCCGTCTGCGCTTTAACGGGGAGGAAGCTCGGCCAGCAGGGCGAGGATGTCGATAACCACCATTCGTGGCGGCCGCTCATCGGTTTCGATGATGACATCGGCGATCTCGCGGTACAGCGGATCGCGGATCGCCAGCAGTTCGCGCAGCACCCGCGCCGGGTCAGCAGTGCGTAGCAAGGGGCGATTGCGATCCCGCGAGGTCCGGCCGACTTGTTGCGCAACCGATGCATGCAAATACACCACACGACCGCCAGCGTGCAGGGCGCGACGGTTTTCTTCGCGCATGACAGCGCCACCGCCGGTGGCCACGACCACGCCGTCCAGCGCGCAGAGCTCGGCGATCATCGCCTGCTCGCGATCACGAAAACCCGCTTCACCTTCCTTGTCGAAGATCCAGGGAATATTGGCGCCCGTTCGCAGCTCGATTTCCTTGTCGGAATCCTTGAACGGCAGTCGAAGCTCTTTGGCCAGCAAGCGACCGATGGTGCTTTTGCCAGCCCCCATCGGCCCCACAAGAATTAAATTTCGCACAGAATCAACGACTCACAGCAATCGCCTGGTTATTCATGATACGCGGAGTGAGAAACACCAACAGCTCGGATTTTGACTCCGAAACCACATCGCGCCGGAAAAGGCGGCCAACATACGGCACATCGCCTAAAAATGGCACCTTGTCGACGACTTTACTCTGCGTATTCGAGAACACGCCACCAATTACGATGGTCTCGCCGTCGGCCACCAGCACCTTGGCGTTCACTTCGTTTTTCTTGATTGGCGGCACACCCAGCACCGTGTTCACGTAGTCAGGCTCATCCTTCGTGACCTTGACCTCCATGATGATGCGGTTGTCTGGCGTGATCTGCGGGGTCACTTCCAGCGACAGCGACGCCTCTTTGAACGACACCGACGTCGCGCCGCTCGAACTGGCTTCCTGGTAAGGCACTTCCGTACCTTTCAGAATTTTCGCGGTTTCCTTGTCCGACGTAACAACCTTTGGTTGCGAGACCACTTCGCCGTTGCCGCTCTTCTCCATCGCCGTCAGCTCAAGATCGAGAATCGTATTGTTGGTCAGGAAGCCCAGGCCGATCGACGAGGTGGCGTCGGTCACGCCCATGTCGACGTAGGGACCATTGGTCGCCGATGCACCCGAAACAGTGCCGTTGCCGCCGGCGGTGAAATTCCCCTTGTTGCTCGAACCACCCCAGCGCACGCCCAGGGCCTTGTCGTAATCGACGTTGGCTTCAACGATGCGCGCCTCGATCATCACCTGACGCACCGGGATGTCCAGTTGCGAAACGATGCGGCGCAGCTCGTCGAGACGATCCTGGGTCTGGTAGGCAATGATGTTGTTGGTGCGCTCATCGACCGTAATCGAACCGCGCTCGTCGGTCTTGGATTCAGCGCTGGTGACCGACTGAAACAGCTTGGCGATATCGGCGGCCTTGGCGTAGTTCACTTGCAGCAACTCACGACGCAGCGGGGCCAGCTCGGAAATCTGCTTGAGGGATTCCAGCTCCTGGCGCTCCCGCGCAGCGATCTCGTCAGCCGGACCGACCAGCAAAACGTTGCCGATCTTGCGCTTGTCCAGGCCCTTGGTCTTGAGCACCAGATCCAGCGCCTGATCCCACGGCACGTTCTGCAAGCGCAGGGTGATGCCGCCCTGAACGGTGTCGCTGGCCACCAGATTGAGGTTGGTGAAATCAGCGATCAGTTGCAGCACCGAACGCACGTCGATGTCCTGGAAATTCAGCGACAGCTTCTCGCCGGTGTAGACCAGTTTTTCCGAGTTGCGGCGCTCCTGATCTTCGTTGGTCAGGGGGCGCACGCTGATGGTCAGCTTGTTGTCGGTCTGGTAGGCGGAGTAGTCGAACGCACCGGACGGTTCGATGGAAATACTGGCCTTGTCACCCGTGGCGCTGGAATTGACGAACTGCACCGGGGTCGCGAAATCCTTGACGTCCAGACGCACACGCAGGGGTTCAGGCAACTGCGTTTTGGCGAAGTCGACGCGGATCTTGCCGCCCTGCTCCTGAATGTCCGGCGCAATGCCGGTGTCGCTCAGCTCGATGATGACGTTGCCTTCACCCAACTCGCCGCGCTGGAAGTCGACGTTTTTCACCGACCGTGGGCCTGGCGCATACGAGCGGGCAACGGGTTTCGATTGCGCGGCAGGCCCGCTCGGCACACTCACTCGCGCGGCGCCCATGGCGGTGCTCGGCTGGGAACCCTGGGCCGCAGCAGCGCCCTGGCCCACGACCACGAACAGGTTGTTGCCGTCCACACGCGAGCTGTAGGGCGCGAGCGTGGTGAGGTTGATGATCACCCGCGTGCGGTCCTTGGCTTCCACGACCACAACGCTGTGTGCGTTGCCTGAACCCAGGTCACGGCTCTTGATCGCCAGTTGGCTGGTCACACCCGGCAGGTCCAGGGCAATGCGCGCCGGTTGCTCGGTGGTGTAGCCGCGCGGCGCCGCCACCGGACCGTCGAATGACAGTTTCAGTTCGACTCGATCCCCCGGCAATGCGGCAACATCCAGCGTCTTGAGGTTAGCCGCCTGGACAACCGGTGAAAGCATCGCCATCCCTAACGACAGGCCGATAATCGAAAGAATCCTGTTCATGTTCACATTCCACCACTGTGCAGATCCGAAGGTGCTTCGCTTGCTTGCCGTCTTCATGAGCGTTCCTTGAGGGAAATACTGAGCGGACGCTCAAGCCACGCCCCCTCGCCATCCGGAACGATTTCCATCACTTGCACCGCCGAGTCGGTGATCGCCGTGATCCGGCCATCGTTACGCCCCAGGTAATCGCCCACTTTCACCCGATGCACGCCACCCGCCCCGCGAAGCAGCGCGAACGTGCCGGTTTCATTGCTCAACGTGCCGACCATTTCAAAGGAGTCGATGTTGAAGCCTTCGAGGAACTGCTTCACCCGCGTCGGATCAGGCTGCACCAGGTGCGAGCCCTTTGGACGGTTGACCAGATCGATCTTGATCGGCGGCTGAAACGGACTGCGCAAACTGGCCGCCGCATACGTAAAGGCTTCATACGGCCGAAATTTGGGCATCGCTTCGATGGTGCCCACTGGCCGGGCGCGCACCTCGGTCATGAACTGCTTGAGATCGTCAAATTCGCTCGAGCTGTCGCAACCCGCGAGCCCCATCAGCGTGACGCCGACGCACAACCAACGCATCGCCCTCATTTCGCTGGCCCTTTCGTGTCGACGTTCTGAAGACCTTTGTCGTTATAACGGTAGGTTTTGGCAAGAATGCTCATGCGCAGCTTTCCGGGGGACTTGGCGTCCAGCGGTTTAATCTCGAAGTCATGCAGCGTCACGATTCGCGGCAGGCTGGCGACGCCGCTGGCAAAGGTCGCGAGGTCGTGATAACTGCCTGTCACGGTAATCTGGATCGGCAATTCAATATAAAACTGCTGGGCCTCTTCAGGGAGCAGCTTGATCTCCTCAAACTCCAGGCCACTGCCCAGACCGGTGCGGGTGATGTCTTCAAGCAGGCCGGGGACTTCAGTGTCGCTCGGCAACTGCCGCAGCAAGGCGCCGAAGGTGTTTTCCATCTCCACCATCTGGCTCTTGTAAGCCGCGAGGTTGGCGGCTTGATACGCCTTGGTCGCGAACTGCTCTTTCAGCGCCGTCTCTTCGCCACGGGACTGATCCAGCTGAGCCTGCATGTCCTGGATATAGAAGAAGTACCCACCGGCCAGCACCAGCGCCAGCAACAGCGCGCCGGCAATGGTCTTCACCGCAGCGGGCCATGAACCCAGGTTATTGATGTCCAGGTCGTTGATGTCGATCTTTTTCAGGCTATCGAGCCAATCATTCATGTTCATGGCCTGACCCCCTCAACCGCTGGCTGCGTCTGGCGCACCGTCAACTGGAAGGTGTTGGTCTGATCTACGCCACCCGCCGCAGTGTTTGCCTTGACTTCGGTCAGACTCGGCGACTCCAGCCAGTCAGACGCATCCAGATTACGCAGCAGATCCGAGACCCGGTTATTGGATTCGGCAGCGCCGGAAATGCTGATCATCTGCCCGGTCATCTTCACGTCGTTGAAATAGACGCCATCGGGAAGGGTGCGGGCCATCTGATCGAAGATGCGCCCGATGATCGGCCGGTTGCCCTGCAGGTCCTGAATGATCTTCATCCGCTCCAGCAATTGCTTACGACGTGCCTTGAGCTCGCTGATCTCTTTGATGCGCGCATCGAGCTGGACGATTTCGGTCCTGATGAATTGGTTGCGGGCGTTCTGGTGGGCAATGGCACTGCTCAAATATTGATCAGCCAAAATAATGGCGCCGATGCCAAGCAGCAGCACACCAGCCAGCGCCAGGATGAAGCGCTTCTTGCGCTGCTCGCGCTGCTGTTCACGCCAGGGAAGTAAGTTGATCCGTGCCATTAGTCGAAGCTCCTCAGGGCCAGACCGCAAGCGATCATCAGTGCGGGAGCGTCGCTGGCGAGGGCGCCGGCGTTGACCTTGGCGCTCAGGGCCATGTCAGCGAAGGGGTTGGCCACCAGCGTCGGGGTGCCGAGGCGCTCCTGGATCAGCCGATCAAGACCGGAAATGGAGGCCGTGCCGCCGGCCAGCATGATGTAGTCGACGCGGTTGTACTGTCCGGCCGCGAAGAAGAACTGCAGCGAACGGGACACCTGTTGCACCACGGCGTCCTTGAACGGCTGCAGGACTTCCATGACGTAGTCGTCGGGAAGCCCGCCCTGCTTTTTCGCAAGCCCGGCCTCGCCCACGGACAAACCATAACGGCGCTGGATTTCTTCGGTGAGCTGGCGACCACCGAATAATTGTTCACGGGTGTAGATGATGCGGCCGTTGTGCAGCACGCTGAGGGTGGTCATGGTCGCGCCGATGTCGATAACGGCGACGGTCAACTGCTCGTGGTCCTGGCCAAGCTGCGCAGACAACAGACCGAACGAGCGCTCCAGCGCGTAGGCTTCGACATCGACCACGCGGGCAGTCAGCCCGGCCAGTGCCAGTGCGGCTTCGCGCACCTCGACGTTTTCCTTGCGGCAGGCGGCGAGCAACACTTCGACGCGTTCTGGATTGCGCGCCGAATAGCCCTGGACTTCAAAATCGATGGCGACTTCTTCCAGCGGATAGGGAATGTACTGATCGGCCTCGATCTTGAGCTGGTTTTCCATCTCGTCGTCGGAAAGGCCTGCATCCATCTCGATGGTCTTGGTAATAACAGCCGAACCCGCGACGGCAACCGCCGCGATTTTGACGTTACTTTTGGCTTTTACCAGCAAACGCGTCAAAGCACTGCCGACGCCTTCCAGCTCCGCGATGTTCTTTTCGACCACTGCGTTGGCGGGCAGCGGCTCGACCGCATAAGACTCGACCTTGTAACGGTTGCCGGAACGACTTAGCTCCAGAAGCTTGACCGAGGTGGAGCTAATATCGATCCCTAGAAGGGTGTTGGCCTTCTTACTGAAGAGTTCGAACACAACCGATTCCCTATGCGTTTCCGTCACTTACGGATGATTTCTGTTCCAGTGCCACTGTCGGCTGACTTGACAGTAGCGCAAATAACGCTCGACGACGAAAAATGCTTATAATGCCCAGCGTTTTTTTCGTGTACCAAAGCTTCAAGGCGTGTTCATTTGTAAATGCCTGCGTCTAACTCATTCTTTTTTCTGGAAATCCAAAAGCCTTGATACGCCTGCTGAAGTTTGTCTGGTGGTCCATCGTCGCGGTCGTCTGCGGGCTGCTGCTCGGCCTGAGCGGCGCCTTTCTCTACCTGGCCCCGACCCTGCCCTCGGTCGATGCGCTGCGCAATATTCAGCTGCAGATCCCGCTGCGGGTGTTCAGCAGCGACGGCAAACTGATCGCAGAGTTTGGTGAAATGCGCCGCTCTCCTATCCGTTTCGCCGACATTCCCCCCAATTTCATTCACGCCCTTCTGTCTGCCGAAGACGACAACTTCGAGAACCACTACGGCGTGGACCCGAGCAGCCTGATGCGCGCAGCCAGCCAACTGGTCAAAAGCGGTCATATCCAGTCCGGCGGCTCCACCATCACCATGCAGGTCGCGAAAAACTACTTCCTGACCAGCGAGCGCAGTTTTTCGCGCAAAACCACCGAGATTCTCTTGGCCTTGCAAATCGAGCGCCAACTTACCAAGGACGAGATTCTCGAGCTGTATGTCAACAAGATTTATCTGGGCAACCGGGCTTACGGCATCGAGGCCGCAGCGCAGGTTTACTACGGCAAATCCATCCGCGACCTGAGCGTCGCCCAGATGGCAATGATTGCCGGCCTGCCCAAGGCGCCGTCACGATTCAACCCACTGGCCAACCCGGTGCGCGCCAAAGAGCGCCGCGACTGGATTCTGGGCCGCATGTTCAAGCTGGGGAAAATCGACCAGAACACCTACCAGACCGCCCTTGTCGAGCCGATCAACGCCAGCTATCACGTTCAGAGCCCGGAAGTGAACGCGCCGTATATCGCTGAAATGGCACGCGCCGAAATGGTGGGTCGTTATGGCAGCGCAGCCTACACAGAAGGCTTCCGCGTCACCACTACCGTGCCGAGCGGCTTGCAGGAAGACGCCAACAAAGCGGTGCAGGACGGCCTGATCGAATACGACCAGCGCCACGGCTATCGCGGGCCTGAGAGCCGATTCCCCGGCCTGACCCGCGAGGGCTGGGTGCAGGAACTGAGCAAACAGCGCCCGATCAGCGGCCTGGAGCCGGCCATCGTCACCCAGGTCGACAAGACCGGAATCCACGTGCTGACCCGCAATGGCGAGAACGAAGAAACCGTCGCCTGGGACAGCATGAAGTGGGCCAAGGCGTTCCTGAACACCAACAGCGTCGGCGCCAATCCCAAGCAGCCTGGCGATGTCGCCCACATCGGCGATCTGGTGCGCTTGCAGCGTCAGCCCGATAACTCACTCAAGTTCAGCCAGCTTCCGGTGGCGCAGAGCGCGCTGGTTTCGCTGGACCCGCAGAACGGCGCGATTCGCGCGCTGGTCGGCGGTTTCGCGTTCGAGCAGAGCAACTACAACCGCGCGATGCAGGCCAAGCGTCAGCCAGGCTCCAGCTTCAAGCCGTTCCTGTACTCGGCAGCGCTCGACAACGGCTACACCGCGGCCAGCCTGGTCAACGACGCGCCGATCGTGTTCGTCGACGAAGCGATCGACAAAGTCTGGCGGCCGAAGAACGACACAGGCACCTTCCTGGGTCCGATCCGCCTGCGCGAGGCGCTTTACAAGTCACGTAACCTGGTGTCGATCCGCCTGCTGCAAAGTCTGGGCGTGAACACCGCGATCAACTACATCACCCGCTTTGGCTTCAACAAGCAGGACTTGCCGCCGAACCTGTCCCTCGCACTGGGCACAGCCACCTTGACGCCGATGGAAATCGTCAGCGGCTGGAGTGCGTTCGCCAACGGCGGTTACAAGATCAGTCCGTACCTCATCCAGAAAATCGAGGACCGTGAAGGCAAAACCCTGTTCGTTGCCAACCCGCCGACAGTGCCTGCCAACGACCCGAATCCGAAAGCGGTCAGCGAAGCAGCCATCAGCAGTGCATCGACCTATGCAGCGCCAGAGACCCCGCCGTTGACTGCCAACGTCGTGCCGAACGCGCTGGATGCATCAGGCGCAGCGCCAGCACCTGTGGTCGCGGAACGGATTGTTGACGGTCGCACGGTTTACATCCTCAACAGCATGCTGCAGGACGTGATTAAACGCGGCACCGGTCGCCGCGCCCTGGCGATGAACCGTCCGGACATCGCGGGCAAGACGGGGACCACCAACGATTCGAAAGATGCATGGTTCACGGGCTACAACGGCGATTACGTGACGACGGTCTGGACCGGTTTCGATCAGCCTGAAAGCCTCGGTCGCCATGAATTCGGCGGCACGGTCGCGCTGCCGATCTGGATGAAGTACATGAGCGCCGCGCTGAAGGACAAGCCACCGCATGTTCAGGCAGAACCGGAGGGCATCCTCAGCCTGCGCATCGATCCGGTCAGCGGCCGCTCCGCAACGCCAAGCACGCCGGGCGCGTTCTTCGAGCTGTTCAAGAGCGAGGACACACCGCCTAGCGTTAACGAACTCGGCGGCAGCCCGCCTCCAGGCAGCCCGCTGCCGGCGGATGAATCAGCACCGATTGATTTGTTCTGATGATGGCGTAAATCCGCTGTCGGCAACGCTACAGACTTCGGTGTACGCGAGCTCTGTAGGAGCCGGCTTGCTGGCGAACTCGGCAGGCCAGCGATAAAGATGTTAACTGGCAAGATT
>NZ_JAKJXE010000016.1 GCF_021728295.1 Pseudomonas petrae
AGGCCTCCAGCAGCCATTCGAACCGCTCACCGGTGAGAGGGGAAGTGGCTTACTCCACCTTCTCCTGTACCGACGGATACCTCGACGAGGAATACCTCACGACCAGAATCGAGAATGCCAGCAACAGCACGCCGCCACAGACGTAGATAATCCCCAGATCAGGCGCTTTGTGATGTGACACGTCACTGATCAGCAAGCGGATCAACGCGGTCACCCCGATGTAGAGCAAGAACCGCAGGGGCATGTGGTTGGTCTTGAAATAAATCCCGACCATCGCGCCCAATTCGAGGTAGATGAACAACAGCAAAATATCATCCACGGCGATGTATTCCTGCCCGAGCATGCCGATGAAGGCTTTAATCGCGGCGTAAGCGGTAACCGCGCCAATGCCGAACAGCGCCAGATAATGAAACGCTTCAACGGCCAAATTGCCCAGGCTGTTGGCGCCGCCATGAAGCTTCGCCCGCATTCGATCCGCCCATCTCACACCACCCATCCCTCACCCCCCCTGGCCAAACCAAAAATGTTCATAACGAGCGCTGCGATTCAACGCAGCAGTGGATCTGACGACGCAGGGCTATGGCCGCGTTGATGTTCACGATGTACTTCCTTGAGTAACCCGGACCGGATGATGCGCCGTGCGCATGACGGTTTGCTCCTGCGCAGCCTGGCTGTAGGCAAGCATTAATAGGGCCATCGGCTAAGGTTGAGAACGTGACCAGATGTCGCAAGGCCGCCCCTGGCAAAAAAAGTGAGCGCGCACCCCCTACCCAAGCGGAGGCGATTCACCTATGCTGCGCACTGTATAAATAAACAGTAAAAAAGACGGAGCACGCTGTCTTTGCATCATCCGTCGGCCGAAGCGTTGAGCGCCCGGGCTGATCCCTTACAACTCTGGAAATGACGACGAGGCCAACAATGGCTGTTGAAACCCTTTACCGCAGTACCCGTGATTTGGAGACTACGTTCGTGGACCGCAAACTCGCCGATGCCCATGATCAGATGCTGGAACTGGCAGAGCTGCTCACCGATGTGTTGATGAAGAACGTCGCTGGCCTCTCCGAAAAACACGCAGAAGACGCCAGTATTTTCATGGCGAAAAACCGGGCTGTCTTCGCTGCCGCTTTCAAGAGCAATGCCCTGGCCCTCAACGAGCTGGCACCCGCGGCGGAGCAGGCAGAGTAATCAGGCTCGCGACTTGGGCTTCGGCAAGCTGAATGCAGGTTTGCCACGAAAGCGATTCACCCCATGTCCAGCAGCCGCTCTGCCAGCTCATCTGCCACCCGCGCGGGTGAGCGCTTTTCAGCTTGCGCATGGGCGAAGACCTCGGTTAGCCGCGTGCCGATCTGAGACAGATGCGCAGTGATGGTGCCCGGGCTTTGCCCCTGATGATGCAGCGCGACATAAATCAGGCCGCCGGAATTGATCACGTAATCAGGGGCATAAAGAATGCCCCGAGCTTCCAGTTGGTCGGCGATCGCGGCGCAGCTCAGCTGGTTATTGGCGCCACCCGCGACTGCGGCGCAACGCAACTTGGTCACACTGTGGCTGTTGAGCACGCCGCCCAGCCCGCACGGCGCAAGGATGTCGCAAGGCGTGCTGAGGAGCGCTTCGCTGGCAATCGGCTTGGCGCCCAATTGCTCCATGGCGCGCTGCACCTTGCCGCTGTCCAGATCCGCCACCAACAACTCGGCGCCCGCCGCATGCAGCTGCTCGGCGAGCGCGTAACCCACATGCCCCAACCCCTGAATCGCCACGCGCAAACCTTCGAGATTGTCGCTGCCCAGTCTTGCCATGGCCGTTGTGCGGATCCCCGCGTACAGACCCAGCGCGGTGTGCGCAGACGGATCGCCGACCGCCGTGGTGCTGGTGACATGCTGGGTGAATTGGGCAATGCAGTCCATGTCCTCCCTGGAAGTGCCGCTGTCCATAGCCGTGACATAACGTCCGTCGAGGGTCTGCACGAATCGCCCGAACGCCTCGAACAAGGCAGCCCGATCAGGCACGTGGGCCGGACGCATGATTACCGCCGTTCCACCGCCCAGTGACAACCCGGCGAGCACGGCTTTGTAACTCATGTTCCTTGCCAGCTGAATGGCGTCCTCGATGGCGCTCTCTTCGTTTGGATAGGAGAGGTAGCGACAGCCCCCCATCGCCGGACCTTTCTGGCTGCTGTGGATCGCGATCACCGCCTTAAGGCCGGTACGCGGCTCGACCATCATGTGCAGTGATTGCACGCGTGAGCTTTGCATGAGAGCGAACATGGGCAATGCTCCCCTTTTTCGTACTGGCGAGTATAGGCGCTGATTGAAAAAAAGAAGGCCGGCCCGGGCGGATCCGGACGACGGACTGCCGTTCAACGCGTGCGATGAATCAACGCTGGACGAAGGCGGCGGCCAGGGCTAAAACAGAGCCATCCGTTAATTCTTCTCAGCCGTCTTATCTCTGCCGGAGAAGTCGATGAATCCGCGCCAGCAATGCATTGCCTGTCTAGAACGAAACCCGCCGTCTACCTTTGAAGCCGCTTCGTGGATCGCCACAGAGCACGACGGTCAGGTTGAGTTCCAGATCATCCGAGACCAGCTCACCGCTCTGGAACGCAGCGTCAGCGCGGCGCTTCCTTTGTTGCCGGCCGCAGAGCTTGCCCAGCCATTGCTGCGGCAACTGGCGACGTTGGGATTTCAGCAGGACGATGCTGCTCAGCCCAAACCCCAGGCTGCCTTGATTCACAAGATCCTTGAACGTCGTCGCGGCCAACCTCTGGGGCTGGCGCTGATTGCGCTGGAAATCGCGCGGCGTCTGGAGATCCCGCTCGAGGGCGTTAACTTCCCCGGACACTTCTTGCTGCGTGTTCCCGGTGCCGACCATACGCTGGACCCTTGCGGCGGACGCAGGCTTTACCCGAAGGATTGTCGTGAGTTGTTGCTGCGCCAGTTCGGCGCGGACATGCAGCTCAAGGCCGAGCACATGAAAACGGCGACGCCTGCGGCGATGCTTCAGCGGCTGTCGCGAAACCTGCGGTATCTGCATCAGCTGAACGACGATTTGCTCGCCGCACTCAAGGACGCGACCCGCGTGATGGAACTGGGCCAGGCCAACACCAGCGATTACCTCGCCCGTGCCAGCCTGTACCAGCATCTGGATTGCCCGCAGGCCGAACGTTTCGACCTGGAGCATGCGTTGTTATTGACCGATGACCCGGTGCAGAAGCTGCGCCTGACGCAGCGTTTGCAATCCTTGCCCAGCGGGCGCGCAATCCACTAACCGGCCTGGGCTGCCAGTTTTTTTACCGCCCACTGACCGACTTTGATTACCAGCCCCTGATCATGGGTGAGGACTGTCTTGACGCCGGCGCCTGCCGTTATTGATCCAAAGACCGCGGTTCCAAAAAACCAGGAGGCGGTCGCGCGGTCTCCGTCATGATAGGCGAGCAAGCCTCGTTGTATATCAATGGCTGTGTGAAGCGCCGTCCATGCGAGCGCTGTGCCGGGGAACGGCATCAGCAGCGCGGAGCCGAGTAACCTTACAACTGAATAAATCTTCTCGGCCCAGCGCTCCGTCGTACTTTTGGTCTGAGCATCGACATCGGCAATGATGCGGCTGATCTGGTCGTCATACAGATCATGGATGTCCATGATTCGATCGGTGTTCTGGTGCTCCCTGTTCTCAATGTTGATCCACTGATCCGGGAGGTTGCGGTCAATGGCATCGAAACGAGCCTCCACACTTGGCTGCCCTTTGTAGGGAACACGAAGGTAGTAATAGCGGCGCATCTCGGGCGAGCGCATAAGGTCCACGTAATCGGTCAGCTTTCGGAAACTGACGCCATCGGGAGCATCGGGTGTGTATAACAGATTGAAGTCGCCATCCGAGGAGCTGAAGTCCCGGAGCATGTAAACGCCTTGAACGATGTAACCGGCGTAGCGAAACATGG
Source organism: Pseudomonas petrae (assembly GCF_021728295.1). Classification (GTDB taxonomy): domain Bacteria; phylum Pseudomonadota; class Gammaproteobacteria; order Pseudomonadales; family Pseudomonadaceae; genus Aquipseudomonas; species Aquipseudomonas petrae. Next base: position 3,935 of record NZ_JAKJXE010000016.1, read on the forward strand.
AGGCGCTGCTGCGCTTGATACGCTGTTGCAGCCCTGCGTTTTTGTCGAGCACCTGTTTATCCAGCGAAACAATTAACTGCACCAACCATTGGTATTGCGCGGTGGATAAATTGCCTTTCAAGAACTCCCGCATCGCTCCTGAGCGCATATCAAACTGCAAACGCCTGCCGAACAATGCCCTGCGATAGCGGTACTGCTCGTGAGAGGCGTCGAGGAATTCCTTCCGGATCCACTGGATGTAGCGCTCACCCAACGCTGCGTCCCGCAGCGACTTGTCCACGTGTTGGACGAAGTACAAGGGGAGTGCCATGAGGTCCTGACCCACCGAGGAGTACATCGGTGCCGCAGGAGTGAAAGCGTAATGATCGGAAAAACCCTCCATGAACAGGCTGGTCAAGGACCTCAGCCGGGTGTACGCACTGAAGTCCGGGTTTGCGACGTAGGCAGCATTGTCCAGATCCACGAAGATCGTATCGGTGTCGACGCGCTCGTCGATACCCTGGCTAGTGATGTAATCATTGAGCAGCTTGCTGCCTTCGCGCCTGGCGAACTGTTCGAAAGACACCATCGCCTGCGTTGTGTGCACAAAAGCCTTGTTCAGTTCGCTGACCCGGTGGTCAAGCAATGCAAGGGCGCCACGGTTCGCATTCGCAGTGTCCATGGTGAACCCCAACAGGTCGGCGTCATCCCGCGTCAGCGCCCGCTCGACCTTATGGCGAATTGCATCTGAGAGCCGCTCTTCGAAGTTACCCCCGTTCAGCTCCTCGAACACGACACTGGACTCACCCCACAAGGTGCCCTTGCGACGCACTTTTTCCAGGAAGTCGGAATGGTCAGCCTCGGCGGTCAAGGCAGTCTGGTCCAGCACATAGTTGCCGCCCGCATCAGTCGCCAGCCAGCTACCGACTTCAAAGGACAACTGGCGCCATGAGTTGAACCCGAACATATCCTGGCCGCCCGGCGCACCAGGTGCGTAAAGAACGTAATGATCGTCGCCTGCCGCTTCCTGTTTACGGAACACCAACAGATCTTTGAACCGCACGCCATTGACGGCCAGTTTCAGGCTGCCCAACGTCATCACCGCACCGTCTTGAATAATGTCAGCTCGCACCAGATGAATAAGGTCCTGGCTTCGGTCGTCCACCAGATGGCCTTGAAGCGAAGCCGCCCAGGCGCTCAGTGCCAAAGCGGCGTCTCGCCTGTGGGTCAGGGCTCGCAGGGTCTGCTCATGGGTAAGCCGCGCCCTGAGCTGTTGCCGGTAACGGCGCTGCACATCCAGCTCATCAAGCATTGTCTTCACAAACCCGAATGTGAAAGCAGAGTTTGAATGTGCAGCAGGGATGATCAACTGGCCGGTACCTGAAACTGCCGGCAAGCCGTGCATCGCGAACTCAAGCAACGACTTGCGATGGTTTATCGAAAAGGTGCCGCCCTGGAGATCGAACTCGTCCGGCAGACTGATCGTTATTTGCTGCGCGTCGACCGAATAGCCTAAATGTTTGCGCACGTAGCGATCGATCTCATCACGGGCAAACACCTCCAACGATTCCAGCCCCTCAAGCAGCGCATCAACTGCACGCTTGCGCTTGCTGTACTGGCTGTCTAGCTTGGCATAGTACTCGCGCTTGTCGGGGTCTGCGTTTTTCAGCCATTGGGGTTGAGCAAGGTCCTCGGCACGCACCGAAAGGCTCCTGAATCGGTCCCCCATCGCTTCATCGACATGAGCGCACACCTGCACTTCACTGACTTTCTTCAAAAAGGCGTGGTAGCCGTCGCTGTTTACTCTGGCCTGTTGCACCAGGAACTCGAAGTCCATGGCCTGCTTGTTACGAAGTACCTGTACGTGGCAGTGCAGCATTGGCTCGACACAGGGTTCGTAATCAAGATCGTCGTTGCCGACAACATGATTTTCGGGCAATCCCGCAAGATCCGATAAATAAAGGCTTTTGAGCAATGGCTTCAGTCTCGGTGTTCCGGACAGTCGCCGGGCCAGTTGACTGTTAAGTTCAGAAAAAGACTCATACCGTTCAACTCCGCCTGCGGCCATGACCAGATAACATGGGCCCACGGCATGACGTGCATCGCCAGCATTTTCATCCTGTGCGACCGCGAAGACTGAGAGCAGCGGTGCTGTCTTTTCTCCCGGCAGATGCAGCGATATCTTGAACAGCCCGCCAGTGGGTTGGTGCTCCAATATATTCAGCAGTCGTCTTTTATCCCCGTCGTTGAGTCGCCGCTCAATGAACTGAAACTCGATGTCATGCTTGAGTGCCGAATGATGATGCCCACTGACGATTTCGTGGCGCGCTGCGTTCTTTCCACCGGCCGGGGACGGCGCATCGCTGTCCCATGCCCAGGCGAGCGCCGCGTGATAAGCCCCGAGAAACCGTGCCAGCACCTGTCCAAAAATGCTTTTGATCGTGATGAAATCTTTTTCTGCCACCAGGTACTGTGGCTCGGTGCTGTCGTGGCGGTAACACAGGACCTGGAGATCTTGGTCGAAAGCGCTAACCCCCAACGCCATCGCCTGGATCAGGGCATCAGTAAGCGAAGATGAGCTTTGCACCGTTCCGGACACGGACGCGGTGTTCAAAAAAATAATGTCCGGATTCCACACTGATACATTACCGCGCATGAAGCTTGAAAGGCGGTTAAAAGCAACGTCCCGAAGTGAAGGGATGTTGTGCAGTACCGAGGAACATTGCGAGCACGCTGCCGTAAAAGCGAGAAGGTGATGGGTGGCGGCGTGGGGCTGAGCGGCAGCCCCTTGTATATTGGGGTGAATTACAGCAGATAGATCATTCATGGATACAGCTCCGATAAAGAACAGTCACGCCCATCGGCATCCAGCCGATAGGTACAACGCGAGCAGTTCGAGAGCTCTATTTCAGCCGTTTGCCAAGCGTCATAAGCGGTACATAATGCTTGGCTCACAATGCTGGACCGACGCGGCTTGCAGGAAATGAACCCCGTATCAGACTGGCGAGGGTCTTATCCTACTGTTGCAATGTCAGTAACACTGCATATCGGAAATCGAGCTGTTTGCGCCCTCCAGAAACACCTATGCTTTGCGCATTCGAAGTTGCATAAATTTGAAGTCTGATTAATAGCCAGTCTTCTTGATTTCTGAAGTATTTCCCCGACGTTGTTTTTTTCAGCTCCTGAATTCAACGTTTTGTTTAAGCCGCTGCGATTGCAGCGGCTTTTTTTTGCGTCGGGGGTCAAGTGACGATTCGGAAGGCCCTTCTGTTTGCGATGGTCCATCCTTCCCTCCCAACAACAAAGCTCAGAAAAATCCCACAGCATTTCTAGCGACATTCCTACGCAATGTTCTGTTTAAACATTAGTCATCGGCGAGGTGGAGACACCGCGCGACGATACCCAACAATAAATGGCTAATGGAGCTCTAACATGTTCAAGAAAAAAACGACTTCACTGATCCTGGCGGCAAGCCTGGTGTCGCTTGCTGGTGTAACTGCAGCGCAACCTGCTGCAAGCACGATGAATTTCTGCACCAAGATTTCAGGCGCTATCCCGGCCGGCACCGTAAACCCGGGTGAGCAACAGGTTATCTATGGGCCGTACACGGTCACATGCGGGACCACTTCCCATCACTTCAATGTGACAGGCGCTTCAGGACAAGTACCTGTGTTTGTCCAACAGCTTCAAGGGGGAAGTTGGTCGTCGGTGACGGGTAAAACGTACGATCCATCAGGCTTGTTCGGCGCTGGCACATTCCGGCTGGTAATCGATAACGTACAAAGTCCTGTGCCAACCCGTTACTCAGGGAGTTACGTCGTCCCCATGTAACAGCTGAAGGCCAGGGACACATCGGTTGTGCCCCTGGCTCCGCACTCACATACCTCAGGCGCGAATATTCACCAATGAGCGCTCGCGAGGACGCTTTGCATGTTCCTCCAGCGCCATCAGCACAGAAACCGCGGTGTTCAAATCCACCACGGCGCCTTTCGCCATTTCATTGCCTCGCTTGATAGCGCCCTGCAGTCGAACGAAGTGGTCGGTGAAAAATTCATACGCATTGACCTCCTTGTCGATATTGATTTCTTTCCCCAGCGCATCGAACTCGACATTGATGCCGCCCATAGTGCCAATAAGGTCTCCATCAATAATTCCTTGCTCGGCCAGTAGAACGCCGATGTCCCTCAGTTGCCTGTTACTGGTCTTACGCGGATCAAATCCAGCCAGATTGATGTTCAAGCCCTCCAGCTTTTTAACATCAGGAATACTCTTGTCTGCCCAGTACTGACGCACCTTCTGCTTTACCGCTTCCTCTTGAGGATTCAGGCCGGAGCGCACGTTAAATTGCTTGTCAGGGACAGCGCTGTATACCCTCAGCCTCTCCTGCACTTTGCTCAAATTGCCAATCATAAAACCTCCTGAAAATCGGTTGATCCTCAGGAGTGTCGGGCAACCCATGGCGGGGTTTAGGCTGAAAAAGTGAAGACGGAATCATTGCCAGATTCAGAGACGGTTCCTACCTCGCGGCAAGTAACCTTCCTACAAAAACGGCCAGTTCGATCGCCCGAACTGGCCGCTTATTGATCAAAGACCGATCAGCCAAATTTCTGCAAATTGGCCATCATTTCCTTGAGCGCTTCGACGTTGTCGGCGGGGTGCACGGCGTCGCTGAAGTCACTGATGGTCTGCCACTGCGCCGCGACGTCTTCCGGTGAGAAGCCGGTGTGTGGGTTGAAGCCAGCGCCCAGGCTGCGCTCCCAGCGGACTTTGCCGATCCAGCCGCCCCCCACCTCATATAATCCGGCGCTGTCCTGGCACTGCTCGCTGCCCAGATACACCACCAGTGGGCTGACCAGCTCGGGCTTGAGCAGATCGAACACACTGGCCGGAATCAGGCCTTCGGTCATGCGTGTGCCGCCGGTAGGGGCGATGGCGTTGACGAGGATGTTGCTCTTGCGCCCTTCAACCGCGAGCGTGCGCGTCAACCCGTACAGGCCGAGCTTGGCCATGCCGTAGTTGGCCTGACCGAAGTTGCCGTAAATGCCGGATGTGGACGAGGTGAAGATAATGCGGCCGTAGTTCTGGTCCCGCAGGTGCGGCCAGGCAGCGCGACTAACTTTGTAGGCGCCTTCGACATGGACGCGGTAAACCAGCTCCCAGTCGGCGTCTTCCATTTTGGCGAAGCTTTTGTCGCGCAGAATGCCGGCGTTGTTGACAACCACATCAACGCGGCCGAATGCATCGAGAGCGTTCTGGACGATCTTGTCGCCGTCGGTAACCGAATCATGATTGGCAACCGCCTCGCCGCCCGCTTCACGGATTTCCGCGACCACCCGATCCGCGGCCGAGGCATTGGCGCCTTCGCCATGGGCGGAGCCGCCGAGATCGTTGACGATCACGCGCGCGCCGTGTTGCGCGAACAACAATGCGTGGGCTCGCCCCAATCCGCCGCCCGCACCGGTGACGATCACCACTTTGTCTTCAAAACGTACGGACTCGCTCATGTTGCTCTCCCCAATGATGAAGCCGGCTCTGCACCCACTGCCCTGGATTTATCAGGGGCAAGCAGACGCAGAACCGGGCGTAATGGTCATCGAGTGTCAACGACTCGGGGCCGGGTCACAATCAACACGGGACACGCTGAATGGTGGTCGATAACGCCAAGGGATGGCCTGGTCGTTGCCCGGTCTCGCAACTGAGTCGTTAACGGGAGGTCGCGGCGACGGTGCCGCCAACCGCTTGGTTAGCTCCGAGCACGAAGCTTGCCATTCAAGCGTTCAGGTGCCCGATAAACTCCGCCAGCCACGGCTCGGCATCGCTTTCCGGGGTCACGGTCTCGCTGGCGTCCAGACGCAGCATCTCCTGCACCTCACGGATCCCCAGTTCGCCGAACAGCTCGCGCATCAATTCGCCGCCTGCACAAAACGTATCGCCGTAACTCGCGTCGCCCAAGGCGATCACGCCGCCAGGCAGCCCCCGCCATGCAGCAGGCAGTGCGTCGCGGATCTGATGATAGAGCGGTTGAATGTTGTCCGGCAGCTCGCCCATCCCGGTGGTCGAGCTGACTGCCAGCAGGGCTTGGGGTGCAAAGGCTTGCAAATCGGCAAGGCTGGCGCGTGGATTGAACAGCACCTCGTGCCCTGCATCCTTGATGATCTGTTGGGCGTGGCGGGCGACCTCTTCAGCCGAGCCATACACGGAGCCCGCAATAATCGCGACTTTCATGGGTTAATCCTGTGACGGGTAAAATCGTGCAGCATTATGCCTCAGCTCGGCGCGATGTCCTGGACTCCCGACCTTGCGCGGCCAAAGGACACGCCAGGGACGGGCGCGGCGTTGATGCAAATGACTTTCAACGATGCTGGAAATTTCCTGTCCGATCTTTATTGCCTGTACTACTTTCAGACCGGCACTCCAATTATCACGATGCAACAGCCATACGCCCGGCGGAAAGGGGTCGAGTTAAATGCCGGACGGGTGCAAGCTCGGCTGGAGAATGAAATCCTGAAGGGGTAACATCTTGCAACTGACGAACGGTCGCAACCAAAAAGCGAACCATCTGTCTGCTCTTTCAATAACCGGTTAATCGAGCTTGACCATGCAGCGCGACAATATCCTCACGCCGGATGAACTGGAGTTCATCCAGAACATGCAGCACAACCCCACGCTGAATTTGCGCGACAAATCCAGCAGTCTGGTGGTTAACGGCGGCGTGCAGATTCAGGATCTGCTGACCCGTCTGGCTGCCCATGAGCAAGTCACGATTCAGGCCCAGTTCGATAATCAGCAAATGACCTTCCCGCTGCATCTGGTGGAAGACGAATTTCATGCGCTGCATCTGGAGCTGGGAGCGCCCAGCATCTTCGAGGAAGGCCCGCGCATTCGCCCATGGCGTCTGACCCTGCCTGAGCCGGTGCCGCTGGAGACCGAAAAGGGCTCGCTCACCGCACTCTGGGTTCATGAAATCTCGTTCAAGGGCATACTGCTGGAGATGCGCAAGCAGACCAAGCCTCCGAAGTCATTCGCCGCGTGGTTCACGCCCCAGGGCTACGCGCCAATCGCCTTGCGTGGCACCTTCGAACGCCTGAACCATCATGGTCTCGCGGCGTATCGGTTGAGTCAGAACAGTAAGGAAGACACTGAACGTCTGCGTCAGTACATTCTTCAGGAACACCGCAAGATCCACCCCTCGATGCACCTCTAGGATTGCCTGATCCGGCGATCCTTCTCGGCATCCTCTTCCTTCCGACAAACACCTCTGGCTTTATCGCAGGTTTCAGGAATAATCCTTGCTTGCTTTTCCAAGTGAAGCTGACGCGTCGCCACCACCCCGGCGCCACGTCATGTGATTTCCCTACCCGGGAACCTCACGTGTTTATCGGAGATACACAATGTCTACCTCACCCGTCACGCTGATGGTTGCCCGTCGCGTCGCCCATGGCCGCTATCAGGAACTGATTGCCTGGCTGCATGAAGGCGAACAACTCGCTACAGACTTCCCCGGCTATCTAGGGTCAGGCGTGCTCGCTCCGCCGCCCGGGGATGACGAATTCCAGATTATTTTCCGCTTCGCCGACGAAGCCACCATGCACGCCTGGGAGCATTCTGCTTCCCGACGCTCCTGGCTGGTGCGCGGCAGCGGTCTGTTTGCCAACAATTCCGTGCACCGCGTGAGTGGCATCGACGGCTGGTTCGGCGCCGTCGGTCAGCGCCCGCCGCGCTGGAAGCAAGCCGTTGCCATCTGGCTGGCGTTCTTTCCGGTGTCGCTGATCTTCAACTTCGTGCTGGGCCCGCTGCTCAGTCAGCTGGATTTGTTCCCGCGCATCATGATCAGCACCTTGATCCTCACGCCATTGATGGTGTTCTGGTTCATCCCGCTGTCGACCCATCTATTGGCGGGTTGGCTGCACAGCAACACGCCTGTTCAGGTCAGCGGGACAGAGCCGGCCTCAACGCGCTAGCTGCCGGCACCTGACACTCTTCAGGCGCGCCCACACCGACCTGCGATGAAGTGTCGCAGCGGAGGGCCTATCAATAAAACATGTACATCTTTCCGTGCTTGTACAAGTATCTGCCGTTGGGTTAACTTTGCCCGACGGTCGTTTTCGATGGCGCAATGCGAGCATGCCTGTTCGCCCTTCAGCACCGATTCGCCCGACCTCTCTCCCCGTTGATGAATGCGTGACGACCATGGCCTGCTCCCCTGCCCCTGTCTTGATCACTGGTGCCAGCCAGCGCGTCGGCCTGTATTGCGCCGAGCGTCTGTTGGCGGAAGGCCAGCCGGTTATCATCACCTACCGCAACGAGCGGCCGGGCGTGCAGCGTTTGCAGGGGCTGGGCGCGGTGGTGATTCAGGCTGACTTTTCGTCGCAGACGAGCGTGCTGGATTTCATCGCCCGACTCAAAGAGCGGACGGACAGTCTCAGGGCCATCGTACACAACGCGTCCGACTGGCTGGCCGAGACGCCGGCGGACGAGGCGGATGTGTTCATGCAAATGTTCAATGTCCACATGCTGGCGCCCTACCTCATCAATCTGCACTGCGCCGACTTGTTGCGGCGCTCGGAGACGGCCGACATTATTCACATCAGCGACGACGTCACGCGCAAGGGCAGCAGCAAGCACATCGCTTACAGCGCCAGCAAGGCAGGCCTGGAAAACCTGACCCTGTCCTTCGCAGCCCGTTATGCGCCTCATATCAAGGTCAACGGTATCGCTCCGGCCATGCTGATGTTTCAACCCGACGACGACGCGGCATATCGCGCACGCACACTGGAGAAATCGGCGCTGGGGATCGAACCCGGCGCCGAGGTGATTTACCAGAGCGTGCGCTATCTGCTGGATAACACGTACGTCACCGGCACCACTCTGACCGTAAACGGCGGACGGCACGTCAAGTAAGCCGCCCCGAGGAACCATTGATGACCCTGTCACTGCCACAGCATTACCGTGAAATCCTCGTCGGCTTGGGTGAAGACCCTGAACGGGAAGGCCTGCTGGACACGCCCAAGCGCGCGGCCAAGGCGATGCAATACCTGTGTCATGGCTACGAGCAGACGCTGGAAGAGATCGTCAACGGTGCGCTGTTTGCGTCCGCAAGCGACGAGATGGTGATCGTCAAGGACATCGAGCTGTATTCGCTGTGCGAGCATCACCTGCTGCCCTTCATTGGCAAGGCCCACGTCGCTTATATCCCGACCGGGAAAGTCCTGGGCCTGTCGAAAATCGCGCGCATCGTCGATATGTTCGCGCGGCGCCTGCAGATTCAGGAAAACCTGACGCGGCAGATTGCCGATGCCATTCAGGGCGTCACCAAGGCCGCAGGCGTGGCCGTGGTAATCGAGGCTCAGCACATGTGCATGATGATGCGCGGCGTTGAAAAGCAGAACTCGACCATGAACACCTCGGTGATGCTCGGCGCCTTCCGCGAGTCGACCACGACCCGCATGGAATTTCTGCAACTGATCGGACGGAGTAAGTAGTCCATGGCAAGACTCGAACCCGGCACCGCACGCATCAGGGTCAAAGACCTGTGCCTGCGTACGTTTATCGGCATTAACGAAGACGAAATCCTCAACAAGCAGGACGTGCTGATCAACCTGACGATTCAGTACGCGGCGCAGGAAGCGGTGCGCGACAACGACATCGACCACGCGCTGAACTACCGGACCATCACCAAAGCCATCATTCAGCACGTGGAAAGCAATCGCTTCGCCCTGCTCGAGCGCCTGACGCAGGAAGTGCTCGACCTGGTGATGACTCATGAAGCGGTGCAATATGCCGAAGTCGAAGTGGACAAACCCCACGCGCTGCGCTTCGCTGAATCGGTGTCGATCACCCTGGCGGCAGCGCGCTGACTCCTGCGCTCGCGGTTGCAGGCGTACGCTTGCCCGGCCTGGCTGCCACTCTTATCATCCGCCCATCTTTACTTCCGACAGAGCACACCATGACCGAGCAACAACGTCTTGAACTCGAAGCCGCCGCTTTTCGCCGTCTGGTGGCGCACCTGGACAGCCGCAAGGACGTGCAGAACATCGACCTGATGAACCTCGCCGGTTTCTGTCGCAACTGTCTGTCCAAGTGGTACAAGGCCGAGGCCGACGAGAAGCACATCGACATCACCCTCGATAACGCCCGCGAAGTGGTTTACGGCATGCCTTACAGCGAGTGGAAATCCACGTACCAGAAAGAAGCCAGCGCCGAGCAGCAAGCGGCGTTTGCCAAGGAACCGAAGCATGACTGACCTGAACGCCCTGCGCGCTAGCCTCGCCAGCGGCAATCATCTGTTCGCCGACACGCTGGCCTTCATCGCCGCGCATTACGACTATCAGCCTCAGGCGTTCAGCAACGGCCCGGTGGAAAACGCCGCGGGCCAGAACGAAGGTTCGTGCAAGACCCTTGGCATGGCGCGGCTGGAAGGCCTGACCGATGAGGAAGCGCTGCTGGCTTTTGGCGAGCACTACCGTTCTGTGCTCGCTACGCCGGAAGGTTCTGACCACGGCAACATTCGGGCGCTGATTGTTAACGGACTGGCCGGCGTTAAGTTCTCGGCCGAGCCGCTCAAGCCCAAGGCCTGATCGCGGGTTTGACGCTGAAAAGGCGCGTTTGCCAGACATAAAAAAACCGGCTCAATGAGCCGGTTTTTTTGCAGCTGAAGATCAGGTCAGAACGAAACGTTCGCCAGGCCGTCCAGATAGCGCTCGACGTCCAGTGCAGCCATGCAGCCTGCGCCAGCCGAGGTGATCGCCTGACGGTAGACGTGATCCGCCACGTCGCCGGCAGCGAAAACACCGTCAACGCTGGTGGCCGTCGCATTACCTTCGCGACCGCCTTGAACGACCATGTAGCCATCTTTCAGCGCCAACTGACCGTCAAACAGGCTGGTATTCGGCGTGTGGCCGATGGCGATGAACACGCCGTCGACGGTCACTTCCGAATAGCTGCCGTCATTGTTCTTCAAGCGCGCACCGGTCACGCCCATGTTGTCGCCCAGGACTTCGTCCAGGGTAGCGTTGAGTTTGAGTTCGATCTTTCCCTCAGCGACGCGGGCATGCAGCTTGTCGATGAGGATCTTCTCGGCGCGGAAGGTATCGCGACGGTGAACCAGAGTGACCTTGCTGGCGATGTTGGCCAGGTACAGCGCTTCCTCTACGGCGGTGTTGCCGCCGCCGACCACGGCGACCGGCTTGTTGCGATAGAAGAAACCGTCGCAGGTCGCGCAGGCCGAAACACCCTTGCCCATGAACGCTTCTTCGGACGGCAGACCGAGATAACGGGCGCTGGCGCCGGTGGCGATGATCAGCGCGTCGCAGGTGTAAGTTGCGTTGTCACCTTTCAGGCTGAACGGCTTGCCCGCCAGATCCACTGCATTGATGTGATCGAACACAATCTCGGTCTCGAAACGCTCGGCGTGTTCACGCATACGCTCCATCAATGCCGGGCCGGTCAGGCCATGGGGGTCGCCCGGCCAGTTGTCGACTTCGGTGGTGGTGGTCAATTGACCACCCGCCTGCATCCCGGTGATCAGCAACGGCTTGAGGTTGGCGCGCGCGGCATAGACTGCTGCGCTGTAACCGGCAGGGCCGGAGCCGAGAATAATCACTCGCGAATGACGTACATCAGACATGAAACACTCCTATTGACCGGCCATCGTTACGCGTGGTCGGAGTCACTGGGTCTGAACCGGCGTGCCGGTTGAGAGGATGGGGACTGACGGGGCCTGCGCTGCACGGGAGGCGGCCGCCGATCCTGAAAACATGAAGCTGCCCATCGGGGCACAGCAACAGTGAACGTTGGCCGCAAGCTTATCGGGGCGGAAGAGATTAAGGAAATACCGTTTCACAATCCAGCTCATAGGCCAGCCCTATGTGCATCCTCTGCTTTGCAAATCCAGTCCTGCATAGACTTTACCGCTGCAGGATTGTTTCAGCGAATGTCGCACCCGCGGCGGTGCTTCCGCCCCCGTCGCAAAGCCGGTAAGGTCGGCGCGATATCACTGCCTGGAGGCACACATGCCTGCACCCGTCCTGTCTGGCCCGCAATACCTGCGCGAAGGCCTGAAACTGGTTCTGAGCCCTGGCCTGCGCCTGTTCGTCCTGCTGCCGCTGGCCATCAATCTGGTGCTGTTCAGCGCCATGATCTACTTCGCCGGCCACGAATTCAGGCTCTGGGTCGACTCTTTCATGCCGACCCTCCCCGGCTGGCTCAGCTTTCTCAACTACATCCTGTGGCCGTTGTTCGTGGTGCTTGTCGCCCTGATGGTGTTCTTCACCTTCACCATGATCGCCAACATCATCGCCGCGCCGTTCAACGGCTTTCTGGCGGAGAAGGTGGAAGTGGTGCTGCGCGGGACGGACGATTTTCCCGCGTTCAGTTGGGGCGAGTTGGTGGAAATGGTCCCGCGCACCTTGAGCCGGGAAATGCGCAAACTGGGCTACTTTCTGCCCCGTGCCATCGGCCTGTTCATCCTTTCGTGGATCCCCGTGGTGAACCTCATCGCCGCGCCTCTGTGGCTGCTGTTCGGCGTCTGGATGATGGCGATCCAGTACATCGACTACCCCGCCGATAACCACAAAATGAGCTGGCAAGACATGCTCGCCTGGCTGCGCGCCAAGCGTTGGCAGAGCATGAGTTTCGGCGGGATTGTGTATCTGGTGCTGCTAATACCGGTGGTCAACATCCTGATGATGCCGGCGGCGGTGGCGGGAGCGACGTTGTTCTGGGTGAGGGAGCGTGGGGCGGAGACGCTGGCAGAGCGGATTCGCTGATTTGTAGAAAAGGCCTCGATTGAGGCCTTTTTTGTGTGAGTGCAGACTCTACCAGAGTAGCCACTCGCTCATCTGGCTAAAGGCCACGGCTGGATAAATACATACTGATAGCTTCAATCATGACAACGATAATTATCACAACTACCCAGCACATTAAGCCCAGCATCGCCCATACACCTTCACCGAAGGTAGAACCACACTTGCAGCTTCCTTCGGCGTCGCAGTTCAGTTGGTTAATGAACGACTGCACTCTGAGCATGATCAGGAACTGTGCGAACGTCGAAATGACGGATATCCCTAACGGGATAAGTCCAAGGCCTGCCGAAGCGCCACCTCTCGAGCCTGCTGCGATGCCATGGACAAACACGACAAGTGACGGGGCGAGTGCCAGAAGAATCATCCCTGCCGCAAGCGTGCCCCAATAAGGCATCCCTCGCTGCCCTTTCTCCTTCAGCAAAGCGTCAACCTTGCCAAAGATGGACGGCACATAAATCAGTCCGAAAATGGCGCGGGGGACCGGCCAGATCGGTTTCGCCGAATGGGCTTTGTACCGCGACCAGTTTTTGTAATACCAGTAGAGCCCGTACAACCCGCAAGTGATGAACATCATCACCGTCAGCTTGACCAGCGACACGGTATAAAACGGCGGGCCGCTCGCAGGCAAAGCCGTCAAATCGGCAGCAGGTGGCGTGTTGAATGGCTCGGACACAGTGTTTACTCCAGAAGTTGAGGCGACGCATGCTAAAGGCGGAAACACTCTTTTAATCAACATCGGGAAAATCAGGACGATTCCTACGACGGTATTCGCGACGTCCCACAGCCCTCCTGTTTAACCATGGACATGCCCACTCCGGGCGAGCATTTGCCGAGCTGTCTCAACCGCTCGGTGCAATCATCAGCAGGAGTTACATGCCCATGGAATCAACACCGCTGAACACCCGATCAACACGACCGCCAACTCTGCATCCTTTCTGATGGACAGACAGAAGAAGCCGGAACCCCACGCCCCCGCGTTCATGCAAACATTGGCGCAGGCTACCCAGCCGTTCGTTTCACACACCCTCAAGGCTGAATCCGCGAACCTTGCCAGGCCCGCTGAACCCGTTCGCACCTGCAACTGACCAGTCTGAACCCGGTGCAGACCCACTACGTGCCAGAGCCAGCTGCCTTCGAGCGCATCGGCGAGTCGAGGCTTGTGCCATTCACCGTTGGCGGTTGACGCGTCCCGCGCACCCCGCCGTCTTATTCGAACCTGACCGGGTCGTATGTCGCTTTAAAACCGGTCAGGATCGAGGGAATCCGATTTCAAATCCCGGCAGTCATTTGCAGTCACAAATCCATCACTCAACCGCCACACAAGCGCAACGACCCGCTCAGAAACTGTTGTCATGAGTAAATCCCTGCGCATTACCCTGATCACCGAAACGTATGCCCCGGAAATAAACGGTGTGGCCAATACGCTCAGCCGTTTGTGCGACGGTCTGCGCCTGCGGGGGCATCGGGTTGAGGTGATTCGGCCACGGCAAAGCGAGGACGAGCTGCGCGCGGCTGGCGAGGACTTGATGTTGTGCCGTGGCTGGCCGATTCCGGGGTATCCCGGGTTGCAGTGGGGGCAGTCGTCGATGCACAAGTTGTTGCGCCGCTGGCAGCGCAATCGCCCGGACGTGCTGTATATCGCGACAGAAGGGCCGCTCGGTCTTTCGGCGTTGCGTGCCGCGCGGCGGCTGGGGATTGCCATCGTCAGCGGGTTTCACACCAACTTTCAGCACTACACGCGGCAGTACGGGCTGAGCTTCATTACTCGCCTGTTAACGACTTACCTGCGCTGGTTTCATAACCGCTCCAACGCCACATTGGTGCCCAGTTTCACGCAGAAAACCGAACTCGAACGCCGAGGCTTCGAGCGATTGGAATTGCTGTCGCGTGGCGTCGACTGCCAGTTGTTTCACCCGTCAAAGCGTTCGAGTGCGCTGCGTGAGAGTTGGGGCCTTGAACCGGGCGATACGGCGGTCCTGCATGTCGGACGGCTGGCGGCGGAGAAAAACCTGGGTCTGCTGAAAACCGCCTTCGACGGCCTGATCAGCACCTATCCCGAGAAAAACTTGCGGCTGTTGATTGTCGGCGATGGACCGGTCAAGCCGACGCTGCAGCGTCAGCTCCCGAACGCTATCTTCTGCGGCACCCAGCGCGGGGATGCGCTGGCGGCGCACTATGCGTCGAGTGATTTGTTTCTGTTTCCGAGCCTGACTGAAACCTTCGGCAACGTTGTGCTGGAAGCGTTGGCGTCAGGGCTGGGCGTGGTCGCGTACGACGAAGCGGCGGCGGCCCAACATATTCGCCACGGCCATAACGGCGCGGTGGCGATGCCCGGGGATGAGGAAGGCTTCGTCGATGCCGCACGCTGGATGCTGGAGGACGACGAAACCTTGCGCCGGGTCAGGCTGAATGCCCGGCAGCACGCGAGTCGTCAAGGATGGGCCGGGATTATCGACTCATTCGAGACTTACCTGCGGGCTGCGAGCGAAACGCGGGATGGGGTTGTTTTAGGGGTGTAGTCACCGGTCAAGACCAGACCACCGGACCTTCACTCCAGCCGGGTCAACGCTTCGCGGCTGAACGGCAGAATGTCGTGCTCGCGACCTTCCTTCACTTTCATCGCCCAATCCGGATCGACCAGCAGCGCACGGCCTACTGCGACCAGATCGAACTCCTCGTCACCCAGACGCTTGAGCAGGTTTTCCAGGCTCGCGGGCTGGGCGACTTTGTCGGTGCTGACCATGAACTGCAAAAACTCGCCGTCAAGGCCAACGCTGCCCACCGTGATAGTCGGCTTACCGGTGAGCTTGCGCGTCCACCCGGCCAGGTTCAGGTCGGAGCCTTCGAACTCAGGCTCCCAGAAACGCCGCGTTGAACAGTGGAAAATGTCGACGCCCGCGTCGGAAAGCGGCTTGAGGAACGCGTCGAGTTCTTCCACCGTTTGCACCAGCCGTGCGCTGTAATCCTGCTGCTTCCACTGCGAGTAACGAAAGATGATCGGATAATCCGGACCGACTGCTGCGCGTACGGCCTGGATCAGTTCGATGGCGAAGCGCGAGCGGTGTGCGAGGTCTCCGCCGTATTCGTCGGTACGCTGATTGGTGCCTTCCCAGAAGAACTGATCGACCAGATAGCCATGGGCGCCATGGATCTCGACGCCGTCCATGCCGATGGCCTTGGCGTCTTTGGCCGCTTGGGCGAACGCCGCGATGACCTCGTCGATGTCTTGCTTGCTCATGCCATGAATGACAACGTTGCCGTCCTTGAGCTTCTCGCTCGGGCCATAGGCCGGTACCGTGCCATCCGGCTCAGTGCCCAGACGGCGCACGGCGCCGACGTGCCAGAGTTGCGGCACAATCTTGCCGCCTTCTTCGTGAACCGCTTCCACCACTTTACGCCACCCGTCCAGCGCCGCTTCGCCGAAGAACTGCGGCACATTGGGGTAGCCATTCGAGGCCTTGTGCCCAACCGTGGTGCCCTCGGTGATGATCAGGCCAACGCCCGCAGACGCACGACGACGGTAGTACTCAATGACTTTGGAATTGGGTACGCCGCCGGGTGAAAACGAGCGGGTCATCGGCGCCATGACGATGCGCGTCGGCAACTCGAGGCTGCCCATATGGAAGGGTTTGAACAGGGCTTGAACAGGCATTCAGGCGTCCTCGGCATTCTGGAAATATGATGAAGGTCATACAGAATGAGCCGAAGCACGAGGAATACGAAGCACTATTGACTGGAGTGATTAAGGCTCAGAAGAAGGACAGCGAATTGGAATACTAGGGCAGTGCCTTCTCGATCGCACTTACCACCTTGGCATCATCCGGGGCCGTACTCGGGGAGAAGCGGGCCAGAACGCGGCCATCCTTGCCGACGAGAAACTTCTCGAAGTTCCAGGTGATATCGCCGGGGAACTCGGCGCCTTCGCCCGCGAGCATCTGATACAGCCGATGGCGATGCGGTCCGTTGACTTCAAGCTTGTCGCCCAGCGGAAAGGTCACGCCATAGTTGAGCGAGCAGAACGTCTGAATCTCTTCCTGGGTACCAGGTTCCTGACCGGCGAACTGGTTGCACGGCAGCCCGAGGACGCTGAAGCCTTGATCTTTGTATTTCTGATACAGGGTTTCCAGCGCAGCGTATTGCGGCGTGAGGCCACACTTTGACGCGACGTTGACCACCAGAACCACTTTGCCCTTGAGCGGCGCGAGGGGTAGCTCCTGGCCATCCAGAGCCTTTAACTTCAGCTCGTGAAATACACTCATGACAACTCCCCTAGAAACCCTTGGCCGAAAAAGGCGCCCTGTCAGACCGCAAAAACAAACGTTTTCACAAGACCGCGAGGACGCCTGGCCAGCTCACTCAGCTTAGCAGGACAATCAGTGGTGATGACCACCTTCGCCGTGCACGTGACCGTGGGCCATTTCTTCTTCACTTGCATCACGGATGGCGACGATCTTCACATCGAAGTTCAATCGTTGACCGGCCAGTGGGTGGTTACCGTCGACAGTGACGTCGTCGCCGTCCAGATCGCGGATGGTCACGATCTGCATCTGGCCGTCCGGCGCTGAAGCGTGGAACTGCATGCCGACTTCCAGCTCGTCGACGCCTTCGAACATGCTGCGATTGAGGGTGCTGACCAGTTCGGCGGAGTATTCGCCGTACGCATCTTCAGGCTCGATGGCCACTTTCAGTTCGTCGCCGACTTCCTTGCCATCCAGCGCCTTTTCCAGACCCGGGATGATATTACCTGCACCTTGCAGGTAAACCAGCGGCGCGCCGCCGGCAGAACTGTCGATGACCTCACCAGCGTCATTGGTCAGGGTATAGTCGATGGAGACAGCCTTGTTGGCGGCGATCGGCATGGGGCGAGACCTTTTGCAAATAGATATGAGCGGCCAAGTCTAACCAAGCACTCGCGCGAAAGCGAACGCAACTCAGACGGACGGCCCCGATTGGAATCCTCGAAAGCCCCCTCCCCCCGCTCAATCATTACCGGCTTTGTTCAGGACCCGGACGGTCATTGGGTGGTTGAGCTGTCCTGCGGTCACACCCAGCATTTGCGCCACGACCCGCCCTGGCAATCCCGAGTCTGGGTGATTGATCCGGCACAGCGCCAGGCAACAATCGGCCAGTCCTTTCACTGCGGCTGGTGCGCGTCGGGGTCAGATAACGATAACCTTGGGCCCCGTTGAGACGCTGCGACTGAACAGCGTCCTGGTTTATCCGGTCCGATGGCTGAATTCATAGCGCCATGACCCTTGCACTGCTCATTTTCGAGAAGCCCGCATGCAGACTTTCTTTATCGCGCCCACAGATTTTGGTGTGGGCCTGACGTCCATCAGCCTGGGGCTGGTGCGCACCCTGGAGCGCGCCGGGCTCAAGGTCGGTTTTTTCAAGCCGATCGCCCAGCCCCACCCTGGCGATCTCGGCCCGGAACGCTCGACCGAATTGATCGCGCGCACCCACGGCCTCAAACCGCCCAAGCCATTGGGGCTGGCTCACGTCGAACGCATGCTCGGCGAAGGCCAGCTCGACGAGCTGCTGGAAGAAATCATCAAGTTGTATCAGGAAGCCTCGATTGGCCGCGACGTGCTGATCGTCGAAGGCATGGTCCCGACACGCAGCGCCAGCTATGCCGCGCGGGTCAACCTGCACATGGCCAAGGCGCTGGATGCGGAAGTCATTCTCGTATCCGCCCCGGAAAACGAAGTGCTGACCGAGCTTTCCGGCCGCGTCGAGCTGCAGGCGCAGATGTTCGGTGGCCCGAAAGACCCGAAAGTGCTCGGCGTGATCCTAAATAAAGTGCGCACCGACGAGAGCATGGAAACCTTCTCGGCGCGGCTCAAGGAGCACTCGCCACTGTTGCGCAGCGGTGATTTCCGCTTGCTCGGCTGCATCCCGTTTCAGGCTGACCTGAACGCCCCGCGCACCCGCGACGTCGCCGATCTGCTCGGTGCGCAGGTGATTAATGCTGGCGATTACGAACAGCGGCGCATGTCGAAGATCATCATCTGCGCCCGCACGGTCCTCAACACGCTGCAACTGCTCAAGCCGGGCGTGCTGGTGGTCACACCGGGGGATCGCGATGACATCATTCTGGCCGTGAGCCTGGCGACGCTGAACGGCGTGCCGTTGGCCGGACTGCTGCTGACCAGCGACACCCTGCCCGATCCGCGCATCATGGATCTGTGCCGAGGCGCGCTGCAGGCCGGGTTGCCGGTGCTGTCGGTGAGCACCGGTTCGTATGACACCGCGACGCAGCTCCATCAGCTGAACAAGGAAATCCCCATCGATGACCGCGAGCGAGCGGAAATCATCACTGATTTCGTCGCCAGCCATCTGGATGCCAACTGGCTGCATCAGCGCTGCGGCACGCCGCGTGAGATGCGCCTGTCGCCCGCAGTATTTCGTTATCAATTGATCCAGCGCGCCCAGGCGGCAAACAAACGCATTGTGCTGCCCGAAGGCGCCGAGCCGTTGACCGTACAAGCGGCGGCGATTTGTCAGGCCCGCGGCATTGCCCGCTGCGTGCTGCTGGCCAAGCCGGAGGAAGTGCACGCCGTTGCGCGAGCCCATGGCATCGAACTGCCGCCGGGCCTGGAGATTCTCGACCCGGACCAGATCCGCGAGCGCTACGTCGCGCCGATGGTCGATCTGCGCCGCAGCAAAAACCTCAATGCGCCAATGGCCGAGCAGCAGCTGGAAGACCCGGTGGTGATCGGCACCATGATGCTGGCCCTCGATGAAGTGGACGGGCTGGTGTCAGGGGTGATCCATTCGACCGCCAACACCATTCGGCCCGCATTGCAGCTGATCAAGACGGCGCCAGGTTGCACCCTCGTTTCATCGGTGTTTTTCATGCTGTTTCCAGAGCAGGTGCTGGTATACGGCGACTGCATCATGAACCCGCACCCGACCGCCACCGAGCTGGCGGAGATCGCCGTGCAGAGCGCGGATTCGGCCGTGGCATTCGGCCTGTCACCGCGCGTGGCGATGATCAGCTACTCCAGCGGCAATTCGGCCAGCGGCGAAGAAGTGGAAAAGGTGCGCGAAGCCACGCAAATGGCGCGTGAGACCCAGCGCGGTCTGTTGATCGACGGGCCTTTGCAATACGATGCCGCCGCCAACGAGCACGTCGCCCGGCAACTGGCGCCGGACAGCCCGGTGGCGGGTCGCGCCAATGTGTTCGTGTTTCCCGACCTGAATACCGGCAACACAACCTACAAGGCGGTGCAGCGCAGTGCGGACTGCGTGAGCCTCGGCCCGATGCTGCAAGGCCTGCGCAAGCCGGTCAATGATCTGCCGCGCGGCGCTCAGGTTGACGACATCGTCTATACCATTGCGCTGACGGCGATTCAGGCGGCCACCCTGCCGCACTAACATTGCGCTGCAATATCGCTTGCCCACAATAATCCCGCCGGAACCCACCGGCGGCTGACTGCCCCCCGGAGTTCGATTCACATGGATTTCCTGCCCGCCCCTTTGCGCGGCGTCATCGCCTCGTTGCTGTTGGCGCTCAACACGATTCTCTGCTGCACGCCGCTGTTCGTCGTTGCCATCTTCAAGCTGTGCCTGCCCTTCCCGGCCGCGCAAAAGGTGACCGACTGGCTGATGAGCCACATCCACGAAGCGTGGATCAGCAACAACAACGCCTGGATGGACTTGCTCGGTCACACCCGCTGGCATCTGAGCGGGCTGGAAAGCCTGGACTATCAGCACTCGTACCTGGTGACGAGCAATCACCAGAGCTGGGTCGACATCATGGTGCTGCAGTACGTGCTGAACCGGCGCATCCGCCCGCTCAAGTTCTTCCTCAAGCAGGAGTTGATCTGGGTGCCGGTGATCGGCCTCGCCTGGTGGGCGTTGGGCTTTCCGTTCATGAAGCGCTACAGCAAGGCTTATCTGGCCAAGCATCCGGAAAAGAAAGGCAAGGACCTGGCCACCACCCGCCGCACCTGTGCGAAGTTTCGCAACAACCCGGTGGGCATTTTCAACTTCGTCGAAGGCACGCGCTTCACCGAAGCCAAGCACGCACAGCAGAACTCGCCGTTCCGCTATTTGTTGAAACCAAAGGCAGGCGGCATCGCCTTTGTACTGGACGCCATGGGCGAGCAGCTGGAATCCATCGTCAACGTGACCATTCATTACCCGGCCGGTCGGCCAGGGTATTGGGACTTGCTCTGCGGGAACGTTCGCGAAGTGGTCGCGCATTTTGAAGAAGTGCATATCCCGCCGCAGTTCATTGGCAAGAGCTACGATCAGGACGATGCCTACCGCCTGGAGTTTCAGCAGTGGATCAACCGGCTGTGGGAAGACAAGGACGCGCTGCTCGCGCAGATGCATGGACAGTATCCGGGCTAAGCGCCCGCAAGGCTGAAAACAAAAACCCCGGCTCACTGGCCGGGGTTTTTGGTTTCACGTCACGCGGTTACTGCTGCTGTTGGTACTGCTGGCCAGGAATCGGCTTGAGGTTGACCTCAACGCGGCGGTTCTGGGCCCGGCCATTGACGTCGGCGTTGCTGGCGATTGGCGAATCAGGACCGGCACCGCGCACCGACAGGTGAGCCGCATCAATCCCTTGGGAGGTCAGGTAGGTCGCGACGCTCTGGGCGCGCTGCTGCGACAGGTCCATGTTGTGCTGGCGACTGCCGGTGCTGTCGGTGTAGCCGACGATTTCAATCATGTTCTGGTTGTACTGCTTCAGCGAACCGGCCAGGTTGTTCAGTGGCGCATAGAAGCTACTGGCGATCGCCGACGAGTCGGTGGCGAACGTGATGTTGCCCGGCATCACCAGTTTGATGTTATCGCCCTCGCGCTGAACTTCAACGCCGGTGTTGGCCATGCTGGCGCGCAGTGCGGCTTCCTGCTTGTCGGCGTAATAGCCGTAACCGGCCGAGGCAGCACCCACCACGGCGGCGCCGATCAGCGCGCCTTTGCCACGGTTGTTGTGGTCGATGGCAGCACCGGCAACGGCACCGGCCAATGCACCCAGGCCGCCGTACTTGGCGGTCTTGCTGACGCCGCCCGAGTTCTGCGCCTGTCCCTGATTGTCGTATGGATTCTGCGTCGCGCAGCCGGAAAGCACAGTCAGTGCGGTGGCAGCGATGATCAAACGGCGAAAGGTCAACATCAAGGAGAGCTCCTGTTTTGCTTTTCTACGGCCAACCACAAAGGCCGACGATTTGGGCGATTAGAGCACGGTCCCCGTCAAAAATTCCTTAACGCCGGCTGAACCGCCGTTGCACGGCCGAACGCAGCATTTCTTTAATAAAAAAAGCAAATATTTATGTGCGTTTTGAACATGCTGTTCATCGTATTTATCAACCTGGAAGAACCTTGATGATTGCCTATAACCGGTATAACTAACTGATTTAAATGCATACACGTCAGCGGCACCCTAATGCCCACAAAATTTAAGAGAGTTTCATTTCCCCAACGCTTTCCTATACTGGCCATGCACAAGTACAGGAAAGCGCAGTGATGACGTTTTACGATCAAGATCGCTCTCACTTTCAGGCAAGGCAGCGCTGTATTCACGCGCAAGAGCTGACTCTATGCTAAGAAAAATCCCCGTTTCCGACCTCACGCTGGGCATGTACATCCATGAGTTCTGCCGCCCTCGGGTAAACGATCCTTTCTGGACCGCCCACGTCGAACGCGAACTCAGCGACGACGCGGTGTTGCGGCACATTCAGGCGTCGACCCGTGATGTCTGGATTGACACTCGCCTTGGCAAAAGCCCTGCCGACGGCTCGCCAGCGGAACAGACCTCTCCCGAGTGTCGAGACCCTGCCGACACCGCGCCGTGCAGCCTTGAGCTGGAGCTGGCCCGAGCGCGCCTGATTTGTGGCCGCGCGAAAGCGGCAGTGATGACCATGTTCAGCGATGCCCGGATGGGCCGGGCGATGAACACCGAAGACGTCGATCTGTTGGTCGAGGAAATCTCCACGTCCGTGATGCGCCATCCCCACGCGCTCATCAGCCTGTCGCGCCTGAAGACGACCGATGAGTACACCTACATGCACTCGGTGGCTGTGTGCGCATTGATGGTCGCCCTCGCGCGGCAGATGGATCTGGATGAGGATCAGGTGCGTGAAGCCGGCGTTGCCGGGCTGATGCATGACGTCGGCAAAATGATGATCGACTCGGCCATTCTCAATAAGCCTGATCGCCTCACCTACGAAGAATACGAGGTCATGAAGCATCATCCGCAGGCCGGTCTGGAAATCCTCCAGGGCTGCGAGCGGGTGACCCGACTGGTGATGGACGTGTGCCTGCATCATCACGAAAAGGTCGACGGAAGCGGTTATCCCCATGGGCTGAAAGGCGACGAGATCAGCCTGCTGGCGAAAATGGGCGCTATCTGTGACGTGTATGACGCGGTGACTTCAGACCGGCCCTACAAGAAGGGTTGGGACGCTGCGCAATCGGTTCGCGAAATGGCGTCCTGGAAAGGCCACTTCGATGCGAAGGTGTTCCAGCACTTCGTCAAGACCGTCGGTATTTATCCCGTGGGCGCGTTGGTTCGCTTGAAAAGCGAGCGCTTGGGCGTGGTGGTCGAGCAGGATGAAAAATCCCTGCTGCACCCGAAAGTGAAAGTCTTTCTGTCCACCCGGACTCGCATGCCCTTCGAGCCGCAAGTCATCAACCTCGCATGCCCCTCGGTACGAGACGGCATCCTGAAGTTTGAACTGGCTGAAGATTGGGGGCTTCTGGACGTGGCCAGCATGTGGGCCGGTCAGCCCGCCGCTTGAGTCTGTCTTAGGGCGTGATTACCTATCAGATACTGGTCGCCGCCGGCCTGCGTCGCAACGGAATAATGCCAACCTGCATGCCAAAGGGCCTGAACACAGCGTTGAGTGTCTGCACCGTCGGATTACCCTCATCCTGCTCGATCTGGCGCAGTGTACGCAGGGAGATTTTGCACATGCGCGCAAACTGCTCCTGGCGCAATCCTGTGATCTCGGTCCGCAGCCGCTTGACGGCAGCGCCCATCGAAACGGTCCCGTCCAACAACTGATTCCGAAGCTCGTCGAGGATGATGCCGCGCTGGCGTATTTCGTCGTTCATAGCAGCCCCCATTCCTTGAGCGTCGTATCGAGTCGCCCCAGCCTGATGCGCGGATGACTGAAAGTCTTTTGCGGCAAGCCCAATTCATTCAGCAAATCAGGCAATACCCGCAGGCGCTCGGCATCGGTTTTGAGGCTTTCAAACAGTTCGTCAGGGGCGGCCCAGGCGGATAACGCGCGACAGGCTTCTCGCCAGTCCACTTCACCGGCGCGTTCGATGGGATCAGGCCATTTGGTGGTGCGAGTCACGCCTTCATCGTCCATGACCATGGGCGCCAGGTCGTAAATCGGCGCCAGCGAGAGTCGCTGTTCATCCCGCAGGATTGAAGTATTGCGCCCATGGTTGTCGCTGTTCCCCAGAATCTGATTGATCAGGTCGCGGCGTACGTACTCGGCAACCATTTGAGGAACGTCCCCCTGCTGAGCATTCGCCGACCAGGCATTCGCCAGCGCCGCGACCGCTTGCACGTGCGTCATGTACGCGCCAGGGCGGGTGATGTCGGCGAGCGAGTATACCGACTCGACAGCCAGACGGCGCACGCCGCGCTCATCGACGCTGCGGTCGAAGCGCTTCATCCAAAGGCTGGGCTTGCGAGCCTCTTCAAGGCTCATGCCGTCACAGGGAACGGTGCGTTCCCCGACGCGTTGGAGGGCCTGGTAATAGCAGAACTCGCTCCTGAGAATGGTGCGATCGGTCTCGTTGCCTTTGTTGCGCGAGAATTTCACGAACCAGTGCTGACGGACCTCGCTGTCCGCGAGGGTCGCATCAGGGTGCATGAGCCCTTCGGCATCCTCGGCCAGCAACAGCTTCGGCGCCTCGCCGCCCGCCCCGGTCGCTCCACCGACAGCGGCGCCTTGTTCATACGCGTATTCGAGAAAGCGGCTGTCCCGGGCAACGACTTCACTTCGATCAAAACCGATGCTGCTGGCCTTGGGTAATGCTTCGAACGATTCCTTGATTCGCAGGTGCCCGACGGGCGCAGGGGTGCATCGCTGCAGGAGCACCAGATCGGCCGGGGTGTTCTCACCCTCAGGCAATGCCAGGCGTGCCAGCAGGAAACGGCGTGCCGCTCCGGCTGGAACGATGTCGTGCAAGAACGCTGGCAGTCCAGACGTCCTGAACAAATCCCAACCCAGCGGGACTCGAGCGCTCACGGACGGCGCGGTCGGTCGTTCTAGGGCATCCAGGTGGTCGATCAGAAATGCTTGCTCGTAAGCGAAGCTGCAGGGGCTGCTTTGCCCTGCTTGCGGCTTCTCGACGTCGAGACGCATCGCGTCGTGCCATTGTCCCGACAGGTAGAGTTGGAGGGTCAGCTGCATGGCATGCTGCTCGGCAATTTAATGCCTAAACCTTAGGGCTAAAACGCAAGAAAGGCAATTTAATGCCTAAAATGAGTATTCCTTGAAAGAAATCGGTATTTAAGTACCGATCGATCAGCCCAGCAACCCCCGCTCTTGCGCCCGGGCTACCGCTTGGGTGCGTCGTTCGACACCGAGTTTGCCGTTGATGTGGCTGGCGTGGGTTTTGACGGTGTGCAGGGAAATGAACAAGCGCTCGCTGATCTCCTGATTGGAGCAACCTTGCGCGATCAGCTGCAGCACGCTGAGCTCGCGGGCGCTGAGGTGGTCGCTGCCGTTGCAGGCGGGCGGCTCACTGGTGACGCGCAGGCAGGGCAGCCCCTGATCGAGCGCAGCCTCAGGAAGTTGCTGAAGCAGGTAATCGACCAGCCGGCATGAGGGGCGTTTGTGCAGTTGCTCGCGCAGCCAGTCGGGATGACGACGGATCAAGCGCTGGAACGGTAAAACCGCACCACCCGTGGCGAGCAGAAGGCTCTGTTGAAAAAGCTCATCGGCTTCAGGCTGACGTGATGTGTCGAGCAACAACAGGATGTGCTGACCCAGCGCATTGAGGCCGAGCAGTCCTGCGCCAATCCGCTGGGCATACTCCACCAGACCGTGCATCCGCGCCATCGCCTCTTCGGTGCGGCCCTGAATATGATCAAGAACCGCCCGCAGCGTTTCGATCTGCTGAGGCAGTTGCGGCGAGCATTCGGGAGCGGCGGCGGGTTGGTGGCCGCCATAGGTCTGCCCCAGTCGCAGCAGCCAGGCGTCGGCCAGGTCGATACGGCCCTGGGCCAGCCACAGCTCGCATTTGGCGAGGGTGATCATTGCCAGGTAATAAACCGGCGGCACGTCCCAGAGGTGCATCAGCCGCTCGGCCTCGGCCAGCTCGGCGAAGGCTTCGGCATAGCGCCCTTCGCGCCCCTCCATTCCGGCAATCACGCAGTGGCCGATCAGCACGCTGATGTCACGGCAGGCCCGCGCCTCGGCCAGCCCGGCATTCAAGCGCTCGCGCCCTGCCTCCGGTTGAAGGAACTGCACCAGCAAATAACCTTCGTACAACGTCAGCCGCGCGCGCACCGCGTACAGCTTTTGTGAAGACAGGCCATTCAAACGCCGCAAACCCTGGCGCACTTCCTCCATCGAGCGAAGCGTTTCGCCACGGGCCTGCAACGTGCGGGCGCGGTCGTAGTGCGCCAGCGCTTCAAACAACGGATTGGCCACCCGCTGCGCCAACTCGAGGGCGTCACGATTCAGCGCCCGGGCGCGCCATAAATCTCCATCGGCGATGGCCAGATTCGCCAGCGTCGACAGGCACAGCAAACGCTGGCCATACCGCTTGAGCGGCAGACTGACCAACGCTTCGCTGCAATAACGCCGTGCCGTTTCACTGTCGCCGCGGCCTCGGGCGATGATCCCGCTCAGCGCTAGCCACTGCGCCAGCATCGAGTTTTGCGCGGTTGCCGAGGGCGCCGGCAGGAATCGACTGAGGTGATTGCCCAACTCCTCGGCCGCGTCCAGCTGACACGCCAGGCCCAGAGCCCAGGCGTACAGCACGATCAAACGCGGCGTGCTCACTAGCAGGCTGTCAGGCAAGTCCATTTTCCAACGCAACAGCATGCCGACGTTTTGCTCGGCGAGCAGTTGTTCTTCTGACAGGTTCTGCACGAGATTGGCCGCCACATCCAGATGCCCCGCGCGCAACGCCTGTTCAATGGCTTCGTCGAGCAGGCCTTGGTCGCTGAACCAGCGGCAGGCGTTCAGATGCACGCGCCTTTGTTGCGGCGTGACGCTGGGCTCGGCGCGCGCGCGCAGCAGATCAGAGAACAAATGGTGATAGCGAAACCAGCGACCATGCTCGTCCAGCGGGACCAGAAACACCTGATGCGCTTGCAGGTACCCAAGCATTTCGTCGCTGTCGTGGCTGTCACGTGCGGCATTGCACAGCGCGCTGCTAAATCGCTCCAGACAGGCCGTTTCATACAGAAAGGCCTGAACGTCGGCCGGCAGGCAATCGATGACCTCTTCGAGAAGGTAATCACGGATCAGCCCTTCCCCGCCGTTGAGCCCTTGGGTGAGCGCGTTACTGCCCGCTTCGTTGGCGGCCAGCAGCCAGAATCGCAGGCCGGCCACCCAACCCTCACTGCGTTGCAGCAAGGCGTGCAGTGCTTCATCGCTCAAGCAATTGCGCTGCGGATCCAGCACTGCGAGCGACTCGTCGTTGGTCAGACGCAGATCCTGCTCGGACAATTCCAGCAATTGACGGGACAGCCGCAGCCGCGCGAGGTGCCAGTTCGGCCTCTGCCGGCTGGTGACCATGATGTTCATGCCCGCAGGCAGATGATTGAGGAGAAATTGCAGACAGCGATCCAGCACAGGCCCCTGCACCAAGTGATAGTCGTCGAGCACCAGCAACAGCGGTTTGCTCAACATCAGGTGCATCGCCAACTCGTCCAGCAAACCGTCCAGCCACTCTTCGAAGGCGAACGGCTGGTGACGCTGACGCATCTTCAGAAGGCCGAGCGCCTGGCCGCCGAGTTGAGGAAAGAATTGCTGGAGACCGCAAAGAAGGCGTTCGAGAAACCGGCCCGGGTCGCTGTCCCGGTGGCTCAGACCCAGCCAGAGGTTCTGCCACTGATCAGGCAGGCTCTCGCAGAACTCCACCGCCAGTGAGCTTTTGCCGAAACCGGCCGGGGCGCTGATCAACAAGAGGCGCCCAGACAGACCCGCACTCAGCCGCTCGCACAATCGAGGTCTCGATACATAACCTTCAGGCAGTGGCGGACGGAAGAAACGGCCTTCCAACGCAGTGACTGCGTGATTTGCGAATCCTTGCAAACGCGACAGATCAGTCATGGCCGGCTCTTGTAGGAGTGCTTGTTGTTCGGCGTTCAGATGTCGGGAGACTAGCGGCTATGCCGCGCCTTTTGAACATTGTTAGACGAAAGACTGTAAGAAAAGGTATCCAATCAACAGGGCGAATGTTGGTTTATATGTCTGGGGAGGTACATTCCCGGCCGTGAAGAGCACGCGGCGTGTGGCAAAGGACCGCTGTGCAGGTCGCCTGACGGCGGGAGCCTGTCAGCTCAGGCAAAAAAAAAACACCCCACTCGGGGTGTTTCCTTTCTGCTCTATGGGGTTCAACCATAGTGTGAAACAGCGGAGGACTTCAGTGCGCTGTAGCTGTGATCAACGTTGCACGCTCTCCGCTTATCCGTTCAGCCGTTAGCGCACACCTTCCTGGCGCAGCGCGTTGGGCTGGAAGTCGCTGACGGTGGCGGTAAAGCCGAAGTCATAGGCCTTCTTCTCTTCGTTTTTCATGCCCAGCGCCAGGTAGCGGCCCGATTGCAGGTCGTACAGGGTTTCGAGGGCGTACCACGGCACTTGTTTGTCGTAGTAGTTTTCGGCGTGAGCTTCAGCCACGCGCCACAGTTGACCACGACCGTCGTAGTGATCGATCACCGCTGCCTGCCAGGTGTCTTCGTCGATGAAGAAGTCCCGTTTGGCGTAGATGTGGCGCTGGCCTTCTTTCAGGGTGGCGGTCACGTGCCAGACGCGACGCAGTTCATAGCGCGCCAGGTCCTGGTTGATGTGGCCGGCCTTGATGATGTCGACGTATTTCAACTTCGGATCGTCGAGCTTGTAGCTGTCGGACGCGATGTACATCTCTTGTTTGCCGATCAGCTTCCAGTCGTAGCGGTCAGGCGCGCCGTTGAACATGTCGAGGTTGTCGGAGGTGCGCAGGCCGTCGGCGGCGGTGCCCGGCCCGTCATAGGACACTTGCGGCGCACGGCGTACGCGACGCTGCCCGGCGTTGTAGACCCACGCCGCACGCGGCTCTTTGACCTGATCGAGGGTTTCATGCACCAGCAGCACCGAGCCTGCCAGACGCGCCGGCGCCGTCACTTCCTGTTTGAAGTAGAACAGGATGTTGCCCGGATTCTTTGGATCGAAATCCTTCATTTTGTCGCGGAAGACGAACTCGTCGTGGAAGTACACCGGATTGAACGAGCCGTTGGTTTGTGGCGTGGCCTGGGTAACCAGACGCGAGACGCTGCCGCCGCGATAACGGGTGATGTGGTTCCAGATCACCTCAAGACCGTCCTTCGGAATCGGGAACGGCACTGCGGTTTCGAAATTCTCCAGGCCGTTGCCGCCACCCACCAGTTTGGTGTTGGTGGCGTTTTTCTTGATGGCGGCGAACACGTCAGCGGGCACAGCGGCGCCACGGTGAGACGGGTAAACCGGCATCTTGTAGGTATCCGGGTAACGCTTGAACATCGCGTACTGGCCCGGGGCAAGTTTGTCCTTGTACTGATCCACGTTCTGCGCAGTGATGGTGAACTGCGCTTTTTCGTTGGCGTACGGGTTGGCCAGGAAACCTTTGTCGTCCACGGCGCCGGCATTGGTCGGCATCGGGCTCCAGGCTGGAATCGTGTTGGCAGCGTTGCCGGCTTTTTCCGCGCCCATCGGCGTCAGCGTGGTGCCCAGCTTGGCGGCTTCGGCGTCGGACACCGCAGCCATCACGCTGGTCGCCAACAACGACAGACCCAACACGCCAACCTGCAACAGACCCTTCGTGATTTTCATTTTCATCGTTGTCCTTAGAAGTTCATGCCGAAGCTGAGCGCTACGAAGTCGCGGTCGTCCACGGTGGTGTACTTGCCGTCGAAGAAGTTGGTGTAGGAAAGGTTGGCGGTGTAGGTGTTCTGGTACTCGGCGTCGAGGCCCAGACTCACGGCCTTGCGACCTTCCTCGAAGTTACCGCCAGGGCCCGGCGAGTAGCCGTCGACGTCGTGGGACCAGGCCACGCTCGGCCGCAGGTTCACACCGGCAAAGACGTTGTTGTAATCCCAGATGGCGCGGGCGCGGTAGCCCCACGAATCAGTGGTGGTGAAGCCATCGTTTTCGCAGTAGCGGCTGAGGTTGTTCTGCGCCGCAGTGCCCAGGGTGCTGGCGTTGAGGGTCCGGCACTGACCACCCGGCAGCGGGCCTGGGCCGTAGCTCGGGTCGCGGCCATAACGCAGTTTCGATGTGCTTTCCAGACCGCCGACGTGGGTCCAGCCCACCTCACCCACCACGGTCAGACGTTCGGCGCCCATCACCTGATCGAAAAAGTGCGTGAAGGTGGTCTGCGCCTGGCTGACTTCCTTGCGGCGGTAGCCTTTCTGGTCCTGGCCGGGTGCGCCTTGCAGCAGCGACACATTCGAGTTCAGCGGCGACAGACCGGAATACAGAATGTCGGTGGTGTTCAACTGCACCGGTGCGTTCGGGCGATAGCTGACTTCGCCACTCCACGCCGTGCCGGTGGGCAAGGTGGTGGAGAAGCTCAGGCCGAACAGGTGAATGTCTTCCGGGTATTCGACGTAGTAGCTGGAATTGCCTGCAACCACGACGGGCAACAGCGTCGGTGCAAGGGCCGCCGCAACGCCCCTAGGAACGCCATTGCTTGCCAGCCCGCCAACCAGGCCCGCTGCGCTGTAGGCACTGGCCGGCCCGCCCTTCCCGCTGAAAATCGGCGAACGGCTGTGGTAGTTCATGTAATAGGCGCCGAACTCGGTGTCCAGCGGCTCGAAGTTGTAGTGCATGGCCAGGCCATACTGGCCACTGTCCCGCGCATCGCGATCAGGGCCGCGGGCAACGACGGCGCCCTCGTCAGGGTTGCCAAAGGTCACACCGCGCGCCGCCAGCGTTGCTTGAACGGGGCCACGCAACGCGGCAGGCAAGGCGGCATTCAGGCTGTTGCGGGTACGCAGTACAGCCAGATTGCTGTTGCAGCCGTCGGCGATCACGTCCGGTTGCGAGAAGAAGGTGCCGCAGTTGTCGACGACGGTCTGGTCCCATTCCAACTGGTAAAAGCCTTCGGCCGACAGGTTTTCGGTCAGGCTTTGCGACAGGTAGAACATGTTGACCGGAATCAGGCCTTCCTTGATTTCCGAGCCAGGACGACGGAACGCAGACACGTCTACCGGGTTGATGCTGTTGATGCCGCCCTGGATGAAGGTACTTTCACCCCAACTGACGACTTGCTTGCCCAGACGCACCGAACCCGGTTCATCGGCAATGGAGTAGTTGTGATAGACAAATGCATCGAGCAGCTGGAAACCAGAGGACTTGGCGCCTTCCTTGCGGCCTGAATCGCTGATGTCCTTGAAGTCGCGGCTTTCGTCCTTGAGCTCGAAGTCGTACCAGTATTTGCCCCGCAGGAACACGCCGGTGTCGCCATACTTCAGTTCAAGATCGTGGATGCCCTTGAAGATCTTCGAAAACGTTTCGCCGCTTTTGAAGTTCAAGTGACCGTCGTCGGAGGTTTGCGAAAGACCGTGACCGCCGTTGTTGGAGCCGATCAGGTTCTTGTTGGCATTCTGGGTGGACCAGCTTGCCCCCACAGAGAGCGACGAGTCGAAGTTGCCTTCGATTTCTCCGATATTGAAACTGACGCCGAATGCAGGGCCGGCGAGCGTGGAAGCGAGGCTGACGGCCAGGGGCAATTTAGCCCGGCGCCAGAACTGGTTTACTGATGTCATCGACGCTACTCCATGTGCTTTTATTTTTATGGCAGTGGGTGCTTCCAGAAACGACTCAGGCGAACGGGCAGCATTGCCTGGGTGTCAACGCTGATCGGGCAGCCAAACAACTGCGAAACGATCCCTGCGCTTTTTCTCCGGTACCTACCTACTGCCGACTATAGCCAGCAGGTGCTGCTGCTTGATCCCTCTAAAGTGTGATTTACAGCGCCAACACCTCTGGCACGCCGACTCCAGAGTGGCAAATCACAACGCAGGGGGAGCATGGCTGAAAAAAGAGAATTGGCAAGGAAGACGCCGGAGTAGAGCCTTCGCGGCACATTTTCACCGTGATGAACCGATGAAATGGCCGCGAAGGAAAGCGTCAGAGCGTGGAGAGGAAAGCGCTGTTGCTGCCCTGCCATTCGAGGATGTTCTGTCGGATCTGCTTCTTGTCGAGCTTGCCGACACTGGTCTTGGGAATTTCGGTAACAAGGGCGATCTGGCTCGGAATCGCCCACTTGTTAATGTGCCCCTGTTCCACAAACGGTTTGAGATGTTCCTTCAGGGTTCTGGCGTCGATGACGTGACCCTCGCGGGCGACCAGCAGCGCAAA
The DNA here is from genome assembly GCF_021728295.1 of Pseudomonas petrae. Lineage (GTDB taxonomy): Bacteria > Pseudomonadota > Gammaproteobacteria > Pseudomonadales > Pseudomonadaceae > Aquipseudomonas > Aquipseudomonas petrae. The sequence goes on from NZ_JAKJXE010000016.1 coordinate 36,246, forward strand.
CGGGCGCTCGCCCCACTGCGGATCAGCGATGCCCACCACAGCGACTTCACGGACACCGGGATGGCGACTGCAGAGGTCCTCCAGTTGCAGCGAAGACACCCACTCGCCGCCGGTCTTGATGACGTCCTTGATGCGGTCGCGAATGTCGATACCGCCCATGCTGTCCAGCGTCGCCACGTCGCCGGTGTGCAGCCAGCCGCCGGCCCACAGTTCTGCGCCCTTCTCCGGCTCGCGGTAATAACCTTCACTCAGCCACGGTGCGCGCAGCACCAGTTCGCCCTGAGTCTCGCCGTCGGAAGGCAGGAAATTACCCTCGCCATCGACAATCGCTGCCTCAACCAGCACGCCTGGCACGCCCGCCTTGATTCGGTACGTGGTGCGTTCGTCTTCACTGGCGGCCATCAGGTCGTCGTTCAGGTGTGCAACCGACACCAACGGCCCGGTCTCGGACATGCCGTACGCCGCAGACAGCTGAATGCCCTTGGCCTTGGCTGCCTCGTACAGAGAACGATTGAGCGAGCTGCCGCCGATGATGATGTGCCAGCCGGTGAAATCCATGTTCTGGGCGGCTTTGGCGTTGAGCACCATCTGCATGATAGTGGGCACGCAGTGGGAAAACGTCACCTTCTCCTTCTGCCAGAGCTCCACAAGCAATTCGGGGTCGTAGCGGCCGGGATACACCTGTTTGGCGCCGAGCATGGTCGCGGCATACGGCACGCCCCACGCATGCACGTGGAACATCGGCGTGATCGGCATGTAAACCTTGTCGCCGCCAAGAATGCCTTCCACGCTGCCCATGATCGTCGCGACAGCCATCGTGTGCAGGACCAGTTGCCGGTGGGTGAAATACACACCTTTGGGGTTGCCCGTCGTGCCGGTGGTGTAGAACGTGGTCGCTACCGAGTTCTCGTCGAAATCCTCGAACTGATAGTGCGGGCTCGCCGCAGCCAACAACGCTTCGTACTCGCCGACAAGATTGGGCAGGTCGGCGGTAGCGCCATCGGTGTCGGTCAGTAACAGTGTTTTTTCGACCGTCGTCAGTTGCCCGGCGAAGGCGTTGTAGAGGGGCACGAATTCACTGTTGACCAGCACGAACCTGTCTTCGGCGTGGTTCATGGTGAACAGGATCTGCTCGGGCGAAAGCCGAACGTTGATGGTGTGAATCACCGCGCCAATCATCGGGATGGCGAACATGCATTCCAGGTAACGATGGCTGTCCCAATCCATCACCGCCACGGTGTCGCCCGCCTTGACCCCCGCCGCCGTCAACGCACCGGCCAGCCTGCAGATGCGTTCGTTGAGCATCTGATACGAATAGCGCGAATGATCCCGGTAAACGATCTCACGGGTTTTTTCGTAGCGCACGCCTGACAGCAGCAGTCGCTTGATCAACAGAGGGTACTGGTACGCCCCTTCGGCGGGCGGAATCACGCGGGTGTGCAGCATAGGAATCCCTTTTCACGGTGCAGGTGCGGGCTTGAAAATAGGCACTGTAGGGGCTTGGCGCTTCGATCGGATCAGCCGAAGGGATGAATTGTGCATCGGAAACGGTGCAGCCCCTGCGCCATCTGCTACCCGATAAATCAGAGGTCGGGAGATGACGCTGATGGAAACTGTAGGAGCGCGCTTGCCCGCGATCTGGCGCGGAGCGCCAGCAAACTAGTGCATGCGATGTGTCAGGCATTACCAGGGGCGTCAGGTTTTACGACTGCTGCGCAGCCGATCGCGGGCAAGCGCGCTCCTACATTGATCGTCGTCTGGCGCGGAATCTGCGCACGGTGATAGGCGGCTCATGGTCCGGCGCGAATTCTTCGGACGCTGCAAATACTGTAGGAGCGCGCTTGCCCGCGATCTGGCGCGGAGCGCTAGCAAACCAGTGCATGCGATGTGTCAGGCATTACCAGAGGCGTCAGCTTTTTACGACTGCTGCGCAGCCGATCGCGAGCAAGCTCACTTAGGGACGCGTGTCTTGGAGCAGAGAGTTCTGATGAGCGCGACGCCGCCCACCTCAATTTCCAGTCTGCATCGGCGCAATCAATGCATCTCCGTCAACGCCAGCTTCAAGCCCAGCGCAACCAATACACCACCCATGGCCCGATCAAACCAATGTCCCATTCGCGCAAAGCCCGCGCGGACCCGAGGCTGGCTGAACAGGCGTGCCACCAGGCAAAACCATGCGCCGGTGGCGAATGCCAGGTAAATGCCATAACCCGCCTGAACCAGCATTGGCGTGTGCGGATTGATCACGACGGTGAACAGCGACAGGAAAAACAGCGTCGCTTTCGGGTTTAGCCCGTTGGTGACGAACCCCGCCGTGAAGGCGCCGCGCGCGGTGCGCTCGCCCTTGGCGATGTCCACGGGAGCGTCCGATGCGCTGGCAGGTTTTGCCCGCAGCGCTTTGATGCCGATGTAAATCAGGTAAGCCGCCGCCGCCCATTTCAAGGCATTGAACAGGACGATGGACTGCGAAACGATCAAGCCAATCCCCAGCAGCGAATAGCCGACGTGCAGAAAAATCGCGGTGCCCACGCCCATGGCGGTGTAGGTGCCGGCCTTGCGACCGTGGGTCACACTTTCGCGCACGACGACGGCGAAATCGGGACCGGGGCTGGCGACCGCCAGCAAGTGAATCAGCGCAACGGTTAGAAATTCCGTCCAATACATCGAAGTTCTCCAGGCGTTATGGCGAGCGGCAGGCTCTGGTAGGCTCGTCACACTACGCTTCCCACCCACCGAGCAAAAGGTACAGCTGATGCCCAGTCAACGCCGAGCAGTTTTCCTGGATCACACCTCTCTGGATCTGGGGGATCTCGACCTCGCGCCGTGGCGTGAAACCTTCAGCGAGCTGGTGCTCCATCCGAGCACCACAGCCGATCAGGTGGCCGAGCGTTTGAAGGACGCCGACGTGGCCATCTCCAACAAAATCATTATCGATGCCGCCACGTTTGCCGCCTGCCCAAGTCTGAAACTGGTGCTTGTGACCGCCACCGGCGTCAACAATGTCGACCTCGACGCAGCGCGCAAACATGGCGTGGTGGTCAGCAATTGTCAGGGCTACGGCACGCCTTCCGTGGCCCAGCACACGCTGATGTTGCTGCTGGCGATGGCCACCCGATTGCCTGATTATCAACAAGCCATACACCAGGGCCAGTGGCAAAAATCGAAGCAGTTCTGCTTGCTGGACTTCCCTATCGTCGAGCTGGAAGGCAAGACGCTGGGACTGCTGGGTCATGGCGAACTGGGCGGCGCCGTCGCGAAGCTGGCCGAAGCTTTCGGGATGCGCGTGCTGTCGGGTCAGATCCCCGGTCGCCCTGCCCGAGCTGATCGCATGCCGCTGAATGAGCTGCTGCCACAGGTCGATGCCCTCACCCTGCACTGCCCGCTCAATGAGCACACCCGGGACATGATTGGCGTTCATGAGTTGAGCCTGCTTAAATCGAAAGCTTTCATCGTCAACACCGCGCGCGGCGGCTTGATCAACGAGCAGGCACTGGCCGATGCTCTGCGCAACGGCCATCTCGGCGGCGCCGCCACCGACGTGCTGACGGTTGAGCCACCGGTCAATGGCAACCCGCTGCTGTCGGGGGATATTCCGCGCTTGATCATCACGCCCCACAGCGCATGGGGCAGCCAGGAAGCGCGGCAGCGCATCGTCGGCCAGATCAACGAAAATGCATTGGCATTTTATGCAGGCGCGCCTATTCGGGTCGTGAGCTGACAAGCAGCGCTTCGCAGGCCCGCCGATCGGCTGCACAGGGCACGTGCGCGGCTTGGCAGGCCTGTTAAACTTCGCCCCTTTTTTTCGAGGAGCCGATGATGGACCCGCGCAGTGAAGTGTTACTCCGGCAGGCCGATTTGTTTCAGGGCTCCTTGTTGCTGACCGGCCTCCCCGCCGACGACCTGCTGAGCACGCTGCCCAATGCACGCGGCTGGAGCTGGCACGCTGGCGACTTCGACACGCTCGGGACGCGGTTTCCAGAGCGCGTGCACTTCGGCACCGAAGCACCGGCCGAACCCTTTGAAGCCGCCGTCCTGTTTTTGCCCAAGGCCCGCGACCTCGCTGATTACCTCATCAACGCGCTCGCTTCGCGTCTGGCCGGACGTGAGCTGTTTCTGGTGGGCGAAAAACGCGGTGGCATCGAGGCCGCCGCCCGCCAGCTAAGCCCGTTCGGGCGCACGCGCAAACTCGACAGCGCCCGTCATTGCCAGCTCTGGCAAGTCACGGTCGAAACGCCTCCGCCAGCCGTTGAGCTCGACAGCCTGGCCAAACGTTTTGACATCGAAATCGAAGGCGGCGCGTTGAAGGTAGTGAGTCTGCCGGGCGTGTTCAGCCACGGCCGCCTGGACCGGGGTTCGGCGCTGCTGCTGGAAAACATCGACCGGCTCTCCGCCGGCCATTTGCTGGACTTCGGCTGTGGCGCGGGCGTTCTCGGCGCGGCGGTGAAACGTCGTTACCCCGAAACACGTGTGACGATGCTGGATGTCGATGCGTTTGCCACCGCGAGCAGCCGGCTGACCCTGGCTGCCAATGGTCTTGAAGCCGAGGTCCTGACGGGCAATGGCATCGACGCCGCCCCGAACGACCTGGACGCGATTCTGACCAATCCGCCGTTCCATACCGGCGTCCATACCGATTACGCCGCAACCGAGAACCTGCTGAAAAAAGCACGAGAACATCTGAGAAAAGGCGGCGAACTGCGTCTGGTAGCCAATAGCTTCCTGCGCTATCAGCCGATCATCGAGTCGCATCTGGGGCCGTGCGCGATCATGGCCGAGGGGCAGGGTTTCCGGATTTACCGTGCGAAACGTGCGTGATAATTAGCGCTTGCCGAACACGAGACGTGTAGGCAGAATCCGCTCCGTCCTAGGGGAGTAGTCTCCCACGAGCGCCATGCTCGTCCGGCACGCATCAACATACTTGGTCCTCAGACCATGGTGCGTGCGACCCCAGATCCGCTCAGACGGATCGGTGGTTTGACAAGACCTATGACACGAACATCCTGACCCGGGGCGGGGAGGTTGTACGTGTCATAGCCGTGTTGACCCGCCCCTTAGGAAAACCCTGATGCTGGAATCCCTGTTGGTCCCCACCGCTGTCGTCGCACTGGCTGAAATCGGTGACAAGACCCAACTCCTCGCACTCGTTCTCGCCGCTCGCTTCCGCAAGCCCTGGCCCATCATCGCCGGAATTGTCGCAGCCACGCTGGCCAACCATGCTGCAGCCGGTGCCGTGGGCGCATGGTTCAGCAGCTACCTTTCGGACGCCGTCCTGCACTGGATCCTTGCCGCCAGCTTTACCGCCACGGCGCTGTGGACGCTGGTTCCAGACAAACTGGACGACGACGAAGCCAGTACCGGTCGCAAGTTCGGCCCCTTCCTGACCACACTGATCGCGTTCTTTATCGCGGAAATCGGCGACAAGACGCAGATCGCCACGGTCATGCTGGCGGCGCAGTATTCCAACTTGTGGCTGGTGATTCTCGGCACGACGCTGGGCATGTTGCTGGCCAATGTGCCGGTGGTGCTGGCGGGGAATTTTGCTGCGGAGAAACTGCCGCTGACGCTGATTCGTCGTCTGGCAGCAGGGGCGTTTTTCATTCTGGCGATCGTTGCAGTGTATAAAGCGATGCAGATCAGCGGCTGGGTGTAGGCCGCCAGAAACCCTGTAGGCGCGAGCAAGCTCACGCCCACAGGGTTAAAGCGATGATCAGCCCTTCGGCGCCTGCTGATACAACGGCATCACTTTCGGGATCGCCGCCTGCAACGAGGCGATCCGGTTGGACGAGGCCGGGTGGGTGCTCATGAATTCAGGCTGCGACGCGCTGCCTTGGGCTTCCATCTTCTGCCACAGCGTGATCGCGGCGTTCGGGTTGTACCCGGCGCGCGCCGCGAGCTCTAGGCCCAGCAGGTCCGCTTCGTTTTCATTGGCGCGGCTGTTGGGCAGCGTCAGGCTGTAATCGACCACGGTGTCGGCCAACGCCAGACTGTCCTGCCCCAGCCCCAACAATGCACCGGCGCCCTGCTTCGCCATCTGTACACCGTAGGCCTTGGACATGGCTTCACGACCGTGTTCGCGCAAGGCGTGGGCGATTTCGTGGCCCATGACCGCCGCCAGTTCGTCATCACTGAGCTTCAGCGTATCGATCAGGCCGCTGTAAACGATGATCTTGCCGCCGGGACCGCAGTTGGCGTTCAGCTCATCGCTCTTGATCAGGTTCACATCCCACTGCCACTGCGCCGCGTCGGGCCGCAATTTCGGCGCTTGGGCAATCAGACGCTTGGCGATGGCCTGGACACGCTTGCCCTCGGCGCTGCTGTTGTCGAGCACGCCTTTGGACGTGGCTTCGCTGACCGTCTGCTGATAGGACTGGGCGTACATCTTGTTGACTTCGTCAGTCGACAACATGCTGAACATGTATTGCTTGCGCTCGACACCCACCGAATCGCCGGTGGTGGTATTGACCGCCTGACACCCAACAACCAGCAAAGCTGCCGTCACACCACAAAGAGCAAAAATCCTGCGCATTTCGTATCTCCATTGAAACAATCGCGCCATCCTAGGCAATACGCAGGCCGAGCACCAGATGCCAGTCGTCTGCCACGTGAAAAGGCGCAAAGAAATCGCGCCTTTGTAACAGGATAGACATGTTAGGACGCACGTTTCAGGTCGAAGAGATGAGCGTTGCAATGGCAGCGTTACAGGGGTGTCAGGCATTCCGGCGCGTTGAGCTTCGGGTCGTTTACCAGATTGGCCAATGGCCGTTCGCGCAATTGCATCTGCGGCGCGGCAAGCATCGCTTGCAAGGTGATCAGCGGGCAGTCCGGATCAAGCCAGGCGCGCTGCCCCTCTTCATCAAGAATCAACGGTCGACGCTGGTTCATGGCCGACTGCGTGACCACGGCAACGCTCAGGTAGGTGTGGCCTTCGACGGGATAGGCCTCCCAGATCGCAGCGAAGTACAGCGTCGACCCTTCTGCCGGCGTCAGCCAGAACGGTCGCTTGCGTACGCTGCCACGCCATTCATAAAAGCCGTTGGCCGGAAGCAGGCAGCGGCGTTCACGGAACGCCTGGCGAAACATGGGCTGTTCGGCCACGGTCTCGGCCCGGGCATGAGCCGGCGTGCGCGACATGTCGGTCAGCCATGGCGGGGTCAGCCCCCAACGTGCCCGGGCCAGCTCGCGTCCGCGCTCGGCGCCCTCCTCGACCTCGCCCGGCGCCGCCCGGACCATCAAGACAGAAGCGGCAGGAGAAATATTCCACTGCGCTTGCTGGTCGCTCGGAAATCCGGGCAAGGCCGCAAAGGCAGGCGACCAACGAAATAGCGCATAACGTCCACACATGGGTTCAGCACACCTCTTTTTGAAAGCGAATGAGGCGCGCGCGAACGGGATTCAGCACAGCAACACATCGGGGTAGCTGTCCGGCTCATCACCGGGCAGCGGAAAGGCGGCATTGTACTCGGTGATCAACAGACGCGCGTGCTCAGCCTGGTCATCATCGACCGTCAGGCCCAGCAACCCGAACGCCGGCAAATCGCCGACGGCGCCCAGCAAATGACGCCCGGTGATGTGGGACTCGATGCCTTCGCTGGCGAGCATGGACTGCAGCAGCTCGCCTTCCATCAGGTGTTCGGGCTCATAGATCTTGCGCATTACTCGTTCTCGCTGCGGACGTCCAGCGTCCACTCTTCCCCATCGGTCTGCAGACTGAAGTTGATCGGCCGGCAGCAGACGGGGCAATCCTCAATGTAGGTCTGATCGCCGCCGGACAGATCCAGCACCGCCTCCACCGGTTCGCCGCAATAAGGGCAGTCATAATCCTGTATTTCCTGCATAACAGTCTCCGGGCCCAGTTTTGCGTATAATCGCCGACTTGTTTGCGGGTCGAGCTTTATTCCTCAGCATCCGGGCATCAGCCTGAGTCGACACTTTTAGCGAAGCCGCCTTGTTGCGCGGCCGCCGCCCAGGCATCACGCCTGTGGTGTCATGACTCGCTGCTGCACCGGACTCGACCTCCTTTACCTTAGCCGTTTCCGACAAGAGAGCATGATGGGCGAATTCGATGCCATCCGACCGTACGACGACAGCGAAGTGAAAGCCGTGCTTGATCGGCTGCTGGGTGACAAAGCGCTCCTCGCGATCCTCACGCACTTCCGATTTCCGCGCCTGGCCGGCTCCCTCGGCTGGATTCTGCAACCGGCCATCGCGCGCAAGCTGCGTCGCCAGTTCGCCGGCATCGACACCGTCGCGGCCCTGCAGGACAAGGTCGAGCATTACGTCGATCACACCATCGAACGCGCCACTGACGGTGTGACCTACACCGGCGTCGAGCAGTTCAAGTCCGGGGTTGCGTACCTGTTTCTGGCCAACCACCGCGATATCGTGATGGACCCGGCTTTCGTCAACTATGCGGTCTACCATGCGGGCCTGCCAACGCCACGCATCGCCATTGGCGACAACCTGCTGCAAAAACCCTTCGTCAGCGACCTGATGCGCCTGAACAAGAGCTTCATCGTGCATCGCTCGATCACCGGGCGTCGCGAGAAGATGGCGGCCTACCAGTTGCTGTCGGCGTACATCAATCATTCCATCCGCAATGACTGCCAGTCGATCTGGATCGCCCAGGCTGAAGGCCGCGCCAAAGACGGCGACGACCGCACCGAATCGGCCATCCTCAAGATGTTCCACATGAGCCGCAAGGACGAGCCGTTTGGCGAAGTCATCCAGTCGTTGAACCTGACACCCGTGTCGATCAGCTACGAGTACGACCCGTGCGATCACGCCAAGGCGCGGGAGCTGTACATCCGCGCCACGACCGGCAGTTACACCAAAGTGCCGGGCGAGGACGACGTCAGCATTGCGCTGGGGATCACCGGCTACAAAGGCCGCGTACACGTGAACTTCGCCCCGCCGATCACCGAGCTGTTCGAGGACACCAAACAGCTGGCAATCGAAATGGACCGGCAGATCCTCGGTGGCTATCGGCTGTTCCCGGTGCACTACCTGGCGTACGCGCAGTGGGCTGACGCCGAGCCGGCGTTGAAGGTGCCAGAGGCCGCTGACGTGTTCCCGGCGGACGAGCTGGAGCGTGCGGAAGATGAATGGCAGCGCCGACTTAATGGCTGCCCTGCCGAGCACCGCCCGTTTCTGATTCAGCAATACGCCATGCCGGTACGCAATCAGTACCGAGTGAAGGCCGGGTTGCCGCTATAAGGCCTCCTTCTCTCACGAATAAACGGCGCTCTCAGGGCGCCGTTTTTCGTGGTGCCGCGCTTATTAATATAGCGACTCCACCACTCCCCCGGCAGATGAACAGATTGTGGGAGGGAGCTTGCGCACGAAGAGGCGCGGATGTCCCCTACATATCCAGCGGCCGAAATGCCCCCTCGTGAGCACTCACTCCCACATGAACGAGCCCGATCCGGTGATCAAAGCTTCGTGCTTACCCACGACAACAACAGCGCGAACGCCAGGCACGCCGTTCCGAACCGATAGCTCAGGCGGATCATGCGCAAGGTAGGCACGTCCATCAGGTGAATGGGCTCGTCGATCGGGGCTTGTTCGGTGAGGTGGTGAAGGTGTGCCATCTCCCGCTGTTCACGGCTGCGTGTGGTCTGCAGCAGCCAGATGCCCGGGCCTGCGGCAAGCAAGGCGCAGAGGTTGATGGCGATGCCGGGGGCGTGATGGATAAGCGACATGGTGCCTCAATGGCGCGGGATTAATGGGCGCCGCAGACTCTGTTTGGATCTGCCGCTCACACTAATCGCTGTCACCTTAACGTCACCTGAACCGGGCACTGTGTGGGACCTCAAACCGACCTACCGCCACGGAGAGCGTCATGCTGCACGCCCACAACCAGGACCGCCTTTACCTCATCGCCCCCAGCGACGAACAGGAAGCATTGATCGACGCACTGGCGTTCAACGTTCAGGACAGGCATTGGCTGGTGTACTGCGCGTTGGGCGGCCATGCGCACAACGACCTGCCGGAAGTGGATCTGCAGACCGGTTTCAGTTTTCTGGATTTCTATCAGGCGGCTTGAAGCCCCTGGGCCTGGAATCCCGAGCGACCCCGCTGAATAAAAAAAGCCCCGGCTTCTCGCGAAACCGGGGCTTTTTGCAGATCAGAATCAGGCGTTGAGCTTACTGCCCGAGGGTGCGGCCAATCGTCTGATCCTGGAACAGGCGAGTCAGCGCGTCGCTGAGTACGTCGCTGATCAGCTTGGTGTTGGTCTCTTCGTTTGGCGCCATGCCGAAGCGTTGATCCAGTGAGGCCGCGTAGCGACCGCTGTAGTTGCGGCCGGCGTTCTGAACGTCAGCACGGAACGTGGAGCTGATGTTGGCTTCAGTGACGTACAGGCCTTCTTTCGGCGATTGATACTTCAGCTCTGCCAGGGTGACGGTCAACTGAGGACCGCTACCGTTCGGCACTGGGGTGAAACCGAGCAAACGCACGCCGGCTTCAGCCTGAGCCTGCAACTGCGGCAGCAACTGCTGACCGTTGACGGTGATCGAACTGGTTTCCGGGTACAGGCCACCACGGGTGCCCAGCGTCTGCGACTGACGACCGTCAACCACGCGCACGACCACTTGCTGACCGTGACCGACCGGTGCCAGTTGAGCGTTCAGCTTGGGTTCCGGGGTGAGGGATTGCGGGCTGTGGGCACAGCCCGCCAGGGTCAGACTGCCAGCGGCAAGCAAACCGAACAGAACGCGACGCAACATGCTCATTTCTCCATGGGCCAAGGCACAAAATGTGCCGCAGTATAGCGACCTCCCAAGGCCGCTCACTAGGGTAAAGATACGACAAAGTGCCATCGCGCCGGTTCCAGCCAGGCGGGAATGCTCCCTCGTTCGAAATGAACACAATTGCGCAATCGCAACGTCACAGCGGTGTCATGCCTGCCGGCCATACTTTTTTCAACTCTCCAGCAAGGAGTCCTGCCATGGACTTTCTTTGGTCGTTGTTCTCGCTGCGCCGCCGTCATCGTCACTATGCACGTCTCGACCAGCACGGCATTTGCCTGGCATTCAAGCACTGCGCCGAGACGCCCTGTGGTCAGGGCTGGGTCGAAGTCCACGAGGCAAACCTGTGCTGGCTGCAGCGCCCACTCCCTGCAAACGCGCGGGTGACTTCCCGGTCACGTGCGATTACCGCCCGGCATATGCTCAGCATCTGACCAAAAGGCGAATAAAAGTCATTTTTCCTGGATCATTTCTGCGCGTTTCATCGCTATAATCTTCCCCCGATTATAAGGACGTCTCCTGATCGGGCCTCGCAGCATCGTCGATAGCCATTATCGACTCCTCCGTACCGCCCACAGAGAGCCTTCCACACAGACATGTGCAGCCCGATGTGGCCGCGGCGTAGACGCCGGATCGTCGATTAATCCGAACGTCCGGCGCCAGTCCTTGCCTCACATCGCGTATGAACCTGATCTGCCAGAGCTGCCATGGCGCAGCCCTTTTTGAGGTTCGCGTCTCCAAAAGAGCGTGAAAAAAACGGGTTTTCACAACTTCACAAGAGTGTGGCAAGCAAATGAATAGTTCCGCGTTTGTAAATGCACCGTTAGCGTCTGACCCAGCCCCCTTGCAAAGGACCGACCGCAACGCAGTCTCTGTCAAAAGAGCCTGAAGCCTGTCCGCTACGGATTGGGTTGCACAACCGGACGCCTTGACGATAGTCGAATGGCTGCACGGGCCGAAAAATGCGTTCATGCTTGCCTTATAAAAGCATCAACCAGGCTCGTTCGGTGGCGTCCGCTGAAGATGCAAAAAATTGCGAAGAATCGGACATGGCGATCCCGGCCAGGTTGAACGAGGCACTGCGCGAACACCGCGCCGCCCGGACTTGGCGACTGACCACGGGAACGCATGCCGTCAATTTGGTGCTGCAGATTTTGGAGACGCGTTAATGGCGCATAACGAAGCAGTCGACGTAGTACTGGTCGGGGCAGGCATCATGAGTGCCACCCTCGCCGTACTGCTCAAAGAGCTGGACCCGAACCTCAAGGTTGAAGTCGTCGAGCTGATGGATTCCGGTGCTGCAGAAAGCTCTAACCCCTGGAACAACGCAGGCACCGGCCACGCCGGCCTGTGCGAGCTGAACTACACGCCGGAAGCGGCCGATGGCTCGATCGATACCAAGAAAGCGATTCACATCAACACCCAGTTCGAGGTCTCGAAGCAATTCTGGGCCTACCTGGCTCGCAAAGGCACGTTCGGCGCTTCACGCTCGTTCATCACGCCGGTTCCGCACCTGAGCTTCGTTCAGGGCGAAAAAAGCATGACGTACCTGAAAAAGCGTTACGAAGCGCTGCGCACGCACCACGCCTTCGCCTCGATGGAATACACCGAAGACAAAGCCAGACTGGCCGAGTGGATGCCGCTGATGATGCCCGGCCGTCCAGCCGATGAGCCTATCGCGGCGACCCGGGTCATGCACGGCACCGACGTCAACTTCGGCAACCTGACCAACATGCTGCTCAAGCACCTGGCCACGGCGCCCGATGCGCAGGTCAAATACTGCAAACGCGTCACCGACCTGAGCCGCCAAGGTGACGGCTGGACCGTCACCATCAAGGACGTGAACAGCGGCGATACTCGCAACATCGACGCCAAATTTGTATTTCTGGGCGCGGGCGGCGCGGCACTGCCGTTGCTGCAGATGTCCGGCATCGAAGAAGGCAAGGGCTTCGGCGGCTTCCCGGTGAGCGGTCAGTGGCTGCGTTGCGACAACCCTGAAGTGGTCAAGCGTCATCAGGCCAAGGTGTACAGCCAGGCGGCGGTGGGTTCGCCACCGATGTCAGTGCCGCACCTGGACACCCGCGTTGTCGACGGTAAGACGTCCCTGTTGTTCGGGCCTTATGCCGGCTTCACCACCAAGTTCCTCAAGCATGGTTCGCTCATGGACCTGCCGTTGTCGATCCGCGCGGCCAACATCGCGCCGATGCTGGCGGTGGCCCGCGACAACATGGACCTGACCAAATACCTGATCAGCGAAGTGCGCCAGTCGATGGAACAGCGGCTCGATGCCCTTCGCCGCTTCTATCCAGAGGCCAAAGCCGAAGACTGGCGCCTGGAAGTAGCCGGTCAGCGCGTACAGATCATCAAGAAAGACCCGAAAAAAGGCGGCGTTTTGCAGTTCGGTACCGAGCTGGTGTCGGCCCGGGACGGCTCCCTTGCCGCGCTGCTTGGCGCTTCGCCGGGCGCTTCGGTGACTGTTTCGATCATGCTGGATCTGATCGAGCGTTGCTTCCCGGACAAGGCCCGCACCGAGTGGGCTACCAAGTTGAACGAGATCTTCCCGGCTCGCGAAAAGGCACTGGAAACCGATGCGCAGCTTTACCAGCGCGTCAGTGCTCAGAGCGATGCCAGCCTGGATCTGGTGCAGAACAGCGAAGCGGCCACCTTCGCCTGACAGTAGTCTTGCGTTAAGCCGTCAGAACAAAAAACCCCGCCAAGCCAGGCGGGGTTTCTGTTTTTGTACTCAGTAGGAGACAGGCTTTGGCAGGGTAAGCCATCGTTGCAGCTCAGTGATGTGGGAAATATCGGGCGCCGAGGCGTGTCTACCCCGACGTCACGAGATTCAGCCTTTGGCTTTCTCGATCAGTTCGATGTATTCCTCGGCATTGCGTTGATCCTTGATCAGCGCCACGAAGTCATTGCCGTGTTCGTCTTTGCCGTCGAGGTCGTAACCGGCTTCCTTGAAGAACGTCAGAAACCGCCCGAAATCATCGATGCGCAGGCCACGGTAGGCCTTGATCAGCTTGTGCAGCGACGGCGACGTGGCGTCGACCGGCTCGAAATCCAGGAACAGCTTGATCTGGGCGTCGCCAATTTCATCGCCAATCACCTGCTTCTTATCTTTACGCATTGCTGACTCCAACTGACTTGCGGGACATTTCTCGGGCGGGCAGTTTACCCCCCGCCCGGTCGCTGGCTCAACGCGCGCGTACGCTGCCGGTGTGCAGGTCAGCCCAGACGTGACCGTTGGCATAGCTGAGGAACTGGCAGTAGACCTTTTCGTTACGCAGCAAATCCACGAGCACGCGGTATTGCGTCGCCGGGTAATACAGCGTCAGCGTACGCGAAGGCCCGTCGTAGGTCGGTTTCTTCAGACTTTTGCTTTCGCCGTCGAAGTGGATCAGCACGTCGGAAATGGTCGCGCCCTTGTTCATGGGCTTGCCTTTCAGGCGCAGTATCAGCGGTGACGTGACCGGGATCGGCTGCTGATTCGACTGACGCTGGCTGCCCACCACCACCGAATACTCGGTGATCTGCAGCAATTGCTGCTGCTCGGGTTCGCCCTCGCGCACGGACAGCTCGTCCGGCGGCAGGTATTGCGCGTGCATGGGTTCGGCGAGTGCGGGGAGTGGCAGCGTCAACAGCAACATCAATGCAGCGGTGGTTCGAAACGATAACGACATGAGCGCCTCCCGAAAAAGTGGGGGGCACTCTAGCATGTGGAGCCTGCCAGGCATCTGTAGGAGCGCGCTTGCCCGCGAACGCTATAGGTGAGGTTGCATCGATGGCGACTGGACGAACGCTTTCGCGGGCAAGCGCGCTCCTACAATAGGTCTGGAGTTATAGCCAGGATCTTCGGCAGACACAGACGCTGTAAATCGGCTTGGGTTTCGTTACATGCCTTTAACCGCGTAAATGCCGGCCGCGTTGCGCCAGTAGCCTTTGTAGTCCATGCCGTAACCGAAGATGTAGCGGTCGATGCAAGGCAGGCCAACGAAATCGGCTTTAAGGTCAGGACGCGCTTTGCGGTCGTGGTCCTTGTCGATCAGCACTGCGGTGTGAACAGCGCGCGCGCCGGCATGTTTGCAGAAGTCGATGATCGCGCCGAGGGTGTGACCTTCATCGAGGATGTCGTCAATGATCAGCACATCGCGGTCGATGAACGAGACTTCAGGCTTGGCTTTCCAGAACAGGTCGCCGCCGCTGGTTTCGTTGCGATAGCGGGTGGCGTGCAGGTAGGACGCTTCCAGCGGGAAATTCAGATGTGTGAGCAGCTTGCCGGCGAAGATCAGGCCGCCGTTCATCACGCAAAAAACCACCGGGTTACGGTCGGCCAGCACGCCATTGATTTGCTCGCCGACGCGGGCGATGGAGGCCTCGACTTCGGCCTCGTTGTACAGGCAGTCAGCCTCGCGCATGACTTGACGGATATGCTCGAGATCAGCGGACATGACGCTCTCCAAGGGGGGCTGTGTGAGGAAAAGCGGGCAAAGGTACGCATCCGCCGACATCAGGGCAAGTGTTTCTGGACTAACGTTGCACTGCCGTTCCACAAATCTCGGCGCTCGAACCTAACCGTCAGGACAAGTTACAGCTGAATAGATTAATCTAAGCCGTTTTTTTTGCCCGCCCGCTGGAGCCTTTCCCCTATGCCCATTCGTGAGATCCGCCATCCGCTGATCCGCCACAAGCTCGGCCTGATGCGCCGTGCCGATATCAGCACCAAGAATTTTCGTGAACTGGCTCAGGAAGTCGGTGCGCTGCTGACGTATGAAGCGACCAAGGATCTGCCGCTGGAAACCTACGAAATTCAGGGCTGGGCCGGCACGGTTCAGGTCGAGAAGATCGCCGGCAAGAAGATCACCGTGGTGCCAATCCTTCGGGCCGGCATCGGCATGCTTGAAGGCGTGCTCAGCCTGATCCCGGGCGCCAAGGTCAGTGCCGTGGGCGTTGCGCGCAATGAAGAAACCCTCGAAGCCCACACGTACCTGGAAAAACTCGCCCCCGAGATCGACCAGCGTCTGGCGCTGATCATCGACCCGATGCTCGCCACTGGCGCCTCCATGGTTGCCACCATCGACCTGCTGAAAAAAGCCGGTTGCCGCGACATTCGCGCGATGGTCCTGGTTGCCGCACCGGAAGGCATCGCCACCGTCGAGAAGGCCCATCCGGACGTCAACATCTACACCGCGTCCATCGATCAGCAACTGAACGAACACGGCTACATCATTCCGGGCCTGGGCGATGCCGGTGACAAGATTTTCGGCACCAAGCAGAAGGACGCCTGATGAAGCTGGATGAGTTCAACGATCCACTCTGGCGCACCATATTGTCGGGCGCGCAGATGCTGTTCGTGGCATTCGGCGCGCTGGTATTGATGCCGCTGATCACTGGCCTCGACCCTAACGTGGCGCTGTTCACTGCAGGCCTGGGCACCCTGTGCTTCCAGGTGGTGACAGGTCGTCAGGTGCCGGTCTTTCTCGCGTCGAGCTTTGCTTTCATTACCCCGATCATTCTCGCCAAGGGCCAGTTCGGCCTGGCAGCGACCATGGGCGGCGTAATGGCAGCAGGCTTCGTTTACACCTTCCTTGGCCTGGCCGTGAAGATCAAAGGCACCGGTTTTATCGACCGCCTGCTGCCGCCGGTGGTGATTGGCCCGGTGATCATTTCCATTGGTCTGGCGATGGCACCCATTGCCGCCAACATGGCGATGGGCCGGACGGGCGATGGCGCCGCAGAGCTGATCCCGTATAACACCGCCATTGTGATTTCGATGGCGGCGCTGCTGACGACGTTGATCGTTGCGGTGTTCGGCAAAGGCATCTTCCGCCTCGTGCCGATCATCTCGGGCGTGCTGGTGGGTTTTGCGCTGTCGTTCTATTTCGGCGTGGTCGATGTGGCGAAGATTGCTGCCGCGCCCTGGCTGGCGTTGCCGCACTTCACGGCGCCGGAATTCAACTGGCAGGCGATCCTGTTCATCGTACCGGTGGCACTGGCCCCGGCCATCGAGCACATCGGTGGCGTGATTGCAGTGGGCAGCGTGACGGGCCGCGATTACCTGAAGAAGCCCGGCCTGCATCGCACCTTGCTGGGTGACGGCATTGCGACGACCGTGGCCGGTGCTTTCGGTGGCCCGCCCAACACCACCTACGCCGAAGTAACCGGCGCGGTGATGCTGACCAAAAACTACAACCCGAAGATCATGACCTGGGCGGCCATTTTCGCCATTACCCTGGCCTTCATCGGCAAGTTCGGCGCCTTGCTGCAGAGCATTCCGGTGCCGGTCATGGGCGGGATTCTGTGCCTGCTGTTCGGCTCAATCGCGGCGGTGGGCATGAACACGCTGATCCGCCACAAGGTCGACCTGGCCGAAGCGCGCAATCTGGTGATCGTGTCCGTCACGCTGGTGTTCGGCATTGGCGGCGTGCTGATCGGTACCGGCAACGGACCTGATGATTTCGGCATGAAAGGCATCGCGCTGTGCGCCGTGACCGCCATCGTGCTGAACCTGATCCTGCCGGGGAATGACGCGTGGAAGAACAAGCACCTGGATGACCAGTTGCCGTAATTCGGAAGCGTTATGAAAAAGGGGCATTACTCACGTGATGCCCCTTTTTTGTCTACGCCATTATGTGGGAGTGAGCGTGTTCGCCTAGGCGTTGGTTCGGGCCACATCAAGGGTGATGACGGCCCGGTTCGCCAGCAAGCCGGCTCCTACAGTGGACCTTGCCCACACTCGAGATAGTCGGCGTATGCCCACTCTGTAGGAGCCGGCTTGATGGCAAATGCGGTTGTCGCGTCACATCGATGGCGACTGAATACAAGCTTTCGCGGGCAAGCACGCTCCTACAGTGGATTTTGCCAACACCTGGGCTCGCGTTGTTACACCACCATCGCCGGTGCCTTTTCGCACAATGTATTCAGCGCTTTCGCCCAGTTCGGGTCGTCGTTCAGGCACGGAATCAGCACCAGCTCCTCGCCCCCCGCTTCCCTGAACTGCTCGGCACCGCGATCGCCGATCTCTTCCAGTGTTTCGATACAATCCGCGACAAACGCCGGGCACATGACCAGCAGCTTCTTCACGCCATTAGCCGCCAACTCGGCCAGGTGCGGCTCGGTGTAGGGTTCGATCCACTTCGCGCGTCCCAGACGCGACTGAAACGACACCGACCACTTGCCATCGGGGATCCCCATCAGTTTGGCGAACTCAGCCGATGAGCGCATGCACTGGGCGCGGTAGCAAACCGCCAGAACTTCGGGGGACGCCGTCTCACAGCAGTTGCCGCTCTTGAAACAGTGATTGCCGGTCGGGTCGAGCTTGGTGATATGCCGCTCGGGCAGGCCATGGAAACTCAGCAGCAGGTGATCGTAATCCTGCTGCAAATGCGGCCGCACACTCGCCACCAGGGCGTCGAGGTATTCCTGCTGATTAAAGAACGGCGCCAGCAGCGCGAGATCGAAACTCAGTTTCTTGTCGTGCAGCACGCGTTTGGCTTCTTCGATAACCGTGGTCACAGTGCTGCCGGCGAACTGCGGATACAGCGGCGCCAAGGTGACCTTTTTGATGCCCTGGGCTGCCAGGCGCGTGAGCACGGTTTCGATCGAAGGCTCGCCATAACGCATCGCCAGCTCAACCGGCCCGTGCTTCCATTCCTTGACCATGGCCTGCTGAAGTCGCTTGCTCAGCACCACCAGCGGCGAACCCTCCTCCCACCAGATCGACGCGTAAGCATGGGCCGACTGCTCCGGACGCTTGATCAGAATCAGCGAGACGATCAGGCGACGCACTGGCCACGGCACGTCAATAACGTAAGGGTCCATCAGGAACTGATTGAGGTAGCGGCGCACGTCAGCCACCGACGTGGAAGCCGGTGAGCCCAGGTTAACCATCAATAAAGCGTGATCGGTCATGCAACACCTTGATGTCAGTGGCGGCCCAGAAGATTTTCCAGGGCCGCGCGCAGATCAGTGAATCGGAAAGTGAAACCCGCCTCTTGCAGGCGGTCTGGCCGGGCGCGTTGACCGCCCAGCAGCAGGATCGACAGCTCACCCAGCAACAATCGGAGCGCGACGGCCGGCATTGGCATAAATGACGGGCGGTGCAGCACGGACGCAAGGGTCTTGGCAAAGTCCCGGTTGCGGGCCGGTGATGGCGCGCAGGCATTATAAGGACCTCGGGCGTCGTCCCGGTTCATCAGGAAATCAATCAGGCCGATTTGATCCTCGATATGAACCCACGGCATCCATTGGCGTCCGTTGCCAATCGGCCCGCCCATGCCCATTTTGAACGGCGGCAACAGGCGTTGCAGCATGCCGCCTTCATCGGCCAACACCAGGCCGGTGCGCACCAGCACCACGCGAATGCCCAGCGCTTCAGCACGTTGTGCGGTCTCTTCCCAGGCAATGCACAGGCGGCTGGCGAAATCTTCGCTGACCGGTTGCGCGTTTTCATCGAGTTCGCGCTCACCGCCGTCGCCGTACCAACCGACCGCGGAACCGGAGATCAACACGTCAGGCTTTTGCTCGCGGCGCTCAAGCCAGGTGACCAATTGCTCGGTCAGGGTGATGCGGCTGTCCCACAGCAGTATCTTGCGTTTGCGGGTCCACGGGCGGTCGGCGATGGGCGCGCCGGCCAGATTGACCACCGCATCGACGTGCTGGCTGCCTACATCATCGAAGTGTGCAATCCCGCGAACGTTGGCGCCGCAGAGCCGCGCGACATCCTCGGGTTTGCGACTCAAGACCGTCAGTTGATGGCCCTGCGCGAGCCAGTGTTTACACAAACGACGCCCTATCAAGCCTGTACCGCCGGTCAGCAAGATGTGCATGACTGAGTTCCTTACGTGGCGTTCATCGCAATTGCGGAGTCTATTTCTTCACAAGCCATGAGCTCGTGCGCGGAGTGATCACTCAACTTTAGGTCAGGTTACGGCGGTCCACTCCACTGCTGTTCTTTAGGACAGCCCGATCGTGCAGTTGAACGATTGAAGTAAAGCGTCAGACTTGTCAACGAGCCCTTGGAAGGTCAGCGTCCTGCGTGTGCAGGGCGACAACTTATACCGAAAAACGGCATTGTACAGCTTTTGCCTGAGGCGTAGTCTGTGCAGACAGGTAACGAGGCCCCTATGACTGTCCCCATCGCAATCATCGGTACCGGCATCGCCGGACTCTCCGCCGCCCAGGCGTTGCAAGCCGCCGGGCATAGCATTCATCTCTTTGACAAGAGCCGCGGCAGTGGCGGCCGGATGTCCAGCAAACGCAGCGATGCCGGCGCACTGGACATGGGCGCCCAGTACTTCACCGCCCGCGACCGCCGCTTCGCCACTGCCGTGCAGCAATGGCAGGCTGAGGGCCATGTGGCCGAGTGGAAACCGCTGCTCTACAACTATCACGGCGGAACACTCAGTCTGTCACCCGACGAGCAAGTGCGCTGGGTCGGCGCGCCGCGCATGAGTGCAATCACCCGGGCCATGCTCGGCGACATGCCGGTGACCTTTTCCTGCCGCATCACCGAAGTCTTTCGTGGCGAACAACACTGGAATCTGCTGGACGCCGACGGCCAAAGCCATGGCCCGTTCAGTCAGGTCGTGATCGCCATCCCCGCGCCCCAGGCCACTACCTTGCTGGCGGACGCACCGAAACTGGCAAGCGTTGTTGCCGGCGTGAAAATGGAACCGACCTGGGCCGTCGCGCTGGCCTTCGACACCCCACTGGACACTCCACTCGAAGGCTGCTTCGTGCAAGACAGCGCCATCGACTGGCTGGCCCGCAATCGCAGCAAACCCGGGCGTGACAGTCAGATGGACACCTGGATCTTGCACGCCACCAGCGCCTGGAGCCGCCAGCATGTCGACATGCCCAAGGAAGAGGTCATCGATCAGCTGCATGGCGCATTTGCCGAGCTGATGAATTGCGCGATGCCGGCCCCGGCGTTCACCCTCGCCCACCGCTGGCTGTATGCAAGACCTGCTGGCGGGCGCGAAGTCGGCGCGTTTTCTGACGCGGATCTGGGCCTGTACGTCTGCGGCGACTGGTGCCTGTCGGGCCGCGTCGAGGGCGCATGGCTGAGCGGTCAGGAAGCTGCGCGGCGCCTGCTGGAACACCTCAAATGAATCGACTCAATCCGCGCAAGCTGCTGCTGTCGAAATGGACGGCAGCGTCCCCTCACAACCGTGAAAAGCACTTTCTGGTTACTGAGCTGTTTTGTGATGAGGAAGGCACGGTGTTGGAGATTGAACTGCAAGCCGTGATGACCAAGCGCAGTCAGAAGATGGTCTGGCAGACACTGCAGAATGAACAGAGCTGGCAAATGGGCTGGAAGTAAACACCTCTAAATCACCGCGCAATCCTGTCTTTGCGGCTAAATCCCCGCACCTTGTCGCTTCATTCCCTGATGTTGTACAAATTATTTGACTTGCACTGCTACAAACCTATCATGGGCAAATATTGTACAGAGAAACGGATCTGTATAAGAAGTCCATCGAGGGTCTGTCATGTCTGCTGTACTCGATCATTCATCAGAGCAAGCCTCCAAACCCAAGCTGGGCGTCAGCGCCTGCCTGATGGGTGTGGAGGTCAGGTTCAATGGCGGGCACAAGGAATCGCACCTGCTGACCCGTGCCCTTAACGAATATTTCGATTTCGTGCCCGCGTGCCCCGAAGTCGCCATCGGCATGGGCATTCCTCGCGAGGCTATCCGTTTGGTGGGTGACCCGGATCATCCTCAGGCGGTCGGCAGTGTCCACCACGCCATGAACGTCACCGAGCAACTGGCCGATTATGGCGAGCATATGGCCACCGAGATGAGCGACATCTGCGGCTACATCTTTATGCAGAAATCGCCATCGTGTGGCCTGGAGCGCGTCAAGGTTTACCGCGATAACGGCGTGCCGTTCGAGACCGGCGGGCGCGGTATTTACGCCCAAGCGTTCTGCGCGCGTCACCCTGATCTGCCCGTCGAAGAAGACGGCCGTTTGAACGACCCGGTCCTGCGGGAGAATTTCATTACCCGTGTGTTTGCCTATGCCGCCTGGCAGACGCTGCTGAAAAGCGGCATCACCCGCCGTACGCTCACCGAGTTTCATGCCCGCTATAAATATCAGCTGATGGCCAACGATCCTGTCCAGTACAAGACGCTGGGCAATCTGCTGGGCACCATGGGCCGAGATGACCCTGCCGAAATTGCCCCGCGCTACTTCAGTCAGTTGATGAGCGCGCTAAAGAAACCGGCGACGCGGCGCACCCATACGAACGTGTTGCAGCATTTGTGCGGCTATCTGCGCCAGACACTCAGTGCGTCCGACAAGAAAGAAATCCAGGGCGTCATCAATCAGTACCACGAAGGCATTGTGCCGCTTGTTGTACCGCTGACGCTGCTCAAACACCATTTCCGCCGACACCCCGATCCGTACATTGCGCTGCAGGTTTATCTGCAGCCGCATCCGGAAAACCTCAGTCTGCGCAACGCGATTTGACCATGACCCCTAATGAGCAAGAACCGCCGGAAGGCGATCCGCAAGACCCCGCCAGCGCCTTTGAAAACGGCTGGTTGCCGATTCGCGAAATCGCCCGCCTGACCGGCGTGAACGCTGTAACCCTGCGTGCGTGGGAACGCCGATACGGCCTCATCGTTCCGCACCGAACGCCCAAGGGCCATCGCCTTTACAGCAACGAGCATGTGGACCGCGTGCTGACCATCCTTACGTGGCTGAACCGCGGCGTGTCGGTCAGTCAGGTCAAGCAGTTGATCGACGATCAGCAGGCGCCAGCGCCGAGTGTCGAGAACGACTGGGACGTTCTTCGCCAGACCCTTCAGGAAGCCATCGGCGCCTTGGCCGAGCGACGCCTTGATGATTCGCTCAACCGCGCGATGTCGCTGTATCCGCCGCGCACCCTCTGTGAGCAACTGTTACTGCCGCTGCTGACTTCCCTTGAGCAGCGCTGGCAGGGCCAGTTCGGCGCGCAGCTGGAACGCGTGTTTTTCTACTCGTGGCTGCGCAGCAAGCTTGGCGCCCGGCTGTACCACAACAATCGTCAGGTCAGCGGCGCGCCTTTGCTGCTGGTCAACCAGTCCGATCTGCCGCTTGAGCCGCATCTGTGGCTGACCGCATGGCTGCTCAGCAGCGCCGATTGCCCGGTGGAAGTGTTCGATTGGCCGTTGCCGGCAGGCGAGCTGGCCCTGGCCTGCGAATACCTCAAGCCGCGCGCAGTGTTGTTGTACTCCAGTAAATCACTGAACGTCGGACAGTTGCCTCGCCTGCTGCACAACATTGAGTGCCCGAAGTTGATCGTCGGGCCCGCGGTGCGCATTCATTCGACGGAATTATTCGCAGCCGAGGGTGAAGTCTCCGGCCTTTCTCTGGCTGAAGACCCTTTGACCGCCCAAGCCGCTTTGCAAAGGCTGGGGCTCATCTAAGGAATAACTATGCAATTGATATGGCTGCGCAGCGATCTGCGTGTGCACGACAACACCGCGCTGAGCGCTGCCATGGAGCAGGGACCGACCCTCGCCGTGTACATAATCAGCCCAGGCCAGTGGCAGAGCCACGACGATGCCGCATGCAAAGTCGATTTCTGGCTGCGCAACCTCAGCGAGCTGAGCAAGGCGCTTGAAGTGCTCAACGTACCGCTGCTGATCGTCCATGCAGACACGTGGGCTCAGGCGCCCAAGGCGATCCTCGAGTTGTGTCAGCAACGCGGGATCGAAAGCGTGCACGTGAACGACGAGTACGGCAACAACGAGACCAAACGTGATCGTGAAGTGGAGGCAGCGCTCGACGGCGCCGGCATCCTATTTCATCGTCACCTCGACCAGCTGTTCTTTCAGCCGGGCAGCGTGCTGACTAAAAGCGGCGGCTATTTCAAGGTCTTCACGCAATTCCGCAAGGTCTGTTACGCCCGCTTGCATTACTCGATCCCGGCGCTGGTTGCACTGCCCAAGGCGCAGCAGAAGCTGTCCATCAGACGCGATGTCGTCCCGGATGCGGTCAACGGTTTCGCCGCGCCGACCGAGACCCTGCGCTCGCTCTGGCCTGCCGGTGAAGATGAGGCGCGTGATCGCCTGCAGAACTTCACCGACGAGCAAGTGCATTACTACGATCAAGAGCGCGATTTCCCCGCCAAGCCGGGCACCAGCCAGCTGTCTGCGTACCTGGCGGCCGGTGTGATTTCGCCTCGCCAGTGCCTGCATTCGGCGCTGCGCAGCAACAATGGCGAGTTTGAAACCGGTCATTCGGGTTCGGTGACCTGGATCACTGAGCTGCTCTGGCGTGAGTTCTACAAGCATGTGCTGGTGGGCTTTCCCCGTGTCTCCCGTCATCGCGCCTTCCGCCCGGAAACCGAAGCGCTGAAATGGCGCAATTCGCCAAAGGATCTCGAAGCCTGGCAACAGGGTCGAACCGGGCTGCCGATTGTCGATGCAGCCATGCGCCAGATGCTGGACACCGGCTGGATGCACAACCGGCTGCGGATGATTTCGGCCATGTTCCTGACCAAGAATCTGCTGATCGACTGGCGCGAGGGTGAACGCTACTTCATGCAGCACCTGATCGACGGCGATCTCGCGTCGAACAATGGCGGCTGGCAGTGGAGCTCATCAACCGGCACCGACGCGTCGCCTTACTTCCGGATCTTCAATCCGCAAAGCCAGTCGGAACGCTTCGACCCCGAAGGTCGATTCATCAAGCAGTGGGTGCCTGAACTGGCTGAGTTGAACAAGCGCGACATTCATAACCCCACCGCGCTGGGCGGGCTGTTTGGCGTGGAAAGTTACCCCGCGCCCATCGTTGATTTGAAAGCCAGCCGCGAACGCGCACTGCAAGCGTTCAAGTCGCTGCCACAGCGGCAGGCCGAAACGCAGGAGAATGGGTGAGCATTCGTCACACCGGTTAGGTGTCCGCTGCGCGGTGATTTAAACTGCCGCTCATGACGACTGTGATCCCTTCGCTTCAACTCCCTGCCGAACCCGCAATCACGTGTTCCACTTGTGCGGCCTGCTGCTGTCAGCTGGAAGTCATGCTGATCACTGACACCGGCGTGCCCGAGCGTTACATCGACACCGATGACTGGGGCGGCGAAGTCATGCTGCGCCTGGACGATGGCTGGTGCGCGGCACTGGATCGCGACACGATGATGTGCACGATCTACGACCGTCGGCCGTTGATTTGCAGGGAATTCGAAATGGGTGCGCCGGAGTGTATTGCCGAACGAGAAGGGATCGCGACGGCTTATTTGTGATTGCTATTTGTCTGAGTCAGCCGCTTTGACTGACACATTCCAGGCTAAAGCCGGTCCTGCCAAGAGCACGCGCGGTGTCAGTAGAACCGGCTTCAGCCAATCCAACCAAGTGCACGCTGTGTCAGTAGGACCGGCTTCAGCCGGGAAGAACCGGGTGGTACGTTGCAATGCAGGTTAGCCCGCGACTGCAATAAAGCGATGTAGCGCTTAGAACGGCATCGTGTAGTGAATAGCGTAGCTTTCGATACCGTCGTTGTTGGCGGTCATGCCACCGTTGGAGTAGTGAGTGGCGCGCAGGCCAACTTCATGTCCGCCCGCAAAGCGCAGACCAAACCCCAGACGGTCTTCAAACTGGAACGCGCTGCCCAGCTTGTTGCCTTCCACTTCGGTGCGCTGGAATACAGCGGCGCCGATACCGGCTTCGATGTAAGGCTTGACGCTCTCACCCGAAAACTCATAAACGAATACCGGGGAGAACGACAGGCTGTTGTTGCTGGAGCTCTTGTCGCCTTCCCAATACGTGTAAGCGCCGCTCCAGTAACCGGTCAGGCGACCGACACCGGTTTGCCACCAGCTTTGATCCCAATCAAATTGCGCGCCCAGACGATACGTCATCGTGGATTCGCCAGTGTGTCCTACGGAAAACTCGACCCCATCAGCCTGAGCAATTGCGCTTTGCCCCAACAACGCAGCCGCAATCGCAGCCAAACAAAACAGTCGCTTCATCTGAAACATCCTATTTTCGAAAGCAGTTAGAAATTTTTTATATCGACAGAAGTGCTGTAGAAGCCGGCCGCTGAACTGTAGTTCACCCACAGCCGAAGCGATTCACGTTTTTTTCACGAAACGAAGCTTCGCACATTGTCGGAGTTGATACAAAGCACGCGTAGGACGTTTCTGAAATCTTCTGGATCGCCGGTCGTCCAGAACTGCGCAGTGCGAGGATGACCGCTCGCCAGCAGCTCACGCTCGCTCAATAAGCGTTGCAACTGTCGGGCTACCGCGGCGCCGGTGTCGATCAGCGTGATGGACGCAGGGATCATTTCCCGCAGCAATGGCTTGAGAAACGGGTAATGGGTACATCCCAGAATGATGGTGTCGCATCCCGCAGCGAGTAACGGCGCGACGTAACCCTGCAGCAATTGCCGAATCGACGGGCTGACCAGATCGCCCGTTTCGATCAACTCGACCAGCCCCGGACAAGGCTGCGTGATGACTTGCACGTCTGCCGCGAAGCGATCGAGCAATGCGGCGAACTTGGCGCTTTGCAAAGTGCCCGTAGTTGCCAACACACCGACGACACCGGTTCGCGTCGCCGCGGCGGCAGGTTTGACCGCAGGCTCCATGCCCACCAGCGGCCAGTCAGGATAGCGGACGCGCAAGTCAGCGATGCCGGCCACCGTCGCCGTATTGCAGGCGATCACCAGCGCCTTGGCGCGCTGATTGTGGAAGAACTCGGCAATCGTCGCGCAGCGTTCGCGAATGAATTCGGGGGTTTTCTCGCCGTAGGGAATGTGGCCGCAGTCGGCGAGGTAGAGTAACGATTCCCGTGGAAGCAACTGATGTATTTCCGCCAGCACCGACAACCCGCCGACACCGGAGTCAAACACCGCCACCGGCGCATCGCTGTCTCTACTCATGCTCAGCGGCAGCTCGGAGCCCGGTACCGCACACGCTGCAGCCGGGATCGCGTTTAACTTTCAATTCGCGGAATCGCGTGCTCACGGCATCGATCAGCAGCAGTCGCCCCACCATCGGTTCGCCAAAGCCGGCCAACAGCTTAAGGGCCTCAAGGGCCTGCAAACTGCCGACCAAGCCCACCAACGGGCCGATCACGCCCGCCTCGCTGCAGGTCAGTTCGGTCTCGCTACCGTGCCCGTACAGGCAGTGGTAGCAGGGGCTCTCCGGACGGCGCGGATCGAACACCGACAGTTGCGCCTCGAGGCGAATCGCGGCGCCGCTGACCAATGGCTTGCACGCGGCGACGCACGCGGCATTGACCGCCTCACGCGTCGAGAAATTGTCCGAGCAGTCCAGGACCAGTTCGACCCCGGCAACGGCTGCCGCCAGAGAGTCGACATCAAGGGCCGCGCGATGAGGTACGAGTGTTATCTGTGGATTGATGGCCGTCAGCCGGATAATGGCTGAATCGACTTTGCTCAGCCCCACGCTTGGGGTGTCGTGAAGGATCTGGCGTTGCAGGTTGGTCAGATCGACGCTGTCGAAATCCGCCAGATGCAATTCTCCGACGCCCGCCGCCGCCAGGTACAACGCCACCGGCGAACCCAGTCCGCCGAGGCCGACAATCAACACGCGGCTTTGCTTGAGGCGCAGCTGACCGTCGATGTCAACCTGTTGCAGAAGGATCTGCCGGCTATAGCGCAGCAGTTCTTCGTCCGTCAGCACGGCACTCGCCCGAAGGTGATGCGTTCGTGGTCGCCCAGATCGCGTCGGGTCTTGATCTCTTCGAATCCGTGCTCAAGCAACAGCTCGCGCACCGCCGCGCCTTGGTCGTAGCCATGCTCCAGCAACAGCCAGCCGCCGGCTTCAAGGTGGGCGGGCGCTTGCGACACAATCAAACGCAGATCATCCAGGCCATCGGCGCCGGAGACCAGCGCACTGCTTGGCTCGAAGCGCACGTCACCTTCGACCAGGTGCGGGTCGTTGGAGGCAATGTAAGGCGGGTTGCTCAGGATCAGGTCGAAACGCTGACCCTCGACAGCGCTGAACCAGTGGCTGTGCAAAATCTTCGCGTTATCCAGATGCAGGCGCTGGCGATTGCGTTCGGCAAGCTCGACCGCTTCCTCAACGCGGTCCACCGCCGTGACGCTCCACTGCGGACGATCCTTGGCCAGCGACAGCGCGATGGCGCCGGTGCCCGTGCCGAGATCGAGCAGCGTGTGAGGAATCGCACCGGGCAAAAGCTCCAGCGCGGTTTCCACCAGCATCTCGGTTTCGGGCCGCGGGATCAGCGTATGGGGGGCGACTTCCAGGTCGATGTTCCAGAACCCTTGCAGGCCCAGAATGTATGCGACGGGTTCGCCGGTTCGACGACGCTTGAGATAACCGTCGAAGGCCTGCGCCGCTTCGGTGCTGACAATACGCTCGGGCCAGGTGTGCAGAAAACTGCGCGGCTTGCCCAGGGCAGCGGCCAGCAACAATTCTGCATCCAGACGCGCTGTCGGAGAATCCGGCAACTCGGCGCTTCTTAACAAGCTGGCGATGATGGTCATTTAATCACCCAGTGCCGCAAGTTGATCTGCCTGATACTCGGCAAGTAACGGTTCTATCACTGCATCGACCCCGCCGGCCAGAACTTCATCAAGGGAATAGAGCGTCAGGTTCACCCGGTGATCCGTGACTCGCCCCTGTGGGAAATTGTACGTACGAATGCGTTCCGAGCGATCCCCGGAACCTACCAGCAATTTACGCTCGCTGGCGATGGCATTGGCCGCCGCAGCAGTCTGCTGGTCGTTGAGCTTGGCCGACAGCCAGGACATGGCCCGCGCACGGTTCTTGTGCTGCGAACGTTCTTCCTGACACTCCACCACAATGCCGGACGGCAAGTGCGTAATGCGGATGGCCGAATCGGTCTTGTTGACGTGCTGACCACCGGCGCCGGATGAGCGATAGGTGTCAACGCGCAAGTCTGACGGGTTGATCTCGATGGTCTGCTGTTCGTCAGGCTCTGGCAACACCGCTACCGTACACGCAGAGGTGTGAATGCGCCCTTGGGATTCGGTTTCCGGGACGCGCTGAACGCGATGCACACCCGACTCGAATTTCAGCTTGCCGTAGACGTGTTCGCCTTCGACCCGCGCGATGACTTCCTTGTAGCCGCCATGTTCGCCTATGTTCTCGGACAGGATCTCGACACGCCAGCCCCGTCGCTCGGCATAGCGGGAATACATGCGGAACAGGTCCCCGGCGAAAATCGCCGCCTCGTCGCCACCGGTGCCGGCGCGAATTTCCAGAAACACGTTGCGGCCATCGTTCGGGTCTTTGGGCAGCAGCATTTTCTGCAGGTCAGCCTCGAGCACCAGCAACTGATCCTTGGCATCGCGCACTTCCTCGACGGCCATTTCGCGCATGTCGGGGTCGCTGTCCTTGAGCAACGCCTGCGCGCCTTCGAGGTCGGTCTGCACTTTCTGCAGTTGCCGGTACACCTGGATCACTGGCTCGACTTCGGCGTACTCACGGGAATACGCGCGAAATTTGGTCTGATCAGAGATGACTTCGCCATCGCCGAGCAGCGCGGTCAATTCCTCGAAACGGTCGCTGAGCACGTCCAGCTTATTAAGCAGTGAAGCTTTCATTGCGGGGATTTATCCGTGGAGCCCTCGTTGAGGGCAAAGAGTTCCTGGGCCATGGCCAGCGCATCGACGCGGCCTTCAGCGGAGAGCTTTTTGAGTTGCACGCTGGGAGCGTGCATCAATTTATTCGTCAGGCCACGTGCCAGCGCCATCAAGACGTCTTCGGCGTTGCTGCCATTGGCGAGCATGCGCTGGGCCTTCTGCAATTCTTCGTCGCGCAGGCGTTCGCTCTGCTGACGATACGCCTTGAGCACGTCGACCGCCGCCAGCTCGCGCAGCCGCGACATGAAATCGTCGACGCCCACGCTGACCAGTTCTTCGGCCGCCTGCGCCGCGCCCTGGCGACTCTTGAGGTTTTCAGCGACGACTTCGTGCAGATCGTCCACGGTATAGAGGTAGACGTCGTCCAGCTCGCCGACCTCGGGCTCGATATCGCGCGGCACGGCGATGTCGACCATGAAGATCGGCTTGTGCTTGCGCAGTTTCAGCGCGCTTTCAACGGCGCCCTTGCCCAGAATCGGCAACTGACTGGCCGTGGAGCTGATCACGATGTCGCTGTTGACCAGCTCGGCCGGGATGTCGGCCAACAGCACCGCGTGGGCACCGAACTGCTCGGCGAGAATATTCGCGCGCTCGAGGGTGCGGTTGGCAACAACGATACGTTTGACCCCGAGCTCATGCAGGTGGCGGGCAACCAGGGTGATGGTCTCCCCTGCCCCGATCAGCAGCGCCTGACTGCGCTGCAGGTCGCTGAAAATCTGCTTGGCCAGGCTGACGGCGGCAAAGGCGACGGACACTGGGTTCTCGCCGATGGCCGTGTCGGTGCGCACCTGTTTGGCAGCGCTGAAGGTGGCCTGAAACAGCCGCCCGAGCAACGGGCCGACCGTGCCAGCCTCCCGGGCAACGGCATACGCCGATTTCATCTGACCGAGGATCTGCGGCTCGCCGAGCACCAGCGAATCCAGCCCCGATGCCACGCGCATCATGTGACGCACCGCCGCGTCGTCTTCATGCACATAGGCACTGGCGCGCAGCTCATCGACATTCAGGTGGTGATAATCCGCCAGCCAGCGCAACACGACGTCGGCGGTCAGCTGATCCTGTTCGATATACAGCTCGCTGCGATTGCAAGTGGAGAGAATGGCCGCTTCCCGGCTTCGGGTCAGGCGGCAGAGCTGCTGCAGCGCCTCAACCAGCTGCTCAGGCGTAAATGCCACGCGCTCGCGGACATCAACTGATGCAGTCTTATGGTTGATACCCAGAGCAAGAAAGGCCATTCAAGGTCGCTGATGGTGACGTGAAGCCGGCAATTGTCCTACTTCAATAGATTCAGGACAACCACCGCAATACATTCAGAACGTCCGCAGCGCACTATTGTCCCTATACAGGTTGCGTATCAGCGCGTCCGGCCTGCGACAAAATGTCCGCGGGCAGGCTGTAGATTGAGCGTATCCAGATTTCGTGCGGGCTGTGGGTTTGCTCCCGGCCTTGTGTCATGATGCTTCCAAACCGCAGGTAAGCCGCCCCTCCTCTATATGAATAAATCCTCCGCGCTGTTCCTTGCCCTTGTCGCTCTGAGTGGCTGCCAGTCTACGGCCTCCGTTTCTACGGAGCCCTCCGCTCCGGCGAAAGAAGCGCCGCCCGCACCCGAGGCCAAACCTCAGGTGTACGGCTCGTTTACTCAGGAAACCGTCGTCAGCCTGCTGACTGCCGAGCTTGCCGGCCAGCGCAACCGCTTCGACATCGCGCTGGACAACTATGTGACCCAGGCGATCCAGACTCAGGATCCTGGGATTTCCGAGCGCGCCTTCCGCATCGCCGAGTACCTGGGCGCCGATCAGGCCGCCCTCGACACATCCATGATCTGGGCGAAAAACGACCCGAGCAATCTCGAGGCACAGCGCGCGGCAGCCATCCAGCTGGCGCGGGCCGGGCGCTACGACGATTCCATGCGCTATATGGAGAAGGTCCTTCAGGGCCAGGGCGACACGCATTTTGATTTCCTCGCGCTGTCGGCGTCGGAAACCGATTCCAATACGCGCAAAGGGCTGATCACCAGCTTTGATCGTCTGCTGATGAAGTACCCGAAAAACGGCCAGCTGATCTTCGGCAAGGCGCTTCTCCTCCAGCAGGAAGGCGACAGTGCCGCCTCCCTGAAACTGCTCGAAGACAACCCGCCGGGTGAAGGCGAAGTGGCGCCGATCCTGCTGCGCGCTCGCTTGCTGCAAAGCATGAACCGCGGCAAGGAGGCGATCCCGCTGCTGGAAAAAAGCATCAAGAAATACCCGGACGACAAGCGTCTGCGCCTGACCTATGCGCGCATGCTCGTGGAACAGAACCGCATGGAAGACGCCAAAGTGCAGTTCTCCAGCCTGGTTCAGCAGTACCCGGATGATGACGAGCTGCGTTATTCGCTCGCCCTCGTGTGCCTGGAAAACAAGGCGTGGGACGAGGCGCAGGGTTACCTCGAAGACCTCGTCGCCCGCGGCAGTCACGTCGACTCCGCCCACGTAAACCTCGGGCGCATCCACGAAGAACGCGACGACCCACAAACCGCGCTGGCCGAATACGCCCAAGTGGGCCCCGGCAATGACTTCCTGCCTGCGCAGTTGCGTCAGGCCGATATCCTCATGAGCAACGGCAACACCGCTGAAGCCTCGAAGCGGCTGGCTCAGGCACGCGCCGATCAACCCGATTACGCCATTCAGCTGTACCTGATCGAAGCCGAGACCCTGGCCAACAACAACCAGAGCGATCGCGGCTGGCAGGTGTTGAATCAGGCGCTCAAGCAGTACCCGGATGATCTGAACCTGCTCTACACCCGCTCGATGCTGGCCGAGAAACGCAACGATCTGAAACAGATGGAAAGCGACCTGCGGGCCATTCTCAAGCGCGAGCCAGACAACGCCATGGCGTTGAACGCCCTGGGTTACACGCTCTCGGACCGCACGACGCGTTACGCCGAGGCCAAGGAATTGATCGAGCGCGCGCACCAGCTCAATCCGGAAGACCCGGCGGTGCTCGACAGCCTCGGTTGGGTCAACTACCGCCTGGGCAATCTGGATGAGGCCGAACGTCTGCTGCGCCAGGCGCTGGAGCGCTTCCCGGATCACGAAGTCGCCGCGCACCTGGGCGAAGTCCTGTGGGCCAAAGGCGAGCAGCGCGAAGCGCGCAAAGTGTGGGCCAAGGCCCTCGAACAACAACCTGACAGCCCGGTCTTGCGCAGCACCATCAAACGCCTGACCGGCGCCGAGACCCTTTGAATTTATGCAATTGCGCCACGTACTCGTATTCAGTCTGATCGCCCTGCTTGCCGGCTGTGCCGGCATGTCCTCCCGCGAAGCCGTACAAGGCAAGGGCGACGCCAATCAATGGCGTGTGAACAAAGAACAACTCAGCAGCCTCGACGGCTGGCAGATCAACGGCAAGGTGGGCATCCGCGCGCCAAAGGATTCCGGCAGCGGCACGCTGTTCTGGCTACAACGCCAGGATTACTACGACATTCGCCTGTCCGGCCCGCTGGGTCGCGGTGCTGCCCGGTTGACCGGTCGCCCTGGCGCAGTGTCGCTGGAAGTCGCCAATCAGGGCCGTTACGACGCGCCGGACCCGGAAACCCTGCTCAAGGATCAACTGGGCTGGAAACTGCCAGTGTCGCATCTGGTCTGGTGGGTGCGCGGTCTGCCGGCGCCGGACAGCAAAAGCAGCCTGACGCTTGACGGTGACAGTCGCCTATCCAGCCTTGAACAGGATGGCTGGCAGATCGAATACCTGAGCTACACCCAGCAGAACGGTTTCTGGTTGCCTGAGCGCATGAAGCTGCACGGGCAGGATCTGGACGTCACGCTGGTCATCAAGGACTGGCAACCACGCAAACTGGGGCAATGAGCATGTCGCAAGCACGACTGACACTGCCCGCCCCTGCCAAACTGAATCTGATGCTGCACATCACCGGACGGCGTGCCGACGGTTATCACGAACTGCAGACGCTGTTTCAGTTTCTCGATTACGGCGACGAGCTCAGTTTCGCGCTTCGCGACGACGGTGAAGTGCGCCTGCAGACGGAAATTGCCGACGTCCCCCACGACAGTAATCTGATCGTCAGAGCGGCTCGCGCCCTCAAGGAACAATCCGGTTGCCCGCTCGGCGTTGATATCTGGCTGAAAAAAGTCCTGCCCATGGGGGGCGGCATTGGCGGCGGAAGCTCCGATGCGGCAACCACACTGCTCGGCCTGAATCATCTCTGGCAGCTTGGCTGGGATGAAGATCGTCTGGCGGGGCTGGGCCTCAAGCTCGGGGCTGACGTGCCGGTTTTCGTGCGTGGACACGCTGCTTTTGCTGAGGGCATCGGCGAGATACTGACCCCTGTAACCCCCGAAGAACCTTGGTATCTGGTGCTAGTGCCGCAAGTATCTGTAAGTACAGCAGAAATTTTTTCAGATCCGCTGTTGACACGTGACACTCCGCCCATTAAAGTGCGCCCCGTTCCCAAGGGAAACAGTCGAAACGACTGCTTACCGGTTGTAACGAGGCGGTATCCAGAAGTTGGTAACGCTTTGAATTTGTTAGGTAAATTCACCGAAGCAAAATTAACCGGAACTGGAAGTTGTGTGTTTGGGGCCTTCCCAAGCAAAGCTGAAGCTGATAAAGTCTCGGCCCTTCTTACAGAGACCCTTACAGGGTTTGTAGCAAAAGGCGCAAACATCTCGATGTTGCACCGGAAGTTACAAGCACTGCTCTAAAAGGAACCGAGTGCCAGGCACTCGTGCAACAGATACAGGGGCGTCGCCAAGCGGTAAGGCAGCAGGTTTTGATCCTGCCATGCGTTGGTTCGAATCCAGCCGCCCCTGCCATTTTCCTATAGTCATCCAGGCATACCCTAAGCCTCCAGGTACTGCGCGTGTCCAAGATGATGGTCTTTACGGGGAACGCCAACCCCGATCTGGCTCGGCGTGTCGTACGTCAGCTGCATATCCCTCTCGGTGACATATCTGTTGGAAAGTTTTCCGACGGTGAGATTACCGCTGAGATCAATGAAAACGTTCGCGGTAAAGACGTCTTCATTATTCAGCCGACCTGCGCTCCGACCAACGATAACCTGATGGAACTCGTCGTGATGGCTGATGCCTTCCGTCGCTCCTCGGCTACTCGTATCACTGCTGTAATCCCTTACTTTGGTTATGCCCGCCAGGATCGTCGTCCGCGTTCCGCCCGTGTGGCTATCAGCGCTAAAGTGGTTGCGGACATGCTCACCGTCGTCGGTATCGACCGTGTGCTGACTGTCGACCTGCACGCTGACCAAATTCAAGGCTTCTTCGATATCCCGGTAGATAACATCTACGGCTCCCCGGTTCTGGTGGATGACATCGAAGACCAACGTTTCGAAAACCTGATGATTGTCTCCCCGGATATCGGTGGCGTCGTGCGTGCACGTGCTGTTGCCAAATCCCTGGGCGTCGATCTGGGCATCATCGACAAGCGCCGCGAGAAGGCGAACCACTCCGAAGTGATGCACATCATCGGTGATGTCGAAGGCCGTACCTGTATTCTTGTCGACGACATGGTCGATACCGCCGGTACCTTGTGCCATGCGGCCAAAGCGCTGAAAGAACACGGCGCTGCCAAGGTCTTCGCGTATTGCACACACCCTGTTCTGTCGGGCCGTGCAATCGAGAACATCGAAAATTCCGTGCTGGACGAACTGGTGGTGACGAACACCATCCCGTTGTCCGCTGCAGCACAGGCCTGTGACCGTATCCGTCAACTGGATATCGCACCGGTGGTCGCTGAGGCGATGCGTCGCATCAGCAATGAAGAATCGATCAGCGCGATGTTCCGATAAGGGCCCTGCCCTGCCGAACCATCCGTTGACGAAAAGCGCCCCGCCCCGACACTCAATGCCGGGGCGGGGCTTTTTTGCCCATACCGTGTCTGGCGCTGGTCGCAAACGCCGCTCGGTCATGGCTATATTGGAGATACAAAATGACTGATTTTATTCTGAACGCCCAAGCGCGTACTGACCTGGGGAAAGGTGCGAGCCGCCGCCTGCGTCGTCTCGCCGCCTCCGTCCCAGCCGTTGTTTACGGTGGTGGCCAGGAAGCGACTTCGATCACCATCGAAGCCAAGGAACTCGCCAAACTGTTCGAAAACGAAGCTGCCTACAGCCACGTAATCGAGCTGAACGTTGCTGGCGCCAAGCAGAACGTCATCGTTAAAGCGATGCAGCGTCACCCTGCCAAGCAGTTCATCATGCACGCTGACTTCATCCGCGTCGTAGCTGGCCAGAAACTGACCGCTATCGTTCCAGTGCACTTCATCAACGAAGAAGCACCGATCAAGAAAGGCGGCGAGATCTCGCACACTGCCACTGAACTGGAAGTGACCTGCCTGCCGAAAGACCTGCCTGAGTTCATCGAAGTTGACCTGGGCGCTCTGGAAATCGGCGACAACGTTCACCTGTCCGACGTCAAGGCACCTAAAGGTGTTGAATTCGTTGCTCTGGCGCACGGCAAGGACCTGGACATCGCTAACGTCCACGCTCCTCGCATCGTCCAGGACGAAGAAGAAGGCACCGCAGAAGGCGAAGCAGAGTAATTATTACTCGCTAGCCGGTTGAACCCGTGATGATGCTAGCCATCATCACACTCGACCCAAGGAAGAGCCCCTGACGTGACCGCCATCCAACTGATCGTCGGCCTGGGAAATCCAGGCCCCGAATACGAACAGACCCGGCATAACGCAGGGGCTCTTTTCGTTGAGCGCATTGCCAGCGCCCAGCGTGTCAACCTGACCGCTGACCGCAAATATTTCGGCCTGACGGCTAAGTTCAGTCATCAGGGCCAAGACGTTCGTCTGCTGATTCCCACCACCTACATGAACCGCAGCGGCCAGTCCGTCGCAGCTCTGGCGGGTTTCTTCCGGATTCCTCCGCAAGCCATTCTGGTGGCCCACGACGAACTTGACCTGCCTCCGGGCGTCGCCAAACTCAAACTGGGTGGCGGGCACGGCGGGCATAACGGGCTGCGTGACATCATTGCGCAGCTCGGCAACCAGAACGGCTTCCACCGCCTGCGGCTTGGCATCGGCCACCCGGGCGACGCCAGTCTGGTGTCCAACTTTGTCCTGGGTCGCGCGCCACGCGCCGAGCAGGAAAAACTGGACGCCAGCATCGACTTTGCCCTCGGCGTGCTGCCGGATGTACTCGCTGGCGACTTCGCCAAGGCGATGCGCGTCCTGCACAGCCAGAAGGCCTGACATCACTCGAGGGGAAACACCATGGGATTCAACTGCGGCATCGTCGGCCTGCCCAACGTCGGCAAGTCCACCCTGTTCAACGCCCTGACCAAATCCGGTATCGCGGCGGAGAACTTTCCCTTCTGCACCATCGAACCGAACACCGGCATCGTGCCCATGCCGGACCCGCGCCTGCAGGCCCTGGCCGACATCGTCAACCCGAAGCGCATCCTGCCGACCACGATGGAATTCGTCGACATCGCCGGGCTGGTTGCCGGTGCATCCAAAGGTGAAGGCCTGGGCAACAAGTTCCTCGCCAACATCCGCGAGACCGACGCCATCGCTCACGTCGTGCGCTGCTTCGAAGACGAGAACGTGATTCACGTTTCCAACAGCGTCGACCCAAAGCGCGACATCGAAATCATCGACCTGGAACTGATTTTCGCTGACCTCGACAGCTGCGAGAAGCAACTGCAGAAAGTCACGCGCAACGCCAAGGGCGGCGACAAGGACGCAGTAGTCCAGAAAGGCCTGCTGGAACAACTCATCGCTCACTTCACGCTGGGCAAACCCGCGCGCAGCCTGATGAAGAGCATGAACGCCGATGAGAAAGCCGTCATCAAGGGCTTCCATCTGCTGACCACCAAACCGGTCATGTACATCGCCAACGTCGCTGAAGACGGTTTCGAGAACAACCCGCACCTGGACGTGGTTCGCGCCATCGCCGAAGAAGAAGGCGCAATGCTGGTGCCGGTCTGCAACAAGATCGAAGCGGAAATCGCGGAGCTCGACGACGGCGAAGAAAAGGACATGTTCCTGGAGGCCCTGGGCCTTGAAGAGCCTGGTCTGAACCGCGTGATCCGTGCCGGCTACGAAATGCTGCACCTGCAGACCTACTTCACCGCCGGCGTCGAAGAAGTTCGTGCCTGGACCGTCCGTGTCGGCGCCACCGCGCCACAGGCTGCCGGCGTGATCCACACCGATTTCGAAAAAGGCTTCATCCGCGCCGAATGCGTCGCCTACAACGACTTCATCCAGTACAAGGGTGAAGCCGGTGCCAAGGAAGCGGGCAAATGGCGCCTGGAAGGCAAGGATTACATCGTCAAGGACGGCGACGTTCTGCACTTCCGTTTTAACGTATAGCGCGAGGGCATTCACATCCACCCTTCCCTTGCCATGCTATGGACATTCAGCGTGGTTACGGATCATCAGCGGCGCGGATTTCTACGATCACAGCGCCAATGATCGAAGGGGCGCAGATGGCGTACCTAGACCATGTAGCATTTCATCCGTGGCGTGAGACCATAACGGGGAGAGCTGTTGCATGGGAGGTCGATAGATTCCGCGCTTAAATCCCCAAGCTCCCGCAGATCTTTTGGAACGATGGGACAGGATGGTCAAAGGCCAACCTGTGGGCATTGGAAAAACTCTACGAAGATGGTCGAAACATCCAGACTGTCCAGTGCGACACGCTCAGTACATGATTGAGACGATTGCACAAATCACTGAGCCGATCTCGACGGACCTTGCGCTTTGCCCTCTTTAACCTTGAGCGCTCTCAAAACTCAAGGGCTTACCCATGAACTCCTTCCCATCATTACTTCGTACATCGCTTGAAAGGGCCAGCAAACTAGACAAGCTTGGAATTCACCTGATCAGGATAGGAGTTGCCATTATCTTTCTGTGGATCGGCGCGCTGAAATTTGTGCCGTACGAGGCCGATAGCATTACGCCTTTCGTGGCAAACAGTCCGGTCATGTCGTTCTTCTACCATCACCCACACGATTACAAAGAACACCTAACTCACGAAGGCCAGCTGGACCCGGTCAAACGCGAATGGCAGGTGGAAAACAACACATATGAATTTTCCAAAGGGCTTGGCACCGTGGAAATTCTCATAGGGCTGATGGTTCTTTCATACGCCTTTTCGCGTCGTCTCGGGATGCTGGGCTCAATTCTGGCGTTTCTCACTCCGTTGGTAACCTTGTCTTTTCTGTTCACCACGCCCGAGGCATGGGTGCCCAATCTCGGTGATGCAGACTTTGGGTTTCCTTATCTTTCAGGCGGCGGGCGATTGGTACTCAAGGATGTGCTGATGCTTGCGGGTGGAGTTGTGATGATTGCCGACTCTGCACGCGCGCTATTGAAGCCTGCACAGGCCCTGAACGTTGATAGGGGTGGGCGAGCATGATGAAGTACCTCGCATTCCTCGTAGTGTTGAGCCTTACTGCGCCGTCAGTCTTCGCGGAAGACTCGACAACCAAAATCGGTACACCACCGCTCGATATCGCGAAGGTCATCAGTCAGACGCCCGACGATGGAAGTTGCGGTATGGAGCTTATGCATTTGGTTTACCAAGATTCGCACGGCCTTGTCCACACACTTGACTACATGATCGTCGGGAGCGGCTGTTCAAACGGTTGAGCCGGCAGAAGTTTAGATAGTTCCTATATGAACGAGATACGCCGGTATCTTCAAAAAGCTGATCGACTGCACTATTTTCGGCTGCTTCGCGCGTCCTCTGCGCCTCGGCTGTTTTTCCGGGTAACCACGATTGCCTGGGAATACAGCCTTTTTTGCATTCAGTTCGCCTGCAACTCAAGCTCGTGAAGGGAAACAAGCCCGTCTTCGCCAGGGGCTAGCTTATTGGGCTGCGATAACAACGCCAGTTACCAGTCGCTCTCACAGATCCCTACGTGCGGAACTACCGCATACAGCTCCTGCCCCTGGGTATGCGACGCGAAGCGATCCTCAGTATGGGGATGGGTAGGAACCTTCGGCCTGGACCCTGATGGATGATAAGCGATGTCGGCTAAAGCAGACCCAACAGCCTTGCATCTGACGGGTTCGACTGCTCGACAATTGGCGTACTCTGCAAGTTATATGGCTCGATTCTGCTAGTCACACATAGCTAGACACAACGCTATAATTCTCTGCAGGTCAGCGTCTCACTTCAGCGGATTGCAACACGCAAGCATTATCCAGGACCTCGTATGGCAAGCTGTTCAGCGATGGTCTGTGTCCAGCACCTCTGGCTTTTAAGGCTCCGGCACACCGCCGCCGTCTAGATAAACGACACATTAGCTGGCTTTCAGACCCCCTCGCGGCTAAGGGAGCAGCATCGGCCGTGTATTCGTGGTCCACGGACTCGGCGACTACTTGCGTAACAAGGCAATCGGCATCTGAATATGCTGCGGTTAAGGATCCTGCCGTAGCTTCACTTTTTATCCTTACTGCAGGTGCTTCAGATGAGAGTCTTGTTATTCGGCGCGACTGGCATGGTGGGCCAAGGTGTGTTGCGCGAATGCCTGGCTGACCAACATGTCAGCCAAGTGCTGGCTGTCGGCAGGCGCTCCACAGGGGTGCGCCATGAGCGTTTGAGTGAACTGATCCACAGTGACCTGTTTGCGCTGGATAGCAGCGTAGCGGAGCTGGCCGGTTTCGATGCGTGCTTCTTCTGCCTCGGAGTTTCGTCGGCAGGCATGAACGAAGAACGCTATAACCGACTTACCTACGAGCTGACCTTAGCCCTCGCACGGCCTTTGGCCAAAATGAATCCAGACATGATCTTCATTTACATTTCAGGTGTCGGCACCGATGGAAGCGAGCAGGGATCGAGCATGTGGGCACGGGTGAAAGGCCGTACCGAGAACGCACTGTCCCAGTTGCCCTTCCGTTCAGTTCACCTGTTCCGTCCGGCCGCAATCCTGCCCATGCATGGCGAGCGCTCAAGTACACCCGCGCTACATTACTTATATCAACTGACAGGATGGCTGTTTCGTTCGCTTCGCCCATTCACCAAGGGCTACATTCTCACCACCGAGGAAGTGGGCCGGGCGATGCTGAACGTAGGGCGGAACGGTTGGCCCACACCGGTACTGGAGCCACCGGACATTCGGAATGTAGCGTCGCTACATCCTTCACACCTCATTTCAAAGAGTGAAACTGAACGCCTGAGGTCTGGCATGTGACATTAGTTTG
The DNA here is from genome assembly GCF_021728295.1 of Pseudomonas petrae. Classification (GTDB taxonomy): domain Bacteria; phylum Pseudomonadota; class Gammaproteobacteria; order Pseudomonadales; family Pseudomonadaceae; genus Aquipseudomonas; species Aquipseudomonas petrae. The sequence continues at coordinate 76,750 of NZ_JAKJXE010000016.1, forward strand.
CGGGGTTTCGGTTGCACAATCGAGCTGTGGTGCAAAGCGACGATGAGCTACTGCGGCGGTTATCAGCTCCGAGGCGTTAAATGCAGGCCGTGGGGCGGAGGCGCAATTGACATCAGATGCTCGCTGAAGTCAGCCCGGTCTATCGACCTCGGGCTTATTCCTTGACCCCAAACTTGAAGCAGGCGCCGGCTTGGGTCGGTACCTCAGGTAGAACTATGAACAGCATAATAGATGAACGATTCAAGATGCCGAACGCCTTCTGGCACGGGCTGAAGGCTATTGGACTGTCACCGACTTCCGTTCTCCGCCAGGCCGGGCTGCCCATCACGTTGCACATTCGTGACAATAGCCAAGTGACAACTGCCCAGCTCTTCAGGCTGTGGCAGGCCATAGAAACACTCAGCGAAGATCCGACCGTGGGCATTCGTTTCGCCACGAGTCTGCAGACGGCCCTGCTGCCGCCATCAAGCTTAGTGGCCTTCTACGCACGCGACTACCGAGATGGTCTCGCTCGAACTGCACGCTTCAAAAGAATGTGCGCGCCTGAGCGAGTCGACATGAGATGCGAAGGCGATGAATGCAGCATCACGGTCGAGTGGTTGCATAGCCGGTGCGCGGAGCCTGCGGCACTGGCGGACGTCGCCTTTACCTCGTTCGTTGAGTTAGGCCGGCAGGGAACGGGCGAAAGGATCGTTCCTAAACGGATTGAGCTGATGCGATCAAATATGGATGACAGTGCATATCAGCATTACTTTGGGTGCAGCGTTCGTTTTGGGTCATCACGCAATACCCTCGTGCTGGACAGTGCAGACCTCGATCGTCCGTTTAGAACCCACAATGCGGAGCTGCTTGAGATGCTCGTTCCTGCGCTGGCCTCGGCGCTGCAGGAGCAAGAAGCCTGCAGCTCCGTAAGTGACGAGGTCAAGGTCGTGCTCAAGCGATCAATGGCAAGCGGGCGCCCAGATCTGGCCTATGTTGCCCGTGAATTGGGTACCAGCGAGCGAACGCTTCAAAGGCGTATCACAGGAGAAGGTAACAACTTCCGACGGCTCACCCTGGAGGCACGTCAGGACATGGTGCGAAGTTTGCTTTTGGATTCGGCCATAGAGATCAATGAAGTGGCCTATCTGGTAGGGTTTGAGGATGCAAACTCTTTCTATCGCGCGTTTCGGTCTTGGGAGGGAGTCACTCCCGCGCAGTGGCGATTTTCGCGTAGCAGCCACTAGTCACCCGGTTTCGAAAACAAGCTGGCAACTAATCTCGGGGTCATACTCGTATATTGATACCTGGGGAGCTGGCTTGGTCTTTTACTGAGGCCTGCGGATCGCTTTCGGCTCGTTGCGCTTTGGCGAAATCATTCAGGTTCTGTATGACATAGACGGTGTTGATATAGTCCGGGACCACTTGAAAACCATATTCGTTACTTTCCAGATTCGCGCTTCTGAGGTTATCAATACGAGCCGCGAAATAGTCCAAAGCGTTCATCTTGACATCCGGGGTCGCCTGATTCCCGACAGCATCAAGATTGGTCCCTGCCGAGATCATTAGATTCGCCGTCGTTTTGTCAATTAACCCCAGCGCGTAGAGGTTTTTACTGACAAGACCTAACTCAGCAGGTGTAATTGAGGTCATGTCGAACTCTGCAAAACTGGGTCCCAACCCAGCCTGTTTCAAGGCGTCGGTATCGAGCACTCCGTCCTTGGTTCCGATTTGCTGCATGATCTGGTTAGTCAGATAGGAGTTGCTGGAGGTAGAACTGGATTGCGGTGATCTGATACTGACAGACGTAAGAGAGGGGCCGGTCGATATTTTCACGTAGCGATTCCTTCAGATGAACTTCAGACAGACAGCTTTTCCCAACACCTAACTTTATCAGCAGCCGCTTAAGCATACAGCCAGTTGGCTAATGGGGTTAAGTAGCAAAAAAAGAAACACACAGTCAGACAAAGATTGACAATCCTTTGCCCTGACTCGGCCATTAGAGCAAAGTGAAAATACCTTGAACCCGCCCCAAAAAAAGATTAATAAAATCGCCATTTGTATTGGTAGTAGAATTACTTGTTACACCTAAGGATAATTTTTCAATGTCTAGCTTGGTTAATATCAACCTCAACCGCCTGGAGGCCTTTGTGGCGATCGTCGAATGTGGTTCGCTGACCGGAGCGGCGCAAACCATCGGTACGACCAAGGCGATGGTCAGCATGAGCTTGAAATTGCTAGAGGCGGAATTGGGATGCTCACTGTTGACCCGCACCACAAGGCGGATGTCCCTGACCGACGTGGGCGCGCGTTTTCATGCGGACTGTTTAGATATCCTGCAGCGGGCGCGCACAGCCATCGACCAAGCAAGGCAGGGGCATGCCTCACTGACCGGGGAACTGAGGATCACGTCCACGCAAGAGTTCGGTGCTCATGTGCTGGTCAATGCACTGGCTGCCTTCTCAAAATTGCATCCACAGCTGAAAATTAATTTCTCTGCCTCAACGGGATTGGCTGAATTAGTGTCTGAACGCTTCGACCTAGCCATTAGAATGGGGCACTTAGGCGACTCGGGCTATCGCGCGTTGCCGTTGAGCAAGTTCTCCATCGTCCTGGTCGCGACGCCCAGCTATCTCGCTTCTCGAAATTGGAGCGGCAACCCCACCGAACTGCAGTCGCTGAACTGGGTAATGCTTACCGGTTTCAATGCAAAAATGAAGCTATCGAAGCGAGACACCCCACTTGCACGAATATCGCTCACAGCGCCAAGCCTGATTCAGACCGATAGCGCGTCGGCTGTACTCCAACTCGTACTGCTCCATAGCGGAATTGCTCCGCTACCAGAGTGGATGATTGGTGAGCTGTTACGAGAAGGCAGTCTGGTACGCGTGCTGCCGGAATATGATTGGCCCGAACAAGGCGCGTATGCCGTCTTTCCAAATACTCAGCATGTTCCAACCAAGGTGCGCTCTTTTATTGATTTTTTCCGCGATTTTCAGCCGTCAGAAAAAGGCATCTGACTTGAAGGGAGTAAGCCATGGGACCGGCGTACAACATACAACCGATAAATAGAGCAACAGACTAATGAACCTTATTGTTCGCATGCCAACTCCATTGCCGAGCGTTACCCACAAGAAGCCGACGGTCCAAGAGCGCCCGGTTACTGTCCGGTCAGAGGCAGTCACCGGACAATTTGTGAACGATGGGCTCTGGGAGCTGAAGAAATAACCGAACTTAGGCTCCGGGCAAGGTCGTCAGCTGATCTTGAGCGGACAGCCGCGATTGCCGCTTAGTAGCCGAAATCAGCCGCTTCTGGTCGATATCTAACTGTTGGGATGTGACCTACCGCTCAGTCCGGCCGGTCTCTCAGGTTGATTTTCCTGAGTCTAAATATCGGGGGTTCAGTGACGACACAACGGTCTCCCTAAAAACGCCTACCGCTCCACGCTAGGTTCACCATTTGCGTTTCATGGCCGGATAGCTGGACGAACCTTGTTGAGGGTTAGAAATTGCCTCTCAACGCTTCTAGGCCACCCTCATAAATCCCCTGAAACAACTCATGAGCCTCGGCGTCGGAAATGCCATTGGGCGTGAAGCGTCCGGACCATGTCACCAGCGTTTCGCTCTCGCCAGATGCTTCGACGTTCAACGTGGCGAGGTAATCGGTGACCGGAAACGGCCCCTCGCTAATTGAGTAGCTGTAGGTGCGCGCCTGATTGTCGTAGGTTTCCAGGCGTTCGATGATCGCCGCGCCGTCCGCGGTTGTCAGCTTGCGCAGACGTCCGCCTTCGGCGGGCTCGCTGCTGGCGATGAACGGCAGCCAGTCAGGCAATGAAAAAAAGCCGCCCACCAATTGCCATACGGTATCGGCCGCGATCGGAAGCCGCAGGGATGCAGATGCTGTTGCCATAAGAAATTCTCCAGGATGCATGTCAGTAACGGGCCAATCAGATGGCCATACTGTCCACTACGCCACCGTCGACACGCAATGCGGCACCGGTGGTCGCAGATGACAAGGGCGAAGCAAGGTAGGCCACCAGATTGGCGACTTCATCGACCTCTGCTGCACGTTGAATGATTGACGTAGGTCGCGCATTGCGCACGAAATGGTCCGCTTCTTCCCGGGCGCTGCGGCCTGATTTAGCGATGGCATCTTTGAGCATCTCTTCGACGCCATCGGTAAAGGTCGGACCGGGCAAGATGGCGTTGACGGTGACACCGGTGCCCGCCAGGCGCTTGGCCAAACCATGGGAAACCGCAAGGTTCGCCGCCTTGGTAGTGCCGTAATTGATCATGTTGGCCGGGATCGCAATGCCGGATTCCGATGACACAAAGATCACTCTGCCCCATTTGCGCGCGACCATGTCGCTCAGGTAATGCCGCGAGAGGCGCACACCGGAAATCACATTGACCTGATAAAAGCGTTCCCACTCATCATCCGGCGTGTCGAAGAAATCCACTTCATTGAACACACCCAGGTTGTTAACCAGAATGTCTGCGGTCGGCTCAGCGTCGAATAGCCGCTGTGCGCCTTCAGCTGTTCCCAGATCCGCCACGCATCCGCGCAGTTGCGCACCGGGAATCTCCCGCTTGATCGCTGCAATCGCTTCATCCACTTTGGCCGGTGCACGCCCGACGATCACCACAGTGGCGCCGCAGGACGCCAGCGCCTTGCCGACGCCAAGGCCGATGCCTGCTGTGGAGCCACTGACGATGGCGAGTTTGCCGCTTAAATCGATTTTCATATGTAGCTTCCGCTGAGGTGAGCAGTGCCCCGTCGAGGCCGTTCACAGTAAGGACCGCGGCGAGGCGTATAGGATCAGGCTTTGGGCAACGGCGCCAAAGGTGAAACGAGGCCATCCTTGACCAGCTCCTGCCAGAATTCGCCCGGAATACGCTGGGTCAGCGCCGCCACGTCTTGCTCGATACGGCCGGGGCGGCTGGAGCCAGGGATGACCGCTGCCACAGCGGGATTGGCCAGGGAGAATTGTAGCGCTGCGGCTTTGATATCAACCTTGAAACGCTGGGCGATGGACTTGATCGCTTCGACTTTGGCGACGACCTGCGGCGAGGCTTTCTGGTATTCGAAATGCTCACCGCCCGCCAGGATGCCCGAGCTGTAAGGGCCACCGATCACGATGTCGACGTTCTGCGCGTGGGCCGAGGCCATCAAGCGTTGTAGCGCGCGGTCGTGGTCCAGCAAGGTGTATCGACCGGCCAGCAAGAAACCGTCCGGCTGGGCTTCTTCCAGATCCAGGGTCAGTTCACACGGCTCGACACGGTTGACGCCCAGGCCCCAGGCGCGGATGACGCCTTCTTCGCGCAATCGCGTCAGAACCCTGAAAGCACCCTTGCGCGCGGCGTTAAAATACTCCAGCCACTCATCGCGATAGAAATCCTGGGCGATGTCGTGAATCCAGACGATGTCCAGACGGTCAGTCTGCAAGCGCTTGAGGCTGTCTTCGATGGAGCGCAGGGTCGCATCGGCGCTGTAATCATTGACCATTTTGTTCGGGCGGCCGTGGTCGAACACCCCACCCTTGTCGCCCATATCACGGGCAGAAACGTCTTCGACTTCGTCCAGCACCAGACGCCCCACCTTGGTGCTCAGCACATACTGGTCGCGGTCGTATTGCTTGAGCGCTTCGCCCATGCGCAGCTCGGAAAGCCCCGATCCATAGAACGGCGCGGTGTCGAAATAGCGCACACCGGCATTCCAGGCGCCGTGCACTGTGGCCAGCGCCTCATCTTCAGGAATCGCGCGGAACATGTTGCCCAATGGCGCTCCACCGAAGCCCAGCACGCCAGGCAATTTGTCTCTTATGCTCATGATTGATCCTCTATAAATCTGCAATGAACAGGAGATGGCCTCCCGCCAACTCGTCACCCTCAAGTGACCATGAAGCGAGGTTAAGTTGACCAGTAAAGACCGTCCAAGACATAATTTGGCTAACTTAAGTCCCTGCAGGTCTTACACGCCATGATCGATTTACGCCAGCTTCGCTACTTCGTCGCCGTCGCCGAGGAAGAACACGTCGGTCGCGCTGCGGAGCGGCTGCATATCTCCCAGTCACCGCTGAGCCGGCAGATTGCCCAGCTGGAAGAGTTCCTTGGCCTCAACCTCTTCGAGCGCAGCCAACAGCGTATTCGGCTGACGGTGGATGGCCGCACATTTCTCGCCGAAACCAAAGCGCTGCTCACCCACGCCAAACGCCTGGAATCGTTGGGCAAGCGGCTGGGCCGAGGGGAAGAAGGCGGTCTGTGCATCGGCTACATCGAAAACGCCATGCACACTTCGGTATTGCCTGACGCGCTGAAAATTCTGCGTACGGCGCGGCACGATCTGCATATCGCGCTTTACAGCCAGGCGTCTGCCGATCAACTGGAAGGTCTGCGCCAACGCAGCCTGGACATTGCTCTGGTGAGCGAGCCGCCTGCGGCCGATGACCCGGATCTGGACAGCGCACTGGTTCTCAACGAAGTGATGCTGCTGGCGATGCCCGAGCATCACTCGCTTACGCAGAAGAAGGTGCTGACTCCCGAGGACTTGCAGGCTGCGCAGTGGATTTGCGTGACCAGCGGACTGGCGCAACGCGCTGTGGGTTCTCACAAGGAAGGCTTCGTGGCGGCGTGCATGAAGGCCGGATTTTCCCCGGACATTCACCTGGAAGTCACCGAGCCGATGACCGCATTGCGGCTGGTCGGCGCGGGCCTGGGCATCGCCATGCTGCAACGTAATCTACGCTCCAGTGCGCCGGACAACGTGGTCTTGCGGGAAGTACCGTGGATGCAATATGCCACGCCGGTTTGGGCCGCATGGCACCGCATCAACCTGCGTCCGTTGGTGGCGATGGCGCGGGAAGTGCTGCTCAGTGGGGAGAGTTCAGGCCTGGGCCCCGAAAACCCGGTAGCCGTGGATCTGCCCCCGACAGCAATTGCGCAGACAACGAAATAATTTGAACATTTGGCGCCAGCCAGAGCTGAAGCATGCCTATCTCAACGATGTGCTGAGGCGGTTGCCGACGCAGCGGGCGAATGAGATTAATCAACTGCTGCCGCATCAGCGGATGGCCGCCTGATCTACATAAAGTAAAATGCTCACCTTCTATTCACGTTCTTGCCCAATGAAATCGACGAATACCCGCAACGGAGCGGACATGAATCTGCTGGAAAAATAGAGCCACGGCCCCTCAAACGTGTCCCACCATTCGTCTAGAACCGGCTCGAGATCACCACTCTGGAAATGCGGATGTAGCCAATTTTCGAAGGTTGCAATAATTCCTCTGCCACTTCGCGCAAGATTGATAGCCGCTGCAACTCCATCGACTCCAATGACCAATCGACCTGGGGGATCAATGCTTACGGTTTCCCCATTCTTCACGAAATCCCAGTTGACCATTGCTCCACTGGAATACCGTAGACGGATGCAATCGTGATTCATCAATTCGCCTGGATGTGAGGGGGTGCCGCGCGACGCTAGATAGGACGGGGCGGCAGCCAAAGCCAGTTGCTGCGACCTTGGCCCGATAGGGACGGCAATGGTGTCCTGTGCAAGGTGCTCTCCATAACGTATCCCGGCATCGCACCCTGCGGCGGTAACGTCCACAAGGCGATCTTCGACCATTATTTCTATCCGCACTTGCGGATAGCGTGCGAGAAAGCGATCAATCAGTGGCGGCAGAATGTCGACCATGACCGCGCCGGTCACGTTCAACTTCAACACGCCTCTTAGGTCTTGAAGGGAACTGGCGACATCCTCGAACACGGCTCTCATTTCCCCGAGAAGCGGAGACATTCGCTCTGCCAGCTCACGCCCCGCCGCAGTTGCTACAACGCTTCGGGTGGTGCGCACGAGCAGGGGAACGCCCAAGCCTGATTCCAGCGCCGAAATACGTTCGCTCACGGTTGATGGCGACAAGCCAAGTCGCTTGGCAGCCGCACGAAATCCATTTTCGCGGAAGACCGCAAGAAAGATCGATAGGTCATCCATAGAGCATTGATCAATATTGTTCGCCATAGCGATCAGGCTATTCGGATTCGACCCGGTTATCAATCACCCAGGCGCGCGGTACAAAGGGCGTGTACAGCCTATGCGCGCCCAATCAAGCGTGTGCTGATCTGCCTCGATGGATAGCCGATGGAGTTCTGGAATGAGTAAAAAAAATGTTCTTATCACCGGTGCGAACAAGAGCATAGGGTTCGAAACCGCTCGTGAAATGGGCCTGCTGGGTTATCGAGTGTGGCTTGGGAGCCGCGACAAAAGCTTAGGTACGCTTTCGGTATCCCGCTTGGTGACCGATGGCATAGATGCCCGCCTGGTCATTCTGGATGTACGCGACACAGAGAGCGTTAGGGCGGCGGCTGAGCTGGTTTTCAAGGAAGATGGAAAGCTGGATGTTCTTATCAATAATGCGGGTATATCTGGCGCTCAACCCATCCCGCCCAGTGAGCAAGAGATCGGCGACATCCAGAGCGTTTACGAGACCAACGTGTTCGGCCCGATCCGGGTGACTCAAGCTTTTCTTCCTCTTTTAAAAGCAGCGCAAAAAGCCCGTGTGGTTATGGTCAGTAGCGGGTTGGGTTCGCTGAGCTGGACTTCTGATCCAGCGCATCCTTACTCACGGGTCGATGCGATGGGTTACAACAGTTCAAAATCCGCCTTGAATGCGGTGACCATTGCATTCTCTAAAGAGTTCGCTGCTTTTGGTATCAGCGTCAACGCGGTTGATCCCGGCTATACCGCCACCGATTTCAATGGGCATTCGGGTTATCGAACAGTTGCTGAGGCAGCTTCGGGTATCGTATGGCTAGCCTGCCTTGATTCATCAGCCATCACTGGCAAATTCTTTTTTGATCAAGAAAGTGCGCCGTGGTGATCGTTACCTGACGTTAAGGTCGACGCGTGGGACAAATCAATCTACTCAGCTGCTCGCTAATTTCCACTATCGCCTTTAATGCTGAAGTTTGGAAGGTGGGTTGGCCGGACGCTTACCCTGCTGAAGCCCTATTGCACTCTCCGCATTCTGCGAGGGAAGTGAATTTCGCCTGAGCATGGCCATGGAGAATTGCTCAACAGGCCGTCGAGTTTTTCCAAGATTGGCTAAGCGCTACGCGGTATTTTTTGGAGTGACCGGATGTAACGGTTAGCTGGACTGCCACGTCGTCGTCACAGCACGGCGGGGCATGTGGAGAACTCAGGCCTGAATTGCCTCTCTCGCGTTCATAACGCCCGCCTGTTGTTTCTTGATTTCTTGCGCATCGTGATTGGCGCGCTACCGTCGCCCGCAGATATCTCAACATCATGATGCAATCCAACAATATGCTAAGTACGCGTCCGGCCATGTCACCTGCGGAAGTCGAATCATGAACTGCGCATGCAGCTCCCTCTGCGCATCAAGTCACACTCGTTGATCGTCTTTCAGCAATCTCTCGCGGCTAGGGTACAAATGAATTATTCTCCAAAAACTTGAGCGCTAGACGTAGGAAGTAAAAGATGAAAAGGACTTTGTTTGCCGCTATAGCGATGGCGGCGATAGCTGCGACTTCAAATGCAGTGCTCGCTGATACGCCCTCACACAGGGATGCGGTAGCGTTCGTTGATCAGGCAAAGATCGGACAAAATCTTCCCGTTATTGCTCTTTCGATTGCAAAGCAAACCGTAACCTTCACGACTATCGCTTCCAAGCTGGGTAATGCGGGTGCCGTGAAAGCCGTATCTGACGAAATCAACGCGCTGCTCCCTCTGTACCAACCGAAATGGAATGAGAACATCGCGCAGGCGTACGAAAAATCTTTCACTGAAGAGGAGCTGTCTTCTTTAGCCTCTGAAGGGCGTTCCTCTAAATACGCATCTAAAGTCTTAGCCCAGCAAGGCGTGATTGGTAAGCAGATGGAATCGACATCCAAGCCGATTTTAACTGACCTGGTGACCCAGGCGCTTAGGACAGTGATGTCCAAAACACCTTAATGATATCGGCATTGGTCGCATGAGCATGCGCGTCTAGGGTAAGCGTCCGTCCGAACAACTTACGTTATTAAACGGGCGTCCACCTGTGTGGCAGCAACTCAACAATCTCGCTCGCCCGCTGTGTCGGCAGGCGATTGAGTACATCTGCACAGACATACTGATTTTTGGCCTCGTCATAGATAAAAGCGTCGTTGTTAAAACGCCCATCAGCTTTGGCTGCTGATGTCATGGGCTTGGGCACATACGCGGTGAAATCCGCGTTGTGACAAGCCAGGATTTTCTCACTTTTGAAATAGCCTCGGTCAGCCACCACCGATAGCGAATCCGATGCAATGGCCTCGCACGCCTGCTTGGCCATTGAGCTGAGCTGATCACGGTCGGAACCGACATTGGTCACCTCATGATCAACGATCAAATGGCGCTGAGCATCGACTGCTGTTTGCACGTTGTCTAAGGTCACGGTTGTTGGCGGCTTTAAACTTGCTGCCAATAATGGCGAGCAGATTTTCATCTTCAGCAGGACTTCAGGGTGATAAGCAGGCCGGCCAGCTTCAGCAGGAACAGCACCGTCGAAACCCAAATTGACCAGGTCGAGTTCATCGACCAAGACGTCGACTATGCGCACCGGGTTGGTATCGCTGACGTGGTCGTCGAGGCTTTCGGGGAACAACGTGCTTTGACCCGGATGCTCACCTTGTATGAAACGCTTCATGGGCGATCCTTTCGATGAAATCCTCAGAAATCATCGCAAGGGTTGGCGAAGGGGTTTTTACACATCTGGGCCAAAAGCAGTCACTCCTTTGCTACGCATTTTCCCTTCGCTTGCCGCCTCTAACCTGCACGTCCCTTTAGCCGTGCAGTGTTCAAAAATCCTTAAAAAACAAAGGGCGACAGGATTCAAAATCTTGGGGGGGAAAGCAGGCCTAGCCAACACGTTAACTGTCGAGACGGCCGTCACCGTCACAAACACACAAGCCAAACCGTTCGCGCATCATGGCCATGTACGACTCTTCTGCGGTTTCACGGCGGGCCCGCACCATTGGTTCGATGTCCTGCGTCGCTACATAACGCAGTCGGTCGGTGCCATCGCTCGCCGCATCGAAAATCACCCGTGCTACGTCTTCGGAGGTTGAAAGGCTCTGTTCACGCAGGCCTTCGAATGCCTGCGCCGTGTGGCTGATAAAAACATCGTAATCCGTGGGAGACGATACTTGCGCCACCTCGCCCGCCGAACGATCACCGAACCCGGTGCTGATCACCCCACCAGGTTCGACGATTTTCACCACGATGCCTTGGGAAGCCAGCTCATACGACAACGATTCTGAAAAACCTTCTAGGGCGAATTTGCTGGCGGTGTAGATCGAGAGCATGGGCAGGCCGAACACTCCAGCGCCGGAGCTGACGTTGATGATCACACCGGACTTACGCTCGCGCATATGCGGCAGGACTTGCCTTGTGACATCCATTGCACCGAAAAGATTGACGTCAAATTGTTCTCGAATTTTTGCACTTGAGGTCCCTTCGAACACCCCAAACAGACCGAATCCGGCGTTATTGATCAGAACGTCGATCTGGCCGAAGCGGGCTAAACCGGCGCTGATTGCCGCCTTAATACTGGCGGGCTCTTGCACGTCAAGGCGGGTGACCAGCACATTCGCCAGCATCCCAAGATCAACACCGGCGTCGGTGTTGCGCATGCTGGCAATAACGTTCCAGCCTTGAGCCGCAAATAACTGTGCGGTGGAACGACCGAATCCGGTAGAGGCACCGGTGATGAGTACGGTTGAGGTCATGAATAATCTCTCGATTGATTTGATGTATGCCCCGGAGACATTGCTATCAGGGCTCCACTGGGGGCTGCAAACACCTTAACTCCAGGCAATCGTAGGGACAATCAGGCTATTATTTGATGAACTCATGCATGAATTAGCACAATGGAAAAGACCGGATTAATTGAACTCAACGCTGTAGTCGCCTTGGCTCACCACAGAAGTTTTCGTCGAGCCGCCGCCGAGATTGGTCTCTCCCCATCAGCGATGAGCCACAAGATTGCAACGCTCGAGCAGAGGCTGGGCGTGCGGTTGTTCAATCGCACAACCCGCAGCGTTTCATTGTCTGAAGCCGGGGAACAGTTTTTGGCGCGGGTCCGGCCGGCATTGGCTGACATTTCCAGTGCCATGGAGGCGATCAATCAGTTCCGCGATACCCCGAGCGGCAATTTGCGAATCAATGCTTCCGAAGGTGCAATTCAGATGATCATGACGTCTGTGGTCGCGGAATTTCTTCGGCGCTACCCCGATATGCGCCTTGAGGTCGTTACCAGTACGGCGTTAGTGGACATCGTAGCCGAGGGCTTTGACGGCGGGATCCGAATGGGCGAAAGCGTGCCACTGGACATGATTGCGGTGCCTTGTAGCCCGCCATTACGATTTGCGGTAGTCGGCTCACCCGCCTACTTTTCCCAGCGCCCATTCCCGAAAACCCCAGATGATCTAAGCAGGCACAACTGCATTCGCACTCGATTTGCCAGCGGGGCACTTTACCGATGGGAGTTTGTTAAGCGAGGCCAGCAGCAAATTATCGATGTTGAAGGCACGCTGACCCTCGACAGCCAGCATTTGATCGTCGATGCAGCGCTCCAGGGCATCGGCGTCATTTGTGTAAACGAGTCTTCAATTGCTGAACATTTGAAAGCTGGTCGCCTGATACGTACGTTAGAGGACTGGACGCCGGCGTATCCCGGTCTGTGTCTGTTTTACCCTGCCAACCGCCATGTGCCAGCCGGACTTCGAGCTTTTATCGACTTGGTTCGCGAGATGAACGATCCTCGTGGCCTGATGCCAACGTTGCTGAACCCAGCGTCGCGAATGAAGGTTGAAGGTTGAAGGTTGTTTATCCGCTGGTCTTTCCCACACCGTAAAACCCTCAAGCGGAACATTTTTGACTTTTACTTCGTGGTTGATACATGCGGTTAACCGTTACCAAGGATCCGGGAGCCGGAAATCAGTAGCCGTCAACTTTGCCGTCCAGCGCCCCCCAACTGTCAATTATTTATTAACTATTCTTCGTCTATTACAGTACTTATCATTAACAGTGAAGCGTCTATAGTTTTGCCCACACATCAGATCATTTGGGTACAGCTAATGGCTAGGTTGAACGGAAAAGTAGCAATCGTTACAGGCTCTTCGAAAGGTATCGGTGCAGCGATTGCAAAAGGATTGGCGGCTGAAGGTGCCGCAGTGGTAGTCAATTACGCGTCGAGCACAGTGGACGCCAATCGCGTGGTCGAAGAGATCACAAGCCGGGGCGGACGTGCCATTGCCATCCAGGCAGATGTCTCGAAGTCAGCAGATATCCAACGCCTGTTTCAAGAAGCCCAAGCAGCCTTTGGGACGATCAACGTGCTGGTCAACAACGCGGGTGTGTACTCCTTCGGCCCTCTCGAATCAGTCACAGAGGACGAATTTCACCGTCAGATGAACACCAACGTCCTAGGGGCCTTTTTGACCATGCAGGCTGCCGCGCAACACTTCGGCGACAACGGCGGCTCAATCATCAACATTGCCTCGGCGGCCGTCGAAATGAACGGTCCGGGTACCGCGCTGTATACCGCAACCAAATCCGCCATCGTGGCCATGACCAAAGTCCTGTCCAAAGAACTGGGGCCACGCCACATACGCGTGAACGCCGTTGCACCTGGGGCGACGGAATCCGAAGGCCTGCATGCCTTGGGTATTTTCGGCAGCGACTTTCTCAACGGCATGATCGCGCAACCACCGCTGGGTCGCCTAGGGCAGCCCGAAGACATCGCGCCGGTAGCGGTATTTTTGGCCTCGGACGATGCGGCGTGGGTGACCGGCGAGGTGATTTTTGCTTCCGGTGGTCAGCGCTGAGAGCCAATAAGCAACAATGATAGATACAATTACTCGCTTATGTGTATTATTGATTAACACATATAGGCGAGGATGTAGCATGAGCGACGCAAGAGATGTTCAACAGGTACTAGCCCAGTACGTGCGCGCGACCGATAGGCGAGATGCTACGGCCATGAGCGCATTATTTATGGACGACGGTCGGGTCGAGATTTTCCAGGGGCAACTCGCCCCGATTGCGCTCGGTGCCTTGCAAGGAGCCGAGACCATAGGGCAAGCCACCGCCGGTATGATGGCATCCCATCCCGCTCGTGGCTGGAGCCATCACACGACCCACGATCCCATCATTGAAGTCACCGGTGACGAGGCCACCCTCGACGCCCAATTTATCGTTTACAACACTGTGGGCTTTGAACAACCTGCGGCGGGTTGGCCTCAAGGCGCAGTCGGCGCCCAAGGGCGGGTCGAACCCATCGAAGCGGGTTACTACCAGTCCACCCTGAAACGTGTGAACGGCCGCTGGAAAATTGCCGTGCATCGCATCACCCTCGACCTGCCCCACGCCTTTCCCACCGCGTAAAACTCACTATTACTGCGACCGAAGCCGACGAAGTCCGGGTACTATTGCGGCCTTCATTCCGGGAGGCCGCATGGTCGATCTAAGATTCTCGAGTGCCCTGCAAAGCCTGTTGAGCATTGCCTACGCTCATCATGAAGGCTTGAAGGTCATCAGCTCTGCGCAATTGGCGAGTGGGTTGAACGCCAACCCCTCGTTCGTGCGCAAACTGATGGCGCCGCTGGCCGAGGCCGGGCTGGTCACAGGGGTACACGGGAAGTTGGGCGGCCTGCGTCTGACCAGACCAACCGCGGACATCACCCTGGCCGACATTTACCTTGCCGTCAGCCCTGACAAGAAAATGTTTGCCGCGCGCAATGATATCGAACACTGCTGCATGGTGACCTCGAACATTGATCGATTGCTGGCCGATGTGTCCGAACGCGCTCATGTAGCACTGCTGGGTTCATTGCAATCGCGCACGTTGCAACAGTGCCTGGACGACTATGTGCTGGAAGGAGCCTCACTCGTTCAACCGTAAAAAACGCAGGTTTCTACGCTGATGCGACGGTCTTGGCTTCGAGAAACGCTTCCAGCCCAAAGGCGCCAAACGCTCTGCCGACCCCGGACTGTTTGACGCCGCCACTGCGGCACGGTTCAGACGATCGGCTGCGCTGCGCGAAACAGCAACACCACCCCTTCACGCTTGAGCGTTACCTCGCGAAAGTGCGTCCGCAAATGCGCCTCGAAACCGGCCTGATTGTCCTGGCTGTTTCCGAAGATGCCTTTCTTGTTGTAAACCGCCATCAGCTTGCGGCCGAAACCGTTGTGACCCGCCTCGTCCCCCAGAATCGTCGCACCAGACAACACGCCGTCCGGGTTCAGGTTGTGCTTGAGATGAGCGAAGATCGCCGCCTTCGCGTCCAGCGGACCTGGCAGGCAATGCAGCAAATAAAACAGCGATATCGAGTCGAAGCGTTCGTTGCCGGGGATCGGCGTCATCACGTCATGCTGAAGGGTGCGCGTCTCTGGCCGGCCGATCCTGCGCTTGGCAGCGGCCAGGCTGCTCGGGTTGAGGTCCATCAGGGTGATTCGGGTGCCCGTTGGCAGCTTCGCCTTAGCCAGGTAATAACCCGTACCGACACCGATATCCAGATGACGGGCACGAACATTGGCGCGGAAGAACGGCAACAGCACCTCATCGGTAGGGCAACGCCAGGCATACCGATTGGAAATGCCCAGCACCCAGGCGTCGTACAACGCTAACGTCAGAGGCGAATAAACTGCCGCACCCGCGGCACTGCTGTCGGTCATGGAAAAATCCCTTACGGCGTTGATGTCGAATACGAAGAGAAAGCGACGAATCTTATACGTCGCCATGCTTTCGTCTTTCAACCCACGCCGCACGCTGGCGCATGAATAGGTGCGCCGATCGCGCACTGACCGCTCTCATGCTTTGCCTGCGCGGCTTACCCCAACTGGAATCTTGCGGTGTTGTCGCTCAAGGCCCGGCTGCCTTTGGTCAGGGTGTCTGCGGCCTGATTTACTGCACGCGCGCCGTCCAGCAAACGGCCAGCGGCCTGATCCACTTGCTGGATATTGCCGCTGACCTCGTCCGCCGTCGCGGCCTGCTCTTCAACCGCGGTAGCGATCTGCGCCAGCGTGTCAGTGACGATCTGCACGGCGCTGGCAATCTCTTCCAGCCGCTCGCCCAGCCCGGTCACCGACTGCGCATCACTTACCGCCTGACCACACGCCGCCTCCATCAGGCTGACGGCCTGGCTGACGGTCGAACGCAAGCTGTCCACGGTCCCGGCAATTTGCGCGGTCGACGCCTGGGTCCGCTGCGACAAACTGCGCACTTCGTCAGCGACCACGGCGAAGCCACGGCCCTGCTCGCCCGCACGCGCCGCCTCGATGGCGGCATTGAGCGCCAGCAGATTGGTCTGTTCGGCGATGCCGCGAATGGTGTCTACCACGGACTGGATCTGCTGCCCCTGCTCACTGACCTTGCCCAGCGCATTGGCGGTGTCGGTCAGTTTCTGGTTCAGCTGCTGAATGCTCGCCGTGGTGCGTTGGCTGTCGCGGCTGCTGTCCTCGGCGATGCGCCGAGTGGCTTGGGCGCTGCCGGACGCCGCTTCACAGCTGCGGGCGACGCCCATGGACGTCGCAGCCAGTTCGGTGGCTGCGGCTGCGATCTGACTGATCTGCTGCTGTTGATCTTCAACTTCGTTGAGCGTGCTGCCGGACTGCGCATTGAGGGTCAGCACCGCAGAGCCCAGTTGCTGGGTTTCGTGGTTGACGCCCAACAGACTGGTGCGCAGTTGCACCACCGCGACGTTAAGCGCGGTACTGATGGCAGCGAGTTCGTCACGCCCTTCCACGGCGACCTCGACGCACAGATTGCCGTCACGCAGCGACTCGGCCAGGGTGGTGATGCCCTTGGCGCTGCGTTGAATCGACGTTTGAAGGCACATGAAGAGATAAAGCGCCGCCAGCGCGAGAATGCTGAAAATCGCCGCCACCGGTACGAACTGCTGGATGGCCTGATCGTGGTAGTAATCGAGACGGCCATTCAGTGACGAGAGTGACTGATTGCGCAGCGCGGCCAGGCCTTCGCTCACGCTGTCCACGCTGCGCTCGAAGGCGGCTGGGTCGAGCTTGATGCTGCCACCGAATACGCCGTCGTCGAGCACTTTCAGTTCGGTGTCTAGGCGCTGAAGGCTGTCGTCGTACTGACGCGTCCAGATCTCCATGCCTGGGTAGGCCTTGGCTTTTAGCGAGCCTACTGCTTTGACCAACTGATCGCGGGCGTCGCCGATGCGACTGCGCAGGTCGCGCATCTGAAGACGGCTCTGCAGCGTGAACTGACCGGATGCGATCGACGATTGGCCGATACTCGCCATGCGCCCTACCCGTTCGACAAGGTCCGGCGCCTGTTGCGTGGCAATTTGCATCAGCAGGTAGGTTTCGAGCCAGGGATCGAGGATCAAGCCGCTGTCCATGGCGATCTGTTCACGCAGACTCTGCAGCGCCGTGAGGGCTGAGGTAAAACGGTCGTAGCCGTCAGGCCACCAGCCGACCGTTCGCAAGGATTCCGAATCCATGCCTTTGACCAACGCCTGCAGCGCTTGATAGCGCGTCATGATGTCCGCGCTGGCGTTCTGTGCCTTGAGTTCATCGCCCAGGGACGCCAGGGACCGGGTCAGATCAGGGTTCGCAGCATCCAGCGCGTTCATGGCTGCCTTCGCGGCCGGCGTCGGATCTCGAAGAATGTCAGCAGCCTTCCAGCGCGCGGCGCGGTTGCGCTGGGCTGTCAGCTGCATATCCAGCGCATCGAGGGCCATGAGCTGGCGCACACCGGCTTGCTCTTGAGTGATCACCGCCAGCTTGCTGCGGTAATCCTGGCCGATCATCCACAGGCTGCCCGCGAGCGGCAGAATGAACAGAAAGAAGAGCACCTGAAACTTGCGCGCGAACCCGAGACGTCCGAGCAGGCGGATGCCTGGCGACAAAAGACTCTGCATAGCCGACTACTCCTCACCGACAAACGCTGCATGACGAATGACCGTCGCTGCGCTGCCTTACATTCTTACCGGCAAAATGCCATGTCTGTGTTTTGAAAACGATAACCGCCCATCTTTTGAACAATAGGCGCGTTTAGGCTTCTCGAAATCTACGGCCGCCTACCTCTATAACGGCAGCGTTGCGGCAGGCATAAGCAAGAACCGGACCGATAGCACGAAGCCATCAAATCGGGCACAAGATCGACGACGGTGCATACTGCGTGCGAGAAAGTGGGGCAAAAGCACTCAGCGTGAGGAGTGAAACTGTCACCGAGGTGCAGAGATGAAGAATGGTTGAAGGGCCGGGGGGCTAACCGATTGATCGTGTGGATAATTTTTTTCAAAGAGACGCTTGACACATATCTGATCTGAGCGAATAATGCGCGCCACTTGGCTACATAGCTCAGTTGGTTAGAGCATAGCATTCATAATGCTGGGGTCCGGGGTTCAAGTCCCTGTGTAGCCACCAAGTACCTCAACAAAGCC
Source organism: Pseudomonas petrae (assembly GCF_021728295.1). Lineage (GTDB taxonomy): Bacteria > Pseudomonadota > Gammaproteobacteria > Pseudomonadales > Pseudomonadaceae > Aquipseudomonas > Aquipseudomonas petrae. Next base: position 95,176 of record NZ_JAKJXE010000016.1, read on the forward strand.
CGCCTTGTGCGGGCTTTGTTGTTTCTGGCGTTCAGGTTTATCCCGAACTGTCTCGGAACCCTCATTAACCCTGCTCCGCACCTTGGCGCGCCTTCAGGCCAATCGCCCCTCAACCAGCCCGAAACGCCCAGACCACTTCCACCAATCTGGCGGCGATCAGCAAGTACACCAGCGACACCAGAATCTGGATAGCCACGTGATACCGCAGCTTGCCGAGCCTGCGAATGCCGTCGCTGACGTTCAGAAACATAAGCACGGCGGACACGCCAATCAAACCCCAGCCGGTTGCGCCCGACACCACCACTCCGATGAACTGCTGGTAATCAGCCCTCAGCGCACTGGTGCCCGCCGCGAACAACAAAGCGCACACCAGCAGGTTTTTAATATTGTCGAAGATTTGCGTGCTGAGATCGTGTTCCAGCAAATCGATGTAGCGCACCCAGATTCGTCGCATGGCCTGGCGCCTGTGGCTTGATGAACTCATAGCGTAGCGCGCCCAAGACAGGACAGCGGGATGTTGTCCTGTGGTCCGGGCGCAAGCGGCAATCCGTGACAACCGAGCCCTCGTCCAATAGATTACGCCCCTCGAAACGCCCCGAGCTTTTCGCGCCTCAACCCCAGTTAACGAAGCAGTGGATGTTCAATGTCTGATTCCCATACCGATCCGGCGACAAACGCCGTGTCGTCGAAGCAAGCCTACGAAGAAGCCATCAACCTTTCACAACATGTGCCACAGGCCAAAACCATCAGCGAGATGGTGCTCGACGCCTTCCAGAGCGCCAAGGAAAGCGACCAGATTCGCGACCTGCGCCTGGCCATACGCGCCGCCCATGACCGATTCGATGACGACCAGGCCTATGCGCTGATGGGTCAGCTTAAACAGCTCAAGGACGCAGAAGCCGCCGACATGGCCGCGCTCGAAGACTTAAGCTCGAAATTTCCGATCAGCCGGATTCTCTCCAGCTACAAGGACGACCCGAGTTTTCAGGAGCTCGTCTACAGCCTGGCGTTGAAGGTGCTGAACCAGACCCATCAAGCGGTCAGCAACCCGAGCGGCGGCAAGAGCAAAGCGGCACGGCCGAAGAAGGAAGCCGAGGTTTTCGTCATCAGCAAGGACGGCGCCAGCGTCACCCTGCCTCTGCGCACACCGCGCTCGAAAGCCAACGCGGACCGCGAAGCCTTTGAATTCCTCGGTTTCTCGTTTGTCGGTGAAGACGATGAGGCCGAGCTGCAGAGCGAGGTGTTCGTGGACAGGGACGGCAACCAACAGCCCGCCACGCGCAAGAACATCGTCAGCGCGATCCAGCAACAGACTGCGTTTGAAGGGTTCAGCGCCGTTCAGCAATAAGCTGCAGCAATAAGCGCGACCATGAGCTCACCAGCAAGCTCAACACCCGGACCGGTGGCGATCGTAGCGCCATGATGTAACCTCAAGGGCTGGCCACAGCGGTGCCAACTGACGGTCGCCGCCCTCGAGAGGTGTTGAGCAATGCAGATTCTTGGTGAAACGATCATCGGACAACACGCTGTGCGTGGCCAGGCCGGAGAGGTTTTTGCCCTCGCCGCCGCCACGGGTGAACCCCTGACGCCGTCGTTTGGCGCCAGCACGCTGGAAGACGTCAACGCTGCGTGCGAACTGGCCGAGGCGTCATTCGACCGCTACCGGCAGTTGAGTGACGACCAACGCGCGACCTTTCTTGACGCCATCGCACAAGGCCTTGTGGATCTGGGCGATGTGCTCACCGAGCGCGTCCATGTGGAAAGCGGCCTGCCCAAGCCACGCCTTGAAGGCGAGCGGATGCGCACGGTCAATCAGCTGAAACTGTTTGCCAGTCTGCTGCGTGATGGGCGCTGGCACGGCGCCGTGGTTGACACTGCAATGCCGGAGCGCCAGCCCTTGCCCCGCGCCGACCTTCGCCTACGGCGCATCGGCCTCGGCCCGGTGGCGGTCTTCGGCGCGAGCAACTTCCCCCTCGCCTTCTCTGTTGCCGGCGGCGATACCGCTTCAGCATTGGCGGCCGGTTGCCCGGTCATCGTCAAGGCGCACCCGGCTCACCTGGGCACCAGCGAGCTGGTGGGACGGGTGATTCAGAAAGCGGCGCGCGACACTGGCATGCCGGAAGGCGTGTTCTCGTTGTTGATCGACAAGGACATTGCTGTCGGCCAGGCGCTGGTCAGTCACCCCCTGATTCAAGCCGTGGGCTTCACTGGTTCGCGTCGCGGTGGTTTGGCGCTGGTGGCGGCGGCTCAAGCGCGTCCGGTGCCGATCCCGGTGTATGCCGAAATGAGCAGCATTAACCCGGTGTTCTTGCTGCCCGCCGCTTTGCTGGCCCGTGCGGAAACCATCGCCAAGGGTTTTGTTGAATCGCTGGTCATGGGCGCGGGGCAGTTCTGCACCAACCCCGGTATCCTGCTTGCACTTGAAAGCGACGCGCTGGAAACGTTCGTGTCCGCATCGGCCAAAGCCCTGTCTGACAAGCTGCCGACCACCATGCTGACGCCGAACATCCACGGCGCTTACTGCAACGGCCTGAATAATCTGCACAGCGCATCCGGCGTGACGCTGGTAGCGGAAGGTCGGGAGGCCGAAGGTTCATTCCAGGCCCGCCCGGCCTTCTTCCGCACCAACTCGGCTACCTTCCTCGCCAACCCTGCGCTGGAGGACGAAAACTTCGGGCCAAGCGCGCTGCTGATCGTCTGCACCGACGTCGCCGATCTGCAGAAGGTTGCCGCCAGCTTCGATGGGCAACTGACCGTTACGCTGCAGTTTGACGACGGCGACGAAGCGACCGCCCAGTCGCTGCTGCCGATCCTGGAGCGCAAGGCAGGACGGATTCTGTTCAATGACTTCCCGACCGGCGTCGAAGTAAGTTATTCGATGGTCCACGGCGGGCCGTTCCCGGCAACCTCCGACAGTCGCAGCACCTCGGTAGGCGCGACAGCAATTGATCGCTTCCTGCGTCCCGTTTGTTACCAGAACGTGCCGGACTCGCTGCTGCCACCTGCGTTGAAAGCCAGCAATCCGTTGAAGACCTGGCGTCTGATGAACGGCGAACTGTCAAAGGACTGAGCTGCATCGGTGCCCGCCCCGCGCGAGCCTGGCAACTGAAAACTGCTTCGCCGCGCCCCTTCAGCCAAGGGGCGCGGTCCCATGCAGCCCGGCTTGGGTCATTCAGCGGATCGCTGCAACACCTTGCCGTCAACGCCATCGCCAATCACCAGAAAATGCCCGCCCGCCACATGGTGAAGGGTGCGCAACCCGTCATGCCCCTCGAAATGCCAGTGCCCCTCGGAAAACACGCGCTCATCCGCCCACGCCGCGACCACTTCGCCGATGAACAGATCGTGCGCGCTCTGATTGTGCGGCTCGGGTATCAATCGGCACTCCAGCCAGCCTGCGCAGCCTTCCAGCAGCGGCGCTTCAACGTGGGAGCCTGCGAAGGTCTCAAGCCCGTAAGCTTTGAATTTATCCAGGCCCTGCTCCTGAGAGATGTCCTGCCCTGAGGTCGAGCCGACCGTTTCGACGATATCGATCTGGCTGACGGTCGGCACGTTGATCACGAACGTGCCGGAGCCTTCGAGCAACTGCCGCGTCCACACGGATTTATCCAGCACGACGGTCACCTTGGGCGGCTGAAAGTCCAGCGGCATCGCCCACGCCGCTGCCATGATGTTGCGTTGACCCTCGTGAGCGGCGCTGATCAGCACGGTCGGGCCGTGGTTGAGCAGGCGATAGCATTTGGCGAGGGGTACCGAACGCCGGTGGGAAGCGGTCATGGAAATCATCCTGGCAAAGAGAAAAGTGATCGAAAACTACAGGGTTTATCGCGGCGGGGAAACGCCACTCTCCGTAGCGTGGTGCAAACTGTCGCCTCCCTGAACTTCGCCCAAATCGCGCTTTGCAGATCAAGCCAAAGGTGATGTAATACTATAACAAAGTATTTCAGGCAGTCCTTTCTGTGAAACGCGATTCCCGGCTTCTTCCTTCCCTTGCAACGTCCGCACTGGCTCAATCGGCCGGCAAACGCGTGTTGATTTCCCTCGCCATGCTGGTCCTGCTGTGGATCGGCGTTGTCTGGGCGGTGGCGATTCCATGAGTGCCGCCATCGACCTCCACGACCTGACACTGACCTATGAACGCCGGCCAGCGGTGCATCACGCGAACGGCCGATTCGCGGCGGGCAGCCTGACGGCGATCGTCGGCCCCAACGGCGCTGGTAAATCCACGCTGATCAAAGCGATCGCCGGCACGCTCAAACCCGCCGTCGGGCGCGTCGAGCGCAACCAGCTGGCAACGCGGCACATCGGTTATCTGCCGCAAGCAGCCGAGATCGACCGCAGCTTTCCGCTCAGCGTGGCCGACACCGTGATGATGGGCGCCTGGCGCAGCATCGGGGCGTTCCGAGGCGCCACGCGAAAGCACGCTCAACAGGCTCAAGAGGCGCTGGGGGCTGTGGGCTTGGCGGGATTCGAGCAACGCAGCATCAGCTCGCTGTCGTCCGGTCAGTTTCAGCGCGTGCTGTTCGCCCGGCTGTTATTGCAGGACGCTTCGGTAATTTTGCTCGACGAGCCCTTCACCGCCATCGACGCACGCACCACGCGGGACTTGCTGCAGTTGATCAACGCCTGGCACGACCAAGGCCGCACCGTTATTGCTGTGCTGCATGACATCGAGCAGGTGCGCCAGCATTTTCCAAGCACGCTGTTGCTGGCGCGGGAAATCATTGCCTGGGGCGACACCGCCGACATCCTCAACGACGACAACCTGCGCCGCGCCAAGAACATGGCCGAGCACTGGAACCCTGACGCACAACCGTGCGACGCCGATGCGGAGCAAACGCTGTGACGCTCTATAGCCTGTTGATCCAGCCCTTCGTTGATTTCGGTTTCATGCGCCGCGCCCTGGTGGCGTGTCTGGCGCTGGGCATCGGCTCCGGTCCGGTCGGCGTGCTGCTGATGCTGCGGCGCATGAGTCTGGTGGGCGACGCCATGAGTCACGCGGTATTGCCGGGTGCCGCCGTGGGTTTTCTGTTCGCCGGTTTGTCGCTCCCGGCGATGGGCTTTGGCGGCCTGATCGCAGGTCTCGCCGTGGCGTTGCTGTCGGGATTGGTGAGCCGCTACACAACCCTGCGTGAGGACGCCAGCTTCGCCAGTTTTTACCTGACATCGCTCGCCGCCGGCGTGCTGATCGTCTCCCTGCACGGCTCAAACGTTGACCTGCTTCACGTACTCTTCGGCACCATTCTGGCGATCGACGATCAAGCGATTTTCATGGTCGGCGGCATCGCTTCATTCACCTTGATTCTGCTCGCGCTGATCTACCGCCCGTTGATCCTCGAATGTTTCGACCCGGGTTTCCTGCGCGCGGTGGGCGGTCGCGGTTCGCTGTATCACGTGCTATTTCTGCTGCTGGTGGTGCTCAATCTGGTGGCGGGGTTTCAGGCGTTGGGCACGCTGATGGCTGTCGGCATGATGATGCTGCCCGCCACGGTCGCGCGGTTCTGGGCACGCTCGCTCACCGGCATGATCGTGATTTCGACCGCAGTGGCGACGCTCTCGGGCTTCATCGGCCTGATCGTCTCCTACCACGCCAGCGTCGCTTCGGGCCCGGCCATCGTGCTCACCGCCAGCGCCTTTTACGGGTTCTCACTGTTCTTTGGACGCAGCGGTTTTGTACGCCGGCTGTTCCCGAGGGTTCATCTGTCCGGCTGATCGTCCCCTTACCGTAAGGAAACCACCATGAAACGTTTCACGCTTCTGACCGCCGCGCTGGCGTTGTCGGGCCTGGCCAACTTCGCCCAGGCAAAAACCCTGGAGACCGTCGCATCGTTCACGGTCATCGCCGACATGGTGCACAACGTGGGTGGCGATCACGTGCACGTGACCGCGCTCATCGGTCCCAACGGCGACCCCCACGTCTACGAGCCCACCCCCACTGATGCCCAGGCGCTGAAGAAAGCCGACGTGGTGTTCGTCAGCGGCCTGCATCTGGAGGGGTGGCTGGATCGGCTGATCACCGCCTCCGGCTACAAAGGCCAGCCCGTCGTGCTGTCTGACGGGATCATGACCCGCAGCATGGAAGAAGACGGCAAGAAGATCACCGACCCCCATGCCTGGAACAGCGCGGTAAACGGCATTGTTTACGTCAGAAACATCATCAAGGCCCTGCAGAAAGCCGACCCGGACAATGCCGCCGATTACAAAGCCAACGGTGAAAAATACATCGCCCAGCTGCAGGACATGGACGCCTACGCCCGCGCGCAGATCAGCGCCATCCCGGTCGCACAGCGCAAGGTGCTGACGTCCCACGACGCCTTCGGCTATTTCGGCGATACCTATGGCGTGACCTTCCTCTCGCCACTGGGCTTTTCGACTGAAACCGAAGCCTCGGCGGCTGACGTCGGCAAGCTGATCAACCAGATCAAGCAGGAGCATGTCAGCGCCTACTTCTTCGAAAACTCCGGCGACCCGCGCCTGGTGCAACAGATCGCCAAAGCCAGCGGCGCGCACCCGGGCGGCGAGCTGTACGTGGAATCGCTGTCACCCGCAGATGGTCCGGCGGCGACCTACGTGACGATGTTTCGTTACAACGTGAACAAGCTGGCGGCGGCCATGAAAGGCCAGTGAGTTATTGCGCGACGGCTGAACTGACCTCTGCCGCGCAACGTGCGTGGCAGAGATCAGCGAACCGGCTCAGCGAACCGGCAGCGCAGGCGCGGGTCAATCTGTATGCTGGCGCACCGTCCGCCGACATCGACAGGATGATCCATGACCGCTCTCTCCTTCGCGCCTTTTCAGTCCCTCGCCGACCTCCTGATTCCCCACACCGTGGCGGAGAGGCTCGACGGCTCCCACGACGTTTCCCACCTGCACCGGGTGTGGAGCAACGTCTGCGCCATTCGTGACACTGAGGGCGGTGATCACCAGATTCTGCTTGCCGCCACCCTGCTCCACGACTGCGTTTCAGTGGAAAAGAACTCGCCCTTTCGCTCAAGCGCCTCGCGTCTGGCCGCAGCAAAAGCGACCGAGCTGCTCGCAGAAATGGGCTGGGACGAAGAGCGCACCCAGGCCGTCGCCCACGCCATCGAGTCCCACAGCTATTCCGCCGACATCACGCCCACCTCGCTGGAAGCGAAGATTTTGCAGGACGCCGACCGTCTCGACGCCCTTGGCATGGTCGGCGTGGCGAGGCTCTTCTACGTGTCAGGGCGCATGGGCAGCCACCTCTACGACCCGGCCGACCCGCAGGCGCAACAGCGTGCTCTGGACGACAAACGCTTCGCCGTCGATCACTTCACAACCAAGATTTTCACTTTGGCGCAGGGGTTTCAAACGGCCACGGGGCAGCACATGGCGCAGGTCAGGCATGCACGCGCGGAGCGGTTCTTGCGCGAGTTTATGGAAGAGATTGGTGCGTAGGATGTTCAACGTCCACGCTGATGCTTAGCGGTTAATACGCGAGTCGCAACAATTCCGAAATATTTCCAGCAATGTCACAAAGACATCACGGAACACCTCTATAACCATCTCTCCGGTGTTTTCGTCGATGGGATGATTGGCAGTGAAAAGGTTATTGCGTCGTGTAGTCCGTCCTTCTTCCAGGCCTGCTTTCCTGCGCCGCTTCAGGATTACCCAGCGGTTGGTGCTGTGCTTCGGCGTGACTGCGCTGTTGCTGGTGGCGCTCGGTGTGTTTTGCCTGTTGCAGATGCAGAGCATCCGCGATCAGGGTGAAGCGGTTGAGAGTGGGTCGCTGCCCAGCATTGCCATGGCCGACGCGATCGCCATCGACCTGATCAAGTTGCGCGGCGAGAGCGCCAGGCTGATCGCCAATGCCGACGACCCCGGCGCGGTGGTGACCAGCAAAATCAACGTCGAACAGCTTAAGAACGAGGTCGAAAAAGGCTTCGTCGATTATCTCGCCCACGCCACCGACAGCACCGAGCGTGACTCCATCAAGGCCCTTCAAGACGCCTATGGCGCTTTCATGCCGGGGCTGCACGACGAAATCGCCTTGATCGAACAACGCAAGCTCGACGACGCGCGCATGCTGCTCAATACCACGCTGAGCTTGCAGGGTGATCTGATGGACATGCAGGTGCAGTTGCTGCGTGAGCTGAACAAGCAAAGTGCTGCGGGCACCGTCGACGCTGCAGGCGCGCGGTTCCAACAGACTCGAATCATCGCCGTCAGCGCCATCGTGGTGGCGCTGGTGCTCACCCTGTTGCTCGCGTGGCGACTTAGCCTGAGCATCATCCGCCCCCTGCGTCAGTCGCTGCACATCGCCAACACCATTGCTCAAGGAGATCTAAGCCCGCAGCCGATTCCGGAAGGCAAGGACGAAACGGCTCAACTGCTGAAAACCCTGGGCCTGATGCGCGCCAATCTGCACGGCACGATCGATCAGATTTACGCCGCGGCTGGACAGCTAGGCCAGTCCGTCCAGGAAATGGGCGCGATCGCCGAAGCCAGCGCCAGGAATCTGCAACTGCAGAACGATGAGATCGAGCAGGCGGCAGTGGCCGTGAACCAGATGAGTCAGGCTGCCGGGGAAGTCGCCGACAATGCCAGCAGCACGTCGAGCGAATCGAAGGCGTCCAACGAAGCGGCCGCCGAGGGGCGTCTGCGCCTGACCGGCACCATTGATTCGATCAAGGCGCTGACCGACAACGTTCTTGATTCCTCTCATCAGGCCGACGGTCTCGCCGAGCGCACGCTGAGCATCAGCAAGATTCTCGAAGTCATCCGCGCGATTGCCAACCAGACCAACCTGCTTGCACTGAATGCCGCCATCGAAGCCGCAAGGGCTGGCGAAGCGGGTCGCGGATTCGCCGTGGTCGCCGATGAAGTGCGCTCACTCGCCCAACGCACCAGCGCGTCGACCACCGAGATAGAAACGCTGATCAACGATGTACAGAAAAGTACTCAGGACACCGCGCAAACGTTACGCGTCACCGCCGCCCAGGCCAATCTCACCCTGGAGCAGGCCGCTGCAACCGGTCACGCACTGACCGTCATCATCAGCGCAACTTCGACCATTAGCGACCGGAACATGCTAATCGCCAGCGCCGCCGAACAACAGGCGCAAGTGGCGAACGAAGTCGATCGCAACCTGAGCAGCATTCGCGACCTGTCGACGCAATCGGCATCGGGCGCTCAGCAAACCACGGTGGCGAGCAATGCGCTGTCGATGCTGGCAACCGACCTGAACACGATGGTTCAGCGGTTTGTGTTGTGAGGCGCTAGCCAGATTGATGTAGATCGAGGAAGCCTGGTCGAACCTTCCGTAGGTTCTGGCACGCCGCGTCACCGGCGTGCCTTTCGTTATAAATGTCGCCGAGACCGCCGCCGCCCATTCCCAGTCATGTCCAAGTGTTTCATTATCGAAACACCACCCACGCAGATGGGTGTCTACGCCAACAAGGACATGAGCATGAAAAAAACAGCTGCATTGAGCATCGCACTTACCGCATTGACGCTGAGCCTCACCGCTCAGGCCGACGTCAACGTCAAACTGGGGAGCAAGGAACGCGTCACACACCTGTTTGCCTACCCGAACAACTGCAATGTCATCTGCTTCCGAAACTGGACGCTGGAACAGACCGTCGAGCACTACCTCACGCAAAGCGTGCAGCGTGACGGCTACAGCGCGGCCAAGATCGCGGTTCACAACGACAACGACGTGATCTACGCCGACATCACCGGCGTGCCGGACGGCTACGACAAACCACTTACAGCGCTGCTCGACGCCGGCGATCTGGCCTACGCCGGCGCGAGCAAACTCAACGCCGATAACAAATTCGCCTACAACTGGTATCTGTTTTTGCCGCTGGGCATGGCGCTGGAAAACCGCAAGAGCGTCGAGCTGCTGCATTTCCCGCCGGACTATTCGCTGACGCAGGCCCAGGACTATCTTTTCTCGGCGACTACCGACCGCTGGTCCGAGCTGCTCACGGATAACGGCATTCCCAAGGAGCAGACGCCGGCCTATCAAACCATCATCGACATCGCGCCCATTGCTGCGCCATCCAACGCCGGCAAGGACCTCGAAAACGTTTACAGCTACTTCACCGATTACCAGACGAACATGGTCAAGCAGCTAACGCAAAGCGCGGCGGGCACATCGCTGCCGATGGTCGCGTTCGGTGCGCCGGTGCGCGCCTGGCTCAAGCAGCAATACAACGTGACGGTTCCGGTGTTGGGCCTGGCGAGCATCAGCCCGGCTGGCGGGCAAAGCGTCGCCGTGCTGGGTTCGAATCACCCGAGCTATATCTGGAATGCGGCGGACAAAAGTAATTACGGCGGGGACGAAGCCAAGGCGGATGAAGCCGGTTTGAAGGTCATGGGCCAGGACCTGAGCGCGGCGTGCTGGCAGGCTGGCATGGGCCAGAAACCGACGACCGATCCAGCGGCGTTGTTGAACCAGTGCACCACCAACTGGCAGGTGACCAACAAGGTTGAAACCTGCAAGTTGTTCTTCACCACGGTCCGCAAGTTGACGCCGGATCAGGCGGCAGCGAAATGCCGAACGGGCGAGGTGTCTCGGCAGATCAAGCAGCTGCAGAAGCCGTTGCCGGAGATGAAGCAGACCAAGCTGTAAAGCCTCGGCCTGTGTAGCAGCGCCCTTGCCCGCGAACGCGTTTTGCCAGACACCATTGTGATATCTGGAAAAATGCATTCGCCGGCAAGCGCGCTCCTACAATTTGATGAACGCTTGGCCTGGCCGATCACTCCCCCTGCGGACGCAACCGATACTGCGGCGGCAATTGCTCCGGGCCGCTGATGGTCGCGTTCAGACTCTTCCAGCGCCCATCCTTGATGCCATAGATGCAGCCGTGGACCGACAACTTCTGCCCGCGATGCCAGGCGTTTTGCACAATGCTGGTGTGACCGACGTTGGCAACCTGCTGAATCACGTTGAGCTCGCACAGCCGGTCGACCTGTTCTTCTTCAGTCGGCAGCTTGGCCAGCAACTCGCGGTTTTCGTAGTACAAGTCGCGGATCGTGCGCAGCCAGCCGTCGATCAAGCCGAACTGGCGATCCTGCATCGAGGCGCGCACGCCGCCACAACCATAGTGACCGGTGACGAGAATGTGTTTGACCTTCAGCACGTCGACTGCGTACTGAATCACCGACAGGCAATTGAGGTCGGTGTGCAGCACGACGTTGGCCACGTTGCGGTGCACGAACAGATCGCCCGGCAGCATGCCAACGATTTCATTGGCGGGTACACGGGCGTCCGAACAACCGATCCATAGAAATTCCGGCGTCTGCTGGCGCGCCAGCTTGGCAAAGAATTCGGGGTCTTCTTCCTTGATGGCGGCAGCCCAACGTTCGTTGTTGTCGATCAAGTCTTGTAGTTCGTTCATGCGTTGATGCCTCGGAAATGATGCTCAGCTATGACTGGGGCCCCGCGCTTCGGGTCACGCGGGGTGATCGATCGATCGACGGCACCGATCAGGAAGCGGATGGAATCTTCGCCATGTCGTCCGGTCCACCCATTAGGACCGACATTACTGAGGATTTGCCATGAACAATTCACGCCGTCCATTCGATGCTACTCAACCTGAGCCCATCGATGACAACGAAGACCGCATGGGATCAATGGAAGAGCTCAACTTCAACGACAACAATGAGCCGAGCGGGCGCATTGGCGACGTCATCCCTGAAGACGAGCTTGAAACGTTGATCCCAGATGAACGCGCACGTGAGGCCGGGCTGACCGGTGCCTCCACCGAGGATCACAACCCGACCGACGACGACATGAGCCCTGAAACATTGATCCGGGAAGACGGCGCACGCTCGCCTCGTGAAGCCGGCGAAGATGGCCCGGCCGATCAGAGTCTAAGCATTGTCGACGAAGATGACATCGGCAGCGGCGATGGTCTGGACGAAGAGGAAATGGCCATTCTGGATCCGCTGGACGGCAAGCCCGGCGTCTGATCAGTGGACTGAATTTTGTGGGAGCGAACCTGGTTCGCCCCACACAAAGGCGCCTTGATTATTCGAACAGCGTGCAGGCCATGACGATCGCATCCTCTCGCCCGCCCACTGCCGGGTAGTAATCCCGACGTCGGCCTATTTCGTTGAAACCATAGCGCTCGTATAAACGATAGGCAGACCGGTTACTGTCTCGCAGTTCGAGAAAACATTCCCGGCCATTGATCTCGTAGGCGCGCTTCATCAGCTGTTCCAGCAGCATCAGCCCCAAGCCACGACCCTGACTCTCCGGTTTAACGGTGATGTTGAGCAGGTGCGCCTCATCGATGATCACGTTGATCACCCCGTGCCCCACTTGCTGACTGCCTTCGAACATCAGCCACACTTCGTATGACTTCAGCGCATCGATAAAAATGCCCCGCGTCCAGGGATGGCTGAATGCGGCGTATTCGATCTTCAGGACAGCGTCCAGATCAGCTTCGGTCATGCGGCGAAACGTTACTGCGTCATTCATTTACGCTCTTCCAACGGCCCATCAATTGACGCATGGAGCGCCACACTTCGGCCTTGCGCTGCGGCTCGTCCATCAACAGTTCCAGACCCGGCAGCGCCCAGGCTAATCCCAGGCCGTCGACCTGGAGTTCAAGATTGTAGGATTCGGCGTCAGTTTCAGCCGCAAACCGCAGCGCCGGCAGTCCGATCAGCCACAAACAGGTGCAGGGCTGTTCTTCGACGCGGGCGTACAGAAAACCCTGGACGAAATCCCGCGCCGCTTCGGGCCCTTGATCCATTTGCCCGCGGACCAGGAGCGGCCAGCGCACAGGCTCGCCGATGATCTGCGGGCTGTCCGGCAGGCCGGCGGCGCGCAGCATGTCTTTGAGCAACAGATAGGAAGGGTCGCGGCTCTGAAACGGCTCGCCGGTCACCAGTTCCACCAGCAGCAGGCAACTCCCGGCGCGCAGCAGCTGCAGGGCAAAACGTGGCGGCGGCGCAACCGGCGCTTTCACCACGACAGGCGCGGCGTCTTCTTCCTGCGCCTGTTTTGGCTTGGGTGCGCTGGAAGGGCGGGGTATATCGATCTTCGGCCGCTCCACCGTCCGCGCAACGGGCGTGGGTGCGGCGGGTGGCGAGTCGCGGTCCGGCGCGCGAGGCGCATCCGCCTGAATCACCGGCACGGGCGCATCCACTATCTGCGGCACGGGCGCAAGCAGCTCGGGACGCGAAGGCGCGGCAAAAGGCAATTCGGTGCGCGGCAGCCAGCTGACCACCTGCATGGCGGTCAGATAAGCGCGACGACGAGGCTCGTTGAGCAAAGGTCAGCTACCTGTGGATAAAGTCAGGCGGGGATTCTACAGGCCTTCACCGCTTCCCGCCGCTGTTGATCGACTAGGGGTGAAAAACGAGCCCGGCGATGCAGTACAATCGCCGCTTTTATTTGCCAGTCAGCGACCATCCGATGATCGAACCTAAGCGCGTCCTGCGCGCCCTTGCCGAACACTGGGCGCTTCTCGAGCCACTCTGCGAGCACTTCGACCAAGGCACTCTGAGCCTGAGCGAACTGCGCTTGCAACTGGCGGCCCAGCAGTTGGAAAGCACGCCACAGGACATCACCACTTTGCTGGACGTCTGGATTCGGCTCGACATTCTGGTCCCGGTGGCGAAAAGCCCGAACCGTTTCGAGCTGAACGCGCAGATCCACGATTTCCTGTCTTACCTGCGCCGCGAGCACCGGCTGGGCCTGTGCCTGGAAATCGAAGCGTACCTGCGCCACCTCGAACGGCTGGCCGGCTATATACAGGAAGCGTTCGACGCCCGCGACGCCAATGACCTTGCGCGGCAACTGCGCCTGCTCGACATGCGTGTGCGCGACGTCCTGAAGAAGCTCGCCAACGACGAGCAGGCGCTGGTGGCCGTGGCCGAACGTGCCAAGACCAGTGACCGGCAGATCCCGCTGCGTCAGCGTTATGCGGAAGTGCTGGCAACCTGGGATGAATACGTCGAGCCGATGATCCAGCTGGTGAACGCCGATGGCGCCTTCGAACAAGGCGTGCGCAAGGTAGAGAACGTGCTGCTGCGCATGCTCACCGACCAGCAACGTCTCGGCCATCTGGTCGACGACGACATGCTCCTGCGCACCCACGCGCGCATCCTTGAAATGCAGACCAGCGCGCAACTGACCTTGCGCCATGCACGTGAGCTGCTGCTGCCGCTGCGTGAAGAAGCGCGTCGCCACAATGCCGTGACGCGCGGTGCTGCCCTGGCGCTGTCGGCGATCCGTCGACGAGGCCTGGACGCCGTGCCGCAAGCGGCGATGCCGATGTTCACCCGTCCGCAAAGCACGTTTCTTGGCAGTGCCAATCAGGTCGAAGCGTACGTGTATGCGCTGGCGCGCTTCGAGCCGAAACCCGCGCGGTTCCCCAAGGCCAATGTCACCCGCAAGGGCGAGCCGCCGCGCGCGCCGCGCACGGTCAGAGAAATGGTCGAGCGTTGCGAAGACGCCCTGCCCATGCCGGATCTGATGGTCTGGTTGCTGGAGCAGGAGCCCACCGGCGCGACCGATGAATTGCTGTACTGGTTTTCGCGCCTGTCGCGGGACAAACGCTTCAAGCGCGAGCGCCTTGAGCGCCGCGAATACCTGACCCAGGAGCACCGCGTCAGCCTGCGCTCCTTCGCCCTGCTCTCGAGCAAAGACGCCACCCCAGAGAATTCCGAGGGCACCGCCCATGCATCTTGATCTATCCGAAATGACCCAGCTGGCGCCGATCTTTCGCGAGCTGTTCAAGGGCTACCACGTCAGCCGTCGCGACCCCGAGCTGTACGCACAACTGTCCAATCTTCAGGACCAGTACCGCGGCCTGTTCAAGGCGTTGGGCTTCGAGCTGGTCTGCGACACCCGTGGTTTCTACTACTTCGTGCCTGATCTGGCGGCCGCGCAGGTCAACAAGACGGCTCAACGTCTGGCGCTGTTCACGTTCATCCTCGTCGAGCACTTGGCTGACCAGGGCCGCGACCCGGTCGCCGTGCTCGATGGCGGTAGTCTGGGCCGTGACGAATTGCCCTCGCTGCTGGAAAAGTACCGCGATCTGTTCCTGCAAGCTGAGGTACAGACCCAGGAAGAGCTGGAAGAAAAAATCATGCGTCGCATGACCCAACTGGGATTCGCCGCTGAAGAAGTCGGCATCTATCGCTTCCTGCCGCCCATGCATCGCTTCCTCGACGTCTGCCTGTCGGTGCAGCAAGACCGTGACCTGGCGGCCAGTCTGCACAGCGCTCTGCCGTTGCCGGCACCGGTGCTGATCGACGACGACAGCGATGAGCGACTGCTGGAAACCGACGACCCGCTGGACCTCACCGAATTCGATGAAGCCACAGAAACCGAAGAACAAGCGCTAGCCCGGGCGATCGCTGAAGAACAGGAGCATGACGCATGAGCCAGGAACGCTACGGCATACGCCGCTTCGCGCTGCTGAACACTGCCGGTTACAGCCTCGGGTTGTTTCCACTGGAGCATCCGCTGTCGGTCTACGGCGCGAACAACCTGGGCAAGAGTGCGTCGATCAACGCTTTGCAATTCCCGATTCTGGCGCGCATGTCGGACATGAGCTTCGGCAAATACAGCCTCGATCAATCGCGTCGCTTCTATTTCGCTTCCGACACCAGCTACATCCTCGTCGAAGTCTCCCTGCCCCACGGCCCCCATGTGATCGGCGTGGTCGGTCGTGGCCCGGGCGGCGGTTTCGGTCATCAGTTCTTCGCCTATGCCGGCAAGCTGGACCTGGCTCACTACCAGAAGGACGATACCTGCCTGCGCCAGAAGGAGCTGTTTGCCAATCTGGAAAGCCAGGGCCTGAAAGCCTACGAGCTCAAGCCGGATGAACTGCGCCGTTTGCTGGTCGGTGGCCACACGTCGATTCCTCTGGACCTGACCCTGATTCCCCTGCGCTCAACCAGTGAACAGAGCCTGAAGACCTTCCGCGCGCTATTCATCAACTTGCTGCATATGCGCGAGATCACCGCTGCCAAATTGAAGCAGCTGTTTCTCGACGCGTTTGAGCACAGCCTGCGTTCCGGCAGCGTCGACTACATAGCTGCGTGCGAAGAAGCGTTCCGCGACGTACGACGCATGGAGCAGGACTACAACGCACTGGTGCTCGCCGGCCCGCTGGTCGAAGCGTTGGCCAACGGCGTCAGACAGCGCGACATCCTGCGCGGCAAGCTGCATCGTCTGTCGCCATTGCTCGACTCGCTGCTGGACACATGGCAGGACTATTCCAATGCGCGCAAAGAAGAGCTGGTCATTCAAAGCGAGCACTACCGTAACGAACAGGATTCCCTGCAGAACGATCAGCGTGGCGGCACTCAAGAATTGATGCGCCTGGAGCGTGAAATCAGCAATATCCAGCGCTGGATCGGCGAACTGGCGGTGTTGAAGAACCGCTTTGCGCTGGTCGACGACGTAAGAGTTCTGGAACAGCAGTTACTGGCTGCCAAGGATGCCCATGATGAGCTGGCCGGCGCACTCGCGCAGTCGCGGCAATTCAGCGCCGAGGATCTGGATGAGCGCCTGCGTGATCTGGAAAAACGTCTGAAGTCAGTGAAACAACAGCTCGATCATGCGGACAACAATAGCTATGCCCGCCTCCGCGAAGAGTTCTCGCAGCCTGATGTCGAGCGCCTAATGCGCCTGTTCAACAGCGCGCTGTTCAGCTTGCCATTGGGCGAGCAAGGCATCGCCCTGGATGATGGCGATGCTTGGGTCAAATCCCTCGAAGCCATTCTCGATGGATTCAAGGGCGAGCGCTTCGAAGTGCCCGGCCTGACTGTCAATCTGTCGAACATCGAGCCCCCTGCCCTGCAGGCGCTGGCCGATCGCGCCGCGCTGCGTGATCAAAAGGAGCGCCTGGAGAAGGAGCTCAAGCAACTGAAGACTCAACAAGCCGTCGCGGCCGACCGTGCGGCGAGCAAAACCCAGACTGAAGCGTTGTACCAGCAGGTGCTGGATGCTCAGAAGGCGCTCGAAGACTTCCGCCGCGCTCAAACATTGAGCGCCGAAGAGGGCGAGAAGCTTGAGCAGTTGGCCCAGATGGAAGCGGCGCAAGACGAGCTCAAACGCTCCAGTGATGCTTTCACCGAGCGCGTTCAACAACTGTCGGCCAAGCTGCAGCTGGTCGGTCGTCAGATCGGCGATCTCGAATCCAAGCAACGCACGCTGGATGACGCGCTGCGTCGTCGTCAGCTACTCCCGACCGATCTGCCATTTGGCACCCCGTTCATGGAGCCGGTTGATGACTCGCTAGAGAACTTGCTGCCGCTGCTCAATGACTATCAGGACAGTTGGCAGGGCCTGTTGCGCTGCGATGGTCAGATCGAAGCGCTGTACGCGCAGGTTCGTTTAAAAGGCGTCGCCAAGTTCGACAGCGAAGACGACATGGAGCGGCGTCTGCAGTTGCTGATCAACGCTTATGCTCATCGCACTGATGAAGCGCTTACTTTGGGCAAGGCACGCCGTGCTGCTGTGACCGACATCGCGCGGACGCTACGCAACATCCGCAGCGACTACGACAGCCTTGAGCACCAACTGGCGCTGTTTAACCGTGAAATCAACCGCCGGCAGGTATCCAATCTGGAGAGTTTCCGCATTGTGCTCGCGCCGAACAAGGAAGCGCTCAAGCACATCGATCAGATCATCCACAGCGCCGGTCAGTACGAAGAGGGCGAGACACTGTCGGTGTTCGATCTGAGCCAGAGCGCCGAGCAGGACAACAAGAACGAGGACGCCAAAGAGTATCTGGCTCGCCTGGTTGCGGCTAACCACAACCAGCTCGGCTTGAAGGACTTGTTCGAACTCGCGTTCGAGATCACCAAGGTCAACAGCCAGCCGGTTATCCATACCGACATTGATGGAGCGGCGTCAAACGGCACGACCATGACCATCAAGGCACTGACCAACATGTACCTCTTGCTGCACCTCATGGATCGCGAGCAGGCTGGACGGATTCGTCTGCCCTACTACCTCGACGAAGCCGCTGACATTGATGAAAGGAACCAGGCAGCGTTGCTGGAAACTAGCCTGCAACTGGGCTTTGTACCGATTCTGGCGAGCGTTAAGCCTCAAGTGTCGGCACATGTGGCCATTGACCTGGAAGGCGGCAGTGGGCCTGCCGGGATCTACATCGACGAAGCGGACTGGAAGTACATTCAGCGTCGTGACGAGGCTGTTCCGGTGAAAGCAACCCAGGCGGTTGCAACGCTTAGCGAGTAATTAAACCAACTGGAAATAGAAAGCCCTGCAGAGATGCGGGGCTTTTTTGTGGGCGCTGATTGGGGGGTATTGGCTGTCGGCTGTTCGCAGGTTCAAGAACTTTTTCGCGCGC
>NZ_JAKJXE010000017.1 GCF_021728295.1 Pseudomonas petrae
GTGGTCTGGAATGGGTGGCGCCCAAACCGGCCTCTTCCCGGCTGAAGCCGGTCCTACTAAACCTCGACCGTGGGACCGGCTTTAGCCGGGAAAGCGTCAGGCGTCACGCTGCAAAATTGAGGGCGCTCACACCGGCCCCTTCCCGGCTGAAGCCGGTCCTACTAAACCTCGACCGTGGGACCGGCTTTAGCCGGGAAAGCGTCAGGCGTCACGCTGCAAAATTGAGGGCGCTCACTGGGGCCCCTTCCCGGCTGAAGCCGGTCCTACTAATATCAGCGCGCAGCCGCTCATGAGGACCTGTGCATGCCTGATGTACCTGACACCACTCACGTCGACACCCTGCTGCACTGGATGCACGACCGCTCGTTCGTCGTGCTGACCGGCGCCGGGATCAGCACGTCTTCCGGGATACCGGATTACCGCGACAGCGAGGGCGTGCGCCGGGGTCGGCAGCCGATGATGTTTCAGGAATTCCTCAACGCGCCCGAGGCCAGGCGCCGATACTGGGCCCGGGCGATGCTCGGCTGGCCGCATGTTCGCGCCGCACAACCCAACCCCGCCCACGAGGCGATTGCCCGTTTGCAGCAGCATGACCTCATCAGCGGCGTCATCACCCAGAACGTCGACACCTTGCACGATCAGGCCGGCAGTCATGATGTCGTGGAACTGCACGGCAGCCTGCATTGGGTGCTGTGCCTGGACTGCCGACAGCGTACCGAACGCGACATCATTCAGCTGGCTTTGGTCGAGCAAAACCCTTATCTGGCGGGCGTCGATGCGGTGCAGGCCCCCGATGGCGACACGCTGCTCGACCCTGCGTTCGAAGAACGCTTCCAGGTGCCGCACTGCCCCCATTGCGGCGGTGAACGCATGAAACCTGACGTGGTGTTTTTCGGTGAAAACGTCGCGCCACCCACGGCGGCCAAGGCCATGCAGCGCGTGGAAGAAGCCCAAGGCCTGCTGGTCGTGGGCTCATCGCTGATGGCGTTCTCGGCGTTTCGTCTGTGCCGCGCCATTAGCGATCAGGGCAAACCGCTGATCGCCATCAACCTGGGCAAAACCCGGGCGGATGACCTGCTGGATCTCAAGCTCGAAGCGTCATGCGAGGTGCTGTTGCCAGCGCTGGTGGAACGGTTGCTGGAGGCGTAGGCATTGAAGGCCTCTTCGCGGGCAAGCGCGCTCCTACAGGTGTCAGCGAACAGCCGGCATTCAGCCAGTCAAATCTCGACGCCGCGAATCCCCGGCAACGCCGCCAGCGCCCTGTCCCACACCTGCCGCGTCCTGACCCACGCCACTTCCTGCCAATCCGGGTCCGCCGGATAGAACTGCTCAAGCAGCCCTTCCTTGATCCGCCGGCCCGTCTCGTCCAAGGGATCGCCGTGCAGGTGCAGCCAGTGATCATCACGCAGATGCCCATGCACTTCTGCGCCCGGGTACGTGCCGCACTCGATGACGAACGGCATCAGGTGCACGCCGGGCAAGGCGTCGAGAAGCATCTGCGAGGTGTAGCCGGTCGAGGTCGCCGCGACACCGGTTTCGCTGACCCGATTGGCGCCGGTGATCAGCGTGTACAGCCACGGCCCGAACAACCCTTTCGCATCCTCCAGCGCCGGGTAGACTGATTCGACGATGCTCATCAGCATCGGATGACCGTAATCCCCGGCGCCGGCGTGCAGGTCGAAACAGGTCACCACCTCGGCGTCCTGCAGGTATTGCCCGACGATGCTGCGCAGCGTGCGATTTGACCAGCTCGGCCCGCTGCCGCCAAAAAACAGCCCATCGGGGAATGCGTACTGCCCCGCCTCCACCACCGACATCAACCCTGACCAGCCGCGGGCGTCGATCGCTGCCTGAAACAACGCGTCAGCCTGATCGCGCCGGGGCCCGCGCAGTTGCTCGCAGGCATAAATGGCGTGGACGTCGGCATAGGCGCGGTTGTCCGGCAATGGCCGGTTGAAGTCCAGGTAGTTGCGGTTCTGATCGAGGTTGTCTTCATTGACCCGGCGCATCCACGCCGTGCCCCAGGGGTTGATCAGGTGAATCATCAGGATCGCCACGCCCTCGGGCAGCGAGCGTGGGTCAAAACCTTCGAGCCAGCGGCTCTGGCAATCGGAGCCGTAAAAACCCTCGACGCCATGGGTGCCGCTCAACGCCACCAACACCCGCCGCGCATCCGGGTCGCCCAGCCAGGCAACATCCGTCGCCAGCGTCTCGCCGAACGGCCCGGGCATTGGATGGACGTATTCGCTCAACCGCGCCCCAGCCGCCGTCGCGGCCGCAATGAAGCGCTCGCGAAGGCGGCGATAACCCGGACGATCAGGAAAAAAGTGGCTCATTGATACGCTCCAAGGTGATGACACCGTGCGCATGAGTCCGTACCAGACAGGCCGAACGCCGCGCAAAAAAGACACTGCGTCAGAAATGTTACAACCGGACACGTTTTGGCACACTTCTTTCTAGTGTCATTGGAGTGGAACGTCAGTACCACGAAATGCTTCGCGTCCAGCCCAGGCTACCGCGAGTCTACGCTGCCAAACGGTGCGCACCACGCACCCATGGGCAGGAACCGGACATTACCCCGTCCGAAACAGTGCAGGACGCCGACCAGAAGTCTGGCGTCCGTCGATAAGGAATTCGATTCGTGCCAGACATTCGCCCATCGCACCCGATCCGCCCACGCCGCACCTTGCCTTTTCCGCTGCACGCATCCGTCAGCGAGCCTGCCATTCGCCACATCTCCCTTCAGCGCTCCGGCTGAAACGTAGCCCCAATTCGCTGCAGTGCCCGACATTTGTTTTGCTTCAATGGCCGTCGCTTTTATAGCGATCCGGTGGCCACTATTTATTATTCCTGTTCGGCACAGGTGCGCCTGCTCCAATAACATTTTGAATAACGCGCGGAATCGCTCGTTGTTGATCCACGCACACTAAAAACCATCACTGATCATTTTCAGGAAGTGCGCGTTACTGTTAACCACCCTTCACTCCGTGACCGACAAGTCAAACTTTCAGGACTCATCACAATGATCACTTGAACACTCACGCACCAACTTGCACCTACTTAATCACGTTTGGTGCACAGCACTTCTGATTGAATCGGAACGGGTCAACGCGCCAACACGCGGTGAACCTGAGTGGATAGGTTCGCGCCGTAGTCAGGCAAGTTATGCATCTTCTATAGAACGATTCGAGCCAGATCAGATGAAATTCGCTAAAAACTTACAGGAATGCGACATCGCCCCGCTCCAACCCAGAAATGGCGGGCTAGAGCCCTGCACTGGCATAGCGGTTGCAATAGCGATGATCGTTAGGTGGTCATTCTGAAACAAAGACGTACTTCTTCGTACTCGACAAGAAATCAGGACACTGCAATGTCGTCTCCATAGCCCACGCTGCAACAGCACTTATAAGAGTGGTTCTTTAAAGACCTGCTCCCCCAGGCCTCGTGCTCCCGACAGCACGGACGTCAACTTCAAACAGGGTGACTTGTTTGAACGGACCCTTATTGCCCTTCAACGACCCGAGGGAGCTTTAATGAATGACGCGGTAAAAACGAAAGCTATACCTGACCCGGCGCCGGATGCACTGTCCATGGCCTGGCCGCGTATTCCTTTCAAGGAAAACACATCGCGCCCTGGCGAACTAAGCCGCACGCACGTGTTGATATGGATTGCCGCCTCGGTCCTTATTCACGGCGCCCTCTGGTGGTATATGCAGACCGCCAAAGCCGACGTCCCGGAAGTTGCGCCGCAAGTGCCCGAGATGACCGTGGAATTGACCCGCCCGACACCGCCGACTCCGGAGCCGCCACCACCGCCGCCTCCGCCTGAACCGCCACCGCCGCCTCCGCCGCCCCCTGAACCGGAGCAACCTGTCGAGGACCCCGACGCCGCCAAGCCGCCGCCAAAACCGGTGGAAAAGCCCGTCGAAAAGCCGGTGGAAAAACCCAAGGTCGAGAAGCCCAAACCGGTGAAGAAACCTGAACCGGTGAAAAAGCCAACACCGCCCGCCCCGGATGCACCTGCTGCGCCGAGCCCGCCTGCGCCTGCTGCGCCATCGCCGTCGCCCGCGCCACCGGCGCCTGCTGCTGCTGCACCGGCGGCACCGGCGGCACCGGCCAAGGAATCGGCCGCGATCTCCGGGCTCGCCAGCCTGGGCAACCCGCCACCGGAATACCCCGGCGCGGCGTTGCGCAAAGGCATAGAGGGCCGCGTGATCCTGCGCATCAAGGTGCTGCCGAACGGCCGCGCCGGCACGGTCGAGGTGACCAAATCCAGCGGCAAACAGGTGCTGGACGACGCGGCGGTGGAGACGGTGCGCAACTGGAAGTTTATTCCGGCCAAGCGCGGCGACACCCCGATCGAAGGCTTCGCGACGCAAACCATCGACTTCAAGCTGCCCGAATGAACCCGGTCAGCCCATCAACAACAACTCTTTATATAGCGGGTGAGGTGTAACCATGAACGAATCGATCTCTTCGATGATTGTCCCCGGCGTACTGTGGGCGCTGGTGGTGTTTTCGGTGCTGAGCTGGGGACTGCTGCTGATCAAATCCGCACAGTATTTACGCTTAAAGACCCAGAACAAACAGTTCACCAAAGCCTTCTGGGCCGCGCCGGATCTGCTCACTGCTGCCGAGCACTCCACGCAATACCCGGGCTCTCTGGCGCGCATCGCCAACAGCGGCTTCGAAGCCATGGCAGTCGATGAAACGCCACGCAACACTCAGCAGCTCGCCCACACCATCAACCGCTCCGACCGCCTGGAGCGCAACCTGCGCCAGCAGATCCAGAAAGAACGCCGCGCACTGGAAGCCGGTCAGGCCATCCTCGCCAGTATCGGCAGCACGGCGCCGTTCATTGGCCTGTTCGGTACGGTCTGGGGGATCATGGAAGCACTGCAAAGCATCGGCGCCAGCGGTTCGGCGAGCCTGGAAACCGTGGCCGGCCCCATCGGTCACGCCCTGATTGCCACCGGTGTCGGCATCGCCGTCGCGGTCCCGGCGGTGCTGATCTACAACTTCTTCCTGCGCCGCCTCAAGCTCGCCGTCGCCGACATGGATGATTTCGCCCACGACTTCGACGCCCTCGCCCAGCGCAGCGCCTTCGCCATCAACCGTCAGGCCATCGCCAGCAAGCACAGCCAGGCTGTGCGGGAGGCCAGCTGATGTCGTTCTCCACTCAAAACAGCGATGAAGTGCTCAGCGAAATGAACGTCACGCCGCTGGTGGACGTGATGCTCGTGCTGCTGGTGGTGTTCATTGTCACCGCGCCGCTGATGACCAACGCGATCAAGGTCAACCTGCCGAAGACCGACGCCGTCGCCCCTGCCGACAAGAAAGACCCGGTGGTGGTGAGCGTCGACCAGGACGGCAAGTTCTACCTGGCCAAGTCCGAAGTCGCGCCGGAATCCCTGGAACTCAGCCTCAAGGACGTCAAGGCCAAGGACCCGGAGGTTCGCGTGCAGCTGCAGGCCGACACCAACGTCAACTACGGCCAGGTGGCCAAGGCGATGGCGTCGATCGAACGCTCGGGCATCACGAAAATTTCAGTGATGACTTCCAAATGATCGGCACATGACCAGCACCTGATCTGCACGTGAAGTAGGCGCCGTACCCCGCTGCGGCGCTGCACACCTTACTCCCGATTCACCGCCGTCCGGGTTTTTGCCCCGGAGGGGAGCGGCTTGCTTGAAATAAGGAAATTCCCGACCGCCATCACCGCGTCGGAGCAACGAGGGCTCACAAGGCCATTTCAATAACATCTGGAATAAGTCGGAAACTACCATGCTGATGAGCTTTCCTGGTTTTACCCTCAAGCCCCTTGTTGTTGCCGTACAACGCCACCCCCGTGCGCTGATTTGCGCACTGGCGGTCGGCATGACCCCGGCCTATGGCGCCGACAGCACGGACAGCGCAGCCGATGCCGCGACCGGCAGTGAAGCCGCTGTCCCCGCCGCAGCGGTGGCTGCTGCGCCCGCGACCACCCAACTTAAACGGGTGGAAGTGACCGGTTCGGCCGTGCGCCGGGCCGATGCAGAAACCGCCGTGCCGGTGACAATCCTGCGCGCCGATGAGCTGAAGAAACAGGGCGTGACTACCACCGAACAGATGGTCCAGCGCATCACCGGCAGCCAGTCGATGATGAACAGTGCAGGTTCGGTTGGCGCCTCCACCGGTGGCGCTTCGTATGCCGACATGCGCGGCATCGGCGCCAACAAAACCCTGATCCTGCTCAACGGCCGTCGTCTGGCCAACAACGCCTTGTCCGGCGTCGGCACGCCCAACGGCAGTGCCATCGACCTGAACATGATTCCGTTCGCCGCCATCGACCGCATCGAAGTGCTGCGCGACGGTGCCTCGGCGCTGTACGGCACCGACGCCATCGGCGGGGTGATCAACTTCATCACCAAGAAATCGCTGACCGACGGCACCCTGAGCCTCGGCGGCGACACCCCGACCGCCAGCGGTGGCGGCGCTAGCAAAGACGTCAGCGCCAGCTGGGGTTTCGGCGATCTGGAAGAAGACCGCTTCAACGTCATGGGCGTGTTCAACTACAACAAGCAGCAGAACCTCGACGCCAACGACCGCTCCTTCGACAAGGATTACGTCCCGGGCCGTGGCCTCAACCAGACCTCCGGCACCGCTTACCCGGCCAACTACTATCAGGGCAACAACAGCAGCAACCCCCTCGCGCCCAACTGCGCCGGACCGGGCCTGGTGAGCGTGAACGGGCTGTGCCGGTTCAGCACCCGCGAGTACATTGACCTGGTGCCGCAGACCGAGAAGACCTCGTTCTTCGGTCGCGCCACCGGCAAGCTGGCCGAAGACCACAACGTCAGCCTCGAATACTTCTTTGCCCGCAATCACAACGCCACCAGCATCGGCCCGGCGCCATTGACCGGCCTGAGCATCGACCCGTCGTCGCCCTACTACCCGGGCAACGGCATCACCCCCGGCCCGAACAACTTCGCCCTCGACCCGACCCAGCCGGTGGACACCGCCTGGCGTGAGACGGCCGCCGGCCCCCGTGGCAGCAAGGACCAGAACACCAACCAGCGCCTGCTGCTGACCTTCGACGGCACCGTCGGCGGCTGGGATTACAACCTCGGCGCCAACTACAACCAGAGCAAGGTCGTTTCAAGCGTGACCTCGGGTTACGCCAGTGACGCTGCCCTCAAGGCAGGCCTGGCCAGCGGTTTGCTCAACCCGTTCGGCGCGCAATCGGCGGCGGGTCAGCAGTACATCGACGACGCCGCGTACCACGGCGAATACTCCACCGCCGTCGGTCGTGTTTACGGGGTGGACGGGCGTATCAGTCGCGAGATCGGCAACTGGTTCGGTGCCGGTGAATCCGGCCTGGCGCTGGGCGGCGAATACCGCAAGGAAAAGCTGCATCAGGATTACGAGGACTTCGTTGACGACATCAACAGCCTGGGTCTGGACTCGGCAGGTTCCGTGTCCGGCGATCGCACCGTCAAGGCCGAATACGCCGAGCTGAACGTTCCCGTCATCGACAGCCTGGAACTGACCGCTGCCGTACGCCACGACAAATACAGCGACTTCGGCAGCACCACCAACCCGAAATACTCGTTCCGCTTCCAGCCATTCAAAGAGCTGGTCATGCGCGGCGCGTACAGCGAAGGTTTCCGTGCGCCGTCACTGTACGAGTTGTATGCCCCGCAAAGTCTGGCCTACAGCCAGGGTTACTACGATGACCCGACGCTGTGCGCGGGCGGTACCGTGCAACCGGGTGGTCAGGCCGGTCGCGACTGTAATCAGCAGTTCCTCAACCGCAGCGGTGGCAACGCGAATCTGTCCCCGGAGAAAGCCCGCAACGTCACGCTGGGCTTTGTTTATCAGCCAATGAACAACCTCTCCATGGGCCTGGATTTCTGGTGGATTCACATCTCCAACCAGATCCAGTCGTTTCCTGAATCCACCGTGTTCGATCAGGCCGACCTGTACGGCGACCGCATCATCCGCAACGCCGACGGCTCCATCGCCAACATCGTGACCGGCAACTCCAACCTGGGCATCGTCAAGACCAACGGTGTCGACGTGACCCTGGACTACCGCTTCCCGAACACGCCGTATGGCCAGTTCGGTCTGGGGCTGACCGGGACCTACGTCAACCGCTACGACTTCCAGAACATCATCGACGGTCCGTACACCGACAAGGTCGGCGACTTCCAGGGTGATGGCGTGATCGCGCGCTGGAAACACGTATTGATCGGCAGCTGGACCCTGGGCGACAGCCGTGCCTCCCTGACCAACCGCTTCACCAGCGGCTACAACGACTACGACCGCACCACCAACGGCACCGTACCGTCGTACTCGCTGTGGGACATGTCGGTGGGCCATACCTTCGAGAAGGTGCTGGACGTTGATGCCGGCGTGCGCAACCTGTTCGACCGCGACCCGCCGTTCACCAACCAGGCCTACAACTTCCAGTCCGGTTATGACCCTCGTTACGCCGATCCACTGGGCCGCACGCTGTTCGCGCGGGCCACGTACCACTTCTAAGCGCTACTGCCCGACGCGCCAATGCTCCGGCGCGTCGGGCTGCTTCTGCGAAATCGCGCCCCTGACCCGCCCTCGTCCACGAGATCGGGTCAGGGGATTTTTCGCGGCGCCACTGATGCTTCGGCTTGCACTCAAGGATTGTCCGCACATGTGCACCCCCCCTCTCTCATTGCCTCGCCTGCTGCCGGGCGTGGCATTGCTGTACTCGGTGCTGTTCTGTACCTCGCTGCTGCTCGGTATGCCCCAGGTGTTTGCCGCGCCGGTGCATGCGCTGACCGTTTATGGTGAAGCGTCTAAATACGCCGCTGACTTTCAGCACTTCGACTACGTCGACCCTGACGCGCCCAAGGGCGGTTCGATGAGCCGCGCGTCCGAGGAGATCGGCCAGTTCAACTACCTCACGCCTTATGTCGATCAGGGCATTTCCGTGAGCCAGATTGATACGTGGGTGTATGCGCCGCTGGCCTATCGCTCACTGGACGAGCCCTACACGGTGTACGGACTGGTCGCCCAGAAGATGGAACGCGACCCCGACAACCTCTGGGTGCGCTTCTATCTGAACCCCAAGGCGCGTTTCGATGACGGCACGCCCATCACCGTCGAAGACGTGCGTTACACCTGGCAAACGCTGATCACCCAGGGCAGCTTCAGCTATCGGCCGCTGTACGGCGACGTCAAGGACGCGGTCATCGAAGCGCCCGGGCAGATCCGTTTCGACTTCAAGACCGGCACCAACCGCACCCTGGCGCTGGACTTGGCCAGCCTGCGCATCTTGCCCGAGCACTGGTGGAAGACCCGCGACTTCACCAAGGGCGGCGGCTTCGAACCGCCGCTGGGCAGCGGGCCGTATCGGGTCTCGCGGGTCGACCCCGGGCGCAGCGTGAGCTTCGAGCGGGTCAAGGACTGGTGGGGCAAAGACCTGCCGGTCAGCCGTGGTTTGTACAACTTCGACGGGCTGACGGTGAATTTCTACGGCGACACTGACGTGGCGCGCCAGCTGGTCCAGGCCGGCAGTTTCGATTACAACCGAGAGTTCTCTTCGGCCGGTTATGTCGTCGGCTACACCGCGCCGAGCCTGCAGGACGGCCGTCTGCAGAAGACCATCCTGGCCAAGCGTCGCCCGGTGGCCGGTCAGGGTTTCGTGTTCAATCTCGACAAACCGATGTTTCAGGACCGCCGTGTCCGTGAGGCCCTGGCCATGCTCTGGGATTTCGAGTGGGTCAACGGCCAGATCATGCGCAACTTCTATGTGCGCGAACAAACCTACTTCCCGAAGAGCGAAATGGCCGCCACCGAGCTGCCCGACGCCCAAGAGCTGAGCATTCTCGAGCCCCTACGCGGGCAGGTTCCGGACGAAGTCTTTGATCAGGTCTGGCGCGCACCGAAGACCGATGGCAGCGGCTACATCCGCGACAAGCAGCTCAAGGCCCTCAAGCTGCTGGCCGACGCCGGCTGGCACCCGAAGAACAACCGGCTGGTGAACGCCGCAGGCCAGCCACTGGAATTTTCCTTTCTCGACGGCCAGGGCGGTTTCGAGCGGCTGGTGCTGCCGTACAAGCGTGTGCTGGCGCAGATCGGTATCACCCTGAATTTCCGTCGCGTGGACTCGGCCCAGTACATGAACCGTTTAAACGCCCGGGACTACGACATGATCGTTGTCACGCTGCCGAGCAACGGCAATCCGATCCTCTCCCCTGGCCGTGAGCTGTACAACCTGTTCGGCTCGCAAAGCGCCCGTCAGGTCGGCAGTTCCAACGCCATGGTGCTGCGCAATCCGGCGGTCGATCGCCTCATCGACGGCCTGGTCGCAGCCAACAACCGCAACGACATGCTGCACTACGCCCGCGCCCTGGATCGGGTGCTGCTCTGGGGTTTCTACATGATTCCGAACTATTACTCCCTAGGCACACCGGTGGTCTATGCCAACCGCTTTGGCAAACCGGCCATCGAGCCGACCTACGACGTCGGCCTGGAAAGCTGGTGGGAAGTCAGCCGCGTGCCGCTGAGCAACGTGCAGATGGCCGCGCAAATGGCCGCGCGCCTGGCGACACAGAGCAGTGTGTCGAACGACCGTCCTGCGCCAACGCCAGTGCCAGAAACGGAGGGCCAGTGACATGCTCGCCTACACCCTGCGTCGCCTGCTGCTGATCATTCCCACGCTGCTGTGCATTCTGGTGGTCAATTTCCTCATCGTGCAGGCCGCGCCGGGCGGTCCCGTCGAGCAAGCCATCGCCCGGGTTCAGGGCATGGGCCCAACGGGCGGGATCGGTGGCGGCGGTGGCGAGGTCGCGGCCACCGGCGGCATCAGTCGGGGCGCCCAAGGTCTGGACCCGGCGCTGGTCGAAGCGATCAAGCACCAATACGGGTTCGACAGACCGCTGCACGAGCGGCTGTGGCTGATGCTCACCCACTACGCGCAGCTGGATTTCGGCAGCAGCTTTTTTCGCGGCGCCACGGTGACCGGGCTGATCCTGCAAAAGTTGCCGGTAACGATATCCCTGGGGCTCTGGGCGACGCTGATCACGTACCTGATCTCGATCCCGCTGGGCATCCGCAAGGCCGTGCTGCATGGCAGCCGCTTTGATGTCTGGAGCAGTACGGTGATCATCATCGGCTACGCCATCCCGGCGTTTCTGTTCGCCATTCTGCTGATCGTGGTGTTTGCCGGCGGCAGCTACTGGAGCTGGTTTCCGGCCCAGGGGCTGTTCTCGGACGACTTCGCCAGCCTCTCGCCATTCGGCAAGCTGCGCGATTACCTGTGGCATCTGGTGCTGCCGGTCAGCGCGCTGGTCATCGGCGGCTTCGCGACCCTGACCATCCTCACCAAAAACAGCTTCCTCAACGAGATCGGCCGCCAGTACGTGGTCACCGCTCGGGCCAAGGGCCTCAGCGAACAGCGCGTGCTTTACGGCCACGTGTTCCGCAACGCCATGCTGCTGGTGGTGGCGGGCATTCCCCAGGCGCTGATCGAGGTGTTTTTCGCCGGCTCGCTGCTGATCGAAACCATCTTCGGCCTCGATGGCATCGGCCGCATGAGTTACGAAGCAGCGGTGTCCCGGGATTACCCGGTGGTGTTCGGCACGCTGTTTCTGTTCACCCTGTTCGGCCTGTTGATCAAGCTGGTGGGCGACCTGTGCTACACGCTGGTCGACCCGCGCATCGACTTTTCCGCGAGGAGCGCCTGATGTTCGAGTTTTCCCCGCAAAACCGGCGCCGCCTGGCCAACTTCAAGGCCAACCGTCGTGGCTGGTGGTCGCTGTGGCTGTTCGTGGCGCTGCTGGTCATCTGCCTGTGCGGCGAACTGATCGCCAACGACAAGCCCTTGCTCGTCCGTTATCAGGGCGACCTGTACTTCCCGGCCCTGCATCAGTATCTCGAGACCGACTTCGGCGGCGAGCTGCCTTTCGAGCCGGATTATTCCAGTGACTACGTGCGCAAGCTGATCGCCGACAAGGGCGGCTGGATGCTCTTCGCCCCGATCCCGTTCAGCGATGACACGGTCAATTACGAACTCCGCGAGCCCTCGCCCAGCCCGCCCAGCGCGCGCAACTGGCTGGGCACCGACGATCAGGCCCGAGACGTGATGGCGCGGGTGTTGTTCGGCACCCGCGTATCGATTCTGTTTGCGTTGGCACTGACCGCCATCAGCACGGTGATCGGCGTGTTCGCCGGGGCGATTCAGGGTTATTACGGCGGGCTGGCGGACCTGATTGGCCAGCGTCTACAGGAAGTCTGGTCGGGGCTGCCGGTGCTGTACCTGCTGATCATTCTGTCCGGTTTCGTCGAGCCGGATTTCTGGTGGCTGCTGGGGATCATGTCGCTGTTTTCCTGGCTGGCACTGGTCGACGTGGTCCGCGCCGAATTTCTGCGCGGGCGTAACCTGGAATACGTCAAAGCCGCCCGCGCCCTGGGCCTCAGCGACGGCGCATTGATGTGGCGGCACATTCTGCCCAACGCCATGACCAGCACCCTCACCTACTTGCCCTTCATCGTCACCGGCGCCATCGCCACGCTGACCGCGCTGGACTTCCTCGGCTTCGGCATGCCCGCCGAAAGCGCGTCCCTGGGCGAGCTGATCGGCCAGGCCAAACGCAACTTGCAGGCGCCGTGGCTGGGCGTCACGGCGTTCTGCGCCCTGGCGCTGATCCTCACGCTACTGGTGTTCATCGGCGAAGCCTGCCGTGACGCCTTCGACCCCCGGAGTTGAGCGCTGCCATGACTGACCCTTTGATCCAGATCCGCAACCTGCGCGTGGCCTTCAACGGGGCCGAGGTGGTGCACGGCATCGACCTCGACATCCAGCCCGGCGAGTGTCTGGCGCTGGTCGGCGAGTCCGGCTCGGGCAAGTCAGTGACCGCGCACTCGATCCTGCGGCTGTTGCCGGGCAAGTCCGTCAGCACTCAGGGCAGCATTCGTTACAAGGGCGTCGATTTGCTCCAGGCCAGTGACAAGGTCCTGCGGGGGCTGCGCGGCAACCGCATCGCGATGATTTTTCAGGAACCGATGACCTCGCTGAACCCGTTGCACACCGTGGAGAAGCAGATCGGCGAAATCCTCGCCATGCACAAGGGCCTCAAGGGCAAGGCCGCCCGCGAGCGCACCCTGGAACTGCTCGGGCTGGTGGGGATTCAGAACCCGCCGCAGCGGCTCAAGGCCCTGCCCCATCAGTTGTCCGGCGGCCAGCGCCAGCGGGTGATGATCGCCATGGCCCTGGCCAACGAACCCGAGCTGCTGATCGCCGACGAACCCACCACCGCGCTGGACGTCACGGTGCAGCTGAAGATTCTTGAACTGCTCAAATCCCTGCAACAACGGTTGGGCATGTCGCTGTTGCTGATCAGCCATGACCTCAATCTGGTGCGGCGCGTCGCCCAGCGGGTCTGCGTGATGCGCGGCGGCGAAATCGTCGAGCACGCTGACTGCCAGACGCTGTTCGCCGATCCGCAACACCCCTACAGCCGCCTGCTCATCAATGCCGAACCCGACGGCGAACCGGTGCCCGGCGAGCACACCCAGACGCTGCTGTCGGTGGACGCGCTGAAGGTCTGGTTTCCCTTGCCCAAATCTTTTTTGCGGCGCGAGCGGCAGTACATCAAGGCGGTGGACGGGGTGAGTTTCGAGCTGTTGAAAGGCCAGACCCTCGGCATCGTCGGCGAATCCGGCTCGGGCAAATCGACCCTGGGCCAGGCGATCCTGCGGCTGATTGATTCCGAAGGCAGCATCCGCTTCGGCAACAAGGAGCTGAGCCTGCGCAGCCAGCAACTGATGCGGCCGCTGCGCAAGCGCATCCAGGTGGTGTTTCAGGACCCGTTCGGCAGCCTGAGTCCGCGCATGACCGTGCAGCAGATCATCGCCGAAGGGCTGCTGACCCACGGCATCGGCACCCCGGCCCAGCGTGAACAGACGGTGATCCGGGTGCTCGGCGAAGTCGGCCTGGACCCGGACAGCCGCCATCGCTACCCCCACGAATTCTCCGGCGGTCAGCGCCAGCGCGTGGCCATTGCCCGGGCGCTTGTGCTGGAACCGGAGCTGATCCTGCTCGACGAACCCACCTCGGCGCTGGACCGGACGGTGCAAAAACAGATCATCGCGCTGCTGCGGGATTTGCAGATCCGCCACGGCCTCAGCTATCTGTTCATCAGCCACGACCTGGCGGTGGTGCACGCGCTGGCCCATGAGGTGCTGGTGATCAAGGACGGCAAAGTGGTCGAGCAAGGGGCGGCGCGGGAGATCTTCAGCCATCCGCGCCAGCTCTACACCCAGGAACTGCTGCGCGCCTCCGGGCTGGATTTCGGCCTACGGGTGTGAGCCGACACACCGTGCGACCGCTACTATAATGCCCGGCGACGGCGTATCATCGCGGCCCCACGATTTCCTGCTCTGGTGCCTGTCATGACTGCCCTCCCGCTCACCTCCGAACGCCGCGGCTGGTCGTTCTGGTGGAAACCCCTGGCGTTCCTGCTGGTGGCCGCCATCGGCTTGTACTACGTCAAGTGGTCGCCGTATTACCTGAAATCCTTCATCGCGGCCGACACCCATAACATCGGTGGCTCGATCATCAACGACAACCCGGCCACGCCGTGGGCCGCCGCATTGGCGTACGCCCAGGTGTACTTTCTGGCGATCTGGAAGGCAGCCGTGCTGGCGGTCATCCTCGGCTCGCTGTTGCAGGTGCTGATTCCCCGGGACTGGCTGCTGAAAATGTTCGGCCGCGCCGGACTGGGCTCGACCATTCGCGGCGGCCTGTTCGCCCTGCCCGGGATGATGTGCAGCTGCTGCGCAGCGCCGGTGGCTGCGGGCTTGCGCAAGCAGAACGTGTCGGTAGGCGCGGCGCTGGCCTTCTGGATCGCCAACCCGGTGCTCAACCCGGCCACGCTGGTGTTCATGGGCTTCGTGCTGGGCTGGGGCTTCACGGCACTGCGACTGGTGGCGGGCCTCGTGCTGGTGATCGGTGTTTCGCTGGTGGCTCAGCGCATTTCCCGCCCGGAAGCTGTGCCGGAACAGGCGCTGGAGGCCGTGGCCAACGCCGAGACGCCGGAGGAAGGCAGCCTGCTGGTGCGTTGGGGCAAGACCCTCTGGCAGTTGTTCTGGACCACTATCCCGATCTACGTCATCGCCGTGCTGATCCTTGGCGCCGCGCGCGTCTGGCTGTTCCCCCACGTCGACGGTGCCATGGGCAACAGCCTGTTGTGGCTGGTACCGTTGGCGATCGTCGGCACGCTGTTTGTGATCCCGACCGCCGCCGAAATCCCGATCGTGCAGACCCTGCTGACGTTGGGCGTGGGCACTGCGCCGGCCGTGGCATTGCTGATGACCCTGCCGAGCGTGAGCCTGCCGTCGCTGCTGATGCTGCGCAAATCCTTCGACGCCAACGTACTGGTGACCGTGGGTGTGCTGACCATGCTGGTCGGGGTAGTCAGTGGACTGGTTGGCGCCGCTTTGTTGTAAAGCCAGGATCAAGATCTCAAGATCAAGATCTACAGCGGCTCTGCCTAACGGCAGAGCATTTCGCCTTCGGCGAGTTACTTGGAAAAGCACCCCAAGTAACCAAGGGTGCTTGCTCTCGGTTTGGCCCGACTTCGTCGGGTTCCCTCACTTCGACGACGCTCCGTGGGCCCGCGCCGAACGGACATCCATGTCCTGACGGCGCTCTCGCCGCATCCATGCGGCTCGGCCCACTGTGCGTCGTCTACGTTCGGCCTGCACCCAAGTCGCGTTTTGTGGTGTCTGGACTACCGCGGAGGAGATCAAAGCAGATCGATCGTTCCCACGCTCTGCGTGGTAATGCCGCCCCGGACGCTCCGCGTCCCGCAGACGACGCGCATTCAAGGATCGGGAAAGTGACGCGGAGCGTCACGGGATGCATTCCCACGCGGAGCGTGGGAACGATCAAAGGTCACCTGAACAACGCGCACGTCGTAGGACCGGCTTCAGCCGGGAAGCTTTTGATCTGCTTTTGATCTTCATGCGCAAAATGCCCAAACACCGCAAATCGCGACTTGGGTGCAGGCTGAACGCAGGTCTCGCGGAGTGGGCCGTGCCGCATGGATGCGGCGAGAGCGCCGTCAGGACATGGATGTCCGTTCGGCGCGGGCCCACGGAGCGGGAGCGGAGTGAAGGAACCCCGAGGAACGAGGGGCCTAACCAGGAGCAAGCACCCTTGGTTACTTGGGGATGGTGCGACTTTCGACTTTTCCAAGTAACTCGCCGAAGGCGAAACGTCTGCCCCCAGGCAGACGCTCTTGATCTTGACCCTCAATCGCAGGAATTAACGCTCCGCTGTTTTAAATACTCCACAACAGCCCGCTGATCTCCGGCAAACTCGATCCGGGGGTTCTTGCTGTCCCGCTGAAACGAATACATCGGATCGTAATACTCGCTCAACATCCCGCTGATCCAGCCCCGGTGCAGCTCCACCGCCCCGCTGCGCGCCTGCTCGGCCAAGGCACGGTCCATGATCGCCGCCAGCCGCTGATAACGCTCACCGCCCAGCCGTCGAACGATACTCGACAAGCTCTGCTTCAGCCGTTCGGCATAGGCAGCAAAGCCCGTTTCAACGCCCTGCACCGCAACGAACTCGGCACACAGATCGGTCACATAATCTTTCAGAATCCGCTCGACGCGACCCTCGAAACTGTCCTCCAGCCACACCAGCGGTGCGTCCTGCATGGTCCGGTACAACTCAAGCGGCACCGCACGACTGCCAACGATCCGCCCCTCGTCCTCGACCACAAACTGATTCAAATGCCGGGCGCGCTTCTTCAGAATGTCCACGGCGAGCAGATTCTCGAAATCGATCTGCCCCGGCTGCGGCGTCGCGTGTTTGCCAAAGCTGGAACCGCGATGATTGGCATGCCCTTCCAGGTCCAGCCCGTTGTCGAGCGCCTGCAGCACCTCGGTCTTGCCACTGCCGGTCAGCCCACCGATCACCACAAAATCGCATTCAGCCACCGCCTGATCCGTCACCTCGATCAAAAAGCTGCGCATCGCCTTGTAGCCACCGATGATCCGGGGATACTCGATACCAGCCTCGCTCTTGAGCCACTGCTGGGTGATCTGCGAACGCAGGCCGCCGCGAAAGCAATACAGAAAGCCCTCGGGATGACGGCGAGCAAAATCCGCCCAGGCCTCGATCCGCGCCTGCTTGACGTCGCCGGACACCAATGTGTGGCCCAGCTCAATGGCAGCCTGTTGCCCGTCCTGCTTGTAGCTCGTGCCGACTTTCTGGCGCTCGACGTCATTCATCAGCGGCAAATTGATCACATCGCGGAACGCGCCCTTGGTGAATTCCACCGGCGCACGCACGTCCATCATCGGCACGTCGTTGAGGAAAATTTCCCGCAGGTCGGCGCTGTTGTCGCGCATCAGAACACCTCGACCGCGAGTGGCTGTCGCTCGACCAGGTCGCCGATCGGCGCGAGGCTCAGGCCCAGTTCGTCGGCCAGTGCCAGGAACGCCGCTTCTTCAGCGGGCTCCACGGCAATCAGCAGGCCGCCGCTGGTTTGCGGGTCGCACAGCAGCAACTTCTGCGCCTCAGTCAACGCGCCGATGCGCTCGCCATAGCTGTCGTAGTTGCGGTGGGTGCCGCCGGGGATGCAATCCTGCTCGATGTAGAAATCGACACTGCCCAGACGCGGCACGGCAGCAGCATTCAGCCGTGCAGTGACCTGACTGCCGTCGGCCATTTCAACCAGATGCCCGAGCAAGCCGAAGCCTGTGACGTCGGTCATGGCCGCTACGCCGGTCAGCCTGGAAAAACGGCTGCCCGGTTTGTTCAGCGTGCACATCACGTCGCGCGCCAGGCCGATGTCTTCGTCGCGCAGCAGGCCTTTTTTCTCGGCGGTGGTGAGGATGCCAATGCCCAGCGGCTTGGTCAGGAACAGTTTGCAGCCCACGGTGGCGGTGTCGTTGCGCTTCATGAAGCGCTTCTCCACCAACCCGGTGACCGCCAGGCCGAAGATCGGCTCCGGCGCGTCGATGGAGTGACCCCCAGCCAGCGGGATGCCCGCTGCATCGCACACCGCACGCCCGCCGCGGATGACCTCGCGGGCGATTTCCGGAGCCAGCACGTTGACCGGCCAGCCCAGAATGGCGATGGCCATCAACGGATCACCGCCCATGGCGTAGATGTCGCTGATGGCGTTGGTCGCGGCGATGCGGCCGAAGTCGAACGGGTCGTCGACGATGGGCATGAAGAAATCGGTGGTGGACACGACGCCCTTTTCGTCGTCGATGGCATAGACCGCCGCGTCATCGCGGGAGGCATTGCCGACCCACAGGCGCGGGTCGAGGTTCTGCGCGCCACTGCCGGCGAGGATGGTTTCCAGCACCTTGGGCGAGATCTTGCAGCCGCAGCCGGCGCCGTGACTGTATTGGGTGAGACGAATCGGGTCGGTCATGGGAAGCCCCTGAGTTTCAAGGCGCCGAAGTCTACCAGAGGCGCCGGTGGGTTGAAGGGTTGCTGGATGGCTGGCTGGCTGGCTGGCTGGCTGGATGGCTGGACACGCGATTTTCGTAGGACCGGCTTCAGCCGGGAAAGCATCTGATGCCACACCGCAAAACTGATGGTGTCCACACCGGCCTCTTCCCGGATAAAGCCAGTCCTACAGCCAAAACCGCGTGCTGTCAGTAGAACCGGCTTCAGCCGGGAAGGCGTCAGATGCCATAAGGCAAAACGGATGCCTTTCCTCAGCCCTTCGCCATCCGTCGCGCCGTCAGGACCTGGGCCAGCATCAGCGCGCCGACGCAGAGCAGCGCTTCCCGCAGACCGATTAGGTGGGCAGCAAAACCAATCAGCGCCGGCCCCAGCAAAATCCCGCAATAGCCGATCCCGGTAATCACCGCGATCGCCAGCCCCGCCGGCATCCCGGTCTGTGCACCGACCACCGAGCAATACACCGGAAACGTATTGGACAACCCCAACCCGATCAGCGCGAAGCCCAGCAGGAACAGTGGCCACGGCTCCAGCAGGATCGCCATGGCAAACCCGACCATCACCAGCAGCCCGCCGCCGATCAGCAGGTTCACCGCGCCGAAACGGTTCCTCAACCAGTCCCCGGAAAAACGCCCCGCTGCCATGGTCAGGGAGAACACCGCGTACGCGCCGCCGGCCACCGACAAATCGATCTGGTGCATTCGGTTCAGGAACACCGCGCTCCAGTCGAGCATCGCGCCCTCCACCAGCAGCGCGATGAAGCAGAGAATCCCGACGATCACTACGTTGGTGGTCGGCCGGGCGAACGGCGCTGATGGATCATCCGCGCCGTGGGGCACCAGGTAGCGCGCGTGCCAGAGCAGCATCCCGGCAATCAACGCCACCACCACGGCCACCGCCAGCAACGGCGACGCGCCCAGCCACAGCAGCAAGGTCATCAACAGCGCACTGCCGATGCCGCCGAGGCTGAACAGCCCGTGGAACCCCGACATCATCGGCCGCCCATGATCGCGCTCGACCATCAGGCCCTGCACGTTCATCGCTACGTCGATACTGCCCAGGCCGGCGCCAAACACCGCCAGCGCCACTGCCAGCCCCGGCAGAGAGGACAGCGTAGCGAGCAACGGCAGCATGCAGCAGATCAACGCGCCGCCAATCAACGAGACAAACCGGCAGCCCTTGCGCGTGGTCAGCATTCCCGCCAACGGCATTGCCAGCATTGAGCCGAGGCCGAAGCACAAGAGCAGCAGGCCGAGCTGGGCTTCTTCAAGGCCGGCGCGTTCGCGGGCGAAAGGGACCAACGGCGCCCACGCACCCAGCGACATGCCGGACAGCAGAAATGTCAGGCGATAACTCCACAGGTGAACGAAGACGGGGGCATGAACGGATTGAGCAACTGACACAGAAAACAACCTGAACGGGTCTGCGCGACCGGCAGACGGTGAATGAAAAAGCGCGATCCCTCGCGCAGGCATTTCTCCCGTGGGACCGGCTTCAGCCGGGAAGAGGCCATTGTGAACACCTTGATTGTCGCGGTGTGGCACTTGACGCCTTCCCGGCTAAAGTCGGTCCCTCCGATGAAGGACAACATGCATCCACTGCAGGCGCCGGCTTGCTGGCGAGAGCGGTGTGTCAGTCACCCTTTCACGTGTCTGACAGATCAGTTTCGCCAGCAAGCCGGCTCCTACAGCACCTCCCCCAACCTGGGATCGGCGACATAACGCCTGACGCTTTTCCGGCTGAAGCCAGTCCTACCGAAAATAAGAGGCCAGGTCCGTAACCGATCACATCATCGGTGCCGCCATGCTCACCACGCGCAACGCCAGGCCTTCATAGGCGTCCAGCGTGATGGTGAATTCACCCTCTTCGGTCAGATCGCCTTCGACCCGTTCGTTGATGATGTCCACCACCGGGCCCGGCGCGATGCCCGGCAGGTGCAGGGTCTCGACGATGGCCTCTGAACTGAAGTTCAGCGCGGTGATCTGCGTGCCCTTCCCGGCCGGCAATTCATGAACCATGATCAGCAGCCCCGGGTGCTCGACATCCGGAATCAGAATCTGCCGGCTGGCAGCAATGTCGTAGGCACGGCGCACGGCCAGCAGTTTTTTCAGCTGCGAGGCGAACGAATCCGGCCGCTTCAACTGCTCGACGAGGCTGCCGTACAGCGCGCGAGCCCGAGGCATGCCACCTGCCGAGATTTCGCAATCCGGGTCCATGTCGACCAGGTCATAGCCACCGCGATGGATCCAGCGGGTATCGCCATCGCCCATCAGGTGCGCCACCTGCTCGGCCGGCAGCGGCAAGGCGCCGACCAGGTCCCAGCCCGACAGCGCGAACACGCCCGGTTGCATGGCGTTGAACATCACCAGCAGCAAATGAATGTGCTGGATTTTGTCGATGTCGGCGGCGGTCATGCTGTCCAGCTCACGAATGCCCAGCGCGGCCGTGATGATGCTTGCCGTGGTGCAGGACACGCCATTGGTGACGAACTTCAAGTTATAGGGCGCGTGCTCGCCCGCCAGACGCTCGTACATCTCCTCGCGAATGTGCTCGCGCAGGATATTGCCCGGGAACGTCTGCCCCTGATACAGGTACTGATCGTGGGCGTGCAGCGTCCAGAAATGCACCAGTTCCAGGGTCAGTTCGTCGTGGTTCTGCAACGCGTGAATCAGCGATGCAGGGTCGATGCCGAAATCATGCACCTGGCGGAGCATCAGCCGCAGAAATTCGGTGCGACCGGTCAGCAGCGCGTGCTGGTAGGCCGGACGGGTGACGAAGTCATAGGACAGGTCGGCGCCGCCGTGGGACATCGCCGCGATGTCGTCGATGGTCAGGTTCAGCTCCTGGAAGCTGAAGCCGCCAGCCTTGCGGATCGCCCCGGCGAGCAACTGGTTGCCGGTGATCG
Organism: Pseudomonas petrae; assembly: GCF_021728295.1. Lineage (GTDB taxonomy): Bacteria > Pseudomonadota > Gammaproteobacteria > Pseudomonadales > Pseudomonadaceae > Aquipseudomonas > Aquipseudomonas petrae. The sequence goes on from NZ_JAKJXE010000017.1 coordinate 21,363, forward strand.
ACAGCGGGTGGCTTTCGGACCACGCCGTGCCGTCGGCCTTGCGCTCGACGCCGAGGAAGCCATTGGCGTCCAGACGCAAGACCCGCGCGCCCATTACGTCGATGGCGTGCAGGGCGTCGCCAATGATCATTTGCTGCGCGGCGAAACTCGGGTCCAGCCAGTTCAGCGACGGCTGGCCTTCCTTGAAGTAATGCAGATAGACCCAGCGGCGGTCCTTGCCGTCGACGCCGGTCACAATGGGCGTGGCGCTCCAGTCGGTCTCCTTGACGCCAGGCTCGAAGAAGATCACCCGCTGCAACTGGCCGACGATGTAGTGCTTGTCACGCAGCGCATCGACGGTGGCGGCCTGCAGGTTGACGGCGTCGCGTCCGGCCGGGACCTCCGGGAGCAGCGACCAGTCTTCTTCCTTGATCTCCACCATGTGGTAGAGGCCCGGGTACTCTTCGTAGGCCATCTCGGCCAGGCGGAAATCCGCGCCCTTGCCGGTGTGGGACGGGATCACGTCATCGACGACGATTGCGTTGTGCGCGGCGGCGATACGGCTGAGGTTGAGAAATTGGGCGTCAGTGCCCAGGTCCGAATCCACCTCGAAGCTGATCCGGTCGAAGTTGCCGTCGATGCTCGGGGTGCGCTCGCGGCCTTTCAAACCGCCGGACGCTTTCAACGGGCCGTTATGAATGCCCTGGATACCGATTTCGGACAGCGCGTGCCAGAGCTGTTCATCGCCCAGCGCTTCGAGCACCGAGCTGCCATCGCGGGTAATGATCGACGCCGGGTAGGCGGTGAACCAGACCGAACCGATGGCCGAAGCGTCCCTTGGACGAGCCTGGGCGTAAGGGCGCTGCCAGAGACGGCCCTGGCCGCCATACAATTTTGCGCGTTGCTTTGCGGCGTTGAGCATCGATTGCTCAACCAGCCATTCCACGTACTGCTTGTCCGGGGTGGTCATGTGTTCGGGGTTCCATCTTCAAGTGGATGGGAGCGGCGGCCCAACGGCGCTGAGAGCGCTGTCCGGACCGTCCTGCCTGTGCGTGTCCAGGTTTCTGCCTAACTCTAAGAGCACCTTGGCGCGTAAACGTTGCATCGGTTGCTATGCCATGGACCGCAGCGCTGGCTAAAATCCACCGACGTGCATCCGCACCGTCGGCGCTGTTCAGGGGTTTGCGTGGAATTACACATCGTTATCGAGGGCCGCAAGGACCTTGCCCATCAAGTCTATGAGCAGCTGCGCGACAGTATCGTGTCCGGCCGGCTGGCGGCGGGTGTGCAATTGCCGCCCAGTCGCCTGCTGGCGGCGCAACTGGGGTTGTCGCGCAAAACCATTTCCGACACCTACAGCCGGCTGACCTACGAAAACTATCTGGTGGGCAAGGTCGGCAGCGGCACATTCGTCAACGCCTTGAGCGCTTACAGCCCGCCTCGGCCGGCGCCTTCGGAGCTTGCCAGCGCCCACATCGTGGCGAAATGGGAACGTATTTCCCTGCCCCTGCGCCACCCGACGCGCGCGGGCACCCTGCGCTACGACTTTCTCGGCGGTGCGACGGCAAAAACCCAGTTCCCCCATGACGAATGGCGGCGCTGCGTACACCACGCGGTCCGGCAGATGTCCACCGAGCGCGGCTTCTACGGCCAGCCCGAAGGCCTGCCCGCCCTGCGCGCCGCGATTGCCGGGCACATTGCCTTTGCGCGCGGCGTCCGGTGCGTGGCCGAGGACGTGGTGGTGTGCAATGGCGCGCAACAGGCCCTGGACCTGATCGCTCGCGTGCTGATCGAACCCGGCAGCCGCGTGGCGGTGGAAGACCCCGGTTACACACCCGCACGCCAGCTGTTTACCGCCCAGGGGGCCGAGGTGACCGGCGTGCCGGTCGACAGTGAAGGGATCATCGTCGAGCAGATTCCGGGCGACGTCTGCGCCATTTATGTCACCCCGTCCCACCAGATGCCGCTCGGCATGCCCATGAGCCTGGCACGCCGCCATGCCCTGCTGGAGAAGGCGCGACGAATCGGCGCGATCATCATCGAGGACGACTACGACAGCGAATTCCGCTACGAAGGGCGCCCGACTGACTCGTTGCAGAGCATCGACGAGCACGGCGTGGTCGCCTACGTCGGCACCTTTTCGAAAACCCTGCTGCCGGAATTGCGCCTGGGTTACGCCGTGCTGCCGGCGGCGATCCTCGAAGCGGTGATCAAGGCCAAGCAACTGACCGACTGGCACACCTCGACGCTGCCGCAATGGGCACTCAGCAAATTCATCAGCGAAGGCCTGCTCAACAAACACATCCGCCGCTGCCACAGCACCTACGCCGGGCGCCGCGAACGAATCCTGTCGCGCATCGCCGGCGACCTGTCGCTCTGGCTGGAAACCATCCCGTGCACGGCAGGCTTCCACATGGCGGTGATGCTCAAGGCCTCGCTCGATCCGGCGATCAATCTGCACCTGCTGGTCGACCGCGCGCGGGACAAAACCCTCGGCCTGTACCCCCTCGACGGCTTCTACAGCGACGCGTCACCCCGTGATGGGCTGATGATGGGTTTCGGCGCCATCGACCTGCTCGACATCGACCCGGCGCTGGATCGGTTGCGGGATCTGCTGATGGAGTTTGGTTGATCGGGGAAATTGATAGCGCCCACCGGCCCCTTCCCGGCTAAAGCCGGTCCTACCAACACCGCGCGCATTCAGTAGGACCGGCTTTAGCCGGGAATGGACGCGGAGCGTCCATGGATGCGTGCCCACGCAGAGCGTGGGCACGATCATAAAATTGATGGCGCTCACACTGGCCTCTTCCCGGCTGAAGCCGGTCCCACTAACAGCAGACCGCGTACACCCTGTGGGACCGGCGTCAGCCGGGAAGCTGTTGATCTTGATCTTCATACACATAACGCTCAGACGACGACAATCGCGACTTGGGTGCAGGCCGAACGCAGACGACGCGCAGTGGGCCGAGCCGCATGGATGCGGCGAGAGCGCCGTCAGGACATGGATGTCCGTTCGGCGCGGGCCCACGGAGCGTCGTCGGAGTGAGGGTATTCCGACGAAGGAGGAACCCAACCAGGAGCAAGCACCCTTGGTTACTTGGGGTGCTTTTCCAAGTAACTCGCCGAAGGCGAAACGTCTGCCCCCAGGCAGACGCCCTTGATCCTGGCGCAATAAGCCACGCCACAGGTCCAGCTGACACAATCCAATGGAACTTCTAACCCCAGAACCTGCCGACTACAGAGCTGCCGGACACACCGTCCGCTGAGAAATGGAGGCTTATACATGCCAGACGCAAACGGCAAAATCCGCTACGCAGTGGTCGCTGGAGGCTGGATCTCCCAAGGCGCTTTCATGCCGGGACTCGAACAGACCGACAACTCGGTCATGACCGCCCTGGTCACCGGCGACCCGATCAAGGCCGACCAACTGGCGGCACTGTACGACCTCAAGAGCTACCACTACGACGAATTCGACACCCTGCTCAGCTCCGGCGAAATCGACGCCATCTACCTGGCAACCCCCAACTTCCGCCACCGCGAATTCGCCGTTCCCGCCCTGGAAGCCGGCATCCACGTGCTGCTGGAAAAGCCCATGGCCGCCAATGAAGAAGACTGCCTGGCCATCGCCGAAGCCGCCAAACGCTCGGGCGCCAAACTGATGGTCGCCTACCGCCTGCACTTCGAGCCCGGCACCGTCGAAATGGTCCACCGCGTGCGCGCCGGCGACCTCGGCGATCTGCGCCTGTTCACCGCGACGTTCGCCCAGACCACCGACCCGGCCAACCACCGCATGCAGAGCGGCTTCGACGCAGGTCCCGTGGCAGACATGGGCCCGTATCCCATCAACGCCGTGCGCAACCTGTTTGCCGCCGAGCCGATTGAAGTCCACGCCGTCGGCATCAAAACGCCGGGCCGTGAGATCAACACCTTCGACACGGTCAATGTGACGCTGCGCTTCGCCGAAGAGCGCCTGGCGACCTTCACCGTGAGTTACAGCCTGCCGTCCACCGAGCGTTTCCAGCTGATCGGCACCAAGGGCGAGTTCGAAGCCTCACCGTGCTTCGGTTTCGGCGAAGGCGTAGCGATTGGTTACCGCGCGATCATCGACGGCCAGACCACCGAGCACACGCACCCGGTGGTCGACCAGTTCGGCGGCGAGACTCAGTACTTCTCCGATTGCATCCTGCAGGACCGCGAACCCGAGCCAGACGGCGACGAGGGCTGGCGCGATGTACGGGTGGTCGAAGCCATTGAACGCGCGCTGACCACCGGCCAGCCGCAGAAACTCGAGCCACTGCCGGAGCGCCCGGGCATCAGCATCGAGCAAGCCCGTCGCTTGCCGCTGGCCAAGGTGCCGGAGTACATCAATACCGATGAGCCGAATGCGTGACCGTGCGTATTGATCACGCGTTGCTGCACGTCAATCAGGCGTCGCCGCCTACCGCGCGGTGATCACGGTGCAAAAGCCCGGCCATTTTGATGGCCGGGATTTGCTCGGCACCTCATTGCGGCGCGCCTTGCGGCTGAAAAAATGCAGTTGTATGATGACTGTCGACTTTGCGACGAGCCGCTGAGCTTGTCGCCGCTACGCTTCATACGATCTCGAATTCCCCATCAGGCGCCATGCCTGATCGATTCGCCCCAAAAATAACAGGAGAAGCAGATGCCTACCGTTCTCGGTCAGAACTTCATCGGCGGCGCCCGCAGCGGCCTCGGCGAAGCACGCCATAAAAGCCTCGACGCCACCACTGGCGAAGCACTGCCTTACACCTTCCATCAGGCCACCGACGCGGAAATCGACGCCGCTGCCTCGGCCGCCAAAGACGCCTTCCTTGAATTCCGCCAGTTGAGCCCGGCGCGCCGCGCTGAATTCCTCGATGCCATCGCTGACGAACTCGACGCCCTGGGCGATGACTTCGTTGCCCTCGTTTGCCAGGAAACCGCGCTGCCGGCCGGTCGTATCCAGGGCGAGCGTGGCCGTACCTCCGGCCAGATGCGCCTGTTCGCCAAAGTCCTGCGTCGTGGTGACTTCCTGGGCGCGCGTATCGACCAGGCACTGCCGGATCGCAAGCCGCTGCCACGTGTCGATCTGCGCCAGCAGCGCATCGGCGTCGGCCCGGTGGCCGTGTTCGGCGCCAGCAACTTCCCCCTCGCGTTCTCTACAGCGGGCGGCGACACCGCCTCGGCACTGGCGGCCGGTTGCCCGGTAGTCGTGAAAGCCCACAGCGGGCACATGGCGACTGCCGATCTGGTGGGCAACGCCATCGTTCGCGCCGCCGAGAAGACCGGCATGCCAAAAGGCGTGTTCAACATGATTTTCGGCAGCGGCGTCGGCGAAGGCCTGGTCAAGCACCCGGCCATTCAAGCGGTCGGTTTCACCGGTTCGCTGCACGGCGGCAACGCCCTGTGCAAACTGGCGTCCGAGCGTCCGCAGCCGATCCCGGTGTTCGCCGAGATGTCCAGCATCAACCCGGTGGTCCTGCTGCCAGGCGCACTGACGGCACGCGGCACCGCCATTGCCGGCGAGCTTGCGGCCTCCGTGGTCATGGGCGCAGGTCAGTTCTGCACCAACCCGGGCGTGGTCATAGGCATTCGCTCCCCTGCTTTGACCGCGTTCACCGAGCAACTGACCGAGCACATGGGCGGTCAGCCACCTCAGACCATGCTCAACGAAGGCGGCCTGCGCAGCTACAGCAAAGGCGTCGAGAAGCTGCTGGCGCACAAGAGCATCACGCACCTGGCAGGCAAGCCGCAGGAAGGCAAGCAGGCCCAGGCTCAACTGTTCAAGGCTGACGTCAGCATGTTGCTCAACGGCGACGAGCTGCTCCAGGAAGAAGTGTTCGGCCCGACCACGCTGCTGATCGAAGTAGCGGACGACGCTGAACTGAAAGCCGCACTGCTGGCCCTGCGCGGTCAGCTGACCGCCACGCTGATCGGCGAAACCGCCGACCTGCAGAAGTACCAGTGGCTGGTGCCGGTGCTGGAAGAGAAAGTCGGCCGCATCCTGGTCAACGGCTACCCGACCGGTGTCGAGGTGTCTGACGCCATGGTTCACGGCGGTCCTTACCCGGCGACCTCCGATGCGCGCGGTACCTCGGTGGGCACCCTGGCAATCGATCGTTTCCTGCGCCCGGTCTGCTACCAGAACTACCCGGACAGCCTGCTGCCGGCCGCTCTGCAAAACGCCAACCCGCTGGGGCTCAAGCGCCTGGTGAACGGCGAGTGGAGCACCGACGTCATCGCGTGATGATGGGGCCTCATTAATAAGGTCCAGTTTGTCAGGTAATGAAAAACGGCGCGACCCTGTGAGGGGCCGCGCCGTTTTTTTTGCCCTGTGTTTGGCAGGGAACGTTGCCAGTGGGCGATTGGCTGACTAGCATCTCGCGCCATCTCGCTGTGGAAACCTGAACATGAATGAAGAACTGAGCATCATCGATTTGCAGGAAGGCACCGGGAAGGCCGTCGTCAAAGGCGCGCTGATCACCACGCAATACAGCGGCACCCTGGAAGACGGCACAGTGTTCGACTCCTCCTGGGAGCGCGGCAAGCCGTTTCAGTGCGTCATCGGCAGCGGGCGGGTGATCAAGGGCTGGGACATCGGGCTGATGGGCATGAAGGTCGGCGGCAAACGCACGCTGCGGGTGCCTGCGGCGCTGGCGTACGGGGAGCGTTCGATGGGCGCCCACATCAAACCGCATTCAGATCTGGTCTTTGAAATTGAACTGCTGGAAGTGCTGACGCGGGATGATGAATAGTCACGCCTGGCCCTGACCCTGTAGGAGCACACGCGCTCCTGGTAGGACCAGGCTTTAGCCTGGAAAGCGTTGGATCTCGCACCGCACAACTGATGGCCTCACCGAGAAGGGCGGATCTTCCTGCGCCACGGCCAGGACGAGGGGGCGATGAACGCGTCACGCATTTGCCCCGCCGTGATCGCGCGTGCACCGGCGTCAAAAGCGAGCGCGGTTCGCAAGGCAGGCCAACCGTGCCTGGGTAAGTGGCAGGGCGGTTTCAACGCAGACCCCAGGTGCTGATCCCGGGCCTGGGTCGAGGGCAGATGGCGAAAGGGATGCTTGCCGCTTGCCAGTTCGTAGATGACACACGCCACCGCGTAGATGTCAGCGCATGCCGAAAGCTGCCGGTGTTCAAGCAGTTCAGGTGCGGCGTATCCCGGCGTCCAGGCGTTGAAACGCTCGCGGCTCAGGTGCGGTAGGCCGGCCAGCACGCCCTCCTCGGCCCTGCCAAGGCCGAAGTCGAACAGGCGCACACCCTTCTCGCTGAGCATGACGTTGCTCGGTTTCATATCCCCGTGAACAACGCCGCAGGCGTGGGCGTAAGCCAAGGCGTCCAGCAATGGCAGCACGATGTCTTGCAGTTCTTTCCACGGCAGCCCCAACGGCCGCTCGCAGAGTAGTTTGTCCAGCGTCAGGCCTCGCATCAGTTCCATGGTGATGAAGGCGCGCTCGCAGCTGGTGTCGACGTGAAACCCGTGCACACGCAGCACGTTGTCGTGCCGAAGGTATCGGGTGATGCAGAACTCGCTGTAGAGCACGGCGCTGGCGTCCGGCGATTCGGCGAAGTCTTCGTTGAGGACTTTGAGCGCGACATACGGGTCAGGGTCCCCGTACTGCTCGGCCAGCAGATCTCGAGCGCGGTAGACCGCTCCCATACCGCCGGCGCCAAGCAGCCGCTCAATGCAGTAACGGCCTGCCAGAACCTCGGGCATCGTGCTGAAGCCGGATGGGGCGGACGTGCGAGCGGGTTCAAGCTCTTTCGACTCAGCGAAGGCGAAGTAGGTGAGATCGCCGGGCGGGTCATCGCCGGGGGGAGCAACGAGTGCCTGTCCAGCGGGATCTGTTTGCAGGGGATCGGTCATCCGCGAATCACCACAGCCGTCAGATTATCTCGGGCGGCGCCACGCAATGCGTCATCGAACAGGCGCTCGAGCGCCATTGCCGGCAGAGCGAGATTCAATGCGCGGCCCAATGCATCGCTACTCAACCCCTGATACAAACCGTCGCTGCACAGCAGGAACGCATCGCCCGGAAACACCTCAAGTTCCAGCACCTCCAGCGTCAGTTGCTCGGCAGCGCCTACCGCGCGGGTCAAGGCGTGTGCTCCCGGGTAGGCCCGGGCCTGTCGAGCATTCATCTGTCGTTCGTCGATCAGTTGCTGTTGCAGCGAATGGTCTCGGGACAGCTGGTACAGGCGCTGACCGCGCCACAAATAGCAGCGGCTGTCGCCCGCCCATACACAGGCCGCCCGGTTTTCCTCCACAAGAAGTGCGACCACCGTGCTGCCGATGATGCTGTCCTGTCGGCCTGCACTGACGGTCAGCTCCTGGCCCAGCCGCCGGTTCAGCCAGTGCAGGCACTGTCTAATGCCGATAAGCCTGTCATCGAAGTTTTCGTGCACCGGCAGCTCCGCCAGACTGGCGACGATCATCTGGCTGGCGATATCGCCCCCCTGGTGGCCGCCCATGCCATCAGCGACCACCCACAGTCCCTGCTCGGGACACTCCAGACATGCATCTTCGTTACGTTCCCGCACCTTGCCGGCGTGGGTCCGCGCAGCGCTGCGCCAATGGGCGGCGACCGGCATCAGAGTTGTGCCGGCATGCGGAAGCTGCGCAGCACGCTCATGTCGAATGGGTTCGGCGAGCGCTGGCTCGTCAACAGGTAGCTGGCACGCAGTCCCCCCACGTCGGCCTTCAGTACCAGCACGTCGCGACCGGTCAGCTCCTCCCGCTGCATCGAATCCAGCAAACGGAACAACGACCACGGCCCTGAGCTTTCTTCGATACCCAATGGGCGGCCAATCATTCTGTCGAGCACCAGACTGGTTCGACCGGCCTGCGCATCGGTGGGCCACTTGAATGACACCGGGACGATCGGGCCGTGGCGGTATTCGAGGGTCATGTCGCCCAGCTTGAATTCGGAACGACTGACAGAAGAGTCCAGGGTATGGGGCTCAAGTTTGAACTGCACCTGAGGCTCGGCCGGGTTGTCCGCAAAGAACCCCTGTCGGATGACCCTGGCGGCGCTCATCTGATCGAGATACGGCCGAGAGATGGGCAGGCTTTGCCCGTCGATACTGCGCAGACGATAACTGCCCTTCTCGCCACTCACGAACGGCCGCAGGAATCCGTCGAAGAAGCGGTCTGCAACGCCCTGAACCTTGAAGAACTCGCGAAAATCACCGAGTGCGACGTCGCTGGCACTGTCGGCCTTGAACGGATAACGCTTGCCGATCGCCTTGGCGTAAAAACTGTACACTTCACTCTGGTAGTGCTGGTTCACGTGTTGATACGCGTCGCGAAGCACCAACCGCCACGCGTCCTCGGCCAGGGTATTGAACCACGCGCCCACCGGACGCGGCAGGCGACTGGATGCCGCACGCAAAGTGCCCAGCGCATCACGCTGCCCGCCCATGCGTGACTTGGCCATGTCGAACGCAGCCTGCTCCGGCGAGCTGGCCCTGCCCAGACTGGCCATCTGCATTTGCAGCTCGTTGACCACTGCCAGAACGGGCATCAGATCGGCCGTCGGGCCGTCTTTTTCGTCGAGCAACCGGTGCAACGGATCAAACCGGTTTTGCAGTGATTTTCGCGCGGTATCCGGGACGGATGCACTCAACGCTTCAGAGGCTTGACTGGACGCGGCGATCGCCAGTTTGCCGGCTTTGCCACCCTTGTCCGCCAACTGCGCGGTGGCATCGACGGCGTTTGTCAGTGCCTCGGCAACAGGCGTGAAGCGGGTGTTCTCGCGTACTTCCCTGAGCAGGTTGATCACCGGTGAATGGGCCGACGTCAGGCCAGCCAGCTGCTCGGCACTGTCGGCAAAATCGTAGGGCCCGGGCAGCTCGACCGCGCTCACCGCCTCGCCCCAGTAATCGGCGTAATCGCGGAAATAAAGCTGCTCAAGTTCAACCATCAAACGCCGCAAGTCCATGTCACTGAGGCCGGCGCCTTCGCCGAGTACCCAATTGTCCCGCAGGATATCGGCCACCACCCGGGAGCCTTGCACCGAAAAATACTGCTCGTAGCCCTGTCGGGTGTAGAACCCCGGAATCACATAATCGGCACCGACGAACAGCGCTGCCTGCGGCCCGAGGTGCTGGTCGAAACTGTAATCCGGCAAGTTGCCGGCCTGCTCGCGCAGCATCCGGTAGACGACGTTCGCCAGGGACTCACCGCGCAGCACCTGCCGTGCCTGCGCCACGCGTTGATCATTGAGGGCATGGACGAAGGGCAGCTTCAGCAACCGTTCGAAGTGGCTGTTCAGACCGTTTTGCGCAACGGCATTGCCGGGGTACAGCTCGGACCAGGCAGCAGCGACCCGTTCCTTGAGCCACGCCGCATCACGCCGGTCTTTCATGCCCAGCATCAAATAGGCGCGCAGGCTTTTGAGCAGGCCCTCCCGATTTTCCAGGTTGGCGGCAATCTGTCCTTCCAGCATCGTCGCCACCTGAGGCAAGAGCAGCCGTTCCAGCTCGCGCTCATAAGCGCTTTCAACGACCGGGTTGACCGCTTCGCCTTGATAAAGGCCGCCACGCGCCGGGTAACCGACATCGCCTTTGCCTGGGAAAACCTGGGTCGCCGCATAGCCGGTGTCTAACACTTTCAGCGCTGCGAAAAGATCATCCTGGGCCTTTTTTGCCGACCGCTGTTCGGCCCAGGTTCTAGCAAGGGCGCTCACACCGTCGAGGCGTTCATAGTTGCCGGAAAAACTCACGGCCCAGAGGCTGCCGAACAGCGCGAGTGACGCCAGCGCGCCTAGATATAGCGCGCGCTGGCCCCAATGAATACGGCTGCGCTCGCGCATGTCCAGGCCCGCAAGGTCCGCCTCCGGGAAGATAACCCTGCTGAGCAGGTGATTGATGAAACGCGATCGGCCGCTGCCCAGTGTCGGCAGCGTTCCTGTGCTCATCCCCGGAGTATCCCCCCTGCCGACAGCGGGCGCGTGCATGTCCTGTTCAAAGCCTGGCGCGCTGGTGAGGTAGAAGCCCCGCAACTGGCTGGCTGACTGATAGCGATTGCCAGTGAACGCCAGTTCCACAAACACGCACACGCGCTCGCCGATTCGACTGAGTTGATGGGGGAAGTCGAGAATGCCGCCACGGCGCGAGGTATCCCGCTCTTGATGGATGCGGGTGATCACCTGGCTGTTCAGCCGAACCAGCAGTTCGCCGAATTCGTTGCGCAGCACGTCGGTGTCGGTGCCGCTCTGGCCTTTCCGGAAGGTGGTACCGAGGACCTGATCACTTTCCTCTCGGGTCAGTTGATCGAAAAACGCGTCGAAGCCCGGAAGGCTGTCGGCCTTGCTCAACACAAGGTAGACCGGCACCTCGACGTGCAGCTTCTGATTCACCTCCTGCAACCGCGTACGCACCTGCCGGGCGAGGGTCTCGAGTTCAGGGTCACCGCCGTCGAGCAGCGTGTCGACAGGGAGTGTGACGAGTACGCCATTCAGAGGTCGGTTGCGGCGATATCTGCGCAGCAGGTCAAGCAGCGTGCACCAGGCGCTGCGGTCGATGTCGGCGCTCGGCTGGGTCAGGTAACGGCCTGCGGTATCGACGAGCACGGCGTTGTTGGCAAAATACCAGTCGCAGTGGTGAGTGCCTCGAGGGTCACGGGTGAGTCTGCGCTCGACCTTGTTGAGCGGAAACTCGAGCCCTGAAAAGTCCAGCAGGCTGGTCTTGCCGCTGCCCTCGGGTCCGATCAGCAGGTACCACGGCAACTCGGTGCGCCAGTGTTCGCTGCGGCCGCGATACAGGCTTGAGGTCTTGAGTGTTTTCAGCGCGTCCTTGAAACGCGTCGTCAGTTCAGCCTGTTCCTCGTCGATCTGATCGTCGCGCAGGAGGCGCGCCTGACCGTCTTCGCTGGCCTCGACCGCTTTCTTGCGCTCCCCCGCACGCCAGCTGACATAGACCATGGCAAGGCCCCAGAGCAGGAACAGGGAACTGATGGTCAACAGGCGAGAGGTAGGACCCTCCCAGAACTTGCGATCGTCAACCGCCAGGGCTGGCCCGACGAACCAGACCATCAGCGCCACGAGCAATACCAGCAGCAGCGTCCACACCCACGTCTGACGCAAAAGCGCGCCGGTTTTCTTGAAAAGGTTTTTCATCACACGTCTCTGTTTACGGCTGCGGCCACGATTGCGCTTGGTGCGGTTGCGGTTGCGGTTGCGGTTGCGGGTGAACGGCAGGCTGATCAAACGGCTGATAAGGTTGCAGGACGGCGTTCCGGTGCTCGCCCAGCACCCAGGCGAAGCCCGAATACATCACGATCAGACAGACCAGGGTGAAGCCCACTACCATCCAGCTGGGCACGATGCGCACCAGGTTGCGGCGCTGGTTGCTCAGGCCTTCCCAGTGGGGCGACAGCTCACGAGGCGCATCACCGCGCAGCTGACGAATTTGTCGATAAACCGCGTCGCGAATGTTTTCGAGTTCCTGCACGCCGCGGGTCTGCACCCGGTAGCGGCCCTCGAAACCCAGCGACAGGCACAGGTACATCAGCTCCAGCATCGACAGATGCTTCACCGGGTTTTTCGAGAGTCGATCCAGCAGCTGGAAGAACTTTTCGCCACCGAAGGTTTCTTGGTGAAACCTGCTGAGCAGGCTCATCTGTGACCACTCGCTTTCGTTGCCCCAGCCGCTCGTTACCACGGCCTCATCCAGCGCAGTGCAAAGCACATAGCGGGCGCCCGCGACCTGACTGTTCTCGGCGCCGTTGTGCAGCGCGCGTGCTTCAAAGGATTTCATCACGCGGGTCAGATGCTCGTGGAGCGCGCTCATGTCTTGCGGGAGGTCACCGCGCTTGAGCCGTACAACCTCGGACAACAGCTCCGATGCCGCGGCCACAAGCGGGTTCATGCCGACATTGAACGTCTGCGCCGGGCGCAGGCGCGCAGCGTAGATCATGCGTTCTTCCAGCTGCTCGAAGCGCGGCGGCGGCGTGGAATCCGTGATCGGCTTCGATGCCGGGCCATGACCCTGCCGGCTGACCAGAACGGTTTTGTGGTCCTGGCGGTAATCGTTATCCTTGATCATGGCGGTCAGTTCCTGATAGCCCAGAATTTGAGCTCAAGCTCGGCGAACTCACCGGACACGTGGAACGCGAAACCGCCGGAGCGCTCCAGCTGCGCGAGGTCTTCGGAGCTGAGTTCGAGGACGAAGTAGGTTTTGTTCGAATGAAACGCAATTTGCCGCGGCGCCACCGGTAACGGGGTGAGCTTGATGCCGGGCAGGTGCAGGTTCACCAACTGGCGGATACGCTCCACCGGTGCAACCTTGAAATGCGCGGGCAGACGATGGCGCAGTTCCTCGGCGTCGCAATTGGCACTCGCCGCCAATACAAAGGAAGCCGAACCGAGCAGCGTGCGATCGTGCAGCGGCGAGACGGTGATGCCGTATTGACGCGGCTGTAGCACAAGCTCGATAGCGTGTTGCTCCAGCACCATCGACAGCATCTGGCGCAGCGCTTCCATCAACTTGCGAAAGCTTTCCCCTTGATCGCTGTGCCGGTAGCGGCCGTCCAGACGCGGCCGCTTGCTGTCACTCGAGAAGGTCGCCAGATCGCCCAGCAGGGTCAGCAACGCGCGGTAGAGTTCTTCCGGATGCACGTGCTCCAGACCCAGGTAGTGACGCAGCAGCAGTTCGGCACGATTGATCAGCTGAAGCATCATGAAGTCGCCTACTTCCGCGCCAGCGACCGTGCCGCTGGAGCGGATGCGTTCGGCAATGCTGTCGCCCCGGTGACTGAGCATGCTGATGACTTCCTTCAGGCATGACAGCAGATAGCTGGAGGCGTGGGACTGAAGGTAGGTCGGTATGAAATCCGGGGCGAGGCTGACCACGCCGTCAGGGGTGGTGTCGAGCACATCGCAGATCTTTAGCTTGACGTAGGCGTGGTCGCTTTGCTGTTCGCCCAGCAGCAATCTGAAGTCGGGACGACCGCAGGTGACCTGACACGCCGCGTCATCACCTGCATTTGAGTCGGCAACTTGCGCTTCATACGCGGTGTAACGTGCCAGCACATCGGACTGCTCCGGTCGCCGGGCTTCCACATGATTGCCTGTGACCAACGGCAACGCCAGGTAAAGAGGCGTGTTGCCGGTATTGGGCGGTATATCGAGGGCCAGTGACTCCGTATTGCCGGCCAACTCGAACACGCTGCCGTCAGGGAGGATGCCCGAGGCCTGGCTGATCACCAGTTTGCCCATGTTGAGAAACTGCAGGTCGATCTCCAGCGTGAGGAATCCCCAGGCGTAGCCACCCATTAATCGAGTGCGGATCTTCATCTGGTGATCGTAATAGCGGTCGTTGTGCTGGAAGTGCTGAGGACGCAGCAGCATGCCCTCCTGCCAGATGACTTTGTGCGTATTCATGGTTGGTCAACCGCCTCGGCGAGCACGTCATGTGAAGCCCGAATGCCGCTTTCATCAAGGGTCAGATCGACTTCGGTAGCGGTTTGCGGCGCGAGGTAAAGCGTTGAGCGCCACGAGGCGTGTGACAGGTCGCGGTACGCCGCAACAACGCCGACATAGCGACTGCCCTTTTGCACACTGAGCTTGAGCTCGACCGTTTCGCCCGGACGCAGCTCAAGCTCCTCGGTGGCGACCATGTCCGGGGCCAGGGACTCTTTGGCCCGCTCATACAGGCTGAAGAAGTCAGCGTTCTCGAAGGCCACCGCATGTTTGAGCTCGTACAGGCGGACCACGATCGGTGACGGACGACCGTTCAGATCGGGATTCAGCTGATCACTGGCGGTGAGGCTGAGCTTGAGTTTGGTGAGGTGGGAGTACGGCGACAGCGTCGAGCAACCTGCGAGCACGAGAAAGGCAATCAACGCAGTCAGCGCGTGTAGAAAAACAGTTGAACGGCGAAACATGCGCTTCATCCCTGGTGACCAGTGTGGAGGGTGGAAATCAGACGAATTTGCTCTTCGTAGGCCTGGGCGAAATCTCGCGCCAGCAAGCGTTCGCTCCAGTCATTGTCCTGACGCAAGGTCTGGTGATAACGGCCATAGGCTCTCCAGCGACTGCCGGAGGTCGCGAGCAGTGGCGGGTTGTCGCGCTCGAATCGCAGGGTGAGTTGTTCCGGTGAAAAATGCTCCAGCGTGGCGCGCGTTGCTGCGCGACTGGCGGCCAGCAAGGCGACCTGGTGCGCCTGCACGTCATGGAAGGCTCGGCTTACGGCCAGCTCAGCGGGTAGTTGCCCGGGTTTGCCAGGTCGCAACAACGCCGACAATGCTTCGCCAGCATCGACAGCTGATTTCAGCGGGTTACGTTGAGCGCCCTGCACGGTTGTCAGCGACAGACGCAATTCATTTTTCAGCTCGCTGCGGGTGTGCAGGTTCTGCTGCAGACCGCCGACGCACTGCCTGAGCAAACGGCCGGTATTGAGCGCCAGCGCCTCCCGGGCATCCTGATCCAGCCCGTCGAATTCGATGCCCAGCGCTTCGGAAAACCGGGTCCAGAAATCATCGGTCTGGCGCTCGACTTCAATCGTTGCAGGCGTGGGTGCCGGAGCTGGCTGTGCTGCGGGATTTTCGACCAGCTCGGGCACGCGCAGGCTTTCCATATCAACCCGGGCATAGTCCGCACGCTGTTGACCGTTCTTGATGGCGGCACCTGGCGAAATCAGTTCGTCGATGTCTGAGTGGACGCGCTCCTGCTGGTCGAGGGCATTCAGCGGGTCGAGGTCCAGAAACGAGTCGTCCGGGATGATGCTGCCGGCCGCATAAATATGACCAACGTCACCGTCAAATGAGGCCGGGTCACCTATGAGCCGGGCACGGAGCTCGAAATCGCCCAGCACATACAGACTGCCATGCTCGATGCGAACGGCTTGCCCCTTGGGCAGGCGCGCCCTGCTCTCGCCACTCAGCACGCCATTGCTGCTGGTATCGGTGAGATAAAAGCCGCCATCGCGGCAGCTGATCGTGATGTGGTGGTGGGACACGTGCCGGCTGCGGTCGGGAATGACCCAATCGCAGTCCGCGCCGCGTCCGATCACGCCACCCGCCTGCCTGAAGGTCTTTTGGCATTGCTCCGCAGGCACAAACTGCCGGGCGCTCAGCATTTCGAAAACCAGTTCCATGGTGATGCTCCTAGCGGTCAGTTATCGCGGTTGGCCGCCTGCGGATCACCCAGCGGGCGATAGGTGTGGTCGTTGAACTTGTAATTGCCGCTGCAACCCGATAGGCCACAGAGAAGAACAAGGGTCAGCAGAACAGCTTGCCGGTGATGAGCAAACATCAGAGGGTCTCCAGGGGTGAGCACAAGGCGCCGACGGTTGGCGCGATGGAAAGCGAGTGGGAAAGAAGTCGTTCGTGCCTACGCATTGGCTTCACCCAGATTGATATTGAGGCGGCCAAGGCGGTACAGCAGCGTGCGCCTGGGCAGGCCAAGCTCACGCGCGGACAGGCTCTGATTACCATCGTTTTTACGCAGGCAATCGAGCAGCAAGCCGCGTTCGACCTGCTCAAGGCGTTCGCGCAGATTCAGGCGGGCATCATCAGGGGCAGCCTGGGCGCGGAGGGTGAAATGCTCGGCAAGCAATTCGCCCCCTTCGCACAGCAGAACGGCACGTTCGACCAGCCCCTTGAGCTCGCGAACGTTGCCGGGGAAGGCATAGCCGGACAGATGATCGAGCGCCGCGTCCGACCAGCACAGTGCATCCCGTTGTAGAAATGCGCAGGCCTTGTCGGCGAAATGCCGGGCGAGATCAACGATGTCATCGCCGCGCTGGCGCAGGGCTGGCAGCTCGATGGGGAATTGCGAGAGGCGGTAGTAGAGGTCCTCGCGAAACGTGCCTTCGCTGACCATGACCGACAAATCCCGGTGGGTCGCTGCGAGGATGCGCACGTCTATCTTGTGGGTGTCGTTGGAGCCCAGCGGGCGTATCTCGCCCTCTTGCAGCACGCGCAGCAGCTTGGCCTGCAGCGACAGCGGCATGTCGCCGACTTCATCGAGCAACAGCGTGCCGCCGTTGGCTGCGTCGAAGAGTCCGGCGCGATTACGCAGAGCGCCGGTGAACGCTCCCTTGCTATAGCCGAACAACTCGCTTTCAAGCAGGCTTTCAGGCAGCGCCGCGCAGTTCTGCACGATAAAGGGCTGCGAGCGACGCGGACCATAGTCGTGTATGGCACGTGCCACCACTTCCTTGCCGGTGCCCGTCTCTCCGCGCAGTAAAACGGTATACGGGCTGTGCAGGACTTTACTGATCATCGAACAGGTCTGGCGCATGGGCGCGCTTTTGCCGATTAATCCGTAGGCGCTAATGCTTGGCACACTGACGCGCACGGGCTGTGAATCATCGATACGTCTTCTCAAGCGCTGAAGCAGGTGCAATTGACGCAGCACGAACGTGCCCAGTCGGCCAAGGGAGTCGGCAAAAGCCTCCAGCTCGATTTGTCGACTGCTCGCGCAGACGAGCAAGCCTTCTACCGTCTGTTGATCACTGACGATGGGCACACACAGCAGCGACTGCCAAGGCACCGCCCTGGTCGGCAGGAAGCTGGTTTCGTGCAGGCTGCCTGGCAAATCGGCGAGGCACACAACGCGGTTTTGGCACAACGCAAACTGCAGCAGTTGCTCACCGTTGTAATCGGCTGGCAGGCTGTCTGCCTCACGGGGTTGCAAGCGGCCCTCAAGGCTCTCGGCCGTCATGCCCAGACACGTATGGGTCGCGTCCAGCAAATAAAGCTGCGTCAGCTCGCACCCGCTCAACTCGGCGAGTCCAAGCACGAGACCGCCCAGCAGCGCAGCATCGTCGGCGGCGCACGCGAGCCGGGCGAATTGCTCCAGCAACGCTTCTGCGTAGGCCAGCGGCTGCGGCACCTGAATGAACATCGCGCCCACCTCAGGCAAACTCGCAGGTCACGGCGGCTTCGTCATCAAGCGTTGCGTGCACGGACGTGAGAGGTTGACCTGCCGCCATCGCATCGAGCAATCGGTCAGCCAGCCGGGGCAGAACATGAAGCTCCAGCAAGTGGTCGATCAGACGTGCCCCGCTGTCGCCTTGGCTGCAGCGTTCAGCCAGATGATCGACCAGCGCCTCGGAAAAGGTGAACGCCAGCTGACGGCGGTTCAGACGCTGGCCCAGGGTGTTCAGTTTGATCTCGATCAGTTCACGCAGCACCGACCCGCCCACGGGGTAGTACGGGACAACGCGCATGCGCGCCAGCAGCGCCGGTTTGAAGTGTTTCGCAAGAACCGGACGGATACGCTCCTCAAGCACCTGTGCGGAGGGACGCGCGCCGTCGGCGCAAAGGCCACTGATGAGGTCGCTTCCAAGGTTCGAGGTCATCAGGATCAGCGTGTTGCGGAAGTTGATCTCCCGCCCTTCCCCGTCGTTGGCCACGCCCTTGTCAAAGATTTGATAGAACAGGTTCAGGACGTCCGGATCAGCTTTTTCCACTTCATCGAGCAGGACCACGGAATACGGCCTCTGCCGCACCGCTTCGGTGAGCATGCCGCCTTCGCCGTATCCCACGTAGCCCGGCGGCGCGCCAATCAGACGCGAGACGGTGTGCTTCTCCTGAAATTCGGACATGTTGATGGTGGTGATGAACCGCTCGCCGCCGTACAGCAAGTCGGCGAGCGCCAACGCGGTTTCAGTCTTGCCGACACCGCTCGGCCCGACCAACAGGAACACGCCCACCGGTGCATCAGGTTTGTTCAGGCCGGCTGCAGTAGCACGCATCGAACGATCAAGGGCGTGGACAGCTTGCTCCTGACCGCGAATGCGGTCGCGCAGGTCGGTTGAAAACCTGGCTATTTTGGCGTTGTGCTCTCGCGCCAATTGCGCCAAGGGCACGCCGGTCCAGGCGCTGATCACCTCAGCAACAAGCCGCGGGCAGACTTCGAAACTCACCAGCCGCTCTTGGGCCTGGGCCTGAGTCAACACGCGGAGAGTCTCGTTGAGCGCGGCTTGCAGGACTTCGATGCTTCGCGTTTCATCGATAACCCCGGTTTCGATCGCCGTACCTTCGGTGTCGTCCTCAACCGTGATGGCCAGTTCAAGCGTCGCGACATCACGGGCCTGCGCCAGTTGCTCACGCAAGTCCAGCAGGCGCTCGGCCAATCCTTTCTGTTCCAACCAGAGGGATTCGAGAGCAAGGCTTTCTTCCGCCGCAGCGCGCAGACGGTTTTCCAATGCATCCAGTGCCGGATGATCGATGAGCAAACCGGCTTCGGCGTCACGACGCAGCGCCTGACGCTGGCGGCTGCCTTCAGCCAGTTCGTTGCGCAGACGCTCAAGACGTTGCGGCGCGGCGGCGAGGCTGATGCGAACGCGCGCGCACGCCGTGTCGAGCACATCGACGGCCTTGTCCGGCAACTGGCGGCCGGCGAGATAGCGCGCAGACAACTCGGCGGCCGCCACCACTGCATCATCACGCAAATAGATGCCGTGGCTTCGCTCGTAGACGTGAGCAAGGCCCCGCAGAATGGTCACCGCCTCATCGACGGTCGGCTCGTGCAGCCGCACCGGCTGAAAGCGACGGGCCAGCGCCGGGTCTTTCTCGAAATATTTCTTGTACTCGGTCCAGGTGGTCGCAGCGATGGTGCGCAGTTCGCCGCGCGCCAGCGCCGGTTTTAGCAGGTTGGCCGCATCGGAACCACCCGCATCACCCCCGGCCCCGATCAGGGTGTGGGCCTCGTCGATGAACAATATGATCGGCCTGGGCGACGCCTTGACCTCGTCGATCACGCCCTTGAGGCGACGTTCGAACTCCCCTTTGACGCTGGCGCCGGCCTGCAAAAGCCCCATGTCCAGAGACAGCAGCTCAACGCCCTTTATCGCCTGCGGCACTTCCCCGGCGACGATGCGCGACGCCAGCCCTTCAACGATCGCCGTCTTACCGACGCCGGCCTCCCCCACGACGATCGGATTGTTTTTCCGCCGCCGAGCGAGAATATCCACCATTTGCCGAATGGCGTCGTCGCGGCACAGCACCGGGTCGAGTTTGCCGTCTCGGGCCTGTTGGGTGAGGTTATGGGTAAAGCGCGTGAGCAATGACTCGCCAGCCCTGCCGCGTTTGTCCGTGTCGGAATCCTCCTTCTGCGACAAGGCGAATGCTTTCAGTCGCTCGGTATCCAGTCGGGCGAGCAATGCCTGATAGCGGCTGCCTGCGTAACGCATGGGGTTGCGCAATAGCGCAAGGATGAGCGCCCCTTGCTCAACCTGGGTCTGGCCCAATTCAAGGTTGGCCACAAGCAATGCATCCTGCAGCCACTGCACCAGTTCCGGCGCGAACACCGGGTTGCGGGAGGCACTGTTTTCCATCCGCATCTGCAGCGCGGCGCCAAGTTCACCCGCGTCCACACCGGCATCCTGCAGTGCGCGGGAAAGCAGGCCCTGCGGGCGCTCCAGCAAGCACAGCAACAGGTCCTCGACAAGGACCTTGCTGCCGGCGCGTCCCACACAGCGTTCGGCGGCGTGCTCCAGGTCGCGACGGCTTTCGGCGTCGAGCGCCTGAATAAGTTGTTGCAGGTTGACGTTACTCATCGTTCGGCTGTCCTTAATGATTGGCTGCCCAGGGTCACCACGCCGTCCGCACGTTCGCGGCCGAGCCAACTGGTCCATCCCAGGCGACACGCGTTCTGTGCGGCCAGGCGCAGCTCGCGAATTTCTTCCTGACGCAGCGCCAGGCGAACGTCGTAATCAAGTGGGTCACGCAGCGTGAATCGCACCAATGCGCACAGCGGTTGGTAACCCGTGCCGATGGGCAGGAACTCGTGGAAACGCTGCCAGCCAAGCTCTCGAACATGAATGCGGAACTTGCCACTGCGGTCGCGAACGTGTTCGCCGATTACCAGGTCATCGCCCAGGTGGCTGTTGGCTCGACCAAGACTGTTGCGCTGCTCTTCGAGAATTTCCACGCGGCGCTCCATGCACTGCTCGATCGTCAGTTCTGCGTGTTTGAAGTAGTAACGCAGCACCGCCTCGATCAGCGCTGCCGAATGCGCGCGCAGGCTGAGCAAACCCAGGTACGGCAGCAGTCGCTTCCAGTTCAGCTCCCGCGCACTTCGAATCTCCTCGCTGCCCAGTCCGATCAGCGAGAACAACTGCGACGAAAACGGGTCGATCGCGCCGCTTTCAAAACGGCCGCGGTAGCGATATTTCTTCCAGATCGGCAGCATCAGCCGATGCAGCCGATGGTGAAACAGATCGAGGAACTGGCGGGTCGGATTGCCCTCCTCGCTGTCGCCCAAGGCTTGCTCGCTATAGAACGCAGGCAAGGGTGATCCGGACCCGACAAGACTCAGCAGGTTGAAGCGCAGGCGTGCACGCATCAGCCCGGATTCTTCAAAAAATTCGACGCGGTCCACATCACTGCCCGGAAAGCCAAGGCTCGGCTTGGCCTGGAATTCCAGCAGGTCATACACGTCGTCATCGTTCAGACGCGGGTGCGCAGTGCGCAGCCGGTCGATGACCAGCAAGACGGCCTGAAACAGCGAGTATTCGCGTATGCCTTGGGTCAGCCCGCTTAAAGCAGGGGCTGCAGGCCCATACGGGGTGTCCATTGGTACACCTCTCCCTGTGTGCTTTTCACGCGCAGCTCGTGATACGAATTGAGGCTGGCGTAAAGCGCAAAAAACTCATTGAGAACAGAGGCGAACACGAACACGTCGCCCTCGCCGATATAGCCTTGGGGATCGATGGTCAGCTCGGTGCGCAACCCGCGTACCGGCAGCCCTCTGTGCAGCCGGTCGACATGCTGGTGCCTGATCGACTTGAGCCCGCCCAGCAGGCGCTTGCTGACCTTTTCTGCGTGCGGGTCGTAATAACGCGGCAGGTCGTATGTTTCGAGGATCACCTTCAAGGCGTTGACGTCCGCCAGGGACAGGTAGTTAAGCGACATGTTGCTGATCAGCTTCCACAGGAAGTCCCGATTCAGCGGCGGCGCATAACTGGGTGTGGCCGGGGTGATGTTGCGGAAGGTCAGAAATTCCGGTGTCTGTTCGCAGGCGATGCAAATGTCACCCAGCTTGAGCTTGCGCGGCAGGTTCTGATTGGTGCACATCATTTCGATCGACAGTGTTTCAGAGGCTTCGGTGTGACGGATGCCGAAGCTCAGGTAGGTGTCGAGGCCATCGTGCAGCGACGATGAACGCTGGCGAATGCTGTAATGCGGACGGCGGTTCGGCACATCGAAACTGGGGTCATGCTCGAAGGACTCGAAGGGTACGTAGGCCTCGTAACCCAAGCCACCGGGCTTCCAGCCGATCACGGATTCGACCGAAAACACGCCGCAATTTTCCGGGCTGTAGAGCGCCGGCAACAACAGGTACTCGTCCTGTTTGCCCTCAAGGCGTATCGGCGAGGCGTCATGCTTGAACAGGTTCACGATGGGCGTGCAATGGAGCTTCACGTTGTCCAGCGTCGGGCGCAGACGCTGGACGCCGCTCTTGCGAATGTCGAAACGCAATTCAAGCCCGCGCACTTGTTTGAGCGTGTCTTCCGGTAGCGCAGCGAGCAGGTCCAGGCCGTTCACGTCCACGAACAGAAACTTGTCCTGGAAGGCGAAGTATTCCTGCAGGTAGCGATAACCGCGGAAGGTATTCAGCGGATACGGAATCAGCGCTTCGTCTTCGGCAAACCCCACAGGCTGGATACGATCGCCAGGCAGTTTGAATGCCATGGGCATGCCGTTGACGCCCTGTACGGGCTTCCCGTCCCCGTCCAATGGCAACAGCTCGATGCTCTCCAGATTGCGCAGAAGGCTTAGATAGAGCATCTGGCTGATGTAGCGCTCGCCAGCAAAATGAAGGCGCAAACGGCTTAATTGCAACTCACCCAAATGGCCTTCGCCGCTCATCTCCAGACGCAAGCTCAACAGCGAGCCGTCGCCCTTGACCGAGTACGTCAGTTCCACCAGATCCAGCGCCTGGACGTCGGTTGGGTAGCACGTGCGAAAGCGGCACTGCACGCCATCGATCGGCACGCTGTCCACAGGCGTATCCCGCTCCACCCTCAGCGCAGGCCCTGCCAGCATCAACGGGTCAAACTGGAGAATGCTGAAAGCCGGCAGTGGCTGCATGTAATTGGGCCACAGCAGCTGCATCAGCGAATGGGTGAGCTCAGGCAGCTCGTCATCGAGCTTCTGCCGCAGGCGTCCAGTCAGGAACGCAAAACCCTCCAGCAACCGCTCTACGTCGGGATCCCGCCCGGCCTGCCCCAGAAAAGGCGCCAACGCCGGGCTGCGCTCGGCGAATCGACGACCTAACTGGCGAAGCGCGGTGAGTTCGCTTTGGTAGTAGTGGTTAAAGGACATGGTATTACCTTCGAGCGGAGCGGTTTGGTTCAAGGGTGGGCGTGCGGAAAAACTGCCTGCTAGCGCCTTATGTCATCAGTGCAGCCACGTGCAGCGGGTTCCTGACATCAGGTTTTCCTGCGATTGACCTGTACCTGACCGCCACCCTCCAGGCGTGCGGCGAAACTGACCTGACGCTTGAAACCCTCAACCTCCAGCAACCCTTCAATACTGAAGGCGAGCCGAAGCTGATCGTTGTCGTGGGGCAGCGCGATGACCTGGACGCTGCTCAGGCGTGGCTCGTAGGTTTCGATGAAGACCTCGATAGCGAGCCGCGCTTTCGTTAAAGCGTCATGAAGGCTCAAACGCATGTCATTGAGATCCGGCAGCCCGTAGTCCGAAAGCGTTTGAACGCTGCCCGCCCGGGTACTGAGCATCTTGGCCAGATGGGCAGCCACCGACGCCGTCGCAGAGTCTTCGCGGCTCCAGCCGACGCGCTTGTCTGCATCGCCACCCAGGCGTTCGAAAAGGCTGCCGTATCCAGTCATGTGTTGAAGCCCTTTACTCTTTGTCCAGCTTGCCCACCAGCGACAGGGTGAAATCGGCGCCCATGTATTTGAAATGCGGGCGCACGTTAAGGCTGACGCGATACCAGCCGGGCTCGCCCTCCACGTCACTGACGATGATCTGCGCGGCACGCAGGGGACGACGACCACGGACTTCAGCGCTCGGATTTTCCTGATCGGCAACGTACTGGCGGATCCATTTGTTCAGTTCCAGCTCGAGGTCGGTGCGTTCTTTCCAGGAACCCAGCTGCTCGCGTTGCAGGACTTTCAAATAGTGAGCAAGACGGTTGACGATCATCATGTAGGGCAGTTGGGTGCCGAGTTTGTAGTTCAGCTCCGCCGCCTTGCCTTCCGCGCTGGTGCCGAAAAACTTCGGCTTTTGTACCGAGCTGGCGGAGAAGAACGCCGCGTTGTCTGAGCCCTTGCGCATGGTCAGGGAGATGAAGCCCTCCTCCGCCAGTTCGTATTCACGCCGATCGCTCACCAGTACTTCGGTAGGGATCTTGGTTTCGATTTCACCCATGCTTTCGAAGTGGTGCAGCGGTAAATCCTCGACTGCGCCACCGCTCTGCGGGCCGATGATGTTCGGGCACCAGCGGAATTTGGCGAAGCTGTCAGTCAGTTTCGTACCGAAGGCGTACGCCGTGTTGCCCCATAGATAGTGCTCATGGCTGTTGGCAACGGTTTCCTTGTAGACGAACGACTTGACCGGGTTCTCTTCCGGGTCGTACGGGTTGCGCAGCAGGAAGCGCGGCACGGTCAGGCCGACGTAACGGGCATCTTCCGACTGACGGAAGCTCTGCCATTTGGCGAACTGCGGGCCCTCGAAATGATCCTTCAGGTCTTTCAGATCTGGCAGTCCGGTGAAGCTTTCCAGGCCGAAAAACCTGGGGCCGGCGGCGGCGATGAACGGCGCATGGGACATGCAGGCGACGCTGGAAACGTACTGCATCAGCTTCACGTCCGGTGAACTTGGAGACATGAAGTAGTTGGCGATGATCGCCCCCACAGGCTGCCCACCGAACTGGCCGTATTCGGCGGTGTAGATATGTTTGTAGAGCCCGGCCTGCATGACTTCGGGTGAATCCTCGAAATCTTCCAGCAAGTCCTCTTTGGACACGTTGAGGATTTCAATCTTGATGTTTTCGCGGAAGTCGGTCCGCTCGACCAGCAATTGCAGTCCACGCCAGGACGACTCCAGAGACTGGAAGTCCGGGTGGTGCAGAATCTCATCCATCTGGCGGCCAAGCTTGGCATCGATCTCGGCAATCATGCGGTCAACCATTGCCTTCTTGACCGGCTCACCCGCGTTTTGTGGCTTGAGCAGCTCTTCGATAAACGCCGACACGCCGCGCTTGGCGATGCCATAGGCATCCTCGTCTCGAGGCAGACGGGTTTCGGCGATAATGCTGTCGAGAATGCTGAACTCGCCGGATTCTTTGCTCTGCTGCTGCGCTGGTGTAGTACTCATGATGTTGGCTCCTTGGCGGATGGACTCAGGTGTCCTGGGCGGCGGCGTTCAAACCCAGCTCGCCGAGCACGCGACCGCGAGACTCGTCATTGGCGAGGACGCCTTCGATGGCTTTGCGGAAAGCAGGCGCGTTACCCAGCGGTCCTTTGAGCGCCACCAGGGCGTCGCGCAGTTCCATGAGTTTTTTCAGTTCCGGTACCTGGTCAACCAGCGAGGCCGGATTGAAGTCCTTCATCGACTTGACGTTCAGTTGCACCGCCAGCTCTTCATTGCCCTCATCCTCTTGCAGCCGGTTTGGCACGCTCAGCGTGAGGCTCAGGGCCTGCTTCGCCAGCACCTCGTCAAACGTCATCTTGTCGATGCTGATCGGCTTGCGCTCTTCGACTTTTCGCTCGTCTTTACGCAGGGTGTAATCACCGATTGCGAGCAGCTTCAACGGCAGTTCGATCTCTTCCTGCGCACCACCGGTCGCGGGTTTGAACGTGACATTGATGCGTTCTTTGGGGGCTACCGATCCTTCTTTGGCCATGGCCGTTCTCCTGGTAATTAGGGCCCTGAGGCCTATTCAAGTACGACTTCGAGGTCGAGGTGGCACAGCCTGCGATGAACCTCTTCCCTGCGCTCCCGGGCCCCATGACCCTGAGGCAGCAATTCGAAACAGCTGTGCAAGAGATGCAGCACTTCCAGCGCAAGATCAGGCTCCCAGGCATTGATGCCTGAGTCCTGCAGGGTTTGGTCGAGGGTTTCGAGTTGGGTTTTGGCCAGTTCGTATTTCCTGGCGGTGAAGCACAACCGCGCCAGGGCGAATTGCCAGAAAAATCGTGCACGCCCGCCCTGGGCGCCGTGCAGGCCTTGCTTCAGGAGCTGTACAGCGGCTCTGAGGCCGTCATTGCGCAACACCGAGAGCGCGCCCTCCAGGGCAGACTCCCAGGCCGGCTGGCTATCTGTTGTTTCGACTCTGCGAGGCGCACTGGCGGCCTGCAGGCGAGGCATGACACTGGCGCCAATCCAGGCGCGAGTCGCTGGATCCGCAAACGGGGTGCCGTCGTGAAAACGCAGTTCGATGACCCCCGGCAGCCGCTGAATCAACAACGCGAATTGAGTTTCTACCTCGCGCATTGCCAGCTCGGCGTTTAGCGCGCGCAGACACTCCCAGACCATTCGCTGGCCATCGAACCAGAACGGCGCCTTTGCCAGACTCGCCTCCAGTTCGACAAGCAGATCGGCGTAGCTGCCCTGATCGTATTGGTCTCGATAGCACTTGAGCTTGTCTGCCGGAAGCCCGCGCAGCGCGGTGATTTGCTCTGAGTTGCACTCTGGCAGTGCCTCGATTGGCAACCACAGCAACGTCCGATTCAGGCGCAACGCGCGCAGGTCGCTGGCTTTTTGCTTGAGCCACCAGGCACACAATGAGCGCGCGCTCTCCTGCTGAAGTCGCAGCGACTTGTTCGCGTCTTTCTCGCTGTTGACCAGCGCTGTTGGGGGGAATGACTGGGTAGCAGGCTGCTTGACTGGCGCGTCAGCGCCAACAATGATCCCGGCGTCGGGCAGGTTGTGAACCACGCGTTGGGCCATATTTTTCAAACGCCGTGAGATCGGCAACAGCAAAGGTGCGTTGGCGCCCATGTGCCGTGTAAACAACGCATCAAGGTCTTCGAGCATCTCGACGAGGCGACTGAACAGCGGCAACTGCTCTTTGATAGCGACGTTATCAAAGAGCACTTGCTCAAGACGGGGGAGCAGCCAACCGATGGCTGCGGAACGGGTGCGGGCCTTGACGGGATGAACTTCAACCCAATGGCGCACGCAAAGATGGTGAAGAAGCTCAAGTCCTGCCAACAGACCCTGAAAAGATTCACGCTGGTACAAGGCCCACGTAAGCCAGGCCGCGACGCGAAGATCTTTGGATTGGGTGCGAAGCAGGTATTCACTTTGTTCACGCACTTTCAGCCAGTCGATCTGAGCCGTTTCGTGCATGGATTGAGCTTTGTTGACTTCGCTTTCCAACGCCTCGTATTCATTTGAAAAGCGAACGTCTTCACCCGCGAAGCTCTCGGTGGATATAGAGGCTTGAGCAGCTTCAAGATAATGTTCAGAAAGTTGGCTTGAATAAGACATTCGAGATCTTCAGTGTAAAACCGCGCCAAGTACCGACAATTAAATCGGCGAGCATAACGAAATTTAAATAAGAGCTACTTGGGCAATTGACATGTAACAAAACGTCTACCCTTCAGACGCCGGGAATAATACGTAGCGCGAATAACACTATCAAGCTCTCTATAAACGCGATTATTCGATTTGTATTGTAGGAAGTTTCTTCGAATACCGAAATTCAAAGCAGCTTTCGTTCATACATCTTTTTTTATCGATGCGTAAGCAGCTGGAATACTTTGCCCAGAGCGCGGACGGGGGGTCTCGCGGTCACTCATACACTGTAAAGGGGATCGAGCAGTCTTCCTCAGCTAATGTTGAATCACCCGCGACGAGCAATGGCACAGGGCCTCCATGCGCAATAAGTTGCGCACCTCCTGATCGAGAAATCGCTAATTTACCCCGTCCGCCCCTTATGGCGCGTGCCCTGCAGGAGAGTGCGCAAGAAGTTGCGCATCACTGTGCAACTTCTTGCGCACATTAACGCCACACAGTCGTTTCTTGTAAGACAACCAACCGTTAAACATTCATCAAGCCCACGTTCCATATGAACAACCTCTTACTTGGCACGAAGCTTGAAACATCACTGCTGCCCACCACGCGAATTCGCTGTTGGGCATTTTAATTTATGAGGCAAGGAGCATCTTCATGGCGACACCAGCGTATATGTCCATCACAGGCACCAAGCAGGGCCTGATCACCGCCGGCGCTTTCACCGCAGACTCGGTCGGCAACACGTTTCAGGAAGGTCACGAAGATCAGGTCATGGTGCAAGGGTTTCAACATGAAATGATCATCCCGCGCGACCCACAGTCGGGTCAGCCAACCGGTCAGCGTGTTCACAAGCCGGTCAAGATCACCAAGGTGTTCGACAAGTCTTCGCCACTGTTGCTGGCCGCGTTGACGTCGGGCGAACGCTTAACCGAAATCACTATCCAGTGGTATCGCACCTCGGCAGCGGGCACGCAGGAGCATTACTACACCACCAAACTCGAGGACGCGATTATCGTCGACATCAAAGACTACATGCATAACTGCCAGGACCCGTCTAACGCCCACTTCACCCATCTGGAAGACGTGGAGTTTACCTACCGCAAGATCACCTGGACCCACGAAGTATGCGGCACTTCGGGCTCCGATGACTGGCGCTCCCCGGTCGCTGGCTAAGTTCAGCTGACCTTTGAAATCCCGGCCGGCGATGCTGGCCGGTATTTCTGAGCCTTTGCGGCGCGGTCTACCGGATTTTGCGGCAGATGCGCTGTCCTACCCCATGTTCGGGGGATCTCGCAGCAAAACCGCCCCCCGTCATTTCCGCCCGCGACCGCTGTGCTTGCCTGGAGGCCCAATGAATCTGCACACGCCCCTGACCGACGACGCCGGCTCTGCGCCTCAGCAGAACTGGTTCTCACAGGAGCACCGCGCCCGGATCGACGAGCTGATTGCCCGGCTCAACACCAGTGACACCCGGGAAAGCGTGTCGCGTTACCACGCCATGGCCGAGGGGTATTTGCTGGGACTGCTGGACGGCTATCACGTGAGCGTCGAGCACCATGACGCCGTGCGCCAATACCTGCACAACCTGGCCATTGCGCGGCTGAAGGCTGTGAAACCGAAGCTGCGAAGGTGAGCACCCGCCGCTCAGCCAATGATGATCGTGCCGGCCGCAATGACCACGCACGAGAGGATCTTGCGCACAGTCAGCGACTCGCCCAAAAACAGATACCCGAGCAATGCGGCAAACAGCACGCTGGTTTCGCGCAGAGCCGACACCGCCCCCATCGGCGCGAGGGTCATGGCGTAGATGACGATGCCGTAGGCCAGTAGCGACACCACACCTCCGCCCAACGAGGCGACCAAACCGGGTCGGACCGTCAGCAGACTGCGCGCGTCCCGCAGACAGATGTAAGTGATCGGCATCAGTACGCCCCACAGGGCGCACATCCAGGCGGTGTAAGCCATCGGCGCGCCGGACAGACGACCGCCGATGCCGTCCGTCACGCTGTAGGCCGCAATGAAGCAACCGGTGCCCAGCGCATAAGGAAGGCTGGTCATGTCCAGTTTTCGGCCCTTGAACGCGAGGGAAATAATCCCCGCTGACACCAGTGCAATGCCGATCATCGCGCCGGTCTCGACCACCTCCCCCGCAAATATCGACGCACACAGCGTAATCAGCACCGGCGATGAACCCCGTGAGATCGGGTAGGTTTGCCCGAGGTCGCCGCTGCGGTAAGTACGTACCAGAAACAGGTTGTAGCCGATATGCAGCAGCGCCGAGAGCACCGCGCAAGGCCAGCTCTCCGGCGCCGGGGCGTCCATGAACAGTGCCCCTGCAATGCTGACGATGGCAACCGCGACGCACATGACGGTCATCGACCAGAGCTTGTCGCCACCGCCGCGCAGCAAGGCATTCCAGCTGGCATGCAGCAAAGCGGCGAAGAGGATTAACAGGATGATGTGAGTAGGCATGGGCCGATCTTAGTCAGGCTGACACACGGAACGAAAGCAAAGTCTGCTCATCGGATGATGACCAATTCCTCATGCTTCAGCCATAACTGAGGCCGGCTGCGGTCGATTCCCCGATCAGCCAGTCGCGAAAGCTCGCCACGTGGGGCTGCGTTTCGATCCCCTTCGGGCAGACGAAGTAATAGGCCACCGGCGAAGGAAACGGCACCTCGAACAACCTGATCAAACTGCCGTCGCGCAGCTCTTTTTCCACATGCCCACTTCGAACAAGGGCGATGCCCTGCCCCAACAAGGCCGCCTCCACGGTCATATTGGTGTCGGGAAAACGCACGCTTTCCTTCAGCGAGGTCACGCCCAGGCCGATCTTCTGAAACCACACCTCCCACTTCGGCACCAGATCCGAACCGTCCCGGGCCAACAGCGGATAGCGCAACAACTCGGCCGGTTCCCGGGGCATGCCGAAGCGCTTGAGCAAGTCAGGGCTCGCCACGGGAAAAATGTGTTCCCTGAACATGAATTCCGAGTGCAACGCGGGGTAGTTGCCGCCGCCCAGACGGATCGCGACGTCGGCCTCGCCGCTGGCAAAGTTGATGGCGGTGTCTGTGCTGTCCAGCGTGACGAGGATTTCCGGGTGCAGCTGGGACAGATTGGGCAAGCGCGGCAACAGCCATTTCAGCGCGCAGGAATAGGTCGTACTGACCTTGAGCCTGACGCGGCCATTCTCTTCCCGAAGGTCCGCAAGCGTGGCCTCCAGGTTCATGAAAAACGTCCGCACGATCGGCGCCAGTGCTGCACCGGCGGGCGTCAGGCTCAACGTCTTGCCACGCTGAAACAGCTGCACGCCCCAGATGTCTTCTAGATTTTTTAATTGGTGACTCACCGCACTTTGGGTAACGTGCAGCTCCTCGGACGCGGAGGTAAACGTCCCGTGACGGGTGGCGACTTCGAAGGCGCGCAAGGTGGCGGTGGGTGGCAGATCTCTCATCACTTCGGGCCTCAACGGGCATGAGCGAAGCGGCCCACACCATGAATGAAGGCTCATGGTAGAACATTATTTAGATCGACAGAGGGAACGACTCACTTATGACCGGGCAGATCATCTACAGCGTGAAAGGCGAGAGCGACGAACTCAAGGCGGCGGTCGCCGGCGCTCAGGCCACCTTCAAATTCTTCTGGCGTGAGCTTTCATGGGAGGCACGCAGAATCGTCAAAAGTCTGGACATGGCGGCGGTCAAAGCGCTACGTCATCGGTCTTCGACGATGACGTGGCGTGACGCAACCTCAGAACACCATGCCGCCTGCGACATCGAGCGTTGTGCCCGTGATCCAGGCGGCGTCTTCTGACACGGCATACGCGACCGCCGCAGCGATGTCCCTCGGCTTGCCGACGCGTCCCAGCGGGGTCTTGGCGATGAAGAACTCATCCATACCGCGTGCCGATTCCGCATTGCCTTCTGTGTGGACGAACCCTGGCGCGATGCCGACCACTCGAATGCCCCGGGGACCCAGTTCCATGCCCAGGGAGCGGGTCAGGGTATTCACCGCGCCTTTGGTGGCGCAATAGACATGCACCTGGGGATAGGGGCTGTGGGCCAGGCCTGAGCTGATATTGACGATGACCGAACCCGCTTGCATGACCCGAGCGGCGGCCTGGGTGGTGAGCAACAGGCCGCGTACGTTGAGATTGAAATGCTCATCGAAGCTGTCAGCGCTCAACTCGTCCAGTGAATCGGGTTTATAGATGCCAGCGTTATTGACCAGAATATCCAGCCGGCCAAACGCCTGAACCGCTGCGTCTATCAAAGGCCGGATGTCAGAGGGCCGCGCGATATCCGCCTTGCACGCGATGGCTTGCCCGCCGGCAGCGACAATCCGGTCAACGACACTTTCAGCATCTTCGGCGCTCCGTGAATAGTTGACGACTACCTTCACGCCATCAGCCGCCAGTCGCATGGCAATGCCCGCGCCGATACCTTTTGAAGACCCTGTGACGATGGCAACCTTACCCGCTAACTGACTCATGTTTGCCGCTCCTGTGAATGTAGGGTCGCATGGTAGGCTCCACGATCCCGTTTATTCAGAGGTGCAATCGGCATGCAGTATGAAGCCTTGCTTCACAACGGCGTCATCCGGCCTGACCTGCTGCCCGGCATCGCCGCCTTTGTGCAGATCGCTCACTACGGAAGTTTTACCAAAGCGGCGGCAGTCATGGGCATGTCGCCCTCGGCCCTGTCGCAAACCCTGCGTACCCTGGAGAACCGGTTGGGTGTGCGGCTGCTGGAGCGCTCCACGCGCAAGGTCGGTTTGACCGAACTGGGTCAGCGTTTTCTCGGATACGCGCAACCTGGGCTGGCGGCGCTGGCGTCCGCCGTTGAAGACGTCAATGAACTGCGCGACAAACCCACCGGCGTGTTGCGGCTCAACGTTTCGCGCACGGCGGCGGACATCGTTCTAATGCCCCATCTGGCCGCGTTCATGGACGCCTATCCGGACATTACACTGGAGATTCACTGCGACAACGCATTGCTGGATCTGGTCGCGGGCGGCTTCGATGCGGGCATCCGGGTCGGTGAGTTCCTCGCCCAGGACGTCGTCGCGATCCCCATGGGTGGCGACCACCGCATCGCCACTGTCGCGACGCCCGGCTACCTGCGGGGACGCGATCTGCCGCGTACCCCCGAAGACCTTCGTCAGCATCGCTGCCTCAACATTCGTCTGAACAACGCCGTCTACCAATGGGAGTACATGCACAACGGCGCCATCATGGAAATTCTTCCGCCCAGCCCGTTGATCTCCAATGACGCTGACACCTTGATTCACGCGATCCGGGCGGGCGCAGGCATCGGTTGCGCGTTTGAAGCACAGGTACAGGCCGAGATCGACAGTGGACAACTGATTGCACTGCTCGAACCCTTCTGGCCCGGCGTCTCGCCGTTCCACCTGTACTACCCGAGTCGTATCCACGTTCCACGGAAACTGCGCGCGTTCATTGATTTCATGAGAGCGCGGTTGAACACCTGAGCAGCCAACGCGCCTCACCCCATCCGCCGCTCATCCCGTTTGCTCCCAGACCTGCTTGAGCCGATCAATGAACCACCGGCCCGCCGGTCCCGGAGGACGAGAGGCCAGATGAAAAGCCGACATCGTCAACATGGAACCGGACGGCGGCATCTCGTCCACGTCCAGCACCACCAGGGTGCCATCGGCAATGTCCTTGGCGACCATGTGCAAGGGCATCCCTCCCCAGCCGACGCAATCCTTGAGGAACGCATGTTTGGTCGACAGGTCCGCCAAACGCCAGGTTGCCGGCGAGGCCACCCCGAAGTCGCGGCCTGCGGTCAGCTCGGAGCGGTCGGTGAGGACCAACTGGGTATGCCTGGCGAGCTCACGCCGAGGGATGCGCGACGCAAAGTGGGCGAGAGGGTGATCCGGCGCAGCCACCGCCACTAACGGCACTTCGCCGAGTTTTTCGATGGACAGCGAGGGAAACGCCAGGGGCAACGGCGGCAGAATGCCCAGGCTGCAACGGCCTGCGAGGACCGGTTCATAGGCCGCGCCCAGCGCCTCCACGAACACCCGCAGAGGCGTCAACGGAAATGCCTTGGCGAAGGCCTTGGCCACTGCGGTGACCACGGCGGTCGGGAAGAACACATCGATCACCACGGCAAGCTCGGGCTCGACACCCGAGGTCATCAGCTTGGCCCGCGCTTTCAGCGTGTCGACTTTGAGTACGATGTCCCGCGCATCGGCGAGCAACAGCGCGCCTTCACGGGTCAGCTTCGGAAACCGGCCGGTGCGGTCGAACAGCTGCACCCCGATCTGATCTTCCAGCCCGCCGATCCAGCCGCTCACTGCTGACTGAACGCGGTTGAGCTTGCGTGCGGCAGCGGAAAAGCTGCCTTCATCCACGGCAGCGATGAACGTGCGCAGTTGATCGAGAGAAACGCCATCCAGCATGAGTGTGCCCTCTATCTCAACGGGAGATGGTATGCATCGCAATATGCCGTCTTCTCAGATGCATGGCCAGTGCGCACGATGAGCGCCTCAGCCATCAGCGCCCAGCGACACCACCGGCGCCCCGCACATTCAAGGAGTCATCATGACCTATTCAATCATTGGCACAGGCAGCATTGGCCTGGCACTGGCGGGCCAGTTCGCTCGTAGCAGGGTTCCCGTCAGCATTGCCAACACCCGCGGACCGGCGTCCATCACGCCGCTGGTTAAAGAATTCGACGGCACCGTCACGCCCCTCGCTATGCAGGACGCTCTGCAGGCGGACGTCATTGTGCTGGCAGTACCTTTCTGGTCCCACGTCGACGTTGCCAGCGCCGCAACCGACTGGCAGGGCAAGATCATCATCGACGTGACGAACGCCTATGGCGTGCCGCTCGCCGAGCTAGAACATCTGCCCTCTTCGGCAGTCGTGGCCAAGGCTTTCTCCGGTGCTCGACTGGTGAAAGCGTTCAATCACCTGCCGGCCGGTGTGCTGGCGCAACCTCCGGCAACAGCGTCAGGCCGGCGGGTGATCTTTCTGTCGGGGGACGACGAGGGTGCTGTCAGCGAAGTTGCTGCGTTGGTCACGCGACTTGGCTACGCCCCGGTCAGCCTGGGCGGGTTGTCCGAAGGCGGACAACTGGTGCAGGCGCGGGACAAGCAATGGGCGCCACTGATTTTTCAGGACCTGTTCAAGCGGGAGGCTTGAGCTGTACATCACCGCAGACTGAGTGTGGAGTCGGAGGCAGGACCGGCTTTACGGTAAAGCGTCGGGCGCCACACCGCACAACCCGCCCTGCTCCGCTTTGAGGCCTGATCACACACGGGCGCCCCACTGCGGAGCAATCCCGGGCAGACCAACCCCGGCGAGGGCCATCAAACCGGGAGATTTTCACTTGGCACGCTTCTTTCATGTTTAAAGCAAACGGCAAGCCGGACGCAGGTCCTTAAGTCTCGTCCACATATGCGCCTCGAATGCGCCAGGTATCGAAGCCTGATCGACCCCCACCGGGTTGGTCGGGCTTTTTTTATGGATGCTGTTCATGCCGGACTTTTTGACTCCCGATCTGCGCCCCACCGTTACCGTGGGCTTCCTGCTCTCGACCGAAGGCACCTATCGGCGCATGGGCCGTAGTGCCTTGCTCGGGTTGCAGGACGCGCTGGCCGAGATCAACGCTGACGGCCAGCGCAGCGTGCTGCTCGAGGCGATCTGCGTTGACCCGCAAGGCGACCCGGCCGCCTACAGCAGCGGCGTCAGCCAATTGCTGGGGGCGGGCGTCAGGCACATCTTCGGCACCACGCTGTCGGCGAGCCGCAAGGAAATCATCCCGGACCTGGATCAGCACGGCGCGCTGCTCTGGTATTCGAGCCCAT
This sequence comes from Pseudomonas petrae, assembly GCF_021728295.1. Classification (GTDB taxonomy): domain Bacteria; phylum Pseudomonadota; class Gammaproteobacteria; order Pseudomonadales; family Pseudomonadaceae; genus Aquipseudomonas; species Aquipseudomonas petrae. The sequence goes on from NZ_JAKJXE010000017.1 coordinate 56,629, forward strand.
ACGAAGGTTACGAAAGCAGCGAGAACGTGTTGTACCTCGGCGGATGCCCGAACCAGACGCTGTTGCCACTGCTGCGCTACGCCCTCGGCCAGTTTGGCAATCGGGCGTTTCTGCTCGGTTCCAACTACGTCTGGGGTTGGGAAAGCAACCGCATTGCCCGGGAAGTGCTGGAAGCCAACGGCGCTGAAGTGCTCGGGGAAAAGTACTGGCACCTGGGCGCGACCGGCTTCGACACGCTGATCGAAGGGCTCATCCAGGACCCGCCGACGTTCGTGCTGAACAACCTGGTGGGCGAATCGTCCTACGCTTTTCTGCAGCAGCTGGATCGGGCCTGCGAGCGCCAAGGCCTGCGCCTGCCGGTGCTCAGCTGCAACCTCACCGAAGCGGAGCTTGATGCGGTAGGCCCGATGCAGGCGCTGCGGCTGCTGTCCTGCGGTCCGTTTTTCGAGAGCCTGAACCCGGCGTTCTGCGAAGGCCAGCAGCGCCATGGCCCGCGCACCTGTTCGCACTATTACACCAGCGCCTACACCGCGTTACGGGTGTTCGCCGATGCCTTGCACGCCAGCGCGGATGCATCGCCCAAGGCGATTTGCGAGCACCTTTACGGGCACCCGGTCGCCAGCGTGCTTGGCACCGTCAGTCTGTCGGCGCGCAATCATCACAGCGCGCTGGCCAGTCATATCGCCGAACTGCGCGATGGACGCTTCCAGGTTGTGCAATCGGCGCCTCACCCCATTGCCGCCGACCCTTATCTCACTGTTACGGATGTACACGCCGATGTGGTCGACCGACACGCCACCCCAGCGCCGCGCTTGAGGATTGTCAAATGAACACACGCGCCTTTCCTGCTTTTGACCAGGGTCACTTGCTGCTGATCGACTGCGATGAACGCAGTCAGGGGAATCTGGGCAAGAGCCTGCAACGCCTGGGGATTCACTCGCAGGTGCTTGATCACGACGCGCCGTGTGACACCCAGGGCTGTTTCGCGGCGATCCTTGAAATCGAACATTTCGCCAGCCCGCTGGCGGTGCAGGCGCTGAATGCGGCCAGCATTCCCATCGTGGCGCTGACCGCCCACGAAACCCTGTCGCAGATCCAGCGCGCGCTGCAGCTTGGCGCGACGGCACTGCTCAACAAACCCATCAGCCAGGGCTCGGTCTACACCACGCTGATGATGGCGGTGGGATTGCGCGACCGGCAGCGCGCCGACGCCGAACAACTCAACGAGCTGCAACAGCGGCTGGCGCTGCGTCCACTCATGGCCCAGGCCCTGGCGCGCTTGATGGTGACCCAGCGCATCAACGAGGCGACGGCGTACGAGCGCTTGCGCAGTTTGTCGATGCAGCTCAACCGGCCGATCGAAGCGCTGTGTGTTGACTTGCTCGCGGCGCGGGACGAGGACCGCGCATGAACACCCTCAAGGCCCTGTTGCGTCGACCCGCTGTGGCGGTGTCGCTGCTGTTCATCGTCACTGTGGTGCTGCTCGCGGCGCTGGCCCCGTGGATTAGCCCCTTCGACCCGGATGAGCAATTCGTCGAAGGCCTGACCCTGGAAGGCGCACCCATGGCGCCCGCGACGCCGTACTGGATGGGCACCGACTTGCTCGGTCGTGATTTGCTGTCGCGGTTGATATTCGGCGCGCGCACCTCGCTGTTCATCGGCGTGCTGGCCAACGGGCTGGCGGTGTTGATCGGCACGCTGGTGGGCCTGACCGCCGGTTTTGTCCGCGGCTGGCTTGGCAGCGTGCTGATGCGCCTGACCGATTTGATGATGGCCTTCCCCGCCCTGCTGCTGGCGATTGCCCTGTCGGCGATTTTCCAGCCCAGCGTGTGGATCGTTGCCATGGTCATCGCGATGGTCAACTGGGTGCAGATCGCCCGAGTGATCTATGCCGAAACCGTGGCGCTCAGTGCGCGTGATTTCGTCGCCGTGGAGCGCACCCTCGGCGCCAGTTCCCTGCGCATTCTGTTCTCGCACCTGTTGCCGCATCTGCTGCCGACCATTCTGGTGTGGGCGACGCTGGGGATTTCCACCACCGTTCTGCTGGAAGCCACCTTGTCGTACCTGGGTGTAGGCGTGCAGCCGCCGACGCCGAGCTGGGGCAACATCATTTTCGAGAGCCAGACGTACTTCACTTCGGCACCGTGGCTGGTGTTCATTCCGGGGGCAGCGATCATCCTCCTGTCCCTGGCGTTCAACCTGGTCGGCGACGCCCTGCGCGACGAACTCGACCCCACACTCAAGGGGCGTCGCTGATGCTGCCGTTCATTGGCCGTCGGGTCGGTTATGCGCTGCTGATTCTGCTCGGCGTGACCTTCATCACGTACCTGCTGCTGTTCCTGCTGCCCGCCGACCCTGCGCGGCAAATTGCCGGACGCAGCGCGACCCCTGAAGTGGTCGCGGCGATTCGTGCGCAACTGGGCCTGGACCTGCCCTTCTATCAGCAATACCTGAGTTACCTGGGCAACCTGTTGCATGGCGACCTTGGCCGCTCGTACATCCAGCGCACCGCCGTGAGTGAGCTGATCGGCGCACGACTGCGGCCTTCGCTGGAACTCATGGCGGCAGGCATCGGCTTCGAGCTGTTGATCGGCATCAGCCTGGGCATGCTCGCGGCGCTCAAGCGCGACAGCTTCGCCGACAAACTGCTCATGGCGTTTTCCTTCGTCGGCGTGTCGGCGCCGCAGTTCATCGCCGCCATGCTGTTTCTGTACTTCTTCGCCGTGCAACTGGGCTGGTTCCCCCTGGGCGGCTATGGCGGCGCCAGCCATTTGATGCTGCCGGCGCTGACCCTCGGGCTGCTCGGCAGTGGCTGGTATTCGCGCATGGTCCGCTCTTCGATGATCGAAGTGCTGCATCAGGATTTCATCCGCACCGCACGGGCCAAGGGCCTGAGTCGTGCGCGGATCGTGTTCGTGCACGTGCTGCCCAACGCGATCGTCCCGGTGATCCCGATGATCGGCATCGACATTGGCGTGTTCATGGGCGGGCTGGTGGTGGTCGAGTCGGTGTTCGGCTGGCCCGGCATCGGCCAACTTGCCTGGCAGTCGATTCAGCAAGTCGACATCCCGGTCATCGTCGGCGTTACCACACTGTCGGCGGTGGCCATCGTCCTCGGCAACCTGCTGGCGGATCTGGTGATCCCGCTGGTGGACCCGCGCATCGACATCAAGCAGCACTGAATTCATCAACACAACGGGGCACAACAATGAAGATCAACGCGCTGACCCTGGCCGTGGCGGCCACGCTGTTTACCACGCCACTGTGGGCCGACACGCCGAAAAGCGGCGGCGATGTGGTGGTGACCTACCAGAATGATGTGGCGACGCTGGACCCGGCGATTGGCTACGACTGGCAGAACTGGTCGATGATCAAAAGCCTGTTCGGCCGCCTGATGGACTACAAGCCCGGCACCACTGAGCTGGTGAAAAGTCTGGCCGAGGACTACAGCATTTCCACGGACGGGCTGGTCTACAGTTTCACCCTGGTCAAGGGCGTGAAATTCCAGAACGGCCGTGAGCTGGTTGCCAATGACGTCAAGTACTCCCTGGAGCGCACCGTCAACCCGAAAACCCAGAGCCCGGGCGCCGGTTTCTTCAGCTCCATCGTCGGTTATGAAGACGTAACCGGCGGCAAAAGCACGACGCTCAGCGGCATCAAGGTGGTCGATGATCAACACCTGACCATCACGCTGAGCGCGCCCAACGCCACGTTCCTGCACATCATGGCGATCAACTTCGCCTCGGTTGTGCCCAAGGAAGCGGTGGAACAATGGGGCGCCGACTTCGGCAAGCACCCGGTGGGCAGCGGCGCGTTCAGCCTGGCCGAATGGAAGCTGGGGCAGAAGCTCGAACTGGTGAAGAACCCCAGTTACTTCCAGAAGGGCCTGCCCTACGTCGACAAGATCACTTTCGAAATCGGCCAGGACCCGACCGTTGCGCTGCTGCGCCTGAACAAGGGTGAAGTGGACATTGCCGGCGACGGCGTGCCGCCTGCGCAATTCCTGCAGTTCAAGAATGACCCGGCGTCCAGGCAGTTGCTGGTCACCGGCAACCAGTTGCAGACGGGCTACGTGACGCTGAAAACCACCCTGCCGCCGTTCGACAATCTCAAGGTGCGCCAGGCCATCAACATGGCCATCAGCAAAGAGCGCATCGTGCGCATCATCAATGGTCGCGCGGTCCCGGCGAACCAGCCGCTGCCGCCGGCGATGCCCGGCTATGACACGCAATACAAGGGCCTGCCCTACGACGTCGAAGGCGCGAAAAAGCTGCTGGCCGACGCCGGTCTCGCCAAGGGTTTCGACACCGAGCTTTACGTGATGAACACCGACCCGCAGCCGCGCATCGCCCAGTCGATCCAGCAGGACCTGGCCAAGGTCGGCATCCGCGTGCAGATCAAGTCCCTGGCCCAGGCCAACGTGATTGCCGCCGGCAGCTCCAGGGATCAGGCGCCGATGGTGTGGTCCGGCGGCATGGCCTGGATCGCCGACTTCCCGGATCCCTCGAACTTCTACGGCCCGATTCTCGGTTGCACCGGCGCGGTTGAAGGCGGCTGGAACTGGTCGCTGTATTGCAACAAGGCGCTGGATGAACGCGCCGCCAAAGCCGACGCCATGGCACGCCCGGAACAACAGGCCGAGCGCACCGAGGCGTGGAAGAAGATCTTCACCGACGCCATGGCCGATGCGCCGTGGGTGCCGATCTTCAACGAGCAACGCTTCACCGTGCGCTCCAAGCGCATGGGCGGCGACGACGCGCTGTACGTCGACCCGGTCCACGTGCCGGTCAACTATGACTACATCTGGGTGAAGTGATTTCGCTCTGGCCTCTTCCCGGCAACGCCTGGGTCACGGGCCACTGCTTTCCCTCCCCCATAGCCTGTTTGCAACGAGGACCGCACCCATGTGCCAGAACTGCCTGGTCAAGACCATTCACAGCGTCAACAGCCACTTCGGCTGGGACCACAGTTTTACCCCGGTCGAGCGCGTGGCGCCCAGCACTACGTTACAGATGAACTGCCGTGATTCGTCCAACGGGTATTTCACTGCGCAGTCCCAGGTCGCCGACGTCAGCGTCATGCCCTTCGACCAGATCAATCCGGTCACCGGGCCGATCTACGTCGAGGGTGCCGAACCCGGCGACATCCTGAAAATCACCCTGGATAGTTTCAAGCCCGGGGGCTTCGGCTGGACCGCCAACATTCCCGGGTTCGGCCTGCTCGCCGACCAGTTTCAGACACCCGCTTTGGCGCTGTGGCATTACGACACGCACACCCTCGCCCCCGCCGCCTTCGGCGATTTCGCCAAAGTGCCGCTCAAGCCGTTCGCCGGCACCGTGGGCGTGGCGCCCGCCGAAGCGGGGCTGCATTCCATCGTGCCGCCGCGTCGGGTCGGCGGCAATCTGGACATCCGCGACCTGGCGGCCGGCAGCATTTTGTACCTGCCGGTGGAAGTGGCCGGCGCGTTGTTTTCCATTGGCGACACCCACGCGGCGCAAGGCGATGGCGAGGTCTGCGGCACCGCCATCGAGAGCGCCATGGACGTGGTGGTCAAGCTCGACCTGATCAAGCAAACGCCCTTGGCGACGCCGCGTTTCAGCACCCCCGGCCCGGTCACCGGGCACCTGGACAGCGCCGGCTACGAGGCCTTCACCGGCATCGGCCCGGACCTGATGCAGGCCGCACGCCAAGCTGTCGCCAACACCATCGACTGGTTGTGCCGAGAGCACCGCATGCCGGCGGAACAGGCCTATATGCTGTGCTCGGTGTGCGGCGATTTGCGCATCAGCGAAATCGTCGACCTGCCGAATTGGGTGGTGTCGTTCTACTTTCCGAAAGTGGTGTTCCAGTGAAGCCAGACGATCAGCCCAGTCTGTCGGTGGAACGGCTGAGCATTGATGTCGGCGGCGGTGCGTCTCGCAGGCGGGTGGTCGATGAGTTGAGTTTCGCCCTTTATCCGCGCCGAACCCTGTGCATCGCTGGCGAATCCGGCAGCGGCAAATCGCTCTCGTCCCTGGCGATCATGGGCCTGTTGCCCAAGGCGGCCAGCGTCCCGGGCGGTGCGATTCTGTTCGACAACCGCGACCTGCTGAGCCTGCCGGAGCGGGAGCTGCAACGCCTGCGCGGCAAACGCATCGGCATGATTTTTCAGGAGCCGATGACGTCGCTGAACCCCCTGCTGACCGTCGGCCAGCAACTGGCGGAAACCCTGCGCCGGCATGAGGCGTTGAGTCGCGGCGAGATTCACCAGCGCTGCCGCGCCATGCTCGACGCGGTGCGCATGCCCCAGGTCGACAAACGCCTGACCCAGTACCCACATGAGTTATCTGGCGGGATGCGCCAGCGGGTGATGATCGCCATGGCGATGCTCTGCCAGCCGGAAATCCTTATCGCCGACGAGCCGACCACCGCGCTGGATGTGACGATTCAGGCGCAGATTCTTGAGCTGATGCGCGAATTGCAGCAGCAGTTCGCGACCAGCCTTTTACTGATCACCCACGACATGGGCGTGGTGGCCGAAATGGCCGATGAAGTGGTGGTGATGAATCAGGGCCGCATGGAAGAGCGTGGCTCTTTGCATCAAGTCTTCACCGCTGCGCAGGCGCCCTACACACGGAAATTATTGGCCGCAGTGCCGGTGCTGGGCAGCGCGCCGCCGCCTGATGCATTGACTGAACAGCCGGTGGTGCTCGCCGTTAAGGACCTCAGCGTGCGCTTCCCTCTGCGCCACGGCTGGTTCGAAACCCCGCGCACGGTGCATGCGGTCGAGGGCGTGAGTTTCGAGCTGCGTCAGGGCGAGACCCTGGGACTGGTCGGCGAAAGCGGGTGCGGTAAGTCCACCACCGGCAAAGCCTTGATGAACATGCTCAATTACCAGGGCAGCGTCAAATTGCTCGGGCAGGAACTCAACGGTTTGCAGGGTGACGCGTTGCAGCGGGTGCGCCGCGACGTGCAGATGGTATTTCAGGACCCCTACGCGGCACTCAATCCGCGCAAGACCGTGTTCGATCTGGTAGGCGAGCCGCTGCTGATTCACGACAAGATGCCCGAGCCCCAACGGCGTGAGCGTGTGGCGCAGCTGCTGCAGCAGGTCGACCTGCCACGGGACACCCTCGAACGCTATCCCCACCAGTTTTCCGGCGGGCAGCGCCAGCGCATCTGCATCGCCCGGGCGCTGGCACTGAACCCCAAAGTGATCATCGCGGACGAATCGGTCTCGGCGCTGGACGTCTCGGTCCAGGCCCAGGTGCTGGAGCTGCTGGAACGGCTGCGTGCCGAGCATGGCCTGAGCTACCTGTTCATCTCCCACGACATGGCCGTGGTCGAACGCATCTGCCACCGCGTGGCGGTGATGTACGGCGGGCGCATCGTCGAAATCGGTGCGCGCGATCAGGTGCTGCACAACCCGCAGCATGCCTACACCCGACGTTTGCTGGCGGCGGTGCCGGTGCCGGAAGTGGGCCGGCGCCGGGATTTCAAAAGCCTGCTCAAAGAGCTGGAGCGTCCTGACCCGATCAAGACAGCGGAGTTTGTCGCGCCGGTGCAGCGGTTTTCGGCGGTGGCGGCGGATCACTGGGTCGCGATGGAGTGATAAAAGCAGTGACCGCTTAACGCTTTTCGGCCGTCAACGGCAGCATGCGGCGAAGGGTGTTGTCGCGGACAAAGTAATGATGGAAGAGCCCTGCTGCCGCGTGTACGCCGATCAACCAATAGCCCAGATTCCCGGCCCACTCGTGCCAGCCTTTGATCTGTCTGGCCAGATCAGGGTCGACGGCCACAGGCGCGGGCAGGAAGAAGCCGAAGTACGGCATCGGCTTGCCACCCGCCGCCAGCATCAGCCAGGCCAGCACTGGTGTCGCGATCATCAGTGCGTACAGCAGCGCATGAACGAGGTGGGCCATCCCGAGCTGCCAGGTGCGAGGGGCCGGCGTGATGGGTGGCGCTTTGTACATCAGTCTGCCCAGCAAGCGCAGCCAGACCAGTGCAAATATCGACAGACCGAACAGGCCGTGCATGCCTAACAACAGCGAGCGCAACGTGCTGCCCCGGGGAGCAAACCCCTTCAGCTCGATACAGGCGTAAACGCCGACAAACAACGCCAGCATCAGCCAGTGCAGGGACATCGACAATCTGGCGTACCGGTGTGGGGTTGAAATCATGTGGGGGCGCTCGCTGAGTGGGGGGATGTTGATGAATTCCCACGCACCTTGACGCCACTGTCTTAAGGCAGTCTGAAGACGTCGCGAAGATCGCGGAGCAAGCCAGGCGAAGCACATTTCCCACCTTCAGACTTCGTTAAGAATCGACGCAGATACTCCACCCCATTCACCACTGGGGAGGAGCCACACCCATGCAGGGTCTGGACTGGAATATCCGATCACCACAGCACTCAATGCCGTCCAGTGCGCTGCCTCTGGATTTCCTGCCTATGGGATTCGGCACTGCGCAATCACCGCCCCTCTCGCTCAATCGTGCGCTGTCTCAGGAGCCACTGCGCGACGCCTACGAGACGTTCATCCAGCATCGCTTTCGCCAGGCCCACAACGCCGAGATCCGTAGCTTCATGCCGGAGCTGTTTGGACTCCACGACAACACAGGCACGCTCTGCGCCGTGGCCGGCGTGCGTGTGGCGACATCCGGTGCGTTGTTTCTGGAGCGCTACCTTGATCAGCCTGTCGAGCACATGATCGAAGCCAGTGCAGGCAGGCCTGTGGACCGTCAGGGCATCGTCGAAGTGGGCAACCTCGCCGCCAGCAACCTGGGCAGCGCGCGGCTGAGCATCATTACTGTGACCTGGCTACTCGCCATGAGCGGCCTGGAATGGGTGGCATTCACCGGCAACGCCGGACTGGTGAACAGCTTCAATCGCCTCGGGCTGCGCCCCCTCACGCTTTGCCTTGCCGACCCTCTGCGCCTGGGTGAAGACAGGCACGCATGGGGCAATTACTACGACTCTCAACCCAGCGTGCACGTGGGGGACATCCGCTCCGGGTTCCTGCATTTGAGCAACAGCGGCGTGTTTGAACGCTTCGGATTACCCCTGACACGGGAGGACAGCTGCCATGTCGCCTGAACTGAGCGGGTTTCGCCAACGCATCGCTGATCTGGCCTCCGGGCAGCCCGATGCGTGCGCGCTGTGGGGCGATGACCTGAAGTTGAGCTATGCCGAGCTGGACGCAGAAATCACGCTGCGTCAGCAGAGGCTCAAGGACCTGGACGCCAGGGTCGTGGCCCTCGCCCTGGAAAATGGCCCGGACCTGCTGATCTGGGACCTGGCGATCCTCTTCGAAGGCCTGGCCTGCGTGACGCTGCCGCCGTTCTTCAGCGCAGCGCAGCGCCGCCATTGCCTGGAGCAGAGCCAGGCCGACGTGGTCATTGCGGGCGACGAGTACGCCAATGAACTCGCCACCTCGGCGTTCCGTCATGAGGAGGGATTCTGGCTGCGGACAAACCGTCAGCCGTCGCCCCTTCCCGCTGGCACGGCAAAGCTCACCTTTACGTCTGGCACGACCGGCACCCCCAAAGGTGTCTGCCTGGACGCCGCAAGCGTACTCGCCGTGGCATTCGAGCTGCAGCGCGCCAGCGAATCTCGCCAGCCCGCCCACCACCTTTCACTCTTGCCTCTGGCGATCCTGCTGGAAAACGTCGGCTGCTATGCCGCGCTTTATGCCGGGGCCATGCTGAGTCTGCCGAGTCAGCGAGCCCTGGGGATTCAAGGGGCCAGTGGCGTGGAATTGCCGCGCCTGCTGTCAACGTTGGCGGTGCGCCAGCCGCACAGCATGATCCTGGTCCCGCAGCTGTTGTTGCTGCTGGTCAGCGCTTGCGAGATGAATGCGTTCAACCCGGCAACGCTGCGTTTCATCGCGGTGGGCGGCGCCAAAGTCACCCATGAACTGTTGCTGCGCGCCGAGACCCTCGGCATTCCGGTGTACGAAGGGTATGGCTTGTCCGAGTGCGCGTCGGTGGTGGCCCTCAACCGTCCCGACGCCCATCATCCCGGCAGCGTCGGCAAACCCTTGCCCCATGTACAGATTCGCCTCGCCGAAGACGGTGAGGTCCTGATTGGCGGGTCGCGGATGCTGGGCTATCTCGGCGACGCAGACCCCACACCAGCGTGGTGGCCGAGCGGTGATCTCGGCGAATTCGACGCCAACGGCTACCTCTACCTTCATGGCCGCAAGAAGCATCAGTTCGTGACCAGCTTCGGTCGCAACGTCAACCCTGAGTGGGTCGAGGCCGAACTGACCCAACGCGGTCAGATCGCTCAAGCATTCGTCTACGGCGAAGCCCTTCCTCGCAACCACGCGCTGCTGTGGCCACTGCGCCCAGACACCACCGACGCGCAAATCAACAGCGCTGTCGAGCAGGCCAACCAGGCGCTGCCGGACTACGCACGCATCCACACCTGGACCCGTCTGGACCAGCCTTTCACCGCAGCCAACGGCATGGCCACCGCCAACGGCCGACCCCGGCGCGAAGCCATTCTGGCGAATTACCGGCATCTTTTCACTGAGCCCACGCGAGCAAAGGACCTTCAATCATGAGTTTTTTCCAAACGCTGCAAGACGCCACCCGCACCGAGCGCGAGACCTTGTTCAATCTGCCCGTCATCCATCAGGCGCTGCACGGTGAGGTCTCGCTGGACAGCTATCGCGCCTTCCTGACTCAGGCGTATTACCACGTGCGGCATACCGTGCCGTTGATGATGGCCTGTGGCGCGCGGCTGCCTTCCCGGCTGGAATGGCTGCGCGGCGCGGTGTGCGAGTACATCGAGGACGAATACGGCCACGAGCAGTGGATCCTTAACGACCTTCGGGCCTGCGGTGGCGATGCCGATGCCGATGCCGATGCCGTGCGCGACGGTACGCCCGGCCTGCCCATCGAGCTCATGGTCGCCTACCTCTACGATCTCATCGCTCGGGGCAATCCGGTGGGACTGTTCGGCATGGTCAATGTGCTGGAAGGCACCAGCATTGCCCTGGCGACCCATGCCGCCGGCAGCATTCAGCAGCGCCTGGGACTGCCGGCCACGGCGTTCAGCTACCTGAGTTCCCATGGCAGCCTCGATGTCGGCCACATGGAGACCTATCGCACGCTGATGGACCGGCTTGAAGATCCGGAGGATCAGGCGGCCGTGATCAAGGCCTCGAAAGTGGTGTACGGCTTGTACACCGAGATGTTCCGCCAACTGCCCCTGGTGCACGCCGAACCCGTGAAGGAACTCGCCCATGCGTCTGTCTGAAACCCGCGTCGTCCTGACCGGCGCCAGTGGCGGCATCGGCATGGCCATTGCCCAGGCGCTGTGCAGCCACGGCGCCGAAGTGCTCGCCGTGTGCCGCCATCAGGAGCCGCTGTTGCCTTTGCAACAGCAGTACCCGCATCTGTTGCACTGGGTGAAGGCCGATCTCACCACCGCCGAAGGTCGTCAGCACGTGCTGATGACAGCCCAGGCGATGGAAGGGGTCAACCTGCTGATCAACGCCGCCGGCGTCAATCATTTCGCGATGCTGGAACAGTTGCCCGGGCACGAGATCGATTCGATGCTCGACATCAACCTGAACGCGCCGATTCAGCTCACCAGCCTGATGTTGCCGCTGCTGCGCCAGGCCAGCCGCGCCATGGTGGTGAACGTCGGTTCTACCTATGGCTCGATCGGCTATGCCGGTTACGCCACGTATTGCGCGAGCAAGTTCGCGCTGCGCGGGTTTTCCGAAGCCTTGCGCCGTGAGCTGGCGGATACGCGGGTCGGCGTGTTGTACGTCGCCCCGCGCGCCACCCGCACGACGATGAACAGCCCCTCAGCGCGCGCCCTCAACGCTGCACTTAAAACCGCCGAGGACGATCCGCAAACGGTCGCAGCCGCCGTTGTTCGTGCCATCGTCGGTAATCAGCGCGAGCTTTATATGGGGTGGCCTGAACAGTTTTTCGTACGCCTCAACAGTCTGCTGCCTTCAGTGGTGGACCGTGGGCTGCGCAAACACTTGCCCCTCATTCGCCGACTCAGCAGCGCCCCCCTCGAAAAGAGCACCAAGCCATGAAACGTCTACTCGTCGTACTGCTCGCCACCTTCACCCTGCCGGTGTGGGCACTGGATGCACCTGACCAGCAACGCCTGACAGGCATCCAGCAGGATTGGGCGCGGATTCAATACCAGTTGCCGGAAGACCAGCGAGTCGCCGCATTTGAACAGTTGGCCGCCAAATCCTCTGCCTTCACGCAGCAGCGTCCCGCCGCCGCCGAGGCCTGGATCTGGTCGGGCATTGTCACCAGCAGTTGGGCCGGTGCCCAGGGCGGACTGGGTGCATTGAGCAAGGTGAAAACCGCGAAAGCCGATCTCGAAAAAGCATTGACGCTGGACCCCAATGCCTTGCAAGGCTCCGCCTACGCCAGCCTGGCTGCGCTGTACGATCGCGTGCCCGGGTGGCCGATCGGGTTCGGCGACTCGGATAAGGCACAAGGACTGCTGGAGCAGGCGCTGAAGATCAATCCCGAAGGCATCGATCCGCTGTACTTCTGGGGCGATCATCTCTACCGCCAAGGCCACTATGCTCAGGCAAAGGAAGCGCTGGAAAAGGCCTTGCTCGCTGCGCCACGGCCCGGCCGCGAAGTGGCCGACAGTGGACGTCGCAAAGATATCCAGCTATTGCTGGTGGACGTAAACAAAAAACTGAAGTGACGGGGCGTTCATGCGTTTGCTGCTGGTTGAAGACGATGTCGCCCTCGGTGAGGGCATTCATCAGGCGTTGAGTCGCGAAGGCTACACGGTGGACTGGGTGAAAGATGGCGCCAGCGCCCTCCATGCGTTGTTGAGCGAAGTGTTCGATCTGGCCATTCTCGATCTCGGGCTGCCCAGGCTGGACGGCCTGGAGGTGTTGCGGCGCCTGCGTGAAAGTGGCTCATCCCTGCCAATGCTGATCCTCACGGCACGCGACGCCACCGAGGACCGCATCGCCGGCCTCGACGCAGGCGCTGACGATTATCTGATAAAGCCCTTCGATCTATCCGAACTCAAGGCACGCTTGCGGGCGCTGTTGCGGCGCAGTGCCGGACGTGCGCGGGTCATGATCGAGCACGCGGGCATCCGCCTGGACCCGACCACCCAGCAAGTCAGTTACAAAGATGATCCCGTCGCGCTCACCCCCAAGGAATACCAGCTGTTGTACGAACTGCTCTCCCCACCGGGCCGTGTGATGACCCGGGAACGCTTGATGCAGTTGCTGTACGGCTGGAATGAAGAAGCAGAGAGCAACACCCTCGAAGTGCACATCCATCACCTGCGCAAGAAATTTTCCAGCGACTTGATTCGCACGGTGCGCGGCGTCGGCTACCTGGTGGAGGATCGTCAGTGACTTCGATCCGTCGACGCACGCTGACCCTGATCCTCGGGCTGGTACTGATCGGGCTGTTGATGCTGACGCTGGTCAACGTCCATGACAGCAACCACGAAATCGCCGAAGTCTACGATGCCCAGCTCGCCACCAACGCCAGGTTGCTGCAGGGCGTGATGCGCATGCCCCTGGCGCGGCAGGAGCATGCACAGCTGTACCAGGCGTTCAATCAGGCGTTGGCTCAAGCCGAACCTCGGGTCGACGGCCACCCCTACGAGAGCAAAATCGCCTTTCAGGTCTGGGACCTTCAAGGCCGGCTGCTGGTGCATACCCCCAGCGCGCCGAGCCTGACCCGTGCGCCTCAGTACACCGGCTTCAGCGATATCAATGATCTGGGCAAACATGAGTGGCGCACCTTCGTGCTCAGGGATGAGCAGCATGATTTGCTGATCTGGGTCGGCGAGCGTGACGACGTGCGCTCGGATCTGGTTAACCGCATCGTCCGCCACACAGTGACCCCCAATCTGATCGGCAGCCTGCTGCTGATGGGCGCGATCTGGCTGGCCATTGGCTGGGGACTCAAGCCGCTGGCCGATCTGGCCGCCACGCTGCGCGGTCGTCATCCAGGCTCGCTCGAACCGTTGCAACTGGCCCCGCTGCCCAGCGAGCTGGAGCCGATGCAAGCAGCGCTGAACAGACTGCTCGGACAGATTCAGGAGGTGCTGAGCCGTGAGCGGCGCTTCATCGCCGACGCCGCCCACGAAATGCGCACGCCGCTGGCGGTGCTGCGGGTGCATGCGCAAAACGTGCTGGAAGCGCGCGACGACGCGCAGCGCGACGAGTCCCTAGGTTACCTCATCGTCGGCGTTGACCGCACGACACGGCTGGTCAATCAGTTGCTGACCGTCGCGCGGATGGAACCCGGTGCAGGCGCTGTTCTCACCCGTAACGCCGATATCGTTGCGGCCGTACGCGAGAGCCTGGTGCAAATGACGCCGTGGGTATTGAGCCGGGGGCTGGAGTTGGTGTTCGACTGCGATGCGCCCTCCCTGACGGTACGAACGGACTTCGCCGCCATCGACATTGCCCTGCAAAACCTGGTCACCAATGCGGTCAATTTTTCGCCCTTGAAGGGTCAGGTGATCGTCACCCTGGGCGTGAGCAATGGCTATTTCCAGCTCAGCGTTACCGACGATGGGCCCGGCATTGACGAAGCTGAGCGGGGACGACTTTTCGAGCGGTTCTACAGCCGCGGCAACGATCAGGGCGCCGGGCTTGGCCTGACCATTGTGCAATCGATTGCACGACGCCTCGGCGGTGAAATCACGCTGGAGAACCGCGCAGGAAGAGGCTTGTGCGCGACGCTATGTGCGCCAGCGAACAGACAGCCCTGAAAAAGCGTACTCACACTGTGGTGGCTTGAACGCTTCGTTCACCAGGGCACATCGGTGCCGGCGCTCCGCTGTGCACACTGCTCAACATGCTGCGTTCGCCGGAGTGCAAGTCATTTCAGGGAAAATAATGACGAGCACATGGAAACGCACCAAACAGGCGATCTCCCGGGTCACACTTGCGGGTCGCGCCGGGGCCCATCCAAAGCTTGCGTTCGCCTACGAACGGCTACTGCGCGCCGAACTCTTCAACGCCGACCAGATGGCCAGCCATGGGATTGCCTTGGCCGGCCATCATCAACTCGGCGCAGTGACCGCGCGGGACTTCCTGCTGGGCAGGCTGGATGACAATGAGGCATTGCTCAAGGAAAGCTGCAACGCGTTAACTCAAGCCCAGGCGTCCGACCGCCGTATCACCCCGGCCGCCGAGTGGCTGCTCGATAATTTTTTCCTCATCGAAGATCACATCCGCACAGCAAGGTCCCACCTTCCCAAGGGTTACAGCCGTGAGTTGCCGCGCCTGAGCAATGGGCCCTCCAGCGGCCTGCCGAGGGTTTATGACATTGCCCTGGAGACGATTTCCCACGGTGATGGCCGGTTTGACGAACTGAGCCTGACGCGCTTCGTCGCCTCTTATCAGACGGTCATGCCGCTGACGCTGGGCGAGTTGTGGGCCATCCCGATCATGCTGCGCCTGGCATTGATCGAGAACCTGCGGCGAGTGGCCTCGCGGGTCATGGCCAACTGGGACGATCGCAACCTCGCCGATGACTGGGCCGAGCGGCTCATCGAGGTGTCCGAGCACGACGTGAAAAGCGTGGTGCTGAGCGTCGCCGACATGGCGCATTCATCCCCGCCCATGACCGCTGCATTCGTGGCCGAGTTCGCCCGTCGATTGCAGGGTCAAAGCGCTGCCCTGGCGCTGCCGCTCAACTGGATCGAGCAGTTGCTCGCCGAGACCGGTTCGAGTACCGAACGACAGGTGCAATTCGATGCGCAGCAGCAGTCTGCGGATCAGATGTCCATCAGCAACAGCATCGCCAGCCTGCGCCTGCTCTCAGCCACCCCTTGGCGTGAATTTGTCGAAGCGATGAGCCAGGTCGAGCAGACCCTTCAACATGACCCGGCCGCGGTCTACCCGCGCATGGACTTCGCCACGCGCGACAGCTATCGCCACGTCATCGAACGGCTGGCCAGGCGCAGTCGACGCACTGAAATGTTCGTCGCGCAAACCGTCGTGGCGCTGTCCAGCGAACATCGAGACGCGGCAGCCGGAGACGATCTCGCCCGCCATATCGGGTTTTTCCTGGTCGGTCCCGGAATCGGCGTTCTTGAAGAAAAACTCGGTGCCCGTGTGCCCTTTCACGAACGCTGGAAACGCCTGCTGCAACGGTCACCCCTGACCTTCTACCTGGCGCCTGCAGGGGCCCTGACGATTATTTTTGCGCTGCCGCTGCTGTCTTCGGCGCACCGGGATGGGCTGCCCGATGTCGCCCTCATCGCACTGGCGCTGCCCTGCCTGGTCATGACCAGTCGCCTGGCCTTCAGCCTCATCAACTGGCTGGTCACGTTCAGCCTGCTGCCCGCCATGTTGCCGAAGATGGATTACGCCGACGGGATTCCCGATGAGGCGCGTACGCTGGTCGCCATTCCCACGCTGATCGGTTCGCGCGCGGACATCGACGAACTGGTGGAGGGCCTGGAAGTCAGGTTCCTGGCCAATCGCGACAGCAATCTTTTTTTCGCCCTGCTCACCGACTTTCTCGATGCGCCGACGCAAGTGCAGGCAGCGGATGCAGATCTGCTCGACTATGCCTCAGAGGCGATCAATCGACTCAACGGCAAGTATGCGGACGAATTGCCAGCGCGGTTTTTCCTGTTTCACCGCCCCCGCCGCTGGAGCGCAAGTGAACGCGCGTGGATGGGCCACGAACGCAAACGCGGCAAGCTGACCGACCTCAACGCGTGGCTGCGTGGCGCGGGCGAAGACCGTTTCACCACCATCGTGGGTGACATCTCGGCCCTTGGGTCTGTACGTTATGTACTGACACTTGATACCGACACCCTGCTGCCGGGAGATGTTGCCCGCCAGTGCGTGGCCGCCATGATGCACCCGCTGAACCGCCCGGTTTTCGATGCGCAGCATGAGCGCGTCATTTCCGGGTACTCGCTGTTACAACCCCAGGTCGGCATCAGCCTGACCAGCACCCCCCGCTCGATCTATTCGCGCCTGTTTGGCAGTGGCGGCGGCGTTGACCCCTACACCCGGGCGGTCTCGGACATCTATCAGGACCTCTTCAAACAGGGCTCTTTCATTGGCAAGGGCATCTACGATGTCGACGCGTTCACCTGCGCGCTGGAGGGCTGTCTGCCGGACAACCAGGTCCTCAGTCACGACTTGATCGAGGGCTGCTACGCCCGGTCAGGCCTGCTCAGCGACGTGCAGTTGTACGAGCAATACCCGTCTCGCTACAGCGTGGACGTCAAACGCCGCCATCGCTGGATTCGCGGCGACTGGCAGCTGATCCCCTGGATCCTGCCCTGGACCCTGAACACGCGCGGCGAATGGGCACGCAATCGACTCGATGTGATGGCGCGCTGGAAGATTCTCGACAACCTGCGCCGCAGCCTTGAGCCGGCGGCTGTGTTGCTGATGCTGGCCTGGGGTTGGTTCGCCAGCAGTGAACCGCTGGCCTGGACATTGGCGGTGGTCGGCTTGCTGGTCATGCAACCGCTGCTCAGGACCCTGACCGATGGGTTGCAACCGCCGTTGAACGTGCCTTATCGGCAATACCTGGCCGCGCTGTCCAGGAGTCTGGGGCAGGACCTCGCTCAGGCTGCGGCCAACGTCGCATGGCTGCCGTTCGAGATGTATTACAGCGTGGGCGCCATTGCGCGCTCGCTCTGGCGCATCCTGTTCAGCCGCCGCCTGTTGCTGCAATGGCAACCCTCCCGCGAAGTCGAGCGCAACACGCAAAATCCGCTGCCGGCGCTCTACCGCGAGATGTGGCTAGGCCCTCTGCTCGCCCTCTGCGGGTTCGCCGGCTTGCTGACTGACCCGCTCGCGCTGGCGATCGCCATGCCATTCTTGCTCGCCTGGGCTGCGGGGCCCTGGATCGCCTGGCGCCTGAGCGCGATGCCGGAAAATGCAGTGTTCGAGCCTTCGGTGGAGGCATTGCGCTTCCTGCAGGTGCTCTCGCGGCGGACCTGGGCGTTTTTCGACGACTTCGTCGGGCCGCAGGATAACTGGCTGCCCCCTGACAACATTCAGGAAGAGCCGAAATCGGTGATCGCCCACCGGACCTCACCGACCAACATGGGCATGGCCTTGCTCGCGCATCTGGCGGCCCACGACTTCGGCTATCTCAGCACCGACCGACTGCTGCAGCGCTTGTCCGCATCGCTGGACACCATGGACAGCCTGGAGCGTTACCAGCAACATTTTTACAACTGGTACGACACGCAGACACTCAAGCCCCTGCGCCCTCAATACATCTCCACCGTTGACAGCGGCAACCTGGCCGGACACCTGCTGACCCTGCGTGCCGGTTTGATCCAGCTGCCCGACGCTGCGGTGTTCGATGCCGCGATGGTTAAAGGCCTGCGCATCACGCTGGACACGCTGCTTGAGACAACGGACGCCGACGGCACATTGAACGCGCTTTACCCCCTGCTTGAAGAGGTTGCCGAAGCCCACGAACCCAGTGCGCTGTTGACGGCGTTGCAGACCGCCCGTGTTCGGGTGGCGGCCATGACGGCGGGCAGCACCGAAGACAGCGTTTATTGGCAAAACGCGTTGCTCGCGCAGTGTGATGACTGGATCGCGGCCCTCGAACGTTATCGACTGCCCACGCCTTCGATCGGTCGACACCCGCGTCGCCGCACGCTGCGGGAGCTGTCCAGGCTGGATGAAGCTGACTGGGCTCTGGATGATCACCCGCGCATTGACGCCGTCCGCCAGGCTGCCCGCGACGCGATCGCCCAACTGGATCGCCTGATCATGCTGACGGGCAATCTGGCGCAGATGGACTTCTCCCTGCTCTATGACCACAAACGCGACTTGTTCGTGATCGGCTACAACGCCGACGAGCGTCGCCTGGACACCGGCTATTACGACCTGCTGGCGTCCGAAGTGCGCCTGACCAACTTCGTGGTGATCGCCCAAGGTCAGATTCCGCAGCGGGCGTGGTTCACCCTCGGGCGACTGCTCGGTGACTCCGCCGGCGTACCGACGTTGATGTCCTGGTCCGGCTCGATGTTCGAATACCTGATGCCCATGCTGGTTATGCCCAACTACGACGGCAGCCTGCTTGACCAGACCTGCCGTGCGGCGGTGGCCGTGCAGATCGAACACGGAAAACGCCTGGGCATCCCGTGGGGCGTATCGGAATCGGGCTATTACACGCTGGATGCGCACTTCAATTACCAGTACCGGGCGTTCGGCGTTCAGGCCCTCGGCCTCAAGCGCGGCCTGGGCGACGACGTGGTTGTCGCGCCTTATGCCAGCGTGCTGGCCTTGATGGTGGACGCCGAGGCGGCCTGCAAAAACCTGCAGCGTCTTGCCCGCAAAGGTGCCTGCGGGCGCTACGGATTCTACGAGGCCATTGATTACACCGAAGCGCGTCTGCCACGGGGCCAGCGTTACGTCTGGGTGCAGTCCTTCATGGCCCACCATCAGGGGATGAGTCTGCTGGCCTTGGCCAGTGTGTTACTCAATCAGCCCATGCAACGGCGGTTTGAATCCGACCCAACCCTGCAGTCGGCCCTGTTGCTGTTGCAAGAGCGGGTGCCCAAAGTGGCAACACCTTACCTGCAAACCGCCCAGCAGCCGGCCGCAGGCGATGCAGGTGCCGGCCAGGAACACGACCTGAGGGTGTTCGCCAACCCCGGACAGAAGCGCCCGGCGGTGCAATTGCTGTCCAACGGCAAGTACCACGTCATGCTCACCAGCGCCGGCGGCGGTTACAGCCGCCTCGACACCATGGCCGCCACCCGCTGGCAGGAAGACACCACCCGGGACAACTGGGGCATGTTCTGTTACTTGAGGGACGTTGCAACGGGCGCCGTCTGGTCCAGCGCCTTTCAGCCGACTTTGCACAGGGCCGAGAGCCACGAGGCCATTTTCAGCGATGCCCGTGCCGAGTTTCGCACCCGGGAACGGGACTTCGACACCCATATGGAAATCGTCGTTTCCCCTGAAGACAACATCGAACTGCGCCGCCTGCACGTGACCAACCGAGGGGAATCTGCCAAGACGCTGGAGATCACCACCTATGCGGAAGTGGTGCTGGCTTCGCCGGAAACGGACGCCATGCACCCGGCGTTCAGCAAGTTATTCGTGCAGACCGAATTGCTGCTGCCGCTGCAAGCCATCGTCTGTAGCCGCCGCCCGCGCGCCAGCGATGAAATCACGCCGTGGATGTGCCACCTGCTGGCGGCCCATGGGGTGGATATCCAGGCCATCTCCTACGAGACCGACCGTGCCCGCTTCATTGGTCGAGGCCGCAGCACCCAGTCGCCGGCAGCGCTGGACCCGGACTGCGAGCAACTGTCCGGCAGCGCCGGCCCGGTCCTGGACCCGATTGTCGCCATTCGTTGCCGGATCACCCTGCAGCCCGGGCAGCAAGGCACCATCGATCTGGTCACAGGCGTCGCGGACAGCCGCCAAGACTGCCTCTCTCTGATCAACAAGTACCGGGATCGACATCTGGCGGATCGGGTCTTCGACTTGTCGTGGACCCACAGTCAGGTGCTGGTGCGTCAGCTCAACGTTTCGCCCGCCGATGCCCGTTTGTTTGAACAGATGGCCTCTTCACTGATTTACGCCAACGCAGGGTTGCGCCCCGACAGCACCGTGCTGACGGCCAACCTGCGCAACCAGCAAGGCCTGTGGGGACAGTCGATTTCCGGCGACCTTCCCATTGTGCTGTTGCAGGTCACAAGCCTTGAGAATATCGAGCTGGTCCAGAAGATGATTCAGGCCCACGCCTACTGGCGCCAGAAAGGCTTGCTGACGGACCTGCTGATCTGGAACGAAGATCAGGTGGGTTATCGCCAGCAACTGCAGGACGCGATCATGGGGCTGGTCACGTCCGGCAGCGAAGCCACGCTGGTGGATCGGCCGGGCGGAATATTCGTCCGTATGGCGCAGCAGATGTCGAACGAGGACCGCACGCTGATCCTGTCGGCTGCGCGCCTGGTGTTTTCCGAAGGACGGGGAAGCCTTGCCGAACAGGTTCACCGCCGCCGCGTGGTACGGGTGCACCCAGCGTTTGTCGCGACCCGCGTTCATGTGCCAGCGCCATTACAGGCCCTTGCCCCGTTGCCCGTGTCGTTGCCACTGAGCAACGCCTACGGTGCGTTCAGCCAGGACGGCGGTGAGTACATTATCGATGCCCCGGCATCCCATCCCACGCCAGCGCCCTGGGTCAACGTGATTGCCAATGCCCAGATGGGCACGGTGGTCTCGGAGTCCGGCAGCGCCTACACCTGGGCCGAAAATGCGCACGAATACCGCCTGACGCCCTGGCACAACGACCCGGTGAGCGACCCCGTCGGCGAGGTCATTTACCTGCGGGATGAAGACACCGGGCATTTCTGGTCGGCGACCCCCAGGCCGGCCTCGGGTACTGGCGCCTACCGAACGCGCCACGGCTTTGGTTACACCGTGTTCGAGCACGAGGAAGATGGCATCCACAGCGAACTGTGGGTTTACGTGGCGCTGGATGCGCCGATCAAGTTCTCAAGGCTGGTGCTGCGTAATGTGTCGGGGCGTGACCGCAACCTGACGGTGACGGGCTATGTGGAGTGGGTGCTGGGCGATCTGCGCAGTAAATCAGCCATGCACGTGGTCACCCATTCGGATCCTGCCAGCGGCGCATTGTTCGCGCGCAACGCGTGGTCGGTGGAATTCAGCGAGCGTGTGGCGTTCTTTGATACCGATGCTGTCGAGCACAGTGTCACGGCGGACCGTACCGAGTTCATCGGACGCTGCGGCAGCCTGCAGTCTCCCGCCGCGATGCGGCATAAAGGACTGTCCGGGAAAACCGGTGGCGGTCTGGACCCGTGCGCCGCGATACAGGTGGCGGTGGCGCTCGCCCATGGGCAAGGCACAGAAGTCATTTTGCGCCTGGGGGCGGAGAAAAATGGTCAGGCGGCGACCCAGTTGGCGCAACGCTACAAGGGCGTGCAGGTGGCGGCAGCGCAGTTGCAGAAAGTGAAGGATCACTGGCGCTCGGTGCTCTCCGTCATTCAGGTCAAGACGCCCGTGCCGGCGCTGGACGTGATGCTCAACGGCTGGTTGATGTATCAAGTGATCGCTTGCCGTTTCCTCGCCCGCAGTGGCTATTACCAGTCGGGCGGCGCCATCGGCTTTCGCGATCAGTTGCAAGACAGCATGGCGATGATTCATGCCGACCCAGCGGCGGCGCGGACGCATCTGTTGCTGTGCGCGAATCATCAATACGCCGAGGGCGATGTTCAACACTGGTGGCACCCTCCCCTCAATCGAGGCGTACGCACGGCCTGCTCCGACGATTTCCTGTGGCTCGTCGCCGCCACCAGCCGTTACGTCGAGGTCACCGATGATCTGTCGGTGCTGGATGAACCCGCCGGCTATCTTGAAGGGCGCGCGCTGGGTCCGGGGGAAGAATCCTATTACGACTTGCCCGGTGCGTCGCCCTTGCAGGAGCCGCTGTATCGGCACTGCGTCCGCGCCATCGAGCACGGCCTGACCCGCGGCGAACACGGCCTGCCGTTGATGGGCAGTGGCGACTGGAACGACGGGATGAATCGCGTGGGCTATCTCGGCCGTGGTGAAAGCGTCTGGCTGGGCTTTTTCGGGTGTCATGTGCTTGAACGCTTCGCACAGGTGGCCGAGCGCCATGGCGACAGTGAATTCGCGGCACGCTGCGGCGAACAGGCGAAACAGCTGCGTGACAACCTGGAAGCCTCTGCCTGGGACGGGGCGTGGTATCGCCGCGGCTGGTTTGACGACGGGCAGCCTCTGGGCTCTTCAGTCAACGATGAGTGTCGGCTGGATTCCATCGCCCAGAGTTGGTCGGTGTTGTCCGGTGCCGGATCACCCGCCCGCCAGCATCGGGCGATGCAGGCGGTGGATCAGTATCTGGTCAAACCCGACATCCGCGCGGTCCTGCTGCTTGACCCGCCGTTCGACAAAGGCCTGCAAGACCCGGGCTACATCAAGGGCTATGTACCGGGCGTGCGCGAGAACGGTGGGCAGTACACCCACGCGGCTGTCTGGGCGGCGATGGCGTTTGCGCAGTTGGGCGACTCGACCAAAGCCTGGGAGCTGTTGCACATGATCAACCCGGCCGACCCCCTCAACAGCGCCAGGATCGACACCTATAAAGTCGAACCCTATGTGATGGCGGCCGATGTCTACGGCATTGCGCCCCATGCAGGACGTGGCGGCTGGACCTGGTACACCGGTTCGGCTGGCTGGATGTACCGTCTGGGCGTCGAGTCACTGCTCGGGCTTCAGCGCAACGGCAATCTGCTGCAGCTGAACCCGGTGCTTCCAGCGGACTGGCCCGGATTTTCCTTGAGTTATCGCTTTGCACGCACGCAGTACCACTTCGAGGTGACCCGTGGCGATACGACCGGCACCTCAATGACAGTGGATGGCACGCCGGTCGAAGGCAATACGCTGGCGCTGGTGGACGATGGCGTGGAGCGCCGGGTGCGCATTGAATGCGGCGGCTCGCGGCCCGCAGCGCCGGAGCCGGTCGAATACACGACAGCGGCTGATGATTGACCCCCAGTGCCGCTGGTCGCCGGTGTCGCCGGATCGGCTGGAAGGCCATCAGCTGACCATGACCCAGGAACTCATGGCCAACATGCTGGGTGTTCGCAGAGAGGGCGTTACCGAGGCGGCGGGCAAGCTGCAGCGCCTGGGGGTCATCGAATACCACCGGGGCCAGATCAACGTCCTTGACCGCCCGCAGCTGGAGCGCTTGAGCTGCGAATGTTATTCGGTGGTAAAGGCCGAGTCCGACCGTTTGCTGAACGACACCCACCGACATGAGTGATCATGTCGGCGCTGAGGCCTTGAAGGTTCGAGGCGGTTTTGCGCAGGTCGGGTGAATACTGCGTCAAGCGAGCAAGCAGAAACGGGACCTTTTAATGTCGATCAGATACATCCGCAGCCTGACCGGCAGGAGACGGACCCCGGACGCCAACCGGCACCTCGGGTTTGCCCTGGCGTTTGTGGCCGGCGCCATCAACGCGGGGGGCTTTCTGGCGGTTCAGCAATACACGTCGCACATGACCGGCATCGTCTCGTTAATGGCCGACAACGCGGTGCTGGGTGCGTACGATCTGCTACTGCGCGGGGTCAGCGCCCTGTTGTCTTTCATGGCAGGCGCTGCCTGTTCGGCCATCATGGTCAATTACTCCCGCCGCAGACGCCTGCACAGCGCGTTCGCTTTGCCCCTGTTGTTCGAGGCTTTTTTGCTCCTGTGCTTCGGCTTTCTGGGCGCCAGGTTGTCGGCAGTGGACGGATTGATCGTCTCCCTGACCGTCATGCTGCTGTGTTTCATCATGGGCCTGCAAAACGCCCTCATCACCAAAGTCTCCAAAGCCGAAATCAGAACGACGCACATCACCGGCATCGTCACGGACATCGGTATTGAATGCGGCAAACTCTTTTACTGGAATGGCGCCACACCGCCCGGGCAGCCGCGAGTGCTGGCGAATCGTGCGCGCCTGAAAATATTGACCGTACTGGCCTTGAGCTTTTTCGCCGGTGGGGTGGCGGGCGCGTACGGGTTCAAACACGTGGGGTACATCGCAACGGTGCCGCTTTCGCTGGTCCTCGGAACACTGGCCGTTGTGCCTGCGCTGGACGATGTGCGCCGGTATGTCCGGCGTGCATGGCGCGGTTGATCCATTGTTGATCCATTCGTAGGCCAATCCTTGCATAGGTATAGGGGGTATCCCTATGATGCAAGCCGTCTGGTCAGGGGGGTATCCGATGGGTCATATCGCAGCAAACAAAAACGATCTTCTCAAGCGTGTCAAACGCATCGCCGGACAAATCCAGGCCGTCGAACGGGCATTGGAGTCGGATCTCGACTGCGCCAAGACACTGCACCTTGTTGCCGCCACTCGCGGGGCCATCAACGGCTTGATGGAGGAGATCATTGAAGACCACGCGCGCGCGCATGTGGCGAATCCTGATCTCAGCGACGCAGAGCGTAACAAAGGCGTCGAAGAGCTTCTTGAAGCCATCCGTCGTTATTCCAAATGAACACATCCAGGCACTCGCTTATGCAAAGCACGAACATCAACTACGGGCACGACCACGTGTTCCTTGGCACGGCCCACGATGAGAATGCCAGGCGCACACTGTGGGTGGTGGCCCTGACGGTTGTGATGATGGTGGGTGAAATCACCGCCGGGTACGTCACGGGCTCGATGGCGTTACTGGCCGATGGTTTTCACATGGCCACCCATGCCGGTGCATTGGGCATCGCGGCGGCCGCCTATGGATACGCTAAACGCAACGCTTCCAGCCAGCGTTACAGTTTCGGCACAGGAAAGGTAGGAGATCTGGGCGGGTTCGCGTCGGCGCTGATCCTCGGTATGGTTTCCCTGGGAATCGGCGTTGAATCCGTCATGCGCCTCTTGCAGCCAACGGACGTTCAGTTCGGCACCGCGACGCTCATCGCGATTGCCGGCTTGATAGTCAACATCGTCAGCGCCCTGTTGCTGGGCCACGGGCACAGTCATGAACACGACCATGAACACGATCATGATGATCATGGCCATACCCATGATCACCATGGCAACGACAACAATCTGAAATCAGCCTATGTCCATGTCCTCGCGGACGCGCTGACTTCGGTGCTGGCCATCGCTGCACTGCTCGCCGGTCGCTATCTGGGCTGGGTGTGGCTGGACCCGGCCATGGGCATCGTCGGCGCCATCGTTATCGCGCGGTGGGCATGGACCTTGATGAGAGCCACCGCAGGCGTATTGCTCGATCAGACTGACGCACACGTTGCCGAGGAGATCCGCCAACTGGTTGAAGAACCGGGGGATGCCACCATCACCGACTTGCACGTCTGGCGGGTTGGACCGCAAGCCCATGCGGCCATCGTCAGCGTCCTTGGCGCAGCCACTGCGAACGCCGACACCATTCGTGAACGTCTCCAGCCGGTCCATGAAGTCAGGCATCTGACGGTCGAATTCCGACTGGCCTGATTTAGCGCCTCTGCACTTACTCCAAAGGAAATTGCGATGCCACCCGGCAAACGTGAACTGGCGCGAATCGAACGCCGGTTGATCGCCACGCTGACCGAAGCGTGCGAAACCGCAAAAGGTGAAATCAAAGGCTTCACCTGGCTTACCCACATGGCTGACCTGGACGCGTTGGCTGAAACCCTGGAGGTGATCTGGGTGTTCGAAACGGCGGCGGACAGAAAGCTCGCCCAGGTTGAAGCGAAGGCTCGCATTTTCGAGCTGACGGCCACCGCGCTGGATGAAGCCTGCATCGATCTGAAGCTGTCAGATCGCAATGTCCGCTTTGACTCTGAGGAGGAATGCCAGCGCGTTCAGGGTGGCCAGTGGCAGAAGCGACTGGTTAAGGGTGACTGACGATGGCTAAAGAAATCGAAAATCCGTGCATCTCTGTGTGCCAGCTGAGGGGGGATTTGTGTGTGAGTTGTGGGCGGACCAAGGAAGACATCAAAAAGTGGAAACGCATGAAGCGCCCTGAAAAAATGGCGGCCGTGCAAAGGGCGAGCGTGCGCTTGAAAGCGTTGAAATAGGCATGGGGAGGTCATTCGCCCTGAATGACCGCCGTGGGTCCAGACTGCCAGTGACTGGGCAGTAAACGGCCCATCAAAAGGTTTTACCCTAGAGTAAGCCTACAAAATCAAGCGTCCTGCAGAATCAGGTCAGCGCCCTTCTCTGCCACCATCAGTACTGCCGCATGGGTGTTGCCGCTGGTCACGTTGGGGAAAATTGATGCGTCGACAATGCGTAAACCGTCTAGACCGTGAACCTTAAGCCGTTTGTCCACCACGGTTTTTTGTTCATCAGCCCCCATCGCGCACGAACCGCACAGGTGATAAATCGAACCGCTGTTCTCGCGAAAGTACTGCAACATCTGCTCGTCGCTTTCGACCGCCGCCCCCGGCAGTACCTCGGCAACGGTGATGTCCTTCAGTGCGGGCGCCTGCATGATTTTGCGCATCAGCCGACTGCCCTGGATGACTTCGTCGATGTCCTTCTGGGTGCTCAGGTAATTGGGGTCGATCAGTGCCGCGTCCCGAGGGTTCTTCGACTTGATCTCGATACGCCCACGGCTGGTAGGCCGGCACGGGTTGAAGCACAGCAGGAAGCCTGAATACGGCTCGGGTTTGAGGCTGGCCTTGTTGTTTTTCGGGATCTGGTACGACAGCGGATTGAAGTACAGCTGCAGGTTCGGATTGGCTTGCGCAGTGTTCCCGCGGAAAAAACCGCCCGCCTGGTTAACGCTCATCGCCAGCGCACCCTTGCGGGTAAGCAGGTATTTGATGCCGAGCTTGAACTGGCCGAACAGCGAGCCAAGCTGATCGTTCAGCGTCGGGATGTTGGCCTTGTAGTAATAGCTGGCGCACAGGTGATCCTGCAGATTCTGCCCCACCGCTGGCAGGTGTTTGACGAGCGGTACGTCGTGTCTGGCCAACAGCGCCTGATCTGCCACACCGGACAATTGCAGCACTTTGGGCGTGTCCACGGCACCGGCGCAGAGGATCACTTCCCTGGATGCCGTGAACGTGCGGGCGACACCACGCTGGGTGACGGCAATTCCCGTCGCCCGCTTGTTTTCGAACAGCACGCGATCCACCAGGGCGTAATGCTCGACCGTCAGGTTCGGCCGACTGAGCGCCGGGTGCAGATGCTCGAAGCTGCTGGAGGAGCGCTGGCCATTCCTGGTGTTGACGTCGTAGATGCCCGAACCTTCGAATCTCGGGCCGTTGAAGTCGTCACTGTGCGGATAGCCCAGTTCATCGCAGCCCTTGAGAAACACGTCGCAGATCGGGTGGGTCTGGCCCTTCATCGGGGTGATGCTGATCGGACCGCTGCCGCCGTGGTATTCGCTGTCGCCCAGCGGATGGTTTTCCAGTTTGCGGAAGTACGGCAGGACGTCCTTGAAGCCCCAGCCATCGTTGCCGTTGGCTGCCCAGTCGTCAAAGTCATGGGCCTGACCACGGACGTAGACCATCGCATTGATCGACCCCGAACCGCCTTGGACCTTGCCGCGCGGGGCATAGATTTCCCGGTTGTTCAGTTGCTTTTGCGGCTGGCTGTAGTACATCCAGTTGAACGTCGGGTTGTAATACATCTTGGCGAAGCCGACAGGAATCTTGAACCACAGGGAACTGTCCTTGCCGCCCGCCTCCAGCAGCAGCACCGTGTGTTGGCCCGAGGCAGAGAGCCGGTTGGCGAGGATGCAGCCGGCGGCGCCAGCGCCAACGATGATGTAGTCGTATGTCATGTACGGTTACCGCGTAAGTCGTTGTACGAAACCGAGCGCTCGCGTTGTAGCAGCGAGTCTCGCTGCTACAACGCTTGCGCCCTCTCCCGTCAGCCCCTGGCTGGCGATGTGTCTTTCACGTCAACCGGGGTCGGCGCCATTTGCAGGTGCAAGCGCTCGCCGGTGTAGGGCGAATGCCTGCGTACCACCTCCATGTTCAGCTCCACCCCAAGGCCCGGCTCGGTGGACGGGATGATGTAGCCGTCCTCCCATTGCAGCGGTTTGGTCAGGACTTCAGCATGGAAACCGCCCCAGGTCATGATGCTTTCCTGGATCAGGAAGTTCGGCGTGCAGGTCGCCAGCTGGAAACTCGCTGCGGCACCAATCGGCCCGTTGTAAAGATGCGGCGCGATTTGCGCGTAATAGGCCTCGGCCATGCTCGCGATTTTCTTGGCTTCCAGCAGGCCGCCGCAGCGGGCAACGTTCATCTGCAGAATCGACGCCCCGCCAGCCTGCAGCAGTTTGAAGAATTCGTACTTGGTGGTCAGACGCTCACCAGTGGCAATCGGGATGCTGGTCTTGGCCGCGACCTGCGCCATGGCCTCTTCCTGACCCGGCGGCACGGGTTCTTCGAACCATAGCGGGTCGTATTTCTCCAGGCGCCTGGCCAGGCGAATGGCTGAGGACGGCACCATTTGTCCATGGGTGCCGAACAGCAGGTCGCACTTGTCGCCCACCGCTTCGCGGATCTTGCGGCAGAAGGTTTCGCAGCGTTCCAGCACTTGCAGCGAGATCTGGTGGCCGGAGTAGGCCGTGTAAGGCCCTGCCGGGTCGAACTTCACGGCGGTGAAACCTTTGTTCATGTTCTCGATGGCGCACTCGGCCGCAAGGTCCGGGTCGTCGTAGTCGTACTGGCCCTTGCTGTTGACCGGGTACAGATACGTGTATGAACGCAGGCGCTCGTTGACCTTGCCACCCAGCAGTTCATAGACCGGTTTGTTCGCCGCTTTGCCGATGATGTCCCAGCACGCCATCTCCAGGCCGCTGACCACGCCCATCATCGTCAGGTCTGGACGCTGGGTGAAACCGCTGGAGTAGGCCTGGCGGAAAAAGCGCTCGATGTGGTGCGGGTCGTGGTTAAGCAGATGGCGTTCAAACACGTCTTCGATGATCGGCAGCATGGCCTTCGGGCCGAAGGTCGCGGCATAGATTTCGCCCACGCCTTCAATGCCGCAATCGGTTTTGAGCTTGACGAACAGCCAGTACATGCCGCCGATGTGCGGTGGCGGTACGGCAACGATGTGGGTTTCTAGGGCTATGATTTTCATTTCAGGCGCCTGATTTTTTCAAAGAAGTCTTGTTCAAGAATTGACGATTGATTCGGGCGCGCAGGGTCAAGGCTGCCAGGGTTCCGAGCAGGCCGACGAAAGCGATGTAGCCGAAATACAGCTGGTAACCGGCGGCACCCGGGAAATGTTCGGTGAGGTAGCCATTGATCAACGGAATGAAGGCGTCCGGCAGGTAACCGACCACCGAGACGATGCCGATGGCCAGGCCGGTGGTGCGCAATGGGATGTTGCAGGTGTCGAGGATGGCCCAGTACAAGCCGCGAATGGCGTAGGTCATCAAGCCGATGAAGATCACCGTGCCGATCAGCAGCCCCATGCTGTTGAGCGCCGGGAACACGATCAGGCCGACCATGGCCAGGGTCGCGAGGAACAGCGCCACGATCAGCACCGAAATGTTCGAGAACTTGTCACCGAGCCAGCCACCACCGATCCCGCCAATCGGGCGCATCCACAATTTGATGGTGGTAATGGTGCCGGCCATGACGGCCGTCATGCCGCCGCCCTGCAAGTAATCGGAGAAGCTATAGGTGGCCCAGAAGATGTGATAACCGCAGAACACAATGGCTGTCACCAGCCATAGCTCCGGGATTTTCACCAGCGTCGTCAGGTCGCTGAGCAGGTTGTACGTGCCCTTCTCCACCGCTGCCGTGTCTTCGATCGACTTCGGGTCCTTGATCAGCACCAGCACACAGCCAATGGCGACACAGGTGAAGGCGTAGAGATAAACCACGTGTTTGAAGCCTTCGGCGGCGGATTCGCCTCGGGTTTCGGTAGAAAACGCAAACAGCCCCAGGGCGACGGTCGCCAGCAACGCTTCAACCAGACCGCGACCGCCGTCGAGAATGCCGAAGAACCGGCCTTGCTCAGTGTGATGGGCAATCATCTTCACCCGCTTGAGCACCGAGGCCCAGAACGTCAGGCCAGTGGTCAGGCCCCAGCAACCGAAGATGATCATCAAACCGCTCATCGACGGCGCCGTGGAGTACCAGAGCCCCAAGGCTCCGGTGGCCAACAGCGAAAAGAAAATCAGAAACCGTGGTGCAATTCGGTCCGCCAGCCAGCCACTGGGCAAGTAGCTGAGCAGAAAAATCGTCCCCAGTATCGAGTACAGATAACCCAGCTCGCTGTGGTTGATCTGGAACACTTCCAGCATGGTGGTCTGATAGACCTGGCGCAGGTACAGGATCGGGTAGATCGCCCCTGCCGCCAGCACCAGCAGCATCAACTGGACATACCGACTTCCCGTATCACTATGGCTTTTTGAACCCGCGTTCGAACCCTGAACAGCGGCAGCAGTGGTTGCAGGCTTGGACATCGATGAGACCTCGGGGAGCCCGGTGGTCCAGGCGTCCTGAATAATTGTTTTTATAGGTTTGCAGCAGCGGCAAGGGCAGCGCTACAAGCGGCAAGTCACAGCCGGTCGCTTTTCGCTTTTATTTGCCGCTTGTAGCTTGAAACTTGTAGCTGCTGGCTAGTACTTCATGACCACCAGACGGGTCTGAGTAAATTCGAGCATGCCGTGCTTGCCGTCATCGCCGCCCAGACCGGAGCGTTTCCAGCCGGCGTGGAAGCCCTGATACGGGTCAGCCGGGGTGCGATTGACGTACAGCTCGCCGGCCTCGATGGCATTGGCCACTTTCATCGTGGTGCGATAGTTCTCGGTGTACAGCACCGACGACAGACCGAACTGGTGATCGTTGGCCATGGCCAGCGCTTCGTCGATGTCGCGGTATTTGAGCACCGGCAACACCGGGCCAAAGATTTCTTCCTGGATGATTTCCATGTCCTGCCGGCAGTTGCCGAGCAGCGTCGGCGGATAGAAATGGCCGTCGCCTTGCGGGATAAAACCGCCGGTTTCCAATACCGCGCCGTCAGCAACCGCGCGCTCGACCATGGCGTGGATGTTCTGCCGCGAACTGGCGTTGACCAGCGGCCCCATGAGGTTCGCATCGGTGGCGCGGTCGCCGAACCGGACGGCGCTGATCTTGGCTTTGAGCAGCGCGAGGAATTGCTCGTAGACGCTTTCCTGGACGTAGACCCGCTCCACTGCCGTGCACAACTGGCCGCAGTGGGTGGTCTTTGAGGCCACGATGGCGCTGGCGGCGGCTTCCAGATCGGCATCGGCTTCGATGATCGCCGGGGTCTTGCCGCCCAGCTCCAGCGATGGCTTGGCAATATTGGCCTTGCAGTAATCGAGCACGATGCGCCCGGCGTTGACGCTGCCGGTGAGGGTGATCAGACCCACGGCTTTGTGGGTGCAAACGGCAGCGGCAGTGGCGTGGTCCATGGTCAGGATGTTCACGACCCCGGCCGGCAAGCCGGACTGTTGCACCGCCCTGGCGATTTCAAACGCCGAAATGGGCGTGTTGTTACTCGGGCGCACGACCACTGTATTACCGGCAATCAGGGCCGGGGCGATTTTGCGCAATAAGGTGTAGACCGGGTAATTGAACGGGATCAGGCAGGCGACCACGCCGATCGGTTCGCGGTGCAGGAACAGGTTTTCGTTCGGGGAATCGCTGGGAATGATCTCGCCTTCGATCCGGCGTGCCCACTCGGCGTGGTAACGGGTGATCTGCGCCGCGTATCGGGCTTCGTTGCTGGCGTCGCTGACGCTCTTGCCGGATTCCGCCGCCAGCGCATGACCGATGTTGTCGGCGCAGGCTTCCAGGGCGTCGGCGAATGCGCGCAGATGTTCGGCGCGTTCAATGCTGGTGAGCTTGCCCCAGCGCTTCTGCGCCGCAGCGGCAGCATCGACGGCGGCGGTGGCTTCAGCAGCCGTGGCCGCTGAAACATGACCGACCAGGGCTTCGGTCGCCGGGTTGTAGACTGCGATCAGCGCGTTGCTGGCAGGCTCGATGAAGTGACCGTTTACAAAGTTTCGCTCAAGTCGCATGTGAATCGCCCATCGTTGTTTTTATCCAGTTCCCGCAGTCTTGGCATCCGGAGCGGCTTGAACAAACGATTTATTGAGCGCAGGAACATTCAAAAAACGCAGGTTACCTGGTATGCGTCCTCAGGTGGCGGCGGTCGAGGGTTCGAGCTGCCGTTGCGCCAACCAGATTTCTTCCTGCAACCACTGGCTGAACACCTGCAATTGCGGCATCAGCGTCTGCTCAGGGCGGGTCACCAGCCAGTAGGATTGATGCCCTTCCACGTGCACGTTCAGCACTTGGGTCAACTGCCCGCTGGCCAGTTCCGGCGCGACCATGTGCCAGTCGGCGATGGTGATCCCCAGGCCGTCGGTCGCCGCACGGATCGCCAGGTCCAGCAGGTCGAATTCATAACCGCCCTGGGTGTCCACCCCGCTGATTTTCGCTGCGTCGAGCCAGTGTTTCCAGGTCAGGTAGCGCTGGTCTTCCCGGGCCAGCACATGCAGCAGGGTCATGCGATTGAGGTCGATGCCCCGCTCGCCCCACTCCCTTGCGTACAAGGACGGCGCGCACACGGCGATGTGCCGCTCCTGGATCAGCAACGAGCTGTCGAGCCCGTCCCATTCGCCATCGCCGAAACGGATTGAGCAGTCCAGGGTGCTGGTCTCCGCCAGGCTGTCTTGCAGGCGCGTGGTGATGCTCAGGTCCAGCTCCGGGTGCTTTTCCCGCAGCCGTCCAAGCCGTGGCATCAGCCAGCGACTGGTAAAGGTTGGCGGCGCGTTGATGTGCAGGCGATTGGCGTGAGATTTCTGCTGGATACTGCGCACTGTCAGCTCGATCTTGTCGAATGACTGGTGCAAAGCCCGCAGCAACACCCGTCCTGCACTGGTCAATTCGAGATGATGATGCCGGCGCTCCAGCAGGGTTTCACCGAGATTTTCTTCGAGCTGACGCACCTGGCGGCTGACCGCACTTTGCGTGACATTCAGCAGCTCTGCCGCCCGGGTGAAACTCCCTGTGCTGCCGGCCACTTCAAAGGCTTTGAGCGCATTGAGCGCGGGCATTTTGCGTTTCATGGACAGTACTCGCGCAAGGGCTGACAAGTGCGAAGCATCCCACGGCTTGCGGGAAATTTCCTGAGTAACATGCCTTTTTGTGTTGTGCAGGGCGATTTCGATGGCATCGCCCCGTCCTGCCGGCGCTCGCAAACGCTTTCCACGGTCGTGTGTTCGGAGCGCAACAGCGCGCTGTGTGGACGACGACGAATCTTCGCGAGCAATCGGGGTCGTTTTCAGCCCGATAACTGTCGCTGACGCATAAATGGCATGAGTATTTCGCAGGCCACTCATGACTATTAAGCACTGGCTGATTTCTTCCTGTAAACGCTAGTCTGACTTTAATTAATTGACCGAAAAGACTGCGCACTTTCAGAGGGCGGACACTGCAACTTCGCCCCCTTCTGCTGCAACCCATCTGATTGAGCCAACTCCATGACACGTGCAAAAGGTTCGCCTGCAAGAAGTATCGGTGTATTGGCGCTGATCTTCACTGCGTGTAATGCCACTACCCACGGGTTCAGTATTTTCCTGTATTCAGCGTTATTGCCCGAGATCCGCGAAGTGTTCGAAATGAGTTACAGCCAGGCCGCATTTATTGCCGCGCTGCTGCAACTGTTCTATATGGGCGCGTCGATCGTCAGTGGCATCGCGGCAGCGTGGATCAGCCCGCGCAACATGGTGCGCCTGACGATGGCATTGAGTCCGGCGCTGCTGGCACTGGCCGTCGCCACACCGTGGGTGCTGCCGTTTGCGCTATGCCTTGCGCTGGTCTCGGCGTGTGCGGTGTCGAACTGGAATGCGATTGCGGCGCTGGCCGGCGAGGTGATCCCGGCCTCTCACCGCAGCCGAGTGCTGGGTCTGGCCTCTTCCGGGGCAGCGTTTGCGATTTGCCTGAACGGCTTACTGATCGCCCTGCTGCAAGGCATTTCCCTGACACACTTCTGGCTGATCTGCGCGGGCCTGACGTTGATGGTCACGCTGCTGACGTTCTGGGCCCTGGCCCCGCTCACAGAGCACGCGCGTATCAAACCCGCCAGCGCGCCGTCGCTAAGCCGGGTACTCCGACAATGGCTGCAACTGTGCGTGGAGCATCCGGTGGCGCTGCATATATTGCTGCTCAGTGGGTGTACCGGCGCTGTCAGCGGACCGTTCCTGAATTTTCTCTCAGCGTTTGCCACTGATCGCCTTGGCGCCAACGCACAGGTCACCGGGTCGTTGTGGACGCTGATCGGTATTGGCGGGGTGGTCGGAGGTTTGCTGCTCGGCTCGCTGGCGGATCGCTGGGGCGGGCTTCGGGTCATGGCGGCTAGCATCAGCGCCTTCGGCGTGTCGATGCTGGCCCTGCTCTGGCAACCGGGGCTGGGACTGACCTGGCTGGCGGCCGGGCTGTTTGCGCTGTTCTATTTCCCGGTCTGGGGCTTGATGGCAGCTTACCTCAGCGCCCGGTTGAGTCCGGTGCACAGTCTGCAAGTGGTGAGCCTGAGCATGGTGGGCTATGGCCTGGGCAGCGCCACCGCCAACGGGTTCTGCGGCTGGCTGTTGCAAGCCTCCGGGCAGTTTGCCCTGGTGCATGGCTGGATCGCCTGCTGTGTGACGGCGAGCCTGCTATTGCTGAGACTGATGGCTCGTCGTCAACGTCGCGCCCCCGCTCTCGTTCAACCACGCTGAACGTCCCAACTGGCGTGAAAGAATGTCTACCAAGGTCTCCAGAGCCAGCGCCTCACACTGAGTCGAGCGCCAGAACATCAACCGCGCCGGCTCAATCGGCGGAAAGCCCTGGGCTTCGTCCAGAACCTGCCAACCTGCCGGTACCAGACGCCGCGCCGTGACACCGACCGACTGCCCCTGCTCGATGGCAATCCCGATGCCGCGCGGGCTCTGGCTGGTGTAAACCACATGCCAACGCCGCCCGGCTTCGGCCAGCGCGCGCACCGCGTTCGCGCGAAACGCACACCCCTCGGCATACACCGCCAAGGGTATCGATGCCTCCGAACCCGCGCGCCAACCTGCAGCTGCCACTCACACCAGCGGCTCATCGCACAGGTATTCACCCGGTTGCAGATTGGCGTGTTGCACACCCAAGACCAGATCCAGTTCACCGCGCTGCAAACGGCTGACCAGCGCCGTCGACATCTCGCAACAAATGTCCGGTCGCACGTTGGGAAACTGCGCTTGAAAGTCCCGCAGTACTTCAGCCAGACAGAACTGCGCGTAGTCTTCAGGCATGCCCACGTGAATGCACGCTTGCGCCTCGGGCCGATGCATGGCGTTGATCGCATCCGCGTGCAATTTGAGGATCTGGCGGGCGTAAATCAGAAATGTCTCACCACTGGGCGTCAGACTTACGGAGCGACTGGTGCGCTGGACCAGCGGTGTACCGACGATCTCTTCCAGCCGCTGCAAGCTCTGACTGATCGTCGACTGGGTTTTATGCAGGCGTTCGGCCGCCGCAGAAAATCCATGGCACTCGATAATCGCGACAAACACTTTAAGTAAGCTTCCATCCAGTTCGCCCGACATAACTATCGCCCCTGCCGATGGATTCGATCACAACGTGTAATTTCCACTTCGCACCTCTGTAGGCAACTATCGATTCAACGCCAAACACTGTTAATTGATAGTTTCAGGAGACTTGCATGAGCCTTCAACTTGCCGACGCCGAAGTGGGCGATATCAGCGACATTATTAATACTGAGTTATACCCCATACATGATTCGGGCCATGTCCGGTTGCAGGCGCTGATCGAACACGCCCGTGCCGAACTCGCCGAGGACGGTTGCTGCCTGCTGAAGAACTTCCTGCGGCCCGAGGCGCTGGAACAGGCCCGTGCCGAAGGTCAGGCACTGTCGGGCAAGACCTTTTACTCGGTGCGCAAGGTCAACGCCTACTTCACCGAGGACGACCCCGCCCTGCCCCAGGATGACCCGCGCCGCACATTCATGGAGCGCACCAGCGGTTTTGTTACCCGGGACATGATTGCCCCGGACGCGATCATTCATCGTCTGTACGTCTCGCCCATGATGAAGCGATTTATCGGTGCCTGCCTCAACGAGCCAGAGATTTTCGAATACGCCGACCCGTTTGCCGGTCTAGTCATCAACGTCATGCCAGAAGGCACCGAACAGCCCTGGCACTTCGACACCAACGAATTCATCGTCAGCATGATGACCCAGAAGCCCGAGGCTGGCGGTCTGTTCGAGTACGCGCCGATGATCCGCACCCGCACACAGGAAAACCTCGGGGCCGTCGGTAACGTGGTGCGAGGCAACGACCGCAGCCGCGTGCAGGAATTGCAACTCAACCCCGGCGACCTGCAGATTTTCAAGGGCCGCTTTTCGGTGCACCGGGTCACTCGCGTCGAGGGCGCCACCGAGCGCAACACCGCCATCTTCGCCTACTCCGAAAAGCCCGGAATCATCGGCCGTGCCCAGCGCACCAAGCAGCTTTACGGACGCCTGTCCGAAGCCCATCTGCAAGCCGAACGCAACCTGGTGCGCAGCGACCAGTTGCTCGACTGAACCCTTCAAAAAAAATCCTGAAAAACCAACCGTATCCGCCCTGCGAGGAACACCCCATGAGTCTGTCTGGCCCTAACCGCAACCCCGCCGACTGCGAACCGACGTATGACGAGATCCAGCAGATCCAGCTCGACCGCTTGCAACGGGTGCGCAACGAACTGAAAAAGCGCGACTACGCTGCGTGCGTGCTGTTCGACCCGACCCATATGCGTTACGCCACAGGCTCGCGCAACATGCAGGTGTACTCGGCGCGCAACCCGGCGCGTTACGCCTTCATCCCGGCAGAAGGCCCGGTGGTGGTCTTCGAATTCGGCGGCTGCCTGCACCTGGCCGAACAACTCAATACCGTCGATGAAGTGCGCCCGGCCAAAGCCATCTCCTATTATTTCTGCGACAGCTTCCTGAATAACGTCACCGCCGAATGGGCCGCCGAAATCGATGAGCTGGTGCGCAAACACGGTGGCGGCAACAAAAGGATCGCCATCGAAAGCGCAACCTCAGCCGCTGCGTTTGAACTGCAAAAACTCGGTTACCAGATTTTCGACGCCCAGGAACCCCTGGAGCGCGCGCGCTGCATCAAGGTGCCGAACGAGCTGAAGATGATCCGCGCCAGCCTGCGCGCCACCGAGGCTGGCGTGCGCTTGATGGAAAGCAAACTGGTGCCGGGCATCAGCGAAAACGAACTGTGGTCGCACCTGCATCAGCACGTGATCGCCACCGACGGCGACTATATCGAAACCCGCCTGCTGTCCTCCGGACCGCGCACCAATCCATGGTTTCAGGAATGCAGCACCCGGCCCATCGAGGCCGGTGACCTGGTGGCGCTTGATACCGACGTGGTCGGGCGTTTCGGCTACTACGCCGACTTCTCTCGAACATTTCTCTGTGGCGAACAAGCCGCCACCGCCAAACAACAGGAGCTGTACAAACTGGCCTACGAGCAAGTGCAGACCAACATGGAAATGCTCAAGGCCGGCCGCAGCTTCAAGGAGTACGCCGAGCTGGCCTGGCGCATCCCGGACAACTACAAGACCAATCGCTATTTCGCCTTGGCCCACGGCGTTGGCATGACCGGTGAATACCCGTACGTCGTGCACCGCGAAGATATCGATGCGCTGGGCTACGACGGCGTGTTCGAAGCCGGCATGACCATCTGCGTGGAAAGCTACATCGGCCACGATGAGGGCGGCGAAGGCGTCAAGCTCGAAGAGCAGATCTACATCCACGAAAACGGCATCGAACTGCTTTCCGACTACCCGTTCGATGCACGCCTGATGCCGCGTTGAGTTGCCCCGGGCGACGCCATCACCTCCTTTGACGCCGCCCGTTTGCACCTTGTTGCTCCCGGAGCAGGGGGCGTTTTCGGCCACCGCGCAGTGTTTCGTATCTGCGTTTTTATTCATCCGGCGTGTCTAGCTCAAGCAGCAGCCTTCCTTACGGTCAGTAACATGCATTTATCGAACGTTTCCACGTTGAATTTATCGTTTGTCGATCGTTGCCCAGATGACAAAACTGCGGACATCTCAAATAAAAACAACATGAGAGCCGCCCTATGTCCTACCCCGCCTACGTCCTTCTGATTCCGTTGCGCCTTGTTCTGCTGCCGGCTTCACGCCTGTCTTGCCTGCGCCTTCACGGCGCCTGCCACTGACAGTTTCGGTTCATCGAAAACCGACCGCGTCTGCCGCTCGCCCTGTTTGCGGCCAGTCGAAAAACGCACTTTTGCACGTTATCGGAGAGGCATATGAAAGACCTAATGACATTGGACGGCGCCCTGCCGCATCCAGCGGTTAACGATCTGTGTACCCAAGTCAGCAGCGGTGAGATCAACCGTCGCCAATTCCTGCGCACCGCAGCACTGCTGGGCATCACCGCCGCCAGCGCCAGCGCCTTCATCGGTTCCGCGCTGCTCGGTAACCCCGCCCACGCCGCCGATGCGGTGACGCCGCGCCAGGGCGGTAGCGTGCGGTTTGCCTGCGCCATCCAGGAAATCCAGGACCCGATGCTGATCACCTGGATCGAAGCGTCGAACCTGCTGCGCAACTCGCTGGAGTTCCTGACCTGGGTCGATGCCGACAACATCACTCACCCGTACCTGGCCGAGAGCTGGAGCCCGTCCGAAGACCTGAAAACCTGGACCTTCAACCTGCGCCAGGACGTGAAGTGGAGCAACGGCGACACCTTCAACGTCGAGGACGTGGGGCACAACATCGAGCGCTGGATCGCCACCGACTCCAAGTCCGTCAACCGCACCGCGTTCCAGGACGTTACCGCTTTCGAAAAAGTAACCGACTTCCAGTTCCGCCTGGTGCTCAAGCGGCCGATGCTGGCTATCCCGGAAATGCTCAATGCCTTTACTTGCGCCATCGTCCACCGCAGCTTCAAGGCCGGTGACGACTGGGCGAAAAATCCACTCGGCACCGGGCCATTCAAGCTGGTCTCTTTTGCCGTGAACAAACAGGCAACCTTCGCCAAGCGCGCGGATTACTGGCGCAAACCGGCCAACCTCGACGAGTTGCGCTACGTCGACATGGGCACCGACATCTCCACCCACCTCGCGGCGTTGCAGGCCGGGCAAGTGGACGTGTTGTACCGGGTCACCGTGGCCGAACTCGACCTGGCCAAACGCTTGCCGGGCGCGCAACTGCTGACCTGTAAATCGGCGCAAACCGTCGTCATGCGCATGGCCTGTGACCAGAAACCGTTTGACGACCTGCGGATCCGCAAAGCCGTGGTGCTCTGCGCCGACAACGCACAAATGCTCAAGATCGCGTATCGCGGCATGGGAACCCTGGGCGAAGACCATCATGTCGCCCCGTCCCACCCGGAATACATCCCGCTGCCCAAACGTGCCCGGGATGTGGCTGGCGCCAAGACACTCCTCGCTGAAGCCGGTCATCCGAACGGCATCGACATCGACCTGATCGTCGGCAACACCCAGGGACGCTACGAACAGGACTGTGCGCAGATCCTGCAGCAGAACTGCGCCGAGGCCGGCATCCGCATCAACCTCAAGGTTATTCCGGCCACCCAATATTGGCCGATCTGGGACAAAGCCGCGTTTAGCCTCACCTACTGGGCGCATCGCCCGTTGGGGGTGATGTCGCTGGAACTGGCCTACCGCAGCGGCGCGGCCTGGAACGAAAGCCACTACAGCGACCCGGCCTTCGACGCCGCACTGGATAAAGCCATGGGCATAATCGATCCGAAACAACGAGCCGTGTCCATGCAAAACGTCGAGCAAATCCTCCAGGACGCCTGCGTGATGGTGCAGCCGTTCTGGGGCGACAAATTCACCGCCGCCAGTAAGAAAGTTCAGGGATTCAAGGTTCACCCTTCGGACTTCTACCCAATGGATGAAGTCTGGTTGAGCGCCTGATTCAAGCGCCGGAAAAACGAGCTCACCCACCTCGGTGCGGCGGGCCGCCATCCCTTGATTAGCCGGAGCGTGCGAGCATGGCTGAATTTCTATTGCGCAAGTTATTGGCGCTGGCGGCGACCTTGCTGTCAGTGTCGGCGATCGTGTTCCTGGCCCTGGAACTGAACATCGAGGACGTAGCGATCAACGTCCTGGGCCCCTACTCCGCCGCGGACCAACGCGCCGCGTGGCTGGTGGAGCACGGTTACAACCAGCCTTTCGTGTGGCGTTACCTGGTGTGGCTGAAAGATTTTGTCAGCGGCGAATGGGGCACTTCGGTGCATTTTCGTGAGCCAGTGATCAACCTGCTGCTGCCAACGCTGTGGCAAACCCTGATCCTCGCCGGCCTGGCCTTGACGGTGATGGTGCCGGTGGCGTTGACGCTCGGCATTCTGGCAGGTATTCGTCAGGGCTCGGCGGTGGATCGACTGGTGTCGTTTCTGTCGATTGTCACCACCTCGATCCCGGACTTCGCCAGCGCGGTTTTTGTCTCGGCGATCTTCGTGTTCTGGCTCAACTGGCTGCCGGGTGTGAGCAGCATGAGCGACGGATTCAATCCCGTGGAACTGGCGCTGCCGCTAATGGTGCTGTGCCTGTTCGGCATCGGTTATCTGGCGCGTATCACTCGGGCCTCGATGGTCGAAGTGATGCAGGCTCCGTACATCCGCACCGCCCGCCTCAAAGGCGCGTCGACCTCACGCATCGTGTTGCGCCATGCCCTGCGCAATGTGCTGATCGCGCCAATCACCGTGATCATGTTGTACATCCCGTGGCTGCTGTCGAACGTGATCGTGGTCGAGGTGTTCTTCGCCTACAAAGGGTTTGGCTCATTGCTCTACACCGCGTCGTTGAACCATGACGTCTACCTGATCGAAGCCTGCGCGATGATCAGCGGCATCGTCGTCGGCGCGACTAAAATCTTCTCGGACCTGGCCTACACCTGGCTCAACCCGCGCATCACCCTGCGCAGTCTTGGCGGAGGTGGGCAATGAACGTCCTCAACGCATTCAAACATCCCTTGGCGTTCCTCGGTTTGCTACTCGTCGGCGGCTGGGTGCTGATGGCGCTTTTCGCGCCGTGGCTGGCACCTCATGACCCTCTCGAAAGCTTCACCCCGCTGCTGACGCCGATGACTCCGGACGGCAATGGCATGAGATTCCTGCTGGGCACCGATATGATCGGTCGGGACATTCTCTCGCGGCTGGTCTGGGGCACGCGGACCGTGTTGTTCTGGTCGATCCTCGCGACCTTGACCGCCTTTGCCGTGGGCATTGCCATGGGCCTGTGCGCCGGTTACTTCAACGGCTGGGTCGACGGATTGCTTTCCTATCTCGCCGACACCGTGCTGTCGTTTCCGGTGCTGGTGCTGTACATCGTGATTATCATCGCCCTCGGCGCCTCGGCACTGAACATCCTGATTGCGGTGACCTTCACTAGCGCCCCGGCGATCTTCCGGATCATGCGCGCGCTGACCATCGACATTCGTTCCCGGGACTACGTGCTCAGCGCGATCACCCAGGGCGAAGGGTCGTTGCGAATCATGCTGATGGAAATCCTTCCCAACTGTGGCGGCCCGCTGATCGTGGATTTCTGCCTGCGCATCGGCTACACCGCGATCATGATCGGCGCCCTCGGTTTCCTCGGCCTCGGCCTTCCACCGCCGACCCCGGACTGGGGCAGCATGATCAACGAAGGCCGCAGCATGGCCATCGCTTTCCCGCACCTGGTTATCTTCCCGTGCATTGCCATCTCCACCCTGATGCTGGGCCTGAGCCTGTTGGCGGACGGTCTGGACGAACACGCCCAGAACGGCGCAAGGAGTTGAGCATGAGTCAACTGGAGAACGTGCAACAGGTGCTACGCGTGGAGAACCTCTCCATCGAACTGCCTCCCGGCGCCGACCGCAGCCACGCGATAAAAAGCATCAGCTTCGACGTGCGCAAGGGCGAAATCCTGTGTGTGATCGGCGAGTCGGGCTCCGGCAAATCGGTGCTCTCGGCGGCGATCATGGGCGACTACGCCAAGGGGTTGCGCCACACAGAAGGCGTGATTGACTTCCTCGGCGACGACATCTGTCGCATGGACGACAACGCCCTGCGCCAGTTGCGTGGCAACCGCATCACAATGATTTTCCAGGAGCCGATGGCAGCGCTGAATCCGGCGATTCGTATTGGTCAGCAGGTCGAGGAAATCTTCGACATTCACGCGCCGCACATGCCCGCCACAGAGCGCCGCGAACGCATGCTCGCCCTCCTGGATTCCACCCAACTGCCCGATCCGCCACGGATCGCCAACAGCTTCCCGCATCAACTCTCCGGCGGCCAATGCCAACGGGTGGTGATTGCGATGGCGCTGGCGATGAACCCGGATCTGCTGATTGCCGACGAACCGACAACGGCACTGGATGTGACCACACAGGCCCAAGTGCTGAAACTGGTCCGCGACCTGCGCGGTCGTGGTCAGCACGGCATCCTGTTCATCACCCACGACTTCGGCGTGGTAGCGGAAATCGCCGACCGTATCGCGGTAATGGAGGGCGGCGTGCTGGTGGAAATCGGTGAGCGCGATCAAGTGTTGAATGCGCCGAAGCACCCGTACACCCGCAAGCTGATTGCCGCCGTGCCGGCGCTTCATCCCGAGTTGCACGTCCCCTGCGCCGACGGTGAGTTGGCGTTGCGCATCGAGCACCTGACCAAAACCTACAACGTCGGTGGCAGGTTGATCCCGGCGCTCAAGGATGTCTCGCTGCAACTGCCACGGGGCAAGACGCTGGCGATTGTTGGCGAGTCTGGCTCGGGCAAAAGTACGTTGGTGAAAGCGGCGATCAGGCTGGTGGAAAGCGACAGCGGCCACGTCTGGGTCGGTGACACGGATTTTCTCGCGTTGCGCGGCTCTGCGCTGGCGGCCAATCGGCGGCGGATTCAAATGATTTTCCAGGACCCGTATGGCTCGCTCAATCCACGCCACCGAGTCGGCGACATCATCGCCCGCGCGGCGCAATTGCGCGGGTTGTCGTCCAGGGATGCATGGACCGAGGCCGGTGATTTGCTGGAACAGGTCGGGCTCAAACGTGACGCCCTCAAGCGCAAGCCTCGGCAGTTCTCCGGCGGTCAGCGCCAGCGCATCGGCATCGCCCGGGCCCTGGCGATGCGCCCGGAAGTGTTGATCGCCGATGAAAGCGTCTCGGCACTGGATGTCTCGGTGCAAAAGCAGGTGCTGGAACTGCTCGCTGAACTGCAACAGCGCCTCAGCCTGAGCATTTTGTTCATCACCCACGACCTGCGCGTGGCGGCGCAGATCAGCGACTACATCGCGGTGATGCGTCAGGGCGAAGTGGTGGAATACGGCACGGCGGAACAGGTGCTCTTGCGTCCGCAAAACACCTACACCCAGACCTTGCTGGCAGCGGCACCCGGCGCGTCGGCTATCCCGGTGGTGCCTGCCGCCGAACCCACGCTGAGGCTGATCAGACCACAAGCCCACTGAGTCAATAACCCTCTCACCCAGTCGCAGCGTTCGCTGCGGCATGGGTTGCTGTTGCCAACGATAACTAAAAAATCAGGAGCATGACTGTGCGCACCAACACCCCGATTGCAGCCCGTTCCATCGTTCTCATTCCGCTGCTCGGCGCCTTCGCGGCGCCAGCCATGGCGGTGCAGGTCACCGATAACCTCGACCTCGGCGGCGCCGTCCGGGCGCGTTGGGACTATGATCCGGACCGAGACATCCAGAAGTTTGGCCTGGACACGGTGTTCCTCAGCGCCAAGTACAACTCCGACACCTGGATCGGCGAGGCCCAATACCGCTTCTACGGACGTTCCTATCCTTACCAGTACACCAAGAACTACGGCGATATTCAGTTCGCCAAGTTCGCCTGGGTCGGCTACAAGTTCAATCCCGACC
Organism: Pseudomonas petrae; assembly: GCF_021728295.1. Taxonomy (GTDB): domain Bacteria; phylum Pseudomonadota; class Gammaproteobacteria; order Pseudomonadales; family Pseudomonadaceae; genus Aquipseudomonas; species Aquipseudomonas petrae. The sequence continues at coordinate 100,953 of NZ_JAKJXE010000017.1, forward strand.
AGCAAGTGCAGGTGGGCCTGAATACAGTGCCGTTCGGTTTGCAGCCGTACTTCGGCAGCACCTTTTACGAAACCCTGGGCAACGTCATCGGCCTGGAAGATGTGCAACAAATCGGCGCCAAGTACATCCAGCAAAGTGGCGACTGGAACATCCAGGCCGGCTACTACCTGCGCCCGGCGTGGCAAGGCAAAGGCACCAGCAAAGGGGTGACTTACTCCAGCGTGGTGTCCGGGGCCGACAGTTACGTGGGCGATGGCAGCGACAACCAGGAACGCAACACTGTGGTGGTGCGGGTGGCCAAAGCCCTGGACCTGGGGGGGTGGAAGTCCGAAATAGGGATCTCCGGCCTGACCTCGACTCTGGAAAACAAGGACACCGACAACGACGGCCGCCGCAACGCCGTGGCCGTGCACTACCTCGGCAAGAACGGCCCATGGGGCGTGCAACTGCAAGCGGCGCGGCAACAGATGTCGCCGCGCAATCCCGGCAGCGATGAAGTGGTCACACTCGGCGGGTACGACGGCACCTACAACGTCGCCAGTCGAGGCAATTTGTACGTCGCCGACCTGAGCTACGACGTCGCCGGTAAATACCTGTTCGATCAGATAAGCGGTGTGAAGCTATACGCCAACTACAGCGCCTTCGATAAATCCGCCGACGCGTTCAAGACGTCGCAGCGGTTGATCCTGGGGACCTCGTTTTCCTTCAGCAAACTGTGGATCGCGACGGAATGGTTGTACGGCAAAAATGATCCGTACATTGGGGGCAGCAGCTACACCCAGAGCCTGGGGGCCGGGGGCACTGACCACTGGGAAAACCAGCTGTACATGAACATTGGGTATTACTTCTGACCCAGGTGCTTTGTTGCCCTTGAAGGCGCCTTCGCCAGCAGGTTCGTCTCCACACCACAGGTTTGGCGCATAACGTGTGGGAGTGAGCCTGCTGGCGAATAACAGACAGAACACTTGCATCAGCCCATCACTGATGGAGTCACACACGCACCAACCAATATCCACCAAAAACAATAAATCTGCCCACGCATTTAATGCGTAGAAGGCCGTTTCGGAGTCACCCTTTCATGCGTCAACTGCCCCCGCTCAACATGCTGCGCGTCTTTGAAGAAGTCGCGCGGCATCGCAGTTTCAGCCAGGCGGCTTTGGGTCTGAACGTCACCCAAGGCGCGGTCAGCCGTCAGATCAAGCAGCTCGAAGACTATCTCGGCGTGGCGCTGTTTATCCGCACACCCCAAGGCCTGTCGCTGACCCAGACCGGCCTCGCCCTCTCCCCTCAATTGAGCGATGCCTTCGACCACGTCGAACGTGCTTTGCAAGCGGTGCGCGTGCCCAACCTGCGCCAACGCCTGCGCATCGTTGCGCCACCCACCTGGGCGACCCGCTGGTTGTCGGCGCATTTGCGCGCGTTCTGCCAACGCTACCCGGACATCAGCCTCAGCGTGACCCACCAGAACGGCAACGACAGCCTCGCGGAAACCGACTGCCACATCCGCTTCGGCCTTGAGGCGGCCAACCATTGCAGCAGTCAGTTGCTGGTGATGGAGCGGCACATGGCAGTGGCCAGCCCGGATTTGTTCGTCAATGGCCAGCCGCCGGATCTGCGGCAGTTTCCGCTATTGCACATCCTGCACGATGGCAAACGCTTGAAGGTGTGGGAGAACTGGTTGGCGGTGATGGGCCGCGAGGATGTCGATGCCGCGCAAGGGCTCGAATTCAGCACGCTGGACCAGGTGATCCACACGGCGCTGGCGGGGGGTGGGTTGGCGGTGATTGACCGGCAAATGATTGAAAAGGAACTGGCAAATGGCAGCCTGCAGCCGATCACACCGGTGGAAGTGCTTGGGCCTTATGGGTATTGGCTGGATGTGGCGAATGATAAGCAGGGGTTGTCGAAGGTGCGGTTGTTTACGCAGTGGTTGGGGTTGGTGAGTAATCCTTGAACCATCGATATACCAATGTGGAAGCAAAACCGCCCCCACATTGGAACGGTAGTGGGTTTCAGATCGGGGCTGCGACCTTGGTCGTGACAGGCTCCGCGCGCTCCGCCGGGGTCTGCGCCTTGCACGCCTGGCTCAATGTCAGGGATTTGGTTTCCGGTGCCCAGGCCCAGGAAATCATCGCGCCCAAGGCCAGAATTGCCGCCAGAATGCCCATGGTCGGGCTCAACCCCATCCCGGCCACACTCACCGGCAACAGGAAGGTGCTGACCGCCGAGCCCAGGCGACTCACCGCCGTCGCCAGGCCAATCCCGCTGGCCCGCACTTCGGTCGGAAAGCTCTCGGCCGGGAACACGCCCACCAGGTTGCTTACCGCTGACAACACCAGCGTGAACACGCCAAACACCAGCACCATCAGGAAGGCCGCGCTCCCCGGCAACGCCGCCAGCAGGAACAAGGCTACTGCGAGGATGATGAACGAATTGATCAGGAACCCTCGGCGCGAGAACTTCACCGTGCACCAGATGCCGATCAATGCGCCGAGGATCAGCAGCAGGTTCAGCATCAATTCAGTGCCAAAACCCTCTGCCAGGCCCAGCTTCTGCAGAATCGACGGCAGAAAGGTGTAGATCGCAAAATACGGCATCACGATGCAGACGAAGAACAGGCAGTTGAACGCGGTGCGCTTGCGGTATTCGCGGCTGAACAGCACCGCGTAGCCGGAGCGGGTTTCGGTGGAGCGGGTTTCATCGAGTTCGACATTACCGCCCAGGTGTTTTTTGACAATCGCCCGAGCTTCGGCGATTCGCCCCTGATTGACCAGCCAGCGCGGTGACTCGGGTGTACCGATCCGCGCGATCAGGATGAACGCTGCCGGAATGGCTGAAGAGGCCAGCATCCAGCGCCAGGCGTCATCACCGAGGTTGAGCATCGCGGTGCCGACGAAGGTCGCGGCGACGTAGCCGAACGTCCAGATAACGCTGAATGAACCGAGCAACACGCCCCGGTGTTTTTTCGGCGAAAACTCGGCGAGCATCGCGTGACCGACGCTGAAGTCGCCGCCCAGGCCGATACCGATCAGCACCCGGCAGAGGAATAGCTGCATCGCGGTCTCGGCATAGAACTGCATGACCGATGCAACGGTGATCAGGACAAAACTGACCAGGAAGATTTTCTGCCGCCCGACCTTGTCGGAAATCCAGCCGAAGAACAGGCTGCCAACAAACAGGCCAATCAGTGCCGAAGCGCCGATCAGGCCTTGCCAAAAGGCATCGAGGTGCATCTGCGGGCTGAGCAATGTGAAAGCAATTCCGATCAGGCCCAGGATGTAGCCGTCGGTGAAATGCGCGCCGAAAGTGAGACCGGCAATTTTAATGTGGAAGCGCCCAATGGGCAGGTCATCGATCTTGATCGATTGAGCGGACATGTTCGTCTCCAGTTGTTGTTATTGACGGAGAAATGAAATCGATAGCGCTTGAACCTGTGGGAGCTGGCTCGCTCGCTCCCACAGAAATTGCCGTTGGGGACTAGAGGCCGCCCATCAACAGGTATTTGATCTCCAGGTAGTCTTCCAGGCCGTACCTGGAGCCTTCGCGCCCCAGGCCCGATTCCTTGATGCCGCCAAACGGCGCGACTTCCGTGGAGATCATGCCTTCGTTGATCCCGACCATGCCGGCTTCCAGGCCTTCAGCCATGCGCCAGACGCGACCGATGTCGCGGCTGTAGAAGTACGCCGACAACCCGTAGGGCGTGTCATTCGCGCGTTGCAATACGTCGGCTTCGTCCTTGAAGCGGAAGCACGCGGCTACCGGGCCGAAGGTTTCATCCTGGGCGATCAACATCTCGCTGTTGGCTTCGGTGAGGATGGTCGGTTCGAAGAACGTGCCGCCGAGTGCATGGCGACGACCGCCGCACAGCAGTTTGGCGCCCTTCTCCAAGGCGTCGCCCACATGCCGTTCAACCTTGGCCAACGCTGCCGTGTTGATCAGCGGACCTTGCTCGGTTTCACCGTCCAGCGCACTGCCGACGCGCAGGGCGGCGACTGCTTCGGCAAGTTTGCCGGTGAAGACTTCGTAGACGCCGTCCTGGATAAAGAAGCGGTTCACGCAGACGCAGGTCTGCCCGGTGTTGCGGAATTTCGAGGCCATGGCGCCTTTGACCGCAGCGTCCAGATCCGCATCGTCAAACACAATGAATGGCGCGTTGCCGCCCAGTTCCAGCGACACTTTTTTCAGGGTGTCCGCCGCTTGGCGCATCAGCAATTTGCCGGTGCGGGTGGAGCCGGTGAACGACAGTTTGCGCACGATACTGGAGGCCTGCAGTGCGCCGCCAATCGCCACCGCGTCACCCGAAACGATGTTGAACACGCCGGCCGGAATGCCCGCCTGCTCGGCCAACACCGCCAGGGCGAAGGCTGACAGTGGCGTTTCTTCTGACGGTTTGAGAATCATTGTGCAACCCGCCGCCAGCGCCGGACCGACCTTGCGGGTGACCATCGCCAGCGGGAAGTTCCACGGGGTAATCGCCGCGACCACACCGATGGCTTCCTTGACCACGATGATTCGCGCGTCGGCCTTGTGGCTGGGAATCACGTCGCCATAAGCGCGCTTGGCCTCTTCGGCGAACCACTCCAGAAAACTCGCGGCGTAGACCACTTCACCCATGGCTTCAGCCAACGGTTTGCCCTGCTCGCGGCTGAGCAAGGTGGCGAGGTCTTTCTGGTTGCTCAGCATCAGTTCGCTCCAGCGCTTGAGGCACTGGCTGCGTTCTTTGGCGGTCAATTTTCGCCAGGCCGGCAAGGCACGGTTGGCCGCGGCGATGGCGAGGTGGGTTGCTTCGGCGCCGGCCTTTTGCACGTCGGCTATCACATCGCCATTGGCCGGGTTCAACACCGGATAGGTCGCACCACCGCTCGACCATTGGCCGTCGATGAAATTGCCGTTACGGATCAGCGTGCTCATGCCACAGCCTCAGTCAGGGTAAAGCGTTCCAGACCCGGGCGGGCCGAGCGCAGGATGCGTTTGCCGGCGGTGTAATCGTTGATCACGTCGCACGGGGTGTAGTTACGTTCCAGTTCCTGCAGCTCTTCGGCATCAAGTTTGGTCTCCAGCGCCGCCAGGGCACTGTCGAACTGCGCAGTGGTGTCAGCGCCGACCAGCATGCAATCGACGCCCGGATGGTTGGCGACCCACGCCTGAGCGATCTGCGCATTTGCCACGCCACGGGCACGGGCCACGCGTTGCACCGAACGAGCGATCTCGTACGAAGCGTCGTCGCTGTACATCTGCTGGGTGAAAAAGTCGGTCTGGTTGCGGGTCGATTGCACGTCGCCGGTCAGCAAGCCGCGAGCCAGCGGGCTGAACACCGAGACACCAAGGCCCTGATCGCGGCAGAACGGAATCATCTCGCGCTCTTCTTCGCGGTAGGCGCAATTCAATTGCAGCTGCATGTTGATCGGCTTGACCCAGCCACTGCGCTCGCAGGCCATGAGGATCTTCGCCAGTTGCCCGGTGAGCATGGTCGAAACGCCGATGTATCGAGCCTTGCCGGAACGCACGATGTCGTTCATCGCACTCATGGTTTCTTCAACCGGGGTATTCAGGTCGAAGTAATGCAGCATGAACACATCAACGTAATCCATGCTCAAGCGCTTCAGCGAGGCGTCGATGCTGTCCATGATGTGCTTGCGCGAATGGCCGCTGGCATTGATGCCGTTACGGGTGCCGTAACCGACTTTAGTGGTGATCACAAGGTCGTCGCGACGGGCCAGGCGCTTGACGATCCGCCCCACCACTTCCTCACCCACACCGGCGGAATAGAAGTCTGCCAGGTCAATGAAATTCACCCCGTTATCGAGTGCATGGGCAACGATGGGCTCACTTTGCTTTTCATCGAAGATCCACGGTTTCCAGTCCGGGGTACCCATGTTCATGGTACCCAGGCACAGGCGGGAGACTTGCAGGCCGGAGTTGCCCAAACGAATGTATTGCATGGCGCAGACCTCAGGCTTTGGGGGTGTAAAAAGGGTTGCTGATATGCGCCACCACATCCGCCAGCTGCGCGGTTTCCGGCTTGCCCGTCAGGGCGGCGCGGATGGCGGTGCAGCAGGCGTTGTAGTTGTTCAGGTACACCGCATCGAGATCATCGCAGGCCGGGTTGACCCAGTTGGCCGTCACGATTGCCCACTCGTCTTCGGCTTCCGGCGGCAAGGTGCCGTCCAGCAAGGCCTCTAACACAGCCTTGGCAATCCCGGCCTGGGACGCGCCCCAAGTGGCGTTACCATGTAAGTCGCTGTTGATCGCAGCTTTGTTGACGTAAAGGGTCATCGGCTTGACCGGGATGTTCGGTTGGGCGATCACCATGAACGGGCAATGCCCCTGGCTCGGCGACGCCAAGCTGGTGGCAAACGCCTGCCCCGCATGACCGTTACGCGGGCCGATCAGAATGTTGATGTGGGCGGCGTTCACACCTGGGCCTTCGAAACCTTCACCGATGTAGAGGTCAAGTTCTTTCATTGGGGGGTACTCTTGGATTTATTTTGGGCGATCAGACGTGCACGCGGATCACGAAGATCGCGGGACAGACATCGGGATGTCGGAGAGCGCAGCGATGGGCTGGCGTGGACTTGACAGTGAGGATCAGTCATTTTGCAAACGCTCTTTTTGTTGTTGATGAGCTGTGTTTGCGTTTTTTTAACACTGAGGGTTGGCGGGGCTGTAACCAATAAAAATCATGGGGGTATGAGTTCAAATCATATCCGGGCAGGCTCGCAGACCACA
>NZ_JAKJXE010000018.1 GCF_021728295.1 Pseudomonas petrae
GCCGTCCGTTAATCTGCGTTCCTGACGCTAATACGCGGTGGATGACCATTCCGCATCCTGGCTTACTCGTCACGCCCTTCCATCATGGTCCGCTTGAGGATTGCGTACACCGCACCTGCGCCGCCATGCTTGGCGATGCACGAAGCAAATCCCAATACCTGCTGGTGCTGGCGCAACCATGTGTTGACGTGGCTCTTGATCATCGGCCGCTTGCCATCCAGCCGCACCGCCTTGCCGTGGGTGATGCGCACGCAGCGCACTTCGAGTTTTGCCGCCTCGGCCAGGAATTCCCACATCGTCTCGCGCGCCATTTCGACGCTCATGCCATGCAGGTCCAGGCTGCCTTCGAAGCTGATCTGCCCAAGCTTGAGCTTGCGCATCTGGCCTTCCTGCACCCCGTCACGTGCCCAGTACAGCGTGTCTTCAGGGCCGACGTCGATCACAAACTGGTCTGACAAACCGTCAACGGTGATCGTCGCATCGGAGCGCACGGTGGCGGCCTGACGCAATTTGGCCAGGTTCTTACGGTCTGTTTTGGGTTTCCCTACGTCCGCATGTTCAGTCTTGATCGGCTTTACGCCGCGAATCTCACTTCTGAACAGGGAAAAGTCGTCGTCTTGCATGGTGGTCTCCGCGAAGGGGGCCAGTTTAACCACGTCACGCCAGAATCGGCGCGACTATCGATGATTAACCAGCAGCGGATGACGCGAAGGTCAGTCGTGTTTCTTCATCAGATGGGGGGACATGTTGAGTTCGCCGGCACGACGACGACGGCGACGACTGCGGCGCCAGAACCAGATGCCGACATACAGCATCAGCAAACCGACAATCACCGTCACCACGGCGCCAGCCGGACTCGCGTTGAGTTCGCCCAGCGCGACAGGGTTGCCGATCAAACTGGCCACGCCGGCCATGGCCAGCAGCACGCCAGCGGTAGCCAGAACGGCCGAAATCGCAGCAATTATGCGCATCCGCCAGCTGCCTTGGCCCTTGGGGCGCAGGCGACGGGCATCAAAACCATCGGATATTTTCATTCCGATTTCCTCTATGGGTATCGGCGCTCTGACCAGTACAGGGTGGTGTGGTTCCCGCCTGGCCAGGTTTCAGGGGCATCACGGGTCGATAACGGATAGGCGGTCAGGTGAACAGGATCACCCTGCCTGACGACTGCATTTGTACGCCTTTTCTACAGGAACTGCCGGAAAATGATCTGCGCGAGGGGCATGCGCAGTCAGCTCGGTTACAACAGCTCCTGTCGAGCGCGGGTTCAGATCAGGTCTTTGGTCAGCGCCAGTTTGGCGAAGTTGTCGTTCATGATTGCCATCTCCGCCTGCTGCACCAGCTCGGCCTTGATGACGCCGCTCGGGGTCGGCAGGTCGCGGGTGGCGCAGGCGTCTTCAACCAGCGTGCAGCGAAACCCGTAATCCTTGGCCGCGCGCACGGTGGTGCTGACGCTGGAGTGGCTCATGAACCCGCAGACCACGAGGTCAAGCCGGCCACGGCTTTCCAGCAGGCTGTGCAGGGTAGTGCGGTCGTCGGTGGAGACGGTGCCATTCAGCGCATTGGGCAGGCGTTTTTCGATGATGATTTCATCACCCTGAGGCTGCAATTCGGGGACAAATTGACCGCGCTCGCCTTGGGGATCAAACATCCCGCCCACGGTGCCCAGATGGCGCACGTGAATGATTGGCGACTTCGCTGCACGCGCTGCTTCGACCAGTTTGACGATGTTATTGATGGCGTCCTGAACGCCGGTCAGGGCGAGGGGGCCGCTGAGGTATTCCTTTTGCGCATCGATGATGATCAGGGTGGCATTACTCAAGGTGGCCGCTGCGTATTCACGGCCACTGAGTTGAAACATGGTCTTCGGACCAGTGTTTGAAACAGACATCGGGGGGCTCCTTCGAGTGGGGCTTTTGCCACATTGTCCACTGGCAGAGCGATTCTGTGAACCGCCATGCTCACAGGCCTCGCTTTTTTGCCGGGCTTCAAGCCGTCGGGCAGGTCGCGGTTGCTGTCATAGTGCCTGCAAAACGAGGCAAAGACTGCGGAAAGTTTCGCGCGTGGCCGCCGCGCCCGGTGCGGGATCGTTTGTTGCGTGGATGGCTGATAGAATCGCCCGTCGTTTTTTCAAGGAGTCTGCCGTGATCACTTCCCGCCTGCGCACCCTGCGCGATCATATCCGTTGGGCTGTCAGCCGTTTCCATGGGGAAGACCTGTTTTTCGGTCATGGCACCGACAACGCGTGGGACGAAGCTCGCCAACTGGTGCTCGGCGCCCTGCATTTGCCGTGGGAAATTGCCGACAGTTACCTGGACTGCAACCTTGAAGACGAAGAGCTGGTTGAGGTTCAACACCTGATCAAGCGACGCATTGAGGAGCGCGTGCCCACGGCGTATCTGCTGGGTGAGGCGTGGTTCTGCGGGATGTCATTCATCGTCGACGAGCGCGTGCTGATTCCGCGCTCGCCCATCGGTGAATTGATCGAACAGCGGTTCGCACCCTGGCTGGCCAACGATCCGGCGCGAATTCTTGACCTCTGCACCGGCTCCGGCTGCATTGGCATCGCCTGCGCCGACGTGTTCCCCAACGCTGAAGTGGTGTTGGCCGATCTGTCGTTCGAGGCGCTGGAAGTGGCAAATCAGAACATCGAGCGCCATGGTGTGGATCAGCACGTGTACACCGTGCAGGGCGATGGTTTTGACGGTCTGCCGGGTCAGCGTTTTGACCTGATCGTGTCCAACCCGCCGTACGTCGATGCCGAAGATTTCGCCGACATGCCCGATGAATACCAGCACGAACCCGAGCTGGCGCTGGCCTGCGGTGACGACGGCTTGAATCTGGTGCGTCGCATGCTGGCCCAGGCTGCGGATCATCTGAACGAGAAGGGCTTGTTGATCGTGGAAGTCGGCAACAGCCAGGTTCACGTCGAAGCGCTGTACCCGGAAGTGGATTTCGCCTGGCTGGAATTCGAGCGTGGCGGCCACGGCGTGTTCATGCTGACGGCCGAGCAGTGCCGCAATCATCAAGACCTGTTCGCGGCGCGGGTGTAGGCAAGCAATCGGCTGGCCTCTTCCCGGCTAAAGCCGGTCCTACCCGCATGCAACGTAGGACCGGCTTCAGCCGGGAAGGCGTCGGCATTCACACCACAAATCTAATGGCAAGCACACCGGCCTCTTCCCGGCCAAAGCCGGTCCTACTCGCATGCAACCCGTAGGACCGGCTTCAGCCGGGAAGGCGCCGGCATTCACACCACATATCTGATGGCAAGCACACCGGCCTCTTACCGCCTTAACGCCGGGTCACCGATGCGTCGCAATCCAGATCAGCAGGCCGGCCTGAAACACGGCAAAGGTGACCAGGCAGGCGATGGTGAAGCGCAAGCCGCTGTCGTCCCGGCGGTATTTGCTGACCTTGTCTTCCGATTTCTTGATCGTGACGTCCTGTTCCTGAATTCTCTGTTCGGCCTGTTGCAACATCTGCGCGGCGTCGAGGATCTGCACGACCTGGATTTTGTCGGCGTTCCAGGTGTTATTGAGGTTGCCGACCTTGGCGTCCTTGATGGTGCCTTTCAGGTGCTGCGCATCGGCGTAGACAACTTCGAAACCCTGGGTCTTGAGGAAGTGATCACGACGCAGGCGTGTGTCCTCGTTGAGCGCATCCTTGTTGGCCAGCGCAATGCCTTCGATCTTGTACTCGGCGCAACGTTTCTGCGCCCAGCTGATGCCCTGAGCCAGCATGAAACGCCCCATGCCGCGGTTCCACGGATCGATCTGCAAGCCTGATGCAGGGCCCACGCGAACGCTTCGATTGGCGTGATCCACCCAGATATCCAGATGATTCTGCTCCTTGCGGGTCTTTTGCCCCGGCAGCTGATAGCTCATGCGCAGCAGGCTGAATTCCTTGTTGTGGCGCTCGGCCTTGCCGAACTCGACGAAGCGCAGCGGGCGGGCGCCGGTTGCGCGGTCGGTAGGCAGGGGCGCCAGACGCAGCATCGAGAAGTGCTCGGCGTGCACTTCTTCCCACAAGACAGGCGCGGCGACCTCGCCTTCTTTGGCATCGGTCGGCTCGACCGCGTCGGTTTGCATGGTTGCTTCTGTCATCACGGCGATCCTGTTATCGACATTGCCCGGCACATGGCACCGGCACACGGTGCCAGCAGACAGTTATCGGCCGTTTCTGACGAAGCTGAAGGGATCGTGCGTCAACTCGCGCGTTGAGTTGAAGAGCACCGGCCTCAGGCGGCCGGTACCGAGTCGAGAAATTTCAGGATGCGATCGGTCACTTCGCTGGCCAACGGCAACTGCGGATCCTTGTAGGAAGCCAACTGCCGCTTGATGTCCATGGGCACGATACGCAGCACGTGGTTCATGCCGTCGATGATCGCCAGTTGCGAGTCGGGTTTGGCCTTGTGCAGCAGCTCGGCGTCGCCCACGCCCACCTGCATGTCGTTGCGCCCCTGAATGATCAGCGTCGGGATTTTCAACTGCCCGAACGCCGCCGTCGGGTTCTGCCGGAACAGTGAAATCAGATACGGCTGCACGCTCGGGCGGAAAACCACCTGAAGGGGCTCGGGCACGTCGCTGTCAGTCTTGCCGGCTTTGATCTCCTCGATCAGTTGCTCGCTGCGCGCCAGCAGCGCAGGAGGGAGGCGATCCTGCAGTTGCTCGCGGACCACTTGATCCACCGGGCGACCGGTGCCCGCCACGGAGATCAACGCCACGGCGCCCGCGCGTTCCGCCGCGAGGGTAGCGACGAGCGCGCCCTCGCTGTGGCCCATCAGGATCAAAGGCCCCAGGCGCGGGTCGGTTTTGAGTTTGGCGCTCCAGGCGACGGCGTCGTCGACGTACTTCTCGATGCTCAGATCGCGCTCGTCCGGGGTGGCGGGGCGACTGGCCGCGACACCGCGCTTGTCATATCGCACGCTGGCGATGTTGTGCTTGGCGAGGATCAGGGCGAGACGCTTCATGCTGTCGTTGCGTCCGCCGTCGGAGTTGTTGCCGTCACGGTCGGTCGGCCCTGAACCTGCGATGATCAACACCACCGGCACCGGATTCGGTGACTTGGGCAGCAGCAGCGTGCCGAATAGCTCGCCGGTGCCGGTGTCCAGGCTGATGGGGCGCTGCAGCACGACGGGCGTTCCGGCGTGGGCGATGGATGACAGCAGGGTCAGGCTCAAGATGATCGCTCGCAGCGGCCAGAAGCCGCGAATCAGGGGTAAGGCGCTTAGCATTGCAGGACCGTCATCAATAAAGTGTCAATTGGACGCGGGCAAATGAATAAGGTTCGAGGATGAACTGCGCCATAAGCCTGCGTATACTGGCGCGCTTGAGTTTTTGAACGTCTTCGGAGCCTCCCGCATGTCCGGCAATACCTACGGCAAGCTGTTCACTGTCACCACTGCCGGCGAAAGCCACGGTCCTGCACTGGTTGCCATCGTTGACGGCTGCCCGCCGGGCATCGAGCTGTCGCTGGAAGACCTGCAGCGTGACCTCGACCGCCGCAAGCCGGGGACCAGCCGCCACACCACCCAGCGTCAGGAGCCCGACGAGGTCGAAATCCTCTCTGGCGTCTTCGAAGGCAAGACCACCGGCGCGTCCATCGGCCTGCTGATTCGCAACACCGATCAGAAGTCCAAGGACTACTCCGCGATCAAGGACCTGTTCCGGCCCGCCCACGCCGATTACACCTACCACCATAAATACGGCATCCGCGACTACCGTGGCGGCGGTCGTAGCTCCGCGCGGGAGACCGCCATGCGCGTCGCAGCCGGTGCCATCGCCAAGAAGTTTCTCGCCACTCAGGGCATTACCGTTCGCGGTTACATGAGCCAGCTCGGCCCGATCGAAATCCCGTTCAAGACTTGGGATTCGGTGGAAGACAACGCCTTCTTCAGCCCCGACCCGAGCAAGGTGCCGGAGCTGGAAGCCTACATGGATCAACTGCGTCGCGATCAGGATTCAGTGGGCGCGAAGATCACCGTCGTCGCCGAAGGGGTGATGCCGGGGCTGGGCGAGCCGATTTTCGACCGTCTCGACGCCGAACTCGCCCACGCGCTGATGAGCATCAACGCGGTCAAGGGCGTCGAGATCGGCGCCGGCTTTGCCAGCGTTGCCCAGCGCGGCACCGAGCACCGCGATGAAATGAGCCCCGAGGGTTTTCTGTCGAACAACGCCGGCGGCATTCTGGGCGGGATTTCATCCGGGCAGCCGATCGTGGCGCACCTGGCCCTGAAAGCGACCTCCAGCATCACCACGCCGGGGCACTCGATCGACGTTGATGGCAACTCCGTCGAGGTCATCACCAAGGGCCGCCACGACCCGTGCGTCGGCATCCGCGCCACGCCCATTGCCGAAGCGATGATGGCCATCGTGCTGGTCGACCACTTGCTGCGCCATCGCGGGCAAAACAGCGATGTGCGCGTGACGACGCCGATTCTGGGTCAGCTGTAATGCCTGAGCCGCGCGTCGCCGCCACGGTCATCTGAGCGTGGCAGCGCTTCCTTACTGGCGGCTCGCCAGCTTCTACCTGTTCTATTTCGCCTTGCTCGGGGCCACGGCGCCCTACATGGCGCTGTACTTCAGCCACTTGGGATTTTCCGCCGCGCGCATCGGCGAACTGGTGGCGATCCCGATGCTGATGCGCTGCGTTGCGCCCAATGTCTGGGGCTGGCTCGGCGATTACACCGGCCGACGTCTGACCATCGTGCGCTTCGGCGCCATTTGCGGATTGGCGTGCTTTAGCCTGATTCTCGTCGACACGTCCTACGCCTGGCTGGCGATGGTCATGGCCCTCTATGCGTTTTTCTGGCATGCGGTTCTGCCGCAGTTTGAAGTCATCACGCTGACGCATTTGCAAGGCCAGACTTCCCGCTACAGCCAGATCCGGCTGTGGGGATCGATCGGCTTCATCCTCTCGGTGGTGGTGTTGGGCCGGATGCTGGAGTGGTTCAGCCTGGATGACTACCCGCAACTGCTGCTGTTGATCCTACTCGGCATTGTTGCCAGCAGTTGGTGGGTGCCGAACGCGCAGCCGGTGGTCTCGGGTGTGCGGGTCGCGGGCGAGGGGTTTCTCAGGCAATTGATCAGGCCGGGCGTGCTGGCGTTTTACATCAGCGTCGCCCTGATACAACTGAGCCACGGGCCGTATAACACCTTTCTCACGCTGCACCTGGAACACCTCGGTTACAACCGCGGCATCATTGGCCTGCTTTGGGCGCTGGGGGTGATCGCCGAAGTGTTGATGTTCATGGTCATGAGCCGTGTGCTGCAGCGGTTCAGCGTTCGTCAGGTGCTGATCACCAGCTTCGTGATCGCTGCATTGCGCTGGCTTTTGCTGGGTAATCTGGCCGATCATCTGGCAATTCTGATCGTCGCCCAACTGATGCACGCGGCTACCTTCGGCAGCTTTCATGCCTCGGCCGTGCATTACGTGCAACGCAGCTTTGGCCCGCGCCAGCAAGGTCAGGGTCAGGCATTGTATGCCGCCCTTTCCGGCACTGGCGGGGCGATGGGCGCTTTGTATTCCGGGTACAGCTGGAACGCGCTGGGCGCCAGTTGGACCTTTGCCATTGCGAGTCTGGCGGCCGTGGCCGCTGCTGTTCTGACCGCCACATGTATGAAAGAGGAGCGCGTATGAGTCGCGAAGCACTGGCTCGGGAAATCATCGAAGCGGGGCAGTTTCTGTACGGCCGGGGCTGGTCGCCTGCCACCAGCAGCAATTATTCCGTGCGCCTGTCGCCGACCGAAGCACTGCTGACCGTCTCCGGCAAGCACAAGGGCCAGTTGGGCGTGGACGACGTACTGGCCACCGACCTTGCCGGCAACAGCCTGGAGCCCGGCAAAAAGCCGTCGGCTGAAACCCTGCTGCACACGCAGCTTTATAGCTGCAAGCCGGCGGTGGGCGCCGTGCTCCACACCCATTCGGTCAACGCCACCGTGCTGTCCCGGCTCACTGCCGGTGATCATCTGGTGTTCGAGGACTACGAGCTGCAAAAGGCCTTCAGCGGCGTTTCTACCCATGAGTCGAAAGTGGTGGTGCCGATTTTCGACAATGATCAGGACATCGCCCGGCTCGCAGACAAGGTTCAGCCCTGGCTGGATCAACACCCTGACTGCGCCGGTTACCTGATCCGCGGTCATGGTTTGTATACCTGGGGCGCGAAGATGAGCGATGCCTTGCGCCAGATCGAAGCCTTCGAATTCTTGTTCGAATGCGAGCTCAAGACGCTGTCCGTGCTCAACCGCTGATCCCTGATCTCCGCAACGATCAATGCACCCCAGCGTTCCCACTGCCTGAATCAACGCGTCGGATCGGCCCCAGAGCCGACAGACGCGGAACGAACCGAGGAAGCCCCGCAATGAGCAGTCTGTCCGTTTACCACGTGTCATCCCCCGAGCTGCCCAACAAGGTGCTGACGCACCTGGAAGACATTGCCTCGACCCTGGCCGAGCACGGCGTGGCGTTCGACCGCTGGCAGGCGGCGACGCCGATCACTCCCGGTGCCAGTCAGGAGGAGGTCATCGCGGCCTACCGCACCCAGATCGACAGGCTGATGACCGAGCGCGGTTACGTGACCGTCGATGTGATCAGCCTCAACAGCGACCACCCGCAGAAGGCCGAGCTGCGCGCCAAGTTCCTTGAGGAGCATCAGCATGGCGAGGATGAAGTGCGTTTCTTCGTCGCCGGCCGTGGGCTGTTTACCCTGCACATCGACGATTTCGTCTATGCCGTGCTCTGTGAGAAAAACGACCTGATCTCGGTTCCGGCCGGCACCCGACACTGGTTCGACATGGGCGAGCACCCGCATTTCGTCGCCATTCGCCTGTTCAATAACCCGGAAGGCTGGGTGGCGAAGTTCACCGGCGAGAGCATCGCCAGCCAGTTCCCGCGTCTGGAAGACTGATTCATCATGACCATCAAAGTGATCCTGACCGACATCGAAGGCACCACCAGCGCCGTGAGCTTCGTCTTCGACGTGCTTTTTCCGTACGCCAGACAGCATCTGCCCGCGTTCATCCGCGAGCATGCCGGCGAACCTGACGTGGCTGCGCAATTGCAGGCCGTGCGCATCGACAATGCCGAGCCCGATGCAAGCGTCGATCGGGTGATCGAGATCCTGCTGCAATGGATCGCCGAAGATCGCAAGGCCACGCCGCTCAAGGCATTGCAAGGGATGGTCTGGCAGCAGGGTTATCAGGCCGGGCAGCTCAAGGGGCACGTCTACCCGGATGCCGTTGAGGCGCTGAAACGCTGGCATCAGGCGGGGTATGCGCTCTACGTCTACTCCTCGGGTTCGATCCAGGCACAGAAGCTGATCTTCGGCTGCTCCGAGGCGGGTGATCTGTCCGGACTGTTCAGCGGCTACTTCGACACCACCTCCGGGCCCAAGCGGGAGGAGGCGTCCTATCGATCGATTGCGTCGAGCATCGGGCAGCCGGCGCAATCGTTTCTGTTTCTGTCCGACATCGTCGAAGAGCTCGATGCGGCGCAACAGGCCGGCATGGCCACCTGCGCACTGGTGCGCGATGGTGGAGCACTGGACGGGCACATCAACGTCAGCCGTTTTACGGCGATAGAGCCCAGCGCTTTCTGACGATTCACGCTCGCTGAAAATCGACGGCCGATGTCTCTGACATTGGCCGTTTTTGTATCCAAATGAGGAAAAATGTAAGTTGGTTTTTGTTCGTTTGTGGGAAGTTGCTTGTTTCACGGTCAGGCATGCCTGTTTGTTTTCGACGCTGTGTTTAACCCTCCTCGACTGTGTAACCCTTCGCCTGTCGGGCCCTGACAGCTTTTGAATACGCCTCGTGCGGTCGTGTTGACGACAGCACCTGGCGCCGTTTTTCAGCTGCCATGCATAAAAAATCCAAGGGGCATCAGGGCCGCGCATTTGATGGTTTTAAACGGGAGGGGACATGAAAAACGCACAGACAGGGACGCTGAGTCCGTTGATACAACAGATGGTCAGCAGCATCACTGAACAGGATGGCGATGCGGCCATCGCCAACGCACTCGACTGGCTGAGGGCCGAATGCCGCAGCGAACGGGCCATGCTGTATCAGTACCGAAATGGCGTACTGCTCAGTTGCATCACGTCGAACGTCGACAGCTACTGGAAGGACCTTTATTGCCAGGGACGCCTGATGATCGAGGACCCGGTCATCCGGTGTTACCGCCACACCATGGGCTTTCTGAATTGGGAAGAGGCCTTCAAAACCTACCCGCCATCACCCGCCTACATGGCTGCGGTTGAGGATTGCGACCTGCTTCCGGCGTGGTCCTATGGGTACAGCAGCCAGACGCGGGCCAATCAGGGTGTCATCACCATCTGCACGCTCAATGGGATGGAGCGCCCGCTGACCCACAATGATCGTTACCTGCTGACAAGTCTGGTGCCGATGCTTCACGTGGCGGGGAAGGGCCGACAACTGCAGACGCGGGCGCTCTCTCCAAAAGAACTGGAGATTCTCAAATGGGCGCGGGAAGGCAAGACGGCGTGGGAGATCGGGCTGATTAAGGAAGTGTCGGAGGCGACCGTCAAGCATCACTTCAAGAGCATCTACGCCAAGCTCGGGGTGACCAATCGCGCGCAGGCGGTGGGCGAGGCGTTGTGTAGAGGGATCATTCAGTAGACGAGCCCTGACAGACAGAGCCGCGATGGTCGCCAGCGCCTGACGTGAGCGCTTCGGGAAAACGCCCAAAAAAAACCGCGATAGCATCAACTATCGCGGGAATTTACAAGGGATGCTTCGATGAGAGTGAAACGTGCTGCAGCCGGAACGCCAGGTTCCGGGCTGGTACTTATCGGGTGTGATAAGTAGGCAAATCAAAACGGTGCTGGCTCTGCAACATCGAGATCGCGGGCAGCTCGCTGGCTTGTGCGGCCAGGTCACGACGAATCGCACTGATCACCCATTCCAGTTGTACTGGGGTGTGCAACTGAGCGTAAGACACACAGCGGCGGATGTTGGTGCCTTCATCGTTGCGCAGAGTCAACAGAACGCCACCGTCCGGACGCGGTTGGGTGGTGACTTCGAAATCGGAAAATACGGATGCGAATTTTTCTTGGATGAAAGTCATGTCTAGAGGCTCCATTGCTCATGGGATAACAAGCTTGGAATGACTAGTGCAGTGACTGTGCCAGCTTTTGGCGTTAAATAAATACCAATTAAATCAGTTAGTTATAGATTTTAAAAAAATACTGCTTCGTGCAATTTGCATGAATGCCGCTCGTGCATCCTGCAATTTACCGGAGTGGGGAGTAAGTAATGGGTGCGGAGGGGGAGGGAGTCGCGCAGTGCGCACACAACTGAGACAGCGGTATCCCGGATTTATTTCCCCTTGTTGCGAAATTTTCTACCCCAGCCGCGAGTCGACCCTATCGAGCTCATTGAAATCGAGGAATTGGCGCCGGTCGCTGAAGCTGGCATGGTTGGCGTCATCTGCAGTGGCGCCATCTGCGGTGCGCCATGAGTGATGGCGCCATCAGTGGAACTACCCGCTTTATACAGGGCTCATAAGTTGCCTGGCCCATAGATCGCTGCATCCTTAGATTTATCCCGCGCACTGCGTTGCGCTACTGGAGTTACGAAATGTCTGAAGCCCCCACCACGCCCGGTTCTGCCACGCGCATGACAGACGAAGAGGCACTCGAATTTGCCGAGCAGGTATTCGACCGGGCCCGTGCTGGCGACGCCCCGATGCTCGACCGGCTGCTGGAAAACGGCTTGACCCCCAACCTTCGCAACCACAAAGGCGACACGTTGTTGATGCTGGCCAGCTATCACGGTCATCAAGACGCAGTGCGCGTGCTGCTCAAGCACAAGGCTGATCCGGAGCTGCGCAACGACAACGGCCAGAGTCCGATCGCTGGCGCTGCTTTCAAAGGCGATCTGGACACCGTGAAGATCCTTGTGGAAGGCGGCGCAGACGTCGAAGGCGCATCAGCCGACGGCCGTACGGCATTGATGATGGCGGCGATGTTCAACCGTACGGCGATCGTCGACTACCTGATCTCCAAGGGTGCCAACCCCCATATCCAGGACGCCAAGGGCGTCACCCCACTAATGGCTGCGCAGACCATGGGCGCGACCGAGACCGCCGAGCAGCTCACCCGTCTGGGGGCGTAAGCGATAGAGGCGCGCAGCATTTCCAGCTATCCTGCGCGCCTGTTTTCCAGCCCCCGGACGATCTGCCATGAAAGCTTCACTCATCGAATTCATCAGCAAGATCAGCTCCGGCTGCATGAGCGATGAAGAAATCGGAAAAATCGCCGACGAGGCCGCCCAGGCTTACGCCGACCCCGAAGCGTTCCTCACCGCCAACCCGGACGTCAATTTCGACGACACTTTCCCAATTCCGCTGGGGGAGTGGGTGGTCATCGGCAGCCTTCCCGACACCGTGTTGCTTCAGGCCGATACCTATCCTGACCTGCTCACCGAGATCATGGCCTCGTTCGGTCCGAACGTGCCGTTCAACATCAAGCCCAAGCAACTGGTCAAAGCCGAGCCACTGGTGGCGCTTAACCGGATTCAGGTGCAGCTTTCCAGCATGAACAAGGACATGGGCGGGTATGTGCTGATGGACGTCAGCGAGCCGCTGGACCACGTGTTGCAAACGGTGCTGGTCTACGGCGCTGACGTCGAGCGGGTCATGGCCCTCGGCGTTGAACTCGGCATATTGATAGAGCCCGCGCTGGAGGCGCTTAAGGCGCAGGTTTGATCTCCGTCGACGCGTGTTGCTGCGCGGCGAAATATCCCTGCCGACCAACGGAACCCTCATCGCAGCCCGCCACTCTCAAGTGGGCAAGCCTTCAATAAGGAGCAACACCATGGGTTCTACCTTCAACGGTCTGATTGGCCTGATCATTCTGGCGCTGGATATCTGGGCCATCATCAACGTGCTGAAAAGCGGCGCGGAAACCGGGAAGAAAATTCTCTGGATTTTGCTGATCGTCATCCTGCCGGTGCTGGGCCTGATCATCTGGGCAATCGCTGGCCCGCGTGGCAACGTGCGTATCTAGTATTGCAGCAAGGCTTCAGAACACATGACGCCCGACTGGCCTGGCCAGTCGGGCGTTTGTGTTTGGGCGAATCACCCTCGCGCCACCACGACATTCGACCTGTCATGCTTCGCAACGTAGAATGCGCGCCTTCTTGTGGGCGGCCCGCCGTCCTGTCATCAGTAGTTATCGGGGACTCCATCCATGAGCGATTATCAAGAAACGTTGTACGAAGGCTATGGCCAGCGCTTTCGCATGGAAAAAATGCTGCATGAAGTGCGCACCGAGCATCAGCATCTGGTGATCTTCCAGAACCCGCGCATGGGCCGCGTCATGGCGCTGGACGGCGTAATTCAAACCACCGAAGCCGACGAATTCATCTACCACGAGATGCTCACCCACGTGCCGATTCTGGCCCATGGCCGCGCCAAACGCGTCCTCATCATCGGCGGTGGCGATGGCGGCATGCTGCGCGAAGTCGCCAAGCACGCGACGGTCGAGCACATCACCATGGTCGAGATCGACGGCACCGTGGTCGAGATGTGCAAGGAGTACCTGCCGAATCACTCCAAAGGCGCTTTCGATGATTCGCGTCTGAACCTGGTCATCGACGATGGCATGCGCTTCGTTGCCAATACCCAGGAAAAATTCGACGTCATCATTTCCGATTCGACCGACCCGATCGGGCCCGGCGAAGTGCTGTTCTCGGAGAATTTCTATCAGGCCTGCCATCGCTGCCTCAACGAAGGTGGCATTCTGGTCACGCAGAACGGTACGCCGTTCATGCAGCTGAGCGAAGTGCAGACCACGGCAGGGCGCATGAACGGTCTGTTCGCCGACTGGCATTTCTATCAGGCAGCAGTGCCCACTTATATTGGCGGCGCGATGACCTTTGCCTGGGGGTCGACGGATTCCCAACACCGCAAGATTTCGCTGGATACGTTGCATCAGCGATTCGCCGGCAGCGGCATCGTCACCCGTTACTACAATCCTGAGGTCCACATCGGCGCCTTCGCATTGCCGCAATACGTCCTGCAGGCGATCAGCAAGCCAAGCAACGCGTGACGGCGGATTATGTTACGTAAACCTGACATCCATGGGCCGATGTCAGGTAAACGTAACTTCTCCTTGATCGTCACTCATGTCACGTATACATTCCATTCATTGTTGAATGTTATGCAGGCGTGACAAATGGACGCGACGTTATTGCTGGAACGGTTGGGCAGTCAGATCGAAGACATGCGTAAATCCCGCGGCCTTACTCAAGTTCAGCTGGCCTACCAGTCGGGCATGACGCGGCAAAAGCTCGCCGAAGTCGAAAAAGGCAGCCCGACCGTGGCGGTGAATTTCTACGCCAAGGTTCTGGCCGCGTTGAATGCCGAGATAAAAGTCGTTTCCGCCCGACGCCCGACGTTTGAAGAGCTGCGCGAGGTGTTCCAGTGAAACCGCTGGATCGTGTACGCATTTTTACCCCGGAGGGTGAGAGCGGTGAGCTGTCGGCGTCGGAGCCCGGCGACTACCTGTTTCGCTACGGCCTGGACGCCAGCCCGGAGTCGCAGATCAGCCTGACCATGGGCGTTCGCGATGCGGCTTACGTATCGCGCAGCCTGCATCCCGTCTTCCAGATGAACCTGCCCGAAGGCTTCGTGCTGGAACAGTTGCGCAATCGCCTCGCTAAAACCACGCCCATCAACCCCATGCTGCTCATGGCATTGACCGGCAGCGGTTCGCCGGTCGGCCGCGTGGCCGTGGCATCGCCCATGATTGACGACCTGCTGGGTGGCGCGGGCCCCGTCGCAGGCAAAAGTCTGGGGCAGATACTCAGTTGGGACGGGACGCAGGATCTGTTTGCCGAACTGGTCGATCAGTATATTTTGCGCACAGGGATTTCAGGCGTTCAGCCCAAAGTCATCGTGCCCGACTCGGATTTCGTTACGGACCCGAAAGCCACGCTGTTGATGCCTGAATTGATCGTCAAGTCGGGGAGGGCGGACTTCCCCGGGCTGGCTGTCAACGAATACGTGTGCATGGACGCTGCGCGCAGAGCCGGCATGCCGGTACCGGAATTTTATCTGTCGGATAACCGCCAGCTGTTCGTCATGCGCCGCTTTGATCGGGACGCTGAGCAACGCGCCATCGGCTTCGAGGACATGGCCGTGCTGATGGGCCTGGGCACGGAACAGAAATACGACTCCAGCTACGAAAACATCGCCAAGGCCATTCGCCTGTTCTGCGCGCCTGAGCACGTGCGTGATTCGCTGGATCAGTTCTTCGACATCGTCGCGCTCAGTTGCATGGTCGGCAACGGCGATGCCCATCTGAAGAACTTCGGGGTGCTGTATCGCGACCCGCTGGGAGCGGACGCTCAGCTGGCACCGGCCTACGACATCGTCAACACCACCGCGTATATAAAAGACGACGCGCTCGCCCTGCGCCTGGATGGCTCGAAAAGCCTGTTCGGATCGCGGCTCGGCATTCTGAGCCTGGCGTCGACCTGTGACATACGCAAACCGAACGTGCGCATCGCGCGGCTGATCGCGGCAGTGCAGACGTCGCTGCAGGAAAACGCCTCGCTCACCCCCCACGCACCCCATGTCTTCGAAGCCATCGAACACGCCGTCGAGCGGTATGCCCAGACGTTCAAGGTTTAATCGCGATTCAAGGCTTTGTAAGAAAATATGAGAGGGGACATTAATCAACGGAATTTTCACCGTTTCTTCGGGAAGATTCGCGCCGTGCCAAGCCCGCCAACTGCCGAGCCTGCCAACTGATTGAGATAAACGTTTAAGCCGATCCGTCATGAAGAATGCGCGGGATCGGTGGTAAACCGCGAGGGTTCACGTAATATTTGGCCCCCGCAGCCCGGACCGGCATTTCGATGTGGTCGAGCGCACAGCTTTTTGAACCTAAACCTGAATCCAACGGATCCCACAACACATGGCCAAAACGGACGCCCCGGCGCGCGCGCCGCAACCTACCGTCAAATCGCACCTGGCCTATACGCTCCTGAGCGGCCTGGTGCTGATGGTCCTGTACACCCTGTTGCGCGTTGCGCTGCTGGTCTATAACCGCGAAGGCATCGGTGAGACGCCGGTTTCGACGTTCGTCGAGGCGTTCGGCAATGGCCTGCGATTCGATTTGCGTCTGGTCGTGTACATCCTGATTCCCCTTCTGCTGTCCCTGTTCAGCGCGCGCATGATGGCGGCCCGTGGGGTCTTTCGCTTCTGGCTGACGCTGGTCGCCAGCCTGACCGCGTTCTTCGGCCTGATGGAGATGGATTTCTACCGTGAATTCCACCAGCGCCTGAATGGCCTGGTTTTCCAGTACGTCAAAGAAGACCCGAAAACCGTTCTGAGCATGATCTGGTACGGCTATCCGGTGGTTCGCTATCTGTTGGCGTGGGCACTGCTGACCTGGCTGCTGAGCCTGATCTTCAAAGGCGTTGATCGCGTAACCCGGCCGCGTGGCGGGTTCAACGTTGCCAGCGCCGACAACCGTGTGGTCGCGCCGTTGTACAAACGCGCCGTTGTCTTCCTGCTGTGCCTGGTGGTCGCGGTGATCGCCGCACGCGGCACCCTGCGTCAGGGCCCTCCGCTGCGTTGGGGCGATGCGTACACCACTGACTCCAACTTCGCCAACACCCTGGGCCTGAACGGCACGCTGACGCTGATCGCGGCGGCGAAGAGCCGAATGTCCGAAGACCGCGACAATATCTGGAAGGCGACGCTGCCTCAGGCCGAAGCCCAACAGATCGTCCGCGACATGCTGCTGACCGCCAACGAAAAGCTGATCGATCCAGACAAAGCCGCTGTGCGTCGTGACTTCACGCCGCCGCCGGCCAACACGCTGCCGATCAAGAACGTCGTCGTGATCCTGATGGAAAGCTTCGCCGGCCATTCGGTGGGTGCGCTGGGTGACGAATCGAACATCACGCCTTACTTCGACAAACTGTCCCAGGAAGGTCTGCTGTTCGATCGTTTCTTCTCCAACGGTACGCACACCCATCAGGGCATGTTCGCGACCATGGCCTGCTTCCCGAACCTGCCCGGCTTCGAGTACCTGATGCAGACGCCGGAAGGCAGCCACAAGCTGTCCGGTTTGCCGCAGCTGCTCAGCGCGCGCAAGTATGACGACGTGTACGTCTACAACGGTGACTTTGCCTGGGACAACCAGTCGGGCTTCTTCAGCAACCAGGGCATGACCAACTTCATTGGCCGCAATGACTTCGTCAACCCGGTGTTCTCGGACCCGACCTGGGGCGTGTCCGATCAGGACATGTTCGACCGTGGCGCCGAGGAACTGAAAGCCCGCGAAGCCAAGGGCAAGCCGTTCTATGCCTTGCTGCAAACCCTGTCCAACCACACGCCGTACGCACTGCCGGCGAATCTGCCGGTCGAGCGCGTCACCGGGCATGGAACGCTGGATGAACACCTCACCGCCATGCGTTATTCAGATTGGGCGCTGGGTCAGTTCTTCGAGAAGGCCAAGAAAGAGCCTTACTACAAGGACACGCTGTTTGTGGTCGTCGGTGACCACGGCTTCGGCAACAACGAGCAGATCACCGAAATGGACCTGGGCCGCTTCAACGTCCCGATGCTGATGATCGCCCCGGGCCTGCAAGACAAGTTCGGCAAGCGAAGCAGCATCGTCGGCACGCAGATCGACATCGTGCCGACCATCATGGGCCGCCTGGGTGGCGATACCGTGCACCAGTGCTGGGGCCGCGACCTGCTCAATCTGCCGGCGGGAGACGAGGGCTTCGGTGTGATCAAGCCGTCGGGCAGCGAGCAGACCGTGGCGCTGGTCACCGGCAACCGGATCCTGATCGAACCCAAGGAAATGGAGCCGAAGGTGTACAGCTACGAGTTGGGCACCAAGCCCCACGCCGAGCTGATGCCGAACGCGCCGGACGTCGCCGAGTTGCGCAAGAAGCTCGACAGCTTCCTGCAGACCGCGACCAAGAGCCTGCTGGACAACACGGCAGGGGTCAAGGACGCCAAGCCACAATGACCGCAGCCTGATGAAAACGCCCCGAGACCGGGGCGTTTTTTTTGCCTGCGGATCTATGGGGTCAGGCTGTTAGCGTCAGGCGTGTGCTGACGATTCGGGTTGAACGTCATTGCGCTGCAAGGGTCAAGATCACTAGGCCGTTGTCCGGCCTTTACTGAGGAGGCATTGATGAAAGTGTGGACTATTTCGTTTCTGGACAAAGACGGCGTACAGCAAGCCCTCGATCTTGAATCCGATCACCGTCCCAGTGAAGAAGAGGCTGCGCAGCGACTTCGTCCGATCCTGTTTCCGGTCGCCAGTGATCTTGATCTGAACGACCTCGACGGTCGCACTGCCGAGCCCACCGTGAAGACACTCAAAGAGCAGAACGCGGTACAGATCATCTCCATCGTCGAGGCTTCGTAAGAGGGCTGCATTTCCCGCCATCCTGCCAATTGGCAACGCACTGTCAATGGGCGTACTCTGCCAGCGAGGTCGGTGAAGCATCTACCCGAGTTTGCTTGCGTACGTATGCCCGTTTTGTAAAACGCACCGGCCTTGTCAGCGACATGCTTGAGTCCCGGGCGGCAGATGACCTGCCGCTACACGCCTCGCCATCGAGGGGTGTTTCGGGATAGTTGAAACTCTATCTATCGTTGCATAGGAGGACGTTTCATGAGCACAGCCTATCAAGAAGACGTCAGCAGCCATGTTCTGCGCTGCATGAAAGAAGGCGGTTTCGACTTCGCACGCATTCACCCCATCGAGTTCTATGCCACCTTTCCGGATGAGGACCGGGCGCGTCAGGCTGCGGAAAAATTTCGTGGCGAGTCAGTCAATGTCCAGCTCAATGCTCTGGAAGACGGTGCATGGCACCTGGAACTGAGCAAGTTGATGTATGCGACCTACGACGGGATAGGCGACTTCGAGCAGGATTTCCAGACCGCGATTTTCGGTCTGGACGGGGAGGTTGAAGGATGGGGCGTGAAACAGGAGCTCAAGCGCCTTCATTGACCTGGCTTCGTTGAAAGTCAGACGCGAAAACAAGGCGCAGATAGCCGAACGCTGTCTCCCGGCTCCACGACCAAGCGTGGAGCGGGAGATGCACCGAGCTGAATCACAGGCAAAAAAAAGCCGCTCTCTTGGGAGCGGCGCAAAGGGAATATCGGGTGGTGTTGCCAATAAGGTTTTGAGCCAATCGCCTTGTGAGATCCGGCGGGTTGGTCTGCGGTATGGGGCGATTATGATCAGGTGCTGTAGCGCGCGGAAATGAACTGTGACTATGCCTGCGATAGATTTTCAAAGCGCATGACGCTTCGCCATGAAGCGTCGGGCAACGGGTCAGGGCGCATCGTGCACAGGAATGGTGCGGACGCTCCGGCTGTTTAATTCAACCCATTGATACTAAAGCGTTTATGCCGATGGCACGGGCCTTGCGAAGGCTCTGGTGTCCATGGTGACAAGGAGTACGGCATGATCCGCACCTTTTATGACGAGATGTACGATGCGGGCGGCATAGTTCGTCCGCATTATCGGGAATTCGCCCGCTGGTTGGGCGAAGCGCCGCCTGAGTTGCTCGCTCAGCGTCGGCGTGAGGCCGATCTTTTGTTTCATCGCGCCGGGATCACGTTCACGCTGTACGGCGACGAGCAGGGCACCGAGCGGCTTATCCCCTTCGATACGATTCCGCGCAGCATCCCGGCCAGCGAGTGGCGGGTGGTTGAGCGCGGTTGCATTCAGCGCGTCAAGGCGCTGAACATGTTTCTCGCTGACCTCTATCACGATCAGCGCATCATCAAGGCCGGGATCATCCCTGCCGAACAGGTCCTCGCCAACGAGCAATACCAGTTGGCAATGCAGGGCCTGAATCTTCATCGCGACCTGTATTCGCACATCTCCGGCGTCGATCTGGTGCGTGACGGCGACGGCACGTATTACGTGCTTGAAGACAACCTGCGTACACCCAGCGGCGTGAGCTACATGCTGGAAGACCGCAAGATGATGATGCGGCTGTTCCCCGAGCTCTTCGCCGCCCAACGCATCGCGCCGATCGATCACTACCCGAATCTGCTGCTGGACACCCTGAAAAGCTCAAGCCCGCTGGATAACCCGAGCGTCGTCGTGCTGACCCCCGGGCGCTTCAACAGCGCGTTTTTCGAGCATGCGTTTCTGGCCCGGGAGATGGGCGTCGAACTGGTAGAAGGCGCTGACCTTTTCGTGCGCGATGACCGCGTGTTCATGCGCACCACGGACGGCCCGAAAGCGGTGGACGTGATTTACCGCAGGCTCGATGACGCGTTCCTCGATCCGCTGGCGTTCAATCCGGATTCGATGCTCGGCGTGCCAGGCCTGCTGGCCGCCTACCGCTCGGGCAATGTGGTGCTGGCCAATGCCATCGGCACTGGCGTTGCGGACGACAAGTCGGTCTACCCTTTCGTGACCGACATGATCCGTTTCTACCTCGACGAAGAACCGATCCTCAAGAACGTGCCGACCTGGCAGTGCCGCAAGCCCGAGGAGTTGTCCCACGTGCTCGCCAACCTGGGCGATCTGGTGGTCAAGGAAACCCAGGGCTCCGGTGGATACGGCATGCTCGTGGGCCCCGCAGCCACCGCCGCCGAAATCGAGTCGTTCCGGGCGCGGCTGAAAGCCAAGCCCCACGCGTATATCGCGCAACCGACCTTGTGCCTGTCGACCTGTCCAACCTTCGTCGAGAACGGCATCGCCCCGCGCCACATCGACCTTCGCCCGTTCGTCCTGGCTGGCCGCGAAACCCGTGTAGTGCCCGGTGGTCTCACGCGTGTTGCCCTGCGCGAAGGCTCGCTGGTGGTGAACTCGTCGCAGGGTGGCGGAACCAAGGACACCTGGGTGGTCGAGGATTAAGGATGCCTGCCAATGCTAAGTAGAACTGCCTCGGATTTATATTGGATGTCGCGGTACCTGGAGCGCGCCGAGAACCTCGCGCGGATGCTCGACGTCAGTTACTCGCTGTCGCTGATGCCCCAGGACGGACGCGGGGATGGCCTCAATGAAATCGCCATGCCACTGCTGATCACCGGAACCCTGGACGATTACCTGGAGCGCCACGGCGACCTGCACGCCGAGCGCTTGCTGCACTTTTTCGCGCTGGATGCCGAGAACCCGGCAAGCATCTTCAGTTGTCTGGGTGCGGCGCGGGCCAGTGCCCATGCGGTGCGTGGGCGGATTACCGCAGACATGTGGGAAAACATCAACGCCACTTACCTGGAAATTCGCGGCATCGCCGAACAGGGTTTGAGTCGCTACGGCATGAGCCGTTTCTGTGAGTGGGTCAAGGAGCGTTCGCACCTGTTCCGCGGCGCAACCTACGGCACCATCATGCGCAACGACGCGTTCCGTTTCATTCGTCTGGGGACGTTCATCGAGCGCGCCGACAACACCCTGCGCATGCTCGATGCGCGCTATGAAATGCTCGAATTGCGCGGCCCGTCCGCCAACGCGGCGGCAGACAGTTCCGCCGCCGGCTATTACCAATGGAGTGCGCTGTTGCGCGCATTGTCGTCATTCGAGGCCTACACGGAAGTCTATCGCGATGCACCGGGTGCCCGTCAGGTCGCTGAATTGCTGCTGTTGCGTGCGGACATTCCGCGCTCATTGCGTGCGTGCCTGGAGGAGCTGGACATCATTCTCGCCAGTCTGCCCGGGGCCAATGGCCGTCCCGCCCAGCGTCTGGCCGCCGAGCTGGACGCTCGCCTGCGCTACACCGGCATCGACGAAATCCTCGATGAAGGCCTGCATGAGTGGTTGAACGAATTCATTCCACTTCTGGCCCAACTGGGTAGCGTCATTCACACTTCTTACCTGGAGGCTGCATGAGACTCTCAATTAGCCACGAGACCACTTATCACTACGACGATCAGGTCCGCGCCAGCATCCAGTATTTGCGTCTGACCCCCCACGACAGCGAGCGCCAGCAGGTGTTGAGTTGGCAGTTGGCGTTGCCGCGCCCGGTGCGTGCGCAGATCGATCCCTTCGGCAATATTCTCCATGTCCTGACCCTGGACGAACCCCATGAAGCGATCGTGATCGGGGCGCGCGGGCAGGTCGAGATCGACGAGAAGCGCGAGGCAGAACATGAGACCCAGTCTTCGCTGCCGTTCCTGCGCTTCACGCGCCTGACCGAGGCTGACGAGGCGATTCGCGCCTTCGCCGCTGCGCAGACCCACAAGCGCACCGACCGCACCGCACTGATCGATATGATGCACGCGCTCAACGAGCACATCTCCTATACGCCGGGCGCTACAGCGGTCGATACCAGCGCCGCCCAGGCGTTCGCCAACCGTGCGGGTGTTTGTCAGGACCACACCCACGCGTTTCTGGCCTGCGCCCGCAGTCTTGGGGTGCCGGCGCGCTATGTGTCGGGTTATCTCTACAGTGACAGCAGCGAGCATCTGTCCAGCCATGCGTGGGCAGAGGCGTGGATTGACGACGCCTGGTACAGCTTCGATGTGACCAATCAGTTGGCGATCCCGGAGCGGCATCTGAAGCTGGCGGTCGGCCTGGATTACCTGGATGCCTGCCCGGTACGCGGCATGCGCCGTGGCGGTGGTTGCGAGCAAATGCACGCTAAGGTGGTCGTGTCGCCCTCAGCGCCGATTGCTGTTCCGACGGCTGCGAAAAAGCCTGTACCGGGGCCGATGATTCAAGTGCAACGCCAGGGCTGATCAACCCGTGGCGGTCGAGCGTTCAGCTTGGCCGCCTCCGCCCGGTCTGCGCGCTATTCAGCGCGCCGGGCAGCCTTGCTCTGATCCCATCCAATTCGCCGATCCCGCACCATCCGCCCCATATTCGAGATGAACCGACGCGGTACCCGCGCGGCCGAGGTTTGCCCGTATCACACAGGAAAGCTGCGAGTCCGTCATGGGAGTCTGCGCTTGCAAAGTGCGGGGTGCTCAGCCAAACAGCCGCGTCATGTTCGGCAAGATCAGCAGCAGCGTAGTCGCGAAGACAATTAATCCGGCCTGACGTATTTTCGAGCGCTTGAACTTGAACATGATAGATGCCTTTTCTTGTTATTCCTGAGCGACAGAAACCCATAGGCTTTCGGCGTGACCAAGGCGAGGGTTGGCAAAGGTGAGGCAAAAGAGCAGGTGCCCCGATCAGGAGATCGCGGGCGGCAGGCGCTGGGTGAAACGATTTTGTTATGGCGCCACTGCTACTGACTTAACCTTAGAGCCCGCGTGCTGTGGGGCTTAGATCGTTGAGGATTATCCAATCGCGGCTTTATAACTTCAGCACGGTTGGCGAATAGCTATCACTCAGATATTCGCTTGCTAGACGCCTGCGTGCATAACTGCCCATGTTCAATAGCTCACTACCGTTCGTCCGAGTCCGAAACTTCCCACAACCCGCTACCTTTTCAATTGATCCGGCGAAACAGCGGGCTCTGTGATATCGCTCTGTGATAGATACTCCTCCCATGACAGTCCGACTGTCGGTCTGACATATAAAAAGGCATTTCATCGGGTTAGCGAGGACAGGATGACCGAAGCGTTTATTTACGATGCCTTGCGCACGCCGCGGGGCAGGGGCAAGCCGGACGGCGCGTTGTACAGCGTCAAGCCGGTGGATCTGGTGGCAGGGCTGCTGAAAGAACTGCAAGTGCGCAATCACCTCGATACCCACCACGTCGATGACATTGTGCTGGGCTGCGTCACGCCCATCGGCGATCAAGGCGCCGATATTGCCAAAACCGCAGCGCTGGTCGCCAATTGGGCTGTGAGCGTGGCCGGGGTTCAGGTCAACCGGTTCTGCGCATCGGGGCTTGAGGCGGTGAATCTGGGGGCGATGAAGATCCGCTCCGGGTTCGAGGATCTGGTGGTGGTCGGCGGCGTGGAGTCGATGTCGCGAGTGCCGATGGGCAGTGACGGCGGCGCCTGGGTGCTGGACCCGCAAACCAATTTGCACACCCACTTCACGCCCCAGGGGATCGGCGCCGATCTGATCGCAACCCTTGAGGGCTTCAGTCGCGCCGACGTGGACCTGTTCGCCGTGCAGTCCCAGCACAAGGCCGCGCTGGCGCGGGAGCGGGGTGCGTTTCGCCGTTCGCTGGTGCCGGTCAAGGACCAGAACGGCATGCTCTTGCTCGACCATGACGAGTTCATCCGCCCCGACACGACCCCGGAGGCGCTTGGCAAACTGCGCCCGAGTTTCGAGGCGATCGGCAAAATGGGCTATGACGCTACGGCGCTGCGCGTCTACAGCCACGTCGAACGGATCGAGCACGTGCACACGCCGGGCAACAGCTCCGGCATCGTCGATGGCGCCGCTTTGATGCTGCTCGGCACCGCGCAAAAAGGTCAGGCGCTGGGGCTGCGGCCTCGGGCGCGCATTGTGATGACGGCCGTGACCAGCACCGATCCGACCATCATGCTCACAGGCCCTGCGCCCGCCACGCGTAAAGCCCTGGCGCGAGCGGGGCTGACCATCGATGACATCGACCTGTTCGAGGTCAACGAAGCCTTCGCCTCGGTGGTGCTCAAGTTCATCAAGGACCTGGGTGTCGACCCCGACAAGGTCAACGTCAACGGCGGCTCGATTGCCCTCGGCCATCCACTGGGTGCGACAGGCTGCATCATTCTCGGCACGCTGCTCGACGAGCTGGAAGCCCGGCAGTTGCGTTACGGCCTAGCGACCCTGTGCGTCGGCGGCGGAATGGGCATTGCGACGATCATCGAGCGGGTATGAGCGTGGAGCACGATAGCGCTTCGCCGACCGCCTTTATCCGATAACAGTTTCAGGAAGAACGACCGCATGACCGATGCCATTCGCTACGAAACCGGCCCACATCAGATCGTCACGCTGACCCTCGACATGCCTGCCCAGCAGGCCAATACCATGAACGCGGCGTATCGCCAGGCCATGGCCGAGACGCTCGAGCGTCTGCAGGCGGACAAAGAGGCCATTGCCGGTGTGATCATCCGTTCGGCGAAGAAGACGTTCGTTGCCGGCGGCGACCTTAACGAGCTGAGTCAGGTCGACGCCACCCGCGCCGCCGCCTTCTACCAGATGACCATGGACCTCAAGGCTCAGCTTCGGGCCCTGGAAACATTCGGCAAGCCGGTGGTGGCCGCCATCGAGGGGTCGGCATTGGGCGGTGGCCTGGAGCTGTGCCTGGCCTGCCACCATCGCATTGCAATCAGCGGCGGCCACGTGAGATTGAGCTTGCCGGAAGTCACCCTCGGTTTGCTCCCGGGCGGCGGCGGCACCGTGCGGCTGGTGCGCATGTTGGGTCTGGAAAAAGCCCTGCCGTTGCTGATGGAGGGCCGGACGATGGACGTTGATCACGCCTTGAAAACGGGTGTGATCGATCAGTTGGCCAGCGACGCCGATGACCTGATGGCCAAGGGGCGTGAATGGATTCTCGCCAATCCGGCGCCGATCAAAGCGTGGGATCAACCGGGGTTTCAGTTACCCGGCGGCACGCCTGCGCACCCGAAAGTGGCGCAGATGCTGGCCATCGCCCCGTCGATTTTGCGCAGTAAAACCCAGGGTTGCTACCCGGCGCCGGAGAAGATCCTGGCCGCAGCTGTGGAAGGCGCGCAGGTGGATTTCCACACGGCAGAAAAAATCGAGGCGCGTTACTTCACCGAACTCGCCACCGGCCCCATCGCCAAGAACATGATCGGCAGCTGGTTTCAGCTTAATCAGGTCAAGGCCGCAGAGGCGCGGCCCAAGGCGCCGCCGGTGTTCAACATGCGCAAGGTCGGCATTCTTGGGGCCGGTTTGGTGGGTAGCGGGATTGCCTATGTGACGGCAGTGGCAGGCGTCAGCGTGATCCTCAAGGACGTCAACCTGGCGGCGGCGCAGAAGGGCAAGGATTACTCGGCGAGACTGCTGAACAAGCAGGTTGCCAGCGGCCGCCTCACCGAGGCTCAGCGCGACGCCGTGCTGGCGCGTATCAAGCCGACGGGCCGCGACAGCGATCTCGAAGGCTGCGACCTGATCATCGAAGCGGTGTTCGAGAATCGCGAGCTGAAAGCGCAGGTCAGCGTCGCCGCCGAGCAAGTGGTGGTGCCGAACGCGGTGATTGCGTCCAACACTTCGACGCTGCCGATCACCGGACTGGCCAGCGCCATCAGTCGGCAGGAACGCTTCATCGGCCTGCATTTTTTCAGCCCGGTGGAAAAGATGCGCCTGGTGGAAATCATCAAGGGCGCCCGCACCAACGACATGACGCTGGCGCGGGCC
This sequence comes from Pseudomonas petrae, assembly GCF_021728295.1. Lineage (GTDB taxonomy): Bacteria > Pseudomonadota > Gammaproteobacteria > Pseudomonadales > Pseudomonadaceae > Aquipseudomonas > Aquipseudomonas petrae. The sequence goes on from NZ_JAKJXE010000018.1 coordinate 26,222, forward strand.
TTCGACTTCGTTCAGCAGATCGGCAAGACCGCGATTCTGGTGAATGACACGCGTGGCTTCTTCACCTCGCGGGTGTTCGCCACCTACGCTGACGAAGGCATTGCCATGCTCGGCGATGGCGTCAGTGCGCCGATGATCGAAACCGAGGCGCGCAAGGCCGGGATGCCTGTGGGGCCGTTGGCGGTGTCCGATGAAGTCTCGTTGAGGCTGATGAGCCAGATTCGCCAGCAGACGCGCGAGGACCTGGCAGAGCAGGGCGTTGAGCTTGCCGGGCATCCGGCCGACGCGGTGATCGAGCAGCTTTTAAATGAGTTTGATCGCGCAGGGAAAACCTCCGGCGGCGGTTTTTACGACTACCCCGACGCCGCGCCCAAGCACTTGTGGCCAGAGTTGAAAATCCGGTTCGAGAAGCCCGACGCACAGATCAGCGGCCAGGATATTCGCGACCGCTTGCTGTTCATTCAGGCCCTCGAAACCGTGCGCTGCATGGAAGAAGGTGTGCTGCGCTCCACCGCGGACGCCAACGTCGGTTCGATGCTGGGCATCGGCTTTCCGGCCTGGACCGGCGGGGCGTTGCAGTTCATCAATCAATACGGGCTCAAGCCGTTCATTAACCGCGCCCGCACCCTGGCCGAGCGCTACGGCGAACGCTTTCAACCGCCTCCGCTGCTGCTGGAGAAAGCCGAGGAGGGCTCGCTGTTCCAGTAACGGCACCTCGTTGTGCCGTTTGAAGGGCCGATTCATCAACGAGAAGTACAGCCTGGGTTCAGCTGACGACGGCGCAACGCGGTAACTGGGCCTTGCCTTGCCCCGGCCTTCAAGGCAGGCTTGTGCCCACGCATTTTCGCTTTTGTCGCTTCAGGAATTTTTATGTCGTTACGCATCTGCATTCTGGAAACCGACGTACTTCGCCCGGAACTGGTCGATCAATACCAGGGTTACGGACGGATGTTCGAGAAGCTCTTCGCCCGCCAGCCGGTGCCTGCGGAATTCGTCGTCTACAACGTCATGCAGGGCGTTTACCCGCCGGATGACGAGCCGTTCGACGCGTATCTGATCACCGGCTCCAAGGCCGATTCCTTCGGCACTGATCCGTGGATCGAAACCCTCAAAACTTACCTGCTCGAACGCTACAAGCGCGGCGACAAGCTGCTCGGCGTGTGCTTCGGCCATCAGTTGCTGGCACTGCTGCTGGGTGGCAAGACCGAGCGCGCCTCACAAGGCTGGGGTGTCGGCATTCATCATTACAACCTCGCACCGACCCAGCCATGGATGACGCCGGCGCTGGACAAGCTCACGCTGCTGATCAGCCATCAGGATCAGGTCACTGCGCTGCCTGAAGGCGCGACGGTCATTGCTACCAGCGAGTTCTGCCCGTTCGCTGCTTATCACATCAACGATCAAGTGCTGTGCTTCCAGGGTCATCCGGAATTCATCCACGACTACTCGCGCACCTTGCTCGACATCCGTCAGGACGCGCTGGGCGAGCAGGTCTACGGCGAGGGCATCGCCAGCCTCGAAGAAGACCACCACGGCACGGCGGTTGCCGAATGGATGATGCGGTTTGTGGCGAACAAGCGTCCGGTGAGCTGAGAGCGCGGTTGGCCGGGTGTGATGATCATTGTAGGACCGGCTTCAGTCTGTAGGACCGGCTTCAGCCGGGAAGGCGTCAGTCGCCACACTGGAAAATTGACGGCGTTCGGACAGGCCCCTTCCCGGCTGAAGCCGGTCCCACTGACAGCACGTATTTCTCCTGTAGGACCGGCTTCAGCCGGGAAGGCGTCAGTCGCCATACCGCAAGATTGATGGTGCTCACACCGGCCTCTTCCCGGCTAAAGCCGGTCCTACTGACAGCACGTATTTCTACCGTAGGACTGGCTTTAGCCGGGAAGGCGTCAGTCGCCATACCGCAAGATTGATGGTGCTCACACCTGCCTCTTCCCGGCTGAAGCCGGTCCCACTGACAGCACGTATTTCTCCTGTAGGACCGGCTTCAGCCGGGAAGGCGTCAGTCGCCACACTGGAAAACTGATGGTGCTCAGACCTGCCTCTTCCCGGCTAAAGCCGGTCCCACTGACAGCACGTATTCTTCCTGTAGGACCGGCTTCAGCCGGGAAGGCGTCAGTCGCCACACTGGAAAACTGATGGTGCTCAGACCGGCCTCTTCCCGGCTGAAGCCGGTCCCACTGACAGCACGTATTTCTCCTGTAGGACCGGCATCAGCCGGGAAGGCGTCAGTCGCCATACCGCAAGATTGATGGTGCTCACACCTGCCTCTTCCCGGCTAAAGCCGGTCCTACAGTCGTATGTATATTCAAAAGCCTCAAAGCCAACCCGACCGCTTGAAGCTCGCAAACAAGACCCCGCACCCGCCGACGATCACACCCAACACCATGTAATACCCGTAATGCCAGGTCAGCTCGGGCATGTTCTGGAAATTCATCCCGTAGATCCCGGCGATGGCGGTGGGGAAGGCCAGAATCGCGGCCCAGGCGGCAAATTTGCGCTGGGTCAGGCTCTGCCGTGAAGACTCCAGCAGCAGGCTGATTTCGATGGTCTGGCTGGCGATGTCGCGCAGGTTGGAAAGGTCTTCCATCTGCCGTTTAACGTGGATCTCCACGTCGCGGAAGTACGGGCGCATGTTCTTGTCGATGAAGGGGAAGCTCAGCTTCTGCAGCTCCTCGCCAATCTCGACCATGGGCGCCACGTAGCGGCGCAGGCGCAGCAGGTCACGACGCAGCGCGTGGATGCGGTGGATGTCGGATTCATTGAGGTCCTTGCGCAGCACGTTGTGCTCAAGCTCTTCAAGCTCGCAGTGAATCGATTCGGTGACCGGCTGATAGTTCTCGGTGACGAAATCCAGCAGCGCATACAGGACGAAGTCTTCTCCATGCTCCAGCAGCAACGGCCGGGCTTCGCAGCGCTGACGCACCAGGCCATAGGACTTAGAGTCACCGTTGCGCGAGGTGATCACGTAACCCTTGCCGGCAAAGATGTGGGTTTCGATGAAGATCAGCTTGCCGTTTTCGCGGATCGGCGCGTAAGTCACGATGAACAACGCGTCGCCGAAGGTCTCCAGCTTCGGCCGGCTGTGGACTTCCAGCGCGTCTTCGATGGCCAGCTCGTGCAGATTGAATTGTTTCTGCAGCGTGGTCAGTTCTTCAAGGCCCGGCTGCTCCAGGCCAATCCAGACGAAATGCCTGGGTTTCGCCGCCCAGGCCGCGCCTTCGTCGAGGGAAATATTGGTGACTTTCTTTCCGGCACTGTAAACGGCAGCGGCAACCACTCGACCCATAATGTCTGCTTCTTCTTTTAGGGAAACCTGATGCGCAGCTTAGCGCGCTCCCTGATCAGAGTCGGCGGATTTAAACGAGTTCGCAGGTTATTTCAGTGTTGTTCAGCGTCTGTTTGGATGCCGGCCGTTGACCCGCGGACTTGCGCGTCCATGCTGGCGATGCAGGCCTGCATCTGGCCATGGCAGAGCGCGATGAGCTGCGGGATATCTTCGCTGGTCAGGCCCGAAGTCGGGATCGCGGGCAGCGTGCGGATAATCACCTCGCCGCTGTCCCATCGATTCAAATCCATGCTGCGCACGTAGGTGCTCACGCAGACGGGCACGATGGGCACACCGGCCTCGATCGCCATCTGGAACGCGCCGCGTTTGAACGGCAGCAATTCCTCGCCTTTGTTGCGTGTGCCTTCGGGGAATACCCAGATCGAGGTGTCCTTGTGCTGCAGGGTTTCGGTGGTCTGGAGAATGGCGCGGCGTGCCCGTTGCGGGTTGCCACGATCAATCAACACGTTGCCCGCCAGCCAGAACAGCTGGCCGAAGAAGGGCACCCATTTGAGACTTTTTTTACCGATGCAGACCGTGCGCGGCGGCACGATGTTGCCGAGGACAAACAGGTCGTGGTTGGATTGATGGTTACAGATGATCACGCAGGGCCTGGCCTGCTCGAACTGCAGGCTGAGCTGCGCATTCAGGCGCAGCCCGAGAATCCGCATGGCGGGGAGGGCGTAGAGGCGAGCACACAGGCGGCTGTTGTCCGGGTTGAACGGGCGGCACAGGCCAAGCAAAAGCCCCAGTGCGCCGGCGACGAGAAAGTGCAGGCCCATCAACAACATACGCAGAACGAACAGCATGCAAAACCACCCGGTAGGCGAAAGGCCGCGCAGTGTACGGATGTGCACTGGAATCGGCAATCGCCCACGGGCCGGGCGGAGGATCAGGAATTTAACGGGATGTTTCAGGGGAAACGCGCCGCAAGGAATGCAGCGCGTTGTCGGTGATCCCTCAGAGCGGGATCTGACGATCCAGCTCGATCGCCCGGTCGAGGGTCTCGAGGAATTCCTTGCGTACTTTCAACTTGGTCTGCTTGTGGGCGCGCATGTTGATTTTCTTCATCTGCAGCGCCACGGTGCGCGCAGCCTCGGTGAGTTCTTCCGGGGCGACCACTTTGTCGAAGAACCCGGCTTGCAGCGCGCCCTTGGGATCGAACATCTCGCCGCAGATCACCGAGCGACCGAAGGCACTTTTGCGCAGGCGGTCACGGGCCAGTTCGATGCCGGCGTGGTGCATGGTCATACCGATTTGCACCTCGTTCAGACCGATGCTGAACGGGCCTTCGACGCCGATGCGGTAATCCGCCGACAGCAGCAGGAAGGCGCCTTTGGCCACGGCATGACCACCGCACGCGACCACGATCGGGAACGGAAACGACAGCATCCGCCGCGCGAGCGTTGAGCCTTCTGCGACCAGGGCCATGGCGGCTTCCGGCGACGCGGTTATGATTTTCAGGTCATACCCGCCCGAGAGAATGCCCGGCTGACCGGTGATGATCACCACGGCGCGGTCCTGCTCGGCGCGGTCCAGAGCGGCATTGAACGCGGCGACCACGTCGTTGCTGATGGCGTTGACCTTGCCGTTGGTCAGGGTCAGCGTCGCAACGCCGTCATCCAGTTGATAGGCGACCAAATCACTCATGGAGCTAGTCCTTTTTGTTTTGAAGTGGCGCAGACGTTACTCACCCGGCAGGGCAAGGTAAAGCGTAAAGGATGACTGGCAAGTCAGGGGATCGGGTCGCCGACGCTGGCGACCCTGAGAGGGAGCGGGGCGGTTACACCTCGACTTCGTTCAGTTCGCAGTATTCTTCCCAGTCCATGTCCAGTGCCTCGGCCGCTTCCTTGTGCGTAGCAAGACGCAGCGCCTTCAGTTGCTCGGGGGTTTCGGCAATAAAGGTCAGCGCCAGCTCCCAGGTCGGGATGCCCTGGGCTTCGGCTTCGTCTTCGAAGGCCCAGAGGGTCAGCTGTTGCTGTTCTTTCGGGCTCAAATCCTGGATTTCAGCCTGCAACATCGGATTGGTCACGATGTACTTCGCCAAGGCAGCTTCGGTCCAGTCGTTTGCGTTCATGCGGGGGTGATCTCCTGTGGGTCGAGCTGACGTGTTGCTGTGGGTGGGATGCTGCCGGGGTCATGAGGCAAGCGGCGATTGTGCGTGATGTGAATCACTGGCGCCAGTCACAGGCGACCCGTCGGTCGGGGTAGGCTTGGGCTCAGGCCGCTGAATGAATAGCGCCGCTGCGGACAAATAAAAGGGGCCCGCTTTGCAGCGAGCCCTCGGTCAACGGCGTCGGAATATCAACCGATCGCCATCGGCTTCTTCACATTGCGGTGCGCGTTATCGCCCAGCAATGGGTGCGGACCGTGGGCGCCATACACGCCAACCGGTTCCGGAAAGGTGCGCAGCAGGGTGATGTACAACAGCGCCGCCAGGCCAAGGGTGATCGGCAGGCTGATGTCGATACCGCCCGCCAGATTGCCCAGTGGACCGACGAACTGCCCCGGCAAGTTGACGAAGCACAGGCCCACCGCTGCGCTCGGAAGCCAGGCGCCCAGACCGCGACAGTTCCAGCCGTGCTCGAACCAATAGTGACCACCGCTCTGGCCACGGGTGAACACTTGCAGGTCCGCCGGGTGATAGAAGCCGCGGCGAACGATCAGGCCCAGCACCATGATCACGATCCACGGAGAAGTACAGGTAACTATCAGCACGGCGAAGGTCGACACGCTTTGCACCAGATTGAAGGCGAAGCGGCCGATGAAGATGAAGGCAATCGCAGCGATGCCGATCAGAATCGTCGCCTGGGCACGATTGAGCAGGCGCGGAAACATGCTCGACATGTCCAGCCCGGTGCCGTAGAGCGACGTCGTACCGGTCGACATCCCGCCGATGATTGCGATCAGGCACACCGGCAGAAAGAACCAATTGGGCGAGACCGCCAGCAGGCCGCCGACGTAATTGTTGTCCGTGATGTATTGCGGCGCCTGGGTGGCCACGATGGTCGCCGTGCACAGCCCGAACAGAAACGGGATCAGCGTGCAGATCTGTGCCAGAAACACCGACGCCATGATGCGTTTTTTCGATGTCTGGCGTGGGATGTAGCGCGACCAGTCACCGAGAAACGCACCGAACGACACCGGATTGCTCATCGCCAAAAGTGCGGCACCAATGAACGCTGCCCAGAACCCCTCACTGCCACGGTTGACCGTACCGGTGAAGCCCGCATCGAAGCTGCCGCTGAAAGCAAAGATGCCGAGCAGGAACAACAGGCTTGAAGCGAACACCGCGATCTTGTTGACCCACAGCATGAAGCGAAAACCGTAGATGCACACCACCAACACCAGCACGGCGAAAACGCCGTAGGCCACCGCCAGCGTGAAGTCGTTTTCCGGCAGGCCGACCATGCGTTTGGCGCCGCCGATCAACGCATCCCCCGAACTCCAGACCGACAGCGAGAAGAACGCCACCGCCGTGAGCAACGACAGAAACGAGCCGACGATGCGCCCGTGAACCCCAAAGTGCGCGCCGGATGAAACCGCGTTGTTGGTGCCGTTGAGGGCGCCGAACAGACCCATCGGCGCAAGGATGATCGACCCGAGCACGATGCCCAACAGGATTGCCCAGACGCCGGCCTGGAACGACAGGCCGAACAGCACCGGAAAACTGCCGAGCACGGCGGTGGCGAAGGTGTTGGCGCCGCCGAAGGTCAGACGAAACAGGTCGAGGGGCGCAGCGTCGCGCTGATGATCGGGGATCTGTTCGACCCCGAAGGTTTCGATCGTAGTGGTGGGGTGAGCCATGGGATGTTCCTGCGCGCTGTCGTGTTGTTATAAGGCCGGCGCTAGGCGCTGGCCCGTTATCTCGACCGGTGAACCCGATCGTGGCATTGGCAGTGGTCGGCATTGCGACCCTGAATCAGGTAAGGCAGTGCGTTGTGCGTGCGGCAGCCTCTGAGGACCACTCGCCATCGATTGCGCGTCCCCGCTAGCCCGTTTTCACGGACAGGTGTTCGTGGCACGCCAGCCAGCGCCCGCCGTATTGCCGAAAGACAATGCTTTCGCGCTCGCTGAAATGGCTTTCTTCATCGCCGAAGCGAACGTGGGTGTCGACGTCGTGCATGAAAATCGCGATATCACCCTGCAGGCTGATGTGGGCGTTGCGCGATTGGCAACCCAGAACGGTAAAGCCGTCTGCCTGCCAGCCAGCCCACACATCGCGGTAAGCGGCGCGTGACAGCAGGGGCGCAGGCAAGGTGTGAAAGAGGAACGTGGCGTCTTCAGCGAATGCGGCGAAGTAGGCATCCGTGTCGTTGCTGGCGAATGCGTCGATGAGCGTTTGTGCGGCGTGTTGAATGGCGTCGTGGTGGATCTCGGTGGAGGTCATGGCCGGCTCGTTTTTGTGATTCTGGCGATGGGGCCCGACTGTAAGCAGCTCTCACGGGGCATCACATCGGCGCCGGTAAAAACTTAGTTCAGAATATTGAGAAGTAATGGCTGGCGGTCAGCCTCGAGCTGCAAGCTGCAAGCAGCGGTGCGTCGTCAGTTTCCTGAGGATTTCATCAGGCCGCTTTTAACGGGTTGACGAACCCGGCCGCCGGAGGGGTCGAAGCAGGCGCTGTCATAACGAGGGGCAACGCACGTCGAGGGGAGGCCAGGGGGCGGCGGGCGAATGCTCTGCAGCCGGTCGGCAATCTCACGCTCGTTGGTGATGATCAGCTTTCTGCGTCGACTAACCTGCAAAATCTCGGTGGCGTTTTTGTTCAGGCGATAGGGGAAATCGGTTTCTTCCCATTCACTGGACATCCGTGCCGGTGGCGGACGCTGTACGGTGGATTCGCCGACGTAAGTCGGGCAAGGGCTGTAGGCGAAGCTGATTGCGCCATTGGCGGCGACGCACTTGAAGACGTCGGCATTTGCTACGCCGCACAAGAGCAACGTCATGACCGCTGCGGACAGTACTGGAAATCTGCTCATCGAAACCTCCCTGGATGGCGCAAGGCTACCATCTGAGAGGTTCGGCTGTCAGTGACGCTGATCGGGTCAATGGGTTTCGTGGGCGGCTTTCTGGACTTTCGCCAACGCGAGTGCTGCGAACATGTCGGCGTCGCCTTGCAACACCTTCAGGTGATCTTCGACATGATCGACGCTTGAGCGCGGCTCTTCTGAATCAACCAGTCGGGTCACTTCGCGCAACGCATTCGCCGTGATCCACAGGCTCTGGCGCAACTGGCTGATGATTTTCACCATGCTTTCCGAGTTGTCGAGATCGGCTTCACTCTCCATCTCCCGGGTCGTCTGCATCGTCGGAAATGAGGGCAGCTCAGCGCGGGCCGAGGCATCTACTCCAGTCACGACGCGGGTGATGTCCACACCGGCGGCGGCGATCTTGAACAGATAATCCGCCCTGGGCAATCGCTGCCCGCTTTCATAATGCCCCTGGGCGTTGGCTTCCACCCCACCGATGGCGCCCAGTGCGCTTTGCGTCAATTTCAGACGTTTCCTTTCCTGCCTCAAACGTTTACCGATGCCATTCATCAACCTTCTCCTGCGAATTCGCACCCTGCTTGTGTCTCTCGCGGGTGCGCAATGGGGGCCGGAATACGGACTGTTTTCTTTTGGTGTAGAGCTAGCCACGTATGGGAATTGGAGTCATTCACACAGTACAACGGGTAGACATTAGCTGTTCAGCACTCAAATGGCGATTTTTCCGACGCTTTGCGTGGAAAAATCAACGCTGGACGATTCTAGTTATTCCACTGGATTAGGTCACGCGGTCGTTTGCAGGGTGGGATGGCGCGGGTTAGGCCCTGCGGGGATTAAAAATGCAGGGGAGGAAAGGCTGCGGAGCATACGCCGACTGCCCCATCCCTGCCGCCCTCTACATGTGCAGCGTTTAATCGGTGATATCGGGGCGTCAGGACGCCGGGCTATATCCTACAGGCAGCGTCTGCTGGTCTGTCAGGATTGGGCCTTTCAAGGCGAGGCAAGCTGACACACAATTTGTCACGCCTTGGAAACTGGCCTGCAAAGGTGCGCCCGCAACGCTCTACCCCTCGTATTGCGACTCGAAACGCTTTCTCGGCGACAACCCGTTCATGGCAGAAGCTGTCTGAGCTCAGGGCGGGTCTTGCCCGTTCGGAGGTTGCCCATTCAATCGGATTGAGCAGAGATGTTTGAGCTGCCGCTGAACAGCAAGGACACATCATGGAATGAACAGCCACGATCCAGCGGATACAACCCCCCGGGCTATATATAAGTTTCTCTTCTGGGTATTACTGAGCGTGCTACTTATTTATTACCTGCTCGAACATGTTCCAGGCGGGATTGCTGATGCAGACGAGCTGGTGCTCAAACATCAGCTAAAGCGGGGCGCATGGGTTTACGTTACTCATTACGGCGCACCTGCGACCGATCTCGACACCTTGAGGTTTTACTTGAGTGATCCGATCCCCGGCGCTGATGAGGAAATCCTCAAAAACCTGAATGAGCGTAACTCGTTTGTGATCACCGACAGTGCCCTCGAAGACGTGATGATCCGCGAGACGGAGGACGGTGTCGGCATTACTGTGAAGGGCGCGGTCTATCGCTACTTCAGTAAGCAATATACCCAGAGTGACGGGTTGCAGTCTTATCGGGTGAGCTTGTACCAGCAGGATGAGCGTGGCTAAGTGATTGGGGGCGGGCAGGTCAATGGGTGAGAAACGCAGTCAAGCCTGCTGGCTCGCGCCGCCTCGGCAATTCGACTAATCAGAACTCCCCGGAAACAAAAATCCCCGCACGCCATAAGCGTTGCGGGGATCTTTTTAATGTGGCGGTGAAGGAGAGATTCGAACTCTCGATACAATTTCTTGTATACACACTTTCCAGGCGTGCTCCTTAAGCCACTCGGACACTTCACCGTATCTCTTCAGACGTTCAGTCTGTCGAGGCGCGCTAATGTAGTCGAAAGCTTTGGCGAAGGCAAAACTTTTTTTCAGAATTTTCATGCGCTTAAGCAAAAAGCGCGAAGCCCCGGGTGCTCATAAAGGTCCGGGGCTTTGCGTTGAAGGCGAGAGCGAGGGGATCAGGCGCCGAAGCCGCCGTCGATGGTCAGGCTGGCGCCGGTGACGTAGCCCGCTTCGGGGCCGGCGAGGTAGGCGACCATGGCGGCGATTTCTTCGGATTTGCCGTAGCGCGGGATGGCCATCAGGTTCATCAGTGATCCGGCAAAGTCGCTGTCGGCCGGGTTCATGTCGGTGTCGACCGGGCCGGGCTGGACGTTGTTGATGGTGATGCCGCGCGGGCCGAGGTCGCGGGCCAGGCCTTTGGTCAGGCCGACCAGCGCCGACTTGCTCATGGCGTAGACGCCGCCACCGGCGAAGGGCATGCGGTCGGCGTTGGTGCTGCCGATGTTGATGATGCGACCGCCTTCTTTCATATGCCGCGCCGCTTCCTGACTGGCGATGAACACACTGCGTACGTTGATGGCCAGGGTTCGGTCGAAGTCTTCAAGGGTGAATTCGTCGAGTGGCGCGATGGCCAGCACGCCGGCGTTGTTGACGAGAATATCGAGGCCGCCGAACGCCTTCACCGTCTTGGCGACGGCGTCGCGAATGTCTTCGGCGTTGGCGCTGTCGGCCTTGATGGCCAGGGCCTTGCCGCCGGCTGCGGTGATGCTGTCTTGCAGTTCTTGCGCTTTGGCTTCCGAGCTGACGAAAGTGAAGGCCACTGCTGCGCCTTGTTCGACCAGCCGTTTGACGATCGCTGCGCCGATGCCGCGCGAGCCGCCTTGTACCAGTGCTGTTTTGCCGATCAGATTGGTGGGATGAGTCATGTCGATCTCCTGTAGCCCTGAGTGATGGGCAGTGAGTGATAGGTAGTGAGTAGTGAGTTGATGGACACGAGTATCTGCCGACGATTACCCGCGCGGTAGCCGGTAATAGAGATAGTCTGTGTAAACCGAAAGTTGTGAGTGAGTGCGATGGAAAACTTCAGCAGCATCGAGTGCTTCGTGCGCAGTGCCGAGGTCGGCAGCTTTGCCGAGGCTGCGCGCCGCCTGAGCCTGACGCCCGCTGCCGTCGGCAAGAGCGTCGCCAAACTTGAGGCGAAGCTCGGCGTGAGGCTGTTTCAGCGCAGCACGCGCAAGTTGACGCTGACAGAAGCCGGCCAGCGTTTTCTCGGCGAGGTCAGCGCGAGCCTCAACACCATTCAGAACGCTGTCGCCAACCTGGCCAGCGCCGAAGGCAGTCCCGCCGGCACTTTGAAAGTCAGCGTCGGCACTATGTTCGGATGCCTGTATGTGGTGCCGCTGCTGGCCGATTTTCTGCAGCGCTATCCGGCCATCACGCCCGACTGGCATTTCGATAACCGGCAGGTGGACCTGATAGGGCAGGGCTTCGACGCTGCCATCGGCGGTGGCTTCGATCTGCCCCAAGGCGTCGTCGCGCGCAAACTGGCGCCCGCCCACCGCGTGCTGGTGGCGTCTGCGCAATGGGTGCAAGCCCACGAAGGCATCACGCATCCGGACGATTTGCACGACTGTGACGGCATTCTGATCCGTTCGCCGCAAACCGGGCGGATCCGGTCCTGGCCGTTGAGCCATCGCAGTCATGAGCAAAGCCCGCTGCGCATGAAGGTGCGCATGACCCTGAGTGATTCCGAGGCTGCCTGCCGCGCGGCGAGTCAGAGTCTGGGCGTCGCGCTGGTGAGCATGCCGTTCGCCCTGCCGTACCTGCGCAGCGGTGCGCTGCAACGGGTGCTGCCGGAGTGGTATGTCGAGGACGGCAACATTTCCATCTATTACAGTGGGCACAAGTTACTGCCGGGCAAGACCCGCGCGTTCGTCGACTTCATCATCGAGCAGTTCGCCGAACAGCAATGGGCAAGGCATTTCAGTGCCGTTTGAGCGGCGCAACCCCCTGTAGGAGCGCGCTTGCCCGCGAAGAGGCCGCCTCAGCAGACGTTGATGGGTTTGACAGAACGTCATCGCAAGCAGGCTCACCGCATTAAGGTCTTGATAGGAAGCACCATGCACATTCAACCGAAAGCCGCGCTGGTCCTCATCGACATGCAGCAGGGCATCAACCACTCGAAGCTGGGGCGGCGCAACAACCCTGACGCCGAGCAGCGGATGCTGGAACTGCTGAGCGCCTGGCGCGACAGCGGGCGCACGGTGATTCACGTGCGGCATTTCTCCCGCTCACCGGACTCGGTGTTCTGGCCGCAGCAGTCCGGCGTCGAGTTTCAGCCGGCATTTGTCCCTTGGGACGACGAAGGCGAGCTGCACAAACAGGTGCCCGACGCCTTTTGTCATTCGGCGCTGGAGGGTTGGTTGCGTGCGGACGGAATCAATCAGGTGGTGAACGTCGGCGTGGTGACCAACAACTCCGTGGAGTCGACCGCGCGTACCGGCGGCAACCTCGGCTTCGAGGTTATCGTGCCCCACGACGCCTGCTTCACCTTCGACGGCGCGGACTTCTTCGGACAGCCACGCACTGCCGAAGACATCCACGCCATGTCGCTGGCCAATCTGCACGGTGAGTACGCGCAGGTGGTGGCGACCGAGGCTATTTTGCGGGCGATCAGTTAATCCGCATCTCGAGGCTCAACGCGCGCCTTATGCGTGCTGCACGCCCGCGCGCTTGAGCAGCTTCTTGCAGCGTTCCGACAGATGCACCACGCGCAGGTGTTTCCCCGCCTTGTGGTAGCGCCCGCGCAGGGTTTTCAGCGCCGCAACCGCGGAATAGTCCACGAAGATCAGATGACGACAATCCAGCGTGACGTGTTGCGGATCGTTGACGTGATCGAACTGATCCAGGAACGGCGTGGTGGAGGCGAAAAACAGAGTGCCGTGGAGGTGATACATCTTGCTGCCGTCCGGCGCGATATGGCTGTCGGCGTACAGCTCGCGAGCCTGTTGCCAGGCGAAGTTCAGCGCCGCGATGAGGATGCCGAACAGCACGGCGGTGGCCAGGTCGGTGAGGACGGTGACGAGGGTCACGGCGATGATCGCGAAGACGTCGTTCAACGGCACTTTGCGCAGCACGCGCAGGGAGGCCCAGGCGAAGGTCTGCTGGGCGACCACGAACATCACGCCGACCAGCGCCGCCAGCGGAATGCGCTCGATGAGGGGCGACAGGAACAGCACGAACATCAGAATCATCACCCCGGCGACGATGCCGGACAGACGACCGCGGCCGCCGGAACTCAGGTTGATCACGGTCTGGCCGATCATTGCGCAGCCGCCCATGCCGCCGCACAGACCGGAAGCCAGGTTGGCGACGCCGAGGGCGACGCATTCGCGATCGGGGTAGCCGCGGCTCTCGGTGATTTCATCGGTGAGGTTCAGGGTCAGCAAGGTTTCCAGCAGACCGACCAGCGCCATCAGGATCGCGTAGGGCGCGATGATCCGCAGGGTCTCCAGATTCCACGGCACGTCCGGCAGCGACAGGCCCGGCAGACCGCCGGCGATGTGCGCCATGTCGCCGAGGGTGCGCGTCGGCAGGTCGAACAGGTACACCAGCAGGCCGACGCCGAGGATGGCCACCAGCGCCGGCGGCACCGAGCGGGTCAGGCGCGGCAGCAGATACACCACCGCCATGGTCATCGCCACCAGGCCGATCATCAAGTACAGCGGCGTGTCACTGAGCCAGGTTTCGCCGCTTTTGAAATGCTCCAGCTGCGCCATGGCGATGACGATCGCAAGGCCGTTGACGAACCCGAGCATGACTGGATACGGCACCATCCGCACCAGTTTGCCCAGGCGCAGCAGTCCGAACGCGATCATCACCAACCCGCCCAGCAACACCGTCGCCAGCAGGTACTGCACGCCGTGCTGCACCACCAGCGCCACGATGACCACGGCCATCGAACCCGCCGCACCCGAGACCATGCCGGGACGCCCGCCGAACAGCGCGGTCAGCGTGCAGATGATGAATGCGCCGTACAAGCCCATCAGCGGGTTGAGGTGCGCGACCAGCGCGAAGGCGATGCACTCGGGCACCAGGGCGAAAGAGGTGGTGAGTCCGGCGAGGACATCGGCGCGAAGACGGGCGGGTTTCATGGCGTTCCTGGAGGGCGGCGTGCAAAAAGGAGGGGATGTTACGGAATGTGAACGCAGACGGCCAGTTGGGGAAATGCCGCACCCTGCCGGGTTTCACTCATTCTTCATGTGTCCTGTCACTGCCGATTGTGTAACGATGTTTGACTCAAACAGCTCGCCGATTCCTGTCATCAAGGCTCGGCACGTTATGAAGGACAGAACACGGATGCTCGCTGCGCTCAGACACTACCCGGCTTCAGTCAATCTCCTGCTTTCGTCGTCGCTTTTTCTGACGCTGGGCAGGGCTATCACCCTGCCGTACCTGGTGATTTACCTTTCTTCGAATTTCGTCTTGAGCATGAGCGACATCGGCATGGTCGTCGGCGGTGCGCTGATTGTCGGCTCGTTGCTGAGCCTGTATGGCGGCTACCTTACCGACAAACTGTCCAGCTATCGGCTGATTCTGTGCTTCACCGGGTTCTTCGTCACCGGCTTCATCGGCATGTGCGTGACCAGCAAGCTGTGGCTGTTCTTCCTGTTTCTGGTGTCGTTCAATTTCGCGTATTCGGTCATCGATATCGTGGTCAAGGCGGCGTTCGGCAAGCTGTTGCCGGTGGCCGATCAGAGCAAAGTGTTCTCGGTGCGCTACACGCTGATCAACATCGGCTATGCGGTCGGGCCGTTCATTGGCGCAGGGCTGGCGCACTGGAACATGAAGCTGCCGTTTGTGATGTCGGCGGCGTTGGGCCTGGGCTTCTTGCTGGTCTACGCGATGTACGGGGACCGCAAGCTGAGTTCGGCGGACCCGGCCAATGCGCTAATTTCCTTCATCGCCGTGGGACGCATCCTGCTCAAGGACTACCGGCTGGTGTGCTTCACCGTCGGCGGCGTGCTCAGCGCCGTGGTGTTCGGGCAATTCACCGCTTACTTGTCGCAATACCTGGTCACCACGACCACGCCGGAATTCACTTATCGGGTCGTCAGTTCGGTGGTGGCGGTGAACGCGGCGGTGGTGATCTGCTTGCAGTACCTGGTCGGCAAACGCATCAGTCATCAGTACTTGAATCAGTGGCTGACCGCAGGTTTCAGCCTGTTCCTGATGGGCGTGGTCGGGTTTGCCCTGTCGACCACGGTGCTGCACTGGTCGCTGGCTGTGGCGGTGTTCACCCTCGGCGAGATCATCGTGTTTCCCGCCGAGTACATGTTCATCGACCGCATCGCACCCACCCATTTGCGCGGCATGTATTACGGCGCGCAGAACCTCTCCAACCTCGGCGGCGCTCTGGGGCCGGTGTTGTGTGGCTTCGCACTGTCGACCCAGTCGGCGCATTTCATGTTTTACATGCTGGCGGCCTTCATCATTGCTGGCGGCTGTTTCTACCTACTGGGCGCCTCGTATTCCAGACGCCACGACCAAAACTCCACTGCGCAGTGAAGCGTTTCGATGACCGTTCTTTCTCCACTTGAGGCCTGGCAGCAGGCCGTTGATACCCAGGGTTTTCAGCCGGACGATGCCCAGCGCAATGCCGCGCTGCACCTGCAGGCGTGCTGGCAGGCGCTGAACGACGGCAAGCGCGGCGGCGCGGTCAAGGGCGTTTATCTGTGGGGCCCGGTGGGGCGCGGCAAGACCTGGCTCATGGACCGTTTTTACGACAGCCTGCAGGTCCCGGCCCGGCGCCAGCATTTTCATCACTTCATGCGATGGGTGCATCAGCGCCTGTTCCAGCTCACCGGCGTGGCCAAACCCCTGCAGGTGCTGGCCCGGGAGCTGGCCCAGGACGTGCGCGTGCTGTGCTTCGACGAGTTGTTCGTCAACGACATCGGCGACGCGGTGATTCTCGGCGGCCTGTTGCGCGCGATGTTCGACGAGGGCGTGGTGCTGGTGTGCACGTCCAATCAATTGCCCGAACAGCTGTACGCCGCGGGTCATAACCGCGAGCGTTTCGTGCCCGCGATCACGGCGATCAACCACTTCATGGAGGTGGTCTCGGTCGACGGTGGCGAGGACCACCGGCTGCATCCCGGTCAGGCGCAGCAGCGTTACTGGGTGAAGGCGGAGAAGGGGCCGAGCGCGCTGGTCGAGGTGTTCGAGACGTTGAGCAGCGGGGAGTCGGTGTCGACTCAGCCAGTGCCACTGGGGAGGCGACATGTGCCGGTGGTGCGCAGCAGTCGAACGGTGATCTGGTGCCGCTATGCCAACCTGTGCGAGCAGCCGCTGGCGGCGATGGATTTCATCGAGCTGTGCGATCGCTACAAAGCGGTCTTGTTGAGTGAGGTGCCGGCGCTGAGCGCACCCCAGCGCGAGGGGCGCATCGCCCGTGGCACCGAGGATGGCGTTGAACAGGTCACGGCGGGGGACCGCGAGCTGCCGCAGCTGTCGCCTTACGACGACGGCGTGCGGCGCTTCATCGCCCTGGTCGACGAGTGCTACGACCGCAAGGTGCCGCTGTACATCGAAGCCGCGATGCCGATGGCCGGGCTGTACACCGAAGGCTATCTGGCGTTCGCGTTCCGACGCACGCTGAGCCGCTTGCAGGAGATGCAGCTCGCGCGCTTCGGTCAGTAACGCTGAAACCCGCAAACTTCAATTCACACGCTGTTGCGTCGTCGCTGGGCCAACACATGCTTGGCGCCTTCTCCCACCAGGACCATGACCGCCAGCCAGATGGGCAGGTAGGTCATCCATTCATCGCGGCCGATGGATTCGCCCAGCAGCAGGGCGACACCGACCAGCAGCACCGGCTCGACGTAGCTCAGCAAGCCGAACACGCTGAACGCCAGCAGGCGGCTGGCGCGAATGTAGCTGACCAGCGCCGACGCACTGATCGCCCCCAACACCGGAATCAGCACATAAAAGCGTGGGAATTGTTCCACCACTGACGGGTTGCCCTGGCAGATGAACAGCACCGCGACGGGCAGGATCAGCAGCATGTCCCACCACAGACCGCCGAGGTTGTCGGTCTTGAGCTTGCGCCGCAGCACGAAGTACAGCGGATAACCCAGGCAGACAAGCAGGGTTTCCCAGGAAAAACTGCCGAGACGCAGCAGCTCATTGCCGACCCCGACCAGCGCGCAGCACGCGGCGATTTTTTGCAGGTGCGACAGGTGTTCGCCGTAGACCACACGCCCGGTGAGGATCATGGTCAGCGGCAACAGAAAATACCCCAGCGACACTTCCAGGCTGCGGCCGTGCAGCGGCGCCCACATGAACAGCCACAGCTGCGCGCCCATCAACGTTGCCGACAGCGCCATCCCGGCCAACAGGGCAGGCGTCTGGCGCACCCGGACGGCGAGGGTGCGGGCGAGTTTCCAGTCTCCGCTGGAGAGCATGAACAGCGTCACGCAGGGCAGGGTCAGCAGCATGCGCCAACCGAAGATTTCTTCACCGCTCAATGGCGTGAGCAATGAGGTGTAGTAGTACATGACCGCGAACAGGCAGGAGGCCATGACCGATAACGCAACGCCCTTGTACACAGGGGCTCCTTGGTTTCGATTCATCAGGTGTGGGGTGCAGGAATGCTTCCATCGGCGGGCTCTGACGGCACGCTTCGAGGAACAGGGCATAACAACGGCGCAGAGTTTATCCGAGGTCGTGCGGGCGGTCCGCAGCAATCTGGTAAACCGCAGGTGGGCTGGCAGTAAACGATGCACGTTTGGCAGGGAACGAGACCGCGTGCCGATTGAGCCGTTGGGTCCAGTCGCCCAGACTTCTCTTCAACGCGCCACACCGGCGCGGCCGCTGGAGAGATTTCCCATGACTCAATCAATCGCCGGTATCAAGATCCCCGACAGCGCGCTGGCCCGCGCCACCACCGAGTACATCCGCGATCAGGAAGACGACCTGCTGTTCAATCACTCGCGCCGGGTATTTTTGTGGGGCGCGCTGACGGGCGAGCGCAAGGGGCTGACTTACGACGCCGAGCAGCTTTACGTCGGGGCGATGTTTCATGACTTGGGTCTGGTGGAGCAGCACCGCAGTGCCGACCTGCGTTTCGAGGTGGATTCGGCCAATGCGGCGCGGGCGTTCATGCAGCCGTTTGGGTTGTCCGAGGGCGATATCGAGCAGGTCTGGTTGTCCATCGCGCTGCACACTACGCCGGGCGTGCCTGAGCATTTGCGGCCGAACGTGGCGCTGGTCACGGCGGGCGTCGAGATGGACGTGCTGGGCATCAATTACGGGCAGTTCAGTGATGAGCAGCGTGAGGTCGTGACCCATGCTCACCCACGCGGTGAAGACTTCAAGGAATGCATTCTGTGCGCGTTTGCCAATGGTTTTCGGCATAAGCCTGACACGACGTTTGGTACGGTGAATGCGGATGTGTTGGTGGATGAAGACCCGACGTTCAAGCCGCTGAATTTCGTGCAGATCATTCGGAAGTCGCCTTGGAAGGCGTGATCCTTCATCAAGATCAAGGGCGTCGGCCTAACGGCCTCGGGTTTCGCCTTCGGCGAGTTACTTGGAAAAAGCACCCCAAGTAACCAAGGGTGCTTGCTCCTGGTTGGGCTCCTCCTTCGTCGGAGTACCTTCACTCCGGTCTCGCTCCGTGGGCCCGCCGCCATCCGCCATCCATGGCGGGGGGCGGCTCTCGCGGCATCCATGCCGCTCGGCCCACTGCGCGAGACCTGCGTTCAGCCTGCACCCAAGTCGCGATTGGTGTCGTCTGGGCTTTTTGTGTTTGAAGATCAGGATCAAAAGCGGATCAAGAGCAGATCAAAGGCTTCCCGGCTGAAGCCGGTCCTACGGGGGCGCCGCAGGTTCTACTGACTGCACCCGGTTTTCAGGTAGGACCGGCTTTAGCCGGGAAGGCGTCGAGCGTCACGCCGCAGAATGGATGTCGACCACACAGGCCTCTTCCCGGCTGAAGCCGGTCCCACTGAAACATGTTGATCGTTCCCACGCTCCACGTGGGAATGCATCCTTTGACGCTCCGCGTCCGTGTCTTTTTGAAGATCGATTGAGGCGTTCCTGAGGCCACTCCCTTCAACATACCTTCTTCGGCATTGTTTCAAGCTTTGTTAGGCTGGTCCCGAAGCGGGCCATGACGGGCCGCTGTTTTCAGGGAGCGGCAATGACTTCCATCAGCACCGCAGCGCCCGTGGTACCGGGGCGGCTGGAGCAGTTTTCGACGCGGATCGCTTTTTTTGTCACCGGGTTCAGCATGTCGGCCTGGGCGCCGCTGGTGCCTTATGCGAAAAGCCGTCTGGGTCTGGACGACGCCGGCCTCGGGTTGTTGCTGTTGTGTCTGGGCATTGGCTCGATCGTTTCCATGCCGCTGGCCGGAGCAATGACGGTGCGTTATGGCTGTCGGCGTTTGATCGTGATGACGGGCGTCATCGCCTGTGTGTGCCTGCCTTTATTGGCCACCCTCAGCTCGGTTCCGCTGATGGTCGCCACGCTTTTTGTCTATGGCGCGAGCATGGGCGCGCTGGGGTGCGTGACCAACATTCAGGCGATCATCGTCGAGCGGGCGAGCGGCAAGACCATGATGTCCGGGTTTCACGGGCTGTTCAGTTGCGGCGGGATTCTGGGCGCGGCGGGGGTGTCGGCGTTGTTGAGCGTCGGCGTCTGGCCGTGGTTGGCGATGGCCGTCGTTGCGCTGTTCATCGCCCTCGCGCTGTACAAAGCCGCGCCCCACTTGTTGCCGTACGGCAGCGAACCGGGAGGCCCGGCATTTGCGATTCCCCGAGGCGTGGTGCTGTTCATCGGTTTGATGTGCTTCACGGTGTTCCTCACCGAAGGCGCGATGCTCGACTGGAGTGCGGTGTTCCTCAGCGCTCAGCGCGGTGTCGAGCCGTCTTACGCAGGGTTCGGTTATGCGGTGTTCGCGCTGTTCATGGCAATCGGGCGTCTGTGCGGCGATCCGATTGTCCGGCGCCTCGGTGTGCACAAAATCATCCTGTTTGGCGGGCTGTGCGCGGCCGCCGGGATGATCGTCGCGACGCTGATCCCGGTCTGGCAAGCGGCGCTGTGCGGGTACGCGCTGGTGGGAATCGGTTGTTCCAACATCGTGCCGGTGTTTTACAGCGCGGTCGGTCGGCAGAAAACCATGCCGGAGAACGTGGCAGTGCCAGCGATTACCACACTGGGCTACATCGGCATTCTGATGGGACCGGCCGGCATCGGTTTTGTCGCCCACCTCAGCAGCCTCGGCGCGGCGTTCATGATCATCGCCGTGATGCTGCTGGGTGTGGCGGTCAGCGGGCGGTTCTTGCGGGTGTGAGGCCAATAATGGGAATCAGCTCGGCATCATCGCAAAGCCCACACCAAAACGGTTCCAGGCGTTGATGGTGGCGACGGCCAGGGTGATGTTGACCACTTCGGCTTCGCTGTAATGCGTGAGCAGCGCTTCGTACTGATGCTGCGGCGCGCGGTGCACGGGCAGCAGGGTCAGGCTTTCAACCCAGGCGAGTACGACTTTTTCCTTCTCGGTGAAGAATTCGGTTTCTTCCCACACGCTGAGGGTCTGCAGACGGGCCTCGGTTTCGCCGGCCTTGCGTGCGTCATTGGCGTGCATGTTGACGCAATACGCACAGCCGTTGAGCTGCGAGGCCCGCAGACGGATCAGCTCCAGCAGTGAATGATCCAGGCCGGATTTGCTCAGTGCGGTCTCCAGGCCGACCATGGCTTTGTAGGCTTCCGGCGATTTCTGGGCCCAGTTGATTCGGTTGTTCATGGTGGGTGCTCTCTTCAAAGTGGCCGGCGGAAGCCGCTGGACGTGGCGAAATGGTACGCCCGCGCTGCGACCCGTCGAATAGCCAATGAAGGAGGTTTAGGGGAGACCAATTGCGCCGCTATCGATCAGCGGTGCATGGCTGGGGACGGGCGAGCAGACGCTCGCGAATCCGGTCATAAGCCAGGTTGAACAGCATCGTGTACGGCAGAAACAGCAGCAACAGGCCGATGTCCAGCACAAAGGCTTCCAGCAGGCTGATCGACAGCCACCACGCCACCATCGGCACCACCATGAACACCAGCCCTACTTCAAAGCTGATGGCATGCAGCGCCCGCGCCTTGAGATTCAGGGCGAAACCCAACCGGGCGCGCAGACGGTCGAACCCGGCGTTGAAGACCATGTTCCAGAGCATGGCGACCGTGGAAATCATTACAGTCATCGCGCCCATCTTGCCGATGGACTGGCCGAGCACCCAGGCCAGCCCGGGCGCAAACATCAGCACGCCGATGAGCTCGAACAATAGCGCATGGAAGGCGCGCTCCCTGAGGGACTTGGTCGCAACGACCGGCTTCGCGGTCTTGTGGGGCGTGAGAATGTGCAGAGGCATGTCGGTGATCACTTTGTCGCGGGCAGGTGTGCATTGTCGGGGCGCGATGGGCTAGAGTGAAAATCGGTCCCATCGGAAAAACCGATGGCGACGCCACATGCTCCTCTGAGGTGTCCACCTGTGAGCTATTCCCCCGAAGCACTCGAAGCGTTTGCCCAGACCATCGCGCTGGGTTCGTTCAGCGCCGCCGCACGGCGCCTGGGCAAAAGCCAGTCGACCATCAGCGAGGCGATTTCGCGGCTGGAGATCGACCTGGGCCTGGAACTGTTCGACCG
Organism: Pseudomonas petrae; assembly: GCF_021728295.1. Lineage (GTDB taxonomy): Bacteria > Pseudomonadota > Gammaproteobacteria > Pseudomonadales > Pseudomonadaceae > Aquipseudomonas > Aquipseudomonas petrae. The sequence goes on from NZ_JAKJXE010000018.1 coordinate 48,138, forward strand.
CTCGACCCGCCATCCGGCGTTGACCGAAGCGGGCAGGGCGCTGGAAGGGCGCATCGAGGACGTGCTCGCCGCCTCCGACACGTTGCGCCGCGCGGCGGGACGTTTGGCGGAGGGCATGGAGCCGCGCCTGACGCTGGTGCTGTCCGACGCCAACCAGTTCGCTGAATTTCAGGCGCGCATGACCGAGCTCGATCAGCGCTTTCCGGAGCTGGAACTGGAGTGCGTGTTTGCCGAACACGGCGACGCGATCAACCTGATCCAGACGGGCCGGGCGTCCCTGGGTCTGCTGTCGGCCCAGGCCTCGTACCCGCCGGAAGTGGGCTACGCGACCATCGTCGAGCGCGCCGACTTTGGCATTTTCGTTTCCCACAACCACCCGCTCGCCGCGGAAGAGGCCGTCGATTACCGCCATCTGGCGCAGCATCGGGCGTTGCGCCTGAACACCATCGTCGACGAGAGCGTGCCCACCGACGACCTGCCCAGCGGCGCGCGACGTAGCTGGTCAGCGCCCAATTACCTGCTGTTGATGGACATGGCGATCTTCGGATTCGGCTGGTCCGCGCTGCCTCGCTGGCTGGTCAGCACCTGCGGTCAGGGCCGGTTGAAGGAACTCAAGGTGCCGGGCTGGCCGCGCAGCTCGGCAGTCGACGTGATCTGGTCCCGGCAAAAAAGCCTGGGCCCGGCGGGGACGTGGTTGCTGGATACGTTGCTGGAGGGGCGGGGTGGCTATTAAGCCTGGCGGTCTAAATGCACTGTTTTTGCCCGTCGGCCTGGCAGAGCGCGCGCTGATGGGCCCCTGCAGTCCCTTGTAGGAGCGCGCTTGCCCGCGATGTGTCAGATCAGACGGCACAGATGTGACAGGCCAATCCCTTTCGCGGGCAAGCGCGCTCCCACAGGATTTGTGTTTGCCATCAGTGCGAGGAAACTGGCGAATCTGATCCGCCCTCCAAGACAAGCCCCTCCGGCATCTCCTGAGCGAACACGTTCACCACCTCGCGGGTCAGGCCGACGATGTCTTCCACCAACTCCATTCCCGCGCCGGTGCGCCAACTGGCGACGATGTCCATCAGCGGCGGCAGCGGGACGTTCTCGATCAGTGTCAACGCGCCCTGGGCCAGTTCGCCATGCACCAGCGTCACCGGCAGCGCGCCGATGCCAAAGCCGTCGCGCACCAGCCGGGTAATGGCTGACGCCGAGTTCACGCAGTTGATCCGTGGCGTGACGATGTTGGCGGTGTGCAGCATGTTGAGGATGTCCTGGTGCGGCCGCGAGTTGCGCGAAAACGTGACGATGCGCGCCTCGGCGATCTCTTCCAGGGTCACGTCCGGGCGGTCGAACGCCGAGCCCGTCGGCACCACCCAGCGCAGGGGGTAGCGCGCCAGTACCGCGTTGCGCACGCTGTCGAAACGCAGCACGTCGGTCTGGAAAATGATGTCCTGATAACCCTTTTCCAGCTGCGAGCAGAGGTTGCTGGCGGTCTCGGCGGTGAGCTCGATTTCCAGATTCGGGTAACACTTCATCAGGCGTGTTACCAAGGGGCTGAGCCAGGTGTGTATCACCGTATCCATGGCGCCGATGCGGATTCGGCCGCGCACCTGGCTGGGGTCCTTGATCGCCGCTTTCATGCTTTGCATCGTGTCCATGATGTGCTCGGCGTATTCGAGCACGCGCACACCCTCTTGCGTCAGCGACACGCCCCTGGAATCCCGGACGAACAGCCGCACGCCCATTTCGTCCTCCAGCGCGGCGATGCGGCTGGAGATAGAGGCCTGGGTGCTGAACAGTTTTTCCGCCGTCAGACGAAAGCTTTTCAGCCGCGCGACCCAGACGAAGGTTTCCAGAAACTTGAGATTCACCGAGGGATTTCCTTGAGCAATTGGGCGCCGGCTTACATCCAGCATGACCTGCGACCGACACACCGTGGCCAGCACGACCTGTGCAAACTGAGCACTGGAACAGCAGGTTGCATGCCACCCCGGCAACAGAAAATCTTATGGGCCATAGCGGGTTTTTCCCGTTGGACGCCCCGGCGTGACTGCGGTGCCATGGGGCAGCGGCGCTGTGACTTCGTTGAGCCTGGGCTGAGCCCTGAGCATAAGTGCTGCCATCCGCTCGTTTCTCGAACATGTTCCTCATTCGTGCCCAGCAAGGTACCGCAACTGCCAACGAGAACCCCATCATGCAAACCGCTATCAACCTCTGGCCGCTGCTTGGCGTGCTGGTCATCGTTCTGGGCTTCGTCCTGCGTTTCAACCCGATGCTGGTCGTGGCGCTCGCCGCCCTGGCCACCGGCCTTGCCGCGAGCATGCCGCTGGAAACCATTCTGGCGACCATCGGCACGGGCTTCATCAAAACGCGCACGCTGCCGTTGATCATCCTCTTGCCCCTGGCGGTGATCGGTTTACTCGAACGCCACGGCTTGCGTTTGCACGCGCAGAACTGGATCGCCCGGTTCACCGGTGCCACGGCCGGACGCCTGTTGATCGCGTATCTCTTCGTGCGTGAAACCACTGCAGCTCTTGGGCTGACCAGCCTCGGCGGCCATCCGCAGATGGTGCGGCCGTTGCTCGCGCCCATGGCCGAAGGCGCCGCTGAATCGCGTTTCGGCAAGCTGCCCGAGGCGTTGCGCATCAAGCTGCTGGCGTTGTGCGCGGCGACCGACAACGTCGGGCTGTTTTTCGGTGAAGACATCTTCGTCGCGTTCGGTGCGATTGCGCTGATGCACACCTTCCTGCTCGGCTCCGGCATTGATGTCGACCCGATGCACATCGCCTTCTGGGGGATACCGACAGCGATCTGCGCGTTCGTCATCCACGCCATCCGTCTGCACCGTTTCGATCAGCGCCTGAACCGTGAGCTAACGGTTCTGCCGGCGGCCTCCGCTGTCGACAAGGAGCTGGCGCGATGATCATTTCCATTCAATACCTTTACTGGCTGGCGGGCGTGATCCTGGCGATCACAGCGTTCATGACCGCGACGGATCGCAGCAATCCCAAGCGCTGGACCACGGGGCTGTTCTGGGGCCTGTTCGCCATCGCGTTTCTGGTCGGCGAGAAGCTGCCACCGGTGTGGGTGGGCGTCGGGGTGATCGTCATGGCGGTGATCGCCGGGTTCGGTGGCGTGGGTTTTGGCCAGCATGAAAACCTCAATGACCGGGCGCGGCGGGAGAGTGCAGGGCGCTTGAAGAACAAACTGTTTATTCCGGCGCTGGCGATTCCACTGGTCACCGTGATTGGCGCGGTGCTGCTGAAGAACATCAAATTTGACGACGTCTTTTTGCTGGACCCGGCCAACAGCACGTTCGTGTCGCTGGGCATTGGCAGTCTGGTGGCGCTGGCCCTGGCCTGCTGGCTGACCCGCGACACGCCCGTGCAGGCCATGCGTGAATCGCGGCGCTTGACCGAAGCGCTGGGTTGGGCCCTGGTGCTGCCGCAGATGCTGGCGATGCTCGGCCTGGTGTTCAACGACGCGGGCGTCGGCAAGGCGGTGGCGCACCTGGCGACGGCGTACATCAATCTGGATTTCCGCCTCGTCGCGGTGATGGTTTACGTGCTCGGCATGGCGCTGTTCACCATCGTCATGGGCAACGGTTTCGCGGCGTTTCCGGTGATGACCGGCGGGATCGGCGTGCCGGTGCTGGTGGGCATGTACGGCGCCAACCCGGCGGTCATGGCCGCGATCGGCATGTTCTCGGGCTACTGCGGCACGCTGATGACGCCCATGGCGGCCAACTACAACCTGATTCCCGCAGCGTTGCTGGAATTGCCCGACAAGTACGCCGTGATCAAAGCGCAAATCCCCACCGCGCTGGCGATGCTGGTGGCGAATATTCTCCTCCTGTATTTCCTGATGTAGTTGCGGCGCCTGATGTAGCTGCAGCGCCTGGACTGACGCGTTCGCGGGCAAGCGCGCTCCTACGGCCTTCGGCCAGAATCAAAAGCCGCCCCCTCGCTTCATCACGGCCAATTCACGACCCTCGGCCAGAATGAAAATTTCGGCATCGCGGTCCTCTGTAGGAGCGCGCTTGCCCGCGATCTGGCGCGAAGCGGCAGCAAAATACGCGCCCTGTTCACAGCGCATTCTCTGTTCGTACGCCCCACCCACCCCCTTCGCCCCGCAATAAATCTCTCCATCGCAAACGTTTGCGCGAATCCGTGGTCTGTACGACCAGTGGCTGCAAACCCTCTGCCTCAGTGCTTACAACTCCCTTTCGGGCAACGCTCCAGGACGCAAGCATCAAGCCGCGCGTCCAGCCCCGAAGAAATAGGTTGAATACTCACACAAAATGTTATTTAAATAACAAAAATAAAACCGCGACAGCGGCTCATTCTTCGGGCCCAGCGCGTGAACAAGGTACTCACACACATGAACAAGATCGCAGTCATCGGCAGCAACATGGTGGATTTGATCACCTACATCGACCGGATGCCGGCGCAGGGCGAGACCCTCGAAGCGCCAAATTTCGCCATGGGCTGCGGCGGCAAGGGTGCCAATCAGGCCGTTGCGGCGGCCAAGCTGGGCGCTGACGTGTTGATGCTGAGCAAGGTCGGCGACGACATGTTCGCCGACAACACCCTGGCCAATTTCAAGCGTTATGGCATCGATACCCAGTTCGTCCAGCGTGTTCCCGGTGTTTCCAGCGGCGTGGCGCCGATCTTCGTGCAAAGCGACTCGCACAACAGCATCCTGATCGTCAAAGGCGCCAATGCGCACCTCAAACCTGCGGACATCGACGCTGCCCAGGCCGCGTTGCGCGACTGCACGCTGATCGTGCTGCAGCTGGAAATCGAACTTGAAACGGTTTATCACGCCATCGATTTCGCCAAGGCCAATGGCATTCCGGTGCTGCTCAATCCTGCGCCCGCCGTGCAGGGCTTGAGCCGCGAGCACCTGTCGCAGCTGGACTTTTTCATTCCCAACGAAACCGAACTGGCGCTGGTCACCGGGCGTGTTATCAACTCGGTGGAGTCGGCCCGCGCGGCCGCCCTGCAACTGGTGCAGGACGGGATTCGTCACGTCATCGTCACCCTGGGCGAAAAGGGCGCGCTGTACGTCGGCGAAGAAGGCGAATTTCGCGTCGAAGGGATCAAGGTCGATGCCCGCGACACCACCGGCGCCGGCGACGCATTCATTGGTTGCTTCGCCCGCCACTGGAGCGAAGACGGCGACATGCGCAACGCCATGACCCGCGCAGTGGCCTATTCCGCCTGCTCGGTCACCGGCCTCGGCACCCAGAGTTCCTACCCGGACGCTGCCGCGTTCAGCCACTTTCTCGACACCCTTTGAGCCGCCGCGCCCTGCCGATCCCTTGATCGGCGGGGCGGGGTATTTCCTGTACTTCCCGGAGAACAACAATGACAAAGCCCGCGCTCCAACAATCACCGGACGGGTTCTACCTGAACCGCACGCCGTGGTTCGCCTTCCTGCTGCTGTGCTGCTGCTTCGCGCTGTGGGCAGCTGCCGCGAGCATGAACGACGTGCTGATCGCGCACTTCAAGAAAGCCTTCCTGCTCAGCGATTTCCAGACTGCCTTCGTGCAGTCGGCGTTTTACCTCGGTTACTTCTTCGTGGCGATTCCGGCGGCGATGGTCGTCAGACGTTTCAGCTACAAGACCACCATCCTCATTGGCCTGGTGCTGTACATGGCGGGCTGCTCGCTGTTCTTCCCCGCCGCGTCGATGGCCAAATACGGCATGTTCCTGATGGCGCTGTTCGTCATTGCGGCCGGCTTGGCCTTCCTGGAAACCGCCTGCAACACCTACTCGACGCTGATGGGACCGCGTGAAACCGGCACCCGCCGCCTGAACATTTCCCAGACCTTCCACCCGTTCGGCGCCATGGCCGGCGTGTACGTGGGCAGCTTCGTGATGTTCAAGGACACCGACGCCACCCGCGAACAGTTGACGCAGATGAGCGCGTCGGACGCGGCGATCCAGCAATTGCAGATGATCCAGTCCACGCTGCTGCCGTACAAATGGATGATCGCGGTGCTGGTCCTGATGTTTGTGTTGATCGCGTTCACCAAGTTTCCGGCATGCAAGGGCAAGGTCACGGCCAACGTCAAATCGAGCAGTATCGGCCAGAGCCTGTCGCGGCTGTGGCGCAACCCGCGCTTCACCTTCGGCGTGCTGGCGCAGTTTCTGTACGTTGGCGCCCAAGTCGGCGTGTGGAGTTTCACCATCCGCCTGGCGATGCAGATGGGCGGGATGAACGAGCGCAGCGCCTCGTGGTTCCTGCTGACCACCTTCGCCGCGTACTTCGTCGGCAAGATGGTCGCCAACCTGCTGATGCGCAAAATGTCCCCGGCCAAGGTGCTGGCGATTTACGGCGTGCTGACCATCGTGCTGCTGGCCTACACGATTCTGGTGCCGAACATCAGCGCGGTGTATGCGGCGGTGGGTGTGAGTATTTTCCTCGGCCCATGCTGGCCGACCATTTATGGCCTGACCATCGACGGTCTGGGTGAAGACACCGGCGTCGGCGGTTCGCTGCTGGTCATGAGTATTGTGGGCGGCGGCGTGATGCCGATCTTCCAGGGCCTGCTTTCCGACGCCACCAACGGCAACATGCAGATTGCCTACACCGTGCCGCTGCTGTGCTTCGTGGTGATCGTCGCCTACGCCATCAAATGCATGCGTGATCCGCTGCCAGCCCAGGCCCCGGTGGGTGCGGTGACGGCATCATGATGGCGACCGAAAAGCGCACGACGATCTCGTTGCACCCGGAGCTGTTCAGTGGCGATGAAAAGACCTTGCTGTCATCCGCGGACTTTCGGGTGCTGGCCTGGACCTATCCCAGCGGCGTGAAAGCCCTGGCGCTGGAGAACGATCGCGGCCGGGTCGTGGTGCTGCCTTATCAGGGGCAGATGGTCTGGTCGGCGGCGTTCGATGGCTGCGACCTGACCATGCGCAACATGTTCGAACAACCGCGCCCGAGCTCGACAGTGATCGGCACCTACGGCTGCTTCATGTTCCACAGCGGCCTTCTGCGCAACGGCTGCCCGACGCCGGAAGATGACCATCCGCTGCACGGCGAAATGCCCTGCGCGCCGATGGACAGCGCCTGGCTGGAAATCGGCGAGGACGCTGGCGGCGCGTTTCTGCGCATCGGCGGCGAGTACGAATACGTGATGGGCTTTGGCGACCACTATCGCGCCAGGCCCAGCGTGACCTTGCGCCCGGGTTCGGCGCTGTTCGACATCGGCATGGACGTGCGCAACCTGGCCGGCAAGCCGATGGAGCTGATGTACATGGCGCACATGAATTACGCCTACGTCGACGGCGGACGTTTCGCGGAGCCAATGGGCATGGCGCATACGCGGGTTCGCAGCAGTGTGCCCGCCCACGTCAAGCCGACGCCGGCGTGGTCGGCGTACATGGCCGAACTGACGGAAGATCCTTCGCGGCTGGAGAGCCTGAACACGCCTGAGTTGTACGATCCGGAGATCGTCTGCTTCTTCGACGGCGTGCACGCGGATGCAGAGGGCAACGCGCATTTTCTGCTCAAGCACCCTGAAGGCCCGGCGTTCTACACGCGTTATCAGCCGGCGCAGTTCGATCATGCGGCGCGCTGGATCCTGCACAACGCTGATCAGCAGGTCGCCGCGTTTGTGCTGCCCGCAACGTGTGAGCCCGAGGGTTATCTGGCGGAAAAGGCCAAAGGGAATGTGCGCCAGTTGGGCGCGGGGGAGAGCGCATCGTTCAGCGTGACGACGGGGTATCTGGGGGCTGAAGAAGTACGGCAGCTGGAAGGGGATTTGAAACGCTGAAGGCCTTTTTGACGCCCAAACGTCAAATGGGAGCGCGGTCACTGTAGGAGCTGCTGGAGGTTACGACAGTGGCGAACGCGGTGGGTCGGTTGCGCACCCGCTTGCAGGCAGATCGCGTTCGCCAGCAAGGTGGATCGCCACCCCGGCGGCTCCTACGGATCAGGCGTGTGTAGAAGTCGGGGCAGCGCAACTGAGTGGGAGGCTGATCACACCACCCAACGCGCCCCGTACCCCTCAATCAGGTCGCGATAGGCCTTCGGCAGTTTCTTGTCGCTGACCACCACATGAAAGTCCTGCAACGTGGCGAAATGCGCCGTGCGCACTGCATCGAACTTGGAGTGGTCGGCCAGCAACATGCAGTGCCGGGCTTGCCGCAGGACCTTTTGCTTGACCTCCACTTCGTTGAAGTTGAAGCACGTCACGCCCAGCTCGTCGCTGACCCCGGCCGCTGACACGAACGCCCAAGTCAGGCGGATGCCATCCAGAATGGTCGCTTCGCTGTGGTGTTCGAACACCTGATTCTTGCGATGAAAGGTGCCGCCGCACAGCACGATGGAGCAGTTGGGCTTCTGCTGCAGCTTGAGCAACACGTTAAGCGAGTTGCACACGGCGGTGAATTCCAGCTCGTCCGGGATGAAGTCGATGACGAAAGGGATCGTCGTGCCGCAGTCGAAAAACACCGTGTCGCCGGGTTGAATGAACGCGGCGGCGAGCTTGCCGACCCGGCGCTTTTCTTCGACGTGGCGGGTGCCTTGTTCAGTGACCTTGTAATCACTGGCCTCGGACGGATCAAACGCCAGGGTGATATGCCCACCCAACAGGTGGAATTTGTCGGGGTGCCGGATCAGGTCGCGACGCAGGGTCATCTCCGAAACGTCCAGCAGGGCGGCCATTTCCTTCAGGTGAATGGCCTTCTGATCTTGCAGGGCTTGCTGGATCAACTTGATACGGTCGGATTTTTTACTGTCCACGGGCATTCCGATTGTCGAATGGATATGGTAAAAAAATAACATTCATTGTTATATTTACAACATAAAATGATGCGCTCAGGCATGAAGCTTAAAGCGTGTCGCTTGTGACCGCTTCACTATCAGGAAACGATTGGCCATGAAGATCGAACCCGCAGCACTCGCGCAGTACATCGACCACACCTTGCTGGCCGCCGACGCCAGCCGCGAGCAGATCGCAACCCTGTGCCGCGAGGCGCAGGAGCACGGATTCTATTCGGTGTGCGTGAACTCTGGCCAGGTGCCCTATGCCGCCTCGTTGCTGGAAGGCCAGGCCGTCAAGGTCTGCGCCGTGGTCGGCTTTCCGCTGGGCGCCGGGTTGAGCGACACCAAGGCCTTTGAGGCGAAGCAGGCCATCGCGGCCGGCGCGGGCGAGATCGACATGGTGCTGAACATCGGCGGGCTGAAAGACGGCCTGTTCGACGAGGTGCGCGACGACATCGCCTCGGTCAAAGACGCTTGTGGCGCGGTGCCGCTGAAAGTCATTTTCGAAACCTGCCTGCTGGACGACGCGCAGAAAACCCGCGCCGCCGAGATCTGCCGCGACCTCAACGTGGCCTTCGTCAAGACCTCCACCGGTTTCAGCCGCAGCGGCGCGACCCTGGAAGACGTCGCCCTGATGCGTAAAGTCGTGGGGCAGAGTGTTGGCGTGAAAGCCTCCGGCGGTGTGCGCGATTACGCAACGGCCGTCGCGATGATCGAAGCGGGCGCGACGCGACTGGGCACCAGTTCCGGGATCGCCATCGTCAGTGGCGCGGCGGCGTCGGGTTCGGGTTACTGATCCTGCTGCGGGGGCAGGGTTCGGTGCAGCCCACGGCGTGACACCGTCCCCGATCAGGCGGCGGCCTTTCGACATAAGGCCTTTCGACAGAAGGCCTTTCGCCGAAAAGAAAAGGACCCACCCCGCCAATGAATGGCAAACTGCCGGTGCATTCACTTCTGCACCGGACACCTTTCTCAATGCGAACATTCTCCCTGGCGCGGCTCAAGGCCCGCTGGTTTTTCTGGCTGTGCATGCTGCTGATCGTCGTCGGTCTGCCGGTCGGTTGCGCGGCGTTGCAGCACAAGGAGCGTGAACTGGTCTTCATGATCGAGCCCGGCACGGCGAGCTGGTACCACGGCCTGCCGTCCGATGTGCAAGAGCTTGAGCTGAAGGCGCCGTCGTTCGGCATCTCCCAGAACATCCATGCCTGGTGGTGGCCTTCGAACAAGAAGGACGCCCCGGCCATCCTTTATCTGCACGGCTCGCGCTGGAACCTCACGGGCCAGCTGTTTCGCATTGAACAACTGCGCGCCCTGGGGTTTTCCATCCTCGCCATCGACTACCGCGGCTTCGGCCAGAGCAAAGGCCAGTTGCCGTCGGAAGCGTCGGTCTATGAAGACGCGCGCATCGCCTGGGAGCGTTTGAAGCAAATTCAACCCGACCCGCAAAAGCGCCTGATCTACGGGCATTCGCTCGGTGGCGCAGTGGCCGTCGACCTCGCCGCCGAACTGGGCCGGGACGCGCAGAAAGGCGACGGACCGATTCAGGCGCGGGGCCTGATCATCGAATCGACTTTCACCAACCTCGCCGACGTCGCGTCCTCCGTCGCCAGCAAACGCACCTCGTTGCCGGTGCGCTGGCTGGTTTCGCAGAAATTCGACTCCATCGACAAGATCGCCGACGTGCATATGCCGGTGTTGATCGTGCATGGCACGGCGGATCAGTTTGTCGCGCCGCGTTTCAGCGAAGCGTTGTTCGACGCGGCGCAGGAGCCGAAGAACCTGCTGATGGTGCCGGGCGGCAACCACAACAACAGCATGAATCTGGGGCGCGAGGCGTACAGCCAGGCGATCCAGAACCTGCTCAGCGAGAAGCCACCGGCGGTGCATGCGTCCAACGCATCGGCGGCGTTGCTCAAGCAGCCCGGTTAGCTTTTTTTCACGACGGCGGCCGGTGTCCTCTCAAAGCACCTGCCGTCAACTGCCGCGAGCGCTGCCGATGGACACACATGCAGACGAAGACGCCCACCTGACCCACTCCGCGCGGGACTGGGTGCTGCGTGCCGCGCCACTGCCGCAGATCGAGCGAATCGAGGCGTATTTTCACGGCCACGGTTTCGAGATGCACCGCCACGACACCTACGCCATCGGCCACACGATGTCGGGGGTGCAGAGCTTTCAGTACGGCAAGGAACGGGTCAACAACCTGCCGGGGCAGACGATGGTGCTGCACCCCGACGAGGCCCATGACGGCCACGCCGGGACCGAAGACGGCTTTCGCTACCGGATGTTCTATCTGGAACCGGCGATGATTCAGCAGGTGCTCGGCGGCAAGCCGCTGCCGTTCATCAAGGGCGGGGCGTCGAATGACCCGCGCCTGTTCAGGGCGACTCAGGCGTTGCTTTCCGACCTCAATAACGCGCTGGATCCTCTCGAACTGAACGACGCGATCTACGACCTCGCCATCGCCCTGCAAGCGGCCGCTGGTGTGCGCAAGGGCCGCCAGAGTGTCAACTACGCCGGCGCGCAACGTGCGCGGGAAATGCTCATGGCCAGTCTGGAACAGGGCGTGAGTCTCACCGATCTGGAACAGGCCAGCGACACCGATCGCTGGCGCCTGTCGCGGGATTTTCGCGTGCTGTTCGGCACTACGCCTTACCGCTACCTGACCCTGCGCCGGCTGGACCTCGTCCGGCACTCGATATCCCTGGGCGTGTCCCTGAGCGATGCGTCGGTGATGGCGGGGTTCTCCGACCAGAGCCACATGACGCGGCATTTCGTGAAGACCTTCGGCTATCCGCCGGGGCGGTGGTTGAAGATGTTGGGGGCAGGCCCTTAGTGGGACCGGCTTCAGCCGGGAAAGCGTCAGACGCCACACCGCAAACTTGATGGCGTACGCAAGGGCCTCTTCCCGGCTGAAGCCGGTCCCACTATTAGTGCGCGGTGTCTCAGTAGGACCGGCTTTAGCCGGGAAGGCGTCAGGTGTCACACCGCACAATGGATGGCGTACGCAAGGGCCTCTTCCCGGCTGAAGCCGGTCCCACTATGAGTGCGCGGTGTCTCAGTGGGACCGGCTTTAGCCGGGAAGGCGTCACTCGCCACACCGCAAAACCAGCGCGCCCGGACCGTGCAATAACGTACAAGACCCCACCCACCCCCACGCTCTAGATTTGCGGCTCTTCAACCCCTTCGGAGCCGCCCTCGTGTCCACGTCCACCACTCAGCACGCCCCCATCAACTTCGCCCAGAAATACAGCCTGTTCACCGAGCAGTGGCAGCCAAAAGTCATCGCGCAGATGAACGACTACCAGTTCAAGCTGGCGCGGCTGGAGGGGGAGTTTCTGTGGCACAGCCACGCTGACACCGACGAAACCTTCATTGTGATCGAAGGCTGTTTGCGCATCGATTTTCGCGACGGTTTCGTCGAGCTCAACGCGGGCGAGCTGTATGTCGTGCCCAGGGGCGTTGAGCACAAACCGTTCGCGGCGCAGGAGGTGAAGCTGATGCTGATCGAGCCAAGCGGCGTGATTAACACAGGCAGCGACACCAACGAGCGCACGGCGCAGAACGACGTCTGGATCTGATTATGCCTTGGGCGTCGCGGGCTCGGTTTCAGCTTCGGGCGCAGGCAACAACACCGAAATCAACGCCCTGACCACCCCCGGCAGGGCGTCCAGTTCGCGGACCAGAATGCTCCGTTCGCGCACCGCCCAAGGCTCGTCGAGCTCGATGGTCACCAGCTGCATCGTCCGGCTGTGCCGCGACGCTGCCGACTCCGGGATGACCCCGATGCCCACCCCCGCTTCGACCATCCGGCAAATGGCTTCGAAGCTCGACACCTGAATCCGCAGCGACAGGTTCTGCCCCAGCCGCTCAACGTGATCGCGCAGAAAACTCAGTAACGTGCTGCCTTCGTGCAGGCCGATGTGCTGGAACGCCAGGGTCTGCTTGAACGTGACTTTTTTCTCGGTCGCCAGCTCATGGCCCACCGGCACGATCAGTACCAGCCGGTCGGTGCTGAAGTGGATGACCTGCAAACCCGCCGCTTCCACCGGCCCGGCGATGATGCCCATGTCGGTGCTGCCGTCGAGCACGCCGCGCACGATGTCCCGGGACAGGCGCTCTTGCAGATCCACCGTGACACCGGGCCGTTTCGCCAGAAAGCCCGCCAGCACTTCGGGCAGGAACTCGGTAACGGCAGTGGTGTTGGCGAAGATGCGGATGTGCCCGGCCGAATCGGTGCCGTAGCTCGTGAACTCGCTCTTCAGGTAGTCCACCTGGTTCATGATCAGCCGCGCGTGTTTGAGCAGGCGCTGGCCGGCGGGGGTCAGTTCGACGCCACGGCTGTCGCGGTACAGCAGGCGCGTGCCGAGTTGGCCTTCCAGCGCCTTGATCCGCGCGCTGGCGGCAGCGGGGGAGAGAAACGCCCGGCGTGCCCCCTGGGTCAGGCTCGGTGATTCGCCGATATGAATGAAGAGGCGCAAGTCAGCCAGGTCGAAATGCATGGGGGTGTCCGGACGATGCAGAAGGCGTTCAGCATACCCGAACGCCGCTATACGCAAATGCAAATTCACAGAATGCCGGCGCACTTCCATGATCGGGCCATAACAACAAACCCCGAGGGTTCCCGCCCATGAGCGCTGCAGAGTCATCCGTGGATTTTACGAACTGGATTGGCCGGACCGAAGAAGCCCAGGATCATCTGAGCATCAACCTGATCAAGCGCATCGCGGCTACCTTTGGCGAGCCCACGCCCGCTGTGGGCGATCCGTTGCCGCCACTGTGGCAATGGTGTTTTTTTCAGGAGCCGGTGTTCGAAGCGCAGCTTGGCGGTGACGGCCATCCGGCCCGCGGCGGCTTTCTGCCCCCGGCGGAGAATCGCAATCGCATGTGGGCCGGTGGCCGCGTCGAGTTCATTCAGCCGCTGAAAGTCGGCGCCGACGCCCATCGCCTGTCGACCCTCCTGCACATCGAAGAAAAGCACGGCCGCACCGGCTCGCTGGTGTTCGTGACGGTGCGCCATGACTACTCGCAACACGGCGAGCTGTGCGTGCGTGAAGAGCAGGACATCGTCTACCGCGAGCCGAATCCGCCGAAACTCAATAGCGGTGATGCGCCGGAGCAGGGCGACTGGAGCGAGGTCATCGAACCGACGCCGACGCTGCTGTTTCGCTATTCGGCCGTGACCTTCAACGGCCATCGCATCCACTACGACTACCCCTATGTCACTGACACCGAGGGCTACTCCGGGCTTGTCGTGCACGGGCCGATGATCGCCACGTTCAATCTGCGCGCCTTCATTCGTGCCAACCCCGATAAGCGCGTGCGGCATTTCGCCTATCGCGGCGTGCGCCCGTTGAACGTGCCTGCGGCGTTCCGCGTTGGCGGACGAGTCGTCGAGCCGGGCAAGGCGCAGCTGTGGGCCGGCAACGACGCCGGCGTCGCCCAGAGCGCCGAAGTCGTTTTTGACTGAACCCTTCTTTTATAAAGCCAGGCGCCGATCCATGGGCGCCCGCCGATGCGAGTGGACACCATGAACCCTTACGAAAACGAAGGCCTCAATGCCATCCGCGACGGCGTGCGCGCGCTGTGTGCTCAGTTTCCGGCCGAATACTGGCGCAAGATCGATGAACAGAAAGGCTTCCCGGAAACCTTCGTCAAGGCGCTGACTGATGAAGGCTGGCTGTCGGCGATGATCCCCGAAGAGTACGGTGGCTCCGGGCTGGGCCTGGCGGAAGCCTCGGTGATCCTCGAAGAAGTGAACGCCTGCGGCGGCAATTCCGGCACCGTTCACGGCCAGATGTACAACATGTTCACCCTGTTGCGTCACGGCAGCGACGCGCAGAAAAGCTACTACTTGCCCAAACTCGCCAGCGGCGAACTGCGCCTGCAATCCATGGGCGTGACCGAGCCCAGCACCGGCACCGACACCACCAAGATCAAGACCACGGCGGTGAAGCGGGGCGACAAATACGTGATCAACGGACAGAAGGTCTGGATCTCCCGCGTGCAGCATTCCGACCTGATGATCCTGCTGGCGCGTACCACGCCGCTGGCCGAGGTGACGAAGAAGTCCGAAGGCATGTCGATCTTTCTGGTCGACCTGCGCGACGCCATCGGCAACGGCCTGACCGTTCAGCCCATCGCCAACATGGTCAACCACGAGACCAACGAGCTGTTCTTCGACAACCTCGAACTGCCCGCCGACAGCTTGATCGGCGAGGAAGGCAAAGGGTTCCGCTACATCCTCGACGGCCTCAACGCCGAGCGCGCTCTGATCGCCGCCGAGTGCATTGGCGACGGCCGCTGGTTCATCGAGAAGTCCGCGGCTTACGCCCGTGATCGCGTGGTGTTCGGCCGCCCGATCGGGCAGAACCAGGGCGTGCAGTTCCCCATCGCCGAAGCGCACATCGAAATCGAAGCGGCGGACCTGATGCGCTGGCGTGCCTGCGAGGAATACGACAGCGGCAAGAACGCCGGTGCCAGCGCCAACATGGCCAAATACCTGGCGGCAAAAGCGTCATGGGAAGCGGCCAATGCGTGCCTGCAAACCCATGGCGGTTTTGGCTTCGCCTGCGAATACGACGTGGAGCGCAAATTCCGCGAAACCCGTCTGTATCAGGTCGCGCCGATCTCCACCAACCTGATTCTTTCCTACGTCGCCGAGCACCTGCTCGACCTGCCGCGCAGCTTCTGAGGACGCCGAAATGAGCCACACCCAGGCATTGGCGGGTTTCCTCGCCGAGCTGACCTACGAGCAGATTCCCGGCGTCGTGCTGGACCGTACCGAAGACCTGTTCCTCGACTGGATCGGTTCGGCGCTGGCCAGCCAGGGCGCGCGGCCGATTCCGTTGTTCGAGCGCTACGCCGAACGCATGGGCCCGCGAGAGGGCAAGGCGAAGATTCTGGTCAGCGGTCGCGGCACCTCGGCGTACTTCGCCGCGCTGGTCAACGGCGCGTCTTCGCACCTGGTCGAGCAGGACGATCTGCACAACAGCTCGGTGCTGCACCCGGCGACGGTGGTGTTCTCGGCCGTGCTCGCAGCGGCTCAGGACCTCGGCAAAACCGGCCAGGATTTATTACTGGCGTCGGTCGCCGGTTACGAAGCCGGTATTCGCATCGGCGAATTCATGGGCCGCTCCCACTACCGCATCTTCCACACCACCGCGACGGTTGGCACCCTCGCTGCTGCGGTCGGCGTCGGCAAGCTGCTGAACTTCGACAAAGAGCAGTTCATCAGTCTGCTGGGCACGGCGGGCACCCAGGCCGCCGGGCTGTGGGAATTTCTCCGTGACGCAGCCGATTCCAAACAGCTGCACACCGCCAAGGCTGCGGCCGATGGACTGCTGGCAGCGTACCTCACCGAAGACGGCCTGACCGGCGCACGGAATATTCTCGAGGGCGATCAGGGCATGGCGGCGGGGATGTCCAGCGACAGTGATCCCGCCAAGCTGTCCGACCGTCTGGGTAGCCGGTGGGCGCTGGTCGAGACGTCGTTCAAGTTTCACGCTTCGTGTCGCCACACCCATCCGGCGGCTGACGCCTTGCTCCACCTGATGCAGCGCGAAGGCCTGCGCCATGACCAGATCGCCAAAGTCGTCACCCGCGTTCATCAGGGTGCCATCGATGTGCTCGGCCGGGTCGATGTACCGCAGACCGTGCATCAGGCGAAGTTTTCCATGGGCGCGGTGCTCGGGCTAATTGCGGTACATGGCAGTGCGCAGTTGATCGAGTTCCGCGACCTGGCGCTGACCGATGCCGACGTCGCCGCTTTCCGCGAAAAGGTCACGATGGAATTGGACCCGGAAGTCGACGGCGCTTATCCGGCGCGCTGGCTGGGTCGGGTGATCGTGACCACCACCGATGGCCGCACCCTCAGCGCCGGCATCGATGAGCCTAAAGGCGATCCGGGCAACACCCTGTCGCGGCCTGAGCTGGAGGACAAGGTTCAGCGCCTGCTCGCGTTCTCCGGCGCACGCACGGTGGCGCAGGGCACGGCATTGATTCAACGGGTCTGGCAGTTGCGCGATGCGCAGGATCTGACCGACCTGATCTAACAGCAAACGCATTCCCCTTGTAGGAGCGCGCTTGCCCGCGATTGCGGTGTGTCAGAGACATCGCCGGTGACTGGCACACCGCAATCGCGGGCAAGCGCGCTCCTACAAGGTTCTCGCCCGCCATGGGCTATGAGGTTTACGAACATGACTCAACAACCCCCGCGTCCTCTGGACGGCATCACCGTCGTCAGTCTCGAGCACGCCATCGCGGCGCCGTTCTGCACACGGCAACTGGCGGATCTGGGCGCCCGCGTGATCAAGATCGAGCGCCCCGGCGTCGGCGATTTCGCCCGTGGCTATGACCAGCGCGTCGACGGCCTGGCCTCGCATTTCGTCTGGACCAACCGCTCCAAGGAAAGCCTGACCCTGGACCTCAAGCAGGAGGAGGCCGGCGACATCCTCGAGTCGCTGCTCGCCAATGCCGATGTGCTGGTGCAGAACCTGGCGCCCGGCGCCGCTGCTCGCATGGGTCTGTCATTCGAAGCCTTGCACGCGCGCTTCCCGCGCCTGATCGTCTGTGACATTTCGGGCTATGGCGAAGGCGGGCCCTATGAGAAGAAAAAGGCCTACGACCTGCTGATCCAGAGCGAAGGCGGCTTCTTGTCGGTCACCGGTGGCCCTGGCGAAAACGAGATGGCCAAAGCCGGTTGCTCCATCGCCGACATCGCTGCCGGCATGTACGCCTACACCGGGATTCTGTCGGCGCTGATGCTGCGCGACAAGACCGGGGAGGGCAGCCGCATCGACGTCAGCATGCTGGAAAGCCTGGTGGAGTGGATGGGCTACCCGATGTATTACGCCTACAACGGCGCGCCGCCACCGCCACGGGCCGGTGCGTCCCACTCGACGATCTATCCTTACGGTCCGTTTCCCACGGGCGGGGGCGGCACGATCATGCTGGGCCTGCAGAACGAGCGGGAATGGGCGCTGTTCTGCGACAAGGTCCTGCTCGATCCGGCGTTGGCCACCGACGAACGCTTTTCCGCGAACTTCAAGCGTTCGGAAAACCGTGAGGCGCTGCGGCAGATCATCGTCGACGGCTTCGCTTCATTGAGCGTCGATGACGTGGTTGCCCGTTTGGAAGACGCGCAGATTGCCAACGCCCGGGTCAACGACATGCAAGGCGTCTGGGACCATCCGCAGCTCAAGGCGCGTGACCGCTGGCGCGAAGTCGACAGCCCGTCCGGCCCGCTGCCGTCGCTGCTGCCGCCGGGCCACAACACTGCATTTACGCCGCGCATGGACGGGGTGCCGGGCCTGGGCCAGCACACCGGCAGCATTCTCGGCGAGCTCGGGTTTTCGGCTGAAGACCAGGCGCGGATGGCGGCGGGCGGCGTGGTCTGAGCCTCTCCCTTGCCGCGCGGGCCCGTCGTCACGGCTTGCAACTGTAGGAGCGCGCTTGCCCGCGAAGTGGCTGCAGCATCTGCCACGTCTTCAGCGGATGAAATGCAGTCGTTGCGATCAAGCGCCCAAAGAGTTGGGATGACACCCTTTTTCAGGAGCTTCAACCATGCCGCAAACCATCATCCGCTCCGCACTGTTCGTCCCCGGCAGTCGCCCCGATCGTTTCGCCAAAGCGCTGGCGGCGGGCGCCGACGCGGTGATCGTCGATTTCGAAGACGCGGTTGAAGAACCGCTCAAGCGGCAGGCGCGGGACAATCTTGCGGCCTTTTTGAACGACCACCCCCAGGCCTCCGTATGGGTGCGGGTCAATGCGCCGATTCATGTCGAACATACCGATGACTTGGCGTTCTGCCGGCAGCACGCTGGCGTCGCCGGGGTTCTGCTGCCGAAAGTCGAAAGCGCAGCTCACGTGGCGGCGGTCTGGCAGACAGGCAAACCGGTCCTGCCGATCATTGAGAGCGCCAAAGGCCTGCTGGCCCTGGAGCAGATCGCCCATGCCGAGGGTGTCGAGCGTTTGTCGTTTGGCGGGCTCGATCTGGCGCTGGACTTGAATCTCAACAGCGGCACCCACGCCGCGCAGATGTTTCTCGATCAGGCGCGGATGTCGGTGCAACTGCATTCACGGGCCGCGGATTTACTGCCACCGCTGGACGGTGTGCACCCGGCCATCGGCGACCCTCAAGGCCTGCACCGCGCCATTCGCCACGCCTACGATATGGGTTATGGCGGCGCGTTGTGCATCCATCCCGCCCAAGTGCCCGTGATCCATGCTGCCTTGGCGCCCAGCGCTGATGACCTGAGCTGGGCACAAAAGGTGATCAACGCCAGCGCGGCGGCTAATGGGGCGGGGGCGTTTCAGCTGGACGGGCAAATGGTCGACGCGCCGGTGTTGCTGCGGGCCCGGCGTTTGCTCGCGCTGGCGGCGGGGTGAGCCCAGTCGCCGTCGGAGCGCGGCTTGAAGGTTGATCGCGTTCGGCAACCCCGAACGCCGGCTTTCACAAAAGCAGATTCTCTAAACACTGGGGCTTCGTCATGGTGGAGTTGCACTATGCTGATGCGGTCTACCTGCTCCTGCCAACATAAGCTCCTACAAAAATAAAAAGGTGATATCGATGTTGAAGCTGACCAAAGCGCTTTTCTGCGCGGCCGCAGTGTCTGTGGCCAGCCTTGCACAGGCCGCTGACCCGATCACGATCAAGTTCGCCCACGTGGTGGCGGAAAACACGCCGAAGGGGCAGGGCGCGTTGCTCTTCCAGAAGATGGTTGCCGCTGACCCGGCCTTGAAAGACAAGGTCAAAGTCGAGGTCTACCCGAACTCCTCGCTGTTCGGCGATGGCAAGGAAATGGAAGCCCTGCTGCTCGGCGACGTGCAGATGCTCGCGCCGTCCCTGGCCAAATTCGAGCAGTACACCAAGAAAGTGCAGATTTTCGACCTGCCGTTCCTGTTCAACGACCTCGCTGCCGTCGACCGCTTTCAGCAGGGGCCGCAGGGCAAGGCATTGCTGACCTCGATGGACGACAAAGGCATTCACGGTCTGGCGTATTGGCACAACGGCCTCAAGCAACTGTCTGCCAACAAAAAGCTGGTTGAACCGAAAGATGCCCGTGGCCTGAAATTCCGCGTGCAAGCATCCAGTGTGCTGGAAGCTCAATTCGTCGCCCTGCGCGCCAACCCGCGCAAGATGAGCTTCGCCGAGGTCTATCAAGGCCTGCAGACCGGCACCGTCAACGGCACCGAAAACACCTGGTCCAACTACGAGAGCCAGAAGGTCAACGAGGTGCAGCCGTTCTTCACCGAGTCCAACCATGGCCTGATCGACTACATGGTGATCACCAACTCCAAGTTCTGGAACGGCCTGCCTGCAGACGTGCGTGATGAACTGCAAAAGATCATGGATCAGGTCACCGTCGAGGTGAACAAGCAGGCCGAAGCACTGAACCAGACGGCCAAGCAGAAAATCATCGACGCCAAAACCAGCGAAATCGTGACGCTCACCCCCGAGCAGCGCGCGAAATGGCGCGAAGCCATGAAGCCGGTTTGGGACAAGTTCTCCGAAGAAATCGGTGCCGACCTGATCAAGGCCGCCGACGATTCGAACAAGGCGCCTTGAGCCCTTCAATCGTTTCTCGATAACAGACCGTGACGGCCCGGCGGGCACCCGATTTACGGGCGGCGCGCCTCCACGGCCGTCTCTATACCCGGCTACGTTCGGCTTCGTTCGGAGAATGCTTATGCACCCGCTGACGCGATTCTGGGAGCATCTGGAGGAGGGCATCATTGCCTTCCTGCTGGCTGCCATGACCCTCGTGACGTTCGTCTACGTGGCGTTGAACAACATCTACACCCTGTTTTATTCCCTCAGCGACCAATGGGCGGTCAGCAGCGACTTTTTCGCCGGCATCGGTGACCACCTGATGGGTTACGCCCAGGGCATGACCTGGAGCGTGGCGCTGACCAAAGCCCTGTTTGGCTGGCTGATCTTCTTCGGGATTTCCTACGGCGTGCGCACGGCGGGCCACCTGGGCGTCGACGCGCTGGTCAAGAAAACCAGCAAGCCGGTCCAGCGAATCCTCGCGATGCTGGCCTGCGCCTGCTGCCTGGCATACGCCGGCCTTTTCCTCGTCGCCAGTTACAAGTGGGTGGCAGCGCTGTTCATGGCCGGCATCGGTGCCGAGGACCTCGATCGGTTCGGCATCAAGGTCGCCTACATCGCCGTCATCGTGCCGATCGGCTTTGGCCTGGTCATCGCGCGCTACCTGGAAATCCTCTACCGCATCTGGACGCACCGGCAGACCGGTCTGGGTCTGGCCGACGAAGCGGCTGAAGCGAGCAAACTCGCCAACCCTGCCGAGGAGCAGCACCGATGACCGTTATCTGCCTGTTCCTGCTGTTATTCGTTTTCATGTTCCTGGGCGTGCCCATTGCCATTTCCCTGGGGTTGTCCGGCGCTGTTTCGATCCTGCTGTTTAGCCCGGATTCGTTGAGTTCGCTGGCGATCAAACTGTTCGAAACCTCCGACAGCTACACCTTTCTGGCGATTCCGTTCTTCCTGTTGTCCGGCGCCTTCATGACCACCGGCGGGGTCGCGCAGCGGTTGATCGATTTCGCCAATGCCTGCGTCGGCCACATTCGCGGCGGCCTGGCGATTGCGGCGGTGTTGGCGTGCATGCTGTTCGCGGCGTTGTCCGGTTCATCGCCCGCGACCGTTGCAGCCGTGGGTTCCATCGCCGTCGCCGGCATGGTGCGCTCCGGTTACCCGAAGGCATTCGGCGCCGGGATCATCTGCAATGCCGGTACGCTGGGGATTCTGATTCCGCCTTCCATCGTGATGGTGGTTTACGCCGCCGCGACGGAAACTTCTGTCGGCAAGCTGTTCATTGCCGGTGTGGTGCCCGGGATCCTGCTCGGCGTGATCCTGATGGTGGTGATCTACATCGTCGCCCGGGTCAAGAAACTCCCGGCCCAGCCACGGGTGACCTTCCGCCAATGGCTGCACACGGCGCAACGCGCGTTCTGGGGTTTGATGCTGCTGGTCATCATCCTCGGCGGGATCTACAGCGGCATGTTCACCCCGACCGAAGCGGCGGCAGTGGCGGCGGTCTACTCGGCGTTCATCGCGCTGTTCGTCTATAAGGACATGAGCTTCAAGGACTGCCCGAAAGTGCTGCTCGAATCCGGCCGGCTGTCGATCATGCTGATGTTCATCATCGCCAACGCCATGCTGTTCGCCCACGTCCTGACGACGGAGCAGATTCCGCAGCAGATTACCGCCTGGGTCATCTCCGAAGGCCTCACCCCGATCGGCTTCCTGATCATGGTGAACATCGTGCTGCTGGTCGCGGGCAGCTTCATGGAGCCTTCGGCAATTATCCTGATCCTGGCGCCGATCTTCTTCCCGATCGCGATGAAACTCGGCATCGACCCGATTCACCTGGGTATCGTCATGGTCGTCAACATGGAGATCGGACTGGTTCACCCTCCGGTGGGGCTCAACCTGTTCGTGACGTCAGCGGTGACCGGCCTGACATTGGGCGAGACCATTCGCGCGGCGCTGCCATGGCTGTCGATCCTGCTGGTGTTCCTGCTGCTGGTGACCTACGTGCCATACATCTCCCTCGCGCTGCCGAACTGGCTGGGGATGCCTTGATCAATGGCGTTGCTGAATGGGCTTAAGATCAAGATCACAAGCGTCTGCCTAGGGGCAGACGTTTCGCCTTCGGCGACTTACTTTTGAAAAGCACCAAAAGTAAGCAAAAGTGCCTGCTCCTGGTTGGGCCCTTCCTTCGTCAGGGTTCCTTCACTCCGGTCTCGCTCCGTGGGCCCGCCGCCATCCGCCATCCGCCATCCATGGCGGGGGGCGGCTCTCGCGGCATCCATGCCGCTCGGCCCACGGACCGAGACCTGCGTTCAGCCTGCACCCAAGTCGCGATTGGCGGTGTCTGGGCTATTTGTGTTTGAAAATCAAAAGCGCGCTTAGTAGGACCGGCTTTAGCCGGGAAGAGGCCCGTTCAGGCGCTGACATTTTCGATCGTTCCCACGCTCCGCGTGGGAATGCATTCCGTGACGCTCCGCGTCACTTCTCCAGGCCGAATGCGCGTCGTCTGAGGGACGCGAAGCGTCCGGGGCGGCGTTACCACGCGGAGCGTGGGAACGATCAGACAGTGAGAGCGCGGTAACCCCAATTGTAGGACCGGCTTTAGCCGGGAAGCTTTTGCTTTTGATCTTCATACGCAAAAGGCCCAGACGCCGCCAATCGCGACTTGGGTGCAGGCTGAACGCAGGTCTCGTGGAGTGGGTCGAGCCGCATGGATGCGGCGAGAGCGCCGTTGCGGACATGGATGTCCGTTCGGCGCGGGCCCACGGAGCGGGACCGGAGTGAAGGAACCCGACGAAGTCGGGCCTAACCAGGAGCAGGCACCCTTGGTTACTTGGGGGTGGTGCGACTTTCGACTTTTCCAAGTAACTCGCCGAAGGCGAAATGTCTGCCGTTAGGCAGACGCTCTTGATCTCTACGACTCACAAACCCGCTTTCCGGCAGACGAAAAAAAATCCACGCTGTCTCTAAGAGAACAGCGCGGATCTTTAATCAATCACTCAATCAATGCACAAACAGTGCAATCAAAATAATAATCGGGATTGGAATGCCGAGGAACCACAAAAGTAGTGAACGCATGATGACTCTCCTTGATCAGCGAATGCTGGAAGTATTGGAATAAGCACGGGTTTCGACATACGTCACCGCATCACGACGACGACCACCCCAGATGGCAGCAAGGCTTGCCACGAACGCACCGCACAGCAGCGAAACGAAAGTCCAAAGCGCAGCCGTTGCAGCGGCCTTCGCGGCAGCGTCGGCAGCCTGTTGCGCTTTCAGCTTGGCATCTGCCACAGCCTGCTTGGCCTGACCGTAAACCTGATCAACACGCGCCTGTGCATCGGCCTGACTCATGTTGGTACGCTGAGCGACCAGTTGTGCCAGGTAGGTACGGTCTTCCGGAGCCAGCTGACCATCGTTGGCCATCGTCTTGGTGAAGATACGCACCACAACGCCGTGAGCAGCGTCATCGCTGACAGCGGCAGGACGATCATCGCGGAACAGCGAATCGATGTAGTAACCGTATTGATCACTGCTGGTATTGCCCGCTGCAGAACCGGCCGTAGTGGCGGCAGTACCTGCAACACCGGCAACCGCAGTAGCGCCGGCTTTCGCGCCGCTGCCCACGATGCCGCTGACCGAACCCACGATCAACACGGCAGCCACCAGCGTAGCGACAGCCCACGACAGGAAGCCGTGCGCGGTGTCACGGAAGTACACTTCGTCACCGTGCATGTTGGCCCATTTGACGCGCAGGCGACCGGCGAGGTAACCGCCAAGACCGGAGGCCACGATCTGCGTCAGCGCCAGCCAGACGACCGTGGAAATACCGATGGTCTTCGCGCTGGCGCCTTCGTTGGCCCAAGGCGACATTGCCGAGAAACCCAGGCCTGAACCCAGCAGAACCAGGATAAGGGACAGCGCGGCGGCGCCAGCAGCGCCAGCAAAGATGGCGCCCCAGGACACGCCCGAGACCGAGGAGGATTCTTCTACAGCGGCAGGATAAGAATCAGGTGAGACGTTCATTGTGCTGCTCCGTGCGAATGATGTTGTACTTCTCCCCATTACGGTGCACTGCCTGTGCCAGCCACTGATCCGAATAAAACATCAATGAAATCAAAGGCCTGTAAAATTCATAAGCCCTTGGGGCCGTGCAAAATGCATGAATGTCGCCCGCCAACGGATGCGTTCTGCCCGGTGACGGGATTTCCATGACTGTCAGAGGTTTGCGACCGTCTCCTGTGGCGAATTCCGCCAACTTGCAACATTCCGGCACATTTAGGCCTGAATGGTGTCTTATAACGTCAGCCCCGCGGGTTGACAGCTATAGTCCGCCCACGGCTCCTGTTTCTTCGAGAGGTAACCCAGCATGTTTGTCCATCGCCCCCTGGAAGAAAAAGACGTCCCTTTCATATGCGACATGCCCCAGAGCATTGACGAGCTCTTTTATATGTTCCCCAAAGCCGTATTCCCGTTGACCCCGGAGCAGCTGAACGAATCCATCGAGCAGCGCTCGGACAACACGGTCATCGAACTGGACGGCCAGGTCGTGGGATTCGCCAACTTCTCCCGCTATGACTTCAGAGGCCGTTGCTCCATGGGCAACGTCATCATCGACCCCCGCTTTCGCTCCAAGGGCGTTGGCCGTTACATGATCGGCTGCATGATGGAACTGGCGTTCGGCAAACACGAAGCGGCAGAACTGACCGCTTCCTGCTTCAACCATAACGTTCCCGGATTGCTCTTCTACCCCAAGCTGGGTTTCAAACCCTTCGCAATTGAAGAGCGCCAGGACAAGAAGGGCGCTCGCGTTGCCCTCATTCACCTCAAGTTGCCACGCAGCTAATCCAGCGACCGCTAAATGAAGTCACTCGTCGGGCGCCCCAGGGATGTCCGACGAATGGCTGAGCACATTCACCCGCTTAGTCTTGCCGAATAATCCGCTTGCCCCGCCCATTAAACGATTAATGGGGAGCGTTCTGCTTCGGTGAATCGATTTTGCAGAGGCAACCAGCGTCTGGCGCAATTCAGTGCGGGCGATGGCAGTTGTTTGCTTCACTTTGGGGCGGGGCGTATAACTTGGATATCCCTGATTGCCGGATGGCCGACGGGGTACGGGAAACATTTCCAACGTCGTGGAAGTGGTTACTAATAGTCAGGCGAGTGGCTGAAAGCATCACCCAGTCCTGCCTGTGGAGGATTGACGATGATTGCCTGCACGCTCTCTAACCTTGAACTGCGCAGCATTATAGAAAGTGCGTTTCTGCCCCTGCGGTGTAACTGCACCGTGTTGGAAGACCTGATGACCGTTGAAGTCATCGACCCCGCCACCGAGCATGTCGACTTGTTCGTTTCCAATATTGCTCTGGACTCCCTCGATAACAGCCACGCTTTGTGCGTGCTTATTCGAGACCTCCAGGCCGAACTCGAAAAGGCCAGGCATTATCCCCACGCATTGGCGAGCTGAGCGCAGGGCTCTAGCAATAATCGCCGTTCCGCCTTATGTTGGTCTGCATCGGCCCGAAGCGGTCAGGCGGGATATTGAGGAATTGCATGGCGCACGCGCAACCCGAGATCGAGGCGTTGAAACAGCAGGAACGAGCGGCGCCCTTGCGCCGTCGTCGCAAGATCATGATCGGCGTCGGTTGCCTGCTGGGTGTTGTGGTGGTAGGCGCGGCGACCATCATCACGATGCTGGAGCACCTGGAAACGCGCAATGCCAGCTTCCGACCGCCCATGACATCCCTGGAGCGGGAACAGCTCCTGCCGCCGGAGCCAGTGCTGGAAGTCAAACCTCAGGTGGAAGGCCTGCGCTACGGCGCCGCCATTTTGCCGGCGAATCAAACGGCAAGCGCCGAGTCCGCCACGCCTGAAGGAACGTCAGCCTCGGCAGCGGCGCTTCTTTTCAACTCGCCGCCTCTACCTCCTGCCCCGTCACTCCTTGCCGCTCCTGGTATTCGATCCGGCAAACCGCTAGGCGTCGCTCAGGCAATCCACGTGCATAACGGCGCGCGGTAGGGTCATCCTTTCTCAATGCATCCGGCGACGGTGCTCATTCTCGAAGAGCAGCTTGAACTGCTCTTCGCCGTTCTCTTGAACCGCGTCGTGCTCACGAACAGGCCCTGCTTCGATGCGGCCATCCATTGCAACGCGGATGATCGCTGACTTGGGCAAATAATCCGGGACGTCTCCGATAATCGTCAGTTCGCGCAAGCTGTGGCCGTCGTGCTCTATGGTGGCGAGTCGCACTCGACAGGTTGCCTGCATCGGAATAGGCCCAAATAGCGTGTCCCGCGAATAATCAATTTCGGCGATGCTGCACCGACGGGATTTATCAGCATTCATTCGTTCACCTCTCTGTCCATGGGAAAGTGTTCAGGCATGGCAATGGAGGCTTGGCAGGCCGGAATAGTTCTCATCGGGGCTTGCGATAATCCCCCATTCATCGGATACGGCCGTGCATGCCTGTGCTTTCCGGGAAAGTGATTGGAGTCAGCAGGATTAACAATTCTGACGTCAATAAATACGGTGGAACGTCAACAGTTATAGGAAATTACAAGCGAAGGGTAACGCTAAAGCACGCTGCATTTCGCGAAGAAAGTCGCTTATATCCGTCAGCGACCTGCTAACTGAAATTAAATTGCCAAACCGTCTTATTTTATAAATCCATGGGCGTTTGTGAGTGTGACGGATTAATGGCGTCAATTTTAATAAATATATATTAATCAATGATTTATGTATGTAAATAGCTGGATGCTGCGCTTTCTCAGAAAATTGACACTTCGGCTGTTCTTTGCAACTATCACTTTACGTTTTCAACTTAGATGACTGGCGCTTAGTGCAAGCATCTCACTTCTCGTTCCAGGATTAATCCCTTCAGACGCGCATGAGTTAGCGGTAGCGTCCTCCGAGAATCCTGAGACCGGGCAGCGCAAGTAGTCGGCACCCGGGCGGGCTCGGAAAAGATGCGCCATCCGGCAAGCGGCGTTCCGGAGCCTGCGCCGATGGATCGACCGCGCGTTGATCATCGACCTTCTACGGCCGCCAACGTGACGCAAATCACGGCGGTAGTCATGCCTGCCAGATTAAGTAGTTCAGTCGCTAAGTAGTTCAGTAATAGTTCATTTATGTTCCAACTTGAAAGTCCAGACATTGCCTCAGCGATAGCGGTTGAACGCGCACGTAAGTGTGGCGGTTTATAACGCCCGTGGCGATACGGTAACGACCCAGCGTGGAGTGACAGTTATGCAAGGAGATCATCTGGAAACCGTTTGCGGTTGCGTAGTAGGAGGTGCCGGACCTGCGGGGATGGGACTGCTTTTCAACGCATTGAAAAGTGGCGCCATGCCAGAACTGGCCAAGGAAGGTTTAATCATTGTCGACGCAAGTCCCACGCCGGGCACGGGTCGTTTGGGCGATTACCGGATCACTGCCAACTCGGTGGGCGATGTGTTCCTTGATTGTCTGCGCGACCCGGCTTTGCGTGATGTATTCGAACCCCTCGAACATTCGTCCGCCTACTGGCGCATCCGTCGTCAGGCGCAAAGCGCGCCGCAGTTGGCGGACGTCGCTGAACTGCTGGCGGAAGCCTCGAAGCTGGTGCTCGACTTTATCGTCGAGCGCTACGGCGTGAAGTTATGGAGCAGCACAACGATCACCGAGATCGTGCGCGAAGGTGACGATTACCAGGTGTGGGTCGAGTCCGACGGCCGCAGTCGGCGTATTCGCAGCCGTGCAGTCGTCCTCAATCTGGGCGGCTGGCAGGACCCGCAGCACCTGCTCGACAGCCTGGCGGATCAAGGCCTTGCGGTGCCGCCCTCGGCGCAGATCCAGAGCGCCGATGCCCTGTTGAGAATGAATGCCGTGCAACTGCGCCACCTCTTCGCGACAACGCTGGCGGCCAAGGGCCGGGTGTGCGTCGTGGGCGGCTCCCACAGCGCGTTCTCGGTGCTGGAAAACCTGGCCGACGCGCTGGAGTTTGCCGGCCTGGAGGAGGTCACGCTGGTACACCGTTCGCCGATCCGCCTGTTTTACGAAACCCCGCAGGCCGCGCTGGACGCGGGCTATGTGTTCGATGCGGCCAGGGATGTCTGCCCGGTTTCGGGTCGGGTCAACCGGTCAGGCGGTTTGCGCTACCGGGCGCTGGATGTGGGGCGTGAAGCCCTGTCCAAAGGCCTGATCGGCAAGACCGGCGTGCGCGTGCAGTTGCTGCAAACCCATCAGGGCCCGGCCGATCAGTGCGAGCGCGCCCGTCAGGCGCTGGCGGAAGCCGACATTGTCGTGCAGTGCACGGGCTATCAGCCGGTGCTGCCAGCATTGAGTCATGCCGGTGGCGAGGCCATCACGCTGATGGAGGTCAAGGGCGGGCTGGATTCCGATCCTTCGGGTTGTCCGCTCGATGCCAGCGGTCAGCGCCTGCATGGCCTGCACCTGTTCGGTCTGGGGGCAGGGCTGGGAGTCGATCCGCGATTGGGCAGCGAAGCGTCGTTTGACGGCCGCATCTATGGCGTCTGGCAGTTTCATCACGACGCCAGCGGCGTGGTGATCGATTCGGTCCTGACCCGCTTGCAGACCCCTGCCGTGCAACCCATCCCTGCGGCGCCACGGCTGGTGTCCAGTCGCAGCGAAGATCGACTGCCGTTCCTCTGGCCCGTGCTGGTCAACGCGCAATCCTGACTGTCCTTGCAACACTTGCATCCCGGCGCTCCTTTGGTTAGGCAGCCCGGGATTTTTTTTGCCCGTGATTCAGCGGGAACAAAATATATGTTGGCCGCCATATAAGCAGTTCGCAAGAGTCCGACCGCTCATCTATTCTGCATGCCTGACCCTCGACGTTGCATCGAACAGGAACTGACCAATGCGTATTTTGATGGTGGGCGCGGGTGCGATCGGCGGCTATTTCGGCGGCCGATTGCTGGATGCCGGGCGAGACGTGACCTTTCTGGTGCGCGAAGGACGGGCGCAGGAGCTGGAGCGTGACGGGCTGATCGTGCGCAGCCCGCTGGGTAACATCGAGTACCCCTCGCCGCCGCAGGTCATGGCGGCGATGCTCGACACGCCCTTTGACCTGATCGTCCTCAGTTGCAAGGCCTACGACCTCGACAGCGCCATGGAATCGTTCGCGCCCGCAGTGGGGCCGGAGACGCTGATCCTTCCGTTGCTCAATGGCATGGCGCATCTGGATCGTCTGGCGGAGCGGTTCTCTCCCGCAAACGTGCTCGGCGGCCAATGCCTGATCTCGCTGGATCGCGATGCCTCGGGCGCCATCCTTCACTTGAACGACACCCACCAGCTCTCGTTCGGCGAACGTGACGGCGGGCTGACCCCGCGCATTCAGAAGGTTGCCGAGGCGCTAGGCAATGCGGGATTTGATGCTGTGCTGAGTGAGCAGATTACTCAGGAGATGTGGGAAAAATGGTGCTTCATCGCGACCGGGGCCGGCATTACCGGATCAATGCGTGCGAGCATCGGCGACGTGGTCGCCAGTGGCGGGGCAGGGCTGATTCTGAAGCTGCTGGATGAGTGCGCCCAGGTGGCGGACCACGCCGGGCACCCGCTGCGCAGTGAAGTCCGCCAACGGTTCGAGAAGATGCTGACCACTCCCGGCTCGAAGATGACCGCCTCGATGCTCAGGGACATCGAGCGCGGTGCGCCGATCGAAGTGCAGCACGTATTCGGTGAGCTGATTGCCCGGCGGCCAGGCGCCGACAGGTCACCTGGAGAATCACTGTCGGCACTCGATTACGTGTATCTGCACCTGCGCGCGTATGAGGCGCGGCGGCTCACGTAACAGGTCGGGAAGCAGGCGTACGTTATTTGGCCGGCGTGTGCGTCGCCAGCTCCATGATCATCCGCGTCAGCAGGTAAATGCGCGGCGACACGCTGTCGACTTCGGCATATTCCTCGGGCGTGTGAATGTTGCCGCCAACGATGCCGAAGCCGTCCAGTGTTGGCACGCCGACCCCGGCCGAGAGGCTCGCATCGGCCGCGCCGCCGCTGCCTTCGACGGTCAGCTTGCGGCCGATCTCGCCGTAGATGCCCTGGGCGATATCGACCAGCTTGTCGGTTTCCGGCGTCTGGGGCATTGGCGGCAAACCGCGCTCCAGGCGGGTGGTCACTTCGGTGTCCGGGATCAGTTTGTCAGCCGACACCCGCGCCAGATCCTTCTCGATGCGATCGAATTCTTCCGGCACGGCGGCGCGCACATCGGCCTTGGCGGTGGCCTGATCGGGGATCACGTTGGTGCGATCGCCCGCGTTGAGCACGGTGAAGTTGATCGTGGTCTTCTTCTCGGCATCGCCCAGTTTGCCCAGTTGCAGGATCTGATGCGCAACCTCCATGGCCGCGTTGCGCCCCAGTTCCGGCGCGACGCCGGCATGGGACGCCTTGCCCTTGACCTCGACCACCGCGGTGGCGCTGCCTTTGCGCCAGATCACCAGGCCGTCGGCGGGGCGTCCCGGCTCCAGATTCAAGGTCACATCGTGCTGTTTGGCGACTTTCTGAATCAGCGCGGTGGCGGCGGCCGAGCCGGTCTCCTCGCTGGCGTCC
Organism: Pseudomonas petrae; assembly: GCF_021728295.1. Taxonomy (GTDB): domain Bacteria; phylum Pseudomonadota; class Gammaproteobacteria; order Pseudomonadales; family Pseudomonadaceae; genus Aquipseudomonas; species Aquipseudomonas petrae. The sequence goes on from NZ_JAKJXE010000018.1 coordinate 79,000, forward strand.
AGCAGGAAGGTAATCTGCGCGTAGTCCTTGAAGTCGAGCTTCTTCAGAATCTTCAGCGCGTAAATCCCGGCGACGATACCGCCCTTGTCGTCCATCACCCCTGGCCCGTACGCACGGCTGTCCTTGATGTGGAACGGGCGGGCGGCGGCGGAGCCTTCCTTGAACACGGTGTCCATGTGCGCCATCAGCAGGATCTTTGCCTTGCCGCCGCCCTTGAGCGTCGCGACCACATGCTGGCTCTTGTCCGGCGCGGTGTTGGGGATCATCTCGATGGTTGCGCCGAGCGCCTTGAGCTGCGCGACGACGATGTCACGCACTTGGGTCAGTCCCGGCTCGTAGCCGGAGCCCGAATCGATATTGACCAGTTGCTCCAGCAGCTTCAGGGCTTCGTCCTTGTATTGCTCGGCATCCGCCTGGACCTGTTTGTTGGGCTCGGCGAAGGCAGGCGCTGCCGCTGAAAAAGCGATACCGAAGGCCAGCGCGCTGGCGAGAAGAGAACGGGAAAACGGCGAGGTCATGGTCGATCCTTTAAATGGCATGAAAGGGGGTCGACCGACACCCTAGCCCGTTGCACAGGAGCGTGCCTGTCAAAACGCGTTATTCACATCGGCAAAAACGCCGAACCTTTAGGCTGGGCTACCCTCAACATTCCTACGTCAGTCATCAGAGGAGAGGCATCCCATGCCGGTTAAGCACGATTTGTACGCGGACCTGAGCATCACCAAAGAAGAGCTCGCCAAGCGCAAAGGCAGCGACCCGAAGCTCAATGCCCTGGTCGATCATTACGATGAGCTGGACGCCCATATCGTCAGCGTCGAACAGGCGGGCGATGTCTCCGACGATGAATTGAAGAAACTCAAGGAAAAACGGGTGCAGGCAAAAGACACCATCGCCAGTCACCTGAACACAGCGGGCTGATTGGGTTAAACGGCTTAGTAACTAAAACGGCCGATCTCTTATGGAGGTCGGCCGTTTTTAGTTGGCGATACCAGATGTCCGTCAACTTTTCCCGGCATCCGGAAGTGCATCGTCCAATACGCTGAATCTGTGTGGTCGCTCACGCTTAGTTGTCAGCGGGACGACTTCGATGGATCCAAAGTTCAGGCGAAAAAAAACGGCGTCTGGTCAGTCGCCGTCGCCGATCTGTCAGCACCGGGTGGCCGCTGACAGTTATCGCATAGCATAAACCGGTGGGTTTATTGCGGATCCTGCTCGGGTGCAGTCTCGGCCTTGATGCGCTTGTAGATTTCTTCGCGGTGCACTGAAACATCTTTCGGAGCGTTGATGCCCAGACGGACTTGGAGGCCCTGAACGCCCAGAATGGTGACGGTGATGTCGTCACCAATGTTTATGCTTTCGCCGACTTTGCGGGTGAGTATCAACATAATCTTTTCCTTGATGGCCTCATGAAGCGCCTCTACCGGGAGGCTGGCGTGAGCCTTTGGGTGGTGGTAATTGCCGATTGCATCCAAATGCGTTCATCAGTATGACGCCATTGGTACGATTTTAATTCCCCAGGTTCATCGTCTCGTCACAGTTAGCGTCGCTCCTGGGTGGAACGGCATGCGAATCTTGCCTGATGCTGGCGGCAAACTCCCGTGCAAATCGGCTATCGCATCGATAGCCAGATTCCGGGCGGCGCCTATTCCACACTCCTTTGGCCTTTATTGCAAAGAACTCATGCCGGGCGGCGATGAAATTTTCATTAGGTTGCCCCGTACGAGTTCTCTGAGAGGAGTGTAGGAGACTTCTGAAATCAGTACCGGCAAAACGCCGTAACTTTAATCGAATTGATGACGGGATGTGTGAACGGTTTTGTATCAGGCGCGATTGACCAGACCTGAAGAGCCAAAGGTCAGCATCAGGAGAAGAACCGAGGGGAGCGGGAGGTTCTGAAATAACATGCCCACCGCGAGGGTGGGCATGGATGCAACAGGGTGATCGCGCGTCAATAGGCCGCGATCAATCCATCAGACGACCAGCGACAACAGCATGATCAGGATGATGCCTACCACCGAAAGGATGGTTTCCATCACGGTCCAGGTTTTCAGGGTTTCGGCCACGGTCATGTTGAAGTACTGCTTGACCAGCCAGAAACCCGCGTCGTTCACGTGGGACAGGATCAGCGAACCGGCACCGGTTGCCAGAACCAGCAGTTCGCGGTTCACGCCCGGCACCATGCCAACCACCGGCGCGACAATCCCGGCACCGGTGATGGTGGCGACGGTCGCGGAACCGGTGGCGATACGGATCACCGCAGCCACCAGCCACGCCAGCAGAATTGGTGAGATCTGCGCCTGCACGGCCATGTGGCCGATCAGGTTACCGACACCACTGTCCACCAGCATCTGCTTGAAGCCACCGCCGGCACCGACGATCAGCACGATCGCGGCCACGGGCGCCAGGCTCTGGTCGAGCAGCTTGATGATGTGGTCGCGGCTGAAGCCACGGGCCGAGCCGAAGGTGTAGAACGCCAGCAGCAGGGCGAACAACAGGGCAGCGATAGGGTGACCGATGAAGTCCATCCAGATGCGGAAGATGTGACCGGCTGGCAGCGCGACGTCGGCGAACGTCTTGAGCAGCATCAGGAACACCGGCAGCAGGATCGTCACCAGGGTGATGGCAAAGCTCGGCAGGTTTTCGTTGGTCGATTCTTTGGCAATCTGGTCCATCAGCTCTTTCGACGGGTTGCCCGGAATGCGCTTGGCAATCCATTTACCGTAGATCGGGCCGGCGATGATCGCGGTCGGGAACGCTACGATCAGACCGTAGAAAATGGTCTTGCCGATGTCTGCGCTGAAGATGCCGATGGCCAGCAAAGGACCCGGATGCGGAGGCACCAGACCGTGTACGGCCGAGAGACCTGCCAGCAACGGAATGCCGATCTTGACGATGGAGACGCCGCTGCGACGTGCAACGATGAACACCAACGGGATCAGCAGCACGAAGCCGATTTCGAAGAACAGCGGGATGCCCACCAGAAACGCCGAAAACATCATGGCCCAGTGCACGCGGTCCTTGCCGAAGCGACGGATCAACGTCTGGGCGATCTGGTCAGCACCGCCGGAATCGGCCATCAGCTTGCCGAGCATGGTGCCCAGGCCGAGGATGATGCCGACGAAACCCAGCACGCCGCCGAAACCGTCCTGGAACGATTTCATCACTTTGTCCACCGGCATCCCGGAGGTCAGCCCGAGAAAACCGGCAGCGATCGTCAACGCAATAAAGGGGTGGACTTTGAAGTTGGTGATCAGAAGCACAAGGCCAATGATGGTCACCAACGCATCGACCAGCAGATACGTGTCTTGAGTCATACCGAACATGGGGGTGTCTCTCCGTTGTATTTTGTTTTTTTGGAGCTACTGCTTGACGCTGTTGCTCTCTGCCCTGTGAAGCGAGGGCAGCGTCATCAGAGACAGCGCTACCTTTGCCGCTCACGCCTGATCGAGGATCACGAGCCGGTGTGCGCGGTGACAGATTGGGTTTGAGATTCGGAGCCAGACTCGCTCCACCATGTGGCCGCTTCCTTACCGATGGTCTCGATCGATTTAGTCGCGTCCACCACCAGTGTGCGGTCTTCGTTGTACGGAGGCTCGAGGGTTGCGAACTGGCTGTCGACCAGACTGGCCGGCATGAAGTGCCCCGGGCGATGGGAGCAGCGTTCGGTGGCGAGTTCTTTGGTCAGCTCCAGAAACACGAAGCCCAGCTCGGGTACGGCTGCACGCAGACGTTCACGGTAGATGAGTTTGAGGGAGGAGCAGGTCAGAACGGGCTTTTCGCCGTTTTGTAGAGCGGCGGCAACTTCTTCGCCGAGGCGGCTCAGCCAGCCGGCGCGATCGTTGTCGTCGAGCGGGTGGCCCGCGCTCATCTTGTCGATGTTGGCCTGAGGATGGAACGCATCACCCTCGATCAGGCGGCCGCCGCTGTTTTTAGCGATGGCCTCGCCGACGGCACTCTTGCCGCAGCCAGAAACACCCATTACCACGATGGCGGAAATAGCATGTGGAGCAGTAGTCATAAAAACCTCTTCCCGGAGACAGCGCTGTCTTCGCCGAATGGTGTGCAAGTCCGGCGAGACTGTTTCCAGGTGTAGTCATTGTTATGGGTATCTCGCTGATCCATGAGATGCATCAATCCAGTCGTTTAGACGATCGAAAAGTTGCGGGCCTCCGTGAGATAGCGCTACCTTAGAGCCCATCCCACACAATCGCAACCCCCGCAGCTTTCTTCCAATCAGTTGGCAACGCATGACACGCATTGGTTCCCGCTCCACCGGTCGTCCTACTCTCAACGAAGTCGCAAAACTGGCTGCCGTCTCGCCGATTACCGCATCCCGGGCCCTGCGTGGCGTGGCCACCGTTGCGCCTGAACTGGTAGAAAAGGTTCGCGCTGCTGCGCTGAGTCTAGGCTATGTCGCCAATCCTGCCGCACGGGCGCTGGCGTCCTCGCAAAGTCAGTCGGTGGTGGTGCTGGTGCCGTCGCTGTCCAACCAGTTGTTCATCGAAACGCTCGAAGCCATTCAGACGGTTCTGCGTCCGCGCGGGCTGGAAGTGGTCATCGGTAATTACCACTACTCGCCTATAGAAGAAGAGAACCTGCTGCGCAGTCATCTTTCCCACCGGCCGCGCGGCATTCTGCTGACCGGCTTTGACCGCAGCGTGGCGGCGCAGCAGTTGCTGGCGTCCAGCGGCGTACCGTGCGTGCACATGATGGAATTGGACCCGACCCGCGCCGAACCTTGCGTGGGGTTTTCCCAGCAACAGGCGGGTGCCGAGGCCGCGCGGCATCTGTTGAGCCGTGGTCGGCGGCGACTGGCGTACGTGGCGGCGCAGCTGGACCCACGGGTGATTCAACGCGGGGTCGGCTTTCGCGGCGTACTGGAGCAGGAAGGGCTGTATGACGAGGCGCTGCAGATGGCGTCGCCGCTGCCGTCGTCCATCGGTCTGGGCAGCGAGCTGTTTGCCCGATTGCTGGAAGCGCATCCGGATGTTGACGGGGTGTTTTTCTGCAATGACGACCTGGCCCAGGGCGCGTCGCTGGAAGCCCTGCGGCGGGGCATTCGCATTCCGGAACAGGTGTCGCTGATCGGCTTCAACGACCTGCCGGGTTCGGCGCACATGGTGCCGCGTCTGACCTCCATTCGCACCCCGCGCGAACAGGTCGGCCAGCGCGCCGCGCAATTATTGCTCGGCTTGCTGGACGGCACGGTACACGAGGCGCAAGTGGATCTGGGGTTTGAACTGGTGGTGCGGGAGAGTACTTAGGCGCTTTCGTGAGCAAGCCCACTCTCACCTCTGCATCGCCGCACCGCTTACGCTCGATCAATGCTCCTTTTTGAACGCCAGCCGGAACTCGTGCAACAGCGGTTCGGTGTAGCCGCTCGGCTGCTCGCGACCTTTGAACACCAGCGCGCTGGCGGCCTGGAAGGCCACTGACTTCTCGAAATTGCCGGCCATTGGCGTGTAAGCCGCATCCCCGGCGTTTTGCCGATCGACCACTTTGGCCATGCGCTTGAGCGTGTCCTTGACGTAGTCCTCGTTGACCACACCGTGGCGCAGCCAGTTGGCGATGTGCTGGCTGGAAATGCGCAGCGTCGCCCGGTCTTCCATCAGGCCGACGTTGTGGATGTCCGGCACCTTTGAGCAGCCAACGCCTTGCTCCACCCAACGCACCACATAACCCAGCAGACCCTGCGCGTTGTTTTCCACTTCTTCGCGGATCTGATCCTCGCTCCACTCTGCCTTTTCGACGACGGGGATGCTCAGCAGGTCCAGCAAAATGTCTTCGCTGATGCTGTCCAGATCGACCTGTTCCAGCTCCTGCTGCACCGCTTTCACGTCCACTTTGTGGTAATGCAGCGCGTGCAAGGTGGCTGCCGTAGGAGAAGGGACCCACGCCGTGGTCGCGCCGGATTTCGGGTGCCCGATTTTTTGCTCCAGCATGTCGGCCATCAGGTCCGGCATCGCCCACATGCCCTTGCCGATCTGCGCACGGCCGCGCAGCCCGCAGGCCAGGCCGACCAGCACGTTATTGCGCTCATACGCCTTGATCCACGGCGTGGCTTTCATGTCGCCCTTGCGCAGCATCGGCCCCGCTTCCATCGAGCTGTGCATCTCGTCGCCGGTGCGGTCGAGGAAGCCGGTGTTGATGAACGCCACCCGCGACGATGCAGCTTCGATGCACGCCTTGAGGTTGACGCTGGTGCGCCGCTCCTCGTCCATGATCCCCATCTTCAGGGTGTTGCGCGGGATTTTCAGCACGTCTTCGATGCGGCTGAACAGCGTGTTGGCGAAGGCCACTTCGTCCGGGCCGTGCATCTTCGGTTTGACGATGTAGACGCTGCCGGCGCGGGAATTGGTGCGGTTGTGCAGGTCGTGCAAGGCGATCAGGCTGGTGAGGACACCGTCGAGAATGCCTTCCGGGATTTCCTTGTTGCCGTCGTAGAGGATCGCCGGGTTGGTCATCAGGTGACCAACGTTGCGGATGAACAGCAGCGAGCGCCCGTGCAGGGTGATCGCGCTGCCATCGGCGGCGGTGTATTGGCGGTCGGCGTTCAGGCGACGGGTGATGGTCTTGCCGTTCTTGACCAGCGCTTCGGTCAGGTCACCTTTCATCAGACCCAGCCAGTTGCGGTAGATCACCAGCTTGTCCTCGGCATCGACGGCGGCGACCGAGTCTTCGCAGTCGATGATCGTCGACAGCGCGGCCTCCAGCAGCAGGTCCTTGATCCCGGCCGGGTCAGTGCCACCGATGGGGCTGGCGGGGTCGATCTGGATTTCGATGTGCAGGCCGTTGTTTTTCAGCAGGATTGCATTCGGCTGGCGCGGCTCGCCCTGATAGCCGATGTATTTCTCGGGCTGGGCAAGGCGCGACGGGCTGCCGTCCGCGAGGGTGACCAGCAATTCGCCGCTGTCCACCGCGTAGGCTTTGGCGCCGACGTGGGAACCCGACGCCAGGGGCGCGGCTTCATCCAGCAGGGCGCGAGCGAAGGCGATGACTTTCTCGCCACGCAGGGGGTTGTAGCCGGCCTTGATTTCGGCGCCATTGGCCGAGGAAATGGCATCGGTGCCATACAGCGCGTCGTACAGCGAACCCCAGCGCGCATTGGCCGCATTCAGGGCGTAACGGGCGTTGGCGGCGGGCACCACCAGTTGCGGGCCGGCCTGTTCGCTGACTTCGATATCCACTTTGTTGGTGGACACCTGAACCTGCGCCGGTACCTGCTTCAGATAGCCGATGCTGTCGAGAAACGCGATGTACGCCGGCATGTCGGTGACAGGGCCGGGATTGGATTTATGCCATTTATCGAGCTGCGCCTGCAGGCGGTCGCGCTCTTTCAACAGTTCGCGGTTGACGGGGGCGAGGTCGTGGACCAGCGAATCAAAATCGGCCCAGAACAGTTCCGGGGTCAGGCCTGTCCCGGGAATCACTTCCTCGTCGACAAAGCGCTTGAGGTTGGCCGCCACCTTGAGGTTGTGGCAATTGACGAACTCGGTCATCTGGGGTCTCCATCTCAATTGCTGTATTGGCGCCTTTGAGCACCCTCAGGTGCGGCGCCACAGGGTTATCGCGGTTGGCGTTATTGGGCGCCCACTGCCGCGACCCCGGCCTTGGCCACTTGCGCATCCTGGTCGGCCTTCACACCTGACACGCCCACCGCGCCGATGGTCTGGCCATCGATGATCACCGGCACGCCGCCTTCCAGCGAGGTCAGCAGCGGGGCAGTGACGAATGCAGTGCGACCGCCGTTGACCATCTCTTCATAGCCCTTGGATTCGCGACGACCCAGCGCCGAGGTGCGGGCTTTTTCGATGGCGATGTAGCCGCCAATCGGCGCGCAGCCGTCAAGGCGCTCGAAGCCCAGCAGGTGACCGCCGTCGTCCGTTACGGCGATGGATACTGCCCAGCCGTTGTTCTGAGCCTCGGTGCGTGCAGCGGCGAGGATCTGGGTGACTTCGGTCTGGGTCAGTACGGATTTGGTTATCATGCAGTTCTCCTGAAGGGCAAAGGGTGTCATGAGTGTCGGTCTGATAGGGAGCGAGGGCGCCTGCATTCAACTTGGAGGCAAGGCGTCCTCGATGAGTTCGATCCAGTGTTTGACCGGTGTGCGGTTGGCGCTGGCCAGATGGGTCTGACAGCCAATGTTGGCCGTCGCGATCACGTCCGGGTTGCCGCTCTCCAGCGCGTTCATCTTGTTGTCGCGCAACTGTTTCGCCAGCACCGGCTGGGTGATCGAATAGGTGCCGGCCGACCCGCAGCATAAGTGACTGTCGGGCACCGGTGTCAGATTGAAGCCCAGCCGGGTCAACACGGACTCGACGGCGCCGCCGAGTTTCTGCGCGTGCTGCAGCGTACACGGGCAATGGAAGGCCAGGGTCTGGCGCGTGCAACCGCCGAGCTGTTCCAGCGGTTCGGCGCGCAGCACTTCAACCAGGTCCTTGGTGCGTTCGCTGATCGTCGCCGCTTTTTGCGCGTAAGCCGGGTCGTTGCGCAGCAGGTGGCCGTAATCCTTGACGAAGGCGCCGCAGCCGCTGGCGGTCTGTACGATGGCTTCGGCGCCGGCCTGAATACTCGGCCACCACGCGTCGATGTTCCGGCGGGCACGTTGCAGGCCCTGTTCCTGCGCATTCAAGTGGTAATCCACGGCGCCGCAGCAACCGGCCTGGGCAATGGATTTGACGCTGATGCCCAGTCGGTCGAGCACCCTCGCCGTGGCGGCGTTGGTGTTGGGCGACAAACCGGGTTGCACACAGCCTTCGAGAATCAACACCTGCCGTGCATGCTGCCGGGTCGGCCGAGCCTTGGCGGGACGGATGTTGCCCGGCAGCTTGGTCTTGAGCGCAACCGGCAGCAGCGGCCTGAAGGCGTTGCCCAATTGGGTCAGGGATTTGAACAGCCCGGCGCTGGGGACCACGGCGCGCAGGCTGTCGCGCAGCAACCGTTGGCCGAGTGGGCGGGGCACGGCGGCGTCGACCACCTCGCGGCCAATGTCCAGCAGGTTGTGGTAGTCGACGCCGGAAGGGCAGGTGGTTTCACAGTTGCGGCAGGACAGGCAGCGGTCCAGGTGCAGCTGGGTTTTCTCGGTGACTTCCTTGCCTTCCAGCACTTGTTTGATGAGATAAATGCGCCCACGCGGGCCATCCAGCTCGTCGCCGAGCAGCTGATAGGTCGGGCAGGTGGCGTTGCAGAAACCGCAGTGCACGCAGCTGCGCAGAATGCTTTGCGCCTCTTCGCCACGGGGCAGGCTTTTGGCGTGTTCGCTCAGGGTCGTCTGCATGGTCAGATCTCCGCGTACATTCGGCCCGGATTGAAAATTCCGTGCGGATCGAGTTGCGCCTTAAGCTGGCGGTGGTAGCGCAGCAGCGGCGTGGCCAACGGCTGAAACGGGTTGTCGTCGAGGCCATGGCTGTAGCAAGTGGCGTGACCACCCGCGGCGCTGACGATGCGGCGAATCTCGCTGCCACTGGCATCGGATTTCAACCAGCGTTGCGCACCGGCCCAGTCGATCAATTGATCTCCCGGCAGGTCCAGCGCAGCCGTGCTGATGGGCAATGACAGGCGCCACAGGGGACGGCCATCGGTGAAGAAATCCAGGCGGTGTTCGTTGAGCGCGCGCCAGTAAGCCGGGTCGATGGATTCGCCGCCGAGCCGGTCATGGGCCGCCGCGACCGAGCCTTCGCCGCCTTCAAGACGCAAGCGCAGCACGCGGCCGTCGTGGCTGGCGGCGCTGATCGGCAGCGGTTGCTGACCCCATTGCGCCAGGCGGGCGAGGGCGGTGGCGCTGTCCATTTCGAGCGCAATGCTGGTGCACAGTCGCGGCTTGGGCAGGACTTTCAACGAGACTTCGGTGATCAGGCCAAGGCAGCCAAAACTGCCGGCCATCAGCCGAGAAAGGTCGTAGCCGGCAACGTTTTTCATCACTTCGCCGCCGAAGCGCAAATGCTTGCCCAGGCCGGTGATCACCCGCGTGCCCAAGACGAAATCCCGCACCGAGCCTGACCAAGGCCTGCGCGGGCCGGACAAGCCCGCTGCAACCATCCCGCCGACGGTTGCATCGCCTGCGCCGCTATTGCCTGCATCACCATGGCGATAGCTCGGCGGTTCGCACGGCAGCATCTGCCCGGCTTCCTCCAGCGCAGCGTTCAGCACCGACAACGGCGTGCCCGCCCTGGCGGTGATCACCAGCTCGGTCGGGTCGTAAGTGACGATGCCGCTGTGGATGCGTGTATCCAGCGCTTCCCCGGCCACCTCGCGACCGAGAAATGCCTTGCTGTTGGCGCCTTGGATGCGCAGCGGCAGGGCGAGTTGAATCGCCCGGTTGACCTGTTCCAGCAGCGCATCGCTGGCATCGCGTTCCTGGGCCACGAAGGGCGGCTGACGTTGGGCATCCATCAGAAACGCTCCAGTTCAGGGAAGGGCAGCTTGCCCATGTGCACGTGCATGGCACCGAATTCGGCGCAGCGGTGCAGGGTCGGGATGTTCTTGCCGGGGTTGAGGGTGCCGGCCGGATCGAACGCGGCTTTTACGGCGTGAAACAACGTCAGCTCGTCACTGTTGAATTGCGCGCACATCTGATTGATCTTCTCGCGACCCACGCCGTGCTCGCCGGTGATGCTGCCGCCGACTTTCACGCACAGCTCCAGAATCTTCCCGCCCAGCGCTTCGGCACGGTCGAGCTCACCGGGTTGATTGGCATCGAAGAGAATCAGCGGGTGCATGTTGCCGTCGCCGGCGTGGAAAACGTTGGCGACGCGCAGGCCGTATTCTTCCGACAGCGCGGAAATACCCTTCAGCACGCCGGGCAATTCCCGACGCGGGATGGTGCCGTCCATGCAGTAGTAATCCGGCGACAGCCGACCGACTGCCGGGAAAGCGTTCTTGCGCCCGGCCCAGAAGCGCACGCGTTCGGCTTCGTCCTTCGCCTGACGAATCTCGGTCGCGCCGGCGTTTTCCAGCACGGCGCGAACCCGGTCGCAGTCGGCGTGAACGTCAGCTTCCACGCCGTCGAGTTCGCACAGCAGGATGGCTTCGGCGTCGACCGGATAGCCGGCATGAATGAAGTCTTCGGCGGCGCGAATGGCGAGGTTGTCCATCATCTCCAGACCGCCGGGGATGATGCCTTCGGCGATGATGTCACCGACGGCGCGACCGGCCTTTTCCACCGAGTCGAAGGCGGCCAGCAACACCCTCGCCACCTGCGGTTTGGGCAGCAGTTTGACCGTGACTTCAGTGATCACGCCGAGCATGCCTTCGGAGCCGGTAAACAGTGCGAGCAGATCAAAGCCTGGCGAGTCCAGCGCGTCGGAGCCCAACACCATGTGCTCGCCCTCGACCGTGAGGATGTCGACCTGGAGCAGGTTGTGCACGGTGAGGCCGTATTTCAGGCAATGCACACCGCCGGCGTTTTCCGCGACGTTGCCGCCGATGGAGCAGGCAATTTGCGAGGAGGGGTCAGGCGCGTAATAAAGGTCGTGGGGCGCGGCGGCCTGGGAGATAGCCAGGTTGCGCACGCCGGGCTGCACGCGGGCAAAGCGCCCGGCGGGGTCGATGTGCAGGATTTTGTTGAACCGCGCCATCACCAGCAGCACGCCTTTTTCCAGGGGCAGGGCGCCGCCGGACAGTCCGGTCCCGGCACCGCGCGCCACCACCGGCACGCCGCGCTCATGGCAGACCTTGAGCAGCGTCTGCACCTGCTCGATGCGCTGGGGCAGCACCACCAGCATCGGCGTCGTGCGGTAGGCGGAGAGGCCGTCGCATTCGTAGGGGCGCAGTTCTTCCTCGCGGTGGAGGATGTCCAGATCAGGCAGGCGGGTTTGCAGCGCTTGCAGCAGCTGTTGTTTGTCGATAACCGGCAGAACGCCGTCGACGCGTTCGTCGTACAGAATATTCATGATGGGTTCGCAACCCTGTCTTGTTTTTATTGGAGGCCCGTCCCGGGGCGGAACGTGAATGGCTGGCTTGCATCATTGGCTCAGCGGGGCTTAGTGTCTACCGGGTGGAGCAGTGGTCGAACCAGTTTCGCGCGGTATGATCCGAGATCGATCCGTTAATAGGTTTGCTTATCAATGGTTTAGCGAGGTTCAGGTTGTTCGATCATTTCGTGTCGGCAGGAGGTCCTACCAGTGATACGTGAATGCCGCTTTCATGGACGTCGTGGATTTCGTGTAGGAGCGCGCTTGCCCGCGATAGCGATTTGTCAGGCAAAGATGAGTTGGATGTGCCGACGCTTTCGCGGGCAAGCGCGCTCCTACAATGGTTTTGCGGTGATTGATGGATCCCGGTCCGCCGCAGAACCTGCTGTTCGGTTCGCCCTCGGCAAGCCGGCCCGGTTCCACCCCTGAGGAAACTGAACCATGGAAGCCACCCAGCACCAAACCCAGCCTAAAACCCAAAACAAACGCCCGCAGCAGGTCGCCGATGTCGTCAGCGAGCGCATTGAGCGGCTGATTGTCGACGGAGTGCTCAAGGTCGGTCAGCTGTTGCCTTCCGAACGGCGGCTGACCGAAAAGCTCGGGGTGTCGCGCACCGCCCTGCGCGAAGGCCTGCAGTTGCTGCGCGCCAGGGGCATCATCGAAACCCGACAAGGCAAGGGCTCCTTCGTCGCGCCAATGGGCGGCCTCGGGCTGACCGCCAATTCGCCGCTGATGCACTTGTTCGCCTCCCAGCCACGCACGCTGTACGACCTGTTTGAAGTGCGCAGCCTGCTGGAAGGGGAGTCCGCGCGGCTGGCGGCGCTGCGCGGCACCGACGCGGATTTCGTGCTGATCACCCGCGCCTACGACGCCTTGGTTGCCGCCCATGACCACCCGTTGCCGGCGTCCGAACACGCGCGGCTCGACCATGCTTTTCACCTGGCCATCTGCGAAGCGTCCCACAACCCGGTGCTGGTGCAGACCTTGCGTTCGTTGACGGATCTGCTGCTGAACACGGTGTTCGCCTCGGTCAACAACCTGTATCACCGTGATGCCCAGAAGCGTCAGATCGACCGCCATCACGCCCGGCTCTATAACGCGGTGACCGGGCGTTTGCCCGAGCAGGCGCGCAAGGCGGCTGTGGCGCACATCCAGAACATCTGCGACAACCTGCGGGAGATAGAAAGCGAGGAGCAACGCCTGGTGCGCGCCACCCTGCGGCTGGAGGGTTGGGCTTAAGCCAGGCTCACGCTGAGCCACGCTAGCGCTTTGCCTGTCCGGAGCTGAACTTGACAGCCATCCCGCATTGCCGCAGTTTACGCATTGCGTAAGTCGCTTACGCCGTAGTGAAAACCAAAACAACAATAACAGGCCATTCCCGTGGATCTTTTCACCTACTACCGATCGACCTCAAGCTACCGGGTGCGCATTGCCCTGGCGCTGAAAGGTCTCGCGTTCGACGCCATACCGGTCAACCTGATCCGCGACGGCGGTGAACACCACCAGCCCGATTACCGTGCGATCAACCCCCAGGGCCGCGTTCCCTCTTTAAGGCTGGACGACGGTGAGGTGATCATCCAGTCCATGGCGATCATCGAATACCTCGAAGAATTCTCCCCCGAACCTGCATTGCTCCCCGACGCGCTGCTCGACCGCGCGCGCCATCGGCAGATTGCCGCCCTGATCGGTTGCGACATTCACCCGCTGCACAACGTCGCGGTGCTCAATCGTTTGCGCGGCATGGGCCACGACGAAGGCGATGTGACCGCGTGGATCGGCCACTGGATCGGCCAAGGCTTCGCCGCAGTGGAAGCCCTGCTTGGCGACGCTGAATTTTGCTACGGCGCCGTGGGCCTGGCCGATGTGTACCTGCTGCCCCAGGTGTATGCGGCGCGACGCTTCAACGTCGACATGAGCCCGTACCCGCGAATTTGTCGGGTCGAAGCGCTGGCGTTGCAGCATCCAGCGTTTCAGACCGCCCATCCCGATGCGCAATCGGACAAGCCGGAGTAATCTTTCCCACATGAAAAGCTTCGGTCTGCAATTGATCTTCGGCGACTTCCTCGCCCGCAGCGTGCGGGGGATTTCCTGCGCGCCCCCCGCTGAATCGTGATCCGAGCCGCTGTGCCTCTCACTATTTAGCAGGAGCAAGACCGTGACTGATCTCTACGAAAACCCGATGGGCCTGATGGGCTTTGAATTCATCGAATTCGCCTCGCCCACCCCGAACGTGCTGGAGCCGGTGTTCCAGATCATGGGCTTCACCAAAGTCGCCCATCATCGCTCCAAGAATGTGTCGCTGTACCGCCAGGGCGCAATCAACATCATCCTCAACAACGAGCCCAACAGCGAAGCGTCCTACTTCGCTGCGGAGCACGGTCCTTCCGTGTGCGGCATGGCATTCCGGGTCAAGGATTCGCAAATGGCCTACAAGCGCGCACTGGAACTCGGCGCGCAGCCTGTCGAGATCGGCACCGGGCCCATGGAGCTGCGCCTGCCAGCGATCAAGGGCATTGGCGGCGCGCCGTTGTACCTGATCGACCGTTTCGGTGAAGGCACCTCGATCTACGACATCGACTTCGTGTACATCGAAGGCGTCGACCGTCACCCCAAAGGCGCTGGCCTGCAATTCATCGATCACCTGACCCACAACGTCTATCGCGGGCGGATGGCTTATTGGGCGAACTTCTACGAGAAGCTGTTCAACTTCCGCGAGCTGCGCTATTTCGACATCAAGGGCGAGTACACCGGCCTGACCTCGAAAGCGATGACCGCGCCGGACGGCATGATCCGCATCCCGCTGAACGAGGAATCGTCCAAGGGCGCCGGGCAGATCGAAGAATTTTTGATGAAGTTCAACGGCGAGGGGATTCAGCACGTCGCGTTTTTCACCGAAGACCTCATCGATACCTGGGACCGGCTCAAGGCGCTGGGCATGCGCTTCATGACCCCGCCGCCGGAAACCTATTACGAAATGCTCGATGGCCGGCTGCCCAACCACGGTGAACCGGAGCAGGAGCTGAAGGCGCGAGGGATCCTGCTGGACGGCAACTCCGAAGGGGGAAGCCAGCGTCTGCTGCTGCAGATCTTCTCGGAAACCCTGATGGGGCCGGTGTTCTTCGAATTCATCCAGCGCAAGGGCGACGATGGCTTCGGCGAGGGCAATTTCAAGGCGTTGTTCGAGTCGATCGAGCGGGATCAAGTGCGGCGGGGCGTGTTGGCGGTGGATTGAAGTAGGTGCACGCGCGCTGTTAGTGGGACCGGCTTCAGCCGGGAATGGGCCGGTTTGGACACCATCAATTTTGTGGTGTAACCGCTGATGCTTTCCCGGCTAAAGCCGGTCCCACTAGATGCACACGGTCCGTTAGTGGGACCGGCTTCAGCCGGGAAGGGGCCGGTTTGGACACCATCAATTTTGTGGTGTAACCGCCGACGCTTTCCCGGCTAAAGCCGGTCCCACTATGCACGCGGTCCTACCATTGTGATCCTGACCAATTATTCCAACTGCGGCATTGTCCCACCCATCCGCACGCTGATCGCCTGCGCCGTCTGCAGCAGTTCCTGCGCGGCGAGGGCCTGACGCTGATCGGTAAACACCGACGCCGAGCCCACCACCGTCACCACACCCACCAGCTTGTTGCCCATGGCAAACACCGGCGACGACACCGCGTTGACGCCGGCCATCAACAAGCCATGAATCTGATGCACCCCGGTGCTGCGGATCTCGTGGAGGTGCCGATCGATCTCCGTCAACTGCGTTGCGTTCAACGAGGCCGATTCCGCCTCTCTCAACGCGGCGGTTTCGGTCGGCGACAGAAAAGTCTCGAACACCAGCCCGGTGGATGAACTGAGCAGCGGCAGCACCGAACCGATCTGCGTGACCAGGGTGACCGCCCCCAGCGACTGCTCGACGTAGACGACCGTCGGGCCTTTGTTGCCCCACACCGCCAGAAAGCAGGTTTCGTTGAGTTCGTCGCGCAGTGCGATCAGCGCCGGCGCGGATGTCTTCAGCACATCCAGCTGGCTCAACGCCGCCAGGCCGACCTGCAACGCCGAGCGCCCCAGACGGTAGTGATTGCTGGTCGGGTCCTGCTCGGCAAACCCGCTGTCCACCAGCGCTTGCAGGTAGCGATGCACCTTGCTCGCCGGCATGCCGACGTATTCGGCGAGTTTCGACAGTGACGTGGCGGGCGCCAGTTCGGCCAGCGCCTTGAGGATGCCGACGCCGACCTCAGCCGACTGGACTTTCTGCTGGCGCGGCGCGGTGGCGGGGGTGGAATCGTCGGTCATGGCAAGGGAGGCCCCCGGTCTGGAAAGGCTGCTTTATAGCTTGACCCTTCCCCAAACTCAAATTACGTTATGCGTAACGCGCTTACGAAAAAAACAATAAGAGGTCGCCATGTCGACAGCACCCCGGTCCGAGCCCCTGCGCTACCAGCGCGGCTTCGGCAATCAATTCAGCAGCGAGGCGATGCCGGGCGGTTTGCCCCACGGGCAGAACTCGCCGCAGCGTCACCCGCTGGGCCTCTATGCCGAGCAATTCTCCGGGACCGCGTTCACCGTGCCCCGCGCCGAAGCCCGACGCACCTGGCTCTACCGCATTCAACCGTCCGCCGCGCACCCTCGTTTTCAGCGCCTTGAGCGGCAGATTACCGGTCAACAGCAAGGCCCCGTCACACCCAATCGCCTGCGCTGGAATGCGTTCGACATCCCCGCCGAACCGACCGATTTCATCGACGGCCTGCACGCGCTGGCCAGCACCTCGTCTGCCGAGCAGGCCGAGGGCGTGAGCATCTATGTCTACACGGCCAACCGCTCCATGCAGCGCGCGTTCTTCAACGCCGACGGCGAGTGGCTGATCGTCCCCCAGCAGGGTCGCCTGCGCATCACCACCGAACTGGGCCTGCTCGACCTTGAGCCGCAGGAAATCGCCGTGCTGCCCCGTGGTTTGAAATTCAGCGTCGAGTTGCTCGACGGCACAGCGCGGGGCTACATCTGCGAGAACCACGGCTGCGCCCTGCGCCTGCCTGACCTCGGACCCATCGGCAGTAACGGCCTGGCCAATCCCCGGGATTTCCAGGTGCCCCGCGCGCAGTTTGAAGACAGCGTCCAACCCACTGTGCTGGTGCAGAAATTCCTCGGCGAACTGTGGGCGACCCCGCTGGGTCATTCCCCCTTCGATGTCGTCGCGTGGCACGGCAACAACGTCCCGTACAAATACGACCTGCGCCTGTTTAACACCTTGGGCACGGTGAGTTACGACCATCCTGATCCGTCGATCTTCACCGTGCTGACTTCGCCGGGCGCTGTCGACGGCCAGGCGAACGTCGATTTCGTGATTTTCCCGCCGCGCTGGATGGTGGCGGAAAACACCTTCCGACCGCCCTGGTTCCACCGCAACCTGATGAACGAATTCATGGGCCTGATCGATGGTGCCTACGACGCCAAGGCCGCAGGTTTCATGCCCGGCGGCGCGTCGCTGCACAACTGCATGAGCGCCCACGGCCCGGACAACGCCAGCGCCGAGAAAGCCATCGCCGCCGAGCTCACGCCGCACAAGATTCAGCAGACCATGGCGTTCATGTTCGAGACCGGCAAAGTCCTGCGCCCCAGCTATCACGCGCTGGAATGCCCGCAGCTGCAAAGCGACTACGATGCCTGCTGGAATGGCATCGCCAGAACGTTCAAGCCTTTCGACACGGACAGCCAACGATGAGCACTTCACACCACCCGCGCAGCTGGGTTGCCAGCGCCAACGACCATCCCGACTTCCCCCTGCAAAACCTGCCCCTGGGTGTGTTCAGCCGCCCCGGTTTCGGCAAGCGCGGCGGCGTCGCCATCGGCGATTTCATTCTGGACCTGCAAACGGCCCTTGAAGCCAGCCTGTTCAACGGCGCCGCGCGCGTGGCCGTGGAGGCCGCCAGCCGCGGGCAGTTGAACGACTTTTTCGCCTTGGGCGGATCGTCCCGGCAGGCGCTGCGTCACGAATTGCTACACCTGCTTGACGAAAAAACCCTGCAGCGTGAGCGTTTGCAGGCCATGGGCGAGCGTCTGCTGGTGCCAATGGCTGACTGCCAGATGCACATGCCGGCGCAGGTCGGCGACTACACCGACTTCTACGTCGGCATTCATCACGCGATGAACGTCGGCAAGCTGTTCCGCCCGGACAACCCGCTGCTGCCGAACTACAAGTACGTGCCGATTGCCTACCACGGGCGGGCGTCGACGCTGGGTGTGTCCGGCATGCCGGTCAGGCGCCCCAACGGGCAAACCTTGAAGCCGGGTGCCGAGACGCCGGATTTCGGGCCGAGCAAGCGCCTGGATTACGAACTGGAAGTGGGCGTGTGGATCGGGCAGGGCAACGAGGCGGGCGAGCCTGTCGCCATCGACAAGGCGGGCGAGCACATCGCCGGTTTCTGTCTGCTGAACGACTGGTCGGCTCGCGACCTGCAAGCCTGGGAATACCAGCCACTGGGGCCGTTTCTGTCGAAGAGTTTTGCCACGAGCATTTCGCCGTGGGTGGTCACGGCTGAAGCGCTGGCGCCATTCCGCGCGACCCAACCGGCGCGTCCCGAGGGTGACCCGCAGCCGATGGCCTATCTGTTCGACGAGCAGGATCAGGCCGGCGGCGCGCTGGACATCGAACTGGAAGTGCTGCTGCTCACCGCGCAGATGAAAGCGCAGGACATCGCGCCCCAGCGTCTGTCCCTGAGCAACACGCTGAACATGTACTGGACCGTCGCGCAGATGGTGGCGCACCACAGCGTCAACGGCTGCAAGCTGCAAGCGGGGGATCTGTTCGGCACCGGCACCTTGTCAGGCCCGCAGCCCGGCCAGCTCGGCAGCCTGCTGGAGATGACCGAGGGCGGAAAGCGCGCCGTCGAGTTGCCCAATGGTGAGACCCGCACCTTTCTGGAGGCCGGCGATGAGGTGATCCTCAAAGCGCGCTGCCGCAAGGAGGGCGAAGTGAGCATCGGGTTTGGCGAGTGCCGTGGCGTGGTGATTGGCTAAACCCAGTCCTACGGACACAGCGCATGCTTTTAGTAGGACCGGCTTCAGCCGGGAAGAGGCCAGTGTGTACAGCTCAGATTTGCGGTATGCCGCCTGACGCTTTCCCGGCTAAAGCCAGTCCTACAGACCGCATGCTTTTAGTGGGACCGGCGTCAGCCGGGAAGAGGCCAGTGTGTACAGCTCAGATTTGCGGTGTGCCGCCTGACGCCTTCCCGGCTAAAGCCAGTCCTACAGACCGGATGCTTTTAGTGGGACCGGCTTCAGCCGGGAAAAGGCCCGTGTGTACAGCCCAGATTCGCGGTGTGTCGCCTGACACTTTCCCGGCTAAAGCCAGTCCTACAGACCGCATGCTTTTAGTGGGGCCGGCTTCAGCCGGGAAGAGGCCAGTGTGTACAGCTCAGATTTGCGGTA
>NZ_JAKJXE010000019.1 GCF_021728295.1 Pseudomonas petrae
AAGACCCCATCTGCGAAAGCAGATGGGGTTTTGTTTTTGCGCGCGAAAAAGCGAGTATCCATTCTTCACAAGATAACTAACGCATAAGCGATGCTTGGCTGCGGTCTGCGCCGTGAAACGTACGCTTGCGTAGGTCGGCTGTATGACTATCATGCGCGTCTTACTACCAGGCACTCTCACTCATGCATACGTTGCTAAAGCTACTTGAAGACGGGGCGTTTCACTCCGGAGAGGATCTGGGGATTGCGCTGGGCGTCAGCCGGAGTGCCGTCTGGAAGAAGCTGCAGCAGGCCCAGGCTGACCTTGGCATAGAAATTTACAAAGTGCGCGGTCGTGGTTACCGTTTGGCTTCGCCGCTGTCATTGTTGGACGATGAGGCCCTGCGCCGTGAGCACATTGGGTTGGGTTGGGCATGCAGGATTCACGAAACTATCGACTCGACGAATGCTGAAGCCATGCGAGTGGCGAATTCAGGTGCTGAACTTCCTTCCTTGATTCTTTCAGAGCAGCAGACGGCGGGCCGCGGCAGGCGTGGCCGTCAGTGGATAAGTCCTTTCGCTGAAAATCTCTATTACAGCCTCGCCTTGCGTATGGATGGCGGGACGCGTCGGCTCGACGGTCTCAGCCTTCTCGTAGGGCTTGCTGTGGTAGATACCCTGCGAGAGCTCGGTATTCGTAGTGCGGGGCTGAAATGGCCTAACGACATTCTGGTTGGCGGCAAGAAACTCGCCGGAGTGCTGCTCGAGTTAACTGGCGATCCTGCCAATGTATGCCACGTAGTGATTGGTATTGGGATCAATATCAATATGCGTGAATCCATTAACGTCGACCAGGCTTGGACGTCGTTGGCCCTTGAACTGGGACATGTGCATGACCGGAACAAGGTTGCTTGCGCGCTAAGTCGCAATCTCAGCGCCTATCTTGCTGGTCATCAAGAAAAGGGCTTTGCGGCCTACCGGAGAGATTGGGAGGACAAGCACTTATGGCAAGGCCTCGCGGTCGCTCTCACCGCGGGTGCGAAGATCACTCGGGGCATTGTCATGGGAGTTGGTGATGATGGGGCGTTACGCCTGGACGTAGGCGGGCGTGAGGAGTATTTCAGCGGGGGGGAGGTGAGTCTGAGGCTCCAGGGTAACTAGGATAGAAATCGGAGTTAGTAGGTAGGCATGCATCCGGATGCGTATCGTTTATGAGGTGGGTATGCCTTGGGCGTTTTTGTTGTTAATCATGTTGAACGGTCTTTATTTTGTCTGGCATCAGCAGGATGCGCCGCTACGCCCTAAAGAGGTCGAGCCGCTGCTAACCCATCGAGCATATGGTCAGGATATTCGGTTGCTCAGTGAGTCGGGATTGGGTGGTGGTAATGCGCGCACCGCTGCAGAGCAAGAGAAATGCCTCTACCTGGGCGGTAGCGCCCAGCAGGCTGAGGCAGTACTTCTTGAGCAGCGTCTTGTTGCTTTGGATATCGATACTCATCTTGGAGAGCGTCTGGACCAGCAAGGCGGCGCGTATTGGCTGAGGATTGCGCCTGCGAGCAGGCGTCTGGTCAGTGATGCGTTGATCGCCGAGCTCCGGAGGGATTTCCCCATGCTAAAAAATGAAATAATGTCATGTGAAGGCATTGCAACGGCTGATTAGTTTGAATAGAATGGCGCCCGCTTCGCAGTGCAGATCAATTGATAAGTGCTCGTGTAGCAAGAGTCAATGCTTGTAACCTCAAGTTTTTATTGAGAAAAAGATTGACAGAAGGGCGGCATGGTATAGAATGCTGCCTCGCTTAGGAGGGGTTCCCGAGCGGCCAAAGGGATCAGACTGTAAATCTGACGTCTACGACTTCGAAGGTTCGAATCCTTCCCCCTCCACCAAATTTTGAGCGTAAGCAGTAAAGCTCAGCGGGTATAGTTTAGTGGTAGAACCTCAGCCTTCCAAGCTGATGATGCGGGTTCGATTCCCGCTACCCGCTCCAAGTTTTCTGGTTGTGCAATTTGTTTTGCTCTTGTAGCTCAGTTGGTAGAGCACACCCTTGGTAAGGGTGAGGTCAGCGGTTCAAATCCGCTCAAGAGCTCCATTACTAAGGCAGATATGTGAGTATCTGCCTTTGTTTTAAGTGCTACGAATCCCAGGGTTTTCAGGTGCTTGGTGAGGTAGTGCTGCAGTAAATCGATTTGCGCGATGCGTAGTTATCGAGTTGCTGTTGAAATCTTCCTGTCAGGTCCGCATAATGTTCGGCCTGATTTTGCTTTTAGGTCAGTAGCTCAATTGGCAGAGCGACGGTCTCCAAAACCGTAGGTTGGGGGTTCGATTCCCTCCTGACCTGCCAGATTCTCAAAAGTATCTGGCTTTCTTTTCACAGGATTTTAGTAGATGAATCCAAAGGCTGAAGCCCAAGACTCCCGGTTTGATCTCGTGAAGTGGCTAGTAGTAGTGCTTCTGGTGGCTGTGGGTGTCGTTGGAAATCAATACTACTCCGCGCAACCAATCCTGTATCGCGTTCTTGCCCTGCTTGTGATCGCCGCATTGGCAGCCTATGTGGCTCTCCAGACGGGGAAGGGTAAGGCTTTCTTTGTTTTGGCCAAGGAAGCGCGCGTTGAGATTCGTAAAGTCGTGTGGCCTACGCGTCAAGAGACTACTCAGACCACTTTAATCGTGGTTGCAGTGGTTCTCGTCATGGCGCTGCTGCTGTGGGGTTTAGATTCCCTGCTCGGCTGGCTTGTTTCCTTGATTGTCGGCTAAGGGTGTCCCGTGGCTAAGCGTTGGTACGTAGTGCATGCCTACTCGGGTTACGAGAAGCATGTCATGCGCTCACTGGTTGAGCGTGTAAAGCTTGCAGGCATGGAAGATGGCTTCGGCGAAATTCTGGTCCCTACTGAAGAAGTAGTGGAAATGCGTAACGGCCAGAAACGCAAAAGTGAACGCAAATTCTTCCCTGGCTATGTGCTTGTCCAGATGGATATGAACGAGGGCACTTGGCACTTGGTCAAGGACACGCCTCGTGTAATGGGCTTCATCGGTGGTACGGCGGACAAGCCGGCCCCTATTACCGATAAAGAAGCTGAGGCCATTCTGCGTCGCGTTGCTGATGGCAGCGACAAGCCGAAGCCAAAGACTCTGTTCGAGCCGGGCGAAGTCGTCCGCGTTACAGATGGTCCGTTTGCTGATTTCAACGGTACCGTCGAAGAGGTCAATTACGAGAAGAGCCGCATCCAAGTGGCAGTGCTCATTTTCGGACGCTCCACTCCGGTGGAGCTGGAGTTCAGTCAGGTCGAAAAGGCGTAACTGAGCTCAAAATCCCATACCCCGCAGCCCTGGGCTGTGGGGTTTTTTCGTCACCGGGATAAACGCGCAAGTAACCGGGGAGCCTTTCGAGGCGCTAGAACCCGTAATTGGAGTGCCTCATGGCCAAGAAGATTACCGCTTACATCAAGCTTCAAGTGAAAGCCGCTCAGGCTAACCCAAGCCCGCCTGTTGGTCCTGCACTAGGTCAGCACGGCGTGAACATCATGGAATTCTGCAAAGCGTTCAACGCCCGTACTCAGGGTATTGAGCCAGGTTTGCCGACTCCCGTGATCATCACTGTTTACAGTGACCGCAGCTTCACCTTTGAAACCAAAAGCACCCCGGCTTCGGTACTGCTGAAAAAAGCAGCTGGCTTGACCAGCGGCTCGGCTCGTCCGAACACCGTAAAAGTTGGCACCGTAACCCGTGCTCAACTGGAAGAAATCGCCAAGGCAAAAAATGCCGACTTGACCGCTGCTGATATGGACGCCGCCGTGCGCACCATCGCCGGTTCCGCTCGTAGCATGGGCCTTAACGTGGAGGGTGTGTAATGGCTAAGCTGACTAAGCGCCAAAAAGCTATCGCTTCCAAAGTTGAAGCTGGCAAATCGTATAACTTCAACGACGCCGCTGCTCTGCTGGCTGAGTTGTCGACAGTGAAGTTCAGCGAGTCTGTAGACATCGCCGTGAACCTCGGTGTTGATCCTCGTAAATCCGACCAGGTCGTACGTAGCGCTACCGTGCTGCCTCACGGCACTGGCAAGACCGTTCGTGTCGCAGTATTTACTCAGGGTCCAGCTGCTGAAGCTGCTCTGGCTGCAGGCGCTGATCGTGTTGGTATGGACGATCTTGCTGCTGAAATGAAAGGCGGCGACCTGAACTATGACGTCGTAATTGCCTCCCCGGACGCAATGCGTGTTGTTGGTCAGTTGGGTCAGATCCTCGGCCCGCGCGGCCTGATGCCTAACCCTAAAGTCGGTACCGTTACTCCAGACGTAGCCACTGCCGTGAAAAACGCCAAGGCTGGTCAGGTTCGTTATCGCACCGACAAAAACGGCATTATCCACACCTCCGTTGGCAAGGTCGGCTTTGATGCAGACAAGCTGCGTGAGAACGTTGAAGCGCTGATCGCTGATCTGAAGCGTATCAAGCCAGCTTCCTCGAAAGGTATTTACGTCAAGCGCGTAACACTGAGCACCACTATGGGCCCAGGCTTGGTCATCGACCAAGGTTCGTTAGACGCGTAAGACTGGCATGGCGCGGGTAACCGCGTCGTTGCGAAAATTGGGGTCCCTGCCTGGCGGGGGCTATCCAAGACCGTAGGCGGCGAAAGCCTTAAACCTCAAGCCTACGCAGATGGTGCTCCCGGTTCCTTACCGAATCAGACACCAAAACGACATCCGGCTCAGGTCAGATGAAACGGTAACAAGCAGGAGTTAAACCCGTGGCAATTAAACTCGAAGACAAGAAGGCCATCGTCGCTGAAGTCAACGAGGCTGCCAAAGTCGCTCTGTCTGCTGTTGTGGCTGATGCCCGCGGTGTGACGGTAGGCGCGATGACCGGACTCCGTAAAGAGGCTCGTGAAGCTGGCGTTTACGTACGTGTAGTACGTAACACCCTGCTCAAGCGCGCCGTTGCTGACACTGAATACAGTGTCCTCAACGATGTGTTCACTGGCCCGACCTTGATCGCCTTCTCCAACGAACATCCAGGTGCTGCTGCCCGTTTGTTCAAAGAGTTTGCTAAAGGTCAGGATAAGTTCGAGATCAAGGCAGCTGCGTTCGAGGGCAAGTTCCTCGCAGCTAATCAGATCGACGTACTGGCAACACTGCCGACCCGCAACGAAGCGATTTCGCAGCTGATGAGCGTGATTCAAGGCGCTACCAGCAAGCTCGCTCGTACTCTGGCGGCCATTCGCGAACAGAAAGAAGCCGCTGCAGCCTAAGGGCAGGTACTTCCTCTCGCGTATTTTTGTTTATTTCGATGGTCGCGTAGGCCGTCCCCCAATTCAGGAATTAGAGTCATGTCTATCTCTCAAGACGATATCCTCAACGCCGTAGCTGAAATGTCCGTTCTGCAGGTTGTTGAGCTGATCAAAGCATTCGAAGAAAAATTCGGTGTTAGCGCTGCTGCTGCTTCCGCTGGCCCAGCTGCTGCTGCTGCCGTTGTTGAAGAGCAAACTGAATTCAACGTCATGCTGCTGGAAGCTGGCGAGAAGAAAGTTAACGCTATTAAAGCAGTTCGTGAACTGACCGGTCTGGGCCTGAAAGAAGCCAAGGCAGTCGTTGACGGCGCTCCAGCCATGGTCCTGGAAGCAGTCTCCAAAGACGCTGCTGACAAAGCCAAAGCTGCTCTGGAAGAAGCAGGCGCTAAAGTCGAGCTGAAGTAAGCATCGACTTTGCGTTTCCAGCCCAAGCGTTAAGCGAAAGGCTGATGGCTGGTGGCTTCTGCCACCGGCCTTTTTCCGTTGTTGGCAGCTGATTCGGTTAGCGCTGATTACGTGATCTACCCACCTCGAACGGTGGCGCGAACCATGGGGTTCGCAAGATTTTTCTGGCTGCTCCCGTCGGGAGGAGCCAAACAAGCAGGTGACCAAGCTGGGGAACGCTGATGGCTTACTCATATACTGAGAAAAAACGTATCCGCAAGGACTTTAGCAAGTTGCCGGACGTCATGGATGTGCCTTACCTCCTGGCCATCCAGCTGGATTCGTATCGTGAATTCTTGCAAGCGGGAGCGACTAAAGATCAGTTCCGCGACGTGGGCCTGCATGCGGCCTTCAAATCTGTTTTCCCGATCATCAGCTACTCCGGCAATGCTGCTTTGGAGTATGTGGGTTATCGTCTGGGCGAACCGGCTTTTGATGTCAAGGAATGCGTGCTCCGCGGTGTGACATACGCCGTACCTTTGCGGGTAAAAGTACGTCTGATCATTTTCGACAAAGAATCGTCGAACAAAGCGATCAAGGACATCAAAGAGCAAGAAGTCTACATGGGTGAAATCCCCCTGATGACTGAAAACGGTACCTTCGTTATCAACGGTACCGAACGAGTGATCGTTTCCCAGCTGCACCGCTCCCCGGGCGTGTTCTTTGATCACGACCGCGGCAAGACGCACAGTTCCGGGAAGCTGTTGTACTCGGCTCGCATCATTCCTTACCGTGGCTCGTGGCTGGACTTCGAATTCGATCCGAAAGACTGTGTCTTCGTACGTATCGACCGTCGCCGCAAACTCCCTGCATCGGTTCTGCTCCGTGCATTGGGTTACACCACTGAAGAAGTGCTGGATGCCTTCTACACCACCAACGTATTCCACGTTCAGGGCGAGAACCTGAATCTGGAGTTGGTGCCTCAGCGCCTGCGTGGCGAAATTGCCGTTCTGGATATTCTGGACGACAAGGGCAAGGTGATTGTTGAGCAAGGCCGCCGTATCACGGCTCGCCACATCAACCAGCTCGAAAAAGCGAACATCAAGACCCTTGAAGTTCCGCTCGACTACGTCATCGGCCGCACCAGCGCCAAAGCGATTGTGCATCCGGCGACCGGTGAGATCATTGCCGAGTGCAATACCGAGCTGAACACCGAGATCCTGGCGAAAATTGCCAAGGCTCAGGTTGTTCGCATCGAGACGCTGTACACGAACGACATCGACTGCGGTCCGTTCATTTCTGACACTCTGAAGATCGACTCGACCGGCAATCAGCTGGAAGCCCTGGTCGAAATCTATCGGATGATGCGTCCTGGCGAGCCACCTACCAAGGATGCCGCCGAGACCTTGTTCAACAACCTGTTCTTCAGTCCCGAGCGCTACGATCTGTCGGCTGTAGGTCGGATGAAGTTCAACCGCCGCATCGGTCGTACCGAGATCGAAGGTTCGGGCGTCCTGCACAAAGACGACATCGTCGCTGTGCTGAAGACCCTGGTCGACATCCGTAATGGTAAAGGCATCGTCGATGACATCGACCACCTCGGTAACCGTCGCGTTCGTTGCGTAGGCGAGATGGCCGAGAACCAGTTCCGTGTAGGTCTGGTACGTGTTGAGCGTGCGGTCAAAGAGCGTCTGTCGATGGCAGAAAGCGAAGGCCTGATGCCTCAGGACCTGATCAACGCCAAGCCTGTTGCGGCAGCGGTGAAAGAGTTCTTCGGTTCCAGCCAGCTTTCCCAGTTCATGGACCAGAACAACCCGCTGTCCGAGATCACTCACAAGCGTCGTGTTTCTGCACTCGGCCCTGGTGGTCTGACACGTGAGCGTGCCGGCTTTGAAGTTCGTGACGTACACCCGACTCACTATGGTCGTGTATGCCCGATTGAGACGCCGGAAGGTCCGAACATTGGTCTGATCAACTCCTTGGCCGCTTATGCGCGCACCAACCAGTACGGCTTCCTCGAGAGCCCGTATCGTGTTGTTAAGGATGCTCTGGTAACTGACGAAATCGTTTTCCTCTCGGCTATTGAGGAAGCGGATCACGTCATTGCCCAGGCTTCTGCGGCAATGAACGACAAGAAGATCCTGATCGACGAGCTGGTTGCTGTACGTCACTTGAACGAGTTCACCGTCAAGGCGCCGGAAGACGTCACCCTGATGGATGTTTCGCCGAAGCAGGTTGTTTCGGTTGCAGCATCGCTGATCCCGTTCCTTGAGCACGACGACGCCAACCGTGCGTTGATGGGTTCGAACATGCAGCGTCAGGCTGTTCCAACTCTGCGCGCTGACAAGCCGCTGGTTGGTACTGGGATGGAGCGCAACGTTGCGCGTGACTCCGGTGTCTGTGTCGTGGCCCGTCGTGGTGGCGTGATCGACTCTGTAGACGCCAGCCGCATCGTGGTTCGTGTTGCAGATGACGAAGTTGAGACAGGCGAAGCCGGTGTCGACATCTACAACCTGACCAAATACACGCGCTCGAACCAGAACACCTGCATCAACCAGCGTCCGCTGGTGAGCAAGGGTGATCGCGTTCAGCGCAGCGACATCATGGCTGACGGCCCGTCCACCGATATGGGTGAACTGGCGTTGGGTCAGAACATGCGCATCGCGTTCATGGCGTGGAACGGCTTCAACTTCGAAGACTCCATCTGCCTGTCCGAGCGTGTTGTTCAGGAAGATCGCTTCACCACAATCCACATTCAGGAACTGACCTGTGTGGCGCGTGATACCAAGCTTGGGCCTGAAGAGATCACTGCCGACATCCCGAACGTGGGTGAAGCAGCTCTTAACAAGCTGGACGAAGCCGGTATCGTTTATGTTGGTGCGGAAGTCGGCGCTGGCGACATTCTGGTAGGTAAGGTCACTCCGAAAGGCGAGACCCAGCTGACTCCGGAAGAGAAGCTGCTGCGCGCAATCTTCGGTGAAAAAGCCAGCGACGTTAAAGACACCTCCCTGCGCGTACCTACCGGTACCAAAGGCACTGTCATTGATGTCCAGGTCTTCACGCGTGATGGCGTTGAGCGTGATGCTCGTGCGCTGTCCATCGAGAAGAGCCAGCTTGACGAGATCCGCAAGGACTTGAACGAAGAGTTCCGCATCGTTGAAGGCGCAACTTTCGAGCGTCTGCGTTCCGCGCTGGTCGGTCGTGTCGCTGAAGGTGGTGCCGGCCTGAAGAAAGGCCAGGAAATCACCAACGAAGTTCTGGACGGTCTGGAGCATGGTCAGTGGTTCAAGCTGCGCATGGTCGAAGATGCGCTGAACGAGCAGCTCGAGAAGGCTCAGGCGTATATCGTTGATCGTCGCCGTCTGCTTGACGACAAGTTCGAAGACAAGAAGCGCAAGCTGCAGCAGGGCGATGACCTTGCTCCAGGCGTGCTGAAGATCGTCAAGGTCTACCTTGCCATTCGCCGCCGTATCCAGCCGGGCGACAAGATGGCCGGTCGTCACGGTAACAAAGGTGTGGTCTCCGTGATCATGCCGGTTGAAGACATGCCGCACGATGCCAACGGCACGCCGGTGGATATCGTCCTCAACCCGTTGGGTGTACCTTCGCGTATGAACGTCGGTCAGATCCTCGAAACTCACCTGGGCCTCGCGGCTAAAGGGTTGGGCGAGAAGATCAACCGCATGCTCGAAGAGCAGCGTAAAGTCGTTGAGCTGCGCAAGTTCCTGAACGAGATCTACAACGAGATTGGCGGCCGTCAGGAAAGTCTTGATGACCTGTCTGATCAGGAAATTCTGGATCTGGCGAAGAACCTGCGTGGCGGCGTTCCTATGGCTACTCCGGTATTCGACGGCGCCAAGGAATCCGAGATCAAGGCAATGCTCCGCCTGGCGGACATGCCGGACAGTGGCCAGATGCAACTGTTCGACGGCCGTACCGGTAACAAGTTTGAGCGTCCGGTCACCGTTGGCTACATGTACATGCTGAAGCTGAACCACTTGGTGGACGACAAGATGCACGCGCGTTCCACTGGTTCGTACAGCCTGGTCACCCAGCAGCCGCTGGGTGGTAAGGCTCAGTTCGGTGGTCAGCGTTTCGGGGAGATGGAGGTCTGGGCGCTGGAAGCATATGGCGCGGCGTACACTCTGCAAGAAATGCTCACAGTGAAGTCGGACGACGTGAACGGCCGTACCAAGATGTACAAGAACATCGTGGACGGCGATCACCGTATGGAGCCGGGCATGCCCGAGTCCTTCAACGTGTTGATCAAAGAAATCCGTTCGCTCGGTATCGATATCGATCTGGAAACCGAATAACACGTGACGCGAATCGAGGGTGGGTCGGTATGACTGCCCTCTGCTCCGCCAGGAGGAAAGGCCTTGAAAGACCTACTGAATTTGCTGAAAAACCAGGGTCAAGTCGAAGAGTTCGACGCCATCCGTATCGGATTGGCATCGCCTGAGATGATCCGTTCGTGGTCGTTCGGTGAAGTTAAAAAGCCGGAAACCATCAACTACCGTACGTTCAAACCTGAGCGTGACGGCCTGTTCTGCGCCAAGATCTTTGGCCCGGTCAAGGATTACGAGTGCCTGTGCGGTAAGTACAAGCGCTTGAAGCATCGTGGCGTTATCTGCGAGAAGTGCGGCGTTGAAGTCGCACTGGCCAAAGTCCGTCGTGAGCGCATGGCTCACATCGAACTGGCGTCGCCGGTAGCTCACATCTGGTTCCTGAAATCGCTGCCGTCCCGTATCGGCTTGCTGATGGACATGACCCTGCGTGATATCGAACGCGTTCTCTACTTCGAGAGCTATGTCGTTATCGATCCAGGCATGACCACCCTCGAAAAAGGGCAGCTGCTGAACGACGAGCAATACTTCGAAGCCCTCGAAGAGTTCGGTGATGACTTCGACGCCCGTATGGGTGCCGAGGCTGTCCGTGAGCTGCTGCACGCTATCGATCTGGAACACGAGATCGGCCGTCTGCGCGAAGAAATTCCGCAAACCAACTCCGAAACCAAAATCAAGAAGCTGTCCAAGCGTCTGAAGCTGATGGAAGCCTTCCAGGGTTCCGGCAACCTTCCAGAGTGGATGGTGTTGACCGTTCTGCCGGTTCTGCCGCCAGACCTGCGTCCACTGGTTCCGCTTGATGGTGGTCGTTTCGCGACTTCCGACCTCAACGATCTCTATCGTCGAGTGATCAACCGTAACAACCGTTTGAAGCGCCTGCTGGATCTGTCTGCTCCTGACATCATCGTGCGCAACGAAAAGCGCATGCTGCAGGAAGCTGTGGATGCCTTGCTCGACAACGGTCGTCGCGGTCGCGCCATCACAGGTTCGAACAAGCGTCCTTTGAAATCCCTGGCTGACATGATCAAGGGTAAGCAAGGTCGTTTCCGTCAGAACTTGCTCGGTAAGCGTGTTGACTACTCGGGCCGGTCGGTAATTACCGTAGGTCCGACCCTGCGTCTGCATCAGTGCGGTCTGCCGAAGAAGATGGCCCTCGAGCTGTTCAAACCGTTCATCTTCGGCAAGCTTGAAATGCGTGGTCTCGCTACCACCATCAAAGCTGCCAAGAAAATGGTCGAGCGCGAGTTGCCAGAGGTCTGGGACGTTCTCGCCGAAGTCATTCGCGAACATCCAGTGCTTCTGAACCGTGCACCGACACTCCACCGTCTGGGTATCCAGGCGTTTGAACCGGTTCTCATCGAAGGTAAAGCGATCCAGCTGCACCCGTTGGTCTGTGCGGCATACAACGCCGACTTCGACGGTGACCAGATGGCTGTTCACGTGCCGCTGACGCTGGAAGCCCAGCTCGAAGCTCGTGCCCTTATGATGTCGACCAACAACATCCTGTCGCCAGCGAACGGTGAGCCAATCATCGTTCCTTCGCAGGACGTTGTGCTGGGTCTGTACTACATGACCCGTGAAGCGATCAACGCCAAGGGCGAAGGTCGTGTGTTCGCGGATCTGCAGGAAGTTGACCGTGTATTCCGTGCCGGCGAAGCCGCGCTGCATGCAAAAGTAAAAGTGCGCATCAACGAAACGGTCAATGATCGTGACGGCGGCAGCGTCAAGAACACCCGTATCGTCGACACAACTGTCGGCCGTGCGCTGCTGTTCCAGGTGGTTCCGGCCGGCCTGTCATATGACGTCGTCAACCAGCCGATGAAGAAGAAGGCGATCTCCAAGCTGATCAACCAGTGCTATCGCGTGGTTGGCCTGAAAGAGACCGTTATTTTCGCTGACCAGTTGATGTACACCGGTTTTGCCTATTCGACGATCTCGGGTGTTTCCATCGGCGTTAACGACTTCGTTATCCCTGATGAAAAAGCTCGCATCATCGACGCCGCAACCGACGAAGTGAAAGAGATCGAAAGTCAGTACGCCTCAGGCCTGGTTACCCAGGGCGAGAAGTACAACAAGGTGATCGACCTCTGGTCCAAGGCCAACGATGAAGTCTCGAAAGCGATGATGTCGAACCTCTCGAAAGAGAAGGTTGTCGACCGTCACGGTGAGACCGTTGACCAGGAATCCTTCAACTCGATGTACATGATGGCCGACTCGGGTGCGCGGGGTTCCGCAGCACAGATCCGTCAGCTGGCAGGTATGCGTGGTCTGATGGCCAAGCCGGATGGCTCGATCATCGAGACGCCGATCACTGCAAACTTCCGTGAAGGTCTGAGCGTACTTCAGTACTTCATCTCGACCCACGGTGCTCGTAAGGGTCTTGCGGATACCGCGTTGAAGACCGCGAACTCCGGTTACCTGACTCGTCGTCTCGTAGACGTGGCGCAGGATCTGGTCGTTACCGAGGTTGACTGCGGTACTGAACACGGTCTGGTAATGACGCCGCACATCGAAGGCGGTGATGTCGTAGAGCCGTTGGGCGAACGCGTACTGGGTCGAGTGATCGCCCGTGACGTATTCAAGCCTGGCACTGAAGACGTCATCGTTCCAGGCGGCACACTGGTTGACGAGAAGTGGGTTGAATTCATCGAGCTGAACAGCATCGACGAAGTCATCGTACGTTCCCCAATCAGCTGTGAAACCCGTTTCGGTATCTGCGCCAAGTGCTACGGCCGAGATCTGGCTCGCGGTCACCAGGTGAACATCGGTGAAGCTGTCGGCGTTATCGCTGCGCAGTCGATCGGTGAGCCGGGTACCCAGCTGACCATGCGTACATTCCACATCGGTGGTGCGGCAAGTCGTACTTCTGCTGCGGACAGCGTCCAGGTGAAGAACGGCGGTATCGTTCGTCTGCACAACCTGAAGCACGTTGAGCGCCTTGATGGCCACCTGGTCGCGGTTTCACGTTCCGGTGAGCTGGCAATTGCCGACGAATTCGGGCGTGAGCGCGAGCGTTACAAGCTGCCGTACGGCGCTGTGATTCTGGTGAAGGAAGGTGACAAGGTCGACGCAGGGTCCATCGTGGCCAAGTGGGATCCGCACACTCACCCAATCGTTACCGAGATGAAAGGTACCGTGACCTACGTGGGCATGGAGGAAGGTATTACGATCAAGCGCCAGACCGACGAACTGACCGGTTTGACCAACATCGAAGTACTGGATGCCAAAGACCGTCCTGCAGCAGGTAAAGACATTCGTCCTGCGGTCAAGATGGTTGGTGTTGATGGCAAGGATCTGCTGTTGCCGGGTACCGATGTACCCGCTCAGTACTTCCTGCCGGCAAACGCCCTCGTCGGTGTTGCGGATGGTGTGCAAGTGGGTGTGGGTGACGTTATCGCCCGTATCCCGCAAGAGACCTCCAAGACTCGTGACATCACCGGTGGTCTGCCGCGCGTTGCCGACTTGTTCGAAGCGCGTCGCCCTAAAGAAGCGTCGATCCTGGCTGAAGTCAGCGGTACGATTGCGTTCGGTAAAGAGACCAAAGGCAAGCGCCGTCTGGTTATCACGCCAAACGATGGTACCGATCCGTACGAAGAGCTGATTCCTAAGTGGCGTCACTTGAACGTCTTCGAAGGTGAGCAGGTCAGCCGTGGTGAGGTTATCTCAGACGGTCCTAGCGATCCGCACGATATCCTGCGTCTGCTGGGTGTCAGCGCTCTGGCGAAATACATCGTCAACGAGATTCAAGACGTTTACCGCCTGCAAGGCGTGAAGATCAACGACAAGCACATCGAGACGATCCTTCGCCAGATGCTGCGTAAAGTCGAGATCGCTGAGTCGGGCGACTCCAGCTTCATCAAGGGCGACCAGATGGAGTTGACGCACGTACTGGTTGAAAACGAGCGCTTGGCAGCCGACGAGAAGTTTGTTTCCAAATTCACTCGTGTGTTGCTTGGTATCACCAAGGCCTCGCTGTCCACCGAATCGTTCATCTCGGCGGCCTCCTTCCAGGAGACCACTCGCGTACTGACCGAGGCGGCGGTTACCGGCAAGCGCGATTACCTGCGCGGGCTGAAAGAGAACGTCGTCGTGGGTCGTCTGATTCCTGCGGGTACCGGTCTGGCATATCACAGCGAGCGCAAGCGTCGTCGTGAAGCTGACAAGCCGATGCGTGTGAGTGCGAGCGAAGTTGAAGCCGCTCTGACCGAAGCGTTGAACTCAAGCAGTAATTGAGGGTAGGGCCCCGATTTTCATAGTCATTGGTCTCACCCGGTTCGGTGGGTTGCCAGTGGTTGTGGACACCGGGGCTTTGCCTTGACTGGGGGCAGGATCCTCTTTAGACTCTTGTACCCCTAAATCTGGCGGGACGTATGTCCTGCCATTTTGCTTTTCTTGTAAGACAATAGCGTCGCAAGACAACAGTGGAGCTAGTAGATGGCAACTATCAACCAGCTGGTACGTCAGCCGCGTAAGCGTATCGTCGAGAAATCCGACGTGCCTGCGCTGCAGAACTGCCCGCAGCGCCGTGGTGTGTGCACTCGCGTGTACACAACTACGCCGAAAAAACCTAACTCGGCATTGCGTAAAGTCTGCCGGGTGCGTCTGACCAACGGTTTCGAGGTTTCCTCGTACATCGGCGGTGAAGGCCACAACCTGCAAGAGCACAGCGTCGTACTGATTCGTGGCGGCCGTGTAAAAGACTTGCCAGGTGTTCGTTACCACACCGTTCGCGGTTCGTTGGATACCTCCGGTGTCAAAGGTCGTAACCAGGGTCGTTCGAAGTACGGTACCAAGAAGCCTAAGTAGTAGCGGCTTTTTGTAAAAACTGAATCATCTTATTTTCTGAGTCGATAAGAGTAAGGTCGGAAGCGCCAGTAGGTGCTGATTCCGAGCGAACCTGAAGACCGTTTGAGGGCTTATCCATGCCAAGAAGACGCGTAGCAGCCAAGCGCGAAGTGCTTGACGATCCAAAATACGGCAGCCAGATCCTGGCCAAGTTCATGAACCACGTTATGGAGAGCGGCAAAAAAGCCGTTGCCGAGCGTATCGTTTATGGCGCGCTGGAAAAGGTTAAAGAACGCAAGAACTCCGATCCCCTGGAAATCTTCGAGAAAGCTCTCGACGCCATCGCTCCGCTGGTCGAAGTGAAGTCGCGCCGTGTAGGCGGTGCTACTTACCAGGTTCCGGTCGAAGTTCGTCCGTCCCGTCGTAATGCTCTGGCAATGCGTTGGCTGGTAGACTTCGCGCGCAAGCGCGGTGAGAAGTCTATGGCTCTGCGTTTGGCTGGCGAACTGTTGGACGCCGCCGAAGGTAAAGGTGCTGCGGTCAAGAAGCGTGAAGACGTGCACCGTATGGCTGAAGCCAACAAAGCTTTCTCGCACTACCGCTTCTAATTTCAGCGTCACTAATTTTGCGAGGGCTTTATGGCTCGTACTACACCGATCAACCGTTACCGTAACATTGGTATCGTTGCTCACGTGGATGCTGGTAAAACCACCACCACCGAGCGCGTCCTTTTTTACACCGGTAAAAGCCACAAGATGGGCGAGGTGCATGACGGCGCCGCGACCACCGACTGGATGGTTCAGGAGCAGGAGCGTGGTATTACCATTACTTCTGCTGCTATTACTGCCTTTTGGCAGGGTTCCGAGAAGCAGCACAAAGACCAGTATCGCTTCAACGTGATTGACACCCCGGGCCACGTAGACTTCACCATTGAAGTTGAGCGTTCCCTGCGTGTACTCGACGGCGCGGTCGTGGTCTTCTGTGGTACCTCGGGCGTTGAGCCGCAGTCGGAAACCGTATGGCGTCAGGCCAACAAGTACGGTGTTCCGCGTCTTGTTTATGTAAACAAGATGGACCGTGCCGGTGCAGACTTCCTGCGCGTAATCGGTCAGATCAAACAGCGGTTGGGCCACACTCCGGTCCCTATCCAGTTGGCAATAGGTTCTGAAGACAACTTCCAGGGTCAGATCGATCTGATGGCTATGGAAGCGGTTTACTGGAACGATTCCGACAAGGGTATGGTTCCTGTTCGTAAGCCTATCCCTGCTGAACTGCAGGAACTGGCTGACGAATGGCGTGGCAACATGGTTGAGGCTGCGGCCGAAGCCAGCGAAGAGCTGATGAACAAGTACCTCGAAGGTGAGGAGCTCACCAACGCGGAAATCAAGGATGCTCTGCGTCAGCGTACTATCGCTGGTGAAATCGTCCTGGCTGTTTGCGGTTCTTCCTTCAAGAACAAGGGCGTTCCCCTGGTTCTCGACGCCGTGATCGACTATCTGCCGGCACCGGTTGATATTCCTGCCATCAAGGGCACCGACCCTGATGACGAGACTATCAATCTCGAGCGTCATGCAGACGACAACGAGCCGTTCTCGGCTCTGGCGTTCAAGATCGCTACTGACCCATTCGTCGGCACCCTGACGTTTGTCCGTGTTTATTCGGGCGTGTTGGCATCCGGCGACGGCGTGATCAACTCTGTCAAGGGCAAGAAAGAGCGCGTGGGTCGTATGGTGCAAATGCACGCTAACGCTCGCGAAGAGATCAAGGAAGTGCGCGCTGGTGACATCGCGGCCTTGATCGGCATGAAGGACGTCACCACTGGCGAAACCTTGTGCAACGCTGACAAGCCAATCATCCTGGTTCGGATGGACTTCCCGGAGCCGGTTATTTCGGTTGCCGTAGAGCCTAAAACCAAGGATGACCAGGAAAAAATGGGTATCGCACTGGGCAAACTTGCTCAGGAAGACCCGTCTTTCCGCGTCAAAACTGATGAAGAGACTGGTCAGACGATCATCTCTGGCATGGGCGAGCTGCACCTGGACATCCTGGTTGACCGGATGCGCCGTGAGTTCAACGTCGAAGCCAACATCGGTAAGCCTCAGGTTTCGTATCGTGAGCGCATCACGAAGAACTGTGAAATCGAAGGCAAGTTCGTTCGCCAGTCCGGCGGTCGTGGTCAGTTCGGCCACTGCTGGATCCGTTTTGCACCTGCTGACGAAGGTCAGGAAGGTCTGCAATTCGTGAACGAAGTAGTGGGTGGTGTGGTTCCTAAGGAATACATCCCGGCTATCCAGAAGGGTATCGAAGAGCAGATGAAGAACGGCGTTGTTGCCGGCTATCCGCTGATCGGCCTGAAGGCTACCGTGTTTGATGGTTCTTACCACGACGTCGACTCGAACGAGATGGCGTTTAAGGTGGCTGCTTCCATGGCGACCAAGCAACTGGCCCAGAAGGGCGGCGGTGAGTTGCTTGAACCGATCATGGCTGTAGAGGTTGTTACGCCTGAAGACTATATGGGTGACGTGATGGGCGACCTTAACCGTCGTCGCGGCATGATCCTGGGTATGGAAGATACGGTCTCCGGCAAGGTAATTCGTGCCGAGGTTCCGTTGGGTGAGATGTTCGGTTATGCGACCGACGTTCGCTCCATGTCCCAAGGTCGCGCAAGCTACTCTATGGAATTCAAAAAATACAATACAGCTCCGTCGCACATCGTCGAAACTGTAACCAAAAAACAAGGCTGATTCAGCGCCTTTAGGCTAGGAGTTATTTGTCGTGGCTAAAGAAAAATTTGATCGTTCCCTTCCGCACGTCAACGTTGGCACCATCGGTCACGTTGACCATGGTAAAACCACGCTGACCGCTGCTCTGACTCGTGTCTGCTCCGAAGTTTTCGGTTCGGCTCGTGTTGACTTCGACAAGATCGACAGCGCACCAGAAGAGAAAGCTCGCGGTATCACCATCAACACCGCTCACGTTGAGTACAACTCGGCCGTGCGTCACTACGCACACGTTGACTGCCCAGGTCATGCCGACTACGTGAAGAACATGATCACCGGTGCTGCCCAAATGGACGGCGCTATCCTGGTTTGTTCGGCTGCTGATGGTCCGATGCCACAAACTCGTGAACACATCCTGCTGTCCCGTCAGGTGGGCGTTCCGTACATCGTGGTCTTCCTGAACAAGGCTGACCTGGTAGACGACGCTGAGCTGCTGGAACTGGTTGAGATGGAAGTGCGCGATCTGCTGAGCACTTACGACTTCCCGGGCGACGACACTCCAATCATCATCGGCTCTGCCCGTATGGCGTTGGAAGGCAAAGACGACAACGAGATGGGCACCACTGCCGTCAAGAAGTTGGTTGAAACTCTGGACAGCTACATTCCTCAGCCAGAGCGTGCTGTCGACAAGCCGTTCCTGATGCCTATCGAAGACGTATTCTCGATCTCCGGTCGCGGTACTGTTGTGACTGGTCGTGTTGAGCGCGGTATCGTCAAGGTTCAAGATCCACTGGAAATCGTTGGTCTGCGTGACACTACAGTCACCACCTGCACCGGTGTTGAAATGTTCCGTAAACTGCTCGACGAAGGTCGTGCTGGCGAGAACTGCGGCGTTCTGTTGCGCGGTACCAAGCGTGATGACGTTGAGCGTGGCCAGGTTCTGGTCAAGCCAGGTACTGTCAAGCCGCACACTCAGTTCGAAGCTGAAATCTACGTTCTGAGCAAAGAAGAAGGCGGTCGTCACACTCCGTTCTTCAAAGGCTACCGTCCACAGTTCTACTTCCGTACTACCGACGTAACTGGTAGCTGCGAACTGCCGGAAGGCGTTGAGATGGTTATGCCAGGTGATAACGTGAAAGTTTCCGTTACCCTGATCAAGCCAATCGCAATGGAAGACGGTCTGCGTTTCGCTATCCGTGAAGGCGGTCGTACCGTCGGCGCTGGCGTCGTAGCCAAAATCATCGCGTAAGCGATGATCTTCAAAAAGAGCCCCCGCTTGCGGGGGCTTTTTTATTGGGTTGACACCCTGTTAGCTCGTCTATAGAATTGCGCCTCCTTTAAACGGGCGTATTGCGCTCGGTGGGAAGTAGCCTGGAGTCTGAAATCCAATGCAAAATCAGCAAATCCGTATCAGGTTGAAGGCTTTTGACCATCGCCTGATCGACCAATCCACCCAGGAAATCGTGGAAACCGCGAAACGTACTGGTGCTCAAGTGCGTGGTCCGATTCCACTCCCTACCCGTAAAGAGCGGTTCACCGTTCTGGTTTCTCCGCACGTCAACAAAGACGCGCGCGACCAGTACGAGATCCGTACTCATAAGCGTGTTCTGGACATCGTCCAGCCAACGGATAAAACCGTTGACGCGCTGATGAAGCTTGATCTTGCGGCAGGTGTGGAAGTACAGATCAGCCTCGGCTAAGACTCGGGTCTTAGTCGTGTAACGCTCTGAAATGGGCGGCCATAGCGGGTGAAAGCCCCGTACACTCATGAGGTTTACAACATGACTATTGGTGTAGTCGGTCGTAAATGCGGTATGACCCGTATTTTCACCGAAGAAGGTGTCTCCATTCCGGTTACGGTCATTGAGATCGAGCCGAATCGCGTCACCCAGTTCAAAACCGAAGAAGTCGATGGCTATCGTGCAGTGCAAGTCACTGTCGGTGTGCGTCGTGCTTCCCGTGTGACTGCTGCTCAAGCAGGTCACTTCGCTAAAGCGAACGTTGCCGCTGGTCGTGCCGTCCTGGAGTTCCGTCTTGAAGAAGGCGAATACAAGGCTGGCGATCTGATCAATGCAGAAATCTTTGCTGCTGGCCAAATGGTAGATGTTACCGGTCAGTCCAAAGGTAAAGGCTTCCAAGGTACTATCAAGCGCCACAATTTCCGTGGTCAAGATAATACTCACGGTAACTCCGTGTCCCACCGCGTCCCGGGCTCTATCGGCCAGTGCCAGACTCCTGGTCGTGTATTCAAGGGCAAAAAAATGTCCGGTCATATGGGCGCTGAGCGCGTGACCGTGCAGTCCCTGGAAGTAGTGCGCGTGGACGCTGAACGCAATCTGTTGTTGGTCAAGGGTGCTGTTCCTGGCGCTACTGGCGGCAATGTGGTTGTACGTCCAGCAGCCAAGGCTCGCGGTTAAGGGGAAGCTGACATGCAATTAAATGTAAATGACGCCCAAGCGATCGAAGTTTCCGAACTGACATTTGGCGGCGAATTCAACGAGACGCTGGTTCACCAGGCAGTCGTGGCCTACATGGCTGGCGGTCGTCAGGGTAGCAAGCAGCAAAAGACCCGTTCTGACGTATCCGGTGGCGGTAAGCGCCCTTGGCGTCAAAAGGGTACTGGCCGTGCTCGTGCCGGTACTATCCGTAGCCCGATCTGGCGCGGCGGTGGTGTCACTTTCGCAGCACGTCCTCAGGACCACTCTCAGAAGCTCAACAAGAAGATGTATCGCGCTGCATTGCGCTCCATCCTTGCTGAACTGGTTCGTACTGATCGTCTGGTCGTGGTTCAGGATTTCGTTGTTGAATCGCCGAAAACCAAAGATCTGCTGGGCAAACTGAACGACATGAGCCTGACCGACGTTTTGATCGTGTCGGACGCTGTCGATCAGAACCTGTACCTGGCTGCTCGCAACCTGCCGCACGTTGATGTGCGTGATGTTCAAGGTTCCGATCCAGTTAGTCTGATCGCATACGACAAAGTGTTGATCACTGTGTCGGCCGTGAAGAAATTCGAGGAGCTGCTGGGATGAACCAGGAACGCGTATTTAAAGTTCTGCTTGGCCCGCACGTTTCCGAGAAGGCTACGGTTCTGGCAGACAAAAAAGGTCAGTTCGTTTTCAAGGTTGCTACTGATGCAACCAAGCTGGAAATCAAGAAGGCCGTCGAAAGCCTGTTCAGCGTGAAAGTAGAGCGTGTCACTACCCTGAATGTTATGGGTAAGACCAAGCGCACTGCTCGCGGTCTGGGCAAGCGTAATGACTGGAAGAAGGCAGTTATCTCCCTTCAGCCAGGCCAAGATCTCGATTTCAGCAGCAGTGCTGAGTAAGGAAGGGGTGCATCATGGCAATCGTTAAATGCAAACCGACTTCCCCTGGCCGCCGTTTTGTGGTCAAGGTGGTCAACCAGGAGCTGCATAAAGGCGCTCCTCACGCACCGCTGCTCGAGAAAAAATCGAAGACTGGTGGTCGTAACAACAATGGCCGCATCACTACTCGTCACATCGGTGGTGGTCATAAACAGCATTATCGTCTGGTCGATTTCCGTCGCAATGACAAGGATGGCATTTCTGCCACCGTCGAGCGCATTGAATACGATCCAAACCGTACTGCTCACATCGCACTGCTGCTGTACGCAGACGGCGAGCGTCGCTACATCATCGCGCCTAAAGGCGTGAGTGCTGGCGACCAGTTGATCGCAGGTGCCTTGGCTCCAATCAAGCCAGGCAACGCTCTGCAACTGCGCAACATCCCAGTGGGTTCTACCGTTCACGGCATCGAACTGAAGCCGGGCAAAGGTGCTCAGATCGCTCGTTCCGCTGGTGCATCTGCACAGCTGATCGCTCGTGAAGGTGTCTATGTGACTCTGCGTCTTCGCTCCGGTGAGATGCGTAAAGTCCTGGCTGAATGCCGCGCGACTCTGGGTGAGGTCTCGAACTCCGAGCACAGCCTGCGTTCGCTGGGTAAAGCTGGTGCCAAACGCTGGCGTGGCGTTCGCCCAACCGTCCGTGGTGTTGCCATGAACCCGGTTGACCACCCACATGGTGGTGGTGAAGGTCGTACCTCTGGTGGTCGTCATCCGGTATCGCCGTGGGGCTTCCCGACTAAGGGCGCGAAGACTCGTGGTAATAAGCGTACCGACAAAATGATCGTCCGTCGTCGCAAGTAAATAGAGGGATACGACAGTGCCACGTTCTCTGAAAAAAGGTCCTTTTATTGATCTTCACCTACTGAAGAAGATCGAAGTGGCGGCGGAAAAGAACGATCGCAAACCAGTTAAGACCTGGTCGCGCCGTTCTATGATCCTGCCACAAATGGTCGGTTTGACCATTGCTGTGCATAACGGTCGTCAACATGTTCCTGTTCTCGTGAACGAAGACATGGTCGGCCACAAACTAGGCGAGTTTGCCGGTACCCGCACTTATCGTGGGCACGTGGCAGACAAGAAAGCCAAGCGTTAAGGGGTAAGGAACGATGGAAGTAGCCGCTAAGTTGTCGGGCGCTCGAATCTCCGCCCAGAAAGCCCGCTTGGTCGCCGACCAGATCCGCGGGAAGAAGGTGGGCGAAGCGCTCAACCTGTTGGCTTTCAGCAGTAAGAAAGCCGCCGAGATCATGAAGAAAGTGCTGGAGTCGGCCGTAGCCAACGCCGAGCATAACGAAGGCGCAGACGTTGATGACCTCAAGGTCTCCACCGTTTTCGTCAACGAAGGGCGTTCGCTGAAGCGCATCATGCCACGTGCCAAAGGCCGTGCTGATCGCATCGTCAAGCGGTCTTGCCATATCACTGTCAAGGTTGCTGACAAGTAACGGAGTCGAAGAGATGGGTCAGAAAGTACATCCCATTGGCATTCGCCTGGGAATCGTCAAGGAGCACACCTCCGTCTGGTACGCAGACGGTCGGACTTATGCGGACTATTTGTTCGCTGATCTGAAGGTGCGAGAGTATCTCCAAGACAAACTAAAAAGCGCGTCCGTAAGCCGTATCGATATCCATCGTCCGGCGCAGACTGCACGCATCACCATCCACACCGCTCGTCCAGGTATCGTTATCGGGAAGAAAGGCGAAGATGTTGAGAAGCTGCGTCAGGACCTGACCAAGCAAATGGGTGTGCCTGTGCACATCAATATCGAAGAGATCCGTAAGCCGGAGCTCGACGGTATGCTGGTTGCGCAGAGCGTAGCTCAGCAGCTGGAGCGTCGCGTAATGTTCCGTCGCGCTATGAAGCGCGCAGTGCAGAACGCCATGCGCATTGGTGCCAAAGGCATCAAAATCCAAGTGAGCGGTCGTCTCGGCGGTGCTGAAATTGCACGTACTGAATGGTATCGCGAAGGTCGTGTGCCTTTGCACACCCTGCGTGCCGACATCGACTATGCCAACTACGAAGCTCACACCACTTACGGTGTGATCGGTGTAAAGGTTTGGATCTTCAAAGGCGAAGTAATTGGTGGTCGCCAAGAAGAGCTGAAACCGCAAGCACCAGCGCCTCGTAAAAAAGCTGCTAAGTAAGGGGTACGCCAAATGTTGCAACCTAAGCGTACGAAGTTCCGCAAGCAGATGACCGGCCACAACCGTGGTCTGGCATTGCGCGGTAGCAAAGTCAGCTTCGGCGAGTTCGCGCTGAAGTCTGTTGCTCGTGGTCGTCTCACCGCTCGTCAGATTGAGTCAGCGCGTCGTGCACTGACCCGTCACGTTAAACGTGGCGGCAAGATCTGGATCCGTGTATTCCCGGACAAGCCTGTCACCAAAAAGCCTCTCGAAGTTCGGATGGGTAAAGGTAAGGGTAACGTGGAGTACTGGGTTGCCCAGATTCAGCCAGGCAAAGTCCTGTATGAAATCGAGGGCGTTTCCGAAGAGTTGGCGCGTGAGGCTTTCGCCCTGGCTGCTGCAAAGCTGCCGCTCGCCACCTCCTTTGTTAAGCGGACGGTGATGTGATGAAAGCGAATGAACTTCGTGAAAAATCAGCACAGCAACTGAACGAGCAACTGCTCGGCTTGCTGCGCGACCAGTTCAATCTGCGCATGCAGAAAGCAACTGGCCAGTTGGGGCAGTCTCACCTGCTCTCGCAAGTTAAGCGTGACATCGCTCGCGTGAAGACTGTGCTCAACCAGCAGGCAGGTAAGTAATCATGGCTGAAGCCGAAAAAACCGTCCGTACGCTGACTGGCCGTGTCGTCAGCGACAAGATGGACAAGACCATCACCGTACTGATCGAGCGTCGCGTCAAGCACCCAATCTACGGTAAATACGTTAAGCGTTCGACTAAGCTGCACGCG
Organism: Pseudomonas petrae; assembly: GCF_021728295.1. Classification (GTDB taxonomy): domain Bacteria; phylum Pseudomonadota; class Gammaproteobacteria; order Pseudomonadales; family Pseudomonadaceae; genus Aquipseudomonas; species Aquipseudomonas petrae. Next base: position 23,766 of record NZ_JAKJXE010000019.1, read on the forward strand.
CACGACGAAACCAATCAGTGCCACATCGGCGACAAGGTCACTATTCGTGAAACTCGTCCGATGGCCAAGACCAAATCTTGGGCGCTGGTTGATGTTCTCGAACGCGCTGTGGAAGTCTAAGGGCTAGGGGTCGGAGAAATTATATGATTCAGACTCAATCCATGCTCGATGTGGCCGATAACAGCGGCGCACGCCGCGTTATGTGCATCAAGGTGCTTGGTGGCTCTCATCGTCGTTACGCTGGTATCGGTGACATCATCAAAGTTACCGTCAAGGAAGCAATTCCGCGCGGTAAGGTGAAGAAAGGCCAAGTGATGACTGCAGTAGTAGTCCGCACTCGCCACGGTGTTCGTCGCGCAGACGGCTCCATCATCCGCTTTGATGGCAACGCTGCTGTTCTGTTGAACAACAAGCAAGAGCCGATCGGCACCCGTATCTTTGGGCCAGTGACCCGTGAACTTCGTACTGAGAAGTTCATGAAGATCGTCTCGCTCGCCCCAGAAGTGCTGTAAGGAGATCCGACATGCAAAAGATTCGTCGTGACGACGAGATCATCGTGATCGCCGGCAAAGACAAAGGTAAGCGCGGTAAGGTGCTCAAGGTTCTCGCTGACGACCGTCTGGTCGTTGGTGGGATCAACCTGGTGAAGCGTCATACCAAGCCAAACCCGATGTCGGGCGTACAGGGCGGTATCGTCGAGAAAGAAGCGCCATTGCACGCTTCTAACGTCGCCATTTTCAACGGCGCAACCAACAAGGCTGACCGCGTTGGTTTCAAAGTTGAAGACGGCAAGAAAATTCGTGTCTTCAAGTCGACCCAAAAAGCGGTTGATGCTTGAACACTGCTAGGTAGAAGACCATGGCACGACTAAAAGAGATTTACTGGAAAGAAATCGCACCGAAACTTAAGGAAGAACTTAAGCTTTCGAACGTGATGGAAGTTCCACGCGTTACCAAGATCACCCTGAACATGGGTCTGGGCGAAGCGATCGGCGACAAGAAAATCATCGAGCACGCTGTTGCAGACCTGGAAAAAATCACCGGCCAAAAAGTCGTTGTGACCTACGCTCGTAAATCTATCGCTGGCTTTAAAGTCCGTGAAGGTTGGCCGATCGGCGTCAAAGTGACTCTGCGCCGTGAGCGTATGTATGAATTCCTGGATCGTCTGCTGTCGATCTCCCTGCCTCGGGTTCGCGACTTCCGCGGCCTGAATGCCAAGTCCTTTGATGGTCGTGGTAACTACAGCATGGGCGTTAAAGAGCAGATCATTTTCCCGGAAATCGACTACGACAAGATCGATGCCCTGCGCGGTCTGGACATTACCCTGACCACCACTGCTCGTACGGACGAAGAAGGTCGCGCATTGCTGCGTGCTTTCAAGTTCCCGTTCCGCAACTGATTGGAGTAGGACCATGGCCAAGAAGAGCATGAAAAACCGTGAGCTGAAGCGTCAGCTCACCGTTGCCAAGTACGCTACCAAGCGTGCTGCGCTGAAAGCGATCATCGTGGATCTGAACGCAAGTCCAGAAGCACGTTGGGAAGCTACGGTCGCACTGCAGAAGCAACCACGTGACGCAAGTGCCTCGCGCATGCGTAACCGTTGCCGCCTGACAGGTCGTCCGCACGGCGTATACCGCAAGTTCGGCCTCGGCCGTAACATGCTGCGTCAAGCGGCAATGCGTGGCGACGTACCGGGTCTGGTTAAAGCCAGCTGGTAAGCAGTTATTCTCGCAGTGCGCCCATCGTGTTCACCTCGAACCGATCGGCGTAGAGCCTGAATTTGAATCAAGCCCCTTTTGGGGCTTGATTCATTTCTGGGGTGCGCCTAGAATTGCCGGCTCGCCAGAGCCCGTGCTTGCACGTGCCCGGAATTTTAAGGCGATAGGTTGTAGCCGCAAGGCTCATTTTTTTTGTATCAGGAGCGTCTAGCCCATGAGTATGCAGGACCCGTTAGCGGACATGCTAACTCGTATCCGTAATGCCCAGATGGCTGAAAAGCCCGTCGTAAGCATGCCATCCTCCACGTTGAAGGTGGCTGTAGCCAAAGTCCTGAAGGACGAAGGTTACATTGCGGGTTATCAGATCAGCAGCGAAACCAAGCCGTTGCTATCCATCGAGCTGAAGTACTTCGAAGGCCGTCCGGTCATCGAAGAAGTGAAGCGCGTTAGCCGTCCAGGCCTGCGTCAGTACAAGTCCGTCGATGAGTTGCCAAAAGTTCGTGGCGGCCTCGGTGTGTCTATCGTCTCCACCAACAAAGGTGTGATGACGGATCGTGCTGCGCGCGCTGCCGGTGTCGGCGGCGAAGTGCTTTGCACTGTGTTCTAAGGGGGGATAAGCATGTCACGCGTAGCTAAGAACCCCGTTAAGTTGCCAGCAGGCGTCGAAGTCAAACTCGTCGGCCAGCAGCTTTCGGTGAAGGGTGCCAAGGGCACTCTAGACCTGAACATTCATTCGTCCGTTGAAATTGTTGAAGAGTCCGGTGAGCTGCGTTTCGCTGCTCGCAATGGCGATCAACAAACTCGCGCAATGGCCGGTACCACTCGTGCGTTGGTAAACAACATGGTCCAGGGCGTAAGCCAAGGCTTCGAGCGCAAGCTCCAGCTGGTCGGTGTTGGTTACAAAGCGCAAGCAAAAGGCACGGTGCTGAACCTGGCCCTTGGCTTCTCGCACCCAGTGGACTACGAATTGCCGGAAGGCATCACCGCTGAGACTCCCAACCAAACCGATATCGTTATTCGCGGTATCGACAAGCAGTTGGTTGGTCAAGTGGCCGCTGAGATCCGCGACTTCCGCCGTCCAGAGCCGTACAAAGGCAAAGGCGTGCGTTACGCGGACGAAGTCGTCCGTCGTAAAGAAGCCAAGAAGAAGTAGGGCATAGCAAATGACCGTCAAAAAAGTTACCCGACTGCGTCGCGCTCGCAAAGCACGCCTGAAAATGCACGAACTCGAAGTCGTGCGTCTCTGCGTGTACCGCTCTTCGCAGCACATTTATGCCCAGGTCATCTCGGCCGACGGCAGCAAAGTCCTGGCAAACGCCTCGACTTTGGACAAAGAACTGCGTGATGGCGCCACTGGCAACATCGACGCGGCCACTAAAGTTGGCCAGCTGATCGCTGAGCGTGCGAAAGCCGCCGGTGTATCGCAAGTGGCTTTTGATCGTTCTGGCTTCAAGTACCACGGTCGCGTTAAGGCGCTGGCTGATGCTGCTCGTGAAGGCGGGCTGGAGTTCTAAGTTATGTCAAATAACGACCAAAAACGCGACGAAGGCTACATCGAGAAGCTGGTACAGGTTAATCGCGTAGCAAAAACCGTTAAAGGCGGCCGTATCTTCACTTTCACCGCGTTGACCGTGGTTGGTGATGGTAAAGGGCGCGTTGGCTTCGGCCGTGGCAAGTCACGTGAAGTGCCTGCCGCGATCCAGAAGGCAATGGAAGCTGCTCGCCGCAACATGATCCAGGTTGATCTGAACGGCACTACGCTGCAGTACGCCATCAAGTCCGCTCATGGGGCTTCGAAGGTTTACATGCAGCCTGCGTCGGAAGGTACTGGCATCATCGCTGGTGGTGCAATGCGCGCCGTCCTCGAAGTTGCTGGCGTCCACAACGTTCTGGCCAAGTGCTACGGTTCGACTAACCCGGTTAACGTTGTTCACGCAACGTTCAAAGGTTTGAAAACCATGCAGTCCCCTGAGTCGATCGCTGCTAAACGCGGCCTGAACGTCCAGGAGATCTTCTGATCATGGCTACCGTTAAAGTAACGCTGATCAAAAGCATGACCGGCCGCATCCCTAACCACAAATTGTGCGTTAAGGGTTTGGGTCTGCGTCGCATCGGTCACACTGTAGAAGTCGTTGATACCCCGGAAAACCGTGGGATGATCAACAAGGCCTACTACATGCTGCGAGTCGAGGGTTAATCGATGAAACTCAATGATCTGAGTCCAGCGCCGGGTTCCCGTCGCGAAAAGCATCGTCCGGGCCGTGGTATCGGTAGTGGTTTGGGTAAGACCGGTGGCCGTGGCCACAAAGGTCAGACCTCCCGCTCCGGTGGCACCATTGCTCCGGGCTTCGAAGGCGGCCAACAGCCGTTGCATCGTCGTCTGCCTAAGTTCGGCTTCGTCTCTTTGAAAGCTATGGATCGTGCTGAAGTTCGCACCTCCGAGCTGTCAAAAGTAGAGGGCGTCGTCACTGTGCAGTCCCTGAAGGATGCCAACGTGATCAACCAAAACGTGCAGCGTGTGAAAATCATGCTGTCCGGTGAGGTTACTCGCGCAGTCACCCTCAAAGGTATCGCAGCCACCAAAGGTGCGCGTGCGGCTATCGAAGCAGCTGGCGGCAAGTTCGAGGAATAAATGGCTAAGCAAGGTGCTCTCTCAGCGCTAGGCAAAACCGGCGGGTTGTCCGAACTCTGGGCTCGTCTGCGTTTCCTGTTCCTGGCGATTATCGTCTATCGGATCGGTGCGCATATCCCAGTTCCGGGTATCAACCCTGACCGGCTGGCGGACCTGTTTCGACAGAATGAGGGGACCATTCTTAGCTTGTTCAACATGTTTTCCGGCGGTGCGCTGGAGCGCATGAGCATTTTTGCATTGGGGATCATGCCGTATATCTCGGCATCGATCATCATGCAGCTCATGACCGCAGTCAGCCCGCAGCTGGAGCAGTTGAAGAAGGAAGGTGAGGCTGGTCGTCGTAAGATCAGTCAGTACACCCGCTATGGCACCGTCGTCCTGGCCCTGGTTCAAGCTATTGGCATGTCCATTGGTTTGGCCGGTCAGGGCGTTGCGTTCTCAGCAGATATCGGCTTCCACTTCGTTGCAGTCACCACCTTTGTTGCTGGTGCGCTGTTCATGATGTGGCTGGGCGAGCAGATCACTGAGCGCGGTGTTGGCAACGGTATCTCGATGTTGATTTTTTCGGGTATCGTCGCCGGTCTTCCGAGAGCGATCGGGCAGTCTTTCGAGTCTGCACGTCAAGGTGATATCAATATCTTCGCTTTGGTCGCCATCGGTTTGCTGGCAGTAGCGATCATCGGTTTCGTGGTGTTTATCGAGCGTGGTCAGCGTCGTATTGCTGTTCACTACGCCAAGCGTCAGCAGGGCCGCAAGGTCTTCGCTGCGCAGACGAGCCACTTGCCGTTGAAAGTGAACATGGCGGGCGTTATTCCCGCCATCTTCGCGAGCAGCATCTTGCTGTTTCCGGCTTCGCTGGGTGCCTGGTTCGGCCAGTCTGAGGGTATGGGCTGGTTGCAGGACATCTCGCAGTCGATCGCACCTGGTCAGCCGTTGAATATTCTGCTGTTTAGTGCAGGGATTATTTTCTTCTGCTTCTTCTATACGGCGTTGATGTTCAATCCGAAAGACGTAGCGGAAAACCTGAAGAAGTCCGGTGCCTTTATTCCGGGCATTCGTCCTGGTGAGCAGTCTGCGCGCTATATTGATGGCGTTCTGACTCGTCTGACCATGTTCGGTGCTCTCTATATGATGGCCGTATGCTTGCTTCCACAGTTTCTCGTGGTCGCTGCAAACGTGCCGTTTTACCTTGGCGGGACCTCGTTGCTGATCGTGGTCGTGGTTGTGATGGACTTCATGTCCCAAGTGCAATCGCACCTCGTTTCGCACCAGTATGAATCCCTGATGAAGAAAGCCAACCTGAAGGGCTACGGCAGCGGCATGCTGCGCTGAAGCACCCATAAGGTTCGAGGAGTTGGTGATGAAAGTTCGTGCATCGGTGAAAAAGCTGTGCCGCAACTGCAAGATTATTCGCCGCGAAGGTGTTGTTCGAGTAATTTGCAGCGCGGAACCACGTCACAAGCAGCGCCAAGGCTAAATGTGATCTGTGCTAAAAGCCCAGCAGCTAGTGCGCTGCTGGGTTGATTATTTGTTATTACAGCGATATTATCTCGCGCCCTATTTCTTGGCTTCCGGGGCGTAGGTAGCTGTCAATTGGAGTCCCACTGAATGGCCCGTATTGCAGGCGTTAACATTCCAGATAACAAGCATACTGTTATCTCGCTGACCTACATCTATGGTGTTGGTCGCACAACTGCACACAAAATCTGTGCTACTACCGGGGTGAACCCGGCGGTAAAGATCAAAGATCTGAGCGACGAGCAGATTGAACAGCTGCGTGGCGAAGTCGCGAAGTTCACCACTGAAGGTGATCTGCGTCGCGAAATCAACATGAAAATCAAGCGCTTGATGGACCTCGGTTGCTATCGCGGTCTGCGTCATCGTCGTGGTCTTCCAGTGCGCGGTCAGCGTACCAAGACTAACGCGCGTACCCGTAAAGGTCCGCGTAAGCCGATCCGCAAGTAATCGCCCCAGCGAATCGACAGGAATTAAATCATGGCAAAACCTGCTGCTCGTCCTCGTAAAAAAGTTAAAAAGACAGTGGTTGATGGCATCGCCCACATCCATGCATCTTTTAACAACACAATCGTGACCATCACCGACCGTCAAGGTAACGCTCTGTCCTGGGCAACCTCCGGTGGTTCGGGTTTCCGCGGTTCTCGCAAGTCCACGCCGTTTGCTGCTCAAGTAGCTGCTGAACGTGCTGGTCAAGCTGCGCTGGAATACGGCCTGAAAAACCTCGACGTCAACGTCAAAGGTCCAGGTCCAGGTCGTGAATCTGCTGTCCGTGCTTTGAACGGCTGCGGCTACAAGATCGCCAGCATCACCGACGTGACGCCAATCCCGCACAACGGGTGCCGTCCGCCGAAGAAGCGCCGCGTGTAATCCAGGAGATTGTAAAGAATGGCTCGTTACATTGGTCCAAAATGCAAACTCGCTCGTCGCGAAGGCACCGATCTCTTTCTGAAGAGCGGCGTGCGCGCGATCGAATCGAAGTGCAACATCGAAGCAGCACCTGGTATCCACGGCCAACGCCGCGGTCGCCAGTCCGACTACGGCACCCAACTGCGTGAAAAGCAGAAAGTCCGTCGTATTTATGGCGTTCTCGAGCGTCAGTTCAGCGGTTACTACAAAGAAGCTGCCGGCAAGAAAGGCGCAACTGGTGAGAACCTGCTGCAACTGCTCGAATGCCGTCTGGACAACGTTGTGTACCGCATGGGCTTCGGTTCGACTCGCGCCGAATCGCGTCAGCTGGTATCGCACAAGTCGGTAAGCGTAAACGGCAAAACCGTTAACGTTCCGTCCTACCAGGTCCGTGCTGGTGACGTAGTAGCGATTCGCGAAAAAGCGAAGAACCAGCTGCGTATTGTTCAGGCTCTCGATCTGTGTGCCCAACGTGGCCGCGTAGAATGGGTAGAAGTAGACACTGAGAAAAAATCTGGCGTCTTCAAAAGCGTCCCAGCTCGCAGTGATCTGTCCGCCGACATCAACGAAAGCCTGATTGTCGAGCTCTACTCCAAGTAAGGGCTAGAAAATAGGTGCATCCATGCAGATTTCGGTAAATGAGTTCCTGACACCCCGCCACATTGATGTGCAGGTTGTCAGTCCGACCCGCGCCAAAATCACTCTCGAGCCTCTCGAGCGTGGTTTCGGCCATACCCTGGGCAACGCGCTGCGCCGCATCCTGTTGTCCTCCATGCCCGGCTGTGCAGTAGTCGAGGCCGAGATTGACGGTGTACTCCATGAGTACAGCGCCATCGAAGGTGTACAGGAAGATGTCATTGAAATCCTGTTGAACCTTAAAGGTCTGGCTATCAAGCTGCACGGTCGAGACGAAGTTACGCTGACCTTGTCGAAGAAGGGTTCGGGGGTGGTTACCGCTGCCGATATTCAGCTGGATCATGATGTCGAGATCGTTAACCCCGATCACGTAATCGCTAACCTGGCGTCTAACGGCGCCCTGAACATGAAGCTCGTTGTAGCTCGTGGTCGCGGTTATGAACCAGCAGACTCGCGTCAGAGCGATGAAGACGAAAGCCGCAGTATTGGTCGCTTGCAGCTCGACTCTTCGTTCAGCCCGGTTCGTCGCATTGCATACGTGGTGGAAAACGCCCGTGTCGAGCAACGTACCAACCTGGACAAGCTGGTTATTGATCTGGAAACCAATGGTACTCTGGATCCTGAAGAGGCAATCCGTCGTGCAGCAACCATCCTGCAACAGCAGTTGGCTGCGTTCGTCGACCTCAAAGGTGACAGCGAACCCGTTGTAGTCGAACAGGAAGACGAGATCGATCCGATCCTGCTTCGTCCGGTTGACGATTTGGAACTGACCGTACGTTCGGCCAACTGCCTTAAGGCGGAGAACATTTACTACATCGGCGACCTGATTCAGCGCACCGAAGTAGAACTGTTGAAGACTCCGAACCTGGGCAAGAAATCCTTGACCGAAATCAAGGACGTTCTGGCTTCTCGTGGTCTCTCCCTCGGCATGCGCCTCGACAACTGGCCGCCTGCAAGTCTTAAGAAGGACGACAAGGCGACTGCCTGATCGTCGTAATCACCGAACGTAGTGTTTGGTAAGGAATGAACCATGCGTCATCGTAAAAGTGGACGTCACCTGAGCCGTACCAGCTCTCACCGTAAGGCCATGTTCCAAAACATGGCGGTGTCGCTGTTCGAGCACGAGCTGATCAAAACTACCCTGCCGAAAGCCAAAGAACTGCGTCGCGTTGCTGAGCCGCTGATCACTTTGGCCAAGATTGACAGCGTTGCTAACCGTCGTCTGGCATTTGACCGTACCCGTTCGAAAGAAATGGTCGGTAAACTGTTCAACGATCTGGGCAAGCGTTATGCAACTCGTGAGGGTGGCTACCTGCGCATCCTCAAGTGCGGCTTCCGCGCTGGCGACAACGCGCCAATGGCGTACGTCGAACTGGTTGATCGTCCTGTCGGTGGTTCTGTAGAAACCGCTGAATAAGACATCAGTCATTACAAAGAACCGGGCCTAGTGCCCGGTTTTTTGTTGCCTGCTATAACCAGCCCCGAATGATGAATTGCGCCGAATATGGGGTGATTCTAAGTGATAAACGGAACCCTCCTCATTTACCTGCTTGTTCGATACCAAATGTCCGAATTTCGCCGGATTTGTACGTTTATTTGCTATCCCGCAGCGTGACCTACCAGTCCGGTTGGTTCAAACTAACGCCTTTCACGAGGAGATGGACGGCGATGCAAGGCCACCCGGATGTAATTGATTACCTCAACACGCTGCTGACTGGCGAACTGGCTGCGCGCGACCAGTATTTTGTCCACTCGCGGATGTACGAAGATTGGGGTTTCAGCAAGCTGTACGAACGTATCAATCACGAGATGGAAGAAGAGGCTCAACACGCTGATGCGTTGATGCGCCGGATTCTGATGCTCGAAGGCACTCCACGCATGCGTCCTGATGATCTGGATGTGGGCACGACGGTACCTGAGATGCTCGCCAGCGACCTTCGCCTGGAATATAAGGTGCGAGCCGCGCTGTGCAAAGGCATTGCGCTCTGTGAGCAGCACAGGGATTACGTCAGCCGTGACATCCTCCGCATTCAGCTCGCCGACACGGAAGAAGACCACACTTACTGGCTTGAGAAGCAGCTGGGCCTGATCAAATCCATCGGCCTCGAGAATTACCTTCAGTCGCAGTTCTGAACACTGAGACAGTCGCTATAGAAAAGCCCCTGGCGCGTATCGCGACAGGGGCTTTTTTGTTGCTGCCATGTGATTAAGCGCGATCGCGCTCCAGAAGCGGCTTCAGATAGTGGCCGGTGTAGGACTGTTTCATGTCCGCCACCTGTTCTGGCGTACCGGTCGCGATGATCTGTCCACCTTTCGAGCCGCCTTCAGGGCCCAGGTCGACCAGCCAATCGGCGGTCTTGATCACATCCAGGTTGTGCTCGATCACAACGACCGTGTTGCCGTGGTCACGTAGGCGATGCAGTACGTCCAGCAATTGCTGGATATCCGCGAAGTGCAGGCCAGTGGTGGGCTCATCCAGGATGTACAGGGTCTTGCCGGTGTCACGCTTGGACAGTTCGCGAGACAGCTTCACACGCTGTGCTTCGCCACCGGAGAGCGTGGTCGCCGACTGACCCAGCTTGATGTAGGACAGACCTACATCCATCAGCGTCTGCAACTTCCGGGCGAGGGCCGGTACGGCGTCAAAGAACGTCCTCGCTTCTTCGATCGTCATCTCCAGGACCTCGTGGACGTTTTTGCCCTTGTACTTGACCTCGAGCGTCTCGCGGTTGTACCGCTTGCTCTTGCACACATCGCAAGGCACGTAGATGTCAGGCAGAAAATGCATCTCGACCTTGATCAGGCCGTCACCCTGACACGCTTCGCAGCGACCGCCCTTGACGTTGAAAGAGAATCGGCCAGGGCCGTAACCACGAGATCTTGATTCAGGCACGCCAGCAAACAACTCACGGATTGGCGTGAACAGCCCGGTATATGTCGCAGGGTTTGACCGTGGGGTACGCCCGATTGGGCTCTGGTCAATATCGACGACCTTATCCAGATGCTGCAGGCCGTCAATGCTGTCGTGCGCCGAAGCCTCAAGCGTTGTTGCGCCATTGAGCGCAGTGGCGCTGAGAGGGAACAGCGTGTTGTTGATCAGCGTCGACTTGCCCGAGCCCGACACACCTGTCACGCAGGTCAGCAAGCCAATTGGAATTTCCAGATCGACATTGCGCAGGTTGTTGCCGCGCGCGCCTTTGAGTTTCAGCGACAGCTTTTTATTACGGGGCGTACGCTTGGCAGGCACGGCGATCTTCACGCGCCCTGACAGGTATTTACCCGTCAACGAGTCCGGATGATCCATCACTTCCTGTGGCGTGCCTTCCGCGACAATATTGCCGCCATGCACGCCCGCACCCGGGCCGATGTCGACCACATAGTCGGCCAGTCGAATGGCATCCTCGTCATGCTCAACCACGATGACCGTGTTGCCGATGTCTCGCAGGTGCCGCAACGTGTCCAGCAACCGATCGTTATCGCGCTGATGCAAGCCGATTGAAGGCTCATCGAGGATGTACATCACGCCGACCAGTCCGGCGCCGATCTGGCTGGCCAGACGAATGCGCTGTGCCTCACCGCCGGAGAGCGTATCGGCGCTCCGGTCCAGTGTCAGATAGTCCAGCCCGACGTTGACGAGGAACTGCAGGCGCTCGCGAATTTCCTTGAGAATCTTGTCAGCGATTTCACCGCGTCGGCCCGTGAGCTTCAGCTCACCAAAATAATGGGTAGCGTCGCCGATCGGCATGTTGGTAACGGCCGGAAGTGTCTTCTCGCCGACCCATACGTGGCGGGCCTCACGGCGCAACCGCGTACCACGGCATTCGGGGCAGGGCTGCGTGCTGAGAAACTTCGCCAATTCCTCTCGGACCGTGGTCGATTCAGTTTCCCGGTAGCGGCGTTCCAGGTTGGGAACGATGCCTTCGAACGGGTGCGCGCGTTTGACGATGTCGCCGCGGTCGTTCAAGTAACGAAAGTCAACGCTATCCTTGCCGCTGCCGCCGAGCAGGACCTTCTGCAAGTCGGCAGGCAGTTCCTTGAACGGCACCTCGAGGCTGAAGCCGTAATGCTTCGCCAATGAGCCGAGCATCTGGAAGTAATAGACGTTCCGTCTGTCCCAGCCACGAATCGCGCCTTCTGCCAGTGTGAGTTCGCCATTGACCAGACGCTTGGTGTCGAAGAATTGCTTCACGCCCAGCCCGTCGCAGGTCGGGCAGGCGCCGGCGGGGTTGTTGAACGAGAACAGCTTTGGCTCCAGCTCGCTGATCGCATGGCCACAGATCGGGCAGGCGAAGCGAGCGGAGAAAATGATCTCTTCGCCTGGCTCATCGTCCATCGGCGCGACCAGCGCAATGCCGTCTGCCAGCTTCAGCGCGGTCTCGAACGACTCGGCCAACCGCTGTTGCAGGTCCGACCGCACCTTGAAGCGGTCAACCACGACATCGATCGAGTGCTTCTTCTGTTTATCGAGCTTCGGCAGCTCGTCCAGCTCGCACAGCCGGCCGTTCACCCGAGCGCGTACAAAACCCTGAGCGCGGAGCTCTTCAAAAATCGCCAGGTGCTCGCCTTTACGCTCCCGTACCACGGGGGCAAGCAGCATCAGTTTGGCGCCTTCCGGCTGTGCCAGCACCAGGTCGACCATCTGGCTGACGGTTTGCGCTTCCAGAGGTATGTCGTGATCCGGGCAGCGCGGCTGACCCACACGCGCATACAGCAAGCGCAGGTAGTCGTAGATCTCGGTGATGGTGCCCACGGTCGAGCGGGGGTTGTGGGACGTGGACTTCTGCTCGATGGAAATGGCGGGCGACAGGCCTTCAATTGTGTCGACGTCCGGCTTCTCCATCATCGACAGGAACTGACGGGCGTAAGCGGACAGCGATTCGACATAGCGACGCTGGCCCTCGGCGTAGAGCGTATCAAACGCCAAGGACGATTTTCCTGAGCCGGACAATCCGGTGATGACGATCAGCTTGTCGCGTGGAAGGGTCAGGTCGATGTTCTTCAGGTTGTGGGTTCGAGCCCCACGAATCAAGATCTTGTCCAAAGCTGGCCTCGCACGGCGGGCGTGTAAAACGTGGGAGTATACGGGGAAATACTGGATGGATACACACTGCTGAGGGGCACGCCGCCTCACTGGGGAAAAAGAAAATTCCTGCGATGCGCGGCAAACCGTCGTATGTGCTCTAAACGATGGGACTGGTAGAATCGCCGCCGGTTCATACGAGGTTCCTTCATGCACGATTCTCACAGCGAGCGCATGAGCGGCAGCGAAACCCGCGCGGCGGGCGGTCTGGCGCTGGTGTTCGCCTTCCGTATGCTTGGCATGTTCATGGTGTTGCCCGTCCTCGCCACTTACGGGATGGACCTGGCCGGCGCAAGCCCGGCGCTCATCGGTCTGGCGATCGGCGCTTACGGCCTGACGCAAGCGGTGTTGCAGATTCCGTTCGGCATCATCTCTGATCGCATCGGCCGTCGCCCGGTCATTTACCTGGGGCTGATCGTGTTCGCGCTCGGCAGCGTGCTGGCCGCCCAGTCCACCTCGATCTGGGGCGTGATCGCCGGTCGGGTTCTGCAAGGCGCGGGTGCCATCTCCGCTGCGGTCATGGCGTTGCTGTCCGATCTGACCCGCGAGCAGCACCGCACCAAAGCCATGGCGATGATCGGCATGACGATTGGCGTGTCGTTCGCCGTTGCGATGGTGGTCGGCCCCATTCTGACCAGTGCATTCGGATTGTCCGGGCTGTTTCTGGCGACCGGCGCCATGGCGCTGGTCGGCGTGGCAATCGTCGCCTTCGTCGTGCCCAAGTCCACGGTGACCCTGCAGCACCGTGAATCCGGTCTGGCGCGACAGGCATTGGGCACGACGCTTCGTCATCCCGACCTGTTGCGTCTGGACTTGGGTATCTTCGCGTTGCACGCCATGCTGATGTCCAGTTTCGTGGCATTGCCGCTGGCGTTGGTCGAAAAAGCCGGCCTGCCCAAAGAACAGCACTGGTGGGTGTATCTGACCGCGCTGCTGATTTCTTTCTTCGCGATGATCCCTTTCATCATCTACGGCGAAAAGAAGCGTCAGATGAAGCGCGTTTTACTCGGCGCCGTGCTGGTGCTGCTGCTCACTGAGCTATTCTTCTGGGAGTTCGGAGACACGCTGCGAGCGCTGGTCATCGGTACCGTGGTCTTTTTCACCGCATTCAATTTGCTCGAAGCGTCGCTGCCGTCGCTGATCAGCAAAGTGTCTCCAGCGGGCGGGAAGGGCACGGCGATGGGAATTTATTCCACCAGTCAGTTCCTGGGCTCGGCTGCGGGGGGCATTCTCGGTGGATGGCTTTTCCAGCACGGAGGACTGGATGTGGTGTTCCTCGGCGGCGCCGGGCTGGCCGCCATTTGGCTGGCGTTTGCTGTTACCATGCGCGAACCTCCCTACGTAACCAGCCTTCGCTTGCCGTTGTCGCCCGAGGCTCAACGCGACACAGACCTTGCCGATCGTGTGTTGGCCGTACGTGGAGTAACAGATGCAGTAGTGGTTGCCGACGAGGCTGCCATCTATATCAAATTTGACAAAGAACTGTTGGATCGGGCGTCTTTCGACGAAGTGGTCAATCCAGCGTCGGAAACGTGTGAAGCCTAGGAGAACGTTATGGCCCGTGGGGTTAACAAAGTCATATTGGTCGGCACATGCGGCCAGGATCCCGAAGTCCGCTACATGCCTAACGGTAATGCCGTGACCAACCTGAGTCTGGCAACAAGCGAGCAGTGGACCGACAAGCAAACCGGTCAGAAGGTCGAGAAGACCGAATGGCACCGTGTTTCGATGTTCGGCAAGGTTGCGGAAATCGCCGGCGAGTACCTGCGCAAGGGCTCGCAGGTCTACATCGAAGGCAAGCTGCAGACCCGCGAGTGGGAAAAAGACGGCATCAAGCGCTACACGACTGAAATCGTCGTCGACATGCAAGGCACCATGCAGTTGCTCGGTGGCCGTCCTCAAGGCGAAGGCGCTCCTCAGGGCCAGGGTGGCGGCGGTTATCAGAACTCCGCGCCGCGCCCGCAGCAGCAGGCACGCCCGCAGTCCGCTCCTCAGCCACAGCGTGAATCGCGTCCCGCGCCGCAACAAGCGCCACAGCCAGCGCCTGATTTCGACAGCTTCGATGACGACATCCCGTTCTAGTGTGGATAGAAGCTTTTAATGTAAGCCTTTAACCATGGTCCTTTAAATTTAAAGCTTTTGAATCAAAAAAATGCCCTCGAATTCTGTAAAAAAGTTCGAGGGTTTTTTTTGCGTGTAAGGAATGCTTCTGTAAAACCGGAAAAGTGGTTTTGACAATGTAGGGACACGCGCTAAACCAAATGTAAAGCACGAGGAGGCGCGTCATGCGATTCTGATCAAAAATCATCATGGGTTTCATTCGGGTGAATGAGGGGCTTTGCATCTGCGGGTTTAAAAGGACCAGCCATCGGGCGTGATCCTCGACTAACTCGCGAAAACAGACTTAACCCTTCTGGCTAAATTCGCTAAGTACTCGAATTTAAAACTATTTCTTATCCTAAAATCATTAAAAAAATGCTTCAAGGATACACCCTGCGCAATCAGCATTCTTATCTGGATCAACGGATTTACATTAACGTTGATTTAACTAAGTCGGTAAACTCATCAATATCTAGAGGGAGACTTAGATAGTACCCCTGCCCCTCATCGCACGAGACAGATTTAAGCAGATCGAGCTGCTCGGAAGTTTCAATGCCCTCTGCAGTAACGGTCAGCGCGAGGGCATGACCAATCCCTACCATCGCTTCAATTAGAGCCCTATGGTCTTCGTTCTCACTCATTTTGTTAAGGAAGCTACGGTCTATTTTCATTCCGTCAAAAGGAAATGTACGCAAGTGACTGAGCGAAGAGTATCCAATTCCGAAATCGTCCATGGATATGCGCACCCCAAGACACTTCAGCGCATGCATAACCTCGAGTACACCTTCGACATCCTCAAGCATTAAACTCTCTGTTATTTCCAATTCTAATCTATGTGGCTTAATTCCAGATTCCGCAAGTATTTTCCGGACCCGCCCAATCAAATTTCCTTGTTTAAACTCTGCTGGGGACAGATTGACTGAAACAAATAAATTATCAGGCCAGCATTTGGCGTGAAAACATGCAGTTTCAAGCACCCAGTCACTAATAGTCAGGATCATCCCTGCGTCTTCAGCAATTGGAATGAAAGCATCTGGGAGAATGAGACCTCGCTCCGGATGCAGCCACCGAACCAGTGCTTCGGCACCAACCATATTACCATCGACAATTCGTGATCGAGGTTGAAATTGAAGTTGCAATTCCCCGTTAGTGATTGCATTGCGCAAATCTATTTCTAACCGGCGGCGCTCAATAAGTTTAGCATTCATGTCACCCGCGTAGAACCGCCAGGTATTTCGGCCGTGTGCCTTGGCTTCGTAAAGTGCAATGTCTGCATACCGTAACAGTTCTGTTGCCTCGCGTGCATCATTGGGCGCCATTGCAATTCCGATACTGGCACTAATAAATACTTCCTGACCACTGATTTTTATAGGGCGTTCGATGGATTTGATCAACCGTTCGCAGAGAGATTCAACTTCGCCTTGGCAGGTGAGGTCGGTTAATATTAGAACGAATTCATCTCCGCCAATACGAGCGACAAGATCATCTTGGCGGACACACGCAGCGAGACGAATCGACACCTCATTAAGCACAGAGTCTCCCGCTGCATGCCCGAGCATGTCATTCACCGGTTCGAATCTATCAAGATCCAGACTTAACATTACAAGAGGTCTGTCATCCGTTGGAAACGCTTTTAACTTCCCGTCAAGGAATTCTTGGAGCCTTATGCGGTTAGGAAGACCTGTCATTGCATCGTGTTGGGAAAGAAACTCAATGCGTCGACGAGCTTCAACTTCCTCGGTGATGTCTGTGGCAGCACCACGGAACCCGCCGTTTGTCATCTCTCGAGCAGAAATTCGTGTGATTCGTATTTGGCCGGTCGCATCTATATAGCTACATTGAAGATGAAGATCGTGACGCCGACGAGGACTACAGAGTTTACTTGATAGCATTCCTGGTTCGGTAGTGCTGAGCAAACCATCAATAACTGCACCTAACCAAGCGTTCCTGTGAAGGCCAGTTACAATTTCAAATCGTTCAGACAGATATTTAAATCGCCATTCGGCGTCAATTTCCCACACCCAGTCGGAGCTTGCTTCTACCACGTCCCGAAACCGTTCTTCACTGGCTGCAAGCGCGACTTGCGCGTTTTGCAAAAATATATAACTGTCGTCTAACGCATGTGCAGCGGCTGTTGCTCGGCGCATGATGACCCACGTCATCAAAAAAATGAGTAAGGCCGAGATCCCCAGCAATGGCAGTCCAAGCTCCAATAAATTTCGGCCTGGTTTGGGAAGGTCCCATTGCAGGACACCTGCTTCACCGTTGTGACCTAATGGTAAGATGGACGCTTCATGGTGTGCGTCCGACGGAGCGACACGCAGCCCAGTGATATCATAATCCTCAGCCATTTTTCGGAGCTTGGCTTCATCAAGCACTACTACGGCCAAAAAAAGGGAGGGAGAACTGCTTCCGGTCGAACTTGAAGAGCGAGTTCTCGTTTGGCCTGTCGCCATTGCGGCGACCAATGCAGGTATCCCGTTAATATTAATGAATGCAGATGTCGGCGCGCTCGTTTTCGCCCCAGCACGCGCTTCATTTAAAAACGGCCCCAGTGAGTGGTTAGCCCAGCGCTCAGCTTGAACTGATGTAAGCTCTCCATTGACCGCGCTATAAATAGTTTGGTTCTGGCCGTTGAGTACAAACAAGCCTTGAACACCCAAAGTCCGGTGGAGTTCTAGTCCTATTTTTTCTAAAGAGTGACTCCAACCCATATCCTTCTCTGAGAGCTTGTACTCTAGAGGATCATTCAAAATTGCGTAGTCTTTGATGGAGCCAGTGAGGGCCGCCTCCAGCGATTTTAAGGCCTTTTCTACATGGAAGGCCCTGTCCTCCTGCTCCGAACGGTCAAGATCGCTCGCGATGTAGACCAGCAAATAGCATGCCAATAAAAAGACGCATGCCAGTAACCCCACGAATTTGAATAGTGAGGCGCGGGTCATTGCCAGGATCACTCGACTGGACGGGGAGGTGACAATCGGCGGGGAAATATTCAACTCAAATCCTTGCAGCGCGCTTGCGCGGAATTTTTGTATACGTATCTATCGGCTCAAACGTACAAAATTTTAGATGTCGTCTTAAGCGCTGAACCAAAAATTTACTTTCTCACAGCTTTAGCAAATCGGGACACACATCAAACAACGTATGCCTAGGCTTCGCGAAGAATCAGACGGGGGCGGTGGCATCTCGGCAACTGGGTCAATTTGGCGTTGGCGCCAATTTTTAGCCTTGCTGCAACAGAGACGACACCCTTCGGTCGCCGGACGTTTTGGGGCTGTTTTACCATTCCGTTTACAAAAGGTTTATCAACCCGATGTTGTGCACTGATTAGTGTCGGTGAACCCACGATGCTTCACAAAATCTCCGGCCCAGCTTTACACCTCGATCTGAAAGGGCATGGCGAACGGGACGCCGAGCGTTTTGCTTTACAAAATAAAATAACTGTTATCGGCGTGCTTTAATATAAATCCAATAAAGTCAGTTACTTATGTGTTGCTTGTCAGTACTCCCCTTCTAAGCAGCGCGTATCCAAACGCGATAACGCTGTAAACAAAAGCCCCCGCACAGCTCAGCTGTCGGGGGCTTTGTTTTGGGTCGCGTTCGAGGATTACAGACCCAGATCCGACAACCCGGGATGATCGTCAGGACGGCGGCCCAGCGGCCAGTGAAACTTGCGATCCGCTTCTTTGATCGGCATGTCATTGATGCAGGCGAAGCGTCGCGCCATCAAGCCGTCTTCATTGAATTCCCAATTCTCGTTGCCGTACGAGCGGAACCAGTTGCCTGAGTCATCATGCCATTCGTAGGCGTAACGGACCGCGATGCGGTTATCGGTGAACGCCCAGATTTCTTTGATCAGGCGGTAGTCGAGCTCCTTGTTCCACTTGCGGATCAGGAAATTTTTTGCTTCTTCACGATTCTCGGCGAAATCGGCGCGGTTGCGCCATTTGGTGTCGAGCGTGTAGGCCAGCGAGACCTTTTCAGCGTCCCGGCTGTTCCAGCCATCCTCAGCCAGGCGAACCTTTTCGATGGCGGATTCTCGGGTGAAAGGGGGAAGTGGCGGGCGAGTCTGGGCATTGGACGACATAGGGACCTCCAGGCGGTGATGGTTCGGCGGTGGGTGGGACGTTTGTAGCTAGGAAATGGAACGCGAGCGTTGTTCAAGCATCAACTGCGCAACAGCCTTGGCGCTTTCTGCAGCGCTGTAGTCACCCATGACGCGGGCGACGGTGATCGCGCCTTCCATAAGGATGAGTAACTGTTTGGCCAAAGCTTGCGGATCGGCAATACCGAGCTGCTCGCAGAGCTCAAGCGTGTAGTCCAGCAGCTTCTGTTTGTGCAGCTTGGCGATCAGACGGATGGGGTCCTGTGGGTCGCCGACTTCTCCTGCCGTATTGATAAATGCGCAGCCGCGAAAGCCTTCGGACTCGAACCAGCCTTTGAGCACGTCAAACATATTCAGAATGCGCGCCTCAGGGGTGTCGGCCTTGTTTGATTCAGTCCGGAACCAGTCCATCCAGCGCACGTCACGGGCGTTGAGTGCAGCCGCGGCCACGTCATCTTTGGTGGCGAAGTAGCGATAGATGCTTTTCCTCGCGACGCCCGACGTCTTCACCAAAAGATCCATGCCGGTGGCCTGAATGCCGTTCTGGTAAATGAGCTGCTCGGCAGTCGCGAGGATTTTCTCGCGAGTGTTGGTCGTTGATGTATTCATGACGCAAAAGGTAGAACGTACGTTCTCCCACGTCAAGCCGCCCATTCAAAAATAGGCTCAACGCACCTGGTCGGACTCGGGCAGCGCACGCTTCAAATCGCCTGCGCTGGGTGAAGCCTTGGCCAGCGTAACGGGGATGGATTTAGCCGCAGGCACCTTGCTGCGTTCAGCGTGGTGCCACAGCGGAACGAGTGGGTTGCACTCGGGGTAGTACGCCGCGCAGCAGTTTTCGGGGATGTCGTAGGCGATGATCTGCAAAGGCCCTACCGAACGCGTGACCTGCGGCTCGATAGCCGTAGTGACGTTGACCCAGTCTCCCGGTTTGAAGCCCAGTCGCAGGACATCGTTGCGGTTCATGAAGATGACTGCGCGGGTGCCGCTGACGCCACGGAAGCGATCTTCGTAGCCGTAGATCGTGGTGTTGAACTGGTCATTGCTGCGCAGCGTCATGAGTTGCAAAACGTCGCGGCGAGTGTGGTTCGGGTACACGTCATCGTCTTCTTCCAGCAGCTCGGGCGTGATGAAGATTGCGCGGCCGCTCTCGGTTTTCCATTCACGCTTCGCTGCGGCAATGGGGCGATGAAAACCGCCGGTTTCCCACATGCGGGTTTCCATGTCGTGAAAAATTTCGGGGTAGACCTGAGCGATGCCCTGACGAATCAGCGCGTAATCGCGGCGCCGCGCGTCCCAATCGATTCGAGTGGCACCGGGTAATGTTGCCTCGGCGATACCTGCGAGAATTGCGACCTCGGCACGGGCGTGGGCGCTGGCCGGTTCGCTATTACCCTGCCAGGCCCGCACGCAGCCGGTGCTGTCTTCAGTGGTATAAACCTGCTCGACGCCGTTTTGTACATCCTTTTCGATGCGCCCCAGGCAGGGCAGTATCCATGCGTTTTTCCCCGGAACCAGATGAGTGCGGTTCAGCTTGGTGGCGATCTGAACGTTCAGCTCCAATGTATTCCAAGCCGGCTCCATGCGGGACGTATCCGGGATCGCCCGCAGAAAATTCCCGCCGAGCCCGATGAACCCGCGCACGCTCCCGTCGAGAAGCCCCTCGCACGTCTCAACGGTATTCAAGCCTTTTTTCGAGGGGACCGTGAAACCGTACAGTTCCTCAATCTTATCCACAGGAATCTTTTTCGGGTCTTCGGTAATGCCAACCGTGCGCTGCCCCTGCACATTGGAGTGACCTCGCACCGGGCAGATGCCGGCACCGCGCTTGCCGATGTTGCCGCGCAGCAGGAGCAGATTCACCAACATCTGCACGTTGGTCACGCCGCGCCGGTGTTGGGTGATGCCCATGCCGTAAACCAGCATCACGCGCTCGTGTCTGGCGTACACCGTCGCCACTGCCTCCAGCGCGCTGCGGCTGAGTCCTGCCTGACGCTCGATGGTGTCCCACGGTGTTTCGAGTACGGAGTTGCAGAACTCAGCGAATCCTTCGGTGTGTTGGGCAATGAACGCCTGATCGATGATCCCGGGCTGACCCTTGGCCAGCGCCGCCTCGTCCATCTCGAACAGCGACTTGGCGATGCCCATGACAACGGCCGTGTCGCCACCGATCGCCAATTGGTGGTATTGCGTGCTGATGACGGTCGAGTTCGGCCCCAGCATCTCCACGGGAGACTGCGGATTGACGAAGCGTTCGAGACCGCGCTCGCGAATAGGGTTGAACGTAATGATCGGCACGTCACGTTGCCGGGCTTCACGCAGTTGATGCAGCATCCGCGGGCTGTTACTGCCCACGTTCTGGCCGAAAAACAGGATGCAGTCGGTGTGCTCAAAGTCATCCAGCGTCACCGTTCCTACCGGTACGCCGATACTTTCCTGCAAGCCGACCGACGTGCTCTCGTGGCACATGTTCGAGCTGTCGGGCAAATTATTGGTGCCATAGGCGCGGGCGAGGAGCTGGTACATGAACGACGTTTCCAGCGAGGCCCGGCCCGACGCATAAAAAACCACGCTGTCGGGCGACATGCTTTTCAGCTGCGCGCCAATGTCACGGTAGGCTTCCTCCCACGTGGTTTCCTGGTAGCGATCGGTCGCAGCGTTGTACCGCATGGGATGCGTGAGGCGGCCCTGCTGCTCTAAGTCGTAATCGGGCCACTGGCGCAACTCGGTGAGCGTATGACGGGCGAAAAAGGCCGGATCGGTCTTCCGCGACGTCAGCTCCCAGGCCGTGGCCTTCGCGCCGTTTTCGCAGAACTCCAGGCTGTGGGGTTTGCCGGGCTTGGCCCACGCGCAGCTGACGCAGGCGAATCCGCCCGGCTTGTTTTGCTTGATCAGCGGCAGCCCCGCTCGAATCGGCGCCTGCTCGCGCCAGAGGATCTCCATCACCGACTTCGCCGAGCCCCAACCGCCGGCGGCAGAGGTGTAGGGGCGGAAATGGGCTTTGGGATGGATGAGCGTCATGAAGGTGATCCTCGGCGGAGCGGGCGCACTGGAGACAGTCGCCCTCGTAAAGGCTACGACGAAGCGGCTCGGTAAAGGTTCGTTACATTTCTCGGTGAGAGGACCGTCAACGGCCAACATGACGATTGTGTGTCGGAGCGAACTTGCCGGATGAAATCCGATCAGTTTCAGAGGGCCGTTTTTTCCACGGTCTCTGACTGAAGGAGTGACTCCCGTTGTGCCGAATTTCAAACCCTTTCTGTTGCTATGCCTGCTGTTAAGCGTTTGCAGCGTCAATGTTCAAGCCGCCGACGCCCCCGCCGCAACGACTGCTCCTGCTGCTGCACCTGCCGACCCGGCGCCGGAGGATCCTGCCAAAGCGGAGATTCTGGTCAAAGGCGGATTGCTCGGCGCCATCAGTTCCAGCATCGACAGCGTGCAGGACAAACTCGACGTTGATGGTCACTTGCTCGACTCGTGGCGACTACGGGCAGACCGCGCCGCCGACGAGATCGACGCGCTGGTCAACAAACCACAGTCGCGATCAGCCTGGCGGATCGCCGGCGATTTCGTGATGCTGTCCCTGGTGTGGGCGGGGGCGTTCCTGCTGCTCAATCGCATCGGCGCGTTTCTCGTCACACGGTTATCACGGCATCGGTTATTGATTCGCCGCGATCGCGTGGTCGGGGTGCTGGGCTATGTGCTGCCGTACATGGTGCCGGCGCTCATCTGCCTGCCGCTGACGCTGTACGTCAGTCACTTCATGCCGACGTCGGTGGGGCGCGCGCTGGCGCTGTGTCTGGCTTACTCGACCAGCAGCGGGATTTTCTCCACATCGGTGCTGTTGTCACTGATCGTGCTGTTTAATTCGGGCCACAAACGGCCGGCGGTGCGCATCATTCGTCACTACGCGCCGCACCCCTTGTTCATCATCGGCTTCCTCGCGGCGTTGAGCGACGCGTTGACCAGCCCGCAGATTGCCAGGCTGTTCGGCGGCAACGTGACCACCAGCGTCGCCGCGTTCACCGGGCTGATGGCGTCGGTCATGTTTGGCATGGTGGTCATCCGCATGCGCCGGCCGATCGCGCACCTGATCCGCAACCGTTCCCTGGGCGCCCGGTTGGCGCGGCCAGCGGTGCAACAGACGCTGAAGATCTTCTCCAGCCTGTGGCACTTGCCGATCCTGCTGATGATTCTGGTCTCGGCAGTGAATCTGATCGGCGCCGGCGAAGGCAGCCAGGAAGCCTTGCGTTGCGCGTTGCTGACGACGGTCCTGCTGATTGGTGCGGTGTTTCTCAGCACCTTGTTCCAGCACATGTTCAAACCCACCGAGGCGCGGACCGACAGTGTTTACAAGGAGCGTTTGCTGAGCTTGCTACACGCGGTCATGCGAATTGCGCTTGCAATCGGTTTCATCGAGTTGTTGGGCCGGATCTGGGGTTTCTCGCTGTTTGAATTTGCCCAACGCAATGCGCTGGGCAAAGTGATCAGCGACTCCCTCAGTAGCATCGGTCTGATTCTGCTGGTGACCTGGCTGCTGTGGGTGGTCATGGACACAGCCATTCAGGAAGCCCTGAAGCCTCCGGCCAATGGACGTTCCGCGCGTCAGCCGAGCACGCGGGTGAAGACCATCCTGCCGCTGTTGCGTAACGCGATGAAGATCATCCTCGTGGTGATCTGCACCATCACGACGATGGCCAACCTGGGCATCAACGTCGCGCCATTGCTGGCCGGTGCCGGGGTTGTCGGTCTGGCGATCGGTTTCGGCTCGCAGCAGTTGGTGCAAGACGTCATTACCGGGCTGTTCATCATCATCGAGGACACCATCTCCATCGGCGACTGGGTGGTGCTGGATTCAGGCCATGCCGGCACAGTCGAGAGCCTGACGATCCGCACCCTGCGTCTGCGCGACGGCAAGGGCTTCGTGCATTCGGTGCCGTTTGGGCAGATCAAGGCGGTCACCAACCAGTCGCGGCAATTCGCTTACGCGTTCTTCTCGTTCCAGTTCACCTACGACACGGACGTGGACGCGGCGACCTCGCTGATTCGTGAAGCGGGCCAGTCGATCAGCGACGACTTGCTGCTGGCGAGCAAGCTGCAGGGTCCGTTGGAAGTATTCGGACTGGACCGCATGGACATGAACGGCATTGTCATCACGGCGCAGTTCCGTACCTCGTCGGGTGGGCAGTACGCGGTGAGTCGTGCATTCAACGATCGGCTCAAGCGGCTTGTGGATAAGTCGCCTGACGTGCGATTCGCGCAAACTTATCCACAACTGGTGATGAGCCCGCACAATCGTCAGGCACCTGAGGGGGAAGAGGGCACAGAGCAACAAGCGCTGCCGGGCAAGACCTCGGTGGTGAACAAGGATTGGTCCGAAAGCCCGGTTTGAGATCGGGCCACAGCCGAGTCGAGCGTGGTAACACGCCCCACTCGGTTGCGCTTACCTGAACAACCGATCCCGCACCTGCAACATCAGCGCCTCATCCACCTCGCCCCAATACTGCGGCTTGCCGGCGATGATGGCGGCAATGGGGATGCCGTCGCGGTAAACCAGTTTGTTGCCCACAATCGCCGGGACTTTCGCGCTGGGAAGCAGCGTCCCGGCGAGGTTGAGCGGGTCAACCCCGCTGACGGCAATCAGGCTGCCGTCCAGTGGGCGCTTGCGGACGTCGCGCAGCAAGGGAATCGCTTCCGGTAAGGCAAATTGTTCACCGGCCAGGCCTGCAACAAAGCGCCCGCCCCGAATCTCTCCGCGTGCTTCAAGCCGATGGAACGTGCGCAGCAGCTCCCGCCACGTCGGCAGCCAGTCTGCCTCGCGCTCCAGCAGGCGCCAGAACACCACGCCGTATCGGCGCAGCAACGTCATGGCGACATGCTCCAGCGTGTCGCCGTCGATCCTTTGCGACACGCCTTCTTCCTTCGCCGGCGCGCGACGCAACAACGCCCAGCGCCCGGCATCGTCCATGCCGCCAATGAACGCGCCGCGATTGCGTCGGCTGGTGTGGCTGGCGCGCTTGCTCGCCGGAGTGATCAGCGCCCGCAGCCCGGCAAAACTGTCGGCATTGACCAGCCCGGCGCCGACCAATTCCTGCAGCGCCGTTTCCAGCTCGGCCCGCAGCAGGTGCGCTTCACCGGTCAGCTCGTCGAAAAACATCGCGCCCTGGCTCGACAACACCTCATGAACCTTCTGCGCGCGCAGGGATAATTCGGTCGGCGCCGGCTGTTCGGTCAGCCCGGTCCACAGGCGAACCTGCGGTCGCGGCAGCAGCACAATCGGCGTACTGCGCAACGCAGCGCTGCCAACCTTGTTGCGACTGGTCAGGCGCATCCACACCACCTTGCCGGACCGACACAGATCATCCAGCCAGATCGATGAATAGTCCTTCAAGCGTGCCGGAAGCAGATCACTGTCCCACGCGCCTGCGGCTGACGAGAATCCCTCCAGTTGCGCGACGACTTCCGGCAGCGCGGCTTTGCCCTGACTCTGGGTCGTGGCGGACAGATGCTGCCAATCGAACAGGAATCGGGTGAAGTCCTGCAGCGACACCGGCTCGATTTCCCGGCGCAGGCGTTTGACCGTGTAACGGTGGATGCGCGACAGCAGATGCCGCTCGCACCATTCTTCCCCGCGGGCGTCAGGGCTGAACTGGCCGCGCAGCACGTAGCCTTCGTTCTCCAACTGCGCCAGCGCCTGAGCGATCTCGTTCTGTGTCAGCGCCAGCGGCTCGGCAATGGCGGTAACCGTGAGCGGGCCGAAGCCGCCAAGCCGCGCACGCACGATTTCCACGCGCGCTTCGTCCTCACTCCACGCCCCGTCGAACCCGGCCAATGCCGCCAACGGCGGGTGCATTTCGGCGGCGGGATAGATCGCCTGCAAACAGGTCAGCCGCTCCAGGGGAATCCACAACGCCTGCTCCGGCGTGACCTGCAGGCGTGTGCCACGGCCGGAGCGGGCCAGGCTTTCCAGCCATTTCATCCAGTCGGTGTGCTCGCGGGCCTCAACGCCGGTGATGCATCCCAGGCTCATCAGCGCCTCGTGCATCTCATCGACGTTTTGCGGCTGCGGCCAGGCTTCATCGGCCACCGCTTTGATCGCATCGACATCCAGCGCGCCGAGATCGTCGGTGGATTCCGGGTCGCTCCAGCGCCGATTGAGCACCGCCTGGGTGCGACGTTCTTCCAGCGGCGCGTTATCGAGAAACGCATACGGCTTGGCGTTGAGGATTTCCGCCGCCAGCGGCGAGGGCGCGGGCAGATCGCGACTCACCAGACGCACTTCGCCGTTTTCCATACGCCGCAGCAGTTTCAGCCAGCCTTCGGCGTCCATGGCTTCGTGCAGGCAGTCGTCCAGGGTCTGCTCGATCAGCGGATGCTCCGGTACATCCCGCTCGCCCACCAGATTTTCCAGGCAGGCGATCTGGTCCGGAAACACCGTGGCGATCAAGTCATCGCTCTTGATCCGCTGCAGCTGCGGCGCCACTTTTCGCCCGCCGGTGTAACGCGGCAGGGCCAGCGCCACGCCGGCGTTCCAGCGCCAGCGCACGCCGAACAGCGGCGCATCCAGCACCGCCTGAATCAGTAAATGCTCGGCGGTGGCGGAGTTGAGATAGCGCCAGACTTCGTCCAGCGCAAAACTGTGCGCCGTGGACAGCGACAGCACGATGGCGTCCTCGCTGGCGGCGGCTTGCAGCTCGAAGTTGAAGGTGCGGCAGAAGCGCTTGCGCAGTGCCAGGCCCCACGCACGATTGACCCGGCTGCCGAACGGCGAATGAATCACCAGTTGCGTGCCGCCGGACTGATCGAAAAAACGCTCGATGACCAGCGTGTCCTGGGACGGCAGCGCGCCCAGGGCCGAGTGCGCGCGAGCGAGGTATTCAATGATCTGCTCGGCGCTGGCGAGGTCCAGGCCCAGGCTTTTCATCAGCCAGTCGGTGCAGGCCTGAAGATTGCCGGGGTGGGCGCTGAGCTGCTCGTCGATGTCGGCCTGCAAACGGGCGACGGCGAAAGACAGTTCATCGCTGCGCCCCGGCGCCTCACCCATCCAGAACGGAATGTTTGGCGGCATGCCGTGGGCGTCCTCGACTCGCACTCGCCCGGACTCGATCCGCAGAATCCGGTAGGACGTGTTGCCCAGCTGGAAGATGTCACCCGCGGCGCTCTCCACGGCGAAGTCTTCGTTGACGGTGCCGATGTTCAGCGCCTGAGGTTCGAGGACCACGCTGTAATCGGCGTTGTCGGGGATCGTGCCGCCGCTGGTGACCGCCGTGAGTTTACTGCCGCGCCGGCCACGCAACGTGCGGGTCACCGCGTCGCGATGCAGATACGCAGCACGCACGCCCTGCCCGCCGCTGTAACCCTCGGCGAGCATGGTTAAGAGTGCTTGATAATGGCTTTCGTCGACATCGGCGTACGGCGACGCCTTGCGGAACAGCGCCAGCAGGTCCTGCTCCTGCCATTCCTGACAACTCACCTCAGCGATAATCTGCTGCGCCAGGACATCCAGCGGCGCCTTGGGAATGACCAGCGTGTCGAGCTCGCCGCGACGTACACAATCCAGCAGCGCCGCGCACTCGATCAGATCATCCCGAGACACAGCAAACAGCCGTCCCTTGGGCGTGCCGCCTACGTGGTGACCGGAACGGCCGACGCGCTGCAAAAAGGAAGCGATGGAGCGGGGCGAGCTGATCTGGCAGACCAGATCGACGTCGCCGATATCTATCCCCAGTTCCAGCGAAGCGGTGGCGATCAGCACTTGCAGGTCACCGCGCTTGAGACGCTGTTCGGCGTCGAGCCTTTGCTCTTTAGCCATGCTGCCGTGGTGCGCGGCGACCGCCTCTTTGCCCAGTCGCTCGCTCAGATGCCGCGCCATGCGCTCGGCCAGCCGCCGCGTGTTGACGAAGATGAGGGTGGTGCGATGTTCACGGGCCAGCGCTGCAAGCCGGTCGTAGACCAGTTGCCAGACGTCACTGGACATCACGGCGCTCAAGGCAACCGGCGGCACTTCGATAGCCAGATCTCGAGGGCGGGCGTGGCCGATGTCGATGATGGCGCAGGGACGGCTGACCGGATCGCTGCCGACCAGAAAGCGCGATACCCGCTCGATGGGTTTTTGCGTCGCCGACAGGCCGATACGCAGAAGCGGCTTCGCACACAGCGCCTGCAAACGCTCCAGAGTCAGGGCCAGATGACTGCCGCGCTTACCCGCAGCGATGGCGTGAATTTCATCGACGATGACGGTCTGCGTGCTAGACAACATGCGCCGGCCGGAGTCGGATCCCAGCAGCACGTAAAGCGATTCCGGCGTCGTGACCAAAATGTTCGGCGCGGTTTTGCGCATGGCGGTGCGTTCTTTCTGCGGCGTGTCACCGGTGCGCACGGCGGTGGTGATGCGCAGGCCGGGCAGACCTTGCTGGATCAGTTGATCGGTGATGCCCGCCAGCGGGTTTTGTAGATTGATCTGGATGTCGTTGGACAGCGCTTTCAGCGGCGAGACATACACCACAAACGTCTCATTCGGCAGCTCGCCGCCCCTCTCCAGCCCTTGATGCACCAAATCATCAATGACCGCCAGAAACGCCGTCAGGGTTTTCCCGGAGCCGGTGGGCGCGGCGATCAACGTGGACTCGCGGCGTTTGATCAGCGGCCACGCCTGCGCCTGGGCCGCGGTAATGGCCGGGAACGTCGAGCGAAACCACGCGCTGACCGCCGGATGAAAGGCGTCGAGCACCGGGTCGGGCGTCTGGGGAAGGTTCATCCGCAATTAATGCGGTCGCAGTGAAGCAGATGCAAGGGGCAGGTACTCGAGGGGAAGACACAAGGGCGAGCGATCGGCGACGCGTTTCAGGGCACCCGCACGCGCGCATGCCCGCCGTTGTTGGGACTTGCCCAATGACGTGTTATGTTTGCGGACGTTTTTCACCTATTTTTAATCGACCTGAAGACTGAGCCTGCTGACTCTATGCGAATGCGCCTTATGCTGTTGGGCGGCGGGAATGCCCTTGGGCAGGCGTTGATTCGTCTAGGTGCCGAGGAGAACATTGGTTTCCTCGCACCGCGTCCACCCCTAGAAGGTTGGGATGCGGCAAGCCTGACGCAACTGCTCGATGACACCCGCCCGGATGCCTTGATCAATCTCGCTTACTACTTCGACTGGTTTCAGGCGGAGCGGGTAAGTGCTGACAAGCTGGATAATCAGGAACGCTCCGTCGAGCGTCTCGCTGAACTGTGCCAGCACCACAATATCGTCCTCGTTCAACCGTCCAGCTACCGCGTGTTCGACGGTTCGCGGGCCACGGCTTACAGCGAAAAAGACGAGCCCGTGCCGCTGGGTTCCCGTGGTCAGGCCTTATGGCGCATCGAGCAAAGCGTGCGTGCAACCTGCCCGCAGCATGTGTTGCTGCGTTTCGGCTGGCTGCTGGACGACAGCGCCGAAGGCGTGCTTGGCCGCTTTCTCAGCCGCGCCGAGTCCCCCGGTGAATTGCCGCTGGCAGACGATCGTCGTGGCAATCCGACCCCGGTCGACGATGCCGCGAGGGTCATCATTTCAGTGCTCAAGCAACTGGATTGCGCCGCACCGCTGTGGGGCACTTATCACTACGCCGGGCACGAAGCGACTACGCCACTGGCATTCGGCCAGGCCGTGTTGACCGAAGCCCGTCTGCTTCGCCCGCTGGCGATCGAGACGCCGACTGCGCAGGCCCACGCCGCACGTCCGGACGCCAGCGAAGAGCCGCAGAACGCCGTGCTCGCCTGCAAGAAAATCCTCCACACTTTCGGTATCAAACCACGCGCCTGGCGTGCCGGCTTGCCCAACCTACTGGACCGCTATTACCGCCATGTCTGATGCTCCTGTCCTCATCACCGGCGGCGCCGGTTTCATCGGTTCGCACCTGACCGACGCGCTGCTCGCCAAGGGCTATGCGGTGCGCATTCTCGACGACCTGTCCACCGGCAAGCGCAGTAACCTGCCGCTGGACAACCCGCGCGTCGAGTTGATCGAAGGTGATGTGGCCGATGCCGCGCTGGTGGCGCGGGCGGCGGTGGGTTGTCAGGCCGTTGCGCATCTGGCTGCCGTCGCGTCGGTGCAGGCCTCGGTGGATGATCCGGTGAAGACCCATCAGAGCAATTTCATCGGCACGCTGAATGTCTGCGAAGCGATGCGTCAGGCCGGTATCAAACGCGTTGTGTTTGCCTCTAGCGCTGCGATTTACGGCAACAACGGCGAAGGGGAGGCCATTACCGAAGACACGCCGAAAGCACCGCTGACCCCCTACGCGTCGGACAAACTTGCCGGTGAGCACTACTTCGATTTCTATCGCCGCCAGCATGGTTTCGAGCCTGTCGTGTTCCGCTTCTTCAACATCTTCGGCCCGCGACAGGATCCTTCTTCGCCGTACTCGGGCGTGATCAGCATCTTCGCGGAGCGTGCGCTAAATGGCCTGCCGATTGCGGTCTTCGGCGACGGCGAGCAGACGCGGGATTTCTTCTACGTTGAGGACCTGGTTGACCTCGTGGTGCAGGGCATCGAGATGCCGACGGTGGCAGAGGGCGCAGTCAATGTCGGCCTGAACGCGACGACTTCGCTGAACCAGCTGCTGGGCGCCCTTGCCGAGGTGGTCGGGAATCTGCCGCCGGTGAGCTACCTGCCGGCGCGCTCGGGTGACATCAAGCATTCACGGGCGAGCAATCAGCGTCTGCTTGAGCGCTTCAAAGTGCCCGAGCCGACGCCGCTGAAAGTCGGGCTGGCGCGGCTGATGGGGCGCTGAAATCCACGCAGCAAAAAGGCACCGATGAGGTGCCTTTTTTGTGCCTGCTCGTTCGGGCGCAAGCGCTTAGAACGTGTAACCCACACCGACCATGTACACCCACGGATCGACGTCCACGTTCACTTTGGTTCGGCCGACGCCCAGCGCCGACGGGCCGTCCAGCGTGGCTTGGGTGTCGATGTCTACGTACCAGACGGCGGCGTTGACCATGATCGTGTCCGTCAGCATGTAGTCCGCGCCGATCTGACCGGCCCAGCCCCAGGAGTTCTTGATGTGCAGGTTGTTCATGCCCTGGCCTTTGCGTTCGCTGCTCAGGTTTTCATCGTAGAACCAGGTGTAATTCACCCCGAGACCGGCGTATGGCTGAAATTTCGACGTCGCGTCCATCGGGTAGTACTGCAGCGACAGGGTCGGCGGCAGTTGTTTCACGTCCGCCAGCTTGCCATCCAGCCCCGGGCCCAGGCCTTTGACCGCGACGGTGTGCTGGAAGGGCGTGGCCGCCAGCAGTTCGAGGCCGACGTGATCGGTGAGCAGGTAGGCGAAGGTCAGGCCCAGTTGCGTGTCGCTGGTCAACGTCGCTTTGGTGCCCGGGACCTTGGCCCCGTCGAGCTTCAGGTTTCCGCTCTCTTCGTTGGGCGCTGTCGTGGCAGAACCGGCGCGAACGATAAAATCACCGGCCTGGTGGGCGTGAGCAGCGAAGGGAACACCGAGTGCAAGCGCGAGCAGGGGCGCGCTGAGCAGGGACTTGTGCATGGGGGCTCCGTAAGGGCATAAAAAAGAGATGCCGTATGTTACGAAGCGTCCAGGTCGCGGTTTTTGACCTGGCTCAATGAAACCTTGATTAGGGTGTGCCTGTTAGCGACAACTCACTGCTCATCCGGCATTTCGTACACCAGAATCTTGTCCGCTTCCATCTGGTAACCCGCGTCGGCCAATTCGCTGGTCGAGGATTTGACCTGCATCGGGCCTTCGATCCAGTAGGGTTGGTACAGCTCGTCCACCTTGACGCCCAACTCGCTGGTCACGTGGACGATCTGATTCGGCGGCGGCGGTGGCACGTGAATGCAGGCGCCGAAGTACGGCACCAGCAAAAACTCCGTCACCCGGCCTTCCTCGCTGACTTCCAGCGGCACGATATACCCCGGCAGCCGCACTCGCTCGCCGTCCAGCGACTTGACCACGGGTGCATGGGGGGCCAGTTGATGCGCGGCGGGCGCAGACTCGACTGAGAGGGTGTCCGCCATGCTCGACAGGTTATGAATCGGCGCGGTGATCAGCTTCACTGGCGGCGCGTCAGGCGGGATCATTTCCTGCCACGTCAGCACCCGCAGGTCCTGGGCCCACAACGGCGTCGCGACAAGCATTAAAAGCATCCAACCCATCCGCATCACAACGACCTCATAAGCGAATCGACAATCCGTCTGCCAGCGACTGGCGATAGGCACGCCACGCGGGAACGGTGCCCATCAACACTGCAGCGCCGAGAATCCCCGCCAGCAGCGTCCACTCGTACGTGCTGGGCAGTGACAGCGGCAGGTACAAACCGTAATTGGCCTGCACGTAACCCTGCGCGGAGGCGATGCCGATGTAAAGCAGCGCCAGCCCGCAGACCGAGCCCCCCAGCGCCAGCGCAAACGCTTCCAGCACCAGCAGGCTTGCGATATGCCAAGGGCGTGCCCCCACCGAACGCAGAATCGCCATCTCCCGACGCCGCTCGTTCAGGCTGGTGAGAATCGCCGTGAGCATGCCGATCAACCCGGTCAAGACGACGAACAACGAAATCACGAACAGCGCTTTTTCAGCCGTGCCCATCAGGCTCCATAGCTCCTGCAACGCCACCCCCGGCAGAATCGCCAGCATCGGCTCGCCCCGGAACTCGTTGATGTCGCGCTGCACGGCGAAGGTCGCGATCTTGCTGTTCAGCCCGAGCATGAAGGCGGTGATGGCGGTGGGCGTGAGGTCCATGTTGCGTGCCTGATCGGCGCTGATACGCCCGGCCCCTTGTGCCGGCACACCGTTGTGCCAGTCGATGTGAATCGCCTCCATGCCGCCGAGGCTGATATGCAGCGTGCGGTCAACCGGCGTGCCGGTGCGTTTGAGAATGCCGACGACGGTGAACGGCTTGTCGTCATGCTTGACCAGACTCACCGTCGCGACGCCGTGGGCCAGCACCAGTTTGTCGCCGAGCTTGTAATGCAGCGCTTGCGCCACTTCCGCGCCGAGCACCACTTCAAACGGGTCGGTGGCGAATGCCCGGCCGTCTGCCAGCTCCAGAGGCTGCTGACGACCGTACTGGTAGTGCTCGAAATACGATTCGTTGGTGCCCATCACCCGATAGCCGCGATGGCTGTCACCCAGGGAAATCGGGATCGCCCACTTCACCTGCTTGCTGTTGGCGAAGTGCTCGAAGCTGTCCCAGCGAATGTTGTTGGTGGCGTTACCGATGCGAAACACTGAGTAAAGCAGCAGATTGACCGACCCCGAGCGCGCGCCGACGATCAGGTCCGTCCCGCTGATGGTGCTGGCAAAACTGGCGCGTGCTTCCGTGCGCACACGTTCGACCGCCAACAGCAGGCAAACGGAAAGGGCGATGGCGAACGCAGTGAGGAAGGCAGTGAAGCGGCGGTTGGCGAGGCTGGCCAGCGCCAGACGAAGAAGGTACATCTCAAACCTCTGCGGCGACGGCGGCGCGATTGAGTTCGCCCAGCGACAGGTTGCGGTCGAACAGCGGCGCCAGGCTCTGGTCGTGGCTGACGAACAACAGGCTGGCACCGGCCTCGCGGCATTCGGCGAACAGCAGCTGAATGAACGCTTCGCGGGCGTCGGCATCCAGCGCCGACGTGGGTTCGTCGGCGATGACCAGCTCCGGCTGGCCGATCAGGGCGCGGGCGGCAGCGACGCGTTGCTGCTGACCGATGGACAGCGAGTCGGCGCGGCGGCTAAGCATTTCAGGGTCTTTCAAGCCCAAGTGAGCGAGCAGGGTTTCAGCCGCTTTATCGACGCTGCCGTGGCGCTGCGTCGCCCGCTGGGTGCGTAATTTGGAAAAGCGGCACGGCAGCTCGACATTCTCGCGCACCGACAAAAACGGCAGCAGGTTGAACTGCTGGAAAATGTAGCCCGTGTGATCGACACGAAACCGGTCCCGCGCCCCGGCCGAGAGCTGCGTGAGCTCCTGACCGAGCAGGCGAACTCTGCCGCGACTCGGGCGCTGCACACCGCCCAGCAGACCCAGCAACGTGGTTTTGCCGCTACCGCTGGGGCCTTTGAGGAACAGGGTTTCGCCGGCATCGAGGTGAAACGCCGGAATGTCCAGCAGCTGCGGATGCCCCGGCCAGCTGAAGCCGAGTTCGGACAATTCAATGAGAGCTTGAGTCATGACCACACGCGCGTCTGAAAAATGATCGACCGGGAAGCCCGGTCGCTGATGGAACGTTGCTGGTTAAAACTTGACCACCGGGTTGCTCGGACGCACTTCAGCGCCCATTTGGCGTTTCGGTGTCACCAGTTGCACCTGGATGGTCTGGGTGGCCGGGAAGCTTTTGAACAGTTGGGTGAGGTCGAGCTCGTTGAGCACGTTCGGCGCGCTGCAGGTGAACTGGTAGTGGCCGTGAATTTCGCTGTGCTCGTGTTCAGCCGCGTCGCCATCTGCGTGGTCGTGATCGTCGTCATCCTTGTCGCCGAACAGCGTGCTTTCCACCCGCTGTTTGGTGGCGGTGCATCCGGCCGCTTCCGGAAGACTGAACAGGGCGTGGGGCTTGAGCAGGGTCTCCTTGGCCAAGGCCAGGGTCATCTTGTCTGCGGCGGTCGTCGCCGGATGCTCGAAGCCGACGATGTTCATCGCCGGCGTGTCGAGTTCCAGTTCCAGCGTGCGACCGTCCAGCGCCATATCCAGCCGCGCGACACCGTGCACATGCGCGCCGAGACTGCCGTGCTCATGATCGTGGTCATGTTCATCGGCCGCGTGGGCGACGGCGAGGGGTAGCAACGTGAAGGGCAGGGCGAGCAGCAAACGACGCATGGGGGAAGCTCCGGAGGCGAGTCTGAAATTTGTTATGTGATCTTATAACAATGTGTTGCGCGGTTTCTTAACTTTTTCAAGCGGCCTTGTAGGGGCGTGGCGAACGCGGTGTGTCAGTCAACAAAGATGCTGAATGCGCCGACGTGTTCGCGGGCAAGCGCGCTCCTACAGGTCTTGTGCACGACGCCGATCATACGTTCGACGCCACCCCTTGTTGGAGCGCGCTTGCCCGCGAATGCGATTTCAGGGGCAACGCTCCTACAGTATTGCGGGGTGTCAGGGATCGCGTGCAGGTCGCCAATTCCTGTGGGACCATGCTGGTCCGCCCCATCAGAGGACACACCCCATGCTGCGAATCCGTGGAACCGTCGGCGATCTGCCGGTGGATCTGACTGTGGAAATGGACGACGCCGACTGGGCTCGGCTGGGCATTCAGCTGGGCACGCAGGTTCAGGAACCCGCTGAACCGAGTCATACGTCCGTCAAGCCTGCGGCCAGTCGCAACGATGCTGTCTGGGACATCGCTCAAGAGCTGTTGCGCAAGGCAGGTCACCTGAACGGGCCAGATCTGCTCGGTCAACTGGAAGGTCTGTCGGGCAGCACCGCTGCGGGCAAACGCCTTATGGTGCGGATGCGCCACAGCGCTAACGTGAAAGTGGAAAGCCAGGGCGACACGCCGGTGTATCACTGGGTTGACTGATACACACGGTCTGTAGGACTGGCTTTAGCCGGGAAGGCTAGTAGAGCGCCGCAAACAACCGACGACGATAGGTAGTAACCAGCGGGTGATCATTGCCCAGCAAGTCGAACACCTGCAGCAGCGTTTTGTGCGGCTGGCCTTCGTTGTAGCTGCGGTTGCGGATGAACAGCTTGAGCAGTCCCTCCAGCGCGGCTTCGTATTGCTGACGGGACAATTGCTGGATCGCCAACTGGTGCGCGGCTTCATCGTCCTGCGGGTTCTGGGCCAGGCGCGATTTCAACTCGGCGACGTCAGGCAACGCGGCGGCTTCAGCCAGAAACGTCAATTGCGCTTTGGCCCCGGCAAGCGCGGCTCTGTGCTCATCGCTCTTAACCGCCTCCAGCACCGTGCGGGCTTCGGTCAGTTCGCCGCGTTCGGCCAGGCAGCGCGCATACAGAATCAGCGCGGCGGCGTTGGTGTTGTCCTCGGCAAGGATGGTCTGCAGAACCGCTTCGGCTTCCGCGAAATGGCTCTCGGCGAACATCGCCTGCGCGGTTTTCAGCGGGTCGGCGGCGGCCGGAGGCGGCATCTGCACATGGGGCTCAAGCAGTGCGCGGATTTGCGATTCAGGCTGGGCGCCGGAGAATCCATCCACCGGCTGACCGTCCTTGAACAGCACCACGGTGGGCAGGCTGCGAATGCCGAAGCGCGCCACGATGTCCTGTTCAGCGTCGCAATCGACCTTGGCCAGCAGCAGTTCGCCCTGATAACTCTCAGCAATCTGTTGCAGCAGCGGCATCAGCACCTTGCACGGCGCACACCACTCGGCCCAGAAATCCACCAGCACGGGTTTGTGAAAGGAATTCTCGATGACCATCTGATCGAAAGTGGCGGTGGTCGCATCGAAGATGTACGGCGTGTCCTGGCTCATCGCTGGTCTCGAAAAAAGGCTTGATGGCGCGAACTATAAAGGGCTGGGGGGATTGTCGGAAGCGCCACAACACATGTGCATTTTGGCAACGACCTGTGGGAGCGTGGCTTGTCCCGCGATCGGCGACGAAGTCGTCGTAAAACCGGCTGACTCGATAAGTCTGACGCACCGTGTTGGGTGGGTTGCTGCCGCTGCGCGTCAGATCGCGGGACAAGCCACGCTCCTACAGGTCAGGTCAGGTCAGGTCAGGCCTGTCGCTGCGCATGATAAAGACTCACCCTGCGAAACTCCCACGGCTCGGCCAGATCCGGCAGCGTCAGCGCCTCAAGAATTCCCAGCCGCGTATACATAGGATGCTGAAAGTCCCGCACCCGGGAATCGGCCACCAACGCTTGTTTTCCACGACTGAGAAACTGATCCAACAGCGGCAGGTTGGCGCGGTCGTACAACACGTCCGCCACCACGATCAGATCGAAACGATCCTCCTCGGCGAAGAAGTCGCCTGAATACTGAAGCGTCACGCTGTTCAGCTCGGCGTTGGCTCGGCAGGCCTGGATCGCCAGCGGATCGAGATCACAGGCGACGACTTCAAGCGCCCCGGCTTTCATCGCCGCAATGCCTGCGACACCCGAGCCCGCGCCGAAATCCAGCACCCGCTTGCCCGCGACCCACTGCGGCTGCTCGGCGAGAAAACGCGCCAGCGCCAGGCCACTGGCCCAGCAAAAACTCCAGTAGGGCGGGTCTTCGAGAATGCGCCGGGTTTCCTCGGGGCTGAACGCGCGATCCATATTGTTCGCGTCGATCAGCCACAACTTCAGGTCCGTGCCCGGCAGCGCTTCGGCAACCAGTTGCGCATCGCCCAGCAGTTCGCTCAATGCGGCTTGCAGATGAAGCGGGGCGGTCACGGCGCGGGAGCGAATTGCAGCTGGCCCAGCGCCTGAGTGGTGGGCTGGGTGATCAGCACGGACGGCAGATGCAGAATCAACTGACCCGACTTGCTGGCGCGGCCGCGCAATTCGACACGCGCACCCACCGGGAAAGCTTCCGGATTGAAGCGCAACTGAAACGGCAGCGACTGGTTGTTGCCGATCAACTTGGTGCTGGTCAGCAGCTTTTGCGGGCGATTACGATCGTCGATCACCAGCAGCGCCAGCTCGACCTCTGCGCCGGCCGGCACGCCCAGCAACTGGCCGCTCAATTCGCGCTGGAACGGCTGCAACGGGCCTTGCCCTTCCGGCAGCGTGATGGCGTTGGGCGCAGGTTTGGCGGGTGCCGCAGGTTTCGGCGCCTCGGCCGTGCTGCAGGCAGCGAGCAGGCCCACAAGGCTGATTACAGCAAGCGTACGTAGCGTCATGAACAGCTCCAGACAAAGCAGAATGCGGGCGAGATATGCACGGGATGGCGCAGTATCGCTGAGTGCAGCGTGTTTCACCGCACTGAATGCGCGTCTATATACCTCAAAGCCTTGGACTTGTCTTGCCGGCGAGATGCGCTACCATGGCCCTCCCTTTTTTTGTTGCCTGCCACCATGCACTGTCCCTTTTGCGGTGCCAACGACACCAAAGTCATTGACTCGCGCCTCGTTGCTGAAGGCGATCAGGTTCGCCGCCGCCGTGAATGCGTCGCCTGCGAAGAACGCTTCACCACATTCGAAACCGCTGAACTGGTTCTGCCCCGGCTGATCAAGCAGGACGGCAGCCGTCAGCCCTTCGACGAAGAGAAGCTGCGCGCCGGCATGCAGCGCGCGCTGGAAAAGCGCCCGGTTAGTGTCGAGCGTCTCGAAGCGGCCCTGGCCCACATCAAAAGCAAACTGCGCGCGACCGGCGAGCGCGAGGTCAAATCGCTGATCGTCGGCGAGCTGGTGATGGGCGAATTGCAAAAACTCGACGAAGTGGCCTACATCCGCTTTGCTTCTGTTTATCGGCGGTTTCAAGACCTCAACGAATTCCGCGAAGAAATCGACCGACTGGCCCGCGAGCCGGTTAAAGAGTGAGCATGACCTCCACAGAGCAAAGCGTGCTCGACGCAGCCTATATGGCGCGGGCGCTGGAACTGGCGCGCAAGGGCGTCTACTCGACGCACCCCAACCCGCGTGTCGGCTGCGTGATCGTGCGTGATGGCGCAATTGTCGGCGAAGGCTGGCATGTCCGCGCGGGCGAGCCCCACGCCGAGGTGCATGCGCTGCGCCAGGCGGGCGACAAGGCAAAGGACGCGACCGCTTACGTCACCCTCGAGCCCTGCAGTCATCATGGCCGCACCCCGCCGTGCGCCGACGCGCTGGTCAATGCCGGCGTGGCGCGTGTGGTTGCCGCCATGCAAGACCCCAATCCCGACGTCGCCGGTCGTGGCTTGTTGCGATTGATGAACGCTGGAATCGCGGTGCAGAGCGGCGTGCTCGAAAGCGAAGCGCGGGCGCTGAACAAAGGTTTTCTCAAACGTATGGAGCACGGCCTGCCGTACGTGCGGGTCAAGCTGGCGATGAGCCTCGACGGACGCACGGCCATGGCCAGCGGTGAAAGCCAGTGGATCACCGGCCCCGAAGCACGCTCCGCCGTCCAGCGCCTGCGTGCGCGGTCGAGCGTGGTGCTGACCGGCGCCGATACCGTGCTGACCGACAACGCGCGGCTCACCGTGCGCCCTGACGAATTGGGCCTGAACGCCGAACTCACCGCCTTGGCCGCGACCCGGCCGCCGTTGCGCGTGTTGATCGACGGGCGTTTGCGGGTGCCCCTTGATGCGCCGTTCTTTAAAGCGGGCAGTGCGCTGGTGGCAACCTGCGCGGCAGCCTCGGCGCGCGAGCGTTACCACGACGAAGGCCACGAAATGCTCGCACTGGCCAGCAGCGGCGGGCACGTCGATCTGCGCAAATTGCTGATCGAACTGGCAGCCCGTGGCGTCAACGATGTGCTTGTCGAGGCCGGCCCTAAACTCGCTGGCGCCTTTACCCGGCTGGGCCTGGTGGATGAATTCCAGATCTTCGTGGCGGGCAAGTTCATGGGCTCGTCGGCGCGGCCGTTGCTGGACCTGCCGCTGGCGCAGATGAGCGAAGCGCTCGAACTCAAGATTGTCGAAATGCGCGCGGTCGGCAATGACTGGCGAGTCATTGCGATACCCGCGTCGCACCCCGGCGTATAATTCCGGCTTCCGCGTTCAGCGCTGGCCCTGTTTTCCAGGAGCACCCATGTTTACTGGCATCATCGAATCCATCGGCAGCATCCGCGCCATCACTCCGAAAGGCGGCGACGTCCGCGTTTACGTAGAGACCGGCAAGCTCGACCTTTCCGACGTCAAACTGGGCGACAGCATCGCGGTCAACGGGGTCTGCCTGACCGCCGTCGAATTGCCGGGCGACGGCTTCTGGGCTGACGTCAGCCGCGAAACCCTGAATGTCACCGCATTCGTCGATCTAAAGACCGGCAGCCGGGTCAATCTGGAAAAAGCCCTGACCCCGACCACGCGCCTGGGCGGCCATCTGGTCAGCGGCCACGTCGACGGCGTCGGCGAGGTGCTGTCCCGCGAGGAAAACGCCCGTGCGATCCAGTTCCGCATGCGTGCACCCCGCGAGCTGGCCAAGTACATCTCCCACAAAGGCTCGATCACCGTCGACGGCACCAGCCTGACCGTGAATGCGGTCAACGGCGCCGAGTTCGAGCTGACCATCGTCCCGCACACGCTCGCCGAAACCATCATGGGCGACTACAGCCAGGGCCGTAAAATCAACCTGGAAGTCGACCTGCTGGCGCGTTACCTCGAGCGTTTGTTGCTCGGTGACAAAGCGGCCGATCCGACGCCGGCGCAGGGCGGCAACATCACCGAAAGCTTTCTGGCCGCCAACGGCTACCTCAAATCCTGAATTGAAGGGGGTGCCGCGTGGCGCTCAACAGCATCGAAGAACTGGTTGAAGACATTCGCCAAGGCAAGATGGTCATCCTCATGGATGACGAAGACCGCGAGAACGAAGGCGATCTGATCATGGCCTCCGAGTGCGTCAAGGCCGAGCACATCAACTTCATGGCGCGTTACGCCCGTGGCCTGATCTGCATGCCGATGACCCGCGAGCGTTGCGAGACGCTGAAACTGCCGCTGATGGCGCAGCGCAATGGCTCGGGCTTCGGCACCAAGTTCACCGTGTCCATCGAGGCCGCCGAAGGCGTGACCACCGGGATTTCCGCTGCAGACCGCGCGCGCACCGTTCAGGCTGCTGCTGCCAGGGACGCGAAGGCCGAAGACATCGTCAGCCCGGGCCACATCTTCCCGCTGATGGCCCAGGCCGGCGGCACGCTGTCCCGCGCAGGTCATACGGAAGCGGCATGCGACCTGGCGCGCATGGCCGGTTTCGAGCCGACCGGCGTGATCTGCGAAGTGATGAACGACGACGGCACCATGTCCCGTCGTGCTGAACTGGAAGCTTTCGCGGCCGAGCACAACATCAAGATCGGCACCATCGCCGACCTGATCCATTACCGGATGATCCACGAACGTACCGTTCAGCGGATTGCCGAGCAGCCCCTCGACAGCGAACTGGGCCATTTCAATCTGGTGACCTACCGCGATTCCGTCGAAGGTGACGTGCACCTGGCGCTGACGCTGGGCAAGATCTGCGCGGAAGAAGCCACGCTGGTTCGGGTGCATAACATGGACCCGCTGCGTGACCTGTTGATGGTCAAACAGCCCGGCCGCTGGAGCCTGCGCGCTGCCATGAAGACCGTGGCCGAGGCCGGCAGCGGCGTCGTGCTGCTGCTCGGTCACCCGCTCGACGGCGACACGGTTCTGGCCCATGTGCGTGAAACCGCCGGCGGCACGCCGATCAAGACGCCGACTACTTACAGCACTGTCGGTGCCGGTTCGCAGATCCTCCGCGACCTCGGCGTGCGCAAAATGCGCTTGATGAGTTCGCCAATGAAGTTCAATGCGATATCCGGTTTCGATCTGGAAGTTGTAGAATACGTGCCCTCCGAATAAAGACCGGCAGGTGACAGGCCCCGACAGCGTTCAGCCGTTGGTGGTTTTTGCCCCTGCAGTCGCCCGATTCGTGGCCTAAAATCCCTGAAAGCGCGCGCCCGATGCGCGCTTTCATGCTCTTTAATACGAGAACACGAGACTCAGCCGAATGACCCTGAAGACCATCGAAGGTACCTTCATCGCCCCCCAAGGTCGCTATGCCCTGGTGGTTGGCCGCTTCAACAGCTTCGTCGTCGAAAGCCTGGTGAGCGGTGCCGTTGATGCCCTGGTTCGCCATGGCGTGAGCGAAAGCGACATCACCATCATCCGCGCACCGGGCGCGTTCGAAATCCCGCTGGTTGTGCAGAAGGTCGCTCAACGCAGCGAATTCGCCGCCATCATCGCGCTCGGCGCCGTCATTCGTGGCGGCACCCCGCACTTCGAATACGTGGCTGGCGAATGCACCAAGGGCCTGTCCCAGGTGTCCATGGAGTTCGGCGTGCCGGTCGCGTTCGGCGTCCTGACTGTCGATTCCATCGAACAGGCGATCGAGCGTTCCGGCACCAAGGCCGGCAACAAAGGCGCTGAAGCTGCGCTGTCCGCCATCGAGATGGTCAGCCTGTTGGCGCAGTTGGAGGCCAAGTGATTAACGACGAAAGCGATCAGTTCAACCCGCGTGATCCACGTGCGGCAGACGCTGGCAAACCATCCAAAAGCGAAAAGCGTCGTGCGGCTCGCCAGATGGCCACTCAGGCCCTGTACCAGCGCCATATGGCGGGTCAGTCGCTGAACGAGATCGAAGCACAGTTCCGCGTCGACAACGATTTCACCTCCGTCGATGCCAGCTATTTCCACGACATCCTCCACGGTGTCCCGGCCAATCAGGACAAAATCGACGCGGCGCTGGCGCCTTGCCTGGACCTGACCATCGAAGAGCTGGACCCGGTTGAGCTGGCGGTCCTGCGTCTGTCGACCTGGGAACTGCTGGAGCGCATCGACGTGCCGTACCGTGTGGTCATCAACGAAGGCATCGAGCTGGCGAAAGTCTACGGTTCGACCGACGGCCACAAGTTCGTCAACGGCGTGCTCGACAAGCTGGCTCCGCGTCTGCGCGAAGTCGAAGTGAAGGCGCACAAGCGCTGAGGCTTCTGGGTTTCTCCAGAACCTAAGCGTCTACGCCATGGGCGAGTTCGAGCTGATCCGCAATTACTTTGCCTCCGCGCCCTGCGCGCAATCCGGCGAAGGCGTTGCACTGGGGATCGGCGACGACTGCGCCCTGTTGTCGGTGGCCGCTGGCGAGCAACTCGCTATCTCCACTGACACGCTGGTTGCCGGGGTGCATTTCCCGGACGTCTGCGATCCTTTCCTGCTCGGCCAGCGCGCACTCGGCGTGTCGGCCAGCGACCTGGCCGCCATGGGCGCCAGTCCCCTCGCATTTACCCTTGCTCTGACCCTGCCGCAGGTTTCCGCCGACTGGCTGGAAGCGTTCGCCCGCGGTTTGAACACTATGGCCCAAGGCTGCGGCCTGCGCCTGATCGGTGGCGACACGACGCGCGGGCCTTTGAGCCTGACCCTTACTGTCTTCGGCACAGTCCCGACCGGGCAGGCCTTGACCCGAAGCGGCGCGCAGCCCGGCGATTTATTGTGCGTGGGCGGTCCGCTGGGCGATGCTGCCGGGGCGCTGCCGTTGGTGTTGAACCAGCGCAGCACCGAGGCGTCTACCACTCAGGCCTTGCTGGCCCGTTACTGGTCGCCGCAGCCACAGTTCGAGCTGGGCATCGCGTTACGCGGCAAGGCCAGCGCGGCGCTGGACATCTCCGACGGACTGCTTGCCGACTGCGGACACATCGCAGCGGCATCGGGCGTGCGTTTGCTGGTGGAGCGCGACAAAGTGCCGATGTCTGACGCGCTGCTGACGTTTTTCGGGCCTGACGCGGCGTTGAATGCCGCGCTCAGTGGGGGGGATGACTACAGACTGGCTTTCACGTTGCCGCCATCATGGCTGGCTGATCTGCAGGCCGCCGACTTGCCTGTTTTGGTTCTGGGTCGGGTGGTCGAAGGCCAAGGCGTGGCGCTGATTGACGCACTTGGGCAGGACGTCACCCCGTTGACTCGGGGCTATCAACACTTTCAGGAGACACGGTGACAGATCATCCTAATCAGGTCCCGGCGGAAAACGTTCCTCCGTCGGTATGGACCAATCCGTGGCATTTCCTGGCCTTCGGTTTCGGCTCCGGCACACTGCCCAAAGCGCCCGGCACCTGGGGCTCAATGGTCGCCGTACCCTTCATCCCGCTATGGCAGATGCTGCCGGACTGGGGCTATTGGCTGATGCTCGGCCTGACCATGCTGTTCGGTTTCTGGCTGTGCGGCAAAGTGGCCGACGACCTGCGCGTTCACGACCATGAAGGCATCGTCTGGGACGAAATGGTCGGGATGTGGATCACCTTGTGGCTGGTGCCCGAGGGTTGGGTCTGGCTGCTGGTGGGTTTTCTGGTGTTCCGCTTTTTCGACATTCTCAAGCCCTGGCCCATTCACTGGATCGACAAGCACGTGCACGGCGGCGTCGGCATCATGCTCGATGATGTCCTGGCCGGTGTTTTCGCATGGCTGGCGATGCAAGGGCTGGTCTGGCTGTGGGCTGTCATGTAGGGGCTGCGCTCATGAGGCGTTCAGGCGTGGGATGGCTGCTGGGTATAGCGTTGCTCATGACGAGCGTCTGGGCGACTACCGACGCGGCAACCCCTGCATCGGTGCCCGACAAGCCCTCCGACATCCTGCTGGTGAGCGAGCACTGGATTGGCTACACCGAAACCGACGGCACGGGGCTGGGTTGGGACCTGATGCGCGAGATCTTCGAGCCGGCCGGCGTCAAGGTCGATCAGCGCATCGAGCCCTACACCCGCGCGGTCGGGCTGGTGCAGCGCGGCGAGGCCGATGCCTGGATTGCCGCCTACAAGGATGAGGTCGAGGGCACGCTTTATTCAAAGTGGCACTACGACAATGACGAAATCTACACGCTGGGTCTGGCCTCCAAGCCGCTTCCTTCGCTGCAGACGCTGGGCAAATATCGTCTGGCCTGGGTGCGCGGCTACGAGTTTCAGCACTACCTGCCCAACGTAGTGCATTTCAACGAAGTCGCGAGGCGGGATCACATTCTGCCGATGCTCGAATACGGCCGAGCGGATCTGTACATCGATGCCAAGCCGGAAATAGACTTCATCCTCGCCCAAAGCAACGATCCCCAACGCTATCGACTGACCTACCTCACCGTCATCCCTTTGTACCTGAGCTTCGCAGATACCCCGCGAGGCCACGCGCTGCGGGATCTGTTTGACGTTCGGATGGGTGATCTGGTGCTCAGCGGCAAGCTGCGGCCGATCTTTGCGCGCTGGAAGCATCCGTATCCTTTCGAATCAGGCGATGCTCAGTCCCGCGCCGGCGTCAGCCACTGATCAAACTTGTTGATCTGATTGACCGACAATTCAGCCTAAGCGTCCGTCGGAACCTGCTGTTACAATGTTGCGAATTTCCAGCCCTCATACTGATCAGGAGCACCCGGTGCCCGTCGTATTTGTCGCGGCTTCCAAGCTGCCTACCCCCTTTGCCACTTTCAAGATGAACGGCTTTCTCGAGCAGGAAAACGGTCGCGAACATGTCGTGCTGACCCTCGGCGATGTGTCAGATGGCGCCCCGGTGCTCGGCCGTGTGCATTCCGAATGCCTGACCGGTGATGCGTTGTTCAGTCAGCGCTGCGATTGCGGTTCCCAGTTGGAAGCGGCGTTGCGCGCCATCGCCGCCGAAGGCCGCGGGGTGCTGTTGTACTT
This sequence comes from Pseudomonas petrae, assembly GCF_021728295.1. Lineage (GTDB taxonomy): Bacteria > Pseudomonadota > Gammaproteobacteria > Pseudomonadales > Pseudomonadaceae > Aquipseudomonas > Aquipseudomonas petrae. The sequence continues at coordinate 68,624 of NZ_JAKJXE010000019.1, forward strand.
GCGCCAGGAAGGTCGCGGCATTGGCTTGATGAACAAGATCCGCGCGTATGAATTGCAGGACGGCGGTGCCGACACCGTTGAAGCGAACGAGCGTCTGGGCTTTGCCGCTGACCAGCGTGATTACGGCATTTGCCTGCCGATGCTGGAGCATCTGGGCATCAAGTCCCTGCGTCTGATGACCAATAATCCGCGCAAGGTCAAAGCGCTGACCGACATGGGCATCACCGTCGCCGAGCGCGTGCCACTGCACACTGGCCACAACCCGCACAACAAGCTCTATCTGGCAACCAAGGCCGGCAAGCTGGGCCACATGATGGGCAACGAGCATCAGAGCGAAGTCGATCCAGCGTGATACCTGGCCGCCTGCGCCGTCGTCTGGCGCAGGCTGGACGCGTTCGATGCGCCCACTGATTGCCTGCCTGCTGTTGCTGATCGCCTGTCAGGCCGGCGCTGCGCAGCGGGTCGTCAGCCTCGCACCTTCTCTCACCGAAATCGTTATCGAACTGGATGCCGCCGATCTGTTGGTTGGCGTACTCGACGGCGGCCCGCGCCCGGAAAAAGTAGTGGGCCTGCCATCGGTGGGTCGCTACGGGCAGCTCGACATCGAGCGCCTGCTCAGTTTGCAGCCGGATCTTTTGCTGCTGTGGCCCGGCAGCGTCAGTGCGGCCCAGCGCGACCAACTGAAGCGCCTGAATATTCCTACCTACACCGCCGAGCCCCACACGCTGATCGAGCTGGCTGATCAGATCGAGCAGATGGGCGAGCGACTTGGCCGCGCCGATCGTGGACAACAGGCAGCGAAGGATTTCCGCCAGCGATTGGCCGGATTGCGTGAGCGTTATCGCCGCGATGTCCCGCTGACGGTGTTCTACCAAGTGTGGGACCAGCCGCTTTACACGGTAGGCGGCGGGCAGATCATCAGCGATGCACTGACCGTGTGCGGCGCACGCAATGTGTTCGAAGACCTGACCCTGCCGGCGCCGCAGGTGAGTATCGAGTCAGTGCTGCAGCGCGACCCGGACGTGATTCTGGCCAGCGACGCTGCATTGCTGCCGGGATGGAAAACCTGGTCGCAGTTGAAGGCCGTAAAAGCCGGTCGCCTGTTTGCCGTGCCCGATAAAGGCCTCGAACGAGCAAGCGGGCAGATGGGGGACGCGGTGGCGAAGGTGTGCGGCGTGATAGCGCCAGAGCGCTAGATGGGCGGAATGCAGATTTACAGCTCCGGCGTCCAGGTCACGCCAAACATCCACGTCCGACCCTCTTCACGATAGCCGTAGTTGCTGCCATCGAAGCTGTACAGCGTGCGGCTGTAGCGTTTGTCCAAGGCGTTATCCAGCTTGAACTCCAGCTTCACTTCGTCGCTGGCTTTCCAGCTGCTGCGCAATCCGAACAACGAATAGCCGCCGATGTGCTGGGTGTTGGCCTCGTCGTTGTAGCTGTCGCTGACGGCCTGCCAACTGGCGCCGACGCCGAGGCGATCGAACTGGCGATCAAGATCCAGGTTCAGGGTGCGACGGGCGCGACGGTTGAGCGTATGCCCAGTGTCACGGTCACGCGGGTCGATGACCGACCCGCCGAGCTTGCCGGTCCAGCCGAACCATTGCTGCTCAAGCGACGCTTCGAAACCATTGATCCGTGCCGAGCCGATGTTTTGGGGGCGAAAGTCGCTGTCGAGGGCGATCGCATCCTGCAGGTCGGTACGATAGAGCGAGGCTTCAAGACGGGCCGTATCGCTCAGGCGACTGCGCCATTGCAGCTCGTAGCTTTTCGAGTGCTCGGGCTTGAGGTCCGGGTTGCTGAAGTCCGGGTAATACAGGTCATTGAACGTCGGCGCGCGGAAGCCTTCGCTGTAGGAGAGCAGCACATCGTTGGCGTCATTGAGCGGAACGGTGAGCGTGCCGCTCCAGGTGTTCTGGCTGCCAAACTGCTCATTCTGATCGTGGCGCAGGCCTAGTTCGGTCGAGAAGTGCTCGCCTTTAAAACGGTGCTGAATGAACGCCGCGCGGTTCCAGCGGCTGTCCTCGTCGAACGCCGTGCTGCTGTTAACGCGGTCTTCGTACCAGTCGCCCCCCAGCATCAGGCTGTTGCGGTCGTCCAGCGCCAGGTCGTTCTGCCAATTGACCGAGTCCCGGTAGGTGTTGAACACGTAGTGATCGTCGCTCAGCTTATCCAGCGTCTTCTCGCGGTTCTCACTGTGGCCCAGCTCCAGGCGGGTTTTCCAGGTCTGGTTGATGCGGGCGTCGATGTAAGTGCCGAGGCTGCTCAGGTCAAACTTGCTGTACTGCTGCTGTCCCACGGTATTGAACGTCACCGGGTCGAACAGACCGAACGGGTTGTCGAACTCGGTCTTGCCCCGGTTATCCAGCGTGTTGAAGCCGACTTCCACGTCGTCGTTGAGCCAGTGGCTGAGGTTCAGGCTCAGGGATTTATTGCGGTAGGCGTCGTGGTCGTTATCGCTGGCGAAGGACGGGCCGGTGCGGTCGATGCCTGCCGTTTCATCCAGGCTGGTGCTGAGGTTGAAGTGCGTCTGCTGATCGCCGCCCGACAGGCCAAGGCTCTGCTGCTGCGTGCCTCGATTGCCGAAACCCATATGCAGGCGAGCCTGGAGGCCTTGCTCGGCGCCCCGTCGGGTAAAGATCTGGATCACGCCTCCAATGGCGTCAGCACCGTAGATGACCGAGCGTGAACCGCGCAGCACTTCCACGCGCTCGACCTGCTCGATGTCGAGGTATTGCAGGTTACTGTCCGCCGACGTGGCATTGGCAATGCGCTGCCCATCGACCAGCACCAGACTCTGCGCGGCCTTGGTCCCGCGAATGAAAATCCCCGGCAAACTGCCTCGACCGCCGCTGGGCGCGACTTGCACGCCGGGCACACGACTCAACAGGTCGGTGACGCTGCTCGGTTGCAAGCGCTCAATGTCGGCGCGGGTGAACACGGTGTTCGCCGCGCTGGTGGCGTCCCGCTGCTCGACCTGGCGATTGGCGCTGATCAGCACGCTGTCCAGCTTCAAGGCGCTTTCCCGATCAGGTTGGTCGGCAAAGGCCTGAGCAGCGGGGATGAGGGAAAAGGCGAGGGCGAGGCGGGAAATCGTCATCTTATTGATCGCAAACCTTGTAGGAGCGACCGGGGTGGAGCGCCACCCCGGTCAGTCCTACAAAAACTACATCTTCAGCAGGCGCTGGTTGATCGACGCTTCAATGCCGGCAGCATCCAGCCCGCACTCGGCCAGCATCTGCGCCGGTTTGGCGTGCTCGACGTAAACATCCGGCAGGCCCAGGTGCAGCACCGACTTGAGAATGTTCTCCCGCGCCAGAAACTCGCTGACCGCCGCACCCGCACCGCCCATGACGGCGTTTTCTTCGAGGGTCACGAGCAAGTCGTGGCTGTCGGCCATTTCGCGAGTCAGTGCCTCGTCCAGCGGTTTGACGAAACGCATGTCGACCACGGTTGCATCAAGTTTTTCCGCGACGATCAGCGCTTCGGTCAACTGCACGCCGAACACCAGCATCGCGACTTTGCTGCCTTGACGGCGAACCACGCCCTTGCCGATTTCCAGCGGTTCGAGACTGCTCTCGATCACGGCATCGGGGCCGTTGCCGCGCGGGTAACGAACGGCGGCGGGACCTTTGAACAGGTGACCGGTGGTGAGCATCTTGCGCAGCTCGTTTTCATCGCTCGGCGTCATGATCAGCATGCCGGGGATGCAACGCAGGTACGACAGATCGAAACTGCCGGCGTGGGTCGGGCCGTCTTCGCCCACCAGACCGGCGCGGTCGATGGCAAACAACACGTCCAGATTCTGCACCGCGACGTCATGAATCAGCTGATCGTAACCGCGCTGCAGGAAGGTCGAATAAATCGCCACGACCGGCTTGGCGCCTTCGCAGGCCATGCCCGCCGCCAGCGTCACCGCGTGCTGCTCGGCAATGGCAACGTCGAAATAGCGCTCCGGGAAGCGTTCGCTGAACGCGACCAGATCCGAGCCTTCCTTCATGGCGGGCGTGATGCCGACCAGGCGCTCGTCCGCTTCGGCCATGTCGCACAGCCACTGGCCGAACACGCCGGAATACTTCGGGCCGCCGGCTTTTTTGGGCACGACGGGCGCATTCAGCGGATCGAGCTTGGTGATCGCGTGATAGCCGATCGGATCAACCTCGGCCGGCGCGAAGCCTTTGCCTTTCTTGGTAACCACGTGCAGGAACTGCGGACCCTTGAGGTCACGCATGTTGCGCAGGGTGGCGATCAGGATAGGCAGGTCGTGGCCGTCGATCGGGCCGATGTAGTTCCAGCCGAGTTCTTCGAACAGCGTGCCGGGTACCAGCATGCCTTTGGCGTATTCCTCGGTGCGGCGGGCGATTTCCCACGCGCCGGGCAAACGCGACAGCACTTTCTTGCTGCCCTCGCGCATGCTCGCGTAAGTGCGGCTTGAGAGGATTTTCGCCAGGTAGTTCGACAGCCCGCCAACGTTGCGCGAGATCGACATGTCGTTGTCGTTGAGGATCACCAGCATGTTGGCGTTGACCTCAGGCGCGTGATTCAGCGCCTCGAAGGCCATGCCGGCGGTCAGAGCGCCGTCGCCGATCACGGCAATCGACTTGCGCTCACTGCCTTGCAGCCGGGAGGCGATCGCCATGCCCAGGGCGGCGCTGATGGACGTGCTGGAGTGACCGACGCCAAAGGTGTCGTATTCACTTTCGCCGCGACGCGGGAATGCCGCCACACCGCCTTTCTGGCGCAGGGTCGACATCTGCTCGCGACGGCCCGTGAGGATCTTGTGCGGGTACGCCTGATGACCGACGTCCCAGACCAGCCGGTCGTCGGGGGTATCGAAGACGTAGTGCAAGGCCACGGTCAGTTCGATGACGCCGAGGCCGGCGCCGAAATGGCCGCCGGTCTGGCCAACGGTGTAGAGCAGCTCCAGGCGCAGTTCATCCGCCAGGGCTTCAAGCTCTGCTTCACCTAAGCGGCGCAGGCCGTCCGGCGTCGCTGCCTTGTCGAGCAGCGGCGTGGACGGGCGCTCGCGGGGAATCTCTTTGAACGTCGTGGGCATCAGGCGAATCGTTATTAGTAAAAGAGGCGGCAGTTTACCTGATGCATTGCCGGCTGCGCACGATGTGCAGCAACGCGATGTTCAGGGGCAACGTTTGCCGGCGAAATCGGGCAGCGCCAGCAAGGCTGCTCGCACCCGATAAGTCCTATGACCTGCGCTTAATGGCGGCGTTCGACGATATAACGCGCCAGCGCGCGCAAGGGCTCGGCGGCCTCATCGAACGGTCGCAGCGCCACGAGGGCCTGATCGCGCAATTCCAGGGCGTAATGCTTGGCGTCTTCCAAGCCCAGCAACGCGGGGTAGGTCGGCTTGTCTCGAGCGATGTCGGCGCCCTGGCGTTTGCCCAGCGTCGCGGTATCACTTTCGACGTCGAGAATGTCGTCCTGCACCTGAAACGCCAGGCCGATGGCGCGGGCGTAAATCTGCAGCGAGTCGAGCTGGACCTGGGTTGCGTTGCCGCTGGCCAGAGCGCCGAGCCTGACGCTGGCTTCGATCAGTGCGCCGGTCTTGTGCCGATGCATGAATTCCAGCGCCTTCTGGTCGAGCTTGAGTCCGACCGAGCCCAGGTCAATGGCCTGTCCGCCGACCATGCCGGCAGGGCCGGATGCTCGGGCGAGGGTGGCGACCATCTTCAGCCGGGTGTCGGCGTTCTGCGGGGTCAGCGCGTTATCGCTCAGCACGCTGAAGGCCAGGGTCTGCAGACCGTCGCCGGCAAGAATCGCGCAGGCTTCGTCAAACGCTTTGTGGGTGGTGGGCAGGCCGCGACGTAAATCGTCGTCGTCCATGGCCGGCAGGTCGTCGTGCACCAGCGAATACGCGTGGATCAGCTCGACTGCGCAGGCCGCGCCGTTGGCGTGCTCGGCGTTGCCGCCCAAGGCTTCGCAGGCGGCGTAGACCAGCAGCGGGCGCACGCGCTTGCCGCCATTGGTGACGCTGTAGCGCATGGCGGCGTAAAGGCGGGTCAATTCAGGGGCGGGCGCATCGAACAGAGTCTCCAGCGCCGCATTGACGCGAGCCTGGCTGAGTGCCTGATACGCCGCGATCATTCCGGCTGTTCCGCGTCGAACGGCTCTTCGGCCAGTTCGCCGTCGCGCTCCAGCAAGACCTGCACTTTCTGCTCGGCCTGGGCCAGCGCGCTCTGGCACTCGCGGGTCAGGCGGATGCCTTGTTCAAAGGCGGTCAGTGAGTCTTCCAGCGACAGCTCACCGTTCTCCAGACGCTCGACGAGCGTTTGCAAATCCGTGAGGGACTGTTCGAAATCCAGTGCAGCTTTCTTGCGGGCCATGGCGGCTATCCCGGTAGACGTTAAACCGGCGCGACACTAGCAGAGCGCAGGCATCGGGGCAAATGAGAAGGGTGAGGCGGCTAAAGCCTTTGCCGATGCGCGCCAGATCGCGGCACACGCCACGCGCCTGCAGGAATGTGTTTTCACCCTCAAGCCGTCGTCTGGCCCCAATCTGTGGGAGCCGGCTTGCTGGCGAACGCGCTGTGTCAGCAAATAGAGATTTATCTGACCCAACGTGTTCGCCCGCAAGCCGGCTCCTCCGGATCTGTGCACGGCGCAGGTTTCGAGTGTTAACGCCGATTCAGTGTAGGAGCGCGCTTGCCCGCGAAGGCGCCATTTCAGTCAACGCATAGTCGTCTGAAGCGGCGCAATCGCGAGCAAGCTCACTCATACAGAGGTGTGCGGCAAGGTTAGAGGAAAGTAAAAACCGTCTCGGCCGGCAGGCGCGATTTCGGCAGTTTGGCGTTGAAATCGCTGTCGCTGCGGTAGCCCAGGCTGACCACGACCAGGCTGGTGAAACCCTTGTCACGCAGGCCTAATTCTTCGTCGAGCTTCTTGAAATCGAAGCCTTCCATCGGCGTCGCATCCAGCCCCAGCGATGCCGCGCCCAGCAGCAAAGTGCCCAGCGCCAGATAGGTCTGCTTTTCCATCCAGTCCTGCACGTCCTTCTGATCGAATTTGTGCATGTTCACGTAGCCACGGCGGCTTTTGTCCTGACCGGCTTTGGCCTCGTCGTTGGCGAAACGCCCGTCAGCCGCTTCCTGGGCCAGCACTGCTTGCAGGTGCGATTCCGGCATCTCGGTGCGGGTGCAGAACACGATCACGTGGGAGGCATTGAGCATCTTCGCCTCGTTGTAGGCAAAACCACCCTCGGCCGACTTGGCCACGCGCGCTTTGCCCTGCTCATCGGAGGCAACGATGAAGTGCCATGGCTGCGAATTCACCGATGACGGGCTGTGACGCAGTTGCTCCAGCAACTCGTGGATGGTTTCCTGCGGGATCTTGCGTGAGGCATCGTAGGCTTTAGTGGTGTAGCGCGATTTTGCCAGTGCGGTGAGTTGCATGATGAATCTCCGAAATTAAAAACTGAATCAACGGGTCGGTGCAGGCGCAGCGTCGATCTTCACCCGCAGCAGGCTGTAGGGCTTTTCGCGCAGATCCTTGCCATCGTGGAAACCGGCCTGGCGCTGCAGCTGGTTGGCGGTGAAATACAGATAGCCATCGGGCCCGACCGACAAGGTGTCCGGCCACAGCACGCGAGGGTCGTGAACGATGGTCTGCCAGCTGCCGTCGGCCAGGCGTTTGCGGATGCCGTTGTGTTCGTAGTCGCCGGCGTAGACCGCGCCGTTGGCATCGGCTTCCAGACCGTCGGACGCGCCTTTTTCGCCGAGGTCTTTGACCGCAGCGTTCAGTTGCGCCTCGCTCACACTGGCATCACGCAGCATCGCAGCAGGCACGGCATACAGGTGGCGGCTGGAAAGCGCGCTGAAATACAGCGTCTTGCCGTCAGCGGACAGCGCGATGCCGTCGGACGCGACGCCCAACGTTTTCGCTTTGCCGTCAGGGCCTTTGGTGACCAATGCGGCCTGACCTTCGACCACCGGCTTGAAGTCAGGGTCGACCGAGGTGGATTTCGCCCCGCTCAGGCGACGGGTCGCCTTGCCGCTGGCGATGTCCAAGACGATGATCGCGCCGGGCCCGGAAACCGACGAATCCGTGACATAGACAGTGCCTTCTTTGCCGCTGCGGAAATCAAAGCGCATGTCGTTGACGTAGGTGCTCGGCAGGATGACGTTGGCCGGGAAGACTAGGGTTTTGACCACCTTGTTACTGGCCAGATCAACCGCCACCAGCTTGGCGCCGCCGGCTTTCGGCGCGGCGAAATTTGGCGCAGCGGTGTCCAGCAGCCAGACCCGGCCCTGACCGTCGGCGACCACGCTCTGCACGCTGATCAGCCCTTTGGCGGGCTCCTTGGGATCTTCCTTGTTGATGGCCGCATCGGGGTAGGCGACGACCTTGCCGTCACGGATTTCACCCACGGTAAACGGCACGTCGTCGCCCCAGTGCGGGAAGTTGACGAAGATACGTCCGGTTCCCGTCACGGTCACGCCGGTGGGCATGGCGTCGTGAAAGGTGAACACCTGCTCAAGCTGACCGATGGTTTTCTCTGCCGGCGCATTGGCGGTTAGTGCGGTGGTTGCAGTCGTGGCTGCAATGCCGGTCTGGCTGATCAACGCGAAAGACAGTGCCACCGCCGACAACATCATGTTCTGTTTCATGGACACAAACGGCTCCCGGCCTGCCGTAGCAGGCCATTCAAATAATGGAAACAGGTTCAGAAACCTTCGAGGACGATCTTGCCCTTGGCCTTGCCGCTTTCGACCACGGCGTGGGCGCGGCGCAGGTTTTTAGCATTGATCGCGCCGAAATGCTCACCGAGGGTGGTCTTCAGCACGCCTTGGTCGATCAGGTCGGCGACGCGGTTAAGCAGTTCATGTTGGGCAATCATGTCCGGCGTTTCGTAGAGCGAGCGGGTGAACATCAGTTCCCAGTGCAGCGACAGGGCCTTGCGTTTCATCGGCACCACGTCGAGGGATTTCGGGTCATCGATCAGCGCCAATTGGCCTTGCGGTTTCAGGGCCTCGATCAGCTGCGTGAAGTACGAATCGGTGTGAGTCAGGCTGGCGACATGGCTCACCTGGCCGACGCCGATCTGTTTCAGTTGCTCGACCAGCGGCTGGCTGTGATCGATGACGTGATGGGCGCCCAGGCTTTCGACCCATTCACGGGTTTCCGGACGGGACGCGGTGCCGATCACGGTCAGTTTGGTCAGTTGGCGGGCCAGCTGCACCAGAATCGATCCGACGCCGCCACCGGCCCCGATGATCAACAGGCTGTCACCTTCGCCGCCGCCTTCCTGAACGCCCAAACGGTCAAACAGCAATTCCCACGCGGTGATCGATGTCAGCGGCAGCGCGGCGGCGTGGGCGTTGTCGAGGGTCTTGGGTTTGTGCCCGACGATGCGCTCGTCGACGAGGTGGAATTCGCTGTAGCTGCCGGGGCGGGCGATGGAACCGGCGTAGAACACCTCGTCCCCGGCGTTGAACAGCGTGACTTCGCTGCCCGTTTCACGAACAACCCCGACTGCGTCCCAGCCGACCACTTTGGGTTCGGTGGCGGCAGAGCCGGCGCGGATTTTGGTGTCGACCGGGTTCACCGAAATCGCTCTGACTTCGACCAGCAAATCCCGAGGGCCGGGCGTTGGCTTGGGCAGGTCCATGTCGAGCAGCGCATTGGGGTCTTCGATGGGCAGACCGTGTTGGGTGAAGGCGACGGCTTTCATGGCGATCTCTCTTGGACAGATGGCAGAAGGTAGCTGAAACGTTGGCTCATCTTGTTCTTGTTCATCAGGCAGAAAAACCCGCAGAATCCGGCAACACTTTCACACCTGGAGTGAAAATGATCCGCATCGACGACCTGACCTTGTTCGTTCGCACTGCCGCATTGGGCAGCTTCTCCAATGCCGCGCGGGAGGTGGATCTGTTGCCGGGTCAAGTCGCGGCGGCCATCAAGCGCCTCGAACGCGAGCTGGATATCCGCCTGTTTGCCCGTTCGACGCGCAGCTTGCGCCTCACCGCCGAAGGCGAGCAGTACCTGCCGACCGCCCAGACGGTGCTCGATGCTTTACGGGATGGCCGGGAAAAGCTGCAGAGGGAAAGTGCTGAGCTGCAAGGCACGCTGCAGGTGGCGGCGCCTTCGGATCTGGGGCGAAACATGTTGCTGCCGTGGCTGACGGATTTTCGCAGTCAGCACCCGGCGCTGAATCTGCGCCTGTTCATTTCCGATCAAGTGGCCGATCTGTTTCGCGATCCGGTGGACGTCGCCATTCGCTACGGTGTGATCGAAGACGCCAACTACATCGCGTTGGCGCTGGCGCCGTGGAATCGCCGGGTGCTGGTGGCATCGCCCGATTATCTGGCGCGCAAGGGCCGGCCCGTGGTCTCGGACGACTTGCTGCGGCATCAGTGTTTGCTGTTCACGCTGGCGGGTCGGGTGTACGACAAATGGCGGCTCGGTGGTCGCGTGTTTTCGGTGTTAGGCCCGTTGCTCACCGATGACGCTGATCTGGTGAGGCGCTGGGCGGTGGCGGGGCAGGGGGTGGCGTACAAGTCGTGGCTGGATGTCTGCGAGGACGTGCACGCCGGGCGGCTGGAACTGTTGCTGCCGGATTACCCGGGCGAGCCGACCCCGCTCAATCTGGTCTGCCCGCACCGCAAACAGTTTTCACCCGCGGTGCAGCAGCTGCATTCGCTGTTGAAAAACCGCTTCGCCGGAATGGAGAAGGGGTTGCCGGCGTTGTTGTGAGTGACTGCCTAACCTCTCCATCCATGGCGCAACTCTCGGCCCAATGATGCCCCTGTAGGAGCGTGGCTTGTCCCGCGATCGGCTGCAAAGCAGTCGTAAATTGATTACATCGGGAAACCTTCCACACCGAGATGACAGGTTTTGCGACGACTTCGTCGCCGATCGCGGGACGAGCCACGCTCCTACAAGAGTGCGCGCTGCTCAATGCGAATGCCGTGGCTCGCCGCTGCGTGCAATTACCCTCAAATGCAACGTCGCCGGTTCCAGGCATCCGCCGGTGGACAACTGGCCTACCAACTGCCGATACAGCTCCTGCCACGGTGTTTGCGAGGCCGGCATCTTCGGCTCGAACAGCGCGCGGCGTTCGGCCATTTCCTCGTCGCTGACCAGCACATTGACACTGCGGTTGTTCAGATCCACGCGCAGCCGGTCGTTGGTTTTCAGCAGGGCAAGACCCCCGCCGACCGCCGCTTCCGGCGACATGTTCAGGATCGAAGGGCTGGCCGAGGTGCCGCTCTGCCGGCCATCGCCGAGACATGGCAGCGAGTCGATGCCTTGTTTGATCAGCGCGGAAGGCGGCGCCATGTTCACCACTTCGGCGCTGCCGGGATAACCGACCGTGCCGGCACCACGGATCACCAGAATGCAGCGCTCGTCGATTTCCAGCGAAGGGTCGTTGATTCGCGCGTGATAGTCCTCCGGGCCCTCGAACACGATCGCTCGCGCCTCGAAGCTGTTCTCGGCGCCCGGCTCGGACAGATAGGTCTTGCGGAAGGCCTCGCCGACCACCGACATTTTCATGATCGCGCTGTCGAAAAAATTGCCGCTCAGCATGATGAAACCGGCGCGGTGTTTGAGCGGGTCTTCATACGGACGGATGACGTCGGTGTCGTGGGCGACCGCGTTGCGCACGATGTCACCGATGGTTTTGCCGGAGACCGAGCCGCAGTCTTCGTGCAGCTTGCCGGCCTTCTGCAGCTCGTGCATCACCGCCGGCACGCCGCCTGCGCGGTGGAAGCCTTCGCCCAGATACTTTCCGGCCGGCATGCAATTGACCAGCAACGGCACGTCTTCGCCGATGCGCTGCCAGTCGTCGAGGCTCAACTCGACGCCCATGTGCCGGGCGATGGCGATCAAGTGAGGCGGGCAGTTGCTCGACGCGCCTAACGCCGAGGCGACTGCGATTGCGTTTTCAAACGCTTCGCGGGTCATGATCTGCGAAGGGCGCACGTCTTCGCGGACCAGATCGCAGATGCGCTTGCCGGTCATGTACGCCATCTGCCCGCGCTCACGGTACGCCGCTGGAATGCTCGCGCAACCCGGCAGCGACATACCCAGCGCTTCGGCCAGCGCGTTCATCGAAAGCGCCGTGCCCATGGTGTTGCAGTGACCCACCGACGGCGACGCGGCGGTTGTCATTTCCATGAAGCCTTCGTAATTGATCTCGCCTGCGGACAGCAGATTGCGCGCATGCCAGAGCACTGTGCCGGAGCCGATTAGCTCACCCTTGTGCCGACCGTCGAGCATTGGCCCGCCAGACAATACGATGGCGGGAAGGTCGGTGGTCGCCGCTGCCATCAGGCAGGCCGGCGTGGTTTTGTCGCAGCCGGTGGTCAGGACGACGCCATCCAGCGGGTAGCCGTGGAGAATTTCCACCAGCCCGAGGTATGCCAGGTTTCGGTCCAGGGCTGCGGTCGGGCGGCGCGTCTGCTCGGCCATCGGGTGCACCGGAAACTCCATCGGAATCCCGCCGGCATCACGAATGCCGGCTTTGACCCGCTGGGCGAGCTCCAGATGATGACGGTTGCAGGGCGCCAGATCAGAACCCGTCTGAGCGATGCCGATGATCGGCCGGCCCGATTGCAGCTCCTCGCGGGTCATGCCGTAGTTCATGTAGCGCTCGACGTACAGCGCCGTCATGTCGGCGTGTTCCGGATCATCGAACCATTGCTGGCTGCGAAGCGGGCGTTTCGGCGTGTCGGACATGGTTCGGGTCTCTCTTGGAATTAGGTGTGCTGCGTAAGATGTTCAGCGTTACAACAAACCGCGCACGGCGAGGTTGCGCAGCAGCGCGCCGACGCCGAACGTCCACGGCGCCGCGTCACTGCTGTGGGTCACCTCATTGTGCAGGCCGCCGAACAGGCTGCTGCTGATACTGACCTGATCGCCCAACTTGTGGGTAAAGCCTCCGCCGGCATGGTCGCGGTCGGCGGTCGGGGCGAAAAGGGTGCCGAGAAACAGCAGGAAGCCGTCCGGGTATTGATGGTTGGCGTTGAGCGCCTGGCCAGCGATGTCGGCCGGATCACGGCTGATCTGCGACATCGAGCTTGAGCCTTTCATCACGTAACCGTCATCGCCTTTTACCTGCAGGTCGACCACGCAGTTGCGCACGTCATCCAGGGAGAAGGTTTCGTCGAACAGCCGAATGAACGGGCCGATCGAGCACGACGCATTGTTGTCTTTGGCCTTGCTCAGCAGCAGCGCGCTACGGCCTTCGAAGTCACGCAGGTTGACGTCGTTGCCCAGGGTCGCGCCGTGGATTTGCCCGCGACTGTTCACCGCCAGCACCACTTCCGGCTCGGGGTTGTTCCACTCCGATTTCGGGTGAATGCCCACCTGGCTGCCGCTGCCCACCGCCGCCAGCACGGGCGCTTTGGTGAAAATTTCGGCGTCTGGCCCGATGCCCACTTCAAGGTACTGCGACCACATGCCTTGCTCGATCAGCAGCGCCTTGAGTTTGCTGGCCTGTTCGGAGCCCGGCTTGATGTTGCGCAGGTTGTCGCCGATGGCATTCTGCACGATGGCGCGCACGCTCTCCGCCTTGGCTGGGTCGCCTGCCGCCTGCTCCTCGATCACCCGTTCGATCATGCTCGCGGCGAAGGTCACGCCGGCTGCCTTGATCACTTGCAGGTCCGCTGGCGCCAACAGGTACGGCTTGTTGGCATCGGGCGTTGCGGTCGAATTCGCCAGCAATTCTTCGATGTTGGCGACGCGCGTGCCTTGGGCTTCGCGCACGGCAGTCAGGGGGGATTCTAGCTCCAGCAGCTCACTCAATGTGGCGAAGCTCGACGAAAGATCGAACACGCCGTCGTTGCGCAACACCACAGGTGATGGGCCGCTGATGTGTCCGGGCACCCAGGCGCGGCCGATCAATGTGCCATTCAGGCCGTCGGCGGGGAGGGTATTTTCCGGAGTGAGCTGGATAGGCATGCTGAAGTCCTCAACGCTTTTTATGATTTATCAGCGACCCTAATCAGCACCGACGATAAACTCCAATGACATCTGCTTAGCAATCGATAACACTGGGTTATCGCTCATCGAGGCCGTCCTCATGTCAGACATATCCTTCTCCACGGTCTGTAACTGGCTCAAGTTCAAGCATCTGGTGCTCATCGAAACCCTGGCGCGCACCCGCAACATGCATGCGGCGGCGCAGCACATGAACCTCAGCCAGCCGGCGGTAAGCAAAATGCTGCGCGAGATCGAGCGGCTGCTTGGCTTTGATGTGTTCGAGCGTCTGCCGCGCAACATGCCACCGACCGCCCTCGGCGAACACGTGGTGCGCTATGCACAGATCGCCCTGAATGACGCCAGCAAGTTCGTTGATCAGATCAGCAGCCTGCGCGAGGGCGGGCATGGTTTCCTGAAGGTGGGGGCGATCTTCGCGGCGACCGCAGTGGTGCTGCCGGAAGCCATCGTTCAGTTGAAAGAGCGCTGGCCGCTGCTGTCGATCGAGGTGGTCGAGCAGACCAGCGACCACCTGATGGAAATGCTCGACGACAAGAAACTCGACCTCGCCGTGGCGCGCTACACCAACGAAAACCAGCAACAGGTGTACGACTTCCAGGCGCTGGCGCCGGAGCCGTTCTGCATGGTGGTCAACAGTCGCCACCCGCTGACTGAATTGCCGCAGACGCCGCTGCAAGCGCTCGGAAACTGGCCATGGATTCTGTACCCGCTGGGCACCCCGATTCGCGCACGCATGGAGCAGGCGTTTGCCAAAGCCGGCATTGCCACGCCGAAGAACACCATCGACACCATCTCGATGCAGACCTTTCTGCAAGTGCTGCAGGCAGGGCCGATGATCGCCATGTTGCCGGCCTCCATGGCACAGCCGCACCTGGATTCGGGCCTGCTGAAAGTGCTGAACACGCCGCTGAAACTGGCACCTCAGGACTACGGAATTCTTACGCGCCGAGGTGAGCCTTTGCTCGGGGCTGCATCGGAATTCGCCGAAATTCTGCTGGCGAATGCACGGCTGGCGCGGCAGTAATCGATAACTCCGCGTTATCAATCAATGGAAACAAGTCATTATCCTAATCAAACCGGCTATCGGTAACATCGCCCCGTGTTTCGACCCTCCATAACAACAATACAGGCGCGTCCGAGTGCCTGGAGGTCCCACCATGGAAACCGTTTCCCAGCGCCTGCCCGAGTCCTCGGGTCCCGGGCACGCCAGCTTTGAAGACCGCACTTATCGCAAAGTCATTCTGCGCATTCTTCCCGTCTTGCTCCTGTGCTACATGGCGGCGTATCTCGACCGTGTGAACATCGGCTTCGCCAAACTGGACATGCTCAACGATCTGCAATTCAGCAACACCATCTATGCCCTCGGCGCGAGCATGTTCTTCTGGGGCTATTTCCTCTTCGAAGTCCCGAGCAATTTGCTGCTGCATCGCTTCGGCGCGCGGTTCTGGATCGCCCGGATCATGCTCACCTGGGCCATCGTCTCCATGGCCGTCGCGTTTACCGTGCCGCTGGCGAAGTTGTTCCACATCGAATCTGAAACCATGTTCTACGTGCTGCGCTTCTTGCTCGGCATCTGTGAGGCAGGGTTCTTTCCCGGCGTCATCCTTTACCTCAACTACTGGTTTCCTACCCGTCGGCAGAGCCGGGTGATGGCAGGTTTCCTCATGGCAATGCCGATCAGTCTGACGCTGGGCGGTGTGATTTCCGGCTGGTTGATGACCCGAATGCAGGGCGTCAACGGCATGGCCGGCTGGCAGTGGCTGCTGATCATCGAAGGGCTGCCTTCGGTGGTAATGGCCTTTGTGGTGCTGGCGTTCATGGCCAATAACATCGACGCGGCCAAATGGCTGTCACCCCAGGAAAAGGCCATGCTCAAGGCCAACCTGGAGACCGACAGCAAAGGGAAGGCGACGAGTCTGCGCGAGGTGTTTTTCAACGGACGCGTGTGGTTGCTGGTGCTGATCCTGCTGACGTTCAACACCGGTTTCTACGGGCTGGCATTCTGGATGCCATCGATCATCAAAAGCGCCGGCGTCTCCAACCCGCTGGACATTGGTCTGCTGACGGCCATTCCGTATGGCATCGCCGTGATCGCCATGACCCTCAACGCGCGGCACTCCAACAAGACCGGGGAGCGCCGCTGGCACGCAGCGATTCCGGCAATCATCGGCGGCATCGGCTTGATCCTCAGCGCGTACTTCGCCAGTAACGTGGTGCTGTCGATCATCTTCTTGAGCGTGTCCGCCTCCGGCGTGCTGAGCCTGATGCCGATCTACTGGACGCTGCCGGGCACCGTGCTGTCCGGCGTCGCGGCCGCTGCTGGGATCGGCATGATCAACGCCATAGGTAATCTGTCAGGCTTCACCGGCTCGATGATCACCGCCGTGGCCGAGAACCTTACCGGCAACATCAACAACGGCACCTACGTGCTGGGCGCGTGCTTGTTCATCAGCGCCGGACTGATTCTGTCGATCCCGCGGGCGATGCTGGGCAACCACAAGGCCGAAGCGCCTGCGCGAGGCGAGGTGCTTTCTCACGCGTAAACGAGAGAGCCCTGACACTCCCAGCCTGCAGGAGCCGGCTCGCTGGCGAACGCGTCCTGTCAGTTGATGGAAAGGTGACTGACCCACCGCGTTCGCGGGCAAGCGCGCGCCTACAGGTGATTTGCGCCGTCCGTTGATCTGCGTTGGTGTTGGTAATCCGCGCTGGATGACCACCCCTCAGGTATGAAGTCGCAGGTGGAATGGCATGGATCGCGGTCTGCCGCTGCCCGAAGGGCGCAGGAGCGCGCTTGCCCGCGATCTGGGGCGCAGCGGCAGTAAAGCAGGTGAATGCGGTGCGTCAGCGTGAACAACGTGCGGCGCCAGGCGCAAAATTTGCGCTCGCGGCAGATGTAAATCCGTAGGAGCCGGCTTGCTGGCGAACGTGTCCTGTCAGTTGATGGAAAGGTGACTGACCCACCGCGTTCGCGGGCAAGCGCGCTCCTACAGGATGATCGAGTTCACTTTGATATGAGGCGGTATTGGCATTGAGCAGTGATCCGCCCCTTTGCTAACCGCCATCGCCAGCCGCGATGGCAGGCTCGCGATTGCCTGATATACGCAGCTCTCGGTCACTCCTAGCATCGGACGCACATGACCTCGCCGTCGGCGAATGGAGAAGACCCTGTGAGAAATTTCCGGATTGGCCAGATCGTCCCCAGCTCTAACACCACCATGGAAACCGAGATCCCGGCGATGCTCACGTCGCGGTACTCCCTGTTCCCGGACGAGCACTTCACCTTCCATTCCTCCCGCATGCGCATGATGAAAGTCAGCCCCGAAGAGTTGAAGAAGATGGACATCGACAGCGACCGTTGCGCGCTTGAGTTGAGCGATGCCCGGGTCGATGTCATGGCGTACGCCTGCCTGGTGGCAATCATGCGCCAAGGCGCCGGCTACCATAAAGTCTCCCAGGAGCGCTTGAGCAAAACTGTCGCCAGCAACGCCTCCGACGCACCGGTGCTGAGCTCGGCGGGCGCGCTGATCGACAGCCTGCAGATGCTCGACTACAAAAAAGTGTCGATCATCACCCCGTACATGAAGCCGCTCACCCAACAGGTCATCGACTACATCGAAGCCGCCGGAATCGAGGTGGTGGACGCCATCAGCCTGGAAGTTTCCGACAACCTGCAGGTCGGGCGCCTCGACCCGATGGATCTGATTTCCCACGCCGACCGGCTCAACGTCGGGCAAGCCGACGGAGTGGTGCTGTCGTGCTGCGTGCAGATGCCGTCGCTGCCCGCCATCCAGGTCGTACAGGACCGACTGGATAAACCGGTGCTGTCCGCGTCCGTGGCGACCGTCTACCAGATGCTCAAAACCCTCGGCCTCAAAGCGCAGGTTCCCAACGCCGGCCATCTGTTATCGGGCGCGTTCTGAGGCGATGCCTGACGAGGTACTATGGCGGCCACTCAGGCCAGCACGCCCGGTACCCCACATGAAGCTCGATCCCGTCTCGCTGCGCCTCTTCGTCAGCGTCGTCGAAGAAGGCACCATTGCTGCCGCCGCCAAGCGCGAACACATCGCGGCAGCGGCCGTCAGCAAGCGGCTCAGCGAACTGGAAGAACTGCTCGATTCCCGACTGCTCAACCGCACCAACAAAGGCATCACGCCGACCGATGCCGGCCTGTCGCTGTTGTTCATGGCCCGCAGCGCGCTGAACAACCTCAACGACATCGTCCTGCAGATGCGCGACTACTCCAACGGGACCCGCGGCTCGGTGCACGTGCTGGCCAACATCTCCGCGATCACCCAATTCATGCCCGGCTTGATCAAGTCGTTCATGGCGCTTTACCCGCTGATCAACATCGTCCTTGAAGAACAGCAAAGCCTGGCGATCACCAAAGCCGTCGCCGAAAACCGCGCAGAGATCGGCATCTTCACGCGCCTGCCCCATGGCGCCGACATCGAAGTCTTCCCGTTCCGCACCGATCGCCTCGTATTGATCGTGCCCAACGACCACCCGCTGGCAGGCCGTGAGTCAGTGCGCTTCAGCGACACCCTCGACCATGAATATGTCGCCCTGCGCAGCGGCACCCACCTCAATTTTCAGCTGATCAAAGCCGCCAACGACCTCGGCCGCTCCCTGAGAATCCGCATGGAAGTCGCCAGCTACGACGCCCTGAGCCTGATGGTTCAGGCAGGCGTCGGCATCGGCATCATGCCCGAGGGCAGCGCAGGGATTTACCGAATGGACGGTGCGAAAGTGGTTCAGCTGGAAGAGGAATGGGCCAGTCGCGAACTCAACGTCTGCGTGAGATCGCGGGAGGGGTTGTCGGTGGCGGGGGCGTTGTTTTTGCGGCATGTGTTGGCGGGGTGAGGCTGATCGTCGGTATATTCGAGCATCGCCGAATGGACCTACAGGTGCGGTGACCCGCCTGGCTCTGTCCCTCAATGCGTCACGCAGGCTGGCGAGGGGCTGCTTGACACTGATCTCATCCGCCAGCAGCTAGATACCCGACAACGAGGAACGTTCACATGGTTAATTGGCCCGCCGTAACAGCTGTCTTCTCGGTCTACTGCGCCGGCGTGATCATCCCTGGCCCCAACTTCGTGGCTGTCGCGCACAAAGCGGTTTCTGCGACAACGGCTCACGCACTGATGCTGGTGGCGGGCATCGTGGTGGTGAATCTGTTCTGGGCGACGTGCGCCATCCTGGGCATTGGCGCGGTTTTCTCGCTGCTGCCGTGGCTGGCGTTCGTCGTCAAATACCTAGGCGCGGGCTACCTCGTCTGGTTCGGAATGCGCCTGATATTAGCCTCCGGTAAACCACCTACACTCGACGCCCGCGCTGGTCAGATGCCCACCCTGCTAAGCGCATTCAAACAGGGCGTCGCGACCAACATTGCCAACCCCAAGTCAGTCGCGTTTTACGCCGCAATTTTCTCCGCTGCCGCGCCGAGCCATGTCGAGGTTGGAACGTTCGCGGCGATGCTGGCGATGGTCGGCATCGTGTCGTCTACTTGGTATGCATTGATTGCGACCGCGCTGTCACGGCCCCGGATTGCCGGTGCGTATGCCAGTAAGAAGAGAGCGATTGATCGGGTGTGTGGGGCGGTGATTGTGATGCTTGGGGTTAGGCAGATGATTCGGTGAAGATGCGCTTACGGCCTCCCGGCTAAAGCCAGTCCCACTGAATGCACGCTGTCAGTAGGACCTGCTTTAGCCGGGAAGGGGCCTGTCCAGACACCGAAAAGTTGCCGGCAGCCGACTCGTCTTTTCCGCATGTTGGCGCCTCGAGGTCAGCCTCGGTATCCTCGACCATCGCCGAATGGACCCTCCATCCCTATGCTGATTTTTGATTGCACCCAAGACGCCGCTGATTTTTTCTCGAAAAAAGTGAAGGGCAAAATTATCGGCGCTGTGCAGCCCGCCGCCGCTGCCCAATCGCTGGAAGCGGACAGCGCAGCCCACGAGCGAGTGGATCGCTGGCAATTGCACGTCGCCACATTCGGCAAGACCCATGTCCTGCTCGCCATGAAAGTCGACACGCGCTACGCGATGATGTTCGTCGGCCTGAAACGCAATGACATGAAGGGTTTTCTGGAGCAGTTCAACTCCCGGTATCTCGCTGAACTGCTCGTGCTGGCGGTCAACGTACGCGGGGAAATGCCACCTCAGGCCGAGCTCCAGCGACACGTTGACGTGTGGGAAGAAAGCCTCCAGCCCGTGCATTTTTTCAAGCGCGGCGACCGAAGCGTTCAGGCTCATATCAATGATGTGCTCTACATGGCTGCATACGATGCCTACGAAGGAAGAGGGCTGCCAGTTGAGGAGCCGGATCTCGTCGCCTTCGGTGAGGTGCCCAACGGTATGTTCCGATCAATCAGGGGCGGGGATGACTTCATTCCGGCTGAGCTTGAGTTGAAGCAGGCTTGCCCGAGGTTCGGGATGGTGATGACCGACATGGAGATTGCGGAGGGGTATGAGAGATGGCGGTCGCGTCGGCGTGCGCAAGATGCGGAACCTGAATTTGAGGATTAACAAATAGAAGATCAGGACTTCGCGTGCAGAAAGAGCCTATGTCGAGCCATTTGAAGGAACGCTCGTATCGCTCCAAACCATGACGCAGCCAGTGTAAGGAAGCACAGATGAACAGACTTGAACGGATCAAAGGTTGCCTGCTTGGCGGCGCGGTGGGCGATGCGCTGGGTGCGCCGGTCGAGTTTCTCGACTGGAGTGCCATCCGCGCCACCTTCGGTGCGCGTGGCATTGTCGATTTCGCCCCGGCTTACGGCCGCGTGGGCGCCATCACCGACGACACGCAAATGATGCTCTTCACCGCTGAAGGTCTGCTGCGCGCCCATGTGCGCGGCATATCACGCGGAATTTGCCATATACCTGGCGTTATCCACCATGCTTTGCTGCGCTGGCTGATGACCCAGGACTACTCGCCTGCCATCACAAGCGTCAGCCTGGATGGCTGGCTGGTTCATGAACGGGAGTTATGGTCACGTCGCGCGCCCGGCCACACTTGTCTTAGCGCGTTGAAGGCCAGCACGGAGTTGGGGTTTCTCGCCAAAAACGACAGCAAAGGCTGTGGCGCCGTCATGCGCGTCGCGCCGTGCGCGTTCTTCGGTAACGCCTTCGACAACGCCGCCGAGTCCGGTCATCTGACCCACGGTCATCCAACGGGCTACCTGGCCGCCGGACTGTTCGCCGACATTCTCCAGCGCATTGTCGACCGCGAGGACAGCCTCGACGACGCCATTGCCAAAAGCCTGGCCGAGCACGGAGGCAAACCCGGCATGGAGGAAACACGGGCGATTGTGGAGCGGGTGCTCTTCTTTAGCTACGAAGGCCACCGCCCAACCCCCGAGCGTATCGACGAACTGGGCGGCGGGTGGATCGCGGAAGAGGCCTTGGCGATTGGCATCTGGTGCGCACTGACTGCCACATCGCTCGAAGACGGCGTGATCAATGCCGTGAATCACAGTGGCGACAGTGACAGCACCGGGCTGATTGCCGGGCATTTGCTGGGTGTTCAGCACGGCGTTGAAGCGATCCCGGATCGTTGGCTTGGGCCGCTTGAGTTGAGTGGCGTGATTGAGGCGGTGGCGGAGGATATTGAGCGGGTGCCGAGGGATTATTCGGGGTATGGCGGGGAGTTGGATGATGAGATTTGGGAGCGGTATCCCGGGGGTTAGCCCTTGCCAACTGCTAAGAAATTCTTAGTGGTTGCCCAATGCATTGACGAAGTGGTTCAGCGGATTGGCGGATTGGGCGGCGATAAGCCGTGAGCGCAGTAAGGCGTCTAAACGGGTCCTACTTTCAGTTCTGGATGCATTCGTACTCGACCGAATTGTCCGGCTTGATAAGCAGCACTGCTACGTGTAACCAATTCAATTGGGCAGCAGGCTGCTGCCCAAATAGACCATAAGATTCGAGGCTGGAGCTGGAAACACTAAAAACTTCCTACCTGTTCGGTTTTCTGGGACTGGGCGCACTATGCGCAGTGACGCTAAATCGAGACCCGGCTAACTGGCCATGTCGCCCGTTTCCGGCTGGCTCTTTTGCAAGTGGTTAGTTATGCCGCCTAATCTATCTCCCCACAACCAACCGCCGCGCAATCTCATCCGTCTCCATCACCGATATCTCCTTCACCTCACCAAACTCCGTCCCCCCACCCGGCAACGTCCCGGCCACATGAAAGTGCACGTGCCCAATCGCCTGGCCCGCCGGCACGCCGTTGTTCTGCCAGACTGCGATCCCCGTTTTCGCGTACGCCTTTTCAATCAGCCTCGCCGCATTGCGCACTTCAACCGCAACCGCTGCAACCTCCTCGTCGGTCATTTCAAGCAACGAGGGCACGTGGCGTCGGGGCAGCACCAGCAAGTGCGGATGACCCCGTTGTTCGCGGGTCACGAAGGTCGCGGTTTGGGTGGTGCTCGAAAGGATGGTGTGAGGACGCTCTTCCTTCAGGTACGCGCAGAACGCGCAACGGGGATTGTCCGGGAGATCGAGGCTGGTTTCCGGGCTCATGATGACCTCAATGACGAGAGGAAAGACTGCAGTTCGAGCCGATCGAGTTTTCGGTAGTCGTCAGGGCGCACGACGATGCGCAGTTCGTCGCAGACCTTCGAGTTTCGGGAGGCGAACATGAAAGACAGCACAGTAAAGCGGATGGCGTCCTGGGCGGGGAGCACGCTGGACAGTGGTGCCTGTCCGCCGACACAGGCGAACAACGCCACCAGAAAGTGCCGCCAGAAGCGCCACGTCTGCATGTCCTGAAGGATGGTCATCACATGCCCAGCTCTTCGTAGATTCTCCCGACATATCGATGGGGACCTTGCAGGTCGCTCTTCGCGTAGCTCCCGACATAATTGTCCAGCGCGTACTGAATGATTTTTGGCTGGAAAGACACCGAAACGTTGAAGTGTTTTTGCTCGATGAGCGGCTGGGGAATGTTGTCCGTGACGATGTTTCTGCTCTGGCAGAGATTCGCGATGACGATGGGAAGATCGAGTTCGAGAAGCACCTCGATTTCATAGGCTAGAAACGAATCCCCGTCACCGCCTTTACGACGACCATCTTCACTGCCCAGAAAGATGACTTGCTTGGTGTTGTTCAGCCGCTCGCGCTGTCGGCGTTTGATGGTCTCTGGCGAACTGCTGTCACGCGCTTCAAACAAGTCATGGGCATTGAAGAAGTCAAAGTCGATCTTCTCGTTCTGCTTCCAGGCTTTCATCAACGAGTAGTAAGAAAAGTCTTCACTGGCGAACGCGATGTAGGTTTTGTTGCGATAACTCATGATGAACTTCCTGTATTGAAACGAAGGTGGTTGTTCGCTTCGTCGGTTAGGGCGCTCAGTCCATTGATTGCCGATTTTCGGGCGCACGGAGGCGCCGTCTGGGTTAGCGGTGCGACGTATTCATGGGAAGTTAAAAAGCCGGCTTGTGGCCGGCTTCTCGGTGACGGGTTTGATTAGTTTTTGGCTAACCGCACGCGTCCGCAAAAGTGCGCGCTGCGAGGAGGCGCTTGTAAGGTAGACCGGGCAGGTCACGGAGACGGTGCCAGGTCGATCACCCATCCGCGTGTGGCCGAGGGGTGCTGAAACGAAGGCGTGCAGGATACCCATGTTGTTCGCGTCTGCCCAGTTCTGAAACACGCTCATTCCGCGCCTCGCCGTATGGTTGCCGGATGGCGGCGGTTGTTGAGCGTCGACCACCAGAAGATCCACCCCAGAATCTGAATGTGCTGCGCCTGCACTTGGTCAGCGCTGAAGATCTCGTCCGGGTACTCGGCGCAATTGTGGCTGCGCAGACGCAAACCGCCGCCCGGCAGGCGATACAGGTATTTCACCCGCAGCATGCCGTCGTGTTCGAGGGCGTACATTTCCCCGTCGATGATCTGCACGCGCCCGCGATCAATGCCGATCAGCGAACCGTCCTGGATCTTGTCCGCCATGCTGTTGCCGACCATCGCCACGCAGATGGCGTTGTGCAGCTCGACGTCCATGGTTTCGAGCACGCGTCGGGACAGGCGCACTTTGTGGTTGTGGATTTCGCCCACCGCCGTCCGGCCGGAGCTTTGCGTCTGCAGCTCGGTGTAGACCGGCATTTCCAGCTCTTCGCGCGCGCTTCGCTCGGCCCGGGGTGGTTGAGTGTCTGGTTGCTGGGCAACGACGCGGTCGGCTCCGGGGTGCTTGGGGCCTTCGCCACTGCGCAACCATCGCGCGTTGACGCTCAGCAGTTCAGCGACTTCTTCAATGCGCGCCATGGGGATGCCGCGCTTGAACCAGTTGTTGACGTGTTGTGGCGTTACTTTTCGGTTGGCGGCAAAGTCCGTTGCGGAGAGATGGCACTCTCGCAGAAGGCCGCGCAGTCGATCACCTGATGTATTCATGGGCCGAAGTTTACGGCGGGTTGAGGCTCGTTTAAATGAACGAAGTGTTCAAATGAGCACGCGATCATGCTTGGAGGCGAATGTAAGGATTACAACCTTCGGCTGTTTTTGTAGGCCGATTCGTTCACTGTTTTCTTTTGCATCAACAGTGTTTGAAGTCGGTGGGATTCATGGGCATGAGCGATCAACGGGCACAGGGGCCTGACTTAAGCGGCTACGAGAAAATTTTGAATCCTGCGATATTGTTCAAATAAGAAAATCAAACGATGCGATTAAACACACTGTGTGTGCAAGGCGAGTTTTAAACATGTGTGTAATGACGGAGGACGAAAAAAAGCGGGATTCACGGGGGAGGGGTGTCGAAAAGCAGGGGGACGTGCGTGTAAAACATGGCCCCGTCGAAGCGGCGAGCGCTTCGGCGGGGCACAACCGGATCAGCCCTTGTAGGCCGCTACCGATTTGGTGATCGCTTCGCGAGCGGCGTCAGCGCCAGCCCACCCTTCGATCTTCACCCATTTGCCTTTTTCGAGGTCTTTGTAGTTCGCGAAGAAGTGCTCGATCTGCTGGATCAGCAGCGGTGGCAGATCGGTGTATTCCTTCACGTCCACGTACAGCTGGGACAGCTTGTCGTGGGGGACTGCGATGACTTTGGCATCGCCGCCGCCGTCGTCGGTCATGTTCAGCACGCCGACCGGACGGGCGCGAATCACGGAACCCGGAGCAACCGGATAAGGTGTCACGACCAGCACGTCGAGGGGATCGCCGTCGTCAGCCAGTGTGTTGGGGATGAAACCGTAGTTGGCCGGGTAGAACATCGGGGTGGCCATGAAACGGTCAACGAAAAGGCAGTCGCTTTCTTTGTCGATTTCGTACTTGATCGGCGCGTGGTTGGCCGGGATCTCGATTGCGACGTAGATGTCATTCGGCAGGTCTTTACCGGCCGGAATCTTGCTGTAGCTCATTGGGCTTTGCCCCCTTGGTTGACCATTCAGAATCTGGCATGCAACGCCAAAAAGTGGCCCGGATTATAGGCACATTCCTGAAGCGTTGCCATGCGTGACAGCGGGCTTCAGGCGTCGTGTTGAGCCTGATAGACAGGCGTCCTAGTCTAAAGTGCCACGCTGAAATGCCGTCAGCCGTGCCAACGGATCCTGACGATAGAACGCTTTCAGTTGCCCATAGACGGCGGGATAGGCCTCGACGAGTAAATCCGGAGCGCTGAAGAAGTACTCGCTGATGACCGCGAAAAATTCGGCGGGGTTTTCCGCAGCGTAGGGGTCGATGGCGGTCTCGGCGTCGGGGTTGACGTCGAGTTGTCGATTGAGGTCATCGAACGCGCTCTGCATGGCGCTGGCCCAGTCACTGACGCGCATGTCATGGTGCAGCGGCGGCAGGCCGTTCGCCTCACCGTTGAGCATGTCCAGCTTGTGCGCCAGTTCGTGGATCACCAGGTTGTAGGCTTCCCATCCGCCGCTAGTCAGCACACCCGGCCAGGCCAAAATAACCGGGCCTTGGGACCACGCTTCTCCGCTGTGCTCGCCATCCCATTCGTGCTCGACGCCGCTGGCATCGCGATGGCGTTGCGGGCTGATGAAATCGTCGCCGTAAAGGATGATTTCGTGAAAACCCTGATACCAGTTCAGATCGCCCAGGGCGAGTAACGGCAGCTGCGCCTGAGCAGCCAGAAACAGCCGCGATTCATCACTCAGCTCGACGCCTTCCAGCGCCGTCAGGTGTTTGGCTTGCAGAAACAGCACGCAACTGTCGAGCAGGTAGCGGTCTTCTTCAGCGGTCAGGCCGTCGAGGATCGGCAGGCGCTGGCGCACGCGCTCCCACACCTACGGATCGACCGGATGACGCGCCAGCGTGCGCCGTTTGCGCCATTCCCGGAACGACCACATGGGCTCAGCGCGCCTCGGCGGAGCGACCTGCGCGGCTGCGGATCAGGCCGATGATCATCGGCAGCAGCGAGATCAGAATGATCGCCAGCACCAGCAGCGTCAGGTTCTTCTTGATGAACGGGATATTGCCGAAGAAGAAGCCCAGAGCGACCAGCCCGCCGACCCACAGAACCGAGCCCAACACGCTGAACCCGAGAAAGCGCAGGTAAGGCATGCGACCGAGCCCCGCCACGAAGGGGGCGAAGGTGCGGATGATCGGCAGGAAGCGCGCGAGGGTGACGGTTTTGCCGCCGTGGCGACCGTAAAACTCTTGGGTTTTGGTCAGGTAATCGCGACGGAAGATTTTCGAATTCGGGTTGCTGAACAGCTTGTCGCCAGCCGTGCGGCCGATGATGTAGTTGGTGCTGTCACCGAGTATCGCCGCTGCCATCAGCAGGCACGCCAGCAACACGGGATCCATGCCGCCACCGGCCGCCACGGCGCCCGCGATGAACAGCAGCGAATCGCCGGGCAGGAACGGCATGACCACCAGGCCGGTTTCGCAAAAGATCACCAGGAACAGGATGGCGTAAACCCAGGTGCCGTATTGGGTCACAAGGAGGTCGAGGTAAACGTCGAGGTGAAGAATCAGATCAAGCGGATTGAAATCCATGTAGGCACCTGGTTTGAGACCCGATCCGGGTCGTGCGGGGCGAAGAGGGCAATGTGCGCGGCATTATAGAGGCAAGCAATGCAATTATGGCGCTCGACATGCCGCCCCCTTTCACCCGCAGATTTGCGTCTGCTCCGGAATCGGAGGCGGATGCGAGCCGGTAGGAGCGTGGCTTGTCCCGCGATCGGCTGCGCAGCAGTCGTAAACCTGCCGCCGCGCGATCATGGATAGCCCGCGTTCGCCGGGTTGCTGCCGCTGCGCGCCAGATCGCGGGACAAGCCACGCTCCTACACGTTGGATTGCCGAAACCCTGCGACAAAAAACGGCCTCCGAAGAGGCCGTTGCTTGTCACCCGAACACGCTAATCAGAAGAAGCCCAGCGGATTGATGTCGTAGCTCACCAGCAGGTTTTTCGTCTGCTGATAGTGCTCGAGCGCGATCTTATGGGTTTCGCGGCCGACGCCGGATTTCTTGTAACCGCCGAACGCCGCATGGGCCGGGTACAGGTGGTAGCAGTTGGTCCACACGCGACCGGCCTTGATTGCCCGGCCCACGCGATACGCGCGATTGATGTCGCGGGTCCAGACGCCAGCGCCCAGGCCAAACTCGGTGTCGTTGGCGATGGCCACGGCTTCAGCTTCGTCCTTGAAGGTGGTCACGCTTACCACCGGACCGAAGATTTCTTCCTGGAAGACGCGCATCTTGTTGTTGCCTTTCAGCAGTGTCGGCTGGATGTAATAACCAGTCGCCAGCGAGCCTTCGAGCTTCTCGACCTTGCCACCGGTCAGCAATTCGGCACCCTCGCCCTGAGCGATTTCGAGGTACGAAAGAATCTTGTCGAACTGCTGCTGCGACGCCTGCGCACCGACCATGGTATCGGTGTCCAGCGGATCGCCGCGCTGGATCTTGAGGACCTTCTTCATCACCACTTCCATGAACTGCGGGTAGATCGACTCCTGAACCAGGCAGCGGGATGGACAGGTACAGACTTCGCCCTGGTTGAAGAACGCCAGCACCACGCCTTCAGCGGCTTTCTCGATGAACTCCGGCTCGGCCTGCATGATGTCTTCGAAGAAGATGTTCGGCGACTTGCC
Source organism: Pseudomonas petrae (assembly GCF_021728295.1). Taxonomy (GTDB): domain Bacteria; phylum Pseudomonadota; class Gammaproteobacteria; order Pseudomonadales; family Pseudomonadaceae; genus Aquipseudomonas; species Aquipseudomonas petrae. The sequence goes on from NZ_JAKJXE010000019.1 coordinate 96,608, forward strand.
GCCGAGTTCCACGGTGGACGGGATGATGCTGTCAGCCGCTAGTTTCATGATGTGCGAACCCACCGGCGTCGAACCGGTGAAAGCGATCTTGGCGATACGCTTGCTGCTCGCCAGGGCTTCACCCGCTTCACGACCATAACCTTGCACGACGTTCAGCACGCCTTTTGGCAACAGATCGCCGATCAGTTCCATGAGCACGGTGATGCCCAACGGCGTTTGCTCGGCCGGTTTGAGGACGATGCAGTTACCCGCGGCGAGGGCGGGCGCGAGTTTCCAGGCGGCCATCAACAACGGGAAGTTCCACGGGATGATCTGCCCGACCACGCCCAGCGGCTCGTGAATGTGATACGCCACGGTGTTGCCGTCTATCTCCGCAGCCGAGCCTTCCTGAGCACGCAGCACACCGGCGAAATAACGGAAATGGTCGACAGCCAGGGGGATGTCCGCGTTGAGGGTTTCGCGCACGGCTTTACCGTTGTCCCAGGTCTCGGTGACCGCCAGCAATTCCAGGTTTTGTTCGATGCGGTCAGCGATTTTCAGCAGGGTCAGCGAGCGCTCCTGCACCGAGGTTTTGCCCCACACATCGGCAGCGGCATGGGCGGCGTCGAGGGCTTTGTCGATGTCTTCGGCGGTCGAGCGAGGGAATTCTGCGATCAGCTTGCCGGTGATCGGCGAGGTGTTTTCAAAGTATTGGCCTTTGACCGGCGGCACAAATTCGCCACCGATGTAGTTGCCGTACTGGGTCTTGAAGGTGACGAGTGAGCCTTCAGTACCGGGGTGGGCATAACGCATGGTGAATATCTCCTTGCTCTTGTGATTGTCTGGGGATAACGCGTTGCGGCGCCTAGCTAGGTCGCATGGCTAGAGCGTAGAGCAAAGCGCGGGCCACTGCCGTCCAGTCCCCGGTTTATGGGGGTTTTGTCGATGGATCGTGTGCTTTTGGGTAGGCGTTGTACCAACGGCGGGGCGGCGCGAGTGACATTTTGTACCCTTTGGG
>NZ_JAKJXE010000002.1 GCF_021728295.1 Pseudomonas petrae
GTGACGTCCGAAGCCTTCCCGGCTAAAGCCGGCCCCACTGAGGGAGCGCGGTGTGACAGTAGGACCGGCTTCAGCCGGGAAGAGGCCGGTGTATACGACATCATTTTCGCGGCGTGACGTCCGATGCCTTCCCGGCTAAAGCCGGTCCTGCAATTGGGGTCAGAGCAAGTCCCACTTCAGGAACCACAACCGGCACCGTTTGAATCAGCAGCGCTCCCCGCTGTCCATAGCCCGCCACCCCGTTTGAGTAACCAGCGAGAAGTCATGCCCGTGAATGGAATCAGCCGCCACCTCCATACCCTAGTCAGCCTGATCCTGCTGACACTGCTCGCCGGTTGCAGCTCGCAACGCAGCGAGGAACCCGCGCCAGAACCTTCGGTGGTACGCAGTGAAATCGTGCGGTTATTGCCCGCCAACGTCGCCGACCGCCAGGGCTGGGCCCAGGACATCCAACGCGCCTTCGACGCGCAGAAAATCGACCCCAGCGTTGAAAACCTCTGTTCCGTGCTAGCCGTGACCGAACAGGAGTCGAATTTCCAGGTCGATCCGGCCGTCCCTGGTATGGGCAAGATCGCCCAGGACGAAATCGACCGTCGCGCGAGCAAGGCGCACATCCCCAATCTGCTGGTGCGCAGCGCACTGGACATCCGCTCCTCAACCGGCAAGACCTTCAACGAACGCCTCAGCGCCGCCCGCACGGAAAAAGACCTGAGCGCGATCTTCGATGACTTCATCGGCATGGTGCCGCTGGGTCGTACCCTGTTCGGCAATTTCAACCCTGTGCACACCGCCGGGCCCATGCAGGTCAGCATCGAATTTGCCGAGCGGCAGGCCCGGGATTATCCGTATCCGGTCGAGGGTTCGATTCGCCATGAAGTGTTCAGCCGTCGCGGTGGCATGTACTTCGGCATTGCCCACTTGCTGGGTAATCCCGTCAGCTACGACAAGCCGCTGTACCGCTTCGCCGACTTCAACGCCGGCTGGTACGCCAGTCGCAACGCGGCGTTCCAGAGCGCTCTGGCGCGGGTGTCCGGCAAACGTCTGGCGCTGGATGGCGACCTGATCAGCTATGGTTTCGGCCCGGCGCTGGGGCAGACCGAACTGGCCGTGCGCAGCCTTTATCCGCGTCTGGACATGCGCAACACAACGATCCGCAGCCAGCTGGAGAAGGGCGAGACACTGGCCTTCGAAGACACCGAGCTGTACGCGCAGGTTTTTGCCATGGCCGACAAGGCCGCCGGCAAGCCGCTGCCGAGGGCGATTTTGCCGGGCATCGTGCTGGAAAGTCCGAAGATCACGCGCAAGCTGACCACGGCCTGGTTCGCTCAGCGGGTGGAGGAGCGGCGGGTGCGCTGCATGGCGCGGGCGTCGGGTTCTTGAAATGAGGGTGCGATGAATAAAAGCTTCCCGGCTAAAGCCGGTCCCACTTGCGAAAGCTGGTCCCACTTGCTGAAGCCGGTCCTGCGTGAGGCCGTCAGGTGTGAGTAGGACCGGCTTCAGCCGGGAAGGGGTTCATGACGTCCCACGCGCCGTTCGTCCAGTTCCGGGCACCTTGGGACGGCTCACTTATTCAGAAACAGAGTAGCGTCGCAGGTGATGCCTGCGTCGCCATTTAATTTGCAGGAGGCACCCTTGTGAGCCGTGACACCGAAACACCGATCATCATCACCAGCAGCAACCCGGCTGCCGAGGAGCCGGCGGCGAGTGATCAAGTGGCCGACGCCATGCTGTTCGGATCACCGAAAGACCGGCTGAATTTCTACCGCAATGAAATCCAGTACGAAACGACCATCCTGTCCAACCGCACCAACGCCTATCTGTCCGCTCAGTCCTTTCTGGTGATCGCCTTCGCGTCGTCGATGGCCAACCTCAATCCGGAATGGGGCAAGATGTTCACGCTGGTGGTGCCGCCCTTTCTGACCTTGCTCGGGCTGATCAGCTCCATGCACGCCTGGCCGGGCATCCGCGCAGCGTATGAAATCATTGATCACTGGCACTTCAAGCAGTCTCAGTTGCTCAGCAGTCAGCCGGCCATGGGGTTGGCGTATGACGATTCGCCCCTTTTCAGCGAGCACGAATCTAGCGAGAAGGGCTACCGCAAGTCCCTGATGTTTTCCATGCGCACACCGTGGCTGTTCACGGGGTTCTGGTTTTTGCTGGGGGCGTTTTCGATCTATGTACAGGTTGTCGACAGGGTGTTTTAAGTCCGGGACGATCATGCCGATAAAGAAACAGCGAAAACGGCCTGATGTTACCTTGACACCCTCTCGCCACAGGCGTATCCCGTCTGCGCGGTTTACGCCCGTTGTGGCGGCTGCAATCCGGTGAGCCAGGCAGTGTGCTGGTCCACGCCTGGCAACAACCTGCCGCTCAACGTTTTTCGCTGTTGTTTAGACCATCCCGCATATTTCACAGGCCTGCTCAAGTCGATCAACTCTCATTCTCGACGTGCACTCACTGGAGCCACCCTCATGGCAGCATTGCAACAAATCACCGTGGACGCCCTCAAGCGCTCCGAATCCCATCTGGCCGTTCAGTGGCACGCCGATCTCGAAGCCAGCGGCGCAACGCGCAATCTCAAGCCCGAGGAAATCCGCCAGCAAGTCGCCGACTTCCTGCGCTTGCTGACGTCGACGCTGGAGAAGGGCGGTTCTGCGAACATCACCACCACCGAGTGGGATGATGTTCGCCACTTCCTGGAAAAACTGTCCAGCCAGCGCGCGTTGGCCGGTCAGGATTCCCAGCAGACCGCCAGTTTCATCTTCGCGCTTAAGGGCCCGCTCTTCACCCAACTGCAAAATGCCTTCGCCGACCAGCCGTTGCTGATCGCCGAGCAAGTGCTGCAGATGTCCGAGCTGCTCGATGGTCTGGGTCTGCACACCATCCGCACTTATCAGAAGTCCCGTGAAGCGGTGATCAAGCGTCAGCAGGAAGAACTGCTCGAGCTGTCCACGCCAGTGGTCAAACTGTGGGACGGCGTTCTGGCGCTGCCGATGATCGGCACGCTGGATTCGCAACGCACCCAAGTGGTCATGGAATCGCTGTTGCAGCGCATCGTCGACACCGGCGCGGAAATTGCCATCATCGACATCACCGGCGTGCCGACCGTCGACACCCTGGTCGCTCAGCATTTGCTCAAGACCGTCACGGCCATCCGCCTGATGGGCGCCGATTGCATCATCAGCGGCGTGCGTCCGCAGATTGCCCAGACCATCGTCCATCTGGGGCTGGACCTGCAAGGCGTCGTGACCAAAGCCAATCTGGCCGACGCCCTCGCATTGGCCCTGCGCCGTCTCGGCGTCACCCTCACCAAGGCGGTATGAGCCCATGGAGCGCATCCCGATTCTGCAGATGGGCGACTTTCTGCTCGTCACCATCCAGGTGGACATGCATGACCAACTCGCGCTGACGCTGCAGGACGACCTGTCCGAGCGCATCAGCCGCACCTCGGCACGCGGCGTCCTGATCGACATTTCCGCCCTGGACATGGTCGATTCTTTCATTGGCCGGATGATCGGCATGATCTCCGGCCTGTCGCGGATTATGGACGCCGAGACCGTGCTGGTCGGCATGCAGCCCGCCGTGGCTATCACGCTGGTGGAGCTGGGCATGACCCTGCCCGGCGTCAGCACCGCGCTGAACGTCGAGCGCGGCATGAAGCTGCTGCGCGAGCGAGCCTATTCCCAATGACCGTGCGCAGCAGCGGCAATCAACCCATCCGCGTCGAGCAGGATGTTGTGTTGGCCCGGCAGACCGCGCGCAAGCTGGCCCAGGAATGCGGCATGCGCCTGATCGACCTGACCAAGCTGGTGACAGCGGTCAGCGAGCTGGCGCGCAACACCATGGTCTACGGCGGCGGCGGTGACATGGACTGGGCGATCGTCGAAGACGGCCTGCGCGTCGGCCTGCGCCTGACCTTTCGCGACGAAGGCCCCGGCATCCCCGACCTCAAGCTGGCGATGACCGACGGTTGGACCTCCGGCGGCGGCCTCGGCCTGGGCCTGACGGGTGCCAAGCGGCTGGTGGACGATTTCGAGCTGGACACCGCACCCGGTGCGGGCACTCGCGTGACGATCTGCAAATGGACGTGAACCTGCACAGCCACCTGACTCAGGTGTTGTCGGTGGAGGACATCAGCCAGGTGGGTCATGCCCGGCGCACGGCGCAGAGACTCGCCGAAGAGGCAGGTTTTGACGAGACCGATTGCGGCCGCGTGGCGCTGGTGGTGACCGAACTGGCAAGCAATATCATCAAGCACGCCCAGAGTGGTGAGCTGCACGTGCGCGCGCTGCCGGGCGACGTCTCGGGTGCAGGGGCGGGCGTCGAGATCCTTGCCATCGACCGGGGCAAGGGTTTCGATGTGCAGAACTGCATGGCCGATGGCTTCTCAACCCGTGGTACCCAAGGCATCGGCCTGGGTTCGGTGCTGCGTCAGGCACAGGTGTTCGACGTGCACAGCGACCCGCGCGGCAGCGTGCTGCTGGCGCGCTTCTATCCGCGCAAAGCCTCCGTCAAAGACCTGCGCATGGGCATCACTCAGCATTCGCTGCACGATGACCCGGCCTGCGGCGATGTCTGGGAAGTGGCTATCAAGGGGCAGCAGGTGTCGATCATGATGATCGACGGCCTCGGTCACGGCCCGGAAGCCGAAGAAGCGGGCATGGCGGGCGCACGGGCGTTCATTCGCAACCCCTTTGCCGACCCCGGAGTGTTGCTCGACGATTTGCACTTCGACATGCGCGGCAGCCGTGGCGGCGCCGCTGCGCTGGCGCAGTTCGACGGCGCGTCGGGCAAGCTGCGCTTCATGGGCATCGGCAACATCGGGGCGACGTTGATTGGCGATGACAAAACCCGAGGCATTCCTTCGCACCCCGGCATTGTCGGCCTGCAATACCGCAAGGTTGCGCCGGTGGACTACGCCGACTGCACCGGGCAGTTGTTGATCATGTTCAGCGACGGCCTGCAATCGCGTTGGAATCTTCGCGATTATCCAGGTCTGATGTACCGACACCCCGCGATCATTGCAGCGGTATTGCACCGCGATTACAGCCGGGGCAGGGACGATGTGACGGTATTGGTGATGGCTCTGGAGAGGTTCGATGACTGACAACAACGCCCGTGGGACCCTTGAGGGTTCCGCCGTGATCGACATCGAGACTAGGCTCGAGCTGGAACGCTTGCGCACTGAAGCCGAGTCGCTGCGTTCAGAGCTTGATGAAACCAATCAGGGCGTGCTGGCCCTGTACGCCGAGCTTGAAGATCAGGCCGACCAGCTACGCGAGGCGTCGGACCTCAAGAGCCGTTTTCTGTCGTACATGAGCCATGAATTCCGCACGCCACTGGGTTCGATCCTGAGCATCGCCAGCCTGCTGTCCGATGAGCTGGACGGGCCGTTGAGTCCGGAGCAGCACAAGCAGGTCGCGTTCGTCAGTAACGCTGCCCGTGAATTGAGCGACATGGTCGACGACCTGCTCGACCTGGCGAAGATCGAAGCCGGGCGTATCAGCATATCGCCGGCGTGGTTCGACATGTTCGATCTGTTCTCGGCGCTGCGTGGGATGTTCCGGCCCATCGTCGACACCTCGGCCGTGGACCTGATTTTTGAAGAGCCTGCGGGTCTGCCGAGGCTCTACACCGATGATCAGAAGCTCGGGCAGATTCTGCGCAACTTCATTTCCAACTCGCTGAAATTCACCCAGCGCGGCGAAGTGCGCGTTTCGGCGCGGCTGGAGTCCGAGGACTCGATTCGCTTTGCCGTGACCGACACCGGCATTGGCATTCCCCAGGAACTCCATGACGCGCTGTTCGAAGACTTCGTTCAGGTCGACTCGCCGCTGCAAAAACGCCTGCGCGGGACAGGGTTGGGCCTGTCCCTGTGCAAACGCTTCGCCGAATTGCTTGGTGGCCACGTGGGCGTGGAGAGCCAGCCCGGCGTGGGCTCCACGTTTTATGTGGTGATTCCGCTGGCCCTGGGACAGGGGCCTGCCGATGAAGCCTGAAACCCGGCTGCTGATCGTCGATGACAACACCGCGACCCGTTACGCGCTGCGTCGGCGCATGGAGCGTCAGGGTTTTGTGGTGTCCGAAGCCGGCACCGGAACCGAAGGCCTTGCGCTGATCGCCGAGCGGATCCCCGATGCGCTGATTCTGGACGTCAACCTGCCGGACATGAGCGGCTTCGACATCGTTCGCCAGTTGCGTGCTGCGCCCCGCACGGCGCTGTTGCCGGTGGTGCATGTCTCCGCGGCGTCGATCCAGACCGGCGACATTGTCACCGGCCTGGAAGCGGGCGCGGACGCCTATCTGGTGCACCCGGTCGATCCTGATGTGTTGCTCGCCACCCTGCGCACGCTGCTGCGGGTGCGTGATACCGAGCACGCCCTGCGCGACAGCGAAGAACGCTTTCGCGAGATTTTCGCCAACGTGTCGGCGCCGATTGCCGTCATGGACGGCAGCCTGAAAGTCCACGAGGCCAATCACGCTTTTGCCCAATTGCTCGGTCAGGACGCCGGCGACAGTTCGGTGCTGCGCAGCTTCAGTGAAGATCAGGGCTCGGCGCTGGACGGGCTGCGTGAGGCGCTGGCAGCGGGCGAGCGCTGGATGGGCACCCTGAGCATGCGGGTCAAGGGCGAACTGCGCGAGACCGAGTGGCAGGTCTCACCTTACCGGGTCAGCGGCATGAGCCTGGTGTTCATCGAGGACGTCACCGAGCACCGCCGTCGCGAGCAGTCGCATCTGCGGCAACTGGACTCGGTCAACACCCGGTTGGCCCATGAAGTTGCCGAGCGCGCGCGGGCCGAAGAGCAACTGCTGCAAGCGCAGAAAATGGACGCCATCGGCAAGCTCACCGGCGGCATCGCCCACGACTTCAACAACCTGCTGACGGGCATCGTTACCGGGCTTGAACTGGTCAAGAAGCGCACCGAGGACGGCCGCACGGAAAAGGTCATGGTCTATGCCGATGCCGCATTGGCGTCTGCAAAAAGCGCCTCGGCGCTGACCCACCGTCTGTTGGCGTTCGCCCGCCAGCAGCCGCTCGACACCCGCGCTTCGGACGTCAATCAGTACGTGCGTTCCCTTGCGGACCTGCTGGGTCGCACCATCGGCAAAGGCATCTGCCTGACCCTGGAACTGACCTCGCGCAGCGCCGTGGCGATGGTCGACGCGGGCCAGCTGGAAAGCGCCTTGCTCAATCTGGTGATCAACGCCCGTGACGCCATGCCGGCGGGCGGCAACATCTGGATCAGTACCTTCGAGACCTATTCTCAGGGTCATTCGCGCATGGCGGATGGCGCGTACATTGCCCTGACCGTCCGCGATGACGGCGTCGGCATCGAGCACCATCTGATCGACAAGGTGTTCGACCCGTTTTTCACCACCAAGCCTATCGGCCAGGGCACCGGCCTGGGCCTGTCGACGATCTACGGTTTCGCCCGGCAGTCGGGTGGCGACGTGCAGATTCGCAGCGTCGTCGGCCACGGCACCGAAGTGACGCTGTTGCTGCCGGCGGCGGACGAACAGAGCGTAGACCCCCCGCAGCCCGCTTCTGTGGCCGCACAGGGGGCCGGGGAGCACGTGCTGATTGTCGAAGACACGGCCTCGGTGCGCATGTTCGTCAATGAAGTGCTCACCGATGCCGGTTATCGCTGCACCCCTGTGGGTGACGTCGGCACGGCGCTGTGGTGCCTTGAGCACGACGCCACCATCGACCTGTTGCTGAGCGACGTGGGCATGCCGGAAATGAACGGCCGCGAGGTCGCGCAACGTGGCCGAGGCTGGCGTCCCGACCTGCCGGTGCTGTTCATGACCGGTTATGCCGAAAACGCGCTCAACCGTCAGGACTTCCTCGGTGAGCGCATGGACATGATTCTCAAGCCGTTCCAGTTGGTAGAGTTTCTGTCGAAGGTGCGCGCGATACTGGATGCTTGATGTGAATGGATGGTTTTTTTCGGTAATCAGTGACTTTGAAGTGTTTGAGGCGGCTGGTTTTTGTTACCGTGTGCGCCATTCCCATCCGTGCCGTCCTCTGGCACACATTGCCGACGCCGTTTGCTCAAACGTTGAAGGTTGAAGGAGCCAAACCTTGACCCTCACCGACGACGTCCTCCAGAGCGCGATAGAACAGTGCGCGCGCGAGCCGATCCAGATCCCCGGAAGCATCCAGCCCCAGGGCTTTCTGCTGGTCATCGATGAAGCAGCCTCGACGGTCATACAGGTCAGTGCCAATGTCACTGACTGGCTAGGGCTCGATCCGCAGTCGTTGATCGGTGCAACGCTGTCCGGCGTGTTCGCCGAGCATGAGCTGCTGCTCCAGCGCTTGCAGGCGCTGCCCGATGAGGAGCAAAACCCATTCCATCTGGGTGAAGTGCGCTTTCTGCAGGGTCTCAGCGCCGGTCAGCCGATGACCATGATGGTGCATCGTCATGATCAGGTGTTGATCGCCGAGTTCGAGCCGGCCGGGGACCTGACTACGGCCTACGGCAACGTGTACCCGCTGATGCGCGCCTTCATCAGCCAGATGAACGAGCTGGAAACCATCGATGCGCTGTGTCAGCGCGCGGCGGCCGAGGTCAAGCGCATTACCGGTTTCGGCCGGATTCTGGCCTACCATTTCGACGCCGACGGCAACGGGCTGGTGAGCGCCGAAGTCACCGACGACGGCTATGAAAGCATGCTCGGCCTGAGCTTTCCGGCGTCCGACGTGCCGGCCCAGGCTCGGAAGCTGTATCTGGCCAACCGTATTCGCGTCATCGAAGATGCCAACTACCAGCCATCGGCGCTGATACCGAGCAACAATCCCCTGACCGGCGCGCCGCTGGACTTGACCTTCGCCACCTTGCGCGCTGTGTCGCCCGTGCATTTGCAGTACATGCGCAACATGCAGACGCTGGCGTCGATGTCGATCTCCATTGTGGTTCGCGGGCAGTTGTGGGGCCTGGTGTCCTGTCACCATGCCACGCCACGGCGGGTCAGTTTCCAGACCCGTACCGCCTGTGAGCTGCTGGGCAGCGTGTTGTCGCTGCAGATCGAGAGCAAGGAAGCCCACGCCGACAACCAGCGCAGGCTCAGCCTGCGGCAGCAGATCGTGCAGATGCTGGCGGCCATGGCCGACCTCGACAGCGTGACCGGCGGCCTGCGCTCCATGCCTCAGGTGTTGCTGGATTTTGTGGGCGCGACCGGCGCGGCGGTGATTTCCGGCGACAGCGTCGATGTCTACGGAGAAACGCCCGACCGCGAGCAGCTTTTGAAGCTCTCCGACTGGTTGAGCGGGCGCCATCCCCATGAGGTTTTTCGCTCGGACAACGTCAGCCGCGACATCCCCGAACTCCCTGCGCTGGCAACCTCGGTCAGCGGCGTACTGGCGACAACGATCTCCGAGCTGCATTCCAACTTCATCATCTGGTTCCGTCCCGAGCAGACTCGAGTGGTGAACTGGGCAGGCAAGCTCGAGAAAAACATTGGTCCGACCGGCTCCCTGAGTCCGCGCCACAGCTTCGCCCTGTGGCAACAGACCGTCAGCGGCTTTTCCAGCCCTTGGGATGACATGATCTGCGAAGCCGTAACAGAGTTGCGTACGGCAGTATTGGGCATCGTGCTGCGCAAGGCAGAAGAAATGGCCGCCCTGGCCGATGAACTCAAAAAGTCCAACAAGGAGCTTGAAGCGTTTTCCTACAGTGTTTCCCATGACTTGCGCGCGCCGTTGCGGCACATCGCCGGCTACGCCGAGCTGTTGAGCGACGTTGAAGGCAGCAAATTGTCCGACCGGGGCGTACGCTTTCTGGAAAACATCACCGACTCGGCGCGGTTCGCGGGTACGCTGGTCGATAACTTGCTGAGCTTCTCGCAGATGGGCCGGTCGGCAATGCGCCTTTCCGACGTTGACTTGAACGCCATGGTGGAGTCTATCCAGCGCGAGATGCTGCCCGATTACGAAGGCCGTGCGCTGGCGTGGAAAATCAGCGAGCCGCTGCCGGTGGTCATCGCCGACGCGGCGTTTCTGCACCTGGCGATGCGTAACCTGCTGTCCAATGCGATCAAGTACACCCGCAACCAGGACGCGGCGGTGATCGAGGTCGGCAGTTACGAGGAGGACGGCAAGATCGTCGTGTACATCCGCGATAACGGTGTCGGCTTTGACATGGCGTACGCCGACAAGCTGTTTGGCGTGTTCCAGCGCCTGCATCGTATGGAAGAGTTCGAAGGCACCGGGATTGGCCTGGCCAGTGTCCGACGAATCATCGAGCGCCATGACGGCACCGTATGGGCGCACAGCCAGCTGGGCCATGGCGCTACCTTTTACTTTGCGCTGCCAAAGCGCGGTTCGACTGTAACCCTTTGAGTGTCGAAGGAGACGCCCAATGCTTAAACCCATTCTTCTGGTGGAAGACAATCCAAACGATCTCGAGCTGACCCTTGTCGCTCTTGAACGTAGCCAGTTGGCCAACGAAGTGATTGTGCTGCGTGACGGTGCCGAAGCGCTTGATTACCTGCTGCGCCGCAACCAGCATCAGGATCGTGTGGCAGGAAACCCGGCGGTGCTGTTGCTGGACCTGAAACTGCCGAAAGTCGATGGCCTTGAAGTGCTCAAAGCCATCCGTGAGACCGAGGAGCTGCGCAGCATTCCGGTGGTCATGCTGACGTCCTCGCGCGAGGAACCCGATTTGGATCGTGCGTACTCGTTAGGTGTGAACGCTTACGTGGTCAAGCCGGTCGAATTCAAGGAATTTGTCTCGGCGATTTCGGATCTTGGCGTGTTCTGGGCAGTCCTGAATGAGCCGCCACCGGGTTCCCTGCGACTCGCCCGCCGCCCAGGCTCTTGACCGCAGGCCCTGAATCCGGCGCATGCTGGCCTGCGTGAACGCATTTCGCGCAAGCCCTTATTGGAACAATGACGTATATCGATGCCGCTATCGCAGCTTAAATTGCTTTTGGTCGAAGACAGTTCGCTCGATGCCGAGCTGATTCTGCTCACCCTCGAAAACACTGGGCTGAAGATCGACGCCACGTTGGTCTACAACCATCAGGACGTTGAACGCGAGCTGATGGCCGCCCGTTTCGACCTCATCCTCAGCGATTTCCTGTTGCCGGGCTCGTCGGGAGCCGATGTGCTCAACAGCGCACTGCGCCTGGCGCCGCAGACGCCTTTTATTTTTCTCTCAGGGATCTTCGGCGAGCAGCATGCCGTCGAGATGATGCGCATGGGCGCCGTCGATTACGTCCTCAAGCAGAACATGAAGATGCTGCCCAAGGCGGTGATGCGCGCCGTGTCCGAAGTGCAGGAGCGGGAAAAGCGGCTGTATGCCGAGAAGACCCTTCAAGTGGCGGAAGTGCGCGCGCACCTGGCGATTGAAGCGGCGGACATGGGTATGTGGACGTATGATCCGCGCACCGACACGCTGCTGTGGGACGAGCGCTGTAAAACGCTTTACGGCGTTGGCGCCGACACCTCCGTCAGCCTGGCCCTCATGTTTCTGCTCTGCCATCCGGACGACCGCGATCACTTGCACAGCAAGGTCATGGCCGCGCTGACGGTGGACACCTCCTTCCAGATCGAGCACCGACTGGTCACCGACGACGGCGAGGAGCGCTGGGTGTTTTCCAACGGTCGCTCTTTGTTCGAAGAGGGCCAATGCGTGCGCTTCACCGGCGTCATGCAGGACATCACCGAGCGCAAGCACGCCACTCAGGCGCTGCATCAGCTCAACGATATTCTCGGCGAACGCGTGGTTCAGCGAACCCGCGAGCGCGACCGCACCTGGGAGCTGTCCCGTGAGTTGCTGGGGGTCCTGCACTTCGACATGACGCCGATTGCCCTCAACCCGGCCTGGGAAGCGACGTTGGGCTGGGGCCGCGACGAAGTCGGCCAGCAGCGTTTGAGCGAACTGATTCATCCGGATGACCTCGCCGCCACATTGCGCGAGACCGCCAGCGTGGCCGACGGTCACGTGACGACGCGTTTCGTCAATCGCATGCGCCACGCTGACGGTGGCTTTCGCTGGCTGTCGTGGACCATCGTGCCGGACGACGGCCTGATGTACGCCGCCGTCCGAGACATCACCGGCGAGCGCGCAGTGGTGGACGAGTTGGCCGCGACCAACAAGCGTCTGCGTGATCAGATCAAGGAACGTGAGCGCGTCGAGGCCGCCCTGCAGCAGATGCAGCGGCTGGAGGTGGTCGGTCAGTTGACGGCCGGGGTGGCCCATGACTTCAACAACCTGCTGACGGTGATCCTGACCAGCGCGAATTTCCTGACACGGGATCTGGAAAAAGGTGTGTTTACCAAGTCGCCGCAGCGCTTGCAGAACATCCGTGAAGCGGGCGAGCGGGGCGCCAAGCTGACCAGCCAGTTGTTGTCATTCTCCCGTCGTCAGCGCCTGGAGCCCGTCGCACTGAACCTCAATGACACGATTGCCAGCATGCGCGAGCTGCTGGGTCGTGCGTTGGGCGGCAGCGTCTGGGTGGAAACCGAATTGGCCGAGGACCTGTGGAGTGCGTTGGTGGACCCGACGCAGACCGAAATGATCATCCTCAACCTGGCGATCAACGCGCGGGACGCCATGCCCCAGGGCGGGCAATTGCGCCTGAGCACCTGGAACGAGATGGTGTATCGCTTGCCGCAGCGTCCCGAAGATCCGGAGCCCGGCGCGTATGTGGTGTTGTCGGTCAGCGACTCCGGCTGCGGCATGAGCGCAGAAGTGCTGGCCAAGGCTTTCGAACCGTTCTTCACCACCAAGGCGGTGGGCAAGGGTTCGGGGTTGGGCCTGGCACAGGTGTTCGGCTTCGCCAAGCAGTCCGGCGGCGGCGTGAGCATCGACACCGCCGAAAACGCAGGGACGACACTGCGGGTGTACCTGCCCAGTGTTGCACGCACGGCAGTCCCGGTGGTCAGCGCCTCTGACATGCCCGGCCGCGCCGACGCCGACGACAAGCACCGCACGATTCTGCTGGTCGACGACGATCCGAACGTGCGCTCGGTGACGGCGATGATGCTGGTCTCGCTGGGGTATTCGGTGGTCGAAGCGGACAGCGGCGAGGAAGCCCTGAAGAAGCTTGGCCCCGGCATCGAACTGCTGCTGACGGACTTCGCCATGCCCAACATGACTGGGGGCGAACTGGCAGAAATCGTCCGCCGTGACCACCCGCAGCTGCCGATCATGTTCATCACCGGATTCGCCGACATCGACATCCTCGACGTCGACCCGAAGCTGATCGTGCAGAAGCCGTACAAGGAAGAAGAACTGGCGAAGAAACTGGCCCGCGTGTTGACGAAGGCGCAGGTCCAGAATGTTGCGGGCTGAAGGCGGGCTCCCATTGTGGGACCGGCGTTAACCGGGAAGGCGTCGGTTGCTACACCGTGAGATTGATGCCGTACGCACTGGCCTCTTCCCGGCTGAAGCCGGTCCCACTGGAATTTTGTGTACGTCGCAATACCCTGTGGGAGCGTGGCTTGTCCCGCGATCTGGCGCGTAGCGGCAGCAAATCCGGCGAATGCGGTTTGTCTGAAAGCCCTCGGTCGGCTGGTTTTACGGCTGCTGCGCAGCCGATCGCGGGACAAGCGTGTTGCTGCGGTTAATTGCTACTCAAACCCGCCCGAGTTTTTCCAGCGCCGCATCCGCCAGGAACGAAGATCGGCTTTTGACATTGTGGTCGCGAACATAACGGTCGATGCGCTGTATGACAAACCCCGGCAAGGTGACATTGACCTTCTCGGTCTTGCCCAGATAAGGGGTAATGTCGATCTCGACCATACCCCAGCCCATGTTTGCGTAGTCGTCATGATCGTGATGCGCCCGAGCCGACGATGGCATGGGCACGGCGTGACCGTCGGCAACCAATTCTTCGAGGCAGATGTGGGCAATTTCGACCGCAGCGTTGTAAGCCTCTTCAAATGTGTCGCCAGCAGTCACCGCTCCGGGAATGTCCGGAATCTGCATGCCGACAGCCGTCGTATCGTCGCCCCATTCAATGGCGATTGGATATTGCATAGTGCGCTCCTGCGCTAGGTGGAAGTCGGTCTATGTTCGATCAAGGAAGAAGATGTATCTAGAGTTATGGATGATAGAACAGGGTAATCCTCTTCAGATGCCACGACGCAGTAAGGCTGCATCTTCGCCGGCGACAACGAACGACGCGTCCTCTCACCGCGCCATGAAAGCCGCCAGTTCCTCGGGCGCGCCGTTCGGAAACGCGCGTCGCAAATAATCGAGGAACGCCGACACCCGCGCGCTCAACAACCGTCGCGACGGATACAGGGCCCACAGTGCGACTTCCGGCGCGTCGATGTCGCCCCAGTGCACCAGCGTTCCGTCGCGCAGGTCCTGGCCCACCAGTGACACCGGCAAGCGACCGACGCCCACTCCCGCCAGGACGGCGTCGCGCACCATGACCAGCGAAGACAGACTGAGTACCGGGTCGATGGTCATGCAGGTTCGGCCGGTGGGAGAAGCTATATCCCAAACGAGCGTGCGGTCGCTGGGCCCTCTCGTCACCGCCGCTACCGGGACGTCGGGGGCAGGGCGGTCAAGGTGAGGGCTCGCAACGACCACCAGCCGGTCGTGCATGAAAATACGGCCGATCAGGCTTTCGTCGACGTCCGGATTGACCCGGATCACCAGGTCATAACCTTCCTCGATCATGTCGACGGCGCGGTCTTCGGTGGTCACCTCGAGGCGTACTTCCGGGTGCTCAAGGACAAAGCCCGCCGCCAGCTTGCCCATGGCGGTCTGGGCAAATAACAGCGGGGCGCTGATGCGCAATTTACCCCGTGGTCGCGCCCCGCCCGATGCAATCGCCGCCGCTGTCTCGTCAAGTTCGGTCAGCAACGCCCCCGTGCGTTCAAACAGCGCGCGGCCTTCCTCGGTGAGCTTCAGCGTGCGCCCGCCGCGCTCGAACAGGCGCAAATCCAGGCTGCGTTCCAGCTCCGCGACCCGACGTGACAACGTCGCTTTAGGCCGCTCGGCGGCACGTGCAGCGCGGCCGAACCCGCCATGCCGGGCGACGAGATTGAAATCAGCGAGGGCAAGCAAATCCATGGTTCACCTGAATGACGAAGGCACAGCTTAGAAATGAGCGACAACCCCGGTCGCAGAGCGCCAGGGCCAGAACTGGGAGCGACTGTTCCACAGATGGAACGCCTTGTCTAATTTCGGCGTCTAGCGGCTCACTCCTGATCCATCGATAGTGGTGTCTCCAGTCAAACCCACATCGGTGAACCATCATGACCATTCTCGTAACAGGCGCTACCGGCCGCGTCGGCAGCAAAGTCGTTGAGCAGCTCCTTAAGCGCGACGCGCACGTTCGTGTTCTTGTCCGTGATCCTTCGAACAGTCATTTCTCCTCGCAGGTGGACGTCGTTCAGGGCGAGATGCTCGATATCGAATCCCTTCGTCGTGCGTTCGTCGGCGTCTCCACGCTCTTCCTGCTTAACGCAGTGGCGCCCGACGAGTTCACCCAGGCGCTGATCGCGCTCAATATCGCCAGAGAGGCCGGCGTCAACCGCGTGGTGTACCTCTCGGTCATCCACGCTGACCGCTTCGTCGACGTGCCGCACTTCGCGGTGAAATCAGGCGCAGAGCGGATGATTGAACAGATGGGCTTCAATGCCACGATCCTGCGTCCGACCTATTTCATCGACAACGACGAAATGGTCAAGGAAGCCATCTTCGATCACGGCGTGTATCCGATGCCGATTGGCAGTAAAGGCCTCGCCATGGTCGATGCCCGCGATATCGCCGAAGTGGCAGCCATCGAGTTGATCCGCCGCGATCAGGCATCGGATGAGCTGCCCATCGAAATCATCAATCTGGTCGGCCCGGATACGCTAACGGGAGAGGGCGTTGCCACGATCTGGACGCAAGTCCTCGGACGCCCGGTGGTTTACGGGGGAGATGAGCCGTCGGGGTTCGAGCAGAATGTCGCGAACTTCATGCCCAAGTGGATGGCCTATGAAATGCGCCTCATGGCCCAGCGTTTTGTCAGCGACGGTATGATTCCCGAGACCGGCGACGTGGCACGCCTGACGCAAATCCTGGGCCGGGAGCTTCATTCCTATCGAGACTTCGCGACCCGTTTGGCAGGTTCGGTCTGAACAGGCGGCCAGCGGCATGCTGAGAGGCGAATTTGATCAGTATTTCGCTGGCCGCCCGCTCCGGCGGCGCCGGCACTAAAGCCGGCGTGTTCCGGTGAAAATCGCCGAGAGGAGCGGAATTTCCCCACGACTTCCTGATCGCTTCAATCTTCGGTGCCTTTTACGGACTGACCCTGGCGTGTTTCGTGCCGCGTCTGGATTATCGTTGGGCCCATGCTGAAGATCCGAACAAAGAGGTGAGCTGATCCCGGTGGGGGCGAGGCCCGTCCGCGACTCGCGGCGTGTCAGTCATGAAGCAGTCGACTGTCGCGCCGCGCGCCTCAATTCGACGGGGTGATCAATCAGCCACGGCCGGCGGCGGCTCTTTGCTCAGCCCGTCATTGATCAACACCATGCTCTGCGGTGCAGACAGCGCGATGCCCATTTCCCGCAGGCGCCCCAGCACGGTAAACAGCAGGTCGCTTCGGGCATTCCCCACCGAGCGCGGGCTGTTCACGTAACCACTGGCGCTGATGATCAGGCCCGTGTTGGTCAGGTCTTTAAAGGTGACCGACGGCGCTGGCGTATCGAGCACGGCTTCATGCTCGGTAAACGCCTGCAACAGCAGTTCGCGGATCTGCAAGACATCCGTTTCCAGCGGCAGCGTCAGGGAAATCCCGACAACGCCCAGCGCATTGCCCATGGTCACGTTGCGCACGTTCTGGGTAATGAACTGTGAGTTCGGCACGATCACCGTGGAGCGGTCGGACATCTGGATTTCGGTGGCACGCACGTTGATCCGGCGAATATCGCCTTCGACCCCCGCCAGGCTCACCCAGTCTCCCACCTTGACCGGTCGCTCGGTCAGCAGGATCAGGCCGGAGATGAAGTTCTGCACGATGGCCTGCAAACCAAAACCGATCCCCACCGACAGGGCGCTCACTACCCAGGTCAGGTTCGTCAGGCTGATGTGCAGCGTCGACATCACCACCGCAATCACCAGCACAAAACCGATGTAGCCGATCAGGGTTACCAGGGACGCCTGCATGCCGGCGTCCATGTTGGTTTCCGGCAGCAGGCGTTCGCCGAACCATTCCTTGAGGACGCGCACGCCCAGCAGGCCGATCACCAGGCAACCCAGTGCCAGCAGAATGTCCCCCGGGACGATATTCAGGTTACCCAGGGATTTGTTGGTGATTTCCATCCGGGTGAAGCTTTCGAGCAACTCGCCCGGGCTTGAACCGGAGGGGAGGAAGGCCAGCAGCACGGCGACCAACAACAGCAAACTGCGGCCCACGCCCGCGAGAATGGTGCTCGCCTGGGCCTGATGGCGCGGGGACAGGCCGAGTGCCGAACCCAGGGCCATGCCGCCTGGTTGCTTGGGCGACAACAGGGTCTCGCAGACGTCGCCGAAGAACGCCACCAGCAGGTAGGCGGTCGCCGCCACCACGCTCATCCAGAGCAGCTTGACTGCGAGGAAGTAGGCCAGGGTCAGGTAACCGCTCAACAATGCCAGCAAACTCAAACCGACCCAGACCGCGACAACGAAGGGAATCAACCCGGCGAGGCCGCCCGGACGCTCCAGCTCATGGCGGCGACGGGTGCGGCGGTAGCGCACCAGGCCGAAGAAAAACACCAGCGAAACGGCCAGCGCCGTCAGGCCGTTGACCGCCACGGTCAGCGCCAGGCTGCTGGCGATCACACTGTTGATCCGTTCCTGGGTGCCGATAATCATGAGCGCCAGGGCCAGGACGGCCGGGAAACGGCCCATGGCCGTGGCGATTTCGTCAGGAATCTTCGGCAGGCGCCACGACGGGTGCGGCAGCATCAACAGCGCGCGGCCCAGGCCGACGATGAAGGCGCAGAAGGTGATCAGCGTTTGCACCTGGTCGAGCAGATTGACCACGTCGTTGCTGAGCACCGCATTGCTGACGATGCCCCAGCGCAGCAGGGAGGTGGCGGCGGTGATGGTGAGCACCGTCGACAGCCCGACGGCCAGTGCCAGGGCGCTGCGGCGCAGACGGCCCTCGGGCAACCAACGGACCATCAGGCGAATCAGCAGGCTCTCCAGCAAGCGGCGCACCACCACCCAGATCAGCAGCGCGCCGATCACAACGCTGGCAAACAGCATGCGGTTGCCGGGCGCCAGCGCGCTGGTGAACACGCTGCGGACGTCGTCCAGCAGGCCGTTCATGCGCCTGAGGTCGTCATCGGTCGGGCGAATCAGGGTCGACCAGAATGCCGAACTGAGGGGGCTTGCCGTGCGGGTGCTGATTTGCGAATCGAAAAGGCTGCGGCGCAGGCTGAAGATCTGCGTGGCGAGATCCCGTGCCGACTGACTCAAGGTGTTGGTCTGCCGCTCGTCGCTGACAAGCGCGTTTTTCTGGGCGGTCAACGCCTTGCGCTGGCTGGTCAGGGTGGGCGCTTCATCCGGTTGCACCGGGCCAAGGATGTTCAGTTGATCGTTCAGGTGTTCGATGTCGACCGCCTGTTTCGCGATCAGATCATCGGCTTGCTTCTGCACCTGCAACGCGGCCTGGCGCAGGCTTGACAGCAAATCATCATTGGCACTCACGGTGACTTTTTGTCGGATCTGGTCAAGCTGCTCGCTCAAGTCATCCAGGCTTGGGGCCTCGACTTCCGGCGTTGCATCCGCCTGGCTGGCGGCCTTTGGCGCGGCTTGCGGCGCCGTCGCTGCCTGTGCGAAAGCTGGCAGGGTGACGCACAGCAACAGCGCGAGCACCCCAGCGTAGAAACGGTTCAACGTAGCGTGTTGCATTCGGGTTCCTTTGGGGCGTTAACCGGTTTTGCGATCTGAACGTTTGGCGCAGGTGTGAACGGCAGGCAGGGGCTCTCGACCATTCGTGCGCGCGGGGGCGGATCATAACAAGTATTGGGTCGGGGCGACTCACGCTCGCTGTCCACTGCCAGCAGTAGTGCGGCTGATGGAAGATCAAGAGCGTCTGCCTGGGGGCAGACTGTTTCGCCTTCGGCGAGTTACTTGATAAAGCCCCAAGTAACCAAGGGCTTGTGCTCTTGGTTGGGCCCGACTTCGTCGGGTTCCTTCACTCCGGTCTCGCTCCGTGGGCCCGCGCCGAACGGACATCCATGTCCTGACGGCGCTCTCGCCGCATCCATGCGGCTCGGCCCACTGCGCGAAACCTGCGTTCAGCCTGCACCCAAGTCGCGTTCTGCGGTGTCTGGGCTTTTTGCGTATGAAGATCAAGATCAAAAGCGCGTTTAAATCAGATCAAGGACTTCCCGGCTGAAGCCGGTCCTACGGTCGAGGTCACCGCGAATCCCACTGCACGCATACGATGGCTTTGTAGGACCGGCTTCAGCCGGGAAGGGGGCCTCTCGGTCAACATCAATACGTGCTGTGAACCCACAGTTAGCCGATACCCCCTTCAGGTCATGCGATATTCACACTTGGCGGCACATGATCGTGTTCGTTGTATCACCCGGGCCCGCCCGACGGGCCTCCATCAATCAAGAGGTAGCAGGATGCCGACAAATAACGCTCAGGTGGATCTCGCCCATCGCCCCCGTCTTGCTGATCTTCAGCCCATCACAGCCGACACGTCATCCCATGCCACCGCGCTGCGATCAACCCCGCAAGGGCGGGTCACGCCAGTGTCAGCACTGGAAGGTCGATCGGGTTACAGCGGTGAGTTTCTGGGGGAATTCGTCGTGCCGTGGCCGACGATTTCAACACCCGACGATGTGTATCCCGTGGGCAATCCGGGCAATCGTCTGGATTACACCCACTTCTCCATCAGCATGTCCCGGAGTCGGCGCATCGCGCTGTATGTGGGCGTGAACATCGAGGGTGGCAGCAGCGTCGAAATTGTGCGGAGTCAGGACAACTGGGCCTACGACGGTCGCCTGCCGGTCGAGGCGCAGATCGGCGACGATCTGTACCGCGATAACCTGCTGGATCGCGGCCATCTGGTTCGCCGGCAGGACCCCAACTGGGGCGCCGAGGCGCAAACCGCCAATCAGGACACGTTCCACTTCACCAACTGTTCGCCGCAGATGTCCGCCTTCAACCAGAAAACCTGGCTGGAACTCGAAGACTTCATTCTTGAAAACACCCGCCGCTGGAAAGAGCGCGCCACGGTGTTTACCGGACCGGTCCTGCGCAGTGACGACCCGCTGTACCGGGGCGTGCAGATACCCCGAGCCTTCTGGAAAGTCGTCGCATTCCTTGGCGATGACGGCAAGCCTTCGGCCAGCGCGTACGTTATCGACCAGACCCGCGAGCTGGGCAAGCTGGAGCTGGTGTTTGGCGCACTGAGGACGTATCGACGCAGCGTCACTCAGATTGAGGCGCTCACCGGCATCAGCTTCGGTGAGCTGGCGCGGTATGACGGGTTTTCCAATGAAGAACAGATCACCGGCACCCGCATCGAGGCACTGATCCAGCGGCCGGAGGATATTCGGCTCTAGCGCGGCACTGCGGTGTCCGAAGGCCCTAAGGCTTCTCCGCCGAGGCCTTCCAGCCCAGCTTCTCCGCGCAACGTCCCGCGTCGCGCCTGGAGCTCAGGAGCCTTGGGTCAGCAGCGTGCCGGGCATGTTCTGTTGCACATATGCGATCACAACCACCATGGCGATACCGAACAGCCACTGCAGCGGGCTGAGCCCGGCGATCCGGTAAATCGCCTGCAATGGCCGTCGCCAGCGGTATTGGCGATTGATTGGCACCGCGCGTCCGGCTGGCAGTTTGCCGATCAGCAGAGTGATCACATAGGTCACCACGCCCAGCAGTCCGAGCCATTTCCACAGAATGAAACCAACGGTCAGCATCGGTACGCTGTTGCGGATCACCAGAAAACGCCGATCCCGCGTCAGTTGGTGGCGTGCGCACCAGGCGCTGACGCTTTGATCGATGTCGTAGAAGGATTTCGTGAACGCGACCCAGAGGTCTAACAGCCATTTGCCCATGTAAGCGGCCAGCACCCCAAGCAGGACCAGGATCGGCGACATGATCACCATGACCGGGAGTTCGGCGGGGTGCAGGCCATTCATGCCCAAGGCGAGGGTGACCGTCATGCCAGCGCAGGCCCGCTTCATCACGTGCTGGGGACTTTCGTGCCCCACCAGTGCTTTCCAGAACCACGGATTGTGGTCAGGGAACATCCGTGCCCAGTCGGGAAACCGTGTCGTGAACGCCTCCGACAACTCCTCGCAAGCCTGCCAGTCAGCCTCGGTGAATGTCGCGACGCGTGCCTGAAGGCGTTCCGCAGACGAACCCGTCAGGAACAGCGCAGCGGCATTGGCGCGCGGGTTGGGATGCTGCTCACCCTCGCGCACCCGTGCACGCAATTCGTCCACCCATTTCTTCTCTTCGCAGCGCCGGAGCAGGGTGTGCCATTGCTCATCGACGATGGGAACAACCGCTGACTCAGTGTCCCAGGCGAAAAGCTGGCGGATCCTCTGAAACAAAGCGGGGGACCAGTTTTTATGTTCGAGAAAAAGATCGAGCACCTGCACGTGCAGCGTCTGGCGACGGGCGAGATCGCCCAGCCACCCTTGTTTGCTGTGGTGCTTAAGGCACTCGATAAAACGCGTTTCCTCACCGTCGGCCATGCATTGCTCCAGCCTGCGGTACAGCCCCAGGGAGAGCAGATGGCCGAGCCGCTGCTGATCGGCTTCCCGGGGACGAACCTGTTGCCAGGGTGTCAGCCACTGGCGGGTTTCCAGGCCCCATCGCAACAGGTTCGGGTACGCGTCCGGCGTGTGCGCGCAACGCATGAACAGCAGGGTCTCGACGGTTGATTCAATGCCCCGCGCGATCGCTTCATTCCAGCATTGATCCACGGCAGTGTCGTCAAACGTTTCGAGCAGCTCGGCGGCCTGCTCCTGAGCGGAACGCACCACTGGCCGGGTGACCGGCGCAGGTCTTTGCACCAGAGGCGCTGCCGAAGCCTGTACAAGCGAAGCGTCACCGCCAACGCCATCGTCGCCCTCGCGTGCCAGTTGCAACGCGCGCTCGTAGGCTTCTCGCAGTTGCTGGAACGCGACCGGGTTTTCGTCCGGACGGGTAACCTTCAGCAGCTTGGCGTATTGGCGTTTAACACTGCGCTCATCGGAGCGGGCAGGGAGGTCGAGAATCTTCCAGCAATCGACAGTCGCGTCCATGGGTCAGTGCCAGCCGCCGCGTTCCAGCTGGCCAAGGCGCTCGTTCAGCTCTGTGCGCGTTTGCCGGATGATGCGCTCGTCCTGACTGTCGAGGGCGCGCTGAAACTGGCTTGCCCAGTCACCGATCAGTTCGCGGCGTTCTCCCAGGCTCTCCTGATACAAATGCTCCAGCCTCGCCATCAGCAGCGTGTTGACCTGCTGGTCGCGGGGATGGACCTTGAGCACGGCGAGTGCTTGCAGACGCTCGGCAATTTCCTTGGGACTGAGCACGCCGGGGTTGTTTTCGATGACCAGCGCGAACTGCTCGCCGGTTTTGGGAATAGTGACCTGACACTCGAGAATGCCGTTGTTGTCGTAGGTGAAGCGGACGTCGAGATCGACGTTGCCCTTGTTGTGCGGCGGAAGGGGAATCTCCAGTTCACCCAACGGAATGTTATCGCGCACCAGGCGGCTTTCACCCTGGAAGATACACACCTTCACAGCGGCCTGGCCTTCCTCGGCGGAGCAAACGGTCTTCACCCGGCTGACCGGTACGGTGGTGTTGCGCTCGATGATCGGCAGATAGTGCCCATTCTCACGGTGCTGGCCGTGCTGTTGTGAGACCTCGATGCCCAGGGTGTAGGAGCAGACGTCGGTCAGCACCACTTCCTCCAGCGCCGCGTCCCGGGACTTCAAGGCTGCCTGAATCGCTGCTCCGTGGGCCACGGCTTCGTCGGGGTTAAGCTGAATGGAAGGGAAGCGCCCGAACAGGCCAGCCGCCAGTTTGCGCACCAGCGGCATACGCGTGGTGCCGCCCACCATAAGGATTTCGTCGAGATCGCCGATCTGCAGCTTGGCATCGCGCATGGCCCGTTCGACCGGGTTGCGCAGCCGTTCGAGCAACGGCGCATACAGCGCGGCCATGTCCGCTTGGGTGAAGGTTTGCTGCCACTGCTGGCCGTCCACGCGCAGCACGAACTCGTCGCTGCGCACCTGGCCCAGGGCGATGCGCAGGCGTTGAGCTTCGCGGTGCAGCGCGTGAGCGATTGATTCGGGGGCAGGGAAGCCTGGCTGGTCGGCTTGAGAGCGAACGAAAGCCTCGGCCAGCAGCCGGTCAAAATCCTCGCCACCGAGGAAGTTGTCCCCCGCACTGGCGCGGACCTCCATCACGCCCTCGAACAGCTCGAGGATCGACACGTCAAACGTCCCGCCCCCCAGGTCGAACACCAGAAACGAACATTCCTTGCCGTGCTGCGGCAAGCCGAACGCCAGCGCGGCGGCAGTGGGCTCGTTGATCAGCTTGTCGACCTTGAGGCCGGCCAGTTCTCCCGCGATGCGGGTGGCTTTGCGTTGGGCATCGCTGAAATAAGCGGGCACGCTGATGACCGCCTCAACGACCGTCTCGCCATAGGCGCGTTCGACGTCTTCCTTGAGGCTTCTGAGCACCAGCGCAGAAAGCTCTTCAGGACGGAATACGTGGTTGCCGAGGGCCGTCTGGTGGGCGCTGCCCATGTGCCGTTTGAACAACGCAGTGGTCAGGGAAGGGTGGGTGTGCAGGCGTTCGCGGGCGGCTTGCCCGACCAGAATCCGGCCCTCATCGTCCAGCCCGACCACGGAGGGGGTGAGCAGCTCGCCCAGCGCGTTCGGCACCAGCACGCTGGCATCGTCTTTCCAGACCGCGACCAGGCTGTTGGTGGTACCGAGGTCAATACCGACGATCATGGGTGAGTTCCTGTCTGCAGGCTTGGGGAGCCTGGGGCTGCGATAAACGTGGTGGCGTTCATGAATGTTGTCTTCCTTGAGCCCGGAGGTTGTGTGCGCGGATTTGAGAATGATCGGCGTGCAGGGTTCAAGTGCTCATTCGGACCCACTGCGCCGACTGCGTAACATTTCGCAAAATTACAAAATAATAGGATCCAAAGGGAATTTATTTTTGCACAAGCTATCTAGCATCACGCTTACAGACGGTTCATTGGTTTCGACAAGCTGCCGACTGAACCCGAACGCTGTACCGCCCCGAAGCAAGATTTCTCTGCCAACGGCTTTTTTTCACTTCCTGGAGATTCCCCGACAATGACCGTCTCATTCAGCCGCCACTGGTTACTCGCCCTCGCACTGCCGCTGCTACTGACCGCCTGCGGCAGCAGCGAGCCTGACCAGCGCGCCGCGTTCAAGCAGTTCCTGCAAACCCGGATCATCGACAAGCCGGGCGTCCACGTTCCCAAACTGACACCGGAAGAATCGAAGTCTTTCGGCGATTACACCCAGCACTACGCCGTGATCACTGACTTCAACAGTGGTATGGACGCCAGCATCAAACCCCTGAACGGCTTCGTGCAGAAAGGCGCGTTCCATTCATTGAGCGACGTGATTGAGCGCCGCGATGATCTCAAGACGGTGCAAACCGGCTTGAACGACCTGGTCGTGCAGCTCAAGCAAGCGCTGGCGAAAGCAGACACAGCCCATGCCCAGCTCAAGCAGCCGGACGATCTGAAAACGGTGTATGACAGCGCCTATGATCGCACCGTGACCGTCCCGGCCAACACGCTCCTGACCGTCATGCCGCAAGTCAACGGCACCTTCGAATCGGGCCTCAAAGTGGCGGACTACGTCGACGCTCACAAGGCGCAGATCCAGATCAATGGCTCGGTGATTCAAGTGACGGACCCCAAGGTGCAGGCTGAATTGAACACGCTGCTGCAGGACCTGAATGCCAAGGCCAAGGTGGTTCAAGAAGCGCAGACACGTATGCAGGCCGTCATGTTGGGTCGCTGAATCCCGACCTGATAGCGGTGCCGGGGGTTTCTTATCCCTCGGTTTCGTAAAGCACGCAAGGGTCATCAGGCCATTGCTCAAGGACGTAAGCGCGCCAGGGAAGGCACTCGGCGGCGCAGTAAAAAGGGCCGCCACGTGAACATGAAAAAGCTGAAGCTGATCGCTGTACTGGTTTTATTCCCTCTTGCACTGAATCTGTTTGGGGTCTGGGAGCTGCAACGCAGCACCGAGGACCGCCTGACCTACGCGGGCTATCAGGCTGACCTCGATGAAGCGCGTCCGGAACTGCAAGCCATCGCTGACAAAAGCGGTTCGCGGCCAGTGATGGTCGACGTCGGCGACGGCGAGAAAATGGAAGTGAACGAGGCGTTGGCCCGCGTCGCCGGGTTGCAGGACGAGCTGGACACTCTGCTGCCGCTGACCAACGTCATGGTCTGGCTCGCAACAGGCGTCATCACGCTGGGATTGCTGGCTGCACTGGTCGGCGGGCTCGGCTTGCTCGCCCTTGACTGGGCAGGCCGGCGCGCCATGCATTCGCGGGAGCAACTGCTGCACAGCTTCACCCGCGTGACCAGACTGCTGCCCTTCGTTCTGGTGGGGCACGTGGTGGTGATGGGGGCAGCGATTGCCGCCATCATCGCGTTCGAGGCGCTGAATGTCTGGCACGCCGGGCGACTCTCCGCCGGCGAAATGAAATTCATGTTCGCCGCCATGGTCCTCGTCGCCGGCTCCCTGTATTCGATCTGGCAGATGGGCACGCAGTTGCGCGTCATGCTCAACATGTTCCAGCCTACGCCGATGGACGTGATGGGGGAGGCGGTCACCGCCGAACAGGCGCCGTTGCTCTGGGCTTACGTGAACGATCTGGCCCAAAAACTGGGCGCGCTGCCACCCGATCACATCGTGTTGGGCATGGCCGCCGGATTTTATGTCACCTCCGGGGACATCTCCCTCGCGCCGGCCAACACCACCTTGACGGGACGCACCCTGCATGTGCCGCTGGTGTACCTGGGCATCCTCGATGAGGCCGAGACCACCGCGGTCATCGGCCACGAGTTGGGGCATTTTGCTGGCGCGGATACCGAGTTCAGCATGCGTTTCGTGCCGATTTACCACGGCATCGAGCGCAGCCTGGTGGTGATCGGGCAGACCCTGGTCGACAGTGAAATGCTGCAACGCGCGACCCTGCACCCGGCGTTCATGCTGGGTGTCTACTTCATGGAAAGTTTCGACCACGCGGTGATGCACTGGAGCCGTGTGCGCGAGCTGGAAGCCGATGCCGCCGGTGCTCAGTTGGCGGGCAATCTGGCTGCCGCTTCTGCGCTGGTGCGTATTTCCGCCATTGATCCGATGCTTCAGGACCGCTTGGCCACGCATATCGCGCAAGCCACCCATATAACCCCCGAGCAGAGCGCTGTTCAGGATCTGCCCACGACACTTCTGCATGAGATGGCTGCGCTGCCGCTGACCCTGCCGGAAGAGGAAATGGCCACGCAGCTGCCCCACCCGTCAGACACTCATCCTTCGAATGGCGAGCGCGTGGCGTCTCTCAAGGTCTCCATCGACGATGCCGTGCGCACTGGCACGCGGCCGCTGGATGCAACGCAAGCCTGTGCGACGATGGATCGCTACTTCGCGCAGCCCGACGTGTTGCGCAGCCGCCTGACGGAAGATTATCTAAGCCATCATGTTCAGCAGGACGCTGCGATCGTGGAGACGTTGCGCACCCACGCCGGCAACGTAACCGGCGACGTCGCACTGCACGAAGGGGCGCGCCTGCGGGGTCAGATCCTGCTCGGGTTCAGTGGCTTGTCGGCGCTGGCGGGGTTGGGCCTGCTGCTTGCCCCGCTGCTGTTTCCGGGGGTTGCAGGGCATGACCCGCAGCCGTTCTTCGTCGGTGGCGGCATCGCTCTGTTCATCACGCTGTGCACGCTGCCCTTTGGATTGCGCTTCTTCAGACGCGCCCATAAAACCGCGCTGCTGCTGACGCCGGATCACTTTGTGTTCGCCAACCTCAAAGCGCCGCTGCCGATTCGCGACATCGCCGATTTCAGCCTTCACGTCGGCAATGTGCTCATGCTGACTGTTCAGCTTGAAGACGACGCGCCGTTGCCCGATCTGAACCCGCGCTCGTTCTTCTCACCCGATGCCGTGCTCAATAAGAAGAAACGCTGGTTGATGTTGCCCCTCTCCCAGTTCTGCCGCGATGACAAAAAGCTCAAGATCCCTGAACTGGCCGAACTGATCGGGACCTACATCAACGCAGGTGCAGCGCGGCATTTGCTGCAGCAGCGGTTTGAGCAGGGTGGGGAGTTGAAGGCTGGGTAGATTGGGTCGGGTTGTAGCGAAATTCGGAGCCCCCAGGGTCGGGATAGTAGGACCGGCTTTAGCCGGGAAGTCTTTGATCCTGCGCCTGAGCTAAACGGGCAGAACTGAGGATGATTTACCCACCGTTCGTCACATGGCCCGTCAGATGACCCGCCTTTCACACAGCATGCCCATACTGCTCCCGTCTCTTCAGTTGAAACGGAGCACGTTATGACACTGCAATTCAATGTCCGGGATTTCGGCGCGGTCGGTGATGGACATACCTCTGACACTGCGGCCATTCAAGCAGCCATCGATGCTGCGGCAAAAGCCGGTGGCGGCGACGTTTACATTCCTGCCGGGACCTGGATCCTGACCCCAGGCGACAAGCCTGCCGATGGCGCGCTGATGCTTAAAAGCAACGTGTTCATCAAGGGCGAGGGCATGGGCAACACGGTGCTCAAGCTGGCCGATGGCACCGACCAGGCGGTCACCGGCATCATCCGCTCGGCGAGCGGCGAGGCGACCCACGATTTCGGCGTCAGTAACCTCACCCTCGACGGCAACCGAGATGCCACCAGCGGCAAGGTGGATGGCTGGTACAACGGCTTTCTACCGGGGCAGCCGGGTCAGGACACCAACGTCACGCTGTCCGGCGTCGAGATCCGCGATTGCTCGGGCTACGGCTTCGACCCCCACGAGCGCACGGCGAACATGCTCATCGAAAACAGCGTGTCCCATGGCAACGGGCTGGACGGGTTCGTCGCCGACTACCTGATCGACAGCACGTTTCGCAATAATCTGGCCTACGACAATGACCGTCACGGTTTCAACATCGTCACGACCACTCACGACCTGGCGCTGCTGAACAACGTCTCCCACGACAATGGCGGCGGCGGCATCGTCGTCCAGCGCGGTAGCGAAAACATCCCCTCGCCGTACCACATCACCATCGAAGGTGGCGAGGTATACGGCAATGCCGCTGAAGGCGTCTTGGTGAAACTGTCCAATGGCGTTGATATCAGCGGCGTGGACATTCACCACAACGGCACGTCCGGCGTGCGTGTCTATGGCAGCACGGACGTTGAGGTTCGCGGCAATCTGATTCACGAGAACGCGCAGAAAGCCGGCATCCCTGAAGTCCTGATCCAGCCGTTCGACGATCGCGGCGGCGTCTCCGGGAAGCTTCATCCGTCTGACCACAACACCTTCGCGGACAACATCATCACGGGCGGCGATAAAAGCACCTTCGGGGTGGCAGAGGAGAGCGGCCAGTCAGGCGGCAACTCGGTTTACGGCAACACTTTCGCTCATCTGCAACAGGACGCCGTAGCACTGCAGGGCGGGAGTGACCACGTAGGGACCAACCCCGTGCTGAATGCCATCGACGGCGGGAATGGCAGCGATGCCATCGTCGGAACGGCCAGGGCCGACTCGATCAATGGCAAGGACGGGGCAGACACCCTGAATGGCGGATCCGGGGCGGACCTGCTCTGGGGAGGCGCCGGTCATGACCGATTGCTCGGCGGCAACGGCAATGACACCCTGATCGGCGGCGCCGATGCCGACGTGTTATTCGGCGGCGCAGGCTCGGACCTGTTCCGGTTTGCCTCGGTGTCCGACAGCTACAGGACGTCGACTGCCAGCCATGCCGACCGCATCGGCGACTTCGATTCAGCCCACGACACCATCGATGTCTCGGGCCTTGGTTTTACCGGGTTCGGCGATGGCCATGACGGCACGTTGAAGTTCACGACCAACGCCGAGCACACCCGGGTTTATCTGAAGGACCTGGACGCCGACGTGCAAGGGCATCGGTTCGAGTTGGTGCTGGACGGTGACTTCAAAGCCGGTCTCCCTTCAAAATCGATGGTATTTGCCGACGCCTCAACGTTGTCGGCCAGCACATCAACGACAGCGGACGCGGTGTCAGTGGAGCTGGTAGGCGTGGCTCAGGATCATCTGGAGATTGGGCTCGTTTGACGTAACGTCAGGCCCGTCCTTGCCGGTTTACACGAGCACGGGCAGTGGACCGAGGGATGCACGCGCCGTGAGGCAACACTCACGGCGTGATGCCATACACTTCCCGCACCCATTCCCACACCCACCTTTGCATCCTTCCGACCTTCCCGCTAAAGTCGGCCTCCGGGCGTCTGCTGCGCCTGCGGTCCGCGCGAAGGGGTTTCCCAAGGCAAGCGTTGCACACTCATTCATTCCAGCTCCCGGCTTGTCGGCGGACCGAGCCCTGTAAGGAGTTGGCATGCCTGCCACTAATGCGTCCCGTCAACACGGTCTGCTCGATCTGACTGCGCTGCGTAAACACGCAAAACGTCTTCTCAAAGCCCTGAAAAACAACGAAGCGGACGACGCCCGGGCGCAACTGCGCGCGATGGGCCTGCCGGGCCCGGACTATCGGCTCGCCGACACCCAATGGCTGGTGGCCCGCGAGGCGGGGTTCGCCAGTTGGCCCAAATTGATCGCCCATGCCAACGCCGTCGCATTTGCTGCCCGTCATCCGGATTTCGCGGCGACGGGTGAAGCACAGGTTCAGCACTGGCGGTGCGGCAACGACATCGAGCGCAGCCTGCGCGTTGCCGGCTTCGCAGGTGCGTTCCAGATGTTCGACGACCCCATGGTCATGGGCCCGGTACCGGCACTGCCTGACGACGACTATTGGGCGGTGCGGGCCGCGTTTGCCCAACAGGCCTTCGGGTTGTCAGCCCGTGATGCCGAGCAGCGCCAGGCGATGCAGCGTGAGGCATTGGCACGCCTGAATGCCGACAGTGAACTGGTGCTGTGGTGCGAGGCCGATGCGTACGATCAGCTGTTTCTGGTGCGCTTGCTGGCGAGTCTGCCCACCGTGCCCCGTAGGCTGGAACTGATCGAGATCAGCCGGGTGCCCGGCATCGAGCGATTCATCGGCATCGGGCAACTGGACCCGGACGTGCTCGCCTGGCTCTGGCCCCAGCGGCGCGCCATCGGTGAGGACGCCCTGGCACTGGCCCGGCAGGTATGGGCCGCCTACACCGCAGCGGACCCGACTCGGTGGGCTGAGCTTGCGACACACCACCATTCGGCGCTGCCGCTGCTCGGTCCCGCGTTGGCGAGACAACTGCAAGAACTGCCCGGCGCCGAGGATGGCTTGAGCCTGACCCAGCGGCTGACCTTGCGCATTCTCGCGGAAAAAGGCGAGATGGCGGCGGGCAAGGTCTTCGGTCATTTAATGCTGACCTATGAGCCGCTGCCGTATCTGGGCGACACGATGTTCAACGCGTTGCTGAGACCTCTCATCAATGCACCGCAACCGCTGCTCCACGAACAACCGGGCAGCGAATGGCCCCGGCGGCTTGTCCAGCTGACGGCGCTGGGTGAGCGGGTAATGCGCGGGGAGTTGAACGGGCTCGACCTCGGGCCGGCAGAGCGTTGGGTCGGCGGTGTGCAGATCGTTGCCGATCGCTCGCCCTGGGTGGTCAGCGCAGAAGGGCGGGTGTGGCGTCGCTGACTATGCCGGAAACGTCAGCGACTTCTCCATGATGATCGTCCGCTCCTCGCCGTGGTATTCATCGCGAATGATCGAGTAGCCAAGCGACCGGTAGAAGCCCTCGGCCGTGATGGAAGAGGGCACGCGCAACTGACTGACGCCGTGGATCGCGGCGGCTGATTCAACGGCCGCCATCAACGCGCGCCCGGCGCCCAGGCCCTGGTGTGTCGGCGCGACGAATACGCTGCGGACAGTGGCCTGATCGAGGCTTGCCGTGGCAATGATGTCTTTGTCGAGGGTCGCCACGTAGACCTGCCGCTGCGCCATGAAACGCAGGATCGCCGACGGGGAAAAACTCTGCTCGACCTGGGCGATGACGGCTGCGGAATAGCCCTGGCTATTGGATTCGCGCAAGGCGGCCACGATGACGCGGCTGATCGCGGCAGTGTCCTTGTCCGTTGCCTTGCGGATCAGGCAGTTCATGGGGCTGTGCTCCTTGGCTTCCGGGCGCGGCTATGTGAATACCGATGAGCAGCGCACGCCGATCATCCCGTTTCATTTAATGGCCGCTTTTATCTTGTGGCCGCTGCTGC
This sequence comes from Pseudomonas petrae, assembly GCF_021728295.1. Taxonomy (GTDB): domain Bacteria; phylum Pseudomonadota; class Gammaproteobacteria; order Pseudomonadales; family Pseudomonadaceae; genus Aquipseudomonas; species Aquipseudomonas petrae. Next base: position 31,343 of record NZ_JAKJXE010000002.1, read on the forward strand.
GCCTGCTGATCAAGCAGCATTTGTGTGACCTGCTCAATGTAGTCGAACACCTCAGGCTGGACCGAGTATTGGTACTGCTTGCGACGGTTATTGGAAACTTTCCCATTGTTCGTCAGGCACATCATCACGAGGTTGGCCAAATCGCTGCCGCGCACGTCGTAGGCCTCATTTACCGTCCGCACGACCCTGTCATAGTTTTCAAGAAACGTCGTCTCTTCCCGAAGCTCTACTTCTAACGCACGCTTCGCCATTTCCAGAGTGAACCGTACGGCTGAAGTGGCATCCCAGAAGCGATAGATAGAGGGATCACCCGTGAATTCGAACGAGTACTGACCCTGATCAATCCACCGGACATCCCAAAACTCACGCGCCGGGCGAGAGAAGGACTGCAGCGTCTCCAGGTATAGGCGCTCCTCACGCTTCATAGCGACGGAAACCGGCAGCAGCAGACCATTTTCCAGCGCGCCGGCGCGGCACAGGGTGTGGTGGATCAAAAACCGGGAGAGGCGACCATTGCCGTCCATGAACGGATGAAGAAAGACAAACCCGAACGAGACGATTCCCGCAGCTATCATAGGATCGATCCGGCCTGGGGCGGAATTTCCCAGCGCCATGAGTTGCTCCATCAGCTCACGACAAAGGTCGGGGTCTGGCGGAACGTAAGTGACGCCTGCGGCACCTTGCAGGCCATTCGCGAGATGGTTCTGTTCATGCCGAAATGCCCCCGCCATGTCCAAGGGGTTGGAGATCGTTGCATTCTGAAGATGGACCAGATAATCCTCCCTCAGGGGAATACCTTCGTGGGCCTGTCGGAGCAGCTGGATAAACTTGCGCGCCTTATCCTCGCTAGGCGACTCTTTCTCGATCGCAAATGAATCCTGCGTCTCGTGAAGGTAAGCCCGGTTGATCGCGCGATCCATCATTCCGGTCGGGAGGCTCCGCATGAAGTGCTGAGCGCGTGCAAGGATGTCGTAGTCGAGAAGTGCGACGATCTCCGGCGTACGCTCAACAGTCGCGCAGTAGGCGATTGTCCCAATACCGTTAAACTCTACCCGCCAGCGAGAATTGCGTTCTCCAGGCATCGTCACGTACAAATCAGGATCGAACAGCGGTACGAATGCACCGCGCACGGGTGAATGCTGAATCAGCTCTTCTCCGGTGAAGGCTTCGCGCAGAAAACAGGCTTTGCGCAGGTAAATACCGTTAGGGGCCTTCACTAACTCAGCCTCCACTCTAGCTGCGGGAATTTGCGGCAGTGCCTGGGCCAGGAGGGTGAGATTGATTCCTTCGTGCTTGAGCGCGAACAGCAAATGCCCCAGCAGGTCATCTGGCTCAGGCGCACTGCCCGGTGGCACCGTCAGCGTTTCACCGATGCGCTTGATCCTTGTGACTGGCTGAATCTTCGCGGGTCGGTTTAAATGGAAAGCCGATAGGCGCAACGAATCTTGCAGCCTGGCGTAGCCAACTAAATTCATAGCGCAATTCCTTGATTCACGACGATCCCATGCAATTTTTCTTCAGCGCACCAAGAAAATCTTCAGTTCGACCAATTATCCTGATTTTTTCTTAACTTGATACATCCCGTCTTATTCCTGCGACCGCCCGACCACGCCCATATCCCTGAGAATCCTGCCGGCATCCTGAGCGGGGGGAAGGCCGAACTCCTGGGTTTATCACAACTGAATTGCATGGCGCTGTCCGGCGCCGCAAAACATCTATGCAAAACATCCATGGGATAAGATGGCCACCCACCCAATCCTGGCGCGGTATGACCCATGAATCCCAGTATTTTCCATGCGCTGGCGGCCGCTGCGTTGTTCGGTGCCAGCACGCCGCTGGCCAAACTCATCGGGCTCGACGTTCCCCCTGTGTTGCTCGCAGGCTTGCTCTACCTGGGCAGTGGTCTGGGTCTGACCCTTGTCCGATTGGTGCGTGACCGTGGCTGGAAAAACGCCGGCCTGACGCCGTCCGAGTGGCCATGGTTGCTGGGCGCGATTATGTTCGGGGGCGTGCTCGGGCCGGTTGCGCTGATGTTCGGACTCACCACGACCTCTGGCGCGACCGCCTCATTGATGCTCAACCTCGAAGCGGCGCTGACAGCGCTGTTGGCGTGGGTGGTGTTCAAGGAGAATGCTGACCGGCGCATTGTCTGGGGCATGATCGCGATCATCGCCGGTGGCGTGGTTCTGGCCTGGCCCCATGAAAGCCTGCAAGCCCATGACTGGCTCGGGCCGCTCGCCGTCGGCGCTGCCTGTCTGTGCTGGGCCATCGACAACAACCTGACCCGCAAGGTGTCCGCGTCCGACGCGCTGTTTCTGGCCGGTTTCAAAGGCCTGGTGGCCGGTCTGGTCAATTGTTCGCTGGCGTTTGTGCTGGGCGCTCGACTTCCCGATCCCCTGGTGCTCGGGCAGACACTGGCGCTCGGGTTTCTCGGCTATGGCGTCAGCCTGGTGCTCTTTGTTCTCGCCCTGCGTGGCCTGGGTTCAGCGCGCACAGGGGCGTATTTTTCAACCGCGCCATTCCTCGGCGCCGCCATTGCGATCCTCTTCCTCGGCGAACCTGTGTCAGGAGCGTTCTGGGCGGCCGCTGTGCTGATGGGCATTGGCGTGTGGCTTCACCTCACCGAACGTCACGGACATGAGCACCAGCACTTGGCGATGACCCATGCACACCGGCATGTCCACGACGAGCACCACCAGCACGAACATGCTTTCAAGTGGAGCGGGACGGGCGCACACAGCCATGTTCACGACCATGTGCAGGTGCGCCACAGTCACCCTCACTTTCCGGATATCCATCACCGGCATACCCATTAGCGGCGTTGAATGAAGGGATGGCGCACCGGGCCTTGCGTTATGCCGCCGACAGATGCTCCTGCAGGATCGTCGCGCCGACCAGCATCAGCACAACGCCGCCGATGATTTCAGCGCGTCTGCCCACCACCGTCCCCAGCACGCGGCCCAGCATCACGCCGAGGGTGACCATTACCGTCGTAGCGACACCGATGGCTGCGGCTGCGATGAGGATATTCACGTTGACGAAGGCCACGCCAACGCCGACTGCCAGCGCATCAATGCTGGTGGCGAAGGCGGTGATGGCCAATATCAGGAAAGAGTGCTGGTTGGGCTTTTCCTCTTCAGCGTCCTCATGCCTGAGGCCGTTGTAGATCATGTGCACGCCGAGCACCACCAGCAAGGTGAAGGCGATCCAGTGATCCCAGTTCTTGACGTAGGACGTGGCGGCCTGGCCGATCAGCCAACCGATCAAGGGGGTAATGCCTTCGATGACGCCAAAGATGAGACCGGTGCGCAGCGCTTCGATAAAACGAGGCTTATGGAGGCTCGCGCCTTTACCGATGGCCGCTGCAAAAGCGTCCGTGGACATGGCCAGAGCGAGAAAGATGAGGGAAATGGGATTCACGGGTATTTCCAGTCGGGCTGTGAGTCAACGACGCAACCACACGCCCGACTTTGGGAATGGATGCCTCGTTGGTCTCGCCAGCCCGAAGGTGTTCGTGCCACGGCATGCCGCCGAGAATGTTGACACGAAGGCTCTGTGACACGGGGTCCAGAGCAGGCTACTCCCCAACAAGGGCCGCCACTGTAACGCGTGAATGTAAAAGAAATGTCGGCGTGTGATCCTTTGTTCAGCGAATCCTCCCACGGCTTAACCTGCTTCCGACGTCGCGATACAGCCCAGGATTCTCAAGTACAGGCTCACCGTCGTTCCGGCCCCGGCGGCTGTTTCGATGCGCGCATCGCCGCCAGACTTGACCGCAAAATCCTTTGCCTGAGCCAATCCCAGGCCCGTTCCCTCGCCGGTCGCTTTGGTAGTGAAAAAGGGTTCGAACACCCGGCCCGCGATTTCAGCGGGCATGCCAGGACCGTTGTCTCGCACACTGACGACAAGGTAATCGCCCTGCTGCAGCGTCAAGTCATCTTCCACATGCACCCAGCGCGTGGACACATGCACCTGACCGGTACCCTTCAGGGCATCACGGGCATTGCTAAGCAGGTTCATCACGACCGCGTGGAGCTGGGATTCGACACAGAGGACGCCCCAGCCCCATTCCGCCAGATCGAAATCAAGATCGACGCCTTCGCTCACCGAATGGCGCATCAGCGGCTGCGCTGCATGAAGGCGTGCGGTCACATCGATACAGATCAGTTCAGGCCCGTCACCGCGTACGCTCGACATCAAATAGCTGATGAGCTGCCGCCCTTGCTCAACGGCTTGCAGACCGGTCTCGGCGAAACGCTCGACGTCTATTGGCCGCCGGGAACGCAGGCGGGTCAACTGAAACGCGGCGCTGACGCTCTGCAGCAAGTTGTTGAAGTCATGGGCAATGCTCGCGGTGAGCATGCCCAGCGAAGAAATGCAGCGTGAGTTCTGCAACAGGGGCGCGACTTCGGCCTGGTTCTGCTCGGCTTGCTTGAATTGCTCCTGAAATCGCGCCAGTTGCTGTGCACGTTGCTGGCTGAGCAATCGGGCTTCCAGCAACGCCGCGGCCTGCCGGGCAAGCGCCTGCAGGGCCAGGGATTGGCGTTCGCTCAGCTGACGGGTGCGGGTATCGATCACACAAACTGTCCCCAATGCGACGCCACTGTCCGTGACCACAGGCGCACCGGCGTAGAAGCGAATGTAAGGCGGACCGAGCACCAATGGGCTGGAAGCGAAACGCGGGTCGAGGGCCGCATCTTCGACGACCAGCACCTGCGCAGGATCCAGAATCGCGTGGCCGCAGAAGGCCAGATCCCGATGGGTTTCCTGCACACCGAGGCCCACGCAGGCCTTGAACCACTGGCGATCTCGGTCGACCAGCGACACCAGCGCAATGGGCGCATCGCACAGGGTAGTGGCCAGCAGAACGATGTCGTCGAATGCCTTCTCGTTGGCACTGTCCAGCACGTCCAGGTGTTCGAGCGAGAGGACACGCTCTTCCTCATTGAAAGGAAAGGGGGCGGGATGGTGGGCCATCGATAGTCTGCGTTGGGAAATAAATAATCGCGCATCATGCGCTGTGCCCCGTCGCCCCGCAAGGGCACCGCCCTGTAGCGGGTCGCCCCGGCCCAGAGGCTTCCTGCTCAACCACGCTCGCAGTCCATGCCGTTTCAACAGTGGGCGGGCCGCCCGGTGTGCACGTGACAAGCCACATGGGTGCCTGGGGGCTTTATCACGCCGGGAGCTGTCTTTCAAAGCCCCGCTGCAGCCGATTCGATCATCCTCCTGAACCATTCCTGAGCCGGATTCCCGTTGCCACGACGATGCCAGATGAGATGAAAAATGATCTCCGGCAACGCGACCGGCGGCGGGAACAGGACCAGCTTCCCCCCCGTCGGCGAGCTGAGGGCGATACGTTTCAGGACCGTGGCCGTCATGCGGGAGGAGGCGATGATCGCCGGCACCGCGAACATCTGCGGCAGCGTCAGTGCCAGGGTGCGTTGCTTGCCCAACTGAGCCAATGCCTGATCCACCAAGCCGTGTCGTTCACCCTCGGGCGAGACCAGTACATGGGGCAGCGAGAGGTAAGTGTCCATGTCCATGCCGCGTCGGGCTGCCGGATGGCCGTGGGCGATGAGGGTGACGAACATGTCACGCAGAATCGGTCGCGTGAAAATTCGACCGTCTTGATGGCTCGGCAATACGCCAATTGCCGCATCAATCACTCCCGCATCCAGCATGTCCACGGCATGGTCGCGGTCATTGACTGCGTGAACGTTGATCGACAGGTGTGGCGCGTGTTCGCTCAAGGTCTTCAGCAGCGTGGGGAGCAGCACGAAGGCGGGATAGTCCGACAAGCCAAGGTTTATCGTGAACACCGCGTCCGCCGGGACAAAATCAGGCGTTGCAACCAGCGCGGCTTTGATCTGGCTCAGCGCCTGAGCGATGGGTTGGGCCAACTCACGGGCACGAGGCGTCGGCAGGAGGCCGTCAGGGCTGCGCAAAAACAGCGGATCGCCTAACAGCTTACGCAAGCGCGAAAGGGCTGCACTCATGGCCGGTTGGCTTACGCCGACCTGGGTGGCGGCGCGCGTGACGTTGCGCTCGTCCATCAGGGCGTTGAATGCGGCGAGCAGGTTCAGATCGATGCCGTGGAAATCCATAAATCAAATAAACCTATATACAAGTCATTTGTTATACAGATGTTAGCCCTGCGCTCACACTCTCGCCATACCCCACGACGAGCGCAATACCATGACGACCACAGCACTTGCAGACCGCCTTAAAACCGAACGTCTAGCCGTTGAAACGCTGTACCGCGCCTTCAGTGAGAACAATCCCGACCTCGTCGACAGCGTGCTGGCCGCCGACTGGGACGACATCCCGCTGGCACCCGGCCAAGGGTCAGGTCCAGAAGGCATTAAACCGATTATCCGCAGTCTTGCCGAAGCGTTTCCGGATGTGCGCATCGTCATCCACAACATGATCCAGGCCCCTGGCCAGGTCGCAGTGCGCGCTGAAATTACCGGCACCCACCTCGGCGAGCTATTTGGCATCGCCGCCACCGGCAAACAGGTGAGCTTCCGTTTGCATGAGTTTCATGCGCTGGAGAACGGGCGCGTCGTCACTACATGGCACATGGAGGACTGGTTTGGCCTGTTCCTGCAACTCGGTCAATTCCCTCAAGCCTGAACAACGAAGAGAAAGCCATCATGAAAACAGCGTCTATTTCTGTATTTGGCGGCCCTGAAGTCGTCACGCTGCACAACCTCGATCTGAGCAAGCCAGGCGTTGACGAGGTCCTTGTGCGCGTCGAGGCCGCCAGCGTCAACCCGCTGGATCTGAAGATCATGGCCGGGTACATGCAGCCGGTCTTTCCCGTTGAGCTGCCATACATCCCGGGCACCGATTTCAGCGGCATCGTCAGCAGCGTCGGTGAGCAGGTTACCCACCTGAAACCCGGTGATCGTGTGTTCGGCCGCAGCACGCCCACTGCCGGTGGCGCCTTTGCCCAGCAGCTGATAATTGCCGCCACCGAGCTTTGTCTGATTCCGGCTTCCATGAGTTTCGAGCAGGCGGCGGCGTTGCCGACGTCGTTCGGCACTGCGCGGCAGGCGTTGTTTGAGGTGGGGCAATTGAAGCCCGGCCAACGCGTCTTGATACATGCGGCAGCGGGCGGTGTTGGCAGCATGGCGGTGCAGTTGGCGCATCTGGCGGGCGCGTATGTCATTGCCACGGCTTCCGCGCGCAACATCGAGCGGGTGAAAAGCCTGGGTGCGGACGAGGCGATCGATTACCGCACTCAGGATTTCACCACGCTGCGTGACATCGACCTGGTGCTCGACACAGTCGGCGGCCCGACACTGGAAAGCTCCTGGTCGGTACTCGGCAAGGGTGGACGAATTGCGACCCTCGTGGAGTTCGACATCAAATCCCGCGAAGACCATGCCGGGGAAGCCGTGTTCTTTGCCAGCGCCACGCCGTATCTCCAGGAGGCCGTGCGGCAGTTCAGTGCAGGGCAGTTGCAGGTTGTGACCGACTCGATCTTCGTCCTGGACGAGACTCGCGCCGCGCTGGAGAAAGTCGCCACCGGGCATGCCTGCGGTAAGGTCATTATCCGTACTGGCCATTGATTCAATAGCGTCATCAATTGAGTGACGCCTGCGTCGACGGTTCAAGGGTGGCGGCGCCAGAAGCGTCAGGAGCTCATTCCAGACGCGTCTTCAATTCTATCAGCGCTACCGGGTACCAAAAGCGCACCTGCGATAACACCAAAAAGATGGTCCGCACGAGCAGTCAGCGTAGGCTGATCATTCAGCCATGCAAGAGCACCCACCAGTGCAAACAGATCCGCGCCATCAATGTCGCGACGCGCCAGCCCTTCAGCTTGAGCGCGGACCAACAGTCGCGTGCCTGATGCCTTCATCGCTACACACGATGCGTGCAGGGCAGACTCCGGGGCCTCAATAGCGGCAACCATCGAGGCAATGACGCCGCGCAAGGTGTGCGCGAGCGCGACAACTTCGCGCAGCCAGGACACCAGGCAATCATCTGCTGGCTCGGATGTTTCAAGCTCGCGGGCGCGCGCAGACAGCGCATCAAAACTGCTGCGCAGCAACGCCTCAAAAAGCGCCTCTCGCGTTGGAAAATGTCGGTAAAGGGTGCCCAAACCCACTTCGGCTCTCCGAGCGATATCACGCAGCGATGCCTCTGCGCCGTGTTCGGCAAACGTGTCGCGGGCGATTGCGAGGAGATGGAGATAGTTTTTCTGAGCATCGGCTCTCATGGTGTGACCCTTGACAATCGGAGCGGTGCTCCATATATTCGGAGCGTTGATCCGGTCAAGATATCTCACCTCTACGCAGGAAGAAAGCGATGACGATTCTCACGATGAAAGCGATACGGCAGCACGAGTACGGTGGCCCCGAAGTTTTACGTTACGAGGATGCGCCTGTGCCCGCGCTTATGCCCGGTGAAGTAAGGGTCCGCGTGCATGCGGTGGGCATGAATCCGCCTGACTGGTACCTGCGCGACGGCTACAAGGCCCTGCCGCCCGAGTGGCAGCCGCAGGTGCCGTTTCCGATCATTCTGGGCACGGACGTCTCTGGCGTGATTGAAGCGGTCGCCGATGACGTCACAGGTTTCAGCGTCGGCGACGAAGTGTATTCGATGGTTCGCTTTCCAAGCTTCGGGCCGAGCAAGGCTTACGCAGAATACGTCAGCGTGCCGGCTTCGGAGATCGCCCTCAAGCCACGCGGCATCGATCACGTGCACGCTGCTGCAGCGCCCATGTCGTTGCTCACCGCCTGGCAATTCATGATTGAGCTGGGGCACGACGAACCGAACCCGCTTCAGCCCTACAAACACGAGCCGGTGCCACTCGAAGGCAAGACCGTTCTGGTGAACGGCGCCGCGGGCGGCGTTGGCCACTTCGCCGTGCAGATCGCTAAATGGAAAGGTGCGCGGGTCATTGCGGTCGCCTCGGGTGAGCACGAGCGGTTCCTGCTCGGCATCGGTGCCGACGATTTCATCGACTACACCAAAGCGACACCCGAGGATGTTGTGAAGGACATCGACCTGGTCGTCGATTCGGTGGGCGGCCCGACAACCGGCCGCTTCCTCAAGACCCTCAAGCGTGGAGGCGCGCTGTTTCCGGTGTTTCCGTTGGGCTTCTCCGGCGCCGAGGAGGCCGAAAAACTGGGCGTCACGGTGTCCGCGACCCAAGTGCGCTCAAGCGGGGCTCAACTTGCGGAGCTCGCCGGCCTGCTTGATGCAGGGACGATACGCGTCGTGATCGACAGTGTTTATGCACTTGCCGATGCGCGTAAGGCCCACGAGCGCGCAGCCCGCGGCCATATTCGGGGCAAGCTGGCACTCACCGTTCGGTGATGGGTTTTTACCGAGCCGGATTCGTGCGTTAACCCTGAGTAAAAAAGGCTGTGAGATCACGAGCGCCGTTCAACGGGCCCGTGACGTTGCCTTGAGGCGCCGCATGGTCATTTCGGCCATTCGGCGCCTCATGTTGAAATTGACTGTCCCACGATGGAGAGCAACGTTGAATATTTTGAAGGGCGCCATCGATGACCTGTTCAATGGCCCGGAATCAGCAGTAAACGACGCCATCGACAGACACTTCGGCGCAACCTTTGTGCAGCGCGTTAATGGGGTGTGGATTGACCGTCAGACGTTCGTGGTGGGTATCAGCGAACTGCGCAGCGTCGTCGCTCAAGTCACGGTCACTGTGCTCGATGAGCTGGTAGATGCAGGCCGCTACGCAGAGCGGCACATCATTGAATTGATCAAGCACGACGGTGAGCGGATCGTTCAGGAGGTGTACGTGTTTGCACGGTTTGACGCAGACGGGCGCTTCAACCGGATCGAGGAGACAAGCGTGGCAGTTAGCGATCAAAGATAAAGAGCACGATCCACGTCCTTGGCGGCGGCGTTCGTTAATGTTGTTTGTGACTACTTTGCGCCGTGAAATACTTCGGTCGGGGCGAGCATCTGGTTGCGCGCGCCATCACGAATCAAGGAGCTACTGTGTTGAACAAAGGGATCAAGGCTGTAACGCTGGGGATGTTGGTCACCGCACTCGTGCTGCCGCTGGTGGCGTGTGACAAAAAGAATGCGACGCAGGGAAAGCCTGTACCACAGGCCGCTTCAAAGGTTGTTGAGGAGGACCCCGACACTCAGTTGAGCACCAAATTGAGCGCCTACGTGGATTGCTTCAATACCACCGATGGCTCGGTGCGCGACAGTGCCGACCGTTATGTCAGCTGGATTGGCGATCTGGACGCAGGACCGACAGGCAAGGAGCGCAAGGTCAAGACGCTGCGCGAGGTGAGCGCCGTCCAGCTCGACACCTGCACCAAGGCCATCACGCAAGCATCAAAAGCTAAGCCGGCGATTCCAGCGCTGGATGCTGCGGCCACCCAGTACCTCGCTGATCTGACTGCATTGGCACCGCTGGTGTCGCAAGCCTACGTCTATTACAGCCATGAGGATTACAAGGACGACGGGTTCGCCAAGGCCAAGCAAATGCACCAGCCACTGATGATGGCTTTCGGTCGCTTCATCCTGTCCAGCGACAAATACGGTGCCGAACTGGGGAAAGAGAACGACGCGCTGTCCGCCGCGCAAATCGTCGAGATCGAAAAAAACGAGGGACGCCACAGCGCCTTCTTCCATTTGGAGGTGATCAGGCAGGCCAAGTTGTTGACCGCCCAGCTCAGTCCTGAATCCTTCAACGTCGCCGAGGTATCGAAAGCGATCGACGTCTTCAACGCGCTGCTGGACGAGTCAGCCAAGGCAACGGCCGACGAGCCCGGCAAGCCACTCAGCTGGTCGAGCTTCCAGAGCCAGGCCGGGACATTTTTGAAGGACTGCAAGGATCGCATGCGCCGGGTGCGTGACCACACGCCTTACAGCGAGACTGACCAGATGAGGATGCAGGGTATCGGTGCCTCGAATATTGAAGGCTCACCGATGCGGCTCTTCGACGCCTATAACAAGTTGGTTGACGCGGGTAACAGGCTCTAAGCCCTCAAAGAGGGGAACGCGCATCAGCCGTTCCCCTTGTCCACAGCATTCACATTGCTTAAATATTGCTGTGACAAAGTTTCATGTCGCTTGATCAAGCATCCGACAGAGTCAGATAGCCGTCCCAGGGATTCCGGGCGGTTGGCTGGTTCTGTAAAAAGGACTCATGAAATGAACGTCACTGTCTCACGCGCAGGATACGCAGGACTCACCCAGGCTCGATGCCGCCGCCAGGCGGTAGCGCAATGACTGTGCTGATCACAGGGGTTGCGGGGTTTATCGGCTTTCACATGGCCAGAACGTTGTGCAGCCAGGGTGTTCAAGTGGTGGGCATCGACAACCTCAACGATTACTACAGCGTTGACCTCAAGCGTGTGCGGCTGGCGCAGCTTGAACACTACCCCTCCTTTCAGTTTCAGCAAATCGACATCATCGACCAAGGGCCACTGCTGGGCCTATTCAGTGCGTCTGGCTTCAGCGAAGTCATCCACCTGGCGGCGCAGGCGGGGGTTCGTTATTCCATCGACAACCCGCGCGCGTACGCCGATGCCAACCTGGTCGGGTTTCTTAACGTGCTTGAAGCCTGCCGGGCGTATCCCGTAAAGCACCTCGTTTACGCGTCGAGCAGTTCGGTGTATGGCGCCAATACCAAGATGCCGTTCGCGGTGGAAGACGCCGTTGAGCAACCCGTTTCCCTGTATGCCGCGACCAAGCGCGCCAACGAACTCATGGCCTACAGCTATTCGCATCTGTACCGGATTCCGGCGACGGGCTTGCGTTTTTTTACCGTTTACGGCCCTTGGGGACGGCCGGACATGGCGCTGTTCAAATTCACCCAAGCCATCCTCAAAGGCGAGCCCATCGACATTTACAACGACGGCGAGATGGCGAGGGATTTCACCTACGTCGACGACATCATCGAGTCGATGAATCGGCTACTGCCCAGACCACCGCCGCTCAGGGACGGTGTCGCGCCGTGTCAGCTTTTCAACATCGGGCGAGGGGAGCCGGTAAAGCTTCTTGACTTCGTCCACTGCCTGGAGGCGGCGCTGGGGATCCAGGCAAAGCGCAACTACCTTCCCCTTCAACCGGGAGACGTGCTGCAGACCTGGGCCGATGTCTCCGGCCTTACGCAGTGGATCGACTTCAGCCCGCAGGTCGGACTGGCGCAAGGCGTGGCTGAGTTCGTGCGCTGGTATGGCGATTTCTACCCGGCCAAACAGGCAAAACTGCAAAAACGGTGGGCGTGATGAGTGAATCGGTGTTTGTGTCGGTGTTGATCCCGGCAAAAAATGAGGCGCAAAACCTGCCTTCATTACTGAAAGAAGTACGCACCGCGCTGGCCGGTGAGCGCTACGAGGTGTTGGTGGTCGACGACGGCAGCACCGACGACACGCTGCGTGTCCTGCAGCAGATCAAAGCCGAAGGGTATGAACCCCTGCGGATCTTGCACCACAGGGTTTCCCTCGGGCAGAGCACGTCGATCTGGCATGCCGCCCAGGCCGCGCGCGGTGTGTGGCTGGCGACGCTGGACGGTGACGGCCAGAACGACCCTGCCGACTTGCCCGGCATGCTGGCGCTGGTGCGCCATGCAGGGCTGGGCAACGACCAGAACCAAGCCCAGCAGGTGATGTTGGTGGCGGGGCACCGCGTCAACCGGCGAGACACCGCGAGCAAGCGCTGGGCGTCCCGGTTCGCCAATGCCTTGCGCAGCCGCATGCTCAAGGACGCGACGCCAGACACGGGCTGCGGGCTGAAGCTGATCCAGCGAGCGGCGTTTCTGCGACTGCCTTATTTCGACCACATGCACCGCTTCATTCCCGCGTTGATCCAGCGCCATCATGGCCGAATGATCGTTCATCCGGTTCACCACCGTCATCGCCAGGCCGGCGTTTCCAACTACGGCAATCTGGACCGGGCGCTGGTCGGCATCCTCGACCTGTTCGGGGTCTGGTGGCTGGTGCGCCGCACGCGACTCAATACCCAGCCCGAGGAGATGAACGGATGAATTTCACGCGCGAAGCGCTTTGGCTGACGGTGGGGTTTCTCGGTCAGGCGGTCTTCACCGGCCGTTTCGTCTTGCAATGGCTGTACAGCGAAATCAAGAAACGCAGCGTGATTCCGGTGGGCTTCTGGTACCTGAGCATCCTCGGCAGCGCGTTGTTGCTGCTCTATGCGATCTACCGCGAAGACCCGGTATTCATCATTGGCCAGTCATTTGGCTTTGTGGTTTACCTGCGCAACCTGCAGCTGATTGCCAAACACAAAGACCTGAAGGAATAACCGGTGGGACGTGTTCATTCTCCCGCGTGGCAATGCCTGGCGCTGGTTGCGCTTTCCCTGCTGCTGGTCGGCGCAGGCTTTGGCATCAGGCAACCGCTTAATGTCGACGAAGAACGTTTTTTGGGTGTGGCGCTGGAGATGCTGCACAGCGGCAGCTGGTTGATTCCCCATCGGGCCGGCGAAATCTACGGCGACAAACCACCCTTGTTCATGTGGACAGTGGCGTTTTTCACCTGGCTGACCGGTTCGCCGTCGCTGGCACTCTTCATCCCGGGCCTGCTCTCGGCGGCGACAGCCACCGCTGTGTTGTACGACTTGGGCCGGCGCCTGTGGTGCCGCAGAGTGGGTCGCACTGCCGCGCTGCTGTTTCTAGCCACCTATCAGACCTACAGCATCCTGCGCACCGGCCAGATCGACAGCTTCCTGTGCCTGTGGGTGGCGCTCGGCTTCTACGGCATGGTCCGGCATCTTCTGCTGGGCCCGGCGTGGGGCTGGTTCTACCTTGGGTGTCTGGCGATGGGCCTGGGCATCATCAGCAAGGGGGTCGGTTTTCTACCCGCGTTGATGCTGGTGCCCTACGGCTATGCCGTTCGGAAGGGTTGGTCGGGTGTGGCCATCATGCCAGGGCAGGGGATTCGCTGGGCTGCCGGTTTTCTGGTGGTGCTGGCGGGATGTGCGGTCTGGCTTGTCCCGCTGCTTGCCACCGTGTGGCTCAAGGGTGGCATGGACGAGCTGGGTTACCTGAAGGAGATCCTGCTTCACCAGACCGGTGGCCGGTACGCGTCGGCCTGGGATCACCGCGAACCGTTCTGGTATTTCCTCACCGTCATCCCGCAGTACTGGCTGCCGTTGGTTCTGGCTTTGCCGTGGCTGGTACCCGCCTGGCGTCGGCAACTGCGAAAGCACGACGCCCGGATTTTGCTGTTGCTGGGCTGGGTCGTCCTCGTGGTGCTGTTTTTCTGCCTGAGCACCGGCAAGCGGAAAATCTATATTTTTCCTGCGCTACCAGGCTTGGTGCTGGCCGCTGCGCCGCTGATTCCGTGGCTGCTTCGACGATGGTTTGGCGATCGTCCGAAAGCCCGCGCCGTGTTTCGTGTAGCGGTGGTGGCATGGTTTTGCCTGTGGTTCGCCCGTGGTTTCGTCGAGCCGTTTACCGACGGCCCCAATCCCCACAAGGTACTCATGGCCGAAGCGGCTCGGCTGACGGACGGCGCTGAACTGGTGCTGGTCGGCTGGCGGGAAGGGCACTGGCTGTTCGCCCGCCAGCCGTTGGTGCACTTCGGCTTTGCCGATCAATCCGCCGTCGAGCACGCTGCGCTCTGGCTGCGCACTCATCCATCCGCCTTTGCTCTGGTGCCCGCCGCCGAGCTTGAACGCTGCTTTGTAGCAGGCAAAGCTCGCCAACTGGGTTCGACGTCGAGGGCCGAGTGGTTGATCGTAGGGCCCGACGCGGACAATGGTCGCTGCGAGCCGCCGGCGCCTGTGCGCGCTTATCGCTTCTCATGGGGTTCTGATGCGCTGTAGGCCCGTTGCGCGCACGGGCCCTTAGTTAGAAGCGGCAGCTCGGAGTCTCCACCAATCATTCACCGCCGTTCAAAACACCCGTTGAGATCTTCAATCAAACCCGGCCCGGTCGGCACCCAGCCCAACCGTGCCCGGGTTTTGCTGCTGTTACAGGACATGTCTTTGCCGACGAACGTCGACAGCCAACCGAACTCCGCGATCGCCTCATCTGCCGACACCGATACAACGGGCAGGCCAAGTCCTTCGCCCATGGCTTGGGCGATGAGGCGGAACGGGATATGGCTTTCGGCCGTTGCGTGATAGCGAGCGCCCGGTTGATGCTGCTCCAGCGCAAGGCGGTACAGCTGCGCGGTGTCCGAGACGTGCGCGGCGGACCAGTGATTCAGGCCTTCATCGACATAAGCCGAGACGCCTGACTGCTGCGCGTGCTTGATGAGTTCGGTGACCAGGCCCTGTTTGACCGTGTCGTGGATTTGCGACAGGCGCATCACCACCACGTTGAGGCCGCGCTGCAGCAGCGCCTCTGCGGCCAGTTCCGAAGCGGCTCGAGGGTTTGGATGCTCGGGATTGAAGTGATCTTCATCGGCGGGCTCGCCCGGTGCCGGCGAACCCATCGGCGTGCCGGAAGTGATCAACAGCGGGCGCTGCGAACCGTTCAGCGCCTCGCCCAGCGCGGCAATGGCCCGCGCATCTTTCTGGCAGTTGTCGGCGAAGTGGGCGAAGTCGTGATCGAACGCGGTATGAATGACCGCGTCGCACTGTTCGGCGCCGCGTCGCAGGCTGGCGAGGTCTTCAAGGGTGCCGTGATGAGGCTCGGCACCGATGGCGCGCAATGCGTCGGCGCCTGCCTGGGAGCGCGTCATCCCCATCACCTGATGACCTGCGGCGAGTAATTCCCTTGCGACGTGGGAGCCGATAAAACCTGTGGAACCGGTAAGAAATACGCGCATTGCTGAAAACTCCTTTTGCTGAAGCCGGCAGGATGCGCGTAACGTTTATCCGCTTAAAAGACGTGACATTATCAGGGTATAAAAACCAACAGGATCATCATGGCCAACCCGTCTGTTCATTTGCTGGGCACGTATCTGAAGGATTGCCGCGCGCGCCTGGACCCGGCGAGTTTCGGCTTTTCCGGCCGACGACGCACACCGGGTCTGCGCCGGGAAGAAGTCGCGCAGCGTGCCAATATCAGCGCGACCTGGTACACGTGGCTGGAGCAGGGGCGCGGCGGTGCACCGTCGGCGCAGGTGCTGAACCGGATTGCCGAAAGTCTGTTGATGACCGAATCCGAGCGTGAGCACTTGTTCATGCTCGCCTTCGGCCATCCGCCGGAAGTGGTCTACAGCGCGCCCGACGGGGTGACGCCGCGCCTGCAACGCGTCCTCGACACCCTCGCGTTCAGCCCCGCGTTTATCAAGACGGCGACGTGGGACGTGCTGGCCTGGAACACCGCAGCGGCGGCGGTCTTCACCGATTACAGCCTGCTGCCGGTGGGGCAACGCAACATCTTGCGCCTGATGTTCTGCAACCCTCGGGCCCAGGCCCGGCAGGCTGACTGGAACGCCGTGGCGCGTTTCATCGTCGCGGCGTTTCGGGCGGATGCGACCCGCGCCGGTGCTGCGTCTGAGGTGACCCGCTTGGCCGAAGAGCTGTGCACCCTGAGCCCAGAGTTTGCGGCGCTGTGGCGGGACAACGACGTGCGGCTTCAGGGCGAAGGCACCAAGCGCCTGCGCCACGATCCCCACGGCATCATCGAGCTGGAATACTCGAACTTTGCGGTGGACGGTCGCCTGGACCTGTCGATGATCGTCTATAACCCGGTCACTGCCGCCGATGCCGATCGTGTGCGGGCGGTGATCGAAGACCATTCCCGGCTGAAGTCGGTATCACCGTGATATGGCGTGTTCCGTGTAGGACCGGCTTTAGCCGGGAAAGCGTCAGCAGTCGCACTGCAAAATGGATGGCGTCCCCGCTGGCCTCTTCCCGGCTGAAGCCGGTCCCACTGACACCGCGCGCGTCCCGTAGGACCGGCTTTAGCCGGGAAGGCGTCGGCAATCACGCTGCAAAATTGATGGCGTACGCACTGGCCTCTTCCCGGCTAAAGCCGGTCCCACTGACACCGCGCGCGTCCCGTAGGACCGGCTTTAGCCGGGAAGGCGCCGGCAGTCGCACTGCAAAATGGATGGCGTATGTACTGGCCTCTTCCCGGCTGAAGCCGGTCCTACTGACACCGCGCGCGTCCCGTAGGACCGGCTTTAGCCGGGAAGGCGTTGGCAATCACACTGCAAAATTGTTGGCGTACGCACTGGCCTCTTCCCGGCTGAAGCCGGTCCTACTGACACCGCGCGCGTCCCGTAGGACCGGCTTTAGCCGGGAAGGCGTCGGCAATCACGCTGCAAAATTGATGGCGTACGCACTGGCCTCTTCCCGGCTAAAGCCGGTCCCACTGACACCGGGCGCGTCCCGCAGGACCGGCTTTAGCCGGGAAGGCGTCGGCAATCACACTGCAAAATTGAGGGCATTCACACTGGCTCGGAAGGGCTGACCGCTTCAGGGGTGGATTCGGTCGTGGCTTCAGCATTGGCCTCAGCCAGCTTCAACCGGTCGGCCTTGCTGACGTAGGTGTCTTTGTTCTTCGGCGCCAGTTTGGCACTCGCTTTTTTCGCGTTGGCTCTCAGTATCTGGTTAAGTTTCTTGCGACGGTTCATGCCTGTTTACCCGGTGTGCAGATGCTGGACTGTGAAAAGGCAGGCAGTGAACCAGATCCCGGATAAATCTTCCACACAGTCCTTGGCAAGATGGGCCGCAGGGTTTATCAAACACCACGGCATGCCGGCGTTTTTTTTCGCAAAAGCCATCCCGCAACAATCAATCCCACAAAAAAACACGAACACATTTTAGAGAGCGCTCGATGGATCTTGAAGACAGCTCATACCTGACAACCGTGCAGGCCCTGGAAGCGGTGTATGGCCCGATCGCGCCGCCGTCCCTGGTCAAGGAAGTGGATCACATCCACCCGGTTTACCGACCGTTCATCGAAGCGGCATCGTTCGTGATTCTTGCCTCGTCGGGAGCGGGCGGCCTGGATGCGTCTCCGCGGGGCGATCTGCCAGGCTTTGTGCATATCGAAGACAGCAAAACGCTGTATCTGCCGGACCGACGGGGCAACAACCGTATCGACACCCTGCGCAACATCGTCGAGGACGCGCGAGTGGCGCTTTTGTTTCTCGTCCCAGGCGTCGGCGAAACCTTGCGCGTTAACGGCACGGCGCAGATCTCCATTGCGCCCGATCTGCTGGCGCGTTTTGCCGTGGAGGGGAAGCCGCCGAAATCGGTGCTGCGCATCACCGTGACCAGCGTGTATTTCCAGTGCAGCCGTGCGGTGATCAGGGCAGGGCTGTGGGATGTGTCGCGGCAGGTACCGCGCAGCGCGCTGCCGACGGCGGGGCAGATTCTGAGGGAGGTCTCAAAAGCAGCCATCGACGGCGAGGCCTATGACAAGGCGCTGCCGGGGCGGATCGCTGATACGTTGTACTGACGACCGCGTAAACCCGAGCAGATTGGCGGCCACCGGACGTGGCTGCCGAGAGTCGCGCTTATGTGTTTTGCCCGCCTTTGAGCATCAGTGCCTCAACATCCGGCGTAACCTGATTCACCGCGCCCAGGTATTCAATCAGCTCTGCTGCCCGACTGCCGCGCAACCCTGCGGTGGTCAGGGACGTGTCGCGCACGTAGGTGTAGAGCCCGGAGACGGCGAACGCCTTGAGCTGGGCGATGTGCTGCGACTGCTCAGCCAAGCTGTTCTGGAACACGTCGCTCTGGAAAAATCGCCGACGCGCCAGCGGCGATTTGAACGCGATTTCCAGCACGGCCAATTCTGCGCGCGCCGGGTTAGCGAAGTGCGCGACGTTGGGCGCAGGTGGGTGCTGGCCATCGTTCTCGAAGGGTTCGCACAAGTGCAGACCGACCTTGACCACATCGTCGGCCGCTGCCAGCAGCGGCCCCAGCGTCGACTTCAAGTACGCGTGCAACTGCGGCAGGTTTGCGCGGGGGCTGAAATGCACGTGAATGCGGTCGAAGGTGTCGGTGCCGTTGAACCGCTCATCCGCCAGCGAATTGGTCAGGGTCAGCGAGCCCTGGGGCAGGGCGTAGGCGAGGGTCTCGTCAAACATGTTCTGTTCGTCCGAAAACAGAATGGGGCTGGCGTCCTGAAACTGCTTCTGGTCCGCAGCGGATTCGAAGCCGATCTCCACGCCACCGTCCAGTTCGTAATCCTGAATCTCGCGGATGCCGTCGGCGAGGGGCCAGAGGTGGGCGTCCTGCTGCCGGGAAAAGTGGTGCTGGATGTACAAGCCCAGGCCGGGAAGCCGCGAGCACAGCGGGCCGTGGACGTCGCGCCAGTAGTGGGCGAACACGTCATGGGGCACGCGTTCTCGACGCTTGACGGTCGTGTAGCTGTTGATCTCGATCACGGGGCACCTGTCAGTCGGGAAATGTTCAGTCGTAGTGATCGGATGCAGGTGCCGCTGCAGGGTTCAACGCGTTTTACCGGACGTCATCGGCGCAGGTATTACCGCAAGGAGGCATCAGTAGAGCCTGGCGTGACGTGAATATCCGTCAGCCCAAGCTGGCCGGCCTGTTCAGTGATTTCATCCGGCAGGGCGTCGGCGTTGGGCATGATCAGGCTGTTTTCGCTGTCGCCGAAATGCAGCTCAAGCAGGTGCATCGCGGCGTCGGACGCCGATAGCTCAGGCTGATTCAGCTCGAAGCGGTGGTTGCGGGGCTCATCTTTGAAGCGATAGTCGACTGAGAAGAGGGGCATGAAAAACTCCTTGAATGAAAAACACCGATGGGGGTTATTTGCCGTTTTGTTTGTGCCTGACGTACATCACTGCCGTGCCGCTGGACGCGGGTCTGGCTTGCAGCTCGAACGCTTGCGGGTAGCCCTTGATCAGGTCGCTGAGCTTTTTGTAGCCGTGGGTGCGCGGGTCGAATTCCGGTCGCAGCTTGGTGATGTTGGTGCCCAGGGCGCCGAGCTGGACCCAGCCGTCTTCGTCGGCGATGTCGTCCAGAATTTTCGCGATGAAGCTGATAGGCGCTTTGGGCCGTTTCGGCGTCTCGGTCGCTGCGGGCTTTGCCACATCGGACTGCGCGGGAGCGTCGAGCGTCTGCTCTGCGCTGGCGGCGGCGATCACCTCTTCGCGGAGCAATTCGATGTAGATGAATTTATCGCAGGCCGCCACGAACGGACGGGGCGTTTTCTCCTCCCCGAAGCCGATCACGGTCAGGCCTTCTTCGCGCAATCGCGACGCCAGGCGGGTGAAGTCGCTGTCGCTTGAGACCAGGCAAAAGCCGTCGAAGCGGCGGGTGTACAGCAGGTCCATGGCGTCGATGATCAGCGAGCTGTCGGTGGCGTTCTTGCCTTTGGTGTAGGCGAATTGCTGGATGGGCTGGATCGAGTGATCGAGCAGGACGTTCTTCCAGCCGCCGAGCTGCGGCCCGGTCCAGTCGCCGTAGATGCGCTTGACGCTGGCGACGCCATATTTGGCGATCTCTTCAAACAAGCCTTCGACGATGGCGGCGGGGGCGTTGTCCGCATCAATCAGAACGGCGAGGTGTTTTTGAGCGTGACTGGAGGGATGCGTGGCCATGGATCTTCCTTGGAAGGGAAAGCCACACCATACCTCCAAACCCTCACTGCAAACAGGCAACGCATCCCGTCTTCCCCGGCTCGGTTGTTCATTCAGCGTGCTGCTGGCGACGTCGGATTATTCCGGCACGGGGGTGGGCAAGTCTGTCCCGCTGTGCCAGGCGTGGAGGTTGGCCATGACCAGATCGGACATCGCCTGCCGGGTGTACCACGTGGCGCTGGCCATGTGCGGGGTGAGCAAGACGTTGTCCAGATCGAGCAGCGCAGCGGCGGGGTGCGGCTCGTTTTCGTAGACGTCCAGCGCCGCGCCCGCCAGACGACCCTCGGCGAGGGCCTGGGCGAGGGCGTTTTCATCGACCACGCTGCCACGGCCGACGTTAATCAGATACCCCTTGGGCCCCAGCGCCTCCAGCACCCTCGCGTCCACCAGATGATGGGTGCTGGCGCTGCCGCCGACCGCGACGACGAGAAAATCCACTGCTGCGGCCAGTTCGAGGGCTGACGCGTAATAAGTGAACCCGACGTCCTGTGGACGTCGACCGGTATAAGCGATCGACATGTCGAAGCCTTGGGCTCGACGGGCGATGGCGGCGCCAATGCGGCCCAGACCAATGATGCCCAAGCGAGCCCGGCTGACCTTGCGGCTGAACGCGATGGGCCCGTTTGCCCAGGCACCCGAGCGGGTGAAGCGGTCGGCCCCGCGCAGGTTGCGCGCGATGCCCAGCATCAAGGCCATGGCGAAATCCGCCACGTCTTCGGTGAGCACGTCCGGGGTGTGGGTGACGCGGATGCCACGCTCCCGCGCCGCCGCCACATCGACGCCGTCGTAGCCCACGCCGAACACGGCAATGACTTCCAGCGCCGGCAGGCTTTCGATCAACTGACGGCTAACGGTGGATTCGCCATTGGCGACCATGGCGCGGATGTCGGCGGTCGATTCGTCGACGCCGGTGCCGTTTTGATCGGCGTCCACCACCTCGTAGGTCGCGTTCAGCGCGTCATCGAGCATGGCCGGCAAACGGGCGATTTTAAGGAGCCTTGGCTTCATCTAAACCTCTTGAGACAGGAGCAGCAGCGGGGGCCGTTGAGGTGGCTGTGACAGGCGCCGAACGTGGCGAACGGGCCAGAAACAGTCCCAATACACCGCCGGCGAGCAACGCTGCGGAGACCAGCAGCAGTGCGTAGTCGTAGCTTTGCGTGGCGTCCTTGATCCAGCCCATGACAGGCGGCAGGCCAAGGCCGGCGATGTTGGCGATGGAGTTGATCAGCGCGATGGACGCAGCGGCGGCAGCGCCCGACAGGTATTCGGTGGTCGTCGCCCAGAACACCGGCGTGGCGGCCCAGTTCAGACCGACCGCCACCACCAGCAGTCCGTACGCCAGCCACGGGTTGCTGGTCCAGACCGCCAGCGCGAGCAGAACACCGGCCGCCATCAGCGGCAGCGCCAGATGCCACCCGCGTTCGCCCTTGCGGTCGGAATGGCTGCCGTTGAAATACATGAACACGCAGGCAAACAGGAAGGGCAGTGCCGACAGCACGCTGACGGTGAACGACTCCTGGCCCGACACCGATTTGACGATCAGCGGCAGGAACAGCGTGATGCCGATGGTGCCGAACGCCTGCAACAGCCAGAACAGGCTCAACAGCCAGACCTGACGGCTGCGAAAGGCGCTCTGCCAGGCGGCATGGTGGGAGATCGGTGAGTTCGCCTGCTCGGCGGCGATGGTGCGGCTCAGCCATTGCTTCTGATCGGCTTGCAGCCAGTGGGTGGTCTGCGGCGAGTCCGGCAGGTAGCCCAATACGACGATCCCGAGGATCACCGCCGGCAGACCTTCCAGCAGAAACAGCCAGCGCCAGCCGCTGACGCCGAAATACCCGTCCAGATGCAGAAACGCGCCCGACAGCGGCAGGCCGATCACCGACGCCAGCGCGGCGCCGATGTAGAAGAACGACATGGCCCTGGCCCGATCGGTTTTCGGGTACCACTGCGACAGGTAATAAATGATCCCCGGCGTAAAACCGGCCTCGGCGGCACCCAAAAGCAGGCGCATGCCGTACAGCTGATTGGCGCTCTGCACGAACGCCATGCCCGCCGCGACGATGCCCCAGGTGATCATGATCCGCGCGATCCAGCGCCGCGCGCCGACCCGCGTGAGAATGACGCTGCTGGGGACTTCGAGAAGGATGTACGTCAGAAAGAACAGGCCCACGCCGATGCCATACATGCGAGCGGTCAGGCCCAGCTCGGCATTCATCTGCAACGCGGCGACGGAAATGTTCGACTTGTCGATGTACGCGACCATGTACAGCAGCATCAGAAAGGGGATCAACTTGAGGTTGAGGCGCTTCATGGTGCTGGCGTGCAGGCCCGAATCCAGAAATGGCGGGGGCATGGGATTTCCTGTTGTTCTTATGGGGAGCTATGAAGAGCGAATAAGTCCCACCATAGACGACATACCCTGATACCTCAATATGTGATTGGTCGTCCCACATATAGGGATGTAACAGCGAAGAGGGAGTGCGTTGCGCCGGATCCCGGCCGTGGCGCAGACTCCGCGCACATTTCAGGAGCGCCTCCCATGACGACTGCCAAACCCGATTTCACCGCCCAACTGCTGAGCGATGCCGGCATTGGCCCAGGGATGCGCGTGCTGGACGTGGGTTGCGGATCGGGGGACGTGGCGTTTCTGCTGAGCGGGCTGGTAGGCGAAACAGGCGAAGTCGTAGGGATCGATCACGATTACGCGGCGCTTGCCACGGCGCGCAGCCGGGCAGCTGCGGGGCAAGCGTTCCCTACGTTTGTTCAGAGCGGGCTACTGGACGTGCCGGCATCGTTGGGGACGTTCGACGCGATTGTCGGGCGTCGCGTGCTGATGTATCAGCCCGACACCGTGGCGGCGGCAACGGCGCTGGCCCGGCTGCTTCGGCCCGCCGGCGTCATGGTCTTCCAGGAACACGACACCACGATGGTCCCGGCCAGCCTCGACGGCTTCGCCCTGCACCGCAAAGCCCAGGGCTGGGTCCGCGAAATGATCACCCGCGAAGGCGCCGACCTGCACATCGGCTTTCACCTGCACGGCATTCTGAGCAAGGCCGGTCTGGCCGTGGAAAACGTGCGCGCCGAATGCATCGTGCAGACCCCCGACAAGGTCTACGCCCTGGGTTACATCGTCCGGGCGTGCCTGCCGCGCATCATCACGCTGGGCGTGGCGACCGCCGACGAAGTGGACATCGACACCCTGCAGCAGCGCCTTGATGATGAGCGCACGCAGTCTGACGGGATCTACATCGGCGACGTGATGTTTGGCGCGTGGGCGCGCAAGCCGGGTCACTGAACTGCACTCGTTCACCCAGCGCGGGGTGGTTCAGGTCGCTGCTTTCTCCAGGAGAGCGGCTTCTCCAGTGAGTGGCTTTCTCCAGATCGCTACTTGAGGGCCTCCTGGGTCAGGAAGCGGTCTTGATGATCCGCAGCGGGCAAGTGACATGCGTCATAACGGCCGAACAGCTTGTAGCGGTTCAGCGCGATTTTGTCGTACAGCCAGTCGCGTAAAGCCCTCGGGAAAACCCGCGCCATGAGCAGCCAGTGCCATCGCGCGGGCAGGTGGGCGAGGATCTTGAACATCGCGTCCGAGCGCACATAAAAACGGTCGTTCTCCACCAGCACGATGGTACTGAACTGATCCTGGGGCAATCCCGCCCATTTCAGCAGCGCCTGACCCTCGGCTGACTGCACGGCAGCCAGCGTCAGGCGGTGCTCGCGGTCCTGACGGATGATGAAGGTCGCCCAGCCATTGCACAGCTTGCAGGTGCCGTCGAACAACACGACGGCCCGGCCCGTGGCAAGCCCCGAACTGCCATCGGGCCTCACGCGAAACCCGTCACGGCATGGGGAACGTAGGGCGCCTCAAGGCGTTTCACTTCGTCATCGCTGAGCACCAGATCCAGCGCCGCGATCGCATCGTCCAGATGGTGCGGCCTGGACGCCCCGACGATAGGCGCCGACACGCCACGCTGAGCCAATACCCAGGCCAGCGCGACTTGCGCCATAGGCACGCCGCGCTCACCGGCAATCTGCTCGACCACGTCGATGACGCGGCCATCTTCGGCTTCCGTTGCCTCGTAAAACGACTGGCCGGAGATGTCGGTTCTGGTGCGTTCAGTCTGCTGACCGTGGGGCCGGGTGAGCCTGCCACGGGCCATCGGGCTCCACGGCATCAGGCCGACGCCCTGATCCAGGCACAGAGGAATCATTTCGCGCTGTTCTTCGCGGTACACCAGATTGAGGTAGTTCTGCATGGACACGAAGCGGCTCCAGCCATGGGCCGCCGCGACCTGTTGAGCCTTGGCGAACTGCCAGGCGAACATCGACGACGCGCCGATGTAGCGCGCCTTGCCGGCCCGGACTACGTCGTTCAGCGCTTCCATGGTTTCTTCGATGGGGGTGTGATAATCCCAGCGATGAATCTGGTACAGGTCGACGTAGTCGGTGCCCAGCCGGGTCAGGCTGGCGTCGATGTTGGCCATGATGGCTTTCCTCGACAGGCCCTGTTCGTTGGGGCGCTTCGAGCCTTCCCACATATTGGCCGGAAAAAACACCTTGGTCGCGATGACGGTTTCTTCGCGACGGGTGAATTCCTTCAGCAGCTTGCCGACGATGACTTCCGAGGTGCCCGCCGAGTAGCTGTTGGCTGTGTCGAAGAAGTTGATGCCTTGCTCGACCGCGTGCTTGATGATCGGCCGGCTCGCGTTTTCATCCAGCGTCCACGGGTGCGTGCCGGCATCCGGGTCGCCAAACGTCATGCACCCCAGGCACAGCCTCGACACGTCCAGCCCCGTGGAACCCAGCTTCACGAACTTCATGCATTCACCTCCGAAATCGGTTGATGCCCAAACAAGCGGCTCAGTGGTGCGATCCCTCGCGCCCGATTAAGTTCTGAATTTGCCAGGTTCAGGGTTTCAGCGCCTTCGGCGCGCCCGCTGCAACCATGGCCCGCCAGGTCTGGATGCTCGGACGCTCGTTCATCTTCGCGTGCCAGGCCAGCAGCGCCTCACATTCTGCCGGCACCGCGAGCTCCACCAGCGAGGCGAAGATCATTCCGCCGAAGACCGCGATGTCGGCCATCGAAAACGATTCTCCCGCCACGAAGGGCTGCGTCTTCAGCACGCTGTCGAAATAGCCCATGCCCCGCACTGCCTTGTCGCGCATGCGGTTGCCCCATTCGGCGTTCTGGTACAGCTCGACTTCAGGCCCCAGGCCAGGTGTGCCGTGATGGAAATACGTGCTGACCGCGTCGAGAAACTCGATCTCCGCGCGTTTGGTCATCATGTGAATGCGGCCTTTCTCCACCGGGGTTGTGCCGGTGAGGTCGGGGCTGCCGACGAGGGCGTCCAGGTACTGGGTGATGGCGGTGCATTCGGCGATGAGGGTGCCGTCTTGCAGTTCAAGCACGGGCAGCGTGCCGGAGTAATTGATGGCCAGAAATTCGGGTTTCTTGTGCTCGCCTTTCCACAGGTTTACCGGGACGAATTCGATGCGCGAGAGCAGGTTTTTCTCTGCCAGTGCGATACGAACCCGGGCCGGGTAGGGGCCATTGAACCAGTCGTGGATTGTCATCATCGGAAGAGCGGAAGTATCGGACTGCGCTAGTGAGGAGGTCATGATGTGTCTGCCTGTCAGTTGGTAGGCAAACTTTGGGCGCGTTCGACCATGCTGTCAATCCCTACCTGTCAATTGGCAGGTTGATGTGTTTGGGCGTAGCATGCGGCCCATCAATCGACCCTTTGAGGAATTTAGCGTGAGCGAAAATGCGCGCGAGGCCATTCTGGCCGCTGCGAAAACGGCGGCACAGTTGCACGGGTACAGCGGCATCAATTTCCGCAGCATCGGCGAAACGGTCGGCATCAAGAACGCCAGCATTTACTACCACTTCCCGAGCAAGGCCGAGCTGGGCGCTGCGGTCGCGGCGCGTTACTGGCAGGACACCGCCAAAGCGCTTGAAGCGATCCGCGAGGTCAACCCTGATCCGCTGCGCTGCCTGGCGCTGTATCCGTCGATCTTTCGCAATTCCCTGGAAAACGGCAACCGCCTGTGCCTGTCCAGCTTCATGGCTGCCGAGCACGAGGACCTGCCGGAAGAAATCCGCCGCGAGGTAAAAGCCTATGCCGATGCCAGCGTGGCCTGGCTGGCGGACAGGCTGATGGAGGCGGGCTTGGGCAGCGTCGCTCAATGCGAACGCCGCGCGCTGGCGATTTATACCGCTGTGGCCGGGGCGCAGTTGATTGCCCGGACACGATCCGACATCGAGCTGTTCGACGCGCTGATTCAGGACTACCGCGATGCCGGGCTGATCCCGACGGTCTCGCGTCGGTAGCGTCCTGGCGACTTGCCATGGACGCGGCGGAAGGCCACGCCAAACGCCGCGTCGGACAAATAGCCCAGCGCCGCCGCTACCGTCGCGACGCTGTCCACGCCATCGAGCAAGCGCGCCGCCGCGACCTGCATGCGCCAGCGCGTGGCGTATTCCACCGGGGCCTGGCCCACTACATTTTTGAACAGCGCCGCGAAGCTGGAGCGTGACAGGCACGCCAGGCTCGCCAGCTGAGTCAGGGTCCATGACCTCTCTGGAGTGCCGTGAATGGCTCGCAGCACGGGGGCGATCGACGGGTGGCGCAGCCCGCCCAGCCATTTCAGCTCAGTGGCATCGGCCGTCGAGATGTGATGGCGCAGCGCGTGGATGAAGATCAGTCGGAGCAAGTCGTTGCACATGGCCTGGGCGCCCACCAGCCCCGATTGCCATTCCCGGTCCAGCTCGTCCAGCAGCCAGCCAAAGGAGGTCGCAGCGCCGCTTTCGGCGTGAATGATCAACGCGGGCGGCAGCAGGTCGAGCAGTTCGACGGCGCCGGGGCTGACCAGCGAGACGCTGCCGCCGAGCAATTCCACCTCATCGCCGACCCCAAAGCGCGCCGATTCGCCCGACGTCGAAAACACCTCGGAGGCGTCCAGCGCTTCCACCTCCGGCGCGCTCGCCAGAAAGAAGGGCGTGCGCGACACCACGAAGCAGTCGCCGGTGCGCAGCCGTCGGGGTGGCACGCCGTCCATGCGCAGCCAGCATTCGCCTCGGCGCACGACATTGAATTTCAGCTCGATGGGCTTGAAGCGCAGGGCCCAGGCGCCACCCGCCTGAAGCCGAACGGAGCACGCGGCGCGCAAACCGGCCAGGGCCAGTACGTCGGAAAGGGGATCAGATTCAGGGTTTTGGATGATCACGACAGAAAACCGGATTCAGATGACTGGTTCGTCCTGCGAGCTTAGCCAAGAATCCCCTCTCGCGATACTCATCCGGGAGAACAGCATGTCCACGCCTCAGCAACCCATCGCCACACCCTTCAACGCCGCCAGCACTGCTGCTGAAGTCATGGCAGGCATCGACCTTACCGGCCAGTTGGCCATTGTCACCGGCGGTCATTCCGGTCTGGGTCTTGTCACCACCCAACATCTGGTCGCCGCAGGCGCTCGGGTTATCGTTCCGGCCAGAGACCCGCAGCGCGCCCGTGTCGCGCTGGCCGGAATTGCCGGCGCCGACAGGATCGACGTCCGCGAACTGGACCTGATTCACCCCGATTCGGTGAGCGCCTTCAGCCGCCGCGTCGTCGGGGAAGGTCAGCCGGTCGCGCTGTTGATCAACTGCGCCGGCGTGATGGCGTCGCCTCTGTCACGGGACGTCGACGGCCACGAAAGCCAGTTCGCGACCAATCACCTCGGACACTACCGGTTGACCTGCGGGCTGTGGCCAGCGCTGGTGGCGGCGGGTGGTGCGCGGGTGATATCCGTGTCGTCGCGAGGGCACCAGATTGCCGGGATCGATTTTGATGACATCGATTTTCAGCGCCGCCCCTACGACAAATGGGTGGGCTACGGTCAGTCCAAAACCGCCAATGCGCTG
Source organism: Pseudomonas petrae (assembly GCF_021728295.1). Classification (GTDB taxonomy): domain Bacteria; phylum Pseudomonadota; class Gammaproteobacteria; order Pseudomonadales; family Pseudomonadaceae; genus Aquipseudomonas; species Aquipseudomonas petrae. Next base: position 59,723 of record NZ_JAKJXE010000002.1, read on the forward strand.
TTCGCTATTGGCCTCGACGCGCGTGGGAAAGATCGCGGCGTGCGGGGGTTTTCGCTGCATCCGGGGCAAATTCTTACTGACTTGGGCCGGCACCTCAGCGCCGAGGAAATCGCGGCGTTCGACGTGCTGGACGAGCAGGGCAACCAACGGCTGGACCCCCACGCAGGCCTGAAAACCGTGGAGCAGGGCGCTGCGACGGGATTGTGGTGCGCGACCAGTCCCGCGCTGGACGGCAAGGGCGGCGTGTATTGCGAAGACTGCAACATCGCCGCCCCGCATGACGCTGAAGCGGGCCGCGCCGGCGTGGCGCGCTGGGCGACCGATGCCGAACTCGCTGAACGCCTGTGGGCGCTGTCTGAACAATGGACGGGGTTGACAGTGCCGGTGTGATGCGCCAGCCCTGAAACCGACGGCGGCTGGACTGGCCCCTTCTGTTAGCAGGATCGCTTCAGCCGGGAAGGCGTCATGCGTTACGCCGCAAAATGGATGGTGTCTGCGCTAGCCTCTTCCCGGCTGAAGCCGGTCCTCCTGAACAACGCGTGCAGTGATCCCTGACACGGCGCCGATCTATTCTCTCTCCTGCTGCGTAAGCCCTACTTTGCGGCACCGCATTCTCGCCCTGGCTCCCACGGGAGATCATGCAGGTGTAACGCCGAGATCAAGCGGACGCCGCCATCCAACAGGGGCGTGCGTCGTGGTTTACCTATGCTCCTGCAAAAGGAAGAGAACATGCGGCCACCGCCCGATGGTTATGTCAGCAGTTTCAACAGCATGGAGCTTCGCTTCCATGCCACCCCGGCACTCGATGCAGCATTGACGAGGGTCTTGAAGTCACTCAACGCGTTACCGGGGTGCGTCGTCTATCGCCTGGAAGTCCGCTCATACCGCCGCTATTGCTGGAAGATCATCGGCGTGTGGGAGAGCGATCACGCCAAAAAGGCCCACTACCACTCGGCTGACCTGCAAACACTGTTGACGCTGCTGCAGGCGTCGGGGTTGGCCGAGATCAGGTTTTCCGAAGCGGATTCCGGGTGCCTCAGCAACGAGTTTGCGCTCAGCGAATCGCGACTGGCGGGGTAGGCCGCCCGGTCACGATCACGATTCGGGTCATAGTCACGGTGCTCGATCGTGTCGGCGGGGAGGCTGCACGATGGCGTCCCACGCCGTGGGGGTCGGGAAAAGTTCGATCAAAAAGTCCAGGAAGGCTCTCACGTTCGGGCTGCCGCGTCGGCTTTCGGGCCACAGGGCAGTGATCGCGAAGCGGTCCACCATGTAGTCCGGGAACACCGGCACCAATTCGCCGCGTTTGACGAACGGCGCCGCCACGTACGTCGGGGAGATGCCGATCCCGCCGCCCGCTGCGAGCACCGCTGCCACTGCGTCACTCGCGTCGATGGTGATGCACGCATCCGGCGTCAGTTCCACCAGTCGATCCTCCACCGCGAACGGCCAGCGCAGGGCTTGGCCCGAACTCTGATAGCGGAAGTTCACGCATTGGTGGTCGAGCAAATCTTCCAGCCGATCGGGGACGCCATGTTTCTCCAGATAGCACGGGGAGGCGAACGCGCCTATTCGATGCGGGCCCAGTGCTCGGGAAATCAGACGCGAATCCGCCAGATTGCCCACACGCACGGCGACGTCGATGCCCTGTTCGATGATGTCGGCGAACTGATCGCCCAGCCTGAGATCGATCGCCAGCTTGGGGTAGCGCGCGGTGAACCGGGGCAGGGCCGGGGCGAGGATATTGGTGCCGATAGGCAGCGGAGCGGTGACTCTCAAGGTGCCGGACGGCTCGGCGCGGGTCGCCACGGCAGCCTGCTCGATGTCTTCCACTTCCCGGATGATTCTCAGCGCGCGTTCGTATAGATCCCTGCCCTCGGGCGTCAAGGTGAGGGACCGAGTGGTGCGGCTGAACAACTTCAGCCCGAAGTGCTCTTCCAGCCTCTGCACACTTTTGCTCACCGCCGATGGCGACACCGACAGTACCCGTGCCGCGGCGGTGTAACTCCCCAACGAAGCCGTACGCGCAAACGCTATGAGGCCCGTGAGCCTTTCCAAACCTATTTGCTCTTTCATGGCGGCAATTAGAGGCAAAACACCGGGGTTATACAACTGCCCACTTGCGACTGACTGACGCGCACCGACGATTCCCTAACCCTGTGTCACTTTTAGATCGCTGCAACCCTATGATCTCCCTGTCAATATTGGTTTTGACACGACACTCATGCCCTAACGGCACAACTGAAATGACACCTGCACCCATTCTATTCAGCGCATGGGACCTCTATGGTTGTCGCGGCAAATGGGGGCCAGGATGATTCGGATTGATGATCTCGCGATCTTTGTAAGAGTGGCATCGCTGGACAGTTTTCAGCCGTTGGCCGGGAGATGAATTTACTGCCCTCGCAAATCAGCGCGGCCATCAAGCGTCTGGAGCGTGAACTGGATATCCGTCTTTTCGCCCGCTCTACCCGAAGTTTGCGATTGACGCTGGAAGGTGAGAACTACCTGCCTCACGCCCGTGGGGTGCTCGATTCGCTGCATGCCGGCAAGGCTTGCCTGCACCAGAGTGACACGGACCTGCGCGGCACCCTGCAAATCGCCAGTTCCTCCGATTTCGGGCGCAACATTTTATTGCCGTGGCTGATCGAGTTCCGACAGCAAAACCCCGGGCTGAATATTCGCCTGTCGTTGTCGGATCATATTTCCGACATCTACCGTGAACCCATTGATGTGGCGATCCGTTACGGGATGATCCCGAACGCCGATTTCGTTTCCCTGCCGCTTGCCCCTCACAATTGCAGGGTGATCGCCGCCGCTCCTTCTTACCTCGATAAGCAGGGCCGGCCGACATCGCTGGAAGCGTTGAAAAACCACCAGTGCCTGCGCTACCACCTCAATGGCAAGTTGTACGACCGATGGGTGTTTCCGGCCGCCGATGGCAGTTCCACCTACATCAGCGTTTCCGGCCCGGTGGTCAGTGACGACGCCGATGTGATCCGGCGGTGCGCCATCGCGGGCGAGGGGATTATCTACAAGTCCTGGCTCGACATTTGTCAGGATATTCAGTCCGGTCACCTGGAGGTATTGCTCTCGGAACAGCGGGGGGAGTTGTTCCCGCTGCACTTCATCTGCCCGCACCGAAAACAATTCTCCCCGGCCATTCGCGGCCTTTACACCTACTTGCAGTTGCGCTGCAGATCATTGCTGAGTGACGTCGCGAATCAGCCCGTTCCAATGATGTGAGTCAGCTTCCCATACGCGGTGTATAAGAAGCTGGCCCTGTTCAATCGCCCCTGTGTTTAACCCAGGTGCGTGCAGGCCTCAACGCAGATGAGCCGCCAGCTCGAGACCGGCCTGACGCATTGCTGCCTGAACTTCCGGAACCTTGCTGAGCGGATTGAGCAGACCGTAGTCATGGATCATGCCGTTGTAACGCACGGCCGTGACTTCAACACCGGCGGCATCCAGCTTGTGCGCATACGCCTCGCCTTCGTCACGCAGGACATCCAGCCCGGCCGTTTGCACCAACGCCGGCGGCAATCCTTTCAACTCCTCTGTCGAAGCCCGTAGCGGTGAAGCGTGAATTTCAGCACGCTGCTTCGGGTCCTGGGTGTAGTTGTCCCAGAACCAGGTCATCATGTTTCTGGTCAGGAAATGCCCCTCGGCGTAGGTCTGGTAAGAAGGCGTGTCGAAGCCTGCATTCGTGACCGGCCACAGCAGCAGTTGGAAACGCAACTTCGGTGTGTGTTGCTGTTTGGCCATAATTGCCACGACCGCCGCCATGTTGCCGCCAACGCTGTTGCCGCCAACGCTGTTGCCGGCCACCGCCAGGCGCGAGCCATCCACGTTGATGTCCTTGCCGTGTTCGGCGACCCATTTCGTCGCCGTGTAGGCCTGATTGATGGCCACCGGGTAATGCGCTTCAGGCGATGGCGTGTAATCGACATAGACCGCTACGGCGCCCGAGGCCACCACCAGATCGCGAATCAACCGCGCATGGGTCGGGTAATCGCCCAGCACCCAGCCCCCGCCATGAAAAAACATGAAGGCCGGTAGCTCGCCCTTGGTATGGGCGGGCCGCACGATGACCAGTTTGATCGATTGATCACCGGCCCTGATGGTCCTGTCGCTGACTTCAACCCCGGTCATGTCCACTTCAACGGAGTTCTGCGCGCCGGTCAGTACCGCGCGGGCATCCTTGGGGCTCAGTTGCTCAAGCGGCTTGCCGCCCCCCGCCGCCAGCGCATTCAGGAAAGCCTGTGTGTGATGCTCTGCCATTTCCGGTTCCCCTGCGGACGCTGTCCCGATGGCCAACGCGAGTGCGCCGACGCTGATCGCTTTATGCAAATGCTTCATGGAGTGTTTCTCTTGGAGTGATGCCTGGACGCCGCCAGTGGGCGGATCACGTTGCCCCTCGCGACGCTGAGGTGTCGGGATGAAGGTGGCGCCAGGCCGGCTGCGCCAGACCTGCAGCGTTGAATCGATGGTGGTCTATTGGCCGCATCAGCGACATACGCAGCACGGCGTAGGACTTGCGCTACAGGAGCGCAACTGAGGCGGAACCGCGGAGCAACCACAGCGCCCTGCCCGGGCGGGCAGGGAAACAACGGGCACATCAGCCGCTGATATCGTACGCACACGCGTGCCACGTCAGGCGGCCCTGCATTCGTGCCGTCGGGGCATTAGTGAAGCGACGTCGACCCTGATTTTCAGGCCGGGTTCTGAGGAATAGTCTCGCTGCACAGACCGTCACTTCGGCGCTCACAGGAGATTACCCATGATCACCACCGCTACCGCACAGGCACTTCCCTCCAGCCTTCACGGCCAGCATGTCGTCGTCTTTGGCGGGACGTCCGGGATCGGTCTGGCGGCCGCCATCCAGGCCACGGCGGCGGGTGCCTCGGTCATCGTCATTGGCTCGAACGCCGAACGCGCCCGGCAGGCGGCAGAAGATCATGGCCTGGCAGGATGGCGGGCGGCAGACGTCACCCAACGCGAAAGCATCGATGCAGCGCTCTCCGACATCGCGCACGTCGACACACCTGGTGTTGTTGGCCGGTACGTTTGTGGCGGGTCGCGTCATGGACGCTGACGTTGATCATCTGCGCCGCGCATTCGACGAACGTATCTGGGCTGCCGTGCATGCCATTCGCGCCCTGGGCGACAGGCTCTCCCAACAAGGCTCGATCACGTTCATCTCCGGCAGCCTGGCCGACCGTCCAAACGCCTACGGCACGGCCGTTCTGGCGGCGGCGTCTGCGGCGATGGAAGCCATGGCCCGCGGCATGGCCCTGGAACTCGCGCCCGTGCGGGTCAACACCCTGTCGCCCGGCCCGATCAATACGCCGATCCTGGGCAAAGCCCTGGGTGACGGCCGCGATGCCTATGTCGCTTCGCTTGAGCAAGTGCTGCCGCTGCGTCGCCTGGGTTCGGCCGAAGAAGCGGGGAACGCCGTGGTCTTCCTGATGGCCAACACCTTCATGAACGGCGCCGTGCTCAACATTGATGGCGGCGCGCGCCTCGTCTGATCGCGTCCAGCGCGGGAGAATCTGCAATGACTTCGCTCTTTCAGCCGCTGCGCGTGGGCGCGCTCCAATTACCCCATCGCGTTCTGATGGCGCCGATGACGCGAGGGCGCGGCACCCGCGAGCACGTGCCCACCGCGATCATGATTGACTACTACGCCCAGCGCGCCAGTGCCGGTTTGATCATTTCGGAAGCGATCGGGATCACCCAGCAGGGGTTGGGCTGGGCCTATGCCACGGGCCTCTGGTCTGCAGAACAGATCGCGGGCTGGAAGCGCGTGACCGACGCTGTTCACGCGGCCGGCGGTCAAATCATCGCCCAGCTGTGGCACATGGGCCGGGTCGTTCATCCCAGCTTTCTGGCGGGCGGTCAGCCGGTGTCGTCGTCTGTCACCACGGCGCCAGGGCTGGCGCACACCTACCTGGGCAAACAACCGTATACGCCGGCCCGGGCACTGCCGATCGAGGAAATCCCCGAGATCCTGTCGCAGTTTCAACAGGCCACGCGTAATGCCATGGAGGCAGGCTTCGACGGCGTGCAGGTCCACGCTGCAAACGGGTATCTGGTAGACCAGTTCCTGCGAGACAGCGGCAACTTTCGCACCGATGAGTACGGCGGCTCGATCGACAATCGAATTCGTTTTCTGCTGGAAGTGACCCGCGCGGTGGCCGAGGTTATCGGCGCTGACCGCACAGGCGTGCGCTTGTCGCCCAGCAGCCATGACCAAGGTGTTCGCGACAGTGACCCGCAGACACTGTTCATCCGCGCTGCTCAGGCATTGTCAGAGCTGGGCATCGCCCATCTCGAACTTCGCGAACCGCCCCTCAATGGCACCTTCGGTGTTTCCGAACGGCCGCCCCTGGCGCCGCTGATTCGTGAGGCATTCAACGGGGTGCTGATCCTCAATTCGGACTACGACGTCAGGCGCGCCCAGGCGGCCCTCGACGCCGGCCAGGCAGATGCCATCGCATTCGGTCGCCCTTTCATCGCCAACCCGGACCTGCCGGAGCGGCTGCTGCGCCATCTTGCTCTGGCCCAGGACGACCCGGACACTTGGTTCAGCCAGGCTGCCGAAGGCTATAGCACGTACCCGGCGCTCGCGAAATATTGAATTCCTCGCTCTTCTTGTTTCAGGTGCTGTGGTGCTGGAGGTGGAGCGGCAAACCGGTGGGTATCGGCTTTCCCCCCGCCAAAAACCCGAAAAGATGACGCGCTTCAGGCGACAACCTTGCGCCGTCCGACACACCCACCAACAACGTTCGCGAGGCCCACCCATCGGTCAGCGGGATGGCGGTGAGTCGGCTGTCAAGAAGCCCCGGATCCACAGCACCAACCGGCAGAATGCCGACGCCCAGTCCGGCGGCGATCATGCGGCAGATGCCATCGAAACTCGCCACTTGAATGCGCACCTTCAGGCGCTGGCCGGTGTCGGCAGCAGCATCGTTAATGCGCCGCAACAGCGAACTGCCGGTGTTCAGCGCCACGTAGTCGTAGTCCAGCGTCTCGGCGAAGGCGACCTCGGCTCGCCCGGCAAGCGGGTGTTGCTGCGGCACCAGCACCACCAGCCGATCGGTGCGGTAAGGCCGGGTTTCCAGATTCGGCGCGGGTACATTGTCGGCGAAAATGCCGATGTCGGCGCGGCCGTCCTCGACGGCCTGAATGGTCAGTTCGCTCAACGCTTCCTCCATGCCGATGCGCACCTGCGGGTGGGCGGCGAGGAAACTGCTGAGGTCGTGGGGCAGGAACTGGATCACCGCCGAGGTATTGGCAAACAGGCGCACGTGACCGCGAACACCGTTGGCGTAATCGCTGGCGTCGTCGGCCATGCGCTGAGCGGCCTCCAGCATCTGCCGCGCATGTTCGGCCAGGCCTTTGCCGGCCGGCGTCAGTTGCAGGCCTCGGGGCAAGCGGATGAACAGGCCGCAGCCGGTGACGCGTTCGAGTTCCGCCAGGCGCTTGCTGGCGGCCGAAACGGTCATGTGCGCGCCGTTGGCCGCCTTGGTGAGGTTCTGACTGTCGGCGGCGAGCACCAGCAGCCGCAGCGAGGCGAGGTCGAGTTGCAGCAGGTTGAGCATGGAGTGCCTTCGAGGGTTTCCGTTGTGGAAAGGGTAGTGGAAATCATTGAAATTCTCACGACGGCGGTTTAAGAGGATGATCCCGACATCCCTTCCAACAATAAGGAATCCCCATGAGCCTGCCGCTGGATGGCATGAAGGTCATCGAAATGGGCCAATTGATCGCCGGGCCTTTCGCCGCGAAGATCCTCGCCGACTTCGGCGCCGAGGTGATCAAGATCGAGCCGCCGAATACCGGCGACCCGTTGCGCAAATGGCGCCTGCTGCATAACGGCACGTCGGTCTGGTGGGCCGCGCAATCGCGCAACAAGCAGTCCGTGACCCTCGATCTGCGTCAGGCTGAAGCCCATGACGTGGTCAAGCGGCTGGTGAAAGACGCCGACATCCTCATCGAAAATTTTCGCCCCGGCACCCTGGAAAAATGGGGTCTGGGTTGGGAGACCCTGAGCGCCATCAACCCGGGCCTGATCATGTTGCGAGTGTCGGGCTATGGCCAGTCCGGGCCTTACCGAGACTTGCCGGGCTTCGGCGTGATCGGCGAAGCCATGGGCGGTTTGCGGCATCTGTCCGGTGAACCCGGTCGAACGCCGGTGCGCGTGGGCGTGTCCATCGGCGATTCGCTGTCGGCCCTGCACGGGGTGATCGGCGTGCTGCTGGCGCTGCGTCACCGCGAGCAGCATCACGGCGCCGGCCAGCAGGTGGACGTCGCGCTGTACGAATCGGTGTTCAACATGATGGAGAGCCTGATCCCCGAACATTCGGTGTTCGGCGCCGTGCGCGAACCCGCTGGCAGCAGCCTGCCGGGCATCGCGCCCAGCAATGCCTACCGTTGCCAGGACGGAAAGTACGCGCTCATCGCCGGCAATGGCGACAGCATCTACAAGCGCCTCATGGAAAAAATCGACCGCCCGGACCTGGCCAATGACCCGGAGCTGGAGCACAACGACGGCCGCGTGCGTCACGTTGCGCGCATCGATGCGGCGATCTCCACCTGGACCGCCGAGCGAGGGCTCGACGACGTGCTGAACGCGCTGAAAGAGGCGAACATTCCGGCCGGGAAAATCTACGACGCCGCCGACATCGCCGCCGACCCGCACTATCAGGCGCGGGAAATGCTGCTGCCCAGTCAGTTGGATGACGGCACGCCGGTCACCTTGCCCGGCATCGTGCCCAAGTTGCTCAGCACCCCAGGGCAGGTGCGCTCCCGTGCGCCGACTCTGGGTCAGCACACCGACGCGGTGCTCGACGGCGTGGGCATCGACGCCGACACACGCGAGCAGTGGCGCGCGCGCGGCCTCATCTAACCGTCAGGAGCAGCCCGAATGAAACGCCTGTACATGCAGGAAGTCGCCACCCGTGACGGCTTCCAGAACGAGAGGACCTTCATCGAGACCGAGGACAAAATCGCCCTCATCGATGAGCTGAGCCAGTGCGGTTACGCCAGGATCGAAGTGACATCGTTTACCTCGCCCAAGGCCATTCCGGCACTGCGGGATGCCGAAGCGGTGATGGCCGGCATCCGTCGTCAGCCCGGCGTCGAGTACACCGTGCTGGTGCCCAACGTTCGTGGCGCGGAGCGTGCCTTGGGTTGCGGCATCGACGAGGCCAATCTGGTGATGTCGGTGAGCGAACCGCACAACCGCTCAAACCTGCGCATGACCCGCGAGCAGTCCTTCGCCCAGTTGAAGGAAGTGATTGGCGTCATCGGACGCGGCCCGGTGGCGGTCAATGTGTCGTTGTCGACGGCATTCGGCTGCCCAATGCAGGGCGATGTTCCCCCTGAAGAGGTGTTGCGCTGGATCGAGGGTTTCGTTGCGCTGGACGTTCGGGGCGTGACGCTGTGCGACACCACCGGCATGGCCTATCCGTCGCAGGTTCAGGCGCTGTCCGAGGCGGTGCGCGGACGTTTCCCGCAGCTGCAACTCACGCTGCATTTCCACAACACCCGGGGCATGGCGCTGGCCAATACCCTGGCGGCGTTGCAGGCCGGCGTCGATCGCTTCGATGCCTCCCTCGGCGGATTGGGCGGTTGCCCTTATGCGCCGGGCGCCAGCGGCAACGTGTGCACGGAAGACCTGGTGCACATGCTCGATCTCATGGGTTACGACACTGGCATGGACCTGGACCGGGTCATCGCCGCCTCGGCACGGCTGCCTAGCCTCATCGGCCACGACACGCCCAGCCAGATCCTCCGGGCGGGCAAGCGCCTGGACCTACACCCGATCCCCGAGCATGTGAACAGCCTCGGTCAGCAGATCGGCAATAACCCCACGGAGCGCAGGCAATGATTGATCACCTCGACCATCTGGTCCTGACCACCATCGATGTTGAGGCCTGCAAGGATTTCTACGTCCGCGTAATGGGCATGCAGCTGGAAACCTTCGGCAGCGGCCGCCTGGCGTTTCGCTTTGGCAACCAGAAGATCAACGTTCACGTGCGCGGTCACGAATTCGAACCCAAGGCCCACCTGCCGGTGCCGGGCGCGCTGGACCTGTGCTTCATCGCCAGCCAGACCCTCGACGCGGTGATTGAACATTTACAGGCGCAGGCGTGGCCCATCGTGGAAGGGTCGGTCCAGCGCACCGGCGCGACGGGGCCGATTCGATCGGTTTACGTGCGTGATCCGGACCTGAACCTGATCGAGATTTCCGAGCTGGAAGGGTAAGGGTGGTGGGCCACGTGATCCGTTACTGACTGCGGCGTTGGCCTGGAATCGCAGGGTTTGCGCCGGAATCCGGCACCTGACGCAAAATCCGAGGTTGACGCTGAATTTGTAGGAGCCGGCTTGCTGGCGAACGCGTCAGGTCAGTCACGAAAAGGGCGGCTGGCACACTGCATTCGCCAGCAAGCGCGCTCCTACGGATTGTGACTAGCAGACGATTGTGTGCGTTGCCAGGGTCCGCAGTAGGAGCGCGCTTGCCCGCGAACGCGGTGGGTCAGTGCATGCATCAGCGTCTGGATAAACGCCATCGCGGGCAAGCGCGCTCCTCAGGCGCCGCATTGATTTCCACACCATGGTCCTCGAGCAGTTTTTCAGCCAGTTGCGCGGCGCGATCAGGAATATACCCATGACGCGTGGGGCAACCCGATTGAAAAACGGTCAGGGCTAACCAAGCTGCAGACATTCACGTACGACTGCGAAAACCGGCTCGTCCGTGCCGAGACGATGTAAACAGCCAACTGCACAGCGTCGGCACCTATCTGTATGACAGTTTGGGTCGGCGGGTTGGGAAGACCTCGTCATAAACGGTAGAGCGGCCCTGGTCGCGGGCTTTCTCTTGGTATTCACCCGTATTGATCATCATCGCGGGGGGTTGCAGCGATCAAACCCTTGGCACGCATAACTCCGTTTTGTCTGCGCCGTTCAACGCCGGGTGCAATTGAGCACCAAAAGCTCACAGCAACTTAACGCCTCCAGCGCACGATGCGTGGCGCGACTTTGACTTTGGCTGTCCCGCCACGTGGCGGCCAGGTTATGGCGTCTCAAGATGGCCGTCGGCGTCAATCGCATGATTGATCTATTGCAGCGGAATTGGGTTTACCACTGGCAAAGCCGGTCCAAGTAATAAGTGACGTCGAACGGCTGATGAGCGAGATACGTTTCCGCCGGTCACAGCGCCGTGCTCGTGTCGTGCGTCCGCTCGCCAGGCTTGAGATCGAAAGGGCCTTTGCCTTCCAGGTCGTAAACGTCATGCGCGCCAGCTCGACTAAAAGCGAGCAGGGAAGTGAGATCCCGAGATGCATCAGACCAAGAAAGGGAAACAGTAATTCTTCGAGATGAAGGCCCATATCGAGCATTTGTCAGCCTTCGGGTTGAGTAAGGTCGCGAATTGCTTTGTGCCGAAGCGCGTCGCGAATATAAGTACCCGCCATTGTGAGTCTTTCGATGGAGAAAATTTGAAATCTGCCGTTAAAGACATTAGGGGCGCACTTGTGACGTGCGCATTTCGTTAGACCAACGTTGGAACCTCGAAAAATGATCTTTCGTATTGCGTGTTCGTCGTCGGCTCAAGCCGTGATCGACCTGGCGACACGGTCGATTGTCGATTCCAGCGGGCGCGTGGAGCCATGGTGCCGGCGCGTACTCGGTATTTTCCCTGCGTCAAGCCACTGGTTGTCAATAAGACGGGCGCGTCTTTGAAAGCCTTCGAACACACCCTGCTGCGTACGCTTGCCGAAAACGTACCGCATCGGATCTATGCGAAGGATTTGGACGGCCGATTTATTTTCGCCAACGGGTCAGTTGCACGCGGCATGGGCGTGTCTGACCCCGCCGAGTTGCTCGGAAAAACTGATTTCGATTTCTATCCACCTGAACTGGCAAGCGTCTACAAACTCGAGGAACAAGAAGTTTTAAAGCACGGACGCTCGCTCCTCAATCATGAAGAACACACCCGATACCTGTTGCTCGACGAGAAAGCCTGGCTGATCACGACCAAGGTCGCGGTGCGCAACGACGCTGGCCGCATCGTCGGGCTGGTGGGTATCAACTACGAGGTCACCGTACAAAAGGCCGCTGAAGTGGCGCTGCAGGCCGCTCACAAGGAAGCGGCAGAGGCGGCGACACGGCTGCAGGCCACTGTCGCACGGCTCGATCTCGAGATGAAAGAGCGGCAACGCTTCGAACAAGAGCTACGCCGCCAAGCGATGCACGATAGCCTCACCGGTCTGCCAAACCGGGCGCTGTTGATGGACCGGATAGAGCAAGCAATCAAGCTCGCGCAACGCTGCGATCATTCGCTCACGCTGCTGTTCCTGGATCTGGACCGGTTCAAGCTCGTCAACGACAGCCTGGGCCACGCCGCTGGCGACGAGCTGCTAAGAGTCGTGACGCGGCGCATCGGCCGCTTGCTTCGCTCAGGCGATACGTTCGCTCGCCTTGGTGGCGACGAGTTTGTCCTGTTGCTGCGCTCTCCGATGCCTGCAAATGCGCTCGCAGACTTGACCAATCGCCTCTCGAGAGTCGTCGCCAAGCCAGTCCGCGTCGCCGACCGGGAGGTGTCTGTCACGTGCAGCTTGGGCTACAGCGTCTATCCGCAGGACGGTGAGGATGCGACCACATTGCTCAAGCGAGCCGACGCCGCGATGTACGGCGCCAAAGAGGAAGGCGGAAACCGGGTGCGGTGCTACACACTCGACTTGATCTCGCACGCCGGCGAGCGACTGGAGGTCGAGACTCAGTTAAAGCAGGCACTGCAACGCGGCGAGTTCCTTCTGCATTACCAGCCGCAGATCGAGATCGCCAGTGGGCGCATCGTCGGCGTAGAGGCGTTGGTGCGCTGGCAGCATCCCACGCGCGGATTGGTGCCTCCGATGGAATTCATCCCGATTGCCGAAGAGTTGGGGCTGATCGAGCAGATCGGCGAATGGGTGCTACGCACGGCTTGCGCCCAGGCGGCGGCGTGGCAGCGCAGCGGATTGCCGGCTATGCGCATGGCTATTAACGTCTCGGCGCGCCAGTTTCATAACCCCGCATTGGAGTCGGTCGTTGCGCAGGTGCTCGCCGAGCACGGGCTTGCCCCCGAGCAATTGGAGCTGGAGATCACCGAGAGCCTGTCGATGAAGAACCCGGAAGAAAGCATCCGCATCCTGGCTAGCTTCAAAGCACTTGGAATCAGCATTGCGATCGACGACTTTGGCACCGGCTACTCCAACCTGGCGTATCTGTGCCAATTCCCTGTGCGTCGCATCAAGCTGGATCGCGCGTTCGTCCACGCGCTCGGTTCACCATCGAGCAGCCACGTGATTGTCGAAGCAATTGTCGCGATGGCTCATAAACTGGATTTACTGGTCGTCGCCGAGGGAGTCGAGACTGTCGAGCAACGCAACCAATTGCTGTGCTACGGGTGCGATGAGCTGCAAGGCTACTGGTTTTCGCGGCCAGTCGACGCCGACACCTGCGGGGGCCTTCTGCAAAAGCAACCATGGATTTAGACGTGTTCATACTTGGCCGAACCCGGTTTCCAAGCAGACCGGGGCTGGGTGACGATAGTCCGGCGTACCAATTAATATGTCTTTTGTTCTAGTAGCCAAGACGGATGGGATAGCACAGTGAAGGATAGGACTATTGTGGGTATTTCTCCTGCACAACTAGTCCGTATCTGGAAGGCGCCAAGTCCGTCTCGATGGCGTTGATTTTTAAGGTCTTCTCCTTACACGTTCATGCAGATCGATGAAATTCGCGAAGCACGCAGCCGCTGGTGGCTGGGCAGGCTTTTCAACTGGCTTGCTTCCCGGCGCCATTAGTCCGGTGCCTGCCTGGCCAATCACATTTGATCCCCACTGGGCGTCGGAACCCGGCGCGTCTTGCCTCGATGGGGTTCCGGCTTGCCCATCCACCCAACTCACTCGCAGACACCCGTAATCAACCTCGAACAACCCCCTCCAACCCCTCATGCCCCTGCACAATCAACCCCCTGACCGACTCCTCGAATTCCCCCTCCGTCCCAACCTCCCGCACCTCAAACCGCGCGCTCCATCGCACTTCACACCGTTCAACCAACCCCGCAACCTCATCCACCCGAACCTTCGCTCGATACCCATCCACCGGCAGCGGCGACTCCTCAAACACATAAGCCAACGCCCTAAGCCCATCATCAAACTCAGTCAACCGCTCTCGCAACACCGCACCGTCCCCAAGCGCCAGCCGCCTGACCGCACCCACCCCCAAAATCCCTGCTTCACCCTCGATGCCACTCTTCACAATCGCCGGATGCCAATCGGCAATCCCGCCAAACGCCCGTAGCACCTTCCACGCCTGTTCCGCGCTGCAGGGCAAACCCGCGCTGTACTCAACTAAAACCATCTCTGCTGTCTCCCAAATAACTAACGCTGCGACTCAAGGAATCAATCAAAAAAAGCGCCCAATACCACGCTGCTCTAACCCGGCCCGCAAGCCCCGAAGTCGAAACCCCGAGGCCTGCGTCCATAAAACTTACCTCTTGAAAATCTACCCCTCAAACTGGTGGTAAACCTTGGCAATCACCTTCCAGTCGCCATTGATCTTGATCAACGTCAGATAGTCGTTGTAATCCGCCCCAATGGCGTCCTTCTCCATATCCACCCGCACTACAGCCGTGGTCGGCGTAATCGCCAATACATCCAGACGCGTCGTGATGTCCGCCGCCTTACCGTTGCTCTCAACGAAGTCATACAAGTTGCTGATCGGCCCGCCGAGCAGGTGGCCGTTGGTGAAACCGTACATCACCGCTTCTTCATGAAAGGCCTGTTTGATCGTGGCAACGCTGCCTTCGCGCAGCCCTTCAACGTAGCGGCTAGCGGTGTCGATCACGGCGTTGTAGTCGTGGGTGGCAACGGCTTTGATGTTCTTGCTCATGTTTGTTTGCTCCAGGATTTAAGTTCGATAGGTAAGGGGGTCGAGCAGCCGTAGCTGCGCAATCACCAGTCCTGTCGGGTGGGTGAAATGATCAGGTCGTTGACGGTGACGTTGGCCGGCTGATTCAGCGCGTAGATCACCGCGCGGCTGATGTCTTCCGGTGCGATGGCGATGGCGATTTCGTTGAGCGCCTGAGCGGCTTCGCGTCCGGCGGGGTCGGTGACTTTGTCGGCCCAGCCGGTGTTGATGACGCCCGGGCTGACGGTGTTGACGCGGATGCCGTGGTGCACGCCCAGTTCCTTGCGCATGGATTCAGTCATGGCCTGCACGAAGAATTTGGTCGCGCTGTAAACGCCGGCGCCGGGGCCGACCTGGTGGCCGGCCACCGAATCCATGTTGAGGATCTGCCCGGATTTCTGTTCGAGCATGAAGGGCAGGGCGGCGGCGATGGTGTTCAGGTAGCCCTTGATGTTGACGTCGATCATGGCGTTCCAGTCCTGGGTCACGAGATCGACCCAGTTGGAAAACAGCATCAGGCCAGCGTTGTTGACGAGGATGTCGACCGAGCCGTAGGTGTCCTTGGCGAACTGAGCCAAAGCGCCGGTCTGTTCAGCGTCGGTCACGTCGGTGATGAAGCTGGATGCCTCGTAACCCGCTGCGCGGAGTTCGCTGACCAGCGCGGAGAGGCCTTTCTCATCCAGCGCAGCAGCCACGACGTTGACCCCTTGAGCCGCCAACGCTCTGGCCGTCGCAGCGCCGATGCCTGATGACGCGCCGGTGACGATAGCGGTTTTCTTGTCCAGATAATTCATCTTCATTTTCCTCAAATTCAAGGCGTGCGCGCAGCGTCGGCCTTCCTGGGAAAGCCTTGCCGTTTAGCCGTTATTGAATGCGGTGTCTGAAAGCGGCGCGGTTCGCCAGCGCTTTAGTAAGTGCCCAGCGGCCAGTCGGTGTAGCCCTGGGCGCCGCCGCCGTAATAGCTTTCGCGCGGGGCGATGGTCAGCTCGGCGCCGTGGCGCAGACGCGCGACCAGGTCCGGGTTGGAGATGAACAGGCGACCGAACGCGACGGCGTCGATCTTGCCCTGGGCGCGGCGCTCGATGGCCATGTCCAGGTCGTAGTTATTGTTGCCAATGAACGGGCCGTTGAACTGGGCGCTCAAGGCATCCATGTCGACGCCTTCCGGCACGTCGCGGGAGGTGGCGGTCGCGCCTTCGACAAAGTGCAGGTACGCCAGGTTGAAGCGGTTCAACTGCTGAATCAGGTAACCGTGCAACGCCATGACGTTGCTGTCCGGCGGCGTGTTACCCGCATCCGGCGTTACCGGCGAAAGGCGAATCCCCACGCGGTCATGGCCCCAGATATCGACGATGGCCTGGGTGACTTCCAGCGTCAGCCGGGCACGGTTTTCAATCGAGCCGCCGTATCGGTCGGTGCGCTGGTTGGTGGAATCGCGCAGGAACTGGTCGAGCAAATAGCTGTTCGCCGAGTGGACTTCGACACCGTCAAATCCTGCGCGCTTGGCGTTCTCGGCAGCCAGTTTGTACTGCTCGATGATGCCGGGGATCTCGTCGGTCTCCAGCGCGCGGGGCATCGACACCGGGACGAAGCCGTCGACCGTGTAGGTGTTGCCCTCGGCCTGAATGGCGGACGGCCCGACCGGGGCTTCGCCGTTGGGCTGCAGGTCCACGCTGGAGAACCGGCCCACATGCCAGAGCTGGCTGACGATTTTGCCGCCGGCCGCATGAACGGCGTCGGTGACGGTGCGCCAGCCGGCGACCTGCGCTTCGCTCCAGATCCCGGGTGTCGCTGCATAGCCGCGTCCCTGGGCCGAGATGTTGGTGGCTTCGGCAACGATCAACCCGGCGGTGGCGCGCTGGGCGTAGTAGGTGGCGTGCAGTTCACCGGGCACGCCGTCTTCTTCGTAGCGGCTGCGGGTAACGGGTGCCATGACAATGCGGTTGGCCAGTTCGATGGCGCCCATGTGCACGGGGGAAAACAAGTCGGTGCTGTTGCTGATGTCACTCATTGATAATTACTCGCATATTTGACCGGTCGTCTACCAATCTTTGAAAAAAAACGCCTGCTACCGCAGCAGGCGTTGGGTCAGGCTCATGGCCGTGTCGAAGGACGTAGTGGACTTGTTCACCTTCACCAGAAGGGAAGCGCCCAGCCACAGTTGATACAGGGTTTCGGCGAAGGCTTCGCTGCCTTCTTCGATGTGCAGGCTGCCGTCTGCCACACCCATGTCCACGCAGGCGGTGATGCGCTTGATGATCTTCGCCGTGCCGGCCTCCAGCACCCTGCGCATGTCCTCGGACAGGTCGCAGACTTCCGGGCCCAGCTTGACCACCAGGCATTTGCCTTCCGGATGATCGGTGCCTTGGGTCTCGATCCAGTAATCGAAGTAGGCCAGCAGCTTGTCGACGCCGCTGCCTGATCGCGTCATGACGGTGTCGACACGGCCGAGGTATTCGGAGAAGTATTCATCGAGCAACGCGGCGCCAAACTCTTCCTTCGATTTGAAGTAATAGTAAAACGAGCCCTTGGGCACGCCCGCCGCGCTTACTACTTCTGCCAGGCCCACAGCGGTGTAGCCCTTGTGGGTCATCAGCGACTTGGCGACGTCGATGATGTGTTGGCGCATTTCCAGGTTGGGTTTCTTCATAATGCGAAGCACCTTAAGACAAAACTGACCGGTCGTCTACAAGAGGGCAGATGCGTGCGATGAACGGCGCTTCAACCGCATCCCCATTTCATACGCCCGCGTCTCAAAGCCCAGCTCTTCATACAGCCGCCGCGCATGGGTATTGAAGCCCCACACCGACAGGCGAATGTCCTGCGCGCTGCGTTCCAGCGCCCATGCTTGTACGTGCCGGATCAGCCCACGGCCCAAGCCTTTCCCCCAGAAAACCTGGACCACGCACACCGAGCCGATCCGCGCGAACGCCATTGGCTGCATCAACGGCCCACCGGCTGAAAACATCCCTGCACTCACAAACCCCGCCGGCCGATCCCCGACAAACGCCAGGAAGATAACCTGCTCCGGGTTGTCCAGAAAGCTCATCCAGTGAGGGGCATCGCGCGTGTAATCCAGGGTTTCAGCCGCGTAGATATCGGGGCGCTCCGCGTGGTGAATCGCGTTGAGCAACTGCCCCAGTTCGCAGATTGTCGCCACGTCCTCGACCGTGGCTTCTCGGTAACTGATCACTTCATCCATTACGCGTCGCTCCTTGTACAACCGTTGCGGGTGATTGGGTTTTGTACCCGTCGCCCATCAACTCCACAACCCAGTCGATGAACACCCGCAGCTTGATGCTGATGTGCCGGTTGGGCGGGAAGGCCACGTACATTGGCATCGATTCCAGCTGCCAGCCCTCGAACAACGCGACCAGCTCACCGCTCTGCACGGATGGCTGGGCCATGTACTGCGGCAGCCACAGGGCGCCCATGCCGGCAAGACCTGCCGCGAGGTAGGCGTTGCCGTCGTCCACTGTGAGCAAGTAGCGGCTCTGCACCTGAACCGTTTCGCCGTCCCGCTGCAGCATCATCGGAAACAGCTGCCCGGTGCGGGCCCAGCGGTAACCGACGATGCGGTGCTGCGGGTCTTCGAGGTCACGGGGATGGTCGGGCATGCCTGCGCGTTGCAGATAGGCCGGCGACGCGTAGACGCCCAGCTTCAGGTCTTTGATGTGCCGCGCCATCAGCGATTGGTCGGTCAGTTCGCCGCCGCGCACCACGCAGTCGACGTTTTCGCCGATGAGGTCGATCATGCGATCGCTCACGCCCAGGTCGATCTGGATATCGGGGTAGCGAGCGTTGAAGTCCGGCAGCGCCGGGATCAGCACCATGCGCGCAAAAGGGCTGGGCACGTCGACGCGCAGACGTCCTCGGGGCGCGGCGGAGGCGGCGGACAGACCTGTTTCGGCGTCGTCCAGATCCGCCAGCACGCGTAGCGCACGTTCGTAGAACACCGCACCATCAGCAGTGACATTCACCTTGCGCGTGGTGCGGTTGAGCAGTTTCACCCGCAACCGCGCTTCGAGCTGCTGCACCAGTTGCGTGACCGTGGTCTTGCTCATGTGCAACGTACCGGCGGCCTTGGTGAAGCTGCCGGTTTCCACGACTCGAACAAACGCCTGCATCGCGTCGAAACGGTCCATCGCGCCACCTTATTGTTTGGGGAATGCAAACAGTCTTGATCAAGGCTGCTGGTTTATCCAGCGAATCCGTCGCCCTACAGTCTGCCCATCGAAACGACGGAGCATCCCGCTCCGCTGAAGGAGAAAACCCATGACTGTTCGTGACGTTGTATTCCCCCCTGGCCGCCACGCGTTGTACGAGCGCAATCGCTACTCGCCGGCGATCAAATCCGCCGGCTTGCTGTTTGTCTCGGGGCAGGTCGGCAGCCGTGAAGATGGCTCGCCCGAACCTGATCTTCGCGCCCAGGTCCGCCTGGCGTTCACCAACCTCAACGCGATTCTCAACGCCGCCGGCTGCACCTTTGATGACGTGATCGACGTCACCGTGTTCATGGTTGATCCGCAGTCGACTTTCGAAAAAGCCTGGGAAGTGGTGCCGGAGTTCTGGGGCGAAGCGCCGCATCCGACCATCACGGCCGTCGGCGTGACCTGGCTGTATGGCTTTGATTTCGAGATCAAGGTCATCGCGAAGTTGCCGTAGCGCCTGTCGATGAGTCCGCCGCCCGAGTCATGCAGTTGAAATCCTCGCCACAGCCCGACAGACTCACGCCCCGTTTCGGCAGGTCGTGCCGGGCGGTGGTGAGAAAAGGGGCGGCAACGTTGAACGAACACACATTGTCCAGGCGCCTGGAGCGCGTGGCGTCGCTGGTGCCTGCCGACGCGCGACTGGCGGACATCGGCTCCGATCACGCCTACCTGCCGGTGGCGTTGATGCGCCGTGGGCTCATTGCGATGGCAGTGGCGGGGGAGGTGGCGACGACGCCGTTCAGGGCGGCCGAGCGTACGGTGCGCGAGAACGGTTTCGAGGAGCGAATCCGCGTGCGTCTGGCCGATGGCCTCGCTGCAATTGAAGCCCAAGACGGCATCACCGCGATCAGCCTCTGCGGCATGGGCGGCGAGACGATTCGCGACATCTTTGAGGCCGGTAAATCGCGTCTCAATGGAAGGGAACAACTGATTCTGCAGCCCAACGGCGGCGAGCCTGAGCTGCGCCAGTGGTTGATGGACAACGGTTATCGCATCGTCCACGAGGAAGTGCTGCGGGAGAACCGCTTCGACTACGAAATCATCGTCGCCGAACGCAGCGGGCCGGTGGTGTACAGCCCTGAAGCGCTGTACTTCGGCCCGTTGCTGATGGCGGCACGCAGCCCGGCGTTTCTCGAAAAGTGGCGGCGCCTCCTGCGTCACAGGCAGCGCACGTTGGCCAACTTGCAACGTGCGCGGCAGGCGGTGCCGGATCAGAAATGGCACGACACCGCGCAGCAAGTGCGCTGGATCACCGAACTGCTTGGCTGAACGCGCGCGGTTTCAGGAGCTGGGTCTCACAGCTCCTTCTTCATGTGCTTCTCGATCTGCTCCAGGGACTTGCCCTTGGTTTCCGGCAGGCACAGAAACACGAAGATCAGCGAGCCGATGTTGATCGCCGCAAACACGAAGAAGGTCGGGTTGCCGAGGGTGTCCACCGCGATCGGGAACAGGAACGCGACGGTCGCGTTGAACAGCCACTGCATCGACACCGCCGTGCCGGTGAGTAGCCCGCGGGCCTGCATCGGGAACAGCTCGGACATCAGCAGCCAGTACACCGGCGAGATGCACATCTGCATGAACAGCAGGAACACCAGAATGCACGCCAGCGCGGCATAACTCTGGGTCAGGTTCTGCGGCATGAACTGCAGCACGCAACCCAGCGCCGCCTGCATCAGGACGACGATGACCAGACCGGTCATCAGCAAGTGCCGACGCCCGTAACGGCCGATGGCCCAGATCCCCAGCAAGGTCGCGATGACCGAAACGATGCCGTTGCCGATGGTCGCGGTCAGTGCAGCGTTGGTGCCCATGCCGGTGTGTTTGAGGATGATCGGCGTGTAGTACATGAACGCGTTGACGCCGGTGAACTGCGCGGTAAAGCCAAGCCCGACACCGATCAGCAACAGCTTCAACACCCACGGCTGACGCAGCAAATCGCGAGGGGCGACGCGCTTGTGGGCTTCTTTTTCCTGGGTTTTCATTTCCTCGACTTCGCGCTTGGCGGCGTCTTTGGTGTCTCGCAGTTGTTCGAGCACGTGCTGCGCTTCATCGAGGCGACCTTTCGAGGCCAGCCAGCGCGGCGACGGCGGCACGAAGAACGTACCGATCAGCAGCAAAACGCCCGGGACCATGGCGATGGCGAGCATGTAGCGCCAGATGCCGGGGGTGTGCAGCAGGGCGGCGAGCACCGCGCTCAGCACGTAGGCCAGCAACTGGCCGCTGACGATCATCAGCTCGTTGCGGCTGACCAGCCTCGCGCGGCGCGAAGGGCCGGCGATTTCGGCGATGAACACCGGCACCGTGGCCGAGCCACCGCCGACCGCGATACCCAGCAGAAAACGCGCGGCGACCATGAACGGCACCGACGGCGCCGTGGCAGTGCCGAGGGCGCCGACGATGAACAACAGCGACAGCATGCGCAGGGTCACGCGTCGGCCAAAGCGGTCGGAGAGGTAGCCGCTGCCCAGTGAGCCGAAGGCGGCGCCGACGATCAGCGATGCGGTGATCAGCCCTTCGCTGACGGGGTTCAGGCCGAGGCCCCCCTGATCGAGGGGTAAGGTCATGAAGGGCAGAGCGCCCGCGATGATGCCCGTGTCGTAACCGAAAGCGAGTGCGCCCATGGTGGCGACAAGGACCGAGATGAAAATCAGACGACGCGGCGAGGTGCGCTGCTCGTCTGGTTGGCCTATGGCGGCGGATGGGTTGCTGGAAGACATGGAAACCTGAACCTCTCGTGGAACTGGCGTTATGCCGGTTCGCTGACGTCGTGGTTAGGGGCATGCCGGCCCTCTGAGTTCCGTGGGGGGCGAAAAAAACTGACTGATCAGTCGTGAGCGGATGCGCCAGCCTGGAGCATCTCGCCGACCTTCTGCGCGAAACGGTTCATGCCAAACGGCTTGAGCAACACCGCCATGCCGGTCGCCAGTTGATCGCCACCCACCGCCGAGTTTTCCGCGTAACCGGTGACGAACAACACCTCGAGGGACGGCAGCAGGGCGCGGGCGGCGTCGGCGACCTGTCGGCCATTCATGCCGCCGGGCAGACCGACGTCTGTCACCAGCAGGTCAATCGAGGCCATCGACCGCAGCATCTGCAAGCCTGAGGGCCCGTCCATGGCTTCGTTGACCTGATAACCGCGTTCGCGCAGCGCGTCGCACATCAGCATGCGCACGTGGGGTTCGTCGTCGATGACCAGCACGCTTTCCCCGCGGCTTTGGCTCTGCGACGGGGAGCGGGCCGGCGGCTGTTCGCGGTCACCCGGATAGCGCGGCAAATACAGTGAAATCGTCGTGCCCGCGCCTTGGGTGGAGCGCGCCTGAATGGTCCCGCCGGACTGATGCACAAAACCGTGAATCATCGACAACCCCAGACCTGTGCCCTGGCCGATGGGTTTGGTGGTGAAGAACGGGTCGAAAATCCTGTCGAGAATGTCCGCGGCAATGCCGGTGCCTGTGTCGCTCACGCTGATTTCAATGAAGTCGCCTGCCGGCAATTGCGCCGCCACGCCTGTAGCGCTGTCAGCGGAAATGTTGCGGGTCTGCACAGTGAGTTCGCCGCCGTTCGGCATGGCGTCGCGGGCGTTGAGGGTCAGGTTGACCAGCGCGCTTTCCAGCTGAGGCGCGTCGATCTTGCTGAGCCACAGGTCGCCGCTGGCGCTGGTCCTTATGCTGATGGATGGGCCGATCGTGGACGAGATGAGCTGACCCATGCCCGCCACCAGCCGGTTGACGTCGGTGGGCTTGGGGTCGAGGGTCTGGCGACGGGAAAACGCCAGCAGCCGTTGGGTGAGGGTGGCGGCGCGATTGGCGGAATCGTGGGCGGCATTGAGGTAGCGGTCCAGACCCTCGACCCGGCCATTGGCGATACGCCGTTCGATCATTTCCAGGCTGCCGATGATCCCGGCGAGCAGGTTGTTGAAGTCATGGGCGATGCCGCCGGTGAGCTGCCCGACGGCTTCCATTTTGTGCGCCTGGCGCAGCGCCGAATGGGCTTCGGATAATTCCTGGGAACGTGCCAGCACGCGCTGTTCGAGGGTTTCGTTGACGCTCTGGACCTGTTGAAACAGTGTTGCGTTATCGATGGCGATGGCAGCCTGAGCGGCCAGGGCCGACATCAGTTTTTCATGGCGCGGGGTGAATTGGCCGGGCTCGGGGTGGCCATAGAACAGCCCGCCCAGCACTTCGCCGGAGCGGGACACCACCGGCACGGCCAGATAACTGCGCAGCGGCACATGGCCTGTCGGCAGGCCGAAATGCGGGGAGATCCGCCCATAACGTGGGTCCAGCAGCATGTCGTCGGAACGCATCACGCCCGCCGTCAGGAATGCCGGTGCGAACACCGGGCTGGCACGCGGGCCAGGCAGCCGGGCCAGTTCCGGCGACTGCACGCCAGACAGCGTGAAGAGGTCAAAATGATCGCTCGTGGCGTTGTGAAAATACCCGCCGATCTCGGCGCCGGTCATTTCGCGGCCGGCATCGGTCACCGTCTGCACCAACCGCTTGAGGTCCAGCTCCAGGGCCAGCTCCGTATTGACCCGGTTCAGCGTTTCCAGGGTGCGGGTTTCCTCGCGCAACGCGGCTTCGCTGGCTTCCAGTGCAGCACGGGAGAGATGCGCCTCGGTGACATCGTAGCCTTCGCAGAAAATCCCCGTGACCTGGCCCGCCTCATCGAGCAGCGGTTCGTAGATGAAGTCCAGGTAACGCAGTTCGAAGGGTGCGTCGGGATGATTGAGCTGGATCGGCGTGCGTTGATGCACCAGGCGTTCGCCGGTGGAGTAAACCGCATCGAGCCACTCGTAAAACCCTTGACCGGCCAGTTCGGGAAACGCCTCGTAAATGGTCTTGCCCACGTAGTCACGCTCGCCGAACAGCCGGGTGTAGGACTGGTTAACGAATTCGAAGCGGTGCTCGGGGCCGTTGAGGATGGTGATGAAACCGGGCGCCTGCTCGAACATCTTGCGTTGGCGGACCAGTTCCTGCGCCTTGCGCCGCTCGGCGAGGACCCGCTCGGTGACTTCGTGACCCTGGTTGAGGACCCCTGCAATGCGCCCGTTTTCGCCACGGATCGGCGTGAAACTGTAGTTCCACCAGGTCTCGTGCAGGCTCCCGTTACGCTCCATCATCAACAGCTGGTCGAATGCCGAAAAGCCTTCTGCATCCCTGACCGCCGCTTCGAGCTGTGGCCCGACGACGTCCCAGATGGCTGACCACACTTCCCGCGCCGGGCGGCCCAGCACGGCCGGATGCCGGTCGGCGGGAATCGGCGCCCAGGCATCGTTGTACAGCAGGCAAAAGTCTTCGCCCCAGTAGATGGCCGTTGGAAAACTTGAATGCAGGCAAATGCTGATGGCCGAACGCAGCGACTGCGGCCAGTGCGCCGGATCGCCCAGCGAGGTTGAGGCCCAGTCAAAGTCGCGGATCAATTGCCCCATTTTACCGCCGCCAAGGAGAAAATCCTGGGGGCCGACTTGCACGTTGTCCGACTTCATGGGCGACATCTCGACGCTGAAATTCAAAAATAGATGGACTTGAGACGAGGGGATAGATTTCCGCGACTGGATAAGCGGTAGGGGATCGCCCGTATCGCTGCCTCGTCGGCGGCGACTGGGCATCGACCCATGAGACGGCATGGGTATACCGAAGTATAGCCCTAAGCCATCATTTAGGCCGACGGTCGCCAGTGTGACAGCAATGCGAGTGGCTGTGTGGGCTATCGAGCGACGGCCGCGAACGAGGCGGGGCCTTTTGCGGGCGAGGGTGCAAGTTGGCGCCAGCCATAAAAGGCGAGGGCGGTGAGCAGCGCACCGATCCACACAATCACCCCGGCCCAGAAGGTGTGCGACATGAAATGCCAGCCCTGCAGGACGCGCGTGGTGCCGTAGATCGCGCCCAGAATCATCGAGGCGTAGAGGATCGCGCGGGCGTGGCGCCACTGATAACGGCGCGCCACGAAGTACAGCGCAACCATGGTGAACCCACCGGAAGCATGTCCCCCCGGCCAGCAGCGACCCGCTCCGGCCTCATGGAACAGGCTGAAATTCTCGAACCACTCTTTTTTCTCCATCGTCCCGCCGTACAGCGTGGTTTCCACCGGGCAGTAGATGCTGGTGTGGCTTTTGAAGAAATGGATCATGCCGGTGATCACTGCGAACGACACCACGATGAACAGGAAGTCCCGCCAGTGGCGAGCGGTGAAGCGCAGCAGCGGGGCGATGCGCAGGGATTCCAGCGAGCGCATCAGCCGGTCGTCTCGCCCGGGTTTCAACAGCGGCCAGATGAACGACAGGATCGACCCGATGATGGCGGCCTCTCCCGTGAGATCGGGAATGATCCGTGGCCAGCGGTGGGTCAGGTTTTCGAACAGGCGGTTGTGGCCAAACGGGAATTCGTGGTTTGGGTAATACAGCCAGTTGCTGATGGCCTCGTCCAGCGAAGTGAGGTCGAAGACCATGAATATCGCCAGCGCAATCGCGATCGGCAAACCCAGGTTCCACGCATAAAATCTTGATCGTTCGCTTCGCACGTTCGAATGTCCTGATAAATGTGAATGTCCCACTTCGCCAGGCCATTGCCTGCCGCTGACGGAAGGTACGCAGTCGCTGGTCAAGCGGTGGTGAAGGCCATGTGAAAACTCTATGCATGCTCAAACATTTACGGTCGTTAATGAAGAGAGAAACGCACTGTGTTGCAGGCATGTTACAGGATGAAGATTTACTCATTCGTCAGGAATAAAAGACTGACAACAGCCACCGTTTTTTTCACGTGCCGTTAACCAAATAACCATGCATCGCTATTTACGCTTGTTGACATTCAATGACGCAGATTTCCATCTGCCGATGGACTGAACAGTCGGAGCAACACGATGCACCAACACATTAATCTTCCACCCGAACCCACGGCGGGTAAGTTACTTAAAAGTGCCAACAAATTCCGTGTTTTGCTGACCGCTGCCGCCATCGTCGTGTCCCTGTTGCTGTTGACGGGTTACACCTACTGGCCGCGCTCGCCGGTTCAACTCGCCGCCGGTGAAAACATGAGGAAAGCGGGCCTTTACGAAAGTTGGAAAAAGGGTGAGGTGGTCGTACTGGTGCGCCACGGCGAGCGCTGCGACCGCTCCGATAATGAATGCCTGGGGCCAAAGGACGGGATCACCCGCAACGGCAGCCAGGTGTCGGCCCAGGTGGGGCATTCGCTCAGTCAGTTGGGACTGGCGCAGACCGATGTCCTCGCCAGCCCGTCCACGCGCACGGAGCAAACCGCCGAATCCCTGTTCGGCCATCCGGTCGCGTCCCAGGACTGGCTGTTTGATTGCCAGAAGATGAACCTCAGCCAGGTCATGGCGCACAAGGCGAGTCACCGTAATCTGGTATTGGTCACCCATAGCGGTTGCATCAGTCAGATAGAAAGCAAGCAGGGTTACCCCCATGCCGATACCAGCGAATACGACAGCGCGGTCTTTATCTCGCTGGATAAACGCAGCCGGCCGGTCATCAGGGGCGTGCTTAATCCGCGAGACTGGAAGCAACTGGCGATGAAAGCGGGTGATTGAAAACAACGTGAGGCAGTAACAACAGTTTATTTGCGAAGTTGATAACCGACGCCATACACCGTATGAAGCAGGGGGAACGCAAAACCGTCATCGACGACTTTTCTGATTTGATGCACGCGTGTACCGACGCCACTGCTCTTGTTCACCCCTAGTTCGCCCCACAGCATTTCCGCGATTTCCTCTTTACTGACGATCCCGGGACTTCTCAGCATCAGCAGCGCCAGGATGTCGATGTTGGTGGGGTTGAGCTTAAGGGGCCGTTGCGCTCGCATGGCCCTGTACTTGCTCGTGTCCAACACCAGATCCTCAACAACCAACATAGCAAAAACCCGCCACTGTAAACGTTGCGCGATCCTAGACAGGCGTTTGTCAAAAATAGGTTCGGCTGCCGTGAATATCTTGTCGTTTGCTCAATCGCTCCTGTCGGCGTCGGCGTATTGAACGCGGGCAGGCAACCAGACCGTCACACACAAGCCGCGGCAGTTGAGTTCATCGGTGTAGTTCAAATGGACCGTTGCCCCCGCCCGCTCGACGATGGTCCTGACGATTGAAAGGCCGAGTCCGGAACCCACCTGGTCGGTGCCCAGCGTCCGGTAGAAAGGGTCGAACACGCGCTCACGTTCTTCCACGGCAATGCCGGGCCCCGAGTCACTGACTTGCAATTTCGCCCGGTCACCGGCGATGTCAACCGACAGATCCACGCGACCGCCAGGCGGTGTGTAGCGGATTGCATTGTCGACCAGGTTCTTGACCAGCGTGAGCAGGTCCACCTCATGCATCCACACGAGCACGTCTTGCTCACCCTCGATGCCTATATCGAGGTGCCGAGCCTCCGCCAGGGACACCAGATCTTCAAGCACGTGCCGATAGACGCCCCGTACCGACACCATCTGCGTCGGTGAACGGGTTAGCGACTGGGCCGTCGCCAGCGATAACAGCTGGTCGATGAGCTTGCGTCCGCGCTCGATACCCCGGCGCAACGGTTTGAGACGTTCGTGTGCGGGTGCCGGCATCTCGGTCTGCGCCAGGCGCTCGGCTTGCAAGGAAAGCGCAGTGAGGGGCGAGCGCAACTCATGGGCGGCGTCGGCCACAAAACGGCTCTGGGTTTCCATCGCCATACGGACGCGCTCCAGCAGCCGATTGATGGCCACGACGAAGGGCCGGACCTCGATTGGCACGTGACGTTCGTCGATGGGGTGCAGTGCCTGACTCTCACGTTGATCGATCTCCCGGGAGAGCAGGGCGATAGGGCGAAACAGTTTACGGACCAGATCGCTCATCACCAGCAGCAGCACCGGGAACAGAATCAGGAACGGCAACAGGCTGCGCCAGGCGCTTTCCCGCGCATCTTTGTTGCGAGCCCCGATTTCCTGCGCCACGGCAATACGCTGGCCATCGTTTGTGGTCTTCACCAAAACCCGAAAGGGTTCGCCACCGACCTCAAGCGTCCAGAGTCCATCCGACAAGGTTGTCGGCAGTGGCAGCGGTGTGCTCGCATCACCGCTGTGCGCGGCGTTGGCGCCATCGGCCAGGTACTGGATCACCACCCGCGACTCTTCATCATCTTTCTCGCTGGCTACAGGGTCCGGGTAGCGCAAGGTCATGTGCTGACGGTCGAAGAGGTCGGCGACCTGACGCAGGGTCGCGTCCTGCATCTCATGGGCTTCGTCGAATGCGGAGACGAACGCGAACACGCTGGCGGCGATCGCCACAATCAGAATCACCAGTGACAGAAAGGCCGAAAGTCTCAGCTGGACCGATTCCCTCAGGCGTGTTTTGAAACCATCCATCCCACACCTCTGACGTTCTTGATGACATGGCTGCCCAGCTTGCGCCGCAGGGCGTGAATCAGAAACTCGACAGCGTTGCTCTCGACCTCGTTACCCCAGCCGTAAATACGATCTTCGAGGTCGGCCCTGGAGAGAATGGCCCCTGGCCGGATCAACAGCGCGTGCAAAAGTGCGAACTCGCGACCGGAAAGTTGCACGGGAGGCTGTTGCTCGGTACTGGCCTGTTTTGAGCTGGGGTCCAGCGTCACCACGCCGTTGCCCAGCAGCGGTGTGGCGCTGCCGCCTTTACGGCGCATGACCGCCCGCATCCTCGCCAGCAATTCGGCCATCTCGAACGGTTTGAGCAGGTAGTCGTCTGCGCCGCCGTCCAGCCCTTGCAACCGTTCATCGAGGCTGTCGCGCGCGGTAATGATCAACAGCGGAACGGGATTGTTCTGCGCACGAATGCTGCTCAGCACGGACTGGCCGTCCTTGCCCGGAAGGCCGAGGTCAAGCAGCACCAGGTCGTAGTGCTGAGTGTCCAGCGCAGCAAGCGCGACCAGGCCGTCTTTGACCCAGTCAGCGGCGTGACTGGCGTCCGTCAGTGCTCCTTGGATGGCTTCGCCGATCATCGGGTCATCTTCGACAAGCAATATGCGCACGTGGATCTCCATAGCGAACGCCCTCACGGGGAGGGCGTTCATTGAAACATCAAGCGTGGCGAGATCAAACCCGGTCGAAGGCGCGGCGCCTAAAACGGGATGGCGGGCCAGCGAGCAGACCGATCACTTGCCTTGCAGCGAGTCGAACGTCTTCATGAGGTCGCTCATGGCCGCCTTGCAATCATCCTGCTTGGGGGCGGTGGCACGCAACGCCGACAGCGCGCGGTCGATGGACTTGTCAAGCACGTGCCAATCGCTTGCTGCGCGTGGTTTGATCCCGGCCTCGGCGGAATCCCACGTCGATTCGAGGTCCTTGATACGCGTTTTTGCGCCGGACAGATCGTTTTTGTCCACCCGCCCGGCGACGTCCGCTGCAATGGTCCTGAATTCAGACAGATCGCCCAGCCTGGAAACGCTTGTCGCGTTGCTGTTGCTCTGTGAAGACGCCGCAGCGGATGCAGCGTTTGGCGGCGTGGCAGGCTTTGAGCAGCCAGCGGCCACGCTCAGCAAAAAGATCGAGGAGACGATGGCGATGTGGCGAATAGCGTTCTGAAAATAGCGCATGGTTTTACCTTTGTGAGTATCCAAGAGTTATTGAGCCGTTGCTTTGCGGTGGCCGACATCGAGTTGCGCCGCGGCCACCAGAATCAGGATGACGCAGAGGAAAATCGCACTGGTCCAGGTCGCTCCCATTCCCAGGCCACCGTAGGTTTTCGCCTGGGTCAGAAGATCACCCAATGAGGCACCGAAGGGGCGGGTGAGGATGTAGGCCAGCCAGAACGTCAGCACGGCGTTGCTGCCCAGGCGCCAGGCGATCAGGGTCGCGGCAATCAGCGCGCCGAAAATCACCGCGCCGAGCGTGAAACCCAGCCCCAGCGCTTCGGTGGCCAAGTCCCCGGCGGCGGTGCCGAGTGCGAAGGTGCAAAGCACCGTGGTCCAGTAAAACAGCTCCCGCCGGGGGGACGTGATCTGGCGAATGGAAAGGCTGCGCTCGGTGCGGTACCAGACGAGGAAATTCACCGCCAGCAGCACCGAAAACACCGCCGTGCTGGTGTACAGACTGACGTCCAGTACATCGGTGAGCACATCGGTTATCTGCGTGCCAACAATGCTCACCAGCACCACGGTGAGCCAATAGATCCAGGGCGTGTAAGCACGGGTACGCAGTTGTACGAACAGCGCGATGGCCAGTAGTAATGACATGCCGACCGTGGTTGCACCCGCGCCAAGGCCGGCGTCGACGGCAAGAAAGTCGGCGCCGGTTTCGCCGACCGTCGTAGACAGGATCTTGATCGCCCAGAAGCCAAGGGTGACTTCGGGCACCTTGTTAAGCCATCCGGCAGTGGTTGAATTCATGTGGAACGCTTCTCCTTGGCAGCGCAGCAATTGCGCAGGGGAGAAGGTACGCCGCGAAACTTAGCGCAGACTGAGGGCGCCGGATAATTCAGCGACGGAGAGGGTGGGCGGGCAATTCACGACGTGGTCGCGTCTTGCCCGCTCTGCACTGGCGGGGAGATTACGGCTTAGGAACGTCAGGCTTCCAGTCCAGCAGATGCTGTTTGAAACCTTCGCTTGCTACTTGGTAATAAGCGATGGCACGGGCGATCAGCGGATCGTCGCGGGTGGCCTTGCTTTCGACACTTTCGCCCAACGCATTGTCATGGCGACGCAGCCCCTGGCGCGGGCTGAGAATGGCGAGATCCTTGCCGTCGAACAGTCCCAGATGCTGGTAATTCCCAACCACCACGCGTGGCGGCAGTGCCGAGTCAAGAAACAGGTTGCGGCCAAAGAACGTGGACTGGTAATCCAGATTCAGCAGCCCCAGCAGCGTGGGCGCGAGATCGATCTGGCTCGCCAATTGAGAGACTTCTCGGGGCTGGATCATCTTCGGCGCGTAGATGAACAGCGGAATGAGGTAGTTATCGATGGGCAAGTCTTCTTTGCCTGCACTGCCTGCCGTGTGGTCGGCGACGAAGACGAACAGCGTGTTGTCGAACCACGGTTTCTGGCGGGCGCTTTCCAGGAACTTGCCGATGGCGTAGTCGGTGTATTTGACCGCGCCGTCGCGACCGTTGCCCGAAGGGATGTCAATGCGTCCCTCGGGGAACGTGTAAGGACGGTGGTTTGAAGTGGTCATCAACTGCAACAGAAACGGCTTGTTCGCAGCGAAGTCCGCATCCGCCAGATTGAGCGCCTGCTGATAAAGGTCTTCGTCACCCATGCCCCAGGCGTTTTTGAAATGAATGTCCTGCTCCTTGACGCTGCTCTGGTCCACCACGCGGTAGCCGTTGCCGCTGAAGAAGGCGTTCATGTTGTCGAAATAGCCGCGACCGCCGTAGACAAACACGCTGTCGTAGCCGACGGCACTCAGCTGCTGGCCCAGGCTGGCGAAACCGCTCTCGCGGCCGACGCGCTTGACAATGGAGCGTCCGGGCGTCGGCGGGATGGACAAGGTAATGGCTTCCAGGCCGCGGTCGGTTCGTGTGCCGGTGGCGTAGAAGTTATTGAAGTAGACGCTTTGCTTGCGCAGTGCATCCAGGTAGGGGGTCAGGTTGCGCGTGTCGCCGTTGCTGCCCAGGTATTTGGCGCTGAGGCTTTCAATGGTCACCAGCACGATGTTGGCCTTGCGTGACGTGCCCGGGTTGTCAATGGTGCGTCGAATGTCCACCTGGTCATTGCCGACAAATCGGCTGTTCGGCTCGGCCAGCTCCCGGCGCATCTGCTCGGCGACTTGAGGGTCGGGCAGGGTGGCGTAGAACTGCTGATAATCCAGCTCGTTGTTTCTGAACGCGGCGAAAAACTGGTACGGGCCGTTGCTTGCCAGTTCCCGTTGATAGGCGTTGCCACCCAGACCGCGGGGATTATCCTGATCGACGAATTGCAGGCTGACGGCCGCCAGCGCCAGCAACAGCGCGAGACCGGCCAGCCTGCTGCGCAGCGGCGGTGTGGGGGCTTTGGTGGAGGCCGCGACGGCGCGGCTGATGATCGCGCTCAATACAACAGCCACAATCGCCAGCGCGCCGAGCAGTTTGCCGATGGGGTAGGACTCGAGGATGTTATTGAGTACCTCGTCGGAATAAACCAGGTAGTCCACGGCGATAAAGTTGAATCTCACGCCGAACTCATCCCAGAAGAGCCATTCGGCCACGGCGACAAACAGCATCACGAAAATACTGACTGTCATGACCCCTTGCAGGAACCAGAGATGCCCGCGAGCGCGCCATAAGCCCGGCGGGCAGAGGAGGACATATAAGCCCAGGGGCAGTGCGGCATAAGTGAGAAATGCCAGGTCATAGAGCAAGCCGGTGGTGAACGTGGCTATTACTTGATTGCCGGCCTCGTCAAGATGGGTGGTGAATAAAACGAGGCGTGTGAGAAAAAAGAGGGCGAACCATGTGCCGGTTGCCAATAGCAGGAATCGGGCAGGGGCCGATGAGTGAATCCGCATGTGTCTAATCCTTTGGACGGTCATATCGAGTTTGCAGTTATCTGGCGCTGAGGTTCCTTTGCCGTCGTTTAACGGCGGGTACTTAGCGCAAATAAGTTTATTGTCAATTTTTTAGGTGTTTCTAATACATTTCAAATTGTAACTCCTGTATAAGGCGGTGTTCATAACAGTCATCCGTGGACTGTCGGGCTGGCGTCGTTAAAGTTGTGTGGCCTGAGTGTGAAAACTTCGTCAGTGTTTAATGTTCGATGGCAAAAGTATGGGCGCTTGGGCGCTTTGAATTGCGGCGCAGAGTATGCCAGTGATCATTGGTAAGTGCGCGTTTGTCAGCCATCCTCTGAAACGCTCGGCCGGCCAATCAGGTGTTGACGGGGCGTTGACAAGACTTCAACACAGCGCTGCCTATACTGCCGACAATCAACAGTCCCGGTACTCCCTCGATGACTTCTCGTGCGCTCTCGTTGTTCGTACTGGCAGCTGTTCTGTGCTTCTTCGCGCTGGGCAATCACCAACTGCAGAACTCGACAGAGCCGCGGGTGGCAGGCATCGCCATGGAAATGCACCTGAGCAACAACTGGGTGACGCCGACCCTTAACGGACAGCCCTTTCTTGAGAAACCGCCCCTGAGCGTCTGGCTGGACGCATCGTCGATCCGCGTCTTCGGCGCTACGCCATTTGCGGTGCGGCTGGCGTCGGCGTTCGCTGGGCTGTTCAGCGTATTGCTCCTTTACCGAATGCTGTTGCGGTTCGGACGCCCGGCCTCTGTGGCCTGGTTGGCGGCGTTCATGCTGGCGACAACGGCCAGCTTCTGGAGCAATGCGCGGCAGGTGGGCGAGGATGCGTTACTGTCCCTCGGCGTGACCCTGGCGCTGCTGGCGTTTTTCCACGCCAGCGAGGGCGCGCGACGCGGGGCGCCGGGACTAAGCCCTTGGCTCGCGTTCACGCTGGGCATCGTGATTTCAACCTTGAGCAAAGGCGTGTTGGGCCTGGCGCTGCCGGGTGTGGTGATTTTCTTCTGGCTGGTCATCGAGACTGTCCGGCAGAAGCGGTTGAAGGTTGTTGATTGGATTCGCCCTGCAGCCTTCACCCTGTTGGCGCTGGTGCCGCTTATCGTCTGGCTGGGTTTTCTGTACGGGCAGGGCGGTGCAGCGTCATTGAAAGAGGTGCTGTGGACCAACAGCGTTGGCCGGTTCAGCGGTTCGTTTACCGAAGCCGGGCACTACGAGCCGTTCTATTACTACCTGGCGAAACTGCCGGAAGCGTTTTTGCCGTGGAATCTGTTGGTGTATCTGGGGCTTTGGCACTTTCGCAAGCAACTGGTGAATAACCGTTATCTGGTGTTCTTCACCCTGTGGCTGTTCGCCCAATTCCTGCTGCTGACCCTGGCGTCGAGCAAACGCACGGTGTACCTGATGTCCCTGGCGCCGGCCGCTGCGGTCATTGCTGCCGAATATGCGTGGGTGCTTGTGGCGAGGGTCCGCGCGCATTCTGGAGGTTCGGCGGTTGCGGCGGCGGTGATGCGCCATCGTCGAGGGATTAGCGCGGCGGGTGTCCTGCTGGTGGTCGTCACCTACCTGGGTGCAGCGCAATGGCTTGCGCCGCGCGAGGACAAGCAGCTGTCATTCCTGCCATTGACGGAAAAAATCCATGGCCTGCAACAGCAAGGGGTGCAGGTGGCGCTGTTTCAACCCAGCGAGCGATTGGCGGGCGCCGGCGTGTTCTACAGCCAGAGCCTGCTCGAAAGCGTCATGGCCGGCACAGCACTGGACCGTTTTCTGGCGTTGGGCGCTGACAGGGTGGTGGTGATGGAAAGCGAGTCGCCTCCCGCGTTACCCCTGCGGGTGCTCGATACCTTCAAGGTGGGAGAACGAATCTACTACTTCGTCACTTCCGCCCCGACTGCAGAACGCCGTCCATAAACGCGGAGCGTCCTGGTCTGCATTCCCACGCGGAGCGTGGGGACGATCATCAATAAGCATCGCGTGCATTCAGCGGGACCGGCGCCGGACACAATTGTGGGACCGGCTTTAGCCGGGAAGACGTCAGGCGTCACACCGCAAAATTTATGGCGCACACCCGGGCCTCTTCCCGGCTTAAGCCGGTCCCACTAAAAGCATCGCGTGCATTCAGCGGGACCGGCGCCGGACACAATTGTGGGACCGGCTTTAGCCGGGAAGACGTCAGGCGTCACGCTGCAATTTTTGGGGTGTCCAAACCGGCCTCTTCCCGGCTGAAGCCGGTCCCACTAAAAGCATCGCGTGCATTCAGCGGGACCGGCGCCGGACACAATTGTGGGACCGGCTTTAGCCGGGAAGACGTCAGGCGTCACACCGCAAAATTTATGGCGCACACCCGGGCCTCTTCCCGGCTGAAGCCGGTCCTACTAAACGCATCGCGTGGATTCAGTAGGGCCAGCGCCAGACTCCATTGTGGGACCGGCTTTAGCCGGGAACACGTCAGGCGTCACGCTGCAATTTTTGGGGTGTCCAAACCGGCCTCTTCCCGGCTGAAGCCGGTCCCACTAAAAGCATCGCGTGCATTCAGCGGGACCGGCGCCAGACACAATTGTGGGACCGGCTTTAGCCGGGAAGACGTCAGGCGTCACGCTGCAATTTTTGGGGTGTCCAAACCGGCCTCTTCCCGGCTGAAGCCGGTCCCACTAAACGCATCGCGTGAATTCAGCGGGACCGGCGCCGGACACAATTGTGGGACCGGCTTTAGCCGGGAAAGCGTCAGGCGTCACACCACAGATCTAATGGCCAGCACGCCGGCCGCTACAACATCGCCCCACCCGCGACGTTTTTGTACGGCAGCCACTGCTTCTGCGGGATCGGCAACTCGCAGGATTCCCCACGGCCGATCGGGTAGTAGTGAAAGCCGCTGCGCGCCAGCCGCTCGGTGTCGTACAGGTTGCGGCCGTCGAAGATCACCGGCGCGGCGAGGCGTTGCTGGATCAGCTCGAAATCCGGTGCCTTGAACTGTTGCCACTCGGTGCAGATGATCAGCGCGTCGGCATCGTTCAACGTCGACTCCGGCGTGCCCATCAAAATCAGATCCTTGCGGTTGCCGTAGAGACGCTGCGTCTCTTGCATCGCTTCCGGGTCAAACGCCCGCACGGTGGCGCCGGCATCCCACAACGCTTCCATCAGCACCCGGCTCGGCGCATCGCGCATGTCATCGGTGTTCGGCTTGAATGCCAGGCCCCACAAGGCAAACGTCTTGCCGCGCAGATCCCCTTCGTAAAAGGCTTTTACCCGCTCGAACAGTTTGTTCTTCTGTCGCTCGTTGATGGCCTCGACCACCGCCAGCAGGTCGTTGGAGCAATGGGCTTCACGGGCGCTGTGGATCAAGGCGCGAATGTCCTTGCCGAAACACGAGCCGCCATAACCGCAGCCGGGGTAGATGAAGTCATAGCCGATGCGCGAATCCGCGCCGATGCCCAGCCTGACCGACTCAACGTCTGCGCCCAGGTGCTCGGCCAGTTCGGCGATCTGGTTGATGAAGCTGATCTTGGTCGCCAGCATGCAGTTGGCCGCGTACTTGGTCAGCTCGGCGCTGCGCAGGTCCATGAACATGATCCGGTCATGGTTGCGGTTGAACGGCGCGTACAACTCACGCATCACTTTGCGCACGGCGTCGTTGTCGCAGCCGATGACGATGCGGTCCGGACGCCGGCAGTCGTTGACCGCCGAGCCTTCCTTGAGAAACTCCGGGTTGGAGACGATATCGAACTGCAACAACCGCCCGGCCTGGCGCAGGGCCTTGTCGATGTGTCCGCGCAAGGCGTCGCCACTGCCCACCGGCACCGTGGACTTTTCGACGATGATCAGCGGCTCCGAACGGTACGTCGCGATGGCTTCACCGACCGCGAAAAATCCCCCCAGGTCCGCAGAACCATCATCGCGGGACGGGGTGCCTACGGCGATGAACAGCACCTCGGCGTGCTCGACCGCCAGCTGGGTGTCGGTGGTGAACTGCAGGCGCTTGTTCTCCAGGTTCTCTCGCACCAGATTGGCCAGCCCCGGTTCGAAAATATGCACCTGGCCCTGGCGCAACTGCTCGATCTTGGTCTGATCGATGTCCATGCAGACCACGTCGTGGCCCACTTCAGCAAGCACGGTCGCTTGCACCAGCCCGACATACCCGCTACCGAAAACGCTGATTTTCATGACGAAAAGCCCTGTGGAAGAGTGCTGGAAATGCGCCGAAGGTTGATGGTCAGCACGCCCATCACGATCAGCATGACGCCCAAAGTTTTCGATACCGTGAACGTCTCGTTGAAAAATGGCAGAACCGCAGCGAGTGCATACACCAGCACGTAGCTGACGCTGAGCAGCGAATAGGCGCGACTCAGCGGAAGATCACGCAGCGCCATTAGCCAGGCGAGCATCGACAGGGCGTAAGCGAGGATCGCGGCACCGATCACCGCCACGGCGAAGGGGGCCAGTTGCGTCAGCCCGCGCAAACCCGGCCAGGCATCAGGCGGGGGCAGATGACCCATGCCCCAGCGCATGCCCAGTTGCGCGGCGCTCACCAGCAACACGCTGGTCATCGCCCACAGTGTTGCGCTGCGCCGGCTCATGCCTGACGCCCCAGCAACACGACACCGGCCAGAATCAACGCGACGCCCAACCAATGGACGGCGTCGATGGATTCCTTGAAAGCAAAGCGGCTGGCCAGGGTGATCAGCACCACATTCAGGCCCAGCATCGGGTAGGCAATGCCGACCTCCAGGCGCTGCAACACCAGCAGCCAGCCGACGAGGCCCAATCCCAGACAGCCCACGGCCAGCCACAACCAGAACGAGCGCGCGGCGGCGAGCAAGCCGGGGAACGTTCCGCTCCAGCGTTCCACCGCGCACTTCTGCGCGACCTGGCCCAGGCACGTCAGCCCGCAGGTGCCCAACAGCAGCAGCCAGGTCATGGCCCTGTCTTCGCGTAAATGAGGATGATCAGATTGCCTTCGTCGAAGCGCTCGGCGTCCTTGGGCAGCAGTTCGAGTTCGCGCAGCTCCTCGTCGGTTCGGCCGCGCATGACCACGCCGACCTGACCCTCGCGCCGGGCCTGGGTCATCCACTCATCTATCCCTTTAAGGGTGACTTCGCGCCCTTTGACGTCGGGGTAGCCCAGGCCGTATTCCAGCTCGCCCCAGGTGTTGAACAACGACACGTCGGTTCTGTTCAGGCGCCAGGCCAGTGCCGAGGCCGCGCCCAGATCATTGCTCAGCAGGTGCATGCTGGCCGCCAGTTGCGTCTGATGCCGGAGCACGAATTGGTCAGGGGTTTTGTTGTACACCACGTCATCGGGCAGCGCGGCGGGCAGCAATGCCACCAACAGCCAGCAGCCCAGCGCCGGTGCTGCCCAATATTTCAGCGGGCGCAGGCCTTGCAGCGCGTTGCTCGCGCACCAGCCGATCAACACGACGATCGCCAGCAGCAGGTTCAGCGGTTCGTGGGCGTACACCGGCTGTTTGATTTGCAGCCAGAGCAGCGCGCCGAGGCCGAGCACGCCAGCCGCCGCGTTCAGCCACCCGTTGACGCGCAAGGCGGTGAGCCGACCTTGCCTGAGCCGTTCGATCAGCCCATCGGCCATCAACAGCGCCACCGGCAGCAGGCACGGCAGAATGTAGGTCGGCAGCTTGCCGTTGCTGACGCTGAGAAAAGCCAGCGGCACCAGCAGCCACAGCAGCAGAAAAGCGATATCGGGTCGACGCCTGCACTGCCAGGCCTGGCGAAACGTAACCGGCAACAACACGGCCCACGGCAGGCATGCCACCACCAGCAGCGGCAGGTAAAACCACCAGGGTTCGGCGTGCTGGGCATCGGCCCCGGCGAAGCGCCGGACGTGTTCGTGCCAGAAGAAGAACCGCCAGAAGTCCGGTTCCTGAGCATGCACCGCGAGCACCCACGGCAGGCTCACGATGATGGCAATCAACACCGCCAGCGGGCCGTAGCG
This sequence comes from Pseudomonas petrae, assembly GCF_021728295.1. Lineage (GTDB taxonomy): Bacteria > Pseudomonadota > Gammaproteobacteria > Pseudomonadales > Pseudomonadaceae > Aquipseudomonas > Aquipseudomonas petrae. Next base: position 98,273 of record NZ_JAKJXE010000002.1, read on the forward strand.
AAGCAGTTCCCCGACGCGCCGCTGCCAGAGCATGTAGGGCAGGGTGATCATCACCGGCAGCGCCCAGGCCAGAAACCCCTTGGTCATGAACCCCATGCCGCAGGCCAGGCCGATCACCGTCCAGGCACCCAGTCGAGCACGCCCGCTGCTGTGAATGGCGCACCAGAACCCCACCAGCGTCAGATTGACCCACAACGTGAACGGCGGATCTAGGTTGGTGTAACCGGCTTGCCCGGCAATAAACGCGAAGCTCATGAACAGCAGCGCGCTGGCGAAGCTCTTGCGCGGGTCGTTCCACATGCGCGCGGCGAGCCCGTAAGCGAGCACCACGCTCAGGCCGCTGCTCAACGCTGACGCGATGCGCACGCCAAACAGGTTTTCACCAAAAATGGCCTGACCCACGGCAATCAGCCAATAGCCCGCAGCGGGTTTCTCGAAATAACGCACGCCCATGAAATGCGGCACCGCCCAGTGCCCGCTGTGCAGCATCTCCTGACTGATCTGGGCGTAGCGGGTTTCATCGGGAATCCACAAACCGTGGAATCCCAGCGGCAGCACATACGCCGCGACAAAGGCCAGCAGTAGCAGGGCGATGTTGCGGTGTTCGGCTTTGATCATCGCTGCACCCCCAGCCAGCCTTCGCGGCCGCGCAAAACGCCGCGAACCAACTGGCCTGAAGGCACGTGATCCAGTGAATTCGGCAGCAGCGCGCCAAGGGGTTGAAAGTGGATGCCACGGGTTTTCGCTTCACTTAACAGCGCGCGAAAAGCCGGTGCCATGACGATGCCCTCCACCTCGGCGTGAACCGTGTAGACGTTCAGCTTCGATGCCGCGAACCGCCCGAGGATGTCGTCGTTGAACGCCCGTGCGTCGAGCTGTGGCGAAACCAGTTCGTCGTAAGTCGGCAGGTCCACCGGAATCTGCGGTGTGCACAAGGTGCCGTCGGCCAGCACCGGCCGGAATATCGACGTCCCCCGGCAGTCGCTGTTGTAGCGAAAACCGAATGCCTCTTTCGCCTGCACCACGCGTTCATCGGCGCGCCAGCCGGCGGCGGCGGAGCAGGTCACCGGGTGGCCGAGAATGTCGCTGAGAACGGCAACGCCGCGCTGGATCTGATCGGTCAGCTCGGCATCGCTCCAACGGCCGGCATTGGCCTGCCAGCCGTGGTGATCCCAGGCGTGCAAGCCCACTTCATGACCGGCGTCCCGGGCGCGGCGCATCAGCGGCCCAAGGTCGCGGCCAATCGGTTTGCCGGGCCACGCGGTGCCCGCCAGCAGGATGTCCCAGCCGTACAGGCTGGCCGCTCGCGAACGCAGCATTTTCCAGAGGAACTGCGGCCGCGCCAGGCGCCACAGATGGCGGCCCATGTTGTCCGGGCCGACGCTGAAGAAAAACGTCGCTTTGACCTGCGCTTCGTCGAGCAGGTCCAACAGTCGCGGCACGCCGTCGCGGGTGCCGCGCCAGGTGTCGACGTCGATGCGCAGGCCGGCCATCATCAGCCGCGTGCGCCGGGGGTGAGGGTCATTTCCGCCTTCTCCGCCATGGCTTCCCGGAGAAAGAAGTCCAGGGTCTTGCCGATGGTTTCGCTCAGCTCGATGGTCGGTGTCCAGCCGATCAGTCGCTTCGCGTTGTCGATGCTCGGCTTGCGGTGGCTGACGTCCTGATAGCCCTTGCCGTAGAACGACTGGCTTTCAACCTCACGGAACCCGGCGAATGGCGGGAAGTTGTGGCGCAGCGGATGGGCTTCGAACTGGCGCAGCAACTCGGTACCCAGTTGGCGAATGCTGGCTTCGTTGTCGGGGTTGCCGATGTTGATGATCTGGCCGTTGCAGTGACCGCCCTTGTTTTCGATGATCCGCGCCAAGGCTTCGATGCCGTCCACGACATCGGTGAAGCAGCGCTTCTGCGCGCCGCCGTCGACCAGCCGAATGGGCGTGCCCTCGACCAAGTGCAGAATCAGCTGAGTAATGGCCCGTGAGCTGCCGATGCGCGCGGAATCCAGCCGGTCCAGCCGTGGCCCCATCCAGTTGAACGGGCGGAACAGGGTGAATTGCAAACCCTTCTGCCCATAGGCCCAGATCACCCGGTCCAGCAACTGCTTGGACACCGAGTAAATCCAGCGCTGTTTGTTGATCGGGCCGACCACCAGGTTCGAGGTGTCCTCGTCGAAGCTGGCGTCCTGGCACATGCCATACACCTCCGAGGTCGACGGGAAGATCACGCGCTTGTTGTACTTGACGCAGTAGCGGACGATTTTCAGGTTCTCCTCGAAGTCCAGCTCGAACACCCGCAGCGGGTTGCGCGTGTATTCAATGGGCGTCGCGATGGCCACCAGCGGCAAGACCACATCGCACTTCTTGATGTGGTACTCGATCCACTCGGTGTGGATGCTGATGTCGCCTTCGATGAAGTGAAAGTTCGGCCTGGCGCGCAGGCGTTCGATGGCGTCCGAACCGATGTCCATGCCATAGATTTCGTAGCGGTCGTCCTGCAGCAAACGCTCCGACAGGTGATTGCCGATGAAACCGTTGACGCCGAGGATCAGCACGCGCGTGCGCCGGACCGAGCGGCGCGGGTCCATGCCCTGTAAGCGTGACCCTTCTACCAGACCGAACTCTCGAGCCAGTTGGGCGCCGCTCAGGTACAGACCGTCGTCGCCACGCTGGCCGGCGCTGATCACCAGCGAGCCTTCGCCGCAGGCTATGCGCAAGGGCTCGCAACCGAGCACGGTGCCGTGCGCCTCGCCGCTGTTACCGACCTCCGCTCGCGCGGCCCAGACAATCAGTTTGTGCTCACCCACCGGGCAGAAGGCGCCGGGGTAGGGCTGGGTAACGGCGCGGACCAGATTGCCCAGCCGCGTCGCCGGGAGTGACCAGTCGAGCAAGCCGTCGGCAGCGGTGCGACGGCCGTAATAGGTGGCGGCAGATTCATCCTGGGGTGTCCCCGACAACTGACCCCGGGCAAGCAATGGCAGGGTTTCCGAGAGCAGATCCGCAGCGGTTTCACGCAACTTGCCGTGCAGGGTCAGCGCCGTTTCAGTCGGGCTGATCGAGATCCGCTGCTGCGCCACGATGGGCCCTGCATCGGCGCGCTTGACCATCTGGTGCAAGGTCACGCCGGTTTCGCTTTCACCGTTTACCAGCACCCAATTGGCCGGCGCCCGGCCGCGATACCTCGGCAGCAGCGAGCCATGCAGGTTAAACGCGCCGTCTTTGGCGCAGGCCAGCAACGGTTCGCCGAGCAGTTGGCGGTAGTAGAAGGAGAAGATGAAATCGGGCGCGAGTCGGGCGATGCGCTCAAGCCACAGCGGGTGGTTGGGGTCTTCCGGCGCGTGGACGACGATCTCGTGCTGCGCGCACAACTGGGCCACCGAGCCGAAGAAGGTTTTTTCTTTGGGATCATCGGCGTGGGTAAACACTGCAGCGATCTCATATCCCGCGTCGAGCAGGGCCTGCAGGCCAACGCAGCCAATATCGTGGTAAGCAAAAACGACAGCTTTTTTGTTCATGGTGCGACCTTGTGGGCGTAAGCAGGGGCAGAAGAGGGGGCAGAAGAATGGGCAGCATCGAGCGCTGTTACGGGGGATCCGCGCACGACTTTTTCAATGAAAAAACGCGGCCGCGCGCGCACGTCGCTGTACATGCGCCCGAGGTATTCGCCGAGCAGGCCCATGCCGATGAACTGTCCGCCGGTGAACACGAACAGCACCGCAAACAGGACGAAGGTGCCGTGCCCGGCCCACGGCGCGCCGAAGATCAGCCGCAGCACCACCAGCGCCAGTGCGAACAGCACGCCCAGCAGCGCCATGCCGAAACCGACGATGCTCAGCAGACGCAGGGGCGTAGTGGTCATGCAGGTGATCAGGTCGAACATCAGGTTGATCAGGCGCATGGGGCTGTACTTGGAGTCGCCGTGCTCGCGCTCGGCATGCTCGACCAGGATTTCCGTGGTGTGCCGGGCAAAGCTGTTGGCCAGAATCGGAATGAAGGTGCTGCGCTCCCGACAGGCGAGCATGGCGTCGACGATGGTGCGCCGGTACGCGCGGAGCATGCAGCCGTAGTCGTTCATCGCCACGCCGGTGGAGCGCTGCACGGCCAGATTGATCAGCTTCGACGGCCAGCGCCGCCAGGCGGAATCCTGCCGATGGTTGCGCACGGTGCCGACCACGTCGTAGCCCTGTTCGGCGAGGCGCACCAGACGCGGGATTTCTTCGGGCGGGTTCTGCAGGTCGGCGTCCAGGGTGATCACCACATCGCCCTTGCACTGTTCGAAGCCGGCCATGATCGCCGCGTGCTGACCGTAATTGCGGTTGAGAATGACCGCCACCACGTTGCTGCCTTCGCGCTCGGCGGCCTGTTGAAGCAGCTCGGCCGAGGCATCGCGGCTGCCATCGTCGACCAGCACGATTTCGAAGGCGTGGCCGAGCAGGGCGCAGGCGGCCTCGGTGCGGCGCAGCAGTTCGGGCAGGCTTTGTGCCTCGTTGTAGACCGGGATGACGATGGACACACAGCGGACGGGATAGGCTTTCAATGGTGCGCTTCCACAATGGATTCAATGGCGCGGACCACCCGCTCGACATCGTCGCGGGTCATGTCCGGGAACAGCGGGATCGAACACAGCCGCGACGAATTCCACTCAGTGTTCGGCAGGTGTACGTCCGGGAAGCGCTGGCGGTAATAGCGGTGCAGGTGCGTGGCGATGAAGTGAATGCCGGTGCCGATGCGGTGCTCTTGCAGCGCCTTCATGAACCCGTCGCGGTCCAGACCGCAGCGCTCGGGGTCGATGCGCAGAATGAACAGGTGCCAGGCGTGCTGTTGCGGGTACACGGGCTGAGAAAGCGGTGTGACCGGGCTGGTTGCCAGTCGGTCCAGATAGTGGCTGGCCAGCCGGCGGCGTTGCTCGTTGATGTGATCGAGCCGGTGCAGTTGCACGAGGGCAATGCTGGCGTTGATGTCCGCCAGGTTGTATTTGAAGCCGGGCTCGATGACTTCGGCCTGGGGTTTGCGGCCCAGGGTCAGGCGGTCATAGGCATCGACGCCGAGGCCGTGAAATTTCAGCTGGCGCACCCGGTCAGCCAGTTTCGCGTCATCGGTGACGAACATCGCGCCTTCTGCGCAGGTCATGTTCTTGATCGCATGGAAGGAAAAGATCGCCGTGCCACGGCTGCCCACCGGACGGCCCTTGTAGCCGGTGCCTGCTGCGTGGGCGGCGTCCTCAATGACGGCGATGCCGTGGCGCTCGGCCAGGGCGTAAATCGGGTCGAGATCGCAGGCGGCGCCGGCGTAATGCACCGGGACAATGGCTTTGGTGCGCGGGGTGATGGCCTGCTCGATCAAATCGGCATCGGTCATCAAAGTGTCCCGGTCAACGTCGACAAACACCGGGGTGGCGCCCAGCAGACAGATCATGTTGGCCGTCGAGACCCAGGTTTGCGAGGGCGTGATCACTTCATCGCCGGGGCCGACGCCCAGCGCGAGCAAGGCGATGTGCATGGCGCCTGTCGCCGATGAAACCGCCACCGCGTGCCGGGCACCGACCCGTTCGGCGAACTGCGCTTCGAGCTGCTGACATTCGGGGCCCGTGGTGATCCAGCCGGAGCGCAGCACGCGGGTAACAGCCGCCACTTCTTCATCGCCCAGGCTAGGCCGCGAGAAAGGAAGAAACGCCTCATTCATAATAGGATGCCCCACTGAAAGTCCGATATTTGAACGCACGAAACCACAGGCGCATTAACGCGGCGGTCGTAAATTGTATAAAGCCCGTGCACGACATCAGCATGGCGAAGTTACCGTTGCGGGTGGTGTGTCAGGTATACGTTTGCTTAATCAGGTTGCCGGGTTCAATTGATTGTATTTAAGTAAAGTCTGGTTCGGAGGTTAATCGCTGAAATATGAAAATAATGTCTGCGCCACGTCAGTTTTCCATGTAGCAGAGAGGGCGCGATGACCAATTGATACGGGCCTATCAGATGAATGTGACCGTTGTTAGGGCCGCCATTTATTTCAACGGCGGCGCAATAAAAAACAGGCCATTATTTGTCAGTCAGACAGCCTGGGTTCAGCCTGTCCGTGATCATCGAGTAATACTCGGCGAGCGGTCGAGCTGCCCGAACAGTATTCAGCTTCTATTTAAATGTTTTCCAGGTGCACACACTTTCCGCTGTGCGCCCAGTCACCATCGCGTTTAAAAATGTTTAAACCTCACCGCGCCTCGCCTAAAAGCGATTACGAACGCCGGCGGCCGAGGAGAGCGGATCCACGCCCCGTTTTTCTTCCATGGCTGTGGCCTTAACGTAGCGCCCGGATACTTAATCAGAGCTGAACATGAAGCCGCCCAACCGGATTCTCGCTGTCCGGATGGGCTCGCTCGGCCTTGGCGGGTCCCTAGTGGGACTTTGCGGTGTCCAGTGCTGTCGCTTCATCAGGCAAGCGCACGAAGATGTGGTATTTGCCCTTGTTCTCCATGGCCTCGAACGCAACCAGCTTGTCGATCAGGGCCGCGTTGATCACCTTGCCCGCATTGAGCAGCAACATGCCGTTTTCGGCATTCAGGTTGCGTACCAGTGTCATGCCTGGCACCAGATCGCGAGTGGTGACTGCCTTGACCCGCGGGTCGTTGAGCACTGCGTCGTTGAGGTAGGCCGCGCAGGCTGCGGCGAAACCGTCGGTCAGGCTCGGGTCGTAAAGCTTTCCGGAATATTTGCGAATGAACAGCAGCGCTTCATCGCTGCTCATGTGCCGCTCCAGGATCAGCCCGCCCTGCAGCTCGATGAAGTCCACGGCCAGCTTCAGCAGGCGAGCACCGAAGGGGATCGCCTCGCCCTTGAGGTGCGCGGGAAATCCGCTGCCATCCCAACGTTCCTGATGATGGAGGATGAGCTTGGTCGCGTCCTGCATCGGTTCCAGGGTCATCAGCAGCGACTCGCTCTGGCGCGGATAGCTGCGATAAGTCTCCTTGTCGGCGTGGGTCACCATGTCCGCCGGGGTGTTGATCAGCACGTCACTCCAGCCCAGCTTGCCAATGTTGTACAGCGCCGCGGCCATGGACAGGTCGCGACGGGTGGCTTCATCGAGCCCGAACTGGTCGCCGCAGACATTGATCAGGTCGATGACCCTCCTGTTGGTCTGCTTGTCCGGCGGCAGGCGCTGGTTCACCAGCAATGAAAACACCTCGGTGCCGGTGGCATAGCTGTGCTTGAGCTCCTCGTAGGCGAGGTCAAGCATGTCAGCGGTCTGCTGCAGTTCAGCGGTGCGCGCCAGCACGCGCTTTTCGAGGGTGGCATTGAGGCTTTTCAGCTCATCGTTCTGGCGCTGCGTCAGCTGTTCGAGGCGTTGTCTCTCACGTTCGGAAAACTGAAACGCGAGGGACTGGCGCAAGGTCAGCACCAGTTCTTCGTCCGTCCAGGGTTTGGCGATGTAACGATGGATCTGGCCTTCGTTGATCGCCTTCACGATCGTCTCCAGATCGGCAAAACCGGTCAGCAGGATCCGCGTGGTATCCGGATACAGGCTGTAGACCCGGGCCAGCAGCGTTGCGCCGTCCATGTTGGGCATGCGCGCATCACTCATGATCAGGTCGATGTTTCGTTCGGCCATGATTGCCAGGGCCTGCTCGCCACTGGTCGCCAGCAGCACATCGTAGGGTTGCCCGCGAAGCAAGCGTCGCAGGCTGTTCAATATCGGTTCTTCATCGTCCACCAACAGCACGGTGGGGCGTTGTTGCAACGAGCCGCTTGCTGACTCTTCCATGACTGACCTCACCTCGCTACCGAAACCATGATTTCCCTGGACCGCAGAATGCCGCAAGGTTAGACGAAATGTGCCAACCCCTGGCATTTTTGGGGAATATAAATCCGCGCCTAAACTTCAGCTCTGTCACGCCGACAACGAGGCATAAGTAAAAGGCAATCGCCATGGATGTGCATCGTGAAGAGGCGTGGATAAAGGATGGTCTTTCAAGGATCCGCTACGTTGCTCGTAATCTGTCTGATGCTCGCAGCGGGCGGCGCGCGTTCGCAACCGCTTGATGAGCCGCTGACGCCATTGCCCCTGCCGCCGGTTCAGGATCCGGCGAAAGTCGAACTTGGCCGCAAGCTTTTCAACGACGTACGCCTGTCGGTCAATGCCAGTGTGTCGTGCGCCAGCTGTCACCGGCTGGCGACGGGCGGCGCCGATGACCGGCCGTTTTCCATGACTGCCAGTGGCCAGCTGGAGCCGGTGAATACGCCCTCGGTTTTCAATGCAAGTCTAAATGCCAAGCAATTCTGGGATGGCCGCGCCGACACGCTTGAGCAGCAGATCGAAGCCGTGGTGCAGAGCCCGCGGGAAATGGGCAACGACTGGCGTGCCGTGATCGTGACGCTGGGCAACGACTCTGTTTACCAGGCTGATTTCAAGGCGGCCTACGCCGACGGGGTCAGTGCGGCAAATGCACAGAACGCGCTGGCCAGCTACGAACGCACGCTGCTGACCCCCGATTCGCGCTTCGATCAATACCTGCGGGGCGACACCAGTATTCTCACCACTGATGAAAAATATGGCTACCAGCGCTTCAAGGAGTACGGCTGCGTTGCCTGCCATCAGGGTGTCAACATCGGCGGCAACATGTTTCAGAAGTTCGGCGTAATGGGCGACTATTTCGCAGCGCGAGGCTATGTGACCGAGGCCGACCTCGGGCGTTATCGAGTGACCGGTGACGAGGATGATCGCTACGTGTTCAAGGTGCCAAGTCTGCGTAACGTCGCCGTCACCGCGCCGTATTTTCATGACGCATCGGCCGCGACGCTGGCCGACGCCGTGGACGTGATGTTCAAGTACCAGTTGGGACGCCTGCCGAGCGAGGAGGACAAGCGCCTGATCGTGCTGTTTCTCAAGACACTGACGGGCCAATGGCAGGGCAAGCCGCTGTGAGGCGCTCTTCAATCGTGGTGAGCCAGCTCGTCCTGGCCGGGCTTGCCCTGGCCCTGCTGCTGGGTCTGACCTATCTGTATGCGCGATCGCAGACGGAAAAATCCGAGTCCTACACCCAGTCCAAAGACCTGGTGAGGCAGATCAAACAGCTCAACGCGCAGTGGGAGTTGGAGATTCTCAAGAGCCGGATTGCGCTGACCCACGACTATGACCGGCTGGTCTCTCCGTTGACCGAGATCCAGCGCCTATGGCGCCAGCTCTCCGCAGTCCTGGGCAAACCGCAGGGCCTGAACGCGCAACGCTGGCAGGTCGATCGCGACGGCCTGGTTGAGTCGATTAACGAAAAGGCACGGCTCGTCGAACAGTTCAAATCCCGCAACGCCGTGTTGCGCAATTCCCTGACGTTCCTGGCGACCGCCGAAGATGACATCCACAAGCAGTTCGCCCAGCTGAATCCCGATGAACAGCTAAGGTTGCAAAACATCGCCACCGACACCTATGACGTGTTGCTCAGCTGCCTGGAGTTTTCCCAGACCACCTCCGACAGCAAGGCTGCCGAGTTGCTGCTGGGGCTCAATCAGTTGGGGATCAACCAGACGGTATTGCCGGCGAGCTTTGGACCTGCGCTGGAAAATCTGAGCAGACACGTGTCCCTGATCCTGCGCGAGCAACCTAAGGTCAATGATTTGCTGGCGCGCATCACCGCGCTGCCGGTGGCTGAGCAACTGGATCAGATCAACGCTCTCCTCGATCAGGACCAGCAGCGCGCTGAAACCGTTGACCAGCACTACCACACCTACCTGCAGGTATTTTCGATCATTGCCTTGGGCTTGCTGGTGTTCCTGGGCAAGCGGCTGTTGCACAGCTATCAGGTGATCAATCGCGTCAACGAAGACCTGCAAGCGTCTAACGAAGGATTGGAACACCGTGTCGAGGCACGCACCCGGGAACTCAAGGACACGCAGGCAGAATTGCTTGATGCCGCGCGCCAGTCCGGCATGGCGGAAATCGCCACCAACGTGCTGCACAACGTCGGCAACATCCTCAACAGCGTCAACGTTTCTGCGGAAATGGTGACGCGCCAGGTGCGCAACAGCAAAAGTGCCGGGCTGGAAAAGGCCATGCACCTGATGAACGCGCATACCGAGGATCTGGGGCACTTTTTGAGCAATGATGCCAAAGGCCAGATGCTGCCCGGCTACCTGAATCAGTTGGTCGAAGCGCTGGCCACTGAAAGGCAGGTCATTGTCGAGGAACTGCGCCATCTCAGCGCCAGCGTCGATCACATCAAAGAGATCGTCGCCACTCAGCAGTCCTACGCGGGCGTGGCCAACCTGGTCGAGCCGGTGCAGGTTGTGGACCTGATGGAGGATGCCTTGCGCATTAATTCAGGGGCGCTGAACCGACAGCAGGTCGATATCCGTCGCGAGTTCGGGAACGTCCCGGAAATCATCGCCGACAAGCACCGTCTCTTGCTGATCATGGTCAACCTGATCAGCAATGCGCGCTTTGCCATGACCGGCACCAGCGACAAGGTACGAGCCCTGACGCTGGGCATCAGGATCGTCGACCAGGCGCTGTTGCAGATCACCGTGAAGGACGATGGTGAAGGAATTACGCGCGAGAACATGGCGCGTTTGTTTACTCACGGCTTCACCACGCGCAAGGAAGGCCATGGTTTCGGGCTTCACAGTTGCGCGCTGGCGGCTGTGGAAATGAAAGGCCGGCTGACCGCACACAGTGACGGCACCGGGCAGGGTGCGACCTTTACGCTGGAAATTCCGCTGATAACCGAGGCAGGTGACGCATGAATGTGAGCAATCGGCGAATTCTGCTGATCGACGACACCCCGTCCATACACGAAGACTTTCGCAAAATCCTCATTCCGGCGGAGGCGACGAACCCCGATCTGGAGCTGTTCGAAGCCGCGTTGTTCGGCACGCAAGCCGCGCCCGAGTGCTTGCCTTTTGAGCTGTGCTCCGCGTACAGCGGCCAGCAGGGGCTGGAGCACCTCCAGCAAGGGCTGGTTGAAGCACGGCCCTTCGCCATGGCGTTCGTCGATATGCGTATGCCCCAAGGCTGGGACGGTGTTGAAACCATCGAGTATCTGTGGCAGGCGGACCCGCGGCTGCAAGTGGTCATTTGTACCGCCTTCACCGACCATTCATGGGGCGACCTGCTGGCGCGGCTGGACGGTCGCGACCGCTTGCTGATCCTGAAAAAGCCGTTCGACAACATTGAGGTGATGCAACTGGCCAGCGCCCTGACCAGCAAGTGGGAAATGACCGACCGCGCCCAACTGAAGATGCACGAGCTGGAAACTCGCGTCGAGCGCCGTACCGAGGAGTTCAAACAGGCCAGCCAGGCGCTGCAGCTTGAGATCGATGAACGCAAGCTGCTCGAAGGGCAACTGGTGCAATCGGAAAAGCTCGTATCGCTGGGCCAGATGGCCGCTGGCATCGCCCACGAGATCAACAACCCCATCGGCTTCATTTCTTCGAACCTGGGCACGCTGGCGCAGTATTTCCGCACGTTTCAGGAAGTGCTGGAGGCCTACAAAGCGGCCGAGAGCCAGATCGTTTCGCCGCAGATCATCGAGGAACTTCGCGCTCTGAAGGAGCGCCTCGACCTGCCGTTCATCGAGGAAGAAATACCCTTGATGATCCAGGAGTCACGCGACGGGGTGGGCCGCGCCGCGCAGATCGTCAAGGATCTGAAGGAGTTTTCGCGGGTCGATGTCAGTCCTCAATGGCAATGGGCAAGTTTGCAACGTGGCATCGATTCGACATTGAACATCGTCGCCAATGAAGTGAAGTACAAGGCCGACGTCATCAAGGAGTTCCAGCCGTTGCCCGAGATCGAATGCCTGCCGGCGCAACTCAATCAGGTCATCATGAATCTGATGGTCAACGCTGCGCAGGCGATAGGTCCGCAGCGGGGCACGATCACCCTGCGCAATGGAGTGGCAGGGGAGCATGTGTGGCTTGAGATCAGTGACACCGGCGCGGGCATCACCCCGGAGGTGATGCAGAAGATCTTCGACCCGTTTTTCACCACCAAGCCGGTTGGCAAAGGCACCGGACTTGGCCTGTCGCTGTCCTACGGCATCGTCCAGAAACACCGCGGCACGATCAGCGTGAAGAGCACGGTCGGCGTGGGTACCACCTTTCGCGTTCAACTGCCGATTCGTCAGCAACCTACGGAACAGGAATAGGTGAATCTGGGGCTCAGCGCTGTCCCACACCGGGCACGTCCATGTTGATCCGACGCCAGGCGGCTTCGGCAAAGCTGTACACCGAAAACGCGATCAGACCCAACGCCATGACCATCAACACCACGCCGCCGGCCGGCAGATTTTGCAGCGCATTGAGCGCGTCTTTAAGGCCCGGCGGGTGCATCGCCTGATAGCTCGAACCGCTGATGGCCAGCAGCACACCCATTTCGATGAACGCCACGCCACGGGCGATCAGGCCGAAGCGTGACACCGGGGTCACGTACCTCATCACGTCTTCGTCGGCCTCAAAATACTTTTCGAACGAGGCTTTCCAGCCTTTGAACAGGTGCGCGATGCCGACGCCCAGCGGCACCAGCGCGACGAGGTAGACCACCAGATTCGAGTATTTCCACGAGAGCAGGTAAGCGAGCAGATCTTCGGTCTGACCGCCGCCGGAGCCGCCTGAGCTGCGCAGGCCGTCGATCAGCAGGCCCAGGGCAAAGAACGCCAGCGCACCGTTGACCAGCCCGCCCGCCAGCAACCCGCCGCGGATGACCAGGCCCTTGAGTTCAGTGCCGTGATGGTCGACGTCGCGCGTCGCTTGCAACACGCGCCAGGCAGCGAACGCGAGCAGGCCCGCAACCACCAGCCCGACCAGAATGTTGCCGAAGGGCTGGCTGAACAGGGCTTCGAGGCTGCTGTGACTGTCTTTGGGGCGTGATGAATCGCGGGCGGCGAGCAGGGCGAAAATGCCGATGATCAGGTACAGAACGCCACGAGCGGCGTAACCCGATCGGGCGAGCAGGACAAGGGTGTGATGCGGGGACATCGAGTGTTCTCCGGTTAAGCAATAGATCAGCAGACCCGAGACAACGCGAGGGGTTCGATCGGTTTGCTTTTAGTGGGACCGGCATCACCGGGAATCTTAATGGCTGCACGCGATGCTTTTTAGTGGGACCGGCTTTAGCCGGGAAGAGGCCGGTATGTTCACGCTGATCGTTCCCACGCTCCGCGTGGTAATGCATCCTCCGACGCTCCGCGTCAAAGCGATGGACGCGGAGCGTGCCGGGTGGCATCCCCACGCGGAGCGTGGGGACGATCATTCAATGGCTGCACGCGATGCTTTTTAGTGGGACCGGCTTTAGCCGGGAAGAGGCCGGTGTGCACGTCACCAATTTTGCAGTGTGGCTGCCGACGCCTTCCCGGCTAAAGCCAGTCCTACAGGTCTGCGTCACGGCCAGATTCCACTGAATGCACGCGATTGCTTAGTAGGACCGGCTTTAGCCGGGAAGAGGCCGGTGTGCACGCCACCAATTTTGCAGTGTGGCTGCAGACGCCTTCCCGGCTAAAGCCGGTCCCACTAAAACCAAAGCGATCAACCCGCAGTGGACTGGATGCGCTGACGAATCCAGGCGCGGCTGTGTTCCAGCACGCGGTCGGCCATCATGGTGGGGAAATGGATGAAGCCGTGGGGCGCCTCGGGCAACAGGTGCACTTCGACGCCGGCGGTTTTTGCCCAGCGATCCGCCAATAGCAGGCTGTCATCGCGCAGCGGGTCCAGCTCGCCGACCCACATCAGCGCCGGCGGAAAGCCTGTGAAATCGCCATACAGCGGCGACAGCGGCGGTGCCTGACGCAAGGCATCGCTGATACCGGGCGTCAGAAGGCGCAGGGCGTCCACCATCCCCGGGCCGTCCAGCACCAGCGTGTCGGGGCCTGCCGTGCGCACGCTCGGCGTACCGGTCAGGTCGTAAACGCCGTAATAAAGCAGGGCGCCGCACACGCGCTTGAGCAGCTCGGGCCAGGCCTTGAGCTGCAGCAGGGTCGCCGCCGCCAGATGCCCGCCCGCCGATTCCCCGACGACGATCACCGGCAGTCCCGCGAACTCCGGGCAACCGTCACCCAGCAGCCAGCGTGCAGCCACCAGACAATCCTCCATCAGCCCTTCCACCGGCGTAGAAACGGCGAGCCGGTAATCGACCGAGACCACGGCCACATCGCACGCTCGCACCATCCCCATGTTGAGGTCGTCATTCATCTGCGGATTGCCGATCACCCAGCCGCCGCCGTGAATGTCCAGCACCACGCCTTTGGCCTTGCCCTTGGGCCGGATAATCCGCACTGGCACGCGATGACCGCCGACACTCGCCGTGGTGCTTTCGGCGTGCAGGCCATGGCGGGCCAGCTTGGCCGCGCCATTCAACTGGCCGACGCGCAACAGCGACTGAATCAAAAGCGGAGTGATGCGGTTGCGGATACGAAACCGCGGCAGCCAGGCCAGCTTCTTGTTGAACCGCCGCGCCTGCGCCAGTTCGTCGTCGTGAAAATGCAAACCGTCGTTGCTGTCCAATTGCGTGCTCTCTCTGGGGCTCACACCCGCAAGGGTTGGGTACTGTCTTGGTGTGCGCGGGCGGCTCAGAGTTTCACGTGCGCGAGTAAAGCAATTTGAGGCCGGCCGTGGCGTAAACCAGCGCGAGGGTGCCTTCGATCCAGCGCCGCGCCCTGCGGTAGGCGCGGATCATCGGCGCGGTCGAAAAGACAATGGCGTAGCCACAGAAGATGGTGACGCTGAGCACCGCGCAACCGGCGAGGATGATTGCGACGGTTTGCGGCGTCGCTTCTGCTCCCAACCCCAGCGTCATCGTCGCCACCCAGCCCAGCAGCGCCTTGGGGTTGGTGAGGTGCATGAGCAGGCCACGCTGGTAGAGGCGCGAGCCTGAGAGGACCGGTGCATTAGCGATCTCGCGCTCGACCTTTTCAGTGGATCTCAGCGCGGAGCGGGCCGCTTCGAACGCGAGAAACAGCAGGTAGGCGCCCCCGAGGATCTTCAGCAGGGTGAGCGCCTGGGCGTATTGCGTCAGCACGGCGGAAACACCGGTGGCCGCCATCGAACCCCAGAAAAACGACCCGCTGACCACGCCTGCCGCCAGCATCAGCGCCGGGCGTCGGCCCCGGTGCATGGCCACGCCCATGATGCGCATGTTGCTCGGCCCCGGACTCGCCGCGCCGACGATGTAGGCGGTGTACACCAGCAGAAGGTGATGGAGATCGAACGGCATGGGCCTTGGTCCTTTAAGGTCGTGACGGGGGTCGTTGGAAAAATCTGTTTTACCACGGAGCTGCGGATTGCCAAGCGCGCAATGACTTCGGTTGATCGTGCCCACGCTCTGCGTGGGTATGCCTACCATGACGCTCCGCGTCATCCCGCCCCTGACCTTAACCAGCCTACAGCGAAGGGACGCGGAGCGTCCGGGGCGGCATTCCCACGCGGAGCGTGGGAACGATCAACAGGTACTGGACTTACCGGGTACTCATCGGCGGCGTCGGCTTGATCAACTGCAACTGCTGCCGATAATCATCGGTCACCTGCCGCGCCTGGCTGTTGCTGGTGATGACCCGTGGGGTGATGAGCACGACCAGCTCGGTGCGTTTCTTGCTCTTGCTGGTGTTGCCGAACAGCCAGCGCAGGCCGGGGATGGCGCCCAGGTAAGGCACGGCGGCCACGGTTTCAGCGTTGTCCTGTTTGATCAGGCCGCCGAGCAACACCGTCTGCCCGCTCTGCACCGCGACCTGGGTGGACACCGACCGCGTCGAGATCCGCGGGTTGCCGTTGGCGTCAGTGGTCGTGTCGTTGGCATCGCTGACCTGCTGCTGAATGTCCATGTACACCAGGCCGCCCGGATTGATGCGCGGCACGACGTCGAGGATGACCCCGGTCTGCACGTATTCAACGCTGCTGAGGGTGGCGGTGGTGGTCGAGGTGTTGACCGTGGTCTGGCTGATCGGGATGTTGTCGCCGACCTGGATCTGCGCCTGCTGGTTGTTCATCACTACCAGCGACGGCGCCGACAGCACCTGCGTGCGGCCGCTGGTTTCCAGGGCGTGAAGGGCGATCTGCAGGTTATTGCTGACGAAGGAATAAAACAGCGAATCGTTGGCGCCAAGGCCGGCGCCGCCACCACCCAGTGCGCCCTGACTGCCGGCGGTGTTCGCCACGGTGGTGCTGGTGGAATTGCCGGCCAGACGGCCGAGGTACCACTGCACGCCAAGGTCCAGCTCACCGGTCAGATTCACTTCAAGAATCCGCGTCTCGATCTGCACCTGCATCGGCGCGTTGTCCAGCCGCTTGATGGCGGATTCGATCTCGGCCCACTGGGCCGGGCGTGTGCGGATCAGCAACTGGTTGCTGCTCTGCTGCGCGGTGATGCGGGTGCTGTCGTCCAGACGCTTGCTGGCGCCAGACCCGCTGGAAGCCGCGTCCGCGCTGTCGCTCTGACTGCTGCTGTCGGCGCTGTCCTCGGAGGTTTCGCCATCCTGCTCTTCATCACCTTGCTGAGTGCCGTTCTGCAAACCACCATTGGCCCCACCCATGCCCGAGCCCATGCCGCCACCGATCCCGGAGGAGCTGCCGCTCAGGCCCTGACCACTGCCGCTCAGGCCGCCGCTGCTGCCGGTGCCGCTGCCGTTGAGCGATGACAGCGAACGCGTGCGCAGGCCCGGTGCGACCTTGGCCGCGCTGTCGTCCTTGATCTGGCCGTTGCCGTAAATCTGCCGCAGGTATTTGGCCAGGTCCGTGGCCTTCATGTTGCGCACGTCGTAGACGTACATCTGCGGCTCGTTGCCGCCACCTTCGTCGATGGTGTGAATCCAGTCACCGACTTCGCTCAGGTAACGTGGCTGCGAGGAAATCGCCACCACCGAGTTGGTCCGCTCGATGGGCAGAAACTTGACCATGCCCGCCAACGGCATGCCGCTGTCCGGGCCGAACATCTTCTGCAGCTCGGGCATCAGCTCGCCGACGCTGGCGCGTTGCAGGCCATAGACGGCGATGGACATGCCCTTGAGCCAGTCGACGTCGAAGGTGTCGATGGTGTCCTGATAGTTGGCCAGTTCATCCGGCGTACCGGCGAGGCTCAACACGTTGCGCGCCGGATCGACCAGCAAAAAAGCGTTGTCACGGGCGAAGGGTTTGAGCAGCTTCTGCATCTCGGTGGCCGAGATAAAGCGCAACGGGAACAGCCGTGCTGACAGCCCGGTGGACGGTCGCGCCACAGGCATTTCCGGCACCAGCTTGCCGGCAACGGCCTGATTGGCCGGCAGGATCACGTAACGGTCGCCCTGGCGGATCATTGCGTTGTCGGTCCACGACAGCAGCGTTTCGAGAATCGACAGCGCCTGCTGTTTGTTCACCGGTTGCGAGGTCGAAAAGCTGACGTCGCCTTTCACGCCCTGATTGATGCTGTAGTTCTCGTGCAGCAAATCGCCGAGCACGGTGTTGATCACCGCTTCGATGGGCTGGTTGGCGAAGTTGAAGGTGATGTCGCCGGCGGCCGCCGACGCGCCTTTTCCACTCGCGCCGGTCTGGGCCGAGCCCGCACCGCGCACGAACGTCTGGTTGCCACGAATGATCTGCTGGCGCGCGGGCGCAGGCTTGGCGCCGGGGTTGTTCGGGCTCGGCGCTTCGACCGGGTCGCTGACCGGGCCTCGCTGCGAGCCGGTGCCATTGAGTGCTTCCTGCATCAGGGCCGGATCGTTTTCGAAACGTTCCGGGGTGGAAGCGCATCCGGCCAGGGCCACGGCGGTGGCCAGGCACAACAACGGGCTGCGCAAACGGGAAAACTCAGGGGTGCGATTGTTCATGGTGTGGGTACGTTTGGAAGGGTAATAGGGGGGACGTTCGACGGCGGCGGCAGGCGCAGCAGGGGCAGGCGCAGTTCGCGGGTCTGGCCCTGATGGCTGAAAACGGCTTGCTGCGGCGTGACCGACTCCAGGGTCCAGCCGTTGTCCAGT
Source organism: Pseudomonas petrae (assembly GCF_021728295.1). GTDB lineage: Bacteria > Pseudomonadota > Gammaproteobacteria > Pseudomonadales > Pseudomonadaceae > Aquipseudomonas > Aquipseudomonas petrae. Next base: position 116,186 of record NZ_JAKJXE010000002.1, read on the forward strand.
GTGCTGCCGACGGCCAGCTTCAGACGGCGCTTCTGCGGCAGTTGCAGCAGCACCCACTGTGAAGCGCCATCGATGATCACGCCGCTCAGGCTGATGCCGTCCAGGGACGAGGCCTGGGATTTGCCGGTGACCAGATCGGGCTTGCGGTCCGGGCTGAACATCGATTGCTGCCACGTCAGCGTGAGGGCTTGGGCCGGTAGCGCAGGCAGTGCAGCAGGCCCGGCCGTTGGCGTGGCTTCGCGCGCTTCGCCGGCCGGCAACCAGTCAATGTCCTGACCGGCGCCGGTGCTCAGGCTGACGGCGACAGCAGCGAGGACAACCGTGGCCGCGCCGAGGGCGAGGGTGAGAGAGTCGAACTTCATGCGTCAGGCTCCTCGGTGGACTGCTCGGATGGATCGGGCTGCTGCCTTTCGGGCTGCGGCTCGGCGGCTGGCGCTTTCGACGGCAGCGCCTTGCGCGGCGCGGCCTGCTGCAGATAACCGCGCAACAGCAGATGCACCTGCAAGCGTCCGGCACCGCCACTGGCAGGGGCCGCGGTGGCGCGGCGAATGCTCAGGTTGTCGATGAACAGAAACGGCTGGCCGTATTCCAGTTTGTGCAGCAAACCCACCAACGGCTCCATGGCGCAGTCCAGGGTCAGGCTGACTTTGACCTGACGGTACGGCTCGGCACTGTCGCGCTCGGGGGTGATCGGCATGCGCTGGGTGACCTGGCAGCCGGGGCCCTGATCGGCGTGGGCCTTGACCAGATCGAGACTGCGTTGCATCAGATCGGCCGCCACGGCGCTGGGGTCTTCGCCGGGCAACAGGCTGCTGCGGCTCGACGGGTCGCGGCGGGCCGCCTGCAACTGCTGCTCAAGGCTCTCGCGCTGAGCGAGCGCGCCGGCGTAGCGTTGCTCTTGGTGGCGCAGGGTGTCGGCCTGATCCTGCAGGTCGCTCAACGGGTCAAGAAACCAGCTCTGCACCAGCAGCCACCACGCCGCCCACAGCACCAGGGCCAGAGCAATCAGCGCGGCGCCGCGACGTTCACGCGGGGTCAGTTCACGGCGCATCGGCAGCCTCCTTGCGCAACTGGGCGCGCAGGGAAAAGCGCTCTTTGCCGGTCTGCGCGTCGGGTTGAATGATCCCCTGGAACTGCGCGTCGGTGAGGGTGCGGCAGTCTTTCATGCGGCTGATGAGCGCGCTGGCCTTGGCGCTCTGGCCGGTGATCGACACGCTGCCGCCGTCGGCAATCTCCAGCTGCTCGACCCAGGTGTCGGCGCCCAGGCAACCCGTCAGGTCAGCCAGCACGCTGGAAGTGGTCGGCTGCGCGGCCTTTTGCTGGGCCAGATAGCGCGCGGCGCCCTGGGTGTTGATCAGCTCGCGGCGCAGGTTCTGCACGGCTTGCACCTGGCTGCGTTGCTCGTCGACGTGTTGTTGCATCGCTTCCACCTGGGCCGTGCGCGCGTCCAGCCAGAGCACCATGCAGGTCAGCAGCAAGGCGCCACAGACCACGGCGAGGAAACGCGGCAGGCGTGCGGAGCCTGCAACCGCGGGCTTCAGTTCTGTCGGCAGCAGATCAATGTTCAGCCGATCGCCGTTTGCGTTGCGCGCGTCCACCCCATACAGCGACAGGCCACGTGCCTTGCAGATGTCGATGATCGGCTGCAAACGCTCGCGCAACACCGCCACCAGCAGCACTTGCGCCAGGGTTTTGCCCTTGGCGGTGACACGCGCGACGTACTGCATCTGCTCGCGGGGGTAGGGCGTGTACTTGTCCAGCTCGAAACCGACCACGCTGTGCAGATCGCGCAGCGCCGCCAGCGGCAGTTGCAACGGCTGCGCCAGCACCATGCCGGCCGGGAGCATCAGGATCAACCGCTCGCCGGTCTCGTGGGCAATGTGCTCGGGCAACGGCCAGTCGATCAGCCGCTCGCGCACCTGAGGCATCAGCCGTGCGCGGACGCCGGCCGGGAGCATCGTCTGCAACTCGTTCAGCCAGGCCTGCCACAGATGGTGCGCCGGGCTGTCGCGCCACTGACTGCGCACCCGGGCCTGCAAGGGCGCCAGGTGCTGTAAAAGTGATTGCTTCATTCTTGCCAACGCAGAACGCGATACGGTCGCGCTCCCTCCTTCGATGGGTTCAATAACAACGTGACGTTGAGCGTCGTGGTGTAACCGCCGGGCAATGTCGCCTGGCTTCGAATACTGATGACCGGCCCTGCGTCTTCGCTGGCAGGTCCCGCTTGAGGCAGACCCAACGCTTGCCGCAGCCAGGGCGACGCCATGCGCGGATCGGGCGTGGTCAGGCCGCTCCACAACGTCACGTGCGGGCTGGCGCACTGGTACAGCGGCTGGCCGATGCCCTGCAGTTCCCGAACTTCCTCGACCATCCGCAGCGGCGCCCGGCCACCGCCGCGACGCTGCTCCAGACCCTGCGCCACTTGCCGCGCCAGGTCCGGATTCGCCCCGCACGCCACCAGCAGGCGGGTGAAGGATTCAGCCGGCGCCGCGTTGAGGTCGAGCTTGCCTGTCTCGCTGCCCAGACTCACCGCCAGCGCGGCGTCCTCGAAACGCAATCCGTGGGGCTGGTTGTCGGCTTTCCAGTGCCGTACCGGGTCGCGGTCCAGCTGAGCCAGCACCGCCATGCCGATGCCGGCCTCCGCCGCGAGTACTGCCTGGGTGTGCTGGCGTTGCCATAGCGCCTGGCGGTTCTGCAGGTGTACCGAGCCGAGCAAGCCGGCAAGGAGGGTGCTGAGCAGCGCCAGTACCCACAACACCAGGAGCAGCGCCACGCCGCGTTGGTTTTCGCCACGGCCTTTCATAACGTGTGCGCCTCGCCGGACAGATCCAGACGCAGGTTGATGCTCTGCAGCGGCCACGGCACGGGACCGGCCAGTTGCGCGTTGATGCGCACGCTGATCGGCAATCGTCCTGGCCACGGCCAGTGATCCAGCCACGCCGTGGATTCACCGGTGGGCGACACGCCGCGGTAACTCAATTGCAGCGAGCGCACTTCATGCAACAACACCTGGGGCTCTTCGGCCGGCAGCAAGGCCTGACCGCGCAACCGCTCCAGGCTAATCTGCAAACGCTGACCGGCCGCCAGCGTCACGCTGTGCCGGTACAAACCGCCGCCCAGGGTGGCGGGCAGCGGCGCATAGAAACTCATGGCCTGGGCGTCGCCCTCGAACACTGGCGCCTGGCCGGGCTCGGATCCGCTGGCCGCCAGGGGCAGCGCCTGGCTGATGGCGCTGCGCAGAAAATTCTGCGTCGAACGTATTTCATCGAGCCGCGTGCTGTAACGCTCGGCCTTGGCCATGGCGCGGTTGGCCCCGGTGATCGCGGCGCCGACCATCGTCAGCAGCACGCCGAGCAGGCTCAGCACCACCAACACTTCGAGCAAGGTAAAACCCTTGCTTGGGCGGGTCATTGAGCCGCGGGTCATCGAGCGGCACCCGAGTCTGAGCTGCGCACTTGCAGGCTGCTGTAATGGGCGCGGCGCGCTCCGTCGCTCACCTCAAGGTCCAGCCGCCACGCCGTCGCCGGGCTGTTGCCCCGGGGCAGCGCGCTGACATCCATCTGCCAGTTCACGCCGCTCCAGCGACCTTCGGTCCGACCCGGCTGCAAGCGACCGGCGCTGGCCTCATCCATCAGCGAACGCGCGGCCAGACTCAGCCGGTCACTGCGTTGCGCCTGCTGCAAGGCCCGCGCGCTCTGCCCGAACGCCACCACCAGCACGCTGCTGCACACCGCCAGCACAGCCAGGGCGGCGAGCATTTCCAATAATGTGAAACCGCGCTGACGCCTCAATTGAGCGTGCGCAACTGAACGTTGCCGGTCAGCCAGTTGATGTCGACGCGCCAGTGTTTGTCGCCCCGGGCCAGCAGCAGATGGCCGCCGCTGGAACCGCCGTCGGGATAGAACTCGAACGCCGGGCCCAGGCCGTCGGCGGTCTGCAATTGCACGCGCATGTCGGTGGGCAATTGCACCGGCTTCAGGTGCGGGCCCTGAAGCCGACCGTTGCGAAGATCAAAGCGCGTCTGCGCCGGTTGCCCGGTGACGATCGCCTGCACCCGCGCCGCCCGCAGCGATTGCACCACTTCGCTCAACGCCCGGCGCTCACTGGCCGCGTGCAAACCCCGCCCCACGCCGAAGCTCACCAGGCCGACGCTGATGCCGATCAGAACGATCACCACCAGCAATTCGAACAGGGTGAAGCCGCGGGCGCGGGGCAGGGCGCGCATGTTATTCCCAGTTACCGATGTCAGCCTTGTAGCCGTCACCGCCAGGCTGGCCGTCCTGACCAAAGAAGATCAGGTCAAAGCTGCCGTGCTCGCCCGGGTAGCGGTAGCCGAACGCGTGGCCGAACGGGTCTTTGAGGTCCGAAGGCTTGGCGTACGGGCCGGCCCAACCGGTAGCGTTGGCCGGCTTGGTCACCAGCTGCTGCAGATTGGCCGGCGGCGTACCGACGTCCAGGCCGTAGCTTTCGACCTTCATGCCGAGGCTGGCGAGTTGCGCCTTGCCTGCGCCGTATTTGCCCTTGTCGACGTTGCCGCCGACCTGACGCACGACGATGGTGGCGACAATGCCCAGCAGCACGATCACGGCGAGCATTTCCAGCAGGGTGAAACCGCCCTGGCGACGGCCTTGGGCAGCGTTGAATCGGGACATGTGTATTTCCTCAAATGTTACTGGTAAGGCTCATCAGCGGCAGCATGATGGCGAGCATGATCACCGCGACCATGACGGCCATGACGACGGTCAGGCTGGGCACCAGCGCGGCGAGCAGACGGTCGATACCGCGCTTGGCTTCGACGTCGAACACGTCGGCGACCTTGAGCAGCATGCCGTCCAGGTTGCCGGCCTGTTCGCCGACTTCGATCATCTGCAGGGCCAGTTCCGGCAGCAGCGGCTGCTCGCCGAACGCCTGGGCCAGCGTGCCACCACCCTTGACCCACTCCGTGGCCTGCTCGACCTGCGCGCGCAGGGCGTAGTTGCCGCACACCTGACGGACAATGGTCATCGCCTGCAACAGCGCGACGCCGTTGCTCAGCAGCGTGCCGAGGGTTCGCGCCAGACGCGCGGCTTCGATCCGCTGCAACAGCGGGCCGATGACTTTAATAAAGAGCAGGCGCCGGTCGTGACGCTGACGTCGCTGGGGATCGCGGCGCAGCACCGCGACGGTCCAGATCAGCCCGACGATGGCGCCAAGCAACAGCAATCCGTAGGCGCTGAGAAATTCCCCCAGCCACAGAATCGCCTGGGTGATGAACGGGATCGGCACGCCCAGATCACGAAAGATCGGCACGAACTGCGGCACCACGTAGGCCAGCAGCAGGGCCAGCGAACCCAGCACGCCGACCACCAGAAAGATCGGGTAGATCAGCGCATTGATCACTTCGCCGCGCAGCATCTGACTGCGCTCCAGGTACTCGCTGAGCTGACGCAGGGTGTTTTCCAGGGACCCGCCGGCTTCGCCTGCACGGACCATGCTGATGTACAGGCTGGAAAACTGGCCGTGCTCTTCTTCCAGCGCCTGGCTCAACGGTTTGCCGGCCTTGACCTGTTCGCGAATCCGTTCGAGCAGCGCCTGGCGCTTGGGCTCGTGGGTCTGCTTGAGGAGGATGGTCAGGGCGCGCTCGAGTGGCTGGCCGGCACCGAGCAGGGTCGCCAGTTGCTGGGTGAAGCTCACCAGCGCCGCGCCGTTCATCGCACCCCGGCGCATGGCCGCGCGCAGACCGCTGTTGGTGCTGGCCTCAAGGCTGAGCAGCAACAGGCCGCGTTTGTGCAGGGCCGATGTCGCGGCGTTCTGATCGGCCGCTTCGAGGGTGCCGTGTTGGGCGACGCCGTCGGCATCCAGTGCGCGGTATTTGAAGTGGGCCATGGTCAGTCGCCACGCGTGACGCGCAGCACCTCTTCAAGGGAGGTCACGCCGTCCACGGCCTGACGCAGGCCTTCTTCATACAGCGTGCGCAGGCCACCACGGCGCGCCGCTTGCTCAAGTGTCGAGGCGTCGGCCTGACGCATCAGCAGGCCGCGCAGTTCTTCATTCATGACCAGCAATTCGGTGATGGCGCTGCGGCCGTAATAACCGCCGCCAGGCAATTCGCTGGCGGGGCGGTACAGCATGATCGGGCGCTGATCGGTGAAGCGATCCAGACCGTGCTCGGCGACCAGTTCCGGCGGCGCTTCGAAGGCGACGCGCGTGAGCGGATCGAGCCTGCGCACCAGCCGCTGGGCCAGAATGCCTTTGACGGTGGAGGCGATCAGGTAGCTTTCAACACCCATGTCCAGCAACCGCGTGATACTCGCGGCGGCACTGTTGGTGTGCAGGGTCGAGAGCACCAGGTGCCCGGTCAGGGACGATTGAATGGCGATGCGGCAGGTTTCGAGGTCGCGCATCTCGCCGATCATGATCACGTCTGGGTCTTGCCGGACGATGGAGCGCAGGGCGCCGGCGAAGTCCAGGCCAATGGCCGGCTTGACCTGAATCTGGTTGATGCCCTCAAGCTGATACTCGACCGGATCTTCAACGGTGATGATCTTGCGCTCGGCGGTGTTGAGCCGTGACAACGCGGTGTACAGCGTGGTGGTTTTGCCGGAACCGGTGGGACCGGTAACCAGCAGAATGCCGTGGGGATTTTCCAGCACGTCGAGGAAGTTCTGCAGGCGCTCGCCGTCCATGCCCAGGCTGGGGAAGTCGAAACTGACGGTCTGCCGATCCAGCAGACGCATCACCACCGATTCACCGAAACTGGTGGGCACCGTACTCACCCGCAGGTCCAGCTCTTTACCCTGAATGCGCAGCATGATGCGGCCGTCCTGGGGCAGGCGACGCTCGGCGATGTCCAGTCGGGCCATGATCTTCAGTCGCGAAATGATCGCTGCTGACGAACTGGACGGTGGTGCCTCGGCTTCGTGAAGCACGCCGTCGATGCGATAGCGCACTTTCAGCTGGCTCTCGAACGGCTCTATATGAATGTCGGAGGCGCGTTGCTCGACGGCCCGCTGCAGGATCAGGTTGACCAGCCGGATCACCGGCGCCTCGGACGCGAGGTCCTTGAGGTGCTCGATGTCTTCTTCGGCGCCGCCGTGCTCGTCGAGGGTCTCGATCAGCGAGCCCATGGCCGAACGGCCCTGGCCGTAATAACGCTCGATCAGCCCGTCGACCTCACTGCCAGCACCCACTGACACGTACACCGGCGCCTGGCAGGCGTAGGCCACGGCGTCCAGCCCGTAGGCATTGCCCGGGTTGGCGGCCAGCACATGCACGCCATCGGCATGGGCGCCGATGGGCAGCAGGCGATAGTGGCGCAGGAAGCGTTCGCTCAATTCCGGCAAAGGCTCGCCGGACAGCGTCACGTTTTCCGCCAGCAGCAGCGGCGCCTGCAGCGTCGAGGCCCACGCCCGGGCCAGGTCCAGTTCCGAGACCAGCCCCAGACGGGTCAGCAATTCCGTCAGCGAACTGCCTTCGGATTCCTGGGCCAGTCGCTGTGCCCGTTCCAGATCGCCTGTCTTGAGCCCGGCATTGGCCAACAGCCAGGCACACAGCGCTTCGGCCGAGTGCGCGGTCAGTTGTTGGCTATTGATCGGTGACAGTTTTATGGACACAGCGGGGATTCAAATAAGTGAGGCCTCTGACGAGACCTCGTGGTGATGAATAAAACAGCGGTAATAAAGCAGCAACTAAACGTATGCGTTAGTTTGTCGCAGACGACGTGTTAGCGGTCGGACGCCCCCGCTTGTTTTCATCAGCCTGATTCTGTTTGGTGGCTTTCTTCACGGCTTTTGCATCTTGTGTCTGGGTCATGACAGTAGAATCTGCTGCGCCGGAAACGTTTTCCTGAGTATCGGAATCAGCGGCCATGGTTGCAGTTGCAAACGACAGGGTCAGTGCGGCGATGGCGCCCAGTACTGGCAGTTTCATGTGATGTTTCTCCAATGTTTTTCAGGTGTTTGAAATGATCGCAACGCTGGCGTGCAGCGCGGGCTCACCGCTCGTATCGGGGTTAAACCCAGTGTTTACGGGGTTTCAGGCGTCGAACGGTGAAAATTGCTAAACCTACAGACCTGTAGGTTTAGCAAGAGTTCAGATGATGTATCAAAAAATGTCGAGTTTGTTCGAGATTGATTTTTTTGTTTGACATCAATTGAAAACAATTGCCTTAATTTAAACGTCTCGGGCAATGCTCGTGCAGTTCGTTGGCTCATCGCCATTAACGTTAGTTAAAGAAGATCATATCGCCCCTACTCATCGTCCTGTTGTAACGCCACTTTCCGTTTGCCGATGTTTTTTCGAGAAACTTCGGTATAGGCAGCGTATTGCCTGAAACAAAGGCTTGTGGCGTGTCAACTGCGACAAATGAGCGCGGGTGATACTTGGAGAGCGTCCCCTATGCGAAACCGTACATCTTTTGGTGCCCACTCGGCACTGGCTTTGTTGAGCCTGGCCATCTGCCACGCCAACGCAGCCGACACCACGACCCAAGAGCAACTGGCGGCCAAGGAACTGCGCGCTGACAAAGCGGCAGAAAAAACCCTGGCGAAGATGACTCAGGAAGAAAAGCTGGCCTACATCGGCGGCATCGGTGGTTGGGACGTCAAGCCGCTCACCCAGTATGGCGTACCACAGATCCACGGCGCTGACGGCGGCGCAGGCATCCGTTACACCAGCGAAGGCAACGATCCGGGCGTGGTCTATCCGTCCGGCCCGAACCTGGCTTCCACCTTCAACCCGCGCCGCGCCATCGATTTCGGCCGCGCCCTGGGCTACGACACCGCCAGCGGCGGCTACCAGTTCGTCACCGGCCCAGGCATGAACCTGTACCGCATGCCATGGAGCGGTCGTGCCTTCGAATACCTCTCCGGCGAAGACCCGTTCCTCGGCGCCAGCCTGGGCCCTGCGGTGATCAACGGTATCCAGCAGCGTCGCGTCTGGGCGGAAGCCAAGCACTACGCCGGTAACGACCAGGAAACCAACCGCTTCATCCTCAATCAGGTCATGCCTGAGCGCGTCCTGCGCGAGATGACCCTGCCGCCGTTCGAATCCGCCACCAAGAACAGCACCGTGGCGATGATGATGTGCTCGTTCCAGAAAGTGAACGGCGAGTACGCCTGTGAGAACAAGCACCTGATCGCCGACATCCTGAAGAAGGAATGGGGCTTCAAGGGCCTGGTGCAGAGCGACTACAACGCCGTGGTTCACGGTCTGCCAGCGGCACAGGCCGGCACCGACCTGGACATGATGGGCGGCCAGATGAACAGTTCGGTGCTCAAGCCGTATCTGGACAGCGGCGAGCTGGACATGGCGACCATCGACGACAAGGTCCGCCGCATCCTGAAGAACGTCTACCTGTACCAGTTCGACAAGTTCGCACCCCTGACCACGCACAACATGAACAGCGCCACCAGCAACAAGGTCGCTCTGAACATCGCTCGCGAAGGCATCGTGCTGCTGAAAAACCAGGGCGACGTGCTGCCACTGGACAAGAACAAGGTCAAGCGCATCGCCGTCGTTGGCGACCTGGCCAAGTACGCGCCGCCGACCGGTTTCGGCAGTGCCCACGTTGACGCCACCCGTTACATCAGCGAGCTGAGCGGTCTGCGTCAGATCGCCCCGGGCGCCCAGGTCGAGTTCCTCGACACCCTGTCCCTCGATCCAACGGCCATGCACTGGACCACCACCGACAGCAAAGGCAACGCTGTCGCTGGCATGAAGACCGAGTACTTCAACAACGCCACCTGGTCCGGCGACCCGTCGGCCACCCAGATCGACACCTACGTCAATCTGGACTGGTCCACCGACACCGTGCCGAGCAACGGTGACACCGCCAACACTTCCATTCGCTGGAGCGGTCAGGTCACCCCGACCATCAGCGGCGACCAGGTCTTCAAAGTGCGTGCCGACGGCGCAGTGCGTCTGTGGGTGAACGGCGAGAAGGTCATCGACAACGGCGACGGTGAGAACATCACCAACAAAAGCATTCCGCCGACCATCCCTGTTTCCGGCAAGATCAAGCTGGAAGCCGGCAAGGCCTACGACGTGAAGCTTGAGTACTCGCGCCGTGACGGTTACCTGTCGACCATGGGCGGCCTGGTGGGCGTGCAGATGTCGACCGCTTCGCTGACCGCACCTTCTGACCTGTCGCAATACGACGCGGTCGTGGTTGCCGTGGGTAACAGCGCTGAATACGAAGGTGAAGGTTTCGACCACAGCTTCGATCTGCCTGAGTACCAGAACGAGCTGATCCAGAACATCGCCAAGGCCAATCCCAACACCGTAGTGACCATGCACGGCGGTACCGCGCTGAAAATGAGCGACTGGATCGACCAGGTTCCGGCTGCGCTGCACGCCTTCTACCCGGGTCAGAACGGTGGTCAGGCCCTGGCCGAGATCCTGTTCGGCAAGGTCAACCCGTCGGGCAAGCTGCCGATCAGTATCGAGCGCAACATCGAAGACAATCCGCTGTACAAGGATTTCCCGAACTTCGACAACACCCGCACGCTGAAAGAAATCACTTACGCCCACGACCTGACCATGCTCGGCTACCGTGGCTACGACAAGACCAACACCAAACCGCTGTTCGCGTTCGGTCACGGCCTGTCGTACACCCAGTTCACCTACAACAACATCTCGGTCACCCCGGGCGTTGCAGTGGGCAACACGCCGATCAAGGTCTCATTCGACCTGACCAACAGCGGCAAGCGTGCCGGTTCCGAAGTCGCCGAGCTGTACGTCGGCCAGCAGAACCCGAAAGTCGAGCGCGCCGTCAAAGAGCTGAAAGGCTACAAGAAGGTCTTCCTGCAGCCAGGCGAAACCCGTCACGTCACCATCGAACTCAACGATCGTTCGCTGGCGTACTTCGACGAGGCGAGCAAGCAGTGGGTGATTGATGCCGACACCTTCAACATCAGCCTGGGCGCGGCCTCGGACGACATCCGTCTGAATGCCAAGCTGGTCAACTCGTTCCGTCAGGAACTGTCGACCACCACCAGCAACCCGCTGCCACGTTCGGCGCTGAACTCGGTCAAAGTGACCCTGCCAGCGGTGAAGACCGGCGGTGTGCTTGATCAGACCGAAGACACCGACGCAGCCAATGGCAACACGGACTACGACGGCAACACCGAGTACTGAGTGATTGAAGCGGGAGAGGGCTGAGCAGTGGGCCGGCGTCGGGAACTGATCCCGGCGCTGGCTGAGGCCTGAACCCGAGTGACAAAGCATTGAGGCGATCCGGCCAGCCCGGATCGCCTCAATGCGTTTCAGGCGCGGATATCGCGCTCGACCTGGGCCATGTAACTGTCGAAACGCTGCACCAGGTCCACCGTCTCCGGGAAGCGCAGCCATTGCAGCTGCAGCCCGTCCATCATCGCCAGTATCTGGTGAATGATCGCGTCCAAATCCACATCCCCACGCACTTCGCCGGTGGCCACCAGATGGTCGAGCCGTGCCCGCATGCGCCCGTGAATCGTCACGTAGCGGGACTGAAACCACTCCCACCCCGGATGACTGTCCACCAGGCTTTCAGCGTTGAGCATGCTGAACGCGCGGATCACGCCGGGCGCCGTCGCGTTGGAACGGTTGATCTGCCGCAGGCCGCTGACGAAGCCCTGCAGCGTCGGCTCGCTGTGCAAGCTGCTCACCACCTTGTGATTGACCTCGTCGCGACGCGCGAGCACGCCCATCAGCAAGGCGACCTTGTTCGGGAAGTGATGCAGCACACCCGCCACCGAGATACCGACGATGTCGGCGATGCGGGCGATGGAAGCGCCGGTGTAGCCCTCCAGCGAAAACAGCTGCAGCGCGGCGTCGAGTAGTTCTTCGCGGCGCTTTTCACCCTTGGGTGCCCGACGGGTGCGGGGGAGCGTGTCTGACGTATTTCCTGTCATCGGGTTTACCTGGCGTCTCCATGAATTGCAGGTGTCTGGGCGCTTCGGCAAGCCTGTCGCGACGCCGGGTTGCGAGGACGCAACGGGCAGAAAGGGCGCGGCAAGTCGTCGCGGGTGCTGAAACGGCATGCTCTGTTTAAGGGCGCAACCGGGTTTTGGCAAGCGAAAACTGACATTCAGGACTGCCGGCAGTTGGGTGCCACCGTTCAGGTGAGCCCTGTCCAGAAAATGGGAACTCCCGCCGTGCGTGCCTCTCCCTTGAAGTAACTGCCATGCATGGAGATCCACTTATGAACGAACAAGCCAATCCCGGAATCGCCTATCTGATCGAATGCGCCGAGGAGACGACGATTGATTCGCGGCTGTTTGCCATTTATGAAGCCCTGGCCGAAGCGGGCGGGCTCGTTCCCCAGGAATATTTGATCAAGGTGGCACGAGAGACCACGGCAGGCCCCAAGCAGCAGTTATTGATCAGGCTGATCGGCAGAGCCAGTCGCGCTCAGGTTTATTGATCCAACCGGGCAGGCGACCTGCGCGCCCGCCACATTTGACTGCGCCCCCCTTTCACGATCCGGAGTGCTTGCCCCGCCGGCAACGCTCCGAGCAGTAACGCACCTCATCCCAGCAACGCGCCCATTTCTCTCGCCAGGTGAACGGCAGCCCGCACACGGCGCAGGTCTTCACCGGCAGCTCGCTCTTCTTCAAATCGCCTCCCCGGCGTCGAGTTTGCCCAGCAGCGACTCGCCCCTTTGCCACAGGGCGTCCTGTTTCGCTTCGGTCATACGGTCAAGGTTCTTGTAGACCATGCCCATCCGTTGATTGCCCCGTAGCAGGTTGCTGTGGCGCATCACGAAATGCCAGTACAGCGAGTTGAACGGGCAGGCGTCCTCCGTCGTGCTTTCCTTGACCTTGTAGGCGCAGCTGCCGCAGTAGTCGGACATGCGCTTGATGTACTGGCCGCTGGCGCAATAGGGCTTGGAACCGAGGTAGCCGCCATCGGCGTGCATGACCATGCCCAGGGTGTTGGGCAGCTCGACCCAGTCGAAGGCGTCCATGTAGATCGCCAGGTACCATTCGCAGATCTGCCTGGGCGCGATGCCGGCCAGCAGGGCGAAGTTGCCGGTGACCATCAGCCGCTGAATGTGATGGGCGTAAGCGTGTTCAAGGCTCTGACCGATGGCCTGGCCCATGCAGTTCATCTTGGTCTGCCCGGTCCAGTAGAACTCTGGCAGCGCGCGGGTGTTGCCGAAGAAGTTGCCGTCGGCGTAATCCGGCATCTTCAGCCAGTAAACGCCGCGCACGTACTCCCGCCAGCCGATCAGTTGGCGGATGAACCCCTCGGCGGCGTTCAGCGCAATGCCCCCCGACCAGTAGGCCGACTCGACGTCGCTGCACAGTTGGCGCAGGTCGAGCAGGCCAATGTTCAACGCCGCGCTGATGCGGGCATGGAAGAGGTAGGGCTCGTCGATGGCCATGGCGTCCTGGTAGTCGCCGAAGGCGGCCAGTCCGTAATCGAGAAAGTACTGCCACAGGGCCTGGGCGTCGGCGTGGGTCACCGGGTAGTCGAAGTCATCGAGGGAGCCGTAATGACCTGAGAACCGATCACGCACCAGCTCCAGCACGTCGCGGGTCATGGCGTCCGGGGCGAAGCGTGCGGGGTAGGGCGCCGAGACCTTCTTCGGCAGCGCCTTGCGGTTTTCCGCGTCGAAATTCCAGGCACCGCCCACCGGTGTGCCGTCGCTGTTGAGCAGCAGGCGCTGCTTGCGGCGCATCTCGCGGTAGAAGAATTCCATGCGCAGCTGCACCTTGCCGCTGGCCCACGTGGCGAACGCTTCGCGGGAACACAGAAAGCGCGTGTCGCTGTGCCAGACCAGCGGCAGGCCGCATTCCCGGACCGAATGCTCCAGACGCCAGTCGCCGCACTCGGTGGCGTGGACTTCTTCGGCCTTCAACGACGCGTGCCAGCGCTGCAATTCAGCAGGCACCGAGCCGGTGTTCAGCGGATCGTCCAGCGTTACGTACTGGACGATGATGCCGCGCTCCTGCAGCGCCTGGGCGAAATGGCGCATGGCGCTGAAGATCAGGGCGATTTTCTGCGGGTGATGGGCGACATGGGTGGCTTCTTCCATGACCTCGACCATCAGCACGGCGTCGCGCTCGGGGTCGAGTTCGGCGAGGGAGGCCAGGTCGAAGGACAACTGGTCGCCGAGGACCAGGCACAGGCGGCGGACGGGCATCATCGATCCGTACCCTGTGACGCGCAGGCAATGCCGGTTAGTAGCGTGGACCGACGGAGGAGAAATGAGCGAAGGTTGGGCACGGGATTCCTGAAGGGCAGGGAGTGATGGCGCCGAGCATAGCGGTTTGCCCGGCGCGCGGTCATGGGCTAGCTCGATACGTGGCGCCGGACGCACTGCATCAGGCCCTGCAACGGACCGGATTCCACCGGAGCGGGGACGCAGACCGTGCGCTCCCGGTCGCCTTCGCTGATGGTCAGCGTGTAATGCTGCATGCCGCGCAGCGCACGGGCCGGGTGCCGACCTTCCGGCAACGCGAAGAACTCGGACGCGTCGACCAGTTGCCGCAGCTCTTGCTGGTCAGGTTCGGGCAGGGCGTCCACCTCAATGGTGTTGGGCCTGTTCAGCCCGGGAAAATAGGCGACCCCGCCGCTTTCGCTGAATGAGATACGCATGGTGGTGGTTCCTCGTCATGGCGGATCATTGCGCGTTAATGCCCACGGCCGCCCAACCTTCTTTTACCGCGATTTGTGCTGCTTCGCCTACACCGTACAGCCGGCCGGCGACGTCGTGGGTGATCCGCGCAAACCGCACGAAGCCGGCATTGGGGCGCAGGCGTGAGTCGCGCAGCGCGTCGTACCAGATGCGCCCGGCCTTGTCCCAGGCATGACCGCCGATGCGCGTCGCCACGTGATAAAACGCATGGTTGGGAATGCCCGAATTGATGTGCACGCCGCCGTTGTCATCGTAGGTGTGGACGAAGTCGTCCATGTGACCGGGCTGCGGATCCTTGCCCAGCACTGTGTCATCAAAAGCGGTGCCGGGAGCTTTCATCGAGCGCAGGGCGCTGCCGGTGATCTTGTCGGTGAACAGGCCTTCGCCGATCAGCCAGCTGGCCTGCTCGGCGGTTTCTTTCAGGGCGTACTGCTTGATCAGCGAACCGAACACGTCAGACATCGATTCGTTCAGCGCGCCGGCCTGGTTGAAGTAGACGAGGCCGGCTTCGTCTTCGGTGACGCCGTGGGCCAGTTCGTGGCCGATCACGTCCAGTGCGATGGTGAAGCGATTGAACAGCGACTGATCGCCGTCGCCGAAGACCATCTGCGCGGAGTTCCAGAAGGCGTTGTTGTAGCCCTTGCCGAAGTGCACGGTGGCGTCGAGGGCCATGCCGGCGTCGTCGATGGAGTTGCGGTCGAACACGTCGAAGAAGAAATCGAAGGTGGCGCCCAGGCCGTCGTAGGCTTCGTCGACGGCCACATCACCGCTGACTGGCTGGCCTTCGCCACGTACGAGCGTGCCGGGCAGGGTTTCACCGCCGTCGGCGGTGTAGATGGAACGGCGTTTGCCGGTGGGTGTTGCAGCGGCCAGGTGAACGAGGCGCCGATCGGGTTGCGCGCTGAGGCGCAGGGAGCGGAAGGTGTTGTCTTTGGCCCGCGTGCGCAGCGCCGCTTCACGCTGGGCCTTGTTGCCGTTGCGCGCAATTTGGTCCAGCAGATACGGGGGAATGAGGCAGAGGATGGGGTTACGCGTGTGGTTCCTGCACATAGGCAATGCTCCTGAGTGACATCGTTCGATTGAGCGACGCTTCGCGGTCTCGCTTTAATCGACAAGCGCGGATGGTGCGGCGTTCCCCATTGCGACACCGCACGCAGTTAGTAGGACCGGCTTTAGCCGGGAAGAGCGTCTGCCTGGGGGCAGACTGTTTCGCCTTCGGCGAGTTACTTGGAAAAGCACCCCAAGTAACCAAGGGTGCTTGCTCCTGGCTTGGTTCCTCCTACGTCGGAATACCCTCACTCCGGTCTCGCTCCGTGGGCCCGCCGCCATCCGCCATCCATGGCGGGGGGCGGCTCTCGCGGCATCCATGCCGCTCGGCCCACTCCACGAGACCTGCGTTCAGCCTGCACCCAAGTCGCGATTGGCGGTGACTGGACCTTTTGTGTACGAAGATCAAAAGCAGATCAAAAGCTTCCCGGCTAAAGCCGGTCCTACAGTCAGAGTCAGTCCCACTGACTGCACGCGTTGCTTTTTAGTGGGACCGGCTTTAGCCGGGAAGAGGCCAGCTCAGGCGCCGACATTTTTGCTGATAGCACCCCTTCCCTGTGGGAGCGAGCTTGAATGATCGTGCCCACGCTCTGCGTGGGTATGCAGCCCACGACGCTCCGCGTCATCTGAGGGGCAGAGGTGGTGATGTTTGGAATGCAGGACGCGGAGCGTCCGGGTCGGCATTCCCACGCAGAGCGTGGGAACGATCACCATCTGCTTGTGATCTGCTTTTGATCTTCGTACACAAAAAGTCCAGTCACCGCAAAACGCGACGTTGGTGCAGGCTGAACGGAGGTCTCGTGGAGTGGGTCGAGCCGCATGGATGCGGCGAGAGCGCCGTCAGGACATGGATGTCCGTTCGGCGCGGGCCCACGGAGCGGGACCGGAGTGAAGGAACCCGACGAAGTCGGGCCAAACCAGGAGCAGGCACTTTTGCTTACTTTTGGTGCTTTTCAAAAGTAAGTCGCCGAAGGCGAAACCAGAGGCCCTTAGGCCGACGCTCTTGATCTTCTCTCAGTCTCCCCTAAACAGATGCCGCGCCGGGTTTTTCAGCCACAGTTGCAGTTCGGCTTCGGCCTGTTCCAGCGCCGTGCGGTTGAGCAGGCGGCGGAGCAGGGCGACGTTCACGGCGCGGGCGCGGAGGTTGAAGGCAGTGCTGCGGTCGCCGGCTTCGTCCGGTTGGTAGACGCCGAGCTTTTCGTAAAGCTGTTGCAGCCGGTTCTGCACGCTGCGCAGCGACAGGTTGCGGCGGGTGGCGATGGTGCGGTCGGTCAGGCCGAGGGCGATGTCCTGCAGCACTTCGTATTCGCCATCACTCAGCCCGGACAACTGATCGTGGGCCTTGAGCTGCACGCCGCGAATCTCGCGGTCGATCACGCACTGCTGCTCGATGAACAGCCCCCGCAATGCCAGACGCAGGCGCTCTTCCGACGCGGTCTTGAGGATGTAACCGTAGGCCGCCCCCTGGGGCACGATGCGCGCGATGCCCCGCACATAGGCCTCATCCGAGTAATTCGACCAGAACAGAATCGACGTGTCCGGCTGCTGTCGCCAAATGGTTTTGGCAGCTTCCACGCCGGTGCGGCATGGCATCTGCAGGTCCATCACCACGGCATCCACGGGGCTCTGGCTGAACATTTGCTCGCCGATCTGGCCGTCTTCGGCCTCCAGCAAACGCGTGCATTCCGGCAGGGCCACTTCGATCACTTCGCGCAGGA
Source organism: Pseudomonas petrae (assembly GCF_021728295.1). GTDB lineage: Bacteria > Pseudomonadota > Gammaproteobacteria > Pseudomonadales > Pseudomonadaceae > Aquipseudomonas > Aquipseudomonas petrae. Next base: position 133,553 of record NZ_JAKJXE010000002.1, read on the forward strand.
ACGCCCGGTGCACCGGGTCGTCTTCAATCAGCAGGACTTGCATGGCGTCTCCGTTAAAAGCGCTGGCCCAGAAACAGCCGCCGTCTCATCAACAAGGGCGAGAGCAGCCAGCGGCAGGCAGACCCTGACCCGCGTGCCTCGCTCGTGGGGCCCGCGCTCGATATACAACTGCGCCGCCATCAGTTGCGCGCGCACCTGCATGTTCTGAATGCCGCCGCTGTTGAACCGATGCCCCAGGTCCAGCCCAACGCCGTCATCGTCAATCGTCAGCTGCAAAAGCCCGCGTTCGTGGCTGATGTGGATGACGATGCTGTCGGGCATGGCGTGCTTGATCGCGTTGTTCACCGCTTCCTGAATGATGCGGAACACCGCGACCTTCACCGACTCCGGCAAGCGATCGCCCATGCCGTCGGTGCTGTCCTGCAGACGCGTTTCGATGCTCAGGCCGCTGTCGCGTACGCTGCGCCGCAACAGGTCTTCAACGCCTTCTTCGAAGCCGAACAACTGCAGCACCGTCGGCTTGACCGCATCGATCAGTTGCCGCAGCTCCTGCATGCTGTCCTTGAGCGAGCAGGCGATGCCGCGCAAGTCCTCGCCCGGCACGCTGGGCAGGGTTTGCAGGCGGGCGATGCGCCGGTGCAGGCGGGTCATGTCGGCGAGGGTCTGGTCGTGCAAGTCCATGCCGACCCGCTGACGTTCACGCTCCAGTTCCTCGGTCAGGCGCAGCGCGCCCTGGCGCAGGCCTTCTTCTCGGGCACGCACTTGTGCTTCGGCGATGGCCAGTTGTTTGGCCTGTTCGGTCTGGCGCAGGGCATACACGTAGGAAGCCAGCAGATCGGCGACGTGCTGGGTGTGGCGCACGTCATCCAGGGTGTAGAAATGCTCGGTGTGTTTCGAGCAGCTCAGGGCGCCGATGATTTCGCCCCGCGCGCGTAAGGGCACGTGCAGGCGACTGCGCAGGCGGGCGTCGAAAATAGGGTGGTTGGCGGCGCCGGGGAAGGCGAAACGTGCGTCGTTCATGGCGTCGTGGGTCAGCAGAAACGCCTGCTCGCCCAACAGCACCGCTCGAATTGGGCTGGTATGCACCGGCATCGGCTGGGCGACATCGCCCCACAATGTGTGGACGCCGCTTTCGTAGGTGATGTGCTCGCGGCCGTCGAGAATGAACAGGCACACGTCGAGGTGGTCGTGGGGCAGGATCGGGCTGATTTCCCGGGAGACGGCGTCGATCATCGACTGGAAATCCAGCTGGCCGGCGAGGGCCCGGGAAATACCCAGAAAATGATGCAGCACGTCTTCGGCAAGGGTGTGCGGTCGCTGTGCCATGGGCTCCAACCTGTTTTTATTTTTGGAATCGAACACTTTTTAAGATAGAGCACGGAGCGGTCGAGTCATTATGGCCCCTGCACCGCAAAAAGAACGCAGGATCCTGCAGGTCGGTTGCGGGATCCCGCATCAGGTCTGCACGATTGACCACTGACGCTCCGCGCCGGCCAGTGCAGACTCGCCGCGTACTGTTCGTAATAAGGTGCGACCGACGCCGTCGGCCACCCTGCAGCCCCCATAAAAATAACAAGGGTTCAACTATGAAAAGTCGTCGTCATCCGCTACGCCGTTCGTTGCTCTGCGCTGCACTGGCCGTGGCGCCCCTGATGGCTCTGCCCGTCGCTGCCCACGCCGATACTGCCGACAAGAAGATCGCGCTCTCCAACAATTACGCCGGCAATTCCTGGCGCCAACTGATGCTCGCCAGCTGGCAGCAGACCACTGACAAAGCCGTCAAGGATGGCCTGATCGCGTCGGCCGACAGCTTCACCACGGCGGAAAACCAGGCCACCGAGCAGGCCGCGCAAATCCAGAACCTGATCCTGCAGGGCTATGACGCCATCGTCATCAATGCCTCGTCGCCGACAGCGCTCAACGGCGCGGTGAAACAGGCCTGCGACGCCGGCATCATCGTCGTCTCCTTCGACGGTACCGTCTCCGAGCCGTGCGCCTACCGCATCTCCATGGACTTCAAACAGACCGGCATCGAGCAGATGGATTACCTGTCCGAGCGCTTCCCCCAGGGCGGCAACGTCCTGGAAGTGCGTGGTCTGGCCGGCGTGTCGGTGGACGAGCGCATTCACTCCGGCATCACCGCCGGCGCGCAGAAACACCCGAACCTGAAAGTGATCGGAGAAGTGAACGGCAACTGGTCACCGACCGTGGCGCAGAAAGCCGTTTCCGGCGTGCTCCCCAGCTTGCCGAAAGTCGACGCCGTGGTGACCCAGGGCGGCGAAGGCGTCGGCATTGCCCAGGCCTTTGTCGCGGCAGGCCGCCCGTTGCCGGCGATCATCTTCGGCAACCGCGAAGAAGAGCTGAGCTGGTGGAAAAAGCAAAGCGACACCCAGGGCTATCAAAGCTTTTCGATCAGCAGCGGACCGAGCATTTCCAGCCTGGCGTTCTATGTCGCGCAGCAGTTGCTCGACGGCAAAAAAATGCCCCATGACCTGTTGTCGCCAGCGGTCACCGTCACCCAGCAGACCCTCGACGCCAGCCTGAAGGACCTGCCCAAGGGCGGGATCGTCAGCGAGACCTACAGCGTCGACGACGTCGCCAAGCTGAAGCCCGCCGCTTCCCTGTGAGCTTTTCCATTTGAGCACCGCGGGCCGCGCTGCCTGCGGCCCGCAAAGGAATTCTGACCATGAACGCAAATGGACCTGTGCGGGTGGCCTTCGCCGGCGCCGGCAAATCGTTCGGCGCCGTACGTGCCCTGTGTGATGTCGACCTGAGCGTGCGCGCCGGCGAGTGCCTGGGCTTGATCGGCCACAACGGCGCGGGCAAATCGACCCTGATGCAAGTGCTCGCCGGCACCCTGGCCGCCGATTGCGGGCAGCTGCTGATCGAAGGCCGCGACCTGCGCGAAGGCTATTCGGTGCAAGTGGCGCGGCAGCACGGCATTCGCTGCGTGTTTCAGGAGCTGTCGCTGTGCCCGAACCTCAACGTGGCAGAGAACACCCGACTGATGTCACCGGCCCTGCGCGGCTTCGGCTGGCGGCGTCGGGCCGGTGCGCTGATCGAAGCGATGCTGGAGCAGATTTTCCCCGGCCACGGCATCGAAGCCGATGACATCGTCGCTGACCTGTCCATCGGCAAGCGGCAGATGGTGGAAATCGCCCGGGCGTTCATCAACGTCGATGAGCGCCTTGATCTAATCATCCTCGACGAACCCACTTCATCCCTCGACGCGCGGGTTGCCGAGCAGCTGTTGCGTCACGTGCGGCGGTTCGTCGAGGGCGGCGGCAGCATCGTGCTGATCAGCCACATCCTCGGCGAAATGCTCGGCGCCTGTGACCGCATTGCGGTGATGCGTGACGGCAGAATCGTTGAAACCCGCGCGGCGCAGGCCTTCACCCACGATTCGCTGGTGGAAGTCATGGGCGGCACTGCACGTGAACAGCAGCAGGCGACACAGGATTACGCCTCTCGACGTGAGCACGGCAGCCCGCGCGTGCAACAGCGTCCGGCGCGACAGGCGGATGGCCGCACGGTGCAGGCGTTTACCGGCGAGATCGTCGGGCTGTCCGGGCTGGCCGGCCACGGCCAGAGCCAGTTACTGACCCAGGTGCTGCGCGACTGCGTCAAGCACGGCACCGGCGCCAGTTTCGTCGCCGGCGACCGCCAGACCGACGGCGTGTTTGCGCTGTGGTCCATTGGCGAAAACATCACCATCGGCTCGCTCAACCAGCTCAAGCGCGGCCTGCTGCTGGACCCCGACGCCGAGCAGGCCATGGCCGACGACTGGATGAAGCGCATGAGCATCCGCACCCCTGACATGCGCAACCCGATCCTGTCGCTGTCCGGCGGCAACCAGCAAAAAGCGTTGTTTGCCCGGGCGCTGGCCTCCGACAGCCAGATCATCCTGATGGACGACCCCATGCGCGGCGTCGATGTCGGCACCAAGCGCGAGGTGTATTCGATTCTGATGGAGGAGGCCGCCCGCGGCCGCACGTTCATCTGGTACACCACCGAACTGGAAGAGCTGACCTATTGCGATCACGTGTATGTGTTCCGCGACGGCCAGACCGTGCTCGACATGCCGCGCAGTGAATTGAGCGAGGAGCGCATCTTGCGCAGCTCCTTCGCCGAGGAAACCCCATGAATGCCCCGTTGAATTCTGTTGCCCGCGCACCTGTCGCGACGCGCAACAACGCCGCGCGCCGTGCCCGCATGCTCCGCGCCGCCTTGCCGGCGGTGTCGCTGGTGGTCTTGCTGGCGACCATCTTCATCATGCAACCCAGGGCCATGAGCTACATGGGCCTGCACCTGATGCTCAACCTGGCGGTACCGATTGCCCTGGCGACCATCGCGCAGATGCTGATCATCAGCGTCAACGACCTCGATCTGTCCATGGGCAGTTTCATCAGCTTCGTCGCCTGCGTGGCGGTGACGCTACTCGATCAGCACCCGTTTCTCGGCTGGCTGGCGCTGGCCGGGTGCGTGGGTGTGTATGCCTTGCTCGGCGCGCTGATCCATAGCCGCAACCTGCCGTCGATTGTCGTCACCCTGGGCATGTCGTTCATCTGGGTCGGCGGCGCGATTCTGCTGTTGCCGTCGCCCGGCGGGACGGCGCCGCAGTGGCTGCAAACCCTGGTGCGAATCAAGCCGCCGCTGATTCCGCTGGCGATCATCGTGTGCATCGTACTCGGGCTGGCGATGCATTTTTTCCTGATGCGCTCCACCGTCGGCGTGGTGCTGCGCGGCGCCGGCGGCAATCCGCTGGCGATCGCCAAGGCCGGCTGGTCGCTGCTGCGTATCAAGGTGGCGATGTACGCCATGGCTGGGGGCTTCGGCGTGTTGTCGGGGCTGTTTCTGGTGGGTCTGACCACGTCGGCCGACGCCAACGTGGCGCTGCGTTACACCCTGCTGTCCATCGCCGGGGTGATTCTCGGCGGCGGCGAATTCGTCGGCGGGCGCGTGTCGCCCATGGGCGCGGTGCTCGGCGCGCTGACCCTGGTGCTGGCCGGTTCGTTGCTGTCGTTCATCCGCATCTCGCCTGACTGGCAGATCGGCGCCCAGGGCGCGATTCTGATTTTCGTGCTGGCGCTGCGTGCGGCGGTCAATCGTCTGGAGGTACGCCCGCTATGAGCACGTCAACTGTTGCAGCGCTGCGCGGCAAGCCATGGCTGTGGTCATTCCTTGCCGCGTTATTGATCTGGGCGGCGACGCTGGTGTTCACCGGCGGGCAGGGTGCAGGCGCGCTGCTGTCCGGCGCGCTGGCGTTCTCGACCTTCTTCGCGATTGTCGGCATCGGCCAGATGTTCGTCATCAGCACCGGGCCTGGCAACATCGATCTGTCGATCCCGGCCAACATCGCCCTCAGCGGCGCGCTGGGCATGAAGCTGATGGACGGCCAGGACGCGAACATCTGGCTGGGCGTGATCGGCGTGCTGGGCATCGGCGTGCTGGTGGGCTGCGGCAATTTCGCGCTGATCCGCCTGCTGCGCATTCCTCCGATCATCGCGACCCTGTCGGCGAGTTTCATCCTGCAATCTCTGGCCATCGCCTATGGCCGCAGCGTGCGGGTGCCGCCGCCGGACAGTTTCTACACCTTCGCCACCGGCCGCGTGTTTGGCGTGCCTTACCTTGCCATCGTGGTGATCGCTGTGGCGGTGCTCATGGGTTACGTGCTGACCCGCACCCGCTACGGTCGCTCGGTGCTGGCCATCGGGCAGAACGCCCGCGCCGCCGAACTGGCCGGTATTCGGGTCGGTCGGATGCGCTTCGCCACCTACGTGCTCTGCGCCGTGTTCGGCAGCCTCTGCGGCCTGACCCTGGCCGGGTTTTCCGGTGGTGCGTCGCTGGGCATGGGCGAGGAATACCTGGTGGCCTCCATCGCCGTCGTGGTGATCGGCGGCACCTCGGTGGCGGGCGGGTTCTCCAACGTGCCGGGTATCTGGGGCGCGTCGCTGTTTCTGTACCTGCTGGTGAGCATGCTCAACACCTTCGGCGCCAGTGCCGGGGTGCGGCTGATCCTCACCGGGCTGATCATCATTGCGGTGATTACCGCTGTCAGCGGACGCAAAAATGCCCGCGCCTGAATTAAGGATCGACCCTGTGTCCGACGAACTCTACGAATGCCATGACAAGCGTTTCCACCGCCTGATCCTGCCCAACACCCAGCTTGAGCGCCTGTACGACCAGTGCCGCTGGGCCGAAGGGCCGGTGTGGTTCAACGACGGCGGCTATCTGCTGTGGAGCGACATCCCCAACCAGCGCATGTTGCGCTGGACGCCGGAGCAGGGCGTGTCCACGTTCCGCACCCCGTCGAATTTCGCCAACGGCAACACCCGCGACCTGCTGGGCCGGCTGATCACCTGCGAGCACGGCACGCGCAGCGTCACCCGCACCGAACCGGACGGTTCGATCACCGTGCTGGCCGAGCGGTTCGAAGGTAAACGCCTGAACTCGCCGAATGATGTGGTGGTGCACCGCGATGGCGCGGTGTGGTTCACCGACCCCAGCTACGGCATTCTCACTGATTACGAAGGCTATCAGGCCGAAGAAGAGCAGCCGGGCCGCCACGTCTACCGCATCGACCCGGACAGCGGCGAGATCGCCTGCATGGCCAACGATTTCGTGCAGCCCAACGGCCTGGCGTTCTCCCCGGACGGGCAGACCCTGTACATCGCCGATTCCGGGCGCTCCCACGACCCCGACGGGCCCCATCACATCCGCGCGTTCGAGGTGATCAATGGCCGCGAACTGGGGCAGTGGCGGGTGTTCGCGGTGATTGAACCGGGCGTACCGGACGGCATGCGCGTCGATGTGCAGGGCAATGTCTGGACCAGTGCCGGCGACGGCGTTCAGTGCTTCGCCGCCGATGGCACCTTGCTGGGCAAGATTCGCCTGCCGGAGAAGGTCGCCAACCTGACCTTCGGCGGCCCGCGCCGTAACCGCCTGTTCATCACCGCGAACACGTCGTTGTACTCGGTGTACGTGGCGGTGGCGGGGGCTCAGGTGCCTTGAGCGTTGGCTGAATGGCGCGCCGCGTTTTGTGCTGCGCGCCCGGTCCTCAAAGTTTGAAGCGACCGACCACGGTGCGCAGTTCGCCGGCCAGCAGCGACAGTTCGTCCGCCGTTACCGCGTTGTCCTCGATGCCTTCCATCAACATGAAGGTGCCGTTGCGGATCCCGGTGACGTTGCGGTTGATGTCCTCGGACACGGCGTGCTGCTGAACGGCAGCGCTGGCAACCTGGGTGTTCATGCCGACGATCGACTCCACGCCTTCGTTGATCGCGTTCAGGCTTGAAGACGTCTGATCGGCTGACGTCAGGCAATCCTGCGCCCGGTCCTTGCCTGCTTTCATCTGCTCTACGGCAGCGGTGGTCGCCATTTGCAATTGCTGGATGATCCGCTGGATTTCTGCGGTGGAGTTCTGCGTGCGTGAAGCCAGGGTTCTCACTTCATCCGCGACCACGGCAAAGCCACGGCCTTGCTCGCCGGCGCGGGCGGCTTCGATGGCGGCATTAAGGGCGAGCAGGTTGGTCTGGTCGGCGATGTTGCGGATCACTTCAATGACCCCGCCGATTTCCTGACTGTGCAGCGCGAGCGCCGCGACCTTTTGCGCGCTGAGGTCGACTTCGCCGGCCAGCGCCTCGATGGTCTGGCGGGTCTGCTGCATGACGTCCAGGCCTTTGCCCGATGCCTGGCTGGCCTGTTCCGCTGCACGCGCCGCGCCTTCGGTGTTCTGGGCGACGTCGGCGACACTGGCGGTCATTTCGTTGATCGCCGTGGCGACCTGTTCAGTTTCCCCCTGCTGGGCGTTCATCGACATTTTGGCGCGGTCGATGGACGCACTCAGGCGAGCCGACGCGTCGGACACCGAGCGCGAACTGCGCTCGACCTGAGCGAGGGACTCACCGAAGGCCTGGACCATGTGATTCAAGCCGGTGCCGATGTCGGCCATTTCGTCTTTGCCCGTCACGTTGACACGTGCCGTGAGATCGCCTTGGGCGATGCGACGCGTGGCGCCCAACATGGCTTCCATGGCTTGGCGCATGGCGCTGTAGATCCCGCTGAAGGCATAGATCAGCAGCAGGCCGGCGATGACGAACATGGCCAGCATGGCGGTGCGTTCAGCCGACTTGTCCTGAACCCGTTGCTCCAGCACCGCAGACAGTGCCGCCTGCAAAGCGTCCTGCGCCTTGTACAGCTCGGCGACCACGGCGTTGCCTTTTGCCGGCACCCCCTGCATGCCGGTGATGGTGTTTTGCGGTGAGGCAATCAAGTTTTCCAGGTCACTGCGAAAGCTATCCAGGCTCGAAAGCCCGCTGATCACAGGGGACTGGATGCGATCCGTGAGCGCCGGTTCCTGACGACGCAACAGGCTGAGGCTCTGCAGCAATTCCTGGCGAATCTGGGTTTCTTGCTTGAGCAGCGAGCTGAGCATGCCACGGGTGGCGTCTGTCAACGGCTGGCCTTCATGCAGACCGCTGGCCAGGCCGCGCAAGTGGCCGACGATGTTGATCTGACGCGGCAGACGCAGGGTGCTTTGATCGATCAGGAACAGCGAGGCGTAGTCTTCGTCGAGCACCATCCCGGAGGTGGCGGAGACGAAGTAGATGAAATTCAGCGTCTGGGTGAGCTGGTCGCTCCATTGATGAAACATGCTCGCCTGATCGGCGCCCGCACGGGTCTGGTTGATCAGCCCGTCGGCCCCGGAACGCAGGCGCTGCACGCGGTCGCCTGTTTCCAGCTCGACGGTGAACTGGCGGTTGGTGGTTTCCAGTTTGGTGAAGGCTTCCTGCAGTTTGGCCTGGTTGGCCGCGAGGTCAGGTTGGGCCGTTGGATCCCCGCTGAGCAGGCGGTTGGTCAATGCCCGTTGCAGCATCGACAGTCGCAGTACGGGGGTAACGTCCATCAGATAGCGCTGACCGACTTGCTCGGAATGGATGTTATCGATGCTGGCGTTGAGCTGATGCAACAGGCGCGCGCCCAAAAGTGCCAAGGGGAGCAAAACGATGATGGCAAGCAGCGCGAACTTGGCGGGAAAGCGCAGGCGGTCGGTCAGGTACACGGCAGGGGCAAGAATATTCATCCACATCTCAAGGCCCCAGATCGGGGTAATTGGGTTTTTGTCGGCGAGAACGTTCCTTTCTCTCGGGATTCAGTGGGGTTGACGACGTCGGTGCAGGAAGCGCTATGGCTGGGTGCGCGTCGTTTTGATCCATCTGTCGGCGCAGATCCTATTAACTTTATAAATAGGTATGCGTCCGTCCAGATCATCTACCCAGCCCCGCTAAGTCAGGACATGGTGTGTACCTAAACGCTTACGAGGCTCCAGCGGTAATCACTAAACAAGTGACTTCAAGCGCCTTTCGGGAGGGAGTGTGGAATGTAGCTCCTGGTCTCTTAGAGCTACTTCAACTGATTCGTAAATCTCCCTACCGCCCGTACTACCTGACGCGCTCCTTCCTGGATTTCGACAATTACCGCGCCCGCCTCGTTGGCCAGCATCAAACCCTGCTCAGCCTTGCCCCGGCTGGTGGCCATGCGGTGAACGGCAGCATCAGTCAAACTCTGATTCTGCTGTACCACTGTTACGATCTCTTCGGTTGCAACACTGGTGCGCCCGGCTAATTGCCGTACTTCGTCGGCTACGACTGCGAAGCCTCTGCCCTGCTCACCAGCTCGTGCGGCCTCGATGGCAGCATTAAGTGCAAGAAGGTTGGTCTGCTGGGCTATGCCGCCAATGGTCTGGACGATGGAGCTGATTAACATGGATTGCTTTTCTAAAGCCTCAATCCCAGCAGCAGCAGACTGTAGCTCATCGGAAATACTGCGCATGGTTTGTACTGTGTTCTGTACAACATCAGCTCCACGCTTGGCTACGGCATCTGTCTGCTGGGAGATATCAAATGCGATAGTTGCTGCCTTACTAACCTCTTCCTCACGGGCCAATTGGTCAGTGATCACAGTGGCGAACTTCACAACCTTGTAGAGCTGTCCCTGTGCGTTGCGCACCGGGTTATAGTTTGCTTCAAGCCAAACCACACGCCCCGCACTATCAACGCGCTTGAAACGGTCAGCCACAAAGTCTCCCCGACTGAGCGTTGCCCAGAACTCTTTGTAGTGGGAGGACGCTGCATCAACTGGATGACAGAATAGGCTATGGTGCTTATCTTTGATCTGCGCCAAGTCGTAGCCCATCGCACTCAGAAACTGATTGTTCGCGGTCAGAATCTGGCCCTTAAGGTCGAACTCGATCACCGCAGTGGAGCGCAGCAGCGCCTGGATGAAAGCAGCATTCTCGGCAGAAACATCAACAGTCTCCGTTATATTGGAACCAAATGCATGGATGCTTCGCAGTTCACCGCTCTCATCCACAATGGGCTGCCAAAGGCCACGGAACCAAGCTAATCTGCCGTCAGCCAGCTGAAAGCGATACGTATCGATAACAGCTTCACGGTTGTGAACGCTGTCCAGCAAGTTGCGGTAACAATCCAGCTGCCTCACATACGCAGGTATAAAATCTTCTATTGAATTCCCCAGCACCTGCTCGGCGCGGCAGCCCAGCATTTTTAGAAAACCATCGTTAGCCTCCGTTACCCGATACTGGCTATCAAGAACTACCCGCACCAAGCACGTATCAATGCCTTTCAGCAGTTGCCGAGATACTAATACCTCAGATTGCAGCGCCTGCAATTCCACTTTCAAGCGAGTATTGAACATAGCCAGACCTATAGTGAAAAAATTAGAGAAAGACGGTATTTCTGCTATGTATCACCGAAACTTTTAAAAGTGCTGTGGACTCCAGAAACTGGAGATAGCTCTCTTGTTGCCGCTGATCAAGCGGCGAGCCAACACATCATCCTGACCCCATTGCCTCAAGCAAGGGCATAAGGAAGGTGTGTTGCGCGGACGGTTACGATTCTTGTGGGCACAATTGATCGTACACCCTATTGAGCGCTCGAAAATTTATCTTTGAACTTATATTTATCTCGGCTGTATGCCTGATAAGCGTAGCGCCTTGGGCTGGCTGGTCGCAGCGGTGATCTGACTGATTTTTTTCACCGAGTGATGTGTGGGTCGACAAACACCCAAGACTAACGTTGGCTCGCTCAAACCACCTAAATACCTCCGTTCGGACACATTAGGCATGTCTTGAAAACTGAGTCTGGTTTAGCTTAGTGCCACGATGAGCGGCTCACACTTGGCTGACCCCTCGGCAGGTGTGCATGCGTAACCCAAGTGTCTATCGCTTTGAAAGCGAGATGTCCGAGTGGTGCAAATGGCTGTATGGCACCACGCTCCGAATGGCGTAACCAGACAAAACTCCTCCCCTATACCTGGCGTCATCACCCAGTGGTTGATCCGGATCTTGCTCCCCGATACAGACGTAAAATGGCCTGACTGCCGCAGCTTGGGAGAGGGTAGGTGACTTGGCCGGACGCTTACCTAAAAAGTTGTACAACCGAAAATATTTGTATAGATTTGATGCTGAATCGATTAACTGACGTCTTTTTGATATCATTTTTCTCAGCTCGGTCAAACTCTCTTTTGCCCCTGACCGCTGCGCGACCTTCCGTCATGATCGCGCGATGATCACGTGCGGGGAGTAGTGGCCATGAGATATCATTCAACCCGTATTTCTATAACCGAGGGCGCACGCCATGACCTGTTCGCTGGAAATTGAGCAGAAGCGCCTGTCAGCGGTTCACGCTTTGCAATGGCTGGAAACCGCACACAGTGAGGATTTCGACCGCCTGTGCCGCCTCGCCGCTGCGCACTTTCGCGTGCCGACGGTGCTGGTCTCGCTGGTGGAAAAAGATCGCCAGTGGTTTCCCGGGCGCGTGGGTTTCGACGCGAGCCAGACGCCTATCGAACAGTCGTTTTGCCGGTTCACCATCCAGACTTCCGAAGTCATGGTGGTCAACGATGCCCGCCTGGATCCGCGCTTTGCCGACAACGCGCTGGTCACCCGACCTGAGGGCATCCGTTTCTACGCCGGGGCGCCGTTGTGCAATCAGCACGGCGATGTGCTCGGCAGTTTTTGCCTGATCGACACAGTCCCCCGCACGCTGCAACCCGACGAAGTGGCTGTCCTCGAAGATTTTGCGCAACTGGTCATGGGCCAGGTCGAGCAGTGCCAGGTGATGCGCTACCGCCACCCGGTCAGCCGCCTGCCCAATTTGCAGCAGTTCTTGCTGGACACCCAGGGCGTTGCGGTGATCGGCAGTCAGGTGCGGCTGATGGTGGTGATCCGCACCCACCCGGTCGCGAGCGCTGCGGATGTCAGCGTCACCCGCAATCTGGATGCGCAGCAAACCTGCGGCGATATGGCGCACTGCCTGCGCCGCCGTCTGGATGGCATCGCCGAGCTCTACCACGTCAGCGAACTGGATTTCTGCCTGCAGATCAGCTGCGAGCGGCATCGCCGGGACGAGTTGATTCGCGTCCTGCTGACGCTGATTACCGAGCCTTTTACCCATCAGCAGATCGCGGTGGGCCTTGCATGCTGTGACGACGGCGAGCAATCCGCGGCGGCGCTCATGGGCAAAGCGACCCACGCGGCAGGGAGGGCCGTTTATCGACAGGTGCCGTGGGCGGCGTATGACGAAGCCGAGGATTGCGCTCAGCGTCGCGCCTTGACGCTGCTCAGCGAACTTGCCGAATCGCTGGTCAATGGCGACATCTATCTTGAGTACCAGCCGCGTTTCAGCCTGCAGGATGGCCGCTTGCTCAGTGTCGAGGCGTTGATTCGCTGGGTTCACCCTGTGCTGGGCAAGATCTGGCCGGGGGAATTCATTCCGCTGGTCGAGAGCGCTGGCAGGATCAGCACGGTGACCCGCTGGGTGATCGACCGCGCGCTGACCGATCTCAGTGGCTGGATCGGCGAGGAGGTGCGGCTGTCGCTCAACCTGTCGCCGCTGGACTTCGCCGATCTGGACATCGCCTTGACGCTGCAAAACGCCTGCAACAAACACGGCGTCCAACCCTCACGGCTCGAGGTGGAGATCACCGAAGGCGAGTGGATTCGAGCCGACAAACGTGTCATCGCGCAGCTCACCCGAATCCGCGAGCTGGGCGTTGACGTGGCGATCGATGATTTCGGCGCGGGCTACAGCAACTTTGCCTACCTGCATGAGATCCCGGCCAACATCCTCAAGCTGGACAAATCCCTGGTCACGGACCTTGAGAGCAACCCGCGCAACCGCATCATCGCGCGATCCGTGCTGCACCTGGCCAGTGAGCTGGGTTATCGGACCGTGGCGGAAGGCGTCGAGACTTTCTGTTGCATGAGCCTGGTGCGAGATTTCGGCTGCGAAGAGGCCCAGGGGTATTTCCTGAGCCGGCCGCTGAAACTGCAACAGCTTAAAGAGCAGTGCCAGAACATTGCGCTGACGTTCATCGCCGAGGTTGTGGGTACGTGGGTAGAGGAGGAGCGGGTTGGGGTGGTTGGGGGGAATCAGGTGATAGAAGCGGCGTGACGCCTGAGCCTTTCCCGCAGTAGGACCGGCTTCAGCCGGGAAGAGGCCAGTGTGACCACCCTCAATTCTGCGGCGTGATGCCTGACGCTTTCCCGGCTAAAGCCGGTCCTGCAGTCGAGGTCATGGCCGGTCATACAGTCGAGGTCACAGCCGGTCTCGCTGGCTGCACGTGCTGCTTTTAGTGGGACCGGCTTCAGCCGGGAAGAGGCCGGTGTGAACACCCTCAATTCTGCAGCGTGATGCCTGACGCTTTCCCGGCTAAAGCCGGTCCTACAGTCGAGGTCGCAGCCAGTCCCACCAATCGAGCGTGATTACTCGCCTGTTACCGGCGTTGGCTGGATGATTTCGACCCAGTAGCCATCCGGGTCCTTGATGAAGGCCAGGCTTTTCATGCGGCCGTCGGTCAGGCGTTTCTGGAAGTCCACGCCCAGTTCTTCGAAGCGCGCACAGGCGGCGTGCACGTCCGGCACCGAGATGCAGATGTGACCGAAGCCGCGCGGGTCGGTGTTGCCGTTGTGGTAGGAAAACTCAGGGTCTTTTTCGGTGCCGTGGTTGTGGGTCAGTTCGAGCACGCCGGGGATGCCTTTCATCCAGACGTTGCGCGCAGCGTCGTCCTGAGGGATCTGCGCTTTATCCACCAGCGCCAGGAAATACAGGCTGAATTCCGCTTCCGCGAAGTCGCGTTTTTCCACCAGGCTGAAGCCCAGCACGCGGGTGTAGAAGTCCAGGGAAGCGGTGGCATCCTTGACGCGCAACATGGTGTGGTTGAACACGAATTGTGCGGTCGAGGCGTCCGGGGTGGCCGTGACGCCGGGGAAAGTATTCAGGTCGTGCAGACTCATGGTTGTCTCCGGGTTAACGCTAAAATGTTGCGTAATGATACGGGCTCATGAACGACGCGCCAAACAGAAGGCGCATAAAGCCAGGCTTCCGGCTTGTGGGCAATGGATGACCGGCTCACACTTCGCGGCTCGACATTCAGGTACCGCCCATGCATCTCTCATTGCGCTCATGCGCCCGCGTTGCTTTCTGTTTCGTGCTGATGATTCCGGGCGTCGCGTCTTCGGCGGACGCCATGATCATCTGGCCCGAAGGCTGGGAAGTTGAAGCGCTGCCCCAGCCGCCGGCGAGCGAAGGTCAGCCCGCCGTGCAAATACGACAGCGTGCGGTTAAAAACGATCAGAACGGTGATCCGGCCATGGTGGTCGAGTTGACCCAGACGCAGCTTCAGCCTGGTCATTCTGTCAACGTGCAAAGCGTGCTGCTGGAAATGCGCAAGGCGGTGCAGGTCAATTTCGCCCGCGGTGGCTTTCAGAGTGTCTGCACGCGAATGAAGGACAGCACGCTGAGTGACATCCCCGCGATGGAGACCACGTGCACGATCACCCAGAACGGCAATCACGTCATGACCCAGACGCTCGTGGCGGCGGCCAGTCCGGAATTGGCGTGGTCGTTGTCATACGCCGGCTCGGCAGAAGGCTATGGGGCCCATAAAGACGAAGTGTTGCAGATCAGGAATGGACTGCGCCTGGGGTCGGCGCCGTAGGTCGAGGCGGGTTTACACAAATCGCGGGCATAAAGAAGCCCGCCGAAGCGGGCATTGGGGCGCTAATCCTTTAGCAGCCTCCATCCTCTATAAACCGGTGTGAAAAAAACGTGAAGCTCACGAGCCGTTCAGCCGCAGAGGGCAAAATTTATCGGCCACTATATGAAGGCTCATAGCCAGCTTCAGCGCGCACCCAGTCCATACTTAATGGGGTTAATGCAACTCGACAAGCTCGATGGTTGAGCGTGCTTTAAGCCAGCGGTGAAAGGGAAGCGATATATCACATTAATACGAGTCTGTTCAGCTAATTGTCAGGTTGAATATTAAATGCCGGGCCTGCGCCAGCACGCATTATTTAAACTGCGTAAAACGTTGGTCGCAATCATCAGCGTTTAAAGCACTTGTTCCATTGCCATATCCCTACATTTGCAGAGAAGCTCCGCGAGCAGAGCTTCCTCTCAATGTTGCAGGCCAATGTTGCAGAGAGCAGAGGTCTAGCGGCCGCGTAACCAGGAATCAACGGATTCAGCGCCGTATTGTAGTTTCCAGTTTTTCAAACCGCGATGATTGCCGCCTTTGGTCTCGATCACTTCGCCGGTGTGCGGGTTTTGATAGACCTTGACGACCCGCGGACGACGACGCTTCGGGGCCGCAGGCGCGGCACTGGAAGCGCCGGTGTGAGGGTCGAGGATGGCGATGATGTCCCGCAAGGTCTTGTCGTACGTGCTCATCAGGGCCTGAAGCTGCTGCTCGAACTCGATTTCCTTCTTCAATCCGACGTCGTTCTTCAGATACTCCAGCTGGGCCAGCTGCTCCTGAAGGGCTTTTTCTGCTGCGCGAAATTCGGCAAGTCTGGACAAAATGATACTCCGGCAATTAATGGCTGTTGTCAGCTCAATGCAAGCAACAATGCAAGCAACAAGACGCGCGTCTGGGTCTGCTGCTGTTGGTTCACCACTTTCTACCGCGCCCTTGACATCAGGATCAGCCGTCGACACTAACTTCATGGGGATGAACGTTGGTATCGCTACGGGGTAGTTCAGTTGTGGCGCGAGTAAATAATGCACGTTTTTTACGCGTTGTAAAATAGCGGATGACTAATTGTTAAGTGAAACATCCCGGCGACGATAAGCGGGTCTGACAAAAAAACAATAATAGGCGCAAACCGTTGTAAGTAATTTCTTATACTTTAGCGCTAATGGAAACTATGCCGTCCTAGAGGCCTTGCTGCAGGGCCGGATCATCTGCGTTCAACTGCTCCAGTTCAGCCAGGAGCACCTGCACCTTTTGCAGCTGCCCGGCCTCGGTCCAGTAGCGAATCAGCAGAATCCTCGCGCGGCGGTCGGCGGGTTCGCGCTGCAGAATGTCTTCCAGCTGACGCTGCGCGGCTTCGAGCTGGTCGAGATCGTGAAGCGCAACGGCGAGGTCGTAACGGTAACCGGTGTTGTCAGGCTCCAGCTCAATGGCCCGAGTCAGGGGGAGCAGGGCGTATTCGTTCTGTTTATGACGCAGCAGCCATTGGCCGAGTGCGTGTTGCGCCAGGGACGACTGGGGCTGTTTCGCCAGCCACTGGGCGAGCAACTGGCGCGAGCGGTCGGCCTGGCCCTGACCGTCGAGCAACTGCACCAGCGCCAGCCCGGTCTCAAGGTTGTCCGGCTCCAGTCTCGCGGCCATTTCCAGTGCCTCGATGGCCTTTTGCGGAGTGGCGTTATTGAGGTAAAGCCGGGAAAGCGCGAGCTGGCGTTGCGCGCTCGGCGGCTGGGCGGTCAGCGCTTGCTCATATTGCTGGGCGGCCTCTTGCAGCGCGCCGTAATACAGGCCCAGTTCATCCGGGCTCAGGGGCAGTAAGGCGCGCACTGCGCTGAAACGCACCTGATCATCGGCATCGTCCAGCAGCGGGCCGATCAGCGTGCTGCGTTGATCTTCCGGCAGCATGGCGGTCACCGTCTCGATGGCTGCCTGCTGAACCAGCGGAGCAGGGCGTTTGAGATCGCCGCGCAGAATTTTCACTGCCTGCGTGCTGGGGTAATTGACCAGTTCGGCGAGAAGCCCTGCACGACGGATGTCGGACAGGTCGGTACGGGTGAATTGTTGATACAGCACCCGCGCGGCGCCGGGCTTGCCGTCATGGGCCTGCTCCAGTGCTTCGGCGTAGCTGTGATTGACCTGCGGGGCAGCCGGCGGCGCATGCCAGTTTCGCACCAGCATCGCCATGGCGATGATCAGCAGCAACAGCGCCAGCGCAATTGCCACCTGCCAGCGGCGTTGAGCCTTTAGCTGAGCGGGTGTGCGCCGGGAAGACGATTCAGACATATCGGTTTCCGTGTGTGCGTGTGCAGCAGCTTCGGGGAGAGACCGCCGAGTGTCAAACGCTGTGGGGATGGGTTCCTCCCTCGGACGCTCGCTCGGTGGTTGTTCACAGTCCAGAAAAAAGCCCCGAACCTTGTGGGTCCGGGGCCTTTGAGAGCGGCAGATCGTGGCGGCAGATCAGGGCTGCAAATCTGCCGCCGGTCAAGCGATCCTGCCGTTCATCCCATGACGTCAGGCGTTCGGCTGCCAGCCACCGCCAAGGGCTTTGTAGATGGCGACGATGCCGCGATACAGATCGATTTCGGCCAGGGCCTGGCTGTCTTCGGCGGCCAGACGCTCACGTTCGGCGTCCAGCAGCACGAGGAAGTCAGCCGTGCCTTCGCGGTACTGGATGTTCGCCAGATTCGCCGCCGAACGGCTGGATTCACTCTGCCGCACCAGCGACACCAGACGCTGCTGACGCTTGTCGTAGTCGCTGAAGGCGTTTTCGGTTTCTTCCAGGGCCAACAGCACTTGCTGCTCGTAATTGGCCAGTGCGCCTTCGGCATCGGCGTTGGCGCCGCGAATACGCGCCCTCACACTGCCCAGGTCAAACGCAGCCCAAGTGATGCTCGGGCCGAGGCCCCACGCTTGAGCCGCGCCGGAACCGATCTGCGAACCACGGCTGGCGGTGAAGCCGAGAAAGCCGCTGAGGCTGACCCTTGGGAACAGGTCGGCGGTCTGTACGCCGATCCGCGCGGTCTGCGCCGCCAGTTGCCGCTCGGCACTGCGCACGTCCGGGCGGTTTTCCAGCAGTTTGGTCGGATCACCGATCGGCAGGGCCTTGGAGATCGCCGGCAGTTTGGCCGGGGCGAGGGTCACGGTCATGGCGTCCGGGCGCTCGCCAAGCAGGGTGGCGATGCGGTTGCGTTCACGTACCTGTTCGGCCTGAAGCTGCGGAATGGTGGCTTCCACCGCCGCCAGACGCGCGTCGGAACGCACCACGTCGAGTTCGTTGCCCACGCCTTCGTCACGCAACTGGGCCGTTACCTTGCGGGATTCCTGCTGGTTTTTCAGGTTGTCCCGGGCAATGTTCTCGCGCAGTTGGGCGCCACGCAGCTGGCCGTAGGCGTCGACCAGCTCGGCGATCATCGTCACCTGCAGCTGGTAGAGGTTTGCTTCGGCAGCCTGCTGGTCGGCGTCGCTGGCTTCCAGCTCGCGCTGGATGCGGCCGAACAGGTCGAGTTCCCAGGCCATGTCCAGGCCCAGGTCGTAACGTTCCTGATTGACCCGGTGCTCGGTTTCACCCGGCACTTGAGCGCGGCCGATCTGGCTGCTGGCGCGGCTGGTGACCACCGGCATGGCGTCGTTGCTGATGTCGTCACGAATCGCACGGGACGCCTTCAGTCGGGCGAAGGCGACGCGCAACTCGCGGTTGCCCTGCAGCGATTCGGCGACCAGTTTGTTCAGGGTCGGGTCGTCGAACTGCTGCCACCAGATGGTCTCGATGTGGCTTCGGTCATAGGCGCGCTGTGTGGCGGCCTGGATGTTGGCCGCGGCGGTTTCCGGCTTTTTATAGTCCGGGCCGACGGCGCAGGCCGCCAGCGCCAGCACCAACAGGCTCGGCAGGAAGAGTTTTGCAGCCTTCATCAATGAGCCTCCGAAGCGTTGGTCTGAATGCGTTGAGCCTTGGCCGCCTTGCGGGCCTCTTTGCGTCCAACGTAGTTTCGAATCAGTACATAGAAGACCGGCGTCAACAGCAGACCGAAGAAGGTCACACCGAGCATCCCGGAGAACACCGCCACGCCCATGGCATGACGCATTTCGGCACCGGCGCCGCTGGACAGAACCAGCGGAACCACGCCCATGATGAACGCGAAGGAAGTCATCAGGATCGGCCGCAGACGCAGGCGGCAGGCTTCAAGCACAGCCTCCAGCGGGGTCTTGCCCTTGTCTTGCTCATCCTTGGCGAACTCGACGATCAGAATCGCGTTCTTGCACGCCAGGCCCACCAGTACGATCAGGCCGATCTGGGTGAAGATGTTGTTGTCGCTCCCGGCAATGATCACACCGGCAATGGCCGACAGCAGGGTCATCGGTACGATCAGGATCACCGCCAGCGGCAGGCTCCAGCTTTCATACAGCGCTGCCAGAACCAGGAACGCCAGCAGTACGCAGAGCGGGAAGACCAGCAACGCGGTGTTGCCCGACAGGATCTGTTGGTAGGTCAGGTCGGTCCACTCGTAGGTCATGCCGTTGGGCAGTTCTTCCTTGAGCAGTTTTTCCATCGCCACCTGCGCCTGACCCGAGCTGTAACCCGGACCCGCCGCGCCGTTGATCTCGGCGGTGATGAAGCCGTTGTAGTGCATGACGCGGTCCGGGCCCGAGGTGTTGGTGACGTTGAGCAGCGTCGCCAATGGGATCATCTCGCCTCGGTTGTTGCGCACTTTCAACTGACCGATCTGTTCAGCGTCCTGACGGAACTGCTGCTCAGCCTGCACGTTGACCTGATAGGTCCGGCCGAAACGGTTGAAGTCGTTGGCGTACAGCGAGCCCAGGTAGACCTGCAGGGTGTCGAAAATGTCGCTGATCGGCACACCGAGGGTCTTGGCTTTTTCGCGGTCGATGGCGGCATCGACCTGGGGCACGTTCACCGTGTAGCTGGTGAACAGCGCGGCCAGTTCCGGCACGCTGCGGCTCTTGCCGATGATGTTCATCGTCTCTTTGTACAGCTCGTCGTAACCGAGGTTGCCACGGTCTTCGATCTGCAGACGGAAACCGCCGATCGTGCCCAGCCCCTGTACCGGCGGCGGCGGGAAGATCGCCATGTAGGCTTCCTGAATGCCCGCATACTTGCCGTTGAGGGCGCCGGCGATGGCACCGGCTGACTCGCTGGCCGCCGTCCGTTCTTCGAACGGCTTGAGCGTGACGAAAACGATGCCGGAGTTCGGGCTGTTGGTGAAACCGTTGATCGACAGGCCCGGGAACGCCACGGCGCTTGCAACACCCGGTTGCTTCAGCGCGATGTCGGACATGCGCTTGATCACGTCTTCGGTGCGGTCCAGGCTCGCGGCGTCCGGCAATTGCGCGAAGGCCACCAGGTACTGTTTATCCTGGGCTGGCACGAAGCCGGTCGGCGTGGTGGAGAAACCCAGCCAGGTCATGACGATCAGGCCGGCGTACACCACCAGTGCCACACCGCTGACGCGAATCACGCGGCCAACTGTGCTCACATAGCCGTTACTGGCCTTGACGAAGAACCGGTTGAACGGCCGGAACAGCCAGGCGCCAAACAGTTTGTCGAGGAAGCGCGAGAAGCCATCTTTCGGCGCATCGTGAGCGCGCAGCAACACGGCAGCCAGCGCAGGCGACAGGGTCAGGGAGTTGAAGGCCGAGATCACCGTCGAGATGGCGATGGTCAGCGCGAACTGTTTATAGAACTGCCCGGTGAGACCGGAGATGAACGCCGCCGGAATGAACACCGCACACAGCACCAGTGCCGTGGCGATGATCGGGCCGGTCACTTCACGCATGGCGATCTGGGTGGCCTCCATCGGCGGATGGCCGAGCTCGATGTTTCGCTCGACGTTCTCCACCACCACGATGGCATCGTCCACCACGATACCGATTGCCAGTACCAGTCCGAACAGCGACAGCGCGTTGAGCGAGAAGCCGAACAGGTGCATGACCGCGAAAGTACCGATCAACGACACCGGCACGGCGACCAGCGGGATGATCGAGGCACGCCAGGTCTGCAGGAACAGGATCACCACGAGTACGACGAGGATCAGCGCTTCGAACAGGGTGTGAATCACTGCCTCGATGGAGCCGCGCACGAAGATCGTCGGGTCATAGACGATGCTGTAGTCCATGCCTTCCGGGAAGTTCTTCTTCAGCAGTTCCATCTCGCCGCGCACTTCGTTGGAAATGTCGATGGCGTTGGAGCCTGGGCGCTGGAAGATCGGGATCGCCACCGCCGGCTGGTTGTTCAGCAACGAACGCAACGCGTACTGGCTGGAGCCCAGTTCGACGCGAGCGATGTCTTTGACCCGGGTGATTTCGCCGTTGTCGCCGGCGCGAACGATGATGTTCTCGAACTCTTCTTCAGAGACCAGACGGCCCTGGGTGTTGATCGACATCTGGAAGCTGGTGGCGCTCGGGGAGGGCGGTGCGCCCAGTTGACCGGCGGCCACCTGACGGTTCTGCTCGCGAATGGCGTTGACCACGTCGGTTGCAGTGATGTTGCGCGAAGCGGTTTTGTTCGGATCGAGCCAGACACGCAGCGAGTAGTTGCCCATGCCGAACAGCTGCACGTCGCCGACACCGTTCAGGCGCGCCAGCTCATCCTTGATGTTCAGAACTGCGTAGTTGGACAGGTACAGCATGTCGTAGCGCTGATCCGGCGAGGTCAAGTGGACCACCATCGTCAGGTCAGGCGAGGCCTTGTCCACGGTAATACCGATGCGCGTCACTTCTTCGGGCAGCTTCGGCTCGGTCCGGGTGACCCGGTTCTGGACCTGCACTTGCGCGGTGTCGAGGTTGGTCCCCAGCGCAAACGTGATGGTCAGGGTCAGCTTGCCGTCGGCGGTAGCCTGGGAGGACATGTAGAGCATGTTCTCGACGCCGGTGATCGCCTGTTCCAGTGGCGCGGCGACGGTTTCGCCGATCACTTTCGGGTTGGCCCCGGGGAAGTTGGCACGCACGACAACGGTCGGCGGCACGACTTCCGGGTATTCACTGATCGGCAGCTGGAACAGCGAGATCGCGCCGGCGATCAGGATCAGCAGCGAGAGCACCGCCGCGAAGATCGGTCGCGTGATAAAGAACTTGGAGAAATTCATCGAGTGTGTCCCTTAACCGCGTGGCGTGGCGGAAGCAGCAACCTTGGCGTCCAGCTTGGACTGCGCCTTGGGTGGGTTGCTGGCTTCGAGCGCCTGGCGTTGTTGTTGCAGTGCGGTGAGTGTTTCGGCGCTGGCCATCGGCGTGTCTTGCGGGTCAATCGGTGAACCCGGACGTACGCGCTGCAGACCGGTGACGACGATGCGGTCGTCTTTGCTCAGGCCGCTGCGCACGATGCGCAAACCCTCAAGCTTCGGCCCCAGATCGACGCTGCGGTAGATCGCCTTGTTGTCCTTGTCGACCACCAGCACGAATTTCTTGCCCAGGTCGGTGCCGACCGCTTCGTCCTTGATCAGCATGGCCGAGTAGGTGCCGCTGCCGACCAGCTTCAGGCGTGCGTACAGGCCGGGGGTGTATTCGCCCTTGCTGTTGTCGAACACGGCGCGGCCACGGATGGTGCCGGTGCGCGGATTGACCTGGTTGTCGACAAAGTTCATCTGACCCACGTGCGGGTTTTCCGCTTCGTTGGACAGACCCATGTACACCGGCGTGGTCGCGCCGCGTTTACCGTCGCGGGCCAGTTGGTTGTACTTGAGGAATACGCGCTCGTCGGCGTCGAAGTAGGCATAGACCTTGTCGGTCGACACCAGGCTGGTGAGGATGGTCTGGTCGGCGGTGACGATGTTGCCGGCGGTGATTTCCGCGCGGCTGACGCGGCCGGTGATCGGCGCAGTGACGCGGGTGAAGCTCAGGTTCAGGCGCGCCAGATCAAGCTGTGCCTGGATAGCGGCAACGGCAGCTTTGGATTCCTGGGCGGTGGTGGTGCGCGAATCGGCGAGTTCGGCGGAGATCGCGTTGTTGGTGCGCAGACGTTCGCCGCGTTGGGCTTCATTGGTGCTGCGCTGGGCAGCGGCCTTGGACTGCTGCAGTTGCGCTTCCAGACGATGCACTTCCGCTTCGAACGGGCGGGGGTCGATCTGGAACAGCAGGTCGCCTTTTTTCACCAGCTCGCCGTCAGTGAAAGCAACCGAATCGATCTGCCCGGAAACACGCGGGCGCACTTGAACGGTTTCCGGCGATTCGAGGCGGGCGGTGACTTCGTCCCACTCGTTGACCGGTTGCTCGATCACCTTGGCCACGTTGACTTTCGCCGCCGCCGGCGCAACCGTCGCTTCAGGCGTCCGGCCGCACGCGCTGATGACCACAAGGGTCAACGCGGCGAGGGGATAGCGCAAAGGAGTTAAAGACTGAAGCATGGGAGAATCCGCCGATGTTATTGAGATGGGCGGATAATGTTCTCGGGGGTGTTATTGCACGAATCGAATGACGCGAAGGTAACTATCAGTCGTAATGATGTTCGGCGTAATAAAAGGTCTGCAATCGGTCTGCCGCACTGTCCTGAAGGGCTTTAAGATAAATCCATTATGTTGGGTCCTATAAGCGTTAATCGCGGATAATCCCCGCTAAAATGGATTTATAAGTGTTGAGCCTAACCTTGGGCTGGCCCATACTTGCGCGCATCAATGGCAGACAGACTACGCCCCCTCATGTTGGATTTAAGCTTCAGCAAGCCCGATGAAATCGTCCGTCGACTCTGCGCCCGACTGCGCGCGGAGCGCCTCGCGCTGGAGATGACCCAGGCTGACGTGGCCAGTCGCGCGGGGGTGGGCGTCAATACCGTTTCCAATCTCGAAGCCGGGCGCAACGTCAGCTTCGAAAATCTGGTCCGGGTGGCCATGGTCCTCGGGCGAACCAAGGAGCTGGAAGGGCTGTTCATGCCACGGCTCGACAGTCTGGATGACATCCGCCGCTACGAAGACGCTGCCAACCGTCAGCGTATAAAGAGGAAGTCGGGCGATGCTTGAGCAGGTCGAGGTGTATTACAACGGCTGGGACGAGCGCTGGCTGTGGGGCACGTTAGCATCGACCACCGCCATCAGCGGGCGCCCGCAGATTGTCTTCGAGTACAGCGACGAGGCGCGGTCCAGAGGTCTGGAACTGTCTGGTTATACGCTGCCGCTGAAGGGCCCGAGCCTGCGCCGTGGCTTCGCCGCTCACCAACTGGGTCTGCCGGGGCCGGTCTATGACGCGTTGCCGGATGGCTGGGGCATGCTGCTGATGGACCGGTTGTTCAGGCGTCGCCACCTTAATGCGGCGCGCATCGGACCGCTGGAGCGGCTGGCCTACATAGGCAACACGGCCATGGGCGCGATGTCTTTCGAGCCTGTCGCGCCCGAGGGATTGGAGCCGCAAGGCCATGTCCCCATCGAGTTGCTGGCCGCCGAGATTCAGGAGGTGGTCCAGGGCGACGGCGGGGAATTTCTGCACACGCTGATGCGGGTTGGCGGCTCGCCCCAGGGCGCTCGACCCAAGGCGCTGGTCTACCGGGATCCCGAAACAGGCGCCTTCACCACTGCGGCGACGGCGGGTTATGAGGCTTGGCTGATCAAGTTTCCGGCCAAAGGCGAACACCCCGAGGTCTGCGCCATCGAGATGGTCTATGCCCAGTGCCTGCGTTTGTGTGGCATCAAGACGCCCGACACCCAGCATTTCGTGCTGCCCAATGGCCTGGCGGCGTTCGCCAGCCGACGCTTCGACCGGATCCAGGGCAAACGCGTGCCGATGCAGAGCCTCGCCGCGTTCACCGGCGCGGACTACACCTCGCCGGGGTCGCTTGACTACGTCAATTTCCTGCGCGCAACCCACCTTTGCACCAACGACGTCCGCGAGAAAGCCATCGCCTTCGAGCGTGCCGTGTTCAACGTTGCGTTCAACAACCGCGACGATCATCCGAAGAATTTTGCCTACCTCATGTCGGCGTCCGGCACCTGGACGCTGGCGCCGGCCTACGACGTGACCTTCTGCGAGGGGCCGGGCGGTTATCACCAGATGGACGTGCTGGGAGAGGCGCTGGCGATTGATCGAAAGGCGATGCTCCGGCTTGCTGAGGAGGCCGAAGTGTCGGCGGAAAAAGCAGGCGAGGTGATTGACCGGATTTGTGATGTGGCGAGTCGGTTCGCAGCGATCGCCGAACAGACCAGTCCGGGTCTGATCACCCCGGCAACCCTTGCGATGCTTCGGGCACGGATGGAAGAAAACGTCGCGCTATTGCGCTGATAAATGCTCCACTCGACATCAGCTTTCCGGCGTGACGTCTGGCGCTTTCCCGGCTGAAGCCGGTCCTACTAAATACACGCGGCGATCCAGTGGGACCGGCTTCAGCCGGGAAGAGGCCGGTTTGAACGCCACATGATTAGCGGTGTGACGCCTTACGCCTTCCGGGCTAAACCCGGTCCTGCATCCGAGTTCAGCATTCACACACTGGAAACACCATGTCGCCACCTCGTATTCGCAACATCGCCATCTGCGTCTTCCATCACCAAGGCAAGATTCTCGTCAACGCGTTTCCCGATCCGGTGAAGCAGCAAACATTGTTCCGTCCTCTGGGTGGCGGCATCGAATTCGGTGAGAGGAGTGCCGACGCCATCGTCCGGGAAATCCGCGAAGAGCTGAACCTTCCGATCCGTAACGTCCGGCTACTCGGCACCCTGGAAAGCCTGTTCACCTACCTCGGTAACCCCGGCCATGAAGCGGTTCAAGTGTACGACGCCGAATTCATCGACCCTGAAGTCTATGAACAAAACGGCCTGGAAGGGCAAGAGAGTAACGGTGAAAGATTCACCGCCGTGTGGCTCGACAGCACCAGGTTGAGCCACGACGGCGTGCTGGTCCCGGAGGGATTGCATGAGTTGCTGCGGTCACTGTCGCTGCTGTCATAACTCCTTTTAGAGCAAGCATGACCCGGTCTCATCCCGCCCGGTGCGCCGAGGTCTCGCGAGTGCATCCCAACTGCCGACTACCGACACCATCGCCAATCAGCCTTCACCCAACTCGCGCATCACGGCGTACAAGGCGGACTTCGCTTCAAAGCCAACGCCAGGAATATCCGGCAGCCCGACATAGCTGTTTTCCACCTTGATCCCGTCGGCGAAACCGCCGAAGGGCTGGAACACGTCCGGGTACGACTCGTTGCCGCCCAAGTGCAGGCCCGCGGCGATGTTCAAGGACATCTGGTGACCACCGTGTGGCACCACGCGGCGTGACGACCAGCCCATGTCTTCCATTACTTTCAGGGTGCGCATGTATTCCACCAGTCCGTAGGACAACGCGCAGTCGAACTGCACAAAGTCGCGATCAGGGCGCATGCCGCCGTGGCGCAGCAGGTTACGCGCGTCCTGATGGGAGAACAGGTTTTCACCGGTCGCCATGGGCAATTCGTAGTGATTGGTGAGCTCGGCCTGGAGTGCGTAATCCAGCGGGTCACCGACTTCTTCGTACCAGAAGAGGTTGTACGGCTTGATGGCCTCGGCGTAAGCAATGCCGGTTTCCAGATCGAAACGGCCGTTGGCGTCAACCGCCAGCCGGCGCCCGTCACCCACCACCTCCAGCACCGCTTCGATTCGGCGGATGTCTTCGTCCAGTGGCACCGCGCCAATCTTCATTTTGACGACGTCATAACCGCGATCCAGATAGCTCTGCATCTCTGCCTTGAGCTTGGTCTGGTCCTTGCCGGGGTAGTAATAGCCGCCCGCTGCATAGACCCAGACTTTGTCATCGGCCACGCCGTTACGGTAACGGTCAGCCAGCAGGCGATAGAGCGGTTTGCCTTCGATCTTGGCGACCGCGTCCCAGACCGCCATGTCAATGGTGCCCACGGCGACCGAACGCTCACCGTGGCCGCCTGGCTTTTCGTTGGTCATCAGGGCTTTCCAGATGGCGAACGGGTCCAGATTATTGTTTTCGTGATCGACAAGGGTGTCGGGGTCCGCTTCGGTGATGCGCGCCAGAAAGCGATCACGCATCAGCGCGCCCTGGCCATAGCGACCGTTGGAATTGAATCCGTAGCCGATGACGGGTTTACCGTCGCGAATCACATCGGTGATCACCGCAACGACCGAGCAGGTCATCTTGGAAAAATCGATGTAGGCGTTGGCGATGGGCGAGGCGATGGAGACGGTTTTCTCACGGATGTCGACGATGCGCATGGCGGGTTCCTCTTGCTGTTCGTGGCGCCACGTTAGGCTTTGCGACGCCACCCGCCCAATGCTATTAATGCCGCACCCTATGCACAGGAGGCATGGCCCCGTGGAACTCGTCTGGCTCGAAGATCTTTCAGCGCTGGCGGAGTACGGCAGCTTTGTCCGTGCCGCCGAAGCACGGCACGTTACCCAGCCGGCGTTTAGCCGCAGGGTTCGCTCGCTGGAAAACTGGATGGGGGTGGAGCTGTTTGTGCGCACACCCCAGGGCGCGACGCTGACAGAAGCCGGTCGGCAGATTTTGCCCAGTGCTCAGGAGGCCGCCCGGCACCTGTACCGGATGCGCAACGAGGCCCAGGAAGTGGCCGGGATGGCAGCGCGGTCACTTAAATTCGCGGCCACCCATTCGCTGTCGTTCACCTTCTTTCCCAAGTGGCTGCGAAGCTCGGAAAACGGCGCGCTCATCGAGGCCGTGCAGCTGCACTCCGACAGCATGGCCGTGTGCGAGCAGATGCTGATCCATGGCCAGGTGCAGTTTCTGCTCTGCCACCGCCACCCCGACGTGCCGCCACTGCTGGCGCCGGATCAGTTCATCAGCAAGAAGGTGGGCGAGGACGTGCTGGTGCCGCTGGCGAGCACGTCAACCCGCTTCGGTACCGCGCCCGGGGCCTTGCCGTATCTGGCTTACACCCATGAATCCGGGCTGGGGCGTATCGTCGCGCACCGACTGCGGGGCAAGGAAGATTACCTTCACCTCAAGCCCCTATTCAGCAGCCACCTTGCAGCGGTGCTCATGTCCATGGCCCTGGAAAGCAAAGGGGTGGCGTGGTTGCCGAAAAGCCTCACCGAGCAGGAAGTGCTGGAAGGGCGATTGGTGAGAGCGCTGGATGAAAGCTGGGATATTCCGCTGGAAATTCACCTGACCCGGCCAAAGGCGCAACTGAGTCAGGCGGGAGAGGCGTTTTGGGGCGAGGCGGGCGGTGACGCCGGGCTGCCTGTGGGCGGACGGGCTGGCTGATGAGATCTGCTTTCGAAACTCCCAATAAGCGTCCGAAAATGTTAGCCAGAACGGGGCGGTACGCGAAAATGATAATTTGATGGGTTGAAAGTATCCTTCCATTTGGAGACGCAATACCAATCATAGAATGGGCAGATGCCGGCCTCTCCAGTTTCAAGCCACGAGCCGGGTTGATCTGTTTGGGCACTACAGTGACATGCAAGGAGAGTTGGCAGGATGTTCAAGCTTAATTCGTTCCGCGAGACAGTAGAGGCTATTGCTGCATGCTCTGATGATCGAGCCCTATGGCAGCGATACGCCTGGGTCTACGTTCAAGGGGACTCAGCGTTGCTGGAGAGCCGGTTTTACCTGGTGTCGAATATTGATGAAGATGATGAGCGTCGTGTGTTGGACTTTGGCGACAGATTCGAGCTTTCGTCATGCCTGGAAGCGGCTAGTTTTGCGGACGTGTTGTGTGTACAGAAGCGACAGCAGCCGCACTCTAGCCTGGAGGACTACGCTATCGCCCTTGAGCATTACTCTGAACAAGATGCCTTCCTGGAGGTGCCCGGCGGTGATGACCCAAAGGCAGCAGAACCCGGTTTGGCGCGCGAGTTATACGCCGAGTACGACCTGTTTCTTGCTGAATGCTCGCCTGACCAGTTGGGTGTCGCGGCGCGGGAGGTCAGCGCTGTCCTTGAGATCAACATTGCCAGTGCGTTGCAGGCTTGTCGGGCGTTGCCCTTGTGCCTGGGAGAGCGCATGAACGGCGATCGGTGCTTGCAGATCGAAGCGCGCTTCTCCGCACTTTCGGTTCCGTTGCGGCGAGTGACCCACCGCTCATTTCCCTGGCAGTAAGCCGGCTTCAGGGCTATGGACGAATGAACGCGTAATCGTCATCAATTAGCTGTTGCAGGTAGTAATCGAAGCTCGGCGCAATCACTTCATAGCTATCCGGCTCATGCACAAAGCGCATGATCTGACCCACCTTGCCCCCTGGCGCTGGATTGAAGTCGATATACAACCTCGAAGTGCCCCCGTTTGTTGATGAATATCCAGCTATTCGCGTTTCCAGCTGGAGGCTTACTCCATCCATGTCCTGAACTCGTCGGCCTGGTCTGGAGTGTTGAGAGCGGTTACCCAGGCAATCTCGTCTTCCCCGCATTCAAAGTCAGAAACCGAAAATACATAAATGGCAGTGTCGAACGTCGTCGTCAGCTTTTTCAGGGCGATTACGCATTGCTCAAATATATGCCTGCGATGCGCCAAGAAATTGATTTCGGTGGTCGCGTCAGCCATGTTCCAGAGCATTTTCGACAGATCGTTAAAAAATTCCCCACCGTAGGCTTCGTGGCTCCATTCGGCAGGAGACCACTTGAAGTATTGCCCCTCATCCGGATATTCAGCTTCGACACGGGTTAGATGGTCTTGAGTGTTGAAAGAGGGTGCGAGTGTTCGTGCATCGGCGTCGGAATACAGCGCGAATCCACAGACCTGAGTGTTCGGAAAGTCCGCTCGAAACTGTTCAATGGCGCCCATGGACGCGTTGAGGACATCTCGTTGAAACTGCTCGATATTCAAAGTGGACATGAGTTTCTCGTCGCGGGGTTATGGCTAACGATCATTGGGCATCAGCGGGGGTCTGAGTGAAATTCCACGAACGCATCGTTTCGGTAAAAATACTCAAAGGCTTTTAGGTAGCACTCCAGCGATGCGTGAGGCAATTGCTGGTCGGCGTTGAAGATCACATCCTCAATCATGGCCTTATCCAGTGTCGACACCCAACCCTCACCGATCACCTGCGGGGGCAGGTAGTCGGTGGAGTCGGGAGCGAAATCCCGACTGTTCAGTGAGAACGCACCGTGGGTATCCAGTGTCCATTCAGTCGCTGGCAGGTAGAACCAGTTGTCAGGCATGTGTGCGATATTCTGCAGCACTTCCCGAATGCTGTAAGTTTTCACAGGGTCTCACGTCGGGCTGTTCCATCACGCGTATCAAACCACCCATCAGGCTAGGCAACAATCAAAGCCTATGGGGGAAAGCCAGTAATGCGATTAACACAAGGGTGGCCGGCGCTGCCTAATGGGTTGCTGCCGCCTGCTCCAGCAAGTATCGAGAACATTCTGCTCTGCGACCACCAGTGCCATTTGCCCGTAGTCAGGGTCGCGTTCGTAGTCACCAATTGGGCGAAAGAGTCGGTTTATCCCGAGACACCGAGTTTCTCGAACAGTGGCGGGGCGACTGGTAGTAGCGGGTCGCTTTGCTGTTCACAAGACCCAGCCCAACGCCCGTTGCAGGAGCACACCCATGAGCGACATCGAAATACTGTCTTTGTCTCCCGACGGTCGCTATCAAGTCCAGGCGATCCCGTGGGAAGCAGGCAACACGCATTGGCTGTTACCGCCGCAGATCATCGATACCCAAAACGGGAGCGTGGTGTTTGGCTTCGAGGATCGTCTGTGGTCGGCAGACCGCAGCACTTGGCTAAGCCCGACCCGGGTTGAACTCAAATTGCGCAAATACCCGGGCCACCGGGGGCGTCTGGGACTCACGGTGATCATCGAATGCGCGCGGCGCACCGCCGAATATGGCGATGGCACACACATCGAATTGACCCTTCTGGAAAGCACCCTTGAAGGCATGCTCGACCTGCTAGGCCGAACTCATTTATCAGCAAGGACCCAAACGATGAATCAGAAAGCCCTGGAACAGGCGCTGTTCGACGCCGCCAGACATACATTGCAAAAACGCCTCGATGAAGGTGTCAGCCCGCTGTACGCCGCAGCGTTTCATGCCAGCTATCGGGAAGAGGAGGCGGTTCTGTCGCTGCCCGGCTTTGCCGCAAACAGCCTGCAAGCGCTCAGCGAAGACTATCCCGATGAGGACGATGAAAGCTTCAGCTCGGTGAAGTGGAACCCGGCGGATTGGCGCTGGGATGGGAGATTAACGTTCATTGCCTCGGCAGCGAGTAGTGCTTGATGCGGCAAGGGTAACTATTACCGTCGCCTTTACAGGTGCCATCCAGGTATCGGTAATCAACGCGCACTACTTGTCCTTTTTTAGGCCAGCTTCGGCGTGGAAGCACAGCCTGATAGTCCGAAGTTTCCGGCGTAAACATGAAAGTCGTCCCTTGCTCCGGGCAGATAACAGTGGCCGTCTTGGCGCTCACTTTCAGGATCTCGGCCTGCAACTGTGGAAATGGTTTTGTCACGACATCAGTAATACGCAACTCCATCCTGCAGATTTGCCACGATGATGCCAGGACGGGTTGGCAGAACAGTGAAAGCATCACAGTAAGCAGCGCGTAGTAGGGGGCCTGATGTTTCATTGTTGGCGTTGTTCTTCAATAAATGTGCAAGGGCCATCCATTACAAGCTATCGGGATCCCCAAAAAACATCTGAATCCGCGACCGCAACCATCTTTCCCCCGGGTCGTTGTCCTGCGAGCCGCGCCAGGCCATGTGCAGCTCAAACGTACGCGATTCGATCGGCAACTCTTCCGAACGCACACCCCCGGCAGCCGTCAGCACGGCGGCAGCGTAATCCGGCACGGTCGCAACGATGTCGGTCCCGGCAATCAGCGTGGCCAGCCCGTTGAACTGCGGCACTGCCAGCACGACGTGGCGTTTGCGACCGATTTTTTCCAGATGCTCGTCGATAAAGCCGCCCAGGTCGCCGGCGAAGGACACCAGTGCGTGGGGGCGGGCGCAGAAGTCGTCCAGGGTGATCGGCCCCGGCATGGTGTCGGCGCGCAGCAGTTTGGGTTTGCTGCGGCGCAGCACTTTGCGCTTGGCGTTGGCGGGGAGATCGTCGGTGTAGCTGACGCCGATGGAGATTTCGCCGGAAGACAACAGCGCCGGCATGAGGATGTAGTTGGTGCGACGCACCACCAGCACGATCCCCGGCGACTCCGAGCGCAGGCGCTTCAGCAGTGAGGGCAGCAGGGCGAACTCGACTTCATCGGACAGGCCGATGCGGAACACCGCCGTGCTGGTGGCCGGATCGAAGTCGGCGGCGCGGCTGACGGCGGTGGAAATGGAGTCCAGGGCAGGGGACAGCAGGCCAAAGATCTCGATGGCCCGCGCGGTGGGCTCCATGCTGCGGCCGGTGCGCACGAACAGCGGATCGTCAAACAGCCCGCGCAGTCGCGACAGCGCCGCACTGATCGCCGGCTGACCGAGGAACAGCTTCTCGGCAGCGCGGGTGACGCTGCGTTCATGCATCAGTGTTTCGAAAACGATGAGCAGATTGAGGTCGACGCGACGCAGGTCGTTGCGATTCATGACGGGGGTCTCGGGGACATTGGTCGATACATTGGCGGCCCAGACGCGCGCCACGTGTTCAGCTCAGGCAGGGATATTACGGGTAAATACCGATTGTCTGCATTGTTGAATTTTCCTGCGTCGCTGTAAATGCGCTTCCCGTCACGCTCGCCGATGGCTGCCGATGAAACCTTGGCGCGTGAAAACACACCAATCCCTACGTACTGGCCCTTTGTGGCCCAATTCGTCGCAGCCGGCCTGGAGCACGGGATTCATCGATATTTGACCTCTGGGTTGCAATGTCGCGGTGAGCACCCAACAATGTGCGCCCTGCAGGCCCGGGACGGCCGCTGCAGATTCGGCGGCCGCCTGCACCATCAGAATCGATGGCAGGCATGTCGACTATTAATAGCCACTGATAGTGTTACCGGCGGCGCCCGGATAGAGTTCATGGCATCAAGGTTCATAAGGCGAGGTTCGAAATGTCCCGCACGATCCGTTTTCATCAGTTCGGTCCGGCCGAGGTGCTCAAAGTAGAAGAGCTGCCGGTCGCGTTGCCTGCACCCGGTGAGGTGCAAGTGCGCGTCCAGGCGATCGGCGTCACCTGGTACGACGTGCTGTGGCGGCAAAATCTGGCTTCATCTCAGGCTCGCCTGCCGGCGGGTCTGGGTTCCGAGATGGCGGGCGTCATTACTGCCATCGGCGATGGCGTCACCGACCTGAAGGTGGGTGACAAGGTCGCCAGCTTCCCTTCGGCAGACCCTAACGTGCACCCGGTTTACGGCGAGCTGATTCTGCTGCCTCGTACCTCAGTGACCCTCTACCCGGACGTGCTGACGCCCAACCAGGCGGCCGTTCACTACACGCCGATGCTGGTGGCGTACTTTGCTTTCGTTGAACTGGCGCGGGCAAAACCCGGGCAAACGGCGCTGGTCACCGATGCCGGCCATTGCGCGGGCCCTGCGTTCCTGCAACTGGGCAAGGCGCTCGGCATCAAGGTGATCGCGGCGACCAAGACCGACGCGTGCCGCGAATACCTGCTGAAAATGGGTGCGGACAAGGTGATCGTGACCGAAGAAGAGGATTTGCTTCTGACGATTAACCGCTACACCGACAACCGCGGCGTAGACATCGTCCTCGACGGTTTGGGTGGCCCGCAGATGTCGATTCTGGGTGATGTGCTGGCGCCACGTGGCAGTCTGATTCTCTATGGCCTGCAAGGCGGCAACCAGACGCCGTTCCCGGCGTGTGCAGCGTTTCAGAAGAACATCCAGTTCTTCGTGCACTGTGTGGGCAACTTCACCGGCAAGCCGGAGCTGGGCATCAAGCAGGACGAAGAGGCGATCAAGCGTGCATTGCGCGACATCAACCAGATGACGGCTGATGGCATGCTGGTTCCGCAGATCACCAAAGTGTTTCCCTTCGATCAATTGGTCGAAGCCCACCGTTTGATGGACGGTTGCCCAGTGGGCGGTCGCGTGGTGGTTGAGGTCGATCCATCCTGAGTGCAGACCATCGCGCTCATTGAATGCTCGACGCTTGACCTGGCGTCGGGATTGAGGTGTCGGAGACCGGTTTGAACGTATCCGCCCTGTCAGTCACTGGTCATGTGGTATCACTCAAGCCTTCCTGAATGTTATGGAAGGCTTTTTTGTTTATTGGGTGTTTAAGTTATTGATCACCCCGCGAAGTGTGTGACGTTGATAAAACTTTTAACGCAGTTGAAACGCTGCATTGTCGTTCTAATAAACACTGATTTAAACAACCCTGTTTAATTCCGATCCTGGTTTGTCGAAAAGAGAACCTGCGCGTGTCGGTGATGACTGGCTTGTAATTGTTCCGCATGGGTCGATAATAGTTTCAATAATTAAATGCTCAAGGAACGAGTCGATGCTTGTTGACCTGCCGCCCTCTGCTTTGCCTGATAATCGATCCGCCGCGCCCATCACTGTTGGGCCAGCCTCATGCGTGGGTATCAAGCTTCTTATAGCGAATAGTGTCGCCAGGCTGATCAGTCGGGTATTGAAACCATGAGTTCAATGCACGAACAAGCCATGAATTACGTCTATCAGCAAGTGCTGCAGCGCCTCTCGGGTTATTTGAATCGCAACGAACGAACCGCGTTGCAGTTGTTGATCCAGCGGTTGATCGTCGCCGCAGGCGGGATTGACAGGATCGGCGGCTATAAAGTGCTGGTGGCGTTCAGCGGCGGCAAGGACAGCGCCTATACCGTGGCCATGTTGCGTGCTGCTCAACTGACCATCGCCGCACGGGGGCCGGCAACGTTCAGGCTGCGGGTGGCCAATATGCGCCATGCGGGCATTACCTCGGCGGTCATGGGCAACATCGACCGCTGTTATTCCGCGCTGTTTCTGCACGACGACCCGAGGGTCGAGCTGCTGGTAATCGATCATCAGTACGTGCAGATTTTCGAGCCCGATTTGCCCTTCTCGACAGCGGGTCGTGAGCAGAACCGCTCCGACCTGCTGCTGGGCGGGCACCTGACGGCTGGCGATGCGCGGACCACTTTCTGCAACAGCTGTTATCTGGGCATGGCGGATTTCGTGGTCCGCGCCGCCAGCTGGGGTGACGGCGTCAATGCGGTGATCAGCGGCGACTCGCTCAAGGAGCAGAAGCAATACGCGACCTGGATCATGCGTTTGGCGCGCCATGGCGGGCGGCAAATCGAGCCCTGGCACACCTTGGGTTTCAGCGGTGCGTTGAGCGTCATCGACAGTGTCGGTCGCGCTTATTACGAGGAACTGTACGGCGAGTCAGCCGAAGCGTCGGGCTATAGCCGGCCACCGGTCTACCCGAACCGAACCATCGCCCCGACCTTGCTGACCGCCGCAGACCTGATCGGCTTCCGCACGGAGGAACACTGGGGGCTGCTCACTGACTTTCTGGGCTTCCGGTTTGATGACCTGGCGTTCAGCTTCAGCGAGTCCGACTGCGCCAACCCGCTGCTGATGGCCCACCTGCGCGGGCTCAAGGCCGAATTCATTGAAGGGCGGGCATACAGCGAAGGCATCGCCGAGTACCTGGAGCTGGCGGCGGCCATGATGCGCCGTAAACGCATGCCTGCCCGATTGATCGCCCAGGCGCTGGCAGCCTACGACAGCCCGGAAAAAATCGCCGATCGCCGTCAGCTTGCCGAAGGCTACGGTCAGGAGGCTTTTGGCCTGGGTGAAACCCAATGGGTCTGCCTGCTGTTCTCACCCTTTGTAGACGCCGGCGCGCGGCTCGAGGATTTCCTGCGTCGCTATCACCCCGGCATGCTGGTGGGGCTCAGCGATCTGCACAAGACGCTCGCCGGTCAGCTGGCCCCGGACCTGGTGCCGCACTGGCTGGTGGACGTCAGCGGCCTGAGCCTGAAGGGGCTGCAATCGCTTTACGCCAAGCGCCACGTGGACTTCAACGACGACCGTTCGATCATCGCCCGAATACGCGCCAGCGATCCCGACAAACGCCGGGTGGCGACGGTCGATCCGCACACCGGCGCCCAGACCACGGAACTGATTTCAGGGCGCTGATGGCTGGCCTGTGAACTGACGCGACGTGATGCGCTGAGCCTCGGGCCGTCAACGGGGCTCTTTCTCAATGACCCTGCGCCTGACGCATGGATGGGGTGTTCGATGAATAACAACAAGACCGACTTTGCCTTTCAGATGGTTTACCG
This sequence comes from Pseudomonas petrae, assembly GCF_021728295.1. Classification (GTDB taxonomy): domain Bacteria; phylum Pseudomonadota; class Gammaproteobacteria; order Pseudomonadales; family Pseudomonadaceae; genus Aquipseudomonas; species Aquipseudomonas petrae. The sequence continues at coordinate 169,676 of NZ_JAKJXE010000002.1, forward strand.
CTACCTGCTAAGGCTGACCAACGAACTGTCCGCCGGGCCGGCTGTGCGCTTGCCCTCGTTGCGGCTGTTGGCACGACGGCTGCGGGTGTCGATTTCCACGGTGCAAAACGCCTACAGCCTTCTCGAAAAAGAAGGGCGAATCTGCTCTGTGCCCAAATCCGGCTATTTCGCGCTGCCCAACCCCTGCAACGACATCCCGTTGGAAGGCGATGACGTGTTCACGCGGTTTCATGCCAGCGCCCGGCGCCCGGACATGTTTGTCTTTGGCGCCGATGAGCCGACGCTGCTGATGTCGCTTCACGGCGCGTTGCTGAGCGTTGAGCGCGACCTGGTGCGTCACTATCCCTGCCAGCCCGACCCGCGTTTTCAACCCTTCGGCGATGTCGAATTGCGCACGGCATTGGCCGGCCACTACACCTCGTCCACCGAGCATTGCTGGCACCCGGACAACGTGTTCATCGGGCCGGACAAGACCGGCGTCCTGAAGACCGTGATCGAAGCGCTGCAACTGCGCGACGGCGCCGTGCTGGTGGAGTCGCCGTGCGGCTGGAGCATCCTGCGCACGCTGCAGACGTACGGGATTCGGGTGATTGAAATCTGCACCGATGCGCAAGGGGGGATCGACGTCGATGAACTGGGCGCAGTAATCCAGCGGGAAGACGTGAAGATGGCGATCGTGTCGTCGCAGATGGACGCGGTTCGCGGACAGATGATGCCTTGCGCCCAGCGTGCGCGGATGGCGGAGGTGCTGAACCTGCAGGGGGTGTGGGTGCTGGAGAACGATACCCATGGCGCCCTGTGTTTCGAGGACGGCCGTTCGCCGTTCCGGGATTTGATCGATCCGCAGCGGCTGTTGGTGTTGGGTGCGTTCGACAAGATGATCGGGCTGGAGGCGCCGTTCGGGTATCTGTTGAGCCGGCATTCGCGGGCGCTGTTGCATCAGCAGTGGGTGTTGCGTTCGTTTCGTTTGCCGCCGGTTCGGCAGAAGGCGATTGCGCGGTTGTATGCGTCGGGGCAGTTCGATCGGCATATGGGGGAGTTGCGTGGTTGTCTTGAGCAGCGGGTCGGTGAGTTGGCGAGCGGGGTGGAGGCTTATCTGGGGGATGAGGTGCAGTTTGTGCGTCCTCGGGGTGGGGCGTCGATCTGGCTGGAGAGTGTGCATCGGGTGGATACGGCGCGGGTGTTCAATCGGTTGCTGGAGCAGCGGATTGTGGTGGCGCCGGGGGAGTTGTTCAGTGTGCGGGGGTTGCATCAGCAGTGTTTGCGGATCAGCGGGACGGTGGATTGGGATCAGAATATTGAGTCGATGCTGGTGATTATTCGTAATGCGCTGGTGCAGGAGCGGATGGGTTAGGTTTCTTTCAGATCTAGATCAAGATCAAGGGCGTCTGCCTGGGGGCAGACTGTTTCGCCTTCGGCGAGTTACTTGGAAAAGCACCCCAAGTAACCAAGGGTGCTTGCTCCTGGTTGGGTTCCTCCTGCGTCGGAATACCCTCACTTCGACGACGCTCCGTGGGCACGCGCCGAACGGACATCCATGTCCTGACGGCGCTCTCGCCGCATCCATGCGGCTCTGCCCACTGCGCGTCGTCTGCGTTCGGCCTGCACCCAAGTCGCGTTTGGCGGTGTCTGGACTTTTTGCGTATGAAGATCAAAAGCTTCCCGGCTGAAGCCGGTCCTACAGGGGTCGCTGTCGGTCTCACTGGCTGTACGCGCTGCTTTTTAGTGGGACCGGCTTTAGCCGGGAAGAGGCCAGCAGGTGCGCTATCAATTTTGATTGTTGAAACCAGCTCCAGACTGTACGCGTCGATCGTTCCCACGCTCTGCGTGGGAATGCATCCCGTGGCGCTCCGCGCCGAAATCTGTCCGCCAATCCATTTCCGTTTGCCTCGACCGCATTGAGCTGTTATCTGTACGTCCGTCCAGTGTTCCGAACGACGGCCAGCCCTTTCAGTGACTTCCATTTCCAGCATTTCCTCCGATACCCGCGCAGCTTCTGTCGAGCCTGCGGTGGTGGCGGCTGTCGATCCGGAATCGGGGTATCGGGTTGCGGTGCGGGAGTTGTGTGAGTTCACAGCGAAGGCGGGGGATCTGGATTTGCGGTTTACGCCCTCGCCGACGGCGCAGGAGGGGATTGCCGGGCATCGGACGGTGGCGGCGCGGCGTGGGCCTCAGTATCAGCCTGAGGTGGCGTTGAGCGGGGTGTTTCATGAGCTGAGGATTCGGGGCAGGGCGGATGGCTACGATGCTGCGCTGAACCAGCTTGAGGAGATCAAGACCTACCGCGGCGATCTGAGCAGTCTGCCCGCCAACCACCGGCAGCTGCACTGGGCCCAGGCGAAGGTGTATGGCTGGCTGCTTTGCCAGCAGTTGCAGCTGGCCGAGGTGAATCTTGCGCTGGTCTATTTCAACATCATCAGCGAGCAGGAAACCCTCATTCAGCAGCGTTTCACCGCGGCCGAACTGCAGGCGTTTTTCGAAACTCAGGCGGGCATCTTTCTGCAGTGGGCGCGGCAGGAACTGGCCCACCGCGATGCCCGCGACCGTGGGCTCAGCGCTTTGAAGTTTCCCCACGCCGGTTTTCGCACCGGGCAGCGGGCGTTGGCCGAGTCGGTGTACAAGGCGGTCAGCACCGGGCGCTGTTTGATGGCCCAGGCGCCCACCGGCATTGGCAAGACCATCGGCACGGTGTTCCCGATGCTCAAGGCCGCACCGACGCGCAAGCTGGACAAGGTGTTTTTCCTGACCGCCAAGACACCGGGACGCAAGCTGGCGCTGGATGCGCTGAGCGTGATCGGGCGAAGTGCTCCGCAGCTGAGCCTGCGCGTGCTGGAAATGGTCGCCCGGGACAAGGCCTGCGAATACCCGGACAAGGCGTGCAACGGCGATTCATGCCCGCTCGCCAAAGGTTTTTATGACCGGCTACCGGCGGCGCGCAGCCAGGCAATGATCAAACCATGGCTCGATCAGGCGGGAATGCGTGAGGTCGCGCTGCATCACCAGGTCTGTCCGTATTACCTGAGCCAGGAGCTGGCGCGCTGGTCGGACGTGGTGATCGCCGACTACAACTACTATTTCGACCTCAGCGGCATGCTGTTCGGGCTCAGTCAGTTCAATCAGTGGCGCGTCGCGGTGCTGGTGGACGAGGCGCATAACATGGTTGAGCGGGCGCGGTCGATGTACAGCGCGACCCTGGATCAGCACAGCATGAATCAGGTTCGGCAGAGCGCGCCGGAGCTGGTAAAAAAAGCCTTGCAGCGGCTCAACCGCGACTGGAATGCGCTGCACCAGGAGCAAGTCGCGCCATATCAGGCCTACGCCGCTACACCCGCCAAATTTCTCAACAGCCTCAATTTGTGCATCACGGCGTTTGGCGATTACTTCAACGAGCACCCCCACGCGGCCAACGGCGAGCTGCAAAGCTTCTATTTCGAGGCGATCCAGTTCGGTCGTATCGCCGAGCTGTTCGACGAGCACTTCCTCTTCGACATCAGCAAGCGCGAGCTCGGCAGCAAGTCGCTGTCCCGGCTGTGCCTGCGCAACGTCGTGCCGGCCGGTTTCGTGCGTCCGCGCCTGACCGCCGCGATCAGCGCGGTGCTGTTTTCCGCGACACTCAATCCACGGCATTTCTACCGTGACCTGCTGGGCCTGCCCGACACCACGGCGTGGGTCGACGTCGAGTCGCCGTTTCAACGCTCGCAGCTGGACGTCGAAATCGTCAGCCGCATTTCCACCCGCTACACCCATCGGCAGGCCTCGCTGGCGCCCATCGTCGAGTTGATGGCGCGGCAGTTCGAGGCGCGGCCGGGCAATTATCTGGCGTTTTTCAGCAGTTTCGATTATCTCCAGCAAGTCGCCGAGTTGATGGAGCGCAGCCATCCGGCCGTGACGGTGTGGAAGCAGTCCCGGGGCATGGCCGAGGCAGAACGGCAGGCCTTTCTCGAGCGCTTTACGCCGGCCAGTCAGGGCATCGGTTTTGCGGTGCTGGGCGGGGCGTTCGGCGAGGGCATCGACCTGCCGGGCGCGCGGTTGATCGGGGCGTTCATCGCCACCTTGGGGCTGGCGCAGGTCAACCCGGTCAACGAGCAACTCAAACAGCGCATGAGCCTGTTATTCGGCGCAGGTTACGACTACACCTATCTCTACCCCGGCATGCAGAAAGTGGTGCAGGCGGCCGGCCGAGTGATTCGAGGTCTGGACGATCGCGGCGTGGTGGTGCTGATCGACGATCGCTTCGCTGAGCGCAAGATTCAACAGCTGTTACCGGCGTGGTGGCAGCTATGATGTGGGTCAGCTAAATGTCTCAAGGTGTTACGGATCGATAGCCGCGCGCCACGGTCCAACTGCCAGTAAACTGCCGCGCTAATTGCATTTCAGGCTTTCAGGCTGTTTCCCGCTTGGTCGGGACCTTTTCTTTTTGTCATTTCCCTGTTTTTCATCCACGGAGGTTTCGCATGAGTATCAGTCCATTCGCGGGCAAACTGGCGCCTGCAGAATTGCTGGTCGATCTTCCTCGTCTGGTGACGGCCTATTACACCGGCCAGCCCGACGCGTCAGTGGCGACCCAGCGTGTTGCCTTCGGTACCTCCGGGCACCGCGGCAGCTCTTTCGAATTAAGCTTCAACGAGTGGCACGTGCTGGCCATCAGTCAGGCGATCTGCCTGTACCGCCAAGCCAACGGCATCGACGGCCCGCTGTTTCTCGGCGCCGACACCCACGCCCTGTCGACCCCGGCTGCCGCTTCTGCGCTGGAAGTGCTGGCGGCCAATGGCGTCAACGTGATGATTTCCGAGGGTGATGAATACACCCCGACGCCGGCGATCTCCCACGCCATCATTTGCTACAACCGCGGGCGCACTTCGGGCCTGGCCGACGGCATTGTCATCACGCCTTCGCACAACCCGCCGGAAAGTGGCGGCTTCAAGTACAACCCGCCCAACGGCGGCCCGGCTGATTCCCACATCACCAAGTGGATCGAGAACAAAGCCAACGAATTGCTTGCCGAGCGCATCGTCAACGTCCACCGCATCACCCACGAAAAAGCCCTGCGCGCCGACACCACCCATCGCCACGATTACATCAACACCTACGTGGCGGACCTGAAAAACGTCATCGACATGGACGCCATTCGGGGCGCCAACCTGCACTTGGGCGTTGATCCGCTGGGCGGGGCGGGCGTGCGTTACTGGTCGGCCATCGGTGAGCACTACGGCCTGAATCTGGAAGTGGTGAACAAGTTCGTCGATCCGACCTTCCGCTTCATGAGCGTGGACTGGGACGGCAAGATCCGCATGGACCCGTCATCTAACTTCGCGATGCAGAGCCTGATCGGTTTGAAGGATCGCTTCCAGGTGGCATTCGCCTGCGACCCGGACCACGATCGGCACGGCATTGTCACGCCGACCGGTGGCCTGTTGGCGCCGAACAATTATCTGGCGGTGTCTATCGATTACCTGTTTCAGAACCGTCCCGACTGGCGCACGGATGCGGCCGTCGGCAAGACCGTGGTCAGCAGCGGGATGATTGATCGCGTGACCCAGCGTCTGGGCCGCCGCCTGTACGAAGTGCCGGTGGGCTTCAAGTTCTTCGCTGAGGGTTTGTTCGAAGGCTCCTTGGGCTTTGGCGGTGAGGAAAGCGCCGGTGCGTCGTTCCTGCGTCGCGACGGGACGGTCTGGACGACGGACAAGGATGGTTTGATTCCGGCACTGTTGGCAGCGGAAATCCGCGCGCGCAAAGGCCGTGACCCGAGCGAGATGTACAAGGCGTTGACCGATGAGCTGGGCGAACCGGTGTCGACCCGCGTCGAGGCGAAAGCCAATTTCGAGCAGAAGGCGCTGTTGAGCAAGCTGTCGCCGGAGCAGGTGAAGTCGACGGAGCTGGCGGGTGAGAAGATTGAGAGCATCCTGAGCAAGGCGCCGGGCAATGATCAGGCGATTGGTGGCCTTAAGGTCATTACCGAGAATGGCTGGTTCGCCGCGCGGCCGTCGGGGACTGAGGATATCTACAAGATCTATGCCGAGAGCTTCAAGGGCGAGGAGCATCTGAAGCGTTTGGTGGCTGAGGCGCAGGTGCTAGTGGATGGCGCGATAGCGCCTTGAAGCTTTGTGTCGACCCTCGGTATTGGGTTCGCCTGAAATCCGGGTCGGCCTGATGCTCGGGGTACGAAGATCAAGAGCGTCTGCCTAAGGGCAGACATTTCGCCTTCGGCGACTTACTTTTGAAAAGCACCAAAAGTAAGCAAAAGTGCCTGCTCTCGGTTGGGCCATTCCTTCGTCAGGGTTCCCTCACTCCGACGACGCTCCGTGGGCCCGCGCCGAACGGACATCCCTGTCCTGACGGCGCTCTCGCGGCATCCATGCCGCTCGGCCCACTGCGCGTCGTCTGCGTTCGGCCTGCACCCAAGTCGCGATTTGTGCTGTCTGGACTACCGCGTAGAAGATCAACTGCAACAGCAAAAGCTTCCCGGCTAAAGCCGGTCCTACAGTCAGCGCCAATCCCACTGATTGCACGCGTTGCTTTTGTAGGACTGGCTTTAGCCGGGAAGAGGCCGGTTCGTTCACCATCAATTTCGCGGCGTGCCCACTGACGTCTTCCCGGCTAAAGCCGGTCACACTGAATACACGGGGTGTTCTGTAGGACCGGCTTCAGCCGGGAAGCCTTTGATCTGCTTTTGCTCTTGATCTTCAAACACAAGAAGCTCAGACGACACCAAACGCGACTTTGGTGCAGGCTGAACGCAGGTTTCGCGGAGTGGGCCGAGCCGCATGGATGCGGCGAGAGCGCCGTCAGGACAGGGATGTCCGTTCGGCGCGGGCCCACGGAGCGGGACCGGAGTGAGGGAATTCCGACGAAGGAGGAACCAAACCAGGAGCAAGCACCCTTGGTTACTTGGGGTGCTTTTCCAAGTAACTCGCCGAAGGCGAAACGTCTGCCCTCAGGCAGACGCTCTTGACTTACCGCTCTTAAAGATCAGGCAACATCCACCAACACAATCTCGCTGTCTTCGATGGCCGTCACCCGCAACACACGCTCATCCTCAACCGCCACACCATCCCGCGCTTCAGCACGTACGCCGTTGACCTCGATGACGCCCGTCGCAGGCACCATATACGCCCGGCGGCCCGCATCCAGCACGTACTCAGCCGTCTCACCGGCCTTCAGATTCGCCGCCACCAACCGGGCATTTGCCCGAATCCGCAGCTCGATGTCATCGTCCGCCTTGCCACTCGCCAGCGTCACGAAGCCTTCGCGATCGCCCTTCGGGAACGGCTTGGCACCCCAGGACGGCGGAGCACCGACCTCGTCCGGCATGATCCATATCTGGAAAATTCGCGTCTCCTTCGACTCCAGATTGTATTCACTGTGCGCCACACCCGTGCCGGCGCTCATCACCTGCACATCGCCCGCTTCGGTACGGCCACGGTTGCCCAGGCTGTCCTCGTGAGTAATGGCACCCTCACGTACATAGGTAATGATTTCCATGTCCCGGTGCGGGTGACGCGGGAAGCCGGTGCCGGCTTCGATCACATCATCGTTCCATACCCGCAGCTGGCCCCAGTTCATCCGGCTCTCGTCGTAATAGCTGGCGAACGAGAAATGGTGATGGGCGTTCAGCCAGCCGTGGTCTGCGCCGCCAAGGGATTTGAAAGGTCGAAGTTGCAGCATGATCAGTTCCTCCGTAGCAGGGCCGGGCCTGTGGCAGGGCGCCGCTGGTGATGACTTGTCAGTCGATGGAGCAATGTTCTATCAACTAAGTATCGATAAAAAGCGTAAGTTCTGCATGAATGCAATCGGTTAATTCGATACGTACCCGTTTATGCAGGCTATAAACACTCTGCCCTTTGTCGGCTAACTCCCTGACAGCAAAGCATTTCACTGGAGCTGAAAGACGAATGGGGCGACCATAGGCACCCTGTCGATAATGCCGATACCCGGAGCCCGCGTGCCGCACGATTTTTCCGCCGAGCTACCCAACGAGCCAAACCAACTGCCTCCCGACCTGAATACCCCTGAACGCTTGCCGTTCTTTAAGCGGCTCGTTGCCCGCATGATGGGCGGCGGCTTGTCACGCATGCAGGCGCAGCACGTGCCGTCCTGGCACCAGGGCCACGCCGATGGCTACCTCAACGGCCATGCCGAAGGCATGAACGAAGGCTACGCCGAGGGTCATCTGGATGGCATCGAAGAAGGCCGTCAGGTGCTGGTGATTCGCGACACCCGGCCCCTTGAACACCGTGGCCCGAGGGTTGACGACCACCTGTTCGACGACTGGCGCCTGCCACTGACCAACGAGCTGAAAAAACGCATCAAGGCGGACGTCGCCGAGAAACTGCCCGCCCACGCGCAACCGACCGCCGCGCAGTGGAAGATGATTTTCAGCGACACGCCCTCGACCTATGTAATTGCCGGCGCCGGGGCGGGCAAGTCGACGTCTCTGGTGTTGCGCGTGCTGTTGCTCAACCACTACCTGGGCTTCGAGCTGGACTCGATGACCGTGGTGACCTTCACCCGCGAGTCGCGCAAGGATTTCATCAACAAACTCATCGAGATCATGGCGCTGTGGGGCCATGAACTGACCCTGCGTCAGGCCCGCGAGGTGGTGCGCACTTTCCATTCGCGAATCCTGCCGCTGGTGCGCAGCCTGCCGGGTTTCGAGCAATTGCAGGCCTTCGAGAACCTCAGCAGCCAGTCCGGCCAGCTGTTCGACGACAGCGCCGACAGCAACCCCTTCGACCTGCGCATCAATGACGCTCAGCGCCAACAGTTGAATCTGTGTTACCGCGATTTGTACGCCACCAATCCGCGCTTTCGTGAAGTCATGGCGCCCCTGTACCGGCAGTCCCTGCAATTGAAGGAGCTGGACCGCGATCACCCGGACGTGCAGAAGCGCATCACCGTGATGGGCCTGTCGTCCAAGCGCGACGAGGAGCTGTGCGACGTCATCGAAGACCTGTGGATTCGCGCTGGCGCATGGCCGATTCAGGGCGTCGAGCCGATGCGGCAGACCGTCGAAGTCAGCGGACTGACCTTTCACGTCCACGGTTATGCGGCCGAGCTGGATGCGTGGATCGTCCTCGGTTTCGACCCCAGCGAAGACCAACACCTGCGCCGCCCGGACGCCAAGTTGCCGGTGTGGGCTGAATGGGTGATCAAGCGCACCTTGTTTCAGGCGTTCTGCCGCAAGCCGGTCATCTGGCTGGAAAACTACCAGGCCTCGCGCGGCATGATGCAGTCATTGTCCGGCGCGGCAGTGGCCGGGCCGGGGTTCGATTACAAAGTCAAAGGCGAGCTGAGCGCGGCGCCGCTGCTGGACTGTTTTGTGGCCGCTGCCAGTTTCATCGAAAACCTCGGGCTGGACGTGCCGGAGGCGGTGGCGCAAATGAGCTTTTCGGATCAGGACCCCGACCGGTTTTTCTTTGAAGCGTTGAGCCTGTTCTGGAAAGCGTTCGAGAACCACCTGCTGGATCAATCGCCGCCGGTAATGACCTACAACCGGATGTTCTCGCTGTTCGGTGAAAACTCGCCGGAGAACCTCAAGCTGGTCAGCGATGCCGGGCTGCGACCGCTGGCGCATTTGATGATCGATGAGTTCCAGGACGTCTCGCCGCAGATTGTCTCGTGGATCCGCGCCAGTCTGCGCGAGATCCGCAGTCGCGGCCCGGCGCTGCATGTCGGGCGCGGCGCCCAGCGTTCATCGCTGCTGTGCGTGGGCGATGACTGGCAATCGATCTACGGCTGGCGCGGCAGTTCGCCGAAATTCTTCATGGAATTTCCCAAGGAGTTTTCCTCGCCCGCGACCACCAAGGTCATGCTCAGCGATAACTTTCGCAGCCACCAGCACATCATCGACGCCGCCGAACACATCGTGCGTGCCGCGCCGGCGATCAGCGGCAAGAAGGCCCGCGCCAGCGGCCCGGTGCAGGAGCTGCTGCCGGTGACTGTGCTGGACCGCGACGATGACCGATTGCTGGCCAGCCTGACCGAGCATTACCACGCCGGCGACTCGGTGCTGTTGCTGTACCGCAAGGGCAGCGAACGAAGCCGTTTGCCGGAAGCCTTACAGGCCCTCGCCGATGCCGACTACAGATTGCCGCCCCAGGAACGTCGCCTGAAGCAGCTGACCTACCACAGCGCCAAGGGCCTACAGGCCGACGCGGTATTTCTGCTGGGCGATTGTCAGCATCTGACGCAGTCGCCGTACAAGAATCAGGTCTATCAGCTGGCCGGTCTGGGTCGGGAAGGGGATCTGGAAGCGTTCGACAACGCGCAGAAAGATGAAGTATTGCGTCTGGCCTATGTGGCCATCACCCGCGCCGTTCGCCACTGCTACTGGTTCATCGACGCTTCGGGTACCGACGATGCAAGCATTCCGCGTGCCTCGGCGCGGGTTGCAGGAGACAAGGCATTTTTCGACGATCGCCGAGGCGCTGCTTCATTCAGCACTTCAGTCGAATAGGGCAGGACGCCCAGGTGCTCAGGCCCGATTGAGGTACAGCGAGCGCCTTGGGATGAAGGTCTCGACCTCCAGTTCAATGGCCTCGATGATACGTTCCACGTCCGCCGCGTTCATCACGGTGGCGCACGGAATGGCGGCGATGGCGATCACCGTCTCGCCGCTGGCCCTGTCGAACAGTCGGGCCACCATGCTGCCGGGCGCATCCATGTTGGCTTCGAAGCCCACCGGATGAAAATGCCAGCGCATCAGCTGACAGGCGTTCGGGAACGTCACTTTATTCATGAACCCACCTCGTTCAATCGAGCACTTCACAAGCTCCGCAGGGTAGGAAAACGGCAGGTCTGTTCAGGCTTCGGCAGCGATCGACACGTCGCTTGAGCAAGCCTGGCCCGCAGACCACGAGTCAGGTAAAGGTAGCACCGCGTTCTGACAGTGTCGGTAAATAAATCCCGCCCAATCGAGAATTTCATGTTCCGTTGATCTTTGTCATGAAACGCTTATATCCCGGTGCATGCTTGAACAAGGGCTGAATCGTTATAGCTGTCTAAAAGCTCTGGTACAAAGTTAGTTAGCAGAAATATATGTCGCTAAACGCTTAAAGTTGCCGCATGAAAGTTAATGGGCGGCCGATAGCACGGCAAGCGTCAATAAAAAGCTCGACGCAGCATCAGCCTTCCAGAGAGATCATCCATGTCGATAAGAAACATGAACATTGCGCCTCGCGCATTCCTGGGGTTCGCGTTCATTGCCGCACTGGTCATTGGCTTGAGCGTTTTCTCAGTCACCCGGATGGCGGTCATTCGCCAGGCCACCATCGACATGGAGTCCAACCAATTGCCCAGCATCGCCAGTCTGAGCGAGATGCTGGAGAACACTTTGCGGTTACGCATCACCTCCTTCCGCACCCTGGTGAACCGTGAGCCGGCGTCGCTGCGTGAAACCGAGGCGCGCATCGCCGAGCTGATCGGCAAGTTGCAGAACGCCAGGAAAACCTACGCAGCGCTGCCCGCGGACGGCGATGAGCTAACGGTGTACAACCAGTTTGAAGCGACACTCGCAACGTTCCTCGATGTCCAGGCCAAGGTGCTGGATTTGTCGCGTCAGGACAAGACTGACGACATGCGCGCGATGATCAACACCCGTATGAAAGAGGCCACCAACCTCATGGGTGTTCAGATCAATCAGCTGATTGCCATCAACAAGAAAGGCGCCAGTGATGCAGCGGCTGTTTCCAGGCAGCAATATGACAGCGCGAATATCGGCATCATCGCTGTTTCGGTGGTCGCGGTTCTGCTGACGATCCTGCTGGCGTGGCTGCTCACCCGCAGTATCGTCAACCCGCTCACCCGCGCGGTTCGCGCTGCAGAAGAGATTGCGTCGGGTGATCTGACCCGTCCTATCGACGTCGACGGCAAGGACGAAGCGGCGCAGCTGTTGCGTGCCCTGGTGACGATGCAGCGCAACCTGCGTCAGACCATCGAGCTGATTTCCGGCTCGTCCACGCAGCTGGCGTCGGCGGCTGAAGAGCTGAGCGCGGTGACAGAAGAGTCCTCGCGCGGTTTGCAGCAGCAGAACAACGAAATCGAGCAGGCGGCAACGGCGGTCAATGAAATGACCGCCGCAGTCGAGGAGGTCGCACGCAACGCGGTGTCGACGTCCGAAGCATCGAAGCAGTCCAACCAGACCGCGCGGCAGGGCCGTGATCGGGTGATCGAGACGGTGAAGTCGATTCAGGACATGACCCAGCAGATCCAGGCCACTTCCGGGTTGGTCGAAGGCCTGGCTGCCCAGGGCCGTGACATCGGCAAGGTGCTCGATGTGATTCGCTCGATCGCCGAGCAGACCAACCTGTTGGCGCTTAACGCCGCCATCGAGGCTGCGCGTGCGGGGGAGGCGGGTCGCGGGTTTGCCGTGGTTGCCGACGAAGTTCGCGCGCTGGCCCACCGCACCGCGCAGTCGACCACAGAAATTGAACAGATGGTTGCCGGTATTCAGACGCGCACCGGCGATGCCGTGCAATCCATGTCGCGCAACACCGACAGCACCCGCACCACGCTCAGCCTGGCCAGTTCGGCGGGTGATGCACTGGAGTTGATCACTGAAGCCATTTCGCAGATCAACGAACGCAACCTGGTGATCGCCAGTGCATCGGAAGAACAGGCGCAGGTGTCGAGGGAAGTGGACCGCAATCTGGTCAACATCCGAGACCTCGCCGCGCAAACGGCGGCGGGCGCGAACCAGACCAGCGCGGCCAGCCATGAGCTGTCGCGACTGGCGGTGGATCTGAAAGCGATGGTGGCGCGGTTTGTGATTTAACAAATACCTCGGACGCCGGCTCCTACGGATTTTGTGTGCACCGACGATTGCGTGCGTTGCCGAGATCCATTGTAGGAGCGCGCTTGCGCGCGATTGCGATCTGCCAGCGGCAGCCATTTAGCCTGACCCACCGCGTTCGCCAGCAAGCCGGCTCCGGGTTGAATCTTCGGCTCACCATTTCACTGCGTCGAACGCAGATTATCCTGTAGGAGCAATCGGAGGTTACGACGGTCGCGAAGGCGGCGGGCCTGTGACATCGGCGTTGTTTGACCCAATGCTTTCGCGGGCAAGCGCGCTCCTACAGTTTTGGGCCGTGCTCAAACCGGCTCGGTCTGGGTTTTCAACCGCGCCAGACAGCGGGGTTGACCAGGTCCTTCGGTCGCTCGCCCGCCAGTGCCGCCAGCAGGTTGTCCACGGCACAGCGGGCCATGGCCTCGCGGGTCTCGTGGGTCGCCGAGCCCATGTGAGGTGTCGCCACCACGTTGTCCATCTTCAACAGCGGCGAGTCCGGGCTCACGGGTTCCTGCTCAAAAACATCCAGACCCGCCGCGCGAATCTGGCCGTTCTGCAGCGCGGCAATCAGCGCCTGCTCGTCCACCACCTTGCCCCGGGCGATGTTGATGAATATCGTCTCAGGGCGCATCTGCGCGAACTGCTCGGCACCGATCAGCCCCTCGGTTTCAGCGGTCAGCGGCACGGTCAGGCAGACGAAATCAGCCTCGCGCAGCAGGTCTTCCAGGCTGCGATAGCGTGCACCAAACCGCGCTTCCACCGCCGCCTTCGGTGAGTGGCTGTGATAGAGCACCGGCATCCCGAAACCGAAATGGCCCCGTTGCGCCACCGCCTCGCCAATCCGGCCCATGCCGATGATGCCCAGCGTCTTGCCATGCACGTCGGAACCAAAATGCTGCGGCCCGATGTTCTGCTTCCACTGGCCGTCGCGGACCATGTTCGCCAGCTCCACCACCCGGCGCGCCGTGGCCATGATCAGTGCGAAACCGGTGTCAGCAGTGGTTTCGGTCAGCACATCCGGCGTGTTGGTGAGCAGAATGCCGCGACGCGTCAGGTAGTCGATGTCGTAGTTGTCGACGCCCACCGAGACGCTGGACACCGCTTTGAGCTTCGGCGCCAGGTCCAGCAATTCGGCGTCCAGCTTCACGCTCGCGCCCAGCAAGGCATCGGCGTGGGGCAGGGCGTCGCGCAGGCGGGCCAGTCCGTCGCTGGATTTCGGATCATTGATCAGCGTGACCTCGGCCTGGGCTTGCAGGCGTTGCATCAACGGGGCCGAGAGTTTCTTGTAGAGCACAACATGGGTCGTCATCAAAAGGGTTCCCGATCAGGAATGGGCAGGTGCAGGACCAACGCCGGGTTTGTCACTCAGGGGCCGGGCCTTGCTGTCCGGCTTGAGCATCAGCGTCAGCACCACCGACACCAGCAGCGCGCCGCTCATGAACAGGTATGAAGCGCTCAGGGTGCCGGTCACGCCGTTGAGGTATCCAACGAGGTAGGAGCCGGCGAACGAACCGAGTGCCCCGAGGCTGTTGATCAATGCCATGGCGCCGCCCGCGACGTTGGCGGGTAGGATTTCCGGGACGATGGCGAAGAACGGACCATAGGGCGCGTACATGCAGGCGCCGGCAATGACCAGCAGCGAGTACGACCACCAGAAATGTTCGGTGCCCAGCGCGTACGAGCCGTAGAACGCGACGGCGGCCAACAGCAGCGGTGGCCAGACAAACGCTTTGCGCTTCTGGGTTTTGTCGGACGCCCACGACACCAGCACCATGCCGATCACGGCCGCCAGATACGGCAGGGCCGAAAGCCAGCCGGCTTCGACCATGTCCATCTGCATGCCTTTCTTGATGATCGTCGGCAGCCACAGCACGAACCCGTAAACGCCGATGCTCCAGCAGAAATACTGCGCGGCCAGCAGCAGGACGCGCGGGGAGCGGAAGGCTTCGGCGTAGTTTTTAACCGGCTTGATGCCGACCTGTTCGGCGTCGAGGCGCGCCTGCAGTTCGGTCTTTTCTTCAGCGGTCAGCCACTTGGCCTGGGCCGGACGCTCGTCCACCAGACGCCACCAGATAAACGCCCAGATCACCGCCGGCAGGCCTTCGACGATGAACATCCAGCGCCAGCTGAAGTGCGCCACCAGATAGCCGGACACCACCGACATCCACAGCATCGTCACCGGGTTGCCGAGGATCAGCACGGTGTTGGCGCGCGAGCGTTCGGCCTTGGTGAACCAGTAGCAGAGGTACACCAGCATCGCTGGCATCACCGCCGCTTCGACCACGCCGAGCATGAAGCGGATGCCGATCAGCATGTAGGCGTTGGAGACGATGCCGGTCAACGTCGCCAGGCCGCCCCAAAGGATCAGGCTGACGAAGATGAGTTTCTTGACGCTCTTCTTCTGCGCATAGATCGCGCCGGGCACCTGGAAGAAGAAGTAACCGAGGAAGAACAACGCACCAAGCAAGGACGACATGCCCGGCGTAATGTGCAGGTCTTCGGCCATCCCCGACGCGGCGGCGAAGCCGTAGTTGGCGCGGTCCAGGTACGCCAGGCTGTAGGTGATGAAGACGATGGGCATGATCAATAGCCAGCGACGTTTGAGGCCGGCGTGTTTCACGGATTCGAGCAGCTTTTCCATTTCAGGCTCCCTGAGCATGTTGTTTTTGTCGCAGCAGGTGATGGAGGTTCGGTGTGTGTAAAAGCGAGGTTCAGGCGCTCTGTCGTCGCACGCCTCCCGAGACGTTGGCGGCATCGAGTGCGGCGCGGGTGGGCAGGCCTTCCATGTCGCCACGGCTTTGCACGGCCTGGCTACCGACCCAGTTGCCCCGGGCAGTGGCCTGTTCGAACCCGAGGTTTTCCAGCAGCGCGCTGATCACGCCGACCGCAAAACCGTCGCCTGCACCCACCGTGTCGACCACGTTGGCCACCGGCACGCCGGGCAAGAACGCCTCATTGAGCTGGGTGCGGTAATACGCGCCCTTGGCGCCGAGTTTGATGATCACTGCCTCAACGCCCATGTCCAGGTAGAAGCGGGCGATGTCGGCCGGGGTGTCGAAACCGGTGAGCAATTCACCCTCGGCCAGCCCCGGCATGACCCAGTGGGCGTGGCTGGCGAGGTGGTTCACTTCGCGGATCATCGTCGCCTGGCTCGACCACAGTGAAGGCCGCAGATTGGGGTCGAACGACACGCTGCGACCGGCCTCGCGCATTTGCGTCATCAACACATGGGAAAGCTCGCGGCAGGTGTCGGACAGCGCCGCCGGAATCCCCGTGGCGTGCAGATGTCTGGCCTTCAGCAGCTCAGGAACGATGTCGTTGACCGACAGATGACTGGCCGCCGAGCCGCGACGGAAGTACTCGACCACCGGGTCGGCGCCTTCCAGCTCCAGGGATTTGAACTGAAATCCGGTGGGGTGCGCGGCGTCCACGGTGACGTGAGCGCAGTCGACGCCTTCCTGTCGCAGGCTGTCGGTGACGAAGCGGCCCATGGAGTCGTTGCCGACCCGGCTCAGCCAAGCGACCTTGAAGCCCAGCCGCGACAGGCCGATCGCCACGTTACTGTCTGCGCCGGCGATGCGTTTCTCGAAGTGACGCACCTGCGCCAGGTCCCCGGTTTGCTCGGCCACCAGCATGGTCATGGTTTCACCGAAGGACAGAATATCGATCTCAGACATGGCTCAGCGCCTCCGTTTCCGTCCCGCTGGCGTGAGTGGATCGCGACTGGCCAAGGCGGGCGAGCAGGGCAACCTGTTCGCGGGTCACTTCCAGCAGGTTGTCGCCTTGCAGCGGGTATTCAACGGCGCGGGGCAGGTTCACCGGCATGTGCTTGATGAGCTGCTCCCACTCTTGCAGATCCGCCGGCGCGGGCGGCACGGCGATGAGCTTGCCAGTCGCGTTCCTGGTGATCGCCTTGCAGTGCAGGTATTCGACGTAACGACCCAACTGCTGGGCGGCGTCGCTGGCGGATTGTTCCTGCCAGCGCCAGTTGCCGATGTCGAAGGTCATGCCGATGGGCATTTGCAGCGCGGTGATCTGCGCGAAGAACTGCACGAAGGGCTCGATGCGGCCGCCCTGTTCAGTCTGGTCGTTTTCCACCAGCAAATGAACGTCGTATGGCGCCAGGCGATCGGCCAGCGCGGCAACATCGCAGTGCTCGTCAAAATGCCCCAGCGACACTTTGAGCCAGAACGCACCGCACGCGGTGGCGCGTTCAAGGGTCGGTCGAAGATCGGGGTTCGGTTGGCTGTTGCCTTCGAGCCACAACTCAAGGGGCGCCGAGTACAGGCATTCCAGACCTTTAGCCTGAATGGCGCGGGCGAGTGCAGGGAAGTCCTGGTCATCGACGCTGTGGCTGAACAGCTCTTCGCGCAACTCGATGCGCTTGACGCCGGCATCGACGAGCAGAGGGATGAAACTGGCCTGGCCTTGCGCACGTACACGATCGGCACCGAAGGCGCCAAGGCTGATGGCAACGGATGGTAGGGTCATTATTATTGTCCTCTGAAACCGGTTACATTTTTGTTCGAACGAGCGAACCGGGTAAAAGTTCGCGTCGGGGTGCAGGGTCTGACCTGCGGTATCTGTGTCTTCGGGCGTCAGGTCTGTCGTCGGGTCGAGCCACGCGCGATCAACTGCGCGGGGAAGTCGTACAGACGCACCGGCTCCTGATCCCCGCGCAGTCGATTGAGCAGGCACTCGAAGGCGGTGATGCCCATCTCATGGGTGGGTTGCGCGAGGGAGGTGATGCCGCTGCCGACGAGTGGGTACCAGTCCAGCTCGTCGAGGGCGATCAGGCCGATGTCGTTGAACAGGTGGCAGCCCAGCTCATGCAATTGACGGGTGGTGATCAGGGTGGCGACGCCGTTGGCGGTGAACAGCGCTTTCGGGCCGTGCCCTTGTTGAGCGAGGAAGTGGCGCAACCGATCGCGCAACGGCTCGCCGGTTTCGCAGACCTGCCCACGCATGTCGGCGCGCAGGGTGATCAGTTGGTTGAAAGCGTCGACCCGCTCGATCCGCGAACTGGTGCCGTCCTGGGGTTCGGTGACCATGAGCACGTCGCGATAACCGGCGTCATGCAGATGATCCAGCGCCTGTCGGACCGCCGCGACGTTGTCGAGGCCGACGAGATCGCTGTGCAGTTCATCGACCTTGCGGTCCACCAGCACCATCGGCAGTTCGCTGTGCAGTTCGCGCAGTTCGTCGAGGTGATGCCCGAGGGTGTTCACGATCAGGCCTTCGATGTTGTACGAGCGCAGGGCCGCGAGGTGCAGGCGTTCCTGTTCGTCGTCGCGGTCGGTGTTGCACACGACGAGGCTGTAGCCGTGCTTGCGGCAGGCCGTTTCGACGCCGTGCATGACGGCGATGGAGTAGGGGTTGCGGATGTCGGCGACGAGCATGCCGATCAGACGGGTGCGACCGCGTTTAAGGCCGCGGGCCATCTGGTTGGGGCGATAGCCGAGGGTGTCGATGGCCTGTTCGATGCGTTTGGCGATGGCTTCGGACAGCAGTTGGCGGTCATCGCCGATGAACCGCGAGACGCTGGCCTTGGAGACGCCGGCGAGGTCGGCGACGTCGTTCATGGTGACGCGGGTGCGCGTCGGGGTGGAAATGCTATTCACGGCCTGACCCTTATTGGATTTATCAGCAGGCTTATGGGGAGAGCTATTTGGCTCTGAAACCGGTTTCAGGAAACACCAGATTGTGGGGTGGCGTCAATACGCGGTTAAGGGCATCTGCCTAACGGCAGATTGTTTCGCCTTCGGCGAGTTACTTGGAAAAGCACCCCAAGTAACCAAGGGTGCTTGCTCCTGGTTGGGCCCCTCCTGCGTCGGGGTTCCTTCACTCCGGTCCCGCTCCGTGGGCCCGCTGCCATCCGCCATCCATGGCGGGGGGCAGCTCTCGCCGCATCCATGCGGCTCGGCCCAGGGAGCGAAACCTGCGTTCAGCCTGCACCCAAGTCGCGGTTGGTGTCGTCTGGGCTTTTTGCTTATGAAGATCAAAAGCAAAAGCTTCCCGGCTGAAGCCGGTCCTACGGTGGGTACGGGGTGCTTTTAGTGGGACCGGCTTTAGCCGGGAATGGACGCAGAGCGTCCTGGTATGCATACCCACGCGGAGCGTGGGCACGATCATTACGCGAGAGCACGCGGTCCAATCGTAGGACCGGCTTCAGCCGGGAAGCTGTTGATCTTGATCTTCATACACAGTTAGCCCAGACGACACCCATCGCGACTTTAGTGCAGGCCGAACGCAGACGACGCGGAGTGGGCCGAGCGGCATGGATGCCGCGAGAGCGCCGTCAGGACATGGATGTCCGTTCGGCGCGGGCCCACGGAGCGTCGTCGGAGTGAGGGAACCCGACGAAGTCGGGCCAAGCCGAGAGCAGGCACTTTTGGTTACTTTTAGTGCTTTTTAAAAGTAACTCGCCGAAGGCGAAACCCGAGGCCGTTAGGCCGACGCCCTTGATCTTGATCTTAGCCCTTAAAAGTATCCCGCCAGGCCAAAAACCGCCGTTCCAGCATCGCCAACACCCCATCGGTCAACTTGCCCAACACCGCCAACACAATGATCGCCGCCAGCACAATGTCGGGCCGCGACGTCTCGCGCCCATCACTGAGCAAATAACCCAGCCCCTTCGTCGCGGCGATCAACTCCGCCGCCACCAGAAACATCCACGCCAGACTCAACCCCGAACGCAAACCGGTGAACAAACCGGGCAGGGCGGCGGGCAAAAACACATGCACAATCATCTGCCGCTGACTGAAGCGATACATCGTCCCGACCTCCACCAGCTTGCGATCGATGTTGCGAATAGCCGCAACGCCGTTCAGGTACACCGGAAAAAACGCCCCGATGGCAATCAGCACAATCTTGGAGGTCTCGCCGATCCCCAGCCACAGCAGCAACAGCGGCACCCAGGCCAGGCTCGGAATCGAACGCAGGCCGGCGAACGTCGGCTCCAGATACGCTTCCGCCTCGCGGCTGAGCCCGACCCACGCCGCAAACACCAGCGCCAGACCCGCGCCGATCACGAACCCCGACAGCACCCGCGTCAGACTGGCGCCGATGTGTTTCCACAGCGCGCCGTCCGCCAGGTCCGTCAACGTCGTGGCGATCTCGCTGGGCGCCGGCATCTGGTAGGACTGCACCCAGCCCACGCGTACGGCGATTTCCAGCATCAGCAAAATGGACATCGGTACGGCAAGCCCCTTCAACCGGGTCCGCCAATGCCCTCGTGCTCGCCGCACAACCGGTGGCGCGTCCGATGCCTCTTCCTGCAACACCTGCGCCCTGGCGCTGCTTCCGATACCGCCGCCACTGGCTTCGCTGCCCCGGGCATTGCTCATGGCTTGGTGACGACCGCGTTGCCGAAGCCTGGGTCGATCAATTGGTCGATGACCTGGTCGACGTTCGTGCCTTTGCGCACCAGCTCTTCGGAAACCAGAATCGGCGCGGCGGCCTTCGATGCGGTGACGTCCTTGTCGGTCAGCAGCGGGTTGCCGAGGTCAGTGCGGGTCAGCTGCAATTTAGCGACATCCAGCGGCAGGCCTGACTCGGTGGCGAGCAATTGCGCCAGCTCATCCGGATTTTTCAGCGACCATTCCCGGGCTTTTTCGTACGCGCCAAGGACGGTTTTGATCGCTTCCGGGTGCTCCTTCGCATAGCGCTCAGTCACGCTGACGACGCCGTAACTGTTGAAGTCCTTGTTGCGATACAGCAAGCGCGAGCCGGCCTGGATCTCGCTCGCCGCCATGTGCGGATCGAGTCCGGCCCAAGCGTCCACGTCGCCTTTTTCCAGCGCGATACGGCCGTCCGGATGCTGCAGATGCAAGAGTTCGACGTCGTCCTTGGTCAGCTTCGCCTGCTGCAAGGCGCGCAGGGTAAACAGGTAAGGGTCGGTGCCTTTGGTGGCGGCGATTTTCTTGCCCTTGAGGTCAGCGACGCTCTGCAGGGTCGAGTCCTTGCGCACCACCAGCGCTGTCCATTCGGCGCGGCTGTAGACATAAACCGATTTGATCGGACTGCCGTTGGCCCGCGCCAGCACCGCAGAGAGACTGGCAGAGGAGGCGAAGTCGACGCCGCCGCTGTTGAGGTATTCCAGCGAGCGGTTGCTGCCTTGGCTAAACACCCAGCTGACTTTGCTTTCTGGCAGCGCTTTTTCCAGCCAGCCAAAATGCTTGAGCACCAGACTGACCGGCGAGTAGTAGGCGTAATCCACGTGGACTTCGGCCGGTGGCGCCTCGGCAGCCTGGGCCAGCGGTTGTAACGTGAGTGCGAGTGCGCCGGCGATTCGTTTGAAGGAGGTGGGCAGACGGGAAAATGCGGTCATGGGTAAGTGTCCAATCAAGAGGCGGAAGCTGCGCACGGCTGCTTATGACGAAATCAGCAGTCGGAGCGAATCGGCCTGCTAAAAAGGAATATTGCAGGCTTTGTGCCAGTGGCTCTTGCGCCCATGGAGATGCGGATTTACGGGAGTTCATGGCCTTTGATGCTGTCCACGACACAGCACTCTGCTGATCAGATGTTGCTGGGCAAACAGTCGCACCCCCGGTAGGAAATCTCTGCACAAGCCCCTTTCCGAAACCCCACGTATCTGACCGTTCGGCGATTAATTCGGTAAATCAGGTGGTTGCGTGCAACCTCTTGAGCATTTACTCATCTGATGGGCATTCGTTATACGGAAATATTCGCTCGGCATACTGCACCGAGCCGCACGCTGACAAGGACGTTGCATCGGGCGTCACGCCCATCACGAACCATCAGAATTCCATGCCGATATGAGCCTTTCAACACCTCCTCTGTGGTCCCGCGCGATGCAGCGCATAACCTATTTTCTGTTCCCGATCCTGCTGATCGCTTCCGCCATTTTCTGGTTCGCCGCCGGCAAGGGTGTTCACGCCGAGGCCAAGAACGGCACCCAGACTCTGGTGTTTCTGCGCCACGCCGAGAAGCCCGAAACCGGCCTGGGTCAGCTGAACTGCCAGGGCCTCAATCGCGCCATTGACCTGTCCACGGTGCTGCCCAACACCTTCGGCAAAGCCGACTTCATTTTCGCGGCGAACCCCAGCCGCCATGTGGAAGAGGGCGAGCACGATCATTCCTACAGCTACCTTCGCCCGCTCATGACCGTCGGCCCCAGCGCGATCAAGCTGGGCCTGCCGGTCAATATCGACTTCGCCGCGAACGACACCGGTGATCTGGCCGATGAGCTGATGCGTGATAAATACCACGACGCCACCATCTACACCGCCTGGTCCCACGGGTACTTGCCGGAGCTGATCAACAAAGTCGCCCAGGAGGCGTCGGGTGAGAAGGTCAAACTGGTCAATGACTGGGTCGCCGAGGACTTCGATTCCGTGCTGGTCCTGACCCTCAAGTGGAACGACGGCAAAGCCACATTGCAGTACGAAAACTACAAGCAGAACCTCGACGGCGGTCCAGTGGGCTGCCCGAGCTGATGGAGATGCCCCCGATCCCATGGTAGGACCGGCTTCAGCCGGGAGAGGCCAGTGTGCTCACCCTCGATTCTGCGGTGTGGCGACTGACGCATTCCCGGCTAAAGCCGGTCCCACAAGTGATCTCGGTCGATGAGTAGGACCGGCTTCAGCCGGGAAGAGGCCAGCGTGCTCACCCTCAATCCTGCGGAGTGACGACTGACGCATTCCCGGCTAAAGCCGGTCCTACAGTTAGAGCGCGATCCCATGTAGGACCGGCTTCAGCCGGGAAGAGGCCGGTGTGCTCACCCTCAATATGCGTTCCAGCCCGAAAAATTTGTGCGCCTCCATCGATTACGCTAGCGTCAGCCGACCCTGACTGCCGGCGGTTTCTCCATGGTGCAATCTCTCCAGCCCCACGCCTCGCGCCTGATCCCTTTCAATCCGCCGTTAGACTGGCAGCGCATGCTCGATTTCTTCGCGGCGCGGATGACCGCGGGCGTGGAGGCAGTGGTCGATGGTGTGTACATGCGCAACATCGACTTCAAGGGCAGGCACGGTGCCTTGACGGTAGAGCTGGCGCCGGACGGGCAGCATCTGCTGGCGACCGCCCACGGCGAGGTGAGCCAGTACATTGATGAGCTGATTGTGCCGGTTTCACACATGTTCGATCTGTACGCCGAACCTCAAATGATCGACAAAGCCCTCTCGCAAGATCCGTGGCTGGCGTCGCTGGTGCAGCGTCGTCCGGGGTTGCGCGTGCCGGGGGCGTTTTCCGGGTTCGAGCTGGCGGTGCGCACGGTCGTCGGGCAGCAGGTCAGCGTCAAGGGTGCGACCACGATTGTCGGTCGCCTCGTCCAGCGCGCCGGCGTTCAGGTCAGCGCGGGTCTGCATGAACAATTGGCCTGGCGATTCCCGACGCCAGACGCCCTGGCGCAGGCGAACCTGGACAAGATCGGCATGCCCGGCAAGCGCGTCGAAACCCTGCAGCGTCTCGCAGCGGCGGTGGCCAGTGGCGAGCTGTCCCTTGACGTTCGCCATGGCGACATCGGCGATTTGCGGCAACAGTTGCTGGCCATGCCCGGCATTGGGCCCTGGACCGTCGAATACATCGCCATGCGCGCCTGGCGTGACCCGGACGCCTGGCCCGCCGCCGATCTGGTGCTCATGAATCTGATGACCCTGCAGGAGCCGACCCTGCTGCGCCTCCCGCAGCACAAGGTGCGGGCCGAAGCCTGGAAACCCTGGCGCGCCTATGCGGCGATGCACATCTGGAATTCCGCGGCGGATGCAGCGGGCAAGCAGAAGGGCGGTTGACTCGCGAGTTTGAGCGCAAGAACCGGGTGGTTCGGGGAGTGCGCGCGAGTAGTATGTCGGCATTCGACCCGCGCCCGGACGATCTCGGATGATCCCGGGGCGCAGTTCTCCAGAAGAACAGCCAGAGCAAACGCCACAGCAGGAGCCAGACGATGACCTTCACCTACCGTTTCATCGATTCTCCGGTCGGTCAGCTGAAACTGATCGCCAAGGGCCCGCGTCTGGCCGCCGTGCTGTGGGAAAACGACCGCCCGAATCGCGTCCTGCTCGGGGCGATGAGCGAAGATGCCGGCAGCGCTATTCTTGACCGAACCGAGCGCCAGCTCGCCGAATACTTTGCCGGTCGCCGTCAGTGCTTCGAGCTTGAACTCGAATTTCATGGCACAGCATTTCAGCAGAAAGTCTGGCAGGCCTTGCTGAATATTCCCTTCGGCGAAACCCGCAGTTATCTCGACATAGCCCTGCAGATCGGCAACCCCGCCGCCGTGCGCGCAGTCGGTGCCGCCAATGGCAAGAACCCGATTTCCATCATCGCCCCGTGCCACCGGGTGATCGGCAGCTCCGGTGCGCTTACCGGTTTTGCCGGTGGCCTCGACGCCAAGCACCTGCTGCTGACGCTTGAGGGCTATCAGCCCGCACTGCGGGGCAAGCGCGTCATGGCCGGGGCTTCGACCCAGGCGTCACTGTTCTAGACTGGCCCCCACATAGACGCACACGCACCCGCACACCCTGAAAGTAACGATCCGCACAGAAACCGAATCAATGGAGATGATCATGCCCGGTTCCGCTCAGACGTTTCGCTCACTGCACCACCAATCCACCGTTTTGCGCCTGCCCAATGCCTGGGATGCGGGCAGCGCTCGACTGTTCGAAAGCCTCGGCGCCACGGCTATCGCGACCACCAGCGCCGGGGTCGCCTGGGCGCAGGGCTATGCCGATGGCCGTGTGTTTCCGGTCGACATTGCAGTAAGCGTCGCGGCCAGCATCGCACGGCTGATCAACGTGCCGCTGTCGGTCGACATCGAAAACGGCTATTCGGACGACCCGCAAACCGTCGCGGAAAACGTCAAGCGGATGCTGGATATCGGCGCGGCCGGCATCAATATCGAGGACGGTTCCGATGCGCCGGAGCTGCTCGCCCGCAAGATCGAGGCGATCAAAAGCATGGCGGCCCGCAACGGGCTGGACGTTTTTATAAACGCCCGCACCGACGTATACCTGGCGAATCTGGTCGCTGATGAGTTGCGCCTGGAAGAAACCCTGAATCGCGGCCAGTTGTACCGGCAAGCAGGGGCGGATGGCCTGTTCGTCGCAGCCCTGGTAGACGTCGAGCAGATCCAGGCCGTCGTTGCAGGCATCGATCTGCCCATCAATCTGCTGGCGCGACAGGGACTGCCTGCCGCCGATGCGTTGGCCGAGTTGGGCGTGCGCCGTTTGAGCGCCGGGTCGAGCATCGCGCAGACCTTATGGGGTCAGGCCGAGCAACTGGCGCGGGGCTTTCTGCAGGATGGCCGCTCTGAAGCCGTCACGGAGACCAGCCTGGGCTATCCGCAGATCCAGGCGTTGTTTGACCGCTAGAGAGCGCTCATCGAAGGCAATGAAATAAGGGGTGGCGATTCTCGGAATTCGCCGCTCTGTTACAAAAATTGCGGGGGGATCGACAAGAGGCGCTAGCCAGGTTTAGTCGAGAAGAGTACAAATGTGCTCCATGACGACCCTATCCCCCAAACGCGCTGCCATCCTCACGTTCATTCGAGATCGCATCGCCCAGAACGGCCAGCCTCCCAGCCTGGCTGAAATTTCCGAAGCCTTCGGTTTTGCTTCCCGCAGTGTCGCGCGCAAGCACATCGTGG
This sequence comes from Pseudomonas petrae, assembly GCF_021728295.1. Classification (GTDB taxonomy): domain Bacteria; phylum Pseudomonadota; class Gammaproteobacteria; order Pseudomonadales; family Pseudomonadaceae; genus Aquipseudomonas; species Aquipseudomonas petrae. Next base: position 195,064 of record NZ_JAKJXE010000002.1, read on the forward strand.
CCCTGACCGACGCCGGCTTGATCGAAGTTGTCGCCAATCAGGCCCGCGGCATCCGGCTGGTGGACACCCGTCCCCGGCCGCAGATGCTCGACATTCCCGTGCTCGGTCGGGTGGCCGCCGGTGCGCCCATCGGCCCCGACCTCGACAACCACGACACCTTCACCCTGGACAGCCGCACCTTCATGCGCGTCCCGGATTACCTGTTGCGGGTGAGCGGGGACTCGATGATCGACGACGGCATCTTCGATGGCGATCTGGTGGGCATCCTGCAAAGCGCCGAGGCCCGCGACGGGCAGATCATCGTGGCCCGGCTGGACGGCGAAGTGACCATCAAGCGCCTTGAGCGCGGCGATGACCAGCTGCGCTTGCTGCCGCGCAACCCTGCTTATCAACCGATCATTGTGCGGCCCGATCAGGACTTCGCCATCGAAGGCGTGTTCTGTGGCCTGGTGCGCCGGGAATGATGGGCGCGGTAGTCAGCCTCGACGCGCTGCTGGACGAGCGACGCATCTGGAAGGGGCGGCAGCAGGTTGCTTCGGTTGCCGCCCAGCCCACCGGCCATGCGGCCCTCGATGCGGCGTTGCCCATGGGTGGCTGGCCGCCTGCGGCGATGACCGAAGTGCTGGTGGCCGCCAACGGCAGTGGTGAACTGCGGCTGATGTGGCCGACTCTGGCGCGGCTCGCTGACAGCGGCGAGCGCATCGTGCTGGTTGCGCCTCCCTATCTACCCTATGCCCAGGCCTGGCAGATGGCGGGCATTGACCTGAGACAGTTGTCCATCATTCACGCCAACGAGCGCGATGCCTTGTGGGCCGTCGAGCAATGCCTGCGTTCGGGCAGTTGCGGCGCGGTGTTGTGCTGGCCGACCAAGGTCGACGACCGTGCCTTGCGTCGGTTGCAGGTGGCCGCCGAAACCGGGGAAACCCTGGCCTTTGCCTGCCGCGGGAATGAGGCGGCGGCCAATCCGTCTCCGGCCGCGTTGCGGATTGCCATCGACGTGCGCCCCAGTCAGTTGCGGGTGCTCAAGTGTCGCGGCGGGCTGGCGCCTTCTTCCCCCGTTCCGTTCACTGCTGACGCTTGAGGTTGCCATGCTCTGGGCCTGTGTCCTCCTGCCGCAGCTGGCGCTGGACGGCGTCATGCGTCGTCGCGAAAACCCTGAAGAACCGCTGGCGCTGATCAGCGGCACGGCGCAGCGCCGGGTGCTGCAGACGGTCAATCCGGCGGCCCGCGCGATGGGCCTGCGTGCCGGCCAGTCGTTGACCGCAGCCCACGCCATGACCCGAGAATTCGCCACCGTCGAATACGACCCGGACGAAACCGAGCGTTGGCATCGGTTGCTGGCGGCCTGGGCCTACCGTTTCAGTTCCCATGTCAGCCTCAAATACCCGCGCGTGCTGTTGATGGAGGTCGAATCCAGCTTCGGCCTGTTCGGGCCGTGGCCGGTGTTCGAGGCGCGACTGCGTCAAGAGCTGACCGAACTGGGCTTTACCCACCGCATCGTCGCGGCGCCCAATCCGCTGGCGGCCCGCATGCTCGCCAACGCCCATGATGGTCTCGCCGTGACCGATGGCGACACACTGCATGAGGTGCTGGCGCAGATGCCGGTCAACCGCATCGGCCTGCCGACCGAAGTGGCCACTGCGCTGGCGCGCATGGGCCTGCATCGCGTACGACAGGTTCAGGCGTTGCCCCGTGACACTTTGGCCCGGCGTTTCCCGGCGGCCGTGCTGCAACACCTCGACACGCTGTTCGGGCGCAGGCCCATGGGGCTGGAGTGTTATGTGCCGCCGGACCGTTTCGATACTCGCATCGAGCTGAATTTCGACGTCGAATCCCATCAGGCGCTGCTGTTCCCGCTCAAGCGCATGATCGCCGACCTGGCGGTGTTTCTGGCCGGACGCGACAGCGGCGTGCAACGTTTCGTGATTCATCTGGAGCACGTGCCGAGCGTGGGCAGCGTTGCCCCGGACACGCAGATCCCCGTCGGCCTGCTCAGCGCCGAGCGAGAAGCCAACATGCTGTTCGAGCTGGCACGGGGGCGTCTGGAGCAAGCCGAAGTGCCGTCGCCGGTACGCGCGTTGAGATTGCAGGCCAAGGACCTGCCGGCTTTCGTGCCCACCCACCGCGAGCTGTTCGACGACCGTCCGCAACAGACCATGCCCTGGGAGCAACTGCGCGAGCGCCTGCGTGCACGGCTTGGGGATGAAGCGGTCGCCGGCCTGGGCTTCAATGCCGACCATCGTCCGGAACACGCCTCGCTGCCCGCTTGCCCGAACAAGCCACTGGCGCTGACCCATAAAGTGCCGCGCCCCGGCTGGCTGTTGCCCGAGCCCGAATTGCTGACAGAGCCCGGTCTGCGCGTATTGGCCGGGCCGGAGCGCATCGAGTCGGGCTGGTGGGACGGCGGCGACGTGCGCCGCGACTATTACCTCGTCGAAACCCGCAACGGCCAGCGCGGCTGGGCGTACCGCAGCGTCGGCGACAGCAGCCTGTTGCTGCACGGCTGGTTCGCATGAGCGGGGGATACGCCGAGTTGCATTGCCTGTCGAACTTCAGCTTTCAGCGCGGGGCGTCGAGTGCGAAGGAGCTGTTCGAGCGGGCCAAACTTCATGGCTATCAAGCGCTGGCGATCACCGATGAATGCACCCTGGCGGGCATTGTGCGGGCATGGCAGGCGGCGAAGGAATGTGAGCTGCCGCTGATCATCGGCAGCGAAATCACCGTCGAGAACGGGCCGAAAATCGTCTTGCTGGTGGAGAATCTCGCCGGCTACCAGGCCTTGTGTCGCTTGATCACCCAAGGTCGGCGCCGCAGCAAGAAAGGCGAATACCGCTTGCTGCACGAGGACTTTCAGCCGCCGCTCACGGGGCTTTTGGCGTTGTGGCAACCGGATCTTGATCAGGACGTCCCGACACGGCGGGAACAAGGCGCCTGGCTGCGCGGGATCTTTCAGCAGAATCTGTGGCTGAGCGTCGAGTTGCACTGCGGTCCGGATGATCGAAGGCGCCTCAACACCTTGCTCGGTATGGCGCGGGCCATGGCGATTCCTGCCGTCGCCAGCGGCGACGTGCACATGCACGCCCGCGGTCGTCGGGCTTTGCAGGACACCATGGCCGCCGTCCGCCATCACACCACCGTGGCGGAGGCAGGGCATCGGCTGTTTGCCAACGGCGAGCGGCATTTGCGACCGGTGTCGGCGCTGGGCGAGCTGTATCCGGCGAGCCTGCTGATTGAAACTGTGAACATCGCCCGGCGCTGCACCTTCGACCTCAGTGAGTTGCGCTACGAATACCCCCATGAACTGGTGCCGCCTGACCAGTCCCCCAGCAGCTGGCTGCGGCATCTGACCGAGCAGGGCGCCAGTCGGCGCTGGCCTCACGGCGTACCGGAGGTCGCCCGCAGCAACATCGAAAAAGAGCTGAAAGTCATCGCTGCCAAGCGTTACGAGAGTTACTTCCTCACGGTGCATGACATTGTCAGCTTCGCCCGCGAGCAGCACATCCTTTGCCAGGGCCGAGGCTCGGCGGCCAACTCAACGGTGTGTTTCGCCCTGGGCATCACCGAGCTGGACCCGTCAAAAAGCAATCTGCTGTTCGAGCGTTTCATCTCCGAAGAGCGCGACGAGCCCCCGGACATCGACGTCGATTTCGAGCACGAACGGCGCGAGGAAGTGCTGCAATACGTGTTCCGTCGATACGGCCGGGGCAGGGCGGCGCTCACTGCGGTTGCCAGTACGTACCACGGTGCGGGAGCCATCCGGGATGTGGCGCGCGTCCTCGGTTTGCCGCCCGACCAGATCAACGCCCTGGCCGACTGCTTCAGCCGCTGGACCGACAGCATGCCGCCCGCCGAACGCCTGCGCGAATGTGGCTTTGAGCCCGAGAGCCCGATTCTGCGACGGGTGCTGACGTTGACCGGCGAACTCATCGGCTTCCCCCGACATCTGTCCCAGCACCCCGGCGGCTTTGTGATTTCCGAGCATCCGCTGGAAACCCTGGTGCCCGTGGAAAACGCCGCCATGGCGGACCGCACCATCATTCAGTGGGACAAGGACGACCTCGATCTGGTGGGCCTGCTCAAGGTCGATATTCTGGCGTTGGGCATGCTCAGCGCGCTGCGCCGGACCTTCGATCTGGTCAGGGGTTATCGCGGTTACGACCTGACCATCGCGACCATCCCCGCCGAGGACAAACCGACCTACGACATGATCACCCGCGCCGACACCATCGGCGTGTTCCAGATCGAGTCACGGGCACAGATGTCCATGCTGCCGCGCTTGAAACCCAACACCTTCTATGACCTGGTGATCGAGGTGGCCATCGTCCGGCCCGGGCCGATTCAGGGCGGCATGGTGCACCCGTACCTGCGCCGCAAGAACGGCGAAGAGGAAGTCACGTACCCGTCCGAAGAACTGAAAGTGGTGTTCGAGCGCACCCTTGGCGTGCCGCTGTTTCAGGAGCAGGTCATGCAACTGGCGATCGTCGCCGCCGATTACTCCCCCGGGGAGGCGGACCAACTTCGCCGTTCCATGGCCGCCTGGAAACGCCATGGCGGTCTTGGGCCCCATCGCATTCGCCTCAGCGAGCGCATGAAGGAAAAGGGCTACCCGGACGAGTTCATCCAGCGCATTTTCGAGCAGATCAAAGGCTTCGGCAGTTACGGCTTCCCGGAATCCCACGCCGCCAGCTTCGCCTTGCTGACCTACGCCAGTTGCTGGCTCAAATGCCACGAGCCGGCGGCCTTTACCTGCGCGCTCATCAACAGCTGGCCGATGGGCTTTTACAGTCCGGATCAATTGCTCCAGGACGCCCGCCGCCACCAGATCGACGTGCACCCGGTGGACGTGCGTTACAGCGGTTGGGACTGTTCGCTGGAGCCGGTGGCCGGCCGGGAATACAACCAGAACCTGGCGATCCGCATGGGCCTGCGCATGATTCGCGGGTTCCGCGAGGAGGACGCCAAGCGCATCGAACAGGCGCGCGGCGTACGTGATTTCAAGGACGTGGCCGACGTGTGCATTCGCGCCGAACTGGACAATCGGGCGCGTGCTGGGCTGGCCGATTCCGGTGCGCTGCGGGGTCTGGTCGGGCATCGGCATCGGGCGCGCTGGGAGATCGCCGGCGTCGAGATGCAACGGCCGTTGTTCGGCGACGACTGTTTTGGCGAAGAGGCTCAGGTCGCGCTGCCGTTGCCGAGTGTTGCCCAGGACCTTGCAGCTGATTACGACACCCTCGGCACGACACTCGGCCCGCACCCGCTGGCCTTGCTGCGGCATAAACTTGCGGCGAAGCGTTTTCGCAGTTCAAAGGATTTGCTGGATGAAGAGCACGGCCGCAGTTTCAGCGTGGCCGGGCTTGTCGTCGGTCGACAACGGCCCGGCACCGCCAGCGGCGTGACGTTTGTAACCCTGGAAGACGAACACGGAATGATCAACGTCGTGGTCTGGCGTGATCTGGCCGAGCGTCAACGCAAGGTGTTGGTGGGGTCGCAGTTGATGCAGGTGTTCGGCAAGTTCGAATTCCAGAAGGGCGTGCGCCACGTCATCGCCCAGCGATTGTTCGACCTCACCCCAATGCTCACCGGGCTTGATGTGCGCAGTCGGGATTTCAAGTGATGCGCATGGCGTTCAGCTTGCCCGCACCCAGGTACGGGTGATGAACACCGCGGGATTCAGATCTCCACCTTCACAGCCCGCCCGGTCTTGATCGACTCAATGGCGCAGTTAGCCAGATGCAAGGCTCTCAACCCGTCGCGGGCGTTGGTGGGCAGGGGGTCGTTGGCGCGCACCGCGTCGATGAACTGGTTCAGCTCGATGCGATACGAAGCGGCATAGCGCTCGAGGAAGAAATTCTCCAGAGGCTCACGCACTTCGGTTTGCGTGGCGCTGTAGCTGCGCACGGTGCTTGGGCGATGGTTGTCGTTGAGGATCATCCCCTTGGAACCGAACACTTCCAGGCGCTGGTCATAGCCGTACACGGCTTCGCGGCAGCAATTGATGTGGCACTGTTTGCCGGAGGCGGTTCGCAGCAAGACCATCACGCTGTCGTAGTCGTCGATCTGCGCGAGCGCGGGCTCCACCAGGCGGCTGGCGATGGCGATCACTTCGATGGGTTCTTCGCCGAGCAGCGTGCGCGCGGTGTCGAAATCATGGATGGTCATGTCGCGGAAGATGCCGCCGGAGTGGGTCAGGTATTCCACCGGCGCCAACCCCGGATCCCGGCTGGTGATGACCACTTGTCGCACCTCGCCGATGTCCCCGCGGGCGATGGCTTTGCGCATCTGCAGGGTGTCCGGGTCGAAACGACGGTTGAAACCGAGCATCACCTTACCGTTCAGGCGCTCGATCTCATCCACTGCGCGGGCGGCTTTGGCGAAGTCAAGGTCAATGGGTTTTTCGCACAGCACCGGTTTACCCAGTTTCACCGCCCGCAGCATCAGGTCGATGTGCGTGTCGGTCGGCGTGCCGATGACAATCGCATCCACATCGTCCCGGGCAATGGCCTCGGCGCAATCGTAGGCCGCGGCGCAACCCAGCTTGCCGGCCAGCGTGTCGACGCCTTCGCGCCATGGGTCAGCGATCACCGACAATTGCACGTTGGGGTTGGCGGCCACGTTGGCCGCGTGAATGTTGGCGATACGGCCTGCGCCGAGGACAGCGATGCGTAGCATGGGTGGATCTCCGGGATTGTTGTTATGGGGTGATCGGCGTAACGGGTGCGGCTGTACATCAATGCGTCAGGTTGAATGGCGTGACCACTTGCACGTGGGAAACGGGAATCGGCACCGCCTTCCACAGGCGATGAAACTGCAGAATGTGCAGAAACGCGTTGCGGGCGTCGACTTGCAGGTTGTGATCGATGATCGCGGCAATCTTTTCTTCCGCCAGCAGTTGCCGGTTTTCCTGATCGAGGTCGTGCCCGATGAATACATCAAGGGGACGATTGAGTGCGGCGAAGGCTTCGACGATCGCGCGGTTGCCGCCGCCGACGCTGTAAATGGCCTTGATCGACGGATTGGCCTGCAGCGCCTGGGTCACTTTTTCAAAAGTCGGCTCATGCACCCCGAAACCTCCGCTGACGTCGACGACGCGCAGATGCGCCGCACGGCTGCGCAGCCAGGTGCGGGAACCCATTTCCCGCTCTTCCTCGCCACGAAACAGCTCACTGCTGATCACCACGGCCACGTCTTGCGCCGCAGCGTCCAGCCAGCGGGACATCAGGTACGCCGCCGTTTGCCCGGCAGTGCGATTGTCCATGCCGATGTAACCGATGCGCTCACTCTGAGGCAGATCGGAAACAAACGTCACCACCGGCACACCCGCCGCCGTCGCCTGATTCACTGCTTCGTTGATCGGCACCTCATCCGCCGCCTTGATGATCAGGCCCTGACTGCCTTTTTCGACGCAACGCAGAATCAGGTCGTGCATCTGCTGCGTGCCGATGGACTGATACAGGTGAAAACGCGGAAAGATACGAAATGGCGCCAGACTGCCGAGCTGCGCAAGAATCGCCTCCTGCACCGCGTCGCTGAAGCGTTTGGGGGTGTGCAGGATAACGTCGATATGAAAGGTGCGGCCCACCGCAGGCCCGGACTTTTCCTGGGCTTCGAGTTCTTCGAGGGCTTGATGAATGCGGCGGTGGGTCTGGTAATGAACGCTGCCGCGCTGATGCAGGACGCGATCGACCGTCGCCTTGCTCACGCCGGCCTGAGTCGCGATCTGCTTGATGGAAAAACGTCTGGCGCGGTCGAGCATGTGAATCCCCTGGCGCCTCTGGATGAGGTCTTGTTGAGGTCGATTCGGGGCCTCGGTGAGGCTGTCGCAATGCTAATCGCTGTTCTATTGCTTGTACAGATGGAAATTAAATTCCAAATAACGGATTGTGGTTCTGCGTGTTGAACGACTCAAAGCGCTTGGCACGGGCTGTGCTGTGCTCAATTCGTCAGATGACAATCATTCGCCAGGAGCACCCATGTACAAAGACTATCCCGCGGCTTATCAGGTCAGCAAAGGCTCGGCTCTGCAGGTCGACACGGCGTTTTATCAGCGCATTCGCGAGGCGCAGGACAGCCGCACCCTGGTCGAGCAGTTCGAAATACCGATCCGCACCGGGCGGGCGTGGAAGGTCAAGGCCGGTCAGGTGTTCCGTGTGACCACACCGGTGGGCCCGCAAGTGGGCGACTTCAACGTCTGGAGCGCCGATGATCCGCGCGAGCGCATGTGGGCCGCGCGCACCCGGCAATTGCAGGGCGCCCACGTCACCACCCACGACCGGTTGTGGTCGAACCTGCCGTTCCTGCGGCCGATGGTCACCATCACCGACGACAGCCTCGCCAGTTACGGCATCGACGAGCACGGCGGTCGGCTGCATGACCTGCTCGGCACCCGCTGCGATCCCTACGTGAACAAGATGCTCACCGGCGAAGACTTTCACCACCACTGCCATTCGAATCTGACCCGCGCCGTGTTGCCCCATGGCCTGACCGAGTTTGACGTGCACGACGTGCTGAATATCTTCCAGTGCACCGGCTTGAACCACGATGACCTGTATTTCATGAAAGCCTGCCCGGCCAAGCAGGGCGATTACCTGGAGTTCCTCGCCGAGATTGACCTGCTCTGCGCATTATCGACATGCCCCGGTGGTGACCTTTCATTGCCAATGTGGGGGCCTGATGCCCAGGACCCGCTGACCGTTTGCAGGCCGTTGGGCGTCGAGATCTACGACATTGATGCGGCGTTGCTGCAAGGCTGGGAGCAACCCAAACGCGCGGCGTACAACGGTCTGCACGGGTTGAAGATCGACAAGGCTGACTGGGAGAAGTAAGGCCGGACTTTTTGTGATGTTTCAGTGAGAGGTCGCGCAGCCATCTCAACGGGTTCAGACATCTCGAAACAAGTCGTGGGCGTTGAGCAGGCGCCAGGCGATTTCGGGATTCTTTTCCAGCCCGCGGCGGATGGCGGCGGGGATCGCGGCGCGAGTCTTGCGGCACATGCCGGGCAGTTCAGCGATGTCGATGACCATGCCACGCATGCTGCGCACTTCGTTGAAGCCCGGCGCGATGTCCAGGCGGATGCCGAGCTGGTCAAACATCCGCGTTTGCAGGCGCTGCAGATCTTCCACACTGGCGATATTTTCCAGGCGTTCGAGCAGGCGCTTCTCTTCCTGACGGGTCAGGCGAAGGATGCGCACGTCCGCCCCGTCCAGCTCCAACAGTCGGTCGCGGTCGCATTGACAGGCGCCGGGCGGGCAGGGCGAGCGGATGGGCAATGGGGAAGTCATGGGCTCCGATCATAACCATGGGCTGTGGGGATTTATAGCCGTGGAGCGGGCAATCGCGGCGAAAACTTGAACGGCTAATTTGGTAAGGCCAATGGTATGTTTATGTAATTGGTCTTGCCAATGGTCGGGCAGCTGTGTAGCTTTTTCCTGCAGCGCCGCACGTGTCATCGCCCAAGCCACGGCAACTGCGGCCCGCGCTTCCAGAATCCATCCGCCACCTCACAACAACAAGATCACTGCCCGGTATCCTGCGGCTCTGGCCGTTTCAGCGGCGCCGGCGTGCCTGGTCTGGAGAGAGAAGATGCTCACCGTCGTCTGCGAAAAACCCGGTTCCCTGCTGGCCCTCGACCGTCCGAAACCCGAACGCGCACCCGGCGAGACGCTGGTCCGCATCAAGCGGGTCGGGGTCTGTGGCACTGATCTGCATATCTTTAACGGCAATCAGCCGTTCCTCGAATACCCCCGGGTCATGGGCCACGAATTCTCCGGCATCGTCGAGCAAAGCGAGGCGGGCAGTGGGCTTGAGCCTGGCGACGTGGTGTACGTGATGCCGTACCTGTCCTGTGGCGACTGCATCGCCTGTCGCCAGGGCAAGACCAATTGCTGCGTGCGCATTCAAGTGCTGGGCGTCCACCGCGACGGCGCGTTCACTGAATACCTGAGCCTGCCCCACGGCTTCGTGCTCAAGGCCGACGGGGTCACGCTGGATCAGGCGGCCATGATCGAATTTCTGTCCATTGGCGCCCACGCGGTGCGGCGCTCGGACGTGCAATCCGGCCAGCGCGCGTTGGTGGTCGGCACCGGCCCGATTGGCATGGCGGTGGCGATTTTCTCCCGCCTGCGTGGGGCGAAAGTCACCGTGCTCGACACCCGCGAGGACCGCCTGACGTTTTGCAAGCAGCACCTGCAGATTGACTCGGCCGTGCTGATCGGCGAAGACGACAAACAGCAACTGGAGCAACTGACCCAGGGCGAATTCTTCGATGTGGTGTACGACGCCACCGGCAACGCCAAGGCCATGGAGCGCGGTTTCGAGTTCATCGCCCACGGCGGCAAATACGTGCTCGTGTCCATCGTTCGCGACACCATCAGCTTCTCCGATCCCGAATTCCACAAGCGCGAAGCGACGTTGATGGGCAGCCGCAACGCCACCGTCGAAGACTTCCGCTACGTCGAGCAATGCCTGCGCGACGGCCTGATCCCTGACGCTGCGCTCAACACCCACCGCATGGCCCTGAGCGAGGTGACCGAGCGCTTCACCACGTTGCTCGACCCTGCCCAGCGCGTCGTCAAAGCCATCGTCGAATGCTAGGAGACGCGGGCATGCGTGCAACCCCATTCACCCCCATTTTGCAGTTCGGCACCAGCCGTTTTCTTCAGGCCCATGCCGATCTGTTCATTTCCCAGGCCCTGGAAAAGGGCGAAGCGCTGGGCAGAATCACCGTCGTGCAAACCACTGGCAGTGCCGACAGCGCGCAGCGGGTGCAGGCGCTGGCCAGTGGCGTGGGATATCCGGTGCGCATTCAGGGCGCGGAAAACGGTCGCACGGTGGATGAAGAGCATTGGTCCACATCGATTGCCGGGGCGCTGCAAGCCGGCCCCGACTGGGCGTTGATTCGTCAGGCGATACGGCACGACGTGCAGGTGGTGATTTCAAACACCGGCGACACAGGCTACGTGCTGGATCCGGCAGACACGGCGTCTTGCCTGGCCGCCGAAGTGCCGGCGCCCCGCAGTTTTCCGGCGAAACTGCTGGTGTTGCTCCATGACCGCTGGCAGGCGAACCCTGATGCGCCGTTGTCGCTGTTCCCCTGTGAGCTGGTTTCACGCAACGGCGATGTGCTGCGCGACCTGATCATCGAGCTGGCGGCAGAGTGGGGCATCGACACCGGGTTTGCCCACTACCTGCGCGACACGTGTCGCTGGGCGAATTCCCTGGTTGATCGCATCGTCTCGCAGCCCATTCAGCCGGTGGGTGCCATTGCCGAGCCGTACGCGATTTGGGCGATTGAACGTCAGTCGGGGCTGGTGCTGCCGTGTACGCACCCTTGTGTGGTCGTGACGGATCAACTTGAGCAGTACGAGCAGTTCAAATTGTTCATGCTCAATCTCGGGCACACCTGGCTGGCCGAGCGATGGTTGAAGGATGGCCGGGCTGAGGGTGAAACGGTGTTTCAGGCGATGAACGACCCGTTGCTGCGCGGGAGCCTGGAGAACGTGTGGGAACGGGAGGTGCTGCCGGTGTTTGCGGCGAAGGGCCAACGGGATCCGGCGCGGGATTATCTGGCCAGCGTTCGCGACCGTTTTCTCAACCCGTTTTTGCAGCACCGGATTGCTGACATCGCGCAGAACCACGAGGAGAAGAAACGCCGCAGGTTCTTGCCGGTGGTGGAGATGGGGCGGGTGATTGCGGGGTTGGAGCAGCCGAAGCTTGAGGGTGCGTTGGCGGTGATTCCCGACTGACACACCACGCAATAAATAGTGGGACTGGCTTTAGCCGGGAAGGCGTCAATTGGCACACCGCAAAATTGAGGGTGAACGCACTGGCCTCTTCCCGGCTAAAGCCGGTCCCACTAAACATCGCCTCCGTGGCGGTGACGCAGAGCGTCAGGGGATGTGTCCCACGCGGGGCGTGGGAACAATCATACCGCGCACTCATAGTGGGACCGGCTTTAGCCGGGAAGGCGTCGGTAGCCACACCGCAAAATTGAAGTTGCTCACCGACTGCAAGGCCACGCCACAAGGCGCCCCAACGCCTGTGATATCCTCCGGCGCATCCTGATGGAACGTGATTGATGACCGCGCCAAGCCCTGCACCCGAACGCCGCCTTTACCAGATCACCGCCGACCGATTGCGCGAGCACATTCGCAAGCATGGCATCGCCCCCGGCGCGCGGCTGCCTCCCGAGCGCGATCTGGCGCAGTTGCTCGGCGTCTCTCGTCCGTCCTTGCGCGAAGCCTTGATCGCCCTTGAAATCGAAGGCAGCGTCGAAATCCGCATGGGTTCCGGCATTTACGTCTGTGAGCACCTGCTGGGCGTCAAAGGCAAAACCCGCACGCTGGGGGAAAGCCCGTCAGAGCTGATGCAGGCCCGGGCGTTGATCGAAGGTGAGAGCGTGATGTTGGCCTGCCTGCACAGCAGCAAGGCCGATTTTCGCTACCTGCAGGGGTGCATCGACAAGATGCGCGAGGGTGCGCTCAAAGGGGTGCCGGCGCTGGACGACGACCGCAAATTCCACCAGCGGCTGGCGAAAATGAGCGGCAACTCGACCCTGGTGCGCATCATCACCTCGTTGTTCGAAGAGCGCTACAGCCCGCTCACTGCCCATGTCAGCGAACATTCCGAAACCCGCGAAACCTGGGCCATGGCCGTGGCCGAGCACGAAGCCATCCTGCACGCCGTTCAGACCCGCGACCTGATCGGCGCCCAGACCGCCATGCGTGAACACCTGCGCAGGTCCGAAGCGCGCTGGCTGGACGGGATGGATGCGGAACTGCGTTAGAGCGAGTGGCTTCGGCGAGGCCCTTGGCGCTTCGTGACACCCCAGGCCCCTGCGCCCTCTGGCTTGACGCTAAAGGCCTGTGAACCGCATGAAACTGTAGGAGCGCGCTTGCCCGCGAACGCGTGGGTACAGACCCTGGAGATGCGTCGGATGTACCTACGATTTCGCGGGCAAGCGCGCTCCTACAGGTCGTGGTGCGTCAGAGGGCGGTTTCCGATCCCGGATATCAAGCCCCATAAGCTACGAGCCTCACGCCATCGTCTTGCGAATCCCTTCCCATAAGCCGTTCAGGTACACCGCCCCCAGCGCCCGGTCGTACAAGCCGTAGCCAGGTTTACCGGTTTCGCCCCAGATCATCCGCCCGTGGTCAGGGCGGTAATAACCCTCGAAACCGGTCTCGACGTAGGCCTTGACGATCTCGGCCATGTCCAGCGAGCCGTCTTCGGAGCGGTGTGCGGTTTCGTAAAAGTCACCGGCTTCGTTGACCTTCACATTGCGCAGATGGGCGAAGTGAATGCGTCCCTGACCGCCGAATTCCCGCACCAGCGAGGGGATGTCATTGCCCAGGTCGGCGCCGAGGGAGCCTGAACACAGCGTCAACCCGTTGGCCGGGTCATCGACCATCGCCAGAATGTGCGCCAGGTCCTCGCGATTCTTCACCACCCGTGGCATGCCAAACATCGAGCGCGGCGGGTCGTCCGGGTGCAGGGCCATCTTGATGCCTGCGTCTTTTGCCACCGGAATGATGCGCTCTAGAAAATACGCCAGTCGCTCGCGCAAAGTAGCCTCGTCGACCTGCGCATATTCATTGATCAGCGCGCGCAGGACTTCCGGCTCGTAGCTGACGTCCCAGCCGGGCAGGTTGATGCCGTCGTCGAGATTCGCCTGCTCGATCACCGCCACGTCGAACGCCAGGGTGGTCGAACCGTCGGGCAGCTCCATGGCCAGGGTCGAGCGCGTCCAGTCGAACACCGGCATAAAGTTGTAGCAGACCACCTTGATCCCGCAGGCCGCCAGGTTGCGCAGGGTCTGGCCGTAGTTGTGGATCAACTGATCGCGGGAAGGCAAGCCACGCTTGATGTCTTCGTGGACCGGCACGCTCTCGATGACCTCCAGCTCAAGACCGTGGGCATTCACCTTAGCCTTGAGGGCGGCGATCTTGTCCAGCGGCCAGACCTCGCCCACCGGGATGTCGTAGATGGCAGAGACCACGCCGGTCATGCCGGGGATCTGGCGGATGTAGGGCAGGGTGACGGGATCACTGTCGCCGTACCAACGGAAGGTCATCTTCATTGCGCAGTCCTTGTTGTTATGGGGGGCAGGCCGCTCAAGGTCGCGAGTGATTCATTGAAAGCTGCCCGAGCGAGGTTTGCGCAGCAGCATAGATTGGTCAGGCCAAATTATGCAAATCCCGACCGTCGAGCCATAAATCGACAAATAACTCGCCTTTCCGATTTCCCTAACCCGGTTTGCGGGTCTAGTATCGGCTGCATTCGGATATTTGGTCAGGCCAATTCTGCGGTTCTCGAAGGAGGCTTTATCCCTCGGTGAACAGCGTGTGAATCAGGGGCTGGGCGCTAGACGAAGCTCTAACGACGTCTTACTCATAAAAATAATTAGGAGGACTCGCCATGCAGAAAGGGCGCTGGTTGGTAATTTTTCTGTGCTTCCTCGCGGTGGCCATCAACTACATCGACAGGGCCAACCTCGCTGTTGCCGCCCCCTACATCCAGAAAGAGCTCGCCCTGGGCTCAGGGCAAATGGGACTGCTGCTCAGCGGTTTCTTCTGGACCTACGCACTCATGCAGATGCCGTTTGGCTGGTTCGTCGACAAGGTCGGCGCGCGCATCGCGCTGCCCCTCGCGGTGGCCTGGTGGTCGCTGTTCACGGCGGCAACGGCGGCGGCCGGCAGCCTGGCGTCGATGTTCGGTTGCCGGCTGATGCTCGGGGTGGGCGAGGCGGGGGCGTATCCGTCCTGCGCAAAAATCGTCAGCCAGTGGTTCGACGTCAAGGAGCGCGGCTTTGCCACCAGCATCTTCGACAGCGGTTCACGGGTCGGCTCGGCGCTGTCCATCCCGCTGGTGGCGTTGATCATTGAACTCTGGGGCTGGCGCGCGTCGTTCATCATCACCGGCGCGGTGGGCCTGATCTGGGTCGTGGGCTGGTTCCTGATCTACAAAGAGCCCCAGGCCGTTGCTGCCATCGAGCAGCATGAGGCGGGCAAGGCGGCGACCCTCGCGGCACGTCCGAAAGTGAAATGGGCGTCGCTGTTTCGCCACCGCACGTTGTGGGGAATGATGTTGGGCTTCTTCTGCCTGAACTTCGTGATCTATTTCTTCATCACCTGGTTCCCGACCTACTTGGTGACCGAGCGCGGTTTCTCGCTGAAATCACTCGGGACCCTGGGCACCATTCCGGCGGTAGCGTCCATCGTCGGCGGCTGGATTGGCGGACTGACCTCCGACGCGCTGTATCGCCGGGGCTGGAGCCTGACCGCTGCGCGCAAGACCTGCATCGTCGGCGGCATGCTGATGTCGTCGAGCATTTCCCTGTCGGTGTTCGTCGAGGGCACTTACGCGATGCTCGGATTTTTCAGCCTGGCCTATGCGAGCCTGGCGTTCGCCGGCGCGAGTATCTGGTGCCTGCCGGCTGACGTTGCGCCTTCGCCTGCCCACGTGGCGTCGATTGGCGGCATTCAGAACTTCGCGTCGAACACCGCCGGCATCTTCATCACCACCTTCACCGGCTTCATGCTGGTGATCGGCAACGGCTCGTTCACCGCGCCGCTGCTCACCGCCGGGGCGTTTGCCCTGCTGGGGGCGTTCAGCTATCTGTTCATTGTCGGCAAGATCGAGCCGTTTTCGACCACGCCGGAGGATGCCGCGCCTCTGGATACGCCAGCGGTCGCACAGCGCACCTGAGTGTTGAGTCGGATCCGGGCATCACTTTTGCGGTGTGCCCACTGACGCTTTCCCGGCTAAAGCCGGTCCTACGGTGTGCGCACGATGTGTAGGACCGGCTTCAGCCGGGAAGCTTTTGATCTGCTCTTGATCTTCCTGCGCAGAAGGTCCAGACACCGCCAATCGCGACTTTGGTGCAGGCTGAACGCAGGTCTTGCGGAGTGGGCCGAGCGGCATGGATGCCGCGAGAGCCGCCCCCGCCATGGATGGCGGATGGCGGCGGGCCCACGGAGCGAGGCCGGAGTGAGGGCATTCCGACGGAGGAGGAACCAAGCCAGGAGCAAGCACCCTTGGTTACTTGGGGATGGTGCGACTTTCGACTTTTCCAAGTCACTCGCCGAAGGCGAAACAGTCGGCCCCCAGGCAGACGCTCTTGATCTTGATCTATCAAACAGACCCCGCGCGCAGCCGCAATAGACGAGCCCCGTCAAACGGATCAACCAACCAGTGCCCCCGCACCCCGAAAACCTGCGCCAGCCGCTCCGGCGTCAGCACATCAAAGGGCGAACCCAACGCCACTAACCGCCCCCCGTCCATCACCGCCAGACGATCACACCCCAACGCCTGATTCAAATCATGCAACGCCACCACCGTCGTCACCGGCAAATCCTGCACCAACCGCAAAATCGACAACTGCTGCTGAATATCCAGATGATTCGTCGGCTCATCCAGCAACAACACCTGCGGCCGTTGCGCCAGTGCCCGCGCAATATGCCCGCGCTGCTGCTCCCCACCCGACAACGTATGCCACGGCCTATGCGCCAAGTGCTGCAAACTCACGTCCGCAATCGCCTGCGCCACAATCCGGTCATCAATCTCGCCCCACGGCGCCAGCGCCGACAGCCACGGCGTACGCCCCAACTCAACCGCCTGCAACAGACTGATCGAATCGCCGGTCTGCGCATGCTGCTCCACCACCGCCAACTGCCGCGCAATGTCCCGCCGGCTCAGCGCCGACAAGCGCTTCCCGCCCAAGCGAACTTCGCCCTGAGACGGCGTCTGAATCCCCGCCAGCAACTTCAACAGCGTCGACTTCCCCGACCCATTGGGCCCGACGATCCCCAGGTTTTCCCCCGGCCGAATCGCCAGACTCACCCCACTGAGCAGTTGCGCGCCCTTGACCGAATAACTCAGGTCACTGCCTTCGAGCATGGCGCCGTGCACCTCCTGACGGGCGTTCATCGAGGACGATTCCCACGGACCAGAATCATGGCAAACACCGGCGCGCCCACCAGCGCAGTGATCACCCCGATCGGCAACACCTGACCCTTGATCAACGTGCGCGACAGAACATCGGCGGCGATCATGAACAGCGCGCCGATCAGGGCGCTCAAGGGCAACAACCGGGCATGGCGCACGCCGGCCATCAGACGCACCGCATGGGGAATCACCAGCCCGACGAAGCCGATGGAGCCAACGATCGACACCATCACCGCCGTCATCAGCGCGGCGGTGAGGATCAGCACGGCCTGCACCCGGCGCACCGGAATGCCCAGCGACGCAGCCGAATCGCTGCCAAATGTGAACGCATCGAGTGCTCGCCGATGCCACAGGCACACCAGCAAACCGAGCACCACGACCGGCACCGACAGCGCCACCGACGACCAGCGCACGCCGCTGAGATTGCCCAGCAACCAGAACATGATCCCGCGGGCCTGCTCGGCATTCGCCGACTTGGTGATCAGGAATGACGTCAGGGCGTTGAACAACTGGGACCCGGCGATGCCCGCCAGGATGATCTGGCCGGCAGCGGTCTGTCCCCGAGAGGAGCGGGCGAGCAGGGCGACCAGCGAGAAAGCGGCGATCGCCCCGGCAAACGCGCCGGTGGACAGGGAGATCGTCCCGGCACCGATGCCGATGATTGCCACCAGCACCGCGCCGGTCGAAGCGCCGGCGGAGATACCCAGCAAGTAGGGATCGGCCAGCGGGTTGCGCAGCAGCGACTGCAGGACCACGCCCGACACCGCCAGCCCTGCGCCGCAGGTGGCGGCAACGATGGCCCGGGTCAGGCGGTAATTCCAGACGATGCCCTCGTCGATAGGGTCGAGGGGATAGCCTGCGGCCCACAGCTTGTTCGCCAGCACCTGAACGATCACCGGCAGGCTGATCGACGTCTCGCCGATCGCCACGCCCGCCAGCACCGCCAGCGCCAGCAACGCGATGGCCCAGGCGCCATGGCCGAATATTCGGGGGACGTTCGACCGGGGCATTCTGACTGACGTCATTGCGCGTGAGTGGCCTGAGCCAGTTGTTCGATGCCGTCAAACAGCCGCACGCTGGACTCCATGGCGCTGGCGTCCATGATCACGATGCGATTGTTTTTCACCGCATCCATATTGCGCGTGACCGGGTCAGAGCGGAGAAAGGCCAGCTTCTTCTCGTGATCGTCAGCCGGGAAGCGGCGACGGTCCATGCGCGCGATGACCAGCACGGTCGGGTTGGCCTTGGCGATGGTTTCCCAGCCCACGGTCGGCCATTCCTCGTCGGAGTCGATGACGTTACGCATGCCAAGGGTGTCGAGCATGAAGTTGGGGATGCCCTTGCGCCCGGCAACGTACGGATCGACGTTGAGGTCCGGGCTGGAAAACCAGAACACCGCCGAGACGGGCGGGTTGGCATGGGTTTTCGCCTGCGCCACAGCTCGGGCCAGCCGGGTCTGGTAATCCGCGATCAGTTGCTCGCCACGGTCCTGTACGTTGAAGATCTGCGCCAGTTGCCGCAGGCTTTTGTACAGCGCGTCGATGCGGAAGGCTTCGAGGCGCGTGCCATCGGCGCCGACCCGGTTGTTCTTGCCCTCGCAGTCGGACGGCAGGATGTAGGTCGGGATGCCCAAGTCGCGAAACTGCTCGCGGGTGCCGACGGCGCCCTGTGGCCCGACCATCCACTCAAACTGCACCGGCACGAAGTCCGGGCGTTTGCCGATCACCGATTCGAAGCTTGGCGCGTTGTCGGCCAGACGCTCGATGCTGTCGTTGAGGGTTTGGTACTGGGGCAGGACGGGGTTGAACCACAGCGACGTGCCCACGACGTTCGGGCCCAGGCCCAGCGCATACAGCATCTCGGTGGCGGCCTGGCCAATGGTCACGGTTTTCTGCGGGACGTGGGTGAAGGTCAGCGCCTCGCCGCAGTTGTCCACGGTCAACGGGTAAACCGTCGAAGCAGCGAGAGCGGCGGTGGGCAATGTCAGGGTGACGAGCAGGGCAGCGAGGCGGCGCAGCGGCATGAACAGCGATCTCCAGAAAGCCTGAATGCTTGGCGAAGCAGGCGCTGGAAAGTCCATCCCGACACACGCCCCGGAAAAAAGGGCGAGCTCATGGTGCGCGCACGACACGCGAACGGGAGTCCTTCCCCGGACACCCCGCCGGTGAATGAATATGCTGGCCGGCAGGTCTCCTGACTGGCGCTTCATCACCGTGCTTCGGCCTTCCCGGGGTCACCCAGTGGCAAACAGGAAGCAGGGCTCAGCGCCTACAGTTGCGGGGACAGTTCCATTTCAGCGCGAAGTCACGCGCCCGTGGATTCCCTATTAATTCCGAGTGGAAACCGGCGGCGGGGATACTAAACGATTCGGCGGGTGGAGGCGAATGCGCTGGCGGGAAGGAACCCTGCGCGGACCAGGCCTGATAGGTCGTCAATGCGAGCATATGCACAGACCCGGCATCTTACGCGATCTGCAGGAGCCGGCTTGCTGGCGAATGCGTGGTGTCAGGCGACAGAAAGGTAACTGACCCGACGCGTTCGCCAGCAAGCCGGCTCCTACAGGGCGCCTGCAGCCATTGATTCGCGTCCTGCCCTTGAAGCGCCGACCTACAACGTGAATGGCCAGCCGACAATCCTCTTCGGCCGTGGCGTCGCGTAGGTCCGCACTTTCGACGTCTTCAATCCCAGACGCACCAGCGATTCGGCCAGTGCCACCGCTGCGGTGACGCCATCCACCACCGGCACGCCGGCGCGTTCGCGGATGAGTTGATCCAGCCCGGCCATGCCGCCGCAGCCCAGGCAGATCACTTCGGCCTTGTCCCGGGTCACTGCTTCGATGGCTTGCTCAACGATAGCCTCGACCGCACGCTCCGGCGATTCCTCCAGCTCCAGGACGCTCATGCCACTGGCTCGCACCGACGCGCAGCGCTCATACACGCCGGCCAGCTTCAGACGATCTTCGATCAGCGGCACCGTGCGGTCTAGCGTGGTGACCACCGCGTATTTATGCCCCAGCAACATCGCCAGGCTCGCCGCCGCTTCGGTGATGTCCACCACCGGCACGTCGAGCAATTCCTGCAAGCCCTCGCGGCCATGCTCGCCGTAGCCGGCTTGAATCACCGCGTCATAGGGCCCTTCGTAGGACATCACCCGGTCCATTACCGCGATGGCGGCCAGATAACTCTCGAAGTTGCCTTCCACCGACTCGGCGCCGAAGCGCGGGGTCAGGCCGATGATCTCGGTGCCGGGCGAGGCCACGCTGCGGGCCTGCTCGGCGATGGTCTCGGTCATGGATTCGGTGGTGTTGACGTTGACGATCAGAATTCGCATGGACAGATCTCGTGCGGGAAACAAGGCCGGGCGTCTGGCCCGGCGTCGTCGCGCACGATATCAGTCTTTCATCGGCACGGGCGCCTGCAGGGCGATGAAGCCCTGATCGCGCAGGGCTCGCCAAAAGCCATCCGGCACCTGTGCGTTGAGCGCGGTGACGTCTTCGATGATCCGCGAAGGGCGGCTGGCACCTGGAATCACTGCAGCCACCAGCGGATTGGCGAGGACGAACTGCAGCGCTGCCGACTTGATATCGACCTGATACTGCCGAGCGATTTCCTGAATGTGCGCGACCTTGTCGAGCATCGCCTGCGACGCCTCCTGGTATTCGAAATGCTTGCCGCCCACCAACACGCCGGAGCTGTACGGCCCACCAACGACGAACTCGGCGTTGTGCTGGCGGGCCTTGTCGAACAACCGTTGCAGCGGCTGGTCATGGTCGAGCAGCGAATAACGGCCGGCGAGCAGGAAGCCATCGGGCTGGGCTTCTTCCAGGTCCAGCGTCAGTTCGCACGGCTCGACGCGGTTGACGCCCAGGCCCCAGGCCTTGATCACGCCTTCTTCGCGCAGGCGGGTGAGGGCACGGAAAGCGCCGGTGCGGGCGATGTTGAAGTGCTCGATCCAGGCATCGCCATGGGCGTCCTGCGCGACGTCATGGACAAACACGATGTCCAGTCGATCGGTGTTCAGCCGTTTTAAACTCGCTTCAATGGAACGCAGCGTGGCGTCGGCGGAGTAGTCGGTGACGATCTTGTTTTTCAGGCCCTCGGCGAACAGACCACTGCGGGTTTCGGTGTCGATCTCATCGGAAATCAGCCGGCCGACTTTGGTGCTCAGGGTGTACTGGTCTCGGGGGACGCCAGCGAGTGCCTTGCCCAGACGCTGCTCGGACAAGCCCGCGCCGTAGACAGGTGCAGTGTCGAAATAGCGGATGCCCTGGTCCCAGGCGGATTGAACAGTGGCCGCGGCTTCCTCTTCGTCGATGGTGCGAAACATATTGCCCAGCGGTGCGGAGCCGAAGCCGAGGCGGCCAATGATCTTGTCGTGCAGACTCATGGAAAGTGTCCTGTGCGGTGGGGCGTGTTTGGATGTGCAGGCTGCATGGCGCCGCGTTCGCTTGATAAAACCAGCGCGATGAAACCCGCGAAGCTTCTTTACTGACTGTTGATTGCCGCAGGGGTTCTTCGGAATGCGCGTCGGTGTGCTTTCACATGCTCGGCGAGCGGCTATCCTCAGCCCATGCAAATCTGGCAACCTGCGATCTCTCTGTGGGCGCGGCTTTAGCCGGGAAGAGGCCCGTGAGTACGCCATCCATGTCCAGCGAGGCCGCCGATGAGCGAGCACATCATTCATTTCCACTGCGGGGTCGATCAGGCCAGCACCGAGCATTTTCGGGATCGCTGCCTGGAAGCCCTTGGCAAAGGCGCGACCGGGTTGCTGCTGAATCTGTCGACCGCCGGCGGCAGCACCGCGCTGGGGTTCACGCTTTACAACTTCCTGAAATCCCTGAAAGTGCCGATCCGCGCATTGAACAGCGGCAACATCGAATCCATGGGCATCGTGATCTACCTGGCGGCTCAAGAGCGGATCGTCTGCCCCCACTCGCGTTTTCTGATCCATCCCATGAGCTGGTACTTCAACCAGAGCTCGGTGGACCACTCACGCATGCGCGAATACCTGCGCAGCCTGGACAACGACCTGCAGCGCTACGTGAATATCTATCAGAGCGAGACTGTGAGCGCCGTGCACCCGCTGGACATCGGGCGCTGCCTGTCAGCAGAGGAGAAGGTGATCCGCGCCGAAGATTCGCTGGCGTGCGGCATTGCCCATCGTGTCGAGCAACTGCAGTTTGCCGAGGACGCCGTGCACTGGACCGTCAGCGCCAGCTAAGCTCAACCCATTGAACCGGGTCGTTGTTGACCCCCGTTGACGCCATTTTTGGCCACATTGAAACGAGAGGTAACTGCCATGCAATCCCATACACCGGACGCTGCACCTGTCGCGCCGCACCCAGCGCCTCAGCCGGGACCTGAAGACACAGAACCCGACGCGGCCGATATGGATCCGGGCAATGAAGACCCGGGCTCCCTGCCAGATCGGGACGCGACTGTGCCGCTGATCGATCCGAATAAATGAGGGAAGGGTTCCGAAAGAAAGCCTGCTTTGGAGCCGCCGATGTCGCCTGACTGAACGCGGCCGAAACAAAAGAGCGAGAGCCTTGGCCCTCGCTCGCTTCACTCACCCGCACGTCATTACGACTTGCCGCCTGAGCCGCCTTTCTTGCCGGCGCCGCTCGCGCCTGCACCCGACTCTTTCTTCATATCGCTTCCCGCATTGCCACTGCCTGAAGCCTGTCCGCCTTTCTTGCCGGCTTCGGACGCTTTCTCTTTATCATTCGCAAAATTGCCAGGGTTCGACTTTCCGGTGTTAGCCATGATCGCAGACCTCTTGTTATTGAGAAGGCGAGACACCTGCCTCGCCTTAATTGTGAGGGGTCGTTCACGCAATGGTTTAACCCATCACTTGGCTTGCAGACCAACGGCGGTGTTGATGAATGCCCGCTGTTACATATGCACTTCGACCGCCAGCGGCAGGTGATCGGACAAATGCGTCCACGGCCGCGTGCCGAGGATTTTCGGATGGTGGCTGGTGGCGTTGCGCAGGTAGATGCGGTCCAGGCGCAGCATCGGGAAGCGCGCCGGGTACGTCTTCGCCAGCCGCCCCTGATTGCGCTCGAAGACCTCGTGGAGGTAGCCGCAGCGCTGCAGACGCTTGTTGCCCTGCAGTTGCCAGTCGTTGAAATCGCCGGCGATCACCACCGGTGCGTCTTCGGGCAGGGAGTCGAGCAGGTCGCAGAGCAGATTCAGCTGCAACTGGCGGTGGCTCTCCAGCAGGCTGAGGTGCACGCAAATCGCGTGCACCTCGGCATGCCCCGGCACTTGCAGCACGCAATGCAGCAAGCCGCGGCGCTCCGGCCCGGTGATCGAAATGTCCAGGTTGCGGTAATGCAGGATCGGGTATTTGGACAGCAGCGCGTTGCCGTGGTGGCCGTCGGGGTAGACCGCGTTGCGACCGTAGGCGAAGTCCGTCCACATGCTGTCGGCGAGAAATTCGTAGTGCGGCGTGTCGGGCCAGTCTTCGTACTTGGCGGCGTGGCGGTCATGGCCGCCGAGGACTTCCTGGAGAAACACCAGATCGGCACCGGTGCTGCGCACGGCTTCACGCAACTCCGGCAGGATAAAACGCCGGTTCAGTGCGGTGAAGCCCTTGTGGGTGTTCACGGTCAGCACGCGCAGTTTGTGGACTTCGCGCAACGTGGCCGGGTCCGGAGGGGTAGCGTTCGAGCCAGCGGGATCGGGGGTCACGCCCTCACTCCTGTTCGGGGGATGTGCTATTCCGACCGGGACGCGAGGCCGCAGTTCAGCTTTTAGGTGGGACGGGCTCTAGCCGGGGGATTTCAACAGCCAGTGAGAGCTGTTGCAGAGTCGCCGGCCTCTTCCCGGCTGAAGCCGGTCCTACTGAATCAACGCGGGCGCTCTGTGGGACCGGCTTCAGCCGGGAAGATTTTATACCGCGCGGGCGCTACACCCGCGTGTCGACCGGCGCCCTGCGCGACAGCACCACCGCCAGCGTCAATGCCGCCACGGACAACAACGCGGCAAAGAAGAAAATCCAGCCATAGCCCATGCCCAGTGCCACGGCGCCCATCAGCGGCCCGGCAATGGCCAGCGCCAGGTCGAAGAACACCGCATAAGCGCTGAGCCCGGCACCGCGGCTGCTGTTGGGCACCTGTTTGATGGCTTCGACGCCCAGCGCCGGGTACACCAGCGACAAACCAAACCCGGTCAGCCCCGCGCCGATCAGGGCGAAGGTGGTGTCGGGTGCCAGCCACAGCATTAACAGACCAAGGGTTTCCACCGAGATGCAGACGATCGCCGAGCGAAAGCCGCCGAAGCGGTTGATCGCATTGATGAACAGCAGGCGCGCGACGATGAAGCAGATGCCGAACACCGTCAGGCACCAGGCTGCGCCTTCCCAGCCACGGGCCACGTAAAACAATGTGATGAACGTCGTCAGGGTGCCGTAACCGATGGAGGATAGGGTCAGGCTCAGGCCAAACGGCGCCACCCGGCCGAACACCGAGAAGAACGGCAGGCGCTCGCCGCGCACCACCGGGATCGCCGGTTTCTTGCGAATCAATAGCAGCGCCCCGGCCGCCAGCACGAACAGCACCACGCCCAGGCTGGCAAAGCCCAGCGCACCGACCATCACCACCCCGAGCGGCGCGCCGATCGCGATGGCGCCGTAAGAAGCGATGCCGTTCCAGGAAATCGAGCGGGCCGTGTGCTCCGAACCGACCTGGCCGATGCACCAACTGATGGTGCCGACGCCGATCAAACCTTGGGACGCGCCGAGGAACAGCCGGGCAATGATCAGGATCGTCAGGCTGACCCCGGCGAAACGCTCCAGCAGGATTGCCGCCAACGTCAGCACGCCGCTCAACGCGATGCCGGACAGCCCGTAAACGATGGCGCGCTTAGTGCCGATGGTGTCGCAGATGCGTCCGGCCACCGGGCGGCTCAACAGCGTCGCCAGGTACTGCGCGCCGATCACCAGCCCCGCGACCACCGCGCTGAATCCCAATTGGTTATGCACGTAGCCGGGCATCACCGCGATGGGCAGGCCGATGCACAGGAAGGCGATAAAGGTGTAGACGACGATGGAGACGATTTGCAGCGTGATCGCCATCGAACTGGCGTCGCTGACAGGCGTATTGGCAGGCGTATCGGGCGGCAGGGCGGCAGACATGGGGACTCTTCGCTGGAGCGGTGGGAGTGCCGCATCATCGCCCGAGAGGTGGGGAAATGAAAGCAGGCTAACGGTTTTATCCGGGGTCAGATAGCGCCCGGACTTGCCCCTTCCCGGCCAAAGCCGGTCCTACTCAGGCATACGCATGCAGTCAGTGGGACCGGCTTCAGCCGGGAAGAGGCCAATTCTGCTGACCCTTCATGGGCGGCAATAGATGCGCACAAAAAAGCCCCGTCACACTGGACGGGGCTTCTTGTTTTCAGCATCACTCTGTCAGGCCATGGCCCTGATCAGAACGCGACGCCCTGGCTGCGCAGGTAATCGTCGTAGGTGCCGCTGAAGTCGGTCACGCCACTTGGGCTCAGCTCGATGATGCGGGTGGCCAGGGACGATACGAATTCGCGGTCGTGGCTGACGAAGATCAGCGTGCCGGGGTAGTTCTCCAGCGCCAGGTTCAGCGCCTCGATCGATTCCATGTCCAGGTGGTTGGTCGGTTCGTCCATGATCAGCACGTTCGGCTTCTGCAGGATCAGCTTGCCGAACAGCATGCGGCCTTGCTCACCACCGGAAATGACCTTGACCGACTTTAGGATCTCGTCGTTGGAGAACAGCATCCGGCCCAGGGTGCCACGAATGACTTGCTCACCTTGAGTCCATTGCCCCATCCAGTCGAACAGGGTGACATCGTCTTCGAAGTCGTGTGCGTGGTCCTGGGCGTAGTAACCCAGCTCTGCCGCATCGGTCCACTTGATCGTGCCGGCATCCGGGGTCAGTTCATTGACCAAGGTGCGCAGCAGGGTGGTTTTACCGATACCGTTCGGGCCGATGATCGCCACGCGCTCGCCCGCTTCAACCTGGAAGCTGAAGTTCTTGAACAGCGGCTTGCCGTCGAAGCCTTTGGCCATTTGGTCAATGATGACCGCCTGACGGTGCAGCTTCTTGGTCTGATCAAAGCGGATGAACGGGCTCACGCGGCTCGAAGGCTTGACCTCGGCCAGCTGGATCTTGTCGATCGCCTTGGCGCGGGAGGTGGCCTGCTTGGCTTTCGAGGCGTTGGCCGAGAAGCGGCTGACGAACGACTGCAGCTCGGAGATCTGTGCTTTCTTCTTGGCGTTGTCCGACAGCAACTGCTCGCGGGACTGGGTCGCCACGGTCATGTACTCGTCGTAGTTGCCCGGGAACAGACGCAGTTCGCCGTAATCCAGGTCAGCCATGTGGGTGCACACGCTGTTGAGGAAGTGACGGTCGTGAGAAATGATGATCATCAGGCTGGAGCGCTGGGTCAGGATGTTTTCCAGCCAGCGAATCGTGTTGATGTCCAGGTGGTTGGTCGGTTCGTCGAGCAACAGCACTTCAGGATCGGAGAACAATGCCTGGGCCAGCAGCACGCGCAGTTTCCAGCCCGGCGACACTTCGCTCATCGGCCCGTTGTGCTGCTCGATGCCAATGCCCAGACCGAGCAACAACTCGCCAGCACGGGACTCGGCGGTGTAGCCGTCCATTTCAGCGAATTCGGTTTCCAGCTCGGCAACGGCCATGCCGTCTTCTTCGGTCATTTCCGGCAGCGAGTAGATGCGATCGCGCTCGGCCTTGACCTTCCACAGCTCTTCGTGACCCATGATCACGGTGTCGATGACGGAGAAGTCTTCGTAGGCGAACTGGTCCTGGCGCAATTTACCCAGACGCACGTTCGGCTCGAGCATCACCTGGCCGCCGGACGGCTCCAGATCGCCGCCGAGGATCTTCATGAAGGTGGACTTGCCACAGCCATTGGCGCCGATGAGGCCATAGCGATTGCCACCGCCGAATTTGACCGAAACGTTCTCGAACAGCGGCTTGGCGCCAAACTGCATGGTGATGTTAGCTGTGGAAATCAATTGCTTATCCTGGATTGTTGACAAGGGGCTGACTGGCGATGGCCTTCGACGCCTGGTGGCGATTGCTCGTGATCCAACCAGCAGCCTGCACGTCACCGGTGACGGCGACATGACCTGATGAAGATGGGTGAACGGGAGCAGCGTCCGATACGGCTTCAGCGGATGACCGAGATGCATCGGCCACGCTTGCTGTACGGGAGAAGACGCACAGGTTTGGGCAGTGCGCCACGACCCCACGAAAGGCTCAAGGGGCGCATGCGAATTCAAGGCGCGGCAGTGTAACACCGTCTTGGTTATCCACCTACCGCCGCTCGCCGGTGAGGATCACCTTATTGGGCGTGCTCGACCTGAGTCCTGACTTTGTTCACCGTAGAGTAATGGGAGAACACGATGCAGCCGATCAGCCGGGAGAACAGGCCCAGGGTTTCGACGAGGTCAGGGTTTTCGAAGGTGCTGGCCTTGGAGTCGAGCAGGCACAGCGCGCCGAACAGCTGGCCATCGGGCAGGGTGATCGGTACGCCGATGTAGCTCTCGATGGCATATTGCTTGACCACCGGGCGACCCGCATAGCGCTCGCTTTTGCTGATGCTGGGGATGATCAGCGCCTTCGGGTTTTCGATCAGCTCGTTGCACAGGGTCGTTTCCAGCTCCAGGACTTCGCCTTCCTGGATACCGATATGAATCTCGTCATAGACCGCGCAGGCGACCCACTCGGCGTCGGTGAACTTGGCAATGCCGGCGAAGCGCATGCCGGTCAGCCGGGTCACGAGCCTGAGGATATTCGTCGTCGCTTCAACCTCGGCGATCGCCGAACGCTCTGCAATGGTCAGCAAGTCCGGGCAGAGCAGGGAATCCAAAGCCATTGTCGGCTCCATATCGATGTGTAGGTGGCGTACCGGCCGGGGCCATGTATACGGCGCAGATTAGCATTTTGTACTGCAACCGTATCCGCCGCTCGGCATGCTGCGACCATTTGCCATGGGGCGGTGTTCAAAAAGCAGGAGCCGATGCCGTCAGAGCTGGTGGGCGAATCGCTGCACCGCCCCCACGACCTGCCGCGCACCTTCCTGAATTTCCACGATCACGCTGCCGGCCTGGTTGGCCAGCGACAGGCCCTGCTCGGCCTGAATCCGCGTGCTGCCCATGTCCTTGACCACGTCATCCACCAGCTTCTGGTTCTGCTGCACCACCGCGACAATTTCCTCTGTAGCCGTGCTGGTGCGACCGGCCAGCTGACGCACTTCATCGGCCACCACGGCAAAGCCACGGCCTTGTTCACCGGCGCGGGCCGCTTCGATGGCGGCATTGAGCGCCAGCAAGTTGGTCTGCTGGGCGATGCCGCCGATGGTTTGCACGATGGTGCTGATCAGTAGCGACTGCTTGCCCAGCGCTTCCATGCCATGGGAGGCGGAAAGCATCTGGTCGGCGATGCCGTTCATGGTTTCCACGGTGTGGTTGATCACCGCCGCGCCGCGCTGCGCCGACACATCGGTGCGCTGGGAAATCTCGAATGCCGTGCCCGCCGCGATGCTGATGTCCGCCTCGCGGCGTACCTGATCAGTGATCACGGTGGCGAATTTCACCACTTTATAAAGCTCGCCCTGGGTATCGTGCACCGGGTTGTACGTCGCTTCGAGCCAGACCTCTTCGCCCCGGCTATTGATGCGCTTGAACCGGTCGGCCACGAACTCGCCGTTGTTGAGGCGTTTCCAGAAGGTTTTGTAGTCTTCGGTGGCGGCAAACTTCGGGTCACAGAACAGGCTGTGGTGCTTGCCGAGTATCTGATCCTGGCTGTAGCCCATTTCCTTGAGGAAGGACTGGTTGGCTTTCAGCACGTGGCCGCCGAGGTCAAATTCGATGACCGCTGTCGAGCGCAGCAGCGCGTTGATGAACGACTCGTTTTCCCGGGCCTTGTTGATTTCGGTGGTGACGTTGGTGGCCAGGCATTTGAGCGCGACGAGACGACCCTGCTCATCTTTCAATGGCGACCAGGTGGCGTGAATCCAGATCAGCGAGCCGCTTTTGCTGATGAAACGGTAGTCGTCGGTCACTGCCGTGCCGCTGGTGGCTGCCGCCTTGAAGTTGCGGAAGCACGGCAGGGTCGCCACATAGGGAGGGACGAACGCGGCCATGGGCTTGCCGACCAGTTCTTCGTGGGAGTAACCGATCGCTGCGCAGAACTTGCCGTTCGCGTCCGTGATGCGCAGGTCGGAATCCACCGTCAGCGACAGCATTTCCTGCATGAGAGCGTCGTGAAAATTTTTGAGCGCCACCAGCTCCGAGCTCAGTGTGGCCACCTGCTTTTTGACTTTGGAATTAAACATCTGCCGCTCCTTGGATAGCCTTTGCTTGATGTCGGCGTTCGAATGCCGAAATTAAGCCCGGTCGTCAGAATGTTTATAGATCATGAGGGGCAGAAGGAGGGCGCTGACAAGGAATTCTGGACAAGAAAAAGCCCGCGATGGGGGGTGCGGGCTTAAAGTCAGTCTTGGAGGAGCAAATGAAGCGTACCGCCCCCGATGTGAAAAACCTGTGAACGCCTCTCAACCACACTTAATAAATAGCCTGGGTCAGAAAGGCCTTCACGATGGACTTTGCCGCAGGGCTGACTTTCTGATCGCCCAGTTCTTTACGGGTGAACCACTTGCAGTCGGCAATTTCGTTCTGGGGGGCAGGGGTGGCGATCATCGTGACCGACACTTCGAACACGTGATGCAGCACGGTGCCGCCTTCAAACCGGCTGATGTACGCCAGATCTTCCAGGATCAGCCCGGTCTCTTCACGTAATTCGCGGGCGGCGGCCTGCGCAGGCGATTCGTCGGCTTCGACCTTGCCGCCCGGCAGGTTCCAGCGGGCCTTGGACTTGCGCACGTAGAGAATCTGGTCGTCTCTGCGGCAGATGACTGTGGCTCGTTGTTTCATTGGCGTTCCTCCACCGTACAACCCGTAAAAACGCCTGCCGTCCATGCATGTTCACGCGGTTGTCATAAAAGCTTCATAAAAACGTTTGAAGCAGTAAGGGTGCCAATGTTCCCTTGACGCTAATAAATCGGCCGGTGTCAGGAAAACCATAGCTGGATTGGGGGGAGTTTCGGGGTAACCGGCCCAACGGCGAGTTGTTCCCCCTCGGGGTGCAATGCCGATACTGCCCAAAATGCCACTACTTACCTGACGCGCTGCTTAGGGTTTTTACCAGGCGGATCGTGCCCCTGGCGCGATGAACGGTTCATCGGTGTAACGCCGTCATGCGCGTTATTGGCGCAGGGCGCACACCGATGGGGCCCAATTCCCACCGCGTGGGGTGATCCGTAGCGCTGGATTCTGTCGGCCCGCGCGAGGTTTCGACCTGGGCGCACCTGCCCTTGACCCATGTTATTGAAAACACCGGTGATTCTTGCGGCTTCTTTTACCGCCTGACTCTGTGGCACACTTTCTGCTGTCCATTCCGTTGTGGCAAGCAACGTTCCGCTATAGCGGAATTAATACAACCGGCGGAGTTTCTCTCATGCGGCGCGGATCCCTTTCTTTGAAAGCTTGTGCATTGGCCCTGATAACGGCAGCGACGTTTGCAACGACGGCGTACGCAGCCGACAGCGCATCGGCCAGCAAACTGGACAGCGTCCTGCAGCGCGGCCATTTGATCGTGGGCACGGGGAGCACGAATGCCCCTTGGCACTTCCAGGGGGCAGACGGCAAGTTGCAGGGTTTTGATATCGACATCGCGCGCATCGTCGCCAAAGGGCTGTTCAATGACCCGAGCAAAGTCGAGTTCGTCGTGCAGTCCTCCGATGCGCGAATCCCGAACCTGCTGACCGACAAAGTCGACATGAGCTGCCAGTTCATCACCGTCACCGCCAGCCGCGCCCAGCAGGTGGCATTTACCCTGCCTTACTACCGCGAAGGCGTCGCGCTGCTGTTGCCGACCAACAGCAAGTACAAGGAAATCGACGACCTGAAAGGCGCCGGCGATGGCGTCACCGTTGCCGTGCTGCAAAACGTCTACGCCGAAGAGCTGGTGCATCAGGCGCTGCCCAAGGCGAAGGTCGACCAGTACGACAGCGTCGACCTGATGTACCAGGCCATCAACTCCGGTCGTGCCGATGCGGCCGCCACCGATCAGTCGTCGGTGAAATACCTGATGGTGCAGAACCCCGGACGCTATCGCTCGCCCGCGTTCGCCTGGAGCCCGCAAACCTACGCGTGCGCCGTCAAGCGTGGCGATCAGGACTGGCTGAACTTCGTCAACACCGCCCTGCATGAAGCCATGACCGGGGTTGAGTTCCCGATGTATGCCGAGTCGTTCAAGAAATGGTTCGGCGTGGACCTGCCGACCCCTGCGATCGGTTTCCCGATGGAATACAAATAACCCGCGCCGCTTGCGTCGCTCACTGAAGGGGGCGGGGACGGCCGTGGTGCCGTCCCGTCCCGGGTACTGCTGACCATGAATTATCAGCTGAATTTTGCAGCGGTCTGGCGGGATTTCCCCAGTCTGCTGGCGGGGTTGGGGCTTGGCCTGGAACTGGCGCTGATCTCCATCGCCATCGGTTGCGTCATCGGCATGCTGGCGGCGTTCGCGATGCTGTCGCGCTACCGTGCCCTGCGCATCGTGGCGTCGATTTACGTCACCGTCGTGCGCAACACGCCGATTCTGGTGCTGATCCTGTTGATCTACTTTGCCCTGCCAGGGCTGGGCATTCGGCTGGACAAGATCCCGTCGTTCATCGTCACCCTGTCGCTGTATGCCGGGGCGTACCTGACCGAAGTGTTCCGCGCCGGGCTGCTGAGCATTCACAAGGGTCAGCGCGAAGCGGGGCTGGCGATCGGCCTCGGTGAATGGCAGGTGCGTGCGTACATCGTGGTTCCGGTGATGCTGCGCAACGTGCTGCCGGCGCTGTCGAACAACTTCATTTCGCTGTTCAAGGACACGTCCCTGGCCGCTGCCATCGCAGTGCCGGAGCTGACCTATTACGCGCGCAAGATCAACGTCGAGAGCTACCGGGTGATTGAAACCTGGCTGGTGACCACGGCGCTGTACGTCGCGGCCTGTTACCTGATTGCCACGCTGCTGCGTTACCTCGAGCAGCGCCTGGCGATTCGCCGCTAGGAGGCCCGGACCATGTACGAACAACCCAGTTGGTTGCATGAATTGTGGATCGCCCGGGAGGCGCTGTGGGCGGGGTTTCTCACCAGCGTGCAGTGCGCGGGCCTTGCGATCGTATTCGGGACGGTGATCGGCGTGTTCGCCGGGCTGATCCTGACCTACGGCAAATGGTGGGCGCGCCTGCCGTTTCGCGCCTACGTCGATCTGATTCGCGGCACGCCCGTGTTTGTCCTGGTGCTGGCCTGTTTTTATATGGCGCCGGCGCTGGGCTGGCAGATCGGCGCGTTCCAGGCCGGTGCGCTGGGGCTGACGCTGTTTTGCGGCTCCCACGTTGCCGAGATCGTGCGCGGTGCGTTGCAGGCCATCCCGCGCGGGCAGCTGGAAGCCGGCAAGGCCATCGGCCTGACGTACCCCCAGTCCCTCGGTTATGTGCTGCTGCCCCAGGCATTGCGGCAGATATTGCCGACCTGGGTCAATTCATCGACGGAGATCGTCAAGGCCTCGACCCTGCTCTCGGTGATCGGCGTGGCCGAGCTGCTGCTCAGTACTCAGCAGGTCATCGCGCGCAACTTCATGACCCTTGAGTTTTACCTGTTCGCCGGCTTTCTCTTCTTCGTCATCAACTACGCCATCGAGCTTCTTGGGCGGCAAATCGAAAAACGGGTGGCCCTGCCATGACACAGACTCAAACCGCGACTGCCGCCCCGGCTCTGTTGAGCATCGAAGGGCTGCACAAATCTTATGGCCCGGTCGAAGTGCTCAAGGGCGTCGACCTGAAGATGAACAAGGGCAATGTGGTCACGCTGATCGGCTCCAGCGGCTCGGGTAAAACCACGCTGTTGCGTTGCGTCAATCTGCTGGAAGAGTTTCAGGGCGGGCACATTCGCCTGGAAGGCCAGGACATCGGCTACAGCGACGTCAGTGGCAAGCGCGTGCGCCATCCGGAGAAGCTCATTGCCCAGCACCGGGCGATGACCGGAATGGCGTTTCAGCAGTTCAACCTGTTCCCGCACTTGACCGCTCTGCAGAACGTAACCCTCGGTTTGCTCAAAGTGAAGAAGCTGCCCAAGGATCAAGCCATCGCCCTGGCCGATAAGTGGCTGGAGCGCGTCGGTCTGCTGGAGCGGCGCAATCACTTTCCCGGCCAGTTGTCCGGTGGCCAGCAGCAGCGCGTGGCGATTGCCCGCGCCATTGCCATGAACCCCAGCCTGATGCTGTTCGACGAGGTCACGTCGGCGCTGGACCCGGAGCTGGTCGGTGAGGTGCTCAGCGTGGTCAAGGGCCTGGCGGAAGAGGGCATGACCATGCTGCTGGTGACCCACGAGATGCGCTTCGCCTATGAGGTGTCCGATCAGATCGTGTTCATGAACCAGGGCCGCATCGAAGAGCAGGGCCCGCCCAAGGCATTATTCGAACAACCCAAGTCAGCGCGTCTGGCTGAATTCCTCAAGAACATTCGTTTTTAAGACGCCAATAAAAGGAGATTTTCATGAGCATTACTCGTTACGGTGCCGGCAGTACCGCAGGTGGCGGCCAGCCACGTCCATTCGCCCGCGCCGTCGAAGCCGATGGCTGGCTGCATGTGTCGGGCCAAGTGCCGGCCGAAAACGGTGAAATCATCAACGGCGGGATCGTCGAGCAGACCCACAAGACGATGCAGAATCTGGTGGCGATCCTGACCGAGGCCGGCTATGGCCTGGAAGACGTGGTGCGCGTCGGCGTGTGGCTGGAAGACCCCCGTGATTTCTGGAGCTTCAACAAGGTCTTCGGCGAGTACTTTTCCCCGGAACACGCGCCGGCCCGCGCCTGCGTGCAGGCCAACATGATGGTCGACTGCAAGGTCGAGATCGATTGCATTGCGTATAAGAAGAAGGCTTAAGTAAGGTCAGGCACGCGCTCCTACAGCCAGGGCCGTGCATGTGAATTGCGTGCCTATTTCAGGAAACAGCCGCCTCAATGGACAACCCCACCATGACCGAAGACACCATCAAACGCCGGGCCCGTGGTTTGGACCGGGCGTTCGATATTCTCGATTTTCTCAAGGAAACCGGCACGCCGTTGCGGCCCAATGAGATCGCCAGCGGCATCGGCAGCCCGAAATCGACGGTGTATGAGCTGGTCAGTTCGCTGCTGGAGCGGCGCATTCTCGAGACTGTCGGCAAAGACGGTCACGTGTACCTGGGCCGGCAGCTGTACTTCCTCGGGCAGGCGCATCTGCGCCATTTCGACTTCACCCGCGAGGCCGAAGTCAGCCTGGGTGAAATCGTCGAGCAGACCCGGGAAACCGCGCAGATGTGCCTGCTCAATGGCCGCAAATACACCGTCGCGCTGATGAAAGAGGGCGCGCGGCATTTTCGTATTTCATCGGACATTGGCGAGGACGCGCCGATCCCGTGGACGGCCTCGGGGCGTCTGCTGCTCGGGCACCTTACGGATCAGGCGATCATCGACCTGATCGACGACGAGGATTTCATCCTTCCGGACGGCAAGCGCCTGCCGATCGAGACGTTTCTGGCCGAGATCCGCAAGGCCCACGACGAAGGCTTTTTTTCCTTCGACAGCATCGCCGACACCTTCACCCATTGCTTCGCCGCCCCGGTGCGGGACAAGCAGGGCATCTGCATCGCGACCCTGTGCATCGTCGCCCCGCGCGCCGACGCCACCGCCCATTACGCGCATTACCGGCGCGTGTTGATCGACAGCGCCAACGGCCTGGCCCGGCGGGTCATCGAATAGCGTCAGCCACGCGCACGCCTCCTGCGCAAACCTGCAGGTGCGTGACGCACACGAACAAAAATTCAGGAGAACAGAGATGAGCATTGCCGCGATTGAAAAAGGCGCCACGCAACCCGGCGACCACCTGGTGCGCGACGTCAGTCTGCCCGCGCTGGTCATCCACGACACGGCGCTGCAGCACAACCTGCGCTGGATGCAGAAGTTCGTCAGCGACAGCGGCGCCGAACTGGCACCCCACGGCAAGACCAGCATGGTCCCGGCGTTGTTTCTGCGGCAGTTGCAGCACGGCGCGTGGGGCATGACCCTCGCCACGGCGGTGCAGACTCGCGCGGCCTATGCCCATGGCGTGCGTCGGGTGCTGATGGCCAACCAGTTGGTCGGCGCGCCGAACATGGCGATCATTGCCGAGATGCTCAGCGACGGGATGTTCGACTTTCACTGCATGGTCGACCACCCGGACAACGTCAAGGCGCTGGGCGAGTTCTTCGCCGCCAGGGGCCTGAACCTGAATGTGATGATCGAGTACGGCGTGGTCGGTGGACGCTGCGGCTGCCGCAGTGAAGCCGAAGTCATGGCTTTGGCCGACGCCATCGCTGCGCAACCGGCGCTGAAGCTGACCGGCATCGAAGGCTACGAGGGCGTGATTCATGGCGACCAGGCCGTGAGCGGCATTCGCGCGTTCGCCACGTCGCTGGTGCGCCTGGCCGTGACGCTGCAGGACAAGGGCGCGTTTGCGCTGGATCGCCCGATCGTCACAGCCTCGGGTTCGGCCTGGTACGACCTGATCGCCGAAGAATTCGACAAGCAGCAGGTGCGCGAGCGCTTCCTGAGTGTGTTGCGTCCCGGCAGTTACGTGGTCCACGACCACGGCATCTACAAAGACGCGCAGTGCTGCGTGCTCGACCGCCGTCACGACCTGAGCGAGGGTTTACAGCCAGCGATGGAAGTCTGGGCCCATGTGCAATCAATGCCGGAGCCGGGTTTTGCGGTGATCGCCATGGGCAAGCGCGACGTGGCATTCGATGCCGGCATGCCCAACCCGATCAAGCGCTACTCCCCAGATGCAGCCCCGGGCGCAGTGCCGGCGAATGGCGAGGATGTCAGTGCGTGCAAAGTGACGGCAGTGATGGACCAGCATGCGTTTATGACCGTGGCGCCAGGATGCGAGTTGAAGGTCGGCGATATCATTTCGTTCGGCACCTCGCACCCGTGCCTGACCTTCGACAAATGGCGCACGGGGTGCCTGGTCGGCGATGATCTGCGCGTCATCGAATCCTTCGATACCTGCTTCTGACAGGAGTCTGCCATGAGTGAAATGGTCAGTCACAGCTATCCGCGCGTTGCGCTGATCGGCGAATGCATGATCGAGTTGCAACAGCACGCCAACGGCACGCTCAAGCAGAGCTTCGGCGGCGACACGCTGAACACCGCGGTGTACCTGTCGCGCCTGCTGGGTTCGGCGGCGCAGGTGGATTACGTCACGGCGCTGGGCGACGACAGTTTCAGCGACGCCATGTGCCAGGTCTGGACGGATGAGGGCATTGGTCTGAGTCGGGTGCAGCGTCTGCCGGGGCGGCTACCGGGTCTGTATTGCATTCAGACCGATGCCAACGGCGAGCGGCGTTTTCTCTACTGGCGCAACGAGGCGGCGGTGCGCGAATGCTTCACCACGCCAGCGGCCGAGCCGGTGCTGGCCGCGCTGCCGGATTACGACGTGCTGTATTTCAGCGGCATCACCCTGGCGGTTCTGGGTGAGGTGGGCAGGGCGCGGTTGTTGTCGACCCTTGGCGATGCCCGGGACCGTGGCGCGCGGGTGGTGTTCGACAACAATTACCGGCCGCGCTTGTGGCGCAGCGTTGAGCAAGCGCGGCAGGCGTATCGCGCGGTCATGCATGAGGTGGATCTGGCGCTGCTGACCGAGGAGGACGAGCAGGCGCTGTTCGACTACACCGACGGCGAGCAGATTTTGCAGACCTATCGGGACCTGGGTGTCAGCGAGGTGGTGGTCAAGCGCGGTGCGCAGAGCTGTCTCGTCAGTGTCGACGACCGCCGTTATGAAGTGCCTGCGCATACCGTGCAGAAAGTCATCGACACCACGGCGGCGGGGGATTCTTTCAGCGCTGCCTATCTGGCGCGGCGTCTGCGCGGGGGCAGTCCAAAAGATGCGGCCGACGCCGGGCATCGGTTGGCGAGCCTGGTGATTCAGCACCCCGGCGCGTTGATCCCGCGCAGCGTGATGCCGGTCTGAAGAAGCTCATTGCGTCCACGCGTACTCTGTGGGACCGGCTTTAGCCGGGAAGGCGTCGGGTGTCACACCGAGAATTTGAGGGTGCCCGAACTGGCCTCTTCCCGGCTAAAGCCGGTCCCACTAACGGATCGCGGACATCGTGTAGGACCGGCCTCAGCCGGGAAAGGGACCGTGAGATCGCTGCAAGGGTTTCGGCTGTACCCCTCAATCCCGATAAAACACCTGCACCAGGTGATACCCGAACTTGCTCTTGACCGGGCCATGCACAACCCGCAACGGCTTTTTGAAGATCACCTGGTCAAT
This sequence comes from Pseudomonas petrae, assembly GCF_021728295.1. Classification (GTDB taxonomy): domain Bacteria; phylum Pseudomonadota; class Gammaproteobacteria; order Pseudomonadales; family Pseudomonadaceae; genus Aquipseudomonas; species Aquipseudomonas petrae. Next base: position 232,409 of record NZ_JAKJXE010000002.1, read on the forward strand.
TGCGCCGACCATCTGGCCCGGCCGCACTTCGCCCAGATCGCCGCCGCGCTTGCCGCTCGGGCAGGTCGAGTATTTCTTCGCCAGCACGTCGAACGCCTCGCCCTTGGCAATGCGCTGCTTCAGTTGCTCGGCTTCTTCAGCGGTCTTGACCAGAATGTGGCGGGCTTGAGCTTTCATGATGTGCCGGACGTCTCGATAAAAAAGCCGCGCATTATGCCTTTGCTGCGAGATTTCGGGTAATTTCCCACCCCGTGACCGGACGAACGTGCGGATCGGCACTGAGACAGGCCTGACCCGGCTCGTCAAACAGGCCTGACCCGGCCAGTTAAACGACCCGAACGTTGAAACCGGCGGAAGGTCGACACACTGTAGGCCTGCAGTCTCCTCAAACCTCTTGTGCGGTGTTGCCTTATGGATTTTCCGGCGTTGTTGAAGGTGCTTGCCACCCAGGATGGATCGGACCTTTACCTGTCCACGGGCGCGCCCCCCTGCGCCAAGTTCAATGGCGTGCTCAAGCCGCTGGGCACTGAAGCGTTCAAACCCGGCGACGTCGGCCTGATCGCCAACGCCATCATGGACGCCGAGCAGCGCGTGGATTTCGAACGCGATCTGGAAATGAACCTGGCGTTTTCCCTGTCCGGTGTCGGACGTTTCCGGATCAACATCTTCAAGCAGCGCAACGAGGTGTCGATCGTGGCGCGCAACATCAAACTCGACATCCCCAAATTCGAAGACCTGCACCTGCCGCCGGTGCTGCTCGATGTGATCATGGAAAAGCACGGCCTGGTGCTGTTCGTCGGCGCCACCGGTTCGGGTAAGTCGACCTCGCTGGCCGCACTGATCGACCACCGCAACCGCCACGCCAGCGGCCACATCATCACCATCGAAGACCCGGTGGAGTTCATCCATAAACACAAGCGCTCGATCATCAATCAGCGCGAGGTGGGGGTCGATACCCGGAGCTTCCACGCGGCGCTGAAGAACACCCTGCGTCAGGCGCCGGACGTGATCCTGATCGGCGAAATCCGCGACCGCGAGACCATGGAGCACGCGCTGGCGTTCGCCGACACCGGCCACCTGGCGATCTCGACGTTGCACGCCAACAACGCCAACCAGGCGCTGGACCGTATCATCAACTTCTTCCCCGAAGAGCGCCGGCCTCAGCTGCTGCATGACCTGGGCAACAACCTCAAGGCGTTCGTCTCGCAGCGACTGGTCAAGACCACCGACGGTAAACGCCGTGCGGCAGTGGAGGTGATGCTGGGCACGCCGACGATTCGTGACCTGATCCACCGCAACGAGCTGACCGAGCTCAAGGGCATCATGGAGAAGTCCACCAACCTGGGCATGCAGACCTTCGACAACGCGCTGTATGACTTGGCCGTGGAGGGGGCGATCACCGAAGAAGAAGCCCTGAAGAATGCCGATTCGGCCAACAACGTGCGCCTGCGGTTGAAATTGCACAGTGAGGACGGGCCATCGACCATCGCCACTGCGCCACGGGCACCGCAACCGGCCGCGCAGGTGAATGTGAAGGATTGGGGGCTGGTAGACGAGCGGGACGAGCCGGGGAGTTGAGGTGTCCTCGGCGATGATGTCGCGGTGTCATCGATGGCGCCTTCCCGGCTAAAGCCGGTCCTACAGATACCCGCGTACCCTGGTAGGACCGGCTTTAGCCGGGAAGAGGCCCGTTTGAGCAACACACATTCAGAGGTGTAGCGACCGACGCTTTCCCGGCTAAAGCCAGTCCTACTGGATGACCTACCGCGCCAGCCATCCCCCGTCGATATTCCACGCCGCGCCACGCACCTGCGCGCCCGCTTCACTGCACAGAAACAGCGTCAACTCCCCCAACTGCGAAGGGGTTACGAACTCCAGCGACGGCTGCTTCTCCGCCAGCAAGTCATGCTTGGCCTGTTCCAGGTCACCGGTCACGGCGGCACGATCATCAATCTGCTTCTGCACCAGCGGCGTCAGCACCCAACCCGGGCAGATGGCATTACAGGTGACGTTACTGGCCGCCGTCTCCAGGCCGACCACTTTGGTCAAGCCGATGACGCCGTGCTTGGCCGCCACATACGCCGCCTTGCCCGTCGAACCCACCAGGCCATGCACCGAAGCAATGTTCACGATTCGCCCCCAGCCCTTGGCACGCATGCCCGGCAGGCACAACCGCGTGCTGTGGAACACCGACGACAGGTTGATGGCAATGATCTTGTCCCAGCTCTCCACCGGGAAATCCTCCACCGCGTCGACGTGCTGAATCCCTGCGTTGTTGACCAGGATGTCGACGCCGCCAAATTCCCGCTCGGCGTAGGCGATCATGTCGGCGATCTGCGCGACATCGCTGACGTCCGCCGGGTGGTGGCCGACGTTGCCGCCGTACTGCTTGACCTGCTCGATTACCGCCGACGCATCGCCGAAACCGTTGAGCACCAGATTTGCGCCGGCCTTGGCCAGCGTCAGCGCGATGCCCAGGCCGATGCCGCTGGTGGAACCGGTGACCAGTGCGGTTTTGCCTTGCAGACTCATGTTCAATTCCTCATACGATGCCGGTTGCATAGAAAACGCCGATCACCACGAACACCGCCAGTGTCTTGATGATGGTGATGCCGAAGATGTCCTTGTAGGCCTCACGGTGGGTCAGGCCGGTGACCGCCAGCAGGGTGATGACCGCGCCGTTGTGCGGGAGCGTGTCCATGCCGCCGCTGGCCATGGCCGCGACGCGGTGCAACACCTCCAGCGGAATGTTCGCCGCGTGGGCCGCCGCGATGAAGCTGTCGGACATCGCCGCCAGGGCAATGCTCATGCCCCCGGACGCCGACCCGGTGATGCCGGCGAGCAGCGTCACGGTAATCGCTTCATTGACCAGCGGATTGGGAATGCTCTTCAGTCCATCGGCCAGCACCAGGAATCCGGGCAACGAAGCAATCACAGCGCCAAAACCGTATTCCGACGCCGTGTTCATCGCCGCCAGCAGTGCACCGCTGACCGCACCCTTGCTGCCCTCGGCCAGCTTCGATTTCACCGTCCTGAAGGCGAACAACAGCACAAAGACAATGCCCACCAGCAACGCCGCTTCCACAGCCCAGATCGCGGTGATCTTGGCGATGTCGGTCTGCACCGGCGTCGCCATACCCGGCAGCGCCAGGGTGTGGGTCTTGCCGTACCACTGGGGAATCCACTGGGTGAACAGCAGGTTCATGACCCCCACCAGCAACAGCGGCGCCAACGCGATCCACGGGTTGGGCAGCGCGATATCGGCCGGGGTGTCCGGCTCGTTGCGCAGTTCGGTGCCATAGCCTTCGCCCGCGCGTTGGGCCCGGTTGCGCTGGCGCTGCAGAAACAGCATGCCGACGCTGAACACGAACGCCGTGCCGATCAGACCCAGCCACGGCGCAGCCCACGCCGTGGTATTGAAGAAAGTCGAGGGGATGATGTTCTGGATCTGAGGGGTGCCGGGCAGGGCGTCCATGGTGAAGGAGAACGCGCCAAGGGCGATGGTCGCGGGAATCAGCCGCTTGGGAATGTTGCTCTGGCGAAACATCTCGGCCGCGAACGGATAGACCGCAAACACCACCACGAACAGCGACACGCCGCCATATGTCAGCAGCGCGCAGACCAGCACGATCACCAGCATCGCCTGCCGGGTGCCAAGCAGGCGAATGGCAGCCGCGACGATGGAGCGCGAGAAACCCGACAGCTCGATCAGCTTGCCGAACACGGCGCCGAGCAGAAAGACCGGGAAGTAGAGTTTGACGAAGCCGACCATCTTGTCCATGAACACGCCGGTGAAAGCGGGCGCTACGGCAGAGGGATCGGTGAGCAGTACGGCGCCGAGCGCCGCGATGGGCGCAAAGAGGATGACGCTGTAACCCCGGTATGCAGCCAGCATCAGCAGCGTAAGCGCCGCTAAAGCGATGATCACACTCATCGAGTGTCTCCTGTTGTTTTTGTTTTAGGTGCGGCGACGCCGCGCAACAGAAGGTATAGCTACTTTCATGCCATTACGCTAACTGACTGATTTAAAAGCGATTTAGCTAAATTTTTTGAAAGGTAGGGTCTGACGGGTCCCGACAATGAGACTGTCATATAACAACCGGGGCAACTAAACACCGACAGTTAGTGATCGAAACAGCTCTAGAACGGGCATTGGCGAGGAAGATCCCGGATCGTGGACAGTCAGTCCCGTTATTGAGACTCGGCGATCCCCAGCGCCGCCATCTTTTTGTACAGCGTCGAACGGCCCAGCCCCAGCTGCCGAGCTGCGAGAATCACGTTGCCCGCACATTGCGCCAGCTTCGCCTGGATTAACTCCCGGTCGAAATGCTGCCGCGCCTCGCTGTAGGTCTGATCATTGGACGCCGACGATCCCGGGGACGGCGCACTGGCGACCGGCACCAGAGTGCCGATGGCGGCGCGGATGTCGCTGGGGTTGAGTTGCAAGTCGTCGCTGAGCAGCGCCGCACGCTCCAGCACGTTGCGCAGCTCACGAATATTGCCCGGCCATGCATGTTGAGCAAGGGTCGCCAAGGCAGCAGGCACCAGTTCGTGCTGGCTGCGCAGGTCCTCGAGAATGGCTTCGGTCAGCGCCGGGATGTCATCCAGACGCTCGCGCAAAGGCGGCACTTCGATGGGCAACACGCTCAGTCGGTAATACAGGTCAGCGCGAAACTCACCACGCTTGATCGCCGCTTCGAGGTCCGTGGAGGTTGCGGCGATCAGGCGCACATCGCTTTTGATCATCTCGTTGGAGCCCACCGGCTCGTACTCTTTTTCCTGCAGCACCCGCAGCAGCTTGCTCTGCAGCGGCAGCGGCATGTCGCCGATTTCATCGAGAAACAGCGTACCGCCCTCCGCCAGGTGCAATTTGCCGTGGCGCCCCTTGCGGTCGGCGCCGGTAAAAGCGCCAGGGGCGGTGCCGAAGAATTCCGCCTCAAGCAGCGCCTCGGGAATCGCGGCGCTGTTGATGCTGATGAAGGGTTTGTGCGCCCGTGGCGAGCTGTTGTGCACGGCGTGGGCGAGCAGCTCCTTGCCGGTGCCGGTTTCACCGAGCAGCAACACCGGGGAATCGGTACTGGCGCTGCGACGCGCGCGGCGTTTGACTTCCAGGCTGGCGGCGCTGGTGCCGATGAAGTTGGCAAAGCTGTATTTGGCCTGACGGGCGCGCAGCAGCGAGCGGGTCGACGCCAGCTCCTGCTGCATGCTCGAATAGCGCTTGAGCAGCGGCGACAGCGCGTGCAGCTCATCGAACAGGGCAAAGCCGATGGCGCCGATCACCGCGCCGCCGTCGTCATGAATCGGCAGGCGCATGACCACCAGCGGGTCCTTTGCCGTGTCCATCATGTCCAGCAGGATCGGCTGGCCGTTGCTCGCCACCTGACGCAGCAGGCTGCCGGGAATCACCTGTTCACACGGCTGACCGACCGCGCGGCTCGGATCTTCGAGGCCAAAGCGGCGTGCGTAACGCTCGTTGATCCACACGATGCGCGCGTCGCGGTCGACGATGACCGTGCCTTCGCTGGACTGCTCGATGATCTCGAAGAGCGAACGGATCGCCAGTCGCCGAACGCGTCGGTAATCCTTCAGGCTCTCACTGTCTTTCATGTGCGGTTCCATCCATCCTGTTCTTCGGCATCTGGCCGCACAGACTACTGGTTCGGACGAGCTTCAATTGAAACCGGGGTGCGCCGCCGCCAGCAGTTCCCGGGTGTAGGGGTGCTGCGGCGCATCGAATACGTCGTGGCTCGCGCCGCGCTCGACCACCTTGCCGTCCTTGACCACGATCAGGTCATGGGCCAGCGCCTTGACCACGGCCAGATCGTGGCTGATGAACAGGTAGGTCAGGCCGTGCCGTTCCTGCAATTGACGCAACAACGCCACGACCTGTTTCTGCACGGTGCGATCCAGCGCAGACGTCGGTTCGTCGAGCAATATCAAGGCAGGTTTGAGCACAAGGGCGCGGGCAATGGCGATGCGTTGCCGCTGCCCACCGGAAAACTCATGGGGGTAACGGTGCCGGCTTGACGGGTCGATGCCGACTTCCTCCAGCGCGCGAATCACTTCAGCCTCACAGCTGGCCTTGTCCAGGTCGCTGTGAACTTCCAGGCCCTCGCTGATGATCTGTGCCACCGACATGCGCGGGCTGAGGCTGCCGTAAGGGTCCTGGAAAACCACCTGCATCTGCTTGCGCCATGGGCGCATCTGCTTTTGATTCAGGCTGTCCAGCGCATGACCCTTGAAGCGGATACTGCCACGGGATTCCAGCAAGCGCAGGATGGCCTGACCAAGTGTCGACTTTCCCGATCCGGATTCGCCAACGATGCCCAGGGTTTTGCCCCGCTCGATGCTCAGGCTGATGTCATCGACGGCTTTCAGGTATTCGTGATGCCGGTTGAAAATCCCGCCGCCGAGGGAGAACCAGACGCGCAGATTATCGACCTCCAGGACCTTCTCGCGGGTGTCCCGGGGCAACGGCTCGCCCGCCGGTTCCGCGTCCAGCAGCAAGCGGCTGTAAGGGTGTTGCGGGTTCTTGAACAACAGCTGGCAATTGGACTGCTCGACGATTTCCCCGGCGCGCATCACGCACACCCGCTGGGCGATGCTGTGCACCAGATTCAGGTCGTGGCTGATCAGCAACAGCGACATGTTCAGCCGTTGCTGCAGCTGTTTGAGCAACAGCAGGATCTTGCGCTGCACCGTCACATCCAGCGCCGTGGTCGGCTCATCGGCAATCAGCAGCTCCGGCTCGCAGGCCAGCGCCATGGCGATCATCACCCGCTGGCGCTGGCCGCCGGACAATTCATGGGGATAGGCCTTCAAACGCTTTTTCGGGTGCTGAATGCCAACCAACTCAAGCAGCTCGATGATCCGTGCCTGGGCCGCCTTGCCCGCCAGCCCCTTGTGCAGCAACAAGGTCTCGCCGATTTGCCGGGACACCGTGTGCAGCGGGTTGAGCGAGGTCATCGGCTCCTGAAAGATCATCGCGATCTGATTGCCCCGCAACTCGCGCATGACGTTGCCATCGGCGCCGAGCAACTCTTTGCCGCGATAACGAATGCTGCCGGTGCTCAGTGTGCCGGCCTGGGGCAGCAGTTGCAGGATCGAGTGCGCGGTCACCGATTTGCCCGAGCCCGACTCGCCGACCAATGCCAGGCACTCGCCGGCCGGGATGTCCAGGCTCAGGTGCTTGACCACGGTGTCGCCGTTGAACGACACCGAGAGGTCGCGGATTTCGATCAGGTTTTCGGACATCTCAGGACCTCGGGTCGAAGGCATCCCGCAGGGCCTCGCCAATAAACACCAGCAGCGACAGTATCAGCGCCAGCGTGAAAAATGCTGTGAAGCCCAGCCACGGCGCCTGCAGGTTCTGTTTGCCCTGGGCAATCAGCTCGCCCAGGGACGCGCTGCCGGCGGGCATGCCGAAGCCGAGGAAATCCAGCGCGGTGAGCGTGGAAATCGCCCCAGTAAGAATGAAAGGCAGGTAACTCAGGGTGGCGTTCATCGCGTTGGGCAGAATGTGCCGCAGGATGACCTTGCGATCACTCAGCCCCAGCGCGCGCGCGGCCTTGACGTATTCAAGGTTGCGCCCACGCAGGAATTCAGCGCGCACCACGTCCACCAGCGCCAGCCACGAAAACAGCGCCATGATCCCCAGCAGCCACCAGAAATTCGGCTCGACGAAGCCCGACAGAATGATCAGCAGGTACAACACCGGCAGACCTGACCAGACTTCCAGCAGGCGCTGGCCGATCAAATCCACCCAGCCGCCGTAATAGCCCTGCAATGCGCCGGCGGCGATGCCGATCAGCGCACTGACAAAGGTCAGCGCCAAGGCAAACAGGATCGACACTCGCGCGCCAAATATCACCCGGGCCAGCACGTCCCGGGCCTGATCGTCGGTGCCCAGCCAGTTGATCGAGGAGGGCGGGCTCGGCGCGGGTTTGTTCAGGTCATAGTTGGGTGTGTCATCGCTGAACGGGATGGGCGGAAACAGCATCCAGCCATCACCCTTACTGATCAGCTGGCGCACGTAATCGCTGCGGTAGTCCGGCTGAAAAGGCAACTGGCCGCCGAATTCCTGCTCGGTGTGGCGCTTGAACGCGGGGAAGTACAGCCCATGCTGATAACTCAGCACCAGGGGTTTGTCGTTGGCAATCAGCTCGCCGCACAGGCTGAGCACGAACAGCCCGCAGAACAGCCACAACGACCACCAGCCGCGACGGTTATTGCGAAAACGCTCGAAGCGACGGCGTGCCACCGGAGACAATCTGCGCATCACGCATTCCTCGCGCTGAAGTCGATTCGGGGGTCAACCAGGGTGTAGCAGATGTCCCCGACCAGCTTTATCAGCAACCCGAACAGCGTGAAGATGAACAGCGAGCCAAACACCACCGGATAGTCTCGCGACACAGCGGCTTCGTAGCTCATGCGGCCGAGGCCGTCGAGGGAGAAGATCACTTCGATCATCAACGAACCGGCAAAGAATACGCTGATGAACGCCTGGGGAATCCCGGCCACGATCAGCAACATGGCGTTGCGGAACACATGGCCGTAGAGCACCCGTCGCTCGCTCAGACCTTTGGCCCGGGCGGTCACCACGTACTGGCGGGTGACTTCGTTCAAGAAGGAGTTTTTGGTCAGAATGGTCAGCGTCGCAAAGCCGCCAATCACCAGCGACGTTACTGGCAACACCAGGTGCCAGAAGTAGTCGGCGATCTTGCCCAGGGTGCTCAGCTCATCAAAGTTCTCGGACACCAGCCCGCGCACCGGGAACCAGCTCAAAGACGTGCCTCCCGCGAACAGCACCACCAACAGCATAGCGAACAGAAAGGCCGGCATCGCATAGCCGATGATGATTGCCGTGCTGCTCCAGATGTCGAAGTGGCTGCCGTGCTTGACCGCCTTGCGGATGCCCAGCGGGATCGACACCAGATAGGTGATCAGCGTCGCCCACAGTCCCAGCGAGATGGACACCGGCATTTTCTGCAGGATCAGGTCCGTGACCTTGGCGCCGCGAAAGAAGCTGTTACCGAAATCCAGTTGCGCGTAGTTCTTCAGCATCAGCCACAGGCGCTCATGCAGGGGTTTGTCGAAACCGTATTGGTGCTCGATTTCCTTGATCAGCTTGGGATCGAGTCCCCGACTGGCCCGTGACTGACCGACGTTCATGGTTTCGGTGTGGCCGGCGCCGATGGTGCCGCCGGCCACGCCTTGCAGCTTGGCGATGGCTTGCTCGACCGGCCCGCCGGGCGCGGCCTGCACGATGAAGAAGTTGACCAGCAGAATGCACAAAAGCGTCGGAATGATCAGCAGCAGGCGCCTCATCAGGTAGCCGAGCATTACTTGACCTCCGAGGGAATGGCCGAGGCGCCCCGTTGTTGGGCGAACTGTTCGTTGGTCAGGGCCTGGGGGCTGACTTCCCACCACGTGTCGATGGCCTCACTGTTGCTGGCCTGCACCTTGGGAATGCCGAAGCGGTTCCACCACACCGTAGAAGAACCGGGTGGGTAATAATTGGGAATCCAGTAGAAGCCCCACTGCAGCACCCGGTCCAGGGCATGGGCGTAATCGATCATCGCCGGCTTGCTGTCGGCTTTGGCCAGGCCTTCGATCAGGGTGTCGACGGCCGGGTCGCGCAAGACCATGTAGTTGCTGGAGCCGGAATCGGTGGCGACTTTCGAGCCGAAATTGTTGTACAGCTCCATGCCGGGGGAGGTCGAGACGCCGTAGCCGGTGACGATCATGTCGTAATCCCGGGCCATGACCCGGTTCAGGTACTGCGCCGAGTCGATGCGGCGGATTTCGAAATCGATGCCGATCTGCGCCAGATTGCGCTTATACGGCAAGAGGATTTTCTCGAAGCCGCTCTGGCCGTTGAGAAAGGTAAAACTTAACGGTTCGCCCTGGGCGTTGACCAGCTTGTCGCCCTGAGGCATCCAGCCTGCTTCTTCGAGCAACGCCAGGGCTTGCAGTTGTTTGTCACGAATGAAGCCGCTGCCATCGGTTTTCGGGGTCTGGAATACCGTGGTGAACACTTCCGGCGGAACCTGACCGCGCAGCGGCTCGAGGATCTTCAGCTCGGACGCGGTGGGCAAGGCCGTTGCCGCCAGGTCACTGTTGGAGAAGTAGCTGTTCTGGCGCACATAAACGTTGCGCATCATCTGTTTGTTGGTCCATTCGAAGTCCCACAGCATTGCCAGCGCCTGACGCACGCGGCGGTCCTGAAACTTCGGGCGATCAAGATTGAAGACGAAACCCTGAGAGCTCTGCACCGCGCCCTTGGCCAGATGGGCGCGTTGCAGACGGCCCTCGGTCAATGCGGGACTGTCATAGCCGATCGAGTAACCGGTGGCGGAATATTCGCGGTTGTAGTCGTAACCGCCGCCGCGCAGCACCTGACGGGCGACGTCGGTGTCGCCGAAATACTCGACGCTGAAGTGATCGAAATTATAAATGCCGCGATTGACCGGCAGGTCCTTGCCCCACCAGTCCGGGTTGCGTTCGAAGGTGATGCTGCGCCCGGGGTCGACCTTGCCAATGCGATACGGGCCGCTGCCCACCGGAATCTCGAAGCCGCCGCCGTTGGCGAAGTCGCGGTCCTTCCACCAATGCTCGGGAAACACCGGCAACGAGGCCAGATCCAGCGGCAGGGTGCGGCTTTCACTGCTTTTGAAATCAAACCGGATTTGCGTCGGCGACTCGACTTCAACGCCTTTGACGTCCTGAAACTCGGTTCGGTACGACAGGCTGCCCTGGGTCATCAGCAGGTTATAGGTGTAGCGCACGTCTTCGGCGGTGATGGCCGAGCCGTCGGAGAATTTGGCCTTGGGACTCAGGTAGAAACGCAATGACATGCCGTCAGGGGCGCGCTCCATTTTTTCTGCGATCAGGCCATACACGGTGTAGGGCTCGTCCAGCGACCTGACCGCCAGCGGCGAGTACAGCAAGCCATTGACCTGGGCGACGCCGGTGCCTTTGTCGAGGTACGGCATGATGTGATCGAACTGACCGATTTCCTGCGCCGAGCGGCGCATGTTGCCGCCTTTTGGGGCATCGGCATTCACGTAATCGAAATGACCGAAGGTCGCCGGGTAGCGTGGCGCCTCGCCGTAAACGGTCAACGCGTGTTGAGGGGCGGCGGACAAAACCTGAAAACCTGAAAGGAGGACGAATGTTGCGACCATCAACGATGACAAAACAAAACGCATTGCACGAATCCTGACTGACATTGGCGACCAATATCAGGGTTGAAGGTCATGACGGCGCGGGTGGCCGGTCCGGTTTTTATTAATTACCCCGCAGGCAAGGTACCGCAAAGCCGGGGTCTTTGTAACCGGACAATACTGCGCTGGAGCAAGGATCCGATAAACAAACGGCCCGCTTTCAAGGGCGGGCCGTTCGTGCAGCAGCGCGGAGGATCAGTCCTGACGGCTGGTCACTTCCAGGAGGTGATAACCGAACTGGGTTTTCACCGGGCCCTGGACAACGTTCACCGGTGCGCTGAACACCACGGTGTCGAATTCCTTGACCATTTGACCCGGGCCGAAGGAGCCGAGGTCACCGCCTTGACGGCTGGACGGGCAGCTGGAATTGGATTTTGCGACTTCGGCAAAATCAGCGCCGCCTTCGATCTGCGCTTTGAGTTCGTTGCATTTCTCTTCGCTGGATACGAGGATGTGGCGGGCAGTGGCTTTAGCCATTTGGATGACTCCTGTGAAAAAAAAGAAACGAGCGTACCGGAATAAGGGCCGCGTTTCCCGAGAAAGTTCAGGTTCGTGCGCAGCCTCGTGACGGATGACATCGTCGCTCAAAGACCTTTACTGAACAGCAGAGCGGCATGGTCCACGTACAGCTTCACCGGATCGACGTGCTTGCGCACCAGACCGGCGCTCTGGTTGATCGAGTCCACATGGTCCATCGGGTAGTCGGAGCAGATCACCTTGCCCAGGTGGGAGCTGAAGCGGCCGACCAGGCCGTCATTGGACGCGGCTTCCTTCTCGAACAGCAGCGCGTAACTGCGCAGCGCCAGGTGCAACGGATCCATGGCATTGCGGCCTTCGGAAAACAGTGAACCGTCGATGCAGCCGCTCCAGGAATAATAGTGAACGCCGTTGACCCGTTCAGCCCCTTCGCCGCCCCACGTCGATGGCAGCCCTTGGGAAAACTTGCGGTTGAACGCCGCTACGCCTTCGGTCGTCAGCGCATCCAGGGCCTGAATCGGGTCTTGAGGCAGCGTCGAGTTGCCACTCAGCAGCGCAAGGAAGTGGGCGAAACCTGCGGTCAGTCGTGAGGCCACGGCCTCAGGCATTTGCCCTGGCGTCAGCGCCCGACGTACCCGGTCGGCCACCTCCGAGCCGTGATTGGGGCCGCTCACGGAAGTGACCGACGCGACGATATCCGGGCGCAACGCAGCGGCATAGCGGGAGGTCAGCGCGCCCTGGCTGTGTCCGATCAGGTTGACTTTCAGGTAGCCGGTGCGGCGCAGGAAGCGTTCGATCTGATCAATCAATTGCTCCCCGCGGGTTTCGTTATCGTGGACGCCGGACAGCGCCGGCACATGAACCCTGCAGCCGGCTTGCTCCAGGGCCTGAGGGATGGCATGGAACATGTCCACGTTGCCGATACGGTCAAAGCCGAACAGGCCGTGGATCAGCAAAATGGGGTACTTGGAGGTGACTTCCTTGTACATGTCGATCATTCCCTGGATGGCAAAGAGGGATCGAGCTTAACCAGCGGAAGTCATGCGCAGAGGGCCCGGCGGAGTATGGCGATGCGCCGGTTGATGTAGGTTTTGGAGGGCGTTCAACCGCTCCAGACCTTGCGTGCCGGGGAGGCTGGAAAAGGCGCTGGCGTTGCGGTGCAAATGCGCCGGGTGCGCGCGGCGGTTTCCCACGATCGGCGTCTTCGGAGTCACGGGCCGCCGCTGACAGCGACGACATGAATAAGGGAAGCCGGGGACACGACTGGCACCGGCTTCCCGTTTGCGAAAGTTGCTGCAACAGTTACCTGTAGCGCAGTTTGTCCACGGCCTCGCGCAGCAGCCGCTCGGTGGACTCCCAACCCAGGCACGCGTCCGTCACCGACACGCCGTATTTAAGATTGGCACTCAACGGCTGACAGCCTTCGAACAAATGGCTCTCCAACATCATGCCGATCAGCGTCCGGTCACCGGCCAGTCGTTGCTGCAGCACGTCGTTGAATACGGCCGGCTGGCGCAGCGGATCCTTGCCGCTGTTGGCGTGACTGCAATCAACCATGATGCGCGCGGCCATGCGGTGCTTCGCCAGGCTGGCATTCACCGCTGCAACGCTCGCGGCGTCGTGGTTCGGCCCGCCATGACCGCCGCGCAGCACGATGTGGGTGTCAGGATTGCCCGACGTCTCGATAATCGCCGGGCGACCCTGCGGATCCATGCCGAAATGCCGGTGGGCGTGGGCCGCCGAGCGTATGGCGTCGCAGGCCACGGAAATGCCGCCGTCGGTGCCGTTCTTGAAGCCGGTGGGCACGCCGAGGCCGCTGGCCATTTCCCGGTGGATCTGCGATTCGGTTGTTCTTGCGCCAATGGCCACCCAACTCAACACGTCATCGAAGTAACCCGCCGCCATCGGTTGCAACAACTCCGTGGCGACCGGCAGGCCGAGCCGGACCATTTCACGCATCAACTGCCGTGACAGGGCCAAGCCCTCGGCCATGTCGTCACTGCCATCAAGGGCGGGATCGTACGCCAGGCCTTTCCAGCCAACCGTGGTGCGCGGCTTTTCGACGTAGGCGCGCATCACCAGCAGCATCTGGTCGCTGACCTCAGCGGCCAGACGCGCCAGGCGCTCGGCGTATTCGAGTGCGGCGTCGGGATCGTGGATCGAGCACGGGCCGACAACGACCAGCAGGCGCGAATCTTCACCGTTGAGAATGGCGCGAATCGACTGCCGGTGGGCGGCGACCTGTGCGGTCATGGCAGCGTCCAGCGGCAGCTGATGTTTCAGCGCAAACGGCGTGGGCAGGCGTTTCGGGGCAGGGCGGCTGTCATTCAGGGTGACGCCGCTGGCCGGCAAATCAATGAGGGTGTTGCTGACGACGGGCGAATTCATGTGCGGGCTTCCTGGTCGGCGGGCATTCCCGCGCGGACCTACTGGGGTGTTCGACAATTGGCCGGTATGGCTGTGAGTAGGGCGTTGCCACCTGTCAGTGACCGATCGGAGGCGGCAGGCTGTCCCGAACGGAGGTTGCTAAATCGCCAGGCGAAGTCGGTGTCGTTGCGGTAATAGTGGTTGTGGTTCATGTGCGGTTCCTCGAATCAATCAGTCAGAAATGTGTGGCCCAGAAAAACAAAACCCCCGGTCGGGAAGCCGACCGGGGGTGAGAGTTATCTCTGGTGGGCGTCCCGAAGTTCAGGGCGCCGTTTGGGTATCAGGCGCGCCAGTGGCTAAACCAATACCCATAAAAATAAGAAGCAGGAGCGGTAGACGCCGTCGCATTCCAGGCAGCCGCACGCCCAGCCAGACGTGAACCGTCGGCGGCGCTGAACAACTGAGTGGAAAGGGAAGGCAACATGGTCTGTCTCCGTGGAATGCCGCCGAGCTTACTTCAGACCCGTCGGGTTCTTCAATTGGAAATTGCAATGGAAGCGATTGGGGACAGCCTGCCTATAATCAACGCTTAAAACTGCAGAAGGCTGATTCAGTCCTCGGGCACTTCCGAAGACCCGGCTTCAGGCGGTATCACCCCGATCTTCATTCCCAGCAGCACCGCGACTTTGTGCGACTCACCCCGGCGCCCCTTCTTTCGCCCGGACAACACTTGATAGGTCGTCGCGGGGTCCACGTTGTGCTCCCTAGCAAACTCTTGAACCGATTTGCCCTGCTGTTCCAGCCAAGCCTTGGCTTGTGCGGCGGTACGGATTCCGGGCATAGTTCAAAACCGTTCAAGTTCGTTCAAATTATTTCGATTCTATCACTCAAAAGAGTGATGTCAACAAGGCTATGCATCCAAATGAGTGGAATAAGTGCCCGAATTAGGGAAGAGCGCGAGCGCTTGGGGCTCTCACAACGCGCATTCGGTGAAATCGGTGGCGTGGAAGCCAACGCGCAGGGCAAGTACGAAAACGGCGAGCGCACCCCCAAGGCCGATTATCTGGCCCGTGTCGCCCATCGCGGTGTAGACGTGCTGTACGTGTTGACGGGGGCCCGCACGCCGGTGCCCATCGTCGGCCTGAGCGAGAACGAGGAGTGGATGGTGGGCAGTTACCGCAGCCTGGGAAAGGAGGAACAGGACGCCATCTGCCGGTTAACCACTACTCTGGCGGAATACCAAAGCAGCTATGCCCCGGACAAGAAGCTATAAGGCAATCCGAGAGATGCAGCGGTCGGACGTTTAAAGATTTTTATCAAGTTTCGCGGTCGATGGTGATAGCTTGTCGGCAGTGTTGTAGATCATCTGGTACACATGCACAAGCAGTGCTCCAGAGCAGGTCGCTTACTTTCTTTTTGCTAACGTGGCGAGCAGTCGTCATGAATTGTTCGGTGAGGTGTCTGCTTGATTAGGGTGTTGGTTGTCGATGACCATGATCTGGTTCGGACAGGTATCACGCGCATGTTGGCCGACATCGAAGGCTTGCAGGTGGTGGGGCAGGCCGAGTCCGGCGAAGAGTCGTTGCAGAAGGCCCGCGAGCTGAAACCCGACGTCGTGCTGATGGACGTGAAGATGCCGGGCATCGGTGGACTGGAAGCCACGCGCAAGCTCATCCGCAGCCACCCCGACATGAAGGTGGTGGCGGTCACGGTGTGCGAAGAAGACCCTTTCCCTACACGCCTGCTGCAAGCGGGCGCGGCGGGATACATGACCAAGGGCGCCGGTCTGACCGAGATGGTTCAGGCCATTCGCCTGGTGTTTGCAGGGCAGCGCTACATCAGCCCGCAGATCGCCCAGCAACTGGCGCTCAAGTCGTTCCAGCCGCAGACCAGCAATTCGCCGTTCGACCTCTTGTCCGAGCGGGAAATCCAGATTGCCCTTATGATTGTCGGCTGCCAGAAAGTGCAGACGATTTCCGACAAGCTCTGCCTGTCCCCCAAAACCGTGAATACCTACCGGTACCGCATATTCGAGAAGCTGTCGATTAGCAGTGACGTGGAGCTGGCCCTGCTGGCCGTTCGTCACGGCATGGTCGACGCCAGCGCATAAATGACCCAACCGTTTGATCCCAGTGCTTTTCTGTCCACCTGCAGTGGCCGCCCCGGCGTATATCGGATGTTCGATATCGACGGCAAGCTGCTGTACGTCGGCAAGGCCAAGAATTTAAAGAAGCGCCTCGCCAGCTATTTCCGCAAGACCGGCCACGCCCCGAAAACCGGTGCATTGGTCGCGCGGATCGCTCAGGTTGAAACCACCATCACCGCCAACGAAACCGAGGCGTTGCTGCTGGAACAAACCCTGATCAAGGAGTCGCGTCCGCCGTACAACATCCTGTTGCGTGACGACAAGTCCTACCCTTACGTGCACCTGTCCGACGGCGAATTTCCCCGGCTGAGCATTCATCGTGGTGCCAAAAAAGCCAAAGGCCGTTATTTCGGCCCTTACCCCAGCGCGGGTGCGATTCGCGAAAGCCTGAGCATTCTGCAGAAGACCTTCCACGTTCGTCAGTGCGAAGACAGTTTCTACAAGAACCGCACGCGGCCTTGCCTGCAGTACCAGATCAAGCGCTGCAAGGCGCCCTGCGTGAACCTTGTCGAGCCGCAGATCTACAACGATGACGTACGTCACTCGGTGATGTTCCTCGAAGGCCGCAGCAATGCCCTTACCGACGAACTCAATGCGCTGATGGAAAAGGCAGCGATGAACCTCGATTTCGAGCACGCCGCCGAGCTGCGTGATCAGATCGGCCTGCTGCGTCGCGTGCAGGACCAGCAGAGCATGGACGGCGGCACCGGCGACGTCGATGTGGTGGCGGCGTTCGTCAACCCGGGCGGCGCCTGCGTGCACCTGATCAGCGTGCGCGGCGGGCGGGTGTTGGGCAGCAAGAACTTCTTCCCGCAGGTCGGGATCGAGGAGGAAGTGGGCGAAGTCATGTCCGCGTTCCTGGCGCAGTATTTCCTGGGCGGCGGCGAGCGCGAATTGCCGGGCGAAGTCATCGTCAACGTGGTCAATGAGGACTTCCCGGCGCTGATCGACGCGATCGATGCTTCACGGGGCCGCGAAATCATCATCAGCCATCGGGTGCGTGGCACCCGCGCGCGCTGGCAGCAACTCGCCGTGACCAATGCCGAGCAGGCACTGATGGCGCGGCTCGCCAATCGTCAGCACGTCACTGCGCGATTTGAAGCCTTGGCTCAAGTGCTCAAACTCGATGAGCCGCCGCAGCGCCTGGAATGCTATGACATCAGCCATTCCAGTGGCGAAGCGACGGTGGCGTCGTGCGTGGTGTTCGGTCCCGAGGGCCCGATCAAGTCGGATTACCGCCGCTACAACATCGAAGGCATCACGGCGGGGGACGACTACGCCGCCATGCACCAGGCACTCACCCGTCGCTTCAGCCGAATCAAGGACGGCGAGGGCAAATTGCCGGACATCCTGTTGGTGGACGGCGGCAAGGGCCAGTTGAGCATGGCCCGCGATGTGATGAATGAGCTTGCCGTGCCGGACCTGATTTTGCTGGGTGTCGCGAAAGGGGCCACGCGCAAGGCCGGCTTCGAGACGCTTTATCTGAACGATGCCGCCCACGAATTCACGCTCAAGGGCGACTCGCCGGCGCTGCACCTGATCCAGCAGATCCGAGACGAAGCTCACCGGTTTGCCATCACCGGGCACCGTGCGCGACGCGGTAAAACACGCCGAACTTCAACCCTGGAAGGGGTGGCAGGCGTGGGCCCGACCCGGCGTCGCGATTTGCTCAAGCACTTCGGCGGCCTTCAGGAATTGTCCCGGGCCAGCATCGAAGAAATTGCCAAGGCGCCAGGAATCAGCAAAAAGCTCGCAGAGTCGATTTATGCAAACCTGCACAGCGAGTAGAATGCTCGCTCACCTCGTAGCCAGTTGTGCCGATGAATATCCCTAATCTGATCACCGTATTACGTGTCCTGCTGATTCCGATCTTCATTCTGTTGTTCTATCTGCCGTACCACTGGAGCTACATGGCGGCCAGTTCGGTATTCGCCCTGGCAGCCGCGACCGACTGGCTGGACGGATACCTGGCAAGACGCCTTGAGCAAAGCACACCGTTCGGGGCGTTTCTCGACCCAGTGGCTGACAAACTGATGGTGGCCGTTGCGCTGGTGTTGCTGGTACAGGCTCACGCCAACCTCTGGCTGACGCTGCCGGCCGCAGTGATCATCGGCCGCGAGATCGTCATCTCTGCCCTGCGCGAGTGGATGGCCGAGCTGGGTGCGCGCGCGCAAGTGGCCGTGTCGAACTTGGGCAAATGGAAAACCGCTGCGCAAATGCTTGCGCTGGTCATCCTGCTGGCCAACCCGCCGGCGTTTACCTTCTGGGTTGTGTTGGGTTACGTGCTGTTGATGATCGCGGCAGGCCTGACCCTGTGGTCGATGGTGCAATACCTCCGGGCCGCATGGCCGCATCTGCGCACGACCACGGATGAAAAATAAGTATTTTTAAATCAAGGGGTTGACGGGGTCATTTGAGTGTATAGAATGGCGCCCACACAAAGCGGGAATAGCTCAGTTGGTAGAGCACGACCTTGCCAAGGTCGGGGTCGCGAGTTCGAGTCTCGTTTCCCGCTCCAGTTTGTATGCGTTTAGCGGTAGTGGTTGGATCGCTGAGCGTTTGAGGCCGAGTAGCAAAATGGTTATGCCGCGGATTGCAAATCCGCTTACGCCGGTTCGATTCCGACCTCGGCCTCCACATTTAAAGCCCGTAAGATCAACGTCTTACGGGCTTTTTTGTGGGTGGCAAAATGGTCAGAGTTTCCGCAACTCTGACCATCGCTCCCGCAACCCTCTGTGAAGCGATAGCTCACATCCCAAGCCACTGTTCTCTTTCACCGGTTCAGCTGCCCCAGGCAAGTTTGAGTGCCGTCATATAACACCGCATGCCATGCGATCACCGCCACCGCCCAATGGCATAGGCATATCTGAGTGGTTGTCGCCGCCGACATGGATCATGAGCGCGTGACCTTTGACGTCGGAAATCTTCTTCAGGCGTGGTGCGAGCACAGGATATTCCGCAACCCCATCGGCGTTGACGTAAACCGCCGGCAGGTCACCCAAGTGGCCCTCGCCATAGGGGCCCAGATGCTTGCCGGTGCGCGCCGGGTCAAAGTGGCCGCCCGCCGCCAGTGCCGCGACCTTTTTGCCGTCTTTCATGCCTGGGTCACAACTCGGATTTTCATGAACGTGAAAACCGTGCATCCCGGCGGGTAAAGATTTTAGCTGGGGGGTCAACACCAGCCCGTAAGGTGTCTCGCTGATGGTCACCTCGCCAATAGGCTGCGGGGCGCCGTCAGCGCTCACGAGGTTCATCGGGACATTGAGCGATGCCGCCTGAGCGCTTACCGAAAATGCTCCAATCAGACCAAGCCACAAAGCGGATTTCATAGACACCTCATTTAGTTTTACAAAAGAAAGTAGCAAGACATCTGCGACAGCGAGTCACCCTGGTACTGGGAGAGAGCATAGACAGGCTATCAGCTTGCGACGACAAACAAACGTAACCAATTGAATCCGAAAGCTTTGAACTTGCCTCCACGGCTGGGGATGTATATATTCCCCACTCTTGTCAGCTGGCCTCGCGACATGGCTCGCGAAGGTCAAGGTTGATATGTGCTACCGCCCTGATGGTGAAATTGGTAGACACACCGGACTTAAAATCCGTCGTCCGAAAGGATGTGCCGGTTCGACTCCGGCTCGGGGCACCAATCAGAAAAAGGCACTTAAGGGCAACCTCAAGTGCCTTTTCCGTTTCAACACCCCCGCAGAACATCCTCAGCCCCGCAAAACCTTGCGCAAAAACGGCGCCGTCCGGCTCTCCGCCACATCCGCAACCTCCTCCGGTGTCCCGCACGCCACAACATTGCCGCCCTTGTCCCCAGCCCCCGGGCCGATGTCGATCACCCAGTCACTTTGCGCAACCACGCGCATTTCATGCTCCACCACAATCACGCTGTGCCCTGCATCCACCAATGCATTGAGCTGCGTCAGCAGCCGATCCACGTCGGTGGGGTGCAGGCCCGTGGTCGGCTCGTCGAGCACGTACAACGTGGCGCCGCGCTGGCTGCGCTGCAGCTCCGTCGCCAGTTTGATGCGCTGGGCCTCGCCGCCGGAGAGTTCGGTGGCAGGCTGGCCAAGTCGAAGATAACCCAGACCAATGTCACGCAGCACTGTCAGCGAGCGCAGCACGCCGGATTGTTCGGCGAACACGTCCACCGCTTGTTCAACCGTCAGCTGCAACACCTCGGCAATGCTCAACCCGTTCCAGCGAATGGCCAGGGTGTCCGGGTTGTAGCGCGCGCCGTGGCAGGTCGGGCAGGGCGCGTAGACGCTGGGCATGAACAGCAATTCAACGCTGACGAACCCTTCGCCTTCGCACACCGGGCAGCGGCCTTTGGCGACGTTGAACGAGAACTGTCCTGCGTCGTAACCGGCCTTCTGCGCGTCGGGCGTTGCGGCGAACAGTTTGCGCACGTTGTCGAACAGGCCGGTGTAGGTCGCAAGGTTGGAGCGCGGGGTGCGGCCGATGGGTTTCTGGTCGACCTGCACCAGCCGCTTGATCGCGCTCAGTCCGCCGGCGATATGCCCGCCGGTGGGTTGCGGCGCATCGTCTTCCAGACTGGACTCTTCCGCGTCGACCTCCGCGACAGGCCGTCCCAATTGCGCGCCCACCAGCTCCAGCAATGCCTGGCTGACCAGACTGGATTTGCCCGAGCCGGAGATGCCGGTCACCGATGTGAAGCAGCCCAGCGGAAATTCAGCGCTCAGTCCGTTGAGGTTGTTGCGGGTGATGCCTTCCAGGCGCAGCCAATCGGTCGGCTGCCTCCTTGTAGCGCTGAGTTCGGTGTGCTCGGCGAACAGATGCCGGCGCGTTTGCGACGCTTCGATTTCGGCCAGGCCTGCGGGAGGGCCGCTGTACAGCACGTGACCGCCATGCTCGCCGGCGGCAGGGCCGACGTCGATCAGCCAGTCGGCGCGGCGCATGGTTTCCAGATCGTGCTCGACGACGAACAGCGAGTTGCCGGATGCCTTGAGCTGCTGCAACGCCGTGAACAGCGCTTCGCTGTCCGCCGGGTGCAGGCCCGCAGAAGGCTCGTCCAGCACGTAGATCACGCCGAACAGCTGCGAGCCTAATTGCGTCGCCAGGCGCAGGCGCTGAAGTTCACCGGACGACAGTGACGGCGTGCTGCGATCCAGCGCCAGGTAACCGAGCCCCAGATCGGTGAGGGTGCTGACCCGCGCCAACAGATCCTGAGCAATGCGCTGAGCGGCGAGGCGCTTCTCGACGGACAGGTTCGGTGTCGCACGCACATCGGGGGCTGCGTCGTGGGCCGAACCGCCTGCGGTGACCCGCTTGTTTTTCGCTATTGCCCTCTGCTCGCGATCAAGTACAGCGGTTTCGCGATCCTCATCAGCGAAGACGCCCGCTGCCACCGGACGCAAGACTTCGGCCAGCCGCAACAGCGGCATCTGCGACAGCTCGCCGATATCGAGGCCGGCGAAGGTTACCGAGAGGGCTTCGCGCTTCAGGCGTTTACCGGCGCACAGCGGGCACGGGCTGCCGCGCATGAACCGCGAGACGCGCTGCTTCATCAGCGCGCTCTGCGAATGGGCGAAGGTATGCTGCACATAACGTCGGGCACCGGTGAAGGTGCCCTGATAGCTCGGCTCGACCTTCCGCTTGATCGCCAGTCGGGTTTCTTCCGGGGTCAGGCCTGCGTAAACCGGTGCGGTGGGCTGTTCGTCGGTGAACAGAATCCAGTCGCGGTCTCTTTTAGGCAGGTCGCGCCAGGGGGTGTCGACGTCGTAGCCCAGGGTAACGAGGATGTCGCGCTGGTTCTGGCCGCCCCAGGCCAAGGGCCAGGAAGCGATCGCGCGCTGGCGGATGGTCAGCGAATCGTCCGGCACCATCAGCTCTTCCGGGATCTCATAGACCCGACCCAGGCCGTGGCACTCGGGGCAGGCGCCCTGGGGCAGGTTGGGCGAGAAGTCTTCGGCGTAGAGCATTGGCTGTCCCGGCGGATAAGTGCCGGCGCGGGAATAGAGCATGCGGATCAGGCTGGACAGGGTGGTCACGCTGCCGACCGAGGAACGCGTGCTCGGCGTGCCGCGTTGTTGCTGCAGCGCGACGGCTGGCGGCAGACCTTCGATAGAGTCAACGTCGGGCACGCCCACCTGATCGATGAGGCGTCGGGCGTAGGGTGCGACGGATTCGAAATAGCGCCGCTGGGCTTCCGCATAGAGCGTGGAAAAGGCCAGTGAGGACTTGCCCGAGCCCGAGACGCCGGTGAACACCACCAGCGCGTCGCGGGGTATGTCGACGTCCACGTCCTTGAGGTTGTGCTCGCGTGCACCGCGAACCCGGACGAATCCGGGGCGGTTGGCATCTACGGTGAAGGAAGAAGGGCGGGCGTCGTCTGGCAGGTGTGGCGGTGTGGTCATGGGTGAGGCCTTTGAATCCTGAAGTACAAAACGGGTTTACTCCGCGAGGGGCACCTTGGGGGTGTGCCCGGCGTCGTCGTGATCGCCGCCGGTCAGCGGCTCGTCTTCACGCACGTCGTCCGTGCGCTCGCGGTCATCGGCGACGTCAGCGGGGCGTGCGTCCGGGTCATTGAGTTTTTCGCCGGGAATATGAGCGCCGTGGGTGGTCATGCTGTTTCTCCTGTCAGTTCTTCGGATGCTTCACGAATGACCTCGGCGGCCTGCAGGCCCTGGAGGAAACCGGCCAGAGCCACTTCTTCAATACGCAGGCCTTTGCGCTGGCGGATGCGCGGCAGCTTGGCCAGTTCGCCCATCGCGAAGGCTTCCAGCACGGCCGGGTGGATGTAGCATTTGCGGCAGACGGCCGGGGTGTTGCCCAGCAAGCGCGCGACTTCCTTGACCATGGACACGACGTGTTTCTTCGCGTCCGCTTCCGGCTCCCAGTGCAGCTTGCGCAGTGTGGCCAATGCCATGGCGCTGCCGGCCCACGTGCGGTAGTCCTTGGCGGTGAAGTCAGCGCCGGTCAGTGTGTGCAGGTACTGGTTGATGTCCGACGAGCTCACGTGATGGCGCTGGCCGTCGTCATCCAGATACTGGAAGAGGTTCTGGCCGGGCAATTCCATGCAGCGTTTGATGATGTTCGCCAGGCGCCGGTCGGTGACGCTAAGCCGGTGCTCGACGCCGCTCTTGCCGCGAAACTCGAAGTAGATCTTGCTGCCCTTCACGTCGACGTGTTTGTTGCGCAACGTGGTCAGGCCATAAGAGCGGTTGTCCCGGGCATATTGGCTGTTGCCGATACGGATGAGCGTCTGGTCCAGTAGCGACAGCACCGCCGCCATGACCTTCTCGCGGCCCATCCCGGGTTTGGCCAGCTGCGTTTCCAGCTGTTTGCGCACTTTCGGCAGCGCCTGGCCGAAGGCGATCATCCGCGAGTATTTATTCTCGTCGCGAATCTCGCGCCAGCGCGGGTGATAGCGGTACTGCTTTCGCCCGCGGGCGTCGCGGCCGGTAGCCTGCAGATGGCCTTTGCGGTCGGCGCAGATCCACACGTCGGTATACGCCGGCGGGATCACCAGCGCATTGATGCGCTTGATCTCGTCCTCGTCGCGAATGCGTTGGCCGTCGGTGTCGAAATAGGCGAACTTGCCGCGCAGGATCTTGCGGGTAAATCCGGGCTGGCTGTCGTCGACGTAGTGCAGATCTTTGGGCAGGTCTTCGCTGTGGATTGTGTCCGGCATGAAAGGCAGTCCTGAATGCGGGTCTTTCTGCATTGACCGTTGCACTGCGCAGTCGTGCCGAATAAATGCGTGCCTGATGAATGCGATGCGTGATTGATCTGGCCTAGGCCAGCAATGCCACCGACTTGATCTGCGCCCATAGCTGTTGTCCGGCTGCCAATTGCAACTGATCCCTGGAATACCGGGTGATCCGCGCCAGCAGCGGCGAGCCGTCGACATCGAGGCGGACCAGCACGTGGGCGGTGTTGTCGGCAGCGATCTCTTCGATGACGGTCACCGGCAGGCGATTGAGGATGCTGCTTTGAGCGTCGGGTTGCAGGCTGAGGCTCACATCCCGCGCCTGCACCTTCAGGCGCAGCGGCTTGCCGGGGAGCAACGCGGAGTGGGCGACACGGATACTGAGTTCGCTGCGTGGCAGTTGAACGGTAATGAGTTGATAAGCCGCGTCGTAAGTTAGAACGCTTCCCTCTATCACCACGCCCGCGTCGTCGCCCATCGCCAGCGGCAGATCCAGTCGCGCCAGCGTTTCGCCGATGGGGCCGCTGGCCAGCGCTTTGCCGTCACTGAGCAGCACCAGATGGTCGGCCAGTCTGGCCACTTCATCCTGGGCGTGACTCACGTAAATCACCGGTATGTCCAGCTCGTCGTGCAGGCGTTCGAGGTACGGCAGGATTTCGCTTTTGCGTTGCGCGTCCAGCGCCGCCAGGGGTTCGTCCATCAGCAGCAGGCGCGGGCTGGTCAGCAACGCGCGGGCGATGCCGACCCGCTGACGCTCGCCGCCGGACAGTTTGTCGGGCGCGCGGCTGAGCAAATGATCGATGCCCAACAGCGAGGTCGCCTGCTGCAACGTAATGCGCCTGTCGCGCTCGGGGATGCGCTTGAGGCCGAAGCGCAGATTGCCCTCGACGTCGAGGTGCGGAAACAGGCTCGGTTCCTGGAATACGTATCCCAGAGAGCGTTTGTGCGGGGGGAGAAACACGTTGTTGGCGCTGTCCTGCCAGACCTCGCCGTTGACGCTGACCAAACCGCTGGCGGACTTTTCCAGCCCGGCCATGCAGCGCAGGCAGGTGGTCTTGCCCGAACCGGAATGACCGTAGAGCGCAGTGACGCCACGACCGGGCAGGGTCAGGTCGACGTCGAGGGCGAACTCGGCAAACGCCAACTTCAAGCGAACATCGATCGTCGAATTCATGCGCCGCTCCACGTCGAACGGGCCTTGCCGCTGGAGTACAGCGCCAGCAGCACCACAAAGGAAAACACCAGCATCGCCCCGGCCAGCCAATGGGCCTGGGCGTATTCCATGGATTCGACGTGGTTGTAGATTTGCGTGGACACGACCCGGGTTTTCTCCGGGATGTTACCACCGATCATCAGCACCACGCCAAACTCACCCACAGTATGAGCGAAACCCAGAATCGCCCCGGTAATAAAGCCAGGGCGCGCCAGCGGCAGGATGACTGAGAAGAACGTGTCCCAAGGGCCTGCGCGCAACGTGGCCGCCACTTCAAGGGGGCGAGGGCCGATGGCGGCGAAGGCGTTTTGCAAGGGCTGCACCACGAACGGCAGGGAATACAGCACCGAGCCGATCACCAACCCGGTGAAACTGAACGTCAGCGTGCCAAGCCCCAGGTGCTGGGTCAGCTGCCCGATCGCGCCGTTCGGGCCGAGCAATAACAGCAGGTAAAAGCCGATCACCGTGGGCGGCAACACCAGAGGCAAGGCCACCACCGCGCCAACCGGGCCTTTCAGCCATGAGCGTGTGCGCGACAACCACAGCGCGATGGGCGTGCCGACGATCAGCAGAATCACGGTGGTCAGGGACGCCAGTTTCAGCGTCAGCCAGATGGCCGCCAGGTCAGCACTGCCCAGCAGCATTTACAGCTGGTACCCGTAGGACTTGATGATCGCGGCGGCTTTCGGGCCTTTGAGGTATTCCATCAGCGCCTTGGCGGCGGCGTTGTCTTTGCCCTTATTGAGGATCACGGCGTCCTGCTTGATCGACTCATGCAAGTTGGCGGGCACGATCCAGGCCGAGCCGCCAGTCAGCTTGCCGTCCTTGAACACTTGGGAGAGGGCGACGAAACCCAGCTCGGCGTTGCCGGTCTGCACGAACTGATAGGCCTGGGCGATGCTCTGGCCTTCGACGATCTTGCTGTTGGTCGCCTCGGTCAGGCCTAGTTTGTCCAGGGTCTGAGTGGCAGCGAGGCCGTAAGGTGCGGCTTTCGGGTTGGCAATCGAAAGGTGTTCGAACTTGCCGTCCTTGAGCACTTGGCCTTTGTCGTCGACGTAGCCGTCCTTGGCCGACCACAGCGCCAGGGTGCCCAGCGCGTAGGTGAAGCGCGAGCCTTTCACGGTCTCGTTTTCGCTCTCGAGTTTTGCCGGAGTGGTGTCATCGGCGGCGAGGAACACTTCGAACGGCGCGCCATTTTTGATCTGGGTGTAGAACTGGCCCGTCGCGCCGAAAGAAGCGACCAGCGTGTGACCGGTGTCTTTTTCGA
The DNA here is from genome assembly GCF_021728295.1 of Pseudomonas petrae. GTDB lineage: Bacteria > Pseudomonadota > Gammaproteobacteria > Pseudomonadales > Pseudomonadaceae > Aquipseudomonas > Aquipseudomonas petrae. The sequence goes on from NZ_JAKJXE010000002.1 coordinate 258,782, forward strand.
AGTCCTTGGCGATGGCCTGGATCGGCGCCGTGAAATTGGCCGCGACGGCCACTTGAACCTCATCGGCGAACGCTGTGCCCGAAGACAGCGCCGCCAAGGCGATGACCAGCGAGGTGAGGGTGAAGCGATTTGAAACTGCGCGCATGGAACGGCTCCGGGGTAGCGAACTGAATGAGGAAGAACGCCAACCGGACGCCGGTCAAACGCTATGCAGCGAAATATATAGCGACTCTTCTCCGCGCGGAAGCCGGATCTTGCCGCGCTCTGTTTTTAAATCGGCGGCTTATATCACCGGCTTAGCGCCCGCCCAGCCGCTCAAGGGCGCCGATGGCCAGCGTTCGCGTGAGTTCTTCCGCCAACAGCGAGTGCTTGATGCCCACTGCCTGACCCGCCCAGAGATTCATGAAGCCGTCGTCTCCGCGGGCTTCGGCCTTGCTGCGCAGCGGCATCAGCGCACCGCCCGCCGTGGGGAAGGCGGGCGCGGCATCGGCCATGGGCCCGATGTCACGCATGATGCGGTTGACGATGCCACGGGCCGGGCGGCCGGTGAAAATATTGGTGACGGCGGTGTGGCTGTCCTGCGCGCGGCTCAATGCCGCCTGATGCAGCGCCGAAGTCTTGGCTTCCGGGGTGAAAAGATAGGCTGTGCCGATCTGAACCGCGGCCGCGCCGAGCATGAACGCAGCGGCAATACCGCGACTGTCGGCAATGCCGCCGGCCGCGATGACCGGAATCGTCACGGCATCGACAATCTGCGGCACCAGCGCCATCGTTCCGACCTGGGTGTGCAACTGATCGCTGAGGAACATCCCACGATGGCCGCCGGCCTCGTAGCCCATGGCGATGATCGCATCGCAACCCCGTGCTTCGAGCCACACGGCTTCTTCAACGGTGGTGGCCGAGGAGAGCACCTTCGCACCCGCGGCCTTTACCCGCTCCAACAAGTCTGCGTCGGGGAGGCCGAAGTGAAAACTGACCACTTCCGGCCGCAGCTCTTCGATCAAGACGCACGCCGCCTCGTCGAACGGCGCGCGGTTGGAGGTGGGCGTGGGTGCATCGAAGTCTGCGCCCAGTTCGTCGTAATAGGGCTTGAGCAGGTTTTTCCAGTCTGCGTCGGTCTGTGGGTCCGGTTCCGGATTCTGATGGCAGAAGAAATTCAGGTTAAGCGGCGCATGGGTGCCCGCGCGTATCCGTGCCATCTCTTCACGGATCTGCGCGCGGGTCAGCATGGCGCAGGGCAGCGAGGGCAGGCCACCGGCTTTGCCGACCGCGACGGCCATCGCCGAGCCGGACGCACCGGCCATGGGCGCTTGGAGGATGGGCAGTTCGATGTCCAGCAGTTTGAGCAGGCGGGTGTCGGGCCAGGCGATCATCGGCAGAGTCTCCATAGCGAAAAGGCAGCTGAAAAGCAGCACATGCAAAGATGCGGTTGATTTAATAGACGCTCGGTCTAATATGCAACCCCATGAACGACATCATTGCAAGGCCCAGACGTCCCGGCCGACCACCCAAAGTGGCACGCCCCGATGACTTCGACACCCGCGAGGCGCTGATCCGCTGCGGGGTCGAGGTGCTGACCGAACAGGGCTTCATGGCCACTGGCATTGACGGCATCCTCAAGCGCGTCGGCGTGCCCAAGGGCTCCTTCTATCACTACTTCGCCAGCAAAGAGGTGTTCGGCCTCGCGGTGCTGGGCAGCTATGCCGGCTACTTCGCCCGGCGCCTGGATCGCTGGCTGCTCGATGAAAAGCTCTCGCCGCTGGAGCGGCTGGCCGGGTTCGTTCAGGAATCGAAGGTCAATATCGCCCGCCACGATTTTCGGCGCGGCTGTCTGGTCGGCAACATGGGCCAGGAAGTGAGCGTACTGCCAGCGGGTTTCCGCGAGGCACTGGAAAAGGTTTTTCTCGATTGGCAGGCGCGCCTGACGGTGTGCTTTCAGGCGGCGATTGCGGCAGGCGAACTGCCGGTGCGCACCGACTGTTCAGAGCTGGCGGCGTATTTCTGGATTGGCTGGGAGGGCGCTGTGCTGCGGGCTCGACTGGTGCAGAACGAGCAGCCGCTCAATACTTTCATCATCGGATTTCTGCGCGGATTGCCGCGCTGATGTTTTCAGGTCTGGTTATAGACGAGCGGTCTAAATAGGAGTGAACGGCATGTTCAAGGGCATCCTGATCAACAAAGACGACAACGGCTACCGCGCTGAGCTGACGGACATCGACGACAGTCAGTTGCCCGACGGCGACGTCACTGTGCGCGTCAGCCACAGCACGCTGAATTACAAGGACGGCCTGGCGATCACTGGCAAAGGCCCGATCGTGCGGCAGTTTCCGATGGTGCCCGGGGTGGATCTGGCCGGCACGGTCGAGGACAGCAACGATCCGGACTTCAAACCTGGCGATCACGTGCTCCTCAACGGCTGGGGTGTCGGCGAAGGGCACTGGGGCGGGCTGGCGCAGAGGGCGCGGTTGCAGGGCAAATGGCTGATCCCGCTGCCGAGCGCCTTTACACCGGCGCAGGCCATGGCCATTGGTACGGCGGGATACACCGCGATGCTGGCGATCATGGCACTGGAAAAAAACGGCGTGACGCCGGACAAGGGCGATGTGCTGGTGACCGGGGCCAACGGCGGTGTCGGCAGCTTCGCCATCGCACTGCTGGCGAAACTCGGCTATCGCGTTGTGGCCTCCACCGGCCGCTTGAGCGAAAGCGAATACCTGACGTCCCTCGGCGCTACGCAAATCATCGACCGCGCTACCCTCGCCGAGCCCGGCCGCCCGCTGGCCAAAGAGCGCTGGGCCGGGGCGATCGATTCGGTGGGCAGTCACACCCTCGCCAACATCTGCGCCAGTACCCGCTATTGGGGCACGGTCGCGGCCTGCGGTCTGGCCCAGGGGATGGACTTTCCGGCATCGGTGGCGCCGTTCATTCTGCGCGGCGTGACGCTGGCCGGCATCGACAGTGTCATGCGCCCGCGCCAGGACCGCCTCGACGCCTGGGCGCGCCTGGCTCGCGATCTGGATGTGTCGCTGCTGCCGTTGATCAACCGCGAGATCGGCCTGAGTGAAGTGATTGAAACCGCGCACCTGCTTATGGATGGTCACGTGCGCGGGAGAATCGTGGTCGACACCCAGCGCTGATCAGCCGCAGGTGAAAGGACGCACGTCGAGCACCCTGACCTGCGTCATGGCGGGGTGCCGAGGATTGAGCAGCAGGTTGCGCGTGTGGGTGATGGTTGCGGAGGGCACGATCAGCCCGAGTTGCTCGCGCCGCTCCAGCCAGGCGCTGCCGAAATCCATGCTGGGCCGGTCCGCCGGCGTGACGTCCCAGCCGGGCGGCAATTGGGTGAGAGCAGGCTGCCAATACAGCGCCGGGTCATCCGGCAACTGCAGGTGAACGATCTGGAAACCCGGCTGCGGCAGGCTCGCGCATTGAATGAGCGTGTCCAGCGCGCAGCCTGACGCGCTCAGCGCCAGGTAGACCGCAGGCTGGTCGGCATGATTCCAGCGCCCGCCGAACTTCGCGGCGCCCATGCCGGACAGATCGTTCGCGGCACTGTCCTTGCTGATCCTCCAGGCCTGCATCAGACAACCCCGCCATGCTGCAAGGCGCTGAGCACCCGGCGTGCCTGGCGCGCGCCGATTTCGGTTTCGCACAGGGCGATGGGCGTCTGGCCGTTGAGTGCGCGGTTGGGGGCGACCATCCAGCGGCGGGCGGTGTTCTGGTCTTCGAAGAGTTCGGCGGCGTGGGTGGCGAGGGCGGCAACCCGGTCAAGGCGTTCGGAGCCGACAATGTCCAGCGGCCGTTGCTGACGCTGGCGGCGTTCCAGGGTGGAGACCGAGGTCGCCAGCAAGGCTTCGAGCTGGCTGTTGCTGAGGCGGAAGGCGTTGCGCAGCACCTTGACCCAACCGGGCGGGAAGCCCGAGCGGATGTAGTCCAGCCGTTCGGTTTCGTTGCGAGCATTGAGCTGGTCGGCGATCAACCAGAATGAGGGGGCGGTGTCGGTTATCGCAGCTTGAAGAGTCGAAGGCACGTCCATGCTCCTTGTGAGATCCGGTGCAGCGACCTTACGCCGCTGTCAGGGTTTCTCAAGCGAGAAGCTGTTACCGGCGTTTGCATGCCTGGCGCTTTTTGCATGCCCGGCTTCATGTGTAGGACCGGCTTTAGCCGGGAAGCTTCTAGCGGGTCTTTGCGACGTTCGCTGCCGGACCGGATGCGTGCTCCGCTGCTCGACCCTCGCGATCAAGAAGCGCGCGCTTGCGCTCCACACCCCAACGATAACCCGACAACGCGCCATCACTGCGCACCACCCGATGACAGGGAATTGCCACGGCAAGGTGGTTCGCCGCGCAGGCCAGGGCGACCGCGCGGCTGGCGGTCGGCGCGCCGATCCGTTGGGCGATTTGCGCGTAGCTCGCGGTCGTGCCCGGCGGGATCTGCGCCAGGGCCTGCCAGACCCGCTGCTGAAAGGCGGTGCCTTGCAAATCCAGCGGCAGGTTCAGGCCCAGCTTCGGCGCCTCGATAAAACCCACCACCTCAGCCATCAGCCGCTCGAAGTGGGCATCGCCGCCGATCAGCGTGGCGCTGTGAAACTGATCCTGCAGGTCTTGCACCAATCGATTGGGGTCATCGCCGAGCAGAATGGCGCACACGCCGCGCGGACTTTGAGCCACCAGAATCGCGCCGAGAAAGCATTCGCCGACGGCAAAACGAATCTCCAGCGACGCGCCGCCCTTGCGGTAGTCCGTGGGGCTCATGCCCAACAGTCCGGCGCTGGCTTCGTAAAAACGGCTGTTGGAATTGAAACCGCCGTCGTACAGGGCGTCGGTGATGCGCCCGCTGTCGGTCAGTTTGCGGCGTACCTTGTCGGCGCGGTGGGCGTTGGCGTAGCCCTTGGGCGTCAGGCCGGTGACGGCTTTGAAGACGCGGTGGAAATGCCAGGGGCTCATGCGGGCGTGGACGGCCAGTTCAGCGAGGGTGGGCAGCCATTCGGCCTCGGCGATCAGTCGGCAGGCTGCTTCGACCACGGCCGCATGCTGCTCAGCCAGACCGGTGCGGTCGCCGGCAGCGCGTTTGCTCGGGCGAAACCCGGCGGCCTCGGCCTCAGCGGCACTGTCAAAGAACACCACGTTTTCCGCGCGTGGCAAGCGTGCGCTGCTGCTGGGGCGGCAGTAGACGCCCGTCGTGCGCACGCCGTAGACGAACTGCCCGTCGGCGCTGGCGTCCCGGGATAACACGGCGCTCCAGCGCGGGTCGAGTTCGACGCTTTCGGAGGACTGATTGCTCGGCTGGCGGCTCATGTTCGGCGGCTCTCTGACTGTTTACTGACCTGTACGTTAACCGCCGCGATGGAAGGCGACACTCCGAGTCTTGCGTTCAAACTCTTGTGCTCAGCGTCTCGCATTCAAATCAGGCCAGCATCGGCGGCAAGGTGCCGAGCAACGACACCGCCGCCAGTGCGCCAGCGCCAAACAGGCATTCCAGAGACACGCTCAGCCTCAGGCGTGCCAAAGGCAGATCAGCGCCATGGGCCAGTTGCCGGTTCAGCGCCGCCAGCACCAACATGCCCCCAACCATTGATACTTTGACGGCGAGCACCAGGCCGAACCCGGCAAAGGCAGGCTCAGGCCAGAACCCGCCGCTGAGTGCACGAACATTGATCAGGCCCGTGGCGATGATGAGCGCCACCAGCCCGTAGCCGATGCCGCTGAAACGCCGCAATACCGCTACGAGGTCGACGCCATGATCAGCCCTCATTAGCAGGGCCAGCATCAACAACCCGCCGAGCCAGGTACCGACGCCGAGCAGGTGCAGCATCTGGTTGAGGATCAGCAGCTGGCCTTTCAGCCCATCGAACATTGCGCCGTGACCGACCGGCGCCAGCGTCAGCAGCAACAGCGCGTTGAGGGTCAGCAGCGCGCGTGGCCTCACCCGGCGATTGAGGATGACAACCAGCGCGTTCAGCAGCAGATGAACGACCCACACGTGACCGAACCAGGTACCGCTCAGCACCAGCCTGACGGTAGACGCATCGATCGCGCTGCTCCAGTCGCTGCTCAGGTAAGCAGCCGTCAGCATCAGCCACGCCAGCGCGCTCGCCAGGGCGCTCGCCAGGGCGATGGCGGCGAGCCAGCCGAGCACTCGACTCAGGCGAGGTCCCGCCGGGCTGGCCTCAAAAGGCAGCAGGTGCCGGGCAAACAACAGGCTGCGGAACGCGCCGACCCCGAACAGCAACAGCACTGCGCCGAAGTGGATGAAGCGGCACAGGATCAGTCCTTCATGCATGGGTTTATGGCGTCACCTGAAAGCGGTAGGTGCCTTCGCTCTTGTGGGTGTCCACCGACACGGCGTGCCATTCCACTTTGTATGTGCCCGGCACCATCGGCATGGCCGGGGTTACGATCAGGACTTTCTGGTCATTGGGGTCGGTTTGGACGTTGCGGGTCTGGATGATTTCAGTCGGCGTATCGGGCGCGTCCAGGCTGATCACCACCTTGGTGAACGTGTCTTCGACGCCTTCGGAGAAGGTCAGGCGCAGCTCTTTGGGCGCGCTCACTTCGCTGTCGGCAGCGGGCTGCTGGCTTTCCAGATGGGCGTGGGCAAAGGCAGCAGTGGAGGTCAGACAGGCCAGCAGGGACAGGCAGGAGAGGGCGTGCTTGAAACGGTGGGCAGACATCGGCGGGACCTTTGCTTGGGCGGCAGTTGCAGCGAATGGATGACGGAATCGACGACGGTCGACTCGGGATGATCGGATCGCTACTAGACCAGAAAGTGCAGAAGGACTCCAGCGATTAAGCCGGGCGCGCCGTCAGGATCGAGACGTCGTTGGAGGGGGAAACAAGGCGGCGGGGTGATGCAGTGATGATGCAGTGAAAGGCTGCGCCGCCTGTGCGACGCAGCCCTGCGCGGTTAGACCTTGAAGAAGCTCACGCGGTCGGTGAGCACGTCGGCCAGGGTCGACAGCTCGCGACTGGAGCGGGCGACCTGATTGGAGCCGACGGCGGTCTCCAGTGCCGAATCGTGGATGCGATTGATGTTGACGCTGACGTCATCGGCCACCGCCCGTTGTTGCGCGGCGGCGCTGGCGATCTGCGCATTCATGTCGTTGAGCGCGCCGACTTCGTGGCGGATTTTCACCAGCGCGGTTTGCGCTTCGTGGGTCTGCTCGACCGTCCGTTGGGCCATTTCGCGGCTTTCGCGCATCAGGTCGGCGGTCTTCACCGCTCCGGTTTGCAACTGAGCGACCATGTCGCGGATTTCCTGGGTCGACTCCTGAGTGCGGTTGGCCAGGGAGCGAACCTCGTCGGCGACCACGGCGAAACCGCGGCCCGCCTCACCGGCGCGGGCGGCCTCGATGGCGGCGTTGAGCGCCAGCAGGTTGGTGCGTTCGGCGATGGAGTTGATCACCGCCACCACGTTTTCGATGGCGCGGCTGTCGCTGGACACCTGGCCCACCGAATCAGCGGCGCTTTCCAGCTTGCGCGCCAACTGGTCCATCGCCTGGGCGGTGCTTTCGACCATGCGCTTGCCGTTCTCGACTTCATGATCGGCCGTCTGGGTCGCATTTGCCGCTTGATCGGCGTAGCCCGCAACTTCTTTTACGGTGCTGGCCATCTGGTTGATCGCCGTGGCCATCTGCTGGGTTTCGCTGGCTTGCAGACGCATCTGCTCGCTGTTGCTGTCGGAACTGGACAGCAGTTGTGCGGAAGAGTGGGTCAACGCCGCCGCGGCCGAACGCACCTCGGTGATGGTCGCCGACAAGTGCAGATTGGTCGCCTTGAGCGCCCCCATCACGCTGTCGGGATAGGTCGTCTCGATCTTGTCGGTCAGCTCGCCGGCCGCCAGACGACGGATAGATGCCGCCACCTGGTGGGGTTCGGCGCCGAGGGTCGACTTGAGGCCGCGGATGATCAGCAGCGACGCAATGATCCCCAACACCACGGCGATGCCGGTGGACAACAGCATCAGCGAGGCGAACTGCGCGGCCGTCACCCGTACCGAACTGATGTGCCCGCCAATGGACGCTTCTTCCAGGTCGATCAGTGCGTTGATGCGCGCGAGCCAGTCTTTGTAGGCGCCGGACACTTGCTCCATCAGCAGCGTCTGGGCCTGGTCGATTTCACCTTGCTGGCGTAGCTTCAGCAGTGTTTCGGTGGCGCTCAGCGCAGTGCGTTCCGCTGCTTTGATGTTGGCCAGCAGCTCTTGCTCACGGGGCGACGCGCCCTTGGTTTGATAGATGCGGTCCATGGGCGCGGCGGACGCCTGATAAAGGCCGTCAAGACGCTCGATGTCACGCAGGTGTGTGGCCAACCCGGCATCGTTGCGCACCAGCACGGCATCGCGCAGGGCAATCGCCCGGTCATGCACGCTGCCGCGGAAATTGATCGCGTAACGCTGTTTGACGGTGGCGTCCTCACTGACGTCGGTCAGGGCGGACTCTATCAACCCGACCCGGTTAACGCCGACCAGTGTGACGAGGATCATCAGCGCGAGGACAAGCCCGAAGCCCAATCCCAGGCGCTTGGCAATTGAAAGATCTTTGAACATAAAGTGCACCTGAATTGAAGGCGTCCGTGATATTAGAACGCTATTACCTGGTGCGCTTTATATCGGAGTTTCCATGGCGTCGCTTAAGTATTTTCACTATTAATGCAATAGGGACCGTTGGTGCTTTCAAAGAGAACTTTTCAGCCGTAGTGCGTTCTTGAGAAGTTCCGCAAGTGGTGGATAAATGACGGGCATAAAAAAAGCCACCGCACTGACGTGAGGTGGCTAAAAGTCTTACCAAAGGAATGATGAAGCGGAGCATGATTCGATTGCCTGATGCTGCGGAGTCATCCGGCAATTGATTCGTGTTCTTCATCGCCGACGACGGTAACACCGGCCGAAAGTTTTCGACTATTACGAAGATTGATAGTGACTATCAAAACTCGTTGGGAAACCCGTTGGTCGGATAGTGCTACAAGATTATCGCCCTTCAACTGGGTGGTATGCCGCCAGTAGAACGTGTATCAACAATAATCAATGTGCTCCTTTGGCTGGAACGGCCGTCCAGTCACTGGCATGTGTGTTTTGTTTCCATCTGCCGCAACGCCCGCTCCAGCGCTGAATCGTCGTGTGAACTTGAGACAGTGCCCCACATGCAGAGGGGCGCACGCGCTGGGCCTTAATCGAGACAGGGGATAACAATGACTTTCGTGAAATGGAATCTGATGACGCTGGCGGTTTCGCTGGGTGTCAGTCAATTGGCAACGGCAGCGGTTGTCAGTGATCAATCGGAGGCCAAGGGCTTCGTCGACGACAGCAGTCTGACTGTTCACCTGAAGAACTATTATTTCAACCGGGACAACAAGAACGGCAAGGACGACAGCAAGGACTGGACCCAGGGCGTGCTGGGTAATTTCAGTTCCGGCTTCACCCAGGGCACTGTGGGTTTTGGCGTTGATGCCTACGGTTATTGGGGCCTGAAGCTGGATGGCGGCGGCGGGACCACCGGCACCGGCAACCTGCCGGTGGACAGCCATGGCAATCCGCAGGATGAATACGGCACGGCCGGCGGGGCGCTGAAGATGCGCATCTCGAAAACCGAATTACGCTACGGCAATCTGCAACCCCAGGCGCCGGTGTTTGCAGCGGGCGGCTCGCGGCTGTTTCCGCAAACCGCAACTGGCTTTAACGTGCTGAGCAGCGACATCGCCAATCTGGAACTCGACGGCGGCCACTTCACCGGCAGCAACGGCCCGGTCACGACCAACAATGATCACGGCATCTGGGCGGCGTATGCCAACGTCGAAGCCAGCAGCATTGATTACGCCGGCGGTAAATACGCGCTGTCCGATAATCTTTCGGTGAGCCTGTATGGCTCGGACCTCAAGGACGTCTGGCATCAGTACTACGCCAATGCCAACTACACACTGCCGATCTCTGATCAGCAGTCATTGAACTTCGACTTCAATATCTACCGCACCAACGACAGCGGCGCCGCCAAGGCGGGTGATATCAGCAACACGACCTGGTCGCTGGCGGCTGCTTATTCATTCCTGACCGCCCATACGTTGACCCTGGCGTATCAGAAAGTGCATGGCGACACGCCGTTCGATTATGTGGCCTTTGGTAATAACGGCGCGGGCGACACCGGCGATTCGATACTGCTGGCCAACTCGGTTCAGTACTCCGACTTCAACGGCCCGGGCGAAAAGTCCTGGCAGGCGCGCTATGACCTGAACATGGCGAGTTACGGCGCGCCGGGGCTGAGTTTCATGGTTCGTTATATCCACGGTGACGATATTGATGGATCCCATATTCCGTCGAACAGCACTTACACCGGTTATGGCGATGACGGCGACCATCATGAGACCAACCTGGAAGCGAAGTATGTCGTGCAGTCCGGCCCGGCCAAGGACTTGTCCCTGCGCATGCGTCAGGCCTGGCACACCGCCAACGGCGATCAGCCTGATGGTGACGTGAAGGAGTTTCGTTTGATTGCTGACTACCCGATCAATATCTTCTGATCGCGTCCCGCATAGTCGCAGAGACTCCGCAGTAAAAAAGCCAGGCTGTCCGAGAGGAGGCCTGGCTTTTTATTGCGTGATTGCTGCCCCTGATGTGTCAACAGGACGGGCCTCTTCCCGGCTGAAGCCGGTCCCACAGGTGCACGCCTTGCGTACCCGCTGACTGCACGCGATGCCGTTAGTGGGACCGGCTTCAGCCGGGAAGGGGCCGGCACGGGCAGCACATCTCACCGCGCGAGTCAGTCAGGCCGGTGATCACCGCGAATCGAAAAATTCGCCATGTGCTCCAGGCCTTTGATCAAGCCCGAGTGATCCCAGCCGCTGCCGCCCAGTGACGCGCAGGTGCTGAACACTTGCTGTGCATTGGCGGTATTGGGCAGGTTCAGCCCCAACTCCCGTGCGCCTTCAAGGGCCAGGTTCAGATCCTTCTGATGCAGCGCGATCCTGAAGCCCGGGTTGAACGTCCCTTTGATCATCCGCTCGCCATGCACTTCGAGAATCTTCGACGAGGCAAAGCCACCCATCAATGCTTCGCGTACCTTGGCGGGATCAGCGCCGTTTTTCGAGGCAAACAGCAAGGCTTCGGCCACCGCCTGAATGTTCAGCGCGACGATGATCTGGTTGGCGACCTTGGCGGTCTGGCCGTCACCGTTGCCGCCGACCAGGGTGATGTTCTTGCCCATGGTCTGGAACAGGGGCAGGGCGCGTTCGAATGTCGCCTGCTCGCCGCCGACCATGATGCTCAGCGTCGCCGCCTTGGCGCCGACTTCGCCGCCCGACACTGGCGCGTCGAGGTACTGCGCGCCGGTGGCGTTGATTTTCTCGGCGAACGCTTTGGTTGCCGAAGGAGAGATCGAGCTCATGTCGATGACCACTTTGCCGGAACCGGTGCCTTCGCTCAGACCGTTTTCGCCGAACAGCACGTCGTTGACCTGCGGGGTGTCGGGCAGCATGACGATGACGAATTCCGCCTCTTGCGCCACTTCCCGCGGGTTGGCCAGCACCGTGGCGCCGCCGTCCACCAATGACGCGGGCGGGGCAATGAAATGCCGGGAAAGAATCAATTGATGACCTGCTTTCTGCAGGTTTTCTGCCATGGGCAGGCCCATGATGCCGGTGCCGATAAAACCGATGTTAGCCATGAGATGTAACCTCTTTGTGATGTCTTGTGCGGTCTCCTGTAGGCGCGTGGCTTGACCCGCGATCGACCGGGAACCGGTCGTACATCAACCCGCGATGTACGTCTGGCACACCGCGCTATCAGATTTCACTGCTGCTGCGCAGCAGATCGCGGGACAAGCCACGCTCCTACAGGGTTTGCATTCCGGGCAATGCCAGGTTGGGTTTCGGATCAGGTATCGGGTATCAAACCAAGTTGTGGGCCTTCATCCACCCAAGCCCCGCCTCGGTCGTGGTCAGCGGCTTGTACTCGCAGCCGATCCAGCCGCGATAACCCAACCGGTCCAGGTGCTTGAACAAAAAGCCGTAGTTGATTTCGCCGGTGCCCGGTTCATGACGCCCCGGGTTGTCCGCCAGTTGCACGTGACGGATCGCCGGCAGGTGGTTTTCGAGGGTGCGGGCCAGGTCGCCTTCCATGATTTGCATGTGGTAGATGTCGTATTGCAGGGACAGGTTGCGGCTGCCGACTTTCTCGCGAATCGCCAGCGCCTGGGCGGTGGTGTTCAGGTAGAACCCCGGAATGTCCAGGGTGTTGATCATTTCCATGACCAGATCGATGCCCTGGGCTTGCAGGCGGTCGGCGGCGTATTTGAGGTTGTCGACGAAGGTCTTTTCGATCAGCCCGTCGTCGAACCCCTCGGGCTTGATCCCCGCCAGGCAGTTGATCTGTGTGTTGCCCAGGACCTTGGCATAGGCAATGGCCAGGTCGACGCCGGCATAGAACTCCTCAACCCGATCAGGGTGACAGGCGATGCCGCGCTCACCCTTGGCCCAGTCGCCTGCCGGCAAGTTGAACAGCACTTGAGTCAGCCGGTTGCGGTCCAGCTCGGCCTTGATCTGCGCAGAGCTGAAGTCATACGGAAACAGGTATTCGACACCGCTGAAACCGGCGTTGGCGGCGGCTTCGAAGCGCTGCAAAAACTCAAGTTCAGTGAACAGCATCGACAGGTTGGCGCATAAACGTGGCATGACGTACTCCTTGTTCGTGTTCGGGATGACCGGCGCGATCAGTCCAGCAGGCTGATGGCGGTGGGGGCGTCGGCGCGGCTCTCGGCCAGGGACTCGAATTCGTTGATGGCGTTGATCTCGGTGCCCATCGCAATGTTGGTGACGCGCTCGAGGATGATTTCCACCACCACCGGCACGCGGTACTGCTGCATCAGGCGGGTGGCTTCGGCGAAGGCTGCCTGCAGGTGCGCCGGGTCAAGCACGCGGATCGCCTTGCAGCCAAGACCTTCGGCAACCGCAACGTGATCGACGCCATAGCCTTCCAGCTCAGGCGCGTTGATGTTGTCGAACGCCAGCTGCACGCAGTAATCGATGTCGAAGTTGCGCTGGGCCTGACGGATAAGCCCGAGGTACGAGTTGTTCACCACCACGTGGATGTACGGCAGCTTGAACTGCGCACCGACGGCCAGTTCTTCGATCATGAACTGAAAGTCGTAATCCCCGGACAGCGCAACGACATGGCGGCTCGGGTCAGCCTTCACCACGCCCAGCGCCGCCGGAATGGTCCAGCCTAACGGCCCGGCCTGTCCGCAGTTGATCCAGTGACGGGGCTTGTAGACGTGGAGGAATTGCGCGCCGGCGATCTGCGACAGGCCGATGGTGCTGATGTAGCAGGTGTCCTTGCCGAAATACTGATTCATCTCCTCGTACACCCGCTGCGGCTTGACCGGGATGTTGTCGTAATGGGTCTTGCGCTGCAGCGTGCGCTTGCGTTCCTGGCAGCTGGCAAGCCATTCGCTACGGTTCTTCAGCTTGCCGGCGGTGTGCCACTCGCGCGCCACTTCGATGAACATCGCCAGCGCTGCGCCGGCGTCGGAAACGATGCCCAGATCCGGCGTCAGCACGCGGCCGATCTGCGTTGGCTCGATGTCGACGTGGATGAACGTGCGCCCTTCGCTGTACACCGACACGGTGCCGGTGTGGCGGTTGGCCCAGCGGTTGCCGATGCCGAGCACCAGGTCGGACTCCAGCATCGTCGCGTTGCCGTAGCGGTGAGAGGTCTGCAGCCCCACCATGCCGGCCATTTGCGGGTGATCATCGGGGATCGTGCCCCAGCCCATCAGCGTCGGGATCACCGGAATACCGGTCAGCTCGGCGAACTCCACCAGCGCGTCCGACGCATCGGCATTGATGATGCCGCCACCGGCCACGATCAGCGGACGCTCCGAAGCGTTAAGCATCGCCAGGGCTTTTTCGATCTGCTTGCGGCTGGCCTGGGGTTTGACCACCGGCAGCGGTTCGTAGGCGTCGATGTCGAATTCGATCTCGGCCATCTGCACGTCGAACGGCAGGTCTATCAACACGGGGCCGGGCCGGCCGCTGCGCATCAACTGAAAGGCCTTCTGGAACACATACGGCACCTGGCCGGGTTCCATGACCGTGGTCGCCCATTTGGCGACCGGCGCGGCGATGCTGGCGATATCGACGGCCTGGAAGTCTTCCTTGTGCATCCGTGCACGCGGCGCCTGGCCGGTGATGCACAGAATCGGAATCGAGTCGGCGGAGGCTGAGTAGAGACCGGTGATCATGTCGGTGCCCGCAGGTCCCGACGTGCCGATGCACACACCGATGTTGCCGGCGATGGCGCGGGTATAACCCTCGGCCATGTGCGAGGCGCCTTCGACGTGGCGCGCCAGCACGTGGTCAATGCCGCCGAGTTTCTTGAATGCGGCGTACAGCGGGTTGATCGCGGCGCCCGGAATACCGAAGGCGGTGTCGACGCCTTCGCGACGCATCACCAGAACGGCGGCTTCGATGGCTCTCATGACGGTCATTTGTTAGTCTCCTGAACTCGATAGTTTTTGTACGTAAACAGCCTGATTTGAATCCGATGTTTTGTGAATGGCTGTTTTTATCGGTTCTATCGGTATCTGGAGTATCGAATGGATCGCTATACAGAATTGCGCAGCTACGTTCTGGTTGCCACACGTGGCAGTTTTGCCGCCGCTGCGCTGGTGGAAGGCGTGACGCCGGTGATCATGGGCCGGCGATTGAGCGCGCTGGAGGATCGGCTGGGCGTAAAGCTGATTCATCGCTCAACGCGAGGCCTGACCCTGACCGATGCCGGCGAGTCGTATCTGGAGAACGCCAAGCTGGTGTTGCAGTCGTTCGAGGAACTGGACGCCAGCATCAGCGAGAACGAAAGCAGCGTGCGCGGGCATCTGGTGGTTTCGGCGCCGGCGGGGTTTGGCCGTCAGCACGTGGCGCCCCATGCGCCAGAATTTCAGGCGCGGTTCCCGGATTTGCAGCTGTCATTCAACCTCACTGACAACGTGGTGGACCTGGTGCGTGAGGGCTATGACATGAGCATCCGCATCGGCGAAGTGCTGGACCCGAACTACGTCGCCATCAAGCTGTACGCCAACAAACGCGTGGTCTGTGGCTCTCCGGCCTATTTCGCCGAGCACGGATTTCCCCAGGTGCTTGAGGACCTGGCGCGGCACAATTGCCTGTCGTTCAACCTGCAGGGCGGGCAGCATCGCGGCTGGACGTTTCAGCGCGAGGGCAAGCCGGTGGCGATCAAGGTCGTGGGCAATCTGTATTGCAACGATGGCGAACTGTTGTATGACTGGGCCAAGCGCGGCCTGGGCCTGAGCTGGCGCTCGACGTGGGAGATTCAGAACGAAGTGGAAAGCGGCGCGCTGGTCACCGTGCTGGACGAATTCGCCTTGCCCAGCTACGACATCCAGGGCGTGTACCCGCAACAGCATTACCTGCCGGCGAAAGTGCGGTTCTTCATCGCGTTTTTGAAAGAGGTGTACAACCGGCCGGGGTATTGGCGGCAGGGGTAAGCCGTAATCCCCGCAGCAGATAATTCAAACGCTTCCCAGCTAAAGCCGGTCCTACAGGTCGTGCGCGGTCGGTAGGACCGGCTTCAGCCGGGAACAGGCCAGAAAGCGCACGATGCTTTTAGTGGGACCGGCTTTAGCCGGGAAGGGGCCGTAACTGGCGCTAAAGATAAGTTGGATGCACCGACGTCTTCCCGGCTAAAGCCGGTCCCACAACTCCGCGCACGCCGCAGCGAGGTGCAGCAACGCAAATTCCCAGTGGGACCGGCTTTAGCCGGGAAGGGGCCGTAACTGGCGCTGAAGATAGGTTGGATGCACCGACGTCTTCCCGGCTGAAGCCGGTCCCACCAATGGCGAGCGAGGCGGTTAAATCAACTCCACCGACACCACCGGCAGCCCACGAATCTCGCCAACCGCCAGGCCCGGCCCGCTGGTCTTGTACATGCCCGTATAGGAACCGGTGGTAATCACCATCTCCGGCGTCACGATCAACCCATTCTGCGTGTGGTGATTGACCAGCCACGGCAGCAAACGCCGAGGGTCACCCGCCGGATTCGCCCCATCCCCCGGCACGATATCCTCGTCGCCATAGGTAAAGCTCAGCGCAGGCTCGACGAACGGAAAGCTGGCGTCGTAATCAATAAACTCACCAATAATCAGCGCCCCATGATTGAGCAGGTCGCCCAAGGCCAACAGCGGCTCTATCTTCGGCCAGGCGGCGAACCGGCTCGACACCACTTCAATGGTCGCGCCCATCGTCTTGATACTGCTCAGCACTTCTTCATCCGAATACGCCTCATCGCGAGGGGTGAACTCGCGGCCGAGACGAAAGGCAATTTCCAGCTCCAGAATCGGCGAGGGGTAGTCGACGCACTCCACCTGACTGCCGCTGGCGAAAATACCGTCGTCCGGCAGCAGCGCGCCATTGATCGGCCCGGTCGGAGACTTGGCGCCGACCTTCCAGCCGCCGACAGACGTCTCGCGCAGACGCAGAATCTCGCGCTGCAGCGCATAGGCACTGGCTGCATCGGCGGGGACGTATTCAGGACGGATTTCGGTGATTTTCTGACCGGCGCCCATGGCGGCAACGATCAATTCGGCAGTGTTCGCTGGGTGAGACGATGGATTCACGCGGGTCTTCCTTCAGGCGATTGATGGAAAGCGCCCCGGTTCCGTTGCTGATCAGGCGAGGAACGGCGGAGCCAGCGTGACTACTCTAACCCTATTTCAGCCGGTCGGCAGAGGCGGGGGTTCATGCCGTAATCAATCAACCGTGCTCGCACGCATCGCCCAGGCGGGTGTATTCCAGCTTGTGGGCCACGCCTTTGCTGTCGACGTATTCCATCTTCGCCTTGACCGGCGCGCAGGGATTGTCGGAGTTGTTGGCACTGGTGACGCGCACCACTTTGGCGATGTCCAGGTCTTCGCTGTAATCGTATTGAGCGGTTTGCTCGGCCGTCGCAGCGGGCGCAGAGGATGTGGCGGGCTCGTTGGCAGACGCAAACAGGCTAACCAGGGAAAGGGCGACAAAGAGGGGGAATTTCATGATGGCGTGCTCGCATCCAGGTGACGTGCGAGCGCGCAGGAGAGTGGCTCGCTGATGGAGCCATCTTAGGCAGCGGGCTGCAGCGGCAGAAATGGTGGCTGTCGATAGCGCCCATCATTGCAGCTGATGAAGTCGTAGTCGCCCCTCGGCTCAACCATCTCAGCCCGGCCCGGCGCTGTACGCCAGGTCCGCGCGCAAACGCTGAACGCAGAAATCAACGAACGAGCGCACCTTGGATGACCCCCGTCGCCCCTCGACGTAGACCACGTAAACCGGCATCGGCGTGACCTCGAAGTCTTCGAGCACCGAGCACAACGTGCCCGCCTGCAAGTGTCGGCGAACCTGATACGACGGCACCTGGGTCAGGCCCCAGCCATCAATGGCGGCATGAATGGACGCAGTGAACGACGTCATCGACAGTCGCGACTGCACCTTTACTTCCTGGTGCTGGCCTTCGATGCGGAAGGTCCACGCGGGGCTGCGGCCGATGATCATCACGGAAACGGTCTCGCGCTCCATGAGTTCGCGGGGATGCTGCGGCGTGCCGTGGGCAGCGAGATAAGCGGGGGAGGCGCAGACCATGCGCCGGACGGTGCCGACCTGAATGGCAGTCATCGATGAGTCTGGCAACTCGCCGATGCGCACCGAGACGTCGATGCCTTCTTCCAGCTGCCCGGCAATCCGGTCCATCAACAGGCCACGGATCTGCACCTGGGGATGCTGACTCAGGTAGTCGGTCATGACCGGCGTGACGTGCAGGTCGCCGAACACTTGCGGCGCGGTAATGGTCAGCAACCCGCGCGGCGTCGCATGAATGCCGGCGGCGGCGCTTTCGGCCTCGTGCAGATCGGCCAGCAAGCGCCGGCAGTCGTCGGCGAAGCGCACGCCGGCTTCGGTCAGGCGCAACTGCCGGGTAGTGCGCACGATCAGCAAGGTGCCGAGCCGCGCTTCCAGCTGCGCGACGGCCCGGGTGACAGTGGCCGTGGACACGTTCAGGTTGCGCGACACCGCCGCGAAGCTGGGGCCTTCGGCGACGGCGGCGAAAAGGGTCATTTCCTGAATGCGGTCCACTGAGCGTCCGTTTTCGAGCCAACGAGAGCGGCAGTCTGCGGCAAATCCGGGCGAGCGGAAAGGTCTGATCCAGGCAGTCAGAAAAACACCCGGGCGGTCATGTTTGCTTGGTGCTCCGGCGACGCCTTCTATATTCTTGCTGACGCTGGACTCCTCGAACCAAAGGCCGGCGCTCGACACGGCAAGGGCCAGACCCGCATTCACGCAAGGCCAAAGGAACGCAGATGAGCACCACCAGCACGCCGCTCTCCGGCGTCAACCAGCCATTGAAGGGCATCGCACTGATTCTGTTTGCGACCTTTCTTTTTTCCAGTCATGACACGCTGTCCAAATACCTCTCCGGCATCTACCCGATCATGATGGTGGTCTGGGTGCGCTATGTGGTGCACACCGGGCTGATGGCGTGCATTTTCATGCCGTCGTCGGGCCTGCGCGTGCTGCGCACCAAGCGCCCGGGCTTGCAGGCGTTGCGCGCGGTGTGCCTGCTGGGCACGAGCCTGCTGTTCACCAGCGGCCTGATGTTCATCCCGATCGCCGAGGCGACGGCGGTCAACTTTCTCGCGCCGCTGCTGGTCACGGCGCTGTCGGTGCCGCTGCTCAAAGAGACCGTCAGCCGCGGTCAATGGATCGCCGTGCTGGTGGGCTTCAGCGGGGTACTGGTCATCGTGCATCCCGGCGGCGAGCTGTTTCGGCCGGCGGTGTTACTGCCGCTGGGCTCGGCGTTCTGTTTCGCCTGCTACCAGTTGCTGACCCGTCTGGTCGCGGCCCATGACAGCCCGACGACCAGCAACTTTTTTGCCGGGCTGTTCAACAGCCTGTTGATGAGCGCCATCGTGCCGTTCTTCTGGCAGTCACCGGAGTGGAAGCACATTCCGTTCATGCTGGCGCTGGGCACCTGCGGCATGGTCGCGCACCTGATGCTGACCCAGGCCTTCCGCTTTGCCGCGCCGGCCATGCTGGCGCCGTTCGGTTATTGCCAGATCGTCTTCGCCGGGTTGTGGGGCTACATCGTGTTCAACCACTCGCCATCCCTCGCCGCACAAGCCGGCATCGCGATCATCTGCCTCAGCGGCCTGGCGGCTGCGTGGCAACAGCGCAAGAAGGGTGGGTGAGGCGTTGAGCCGATGGTTGTAGAAGGCGCAGGCGCTCTGCAATCCCGCCGCTTGCGTAGCGCTTCCGTAACCCGTCGGGGCGGCCCATAATCCACTCCTCCACCGTGGTCGTGAGCCCCGCATGAAAACCGTCGACGACAGTCTCGCTGAAGCGCCCGCAGATACGCGCCCGAACTTAGATGTCCTGCTAGAGTCACCCCGCAAGAGCCGCAAGAACAATCCGGAGAAAACCCGCGAGGACATCCTTCAGGCGGCCGTCGCCGAGTTTGTGTCCCAGGGGCTTTCCGGCGCGCGGGTGGATGCGATCGCCGAGCGCACGCAAACCTCGAAGCGGATGATCTATTACTACTTCAACAGCAAAGAGCAGCTCTACACCGAGGTGCTGGAGAAGCTGTACGGCGACATCCGCAACACCGAGAGCAGTCTCAAGCTGGACGTGCTCGCACCTGAAGAAGCGGTCAGGCGGCTGGTGGAATTCACCTTCGATCACCACGACCGCAACGTCGATTTCGTTCGCATCGTCTGCATCGAAAACATTCACAACGGCGCCAACGTCAAACAGTCCCCGACCATCCGCGAGCTGAGCCGGAACGTCTTGCAGGCGCTGGACGACACCTTGCGGCGCGGTGAGCGGGACGGCGTGTTCCGCCCAGGCGTACAGGCCGTTGACCTGCACATGCTGATGAGTTCGTTCTGTTTCTATCGCGTGTCGAACCGCCATACCTTTTCCGAGATTTTCCAGATCGACCTCGAGGAGGAAGCGGTCAAGGCCCGGCAGAAGGCGATGATCTGTGACGCGGTGATGCGTTACCTGCTGCCGTAATCGGGCGAGCTCCACGCCACGCTTGCCTGAGGACCAAACGATGTCGCAACGCCAATCCACGCTGATCGCCTTGTTGGTGGCCGTCACCTTTTTCATGGAAAACCTCGACGCCACGGTGATCGCCACGGCCATGCCGGAAATGGCCAGAACCTTCGGTGTCGCAGCGGTGGATCTCAACATCGGCATGAGCGCCTACATGCTGGCGATCGCCGCGTTCATTCCCCTCAGTGGCTGGCTGGCCGACCGACTCGGTTCACGACGGGTGTTCGGCGGCGCGATCGTGCTGTTCACGGTGGCTTCGATGTTGTGTGGCATCAGCGACAGTCTGGAAACCTTCGTTGCCGCCCGGGTGCTGCAAGGCATGAGCGGCGCGATGATGGTCCCGGTCGGGCGCCTTGCGGTCATGCGCGCCACTGAAAAGAAGGACCTGGTGCGGGCGATTTCGCTGATCACCTGGCCCGGACTGGTGGCGCCGATTCTTGGGCCGCCGCTGGGCGGTTTCATCGTGACCCATGCGTCATGGCCATGGATTTTCTACCTCAACCTGCCACTCGGCGTCATGGCACTCATCGCCACGTTGGTGCTCATTCCCAGGCGCAACGAAGTCAGCACCCGGCCGTTCGACCTGAAAGGTTTCCTGCTGCTGGGCGTGGCCTGCACCGCGCTGTTGTTCGGGATGGAACGGCTGGGGCAGGGCCATGGCAGTCAGTGGCCGGGCCTTGGGGTAACAGCACTCGGCGTGGTCAGCGGCGCACTGGCATGGCGACACATGCGCCGGCATCCGCAGCCGCTGATGAACGTCGCGGTGGTGCACATCCGCACCTTCAGCGTCAGTCTGCTGGGCGGCTCGGTGTTTCGGATCGCCATCAGCACATTGCCGTTCCTGCTGCCGCTGATGTTTCAGCTGGGCTTTGGCCTGTCCGCGTTCGACGCCGGGCTGCTGGTGCTGGGGGTGTTTGCGGGCAACCTGGCGATGAAGCCCTTTACCAGCGTGATCATGCAGCGCTGGGGCTTTCGTCAGGTGCTGTTGGTCAACGGTTGCATCGGTGTGGCGGCGATTGCGGCCTGCGCGCTGCTCGATCAGGCCATGGGCTGGCCGATGATTCTGCTGATCCTGTTCATCGGCGGTCTGTCCCGCTCCATGCAGTTCACCGCCTTCAATACCCTCGGTTTCGCCGACGTGCCCAAGCCGCAGATGAGCGATGCGTCGACGATGTTCAGCATGTGCTTCCAGTTGAGCATGGGCCTGGGCGTCGCGATTGCTGCGTTGCTGTTGCGTGGCGCGATGGTCCTGCATGGCAACGACGGGCACGCGGTAACCGCTGATTTCCAGCTGACGTTTATTGGCGTCGCGGTAATCGCGGCGTTGGCGCTGCTGGACAACCGCCGGGTGTCGGCCCAGGCCGGCGCGGCGCTGCTGCAACCCAAGGCCTGACCCGCTGGCAACCCACTAGCAAGCGTGAAGCGCCACTGGCCAAAACCACCAGGCGTTCTGCGCGCTTTGACTATTGCCCATCGGCGCGGCAGAGCGGAGTATTTCGCCACTCCAACAATAAAAGTGTAAGGACGACACAATCATGCAGATCGAAGGCAAGGTATTTCTGGTCAGTGGCGGCGCGTCCGGGCTGGGTGCGGCCACCGCGCAGATGCTCATCGACGCAGGGGCCAGCGTGATGCTGGTGGACGTCAACGCCGAGGCGCTCGCGGCTCACGTGGCAAAACTGGGCGGCAATGCCCGCGCCAGCGTCAGCGACATCACCCAGGAGAGCGCGGTTCAGGCCGCAGTGGATGCGACGCTGAGTGCGTTTGGCCAGATCAATGGCGTCATCAACTGCGCCGGCATCGTCGGCGCCGAGAAAATCCTCGGCAAAGAAGGTCCCCACGGCCTCGACAGTTTCAGTCGGGTGATCAACGTCAACCTCATCGGCAGCTTCAACCTGCTGCGGCTCGCCGCCGTGGCCATCGCCGAAAGCGCGGCCGACGCCGGCGGCGAGCGTGGCGTCATCATTAACACTGCATCGGTTGCCGCCTACGACGGCCAGATCGGCCAGGCGGCGTACGCGGCCTCCAAGGGCGCCATCGTCAGCCTGACCTTGCCCGCCGCCCGTGAACTGGCGCGCTACGGCATCCGCGTCATGACCATCGCTCCGGGCATTTTCGAAACCCCGATGATGGCCGGCATGACCCCGCAGGTGCGCGAAAGCCTGTCCGCCGGCGTGCCATTCCCGCCACGCCTGGGCAAGCCCGAGGAATACGCCGCGCTGGCGCGCCACATCATCGAAAACAGCATGCTCAACGGCGAGGTGATCCGGCTGGACGGTGCCTTGCGTATGGCCGCTCGCTAATCGAGGAAACTCCATCATGTCTTTGAACAAACGCCAGATGTCGAACGACGACCCCGTGGTGATCGTGAGCGCTGCGCGCACGCCCATGGGCGCCTTTCAGGGCGATCTCAAAAGCCTGACCGCGCCGCAACTGGGCGCCGCCGCCATCCGCGCCGCGGTCGAACGCGCGGGCATCGATGCCGCGCAGGTCGATGAAGTGCTGTTTGGGTGTGTATTGCCAGCCGGATTGGGACAGGCGCCGGCGCGTCAGGCTGCCTTGGGCGCCGGGCTCAGCGACGCCACGACCTGCACCACCCTGAACAAGATGTGCGGGTCGGGCATGCAGGCGGCCATCCTCGGCCACGACATGCTGCTGGCCGGCAGCGCTGACGTGGTCATCGCCGGCGGCATGGAGAGCATGTCCAACGCACCGTATCTGCTGGAGAAAGCCCGCAGCGGTTTCCGCATGGGCCACGGACAGATCATCGATCACATGTTTCTCGACGGCCTCGAAGATGCCTACGACCGAGGTCGACTGATGGGCACGTTTGCCGAGGAGTGCGCCGGGCTCGAAGGTTTCAGTCGAGAGGCTCAAGACGGTTTTGCGGTCGCCTCGCTGACCCGGGCGCAGGAGGCCATGAAGCGCGGCTGGTTCGACGCTGAAATCGTGCCGGTGGAAGTCACGGTCGGCAAGGAGCGCAAGACCATTCACCAGGACGAACAGCCGCCCAAGGCGAAGCTGGACAAGATTCCGCAGCTGAAACCGGCGTTCCGCGAGGGCGGCACGGTGACGGCAGCCAACTCAAGCTCGATCTCCGACGGCGCGGCGGCCTTGACCCTCATGCGCCAGTCCGAAGCCCGGCGACGAGGGCTCACGCCGCTGGCGGTCATCCATGGCCACGCCGCTTATGCCAATGAGCCCGGGTTGTTTCCAACCGCGCCGGTGGGCGCCATCGACAAGCTGATGAGCAAGACCGGCTGGTCACTGGCCGAGGTTGACCTGTTCGAAATCAACGAAGCGTTCGCCGTCGTCGCGCTGGTCACCATGGCCCGCCTGGAACTGCCCCATCACAAGGTCAACGTCCATGGCGGCGCCTGCGCATTAGGCCATCCCATTGGCGCATCAGGGGCAAGGATTCTGGTGACATTGCTGTCGGCGTTGAAGCAGCGAGGACTGAAGCGAGGGGTCGCGGCCATCTGCATCGGCGGCGGCGAAGCAACCGCCATGGCAGTCGAGCTTGTCGTTTAATATCAATGGCTTGCGCTATGTTTCGCATCTTAAATCTGCGACAACGAGTGACTGGTTGTCGCAATAAGAAAAGGTCTATAAAACAATGAGTTACACAACAATCCTCAAAGAAATCAGAGGTCGGGTTGCGCTCTTGACCCTCAATCGTCCAGAGGCGCTTAACGCCTTGAATGCGCAGCTCATCAGCGAACTCAATCACGCCCTTGATGAACTGGAGCGCGATCCTGGCATCGGCTGCGTCGTCCTGACCGGCTCGGCAAAAGCGTTCGCCGCCGGGGCCGACATCAAGGAAATGGCCGAGTTGAAATACCCACAGATCTACCTGGATGACCTGTTCAGCGACAGCGATCGTGTGGCCAACCGCCGCAAGCCCATCATTGCTGCCGTCTCGGGCTTTGCCCTGGGCGGCGGCTGCGAGCTGGCGCTGATGTGCGACTTCATTCTGGCGGCCGACAACGCCCGCTTCGGTCAGCCGGAAATCAAGCTGGGCGTGCTGCCGGGCATGGGCGGCACTCAGCGTCTGACCCGCGCGGTGGGCAAGGCCAAGGCCATGGAGATGTGCCTGACCGGTCGCATGATCGACGCTGTCGAGGCAGAGCGTGCCGGGTTGGTCGCGCGCATCGTGCCTCAGGAACAGTTGCTGGATGAGGCGCTGAAAGTCGCGGCCGGCATTGCGGCGAAGTCGTTGCCGGCGGCCATGATGGTCAAGGAAAGCGTCAACCGCGCCTTTGAAGTCAGCCTGGCCGAAGGGATTCGTTTCGAGCGCCGGGTTTTTCATGCAGCATTCGCCAGCGAAGACCAGAAGGAAGGCATGGCGGCGTTCATCGAGAAGCGCGACCCGGCGTTCAAGCATCGCTGATTCAGGTCAGGGCGGTGGCGCGTCTCAGGGGTGTCTTCTGGCTCCGGCGTGTATAAAATGCGCCGGTCGCCGCGGTTCACCCCCGGCCTGTCATTATCGATCACCCTATTTTCAGCGTTTATCGTCATCGGCCCGGCGTGCAAGTCGCGACGGATCCGAGCGATTTATCGCCACCGGAACAAGAGAGCAATCATGGGCGCACAGTGGAAGGTCAAACACAAAGAAGCGGCAGCCAACGCCAAGGGGCGTATTTTCGGCAAGCTGTCCAAGGAAATCATGATTGCCGCGCGCTCCGGCGCTGACCCCGACATGAACGCGCGCCTGCGTCTGGTGGTCGAGCAGGCGAAGAAAGCCTCGATGCCGCGCGAGACCCTCGAACGCGCCATCAAGAAAGGCGCCGGGTTGCTCGGCGAGCACGTTCACTTCGAAAAGCTCACCTACGAAGGCTTCGCGCCGCACAAAGTCCCAGTCATCGTTGAATGCCTGACCGATAACATCAACCGTACCGTGTCCGAGATCCGCGTGCTGTTCCGCAAGGGCCAACTGGGCGCCGAAGGTTCGATCACCTGGGATTTCGACCACTTGGGCATGATCGACGCCGTCGCCGCTAAAGACGATGCAGATGCCGAAGAAGCCGCCATCGAAGCCGGCGCCCAGGACGTTGAACAAGGCGATGAAGGCGTTGTGACGTTTTACACCGACACCACCGACCTCGACGCCGTGTGCAAGGCGCTGCCTGAGTTCGGCTTCACCGTTGAATCCGCCAAGATCGGCTATCGCCCGAAAAACCCGGTTGAAGGCCTGAGTGAAGAGCAGATGGCCGAGGTAGAAGCCTTCCTAGAAGCGATCGACAGCCACGATGACGTGCAAAACGTGTACGTCGGTCTGGCGGGCTGACGCTGACTGGCCATTGTAGGACCGGCTTTAGCCGGGAAGGCGTCAGTGAGCACACTTCGAAATTGAGGGTGCCCGCGCTGGCCTGTTCCCGGCTATAGCCGGTCCCACTGAATGATCGCGAGCACAGGGTAGGACCGGCGTTAGCCGGGAAAGCCTCTTGCGTCACACCGCGAAATTGAGGGTGCCCGCGCTGGCCTGTTCCCGGCTAAAGCCGGTCCCACTGAATGATCGTAAGCACAGGGTAGGACCGGCTTTAGCCGGGAAAGCTTCTCGCGTCACACCGCGAGATTGAGGGTGCTCACGCTGGCCTCTTCCCGGCTAAAGCCGGTCCCACTGAATGATCGCGAGCACAGGGTAGGACCGGCTTTAGCCGGGAATGCGTCGGTGGGCACACTTCGAAATTGAGGGTGTCCGCGCTGGCCTCTTCCCGGCTAAAGCCGGTCCTACTGAATGATCGCGAGCACAGGGTAGGACCGGCTTTAGCCGGGAAGGCGTCGCTGAGCACACTTCGAAATTGAGGGCGCTCACGCTGGCCTCTTCCCGGCTAAAGCCGGTCCCACTGAATGATCGCGAGCACAGGGTAGGACCGGCGTTAGCCGGGAAGGCGTCGGTGAGCACACTTCGAAATTGAGGGTGCTCACGCTGGCCTCTTCCCGGCTAAAGCCGGTCCCACTGAATGATCGCGAGCACAGCGTAGGACCGGCTTTAGCCGGGAATGCGTCGGTGGGCACACTTCGAAATTGAGGGTGTCCGCGCTGGCCTCTTCCCGGCTGAAGCCGGTCCTACATTTGCGCGGCGTCCTAATGACAGGGTCTCACTGACACGCCGCAGGCTTAGTGGGACCGGCTTTAGCCGGGAAGGGGCCAGACGTCACACCCCAAAATCTCCAGGGGTCAAAACTGTCGCTCAACCTCCGCGAACCCAGGCCGCTGCATCACATCCGCTTGCACGCACCGCTGCTCCAACTCCCGCAGGCCGGCAGTCTCCACATCGTTTGCCTCGCAACCGTCCAGCAATTCCCCCAGCAATACCCCGAACGCCCGCACTTCAATACGTTCCAGCCTGCGTCCCGTTTCTTCATCCGGGTAGAACGCCGCCGCGCCGAAATCTCCCAGCAGGCTATCCCCACCCTCGTTCCAGAGGATGTTGTGGCCGTACAGGTCACCGTGGTTGATGCCGTGGGCGTGCAAATGTGCGCACGCCGCTGCGATCCCGGCGGCCATGCGCTTCACGGTCGCAACGCTCAGCCGGGTACCGGCATACGTGTCACGGGTGCAGGATTCCAGGGTCGGCGGGCGTGCGAGGGTCACGAACGAGGGAGAAATCAGCGCCATCACCAGACCGCGAGCACCCTGCGGGTGATCCTGAATCTGCCCGAGCACCGGAATCAGATGAGCATGACGCCCGGCCGCAATGCACGCCTGCATTTCGTTAAGCGGTGAGCCGTCGCTGGTGACATCGCCTTTGTACAGCTTCACTGCAACGTCCAGCGCCGACGCGTCGTCATCCGCGCGCAACTGCGCCTGCTGAATCACCCCGGAAGCGCCTTCGCCCAGCACCTGTTGCAGCGCCAGTTGCGGCCAGGGAATCTGCCGGATCGGCTCTTCGGTGTGGATGTCGTTCAGCGGATTGCCGGCAAACGCCAGCCACGCGAGGGCGGGCATTTCCAGTAGCCAGCGCGGCAGTTCGTGGATCTCGTTGACCGCGACCCGCACCAATTCCAGGCGCTTGCAGCGGGCCAGTGATTCCGGCAGTTGCCGCAGCCGGTTGCCCGCGAGCATCAGCTTTTGCAGCTGCGCGCAGTCGCCGATGGCGTCAGGCAGGGTCTCGATGCGGTTGTCGGTCAGCACCAGCGAACGCAGCGCTGGCGGCAACGCGTTGGCCGGCACATCGACGATCTCGCAGGCTTTGAAGCCGACGAAGAACAGCTGCTCGCACTGGCCCAGGCACTCCGGTAGCCGGGTAAACGGATTGTTGGAGCAGAACAGGATTTTCAGGCGCTTGAGACGGTGCAGGTCGTCGGGCAATTCGGTCAGCCGGTTGCCGCTGAGGTCCAGCACTTCCAGCGAATCGGCGAGGCTGAAAATCTCCTCGGGAAATTCGCCGAGGGCGTCGCTGAGATTGAGCCGCGTGATGCCTGCCAGTTTGCCGGCACGCAGGTCTGCAAGGGTGTGCATGGGGGGAAGGGCGCCTGTGATCAATGAGCGCGCATGATACCCAGTCGTCGGGGCCGGTGCTCGGTTGGTCGCGAGCACGACGGGCGGCGGATCAGCTCAGGCAGCGATCCAGCAATTGATGCATGCGCTCAAGGGACGGCGCCGATTCGGCGTACAGAATGCGGTAGACCATGGGCGCGACGACCGCATCGACCAGTTCGTCGGCCGAAGGGCTCTGTTCACCGCGTTCCCGGGCGCGGTCGATGATGATTTGCAGTTGATCGCGGACCATGTTCAGGCACTTGCCCGAGCACAAGGTCGCGCTGCTGGCGACCACGTCGCGCATCATTTCGCGGCCCGGCGCCGAATTGGTTTCTTCGAGGTAGACCTCGACCCAGGTGCGCAGGTCATCGCGCAGGTTGCCGCAATCCACCGGCTCATCGGGGCGCAACCGCTCGACAGCGGCGTCCGCCAGCAATGAGGTCAGGTCGCCCCAGCGGCGGTAAATGGTTGACGGCGTGACACCGGCACGGGCCGCAATCATGGGCACGCTGAGGGCCGAACGCTCTTGCTCCTGGAGCAGATCGCGAACCGCTGCGTGAATAGATGTCTGCACCCGGGCACTGCGGCCGCCGGTGCGAATGCCTTCTTTGATAGCCATGGTGCGGACCCTAACACAAAGTAGTTGCTTTAAGCAGACGCTGCTCGCACACTCTTAACGCTAATTAGTAGCTTTTGTGGCGTGCTTTTTCGGGAGAGTGTACTCGTGTCTGATTCTTTGCAGAACCCGCAAGTCGATGGTCGGGGGCGCAGCCACTTGGGATTTCTGGCCTTCGTGCTGCTGTGCTTCTTCGCCGCGTCCAGTGCGCCCACGCCGCTCTACCACCTCTATCAACAGGCGTGGGGCTTTTCCTCGGCGCTGTTGACGGTGATTTTTGCTGTTTACGCCCTGAGCCTGTTGGCCACGCTGCTGGTGTTCGGCTCGCTGTCGGATTACCTCGGCCGCCGCCCGGTGATATTTATCGGGCTGCTGCTGGAGATCGTCTCGATGCTGCTGTTCATCGCCGCCACCGATGTCAGCTGGCTGATCGTCGCGCGGGTGCTGCAAGGCGTGGCGACGGGCATCGCCACCAGCGCGTTGGGTGCCGCGATGCTCGACAGCGATGCGCAGCAGGGTCCGCTGCTCAGCAGCATCACGCCGATGTTCGGCATGGCACTGGGCGCGCTCGGCACCAGTGCGCTGGTGGAATACGCGCCGCTGCCAATGGGCCTCGCCTATGGCTTGCTCCTCGCGGCGTTCATGGGTCAGGCGGTGTATCTGTTGCGGGTCGCTGAAACGGTGACGCTGCAGCCGGGCGTGATGAAAACCCTGCGGCCGCGGCTCGCCGTACCTGCGCAGGCGAGGGGGACGTTGTTGCTGGTGCTGCCCGCCGACATCGCCGCCTGGGCACTGGGCGGATTCTTCCTGTCGCTGGCACCGTCGCTGCTGACTGCCGCCACCGGTTCGACCTCGGTGCTCAACGGCGGCTTTGCCGTGGCAGCGCTGACCATCAGCGGCGCGATTTCGATTCATAACCTGCGTCTGCGCGCGCCCCGTCTGGCGTTACTGGTGGGCTGCAGTTTTCTGGCGATCGGGGTTTCAGTGATTCTGGCGGCGGTGAATCTGGGCTGGCTGTGGCTGTTCTTCACCGGAACCGTGGTGGCGGGGATCGGCTTTGGTGCGAGTTTTCTTGGTGCCATGCGCCTGTTGCTGCCGTTGGCCCACGCCCACGAACGGGGTGCGCTGATGGCGGCCTTTCTGGCCCTGAGTTATCTGGCGTTCTGCATTCCGGCGCTGGTGGCCGGTGTATCGATCAAAACGGCGGGGCTGGTGACCACCACCAATGTTTACGGTGGGGTGGTGGTCTTGCTGGCGGTGTCGGCGCTGGCCGGTCTGCTGATTCAGCCAGCCGGGCGGGCCAGGGCCGCCTGATCCGCCTTACCGGTTGTGACGCAGAATCGAGAAATTCAGTGCCGCCGCCACGGTCAGCCAGACCAGATAGGGGAACAGGATCAGCCCGGTGATCAGGTCCAGCTGGATCCCCAGCATGACCATGGCGGCAACCACCAGCCACAGCAGGGAGATGATGATCATGCCCGCCATGATCCGGTGGGCGCCGAAGAACACCGGCGTCCACAGCGTATTCAAGGCAATCTGCGCGGCCCACAACGCCAGCACGGTCTGGCTGCCGGGGATCAGGGTCAGGCGATAACCGGCCCAGGCCAGCAGCAGATAAATCGTCGTCCAGGCCACTGGAAACAGCCAGTTGGGCGGGGTGAAACGTGGCTTTTGCAGCGACGCGTACCAGCTGCCCGGTTTGAAGAGGATGCCGGTGCTGGCCGCCGCGCCGCAGGCGATGAGGAAGATGTAGAAAGTCATGTGGGGTCCTTTGCTGAAACCATTCGAAGTGCAGGCCGTGGGGCCGTCTCGGCATTGGATACGTCTGCGCCGGAAAAATCCGTATGAGCGCACAGAGATTAACCGCGAGCCAGATGTGCCCGTGCCCAACCCTCGGCATCAGTGACCGCAATGCCTTGCTGATCATTGAACGTCTGCGTCACGTCCCATGCCACGCCGCGCCCCATGGCGAACACTGCGCGGTATTTGCGCAGGTTGTCGTCGGGCATCTCCTCAAGGGCCGCCAGCAACTGCGGCACGCTGGACGCTCGGCGCTCGAACGTCCGTCCGGTGACGCGCTCAAGCAGATCGGCCAGATCGGCGTAGGTCAGGGTCTCGCCAGCGGTGTACACCACCTGATTGATGAAGCGCGGGCTGTGCAGGACGATGGCGGCGGTCAGGGTGCCGATGTCTTCCGGTGTCGTCACCGTGACCGCCGTGTCCAGGCTGCCCAGTGCATTGACCCGCCCGCCAGGCAGATCAACCACCCCGAACGCCGGATCGAACAGGAAGCTGGTAAACATGCCGGTGGAAATGATCAGCCATTCGGTTCGGGACTGAGTGCGCAGCAAGTCGCGCACATCCAGTTGCTCGTCGAACAGGTCTTGCGGGCTGCCACGCCCAACCACGTCGTAGTCGACCCCGAACTGCCAGGGGATGTAGCGTTTGACTCCCGAGGCGAGGGCGGCCTGCGTCAGCTTGCGCTGGGTGCCCCGGCCGGCGCCAAAGCCCACGCAACTGATCACCGTGTCGAAACGGCCGAGTACCGCAGCAAGTTCATCCACCGAGGCGTCGGCAATGTCAGCCACTTCAATGGCCGCGCCGAGGGACCTGATCGCGGCGATTTCCTTTTGCTTTTCCGGGGAGGCGCTTTCGACACTGGGCTGGCGCAACAGCACGCTGATGCTCGCCGATTCGTCAGCACGCACGGCCAGGCCGCGCAATACGGCAAGGCCCAGTTCGCCGGCGCCCAGGACCAGAATGTGTTGTTTGACGTTTGAAATATCAGCCTGCATGGTAAGCCCCTGTTTGACGCACTTAACGTGAGGCTGGGGATCTTGTCATGGACATCGGCGGGCAAAAAGTAGGCACAGTGGTGATACCGAGCGGCCTGGATGCGCAGGACATCGTGCGACGTTCGCAGAATGCCTGTCGTGCGCTCAGCGACGATGAAGACGGGCTCAAGCGCGATATCCTCGGCCACTCCGGCAACCGGTGGTCACTGGGCGTGGTCCATGCGCTGGGCGTGACCAGCCCGTTGCGCCACGCCGAGCTGCGGCGCCAGCTGCATGGCGTCACCCAACGCATGCTGACCCACACACTCCGCCAGCTGGAACGCGACGGGCTGATCAGTCGTCATGACTTCGGCGAGAAGCCATTGCGCGTCGAGTACGCGCTGACCGAACTGGGCATGGGCTTGCTGGTGCAGATGATTCCGCTGTGGACCTGGGTGGTCGAGCAGGCGGAAGGCTTTACAGCGGCGCGTCGACGGTACGACGCGGCGATGGTATGACGCAACGTATGACGCAACGTATGACGCAACGGTATGACACCGCACCGGTGTGACGTGCCAGCGAGGGAGACGGCGAGCAGTCCGGTCAGGATTGATCCGCCAGTTGGCCAAGACGTTCTTGCACGGCGTCGTCGAAGATCATGTAAAGCGTTTCTACATCTGCCGGGCGCAGACGTTTGCTGGTCTCCAGGCTAAGGATGAAACTGATCTCCATGGCGGCCTCGCGTTCGAGGTCTTCCCTGGTGGTGGCGGCGTTCAACGCGCGCACCAGATCATCGATCGGGCCTTGGATGGGTTTGGGAAGCCGAAGTGCAGCGATTCGCTCTTGGGGCATTGCTCAGTCCTGGGGGTGTCGGGTTTTGCGGCGAACCGAAAGGCGTAAAGCCCTGGAGCCTGGGATCGGGGGCGTATTGTGGCCGAGTTACGACGCAGATCCCACCAGCGGAAACAAAATAGTGAAATGACAGCCCTTGCCTGTGCCCTCGCTGTGGGCGGTAACGCTGCCGCCATGGGCTTCCACCAGTTGCCGAACCACGGTCAGACCGATGCCAAGGCCCGAGCCATTGAAGCCGATGGCCTGGGTGTCCTGCACATAAGCATCGAAGATCACCGGCAATGCCTGGGCTGAAATGCCGATGCCGTTGTCGGAGATGACGACCTTCAAGCCTTCGGCAACCGCCTCGGCGCACAGCGCGATCTTGCCGCCGCACGGCGTGTATTTGGCCGAGTTGGTCAGCACGTTGGTGAAAATCTGCACGATCCTGATGCGGTCGCCGTTGACCGACATGGGCGTGTCGGGAAGGCTCACGTCCATATGCAGGTTTTTCTTGTGCATCATCGGTGCGCAGGCTTCAACGGCCTCCTGGATGATCTCGAGGATGTCCACCTCGGCGCAGGTCAGACGCAATTTGCCGCTGCTCGCCCGGGCGACATCGAGCAAGTCTTCGACCATGCGCGACAAATGCTGCACCTGGCCCTCGATCATCGCGCGCATTTCCGGCAGTTTGTCGCTGGAAGCGCGCACCATGCGCTCGGCGATCAGGCTGATCGGCGTCAGGGGGTTGCGCATTTCATGGGCGACCGACGCCATGGCCGTGCGTTGCTGAGACAGGGCCAGTTCGGCCTGTGCCTGCAGCGTTTGCGCGTGGAGCGCGGAGATCACCAGATGCTGGTTGGCTTCGCGCAGCTCCTGAGAGCCGTCGGCGTGTGCACTGGCAGCGGGTGCTTGCGCCTGCGCCGCCAACGCCGCCAGCACCAGTTTCTGATTGGCTTCCACCAGCAATTCAATGTGCAGGCCAATGCCGGCAGAGGCTTCAGCCTCAAACAGCTCTCGGCGCAGGGACGCCAGGTGCGCCAGGACCTGTTTCTTGTTTTGAGCGAGCAGCTCGAATTCGCGGTCGGCGTCTGCGCCCCCGGCTTCGTCCTTGCCGTGGAACTCACTCATGAAAACCTGCTCGCCGGACGTCCTCTCCAGCGCCGGTAAACCCTGGCGTCAGGCGCGTCGGGCGCCCGCCCAACAGCCCTTCCTGATTGTGCGGGCGGGTGCCTATCTGCAAGCCGTTGTCGTCAATACTGTACAGCCGCAACTCGTCCGAGTGAGCGCTGGCCCGGACCTTGACCACCGCCATGATGCGCTGCAAGCGGCTGTCGAGCTCAATGTAGCGCTGGACGATGATGGCATCGGTAAGAAAGGCCGTGCCGTAAGGGCTGAAGCGCAGATCCGTGTAGCGGTCTTCCAGTTCCGAGGTCATCAACACACTGACCCCGGTGCTGGTCAACGCATTGACCATGCGCGACAGGGATTCGCGGAAGTCTTCGCGAAACGCAGGGGCCACGGCCAGTTCGAACCCGGACAGCGAGTCAATGACCACCCGCGTCGCGTCCAGCCTGCGAATTTCGCTGAGCAACTGCTGAACGATCTCATCGATGGACAGGTCCGGCACGCGTCGGTCGACGACACCCACTTTGTCCATTTGCACCAGTCGCGTGAGTGCGGCGTTACGCAAATGATTGGGTCGCTGCTCGAAGACCGCGATCACGCCCGTTTCGCCGTTGCGCGCACCCTCTTCGAGAAAGGCCGCCGCCAGCATGCTCTTGCCGGAGCCTGAAGGACCGGCCACCAGCAATGAATAGCCCTGGGGCAGGCCGCCGCCGAGCATGTCGTCCAGGTGAGGCACGCCCATCTTCAGCCGCTGCTGCGGGCTGCCGTGGATGGGCTCGGCGCGATCCTGAAGAGTGACCGAGGCCGGCGGAAACACCGTAATGCCCGAGTCGGCGATGCGGAAGGTATGCAGCCCGGGCAGCGTTGGCTGGCCGCGCATCTTCATGATCTCCATCTTGCGCACCATGGAGTTGCGCTGAACGCTCTGGCGCAGCCAGATCAGCCCATCGGCGACGGTGAAGACCGGGTTGCTGTCGAGTTCGTTGAAATACTCGCCCAGCAGGAAGGTCGTCGCCTGCCAAGTGGTCATCAACATGCCCAGCTGTTGCACGAACTGCGGCAGGTTGTTGTTGGGGCTGCCGCCGCTTTCGCTGGCCAGCACGACAGAGCGGAACGAGTCGACGAACACCAGGGCGGGGGTGTGGGTTTCCACTTCGGCGACGATGCGCCGCAAGACTTCATCCAGGTCACCGGCGAGGGCGTCGTCCGCCAGATTGACGTAGCGGATCGAGCGGTTCACCGCTTCTTCGTCGAAAAAGCTGAACTGCTGCTGGTAGCGCAGCATTTTCAGCGGCGGCTCGCCAAGCACCGTGAAGAAAATCGCCGGACGCTCCGGCGTCGCCAATGCGAACATCATCTGATGGGCCAGCGTGGTCTTGCCGCAGCCTGGCGGGCCGGCGATGAGGTTGAAGGAAAACTCCGGCAGGCCGCCACCCAGAATCTCGTCGAATCCCGGTACGCCTGTTGCCAGACGGTTGATTGTGACTTTGGTACTCATCGTGAAGTGTCCTGGGCAGGCGGGCCGCTGAAAGAATGTTCCCACACGTCCAGCAGCAGTCGTGCAGCGAGTAATGGGCCGATCAGAGTGGCAAGTAACGTGTAAAAGGTGTTCAGAACTTCCTGGCTGAAAAAGAGCGCGTCGTCTATCGATTGTTCGGCCAGTAACGCTCTCAATTCTTGAATATCCATGCCCACCACCAGCAGCGTATAGGGGACCCCAAGCAGCGGGTGCTTCGACATGCAGAGGTGAAGGCTGCGGCGATGCAGGGCGGCAACACCTTTAGGACCGATGATGGGAGTCAGGGAGATATTAATGTCCTCGAACATCGAGGTAATGGCTTCAGCGACCTGAGAAACTTCAGCGCTGCCGTTTACCCGACGGGCCAGGCATGCAGCGATTCGCTGGCCTGCTTCGCTTTCAGTAA
This sequence comes from Pseudomonas petrae, assembly GCF_021728295.1. Classification (GTDB taxonomy): domain Bacteria; phylum Pseudomonadota; class Gammaproteobacteria; order Pseudomonadales; family Pseudomonadaceae; genus Aquipseudomonas; species Aquipseudomonas petrae. The sequence continues at coordinate 293,619 of NZ_JAKJXE010000002.1, forward strand.
ACATGGGATTAAGTTCTGGTAGGTGTCGGTGGATACTACACCTTCTCGCCAGACCGAACGGAAGCATTTAGTGCACGGCGCTTTAAATGGGTAGTCGGCACGCCTGTCTCCCGGACATGAGTCCAAGCGCTCTGGAAGCCGTGAGATTCAATGTGATCCTGAGTCTGATTGTTAACAATAAACGGTTAGTTCTTTTCCGATGCCTGGCTTTAACGGCAGCCACTTCTGCGTGCCCGTGCGCCATTTGTCAAATAGTCATCACGGCACCGTATCCATATGAGGTAGGAACGTTAAAGTTCCTTAATAACTATTCAAGTGAGTGAGTCGGTAGGGAAGTTGTTGTAGCGCGGGCGAGTGCTCGTTGCTTGATGGCGAATAAGTAAGGGCGAAAACAATCAACTGAATTGTTTATAGATGCGTTCGGATATCAAAAGCGCGTTTCGATGTGCTGACAGTTCGCCCCCTCTTTGCAAGGGGGCGATCGCTTGTATTTATTTCCGCAGCGTGGCGCCGCCGAATATCAGTTGCTGAACCATCGGCTGGTTGACGAAACGGGCCGGGAATATCGGCTCCGGCGTGCTGGCTCGGTCCAGCCGGGCAATCTGTTCAGCATCAAGGTGCAAAGCGAGGGCGCCCAGGTTGTCCTGGGCCTGGGCCAGCGTTCTCGCCCCCATGACCGGCGCGACGACGGCCGGGTTCAGCAGTGTCCACGCCAGAGCCACCTGGGAGGGCGTGGCGCCTATGTCATGGGCGACGTCGACCACGGTGCTGGCGATCTGCAAGGCGCGTTCATTCATATGGCCCGACGAGCTGATCACGCCCTTGCGGGTCGGGGATACGCCGGCTTCGCTCGCTTGCTGCAAATCTTCCCGGGTGTATTTGCCGGTCAGAATGCCGCCGCCCAACGGCGACCACGGCAACACGCCAAGGCCCATCGCCTGGGCCATGGGCATCAGCTCATGCTCGACACTGCGTTCGACCAGGCTGTATTCGATTTGCAGCGCCACCAGCGGCGCCCAGCCCCTGAGGGTGGCAAGAGTCTGCAGCTCGGCGACTTTCCACGCCGGGGTGTTGCAGATGCCGAGGTAAAGCACCTTGCCGGCGCGCACCAGATCATCCAGCGCACGCATGACTTCTTCGGCAGACGTGGTGAAATCCCACGCATGCAGATAGAGCAGTTCGATGCGATCGGTGTCCAGCTGCTTCAAGCTGGTCTCCACCGAACGGGTGAGATTCATCCGGTGATTGCCGCCGGAGTTGGGATCGCCCGGGTCGCGGGCCATGGTGTACTTGGTGGCGACCACCAGACGGTCACGTTTGTGCTTGAGAAACTGACCGAGGATGCGCTCGGACGCGCCGTTGGTGTAGTTGACCGCGGTGTCGATGAAGTTGCCGCCGTGGTCAACGTAGGTGTCGAAAATCTGCCGGGCCTCGGCTTCATCGGAACCCCAGCCCCAGTCGGAGCCGAAGGTCATGGTGCCGAGGGAGAGGGGCGAGACGCGCATACCCGATCGTCCGAGCAGGCGGTAGTGGTCGAGTGCGTTGAGAGTGGGCATGATGGCTTCCTTGATTGGTGGGTGCGAAGGCTTCAAGGCCTCAGTCTGCCGAATACGGTGAACCAGCCCGTAGCCGGATCGTCCCGCGCTCTTGCACGATTATCCGGGCCGACGGTTCTTCGTCTTCCTTTGCACCTTCACTTACCAACAGGGGAGCGACCATGACCTCGTTGCAAACACTGGTTGATCTCATCAGCCGCCATGCATCGGTGGACGGCCTGCATCCGACCGCCATTCCGGGCGTAAGCCTGGCGCGCGCCGCTGCGCCGACCCTGCCGATGCCGGTGGTCTACGAACCGACGCTGTGCCTGATCGCCCAGGGTCGCAAGCGCGTGATCGCCGGCGGCAGGTCCTATGTCTATGACGCCGCCAGCTATTTGGTGGCCTCCATCGACATTCCGGTCATGGGCTCGGTGATCGAAGCCAGCGAGCGCGAGCCGTATCTGTGCCTGGTGCTCAACCTGGACATGACCGCCCTGAGCGACCTGGCGCTGCGACACCCGGCCCCCGCCGACCGAAGCGCCTTGCCGGCGGCCGGTATCGAACTCAACGACACCAGCCCCGAGCTGTTTGACGCAGCGGCGCGGCTTGCCCGGCTGCTGGACACGCCCGAGCACATCGGCGAACTCGCCCCGCTGGCTGTTCGCGAGATTCTCTACCGGTTGCTGACCGGCAGCGGCCACGCCGTGCTCCGGCAACTGGCCAACGCTGACAGCCGTCTTCGGCAGATTGCCAAGGCCATCGCCTGGCTGCGGGGTCATTACACAGAACGTTGCCGGATCGAAGACCTTGCCGACGTGGCTGGCATGAGCCGCTCGACCTTTCACACGCACTTCAAAGCGGTGACGGCCATGAGCCCGCTGGCGTTTCGCAGCCAGCTTCGACTGCAGGAAGCGCGACGGCTGATGGTGGCGCACGCCGTTGATGCGGCAGGCGCGGGCTACCAAGTGGGGTATGAAAGTCCGTCGCAATTCAGCCGTGATTACCGGCGCCTGTTCGGTGTGCCACCGGCAGAGGATGCGCGACGTCTGCGTCGGGAGGCGCCGGTGGAGGTGTCCTGAGTTGATTCAAGGTTCTCACGTCGAGAGGCTCTGCCCGGGGCGTTCACTGTGTCGCGGGAATGCCCCGGGTTTGTATCGCTCAAGTTACAAAAGCGTCCGCCGACACCCTGTTCAGGAAGCCTATTACTCACTTGAACAGGGAAGTGCGATGTCAGCGATTGCTTCGGTCACCTCATCCGCCCAGTTGATGCCGGTGGTCAAGCCGGCGGCCACCGTCGCGCTGAATGACAACGCCGTTGCTGGCGCCACCAGCGCCACGCCGTCGTCTGTCGTCATGCTCGGCGAGGACAACAAGGTCAGCGCCCCGTTGGTCTACAACGTGCGCGGCCTGATGGCAGATGCCAACGTCCCTCCGGCCTGGGAGTACACCCGGCAGGACAAGGTCTCGCTGGCGATGATGGGCAATTTCAGCACCTCCGCCACAGCAGGTCGCTTTCAAGGCCTGGGCGCGACCTTGCTCAGTCAATTGGCCCAGACCGGCCAGAATATTTCCCAATCGGTGCTGCGTTCTTCGACCGGCAAAGCACTGGAGCCTGCAGAGCTCGCTGCCGCCCAGGACCGCCTGCACAGTAACCCGGCCAACAGCATCAGCCTGACGCTGAAAACCGCCAGCGGCAAAACCATCGAGCTGAGCCTTTCCAGTCAGGACGACGGTCTGGCGGTGCAGGCCCAGATAAGCGGCGGCAAGCTCAGCGACGACGAGCTGATCGCGCTGAACGCCATGGCGGACGGCTTTCAGTCGGCTATCGACGGCCTGACCTCCAGGCCGCCAACGCTGAAGCTCGACGCCCTGACCCATTTCGACGCCAAGGCCTTCGCCTCCGTTGATTTGAAAACCAGTTTCAAACTCGAAGACGGCAGCGCCCAGACCCTGGAACTGCACGCCGATGCCGACCAGCGTTCGGTGCGCATGAGTGGCGCGCTGGGCAATCTCGATCTTTCGGTGGACCTGAAAAACGCGGCCATTCGTGGTGACAGCGGCCAGCAGGCCAAGGCGCTTGAGGGCTATGTCAGCCAGATCGAGGCGGCGCGCAAACGCGGTGACGGCGACGCGCAACTGCTGTCGATGTTCGAGGACGCGTTCAAAACGCTGCACAGCCAGTATCCGGACACCCGCGTGTCATCAGCGCCGCAGACGGTCAGTTCTATCGAACTGACCGACACCGATCACGGTTTGTTGACCGGTCTGGGCGACTTCAGCGCGTCGGTCAGCGAGAAGAGCGTCGAAGGCAATCCGGCCCGCCCCGGCGAACTGGACACCTTCGCCTACACCTTGTCGCAAACAACGCAGTCCAAAGGCCGCGATCAGTTGAATCGCACCATCGTTCAGGACCAGCAATCCCAGCTCACGGCCAGTTATCACAAGCCGCTGCCAGGCGGGCAAAAGCTGGCATTGAGCACTGATCCCACCACGCAGAATTAACTGTATTACCAGGTCAGCGATCAGGCGAGCAGCAAAGCCACCATCGGTTATAAAAAAGGTGAGCTGGTCGATGCGACGCTGAGCCAGTCGGCCAGTCAGTCGACGCGTATTGCCAAATACGTGATGGGCCGCCTGGAAAAAGACACCCACACGCCGATCTCCACCTCCAAAACCCAGAATTTCCTCAGCGTCCTGCAGCAGGCCTTGCAGCAGGACAAACAAGCCAGACAGGGCCGCGGGGCCTCGACCCTGAAAGATACCCTGGCCGGGATTCACGCCAAGGTGCTGCTGCAGAGCGAGCCGTCGAAGTTGAATGGCTGATAGCGGTATCGCCTCGGGTTTTGCAGCGCGCCGTCCGACGCATTCCCGGCTAGAGAAGGTCCTGTCGAGATAAAGGAGAGTCAGGAAATATACCTATAGCCGCATTAGCCAGTGTGCTCTGAGCAGAGTTCAGAATTCAGAGTTCCGCATATATAGCGATTGGTGCAGCATCTGTTGCGGGGCTGGCGGATCCTTCTGTAGCGTTTGTGCCTCGGTGACCAGTCGCTATTGTCGCGGTCCAGCCGGGTCAGATCGCCCCGCCTGACCAATAGGTTCTGCTGCACATGGTGTATATCGGGTTGCAGGCGCTGAACCTGGGAATCGTGACGGGGTTGTTGCTTGTCTACGGGCAATTGATCCTTACAGTTGTATCGACTTACCGCTTGATTCTGTCTAGCCCCCCAGCAATAACCTTCAACTCTTCTCCTGTATTGACATTCAGAAACGACCGTGAAATTATCAGTCGTCAGGTAGGATCCTGCACATTGCAGACAATAAAATATAAATGCACAAAGGATTGTCATGTTTTATACCGCCCCTATGAATGCGTGTACTGCTGCGCTGCATTTTCACTCAGATCACTCCTCGCCTCATCAGTCTCCCTCAACACGGTTAAGACGATATTTATCATTGCGTCCTCCGCATCTGCCAATTGTTCGTCGGCTGATGATCGCTCGATACACTCAAAAAAGCCTACCACATAATTTTCATGTTGTGCGCGTACCTGTAGTCGTTCGTTTCGTCGCCGAAACGCGTAAGGTTTATTTGCCAACATGAATCAGTGTCGAAGCATCACTTAACTCGCGCGCCGTTAACGGGTGTCACACTATTCCCTGCACGCTCGACCCTTCTGGGTGGAGTGATTTATTGAAGGTATATTATGAAGAATATCGTGATGATCGGCGGACATGATGAAACTTTTATGCACTATGGTGGCTTAGGTTTTGATTTCACGGTCTTGCAACTGGCTGACTCCGTCGGTCCCAACCTCAAGGCACTGACCGATAAGATTCACCTTGTCAGTGATTTCTCCGAAGCCACCGTGCTTGAAAAAATGGATGAAATCTTAACGACTCAACCTGTTGATTTTATTTTTTCATTCACCGAAGACGGGTTGCTGCCGGCGGCACGCGCCAGCCAGCGTTATGCGATTGCAGGCATGGATTTCGACACATGCGAAACGTGTATCGATAAGGCCTTGATGCGCACCAGACTTGAAGACACCGAATTCGCCGTCAATAGTGAAACCTGCCGAACTCGCGCCGACGTCGAACGTTTTTTCAACCGCCATGCAGGCGCAATCGTCCTGAAAGACCCGAAGGGCTCAGGGAGCGAAAACGTCTTCATCATTAAGGACCCACTGTCTCTGCAGCGTACGCTAGAAGGACTGCCTCAGGAAAATTTTGTCATGCTGGCGGAAGAGTTTCTGAACGGTCGGGAAGTGAGCGTCGAAACACTGACCATCGATTCGCAACACCGTGTCCTGGCGGTCACCAACAAACAGCTCTACCAAACATCCCTTGCAGAAGAGCAGCACATTATCTCACCAGACAATCTCGACAGTGACACGTTCAAGCAACTGAGTCGTTATTGTGAGCGCTTATTAATGGCTATCAACCATACACACGGTCCTTGCCATATTGAGGTCACCATCGCGGATGGGCATTTTCATCTGATAGAGATCAATAATCGAGTGGGTGGCGATTACATTGGGCTGCTGGTTGAACTCACGACGGGCGTTGACCTGTTCAGGGAAACATTGCAGTTCCACAGCTGTGCCGTCGAAAACAACAGTTTAGAACAATCGGTACATTACGAGTTCGCTGGCTCTCATCTTTTTTACGAGCCGCTGGATACAGAGCTTCTCAAGGACTGCTTGCGGGAAGTGGATATTATCAGGTTGGTCATGGGCGAGGCCAATCCACCGCTGGGTAGGCCACACACCAATGATGACAAAGTCGGACTGGTGGTTATCGCCAGCCATGACCGAAAAAAGTTTTACACCGCTATCGATCGTCTGAATCAACTAAGTTTTGCACGCTAACTATTAACAAATGGAGCAGCAGATATGGAAGTCATTTCCCGCAACGATATCGAAACCCTCAACAGCGTTATGGTGAATGGCACCTCTCACGATTTGGGCGTTGTAAAGATATTCTCCCAGCATCCTGCGCTTGCTGAGTTCATTCCGTCCCAAAGTGAGCTGGCTATTAGTTGGGTTCGGCTCGAGAAGGATCAGGAACTGTCGGTTCATCAACATCCCGAAGCGAGCCTGATTCTGATTTGTGACGGTACCGGGATGACCCTGGGGGCGACCGAACGCGGTATTGAAGCTGGTGATATGGTGTTGGTGCCGCCCCATTCTTTGCATGGTTTCAAAGGCACTCTAGAGGGTTTCTGGGCGCTGTCCATCCAATTTAATGGCAAGGCCCTGTACGAAGACACCACACGACCGAACGTCGTCTTCAAACCTCAGGAAAAAGATACTGCGAAGCCCGCTGATGCGCTGATGCGCGATAACGAGGGTTATCTGGAAAGCTTTAAGATCAGCCGACTGGTGTCGCTGGTCAATTCGCCTTTGATCGATCAACCGGATGTGCGCGAAAAACTTCTCGATTGCCTGCAGACCTGGTCTGACATGTTTCAAGACCTGCTGCATATCCGAGTGGCGATGACCCGTGATCCTGCGCACAAGAAAATCGCTATTGAACATTTGGTGGAAGAACTGGGGCATAACAACAACCTGCGCAATCAGCGTGATACCCACCATTCGCCCGTCTCGGATGCCGCCTTTCATTCCATCATGGAATGGTTCAGGCATCAGATGCTCTACAAAAGCGACATGGTCAAGACGCTGTTGATGCATGTAGTACTGGAAGGCAGCGGTGAGATATTTCATAGCGAGGCCGCTCGGGTATTCGCCAGCATGCCTCACTTCCAGGAACACGGTGAAGATGATGGGAGCCACGTCAGCATGGGCGTGGAACTGTTGAACCAGGCGTCGCCAACGGAAATAGAAGAGCTGCGTGAAACCCTGAACGAGGGTTGGAACATGATCATCCTGCTGTGCGATCGATTTGCCGATATCGCCTGTTCGGATCACCTGATGCGCGCAACACCTACCGCTCCTCAACCTGCGCCGGTATATAGCTGATCCTCATGAAGATTGCAGAAATCCTGAAGACGATCCTGTGGTTTCGGACACCTGAGCCTGAACGAAATCGAGATGCACATTCCGTTCACGCTCACCGCTGGCAACGCTGGTGCAAAGCGGTCATACATGATGCGCGGAGAAGCAGAAAAGGACGGCTGCATATCAGGATTTTTGCAGCCCTCAAACGGGAAATGATGTTGGCACTGGTGGCGATCGGGGTGCATACCGCGGCGGCGTTTGGCGCCGCAATCACCCTCAAATCACTGCTGACGCAACTCATGCAGAGTGACTCGCCAGCTCTTTCGAACATCACGCAGGGCGCCACCTGCCTGGCGCTGACTTACTGCGCCTGGCTGGCACTCAACCACACATTCTTTCTGGCTGAGCTGGTCGGTGTCGGCAGTCGTTCTTATGTGGAACAACGGATTTTACTAAAAAGGACTGCTGCACAGAACGACGCTTTCCCACTCAGCCTTACTACATTGTTTGATCGTGAAGCGGCACGTGTCGAATCATCATGGTCAGGATTGGTGACGATCATCCTGGCGCTCGCAACGGTCATCTTCACGTCCACGTTTTTCTTTTTTGCCTTGGGTGTCAGTGCAGTGGCCGCGTTGGCCGTGATTGCCGGCAGTTCACTGACCGTTTTCTGGATTGCCCAGCGATTGAGCATGACCTATGAACAGCTTTCTTTGAACTCCACTCAGCGCATAGAAATAGGGGCATTCGCAACAAAAAATCGGCGCCAGGTCTGGCTGAAAAACTGGAATGCCGAGTTCATTCGGGACTATGCCACCAAACGAAACCTTGAAGAAGCCTCGCTAAAACACGCTGCCCGTCTGGTAGCAGGGATTAGCCTGATCTCGACAATGACGCCTATCGCCGCGCTGTTGAGCTCGGCGCTGTTGCAACTGGTCTACTTGGGCCGCGTCGATGCGCCAGGGGTGCTTGCGGCCATCGCACTGATCGGTGGACTAAGATCGGTCGCCAATATCATCCCGGACATTGTGCAAAGCATCTCTCAAGGGTTTGTCGGTCACAGGCATATAGAGCAGTACCTTGATGGCAGCGAGCCCGGTACACCCCCTCCCGAAATGCCAACAATGCCTTCCACCAAGGCAAAACATATCGCTATCGTCGGTGCCGCAGGCAGTGGCAAGACGTCCCTGCTGAGGAGATGTGCGCAACGTTTTCCAGAGGCTTCCGGCCAGGCAATCTTCATTCCGGACGAACCGTGGATATTTGGCGGAGGTCTTGGCGAAAACGTGAGCCTGTATCGCCGCGACTTATCAGACGAAGAAGTGCGAAACGCCATCGCCTTTGCACGCTTGCCCGAGCAGTTTTACCTCGATTACCTCAATGAACGGAGCCATGGCAGGAATACCCAGTGGGACGTTTCGAGAGGTCAGGGGAAACGCATCGAACTGGTCCGAGCTTTGGTGGCACAGCCAGATTGGATCTACATTGATCAGCCAACCTCAGGGCTAGACGAAACGCTAGCTGCGGAATTGTTGAGTTCACTGCTGCAAGGCCCGTGGCGCGACACCAATGTGATGTTCGTCACGGACAAACCCGAAGAGAAAGACGCCGCCGAGGAAGTCTGGACTGTCTCTGACGGCACGATCACGGGCGTGCAAATCCCTCATGGGGCCCCGTGCTCTCGACTTGCCGCCGCATCGACTGAAATTCCTGTTTCTGTCTGGTCGGCGACGCAGGCAGATAGCTCGACGGCAAACGACCCGACAGAGCAGCCTCACGTCAGCTCCAGGTCAATGATGAGCAGCCTTATTGGTTTTGGTATCGGGACCAGTACGCTGATTGCCTTCACCTTGCTGGCGCTCAAGGAAGTGTTGACCATTGCCGGCGACTACCTTATCGCCAGCGGTCATCTGAGCACTCACCTGCAGGCATCGTTGATCGGACTGGCGGGCGTTTTAGTTGCGAGTGCATTACTGTCAATTTTCGGGGCGTTAATGACGGTCAGGAAAGGTATTGAGGCGGCGTCAGCACAATGCATCCGCTACTTTTCTCATCTTATGAACCCTAGCCTGGATGAGTGCCTGAGCCAGGAAATCAACCGCGACAGCCAAAACAAGTTGACATGGGACCAGCGGCGCGTCGATGAAGTGTTGCCCGTCCTGTTACTGGAAACCATCAGCGCGGCAACCTTGCTTTTCATTACCACGGGCTACGTCGTCCTCAACAGCATCTACGTACTGTTCCCGTTGACTCTAATCGGCCTTTGTTACTGGCGGGGGGCAAGACGCTCCGGCGAGTTGCTGGAAAGGTCCAATATCCGGGAAATCGACGCGACCTCCGTGTTGTTTTCACGCGTTCAAGCGCTGAACTGGGATGGCGGCCGATTTGAAAGCAGCATGAGCAATTCAAGTATCCTCGCCTGGTTGAGCGCCAGCCTGTCCGCTCGGGCATTCGCTTCTTTGGACAACGCCGCGACGCGGCGCTGGTACAGCTACAAACTGGACCTGATGGGTTTTTTTTTCCTGTCCGGTATCGTGGCTGCAACGATTTACTTTCACACCACCGGCACAACCACCATTGCTACCGTGCTGGCAGTGAGTCTCTCCTACAGCCTGATTGCGATCTTTGCCCGCTTGGGCAGATGTGCGGTGGAACTGCGGCAAGTCCTCGACAGTGCCGATCGCCTGGTGGTTGGCGCCTTCCCGGCGACAGCGCCAAAACGCCAACAGGCTGGTGAAAAAGCGCCACTGGTGTCGTTTTCAAACGTCACTTTTATTAACCCGCGCAGCGGAACAACGGTGCTCGAACAATTCGACCAGGTGTTTCATAAGCATGATGTGGTTGTGATCACGGGGGCGAGCGGCGTTGGTAAGTCAACCTTTGCCAATCTTGTGGTGGGCAGCTTGCTGCCAAGTCTGGGGGAGGTCTCTACACTGGGTGGCACTGATGGGTATCTGGCACGACAACATACCGAAGAGGTGCAGTTACTGACATCCAGTCCGATATTCAAACCGGGGTTGTTGGTCGAACATTTCAATAGCCCGTCACGTGAAGCGCTCTATCAGAGAGTGGCGTATCTTGGACTTTCGGATATTATCGAGCGCTTGCCGGATGGTTTCAATCAACAGGTTCCCTGGAGTGGTGAAATACATCTGAGCAAGTCGGAACTTCAGCGACTCGCGCTGCTTGACCTGACTATCAATACCCCGGCCATTGCCATACTCGACGAGGCGACATCGGAGCTAAGCAATGCCGAAGAACTGCAACTCATCAAGAAAGTGATTACTGCGCTGCCGCAAACCTTATTTTTCATCATCACGCACAACCCTGAACTTTCCATGCTGGGAAACAAGAACTTCAATTTCAACCATGAAAAGCGCATGGTTGAAAAAATAGCATAAGCACATCCCCACAAGCCGTTAGATAAGGATCGTTACTATGGAGCTGCACGCGCAGCGGGATGCATTTTGTATCAGTTATGGCGTCTCTCACCCACAACTGCCCTTGAGCGAGATTGCCCACTGGGAAGCAACGCTTAAAGGGACGGTGGATCAGCACAGCGCCCTGCATCAGGAACAGGCCTATGTGGCGCCCGGTTTTTTTTACCTGCCGGTCACCGCGCAGCCAGAGCCGGCGTTCTTGAATCGATTGATACAAGACGCACATACCGCCGACTGGCTATTGGTACCCTCCTTGGAAAAGACCGGCAGATCGCTGCGCCAGCAATACGAAACAGACATCATCCCGGTGCCCTTCATGCAGGTCGCGTATCTGCGCGTTGAGGGGAAACTTGACGATTGCCTGCTCGCGACTATGGGCAGAAAGTCGTATAAAGAAATGGTACGCCTGACCCGGAGGGCTGAGGAATTTTGCCATACGGAAGTGTATCGCCTTAGCGAGTTGCCTGAAGACAGCAACGTACTGAAGGCTTTTTCAACGCTGCAGTCGTTCAACGTGGAAAAATATCAGCACGTCAGGAATTTATACTCACTCGAGGCGATGCAGGCGCTGGCACGCTCAACAGAAGGTTCAAAGTACTACATAAAAATGAACTACGAAAAAGTAAGCAATGTGCCTGTCTATGGCTCCCTGAGCTACGCGGATGAGCGATGCAATGTTTTTTCCCAATTGGTACAAGGTCAAAATCGCAGCCATGTGCCGCAGGGGATTAACTTGTATGTCAGCGATTACTACCAGCTGTACCGAGTGGCTGACGAACTGGGATACAAAATCAGTTGTCTGGGTCGCGGCGCCATTGATATAAAAAAACGTATGGGTTCCAACCGGGTGGTCGACCTGGAAAACTGGCTAATCCCCATCAGAACGAGTCAGCAAAAACAAATGCATGATTTCTCAACCAAGAGAGACAGCTAACAAGGAGTTATTATGTCTTTTTTTGATATAGGTCGGCAGCTCGATAGCGAACATGTCATAGAGAATGGCACCACGATACTGGATTATCCAACGTCGACCTTTGACCTGTCCGGGACACTTCAGCAGACGCTGGTCGATGTCTACAATCTCAGGAATGATTTTTCGCTGAACAAGATTCATGAATGCCTTAGTCGGGAAAAAATCAGTCAGCACCTAGAGGACTCCGGCCATTGGCATGACCCACTACAAACACTGGGTGCGCCCATGATCGAAGCGTACTATAAATTTGTTAATTGGCTTAGCCAACACCTGGGTTTCGATTTCGTGTTCGAACATAACCCGTTAGTTCGGTACCACATCCCCGGGAAACTGGATGATCGTTACAGGCTTCCGGACGGTGAATTATTCACCCACCACTCGGACACCCTGTTGGGTGACTACTTCCAGCAAATCAACATGTGGTTGCCATTTTGCGACGTCAAGAATACAGCGGCACTCAGCGTTTGCTCGAAGCACGCCAGCATCCACACCCTAAAATCTTTCGCCCAAACGCAGGAATACAGATACGACCAATACAAGGACAGCCGGGTCGCTTTTTTCGATTATGCAAGGCAACGGCCACAATTGATCTCAGAGCTTCAGACGGACGCCATGCCAGTCAACCTTCGTTATGGCCAGTGTCTGATGTTCGATCCTCGGGTATTACACGGGACCGCAGAGAACACTGAGAACATGACGCGCGTGAGCATGGACTTCAGGATTCTCCCCGTTGACGACTACGAGTCCATCCTCAAAGAGCTTGAGCTTCAAGGTGGACGTCCGAACAGTTACGAAGGCGAAGGCTTGGTCAAGGGCGAGTTCTACAATGCACTGACTGCACGTGAAGTCGTCACTTACTGAACCCCCGCGTTGCCACAAAGACTACGTTAATCATCAACTAGGGAATGGACCATGACTACGGCGATCGCGTGGCTGGACGGCCAATACTTCCAGGCGGATCAGATGACTTTTTCGCCTGACACTCACTCGCTTTCTTATGCCTCATCGGTGTACGAGGGCATGCGCAGTTACGGCGCAAACATTTTCAAATGCGAGGAACATCTGCAACGTCTGCAACAGTCGGCGCAGTTGTTTAAACACGAGTTGCGCTACAGTAACGCCATGCTGACCGACGTTTGCAATGAACTTCTGGTGCGCAACGAATTTGTAGACGCTTACATCAAAATCGTCGTGTTCTATGACAACGCCGACGTGAGCTTCATGGGGCGTGGCTGTCGCACCAAAGTGGTGATATTTGTCCTGCCATTCGCACCCAAGTCCGCCACCACACCTTACCGTCTGACGATTGCCAATTGGCGCCGAGCTCCCGCTCACTGTCACCCCTATCAGGCGAAGAACTCGTCCACGTATGCGCTCAGCTTCTTGAGCTTTCGTGACAAAAGTGACGCATTCGACGATGTGCTGTTCCTTTCGACGACTGACACCGTCTGCGAGTCGAGTGGATCCAACATCTTTTTTGTAAAGGGAAACCAACTCATTACGCCGACCACCGAAATGGCCTTGGCAGGTATTACCCGTCGCGTCATCATTGAAGAACTGTCTCACACACTGGATTTGCAGGTTGTGCAACGCGATATCTCCTGCTCGGAACTGGGCCACTTTGACAGCGCCTTTCTATGTGGCACCGCCATGGAAATCAACGAGGTCTGCCAAATTGATGACGTCGTTTATGAAAGGAGTTCATGCGTCGCATGGCTGGTCGCGGAATACAAAAAAAACGTGATGCGCGCCTCGTGCTAACCGGCTGGGGGAGCCTATTCAACGTTTTTTATCGGGCGCCAAATATCGAGGACTTACACGTATGCTCGAATCCAGGGGCCTCCCTCGAAGAGAAATATTTTCGCTCAGCCCCTCAATGAAGCCACGTTCAGGGGGGTAGGGCACTTGGGTCGAAACCGGTATCGCCAGCGATTGACTCAGCACCAGCGTAGGCCTTTGATCACAGTGTCATCGGCAATTAGGTGATGCTGTTCAATGCTTGATTCAGCTACTTCGAGTTTGATGTTCTCGAACTATTCCACCCATTAGCCTGTGGGGCCATTGCCCCACGGGCTCGCTGTGTTTTGCTCAAAATATCCTTTCCGTTTGTGATCCAACGGTAGCGCGTCCCTTGCTCATTTCGTAGGACCAGGATCGTGGTAATAGAGCTATCCGGTACGCGGACCGAACTGAAACTGCCGTTACGCCGGTACGCCGAGGTACTGAGAAAAAAGGCGCTGGCGTCGATAGATGCCAAGAAATTGCCTATAAACAATGGAGAGCGACGAGGCGCTCGTCCTACACCATCCGCTGTTTCCCAGAGGCTAGAAGCCCGGAGTGTCATCGATGATCGACCGTGAACCACCGTATCCCCGTAAACCCCCGTTGAGCACGTCCGCGAAACTGGCGGGTCTGGCCGGCATCGGCCTGGTCGTACTGGTCGCCGCCGGCGCGTTTGCCTACGTCAATGGCAGCCTCGACCCGCAGCGACTGACGCCAGCGCGCGTCGTTGACGTGTTCGAGCGCAACAACGGTGTTCACCCCGGTTACCGCCGTAACCACCCGAAAGGCATCTGCGTCGCCGGCTACTTCGAGAGCAATGGCGCCGCTGCCAGCCTGTCCAAAGCTGAAGTATTCGCCAGCGGGCGCACGCCGGTGATCGGCCGTCTGGCCGTGCCCACCGGCAATCCGTATTCTCCCGACAGCGCCGCGCCCCTGCGCAGTTTCGCCGTGCAGTTCACCCAGCCCAATGGCCAGCAGTGGCGCACCGGCATGAACAGCATGCCGGTGTTTCCGGTCGGGACGCCCGAGGCCTTCATCGATCTGCAAATTGCCACCGGGCCTGACCCCAAGACCGGCAAGCCCGACCCTGCAAAACCCCCGGCGTTTTTCGCCGCGCACCCGGAAGCCCAGCCGTTTCTGGCCTGGGTCAAGACCGCCAAGCCTTCGGCCAGCTTCGTCACCGAGACCTACAACAGCGTCAACGCCTTCGTGCTGGTGGACGCCGGCGGCAAGCGTCAGGCGGTGCGCTGGAGTCTGGTGCCGGAATCCACCGATACGGCACCGGCGCCGGATGCCAAGGACTATCTGGACAAGGACCTCAGCGAAAAACTTGCCAGCGGACCCCAGCGCTGGAAGCTGGTACTGACGCTGGCCAACCCTCAGGACCCGACCAACGATGCGTCCAAAGCCTGGTCCGGCGAGCACAAGACCGTGGACGCCGGGACCCTGGTGGTTAATTCCGACAGCCCGCAACTGAATGGCGACTGCCGCGACATCAATTACGACCCGCTGATCCTGCCCAGTGGCATTGAAGGCTCGGATGACCCGCTGCTCGCCGCGCGCTCGGCAGCCTACGCCGCGTCATACATGCGTCGCACCGGTGAAGTCGATCAGTTGAAAGCCGAGCCCGCCCAGGAGAAACAGCCATGAGTACGCCCGTCAAGCATTTCGCCCCACTGGCGCGCCTGCTGCACTGGCTGATGGCGCTGATGGTCATCGCCATGCTGTTCATCGGCGCCGGCATGGTGGCCTCGGTGTCCGAGCGCCACGAGTGGCTGCTGAATCTGCACAAGCCATTGGGCATCGCGATTCTGCTGCTGGTCATCGTCAGGATCATCGTCCGTGTCACCACCCAAACGCCGCCGTTACCCGCTGACTTGCCGGCGGTGCAGGCGCTGGCCGCCAAGCTGTCGCATTACGTGCTGTATGCGTTGATGCTGGCGATGCCGCTGATTGGCTGGGCGATGATTTCAGCCGCCGGGGATCCGGTCATGCTCGGCAGCTCGGTGCGCCTGCCGTCCATCGTCGGCGCCAACCCGGAAACCTTCGCGCTGCTGCGCAAAGCCCACGCCTACCTGGCGTACCTGTTCTTCCTGACGATTATGGCGCATCTGGCCGCTGCGCTGTTTCACGGCTGGGTGAGGAGGGATGAAGTGCTGGACAGCATGTTGCGGGGGAAATCGCGGGGTTAATGCCTGTCGTCACCGCGATTGACGCCATCGCCAGCGGGCACAAACCCGCTGGCGATGGCGTTTCTGCAGGATGATAAATGTCAGCTCACGCCTCAGCGCAGCACTGACACCATCCGCCCCAGCGTGGTCAGCACATCGCGGGCCAGCTGTTTCGAGCGCTGGCCTGACCAGCCGGTGACGATATCAGGTGCGTCATCGTTGTCCTTGAACGGCATTTCCAGCGTCAGCGACAGGCACTTGTAGCGCTCGCCGACGCTGTTGCACGCCAGGTTCATGTTGGCCTTGCCCGGCGCCGATTTCGGATAGCCGTATTGGCTCTGGAAGTCCCGGGTCAAGCCACCCAGCCGCGCGCGGAAATCAGCTTCCAGTTGCGCTTGCTCGTCGGTGTACCCCGGATTGCCTTCGCAGGCGGCGGTGAAGACGTAGGGGATTTCCTCATCGCCGTGCACGTCGAGGAACATGTCCACGCCGTATTTTTCCATCTGCGCTTTGACGAAGAACACTTCCGGGCTGAGCTCGGGTGTCGCGTCCTGCCAGGCGCGGTTCAGGTCCTTGCCTTGGGCGTTGGTGCGCAGATGCCCGTGGAACGAGCCATCGGGGTTCATGTGTGGCACCAGATACAGGTCCGCCGAGGCCAGCAAGGCCTGCAACTCGGGGTCGTTTTCCTGCAGCCGTTCGATGATGCCTTCCATGAACCACTCGGCCATGTGCTCGCCGGGGTGCTGCTGCGCGATGATCCAGATGTTGCGCTTGCCCGCCGCGCCGTCGCCCTTGCGCAGCAGCGGAATGTCACGGCCTTCGACACTCTTGCCGGTGGCCAGCAGCTCGGTGCCGGCCTTGCTCAGCGCCTGATCCACCAGCCAGTCGTGGCGCTCGCGGCTGTAGGGTTCGAAGTAGGCGAACCACACCTGGGTTTCGCTGGGCGTCAGCTCGAAGTTCAACGCCTTGCCGTCGAACTGGCTCGGCACGCGGAACCAAGTGTTCTGATCGTAGGAGGCCACTGCGTTGTAGCCGGTCCAGGCGCGGTTGTAGCTCGACTCGCCGGCGTTGCTCAGGCTGAAGCCGTGGGGCTCGCCGATGTGCAGGCCGTCAACCTTGAAGTGGAACCATTGGAAATGCGGGCTTCGGGTGTCCGGGCGTATCGCCAGCTGCACCGCTTTGGGGTTGCTGGCGTCGAGCACGACGATGTTACCGCTGTCGAAGTCGGCGGAGAGGGTAAGGACGGTTTGAGTCACGGGAAAGTCCTGGTTGCGTGATTGCTAACACGAGGCCATCGGGAAGCAATCAAGACCTGGGCTGATTGCCTCGCTGGGCTGTTATGACAATTACTTTACACGCATCAGGTCGAAGGACGGCGACAGAATATTTCGCCAAAGAGTCAGGGCCGGCTTTAGCTGTAAGCCTCGGCGGTGACCAGCAGGCCGCACAGCAGCATCGTCACCAGCAGCCAGCCGAAATAAACGCGCGGTCTGCGCCGATGCCAGCCGCTGGCGCCCAGAATGGCGGCGGGTGCATACAGCGTGCGCCAGAACTGCTCGCTGTTCTGAAACGCCGCCAGGTGTCGGGGATCGGCATCGAGCCAGTGACGGAACTCGATGCGCTGACTGGCCGTGGCCTGGGGGCTTTGCAGGTGCACGTACCAGCGCAGGGCCTGAAGCAGAATCTCCCGGGCCGGATCATGTTCGGCGGGTTCGCTGACGCAACGCTCAAGCGCCGCGATCATGCAGCGTTCGACGGTGCTGGCATCCACGTCAAGCAGTTGGGCGATATCGGTGTAGGAAAGGTCGTCGAGGCGGCTCAGCAGAAACACCTGCTGAACCCTGCGCGGCAGTCGCTGCAGCCGGCGTCGGTACAGGTCGGTTTCGGCGCTTGCGCCCAGCGTAGGCGCAAGGGCGGAGGCGGTCATCAACGAGTCGAGCGGCTGAGTCATGGCGTCTTGCTCACTGTTTGAATAGCGGCGGTCGCGGAAAACAATGGGGTGTGTTCGGATTTTTTGGAAGCTTTTACTGAATGTGTCAGTTTTTGACAGCAGCGACGGTTCATCGCTCGATCCATTTGCTATGATGCGCGCCATCGAAAGACAGATCACTGTCGAACCTTCTTCATTAGCCTGAAGACGCAACACCCGGCCGAACCCAGACCCGAAAAGGGCATAAAAAAAAGACCCGGCAATAAGCCGGGTCAAAAACCGTGATTAGCCTGATGAGGAGATAATCCGAAAGCCGACCTAAGGCTTCTGGGTTACCAACCAGTCTCGCGACCGGTTGCGCTCAATAATAATCATTCCCATTTGAGAGTCAATGCTTTTTTCGCGCCCCAGTGAAAATAGCTTTTGCCCGTGGGCGGTTCCTGCTTCGCCTCTCAGTCAATCGGCATATCAGTCGATCGGCAATTCTGTCGTGCGCTTCACCACACTCATTGCAATGTTCGAATGCGCCTCCTGCACATGGGGGCTTTGCAACAGGTGGTCGCGCAAAAAGCGCTCGTAGCTGGCGATGTCCTGCACCACCACCTTGAGCAGGAAATCCATGTCCCCGGCCATGGTGTAGCACTCCAGCACTTCGCGAAATCCGGTGATCGCCTCCTCGAACTCCGTCAGGTACTTGCGCCCGTGCCCGGACAGCTTGACGTCGACGAACACGGTCATGGTCAGCCCGAGTTTGGCCGGGTTGAGCAGGGCGACCTTGCGCTCGATGATGCCTTCTTCTTCCAGACGATTGATGCGCCGCCAGCAGGGCGATTGCGAGAGTTCGACGCGCTCGGCGATCTCGGCGGCGGAGAGATTGGCGTCGTGCTGCAACAGACGGAGAATCTTGCGATCGATGGGGCTGAGCTTAACCTGCATGAATTGACCCTTTTTTATTCTTGAATGGGAACGGGCATGCACGATATGAGCAGATTCTCGCCAATTTAGGAAGAAAAAGCCTGCGCCGGGCAGGCAGTATTTTGTCTGTGACCGTTGGGCTGAACCGTCCTGGCGGCGAGGCGCTGGCAAGGCTGCAAAAGCCGTTGGCGCCGCATTCAAAACGCACTAATAAAAACAAAGGAGTGCCTGAATGTCCCTGGCTGATATTCGTCTGGACGATAAGTACCGACTCGCAACCGGCAATCTGTACCTGACCGGAACCCAGGCGCTGACCCGCCTGCCGATGCTGCAGAAACAGCGCGACGAAGCCCGCGGGCTCAACACCGCCGGGTTTATCTCCGGCTACCGTGGCTCGCCGTTGGGCAACCTCGACAAGAGCCTGTGGGACGCCAAGGATTATCTCCAGCAGAACGCCATTCATTTCCAGCCCGGCGTAAACGAAGAACTCGCCGCCACGGCGGTCTGGGGCAGTCAGCAAGTCAATCTGTTCCCCCACGGCAAATACGACGGCGTCTTCGCCCTCTGGTACGGCAAAGGCCCGGGCGTTGATCGCTGCGGCGATGTGTTCAAGCACGGCAACTCGGCCGGCGTCGCCGAAAATGGGGGCGTGCTGATCCTCGCTGGCGACGACCATGGCTGCAAATCCTCAACCATCGCGCACCAGAGCGAACACGCCTTCATCGCCTCGATGATCCCGGTGCTGAACCCCAGCAACGTCCAGGAAATCCTTGATTACGGCATCATCGGCTGGGAGCTTTCACGCTACAGCGGTTGCTGGATGGCGATGAAGACCATCGCCGAAAACGTCGATTCCTCGGCCGTGGTCGAAGTCGATCCGCTGCGCATCCAGACGCACATCCCGGAAGACTTCCAGATTCCCGAAGGCGGCCTGCACATTCGCTGGCCCGATCCGCCGCTCGCCCAAGAGGCGCGGCTCAATACTTACAAAA
The DNA here is from genome assembly GCF_021728295.1 of Pseudomonas petrae. Taxonomy (GTDB): domain Bacteria; phylum Pseudomonadota; class Gammaproteobacteria; order Pseudomonadales; family Pseudomonadaceae; genus Aquipseudomonas; species Aquipseudomonas petrae. The sequence continues at coordinate 313,316 of NZ_JAKJXE010000002.1, forward strand.
TCTACGCCGCCCGCGCGTTCGCCCGGGCCAATAACCTCAACAAGGTGGTCATCGATTCGCCGCAGCCGCGCCTGGGCATCATCACCACCGGCAAGTCGTACCTCGACGTGCGTCAGGCCCTGGAAGAACTGGGTATCGACGAGGACCTGTGCGCTTCGGTGGGCATTCGTGTGCTGAAGGTTGGCATGAGCTGGCCGCTGGAGCCGGTGTCGGTGCACGGCTTCGCTGAAGGGCTGGATGAAATCCTTGTGGTCGAGGAAAAACGCAGCGTGATCGAGGATCAGCTCACCGGGCAGCTATACAACTGGCCGGTGGATCAGCGTCCTCGTGTGGTCGGTGAATTCGATGAAGAGGGCCGTTCGCTGTTGCCCAACCTGGCCGAACTGACGCCGGCGATGATTGCCCGGGTCATCGCCAAACGCCTTGCGCCGATCTACAGCAGCCCGAAAATCGACGCGCGCCTGCAGTTTCTGGCCGACAAGGAAAAGGCCCTTGCTGCGCCGCTGTTCAACACCCAGCGCACCCCGCATTTCTGCTCGGGCTGCCCGCACAACACCTCGACCCGCGTACCGGAAGGCAGTCGCGCCCTGGCCGGTATCGGCTGTCATTACATGACCATCTGGATGGACCGGGAAACCGAGACCTTCACCCAGATGGGCGGCGAGGGCGTGACCTGGATCGGCCAGGCGCCATTCACCGAGACGCCCCACGTGTTCCAGAACCTTGGCGACGGCACCTACTTCCACTCCGGGCACCTGGCGCTGCGGGCGGCGGTCGCTTCCAAGGTCAACATCACCTACAAGATCCTCTACAACGACGCCGTCGCGATGACCGGCGGGCAGCCCATCGACGGCGTGCTGCGGGTGGATCAGCTCAGTCGGCAGGTGTTCAACGAGGGCGTGCAGCGCATTGCGCTGGTCTCGGACGAACCCGAGAAATACCCGAGCCGCGATCAGTTCGCGCCGATCACCACCTTCCACCACCGCAGCGACCTGGACGCCGTGCAGCGTGAGTTGCGTGAGTTCAAAGGCGTGTCGGTGATCATCTATGACCAGACCTGCGCCACGGAAAAGCGCCGTCGCCGCAAACGCGGCACGATGGTCGATCTGGATAAACGCGCCATCATCAACCCGGCCGTGTGCGAAGGCTGCGGCGATTGCGGCGTCAAGTCGGGCTGCCTGTCGGTGCTGCCGAAGGAAACCCCGGAAGGGCGCAAGCGCGAAATCGACCAGAGCGCGTGCAACAAGGACTTCAGCTGCGTCGAGGGTTTCTGCCCAAGCTTCGTGACCGTGCATGGCGGCAAGCTGCGCAAGCCGCAGTTGCCCAAGCAGGCCCAGGCGTTCGCTGAATTGCCGCAGCCGACACTGCCGAGCCTCACTCAGCCTTACAACATTCTGCTGCCGGGCGTCGGCGGAACGGGCGTGACCACCGTCGGTGCGATGCTCGGTTACGCAGCCAATCTGGAAGGCAAAGGCTGCAGCGTGCTCGACCAGGCGGGTCTGGCGCAGAAGTTCGGCCCGGTGGTCAGCCACATTCGCATCGCCGCGCGGCAGGAAGATCTGTTTGCCGTGCGCATTGCCGCCGGTGAGGCACATCTGCTGCTCGGTTGCGACCTGCTGGTGGCGTCCGGCCCCGATGCCATCGCCAAGCTCAACAGCGCGAAAACCCATGCGGTGATCAACAGTCAGCAGACGCCGACCGCCGAATTCACCCGTAACCCCGACGCCGATTTCCCGGCCGAAGCGATGATGCAGACCATCCGCGAAGCCGTCGGCGCTGAAAAAACGCACTTTGTGCAAGCGACGGACCTGGCGACCAAACTGATGGGCGACAGCATTGCCAGCAACCTCTTTATGCTGGGTTATGCCTTCCAGCTGGGACTGATTCCGTTGACCTCTGCGGCCATTGAAAAAGCCATCGAGCTTAACGGCGTGGCGGTCAATCTGAACCAGCAGGCGTTCCTGTGGGGGCGTCGTGCAGCGTTCGACTTGCGAGCGGTACAGGCGGCCGCCAATCCGCAGACCCAGCCAACGCCGGACCCTGAGCACCTGACTCTGGAAGAGCGCGTCACGCGCAACGTCCACGGCTTGATCGCCTATCAGAATGGGGCGCTGAGCGAGCGCTACCTGACGCTGGTCAATCGTGTGCGGGATGCCGAAGCACGGCTGTTCCCGGGCCAGCCGCCTGCGCTGACAGAGGCAGTGGCGTTCAACTACTTCAAGCTGCTGGCCTACAAGGACGAGTACGAAGTGGCGCGGCTGTACAGCAACGGCGACTTCACCCGTCAGCTGCAAGCGCAGTTCGAAGGCGATTACCGCATCGAGTTTCACCTGGCACCGTCCTGGCTGGCCAAGCGCGACCCGAACAACGGCACCCCGCGCAAACGCAGTTTCGGGCCGTGGATGCTGAAGGCGTTCGATGTGCTGGCGCGCTTCAAATTCCTGCGCGGCACGGTGCTCGATCCGTTCGGCCGCAGCGTCGAGCGTCGTCAGGAACGCGAGTTGATTGATGCTTATGTGGGCGACATCGAGCTGATCCTCGGCCACCTGAGCGCAGGCAACCGGCACACCGCGCTGAACCTGGCGCGCCTGCCGGAGCGCATTCGCGGTTATGGTCACGTCAAGGAAAGCGCCATGAAAGCAGCGGCACTGCAGGCGGCACGGATGCGCCAGAGTCTGGTCAGTGGCGAGGTTGAAGTGCTGAAGCTGTATGAAGTAGCGGCGTGAAGAATGGGAGGAGGTCGTTCAGGCCTCCTCCTATTTCGTGTCGACTGGCGCTTTCCCGGCTAAAGCCGGTCCCACAATTCGAGTTCACTCCTATCTCACTGGCTGCGCGCGATGCTTTAGTAGGACCGGCTTTAGCCGGGAAGAGGCCGGTATTGCCACCCCGATTTCTCGGTGTCATGACCGACGTCTTCCCGGCTAAAGCCGGTCCTACATTCGTGTTCGCGCCGAATCTCCGGTGGATGCACGCGATGCTTTTAGTGGGACCGGCTTTAGCCGGGAAGAGGCCGGTATTGCCAGCCTCGATTTCGTGGTGTCATGACCGACGTCTTCCCGGCTAAAGCCGGTCCTACATTCGTGTTCGCGCCGAATCTCCGCTGGATGCACGCATTGTTTTAGTGGGACTGGGTTTAGCCGGGAAGAGGCCGGTATTGCCATCCTCAATTTCGCGGTGTCATGACCGACGTCTTCCCGGCTAAAGCCGGTCCTGCATTAGATTGCAGCCAGCCAGCGGCAGATCATTCGCCGTCCACCACAGCGGCCAGCTCCACCAGCACCGTCCCTTCCTTGACCATCTCGCCTTCGGCGCAATACAGCGCTGCAACGGTGCCCGCCGTGTTCGCGCGGATGCTGTGTTCCATCTTCATCGCTTCCAGCACCACCAGCGGCGTGCCGATCTGCACCTGTTCGCCCACGCTGACCAACACCCGAACGATGCTGCCGTTCATGGGCGCGGTGAGTCCGCCCTGGTGGCCGTGGCTCGAATCCACTTCGGCAATCGGGTCAACCGGGCGGATCGCGTGCAGGTCGCCCTGCCAGCGCAGGTACAGGGTGTCGGCCCGACGGATTGCAATTGTCTGCCGGCGCACGCCGTCCTGCTCGATCAACAAGCGCTCGCCGTTCAGCCGAACGCCGTGCGGCGGATCACCGCGCAGCACAATGCTTCGGCTCTGCGTACCACACGCCAGGTGCAACGTCACTTCGCCAGGGCCGCCGAGGCGCAGACCGTTGCGGGTCGACCAGGGCGAATGGGTATCGTCGGTTCTGACGGTCACTGGCGCGGTGTTCAGGTACGCCTGCGCCGCCAACTGCCAGAACTCCTCCGTCAAGCCCTCGTCCGGCGGCAGCAGATCGTCCTGATAACGAGGGATGAACCCGGTGTCCAGCTCCGCTTCGGCGAAGGCCGGGTGCGCGATGATGCGGCGCAGAAACGCGAGGTTAGTGCGCAGACCGCCGATGGCGAATTCGTCGAGCATCGCCAGCAATCGCAAGCGCGCTTCTTCGCGGGTCTCGCCCCAGGCAATCAACTTGCCGAGCATCGGGTCGTAGAACGGCGAAATTTCGTCACCTTCCGCCACGCCGCTGTCCACGCGACGCCCCGGCCCCGAGCCCGATTCGCGATACAAGTCCAACGTCCCGGTGGCAGGCAGAAAATCGTTGGCGGGGTCTTCGGCATACAGCCGCACTTCAATCGCGTGGCCGTTCAGCGGGACTTCGGCCTGGGTGATCGGCAGCGGCTCGCCCTGAGCCACGCGAATCTGCCAGGCCACCAGGTCCAGCCCGGTGATCGCTTCGGTCACCGGGTGCTCGACCTGCAAACGCGTGTTCATTTCCATGAAGAAGAAATCGCCCCGGGCGTCCAGCAGAAACTCCACCGTGCCGGCGCCAACGTAACCGATCGCCTGAGCCGCACGCACGGCCGCTTCGCCCATGGCCTGACGCATCTGCGGTGTCAGGCCCGGTGCGGGGGCTTCTTCGACGACCTTCTGATGACGGCGCTGGATCGAACAGTCGCGCTCGTTGAGGTACAGGCAGTGGCCGTGCTGGTCGGCAAACACCTGAATCTCCACGTGGCGCGGCTTGAGCACGTATTTTTCGACGAGCATGCGGGAATCGCCAAACGAGGACTGTGCCTCGCGTTGCGCCGACGCCAGCGCTTCGGCCAGATCCTCCTCTCGCTCGACCACCTTCATGCCCTTGCCGCCACCGCCGGCCGTGGCCTTGAGCAGCACGGGGTAGCCAATGCGGGCGGACGCTTCGCGGAAGGTCGCGGCGTCCTGCGCGTCGCCGTGATAACCGGGCACCAACGGCACGCCAGCGGTTTCCATCAGCGACTTGGCCGCCGATTTGCTGCCCATGGCGTCAATGGCCGAGGCGGGCGGGCCGAGGAAAATCAGGCCGGCCTGTTCCACGGCGCGGGCAAAGCCTGCGTTTTCCGAGAGAAACCCATAACCGGGGTGGATGGCCTGGGCGCCACTGGCCCTGGCGGCCTCGATCAGCTTGTCGATTTGCAGGTAGCTCTCGCTGGCCTTGCTGCCACCGAGGTTCACCGCGATGTCAGCCTCGCGGACGTGCCGCGCATTGCTGTCGGTGGCGCTGTGCACGGCAACGGTGGTCATTCCCATGGCCTTGGCCGTGCGCATGACCCGGCAGGCGATTTCGCCACGGTTGGCGATCAGCACCGAATTCAGCGGTTGTGTGTGCGGGACGCTCATCAGTGCGACTCTCCTTGTGGGGTGCGGGGCTCGACCCGCCAGGCAGGTTCGCGCTTTTGCAGAAACGCCCGCAGACCTTCCTGGCCTTCGGCGCTGACGCGGATGCGTGCAATGGCGTTCTCGCAATAGCGGCGCAGGGCAGGGGTCAGCTCACCGTCGGCGACTTCGCGCAGCAGGTCTTTGCTGATGCGCATGGCCTGGGGGCTGTTGAGCAGCAGGTTGGCAATCCAGTCTTCCAGGTGCTGTTCCAGCTCGGCGGCGGGGTAACACTCGGCCAGCAGGCCGATTTCCCGCGCCCGGGTGCCGTCGAACCGTTCGGCGGTCAGTGCATAGCGTCGCGCGTGACGCTCGCCAATGGCTTGCACCACGAACGGGCTGATCACCGCCGGGGCGAGGCCGATCTTCACTTCCGACAGGCAGAACTGCGCGTCTTCGGCGCCGATGGCCATGTCGCAGCAACTGATCAGGCCCAGCGCGCCGCCATAGGCGGCGCCTTGCACCAGCGCCAGGGTTGGCGCCTTGAACTTGGCGAGGTTGTACATCAACTCGCCCAGTTCGCGGGCGTCGCCCAGGTTGGTGTTGTAGTCGAGGTTGGCCGACTCCTGCATCCAGGCCAGATCGGCGCCGGCGCTGAAGTGCCGGCCGCGTCCGCGCAACAGCAAAAAACGCAGGCTGTCGTCCCGCTGCAACTGGTCCAGGGCGATGATCAGCTCGCGAATCATCTGCGCGTTGAAGGCGTTGTTTTTCTCCGGCCGGTTGAGCCAGAGCGTGGCGAACCCTCGTGGGTCGAGGGCGATGTCGAGGGTGACAAAATCATTCATGGGGCGATTCTCTCGGGTCACATCCGGAACACGCCGAAGCGGGTCGGTTCGATGGCGGCGTTGAGCGAGGCGCTGATGGCCAAGCCGAGAATGTCGCGGGTCTGTGCGGGGTCAATGACGCCGTCGTCCCACAGCCGGGCGCTGGAATACCAGGGATGGCCCTGATGCTCGTACTGATCGAGGATCGGCTGGCGCAGGGCCGCCTCTTCCTCGGCGCTAAACGTCTGGCCGCTGCGTTCGGCCTGTTCACGCTTGACCTGCACCAGCACCCCGGCGGCCTGTTCGCCGCCCATGACGCCGATGCGCGCGTTGGGCCACATCCACAGAAAGCGCGGGTCGTAGGCGCGGCCGCACATGCCGTAATTACCCGCGCCAAAGCTGCCGCCGATGATCACCGTGAACTTCGGCACTTTCGCACAGGCGACGGCGGTAACCAGCTTGGCGCCGTGCTTGGCGATGCCGCCGGCCTCATACTTCTGGCCGACCATGAAGCCGGTGATGTTCTGCAGAAACAACAGCGGAATGCCGCGCTGGCAGGCCAGTTCGATGAAGTGCGCGCCTTTCTGCGCCGATTCGGCGAAGAGGATGCCGTTGTTGGCGAGGATGGCGATCGGGTAGCCGTGCAGATGGGCGAAGCCGCAGACCAGCGTGGTGCCGAACAGCGCCTTGAATTCATCGAAAATCGATACGTCGACCAGCCGCGCGATGACTTCGCGCACGTCGAACGGCTGCTTGGCGTCTGCCGGAATCACGCCGTACAACTCGTCATCCGCATACAGCGGCGCCTGGGGCGGGCGGGTCTGTAGCTGGCCGAGCTTGCGCCAGTTCAGGTTGGCCACGCAGCGCCGTGCCAGCGCCAGCGCATGGTCGTCGCTGTCGGCGTAGTGATCGGCCACCCCGGAGACCTTGCAGTGCACGTCGGCCCCGCCGAGGTCTTCGGCGCTGACCACTTCGCCCGTGGCGGCTTTCACCAACGGCGGCCCGGCGAGAAAGATCGTCGCCTGCTCGCGGACCATGATGGTTTCGTCAGCCATGGCCGGCACATAAGCGCCGCCGGCGGTGCACGAGCCCATGACCACCGCGATCTGCGCGATGCCCTCGGCGCTCATGTTGGCCTGATTGAAGAATATCCTGCCGAAGTGCTCGCGGTCCGGGAACACCTCGTCCTGGCGTGGCAGGTTGGCCCCACCGGAATCCACCAGGTAGATGCACGGCAAGCGATTCTGCTGGGCGATGGTCTGGGCGCGCAGGTGTTTTTTCACGGTCAGCGGGTAATACGTGCCGCCTTTCACCGTCGCGTCGTTGGCGATGATCATGCATTCGACGCCTTCCACCCGACCGATCCCGGCGATGAGCCCTGCGGCCGGGACGTCTTCGCCGTACACGTCATGGGCGGCGAGCTGGCTGAGTTCGAGGAAGGGCGAACCGAGGTCGAGCAGGCTATTGATTCGCTCCCGGGGCACCACTTTGCCCCGGGAGGTATGGCGTTCCTGCGCCTTGGCACCGCCGCCGCGCTGGACGTGATCGAGCAGGCTGTGCAGCGCGTCAAGTTGCTTGCGCATGGCGTCGCTGTTGGCGGCGAATTCCGGCGAGCGAGGGTTGATCTGGGTGTGCAGAGTGGTCATGGGGCCTCCGGCGCTGTCAGCGGGTTTCGTTGAACAGCTCACGACCGATCAGCATGCGGCGGATCTCGCTGGTGCCAGCGCCGATCTCGTAGAGCTTGGCGTCGCGCAGCAGTCGTCCGGCCGGGAATTCGTTGATGTAGCCGTTGCCGCCGAGAATCTGGATGGTCTCCAGGGCAAATTGCGTCGCCCGTTCTGCGGCGTAGAGGATCACCCCGGCGGCGTCCTTGCGCGTGGTCTCGCCGCGCTCGCAGGCCTGGGCCACCGCGTACAGGTAGGCGCGGCTGGCGTTAAGCTGGGTGTACATGTCGGCGACCTTGCCCTGGATCAGCTGGAACTCGCCGATGCTCTGGCCAAACTGTTTGCGGTCGTGAATGTACGGCAACACCACGTCCATGCACGCCTGCATGATCCCGACCGGGCCGCCCGAGAGCACGACGCGCTCGTAATCCAGGCCGCTCATCAGCACCTTCACACCACCGTTGAGCGCGCCGAGCAGGTTTTCTTCGGGCACCTCGACGTCATCGAAGAACAGCTCGCAGGTGTTGGAGCCGCGCATGCCGAGCTTGTCGAACTTGTTGCCCCGCGAGAAGCCGTGCCAGTCGCGCTCGACGATGAACGCGCTGATGCCATGGGCGCCTTTTTCCAGGTCGGTCTTGGCGTAGATCACGTAAGTATTGGCGTCAGGGCCGTTGGTGATCCAGGTCTTGCTGCCGTTGAGCACGAAACGCTCGCCGCGTCGGTCGGCGCGCAGCCTCATCGATACCACGTCGGAACCGGCGTTGGGCTCGCTCATCGCCAGAGCGCCGACGTGCTCGCCGCTGATCAGCTTGGGCAGGTAGCGGGCTTTCTGTTCGGGCGTGCCGTTGCGGTTGATCTGGTTGACGCAGAGATTTGAATGGGCGCCGTAGGACAGCGCCGCGGAGGCAGAACCCCGGCTGATTTCTTCCATGGCGATGACATGGGCCAGGTAGCCGAGGCCCGCGCCGCCGTACTCCTCATCGACGGTGATGCCCAGCAGACCCATGTCGCCGAATTTGCGCCACATGTCGGCGGGAAAGAGGTTGTCTTTGTCGATCTGTGCAGCGCGCGGGGCAAGCTCGGCAGCGACGAAGGCGCGCACCTGGTCGCGCAGCATGTCGAGGGTTTCGCCGAGGCCGAAGTTGAGCGTGGGGTAATTCATGGACTGCATCCCGTGTTGTTATTGGAGGGCTGTCAGGGGGGAAGATGATGTGCACCTTTACGTTAACGTAAGCCTGCACTCATGCTGATGTCAACGGGAACGAGGCGTTGGCCCGGGGAATGAATGAAGGGGGAGAGGTTTACAAATGCCGGATAGCACGAAGGGGAGCCTGGGCTCCCCTTCAAGTTCGATTGCATGCTCGTTTTTATTGTTAGGTGGCCTGTTTTTGTTTTTGGCGACCAGCCTTTTTTGCTTTTCTGAGCGACCCCCAAACGGGGCCAAGAGCAAACGTATTTTTTTGAGCGCTGATCCGCTTCGATCTTTCGATCCGACTCGTCTGGTAGCTGCCTGAACGCAGTTTTATTGTTCTCAGTCCAGTCGTGAGGCCAAGGCCTCAAGTAGAGCGATCCACTCCAAAAAAATCAGTTAGCTGCGTCTCTGTCCGTGTTGTTCTTGTTATGTCAGAGCCGATACGTTTTGTTTTTATTGGGTTATTGCATTTGTTATTTTTGTTGTATGTAAGACATAGCAGAAGCCATGCCAACTTTTCAGAGTTCCCGGATTCCGGGGCTTTGCGGATTTCACCGTCCTGGATTCACTGCTGAATCCATGGCCAGGTGTTTCCGTGTTACCCGTTTTCCTGGACGCGATGGCGGGCAGGGTAACACTCTGTGACAACTTGTCGCACATCAGGCCGACAGACGTGCCTTTGCCACCCGCGAGCCGTTCGCCCGACCGAGGGTGTCGCTGATGCGTTGACCGGCCGCGATAAGCGTGTCCAGATCGATACCGGTCTCGATACCGAGGCCATTCAGCAGGTAAACCACGTCCTCACTGGCCACGTTGCCGGTGGCGCCTTTGGCGTAGGGGCAGCCGCCGAGGCCGGCCACGGAACTGTCGAACACTTGGATGCCTTCCAGCAGGCTGGCGTAAATGTTGGCCAGCGCCTGGCCGTAGGTGTCGTGGAAGTGCCCGGCCAGCTTGCCGCGGGGGATCTGGCCGGCGACCACGTCGAACAGCGTGCGAGTGGCGCCCGGCGTGCCGGTGCCGATGGTGTCGCCAAGGGACACCTCGTAGCAGCCCATGGCATACAGCTCGTTGGCGACTGCCGCCACTTGCTTCGGCGAGATATCACCTTCATAGGGGCAACCCAGCACGCAGGACACGTAGCCGCGAACGCTGATGCCGTGCAGGCGCGCGGCCTCCATGATCGGCAGAAACCGGTCCAGGCTCTCGCTGATCGAGCAGTTGATGTTGCGCTGGGAGAACGACTCCGAGGCGGCGGCGAACACGGCGATTTCCTTCACACCGGCCGCCAGCGCGTCTTCGAACCCGCGCAGGTTGGGCGCCAGTGCGGCATAGGTCACGCCGTCCTTGCGCTGAATGCCGGCGAACAGTTCAGCGGAGCCGGCCATCTGCGGCACCCATTTCGGCGAAACGAAACTGCCCGCTTCGATATAGCTGACGCCCGCGTCGGCGAGGTCATGCACCAGCTGCAGTTTGTCGCTGACGCTGACGGGGCTGGATTCGTTCTGCAGGCCATCCCGAGGGCCGACTTCAACCAGACGCACACGTTGAGGGAGAGACATATCGGCATCGTTCCTGAAAGGTTTGGCTTTAGGTTGTTGGGCTATCGGCTTGAATCAGTTCGAGTTTTCCAGTGCTGCTTTACAGCGTTCCTCTGCGGTGTCGAGCTCGAGCTGCATCTGCTGAATATCCATAAGCTGCTGATCCAGCTGCGCGCGACGCTCGGCGATTTTCTCCAGCATGGTGCTCAATTGTTTGTGATTGCCACCGGCGGGGTCGTACAGGCCGATGAGATCGCGACATTCCGCCAGGGAAAAACCAATGCGCTTGCCGCGCAGGATCAGCTTGAGGGTGACCTTGTCACGGGCCGAGTAAACACGCTCCTGCCCACGCCGTTCGGGGCTGAGCATGCCTTGTTCTTCGTAGAAACGGATGGTGCGGGTGGTGATGTCCAGCTCTCGGGCGAGGTCGGAAATGCTGTACGTGGTGGCAGTCATGGCGGTGCTCGATACGGAAGGCATGGGCGTAACGTAAGTTGGGCTTTACGTTAACGTCAAGCGGCGGATCAATACCTTTACCTTCTTTCCGGCTAAAGCCGGTCCCACTGGATGATCGCGTTCTCACTGGATGATCGCATTCCGATAGTAGGACCGGCTTCAGCCGGGAAAGCGCCAGCAGCTACATCGCAGAGTTGATGGTGTTCACACGGGCCTCTTCCCGGCTAAAGCCGGTCCTACATCAACCGCGTTCTAACTGGATGATCGCATTCCAATAGTAGGACCGGCTTCAGCCGGGAAGGCGCCAGCAGCCACATCGCAGAATTGACGGTGTTCACACGGGCCTCTTCCCGGCTAAAGACAGTCCTACATTGACCGCATGGGCCGCTGAACGCTTATTTCACCGCTGCCTCAAGTGTCTTGCCCAACTTGCGCTCCTGCGCGGTCACCAACTGGCAGAGCTCGATGATCTGCTCACGCATCCAGCGGTTTGCCGGGTCCTGATCGGTGCTTTCGTGCCAGTAGAGATGGGTTTCCACGGTTGGGACGTCGTTCACCGGCAGGTACACAAAATGCAGGTCATTGCGCCGTGCGAAGCGCTCGGGGACGGTCATCACCATGTCAGTTTGCTGCAGCACTTGCGAGGCCATCAGGTAGTGCTGCGAACGCAATGCCACCTTGCGCTGGATACCCATTTTTCCGAGCGCGAGATCCACATAACCCAAACCACTGCGCCGGCTGGAGATGTGAATGTGCGCGACGCCGAGGTAATCCTCCAGGCTGATGGCATCCTTGTTCGCCAGCGGGTGACCGCGGCGCATGGCGCACACGTAGTGGTCTTCCATCAACTTGACGTGGCGCACCTGCGGGTCGGTGTTCAGCGGCGCGTCGACAGCGAAGTCCAGCCGGCCCGCCGCGAGCTCCTTGGTCGTCTCCCTGCGCTTGGACAGAAAGCTTTCGATGGTCACGGTGGGCGCCAGACGCCGCAGCCGCTGGAAAAGCGCCGGCAGGATCACCGCCTCGGTGAGGTCGGTCATGCTGATGCGGTAATTCTTGTTGGCCTGCAGCGGATTGAAAATCCGGCTCTCCTGCACCGACACGCGCAACAGCGAAAGCGCATTGCGCACCGGGCCGATGATGTTCTGCGCCATGGGCGTAGGCACCATGCCCTGGGCGGTGCGCACGAACAGGGGATCGTTGAAGGTTTCGCGCAGGCGTGCCAGGGCGTTGGACACGGCAGGCTGGGTGATGCCGACGATCTGGCCGGCGCGGGTCAGGTTGGCTTCGGTATAGATGGCGTCAAACACAATAAAGAGATTGAGATCGACCTTGCTCAGGTTCATTGCTGTGCGCCTCGTGCAGTTCTTGTTGTTTGGAATGCGCCGAATCATATATCGGTTATGAATGTTTATACACGCCGAGAATAGGTTAGATAAATGGGGATCGCTGTTCTAGCATCGGATCACGACCTGACAACACCTCACAGAAGGCAACTGCCCCATGGATTTCGCTTACTCCCCCAAGGTTCAGGCACTGCGCGAGCGCGTGATCGCCTTCATGGACACTTACGTGTACCCGGCCGAGCCGGTGTTCGAGCGTCAAGTGGCCGAAGGCGACCGCTGGCAACCGACGGCGATCATGGAGGAGCTCAAGGCGAAGGCAAAAGCGGAGGGATTGTGGAACCTGTTCCTGCCGGAATCCGAACTCGGAGCAGGGCTGTCGAACCTCGAATACGCACCGCTGGCGGAGATCATGGGCCGCTCGCTGTTGGGCCCGGAGCCGTTCAACTGTTCCGCGCCGGACACCGGCAACATGGAAGTGCTGGTGCGCTACGCCAATGACGCGCAAAAGCAGCAGTGGCTGGAACCCTTGCTGCGCGGCGAGATTCGCTCGGCCTTCGCCATGACCGAACCCGACGTCGCGTCCTCGGATGCCACCAACATGGCCGCCACGGCGGTGCGCGATGGCGATGAGTGGGTCATCAACGGCCGCAAATGGTGGACGTCAGGGGCCTGCGACCCGCGCTGCAAGATCATGATCTTCATGGGCCTGAGCAACCCGGACGGCCCGCGTCACCAGCAGCATTCAATGATTCTTGTGCCGACTGACGCGGCCGGTGTGAAGATCGTCCGTCCGCTGCCGGTGTTCGGCTACGACGATGCGCCCCATGGTCACGCCGAAGTGCTGTTCGAAAACGTGCGCGTGCCGTACGAAAACGTCCTGCTGGGTGAAGGACGCGGCTTCGAAATCGCCCAGGGTCGCCTTGGCCCGGGAAGGATTCACCACTGCATGCGCTCGGTCGGCATGGCGGAACGCGCGTTGGAACTGATGTGCAAACGCTCCGTGCAGCGCACGGCGTTCGGTCGACCATTGGCACGACTGGGCGGCAACATCGACAAGATCGCCGACTCGCGCATGGAAATCGACATGGCCCGCCTGCTGACCTTGAAGGCCGCTTACATGATGGACACCGTGGGCAACAAGGTGGCGAAAAGCGAGATCGCGCAGATCAAAGTGGTCGCACCGAACGTCGCCCTGCGGGTGATCGACCGGGCGATCCAGATGCACGGCGGCGCGGGGGTGTCCGGCGATTTCCCGCTGGCCTACATGTACGCCATGCAGCGCACGCTGCGCCTGGCCGACGGCCCGGACGAAGTCCATCGCGCAGCGATCGGGAAGTTCGAGGTCGGCAAGTACGTGCCGAAGGAGATGATGCGCAGCGAACATCGGTGACCGACAACGTCGTCGCCAGCCAGCCAGCCGTACGTGGCTGGCACGGATGCAGGCGGGCTTGATCCGCCTCACTCCACCCAAACCTCCACCCGGCGGTTCTTGATCCGGCCTTCATCGCCATCATTGCCCGCCACGGGCATTTCGTCGCCGAACCCGCGCACCTCACGCAGCACCACCTGCTGTTTCAGCAGCTCCCGGCGCACCGCCATGGCTCGCAGTTTTGACAGCAATTGCGCCCGCGCCGGGTCGCTCTTGGCATCGCCAAACCCTACCAGCGTGACCTTCTGCTCAAGCTTGTCATGGGCTTTCAGGTACTCGACCACGCGCTTGAGATCGAGCATCGCCTTGGTGTCGAGGGTTGCACTGCCCTGGGCGAAACGGAAATTAACCGACAGCCGCTCGGCCTCACGCGCCAGATCCTGATACGCCAGCGGCATCTGCGCCGTCGCCCGCACTTTCACTGCTTGAACCGTCTGCGCCACGAAACCGTTCTGCGCGACGATGGACTGGCCCTGTGGACTTTGGGCGAAACGCACAAGCGCCTTGGCCCAGCGCTGCCGGGATTCGGGCGGCAGGTAGAAATACAGGCGGCGCGACAGCGGATAATCCTCGGTGGCAATCAGGCTGACCGTGGGCAGCATCGGTTTTGACTCGCCGTCGATGATCGCCACGGCCTTGGCCTGACGGATGTAGGGCAGGCCGATGAAGCCAATGCCCTGACGGTCCTGGCTGACCTGATCGGACAATTCCTCGCTGGACTCGAACCGCCTGGCATCCTTCGACAACGTCTTGCCGGACTTGGCCAGCACCAGCTCGTTGAAGGTGTCGAACGTGCCGGATTGCTGATCCCGCGCATATAAATGAATGGCTCCGGCAGCGCCGCCCAGTTGTTGCCAGTCGCGGACCTCTCCGGAAAAGATGTTCGCCAGTTGCGCCGTGCTCAGCTCCCGCAGCGGGTTGCCGGGGTGAAGAATTACCGCAACGCCGTCGATGGCGATCACCTGTTCGGCCTGATGACTGCGCAGGTCGCCCAAGGCCGCCAACTCGATGGCCTCGGTGTTTTTGATGGGTCGGGAGGAGGCCGCTACATCGGCCAAGCCGTCCTTCAACGCCACGAACCCCGTGCTCGATCCGTGGGCAGCGATGTCGATTCTGACGTTCTGGCCCGAGGGCAATTGGGCGGTAAGACGCAGCTCGTTGGCGTGCGCGCCGGGTTGTTCCTGAATCGACAATGCGCCTTGCTGCACCAGCAAGCCTTTGACCAGCGCTGGCCCCAGCTGCGCGCCAATCGTATTCGAGCCCTGGATGCGCAAGGCGGGCGAACCGTCAGTCGGCGCGGGCAGGGCAGCCGCGTTCGCTAGGCTTGCGACGGCGAGCAATGAAGAAAGCAGAAGGAAAACGCGAGTGCGCAGCATGTGCGGCATCTTTGTATGACTTGAAGTTGCCGGAGAATAAGACAGCGGGATGACCGCCATATGACAGCTGGCCTGCCACGAACTTCGTAGGCGCCGGCTTGCTGGGGAACACGGTCATTCCGGTGTGGAGATGTCGAGTGACGGCAGGCGTTCGCCAGCAAGCCGGCTCCTACAGCATCGCGGCATTGACAGACCTGTGGGCCAGCCAACGCAACTGTCAGCGCCGTCGCTACCGACGGCCAACACCGCGAGTGGCTGTCCGGTCAGTCGCCAGCTTATTACTCCAACTCAAGCCAGATCGGCGCGTGGTCAGACGGTTTGTCCATGGAGCGCAGGTGATAATCCACGCCCGCCGCCTTGATGCGCGGTTGCAGGCCGTGGGACGCGAGGATCAGGTCGATGCGCAGACCGCGCTTGGGCTCGTCTTCAAAGCCGCGACTGCGGTAGTCGAACCAGCTGAACTGATCGACCACTTCCGGGTACAGATGGCGGAAACTGTCCACCAGACCCCAGCTCTTGAGCTTGCCGAGCCACTCGCGCTCTTCCGGAAGGAAGCTGCACTTACCGGTTTTCAGCCAGCGCTTGGCGTTGTCAGCGCCGATGCCGATGTCGCTGTCCTCAGGGGAAATGTTGACGTCGCCCATCACCACCAGCGGCTGGTCATTGCTGAACCTGGTTTCCAGCAGTTGCTGCAGATCCGCGTAGAAGCGCAGCTTTGCCGGGAACTTGGTTGGGTGATCACGGCTTTCGCCCTGTGGGAAATAGCCGTTCATGACCGTCACCGGATTACCGTTGCGATCGGCGAATGTGCCCCAGATGAAACGGCGCTGGGCGTCTTCATCGTCGTTGTCGAAACCCTTGTGAATCGACAGCGGCGGCTGACGCGAGAGCAGGGCGACGCCGTAGTGACCTTTCTGGCCGTGGAAATGCACGTGGTAACCCAGCGCTTCGATATCGGCCTGGGGAAATTGCTCGTCGGAGACCTTGGTTTCCTGCAAACCAATGACGTCGGGCTGATGCTTCTCGATCAACGCCGCCAGTTGATGCGGTCGGGCGCGAAGGCCGTTGATATTGAAAGACACAATTTTCATGGGCGGCGGTCCTGGCAAAAACAAACCGCGATGCTAGCCGACCTGCCAGGCGACGGCCAGCGCTCGGTTCGCTCGACTGGATCCCCAGCGAGACGTGTGCATTTCTGAACGACGGCCAAGTCCTGGGAACTGCGCTGGCGGGCGGCGACTCGAACCCTTGAAGACCACCACCCGAGCGCACCCGAGCGGCCGCAGCGGGGCTCATCAAAAGGACGAACACCATGCCTGAACTGCCCAGCGAAACGGCGCAGATCCGTCAGCTCGACAGCGGCTACTCCCGCGAAACCCGCGCGCTGCTCTACCTCGCCTACCGTCAGGAGCCGAGCTTCGCCTACCTGTTCGAATCCGGTCGATCCGGGTATGAGCACCGGGTCAAGGCGACCATCCGTGCGCTGGTCAAGCAGCATTTCCTTCAGGAAATGCCGGCGTTGGGGCTGTTCGTCGCGGACCGTCTGGTCGGCGTTGCCCTGATTGCGCCTCCGCAGCGGCGACTGGGCATCACCGAAAGCTGGGCCTGGCGCATTCGCATGCTGATGAGCACCGGTCTGCGCTGCACCCAGCGCTATCTGGAGTATTACGACGCCGTGCTGGCCTGCGTGCCCTCGGAAGCGGTTCATGTGCTGCCGTTGTTCGGTGTTCACCCTGACTTTCAGGGGCGGCACTATGGCGAGCAATTGCTCTTGGCATTGCATGACTGGTGCGCAGAGGACAAGAACTCCCAGGGCATCGTCCTCGACACGGGCAACGGCCACTATCTTGAGTTCTATCAACGACAGGGCTACGAGGAAATCGGCGAGGTGGAAGTAGGACCCGTCCGAGAACACATCTTTTTCCACCCAAACCCCCAGGTTTCATTGGGTTACGTGGCTTGAGCCGCACAAGCTCCTCAATTTCAGCGGGTTCCAGCAGCCCGCGTCGCTCGTGTAGCATTCGCGCCTATGAAGTTTCCCCATCGATACACCAGTGGCTTTCTCCTGATGTTGTCCAGTTGCGCGGCGTTTGCCGATGCGCAGCTGGGAGTCCGGATCAAGCCGTCCAATGCCGCGCTCAAATCCAACATCGAAGGGTATGTGGGCAGCGTCGGCGAGCGCGACGAGCCGGCGCTCGAACGCTTCAGCGTGGGGGCCGTCGAGCAGGCGCAAAAGGCCGCTCAGGCCCTTGGCTATTATCAGGCGCAGATTGACAGCGAAGTCCGCCACGTCGACAACAACCTGCAACTGCTGCTGAACGTCCAGGCCGGCGAGCCCGTGCACCTGCGCAACGTGTCCATCCGCGTGACCGGGCAGGCGACCCAGCTAAAAAGCTTTCGGGTGCCAAAAGGCGATGCCCTGAAGCCCGGCGCTGTGCTCAATCATGGCGTCTACGAGGACGCCAAGCACTTGATCGAAACCCAGGCGGCGCGCTACGGCTTTTTCAATGGCCGGTTCGTGACCCAGCGCCTTTCCGTTGACCCGCGCGCCGGGGTCGCCGACATTGAGCTGGTCTACGACAGCGGGCCGCGTTTCTCCCTGGGCAAAGTGACGTTCAGCGGCGACGCGCCGTTCGATGAAGACCTGCTGCGGCGCATGGTCCCGTTCAAACAAGACACGCCCTACGACTCCGAACTGATCGCCGAGCTCAACCAGGCCATGCAGTCGAGCGGCTATTTCGAAGGCGTGCGGGTCAACGCATCGCCCACCGACGCCCAGGCTCAGGTCATTCCGGTCGACGTGCAATTGCAGACCCGCAAGCCGCGGACCATGGGGCTGGGCGTCGGCTATTCGACTGACGTCGGCCCACGGGTAAAAGCCAACTGGACGCGCCACTGGGTCAATCCACAGGGTCACAGTTATGGCGCAGAAGCGGAAATCTCCGCGCCTCGGCAGAACGTAGGCCTGTTCTACGACATCCCGCTGGACCCGCCCCTGACCGACAAACTGCGTTTCGCCGGCGGCTATCAATATGAAGAAATCGCCGACACCGACAGCCTCAGCAAACTGCTGACCGTCGGCCCCGAATGGCACAGCAAACTGCCCAGCGGCTGGGAGCGGGTGATCTCGCTGAAGTGGCAGCGCGAAGAATACCGGCTGGGCAACGATGAAGGCCTCAGCACCTTGCTCATGCCCGGCGTCAGCTATTCGTACCTGCGCAGCGATAACCGCATCGACCCGCACAACGGCTACCGGCTGCAGTTCGACACCCAGGTCGCCAAAGAGGGGCTGGGCTCGGACGCCAACCTTATCCACGGCACGGTCATGCTCAAGGGGCTGACCACTGTGGCGCAGAACCATCGCTTTCTCGGGCGGGTGCAGGTCGGCGGCAGCGCTACCAACGGCTATACATCGATTCCGCCGTCCCTGCGCTTTTTTGCCGGTGGCGACCAGAGTGTGCGCGGCTATGACTATCAATCGCTGTCCCCGGAAAACTCCGACGGCGACAAGATCGGCGGCCGCTACATGATCGCCGGCAGCGCCGAGTACCAATACTCGATCGCCGAAAAATGGCGCGTGGCCGCGTTCGTCGATCAGGGCAACTCGTTCAATTCCCTGGACCTGCCGAGCCTCAAGACCGGCGTCGGCATCGGTGTGCGCTGGGTGTCTCCGGTCGGGCCGCTGCGCCTTGACCTCGCCCACGCATTGGATGAAGACGGCGGTATTCGTCTGCACTTCTCGATGGGACCTGAACTGTGACGAACAGGAATTTGTTGAAACGCACGGCGGCAATAACGGCGATTACGCTGCTGTCGTCGGTCATCCTCGTGGTGCTGACATTGACGCTTATCCTCGGTACCCAAAGCGGCAGCCGCTGGGCCCTCGGTCTTGTGCCGGGCCTGTCGGTCGAAGGGTTTGCCGGTCGTCTGGGCGGGGCGTGGCAGGCGGATCACCTGGTCTGGCAGCAAGGCCAGAGCAAGGTCGAAGTGGATGCACCGGTATTTGACTGGTCCCCGGCGTGCCTTGCGCGCATGACGCTGTGCATCGACAACCTGCAGACGGCCGACATCAGGCTGCAATTCCCGCCCTCCACCGATGAGGCCAGCGGCGGCCCGATCACGCTGCCGGATCTCAAGCTGCCGCTGGCCTTGCAGCTGGGTCGCGTGCAGATCGGCAGTCTGCACCTGGACGGCACCGAACAGGTTCGCGACGTGCAATTGGCGGCGCACTGGACCGCTGAAGGATTGAAGATTGATTCGCTGCACGCCGGTCGTGATGACATTGCGCTTGATCTGTCGGGCCTGCTCAAACCCGAGGGTGACTGGCCGCTGACCGCCGAAGGGGAGTTGAAGCTGCCGGACGTCAGTGGTCAGCCGTTGTCACTGGCGCTGAACATTCAAGGGGACCTGCTCAAGACGTTAACCCTCAACGCGCAGAGCAAGGGCTACATCGACGCCAGCCTCGTCGGGCAGTTGCAACCTCTGGTGGAGAACCTGCCGGCGGACATCGCCATCACCAGCGAAAACTTCAAGCCGAGCGCCGATCTGCCGGACACCTTGCAGCTCAATCATCTGATGCTCAACGCGAGGGGCAATCTTGCCCAAGGCTACGCCGTCACCGGCAGCGCCAGCCTTCCCGCTGAAAAAGGCCCGGTGGCGCTGGCGTTACAAGGACGGGTCGACGCCAGGGGCGCGGACATTGCGGCGCTTGACCTGACCGCCAGTGACAGCCAGCGCCTCAAGGCGAGCGGCAAACTGGACTGGCAACAGGGCCTGCGCGCCGACGCGAAGATTGACTGGCTCGATTTCCCCTGGCATCGCCTGTACCCGTTGATCGACGAGCCACAGGTCAGCGTGCATACGTTCACCGGGGACGTCTCGTACACCGACGGCAAGTACCTCGGTCATTTCGCCGGCGACTTCAAGGGGCCAGCCGGCCCGTTTACGCTTCAAAGCCCGTTCAGCGGCGATCTGCAACAGATCTTTCTGCCCCAGCTCGAATTGACCGCCGGGCAGGGCAAGGCCAGTGGTCACCTGAACCTGCAATTTGCCGATGGCATCGCCTGGGACACGGCACTGGATCTCAGCGCCATCGATCCCGCTTATTGGGTCGGCGAACTGCCGGGCTCACTGGCCGGTCCGCTGCGCAGCAAAGGCTCGATGCGTAACGAGCAACTGGCGCTGAACGCCGATCTGGATCTGAAGGGGCGTCTGCGCGGCCAGCCTGCGGTGCTGCAGGCAAAGGCCGATGGCGCCGACGAAAAATGGACGCTCAACGCGCTGGACATTCGCCTGGGCGACAACCGGATTCAGGGCACGGGCAGTCTTCAGCAGAAAATCGCCGGACAGCTGGACATCAACCTCGCGCGACTGGGTCAACTGTGGCCCGGGCTGCAAGGGCAGATGAAAGGGCGCGTCGACCTCGCCGGCACGGTGCAGGCGCCCCAGGGGCAACTGGCCTTGCAAGGCACCCAACTGGCCTTTCAGGCGAACACGCTGCAAACCCTCACGTTGGCGGCCAAACTCGACAACGCCCAGCGCGCGACCCTTGATCTGAAGACCACAGGTATTCAAACCGGCGACACCGCGCTGGGCGCGCTGACTGTTAACGGCCAGGGCGATATCAAGCGACAGCAGGTGAAATTCGACCTACAGGGGCCGCTGCTCAAACTGGCCCTCGCGCTGGACGGCAATCTGGACAAAAGCAACTGGCGCGGTCGTCTGGCCAGCGGCGACATCCAGAGCGGCGGCCAGGACTGGAAGCTGCAACAGCCGGCCAAACTGGAGCGTCTGGCCGACGGCAACGTCAACTTCGGGGCCCATTGCTGGGTGTCAGGGCCCGCGAGTCTGTGCGGCGAAGATCAGCGTCTGATGCCGGAACCGCGCCTGCGCTATCACCTCAAGCGCTTCCCGCTGGAAAGCCTGGCGCAGTGGCTGCCCAAGGATTTCGCCTGGAAGGGTGCGTTGAATGCTGACATTCAGCTGGACGTTCCCGCTGCCGGTCCCAATGGCCAGGTGGTCATCGACGCCAGCGGCGGGACGCTGCGGGTCAAGGACAAGAACCAGTGGCTGGACTTCCCCTACGACACACTGAAGCTGACCAGCAGCCTGACCCCGAAGAAGGTCGACACCAGCCTGAATTTTCGTGGCGGCAAGCTTGGCGAACTACTGGCCCGATTGAGCATCGACCCGATCGCCAGGAACAAGCCCGTGACCGGCGACTTCACCCTCAGTGGTCTGGACGTGTCGGTCGCACGGCCCTTTGTGCCGATGGTGGAAAAGCTCAACGGCAGACTCAACGGCAGCGGGCGGATCTCCGGCAGCCTGCTGGCGCCGCAAGTCAACGGCAACGTGACGCTCAATGACGGCGAAGTGTCTGGTCCCGAGTTGCCGGTGAGTCTTGAAAAACTCAACGTGCAGGCCCTGATTGCCGGCGAGCGCGTTGATCTGACGGGCAGCTGGCGCAGCGGCCCGGCGGGTCAGGGCAGCATTGGCGGGCATGTGGCCTGGGCCGAGGTGCTGGATGTCGACGTTGCCCTGAAGGGCACGCACCTGCCGATCACCGTTGAGCCGTACGCCAAGCTGGAAGCGGCGCCGGACCTGAAGATCACTCTGCAGGGTGACAGGCTCGCGGTGTCGGGCAAAGTCCTGATTCCGAAGGGCGAGATCACCGTGCGTCAGCTGCCGCCCTCGACCGTGAAAGTCTCCGATGACACGGTGATCGTCGGCCAGCAGACCAAACAGGGCAAAACCCCGCTGGCCATCGCCATGGACGTGAACGTCGAAGTGGGCCAGGAAACTCTGAGTTTCAGTGGCTTCGGCTTGACCGCCAATCTCGTCGGTCACGTGCACATTGGCGACAACATGGACACCCGCGGCGAATTAAACCTCAACGATGGCCGCTACCGCGCTTACGGCCAGCGCCTGACCATTCGCAAGGCTCGGCTGTTATTCGCAGGGCCGGTTGACCAGCCGTATCTGGACATCGAAGCCATCCGCCAGACCGACGACGTGATTGCCGGCATTCGCCTGAGCGGCAGTGCCGAACAACCGACCACCACGGTGTTCTCCGAACCGGCCATGAGTCAGGAGCAAGCGTTGTCCTATCTGGTGCTGGGCCGTCCGCTGAGCACCAACGGTGAGGACAGCAACATGGTCGCCCAGGCGGCACTGGCATTGGGCCTGGCGGGCGGTTCGTCGACGGCGGGCAAGCTGGCGTCCGGGCTGGGGATTCAGGATTTTGATCTGGACACATCAGGCAGCGGCGACAAGACGGCGGTGGTCGCCAGCGGCAAGATCACCGACAAGCTGAGCCTGCGGTATGGCGTGGGGGTGTTCGAACCGGCCAATACCCTGACGTTGCGCTATCTGTTGAGCAAGAAGGTGTACCTGGAGGTCGCGGGCGGTGTGGCGAGTTCGCTGGACATCTTCTACAAGCGGGATTTTTGACCAGACGAGGCCGATGGGGAGGGAACCGGCTTGCTGGCGGCGGAATGTAGGCGCCAGCAGGCCGGGTTTCACGGGTCACGCAGAGGTTAACGCGGCTACCGACTAACCAGCCTCACCCGTTGACCAGCTTCATCGCCGCATCGGGATAACGGCCGCCTGCGACGGCGTTAACAGGGAACAGGTCTTTGAGCGCCTGCAACTCCGCTGCGTCGAGGGTTACGTCCAGTGCAGCGACGTTCTCTTCGAGGTATTTACGTTGCTTGGTCCCAGGAATCGGGATGACATCATTGCCCTGAGCGAGCACCCACGCCAACGCCAGCTGGCCGGCGGTGATGCCTTTTTCTGCCGCCAGTTGCTCGACCTTCTGCACCAGCAGCAGGTTTTTGGCGAAGTTCTCGCCCTGAAACCTCGGGCTGCTGCGGCGATAATCATCGGCAGCGAAGTCGTCCGGGCTTTTCAGTGCGCCGGTCAGAAAGCCTCGTCCCAACGGGCTGTACGGGACAAACGCGATGCCCAGACGGCGGCAGGTTTCGAGCACGCCGTTTTCTTCCGGATCGCGGCTCCACAGGGAGTATTCGGTCTGCAAGGCGGCAATGGGGTGAACCTTGTGTGCGCGTTCGAGGGTGCTTGCCGACGCTTCGCTCAAGCCGAGAAAGCGTACCTTGCCCGCCTTGACCAGCTCGGCCATTGCGCCAACGGATTCTTCGATCGCCACCCCCGGATCGATGCGGTGCTGGTAGTAAAGATCCAGGGTGTCGATTTTCAGCCGCTGCAACGTGCCATCGATCGCGGCGCGGATGTATTCGGGACTGCCATTGACCCCGCGCGCGCCGGCGTCGCCCGGCGTACGCACGATGCCGAACTTGCTGGCGATGAACGCCTGCTCACGCTTGCCGGCCAGGGCCTTGCCCAAGAGTTCTTCGTTGGTATGCGGGCCGTACATGTCAGCGGTGTCGAGCAGGGTAACGCCCAGTTCCAGCGCCCGGTGAAGGGTGGCGATGGCTTCTTCTGCATTGCCGTCCGTTGTATAGAAATCGGTCATGCCCATGCAGCCCAGGCCGAGGGCCGAGACCTGCGGTCCGTTTTTGCCAAGTTGACGCGTTTGCATGATGGATGCCTTGGTAATCAAGAGAACCACCATTCTTGCGCCTCGACAGCGGCGGGATAAACCGGCTAAAAGTGCTTTCACTATTGGTTATTTCTAAACAATCTGTTAGCGGACCCGGGACGAGCCATGGATAAATTCAATGCGATGCGGGCCTTCACACGCATCGTCGAGCTGGCCGGTTTCGCCAGGGCCGCCGACAGCCTGCACATGCCCCGCGCGTCGGTGACTATCCTGATCAAGCAGCTGGAGGCTCAGCTCGGGGTGCAATTATTGATGCGCACCACGCGACAGGTGACGCCAACGCTGGACGGTCAGGCTTATTACCACCGCTGCGTCAACGTGCTGAACGAGCTGGAAGCGGCAGAATCGGTTTTTTCTTCGGTGGCCAAGGACCCGGAAGGGGTGCTGCGCATCGACATGCCGTCGGGCATCGGTCGACTGATCATCATGCCGCTGTTGCCGGAGTTCACCGAGCGTTACCCGCGGCTGGATATGGAAGTGGGCATGAACGATCGCCCCGTGGACCTTATTCGGGAGGGCTACGACTGTGTGATTCGCGGTGGTCAGCCCCTCGATCATTCGCTGGTGGCCCGACCGCTCGCGCAAATGCGCCAGGTGGTGTGCGCCAGTCCGGGCTATCTGCAACGCAGGGGCACGCCGCATTCTCTCGCCGATTTGCAGCACCACCAGATCATCGAATACTTTTCCTCGACCACGAATAAGCGCTACGGGCTTGAGTTCGTCATTGATGGCCAGACCGAGGCGCCGGACCTGCCGAAAGCCCTGGCGACCAACAGCGCCGATGGCTACCTCGCGGCGTGCAGCGCGGGTTACGGACTGGTGCAGACGCCGTACTACCACGTCGCCGAATTGTTGCGTCGTGGCGAACTGATCGAAGTGCTGGGCGACCTCGGACAACCGCTATTGCCCCTGACCGCGCTGTACCCGGCACACCGGCAGACGTCCCGGCGGGTGAGGGTTTTCGTCGACTGGGTGGTGGACGTGTGCTCGCGTCCGGGGGTGATGGACAAACCGGTAATGCACCGCGTTTCCTGACAACAAAATCGTTTCTGGCGGTAGGTTGCCGCGCTTTTTCATGGTTAACTTCCGCCTTTGCATGCCACCTCAAATAAGGACTCAGCTCATGCCACAAGTGACTCGTAGAGGCTCCCCGGTACAGATCAGCGGCGAACTGCCGGCCATCGGCAGCAAGGCGCCGGCCTTCAAGCTCGTGGCGGGCGATCTGTCCGACGCAACCCTGGAAACCTTCGCTGGCAAGCGCAAGGTGCTGAACATCTTCCCGAGCGTCGACACGCCGACCTGCGCTACCTCCATCCGCAAATTCAACGCCCAGGCCAACGAGCTGAACAACGCCGTTGTGCTGTGCATTTCCGCCGACCTGCCGTTCGCCCAGGCGCGCTTCTGCGGCGCCGAAGGTCTGGAAAACGTGA
The DNA here is from genome assembly GCF_021728295.1 of Pseudomonas petrae. GTDB lineage: Bacteria > Pseudomonadota > Gammaproteobacteria > Pseudomonadales > Pseudomonadaceae > Aquipseudomonas > Aquipseudomonas petrae. Next base: position 338,340 of record NZ_JAKJXE010000002.1, read on the forward strand.
AGAACCTGTCCACCATGCGCGGCGCGCAGTTCATGCAGGACTACGGCGTTGCCATCGCCGACGGGCCGATGGTGGGCCTGACCACCCGTGCCGTGGTCGTGCTGGACGAAAACGACACGGTGCTGCACAGCGAGCTGGTACCGGAGATCGGTCAGGAGCCGAACTACGACGCAGCGCTGGCCGTATTGAAGTAAGCTCCAAGGCGGCGTATTGCCATCAGCGGGCGCGGCAATATCCCGCAACATTCAGGCGGCCTGACTCAATCAGGCCGTTTTTTATTTGTACGTCAGCACCTTATCCAAAGTAAGCACTAGGTAAATTGCCGGTAAAGGCCCTTTGCCTGGCCGGTATCTGTGCTTATTGTTCAGCTTCCCGAAGACGCTCACGCGCACACTGGTTGATTTATTCATGCAATCGTCTGGCCCCCGTAATTCCCGTCGCTGGCTGATAAGCCTGTTGGTTCTGTTGATCGTCGCTGGCCTGTGCTGGCGCTTCTGGCCGGGTGCTGCATCGCAACCCAACGCCACGGCGCAGAAAGGCGATCAGGCCCAGACCAGCGCAAGCCGCAGCGGCGGCAACGGCAAGGCGGTCGCCAAGCGTCCCGGGTTCGGCGGCTCGACCGTTCCGGTACCGGTGCGGGTGGCAGCAGCGAGCACCGGCGACTTCCCCATCTACTACAAAGCCCTCGGCACCGTGACGGCGCTGAACACGATCAACGTGCGCAGCCGTGTGGCGGGTGAATTGATGAAGATCAATTTCCAGGAGGGCCAACAGGTCAAGGCCGGCGATCTGCTGGCAGTGATCGACCCGCGCAGCTACCAGATCGCCCTCCAACAGGCTGAAGGCACGCTGATGCAGAACCAGGCGTTGCTCAAGAATGCTCAACTCGACGTACAGCGTTATCGGGGCCTCTACAAAGAAGACAGCATCGCCAAGCAAACCCTGGACACCGCAGAATCCCTGGTCGGCCAGTACCAGGGCACCATCAAGACCAATCAGGCGGCAGTCGGTGACGCGAAGCTCAACCTGGAGTTCGCGCAGATTCGTGCGCCGATCTCGGGCCGCATCGGCCTGCGCCAGCTGGACGTCGGCAATCTGGTGGCCGCCAATGACACCACCGCTCTGGTGGTGATCACCCAGACCAAGCCGATCACCGTCAACTTCACGCTGCCGGAAAAAGACCTGGCCGAGGTGCTCAGCCGTTATCGAAGCGGCGGCAAGCTCCCCGTCGAGGCGTGGGATCGCGGGGACCTGAAATTACAGGCCACAGGCGTGCTCGCCAGCATCGACAACCAGATTGATATCACCACCGGCACGCTGAAGTTCAAGGCGCGTTTCGATAACGACAACGAGGCGCTGTTCCCCAATCAGTTTGTCAACGCGCGCCTGCTCGCCAACACCCTGAAAAACGTGGTGCTGGTGCCGTCGGCCGCAGTGCAGTTCGGCGTCAACGGCACCTTCGTGTACGTGATGGACGGCGACAAGACCGTGCGCATTCGCCCGCTCAAGACCGGGCCAAGCGACGAGAACTCAACGGTGATAACCGAGGGTCTGGTGGCCGGTGACCGCGTGGTGCTCGAAGGCACTGACCGCCTGAAAGACGGCAGCGCGGTGGACGTGGTCAACGACAGCAAGGACGTTCCGGCCACGCCGGGGCAGCAGTTGCAGGGCAAGCCGTCCAAGGAGCCCGGTGAGTCAGCGGGTGCCGAGACGGCGAAGAAAGGCAACGTATGAACCTGTCACGCCTGTTCATCCTCAGGCCGGTCGCCACCACGCTGAGCATGCTGGCCATCGTCCTGGCCGGTCTGATCGCGTACACGCTGCTGCCGGTGTCGGCGCTGCCGCAGGTGGATTACCCGACCATCCGGGTGATGACGCTGTACCCGGGCGCCAGTCCGCAAGTGATGACCAGTGCGGTGACCGCGCCCCTTGAGCGTCAGTTCGGGCAGATGCCGGGCCTGACGCAAATGGCCTCGACCAGCTCTGGCGGCGCCTCGGTCATCACCCTGCGTTTCAGCCTCGAGATCAACATGGACGTCGCCGAGCAGGAAGTGCAGGCGGCGATCAACGGCGCGACCAACCTGCTGCCGAGCGACCTGCCGGCGCCACCGACGTACAACAAGGTCAACCCGGCCGACACGCCGGTGCTGACCCTGGCGATTACCTCAAAAACCATGTTGCTGCCCAAACTCAACGATCTGGTCGACACGCGCATGGCGCAGAAGATTGCGCAGATCAGCGGAGTGGGCATGGTCACCATCGCCGGCGGCCAGCGTCAGGCGGTGCGGATCAAGGTCAACGCCGATGCGCTGGCGGCCAACGGCCTGAATCTGGCGGACGTGCGCACGCTGGTCAGCGCTTCCAACGTCAACACGCCCAAGGGTAACTTCGACGGCCCGACACGGGTGTCGATGCTCGACGCCAATGACCAGCTCAAATCCCCCGAGGAGTACGCCAACCTGATTCTGGCGTACAACAACGGTGGCCCGTTGCGGCTCAAGGACGTCGCCGAGATCGTCGACGGGGCCGAAAACGATCGCCTCGCCGCCTGGGCCAACGAAAACCAGGCCGTGCTGCTGAACATCCAGCGTCAGCCGGGGGCCAACGTCATCGAGGTGGTCGACCGGATCAAGGCGCTGCTGCCAAGCATCACCCAGAACCTGCCCGCCGGGCTCGACGTCACCGTGCTCACCGACCGTACGCAGACCATCCGCGCCTCGGTCAGCGACGTGCAGCACGAGCTGATGATTTCCATCGTGCTGGTGGTGCTGGTGACCTTCCTGTTTCTGCGGCGCTTCAGCGCGACGATCATTCCCTCGGTGGCCGTGCCGCTGTCGCTGATCGGCACCTTCGGCGTGATGTATCTGGCCGGCTTTTCGGTCAACAACCTGACATTGATGGCGATGACCATTGCCACCGGTTTCGTGGTCGATGACGCCATCGTCATGCTGGAGAACATTTCCCGGCACCTGGAGGAGGGCGAGACGCCGTTGCAGGCGGCGCTCAAGGGCGCGCGGCAGATTGGTTTCACGCTGATCTCGCTGACCATCTCGCTGATTGCCGTGCTCATTCCGCTGTTGTTCATGGCCGATGTGGTCGGGCGCCTGTTCCGAGAGTTCGCCATCACCCTCGCGGTGGCGATCCTGATTTCCCTCGTCGTGTCCCTGACGCTGACGCCGATGATGTGCGCGCGCTTGCTCAAGCGAGAGCCGAAAGAAGAAGAGCAGGGCCGCTTTTACCGGGCCAGTGGCGCGTGGATCGACTGGCTGGTGGCGGCTTACGGGCGCAAGTTGCAGTGGGTGCTCAAGCATCAGCCGCTGACCCTGCTGGTCGCCGTCGCGACCCTCGGGATTACGGTGTTGCTGTATCTGGCCGTGCCCAAGGGCTTCTTTCCGGTGCAGGACACCGGCGTGATTCAGGGAATTTCCGAAGCGCCGCAGTCGGTGTCGTTCGCCTCCATGGGCCAGCGTCAGCAGGCCCTGGCGAAAATCATCCTCAAGGACCCTGCGGTCGCCAGTCTGTCGTCCTACATCGGCGTCGACGGCGACAACGCGACCCTCAACAGCGGCCGCATGCTCATCAACCTCAAGCCCCACAGCGAGCGGGATGTCACGGCGTCCGAGGTGATCCAGCGTTTGCAACCCGAGGTCGATCAGCTGTCGGACATCCGCCTGTTCATGCAGCCGGTGCAGGACCTGACCATCGAAGACCGGGTCAGTCGCACCCAGTACCAGTTCAGCATGTCCTCGCCGGACGCCGACCTGCTCAATCTGTGGAGCGGCAAACTGGTGGAGGCGCTGGTTCAGCGTCCGGAACTGACCGATGTCGCCAGCGACTTGCAGGACAAGGGTCTGCAGGTGTTCCTCAATATCGACCGCGATGCCGCCAGCCGTCTGGGCGTGACCGTCGCCAACATCACCGACGCGCTGTATGACGCTTTCGGGCAGCGGCAGATTTCTACCATTTACACCCAGGCCAGCCAGTACCGCGTGGTGCTGCAGGCCGACTCGCGCAGTGAACTGGGGCCCGAAGCGCTGGAGCAGATTCACGTCAAGACCACCGACGGCGGGCAGGTCAAGCTGTCGAGTCTGGCCCGGGTCGAACAGCGTCAGGCGCAGCTGGCAATTGCCCACATCGGCCAGTTTCCGGCGGTAATGATGTCGTTCAACCTGGCGCCCGGCGTTGCGCTGGGCAAGGCCGTGGAAGTCATCGAGCAGGTGCAGAAGGACATCGGCATGCCGATCGGCGTGCAGACGGAATTCCAGGGCGCGGCCGAAGCGTTCCAGGCCTCGCTGTCCAGCACGCTGCTGCTGGTGCTGGCGGCGGTGATCACCATGTACATCGTGCTCGGCGTGCTCTACGAGAGTTACATCCACCCGATCACCATTCTGTCGACCCTGCCGTCGGCGGCCATCGGTGCGCTGCTGGCGCTGCTCATCAGCGGCAATGATCTGGGCATGATCGCCATCATCGGCATCATCCTGCTGATCGGCATCGTCAAGAAGAACGCGATCATGATGATCGACTTCGCCCTCGACGCTGAACGCAACCGCGGCATCGACCCGCAGACCGCCATCTACGAAGCGGCCCTGCTGCGTTTCCGCCCGATTCTGATGACTACCCTGGCGGCACTGTTCGGCGCGATCCCGCTGATGTTCGCCTCAGGTTCCGGCGCCGAGCTGCGCCAACCGCTGGGTCTGGTGATGGTCGGCGGCTTGCTGGTCAGCCAGGTCCTGACGCTGTTCACCACGCCGGTCATCTATCTGTATTTTGATCGGTTGGGGCGCAGGTTCCAGCGGCGAGAGAAAACCGAGGTGGCGCTATGACCGGCCAGCCGCAAGCTTCAAGCCTCAAGCTGCAAGCTAGAAGCAGCACTGCGCAGGTCGGGGCTGGTGCGTTCACTTGCCGCTTGAAGCTTGCCGCCTGGAGCTCCCCCCCATGAACCTCTCCGGCCCATTCATCAAGCGGCCCGTAGCGACCATGCTCCTGAGCCTGGCGATCATGCTGCTGGGGGGGATGAGCTTCGGTCTGCTGCCGGTGTCGCCGCTGCCGAACATGGATTTTCCCGTGATCGTGGTCAGCGCCTCGTTGCCCGGCGCCAGTCCGGAAATCATGGCGTCGAGCGTGGCGACGCCGCTGGAGCGATCCCTCGGGGTGATCGCCGGGGTTAACACCATGAGCAGCCGTTCGAGCCAGGGCTCGACGCGGATCATCCTGCAATTCGACATGGACCGCGACATCAACGGCGCCGCCCGGGAAGTGCAGGCGGCCATCAATGCCGCGCGCAACTTGCTGCCCAGCGGGATGCGCAGCATGCCGACCTACAAGAAGGTCAACCCGTCCCAGGCGCCGATCATGGTGCTGTCGCTGACCTCCGACGTGCTGGAGAAGGGCGAGCTGTACGACATGGCGTCGACCATTCTGTCCCAGAGCCTGTCCCAGGTGAACGGCGTCGGCGAGGTGCAGATCGGCGGGAGTTCGCTGCCCGCCGTGCGCGTGGAGCTGGAGCCCAAGCTGCTGTCGCAGTACGGCGTGTCGCTGGATGAAGTGCGCACGACCATCTCCAATGCCAACGTGCGCCGTCCGAAAGGCTCGGTCGAGAACAGCGAGCACAACTGGCAGGTGCAGGCCAACGACCAGTTGGAGAAGGCCAAGGATTACGAATCGCTGATTATCCATTACGCCAACGGCGCGGCGTTGCGGCTCAAGGATGTGGCCAAGGTCAAGGATTCGGTGGAAGACCGCTACAACAGCGGCTTCTTCAATGACAAGGCCGCCGTGCTGCTGGTGATCAACCGTCAGGCGGGTGCCAACATCATCGAAACCGTGGCGGCGATCAAGGCGCAGCTGCCGGCGTTGCAGGCCGTGCTGCCGGCCAGCGTCAAGCTCGACCTGGCCATGGACCGCTCGCCGGTGATCAAGGCCACGCTGCACGAAGCCGAAATGACGCTGCTGATTGCCGTGGTCCTGGTGATTCTGGTGGTGTTCCTGTTTCTCGGGAATTTCCGTGCCTCGCTGATCCCGACGCTGGCCGTGCCAGTGTCGCTGGTGGGCACCTTCGCCATCATGTACCTGTACGGTTTCTCGCTGAACAACCTGTCGCTGATGGCGCTGATTCTCGCCACCGGGTTGGTGGTCGACGATGCCATCGTGGTGCTGGAGAACATCTCCCGGCACATCGACGAAGGCGTGCCGCCCATGGAAGCCGCTTACCTGGGGGCCAGGGAAGTCGGCTTCACGCTGCTGTCGATGAACGTCTCGCTGGTGGCGGTGTTCGTCTCGATTCTGTTCATGGGCGGGCTGGTGGAGAGCCTGTTCCGCGAGTTCTCCATCACCTTGTCGGTGTCCATCGTCGTTTCGCTGGTGGTGTCGCTGACCCTGACGCCAATGCTCTGCGCGCGCTGGCTCAAGCCCCACGTGCCGGGCACGGAAAACCGCCTGCAGCGCTGGAGCCAGCGGGTGAATGACCGCATGGTCGCCGGTTACGACCGCAGCCTGCGCTGGGTGCTGCGTCATCGACGCCTGACCCTGCTGACGCTGCTCCTGACCATCGTCGGCAACGTCGCGCTGTACGTCGTGGTGCCAAAGACCTTTCTGCCGCAGCAGGACACTGGCCAGTTGATGGGCTTTGTGCGCGGTGACGACGGCCTGTCGTTCTCGGTGATGCAGCCGAAGATGGACACGTTCCGCTCGGCGATCCTCAAGGACCCGGCCGTGGAAAGCGTCGCGGGGTTCATCGGCGGTAACGGCGGCACCGGCAACGCGTTCATCATCGTGCGCCTGAAACCGATCAAGGAACGCAACATTGGCGCCATGGAGGTGGTCGAGCGGCTGCGCAAGGAAATGCCCCTGGTGCCGGGCGGGCGCCTGTTCCTGCAACCCGATCAGGACCTGCAACTGGGCGGCGGCCGCGAGCAGACCACCTCGCAATACCAGTACATCCTGCAAAGCGGCGACCTGGAAACCCTGCGCCTGTGGTACCCGAAGATCGTTGCTGCACTGAAGTCGCTGAAGGAATTGACCGCCATCGACGCCAACGACGGCGGCGGCACCCAACAGGTGACGCTGATCGTCGACCGCGACGCGGCCAAGCGCCTGGGCATCGACATGAACATGGTCACCACGGTGCTGAACAACGCCTACAGCCAGCGTCAGGTGTCGACCATTTATGACCCGCTGAACCAGTATCAGGTGGTCATGGAGGTCAACCCGAAGTACGCCCTCGACCCGACCACGCTGGAGCAGGTTCAGGTGATCACTGCCGACGGCGCGCGGGTGCCGCTGTCGACCATTGCCCGTTACGAGCGCAGTCTGGAAGACGACCGGGTCAGCCACGACGGCCAGTTCGCCTCGGAAAACATCTCCTTCGACCTGTCCGACGGCGTCACCCTCGACCAGGCCAACGCCGCCATCGAACGCGCCGTCGCGGCGGTGGGCCTGCCCGAGGACGTGATCGCCAAGATGGCCGGGACGTCCGACGCCTTCGCCGCCACTCAGAAGAGCCAGCCGTGGATGATTCTCGGCGCGCTGGTGGCGGTTTACCTGGTGCTGGGCATTCTCTACGAAAGCTACATCCACCCGCTGACCATCCTCTCGACGCTGCCCTCGGCGGGGGTCGGCGCGCTGTTGAGCATCTACCTCACCGGCGGGCAGTTCAGCCTGATCTCGCTGCTGGGTCTGTTCTTGCTGATCGGCGTGGTGAAAAAGAACGCGATTCTCATGATCGACCTCGCCTTGCAGCTCGAACGCCAGGGCGGCATGACCCCGGTGGAGTCGATCCGCCACGCCTGCCTGCAACGGCTGCGACCGATTCTGATGACCACACTGGCGGCGATTCTCGGCGCCGTGCCGTTGCTGCTGAGCAGCGCCGAAGGTGCGGAAATGCGTCGGCCCTTGGGTCTAACCATCATCGGCGGCCTGATTCTCAGCCAGATCCTCACGCTGTACACCACCCCTGTGGTTTACCTTTATCTCGACCGTCTGCGCCATCGTTTCAACAAATGGCGCGGTGTGCAGACGGATGCTGCCCTGGAAACTCCGCTATGAACGACTCGATGAAAGCGCCTGGCCCACAGCGGACGTTGCCGTTTCACCAGACCTTTGGCGTTGCCTTGTGCGCGCTGCTGCTCAGTGCCTGTGCCGTCGGCCCGGATTACAAGACGCCGGACATGCCGACCCCGGCGCACTTCAAGCAGGCCGAAGGCTGGACCCAGGCCAATCCGAGTGATGCGATGGCGCGCGGCGCGTGGTGGGAGATTTATGGCGACGCCCAGCTCAATGCGCTGGTGGAAAAACTCAACACGTCCAACCAGACCGTGGCGCAGTACGAGGCGCAGTACCGGCAGGCCGCCGCGTTGGTGCGCAGTGCGCGGGGCGCGTTCTTCCCGACGCTGGACCTGACCACCAGCAAAAACCGTTCGAGCCAGGGCACCGGCAGCAGCAGTTCCAGCCTGAGCAGTTCCAGCAGCGGCATTCGTGACACCTACAACGCGCAATTGGGCGTCAGTTGGGAAGCTGACGTGTGGGGCAAGTTGCGCCGCGGGCTGGAAGCTGACAAGGCCAGCGCCCAGGCCAGCCTTGCCGATCTGGCGTCGATGCGCCTGAGCCTTCAATCGCAACTGGTACAGAACTACCTGCAGCTGCGGGTGATCGACGAGCAGAAGCGCTTGCTCGAAGCGACCGTCGACGCCTATCAGCGCTCGCTGACCATGACCCAGAACCAGTACCGCGCCGGGATTTCCGGCCGCGATGCCACCGCCCAGGCGCAGACGCAACTCAAGAGCACCCAGGCTGACCTGATCGATTTGCAATGGCAGCGCGCCCAGTTCGAGAACGCGATTGCCGTGCTGATGGGCCAGGCGCCGGCGGATTTCAGCCTCGCGGCGACCACGTCGATTCCGGCGGTGCCGCAGATCCCGGCGCAGCTGCCGTCGCAATTGCTTGAGCGCCGCCCGGACATCGCCGCTGCCGAGCGTTCGGTGATGACCGCCAACGCCAATATCGGCGTTGCCAAGGCCGCGTATTACCCGGACCTGACCCTGAGCATGAGCAGCGGTTACAGCAGCAGCACCTTCAGCAACTGGATTTCCCTGCCCAATCGCTTCTGGTCGGTGGGCCCGCAACTGGCGATGACCCTGTTCGATGGCGGCCAGCGCGCTGCCGAAGTGGACCGCACCGAGGCGGTCTATGACCAGACCGTCGCGCAGTACCGCCAGACCGTGCTCGACGGTTTCAAGGAAGTCGAGGACTACATGGCCCAGTTGCGCGTCTATGAGCAGGAATCCGGGGTGCGCGACGAAGCGCTGCAATCGGCGCGTGATTCCTTGCGCCTGACCAATAACCAGTACAAAGCCGGGCTGATTGGCTACCTGGACGTGGTTAATGTGCAGACCACCGCGCTGAGCAACGAACGCAGCGTGCTGAACGTGCTGGAAAGCCGGTTGGTCGCCAGCGCCCAGTTGATTGCGGCATTGGGCGGCGGTTGGGATGCCGCGACCGGACTGACACCTGGCGCCGAAGTCTCCGACCGTTAATCCCACCTAAATAGCGATGTGCCACCTTTGCGACGGAGTGACGGGACTTTCACGGGAATTTCGGTACAATCGCCGCCGAATTGATCAGGGCTGAAAGGCCGCACTCCGTTGAGCCAAGAGCCAGCCCATGTTGATCGGCCATTACACCTATTCGCTGGTTTTGATTTCATTGCTGGTGGCGATACTCGCGTCGTATACGACCCTTGATCTGGCCGGGCGCATTGCCGTGGCGCGCGGGCGGGCGCGGGCGCTGTGGATAGGTGGCGGCGCGCTTTCCATGGGCGTCGGCATCTGGTCCATGCATTTCATCGGCATGTTGGCGTTCAGTCTGCCGATCCAGCTGGCGTACGACATCCCGCTGACGGTGCTCTCGCTGATCATCGCCATCTTTTCCTCCGGCTTCGCGCTGTGGCTGGTCAGCCACGACCACGTGCCGCTGCCGCACATCCTCTTCGGCGCCGTGGTCATGGGGCTCGGCACCAGCGCCATGCATTACACCGGCATGGCGGCGATGCGCATGTTGCCGGGCATTGACTACGACCCCGCGTTGTTCGGCCTTTCGCTGTTTATCGGCGTCTCCGCTTCCGCTGTTGCACTGACCATTGCCGTGCGCCTGCGCCGCCATACCCCCTACGTCCGGCTGGCCCGCGCGGGCGCGGCGGTCATCATGGGCTTCGCCATCCTCGGCATGCATTTCACCGGCATGAGCGCGGCGAACTTCCCCGAGGGCAGTTTCTGCGGCGCGACACTCAACGGTCTGCACACCAATGGCCTGGACAAGCTGGTGCTGGTCACCAGCATGGCGGTGCTGGGCATCACACTGCTGACGTCCGTGCTCGATGCTCGGCTGGAGGCGCGTACCGCTCAGCTGGCGCTGTCGTTGAAAGAAGCCAATCGCGAGCTGACGCAACTGGCTCTGCACGACACCCTCACCGGGCTGCCCAACCGCATTCTGCTCGCTGACCGCATCGATCAGGCCATGCGCAAGGTCGACGCCCAGGGCGGCATGTTCGCCCTGATGTTTATGGATCTGGACGGCTTCAAACCGGTGAACGACGCGTTCGGTCACCATGTCGGCGACCAGCTCCTGCGTGCAGTCGCCATGCGTATGCGCGAGAACTTTCATCGCCATGACACCCTGGCGCGGATTGGCGGTGACGAATTCGTCCTGCTGGTCGAGCTCGACGATGCCGAAGAGGCGGTCAGCGTCGCCTCGCGCCAGGTTTCACTGGTGAGCCAACCGTTCAGCGTGCAGGAACATGATCTGCAGGTGACGGTGAGCATCGGCATCAGCCTGTACCCCGGCAACGGCCGCACCCAGCAGGAATTGCTGATGAACGCCGACGCCGCGATGTACCACGCCAAGAACGCCGGCAAGAACGGCTATAGCTTTTTCGATGCATCGATGAACACCAATGCGCGCAATCAGCTGCAGCTGTTGCAGGACCTGCGCCTTGCGCTGCGCGAAGGGCAATTCTGCCTGCATTACCAGCCGAAGTTCTCCGCCGGCACCCACCAGCCGATCGGTGCCGAAGCGCTGGTGCGCTGGAACCATCCGCAGCACGGGCTGCTGATGCCGGACAAATTCATTGGCCTCGCCGAAAAAACCGGTCTGATCATCCCCATCGGCGAGTGGGTGCTGAACGAGGCCTGCCGGCAGATGAAGCGCTGGTACGACAGCGGCTTTACCGACTGGCGCATCGCGGTAAACCTGTCGGCGTTGCAGTTCAGCCATGTCGGGCTGGTCGAGACCGTCGCGGACGCGTTGGCGACCCACGGTCTGCCAGCCAATTGCCTGACCCTGGAAATTACCGAAACCACTGCCATGAGCGACGCCGACGCGAGCATGACCGTGCTGCAGAAGCTCTCGGACATGCACGTTGACCTGTCCATAGACGACTTCGGCACCGGGTACTCCAGCCTCATGTACCTCAAACGCCTGCCGGCCAACGAATTGAAGATCGACCGCGGTTTTGTCCGCGATCTGGAGCACGACAGCGACGACGCCGCTATCGTGTCGGCCATCGTTGCGCTGGGCCAGGCGCTGAACCTGCGCATCGTCGCGGAAGGCGTCGAGACCGCCAGCCAGCAGAATTTTCTCACGCGCCTGGGTTGCGATTCCTTGCAGGGCTATCTGCTGGGCTATCCGCAGCCGGCCGAGCGGTTCATGGCAGACATCGAAGCCGCTCGGCGTCGAGTCAGTGAAATCACGCATTGAGTGTTAATGCCCACCCCACCTCCACGCATTGATCGACTGGGAACATTTATGGATAAAAATCTCCTCATCACCGGCGGCTCCCGGGGTATCGGGGCCGCCACGGCGGTTCTGGCAGCGGCGCAGGGTTATCGCGTGTGCATCAACTATCTGTCCGATCACGCCTCGGCCGAGCGGCTGTGCGGGCAGATTCGCGAGGCGGGCGGTTATGCCATCGCGGTGCAGGCCGACGTCAGCAACGAGGACGAAATCATCCATCTGTTCGCCCGGATCGATTCCGAGATGGGGCGGATCACCGCGCTGGTCAACAATGCCGGCACGGTGGGCGAGGCGTCGCGGCTGGACACGATGTCCGAGTTTCGTCTGCTGAAGATCATGATGAGCAACGTGGTCGGGCCCATGCTGTGCAGCAAGCACGCGCTGCTGCGCATGTTGCCCCGCCACGGCGGGCGCGGCGGCAGCATCGTCAATGTGTCGTCGGTCGCCGCACGGCTCGGATCACCCGGCGAGTACGTCGACTACGCGGCGTCGAAGGGCGCGCTGGACACCTTTACCATCGGGCTGGCCAAGGAAGTGGCAGGCGAGGGCGTGCGGGTCAACGCCGTGCGTCCCGGTTACATCTTCACCGAATTCCACGCCCTGAGCGGCGACCCTCATCGCGTCAGCAAGCTGGAACCGACCATTCCCATGGGCCGTGGCGGACTGGCCGATGAAGTGGCGCAAGCGATTGTGTGGCTGCTGTCCGACAAGGCGTCGTATTCGACGGGTTCGTTCATTGATCTGGGCGGTGGGCGATAGCGATACCGCTGAGGCTACGAGGTGGGGAGGTCTTGCGATTGCCGCCGGACCTGCTGACTGCACGCGTCCTCCCTGCTGAAACGCAATCCCTGTAGGAGCGCGCTTGCCCGCGACACGGCAGGTACATCCGCCATATCTCTGGGGTCTTCACCGGCGCTTTCGCGGGCAAGCGCGCTCCTACGGCCTTCGGCCAGAATCAGAAGCCATCAGCGCTGTCGGCCCGAATCAAAAACCATCACCGCAGCGTCATCATGTTTCTGCCCTGCCCCCGTTTCGATCCTGCCAGCCATGTTCTAGCCAGCCATCATCGAGCGAATGATCTTCCCCAGCGTCTCCATCGCCCGTTCAGACGTTTCGCCCCACGGGCTGCCGTAGTTCAGGCGGATGAAGGGCTTGAAGCGCCGCGTCGGCGAAAACATTGGGCCGGGTGCGATGCTGATGCCCTGGGTGAGTGCGGCCTGGAACACCTTCAGCGAGTCGATGTGTTCCGGCAGTTCAACCCAGAGAAAGTACCCGCCGGTGGGCTGGCTGACGCGGGTCTGCGCGGGGAAATGCCGGGCGATGGCGCCGAGCATGGCGCGCTGCTGATCTTCCAGGCTGTGGCGCAACTTGCGCAGGTGCCGGTCATAACCGCCGTGTTGCAGGTAATCGGCGATGGCGGCCTGGGCGGGCATCGACGCGCACAGCGAGGTCATGATTTTCAGCCGCTCGACCTTCTGCGCATAACGCCCCGCAGCGACCCATCCCACCCGATAACCCGGCGCGAGGCTTTTGGCGAACGAGCCGCAATGCAGGACCAGGCCTTCGGTGTCGAACGCCTTCGCCGGCTTTGGCGCGTGCTGGCCGTAATACAGCTCGGCGTAGACGTCATCCTCAATCAGCGGCACCTCATGCTTGCGCAGCAACTCCACCAGTTCCCGTTTGCGCGCTTCAGGCACCGTTGCGCCGGTGGGGTTCTGAAAACTGGTCATGCTCCAGCAGGCCTTGATCGGGTAGCGCTCAAGCGCCTGTTCAAGCACGACCAGGTCAATGCCCTGTTGCGGGTGCACCGGGATTTCCACCGCCTTGAGCTTCAGTCTTTCAAGCACCTGCAAGCAGGCGTAGAACGCCGGCGCCTCGATGGCCACCAGATCACCGGGCTCGGTCACCGCTTGCAGGCACAGATTCAGCGCTTCAAGGGCGCCGTTGGTGATCAGCAGCTCCTCCATGGGCAACATCTGCCCGGCGACCATGTAACGCAGCGCGATCTGCCGCCGCAGCGCCGGATTGCCAGGCGACAGGTCGCTGACCACCATGCGCGGGTCCATGTCGCGGGTGGCACTGGCGAGGGAGCGGGCCAGTCGCTGTAACGGGAACAGCCCGGCGCTCGGGAAGGCCGAGCCGAACGGCACGATGTTCGGGTCCTTGATGGATTCGAGCACGGAGAACACCAGGTCGCTGACGTCGACTTCGGTGGATTCGCTCACCTGCGGCGCGGGACGCACTTCCTGCTCCGAAGGCTGATGGCCAAGGCCTTGCAGGCGGATGCTGTCGTTGACGAAGTAGCCTGAGCGCGGGCGCGCCCGGATCAGGCCTCGGCGTTCCAGCAGGTAGTAGGCCTGGAACACCGTCGACGGGCTGATGCCGTGGGTCTGGCTGGCGTAGCGCACCGACGGCACACGCTGCCCTGCGGCAAGCACCCCGGAACGGATCAGCTCGGCAATGTCATCGGCAAACTTTTCATAGCGCTTCATGGTGGGCTCGTGCTGAGTGGCTTTTGGGGCGCAGCAGCCATGGGGTGCCAGCGGGCGGGCAGGGCGGATGCCCCGGCTGCAGGCTCGGAATATGCCCGCGGCCAGCGGATTAGTACAGATGCAGGTTGACGTGCAACAACCGGATCAGACGCTAAGGCACGATCAGCACCTCCCGCACTCTCGGCCCCTGCCGCGGTCCATACCGCACTGACGCTGAATGAAGGGAACGCACTGATGAATGCCTGGTGGGAAGAAGTCGTGGAAACACTGCAGGCCGAGTTCTCTGATATCACGGATGCAGGGCAGATCACCCGCGTAACCATACGCCTGGTCATTGCGGCGCTGCTGGGCGGGATCCTGGGTTTCGAGCGGGAACACAAGGGCAAGGCGGCCGGGGTTCGAACGCACATGCTGGTGTGCATGGGCGCTGCGCTGTTTGTGCTGGTGCCGCGCATGGCCGGTGCCGACGACGCTGCATTGAGCCGAGTGGTGCAGGGCATTGTGGCGGGGATCGGCTTTCTCGGAGCCGGGACCATCCTCAAGGGCGATGCGCTCAACGCTACTCAAGTGAAGGGCCTGACCACGGCGGCCGGTTTGTGGATGACCGCTGCCATCGGTATCGCAGCCGGGATGGGCAGGGAAATGACGGCGGTGCTGAGTACATTACTGGCACTGGGGATTTTCAGTCTGATGCCGCGGATTGTCAGGCGCTTTGAATCTCTGGAAGACCGCGCCAAAGACCCCGCCCGCAGCACGGGCGGCGACGCTCAGGAACCTTGAGCGAGGGGTCATTCGGAAACATTGAGGGTGTGGCTGCTGACCGATTCCCGGCTGAAGCCGGTCCTACAGGAAACACGCGCATTGCAGGATCGGCTTCAGCCGGGAAGGGGCCTGTTGGCTCGCTCTCAAAATCGCGGCGTGCCATCCAAAAGCTTCCCGGCTGAAGCCGGTCCTACAGAACCATGTTGCGTCAGTGGGACCGGCTGCAGCCTGGAAAGGGGGTCAATCACTCAGGAAACTTCTCATCCAGAATCGCCGGTGGCTCGCCGCTCGGCGGATCACCCACCGGCGGTTCAATTACCGGGGGCATGAGCGGTGAAGGTGGCTCCTCGGGCTTCGGCACGGGCAATTCGGGATCGTCTATATTCGGGTCGGGCGTTTCTGCGGGAACGGGAATGCTCATGGTCTTCGCTTCCTTGGGTTCGTCGAGAGGGGCGTGTCAGGTGACGTCGCATCACACCCGCCATCACGCGAATATTTCGACGCGCAGCGCCGTGACAATGATTCACTCAATCCGCCCGGTCACTGCGTTACGCCGAAGCCCCTGGCCTGCCATTATCCGTACGGTAACTTGATCAAACGTCACGCAAGCTCTTTGAACTTTTGCCCGACGCTGGCGTTCGGAACCTATGCTGCCACGTCCGGATGCGTTGATCCCGTGGCTCTCTCTTATGTTATGGACAAAGACGCTGAAGCAATGGGCGCCCCGCAGCGGGCGTCCCTGGGCGTGAGGAGTGATGCTCGATGAATGATACTGCTGATCAGCCGTACGGCCCGGATTCCCTGGCCAACGATGTTCTCCACTCTATCCACCCTATACCCCTGACCCAAGCCTTGCAGTTGCCGCGAATCGTGATCGAGGACACCCAGCCGGTGATCGATAACGGTCAGCTGGCGGCCAAGGCCGTTGTCGGTCAGCCGGTCACGGTTACCAGCAAAATTTACGCGGACGGCCACGACAAGATGGCGGTGCGCATTGTTTACCGCGCCGTTGATGAAGACCAATGGCAGTCCGTGCCCATGCGCGAACTGGGCAACGACAGCTGGATCGGCGAATTCACCCCGCCGACCTTTACCCGCTACATCTACCGCCTTGAAGCCTGGATCGATCAGTTCGGCAGCTACCGCTACGAGCTGGAAAAGAAATACGCCGCTGGCGTCACCATCGATCTGGAGCTGGAAGAAGGGCGCCTGCACCTGGTGCACGCTGCCGAGCGCAGCACACTGGAATTGCGCGGCCAGCTCGACAGCCTGGTCAAGCGCTTCGGCGAGGCCACGGAAAACGAGGCCAAAGTTGCACTGCTGCTGAACAGCGAAACTGCCGCCATCATGGCCAAGGCAGACAACCACGCGTTTCTCAGCCGCAGCCTGGAATTCCCGCTGGACGTCGAGCGTGAACTGGCCCAGTTCGCCAGCTGGTACGAGCTGTTTCCACGCTCGATCACCGACGACAAAAAGCGCCACGGCACCTTCAAGGATGTCCACACGCGTCTGCCAATGATTCGCGACATGGGTTTCGACGTGCTGTATTTCCCGCCGATCCACCCGATCGGCCGCGCTCACCGCAAAGGCCCAAACAACTCCCTGACCGCCGGGCCCGATGATGTGGGCAGCCCGTACGCCATCGGCAGCGCTGAGGGCGGCCATGACGCGATTCACCCGCAACTGGGCACCCGCGAAGACTTCCGCGAGCTGGTCGCCGCAGCGGCCGAACACGGTCTGGAAATCGCCCTCGACTTCGCCATCCAGTGCTCCCAGGACCATTTGTGGCTCAAGGAACACCCGGGCTGGTTCTCATGGCGCCCGGACGGCACCATCCGTTACGCGGAAAACCCGCCGAAGAAATACCAGGACATCGTCAACGTCGATTTCTATGCGCCGGATGCGGTTCCAGGCCTGTGGATCGAGCTGCGGGACGTGATCCTCGGCTGGGTGAAAGAGGGCGTAAAGATTTTCCGCGTCGACAACCCGCACACCAAACCGCTGCCGTTCTGGCAGTGGATGATCGCCGACGTGCGCAGCCAGCACCCGGAAGTCATGTTTCTCGCCGAAGCCTTCACCAAGCCGGCGATGATGGCGCGTCTGGGCAAGGTCGGTTATTCCCAGAGCTACACCTACTTCACCTGGCGTAACACCAAGGCCGAGCTGAGCGAGTACTTCACTCAGCTCAACGAATCGCCATGGCGCGAGTGCTACCGACCGAACTTCTTCGTCAACACCCCGGACATCAACCCGCCGTTCCTGCACGATTCAGGTCGCCCGGGCTTCCTGATCCGCGCGGCGCTGGCGACCATGGGTTCGGGTTTGTGGGGGATGTATTCGGGCTTCGAACTGTGTGAATCGGCGCCGGTACCGGGCAAAGAGGAATACCTCGATTCCGAGAAGTATGAAATCCGTCCTCGCGACTTTACGGCGCAGGGAAACATCATTGCCGAGATCGCCCAGCTCAACCGTATCCGTCGCCAGAACCCGGCGCTGCAGACGCACTTGGGCCTGAAGATCTACACCGCGTACAACGACAACATCCTGTATTTCGGCAAGCGCACGGCGGACGGCAGCAACTTCATTCTGGTCGCGGTGAACCTTGACCCACGCAACGCGCAGGAAGCGAATTTCGAACTGCCGCTGTGGGAAATGGGCCTCGCGGACGACGCCGCCACCCTGGGCGAAGACTTGATGACCGGGCATTCCTGGACCTGGTACGGCAAGACTCAGTTCATGCGCCTGGACCCTTCGTACCAGTCGTTCGGCATCTGGCGCATCAAAGCCACAAACCAATAATTAAAAGGATGTGGTCATGGCAAAGAAACCCCGTAACGCTGCCTTTATCGAAGACCCGCTCTGGTACAAAGATGCGGTGATTTACCAGGTCCACGTGAAATCGTTTTTCGATTCCAACGACGATGGCATCGGTGATTTCCCCGGCCTGATCGCCAAGCTCGACTACATTGCCGAACTGGGCGTCAACACCATCTGGCTGCTGCCGTTCTACCCGTCGCCACGGCGCGACGATGGCTATGACATCGCCGAGTACCGTGGCGTGCACAGCGACTACGGCACCATGGCCGATGCGAAAAAGTTCATCGCCGAGGCGCACAACCGCGGCTTGCGGGTGATCACCGAGCTGGTCATCAACCACACCTCCGACCAGCACGCGTGGTTTCAGCGCGCGCGGCATGCGAAGAAGGGCTCCAAGGCGCGGGATTTCTACGTCTGGTCCGATGACAATCAGAAATACGACGGCACCCGGATCATCTTTCTCGACACCGAGAAGTCCAACTGGACGTGGGACCCGGTCGCGGAGCAGTACTTCTGGCACCGTTTCTATTCCCACCAGCCGGACCTGAATTTCGACAACCCGCAGGTCATGAAGGCGGTGATCGAGGTCATGCGTTACTGGCTGGACATGGGCATCGACGGTCTGCGTCTGGACGCGATTCCTTACCTCATCGAGCGCGACGGCACCAACAATGAAAACCTGCCGGAGACCCACCAGGTCCTCAAGCAGATCCGTGCCGAAATCGACGCCAATTACCCCGACCGTATGCTGCTGGCCGAAGCCAACCAGTGGCCGGAAGACACCCAGCTCTACTTCGGTGACCGCAAGGGCAAGGACGGCGACGAATGCCACATGGCGTTTCACTTCCCGCTGATGCCGCGCATGTACATGGCGGTGGCTCAGGAAGACCGTTTCCCGATCACCGACATCCTGCGTCAGACCCCGGAAATTCCGGAGAACTGCCAGTGGGCGATCTTCCTGCGCAACCACGATGAGCTGACGCTGGAAATGGTCACCGACCGCGAGCGTGATTACCTGTGGAATTACTACGCTTCAGACCGTCGCGCGCGGATCAACCTGGGCATCCGTCGTCGCCTGGCGCCGTTGCTGGAACGTGACCGCCGCCGCGTCGAGTTGCTGAACAGCATGCTGCTGTCCATGCCCGGGACGCCGACCCTGTATTACGGCGACGAAATCGGCATGGGCGACAACATTTACCTCGGCGACCGCGACGGTGTGCGCACGCCGATGCAGTGGTCGATCGACCGCAACGGCGGCTTTTCCCGCGCCAACCCGGCCAGTCTGGTGCTGCCGCCGATCATGGACCCCCTGTATGGGTATCAATCGGTCAACGTCGAGGCGCAGGATCACGACCCTCACTCGCTGCTGAACTGGACCCGACGCATGCTCGCCGTGCGCAGGCAGCAGAAAGCCTTCGGCCGCGGCACCCTGAAAATGCTCTCGCCGAGCAACCGCCGCATCCTGGCCTACACCCGCGAGTACACAGGCCCCGACGGCAAGACCGAAATCATCCTCTGCGTCGCCAACGTCTCGGCCGCCTCCCAGGCCGCCGAGCTTGAACTGGCGCCGTACGCCGGGACCGTGCCGGTCGAAATGCTCGGTGGCAGCGCCTTTCCACCCATTGGCCAGCTCAACTACCTGCTGACGTTGCCACCTTATGGCTTCTACTGGTTCTTGCTGGCCGCGGAGAATCAAATGCCCAGCTGGCACGTTGAACCGGCCCAGAGCATGCCGGACTTCCCGACCCTGGTGCTCAAGCAGCGCCTGGAAGAACTGCTCGAAGAACCCCTGCGCCAGACCATGGAGCAGACGTCGCTGTCTGTCTATCTGCCGAAACGCCGCTGGTTCGCCGGCAAGGGCACGGCCATCGACAGCATCCACATCGCCTACGCCGTGCGCTTCGGCACCACGGTGCGTCCGGTGTTGCTGAGCGAAATCGAAGTGACTTCCGGCGGCGAAGTGGTGCGCTACCAGCTGCCGTTTGGCCTGTTGCCGGAAGACGACATCAGCAGCGCCTTGCCGCAACAGCTCGCTCTGTCGCGCGTACGTCGCGGCCGCCAGGTCGGCTTGATTACCGATGCGTTCACCCTCGAACCGTTCATTCGCAGCGTCATCCGCAGCATGCAGGAAAACACCGTGCTGGCGACCCCGGACGGCGAGCTGCAATTCCAGAGCACCTCGCAATTGGCGCCGCTGGGGCTGAACGAAGACGCCGAGGTGCGTTACCTCTCGGCCGAACAGTCCAACAGCTCAGTGGTGGTCGGCAAGAAGCTGGTCCTGAAAATGATTCGCCGTGTCGCGGCGGGTACTCACCCGGAGCTTGAAATGGGCGCGTACCTCACCGAAGCCGGCTACCCGCATATTTCGCCGCTGTTGGGTGCGGTAGTGCGCGTCGACGGGCAGGGCGAGAAAAACCTGCTGATGATTGCCCAGGGTTACCTCAGCAATCAGGGCGATGCGTGGGAATGGACGCAGAACAACCTCGAACGCGCCGTGCGTGATCACATGGCCCACGGTCAGTCGGCGCTGGAGCAGCAAGCCAATGCGCTGATCGAACTGCAAGACTTCGCCGGCCTGCTGGGTCAGCGTCTGGGCGAGATGCACGTGATCCTCGGCGCGCCGACGGACAACCCGGACTTCAAGACCGAAGTCACCAGCGTCAAGGACAGTGAGGCGTCAGCGAAGAGCGTTTCGGCGCAGATCGAGCGTGCGTTGCAGTTGCTCGAGCAGCACCGTGACTCGCTGGAAGCACAGGATCAGCAGCTCATCACTGAATTGCTGGGCAAGCGCAAGGCGCTGCTGGCCCAAGTCAAAACCCTGGCCAGGCAATCGGTCGGCGGCTTGAGAATGCGCGTGCACGGCGACCTGCACCTTGGCCAAATGCTGGTGGTGAAGGGCGATGCTTACCTGATCGACTTCGAAGGCGAGCCGGCGCGTCCGCTGCAGGAGCGTCGGGCTAAATACAGCCCGTTCAAAGACGTCAGCGGCGTGCTGCGCTCTTTCGACTACGCTGCGGCGATGGCCATGCGCAACGCGCAGAGTGCCGACACGTCGGTGCAGGCTGAAACCGCCCGCCAGCAAGTGGCCGAGACGTATTTGAAGCAGGCCCGCGAGGCCTTCCTCGACGGCTACCGCAAGGCCACCGGCCAAGTGGGTCACGACTGGAAAGATGCCAAAGGTGAGGCGGCCGCACTGGCGCTGTTCACCCTGGAAAAAGCCGCTTATGAAGTGGCCTACGAGGCCGAGAATCGGCCGACATGGTTGTCGGTTCCGCTTCAAGGTTTGCGCGGGCTTCTCGACCTGTCTGATGGAGAATGAAAATGAGTGCGTCTGACCAATTCGGTAACGGCAACCACGCAATATTGCCCAGCGCCGTCGACCTGGACGCGTTGATCCGCGCGGAGCATCGCGACCCGTTCTCGATGCTCGGTCCCCACAGCGATGGCGCTGAAGGCCAGGTGATCCGTGCCTATCTGCCCCATGCACTGGCCGTGCGCGTGCTCGCGCGCGACGGCGAACGTGACCTCGGCGAGCTGAGCATGACCGACAAGCCGGGCTTCTTTGCCGGGCAATTTCCGGTGCGTGAACCCTATGTGCTGAAAATCTCCTGGGCCACCGGCGAGCAAATCACCGAAGACCCGTATAGCTTTGGCGAGCAGCTTGGCGAGATGGACTTGTACCTGTTCGCCGAGGGCAACCACCGCGACCTGAGCAGCGCACTTGGCGCACAGGTGAAGAATGTCGATGGCGTCGACGGCGTGCGCTTCTCGGTGTGGGCACCAAATGCCCGCCGTGTCTCGGTGGTTGGCGACTTCAACAGCTGGGACGGCCGCCGTCACCCGATGCGCCTGCGTCACCCGACTGGCGTGTGGGAAATTTTCATCCCGCGCATCGGGCCGGGCGAAGCGTACAAGTACGAGATCCTCGGCCAGCACGGCGTTCTGCCGCTGAAAGCTGACCCGATGGCCCTCGCCACCCAGCTGCCGCCTGCCACGGCGTCGAAAGTCGCTGCGCCGCTTGCCTTTGAATGGCAGGACAATGACTGGATGCAGTCCCGGGGCGACAAGCACGACATTCATCAGCCGCTGTCAATCTACGAGCTGCACGCCGGCTCGTGGCAGTGGCACCATGGTGGCGATGACGAGCCTGATCGCCCGTATGACTGGCGCGAGCTGGCCGACAACCTGATTCCGTATATCAAGGAACTGGGCTTTACCCATATCGAGCTGATGCCGATCATGGAACACCCCTTCGGCGGCTCTTGGGGGTATCAGGTGTTGTCGCAGTTTGCACCGAGTGCGCGCTACGGCAAACCGGAGGACTTCGCCGCATTTGTTGATGCGTGCCACCGTAACGACATCGGCGTGATTCTTGATTGGGTGCCGGCGCACTTCCCGACCGACGCACACGGTCTGGCCCAATTCGACGGGACTGCACTGTACGAATACGCCAATCCTCATGAAGGTTTCCATCAGGACTGGAACACGCTGATCTACAACCTGGGTCGCACCGAAGTCCACGGTTTCATGATTGCCTCCGGTATCCATTGGCTGAAGAACTTCCACGTCGATGCGTTGCGCGTGGATGCGGTGGCTTCAATGCTGTATCGCGACTATTCCCGCAATGCCGGCGAATGGGTCCCGAACCGTTACGGCGGCCGTGAAAACCTGGAAGCCATCGACTTCCTGCGCCACCTCAACGACGTGGTGGCGATCGAAGCGCCGGGCGCGCTGGTCATTGCCGAGGAATCGACGTCATGGCCGGGCGTTTCCCAGCCCACTCAGCAGGGCGGTCTGGGCTTCTCGTACAAATGGAACATGGGATGGATGCACGACACGCTCAAGTACATCGAGCAGGATCCGATCCATCGCCAGCATCACCATTCTCAGCTAAGTTTCGGCTTGGTCTACGCGTGGTCCGAGCGGTTCGTCCTGCCGATTTCCCACGATGAAGTGGTGCATGGCAAGCATTCGCTGATCGACAAGATGCCCGGCGACCGCTGGCAGAAATTCGCCAACCTGCGCGCGTACCTGTCGTTCATGTGGACCCACCCGGGCAAGAAGCTGCTGTTCATGGGCTGTGAGTTTGCCCAGTGGCGTGAGTGGAACCACGACACCGAGCTGGATTGGCATTTCCTGCAGTACGCCGAGCACAAGGGCGTGCACACGCTGGTCAGCGACCTTAACCGGTTGTATCGCACGGAAAAGGCGCTGTACGAGCAGGACTGTCAGCCACAGGGTTTCCAGTGGGTAATCGGTGACGACGCCGGCAACAGCGTCTATGCCTACCTGCGCTGGAGCAAGGAGGGTGAGCCGTTGCTGGTGGTCGCCAACCTGACGCCCGTGCCGCGTGAAGCCTATCGCGTTGGCGTTCCGTTCAGCGGCAAGTGGGCCGAGCTGTTCAACAGCGACGCAGGGATCTATGCCGGTTCCAACTTCGGCAACGGCGGCGGCGTGCGCACCGACGAGATCAAGGATCATGGCCAGGCGTTCTCGCTGTCTCTGAATCTGCCGCCGCTGGGTGTAGTGATCTTGAAACCAACTGTGGAACAGCTGCAGCAGGAGGATTGATGCTTCCTGCCAGTGCGTCGTTTTTTGTAGCAGCTAAGTAGCAGCTGAGTAAAACCTGTGGGAGCGAGCTTGCTCGCGGATCGCTTTAATCAGTCGACTTGTTCGGCTAATGGAGCATTCGCCAGCCGACTCGCTCCCACAGTCGTTTGAGCACTTCCGACAAAGGTTGTGGGACGCTTCCCGGACGAATGTCATCCCTCGCTAATGAACCTGACATCTTTTCAATGGTCTGTTGACCACTGCGCGCGCAGTACGCCCGGGTTACGACCCTTGGCGTCCGGCTGAATTTCGCCCGCGCCAGATGCCTTTTCCAGCAGTTGCAGCGCGTTGTTCGTCGCTGTCCGACCAGGCGTGATTCCCTTGCATGCGGCCCGCCCACCGGCCTTCTTTTCAATTTGTCGAAGATTATCCATGCCTATTTCTCCCTCCAATGCTTCCCTTCGCTTTACCCCTGTGCCGGGCGTTCGACGCCGTTTGCTCAACGCCGGCCTGCTCACCACTTTGTTGACCTCTGCCGTTGCCAGCCCATTGGTGCACGCCGAAACGCAGAGCAAAGACCGCTGGGTCAGTGACACCCTCAGCACCTACGTGCGCAGCGGCCCTACCGACGGCTATCGCATCGTCGGCACGCTGAAATCCGGGCAGAAAGTCGAGCTG
Organism: Pseudomonas petrae; assembly: GCF_021728295.1. GTDB lineage: Bacteria > Pseudomonadota > Gammaproteobacteria > Pseudomonadales > Pseudomonadaceae > Aquipseudomonas > Aquipseudomonas petrae. The sequence continues at coordinate 362,426 of NZ_JAKJXE010000002.1, forward strand.
ATCAATACCCAGGGCGACTACAGCCAAGTGCGCGGCAGCGCTGGCGACAACGTGTGGATTCCCACCGCTGACCTGCAGGAAGTGCCGGGGCAGGCCGAGCGCTTGCCGCAATTGACACAGAAAGCCGCGGACGTCAGCGCGCAACTGAAGACCATCGACGATGACTGGAAAACCAAGGTTCAGGGCATGCAGGAAACCCTGGAGTCGCGCAAGAAGCTGGTCGACGAGCTCGAGGCCCGCACCAAGGATCTGAACGCGCAGTTGGCCAGCGCCCAGTCGGATTTGCGCACAACTCAGGCGAAACTGGGTGACGAGAACAATCAGGTGCTGATGCGTTACATGGTGTACGGCGGCAGCATCGCGGGCGCTGGCCTGTTGCTGGGCCTGATCCTCCCGTCCCTGACCAAGGGCCGCAAGCGCAACGATCGGTGGTTTTGAGTAGGTCAGCCTGCGCCAGTTGTGGGCCTAATCGGCCTCTACTGTAGGAGCGCGCTTGCCCGCGAAGACGGTCTCATATCAACCTGTTTTCGCCTGACACACCGCGCCTTCTGCAGACTCCGGCTTGCTGGCGACCTAGCTTGGTCACTTGCTCATGTGTTACCTGACACCCTGGGTTCGCCAGCAAGCCGGCGCCTACAGATTCATATTCGCGTGCAGCCTGTCGGAGCGGATTTCCGGCAGCCATCTCCGGCCATACCACGCTCTCCCAACTGCCACGACCCCGTAGGAGCCGGCTTGCTGGCGAACCGATTCTGTCAGTCGACACTTTCGGATCTGCCAACCGCATTCGCCAGCAAGCCGCCTCCTACAGTGCTAGATATCGTGGGGACGCACCTTGAGCCCAACGTTCATCTGACAGGGATTCCCGGCAATCACTGGCAACTTTCCCCGCATGCGCTATTTTAGTGCGGAGCATCCTCTGCCCACCGCTGTTTCCCACCACAAGAAAAAGAGAACCCCACCCATGAAGTTCGAACCCTTCGCCCAGTCGCTCGTTGCGATGGCGCTCACCCTTGGTCTGTCCTGCGCCCACGCCGCTTCCGTGGCCCCGGCCGCTGCTGAAAACGGCATGGTCGTCACCGCGCAGCACCTGGCCACCCACGTGGGCGTTGACGTGCTCAAATCCGGCGGTAACGCGGTCGATGCGGCCGTTGCGGTGGGCTACGCGCTGGCGGTCGTTTACCCGGCTGCCGGCAATCTGGGCGGCGGCGGTTTCATGACCATCCAGCTGGCGGACGGGCGCAAGACCTTCCTCGACTTCCGCGAAAAAGCGCCGCTGGCCGCCACCGCCAACATGTACCTGGACAAGGACGGCAACGTCGTGCCGGACCTGAGTTCCAAGGGCCACTTGGCCGTCGGCGTGCCCGGAACGGTTTCGGGGATGGAAATGGCGCTCAGCAAATACGGCACCAAAAAACGCGCCGAAGTCATTGCGCCAGCGATCAAACTCGCTGAAAACGGCTTCGCCCTGGAGCAAGGCGATGTCGACCTGCTCGGCACCGCCACCGACGAATTCAAGGCCGACGCAAAAGACCTGGGTACGATCTTCCTGAACAAGGGCCAGCCACTGCAAGTCGGCGACACCCTGGTGCAGAAAGACCTCGCCAAAACCCTCAAGGAAATCTCCGCCAAAGGCAGCGACGGCTTCTACAAGGGCTGGGTCGCCAAGGCGATCGTCGATTCCAGCCAGGCGGGGAAGGGCATCGTCACCCAGGCGGATCTGGATAAATACGCGACCCGCGAACTGGCGCCAATCGAGTGTGATTACCGCGGTTACCACGTGGTCTCGGCGCCGCCACCGAGCTCCGGCGGCGTGGTCATCTGCGAGATCATGAACATCCTTGAAGGCTACCCGATGCAGGAGTTGGGCTATCACTCCGCCCAAGGCCTGCATTACCAGATCGAAGCCATGCGTCACGCCTACGTCGACCGCAACAGCTACCTGGGCGACCCGGATTTCGTCAAGAACCCGATCAGCCATTTGCTCGACCGCGACTACGCCGCCAAGCTGCGCGCCGCCATCGAACCGCAGAAAGCCGGTATCTCCCAGAACATCAAACCCGGCGTCGCGCCCCACGAAGGCAACAACACCACGCACTATTCCATCGTCGACAAATGGGGCAACGCGGTCTCCGTCACCTACACCCTCAACGACTGGTTCGGCGCAGGCGTGATGGCGAGCAGCACCGGTGTGATACTCAACGACGAGATGGACGACTTCACCTCCAAGGTCGGCGTGCCGAACATGTACGGCCTGATTCAGGGCGAAGCCAACGCCATCGCGCCGGGCAAGTCGCCGTTGTCGTCGATGAGCCCGACCATCGTCACCAAGGACGGCAAGACCGTGATGGTGGTCGGTACTCCGGGTGGCAGCCGCATCATCACCGCTACCTTGCTGACCATGCTCAACGTCATCGACTACGGCATGAACATCCAGGAAGCGGTCGATGCGCCACGCTTCCACCAGCAGTGGATGCCGGAAACCACCAACCTGGAAACCCTCGCCGTCAGCCCTGACACCCAGAAGATCCTCGAAAGCTGGGGCCATAAGTTTGCCGGACCGCAGGATGCCAACCACCTGGCTGCCATTCTCGTCGGCGCGCCGTCGCTGGGTGGGAAGCCCGTGGGCAACAACCGCTTCTACGGTGCGAACGATCCACGTCGCAGCACGGGGTTGTCGCTGGGTTACTGATCCACGGACCTGATGATTTCACCGGACGGGGGCAGGGCGCTCTTGTCCGGTGACGGCGTGCTGTAGTTCTCCACTGGGAAGACCCTGCGCGTGATTCCGGTTGCGCGCAGGGCGCCTCGAAGTGTTATGTTATAACCCGATTTTTGGGTCCTTCAGGGGCCTGTCGGTTATCGCGCTTCGAGAGTCCACCGCGTATGCAAACCCTGTCTGTCACCTTGCAATCTCCCGCCACGTCCAACGCTCATCCCGGCCGCCTGCAATCGATCGATGCCCTGCGCGGCCTGATCATCGTGTTCATGCTGCTGGATCACGTGCGCGAGACCTTCTTTCTGCACCATCAGGTCAGCGACCCGATGGAGGTCGCCAACACCAGCGTCGACCTGTTCATCAGCCGCACCCTCGCGCATTTCTGCGCGCCGCTGTTCGTGTTTCTCACCGGGCTTTCCGCCTGGCTGTATGGCGAACGGCATGCGGGCAAGGGCGCGGTGGCGGGTTTTCTGTTCAAGCGCGGGCTGGTGTTGATCGCGCTTGAACTGACGCTGGTGAATTTCGCCTGGATGTTCCAGTTTCCGCCGACGGTGATTTACCTGCAGGTCATCTGGGCGATTGGGCTGAGCATGATCGCGCTGTCAGCGATGGTGGTATTGCCGCGCGGCGTATTGGCGGCGCTGGGGATGGCGATCATCGCCGGGCATAACCTGCTGGATGACATGCACTTTTCCGTGGGCTCGGCTCTGCACATCCCGTGGGCGATTCTGCATGACCGCGGCTGGATCGAGGTCGGCGACAGCCTGCGCTTGCGCACCTCGTACCCGCTGCTGCCGTGGATTGGCGTGATTGCCGTGGGTTACGCCGCCGGGCCTTGGTTTGGCCGCGACGCGAATGCAGAAAAGCGCGAGATCAACTTGATTGCCTGGGGGTTTGGCGCATTGACGCTGTTTCTCGCACTGCGCGGGATCAACGGCTATGGCGAGAAGCCGTGGGTGGAGGGTGACACCACGGCGCATACGCTGATGAGCGTCCTCAACGTCACCAAGTACCCGCCGTCGCTGCTGTTTATCAGCCTGACGCTGGGCGTCGGCTTGCTGGTGCTGGTCTGGCTTGAGCGTCAGCAAGGGCGGGCATGGCTGCGACCGCTGCTGGCGTTTGGCGCGGCGCCGATGTTTTTCTACCTGCTGCACCTGTACGTGCTGAAGTTGCTTTACGTCGGCGCGGTCGCGATCTGGGGCACCTCCCAAGGCCAGTACTTCGGGTTCACCTCGGTACTGGGCCTGTGGGGCTGCGCTGCGGTGCTCACCGTTGTGCTATGGCCGGCGGTGAGCGGGTTCGCGGCGCTCAAGGCGCGACGACGGGACATTGCCTGGCTGAAGTACTTCTGAGCACGGTCATGTAGGACCGGCTTTAGCCGGGAAGGCGTCAGGCGTCGCGCAGGCTACGTTCCATCCTCGCCAGGCCTTCTTCCAGCATCGGCCGTGGGCAGCCGAAGTTCAGGCGCACGAACTGGCCGCAGTCGTCGCCGAATTCCAGCCCGTCGCTGAGCGCGACTTTCCCGTGTTCGAGGAAGAATTGCTGCGGGCTTTCCAACCCAAGGCCCGAGCAATCCAGCCACGCCAGATACGTGCTCTGGGGCAGGTGCATCGTGATCCCCGGGAAGCGGGTCTTGATGGCCTCGGCCAGGTAATCGCGGTTGTCCTGCAGATACGCCACGACCTGTTCCAGCCACGGGCCGCCTTCGCGATAGGCCACTTCGGTCGCCTCCAGTCCCAGCGCATTGACACTGTCCACCAGCCCCAGACGTCCGGCGTTGAAACGCTGGCGCAGCTCGGCGTTCTGCACCACGGCGAACGCGGTTTTCAGACCGGCGATGTTCCAGGCCTTGCTCGCGGACATCAGCGTCACGCTGCGCGCCGCGATCTCCGGGCTCAGGGAAGCGATCGGCGTGTGCTGGCGACCGTCGAACAGCAGGTCGGCGTGGATTTCATCGGAAATGATCAGCGCATCACGTCGCACGCAGGCCTCACCGATGGCGAGCAATTCGTCGCGTTCGAAGACCTTGCCCAGCGGGTTGTGCGGATTGCTCAGCAGCAGGGCGCCGCGGTCGGGCAGGGCGCGTTCCAGCGCCGCAATGTCGGTGGGGTATTCGCCTCGGGCGTTGGCATGGAAGGGCAGATCGATGCGCGGCAGCTTCCAGTTGGTCGGCGCGTGCAGAAGCGGCGAGTAGTTGGGCGTCTGCACCAGCACTGCGCTGGACGGCGAGACCAGCGCATGGAGCGCCATGTTCACACCGGGCTCGACCCCGGGCAGAAACACCAGATCCTGCGCTTCGATCTGCCAGCCGTAGCGCTCGGCGAGGTGCTTGACCAGGGTCTCCCGCAATGCCTGCTGGGGTACGGAATAGCCCAGCAGCGGATGCTCCAGACGGTTCTTCAGCGCCTGCACGATGGGCGCGGCTACCGGGAAATCCATGTCCGCCACCCACATTGGCAGCACGTCTTCGGGGTACTGGCTCCACTTTTTGCTGCCGGTGTTCAAGCGCTGAAAAACGTTATTCAGATCCATGTTCTGGCCTGTCCTGCTCGAAAAAAGAGGGGATTGTGCCAGAGAATGAGGGGTCGGGTTTGCTGTCGATTTGCCCTTTGTAGGATTAATCCGTAAATGCCGCTGGAACTGTCTTCTTCGTGTCTCCTCCTCTGGAGTCACACTTTGAAATGCCTCATCTTCGCCCGCCTCAGCACCCCTCATGGACGAGTTGATCGATTAATAGTAGGAACGTGCATCTCAATCGTCCGCAAGAAGGTTATCCCGAATGGGGCGCTTGGCCGTTGCGGTGGGATTGCTTATCAGCCTGAGTGCCTGTGCAGCTAACTCTTCATTCCGGCGAGACCCAAACTGCCGTATCCGGCGGGGTATGTAGGGTTGGCGGCGCCCGAAAATATGGAGGTGTGGGTGGAGACGGTTGATGTGCGGGATCAGCGCGGCCTTGCATTTTTTCGCGTGCACGGTGGCGGCGCAAGCTACACGGGTCAGCCGGATGGCTGGCACGGAAGAGGAGGCAAGTTCAAACCCACCAATAACGTCGACTTGCCAGATCAGATTTTGCTGCGTGGGCAATCCTTAGTTGAACCACAAGCCTACAAAGTTTTGATCAAAATACCCCAATGGGTACGCGATGAAATGATCAAGCCATAGCGGGAGTTTTGTTTTCAGCGGTTCAGGCACGTCTTCAGTTGCAGTTCCAAGAGCATCCAAACCACATCAATAAAGTTGACCAAAAACAGCCCGTTCCTCAGTAACTCGGCTTCAAATTCAGGGGCGGCAAAACTAATAGTTGCCAACTCCAATCAACTCAAAGGGAATCAATGTAATTGAACAATCAATCACTCAACCCAACAACGAGCCTCCTTACATGAAAGACATCATCCGCCTAGGCGACCTCACCACTCATGGCGGCGTTGTGCTTGAAGCTTTTTCGCACACCGACCTCAACGGTAAAACCATTGCCGGGGTAGGGCACAAAGTCAGTTGCCCGTTGTGTAAAGGTATTTTCCCCATCGCCGAGGGCAGCAGCACTTACACCGTGGACGGAGTCCGGGTTGCTTTGGACGGCATGAAGACCGCGTGTGGTGCAGCCCTGATTGCCAGCGGGCCCAAGGGCGCTGTCATCGGCTAAACCGGGCGTCTGCGGGCCAGAAAGAACCTGCTCGAAAAATGCCCGAAGGGATCGGCGGCGCAATGCCGTCGATCCAGTGACTCTTCACCAGGCCATCCAAAGCCATGCAATCCGGGCCAAATCGCATGCACATTCCCAGACGTGGCTTCAACTGAGGCAGTCGCCGCTCGTCGGGACACAACCCAGCGTTATTAAACTTTCAGTACTAAACCACTTGTCGGGTGGGGTTCTCGCTTTGCTGAATTCCATCTTCACCGCCCCCTCTTTATATCTGTGCGTTCTGCTTAGTTGACAGATCGCCGTAATAAAAATCTGAACGTGTCGTTAAAACCCTGCTACGAAATTAGCCTGAGAAGGGAGTAACACTATGTTCCTGCACAATAAGCGTCTTCAATACACGGTTCGCGTCGCCGAGCCTAATCCGGGCCTGGCCAATCTGCTCCTGGAGCAGTTCGGTGGCGCCCAGGGCGAGCTGGCTGCGGCCACTCGTTACTTCACTCAAGCGTTGGCTGAAGAAGATCCAGGTCGCAAGGATCTGTTGCTGGACATCTCCACCGAGGAACTGAGCCACCTTGAGATCATCGGGTCGATCATTGTGATGCTCAACAAAGGTGCCAAGGGCAAACTGGCCGAGGGCGTGCAAGCCGAAGGCGAGCTGTACCGCGATATCAACGGTGCCGGCAATGATTCGCACATCACCAGCCTGCTGTACGGCGGTGGCGCTCCGCTGGTCAACTCCGCTGGCGTGCCATGGACTGCAGCCTACATCGACACCATTGGTGAGCCGACGGCGGACTTCCGTTCGAACATCGCTGCCGAAGCACGGGCGAAGATCGTCTACGAGCGCCTGATGAACGTGACCACCGATCCAGGCATCAAGGACGCGCTGGGCTTCCTGATGACGCGCGAAATCGCGCATCAGATTTCCTTCGAGAAAGCGCTGCATTCGATTCAGCCGAACTTCCCGCAAGGCAAGTTGCCAGGCATGCCAGAGTTCTCCCGGACTTACTTCAGCATGTCCAACGGCGAGCCGAATGTACGTGGGCCGTGGAACAGCGACACTGATTTCGAATACGTCGAGAATCCAAAGCCGGCAGTAGATGGGGGTGACGGTACCGCTTCGGTCACGTTGAGCGAGGACGATTCGGTCACGTTGACCATGATGAAAGAGCGGTTGAAGTCTGATCTGGAAGCCGACCCCATGACCGGTGCTGACCTCGGGTCGGGTCTGGCTCAGGGCAAAGCTGAGTAAACTGATAAGGGTAGGGCCGGTGCCTAACTGGCCCAGCCGACGATATGACCCAGGCCACGTACAGCATGGAGATTTCTGATGAATAAGTTATTGGAAGATTCGACGCTCAATGCAGCCAGCGAGTTGTTCAACGACAACGCTCAGCTGGACTTCACTTCATGTTTGAACCGCTTCGAAGCTGAGGCAGCAACGCTGGGGCGTGGATTCAGAACGGCGTTGTTTGTCCAGCAATTTAAAGCCGGACTGTTGCCCAAATCCGTAAAAGGGGTGGAAAGACTCCATTAAGACGCGAAGCTTCTGTGGACGATTTTATAGAAACGCCCTCTGGCTAGCCCGTTTCATCCCGCTACGACTCCATCGATTTTGCCCGCGAAAGCGGGTTTTTTTGTCTCTGGTGAGGGAGCAGCATTGGATCCCGATGCGGTGCATACAGGGCCCTTGGTACGCAACGTTGCGACGGGCTGGACTGATCCGCGATTACCCGCCACTGTATTGGTCTTCGCGCGTGGGCAATGCGTATTTTCAGGCCTGATGCACATCAGGAGAGGGAGCAGATTTGAATCAGCTAAAACGCCTTGAAAGCGGGAACAAGGGCTTCGACGCACTGCTCAAAGGAGGCCTTGTTGCGGGCGCGTCATACATCATTCAAGGACGGCCGGGGTCGGGCAAGACGATCCTTGCCAACCAGCTGGGGTTCAACCACGTCCGGCAAAACGGCCGCGTGCTGTTCGCAACACTGCTCGCCGAACCCCACGACCGGCTGTTTCATTTCCTCTCGACCCTGAGCTTCTTCGACCGCGAAGCGGTCGGCCAGAGCATCCAGTTCGTCAGCGCGTTCGACACCCTCGAGAATGACGGTCTGGACGAAGTCGTCAAGTTGCTGCGCCGCGAGATCAGTCGCCAACACTCCAGCCTGCTGATTCTGGACGGGCTGCTCAACGCGCGCTCCAGGGCAGAAACGCCGCTGGACACCAAGCAGTTCATCTCCGAGCTTCAGGGCCATGCCGCCTTTGCCGGCTGCACGGTGCTGTTCCTCACCAGCTCGCAACTGGACGATGGCAGTCCCGAGCACACCATGGTCGACGGCGTGATCGAGATGGGCGAAGACATGGTCGGGTCGCGCACGGTGCGCCGGATCAAGATGCGCAAGACCCGGGGCAGCGGCGCGATCCCCGGCGCCCACGAATTCGAGATCAACGACCAGGGCATTTCCATTTACCCGCGTCTGGAATCCATGCTGACCCGAACCGGTGCCATGCCCGATCACGCTCACGCAGTCCTGAGCAGCGGCATTGAGGGGCTGGACGCGCATATCGGTGGCGGTCTGGTCCGTTCCTCGGTGACTCTGATCATGGGGCCTTCGGGCGCCGGAAAGACGTCTCTGGGCATCCAGTTTCTGAGCGGCTGCTCCGCACAGGAGCCCGGGCTGTACTTCGGCTTTCATGAATCGCCACAACGGGCGATGACCAAAGCGCGTTCTCTCGGAAAGGACTTCGCGGGGCTGGAAGCGTCGGGCGCGTTGCACATCGCCTGGACACCGGCCTCGGCAGGGCTGATTGATCGCGTCTGTTACGACTTGCTCGACAGGGTCGAGCGGCTGCAGATCAAGCGCGTGTTCATCGATAGCCTCAACGCCCTGAGCCGCGCGGCCGCCGATCAGAGTCGGGTACTGGACGTTCTCGACACATTGCTCGGAGAACTTCGCGCCCGGGGCGTCACGGTCATGGCGGCATGGGAAGCCCATCGGTTGTTCGACGAGCGCGCGAGCTTCCCGGCGCCGGATGTCTCCGGTGTGGTGGATAACCTGCTGCTCGTCCAGTTCGTGCAGCATCGGACTGAACTTCAACGACAGGTTTCGATTCTGAAGATCAGAGACAACGCTTACGATCCCTCGCCACTTGAAGTCGTGATGAGCAACGCTGGAATCACCATGAAGAAGGTCTGAGATATGCGATTCGCAACGTGGGGGTGGCCACAGCCAGTAAGTTGCCTGATCAGGCGGCTGACCCTCGCGACATCGGGGGAAATGCCCCTCTGATGCCGACAATTCTGATCATCGATGATGAGTACCTGATTGCCGATATCCTCAGCTTTGCGCTGGAGGATGAGGGCTTTCAGACGGTCGTCGCCGGGAGCGGAAGCAAGGCGCTGGACATTCTCGACCGCGAGCGCCCCGATCTGATCATCACCGATTTCATGATGCCCGGCATGACGGGTCTGGAACTCGCCGAGTCGATCAAGTCCCGTGGCGTGCACAGGTCGACGCCCATCATGCTCATGAGTGGCGCGCAGGCCTACATGGGTGCCGAGCGCCCGGACCTTTTTGATGAGGTGATTGAGAAGCCGTTTGATATCGAACAGGTCATCGGCAAAATCCACGCTCTGTTTCAAGCCCGCCAGTAAGCCCGCTGGTAACTTAGCCCCGCTTGATCGTTATTGCCGTTGAACGAATCGATTCAGCCCAGGGTCGATACTGATAACGCTTACAAGATGGGCAATGCAATGAATACCTGGTACAGCAAATCGTTGGGTGAAGGCACCGCCGTGTACCGACGGCTACGTGTATTGAACGAACTTCGTCATCACGTTTGTCCCGACGCTTCCTGTCCCTATTCGCTTTACATGGACGCGGTCAGCGCGGAAACCCTCGTGTTGTTTGATCCCGAGCAGAGTGTGCTGGCCACCGCCTTTGGCGCAATGCCTTGTGGTCAGCCGCACCTCAACGGGGTTCGCCTCATCGATCTTGAATACCGTCCGCTGCCTTTCACACTACAAAGTGCGCAACTCTTCAGCTCTCCACGTATCCATCCCCAACCCCGGTTCTACGCCGAATACCGCGCGTGATGAACTGTACCCTTGAATATTAAAACTGATAATAAACGTGAGCATGTTCCAGCGTGAGCGGTGCTGTTTGCTGTCAGTGTTGCTTGCGGGAGAATCATAATGGCCGTGGCCATCGTCAGACTGGAAGGTGAAGACATCCCCCTCGAACATCGACAGTCGGGCACAACCGCTGTCTTCCGGGTCAGGAACGATGAGGGCGCCGTACTGTATTTCGACGATGAAGTTGAAGCGGCCAAGTCGGCCGTTGAGCTAAGCAATGCCGAGCACTCCTGAACAATCAGCGGCCGGGGCTACTTGTATTCAGTGGTTTTTCAGCAGGCTTATTATCGCATCGGCAAACTCTACCGGTGCCTCTTGCGGCACATTGTGGCCCACGCCTTCTATCACTTGCCGCCGTACCGGCCCTGCAAAGCCACGCACTGCGGTACTGCTGTCGCGTTTTGATGAGACGCCATCGTCTGCTCCCGCCAGAATCACCGCCGGCACTGTGATCAGTGGCTTCTGCGCGAGCCGCTCCTGAATAAAGCCATAGTCGGGATCGCCCGCCGCCCGTCCATAGCGGTGGCGGTAGGAATGCACCACCACGTCGACAAAGTCCGGGTTCTCGAACGACTGTGCAGTATCAGCGAACGTGGATTCTGCGAATGGCCATGTCGGCGACCAGAGTTTCCAAAGCAAATGGCAGAACTCACTTCGATGGGCCGTAAGGCCGGCGCGTCCGCGCTCACCGTGAAGGTAATACTGATACCACAGGCGTCGCTCCGTTTCGGGTGCAGCCGGTGTGTTTGCAGCAGCGATGTCATGAATGTTGTAGCCAGGGTCGCAACTGACCAGCCCCGTCACGCGCTCCGGCCACAGCGCGGCCACCACACAAGCGGCGCGTCCGCCCCAGTCGTAACCGGCGAGAATGGCTTGAGGGATATTCAATGCATTCAGCAGTGCCAGCAGGTCGGCGCCCAGTGCTGCCTGTTCGCCCGAGCGGGGCGTGGCCGAATCGACAAAACGGGTAGGGCCGTATCCCCTCAGGTAAGGCACGATGCAGCGGCAGCCAGCCTGGACAAGTTGCGCCGACACGTCGTCATAGGCGTGGATGTCATAGGGAAATCCGTGAAGCAATACGACAACAGGGCCATCGTCCGGGCCCATGTCGCGATATGAAACATTCAGCACGCCGGCAACTATGCTCTTCACGGGATGACTCCGACAGACAAGTAGAAGCGAAGCCCTGAGAAAATGCGGGCTGAAGTGTGACGGTAGTGCTGTTAGGTGATCAATTGCGCGACGGGCAATTGCAAATGAGGGAGCAACCAACGATCGAATCACCGATGCAGCGCCGCGGGCGCGTGCATCGGGAGATCGGCAACAGGGCGGTTGTCAATGCCCCGTCCCCGTTGACAGGCCGATCAGGAAACCCAGGATTCGACGGTGTCGGAACCGTGTTCGGCTTTCCATTCTTTCAAGGTTTTGTGATTGCCACCTTTGGTTTCTACGACTTCACCGGTGTGCGGGTTTTTGTAGACTTTAACGGCGCGGGCTTTGCGAGTGGTCTTCTCGGGGGCGCTGGTGTTCTTGCCCTGTTTGGATCCGGTAGGGTGATCCAGAATCGAAATAATATCTTTAAGGCTCTTATTGTATTCGCCGAGCAGCGTACGCAATTTGCCTTCGAATTCGATTTCCTGCTCCAGGCCTTTATCGCCTTTCATGGCCTCGAGGGCAGCGAGCTGATCGGCAAGGTGACGTTCAAGCTGGCGGTATTCAGCAAGTTTAGACATTGGAACTCCATGTTTCGGTTTGTTGATACTGACGTGCGGCGTTAGCACTGGCGAACATTGGAGCGCACGGTGATTACTGGTGTAACCGTGGACACTGTAGTGCGAGTGGGTGCATGGATGCCAGCACTAACAGCAAACTTTTCTGCCCTGACTGCAAAGCTGCCAGTTCACGCGCCGCAGGACGCTTTAAAACATGCACACGGGTCAGGTGTCGGCCAGCGCTGCAGGCTGCAAGGCCGAGTTCAACGCAGGCTTCAATGCCAGGCCGCCAAACGAGGTGGTCGGGTCTACATAACGCAGCGCCGATTTAATGTCTTTCCAGCCGACGTAATTCATCAGGCTTTTAATATCCCAGCCGTTGCCTGAAGCCCAAGTTGCAAATCCTCGGCGCATTGAGTGACTGCTGTACAGGTCATCTGGTAACCCGGCGTCTTTAAAGATGCGCCGCAACATCGGCACCAGGCTGTGGGAATTGATGGCTTCCACGGACAGGTTGCCCCAGCGGTCGATCCGGCGAAACACAGGCCCTTGGGTCAGCCCGGCCACGGTGATCCAGTTGATGTAGGCGTTGACCGGGCACAAAGCCTTCAACGCCGGGGTGCGAAATGTGCTGCCCTCATGCTGCCGGTCGCCTTTGGTGTACGGCAGATAAAAGCTGATGCCTTCGCCGGCCTGGGCCTGTGTGTTGCCGACGTCCAGCCTGGCGAGCTCGTCGCCGCGGAACCCTCGCCAGAAGCCGATCAGCACCAGGGCGATAGAGCGTCGGTGACGCATCAATGTCTTGTGGTCGCCGCGCTGCCAGGCGGCGTTGGCCTCGTTCTCCAGCCACGCCACCGCTTGCTCGAGGTGACGCAACAGCAACGGCGCCGCCTGTTTGGCTTGCGCGGGGTGGACTACGCGAATGCCTTTGAGCAGTTGCCGCACGGTGGGCGTTTTGGTCGGGTCCGGAGACCCCTGGGTGACGTGCCACTGGGCCAGCGCCGCCAGACGTTGTTTTAACGTGCTGATGGCGTGCTTGTCGGCGTACTCGGCGAGGTAGCGCACGATGCCGTCGCCCGTGGTGGGCAGGTAGCCGCCCCAGACCACTTCGAAATGCTCGATCGCGGCCCGATAGCTCCGGCGTGTATTGGCGCGAGTGCCTGCTGACAGGTATCGATCTGCCTTTTCCATACATCCCTCGGTCGACGTGACATGGGCACTCTGCTGGCTTAGATCGCCGCTTACCTGCCTGAAAAGCGATAAAGCACTATTATCGGTTGTTGTCAGAAGCATTTCCACACAACGTTTCAACTGGTAACGTAGCCTGTAATAACGTGTTACGTAACACGGTACGAAATAGGTGGAGCTGACATGGCACGCGGAGGCATTAACAAGGCGGTGGTAGAGCGCGCGCGACAGGCGTTGCTGAGCAAGGGCGCTTACCCCAGCATCGACGCGGTGCGTGTGGAGCTGGGCAATACCGGTTCGAAAACCACTATTGCCCGGTATCTAAAGGAACTGGACGGCCAGGCGCCGGCCGAAGCGTCGCCGCGAGAGCGCATGAGTCATGAGCTGAGAGCACTGGTTGAAGCGTTGCTCGATCGGCTGACGGAGGAGGGCGCGGAGGTGGTCGCCCAGGCACAGGCGGAGTTCGATCGTCAGCGGGACGCCTGGCGAACCCGGCTGGAAGCCTTGGAGCTGGAGCTCGATACAGCCCGGCGCCAGTGCGAATCTCAGCACGCCGCGCTGACCGAGCAGGGCGCCCAATTGCTAACCACCCACTCCTCCTGGCAGTCGGAACTGACGCGCAATGCCGGTCTGAGCCAGCAGTGCCAGGACCTTGAGCGGCGGGTGCAGGACAAGGACGTGCAAATCCAGTCCCTCGAAGAAAAGCATGTGCACGCCCGCGCGGCGCTGGAGCATTACCGCGAGGCCATCAAGGAGCAGCGCGAGCAGGATCAGCGTCGCCACGAAGCCCAGCTTCAGCAGATCCAGGTGGAGCAGCGAAAACTTCAGGAGACGCTGGTCATCAAGCAGGATGAATCAACGCGCCTGAACCGCGACAACGAGCGCCTGCTCGGCGAGATGCGTCAGCAGGCCCGGGCGTTGACAGACCAGCAAGACCAGACGCAGCGCCTTGCCACAGAACTTCGCACCGCGCAGATGGCCACCGCCAAAGCCGATGGCGCCCGTGAGCAGCTGCAAGAGCAGTTGGCGGTTATACAGGTGGAAAGTAAATCCTTGGCAAAAGTGGTGGCACTGGCCAATGAGCAATTGGCGCAGGCAGATCAGCGTGTTGCTGTTTTAAGCGAAGACAACGACAGCCTGCGTGCTCAGGCGCAGCTCATCATTGCTACACCTGTGCCGATACAGACGTAAGCGACCGACGCGTCTTCAGTTCTGCGGAAAATCATGCCAAAGCAAAGCACCACGCCACTCGTTACGCCAGTCATGCCCCCCACGAGTCCCGCCACCGTGACGTTGGCGCGGGGCTCGTTATTCAAATTTGTGTTCCTGCTGGCGGGCGTCTTTCTCCTGGCCGCTTACTTGTTGGCGTTCCTCGCCCGCGACCTGGACCACACCGAAGAGATCGAAAGCGCGTTCTACAGCGAGAAAGCGGTGCACTCCCTGCAAAAAACCCTGACCGTCACGGTCAAGGACTACGCATTCTGGGGCGATGCCTACCGCTACCTGCATTTGAAAATTGACCCCGACTGGGCGTTCGTCCGTCAGAACATCGGATCGACGCTGTACAGCGATTTCGGATTTCAAGGCGTGTTCGTCATTGATGACGCCGGCCGCACTGTGTATGCCGTGGTTGAAGGGCAACTGGAAAAGGTCGATGCCGACCCGTGGCTGGGGCAGGCCAGGGAACTGCTTCTGGCCAGGGCCAGGGAGGGGGCCGAAACAGAAACCCCTGTCACCGCCTTCGTCGACCTAAACGGCACACCTGCGCTGGTTGCCGCAGCCGCCATCACCCCCGGAACCGATCCAAGCGTGATCCCCGATGGCCGCGTACCCTCGGTGCTGATCTTCGTCGAGGTGCTCGACGACGCCAAGCTGGCCGTTTTGGGCAAGGAATACGGCGTAGACGGGTTGCACGTTGCAACGCCTGACGAGCGCCCTCAGGTATCGATTTTTCCGTTGGGCGAGGGCGGTGCTGCCGGAGCCTTGCACTGGACGCCACCCAGACCGGGGGAGCGTTTGCTCACCCTCGGCCTGCCGCTGATTGGTCTGGCCGCCGTGCTGGTGTGCCTGATGACTTGGGCCATCCTGCGTCGCACCACCGCCGCCGCTCGCTCCCTTGATGACAGTTACGCGTCCCTGCAGAAAAGCGAAAGCGCGCTCGCCACCAGTGAAGCGCGCTTTCGTGACGTGGTGGAAGCCAGCTCGGACTGGGTCTGGGAAATCGACAGCGAAGGGCGGTTCACTTACCTCTCCGACCGCTTTGAAAGCGTGACCGGCTTGAGCCGCGCGCGGTGGATCGGCGCATTAATGGACGACTTGCTGCAAACCGAACTCGGCCTGGTGTCGCAGTGGTTGGCGATCCCGAACCGTCGTCCCGACATCACCATTCAGTGCCGCTACCTGGAGACCTGCGGGCGCGAACGCATCAGTCGCCTCTCGGCGCGGTTGATGCTGGCAGGCGGATTTCGCGGCACGGCCACCGATGTCACCGAAGAAGTGGAAGCCCGTCGGCGCATCGAGTTTCTCTCCCAGCACGACGCCTTGACCGGTCTGCCCAATCGGGTCCGGTTGCAGGAATTTCTCGACGGCAAACTGAAAGCGCTGCCCACCCTTGACCAGCCACTGGTGATGCTGAGCATTGACCTGGACCGCTTCAAACCGGTCAATGACCTGCTCGGCCACGCCGCAGGGGACCGGGTGCTCAATGACGTGTCCAGTCGGCTGTCCGATTGCGTGCGCCATGGTGATCTGGTCGCTCGAGTAGGGGGCGACGAGTTTGTACTCATCCTCAGCGACGCCCGAACCCAGGACGAAGTGGAGTCACTGTGCCGGCGGCTGATCGAGTCCATCGAGCGCCCGGTGCAGATCGACGACCAGGAAATATTCGTCAGCGCCAGCATCGGCATCGCCATGGCGCCCACCGATGCGCGCGAGGCCGCCGAACTGTTGCGTTACGCCGACATCGCGCTGTATGAGGCCAAGGCCAGCGGTCGCGGCACCTGGCGGTTTTACGCTGGGGACATGAACGCCAAGATCATCGAGCGCCGCCGGCTTGAGAGTGACCTGCGCTATGCGATCAAACACGACGAACTGCGCCTGCATTTCCAGCCGCGCTTTCGGATTTCCGACGGCGAGATGGTCGGCGCCGAAGCGCTGGTGCGTTGGCAGCATCCCCAGCGCGGCTTGATTGCGCCGGACACCTTTATCCCCATCGCTGAAGAAAGCGGGCTGATCATCCCCCTCAGCGACTGGGTCATGACCCAGGCGTGCAGTGAAGCCGCGCGCTGGTCGAAACACCTGTTCATTTCCATCAACCTGTCGCCGGCCGAATTCAAGCGCGGCAACCTGCCGGCGCGCATTCAGTCCGCCCTGAAGGCCACCGGTATCGAGCCGTCGCGGGTCGAACTGGAGATCACCGAAGGCGTGATGATCGAGGACGCCGTGGGTGCGCTGGAGGTCATGTTGACGCTGAAGCAACTGGGGGTGCGCATTTCCATGGATGACTTCGGCACCGGTTATTCGTCGTTGAGTTACCTGCGCACGTTCCCCTTCGACGGGCTGAAGATCGACCGCAGCTTCCTGACCCGCCTCAGCGAAAGCGAAGGCGACCGCTCCATCGTGCAGGCCATCGTCGGGCTGGGCCGCGCGCTTTCACTCACGGTCACGGCCGAGGGCATTGAAACTGCGGAACATCTGCAACTGCTCAAGGCAGTGCAGTGCGAGGAAGGTCAGGGGTATTTCCTCAGTCATCCGCTGACCACCTCGGACTTCCATGCGCTGTTGGCGGCGAGAAATACG
Organism: Pseudomonas petrae; assembly: GCF_021728295.1. Taxonomy (GTDB): domain Bacteria; phylum Pseudomonadota; class Gammaproteobacteria; order Pseudomonadales; family Pseudomonadaceae; genus Aquipseudomonas; species Aquipseudomonas petrae. The sequence goes on from NZ_JAKJXE010000002.1 coordinate 379,621, forward strand.
GCGGCGCTGGACACAAACGTATAAAGTGCGCGCGCTGTTCCGGGCGTGAGGCTTCCATTGCTCGCGCACCGGGCCAATACCGCGTTCTATTTCTGGAGTGTTCATGACCCAACCGCGCGCTGTTTTCACCGAAGGGTCGGTGGTCAGGCACGTGTTGGTGATGTCAAGCACCAGCGCGTTGAGCCTGCTGGCGGTGTTTCTGGTGGACATCTTCACGCTGCTCTACGTCTCGATGCTTCACGATCCGTTGCTGCTTGCCGCGACGGGGGTGGCGAAGGTGCTGATCTTCCTCAACAGCGCCGTCTCCAGCGGTCTGATCATCGCCGCGGCGACGGTGCTGTCCGAGCGGATCGGCCATCGCGCCTCGAAGGCGTCTTCGCGGCTGGTCACGCACTTGATGCTGATGGTGGTGATCGCGTCGGGCGCGGCGGCGGCGTTGCAACTGGCGCTGCTGGTTCCGCTCACCCGTTGGCTCGGCGCGGACGCCAGCACCTACGAAGCCGCGCGGATTTTCATCTGGCTGACCCTGCCGTTCAGCGTGCTGCAATCGGCCATGCAGATGTCGGCGCAAATCCTGCGAACCGCCGGCGACAGCCGCCGCGCCCTGTGCGTCGTATTGTCGGGGGCGTCGACCCTGGCGCTGGCCGATCCGCTGTTCATTTTCGGTTTTGGCCTCGGGCTTGAGGGCGCGGGGATTTCCTATGCGCTGTCGGCGCTGGTGTCCCTCGGCCTGGGCATTTACTGGTTGCGGGCGCGGCTGGCGATGCCGTTTTCCATCAGCTGGCGACTGCTGCGCCTGCACATGCGCAAGGTCATGCAGGTCGGTTTACCGGCGATGGTTGGAAATCTGGCGACGCCCGTTGGCCTGACCTATCTGGTCTCGTCGATCGGCGCCTATGGCACGTCGGCGCTGGCAGCAATGTCGGTGATGGACCGCGTCATGCAGTTGGCTTACTGCGTGTTCTTTTCCCTGCCCAGCGCCCTTGCGCCGGTACTGGGGCAAAACATCGGCGCCCATCGCCAGGCTCGCGTCGCCTCGGCCATCGTTTTCAGCCGCAGGCTGGTGATCGTCTATGGCCTGTTGGTCTGGGCCGTGCTGCTGCTGGTGGCGAATCCGCTGGCTGACACCTACGAACTGGAAGGGGCCGGGCGGGCGATCTTTCTTGGGTTCTGCCACGTCGGCGGCGGGCTGTGGGCCTTGATCGGGCTGGATTTCGTCGCCATCGCCATGTTCGTCACCCTGGGCCGGCCGTGGCTGGTGGCACTGTTCGCCTGGCTACGGGCAACGCTGGGCACGGTGCCGTTCGTGCTTGGCGGGATTCACCTGTTCGGCGCGGCCGGCGCGTTCCCGGCCATGCTCACCGGTAACGCATTGATTGCCGTGACTTCGATTACAATCGCGTCCCTCACGGCCAGGCGGTTTTTCCGGCGCCGGGGCGGCGCCCAGGCCGTGGGGTGAGCAGGCAGTTGCCGCGCTCGGTCAGGCTTCATTCGGATCAACGAGACAAGGTGCTATGACAGACGACGAATCAGGGAATGACTCGCCCGAGGTGGCCTCGCCGAAGCGGCGGCGTGCGCCCAAGGGTGAAATGCGTCGTGCTGCCTTGCTCGATGCGGCGACGGTGATCTTCGCGCGCAACGGTTATTCCAGTGCGTCGATGAAGGATGTCGCGCAGCTCGCCGGCATCACCACCGTCGGCCTGCTGCATCACTTTCCGAACAAGGAAGCGTTGCTCAATGCGCTGCTGGAGCGGCGGGATCAGCGGGTGGTGTCGCGGTTCAGTGAACTGACCATGGAGATGACGCTGGAGGGGTTTATCAAATTCGTGCGGATGAGCATGAGTTTCAGCGTGCAGGACGCTGCCGAGTGTCAGGCGGCGATGGTCCTCAACACGGAAAGCCTGGCCGAAGCGCATCCGGCCTTCGACTGGTACAAGACACGTTTTCACATCACCCACGAACATGCGCGCGGGCATTTGCAGGCGTTGATCGAGGCGGGGGAGGTGCGGCCGGACACTGACGTGAAGACGCTCGCTCAAGAGATCTTTTCGGTCATGGACGGTGTGCAGATCCAGTGGCTCAGAGCCCCGGACGATGTCGACGTGATGGCCGTATTCGAGGGTTATCTGCGCCGTTTGCAAGCCGACCTGCAAGCTCGTCCCTGAGCTTGAAGTGGTTGCTTAACGCCCGGTCAGAACCCCGACCGGATTACCCACTCAGTAAGTTTGCAAAGCGCTGACCTGCACTGCCTTGCGCAGTGGAAGCGGCAGCGGGTTGCTGTCGCGGGTGGTCAGGTGTTCCGGGAACAGCGTGATCAAGGTGCGATCCAGGGGCAGGTCCTCGGAATCAGGCCCTACGAGGATCTTGAACTTGCCGGCGTCGACATCCCAGCTGTCGGTCTTCTCGACGTAATACGCCAGGGAGCGCGAATCGATCGGGATGCTCACGGTCTTGCTTTCGCCCGGTTGCAGGTAAACCTTGGTGAAGCCCTTCAGTTCTTTCTCAGGACGGTCGACCGCCGGGTTGTTTGGGTGGACGTACAACTGCGCCACTTCGAAGCCTGCCTTATCGCCTGTGTTGGTCACTTTGAAGGTGACATCAACAGTGCTGCCTGGCGCCATGACATTGGTCGACAGTTTCAGGTCGCTGTAATCGAACGTGGTGTAGGACAGGCCGTAACCGAACGGATACAGCGGCTTGGCGTGCTTCTTGTCATAACCTCGATAGCCCATGTACAGGCCTTCGCTGTAGGTCATTTCGGTCAGCGCATTATCGCCACGGTAAGCCGCCGGATCCGGGTATGACGCGTAGCTCGGGTTGTCCTCGATCTTCTTGTCGATGGTAATCGGCAGCTTGCCCGACGGGTTGACGTTGCCGAACAGAATTTCGGCCAGGGCCTGGCCGCCTTGCTGACCCGGGAACCAGGCTTGCAGGGATGCGCCGACCTTGTTTGCCCACGGTTGCATGTCAGCCACACCGCCGCCGTGCATGACCACAATGGTGTTGGGGTTGGCTTTGGTGACGAAGCTGATCAGCTCTGCTTGCTGGTCAGGCAGCTCGAAGCCATGGTCCGCACCTTCGCCTTCGTGCTCGTAGTTGGAGCCCGTGGCGATGACGACCGCATCGTATTTGGACAGGTCCTTTGGTGGACGCAACGCTGCCCAGCTCATCTGCACGCCGGTGACGCCACCCAGTGCCGGGATGAAGTTGGCCTGAACGCGTTGGTACTCAAGCTTCACCGTGTACGACTTGCCGGCCACCAGTGCGGCGGTTTTGCCCGACGTGGTCAACGCGTTGACCACGTCCGCCGCATACGGCTTGCCGTCGCTCTGCAGGACCAACTCATCATTGACCCAGAGCTTGTACGGGCCGTCCGCACGGACCTTGAACACCTGGGCGCCGGAAACGGTCGGCTTGATGGTCGCCGTGTAGCGTGCCGAGAACGCGCCAGGGGTCGGGCTGAAACCGGAAACCGCAGTGGTGCCGGCGTTGGTCTCGTTGGTGCCGGTGGTCCAGTTAAGGTTCACGCCGGGTTCAACGCGGGTCACCACCGGGCTTCCGGAGAAGCTGGTGTTGGAGAAGTATTCCGCTTTCACGCCGGCGTTGTTGACGTTATTGCTGCCGACGGCAGGTTGATACCAGGCCGAGGCCGTTGGGTTCAGGCTCAGTTCTGGCAGGTACGTAACGTTGGTGCTGCTGGAAGCCAGCTGCTGCAGACCGCTCAGCTCGGTGACGTAACTGCTGGGCGGCGAGTTGGCGGTGCCGAACGGCGATGCCGGCGCTTGATACGCCCAGTCACCGATGACCGCGATCTTTGCGTCACGCGCCAGAGGCAGCAGCGGTTTGCCGGCCGACGTTTTTTCGTTGCGCAGGAGAACGATCGACTCACGCGCCGTGTTCAGCGAAGCACGCTGGCCGTACTCGGGATGGTCCAGGGTGTTGGCGGTGTTGAGGTGTTCCTGGAAGTCGTAGCTGACGATCGCGCGCAGGTTGCGTTTGACCTTATCGTCGATGACATTTTGGCTCAGCTGGCCGCTCCACACATGCGGCATCAGGTTGGCTTCGGTAAATTGCAGGCCCGACGGCATGTCGATGTCGGTGCCGGCCCATGCGCCTTTAAATGCGTCATGGATCGCGTTGAAGTCACTGATCACGGTGCCCTGATAGCCCCATTCACCCTTGAGCACTTCCGTGATCAGGTGATGGTTTTCACAGGCGTAATCGCCGTTGATCTTGTTGAAGCCGCACATGATCGACGCGACGTTAGCGTTCTTCACCATCGACTCGAATCCCGGCAGGTACAGCTCTCGCAGCGTGCGCTCGTCGACCACGACGTTCAGCCCCTGACGGTTGGCTTCCTGCTCGTTAGCCAGGTAGTGCTTGCCGCTGGCCTGGATGCCTTGCGCCTGAATGCCGTTGACCACGGCCGGCGCCAGCACGGCACCGATGAACGGGTCCTCGCCGCTGGCATATTCCGCCGAGCGCCCGTTGTACGGCGTACGGTACAGGTTGACGCCGGGGGAGAGCATTTGCTGACCGCCGGAGATCCGCGTCTCGTAAGCGATCGCCAGACCGAATTCCTTGGCGCGGTTTATGCTCCAGGTCGCCGCGAGTGCGGACTGCGACGGGTACTGCGCGCCGAATGTGGCGTTGTTGACGTGCACGCCCATGGAGGAGTCGTAGGCGACGGTGCCCTTGATGCCCCATTTGAGCAGCGACGGGATCATGTGGCCGTCGTCGACGCGGGTGAAGTTGATCTTCTCGGACTGATTCATGTTGTCCAGGATCGAACTGACCCGTGCTTCCACGGCGTCACCGGTCGCCGGCGTCACAGCGGCCAGCGCCAGGTTGGCTTGCAGTACACCAAGGGACAACAGGCTCAAGGCCAGGGTGTGTTTGAAAGCTGACATCGGGAATGCGCTCACTGGTCGCTGACGGTGGCCGGACGGCCGGTTGCGTGGGTCGGTCATGGCTTCTGCACCAGAACAGGCGCGTCACCAGTGTCGACCGGCGCATCAAGCATTGCGGATGAGGTCTGGGTGGTCGGTACGGCAACCTTGTCGACGCCGGAAAGCTGGTCGCGCTGATGTTCAACCTGGACGCGAAGTGTTTCTGCCGAGTTCGACGTTTGGGTGTTCGTAGAGTCCGCCGCAACAGCAGCAAAACTACAGGCGCCGAAAAGCACGACGCTGCAAACAGACAGCATGGGTCTATTCATCGATGGTTTCTCGATTGATGGAATTGGAAATTAAATGAACGCGCAAACCCGCCCTGTGAGAACAGGGCGAACGTTAAGTCCGGGGAATCTACTGATTAGTTCAGCGTTTGCAAGATTATTTTTGAAATAGACGAGCGGTGATCGAAAAGGCACGTTCAAGAGGGTTTCGAATCACTCGGTGGCGCTGGTGGTGAGACAAGGAATCGCTTTTTAGCGCAATAATTCACCCAATATGTCCTTAATAACGAATTTGTATTGCCGTTAATTCGACTATAAAGCGTGATTAATTGCGGCATCGAAAACCTAATTGCTATTAGGTTTAGCTTGCTGGTAAGCTCTCTCCGCGCCGAGTAACCCTCGACAATCAAACGACTGCATAGCTGCCTTAGTTGCCGATACATATTCGAGAGCTTTGGCGGCTTATTTCACTTTATTAGTTGATTAACAAGTTGCGCGCAACGCCCTGGTTTTAAGTTGACACCCTATAAAGCCGATGGAGGAATGCTGCGCGGCGCAATAACGCGTGCGCGTAATTAAAAGAGCGGGCCATTGATTAATTAATCGCCACCCCACGCGCTGTTTCTGCATGGACATTCAGCAGCAGCCAGGCAAGCTAGGTCACCGACGACTATCGTCAGCAAATGCAGCTGCTGAGCGGTGCCGGCGCGCTACAAGCCCTGCGCTAGACGCTCGCAAAGGTGTAACAAAGCTTTCCGGGGCGCGGGTTGTGGGCGTTAATATGGGTGGGAACGCATGCGATCGGGTGGCTCGGACATCCCGCTTTCGCCCATTTCCCACACGGGCGCCATCACCGGCCCCAATACGGAAAACCAACAATGATCTTGAGAGTGACTGGGGTGGTGATGGCGATTTTCGCCATTGCCCTGTTGTACATGGGTGCGCAACTGGTGGCCGCCGGCGGCTCGGCGGCGTACTCGATTATCGCCCTCGCGGTATTGGCCTCGGCGGTGCTGCTGATTTTGAAAAATCAATCGGCGCTGACGGTTTATGCGCTGCTGATGTGGGGGATTCTGATCTGGATCGTCTACGAGGTCGGCTTCGACAAATGGCAGTGGATTCCGCGCGGCGATCTGTTTGCGCTGCTGGGGCTGTGGCTGGCGCTGCCGTGGTTGGTGCGTCCGCTGTACAAGGCGCAGAACCCGGGCGACACGCGCCGCTTCCACCCGTTTCTGGGCGGCACCGTTGGCGTGATGATCCTGATCGTGCTGGCGATGATGTTCTACGACCCGTACCCGGTGGCCGGCAAGATCGACACCCCAGTGGCAACGCGCAGCACGGGCGAAGCCGCCAATGACTGGGTGGCCTATGGCGGCACCCACAACGGTCAGCGTTTCTCCAGCCTCGACCAGATCAACGCCGGTAACGTGAAGAAGCTTTCCGTGGCGTGGGAATACCACACCGGCGATCTGCGCGATGCCGCAAAAGACGCCGGCGAGTACACCTTCGAAGCCACGCCGCTGAAGGTCAACAATCGGGTGTACGTCTGCACCGCGCACAACGAAGTGCACGCGCTGAATCCTGAAACCGGCAAGCTGGACTGGAAGTGGGCGCCGGAGAAGAACCGCTCGTACCTGCAGCAGCACCAGACCTGCCGTGGCGTCAGCTACTACGCGCCGGCCGCAACCGCTGCAGCCGATACCTCATCGAGCCAGTGCGCCAAACGCATTATCACTGCCACCGCGGACGCAAAACTGGTGGCCCTGGACGCTGACACCGGCATGCTGTGCAGCGATTTCGGCAACAACGGCGTGGTCGATCTCAGTGCCAACATGGGCGAGATTCGTCCCCACGCGTTGATGCAGACCGCCGCACCGCTGATTGCCGGTGATCTGGTCATCGTGGGCGGTTCGGTGATGGACAATGGCTACAACGACGGCAACCCGTCGGGTGTGATCCGCGCCTACAACGCCGTGACCGGCACGCTGGTGTGGAACTTCGACCCGGCCAATCCGGACATGAACCAGCCCATCGCGGCCGATCAGACCTATCCGCAGGACACACCCGTGGCGTGGGGCACGCTCAGCGCCGATATGAAAAACGGCTTGGTGTTTGTGCCATTCGGCAACGCCTCGCCAGATGAGCTCGGCATCAACCGCGATCCGAACAGCAACACGGAAAAATTCCGCGACACGCTGGTAGCCCTGGACCTGAACACCGGTGCGTACAAGTGGAAATTCCAGTCGTCGAACAACGACCTATGGGACCGCGATAACCCCTCGCAGCCGACCCTGATGGACGTGGGCAAAGAGGGCAGCAAGCAACCGGCGCTGCTGTTGCCGACCAAAGTGGGCAACATCTTTGTGCTGAACCGGCTGACCGGCGAGCCAATTGTCCCGGTCGATCAGGTCAAGGTGTCCACCCAGGGCGGCGTGCCGGGGGAGCATTTTGCGCCGACTCAGCCGGTGTCGAAGATCAACTTCATCCCGGAGCCGCTGAGCGAAAAATCCATGTGGGGCCTGACGCCGTTTGATCAGATGTCCTGCCGCACGATCTACAACAAGCTGCGCTACGACGGCAATCCATGGACGCCGAGCACCGAGCAGGGGTCGCTGATCTTCCCGGGCAACATCGGGGCGTTCAACTGGGGCTCGGTGGCGGTCGATCCGGATCGGCAGATCCTCATCGCCGCACCGGTACGTCTGGCCTACACCTACCACCTGATCAAGCGCACCCCGGAAACCGCCGAGAAGCGGCTGTTCACCCAGGACGGCACGCCGTACTGGAACGAGAACTTCAAGGGTGATTACGCCATTCGCATCAAGCAGTTCGCCTCGGAGCTGGGCGTGCCGTGCATTGCGCCGCCGTGGGGCCGCATGGTCGGCATTGACCTGACCACGGGCAAAACCGAGTGGATGCGCCGCACCGGCACCACCCAGAACCTCAAGACCACGTTCCTGCCGGGCCGCTTCCCGATCGGCTTCCCGATGGGCATGGTTGCCCACGGCGGTCCGCTGGTGACGGCGGGCGGCGTGGTGTTCCATGGCGCCACGGCGGACAACTTCATCCGCGCGTACGACATCAACACCGGTGACGTGCTCTGGGAGAAAGAGCTGCCGGCGGGCGGGCAGGCGACGCCTTCGACCTACATGGGCAGCGACGGCAAGCAGTACGTCGTCATCTCGGCCGGCGGGCATGGCTCGCTCGGCACCACGTTGGGGGACAGCGTGATCGCGTTCCGTCTGGATTGATTGACTGACGTGTGACCAAGGCCGTGACGAAGTTGTGCGTCACGGCTTTTTTTTGTGCGGATGTAGGCGCCGGCTTGCTGCTGAACGTTTGGTGCACCGCCATGAGTGTTTGCCTGACACCCTGCAAACCATTGTAGGAGCGCGCTTGCCCGCGATTGCGGTGGATCAGGTGTGAAGAGGTCGCCTGACACACCGCGTTCGTCCGGATGCGGCCCAGACCAAGCGCGCTCCTACAGGGGATGTCGCCACATCGGGAATGGTCTGCGTGTCCAATGGGTGTGCGGGGTTTTGGCTGCGCCGCGGTGTATACCTCAAACACGGTGCTGCGAATCACGTCTGGCAGTGCCGGATTTGCTGGTTGAAATCACGGTGGCGGCCGCGAGCTGAATCAGCCGTCTGTGTGTATCAACTGCGCCGGGCCGGGTTTATCCCCGTCCCGGCGTTGTCGCTCAAGGGCGGACTGGCGCCTCGGGGGTGTTGGTCACAAGGTGATTCTGGGTCGCGCGGCGCTGCTGGGTGATCAGCACCTGGGGCACCGAGGAGCAGCGGTATTTGATGCCCCGTCGGGTAGGCATCAAGGCAACGCTCTCCATGCACTCTGCTCGGGTCGAATACGCCGTCGGCTGGCTCTCATCCAGACATCCTTCCGCACCGGAACACATAGTCATTACAACCATAAAGATGCTCTTCATTGCTCACATTCCTTTCAGGCAAATCACGGCGCGGGACAGCGGGTGTGTGGCGATTTTGAGGGGAGGTGATGGCTTGTGGCAATGCGGCGGAGATGCATTTCGTCGGGAATATGACGCTTTTGGGTTTTCCGTGAATTTGGGAGTGGTTTGGCAGTCGGTAATTTGACGTCACGCTTTTTAGAGGGGTCTGCTGTACTTAAGTCTGGCGTCAATTCGACGCGCTGGCGTGGGGCTCTTCAATCGTTTTAGACACCGCAATCAAATCCCCGGCGCTGGCATTCAGCGGCGATCGCCGAGCACGTTTCAGTCATTGAATCCAAAGAGCTCTGAACTGAAAGCGACCTGAGTTAGCTGATTCTGACTACCGCTAACGCCACTGCCGTGGCGTATTAAATAAATCAGGCCCCTGTTGAACATGCTCTCAACCAAACCGCGCAACCATGAACTCGATAAAGCTGCGCAGTTTGGGCGAGGCCTGTCGGTCGGGCAGATACAGCAGGTTCAGCGGTCGTACGGGAAGTTGGTAGTCCGCGAGCACCTGGCATAACTGGCCGCTGGCAAAGTCCTGCTCGACAACCACCGCCGGGAGCAGCGCGATGCCCATTCCGTCCAGCGCGGCCTGGCGCAAGGCCGGGCCGTTATCCATCTGCACCCGGCCGTTGACCTCCACATCGTGCACGCCGTCAGCGCCCTTGAACGTCCATAGACCTGCCGCGCTGGTGGGTGAGGATCGCGAGGCATACAGATACGTCAGGCAGTCGTGGCCTTCGAGTTCATCGGGATGCGCAGGCATGCCGCGGCTTTCCAGATAGGACGGGGAGGCGCAGAGCGCCAGGGAGTGGGGTTTGAGGGGTTGCGCCATCAGGAACGCATCCGGGGGTTCACCGATCCGCACCGCTGCCTCGAAACCATCCTCCAGTAAATCAACCTGCCGATCGGTGAAGATCACGTCGAGGTCGACCTTGGGATAACGGCGTAAGTACTCGGCGATGGCGGGCATTAAGCGCTGGAGTCCAAAAGCGTGGGGCAGGGTGACGCGCAGCCGACCTTGGGGCTCGCTACGCGCAGACAGCGCATCGGCGTGGGCGCTCTCAACCAGACTCAGAATTTCGACGCAGCGGTCGTAATAGCGCCGGCCAAACTCGGTCAGGTGCTGCTGGCGCGTGGTGCGGTTGAGCAGCTTCATGCCAAGGTGTTCTTCCAGCGCGCGCAGATGATTGCCCACCATGGTCGGGGTCAGCGAAGCGTCGTCCGATGCAGCCGTAAGGCTGCCTTTATCGACGATCTGCACAAACAGCTGCATGGCCTTGAGCACGTTCATTGGCAAGTTTCCTTTGGCAGTCAGCAAAGTTTTAATCCATTTATCATTTCTGTTGGGCTATTCACAGTGGAGCCACACCTTTACAGAGTGACTTGCCATGCACAGTTATCGCTTCGACACACCTTCACTGGACGGATTGCGTCTACATCAGGAGGCCGTTCCAAAGCCACAGCGCGGTGAGCTGTTATTGCGCGTCCACGCCGTGTCGCTGAACTACCGCGACTTGGCACTGCTGGACGGGCGGATCCTGAAACCCTCTATCGCAGGGGGGATTCCTGTCAGCGATGCCGCTGCCGAAGTTGTTGAGCTCGGCGAGGGCGTCGATGATTTCCAGGTCGGCGACAGGGTGGTGAGCCTGTTCCACCCGCGCTGGTTCGGAGGCCCCAAGGTCGCCGCCCGGGCCATTGGCAGCTACGGCTACGATCAGGACGGCTGGCTGACGGAGTACAAAGTGGTGTCGCGTGAAGCGGTCGTCGCCTTGCCGGATGAGCTGAGCTTTGAGGAAGGCGCGACCCTGCCGTGTGCAGCGGTTACTGCCTGGAATTCCATCAGCGGCGCCACGCCGATTCGGGTGGGGCAAAGCGTATTGACCCTGGGCAGCGGCGGGGTATCCGTGTTCGCGCTGCAATATGCCAAGGCAGCAGGCGCTCGGGTGATCGCCACCACCTCGTCCTCTGCCAAGGCCGAGCGTTTGAAAGCGCTGGGTGCCGATGAGGTGATCAATTATCGGGACGTCGCCGAATGGGGCACCGCGGTCCGGTCGCTTACCGCTGACGTGGGCGTCGATCGGGTGGTTGAGGTGGGCGGACCGGCGACGATCAGGCAGTCGTTGAAAGCCGTCGCCTTCCATGGCGAAGTCGTGCTGGTAGGTTTTCTGGGCGAAAGCGGCGCGGCGCTCGACTATTTCGACCTGATGGGCGCCGGTGCAAGCTTGCGGTCCACCAATGTCGGCGATCGGGCGATGCTCGAAGACACGTTAAAAGCGACGGTGGGTGGCCAGATCAAACCGGTTATTGACCGCGTTTTTCCGTTTGCCGAAGCCCGGGCGGCGTTTGAGCACCTGCGCAGTGGCCAGCATTTCGGCAAGGTCGTGATCAGTCTGGACCGCTGATACTGGCCAGCAGCCGGGTACCTAAGTGCGCTCCTTCATCGGCAAGCGCTTGACCGAGTACGCACGCTTTTCGTCTTCGGAGTTGTAGTAGGCGTTCTGCGTCGTGCTGAGGCTGTTGTGACGCAGATCGACCTGCAGATCTTTCATGTCGCGGTGAGGCGCATCGAAGGTGGCCGAGGTGTGCCGCAGCCAGTGCAAGGATGCAGCGCGCAGGCGGCCGACGTCTTCGTCTGGCCAGTGCTCGGCCTGCATGCGCTGCAATGCACGATCAAACACCTCCTGCAGCAGCACGCGGATATGCCGGTCGGACAAACCGGCGCGGCCGCGTTGGGTGGCAATCAGCGGCGTACTTTCACCGAAGCCGGGCAGGGGGGACAACCCCTGATGCAGACGCCAGCGCTTGAGGTAGTTTTCTACATAGTCGTCACGCACGCTGATCTTGCCGGCTTTGTTGCCTTTGCCCACCACGTGATACCACCAGTTGCCGGCGCCGTCCTTGCGCAGGTCGCCCATGGTCGGCTTCCAGTTGTCACGACCCACCAGGTCGGAAACCCGCAGGTACATGGCAAAAATCGTCGCCACAATAAACAGCGTGCGCTCGTACTTGGCGTCCTCGGCGGCCAGCAGCTCGGCGGTTTCCAGCACGAAATCCCACTGCAGCGAAGTCAGGATGCGTGTGTCCTGGTTATCGGTATTGCGCTCCTTGTATTTGCTCTTCTGTTTCACAGCACGAAACGGGTTTTGCTCGCAGAAACCCTCATCGATTGCGTGCTGAAAGAAGCTGCCGCACACCGCGAAGATCTGCGCGATAGAGCCTTGGGCCAACCGGTACGCGTCCTGCAAAGCGGGCCGGTTTTCTTCCTGGGCACGCTTGCGTTCTTCCTTGGCGACAGTCTGGCTGAACGGTCGCCAGTCGGGATTGAGGACGTAGGTGTCCGTCGCGGTTTTCTTGCGCGCGCCGAGGCGGGTGAAGCGGGATTTGACCACCGGACCCACCCAGGCAGGGTCGGGCGCCAGGCAGAACTCCATGAAGCTCTCGGCCTGGGTGCGGCGCATGGCGAGGAGGGGCGTTCTGGATTTGAGCATCGTCCAGAGCAGCAGTCGCTCGACGTGGGTACGGTAGGAATTGAACGTGGATTCGTTGCCGGCGTAGGACTTGAGAAAGCTGCGCACGGCGCGGTAGCCTTCGATGGCCTGGGTCTCATCGGGGAATTGCTCGAGATAATCACGGATCGCCGGAAGCTCTTCCTTTAAAGAGCTGAAGTTCAGCTCGCCGAACTTCGCGTAGGTTTCGAACAGCGGATGGGGTGACGAAGGCGCGGGCATGGAATTCGCTGGCTGTGGACGCGGAAGGTGCCGGCATGATCGTGCAGGTCGCGGCCATATGCAATATCCGGGTCTGACAGTTATCGGATATTGCATTTGTAGGTGGGGGTGTGTTAGCAGGGCCGCTTGGGTCTATTTGGCATTTGTATGCTGTTTTGGGCCTTCCGGAACAATTTAGGTGATGTCTTCGTGTGCCGATACGTGCTTTTGCGCGCTTTGAGTGAGTTTTGGCACGTCAGCGTGGCGATTTTGTTGAATTTATTTGTGCTGTTGCGAGCGCATTGGTGCTCTGCAGGCCTCGTTTTACGGGGCTTTCGGGCTATTCAGGCGGTGGCGAGCGTTAGGGGTGGCGTTGGAGCGCTGCCAGTTACGCGCTCGAGGCGAATGTCCATGGGGGTCGTCCTGGCATCGGCTTGGGACGGCTGAATCTGGAGTCAAGTTTGAGACCTTCAAGGCTGTCTGCTTAAGATCTTGGTGGTCGGGCGGATGTCGGTGAACTGCAGTGTCGTAGGGCTCGAGATCTGCGCCTGTGAGGAGTGATCTTTGATGCATACCACTGGCGTCGGTCAGATATCGGCGTGCGCTTGATGCGAGGGCCAGACATCGATTCGCTCGTAAGTTGTTCACTATGGATTCGAAGGCTGCATTGGATGATAAGGTGCGATGCAGGAAGGGTTGATCGCGATTGTTGGATCAACGAGCTCGGAGTGATCGGTGATCGGTGATCGGTGATCATCGAAGGTGATGATATCGGCGTAAGACTGCATGCAGTAAACCAAGGATCACGAAATGCAGAAACGCCACGTTCGATTCTCTGGCCCGACGCGCCCCAGCAGCGTAATATCAAGTTACGCATAATGTATATTATGTTAAATTATGAAATACTTTACTTTACTTTATGCAGCAGCCCAACCGCCCCTTGACAGCTGGCTTATAACAGCGGCCGTGATGTCGAATCTTACGCTCTCCAATTCTTGGCGATCCGAGCGCACGCAGCCTCACCCTTGTTTTGCCAACTCGTTCTTTTGCAAAATGTGAGTCAGCCCATAACGTCTTCTCAAGGACCGGGCACGCATTCACGGACGGAGCAAGAATCATGACACTGCACACCGTTGCTACAGCGCGATTCCCAAAGGCTAAATATGGTTCTGCCCGCGTCTTTAACTCGTTCCGGCGCACCTTGGCTTGCGCGGGTACCCCCCATGAGTCTCACATCATGGATGAGGTTCCAAGGCCCGACGACCTTTTAAAACCTCTCATGGAAGATTGTGATGCTTAAATTCCTGGCGTTGTTCACTGCCATCGGCTGTATGAACACCTGTATTGCAGCTGAGACAGATGACCCGGCGAACTCCTTCGCGAAGATTTATGGATCTCTCTGCCTGCGGAACCTGCCAAACCTTGAGGCCCTTCGGGTGAAGCTGGCTCCCATGCCGAAGCTTCCCCCCCAAAAAGCAGCTCTATTTCTCGCAGATGCTCCAGGCGATGCATGGCCTGTTCCAGACGAGCATGGGACATTCATACTGGCCTTACCCGCAGGGAAAAAGCTGTGCGCCATTTATGCTCGCAGAGCTGATGCGAATATCACCACCCGCCTTTTCAAAACACTGGTGGCAAATCCGCCGGCTCCGTTCCATGCGGAGCTGGTAAGAGACGATCACGAGCAAACCGGCGCAAATGGCATGACGCACACCCTCTCCTACCAATGGTCTGTTCCGAACGGCACGCGAAAAATGCTGTTCACACTAACGACTGCGGCGTCTGACACTGCAAATATTCAAGCGCTTGGAACGGCCGCAGTCATTAGTCAGTGAGCGCGTCGGCTCAACGATTGAAACAGTCGACCCGACGCTGATACCGCGTCACTGCCGCGACATCGCAACTTGCCGGGGGAAGTGCCTACCGCTCAAGGTATTCGCTCACTGCGCTTTCCAGCAATTCCACTAGCTCGGGATCCATGTATTGAAAATCATCAGGGATCTCCAAAACGTCGAGAGTGGTTCGAAGCGGATGTAACGCATGCGTCAAGCAAGAGTAGCCGCTCTTGCTGCTCAACTCGTCACCTTTCAATGGACTTGGTTTATGAATGAAGTTAACCACGTATCTTACAGCTTGCATGTTCTGGCAAAAAAATCTGTACCGGATCATTGGCCGCCTTTCCTCACTCTTTGCAGTGGCCACGCTTTTTCTGATGCTTGGTGCAGTATTTTTTGTCCTCCCCATGAAGCCATTTGTCTTGCTGCTCTTTTTCCCAAGGCGACAGACAGGAGTTGAAACCGCGTCCCCACCCTTGCCAGTAGCGCCCTTGAAGATGAGCCCGGGCATCAGCGTCCCGCGCTTCATATCCTGAACCCAGCTCACGAGCTTCGCATCCACTCCGAAACCCTTCCCCATAGGCCCCGGTCAGAGGAACTGTCTTAAACCAAGCGCACCCTGGCAGACACAACATCACAGACACGACAATCCTGATACCGAGGAACTGTTTGGTCACAAAGCACTTCCGTAGAGCAAAAGGCGGAGATCTATAAATGAGATCACAATGCCATCACTTTGTTCGCCACTGGCATGCGCTACCAGCAAATTTTCTGTCGGATGATGGACTGAAATGTTTGGGCGTGGCTGTGATTCTGTATGTTTTCAAAAGATGAGACGCTGCTAGTCGCGAGCTGATTAACGGAGACTGCCGGGGCCCCGAACGTGCTATGCACGTGCCGCTGCCTGCAAAAGCGCCCTCGCCCGCAGCGCGATGGATGATATGTAGCCGCGCCGCCAGACCATACCGATGGGGCAACGGATCTGCTCCGGACGGATCGGCAGCATCACGATGTTGGCTGGCAGGCTTTCCGCTGACACGGCATGGGAATTGACCATGCTCACCAGCGGCATGCGTGACACGGCCAGCAGCAGCGCTGGTAGGTTATTCGCTTCCAGCACCAGATCTGGCAAGGGAATCGCTTCCAATGCAAAGGCGCGCTCGAGTTGCACACGCGCAAACTCCTGCTTGCTTGAGCCGGCCCATTGGTAACCGGCCAGATCACTCATCGAGACACTCTGTAAGACTGCCAACGGATGCTGATCGTTGACCACAATCTGATAGTCGTCTTCCAGCAGGTGCAGCATGTCCAGGCTCGAGTCCATCCGCTCGGGTAACGGCAACAACGCAAGTTCGACATCGCCGTTGGCCACGGCATCGAGCAAGGCGTCGCTGAATCCTGATACAAAATTAACCCGCGCTGCTGGCCGCTCCTCGATCAACCGAGGCAGCAGCGCACTCAGGGCAAAATTCGCCGCCGCCGGGGTTGAGCCGATCCGCAGTAATCCCGCTTGGCCACCGGCAACGTCACGCGCCTCCTGCAGGGCGACTTCCAACTCGCGCGAGATGGCGCGACTGCGCAGCAGAAACGCCGCGCCGGCGTCGGTCACTTCGATCCCGCGAGAAGAGCGCGAGAGCAATTTGACGCCCAACCGACGTTCCAGCCGCTGCATGGATTTGCTCAGCGCCGGTTGTGACACGCCCAGGCGCTCGGCGGCCCGGGCGAGGCTGCCAGCAGTGGCCACGGTGGAAAAATAAACCAGGTCGTCCTCAAGCATCGCCATACCATTTGGTTATTGCAAAGTGGCTCGTATGTTATTTCAGTTTATAGCCTGGCGCGCTCAAGATTAGTTTCCTGTGTGCCTCAACTAATCGGAGCCGCCACCATGAGTAGCCAGAATCCTCTCGCCATGCCACAACCCACAACCAGCCTGCGCGGCCTCGTCAGTGATCCTGAGTGGGCAGCACGGGTGGAATTGGCGGCGGCCTATCGGCTTTACACTCACTTCGGCTGGGATGACCTGGTCTTCACCCATATCTCCTGTCGGGTGCCCGGCGAGGCCAGCCATTTCCTGATCAACCCCTACGGCTATCTGTTCGACGAAATCACGGCCAGCAGCCTGGTTAAGGTCGATTACCACGGGCGCAAGGTTGCCGACTCACCCCATGACGTAAACCCCGCAGGCTTCACCATTCACAGCGCCGTGCACACCGCACGGCCGGATGCCCACTGCGTGATGCACGCTCATTCCGTCAATGGCTGTGCTGTCTCGGCGCAAACCGCCGGCCTGCTGCCGTTGTCGCAGCAGTCGCTGTTCGTGCTCGCCTCGCTGGCTTACCACGACTACGAAGGCGTGGCGCTGAACGAGGATGAGAAGCCCCGCCTGGTCGAGCACCTCGGCGACCGCACCTTCCTGATGCTGCGCAATCATGGCTTGCTGACCGTGGCCGCCAGCGTGGCCGATGCCTTCCTGGCGATGTATGTGTTCGAAGCCGCCTGCATGATTCAGGTACGCGCGCTATCTGGCGGAGTGCCAGTGGCGCCAATTGGCGCCGATGTGTTGGCGGGCATCGCCGCTCAAGCCAAGCAGGTGACCCATGGCCTGGGCGGAGCACTGGCGTGGCCCGGCCTGCTGCGCAGGCTTGACCGCATTGATCCCGGCTTTCGCCTCTGACAGGAACCCCGCATGAAACCGACTCTACAAGCCGCTTTTCATCATATGCGCGACGGTACGCTGGAGGACTGGCGTGTGATTGCAGACGAACAAAAACTGCACGCGCTTAAACTGCCTGACCGCCTGCTTGAACACCTGCGCTTGCTCAGTGGTGACTACGGTGGTTTCGCCGTAGACCGGCTGACCCATAGCCTGCAAACCGCAACCCTGGCGCACCTGGATGGCAAAGATGAGGAGTACGTGGTGTGCGCGTTGCTGCACGACATTGGTGACACGCTCGCCAGCTACAACCACGCGGACATGGCGGCGGTCATCCTGCAGCCATTTGTCAGCACGGAAAATCACTGGATGATCGCCAACCACGGGTTGTTTCAAGGCTATTATTTTTTCGAGCACCTGGGCCTTGATCGTCACTCACGTGAGCGTTTTTCGCACCTGCCTGACCTGTACCAACGAACCGTGGAGTTCTGCGAAAAATACGATGCCGCAGCTTTTGACCCGACCGCGCGCACCCTGCCGCTGGAGTTTTTCGAACCTCTGCTACGCCGAGTCATGGCCACGCCCAAACGCAGCATCTATATGGCATCGAACCGCAGCTGACAACACAGCGCTGCAAGCACGCCTTAACGCCCTCATCACAACAATCGCGCCGCTATGACGGCGTTTGGGAGACTGCCTTGTCTGGTGACCCACTCTCGACGGTATTGATGCCGTTACTGCTGGCCTTGATCATGTTTTCACTCGGACTGGGCTTGGTGCCCGCCGACTTCCGGCAGATCGCCGCACAGCCTCGCGCCTTCCTGCTCGGCTTCGCCTGCCATTTTGTTCTGCTGCCTCTGGTGTGTTTTGCGTTGCTTTCGATGTTTCCACTGCCGGGCGCAATCGCCGTCGGTTTTATGCTGATTGCGGCATGCCCGACCGGTACAACGTCCAATCTGCTGACCTATATCGCACGCGGCGATGTGGCCCTGGCACTCAGCTTTACCGCCGCCGCCAGCCTGATGACCATCATCACCTTGCCGTTGATTGTGACCCTGGCCATGGGGCACTTTCTCGGCGCGCACCAGCAAATCGACTTTCCGGTTGGCTTCATGATGATTCAAGTCTTCGCCATGCTCGGATTGCCCGTCGCCCTGGGCATGCTGGCTCGGCGCATCTGGCCGCGAACTGCGCAGCGCTTCGAGCCGCTGGCGACAAGGTTTTCGACCTTAGCGTTTGCAATCATTGTGATCGGCGCGCTGATGAAGAACTGGGCCTTGTTCGAACAGAACTTTAGCGTCGTGGCGCCACTGGCCCTGATGCTTAATGTGCTGATGCTGATCCTCGGTTTTGCAGTGGCCAAACTGGGCCGCCTGGAACGCCGCCAGGCGGTCACGATTGCCATCGAAACCGCGATGCAGAATGCCACCTTGGCCATTGTCATCGGCAGCACGGTGTTGCAAGACGATGCGCTGGTGGTGCCAGCCGCTATCTACGGCGTACTGATGTATGTGGGCGGCCTGATTTTCGCGCTTACCGTGCGCAGAAGCACCCCACCTGTTGCGCCAGAAAAAGCAGATGGGCTTATCGCTCCACGCTAAATCTCTATCCGCTGAATGCGCGACTCTGCGTCTGGCGCCTACAGCGCCGACACGATCCTTGAGCGCGGCTACCAGCACTCACACTTGCAGCAAAACCTGCGGAGCTTTGAAATGTCGAACACCACGCCGGACTTCACCCCATGCGCTGTCACCACGCTGTCATGCCCCAAAGCCAACATCCGTGGATACCCTCCCCCTACCCTTATTTAAGGACGACACATGCACACTCGCTCAAGCCCGCCACCGGTCAAAACGCTGCTTGCCCGATTTATCGTTGTCGGATGCAGCCTGCTGGTGAGCGCTTGTGACAATGTGTCTGGCATTTCAGCGGGCGGCAGGCCAGCCGCCGCTGCTTCGTTCAAAACCCTTGATGGTGCTCCGCCCCTGGTTATCGGGCATCGCGGCCTGCCGGGGCTGTATCCGGAGGAAACCCAGGCGTCTTATGAGCATGCGGCCGATGCGGGTGCAGATTCCCTCGAACTGGATCTGCACATGACCAAGGACTGTGTATTGGTGGCTCGACACAACCCCTGGTTGAGCGACAACACCAATATCAGCGACGTCGCGAAGACGAACGCCCAGGTTGCACGCCGCAAGCGCACTGTTCCAGGGGTATGGGTCAATGTCAGGTATCCCGCCACCGCAGAAAATGGCCCGGCTCGATACCTGAGTGACTTGACCGATCCCGCCGACCCAAAATCAGTGTTGAAATCCCTGGTCGTTGATGGCGAAGACCACACCAATGACTGGTCAATCAGCGACTTCACACTCGCCGAGCTCAAGCAATGGATAGGCGGCACGACTTTCGATGCCCGCGACGAGCGCCCGACCGAGCTTAACGGCAAGTTGCCGATCTTGAGCTTTCAGGAAGTGATCGACATTGCAAAAGCCAAAAGCGCAGCCACAGGCCGCGTTATTACGACCTACCCGGAAAGCAAGAATCCGATCTGGAACAATGCCCAGGCCATTGCCAATGGTTGCGGCGCACCGGGAACACATCCGTTCGAAGCGGCTATTCTCAAGACCCTTAAAGACAACAATCTAAATCGCAAGGACGCACCGGTCTTTGTACAAAGCTTTGACCCCGGCAGCTTGAAATACCTGCGCTCTATCGGCCTGCAAACCAAGGCAGTTCAGTTGGTTGATGGGAACGGCATAAACTTCAAGACCGGCGAAACACTGTTCATCACGGACAAACCCAACACGTTCGTCAGCGGCCGCCCTTACAGCTGGACCATTGCTGGCGACCCACGCTCCTTCGGTGCGCTGCTGACGCCAGCTGGATTAGCCGAGGTCAAAACCTACGCCGACGGCATTGGTCCGTGGAAGCCACAAGCCATGTTGCTTACAGCCGCTTCAGCGCAAACCGCGTCGTCCCAGCCGGGCCTGCCCCAGGTCGACACCCTCAAGCAGACCAGCCTGATCAGCGATGCTCACAAGGCAGGTTTGTTCGTCCATATATTCACCTTCCGCAACGAAGCGAAGTACTTGGCAGGTGCCTACAAGGGCAATCCAGCGGCCGAATACATGACCTTTTCCCGAGCCGGTGTTGACGGCGTATTTACAGACTTCACGCCTGATGCCGTTGCTGCGCGCAGTACCTACCTGAGGGAAGTAGCGCGCTAAAGGAAGTCATCTCGCGGCAACTATCCGGTGGCTGCCATCCTGGTGGACTGGATTGGGTTCGGCCACCGGCTGGGAATAATTCAATGGATTGGTGTGAGTGCGATCTTGATCGCGGCAACGGGCATGCAGCGTGGCTGGGAATGACGTTCGGTGATCCGAGCCAAGGCTGAGTCGGTTTGATTGCGCATGCAGATGCTCCAGACGCTGCGATGCAACGCAGTTCCCACGCACGCTGATTTATCACGAACCGGAGAACAGCCACTGCCAACGCGGCAAGCGTGATTGCCTCATAATCGCAAGCATGCGTAACTCACTCAAGATGGGCCGGTCAGAGGCTCATGACTAACCCAAGGTCGAAGAGTAAAACCATGAAAACGAATCTCATCGAAGTTGGGAATGAGCCCATTCCCGAGCTTGAGGAAGCGATTAACGTCGGGTTGAATGCATTCAATGATCAGATCACTGGCTCAAATGATCGCAGTCCACTGACAGTTATTGTCAGAGACCCCATTACGAAACAAGCCTTGGGAGGAATTATCGGAAGATCGTCTCTAGGGTTAGCGTTTCTCGATCTCTTTCATCTTCCAGACTCTCTCCGTGGATCGGGTTTAGGGACGAAAGTCCTGAAAGCCTTTGAGGAAGAGGCGCGCAGCCGAGGATGTCGCTCTGCGGTGCTTTACACCATCAGCTTCCAGGCACCTGGCTTTTACGAAAAAAACGGGTGGACACGTTTTGGGGAGATAGCCTGTGACCCGGAGGGTGCGAGTCGTGTTTTTATGAGCAAAAAGCTCTGCGGGCCAGACTAAGATCGCTACCAGTAGAGATATAGCTTGTTACAACGCGTGATCACCGCACGCTTACGGATTGTCGCTGTTACACGACGCTTCACCGTTAACCATGACCTCAGCCCTGCCCCGCCCAAAATGAAGCGCAGAATCGCTTGTACGGGTGAGGACTGCACTGCCCTCTGGGTCGGCTTGGCCTCACACACGGCTAATTCTGTTTTCTGATCAGCCTGATAGCCCACGAAGTCGAAAGCGTAGGACGCATGTGGCCAACCGTATCTGTGGTGCAGCCGCCGCAGGCCAGCGATAGTAATGACCGGTTCCAACCAGAGCGTGAGTCGGCGCGGCGACACACTGGTTGCTCCTTCCCAAAAGAGATACTTCTTAGCGTTGCTGCACGCAGCCTCGAAGGCGCCGGCCTGATGAGTCACCAGCCCGCTATCGACGGCGTCAATGAAATCACGCGCGTCGACTTCGCTGAGTTTATCAAGAGCGCTTGCGACAAACCCTCCATATGCATACTCGCGGTGATCACAGAAAACAGTACGAGCCATTCGCTGTTGTGCGTGGGTGCTACCCCAGCCTTGATTGGCAATGAAGCATGGGCACCGGTTTTTTAGGCTTGCAAGGAAGGAGCAAATGTTCGTTTTCAGCCAGTCTCGGAAGGCATCAATCCTCGATGCTCGTTAGCTCTATGCAGGCAGGGGGCCGCGCTCAAGATAGGTGCCTAATGCGATGAACGTCTTCACAGACTTGAAGCCGTCCAGGCGATGCAGTTGGCCCAGCATATTTTCCAGTTCCGCAGAGTTCTCGCTGCGCACCTTCAAAATCATTGCGGTGTCACCCGCAACGGTGTGAATTTCTTCTATCTGCGGGAAAGCGGACATCTCCAGCACGCGCCGAGTGGTTTCCCAGTTGCTCGTTTCAAGATGCACAAACGCAAGCAGGTCTCGACCGACCATCGGGCCATCCAGGAGCGCAACCGTCGCTCGAATTACACCTCTCTGCTTCAGGCGCTTCACCCGCTCATGGATAGCAGGCGCAGAGAGATGCACTTGCGCGCTCAGCTCTTTGTAACTGAGCTCGGCGTCCTGCGCCAAAACGCTTAATAGCTTTCGGTCGATTGCATCAAGTTCTACTTGGTCTCCGCGCGCACGCCGAACCGCCTTCGTATCTTCCTGCCTGGTATTTCTCCGCTGATGACAGAACCATATTATGTAAATCGGCAGGTAGGCGGAACATTATTCTGCGTTCCGTTCCATAGACGACATCGGATTCGGGAGTTCAAGGGGGGTAGATGAACATTAGCTTGATGGCCGCATTCTGGGCCGTTTCTTTGATGTTGGTGTTAACGCCGGGCGCTGACTGGGCCTATGCCATTTCGGCAGGCATGCGTGGACGTCGAGTGGTGGTACCAGCGGTCGCCGGCATGATGTCAGCACATTTGGCCGCCACATTGGTGGTCGCGGCTGGCGTAGGCGGCTTGGTGACCCGCACTCCGGGCGCGCTGTCGTTTCTGACGGTAGCCGGCGCAGCCTATTTAGCCTGGATGGGCATCGGCATGCTGAGGCATCCCAGCGCGCCGACTGAGGTTGAAGTGGAAAAGTCGGCCAGCCAATACCGCTGGGCCCTGAGAGGCGCCTGCATGGCAGGGTTGAACCCAAAGCTATTCCTGTTTTTCCTGGCTCTTTTGCCGCAATTCACGAGCCTGAGTGCAGAGTGGCCTGTGCCCGTTCAAATCATCTGCTTGGGGCTGCTGCACATCGCTGGCTGCAGTCTCGTTTACTTAGCTGTCGGATTCGGTGCCGAAGTAGTCTTGAGCAGTCGACCCATTGCAGCCAGGCGCGTCAGCCAGTTATCCGGGTTCGTGATGATTCTACTGGCCGTCGCGCTGACGGCTGAGCGCTTGGTCGTCTAGCAAAGACAAAGTGGCCGACAACGGACGTTTGGTCGATTAGATGTGTGGCCAAACGCGAAACATCGATTACTGCAAACAGGTTTGGAGGCATCACGGAGGCGCACAACCTACGGAATCCTGGGAGGCTGGTTGAGCACTGCGCATGGTTTGGCTTATAGCTTGATAAAATTTCAGGCGTTGAAAACGCAAAAACCGGGCAAGCCCGGTTTTGCGAAGCATTTGTGAATTACCCACCGAAGCTACCCCTACCCCTACCCCTCACTCGATAGCGGATGTCGTGCGATCTCACTTTAAGTTTTCATAGGCCATTTGCATCAGTCAGCAGTGAAATCAGCACATGTTTCATCAGTCATTTCTCCAAGATCGCACAGGCCGACGTAGACTTAGACTTCGAAGTCGGTCGAGAGAGACAGCTCTTTCCACTCGGCCAGTTCTGCCTCGACGAATCTGTGTTTCTCGCCGATTCGCGCCACGGTATCGCTGCCCAGCGCCAAACGCTGTGGTGGCTTTGGAGCGTTGACCAGTGCCAGAATTGCCTCGGCGAACTTCACCGGATCGCCAGGCTGTGCATGGTTGGCAGCCTCAGCAAATTCACGCATCTTGCCGACGGTCTCGTCGTAGTCCGACAGTTCGAGTGCGGTCTTGATCAGCGACTGCGCGTCAAGGAAGTCTGTGCGGAAGAAGCCTGGCTCTACGACGGTCGCGTGGATGCCCAGCGGAGCCAGCTCCTGGTGCATCGCCTCGGTGATGCCTTCTATCGCAAACTTGGTGGAACCATAGACGCCCCAACCTCGATAGGCTTGATAACCGCCCACGGAAGAGATGTTGATGACATGGCCACGGCGCTGACTGCGCATGTGCGGCAGTACCGCACGAATGACGTTGAGCACTCCGAACACGTTCGTCGAGAAGAGTCGTTCGGTTTCGCTGGCACTGGTTTCTTCCACCGCGCCCAACACACCGAAGCCAGCATTATTGATCACAACGTCGATACGACCGAAACGTTTGATGCCTTCTGCGACAGCCTGATGGGCTTCTGCTTCGCTGGTGACATCCAGACGCACTGCCAGCAGATTCGGGTGATCGCCCAATCGATCGGTGATGTCCTGCGGTTTACGAGCGGTTGCGACCACAGCATCGCCGGCACGCAGGGCGCGTTCTGCGATGAGGGTGCCAAAACCACGGGAAGCTCCAGTAATGAACCAAGTACGCATTTCAACTCCTCCTATTAGCGACCCTTGCGTTATTGCTGGGGTTTCTCGATGAGTTGACGGTACTGTAAATCTGCACCATTGCTGTGATAATCCCACAAAATCTGGATGACTTTGTGAACGGTGCTCATCAATGAAAGTTTCCTCAACTGCCGATCTCGCGATCTTCCTCTGCATTGCGCAGCACCTGAATTTCAGCCGGGCTGCGGTAGAGCTTGGCGTCACTCCCTCCGCTTTAAGTCATTCACTGCGAGCACTGGAGAATCGATTGGGCGTGCGTTTGTTCAATCGAACAACTCGCAGTGTCGCACTGACTGAAGCGGGAGAACGACTTTGCACACGGCTAAAGCCCGCTTTCCGAGACATTGATGACGCACTCGAAGACCTCAACAGATTCCGCGACAAGCCCTACGGGAATCTGCGCCTCACCGCGGGTCGCCAGGCGTGCGAGCTGGTATTGCTGCCAATCGTCAGCACGTTTCTTCAAGCGTACCCAGATATCAGGCTGGAGGTCATGGACAGCGATGCGCTGGTGGACGTGGTCGCTGGTGGTTTTGATGCGGGAGTACGTTTCGGCAATCGCTTGGAAGCCGACATGCTATCTCTGCTCATCGGGCCAAACATGCGTTCGGTGGTCGTGGGCTCACCGGCACTTTTCGAGCGGCACGCCACGCCACAAAAGCCCGAAGACCTTCACGATATACCCTGCATTCGTCATCGATTCCCCAGCGGCTCGGTGTACCGGTGGGAATTCGAACGCGGCGGGATCCCCCAAGCGCTAGAAGTCAGCGGCCCACTCACCCTGGGTGACGTGAGCTTGATGGTAGGCCCGGCATTGAAAGGGGTTGGCCTGGCTTATGTGTTTGAAGAAATGGTCAGCGATCACCTCGCCGACGGACGTCTGATCCAAGTGCTAGCGGACTGGTGCCCTTATTATCCTGGTTTGCAACTGTACTACCCAAGTCGCCGCCATGTGCCGGCGACACTCAAGGCGTTTATCGACTTTGTCCGTTCCGACCGTCAGTTGAAGACGTAAATGCAGGACGCGTCCGCTTCGTCTTGGCAGCACGGTCGAATAAGACAGGGTGCCCTGCCGATCGCCCTAATACGTGGCAGGATTCGGGCAACCAATGTTCCCGGGAATATCGAAATGTGTCCTCAAACCAAAGGTCAACCGCCGTCAGTGAGATTAAATCCACGACGATATCGTTGAGGACTTATGCCCAGCTGTTGCTGAAACCGCTCGCGCAATGTGGTCGACGAACCGAATCCAACCGTGGAAGCGATCTGCTCGACTGAGTAGCGTGTCGTTTCCAAAAGCGTCTGCGCCCGGCGCACACGCGCGTGCGACAACCACTGCAGCGGCGTGACACCCAGTATCTGGCTAAAACGCCGGCTTAATGTCCGGGTGCTCATTGCGCCTTGCAGCGCGATTGTCTGAAGTGATAACGGCTGATCCAGGTTTTTGTCTAACCATGCGAGTAACGGACTCAAGGCTAAATTCGTTTCCGGTGCATGATGGACGATAAACTGGGCTTGCCCTCCCTCTCGCTCAAGTGACACAACGGCGAGGCGCGCTGCCGCTGCCGCTGCTGCGACAGCGGCACCGAAGTCACAGCGCACCATGTGCAGGCATAAATCCAAACCTGCCGCCGCCCCCGCAGATGTCAATATCTGACCGTTGTCGACAAACAAGACGTTCGGGTCGACGTTAACATTGGGAAATAGCCTGGCCAGATCCGAAGCCGCTCGCCAGTGAGTCGTAGCTCGTAACCCATCAAGTATTTCGCTGGCCGCCAGGGTGAAGCTACCGCTGCAGATTGACGCAATTCTTGTTCCTCTCGCTTTTGCCTTTTGCAACGCCGATATCAATGCAACGGACACCGGCGCCGAGCAATCGTCGGTGCCGGGTATCATGATGGTGTCAGCATTTTCCAGTTCCTCCAGCCCCCACTTCACCGTGAGTCCAAATCCTTGAGTCTCGACATACGAGCGCTCCGCGCAAACACGTACGTCGTAAGCAGGCGCGCCAGAAGGCAGTGCCGATCGAGCGAACACCTCGTACGGAATTGAAAGGTCGAACGAGACGACGTTTGGCTGAGCAACAATGACGACCCGATGCATCCATAGGCTCCTGTAAAAACTGGATTCTGGGCTGAATTTCTATGTTAAGACAGAGATTGGCTCAATTTCTTCGAACAATGTCTTTCAGGCCAGTGTTTGCGCACCGTCATCCCTTTTAATGTAGGCACCCGGTCAGGAGACTGATGACACGAGCGTATTAACAGTGGACGCATTCAGCACGAAATTCGACGACATCACCTATCAGCAAAAATCACTGGATCGCTTGGCGTTCGCGTCTCTCGTTGAGACCTCAACCCTTGCAGCGTTGGTGTTCATCGCCGTGCCGCTTAAGCACTACGCGCACTTGCCGGTAGCAGTGTCATGGATCGGGCCGGTGCACGGCCTGGCATTCATCTTCTATGTCTGGCTGCTCAGCACGAAAGCCCACGACCCTATCTGGACACGGCGCGATATCGTTCGCCTCTGCATTTCGGCCGTCATACCGTTGAGTGGTTTCTTCAACATCGGGTTGTTCAGGAGAAGGAAAACCACGTTGTTGTCAGGAACAGCCCGATGATTTATCTGTTTCTCAAAGCAGCCCACGTGTGGGTTGTGCTGAGTTGGGTAAGTGGGTTGCTGATGCTGTCATTGGTCCTGGCGGGTGTGCAGGGTTCAATAGAAGCCGGCTCACCGACCGAGCGTCGTATCCTGATTTCGACAAGGAACTGGAACCAGGCTGTGACAGCGCCGTCCATGATTTTGACTTGGGTGATCGGGACGATCCTCGCGATTAAAGGCGGGTGGTTTGGCGCTCCATGGCTGATCGCCAAGGTGATTGGCGTCGTGGCGCTATCTGGCGTGCAGGGTGTACAAACGGGGCTGCTAAGAAGGCTGACCGGCAACGGTCTCAGCCCTCCCCCAAGTATGGTGCGCGCTATGCCTGTGATAACTATTGCAATTGCCGGATTAATCGTATTTCTCGTCATCACCAAGCCCGCGTTCCTGGCTTAACACCGAAATTCACTTTTTATAATTTCTCAGGCGTAGGCCGTCCAGAAGCGCTGACGCCTGTTAGTGAGTCAAAAAATGCTCAAGGAAACTAATGCATGCCGGAACGAAAGAAACTGCTACTGACGGGAGCAAGCCGCGGGATCGGTCATGCGACGGTAAAGCATTTCAATGCCGCGGGTTGGGAGGTGTTCACCGCCTCTCGTCAAGATTGGGTCGCCGAGTGCCCTTGGGCAGAAGGACTGCTTAATCACATTCATCTGGATCTGGAGGACATTGCCAGTGTCAGGGACAGTGTTGCCGTAATCAAAGACAAACTAGGGGGGCGCCTTGATGCGCTGGTTGATAATGCGGGTATATCGCCAAAAAGGCCCGATGGAGGACGGCTGGGTGTACTCGAAACCGACTACGCAACGTGGTTGAAGGTCTTCAACGTCAATCTGTTCTCCACGGCATTGCTGGCCCGTGAGTTGTTCGGAGAGTTGAAAAATGCGCAGGGCAGCATCATCAACGTAACGTCCATCGCCGGTTCTAAGGTTCACCCTTTTGCAGGGGTTGCTTATGCAACGTCCAAAGCGGCGCTTTCGGCTCTGACTCGTGAAATGGCTTACGATTTCGGGCCTCACGGCATTCGGGTCAATGCAATTGCTCCCGGCGAGATCGACACGGCGATTCTTTCTCCGGGCACAGCCGACATTGTTGAACGGCTTGTACCGATGATGCGTATGGGGAAACCAGAGGAAGTTGCTTCCTTGATTTACTTCCTCTGCACCAGCGGCGCTTCTTATGTAAACGGTGCTGAGATACACGTAAATGGCGGTCAGCATGTCTGATTACGATTAATCCCAAGTGTGATGCCGATACTGGTCTCACAGTCGTAAAGCAACACATCAGCACCAGCATCACAACGGGACGACAGATGAGGCGGCCACCGACCTCCAATGCTGTCTATCAAACTGCAACGAGATCACTGATGAAACTACAGGTAGCAGCTTTATTTTTATTGACAGTGTCGACGGCTCACGCGGCTCAGGAACCCGAAGCTGTTTTCAATCGGACATGCACCATGTGTCACAGTGGTCAATTGCCTATGGCGCCCAAAAAAGGCGATCAAGAGGCTTGGAAACCACGGTTGGAAAAAGGCACGGAGGTTTTGGTGAAGCACGTAACGGAAGGCTTCAGAGCCATGCCGGCTCGGGGCATGTGCATGGATTGCACCGCCGACGACTACAAAGCGGTGATCGCCTGGATGTCGAAGTAGATCGCACCCTTCCATGATTTTACTGACCACCCGCCACCTGCGGCATTTGATTAACCTCTGATAACTTGTGCGAGGCGGACTACCATTTGCTCGGCTTGCTGCTTGTCGACTACGTTCGTAAAACTCAGCAGCAAGCCGCGCTCGGCCGTGGGGGTCAGGTACCAATTGGACAGTGCCTCCACTCGAAGTCCGGCATCTTTTGCGCGTTGTGAAATGGCTTGGTCGTCCGCGCTCGGATTCAGGCGCGCCACCAGATGCATACCCCCTACCCCGTGATCAATCGAGAGGCAATCACTCAGTTTTTCGAGCAACGCTTCGACCAGCAATTGGCGCCGATTCGAATAGAGGCTGCGCATTTTTTTAAGGTGCCTTCCAAAATGCCCCTGCTCAATGAACCTGGCGGTCGCCACCTGCCAAAGCTGAGGACAATGGCTGTGCATTTTATCGGCGATCTCCGAGACACGAGGAACAAGTTCGTTAGGCACCACCAAGTACGCAAGTCTCAAACCAGGCAACAAAACCTTGCTGAAGGTTCCGCAGTACAGAACTCGATCCTGGGCATCCAGACTTTTAAGCGCAGGCAACGGCCGGCCTTGATATCGATATTCACTGTCGTAGTCATCTTCGATAATCCAGCTCCCATTTCGACTGGCCCAATCCAGTAGAGCCTGACGCCGGGGCATTGCCAACGCTACGCACAGAGGGCTTTGATGGGTTGGAGTTACGACCGCGAAGCGAGCGTCGGGTGCATGCTGAACACCGACGTCGACGACCATGCCATCGCTGTCCACGGGGACTGGCACCAGCTCTGCCCCTGCTTCTTGTAGAAAAAGGTTGGCCGCAACGTACCCAGGATCTTCCACCCAGCACCTGTCCCCTGGCTGCAGCACACTACGGCAAATCAGGTCCAGACTGGCCCGATAGCCTGCGACGATGAAGATCTGCCCTGGCGAGCAGAATATTCCTCGCGAAACCCCTAGATAACCGGCGACCGCAGACCGCAAGGCAGCATGTCCCCTGGCGTCGGGGTATATCGCACCGTCCAGAAAAGAATTCCGGCACTCGAACGATACGATACGGTTCCACAGCTTGCGGGGAAAAGCGTCCAGCGCGGGCAACCCCATTTGAAAGGGCAAAGGCGGCTCTCCCGAATGCACCAGAGAGGTTTGAAGTAATGAATGGGGCAGCGTGTTTGCTGCTACCGGCGCGGGCTTTAAGAGAGGCGAGACAATGGTGCCGGCAGCACCGCGGCCAACGAGATACCCCTCGTTGATCAGCTGCTGGTAAGCGTTTTCGACGGTACCCCGGGCCAGGTTCAGCTCCGACGAGAGTGCACGTATTGATGGCACGCGATCCCCCGGCTTCAATCGACCATCGGCAATCGACGTACGTATTCGCAAATAAATCTGTCGATAAAGCGGCGGCGTTTCTTCTCTATCAACAACGATCTTTTTCACCCAACTTGTCCTATTCATTTAGCCATTTTTTGGCCCTATAGAATAAGGCATCAAGGCCGTACGCTGTGATCCGTTTTCATCAGCACCGCGCCTGAGAGAGATCAGGATTCAAACAGCTCTGGATAGACTGATTGCTGCGTCGGGCAGGCGTTTTTGCCTTATTCAGGTCCTGATTGCACTTTCGGTTCATTCCCGCAAACAGCGCGCCCGTTATACCTCTACCCCCGCGCGCGTAGGCGGTTTTTCAGTTTCTTTTTCACAGAATATCGGGGCCAGAAATAACCTCGACAGCAGGAATAAAAGCAATGCAAAGCTCCTCAAACCCAGAGTCTATCCATACAGGTAACGGTCTCCTTTCCGAGAGTGACGCCACCCTGGCAGTCTGGATACCTGCTGTAATGGCGGCGGGCTATCCTTGGCTTCTCGACGCGTTTCATTGGGCGGTTGCACCTTCGGGTGCGGCTGTATCGAGCGGTGATATATCGGTGGGCGCGTTCGCTCTGGCCTCATTGATACTGATCTTGGCGTTTGCAATGCCGTTGCTCAGCCTGACGATTGCGGGGCGGCCACAGCACTCCTCAACAACGACCGCTGCAAATATCCGCGCGCGCCGATTCGCTTTGCTGACCGTGGCGGCGCCGACAATTTACGTATTCTTCGGGGTGCTTTCCTACATGGCGGGAAGCAAGGTGCCTGACACATGGATCTGGACACCTGCCTGGCTGCTATTCGGGTTTCTCGCATCCCGCAACACAGCCGCCGTCATCCGCCCACCGGCCCGTGGGTCTGCACGCTTGCGGGTTGCCCATGGGGTAAGCGGCGCCCTGGCCGCGCTGTATGTTCTGTTTCACATTTTCAACCATCTGTTCGGGCTGATCAGTCCTGAAGCACATGCCGCGGTAATGGACATCGGGCGCACGGTTTACCGGGCAAAGCTGGTTGAGCCATTGCTGGTGACTGTGATGCTATTCCAGATATTTACCGGCTTGCGCCTCGTCTGGACATGGAGCGAAACGTCCGTAGACCGTTATCGCATGTTCCAGATCGCCTCTGGCGTGTTCATGTCGATCTTCATCCTGGGCCACATGAACTCGGTTTTTTTCTACGCCCGAACCTGGCTTGATATACCCACTGATTGGTCGTTCGCTACTGGGGCGCCGACTGGGCTCATCCATGACGCATGGAATATCCGCCTGCTCCCCCACTACGCGCTTGGAGTGTTCTTCGTGCTTGCGCATTTGGCTTCCGGACTGCGTGTAGTCATGCTGACGCACGGAGTGAAGCCCGTGGCCGCGAATAGGCTTTGGTGGGTGGCTGTCTGCCTTAGCGCCTTCATTTCGGCAGCGATCATGTGTGGTATGACTGGCATGAGACTGGTCTGATCGACCCAACATTTTTTTGAGTCTTCTCTTCGATTCCGCTGTTGTTGCACAGAATCAAACTGGAAACGTCACTTCGATTTTGCCCAGCCTGCAAAGGCTGGGCAGCGAATCATTGCTGATCAAACGGCTGCGACAGACGTTACTTCAAACAAAATATCTGGGTGATACAAGCGTTTCACCTCCAGGAGTGTCGATGTCGGCTTGCAACCGGCTTCTGCCAGGCGGGTCGTGATTTTTTCCATAGCGGCGAAGAATTGTTCAATATCTGTCGTGTAATAAGTGACGCTTACTACATTTGCCAAGGTCGCTCCGCCTTCCGCCAACACACGCTCCAGGTTGTCTACTGATTTCTCCAACTGGGCACCCATATCGCCTGGGTGCAGGATATTGCCATCTGCATCGACAGAACTCTGTCCTGATACATAGAGGGTACGGGCGGAAGCGCTTATAACTCTGCCCCACACAAAGCCATGAGGTTCATTCCACGTCCAGCCTTTCGGCGTGAGTATCGAGCGACTCGCCGTCGGGGTGCCGTCAGGGGCAATAACGGACTTGACCGTTAGATGTTCGCTCGCCGCCATGGTTTTTTTTGACAAGAGCGCTATGAACGGCATCGCAGCGACTGTCAGTAATCCTTTCATCCAAAGTCTTCTGACATTCATAGGTGACATGTGAATTTCCTGTTTGGTGATGTGGCAAAGCCTCAACCACTTCATGCACGGGTAGGTAGGGTTGCTGAGTTACATCGAGTGGTCACGGCGAGCTAGTCTTGGACCGGACCGTTGAGCGGGATGGCTGGTGGCGTTAGGACGAATAGAGCCCTGAACGGTGTATTGCCAGGATTTGCAAAGCCATGTGTTTCTGAAGTGGTAAACGACAAGCTATCACCCTCCCGAAGATCGAAAAACTCGTCGTTTACACGAACGGTTCCCTGCCCCCCAGTGACCACCAGCAGGATCGAAGTGTCGCCATAGGTCAAGTCGTCGATTTGGTCACCGGGGGCTAAATCCAGTTCGTAGGCTTCCACATGCTGAAACGGGCGCGGGGTAATCAGATACTTCTTCGACGCTTCACCCCATTCAACGAAAGACCGCTCCTCCTTGCGGACAACACGTGAGCGTGGAGCCGCTTCTTCATCGCTGACCAAATCGCCGAGGGAAAGGCCAAGCGCTTTGGCAATCCGAACCATTGTGGCTAATCCTGGCGAGGCTTTGCCGTTCTCGATCTGGCTGATCATGCTCGCACTTGTCGCCGAATCATCGGCCAGACGGCGGACGGTAAGCTTGCGCATCTTGCGGAAGGTTCGGATTTTCAGGCCTAAACTGCCTGCGGATTCAGTCTGGAGCATTCTGGGACCCACTAAACACCTTGTTAACCCATATTGAACATTTTGTTCAATATGTTTGTCAAGGTGCTCCGTCCCTCGAAGGTTGTCTTCAACGGTCGTAACCGTCGAAGACAAAGTACTTCATCCGCTCCGTCCATGGCTGCGAGGCGGATGGTTACTGTTCATACGCGTGTCCTTGTTGTAACTCCAGCTTCACGGCCTTTTCTGTCTGGAGCGCCTCACCACGCGTCGCCAGTTTACGCAGGGCCACATAGAACACCGGGGTCAAAAACAGGCCAAATAACGTAACGCCCAACATGCCGGCGAAGACCGCAACGCCGGTGGCCAGGCGCACTTCACTGCCGGCCCCGCCGCCAATCAGCAGCGGTACCGACCCTGCGATAAAGGCCACAGACGTCATAACGATCGGGCGCAGTCGCAAATGACACGCCTCCAGTGCTGAGTCGACGATACTTCTCCCCTGCATTTCAAGTTCACGGGCGAACTCGACGATCAAAATCGCGTTCTTGCAGGCCAACCCCATGAGAACCACCAATCCGACCTGCACGAACACGTTGTTGTCTCCACCACTCAGCCAGACCCCGACCAGGGCAGAACACATGCAGACCGGTACGATCAGAATAACGGCCAAGGGCAATGTCCAGCTTTCATACAGAGACGCCAGGACGAGGAAAACCAGCATCACCGCCAACGGAAACACGATCAGCGCAGCGTTGTTCTGACTCACCTGCTGGTAGCTCAAATCAGTCCATTCCAGTTCGATACCCCGAGGCAGCACTCGCTTGGCAATCTCAGTCAACTGAGTGATGGCTTGGGCAGAGGAGAAAACTTTCGGGTCTGCGTCCCCGATCACATCCGCCGCCGGCACGCCGTTGTAGCGGATCACCGGGTCGGGACCAAACGTGGGCTCGATGGTCACCATCGAACCTACCGGGACCATTTCACCACGGCCATTGCGGGTACGCAGATTACCGATGTCCTGGGCCGTCTGGCGGTGCGAAGTATCGGCTTGGGCCATCACGCGGTAAACGCGACCAAATGCGTTGAAGTCGTTAACGTAAACAGAGCCCAGATACGTCTGCAAGGTATCGAAAAGGTCCGTCAGGGATACGCCCTGGGCCTTGGCCTTGACCCGGTCAACCTTAACCTCCAGTTGCGGAATGTTTGCCTGGTAGGAACTCACGGGATAGGTAAAGCCCGGGGTTTGCGCGATCTCCGTCAGGAATGCGTTCAACGCGTTTTGCAGAGCGCCATAACCCAGGCCCGCCCGGTCCTTCAAGTACAGTGAATAACCTGATCCATTACCCAGTCCCTGAATCGGCGGAGGCATCAGTGCGTAGGCTGTACCCTCTTTAATCGCGGCGAACCTGGCATTGAGTTCGTCATTGATCGCAGCTGCACTGCGGCTTCGCTCGCCGAACGGTTTCAGGATGATATAAAGCGCAGTCAGGTTCGGCGTATTGACGTTCTGCAAAGCGTTCAGCCCCGCGTAAGCAGCAACCATATCGACACCCTCTACACCTTTGGCAATATCGATCATCTGTCGAGTTACGGCATCAGTACGCGACAGTGACGATCCTTCCGGTAGCTTGGCACCTGCAAAGAGGTAGAGCTTATCCTGCGTGGGGATAAACCCGCCGGGCACTTGCTGGAACAATACCACCGTGCCAACGAGCAGCAGCGCATACACGAGGAACACGCTACCGCGACGTCCCAACGCCGACGCCACTGCGCCCGTGTAGCGTTCCGAGCTGCGCAGGAAAAATCGGTTAAACGGCCGAAACAACCAACCCAATGTCGAATCCATGAGCCGTGATAACTGATCCTTAGGGGAATCGTGCCCCCGCAGCAGTTTGGCGGCCAGCGCAGGTGACAAGGTCAGAGAGTTCGCTGCCGAAATCACCGTTGAAATCGCGATGGTCACCGCGAACTGTTTATAGAACTCACCGGTGACACCGCTCAGGAATGCCATCGGGACGAACACAGCACAAAGCACCAGAGAGATCGCAACGATCGGCCCCGAGACTTCGCGCATTGCCTTATATGCCGCATCTCGGGGGCTCAAGCCCTCCTCTATATTTCGCTCGACGTTCTCGACCACAACGATCGCATCGTCGACCACGATCCCAATCGCCAACACCAGTCCGAACAGGGTCAGGGTGTTGATCGAATAACCGAGCAGATAAAGAAACGCGAATGTACCCACTACAGAAACGGGCACTGCGATCAGCGGAATGATTGAGGCGCGCCAACTCTGCAAGAACAGGATGACCACCAGGACCACCAGCACCACCGCCTCAAACAGCGTGTGCTGCACGGACTTGATGGATTCGCGAACAAACACGGTCGGGTCCCACACAGCTTTATAGGCAATATCCTTGGGAAAGTCCCCTGCCAACTGGTCGAGCCGTTTATAGACCTCATCAGCCACACCCAGCGCGTTGGCGCCTGGCGACAAGAAGATCCCGGCAGTGGTCGCGTTTTGTTGATCCTGCAACGCACGCATCGTGTAGTCGCCGGCGCCGAGTTCGATTCGGGCGACATCACCCAATCTAACCACCTGACCATTTGCGCCTGCCTTCAACACGATGTCGGCGAACTCACGCTCGGTTCGCAGGCGTCCGCGGACATTGATCGAGATCAACATATCGGTGGCTTTCGGTGAAGGTTCCGCTCCCAGTTGCCCGGAAGACACCTGGACATTCTGCTCACGCACGGCGTTTAGGGCATCACTGGCAGTGAGACCGCGGGAGGACAGTTTATTGGGGTCAAGCCATAGGCGCATGGCGTAGTCGCCTGAACCATACAGACCGACGTCGCCAATGCCTCTTATGCGAGACAACTCGTCCTTCACATGCAACGTCATGTAATTACGCAAATACAAAGAGTCGTACGAATTCCCCGGAGAGTAGAGACTGACGTACATCAGGGGCGTGGGTGATTGTTTCTGAGTGGTAACCCCATATTGGCGTACTTGCTCCGGTAACCGCGATAACGCCTGGCTCACGCGGTTCTGCACACGCACGGCGGCAGTGTCCGGGTCGACATCGGGTAAAAAAGTAACGACCACCTGCAGGCTGCCATCCGACCCGGCAACCGACTTTAGATACATGATGCCTTCCACCCCGTTGATCGCCTCTTCCAGTGGCGTTGCCACAGACTCGGCAATTTCCTTGGGGTTAGCCCCTGGATAGGTGGCACGGACGACGACGCTTGGCGGTACAACCTCCGGATATTCGCTGATGGGCATTAACGGAATTGCGATTAGTCCCGCAACGAACGTAATAATGGCAAGCACGATGGCAAAGATCGGACGATCAATGAAAAACCTGGAAAAATCCATGCTCGGCCTCCCTTAATGCTTGGCAGCTGTAATGACGAGTTGTGACGGCTTTAGTGGCATGCCTGGGTAATAGATGCGCTGTATGCCTCCAACCACCAGCTTGTCACCTGGCTTGAGCCCCGATTGGACGATGCGCAAGCCATCTTGAGTCTGGCCTAACACGATGTCTTTGCGTTCGGCGGTGCTGTCGGCACCGACGACATAAACGTATTTGCGGTCCTGGTCCGTCAACACCGCCTTGTCGTCGATCAAAATAGCGTCGGTCTTGTGTTGAGCTGACAGTTGCACGCGTGCAAAGAGACCTGGCGTGAACTCGTGATTACTATTGGAAAGTGTCGCCCGTAGACGGATAGTGCCGGTGGACGGGTCCACTTGATTGTCGAGAAAGTCGACAGTGCCGGTGTGAGGAAAACCTTGCTCGTTTGCCAGCCCTACGCGTACGCCGAGTTGTTCGGTTTGACCCTGAGCGCTACGCGCTTGTTGGCTGTAGCGCAAGTAGCTGTACTCGTCAGGGTCAAAATAGACATACACCGGATTTTGCGACACCACCGACGTCAGCAGTGTTTGATCGGCGACGGCGAGGTTGCCCACCGTCAAGGCCGCTCGACTGACACGACCATTGATGGGGGACCGGACTTCGGTGAACTCAAGATCGAGTTTGGCAAGCGCTACTGCGGCTGCGGCGTCCTGAACATCTGCCTGGCTCTGATTGAAATTAGCCCGCCGCGTATCAGCCTCTTCTCTGGAAATAGCATTGGCTTGCACCAACACTCTGGCGCGACGATCTTGCGCCTCATTCATTACCACCGACGCTCTGGCCTTCTCCAGCCGAGCCAACGCGCTGTTCAATGCCGCTTGATATTTGCGGGAATCAATCTGAAAAAGAGGATCGCCCTTCCGAACCTCGTCCCCTTCCTTAAAAGCAATCTTCTCCACATAGCCCGTTACGCGTGGACGTACCTCAACTGAATCAACTGCGCTGATTCTTCCATTGAACTCATCCCACTGCCGAATGGAAGTTTGGGTGACAGTCCTAAAATCAACTTCGGCAGGGGCGCTACTCACTGCAGTCTCTTTCGGCTCATTGCAACCAGAAAGATTCACAGCCAGCACCAGCGTCCCCAAGCCTGCGATCCTCCTGCACATAGAATAGCGGGTGACGTATTTCGCCCTAATTTGGATGAGCGCTTTCATCGAGCCATTTTCCCTTGCGATAAGCGGCGCGCGGATCCAGCAGCTCACTCATCGTCAGATACGTGGCGAATGAGGTGCTGAAAGACGCGCTGCTGAACTAAAAAGCTCATAGCTAAGTTCAATTACCCATTTATTTTTGTCGTTATGGAGTAACGCTGTTGTACTAGAGCGGAGATAAATGTTTTTGGATAAACAAGTCGTCGAGCGTCCGATGTCGGACCAACCGCTAACCAAATGTCTGACAGCTTGCATCTCTGAGGTTTTTCAATGCGAGCCTGGGGACAAATCCACCAATGCCCAACCCGACCCCGTGAGCAGGCTGCCCAGACGCCTGGCCGACTGCCCGCCTACGCCATATAAATGCAAATGGTTATCGATCTAGCAACAGGTGGCGAAACTTTAACCTATCCGTGGTATGGGATAAAGTAGCTCCATTCGTTTTTACTATACGGTTGACAGTACAATCATGGCGTTTGACCGATTGCAGGCAATACGGGCTTTTTGCAGGATCGTGGAAGTAGGCAGCTTCAGCGCTGCAGCGGATTCGCTTGGCATGCCTAAAACGACGGTTTCAGGGCATGTGCAGAATCTGGAGGCCCAGCTTGGGATCAAGCTATTGCATCGCACGACCAGAAAGGTTTCATCAACGTCTGATGGAGCGGCCTACTACGAACGCGCTTTGACGATATTGAACGACCTGGACGAGCTTGACGCGTCTGTCGTCCAAAATCGCAATCTGGTTCATGGCCGGGTCAAATTGGAAATGCCCTCCCCTGTCTGCACGCTTTTGATCATTCCTGCCATGCCGGAATTCATGGCCAAATACCCAGACATCCAGCTCGACATTGGATGCAACGAGCGCGTCGTCGACCTGATGCACGAGGGCGTAGATTGTGCTCTTCGTGGAGGCGGCGTTGAGGACAAAGATCTGATTTGCAGGCCGATAGGCCAAATGCGCTTTTGCCTGTTCGCCTCTCCCGGATATCTCTTCAGCGCCGCTCCGATCACTCAAATTTCCGACCTCGTCTTGCATCGTTATTTGGGCTTTAAATTCCCGACCTCCGGACGGCAATACATCCCAACACTTCGCCGTGGAAATGACAGTTACAAGATAGAACAGTCTTCAGCGATCTATTTAAATAATGGAAGCGCCTGTCTGGCGGCCGGTTTGGCAGGATTAGGGATCGCTTTTGCACCCAGAGCTGAAGCCGCCCCTTTCTTCAAAACCGGCGAGCTTGTGGAGGTACTGCCCGATTGGGAAATGGAAAGCCTGCCCATCAGCCTGGTCTACCCCTACACGCGCCATCTATCAACACGAGTTCGAGTGTTCGCCGATTGGGCAACGCAGCTTATGGCGAGCAACGCACTATGGTCCTTTGAGGAAACCGACGGACGCGTTCAGCATCCGGTGGCTGCCCAGCCAAAGTGAGATCGCATGGTCGGTCTGTCACGGCCATCACAGCTGGATTGCCATGATGAGAGGCGGCCAGCCACTCATCAGAGAGGGACGGGTGATGGGTGCCATTGGAGTAAGCGCGGAGACTCCAACGCTATAAGCGGTAAAGCGTTGCTCACCGTTGGCTCATCGATTCGGACAGCCGCTTTAGTGCCGACTGCAATTCACGGTCATTGCCACCCAGCGCGTTGCTGGCGATTGCAGCATTGCGTAACAGGATCGTAGCAGCATGTTCTATGTGCTCTTTCAACAGACGTTCGGACGGGCCGGAGAGCGTCAGCGCCCCTTTCAATTCGAACCCCATCGAAAACACCGGCACCGAAACCGCCGTAGTTTCTGGATCGCGCTCGCCGAATGAGCAGGCCCAATGGCGCTCGCGCACCTCGGTCAGCGCGGGGTCCAGAACACCGGAGAAAGCACGCAGTATCTTGCCGGAAGCGCCGGCATGCAGTGGGAAGCGGGCGCCTTCGAGTACCGACACCCTGACTGCTCGTTTGGGCTCGACCCGAAAAAGCACGACCCGGCTGCCGTTTTCCAGCACGTAAAACGACGAGGTTTCACCACTTTCTTCGGTGATGGATTCGAGCAACGGGTGAATCACGTCGCGCAAGCGGAATGATGTCTGGTAGAGCTGTGACAGGCGCAACGGTTCAGGCCCCACGGAGTAGCGTCCATCACTGGAGCGGCGAAGAAAACCGGACTTTTCCAGCGAGGTGATCAGACGCAGGATCGTGCTTTTATACAGCCCGGTGCGTCGTGAGATCTCGGCCAGGGTCAGGCTGTCATGCTCGCTATCGAACGCAGCCAGGATGGCGAAGGCGCGGTCCACCGCGGCGACTCCTCCCTCTGCGCTGCTGCCAGGGTCGGAGGGATTCTTTTCGGATTCGGTATTCATAGACACTCATTGTCGATTTACGCTCGCGGGCGGCCGGTGGCTTCATGGCCAGGCAGGTCGCCCGCAAGACAATATCAGAGGTCCACGCCACCTTTAGCAAAAAGCTGCGGCCCGGCCGTCACTCTTCGCGCAGGAACAGCCGCAGTGACAGCACCATCGCCGCCGCGACGAACATGATGCAGCCCATTACCATCAGGCCTGCGTTGAACGAACCGGTGTAGTCCTTGAGGAACCCCATCAGGTAAGGCCCGACAAAACCACCGAAGGCCCCGATCGAGTTGATCAGCGCAATCCCGCCCGCAGCCGCCTGCCCGCGCAGGAACTTGCCTGGCAAGGTATAGAAGATGGTCTTGCCGGCAATGGTCCCGATCAAGGCCATGGTGATGCCAGCCAATGCTGGCACCAGCGCGTTCATTTGCAAGGCAAACAACAGCGCCAGGCCCGCCAGCAGCATCGCCAGGGTCAGGTTGAAAATCCCTTTGCCAGTGCGGTCCACGTGTTTGGCCCAAACCAGCAGCGCGATGGTGGAGAAGAAGTAAGGAATCGCTGCCACCCAGCCAATCATGCTGATTTCAACACCATGGGCCTCGAGCATTTGCGGCAGCCAGATGCCGATGCCGTAAGAGCCCAGGGTGAAGCTGAAGGTGATCGAGCTGAGAATCCACACGCGTGGATCTTTGAGTGCGGCCTTGAAGCCATGGCTGTGTTGGCCCTTGGTCTGCTCCTCCGCCAGCATGCCGGTCAGCACTTCACGTTCGTCAGCCGTCAGCCATTGGGCTTCGGCGGGATGGTTGGTCAGGACTTTCAGGGTGATCAGCCCGAGGATGCACGCCGGAACGCCCTCGATCAGGAACATCCATTGCCAACCTGACAGGCCCAGGAGGCCATGCATCTGCAGCAGCCAGACCGACAGCGGGCCGCCCACCAGAAACGAGATGGGTGTGGCCACGGTAAACCAGGCCAGTACCCGAGTGCGGTACTGCGCCGGGAACCACAGGGTCAGAAAGAAGATCACCCCAGGAAAGAAACCCGCTTCGGCGATGCCCAGGATCAATCTCACGGCGTAGAAGCTGTAGGGCCCGACGACCATCGCCGTCGCGGCGGCCGCCAGTCCCCAGGTGATCATGATCCGCGCCATCCACAAGCGGGCGCCAA
This sequence comes from Pseudomonas petrae, assembly GCF_021728295.1. Lineage (GTDB taxonomy): Bacteria > Pseudomonadota > Gammaproteobacteria > Pseudomonadales > Pseudomonadaceae > Aquipseudomonas > Aquipseudomonas petrae. The sequence continues at coordinate 420,669 of NZ_JAKJXE010000002.1, forward strand.
ACCGATACATCGCCAGATTGCTCGGCACTTCGCAGAGGCAGTAGCCGAAGAACATGATGCCCGCCCCGAGCCCGAACTGCGTGGCGCTCAACCCCAACTGCTCTGTCATCTGCAGGGCGGCGTAACCGACGCTGGTGCGATCCAGGTAATTGAAAAAGTACGCAAGCGCGAGCAGCGGAATCAGGCGCCAGGCGGCCTTGTGCAGGACGCGGGTCTGCTCGGCATCGAGCGGACGCACAGCGCCGGTTGTGCTGCTGTGCGGGGATGTCGTGACAATCGCCATGACCGGTTTCCTCAACATTTATTTTTATAAGGCTGACGGCGGGAAGCTCCGTCAGCGAGTTGATTCAAGAATCCGTTTGAAGGCGTGTCAGCGAACGATTCCACGAGCACGCAGCGCGTCGACATCCCCCGACGCATAGCCCATCTCTTCGAGCAACTCGACCGAGTGGCTGCCCAGTTGCGGCACGTTCAGGCGGGTATCGAAACGTCGGCCATTCATCTCGAACGGCAGCATGGGCACCTTGACCTGCTCGCCATTTTCCAGCATCAGATGCGCCAGCCCGCCCGACTCATTCAGGTGCTTATCTTCAAACAGATCCTGCGGTCGCTGAATCGGTGAGAACGGCAGCCCGGCCTGTTCGCACATCGCCATGACCTCCTGTTTGCTGAACTGGGCCAGCCGCTCTTTGACCTGGGGCAGAATCCGCGCCCGGGCCTGAACCCGCTGGGTGTTTTTCGCAAGCTCGGGATCACGACCCAGCGCTTCGAAGCCGAAGGCCTGGCAAAAGCTGGCCCACTGACTGTCGCTGACCACGCCCATGAACACCTGCTCGTCGTCGCGGGTATTGAACACGTCATAAATGGCCCACGCCGACAGTCGGCTCGGCATCGGCGCCGCCGGTTTGCCGGTGGTTGCCATCTGCATCATGTGCTGGCCGACCAGAAAGGCCGAGTTCTCGAACAGGCCGGTCTGCACGAATTGGCCTTCACCGGTGTTCTTGCGCTGCCAAAGGGCTGCAAGGATCGAAATTGCGCTGAACATCCCTCCCATCACATCGTTGACCGATGCACCGGCACGCAGAGGACGCCCCTCAGGTCCGGTCATGTAAGCGAGCCCCGTCATCATCTGCACCACTTCGTCCAGCGCGGTGCGATGCTCGTAAGGGCCTGGCAGAAAGCCTTTCATGGAGCTGTAAATGATGTCCGGTTTGATCGCCTTGACCTGTTCGTAACCCAGACCCAGTTTTTCCATGGCACCGGGGCGAAAGTTCTCGGTGACCACGTCCGCGCTTTCGATCAACTTGCGCACCGCCGCCATGCCTTCTTCGGTCTTGATGTCGACGGCAAAACTTTTCTTGTTGCGGTTGTAGGTCATCCAGTAACCGGCACCGGAACCGGTAAGGCGCCGTGTGTTATCCCCTTCGGGAACCGGCTCGACCTTGATCACGTCAGCGCCAAGATCCGCCAGTACCAGCCCGCAGGTCGGGCCCATGACCATGTGAACGAATTCGACCACTCGCACGCCGGCCAGCGGCAGACTCTGCAGGTTTTCATTGTGCGGGCTCATCGCGCGCCTCCCGCGTAATGAAAGTTCTTGCCCACGCCAGCGTCGGGAATGAAGCCATATAAAGGCTCGCCGGGCAGCCCCTGCATCAGCCACTCACGGGCGGCTACCAGCTTGTCGATATCGACACCGGTGCGCAGTCCCATGGATTCGAGGAGGTAGACCAGATCTTCGGTGACGATGTTGCCCGATGCGCCGGGTGCGTAGGGGCAACCGCCAATACCACCCTGCGAAGCATCAATGGTGGTGACGCCGACATCCAGCGCGGCCACCACATTGGCCAGGCCCTGCCCGCGGGTGTTGTGGAAATGTGCACTGCCCGCCTTACTGCCGATTTCGTTGCGCAAGCGAGTGAACACGCGGCGCACTTGAGCAGGGTTGGCATAGCCGACTGTATCGGCCAGCCCAACCTCGTCCACTCCCAGTTCGGCCATCATCAAGGCCATGCGAATCACGTCGTCTTCCGGCACTACGCCCTGGATCGTGCAACCAAATACGGTCGATAGCCCCGACTCGACTTCCACATGAGGAAAACGCTCATTGCGCAACGCAACCACGGCGCGGACTTCGTCGTACACCTGCTGATGAGTCTTGCGAATGTTGGCCAACGAATGCGGCTCACTGACGGAAATCGGCAGGGTGATTTTCTGCACTCCGGCGTTGAACGCGGCTTGCGCGCCTTTCAAATTGGGCACCAGCGCGGTCACGAAAACATCCGGGCGCTTGCGCAGATGCACGACCAACTCGGCGGCGTCGGCCATTTGCGGCAGCAGTTTGGGCGACACAAAGGAGCCGACCTCGATTTCCCGGAGCCCTGCATCGGCCAATGCAGTCAACCATTTGAGCTTCAGCTCTGTGGACATGGTTGCACTGACGCTCTGCAGGCCGTCACGCGGGCCGACCTCGCTGATCAGGATATCTATGTTGTTCTTATGGTTCATCGCCGGGTCTCCGGAGTGGAAATACTGTCTGTTCTGCTGAGCAGAACGCTGTTCCGAAATAATCATGAGCCGAAGGGACAGCACTGTCAACGCCGGTTATCCGGCAAGCTGAGTTCGCGCAATTGGGCTGGAGGTCTTTCACTGGGTGAGGCGACTATCGCCTCCCGTCTACGAACGTTGGTGGGTTGACAGCTTAAAAAATAAGGCCGACATTTGTTCTATCAGAAAGCATATCGTTCTGTCAGATAGAACAATAACAAGATAGAGCGGAGCAGCTCTCACCTGCAAGATCGGTGAATGCTTTGTCCGTCCTAAGGAGTCGATCCCATGAGCCTGTATGCCCCGCCTCGCGATTTACCGACGCGTGTGTTCACGACACTGCCGGAAAAATTCTGGAAAGACGGAGACTCCGACTGGGTCCGCGCCAACAAACCCGGGCAGAAGGTCAAAAGCTTTCTCGAAGGGCCTTCGTTTGATCGGCAAGGCAATCTTTACGTCACGGACATCCCCTACGGACGGATTTTCCGCATCGATCCGCAGGGGAACTGGACGTTGATCGCGCATTACGATGGTTGGCCCAACGGCCTGAAAATCCATCGTGACGGCAGCATCTTCGTTGCCGATTACAAGCAAGGCATTCTGACCCTCGATCCGGAGACTGGGGCGCTGGCGCCCTTCCTCACCCACAGCCGCAGTGAAGGCTTCAAGGGGGTGAACGATCTGTTCTTCGACGCTAACGGCACGCTCTACTTCACCGATCAAGGCCAGACCGGCCAGCAGGATCCCAGTGGTCGGGTTTACGCCTACGACCTTCACACTCAAGTGCTGACTCGCTTGATCGATAACGGCCCGAGCCCCAACGGATTAGTGATGGACCTAGCGCAGAAGGCGCTGTTCGTAGCGATGACTCGAGGCAATGCAGTCTGGCGTCTGCCGATCCAGCGTGATGGCGGCACTGGCAAGGTCGGTATTTTCACGGCCATGGCGGGCGGGGTCAGCGGCGCCGATGGCATGGCGCTGGATTCGGAGGGCAATCTGTATGTCTGCGATGCCGGCAACGCCTGCGTCTGGGTATTTGATCCCCATGCGGTGCCGTTATACCGGATTCGTTCCTGTACCGAAGGCCGCACCCTGACCAACCTGGCGTTCGGTGGGATAGGCAATCGCCAATTGTTCATCACCGACTCGTCCACTGGCTCGATTCTGGTGGCTGACCTCGAACACAGCGGCCAACCGATGTTCTCTCACAGCTAAATCCAATTGATCTGAATCCTGTGTGCGCCGCGCACGGGTTTCGTTCGGCCCGAGAAAAGCGGGACACCGTCGCCCGCCCCTAAAAAACCAATAAAAGGGATGCTTATGTTGATCTTTCTGAGCTACGCCATGATCGCCAGTTTCATGTACCTGATCATGAGCAAGCGCCTGTCACCGCTGGTGGCGTTGCTGCTGGTGCCGGTCGTGTTCGGCTGCTTGAGCGGCTTCACTACACAACTGGGCGCGATGATGTATGACGGCATCAAGATGCTTGCCCCCACCGGCATCATGCTGACCTTCGCGATTCTCTATTTCTGCATGATGACCGACGCAGGCCTGTTCAACCCGCTGATCAAGGTGCTGTTACGGCTGGTCAAGGGCGACCCACGCAAGATCGTGGTCGGCACGGCGGTGCTCGGGCTTTGCGTGGGTCTGGACGGTGATGGCGCCACCACGTACATCATCGCCACTGCGGCTTTTTTGCCGCTCTACCGGCTGACGGGTATTCGCCTGCAAGTCATGGCGACCGTGCTGTTGATGGCAATCGGCGTGATGAACATTCTGCCTTGGGCCGGCCCTTTCTCCCGCGCAGCCAGCGCGATGCACGTGGACATCACCGAGCTTTTCCTGGAAATGGTGCCGGTCATGATCGCCGGGGGCGTCTGGGTGATATTTGCTGCATGGTGGCTGGGGCGCATGGAATATCGGCGCCTGGGGTTGGTCAGCGTCCGCGAGGATGAGGTGCTCAAAGGTTATGCGCACATTCGTATGAGCGACCCGAAGTTCCTGTTCAACGTCGTGCTGACCGTCGCGTTGATCAGTTGCATGATGCTCAATCTGATGCCCTTGCCGATTCTGTTTATGGTCGCCTTTGGCCTGGCATGCCTGGTCAACTTCCCGACGCTGAAACAGCAGAAAGAAGTCATCGCCCGGCATGCCGACAATGTCATGGCCGTGACCCTGCTGATCTTCGCTGCGGGCATCTTCGTCGGCATCATGGGCGGTACCGGGATGATCAAGGCGATATCCGACAACCTGATCACGCTCCTGCCGCAGCAGGCCGGGCATTACATGTCAGTTATCACCGCCCTGCTGAGCATGCCGTTCACCTACGTCCTGACCAATGACGCCTTCTACTTTGGCGTGTTGCCAATCCTCGCCGAAACCGCAGCGCACTACGGCATCGGCCCCCATGAGATGGCGATTGCTTCGCTTATCGGTCAGCCGGTTCACCTGCTCAGCCCACTGGTGGCATCGACTTATCTGCTCTGCGGTCTGCTGGACATCGACTACGGCGACAACCAGCGGGTTTCGCTGAAATGGACCTTCGGCACGGTGGTGGTGATGCTGTTCGCTGCCATCGCCATCGGCGCAATCACCATCGTCAATTAAGTTACGAGGGAGGGCTGTACAGACGGTGTTGATGATGAGTTGGTTGAACACCGAAATGCAGAGAGTTCTTCAACGGATCACGAACTCGATCTACTGACCCTCCGATGACAAGTCCAGACTCACCCCAGTCATCTCTTCAATCAGCAACACCATCGACGCCGTGTACTCCACGTTCGATCGAGTCACGATTTCATAGGGCTCGCTGGTGGACTGGATGGTCAGCGCCAGCTTGACCAACATGCCGTGGTCCAGCGCCGTTTGAGCAACATCGTTCGGCATGACGGCCACCAGATTCGGGTCTTTGAGCAACAGTGACAACGTCGTAAATGTCGAAGACGTCTCGATCGCGTAAAGCGGAAAGCTCAGCCCCACCTGGCGAAACTCGCGCTCCAACGTCAAACGCATGGGCATATTGACCGGGAAAACTACCCAGCGGCTGTCCATCAAGTCGTCCAGCTGCAGCTTCGGCGCATGGGCCAGGCGATGCACCGGATTCGCCACCACCACCAGCGGTTCCTGTGCGCGGAAGCGTGTTTTATAAGCGCCCGGACGTGGGCTGACGCTGGTTCGGCAGATCGCTACATCCAACCTCCCCTGATCCAGCAAACTCAACAACCGCGAACTGGTGTCTTCGACGATGGAAATCGACAACTCCGGCTGTTTGTCACGCAGTCGCGCCAGGCTGTCCACCAACGCCGGCACGGCCCCCATGATCGTGCCGATCGCCAGGCGCCCGCCTTGCCCTTTGAGGATGCCGACCATTTCTTCGCGAAGGTGCTCAAGGTCAGTGTGAATCAAGCGGGCATAACGAATCACACAGCGGCCAAGATCGTTGGCCTCCAGACCCTTGCTCGTGCGCTCGAAGAGGCTTGAACCGAAAACGGTCTCGATTTCCTGCAATGCCTTGGTGGCGCCCGGTTGAGACAACGCCATGATCTCGGACGCCTTGCGCACCGAGCCATGCTCGTCGAGGGCAATCAACAGCCGCAGCTGCTTGAGGCGCAGGCGAGAAACCATGGATGAGAAGGACGGCAGCATGGGTATACCTGGAGGTTATCGCTTGGGTCGTAACTCTCATTAGGCAGCAGCCGGATGGAAATTTAAAGTGGCCTCAACGATAACAATAAGCAGAGGCCTCACCATGCGTTTAATCCAGTTTGAAGATTCTACGGGCCTGCGCCTTGTCGGCGTGGTCGAGGGCGACTCGATTCAAATAGTCAATGGTGCATCGAGCACTCGCACCCTTGCCCTTGCCGCTATTGCCAACGGCCACAACCTGCAGCAGGAAGTACAGAGCGTGGGCACGGTCCTGAGTGCCGAAAGTTATACCCAACTGCTTGAAACCCGCCGCGTCCTGCCGCCACTGGACCATGAAGACCCGGCGCACTGCCTGATCAGCGGCACCGGCCTGACTCACTTGGGGAGCGCCTCGACTCGCGACAAGATGCACCAGAAAAAAGCCGACAATCAGGCTGCGCTGACGGACACCGCGCGGATGTTCCAATGGGGTATCGATGGCGGCCGTCCGGCGGCAGGTGCTGTGGGCGTTCAGCCAGAATGGTTCTACAAGGGCGACGGTTCGATTGTGGTACGCCCGAACCAGGCGTTCCAGTCACCTGACTTCGCCGAAGATGCGGGTGAAGAACCAGAGCTGACCGGCCTCTACGTCATCGGCCATGACGGCACGCCGTACCGCCTGGGCTTCGCCCTGGGCAACGAGTTCTCCGACCATGTCATGGAGCGTCGCAATTACCTGTATCTGGCGCACTCCAAGCTGCGTAACTGCGCCTACGGGCCAGAGCTGCGCGTCGGTGATCTGCCCCGACATTTGGCGGGCACCAGCCGGATCTGGCGCGACGGCAACGTGTTATGGGAGAAAGAGTTTCTCAGCGGCGAGGACAATATGTGCCACAGCCTGGAGAACCTTGAGTATCACCACTTCAAGTACACCCAGTTCCTGCGCCCGGGTGATGTGCATGTGCACTTCTTCGGCACGGCCACCCTTTCGGTCGCGGACAACGTCAAGACTCAACCGGGTGATCGGTTCGAGGTCAGCATGAACGAGTTCGGAAAACCGCTGTGCAACACCCTCGAAATCGCCGCCTCAGCGTTCAATATTGGAGAAATAAGATCGCTGTGACAGGGCAGGCCCTTCACCGGGCCGTTAGCAAGGAATGCATTTCATAATAAACATAAGAGTGAGATGAACATGACCACTGGCAATGTACAGGTCGTCACGCCTGCTGCTTCCACGAGTGCCGCGAGCGCCCGTCCCACCACGGTGCGGTGGAGGATATTCCTGCTCCTGCTGCTCCTCTCGGCCATCAACTACATCGACCGGGCTTCGCTGTCCGTTGCGCTGCCGTTGATCTCCGCTGATTTCAACATGACACCGGCGCTGGAAGGTTTGATGCTCAGCGCGTTCTTCTGGTCGTATGCGCTGATGCAGATCCCTGGCGGCATGCTGCTCGACCGCTTTCAGACCCGCAACATTGTCGGCATTGCCACCATTGGCTGGGGCCTGTTCCAGGCCTTGGCAGGCGGCGCACACAACTGGATCACGCTGCTCATCACGCGTATCGGGCTGGGTGTCGCAGAGTCGCCGATCACGCCGGCCGGGGCCAAGCTCAACGGTGCCTGGCTCACGCCCAACGAGCGCGGTCGCGGTGCGACCCTCGTCGATGGCGGCGCACCGCTGGGCACTGCATTGGGCGCCATCCTCATCGCGGGATTGATCACCTGGTTTGGCTCCTGGCGGATCGCCTTCGTCATCGCCGGCGTTGGCACCATGGGGGTGGGCGTATGGGCATGGTGGTACATCAGAAACCACCCCAGCGAACACCCTAAGGTCAATGCTGCAGAACTGGCTTACATCACTGACGCCAATGAGGCGGCCAGAAAAGCCACGGGTGGCCGTAAGGCGATCCTCAAGAATTGCTCAAGAGCCGTTCCGTGCTGGCCATGTTCGCGGGCTTCGCTTGCTACAACAGCGTGTTTTACGGCCTGCTGACCTGGATGCCGAGTTACTTGCACCAGGCCCATAACCTGGACATCAAGGCCATGGGCGGCGCGACCTTTCTGATTTTCATGTGCGGGTTCATTGGCGAACTGTTCGGCGGCTGGGTGGCCGACAAATGGAAAGCCGCCGGCGGTCAACCCAACACCGTCATGCGCAGCATGTTCGCAGGCTCCGCGGCCATCGCCGCCATGTGCATTCTCGCCGTGGCTTACACCAGTGACGCCATGGTTGTGATCTCGCTGCTGTGTGTCGCGCTGTTTTTCATTCGTTGGTGCGGCATGTACTGGTGCCTGCCCGCGATCCTCGGCGGCCAGTCCAAAGCGGGTGTGTTGGGCGGAAGCATGAACTTCTGCGGGAACATGATCGGCGTGATTGTGCCCATCCTGATTGGCCTGATCGTGCAGTACACCGGTTCTTACTTCCTGGCGCTGATCTTCTTCGTCGTCATGGCGTCCGGGTTGATGCTGTTCTCCAGCTTGATTGATTACCGCGAGCGTGGATTGGCCTGACCTGCCCTGCACTCTCCACTCCTATTGCGCTAACTGAAAAGCGAGGCAACCGTCATGCAACTCATCACTACAACAGGCAGCGAATCTGCAGCCAATGCCGTGATCAGACTCAACGCGCTGGACGATGTTCTGATCGCGCGGCAACCGCTGGTCAAAGGTCTGTTGCTTAAAGCCGAAGGTATCGAGGTGCTTGAGCCTGTGCCTTCCGGTCACAAAGTGGCGGCGCGTCATATCGACGTGGGCCAACCCGTGCGCCGCTACGGTCAGATTATCGGTTTCGCCAGCCAACCCATCGAAGCGGGACAACACGTGCATGTCCACAACGTCGCAATGGGCGATTTCTCTCGGGATTATGCGTTCGGTGTCGACGCTAAAGGCAGTCCGGCCCCCACAGCAGAGACGTTCATGGGCATCGTCCGCGCGGATGGCCGTGTGGCGACTCGCAACTACATCGGCATTCTGACGTCGGTCAATTGCTCGGCCACTGTGGCGCGGGCGATTGCCGACTATTTTCGCCGCGACATTCACCCTGAGGCACTGATTGAATACCCCAACGTCGACGGCGTTGTCGCGCTCACCCACGGTGTGGGCTGCGCCGTCGACCCGGGTGGCGAGGCACTGGCCATGTTGCGCAGGACGTTGGGTGGCTATGCCGTTCACCCGAACTTTGCCTCGGTCCTGATGATCGGCCTGGGTTGCGAGACCAACCAGATTCCCGATCTGCTGGCCGCCCAAGGCCTGACCAGCAGCCATTCGCTGCGCACGTTCACCATTCAGGGCACGGGTGGCACGTCAAAAACCATTGCCAGTGGCATCGCGCAAGTCAAGTCACTGCTGGCAGAAGCCAACAACGTCAAACGCGAGCCCGTCAGCGCCAGGCACCTGATCATCGGCCTGCAATGCGGTGGATCGGACGGCTACTCGGGTATCACTGCCAACCCTGCGTTGGGCAATGCAGTCGATCGCCTCGTGGCGGCAGGTGGCACCGCCATTCTGTCGGAAACGCCGGAGGTCTACGGCGCCGAGCACTTGCTGACCCGCCGCGCGGTCAGCCAGAAGGTCGGTGAAAAACTCATCGCCCGTATTCACTGGTGGGAAGACTACTGCCAGCGTATGAATGCCGAGCTGAACAACAATCCTTCAGCGGGCAACAAAGCCGGAGGCTTGACCACCATTCTGGAAAAATCACTGGGTGCCGTCGCCAAGGCGGGCTCCACCGATCTGGTGGATGTCTATGAATACGCTGAAACCGTCAGGGAACATGGCCTGGTGTTCATGGACACCCCCGGCTACGACCCGATCTCTGCCACCGGCCAGGTCGCCGGCGGGGCCAACCTGATTGCCTTCACCACGGGGCGCGGTTCGGCGTATGGCTGTGCGCCCTCGCCGTCCATCAAGCTCGCCACCAACAACCGTCTTTGGGAAACCCAGGAAGAAGACATGGACGTCAACTGCGGTGGAATTGCCGACGGCACCATGACCATTGAGGAACGGGGTGAGTACATCTTCCGCATGATGCTGCGCATCGCCTCGGGCGACAAAAGCAAAAGCGAACAGCACGGCTATGGACAGAACGAGTTCGTGCCGTGGCAAATCGGTGCGATCACTTAACACCTTTCATTCACCTCGGCACTCCGGCACTCCGGCTCCCGTCGTCCGGCACGATGCGGAGCCGCTTCGTTTAGCGGGTGTCGAGCCTCGACGTTTCTTCACTCATCCCATCAGGAACCCTGACATGACCCAGATTCTCGGTCTGAACTACATCGGTGGACAGCGACTCGGCGCCGGCAGTGTGCAATTGCAAAGTTTCGATGCGACCACAGACGAGCCACTCCCAGGCCATTTCATCCAGGCGACCCAACACGAAGTCGACGCGGCAGGCAAGGCGGCCGCTGCTGCCTATCCGATTTATCGCAATCTGCCAGCCTCCTGCCGCGCCGAATTTCTGGATGCCATCGCAGACGAGCTGGATGCCTTGGGCGACGATTTCGTCAGCATCGTTTGCCGTGAGACCGCGTTGCCTGCCGGGCGTATCCAGGGCGAGCGTGGTCGCACCAGCGGGCAGATGCGCCTGTTCGCAAAGGTGCTGCGTCGTGGTGACTTTTACGGGGCGCGCATTGATCGCGCCTTGCCGGATCGTAAACCCCTGCCCCGCCCGGATTTGCGTCAGTTCCGGATCGCCGTGGGCCCGGTCGCCGTGTTCGGCGCGAGCAACTTCCCCCTCGCGTTTTCCACTGCCGGGGGTGATACCGCTTCTGCCCTGGCGGCGGGCTGCCCGGTCGTGTTTAAAGCGCACAGCGGCCACATGGCAACCGCCGAATGGGTCGCAGACGCGATCATGCGTGCAGCCGAGCGCACCGGTATGCCCGCCGGTGTATTCAACATGATCTATGGCGGGGGCGTCGGCGAGTGGTTGGTCAAGCATCCATCGATTCAAGCCGTGGGGTTCACCGGCTCTCTCAAAGGCGGCAACGCCTTGTGCAAGATGGCGGCGGAGCGTCCCCAGCCGATTCCGGTATTCGCCGAGATGTCGAGCATCAACCCGGTGATCATCCTTCCCCAGGCGCTCAAGGTGCGTGGCGACACCATCGCCAACGAGCTCGCCGCCTCGGTAACCCTGGGTTGCGGGCAGTTTTGCACGAACCCCGGGCTGATCATCGGCGTGCAGTCGGCCGATTTCACCGCGTTTTTAGAGCGCTTCACTGCGCGAATGAACGATCAACCGGCGCAGACCATGCTCAACGTCGGGGCCCTCGCCAGCTATAGCAAGGGGCTGCAACACTTGCTCGCTCACCCGGGCGTGAAGCATCTGGCGGGAAGTCCGCAACAGGGTAAACAGGCTCAACCGCAGTTGTTCAAAGCCGACGTCAGCTTGCTGCTCAACGGTGACGAGCTGCTTCAGGAAGAGGTATTCGGGCCGGCCACGATCGTTATTGAAGTCGCCGACGAGGCGCAACGGGTCGCGGCGCTCAATGGTCTGCGCGGGCAGTTGACCGCCACCGTCCTCGGAGAAGCGGGTGAGCTGCTGGAATACCGCTGGCTGACCGAGCTGTTACAAGAGAAGGTCGGACGGATTCTGTTGAATGGCTATCCGACCGGCGTGGAAGTCACAGAGACCATGGTGCATGGCGGACCGTACCCGGCGACATCGGACGCGCGCGGGACGTCGGTGGGCACACTGGCCATTGACCGTTTCCTGCGCCCGGTATGCTTCCAGAATTACCCGGACGCCCTGCTGCCACCTGCGTTGCAAGACGCTAACCCGTTGGGGATTCAGCGGTTGGTTGATGGGGAACATACGAATGGGGCGCTGTGACGCCAAGACGTGGGGCGCAGTGGCGACAGGGTCGTCAGTGCGCTTGCGCTGAGTAATCTTCGTCATTGGGTGATCAGTAGAGCGCTCTGAAAGCAAGGGCCACTTCAAGAAACGCCTCTTGCTCAGCCGGCGCGGCGTTGGTTTTCTTCCTGCGTGCCGGTCATCTCAAGCGCCTTGACGATGTTGCTCAGATTGATCAGCGTCATCCAGCGGACCTGATCACCCTTGCCGATACTCACCAGGCTGCGCATGCGGTCGTTGACCGACCCCCTGCCCCTCGCTCCGTGCTCCCAACCCTCGGGATGCTCGGAGGCCGGGTGGGTGAAGGTTTCTATAGAGTCGGTACGGTTGACCACCAGCCCGAAGCTATTCAGCTCGCCTCTGACCAACAGTACGCGCTCCAGCGTATTGCCGGGAGGCGTCGCGCCTTCTATCAGGCTGCTCAGGCAGACCAGCGGAATCTGTTCGCCACGCAAATTGAAACTGCCCAGCAAATGGGTCTCCTGCTGCGCAAACCGGACAAAGTGCTCTGGCATATCCAGGATTTCCAACACTTGATCAAGGGGCACCACGAACGGCTGGGCCGCCTGGAACACCAGGCATGTCTGGTTCATCTGCGCGAGACGAGAGCCCAGCGCCTCCTGGTTCGGCGGGCTGGTCTGATAGATTTTGGCGAAACTCAGCGTCTCCGTGCGCTCCAGCAACTCGCGATATTCAAGCAACAGCGCTTGCTCTCCGTTCTCCAGCCCGATAACGCCGGCAAACAGCCCAGGCTCTCGTAACCCATAGCGGGGCAGCGGCAGGATTTCATGAGCACGCTTGCGCACAATCGAAATCATTCGGTCATAGGCCAGACCGACGCGGTAGCCTTCTCGCGAGGTCAACACGAGCAGTTGGTTCTGGGCCTGCGCAGTCGCCATGCAATCAATGCCCAGTATCCGGTTCAGGCTCAGGGCAGGCACATCAACGCCACGGCGGTTCACGACGCCCAGGCAATAGTCCCCGCCCAACTTGCTTGGCAGCATGTCCGGTCGGTCCACCAGCTCGGTAATGGCTTTCGCGTCCACCGCATAGCGCTTGCCTTCGCACTCAAACAACAGCAGGTGATGCAGCTCCCGGGAGGGGTCCTGAACCTGCATCGTGTCGGCGACATCCCTGGAGTGCGCAGTCAACACCTGCGGCAAGCCACACAGCGCTTCCAGATCGAGCCGGTAAATCATTCGCTCATTTTCCACCAGCACGAGTTCTGGCAGCAGAGCGACCACGGTGCCCTCCCCGCCCAGACGGCACAGGTTCCGCGCCTCGACTTTCATCACATCACTGACGCCGCTGACCGCAATGCCCAAGCGCCGGCCTTGATGATTGACGATGGCAACCATCTCCAGCGGATCATGCCGGGAGACGTCATGCTCACCCAGCAACGATCGCAGCTCAATCAGTGGCAGCGCCATCCCGCGCAGGCTGAACATGCCGAGCAATGCACCGCCTTGCAGCGGATGAGGCTGCAGCCGGGTGGGCCAGTTGATCACCTGCTCCAGTGCCTGGGCGTCAATCGCAACTTCCAGCTCGCCGAGCTTGACTACCCCGAAAGCAAGGGCGTCGCTCATAGGCTTTCAACCTGGCCTGGGGCGCTCAAGCCTTTGCCCAACCCGGTCGCCAACTTGATACGGTTGAGTTCGCCGATCAGTTCAGATACCCGCTCAGCCAGATGATGCTGTTCTTGCGTGGCCGCGCCGATGGTCGTCATCGCTCCGTTGGTCTTTTCAACCCCGGCAACGATCCGCTCGAACGCACTGCCCGCGCTGCGGGAAATCTCGCTGCCTGAATTGATGCGGCGGACCGTTTCCTGAATCAATTTGTTGATTTTAGTGGTGGCTTGCGAGGATTTTTCAGCGAGCTTGCGCACTTCGTCGGCCACCACTGAAAAGCCCAGACCATGCTCACCCGCCCGCGCCGCTTCAATCGCGGCATTGAACGCGAGCATGTTGGTCTGACCGGCGATCGTGCTGATCACCTCAATGATTTCCTGGATGTCTTCTGCCGATTTACCGATGGTGTCCATCGCCGCCGACGCCTCGTTCAGGGTCTGGGAACCGCGCTGGGCTTCATCCTGAGTAATGCGTGCCTGATCATTGGCGTCGCCAGTGGTTTTGACCACTTCGGCAATGGCCTCCATCAGACGAGTGACTGACTCATCCATTGCCTGGGTCTTGGCTTCAATGGCTTCTTCCAGCTCGACCTGGACGGTAATGTCGGTGGCGAACTTGACCACCTTATAGGGTTGCCCCACCGCATTGAACACAGGGTTATACGTTGCCTGAATCCAGATTTTCTGACCGTATTTGCTGAGGCGCATAAAGCGCCCGGTGAAGAACTTGCCGCTGCTCAGCGCGCCCCAGAATTCACGATAAGGCGTGGTCTTGACGTACTCGGGTTCGCAAAACAGCGAATGATGCCGGTCCTTCAATTCCTCCATCCGGTAACCCAGCAAATCCAGGAAGTTAGCGTTGGCCGAGAGAATATTGCCGCTCAGGTCGAACTCGATCACGCCCTGGGCGCGGTTGATAGCGTTGACCTTGCCTTCGTGCTCCATCGTACGAAGTTTGGTGTCTGTCACGTCGGTAGCAAACTTGAGGATTTTGTAGGTACGCCCCTGGGCATCAAGGATCGGGTTATAGGACGCTTGAATCCAGACATCCCGACCGTCCTTGCTCAGGCGCTTGTACTCGTTGGAGTCGTACTCCCCCTTGCCAAGCTTCTCCCAGAACTCGCGGTAAACCAGGGAGGCCGCGTATTCAGGTTCACAGAACATCCGGTGATGTTGGCCCACGACTTCTTCCAGGGTGTAACCCATGGCCGAGAGAAACTTACTGTTGGCGGTTAGCACATACCCTTCAGGCGTGAACTCGATCAGCGCCTGGGAACGCTCAATCGCCTCGATTTTGCTTTCCCACTCGGCATTGCGATTGCGCGCCTCAGTGACATCGCTGGCAAATTTGACGATCTTGAATGGCTTGCCGTTGTTGTCCATCACCGGGTTGTAAGTGGCCTGCAACCAGATCTGGCGGCCGTCCTTGGCCTGACGCTGATACTGGCCGGCGTCAAAATTGCCGGTCCCCAACTTCTCCCAAAACATCAGGTATTCCTTGCTGGTCGCATAGTCGGGCATGCAAAACAGCCGGTGATGGCGCCCACGAATTTCTTCGAGGTCGTAACCCATGCAATCGAGGAAGTTCTGGTTGGCGTACAGCACGTTCCCCTGCAGATCGAATTCGATCACGGCCTGGGAGCGGTCGATCGCGCTCAGCAGGGAGTTCAAGTCAGCGCCGGCCTGGGCCAGTTCTGCGGCTGGGTTCACATTATTGTTCATGGGGCAGGTCCGCTAAATGATGGTGAGTGGGCGGGACTCCTTCCCTGAAAGTGATAAGCAACCGCTGCTCACTGACTGTGAGACTCGCTCAGGCCAGACACACGGGGGGCTTATGTACGACTTGACGCCTCAGATACATCGATCGGCAGAGAGTACTAAAAACTTTAGCAAAAGTTGTACATTTGTTTATCCTTGTACAGGTTTGAGCATTCAGGCAGCGGTGCGGCACCCTACCAAAGACTGGCGGTCTGCCCGCTCAACGCGTGGTAAGGTTTTCGGGCACAGGTGCCATGGAGCGACATTCCTATCGGCTCAAGGTACTATGATGTCGTATTGGAATCACGGAAAGGCTTCATTCCCTCATTCCCTCGTGTCGCGCAGATCGTTCGCCATGTTGCCCTATTGAACGTCAGCAACACGCCGATACCGAAACTGCCAACCGGCTTGCCAGGGGCTGCAGTTCTCCCACCCAGCCGCTCCTGGTTGCTCGATTTCTACGCCTGTCGAACGTCCGCCTGGCACTTCGTCCCTCTTTCAGGTAATGCATATGCCCAAGGCTCACCTCGGTTTAAAGAATCATGAAGTTCTGGGGCATTTCCTGGACGCAGCCTCTCACCTGACCGGGGCGGTGGGCGCCATCCTGATATTACGAGACGAAGAGCTGTGGCACACGGTAGCGACCTGTGGCGCCGCGCCGGCGGTGCGCGCAGACGCAATCACCGGTGGCTGGTTAAAGATGGTGTTGTCCTACGGGGACGTTGTCGACGTTGGCGAGGCCATGCCCGCCGACGCTGCGCTGCCTGCCGGGCTTGATCAGGTTGTCAACGAGTCGCTGGTCTGCGTTGCCATCAGAGATGGCGACGCGGTCCTGACCGGTGCGGTACTGATGACGATCCCGCTTCCCCATAAACGACTCAGCGCCGCGCATATCTATGGCGTGCAAACCCATGCAGCCGATCTGTACGACTCCCTCAAGACGAACCCGACACAAGCGGCCGGCGGATCAGAGGTCATTGAGCGCCTGCGCTTGCTGGAGTCAGTGGTGGTCAACGCGAAGGACGCCATCCTGATCACCGAAGCAGAACCCATCGATTTGCCAGGACCGCGCATCGTGTACTGCAATCCGGCGTTCCTGACCACTACCGGCTTCAGCTTCGAAGAAGTCATCGGAAAGACGCCCCGGATTCTGCAATGTGCGGAGACAGACCGTGCCACGCTTCAGCAGATCAGGGCGGCGTTGCAACGCTGGGATCCCGTCGAGGTCGAGCTGATCAACACGCGTCGAGACGGGACCAAGTTCTGGGTGCAGCTGAGTATCGTACCGGTCGCCAACGAGAAAGGCTGGTTCACCCATTGGGTTTCCGTACAACGCGACATCACCGAACGAAAAGACGCAGAGCAGCTCTTTCGGCAAGCCCAGCTCGACCGTGAGGAGCGCCTGGCGCTTGAGTCGCGGCTGATCGAGCGAGAGCGCATTCAGGACGAACTCTCGTACGCCGCGTTCCATGACGAGCTGACGAGGCTCAAGAACCGGGGCTATTTCATGGCCCGCATCCATTCTGCCCTGAGCAATGGAAACGTCGGTGACCCCGGCGCGGCCACGGTGTTGTATCTGGATCTGGATCGCTTCAAATACGTCAACGACGGCATGGGGCACCATGCCGGCGACATCTTGCTCAAAAGCGTTGCACAACGCCTGAGCGAATGCATTGATCCCAGTGCGGTGATCGCCCGCATCGGTGGAGACGAGTTCGCGATACTGCTGACCGACAAAGGCCACCAGGAACAAGCAATCGAGACCGCCAAGCGAGTGACCCACGCACTCAGCTTGCCTACCGCCATCGACGGGCAACAACTCTTTATCTCCTGCAGCATCGGCATTGCGACGCTGGATGTGCAACACAACACCGCCGAAGACCTGATCCGTGATGCGGACGTGGCCATGTACGCCGCCAAAAAGAAGGGCCGTGGCAGCTGGGCCGTTTTCGACCTGTCAATGCGCCAGGCATCGATCGACATGCTGGTGATGCAGAATGCGCTCAAGCACGCGATTACCCGCGATGAGTTCTATCTGGTGTATCAACCGATATTTTCCATCACCACTGAGAAGATCGTGGGCGTTGAAGCATTGGTAAGGTGGCGCCACTCGACCTTGGGTAATATCGCGCCGGATGTGTTCATTGGCGTGGCCGAGGATATTGGCGTCATTCGCGATATTGGCGAGTGGGTCATGCGCAACGCGTGTCGCGAAGTCAAGAAATGGGGTGACGCTGCCGGGCCGAGCACTATCAAGCTAAACGTCAACGTATCGGGTGTTGAACTCAACCGCAGAGATTTCGCCCTTCAGGTCGCCGAAATCATTGCAGAGACGGAATTTGATGCCCGTGCCTTGCAGATCGAAATCACCGAGTCAGTGTTCCTGCATGAACCGGAGATGGTGGCCAAAACGCTCGAAGACCTTCGCGCTCAGGGCATCCGGATCGCGCTGGACGATTTCGGTACCGGCTACAGCTCTCTGGGCTACATCGACCGATACCCAATCGACGCCATCAAGATTGATCGGTCATTTGTCTCGCGCATGATGAAACACGAGCGCAGCGTGGCCATCGTCCAAAGTATCCTGTCTCTGGGCGAGGCACTGGACCTGGCGATTGTCGCTGAGGGCGTCGAGACGCCTGGCCAACTCGACCAGCTCAGGGAGTTGGACTGCCCTTATGCTCAAGGTTTTCTGCTCAGTCCACCGGTGCTGGCCGAGGATGTTCTGGCGTTGCTGGTTGCGAGCAGGCGCCAGGCACTTCCCTGATGCCTCAGTTACTTGAATATGCCGTGGCTGTCAGCCTATACAGGAATTTGTGCGCTCACTAAACACCTCGTGAGGTCGGCGCCAGCGGCGTGTCGCGCGGAATCTTCAGAGGACTTTGTATATTGCCGAAACCACCTGCAGGGTTGCGTCTTCGATCAGCCCTTCGTTTCGGCACAAGACCCAGCCGTTATCTGAAACCGCCCGCTCAAACGCCTCAGTGCAAACAGCGTGTTCCTCCAGCGTATGAATCACCGTACTGCTCAACCCACGCCGGCGTGCCGCTGCCCTCGCCCATGAAATCTCAGCCGCAGTGACGACACCGACATGCAAGTCCGGGACTCGAACGTCCAGGTCAATGTTCAACTGCAGAATTTCTGCGAACGGGATTAGCCGGCGAAACGCGGCATCCGAGGGGTACCAGCGATCAATCAGGATGATGCTGTCGGCTGGCTGTTTGGTCAGCACGTACCTGGAAATCCAGCCACGGCTGGCGGCCAGGCGCTTACAGACCTCCCACTCGAGATCCCGGTCTGGATGTCTGACCAGTCGGTTGACGAGCGCCATTGTTTCACCCCGATGGGGGTCACTTTTGCTCTCGCACAGCCGGATCACTTTCGTGTTGTCGGCCCTCAGTGATGTCGTGACGGCCTCCAACAGGGTGGTTTTACCGACACCCTTTGGCCCATCCAGGGAAACAAACAGAGGACGATTCATGCTTCACACGACGATCGATAGACGACTTTTTTCTTTGCCCTGCCCGTTCACAGAGGCCGCTCGGTGCGGCTCTGTGAATCGAGTGCAGGACGCTCGCGCGCAGGCGTTATGCCGGCTAAAACGTCAGGCGCTCAGGGCCTCATCAATGGCGGCGGTCAGACGTGGATCATCTGCTGTCACATCCGGCGCAAAGCGGCCGATCACCTTGCCGTCACGCCCGATCAGGAACTTCTCGAAATTCCACAGCACTTCCGTGCCTGCGCCGCTTTCAATACCGTAGCCCTTGAGGCGTTCACGGAACGGCCCGTCGCCGGTGGCAGCGGGCTGGGCGGCGGTGAGTTCGCGATAAAGCGGATGCGTATCGTCGCCAGCGACAGAGATCTTCGAGAACAACGGGAAGTGCACGTCGTAGGTGGTCGAGCAAAACGACTGGATGTCGCTGTCGCTGCCAGGCTCCTGCTCCTTGAAGTTGTTGGCCGGAAAGCCCAGCACTTCAAGTCCGGCTTCTTTCTTGCCCTGGTAAAGGCTTTCAAGCCCTTCGTATTGCGGCGTCAGCCCGCATTTGGACGCCACGTTCACCACCAGCAGCACTTTGCCTTGATACTGGCCCAGGTTGGCTGGCGTGCCATCGATTTGCTTGAGGGGAATGTCGTACAGAGAATCGGTCATGGGTGGCTCCTGTTTGCTGGGTTGATTCGCCTTGGGCTGACCATCACAGGCTGGCCTGCAGAGAGGCCTTAACGCGTGCGGCCGATGATTCATTCCTGAATCCCAAGTGTCACCCTAACCGCGAGGCACCCGGGCGTCGACCGGTAATGCGGCCCTCCCCCCGCTTCCGGTCAGGCACAGACACCATTTCGGCGTCTGGGCATGATTCTTCGATAAACGGTACGAACCTATCTGCGAAGATGGCAGTCTGACATCACAATTATCTTTTTGGCCCTGCGAGGCCTGCCATGACTGACCTGCACCGCCGCAACCCTTATCGCCTGCCTGTACTGCTGCTGATCGCACTGTCTACCGTGGTCGGACTTTCCATCCTGTGGGAATTCAGGCTGGAAGCCTGGGTCATGCACTGGCTCGCCCTGCCGTATGACGCTGACTTTGAAGATGCCGAAAGGTGGCGATTCGTACTGACCGCCACGGGGTTTTCGCTGATTTCAATGCTCATCCCGACCATCATGCTCAGGCGCCTGATCGCGAACACGCGATCAAGCTATCGCCGACTGAAGCAGGCACAAGCGAAGACTGAAACCCTGGCCACCTACGACTCGCTCAGTGGGTTGATCAACCGGCGCATCTTCATGGAGATGGTCCGGAACCAGCTCGGTTTGAAGCGGCCTGCGGCGGTCATGCTCATCGATCTGGACCACTTCAAGGCGGTCAATGATCAGCACGGCCACGCCGCCGGCGACATTGTGCTGGTGGAGATTGCGCGCAGGCTCGAAGCTATCGCGGACGACAACGGCGGCGTTGCGGTGCGCCTGGGCGGTGATGAGTTCTGCCTGCTGTTTCTCAAGTTCAAACACCAGACAGAGCTGGGTCAGATCGCCGAGGCGGCAGTGTTTCAGCTCAGCGCGCCATTGTCGTCCGCCGTCGAGCCTTCGGCGTTGGGCGCCACCATCGGCATTTCACGGTCGTGGACGGACGCGCAGGATGCCTCGGCATTGCTGCACTGTGCCGACACCGCAATGTACCGCGGTAAGAAAGACGGGCGTTCGACCTACAACTTCTATGACAGCGAATACGAGAAGCAGCGCCGGGCCCAGGCCGACCTTGAACTGGCACTGAGACGGGCAGTTGAAGCTGACGAAATCGTGCCCTTCTTTCAGCCGATCGTGGCACTCCCTTCTCAGGAGGTGGTGGGTTTTGAAGTCCTTGCGCGCTGGCCCAAGCCCGACGGCAGCACTGCAGCACCGGCCGACTTCATTCCGGTGCTTGAGCGCCTGGGATTGATCCCGGCCATGACCCGCTCGCTGATCAAGCAAGCCTGTCGCGCCGCCAA
Source organism: Pseudomonas petrae (assembly GCF_021728295.1). GTDB lineage: Bacteria > Pseudomonadota > Gammaproteobacteria > Pseudomonadales > Pseudomonadaceae > Aquipseudomonas > Aquipseudomonas petrae. Next base: position 441,559 of record NZ_JAKJXE010000002.1, read on the forward strand.
TCGCTGGGACGATCACTTGCGTTTATCCATGAACGTCAGCGCGGGCATGGTGACCGACGCGCTGTTTCCCGATCAGCTGCTGGAGCAACTGCGGCAAGAGCATTTTGCGTTTCATCGCTTCGAAGTCGAAATCACCGAGGAAGCCCTGGTCGGCAATCTGGAGGTGGCGCGACAAAACCTGAGCAAGTTGCACGAGCACGGTATTACGGTCGCCCTGGATGACTTCGGCATCGGTTATTCAAGCCTGTACCACCTGACCCGCCTGTCCATCGACAAGATCAAAATAGACCGGTCGTTCTTTGAACCCGGGCAGACCGATCACCTGCCCATGGTCGAAGCGATTCTGGGCATGGCGCGCAGCCTGAAAATGCAGGTCACGGCTGAGGGCGTCGAGGAATTTCACCTGCCCCATCTGCCGTCCTGGCTGGCCAACAGCGGATGCAATTACGCCCAGGGCTACCTGTATGGCCGTCCCAAGCCGGCTTCCAGCCTGTTTTGCTACACCCATTCATCGTTTGCGCAGCAGGCAGGCTGAGGATTCACCGGCATTTGCTCTGCCCATATCGTCTGCCCGCGGCGCCTGGTCATCGCTGTTCACGCATCCCGGTTTGAAATGCACTGAACGCTGAACGCGGCACTGACTCCAAATCTTGCCCCGACGCTCACGGCCAACGAGTCCCGTCGGCGGGCATACGAATCATCTGCCAGATCAAGGAATCCCCATGACCGATCCACGTAACGTCGCCCACGACAAAAAAGTGCAGCAAGAGAAAAAGAACCACGGCGAAGAAGTCGCACCGGATGCCGTGCACGCGCCGCAGCCAGGCATGAAGCCCGCGCTCAAGCACGACGATGATGCGACCGAGCAAGACGAACAGGCGTGAATCAGCCGTTGAACCGAGCTTGATAGCCCGTTTGGCGGCGCTGACTGACGTCAGCAGCCGCTCTATCGGCTCCCCGTGTTACTCGCCCCCGCCCCCTCTCCCCCAAAAAAACGCCTGTTGGCCTGCGCAAACTGGCGACTCTTGAGCAGATCAGCACCCCGTTAGTCAGCAAGGCGCTGAACCGCTATCGACTGGTTTTAGAGGTTCCGGGATTGGCAATCGACGCTTCGTCGCACTGGGCACCGATGGTTTCGGGTAGTCGGACACCCGCGAAGCGCTGCGCCGGCACTACGAAACCTTCGACGTGTTCAAGTTGAACAATGTCGCCGCAGTCCCTCGTCGGTAGTCCGTCGGCGTCTGCTTCATCTCGAAGCGAAAGTGTCGGTTGAAATTCGACAGGTTGATGTAACCCACTTCAAAACAGACATCAGCAACGGACATCTGCGTTTGCAGCAACAACCGGCAGGCTTTCTGGATGCGCAGCTTGCGCATCAGGTCGATAAAACCGTGGCCTGTGGCGCGCTTGAAGAACCGTGAAAATCCCGGCTCGCTCATGTGCAGTCGCTCGGCGATCACTGACAGCCTGATATCCCCCGTGAGCTCGCGTTGCAGGTAGTCGAATGCCCGGTGAACGCGTTCAGCGCTTTTGGCATCCAGGGCCGGCGCATAACACGAACTCGCCAGCGTGCGGGCTTCACGGGTAGGCGCTGTGCTCAGGGTATTGAGCAGTTGGAGAAACAGCAGCAAGCGCGGCAACCCCTGCGCCATGCCGATGCGTTCAAGCAGCTCCGCGGCCTGCACGGCGGTCCCGCCGGTAAATTCCAGCCCGCGACGGGCGCGGTCAAACAACCCCTGCAATTCACCCAGCTCAGGCATCGTCTCGCGTAGCCCCAGCAACGTAGCGCCGTCAAATTGAAGCACAACGTCCCGGCCCTGCAGGTGCTCCCCCGGCGCCAGGTCGCCCATCCAGTCATGGGGTAAATCGGGGCCGATCAGCGCGACATGGCCGGGGCCGAAGGCGCCGATGTAATCGCCCGCGACCAGTTTGCCGCTGCCTTTGCGGATGAGATGAATCTCGTATTCGGGATGGTGGTTCCAGCGTGCGAGCGGATAGGGATAGTCGTGCTCGTACCAGCGAAAACTCTGCTGGGGCGCCGGCAGGATGATTTCCAGCTCGGCAGGCAACTGCTCGAATAAGGCTGTTCGGCTTTCAGGCATGGTCTGCCCCTTTTTTGTCGTTATTGGCACACGCGTCTACGCACCATACGCGCGTTGCATCCCCCTGCTCCACCTCGCCTGTCACTGCGCGCTGATACTTTTTTAGCCAGGCTCAAGGCTGGTCTATTCGGTTAAAAAAGCATCGACGCCACATCCTCAGCGCGTTTGTTGCAGGGCGTGCAAGGTGCTGTAATCGACATGCCACTGCTCCGAAGTGACACGTCGGATGCCCCGGCAGTGGCTGAAAACAACAACAATAACGATTCCGCGCCACTGGCGTGGAGTGGAGATCACCATGAAGATCACGCATCACGCGCTGCTGCTGTCTGCCGGTCTGTCTCTGGCTGGCGTCAGTCATGCTGCCGAGACGATCACCATCGCCACCGTCAATAACAACGACATGATCCGCATGCAGCGGCTCTCCAAGGTATTCGAAGAACAGCACCCCGACATCAAGCTTAATTGGGTGGTGCTCGAAGAAAACGTCCTGCGCCAACGGCTGACGACCGACATCGCCACCCAGGGCGGTCAGTTCGATGTGTTGACCATCGGCACCTACGAGACGCCGTTGTGGGGCGCAAAAAACTGGCTGGAGCCGATGAAGGACCTGCCGGCCAGCTACGACCTTGACGACATCATCCCTTCTGTGCGCCAGGGTCTGTCGGTCAACGGCACCCTGTATGCGTTGCCGTTCTACGGCGAGAGCACGGTGACCTACTACCGGACCGACCTGTTCAAACAAGCCGGGCTGAGCATGCCCGAGCACCCGACCTGGACCCAGCTCGGCGAGTTTGCCGCCAAACTGCATCACCCGGACCAGGGTCAGTACGGCATGTGCCTGAGGGGCAAGGCCGGCTGGGGTGAGAACATGGCCCTGCTGACCACGATGGCGAACGCCTTTGGCGCCCGGTGGTTCGACGAACAATGGCAACCCGAGCTGACCAGCCCCGAGTGGACCGCCGCTGCCAACTTCTACGTCAACACGCTGAAAAACTACGGTCCGCCCGGCGTCTCCAGTAACGGCTTCAATGAAACCCTCGCGCTGTTCAACAGTGGCAAATGCGCGATCTGGGTTGATGCCAGCGTGGCAGGCTCGTTCACCACCGACAAAGAACAAAGCCGGGTCGTGGACAGCGTGGGGTTTGCACCTGCGCCCGTTGAAGTGACCGACAAGGGATCCTCCTGGTTGTACGCCTGGTCGCTGGCAATCCCGGCGACCTCCAAACACAAAGACGCCGCCAGGGCCTTCACCACTTGGGCCACGTCCAAGGAATATATCCAGCTGGTCGCGCAGAAGGATGGCATCACCAACGTACCGCCAGGCACCCGCACCTCCACCTACAACGACGCCTATCTCAAGGCTGCGCCGTTCGCCAGGGTGACACTGGAAATGATGAAACACGCTGACCCGGCGCACCCGTCGGCCAAGCCTGTGCCTTATGTCGGCATCCAGTATGTGACGATCCCGGAATTCCAGGCCATCGGCACGTCGGTGGGCAAACTCCTCTCGGCGGCGCTCACCGGTCAGACCTCCGTCGAGCAGGCCCTGACTGCCGCGCAGTCGACGACGGTGCGGGAAATGAAACGCGCCGGTTACCCGAAGAAATAAAGGCCTGCCGGCGGGCATCTGCCGCCTCTCTCTGCATGACGGATGACGATTTCAATGAAACGACTCGAAGGTAAAAGCGCACTGATCACTGGCTCAGCCCGGGGTATCGGGCGGGCCTACGCCGAAGCCTACATTCGCGAAGGCGCGACGGTGGCAATCGCCGACATCAATCTGGAGCGCGCCACACAGACGGCCACCGAGCTGGGCGCCAGTGCCTACGCGGTGAGGATGGATGTCACCGATCAATCGTCCATCGACGCTGCCATTGCGGCCGTCGTGGCCGCCACCGGCAAGCTGGATATCCTGATCAACAACGCCGCATTGTTCGATCTGGCGCCCATCACGGACATCACCCGCGAGAGTTACGAGCGGCTGTTCTCGATCAATGTGGCCGGCACGTTGTTCACCCTTCAGGCGGCGGCGAAGCAGATGATCGCCCAGGGTCATGGCGGCAAGATCATCAACATGGCGAGTCAGGCCGGCCGGCGCGGCGAGGCACTGGTGGGCGTCTACTGCGCGACCAAGGCTGCCGTGATCAGCCTGACCCAATCCGCCGGATTGAACCTGATCAAGCACAGGATCAACGTCAATGCGATCGCCCCGGGGGTCGTCGACGGCGAGCACTGGGACGGCGTGGATGCGCTGTTCGCCAAACACGAGAACCGGCCGTTGGGCGAGAAGAAAAAGCTCGTCGGCGCGCAAGTGCCCTACGGCCGAATGGGCACCGCCGAAGACCTGACCGGCATGGCAGTTTTCCTCGCGTCGGCCGAGAGCGACTATGTCGTCGCCCAGACCTACAATGTCGACGGCGGCAACTGGATGAGTTGAGGCCCAGGAGTGATCTGCGGGACATCGGGGGGTTGTTTTGCATCGGGCCTTGCGCGACCCAGTGGAATTGGAGGTGCCGAAACGGGCCTCTTCCTGGCTGAAGCCGATCCCACTGACTGATCGCGTACATCCAGTTATGATTCACCGATCAACGAACAGGGATGCAGGTTACATGGACATCAAAGAATCAGAAGCACCCTCCACAGCCATTGGCCTCGCGGTAGACCCCGACGTCCGTTTCGAGTGCGTCGGGTGTGGCGAGTGCTGCCGTGGCCGCTTCGTGCCCTTGACCCTCGCCGAAGCAGTAACCTGGCTCAGACGCGGCCATTCGGTGGGGGTATTGCTGGAGGCATTCGACGATTCACTCTGGCCGCTCGCATCGCCCGAGTACGCCTACAACGCCGGGCGGTCGGCGCCGGTCACCGGCGGTTCAGGCACGTTGCGGGTGACGGTGATTCTGGCGGCCAACGCGATCCCTGAATGCCCGAACCTTCAAAAAGACGGGCTCTGTTCGGTGTATCTGGAGCGGCCGCTGGTGTGCCGGATCTACCCGATGGAGATCAGTCCTTTCATTGCGTTGCAACCCGGCGCCAAGGACTGCCCGCCGGAAAGCTGGCAGCAGGGCAGCCTGCTGGCGTCGGATCAAGGGCTGGCGATGCTGGTCCAGCAATCGCGCCAGACCGACCGCGATGATGCCCGGCGCAAAGTGGCGGTGTGCGAAAGCCTGGGCCTGACCATTGCCGGCTGGAAAGGCAACGGTCTGGTGATTCACCAGCCCTCGGTCGAAACGCTGCTTGCGGCGTGCGAAAGGTCCGAGGTCAATGCCAGCCTCGCTGCTCAACCCTGGCAGATCAAGGCAGAAGACCCGGCATTAAGGGAGTATCTGCACGCTCAGTCCGTGCCCCTGGCGGACTCGCCCACCCACGATTACATCTTCCACCCAATACCCCGCTGACCGGCTCCGTGCTGAACCGCTTGTGGCTTGTGGCTTGCCGCTTGCCGCTTCAGCCTATCACCCGCGCATACACCGACCGGTCCACATTCCCGCCGGACAGAATCACCCCGACCTTTTTCCCTGCCATGGCCTTGCGCTCCTGAATGAGCGCCGCCAGTGCAGCGGCCCCTGCACCCTCCGCGAGGTTGTGGGTGTCGGTGTAGTAGACGCGCATGGCTTCGGCGATTTCTTCCTCGCTGACCGCGACGATGCGTTCCGCCCCTGCTTGGTAGATAGCGAAAGCCGCAGGAATGGGTCTGCGCACGGCGAGGCCGTCGGCAAAGGTGTTCGCCGACGGGGTTTGCAAGATGGTGCCTTCCTCGAACGACCACTTGGCGGCCGCCGCCTCGGTGGAGACCACGCCAACCACCCGGGTCTGCAGGCCCAGCGCGTCGCGGGCGGCAATGACGCCGCAAATGCCGGACCCACAGCCGATGGGTACGTAGACCGTGTCCAGATCCGGAGCGGCCATGAACAACTCCAGCGCATACGTGGCCACGCCCTTGAGCAACTCGATGTGGAATGGCGGGACCAGGTAGTGCCCATGCAGGTCCGCCAGCCGCGCGGCCTCTTCCCGGGCTTCGTCGAAATCCCGACCACATTCGATCACGGTGCCGCCGAGGGCCCGCATGGCGTTGTTCTTTTCTGGCGAGTTGCCTTCCGGCACCACGATCGACGCACTCATGCCCAGTGCAGTAGCGGCCAGCGCCAGGCTTTGACCGTGATTGCCCCGCGTCGCCGTGACGATGCCTCTGACGGTCGGATAGGTGCACTTGAGCCAGTGCATGAACGTAATCCCGCCGCGCACCTTGAACGCACCGGTGGGCGTGTGGTTTTCATGCTTGACCCACACCGTGCTGTTTAGTCGCTCAGCCAGTAACGGCCACGGGTACTGAGCGGTCGGCGGCATGACCTCGTACACCTGGCGAGCGGCCTGTTCAATATCGTCGCGTGTCAGCCCATGCATAGGGTGTCTCCTCGGAAATTCGGCCCAGTCTAGGCAGAAGCTCGCCGCGCCGGCTTTCATAAAACTGACCTGACTTTTGCCCAATCACTTCATTACTATGAAGGCCATGAGCCCGACAAAACGCCCGCCTCACCCGCCCCCGTCTGAACCGGTTCGCCGTGTCGAGGCTGGCCCGTGGATGATTGAATTGCTCCCCGCCGCCAGTTACGCCACGCGCTATGTGGCGACCCAGGCGGCGATCGGCTTTGCCTTCGAAGGCCAGCGTGGCCTGCACGCCATCGGCAGCGACCGCGTGCAGCCCTTCGACGCGGTGCCCAACGGCCTGGCCTTCGTGCCTGCCGGTTGCGACGTGTTATCGGAGTCGCCCACGGGCGGTGAATACCTCCGGCTATTGCGCACGGACGGGCTTGCTCTGTCAGGGGATCACGCCTTCAACAACCGGATTGATGCCCAGGCGATCGCCGTCGCGATGACGATACGCGCAGCATTGTTGCAAAGCTCGGCGGCGGATGATTGGGAGGGCTGGGCGCTGGCCCTGGCTGAACGGACCGCCAACAAGAGCGCTTTCGACGCGCCGCTGCAAGGCTCGATCAACGGCAGCCGGATGCGCAGACTCGATGAGTTCATCGACGCCGGCATCGACGGCCCGCTGGGGGTGCAGGCGATGGCGCAGATGCTGGGGTTGTCCGAGGGTTATTTCATTCGGGCGTTCAAGAACACTACCGGCAAAAGCCCGCACAGCTACCTGATCGACCGACGCCTGGCCAAAGCCCGAACCCTGATGCGCGATTCAAACGCGAGGCTGGCAGAGATCGCCCATGGCTGTGGCTTCAGCTCCCAGGCGCATATGGCGACTGCCTTTCGCCAGCGCATGGGCATCAGCCCGGCGAAGCTGCGCAGCCAGTTGTCGCCGTAACTGACCACGCGTTCACCCTCCATGCCGCTGCAGCACCGCGTTGATGACGGGATGACCATCAATGACCCCGAGGGATGCGTAAAACTCGGGTCGCGACCTTCCCAGATGCTCCCGAGCCCCACTCCACTGGCTGACCACGCAGGCGAGTATTTCGACGGCGCCGGGCGCATGGGGATGCCAGGCGACCGAGTTGTAAAACACATCGCTGAACACCTCCCACTGACTGTGGAGTTTGCTCCGGGCGCCTGCGACCAAGCGGTTTAATTGATCAGGATCGGCGTCGGGCAGCCACCGTTCCGGGTAGTCGATCAGGCCGATGGACGCGTAGCAGTTGCTGGTGAGGTACGCCAGGGCCCGGAGCTGCTGGGCCCGTTCAAGGGCGTCTTGAGACAAGAGGCCGGACAGCGGAAAGGCTAGGCCCAGGTGCGTGAGGATGGCCGCGCTCTCCGTCATCACTCCGCCGCCGGGGATCACCAGCGTCGGCACTTGCAGCAATGGGTTCAAGCGTTTCAGCTCGTCCTGCCCCGCGCCGGCGTCCCACGAACTGGCGGCCACCAGGCGGTATTCGGCGCCGCACAGCGTGAGCGCCATCTCGGTGGCGGCCGAGCCGGATCCGTCGGCCCCAAATAATGTGAACATGCGTTCTCCCGCTCTCGTCAGGCTGTATTGCCGTGGCGCCGCTGCCATTCATCCGCAACATCGCCCAGCGTCTTGGCGCTGTCGTTGCGTATCCAGGCCATGAAGTCGCGGTCGAATTTGAAGGCCGGCCCGCACTGCTCGGTCATGAACCGGCGCACGTTCTGGGTGTTGCGGTAATCCTGGGTGACAGGGGTGTCTCGGGAAAGCGATTCGCTGTGCCAGTCAAATGCCATGGGGGCTCAGTCCAAGTTAAGGGGTGGCGCACAGTTTAGTCGGCAAACGCGCCGCGGTACGACCGAACGTCAAGGCGCCTCGCCGGTCGCGGGATCCATTCCACATTCATGTCAACTATCCCTCCCTCCCGCAGTCACACAGTCATTCCCGCCCATTGACTGATGATGTTTCCGCATGAGTTTCATTCTTTGCATGACCGTCTTCGGTGTCCTGCTGATGCTGCTGGCACTGACTTCTTCTTACCTGCGATGGCTGCCGGTCACGACGTCGGCGGTGTGTCTGGCGTTTGGCGCCGCGATCGGGCCCTGGGGCCTGGACATCGCGCAGCTCGACGTTCGCGACGCGCGCCACTGGCTTGAACGCCTCACCGAAATCGCCGTGCTGTTCTCCCTGTTCAACACCGGCATCAAGCTGCGTCTGCCGCTGCACCGGGGCGCCTGGTATTCGGCGTATTTGCTGGCCGGGCCGGTGATGCTGGCGACCATTGCCGGCGTCAGCCTGACCGCGCATTACCTGTTCGACCTGTCATGGCCGATCTCACTGTTGCTCGGCGCCATGCTCTCGCCCACCGACCCGGTGCTGGCCGGTCTGGTGCAGGTCAACAGCGCCCAGGACCTGGACCGGGTTCGCTTCGGCCTGTCCGGTGAGGCCGGGCTCAACGACGGCACCGCGTTCCCCTTCGTGATTTTCGCCCTGATGTTCATCACCCACGGTGCGTCGGATTTCGACTGGACCCAGGGCTGGCTGCTGAAGAACATCATCTGGGGCGTACCAGTCGGTCTGATGCTCGGTTACGGCCTGGGCCGTGGCGTCGGTCATCTGATGATCTACCTGCGCATCAAGAACGCCGACAGCACCCTGTCGCCCAACGACTTCCTCGCCCTGGCCCTGATCGCCATTGCCTACGTCACCGCCGAGGGCCTCGGTGCCTATGGCTTTCTGGCGGTGTTCGCGGCGGGCATCGGTCTGCGTCACGCCGAATCCAACGCCACTCAATCGGAGGTCCCGTCGGAACATGTAGCCATCCCGATGGTGGGGCATACCCACAGCGATCCAGAGTCGGCCATCTTGGGCGATCGCGATGCGCTCTCCGACAGTCAGCTCGCCGCCGGCGTGATGATGGGCGACATGATGGTCTTCGGCAGCCTGGTGGAGCGCGCCATGGAGGTGCTGCTGATCACCCTCCTCGGCGCGGCACTCGCCAGCTACTGGGACTGGCGCGCCGTCGGCCTGGGCCTCGCGTTGTTCTGCGTGATCCGGCCGCTGAGCGTCTGGCTGCTGATCAGCGGCAAATTGCTGACCCGGCCGCAAAAAGCGCTGGTGGGCTGGTTCGGCATACGTGGCATCGGCACGCTGTATTACCTCTGCTACGCGCTGACCCACGGCCTGCCCACCGAAGCGGTAGACACCACCATCAGCCTGACGTTGTCGGTGGTGGCGCTGAGCATCCTGGTGCACGGCATCAGCATTCAGCCACTGCTGGAGCGGTATGAGCGCAGCATCGCCCGGGACGGCCAGGACTAGCCATGGACGGGGCCGCATTGATTTCCAGAGGCGGCCCCGTGACTGAAAAGCCCGTGATAGACAGCGTCGATGACCCTATCGGAACAAGCGATTGGACGCTCAAGACCCCGATCGGTAGCGTGCTCACTAATTGATCAGGTCTTTTGAGCGCCCTCTGGCATGCGGTTTAACGTCGCAGCTTCGCGCCCATCAGAGATCGGCGCCCTGTCGGCTGACACCCCGCGCACCAAGACTGGATGCTTGACCCCCCTCCTTCATCTACGCGTCACGGCTCATAGCGTCGCGGCGCGGTCCATTGCTTGCGAGCCCGAGAGCCTATGTCCACCCATACACCGCAGCAGATCGCCGAGATCACTATCGAAGCCGGCGTAAAAAAGTCCCACCTGCCGACCCTGGCCATCCTGGTGCTGGGTTTTCTGGCGGGGGCATTCATCGCCCTGGGCTTTTTGCTGGACATCCATGTCAGCACGATGATCCCGGCGCCATGGGCCTCACTGGGCAATCTGATGGGCGCAGCGGTGTTCCCGCTGGGTCTGATTCTGGTGATCCTGGCCGGCGGTGAGTTGCTGACCGGCAACATGATGAGCCTGCCGACCGCGATGTTTGCCGGTCGTATTCCGCTGTCCGCGGTGGCACGCAACTGGGCGCTCGTGACCCTGGCCAACCTGCTGGGCGCGCTGTTCGTCGCCTATTTCTTCGGCCATGTACTTGGCCTGACAGAAGGCGCGTACCTGGCGAAAACCCTGGCCATCGCCAAGGCTAAGGTCAGCGCGGATTTTGCCCAGGCATTTATTTCCGGCATCGGTTGCAACTGGCTGGTCTGTCTGGGGGTATGGTTGTCGTATGCGAGCAAGGACGTGACCGGCAAGATCATCGGCATGTGGTTCCCGATCATGGCGTTCGTCGCGATCGGCTTCCAGCACGTGGTCGCCAACATGTTCGTGATCCCTGCGGCGATCTTTGCCGATGCCCTGAGCTGGACCGAATTCGTTGAAAACTTCGTCGCGGTGTTCCTGGGCAACGCCGTGGGGGGTGCAATTTTCGTCGGGCTCGCGTATTACGTGTCCTATTCGAAAGTCATTCAGGCTCCGGCAACCGGCGTCACTGCTGCGGCCATCGAGCAGCAGACCGGTAGCCAGATTTAACGCTGCAGCCGCGCGCCTCCTTTCCCGGGGCGCGCACCCTGTTTCTGCCACGCGTCACGTTGTCGAGAGTAATCAATGTCAGATCGAGTCCTGATGGACAGCTATTCACGCAAGGTCGATTACGTCCGCATGTCGGTGACGGATCGATGCGATTTCCGCTGCGTGTATTGCATGGCCGAGGACATGACGTTCCTGCCGCGTCAGCAGATTCTCTCCCTCGAAGAAATCCATCAACTGGCCGAGCGTTTCGTGGCGCTGGGCACCAAGAAGATTCGTCTGACCGGCGGCGAGCCACTGGTGCGTTCCGGCATTGTTGGGCTGGTTCGCAGCATCGCTGGTCTGCCCGGCCTGCGCGAACTGTGCATGACCACCAACGGCTCGCAGCTCGACAAACTCGCCGTGCCGCTGTTCGAAGCCGGCCTCAAGCGCCTCAACATCAGCCTGGACAGCCTCGATCCCGCGCGCTTCAAGGAGCTGACCCGCACCGGTGATCTGAGCAAGGTCATTGCCGGCATCGACGCCGCCAACGCGGCCGGTTTCGAGCGCACCAAGCTCAACTGCGTGGTGATGCAGGGCCGCAACGACCACGAGATCAATGATCTGGTCGCCTTCGCCATTGATCGCGGCGTTGATATCACGTTTATCGAAGAGATGCCCCTCGGCACGATCAGCGAGCACAGTCGGGCCGAGTCGTTCTATTCCAGCGAACAGGTGCGCGAACGCATCGCCGAGCGCTACACCCTGGTGCATTCCACTGAAACCACGTCCGGGCCTTCGCGCTACTGGCGAGTGGCTGAAGCGCCACACATCCGCATCGGTTTCATCTCGCCCCACAGCCACAACTTCTGCGCGACCTGCAACCGTGTGCGGGTCACGGTGGAAGGTCGTTTGCTGTTGTGCCTGGGTAACGAGCATTCGGCCGATCTGAAAGCCGTGCTTCGGGCCAATCCGGGTCAGCCGGACAAGCTCGAGAAAGCCATCGTCAACGCCATGCAATTGAAGCCGTGGAAGCACAACTTCGAGCTCAACGATGACGTGCAGGTGGTGCGCTTCATGAACATGACCGGCGGCTGATACGCACGGGTGCTGAGCTGATCGGGCGTTTATGAAGCGCCTGGCAGCCTCACGTCTTGAGACCGTCAGTCCTTGCTGAACAGGCTAATCAGCCCTTGATGAAGCCCAGCAGAATCTCATTGATCTCTTCCGGCTGCACCGTGCACATGCCGTGGGCGCCGCCCTTGACGACGTGCAGCGTCGAGCCTTTCACCAGCTCGTGACTCTTGTAGCCGGACGCGACGATCGGGACGATCTGGTCGTCATCGCCGTGCAGGATCAGGGTCGGCACGTCGATCTTTTTCAGGTCTTGGGTGAAGTCGGTTTCCGAGAACGCCTTGATGCAGTCGAACTCGCCCTTGATGCTGCCGAGCATGCCGATGGACCAGAACGAGTCGATGGCGCCCTGGGAGGTTTTCACACCGTCGCGGTTGAAGCCGAAGAACGGCACGGCCAGATCCTTGAAGAATTGCGAGCGGTCGGCAGTGAAGCCGGCGCGGATGCCGTCGAACACTTCCATGGGCAGGCCTTCGGGGTTGGCGTCGGTTTTCAGCATGATGGGTGGCACGGCGCCGATCAGGACGGTTTTGGCGACGCGGGCGGTGCCGTGACGGCCGATGTAGCGGGCGACTTCACCGCCGCCGGTGGAGTGGCCGATCATGATGGCGTCTTTGAGGTCGAGGGCTTCGAACAGTTGGGCGAGGTCGTCGGCGTAGGTGTCCATGTCGTTGCCTTCCCAGGTCTGGCCGGAGCGGCCGTGGCCACGGCGGTCGTGGGCGATGACGCGGTAGCCGTGCTGGCCGAGGAAGAGCATTTGTGCGTCCCATGCGTCGCCGTCGAGGGGCCAGCCATGGGAGAAGACGATCGGCTGGCCGGTGCCCCAGTCTTTGTAGAAGAACTCGGTGCCGTCTTTCAGGGTCAGGGTAGTCATGTGACGCAATCCTCGGGAACTGTGCTGGGAAGGTTCAGCGTAGTCCCGGATCGCGGATGTGCATTGTCGATATGTGCTGGTTTGAGCGTGGCAAGGTTTCAAGCCAGATCAAGATCAAGGGCGTCTGCCTGGGGGCAGACTGTTTCGCCTTCGGCGACTTACTTTTGAAAAGCACCAAAAGTAAGCAAAAGTGCCTGCTCCTGGTTGGGCCCTTCCTTCGTCAGGGTTCCTTCACTCCGGCCTCGCTCCGTGGGCCCGCGCCGAACGGACATCCATGTCCTGACGGCGCTCTCGCCGCATCCATGCGGCTCGGCCCACTGCGCGAGACCTGCGTTCAGCCTGCACCCAAGTCGCGATTGGCGATGTTTGGACGTTTTGTGTTTGAAGATCAAAAGCAGATCACAAGCAGATCAACGGCTTCCCGGCTGAAGCCGGTCCTACAGTCGTAGCCAATTCCACAGGGTGTACGCGGTGCCTTTAGTGGGACCGGCTTTAGCCGGGAAGAGGCCAGTGTGTCCACCGGCAATGTCGCGGCCTGACATCTGATCGTGCCCACGCTCCGCGTGGGTATGCATCCCGGGACGCTCCGCGTCCATCCCCGGTTAAAACCGGTCCCACTGACTGCACGCGCTACTGTTAGTGGGACTGGCTTTAGCCGGGAAGGCGTCGGTAATCACACTAAAAATTGATGGTGCACCCGCTGGCCTCTTCCCGGCTGAAGCCGGCCCTACCAAATCGCGTGCATCCAGCTTGGCCACCACCCATTTCACTGACTGCACGCGTTGCTCTTGGTGGGACCGGCTTTAGCCGGGAAGAGGCCGGGGTGGCCACCGGCGATGTCGTGGCCTGATAAAGGTGCCTCAGGCCTGGTTGCCACCGCGGCTCAACGCACCCAGACGGCCGGATATCGACTGCATGCCTTTGCCCAGTTCGCGCAAGGTGCCGGCATCCCGTGCGCCTTGTTCACTGGAGGCATGAATGCGCACCGCCAGCTCATTGATTTCGTGGGTGACATGGCTCTGCTCCTGGGCGGCCACCGCGATCTGATGCGCGCGCTGCACGATGTCATCGAAGCTGAAAACGGTCGTGCCCAGTGTGGCGGCGACATTGACAGCCTGCTGCACCGACTCATGGGTGCGCTGTGCGCCGTTCTGCATGGTCGAGACCGCCGCACTGGAGGCCTGACGCAGTTGCGCAATCATGTCCTGAATCTCGTTCGCCGAGGCCTGGGTTCGCCCGGCGAGGGTGCGCACCTCATCTGCCACGACCGCAAAGCCACGCCCCTGCTCGCCTGCGCGCGCCGCTTCGATGGCGGCGTTCAGGGCCAGCAGGTTGGTCTGTTGGGAGATCGATTTGATCACCTCCAGCACGCTGCCCACGCGCTCGATGTCATCGCCCAATTGGGTGATTGCGCCCGCCGCCCCGGCAATGTCCGTTGCCAATACTTCGATGGACTGGCTGTTGCTGTTGACCTGATCCTGGCTTTTCTGCGCATCGACCAGAGAACGGCGGGCGGTGTCGGAGCAGTCCGTGGTGTTCTGGGCGACTTCGTTGGCACTGGCCGACATCTCGGTGATCGCGGTCGCCAGCAAGGTGTTGTCCTGGCGCTGGGATTCGGCCCGCTCGGCGAGCCCATGGGACAGCTGCGCCAGCTCGTTGGACTGGCGTTCCAGGGACACCGACTCCTCGGCGATCCGGTGCAGCATGTCGCGCAGGGAACCTGCGTATTGGTTGACCGACTCACGCAGCGCCCCTATCTCGTCGGCCCGCAAAACGGCCAGTTGAGTATCGGTCTGACCGCCTTGGCCCAGACTTGAGATCTGTGCAGTGGTTTCCTCCAGTTGCGCCAGCAGCCGCTTGCCTGCCAGCCAGGCCAGACCCAGCAGCACGCCTAACAGCGGCAACAGGAACAACAGAATCTGTCCGGTGAGGCGGTTGGCCAGGCCGACGACGCGGGCTTCCGGGGTCACCAGACCAATGCGCCAGCCCGTGCCGGCCATGGTGGCCAGCGTTACGTAGGCCGGGCCGTTGAGCCGGCCATCGTGTTCAATCCTCAGGGTCGAGAGAGCCGAGGCGTTGCTCGCGAGCTGATCAGCCACCGGCTTTAACCAGGGCTGCTGCTGGCTCAATCCGGTCATGGTCAGAAGGCCCTGGGTGCCTTTCGCATCGGGGAAATAAAGCACATTCCCTGAAGGATCGACCGCAAATGCGTAGCCGTCCGTGACGCCGCCCTTCTCTTTGAGGAAGGCCGCCAGACCGTCAAGCTTGAGGTCGATGGTCGCGACACCGGCGAACGCGCCTGCCGCCCGATAAGGCACGCTGCAGGTGGTCATCGCCACGCCACTGACCGGGTCCTGGTAAGCATCGGACCAGACGCAACGCCCTGCGGGTGCGGACTTGGCCCCGATGTACCAGGACTCAGCCTGATAAGGCGGCGTCTTGGCCTGGTTGTATTCGTCCGAAAAGTCCAGCCGATTGCTGGCGTTACGCGCCCAGAAAAAGCTGCGACGCTCGGTGCCTGGGGAAAAGGCGTTGGGCTCCGGCCACAAGCCCCCACCGGCGATGGCGGAATCCCCCTGGCTGTCGATCAAACCGGGAAAATTGCTCATGTACAGGGTTTCTTCGTGGGGCAGCGTCTCCGCCAGCAGCGCCATGGCAGCAGCGGTCCCCTCGATGCGGCTCAATGGCAACGCCAGCTGACGGGTAATGGCGCTGGCTGACTGCTCCGCCGACTCGGTACCGGCAGCCACCAGTTGGGGTTTGCCCCCCAAGGTCATGACCGCGAAAATCGCCACGGCCGTCAGAACGAGCAATGTCAGGATTCCCAAGGTCATTCGTCCAGCAATACGGCGGGGAATCAAAGACATGGTCAAACTCCGAAGAAAATGTAGGGCTACATTTGCAACGGCCGTGACGGGTAAAAGTTGAAGCTGAACCGAGGTTTCACCGACAGGGGCGACAGATGGTCATGCACGGCCTCGCATAGGCCTCCCCACCTGGCCTGTTCACACCCTCATTGCGTCCCGAGCCACCCGAACATGTTCGGGCAGTTCAGCCCCATGCTCCATCAGCCACGCATCCAGCGTATGCCCCACATGGGTCAACACGGCCTGATGGGGCTTGAGCGCTTCAATGATCTGCAGCGCCACATTCACATCATTGTGGTTGCGCGGCGTGTGCGGTTGGGGCGGCATGGAGCAGTCGAGGACCAGGACGTCGAGCGCCTCGCGCTGCAAAAAGGTCTGGGTGTCGTGGGGCAAACCGACGGTGTCGGTGAGGTAAGCGATGCGCCGGCCGCCGCCTTCGAGCAAGTAACCCAGCGTCGGTTTCGAGTGCAGCAGCGGCAGTGCGGTGACGTGGAGTTCGCCCAGCACGCGGCTTTCAAATGGCATGAAGGGTTGGCTGAAGTCGAGGATGCCGGGGTGTTTGTACAGGTCTGACAACCCTTCGGCGTCGATCGGGCCGTGCACCGGGATCACCAGTCCCTGGCCCCAGCGCAGGTGCAACAGACCCTGGGCATGGTCGGCGTGGTAGTGGGTTTGCAAAATCCCACTGAGGCTGCGCGGCGGGAAGCGTTCGGTCAGGTCGGGCAAGCCGCTGTCGATCAGCCAGCGCTGTTCGCCCAGTTCCACCAGCGCGCAGCACGGGCGTCGACGCAGGCGTTGGTCGGCATGGGCGGCGCGACAGGCGGCGCATTCACAGCCGTACACCGGCACTTGCCGCGCATCGCCCGTGCCCAACAGGGTCAGGCGCATGCGTGGGCGCGCGCCAGTCGCTGCAACAGTCGGGCGACTGTTTGCTCCAGCGCGCCGGAGTTGTCGAGCACGATCAACGACGGGTCGCTCACCTGCAGGTCGTCAGCGAATTGCGCGTTGCGCGCCAGTCGGGTTTCGATGTCTTCGGCCGATTCCCGCGCCCGACTGAGCAATCGATCCCGCAACACCGCCTGATCCACCGTCAGCAGCACCACCCACAGCGACGGATACCGCGACCGCGCTTGAGGCAGATGGCCGCGCGAGCCGTTGACCAGTACGTCGTGACCGTCGGCCAGCCATTGATCGATCTCTTTCGGGATGCCGTAATGCAAGCCGTTGGCCGACCAGCTCAAGGCAAATGCGCCCTGGGCCTGCAGCTCGTCAAAGCGCTCGACGCTGACGGCCTGGGCCGCTTCGCCCTTGGCTTCCGCCGAACGGGTGATGACCCGCCGCACGATTCGGCAGTCCCGCGCAGCCAATGCCTCGCGGGCCGCGTCCAGCAGGCTGTCCTTGCCCGAACCCGACGGCCCGATGAGATAGATCAACCTGCCTGCCATCAGAACACCCTCTTCGCTTGTCGCCAGACTTGTTGAATGATCGGCAGTGTGCCCAACGCTCGGGCGTGGATCAGGTCGGCGCGCAGACCGACGCGGATCTCCCCGCGATCCTGCAAGCCCGCCGAACGGGCCGGTGCCAGGCTGACCGTGGTCACCGCGCGTGCCAGTCCGGCGCCCGTCGACGCATCCGCTGACACCTGCGACTCATCCAACTGGGCGCCCAGGGTGAACGCCGCCTGCAACAGGCTGGCCGGATAGTAATCGCTGGAGAGAATATCCAGTAGCCCTTCTTCGGCCAATGTCGCCGCCGCGATGTTGCCCGAGTGCGAGCCGCCGCGAACGATGTTCGGCGCGCCCATCAACACGCTCATGCCCAGACGGCGGCAGCCCTGCGCCGCTTCAAGGGTGGTCGGGAACTCGGCGATGCTCATGCCGTAGGCCGCCGACTCTTCCACGTGGGCCAGGGTGGCGTCGTCGTGACTGGCCACCGACAGGCCCCGCGCCAGGCAGATGTCGACGATGGCCCGGCGATAACGGTCGCTGTAGGTCTTCGAGTTGGCGACCTGCTCGACGATGAATGCGTCCATCTGCTCGCTGCTCAGGTGGTACTTGCCCATGTAGTACTCACGGTACTTGGATTCCAGGGCGAACTGGCGCTGGCCCGGCGAATGGTCCATCACCGACACCAGCTGCACCAGCGGTTGCTCGACCAGGTCGCGGAACACGCTGAGGGTGTCGGGGTGGCACACTTCGCAGCGCAGGTGCAGGCGGTGCTCGGCACGGGTCATGTCGGCGGCGTTCGCCTTGGCGATCGCGTCGACCATGCCCGGCAGTTGCTGCATGCGCTTGCCCTTGGGATTGACGTCGCCGATGGACAGCGCGTCGAACACCGTGGTGATGCCCGCCGCGATGATTTGCGCGTCGTGGCTCATCACCGCCGAGGCCGACGGCCAGTCCACACCCGGGCGCGGGCTCAGGTGTTTTTCCAGATTGTCGGTGTGCAGCTCGACCAGTCCCGGCAGCAGGTAATCGCCGTTGAGGTTCTGCGCCTGGGACAGCTGGCTGATGCTGTCATCGACTTCGCTGATCAAACCGTCACGCAGCACGACGGTGCCGGCGAAGACGTGTTCGGCGGTGACGATCTTGGCGTTGGTCAGGATCTGTTCGTTCAGCATTGTTCGGTCTCCTTCGGGCTCGATGCCATGGATGCCATTGAGGCCTGCGGGTCAAGGTCGGGCGGGGTCATGTCCAGATGACGGTCGGACACTGCTTCCCGGGCCAGTCGGTCGTGGAAAATGCCGATCACCGCAGCGCCGGCGCTCTTCGCTTCATTGATCAATTCGAGGACCACCTGACGGTTGCCGTCGTCCAGCGACGCGGTCGGCTCGTCCAGCAGCATCACCGGCCACGGCACCATGAAGCCGCGAGCGATGTTGACGCGCTGCTGTTCGCCGCCGGAAAACGTGCCCGGCGCCAGTTGCCACAGCCGCTGGGGAATGTTCAGCCGAGCGAGCAGATGCTCGGCGCGTGCCTGGGCGTCTTCACGCTTCCAGCCACGGGCCAGGCCCGGTTCCATGACCACGTCGACGGTGGCGACGCGGGGAATCACCCGCAGAAACTGGCTGACGTAGCCGAGGGTTTGCTGCCGCACCTGCAACACATCCCGGGGCGCAGCGCCGACCAGTTCCAGCCATTCGCCCTGGTGCTGCACGCGAATGCTGCCACCGGCTGGCAGGTAGTTGCCGTACAAGGTGCGCAACAGCGTGCTTTTCCCGGCGCCGGAATGGCCATGGAGCACCAGGCATTCGCCGCCGCTGACGGAGAAATTCAGGCCGCCCAGCACGTTGAGTACCACGCCATTCTGCTGGTGCAGGGTGAAGGTTTTCGAGAGGTCACGGACCTCGATCAGAGCGTTCATCAAAGGCATCCCGAAAGGCGGATCATGGCTGCAGCACCGAAGACACCAGCAGCTGCGAATACGGATGTTGCGGGTCGTCGAGGATCTGGTCGGTCAGGCCGGTTTCCACCACGTGGGAGCGGCGCATGACCATCAGCCGATCGGCAAGCAGGCGGGCGACTGCGAGGTCGTGGGTGACGATGACCACCGCCAGGTCGAGTTCGCGCACCAGCCCGCGCATCAGGTCGAGCAAACGCGCCTGCACCGACACATCAAGGCCGCCGGTGGGTTCGTCCATGAACACCAGCCGTGGGCCGGACACCAGATTTCGGGCGATTTGCAGACGCTGCTGCATGCCGCCGGAAAAGGTCCGTGGCAGGTCGTCGATGCGCGCCGGGTCGATCTCCACCTGGTTGAGCCAATCCAGCCCCGCCGCCCGCAGCGCCTGATAATTGCGCACGCCCTGGGCCATCAGCCGCTCGCCGATATTGGCGCCGGCCGACACCGCCATGCGCAGGCCGTCGCGGGGGTTCTGCTCGACGAAGCCCCATTCGGTGCGCAGCAAGGTGCGACGTTCGGCCTCGCTGGCGCTGTACAGGTCCAGCCATTGGCCGGCGCTTTTATGGCTGTCAGCGAGGCGGTAATCGATGACGCCGCTGTCGGGCGGGCAACGGCCGCTGAGCAGTGACAGCAGCGTCGATTTGCCCGAGCCGGACTCGCCGACAATGCCCAGCACCTCACCCGGATAGAGCTCGAAACTGACGTCCTGACAGCCTTTCTCCGGACCGTACAACTTGGTCAGTCCGCGCACTTTCAGCAGTGGCTGGGTGCGGTCGCTAACGGCATCACGGTCGATCTGTTGAGCAGCATTCATTGCGCGGCCCTCCCCTGACTGACCCGCTGCGCGCAGTAGTCGGTGTCCGAGCAGACGAAGCTCTGGGTGCCCTGATCGTCGAGGATCAGCTCGTCGAGGAACGAATCGTGGCTGCCACAGATGGCGCAGTTGTGTTCCCACTTCTGCACTTCAAAGGGGTGATCTTCAAAATCGAGGCTGGTGACGCGGGTGAACGGCGGCACCGCGTAAAGGCGCTTCTCGCGACCGGCACCGAACAGCATCAGCGCCGGGCTCATGTCGAGTTTCGGGTTGTCGAATTTGGGGATCGGCGACGGGTCCATGACGTAGCGCTCGTCGACGGTCACCGGGTAGGCGTAGGCCGTGGCGATATGGCCGAAGGTGGCGATGTCTTCGTAGAGCTTGACGTGCATGACGCCGTAATCATTCAGCGCGTGCATGGTGCGGGTCTCGGTTTCCGACGGTTCGATGAAGCGCAGCGGCTCGGGGATCGGCACCTGATAGACCATGATCTGGTCGGCGTGCAGCGGCGTTTCCGGGATGCGGTGACGGGTCTGGATGATCGTCGCTTCGGGGGTGCGCTCGGTGGTGGCGACGCCGGCGGTGCGGGCAAAGAAACGGCGGATCGACACGGCGTTGGTGGTGTCGTCGGCGCCCTGATCGATGACTTTCAGCACGTCTTCGGCACCGAGGATCGCGGCGGTCAGTTGCATGCCGCCGGTGCCCCAGCCATAGGGCAGCGGCATTTCGCGGCCACCGAAGGGCACTTGATAGCCGGGAATCGCCACGGCCTTGAGCAGGCCGCGACGGATCATGCGTTTGGTCTGCTCATCCAGATACGCGAAGTTATAGGCCTCGTCTCGTGGGGCCTGTGGTTGTGGCTGTGGACGTGGCTGCGTGGCGGCGTTCATTGGGCCTGCTCCCTAGAGGGCGTGCGCAATTTGCGGATCAGTTCCAGTTCGGCCTGGAAGTCCACGTAGTGCGGCAGTTTCAAGTGCGAGACGAAACCGGCGGCCTCGACGTTGTCGCAGTGGGCCAGGACGAATTCTTCCTGCTGGGCCGGCGAGACGATTTCCTCGCTGTACTCACCGGCGCGCAGCGAGCGGTCCACCAGCGCCATGCCCATGGCTTTGCGTTCGGCGTGCCCGAAAGCCAGGCCATAGCCGCGGGTGAACTGAGGCAGCTCGGTGGCGGAACCGACGAACTGGTTGACCATCTCGCACTCGGTCACTTCGATGGCGCCGATGGAGATCGGAAAGCCCAACTCTTCCGGCTCGATCCACACCTCCACCTCTCCCACCCGAATCTCCCCGGCAAACGGGTGATTGCGGCCGTAGCCGCGCTGGGTCGAATAACCCAGCGCCAACAGAAACCCTTCATCGCCCCGGGCCAGCGCTTGCAAGCGCTCGGCGCGGCTGGCCGGGTACTCCAGCGGCTCGCGGGTGATGTCGGCGACTGACGCGCCGGTGTCCTGCTCTTCCTTGATCAGGCCTTCTTTGGCCAGTAGGCCCAGCACCCGGGGACAGTCCTGAACGGCGGCGTCGGCCTGAGATTCAGGGCCGGGGAATTCGCCTTCGGCCAGCAAGGTGAAATCCAGCAAACGGTGGGTGTAATCGAAGGTCGGGCCCAACAGCTGCCCGCCCGGCACGTCCTTGAACGTGGCTGACAGACGCCGGTTGAGCTGCATGGCCGAGGTGTCGATCGGCAGACTGGCGCTGAAGCGGGTCAGCGTGGTGCGGTAGGCGCGCAGCAGGAAGATCGCTTCGACCAGATCGCCGGCCGACTGCTTGATCGCCAGCGCCGCCAGTTCGGCGTCGTACAGCGAGCCTTCGGTCATCACCCGAGCGACGGCGAGCGGCAGTTGCTGACGGATCTGTTCAACGCCCAGTTCGGCAACCGAGGTGTCGCCCCGGCGCTGTTTCGCCAGCAGTTTGTGGGCATTATCGATGGCCTGTTCGCCACCCTTGACGGCGACGTACATCAGGCCACCCCTCTTGACGGCTGGGGCTTGAACAGCACTTGTGTGCTGCGCGGCAGGCCGAGCAATTCGCTGCCGGCGACGAAGAACACGTCGATGCCGCGCGGGAAGTCATTGCGCGCTTCGCGCTCCTGCCAGAACGCTTGCTGCAACGGCAGGCTGACGTGGTTTTTGCTTTCGATGCCCGGTCCATGCCACGCCAGTTGCGTGCCGCCCTGCAGACTCGGCAACTGGACCAGCAGCGTGCAGGACTGATCGGGGTAGCGATCGTTGCCCAGGTCGAAACCGCTGAGGTCGTGCAGCTGGCTGTCGTCGAGCAGCGCGAAGCGGGCGTTCTGCCGGTCGCTGACGATCGGGCAGCCGCAATGGAAGGTCAGGTTGGCGCGAATGGCCTGGGTGTCGAACTTCGGCGCGAGCCACAGCGGCGTGTCGATGTCCAGCAAGGCCAGGCACAGTGCGTGACTGGCTGCGGCCAGGCCTTCGAGGTGCGGCGGGGTTTGCGTGGCGAGCAGGCTCTGGGCGACACCGGGGCCGGCCAGCGCCTTGAGGGCGGCGCGAAAACTGCGCTGGGCATCCAGCACCGGATCGGCGAATGCCGGCTGCAACAGCGAAGCGGGCAAGGATTCAGTTGCGAGAGACGTGCTCATCAGTTTTCTCCTCTGACCAGGGTGAAGAAGTCCACTTTGGTCGCGGCGGTTTCGGCTTGTTGTTGGGCCCGGCGCAGGTCTTGCGCACGGGCCAGCGGGTCGATCAGGTCGCTGATCCAGTGCGCCTGCCGGGCGCCCTGCAGATGCGCGTCGGCCAGGGCGGCGAGTTCGGCGTGGGCCTTGTCGCGCCCGGCCAGGTAGCTGAAGCCGGTGCGGCCGTCAGCCAGGCGCACCACGCAACGGGTCACGGTCATCTCGCCGACGTTGAACGGCGCACCGCTGCCGCCCATGCGGCCGCGCACCAGGGTCATGCCGATTTCCGGCGCGCGGATCAGTTGGTAGTCGGCGTCACGCAGGGCGGCTTCGTGGGCCAGCAGTTCGGCGCGGCGGCTGCGCGCGAGCACGCCAATCCAGTGCTGGCGGGCGGACTGTTCGGGGGCTGAAGCGTCGGACGCGGTGAAGGAAACGGGTGTGGCAGTCATCGAGGGCATCTCCGTCAGGTGACGATCTGATACTGGAAGCGGTCGGAGCGGCTGGTGGAATGGGCAATCTCCACCGGGTTTCCGTGCGCGTCGTGGGAAAGGGTCAGCACCGTCAGGGCCGGCAAGTGGCGCGGCATCAGCAGCACGCTGGCTTCTTCGCGACTGGGCAGGCGCGCGCCGATCAGGCTGAAGGTGCGGGTCAACGGCAACTGGCGTTCAGCGAGGAACTGGCGCACCGAGCCGCTGACGTAGTCGGCGATCAATGACGCGCGGGTGGCGCAGTAACGGTGGCGAATCAGGCAGACCGGCTGGCCGTCGAGGCGGCGCAGGGTTTGCAGTTCGATCAGCGGCGCATGGGGTTCGAGGCCCAGATGCCCGGCCTCCTCCGCCGTCGCCGTGCAATGCCGGCGTTGCAGCAGCACCGCTTCGACGCCATGGCCCAGCGCCGCGAGGGATTCGCTGTAGGCACTGCCGGCAGCGACCGGGTACACCAGCGGACGCCCCAGCACCTGGGTGCCTTTGCCCTGGCGGCGCAGCAAGCTGCCTTCGCGCACCAGTTCGTCGATGGCCCGGCGCACGGTGTGCCGGTTGACCTCAAAGCGCGCCGCCAGCTGGACTTCGGCGGGCAGGTATTCGCCGGCGGTGTAGCGGTCGAGTTCACTGCGCAGGGTCTGCGCCAGTTCGCGGTACATGGGTTCTCGGTGAAGCCGTTCGGATTGTCTAGACAACTGCATGGCTAAAAAAAGGGTTCGCACCCTCTCCTGTCGTGGTCGTTAGATGAACTGCTTGCGCAGGCGCTGAGAGAAGATGTCGATGACGCTCACCACCACGATAATCACCAGCAGCACCGAGCACGTCTGGGTGAACTGGAAGGCGCGGATGTTTTCCCAGAGGATCACGCCGATCCCGCCGGCACCGACCATTCCCACCACCGTCGCCGAGCGCACGTTGGATTCGAAGCGGTACAGCGCGTAGGAAATCCACAGCGGCATGACTTGCGGGATGACCCCGAAGATCACTTCCTGCAAGGCACTGGCGCCGGTGGCACGCACGCCCTCGACCGGGCCTGGGTCGATCGCCTCCACCGCTTCGGCGAACAGCTTGGCGAGCACGCCGGTGGTGCTGATCCACAACGCCAGGACGCCGGCGAACGGGCCCAGACCGACAGCGACCACGAAGAGCATGGCGAAGACCATTTCGTTGATCGAGCGGAAGGCGTCCATGACCCGGCGCAGCGGCTGGTGAATCCACCACGGCGTGATGTTGTCGGCGCAGAGAATGCCCAGCGGCACCGAGCATACGATCGCCAGCAGCGTGCCCCACAGGGCGATCTGCACCGTGACGATCATTTCCTTGAGGTACGCGCGCCATTCGTGGAAGTCAGGCGGGAAGAAGTCGGCGGCGAACGTCGCCATGTTGCCGGAGTCGCGGTACAGCGCCAGCGGGTTCATTTCCGCGCCGTGCCAGGCCCAGGCCATCATCGCCAGGAACAGGCCCCAGCCCAGGTACTGCGGCCAGCTGCGCTTGCCGGCGGCTTCGATGTAAGCAGCGTGAGTGGTCATAAAGAGTCCGGTTGCGAACGGGTGAAGCGTCATGACTGGCGCGCCGTGCCTGGACGTGGTTTACCCACACAGGCAAGCGCGCCTCGTGCATCAGCCCGCCTTCGCGGTGCCTTGTTTTTCCAGCTCGGAGATGCGGTCCTGCAGCTTGGTCAGCCCGGCCTCGATGTCTTTCAGGCGAGTGGCCTTCTCGTCGGCGCTGAGGGTGGTGCTGGCCGTGGTTTCGGTCTTCTGCTTGAACAGCTCGAGCTGGCGAATGGTCAGCAACTGGTCGTCCGAAGACTTGAGGAACTTGCCCATCTGCATGTTCTTGAGCACGGCCTTTTCTTCGTCGGTGTCGCCGTAGTTGGCGAAGAAGTCGCGGATCTTGTTCTTGTCTGCGTCCGACAAGCCCTTGCGCCATACCATCGGGTCGGCCGGGATCAGCGGCGATTTCCAGATCACCTTGAGCATCGCGGCCTTGTCGGGCTGGGTGACTTCCAGGCGGTCCCAGCTTTCGGTGTTGAAGGTCGCGACATCCAGT
Organism: Pseudomonas petrae; assembly: GCF_021728295.1. Lineage (GTDB taxonomy): Bacteria > Pseudomonadota > Gammaproteobacteria > Pseudomonadales > Pseudomonadaceae > Aquipseudomonas > Aquipseudomonas petrae. Next base: position 466,752 of record NZ_JAKJXE010000002.1, read on the forward strand.
TGCCCTTTGGCCACGCTGAGGGCGTTGACTTCATGGCTGGAGTTCAGCGTGCGCTTGAAGGCCGTTGCCGCATCGACGTGGTTCTGCGCGAACACGTAGTAGCCCGGCACGAGGTAGCCCGAGGTGGAGTTCGGGTCGCCGTTGCCGAAGGTCAGTTCCTTGGCGTGCTTGAGCATGTCCTCGACCGAATTGATCGGGCTGTCCTTGCGCGCAATGATCACGCTCCAGTAGCCGGGCGCACCGTTGGCGGCGGCGGTCTGGGCGAAGATTTCGCCGCCGGAACGGTCCACCGCTTCCATGGCCGCCTTGTTGCCCAGCCAGGCCACGTCGACCTTGTTGAAACGCATGCCCTGAATCAGGCCGGCGTAGTCGGAGGCGAAGGTGGCGTTGACTTTAAGCCCGGTCTTTTTCGTCATGTCGTCGATGAACGGCTGCCAGACGCTCTTCAGGTTCTGCGACGACTCGGTGGACATGATGCCGAAGTTGATGACGTTGTCGTCGGCCTGCGCAGTGCCCATCAGGCAACCGGCAACGACAGCGGCAGACGCGAACACGCGCCCGATACGGTTCAACATGGGGAACTCCCGGAGCTGGGTTGGGTGGTTGGGGTGTTGTGGTTGTCGGTGCCTCGGCGGAATCAGGCGCGGGCCATCAGCAGCTGGGGCGGTCGTTCGGCGTCCCGCGCGCTGCCGTCGAACATCAGGCTGGTGTCAGCGTCGGCGCCGTACAGGTCGTTGAGGAACTGGCTGTTGAGTTCGCTGCCATTGCCGTCGAAGTGAACGCGCCCATCCTTGAGTGCCACGGCACGCGGGCAGTACCGCACGGCGTAATCCACCTGATGCAGGGTGACGACGACGGTCTTGCCGTCCCGGCGATTGATGTCGGCGAGGATTTCCATGACCTTTCGCGCGGATTCGGGGTCGAGGGAGGCAATGGGTTCGTCGGCGAGAATGACTTCGGCCTGCTGGGTCAGCGCGCGGGCGATGGCCACGCGTTGCTGCTGGCCGCCGGACAGGGTCGAGGCCCGCTGCGGCGCCAGATCGGCCAGGCCGACGCGGTCGAGGTTGGCCATGGCGCGAGCCTTTTCCTCGGCGTTGAAAAGACCCAGGCTGCCACGCCAGCGCGGCATGCGACCGAGACAGCCGAGCAGCACGTTGTCGAGCACGCTGAGGCGATTGACGAGGTTGAATTGCTGGAAGATGTAGCCGATGTCGGCGCGCAGGCGGCGCACTTTGCCGTTGAGCCGGCCTGAGGCCTGCACTTCGCGGCCCAGCACCTGGACGCTGCCGCCGTTGGTGCGATCGCAACAGGCCAGACCGGCCAGCTGCCGCAGGAGGGTGGATTTGCCGGAACCGGAAGCACCGATCAGCGCGACCATTTCCCCGTGTTGTATAGACAATGCGAGGTCAACCAAAGCGGTCTTTCGGGCGAATGTCTTGTTCAAGCGGTCGACGTGGATGGCTGCGGTCATGGGCTTCTCTGGTCTTGTGATTCCAGCGTCCTGCCGGGGGTGAATGATCAGCCGCACGACCGTCCATGGCCGCGTTCGGTGCGAGTGACATTAGGGGCAGCCTGTGGCAGTTCCATGAATCGAAGATGACCGCGGGGTGGCAGTTCGGAGACGATTTGATGCGGGATTTTTCGGGGGTTTTGTGGACAGGTTGGCGTTGGGCGGCGGTTTAGCCGCTGTGCGGGGTAGACAAGTTGCGCAGATGTTGAAGGCTGGATGGCGGGGTTAAAGGAGGGGCTGAAACAAAAAATTCGCGCCGTCTGTCCATTGGCACAACGCGATGCAGTCAGTGGGACCGGCTTCAGCCGGAAAAGCGTCGGACGTCACGCCGCAGAATTGAGGGTGTACAGACTGGCCTCTTCCCGGCTAAAGCCGGTCCCACTATAGAAATGCACTTCGCCCAGTGGGACTGGCTTTAGCCGGTAAGGCGTCGGATGGCGCTGCAAGATTGAGGGTGTGCAAACTGGCCTCTTCCCGGCTGAAGCCGGTCCTACAAAAATCCCGCATCCCGTCGGTGAGACCGGTGACGCGGAGCGTCAGGGGATGCATTCCCACGCGGAGCGTAGGGAACGATCAACAGATGTCACGCCGCAGAATTGGGGGTGCTCAGACTGGCCTCTTCCCGGCTAAAGCCGGTCCTACCAAGGAAGCGTTTGCTCTGCTTTTGATCTTCATACGCAAAAGGCTCAGTCACCGCCAATCGCGACTTGGGTGCAGGCTGAACGTAGACGACGCGTAGTGGGCCGAGCCGCATGGATGCGGCGAGAGCGCCGTCAGGACATGGATGTCCGTTCGGCGCGGGCCCACGGAGCGTCGTCGGAGTGAGGGTATTCCGACGAAGGAGGAACCAAGCCAGGAGCAAGCACCCTTGGTTACTTGGGGTGCTTTTCCAAGTAACTCGCCGAAGGCGAAACCCGAGGCCGTTAGGCCGACGCTCTTGATCTTGATCTTGATCTTGATCAGGCGTTTAGATCCGAAACGTCCCCACCAGATGCTGCAACCGCGCCGTCTGGTGTTCCAGATGCGCACAGGCATCGAGGGTAGATTTCAGGTTATCGACGCCCTCCTGATTCAACGTGTTGATCTCATTGATATCGACATTGATCGACTCAACCACCGCCGTCTGCTCCTCGGTCGCCGTCGCCACCGACTGATTCATGCCATCGATCTCACCGATCCGACGGGTCACGCTCTCGAGGCGTTCGCCCGCCTGATTGGCGATGGTCACACTGTTCTCGCTCTGGCGCTGGCTCTCGGTCATGTTGATCACCGCGTCGCGCGCGCCGACCTGCAATTCCTCGATCATGCCCTGCACCTGCTGCGCCGAATCCTGGGTGCGGTGCGCCAGATTCCTCACCTCGTCCGCCACCACCGCAAAACCACGACCCGCTTCCCCGGCCCGCGCCGCTTCAATGGCAGCGTTGAGCGCCAGCAAGTTGGTCTGCTGGGAGATACCGGTGATGACTTCAAGAATCTGCCCGATGTTGGCCGTCTTGTTGTTCAGGGTTTCAATGTTGGCGCACGACTCGCTGATCTTCTCGGACAGCTGGTTCATTGCCTTGATGGTCTGACTGACGACGCCTTGACCTTCGCTGGCCAGTTGCGTGGCTTCGCTGGAATGCTGTGAGGCCAGCGCAGCGTTCTGGGCGATTTCCTGGGCGGCGGCGCCGAGCTGGTTGATCGCGGCGGCCACGCTACTGGTGCGGCTGCTTTGCTGATCGGAATTACCCATCGACGAATTGGAAGCGCCGACCACACGGGCCGCGACTTCGCCCAGTTGCCCGGCGGTGGACGCCACTTCGCGAATCGAGCCGTGAATACGCTCCACAAATCGGTTGAACGACTGCGCCAGCGCGCCGAATTCATCCTGAGACACGATGGCCAGACGCTTGGTCAAATCGCCCTCCCCGTCGGCCATGTCCTGCATCGCCCGGCCCATCTGGTGCAACGGCTGCATCAGGACGCGGATCAACAGGCCCAGCAGCAGCATGATGATGGCCACGGCGATGACCATGGCGAAGATCGCCGAAGAACGGAATTCGCTGAGCATCGAGTAGGCCGCGTCGCGGTCGAGCACCAGCGCCACGTACCAGTTCGCCGACGACAGCCCTTCCACCTTGGTGAACGAGATGATCTGCGCCTTGCCGCCGGATTCGATTTCCGCCACGCCCGGCGCGATGGTCGGCGCGCCGTTCGGATAGGCTTCGCTGACGTTCTTGAGGACCAGCTTGCTGTCCGGGTGAATCAGAATCTTGCCGTCGGCACTGACGATGTACGCATAGCCATGGCCGCCGAAGTTCAGCGAGTTAATGGTCTTGCTGATCGCGTCCAGGGAAATGTCCGCGCCCGCGACGCCGATCATCTGCCCTTGCTGACGCACGGGTGTGGCCAGGGTCACTACCAGTTTGCCCGAAGACGCGGCGATGTACGGTTCAGTCACGATGATGCCCTGCGCCGCATCGGCCGCCTTGTACCAGCCACGGGCACGTGGGTCATAGTCCGCCGCGCGATTGCCCGCCGGCACGGATAACATCACGCCGTCCTTGCTGCCGAAATAACTGAGCTGGAAATTGTCCGGGTACACCGGCAAACCGATCACCCGCTGCAAGCTGCCCGGCGCCGGCCCGTCAACCGCGATCTGCTGGGCCATGGAGTTGAGCAACTGCGTGCGGCTGTCCAGCCAGGTTTGAATGTTTTGAGTGGTGAGACTTCCCAACTGTTGAAGTTCGGAGGCGACGCTGTTCTTTAAGGTTTCGCGCTGGCGATAGTCGTTCACCAGGATGAAACACGAAAAAGCAACTACCACTATCAGAGCAGCGGCCAACAGGATCTTCCTGCTGAAACCCAGACGTTTGATCATATGCGTGTGTCCATAACAGAGATGACAGCGACGAGAGTGCGATGCCGGTAGGTGCGCTGCGCCGTGCACGGGTACTGCACGCAAGAGAAGGCACGGCCTGAAAGATGTTTCGGCAGCGAACGCAGGGAATTTAGGACCGGTTGTCGATGAAAATTGGGTGTTGTTCTTTGGGTGGGAAAATAGTTGAACTTCAATTCAAATGCGGGGCGTTAATTCACGCAGTGGATCCAATAAAGACCATTTTTATATAAGGCTTAGACCGAGGAAGTTAATTGCCGCAGAGAGTGGATAATCCGAATTGCTAGCCAACCAAAGACCCGAGCGCGCACCCGATTCCCTGTAGGCGCGCGCTTGCCCGCGAATGCTTTCCGTCAGGCAGTGAGGCATTGACTGACCCACCGTATTCGCGGGCAAGCGCGCTCCTAAAAGGGTCCGAGGGCAGCCAGCGACGACCCATTCTCGCCAGTAAAGCTGCTTATCCCCTCACGACTGCAAATGACAGCGCACCCGCTCGCCTTCCGTCGCGCCCCTCGACGGCAACAGCGCTTGGGGTTTCTCGCACCCCGCCGTCGCTTTCGGGCAGCGATCCCGGAAGAAACACCCGCTCGGCAGCGTCCGATTGCCCGGCAGCTCGGTCGGCGCCGACACCTGCCCATGGTCCACCGCCACCCCCAGACGCGGCACCGCCTCCAGCAACAGCTGCGTATACGGATGACGGGGCCGCTCCAGCACCTCCGCCGCCGTACCCAGCTCCACAATCTGCCCCAGGTACATCACCGCCACCCGGTCGGCCATGTGCCGCACCACCGAAACGTTGTGGGAAATCAAAATGTACGTCAGGTCCCGACTGCGCTGCAGCTCGGCCAGCAGGTTGAGGATCTGCGCCTGCACCGAAATGTCCAGCGCCGAGGTCGGCTCGTCGAGCACGATGATGTCCGGGTTGGACGACAACGCCCGGGCAATCGCAATCCGCTGACGCTGCCCACCGGAAAACTGATGGGGGAAGCGGTCCAGGTACTCCGTGCGAATGCCCACCTGCGCCGCCACCTTCGCGGCAATGGCACGCATCTCGTGGCGCGGCGCTGAACGTTGAACGAACAGCGGCTCGGTGATGATTTTCCACACCGGCAGCCTCGGGTCGAGGGACGATTGCGGGTCCTGAAACACAATCTGCACGTTGCTGCTGCGTTCCTTGTCGCTGTTATAGACCCAGTCGAGTCGCCCCGATGTCGGCTTGATCAAGCCCATCAGCAATTGCGCCAATGTGCTTTTGCCACAACCGGATTCCCCGACCACGCCGAGGGTTTCACCGCCGCGGACCTGCAGATCAATGCCATTCAGGGCATGGGCCAGAGCCTTGGGACGACCGAGCCAGTCCTTGCCCATCGGGTAATGCACGCGCACATCTTGCAGGCCGAGGATGGTCGGGCTCTCGCCGGGCGATGTCTGAAGGGCTGAGCGGATCATGGCCGCGACTCCTGTGCGGTGACATGTGAAGGAGCGCTCAACCAGCAGGCGCTTTTGCGGTCGGCGGCGGCGTCGATGACCTGCATCGGCGGACGCTGAAGGCATTTGGGCATGGCGAAAGCGCAGCGATCGCGGAACGTGCAGCCCTCCGGCAGCGCCGAAAGATTGGGCACCTGGCCGGGAATAGTCATCAGGTCCTGGCCCGGTTCGACCTGCTCCGGCAACCCACTGAGCAAGCCTTGGGTGTACGGATGCTGCGGGTCGGCCATCACCTGCGCGGTCACGCCCTGCTCCACCACCGCGCCGGTGTACATCACGTAAACCCGGTCGCAGAACTGCGACACCAGCGCCATGTCATGGGTGATCAGCAGAATCGCCGTGCCCCGTGCGCGGGCCTTCTCCCGCAGCAGCAAGAGCACTTGCCGCTGCACCGTGACATCCAGCGCGGTGGTCGGCTCGTCGGCGATCAGCAATTGCGGATCGCAGGAAAACGCCAACGCAATCATCACCCGCTGGCGCATGCCGCCGGACAGCTCGAAGGGGTAGCTGTTCATCACCTGCTCGGGGTCGGCGATGTGCATGTCCCGCAGCAATGCGATGGCTTTGGCCTTGGCGTCTGACTTGCTCAGGCCCTGGTGATGAATGATCACGTCGAGCATCTGCCGACCGATGCGGCGGGTCGGATTGAGCGCGGTCATGGGTTCCTGAAAGATCATCGCGGCGTCGCGACCCCGCACACTCAGCAGGTCCTTCTCTTTGGCGGCGAGCATGTCGCGTCCCAGAATGCTCAGGCGCCCACTTTTCACTTCATAGGACCGCTCCGGCAGCAGGCGCAGGCTGAGCATCGCAGTAACGGACTTGCCCGAGCCGGACTCGCCGATGACCCCGACGATTTCGCCGGGATTGACGTGCAGCGAGACGCCGTTAAGGGCCTTCACGGTGCTTTTGTAGGCCGGAAATTCGATGCGCAGGTCGTCGATGACCAGCACCGGAGCCTGCTCGGAAAGGGGGGGTTGGACAGATGCCTGCATGGTCATTTCCCCTGCTGCCGTGGGTCGAGCAAGTCACGCACGCCGTCGCCTAAAAGATTGAAACCGGTCGCCGTGATCAGAATTGCCACGCCGGGAAAGGTCGAGTACCACCATTGATCGAGGATGTAGTTGCGGCCGGTGGCGACCATGGCGCCCCACTCCGCCGTCGGCTGTTGCGCGCCGAGGCCGATGAAGCCCAGCGCCGAGGCCATGAGAATGGCGCTGCCGATGTCCAGGCTCAATTGCACCAGCAACGGCGGCATGGCGTTGCGCGCCACGTGCCAGATGACCATATGCCAACGCCCGGCACCGAAGGTTTCGGCGGCTTTGACGTAACCCATCTGGCGAATGCTCAGGGCCTGGCCTCGGGCCAGCCGCACGTAGAACGGAATCCGCACCAGCGTGATCGCCAGCATGGCGTTGAACAGGCTCGGGCCCAGGGCGGCGGCCAGGGCCATGATCAGCACCAGCGACGGCACCGACAACATGATGTCCATCAGGCGCATGATCAGGCCGTCGAAGCGCCCGCCGATGATCCCGGACATGCAGCCCAGCAAGCCGCCGGCAAAACACGAAGCAAAGGCTACGAACAGGCCGACGCCGACGGATTGCCGGCTGCCGTACAGCACGCGGCTGAACAGGTCGCGGCCGACTTCGTCGGTGCCGAACCAATGGGCGGCAGACGGCGCGGCCAGGCGCTGGGTCAGGTTCAGGGCATTGGGATCATGGGACGCAAGCCAGGGCGCGAAGGCCATCACCAAAAGCACCATCACGGTGATCAGCAGCCCGGCCATGGTCAGCGGACTGCGGCGGATCTGGTGGGCCAGCCAGGCCCATTTGTCCTGCCAGCGCGAGGTGCCCGGCAGTGGCGCCACGGCGGGCGCAGTGATCGGGGTAGTCATATCAGTTGACCTCGCCAATGCGCGGATCGATCAAGCGGTACAGCAGATCGATCGCCATGTTCAGCAGCACGTAAATAAATGACACCATGATCGCGAAGCCCATGACCGCCGGGAAATCCAGCGACTGGATCGACTTGACCACATAGGCACCCATGCCCGGCCAGGCGAACACCGTTTCGGTGAGTACCGCGCCGTAGAGCAAATCGCCCAGGGTCAGGCCCAGTACCGTCACCGAGGGAATCAGCGCGTTGGGCAAGGCGTGGCGCAGAATCACCGCCCACTTCGACAGCCCGTAGGCCCGCGCGGTACGGATGTAGTCTTCGCCGAGCTGGTCGAGCATCGCCGAACGGATCTGCCGCGCCACTACGCCCAGGTTAACGAAACCCAGGGTGATGGCCGGCAAAATCAGGTGCTGCAGCGCGTTGAAGAACAGCGCGGTGTCGCCGGCCAGCAGCGTGTCGATCAGGTAAAAACCGGTAACGGTGCGGGGCGGGTCCAGCCCCTCGTCAAGACGCCCGCTGCCCGGCAGCCAGTTCAGGTGACCGTAAAACAGGACGATCAGGCCCAGGCCGAGCCAGAACGCTGGGGTCGAGATCCCGGTCACCGCCAGGGTTCGCGCGACCTGATCGATGAAGCGGTTGTGGTACACCGCCGAGAGCACGCCCAACGGCACGCCCACCAGAATCGACAAAGTCAGCGCCGCCAGGGCCAGCTCCAGCGTCGCCGGGAAGAACGCCTGCAAGTCTTCGAGCACCGGGCGATGGGTGCGAATCGATGTGCCAAGATCGCCGTGCAGCAGGTCGAGCATGTAGCGGCCGTATTGTTGATAAAGCGGCAGGTCCAGCCCCAACTGGTGGCGGATGTTTTCGACGATGGCGTCAGTGGCGCGGTCCCCGGCGATCAGCCGCGCGGGGTCGCCCGGAATCAGGTGCGAAATGGAAAAGGTAATCAGCGATACGCCGAACACCACCAGCAGCAAGCCGCCCAGGCGTTTGCGCAGCATATTCAGGAAGGCCATGGGGCACCTCGGTCACGCCGTCAATCAGAAACGCGAAACAACTCGCGAACACAACGCTGCTTCACAGGACCCCGCCTCCCTTGCAGGGCCCTGTGAATCACAGCGATTTACTGGATAAAGGGTTACTTGGTGATCGTGCCGACGTTGAACACCTGTTCCAGCATCGGGTTGAACACGTAGCCCTTGACCTTCTCGCTCATCGGCAACGTGTAGGCCTTCTGGTAGAGGTAGGCGTAGACGCTGTCGTTGAGCACGATCTTCTGCGCCTGCTGATACAGCTCGGTGCGCCTGGCCATGTCGTTGGTGGTCGCCGATTCACGAATCAGCGTGTCCACCGCCGGGTTGTCATAGAACGAACGGTTGCCGGCCAGGCCTTTCAGCTTCGAGTCGAAGAAGAAGTTCATGAACATGTAGGGGTCGGCGAAGTCCGGGCTCCACGAGCCGATGGCGATGTCGAAGTCCCCGGTGCCCAGGCGCTCACGCATGCTGGCGTTGGCGAGTTTTTCCAGCTTGAGGTTCACGCCCAGCGGTTGCAGGCCGGCTTGCAGGGTCAGGCCGATCGGCTCCCAGTTCGGGTCTTTGTCGGAGTACATGAACGTCAGGTTGCTGACCTTCGGCGAGACTTTCGCGAGGTCCGCCTTGGCCTTGTCCATGTCCTGCTTGAACGCCGGCAGCTTCTCGTCATAGGCCCACATGCCCTGCGGGATCGGGCCATTGAGCGGCTTGGCCTTACCTTTCAGGATGCCGTTGATGATGCCGTCGTAGTCCAGGGACTCGACGATGGCACGCCGCGCATCCGGGTTGTTCATCGGCGCTTTCTGGGTGTTGAGGTACAGCAGCGTCACCCGCAGCGACGGGTAGTCGCCGACGACGATGCCGGATTTCTTCGCCAGCGCTTCGAGCTGGTCTTCGGGCATGTCTTCGATGATGTCCAGGTCACCGTGTTCCAGCTGTAAACGGCGCACGGACGCCTCGCCGATGATCTTCACCACGACTTTTTTCAGGGTCGGCTTGGGACCGGCGTAGTAGCTGTTGTGCTCCATGGTCAGGGTCTGGCCTTTCTGCCAGTTGACCAGCTTGAACGCGCCCGAACCTGCGGTGTGGTTGGACAGGTACGCGTCGGCGCCTTCGGCTTTCTTGGCCACGTCCGGGTTGATGATGGCCGCGCCGTTGTGGGCCAGGGTCGATAGGAACGGCGCATACGGTGCCTTCAGGGTGAAGCGCACGGTCAGCGGATCGACCACCGACACCGCCATGTCATCGGGGAACGCACCGGACGGACCTTGCTTGAGCTTCATCACCCGGTCGAACGAGAACTTCACCGCCTCGGCATTGACCTCGGCGCCGTCATCGAACGTGTTGCCGGGCTTGAGCTTGAACTCCCAGGTCAGGTTGTCCGCCGAGGTGGTCCAGCCGCTGGCCAGCTCCCCCGCCACTTCGGTGCTGCCCTTGCCGTTTTCGACCTTGTAGGTGACCAGCCGCTGGTACGCCGGGTAGGTCACGGTCCAGTCGTTGTTGTCGATGGTCACGGCCGGGTCGAGGGTCTGCGGGTCGGACGGTTTGCCGATCATCAGGGTGTCCTGGGGCACGGCTGCGCTGGCCGATTGCCAGGCGCCAAGGCCCATGGCGGTGCAGAGGACTGCCATCGCCAGCGTGCGTGGGGTAAGGATTGATTTCATGCCGGTTCCTTGATCGTTCGATGTCTGAAAGTTCGTCAGGTTTGTTATTGAAGCTATACCGGGCAGTTAAAGCTCACAGGCCTCGGGCCTGCGAAATGGCGCGCCCTGCTCTTGCGAGATCGGGTGGCGCCAGATTCAGCCGGGATTCGTGGTCGTCCCGGTCGGTTGTTCGTGTGTCCTGTCTTGTAGTACGTGTTGCGTGGTGCGTGTCACGTGCTGCGGATTCAGTTAGCGGGCTGGATCGAGCCGTCGTCGATCAGCGGATAGTCCTCGGCGTCAGGCAGTTCGTAATGCCACCACTCGCTGTCGATGTAGGTGAACCCTGCCGCCAGCATGATCCCCAGCAACAGCAGGCGGTTGCGCTGTATGTCGGCGGGCAGGTCGGCGAAGAATTGATGGGACTGCTCGCGCATGTCATCGAAGCCGGTGCCCATGTCCAGGGCGTTGCCGCTGGCGTCGATCAGGGTCAGGTCCACGGCCACGCCTCGGGTGTGATGCGAGCCCAAGGCGGGGTCGCGCACGTATTCCGGGTTGGGCAACGCTTGCCAGAGCAGGTACTGCGCGTAGGCCGGGCGATACGCGTCGAAGAGGCGCAACCGCAACCCGGCCTGTCGCGCCAGGGTGCTGGCCTTGCGCAGACACTGCTCGGCGTCGCGGTGCAGCAGGCAGCGCGGGTCCTGATAAATCTGCTTGCCGGCGAGGTTGTCGACGCCGGCGTAGATCAGGTCGATCTCGACCTGCAGCGCGTGGGCGTCGACTTCGACGAGGGGGCTATTCACGTAACGACACTCCAGATCAGCGTGTTCATTCATCATGCATTGAGGGTGGAGCTTCCCGGCTGAAGCCGGTCCTACTATTAGCGCGAGTCACTCCGTGGGACTGGCTAACTCCCGTAGGACCGGCTTCAGCCGGGAAGCTGTTGCCTTTGTGAAACCGGCTTCAACCGGGCAGTCCGGTCTATTCAAACTGGCCAAACAGTTGTTGCAGCTCACGGTTTTTCGCCAGGCGCTCGTCGAGGCGGTCGCCGTATTTATCGGCCACCGCCGACACCATCAAATTGAACAGGCAGGTCAGCGGCGCCAGGGAATCCCAGAACTGCCCCACATCGGAATTGAGCTGCAGCAGATCACTCGGGTAATCCCTGGCCCACGGGCAATGAAAATCGGTGATAAAGGCCAGGTCTACGTTCTGCTGGTGGGCGACTTCGCAGAAGGTCCGGGTAACGGCGGAATAGGTGCGGAAGTCGGCGATCACGGCGTACGGGTTTTCGAATTGGGAATTCAGCGATTCGGCGTAGGTGCCGGACAAACCGTCGACGTAATACACCTTGGGCCGGATGTACTCCAGGTGACTGAAAAAGGCGTTGAGGATGCCACGCGTGGTCTGGATGCCAACGATGAACACCGCGTCGGCGCTGTGAAGGCGTTCGACGATGCGGCCGAAGGTTTCACCTCGGGCCAGGGCGTAGACGCGCTGAATGGCGTCCAGCTCACGGTTCATCGAGCGCTCCAGCGCATCGCGCTGGGTGTTTTCTTCACGAAACGCACCGAGCCGATCGGTGATCACCCAGGGGCTGACGCTGTCGCCGCGCAGGCTCTGTTTGACGTCGTCGATGTTGCGATAACCCAGCGAGCGCAGGAACCGCCCGACCGAAATGCCGGTGGTGCCGGTCTGCTGGGCGATGCTGTCGGCAGTCTCGAACGGCAGCTTCTGCGGATTGGCCAGCAGGTAGCCCGCGATGCGCTTGCCGGTGGGCGTCAGGTCGCTGAACCGCTGCTCCAGAGCATCGAGGAAAGGGCTTTTTTCCATGGGAATTCCGCTGATGAGATCGATCTGCGCAGGCCGCCGAAATGTTATCCAGCGGTCATTTTGCTACAGGATGTTAGCAACATAACATCGTGTTTCGCAGGCTTACAACGCTTTTTTTCAGGAGAATTCAGGTAGGGAATTTTCGTGATTCAGGGTGGTGCGAGGGTGAGAAAAAATGCGCGATTGAGGGGCGAAAATGAAGGCTGTGGCAGGTTGTAAGTGGGTGATTGGAGTACCGGCCTCTTCCTGGCTGAAGCCGGTCCCACAGGGTGCGCGGTGTAATTGTGGGACCGGCTTTAGCCGGGAAGAGGCCTGTGTGAACACCCTGACGTTTGCGGTGTATCGACTGACGCCTTCCCGGCTGAAGCCGGTCCCACAGGGGTGCGCGGTGTAATTGTGGGACCGGCTTTAGCCGGGAAGAGGCCTGTGTGAACACCCTGACTTTTGCGGGGTATCAGCTGACGTCTTCCCGGCTAAAGCCGGTCCCACATGGGTTCAGCGAAGGTTGGTCTTCGCCAGTTCCAGCACCATGTCCGCTTTACCGTTCATCACAGCCTTGAGCATGAACAGGCTAAAGCCTTTCGCCTGGGCCAGTTTGATCTTCGGCGGCATGCCCAGCTCCTGCTTCGCCGTGACGACATCCACCAGCACCGGACCTGGATGTTCGAAGGCTTTCTTCAGCGCGTTCGGCAGGTCCGCCGAGTCTTCCACGCGAATGCCCAGAATGCCCGCACCGATGGCGATGTTGGCAAAATTGGTGCTGTCGAAATCCGTGTCATGGGGCACATACCCGCCCGCCTGCATTTCCATCGCGACGAAGCCCAGGGAGCTGTTGTTGAACACCACCAGCTTGATCGGCAGGTTCAATTGGCGAATCGACAGCAAGTCACCCATCAGCATCGACAAGCCGCCATCGCCGCAGAGCGCCACCACTTGCCGCTGAGGGAATGCCGCCTTGGCGCCCAGGGCCTGGGGCATGGCGTTGGCCATGGAGCCGTGATTGAACGAACCCAGCAGCGAGCGCTTGCCGTTCATGGTCAGGTAGCGCGCGGCCCACAGCGTCGGCGTGCCGACATCGACGGTGAAGATCGCGTCCGGGTCGGCGTAGGCGTCAACCAGTCGCGTCAGGTATTGCGGATGAATCGGCTCGCCATGGCCCGACGGCGTGGCCAGCTCGTCGAGTTCTTCACGGGACTTGGCGTAGTGGTCCAGCGCCTTGTCCAGGAACTTGCGGTCGGTGTGGGCCTTGAGACGCGGCAGCAGTTCGTCCAGGGTTTCGGCGATGCCGCCGGCCACGCCGAGGGCCACCGGCACGCGACGACCGATCGCCGTGGGGTCGATGTCGATCTGAATGACCTTGGCTTTTTCCGGGTAGAAATTGCGGTACGGGAAACTGCTGCCGAGGATCACCAGCGTGTCGCAGGCCATCATCGCGTGATAGCCGGAGCTGAAACCGATCAGCCCGGTCATGCCGACGTCGAAGGGGTTGGCGTATTCGATGTACTGCTTGCCGCGCAGCGCGTGAACCACCGGGGCAGACAACTTCTCGGCCAGCGCGACCACCTGATCGTGGGCCTCGGCACAGCCGGCGCCCGCGAGAATCGTCACGGCTTTGGATTTGTCCAGCAGGTCGACCAGCCGTTGCAGGTCGGTTTCTGCCGGTATGACCCGCGCCGGCGCGTGATCGACCCACTCGGGTTTGATGTCCGGTGCCGCGCTCAGGGCGACGTCGCCGGAAATCACGATCACCGCAACACCGCGCTGACTGATGGCCGCACGCATGGCCCGCTCCAGTACGCGGGGGAACTGTTCGGGCGTGCTGACCGTTTCGACGAAGTGGCTGCACTCCTTGAACAGGTCGGTGGGGTGGGTTTCCTGAAAGTAATTCAGGCCGATTTCGGAGGACGGGATCTGCGCAGCGATGGCGAGGACCGGCACGCCGCTGCGGTGGCAGTCATACAGACCGTTGATCAAATGGAGATTGCCCGGACCGCAACTGCCCGCACACACCGCCAGCTTGCCGGTGGACGCTGCTTCCGCCCCTGCCGCGAACGCCGCGACTTCTTCGTGACGGGTGTGCATCCACTTGATCTTGCCCAGGCGCTGGAGGCTGTCGGTCAGACCGTTCAGGCTGTCGCCGCTGACGCCCCAGATCTTCGAGACGCCGGCTGCGGCGAGGGTTTGGGCGAGGTAATCGGCGATGGTTCTGCTGGACATGGGGCAAGTTCCTTGTCGAGTCGAATGAGCGCGCGAGGCCGGAACAGACATCACGCGTGGTCTCAAATCGACCTATAGCGCCGGGGACAGTTCAGTGCGTCTTGGGGAAACGCACCCGCCCGCAAGCGCCAGATCTCACACCGGCGGCTGGCCCGGCGCCTTGCTCGGCTCGGCGATCTGCACCTTGGGGTTGATCGGCGTTGCACTCGGCGTCGCATATTGCTGTTTCAGGTGGCCGTCCGGATCCAGCAGCCAGGCATCCAGAATTTCCCGCACCACGGGACCTGCCACGCGTCCGCCCGCCTCGCCGTTCTCGATCATCACGGCGACGACAATCCTGGGATTGGCCGCCGGGGCAAAACCGACGAACAAGGCGTTGTCGCGGTGGCGTTCCAGGGTCTTGTCGCGGTTGTAACGTTCGCCCTGCTTGATCGCTACCACCTGCGCGGTGCCGCTTTTGCCGGCAATGCGGTACTGCGCACCTTGCGCGGCCGCACGGGCGATGCCGCGCGGGTCGTGCATCACCGCTTGCATGCCGTTGTTGACCTGATCCCACTCGTGGGAGTCACGCAGCACGATGTTCGGCATCGGGTGCTCGTCCACCGGCGCCACACCGCCGATTTCCTTGGCCAAGTGCGGACGGTGCCACACGCCTTTGCTGGCGATCAGCGTCGTCGCCTGGGCCAGTTGCAGCGGCGTCACCTGCATGTAGCCCTGGCCGATGCCGAGGATCACGGTCTCGCCCGGGAACCACGCCTGACGGCGGGTGATGCGCTTCCACTCTTTCGACGGCATGAGGCCCGCCGACTCTTCGAACATGTCCAGGGAGACCTTCTGGCCGATGCCGAACATGGTCAGGTAATCGTGCAGGCGGTCGATGCCCAGCTTGTGGGCCAGGTCATAAAAATAGGTGTCGTTGGAGCGCATGATCGCCGCATACAAGTCCACCCAGCCATCGCCGCTGTGGTTCCAGTTGCGGTACTTGTGGTCGAAATCCGGCAGCTGGAAATAGCCCGGGTCGAACACCCGCGTCGACGGCGTGACGACGCCGCTGTCCAGGCCGGCAATCGCCACTTCCGGCTTGATCGTCGAGCCCGGCGCATACAGCCCGCGCAGCACGCGGTTGAACAGCGGCCGGTCGACTGAATCGCGCAGCGCGGAATACTCCTTGAAGCTGATACCGGTGACGAACAGGTTTGGGTCGAAGCTCGGCTTGCTGACCATCGCCAGCACTTCGCCGGTGGCCGGATCGATGGCAACCACCGAGCCGCGACGATCGCCCAGCGCGTGTTCCGCCGCCTCTTGCAGCTTGATGTCCAGGCTCAGGGTGATGTTTTTGCCGGCCACCGGATCGGTGTGCTTGAGCACCCGCAAGACGCGGCCCTGGGCGTTGGTTTCCACTTCTTCGTAGCCGACATGACCATGCAGCTCGCTCTCGTAGAACCGCTCGACGCCAGTCTTGCCGATGGACTGCGTGCCGCGGTATTCCACCTGATCCAGCTGCGTCGCTTCCTTCTCGTTGATCCGTCCGACGTAGCCGATGGAGTGCGCGAAGTGCTCCGCCAGCGGGTAGTGGCGAACGAACTGCGCCTCGACGTCCAGCCCCGGCAGCTGGAATTGGTTGACCGCCAACAGCGCGATCTGCTCTTCCGTCAGCTCATACAACAGCGTCACCGGCACGAAGCGGTGGGGCGAGTTTTTCATCGCCTTGTCGAAGATGATCCGGTCCTCGTCCGGCAGGTTGAGGATCTGCATCAGTTCGTCGATCACCGCATGCCAGTCCCCTGCGCGCTCGCGGGTCATGGTCAGGTTAAAGCTGGGCCTGTTGTCGGCGAGGATCACGCCGTTGCGGTCGAAAATCAGCCCGCGCTCCGGCGGGATCGGCAGCACGTGGACGCGGTTGTTTTCAGAGATGGTCGAGTGGTAGGCGAATTCGGTGACTTGCAGGAAGTACATGCGGCACACCAGCGCGACGCTGAGCATGGCCACGAAAACGGCGCAGGCGATCAAGCGCTTGTTGACCAGCCGGGTTTCCTTCTCGTGGTCTTTTAAAGGTATTGGATCGGGCATTTCTGCAGCTACTCGGTGAACAGATGGACGGCACAGTCAGCACTCCGCGTGGATATGCGGGACGCAAATGGCGTGCACGATACCAAGAAGTCGCCCTGCCAACGGGCTCAACTTTATGAAGATTCTGTCAGGTTGAGGCGGCCGCCGGCTCCGATGCGCAGTCCATATGGGTGGCTCGGGGAGAGATGACGAGAGCCCAGGACTGTTCGATTGTTACCCGAACGCGCTGCGACTGTTACGCGATGGGTAAGAGTCATTTACCGAATTCACCCACTGCAATACTTGGTAACACATCTATCATGGCACTTGGCGTGAAAAAATGCGGATCAGTTACGGCAACTCCCCGCTCAGCGTGCGCTATTCGCCCGCTGGCCTGCCAGAGATCCAATGTCACACCCCGCCAAGAGCCACTTGCCGTGCACATCGTATGCGCGGCAATACCCGTGATAAAGAACGCAGAGCACAGCCCCGGCACGGACCCTTTCACAATGGCCTGTGGGGGCGTGGTTTTGCAGGAGCCCTGAATGACAGAAAAATCCAAAGGCCTCACCCGCCGCCAGTTGCTGAAAGGTTCAGCCACGACGCTGGCGGTGGGCGCCGCTGCCACGGCCCAGGCCGCCACCGTCGTCGGCGTTCCGCAGTGGGTGCCCTTCGACCACAACGGTCCGATGCACTACGACACCCCCGGCTGGCAATTCTTCACCGATGCCGAGGCCTCTGCGGTGGAAGCCATCGTGGCACGGCTGATCCCCGCCGATGACCTCAGCGTCAGCGGCAAGGACGCCGGTTGCGCGGTGTTCATCGACCGTCAGCTGGCGGGCGAGTACGGCACGTTCAGCCGTCTGTACATGCAGGGCCCGTTCGTTCAGGGCACGCCGATGCAGGGCGACCAGTCGGAACTGGTACCGCGCCAGCGTTATCGCCTCGGCCTCGCAGGCCTTGAAGGCTATTGCCAGAAGCAGTTCCAGAAAAACTTCAGCGCCCTGACCGCAGAACAACAGGACAAGGTCCTGACCGGTCTGGACAAAGGCGAGATTACGCTGGAAGTCATCGACGCGAAATTGTTCTTCCAGCAAGTGCTGGGCAACACCATGGAAGGCTTCTTCGCCGACCCGGTCTACGGCGGCAACCGCGACATGGTGTCGTGGAAAATGATCGGCTTCCCTGGTGCCCGCTACGACTACCGCGAGTACATCGGTCTGCATAACCAGAAGCTCAATCTGGTGCCGCTCTCGATCATCGGCAGCTCCGCCTGGACCAAGAAGGGTTAATTCGACATGGCCAAAAAACTACCTTCCACGGACGTCGTGGTCGTCGGGCTCGGCTGGGCCGGATCCATCATCGCCAATGAACTGGCTGACGAAAATCTGAAAATCATCGGCTTCGAACGCGGCCCGTGGCGCGACACCGCTGCCGATTTCAACGTCGCCTCGGCGGCAGACGAACTGCGCTACAACCGCCGTCAGGACTTGATGGCGAGAACCCGGCAAAACACCACGACCATGCGCAACAGCCTGACCGAGACAGCGCTACCCATGCGCAGCTGGGGCTCGTTTCACCCCGGCAATGGCATCGGCGGCGCAGGCAATCACTGGGCCGGCATCACCTTTCGTTTCCAGCCCCACGAATTCCGGCTGCACAGCCACCTGACCGAGCGTTATGGCAAAGAGCTGTCGCCTGAATTGACCCTGCAGGATTGGGGCACTGACTGGGACGAAATGGAGCCTTACTACGCCAGGTTCGATCGCCTGGCAGGCATCTCCGGCAAGGCCGGCAACATCAAGGGCGTGATCCAGGAAGGCGGCAACACCTTCGAAGGCGCGCGCTCCGAGGAATACCCGAACCCGCCGACGCAACAGACCTACGCGCCGACGCTGTTCGCAGAAGCCGCGAAAAACCTGGGCTACAAGCCGTTCCCGGTGCCTTCGGCCTTGCTCTCGCGCCCGTATGTGAACTCCCTTGGCGTGGCAATGGGTGCCTGCACCTTCTGCGGTTTCTGCACCAACTATGGCTGCGCCAACTACTCCAAGGCCAGCGCCATCACCACCGTGCTGCCGGTGCTGGTGCGCAAGCCAAACTTCACCGCGATGACCAACTGCGAAGTCCTGCGCGTGACCATGGACAGCAGCGGCAAACGCGCCACGGGCATCGTCTACATGGATTCCAGCGGCGAAGAATGGGAACAGCCGGCCGAACTGGTGGTGATCAGCGCGTTCATCTTCGAAAACGTGCGCCTGATGCTGTTATCCGGCGTCGGCCAACCGTACGACCCGGTGACCAACACCGGCACCACGGGCCGCAACTACGCGTACCAAACGGCGAACAGCGTGCGCATGTTCTTCGATGACAAGAACTTCAACCCGTTTATCGGCGGCGGCGCCATCGGCATGGGCATCGACGAGTTCAACAACGACAACTTCGACCATTCGGGTCTGGGTTTTGTCGGTGGCGGCAGCACCCGCGTGACGCCGATCGGCGCTGCGCCCATCGACTCCCGCCCTCTCCCGCCCGGCACCCCGGCCTGGGGTTCGGAGTGGAAGAAAGCCACGGTGAAGAACTACGCCAGCACCATGTCCATCGGCTGTGAAGCAAGCAGCTACGCGACGCGCACCAACTATCTGTCGCTGGACCCGACCTATAAAGATCCGCTGGGTCGCCCGCTGCTGCGCATCACCTTCGACTTCCCGGAAAACGATCGCAAAATGGCCGCGTACGTCACCGGCAAGGTCGGCGAGATCGCCAAGAGCATGAACCCGCGGCAGATGGTGCCCAGCTCCCAGCAAGGGCACTGGAACAGCGCGCCGTATCAGTCGTCGCACATCGTCGGCGGCTTCATCATGGGCGCCGACCCGAAGAACAGCTCCGTGAACAAACACCTGCAAGTGTGGGGCGTGCCGAACCTGTTCGTGGTCGGCTCATCCGCCTTCCCGCAGAACCCCGGCTACAACCCGACTGGCACCGTCGCGGCACTGGCCTTCAAAGCGGCGGATGCCATCCGCACCCGCTACCTCAAGCGTCCAGGGGAGATGATCAGCGTATGAAAACTCTTCTGACGGTCTGCGCAGGCGTTATCGGCTTGTCTGTTTCCCTGGCTCATGCCGCAACCGGCGCCGATTCCTACAACATCGTGGAAAAAGGCCGCTACCTGACCACCCTGGGCGACTGCACCGCGTGCCACACGGTCCCGGGCAAACCGCTGTTCTCCGGTGGCGTGATCCTCGACACACCTTTCGGCAAGCTGGCGGGCGCCAACATCACCCCCGACCCGGCCACCGGTATTGGTCGCTGGGCCTTCGAGGACTTCCAGAACGCCATGTCCAAAGGCCACGGTCTGGACGGCAAGCGCTTGTATGGCGCCATGCCGTTCACCGCGTACACCAAGGTGCTGCGTGAGGACAATCTGGCGATCTTCGCGTACCTGAAGACGGTGGATCCGGTGGAGAACAAGGTTGAAACCAACCAGCTGCCCTTCCCCTTCAACGTGCGCACCAGCCTGATCGGCTGGAACCTGATCAACTTCAAAGAAGGCGAGTTCAAGGCCGATCCGCAGAAGTCCGAACAGTGGAACCGCGGCGCGTATCTGGTGGAAGGTCTGGGCCACTGCGGCACGTGCCATACGCCGAAGAACCTGATTGGCGGTGACAAGAACGATCAGTTCCTCGCCGGGGCCAATCTGCAGAACTGGGTCGCGCCGAACATCACCTCCACTGGCCACGATGGCATTGGTGCGTGGAGCGAGGCGGACATCGTCAAGTACCTGAAGACCGGCGCAAACCGTTTCGACATCGCGTCCGGGCCGATGGCCGAGGAAGTCGAGCATTCTTCGCAGCACTGGAAGGATGAGGATTTGCTGGCGGTGGCGGTGTACTTGAAAGACGGTGCCAAGCCGGTTGAGGCAGCCAAGCCGGTTGCGGCGAACGATGCGGCGATGGTGGCGGGCAAGGCGATTTATGCGGATCGCTGTTCGGCGTGTCATACGCCGACGGGTGAAGGCGCGGCCAATCTGTTCCCGAAACTGGCGATGGCGCCGTTGGTCAACAGCAACGATCCGTCGTCGCTGATTCGCGTGGTGCTGGCGGGCAGTCGTGCCGGTGCGACCGATGCTGCGCCGACGGCTCCGGCGATGCCGGCGTTTGGCTGGAATCTGTCGGATGAGAATATCGCGGACGTGCTGACGTATGTGCGTAATACGTGGGGCAATGCGGCGCCGGCTGTGTCTGGATCGGATGTGAAGGATGTGCGTGAGGGGTTGAGGGCGAAGTGACGCTTCACCGCAAGATCAAGAGCGTCTGCCTAAGGGCAGACGTTTCGCCTTCGGCGAGTTACTTGGAAAAGCACCCCAAGTAACCAAGGGTGCTTGCTCCTGGTTGGGTTCCTCCTGCGTCGGAATTCCCTCCCTCCGACGACGCTCCGTGGGCCCGCGCCGAACGGACATCCATGTCCTGACGGCGCTCTCGCCGCATCCCTGCGGCTCGGCCCACTGCGCGAGACCTGCGTTCAGCCTGCACCCAAGTCGCGATGGGTGTCGTCTGGACCTTCTGTGTACGAAGATCAAAAGCGCGTTTAAGCAGATCAAAGGCTTCCCGGCTAAAGCCGGTCCCACTGGCTGCATGCGTTGCTTTTAGTGGGACTGGCTTTAGCCGGGAAGAGGCCCGCTCGGGCACCATCAATCTTGCAGCTCAACGCTTGGTGATCGTTCCCACGCTCCGCGTGGGCATGCAGCCCTTGACGCTCAGCGTCCATTCCCGGCTAAAGCCGGTCCCACTGGCTGCATGCGGTGTTTTTAGTGGGACCGGCTTCAGCCGGGAAGAGGCCCGTTTGGCACCGATGTCCTCGGAGGATGAGCTGGATACCAACCCATCATTCACTTGTACGATGTCTTATCACGAGGTATTACTAGCGCCCCGTAAAAAAATAATAGAACGGAGATCGCTACATGGACTCATCCCTGTCCGCCTTGCCCGAGCACGCTGAGACCCTTGAGCGCTCAAGCGGTAACACGCGCCGCAGCTTCCTGAAAAAGTCCCTCGCCGTGTCCGCCACGCTGGCCGCCGTTGGCAGCGCCGCTCTGCCCCGCCTCGCTTCTGCCGGCGAGCCCCTGAGCCAGCGTTACCCGGATCCGCTCATTCACATTCTCGACGACAGCTTTCTCGAACTGCGTGTCTTCAACGCCAGCGTCGAAAAACTCGCCACCGGCATGCGTTGGGCCGAAGGGCCGGTGTGGGTCGGCGACGGGCGCTACTTGCTGGTCAGCGACATTCCCAACAACCGCATCATGCGTTGGGACGAAATCACCGACACCTTCACGGTGTACCGCGAGCATTCCAACTTCTCCAACGGGATGTGCCGCGATCGCCAGGGCCGCCTCATCGTCTGCGAAGGTTCCACCACCACCAGCGAAGGCCGGCGCATCACCCGCACGGAATACAACGGCACCATCACCGTGCTGGCCGACAGCTTCGACGGCAAACCCTTCAACTCCCCCAACGACATCGTCTGCAAAAGCGACGGCTCAATCTGGTTCAGCGACCCGCCCTTCCAGACCAGCAACAACTACGAAGGCCACAAAATCACCCCGACCCAGCCAGACGCGGTTTACCGCATCGATGGCGAGAGCAGGAAAGTCACCCGGGTGATCGACGACCTCGCCGGTCCCAACGGCCTGTGCTTTTCGCCTGACGAAAAGACCCTGTACGTCGTCGAAGGTCGCGCCAAGCCGAACCGCCTGATCTGGGCCATCGCGGTCAAGGACGACGGCACCCTGGGCGAACGCCGCAAACACATCGAAGGCCTGGACTACGCTGCCATCGACGGAATGAAGTGCGACGAAGCGGGCAACCTGTGGTGCGGCTGGGGCGGCAACGGCGACCCCAAGGCCGACCTGGAAAAACTCGATGGCGTGCGCGTGTTCAATCCTCAGGGCAAGGCCATTGGGCACATCTCGCTGCCGGAGCGCTGTCCTAATCTTTGCTTTGGCGGACGCGAAGGGAATCGGTTGTTTATGGCGAGCAGTCACTCGATTTACTCGCTGTTTGTGAATACGCGTGGGGCTACGTTTGTGGTATGAGGGGCTGGCTGCATCACAAGACGGTCAAACGACCGTCTACCTGCGCACTGCTCTTGGGCTAAAGGGGACCGCCCCCTGTAGGGTTTAAGTGTCACGGTCTGGAAATATGAAGATGTCCAAGTTGGAATGCCTCGCTCAGCTCCACTTCTTCATTAATGTCCCCATCGCTCAAACACTTGCACGGCTTATTCTCTAGTGCCGCGCACACCAGATCGTATAGCGCCAACGATTTAAAATTGACCTCAAGCCATAGTGTACTGTGGTCATCATGGCTCAAGCGTGCGTCGTAATCCGCTTCAGTTTTAGAATTTTGATCTTTCAAGTACAAAAACCCTTGATCTGCCCGAACGCAAGACTCACTCGCTTTTAAAGAATCCATAATGCGCTGGGCTGTAAGATCGTTAGAAAAAACTAATCTATATTCATGACTCATGAGCCGTGCGGCCTCCCTCGAACTGTGGGTAAATCGATGGGATTGCGAATGCCGATATGACTCTTGTTTGGATCCGTCGTGACGGTGCCGTGATCATCTAGAGCGTTTCCTGAAGGATCCACTTTATGAATATGTGCGTTATTTCCAGACTTGTAACCACAAGGTTTCTGGTTCCCATACTTATGAACTTTTACGACGGAACCATCCGAGTGCTTCCACATTTCATTCACTCCGTTGTCCGTCACCTTTAAGAATCTTGCGTCATCCAGGCCTACTCCCGCGCGGAAAGTGCTCCAGCCTTTCATACGAGGTAGATCTGAGGAAGCTGAAAGTCCCAGCGGGTCGATCCAACCCGTGGGATTTGGCACGTAGTGGTAGAGGTTCAGCCCACCACTGTAGCCAATCGGATCCTTGCTGATAAACCGCCCGACCCTCGGATCATAGTACCGATGGCGGTTGTAGTGCAGGCCGGTTTCGTGGTCGTGGTACTGGGCCTGAAATCGGATAGGGTTGGTCAGGCCGACTTTCTGGGCGAATTCAGAGCGCTGTTCTTGCGCTTCGCCCCACGCTTTGTATTGCGCGCTCCAGGCGGTGTGGCCGTTTTGGTCAGTGATTTCCTGCGGCGTGCCGAGGTGGTCGCATTGGTACCAGGCGAGGACGTCGATGGGTAGCGCGACCGGTTTGTAGGTCCAGAGCGGGTCTTCTTTGAAGTTGTAGCGACCTTGGTAGGTCGGCTGGCTCACGAGGCGGATGGTTTCGTGGCGGATGGCCTGGGCCACCGGGACAAAGGTGCCGGGCTCGTGGATGTAGTGGACGGTTCGGCCGAGGGCGCCGGCGTATGGCGGCGGGCTGCTTTCCCACGCGAGGTTGTCGCCGTCCCAGCCGTAGAGGGTGAAGCCGCAGCCGAGCTCGCGCTCTTTGCGGGCGTGTTCGTTTTCGTTCCAGCCGGTGCCGGCTTCGGGCCGTGGCCTGTAGTGCGCCTTCGACAGTTTGTAGAGGCGGCGTCCGAGTGGGTCGTAGCCGAAGTCGACGGTGAGGCGCGGATCGCAGAAGTGTACGAGGCGATCGAAGAGGTCCCAGTGCAGCTCGCTGCGCAGGCCGTTGGTCCAGCGCTCCGTCTGGTTGCCGCGTTCGTCGTACTCGTAGTGGTTACCGGCGTAGTCGCGCAGCAGGTTGTCGACGAGTTTGTGGCGGGCAGGTTCGGGATCTAAAGGCCGGCGAACTGGCACTGCGCTTTCGTTGAGCAGGTTGCTTGCCGGATCGAAAGCGAAGGTTTCGGTGCCCAAGCGACTGGTGGCGCTGAGCAGTCGGCTGACGGGGTCGTAGCGATATGAGAGCGGACCGCGACGGCTATCATTGATGTCGGTAAGTTGGCCGGCGGCGTCGTACTGGTAAGCGCGTTTAATCAGAACGGACTTGTCGTCGCTGCGTCCGAGTCGCTGTTCGTGAAGGCGTCCCGCTGGGTCCCATTGCTGGGTTTGCAGCAAGTTATTGCCTTGATGGCGGGCGACTTCGCGGTGCAGGTCATCGCGTTCGTAACTGAGCAGTTCGTGCTAGTCGAGCTTCAGACCCAGCAGATGACCACTGCCATAGGTCAGCCAGCTGACGCGATGTCCGTCCGGGCGAATGGTGGCGACGCGGTTGTTGAGCGCGTCGTACTCGTGCTGCCAGACGGCAACCAGGGGCTTATCCAGATTCGAATAATGCTGGTGCTCGCGCAGCAAGTTGCCGGCCGGATCGTGAAACCATTGCAGGCGGCTGGCGGCGTTGGTCGCCATGACCAACTGGCCATTGCCGTCGTAGGCGAAGGTTTCGCTCTGGGACTTTTCGCCGAGCGTGGCGCGGCGTTCGGTGAGACGGCCCATGGGGTCGAAGGTCAGTGCAATGGTGCGCTGGCCGTTGACCGTCTGAGCCAAGCGTCCCGTTTCGAGATCGTATTGATAGCGGGTCGAGCGTCCGTCGAAGCCGCGCTCTTCCAGCAGCCTGCCCACAGGGTCGTAGTGAAAATGGGCGCGGCGTTCGTTTTCGTTTTCCAGCGCTACGAGGCGGCCAAGCTTGTCCCAGCGATAGCGCAAGGTCTGTTCGGCGGGGTCGACGCGTTCAGCGATAAAACCGGCGGCGCTATAACGCCAGGTGGTGCAGCGTTCGAGGCCATCGGAGTGGGCCAGCAAACGACCTTCGGCGTCGCGGCTAAAGCGTTCCTCGGTGTGGTCCGGATGCTTGATCAGCACCAACTGGCCGGATTTGTATTCGTACGTGGTGCTGTGGCCAGCGGGATCGGTGAAGCGAATCATCTGGCCGCGTTGGTCGTAGTCCCAAGCGCTCACCTTGCCGGAGCAGTCGGTGTACCTAACGAGTTGTCCGGCGTCGTTGTAGGCCAGCTCCTTCGTATTGCCGTTGGCGTCCTTGATCGCCGTAGGAAGGCCAAACGTGTTGTAGGCGTATTCGGTAACGTTCTCTAGCGGATCAATCGCTTCAACGAGATTTCCGCGATGGTCATAGTCCCGTTTCCACAACCCACCCTCGCCATCACTGATTTTGATCAGGTGACTCTTATCGTCGTAGGCGTAATTCATCACGCTGTGATCAGCGCGGGTGTGTTCCGTCAGATTGCTGAGCTTGTCGTAGCGGTAACGGTCGGTACTGCCATCGGTGTGGACGTGACGAATGATATTTTTCGCCTGATCACGAAAGAACCACTCGGAACGGCCATCGGCATGACAAATGCGATAGGTGTAACCCAGGCTGTCGTAGTAGTGCCGGGTTTCGTGGCCCAAACCGTCAGTGACGTAGGTGAGGCGGATGGTTTCATCCCACGACAGCCGGGTGTCGAAACTGCCGTCGTCGGCCCACTCACGCACGGCTTTCGCGTCGGGACCGGAGCCCTGCCATTGCAGGTTCAGCCCACGATTAGTGCGGTCGGTGTACCGAGTGATGAGATGGTTTTGATACTGATAACGCCACGCAGCGCCGTTCTCGTCCTGAGCCAGATCAAGGTCGCCATAATCGTCGTACTGATACGCGCACAGCTGACGTTTGACTTCGCCGTCCCGTATTTCCCAGAGACCCGTCAGACGCCCCTGATCGTCGATCAAGGTGCCAAGGCGAAGATGGACTTTGTTTACATCTTTCTCCGAGTAAGTCACCAGTTCGGAGAGCACCAACTGTCCATCATGACGATGCTCGTGATGCAGCATCACCCCGGCGCCATTGGGCAAAACCTTGTTGATCAAAACGAAGCGCTCGCCCCGGCGAACATAGGTTTCCCTGTGCTCAAGCCCCCGCATCAGCACTAACCGATCTTTGCTGAGGCGAATGACGGTCAGATTTTCAATAGCGTTGAAGTGAAACAGCTTGACCTTGGGCAGAGGGAATTCATGGCTGCGGCCATCGGCGTCGTGGAAGACCAGGCCGTCGCCAACGAGATCAAAGCGTGTAGTAAACGGCGTGATCCAGCGTGCGCCGATGATGTCCTGATCGTAAGCATCGAGACTTGAGCAGTAGGTCCGCGTCCACTCAAGGGGAAACGGTCCCGGCAAACTGAAGTCGGTATGACTGACCGATTCAGAACCCATCGCAAAACTGATGCTGTTACCCGTAGCAGCACAGGCACAATTCTTCTGCTCGTTGGGCCGGCCCTTTGCAGGTTTCTCGTGCTGAACAACTTCGAGCTTGCCTTCGCCGGCCTGGCGCTTGGCCTGATTAACAACTCCGGGCTTAATGTTGAAGGACTGCCCACGCACATTGCGCGCACGCCAGGTGACCACCGCACCCGCCAATGTCTGCAGCAACGCCCCGATCGAGTGCTGAGCCCCAGGATCCGCCAGACGAGTAATCTGCTTCCGAAGCTCGGGAGCCAGGTCACGCAATAAATCGGCCTGTCGGACCACCTCTTTTTTTACTGCTTCAGGCACGAAATGTTCAATTGCGCCATTAACCGCACCCTTGCCCGCAGCAACGCACACATCCGCAGCCGCTGCGAAAATATTGCCAATCGCAGCTTGAGGATCGTAGGCCCAGAGATCGCCAGCGGCCTGAACCAACTGCTCGGCCTCAAGCAAATCGGCCTTGGCGTTCAGCTTCGGGTTGACCAGCTTTTCAAGACCAGCAGCGATCTCAAGCAGCACGCCTTCGCCCAGCTTCCCGGCGTCAGCTAGAATCCCGGGAAGCTTGCCCTGCGCCTGGGTGACAAAGTCATCAAGCGTCCCAACAATGTCCGCATTCAGGTGCCCGATCAGCACCTCGATCAGCGAATCACCCAACACCAACTTGCCCGCCTGACGCATCTCCTGACGCACCAGAAACAACGTCGGCCGCAGGCTCATCCGCGCTGCCGCCATGGTCGGCGGCGTCGGCAAGACGCCAATTAAATTGATGCCCAAACTGACCCAATCCAACGGATCGCGCTTCTCACTGGTCGCCAGCCGAACGATGTCATTCAGCGCATCAACCAGCGCCATGATGTTGCCCACCACAGGCAAAAAACCCGCAGCGCTTTTGATCCGGTCGAGCGAAACAACCCCACCGCTGATGTCCTGCAGCCAGGCATCGACATTGGCCGCACCCGCCCCAACGTCCTCAATCTGAATCTGATCAAGCGGAACAATCGCAACCTGAGCTTCGCGCTTTACAACCTCCATACCCGCGCTCATGACAACTTCTCGCCGTCCAACAGGCCCGGCACCTCAAGCAAGCCTTCGTCCACCGTCGGCACTGGCAGGCTCGCAAGCTTCCCGCTTTTTATGACCCCAGTGAGAAGGCTTGAAGCGATCGGCAGAGCCGCAGTAGCAAGCGCTGGCAAACCTAAACCCGCCGCGCCAGTGTCAACCGCGGCCGTCATCACCTGCGCAACATCCCAGTTCTTGCTCGGCAGCCCCTCAGTCACCGACGCCTCTAACTGTGCCGGAACATCCCCCGCACTTGGCGGCATGACCGGCCATTCGGGCTTGCCGATGAAGCTGTCTTCCGTCCAGGTGTCCGCCGGGTCCTTGCCGAAGACCACTCTTCCAGGCCCGGGTGCAGCACCGGGAACAGTCGCGAACCCCTTGGCATCAAGGGATCCTTTGAGCCGCTGGCCCAAAGCATCGATCACCTCAAACCCGCCGCCCTGAATACCTTGCTGACCCGCGTACTGGTTGAACAACTGAAGGTCGCCCTCGCCCGGTTTAGGTGGCTCGGGGAACACGCCCGCGAGGTTTTTCGCCGAGGTGTAGGCAAAGTTGGCCGCGTGGGCGGTGTACGGCCCAGTGGTGACGTGGGTGATGCCGCCCGCGTTGTAAGTGGTGGCGCTGCCGCCGCCCTGGATCACCAGCTCGGTTTTAGCGGTCAGGGTGATGCGCTCGGCGTTGGCGGTGATGTTGAGTTTGGCCAGCAGGTTGATGCTGTCCTTCAGGGCGCGCACGTCGATGTCGCCGGACGCCGCAACCAGACGCCAGCCGAGGCTTTGCACGAACAGGCGCATGCCTTGGCTGGCGCTGGCCAAGAAGCGTTTACCCACGGAAAAGCTGGTGTGTCCCGTGCTGCTCAACGCCAGGTGTTCGCCGGTGGCGATGTGGCTTGAACGTGGCGTGGTCAGGGCGATGCCGGCCGGGCTGGCGAGGACCAGATGCGGTTCGGTGAACTCGGGAAACTCGTTGGCATTTTTGTTCGCCGGGCCGCTGCCGAGCACGCCCTGATGCTGGGCGTGCAGGGCTTTGGCGACGTCATCTTGATCGCCGGGCTCTTGGGCCTGCAATTCCTTGGCCTGCAGCGCGAAACCGTCCTGTTGATCGGCGGCAGTGGCCAGGCGTTCGGCGGTTTCCGGCAGGTCCTTGTGGTGCTTCGATTCGTTGGGACGCGGCTCGGTGGTGATCAACAAACCTGCGGCGGCGCGCACGGCCCCGTGGCGATCGGTGCGCAGCTCGAAACCTTCGCCCCGGGGCTGGCCGCCGGCGGGCCGCGGATGGGTCAGGTAGCCGAGATTGATGGCACTGGCGCCATGGTCGCTGCGCAGGGCAATGCTGATCTCGCTGGTGGTGTCATCGATGCGCAATTCGTTGGCGCGGCTGCCCTTGTATTCCTTGCTCTTGACCGTGGCCACGGTCCTGAAGTCCGGCAGTTTGTACGGCGGCAAGTGGGCGCCGTGGTACAGGCAACCGGTGATGAGGGGCTGGTCGGGGTCGCCTTCGAGGAAGGTGATCAGGACTTCCATGCCGACCCGCGGCAGGTTGATCGCACCGAAGTTCTGACTGGCCCAGTTCGACGCCACGCGCATCCAACAGCTGGTCTTGTCGTTGTGCTGGCCTTCACGGTCCCAGAAAAACTGCACCTTCACCCGGCCGTGCTGATCGCAGTAAATCTCTTCGCCTTCGGGCCCGGTGACCACGGCGCTTTGCGTGCCCAGCACCTTCGGTTTCGGATGCTCCAGCGGTGGCCGATAGTGCACGTCCCACGGCATGGCGCTGAAACGGTTGCGATAGCCCTGATGGAAATCGCTTTTCAGGTCAGTGACGTCGCTGGTGATGACCTCTTCAAGCACCTGCGGCTGCTTGCCCTCGTGGAAGACCTCGGTCAGCAGCCACAGGTCATTCCACACGGGGTTGGCGTGTCCGGTGAGGGCGAGAAAGTGGCCGCTGACCAGCCGTGGCTGATCACTGCTGCCTTCGGCCAGCCGATAGTCACTGCGGTGGCGCTCGAGTGCGCGATTGGCCAGATGCCGACCACGTTCGCGATCGGCGAAACGGCCAGGATAGTCGTAATCTTCGAGGTCCGGGACGGCCGCACTTTGGGCTGTGCTCTCCAGCTGGAACTTCGGCTTGGTGAAGTCGTAATCACGCCGCGTGGTGCGGCTGGTGCGGGTGTTCATGCGCAGGCCGAAGCGCTTGATCACCCGGGCGCCGGCGACCAGTCCGGTGTCCTGCTGATAGAGCACCGGCGCCAGTTTCGGGAACACCGTCTGGTCGTCGCCGAACACCAGCAAATGGCCCTTGGCGCTGTGCTGAAAATGAAAGTGAATGCCTTCCTCTTCGCACAGGCGCTGGATGAAATGCAGGTCAGATTCGTCGTACTGCACGCAGTAGACGCGCTCGGGGTAGGTCGCACCGAGCTGGAACCGGTAATCGATGGAGAGAATGCCGTGCTCTTTCAGGACCTGGCTGATGATCTGCTGGACCGTCATCTGCTGGAAAATGCGCTGGTTGATCCGGTGCGCCAGGTAAGCCAACTGCGGTCGCAGGGAAATCCGGTAGCGGGTCAGGCGCTTGCCCGCATCACCCTGGGCGATGCTGTAAACCAGCCCGTGAACCCCGGTGCCGTCCTCGGCCAGCTGCAGAAACGTCTGCCCGTGCAGCAGGCTTTCAAGGTCGAGCGCGGCCTTTTCGCTGACCAGCTCCAGCTCGAATTCAAACGGTTGGTTGAGGCGCTCGCGGCCGGTGAAAGACAGCACTTGAAACAGCTTGTCCTGCCCATTGAGGGTCAGGCTGAATTGGGCTTGGTTGGCCGGTGCGAACATCCCTTGTTCCTTATGCGCTGTTGCGGCAGACGTCGATGCAAAGGGAGCGATCAGCGGCTGCGAATGCGTGGAAGGACAGCGAACCGCCTCGCCTTTGCTGGCGTCGGTGGTGCTCTCCGCGGTCTGGAAATCGCGATCGATCAGGGTCATTCGCGTATCCAGAGGACGACGGAGATATCAAGGCCCGTGCCAGAAGGACCGCGGGCCTTATGGCCCAAGGGTTTGCGGGGGATTCTTGCGGGGTCAGGGTGATGTTCGGTTAGAAATCCCGGGGAATGTGCGCAAGAAGTTGCGCACCCCTGCGCAAGTTCTTGCGCACTCCTCTGCAGACCACGAACGACGTGGCCTGCAGAGCGTTGAGCGGGCAATCAGCGCCAATAGACTGCGCAACTTATTGCGCATGATGGCGATGGGTAATTACAGGGCAGTGGGAGGTGCGACAGGGTTTTCAAAGGTCCGGCAGGGATCGGCGGCGTTGCGCCGCCGATCCCATGGCGCCCGATCAGTACTCGGCGTCGGCATCCGCCAGATGGGTGTTGAACGCAGGTCGCGTCCCGCCCACTCGCGCGAGGAAATACAGCGCCACCCCCACCAGCATCAGCGCCCCGGCACGCAGCCAGGTTTCGGCACTCTGCTGCGTCAGCAGGATCAGGCACGACACGATCGCCAGCACCGGCACCCACGTCGGCACGCGGAAATGGTCAGCGTCGACCACGTCACGCCGCAACACCAGCACCGCCAGGTTGGTGCTGATGAACACGAACAACAGCAGCAGGACCACGGTTTCCGCCAATGTTGCCAGCGAGCCGGTCAGGGTCAGGATGATCGCGACCACCGACGTGGCGACAATGGCCACCCACGGCGTCCGGCGTTCCGGCAGCACGTTCGACAGCGCGTTTGGCAGCAAGCCCTGGCGCGACATGCCGTACGCCAAACGGCTTGACATGATCATGGTCAGCAGCGCGCCGTTGGCCACGGCGACCAGCGCAATGAAGGCGAAAAGCTTTGGTGGAATGCCCAGATGCGAAGCCTTGACCACTTCCAGCAACGGTGCCGAGGAATGCACCAGTTGCTCGATGGGCATGACGGAGGCGGCTGCGATGCCGACCCCCATGTAGATCGCCCCGGCAATCAGCAGCGCACCGAACAACGCGCGGGGGTAGACCGTGCGCACGTTGCGCACCTCCTCTGCCAGATTGGCCGAGGTCTCGAAGCCCACAAACGAATAGAACGCCAGTAACGCCGCCCCGAGCACGGCCAACGCCGGGTTGACGCCCTCCTTGAATTGCACGGCGCGGGACAAATCCGCGTCGCCGGAGCGGAAAAACCACACGGCCGCGATGATCACCAGCAGCAGGCCCGAGACTTCAATCACCGTCATCACCAGATTGGCGGACAGTGATTCCTTGATGCCGCGCGCGTTGAGCAAGGCGATGACCACCAGGAAGATCAGCGCCACGATATGGGGTGGGAGGTCGATGAAGGGCGCCATGTAGTCGCCAGCGAACGCCAGAGACAGCCCCGCCGCGCTGGTCACGCCCGCCGCCAGCATGCAGAAGCCCACCAGAAACGAGATCAAGGGCGACTTGAATGCCTTGCCGGCAAACACGGCTGAGGCGCCGGCGTGGGGGTATTTGGTGACCAGCTCGGCGTAAGAGCCTGCGGTCAGCATGGCGAAGCACAGCGCGATGAGCAGCGGCACCCAGATCGCCCCGCCCACTTCACCGGCGATGGTCCCGGCCAGGGCGTAAACCCCGGCGCCCAGTACGTCGCCAAGGATGAAAAGCAGGAGCATGGGGCCGGTGACCGCGCGTTTGAGTGCTCGGCTCGGTTGTGGCGAGTGTGATGTCATGGGCTGGCTCCGGCGATGTGGCGGTGTTCGGGCTTTGAGTTTAAGGCTGACCCGGTTGGCGGGATTTAAGGGGCTGATTTATCGACAACCCTTCACCGTCAATAAATCTGTCCCCGCTTTGCGGAGAACGTCTGACTTAAGCCGGCTTCCAGCTCACCGCATCTATCCCCAGTCGCTCGGCCTTGGGCTTGGACAGTTTGATGGCTCTGTCGCTCCGGTATTTGGGGATGTCGGCGACACCGGCATCCACCGCAGCCCAGTGCCACGCCTCAGCGTTGTCCATTTGCGTGGCGCACACGTAGAACCATCGTGGCTTGCCATGGAAAAGGTATTCGATGCGGTAGTGTTGGGTATGTTGCATGGTCTTGATCTCGTTCACAGGGTCGATTTCGTTTCAGGTTTCCGGCTTGGGTGGACGACTGACTCACCGCAGGGGGTAGAGCTGCAGACTAGGGATCCGCCGGTGGCGCTGTGGACCGAATGTGGGTGCCCGGGGCCGAGGGTTGACGGAGGTGCATGATGTGGGCGCGGCCGGTGGGGTCCGCCCACCCATCCGCCGTAAAGCCCATCATCAGTCGCGGTGCAGCCAATGAGTCCGATAACGCCGGGGTCGGACGGGAACAGGTCAGGTTCTTCTCAGGGGATGACCGCATTGAAAGTCTCCATATCGAGGCCTCAGGCTTTCAAGGGGCGGCTTCGTGCCGCGTTCTAACTGGGTGGTGAAGGCATTGATACAAGGGATGCCAATAAACAGGCCTTACAACGGCCCGGTAAAAAGTTGACCGTATGAGATCACTGGATGTTCATCCTGAATTTAAAATTTCGGGACGAGCGGCTGAGTGCCTGTTTGAACCCTTTATTTGAACTCGCCCATCAACCAAAGAGATGCATTGAGTGCATCAGCAG
This sequence comes from Pseudomonas petrae, assembly GCF_021728295.1. Lineage (GTDB taxonomy): Bacteria > Pseudomonadota > Gammaproteobacteria > Pseudomonadales > Pseudomonadaceae > Aquipseudomonas > Aquipseudomonas petrae. Next base: position 500,062 of record NZ_JAKJXE010000002.1, read on the forward strand.
ACGCAACTCATTCGTTCGAATAGGTGCAGAGCGTCGACAACTAACGCTACGCGCCACTCATCCGCAACTCATCAAAGCTTCTCAACGATCAAACGTCGAAGGCCATCGGATTAGTTGACCGTCAGTTATGGCAGGCCCACGGATTCACCTGCGGCAATGCGCTCGGCATGATCACGTCCGCGTTCGAGCCCGTGCTCGACGGTCCATTCCGAACCTGGCAGACGTTCCATATGCTCAACCACCCGTTCTCCATCCGCGGCATACACGCATACCAGTACTTCGACTACGTCGCCATTGGCACGCGCCCGGACTTCCAGCTGACAGCCGTTCTCCGCCGCTTCGGTATAGTTCTCATCGCTCGCCGGTAACTGCGTCCACTCGTTATAAACATCGCCGCGCGCAAACATGAAAGTGCACCTTGTTCTGATCGTGATTGAGGATGGCCAATAGCATTGACTGGGGCGGCAGCGAATGATTCCAGCGACCAAACCCGATCGGAGCGCCGCTTTGATTCGGCCCCATCCGCCGCTTTGCCCGTTATGCCGCTCGTCCACCAAGGCTGAGTGAAGCTAAACCATGCCCTAGGACATTCACTCCAGGCGTTAGTCAGTGTCACAGCAACTCGACACGTAGCAAGCTGGCTCACGTTTCGCCTCACGCTTCCCTAAAGGCCCCGCCAAAAAAGACCCACGATGACAAAACTCCCGAGCGACACACCCCCTGCCGTTACAGAATCTCACTGGGCCGCCGATAGCCCGGAACAGTCATAACGTTTTGCAGCGCTGCAAGTTGTGGGGTTGTCGTTTTTTTGAAATGGCGCGCGTTGGGTCCTTATTTATGAAATTTACGTTTCTAGATCGATTGAAGGCGCTGCTCTGCGTCCAGCAAGACAATACGCGACTGATGGAAGCGCAATACATTGCGCTGTCCAGACAGCTGCCCATGATGTACGTGATCCTGCTGATCAACACCCTGGCCCTTGCGGCCACCCATTACGGCATCGCTCCGCTATGGCTGACGGTCTACATCCCGCTGCTGTTGACGCTGGTGGGTGCCGTGCGAGCGGTCCTCTGGTGGCAAAGCCGCCGTCAGCCCATCACCACTGAGCAGATCTTCAGAAAACTGACCCGCACCAACCAGCTCACGGTGGTCATCGCGCTCGGCTTCACGGTCTGGGCGCTGCTGCTGTTTCCCTATGGCGACACGTACACCAAGTCCCACGTGGCCTTCTACATGGCGATCACGGTGATCGTCTGCATCTTCTGCCTGATGCACCTGCCCTCCTCGGCGATGATGACAACGGCAGTGGTCAACATCGCCTTCGTGGCGTTTTTTGCCAATGCCGGCAACGCTACGTACACCGCCATGGCCGCCAACGTGTTCCTCGTCTCGCTGGCCATGATCGTGGTTCTGCAGAACCATTACGGCGAGTTCACCCGGCTGGTGAACATGCAGATCCGCACGGAAAAGCTCAGCGATGACAATCAACGGCTGGCCAACGAAGACAGCCTGACCGGCCTGCCCAACCGACGACAGTTTTTCACCTTGCTCGACCATGCGCTTGAACACGCCCGGGACGACGCCACGCGGCTGGCGGTGGGGATGATCGATCTGGACGGGTTCAAGCCGATCAACGACTCCTATGGCCACGGCGTGGGCGACAAGCTGTTGCGCCAAGTCGGCCAGCGGCTGCGGGCGTTTGCCAGTGAGCAGCTGCACGTGGCCCGGCTGGGCGGCGATGAGTTCGGGTTGATCGTCGTCAAGGCCGGTGACGAAAGCGACCTGATCAAACTAGGCCAGTCGCTGTGCCGCACCATGCGCCAGCCCTTCGTGATCGGCGACATTCAGGTCAGCATCAGCGCCTCCATGGGCCTCGTGGTGTTTCCGGACCTGGCGAGCACCTCGACCGAGGCTTACGAATTCGCCGATTACGCCCTCTACACCAGCAAGCGCGAAGCACCCGGCGAGCTGTGCCTGTTCTCGGCCAGTCAGCATCAGCGCCTCAAGCGCGACATGCTCACCGAGCAGGGCCTGCGCCAGGCCAACGTTGCTGAAGAACTCACCCTGGTGTTTCAGCCGATCGTCGACATCCGCACCTCGCGCACGGTGGCATTCGAAGCGCTGGCCCGGTGGATGAGTCCGAAGCTGGGCAGCGTCGCGCCGGGGCACTTCATCGGTGTGGCCGAGCGGATTGGCCTGATCAACCGACTGACGCCGTCGCTGCTTGAAAAAGCCCTGCACGCGGCGCAGTTGTGGCCTGCCGATGTCAGGCTCGCGTTCAACCTGTCGGCTCACGATTGCTCGTCGATGGACGCTGTCGAACAGCTGATCGAGGTCATCCGCCAGAGCGGTTTCGACGCCTCGCGGCTGGACCTCGAAATCACTGAAACCGCCGTCATCAAAGACCTCGTGCAGGCACAACGGGCGATCAACGCGTTCCGTAAATTGGGCTGCGGCATTTCCCTGGACGACTTCGGCACCGGATATTCGAGCCTGAGCCAGCTTCATGCCCTGCAGTTGACCAAGCTGAAGATCGATCGCTCGTTCATCACCGACATTCACCAGAACGCCGCGAGTTTCAAGATCGTCAAATCACTGCTGGCGCTGAGTCAGGACATGGAATTGCAGTGCGTCAGCGAAGGCGTTGAAACCGAAGCGGAGCTGGAAGCGTTGCGGACCCTGGGCTGCACGCTGGTTCAGGGCTACCTGTTCTCACGGCCGATGCCCCTTGAGCAGACCCTGGAGTGGGTCGGCTCAACGCCGAGCGTGACGGCGGCGGCGATCGCTTTGTGAGTGTGTTCGGTGAAGGGAACAGCAGCGCTTGTTGCCGCTGACAGGATGGCAACGGGCGTTGCCGATCAGGCGCTGTGCCGGACTTTCATCATGGCCAGGCCAATGAAACGTCGCGAGTCTTCCTGAAAGTCTCGCACCTGGGCGGCGAACTGCTCTTCGCGGATGTCCTGGTGGCGCGTGCTGAACGAAGTGGCGACGTCGGCGATGACCTGCGTCGTGTCGTTGAGGGTCTGGTGCAGCGTGCCCAGAATGCCGACCGCACTGCGATTTGAAATGATCACTTCGCGATTATTGCCGGGGAACGTCCTGCCCGAAGACGACTGATCGTCAGGATCCAGTCTGTCCGGGGCGCCCAGCAGGGTGTTGCCGGAGAACAGATAATGCATGTCCACGCCAGCATCACACACGCGCTGAAGGTAATCGGCCTTGGGTGATCGGTGGCCACTTTCGTAATGACCCTGGGCGTTAGGTTCGACGCCGCCAATTTTGGCGAACGCGATTTGCGTCAGGCCTAACCGTTTGCGTTCTTTTCTTAAACGCATGCCAAGCTTTTCCATGAGCAAACTCCTGCTGAATTAACGCCACACGATGGACCGGTGGGTGCAATGGGGGGCTGGAGTGCGAGCTTCCTGGGTTAGCGAAATAGCCTCGTACGGGGGGAACTCACCACCTTACGGCGTTTGCAACATGAGCGAACAAGTATTTGGCCGGCATCCCTGTGTGCGTTTTTCAAAAACGCCTTCTCCTTCGATCTTCTTTTATCAGATAAAAATGGGGCATCTCCCCACCGGTCGGGCATCCAGGTGAATGGGCCTCTCAAGAGAGGCCAAATCCCGTTAGCCCTTGTTAGTCCTTGATTAACCGAGCCGGTATAACGCAAACGTTTTCCACCCCCATACGGAGAAATTTGCGTAAGCGTGCCGACGACCGGTAGATCGACATCTAACTCAAGATATATCCATCTGAATCAACGGATTACGAAATCCTTAATTTGCCATTTAGCGAATCGTCAAACTATTTTCCATTGATATTGGGTGGATCCAATCTAGATTACTGGCAAACGGCTTTCATCCAAATAAGAAACAAAGTTGCGCCTGGTTCAATGAATCAGGCGGCTGGTATGACACGCCATTAAACGCGTTGTTGTAGTGCTAAAAGCGAAGAAAAGGACTGTCAGAATGGACAATATTGTTGTAGCCAATAAAGCAACCTCCGAACTTACTGCCAAAACCTGGGGAGATCTTTCACTTAATTCACCGTCAGTTGTTCAAATGCCCGTTCCACCCAGCCAAGTTGCTTCGGTCTCTCGCAATGGGCAAGACCTGGTGGTGAATTTGAAGAATGGCGAACACATCAAAGTCGCCAACTTTTTCAACACCGCGCCGGATGGCCCCAACAGCGACATGGTGTTTCAGGCCGAAGACGGGACCCTCTGGCAGGCTCAGTACGACACCCAGTCCTTCAACGGTTTTACCTTCGACGAAGTCAACTCCCTCGATGAGCTCATCGCAGACACCGGCGTGGTCAGCGGTGCGACCCCGACGTGGGCGTTCGCCGGTCTAGGCCTGTTGGGCGCCGGCGGTGCGGCGGCAGCGGGCGGCGTCGCAGGTGGTGGCGGCGGTGGGGGCGGCGGTGGAAACGCTGCTGACACCTCTGCTCCCGTGGCCCCGGGGAACCTGCTTGTCAGTGCCGACGGCACGTTGCTGACCGGCACCAGTGAAGCGGGCGCGACCATTCAGGTTCGAAACAACGCGGGCACCCTGCTCGGCAGCGGCGTCGTGGCGCCGGACGGTAGTTTCAGTCTTACCCTCAATCCGCCGCAAACCACCGGCCAGCCGCTGGTAGTCAGCGCCACCGATGCCGCAGGCAATGTGTCGCCCCCCGCTCAGGCAACGACGCCCGATACCGACGGCGGCCAACCCGGGGGTGAAACGCCTCCAGGGCCAGACATTACACCTCCCGGTGCGCCGGCCAATCTGGCGGTCAATCCCACTGGCAGCGTGCTGACCGGCACTGGTGAAGCGGGCGCGACCATCCAAGTGCGCGCCGCCGATGGCACGTTGCTCGGCAGCGCTGTGGTCAGTGCGGACGGCACCTTCAGCCTTACCCTTAGCCCGGCGCAAACCGACGGCCAGTCGTTGACCGTCAATGCGGTTGACGCCGCCGGCAACGTCTCCCCGCCTGCTCAAGCGCTGGCGCCCGACATCGACGTCCCACCGGGCGGCGACACCACCGCGCCCAATGCACCGGGCAACCTGGTGGTCAGCGCCGATGGCACGCGCATCACCGGCTCCGGCGAAGTCGGCGCAACCATTCAAGTGCGCGCCGCCGATGGCACCCTGCTGGGCAGCGGCACCGTCGGGACGGACGGTACGTTCAGTCTTGGCCTCAATCCGCCGCAAACCGACGGCCAGTCGCTGACCGTCAATGCAGTCGACGCCGCCGGCAACGTCTCCCCACCCGCCCAGGCACAGGCGCCGGACATCGACGTCACGCCACCCGGCGGGGATGTCACGCCGCCCGATGCACCGACCGGCATTGCCATCAGCGGCAACGGCTCGATCGTCAGCGGTCGTGGCGAAGTCGGCAGCACCGCGAGCGTCATCGATGCCAACGGCAACGTGCTCGGCACCGCCGTCGTGGGCACTGACGGGCTGTTCAACATCACCCTGAACGCGCCGCAAAACGCCGGTCAGTCGCTGCAGGTCACCCTCACCGATGCCGCCGGCAACACCTCCGCCAACGTTCCAGTGCAGGCACCGGACACCACGCCGCCGGCGGCGCCTTCGGATTTCGTCCTGTCGGCTGACGGCCTGACCCTCACCGGTCGAGCCGAAGCGGGCTCTCGCGTGCTCGTGCGCAATGCGTCGGGCGCGGTCATCGGCGCCACCCGCGCCGGTCTGGATGGCACGTTCAGCGTGACCCTCGACACCGCGCAGACCAACGGCGAGAAGCTCAACGTCAGCGCCACGGATTCGGCCGGCAACTCTGCCTCGGCCGAGCTGACCGCCGCCGACACCACGCCACCCGACCAAGTCACCGATGTGGTGATCAGCGCGGACGGCACGCAGGTCTCGGGTAAAGGAGAAGCCGGCGCGACGGTGACCCTCGTCGGCGCCAATGGCACGCCCATCGGGACTGTGGTTGTCGGCGCCAATGGCACCTTCGCCACGACCCTGACACCGCCGGTCAACCCCGGCGATCTGGTGCAAGTCACCCAGACCGACCCCGCAGGCCTGCCGTCCCCCGTGCTGGTAGTCACGGCGCCTGACGCCAGTGGGCCGGCGACGCCTTCCGGTCTGGTCATCAATGCCGACGGCACCCAGCTGACCGGCACCGCGAGCGCCGGGTCGGTAGTCCAGGTGCGCGATGCCAACGGCGTGCTGCTCGGCAGTGCGACGGTTGGCAGCACCGGCAGCTTCACCGTCGTACTCAACCCGGCCCAGGCCAATGGCGAAGTGGTCGACGTGGTCGCGGTCGACGGTCAGGGCGAAAGCTCGGTCACCGTTCCCGTGACCGCGCCCGACATCACCGGTCCTTCTGCCGCCACTGATCTCAGCGTGGCCAACAACGGACTGACCCTCACCGGCCGGGGCGAACCGGGCTCGGCCGTTTCAGTACGCGACGCCCAAGGCAATGTCATCGGCACCGGCGTAACGTCCGCGACCGGCAACTTCACCGTTAACCTCGCTTCCGCTCAAACCAATGGTCAGGCGCTGCAAGTGGTCCTGAATGACGCCGCCGGGAATCCATCACCCGTCGCGCCAGTCAACGCACCGGACCTCGACGGCCCGCTGCAACCGTCCGCCATCAGCATCGACGCCAGCGGCACCACGCTGACGGGTACCGGCGAGGCCGGGTCGACGATCACCGTCACCGGCGCCAACGGCATCGTGCTCGGCACCGCCGTTGCGGCCGCGAACGGCCAGTTCAGCGTGATCTTGAACAGCCCGCAGAACAACGGACAAACCCTGTTGATCAGCGCCAGCGACAGCAGCGGCGGCGCACCCGCCACCGTGAGCTTTGTCACGCCCGACACCCAGGCGCCTGCTGCGTTGACCAACCTTGCCCTCGACGGTACCGGCCTGACCCTGACCGGGGTCGGTGAAGCCGGTGCCACCGTAACGGTGCGTGATGCTGCGGGTAACGTCATCGGCAGCGGCCAGGCCGGCCTCGATGGCAGCTTCTCCCTGACCCTGAGCGCGGCGCAAACCGACGGTCAGCTGTTGCAAGTCACCCAGGCCGACAGTGCGGGCAACCAGTCGGTGCCCGCCTCGATTACTGCGCCGGACCTCAGCGCGCCGGCACCTGTGACCAACCTTGATCTGTCGGCCAACGGTCTGATCGTCACCGGGAACGGTCAGATCGGCGCCACCGTCACCGTCAAGGATGCCCTCGGCGGCACGCTGGGCAGCGCCGTGGTCGGCAGTGACGGCCGCTTTGAAGTCACCTTGTCCAGCGCGCAGATCAACGGCCAGACCCTCAGCGTCACACAAGTCGATGGGTCGACGCTGGCCTCTCCCGCTACGCCATTGCAGGCAGCGGACATCCAGGCGCCCGACGCCCCGACCGCCCTGACCTTGAGCGCTGATGGACTGACGCTGAGCGGCCAGGGTGAGCCCGGCGCCACGGTCAACGTGCGGGACGCCAATGGCAACCTGCTGGGCACCGCCACGGCTGATACGACCGGTCGCTTTGACGTCCTGCTCAACTCGGCCCAGGACGACGGCCAGGTGCTGCTGGCCAAGCAGACCGACGCGGCAGGCAACATCTCCCCTGCTTCCTCCTTCACCGCGCCGGACACCACTGCGCCGGACGCACCCACCGGGATCAGCATCAGCAATGACGGCCTGACCGTTTCCGGGACAGGCGTTGCAGGCGACATCGTTCAAGTGCGCGATGCCAGCGGGACCCTGCTGGGCTCGGCCACCGTCGCCACCAACGGCAGCTTTGCGGTGACGCTAAGTCCGGCTCAGCTGGACGGGCAACTGCTGAGCGTGACCCAGACCGACGCCAGCACCCTGCCCTCGCCGCCCGCCTCTGTCGCGGCGCCCGACATCACTGCACCGCCTGCTGTCATCGACCTCACGCTCGACGGCAATGGCCTGCTGACTGGCACCACGGTACCCGGCGGCTCGGTGAAAATCCTCGACGCCAATGGCGTTCAGATCGGCGCTGCCGTTGCCGGGGCTGACGGGGTTTTCACCTTTAACGTTGCGCCGATCCTTAGAAACGGCGAAGCGGTGCAAGTGGTGGCGACCGACGGTGCCAACGACGCGCTGGCAACCCAGGTGCTCGCACCTGACACCACCCAACCGGTCGATGTGACGAATCTGGCGATCAGCCCGGACGGCGCGAGCGTTTCCGGCATCGGCGAGCCCGGCACCACCGTCACCGTTCGCGGACCGGGCAACCAGCAGCTCGGTACTGGCACCGTTGGCCAGGATGGCACGTTCGTCATCGGCCTCAATCCGCCTGCCGCAAGCAACACCAACGTGGACGTCATCAGCACCGACGCCAGTGGCAAAGCGTCAAACGCGGTCACCCTCGCAGGGCCGGACGGCACGCAGCTGGCGACCCCCAGCGGCATGTCCATCAGCGCCGACGGTTTCATCATGACCGGCGCCGCAACGGCGGGCAGCACGGTCACCATCCTTGACAGCAACGGCGTCAGCCTGGGCAGCGGCAGGGTCAACAGCCTGGGCCGCTTCAGCATCCTGATGCGTTTCGCCCAATTGAATGCACAGACCTTGCACGTCGTCTCGACCGATGACGCAGGCCACACTTCGGTCACCGCGCTGGTTGTTGCCAACGACCTGACGGCGCCCGAAGCCCCGGCGGGTTTGACCATCAACGCCGATGGCAGCTCCGTCACCGGGCGCGGTGAAGCCGGTGCGACGGTGACCATTACAAACAGTGGCGGTACCGTGCTGGGTACCGGCATCGTCGCGGGCAACGGCGTCTTCACCCTCGCGCTGACCCCGTCGCAACTGGACGCGCAACCCCTGACGGCGACCCAGGTCGATCAGGCGGGCAACGTCTCACAGGTCGCCAGCATCATCGCACCCGACCTGACGGCGCCCGACGCTGCGACGGGTCTGACCATCAACAACGTCGGCACCGTGGTCAACGGCCTCGGCGAAGCCGGCGCGACCGTGACCATTCGTGATGCCGCAGGCAACATCCTCGCCACCGGCCTCGTCAACCAGAGCGGCCAGTTTCAGGTCACTCTGCCGAACGCCGTCACCACCGGCGCCCCGCTGACCGTCACCCTGACCGATGCGGCGGGCAATGTCTCGGCCGGTGCAAGCCTGACGACGGTGGACACTACCCCGCCGGCCCTGCCGCAGAACCTGCTGATCAGCGCCAACGGCAGCACGCTCACCGGTACCGGCGAGGCCGGCGCAACGGTGAAAGTCCTCGACGCCAGCGGCACATTGCTTGGCACCGCGCTGGTGGCCAGTGACGGCACCTTTACCGTGACCCTCGCCCCTGCGCCGAATAACGGCCAGGCCCTCGACATCAGCCAGACCGACCCGAGCGGTAACGTCTCGCCGTCGGCAAACCTCACGGCGCCGGACATCAGCCCGCCCGCCGCCCTCACCCAAGTGTCGGTGAACGCCGACGGCCTGACCGTGACCGGCCGGGGCGAACCCGGCGCCACGGTGTCGGTGCGCACGTCCGGCGGTGCCCTGTTGGGCACGGCGCTGGTGGCCGCAAATGGCGCGTTCAGCGTCACGTTGAACGCCGCGCAGATCAACGCCGAAGTCTTGACCGTCACCCAGGAAGATCCGCCCGGCAACGTGTCGACGGCGGTGAACGTGACGTCCGTCGACCTCACTGCACCGGACAGCCCAGGCGCCCTGCTGCTCAGCGGCAGCGGCGTGCAACTGGCGGGGAATGCCGAAGCGGGCAGCACCGTCACTGTGCGCGATGCCTCCGGCAACGTGCTGGGTTCAGGCGTCGCCGGGGCCAATGGGGTGTTCCAGGTCAACCTGTCCAGCCCTCAACTCAACGGCCAGAATCTCAGCGTGACGGCCACTGATGCGGCCGGTAATGTCTCGGCGGCGGCGCCTTATCAAGCCGCCGACACGACCGCGCCCGCCGCTGCCAGCAACCTGGCCGTCAGCGCCGATGGCCTGACCCTGGGCGGTACCGGCGAGGCCGGTGCAACGGTGGTCGTGCGCGATGCCAGTGGCAACGCGTTGGGCACTGCGACCGTGGCGGCCAACGGCAGCTTCACCGTGGGCCTTAACCCAGCGGCAGTGGCCGGCGGCACGTTGACCGTGGTTCAGACCGACGCCGCCGGCAATCCTTCCGATGCCAGCACAGTGGTTGCCCCCGGCAATCTCGCGGAACCTGCGCCGCTCAATCTGGCCCTCAGTGCAGACGGGCTGACCCTGAGCGGTACCGCCAACGCCGGCAGCACCGTCAGCATCCGCACCGCATCCGGTGTGCTGCTGGGCACGGCGCTGGTCAATGGCGACGGCACGTTCAGTGCGCAGCTCAATGCCGCGCAGCTCAACGGCGAGTCGCTCTCGGCCATCGCCACCTCCAGCGACGGCGTCAACTCGCTGGCCACCGGTTACCTGGCCGCGGACGTCACCGCCCCGGGGGCGCTCACCGATCTAGCCCTCAACTCCAACGGCCTGACCCTGACCGGCCACGGCGAAGCGGGCGCGACGGTCACGGTGCTGGGCGCTGGCGGGGTTATCCTCGGCGCCGGCCAAGTGGGCGCCGACGGCAATTTCTCGCTGACGCTGAACGCGCCGCAAATTGCCGGCCAGTCCCTGAGCATCAGCCAGACCGGCGTCGCCGGTAATGAATCCGCCAGCATCGCGCTGACCGCCAGAGACCTGATCGCCCCGAATGCACCGCTGGCCCTGGCGGTGACGCCAGACGGCGCGGTGCTGTCGGGCACCGGTGAGCCCGGCGCCACGGTGAACGTGTACAACGCTCCCGGGACCCTGGTCGGCTCCGGCAGCGTGCGCATCGACGGCACCTTCCAGCTCAACCTCACCACCCCACAAGCCAACGGCGAACTGCTGGCGGTAACCCTGACCGATGCGGCCGGGAATATTTCCCTGCCCGCCAGCCTGACCTCGGTCGACACCACGGCGCCGCTCGCCCTGACCCAGCTGAACATTTCCAGCGATGGCGCGACGCTGATCGGCCGCGGTGAAGCCGGGGCGATTGTCACGGTGACCAACAACCTCGGCACCGTGCTTGGCACCGCAACGGTGGGCAGCACCGGGGCGTTTACCCTGGTGCTGGTCCCTGCGCTGACCAACGCCGAAGTGCTGACGCTGGTGCAACGCGATGCCGTCGGCAACGTGTCACCGCAAGCCAGCCTGACCACGCCGGACTTCACCCCGCCCGATCAGCTCGACAACGTGAGCATCAACGCGGCAGGCGCAGTGGTGACCGGTACCGGTGAAGCCGGCGCCACTGTCACCGTGCGCGATGCCGGCGGCACCCTGCTCGGGACCACGCTGGTGCTGACGGACGGCACGTTCAGCGTCACCCTCTCCACCCCGCAGATCAACAACCAGGTACTGAGCGTTCAGCAGGCCGACCCACCCGGCAACGTCAGTGTGCCCGCGACGGTCATCGCCCCGGATTTGACGCCCCCAGCGGTCGCCACCGACCTGCAGTTCAATGCGTCCGGCAGCGTGCTCAGCGGCAGCGGCGAAGCTGGCGCGGGGGTGCGCATTACCTTGGCCGATGGCACGCAAGTCGGCACCGGCACCGTGGGCGTCGATGGCAAATTCCTGATCACGTTGACCCAGACGCAGAACACCGGTCAGCCCGTGTTCGTCGTGCTCACCGACGCTGCCACCAATGCCTCGGCAGCGGCTTCCGTTGCTTCACCCGACCTGACGCCGCCCGCAGCGGTCACCAACGTGCAAATCGATAACACTGGCGTGGTGGTCAGCGGCCGCGGTGAAGCAGGTGCCAGCCTGTTGATCACCGATGCCGCCGGCGACATTGTCGGCACGGGCGTGGTCGGGGTGGATGGTAATTTCGCGGTCTCGCTGTCGGTGCCGCAAATCAATGGCGAGCTGCTGTCGGTGGTGCAACGCGATGCCGCGGGCAACCCGTCCGCCGGCGCGCCGGTCACGGCACCGGACACTACGCCCCCGGCGCTGCCTGTGGTGACCACGCTGAGTGCCAACGGCCTGACGCTGAGCGGTACGGGTGAAGCCGGCGCGACGGTCAAAGTGACCAGTGCCAGCGGCGCCAGCCTCGGCAGCGCCACGGTGCAGGCCGACGGGACATTCAGCGTTGCGTTGAGCGCCGCCCAGCTCAATGGCGAGAAGCTCAATCTGACCCAGACCGATGTTGCCACCAACGTCTCCGGCACGGTGGTTTACCAGGCCGCCGACGTGACCGACCCGGCGGCGGTGACCAACCTCTCGGTCAGCCAGGACGGTCTGATCCTCAGCGGCAGCGGAGAAGCCGGCGCTACGATCACCGTTTCGGTGGCGGGCACGCCGGTGCTTGGCACGGCCATCGTGCGGGCAGACGGCACGTTCAGCGTTGCGCTGTCGACTCCGCAGCTCAATGGCCAGTCGCTGTCGGTGGTGCAAGTCGACGCAGCGCAAAACGATTCGACGCCGGTCGCGCTCATCGCGCCGGACAGCACGCCGCCAGCGGTGCCCGTCATCACCTCGCTTACCGGCAACGGCACCATCCTGCAAGGCACGGCCGAAGCCAACAGCGTTGTGACGGTGACGTCCGCTAACGGGACATTGTTGGGGACTGCCCAAGCCAATGCCGGGGGGCAGTACTCGATCACGCTGAATCCGGCGCAGACCAACGGGCAATACATCGCGGTCATCGCGACGGATGCGGCCAACAACCACTCGGCGCCGCTGACCTACCAAGTGCCGGATACCCAGGCGCCTGATGCGGTCAGCAACCTGACCATCAGCGCCGATTATTTGCTGCTGGCGGGGCGTGGTGAAGCGGGCGCGACGGTGACCGTGAAAGACGCCTTGGGCGCAACCGTCGGCAGCGGGCAAGTCGCGGCCAATGGCACGTTCGTGGTCACACTGGTTCCCGGCATCACGGCCAACAGTGTTCTGACGGCCGGCCAGACGGACGCCAGCGGCAATGCCTCCGGCACCATCGACCTCACCGTTCCTGTGACGCCTCCAACGAATGCGCCGACCAATCTGTTGGTCAGCGCCGACGGCCTGAGCGTCACCGGCAGTGCCGCAACCGGCACCACCATCACGGTATACAGCGCGACGGGCGCCGTGCTCGGGACGGCGGCCACCAATCCGGGCGGCACGTTCAGCGTCACCCTCAGCACCGCGCAAACCAATGGCGAAAGCCTTGGCGTGACGGCCAGCACCGGAGCAGGCGGCGCATCACTGCCGGCTGCGGTGCTGGCCGCTGACACCACGCCGCCGGCGGTACTCAGTGATCTTGCGGTCAGCGCCACCGGCACTGTGGTGACCGGTCGTGGCGAAGCCGGGGCAACGGTGACCATCACCACCGCCGCCGGTGCGCCCCTCGGCACTGCCGTGGTCAATGCCAGTGGGACCTTCAGCGTGACGCTGAGCCAGGCCCAAGCCAACGGTCAGGTGCTCAACGCGTATCAGACCGATACCGCCTTGTTGCAGTCGGCCACGTTGCCGGTCACCGCACCCGACATCACCGCACCGAATGCACCGTTGCAACTGACCCTCAATGGCGCAGGCACCGTGCTGAGCGGCATCGGCGAAGCCGGCGCTACCGTTACGGTGCGCAGCAGCCTCGGCGTCGTACTCGGCACTGCAACGGTCGCACTGGATGGCACGTTCAACGCCAACCTGTCGGCGGCGCAACTCAATGGCCAGGTGCTGACGGTGAGTCAGCGTGACGCCGCCGGTAACGTCTCGTTGCTCGCCAACCTCAGCGCTGTCGACACCACGCCGCCCGCTGCGCTGACCAATGTGGCGCTGAATGTTGCGGGCCTGCAGGTCTCCGGCTTCGGCGAGGCCGGCGCGACCGTGCGCGTGACCAACGCGGCCGGTACGCTGCTCGGCACCGCGGTGGTCAATGCGGCGGGCGGGTTTGTCGTCTCGCTCTCCAGCGCCCAGTTGAACGGTCAGGTGCTGAGCGTCCAGCAAGCGGACGTAGCAGGTAATGCGTCGGTCGTCGCGACGGTCACCGCCCTCGACCTTCAGGCCCCTAATGCACCTTCGGCCCTGTTGTTGGCCGCCAACGGCCTGACCCTCAGCGGCAGCGGTGAGGCCGGCGCGACCGTCAATGTGTTCAACGCCACCGGCACCCTGCTCGGGACCACAACGGTGGGCGCAGGCGGGACGTTCAACCTCACCCTCAATGCGGCACAGCTGGACGGCCAGGCGCTGACGGTGCGTCAGGTCGACGTCGCGGGCAACGTGTCTGCTGCCGCCAGCCTTCTGGCTGCGGACATCACGGCGCCGGGCGTACCGACAGCGGTGGCCGTGAATGCCAGCGGCTCGGTGGTCACGGGCACCGGTGTTGCCGGTTCGACAGTGACCGTGCGCAATGCACTGGGCGCGGTCCTCGGCAGCACGACAGTCGCCGCCAACGGCAGCTTCTCGGTGGCGCTGAACGCCGCTCAGATCAACAACCAGGTGCTGAGCATCACCCAGGCGGATGCCGCGGGTAACGTATCGCTTTCGGCAAGCGCTATTGCGCCTGACCTGACACCCCCTGCTGCACCCGGTGCGCTGCTGGTCAGCGTGGATGGCCTGACGGTCATCGGCAGCGGGGAAATCGGTTCAACGGTGCAGATCAAATCCACCGGCGGCGCAGTGCTCGGGACGGGCACCGTCGGGGCCACGGGGGTATTCAGCGTCACCCTCGCCCCTGCGCAGATCAACGGCGAAACCCTGCTGGTCAGCCTCACCGACATCAAGGGCAACCTCTCGGTGGCGGCCAACGTCACCGCCCCGGACATCGACGTCAACGCCCCAGTGATCGCCAGCGATAACCTCGCCACGGCGTCGGTCACGCTGGTGCCGGTGAAGACCACGCAGAATTTTGCGGACTCGTTCACCACACTGCTGGCCGGGTTCTCCAAGGCGTTTGTGTTCACGGTCAACAGCGGCACCAGCCTTGACCCGACCCTGACGCTGACCACCGGCAGCCTGGTGTCCCTGCTCGACGGCGTGGTCTACACGCTGCAGGTCAAGAACGCCAGCGGCAACTGGGTCACCCTGGACGTCAACGGCAACGGCGGCCTGCTCGACCTGGTGGCGATCACCGGCCAGGGCGTGCGGGTGAATATCGGCGACTTGCTGGGTGGCGATTACCGGCTGGTCGTGTCGAGCACCGGCATCGGCGTGTTGACAAGCGTCACCACGCAGCTGCAGCTGGATGTCACCAGCCTGACCCAGTTCAACGGGGTGGCCGGTGCCGCCGTGACCGGCAACGTCATCACCAACCCGGGCATTGATGGCCAGGCGGATGTGACCGGCCCGGACAACGGCGCGGTGCTGCAAGTACTGAAAAACGGCAGCTACGTCACCGCCAGCGCCGGCGTGACGGTGCAAGGCCTATACGGCACGCTGACCATCGACGCCAGCGGCAACTACAGCTACAGACCTGATGGGGCGGTCACCAGCGTCGGCAAAGTGGATGTCTTCAGCTATCAGCTGGGGCATCCGAACGGCCTGAGCGACACGGCCAATCTGTATGTGCGCATCGACAGCCCGCAGGCCACCGAAGTGTGGAGCGACAGCAACCTGGCCAGCCCGGCCTTCCTGGTCGACGCCACCAACGACATCGCGGTCAGCGACATCACCCTGGTCAACAAGGAGGTCATCACCAACTCGACGTTGGGCAGCTTTAACGTGCCGGTACTCGGCGGCGGTAACGGTTCGTGGAACACCAGCGTGGCGGCCGGTACCGTCAGTGACCTGACGGTGGTGGTCAACTCGAGCAACCTGCTGAGCCTGCTGGGGTCGCTGACCGTCGGCCTGTACAAGCTCAACACCACGACCAACCAGTACGTGCTGGTAAAAAGCTATGGCGGCAGTTCGCTGGCGAACCTGGGCGGCGGCAACTACGGCATCCGCTTCGACGACCAGACGGCGGGCAGCTATCAGGTGAAAATCAGCTCGGCCGGCATCGGTGTCCTGAGCACCGTCAACGCCAGCCTGATCAACGACGCTACGTACACCAATCAGTTTGTCGTCGGCAGCTACACCACGGTGGCGGGCAATCTGCTCAGCGACATCGCCGGCGGCGGGGCTGACGTGCTGGGCTCGGCGTTCACCGTGCTCAACGTGCTGGCGGCAGGCAGTTACGTGACGCCGGGTTACAACGGCACCACGATTGTCGGCACCTATGGCTCGTTGCTGGTGCAGGCCGACGGTCGCTACACCTACACCCTGACGCCGGGGCAGACCGATGCGGTCATCGGCCACGAAGACGTCTTCACTTATCAGCTCAAGCACCCCAACGGCACCACCGACACGACGACGCTGACCATTGATTTGGGACAGGCCGGTGCCATGGCCAGCACCTCGTTCGCCGCGCTGTCCACCGTAGCGAATGTCGATGATCACAGCGCCACCGCCGTTGCCACCACCGGCGCCGAGCTGATTCAGGGCACGGCGGGCAACGACACCCTGGACGGGTCCCATGGCGGCGCGGTCACCCTCCAGGGCGGCGCCGGCAACGACACGCTGATCATCGCCGACCAGCATTTCGCTTCGGTCGATGGCGGCACGGGCACCGACACGCTGCTCTGGGCGGGGGGCGATGCCACCATCAACCTGGCTGATCTGCAGAGCCGGATCCACAACATCGAGGTGCTGGATTTGAACCACACCAGTGCCGTCGCGCTGACCATCAGCCTGGCGGACCTGGTGTCCATTACCTCGGCGGACAACAGTACATTGATCATCAAGGGGGGCAGCGAAGACAGCGTGCACATGAGCAACACCTGGGTCGCCGGCGGTGCGCAACAGGCCGATGGCGTCGATTACACCCAGTACACGCCGCAAGAAGATCCAACCCATCATCTGTGGGTGCAGAACGGTATTCACGTCGTTTGATCAGCCCGCCCTCTGGCGCTGCCAGTGGCGGGGTTCAACCGGCCGAATCATGGGATCGGCCGGTTGATTCACTAAACAAGGAAGCTCTGTATTCGTACAGTAAGGAAGCCATGTGGAGCGCGTTCGCAAGCAGAAATGGCCGGCGGTCGTCCTGACCCTCGGCCTGTGTCACCCGATGTTTTCCGTTGCGCTGGCGGAGGATCAGATCGATCCCGGCCTGCGCAGCATCAGCCCTTCGCGCCTGCAATCGCGGCCGGAGGATCAGCGGCGCAAGGGCGATGGCCCTGCAGGCAGTTACAAAAGCAGTGCTAAAGGCAGTCCCGGGCCCGGGGCGGTCATGGTCAAGGAAGACAGCCCGACCCTGGGCCTCGAACAGGCGGTCAGACTCGCCGTTGACTGGCACCCCAGCATCAGCGAGGCGATCGGCACCTTGTATCAACAGGCCGAGGGCATCAACGTGGCCGAAGCCGGTTACTACCCGCAGATTTCCGGCGGGATAAAAGGCGGATACACCAGCGGCTACGGCAGCGACGACGGCAGCCAGTCCGTGAGCATTTCCCTCAAGCAGATGCTCTACGATTTCGGCAAGGTCTCGAACGCGGTCGAGGCCGCCCGCGCCAAGGCGGCGCGCAGTCAGGCGAGCATTCTGCTGGCGATCGACCAGGTCAGCCGCGACACCGCGTTCGCCTACATCGAAGTCCAACGCTATCAGCGACTGGTGGACATCGCCCGGGAGCAGATCCGCGGCATCGGCGACATCGTCGAACTGGCCAGGCAGCGCAGCGACATGGGCGCCAGCACGCGGTCCGATGTTGTTCAGGCGCAGTCCCGCGCCGAGGGCGGCATGGCCACGCTGCAAGAGTACAAAGCGCTGTACGCGCGCTGGCAGTCGACGCTGACCAACCTGCTCGGTCGGCAGACCCCGCCCCAGGTCAGCGACACCTTCAGCACATCGATGACCGACGCCTGCACCGCATCAGTGAGCACCGACGCCCTCCCCGCCGTGCTGCAAGCCGCTGCCCAGCGCACCCAGGCCCAGGCCCAGGCCGAACTGGCCCAGGCCAAGGCCGAAGCCTACCCGACGCTGTCGTTGCAGCCCTCGATCAACCAGTTTCTGGACGACCATTACGACGACCAGAACTCGACGATCAATCGCACCCAGGCCGGGATCTTTCTCAATCTGGAAGTACCGATCTATCAGGGTGGCGCCATCAGCGCCCGCAGCCGCGCCGCCAACTATGCACTGACCGCCGCCGATTCCGCCGAAGACGCCGCACGCTTGCAGGCGCGGCAAGGGCTGGGTGAAGCGCAGGCACAGACATCCGGCCTGACGCGCCGGCTCAGCTCGCTGGAATCCCGGCAGACCAGCATCACTGAAGCCCGTGAGTTGTACGGCCGGCAGTACCTGGAACTGGGCACCCGGCCGCTGCTCGACCTGCTCAATGCCGAGCAGGAAATCCACCAGTCGCGTTTCGACCTGGCCAACACCCAGGCTGACCTGCGTCGCCTGCAAATCGATTGCCTGTACAACAGTGGCGCGCTGCGTCGCGCGTTCGGCATCGATCACAGCACCATCCAGCACGTGGAGATCCTGCCATGACCGAGACCATCGTCATCCCCGAAGCGCCTGCGGCAGGCCCTAATCGTCCGGATTATTCGCCGTGGCTGGAGGCGGTCCTTAACGTCGCCCGGCATTACCGCCTCGACGTGTCACCGGAAAGCATTCGTCTGGCATCGGCCAATAGCGAGGGCCGCGTCGAAGAAGTGGTTCGCTACATGGCGCGTCAGGCGGGCTTGAGCGTCAAGTTCGCCCACTACGACCGCAAAAGCCTGTCGCGCTGGCGTACGCCGCTGCTGGTGCAACTGCGCGACGGCCAGGTCGGCGTGATCGAAAGTGTCAGCGAGCAAGGTGAACTGGGCATCGCCTACAGCGGCGATCAAGGCCTGCAAAGCCGCATCGACCCAGCGGAGCTTGCCGAGCAGGCCCTGCGCACGGTGATCCTGCGGCCCATTCAGCCCCTCAGCGATGTGCGCACCGACGACTACATCAAGCCCTACGACGAGCACTGGTTCAGGCGCATCGTCCTCAGCGACCTGCGCCCTTACCGGCAGGTGATGCTGGCATCGCTGGTCGCTAACCTGCTGGGCATGGCCGGCGTGCTGTTCTCCATGCAGGTCTACGACCGGGTGATTCCGGCCGAGTCGCTGCCAACCCTGTACGTGCTGTTTGGCGGCGTGATGCTGGCGCTGGTGTTCGACTTCGTCATGCGCATCATGCGTCTGCGCATCACCGACGTAATGGGCAAGCGCGCCGACCTGCGGGTGTCGGACCTGATCTTCGGCCACGCCCTGCGCCTGCGTAATTCGGCGCGGCCAAAATCCACCGGCTCGTTCATTTCGCAGCTGCGCGAGCTGGAGCAGATCCGCGACCTGATCACTTCCAGCACCGCGACGGCGCTAGCGGACATGCCATTCTTCTTTCTGTTCCTGCTGGTGTTCTACCTGATCGGCGGGCCATTGGTGCTGATCCCTTTGGTCGCGCTGGTGGCGATGGTGCTGCCCGGCGTGCTCGCCCAACGCAAGCTCGCGCGGCTGGCGAATGCCTCGATGCGCGAAGCCGCACTGCGCAACGCCATGCTGGTGGAAACCGTGCAGGGCATGGACGACATCAAGGCGCTGCAGGCCGAGCAACGTTTCCAGCAGCAGTGGAATCATTACAACGCTGCGTCCGCCGACAGCAGCCTGAAACTGCGTTCGCTGACCAACAGCCTGGTGGCCTGGACCCAGAACGTGCAGGGCGCGGTGTTCGCCGTGGTCATCGTGTTCGGTGCGCCGATGGTGATTGCCGGCGACCTGACCACCGGCAGCCTGGTGGCCGCCTCGATGCTGGCCTCGCGGATGATGGCGCCGATGGCGCAACTGACCCACGTGCTGACCCGCTGGCAACAGGCGAAAGTGGCGCTGCAGGGGCTCAATCGGCTGATGCAGATGCCGGTCGATCACCCCGAGGGCAGCCAGCGCGTGCATTTGCCCGCCATTCGCGGTGACTACGTGTTGCGTCAGGCCGGTTTCAAGTACAGCGAAGAAGCCTCGCCAGCCTTGAGCGGCATCAACTTGAACATTCGTCCGGGCGAGCGCGTTGCCATTCTCGGGCGCAACGGAGCGGGCAAGTCGACGCTGCTGCAAGCGCTGGCGGGTTCGATGGATTTGTCCAGCGGCGAGACCACCGTGGATGGCATCTCCCTCGCTCACCTGGACCCGGCCGACCTGCGCCGGGACGTCGGTCTGATGTCGCAGCAGGCGCGGCTGTTTCACGGCACGCTGCGGGACAACCTCACCCTTGGCGCGGGCCAGGCCAGCGATCAGGAAATCATCGCCGCCCTGTCGGTGACCGGCGCGCTGGAGTTCGTCCGCCAGTTGCCCAAAGGCATGGACCACCTGATTCTCGAAGGGGGACTGGGCCTGTCCGGCGGTCAGCGGCAGAGCCTGCTGCTTTCGCGGCTGCTGATTCGCCAGCCCCAGGTGCTGCTGCTGGACGAACCTACGGCGTCACTGGATGACATCACCGAACGCCAGCTGCTGGAAAAACTCTCGACCTGGTGTCAGGGCCGCACGCTAATCGTCGCCACGCACCGGGTCAGCCTGCTGCAACTGGTGGAACGCATCATCGTGCTGGACAACGGCCGCATCGTCATCGATGACCACCGCGACGCCGCCCTCACCCGACTCAGACAGCCGCAAGGAGCGCAGGCATGAACGCACTGACCACCGAACAAACGCCTCGGCTTGGCGACCAAGTCACCTACCTCGACGGCCAAGACGAGCGCAGCCTCGCCGGCGGCGTGCGGGTGATCTGGACCTGTGCGCTGATGCTGGCGTGTTTTCTCGCCTGGGCGGCCTGGTTTCAGGTGGTGGAAGTGTCCACCGGCACCGGCAAGGTGGTGCCCAGTTCCAGGGAGCAGCTGATTCAGTCCATGGAGGGCGGGATCATCAAGGAGCTGAACGTCAGCGAAGGCACGCTGGTCGAGCGCGGCCAGGTGCTGGCGCAGCTGGATGCGGTGAAGAGTGAATCGAACGTCGGTGAGAGCGAGGCGAAATACCGGGCGGCGCTGGCCAGCGTCAATCGGTTGCAGGCCGAAGTCAGCGAGAAACCGCTGACCTTCGACGCCTCGCTGGACAAGTACCCGGAGCTGCGCCGTGCCGAGACCGATCTGTTCAACGCGCGGCGCAGGGGCCTGAGCGAAACGCTCACCGGCATAGAAAGCTCGCTGAAGCTGGTGCGCAGCGAACTGACCATCACCGAGAACCTGGCGAAGATCGGCGCGTCGAGCCGGGTCGAAGTGCTGCGCTTGAACCGCCAGCGCTCCGAGCTTGAACTCAAGGCCACCGAGGCGCGTTCCGAATACATGGTGCATGCCCGCGAAGACCTGGCCAAAGCCAATGCCGAGGCGCAGATGCTGTCGGCGGTGATCCGCGGCCGCAGCGATTCGTTGTCACGCCTGACCTTGCGCTCGCCGGTACGCGGCATCGTCAAGGACATCGAAGTCACTACCATCGGCGGCGTCGTGCCGCCCAATGGACAGCTGATGCAGATCGTCCCGCTGGACGAGCAACTGCTTATCGAAACGCGCATCTCGCCCCGAGACATTGCTTTCATTCACCCCGAGCAGCAGGCCAAGGTGAAAATTACGGCCTATGACTATTCGATCTACGGCAGCCTCGACGGCAAGGTGGTGACCATCTCGCCGGACACGATTCAGGATGAGGTGAAGCCGGAGATCTTCTACTACCGGGTGTTCATCCGCACGGACTCGGATGTGCTACGCAACAAGGCGGGCAAGACTTTTGCGATCGTCCCCGGGATGATCGCCACCGTGGACATCCGCACGGGTGAAAAGACCGTGCTGGATTACCTCATCAAGCCGCTCAACCGCGCCCGCGAAGCGCTGCGCGAGCGTTGATCAGTTGACCGCGAGATGGGCCGCCGCTGGCGTGACCGACTTGAGTTGCGCCATGTAACGGGTCCACTCGCGGTTGATTTCGTTGTAAGGCATGAAAATGCTGACCCGTGGCTGGTTGGCCAGGTCCGGGCGTTTGATCTTGGCCAGGTCACTGGACGTCAGCAACGCCACGGTGATGCCAACCACTTTGCCATCTGCCGCGAACACCGGTCCGCCCGACATGCCCTTGGCCACCGGGCCATCATGGGTGCCGTACATCACGTTGCCTTCTTTTGCGTCCAGGCGAACCATCGCCGGCAGCGCATGCCCTGTGCCTTTCACCGACATGTAGGCGGAGTTGTAGCCCACTGAGGTGAGTTCTTCACCCGGCTGGTACGAACGCCACATCGGGACGGAGTCGGCCTTGTGCTTGAAGAACTGTACGTCACCTTGCCCCTGGAACACCGCGCCCGAGATGTAGGGAATGTGCTTGACGGTGACAGCGTAATCTTCATTCCACTGGATCGCGGTGCCCATCAACAGATAGGGCAACGGCGCACCGGAGTGGACGACGAAGGCTTGGTCAAAGACAGGATCCTGGGTAAACGCGGTTGGCATTCCGTTGCACCCGCTGATCAGCACTGAGGCTGCAACAAGTGACTTGAAGGGGCGCATTTTCTTTCCGTGGGTATGAATTGAAGACGCTGTGAATATGTCATTGCGCCATCACTCAAGCAATAGCCTGAGCCTACCGTCCGTCTAGTGGTGATAAATGAAGTTAATTGGATCCAGTCTTTTCAAATCTATCAATCGATAGATTTGGTCGATCAACCCCTCATTTGTACTAAATTCAAAAAAAACGGCGGCCGTTCTGAATTATTTACGGCTTGCTTCTATCTCATCGACAACAGCCTGCCTCTGTTGCGACAGCACTTATTCCGTCGGAATCCACGTGCTGTCGCTGGACAGAACGCTGTTCGCCACAACGTCGCAACGCCACACTTCTAGCTCCCGGGACTTTTATGAGATCACGCAAGAAAACCGTCAACCCGATCGGGTTGCAAGACATCACTATTGTCGACGATGCCAAGATGCGAAAGGCCATCACGGCCGCCGCCCTGGGCAACGCAATGGAATGGTTCGACTTCGGCGTCTACGGCTTCGTGGCCTACGCACTGGGCAAGATCTTCTTCCCCGGCGCCGACCCCAGCGTGCAAATGATCGCAGCCCTCGCGACCTTTTCTGTGCCCTTCCTGATTCGCCCCATCGGCGGCGTGTTCTTCGGCGCCATCGGTGACAAGTACGGGCGACAGAAAGTCCTCGCCGCGACCATCGTCATCATGTCCCTCAGCACCTTCGCCATCGGGCTGATTCCGTCGTATGAATCGATCGGCATCTGGGCGCCGATCCTGCTGCTGCTGGCGAAGATGGCCCAGGGCTTTTCGGTCGGTGGTGAATACACCGGCGCTTCGATCTTCGTGGCTGAATACGCGCCGGACCGCAAACGCGGGTTCCTCGGCAGCTGGCTGGATTTCGGCTCGATCGCCGGTTTCGTCCTGGGTGCCGGCGTCGTGGTGCTCATCTCGTCCGTGGTCGGCGAGGAGAAATTTCTCGAATGGGGCTGGCGCCTGCCGTTCTTCCTCGCCCTGCCCCTGGGCATGATCGGCCTCTACCTGCGTAACGCGCTGGAAGAAACCCCGGCGTTCCAGCAGCACGTTGAAAAACTCGAACAGGGCGACCGCGAAGGCCTGGCCCACGGCCCGAAAGTCTCGTTCAAGGAAGTCGCGACCCAGCACTGGCGCAGCCTGCTGACCTGCATCGGCGTGGTCGCGGCGACCAACGTCACGTACTACATGCTGCTGACGTACATGCCCAGCTACCTCTCGCACAACCTGCATTACAGCGAGAATCGCGGCGTACTGATCATCGTTGCCATCATGGTCGGCATGCTGTTCGTCCAGCCATTGATCGGCTTCCTCAGTGACAAGATCGGCCGTCGCCCCTTCATCATCGCTGGCAGCATTGCCTTACTGGTGCTGTCAATTCCGGCGTTCAAACTGATCAACAGCGGCCAACTGGGCCTGATCTTCGCCGGTCTGCTGATGATCGCGGTGATCCTCAACTTCTTCATCGGTGTGATGGCCTCGACGCTGCCGGCGATGTTTCCCACCCACATCCGTTACAGCGCGCTGGCCAGTGCCTTTAACGTGTCGGTGTTGATTGCGGGCCTGACCCCGACCGTGGTCGCCTGGCTGGTCGAAACCACCCAGGATCTGTACATGCCGGCGTACTACCTGATGGTGGTCGCGGTGGTGGGCCTGATCACCGGCCTGACCATGAAGGAAACGGCGAACAAGCCTTTGCGTGGCGCAGCGCCCGCGGCATCGGACCTCAACGAAGCCCGTGAGCTGCTGCAGGAGCATCACGACAATATCGAGCAGAAGATCGAAGACATCGACACGCAGATCGCCGAACTGCAAGCCAAGCGCGAGAGCCTCGTTCAGCAGCATCCGCGTATAGATTGATCGAAAGCGCCGCACGTCGATGGCCGCCGCATTGTGGTGTGCCATCCTGACGGCTTCCCGGCAAAAGCCGGTCCTGCGTGATCGCGGTGTGTCAGTGGGACCGGCTTTAGCCGGGAAGAGCGGCTTGTGCACCGTTGGCATTGTTGGGTGGCGCCCTACGCCTTCACGGCTAAAGCCAGTCCTGCACTGCCGTTCGCGGTCATCTGGCAAATTCGTCGGAACCGCCGCGCCCCTCTCCCGGTCAGGTCTTGCATGAGCATTCAACCGCTTCTCGCACACGCAGAGATGCGGACAGAGAACTGAAAGGCAGCCTTCCCCATGACCGACATCATTGATCACTTGCCCCCCGTGCTACGACCGCAAAGCGAAATGATCCTGGCCGACATACGCGCCTCCGGCTCGACCATTGATCTGGTCAAGAACGGCGCTCAGGCCAACGGCTTCGTGCTCGGTTTGCGGTGCTGCGGCGGGATCGATGCGCAGCAGGCCGAGCAGCTTTCCGAACTCTACGACGGGGTCGTAGAGTCGCGGTTGAAGCGGCTGACACTCGGGTTGTCCTGAGCCGCCTTTATGCCGCTTGCCTGAACGCCTGGCGCATCCCTTTTATGTTTAGCCATTGTCAGCGGATGACATGTTTACCAACGGAGCCAACACCATGCGATCCAATACTTCCTTCCTTTTCGACCTCGACGGCACCTTGACCGATAGCGTTTATCAGAATGTCACGGCGTGGAAAGAAGCCCTCGATGCGGAAAACATTCCGCTGGCGATGTGGCGAATCCACCGCAAGATCGGCATGAGCGGCGGTTTGATGCTGAAGATGCTGTCCCGGGAAACCGGGATGGAGATCAGTGAGGCGCAGGCCGAGCGGTTGAGTAAAAGGCACGCCGAGGCGTATGAGAGATCCCAGGATCAGATCATCGCGCTGCCCGGCGCGGTGGATTTGCTGAAGACGCTGGATGATGAGGGCTTTCCCTGGTGTATCGCGACCAGCGGGGAGATGTCGACCGCGCGGATTAATCTGAAAGCGTTGGGTCTTGAGCCGGAGCAGATCAATCTGATCACGCGCGATGATGTGAAGAACGGCAAGCCGGACCCGGATTTGTTTGTGACGGCTGCGAAGAAGATTGACGCGAAGATCGAGGATTGTCTGGTGGTCGGTGATGCGATCTGGGACATGTTGGCGGCGCGGCGTTGCAAGGCAACGGGGATCGGGCTGCTGTCGGGTGGCTACGATACGAGTGAGCTGGAGCGGGCCGGGGCGTTGCGGGTGTATGAGGATCCGCTGGCGTTGCTCAATCATCTGGATGAGATCGCTACGCGGGAGTAGTGCTCGGCAGCGCTGTCGC
>NZ_JAKJXE010000020.1 GCF_021728295.1 Pseudomonas petrae
TTGCGCGAAAAAAAGGGCAACCACTCTTCACTGCATTACCACCACAAAAGAATGTTTGCCAGCCGCCCCAACAAGATCGACCGCTAACGAGTCTTCTCCCTCTGTTAGTCTTCTCCCTCTTTAGAAAGACCAAGGGACGCAGCTATGCCGGTGACATCCAATCTCAACCCCGGGTTTATGGTGGTCCATGGGAATCGCCTGGATGAGCTGCGTGGCCTTGTGGTGTCATGGATGCGGCGTTACCCCCTCACTCCGCTTGAGAACGAGGTTGCGCTGGTACAAAGCAACGGCATTGCGCAGTGGCTGAAGCTCGCTTTGGCCGAAGATGCACAGGACGACGATCAAGGGGGTTGCGGCATTGCCGCTGCGATCGATGTGCAGCTCCCTGGCAGTTTCATGTGGCAGCTGTATCGTGCGGTGTTGGGCAAGGCCGAGATTCCGGAAACCTCGTTACTTGATAAAGCTCCCCTGACCTGGCGTTTGATGCGTCTACTGCCTGGCCTGATTAATCAGCCACACTTCGAGCCGCTGCAGCGATTCTTGACGGCCGACACCGACCTGCGCAAGCGCTATCAGTTGTCCGAGCGGCTCGCTGACCTGTTCGACCAATATCAGGTGTACCGCGCCGACTGGCTGGAGGATTGGGCTGCTGGCAGGCACCAACTCCGAACCGCTAGGGGAGAGGCAAAGCCGCTGAAGGCAGAGAACTGCTGGCAAGCCGAATTGTGGCGTGCGCTGCTCCATGATGTCGGGGCAGAGGGCATGGCCCAGAGCCGGGCCGGCGTGCATCAGCGTTACATCGAACGTATCAACAGCCTGACCGAGGCACCGGCCGGTTTGCCGGCGCGGGTGATCGTTTTCGGCATTTCGTCATTGCCTGCCCAGGCATTAGAGGCGCTTGCCGGGCTGGCTCGTTTCAGCCAGGTCCTGCTCTGTGTTCACAACCCCTGCCGCCATCATTGGGCGGACATCGTGGCTGACAAGGATCTCCTCCGTCACGAATACAAACGCCAATCGCGAAAACCCGGCATGCCGGTGGTGCTGAACCCTGATGCGTTGCACCAGCACGCTCACCCGTTGCTGGCTGCGTGGGGCAAGCAGGGGCGTGATTACATCAATTTGCTCGACAGCCATGACGATCCAAACAGTTACCGGTCGATCTTTCGCGACGGGCGCATCGACCTGTTCAGCGAGAGCGAGCCCACGACCCTCCTGAACCAACTCCAGGACGATATCCTCGATCTGCGCCCATTGAGCGAGACCCGTGACGTCTGGCAGCCTGTGGACATAAAGACCGACCGCTCGATTCGTTTTCATGTCGCCCACAGTGCCCAGCGCGAAGTGGAGGTGCTGCATGACCAACTGCTCGCGCGTTTCAGCAAGGATCCGGACCTTCGCCCGCGGGATGTCATCGTAATGGTGCCGGACATCGACAGCTACGCTCCTCATATTCGCGCAGTGTTTGGCCAACTGGATCGTGATGATCGTCGTTTTATCCCTTTCACCCTCGCCGACCAGGGCCAGCGGGGCCGTGATCCGTTGCTGATCGCCGTCGAGCACTTGCTGAAGATTCCGGACAGTCGATTCCCGGTCAGTGAAATCCTTGATCTGCTGGACGTTCCCGCATTGCGCGCGCGATTTGGCATTGATGAGCGTGACCTGCCGACGCTGCATCGCTGGATTGAGGGAGCAGGTGTGCGGTGGGGACTCAATGCGAAGCAGCGCGAAGGGCTGGGTCTGCCGGAACAGCTTGAGCAGAACAGCTGGCATTTTGGGCTGCGTCGCATGTTGCTGGGTTACGCCGTCGGTGCGGGTGCGGCATACGACGGCATTCAGCCGTATGACGAAATCGGTGGGCTGGATGCGGCCCTGATTGGCCCGCTGGTGTCCCTGATCGACGCGCTTCAGGTCGCGCACAATGAACTCTCCCAGCCCGCGACGCCCGCGATGTGGGGCGCGCGCCTTCAGGCGATCATGCAGCTGTTCTTCATGGCGGACAGTGAGCACGACGACTACCTGCTCAGTCAGCTGGAAACCCTGCGTGAAACCTGGCTGCAGACCTGCGAGACCGTTGGCCTGGAAGAAGAGTTACCGTTGACGGTCGTGCGTGAAGCCTGGCTGGCCGGGCTTGATCAAGGTCGGTTGTCCCAACGCTTTCTGGCCGGATCGGTCAACTTCTGCACGCTCATGCCGATGCGCGCCATTCCATTCAAAATCGTCTGCCTGCTGGGCATGAATGACGGCGATTACCCCCGCGCTCAGCCGCCGTTGGATTTCGATCTGATGGGCAGCGATTACCGTCCCGGCGACCGTTCCCGTCGTGAGGATGATCGTTATCTGTTACTCGAAGCGCTGCTGTCCGCCCGTGATCAGCTGTACATCAGTTGGGTGGGGCGCAGCATTCGCGACAATTCTGAGCGGCCGGCTTCGGTGCTCATCGGGCAGTTGCGCGATCATCTGTCCAGCGGTTGGCGGCTGGCCGATGCCATCGAGCCCGAGGACGATAAAAAGCGTGATCCGGGTCAGCAGTTGCTGCACAAACTTACCGTCGAACATCCGCTGCAGCCGTTCAGTGCCAAGTACTTCCAGGAGAGCCCGGAGTTCTTCAGCTTTGCCCGCGAGTGGCAAGTGCTGCACGAAGCCGTCACCGAAGCAGGCGAAACGGAAGCGCTGCAAAAGCACCAGCAGGAAGAGCCCTTGAGCCTGATGCAGTTGCAGGATTTCCTGCGTAATCCGGTCAAGCACTTCTTCAGCCAACGCTTGAAGATATTCTTTGAGGTCGCCGAAGCGCCATTGGCGGACGAGGAGCCGTTCGTGCTCGATGCACTCGAGCGTTATGGCCTCAGCGACAGCCTGCTGCAAGCGGCGCTCACTGACCCCGAGCGCATTCATGAATCGCTCACCGCTCAAGCAACACGCTTGCAGGGCAGCGGCTTGATGCCGATGGCCGGGTTCGGCACGTTATTGCAGGATGAACTGATCGAACCGCTGCCCGACCTCGTCGCCCGCTATCACGAGCTGCTGATTCGCTGGCCGGTGCGGCTGCACAGCGCGCTGCCGGTCAGTTATCAGCATGATGGCGTCGAACTCGATGGCTGGGTCGATGGGCTTTATCAAAACCCTCAGAACGAGTTACTCGCGATCACCGCTATCCCCAATGCCATTGCCAGCAAGAAGACGCGCAAATGGCATCGTCTGACAACGCCGTGGGTAAACCACCTGGTCGCCTGCGCGTGCGATCTGCCGTTGACCACCGCGCTGGTGGCCAGCGACGAAACCCTCTTGCTGCCGCCGCTGGACAAAGACACCGCCACGCGTACGTTGAATGACCTGCTGCTGGCCTGGCATCAAGGCATGCAGCGACCGCTGCCGATTGCGGTGAAGACGGCATTTGCCTGGCTCGGGCAGAACGATGAAATCAAAGCCGAAGCTGCCGCGCGCAAGGCCTATGAAGGCGATGGCCAGAACAGCAAGGGTGAGCGTGCCGAAAGCACTGCCCTGGCGCGTCAGTTCCCGGACTTCGACGCGTTGCTGGGCAGCGAGGAATTCGTGGATTGGTGCGAGGCCTTGTACAAACCGATTTTTGAAGCGCCCTGGCAGGCACTTTCTCGCGAGGAGGCCGGCGCATGAGTGATGCACAACAACCTCTGGCGCTGCGCTTCCCGCTGAAAGGCAGCCAGCTGATTGAAGCCAGCGCCGGCACCGGCAAGACGTTCACCATCTCGGCGCTGTACCTGCGTCTGGTGTTGGGGCATGGCAGCGAAATTTCAGGTTTTGGCCGTGAGCTGTTACCGCCGCAGATTCTGGTGGTGACGTTCACCGATGCAGCAACCAAGGAACTACGCGACCGTATTCGTACGCGACTGGCGGAAGCCGCGCGGTTCTTCCGTGAAGAAATCGAAGCGCCTGACGCACTGATCGCCGGTTTGCGTGACGAGTTCGATGCCGAACAATGGCCCGGGTGCGCCAGCCGTCTCGATATCGCGGCGCAGTGGATGGACGAAGCGGCGGTGTCGACGATTCACAGTTGGTGTCAGCGCATGCTGCGCGAGCATGCCTTCGACAGCGGCAGCCTGTTCACCCAAAGCCTGGAAACCGATCACAGCGATTTGCTGGGCGAGGTGCTGCGCGATTACTGGCGCAAGTTCTGCTACCCCATGAGCGGTGACGCGTTGCTTTGGGTGCGCGAGAACTGGAGCGGCCCTGCGGCCCTGCTGCCAAGGGTGCGCGCGTTGTTCGGCAGTGAACGGGCGAGCGTGACCCAAACGCCCACGCAGATCATCGAACAGTCGATCCAGGAGCGTCGCGAAACCCTCAGGCAGCTCAAGGCGCCATGGGCCAACTGGGCTGCTGAGCTGCATGCGATCTGCATCGACGGCGTCGCCTGCAAAGTGGTCGATGGCCGCAAGATGCAGGAGCGTTATTTCAGACCCTGGTTCGACAAACTGACCTCTTGGGCGAATGACGACGAACAGGAGCAATTGGACCTCGGCACAGGCTTCACCCGGCTGACCCCCGACGGCATCGCAGAAGCGTGGAAGAACAATCCGCCATCGCACCCCGCGTTCGAGGCGATGGTCGAACTGAAGGTTGCGCTGGACACGCTGCCAACACCTGATGCAGCGGTGCTTGAGCACGCGGCGCAATGGGTCGGCGCGCGTTTTGAAGAAGAGAAGCGGCGCCGTGCTGAAATGGGTTTCGACGACATGCTGCTGCGCCTGGACGCTGCGTTGCGCGGCAGCGGTGGCGAGCGTCTGGCGACCCTGATCCGCGAGCAGTTTCCGGTCGCGTTGATCGATGAGTTTCAAGACACCGACCCGGTGCAGTACCGCATTTTCGACAGCATCTACCGGCTTGAGGCCAACGACGAGAGCACCGGCCTGTTCCTCATCGGCGACCCGAAGCAGGCGATCTATGCCTTTCGCGGCGCCGACATCTACACCTACCTGCGCGCCCGACAGGCCACCACCGGACGCTTGCACACGCTGGGCACCAATTTCCGCTCCAGCCACGCGATGGTCGACGCCGTGAACCACGTGTTCACGCGCGCGGAAACGAGCGAGGCCGGTCGCGGCGCATTCCTGTTCCGCACGCCTGAGGACAATCCCGTGCCGTTTCTGGCGGTCGGGTCTCAGGGCCGTAAAGAGACTTTGCAGGTCGACGGTCAGGTGCTTGCGGCGCTCAACGTCTGGCAGCTGGAAACCGATCAGCCGGTGTCGGGCACGGTCTATCGCCAGCAACTGGCGGCGAGCTGCGCCAGTGAGATCGTGCGCTTGCTCAACGCCGGACAACAAGAGCGGGCAGGTTTTGCGAAAGCCGGCGAGCCGCTGAAAAAGCTGATGCCCGCCGACATCGCGATTCTGCTGCGTGATGGCAAGGAAGCCCAGGCGGTGCGAGGCGAATTGTCGGCGCGTGGCGTGCGCAGTGTGTATCTCTCGGACAAGGACTCGGTGTTCGCGGCGCAAGAAGCCCACGATTTGCTCGCCTGGCTCAAGGCCTGCGCCGAGCCTGACGCCGAGCGAACCCTGCGTGCCGCATTGGCCTGTATCACCCTCGCGTTGCCGCTGGCCGAACTTGAGCTGCTGAATCAGGACGAGCTGGCGTGGGAAAACCGCGTCATGCAGTTTCGGGATTACCGACGCCTCTGGCGCACCCAAGGCGTGCTGCCAATGCTGCGGCGGCTGCTGCACGACTTCAAACTGCCGCAGGCGCTGGTTCAGCGAACCGATGGCGAGCGTGTGCTGACCAACCTGCTGCACCTCAGCGAACTGATGCAGCAGGCCGCCGCTGAGCTGGATGGCGAGCAGGCCCTGATTCGTCATCTGAGCGAGCACCTGGCGCTGTCCGGTCAAGCGGGGGAAGAGCAGATCCTGCGCCTCGAAAGCGATGAGCAACTGGTCAAGGTCGTGACTATCCACAAATCCAAAGGCCTGGAATACCCGCTGGTGTTTCTGCCCTTCATTTGTTCGACGAAGCCAGTGGACGGCAGCCGTTTGCCTCTGCACTTCCACGACGCCGATGGCCACGCCCAGATCAGTCTCAAGCCCACGGCGGCGCTGATCGATCAGGCGGATGACGAACGTCTGGCGGAGGACCTGCGTCTGCTGTACGTAGCACTGACCCGCGCGCAACACGCGTGCTGGCTGGGCGTTGCCGATCTCAAACGCGGCAGCAACAGCGCCTCGATACTGCATCGTTCGGCGCTGGGCTATTTGCTCGGCGGCGGGCAGAAGCTGGCTGAGTCAGTGGCATTAGGCCAATGGCTGCGATCATTGGCGCAAGACCACCCAGCCGTGAAGGTTGAGCCTGTGCCGGTGCCCACCACCGAGTCCTTCAGCGCGCCGCGCAACGAGGTCGCGTTGAGCAAGCCGCGCGTACCCCGGCGCAGTGCCCGGGAGAACTGGTGGATTGCGTCCTACAGCGCGCTGCGCATCGGCGACACCATCACCGACAGTGGCGATCAGTCGCCGGACAGCCCGCAGGCGCAGAAGCTGTTCGACGATGAGCGTCTCGACCCGGATGCGCCGCGCGAGGTGACGGTCAGTGGTGGCGATATCCACCGATTCCCGCGCGGCCCCAACCCCGGCACCTTCCTGCACGGCCTGTTGGAGTGGGCCGGCGAGAAGGGTTTT
This sequence comes from Pseudomonas petrae, assembly GCF_021728295.1. Lineage (GTDB taxonomy): Bacteria > Pseudomonadota > Gammaproteobacteria > Pseudomonadales > Pseudomonadaceae > Aquipseudomonas > Aquipseudomonas petrae. Next base: position 6,633 of record NZ_JAKJXE010000020.1, read on the forward strand.
GCCGAAGCGGCTGCTGATCCGCTGTCGCTGGAGAAAGTCGTTGCCCAGCGCTGCAACCGTCGCGACTGGAAAGGCTGGATCAACACGCTATCCGACTGGCTGCAGCACTTGCTGACCCTGCCGCTGCGTTTGGGCACGGACGTGCAGCCCATGGCCTTGTGCGAGCTGGATCAGCCGAACCAGTACCGCGTCGAAATGGAGTTCTGGTTCGCCTGCTCGAAGGTCGATGTGGCGCAGATGGACGCGCTGGTTCGCCGCTACACCCACAACGGTGCGCCGCGGGCGGCGGCAGAAACGGTCTCGCTGAACGGCATGTTCAAGGGCTTCATCGACCTGACGTTCGAGCACGAAGGTCGTTACTTCGTTGCCGATTACAAATCCAACTGGCTGGGCGTCGACGACGATGCCTACACCGAGCAGGCGATGGAAAACTCGATTCTGGACAACCGCTACGACCTGCAATACATGCTCTATCTGCTGGCCCTGCACCGGCAGCTCAAGGCGCGGCTGGCCGATTACGATTACGACCGGCACATGGGCGGCGCGGTGTACCTGTTCGTGCGCGGCAGTCGTGCGGCGAGTCAGGGTGCGTGGTTCACCCGACCGCCCCGCGAGCTGATCGAAGGCCTTGACCTGCTGTTTCAGGGGCGAGCGCCGGTCGCGGCCGACGCGCTGTCAGGAGACCTCGCATGAACCGCACCTTCGCTCACTTAATGCCCACGGCGCTGGACGCCGACAGCCTGGCCGACCTGAAGCCCCTCAGCCGCGTGGAGGATTTGCTGCTGTTGCTGCAACGCTGGGTCGAACGCGGCTGGCTGCGCGCGCTCGACAAAGCCTTCGTGGCGTTTCTGGCTGATCTTGATCCTGGCGCCGATTCGCTGGTGTTGTTGGCGGCCACTCTGACCAGTCACCAGTTGGGCCACGGCCACGTTTGCCTGGACCTCTACGAAACCTTAAAAGAGCCGGACTTCGCCCTGTCACTTCCGCCCGAGGGCGATGTGTTGTTGACACCGATGCTGTTGCCGTCCTCGCTGCTCAAATCCCTCGACGGCGCGACGTGGTGCAAGGCGCTGGAAGCCAGCGCGCTGGTTGCTCACGCCGGGGATGTCAGCGAAGCCGCAGCGCAGAGGCCTCTGGTTTTATCCGATCGACGGCTGTACCTGCGCCGTTACTGGACCTATGAACGGCGGATCGATGCGGCGTTGCGTTGTCGACTGGCTCAGGTGGAAACGGGGTTCAGCGATTTGCCCCAGCGGCTGGATGCGCTGTTCGGCCCGGCCATCCAAGCGCCTGACGCCTTGATCGACTGGCAAAAGCTGGCCTGCGCTCTGGCAACCCGTGGCGCGTTCAGCATCATCACCGGCGGCCCCGGCACGGGCAAAACCACTACGGTCGTGCGTTTGCTGGCGCTGCTGCAATCGCCGGCGGTTGAGCGTGGCAAACCGTTGCGCATTCGCCTCGCGGCACCGACCGGCAAGGCCGCGGCACGGCTGACCGAGTCGATCAGTCATCAGGTGCAGTCGCTGCAAGTGTCGGAAGAGGTGCGGCAGAAGATCCCCAGCGAAGTCACGACGGTTCACCGGTTGCTGGGCAGTCGTCCGGGCACGCGGCATTTCCGTCATCACGCGGGTAACCCGTTGCCGCTGGATGTCCTGGTGGTCGATGAAGCCTCGATGATCGACCTGGAAATGATGGCCAACTTGCTCGACGCGTTGCCGCCTCACGCGCGCATGGTGCTGTTGGGCGACAAGGATCAACTGGCGTCGGTTGAGGCCGGCGCGGTGCTGGGCGATTTGTGCCGCGATGCGGAGGCGGGCATGTACAGCCCGCAGACCCAGGCGTGGCTTGAATCGGTCAGCGGCGAAGATCTTTCCAGAAGCGGTTTGCAGCAAGGCGACGACCAGCATCATGCGCTGGCTCAGCAGGTAGTGATGCTGCGCCATTCCCGGCGTTTCGTGGCGGGCAGCGGCATCGGTCAGTTGGCCAAGCTGGTCAATCAGCAGCAGGACCAGGACGCGCGTGCGTTGCTCGCGGCTCGCCAATACCCGGACCTGTTTTCCCTGGTGCTCAAGGGTGAGCAGGACCGTGCGCTGTCGCGGCTGCTGCTCGACGGTCACGGCGACGGTCCGCAAGGTTACCGCCATTATCTCGGCGTGATGCACGCGCAGCGACCGCAAGACCTGACGCAGATCGAAGACTCGCGCAGCGTCGAGTGGGCGCGGCATGTCTTGAATGCGTTCGATGAGTTCCAGCTGCTGTGTGCCGTGCGCAAAGGACCGTGGGGTGTGGAAGGGCTGAATCGACGAATCACGGAAACGCTGTTCAGCGCCGGGCTGATCGAGAGCGATCATCAGTGGTACGAGGGCCGCCCGGTGCTGATGACGCGCAACGACTACGGACTGGGTTTGATGAACGGCGACATCGGCATCGCCCTGCGTCTGCCCGAAGGGCCGATCGAGGAAAACCGTCAGGCGCTGCGCGTCGCATTTCCGCGCAACGACGGCAGCGGCGGCGTGCGCTTCGTGCTGCCGAGCCGGCTCAATGATGTGGAGACGGTGTACGCGATGACGGTGCACAAATCCCAAGGCTCGGAGTTCGCGCACACGGCGTTGATTCTGCCGGAGGCGCTGAACCCGGTGCTGACCAAGGAGTTGATCTACACCGGCATCACCCGGGCCAAGCACTGGTTCAGCCTGATCGAGCCGCGTCAGGGCGTGTTTGAAGAAGCGCTGCGGCGCAAGGTCAAGCGCTTGAGCGGGTTGATGTTGGGGCTGTGAGGCTCACGCCTCTTTGAGCGCCGGCGCTTGTTGCGTAACGGCGTGATCCAGCCCCATAAACGTGCGCACGCGCGCGCCGCACTGGTTGGCAAGAATCGTCTGCGGTGCGGCGTCGACCTGCACGATGCCGTTCTCCATGAAGATCACCCGGTCGGAAATCGACAGGGCGAAGTCCATCTCATGGGTCACGATGAGCATCGTCATGCCTTCTTTTGCCAGGTCGGCAATGACCTTCAGCACGTCGCCCACCAGCTCCGGGTCCAGCGCAGAAGTCGGCTCGTCGAAGAGCATGATCTGCGGGTCCATCGCCAGGGCACGGGCAATCGCCACGCGCTGTTGCTGACCGCCGGAGAGCTGATGCGGGTATTTGTGCGCGTGGGCCAGCAGCCCGACCTTGTCGAGCAGGGCGTAGGCGCGTTGCTCGCTGACGTCCCGGTCGCGGCCGTGATAACGCGGCGCGAGGGTCACGTTGTCGAGAATGGTGCGGTGGGGGAACAGGTTGAAGTTCTGAAACACCATGCCGATGCGCTGCACGCCACGTCGAATCTGCGGCGCGTTGGGATTGTCTCCCGCATGAATGTAGCCCTCGCCAAACAGGATGATCTCGCCCCTGTCGATGGTTTCGAGGCTGTTGACCGTGCGAATCAGCGAGGTCTTGCCCGACCCTGAGGGACCGATGATGGAGATGACCTGCCCGGCGTCCACCTCCAGATTAATGCCCTTGAGCACCTCATGCTGCCCGTAGCTTTTGTGGATGTTGACCAGTTGCAGCGCTGGCGCAGACCCCGAGCCTGTTGCCGGCTGGCGTACTACCGCGGGCTGCGCGACCAGGCTGGCGCGCAGGTTAGTCAGGGCAGTGTCGTCGAGGGTCTGCGGCTTGCGATTGCTCAACTCCAGGTGTTGCTCCAGCCAGTGAAACAGCCAGCCGAACACCGTGACGATCATCACGTAATACACCGCGACGGCTGACAGCGTTTCCATGACCAGAAAGTTTTGCGCGTACAGGCGTTGGCCGACGGTCAGTAGTTCGGTCAGGGAAATCACTGAGACGAGCGAGGTCAGTTTCACCACGGTGATGTATTCATTCACCAGCGTTGGCAGGGAGATACGAAAGGCCTGGGGGATGACGATCAGACGCTGCATGCCGATGAGACCGACGCCCAAAGCGCGGCCCGCTTCTTTCTGGCCCTTGGCAACGGAGATCAGGCCGCCCCGGTGGATCTCCGCCATGTACGCCGCTTCCGTGACCACCAACGCCAGAAGACCGGAATAGAAGGGATTGGAAAGCACGTCGCGGGTGACCGGAAACATCTGCGGCAGGTTGTAGGTGAACACCACCAGCACCAGCAGCGGGACGCTGCGGAAGAACCAGATATAAATCGACGCCGGCACGCTGATCCAGCGCGCGGTCGAGAGTTTGGCCGACGCCAGCAGGAAACCCAGCAGCATGCCGATGAACCAGCCCAAGGCGCTGAGTTCGATCACGGTGATGCAGGATTCCCAGAAGTCAGCGACCGAGAACAGAGAAAAAAAGTAGGACCATTCGAATTGCATACACACCTCAGCGGGGCGGGGCCCGGCGGGATTCTCTCATCAGGCGCGCCCCCCTGTAGGAGCGCGCTTGCCCGCGATGACTTAGGTACAGTCGCTACATCTTTATCGTCTGTCCGGGCCAATCGCGGGCAAGCGCGCTCCTACAGAAGGGCGAGCATCAAGCCGTCAGTTGGCGGGCTCTTCCAGGTTGTATTTCTTCAACAGCGCAGCGTATTCGCCGGATTTTTTGGTTTCGTCGAAGGCCTTTAGTAACGCCTGATACAGCTCGTCATTGCCCTTCTTCACGTAGATGCCAAGCGTTTGCTGATAGATGGAATGCTCGGTGCTGACCACCACGCGGCCCTTGGTGCGTTCGGCGATCATGCCGGCGGCGCCGTCGATTTCTACCTGCGCCTGCACGTTGCCCGACAGCAGCGCCTGGGTCACTTCCGGTGCAGACGGGAATTCGCTGACGGCTACTGGGCCTTTGCCCTTCGGCACGCAGTATTCGGCAGACAGCTTGTTGAACTGGGTGACCCACGTGGTGCCTTTTTCCAGGCCGATTTTCAGCCCGCACAGGTCTTCCGGCACCTTGGGTTTGAGCGGGCTGTCCTTGAGCACCATGATCGCCGCGCCCGTCACGGCGTAGGGGATGGTCTGGGCCTGGGTCTGGCGCTCCGGCGTGATGTACATGCCCGAAATGATCGCGTCGTAGTGCCCGGCATTGAGGCTGAGAATCAGGCTGGAGAACTTGGTGTCGACAAACTCCGCTTTGAGGTCCATGTGCTTGGCAAGCAGGCGCGAGAGGTCAGGGTCGGCACCGACGACGTTCTTCTTCTCGTCATAGGATTCGAATGGCGGGTAGGTGATCTCCATGCCGACCTTGAACTGCCCGGGCGTCACCGTGGTGGCAGCCTGCGCGGCGGTTGCAGCAACCAGGGATGCGCCGAGCACGGCAGAGGCAAGCACGGTCAAGCGGACAGCAGTGTTCAAAGTGTTGCGCATCGTCGGTGACTCCACGTCAGGAAGGTAGGGCTGGGTGTGCTGCGTATTCGGGTGATGCAGGGCGCCGTATCGCATCACGATACGTCCTGTGTCTGATTCTTCAGATGGCCGAAGCTCGACGGCTTGCGCGCCTTTTCGTACAGCTTGAGTTCGCCGTTCTCGACCTTGCGCCGCAGGTATTGGTAGGTCTGCAACGCCTGACCGAACATGTGCTCGCCGATGGTGATTTCTTCGTAGTCGGCAGTGCCCTTGTCGAACTGCGGAAGGGGCTTGATCTGGGTGTGGAAGTCGCAGGCGAAGAACAGCGGAAACGAATAGCGCTCCTCGCTGACCGTGCGTACTCGATGAGCCGTAGCAACGAACGTACCAGCGGTCATGACCTCCAGCATGTCGCCGATATTGACCACAAACGCGCCATCCACCGGCGGCGCGTCGATCCACTGACCCAGGTCGTTCATCACTTCCAGTCCGGGCTTGTCGGCCAGCAGCATGGTGAAGCACTCGTAATCGGTGTGCGCACCAATTCCGGGCGCGTCCTGGGCGGCGCCGTCGAACGGGTAATGAATCAAGCGCAGCTTCGACGGCGGACGGGTGACCATCGCTTCGAAGTAGCCTTCCTCCAGGCCCAGCGCCAGCGCAAAGCCATCGAACAGGCGGCGGCCCAAGGCAAACACCGCCGCGTAATACGCTTCCACCGCAGGGCGAAAACCGGGCAGGTCAGGCCATTCGTTGGCGCCGATCAGCGGGGTTTTGGCGATCACCAGCGGGTCTTCGTCGCCCACTTCAAAACCGATATCGAAGGCTTCCTTGTGGTCCGGCTTGCCCTTGGCGTACACCTCTTCGCCCTCGGGCACGAAGCCTTTGTGGCTGCGTGAAGTGCCGATGTAGTGCTGCATTTTGTAGTCGAGGGATTGGGCGAACAGGTCCTTGGCCGCCTGACGCAGACCGTCGATCAACGACGGTGCAATGCCGTGATTCCTGACGTACAGAAAGCCCACTTCCCGCGCCGCCCTGCCCAGTTCGTCGGCAACGGCCTGACGCAAAGCAATGTCGGGGCTGAACATCCCGGCGATATCGACCACCGGGATGCTGCTGAAATTGGCGACCTTCGGGGCTGCCGTGTGCGACGGATCTGGCATGACGAAACGCTCCTTATCGGCTTGTGGTGTGGGTGAAACGCTGGAAATGTTCGCGTTCGGTCTGGCCCATCCACACGTTCAGCGACCAGAGATCGGCCACCGGCACATTGGTGAAAGGCAAGTGATGCAGATAGCCGTCGGCGCCGAATTCAGGCGTCATCGTGCTGACCTGACAACCCCGCGCCTGCTGGAATTTCCACACGGCTTGCCAATGCTGCTGATGGAAATTCAGCTCGCGGGCGTACTCGGGGGCAGCGGGATGCGGGACTTGCGGACCCTGGTCGTAACCGACCCGAGCCTGAATGTGATGAACGCGCTCGACGAACGCGCTGAGGTCGTCTTCCGGGTCGTCGAGCAAACGCTCGCAAGTGACGATCCAGTGGCTGATGTCGCTGGTGAAGCGCAGATCGGGCAGTTGGCGGATCAGCTCAAGGGTGACCCAGGGATTGAACAGCGAGCGCGCGCGGTGGGTTTCGAAGGTCACTGTCTGCCCATGTTTGCGCGCCACCTCCAGCGCCTGACCGAAGAAGTCCACCTGCTGCGGCAATTGCCAACGGTCGTTGCCGGCCAGCACGTTGACGAAACGCGGTGCCAGTTCTGTCGACCAGGCGAGCTTCTGTTCCAGATCGCTAAGGTGTTCTGCAGTGGTTGCTGATTGTTCCGGGAGGACGTCGTAGGCGGTGAACACCGTGGCGATGTAAGGCACATGATTGGCGCGCAGGAAGGCACCGAATTCCGCACGCTCGACAGGCGTCAGCGGCAGGCGTGCTTCCATGCCGTCGAATCCGGCTTCCAGCAGCTCATCCAGCGCCTGGGCCTTGCTGGCGCGATAGCCCCAGAGCGTGCGGAAGATTTCCAGTTTCATCGAGCGTCCTCAAAGATTGCGTCGTGCGGCTGACGTGTGACCCCAGACAGGGCTCCGCCGCGGCGCACGCCGAGACGGGGTACAGCGGCAGTCACATCAGAAAAGGCAATCTTCGGGCCGTGTCTCTCGTGGACGGGCTCCTTTATTGCGGCCGATCTTAGATTCGGCCGATGAACGGGAAGAATAGGAAAGCTCAAATGCATAGTTCAGAGATTTCTGAACTATGGCGAGGAGGGGCAGGGCAGACGTTCGGACCCGTGTAGGAGCGCGCTTGCCCGCGAAAAATGCATCAGGCGCCATTGATGGGCCTGATGCAACGCCATCGTTGGGATGCGATCCAGAAAAAGCCCGATTGCTTACAGCGTCCGATCCCGATCCGACACATTGAGGTCGGCTGTCCAGGCGCCTTCGCCAGCAAGCCGGCTCCTGCATTTTGCTGTGTCCGATCACTCAATCCACAAACGTCATCCGATCCGCCTCGCCCGACAGAAACGCCTGATTGCGCTCAGTGGTCTCGCGGATGTAATCCCACAACAACGTGATCCGCTTGAGCTTCCTCAAATCCTCGCGGCAATACATCCAGAACCACAAGGGCGTAAGGGTCCTAACCAATGATTACGGGACCTTACGACGATGATCAACGCATCAAGCTCCTCACATGTCACAAGTCCTGTCACAAGTTTTGAGCCTCACATCAGGCCGACAACGAGGCTTTCCAAGCCGTATCACTACCGCCGTAATGGGATTTACTACTTCCGCCTGAGGGTAACGGGCAGCACAACCAAAACGGTCTCTGTATCGCTCCATACGAATGACAGAAGCAGGGCTATGGATGCGTCGAGCTACATTGCAGCGTCCGTTAGGGCGTTCCATCGGGACTGTCTCGACGCTCAATGGCACCAGATCAGGGATAGGTTGGTACAGAGTGCAGCGGGCTTACTGAATCCCGATCACCACCACGATACGCAGCGACTTTGGGGCGGTCTTCACGCCGATGTTGATACACTCCGTCCGGTGCTCAATTACGGCCCTTCACCGACCTACCCAGAGCATGAAGTTGAAAGCTTGAATACAAATACCGAGCCTGCACCTAACCCGTGCCCCGTAGGGCTCGCTCCTCTGACGTTTGAGGTGCTGTCGAGGCTCTACCTTGCAGACAGGGCTGGTGAGCAGAAACCCACTACCCTGAGCAGCACACGGTTCACCCATGGCGTAATCGGGAACATTTTAGGAGAGCTGGATTTACGAACCCATACCCGTGAAGACCTCGTGACGTTGAGGGAACAACTTGTGATGACCCGCAAGCCGTCAACGGTGAATCAGATGCTGATGAAGGTCTCGGCTGTTCTGAATTGGGGGATGAACAACGGTCACCTCGTCAAAGCATTCGATAAGAAACTGAAGTTCACCAAAGGGGTAGAGTCGGCACGGAGGGCGTTCAATCAGGATCAGATTGGCATGCTGATGGACCACGCCAGTAGGCTGCCTGAGCACTCATGGAAGCGATGGTTGCTGAGCCTTGGGATTGTTACGGGTGGTCGACTGAATGAAATCTCGCAGTTGTGCGTGAGCGACATTCAAACGCTTGAGTCAGGGGTGGTGGTTATCCACATCAATGAGTTCGGTGAGGGGAAGTCAATCAAGAATAAGCGCAGTGAGCGAAAAGTGCCGCTGACTGACGGTGCCTACGGGTTCGACCTTCAAGCGTTTTTGCGGTACGTCGAAACTTCCAGACTGAGGGGGAGCGTTTCGCTGGCACAGATCGGCTACAGGTCAGCAGGCGAGTGGGTTAACCAGCATGCGATTCCTCAGGCTCTCGGGGAGTGCTACGTCAAAGGCTTGGTGTTCCACTCACTCCGCCATTCGCTTGCTTCTCTAATGCAGGCTAAAGGAGTTCCACTGACTCACGCTCAAGCGGTAATGGGACACGCTTCAGGCACAGTCGTTTTCGATACCTACGGCTCTGGAGTCCCGGTTGAAACCATCGCAAGTTTGCTCGGAGACCTGTTCGCAGCCGGTAGCAATCGATGGTCATCATATCTTGCAGCAAATCAGACAAGCCCCGGCCTCTAGCGGAAGCAAACAGGGTCTAGCTCAAAAAAAATGCCCGTATGGCTGCAGATGGCACTTAGCTCAGCGTATAGTAGCCAAACAGTGGGCTGCATGGCGGTGCAGTTCCAAAGTTTATATGTAAAAGCGCAAGTACATTGTTCAATAAATTATGGAATTCAAGGATCGATGATGGACAAAATTACTGGGTCTCTCTTGTCAACTTTTGTTAAGCAGAATGAGTTGTCCACAAACGAATTGTCGACTCAGTTTGAGCACTTCGTCAATTACGCGATCACTTCAAAAGTTTTTAGGGGTAGCTTTGAACTTGATGATGTTCATGTGGGTTCAGGTGGTGACTGTGCTATCGACGGGTTGTGCATTATCGTCAACGGTCGTCTCATTACCGATGAAGATGTTCTGAAGGATGTTGTTGATAACTCTGGATATCTAGACGCTGACATTACATTTGTGCAGTCCAAAACAAGCTCTAACTTTGATGGGTCATCGATTGGTTCTTTTATCCATGGGGTCAAGGATTTCCTTTCCGATGCTCCGCAATTGGTTCAGAACACTGCTATCAAGAAGATGAAGTATGTGTGGGAGCTTATTGTACAAATGTCGGATCATATGGTGAACCGTCGGCCTAACTGCAGGCTGTTTTATGTAAGTACAGGGAAATGGGTCGGTGATGATAATTTGGTTGCAATCATAAATAGTGGGAAAAAAGAAATAGACCAATTGAGTCTTTTTGATGCTGTATCAGTTGATGCACTAGGAGCGACTGAATTACAGAGAATGTATCAGGAAACGAAAAATCGGTTGTCTGTAACGGTGAATTTCCAAAATCGTATTACACTCCCTGACATTGAAGGGGTTGCTGAAGCTTACCTTGGAGTTATTCCATTTGATGAGTATGTGAAGCTGATTCAAGACGAGAGTGGGACGATCTACAGTATCTTTGATGATAATGTGCGCGACTTTCAGGGCGGCAACGTTGTAAATGCTAAGATTAAGAACACTCTGGATCAGGGGAAGTTCGATCTTTTCTGTGTCTTGAATAATGGGGTTACCGTAGTTGCTGGTTCTCTAACTCCTGCTGGGAATCGCTTCACAATTCGTGATTATCAAGTGGTAAATGGTTGTCAGACCAGTCATGTCTTGCACGAGTGCAGAAAAATAGAGGGTATAGAAAAAGTCTACGTTCCAATGAAAATCATTGTTACTGATGACGAGGATATTAAAACCAACATTACGCTTGCGACTAATAGTCAGACGGAAGTTAGAACCGAGCAACTTGAAGCTCTTAGTTCGTTTCAGAAAAAATTGGAGCTATATTACGCAGCCGAGAAAAACACAATCCAGCTATATTACGAGCGCCGTTCTCAACAGTATAACTCTTTTGGTGATGTCAAACGTACGCAAATCATCTCTATTCCTACGCAGATTAAGTCCTTTGCGTCAATGTTCCTGAATTCACCCCATCTGGTTTCAGGGTACTACGGGACCATAGTTAAGCGGTTCAGTGGTAAGATTTTTAATGAAGATCACAAGTACTCAGCATATTATGTTAGTGGTTTGGCTTATTATCGTATAGAGCAAATGTTCAGAAGTGGGGAGCTGGATTCGGGGTATAAAAAATTCAGGTTTCAGTTTATGCTCATAGTAAGAATGCTAGTTATTGGTGAAGCGCTGGACTACTTCAATTCTAATGCTTTTGATAAAGCATGTGAGCGGTTAAAGTCGATTCTTCTTGATGACGATAAGTCGGCGGAGTTATTTAAGCAGGCACAAACTGTATTTGACAATTCCAAGCTGGATAAGACAAAGCGGCAATATAAAGCTGAGTCGGACACAGACCTTGTAATCGAAGCTTTCAGAACGCAAAAGGCATCGAAGGCGTAATAAATATCACGCGGTTCTCAAAAAATCGTGCTGCGGACAGCATTCAAACTCGAAGGCGATTAACCTTGCCGGGGCTGCGCTGGACCAATGGTGGCGGGTTATTGAAGAACGTAATATCCGCTCACCAATCAAGGAGCGTAAGATGAGACGGTCAATTTTCGTATTAAGCCTGTGTGCAGTATTGGGCGGATGTCCCAGCGCTGACAAGGTGTCCTCGCGCAACTCAGGTTCCGCTTCGCACCAAGCAATGAAGCTCCCGTGTAGGCGTCGTCAAATACCTGAACGACGGAGCTGGGTTTGTCAGGAAGCAACGCCGTGAGGACGCCTCCAAGCAGACGTTCACCGCTTGCAATGGACGCTACAAGATCAATGCCGAGGGCTGATCACCTGAAGGCGGTGCAAGCATCGCCAACGGAAACAGCACCTATTGGATGCAGTCAAACTACTGGTATATCCAGTTTTCCTGCCAGTAGCCTTCACAACGACTATAAATCTACTAGAAGATAAATCGATGAAATGGCTAGACTTCGATCCGCATACCACCTTCCTTAAGCTCAAGGCTGTCGTGTATGTAGTTGCCACGATATTTGCACTCGCTGCCACGGTGACATTCACTATTGTCTGTTTTACTTCAGGACTGAAGTTAAATTTTTCGAGTCAAGGATGGAACAACGCGTTAGAGATATTCAAAGTACCCCTTGGGCTGCTCGCAGTCGCGATTCCACTCATAGCTTTGCTTGCAGCCAACCATCGTTCAGTTCAGTCCAAGGCTCAGATGGAGCTAACCCAGTTTCAGATAAATCATACCCAGACAAACAATTATGTAACTAACTATTACAAACATGTTGACGAGTTCCAGAAATACCTTGGAAGTCATCATTTCGGGTTTACTGAAGAGAAAGAAGGGCATCCGGAGGTTGCCTACCCTAGGAAGCTTCATAAAACGCTATTTCCTGAAGCTAGGAGGGGCATCCTCACAGTCGATAAGGAATTTATAATCACGTTTATAGCAGACTTAGAGAAGATACTGTCTATAACTTCTGTCTTTGAAGCAAGTTACTATGATAAGCGACTCCAAGGGTGTATAGACATAAATCGAAAACTAGAATCTTTAGCTAGGAAGAATTTCATTGTAGGCTTTCGCTCCCAAGATTTTCCTCACATCGTCCATGAGGGTGGAGTAGTTAAATCAGGGCCAACAGTGCGTGAAATAATACGCCCTATAGGGATAATCGCGACTATTCTAAATGAAGCAATGCTGTTTGACGAAACTTATGATGTGCCAGAAATACTTAGACAGCTTACGGCATTTCGTTTTGATCTGGTGCCTGATGATGTTCCAGATAACAGCGTCAACTATCATTTTAAAAGGCAACTCTTGGATCAGACGATGCAATGGCCCGATGATGAGGACTAAGTGCCCCTGATATTTCAGTAACGAAGCTCACTCCGCCGCCCAGACATTCACTTTCGAGGGCATACTGCCGTTGCATGAAATCAAGGGGGCGCTGGAAGTGGCGTTGCATGAAGCTAAAGAGCGTGATGGTGTTGCACATGAAAGGCTGGAACAGGATCAGCCTGCACCAGCGACGTTTTCGCTGGAGTAGTAAGACCGATTTGTTAGCCATACTCTGCTGCGCCTAACCTTCGAAGGAATCGAACATGACCGCCGAGCTTCACATCGCTGACCAGATATCTCTCAAGGCAGCAGAGGAATCCGCCAAGCTCGATCAGTTTCTACTCGGCGCCACAATGGCCGTTTGTGCATACCTCGCACAGAACAACGTCTACATGCCGATAGGCATGAATCGCAGCACAGTGATGATTGGTTGCATGCTGATCTTCGCCACCAGTGCAGCGCTCGGGTTCATGCGACTGAACACTGTGGTGAAGGTCTATCAAGAGAACGCCAAGCTCGTGGGTGCGGACAACACTGAAGACGAGACCGATTACAAGGATGAATGCCAAAGGTTGCTATTGTCGTCCAGAAGGTATGGGCACATTCGGAACGTCTTGCTGTTTATAGGGCTCGCCTACTACATTGCTGCCAAGGTTGGAGCGTCTTACTACTGCCAAGGCTGCATGCCCAACCTTCCCGGTTAAAGTCTTCGCTGGTGATAATCCCCACTGCCCGGAACAGACCCGCGCATACGACAATCCGACCGTGCGAGCCTATCCGACGAGCGACAGTGGCAATGTGGCATTGCATCAGGATAATGCAGCGCCCTATGTCCGTTACCCTGCTGAGGATTGCAACAAATGAAGTCGTGTGTGGCTGCACTGGTGAGCTGTGTCTTTGCGTTGAGCTTGATCGGGTGGGAAAGGTTGTCCAAAGCCGGAGAAGCGTTAGCACCGGCGAAATCCGAGGCTATGCATCCGTTGAGGGAACAGGATGATCGTCACTTTGTAATGTAAAGGTGTGTGCGGAATCGCCAAGGTGCTTTTGGGCCTTTGCTGGAAAATTCGGCCCGGCAAGGGCAACCATTGCCAATGTGCCTGAGTGAGATTGCAACTTCTGGCCGTTACGCTCCCTCTCCCCTCTCATGGAACGTGCACTGATGATTTACGACGCACATGGTGTAAACGTCGTTACAGGGAAAGTGGTCATCGTTGAGGATGACGTACTGATGTCCAGCATTCTCATGGACATACTCACGGACATGGGCGGCTCTTGCATATCGTTCATCACTGCCGATGACGCACTGATGAACATGTTGCAAGACAATACCCCTTGCTCGCTGGTGGTAACTGATCACACGTTGCCGGGTCAGCTGAGTGGACACGAATTTGCCCTAATGGTGAAAGAGCGCTGGCCCACTGTGCCCGTGGTCGTGACATCGGGTTTCGGCTTTAACGTCGTGGGCGAGCTTCCTGCTGGGGCTGTCTTCCTGCCCAAGCCTTGGTCTGTGCGACAGATGGTCGAGGCGGTCAGTTTCTTGGTGAAGTAACCCCCGCCGCCCAGAACAGAGATGCACATTCGAAGGCGACTGAGTTTTCTGGCTGGAAAATAAGCTGGGGCGCTTTGAACGCTGGGGACGGATTTACACCTGAACGGTTGAGTGAGTGTCACCACTCGCAAGGCTACTTCGCTGTTTTCCACAAATAACACCTGACGACCCTGCTCGATGGCGCTCTTGGCGTGCTCACTGCTGTGGTTTGGTCACCTGTTCCGCCAGGAACAGACATGACAAAGCCCGCATCGCGGGCCTGTAGTGAGCGTGTAGGACTAGAACACGAACTCGTGGTACGTCGCAGCAACTTCAGCTTGAGTGATGCCGATGTACGCCATCGTCACGGCTGGGCTGCTGTGGTTCAGCACCTTGCATATCATCTCAATAGACCTTCCACCGTCGTACATCAGCCAGCCACGGGTTTTACGCATGCTGTGTGTGCCCAGTTGCAGGCTCATCTCATCGCCTACAGCCTTGAAGGCGTTAGCCACTGCTACCCGGCTCACCGCTTTGCCCTTGGCACGGTTGCTGTCAACTTCGAACAGAAAGGTATGGGAAGGGTGAGCTGCCCTACGGCGGGCGATGATGGCCTTCGCAGAACTATTTAGGTCGATGGAACGAGGCTTGCCGGTCTTGCCCTCCTTGATCACCAGCTTGTCACCTTGCACATCATCAAAGGTGAGACCAAGTAAATCGCTGATGCGGAGTGCGGTATTGATGCCGAAGCGCCAGATGTCGGCATACAGAGTATTGCCCCGAGCGTTCTTGGTCAGCTTACGGCTGATCGTTTCTGCCTCGCCTTCCGTCTTGACCGCCTCAACGATGTTCATCTTAATTAACACTCCGTGGCAAATTTGCTCGATGTGTTAATTAGACCATGAGCTACCACTCTGTGTCCAGCGTTTCCGTGGCTTCGCTTATTTACACAACCCTATTCTGTTAATTAGGACTGCTGGCGAGCGGGTTGCAATGGAAAGCGGATTACTTGCCGTGGCGACTCACCTCGCCGCTGGAAACAATTCTGACCTCGCGGTCAGGATGACTTGCTGGCGCTCGCCTTGCAGAATTTCCTGCACAAATGAAATCGGGGAGGCGATTTCAATCGTTAGCGTGCTAATTAATAGGTTTGAAAGCATCCAGCCTAGCAACTGGTCAGCACAGGCCCCGGAAACACTGGGCTACAGCTGAGCAACTATAAAAGACATGCAGCTAAAACCATAGTTTTCGTATGGTTAATTTGAATTATTGTGGTCTTACGACCGAATTCCCCAGATGAAAGCCAAGCGCCCTATACCGTGTAACCACTGAGTCATTTTTCTGGAACCACTGACGTGTGTCGCCGCCAAAGCTGTAAACCAACAGCAATTTGTAGTCAGCGCGAGCGAGAACGTTATGATTTCACGAAACGATAAGCTCTTTGCATGGAATTTCCATTGGCGACTCAAGCAGCACGTCATTATGTGTCGAGGCTGCCAAGCTATCCAACGGAAAGACGCTCAACACCAAGCATTTGAACATGCACCGAATTGCAGCATGGCAGGCAAAAGGGATGTGCCTTGGCGTGATCTGGATGAAATCTCAGAGCGGACGGGCTGATGTCCTTGATTGGATGCGTGGGTGATCTGTATTCTTGACGCACCCTGATCAAGATGAGTGCTCGACAGCATGGCAAAGAATGGCCCGACAGTCAGAGACGTAGACTTTGCCGGTGTGTCCTTCAATGTGTTGCTCACGCTCATCGCTATCATCTGGGGCGCTGGGATCATGTATGTGCTCGTACACATCTGATCGCCCCAACGAGAAGTCACGCTCATAGCGTGCATCGCTTCGCTCGCCTTGACGCTATGGAATGTAACGTTTTAGCTAGGATCAAATCGGCTGGAGGCCACGTATATCAAGGGGTGTAGCGTGGTTACAACTGGGCAATGACTGGCTTCGCCCCTTGGGTAAGTCAGGCTCATAGCGGAGCTATAGGGTGATGTCAGGCGTTCTGCACTGGCAGACCAAGAGCTGATGCACGGTCAAGGCAGTGATCATCACAGCGGTTAGCTGTAAGGTCATTCACCATTGAGGTTAATCCCCACCTCACGGTGGACGCATCTACCCATGACCTTCGGTCGAACACTAACCAATAAATGAGATCAACAAAAATCCTGCTCTTCGCTTGTGATCTTCTGTTTCGTGCACAATCACGAAGTGCGACAGCACTCGTTACCACGAAGAAGTGGCTAACCCGTATGCGGAGCATACAGTTTTAAGATCAAAGGCAAGAGCAAGAGCGGTTTTGTGTAGACTTATTTTATTTGAGTGTGATTCTGTGCTGAGTTTCTTCAGTGGTGCGAAGTCACAGAGTGTAAACCTTAGACGTTGACGTCTGGTTGTTCCGTATGCACTTCTGCACCTTATATATATCTTCTGTTCAAAAAGTGCAGATGCGATCCATTGGGTGTGAACCACTCTCTGACATGACTCACCACACCTGTGCACTATATGTATATTCTTTGTTCAGAAGGTGCAGTTACATGCAAAGAGCCTCATACTCTGTATCCATCGCAAGTGGCGGACGCTCAGACGGGGTGATCTGAGGCATGCGCACCACCATCCTCTCCACCGCCCGTTCCATGTGCTGGCCTTGGACCAGCGGTCCGCCCGGATAATCGCCGGTCAGTTGCTTGAGCATGTAATCACGAACATGCCATGCGGAAGCGCCGGGGCAAAGCTGGCATACATCAGCTGTCAGTTCCTCAAGCCGATCCATCAAAATTGTCGTGCCAATGACGATAGCTCTTTGAGTTGCCTCTGCCGACTGTGGGTCCATCCAATCAGGCCGGACAAACACATCATCAGGTAGTGCCCGCTTCACTCGTTGTAAAATCTTTGGCGGGATAGGTTCGCCGCTTTCAATGCCGAATGCTTTACGGATGAACCTGTTTAGTTCGCTGCGAGCGATTCCTTCCGGGCGAACACCCAGTGGAGTAATTTGCTCTATCAGGAAGTAATCAGTGTCATACACCTTCACGGTGCTTAGATTCCGTTTGCACCAGTCAAAGGTGACACCTTCACTGGAGAGACTTTCTGCAATCTGTTTGTACTGTGCCCCTTTCGAGCGCATTTGGATCGCACGTGCACGGGCTTCTTCTGTGACTTTACTCTTCGCCATTGTTCATTCTCCTATTTAAGTTCATTTCATGGGCAGTTCCTCGCGGTTGTGCCAGATGGGTAAGTGTCAAAACCCAGACATCAGAAAACCACACTCCGAGATCACCTTGCGGTGGCGGATGTGAGGTCTGGGTCTTCGTGTTGAGGGGCCGAATATACGCCTAAATGCCTTTCAGGTCAAGCGCCCATCAACGGTACAAGTTGCCATGCTGCTATTGCCTGCAACGTTCTAGATGCATTGTAGATGAGTCAAAGTGACTTCAGTGAATACCCGGCTAGAATTTCAGCTAAAACCATTGACTCAGGCTTTGCTGCAAAAATACCACGTAGCACAATGCTGGCAAGAATCGGGAATGTTTGAGCGACGGGTGTTCCGAATTTCTCTACGACGTATGTTCGAGCTGCGGACTCGTAGTCCGATTGCTGCATGATTTGCTGGTAGTTCATTGATTATGCTCCCGCTTGATAACCCAATCGCCCATGCTCCCTACTCCAGTCAAATCCGCCGGGAGGATGAAAGATTGATATGGCTGACGACCGTTGGCCTTGTTGTGCTCTGTGCATGCAGTAAAAACATGACCTTCGCCATGCTCGCTGGCTTTCATCACGAGTGTCCATGTCGCCTGCGACTTTTGCACCGGCACTTCAACTGGCAGTGTTTCAGGCGCCCAGCGGCGCCTTAGAATTAGTTCAAGGTTGTCCATTAAGCAGCTTCACCGTTTTCATTCAACTTGCCTTTCGCAATCAGTGTAGTACGAAGCTTGTTTCTACTGTCCTGCATTTCAGCTCTCACCCTATCTGCGAGTGCTTTTTGCGCAGCCTGCTGTTTTTCTGCTTCCTTTCGAGCAGCAGCGGTAAGCGCAATCTCGACTTGGCGATCTTCTTCTTTGCGCTGGGCCTCTTCGATATCGGCAAGGTATTGGCTTTTGAGGTCGGCATACATAACTTCCAAGTCTGCCGCCTGTTGCTCTGGTGTCTTCAATAGTGAGATTTGCACGAGATAGACCCCGTTAGCATTCCCCAACATGTTGAAGCTGTTCAGTGGCGATGTATCAGGGAGTTTCGCGTACCCTGCTGAAAGGAGTCGATGGTATTCATCAGCGGCAGCTTGTAGTCCTTCTACCTGAACTTCCACGATGGCGCCCTTGTGTTGACTGTGAGGCATCTGAATAGAGGACTCATAGCGAGACTTCAAATCCCGAGACATTCTGTCGAACGTAGTCTGTGAAAACACATTCTGCATAACTGTTGTAACTGGCTCAATCACTGGATTTACGATGGCATCTTTTTCAAGTGCAGCGGCGAATAATGTGTCTTTCATTTAATTTTCCTCTAAGGTTGTTGTTTGCCTGAATGTAGGCAGGGATAGCGTGATATTTGCTGTTTTGATGCTTGTTCTACGAGGGCTGTAGGCGTGTGAAAGCTGCAAGTGACACTATGCCCTTACTTGCATGTTCTGATGCCCTGTAGGGCCATTAAAATCCGTATAGCTTGAGATAAGCACGAGCAGCGACAATGCCCATGCCGATAGCGTGATGCAGATCGTATTCGTCAGCGTCAGGATGGTTACGAATCCAAGTGAGGATGTATTCTTCTCGGTCTTGCACCGAGACTGTTTGTTCCGCTCTGGTTCGCTGCGATATTGCCTTGGCGTTCCCTATCTTACCTTTTGACACTTGATCAGCAATGTGAGCGGACTTCTTCATCAGCTCGCCAATGTCTAACAGAGTCTCATGACTTTGGCTCATGTGCTTATCATAGAACCAGAGGGATTGCTCGTTAGCAAGGACAAACTTTTTCAGTTGTGTATCAATTGGCGTGTAACTTGTAGCAATAACCCCCACAACAAGATTGCTGGGACGGTTGACAACAAAGTAATTGCTCATAGTGAATCTCCATAGAAAGTTTCCTCCTTTCGTTTGGGTTGGGTTGGATTGGGTTAAGCGATTGCAGGTATGAATGGGTTTGCTTTCTTACGCATTAACGTACGATGGCAATCAAGACTGCATGTCGTAAGCGTCCCATTCTCCGGAAAACTCCGCTGACAGATGACGCAGCGTATATACGGGGTTGTTAACATAGTGGTTTTTCCTCCTAGGGTTGGGTTTGTTATTTAATACGTTTACGGTACAAGATCGTGTAGCACTTCAAGCCGCATGTCGGCGTTGATGTTGCTCTTTGTGTTGCTACAGGATCGCCGCATACGACGCACGGACGGTAGATGACATTATTGCGTTTTCTGGGCAAGATGATGCCTCCTTAATAAATGTGCAGGATTGCAAGATTAGCGAAGTCTGGATAAAAAAGAAGGCCACGAAGTGGCCAAAGCATCCAGATGCCGGGAGCGGTGTTACTTTAGGAATTTGTGCCTATGCCGAAGAAAGCTTAAAGCTTAAGGCGAAGCTTGCGAGTCACAACCACGAAACTCTAACTGTTGTCGATCCATGTTACAGCTGGAACACGAGGTAGGCGGTGGATAACGCCTCGATCTATCGTACGTCCGAACGCAACTACTCGAAGGAGGACGAGACTGGTTCGGAGTTTGAATTAGGGGTCTGGCGATATTTCGGCAGGATTGAAAGCTTACTACTCAAAACTGCCCTACCTATCTCTATTTTACACCCTTAAAGGCTATTTGTCAAGAATCTTTACACTTATACCGTTGTTTTCTGATTCTATATGTGCTAGCGCCGTAAATGTTAGGGCGACTTCGCCATGTAGGACGCAGTTGTCGTGACACTCCCTCCAGTTCCGGGAACAGCCGTTCTGCAAAAGCGTAGCGACTGACTTTACTGACTGACACGCACCGCGACGAGCCGTGCGTGGGCTGTGTAACAAGTCCTGTCACAACCGCTGTCACAAGTCATTGCAACAGAAGCCCGCTCGTCGTTAGGATTGGTCTCCCTTACCCCTGTGGTTCTTCAATCCACAAACGTCATCCGCTCCGTCCTGCCCAACAGAAACGCCTGATTGCGCTCAGTGCTCTCGCGGATGTAATCCCACAACAACGTGATCCGCTTGAGCTTCCTCAAATCCTCGCGGCAATACATCCAGAACTGCCTCGTGATATCCACCTCACCCTCCAGCACCGGCAGCAGCCGCGCATCCTGTGCCGCCAGAAAGCACGGCAGAATCGCCAGCGCTCGTCCCTGCAATGCAGCGACGTATTGGGCGATGACGCTGGTGCTGCGCAGGGTGGCGTGGGCGCCGGGGAGGAGGTTGCTGAGGTAGAGCAATTCCGAGCTGAACGCCAGGTCGTCGACATAGCTGATAAACGGATGGTCGGCGAGGTCTTCGGTCTTGAGGATCGGCGCGTGATTGTCGAGATAATCCTGAGTGGCGTAGAGCCTCAGGCTGTAATCGCACAGTTTGCAGCACACGTAGGGCCCGTGCTCCGGACGCTCCAGCGCGATGACGATGTCCGCCTCGCGCTTGGACAGGCTGATGAAGTGCGGCAGCGGCAGGATATCCACCGAAATGGCCGGGTACGTGTCGGTGAAGTGACTCAGTTGCGGGGTGATGAAGAAGCTGCCGAAGCCTTCGGTGCAGCCCATGCGCACATGCCCCGACAGCGCCACGCCGGAGCCGGAAACCTGCTCGCAGGCGATGTGCAGGGTGCTTTCGATGGACTCGGCTGCGCCCAGCAGTCGTTGGCCTTCTGCGGTGAGGATGAAGCCGTTGTTGCGGGATTTTTCGAACAGCAGCGTGCCCAGTGAAGTCTCCAGCGAGCTGATCCGACGCGACACCGTTGTGTAGTCCACCGCGAGGCGCTTGGCCGCGGAACTGGCCTTGCGCGTGCGTGCCACTTCGAGAAAAAACTTCAGGTCATCCCAGTTCAGCGCACTCAGGGACGTGATGTTTTTTTGCATGTTGAACCTGCTTTTATGTGCGTTCTTATTAGAAGTTTGCACATCTATACTCCGAAGCGCGGCCGGATCCAACCGATGCAGCCCCCAGCAATGACGCAGTTCTACGGAATCAGTGATCTATCGAGGACGATTTCCAGTTTCAAATAAATCCACATCCCACACGCCATAACACCCTGCACAACAATAAATAAGCGGAGGAGTTTATGAAGAACGCTATTACGGCGGACGCTGGCGCACTCGATGCCAGCCCCGTGAAAAACGCACGATCCTACCGGCTTGCCGGTGCGGCGAGCATGGCTGGTACGACCATCGAGTGGTATGACTTTTTCCTCTACGGCACGGCTGCCGCCCTGATCTTCAACAAGATTTTCTTCCCTGCACTGGACCCGATCATCGGTGTGCTGGCGGCATTCGCCACCTACGCCGTGGGCTTTCTTGGCCGGCCATTGGGCGGCATCGTGTTTGGCCATTTCGGCGACAAGATCGGGCGCAAGTCCATGCTCTTGTTCACCCTGATGCTGATGGGCATTCCGACCATCATCATCGGCCTGATTCCCACCTACGAACAGATCGGCTACTGGGCCGCAGTGCTGCTAGTGGCGATGCGGTTTCTGCAGGGCATGGCGGTCGGCGGGGAGTGGGGCGGTGCGGTGTTGATGGCCGTCGAGCATGCGCCCGAGGGCCGCAAAGGTTTCTACGGCAGCCTGCCGCAAACCGGCGTTGGCGCAGGGCTGGTGCTGGCCTCGCTGGCGATGGGCATGGTCGCCAAATTGCCGGAGGCCGACATGCTCAGCTGGGGCTGGCGGATTCCGTTTCTGGCCAGCGTTGTGTTGCTGGGCGTGGGCTGGCTGATTCGCCTGAAAGTCCCGGAGTCGCCCGATTTCGAGAAGCTCAAAAAAGACAACATCGCCGTCAAGGTGCCGTTGTTCAAAGTGTTCAGCGAGCATCCGAAGGAAACCCTGACCATCATCGGCGCGCGCACTGCCGAGAACGCCTGGTTTTACATGTCGGTGACCTTCGCATTGGCGTACGCCGCCAATCAGTTGCTCATCCCCCGTGCCGACGTGCTGAGCGCGATCACTGCTGGCGCTGCGCTTTCTCTGGTGACCATGCCGCTGTGTGGCCACCTGTCCGACAAGGTCGGGCAGAAACGTCTGTATTTCGCCGGGCTTCTGCTGCTCTGCGCCTTCGTCTACCCGTTCTTCGCCATGCTCGGCACCCGCGAACCACAGATGGTGTGGTGGGCGATGGTGCTGGCAGTGGGCGTGGTCTTCCCGATCCTGTATGCGCCGGAATCCCTGTTGTTCGCCCGGCAGTTTCCGGCGGAAATTCGCTACAGCGGCATCTCCGTTTCGGTGCAGTTGGCGGGCGTCCTGGGCGGCGGATTTGCGCCGATGATCGCCACGCAATTGCTGGCCATGGGCGGCGGCAGTCCGCGCTACGTGATCGCCTACCTGATCGGCATGGCGCTGGTGGCATTGGTCTGTACTGCGCTGATGAAGCGCGATCCCCCTCGCCATCGCGCTGCCTGAAATCGACTTTTTTCAGCGCGCTCAAGCAGGCGCGCTGCCTTGAATGGAGCAATGGCAATGAACGTGTCACTGAACAAAAACAACACCACCGTGGCCCGCGTGAAGCTGCTGATCGGCGGTGAATGGGTTGAGTCGCAAACCACCGAATGGCTCGCCGTGGTCAACCCCGCCACCCAGGAAGTGCTGACCCACGTGCCATTCGCGACGGCCGCTGAGGTCGATGCCGCCGTCGCCGCCGCGCAGAAGGCGTTCACCACTTGGCGGCACACGCCGATTGGCGCCCGCATGCGCATCATGCTCAAGTTGCAGGCGTTGATCCGGGAACACTCCAAGCGCATCGCCGTGGTGCTTAGCGCCGAACAGGGCAAGACCATCGCGGACGCCGAGGGCGATATCTTCCGCGGCCTGGAAGTGGTCGAGCACGCGTGCTCCATCGGCACGCTGCAGATGGGCGAATTCGCCGAGAACGTCGCCGGTGGCGTTGACACCTACACGCTGCGTCAGCCCATCGGCGTCTGCGCAGGCATCACGCCGTTCAACTTCCCGGCGATGATTCCGCTGTGGATGTTCCCGATGGCCATCGCGTGCGGCAATACCTTCGTGCTCAAGCCGTCCGAGCAGGACCCGATGTCGACGATGCTGTTGGTGGAGCTGGCCGTCGAAGCGGGTGTGCCAGCGGGCGTGCTCAATGTCGTGCACGGCGGCAAAGAGGTGGTCGACGGGATCTGCACCCACAAGGACATCAAGGCAGTGTCCTTCGTCGGCTCGACGGCGGTGGGCACTCACGTTTACGACCTGGCCGGCAAACACGGCAAGCGCGTGCAGTCGATGATGGGCGCGAAGAACCATGCCGTTGTATTGCCGGATGCCAATCGCGAGCAGACCCTCAACGCACTGGTCGGCGCCGGTTTTGGTGCGGCGGGTCAGCGCTGCATGGCGACGTCGGCGGTGGTGATGGTCGGCGCGTCGAAGCAGTGGATTCCCGACCTGAAGGCGCTGGCGCAGAAGCTCAAGGTGAACGCGGGAAGCGAGCCGGGCACCGATGTCGGGCCGGTGATTTCCAGGCGCGCGAAACAGCGGATTCTCGATCTGATTGAAAGCGGCGTTCAGGAAGGCGCCACCCTCGAACTGGACGGGCGCGGCATCACGGTTGCGGGCTTTGCGGACGGCAACTTCGTCGGGCCGACGCTGTTTACCGGCGTGACCACCGAGATGCAGATCTACACTCAGGAAATCTTCGGGCCGGTGCTCGTGGTGCTGGAGGTGGAGACGCTGGATCAGGCCATCGCATTGGTCAACGCCAACCCGTTCGGCAACGGCGTCGGGCTGTTCACTCAGAGCGGTGCGGCGGCGCGCAAATTCCAGAGTGAAATCGACGTGGGTCAGGTCGGCATCAATATCCCGATTCCGGTGCCGGTGCCGTTCTTCAGCTTCACGGGGTCTCGCGGTTCGAAGCTGGGAGATCTGGGGCCGTACGGCAAACAGGTGGTGCAGTTCTACACTCAGACCAAGACCGTCACCAGCCGCTGGTTCGATGACGACAGCGTGAATGACGGGGTGAACACGACGATCAATTTGCGTTGAGTGCGAGGCCCTTTTGCAGGAGCGCGCTTGGCCGCGAAAGCGATCTGCCTGTGACGGGTGAGTTGAGAGACACGACGCCATCGCGGGCAAGCGCGCTCCTACAGGGATCGTACTCCGTCAGTTGGCTTGAGCTGGGTTTTGAACAAGGAGAACAATCATGAAGATCGCATTTATCGGCCTGGGCAATATGGGGGCGCCGATGGCGCGGAACCTGATCCGTGCCGGGCATCAGCTGCATCTGTTCGACCTGAACCAACAGGTGCTGGCCGAGCTGGCCGAATTGGGCAGCCGCATCAGTGAGTCGCCCAAACATGCTACTCAGGGTGCCGACCTGGTCATCACCATGCTCCCGGCGGCCGCTCACGTTCGCGCGGTTTACCTGAATGAAGACGGCGTATTGGCTGGCATCAGCGCAGGGGTGCCGGCGGTGGACTGCAGCACCATCGATCCACAGACCATCCGCGATGTGGCGGCCGCAGCGGCGAAACAGGGTGTAGTCGTTGGCGATGCGCCGGTGTCGGGCGGCACTGGCGGCGCGCAGGCCGGGACGCTGACATTTATGGTCGGCGCGAGTCTTGAGCACTTCACGGTGCTCAAGCCGATCCTGGCGCAGATGGGCCGCAACATCGTCCATTGCGGCGATGTCGGCACTGGCCAGATCGCCAAGATCTGCAACAACATGCTGTTGGGCATTTCCATGATCGGCGTGGCAGAAGCCATGGCGCTGGGCAATAGCCTGGGCATAGACACGGGCGTGCTGGCGACCATCATCAACAGCTCGACCGGGCGCTGCTGGAGCTCGGAAATGTACAACCCGTGGCCCGGTGTTGTGGAAACCGCCCCGGCGTCGCGCGGCTACACCGGAGGGTTTGGCGCGGAGCTGATGCTCAAGGACCTGGGCCTGGCAACCGAGGCCGCCAAAGCCGCGCGCCAACCCGTGATCATGGGCGCGCTGGCGCAGCAGCTGTATCAGGCGATGAGTCTGCGCGGCGATGGTGGCAAGGACTTCTCGGCGGTGGTTGAGGGGTACATCAAGAAAGAAAACTGATGGCGCACACCCCGGCGTCTTCCCGGCTAAAGCCGGTCCTACAATATGCGCTGGGTCAGTTAGTGGGACCGGCTTCAGCCGGGAAGAGGCCAGCACCAACAGCGCAATTTCGCGGCGTGACATCCGGCGCCTTCCCGGCTAAAGCCGGTCCTACAATATGCGCTGGGTCAGTTAGTGGGACCGGCTTCAGCCGGGAAGAGGCCAGCACCAACAGCGCAATTTCGCGGCGTGACAACCGACGCCTTCCCGGCTAAAGCCGGTCCTACAATATGCGCTGGGTCAGTTAGTGGGACCGGCTTCAGCCGGGAAGAGGCCAGCACCAACAGCGCAATTTCGCGGCGTGACATCCGACGCCTTCCCGGCTAAAGCCGGTCCTACGGGACGACTGCGCGCAATCAACCCCGCGGGCCGCTGTAATCCTTGGCCCACTGCTCCTGCGCCGACAAGTGCAACTTGAACCGCGCGATCTGCTCGGCCACCCGCACCGGCGACGTGCCGCCCCAGCCGTTGCGCGCCGCCAGTGCAGCTTCCAGCGTCAGGCTCTCCAGCACCTCCGGCGTCAGGCGCGGGTCGGTGTCGGCGAGCATTTTCGGCGTCAGCTCCGGCAGCCCGATATCCTGCGCCTCACACAGCTGAACCAGTTGCCCGGTGATCTCGTGGGCTTCCTTGAACGGCACGCCGCGAACGGCCAGCCAGTCGGCGATTTCCGTCGCCAGGGTGAACCCCAATGGGGCCTGACGCAGCAACTCGTCCTTGCGCACCTTCATCGTCCGCACCATGCCGGCGAAGGCCGGAAGGACCAGATTCAGCGTGTCCAGCGCGTCGAAGATGGCGTGCTTGTCTTCGCTCAAATCCCGGTTGTACGACAGCGGCTGCGCCTTGAGCACAGACAGAATCGCTGTGAGTGAACCGATCAAACGGCCGGATTTACCCCGGGCCAGTTCGGCGATGTCCGGGTTCTTCTTCTGCGGCATGATCGAGCTGCCCGTGGCGTACGCATCGTCCAGCTCGACCCAGCGAAACTGCCGCGACGTCCAGATGCAGAACTCCTCGGCCATGCGCGAAATGTTGATCCCCAGCATGCTCGCGCAGAACAGAAACTCGGCCACGTGATCGCGGCTGGCGACGGCGTCGATGGAGTTTTCACACGGGCCGGCGTAGCCCATTTCCGCCGCCGAACGTTGAGGGTCGCGGGCGATGGCAGACCCGGCCATGGCGGCGGCGCCGAGCGGCGATAGATTAAAGCGCTGATCCCAATCCTGCAGGCGCTGGATGTCACGATGAATCGCCTGGGCGTGGGCCATCAAATGGTGACCGAAGACAATCGGCTGCGCCTGTTGCAAGTGGGTGAAACCGGGCGCAATGGTCTCGATATGTGCTTCGGCCTGACCGACCAATGCCTGCTGCAGATCAAGAATCGACAGGGTCAGCACGCGAATTCGGTCACGCAAAAACAGCCGCATGTCGTTGGCCGTCTGATCGTTGCGCGAGCGCCCGGCGCGAAGCTTGCCGCCCAGTGCGCCGAGGCGTTCGGTAAGCAGGCGTTCGATGAAGGTGTGCACGTCCTCGTCGGCGGGAATCGGCTGAATCGTGCCGGCGGCGAAGTCCTCGTCGATTGATTGCAGCGCGTCGATGATACGGCGGGTTTCGTCGGCATCCAGCAAGCCGGCGCGCTCCAGTTCATGGGCGTGGGCCTTGGACCCCGCGACGTCATAGGGCGTCATGCGGAAATAGACGGCGGGCGAGCGTGACAGGTTGGCCATCGCTTCCGCCGGCGCTGACTTGAAGCGCGCGCCCCACAGACGCTCAGTTGCATCGGACATATGCATTCCCCCTTCAAACACGTGATTGCTGGCGAGCCAGGCGTCGACGACGTCAGGGAATCCTAGGAAAAACCGGCTGCCGTTGAAACGTGACAAATGGCAAGTCGGGTTGGCAGAAATGGAAAGTTGCGTCAGCAAATCGCTATTCAGATACGGGGTGCTGACTATTTTTCTGTTACCGCAGGTGCCCGAATGTGTTGAAGTGGCGCCGATTGCAACGCCCTATGTTTCCCCTTGTCGACTTTTTCGCAGGATGCGCCCATGGATGGTTTCCTATCGCTTTATCAACACCTTGGCTGGACCTTGTCAGTGCTGGTCATGTTGACGTTTCTGCTGGCGGGGACGGTCAAGGGCGTGATCGGCATGGGCCTGCCGACGGTTGCGATGGGCCTGCTCGGTGCGATGATGCTGCCGACCCAGGCGGCGGCGCTGCTGCTGATTCCATCGACGCTGACTAACCTATGGCAGCTGGCAACCGGTGGGCATTTGCGCGGACTGTGTACGCGGTTGTGGCCGCTGCTGCTGACGATCGTCATCGGCACGATGCTAGGCTCCTACGCGCTCGGCCTCGGCAACGGGCACGGCATGGCGAGGGCGCTGGGCGGCGCGCTGTTTGTGTATGCGCTCTGTGGCTTGTTTCTGCCGACGCTGAAGGTGCCGCCTACTGCCGAGCGTTGGCTCGGGCCGCTGTGCGGATTTATCACTGGCCTGGTCACTGCGGCCACCGGTGTCTTCGTCATCCCGGCGGTGCCCTACATCCAGGGCCTGGGGCTGGATCGCAATGAACTGGTGCAGGCGCTGGGGCTGTCGTTCACCGTCTCGACCCTGGCACTGGGCGTTGGCCTGTTCTGGAACGGCGCGGTGGGCAGCGCCGAAATGGGCGCCTCGTTGCTGGCGCTGATTCCCGCGTTGCTCGGCATGATGTTCGGTCAGTGGCTGCGTCAACGGATCAGCGCGCTGGTGTTCAAGCGGATGTTCTTTATCGGCATGGCGCTGCTGGGCGCGCACCTGATGATCGCGGGCTGATTACGCAGTGTCCGGCCCACATTCACGCTGTCGTTCAGTCAACGTAAATTCATCAATAAGCGTCTGATTCGTGATTCACGCGCAAATGTATTTTGCCCCTCCCCGGCTTATTCCCGTCTCGTCTGCCAGATATTCTGCCGTCCATTCCAATTGAAGACCCTCAATCCAGTACCGCTGAACCGCGGGCTGCATTGACGACGGACGAGGCTTGATATGAAAAAAGTACTGTTTCTCAACGGCGGCAAACAATTCGCGCACTCCGACGGCCGCTACAACACCACGCTGCACGAAGCCGGCCTGGCGGTCCTGGACCGTGCCGGTTTCGAAGTGCAGCAGACCTTCATCGATGGCGGCTACGACGTGGCCGAAGAAGTGCAGAAATTTCTCTGGGCCGACGTGATCATCTGGCAGATGCCGGGCTGGTGGATGGGCGCGCCGTGGACGGTGAAAAAGTACATCGACGAAGTCTTCACCGAAGGTCACGGCAGCCTGTACGCCAGCGACGGTCGCACCCGTTCCGATGCGTCCCAGCGGTACGGCAGCGGCGGCTTGCTGCACGGCAAGCAATACATGATTTCGGCCACCTGGAACGCGCCGCAGCAGGCGTTCGATGACCCGACGGATTTCTTCGAAGCCAAGGGCGTGGATGCTGTGTACTTCCCGTTCCACAAGGCCAACCAGTTCCTTGGCATGACCGGCCTGCCGACCTTTCTGGCGGTGGACGTGATGAAGATGCCGAATGTGGAAGCAGACGTGAAGCGGTATGAAGCACATCTGGCCTCGGTGTTCGGAATCTGAACGCGGACCCGCAAGCGCGCTAATATCCAGCCTCTTGTGAGCGGGAGACAACAGTGAAAGCCAGGTCGGATGAGTTGCAGGTGTTTGTCACGGTGATCGAGAGCGGCTCGATTTCCGCTGCGGCCGAGCAGGTCGGGCAGACGCCATCAGCGATCAGCCGCACATTGTCGCGACTCGAAGGCAAGCTGGGCACGACGTTGATCAACCGCACCACGCGGCGCATGGACCTGACCGAGGAGGGCAAGTATTTCCTTGAGCGGGCCAGGCAGATTCTGGATCAGATGGAAGAGCTGGAAGAGCGCATGTCGGTGCGCCAGCAGACCCCGTCCGGCCGTTTGCGGATCAACGCGGCGTCTCCCTTCATGCTGCATTCCATCGTCCCGTACGTCGCCGAGTTTCGCGCGCTGTACCCGGACATCCAGCTGGAGCTGAACAGCAACGATCTGATCATTGATCTGCTGGAACAGAGCACCGATGTGGCGATCCGCATTGGCGTGCTGGCCGATTCCACCCTGCACGCCCGGCCCCTCGGCAGCAGCCCGCTCAACATTCTCGCCAGCCCTGAATACCTCGAAAAGCACGGCACGCCGAAAACCGTGGCGGCGCTGAGCGGGCATTCGCTGCTCGGCTTCACCCAGACCGAAACCCTCAATCACTGGCCGTTGCGCCACGCCGACGGGGATCGGCTGTTCATTCAGCCGACGGTCTCGGCATCCAGCGGCGAGACGTTGCGCCAGCTGGCGTTGGCGGGTGAGGGCATCGTGTGCCTGTCGCACTTCATGACCCACGAAGACATCCGCCAAGGCCGCCTCAACGTCATCCTGCCCCAGGCCAACAGCGGCTATCGCCAGCCGATCCACGCCGTTTACTACCGCAACTCGCAGCTGGCGTTGCGGATTCAGTGCTTTCTGGATTTCATTCAGAAAAAGCTGGCGGTGTACGCGTCTTGAGCCTGGTCACTTGGCATTGCATCCGGTCGCTCCCGATTTGACCTTTCGCACTCACTTCCTGCCGCTGAAGGGTTGCTCGCAGGGGGGCATCGTAGGAGCGCGCTTGCCCGCGAACGCAGTGTGTCTATGACGAAAATGCAATCTGACACACCGCCTTCGCGGGCAAGCGCGCTCCTACAGTGGGTCGTGTGAACCTTCAAGATTTTGGAAACACCCGTGGCATTCCACGTCTTGTTCATCCAGCTGGAGGCGCGTGGTCGATTGGGTTTCGGTGCGCCGTCAATCTTGAGCCACCCCGCTGAACTCTGCCCTCAGCATCTGCACAAACGCTTCCCGCGCCGGGTGATGTTCTGCGTTCTCGTGCCAATAAAACAGGTTGTCGATGGAGGTCAGTTCAGGGAATTCATAACCGACCCAGCCCGAGCCTTTCCGGTACTGCTCGTAAACGCCTTTGGGCACCAGCGCCACGCCTGCCCCGGCGCTGACGCAACCGACGATGGTGCCGTAATTGGCGATACTGACGATGGGCTGAGTCTGGCCGTCGTGCTGCAACCATCGCTCCAGCGCTGCGCGATAAGGGCAGCCTTCGGGCCACATGAAAATCGATTTGCCTTGAAGATCCGCCGCGCTGCGAATTGGCCCCAACGACTCGGCGGCAATCAGCACCAGATCCTCCCGGTACATCGACGTGCGCTTGAGCCGTGGGCGTTTGACATCGATGGCGACAATGGCGCCATCGAGCTTTTGATTGAGCGTCGCGTCGAGCAGTTGCGTGCCGGTGCCGGTGGTCAGCTCCAGCGAAACCTGCGGATAACGTGCGTGAAAGCGCGCCAGCAGTCGCGGCAGCCGCGCCGTGGCCGAGGATTCGATGGCGCCGATACGCAACGGCCCGGATGGCGCGGCGTCCGGGTGCACCGCGCGTTTGGCTTCGTCGGCAAGGCTGAGCATTTTGCCGGCGTAGGTGAGGAAGATTTCCCCCGCCGGACTGATGCGCAAACCGCGGCCCTGACGGTAGAACAACTCGGTGCCCAGCTCCGCCTCAAGCGCCTTGATCCGCGCGGTGATATTCGACGGCACGCAATGCAACACCTCCGCTGCGCGGGCAATACTGCCGGTGTCGACGACAGTCTTGAACATGCGAATCTGGGCCAATTCCATTCATCACCAATAGTGAGGGTTTGAGTCATTATTGTTCGGTTGTGGTGAGCATAGGTTGTTTCGATACTTGCAGCCATGGGCAGGCGCCGGGCTTGTCGGCAGGAGTATCGAGATGAGCGTGGTGGCTGACCCAGTTCCTGATTCGGATATCACGGTCAATGGCGCGGTGCCTTGGCAGGGGATGAAAGTCGCCCTTGCCACTTTCTTCGTGGTCGCCTGCTGGGGCTTCTCGCCGACCGGCATTCGCATCGGTTTGCAGGCCTACGATCCCGGGCATCTGGCGCTGCTTCGTTTTCTGA
This sequence comes from Pseudomonas petrae, assembly GCF_021728295.1. Classification (GTDB taxonomy): domain Bacteria; phylum Pseudomonadota; class Gammaproteobacteria; order Pseudomonadales; family Pseudomonadaceae; genus Aquipseudomonas; species Aquipseudomonas petrae. The sequence continues at coordinate 38,103 of NZ_JAKJXE010000020.1, forward strand.
TCGCGTCGGTCTTCATGCTGTTAATCGCCTCATCGCAACGCATCGCGTTGCCGCGCCTGAAAGATCTGCCGTTGCTCGCGGTGCTGGGTTTCTTCGCCGTCAGCCTGCACCACATCGCCCTCAATTTCGGCCAGGCGGGGGTCAGCGCGGGGGCGTCCAGCGTGCTGGTGCAGTCGACGCCTCTGTTTACCGCGTTGCTGGCGCATTTCGTGTTCAAGGAGCGGGTCAGCGCCTGGCGTTGGGGCTGTGTTGCGCTCGGGTTGGTGGGCGCCGCGATCGTCGTCACCGGTGATCGCGGCATCGGCCACATGGATGCGCGCGGGCTGCTGATCCTGGTGGCGGCGTTTTCCTGGAGCGTGTATTTCTCTTTGCAAAAGCGACACAGCCATCGGTACGACGGCCTGACCATGGTCTGTTACACGGTCTGGGCCGGCACGCTGTTCCTGCTGGTTTATCTGCCGGGGCTGATCGGCGAAATCGTCAACGCGCCGCTTAGGGTCAATGTGGCGGTGGGTGTGTTGGGGCTGTTCCCCAGCGCGCTGGCGTATCTGGCCTGGGCGTATGTCTTGAAGCACATGGAGGTCAGCCGCGCGTCGATGAGTTTGTACCTTACGCCGCCGATGGCCATCGCCATCGCGTCTGTGATGCTGGGCGAGTTGCCTTCGCAGCGGGTGATCGTCGGGTCGATTGTGGTGCTGGCGAGTGTCTTGGCGCTCAATCTGCGGCGGGAGAGGGCAGTGGTATTTCCCGTTCGGGATAAATCTGAGCGTGCGCCGGTTTAGGCGCCTGTCCGTTTGCGTTTGCGGGAAGTTTCATCATTAATGTGCAGCCGGACCGTTAGTCTCTTCAGCCTCCAGACAGCACATCGGTAACAAGCTGTCGCATTTGTCATCAAGGAAGCCCCATGCGTGCAGTGACCCTTAAAACCCTTGCCCTGTCGGTGATCTTCGCCGCGAGTTCGCCGGTGTATGCCGTGGTGCTGGAAGGCGGCGCCGTGGCGTCCCCGGATCAATACGGTGCTCAGGTCGCTGCGCAGATTCTGAAAAAGGGCGGCAACGCCGTTGATGCCGCTGTCGCCACGGCGTTCACCCTGGCGGTCACCTACCCCGAAGCGGGCAACATTGGCGGTGGTGGCTTCATGACCCTGTTCATGAACGGTCGACCTTACTTTCTCGACTACCGCGAAGCCGCGCCGAAAGCGGCGACGCGCAACATGTACCTGGACGACAAAGGCGAGGTCATCCCGGGCATGAGTCTGGTGGGCGCACGTGCGTCGGGGGTGCCCGGCACCGTGATGGGGCTGTGGGAAGCGCATCAGAAATTCGGCAAGCTGCCGTGGGCTGAGCTGCTGACGCCGGCCATTGGTTACGCGAAAAATGGCTTCAAGGTCGCCGACAAGCAGTACATGTATGGCGCCGAGGCGATCAAGCAACTCGACGGCAAGACCAATTTTGCGGATTACTTCGGCGACATGAAGACCGGCGAGACCTTCCGTCAACCGGAGCTCGCCAAGACCCTGGAACGCATCGCCGATAAGGGCGCCAACGAGTTTTACCAGGGCCAGACGGCTGACCTGCTGGTGGCGCAGATGCAACACGACAACGGCCTGATCACCAAAGAGGACCTGCAGGATTACAAGGCGGTCTGGCGCAAGCCGCTGCACGTGAATTTCAACGGCAACACGCTCTACACCGCCCCGCTGCCCAGTTCCGGTGGCATCGCGCTGGCGCAATTGATCGGCATGAAGCAGCAGCTTTCCGATGACTTCAAAGACGTGCCCCTCAATTCGGCGCGGTATATCCATCTGTTGGCAGAGATTGAAAAGCGCGTGTTCGCCGATCGCGCCAACTACCTGGGCGATCCGGACTTTTCCGTGGCGCCGGTGAATCAGCTGACCGACAACGCCTATCTGGCCAAGCGCGCCCACGAGGTCAACCCGACGGCGATTTCGCCCACAGAGAACGTGAAGGCCGGGCTTGAATCGCACCAGACCACGCACTTTTCCATCGTCGATGCCAAGGGCAACGCGGTCAGCAATACCTACACCCTGAACTGGGATTACGGCAGCGGCGTGGTGGTGAAGGGCGCAGGGTTTTTGCTGAACGACGAGATGGATGATTTTAGTTCCAAGCCGGGCGTTGCCAATGCGTTTGGCGTGGTGGGCGGGGATGCCAACGCCATCCAGCCCGGCAAACGCATGCTGTCGTCGATGAGCCCGAGTCTGGTCACCCGCGATGGCGCGGTAACCTTGGTGTTGGGCACGCCGGGTGGCTCACGGATTTTCACTACGGTTTTTCAGGTGCTGAACAACATCTATGACTTCCACATGCCGCTGAAAGACGCCGTTGCGGCGCAGAGGGTTCATCACCAGTTGCTGCCGAAGGACACGATCTACACCGAGAAATTTGCACCGCTGGCGGCCCCGGTGGCCGACGAGTTGACGGCCATGGGTTACACGCTGAAGGACCAGGGCTGGTCGATGGGCAATGTGCAGGCGATCAAGATCGACGGCACGAAAGTCGAAACCGCGTCCGATCCGCGCGGACGGGGCGTGGGGATGGTGGTGAAGTGAGGGCATGACGGCTGATCACCGAGTTTGCGGTCATACGCAAATCTGGCTCGCGCCGCTTCCCCAATGTAGGAGCGCGCTTGCCCGCGAATGGTAGGTCCATCCGACACACATCTGTCGTTCGAACCTAAGTTTCGCGGGCAAGCGCGCTCCTACAGGGTGTTGTGTCTGGCTGCAGATCGGATGCCACTGCAGACTGACCGTCACCAGCGCTTAATGATGCTCCCGCGTCGCGCGGAATTTCACGTCGGGCCAGCGCTCTTCCATCAAAGCGAGGTTGACCCGCGTTGGCGCGAGGTAGGTCAGGTGACCGCCGCCGTCCACTGCCAGGTTTTCCACGGCCTTGTTCTCGAATTCCTCGAGCTTCTTCTTGTCGCTGCACTCGATCCAACGCGCCGAATAGACAGTGATCGGCTCGTAGGCGCATTCGACTTTGTATTCTTCCTTCAAGCGGCTGGCGACCACATCGAACTGCAGCACACCGACGGCGCCGAGGATGATGTCGTTGCTGCGCTGCGGGAAGAACACCTGAGTGGCGCCTTCTTCGGCGAGCTGCTGCAGACCCTGACGCAGTTGCTTGGATTTCAGCGGATCCTTCAGGCGCACGCGGCGGAACAGCTCCGGGGCGAAGTGCGGAATGCCGGTGAAGCTCAGGGCTTCGCCTTCGCTGAACGTATCGCCGATCTGAATCGTGCCGTGGTTGTGCAGGCCGATGATGTCGCCGGCGTACGCTTCTTCCAGTTGCTCACGCTCGCTGGAGAAGAACGTCAACGCGTCGCCGATGCGGACGTCCTTGCCGGTGCGCACATGGCGCATCTTCATGCCCTTGTCGTACTTGCCGGAACAGATGCGCATGAACGCGATGCGGTCGCGGTGTTTCGGGTCCATGTTCGCCTGAATCTTGAATACGAAACCGGCGAACTTCTCCTCGATCGGCTCGACCGTGCGCTCGTTGGCAACGCGGGCCAGTGGCTTCGGTGCCCAGTCCACCACGGCGTCGAGCACGTGGTCGACGCCGAAGTTGCCCAGCGCCGTGCCGAAGAACACCGGCGTCAGTTGGCCGTCGAGGAACTCCTGCTGGTTGAATTCATGACAGGCGCCTTGCACCAGTTCCAGCTGATCGACAAAGCGATCGTATTCATCACCCAGGTGCGCGCGCGCTTCGTCCGAGTCGAGCTTCTCGATGATTTTCACATCGGTGCGCTCATGGCCGTGACCGGCGGTGTAGACGATGATGTAGTCGTCAGCCAGGTGATACACGCCCTTGAAATCGCGGTAGCAACCGATCGGCCAGGTGATGGGTGCGGCTTTGATTTTCAGGACCGCTTCGATCTCGTCCAGCAGCTCGATCGGGTCGCGAATGTCGCGGTCGAGCTTGTTGATGAAGCTCACGATCGGCGTGTCGCGTAGGCGGCAGACGTCCATCAGTGCGATGGTGCGGGGCTCAACCCCTTTACCGCCATCGAGCACCATCAGCGCCGAGTCGACAGCGGTCAACGTGCGGTAGGTGTCTTCGGAAAAGTCTTCGTGGCCCGGGGTGTCGAGCAGGTTGATCATGTGATCGCGATACGGGAATTGCATGACCGAGGTGGTGATGGAAATGCCGCGCTGCTTCTCCATTTCCATCCAGTCGGAGGTGGCGTGACGGTCGGATTTACGCGACTTCACCGTACCGGCGACGGAAATGGCCTTGCCCATCAGCAAAAGCTTTTCAGTGATGGTGGTCTTACCCGCATCGGGGTGGGAAATGATGGCGAAAGTGCGGCGTTTCGCGACTTCGGCGGCCTGTCTGGTCATGGGAAATCGCCCGAGAGGTGATTCAAAAAAGGGCGGCGATTATAGCCCAAACCAGAGCAATAACCGAACCGTTCAGTCAATAAGGGGTGGCCAGACACCATCGCACGTGGGAACCTTTGCGGTTACGGAGACGTCCATTCCCAGGTATCGCAAGACGCCAAGGGTTGCAAAATCAGCAAGTTAGCTTGACGAAGCTGCGCTCATGGCTTGTGTTTTCGCCGAAGTATCAACCTTTCCGGCGACCCACCCGCTGCTCTTCGCGAACGTTCGCGTGCTGCCTGAAAAGGCCAGTTCCACGCCAGATGTTCGCCGACTGAAATAAGGAGTCCGCCCGTGGCAAATCGCTATGGCAAGGGGCTGTTGGGAGGTGTGATTGTCATCGCACTCCTGGCCCTGCTGGTCCAATGGATCGGCATCAGTACCATCAGGCAATATCAGGATGATCTGCTGTTTTATCTGCAAGCCCATGTCTGGCTTGTGCTGGCTTCGATGCTGGCGGCACTGGTGGTCGGGATCCCGACCGGCATTGTCCTTAGCCGACCGAACATGGTTGGCCGCGCCGAACGCTTCATGCAGATCTTCAACATCGGTAACACCGTTCCTCCTCTCGCCGTGCTGGCTATCGCTCTGGGTATTCTGGGTATCGGCAGCGGTCCGGCGATCTTCGCTTTGTTCCTCGCTTCGTTGTTGCCCATCGTGCGCAACACCTACGAAGGCCTGAAAAACGTTCAGGGTTCCCTCAAAGAAGCCGCTCGCGGCATCGGCATGACACCGCGCCAGGTGCTGTGGCGTGTCGAGTTGCCCAATGCTGTGCCGATCATCATCGGCGGTGTGCGCGTGGCGCTGGCGATCAACGTCGGGACCGCGCCACTGGCGTTCCTCATCGGCGCGAACAGCCTGGGCAGCCTGATTTTCCCCGGCATCGCCCTGAACAATCAGCCGCAACTGGTGCTGGGCGCCGCATGTACGGCGTTGCTGGCGCTGCTGCTCGATGGTGCCGTGACCCTGGCAAGCCGTCTCTGGCTGGAACGCGGCCTGGCTCGATAAGTCGAGCCCCGCCGAGAAAGGAATTGGTATGAAGAAGTTATGCACATTAATCATGGGCGTCGGGATGTTGCTGTCCGGTTTCGCCCAGGCTGCGGATGCACCGGCCGAAATGCCCGTGTTGCGCATCGGCGCGCGGGTGTTCACCGAGCAGACCATGCTGGCCGAACTGACCGCGCAATACCTGCGCGACAAGGGCTATCAAGTCCAGATCACCGGCGGCCTGGGCAGTAACCTGGCGCGCAGTGCTCAGGAAAGCGGCCAATTGGATCTGCTGTGGGAGTACACCGGGGTTTCGCTGGTTGCCTACAACCATGTCGACGAGAAGCTCGACAGCGAGCAGACCTACCAGCGCGTCAAGGAGCTGGACGCCAAGAAGGGCCTGGTCTGGCTGTCGCCGTCCAAGTTCAACAACACCTACGCGCTGGCGCTGCCGGACAAGATTGCGCAGCAGTATCCGCAGGTCAACAACATGTCTGACCTGACCACGGTGCTCAAGGCTGAGGCCGACAAGGGCCACATCGTTGCGCTGGACACTGAGTTCGCCAACCGTTCCGACGGTCTGGTGGGCATGGTCAAGCATTACGGCATGAACCTGGGGCGTGAAAACACCCGGCAGATGGACGCCGGCTTGGTCTACACCGCGCTGCGCAACGGGCAGGTTTTTGCGGGCCTCGTCTACACCACCGATGGCCGCTTGAACGCGTTCAAACTCAAGGTGCTCGCGGACGACAAGCACTACTTCCCGGACTACACCGCAGCGCCCGTGATCCGCAAAGAGTACCTGGACAAGCACCCGCAACTGGCCGATCTGCTCAAGCCGCTTGCTGCGCTGCTGGATAACCAGACCATGCGTACGCTGAATGCGCGCATCGATGTCGACCATGAAAGTCCTACCGTGGTGGCGGCTGAATTCCTGCGCGCACATCCGATCAATCCTTCCGCCGACAGCGTGCCTGTCGCGCCGGCGCCGGCGGCAAAACAGGAGGAGAAACCATGAGTTTCCTCAGCGCTTTCTCCCATCTGGACTGGAATCAGGTCATGCACCTGACCCTGCAGCACATCACCCTCGTCGGCATCGCGGTAACGCTGGCGATTGTTGTCGGCGTGCCGTTGGGCGTATTGATGACGCGCTCCCCGACCCTCGCCGGGCCGTTGCAGGCCAGCGCCACCGTGCTGCTGACCATCCCCTCGATTGCCTTGTTCGGCTTGCTGCTGCCGTTCTACTCCAAGTTCGGTCAGGGCCTCGGGCCAATGCCAGCGATCACCGCAGTGTTTCTCTACTCGCTGCTGCCGATCATGCGCAACACCTACCTGGCGCTGACCGGCGTCGAGCCCGGCATTCGTGAGGCCGCCAAGGGCATCGGCATGACCTTCGGCCAGCGCCTGCGCATGGTTGAGCTGCCGATCGCCGTGCCGGTGATTCTCGCCGGCGTACGCACCGCCGTGGTCATGAACATCGGTGTCATGACCATCGCCGCCACCATCGGCGCGGGCGGTCTGGGCGTACTCATCCTCGCTTCCATCAGCCGCAGCGATATGTCGATGCTGATCGTCGGCGCCGTACTGGTCAGCATTCTGGCCATCTTCGCCGACCTGCTTCTGCAATGGCTGCAACGCTCGCTGACTCCAAAAGGACTCCTGAAATGATCGCCAAACAAATGATTGAGCTGCAGAACCTCACCAAGACTTTCCAGAGCAACGGCAAGGAAGTGAAGGCCGTCGATTCCGTGAGCCTGACCGTCAATGAAGGCGAGATCTGCGTGTTCCTGGGCCCGTCGGGTTGCGGCAAAAGTACAACGCTGAAAATGATCAACCGGCTGATCATGCCGACCTCCGGCAAGGTGCTGATCAATGGCGAGGACACCACGGGTCTCGACGAGGTCACCCTGCGCCGCAACATCGGCTACGTCATTCAGCAGATCGGTCTGTTCCCGAACATGACCATCGAAGAAAACATCGTGGTTGTGCCCAAGCTGCTCGGTTGGGACAAGCAGAAATGCCACGACCGCGCTCGCGAACTGATGAGCATGATCAAGCTGGAACCCAAGCAGTATCTGAATCGCTACCCGCGCGAGTTGTCGGGCGGTCAGCAACAGCGGATCGGCGTGATTCGTGCGCTGGCCGCAGACGCGCCGCTGCTGCTGATGGACGAGCCGTTCGGTGCGGTCGACCCGATCAACCGCGAGATGATCCAGAACGAGTTTTTCGAGATGCAGCGCGCGCTGAACAAGACGGTGATCATGGTCAGCCACGACATCGACGAAGCCATCAAGCTGGGCGACAAGATCGCCATCTTCCGCGCCGGCAAGCTGCTGCAGATCGATCACCCGGACACGCTGCTGGCGCACCCGGCGGACGATTTCGTCAGCAACTTCGTGGGTCAGGACAGCACGCTCAAGCGCCTGCTGCTTGTCAAAGCCGAAGACGCCGCGGACAACGCGCCGTCCGTGAGCCCGGAAACGCCAGTCGCCGATGCGCTGGAGATCATGGACGAAAACGACCGCCGCTACGTGGTCGTCACCGATGCCGAAAACAAGGCGATGGGCTACGTCCGCCGCCGCGACCTGCACCGTCAGGCCGGCACGTGCGACCAGTACCTGCGCCCGTTCAACGCCACCGCCGCCTACGATGAACACCTGCGCATCCTGCTGTCGCGCATGTACGAGTTCAACCGCTCGTGGCTGCCGGTGCTGGATGCCGAAAATGTGTTCCTGGGTGAAGTAACCCAGGAATCCATCGCGGCTTACCTGAGTTCCGGCCAGTCGCGCGGGATGAAGACCAGCATTGTTTCGCCGGCGGAGTTGGTGGAGCAGGCTGCTTCGGCTTGAGGTAGTCGGGGAACTGTAGGAGCGCGCTTGCCCGCGATCGTGGTGTGTCACTGAGAAATATGTCGGCTGACACACCGCCTTCGCGGGCAAGCGCTCTCCTGCCAGGGCTGTTGATAACTCTGACATTGGCAATCACCGGGAACATCACCCTGTCACATCGGTCGGTTACTACGGGTTGATTGAACGCGCGTGAATTCCCGTCTGGCAAAAACGGGCAGAAACGCGACATTTTTAGTTGATCTCCGGCCCCTCAGGTCCTACAGTTCGCGCCGAACGTCCATGCTGGAAACGATCCATCCGGCTCAAGTACTGACGACGAGACAGCAAGGCCAACCGTGGCGTATCACCGGGTGGCCTTTTTGCTTTCGGCCGAGCAGCCTTGGGAAGTAGGCGAACCAAAGTGGGGATACGGAGGACGTTCACGAGCCGCGCGCTCACACCCATTGTTTTTTACCGTTTGCCAACAGGAGTCCCCGCATGTCGATTCAGGTCGAAGACTATTTCGAGAAAAGCACCTTCGATAAAATGAAGGCGTTTGCCGACAAGCAAGAAACCCCGTTCGTGGTCATCGACACCGCGATGATCAGCAAGGCCTACGACGACCTGCGTGCAGGCTTCGAATTTGCCAGCATCTATTACGCCGTGAAAGCCAACCCTGCGGTCGAAATCATCGACTTGCTAAAGGAAAAAGGTTCGAGCTTCGACATCGCCTCGATCTACGAGCTGGATAAAGTGATGGACCGTGGCGTCAGCCCGGATCGCATCAGCTACGGCAACACCATCAAAAAATCCAAAGACATTCGCTACTTCTACGAGAAGGGCGTGCGCCTGTTTTCCACCGACTCCGAAGCTGACCTGCGCAACATCGCCAAGGCAGCCCCGGGTTCGAAAGTCTACGTGCGCATCCTCACCGAAGGCTCGACCACCGCTGACTGGCCGCTGTCACGCAAATTCGGCTGCCAGACCGACATGGCCATGGACCTGCTGATTCTCGCCCGTGAACTGGGCCTGGTGCCATACGGCATTTCGTTCCACGTCGGTTCGCAGCAGCGTGACATCAGCGTCTGGGACGCCGCGATCGCCAAAGTAAAAGTGATTTTCGAGCGCCTGAAAGAAGAAGACGGCATCGTTCTCAAGCTGATCAATATGGGCGGCGGCTTCCCGGCCAACTACATCACCCGCACCAACAGCCTGGAAACCTACGCTGAAGAAATCATTCGTTATCTGAAAGAAGACTTCGGTGATGACCTGCCGGAAATCATTCTGGAGCCGGGCCGTTCGTTGATCTCCAATGCCGGCATTCTGGTCAGCGAAGTGGTGCTGGTGTCGCGTAAATCCCGCACCGCCGTCGAGCGTTGGGTATACACCGACGTGGGCAAATTCTCCGGCCTGATCGAAACCATGGACGAAGCCATCAAGTTTCCGATCTGGACCGAAAAGAAAGGCGAAATGGAAGAGGTGGTCATTGCCGGCCCGACCTGCGACAGCGCCGACATCATGTATGAAAACTACAAGTACGGCCTGCCGCTGAACCTGGCCATCGGTGACCGCCTGTACTGGCTGTCCACCGGCGCCTACACCACCAGCTACAGCGCCGTAGAGTTCAACGGCTTCCCGCCGCTGAAGTCGTTCTACGTTTAAACACTGGCTGTTGTGAAAAGAAACCCGTGAGCGATCGCGGGTTTTTTTATGGCGGTTTAATCGTCGGACTTGCTTAAGTCCGCCGCCTTGCGGGAGTAGTCGGTGGCCATCGCGCGGACTTCGGGATGGATGGACAGCACGAGTGTCCTGATACTGACCCGAAGAAAATTCAGGTTGCCCAGCTCAAGCGCAGCTGTGAACCACCTGAGGGCTTCGTCGACCTGACCGTGATCCGCCAACACCGACGCATGACTGAACTGCCCGCGAAAGTCGCCGCCTTCTGCTGAGCGTCGATACCACTCATGGGCTGCAGCGAGATCCTGCACGCAGCACAGACCTTCTTCGAGATAACGCCCGACCAGATTCATCGACTTTGCGTGGCCCAACTCGGCCGCCTTTCGATAGCAAGCCAGCGCGCGAGCTTGGTCTTTATTGACGCCACGGCCGGTCGCCAGAAGATTGCCGTAGTTATAAAAGCCCCAATCCAGACCGGCTTCGGCGGCGAGACGATAATGCTCGGCAGCCTTTGCGGCGTCCGGCTCACAGCCCCACCCATGCTCGTGGCAACGGCCCGCCATATTCTGCGCCATGGCGTGGCCGCAACGGGCCGCGATCTGAAACCAGACCAGCGCCAGCGCCGGGTCGCGTTCTATGCCGGTACCGTCGAGCAGGATCTGCCCGAGCAGCGCCTGGGCGTCGACGATGTTTGCCTGCGCCGCGCTCAGAATCGCCCGTGCGGCACTGGCAGGGCTTTCTTCAAGCATGGCGCGCAACTGGTCGCCATCGAGCACCTCTTCACGTCGCAGGTTCCAGGTCATGACTCAGACCTCGACCCACTGCCGCAGCAGATTGTGATAGGTGCCGGTGAGCTGAAGCAGCGAGGGGTGATCGGGCACATCGCGGCTGAGTTGCTGGATTGCTGCGTCCATTTCGAACAGCAGCGTGCGGTGGCCATCATCGCGCACCAAGCTCTGGGTCCAGAAAAAAGAGGCGTACCGCGCGCCCCGCGTCACGGCGTTGACCTTGTGCAGAGTGCTGGCCGGATAAAGCAGCAGGTCACCCGCCGGCAGCTTGACCTGACGTGTGCCGAAGGTGTCCTGAATCACCAGCTCGCCGCCGTCGTAATCATCGGGATCGCTGAAGAACAGCGTCGATGACAGATCTGTGCGCACACGCTCGGTGCTGCCCTTGGCCTGACGCACGGCGTTGTCGATGTGGAAATCGAAACTGCCGCCGCCGGTGTAGCAATTTACCAATGGCGGAAAGACCTTGTGGGGCAGGGCGGCGGACATGAACAGCGGGTTCTGCCAGAGGCGCTCGAGCAGCGCCGCGCCAATCTCCACGGCAAGCGGATGGCCTTCAGGCAACTGCAGGTTGTGCTTGGCTTTCGCTGACTGGTGCCCGGCGGTGATCCTGCCGTCGGCCCATTCGGTTGCTTCCAGCGCCTCTCGGATGCGACGCACCTCCTCGGGTGAAAACAGACCGGGGATATGTAGGAGCATGAATCGCGACCTGCGAGAAGAATGAAGCGGCGGATGATAGTGATTCTTATTGATCGTGTAAAACGTCACCCGCGCGCGTGAATGGGTAGATGTGAAAATTGGGTAATGGGAAAGTGTAAAGAATGTAAGTTTTCTGCGAATGCGAAGCAGTCTCAACTATATTCCGCCGCCTTATTGTTTCCTTGGGGAAGGAAAATGTCGCGCCAAGCACAACCTGTTACCGCACATTCGCAGCGCTCCATCGTCGGCGCCGTCAGCGTTGCCCTTGCAGCGATGTCAGCCGCCCACATGGCGCAGGCTGCGGAACCTGGATCGGATGCTCTGAATCTCGGGGCCACCAACATTGACGGCGAGCGCGCCGATACGGCCTACAAGACCGAAGAGTCGGCCTCGAAAAAGTACACCGCGCCGCTGCGCGAGACGCCAAAGAGCGTGACGGTGATCCCGCAGCAAGTGATTCGCGACACCGCAGCCACGAGCCTGGCTGACGCATTGCGCACCACCCCCGGCATTACCTTTGGCGCGGGCGAAGGCGGTAACCCCAGTGCGGATCGCCCGATCATTCGCGGCTTCAACGCAGAAAGTGACGTGTTCGTGGATGGCATGCGCGACGTGGCGGCGCAGAGCCGGGAGATTTTCAACGTCGAATCCGTCGAGGTCAGCAAAGGCCCGGGCTCGGCCTTCACTGGCGCAGGCTCCACGGGTGGCAGCTTGAACCTCGTCACCAAAGGCGCCCACCTGGGCGATGCCTTCAACGGCGGCTACACTTTCGGCTCGGACCAGACCCAGCGCTATACCCTCGACGTCAACAAGCAGATGACCGACACCTCGGCCTTCCGCCTGAACCTGATGAAGCACGATTCCAACGTCGCCGGCCGCAACGATGTCGACAACAGCCGCTGGGGCGTCGCGCCTTCGTTCGCGTTCGGTCTGGGCACCGACACGCGGGTCAAGGTCGATTACTACCATCTGTCCACAGACGACATGCCCGACTACGGCATTCCGCTGACCAACACCACCGGCCGCAGCAAGTACGTGGTCGACAAGCCGGCCCACGTCAATGAAAACAACTTCTATGGCCTGACCGACCGCGACTACCGCAAGAGCGTCAACGACAGCGGCACGATCCGCCTCGAACACGACCTCAACGACAACCTGACAATCTCCAACAGCTTTCGCATGTCGCGCTCGACGCTGGACTACATCGTCACCAACCCGGACGACAGCCGCGGTAACGTCGCCAACGGCTTGGTCTCGCGCTCGGCGAAGAGCCGCAATTCCACCTCCAGCGGCTTCGTCAACCAGACCGACCTGCAAGCGAAATTCGACACCGGTTTCATCCAGCACAGCCTGGTGACGGGTCTCGAGTTTTCGTATCAGGACACCCACAACCGCGGCTACAACGTGCTCAGCGCCAGCGGCGGGACCATCGGCTCGACGTGTAACGCAGCGCTGCTGGCGTCGGGCGACTGCACCAGCCTGTCCAACCCGTCGCCGAAAGACGACTGGAACGGCACCATCACCGACAGCCAGGCGTACACCGATACCGACACCAAAACCAGCGCTGCCTACGTCTTCGACACACTGAAATTCAACGAGCAGTGGTCCCTGAACCTTGGCCTGCGCTATGACGATTACGACGTGCGCTCCAGCGGTTACAGCACTGGTGGCCGTGGCTCGGTCGCGGGCAGCTTCAAACGCGAGAACACCAGCCAGTTGTGGAATTACCAGGTCGGCGTGACCTACAAGCCGCTGCCGAACGGCAGCATCTACGCGGCATGGTCGACATCCAGCAATCCGTCGGGTGAAACCAGCGGCAATGGTGGTCTGGAAATCGCGGCGAACAACGCCAACCTCGACCCGGAAAAGAACCGCAACTATGAACTGGGGACCAAGTGGGATTTCTTCGACGACAACCTGTCGATGACCGCCGCGCTGTTCCGCACCGAGAAAACCAACGCGCGGATCACCGATCCTGACAACGCGACGTTCCAGGTGCTGGACGGCGAGCAACGGGTCGATGGCCTGGAGCTGACTTACAGCGGCAACATCACCGGCAAGTGGAAAGTCTACGGCGGCTACACCTACATGGAGAGCGAGATCGTCAGCGCGACCAGCAAGGCGGACGAGGGCAATCACATGCCGAGCACGCCGCGCAACAGCTTCAACTTCTGGTCGACCTACGAACTGATGCCGAAGCTGACCGTGGGCGGCGGCGCGACCTTCGTCGATTCGCGTTTCGGCAACGAAGCCAACTCCGTGGAAGTGCCGTCCTACTGGCGCTACGACGCAATGGCCACCTACGCGCTGACCAAGAACGTCGACCTGCAGCTGAACGTGCAAAACCTGACCGACAAGCGTTATTACGATCAGGTGTTCAGCACCCACTACGCGCACATGGCAGCCGGGCGTACCGCGCTGATGAGTGCCAGCTTCCACTTCTGATCTGAAAGCGGACGCATCACCTGTGGGAGCGCCACCCCGGTCGCTCCCACAGGTTCAGCATTAAGAATCAGCCACAGATGAGAATGTATGCCGTTTGTGCGCATAATGCGCGCCGTAGCGGGTGAGTGAGGTCGAGGGTGTTGAAGAAAGTCCTGTTTCAAGTGCACTGGTTCTTCGGAATCACGGCCGGTCTGGTGCTCGCCTTGATGGGCATCACCGGCGCGCTGTATTCCTTCGAGGACGAGATACTCGACGTGCTCAACCCCGATGTGTTGTTCGTACAGCCCGAGGGTCGTCAACTGTCACTGGCGGAAATGGTCAGCAAGGTTGAAGCCCAGGGCAAAGACACGGCGGCGATGTTCCGTATCGATGTCGACGGCGACAGGATCGCCCAGGTCTGGTTCAAACCCCCTCCGGGTCAGCGCCGCGGCGAGATGCACAACTTCAACCCCTACACCGGCGCGTTCACCGAGGACGCGACTGGTCAGGACTTTTTCGGCTTCATCCTCAACCTGCACCGGTTCCTCGCCGCAGGGGAATACGGCAAACAAGTCACTGCGGCATGCACACTGATCCTCGTTTTCTTCTGCCTGTCCGGGCTGTATCTGCGCTGGCCGCGCAAGCCGCTGAACTGGCGCGTCTGGCTGACGATGGATTGGGCGAAGAAGGGACGCAGTTTCAATTGGGACCTGCATTCGGTGTTCGGCACCTGGTGCCTGATCATCTATTTGCTGCTGGCGATCACCGGGCTGATGTGGTCTTACGACTGGTTCAGCAACGGCATGACCAAACTGATTGGCGACGCTCCTGTGGCGGGCGAACAGCGCCGTGGCGGAGGGCCGCGTCCTGGCCCAGCCGTGAAAGAGGCGCCCAGGGAAATCACGGCTTCGGCGCCGGACTATGACGCCATCTGGCAGACCATCCAGAACGCCGCCGGGCCGGACCTCAAGACGTACAACCTGCGCATGCCCCAGGCACCGGGCCAGATGGCGACGGTGTTTTACCTCCTTAAAACGGCGCAGCACCCCCGTGCGTTGAACCAGATCACCCTCGACCCGGCCGACGGCGCGCTCAAGGCGGTGTCGCGCTATTCCGAGAAAAGCCTCGGCGCGCAGTTGTTGATCAGTAACTACGCGATCCATACCGGCAGCTACTTCGGCCTGATCGGGCGCATCGTCGTCACCGTGGCTGCGTTGCTGATGCCGCTGTTTTTCATCACCGGCTGGTTGCTCTACCTGGACCGTCGACGCAAGAAGCGCGAGATCCGCAACGCTCGCGGTGAAGTGTCGGCAACGACGGAAGAGCAGGGCGCGGCATGGTTGATCGGCTTTGCCAGCCAGAGCGGGTTTGCCGAGCAGCTTGCCTGGCAGACGGCCAGCCAACTGCAGACCGCCGGTGTGCCGGTGAAGGTACAGCGTCTGGGCGACATCACCGAGCAGGACCTGCATCAGAGCCGTAACGCGCTGTTCGTGGTCAGCACTTTCGGCGACGGCGAAGCACCGGACAGCGCTCGAGGCTTCGAGCGCAAGGTATTGGGCCGGCCACTGGCGCTGGACAATCTCAACTACGCGGTGCTTGGGCTGGGTGATCGCCAGTATCAACAGTTCTGCGGTTTCGCTCAGCGGCTGCACGGCTGGTTGGCCGAGCGCGGCGGCCGCACGCTGTTCGCACCGGTGGAAGTGGACAGCGGCGATGGTGTGGCGCTGCAACACTGGCAACAGCAACTGGGCCAGTTGACGGGCTCGACGCCGACGACTGTCTGGCAAGCGCCGGATTACCAGAACTGGACCCTAATGGCCCGGGAATGGCTGAACCCCGGGAGCGTGGGTTCGAAGGTGTTCTTGCTCGGCCTGACGTGCGATTCAGCGGCTCGTTGGGAGGCCGGCGATTTGGTGGAGGTGTTGCCACGCAACCCGGCATCTGCGGTCAAGCAGTTCCTGTCCGGACTGGGCATTCCTGCTGACACGCAGGTCATCGTCGACGGCTTGGGCGAGACCCTCGGCCAAGCCTTGTGCACGCGTCAGTTGCCGATCAATCGCAGTCATCTGGTGGGGTTGCACGCGCAGGCGCTGATCGATGCGCTGGTGCCGTTGGCGATGCGCGAGTATTCAATCGCCTCGATTCCCGAGGATGGTGTTCTGCAACTGATCGTGCGTCAGGAGCTGCACCCCGATGGCAGTCTTGGGCTGGGTTCGGGCTGGCTGACCGAGCATGCCGCGGTGGGTGGTGCCTTCAGTGTGCGGGTGCGTCGCAACAGTAGTTTCCATCTGCCTGCCGAGTCGGCGCCGATGATTTTGATGGGTAACGGCACCGGGTTGGCGGGTTTGCGCAGCTTGCTCAAGGCGCGTGTTGCGTTGGGTGAGCAGCGCAACTGGCTGTTGTTTGGTGAGCGCAACGTTGCCCATGATTTTTACTGCGCCGAAGAGCTGAACGGCTGGCTGGCGAATGGGGATCTGGCGCGTCTGGACCTGGCGTTTTCCCGGGATCAGGCTGAAAAAATCTACGTGCAGGACCGGTTGCGTGAGGCGGCTGATGAGCTGCGGCGCTGGCTGGCCGAGGGCGCTGTGATTTACATCTGCGGTAGCCTGGAAGGCATGGCGGCCGGGGTGGATGCGACATTGAATGCGCTGCTGGGTGAGGACGCGGTGCGGGAGTTGATCGAGCAGGGTCGGTATCGGCGGGATGTTTATTGATCGCGCTCTGCTTGTGAGCCTGTCGGGTCATTCCCGGCTAAAGCCGGTCCTACAAAAAGCAATTCCCGGCTAAAGCCAGTCCTGCTCAAGCCACAAAAAAAGGCCGTTGCGCTCACACGCAACGGCCTTTTCTTACTCTTTCGTCACAGGTCTATCACGCCACAAACTGCTCCGCGTAATGGCAGGCAACCTGACGGTTGTCGACCAGGCGCAGCTCCGGCACTTCGGCGGCGCAACGCTCGGTCGCGTAAGGGCAGCGCTTGTGGAACGCGCAGCCAGACGGCGGGTTCAGCGGGTTGGGCAGCTCGCCGACGATTTTGATCTTCGGCTTCGACGGGTCTGGGTGGATCGTCGGAGTCGCTGACAGCAGCGCCTGGGTGTACGGGTGCAGCGGACGGTTGTAGATCTCTTCCTTGGGACCCATTTCGGCCGGGCGACCGAGGTACATCACCAGCACTGTGTCGGCGACGTGACGCACCACCGCCAGGTTGTGGGAGATGAACACGTAACCGGTGTTGAACTCTTGCTGCAGATCCATGAACAGGTTCAGCACCTGAGCCTGAATCGACACGTCGAGCGCCGACGTCGGTTCGTCCGCCACCAGCACTTTAGGCTGCAGCATCATCGCCCGCGCCAGCGCGATACGTTGACGCTGACCGCCGGAGAACATGTGCGGGTAGCGCTGATAGTGCTCGGGACGCAGACCGACCTGCGCCATCATTGCCTGCACTTTCTCGCGGCGTTCGGCGCTGGAAAGGCTGGTGTTGATCAGCAGGGGCTCGCCCAGTTGATCACCGACTTTTTGCCGTGGATTGAGCGACGCGTACGGGCTCTGGAATACCATCTGCACGTCTTTGCGCAGCTGTTTGCGCTGTGCCTTGGTTGCGCCGGTGACTTCCTGGCCAGCGATTTTCAACGAACCCGAAGAGGGCTCTTCGATCAGCGTCAGCGCGCGGGCCAGCGTCGACTTGCCGCAGCCGGACTCACCGACCACCGCCAGCGTTTTGCCAGCTTCGAGTTCGAACGACACGCCGTTGAGCGCGCGCACGGTTGCATGGGGCTTGAACAGCCCACGGGACACATCGTAGTGACGAGTAAGGTCACGAGCGGTCAGTACGATTTCGCTCATCACGCCACCTCCTGATTCAGCGGAAAGAAGCAACGCGCCAGACTATGGGCTTTCGGGTCAAGGCCCGGGCGTTGCTGGCGGCATTTATCCTGGACGTAAGGGCAGCGCGGCGAGAGCAGGCAACCACTTGGACGGTCGTAGCGACCCGGTACGATACCCGGCAGCGTCGACAGGCGCGCGGCGCCCATGCTGTGCTCGGGAATCGCCGCCAGCAGGGCTTCGCTGTACGGGTGCGCCGGGACGTTGAACAGCCCCGGCACCTGACCCACTTCCACGGCCTGACCGGCATACATCACGCAGACCCGCTGAGCGGTTTCAGCCACCACGGCGAGGTCGTGAGTAATGAGCACCAGCGCCATGTCCTGCTCTTTTTGCAGGGCCAGCAGCAGGTCCATGATCTGCGCCTGAATGGTCACGTCCAGCGCGGTGGTCGGTTCGTCGGCGATCAGCAGTTTCGGCTCGCCGGCGATTGCCATGGCGATCGCGACGCGCTGGCTCATGCCGCCCGAGAGTTGATGCGGGTAGGCGTCCAGACGCTGTGCAGCGCCCGGGATTTCCACCTTCTGCAACAGCTCCAGTGCGCGCTGATGGGCAGCACGCCCCGACAGACCCAAATGCTGCTTGAGCACTTCCTTGATCTGGAAGCCCACGGTGTAGCTTGGGTTCAGCGCTGTCATCGGGTCCTGAAAGACCATCGACATGTCTTTGCCGACGATCTTGCGACGCTGGCGCGCATTGAGCGTGAGCATGTCCTTGCCGTCGAAGACCAGGGCGTCGGCGGTGACAATGCCGGGGTGCTCGATCAGGCCCATGAGCGCCATCATGGTCACGGATTTACCCGAGCCCGATTCGCCCACGATCGCCAGTACTTCGCCCTTGTCGACGGCCAGATCCAGGCCGTCAACGACCGGGGTGGCCGTGGCGTCGCCAAAGCGCACGTTGAGGTTCTTGATGTTTAAAAGAGACATTCGGACGTCCTCAGGCGGCGTTCTTGAGTTTCGGGTCCAGCGCATCGCGCAGACCGTCGCCCATCAGGTTGATTGCCAGCACGCTGAGCAAAATGGTCAGACCCGGGAGGCTCACCACCCACCAGGCGCGTTCGATGTAGTCGCGGGCCGAAGCGAGCATGGTGCCCCACTCAGGCGTCGGCGGTTGTACACCCAGACCCAGGAAGCCCAGCGCCGCAGCGTCGAGGATCGCCGAGGAGAAACTCAAAGTGGCCTGAACGATCAGCGGCGCCATGCAGTTGGGCAGCACGGTGATGAACATCAGGCGCGGCAGCGTTGCGCCGGCCAGACGCGCGGCGGTCACGTAGTCACGGTTCAGCTCGCCCATGACCGCTGCACGGGTCAGACGCACGTACGACGGCAGCGAAACGATGGCGATGGCGATGACGGTGTTGATCAGGCCAGGGCCGAGGATCGCGACAATGGCCACAGCCAGCAGCAGCGACGGCAGCGCCAGCATGATGTCCATCAGACGCATGATGGTCGGGCCGAGGATTTTCGGGAAGAAACCGGCCAGCAGACCCATGAGGATCCCCGGAATCAGCGACATCACCACCGACGACAGACCAATCAGCAGCGACAGGCGCGAGCCCTGAATCAGACGCGACAGCAGGTCGCGGCCCAGTTCATCGGTGCCCAGCAGGAACCGCCATTGGCCGCCTTCAAGCCAGACCGGTGGGGTCAGCAGGAAGTCGCGGTATTGCTCGCTCGGGTCATGGGGGGCAACCCACGGCGCAAACAGGGCGCAGAACACGATTACCAGCATGAACGCCAGGCCCGCGACGGCGCCTTTGTTCTTGGAAAAGTGCTGCCAGAACTCTTTGTAGACGGACGGGTAGAGCAGGCTTTGATCGACTGCTGCTACGGGAGTAGGTGTGCTCATAAAAAGGGATCTCAGCGCTGATGACGAATGCGTGGGTTGGCAAAGCCGTAGAGGATATCCACCACGAAGTTGACCAGAATCACCAGGCAGGCGATTAGCAGGATGCCGTTCTGCACGACAGGGTAGTCACGGGCGCCGATGGCTTCGATCAGCCACTTGCCGATGCCCGGCCAGGAGAAGATCGTTTCGGTCAGAACAGCACCGGCCAGCAGCGTGCCCACTTGCAGACCGAACACCGTCAGTACCGGGATCAGCGCATTGCGCAGGCCGTGAACGAATACCACGCGAGCCGGCGAAAGGCCCTTGGCGCGCGCCGTGCGCACGTAGTCTTCACGCAGGACTTCGAGCATCGAGGAGCGGGTCATCCGGGCGATGACCGCCAGCGGGATGGTCCCCAGCACGATGGCCGGCAGAATCAGGTGACGCAGGGCGTCCATGAACGAACCTTCTTCATCGCTGAGCAGGGTGTCGATCAGCATGAAGCCGGTTTTGGGGGGAATGTCGTAGAGCAGATCGATACGGCCCGATACCGGGGTCCAGCCCAGCGATACCGAGAAGAACATGATCAGGATCAGGCCCCACCAGAAGATCGGCATCGAGTACCCCGCCAGGGAGATACCCATGACCCCATGGTCGAACAGGGACCCTCGCTTCAGTGCCGCAATGACACCGGCCAGCAGCCCGAGAATGCCTGCGAAGATCAGCGCCGCAATCGACAGTTCCAGTGTTGCCGGGAACAGCGAAGTGAATTCGGACCACACGCTCGTGCGCGTACGCAGCGATTCGCCCAGGTCGCCATGGGCGAGCTTGCCGACGTAATCGATGTATTGCGCATAAAGGGGTTTGTTCAGGCCAAGACGTTCCATGGCTTGGGCGTGCATTTCCGGATCGACCCGGCGTTCACCCATCATGACTTCGACAGGGTCGCCCGGAATCAGGCGAATCAGTGCGAAGGTCAGCAAGGTGATGCCGAAGAAGGTGGGTATGAGCAACCCCACTCGGCGAGCGATAAAACTAAACATCTTCTCGTGTACCTCATCAGGTACCGGCGGGTCTCTGGGTAGTAGAGCCCGCCGGATTCTTCTTCTACTTCACTTGGGTGGTAGCGAAGTTATTAGTGGTGAGAGGGCTGATGTGGTAACCCTCTACGTTGTTGCGCATGGCAGTGAACATCTTGGTGTGGGCCATGCTGATCCATGGCAGGTCCTGGTTGAAGATCACTTGAGCCTGCTCGTAGAGCGAAGCGCGTTCGGCCGGGTCGGTTTTTTCCCGTGCCTGATCGATCAACGTCTGGAACTTCTGATTGCACCAGCGCGCGTAGTTTTCGCCGTTTTTGGCGGCCTCGCAACTGAGGTTGGGGGTCAGGAAGTTATCAGGGTCGCCATTGTCACCTGCCCAGCCGGCCGACACCATGTCGTGTTCGCCGTTTTTGGCACGTTTGAGCATTTCTCCCCATTCCATGACGCGTATATCTAACTTAATGCCGACTTTGGCCAGGTCGGCCTGCATCATTTGTGCGCCCATGGTCGGGTTCGGGTTGGTCGCACCGCCGCCGTTGCGCGTAAACAGAGTCAGCACGGTGCCTTCCGGTACGCCGGCTTCCTTGAGCAGGGCGCGGGCTTTGTCCAGATCGTGGGCAGGGTTTTTCAACTCTTTGTTGTAGCCCAGCAGCGTGTCCGGATACGGATTCACGGCGACGGTGGCGTTGCCTTTGCCGAACAGGGCGTTGACGTAGGCTTCTTTATCAAAGGCGATCTCGATGGCCTTACGCACCCGCACGTCGCTCATGTACTTGTGCGTGGTGTTCATGGCGACGTACGCGGTGGTCATCGCGTTCAGTTCGTCGATCTTCAGGTTCGAGTCTTTCTTGATGTTCGGGATGTCATCGGGTTTCGGGTACAGGGCGATCTGGCACTCGTTGGCCTTGAGCTTCTGCAGGCGCACGTTGCTGTCGGTGGCGATCGCGAAGATCAGAGCGTCAGCCGGC
Organism: Pseudomonas petrae; assembly: GCF_021728295.1. GTDB lineage: Bacteria > Pseudomonadota > Gammaproteobacteria > Pseudomonadales > Pseudomonadaceae > Aquipseudomonas > Aquipseudomonas petrae. The sequence goes on from NZ_JAKJXE010000020.1 coordinate 59,631, forward strand.
GGCTTGCCACGGAAATAATCCGCGTTGGCCTTGAAGCGAACCTGAGCATCCTTGGCGTAGCGCTGGAAGACGAACGGACCGGTGCCGATGGGCTGGCTATTGAGGTTGTCGGTCTTGTTGGCCTTGAGCAACTGATCGGCGTATTCCGCCGAGTATACCGAGGCGAAGGCCATGGCGACGTCAGCCAGGAACGGCGCTTCGCGGCGGGTCAGGGTGAACTTGACGGTGCTGTCGTCCACTTTCTCGACGTTCTTCAGCAGCTCTTTGAAACCCATGCTCTCGAAGTACGGGTAGCCGACCTGCGACTGTTTGTGCCACGGGTGGTTGGGGTCCAGTTGACGCTGGAAGCTCCAGACTACGTCATCGGCGTTCATGTCGCGGGTCGGTTTGAAATATTCGGTGGTGTGGAACTTGACGCCCTTGCGCAGGTGGAACGTGTAGGTCAGGCCGTCATCGCTGATCTCCCACGTGTCGGCCAGCGCTGGAACGATTTCCGTGGTGCCTGGCTTGAAATCCACCAGACGGTTGTAAATGGTTTCCGCCGACGCATCGGCGGTCACGGCGGTGGTGTAGAGCGCCGGGTCGAAACCTTCCGGGCTGGCTTCGGTGCAGACCACCAGAGGCTTGGCCGATACGCCGACCGCGACGCTGAATACCGCCAGTGCGATCGCGCTGCGCAATGTTGCGAGTTTGAATGTCGATTTCAAGTAACGCACTCCGCAAGTGATGAAGCCATAAGTGAGTCGGTATCGGGCCACGAAGTTCGGTATTAACCGCGCCTTGAGGCCCGATCGATCGTGCTGATTACATAATGTTGAATGGAATCGTGGTCACCAGACGGAACTCGTTGATGTTGCCGTCGGCCTGGTTGGCGCTCGCGCGGTGAGTGGTGTAGGTCGCGCGCATGGTCGAGGCTTTCAGCGGGCCGGACTGCAGGGTGTACGACGAGCCGACACCGTATTCGTAGTGAGTTTCACCGTCCATTCTTGAGACGTCGTAAGCGGTGCCTTTGTAATGGGTACCGTCGATGTCGAAACCGCGCGCCTGGTAGATGTTGAACTTCAGGCCTGGCACGCCATAGTCAGCCATGTTCAGCAGGTAGCTCAGTTGCACCGACTTCTCGTTCGGGCCGTTGAAGTCCGAGAGCAGGGAGTTGGCCAGGAAGATGGCGTTGGTGTCGTGGACGTAGTCGAAGTAGGTGTCGCCTTCGACTTCCTGGTACGCGACGCTGAAGCTGTGCGCCTTGTGAGTGGCGGTCAACGACAGGCTGTACGTGTCGTTGTCGATCTCGCCCATCTTCTTCTGACCGGAATCCTTGGTCTTGTAGTAGTTCAGGTTGGTGCTCAGGCCCAGTACATCGGCGTCACCCAGTTCGTGGGTGAAAGCGAAGTAATACTGATGCCAGAAGTCTTCGACGTTGGAGGCGTAGAAGCTGGTGGTCAGGCTCTTGAACGGTTTGTAATCAACGCCTGCCATGTCAACGCGATCGGCGGTGGCGGTGTTGTTGGTGTACTCGGAACGGAACTTGGTCAGGCTCTGCTCGGTACGTGGCGACACGCGGTCGAAGCTGCCGGCCTGGATCGAGATGTTGTTGAACTCTTCGCTCAGAACGCTCACGCCTTCGAAGCTCGAAGGCAGCGCACGGTTGCCGATGTAAGCCAGCACCGGGGTGTTCATCGACTGGCGGCCGGCGGTCAGGGTCGTGTTGGAGACGCGCGCCTTGATGTTGCCCAGGCCCAACTTGCTCCACTGTCCAACAGGGTCGCCGTTGTTTTCGGTCAGCGTACGGTTGGCGCCGCCCATCAGGTCGTCTTTGTCACGGTCCAGCGCGACGGCGTTGTAGACCGCCAATTGCGTAGCGAAGCCGACAGTGCCCTGGGTGAAGCCCGAGCTGTAGTCAACGATGGTGCCCTGAACCCAGTTGATCCGGCGCGGATCGCTGTCGACGACAACGCCGTTCTCGCTGCGGCGGAACTCGCCGCCACGACGCAACAGTTCGTTGGCGTACCAGTTCTTGGTCGAACCGGTCAGTTTCGAGTCTTCCAGAAATCCCTTGGCTTCGCCCTGGGCGTTGCTGGTGGCCAGTGTGGTCGGAACGAATTCCTGACTGGTCGGCTCTGCCTGGGCCGCGACGCTGATGGCGAGTACGGAGAAGGCGAATACAGCGGTGCTGGCTTTTTTCACGTTTTGAAGCTCCCGATTACTGCTTTTTTAGAGGCGGGCTTTTTATGGTGTAGCCCGCTCGGTGGTGCGGCCTCATGGCCATTTTCTTGCCTATCCGACTAAACGCGGATAAAGCGATGCCAAAGGGCGTGGTTGCGCCCCCAGGCATGTTTTTGAATTATTCGGCGATGCTGACGCCCGAGAAGTTGTTGCGGTTGAACGGGCTCACCAGGAAACCCTGCACTTCCTTACGCAGCGGCTGGATCACCGTCGAGTGGGCAATCGGCGTAATGGGCACTTGTTCTTTCAGGTAATGCTGAGCCTGTTTGTACAGCGCGATGCGCTGGTCCTTGTCCGTGTTCGAGACAGCAGCCTTGACCAGCGCGTCGTATTTTTCGTCGCACCACATGGAGTAATTGTTGCCGCCGATGGACGCGCAGCTGTACAGCGTGCCCATCCAGTTGTCGGGGTCGCCGTTGTCACCGGTCCAGCCGATCAGCGAAATATCATGCTCGCCGTTCTTGCTGCGCTTGAGGTATTCGCCCCACTCGTAACTGACGATGGTCGCCTTGATGCCCACCTTGGCCCAGTCGGCCTGAAGCATCTGCGCCATGAGCTTGGCGTTGGGGTTGTAGGGGCGCTGGACAGGCATGGCCCAGAGGGTCAGTTCGGTGCCTTCCTTGACGCCGGCGGCGCGCAGCAACTCGCGGGCTTTTTCCGGGTTGTAGGGCGCGTCCTTGACCGTGTCGTCGTAGGACCACTGCGTCGGTGGCATGGAGTTCTGGGCCAGTTGCCCTGCGCCTTGATACACCGCGGCGATGATTGCTTTTTTATCCACCGCCATGTCCAGCGCCTGGCGAACCTGCAAGTTGTCCAGCGGGGCGTGGCGCACGTTGTAGGAGATGTAACCGAGGTTGAAGCCGGGCTTTTTGATCACCTGCAGGTCTTTGTCCGCCTCGATCGATTCAACGTCCGCCGGGCGCGGATTCAACGTCACCTGACACTCGTCCTTTTTAAGTTTTTGAATGCGTACCGAAGCATCTGTATTGATCGCAAAGATCAACTGATCAATCTTGACGCGACTCGGGTCCCAGAACGCTTTGTTTTTCACGTAGCGAATCTGCGAATCTTTTTGATATCGCTGAAACACAAACGGGCCAGTGCCAATGGGCGCCTGGTTAATATCGCGCACATCACCGGAGGCCATCAGTTTGTCAGCGTATTCAGCCGACAGAATTGACGCGAAGTTCATGGAAACGTTCTGGATGAATGCCGCGTCAACTTTGTTGAGTGTGAACACGACAGTCATCGGGTCGGTCTTTTCCACCGACTTGATGTTCTTGTCCAGGCCCATGCTGGTGAAGAACGGGAACTCCGTCGGATAGGCAACGCGGAAAGGATGGTCCTTGTGCAGCATGCGATTGAACGTGAACAGCACGTCGTCGGCATTGAAATCGCGCGTAGGCGTGAAGGTTTTGTTGCTGTGGAATTTGACGCCTTCGCGCAGATGGAACGTGTAGGTCAGGTTGTCAGGGGCGATGTCCCAGCTTGTGGCGAGAGCGGGTACCACGCTGGTCTCGCCGCGTGCGAACTCGGCGAGACGGTTGTAGATCGGCTCGGCGGCATCGTTGTCAGTGCCGGAGGTGTACTGACCGATATCAAACCCGGCCGGGCTGCCTTCCGAACAGAAGACCAGGCTTTTGCTGGCGGCCTGGACAACCGGCGTCATAGCCAGAAGGCCAGCGGCAATAAGTGATGGCATAACGATATTCGAACGCATGATATTCCTTATCGTGAGAGGCGCATTAGATGCGAATGCCTGCGCGATCCATCGCAATCGTTTGCGCAAATGGAGAGTCAACGCCCGGATACATCTCACTGTTCAAGATAAACAACGGACAGAATTTGCGGCTCGTCAGAAGGTATGTCTCTGGCGCCACACAGTCCATGGTTACGCGTGCTTCAAAGTCTGTAGGAAAAGTGCTTATCGTTAGTAGGCACCGACTGTAATCAAGTCGCTACTCATCTAACGATAGTCATTTTCATTTAACAATCGTGCATAACAACGCGGTCGCGTTGCCCTTGGGCAACGCGATCGAGTGGTCATCTGGAAGTATTACTTGCCGCTGACGCTGACGCCGTAGAACGAGTTCAGACCGAACGGGCTGATCTTGAAGTCCTGAACTTCTTTGCGCATCGGCTGATAAACAGTCGAGTGGGCAATTGGAGTCATAGGCACGGCATCTTTGAGCAGGTGTTGAGCCTGTTTGTACAGCTCGGTGCGTTTGGCCTGGTCGGTGGTTTCCTTGGCCTGGTGGATCAAGGTATCGAACGGCTTGTCACACCATTTGGCGAAGTTGTTGCCGTTAAGGGCGTCACAGCCAAACAGGGTACCCAGCCAGTTGTCCGGGTCACCGTTGTCGCCGCTCCAGCCAATCAGCATTGCGCCGTTCTCGCCGGCCTTGGCGCGCTTGATGTACTCGCCCCACTCATAGGAAACGATCTTGGCGTTGATGCCGATCTTCTTCCAGTCGTTCTGGAGCATTTCGGCCATCAGCTTGGCGTTCGGATTGTAAGGACGCTGAACCGGCATCGCCCAGAGGGTGATCTCGGTGCCTTCCTTCACGCCCGCCTGTTTGAGCAGGTCCTTGGCCTTGGCGACGTCGTACGGTGCGTCTTTGATTGTGGTGTCGTAAGACCACTGGGTCGGCGGCATGGCGTTGGTCGCCAGTTGGCCTGCGCCTTGATACACGGCGTCGATGATGGCTTTCTTGTCGACGGCCATGTCCAGCGCCTGACGTACTTTCTGGTCAGCCAGCGGGTTCGGCTTGTCTTCGCCCTTGATCTTCGGCATCACGTTGTAGGCGATGTAACCCAGGTTGAAGCCGGCCTGATCAGGCATCTTCAAAGCAGGGTCAGCCTTCAGCGGAGCGAGGTCAGCCGGACGCGGGTATGCGGTGATCTGGCACTCGCCTTTCTTCAGCTTCTGCGCACGAACAGAGGCGTCGGTGGTGATGGCGAAAATCAGGTTGTCGACTTTGACGTCTTCAGGCTTCCAGTAGTCCTTGTTCCCGGTGAAGCGGATGTTGGAGTCTTTCTGGTAGCTCTTGAACACGAACGGGCCAGTGCCGATCGGCTTCTGGTTGATGTCTTCCGGCTTGCCTTCCTTGAGCAACTGGGCGGCGTATTCAGCGGACTGAATGGACGCAAAGCTCATTGCCAGGTTCTGGATGAACGCGGCGTCGACGGTGCCGAGGGTCATTCTGACGGTGTGATCGTCGACCTTCTCGATCTTGGTGATGTTGGTGTCCATCGCCATGTCGGTGAAGTATGGGAATTCGGTCGGGTACGCCTTACGGAACGGGTCGTCCTTGTTGATCATGCGGTTGAACGTGAACAGCACGTCATCGGCATTGAAGGTACGCGTCGGTTTGAAGTACGGCGTGGTGTGGAATTTCACACCTTCACGCAGGTGGAAGGTGTAGGTCAGGCCATCCGGGGCAACGTCCCAGCTGGTGGCCAGGCCTGGAATGACAGCGGTGCCGCCACGTTCGAACTGGCTCAAACGGTTGAAAACGGTCTCGGCCGAAGCATCGAAGTCGGTACCGGTTGTGTATTGACCTGGATCGAAACCAGCAGGGCTGCCTTCGGAGCAGAACACCAGATTCGATGCTGCATGGGCGAAGGGAGCGCTGGCGATCAAACCTGCGCCGAGAAGAAACGGAATGACCGCTTTTTTGAGCATGGTGGCCTCAGTTGTTGTCATTTTTTGATTGAGGGTACGGCCTTTTGAGCCGGTCCCGCGGATACTTATGCAGGCGCCATACCCAAAGCAAGATGCTGGCGCCAGCAAGGTGACAAACAGTGGCACGAACGTACACGAATGTCGCATAAGTGTAATTTCTGACGCTGTTGAACGTTTGCGTGTCGCATATCGATATCTTTGTCGCACCAAAAGGGTGCGCCGCAACGTGGCGATTGCACCCGCTTCGGTCAGTAAGTGTTACTTCGCTGTTGGTTTGAGCGAATTATTTGGCCAGGCTCACGCCGTAGAAGGGCGTCAGGCCAAATGGGCTGAGTTTGAAATCCTGAACCTCTTTGCGCATCGGCTGGAACACTTTTGAATTAGCGATCGGGGTGATCGGCACGTCGTTTTTCAGAATGTTTTGCGCTTGCTGGTACAGCTTGATGCGCTCATCGCGGTTGCTGGTCAGCTTGGCCTGGGTCACCAGCTTGTCGTAGCTGGGGTTGCACCATTTGGCGTAGTTGCTGCCCTTCACCGCTCCACAGCTGTACAGCACGCCGAGCCAGTTGTCGGGGTCGCCATTGTCACCGGTCCAGCCGTAGATCATCACGTCATGCTCCCCAGCCTTGGCGCGCTTGATGTACTCGCCCCATTCATAGCTGACGATGTTGGCCTTGATGCCGATCTTCGCCCAGTCCGACTGAATCATCTGCGCCGACATGCGCGCGTTCGGGTTGGACGCGCGTTGCACGGTCATCGCCCACAGATTGATCTGCGTGCCCGGTGCAACGCCCGCTTCCTTGAGCAGCTGCTTTGCTTTTTCCGGATCGTGGGGCGCGTCCTTGATGTTCGGATCAAAGCTCCATTGCGCAGGTGGCAGAGCGTTCTGTGCCAACTGTCCGGCGCCCTGGTAAACGGCCTTGATGATCGCAGGCTTGTCGATGGCCATGTCCAGCGCCTGACGCACCTTCAGTTGGTCCAGCGGCGGATGGGTCACGTTGTAGGCGAGAAAGCCCAGGTTGAAACCGGCCTGACTCAACACCTTGAGGTTCGGGTCTTTTTGCGCTTCTTCGATGTCCTGGGGACGCGGATACCCACTGATCTGGCATTCGCCGGTCTTCAGCTTCTGCAACCGGGTGGCGGCGTCGGTGTTGATCGAGAAGATCAGGTTGTCGAGCTTCACGTCCTCCGGCTTCCAGTAATCCTTGTTGCCGACGTAACGGATCTGCGCGTCCTTCTGATAGCGCTTGAACACGAAAGGCCCTGTGCCGATCGGCTTCAGGTTGATGTCGCCAGCCTTGCCCTGCTTGATCAATTGGGCCGCGTATTCGGCCGACTGAATCGAGGCGAAGCTCATCGCCAGATTCTGGATGAACGCGGCATCGATGTTGTTCAACTGAAAACGGACCGTCTGATCGTCGACCTTTTCGACCTGCTTGATGGTGGTGTTCATGCCCATGTCGGTGAAGTACGGCGACTCCGACGGGTACGCCTTGCGGAACGGGTCGTCCGGTTTCAGCAGGCGGTTGAAGGTGAACAGCACGTCATCGGCGTTGAAGTCGCGGGTCGGTTTGAAATAGTCCGTGGTGTGGAATTTCACGCCCGGCCGCAGGTGAAAGGTGTAGGTCAAACCGTCGTCGGACACTTCCCATTGGGTAGCCAGTCCCGGCTCGACCTCGGTGCCGCCGCGCTTGAACTGGGTCAGGCGGTTGAAGACTGTTTCTGCTGACGCATCGAACTCGGTGCCACTGGTGTACTGACTGGGATCGAAGCCGGCAGGGCTGGCTTCCGAGCAGTAGACAAGGGTGCTGGCCGCCTGCACCGAGGGAACGCACAGCGCCATTGCGGCTGCCAGGAGCAGGGGTTTGAAGGTTGTGTCCATGTGAACCTCATTAAGTGCGGCACTCATGCCTGAATTCATCGACGGGATGATAGACAGCGGAGAGTGCCGCACTGTTTGGATCTCTTACAAGGTTCCGGGTGGGGTTACTTCAGAATTCCTAGCCACTTCAGGACCTCAAGGATCGTCGACCCGGTAGGCGTGAACCGGAACGCTAGCCACATGGGTGAATTGCTATCTAGAAACTCGCCGCGCATGAAGTTGAGATAAGCCAGGCTGTCCTTTCTCATTTGCTCCGATGCTTTTTTTGCCGAGGCAGCTATCAGCTTTCGGACTTCCAGCATTTCGACCTTGTCCTGGCTGCGGCGCAGGTCCTCGGGATTGCCGGCGGCCCAGGCTGCGATCTGTCTGTTTTGCCAGCTACAGTCCACCGGATGTTTGAAGTAGGCCTCCGCTACGGCGATCGGGTCGGCGCGGCCGTTGCCGTTCCAGCAACTGATCATCGCCATGGCGACGCTGCGCACTGCCTCGGTTGCCAGCGACCCTGCCAGCAGGTGCAGCGGATGCTGCGCGTGGTCTTTCGCCAACTGCGAGTGTGAAGGGTCGGTACAGCCATTTTCATGTGGGTCCTGTCCGTGGACCGTCTGCCAGTCGTCCACCTGGTCGCCAAAATGTGTCAGCACCTCCTTGAAAATAATCCCGACGGCGTTGCCCGGTACCGCAGACAGTCCCTGCAGATAAGCCGCGCAGCGCTGCAGGTACTCGGCGAACGGCAGATCTACCCAGCTGTCGCGGGTGGTGAGAAATGCGTTGTAGATTTCCAGGTAGCGCGGGTTGTGATGCTCCTCGAGCAGGATCAACAGCACCTGCTCCCGCGGGCTGCGATCGCCCGGTTTTATCGGTTGGTAGATGACGTCTTCGGTAGAAAACAGAATCTCCCCAAGTGGTCCGGCCAGGCTTGCGATGACATCAGTCGGTCCGAACATGCCTGTGACCAAGGGCAGGCCGGCCTTGCAGTTCGCCGGCGAGGTCCAGGGCAAGACGTTTCGATAGCCGTTGTTGATGAGCGCCAGCTCGACGAAATTGGAGTGGGCGAAGAAGTCTTCCAGCACATGCAGTGCGGAGCCAAACGCGCGCAAGCCTTCGGCGTTGGGACCTTTATCAATGGCGATGCGCAGCTCTCGACGCATGAAGTCGACGGATCGGCTGATGTAGCGCTTCATGGAGGTCTGGTAATCGACTTCCAGCTGGGGGCTGCCCGCCAAGATGGCGACCTCGAAATCCAGATCACGGGTGGTGGGATCTGGCGCGTTGGGATTGGTGACTTTCGGGTTGTCGATATGCTCGGAAGGGCGATATACCCCCAGACGCGCAGGCGTCACCTTGTAGTCGGATGTAGGCTGTCGGCGCAGCTCGCCGAAGCGTTTGACCGACAAAATGTCAACGATGCGGGTCAAAGCGTCACGGGACAGCACGTCGGGGAAGTCTTTGGGCATGTCCATCGCCCGGACAATTTTTGGGTCAAGCAGCTGGGAGTAGTCGCGCAGCCAGTTGCCGAAATAAACCGCATTGACCTCAGCCTGAGTCAGGCCGCACGTCAGCAATACCTTCTCTATCTCCAGGTGGGTTTGCCTTGCTTCATCGCCATCCCCCGCCTCGAAGCCCTCCTGATCCGACTCCGGGCGAGGTGCAAGCGGTTTTCCGAGACCCGCGATGTGTTTCCGGATGATCGCGTTAGACGACTGAGCCCAGTGCGCGGTGATTTCCTGAGGCAGGTTCTCTTGCACGTCCCACCATGTGGCGATTTGAATCCGGGATGGAACGGGTTTTGCGATACACGCGAGCCAGAGTGCGAGGCGTGCGCCTTCTTCACCTTCAGCGTCTGCTGCCAACGGACTCGCCGATAGGTGCGGCTGAATCAGATCGCTGCGCAGGACGTTATCAAGATGATGGCCGAACTCGTGCAGCAGGATATTGAGCAGGATTTCGGGCTCGGTGCCCGCAAGGGCACTGCTGACCACTGAGGGGTTGATCCGGATAAGCCGTTCGCGGTTGTCGTAGTGGGCCAGTTTCGGCACGTCGCTCAAAACGCAATTGGCATTGGCGATCTCGCCGGCGAGCAGCTTTTTGCGCAGCAGCGTGAAGACGTTGGCAGGGATGTCTTCGCCAAAAATCCAGAGCATGGCAGCCTGAAACTCTTTGGGTGCGAGTGAGGCTACGGTCTGTTTGAACAGTTCGAGGGCAAAGTTGCTTTGCAATTGCTCATGACGCAGTTCGTCAATGGGCAGGGAGGGAGGTAAACGAGTCATGACGCTTTTCTTCCTTGAGTGAGTAAGTGCGCGTTGCCGGTCCCTTTGGTCAGGGCAGGCGGCATGGTCAATGCGCGGTGATCCGTTGCAGATTGCGAGTGAATTATTCAGGCAATACGCAGCAATCGGAAATCAGCCAAAGCGTTGAGCGATGTAGGAGGAAACGGCGAGGGAGGGGCGAAGAGGCAACAAGGCGAGCGCGAACAGCGGGAGAGGGAAAGAGCGGCAGCCATCGGCTGCCGCCGTGTGCATCAAGGGATAGCGACCTCGATGACACCGTCTGCTGCCACGCTCACCTGACTGGTCCCGGCCTCGACATCCGGTGTTGGCGCTGCGTCGGCACGCGCGGCCTTCATCATCATGACCGGCGCTCGCAGATACGGCTGCGGGAAACCGGAGGTGTTCAGGTTCAGGTTGACCAGCTTGTAGCCGGTGCCGCCCAGTGCGTCAGTCACCAGTTTGGCGCGGGCGCGGAATGCCGTCACAGCATCCTTGAGCAGTGCGTCCTCGCTGGTCTTGCGTGCGGGGTTGGAAATCGAGAAGTCCATGCCACCCATTTTCATGTCGCCGCCCAACAGGTCGCCGGTCAACTTGGACAGCGCGGCGAAGTCGGCGCTTTCCAGGCGCAGTTCGGCATGCTCGCGCCAGCCCGTGATCTTCTGACCTTTGTCGTCGTAGATCGGGTAGCTGTTGCGGCTGCCCTGACGAATGTTGATGTCCTTGACCTGACGCGCTTCGCCCAAGGCCTTGTTCAGGGTTTCAGTGACGCCGGCCGCCAGTTTGGCCGGGTCGGTGTTCTGCGATTCGGTGTAGAGGGTGACGGTCATCAGGTCGCGCTGCACTTCCTGGCTGACCTCGGCGCGGACCGAAACCTGGTTGTAGTGAACGTCGTCGGCGAGGGCAGGGGCGCTGGCCAGCGCGAGTGCGCCGAGGGTGAACAATGTGGCAGTGGGGCGAAGGCTGAACATAAAAACTCCTTGTTTGGCGAACCGTCCCGAGGCGCATTGCAAGCCCTTGGCGAACGGATGCCCATGAGACTGTGAACCTGGAGGCTTGTTCCTGCACCGTCGCACACGCGTAAGATGGATGTGGCGCTTTGACGCACTTTGACGGCAACTGTTGTCGCATTCGTTATACTCGCTCCGATTCGCCTGGAGCGCTCATCAGGAGAGCTCATGCTCGCCCCCTTGCAACTGCTTTCCGCCACCCGTCAGAACCTCTGGCGCCTGACGTTCATCCGCATTCTGGTGCTGGGTGCGCAGGCGGGCTCGGTGGGGGTTGCCTATCTCTTCGATCTGCTGCCGCTGCCGTGGCTCCAACTGGACATCACCCTGGGTTTCTCGGCAATCGTCTGCCTGCTGACGGCCATTCGCCTGCGCACCTCGTGGCCGGTGACCGAGCTTGAATACGCCGTGCAACTGGCATTCGACCTGTTTATTCACAGCGCGCTGCTGTACTTCTCCGGCGGCTCAACCAATCCCTTTGTTTCTTATTATCTGGTGCCGCTGACCATCGCCGCCGTGACGCTGCCTTGGCGTTACTCGCTGATCCTGTCGGGCATCGCGCTGGCGTTGTACACCCTGATGCTGGCCAAGTTCTTCCCGCTGGATGCCTTTGTGGCCCGGGAGAACATGCAGATCTACGGCATGTGGCTGAGCTTTGCGCTGGCGGCTGGTGTGATCACCTTCTTCGCCGCGCGCATGGCCGAAGAGCTGCGTCGTCAGGAACACATGCGTGCCTTGCGCCGCGAAGAAGGGGCGCGCGATCAGCAACTGCTGGCGGTGGCGACCGAAGCTGCCGGCGCCGCCCATGAACTCGGCACGCCGCTGGCCACCATGAGCGTGCTGCTCAAGGAAATGCAGCAGGACCACAAAGACCCTGCGCTGCAGGAAGACCTCTCGGTGCTGCAGGATCAGGTCAAGCTGTGCAAAGAGACGTTGCAGCAACTGGTTCGCGCCGCCGAAGCGAATCGTCGGCTTTCGGTCCAGGAACAGACCGTCACGCATTGGCTCGATCAGGCGCTCAATCGCTGGCACCTGATGCGCCCGGAAGCCACCTACCGCTTCCAGCGCTTGGGGCAGGGCGACGTGCCGGTGCTGGCGCCGCCGCCCGATCTGACCCAGGCGCTGCTGAACCTGCTCAACAATGCCGCCGATGCCTGCGCCGAAGGGCTCGAGGTGAATCTGGACTGGACCGCCACTGAAATTCGCATCAGCATCCGCGATCATGGCGCCGGCGTCCCGTTGGCCATCGCCGAGCAGATCGGCAAACCGTTTTTTACCACCAAGGGCAAAGGCTTCGGCCTTGGCCTGTTCTTGAGTAAGGCCAGCGTGACCCGCGCGGGCGGCTCGGTGAAACTCTATCCTCACGAGGAGGGCGGCACGCTTACCGAGCTGCGCCTCCCCCGTGACGCACGAGGAGATGAAGCATGACTGACGAAATCCAGGTTGAAGGCGAGGAACTGCCGCACCTGCTGCTGGTGGACGACGACGCCACTTTCACTCGCGTGATGGCTCGGGCCATGGCGCGCCGTGGCTTTCGCGTGAGCACCGCCGGTTCCGCCGACGAGGGCCTGGCCCTCGCGCAGCAGGATATCCCGGACTACGCCGCCGTCGACCTGAAAATGGAAGGCGACTCGGGGCTGGTGCTGTTGCCCAAGCTGCTGGAACTGGACCCGGAAATGCGCGTGCTGATCCTGACCGGCTATTCGAGCATCGCCACGGCCGTTGAAGCGATCAAGCGCGGGGCTTGCAACTACCTGTGCAAACCCGCCGATGCCGATGACGTGCTGGCAGCGCTGCTGTCCGAACATGCCGACCTGGACACACTGGTGCCGGAAAACCCGATGTCAGTGGACCGTTTGCAGTGGGAGCACATCCAGCGCGTATTGACCGAGCACGAGGGCAATATTTCGGCGACGGCGCGCGCGCTGGGCATGCATCGGCGCACCTTGCAGCGCAAGTTGCAGAAGCGCCCGGTCCGTCGTTAAGCAGGGAATGCTCCTTAAACATTTCTTCATGGAAGATCGTCTGTGGCGTCTGGCACATTGGCGCCAACGCCTATAACTGCCCGCTGCCGAGCTTTTTGCCATGAATTTTGATGTAGATGAATCCAGGGTCAATGACGCTGTGAACGGGAATTTCTTTTCCCGGGTCTGGAAGCTGGTGACGCCTTACTGGCGCAGCGAAGAAAAAGGCATGGCCTGGGTGCTGCTGATCGCAGTGATCGTGCTGTCGCTGTTCAGTGTATTCATCTCGGTGCTGGTCAACAGCTGGTACCGCGACTTCTACAATGCGCTGCAGAACAAGGATCTGGGGGCCTTCACCCATTTGATCCTGTATTTCTGCGGCATTGCCGCCATTGCCATTCTCGGCGCGGTGTATCGCCTCTATCTGACCCAGATGCTGACTATCCGCTGGCGTCGCTGGCTGACCGAACAGCATTTCACCAAATGGCTCGCGCACAAGAACTACTACCGGCTGGAGCAGGGCGGTTACACCGATAACCCTGACCAGCGGCTGTCCGAAGACCTTAATAACTTCACTTCTGACACCCTCAGTCTGAGCCTGGGCCTGCTGCGCACCGTGGTCAGCCTAGTGTCGTTCTCGGTCATTCTGTGGGGCGTGTCCGGCAGCATCGAGCTGTTTGGCATCACTATTCCCGGCTACATGTTCTGGGCCGCGCTTATTTATGCGGCGGTCGGCAGCTTGCTGACTCACCTGATCGGCAAACGCCTGATCCTGCTGAGCAATCAGCAACAGCGTTACGAAGCCGACATGCGTTTCTCGCTGGTGCGCGTTCGCGAGAACGCCGAAAGCATCGCCCTGTCCGATGGCGAGGCCAACGAGAATCAGCGTCTGAGCGCGCGCTTCGGCATGGTCTGGAGCAACTTCTGGACGATCATGAAGGTGCAGAAGCGCCTGACGTTCTTCACGGCCGGTTACTCGCAGATCGCGATCGTCTTCGCCTTCGTCGTGGCCGCGCCGCGTTATTTCGCCGGCAAGATCGAACTGGGCGAGCTGATGCAGATCAACTCGGCGTTCGGCAATGTGCAGGAGAATTTCAGCTGGTTCATCGACGCGTATACCCAGTTGGCATCGTGGCGCGCCACCTGTGATCGTCTGCTCAGCTTCCGTCAGGCCATGGACGAAAACGAAGCGCGCGTGCCGGCCATCAAGGTCAGTCATGAGAGCGACGCCTTGCAGCTCGAAGGCCTGGCACTGTCCCTCGCAGGCGGTCGCCAGTTGCTGAACAACGCCAACATTCATATTGCAGCAGGTGAGAAGGTCATGCTCAGCGGCCGCTCCGGCAGTGGCAAAAGTACGCTGCTGCGGGCGATGGGCGGGTTGTGGAAAGAAGGCCATGGCGCGGTGAAATTACCGGCCAAACGTGCGTTCTTCCTGCCGCAAAAACCGTATCTGCCAATCGGCACGTTGCGGGAGGCGTTGAGCTATCCCCAGGCGCCCGAGGTCTATCCTGCCGAGCGTTTTGCGCAAGTGCTGGAAACCTGCCGCCTGGGTCACCTGATCCCGCGACTGGACGAGAGCGAGCATTGGCAGCGCATGCTGTCGCCGGGTGAGCAACAGCGCGTCGCGTTCGCCCGCGCCCTGCTGTTCGCGCCGGACTGGTTGTACCTGGATGAAGCGACGTCAGCGATGGACGAAGAGGATGAAGCCGCGCTGTATCAGGCGTTGCTGGACGAGTTGCCGGGCGTGACATTGCTCAGCATTGGCCACCGCAGCAGCCTCAAGCGCTTCCACCGTCGGCACGTGCGCATCGACGGCGGTCAGCTGCATGAGCAGCCGCTAACGGAAACGGCGCTTTGAGCGTAAAGTGCTGAAGCCATAAAGGTCGTAAAACCAGGAGCCTCGCCGGGGTTGTTGTGTGATCACACAACCCGGTGAGCTATCATCAGCGTTCAGCGTACTTAGAGATGCATGTTGGATATGGAAAATCAGAGCGCTCCGCCTCGCGCCCGCCGAAAGCACCGCAGTCTCGCGCAGGAATTGGTTACCGAACTCTCCGAGCGCATCCGCACTGGCGGACTCAAGCGCGGCGATAAGTTGCCCACCGAGTCTGCCATCATGGAAGAGCAGGGCGTCAGCCGTACCGTCGTACGCGAGGCCATCTCGCGCCTGCAGGCGTCAGGGTTGGTGGAGACCCGGCACGGCATCGGCACCTTCGTCCTTGATACACCGAGCCCGAGCGGTTTCCGTATCGATCCGGCGACCATCGTCACCCTGCGTGACGTCCTGGCGATTCTTGAGCTGCGCATCAGTCTTGAAGTCGAGTCGGCCGGCCTGGCTGCTCAACGCCGATCCGCCGAACAACTGGCCGACATGCGCGCCGCCCTCGATGCGCTCAGTGAAAGCGCAGCGCATGCCAGCGATGCCGTGGGCGCCGATTTCCAGTTCCACATGGCAATCGCGCTGTCGACCGGCAACCGCTACTTCACCGACATCATGAATCACCTGGGCACCAGCATCATTCCCCGCACCCGTCTGAACTCCGCGCGCCTGGCCCACGACGATAACCAGCATTACATGAGCCGCCTGAGCCGCGAGCACGAGGAAATCTACGACGCCATCGCGCGCCAGGATTCCGATGCCGCCCGCGCCGCCATGCGCCTGCACCTGACCAACAGCCGCGAACGCCTGCGCCATGCCCATGAAGAGGCTGAATCGCAGCGGGCTTGAGGCGACTGTTTAAAAGGGCAGGCGACGCTGATCAAGTGTAGGAGCGCGCTTGCCCGCGAAGGCGATGGGTCATTTTGCGCAGCGGCGTCTGGAGAAACGCTTTCGCGGGCAAGCGCGCTCCTACAAATATCCCCTGCAACGGCTGCAACGGCCAACAGTCAGGCGCCGTCGCCCATTCTGCCCTCCCTCGAAATCACCACTCATCCTCCTCCGTCATAAATATTTCAAAACGGTATTGAGTGATCCTCTCCCCAGTTGTACGATGACTTACGACATCAGCGCAGGACTGGTGCTTCATCCACAAAAATAGCTTCCCAGGGTGTTCGAATAATGAATCCACAAGAACTGAAGTCCATCCTCTCTCACGGTCTGCTTTCCTTCCCGGTTACCGATTTTAATGCCCAGGGCGACTTCCACCGCGCTGGCTACATCAAGCGTCTGGAATGGCTCGCTCCGTACGGCGCCTCTGCGCTGTTCGCAGCAGGCGGCACAGGTGAGTTCTTCTCCCTGACCGGCGACGAATACTCCGAAATCATCAAGACTGCCGTCGACACCTGTGAAACCAGCGTGCCGATTCTGGCTGGCGTCGGGGGTCCGACCCGCCAGGCGATTCAAATGGCTCAAGAAGCCGAGCGTCTGGGTGCCAAAGGCCTGCTGCTGTTGCCTCACTACCTGACCGAAGCCAGCCAGGACGGCGTTGCCGCCCACGTTGAAGCGGTCTGCAAATCGGTCAGGATCGGTGTTGTCGTTTACAACCGCAACGTCTGCCGCCTGACCCCGTCGCTGCTGGAGCAACTGGCCGAGCGCTGCCCTAACCTGGTCGGCTACAAAGACGGCCTGGGTGATATCGAACTGATGGTTTCGATCCGCCGTCGTCTGGGTGACCGCTTCTCCTACCTGGGTGGTCTGCCCACCGCAGAAGTCTACGCCGCCGCCTACAAGGCGCTGGGCGTGCCGGTCTACTCCTCGGCGGTGTTCAACTTCCTGCCGAAGATGGCCATGGACTTCTACCACGCCATCGCCAAAGACGATCACGAGACGGTCGGCAAGCTGATCGACGATTTCTTCCTGCCATACCTGGACATCCGTAACCGCAAACACGGCTACGCAGTGAGCATCGTGAAGGCGGGCGCCAAGCTTGCCGGTTACGACGCAGGTCCGGTCCGCGCGCCGCTAACTGACCTGACTTCCGACGAAGTGGACATGCTGGCTGCATTGATGGACAAGCAGGGCAAGCAGTAACCGTCCATTTGCCGCAAAACCGCTGAGCGATCAGCGGTTTTTTGCCCTCGGGGCGTCGCTAACGGATACCTGGAAGTACAGCTTCAAACCGCATCTGTTTTAGGGGCAGGGGCGAGCAGCACACACACACATAAGATCGTTTACCCGCGCAAAAAAAATAACTAGTGGGAGTTTCGAACATGCAGAAAACCAAGCCGACTCACGTCCGCTATTTGATCTTGCTCATGCTGTTTCTGGTGACCACGATCAACTATGCCGACCGTGCAACCATCGCCATCGCGGGCTCCAGCCTGCAGAAAAGCCTCGGCATCGACGCCGTCACCCTCGGTTACATCTTCTCCGCATTTGGTTGGGCGTACGTCGCCGGCCAGATCCCCGGCGGCTGGCTTCTGGACCGTTACGGCTCCAAGAAAGTCTACGCATTGAGCATCTTCACCTGGTCGCTGTTCACCGTGCTGCAAGGTTATGTCGGTGAGTTCGGTCTCTCGACCGCCATCTTCCTGCTGTTCGCATTGCGCTTCATGGTCGGCCTCGCCGAAGCACCCTCGTTCCCCGGCAACGCCCGCATCGTCGCGGCCTGGTTCCCGACGTCTGAACGCGGCACGGCCTCGGCGATCTTCAACTCGGCCCAATACTTCGCCACTGTGCTGTTCGCCCCGATCATGGGCTGGATCGTTTACACCTTCGGCTGGCAGCACGTGTTCCTCGTGATGGGCAGCATCGGTATCGTGTTCTCGCTGATCTGGCTGAAAGTTATCCACAGCCCGCGCAACCACCCGAACATCAACAAGGAAGAGTTCGATCACATCGCCAACAACGGCGGCATGGTCGACATGGATCAGGACAAGGGCAAAGGTTCGGCCAGCGGTCCGAAATGGGACTACGTGCGTCAGTTGCTGACCAACCGCATGATGCTGGGCATTTACCTGGCTCAATACTGCATCAACGGCATCACCTACTTCTTCCTGACCTGGTTCCCGGTGTACCTGGTTCAAGAACGCGGCATGACCATCCTCAAGGCGGGCTTCATCGCTTCGCTGCCGGCCATCTGCGGTTTCATCGGCGGCGTACTCGGCGGGATTATTTCCGATTACCTGCTCCGTAAAGGTCACTCGCTGACCTTCGCACGCAAGGCGCCGATCATTGGTGGCTTGCTGCTGTCGACCTCGATCGTGACCTGCAACTACGTCGACATCGAATGGGTCGTCGTGGGCTTCATGGCACTGGCCTTCTTCGGCAAGGGCGTGGGCGCACTGGGTTGGGCGGTCATGTCCGACGCATCGCCGAAACAAATCGCCGGGTTGAGCGGCGGTCTGTTCAACATGTTCGGTAACATCGCTTCCATCACCACACCCATCGTCATCGGCTACATCATCAGCACCACCGGTTCGTTCAAATGGGCGCTGGTGTTCGTCGGCGCCAACGCGCTGGTGGCGGTGATCAGCTACATCTTCATCGTCGGTGAAATCAAACGTGTAGAACTCA
This sequence comes from Pseudomonas petrae, assembly GCF_021728295.1. Classification (GTDB taxonomy): domain Bacteria; phylum Pseudomonadota; class Gammaproteobacteria; order Pseudomonadales; family Pseudomonadaceae; genus Aquipseudomonas; species Aquipseudomonas petrae. The sequence goes on from NZ_JAKJXE010000020.1 coordinate 78,111, forward strand.
AGGAAACCCCAGTGAAGGGTGCCTTGCCGGCCAGTGAAGCCGAGCTTTCTCAAGCGAAACTCTGAGGAAAAACCGTGATGAACTTGATCCAACATGCCGACTCGCCGCGTTACATTCGCTTGCACGCGCTTGATAACGTCGTCGTCGTGGTCAATGACCAGGGCGTTCCGGCGGGGACTGAATTCGATAATGGTCTGGTGACTGTCGATAATGTGCCGCAAAGCCACAAGGTGAACACCGTGGACATCGCCGAAGGGGAGCCGATCATTCGTTACGGCCACACCATCGGCTATGCGCTGCAGCCGATCCCGAAGGGCAGTTGGGTCAAGGAAGATCAGCTGCGCATGCCGTCAGCGCCGGCGCTGGACAGTCTGCCGATGTCCGATGCCGTGCCGGTCAGGGGGGAGCCGCTGGAAGGCTTTACCTTCGAGGGCTATCGCAACGCCGACGGCACTGTCGGCACGCGCAATATCCTGGGCATTACAACGACCGTTCAGTGCGTCACCGGCGTTCTGGATTTCGCTGTCAAGCGCATCCGCGAAGAACTGCTGCCCAAGTACCCGAACGTCGATGACGTGGTGGCGCTGACCCACAGCTACGGCTGCGGCGTCGCCATCACCGCTAAGGACGCGTACATCCCGATCCGCACCGTGCGCAATCTGGCGCGCAACCCGAACCTGGGTGGCGAGGCGCTGGTGATCAGCCTGGGCTGCGAGAAGTTGCAGGCCGATCAGGTCATGCACGCCGACGACGCCTCGGTCGATCTGAGCGAGCCCTGGCTGTATCGCTTGCAGGACTCCAAACACGGCTTCAACGAAATGATCGAGCAGATCATGGAATTGGCCGAGACGCGCTTGAAGAAACTCGACCAGCGTCGTCGCGAAACGGTGCCGGCGTCGGAGTTGATTCTGGGCATGCAGTGCGGTGGCAGCGATGCGTTTTCCGGCATCACCGCCAACCCCGCATTGGGTTATGCGTCGGACTTGCTGCTGCGCGCGGGCGCGACCGTGATGTTTTCGGAAGTGACCGAAGTGCGTGACGCGATCTACTTGCTGACCTCCCGCGCGGAAAACATGGAGGTCGCGGAAGGCCTGGTTCGCGAAATGGACTGGTACGACCGTTATCTGGCCAAGGGCGAAGCGGACCGCAGCGCCAACACCACCCCGGGGAACAAGAAGGGCGGGTTGTCGAACATCGTCGAGAAGTCTTTAGGGTCAATCGTCAAGTCCGGCAGCAGCGCGATCAACGGGGTGCTTGGCCCTGGCGAACGGGTGACGCGCAAAGGCCTGATCTTCTGCGCAACGCCGGCGAGCGATTTTGTCTGCGGGACGCTGCAACTGGCGGCCGGGATGAACCTGCACGTGTTCACCACCGGACGCGGCACGCCGTATGGTCTGGCGATGTCACCGGTGGTGAAGGTGTCGACCCGCACCGAGCTGGCCCAGCGCTGGCCGGACCTGATCGACATCGATGCCGGGCGCATTGCTACCGGGCGCGCGAGCATCGAGGACCTGGGTTGGGAGCTGTTCCACTTCTATCTGGACGTGGCCAGCGGCAAGAAAAAGACCTGGACCGAGCACTATCGTCTGCATAACGACATCACCCTGTTCAACCCGGCGCCGATTACGTAACCAATCCGCGCTTCAACTCCGTGGGAGCCGGCTTGCTGGCGAACGCGTTAAGTCAGATAACGCAAATATTACTGACCCACCCCATTCGCCAGCAAGCCGGCTCCTACGGATCTACATACAACTCAGACTCGGGATTTGACGCCGAC
>NZ_JAKJXE010000021.1 GCF_021728295.1 Pseudomonas petrae
TATTCCGACGAAGGAGGAACCCAACCGGGAGCAAAGCGTTTTTGGTTACTTTCGGGGCGCTTTTGCCAAAAGTGACCCGCCGTAAGGGCGGAACCATAATCCCGGCAAACACAAATAACGGATATTCACCCAATCCCAGCGCAACCGTATAAATGCAGGCAACTTTTGAAACCTGCCTCTGGCATAGTCCCCCCCGTCCCCGTACTGTGCGCGAACCGTTTTCACCGAACAAAACTAAAAACAGCAGAGGCACCACATGAGTGTGATTTGGGGAACAGGGAAAGTACTGACTACAGCATTCTGGCTACTGATAATCACCAGCCTGACCATCGCCATGCCACACCCCTTCGACCTGTTGTTCAAACTGGCAGGCGGCCTCTTGCTGCTCACCCACATCATCGAACTGATCAGCTACAACGCCAGCCTGCGCGGCCGCCCCCACCCCTGGCGCGATCGCCTCCAGATTTTGCTCTTCGGCCTATTCCACCTCAACACACTCCCACGCCCACACGCGGAGGTACACCATGCGTAACGCGATGCTGATGACGGCAGGCCTGTTGTCCGCCCTGAGCAGCCCCTGGATCATGGCCCAGACCATCTCCGTCGAAACCCACTCGCTAATGCGCCTGCCCTCCAAAACCAGCGTATTGCAACTGGATCGACTCGAAGTCGCCGACTACGGCACCCTCCTGATCCCGGCCGGGCTCACCGAGGTCAAAGTCGGCCAACTCATCATGGGCCATGAATCACGCATCGCCATCGTCCCGAGCGCCGAACCGTTCAGCCTGCAGGTCAAACAGGTTGACCTCGGCAGCGGCGCTGAAATCACCGCGCGGGGTGCCCCGGGCACCTTCGAGAAACCGCCAACGCCAGGCCGCAACCTCAACCTGCGGATCGAACAACTCAAGGCTGACCAACTCTTCGTCGACGCCCGCGGCGGCGCGGGCTCGCCCGGTTACGTCGGCCTCGACGGCGGCAACGGCATCGATCCGGGCTGCACCTGGGGTTCCGCCAGTCGGGGGATCGACGGCGACAATGGCGGCAACGGCCGTGACGGCGCGCCGGGTGCGCTCGTTCGTCTCGAACTCCCGGCGACCTTCGGCAATGACCGCATCAAGGTCAACGTACAGGGCGGCGCCGGTGGCATCGGCGGAGACGGCGGTCGCGGCGGCAAAGGCGGCGCGTCCAAAGGCTGCGTGGTCTACCGCGCTGACGGCGCCAAGTCCGGCAAGAACGGCGACAAGGGCCAGTCCGGTGCAGCAGGGCCGGTAGGCGCTATCGTGGTTCGCAACTTATAAGCGCCGATCTGCCTTAGAGGCGCGCCTGCCAGGGATGCCTGAACTCCCTGCGCGGGCAAGCGCGTCTCTACAGATCAGAAAGCTGACTTAGAACATCGGCCGAATCGCGGCGATCGCCACAACGACCACCCCCACGATCAGATTGATCCCTACCAGACGCCGGATTCCAGCCATCGCGGCCGCGCCATCCGCCCATTGCTCAGCGAGCACAGCCTTGCGCAACTGCGGCAGGTTCAGCGTCGAAACCCGCAGAAACAACGCCGCCATTACCACATACAGACCCATCATCACCTGCACATAGCGAGGCGCGCTCTGAAAGCCGCTGAAGTTCACGTTGATCATGCCGATACCGGTCACCGGCAGCATGATCACCGCGCACCAGACCCAGACGAAGAACCGCGGCAACACTTGCAGCCACAGCTTCAACCGGGCCGGGCCCTCAAGGGCGGCGATGACCGCCGGTCGAAGAATCATCCAGGCGAAAAACATTCCTCCTACCCACGCAATCGCTGCCAGCACATGCAAGGCGTAGACAAAGGCTACAGGTGACATCAAGAACTCCGATCTGCGCAGAAAGAATTAGCGCGGTATGATAGCCGCCCGCTGCGACTACTGAAGATATATCCAGCGGTTTTCGTGTTTTCATTCAGCACCCGTGACGCCGAGCCAACGACCCAGCCCATGATCAGCACCGAACTCAAATCCCAGATTCAGGGCGCCTACTCGCGTTTCCTCGAAGCCAAGAGCCTCAAGCCTCGTTACGGCCAGCGCCTGATGATCGCTGAAGTGGCGAAGGTGCTGGGCGACGTCGATACCGACGAAGAAGGCCGCCGTTCGGGTGATCCCGCCGTGGTGGCAGTCGAGGCGGGGACGGGCACCGGCAAAACCGTGGCCTACGCCATCGCGGCCATCCCGACTGCCAAGGCTGCCGGCAAGCGCCTGGTCATCGCCACCGCGACCGTCGCGCTGCAGGAGCAGATCGTCTACAAAGACCTGCCCGACCTGATGCGCAATAGTGGCTTGAGCTTCACGTTCGCGCTGGCCAAGGGCCGTGGCCGCTACATGTGCCTGTCCAAGCTCGACATGCTGCTGCAGGAAGGCGACGCCCAGAGCGCGACCGCGCAGCTGTTCGAAGAAGAAGGCTTCAAGATCGAGGTGGACGAGGCCAGCCAGAAGCTCTTCACCACCATGATCGAAAAGCTTGCGGGCAACAAATGGGACGGCGATCGCGACAGCTGGCCCCAGGAACTGGCCGACCAGGACTGGGCGCGCCTGACCACCGATCACAGCCAGTGCACCAACCGCCATTGCCCGAACTTCCAGCAGTGCGCCTTTTACAAAGCTCGCGAGGGCATGGGCAAAGTCGACGTCATCGTCACTAACCACGACATGGTCCTTGCTGACCTTGCGCTGGGCGGCGGTGCGGTCCTGCCCGATCCCCGCGACACCCTGTATGTCTTCGACGAAGGCCATCACCTGCCAGATAAGGCGATCGGCCACTTCGCCCATTTCAGTCGTCTGCGCTCCACCGCTGACTGGCTGGAGCAAACCGCCAAGAACCTCACCAAATTGCTCGCCCAGCACCCGCTGCCGGGCGACCTGGGCAAGCTGATCGAGCAAGTGCCCGAGCTGGCCCGCGAGATCAAGACCCAGCAGCAATTCATGTTCACTGCCTGTGAGCAGCTTGCCGACTTCAAGCAAGGCGAAGACATGGAAGGCCGCGAGCGCCCGCGCCATCGCTTCGTCGGCGGTGTGGTCCCCGAACACATGCGCGAGATGGGTATCGAGCTGAAAAAAGGCTTTGCCCGGCTCGACGACCTGTTCACGCGCCTGACTGAGCTGCTTAAAGAAGGCATGGACGGCGAGGTCAACATCGGCATCGCCAGCCATCAGGCGGAAGAGTGGTACCCGCTGTTCGGCAGCTTGCTGGCCCGCGCCCACGGCAACTGGGAATTATGGACGGCCTTCACCGCCGAAGACCCGGAAAACAGCCCGCCCATGGCGCGCTGGCTGACCCTGGCCGACAGCGGCTCTCTGTTCGACATCGAGGTAAACGCCAGCCCGATCCTGGCCGCCGAAATGTTGCGCCGCAACCTCTGGAACGTCGCCTACGGCGCGCTGGTGACCTCGGCCACGCTGACTGCGTTGGGCAAGTTTGACCGTTTCCGCATGCGTGCCGGGCTGCCGAAAGACGCCGTCACCGCCGTGGTGCCGAGTCCGTTTCACCATGCCGACGCAGGCGTGCTGCGCGTGCCGGACCTCAAGGCCGACCCTCGCAACGCGGCCGAACATACGGCAGCCATCATCCGTGAACTGCCGAATCTGGTCGAAGGCTCTAAAGGCACGCTGGTGCTGTTCTCGTCGCGCAAACAGATGCAGGAAGTGTTCGACGGCCTCGAGCGGGACTGGCGTAAGCGGGTGTTCATTCAAGGCAATCTGTCCAAACAGGAAACCCTCAACAAGCACAAGGCGCGGGTCGACGGTGGCGATGAAAGCGTCCTGTTCGGGCTGGCGAGCTTCGCTGAAGGGGTCGACCTTCCGGGCGCCTACTGCGAGCACGTGGTGATCGCCAAGATTCCCTTCGCTGTGCCGGATGATCCGGTCGAAGCCGCGCTGGCGGAGTGGATCGAAGCGCGAGGCGGCAATCCGTTCATGGAAATCGCCGTTCCCGACGCCTCGCTGCGCCTGATCCAGGCCTGTGGTCGTTTGCTGCGCACTGAACAGGACCGAGGCATCATCACGCTGCTGGATCGCCGGGTCGTGACCCAGCGCTATGGCAAAGCCATCCTCAACGCACTGCCGCCATTTCGGCGCGAAATTTCCTGAACCCGTGTTGCAAATGAAACACGGTTGACCGGTTCTAAACTCGGTCCGCCCGGATGCGCGCGCCCTGTCGTGCTCCGGCCTCAGATGATCAAGGAGCTTCAGATCACATGATTCGCCGTTCACTGTCCGCCATCCTTGCCACGCTGTGCGCGGGCATGGCCCACGCCGCGCCTGACGTGCAGCAGACGCTGTTCAATTTCGTCCGGCCCGCCGACGTGGTGAAGGTCACGACCCAGGATGCCGGGTTTCCCCAGGCCAACGCCGAACAGACCGCCGAAGGCGAAGTGCTGCGCCGGGTGGTTTTCAATCCGGTTGCCAAGCCCAGTCTGCAGCTGGCCCCGCAGTCCGGCGTCTGGGACTGGAGCCACGACAGCGCCATGACCTTGCGCCTGCAAAGCGCGATGGATTGGGCGTTGACGGTGTACGTGCAGATCGAAAGCCGCGACGGCAAAATCCTCACCAGCCGCATCGACCTGCCGGCTGGCCCGGCGCAAACACTGGTGCTGCCGCTCAAGGCCAGTTCGCCGCTGAGCCAGGGCATGCGCGCCGCCCCACCGATGCCTTGGATGTACGAGGGGCAGCGCGTGTTGCTGGCCAACACCGAAGGTGAACTGAACAGCGCTGAAGTTTCATCGGTCACCGTGTCGATGTCTCAACCCAACGTTGCGCAGTCCGTCTTGATCGAGAAGTTCGGCGTGCAAGAGGGCGATGCGCTGCAAACTGCTGCCTACAGCAACCTGGTCGACGGCTACGGTCAGTTCACCCGGGGCAAGTGGCCGGAGAAGGTCACCAGCGACGATCAGCTCAAGACGCTGGCGGGCAAGGAGCAGCAACAGCTGCAAACCTGGCTGAAAGACCGTCCGGCCCACGACAGATACGGCGGCTTGCTCAACGGCCCGGCGTTCGAAGCGAAAGGCTTTTTCCGCACCGAGAAGCGCGACGAGCGCTGGTATCTGGTGACGCCGGAAGGCCATCCGTTCTACTCGCTCGGCGTCAATGCCATCTCCGCTGACGACAGCCAAACCTACGTCGAAGGCCGCGAGGCCATGTTCACCGGCCTGCCCGGCAGCGACGATCCGCTCGCCGCGTTCTATGGCAAGGGCGACGACAACCGCGAAACGGGCGCCAACCGCAACCGGCAGTTCGATCAGGGCCGCTGGTTCGATTTCTATGGTGCGAACCTGCAACGCACGTACGGTGTGCCGAAGTGTGCTGAAGTCTCAATGCCTGTGGATCCGGCCGACGACGAAGACGCGAGCACAGCCACGACCGCAGCCACCACCCCAGCAGCGACCGAATCCACTGGCGACAGCTCGACCGAGCACACCGCGGCAGCGCTTCAGCCCGAAAAGCCCGCCATCCCTGCGCCTGCAATCGAATGCAAGCCGGTGATTGTGGACAGCAAACGCTGGGTTGATCACACCTTGCAACGCTTGCTGGCGTGGGGTTTCAACACCGTCGGCAACTGGAGCGAGCCCGCGTTGCAAAATCTCGAAAACGGCAAAAAGGCACACGTGCCCTACACGCTGCCGCTGTCCATCGTTGGCGACTACGTGAGTATCAGCACCGGCCAGGATTGGTGGGGCGGCATGCCTGATCCGTTCGATCCGCGCTTTGCCATGGCCACCGAGCGGGCCGTCGCCATCGCTGCGCGCGACCATCGCGACGACCCGTACCTGATCGGTTACTTCGCCGATAACGAATTGGCCTGGGCTGCGCCGGGCAACGATCCGAAGGATCGCTACGCATTGGCCTACGGCACGCTGAAGCTGACCACCGATGTGCCGGCCAAGCGCGCGTTTCTCAAGCAGTTGCGTGACAAGTACCGGAACGAGGAAGGGCTCTCCAAGGCGTGGGGCATCCATCTCGCCGCATGGGAATTGATGGAAGACCCGGGCTTCGAGCCGCCGCTGCCCAGCGCAGAGCACCCTGAGATCGAAAACGACTTCAGGTATTTTCAGCGCGTGTTCGCCGAGACCTATTTCAAAACCATTTCCGACGCGCTCAAGTGGCATGCGCCGAACCATCTGCTGCTCGGCGGCCGCTTTGGCGTCACCAGCCCCGAGGCGGTTGAAGCCTGCGCCAAGTTCTGCGACGTGCTGAGCTTCAACTTCTACACCCTCAAACCGCAGGACGGCGTGGACTTCGCGAAACTGCGCGTGCTCGACAAGCCGGTGCTGGTCAGTGAGTTTCACTTTGGTTCCCGTGATCGCGGGCCGTTCTGGGGCGGGGTGATCGAAGTGCCGCGTGAAGAAGATCGCGGCCCGGCGTATGCCAATTTCCTGAAAAGTGCGTTGGCTGAGCCTTCCATCGTCGGTGTGCACTGGTTCCAGTACCTGGATCAGCCTGTCACCGGCCGCTTGCTGGACGGCGAAAACGGCCATCTTGGGCTGGTGGGCATCACCGACGTGCCGTATCAGGGCTTCGTTGAAGCGGTACGCAAGGCCAATGGGCAGGTTGTGGATGTGATCGGCAAGCGCCCTTAACCGGGCGGTTCCCAAAGCACGCAATCGCTGGAACAATATTCGCCATTTTTGCAGCCCGACCGGAGAGCCAGACCGTGCAGATTCAAGGCCATTTCGAGCTTCAGTTTGAGGCCGTACGCGAGGCATTCGCCGCGCTGTTCGACGATCCGCAGGAGCGTGGCGCTGCGCTGTGCGTGCAGATCGGCGGGGAGACGGTCCTGGATCTGTGGGCGGGTACGGCAGACAAGGATGGCAGCGAAGTCTGGCACAGCGACACCATCGCCAATCTCTTTTCCTGCACCAAGACCTTTACGGCGGTCGCGGCCTTGCAGTTGGTGGGCGAGGGCAAGCTGAATCTGGATGAGCCCGTGGCGCGTCTCTGGCCCGAATTCGCCGCCAACGGCAAACAATCCATCACACTGCGCCAGTTGCTGTGCCATCAAGCCGGGCTCCCGGCGATCCGTGAAATATTGCCGGCCGAAGCGCTTTACGACTGGCAGGCCATGACGAGCGTATTGGCTGCCGAGGAGCCCTGGTGGACGCCGGGGCAGGGCCACGGTTACGCCGCCATCACCTACGGCTGGCTGGTGGGTGAGATGATTCGTCGTGCCGACGGGCGCGGTCCGGGTGAATCCATCGCTGCGCGTATTTCGCGCCCGTTGGGCCTGGATTTCCATGTCGGTCTGGCCGATGCAGAATTTCACCGCGTCGCCCATATTGCCAGAGGCAAGGGCAATGCAGGTGATGAGGCTGCGCAGCGACTGTTGCAGACCACGATGCGCGAGCCTGCTTCCATGACGGCGCGGGCGTTCACCAACCCGCCGTCGATCATGACCAGCACCAACAAGCCGGAATGGCGGCGCATGCAGCAACCTGCCGCCAATGGCCATGGCAACGCACGCAGCCTGGCCGGTTTCTACAGTGGCTTGCTCGATGGCAGCCTGCTGGACGGCGACCTGCTCAACGAGCTGACCCGCGAGCACAGCATGGGCCAGGACAAGACGCTGCTCACCCAGACCCGCTTCGGTCTGGGCTGCATGCTTGATCAACCCACGGTGCCTAACGCGACGTTCGGGCTGGGTGCCAAGTCATTTGGCCATCCCGGCGCAGGTGGCTCGGTCGGTTTCGCCGATCCCGAGCGCGATGTGGCGTTCGGGTTCGTGACCAACACCCTCGGTCCCTATGTGCTGATGGATCCGCGCGCCCAGCGTCTGGTGCGCGTGCTTGGTGAGTGTTTGCAATAACTATCGCCGTTAAGTGCTTGTTCTACCGACTGTCAGTTAAAGATGGATAACGGAACCGTAGGGCGGTTTCTTTTTCCAAAACGGTCTTTATGCGTGTTATATGAGCGCTGCTTCGTTCATTTTCTGATCAATTATTCATGTGGGTCACCCATGTCAGCTAACAAAAGTCTCGCATTCGCCATCTGCCTCGCCGTCACCGGCTGTGCGCAGACCCCTCAGGATCAGTCGGCCAGCAATGACCATTGGTGGTCGTTCGGTTCAGGCAAGGGCGCCGATGCAGCTCCTGCAGCCACAGCGCCAAGCCCGGCGGCTGCGCAAGTGGCGAAAGCCCAGGCCGAGACCGGTACGCGCTGGTACTGGCCGTTTGGCTCCGACCACGGCGAAACCGAGAAGAAACCAGAAGTTGCCGTTACTCAACCGGCTGCAGCCCCGGCCGTTGCCCAGGCCAGCGACGCCAACAAGTGGTGGTGGCCGTTCGGTGCAACCGAAGCCAAAAAAGACGCCGCGCCAGCTATTCCCAAAATCGACCCGAAAGTGACTCAGGCCTGGCTGGATCTGAACGAGCCGAAAGTTCGCGAAGCGATCAAGGACAGCCAGTTTCAGCTTGAGCGCCGTGACGACATCCTCGTGGTGACCGCGCCGGCTGACAGCACCTTCAATCCGAAGCGTCCGGAAATGCTCCTGCCGACCAACCTCGGCCCGATCAGCCGCATGGCCAAGATCGTTGAAGTCGACCAGCGCGCCGCTGTTCTGGTGCTGGGCCACAGCGATGTCGCCAGCGATGCCGATCTCAAGATCAGCCAGCAGCGCGCACAGTCGGTCGCGGCGATTTTCCGCCTCAGCGGTCTGCAGCGTAACCGTCTGAACCTGCGTGGCATGGGCGCCGACATGCCCCGTGCAGCCGGTGACAGCGCGCCGGGTCGCGCACTCAACCGCCGTGTGGAAATCATCCTCACGCCGCAAGACACCATGGTTGCCCTGATGGCCAAGTACAACTTGCCGCCAGCGCCAACCCTGCTGGCCGTGCAAACCGCCAACGCGCCCGCTCCGGCACCGGTGGCTGCGCCGACCAAGGCTGCAGCGCCTGCCAAATCGGCTGCACCGGTCAAGAAAGCCGCTGCTACCAAGGCTTCCGCAGCCAAAGCGCCTGCGGCCAAAAAAGCACCTGTGAAGCAAGCTGCGCCGGTAAAAGCCAAGGCAGCGCCTGCGAAAGCTGCGGCCAAAAAACCTGCCCCGGATGCTCAAGCCAGCAACTGAGGTTAAGATCGGGATTCTGTTCACGGATCTCGATTAAGGAAGGCAGTGATGAGCCAGCGTCTGGCCGATATGCGTCGTAACTATGCCCGCGAAGGGTTGACTGAAGCTCAGGCTCCGGAAGAACCTTTCGCACTCTTTCATCGCTGGTTCAATGAAGCGGTCGAAACCGAGCAAGCGCCGGTCGAGGCCAACGCGATGACGCTGGCGACCGTCGACGCCGACGGCCGCCCGCACTGTCGGGTGCTGCTGCTGAAAGGTCTGGACGCTCAGGGTTTCACGTTCTTTTCGAACTACGAGAGCTCCAAAGGCCAGCAGCTGAGCGCCCTGCCTTTCGCCGCCATGACCTTCTTCTGGCCCACGCTGGAACGTCAGGTGCGCATTGAAGGCCGCGTGACCAAGGTCAGCCATGAAGAATCCGACGCGTATTTCCAGGTACGCCCTCTCGGCAGCCGCCTGGGTGCTTGGGCATCGCCGCAAAGCCGGGTGATCGCCGACCGTGAAGAACTCGAAGGTTTGCTCAAAGCCACCGAGGCGCGTTTCATGGACACCCAGCCTGACTGTCCCGATCACTGGGGCGGTTATCGTCTGGTGGCGGATCGCATCGAATTCTGGCAGGGACGTCCAAGCCGTCTGCACGATCGCCTGAACTATCGTCTGGTTGAAGATGAATGGCAGCGCGAACGCCTCGCGCCATGAACGCCGGTCTTCGGAGCCCCTGGTTACTAGCCCGAGGATCTCTGTCACACTTTTCTTTGAATCAATCTCCGGCGCCGTCGTCCACTGAGGTAGGCGCTGGCGGGTTGCTGTATCACGCCTGAATAAACGTAAATTATCGGTACAGGGCCGTGACACCGATTGGCGTCGCAGAGTCTAATGGCTACCTGTACCTCTGGAGATACTGTTATGCGTAAGTCTGTTCTGTTGGTTGCTTCGTTCACCGCCATGGCGCTGACGCTGGGCGGCTGTACTTCAAGCCTCACCGGCGACTCGTACTCGCGTGACGAAGCTCGTCAGGTGCAGACCGTACGCCTGGGCACCATCGAATCGCTGCGTCCGGTGAAGATTGAAGGCACCAAAACTCCGATCGGCGCAGGTGCCGGTGCCATCGTCGGTGGCGTGGGTGGCAGCGCCATCGGTGGCGGTCGCGGCAGCATCGTGACGGCCGTGATCGGTGCGGTCGCCGGTGGTCTGCTGGGATCGGCAGCGGAAGGCGGCCTGACCCGTGCTCAAGGCGTCGAGATCACTGTGCGTGAAGACGACGGCACCATGCGTGCCTATGTGCAGGAAGTTCAGGAAAACGAGATCTTCCGTGTGGGTGAGCGCGTTCGCATCATGACCGTCAACGGCACCAGTCGCGTCAGCCACTAAACCGCGCTGAATGCCCTGAAGCGTTGCCTCTCCTTAAGTTAGACGTAGAAAGTCCGCATGCCAAAACGCCCCGATGATTCGGGGCGTTTTGCATTTCAGCTTTTTATTTCAGCGCAGGATTTGCCTTACAGCAGTTTATCCAGCGATACCCAGCATGCTGCGGGCCAGGCCTTCGGCAACGCGAATCCCATCGACGCCGGCCGACAGGATGCCGCCGGCATAGCCTGCGCCTTCGCCCGCCGGGAACAGGCCCTTGACGTTCAGGCTCTGCATGTCTTCGCCTCGGGTGATGCGCAGGGGTGAGGAGGTGCGCGTCTCGATGCCGGTGAGGATCGCATCGTGCTGCGAAAATCCTCTGATCTGCTTCTCGAACGCGGGCAGCGCCTCACGAATGGCCTCAATGGCGAAGGCGGGCAGCGCGTCGGCAAGGTCGGTCAGCTTTACGCCCGGCTTGTAGGAAGGTTCGACGCCGCCCAGCGCCGTCGACGCTTTGCCCGCGATGAAATCGCCTACCAGTTGCGCTGGGGCTTCATAGGTTTCGCCGCCCATGATGTAGGCGTGGGACTCCAGACGCTCCTGCAGTTCGATGCCTGCCAGCGGGCTGCCCGGATAATCCTGCTCAGGCGTGATGCCCACGACGATGCCGGAGTTGGCGTTGCGCTCGTTGCGCGAGTACTGGCTCATGCCGTTGGTGACGACGCGGTTGGGCTCAGAGGTCGCCGCCACCACGGTGCCACCGGGGCACATGCAGAAGCTGTACACGGAACGGCCGTTTTTGGCGTGGTGCACGAGCTTGTAATCCGCCGCGCCCAGCTTCGGGTGACCGGCATACTTGCCCAGTCGCGCGCGGTCGATCAAACCCTGTGGGTGCTCGATGCGGAAGCCGACCGAAAACGGTTTGGCTTCCATGTAAACGCCGCGCCCGTGAAGCATGCGGAAGGTGTCTCGGGCGCTGTGGCCCAGCGCCAGGATGACGTGCCGCGAGTCGATGCGCTCGCCGCTGTCGAGCAGGACGCCCTGCATCTGGCCGTCTTCGATCAGCACATCCGTGACGCGTTGCTGGAAACGCACTTCGCCGCCCAGCGCTTCGATCTGATGGCGCATGTTCTCGACGACGCCGGTCAGCCGGAAGGTGCCGATGTGCGGCTTGTTGACGTAGAGAATCTCTTCCGGCGCGCCGGCTTTGACGAACTCGTGCAAGACCTTGCGGCCGATGAAATTCGGGTCTTTGATCTGGCTGTAGAGCTTGCCGTCGGAAAACGTCCCCGCGCCGCCCTCGCCGAACTGTACGTTGGACTCAGGGTTGAGGACGTTCTTGCGCCACAGGGCCCAGGTGTCCTTGGTGCGCTGACGGACTTCTGTGCCGCGCTCGAGGATGATTGGCTTGAAGCCCATTTGCGCCAGCAATAGACCCGCGAAAATCCCGCATGGGCCGAAGCCGACGACCAACGGACGCTGGCTCAGATCGGCAGGGGCGTGGCCGACCACTTTGTAACTCACGTCTGGGGCCGGGCCGATGTGTTTGTCGTGGCTCAGGCGCTGAAGCAGGGCGGCTTCGTCGCGCACCTGGAAGTCGACGGTGTAAATGAATTGCAGTTCGGTGGATTTCTTGCGCGCATCGTAGCTGCGCTTGAACAGGGTGAAATCCAGAAGCTCGTCGCTGCCGATGGCCAGGCGTTGCAGAAGTGCGGGGCGCAGTTCGTCGTCCGCGTGGTCCAGCGGCAGTTTGAATTCGGTGATTCGTAACATTGAAAGATCCGGTTTCGGGCCGCAGGATCGGCCCGGCAGCACTACGAGAGCGCGCGATTATAAGCCAGATTGGGCGTGATGCGGTGGTGACAGCGTGCGAGCGTACTTGTGTAGGAGTGCGCTTGCCCGCGATTGCGGTGGGTCATTTATCAGGAATGTGGCTGTAAGCGCGCGTTCGCGGGCCAGCGCGCTCCTGTAAGGGGCCGGGGTGAACGGTTAATCGTTACGCATCGCCCCGAAATACGCGCAACCGCGCTGAGCCTGGCCATTGACCCGCAGTTCGGCGGTCAGGTGCTGCACCGAACCGTTCGACGGGTCCACACAGCGCAGCGGCGCGACGTAGAGTTCGACGTGTTGATTGTTGGCGTCGGTGATCAGGTTGAAGCGGCCCTCGGGCATCTGCTCTTCCATGTAAGGCACCGCGAACGGCTCTTGGCCTTCACGCTCAAGCACCAGACCCTTGCCGCTGGCGTTGAGGTTCCACTTCGGACCGTTGCCGCTGGCATGAATCGTCAGGCGCTTGAAGTTGGGGTCCTCGCAGGCACCGCTTGGGCGCTCGACGCGGTAGAGCTGATAGATGTCAGCCTGACCGTCACTGCCTTGGGCCTTGCTCGCGACGAAGTTGCCGCGTACGTCGGCGAACGCCTTGCCATTCTTGTCCACCACCGAAGCGGCTTCCTGCAAGACGCCGGTGTTGCCCTTGTCGGTCACTGCATAGCGGCGCTGTTCGTTGCACGGGGCGAAGAACAGCTTGCCGCCGTCACCGCTGAGGGTGCCCTGCATGCGGATCATGCCGGCGGTCGACACCTTGCTGTCATCGGAAGACATGGGCATCAATTGGCAGCCGGCAAACAGGGGCAGCAAAGCGAACATCAGGGCAGAACGAGCAGCGGACATGGGGCGGTCTCCAGACAAGTGCCGCCACGTTACTCAGCCTGCTCGCTCATCACAAGGGGCGATTAGCCGACGTGATACGTCTGTCCGGTTTGTAGCCCTTCGACACTTTTTGCGTACGCCAGTGCTACATCCGCTGCGGGAACCGGCTTGAAGCCGCGGAAGTACGGCGCGTAACTGCCCATGGCTTCGACCAGCACATTGGGGCTGACCGAATTGACGCGCATGCCGCGTGGCATCTCGATGGCGGCGGCGCGCACGAAGGCGTCGATGGCGCCGTTGACCAGGCTGGCAGAGGCCCCGGTGCGAATCGGATCGATGCTGGTGATGCCGGTGGTGAAGGTGAACGAGGCGCCGTCGTTGGCGAATTTCCGACCGATCAGCAACAGATTGACCTGACCCATCAGCTTGTCGCGCAGCCCCAGCGCGAAGGAATCGGCCGTCATCTCGCCGAGCGGCGCGAAGGTGACATTGCCGGCGGCGCAAATCAATGCGTCGAAAGGGCCTGTCCGTTCGAATAGTTTGCGGATCGAGTCGCTGTCACTAATATCGACGTGCTCGTCTGCGCCGGTTCTGCCGATGCGAACGATCTCGTGGCGTGGCGCCAACTCTTTCTCGATCGCCGAGCCGATGGTGCCACTGGCGCCAATCAATAGAATTTTCATGATGCGGTTTCTCCTGGTATGGATCAGGCGCTCAGTGTGAGTCGCCTTTTCCCACCGAAACAGGGGCTAAACGGCAATCCCGGTTTGTCAGAAAGGAAACAATCATGAGCGAAATGGACGACCTGGCCGCGTTCGCGATGCTGGTGGAGGCCAATAGCTTCACCCTGGCCGCGCAATGGCTGGACACCAGTACCAGCCAACTGTCCAAGCGCATCAGCAAACTGGAAAAAAACTTCGGCGTGACGCTGCTCCATCGCACCACCCGCAGCCTGACACTGACCTCGGCGGGCGCCATTCTCCTGCCCGAGGCCCGCGCGCTGCTGGCCCAACGCGACCGCGTCCGCGACGCCATGGCCTACCTGAGCGAAAGCCTGATCGGCACCGTGCGCCTGACCGTGCCGGTGTCCTTGGGCGAAACCTTCTTCGAAGGCCTGCTCACCGAGTTCGCCCAAACCTACCCCGACGTGCAGGTGGAACTGGACCTCAACAACCACTTCCGCGACATGCGCCGGGACGGCTTCGACCTGGGCATTCGTTCCAGCGTGGGCATTGACGAGCGCCTGGTCGCCAAGCCGTTGCTGTCGTTACAGGAACTGACCTGCGCCAGCCCGGAGTACCTCGCCAAAAATGGTACCCCGCAGACGCCGGAAGAACTGCGCGTCCACCGATGCCTGCTCAACAGCCACTACACCGGCCGCGAATCGTGGGCCTACCACCAAAAACACGAACTGACCCGCGTCAACGTCCGCGGCACCTTCGCCAGCAACCACTACGGACTCCTGAAAAAGGCCGCGCTGGTTGGCGCCGGCATCGCCCGCCTGCCGTCGTACATGGTGTATGAAGAATTGAAAGACGGCCGATTGCACTGGTTGCTGCGTGATTACCAGACGCCGGTTTCGTCCCTGTACCTGGTCCACCCTTTTGAAGGCCGACTGCCGAGGCGGGTACAAGTCATGGCCGATTACCTGACCAAATGGTTCGAACGCAGCACTGCCGCGCTGGAGAAACTTTGACAGTTCGGTGAATGCTCCCGTCGTTCGGACGAGAACAGAGCTGACGCGGAGCGTCACAGGATGCATTCCCACGCGGAGCGAGGGAACAATCAGGCAGGTTTTAACATTCAAAATTGATGGCGCACCCACTGGCCTCTTCCCGGCTAAAGCCGGTCCCACGAAAAGCTGCGCGTGTAGTCAGTGGGAACGACGGCGACCCTTGTAGGACCGGCTTTAGCCGGGAAGCCTTTGATCTGCGCAGTGCTTTTGATCTTCATACGCAGAAAGCCCAAACAACGCCAAACGCGACTTGGGTGCAGGCTGAACGCAGGTCTCGCGGAGTGGGCCGAGCCGCATGGATGCGGCGAGAGCGCCGTCAGGACATGGATGTCCGTTCGGCGCGGGCCCACGGAGCGAGACCGGAGTGAAGGTACTCCGACGCAGGAGGAGCCCAACCGAGAGCAAGCCCCCTTGGTTACTTGGGGGGCTTTTTCCAAGTAACTCGCCGAAGGCGAAACAAGAGGCCGTTAGGCCGAGGCTCTTGATCTTGCTTCAGATTCAACCGCCGAGATAAGCATCCCGCACTTTCGGATCAACCAACAACTCCGCCCCAGACCCCTGCATCACCACCCGGCCATTCTCCAGAACATACGCACGATCAGCGATCTTCAACGCCTGATTCGCATTCTGCTCCACCAGAAACACCGTCACCCCATCCCGCCGCAACTGCTCAACAATCTCGAAAATCTGCTGAATAATAATCGGCGCCAGACCCAGCGAAGGCTCATCCAGCAGCAACAGCTTCGGCTTGCTCATCAAGGCACGCCCGATCGCCAGCATCTGCTGCTCGCCGCCGGACATCGTCCCGCCGCGCTGATTGAAACGCTCCTTCAGACGCGGAAACAACTCAAGCACCTTGTCCATCTGCACCTGATAATCGTCCTTGTCCGTAAAGAACCCGCCCATCGCCAGATTCTCCTCCACCGTCAGACGCGCAAACACCCGACGGCCCTCCGGCACCACCGCAATACTCTTGCGCATGATCACCGACGACTCCAGACCCACCAGCTCCTCACCCATATAGCGGATGCTGCCACTGTGCGCGCGCGGCGAACCGCACAGCGTCATCAACAGCGTCGATTTGCCCGCGCCATTGGCGCCAATCAGCGTGACAATCTCACCCTGCTGAACATCGATGCTGACACCGTGCAATGCCTGGATCTTGCCGTAAAACGTGGAAACGTTATCGAACTGCAGCATTTACGCTTCCCCCAGATAGGCTTTGATCACTTCAGGATTGTCACGGATCTGCTCGGGCGTGCCATCGGCCAGCGGCGTGCCCTGATTGATCACCACGATGTGGTCGGAAATGCTCATGACCAGCTTCATGTCGTGCTCGATCAGCAACACCGTCGCGTTGTGCTCGTTGCGCAACACGCCGATCAGCGCTTTCAAGTCTTCGGTTTCTTTCGGGTTCAGACCGGCCGCCGGTTCGTCGAGCATCAGGATGCGCGGGCGCGTCATCATGCAGCGGGCGATTTCCAGACGACGTTGCTGACCGTACGCCAGCGTGCCGGCAGGACGGTTGGCGAACTCCTTCAGATCAACCGCTTCCAGCCAATGCTCGGCGTACTCCATCGCCTCGCGCTCGCTTTTGCGGTACGCCGGAGTCTTGAACAGGCCGGACAGGAAATTCGTGTTGAGGTGGCGATGCTGGGCCACCAGCAGGTTTTCTACCGCCGTCATTTCCTTGAACAGGCGCACGTTCTGGAACGTTCGCACCACGCCTTTACGGGCGATTTCATGGCCGGCCAGGCCCTGGATCGGCTCGCCGTCCAGCAGAATCGTGCCGGAAGTCGGCTTGTAGAAGCCGGTCAGGCAGTTGAACACGGTGGTCTTGCCGGCGCCGTTCGGGCCGATCATCGACACAACCTGCTTCTCGTTGACGGTCAGACCGACGCCGTTGACAGCCAGCAGACCGCCAAAGCGCATGCACAAGCCGGACGCTTGCAGAAGTGGACGGCTCATCAGCGCTCCCCCTTGAGTTTCATGACGGGACGCTGCATTGGCAGGAAGCCCTGTGGACGCCAGATCATCATCAGCACCATCAAGGCGCCGAAGCCGAGCATCCGGTATTCGCTGAATTCGCGAAGCAGTTCAGGCAACAGAATCATCACGACTGCGGCGAGGATCACGCCCAGCTGCGAGCCCATGCCGCCCAGGACCACGATGGCGAGGATGATCGCCGACTCGAGAAAGGTGAACGACTCTGGCGTGATCAGCCCTTGGCGCGCGGCGAAGAAACTGCCGGCGAAACCGGCGAACGCAGCACCCAGGGTGAAGGCCGACAGCTTGATGATGGTCGGATTCAGGCCCAGCGCGCGGCAGGCGATTTCGTCTTCACGCAGGGCTTCCCAGGCGCGGCCGATGGGCATGCGCAACAACCGGTTGATCACGAACAGCGCCAACAGCGCCAGCAGCAGGGCGATCAGGTAGAGAAAGATCACCTTGTTGATGGAGTTGTAGGGCAGGCCGAAATATTCGTGGAACGTCTGCATACCTTCAGCCGCCTTGCGCTCGAACGACAGGCCGAACAGCGTCGGTTTTTCGATGTTGCTGATGCCGTTCGGGCCGCCGGTGATGTCGGTCAGGTTACGCAGGAACAGGCGAATGATTTCACCGAAGCCCAGTGTCACGATGGCCAGATAGTCCCCGCGCAAGCGCAGGACCGGGAAGCCCAGCAGGAAGCCGAAAGTCGCCGAAGCCAGCCCCGCGAGCGGCAGGCAGATCCAGAAACCGAAGCCGAAGTAGTGCTGCAGCAGGGCGTAGGTGTACGCGCCGACGGCGTAGAAGCCGACATAGCCCAGATCGAGCAGCCCGGCCAGACCGACGACGATGTTCAGGCCCAGGCCGAGCATCACGTAGATCAGGATCAGGGTCGCGATGTCCACCGCGCCGCGCGAGCCGAAGAACGGCCACACCAGCGCAGCAATCACCAGCGCGCCGAGGAACCAGCGTTGGGTCGACGGCAGGGTCAGAAAGTTGCTGGTTTTGTCGGACATCAGCTGTTTCTGCGGACGCGAACGCCACATGGCGCTGATCTGTTCGTTGAACAGCACGCGCAGGAACATCAGAAACGCCGCGGCGAAAATCACCAGTACGGTCGTGGTGCTGGCGCCGACCACCGCGAGATTGATCCCGACGATGTCCAGTTTGAGCCCGAGGATCGGGTAAGCGACGGCCAGCACCAGCACTGCGCTGAAGAGGGCCGATTTGAGATTCCTGGTCATACTTTTTCAACCTCCGGACGGCCGAGCAGGCCGGTTGGCCGGAACAACAACACCAATACGAGAAGACCGAACGCCACCACATCCTTGTACTGGTCGCCAAAGATGTCGGCGCCAAAGGCTTCGGCGATGCCCAGCACCAGACCGCCGAGCATCGCGCCCGGGATACTGCCGATGCCGCCCAGTACCGCGGCGGTGAAAGCTTTGATGCCGACGAGGAAACCGGCGTTGGGGTTGATCACGCCGTACTGCATGCTCAGCAGGACCGCCGCGACCGCCGCCAGGGCGGCGCCGATGACAAAGGTCAGGGCAATGATGTTGTTGGTGTTGATCCCCAGCAGGTTGGCCATCTTGATGTCTTCGGCGCAGGCACGGCAGGCGCGACCCAGGCGAGAGCGGGAGATGAACCAGGTCAGACCGAGCATGGCCACCAGCGTGACGACGAAGATGAGGATCTGCATGTACGAGATCACCACTTCATGGTTGCTGCCGGGGCCGAAAACGAAGTTGCCGGGAATGAGGTTGGGGATCGACTTGTCTTTTGAGTCCTGCGACAACAGCACGGTGTTCTGCAAGAAAATCGACATGCCAATGGCGGAAATCAGAGGGATCAAACGGTTGCTGCCGCGCAACGGGCGATAGGCAACTCGCTCGATGGCATACCCGTAGGCGCTGGTCACCACAATACTGGCGACGAAGGCTGCGGTAATCAGCAGGGGCAGGCTGTCCAGGCCAAGCATGGTCAGACCGGCCAGGGCGATAAACGCCACATACGACCCGATCATGTACACCTCGCCGTGGGCGAAGTTGATCATGCCGATGATGCCGTAAACCATGGTGTAGCCAATGGCAATCAAGGCGTAAGTGCTGCCAATGGTCAAACCATTAACCAGCTGTTGAAGAAAGTGATAGAGATCTATCGGCATTGCTGAGTGCTCCTAAAAACCTGCCTGGTGTTTCACTGGTGAAGTCTTTTCCCGCTCGCGCGTCGTGATCTACGTCCGCGTCCGGCACGAGCCCAGTGTTTCACTGGTGCGGTTTCAAGATGTTCGGGGATCGGAATTCTTGTGAAATTCGGTGCCCAGCTAAAACAAAGCCCACTGCGGTTGCAGTGGGCTTCGGGTAAGCATGAAGGCTGCGTTATTTCACAGGGGCTTCAGTCTTGGTGCCATCTTTGTGCCAGGTGTAAACGACGAATTTGAAGTCTTTCAAGTCACCCTTGGCGTCAAAGGTCAGATCGCCGGTAGGGGTTTTGAAGGTGCCGGCGTGAATGGCGGCGGCCACTTTCGCGGTGTCTTCGGACTTGGCGGTCTTGATCGCGTCGGCAATCACTTCCACGGCAGCGTAGGCCGGGAACACGAACGGACCGCTCGGGTCTTCTTTCTTCGCGGCGAATGCATCAACCAGCGCTTTGTTGGAAGGATCCTGGTCGAAGGATTTCGGCAGGGTCACCAACAGACCTTCGGACGCGTCCTGAGCGATCTGCGAGATGGACGCGTTGCCCACGCCCTCCGGACCCATGAAACCGGCTTTCAGGCCTTTTTCCTGTGCCTGACGCAGGATCAGACCCAGCTCAGGGTGGTAGCCGCCGTAGTAGACGAAGTCGACGTTGGCTTGCTTCATCTTGGCGATCAGCGAGGAGAAGTCTTTGTCGCCGGCGTTGATGCCTTCGAACAGGGCGACTTTCACGCCGTCTTTTTCCAGGGTCTGCTTGACGGCGGTGGCGATGCCTTCACCGTATTGCTGTTTGTCGTGGATGACCGCAACGATCTTAGGCTTGACCTGCTTGGCGATGTAGTCGCCGGCGGCCGGGCCCTGGGCGCTGTCCAGGCCGATGGTGCGGAAAATCAGTTTGTAACCACGGGCAGTGATTTCCGGGCTGGTGGCAGCCGGAGTCACCATGATGATGCCTTCGTCTTCGTAGATGTCGGAAGCAGGCTGAGTGGAGCTGGAGCACAGGTGACCGACCACGAACTTGACGCCGTCGTTGACCACTTTGTTCGCGACGGCGACCGCTTGTTTCGGGTCGCAGGCATCATCGTATTCAACGGCTTCAAGCTTCTTGCCGTCCACGCCGCCTTTGGCGTTGATCTGCTCGATGGCCATCTTGGCGCCGCTGAATTGCATGTCGCCGTATTGGGCCACAGCACCGGTTTTCGGGCCGGCGATGCCGATCTTGATCGTGTCAGCTGCGAACGAATGACTGGCAACCCCCGCCAGAACCAGTGCGGCAAACAGCTTGGAAATCTGATTAATACCCTTAGTCATGATGCTCCACTCTTGCGTTGTCGTTTTTATAATCCTGACGGCCAAAGCTGCAGGACCGGATTGAATCTCCAGGCCGCACCCCCAGCAACTGTACCGGAACAGTTTAGAGCGCCGGTCGAGCGCTTGAATAGCTGGCTGCGGGGGGCAAAACCTGTGGATGTCGCTTAATCGACAGAAAGATACACAATCAAGCCGGCTGCGTTGCCCTATCGAGCGACGAACCGTTTGGCTTACGCGAACTTCCCTGCAATCAATCACTTGAATCCGGGTTTGTCGGTACGAAAGGCGGCGCTATCATTGCGCCGATTTCCAATACGGTGAAAACCCATGACGCAAGAACCTAGCACCCTCTATGCCAAACTGCTTGGCGAAACCGCTTCAATTACCTGGAAAGAATTGCAACCGTTCTTTGCGAAGGGTGCCCTGTTGTGGGTCGAGCCGACGCTGGATTTGATCGCCGTGGCGCAGGCATTTGCCGAGAACAGCGAGGCGCAGGTGGCGGCATGGGTAGCGAGCGGGGAGGTCGGCAAGGTCTCTGAATCAAAGGCTCTGGATCTTTTGGAGCGCGATCCGCCGCTGTGGGCCGTCGTCGTCGCGCCCTGGGTGTTGATCCACGAAAGGGCGTGACGCTGTCCGCTGCTCAATAATGGTGCGTCGGATGATGGCAAAGTGGGTAGGGCGGTAACTCCCAGTGTGTCGCCGGTAGCAAAATCTCTCGTTGAATTTGCACGGCTCCGACTCAAGCTGCCACGAGAACAACCGGCGGCAAACCAAAGGCTGCCCGTGCCGCGTCGCAATGGCTGTTGTGCTCGCCATCTGCCCAGACAGGATCGAATTCGCGGCAAGTAGTCGCGCGCTGTTCATAGATAGAACAGCTGACCTTGACGCCGACTTCTCCCACCAGTGCAACACACCGCGGCGACTTACAGTCCGTCCCGATCATTGCCACGCGGCTCGCGCTGATGCTCTCCACCAGCTCATCGGGCACTGTTCCTCCCGCCGATGCACATTCTCCCCAGAAAAACGAAACGCGAAATTGTGAGCAGCAGGCACCACAATTCAGACACGGACTGACATCGGACATGAGTTAAAACCGGAGGGGAGAGGAGGGGCAATCTGCGGCTCATTCTAGGCTTCCCATGGGCGCTGGGAAGTGGATACGAGAAATATATCCCGAGGATCGGGGCGCCTGAGATTTCAGTCGTACGACGCATCGATCTGGCCGGCTCTCCGCGTTCCCATGGCTGGGTATCAGCGGTGCGAATGTTTGCAGACAAGGGGCGGACGGGGGACTACACAGATTGGGCGTGGATGTGTTTATCGCCACAGACCAGGGGACCGCGCAAACCTCGCAGACCGAGACCGCTAGCCACTTGATCAGTCCACTCGCCGACGTCAGTCATCAATAACAAGAAAAGAGATCGACTCATGGATCAATCGACTCAGGCAGCGAACGCCTGGCGCGTTCTGTTTCTGCTGTTTCTGGCCAACCTGTTCAATTTCTTCGACCGCACGATCCCCGCGATCATCATCGAGCCCATTCGCAAGGAATGGTCGCTGAGCGATTTTCAGCTCGGCATCATCGGCACCGCCTTCACGCTGGTGTACGCAGTGGCCGGTCTGCCTTTGGGTCGCATGGCCGACAACGGCTCGCGGCGCAAATTGATGGGTTGGGGCCTGGCGGTGTGGAGCGGCCTGACGGCGGTAAACGGTCTGGTCGGCAACTTTTGGGCGTTTCTGCTGGTGCGCATGGGCGTCGGGATCGGCGAGGCCAGCTATGCACCCGCGGCCAACTCGTTGATCGGCGACCTGTTCCCGGCCCACCGCCGTGCCCGGGCCATGGGCATTTTCATGCTCGGCCTGCCGCTGGGGCTGCTGCTGGCGTTCTTCACCATCGGCGCGATGGTCCAGGCGTTCGGCAGCTGGCGCGCGCCGTTCTTCATCGCCGCGGTGCCGGGGCTGGTGCTGGCCGTGTTCATGTTCTTCATTCGCGAGCCGGCCCGGGGCGCCGCTGAAAGCGTGGCCATTTCCCAGGAAAAAATCGACCGGCCGATCCGCCGCTTACTGTCGATCCCGACGTTTCGCTGGCTGGTGCTCGCCGGTCTGGCGTTCAACTTCGCCACGTACGCGTGCAACTCGTTCATGGTGTCGATGCTGCAGCGCTACTTTTTACTGCCCTTGCAGGAAGCCGCAATGGCCACCGGCATGATCGTCGGCGTGACCGGTCTCGTTGGCCTGACCGTCGGCGGCTGGGTGGCGGACAAGCTGCATCAACGCTGGAGCAACGGCCGCCTGATGTTTGCCGCGATGAGCATGGTGGTCGCGACGCTGTGTACCGGTTATGCGCTGCACGCCGGGCGCATCGAGATCGGCGTGTTCGTCGGGGTGTTCAGCCTCGGTTGGCTGTTCTCTTACAACTTCTACACCTGCGTCTACACCGCCATTCAGGACGTGGCCCAGCCCCGGCTGCGTGCGACGGCCATGGCGCTGTTTTTTGCCGGTTTGTATCTGCTGGGCGGCGGGCTGGGGCCGGTGGTGGTGGGCCTGCTGTCGGACCATTTCGCCCACTCGGCCCTGTACGCCGCGCAGGTCGAGCAGATGACCGAACCGTTCAAGGCGGTGGGGCTGCACGATGCGATGTATTTGATCCCGGTGGCGTTGTTTTTCGCGCTGGTGTTTCTGGTGAAGGCGTCGACGTGTTTCAGCGCCGATGCGCAGCGGATGCGCGAGGGGATGGTGGCGGATGAGCCGGTGGTGGGTCGACAGGTGAAGCCGTCGGCGGCTTGAGCGGCTGCGCCTATGGATCAGGTTAATGCGGTCTCCTACAGGTTTCGCCGCGGATTCGCGGCGAACCTTTTTATCCCGCTACCAGCACGCGGATTGCTTCGAGGCGCAGCGCGGCTTTTTCCAGCATGGCCAGGCCTTGCTCACGTTGTTCGCGCAACGCGGCCAGTTCGCTGTCGCGGACAGTCGGGTTGACCGCTTGCAGAGCCGTCAAACGCGCCAGCTCTTCTTCGGTGTCTGCCGCCAATCTTCGCTGGGCTTGCGCCACACGTTCAGCGTGCTTCGGCGCGATCTTGCTTTCAGCAGCGTTGATTTGCGGGTTGAGCACGTCGCGCTGGGCCTGAATGAACTTGTTGGCGCTGGCCCGTGGCACGCTTTCCAGCTGATCATTCAAGGTAACGAAGGACACGCGGCCCGACAGGTCGTTGCCGTTGCCGTCCAGCAGGCAACGCAGCGCTGCCGGCGGCAGGTAACGGCCCAGCTGCAGCGAGCGCGGCGCGACCACTTCACTGACGTAGAGCAATTCCAGCAACACGGTGCCGGGTTTCAGCGCCTTGTTCTTGATCAATGCCACGGCGGTGTTGCCCATCGAGCCGGACAGCACCAGATCCATGCCGCCCTGCACCATCGGGTGTTCCCAGGTAATGAACTGCATGTCCTCGCGGGCCAGCGCCTGATTACGGTCGTAGGTGATGGTCACGCCTTCGTCGTCGCCCAGCGGGAAGCTGGCGTCGAGCATCTTCTCGCTCGGCCGCAGGATCAGCGCGTTCTCCGAGTGGTCCTCGCTGTCGATGCCGAATGCGTCGAACAGGGTTTCCATGTAGATCGGCAGGGTGAATTGATCGTCCTGCTCAAGGATGGCTTCGACCAGCGCCTCGCCTTCGCCCGCGCCGCCGGAATTCAGCTCCAGCAGACGGTCGCGGCCGGTGTGCAGTTCGCTTTCAAGGCGCACGCGTTCGTCGCGGGCCTCGGTCACCAGCGCCTGCCAGTCGTCCTCGTCGCCGCCTTCCAGCTGCGGCAACAGGCGCGGGCCGAACGTATGTTGCAGTGCGTTGCCGGTCGGGCAGGTGTTGAGGAAAGCGTTGAGCGCTTCGTGATACCACTGGAACAGCCGCTCTTGCGGGCTGGTTTCCAGATACGGCACGTGCAGCTCGATGATGTGCTTCTGGCCGATCCGGTCCAGACGACCGATCCGCTGCTCCAGCAGGTCCGGGTGCGCAGGCAGGTCGAACAACACCAGATGATGGGAGAACTGGAAGTTGCGACCTTCACTGCCGATTTCCGAACAGATCAGCACCTGGGCGCCGAACTCTTCGTCGGCGAAGTACGCCGCCGCGCGGTCACGCTCGAGGATGTTCATGCCTTCATGGAAGACCGTCGCCGGGATGCCGGAGCGCACGCGCAGGGCGTCTTCCAGGTCCATCGCGGTTTCGGCGTGGGCGCAGATGACCAGCACCTTCACGCGCTTGAGCATTTTCAGCGTGTCGATCAGCCATTCAACGCGCGGATCGAAGCGCCACCAGCGTTCTTCTTCGCTGATTTCGCCCTGGGCCTGGAAGCTGACTTCCGGGTACAGGTCGGCGTGTTCGCCAATCGGCAGCTCCAGGTACTCAGCCGGGCAGGGCAGCGGATACGGGTGCAGTTTGCGCTCCGGGAACCCTTGCACGGCGGCGCGGGTGTTGCGGAACAGCACGCGGCCGGTGCCGTGACGGTCAAGCAGTTCACGGATCAGGCGGGCACTGGCTTCTGCGTCGCCGGCGGCAACAGCGGTCAGCAGCGCCTCGGCTTCGGCGCCGAGGAAACCACGGATGGTCTCGTTCGCCTTGGGCGACAGCGTGCCTTTGTCCAGCAGCTCCTGAACGGCTTCGGCGACCGGGCGATAGTTTTCGCTCTCGGCGCGGAAGGCGTGCAGGTCGTGAAAACGGTTCGGGTCCAGCAGGCGCAGACGGGCAAAGTGGCTGTCCTGACCGAGCTGCTCGGGGGTTGCGGTCAGCAGCAGCACGCCGGGAATGACTTCGGCCAGTTGCTCGACCAGCGAGTATTCGCGGCTGGCCTTTTCTTCGTGCCACACCAGGTGGTGGGCCTCGTCGACGACCAGCATGTCCCAGCCCGCTGCAAACACCGCGTCCTGGGCCTTCTCGTCTTCAACCAGCCATTCCAGCGACACCAGCGCCAGTTGTGTGTCTTCGAACGGGTTGCTGGCATCGCTCTCGATGAAGCGTTCGGCGTCGAACAGCGCGACCTGCAGGTTGAAGCGGCGGCGCATTTCGACCAGCCACTGGTGCTGCAGGTTTTCCGGCACCAGGATCAGCACGCGGTTGGCGCGGCCCGACAGCAACTGGCGGTGGATGATCAGACCCGCTTCGATGGTTTTACCCAGCCCCACCTCGTCCGCCAGCAAGACGCGCGGCGCAATACGGTCGGCGACTTCACGGGCGATGTGCAACTGGTGCGCGATCGGTTGCGCGCGCACGCCGCCCAGGCCCCACAGCGAGGATTGCAGCTGGCGGCTGGTGTGTTCGAGGGTGTGATAACGCAGGGAGAACCACGGCAGGGGGTCGATCTGCCCGGCGAACAGGCGGTCGGTCGCCAGGCGGAACTGGATGAAGTTCGACAGCTGGGTTTCCGGCAGGGTCACGGGCTGGTTTTGCGCGTTGAGGCCGTGGTAGACCAGCAGGCCGTCGACGTCGTCGACTTCGCGGACGGTCATCTTCCAGTTTTCGAAGTGGGTGATGGTGTCACCCGGCGAGAAGCGCACCCGCGTCAGCGGCGCATTGCGCAAAGCATACTGGCGCGTGTCGCCAGTGGCCGGATAGAGCACGGTCAACAAGCGGCCGTCCTGTGCCAGAACGGTGCCCAAACCCAGCTCGGCTTCGCTGTCGCTAATCCAGCGTTGCCCCGGTTGATACTGCTGCGACATGCTGCCTGACTCCCGCCTTGAAAAAGCCGACTATGTTAACGGAACAAGGCGCCCAGGCCAAAGCCACATTGTAAAAACGCCCTGATATGGTGAGTGGCGCGCCTGAGGCGGGCACTTGCTGCGAAAAACATAGTCGAAACTCGCGCTTGAATCGGCTCAAGTCGACGAAACGGCAGCCGACAGCTTGATAACAGGAGACCATTACCATGCTGCCACCGCTGATCCCACTGAGCGCGGCCCCCGTGACTTCGCAGCTGGACCCGGTCAAACCCACCCCGGACATCCCGCCGGTAACGCCGATTCAAAAGAGTTCGAGCGAAACCAACATCGACATGGGCGAACGTGACCGCGAGCAGGCCGAATTGCTGCTGCGCGAAGAACAACGCCGCCACCAACGTCGCCGCAGCGACCGGCGCGTGGCCGACCGCCATCCTGATCTCGAAGAAGGTCCGGCCATCCCCGGCGATTTCCTCAATGCCGACAATACTGTCCCGGTGGTGCCGATCATCGACGACGAGCCGCGCCAGGGTTTGTGGGTCGACCTGAAAGTCTGATGCGCTGGTCAGCGCCGCTTCGATTGCGCATTATTGGCGGCAACAGCTATTCACGAGCGATACGCCATGAGCGATGACGAAAAACTGGTAGACCTGAGCGTCGAACGCGCCAAGCGTGTTCACGACCTCAATGACAAACGCCTGAACGAAGTACGAAGCGCTTTCGAGCAGGCCATGCCGCTGGGCAAGGGCAAGAAGAAAGCCAAGAGCAAACCGAAAAAACGCTGAGCCCGCCTTCCGTTCGTCCCCTGTCTGCCGGCCGTTGTCTGCGATTCACGCCGGCATTGACCTGAGTCAATTCCTCCCGCCACCCCTCTGGTTACTCTGCACCCATCAAACAGGCTCGGGCAGAAGGAGTGCGCATGTTTCTCGACCACGCAGTGATAGCCGGCGTCATGACGGTGGGGCTGTTGATGGTGATTTATTCAGGCGTTGGGCTGTTCATCTGGCGGGACTCACCCCGGCGCGGCAGACACTGAGGCTTCTATAAAAAGAGCACGCAAGGCATTTTGGGCAACTTCGGTTGCCCATTTTTTTTGCGTGCTGATTGCGGCGGCGTTGGCTGTCGAACACGGAATAAGAATGCGCTGCGCGCGCCGGCATCTCCCGACGCGCGTCAATTCACTCTGCAGGAGCCGGCTTGCGGGCGAACCCGATTTGCCATCCCCCATGCAGCGTCTGAACAAATGCGTTCGCCAGCAAGCCGGCTCCTACGGATCTGTGCACGGCGCAGGTTTCAGCGTTAACGCCAATCCAGTCGCATTTGTGCACGGCGCAGGTTTCAGCGTTAACGCGAATCTGTGTAGGAGCGCGCTTGCCCGCGATGGCGGTGGGTCATTCAGCACAGCGGTGTCTGAACAAAGGCGTTCGCCAGCAAGGTGGAGCGCCACCCCGGCGGCTCCTACAGAGCCCTCTCAGCCGACGGTGATGGGTGGCAGCTCGGCCAGGCTTACGGTCTGGAGCTTGCGCGGCGCGAGGATCTCGGCCTCGCCATCCACCACCAGTTCGTCGTTCTGGTTGAACACGCGAGTGGCGATGCGCACGCGGAATTTCGGCAGTTTCTCGAGGATTTCCAGGCGCACGGTCAAGGTGTCGCCGATCTTCACCGGCTTCTGGAAGGTCATCTGCTGGCCCAGGTAAATCGTCCCCGGGCCAGGCAGTTCACAGGCCACCGCCGCGCTGATCAATGCGCCGCTGAACATGCCGTGGGCGATGCGATCCTTGAACATGCTTTTGGCCGCGAACTCGGCATCCAGGTGCACCGGGTTGCGGTCGCCGGACATCTCGGCAAACAGCTGGATGTGACGCTCTTCGACGGTTTTGCTGTAGCTGGCCGTCTGACCGACTTCAAGGGCTTCGTACGGCGTGTTGGTGACTTGGGTCATGGGGTGTCCTGTGACATTTAGGAAAGATGAACCACCGGGGTCATTCGCTGCGGCGCGGCCTTGGCTGCTGCAGCGCCTGTTCAAGCCAGGCGAGCAGGTCCCGGGTGACTTCTTCACGATTGATCTCGTGGAAAATCTCGTGACGCGCCTGCGGGTAGACCTTCAGCGTAACAAACGGGTGGTCGGTGCCGCTCAGAGCGTCGGCCAGATGGGTGAGACGCTTGCCATCGCTCACCGGATCACATTCGCCACCGATAATCAGGACCGGCAGTCCGGGATCGATCTGCGCCAGGTTCGAACGCTTGCTGATCTGCTGCAGGCCGCCAAGCAAGTCCATCCACAATTGATTGGTGCAACGAAAGCCGCACAGAGGGTCGTTGCTGTACGCGTCGACTTCGGCCGGATCGCGGTTGAGCCAGTCGAAGCAGGTGCGCACGGGCTTGAAGCGTTTGTTGAACGAGCCGAACGACAGGTGTTCGATCAATGCGCTGCGCCCGGTCGCCCCTTGCCGCCAGCGCTCAATGCGGGCAACCAGCGCCGCCGAGCGGTAGAACGTGACCGGATGGTAATTCGAGCCGCTGAGGATCGCACCCTGCAAACTGGCGCTGTGGTGCAGCAAATACCCTTGGGCGATGTAACTGCCCATGCTGTGCCCGAGGAGGAACACCGGCACGCCCGGATGGCGCACTGCAATCGACGCTTTCAGCGTGGCGAGGTCGCCGACCACTTTGTTCCAGCCGTCCTGATCGGCGTAATGACCCAGGGTGCCATACGAGGCCGAATGGCCGTGGCCACGCTGATCGGCGGCATACAAAGCGAAACCTGCCTGCATCAATGCCATGCCGAGTCTGTCATAGCGCCCGCCGTGCTCAGCCATGCCGTGGGAAAGCAGAATCACCGCCCGGGCATTGCCCATCGGCCTCCAGGCATGCACATAGAGGCGACTGTGATCTTGAGCGTCCAGCCAAAAAGCTTCGTGTTCCATCGCGTTTCCCTGGCCCTTGTAAAAAGTTGTCTCAAAAAACGCAGTGGCGAGCGCTTCGCTTGAGTGTATAGCGGTAGCCGGATGGCAGGCTGGGTACCCGCAAGATTCACGGCGGTGATGACGTCGCGACGACTATTTGCCTTCTATGCCATAGCTGCTAACGTCCGGCAAACGCCCGTTTAAATACCACGGGGCCAGCACACTCAGGTAAGAGGATAAAAACAACATGCAACCTGAATTCTGGAACGACAAGCGCCCCGCTGGCGTTCTTTCTGAGGTGGACCTTCAGGCGTACACATCGGTGGTCGAGGTGTTCGAGCGCAGTTGCCGCCAGTACGCTGATCGGCCGGCTTACAGCAACATGGGTGTCACCCTGAGCTACGCAGAGCTTGAGCGCCAGTCGGCGGCGTTCGCCGGTTACCTGCAACAGCAGACTGACCTCAAACCCGGCGACCGCATCGCCGTGCAGATGCCCAACCTGATCCAATACCCTATCGCCGTGTTCGGTGCCATGCGCGCCGGCCTGATCGTCGTCAACACCAACCCGCTGTACACCGCCCGGGAAATGCGCCATCAGTTCAAGGACTCCGGCGCGCGCGCATTGGTCTATCTCAACGTCTTCGGCAAGAACGTGCAGGAAGTGCTGCCGGACACAGACATTCAGTACCTTATCGAAGTGAAGATGGGCGACATGCAGTCGGCGGCCAAAGGCTGGCTGATCAACACGGTGGTCGAGAAGGTCAAGAAACTGGTGCCCGCGTACCACTTGCCCCAGGCGATCCCGTTCAAACGTGTGCTCAAACTGGGCAAGGGCGATCGTCTGCAGCAGGTGCCGTTAGCCCTGAATGACGTCGCTGTATTGCAGTACACCGGCGGCACCACCGGTTCGCCGAAAGGCGCAATGCTGACCCACGGCAATCTGGTCGCCAACATGCAGCAGGTCTATGCCTGCATGCTGCAGCATGGGCCCGACGGGCTGCCGATCTTCAAGCAGGGCAGCGAAATCATGGTGGCGCCGCTGCCGCTTTATCACATCTATGCGTTCACCTGTAATTGCATGTGCATGATGGTCAGTGGCAATCACAACCTGCTGATCACCAACCCGCGGGACATCGGCGGCTTCATCAAGGAGCTGAAGAAGTGGAAGTTCTCGGCGATGCTCGGCCTCAACACGCTGTTCGTGGCGCTGATGGACCATCCCGAATTCAAGAACCTGGATTTCTCAACATTGCGGCTGACCAATTCCGGCGGCACTGCGCTGGTCAAAGCCACCGCCGAACGCTGGCTGCAGCTGACCGGCTCTCCGATCGTCGAGGGCTACGGCCTGACCGAAACCTCTCCCGTCGCCACCGCCAATCCCTACGGCAACCAGTCCAGGCTGGGCACGGTGGGCATGCCGGTGCCGGGCACCACGGCGAAAGTCATCAGCGACGACGGCATCGAACTGCCCGTGGGTGAGCGCGGCGAGCTGTGCCTCAAGGGGCCGCAGATCATGCTCGGCTACTGGAACAAGCCGGAGGCCACCGCCGAAGTGCTGGACAGCGAAGGCTGGCTGAAAACCGGCGACGTCGCGGTGATCGACCCGGACGGGTTCATTCGCATCGTGGACCGCAAGAAGGACCTGATCATCGTCTCCGGCTTCAACGTCTACCCGAACGAGATCGAAGACGTGGTCTCGCGGCATCCAAAAGTGGCGAATTGTGCGGTGATCGGCGTTCCGGACGACCGTTCGGGCGAAGCTGTGAAGCTGTTCGTGGTGCCGAGGGATGCAACGCTGACCAGCGAGGAGTTGACGGCATACTGCAAGGAGAACTTCACCGGCTACAAGATTCCCAAGCAGATCGTGCTGCGTGAGTCGTTGCCGATGACGCCTGTGGGGAAAATCCTGCGGCGGGAGCTGCGGGATATCGCCTGATCCGGCATTGCCTGGCCCCATAAGCGTTTACCCACAACAAGCGGCGTGATGATCACGCCGTTTTTTTTGCCTGGTATTTCGCTGCAGGTTTATCGCATCGCGTAAATGAACATCACGTAGGAATTTTCCGACATTTAGGTTCATTGCTCTGAACGTGACCGCTGCATATTCAAGAGTCAGGTATGTGACTGGAGAGCCCGCTTTTGGCTCTAGGCGGCCTCTGGCAAAGCTGATACGCTCGCCCCGCTTTTTGTGCCCATCGGTCAACAAAAAGCGGTGACTACACAATTCCAAACACAAGAAATCATCGCATTAAGCGGTGTGTAGAAACGCTGTCGCTGAGGAGTCGGCTTCCATGCTCGAAAACTTCTGGAAGGATAAATATCCGACGGGTATCGCTGCCGATATCGATCCGGATCAGTATCCGAACGTACAGGCCGTATTGAAACAGTCCTGTGAGCGTTTCGCCAACAAACCTGCGTTCAGCAACTTGGGCAAGACCCTCACCTACGGCGAGATGTACGCGCTGTCGGGTGCCTTCGCTGCGTATCTGCAACAGCACACCGACCTGCAACCCGGTGACCGCATCGCCGTGCAGTTGCCCAACGTGTTGCAGTACCCGGTCGCGGTATTCGGCGCCATTCGTGCCGGGCTCATCGTGGTCAACACCAACCCGCTGTACACCGCTCGGGAAATGGAACATCAATTCAACGACTCCGGCGCCAAGGCGCTTATCTGCCTGGCGAACATGGCGCACCTGGCCGAGAAGGTCGTGCCCAAGACCGGCGTGAAGCACATCATCGTCACCGAAGTCGCCGACCTGCTGCCGCCGCTCAAGCGCTTGCTGGTCAACAGCGTCATCAAGTACGTGAAGAAGATGGTCCCGCCGTTCCACTTGCCCAAGGCGGTCAAATTCAACGACGTGCTGGCCAAGGGTCATGGTCAGCCGGTGCAGGATGTTTCGCCGAACGGTGACGACGTCGCGGTGCTGCAATACACCGGCGGCACCACCGGCGTGGCCAAGGGCGCGATGCTCACCCACCGCAACCTCATCGCCAACATGCTGCAGTGCCGGGCGCTGATGGCGGCCAACCTCAACGAAGGCACGGAGATTCTGATCACGCCGTTGCCGCTGTACCACATCTATGCGTTCACCTTTCACTGCATGGCGATGATGCTGAGCGGCAACCACAACGTGCTGATCAGCAACCCGCGTGATTTGTCGGCGATGGTGAAAGAGCTGTCGAAATGGAAGTTCTCCGGCTTCGTCGGGCTCAACACGCTGTTCGTTGCGCTGTGCAATAACGCCGAGTTCCGCAACCTGGATTTCTCCTCGCTCAAGCTCACCCTCTCGGGCGGCATGGCCCTGCAAACCGCGGCGGCCGAGCGCTGGAAAGATGTGACCGGCTGCTCGATCTGCGAAGGTTACGGCATGACCGAAACCAGTCCGGTGGCGTCGGTCAACCCGTTCCAGAAGATCCAGATGGGCACCATCGGCATTCCCGTGCCCTCGACCCTGTGCAAGACCATCAACGACGCTGGCGAAGAGCTGCCGTTGGGCGAAGTGGGCGAGTTGTGCATCAAGGGCCCGCAGGTGATGAAGGGCTACTGGCAGCGTCAGGACGCCACCGACGAGATGCTCGATGCCGACGGTTGGTTGAAAACCGGCGACATCGCGATCATTCAGCCGGATGGCTACATGCGCATTGTTGACCGCAAGAAGGACATGATTCTGGTTTCCGGCTTCAACGTGTACCCAAACGAACTGGAAGACGTATTGGCGACCTTGCCGGGCGTCCTGCAGTGCGCGGCCATTGGTATCCCGGACGAGAAATCCGGCGAGGCGATCAAGCTGTTCGTGGTGTGCAAGCCGGGCACGACCCTGAGCAAGGATCAGGTCATGGAGCACATGCGCGCCAACGTCACTGCTTATAAAGTGCCGCGCAGCGTGGAATTCCGCGACGCCCTGCCGACCACCAACGTCGGCAAGATCCTGCGCCGCGAACTGCGCGACGAAGAGCTGAAAAAGCTGGCGCTGAAAAAGCCGGCCTAAGTCAGACGTGACAACCACAAACCCCGGCACCGTGGTCGGCCTAACGGCCTAACGGCCTCGGGTTTCGCCTTCGGCGAGTTACTTGGAAAAGTCGAAAGTCGCACCATCCCCAAGTAACCAAAGGTGCTTGCTCTCGGTTTGGCCCCTCGTTCCTCGGGGTCCCTTCACTCCGGTCTCGCTCCGTGGGCCCGCGCCGAACGGACATCCATGTCCTGACGGCGCTCTCGCCGCATCCATGCGGCTCGGCCCACTGCGCGAGACCTGCGTTCAGCCTGCACCCAAGTCGCGATTTGTGGTGTTTGAGCCTTTTGCGTTGAAGATCAAAAGCAGATCACAAGCTTCCCGGCTAAAGCCGGTCCCACAGACCTACTGCGCACCCACTGTAGGACTGGCTTTAGCCGGGAAGAGGCCGGTGTGATCGCCACATATTTTACTCAATGCACGCGCTGCTCTTAGTGGGACCGGCTTTAGCCGGGAAGAGGCCCGCATGACCGCCATTAATTTTTTGGCATACACCCTCCATGTGGAAGCCGTCACCGACCTCGTGGTAGCGACCGGGGTGGCGCTTCACATTGCTCGCGAGGACTCACACCCTCCCCGTGAATGCCTTTGCGCCACAGACCTGCATCCGCCCCACCAAATCTGCGACAATCCGCGCCCTGCATTCAGATAGAAAGATTCCGCGCCCTGATGACCGACGATTCGACCTCCATCGACCCACTCTTCAAGAACCTCGACCACGCGATGATCAGCGATCGTCATCGCTTGCGCCGGCAATTGCATGAGCTGCGCAAGAAACCGGACGAGACGAAGCTGGCGCAATGGGTCGACCGCGTGCAGGCATCGTGCGCCCGTGTGCTGAGTCGCGGGCACAGCGTGCCGACCATGCGATACGACGAAAACCTGCCCATCGCCGCCAAGCGCGACGAGATCAAGAAAGCGATTCTTGAGCATCAGGTCTTGATCATTGCCGGCGAAACCGGCTCGGGTAAAACCACTCAGCTGCCGAAGATCTGCCTGGAAATCGGTCGCGGACAGCACGGCCTCATCGGCCACACCCAGCCGCGTCGAATCGCTGCACGCAGCGTCGGCAGCCGGGTCGCCGAAGAAATCGGCACGCCGCTCGGCGGGCTGGTGGGTTATCAGGTGCGCTTCGAAGATCAGAGCGACGAAAACACCCTGATCAAGCTGATGACCGACGGCATCCTGCTC
This sequence comes from Pseudomonas petrae, assembly GCF_021728295.1. Taxonomy (GTDB): domain Bacteria; phylum Pseudomonadota; class Gammaproteobacteria; order Pseudomonadales; family Pseudomonadaceae; genus Aquipseudomonas; species Aquipseudomonas petrae. Next base: position 34,122 of record NZ_JAKJXE010000021.1, read on the forward strand.
GCCGAGACCCAGCACGACCGCTATCTTGAGCGCTACGACACGATCATCGTCGACGAAGCCCACGAACGCAGCCTGAACATCGACTTCCTCCTTGGCTATCTGAAAACCCTGCTGCCCCGTCGCCCGGACCTGAAAGTCATCATCACCTCGGCAACCATCGACCTCGAACGCTTCTCCGAGCATTTCGACAAGGCGCCGGTCATCGAAGTCTCGGGCCGGACCTTCCAAGTGGAGACCTGGTACCGGCCGATGACGGCCCAGCAGGACGAAGAGGGCAACAGCATCGAGGAAGACCTGACTGTCGATCAGGCGATTCTTGCCACGCTGGACGAACTGGCCGCCTTCGAGCGCAGCGAGCGCAAGTCCCCCGGCGATGTGCTGGTGTTTCTACCCGGCGAGCGGGAAATCCGTGACGCCGCTGAAATGCTGCGCAAGGCGCAACTCAAGCACACCGAAATCCTGCCGCTGTACGCACGCCTGTCGCCAGCCGAGCAGCAACGAATTTTCCAGTCTCATCCGGGCCGTCGCGTGGTACTGGCTACGAACGTCGCCGAAACCTCGCTGACCGTACCGGGCATTCGCTACGTCATCGACACCGGCACCGCGCGCATCAGCCGCTACAGCTACCGCGCCAAAGTGCAGCGGCTGCCCATCGAAGCGATTTCCCAGGCCAGCGCCAACCAGCGCAAGGGCCGTTGCGGTCGGGTCGAGCCGGGCCTGTGCGTGCGCCTGTACAGCGAAGAAGATTTCCTCTCACGGCCTGAATTCACCGATCCGGAAATCCTGCGCACCAACCTCGCGGCGGTCATTCTGCAGATGCTCCACCTGCGTTTGGGCCAGATCACTGATTTCCCGTTTATCGAGCCGCCGGACGGCAAAGCGATCAGCGACGGCTTCAACCTGTTGCAGGAGCTTTCGGCGGTCGACCGCGAGAACAACCTGACGCCGATGGGCCGGCAGCTGGCGCGCCTGCCGGTGGACCCGCGCATGGGCCGCATGTTGCTCGAAGCGGCGAAGCAAGGCAGCTTGCAGGAAGTGCTGATCGTTGCCAGCGCGATGTCGATTCAGGACCCGCGCGAGCGTCCGCCGGAGCGTCAACAGGCCGCCGATCAGGCCCACGCGCAGTGGAAAGATCAGGACTCCGACTTCGCCGGGCTGGTCAATCTGTGGCGTGGTTTCGAAGAACAGCGCCAGGCCCTGACCGCCAGTCCGCTGCGTAACTGGTGTCGGCGCAATTTCCTCAATTACCTGCGCCTGCGGGAATGGCGTGACTCCCATCGCCAACTGAGTTTGATCTGCCGCGACCTGCAACTGACGGTCAACAAAGAGCCAGCCGATTTTCCGAAATTTCACAAGGCGGTGCTATCGGGCTTGCTCAGCCAGATCGCTCAGAAGACCGAAGACGGCGACTACATGGGCGCGCGTCAGCGGCGATTCTGGGTGCATCCGTCATCGGGGCTGGGTCGCAAGCGCCCGCAATGGATCATGGCCGCCGAGCTGGTCGAAACCACCAAGCTATATGCACGCATGGTGGCGAAGATCGAACCGGACTGGATCGAGCCGCTTGCCGGGCACCTGATCAAGAAAAACCACTTCGAGCCCCATTGGGAAAAGAAGCGCGGCCAAGTCGTCGCCTTCGAACAGATCACCCTGTTCGGCCTCATCGTCGTTGGGCGTCGGCCAGTGCATTTCGGGCCGATCGATCCGGTGGTGTCCCGCGAGTTCTTCATCCGCGAAGGGTTGGTGCGTGGTGAAATCCAGTCTCGGGCCAAATGCCTCGCAGCCAACGCCAAATTGCTGGAACAGCTCGACGAACTGGAAGCGAAGGCGCGTCGCCGCGACATTCTGGCCGACGAAGAAACCCTGTTCCGCTATTACGACGAACGCTTGCCGGCGGATATTCACCAGACCGCGACGTTCGACGCCTGGTACCGGATGGAGAGCCAGAAGAACCCGCAGTTGCTGATCATGCGCGAGGAAGATGTGCTCGCCCGTGAAGCCAGCGAGGTCACGGCCAATCAGTACCCGGACACCTTGCGCCTGGGCGAACTGACCCTGTCGCTGACCTACCACTTCGAACCGAACCATCCGCGTGACGGCGTGACCCTGCGGGTGCCGGCGCCGCTGTTGTTGTCATTGCCCGCCGAGCGCCTGGAATGGCTGGTGCCGGGGCTGCTGGAAACCAAATGCGTGGCGCTGGTGCGCAATCTGCCCAAGGCGTTGCGCAAGAATTTCGTACCGGTGCCGGATTTTGTCAAAGCCGCGTTGCAGCGGATGGTCTTCGCCGAAGGCTCGTTGCCCCAGGCGTTGGGCCGTGAGTTGTTGCGCATGACCGGCGTGCGGGTGACCGACGAAGCTTGGGCCGAAGCGGCGCAGCAGGTGGAAAGCCACCTGAAAATGAACCTTGAAGTGGTCGATGCCAACGGCAAGTTCCTCGGTGAAGGCCGGGAGCTGGATGAGCTGACCGCGCGGTTCGCCGAGGCCGGACAGGCTGCATTGGCGGTGCCGCAGTCGGCGAAAGGTCAGCAACCGGTCGAAGCCAAGGGCTTCGCAAAGGTGGCCGAGAAGACTCAACAGCAGATCGCCGGGCTGTCGATGACGGTGTACCCGGCGCTGGTGGAAGAGGGCGGCGCGGTCAAGGAAGGGCGTTTCTCGACCCAGGCCGAGGCCGAATATCAGCACCGTCGAGCGCTGCAACGGTTGTTGTTGCAGCAACTGGCCGAGCCGGCCAAGTTCCTGCGCAGCAAGTTGCCCGGCCAGACCGAGCTGGCGTTGCTGTACCGCGATCTGGGTCGGGTCGATGGGTTGATCGAAGACATCCTGCTGGCGAGTCTCGACAGCTGCATCCTTGAGGGTGAAGCGACCCTGCCGCGAGACGGTGCCGGGCTGTTGTCCCTGGCCGAGCGCAAACGTGGCGGTCTGACCGAACATGCCGAGCGGCTGGCGAGGCTGACGCTGGAGATTCTCAAGCTGTGGCATGGCCTGCAAAAGCGTTTCAAGGGCAAGATCGATCTGGCCCAGGCCGTGGCGCTGAACGACATCAAGGGTCAGCTAAGCAAGCTGGTCTACCCCGGTTTCGTTCGTGAAACGCCGGCGGTGTGGCTCAAGGAACTGCCGCGTTACCTCAAGGCCATCGAAATCCGCCTTGAGAAACTCGGTAGCCAGGCGCAGAAGGACCGGGTCTGGAGCATCGAACTGGGCAATCTCTGGGCGCAGTACCAGACCCGCGCCGACAAACATGCCCAGGAAGGCAAGCGGGACCCGGAGCTTGTGGTGTATCGCTGGTGGCTGGAGGAATACCGCGTCTCGCTGTTTGCCCAGCAACTGGGCACCAAAGTGCCGATCTCGGACAAGCGCCTGAATAAGCAGTGGACCCAGGTCGAGGGCTGAAGCCCTCACGGGTCCTGCATTCAACGCAAATCCTTGATTTGATAGGGACCTATTGTAGGAGCGCGCTTGCCCGCGAATCGCGGTGAGTCAGACGACTCCTATGCCACAGACTCACCCCATTCGCGGGCAAGCGCGCTCCTACAGTGGATCCCCGGCACCCAGTGGAAGATCGTGCGGCATTTGGGGCAGGATCACTGCCCCGTTTGTATCACCCGGTAGCGCGAAATTGCGGCCGTTATGGCAAACTTCGCGGCTAAACTTCATAGCGTCATAAACATCCGTCGTCCGCCAAGCGGGTTGCTGCTTCGTTGCATTGGGACCTTCGTTCCAGATCGCTAACGTCCTCGCTTGTGCTGGCTGTTCAGCTGCTGCCGTCAATGAGCCGCTTTTATCTCGAGAGGAACGACCGTGTACGAAGTCGTGATCAGTGGCACCGGGCTTTTCACCCCCGCCAACAGTATTTCCAACGATGAGCTGGTGCAGTCTTTCAACACCTACATTGCCCAGTTCAACGCCGAAAATGCCGCCGCGATCGAAGCGGGGGAGGTTCAGGCACTGACGGAATCCAACGCGGCGTTCATCGAAAAAGCCAGCGGCATTAAAAGCCGTTATGTGATGGACAAGGACGGCATTCTCGACCCGCAGCGCATGAAGCCGCGCCTGCCCGAGCGCTCCAATGACGAATGGTCGATTCTCTGCGAGATGGGCGTTGCCGCGGCCTGGCAGGCCCTGCAGCGTGCCGGCAAGACCGCCGCTGACATCGACGGCGTGATCGTCGCCTGTTCCAACCTGCAACGCGCATACCCGGCGATCTCCATCGAAATCCAGGCGGCGCTGGGCATTCAGGGCTTCGGCTTTGACATGAACGTGGCGTGCTCCTCGGCCACGTTCGGCATTCAGACGGCGTGCAACAGCGTCAAGCTGGGCCAGGCGCGGGCGCTGTTGGTCATCAGCCCTGAGATCTGCACCGCTCACCTTAATTTCCGCGACCGTGACAGCCACTTCATTTTCGGTGATGCGGCCACGGCGGTGGTGGTCGAGCGCGCTGACCTGGCGACCTCACAGCATCAGTTCGATATCGTCGGCACCAAGCTGTTGACGACGTTCTCCAATAACATCCGCAACAACTTCGGTTTCCTCAACCGCGCGGCGGAAGAGGGCGAAGGCAAGCCGGACAAACTGTTCGTACAGGAAGGCCGCAAGGTGTTCCGCGACGTCTGCCCGATGGTCGCCGAGCTGGTGGCTGCGCACCTGGACGAGAATCAGCTGAACATCGGCGACGTGCAACGGTTCTGGCTGCATCAGGCCAACCTGAGCATGAACCACCTGATTGTGAAGAAACTGCTGGGCCGCGACGCCACCGTCGAAGAAGCTCCGGTGATCCTCGACCGCTACGCCAACACCAGCTCCGCCGGCTCCGTGATCGCGTTTCACGAGCACCAGGACGACCTGCCAAGCGGCGCGCTGGGCGTACTCAGCTCGTTCGGCGCCGGGTATTCGATTGGTAGCGTGATTTTGCGCAAGAAGTGATGCGTTTTTCCTCTGTAGGAGCGCGCTTGCCCGCGATGCAATCTGTCTGTGGCATAGGCGCTGTCTGGCACACCGCAATCGCGGGCAAGCGCGCTCCTACAAGGGATCGCGATCAGCAGAAGATTTGTGCAGCCCACAAAAAAGCCCGGCGCTGCTCTGTCGGAACGGATGATGGGGATCCGACAGGGCAACGGCGGGCATGAGGTCTGTAGCGGCTTCAAGCGGCAGGAGCACGCCGCTTGAAGCTTTTTGCTTTTAGCTCGCTTTCTTAAAACTTCGCCAGCACGTCCAGTTGGAGCGTGTTGGCATCCTGGTCACGTGGCAGCGCAGAGGTCGCGAAGTCCGCTTTGGTCAGGAAGTACGTCGCGCCGACCGCGAAGTTCTTGTCGATGTCGTAGGAAACGCTCAGCTTGTGACCGCGCGAACCGGTAGTGCCGTTGGCGAAGTCGGAGTCGGTGAAGGCACCCACCACAGCGTTACGCTGTGTATCGCGGTAGTTGTAGTCCAGACCGAAACCGAACACCTTGGTTTTCACACCCGCCAGCCATGCGGTGTCTTCGTCGCTGTTGGTGGCGCTGTTGACCACGTACTGACCGTACAGGCCGACCGGTACGGCGAAGCCGGTCAGGTCCAGCTGACCGAAGCCTTCATACAGGCGGAAGTCGGTGGTGTTGTTGCCGTTGATGCTCAAGCCACAGAACGTCGTGCTGGTGCTGGCAGCGGCCGGATTACAGTCGTTGGAGTTTTCGTAGTTGTAGACCGAACCGCCGACTGTCATTTTCACGTTGTCGGTGATGGCGATCCGCGTACCCAACTGAGCCGCGTTCAGGCGCAGGTCGTTCTTGAACTGCGTACCTTCACCGCTGATGTTGTCCTTGAGGGTGTAGGTACCGGCGCTGCCGAACAGCTCGAAGCCCTTGTTGATCGGCAGGCTGTAAGTAGCGGCCAGACCTTCAGGGTTGATGTCGTTGTCCCAGATCACGTCGCCTTCGCTGACCCATGGTTGAGCCATTTTGCCGCCGATGACGTGCAGGTTCTGGATCGCGGTCGGGTGGTAATCGATGAAGCCTTGATCCAGCCACAGGTCTTTCTTGGTGAAGTAGTCGTTCTGGTCAACGTTGGTGGAGTTGGCCTTGTTGTCGCCACCGGTGGCGATACGAATGCCGGTGCTGACTTGCGGGTTGATCTCGCTGTAAGCGCCCAGACGCACACGGATACGCTGACGGTTTTTGTCCTGGCTGTTGTTCTGGTCGTCGATCTTGACCGTCTCTTGCCGAACGCGAACGTCGCCTTTGAACTGAGTCTTCGCCGCCCATGCCACTTTCTGCTCGAAGGCAGACAGTTCGGAGGACTTGGCAGCGGTAGCGGCGGCGATCTGGTCGGACGTGGCTTTCTGGGCCTGTTGCTGAGCCAGCTGGTCTTTGGTCAGCTCGGTTTGCAGTTCGGCGTACTGAGCAGGTGAAATCGAGCCGTTGGCCTTGAGCATGTCGAGCAGTTTCGCGTCGACTGCGGCGCTGGCCGGAACGCTCATGGCCAGCAGCACACCACCACACAGGGCTGCCGCAGTTTTCGTGGAAGCAAGACGCATATCAATCTCCGTAACTGAGAAGGGATGACCGAATCATCCAGGGATCAGCCGACCAAGGGTGGGCGGGAAAAAATGGGAGTTCCTGGAGCCTCTGGCTCTAAAAACTGGCGCCAGTATTGCCAGCGTTTATGACGAAACAGTGGCGAAGTGATGTCATGTCGATGACATGAGAAAATTTCGTCGAAGCCACGGACTAGAGCGCTGTATCGAGTAAATTCACGTGCAGACCCTGTGAATAAGTGATACTGCGCAAACGTTAGCGCGACCACACGACTGGACCAGGAGTGGCGAGATGTCGTTACACCGTTTGGATAAACTGTCGGACCTTGCACCTGAACAGTGGGACGCCCTGATACCTGGCGACTCGCCGTTTCTGCGCCATGCCTTTCTCAGTTCGCTGGAAGACAGCGGCAGCCTTGGGCCGCGTTCCGGCTGGCGCGCCGAGCACTTGCTGCACTACGAGGGCAAGCAACTCATCGCTGCCCTGCCGGCTTACCGCAAGTGGCACTCTTATGGCGAATACGTGTTCGATCACGCCTGGGCGGACGCCTGCCGTCGCGCCGGTCTGGCCTATTACCCCAAGCTGCTGGTGGCCGTGCCGTTCAGTCCGGTAAGCGGGCCGCGGCTGTTGGCGAAGACCCCGGAAGATGGCCGCGAACTGCTGGCCTGCCTGCCGGGTTATGCCCAGAGCGAGGAGCTGTCCAGCGTTCACGTCAACTTCACCGACCCGGTCGCCGACGCGTTGCTTGCTGAACAACCCGGCTGGCTGCAGCGCATTGGCTGCCAGTACCACTGGCAGAACCGCGGCTATCGGGATTTTCAGGATTTTCTCGACGTCTTGAGCTCACGCAAGCGCAAGCAGATGCGCAAGGAGCGCGAGCAAGTGGCGGGGCAGGGCTTTGATTTCGACTTGCTTGAAGGGCACGAGCTGAGCGAGGCGCATTGGGATTTCGTCTACGCCTGCTATTCCAATACCTACGAAGTGCGTGGGCAAACGCCTTACCTCACGCGGGAATTCTTCAGCCTGGTCGCCGAGCGCATGCCCGAAGCGATTCGTGTGGTGCTGGCGCGTCAGGGTTCACGGCCGGTGGCCATGGCGTTCAGCCTGATTGGCGGCGACAGTTTTTACGGCCGCTACTGGGGCTGCCTGGCCGAGTTCGACCGGCTGCACTTCGAAACCTGTTTTTATCAGGGCATGGATTACGCGATCGCCCACGGCTTCAAGCGCTTCGACGCCGGCGCCCAAGGGGAGCACAAGTTGATTCGCGGCTTCGAGCCGGTCATCACCCACTCGTGGCACTACCTGGCGCACCCGGGATTGCGGGAGGCGGTAGCGGATTTTCTGACCCAGGAACGGGCGGGGATTCTGGCCTACGCCGAAGAAGCGCGCGGGGCGTTGCCGTATCGGCAGGCGGAGTGAAGATCTAGCGGGCGGCGAATCCACCTACCGATTTGAATTCAACATAGATGTGAGGTTTTGATCGAGATCAACTGTAGGAGCGCGCTTGCCCGCGATTGCGGTGGGTCAGCTAAATATCCAGTGGCTGACACTCTACGTTCGCGGGCAAGCGCGCTCCTACAAGGATTTTGTGTCGTTTATACATGCGGCGGCCGTCCTGCGGAATGCTGGCGAAGGCGATTGTTCAGCCACCACAGTGGCGAATGACAGATCGGGTTCCCCAGCAAGCCGGCTCCTACGGTTCGCGCGATGTCTTGATCAATCCACCCCGACAAACCCGCCCGTCTGATGCGCCCACAACCGTGCATACAACCCTTTGTGGGCCAGCAGCTCGGCATGGGTCCCGCTTTCAGCGATCACGCCGTTTTCCAGAACGATCAAGCGATCCATCCGCGCGATGGTCGACAGCCGGTGAGCAATCGCAATCACCGTCTTGCCCTGCATCAGCGTTTCCAGACTCTCCTGAATCGCCGCTTCCACTTCCGAATCCAGCGCTGACGTCGCTTCGTCCATGATCAGGATCGGCGCGTCCTTGAGCAGCACGCGGGTGATGGCGATGCGCTGACGCTGACCACCGGACAGCTTGACGCCGCGCTCGCCAACATGGGCATCCAGCCCGGTGCGGCCTTCGGAGTCCGTCAGCAGCGGAATGAACTCGTCGGCGCGGGCCTTGCGCATGGCTTCCCACAATTGCGCGTCGGTCGCATCCGGTTTGCCGTAAAGCAGGTTGTCGCGGATCGAGCGGTGCAACAGCGACGTGTCCTGGGTAATCATGCCGATGTGCGAACGCAGGCTTTCCTGAGCGACGTGGGAAATGTCCTGATCGTCGATCAGGATCCGCCCGCCTTGTACGTCATACAAACGAAGCAGCAGATTCACCAGGGTCGATTTACCGGCGCCCGACGGCCCGATCAAACCAATTTTCTCGCCCGCCTTGATGTCCAGGTTCAGGCCGTGGATCACGCCCTTGCCTTTGCCGTACTGGAAATTGAGGTCCTGGAATTTCACCTCGCCACGGCTGACGGCCAGCTTCGGCGCCGCGTCCCGATCGGTAATGCCCACTGGCTGCGCGATGCTTTGCAGACCGTCCTGAACCATGCCGATGTTTTCGAAGATGCCGTTGACCACCCACATGATCCAGCCGGACATGTTGACGATCCGAATCGCCAGACCGGTCGCCAGCGCAATCGCGCCCACCGAAATCAACGACTGGGTCCACAGCCACAACGCCAGGCCCGTGGTGGTGACAATCAGAATGCCGTTGAGCGTGGTGATCACGGTGTCCATTTCGGTGATCACGCGGCCTGCCAGCTGGGTCTTCTCGGTCTGCTCGCTGATGGCCTCTCGGGCGTACTGCTGCTCCGAATTGGTGTGCGCAAACAGCTTGAGCGTGGCGATGTTGGTGTAGCCATCGACGATACGGCCCATCAGTTTCGAACGCGCGTCGGAGGAAATCACCGAGCGCTCCTTGACCCGTGGCACGAAGTACCACAACGCCAGAATGAACGCGAAAATCCAGCTCAGCAGCGGAATCATCAGGCGCCAGTCAGCCTCGGCGAACAGCACCAGCGCGCTGATCGAATAGATCAGCACGTGCCACAACGCGTCCACCGACTGCACCGCCGAGTCGCGCAGCGCGTTGCCGGTCTGGACGATGCGTTGGGCGATGCGCCCGGCGAAGTCGTTCTGAAAGAAATTCAGGCTCTGCTTGAGCACGTAACTGTGGTTCTGCCAGTTGATCATGCTGGTCATGCCGGGGCTGATGGTCTGATGCACCAGCAGGTCATGCAGCGCAACGAAGATCGGGCGCAGCACCAGCGCGACGACGACCATCCACGTCAGCTCTAACGCATGTTCGCGGAAGAAATTCGGATTGGGCGTGCCCTGGGCCAGATCGATGATGCGGCTCAGGTAGCTGAACAGCGAGACTTCGATCAACGCCCCGATCAGTCCGACCACCAGCAGCGCGGCAAAGCTGGGCCACACTTGACGCAGGTAATACACGTAGAACGATGTGACGGTGTTGGGCGGGGCGGCGGTGGGGGCTTCGCGGAAGATATCGATCAGCTGTTCAAAACGGCGATAGAGCATTGGCAATGACGCCCACGCTTGAGCGGGCTCTCCTTTGAATGGGGATTGGGTGCAGCGGCTTGAGAGCGGCCCGATGGCAGTCTTCGGATCAGACCACATGAAAACGCGATTGCTCACGCTGATTCAAGTGGCCGGGTCCTTAAAATGCAAAAGCCGGGCAGGCGCCCGGCTTTTACGCTTGCGGCAAGCTTAGTTCACGCGCTTGGCCGTCTTGATCAGGATCGGGTCAAGCGGCACGTTTTGCATTCCACCTTTGTTGCCGGCTTGCGCATTGACGATCTGATCAACGACGTCCATGCCCTTGACGACTGTGCCGAACACCGCGTAGCCATAGTCACGGGCGCCGTGGTCGAGCATCGCGTTGTCCTTCACGTTGATGAAGAACTGGCTGGTGGCCGAATTCACGTCCGAGGTCCGCGCCATGGCGACGGTGCCGCGCACGTTGTGCAGGCCGTTATCGGCTTCGTTCTTGATCGGGTCGTTGGTGGGCTTCTGTTGCATCTGCGCGGTGAACCCGCCGCCCTGAGCCATGAAGCCGGGGATGACGCGGTGGAAAATGGTGTTGTTGTAGAAGTTGCTGTCAACGTACTTGAGGAAGTTCTGGGTGCTGACGGGCGCCTTGTCCTGATTCAGCTCGATTTCCACATCGCCGAAGCTGGTGGTCAGCACAACGTGAGGCGCCGGAGCGGCCATCAAATGACCGGCGAACAACACGGCAGCGGCGGAGAGGGCGATTTTCTTCAGCATGGTCAGAGTCCTGAAATTGATGTCGACTGCGAAAAAACAGGACGTAAGGGAAGCACGTTTGCGGGCATTTGGACAGTGGGGGTGTGGCGAGGCGTGTTCTCGTGGGACCGGCTTCAGCCGGGAAGGGGCCGGATGGAGCGTCATCAAATTTGCGGTGTGACGCCTGACGCATTCCCGGCTAAAGCCAGTCCTACAGGGTAATGCGGTGCATTCGTAGGACCGGCTTCAGCCGGGAAGGGGCCAGCGTGAGCACCATTAAACTTGCGGTGCTACGCCTGACGCGTTCCCGGCTAAAGCCAGTCCTACAGGGTAATGCGGTGCATTCGTAGGACCGGCTTCAGCCGGGAAGGGGCCAGCATGAACACCATTAAATTTGCGGTGTAACGCCTGACGCTTTCCCGGCTAAAGCCGGTCCTACAAGTGCACGCGTTGTTCTCGTGGGACCGGCTTCAGCCGGGAAGGGGCCAGTTTGAGCAGCATCAATCCAAAGGCGTACCAGTTGACGCGTTCTTCACAGCATCTGCTGCGGCCCCGGGAAGGGCACATCCAGCGGCGCGGTGTCGAAGCTCTGAATCAGCTCGATCAGGATCTGCGTCGCTGGCCCGAGCGGTTTGTCCTTGCTTGAGTAAAGATAAAACGTCGGGTGCCGGCTGCCGCCTTTGTCCAGTGGCAGAATCTTCAGCACGCCCTCGTTGATTTCCCGCTCGATGACGTGGCGCGGCAACCAGGCAAACCCCAAGCCGCTGCTGACGAACGCAGCCGCCGTGGCGAGACTGCCAACCGTCCAGCGCTGTTCGGCGCCGAGCCAGCCGACGTCGCGCGGTTGATTGCGCCCGGAGTCACGAATCACCACCTGCAACTGGCTTTCCAGGTCCTGGAAATTCAGCTCACGTTGCAACTGATGCAACGCGTGCCCGGGGTGGGCCACGGCGACGAACTCGACCTTGCTCATCTCATTACCCAAATAGCCCGGAATGCTGAAGCCGCTGATGGCGAGATCGGCTACACCTTCCAGCAACACTTCCTCCACGCCCGACAGCACTTCCTCACGCAGCCGCACCCGACATCCGCGGCTCTGCGGCATAAAGGCTGTCAGCGCCCGCACCAGTCGCGCGTTCGGGTACGCGGCGTCGACGACCACACGCACCTCGGCCTCCCAGCCCTGTTCCATGTGGTGGGCCAGATCTTCCAGCTGGCTGGCGTTCTTCACCAGTTGCCGCGAGCGCCGCAACAAGACTTCACCCGCCTCGGTCAGCACGGCTTTGCGGCCGTCAATGCGCAACAGCGGAACGCCGAGCTGGTCCTGCATCCTGGCGACGGTATAGCTGACCGACGACTGCGAACGGTGCAACGCTTCAGCGGCCTGAGCAAAACCGCCATGGTCGACAACGGCTTGCAGCGTGCGCCATTGATCAAGGGTCACGCGGGGCGCTTTCATCTCTCGCTCCTGTTGTCCTAAGCTGGCGGTCCCTGAATGGAGACTGCCCCATGAAAAGAATCTGTTGTGTGCTGCTGGCGATGTTGCCGCTGAGCGCGTTCGCCTACCCGATTGACGTCGAGAAAGACATCAAGGGCGTGCAGGTCGACTACAACAGTCATGACGTCGCCTACGACATCGGCAACATCACCCTGAATAACTTTGGCGACGTTCCCGCCAAGTGCAGCGTGGTCTTTCGCAACGGGCCGGAAGCCCCGCGCACGCGCCGGGTCCAGGTCGCGCCGAAGAGCAGCACCGAAGTCACCGCGAAATTCACCCGCGACATCGTTAAGCTGCGCATCTCCCTGAGTTGCGAGCCTCTGTAACCCACGCAGCGGGGTCGACGGAGCGTACTTCGGCTTCGTCGATAAAACAAATTCTTAGATGGGTTCGGGGCAATAGTCCGCTTCTTTGATCGAGACGTCCGCCGCTGACATGCCGAGGGGATGGGCGTTCGAATGCTGGAGCGACATCCGACCTGACCCCTTAATCGCCTGTTAATCCCGCCGCCTGATGATGCTCGCGTTCATCGACACTCCATTGGCACTCGTTCGCTCCTGAGTGCATTGCCCGATCGACCCGCAGGACTGCGCCGGGTTGATCGGGTTTTTTCTTTCCGGGCCCGGGATCGCCGCTAACGGTGGTCCAGCCGACCTGTTCAATAGACACGCCATGGCCAACCGGCTAAGGTCGCCGCCTTCAAAAAAGGGGCGACCATGGGCTATCTACTTTTCGTGACGCTGATTCAGGCGTTCTCCTTCAGCCTGATTGGCGTTTATCTGGCCGGGCACGTCGACAGCTATTTTGCCGTGCTGCTTCGGGTGGTGCTGGCCGGTTTGGTCTTCATCCCGCTGACGCGCTGGCGTCGGGTCGAGCCGCCATTCATGCGCGGTATGCTGCTGATCGGCGCGTTGCAATTCGGCGTCACCTACGTCTGCCTGTACCTGAGCTTCCGCGTGCTGACGGTCCCCGAAGTGCTGCTGTTCACCATCCTGACGCCGCTCCACGTCACGCTGATCGAAGACGCTCTCAACCGGCGCTTCAATCCGTGGGGCCTAATGGCGGCCATGGTCGCGGTGCTCGGCGCCGTGATCATTCGTTACGACCGGGTTGATCCGAATTTCCTCGGCGGCTTCCTTCTGTTGCAGGTGGCGAATTTCACCTACGCAGCGGGGCAGGTGCTCTACAAACACCTGGTCGCCCGCTACCCCAGTGATCTGCCGCACTACCGTCGCTTCGGCTATTTCTACCTCGGCGCCCTGGCTGTGGCGTTGCCCGCGTTTCTGCTGTTCGGCAACGCGCAGCATCTCCCGGATGCGCCTCAGCAATGGGTGGTGTTGCTGTTCCTCGGCCTGTGTTCCACCGCGCTTGGCATGTACTGGTGGAACAAAGGCGCTTGCCTGGTCAACGGCGCCACGTTGGCGGTAATGAACAACCTGCATGTGCCGGTGGGGCTGCTGATCAATCTGTTGATCTGGGGGCAGAACGAGGACCTGGGCAAGCTGTTTTTGGGCGGGCTGGTGATTGTTTCATCGGTGTGGATCAGTCGGCGCGGTCTTGTTCAACGACGAACCATTCTCTGAAACAGCCGGGTTAGACGCCCGCGTTAACGACATCAGCGATGGTGATGTTAAGTATCTTCATGCTTGGTTTTTCATGTTGGGATCAACCGAATAGATTGGCCCCAACGAAACGACTTAACCAACTTACCAGCAACTACGCGGAGATCTACATCATGAAAAAGTCCATCGCCTTCGGTTTCGCATTGTCCATCCTGGCTGCCGGTTCTGCATTCGCCAGCCCAGAGCACATCAACCAACGCGCCATCGTCGATGCTTCCAGCGCTACCGTTCTGGACAGCAAAGTCGCCAGCAAAGAGGCGGTCAAGCCTTTCGCCACTCAGACTTCCGGCACCGTCACCGTTGCTGAAAACCGCAAAGAGTTCGGTTCGAGCTACCAGCGTTATCAGTAAGTCTTTGGGTGTAATAAGACCCACAATAAAAGCCCGGCAGATGCCGGGCTTTTTGTTGTTTTAAGTTATTTTATTCATGAGCGCGTCTGCTATCGCCCGGCGCTTGAGCACGATTCTCCAGACTGTAATCTCGCACCACTTCAGCAATGCGCAGGTGGTAATCATTGAATACTTGCCTACGCCCCGTAAGTTGCGCGGCACGATGCAACTCAAGGCCGCGCTACCGTTTAATGGCGTCCTCATCACGCCAAAATGACAGCGACAGAACTTTTCCTGGCTCACTGAGGCTCTGATAACGCTCTACTGAAATGAACCCATCCAAACCTTCCAGCAATGGCTTCAGTTCAGCCGCAAGATCAAGATACCGCTGGTATTGCTCCTCATGTGGCCACGCTTCAAAAATAACGGCGATCATTGTTGAGTCTCCCGGCTGCGATGGAAATAAGGAATCCGAGCATTAAGCGAGGGCAAGTAGCGCCATTGATTAGCGCGGACAGCGGCGTTGGGCTGTCTACGCAACAGTTCTGAAACCGCTTCAGAGGCAATACGCAAGGCGAGTTGCTGGCCTGGGCATTCGTGTCTGCCTGAGCCAAAGCTGAATATTCGACGGTGTGGCCGTGTGAGCAAAAAGTTGTCGGGATCCGGGTTTGCGCAAGGATCCCTGTTCGCTGAAGCCAGTAACAAAAGAACCGTATCCCCGGCCTTCAGGACGCAGCCTTCGATAACACACTGCTCGGCAACGAACCGCCGGGTGTTTTGTATGGGGGAGTCGTGGCGCGCCGCCTCGGCTACCCACTCTGCAACGCGCGCCGGTTGTTCAGGGGTTTCAAACAGGTCGGGGTTACGATGAATTGCTATGAGGGTGTTGCCGATCAAGCCTGCGGTGGCTTCGCAGGTCTGTGATAACAGGCCGATCAGATTAGCGATCAATGCGTCTCGGTCTCTCCAGGCCGTCACGTCACATTCCCTCAACACGTGGCTCATGAAGCGACTTCTTTCATTCTCGCCAAGCAGCAACTCTGCGAACAGTTGACTCAACCGAGTCGCTCCGGCATCGGCCTCATCCAGCTTGGTCTTGTCGCTTAAGGGGGAAAGACAGCCCACGAAATTCTGGGTCAGGGTCACTACTTCACGTAACTGGGTGAAAGGAACGCCCATCAAGGTTGCTATGACGGATAAGGGCAACGTCCACATCAATTCATTGAGGGCGTCGACCGGGGCATGGAGGGACTCGAACACCTGCGACACAATTTCTGCGATGTTTTCGTCATGCACAGAAGCCAAAGCGGGCGCGATGGCCATTCTTGGACACTGGTGTTCAGCTCCCTCGTTCATGCGCATGAGACGACCGAAAATACGCCCCGCGGCGCCCTGTGCAATGGCGAGAGGAACCGGCTCATCAAGAGGACGGACTCGACAGTTCGAATGTTCCAGAATGGCCTCTACGGCACTGGCATCACTGGCGATCCACAGGCGTAGATCTGCATCGAACAACAGCCCCTTTCGTTGCCTTAAACCAGCGTAATAAATATAAGGGTCGGCATGGCTGGCTGCTTCAAACGGCGTCATTTCTGAAAGTCCTGTTCACAAAGAACGGCTAATATCCGGCACTGCGCACGTTAACGATTCGTTCAGGAACGAAATATGGACTCCCCAGGCAATGACACCGCCATTTCAAGGGTCGCCGGCGCAATCGCCGAACCAGCAAGGACGAAGATGCTCTGTTCGTTGATGGATGGGCATGCACGTACAAGCACAGAAATGGCTGTCATCGGCGACGTAAGTGCCTCTACTGCAAGCGCGCATTTGGCAAGGCTCAAAGAGGACGGGCTGCTGAAGCTGCACACGCAGGGCAGGCATCGGTATTACAGTCTGGCGGACGCAGATGTGGCCAGAGCGATTGAGGCCCTTATGGTGATCAGTCAGAAGCCGGACACCCGGTTCGTCCCGAATACCCCGGGTCGACTGCAAATCGCACGAACCTGTTATGACCACATGGCGGGTTCATTGGCCGTAAAACTGCACGATCGTTTCCTCGAGTCAGGCTGGCTGACCATGTCAGCCCCTGACGATGGTAATTATCAACTCACTGTCAGCGGCGAAAAAGCGATGGCCGACCTGGGGCTTGATGTGGAGACAGTCAGGGCGCAGCGACGTCGCTTCGCCTGCTCATGCCTGGATTGGAGCATGCGCCGCCCGCATCTCGCCGGAGCACTGGGTGCTGCCTTCCTGCACATAGCGACCAGCCGCAAATGGGTTATTCAGGACCTCGACAGTAGGGCGCTGGCGTTGACGCCCAACGGAAGGAAAGAGTTCTCCGCTCGATTCGGGGTCAGCACTGAAAACGATGCGCCATAGCTGCACTTTTGCGTTAAAGGCTGCCCGGTTGCTGCAGACTTTGATTCGACGACATCTTCTCCAACCCAATCCGTAAATCAGCCCCGCTCGGCTGTTGATAAACCCCCAGCCCGAACTCCGGCAGCACCGCCAGCAGGTAATCGAAGATATCCCCCTGAATCCGCTCGTAGTCCCCCCAACTGGTGGTGCGGGTGAAACAGTAGATTTCCAGCGGAACACCTTGGGCCGTGGCTTCCATCTGGCGGACCGTGCAGGTCATGTCCGGGTGAATGTCGGCGTGGCTTTTCAAATACGCCAGGGCGTAGGCGCGGAACGTGCCGATGTTGGTGATGCGACGGCGATTGGCTGACATTTCGGCGACATTGCCCTGCGCTTCGTTCCACGCCTTGAGCTCGGCTTTCTTGCGGCCCATGTAGTCGGTCAGAAGCCGAACCTGGGTCAGCTTCTGTTCTTCTTCATCGGAGACGAACCGCACACCGCTGGCGTCGATGAACAGGCTGCGCTTGATCCTGCGTCCCCCGGATTGCTGCATCCCTCGCCAGTTCTTGAACGACTCGGACATCAACCGCCAGGTCGGGATGGAGACGATGGTCTTGTTGAAATTCTGTATTTGTGGGTTAGTACTCGTGACCGCAGGCCGTGCTACAAAGGCCACAATCAGGAGTATGGCTCTCAGTCCTCCTGGCAAGACTTCAAGCAATCCACGCTTTGCCGCGTCCTTTAGCCAAGACGGCAGACGCTGAGCGAAAGAACTGACCGTAACCGCCGCGTATAGACGCGCTTTCGTATGCTCCACTTACCGGGGTAAGACCTTAGTGGTGTAGACGCCCTGATGGCCATCAGCTACTCTCCGGTACAAGCCCGTAGGGCATAGGATCATCGGCTTTCTCATTTGACGTAGGTTGGTAATGGAATATCTCTCGCACATTTTGACTTTTGTCGCAGGTTTGGGCGCTGGCTGGACACTGAAATTAGCGATAAGCAACCGCACTTCTCGTAAATCGAGAAGTACATTTACCTCTCAGAAAGGTAACAGCGCTGGCAGGGACTTGGCTGGTGGTGACATAGTTAACAAAAATAAAAGAGTGTAGTTGGCTCTTGTCTATCAACCAGTCAAATAACACCTCTGGTCGAGATATTGCCGGGGGAAGTATATATAACACCGACGTTAATATAATAACGTCGGAGTCGATACAGGAACTGGCTATTCTTTACGCCAAGCTCAAACTCGACGGGGTTGGCGAGTTGTCAGGCAACACGTTCTCCCAAAAACTACAGCATTATATGTCTATGCCTACAGATGGCGATGTCCGTGGGCTTGAAGAAAAGTTACGTGATAGTGGGCGGCTGGATATGCTGCATTTTGCGATGGGGGAAAAGGAGCGCGCTTACAAATTGGTGATGAGATACCAGTCGTCACGAAGCGCCCAGCGCGTATACACTATTCTTCTTGATGAGTTACATACTATATATATGCTGACTGTCACTCCAGTTATTGAAGGTGGAGGCGACAGATTAGCGATTGATTCTAGCATCAGTAGAGCGCTGCAGGCCGTTAAGTCAATGTTGGGCGAGAACTTTATGGAGTTTACGGTAAAAGATCTGCTTGGTTTGCTTTTCTTTTTGGCAGGGAATTGCCACATACGGTGGGATAAAAATGCTGATCTATCATCCGGCGTTTGATGCGTATCATTGTGTGTTTCGGATGATGGCATTGATGGGCTTAATCCCAGATCTTGAGGTGGATAAGGCTCGTCTTTTAGATTTTTATTTGGCATTTCCCTCTGCGATAAATGATATAAGGCTCCCCTCTACGCTTGCGCATGGAAGGCGTTTGGCGAAAAGTTTATCTAATACGTATCGCGATCCACTGAATCCCAAGGCTGCTTTCAGAGATATGAGTCAAATTCAATTGGCGGCTCTGAGGAATATTGCCGCACTAGGATTGATTGATTTGAATGGTTTTGAGCAAGGTTTTGTTAAGCGAATTAACTCGGTCGCGATTCCTGAGAGTTTAGGCGAGAACCTTTCTATTTATTTGACTGCGCAAGCAGAGATTTTAAAGTTTCTTTCAAATGGTCTCGCCCAGATTCCTTTGCGTGGGCTCGATGGTTTGAAACATCGGACAGCGCTGTTAGAGTATAGATATGACACTCCTTAAGCCAACTCTTAGAGTAGCACGGCTTGTTGTTCTTCAAGGCGGGCATCGAGCATTTGACTGTGCATTTCATTTGGGGGTTAACGTTCTACGAGGGCGTAATACCTCTGGGAAAACGACCGTCATGGATATGCTCGCGTATTCGCTAGGTGCTGAGAATATTCGTTGGAAACCGCATGCGTTGAAATGCTCGAATGTAATGGTGGAGGTTGAATTAAATGGCGAACCTGCAACATTTCTCAGGGAAATCAGCCAAGATGCTCAGCGTCCATTATCTATATTCTGGGGGAGAATGGATGGTGCCCTGTCAGCGGGTCCGAGTCAGTGGGACAGATTCCCCTTTAAACGCTCTGAACAGAAAATAAGCTTCTCTCAGGCTATCTTTGGTGCGTTGGATTTGCCTCAAGCCCAAGGACAAGGGGCAGCAAACTTAACAATGCATCAGCTGCTCCGTGTGCTTTATGCGGATCAACCATCGGTCCATAGTCCAATTTTCCGAATGGATAATTTCGATAGCGCTCTTACTAGAGAAACGATCGGTGGCTATCTTTCTGGAGTATATGACGACCAACTTTATACTGCTCAACTGCGTGTCAGAGAGCTTAACAAGGCCTTAGATAAGAAAATTTCTGAGTTGAGAGGAATATTTAGAGTGTTAGGCCAGTCTGGCCAGACGCCTGATATTGAAGCATCTCGAAATATTATCCAAGAGTTGGAGCAGCAAAGAGCCCAGTTGACTGATTATATTGATCAGTTAAAGGTCAGCAGGACCTTGTCACGGAAGGAGTCAAATGAGGCTGGCAAGAAAGCTGATAACCTAAGGGCGCGCCTTAGCTCCGCCAAAAGATACGAATCGGTCTTGAAGGATTCTATTGCTGCGATCAATTTAGATATTTCTGACTCCAAGCTTTTCATAGAAGAGCTAACTTATAGGCTTCAAAGTCTTGATGAGTCTAAAGCCACTCGTGATTATCTTGGGGATATGTCGTTTCAGTTTTGTCCAGGTTGCCTTTCTGAATTAAAGACCGAATCGATAGAGCATTCTTGTCAGTTATGCAAGTCGCCTATTGAAAGTGGCGCTGACGGTCAGTTGCTTCGTATGCGAAATGAGCTGAGTATTCAACTCAAAGAGTCTAAACTGTTGTTGGCACTTAAAGAGGAAGAAGTGCTGAGTTTGAGTAAGGACTTACCTTCAGCTACTCAAGAAGTTAAAAGATTAGAAAAAGAATATAAGTCCGCGTCCTCTAACTGGTCTTCAGATATAGAGACAGTTCTCGAAAGCACTGGTCGACGTTTGGGCGTGCTTGATCAGGAGATTCAACAGGCATATGAGAAGCAGAAGCTTTTTTCTGTTATCCAAGAGTTGCAAAAGCAACGTGATGATTTAGCTAGAGAACTCACTGAGCTAGAAAGTACAATAGAGTCACTTGAAGCTGGTCAGCAGTCCCGAAAAGTCGACGTCGCAAGGGTTCTTGAAAAGAACATGATCAGGCTGCTCAAGCAAGATCTCCCATTACAGCCTGAGTTCGTTGATGCTCAGGTGGTGAAGTACGATTTTGAAGAAAATTCGGTATATGTAAATGGCTCACGAAACTTTTCAGAAAGCTCAACGGTAGTTCTTCGACATATTTTTCATTTGGCACTGTTGTCCACGAGTATGGAACTAGACTACATGCGCGTTCCACACTTTTTGATGCTAGATGGTATCGATGATGGCGGTATGGAACAAAACCGCAGTCATAATTTACAAGAAATAATTGTAAGAGAGTGCGGTGCTTATAAGTTTGACTATCAGGTTATATTCGCGACGTCTGAAATTCAGGCCGATATTGAAAAGACAAATATGGTTGTTTCTCGCCCGTTTACTCCGGTTTCTCGCTCTCTAGATGTAAGATAGTCCCCCCAAAACTCAAGCTCCCTATTTTGTTGTGCTGAGGCATTGCAGTGTCAAGCCCAAAGATTCTTGGCTAGCTTCTAGGAAGCGTATATGGCATCACGAGTCCCTAGCTGCTAGTTTTCCTGAATACCCTAGCCGCCCCGTGGGCGAAAGTACGCCATCCTTATTATTTCTCTGACACCGCTTTTTGTAGGTCAAGTTAGGAATTAGACTGGACATATGTCGCGGTCGTGGCCGCCAACCCAATCCGTAAATCCGCCCCACTCGGCTGTTGATAAACCACCAGCCCGAACTCCGGCAGCACGGCCAGCAGGTAGTCAAAAATATCCCCCTGAATGCGCTCGTAGTCACCCCAGCTCGTGGTGCGGGTGAAGCAGTAGATTTCCAGGGGCACACCCTGCGCCGTGGTTTCCATTTGGCGGACCATG
Organism: Pseudomonas petrae; assembly: GCF_021728295.1. Lineage (GTDB taxonomy): Bacteria > Pseudomonadota > Gammaproteobacteria > Pseudomonadales > Pseudomonadaceae > Aquipseudomonas > Aquipseudomonas petrae. The sequence goes on from NZ_JAKJXE010000021.1 coordinate 55,217, forward strand.
CAGGTCATGTCCGGGTGAATGTCGGCGTGGCTTTTCAGGTACGCGAGCGCGTAGGCGCGGAACGTGCCGATGTTGGTAATGCGACGGCGATTGGCCGACATTTCGGCGACGTTGCCCTGCGCCTCGTTCCACGCCTTGAGCTCGGCTTTCTTGCGGCCCATGTAGTCGGTCAGCAGTCGAACCTGGGTCAGCTTCTGTTCTTCTTCATCGGAGACGAACCGCACGCCGCTGGCATCGATGAACAGGCTGCGCTTGATCCTGCGTCCCCCGGATTGCTGCATGCCGCGCCAGTTCTTGAACGATTCGGACATCAGGCGCCAGGTCGGGATCGAGACGATGGTCTTGTCGAAATTCTGCACCTTCACTGTGTGCAGGGTGATGTCCACCACGTCGCCATCGGCACCCACCTGTGGCATTTCGATCCAGTCGCCCACGCGCAGCATATCGTTGCTGGTCAGCTGCACGCTGGCAACGAAGGACAGCAGGGTGTCTTTGTAGACGAGCAGAATCACCGCCGACATCGCGCCGAGCCCAGAAAGCAGTAATAACGGCGATCGATCGATCAATGTGGCGACGATGATGATCCCGGCGAACACGTACAGGATCATTTTCGTCAGCTGCACATAGCCCTTGATCGAACGCGTGCGGGCGTGTTCGGTGCGCGCATAGATATCCAGCAACGCGTTGAGCAGCGCGCCGACGGTGAGCATGAGAAAGAGGATGGTGAACGCCAGCGCGATGTTGCCGAGCAAGTGATTGGCGGCAGTGCTGAGGTTCGGGACCAGGTTTAGCCCAAATTGAATCACCACCGAGGGCGTGACCTGGGCCAGCCGGTGGAAGACTTTGTTGTGCAGAAAATCGTTGAGCCAGAACAGCGCCGGCTGGCGGCTCAGCGCTTTCATGGCGTAGAGGATCACCCATCGCGTCAGCCGTCCTAGCACGAAGGCGGCGATCAGCAGTAACAGCAAGCCGGTGATCGTGCGCAGCATTGGCTGGTTTTCCAGCAGCGTCCAGATTTCCTGGGCGCGTAGCCAAAGCGAATGGGTGTCCATGGGCGCTGGATCTCCTGATCAAAAATGGGGGGCGCGATTAGAGCATTGTTGGGAAAGGGAAGGCAGCTTGCGCTAAATCCGGTAACAAAATAGGCCCTTTGAGCTAAAGAGGCTCGGCGAATCGGGCTTAAACCGGTACCCTATGCGACTGTTTTTTTGTATTACGCCGAGGTAACACCCGTGTTCTCCCAATTCGCCCTGCACGAACGCCTGCTAAAAGCCGTGGCCGAACTCAATTTCGTCGAGCCTACGCCTGTGCAAACAGCGGCCATTCCGCTGGCGCTGGAAGGACACGATCTACGGGTGACGGCGCAGACCGGCAGTGGCAAGACTGCCGCGTTCGTATTACCGATGCTCAATCGCCTGATGGGCCCGGCCAAGGTTCGCGTCGACATCCGCGCCGTGATCCTGCTGCCGACCCGCGAGCTGGCCCAGCAGACGCTCAAGGAAGTGGAGCGTTTCTCCCAGTTCACGTTCATCAAGGCCGGCCTGATCACCGGCGGCGAAGACTTCAAGGTCCAGGCCGCGATGCTGCGCAAGGTGCCGGACATCCTGATCGGTACGCCGGGCCGTCTGCTCGAGCAACTCAACGCAGGCAACCTCGACCTCAAGCACGTTGAACTGCTGGTCCTCGACGAAGCAGACCGCATGCTCGACATGGGTTTTGCCGAAGACGTCGAGCGTTTGGCTGGCGAGTGCGCCAATCGTCAGCAGACCATGCTGTTCTCGGCCACCACCGGTGGTTCGGGTCTGCGCGAAATGATCGGCAAAGTCCTGAAAGACCCGCAGCACCTGCAGGTCAACAGTGTCAGCGAACTGGCTCCGGGCACCCGTCAGCAGATCATCACCGCCGACCACAACGTGCACAAAGAGCAGGTCCTCAACTGGCTGCTGGCCAACGAGACCTACCAGAAAGCAATCATCTTCACCAACACGCGCGCCATGGCCGACCGTATTTATGGTCGCCTTGTAGCGCTCGAATACAAGGCATTCGTGCTGCACGGCGATAAGGACCAGAAGGATCGCAAGCTGGCGATCGATCGTCTGAAGCAGGGCGGCGTGAAGATCCTGGTGGCGACCGATGTCGCGGCCCGTGGTCTGGACGTCGACGGCCTGGACATGGTCATCAACTTCGATATGCCGCGCACCGGTGATGACTACGTTCACCGCATTGGCCGCACCGGCCGTGCGGGTGGCGAAGGCCTGGCGATCTCGCTGATCACCCACGGTGACTGGAACCTGATGTCCAGCATCGAGCGTTACCTGAAGCAGAAGTTCGAGCGCCGCACGATCAAGGAAGTCAAAGGTACCTACACCGGGCCGAAGAAGGTCAAGGCGTCGGGCAAGGCTGTCGGCGTGAAGAAGAAAAAAACCGATGGCAAAGGTGACAAGAAGGGCGACAAAAAGAAAGCCGTCGCCAAGGGCCCGACCAAGCGCAAATCGGTAAACCGTCCGAAGGCCGAGCCTTTGGTCAGCCAGGACGGGATGGCGCCGCTGAAAAAGCGCGTCACGCGTCCGCCAGTCGCCGAATAAGCCTCTTCTGCCTCCCGGCCAGCCCGCTGAACGGCTGGCCCTCCGCTGGGTCACAACCACTGAGCATCAAGCCCGCTGACCGGACGTCACGGGTATTGCCCTGTTGGCCCACTGGAGGTTGAAACATGTCTAAACGATACGACTGGGACCTGATCGAGCGTCTGTTGCACGACGTACAAAACAGCGTCGCAAATGCCGGTGCATCCGAAGCGTCTGCCACAGAATTAAAAGCGTTGTTGCACGAACGTGGATTCATTGGCGCTCACACGAGCGGTGCAGGGGGGAATGGCGAAGGCGCTAGCCTCACCCCACGAGGCGCGAGCTTGCTGGCGTTGATCGACAGCAGCATTCCGGGCAATGACCATCCGCGTCAGGTGCTGGATGAACAGGCCGATGCGCTGGATCCTGAGACCTTCGATGAGGTGGCCGCCAAGGCGCAAATCGCCTGATGCTGAAAGCGTCCTGATCAGGACGCTTTTTTCATGCTCTTGTAGCAACTCAAATCAGTGAAGTCCTTGCGCACATCGGCGATCTTCGCCAGCAACTTCTGCCGTTGATCAGCCGTGCTCTGCGCCATCAGATCCGCAATCAGAGAAATCGCTGCCTGCTCGGTATGGTCATAGGCTGCGCGATATTCAGGCGTCCAGAAGGTCTGACGGTCTTGCAGGAGACTGGCGATTTTCTGATCGAAATCGGCGGCATTGCGCTGCTTGACTGCGGCCAGCAGCAGTGACTGCCAGTGTGCGCGATTGTCGATCCACAGCCGGTTTTGCTCGCCCAGCGAGGTCGACCACTGCATCACGCGGGCCTGCTGCCCGGCATTCAGTTTGCCCATCCACGGCGTCAGACGTTTTTCCATGCGTTGAGCACGCTCAGTAATCTGCTTATCCAGCGGCTGGTCGACGAACTCATCCTCATGCTTGCGCAGGTCCTTGGCGAACGCGGCTTGCATTTCTCCCACTTGCTGGTCGTCAAGCTGACGCAGCAGCTCGACCGCCGAGGGCGTGATTTCTTTGGAGAGGGTGGCGATGGCTTGCCGCGCTTCGGCGGTGCGTGCCTTGAGCTGCTCCTGGTTGACCTGGTTGTTTTCAACCATCCCTTGCAGACGGTCCAGCCAGTCGAGGTAACCGGGAATCTGAGTGGTGCAGTGCCAGCTTAAGTGCTCTTTCAAGCGCTCATCGAGCCAGTCCTTCTGCGACGCGTTCATGTCCAGGTAGTCGTTGAGCGACCAGGGAATGATGAAGTCCAGATGCCGATACGTCAGACCAATCTGACTGCACCCCACCAACAGCGTCAGGCTCAGCCACAGCGAAATAAAGGTCTTCAACACAATGCCCATGACAGCTCCTTGCCGGTTCGTCTCCCCGTTATAGAGCAAGTCAGGTCATGGCGGTTCAACCCATCAGAAAAACGAGCGCACGACCTTGAGGGTGACGGTGCCTTCGCACTGCGTGTTGTGGCCGCTGTAGGCGCTGCAATCGGCGCCGGTCAGGCTCGAACCGCTGTACATCAGGTTCATGTCCATGCCCAGCAAGGGGCGCGACACGTTGAAGGACCAGTCGCTGTAGGCGTTGACCACGCCGCCGCCGTCGATGATCGTGGGCGAATCGAGCTGGTGGTTGCCGTACTGCATGCGCAGGTCCAGGCCCAGCGGAATCATGCTGCCCAGGTCGAGAAACAAGGTACTGTCCTGGCGACCGGCGTCGGTGCTGAAGGCGGTGCCGATGCGGCTGTCGAAAATGCGGAAGCCGGCGTAAAGCTCGTGGCTGTCGAGCTGGTCGGTGTTCGGGTAGCTGTAGCGGATGACGCCCAGCTCATAACCGAGGGTTTTGTCGAAGGGCTTCTTGAAGCCCATGTAGGAGTCGACTTCCAGCGCGGTGTCGGGGCTCAGCCCTGCGCTGGGGGACCATTGCCCGAAGTAGAAACCGCTGTCGTGAGTCAGGTCGAGTCCGCCGTGGAACTTGGTATCGGCACCGCTCGGTGTCACCAGGCCCTGGGCCATGGTGCGGCTGGGCGTGGTGCCGAGCTTCAGGCTGAAGTCGCCCAGTTCCCGCTCGATAACCTGAGCGCTGGCGGCGTGATGCATAAGCGCGGCGCAGGCGAACACCGCACCGGTCCAACGGGTAAAACAGCGAGCATAAGGCATGCTTCACTCCTTTCAGGTTTCAGAGGAGTGGGTCGAAGGTATCTCTCCGGAAGCCGAATGGCCCGACAAGAACCGCGAGCTAGAGCGTCGCAAGGATACCGCCGATTGGCGATATCTCACGACCATTGGTCGATTCGATGCAGATGCGCCGACCTTTGCGATCAGTTCGCGGCGGAAATCAGCTGATTGACGACGATCAACGCTTGGGGAAAAGAAGGATAACCGCTGGTGGCGACATCGAGTTTTTCATACTTGGCACGGTAGGTGCGGGCCTTGTCCTGATCGTCCATGCCGGCCCGTTGCGCCTGCAGGGCAATGGCCAGCGGGTAGTTGCGATCGGCGGAATCATCGAGCTTGGCATCAACCCTCTTCGGGCTGGCGTTCTGACGCAAGAGCAGAATGGCCTGGTAAAACTCGGCTTCGCCGGTTGTGTCTTCGCGTACTGCCCGCTCGAGCAGCGCACTGGCGAGTTCGTCGTTTTCGGCGCGGCGTTCGTTGATCAGCAGCTTGGCCTGGAGCATGTCGTTTTGATACAGCAGATAGTCGGCACGACAGGTGCTGCCTGCGAGAGAGGTGTCACAACCGTGGGTCGCACAGCCGGTTAGCCCGAGGCTAAGCAGGGCGCCGATGATCATCCGTTTGTTCATATCGGTTTCCGCAGAGACTTCAGCAGTTCAGGGGATCGTCCGTTCTATCCCATGACCCATACGCAGCGCTGTCAATGAGCAGTCATGTGACGAGAGTAAAGCAGAGCTTTGTGAAGCGGGGAGCGATAGACCTGGCGCCTTGTGATCAAAGCGCCTGGATGTCGACCGCGGAGGCGGGAGAAAATTTACTTTTTGCCGAGGGAGATCTGTTTGGATGGGCCGAAGGTCTGGCCGCTGACACCTTTGGCGATCTGTTGGATCTCGCCACCGGATTTCAGGAAAGCTGCAATTTGTGCGTTGATCGAATCGCTGGTCTCAACGGCAGGAGCTGGCTTGGATTTCGAATTGGATGCTTTTACACGCATGGCTGCTATTGACCTATATAAATTTAATACGGCCGGCCATCCTATCGGAATTGGCCGGAAATTGCTTGGGTATTATCGGATGAGGGGAGGGTTGGCGGTCGTGAGGAACAGCGGAAACATTTTCCGAAAATAGCGGCTAAATGACTGTTTTAATTGCGATGTTCAATCTGGCGCTCTGTCAAATCCGGTCAGCGTTCAAGGCTGCGGCCAGGCTCGACGACCTGACGAATGGCTTGAGCCCGGCACAGCCTGCGCTGTGTCGTTCATCGATGCGTGGTTTTCCAGCGCGCCGAAGCCGGCGCCACATGCCAATCCGGAATGCCCGCCCGAATTCGGGTAGAATGCCGCCCACGTAACGAGGGTATCTGGACATGGCTTTAGTCGGGCGCTACAACAGTTTGCAAGTGGTTAAACACACTAACTTCGGTTTATATCTGGATGGGGCGCAAGACGGCGAAATCTTGCTGCCCAATCGATATATCCCCAAGGATATTCCCAGCGAAGATGAGGACTGGCTCAACGTCTTTATCTATCTGGACAGCGATGACAAGTTAATCGCCACCACCGAGAAACCCAAGGTCCAGGTCGGTGAATTTGCCAGCCTCAAAGTGCTTGAAGTCAACAGCATTGGCATCTTTCTGGATTGGGGTCTGCCCAAGGATCTGCTGCTGCCGTACTCGGAAGAAAAGCAACCGCTGAAGGCCGGTGACTACTGCGTGGTGCATGTCTACCTCGACAAGCACACGCGCCGCATCACCGCGACCACGCGTCTGGACCGTTATCTGGACAAGGTGCCGGCCAACTATACAGTCGGGCAGGAAGTCGACTTGCTGGTGGCCGAAGAAACCGCGATGGGTTTCAAGGCGATCATCAACAACAAGCACTGGGGCCTGATTCACAAGAACGAGGTGTTCAAGTTCCTGCGTTCGGGCAAACAGGAAAAAGGATTCATCAAGGAAGTGCGCAGCGACGGCAACATCAGCCTGAGCCTGCAGCCGGTCGGCGAACAGCTTGCCAGCAGCCTCAACGCGCAGATCCTCGGCAAGTTGCGTGACAACAACGGCGTACTGCCCGTGAGCGACAAGAGCGATCCGCAGGTCATCAGCAACCTGTTCGGCGTCAGCAAAGGCAACTTCAAGAAAGCGATCGGCGCACTGTACAAACAGGGCCAGATCGTCATTCACGCCGACCGTATCGAACTGGTCTGACGTGACACTCGACCGCAGCGCCGGGTAACTCGCGCTGCGGTCGTTTGATCAGTCTTGTCAGATTACTGCTGTACGAAACTGGCGAAGCTCAGGTTGGCGCCATTCGGGCGCATGTCCTTCAAGTACGAATCCTTGTCAGCCGAGAGCTCCAGGCTCACGGTGGACTTGCGCTTGCCTTCGTTGCGAACCACCACCGCGTCTTTCTGATCGCGCAGGAACTTGGTTGTCACCTTCAGGTGAATCAACTCATCCGTGCTCGGCGTGTGCAGAAGCAGATGCAGCCACTCGTACTGACCCACCGCCAGACGGCTCATGGGCAAATCAAACCACCAGATATTGCGCTTGGGGTCGAGTACGGCAAAGTGGGTGTTATTGGTGCCGAGCACGGCGCCGCCGAGCTGTTCATTACGGCGCGCAATGGCCTGCTGCTTATCGAGTTTCATAACATTCCTGGATCACGGTCTCGTCAACCTGGCCCGGCGCCCACGAGCGCCGCCGGTTCGGTCGCGCATTCTCCGGGGTTCTCGGGGAAACATAAAGGCAAAATTCGCGGGCTCCGATAGGACGTGGAACGTCCCGGGCTGCATTCCCACACGGAGCGTGGGAACGATCAAATGTCAGCGACTGAACAGGCTTCTTCCCGGCTAAAGCCGGTCCCACTAAAAGCAACGCGTGCAGTCAGTGGGACCGGCGGCGCCCCTGTAGGACCGGCTTCAGCCGGGAAGCCCTTGGTCTGACTTCTGCTTGCTCTTCAAATGGCTCGCAATCCCTCAGACGCATGAAAAATCCAAGCTCACGACGCTCAATCAATCCAATCGCGAATTAATTGAACCTCTGATTCACCGCCCCGGTCAGTTCTAGTGTCGAGTGAATGACATCCTATTCTCACCCTGGAGTGAACCCTATGAGCAGCACTGGCGATAAAGTCAAAGGCATGGCTAACGAAGCAGTAGGCAACGTCAAGCAGGGCGTCGGCAAAGCGACCGACAACGACAAACTGCGTGCTGAAGGTAAAGCCCAAGAAATCAAAGGCGAGGCCCAACAAACCGTTGGCGAAGCTAAAGACGCCGTGAAAAAAGGCGTCGACAAGGTCTGAACCCCTTGCGCCCGGAGCCACCGTGCTCCAGGCGGCCAGATTTGCGACACCGTAACGGCCATCCTCTGATGGCCGTTATCATTTGCGTCCCCGACCGCCTGAAACACATCAAATGTAGCCAACACCCCGGGCACCCTGTAAAAAGCCAGCCCGTTCGGGCAACTGACGGAATTTCAACGCGATTGCCCGCTCGTATGCATACCGCTTGTAGATACGCTTGAATCAATAATCGTGCTTCGGCTACATCTGTGTCGCGAAAGGAGACGCCATGATATTCCCGGACTTGCGCCAGCTCAGCATCAAGACAGTGTTGGTCAGAACGGTCAAAGAGTTTGTCGATGACGAGATGTCGACTTACGCCTCCGCTCTGGCCTACCAGATGCTGTTCTCGCTGTTCCCGTTCCTGCTTTTCCTGATTGCCCTGATCGGCTTCCTGCACCTGCCGGACTTTTTCAGCTGGCTGCGACTGCAGTCCGAGCTGGTGCTGCCGCCGCAGGCCCTCGATCAGGTAAACCCGGTCATCGACCAGTTGCAACAGTCCAAGGGCGGTTTGCTGTCCATCGGTATCGTCATCGCGCTGTGGACCGCTTCGGCGGGCGTGCGGCTGATGATGAGCGCCATGAACGCCGCGTATGACGTGGTCGAAGCTCGCCCGGCCTGGAAACGCATCCCGTTGTCGGTGTTCTACACCATCGGCATCGCCGGCATGCTGCTCACGGTCGCCGCGCTGATGGTCACCGGCCCTGTGGTCATGAACTGGCTCGCTGCGCAGATTGGCATGGAAGATTTCATTGTCACGCTGTGGACGATCCTGCGCTGGCCGCTGATTATCCTGCTGTTGATGGTGGCGGTGGCGATCATGTACTACGTCATGCCCGACGTTAAGCAGAGCTTCCGCTTCATCACGCCGGGTTCGGTGCTCGCGGTCGTGGTGTGGATCGTCGCGTCGCTGGGCTTTGCCTACTACGTCAAAACCTTCGCCGACTACAACGCGATGTACGGCAGCATCGGCGCGATTATTGTGTTGCTGCTGTATTTCTACATTTCGGCAGCAGTGTTATTGCTGGGCGCTGAAATGAACGCGGTGATCGAGCACATGTCCGCCGAAGGCAAGGCAAAGGGTGAGAAGGAAGCGGGCGAGCGTGATGGTACGTCTGACATTGAAGCGGTGCACATAAAGCAGCACGTCTCGGGCCTTGGCCGCGATCACACCCATGACCATGATGACGACTACACCCCTACGCCGTCGGTGCTGAAGACCGACAAATTCTGATAACGCTCAAGGCAGACGCCGCCCGCTTGTGGCGCCTCTGCCCGTTGCTAAGGGTCCGCAATGATTCGCGAAATTCTGAAGATGGGCGACGAGCGTTTGCTGCGCATCGCGCCACCTGTCCCCGAGTCGATGTTCGGTTCCCGTGAGCTGAAGACACTCATCGAGGACATGTTCGAAACCATGGAAAGCGTCGGCGGTGTCGGCCTGGCCGCGCCGCAGATTGGCATTGACCTGCAGTTGGTGATCTTCGGTTTCGATAGCAGCGATCGTTACCCGGATGCAGAGGCCGTCCCCCAGACCATTCTGCTCAATCCGCTGATCACGCCGCTGGAGCAAACCCTGGAGGAGGGCTGGGAAGGCTGTCTGTCCGTGCCGGGTCTGCGCGGTGTGGTTGATCGCTACGAGCACATCCGCTACGAAGGTTTCGACCCGGACGGCAACCGCATACAGCGAGAAGCCCGCGGTTTTCATGCGCGGGTCGTCCAGCATGAATGCGATCACCTGATCGGCCGTCTTTACCCGTCACGCATTACTGACTTCAGCCGCTTCGGCTTCATCGAAGTGCTGTTCCCGGGGATGGACCCGAACGCGGACGAATAACGGCTAGTTCTTCGGCTTGATGAACCGCAAGGTCATGCGGTCCGACTCGCCGATCGCCAGATACTTTGCGTTGTCCTGTTCACCCTTGACCAACGCCGGGGGAAGTGTCCAGACGCCTTCGGGGTAGTCCTTGGTGTCTTTGGGGTTGGCGTTGATTTCGCTCTCGCCCGCAAGCGTGAACCCTGCTTTCTGCGCCAGTTTCACCACGTAGTCAGTCGGCAGGTAGCCGTTCTTCTCGTTGTCCCTGGCGGTGGTGCCGGGTTTGGCCCGGTGGTCGACCACGCCGAGTGTCCCGCCCGGTTTCAATACTTCGTAAAACGCCTTGAACGTCGCCGCTTCGTTGCCGGCGTCGACCCAGTTGTGCACGTTGCGGAAGGTCAGCACGGTGTCGGCCGAGCCTGGCTTGCCGAAGACCGGCGCCTGGGGCGCATAGGCCACAACCTCGACCTTGCCGTAATGCGCTGGGTCGGCGGCGTATTTCTGCTTCAGGCTGTCGGCGGACTTCTTCGCGTAATCGCTGGTGGCGGGGTCGATGATGGCAGCCACGTAATGCCCCTCGTCGTTGAGCAGCGGCGCCAACAGTTCGCTGTACCAGCCATTGCCCGGCGTGATTTCGATGACCGTCTGATCAGGGCGCAGGCCAAAAAACGTCAGCGTTTGCTCGGGGTGCCGGTATTGATCGCGGGCCGCATTTTGCGGCACCCGCCAGTTGCCGCCGAGCACGGTCGCGAACTGCTCGTGACTGACGGTGGATTCGGGCGCAGCACTCGCCGCCACTGCGAAGCCCGTCGCCGAAAGTGCCGCGAGAGAGAAAACCATAAGCGCTGGCTTCATGTGCATCCTGCTTGATCAAGAAATGATCGGCGAGGCTAGCACGCAAGGCCGGTCACTCGATGGCACGTTTGGTTTGGTTTACCGCAGGAAAGGTTCTAAGCCTGCCAGGGTTGCCTGCCGATCAATCCGCAGGTCGAACAAGTGAGATCAACGGCTTTGTATGCCGATAACGCGCCAGCCGTCCGGCCAGTTCCTGCGGCAAATCCTGAACCTCAACAAAGCCAATCCGCTGATAAAACCCACGCAACTCAGGCTCACAGAACAACCAGACGTTTCCTTCAACCGAAGTCAGCGCTGCGGCGATCAACCCCGCTGCGACACCTCGCCCGCGCTCGGCTGGGGCAACAAATAGCCCGGTCAACCAGTGCCCGCCAGCGATCGGCGTCAGGCACAGGGCGCCAACAATGTCCGCCTGGCGCGCCACCCACACCTGCGCCTCGCCCCTGGCGCGCATGGGCGAGCGATAGGCGCGGTAGAACTTCTCCAGCAACGGGCGCTGCACATCGGGAAGGTTCGAAAACTGGACGTCGGGCATGTGCGGGAGGCGTCGGATTGAGGGTGGATTCAGCGCATCGTTCTACCGTCATAACCAATCGATCTACAAGTTTTTCCTGCGCTATTGCACAACTGGTTATCAGCCCGAATGCAGGAACCGGCAATGCCCAACTACCTGGACGACGCTCAGCGCGAAGAGATCAAGCGACTGCGCGCAAGCTTTATGGGCCGCACGGAATGGCCGACCTGGTTGCTGCTGATCGGTGTGTACGCAGGCTGGCCGACGTTGCTGATTGCCAGTCCGCACTTGGGTGTGTGGCCGACGACGCTGTTGATGATCCCGCTGCTGGTGCTGTGGATGTCGGTGCAACACGAGGTGCTGCACGGCCATCCGACGCGTTCGTTACGACTGGACAAGGTGCTCGGCTACGCGCCATTTGCGGTCTGGTACCCGTACACGCTGTACCGAGACACCCATTTGCAGCACCACTGCGATGAAGAGTTGACTGTTCCCGGCCGCGACCCGGAAAGCCGCTACCTGAGCCAGCGGCACTGGAAACAGACCGGCAAGCTGATGCGTTTTTTGCGCTGGCTCGACAAGACGCCACCGGGGCGTCTGGTGTTTGGCGTACCGTTGGCGCTGAGCAGTCTGATCGCCGGCGAAACCCGGCGATTGCTCCGTGGCGAGCGTCAGGCGTGGGCGATGTGGTCGACCCATGGTGGATTGCTGGTGCTGATGTTTTTATTCATCGAGCATCACAGCGCGATCTCGGCAGTGCATTACGTGATCTTTTGCAGCGTGCCGGCGCTGGCGGTGTCGATGGTTCGCTCCTACTACGAGCATCGTCCCGGCGAGCACTGGCAGGAACGCACGGTGATCAACGAGGCGTCGTGGCCGTGGGCCTGGCTGTTCCTGAATCTGAATCTGCATCTGGTGCACCACGACTTGCCCGGCTTGTCGTGGTATCACATGCCCGTCGTGTATCGGGCGCGGCGCGAGGAGTGGCTGGCACGCAGCGGCGGTTTTCTGGTGGCCGGTTACGCGGAACTCTTTCGTCGCCATAGCTTCAATCCTATCGACAGCCCGCAACATCCCTACGTCTGAAGCCCTACGTCTGACACGGAAGACCGAACATGCCCCAAGGCTTTGCCGAACTGTTGATGTACGTCGCCCCACCGCGCATTCAGCAGGCGCAAGAGCAGTGGCTGGAGCGAACAATGGAAATCCTTGGCGTGGAGCGTCTCGATGCGCAGGCTCTGGATCTGAAGGCGCTGTGGCTGTCGCCGCATTTGCTGCTGACGCAAACCTGCGGTTATCCGCTGATGACGGAGTTACAGGGCAGGGTTCAGGTGGTCGGGCGTCCTGTTTATCAGCTGCCCCGTAGCGCCGATGGCAACCACTGCAGCCTTTTGGTTGCCCGCGAGGACGATCCGCGTCAGGCGCTGGTCGAGTTCAGGGGCAGTCATGGCCTGCTGAATTCACGGGATTCCAATTCCGGCATGAACCTGTTCCGCCACGCACTCGCGCCGCTTCAACAGAATGGGAACTTCTTTGCTGATGTCACGCTCACCGGTGGCCATCGCAACAGCCTCGCCGCGATCAAAGCGGGTGACGGTGATCTGGCCGCCATCGACAGCGTGACCTTCGACTATCTGGCCCGCGACGCCAGCGAGGAGGTCGCCGGTGTGAAGGTGATTGCTCGTACTGCGGAGGGGCCTTGCCTGCCCTACATTACCCGCCTCGGCGCCGATGCCGGTGCCATCCGCGCGGCGATGAATCAGGCGCTGAATGAACTGCCTGATGTCTCCCACGTGTTGGCGATCAGTGAGGTGTTGCCGGCGAGTGAGGCCGATTACAAGGTGCTGCTCGATTACCAGCAGCAGGCGGTATCCCTTGGCCTTCCTTCGTTCTAGTTATTCCTTAGAGTTCTATAAGGAACACTTTTAAGTATTTTTACTGCATAACTGCGCTTGCTAGCATGCCCTCTCGGAAAGTCCCGACCACAAAAAATTTCAGGGCAGGGGATGTTTTATGGCTGGCGCCGATGTTATGCATCGCCAATACCTCAGCGAGTTGTTTGTGCTGCACCATGGGTGGCTGTGCCTGCGCGTGCGTCGGCTGCTCGACTCCGAGCAGAGCGCCGAAGACGTCGCGTCCGAAACCTTCCTGCAACTGCTGGCCTCGCCCAACGTTGTGCCGATTCGCGACCCGCGCGCGCTGCTCACCACCATCGCCCAACGCCTGGTATATGAGCGCTGGCGGCGGCGCGATCAGGAGCGCGACTATCTGGAAGGCCTGTCCCAGGAGGCAGCGACCCCGTTCGCGTCGGCAGAAAGTCACGCCGCTACGCTGCAGATGCTCGACCGTCTGGATCGCCGCCTTGATCGCCTGCCTGCGAAGATCAAATCAACCTTTGTGCTCTCGCGTCGCGGCGGTCTGACCTACCCTGAAATTGCCGCGCACCTGGGCATTTCCCGGCGCTCGGTGAGCGACTACATGGATCAGGCTGAAACCTGTTGCCGCCGCGCTTGTCTGGAATAGAGCATGTGCTGTGTCCGGCCAACTGTGACAAACCGATTGAGCTCCTCCCATCCCCGAGCGACGAGAGACATCAATGACACCAATCAAAAAACTGCTGGGCGGCTCGCTGCTGGCACTGGCTGCCCTGACGGGTTCGGCGCATGGCGCGGAAAAAACGGCGCCGATTCATTTCGGTGACATCACTTGGGAGAGCGGCAGCCTGATCACCGAAATCCTGCGCACCATCGTGGAAAAAGGCTACGGCTATCCCACCGACAAACTACCCGGCAGCACGGTGAGTCTGGAAGCGGCGCTGGCGAAGAACGACATTCAGGTGATCGGCGAAGAGTGGGCGGGCCGCAGCCCTGCGTGGGTCAAGGCGGAGGATGAAGGCAAGGTCCACGGCCTGGGCAACATCGTCAAAGGCGCAACCGAAGGCTGGTGGGTGCCGGAGTTCGTCATCAAGGGCGACCCGGAGCGCGGCATCAAACCGCTGGCGCCGGACCTGAAATCGGTATCCGACCTGCCTAAATACAAGGACGTTTTCAAGGACCCGGAATCCCCGGACAAGGGCCGCTTCCTCAACAGCCCGACCGGCTGGACCTCGGAGATCGTCAACACCCAGAAGCTCAAGGCCTACAAGCTCAACGACAGCTACGTGAACTTCCGCACCGGTTCGGGCGCGGCGCTGGATGCTGAAGTGGCGTCTTCCATTCGTCGCGGCAAGCCGGTGTTGTTCTACTACTGGTCGCCGACGCCGCTGCTGGGTCGCTTCAAGCTGATCAAGCTGGAAGAGCCGCCATTCAACGAAGCCGCCTGGAAAACCCTCGCCGACGCCAACAATCCCAACCCGATCGGCTCCAGCTCCCTCGCTGCGCACTTGGCCATCGGCGTGTCGGAACCGTTTCGTCAGCAGTACCCGGATCTGGTGAGCTTCTTCGAGAAGGTGGACCTGCCCATCGACCAGCTGAACAAAACCCTGGGCGAGATGAGCGAGAAGCGCCAGGAACCAAGCGTCGTGGCGAAAAGCTTCCTGAAAGATCACCCGGAAGTCTGGACCGCCTGGGTGCCAGCTGAGGTTGCCAGCAAGGTGAAAGCCGGCCTGTAAGCGCTTTCTCGTCATTCCGTGGGACAAGTGGGCTGCCGCTTGTCCCACAGGCAACCCCGTTCATGCAGGAGCGAGTCTTCATGAACCCCTCTTTCATTCCCTTGCACACCAATCGTCTGATCCTGCGCGAACTCACCCCGGACGACACTCCGGCGCTGGCGCAAATCCTGGGCGATGCCGAGGTGATGCGATATTCGGTAGGGGGCGCGTTGTCGGAAAGGGCCACCGGTGAGTTCATCGACTGGTGTCGGTTTTCCTACAGTAAACGCGGCTTTGGTCCGTGGGCGGTGGTGGAAAAATCCACATCAACCCTGGCCGGGTTCTGCGGTCTCAATGCCGAGCTCGTTGATGAGAAGGACGAGATCGAGATTGGCTACCGGCTCGCAACCGGGTTCTGGGGGAAAGGCCTGGGCACCGAAGCAGCCCGCAGCGCGGTGTCTTACGGCTTTGATCAGATGCGCGTGTCATCGCTGATCGCCATCGTCCAGCCAGCCAATTTTGCGTCGGTGAAAGTGATTCAAAAACTCGGGTTCGGCGGGTTCGTTCACAGCCAGTATCATCGCCAGGGCGTGAGGGTTTACCGCATGACCGCGCAGCAATGGGCGCTGGGTGGCTCGGCAGAATTGGCTTGAGACCTTCCCGGCTAAAGCCGGTCCTACAAGTTGTGCACTGCTCGGCCGCAAAACGCTCATCGATGGATATCTCGCCCCTCAACTGTTAGCGTCCAGCAGGCAATCAAAGCGTTGATCACACATAAAAAGTCGCCGGGAGAGGACATGGGATATTGCAGATCGACAGCAATGACGATGATGAAGGCGTCACTCGGGCTGATGCTGGTGGGTGTGCTGGCCCAGCAGAACGTGACATTGGCCGGCGAAACCGTGCCCGCGCCCGTGGCCAGGGATTCCGCGCTGACCTTCGTGCAGGATCGGCATCTGGGGGAAAGTCTGGGCTGGCTGGGTTATCAGGTCGCTTCCCACACGGTGACTTTCGCCACGATCGTCGAGACCGTCGGCCGCACCAAGGCGCAGGAAATCGTGCAGGACGAACTGCAAAGCCTGCAGCCGCAGTATCAACAGGAATGGGACCGCAACCTCGCGGCCGCCTACGCCGCATCGTTCAGCCCCGAAGAGCTGCAAGCCCTGGACGCCGCAGACCCGGCGCCAGAGGTAGCCAACAAATTCCGCAACAAGCAGCGCGACGTCGGCGCTGACATGAAGGACCGCTCCAGCGAGCTGCTCAAGGTTTACGTGTCCACCGCGCTGGACAACGCATTGAAAAAAGCGAAGCCTTGAGCGCGCGTTTGTCTGAAGCGTTTTTTCGATCATCCCCCGTCACGAAGGAAAGGAGAGACCATGGACCCGTTCATGCAAGCGGCCATTGATGAGGCGCAGAAGGGCCTGGACGAAGGCGGTATTCCGATCGGCTCGGTCATCGTCCACGACGGCAGGATCATCGGCCGTGGCCACAATCGTCGCGTCCAGGAAGGCAGCGCCATCAAGCATGGCGAAATGGACGCCTTCGAAAACGCCGGCCGCCAGCCCGCCCGCGTTTACCGCGAAGCCACGCTCTACACGACCCTGTCGCCCTGCGCGATGTGCAGCGGCGCGATCCTGCTGTACGGCATCCGCAAAATTATCGTCGGCGAACACGAGACGTTCCTGGGTGAAGAAGAGCTGCTCAAGTCACGTGGCGTGGAAGTGAATGTGCTGCACGACGAGACGTGCGTGGGACTGATGAAGCAGTTCATTGCCGACAAGCCTGAACTGTGGAATGAGGACATCGGCGAGTAGGTCAGCGTCAGGCCTTGATTCGCGCCGTCCCGAACAACTGAACCTGCTGCAACTGCCCGTCGTGCTCGATCAGGCGCAACGGCGCGGTGCCGCCTGGCATCACCACTTCCACCAAACCCGCTTGGACCCAACCGCAGAACCACGCCGCTGACGCAACCGCGCTGGCGCTGGTGCCGGATGATGCCGTCGGGCCTTCGCCCCGTTCAAACACGCGCGCTGCCATGCGGTTCGGTCCCAGACGCGCGGCCCATTGCAGATTGATCCCGCCAGGGCAGGGGTCGCCGCTTCCTGATTCGCCGGCGACGAAGGCGATGCGGGTCAGGGCAGCGTTCAACTCGTTTTGGTGAAGGTCTTCGAAGCTGGGCAGATCATCGACATCCGCCACCAGCGTGACGCAATGAGGATTGCCCACCCTGACGAACACGCTGGCCTGCCATGCCGGGTGCAACGCCGCCACACGCTCGACCCGGTTGACCTCCTGCTCATTGAGCATCGCTTTGCCGACACCGGGTCCTGTCGCGCCCACTGCCTGCGGGCCGAAACCGGGCGCGCCGATGTCCAGCCAGAAGCCGTTCACGTCCTCGACTGTCGCCGAGACCGCTTGCGTTGCGACGGGGCCGAGCGAGTCAGCATTGTCGTGATGAACGCGCAGGGTGAACGGCGCGCTGCCGGTGATAAGGGCTGAGTCGGTCAGTGATTGGGCGAAGATGGTCAGGCCGTTGCCGCTGCGTTCAGCCAGGGTACCGTCGGTGTTGACGATCAACAGGTCGAACGGCGCGGCGTCCTGAAACGGGCCGACCAGAAGACCGTCCGAGCGATGAGATTTGCTGCCAGGTGGGCGCTGGCCAGCGGGCCAGTCACAGATCGCTGCGACGGCTAGAGACGTCCAGGCGTGGCGGCGAGTGGCGGCTTCCATCGGAGACTGGGGCAGGGGAACGCCGAGGGTGCGCAGGGCATCGGGAGCAATCACCGCGTAGATATTGCCGCGAGCGTCGTAGAAGCTAGCCATC
>NZ_JAKJXE010000022.1 GCF_021728295.1 Pseudomonas petrae
AGCCATCGTCAGTCCGGATCAGGGAGTCAGCCCGCATTAAATCACGGCCAGTTGACCGAGCACTGTTGCGGCCCGCGCTTCACACCACCAACGTCAACCAAGCCGACACCAGCAACAACACCGCCATCGCCTGATTGAAGCGCTTCATGCTCTGCGCAGAACGGCAGAATTTCGCGGCGCTGACGCCCAGGTACGCCCAGGCACTCATGCACGGTATCGACACCAGGAAGAACGCCAGCGACAGCCACATTACCCGCAGCATACGGTCGGCGTCGGTGCCCGCGAACACGCTGACGACGGCCAGCGCCATCATCCAGGTTTTCGGGTTGACCAGTTGCAGGCTTGCCGCGCCCCACAGGCCCAGGGCCGGACCGCTGCGGGGTTGCGTCGGGTCGATCGCTTCGGCGGGCGCGCTGAAGATCTGCCACGCCAGCCAGGTCAGCCAGGCGATGCCGACCCATGACATGAGCGTTTGCACCTGCCGATGCCGCGTCAGCACATCGCCCAGCCCGGTGCCGACCACCAGCACCAGCAACGCGGCACCGGCGCAGGCTCCGAGGACAATCGGCAGCGTGCGGAGCAGGCCATAGCGCGAGCTGTTGGTCAGCACCAGAATGTTCGTCGGCCCGGGCGTGATGGAAGCGACGAAGGCGAACAGCAAAAAGGGCAGGACGGTTTGCATAAGGCCACTCGGCGGTCATTGATCGTGGAGCAATGATCGACGCGCCGTGGGCGGTCAGTCTGGAACAATTGAGCAGCGTCGGCGGTAGTCCGCCGGGGCCATGCGATAGGCGCGCTGGAACCAGCGGCCCAGGTGGCTCTGATCCGCGAAACCCAGGGCAGCCGCGACGCTGACAGGCGCCTCGCCCCGCGCCAGCAGATGACGGGCGCGGGTCAGGCGCAGTTGGATCAGGTAGGCATGGGGCGCCAGGCCGAACGCGGCCTTGAACGCGCGGCTCAGGCGGAAACGGTCAACGCCGGTCACCTGCGCCAGATCGTCCAGGCCGATGTCCTGATGCAAATGGCTGTGCAGGTAATCACGTGCCCGTTGCGCCACCAGTGGCAGACGCGGATCGGGGCTGATCAGGGTGCGCCAGCGCAAGTGGCTGGTCAGATTGGCGAGCAGGTGGTCCAGCGCGGTCTGGCGCACAATGCGCAGCTCGTCGTGGTGCATCGCTTCGAAGGCGCTGGCCGTCGCGATGGCGAGGCGCGGGTCTTCCGCCAGTGTCGCCGCGAAGCTCAGTTGGGCGTTGTCCGGCGCTTCTTCAAACTGCGCCCGCAATTCCCGGTCCAGCCAGCGCGGGTCCAGGTACAACGTGCGGTAAGTGAAGCCGTCCGCTTCCGGGGCAGTCCCGTCGTGGATGTCGCCCGGCTCGAGCAGAAACACCTTGCCCGGCGTGCTGTTGTGCTGCTGTCGACGGCAATTGAACTGCTGCAGACCCTGTTCGGTGATGCCCACCAGATAACTGTCGTGCCAGTGCGGATCGTAGGCATGGCCCTCGAAATGCGCGCGCACCGTCTCGATGCCGGACACGGCGTCCTGCTTGAGCTCGATCCAGTTGCGGTCGGACATCGAGGGCCTCGCTGATTGGGCTGTGCAGGTTGGAAGTCTTGGGCGGTGCGGGTGGGCAGTCCGTTGCAGCTACGTTATCGCGCAGCTTACGGCAGGTCTGGAAGATTTGTGCAGCGGGCGACGAGGTGTCGTGTCCTGCCTCCCCATGCAGCCGCGCCGCACATGTGTAGGAGCGCGCTTGCCCGCGAACGCGGTGTGTCCGTGCCGAGGATGCAATCTGACCCAACGCCTTCGCGGGCAAGCGCGCTCCTACAGGGATTATGTGACCCTACGACATCGAATGGCCTGTCCAATCTGTCTCTTGCGCGATGCCCGCCGACTATTCTTGTTACAAACCGAAAGGTCCTACACGTTGCTCATCCACCGTCACAGCGCGAACCTACGCGCTCGATCGCCATCAAACACTGGAATCGTTACCCATCCCACAGAAGGTAAATGATGAACAGTTTTCCGCGACGCCTCGCCGTCGTCTTGCTCGGCGGGCTGTTGTCCGCTGGCCTGGCGCAGGCCGATGATCACACCGCGCACTCGCCGCCGCTGCTGGCGGCTGCCGGTTACCCGAGCCGCTCGATCAACGTTCCCGACAACGGCGCCGTGCGCCGCGCCAACCCCAACAGCCGTCAGGGCACCGAGTCCATCGCGCCGCGTGTCGGTGGCCCGAATCTCGGACCTAACTTCGGACCGGGCCAGACACGTCCGCCCACCCTTGAAAACGGTGGCATCGGCAATGGTTATCCGACCCGGCAACAACCCGCTCGGCCTGGCGGCGATGCCGAACGCCGCAGCAACTGAAACCACTGCCAGCATCCCGTCCATTTCACAAGGAATCGCCTATGTTGCGTACCAAAGCCCTGCGCAAGACCCTGTTAGCGACCTTATGCGCCTCCGCATTCCTGGGCTTGTCCGTGCAGGCGACTGCCGCGACCTACCAGAGCGAGAATGGCACGCTGACAGTCGATGAAGTCGTCGGCGGGCTGCAGCATCCGTGGGCGGTTGCGTTTTTGCCGAACTCTCAGGGCATGTTGGTCACCGAGCGTACGGGCAACCTGCGTCGGGTGACGCCTGACGGCAAATTGTCGGCGCCCATCTCCGGCGTGCCGAAGGTCTGGGTGCAAGGGCAGGGCGGTTTGCTGGATGTCGAGCTGTCGCCGGATTTCGCCAAGGACCGCATGGTGTACCTGACCTACTCCGAGGCCGCGAGCGACGGTAAAACCGGCGGCACTGCGGCGGGGCGCGCAAGGCTCTCGGAAGACATGACCCAACTGGAAGGCTTCACCCGTATCTTCCAGCAGCAGCCGAAACTGTCGGTGGGCAACCACTTCGGCTCGCGCATCGTCTTTGATCGAGACGGCTACATGTTCATCGCGCTGGGTGAAAACAACGACCGAGCCACGGCTCAGGACCTCGACAAGCTCCAGGGCAAGGTCGTGCGCCTGTACCCCGACGGCACCGTGCCCAAAGACAACCCCTTTGTCGGCCAGCAAAACGTGCGGCCGGAAATCTGGAGCTACGGTCACCGCAATCAACAGGGCGCCGCGCTCAACCCCTGGACCGGCACGCTGTGGACCAACGAGCACGGCCCGCGTGGTGGTGACGAAATCAACATCATCGAACGCGCCGGCAATTACGGCTGGCCGATCTCGACATTCGGCATCGACTACAGCGGCGAGCCGATTTCCGAGTCCAAGGGCAAGATAGTCGAAGGCGTGACAAACCCCTTCCACGTATGGGAGAAATCCCCGGGCGTCAGCGGCATGGCGTTCTACGACGCAAGCACGTTCAAGGCGTGGGACCACAACGTTTTCATCGGCGCGTTGGCGTCCGAGGAGCTGATCCGTCTGGAACTGAAGGACGACAAAGTCGTGCATGAAGAGCGTTTGCTGGGCGAGCTCAAGTCCCGCATTCGCGACGTGCGACAAGGGCCGGATGGGTACGTGTATGTGCTGACGGATGAGGATAACGGGAAGCTGCTGAAGGTGGGCTTGAAAGTGGAGCAGTAGCCCCGCTTTGAAATTATCGCGAAAACGCCTGGCTAACGGCATCTTGTAGGACCGGCTTCAGCCGGGAAGGGGCCGGTACATCCGACGCAGTTGTTTCGCCAATGCCGCAGCCTTCCCGGCTAAAGCCGGTCCCACAAAAGCTCGTCCCGCTCAAAAATGCTATGTCCGCCAGAAATGGACTGTGGGACCGGCTTCAGCCGGGAAGGGGCCGTTACATTCGACGCAGTTGTTTCGCCAATGCCGCAGTCTTCCCGGCTGAAGCCGGTCCTACAAAAGCTCGTCCCATTCGAAATTGCTATGTCGGCCAGAAATGGACTGTGGGACCGGCTTCAGCCTGGAAAAGGGCGGTACGTTTGGCTTACCGCTTCGTCAGTGACGCAGCCTTCCCGGCTAAAGCCGGTCCCACAAAAGCTCGTCCCGCTCAAAAATGCTATGTCCGCCAGAAATGGACTGTGGGACCGGCCTCAGCCGGGAAGGGCCGGTACATCAGACGCATTTGTTTCGTCTGTGCCGCAGCCTTCCCGGCTGAAGCCGGTCCTACAAAAGCTCGTTCCTTCAACAGCGCTATGTCGGCCAGAATGGACTGTGGGACCGGCTTTAGCCGGGAAGGGGCCAGTACATTCGACGCATCTCTCTCATCAGTGCCGCAGTCTTCCCGGCTGAAGCCGGTCCTGCAAGAATCACCTGCACACCGAATTCCACACCAATCCCGGTTGTAAAAACTCCGCGCAGAACGTAAAAGAGGCGCCGCTGAACTGGCCTGCGTATCTCGCTGCCCGACTGCCCATCACCAGGAATTCACCCGCCGATGATCACCTCGTCCCGTCCCGCTGCCGGTTTCACCCGTCGGCTGTTGCCGCTGAGTATCGCTTTCGCTTCGCCGTGGCTGGCGGCCCAGGACGCCGAGCCGGTGACGCTGGATGCGCTGCGGGTGACCGGGGAGCAGGAGTCGATCTATCAGGCGAGTGGCGCGTCGGTTGGCGGGTTCAGCGAAGCGCCGCTGCGCGATACGCCGGCGTCGATATCGGTGTTCACCGCCGAGCGGCTGAAGGACCAGCAGGCCAAGCTGCTCAGCGATGTCCTGCGCAACGATGCCTCGGTGGGCGACAGCTATGCGCCGGTGGGCTATTACGAGAATTTCGTCGTGCGCGGCTTCTCGCTGAACGCAGCCAACAGCTACCGCATCAACGGGCGCAGCATTACCGGCGAGCAGAATGTGGCGCTGGAAAACAAGGAACAGGTCGAGCTGCTCAAGGGGCTGTCGGGCCTGCAGAGCGGCGTGTCCGAGCCGGCGGGCGTGATCAATTACAAGACCAAACGCCCGGAAGACGTGCGCTCGGTGACCGTCTCGACCAACGAGCACGGCGAGCGCTACATCGCCACGGACGTCGGCGGCTGGTTTGGCAGCGAGAAGCAATTCGGCCTGCGCGCCAACGTTGCCCATGAGGACATTCGCTCTTACGTCGAGCACGCCAATGGCCAGCGCGATTTTGCCTCGCTGGCGTTCGACTGGAACATCAACGACCAATCCACCCTGCAGCTCGACGTCGAATACCAGACCAAAGAGCAGCGCTCGGTGCCGGGCTATCAGCTGCTGGGCGGCACCGAGCTGCCCCACGACGCTTCGCCGCGCAAATTGCTGGGCTATCAAAGTGGCTCGAACCCGGTGGGCATCGACTCGCTGAACATGACCGGCCGTTACGAATACCGCCTCAGCGACGACTGGAAAGCCAGCCTAAGCGCGTCACGCAGCCGCGTGGTCATCGACGACTACAGCGCTTTCGCCTACGGCTGCTATTACCAGAGCGACTGCCCTGCCGAGCCGTTGACCGGGCATTTCACGCCAAGCGGCGGTTACGACATCTACGATTTCCGCAGCCCGGACGACACGCGACGCAACGATGAAGTCGAAGCGTCGATGACCGGCCTGTTCGACACCGGCTGGCTCAAGCATGAGCTGACGTTCGGCAGCAGCGCGTTCCGGCGCACGGTCGACACCCGGCCGTATTTCAGCGAATACGTAGGTTCCGGCAACATTCACGAGACGCCGGACACCTTCGCACCGTCGGACCTGTCCGTGGGCCACACCGAACGGCGCCTGGACAGCCGCCAGTACGGGCTTTTCGCCACCGACCGCATCAGTTTCAACGAGCATTGGCAGACGGTGATCGGCGGGCGTGAAGTAAAGCTCGATGAAAAGGCCTACAACGAGGAGGGCAGCGAGAACCGTCACACCGAGCGCTCGATCTTCCTGCCCCAGGCCGCGCTGATCTACAAGCCGATCGACAACGTTTCGCTGTACACGAGCTACAGCAAAGGGCTGTCCCTGGGTGGAACGGCGTCGGTGTTCGACAGCAATATCGGGGAAATCCTCGCGCCGACGATCTCTCGTCAACTGGAAGCCGGGCTCAAATACGACTGGCGCCGCATGAGTTTCACCGCTGCCGTATTCCAGACCCGCCAGGCTTATCAGTATTCCAGACCCAACGACGACGGCAGCCTGACCTTCGTCCAGCAGGGCCAGCAGAAAAACACCGGCGTCGAGCTGAGCGCCAATGGCTACGTCACCTCGCAGCTGCAGGTGTCGGCCAGCGTCGCGGCCATTCGCGCGCGGGTTGAACACAGCGGCACCGCGGCTTACGAAGATCATCAGGCGATCAACGTGCCCAAATTCCGCAGCAGCCTGTCAGCCGATTACGCGTTGCCGATTCAAGGTTTGGCGCTGTTGGGTGGCGTGCAATACAGCTCCAGCAAGTTCGCCAACCGCGAAGGCTCGGTGAAAGTCGATGATTACGCGGTGTTCAACGCGGGCAGCCGCTACAGCACGAAAATCGAGGGCTACGACACGGTCTTGCGCCTGACCGTCGACAACCTCTTCGACAAGCGCTACTGGCGGGACGCGGGCGAATACCTGGGGGACGATTACCTGTTCCTCGGTGCACCGCGTACGGCGCGGGTTTCGGCGACGGTGAATTTTTAAATCAGCCGCTGAAACGCGTCAGCCGTCAGCGATCCGCCCGCAAGCCGTCAGCTTTGTTATCCTGCGCGCCTTTGTCGCACCCAAGTGCGTTTCAACCTGTGATTTGGGGTCTTTCATGACAGCCATTCTTCGACCACGCCCACAACCCATCAGCCGGGGAGACTACAAAACCCTTGGCTTGGCGGCACTGGGT
Organism: Pseudomonas petrae; assembly: GCF_021728295.1. GTDB lineage: Bacteria > Pseudomonadota > Gammaproteobacteria > Pseudomonadales > Pseudomonadaceae > Aquipseudomonas > Aquipseudomonas petrae. The sequence continues at coordinate 6,747 of NZ_JAKJXE010000022.1, forward strand.
GGGGCGCTGGAAATCTACGATTTCATCATTTTTGTATTTTTCGCCCTGACGCTCAGTCAGCTGTTCTTCCCGCCGGAAATGCCCGAGTGGCTGCGCCTGCTGCAAAGCTTCGGCATCTTCGTCACCGGCTACCTGGCGCGCCCGCTGGGCGGCATTCTGATGGCGCACTTCGCCGACAAGCTGGGTCGCAAGCGCGTGTTCAGCCTCAGCATCCTGATGATGGCGCTGCCCTGTCTGCTGATCGGCGTGATGCCGACCTATGCCGAAATCGGCTACTGGGCACCGCTCATCCTGCTGGCGCTGCGCATCCTTCAGGGTGCGGCGGTTGGTGGCGAAGTGCCGAGCGCCTGGGTGTTCGTCGCCGAGCATGCGCCGAAGGGCCATCGCGGTTATGCGCTGGGCGTTCTGCAAGCCGGGCTGACCTTCGGCTACCTTATCGGTGCACTGACAGCGACCTGGCTGGCGAAAGTGTTCAGCCACGCGGAAATCCTCGATTACGCGTGGCGCATACCGTTTCTGCTGGGCGGTGTCTTCGGCGTCATCGGCGTGTGGCTGCGACGCTGGCTCAGCGAGACGCCGGTGTTCATGGCGATGCACGCTCAACGGGCGGAGACGACTGAACTGCCGCTGCGCGCTGTCCTGCGCCAGCACCGGCAATCTCTGCTGCCAGCTGCGTTGCTGACCTGCGTGCTGACTTCCGCTGTTGTCACGCTGGTGGTCATCACGCCCACGGTGATGCAGCAGCGCTTCGGCATGAGCCCCAGCGACACGTTCGCCCTGAGCAGCGTTGGCATCGTTTTCCTCAACATCGGCTGCGTGTTGGCCGGCATGCTGGTCGATCGCATGGGCGCCTGGCGTGGCGTGGTGCTTTACAGCCTGTTGCTGCCTGTCGGCGTCGGCGTGCTCTACGCCAGTCTGGTCAGTCACTGGCTGCCGTTGAGCCTCGCTTATGCGGTTGCCGGCCTGGCCTGCGGGATTGTCGGCGTCGTGCCTTCGGTCATGGTCGGACTGTTCCCGGCGAACATTCGCGTCTCCGGCATCTCGCTGACCTACAACATCAGCTACGCGCTGTGGGCAAGCACCACGCCGCTGGCGCTGATCGCCTTGATGCCGTGGAGCCCATGGGTGTGCGTCGGCTATTGCGTGATCATGGGCGCGGTCGGTCTGGTGACGGCCATGTTCTTTGGCCTGCGCAAGGGCATGCAGGTCGATGATCCGCGGGTAGTGCAGGCTGGAAACTGAAAAGGGAGGGGCGCTGCAACGGCGCCCCTGTCTTCACTCGATGGCGCGAATCCAGTCCGTGCCGTTTCAAACGAATTGATCCGCTGTTTTGTAACAGATGATTGTAATTATCATTTGCAGTGTTTATTGTCCCTGTCTATACAACTGACCCGCTTTTATATACCCACACGGCCTGCATTTGGGTCGTGTTCGAATTGTTTGTCTGCGCGATTGAGTAGGGATGCTTCGCAAATATCTGTAGGAAAGTTTACTTGTTCTTGAACGGTTATTAGCCGGGCTTGACTGTGTGAATGCTTCAGGCGTTAAAACTTAAATATCAATAAGAACAATGTCGCGTCCCTGGCAGATGTAATGCCAGGGGTCGGCCAGTCGCGGAGACGGTTGAGGGCCAATGTTGGAAGAAGAACGCAAGCGTAAGCGGTTGAATAAAGTCACTCCCCGAGAGCAGGAAGTCCTGCTTCTGTTGCTGCAGGGGCATACCAACAAGGACATCGCGCAACGGCTGGGGATCAGTGATTACACGGCCCGCGACCACGTTTCAGCATTGCTGCGAAAGAACGAGGTGAGAAACCGAGCACAGCTCATTGCGCTGCACATCACAGCGCCGCGAAAGAAAAAACTGCTCACACCCCTACATCTGACGGATTGTTCCGTTGAGCGGTAAGTGCATAATTAACCCAATGTGATAACCAAACTTCTAATGCGTCGTCAGTGTGATTTGCTGTGGTGACGTTTGTTTCTCAATGCGCGGCTTTTTGAATCGCGACTTCGCTGTCAGTACTTTGATTTCTTCAATAAAAGTGCTCGCCATGGCGCACCCATAATAATGATGAATAATAAGGATGGAATTGATGACCATTCAAATCGCAACGTCTGAGCCCTTGAAGCAACAGCGCATCGATGCAAACTTCAATGTGGACGCCTCAACCGCGTTTCAGCAATTGGTCGATGAGCAAAGCCAACTGTCCCGAGGCCAGTTGAGCGAGCTGCACAATCAATGGCTCGGGCCTCATGGCGTGTTTGCCACCTTCAGCGCGGAGGTCGAGCGACTGGGGCGTCAGGCCCCCGCGCTGGATGACCTCTCCAGCCTGGGCAGCGCGGACCGTATGAACGAGGCCGAACGGGCGGTGGCCTTCGCGCTGGCGCAGAGCAACCGCCGGCGCGCGACCAACAACCCCTTCGGCTCACGCTCGCGTCAGGACCTGTGTTGCGTGGTGTTCAACGAGACCGGCGCATACACCCTGGCGGAGCGATACGCCGCGTACGAAGCCATGCGCCAGAGCGACTCGGATTTCTTCATCAAACTCATCGCCACCACCCGCGGCGTCACGGAGCGGCGCATCGTCTTTCGCGGCTTGCTCGAGCACTACGACCGGCTGCTGCCGATCGAAAAAAGCATTTACCCCGAGGCCTACCGCGACGTGCAGCAAACGCATCTGGACCGGGAAGAAGGGCTGTATGGGCCGCTGATATTGGGCGACAGCCTGCACAAGCTGCTGACACGCATGACGCCCCTTGATCTGCTCAAGCAGGTTCAGGTGCCAACCGACGCCATGGCCTGCAGCGAATAGCGAATCTTCCTGACCTCAATTACGTCGTTGACTCACCCCAGCGCCGCGCCCTCGCGCGTGCAAACCTTGCTGGATGGCTGCGCCGAAGTGACCCGATTGCGCCCGGCGCTTTTTGCGTCATACAGCGCCATGTCGGCTTCGTGCAGCCACAGGCCGGCGTCGGTCTGGTGCGTGCCGTACGCCGCGACGCCGATGCTCAGGCTCAGCTTGAGATCGGGGAGGGCCGAGTGGGCGTGGTCATGAACCGTGCGGCGCAGGCGTTCGAGTATCTCGATCGCCTGGGTCAGGGTGGTGTCGGGCAGGATGACGCAGAATTCGTCGCCGCCGTAACGGCCGGCCAGATCGGTCTGTCGCAGGCTGGCGGACAGCGCGTTGCTCAACTGCTTGAGCACGTTGTCGCCGGTGATGTGGCCGTAGGTGTCGTTGATGGCTTTGAAGTGATCGATGTCGATCAATGCCACGCTGTGCTGGCGATTGAGCGTCTGGCATTTATCGAATTCCAGCGCCAGTCGATCCTTCCACGCGCCGTGGTTCATGAGGCCGGTGAGGCTGTCGGTGGTGCTGAGTTTTTCCAGCGCTTTCTTGCTTCTGGACAGCTGCACGGCGACGCGATAACAGACCAGCCCGATGGCCATCGGGTAGATCACCAGCATGGGCAGGCAGGCGAATACCTGCAGCTGGGTGACGTGGGGGAACAACACCGGCAGGAACATCTTGTACGCCACCAGCGCTCCCGCTACCTGCGCCAGCGAACCCAGCACAAACAGACGCAAACCACCGGACGCGATGTTGTTCATCGCCATCATCGACAGCACCGTCACGGTGGGCAGCGGGCTGATTCCCATCGCTCCCGCCCAGAAGCCGCCGCCCAGAGAGTCGTAGATCAGGTTGCGGCGCTCGGCGGCGTATGGCTGATGTGAACGTTTGGCCAGTTGGTAGGCTATGTGCGGCCAGCCGTATCCGTGGACGATCATGGCGATCCACATCCAGATCGGCGGATGGGAAGGGTACAGCGCCGCTGCCACCGCGAAGAAGCCAATGCCCAGGCCAATGCTGCGCGGCAGGTACATGCGTCTGGCGAAGGAGAGACCTTTTTGCACCGAAGTGTTCATAGCGCTTCACCGGGTTATAACGCAGCATCCCGACTGCAACATTGGTCACGATCAACGCTCCGAGTGTCGCTCGCCGACGGCGATGCTGGGAAGAGCCTTTAGCCACTATTGGATAAATAATTCACGCCAGCTGTTGCTGAAGAGTGCGGGGATGCAGGTGCCGTTTGGATGAGTGACGGGTGTTGTCTGTCATGCCGTGTTTTTCGGCCATCTGTGTATAGACCGTTCCGCACAGGTTGGCTGAAATAGGGCTGCAATTCGGCGCGGTCCGAATGTGCATTCCGTCACGGCGGCAGGAGGCTCCGATGCCCGAACTCTCTAACCTCATCGCTTTTTCCCTCATCGCCCTCGGCATGGTGCTGACCCCAGGGCCGAACATGATTTACGTTATTTCGCGATCCATCTCACAAGGGCGCAAGGCGGGTCTGATCTCCCTCGGCGGCGTAGCGGTCGGCTTTATCTTCTACATGCTGTGCGCGGCGTTTGGCATCACCGGCCTGGTAATGGCGGTCCCCTATGCCTATGACACGCTGCGCATGGCGGGTGCCGTGTATTTGCTGTACCTCGCCTGGCAGGCCGTGAAACCGGGCGGTCGCTCGCCGTTTCAGGTCAAGGCACTGCCGCAGGACAGCAACCGGCAGCTGTTCCTGATGGGCCTGATGACCAACCTGTTCAATCCCAAAGTGGCGGTGCTCTACCTGTCGCTGTTGCCGCAGTTCATTACCCTCGGCAGCGGTATCAGCGTGCTCGGTCAGTCGCTCGTATTGGGCAGTGCGCAGATTCTGGTGAGCCTGAGCGTCAACGCCATCGTCGCTATGGCGGCGGGCTCCATCGCAGTGTTTCTGACGCAGAAGCCCGGTTGGGCGACGGTGCAGCGCTGGCTGATGGGCACGGTGTTGTTCGGGTTTGCGGTGCGAATGGCGGTTGAGGGCAGGCGGTGAGTGCGCGGTCACGCTGTGAGGAAAACACGGCTGGCCCTTGCCAGACGCTCCGCGATTCGCGAGATTACCGCCCCAGCTCGTTAGCATCATCACAAGGGACGTCTGATGCCTGTTTCTCTCTCCGTTTTGCGTATCACCTGCCTCACTGCGCTGATGGCGCCATTCACCCTGCACGCCGAGAATGCGGTCCATGTTCTGACAGGCACCTTGGGTAAATCGCCCATCGTCGTCGAGCTGGATCTCACCAGCGCCGAAGACGTGACGGGCCGGTATTTCTACGAGAAGTACCACAAGGACCTGCCGCTTTCCGGCACCTCGAAGGGCAATGATCTGACGCTCACTGAGGGCTTGAGCTACGACGACGAAGCCAAGTTGCCGAAGCTGGTCCTTCATAAAAATCCGGATGCGAGCTGGACCGGGGACTGGAGCAGCAAGGGCAAGTCCTACAAGGTGCAACTGGCCGAACACGCCATCACCGCACCGGATGCTTCCGCCGAACCGGGTTGGCAGGATATCTACAAACAGTCGGCGTACGACTACCTGCGGCTCACGCACCTGACGCTCAAGGCGGATAAAAAAGCCACGTTCATGGGCCACACGCTGCAGTGGTGGGCCGAGCCGGAGTCGGGCGTCTCGATGTTTGAAATCACGTCGGGTTACTCACCGGAGCAGGCCGCACGTATCAATCAGCAGTTGCGCTCGCGCTTGTGGCAGGAGGTTGTCAGCTACAACCAGTGCATGCTCAACGCCAGTCGCAACGGCGGTGATTTTGCCCAGACGGTCACGCCGCACTTGCTGACGCCCGGCATCGTCAGCCTGAGCGTCTTCACCGATTACGATTGCGGCGGCGCGCACCCGGACTTCGGCGACTCGCCGCTTAATCTGGATGCCAGCACCGGGAAGGCCTTAACGCTGGAAGATGTGGTGTGGGTCGGCAAGGGGGCGCCGTTTCACTACGAACGTGATGAAGAAGGTGGCACGAGTTTCGACACGTATTCGGACTATCGCGGCAAAGCCTTTGCCCCCTGGCTCGTCGATCAACTGAAGGCCGCGCACCCTGCAGACATGCAAGCGCCTGCTACCGAAGACGACTGCGACTATACCGACCCATCGGTCTGGGAATTTCCGTCGTGGTACTTCACCGAAAAAGGCATCGCTTTCGGCCCGTCCTTCGCCCGGGTGATGCGCGCGTGTGAAAGTCCCGAATGGTCGGTCTTGCCGTACAGCGTCATCAAAGCGCATCCGGGCGGGACCAAACTGACGTTGCCGGAGTAAATCACCTCTTGTGGCTGTCCACCGGCGTCTGACGAAGGTAGATCGGATATCGCTGCTTTTCCGGCTGCAATCGCTGCCGAAAGAGCAGCAACCCTCACTTCCCGCCGGTCACACCCTTCACCACCTCGGCATGGGCCTTGGCATCTTTCGCCAGGGAGATCACGTTCACCATCGCCGTGCGTTTACCGTAGGCCGCTGTAATCGTCGTGCTCAACACCCGGCCGCCGTCTACGCTGCCTGAGATATCCAGCTGACGCATGCCAAGGCCTTTTCGTACGATCTTCTTCTCGCCCAGCTTCTTGAAATCCTTGTAGCTCGACTGCTGCTGTTGCAGCGTGTCGGCGATGATGCCGTCGAGGGTTTGCTTGTCGTTGGCGCCGACCTTCTGGTCATTGGGCAACGGCGCTTCGGTGATGATCACCACGCGCTTGGCCGGCTTGTTCATGTACAGCGAGCCGGTCACGCCTGCGGCCCTGGCTTTGGCGTCGATCTCTTCCATCGGGCCTTTGACGTAGTCCTTCGGCAGGGTGAAGGCGAATTTGCCGCCGAGCATCGCGACTTTTTGCCCAGAAGGTTTCGGCGCGGGTTTGGCTTTGGTCGCGGCCTGCGCGCCGACCATGCCCAGGCATGCAGCCAAGGCGGTGCAGACCAGCAGGGTTCTTAAACTGAACAAGCGCATTCCGACCACTCCTGGGGATGATTCCTACATAGGTCCGGCATTTTGCCAGAGGGTGATGGCAGGTTGATAGTCGTGGGGGCGATGGTGTCAGTGGGACTCGCTAATGCCGGTCCCAGGGGCGAACGCGGTATTTACGTAGGACCGGCTTCAGCCGGGAACAGGCCAGTGTGTACGCCATAAGATTTGCAGCGTGACATCTGACGCCTTCCCGGCTAAAGCCGGTCCCACAGGGTATGCGGCATAAGCCAATTCCCTGGGTGTACGCGGTGTTTAGTGGGACCGGCTTCAGCCGGGAAAGCGCCCGTCCTGGCGCCTCAGATTTTCATCCACACGTTGGCTTTCCAGGCCAAAGGTGTACATTGAATTCAAAATACAATAAGCACAGGAGACAGACATGACCCATGCCACTGATCGCGCCTTGCAAGTCCCTTTCGCCGGTCCCACATTGTTGGGCACCCCACTTCTCAACAAAGGCACGGCGTTCAGCCTCGACGAGCGTGAAGCCCTGGCCCTGCAGGGCCTGCTCCCCGAACGCGTCGAAACCATCGAACAGCAGGCGAGCCGCGCCTATCACCAATACCAGGCCTGCACGACCGATCTGGACAAACATATCCTCCTGCGCTCGATCCAGGACTCGAACGAAACGCTGTTCTACCGCGTCGTCGACGACCATCTCGACGAGATGCTGCCGATCATCTACACCCCCACCGTCGGCAAAGTCTGCCAGGAATTTTCCCGCATCTACCGCAGCCATCGCGGCTTATTCATCAGCATCGCCGACAAAGACCGCATCGACGAAATCCTCAACAACGTCACCAAAGACAACGTCAAAGTCATCGTCGTCAGTGACTGCGAGCGCATTCTCGGCCTCGGCGATCAGGGCGTCGGCGGCATGGGCATTCCCATCGGCAAATTGTCGTTGTACACCGCGTGCGGTGGCATCAGCCCGGCTTACACACTCCCGGTGGTGCTCGACGTGGGCACCAACAATCCGGCGCTGCTGGCGGATCCGCTGTACTTCGGCCGCGGGCAGGAGCGTGTTCGCGGCGCTGAATATGATGCGTTCGTGCAGGCATTCGTGGAGGGCGTCCAGCGTCGTTGGCCGGAAGCCATTCTGCAGTTCGAAGACTTCGCGCTGACCAATGCCATGCCGCTGCTGGCGCGCTTTCGCGATCAGCTTTGCTGCTTCAACGACGACATTCAGGGCACTGCCGCAGTCACCGTCGGCACGCTGCTGGCCGCCTGCAAGATGAAGGGCCAGCGCTTGTCCGATCAGACAGTCGCGTTTGTAGGCGCCGGGTCAGCGGGTTGTGGGATCGCCGAGCAGATCATCGCCGCCATGCAGCTCGAAGGATTGAGCGAAGACCAGGCCCGCAGTCAGGTGTTTCTGCTGAACAGCAAAGGCCTGCTCACCGATCGCCAGCCGGACCTCTACGACTTCCAACAGCGCCTGGCCCATTCCAGCGAATCGTTGAAAGACTGGGACTTCAGCGCCGACTGGCCCTCGTTGCATGAGGTGGTCAGCAACGCCAAACCCACCGTGCTGATTGGCGTGTCGGGCAAGGCCGGACTGTTCACCCAGCAGATCGTCGAGACCATGCACAGCCACTGCCCGCAGCCGATCATCATGCCGCTCTCTAACCCGACCTCGCAGATCGAAGCGCACCCCAAGGACATTCTGCAATGGACCGACGGGCAAGCGCTGGTGGCCACGGGCAGTCCGTTCCTGCCCATTGAGGTGCTTGGCAAAACCTTTCCTATCGCGCAGTGCAATAACTCCTACATCTTCCCCGGCATTGGCCTTGGCGCTATTGCCAGCAAAGCCACCCGCGTCACCGACGGCATGCTGATGGCGTCGGCACAGGCGCTGGCTGAGTGCGCGGCGGCAGGGCAGATGCTGCCGCCGTTGCGGGATGTTCAGGCGGTCAGCAAGCGCATCGCGTTCGCTGTCGGCATGGCGGCCCAGCGCGACAGTGTGGCGCCGCCGCAATCGGAAGAAGCCTTGTCAGCGGCCATCGAGAAAGACTTCTGGCAGCCGGTTTACCGGTCGTATGTCCGTCGTCCTGACTAAAAGCTTCACAGCAAAAAAGAACCCGCCAAATCGGCGGGTTTTTTCTATGACACCGGTTGCAGGATCAAGCCAGCGTGAGAGATACAGGCGGCAGCCCATTGATCTGCCCCAGCACCTCAGCCATGCCCTGGGCGAAGTGCATGCCGGTGTAAGACCCCGTGGTGATCACGAAGTCTTCGGGCAACGGCAGTCCATTAAGGGTGTGATGGTTGACCAGCCACGGCAACAGCCGACGCGGATCGCCTGCCGGATTGGCGACTTTCGACGGCACAATGCTCTCGCCATTCACCGTGAACGAAAGCGTCGGTTCAACGAAGGGAAAGGACGCATCGTAGGGTACAAAATCACCCACCACCAAGGCACCGTGGTTCAGCAAGTCGGCCAATTGCGTCAGCGGCTCGATCTTCGGCCAGGCCGCAAACCGGCTGGAGACGACCTCGATGGTCGCCGCCATTTCGCCGATGTTCGCCATCACTTCCTCGTCGCTGTACGCCTCATCCCGCGGGCTGAAGTTGCGGTTGAAACGGAAGGCGATTTCCAGCTCCAGACCCACTGGCGGATAGACGCTGCGGTCCAGTGTGCCAGTCGACGGGAACAGGCAGTCGCGGGGCAGCGGCGAGCCCTGAATCGGCCCGTCCGTGGACTTCGAACCGATCTTCCAGCCGCCCGCCTCAACGCCACGCAAGCGCAGGATTTTCTGTTGGGTGAGGTACGCCGCGTCGCGGTCTGTCGGGTTCAGGTCGAATTCCAGCTCGCCTAACAGGCTGCGCTTGTTCTGCGCATCGACAATCAGTTGCGCCAGGCGCGAGGGTTGGGTGGCAGTGTCCAAAAGGGTGCTCCGTTGAAGTGGCTCGATTGCAGGTGCCGGGCTGAAGCTTTATGGATCAGAACGCCGCCCGAAGGCGGCTCCCGTTGTGGCTTTATTTACTGACCACCGGCGCCGGTTCCGCACTCGGTGTCAGCGGCGCAGCCGGCTGCCCATAGTCAAACTTGTTCTGCGGCTTCATGCGGAACGACAGCACGACGCCAATCGCCAGTAGAACAATGCTGACCAGAAACGGCAGCTGCCAGTTGCCAAACTTGTCGATCAACAGACCGGCGGCCACCGGGCTGACGATGGCGGCCATGGCCGATCCGGTGTTCATCATGCCGCTCGCGGTGCCGCAATGGTCGGGCGCGATGTCCATCGGAATTGCCCACATCGGGCCGATGGTCATCTCGGAGAAGAAAAACCCGATCGCCAGGCAGGCCAGGGAAATGTGCATGTCCTTGGTGAACATCAACGGCACCAGCGACAGCAGCGTCAGCCCCAGACACACGGCAACCATCAGGCTGCGCGCCTTGTTCAGATCCTTGGTGCGCGCATAAATGCGGTCGCTGACAATGCCGCCCAGGGTGTCGCCGACCACGCCGCCGAAGAACACGGTAGACGCGAAAATCGCCGTGCCCTTCAAATCCAGGCCCATGTTCATGAAGTACATCGGCACCCAACTGAGCAGCAGCCACAGCGTCCAGCCGTAGCAGAAGTAAACGATCGTGACAGGGGCCATGCGCTTGAACAGGCGTCCCCATGGCAGCACGACGGTAGACTTAACTTTCGGCGGCGGCAGGGTGTCCAGTTCCTGTTTCGAGATGCGCGGGTGGTCTTTCGGGTGCTCGGTGAACACCGCCATCCACAAGATGACCCAGACGAAGCTGGTGGCCGCGCAGACATAAAACGATTCGCGCCAGCCGTACGTGGCCATCACCGCAATCATCGCTGCCGGCGCCAACGCATTACCGAGACGGGCGAAGGCGTGAGTGATGCCTTGGGCGAAACCGCGTTTTTCCTTGGGGATCCAGCGTGACATTGCGGCCGTTGCAGCCGGGAAGGTGGCGCCCTCACCTAGGCCGAGGAGGATCCGCGCGACGATCAGCGAGACGAAGCCGCCGGCCAGACCGGTCAGCACCGTGGCGCTGGCCCAGATCAATCCGCACACCACCAGTGTTCGCTTGGCGCCGAATCGGTCGCTGACCCAGCCGCCGATGATTTGGAAGATCAGGTAGGGATAAGCGAAGGCGGAGAAGACGATGCCGATCTCGGTTTTGCTCAGGTTGAACTCTTTACCGAAACCGACCGCGGCGGTGCTGACATTGACACGGTCCAGGTACGTAATGAAATACATGGCGCACAGCATGAACAGCACCACCGTGGTGGGGCGCAGACGTAAAAACTTCATGTGCTATCTCCAGTTTCTTATTGTGTTCGCTGACAACGCGATGATTCGGGATAGTGAGATGTGTCAAACAAAGCTGCGGGTGTGCCGCAGCTGGGCGGGGCGGGGCCTACGCGTCAGCCGCGTCGCAGCGGCACTGATTGCCCTCCCAGGTAATCCATCGCGGCCAGAACACCGCTGGACTGAAGTTTTACGCCCGCCATTTGCAGGCCCATTTCGCAGCCGGTCAGGGTGGCCATCAGCATCAGGTCGTTACAGTCGCCCAAGTGGCCAATGCGGAACATGCGGCCTTTCATCTTGCCCAGGCCGGTGCCCAGGGACATGTCGAAGCGCTCGTAAATGGTCTTGCGCACCTGGTCGGCATCGATGCCTTCAGGCGTCATCACGCCGGTGAGTACGGGGCTGTAAACGCTCGGGTCGGCGCACTGGATTTCCAGACCCCAGGCCGTCACGGCGGTGCGGCAGGCCTTTGCCAGACGTTTATGACGGGTGAACACGTTTTCCAGGCCTTCGCCCAGGATCATGTCCAGCGCTTCGGACAATCCGTACAACAAGTTGGTGTTCGGCGTGTACGGCCAGTAACCGGTCTTGTTCATTTCAATGATTTCGTCCCACGCCCAGAAACTGCGCGGCAGACCGGCGCGCTTGCTGGCCTCGATGGCTTTGGGCGACAACGCGTTGAAGCTGATGCCCGGCGGCAGCATCAGGCCCTTCTGCGAGCCGGACACCGTCACGTCCACGCCCCACTCATCATGACGATAGTCGGCGGAGGCCAGGCCGGAGATGGTGTCGACCAGCAGCAGGGCAGGGTGGTCCGCCGCATCAATGGCCTTGCGCACCGAAGCGATGTCCGAGGTCACGCCGGTGCTGGTCTCGTTGTGCACGACACAGACGGCCTTGATGCGATGCGCGCCATCTGCCCGCAAATGGTCTTCGATCATTTGCGCATCCACGCCGCCGCGCCAGCCTTCAATACCGGGCCGACCGATGAACTGCGGCTTGAGGCCGAGACTCAGCGCCATCTTCTGCCACAGCGTCGCGAAATGGCCGGTCTCGAACATCAACACTTCGTCGCCCGAACTCAGGGTGTTGCACAGCGCCGCTTCCCAGGCACCGGTGCCCGATGCGGGATAAATCACCACCGGATGCACGGTCTTGAAGATCTGCTTGATGCCTTCGAGCACCTTGAGCCCCAGCTCGCCGAACTCCGGGCCGCGGTGGTCAATGGTGGGGTAACTCATCGCGCGAAGGATGCGATCCGGCACCGGGCTAGGCCCCGGAATCTGCAGAAAATGGCGGCCGGCAGGATGGAAATCGAGCTTCAGCATCGGTGTCTCCTTGTTTTTTTATAATTTGGTATTTTGAATTCAAAATTAACTTAGCACAGGGCAATGCTGTGTCAAACGGCCTAATTACGCTAATCTTCCCAGTGAACTGGAGCATTTTCGAATAAGGACTCGGTGCCAGAGCGGGTCCGATAAGGATTTTGTATGCAAAATTTTGAACAAATAACCGACCAACCGGCCGCCCTACTGATCCCCAAGGTCGAACGCCAGCGCCTGCACGACATCGTCATCGATCACCTGCGCGGCTTCATTACTGAAGGCGTGCTCGCACCCGGCACCAAGCTCAATGAGCGCGAGCTGTGCGAAACCCTCGGCATCTCCCGCACGCCGTTGCGCGAAGCGTTGAAGGTACTGGCCGTGGAAGGGCTGATCGAAATCAACCCGAACCGTGGTGCCAGCGTCGCGCGCATGTCGGAGCTCGAGATCCGCGAAACCTTCGAACTGATGAGCGGCATAGAGGCCTTCGCCGGGGAGCTGGCCTGTGAACGCATCACCGCTCAGGAGATTGAAGAGATAAAGGCGCTGCACTACGCCATGGTGGTCAGCAAAAACCAGAACGACCTGCCGGGTTACTACCAGCGCAACCGCGCCATCCACGACCTGATCAACCTGGCCGCACGCAACTCGGCGCTGCGCCAGGTCTACCTGTCGCTGAACCGGCGCATCCACGCCTTACGCTTTCTCTCCAATCATCAGGCCCCGAAATGGGATCGCGCCCTGCACGACCACGAAGAAATGATCGAAGCCCTGCAAGCCCGGGACGGCAAGCGCCTGAGCAGCATCCTGCGCCACCACCTGCTGGAAAAGCGCGATGCCCTGATGCTGCTGGTCAGGGATGAGTCCGAGCACCCGGATTCGATTCGTCGATGATTCGTCATTAAGGAAGCTGCCGACCATGCCGCGTGATCTCGATGCCTTGCTCGCCGCCTGCGCCGACCGATTGCCGCAACTGGAAACCCAGCGCCTGATGCTCTATGCCGGCGCCAACCTCCCCAGCGCCCGCGCCATGGCCGCCTACAACCCTGCGCTCAGCGCCTACCCGGCGATGGGCCCCACCGGCCACAAAGAACAGCCGGACACCGAACTGGTCAGCGAGCTTGAAACCTTCACCAGCCACGCCGCCATGACCCTGTTCGGCGCGGCATGGACCGAAGTCCGCTTGGCCAGTTGCACCCTGGCCAACCTGGCCATCTTCCACGCCTACTGCCGACCAGGCGACAAGGTGCTGGCACCCGCTGCCGAGCACGGCGGGCATCTGAGCCACCGCCGTGGCGGCACCGCAGAATCGGCAGGTCTCATCGTTGAAGACTTGCCGTTCGACCGCCGCAACTGCCAGCTCGACGCAGCGCGCGCGGCAGAAATGATCACCCAAACACGCCCCAGGCTCGTCGTGCTCGGACGCAGCGTCATGATCAAGGCCGACGACATCGCCCCGGTGGTCAGCGCCGCCCGCGCGATCGGCGCCAAAACACTGTTCGACGCCTCCCACGTGCTGGGCCTGATCGCCGGCGGCACGTACCCCAACCCGTTTGACGTCGGCGTCGACCTCATCAGCAGCTCCACTTACAAAACCCTGCCCGGCCGCCCGCAAGGTTTGGTGCTGGGCCGCGACCCCGAGGACGCCCTGGCCCTGAGCGAGCTGCTCGACACCCGTCTGCTCGCCAACTACGACGCCGGCCGACTGCCCTCCCTGGCGGTCACCCTCACCGAAGCCCAGGCGAGTGGCCGCGAATACGCTGCCGGCATCGTCAGCAACAGCGCGGCTCTGCATCGCGCGCTGGTCGATGCCGGTTTGCCTGTCATAGGGGCTAATGGCAGCGAAGTGCACACCCATCAACTCTTGCTGCCGCTGTCACCTGATGCTGATCCGCGCGCGGTGATGCACGCGTTGCAAGCTCAGGGGATTCTCATCGGGACCTGCGTTGACCCTTCACGCGCGGGGCATCAGGCGTTGCGGCTGGGAACGCAATTCATCACCAGGCAAGGGATGGACGCGCTGGACATGACAGAGGTTGCGCGATTGCTGGGTGATGTTATGCATGTCGGCGCTTGCGGTCGGCTGCACGCTCGCCCGGTTACTGATACGGCGCAGATGGCAGATCGGATTCAGCAAATGCTGAGCAAAAAAAAGCCGCTGGGGAGCGGCTGAAGTTTGGAGCTTGGAGGCACCACGTCGGGAGCAACGACGTAGCGAACGACAGAAACAAAATGCTAAAAGCTGATCAGGCGTTTGACCTTCTCCGGCTTGGGTGTGGAGGTTCACCGTTCCCGCGCTGGGCGAGTTCGATGGGGTGAAGCCACTTTAGGAACGATGGGCCGCAGGGGCAAATGAAACCCGGGTAACTATTACTTAGCGAAAATGTTATGTGCGGGTAGGGCGTGGGGCGGGAACTTTCAGGGCTTCGTGGTGCTTCGCGGCACGGCGCTTGGTATGAGGACCGCCAGACAGTCCCTGCCGAGCACACATCCACTGTAGAAGCGCGCTTGCCCGCGAAAATCGTATCAGCACCTGAGTCGTCACTGACACACCGCCATCCCATAACGCCGCTAGAGTGTTTGCGCGGCGGGGGCTTGTTGGTGCGAGATTTGTGCGGAGCACGTCCAGGGGTTGGCCGACGTGCTCATCTGGTCTGGCGGCGTTACTTCGCGGTCATCGGCGCGAAAATCGCACGGATCCCACGGCATTTCGGATAAGCCACACAACCCCAGAAATTCCCGCCGGCGTTGGCGCCTGTTCTGGCGACACGTATCACCATGGCTTTGCGACAGTGCGGGCAGAGTGGTGCAGCAGGTTCAGGCTCGGCTTCTCGTGTGACGGGTGGCGTCGCGGTTGGAGCCGGCGCTTGAACGGGAATCGGAGCTGGATCTGGAGCGGGGCTTGCCGTAACGACAACCTCCGGCTCAACGATTGCTGGCTCGACACGCTCTGGCACCACCTCGACGGTTGGTTGTGGACCGGGCTTCTTCGCCTCGGCGATCCACTGTTTCAGCACTGTGCCGTCGACCAATTGCACGTTGCGACCTGCCGCAAAATCCCTCGCCGGTTTGGTGAACGTCCCACTGGTAACCACGAAACCGCCGACAGCGCCTTCAGCCGCCATCGCGCCATACAACTCCCGCACCACTGGCACACCCACCTGCACCGAACGCCACTGCTTGCACTGCACCACATACGTCTCGCCGTCCTTGCGCGCAATCAAATCGATGCCGCCGTCCGGGCCGTTTTTGCCTGTTTCTCGTACTGAGTAGCCGCGCCGACGTAGGGCTTCGCCTACCAGTAATTCGAATTCGTGCCAGGTGATGCCTAACAGTGGATTGCCTGTGGCAGTGGCGGCGGATTCTAGGAGATTGCGGCGTTTGCGGCGGCCGATGATTGAAGCGATGGCGCCGGCGGTGAGTATCAGGGGAATAAAGAATTGCCCGAACATGGCCATGCCTCTAAAGGCCGACGCGGAAACCATCTTGTCGAAATGGCGCGGATCTAGGTTTGTTGGGAGCGGAGCAATGGCCACCGAGTGCAGCCAGACTGCACACGCCACGGCGAGAACAACGCTGATCCACCAAGGTAGCTTGCTGGCGAGAAAAATGAGGGCTTCTAGATTGGAGGTTTTCTTGGCCATATCCGTGGTCTTTTCTGAGTCCGTTGTGGTGGAAATTTGGTGAGCGCTGCTGGACCTGTAGGAGTGAGCTTGCTCGCGATGAGGTGACGCTGATGAAAGGGTATCGGCTAGTTGGCTCGTTGCGATAGAGAGTTCATCTTGTCTTGCTCAAGTGAGTAACCGGGACCACGCTATAGGATTTGATTGAGGCCATCCGTGGGAGCGTGGCTTGTCCCGCCATCTGGCGCGAAGCGGCAGCAAACCCTAAACCGCAGTCGTGATCACAAAGTTATTTCCGCATCAAAGTCGTTAGCGCTTTACCGATAGTGGCCATATGGACAAAGATTGAGGAATTCTCCTACAAGGATGTTCTCCCATGGCTTCGCTCAATCAAATTTTCTTTGGTCCTCCTGGCACAGGGAAAACCTACGCGACTGTGGAAGCCGCATTGCAGATCCTTGATCCTGCGTTTCTGCAATCTAATCGCGGCAACAGGGAGGCCTTAAAGGCGCGTTTTGATGCGCTGGTCGCCGCCGAGCACGTTAAATTTGTCACCTTCCACCAAAGCTTCAGCTACGAAGACTTTGTGGAGGGGCTGCGGGCTGATACCGATGAAGACGGCCATATCACTTACGACGTGATTGATGGAATATTCAAAAGCTTGTGCAGTACCCCGGCCACCGCGAAGGTGACCCATGAGGAGTCCGCATCTGCTGATATCTCCAAGTCCAGAATCTGGAAGATGTCACTGGGCAACACGCAAGGGAGCGACGCCTACGTCTACGACGACTGCATAGCGTCCAATTTTGCCTTGCTGGGTTATGGCGACAGAATTGATTTCGCTGGATGCAAAAGCCGCGAGGACGTAGCTGACCGGTTTGCGGCGGCCGGACAGCCGATGCAGAGCGGTGCTTACGCTGTGAAAGCCGTGACGGATTTCGTGGTTCGCATGAAAACGGGAGACCTGTTGGTAATCACCGGCGGGAACGCCAAGTTCCGAGCAATCGGAGAGGTCACCGGCGATTATCGTTGTCTCTCTGGCGAGGAACGCGACGCCGACTACGCACAGTGCCGACCTGTTAAATGGCTCCGCACCTATAGCACTTCATTACCTTACCAGCAGCTCACAAACGTGAAGTTCACCCAACGGACTCTGTATGAGTTAGCGCAAGCTGCGATTGATAAAACCAAGCTTAGCCAATTGCTAAACGCAGATTTGGGCGCGCAAGGGTCGTTGGGCAAAAACCTATTCCGCACGGGCGAGAAGATTGGCGGTTACGTTGTGACCTATTGCTCAGGGGATGTGCTCGAGCTGAAAAAGCCTAAAGGTAATGAGCTTCCAATCGGAATGAGCATGCTGCGGAAACTGGCCCAGCATGTAAGGCGCGGTGAGTTGACGCTCGATGATATTGCCGAGAAGCGGGTATTTCCTAAGCTGGCTGCGGTCGGGACGACACTCGAACCTAACCTTGTCAATGGCTACAACAACATAATGCCTGCGCTTGTGGAACGCGTTCTGAAAGGGGCGCCGGTAAGCGAGGCCGACTCACCTTCACATAGCAAACGGGTGCTCATCATTGATGAAATTAATCGAGGCAACATTTCTCGCATCTTCGGCGAGCTGATCACTCTGATCGAGCCCTCCAAGCGAGCAGGCGCACCGGAAGCATTGGAAGTGACATTGCCTTACTCAAAGGAGCGTTTTAGCGTTCCGGCTGATGTTCACCTCATAGGGACTATGAATACCGCCGACCGCTCGTTGGCAGCGCTTGATATCGCCCTTCGTCGACGTTTCACGTTCATTGAGGTAGCACCAAACCCAGAGTTGCTCGACGAGGTGGAGGTAGACGGCGTACCTATCGATGAGCTCCTCAGCGTTATGAATGAACGCATTTCGGTTTTGCTTGATCGCGATCATTGCTTGGGGCACGCGTACTTCTTGCCACTGAAATCAGAGCCGACTGTGGAGCGGTTGGAGGGAATTTTTCGGGAACAGATCATCCCGTTGCTCCAGGAATATTTCTTCGAGGATTGGCAGCGGATTCAGTGGGTGCTGAATGATCATCGTAAGGAACCCACAAATCGTTTTCTGCTGCAGCCCATTCAGAATATCAGCGAGCTGTTCGGCGACGATGTCACGGTCAGTCAGCACGGCGAGCGCTGGGAGCTAGATCCTGCTGCGTTCAAAAATATCGATGCCTACCTCGGCATCATTGATCACACAATCAAAGCAACAGCTCAGCCGCGTTACAAAGCGGTGGAAGCTACATCCGGCGATTTGACAGTGCGCCAATCGGACTCAGGCACAATTGAAGTCCTACGCAACGGTGTATTAGTAAAACCCTCAAAACCTGTACTTCGCGATCTGGCTGAAACGCTCAACATCTCGACGTTGACAAGCAGTGGGACGCCGCTGAACACCCGCAGGCTCGGCCGCAAAGTAATCAAATCGCTGGGCGAACAATCAGCGTGAAGGCCAATGTGATAGTCCGAGAGTATGCTCGGCTCACAACCAGCCACGTCCCAAACCCAAGTTTGGATAGGGCACATGTCTCCGCTTCAGCGTTCGACTGGTTGTGCGAATTGAGCTCGCGCTTCAGCAAGGCCGGTGCCGCGCTCGTTCAGGTCGAAGATCGGCGATGGCTAAAGCTCGATAATTACGTAGGGGTGCTGGAGACGCCTTGCGGCACTCGTATCGAAATCCTCCCCAAGCATTTCGAAGAAGGAGATTGCATTCAGCAAAGCCGAGCATTGCTCAGGCGGATGATCCAAAAATCGTTAAAGCTGCCCACTCGGGAAGTCGGTGCTACTGCACTGCAGCGCTTTGATACCCCACTGACGGAGTGGGTGATGAGCAGCTTTCTGCAAGCACTCGACCATTTGATCAAGCGAGGCCTGCGTTTTGATTACCAACGTGTGGAGGAGGAGCAGCGTTACCTACGTGGCCAACTCGACACCGCTCGCCAGATGCGTCAACCACCTGGGCGCCAGCATCACTTTCAGATTCGGCATGACCTGTTCCATCCAGATCGTGCTGAAAACCGTTTGTTAAAAGCAGCGTTGGACATCGTGTGCAAGGCGACTCGGGAGCCTGGCAATTGGCGATTAGCCCACGAACTGCGCTCAATGCTGATAGAGCTTCCGACCAGCCGTGACATCAAGAAGGACTTTAAACAGTGGCGCAACGATCGGCTTATGGCTCATTACCAGCCCATAAAGCCTTGGTGTGAACTGATCATTCAGCAAAAGACGCCTTTAGCGATTGCTGGCGAATGGCAGGGCATGAGCTTGCTTTTTCCTATGGAAAAGCTGTTCGAACGTTACGTGGCGGCGTGTCTGCGCGATTCCCTTCCGCCGGATGCGACTCTGCGTGTCGAGCGTCGGAGCGAATATCTTTGTAAGCATGAGGGGAGGAAAGTTTTTCAGTTGCGGCCGGATCTGATAATCACTCAGGGCGACAAGAGCTGGGTTTTGGACACGAAATGGAAGCGGCTGGATGGCGGCGCTAGCCGGGAAAACTATGGCCTGAGTCAACAGGACTTTTATCAGCTATTCGCTTATGGCCAAAAATACCTAGGAGGGCGAGGAAATTTGGTGATGGTTTATCCAAATCAGACATCGTTTACATGGTTTTTGCCTGCTTTCGACTTCACCAATCAGCTTCAGCTATGGGTAATACCGTTTGACCTCGAGCAAGGTGCACTCATCATTCAACCCTCTCAGGGCCCGGTACTTTATGGAAACAGCGGATGGGTCGACTTCAGCGCGCTCATGCGCCGATCAGGGCTTGGCAATTGAAGCGTCCTCAGACTCAAACGGGGGGCTATGACTGGCATTCCCAGCTTAGGTATGATGCGGAAATTTTTTGCTGGCTAGCTTAGCTCCGGGTTGATGGCAGCTAAGGCATTAGGAGTAGGTCGCCTGAATTTCTATGATTTTTTCAGTGGTTGCGGTGGGACAAGCCGTGGCATGAGCGCTGCAGGCCTTACCGTGCGGTTGGGTATAGACATCGACGAAGATGCAGCTGCGACTTTTCGAGCTAATTTCCCAGCTGCAGGGTTCTTGTGTGCTGATATACGCAGTTTAAAAGCAGCTGATATCAGAAAAAATATCATCACTGACGCTGAACCGAGGGTGTTCGGCGCGTGCGCTCCATGTCAACCATTTTCCAAGCAAAACCGCCAACAAAAAGGTGACGATTTACGAAGAACACTACTGCCCGAATTTCACAAGTTTGTTGATGAGTTTCAACCTGAATATATTTTCATTGAGAATGTACCAGGTATGCAGGCAGTGGATAAAGTGGATGGACCATTTGCAAAATTCTTGGCTCTACTTGAGGATTTAAACTACTGCTATGACTATAAGATAGTTATGGCGTATCACTATGGTGTTCCACAGCGCCGACGGCGCCTAGTGCTTATCGCGAGCTCGTTAGGCCCGATTAAAATGCCGCCCATGACTCACGGGCCAGGTACCGAACAGCCCGGATTGCCTACCGTTGCAGAGTGGATACATGGACTTTCAAAGCTTGAGGCAGGGCAGACGGATCCAGATGACCCGATGCATCGTGCTGCACAGTTGTCGGCACTTAACTTAGAAAGGATTTCACTAACGCCGCCTGGCGCGGGGCGGGAATGCTGGCCAGAGCGGCTTTGGCTAGATTGCCATAAGAATTATTCTGGACACACCGACGTTTATGGACGGGTGGCTTGGGACAAGCCGGCATCGGCTTTAACCACTCGCTGCATAAGCCTTTCCAACGGTCGGTTTGGGCATCCCGAGGAAAACCGTGCAATAAGTCTACGCGAGGCAGCATGTATCCAAACTTTTCCTAGGGATTTCACATTTCATGGTAATTTGAATTCAATGGCCAGACAGGTAGGCAACGCTGTCCCAGTTAAGATGGCAGAGATTTTTGGCAATGAATTCCGCCGACATTATGCGGCGCATCGGCTAGCGCAGGAGGCTTAATGGCCAGGTTTAAAGTACGTGCCAGGACGGTAGACATGTTAGGCCGCCAGCAGATAGCAGGTATACCAACTGCCATAAGTGAGCTATTCAAAAATGCGCACGACGCTTATGCCAGGAATGCCGAAGTTGATTTTTTTCGAGGTGAAAATCTATTAGTACTCAGAGATGACGGTCTCGGCATGTCGAAATATGATTTCGAGCAGCGCTGGCTAACGTTAGGGACGGATAGCAAGGTTGGCTCTAAAGGTCTGGAGAAGCCTCCCAAAGATCCAGATCAGGATGAAAGGCCAATATTAGGAGAAAAAGGTATTGGCCGACTTGCGATCGCCGTATTAGGACCACAAGTACTAATCGTCTCCCGAGCGAAGAGGGTTGGTCTGCTGCCCATAAGTACGGTAGTGGCTTACATTAACTGGGGCGTTTTTGAACTGCCAGGTTTGGATCTGGAAGAAGTTGTCATCCCTGTACGGGAAATTGAGCCGGGTACGATGCCTGATCGCGGGTTGATTGCTTCGATGGTTGAGGAGTTATTGTCCTCACTTGATAAATTTAAATATCGAATAGATCCGCGTGCGTTACAATCAGTAATTCGTCAAGTTAAAAGTTTTGATGTGGACCCCTCGCTGCTCTCATCCGAACTTGGCCAGCCGTCACTTTGTGGAGATGGTTTTGGTACTCACTTTTACATAACTCCAACTGATGATCTAATAAAAGATGATATTGATAACAGGTCCGATGAGCGCAAAGCAACGCGATTCGAGAAGAATTTAATCGGCTTTACGAATACAATGACGCCCGGGTTTAAAAAACCACCTATCCTCACTAAGTTTCGAGACTATGTGGATGAAGGGACGCCTATTGAACGAATAGGCGATAAGGCTTTTTTTTCCCCTCAAGAATTCAACGAGGTTGATCACCATGTTATTGGTACTTTCGATGAGTTCGGCCAGTTTCAGGGAAATATCGGCGTGTATCAGAAGGAGCCTGAGCCATATGTATTAAATTGGGACAAGGCGGATGGTACCCCAACCGCGTGCGGACGTTTCTCCCTCTCATTTGCCTATTTGCAAGGAGCGGAACGAGACTCGCTTCTTTCCAGTGAAGGGTACGCTAAACTCAAGCAAAAGCTTGATAGGCATGGGGGGATTTATATTTATAGAGATGGGGTCAGAGTTCAACCCTACGGTGATTCCGACTACGACTTTTTAGATATTGAGCGCAGACGAAATCTGGGGGCAAGTTACTACTTTTATTCTTATCGTCGTCTTTTTGGAGTGATTGAGCTTAATGGAGCAGATAATAGTAGATTAACAGAAAAGGCTGGTCGTGAAGGATTTAGAGAAAATAAAGCTTACAGGGATTTTCGCTCAATATTGATGAATTTCTTCATCCAATCCGCAGCTGATTTTTTTCGCGAAGAAGGCCGTTACGCAGATCAGTGGCAAGATACTAAGATGTTGCTGAACACTGCCGCCAATGTGCGAAAGAAAAAATCCTTGCAAGTGGGATTAAAGCGGAATGAACTCAGATCGGAGCTTGAGGCTTTTTTTACCAAAATTGAAGATAACACGCCCCAGCGAAAGCTTAGTGAAATACTGAGAACGACTAAAACAAGGATAGAAAGCGTACTAGGGGGTGAGCAGTCTGATGGCTATAAAGCCGCTTCAGTTGTTTCAATTGAGAAGGATGCTCTACGTGCAATCGACGCCGAGCGTCAGTCTATTACCATATCCAAGCCGCGCGGGGTTGGGCTTCCCCGCGCTCTTAATAATCAGTGGGTAGGTTATCTTGAGCAGTCGGAGCGGCTGAATGTTGAGGTGTTTTACCGCGCTGAGCAAGAGATTGAGTCTTTGATTTCTGAAGTAGCAGAGTCTACTAAGATCCCGATTGACCATATATCCAGGCTCGAGTTTTCCATAAGAGAAAAAGCGGACTTGGTCATAAAGGGTACGAGAAAGCTTAAAGTTGAGTCTGAAGAATTAGCGTCTAAAGTGGCAGTACAGATTAGATCAGCGGCCAAGGATTGTTTTCGATCAGTCAATCACGCAGTTGACGACGCGATAGCTGAGCTTGCTAATTGTCAACGGGTTTCGACCAAAGATGCAGAGTTCTCAAATATCCGACGCTCTATCGAAGCAAGGATCGAAGAAGTTTATATCGCAGAGACTACAAAACTTATTCGTTTGCGTGACCAACTTTCAACAGTATATGCGCTCCAAAACTCTGGCTCTTTCGATACTGCGGAACTCGCGGAAGCTTTGGAGGAAGAGCTGGACGCTTTGCAAGAACGACGCGATGCGGATCTGGAGTTGGCACAAATCGGAATGGCGCTTAGCACAGTTACTCATGAGTTTGAAAAAACTGTGGGTGCGCTGCGCGACGGTTTTAGACGGCTAAAAGCCTGGGCAGCGGAAAATCCGGCGCTCGATAAGCTCTATATGGACATGCGGGCAAGCTTCGATCATCTAGATGGTTATCTGACCCTGTTCACCCCGCTGGATCGCAGACTGTACCGAAAGCCTGTTGATATAACAGGGAAGCACATATATGACTTTTTGGTGAATCTGTTTGGTGAACGCCTTCAGACTAATAAAATCCAGCTTATCGCTACTAAAAGCTTTATCGAAAGCTCAGTCCAAGGCTTTACCTCATCTTTTTATCCTGTTTTCGTTAATCTTGTCGATAACGCTATTTTTTGGTTACAACGAATTAATGACCGAGATAGAGAAATTACGCTTTCGAATCAGCAGGATGGTTGGGTTGTCAGTGATAATGGGCCAGGGATTAGGCTCGGAGATCGAGTTAATATTTTTTCCCTGAATTTTTCTCGTCGGCCAGGTGGGCGGGGAATGGGGCTTTATATATCCCGCCAGTCTATGGCCGAAGTGGGTTATGAACTTGCACTAGTGGACTCTGCTCTCGGCTCGTCCTTTATAATAAAGCCCGTCGAGGAATCAAACGCTAAGGATATCAATTGATATGGATTTGAATAATTTTTCCTCAGATCGTCTTGCTGCGGCCAGCGAGTTTGCTCAGACTATGATCGTTGTGGATGATCAGGCTGGCATTTCTGTTCACGAGCCGGTAGACAAGCTGGTGGCTCCTACAAGGCGTACTGCAAGATCTGCGGCAGATGAAAATGATGTAGCGACTAAGGTGTCTGAGGTGCTACATCAGCTTGACTCAAAATTATTGATCGATACCGCTATGGAACTCGGGCTAATATGTTCAGTGCTGTGTCCGCAGACTAAGGATGAAGATATAGTAGGCCGCGTTGTCAAAGCGGCTGCACGAGTAGATATTGTTAGTCTCGACTGGGAAATGTTTAACGATTCAGGTGAGACAGCGAGAAAGCTGATTAAGGGTATCGTTTATTCCGATCTTGAGAGGTTTGGACGCTTAAGGCTTATCTCGATTTATACTGGCGACAAACGTCTAGATGTAATTCTCTCTAGTATTTTTGAAAGCTTCAGCTTGTCCGATAGAGAAACTCTGAGTCTTCGTTTGGGCGACTCATTTATAAATGGGAAAGGCGGACTGAAGATAGTTTGTTTGTTCAAGAAGCACGGCACGCAGGTGCCGGCGCAGTTCTCAAATTATCAGGTTTCCGAAAGTGAGCTTCCTAACCGGTTGTTGAATGAATTCGCCTCTATTACTGAAGGCTTACTCTCGAACGTTGCATTGGCGGCGGTCGCGTCGATCAGAGGCGTCGCGCATCACCTTCTGTCTAGGTTTAACGGCAATATGGACGGCCCGTATTTCCTGCATAGAGCGGCGATCGTTGAAGCGGAGGAAGCTGAGCAGTACGCCCTAGACATATTATTAAGTGAACTCAAGAATCTAGTTGATCGCGATGGTGTCGTCCGCCGGTGGGCAGGTGCAAGTGCTATTTCTAATCGAATTGATGTGATTGCTAAAGGCAGCGATCACTTGGATTTTCACTTTCAAAGAGAGGGCAAACCATTCATCGCTAAAGCGGCGGTTACAGAGGTTAAAGATTTTGTGATTCAGGGGCGTAACAAACGTTATCTAAGTTTTACCGCTGAACCGAAGCCAAATAAAAATGATTACGAGCATGGGTGGCCTTCAGTTTTTTCAACGAGCATTGAGGACGCTGATAATAATATGCATGAGTTCGCATCTTTGACGGGTATTCGAGCGTTTCCCGGCAGTCGTATGTTCAACGACGGCAGCGGTGCATTACCTGTGTTGAGGCTCGGAAGCATCCTTCGCAAGGCTGGTGAATACTGGTTATGTCTGCAGGCCGCTTGCGATAGCGTTCGCGTTAAGACAAAAACCGCATTTTTCTTTGTTCCGTTGGGCGTTGCAACGAGCCGCCCGCAGCACGTTGTTCCTTTACTCAGTCCACTTGGTAGCATTGACTATATTGGCTTGGACTTGATTGATAAAGCTTATACTAAATCGGTCTCGTTCACCTTCGAGCCCATACTTTGCGACGCTTCACTACGCGTCGCTGCAGCGAGAACCGCTCATGGGGGATTCGTTTTCACTGATATAGGAGGCTTTCAGTTTGAGTGGATTGGTGATCTAAAGCAGCGCAGGGCTTTGCGGGTATCTCAGCAGCTAGGGGCAGACCTGTCGCGTATCGGCTTTGATGAGTTCGAACCTTTTAGAAGTTGATCGGCCAGCTTTAAATTATATTTATAACTGATACGGTCTGATTGCACCAAGCTTTTAGGCCGCTTAACTAAACACCTCTGAGTACCTACTTTGAACTATTACTAGTCTTCTTTTCACCATGTATATCAGTCAAGAAGCATGACCGAGCGGTAGGTCAGTTACTTGGCTGCTCAATTCGATGGTAAGCCTATGGTCGTTGAGTCCGCTTTCTTAAGTATCTAATGACAGCATATAACATAGAATTGTCTTGGCAAGCTTACGCTGCATCGTGAACCTAGACACGTGTACCACGCGTGGCGGTTGTCTTATAGAATAGTCTAGGCATAAGGATGAGTACCCCATATTGCACTTTCGCTGTCTGAAAAATTAGAGCCACCATTTCTGGCAGCCCTTTCGTGTGCAGCTTACTAAGTCGAGATCAAATCAATCCCAGCTCAAAGCCCCACCGGTCTGATACTCAATAACCCGCGTCTCAAAGAAGTTCTTCTCTTTCTTCAAGTCCATGATCTCGCTCATCCATGGGAATGGGTTCGTGGTACCTGGATACTCTTCCTTCAGACCAATCTGCGACAAACGACGGTTCGCGATGAACTTGAGGTAGTCCTCCATCATCGCTGCGTTCATGCCCAGTACGCCGCGGGGCATGGTGTCGCGGGCGTATTCGATTTCCAGTTGGGTCCCTTGCAGGATCATCTGGGTTGCTTCTTCCTTCATTTCGGCGTCCCACAGGTGTGGGTTTTCGATTTTGATCTGGTTGATCACGTCGATGCCGAAGTTCAGGTGCATGGACTCGTCACGCAGGATGTACTGGAACTGTTCTGCGACGCCGGTCATTTTGTTGCGGCGACCCATGGAGAGGATCTGGGTGAAGCCGCAGTAGAAGAAGATGCCTTCCAGGACGCAGTAGTAGGCGATCAGGTTGCGCAGCAGTTCTTTGTCGGTCTCGACGGTGCCGGTTTCGAACTTCGGATCGGAGATCGAGCGGGTGTATTTGAGGCCCCAGGCTGCCTTTTTGGCGACCGACGGGATCTCGTGGTACATGTTGAAGATCTCGCCTTCGTCCATGCCCAGCGATTCGATGCAGTACTGGTAGGCGTGGGTGTGGATCGCTTCCTCGAAGGCCTGGCGCAGGATGTACTGGCGGCATTCAGGGTTGGTGATGAGGCGATACACCGCCAGCACGAGGTTGTTGGCAACCAGGGAGTCGGCGGTGGAGAAGAAGCCCAGGTTGCGCAGGACGATGCGGCGCTCGTCGTCGGTCAGGCCTTCCGGGTCTTTCCAGAGGGCGATGTCCGTGGTCATGTTGACCTCTTGCGGCATCCAGTGGTTGGCGCAGCCGTCGAGGTATTTCTGCCAGGCCCAGTCGTACTTGAAAGGCACGAGCTGGTTGAGGTCGGCGCGGCAGTTGATCATGCGTTTTTCGTCGACCGCGACGCGGGCGGCGGAGCCTTCGAGTTCGGCAAGACCTTCGGCGACGTCCAGTTTGTCCAGCTCAGCTTTGGCGCGGGCAATGGCGGCCGAGTCGTTTGCGCTGACGGCGCGTGCTTCAAGCGCGGCAGCACCACCGGCGCTGTCGAGTTTGTCCATCGCGGCTTCGGAAGCGTGGCCGGCGTTGGCGCCTTTGGCGGGTTCAGCTTCGTCGGTCTTGTCGAATTCGTCCCAGCTCAGCATGGTGAGGAGGCTCCTGCTAGAGGACCGCTTATTTGAGCGGCCTGTGGATTTGAGTAATCTGTTTGCTGCTGTTGTGACACGGGTCACGCCATACAGCGGTCGAGAGAGGGCTCTCTTGAATCTTGTGTGTTCGGGGTTCCGGTGAAGGCTGTCAGGCGCTAGGGCCGTCACCCGGGAGCGGAGCGAAACGCGGACATGGCAGGCACGTGGTGACCGTGGAAATCCGGTCGGCTTTGGCTGCGCAGTGGGTCATGGCGTTGTCCTTGATTGGGGGGCGCGAGTATACGGAAATTTGCTCCGCACGTCTGTGCTGCGACCCGTTTATCCGTCATTTTCAACGGTCGTTCGACAGGGCGAACGCACGCTGGATTTTTCTTGACCTGACCGTGATTCACTGATTCCGAATCGCCTATCTAGTGGTCAGAGGCGTAAGAATACACACGATATGGTGTTTGTGGAACTGCGTATTTCGTCATGTGTCGGTGTTTGTGACGCAGGTCAACGGCTGATAAATGCCCTTGACCCTGAAGACGCCCGAGATACGTGACGTCCATGGAAACGCGAGCGCTTACACCGCTCATTTCAACGAGGGCTGACCTGACAAAAGGCGCTCGCGCCTGCGGTGTTTGAATCGAGGCGCGTCACTCAGCCGTAACCCCAATCGCCCCCCCAACACACCGCTCAAACACCCGCACCATCCCCTCATAATCACCCCCCACCGCATCCACATTCGCCCGTATCCATTCCTCCGGCTCCACCGGCCACCAACTGATCTCAAACCCCGCATTCACAACGATGTGCTCAAACAAAATCCGCTGCGCACGCCCGTTTCCTTCCCGAAACGGATGAATCACGTTCAGATCACCAAACAGCTCAGCACTCGCCGCAATCAGGCGCCCCCGATCCAGTTCCTGAAACCAGTTCGCGTCGGCCAGTACCTTGAACAACTTATCGGCCTCGGGCTCGATGCGGTGGGTCACGCAGAAGTGGGTCTGATCTTTGGAGATGTCGACGGTGCGCAGTTCGCCCGCCCAGTCATAAAGATCGGCGAACAGTTGGCGGTGGATGGCTTGCAGGTAGGGCAGGTCGTAAGGAGGAGGGGAGAAGTCGATGGATTCAGCGGCGACTTCGGAAAGGTCGCGCTCGGCTTGCGCCAGGGTTTTTGCGTCGGTCAGGTCGAGGCGGTTGCGCAGCACGGTGCTGCCGGGCGGACAGTAGGGGTCTTGTCCGACGCCGTATTTGTCGACCATCAGGCCTGTTTTTTGCGGTAACTGGTGAGCAGCTCTTCCCGGGAGGGCAGGCGGCGTTCGGAGTCGGCGGGCGAACTCTCGAAACCTTCCAGACGAAGGCTGGCGGCGTAGTTGGAGCGTCGCGTTCTGGCGCAGTAGGCTTTTTTGGACTCTAGCGAGGCAGCTGGCATGGGCATTCTCCTGGCTGGGAATGAGGGGAGTGTAGCTGAAACGGGGGAGGGGCGGCGAGGGCCGGGAGCGTTTGGCTCCCGGGTCGCGATGTTGCGTGAACTGCTTCGCGGGCAAGCGCGCTCCTACAGGAGGAGGCG
Source organism: Pseudomonas petrae (assembly GCF_021728295.1). GTDB lineage: Bacteria > Pseudomonadota > Gammaproteobacteria > Pseudomonadales > Pseudomonadaceae > Aquipseudomonas > Aquipseudomonas petrae. The sequence goes on from NZ_JAKJXE010000022.1 coordinate 35,643, forward strand.
CTTGTCAGGGGGGTTACTGGCAGGCTTCGCAGTCCGGCTCGTCGATCGCGCAGGCTTTAGGCACTGGCGCGGGACCGGCCGGTCCCGCTTCGGCTGGACGCGGGGCGGTGATCGCCGAGTCGTCCGGGCCGTGGCCACCGCTGGAAACGGCGTTCAGCTTGCCGGTGTTGATGGTCGACTTCTCGGTGCTGGTCGCGGCCAGGGCACGGAGGTAGTAAGTGGTTTTGAGACCACGGTACCAGGCCATGCGGTAGGTCACGTCCAGCTTCTTGCCCGATGCGCCGGCGATGTACAGGTTCAGCGACTGCGCCTGGTCGATCCACTTCTGACGACGGCTGGCCGCGTCAACGATCCACTTGGTGTCCACTTCGAAGGCCGTTGCGTAGAGGTCTTTCAACTCCTGCGGGATGCGCTCGATCTGCTGCACCGAACCGTCGTAGTACTTCAGGTCGTTAATCATGACCGAGTCCCACAGGTCGCGGGCTTTCAGGTCGCGAACCAGGTACGGATTGATCACGGTGAATTCGCCCGACAGGTTCGATTTCACGTACAGGTTCTGGTAAGTCGGTTCGATCGACTGCGACACGCCGGTGATGTTGGCGATGGTGGCGGTCGGTGCGATGGCCATGATGTTCGAGTTACGAATGCCTTTCTGAACGCGAGCACGCACGGGCGCCCAGTCCAGGCTTTCGTTGAGGTCGACGTCGATGTACTTCTGGCCACGCTGTTCGATCAGGATCTGTTGCGAATCCAGCGGCAGGATGCCTTTGGACCACAGGGAACCCTGGAACGTCTCGTAGGCACCGCGCTCGTCCGCCAGATCGCAGGACGCCTGGATCGCGTAGTAGCTGACAGCTTCCATCGAACGGTCGGCAAATTCCACGGCCGCATCGGAACCGTAAGGAATGTGCTGCAGGTACAGCGCGTCCTGGAAGCCCATGATGCCCAGACCAACCGGACGGTGACGGAAGTTGGAGTTCCTCGCTTGCGGCACCGAGTAGTAGTTGATGTCGATCACGTTATCGAGCATGCGCACGGCAACGTCGATGGTGCGCTTGAGCTTGTCGGTGTCCAGCTTGCCGTCGACGATGTGGTTCGGCAGGTTGATCGAGCCCAGGTTGCAGACCGCGATCTCGTCCTTGTTGGTGTTCAGGGTGATCTCGGTGCACAGGTTCGAGCTGTGAACTACGCCGACGTGCTGCTGCGGGCTGCGCAGGTTGCACGGGTCCTTGAATGTCAGCCATGGGTGGCCGGTTTCGAACAGCATGGACAGCATTTTGCGCCACAGGTCTTTGGCCTGAATGGTCTTGAACAGCTTGACCTTGCCTGGGTACTCGGTCAGTGCTTCGTAGTACTCGTAGCGCTCTTCGAAGGCTTTACCGGTCAGGTCGTGCAGATCAGGCACTTCGGACGGTGAGAACAGGGTCCATTTGCCGTCGTCGAAGACACGCTTCATGAACAAGTCAGGGATCCAGTTGGCGGTGTTCATGTCGTGGGTACGACGACGATCATCACCGGTGTTCTTGCGCAGCTCGATGAACTCTTCGATGTCCATGTGCCAGGTTTCCAGGTACGCACAGACAGCGCCTTTGCGCTTGCCGCCCTGGTTCACGGCCACGGCCGTGTCGTTGACCACTTTCAGGAACGGCACGACGCCCTGGGATTTGCCGTTGGTGCCCTTGATGTAAGAGCCCAGCGCGCGAACCGGGGTCCAGTCGTTGCCCAGACCGCCTGCGAATTTGGACAGCATGGCGTTGTCGTGGATGGCGTGGTAAATGCCCGACAGGTCATCCGGAACGGTGGTCAGGTAGCAGCTCGACAGCTGTGGACGCAGGGTGCCAGCGTTGAACAGTGTCGGGGTCGAGGCCATGTAGTCGAAGGACGACAACAGGTTGTAGAACTCGATGGCGCGGTCTTCGCGGGCTTTCTCTTCGATCGCCAGGCCCATGGCCACACGCATGAAGAAGATCTGCGGCAGTTCGAAACGGATGCCGTCTTTATGGATGAAGTAACGGTCGTACAGGGTTTGCAGGCCCAGGTAGGTGAACTGCTGGTCGCGCTCGTGGTTGATCGCTTTGCCCAGTTTTTCCAGGTCAAATTCGGCCAGCACCGGGTTCAGCAGTTCGAACTGGATGCCTTTCTCGACGTAAGCCGGCAGCGCCTTGGCGTACAGGTCGACCATTTCGTGGTGAGTGGCGCTTTCGGCGACACCGAGGAAACCCAGGCCTTCGGCACGCAGGGTGTCCATCAGCAGGCGGGCGGTGACGAACGAGTAGTTCGGCTCACGCTCAACCAGGGTGCGCGCGGTCATCACCAGTGCGGTGTTGACGTCGGTCAGCGCCACGCCGTCGTACAGGTTTTTCAGGGTTTCGCTCTGGATCAGGTTGGCGTCAACCTCGGCCAGGCCTTCGCACGCTTCGGTGACGATGGTGTTCAGGCGGCCCATGTCCAGCGGCGCGAGGCTGCCGTCTTTGGCGGTGATGCGAATCGACGGGTGCGCGTGCACAGTGGTTTCGCCAGCCGTGCGACCGGCACGCTCCTTGGAGCGCTCGTTGCGGTAGATCACGTAGTCGCGGGCAACTTTCTGCTCGCCGGCGCGCATCAGCGCCAGTTCGACCTGATCCTGGATTTCTTCGATGTGGATGGTGCCGCCCGACGGCATGCGACGCTTGAAGGTCGCGGAGACCTGTTCGGTCAGGCGCGCAACGGTGTCGTGGATACGCGACGAAGCGGCAGCGGTGCCGCCTTCAACTGCGAGAAAGGCCTTGGTGATGGCGACGGTGATCTTGTCATCGGTGTACGCAACGACGGTGCCGTTACGCTTGATCACACGCAGCTGACCCGGAGCGGTGGCGGACAGGTCCTGCTGGGTCGCACCTGTCTGCGGCGCGGTGGCCTGCGGATTCTCGCGAGTTGTGTCGGTTTGCATGGGTGTCTCCACGTTCTCTAAGTTTGTTTGGGCGCGACGTGCGCGCCCACCGTTTCGTCTTGCGGCAGTGAACCGACAAATGTCAGGCCATGACTTCAGGACGAATGGGAAGGTGGATTTACCCTCCCTGGCGTTGAAGTCGAAAAGGGTGCCGGACTTGAGCCCGTCACCCGAAAAACTGTTGCAGAATGCGCGTGTGATGTTGCAACACGTGTGCCGCTGCGCGCAGATCCCAAGGCTGGGTGGTCTGCCATTCGCGCTGGCGGGGTAGAGCGGTGGATTCGGCGGTTATTCAGCCATTCCTGCACACGTAATGCGCGAGAAAAAAACCTTGAAATGGCGCCCTGACTTGTGTTTGAGATTTGGGCGAAAACCCCACATGTAGGGTCTCCGCCGTCGAAGGGCTACAAGATATGCGTTTCGGACACTTACTGCAACGCATGACCTGTGGATAAAGCTGTGTGTAATTTGTGTGTGAAACGGTGAAATCCCGTGTAGGCCGCATGGCGTCTGGGATGGGCCGCTGGTCACTGTTTTTTCATCGTGGAAAACGCCGGCGAAAAACAATTGCCCGGTTTTTTGCGGGCGCGAACGCTATCACAAAAAACGTATTTGGCAAGGGCGGTTGTCGGCGCATTTGCGGAAGATTTCTCGTCGTTCCAGACCGCCACCGTGTCGCGCAGTAAACGCTATTCATGTGCGAGTGAGCTTGCTGGCGAAAGCGGTGGGTCAGGCGAAATTGGTGGCGCAGGCAGACCGCATTCGCGGGCAAGCGCGCTCCTACAGTGGATTTGCGTCGAATCCAATAATCGCGGTCATTCGCAAAATCGGTTTGCAGCAAACGCAAAATCCAAAGACGCCCGCAAAATCTGTAGGAGCCGGCTTGCTGGCGAATGCGTTGTGTCCGCCGCCCGATTTGCCCATGATCGGGCGCATCGCCGGCAAGCGCGCCACGCCTTCGGCAGAAGCACATCACAAGACACCTATTAATAAGAACAACACCAGGAGCCTCACCGTGCAGCAACAACCCTGGCAGGTGCTGATCGTCGAGGATGACCAGCGGCTGGCCGAGCTCACCCGCGACTACCTCGAAAACAACGGCCTGCGCGTGAGCCTGGAAGGGGATGGCGCGCGGGCGGCGCAGCGAATCATCGACGAGCAGCCGGATCTGGTGATCCTCGACCTCATGCTGCCCGGCGAAGACGGCCTGAGCATCTGCCGCAAAGTGCGCAGCCACTACGACGGCCCGATCCTGATGCTCACCGCGCGCACCGACGACAGCGACCAGATTCAGGGTCTGGACATGGGCGCTGACGACTACGTCGGCAAACCGGTGCATCCCCGGGTTCTGCTTGCGCGCATCCATGCGTTGTTAAGGCGCAGCGAAACCGTCGAAAGCCCCGTCCAGGAACAGCGCCGGCTGGAATTCGGCGCGCTGGTGGTGGACAACACCCTGCGCGAAGCCTGGCTCAACGACCAGAGCGTCGAACTGACCAGCGCCGAATTCGACCTGTTGTGGCTGTTGGTCGCCAATGCCGGGCGCATTCTCTCTCGCGAAGAAATCTTTACCGCCCTGCGCGGCGTCGGCTACGACGGCCAGGACCGCTCCATCGACGTGCGCATCTCGAAAATCCGCCCGCGCATCGGTGACGACCCGGATCACCCGCGCCTGATCAAGACCGTGCGCAACAAGGGTTACCTGTTTGTGCCCCACGCGGCCGCGCAACTGCCCTCCCTCAAGCGCGACGGCTGACCGATGAATTCCATTTTCCTGCGCATCTATGGCGGCATGCTTGGCGTTCTGGTGCTGGTGGCGTTGCTGGGCGTGCTGACCCTGCATCTGGTCAATGCCGTGCGCGCCGATCACTACCGCGAGCAGTTGGCCCACGGTACGTTCACGCTGATGGCCGACAATCTGCGGGGCATGAACGACATCGAACGCACCCGCGCCCTCGCCGTGTGGGAGCGTCTGCTGGGCATCCCGCTGACCTTGGAAACCGCCGAGCACGCGTATCTGGACGGCAGCGCGCGCAGCCGGCTGAGTCGAGGGCAGGTGGTGGTCGAGCAGACCGGGCCTCATGCCGCGCGAGTGTTTCGGGAGGTCGAGCCTGCGGTGTCGGGCAACCCGTCCAGCGGTTTGCTGCTGACCGGCGAGGTGCGGCAGATCAGCGAGCAACTGGCCCGCGCGACGATCTTTCTGTTGCTGGATGAGCTGGTGCGTCTGCCGGTCAATGAGCAACCGGCGCGGCTTGAAGCGTTGCGCCAGAGCAAGGGTTTCGGCTTCGACATGCAGCTGATCCGGCTGGAGAAGCTGGATGTCGACGATGACCAGCGTCGGCGCATCGACGAGGGCGACACGGTGATGGCGCTGGGCAAGGGCGGCGATTCGATCCGCGTGCTGTCCGGCGTCGGCGAAACCCCGTGGGTGCTGGAGATCGGCCCGCTGTTCCAGATGAACCCCTATCCGCCGGAGCTGCTGATCCTCATCGCGTTTCTCGGTCTGTGCCTGATCGGCCTGGTTGTGTACCTGCTGGTGCGTCGGCTTGAGCATCGGCTGCGCGGGCTGGAAGCGGCGGCCACGCAGATCGCCCAGGGCAGCCTGGAAACCCGCGTGCCCGCAGCGGGCGCTGATTCGGTCGGGCGGCTGGCGTTGGCGTTCAATGGCATGGCCGAGCATCTGCAGCGTTCGCTGATGATCCAGCGCGAGCTAGTGCGCGCGGTGTCCCACGAGCTGCGCACGCCGGTGGCGCGGTTGCGTTTCGGGCTGGAAATGATCAACGACGCCACGACCCCGGAAGCGCGGCATAAATACATGGTCGGCATGGACAGCGATATTCAGGACCTCGACAAGCTGGTTGACGAGATGCTCACCTACGCGCGCCTGGAGCAGGGCGCGCCGACCCTGAATTTCCAGCGCATCGACCTCGACGCCCTGATCGATCAGGTGATTGCCGAACTGGCCCCGCTGCGGCCGCATATCAGTGTCAGGCGCGGGGAGTGCGTTGATGCGCTGCATCGTATCGGATCAGGGGAAGAGCATTGGGTCGAGGCCGAGCCGCGTTACTTGCACCGGGCGCTGCAGAATCTGGTGAGCAATGCCATGCGCCACGCCGAGTCGGAGGTGCGCATCGGTTATCAGCTGAGTGAGGAGCGCTGTCGCATCGACGTCGAAGATGACGGCCCCGGCGTGCCGGAAAGTGCCTGGGAGCGCATCTTTACGCCCTTCATGCGCCTGGACGACAGCCGCACCCGGGCGTCGGGCGGGCATGGGTTGGGGTTGTCGATCGTGCGCCGCATCATTCACTGGCATGGCGGCCGTGCGCTGATCGGGCGCAGTCAGACCTTGGGTGGCGCGTGTTTCAGCCTGGCCTGGCCGCGTCAGCAGGGGGAGGCGTGATGTTCGAAGGGGCGCTGGCCGGGTTTGCCCGCACGGTGGTGATCGATGAAACGCGGCCTGTGTTGCCGCTGACCGAGCTGTTGCGGGATGACGCTCTGGATCGCTTGCTGCTGAAGGTGTATGGGCCGGAGCTGGTGAAGGACCAGTTGCCGGTGCTGGTCTCGCAATGGATGAAGTATTACGCGATGCAGCTGATTCCGCCGGTGGTGGTGGCGAGTCTGGCCCATGGCCTGGGGTGGCCGTTGGGGCTAGACCGGCTGAGTTTCGCCCTGCACGAACGTGGCTATCTGGATGGAGTGCGGTTCGAGGGGGCCATGACGCATGTGTCGGCTTCGGATGACCCGTTCGAGCGTTTTGCGACGCTGCTGGCGAATCTGCAGCAGGTGATCGACCGCATGAGTGCCTACGGTGATGTGCCGGCGGCGGTGCTGTGGGGCAACGCCGGGGATTATCTGGAAACCTGCTTGCGGCAATTGTCCGCGGCGAGCGACGTTTCCGTTGTTCCGGGGTATGGGCTGTTGCGTGAAAGGCTGAGGCCGGATGGGCGGCGCAATCCGCTGTTCAACGCCGTTAGCTATAGAGAGAGGGAGGGGCAGACGGTCCGGCAGAGGCGCACGTGCTGCCTGAGTTATCGGGTGGAATGGGTGGGGCGGTGTGAGCATTGTCCTTTGGACGCGGCCGTCAGCCCCGAATCGCCACCAGACTCAATAGCTGCCCGTCCTGCACACTGAACTGTGCTTCCAGCTCCTTGCCGTTATGCCATTCCTTCGACAGATCGATTGTCAGCCGCAGCCGCGCGTTGCCGTCGTCTGACCATTCCAGCAGTTCGGCGTCCTCGAAATAAAAGCGCTTGAGCACGATGGGGTAGAGCGCCTTGAACAGGCTTTCTTTCAGGGAAAAGGTCAGGGTGACGACCTTGGCCGCTTGATGTTCGGACCCAGCGTTCAGGCGCTGCATTTCTGCCGGAGTCAGAATCTCCCCGGCCAGGCGCACGGCGCGCTCGTTGCTCATCAACTGTTCCACGTCCAGCCCCAATCCGCGCCAGTCCGTTTTGCGCGCAACGATCGCGGCGGCCCAGCCGGTGCTGTGGGTGATCGAACCGGTGACGTCCGCAGGCCAGATCGGCGCGCGGTCTTCGCCGATCAGCGGCACCTGCAAACGCCCATCCAGCTGGCGCATCGCCTCCCGCGCGCACAAACGACCGGCAAGAAACTCCGTCTGCCGCTTGGCCACCGAACGCTGAATGGAGGCGGGCGGCTCGATGAGACAGCGCTGAAAATCGCCGTCGATGAGCTTTTGCGGATCGAACCGACTGCTCACCAACACCACATCCGCCAGCCCATGGGGCAAGGGCCAGTGAGCGGTGAGGGCGGGGCAACAGTCGGGCAGTGTCGGGGATCGAGTCATGCCCGGCATTCTGCCGGAACCGCAGTGTCGTGCGCAAAAATCGGTTTGCCGCCGAATGGAAGCGCGGCCGTCCGTACGTCGGTTTGCGGCGGACGCAAAACCAAAGGCATGCGCAAAACCTGTGGGAGCCGGCTTGCTGGCGAATGCGGTGGGTCAGACGAAATCGATGGCACAGGCAGATTGCATTCGCGGGCAAGCGCGCTCCTACAGTGGATCTGCGGCGACCGCGAGATCGCGGGCACCCGCAACACCAATTGTGGAGAACGCAAAACCAAAGGCATGCGCAAAACCTGTGGGAGCCGGCTTGCTGGCGAATGCGGTGGGTCAGACGAAATCGATGGCACAGGCAGATTGCATTCGCGGGCAAGCTCCTACAGTGGAGCTGCGGCGAGCGCGAGATCGTGGGCACCCGCAACACCAATTGTGGAGAACGCAAAACCAAAGGCATGCGCAAAACCTGTGGGAGCCGGCTTGCTGGCGAATGCGGTGTGTCAGGCGAAATCGATGGCACAGGCAGATCGCATTCGCGGGACAAGCCACGCTCCTACAGTGGATCTGCGGCGAGAGCGAGATCGTGGGCACCCGCAACACCAATTGTGGAGAACGCAAAACCAAAGGCATGCGCAAAACCTGTGGGAGCCGGCTTGCTGGCGAATGCGATGGGTCAGGCGAAATCGATGGCACAGGCAGATTGCATTCGCGGGCAAGCCACGCTCCTACAGGGGATCGGGGCAATCCTGGAGAGTTGGAGTGTGAGCACGGCCCATCAAAAAACCCCAATACACCGTTCAGCCCGGGTTCAGTGCGTGTTCAGGAGGGGTTCAGCGCTGGCTGCGTATGCTCCAAACCGTACCCAACAAGGCGCCTGGCGCCGGAGGACCTGCTCATGCTGACGTTCAATAAGCTCTTTCTGGCGCTGGCGTTCCTTGGCAGCAGCGCGGCGGCGCAAGCGGCTGATGGCAACGCGGACCTGTCCCGCACCGATTTCGGCAAGAACACCGAACGCGCCGACCGCATCAACGGCCTGCGCCGCAGTCTCACCACCAGCACCCAGGTCGGCAGTTGGAGCCAGACGTTCAGCCAGCAGCCTGCGGATGATCCCTACGCCGCCGGCTATGGAAATCTCACCGCCCGCGTCAACGGTGTGAGCGTGCAAACAGGCAATCTTCCGGCCGCTTACAACGTGCAGATGTCCTTGCCGGGCACGACTAGACTGTTCGAGACTCGCGGACCGGTCCGCACGCTGCAGCAACCCCCCTCGCTGAGCTTGAGCGAAAGCCCGCACACCTATTTACCCGTCCACCACATTTTATAAGCCGCCAGCCTGTTTTTCGCGGTGTCTGGATTGCACAATCGCTGCCGGGCTCGTCACACTGCACGCGCTCGGCAGCGTCGTTGGGACTCTTGAAACAAGAGGTATGCCTTTGCCTGGGAGAGCGTCATGAAATTGCTGGTTGTCGAAGATGAAGCCCTGCTGCGTCACCACCTGCAGACCCGCCTGACCGAAAGCGGTCACGTCGTCGAAGCGGTGGGCAACGCCGAGGAAGCGCTGTATCAGGCGGGCCAGTTCAACCACGATCTGGCGGTCATCGACCTGGGCCTGCCGGGTGTTGGCGGTCTCGACCTGATCCGTCAACTGCGCGCGCAGAACAAGGCCTTCCCGATCCTCATCCTGACCGCGCGCGGCAACTGGCAGGACAAAGTCGAAGGCCTGGCCGCCGGTGCCGACGACTACGTGGTCAAGCCGTTCCAGTTCGAAGAACTCGAAGCGCGCCTGAATGCCCTGCTGCGACGCTCCAGCGGATTCACCCACTCGACCATCGTCGCCGGCCCGCTGAGCCTGGACCTCAACCGCAAGCAAGCGTCCCTGAACGAACAGCCGCTGGCGCTGACCGCCTACGAGTACCGGATTCTCGAATACCTCATGCGTCACCACCAGCAAGTGGTGCCCAAGGAACGCCTGATGGAGCAGCTGTACCCCGACGACGACGAGCGCGACCCGAACGTGATCGAAGTGCTGGTGGGTCGGCTGCGGCGCAAGCTCGAAGGGCCCGCCGGCTTCAAACCGATCGACACCGTGCGTGGCCTCGGCTACCTGTTCACCGAGCGCTGTACATGATTCGTTCGCTGCGCCTTCGTCTGATGCTGGGCGCCGCGACTTTGGCCGTCATCTTCATGCTGCTGATGCTGCCGGCGCTGCAGAGCGCCTTCAGCCTGGCGCTGGAAAGCTCCATCGAAAAACGCCTGGCGTCGGACGTCACCACGCTCATCTCCGCCGCCCGCGTCGAAGACGACCACCTGCTGATGCCGTCGTTACTGCCCGGCGAACAATTCGCCCTGCCCGACAGCCGCTTGCTCGGCTACATCTACAACCGCGCCGGCAAACTGGTGTGGCGCTCCCGGGCCACCGAAGACGAAGCCATCGACTACCAGCCGCGCTATGACGGCCGCGGCAACGAATTCGCCAAGATTCGCCAGCCCAATGGCGAGGAGTTCTTCGTCTATGACGTCGAAATCAAACTGCTCGGCGGGCGTAACGCGGCTTTCAGCATCGTCGCCTTGCAACCGGTGCGCGAATACCAGGAAACCATCTCCGGCCTGCGCGAAAAACTCTACTTGGGTTTCGGCGGCGCGCTGCTGGTGCTGCTGATTCTGCTCTGGGGCGGGTTGACTTGGGGTTTGCGTGCGCTGCGCGGCATGAGTCAGGAACTCGATCAGGTCGAGGCCGGCTCGCGGGAAAGCCTCAGCGAAGAACACCCCAGCGAACTGCTGCGCCTGACCGATTCGCTCAACCGCCTGTTGCGCAGCGAACGTGAACAGCGCATTCGTTACCGCGACTCCCTCGACGACCTCGCCCACAGCCTGAAAACGCCGCTGGCCGTGTTGCAGGGCGTCAGCGAGCAGATCGCCAAACGGCCAGAAGATCTGGAGCAGGCGCGGATTCTGCAATCGCAGATCGAGCGCATGAGCCAGCAGATCAGCTACCAATTGCAGCGCGCCAGCCTGCGTAAAAGCGGGCTGGTGCGCTATCACGTGGCCCTCAAACCCGTGGTGCAAAGCCTGTGCAACACGCTGGAAAAGGTCTACCGCGACAAGCGTGTCAATGTGGTGCTCGACCTGCCGGACAACGGCCAGGTACAGATGGAGGAGGGCGCCTTGCTGGAAATGCTCGGCAACCTGCTGGAAAACGCCTACCGCCTGTGTCTCGGCGAAGTGCGCGTGAGCTGGCGGTCATCGATGATGGGCGACGAGTTGTGCATCGAAGACGACGGCCCGGGCGTTCCGGAAAGCCAGCGCGCCCGGATTCTCGAACGCGGCGAACGGCTGGACACGCAAAACCCGGGGCAGGGCATCGGCCTGGCAGTGGTCAAGGACATCATCGAAAGCTACGGCGCGCAGCTGACCCTGGGCGATTCGGAACTGGGCGGCGCGGCCTTCCGCATTCAGTTCGCCCTCTAAGCTCAAGCCGTTCGCACGCCTTTCGAGGCGGATACCCGCCAGTGTGGCGGGCGATTTGCCGATAAACGGCGGAAAACCGCCATCATCTTCCCGCCAATGGGTCTACCGTTAACCAGACGGTTCACGGAATCCGGGCCTGTCACACGATTTAACAACTATGGCACGGTGCTTGCGATGCACTGGGCAGAGGTCTGCCGCGCGCAGCTCGACAAAAACAAATCCCTCCGAGCAGGAGGGTTCGCACTTTAGGCGTCACTGCAACCGGAATGCTGCAGATCGATGCTCTTGAGGAAACTGCAATGACGACTCGTCAGCCCATCTATAAATCCCTGTATGCCCAGGTGATCGTCGCGATCATCGTCGGTATCGCGCTTGGTCACTGGTACCCCGAAACTGCCGTAACGCTCAAACCGCTGGGTGACGGGTTCATCAAACTGATCAAAATGGTCATTGCGCCGATCATCTTCTGCACCGTCGTCAGCGGCATCGCTGGCATGCAGAGCATGAAATCCGTGGGCAAGACCGGCGGCTACGCGCTGCTCTACTTCGAAATCGTCTCGACCATCTCGCTGATCATCGGCCTGATCGTGGTCAACGTCGTTCAGCCGGGCGCAGGCATGAACATCGACGTGTCCACCCTCGACGCGTCCAAGGTCGCGGCCTACGTGACCGCCGGTAAAGACCAGAGCATCGTCGGCTTCATCCTCAACGTTATCCCGAACACCATCGTCGGCGCCTTCGCCAACGGCGACATCCTGCAAGTGCTGATGTTCTCGGTGATCTTCGGTTTCGCCCTGCATCGCCTGGGTGCGTACGGCAAGCCGATCCTGGACTTCATCGATCGCTTCGCCCACATCATGTTCAACATCATCAACATGATCATGAAGCTCGCCCCGCTCGGCGCGCTGGGTGCCATGGCGTTCACCATCGGTGCCTACGGCGTCAGCTCGCTGGTGCAGCTGGGCCAACTGATGCTGTGCTTCTACATCACCTGCCTGCTGTTCGTGCTGCTGGTGCTGGGCTCCATCGCGCGCGCTCACGGCTTCAGCATCCTCAAATTGATCAAGTACATCCGCGAAGAACTGCTGATCGTGTTGGGTACCTCGTCGTCCGAGTCGGCGCTGCCACGCATGCTGATCAAGATGGAGCGTCTGGGCGCGAAGAAATCCGTGGTAGGTCTGGTGATCCCGACCGGTTACTCGTTCAACCTCGACGGTACCTCGATCTACCTGACCATGGCCGCGGTGTTCATCGCCCAGGCCACCAACACCCACATGGACATCACCCATCAGGTCACCCTGCTGCTGGTGCTGCTGCTGTCGTCCAAAGGTGCGGCAGGCGTGACCGGTTCCGGCTTCATCGTGCTGGCCGCCACCCTGTCTGCCGTGGGCACTCTGCCGGTTGCCGGTCTGGCGCTGATTCTGGGCATCGACCGCTTCATGTCCGAAGCCCGCGCCCTGACCAACCTGTGCGGCAACGCCGTGGCAACGCTGGTCGTGGCCAAGTGGGTCGGCGAGCTGGACGTTCCGCAGATGCAGGCTGAGCTGGCCTCCGGCGGTCGTGCCATCGACAACACCGCTCCGACCGACGACTTGGGTGTGGCCGAAGTCGCGCCTACCCCCGTTGTGCGTTCGTAACACGCGTTAGCGGTAAAGGTTGTTGAAAAAGCCTGTCTTCGGACAGGCTTTTTTTATGGGCGAATCGCACCTACTCTGAGCCACCCGCCGGCCATCAGAGAACGCCCCATGCAAGGTCCGCTGTCATCGCTCAAAGTCCTCGATTTCTCGACGTTGCTGCCCGGGCCGTTCGCTTCGCTGCTGCTGGCGGACATGGGCGCCGAGGTGTTGCGCATCGAATCACCCAACCGGCCGGACCTGCTTCGCGAATTGCCGCCCCACGACCATGGCGTTTCAGCCAGCCACGCCTACCTCAACCGCAACAAACGCAGCCTGGCGCTGGACCTCAAGCAGGCCCAGGCCATCGAGGTGGTCAAGCGACTGGTGGCGGATTACGACATTGTCCTGGAGCAGTTTCGGCCCGGTGTGATGGACCGGCTGGGGATTGGGTATGAGGCGTTGAAGGCGATCAATCCGCGTCTGATCTACGTCGCCATCACTGGCTATGGCCAAACCGGGCCTTACCGCGATCGCGCCGGCCACGACATCAATTACATGGCCGTGGCCGGGCTGGCCAGCCACACCGGCCGCAAGGACAGCGGGCCGTTGCCCTTGGGCGTGCAGGTCGCGGATGTCGCCGGCGGTTCGCTGCATGGGGTGATCGGTCTCCTCGCGGCGGTGGTCGCGCGCCATCAAACCGGGCAGGGCCAGTACGTCGACGTCAGCATGACCGATTGTGCGTTCAGCCTGAATGCCCTGGCCGGCGCGGGGTATCTGGCGGCCGGCATCGAGCCGGAGCGGGAGACGCAGATGCTCAACGGCGGCAGCTTCTACGATTACTACCGCAGTCGCGACGGCCGATGGTTTTCGGTGGGGGGCCTGGAGCCGGCGTTTCTTCACAGGATGTGTGCCGCGTTGGGGCGACCGGAGCTGGCGCGGCTTGGACTGTCGTTCGTGCCCGACGAACAGGCCTCGCTCAAGCACGAGCTGGAAATCGAGTTCGAGCGCCGCAGCTGTGCCGAGCTGGAGGAGCTGTTCGCCGGCATTGACGCCTGTGTCGAGCCGGTACTGAGTTTCTTAGAAGCGACGCAGCATCCGCACATTCAGGCGCGAGAGATGCTGTCGCAGGTTCCACGAGACGATGGCAGCGCTCAGATGCAGATGGCCTGCCCGGTGAAGTTTTCAGCGGGACTGCCCGCGCCCCGGCACATTGGCGTGGCCGTCGGTGCACACTCTGCGCAGGTGCTGACCGAAGCGGGGTTCAGCGCGCAAGAGATTGAGTCGATGGGTGAGGCGGGTGTGTTTGGATGAAGCGGGCGATTACTCCACCCGCGTCTCGCCGCTGAACACCAGAATCTCCCGGCAGCGCTTGCACAGATACCGGCGGCCCTTGCGCACCAGCTTGTGGCGCTGGGCGGTGAACGGGAAATCGCTTTCCGGGCATGGGCAACGGTAGATATAGCGGGTCACGCTGCGGCGCTGGATTTCGTAGGTGTGGCAGCGGTTCGGCGGCAGCTCGTAGACGCCGCGCATGATCAGCTGCCATTCCTCGCCATGGGGCTGAATGGTGTCGCCGAACAGTTGATGAGCGACCAGGTGCGCGACCTCGTGAGGGACGGTCTGGCGCAGAAAGTCTTCGCTGTTTTCGAGGTACAGCTTCGGATTGAAGCGCAGCATGTTCTCGTGCAGATGTGCAACGCCGGCCTTCTGGCCGCGCAGTTTGACGCTCACGACCGGGCGCTTGAAAGGGCGTTTGAAGAAATCTTCGGCTTGCTGGTAGCAGGATTCGACGCGGGTGTTGAGTGGTTCGAGCATGCTTCATCGGTCTCCAGAGGACGCGAGTATGCCGCAAAGCTTCTGTGCCGCCAAAACCCAAAGCGCCGAATGGTCACCCGGTACTAACTGGTGAATTCCGGCCCGATCCCGACGCCCCACAACACCACCGTAAACGCCATGATCGCCACCAACACCACCAGCCCGACCGCGAGCACCGAGCTTGAGAACATGAAGCCTTCGTCCGGGTGGACGCCCATGAACACCGGCAAACCGACGTACAGCAGGTACACCGTGTAGCAGACCGCCGCCAGCCCGACCATCATTCCCAGCCACATGTGCGGGTACAGCGCGGCCAGCCCGCCGATGAACAGCGGCGTCGCCGTGTAGGTCGCGAAGGCCACGCAGCGCGCCAGGCTGGGCGTGGCGTCATAGGTGCGCGCCATCCAGTGGATGAAGCCGCCCATGACGGCGACCCCGGCGAGCATGGCGATGTACGACATCAATGCCATCCACACCGCGCTGTCGCTGGTC
Organism: Pseudomonas petrae; assembly: GCF_021728295.1. Taxonomy (GTDB): domain Bacteria; phylum Pseudomonadota; class Gammaproteobacteria; order Pseudomonadales; family Pseudomonadaceae; genus Aquipseudomonas; species Aquipseudomonas petrae. The sequence goes on from NZ_JAKJXE010000022.1 coordinate 50,758, forward strand.
AGCATGACCGGTGCCCGGTCGCCGATCTGCCAGCCCACCTGCGTCGTGCCGATGTACGCCGACACCGCCGGGATCGCCGCCAGTATCAGCGTGTGGGTGAGGTACAAGTGGCCGATGCTTTCTTCATCTTCGCCACGTATCTGTTGCCATTCCTGATCGGGGTGGGTGAACAGCCCCAAGACGTGATGGATCATGCCCGTTACTCCCGCGAAGTGTGCCGCCGCTTCCGACGAAGCGTCTGACCGCCAGACGCCGTCAGGGCAAGGCCACAATCGCTCAAGGGCTGCGACCTCTCAGGCCAGTATAGGAAGCTGAGTACCCCGAAAACCGGCTGCTTTAGAGCGATTGAGGTGTTCAAGCATCCTGCTAATAGCGGTTGGTCATGAACGCTCGGGGAAGTGCTTAAACTGTAGGATGGGCCGGCATTACCCAACTTGGGCTTTTTGCGTAAAATCCCGACCCTTTCCCCACGTCTCTTCACACCACAGCGAGCGGATACCAGCGCCATGGGCACCCTTTCAGTCAATCAGAACAAACTGCAGAAGCGTCTGCGTCGACTCGCGGGCGAAGCGGTGGCCGACTACAACATGATTGAAGAGGGCGACAAGGTGATGGTCTGCCTGTCCGGCGGCAAAGACAGTTACACGCTGCTGGATGTGCTGCTGCATTTGCAGAAAGTCGCGCCGATCCATTTCGATATCGTCGCGGTGAACATGGACCAGAAACAGCCGGGCTTCCCCGAACACGTCCTGCCGGCGTACCTGGAGCAACTGGGCGTCGAGTATCACATCGTCGAGAAAGACACCTATTCGGTGGTCAAGGAACTGGTCCCCGAGGGCCGGACCACGTGCTCGCTGTGTTCGCGCCTGCGTCGAGGCACGCTGTATACGTTTGCGGATGAAATCGGCGCGACCAAGATGGCCCTCGGTCATCACCGTGACGACATCGTCGAGACGTTCTTCCTGAACATGTTTTTCCAGGGCTGCATCAAGGCCATGCCGCCCAAGCTGCGCGCCGACGATGGCCGCAACGTGGTGATCCGTCCGCTGGCCTACTGCGCCGAGAAGGACATTCAGGCCTATTCGGACATCAAGCAATTCCCGATCATCCCGTGCAACCTGTGCGGCTCCCAGGAAAACCTGCAGCGTCAGGTGGTCAAGGACATGCTGCAGGAATGGGACCGCAAGACCCCGGGCCGCTCCGACATGATTTTCCGCAGCCTGCAGAACGTCCAGCCCTCGCAACTGGCGGACCGCAACCTGTTCGACTTCACCAACCTGCGCATCGACGAAACCGCTGCCTCGCGGTTTGTGAATGTGGTGAATGTGTAAGGCCTTGCGCTGTCCCCTGTAGGAGCGCGCTTGGTCTGGGCCGCATCCGGACGATTGCGGAGTGTCAGCCGCCAGAGGTGAACCTGACCCACCGCAATCGCGGGCAAGCGCGCTCCTACAATGAATTCGCGTCGTTATCAGACACCACATCGTTCGGCAGTCGTTTTTACAACCCCACATCCGGCAACACCGGCTTGTTCGCCAGCGCCGTCCTCATCAACTTCTCGACATATTCCCGATCACTGTCCGGCAGCGCCAGGCGTGGTGGGCGGGTGAGGGCGCTGCCGCGTTCCATGATCGCTTCGCACAGCTTGATGCACTGCACGAGGTCTGGACGCGCGTCCAGGTGCAGCAGCGGCATGAACCACTCATACAGCGCCATCGCCTCGGCAAAACGCCCGGCGTTGGCCAGACGGAACAACGTCTCGCCCTCTTTCGGGAAGGCGTTGGACATCCCCGACACCCAACCCACTGCGCCCACCGCAACGCTTTCCACCAACACGTCATCCAGGCCCGCAAACAGCACGAAGCGATCGCCGACTTCGTTGCGCACATCGATAAAGCGATTGGTGTTGCCCGATGAATCCTTGAAACACACGATGGTGTCGCAGTCCGCCAGGGAGATGAGGATGTCCGGCGTCACGTCGTTCTTGTAGATCGGCGGGTTGTTGTAAACCATCATCGGCAGGTCAGTGGCGGCGGCGACGGTGCGGAAGTGCGCGGCGGTCTCGAATGGCTTCGCCGAGTACACCAGCGCCGGCATCAGCATGATCCCATCGGCTCCGGCTTTCTGAACTTCTTTGGCAACAGCGCTGGCGTTGGCGCTGGTGAACTCGGCGATGCCCGAAATCACCGGCACGCGGCCGGCCGAGGCGTCTTTGGCGGCTTCCACCAGGCTGATCTTTTCAGCCACGCTCAATGAAGTGTTTTCCCCGACCGTGCCGCAGATCACCAGCCCCGACACGCCATCGCGCACCAGGTTGGAAATGACCTTATGGGTGGCCTCCAGATTGAGGGAAAAATCGTCGTTGAATTGCGTGGTAACGGCAGGGAAGACCCCGCTCCAGGATACGGACTGACTCATGGTTGACTCCTGATTGGATAAAGGTATTTCGTATACGTTTAAATTCGGACGAGTCACGCCCAATGATTGCTGCGTTTAACCGGTATTTCAGGCTCCCCCCGATCCCTGTAGGAGCGCGCTTGCCCGCGAATGCGGTGTGCCAGTCATCACATCCATTGCAGACACACCGCATTCGCGGGCAAGCGCGCTCCTACAGGGTAATGTGTTAGCCCGACGACTCAGGTGTTTCCATCACAACTTCAACCCCACCGGCCAGGTATCACTCAGCTTGTAACCCTCCGGCCACGGGTCGCTCGGGTCGAGCATGTGCTGGTGCGTCCCGGTGATCCACGCCCGCCCGGACAGGCTCGGGATGATTGCCTTGCGCCCGGCCACCTCGGTCTCGCTCTGAATCCTGCAGTGAAACTCCGAGCCAATGATCGAACGCCCGATAAACCGGTCGCCCACCTTCAACTGGCCCTTCGCATGCAACACCGCCAGCCGCGCCGAACACCCGGTGCCGCACGGCGAGCGGTCGATCTTGCCGGGGCGAATCACCACCGCGTTCGCCGCATTGGCCACGCCGCCGTCAAAGTTGACCGGCGCGGCGATCTGGCAGAAGGAAATATGATTCCAGTCCGTGTTCAACGGATGGCTGAACCCCAGTTGCTCGTTGGCGGCCTTGGTGATTTTCAGGCCGGTTTCCACCAGGTCCTTCGCTTCATCGGCGGTCAGGGAAAAGCCCAGCTTCACCGAATCGACGATGGCAAAACTGTCGCCGCCATAGGCGGTATCGACCTGAATCGACCCCAGGCCCGGCACCTCAATCCAGACATCCAACTGATCGGCGAACGACGGGTGGTTGTGCACCTCGACGCTCGTCACCTTGCCGTCGCGGCACTGGGCAATCGCCTCGATCAGCCCACCCGGCGCCTCAAGAATCAGGCGGGTTTCCGGCTCGGTCATCGGCAGGATCCCGCTGTCCAGCAGCACCGTCGCCACGCACAGGGAATTGGAGCCAGACATCGGCGGCACGTCGGCCGGCTCCATGATGATCCAGCCCATCTGCGCCTTCGGGTGCTTGGGCGGCACCAGCAGATTGACGTGGCGGAACACCCCGCCGCGCGGCTCGTTGAGCATGAAATTGCGCAGCACGTTGTCCTTCTCGATCCAGCGCGACTGCTCCCAGATCGTCTCCCCCGGCGGTGGCGCAACCCCGCCGACAATCACATCGCCCACCTCACCCTCGGCGTGACAACTGACCACATGAATCACTTTCGATGAGCGCATGACCTAAGGCCCTCCTGTAAAAAAATACTTATCGATTTGCTTGGGCTCATCAGAAAATGAGGCGAGCCTTCGATCTCACTTACGCTGGATGACTTGTGGGAGTGAGCTTGCTCACGAAGGGGCCGGTACATTCACATCCTCTCTGGCGCCTGCAATGCAGTCTTCGCGAGCAAGCTCACTCCTACAGGTGGTGGTTTCCATGGACGCCCTCCTTCAAGCCAACCCCCTAATTAATCGATCTCAAAAAATCCGCCGTCTCCGGCCGTTGCGGGTTGCCGATCACCTGATCCGGCGTGCCGATCTCATGCACCAGCCCATTGCGGAAAAACGCCACGCGGTCGGACACGTCCCGGGCGAAGCGGATTTCGTGGGTCACCAGAATCATCGTCATGCCGTCCTCCGCGAGCATGCGCATGGTGTCCAGCACCTCGCCCACCAGTTGCGGATCCAGCGCTGACGTCGCCTCGTCAAACAGCATGTAATCCGGCGACATCGCCAGCGCCCGGGCAATCGCCATGCGCTGTTGCTGGCCGCCCGACAACTTGCCGGGAAACACCTTGAGCTTGTCGCCCAGGCCCACATGGGTCAGTTGCTTGACCGCCAGCGCCTCGGCTTCGGCCTTGCTTTTGCCCAGCACCGTGCGCGGGGCCAGCATCACGTTTTCCAGCACCGTCAAATGGGGAAACGCATTCCACTGCTGAAAGACGATGCCGATCTTCTGCCGCAGCTTGTTGATGTCCGTGCCCCGGGCATGCACCTCGGTGCCGTCGACGCGAATGCTGCCGCTCTTGATCGATTCCAGCCCGTTGATGCACATCAGCAGCGTCGACTTGCCCGAGCCCGAACCGCCGATGATCGACACCACTTCGCCTTTCTTCACCTGCAGGCTCACGCCCTTGATGACCTCAAGCTCGCCGAATGACTTGTGCACGTTGTCGATCTCAATCATTTTCCTGCCACCTCGTTTCCAGCCGGGCGCCTAAACGGGCGACCACCAGACTCATGACGTAATAAATCAGGCCGGCGATGCACAGCACCAGCAGCGGCTCCTGAATGCGCGTGACGATGGTTTGCGAGGCGCGCAGCAGTTCGACGATGCCGATCCACATCACCAGCGCGGTGTCTTTCATCACCCCCAGCAGCAGGTTGATCCAGCCGGGAAACGCCACGCGGGTGGCCATCGGCATGACGATCTGGCGCAGGTCCTGCCAGTACGTCAGCCCCAGCGAACGGCTGGCGCGGCGCAGGGTGAGCGGCACCGACAGCACACCGCTGCGCACGATCTCCGTGCAGTACGCGGTGACATACAAGCCCAGCACAACGCAGGCGACGGCGAAGGCGCTCCAGTTCAGGCCGACGATGCTTTTCAGTGCGTTGAACAGCACGAACTGAATCAGCAACGGCACGCTGCGAAACACGTCCAGCAGCCACGCCAGCGGGATGGTGCTGCGCGGCAGCAGGGCGCGGGCCATGCCGCAGACCACCCCGGCCAGCGTGCCGATGATCATCGACACCACCGTCAGCAAAATCGTGACCCAGGCGCCCTGAAGGATGAATTGCAGGTCGTTCCAGGTGAACGTGCTCTCGAACATGCCCATCTCCTCAGTACCGGAACAGCCGCCAGGACAGCAGCCGGGCAACGGCCACTATCAGCTTGGCGATCAGGTAGTAGAGCACCGCCGCAATGGCGAAGAATTCAAAGGTGCGGAAGGTCTTGACGTTGTAATCCTGGGTCACGCCGGTGAGGTCGTTGTTCAGGCCGACGATCACGCCCATCGAGGTCATCAGCACGGCCCAGACCATCTGGTTGGTCAGTGGATAGAAAACGATGCGCAGCAACTGCGGGATGACGATCAGCCGATAGGCCTGAGGTGCGCTCATGCCCAGCGAACGGGCGGCGCGCAGTTGGGTGTCGGGCACGGCCTTCAGACCACCGCGAAAGTTCTCCGCCAGATAGCCCGCGTTGTTGATGGTGATGCCCGCGAGCAATGCCGCCCATGAGCTGATGTGCAGGCCGAACGAGCCCAGGCCGAAATACAGGATGTACACCTGAAACAGCGACGGCGTGTTGCGCGCGATGGAAATCCAGGTCGCCGCGAAGCCTCGGAACAGGCGGTTTTTGCCCTGGCGCATGAACACCAGAAACAGTGCGATGGTGACGCCGAGGATCATCGACAGCGCGGCGGTTTCGAAGGTCACCCACGCGCCGTTGAGCATGTCGGGCAGGGCCTTGAACGCGGCGCGCCAGTGGAAGTTGTAATCAAACATGGGGGCTGGCCTCGGCAACGGTGGCGGCCTGCAGCCAGACCGGCAGGCGCCCGCTGGCAACCCCGGTGATCGCGCTGTGTACGCACTCGGCCAGGCTGGCGAAATGCACGCGACGCCCCACCAGCCCGGGGGCGTAATGCGCGTATTTGCCGGAGTTGGTCATCAGGTTGCGCGCGGTCGGCGGGATAACCGGCTCGCCGAGCATGCACCAGCAGGTGTCGGTGACGAACTGCACGCCGAAGCGTTCCAGCGTGGTGACATAGCCGGCCTGTTGCGCGCGCTCCAGCGTGGCGCGGCCGCAGGTGATCACGATCGCCACGTTGTCATGTTTGCGCTGGCTGCCACACAGGTGCGCCAGCGTCGCGCATTCGCTCAGGGAAAAATGCGGATTGCCCAACGTCACGGCGTCCACTTCCGGCGTCTGCGCGCTGTTCAGCTCGCGCCAGCTGTGCAGCAGATCCGCCGGGCTGATGGTCAGGATTTTCTCCGGCGCGTGCCCGCCCATTGCCAGTTCGGCGGTGGTGGCTTCGGGTGTCACGCCGACGATATGAAACATCGGCGCAGCGGAGGTGGTGGCGAACGCAGCGCCGAAGGCCTTGAGGTCATCCAGCGTGGGGGCCTTGTGCTCCAGGCCGCAGATCACCGGAATCGTGGCGCCGCACAGCAGCCCGACGTGATAACCGAGCAGCGGGTAGAAACTGTCGTCGAGGCCGTCCAGTGCAGGTACGTCGATGCGCAGGGTCGCCAGCCGTTGCTGCGTCAGGTGGCAGCCGATCTTCGGCGCGCGGCCGGTGAGGGCGATGCAGATGTCGAGGTAGTCCGGGTATTTCAGGGTGCGCGCGCCGATCACACTGTTGGCGTACACCACTGCGTTGGACTCGGCCCAGACGATTTGCTCGCCCAGCTCCGGCGCGCTGTCCAGCAGGTACGGCGCGCAGGTAAAACTCACGCGCGCGCCCATGTCCAGATAGGCATCGCCCAGCTGACTGGCGGGTTCGCCGAGGGCCGGATCGACGCCGAGTTCGCGCCAGCGGCGCTTGTCCACGGAGATGGAATTGAGGGTGGTCGGCACGCGCACCTTGGCGCCCCAGGCCACCAGTTGCCGGGCGAAACGCAAGCTGGCAGGCCCGGTGTAGATGCAGCCGTCGATGTGCGCCTGGGTGATGTCCAGCAGTTCGCTTGCGCCTTGCAGCTCCGCCATGCGCAGGATGATGCCCATCGCCACTTGTGCGGCTTTGCCGTAGGCGCCGTCGAGCAGGCCCTGGTCGGTTTCGCTCAGTGTGATCTTGCTGATTGAGGCAGGTCTCGACAAGGCTTTGTAATCGCTAGGCAGTGGCGGCGGCAGGGAGGCAAAGCCGCTCAGGCGGTCATCCTCGACCCGCACAAAAGCGACGTCCCGCAGCGCCGCAAAACCCGCTTCGCCGACGCTGATCACCGGGATCGAATGGCTAAACATCTGCTCGGCGATCAGCACGCCGAGGGTGAGGATGTCTTCGACGCGCTCGAAGACCAGTGCGGCCGGCGCGTGGCCGTTAAGGATCAGTTCCAGCAACACGCTGCTGCCGGTGCACGAACCGCGCCCGCTGGGAATGGCCAGCACCCGGCCGTTGATGAACTGGCCGCTGAGCGGGTGATGCCGGTCGATGACTTCACCGGTAAACGGTTCGACCCCGCCCCAGAAACTCAGGCCCACGTCGGCGTACAGCAATTCGCCCTGCGCGCTGCCGGAGACAAGACAGCGCCCGTCCAACGAAACTTCAGACATCGTGGGCTCCTGAGTAATGAACCGTTTCCGGGATTCGATCGTTCCCACGCTCCGCGTGGTAATGCCGCTTGCGACGCTCCGCGTTGCGCTTTTCTGACGCAGAGCGTCAGGGGATGCATTCCCACGCAGAGCGTGGGAACGATCAGCGTCTGGGGCTGCATTCCCGCGCGGAGCGGGGGAACGATCAAGAATCTCAGTAATAGACGCCCGGCACCGTCAGGTCCACCGGCTTGCCGCCCACCCACTTTTCATACAGCTCGGCATAGCGTCCCGAGCGCACTTGCTGGTTCACGAACAGGTTCAGGTAATGAATCAGCCCGTACTCGTTACGCTTGGCCGCAAGGGACACGTAGTCGATGGTGTAGGGCGCATTGCCGGCAATCTTCAGGCCCTTGTACTTGCCGGATTTGATCGAGGCGGCGGCGACGGTGTTGGTGACCACTGACGCTTTGATGTGGCCCTGGGCGACGGCGAGGATGGTGTCGTTCTGGGTCTGGTACGCCCGGAAACTGCCGCTGCCCCATTTCTTCTGATCCTTCTCCAGCGCGATGGCTTCAAATGTACCGCTGGTGTTGCCGACATCCTTGCCCTTGAGGTCGTCGTAGCCGTTGATGCCAGCGTCGTCGCGGGTCAGTACCACCATCTGGAACGCAAAATACGGGATGGTCATCGCCACCGTTTTCGCCCGCTCCAGGGTGTCCGAGGTCGACGCCACGATCACGTCAGCTCGCCCTGAAACCAGCGCAGGAATGCGGTCCGGAAACGGCGTTTCCACTACCTCGGCTGTGACGCCCAGCACCTTCGCCAGGTCGTTGCAGTAATCGACGTCAAATCCGACCGGGTTGTTCTTTTCATCACGGGACCCCATCGGCGGGAAGTCCAAGGTCACGGCGCAGCGCAGTTTGCCGGAGTCGATGATGTCATCGAGCTTGTCGGCCAGCGCGGTGTTGATAAAGGAAGCGCTCATGACGGCGAGGAGGGCGACGGCGACTGCTTGGTTTTTCATAGAAGCCTCGGTGCGTGCAGATGGAGAAACGGTCGGATAAGTAATTTCGTATACGATATTTCATATGCACGCAGCGTGCCTGTTTGGCCAGTATCCTGTGCAGGGCTCTGGATCAGCGGGCCGGGGTTTAGATGGGTGTTTTAAGTGCGCGGGGCGGTGTTACATAAAGGAGCAGGAACGAGCGGCGTGCTTCATTGATGCACGTTGCAGTGCGGCAAGATGCAGATTGCGCCGCACTGCAATCATCCAGCGGGACTGCAATCACCGTAGGACCGGTTTTAGCCGGCAACGCGTCATTCGGCACACTGCAAAATCAACGGTGCACACACGGGCCTCTTCCCGGCTAAAGCCAGTCCTACAGAAGCACCGCGATCATCCAGGTGGGAAGTGCGGACTCAGATACGCCTCTGCGAATCCCGATACTCACTCGGCGAAGCCCCGGTCAGCGCCTTGAACTGGCGGCTGAACGCGCTGTGATCGGTGTACCCGCAGCGCAAGGCGATCTCGGTGATCGACAGGTCGTCCTGCAACAACCGCGACGCTTCACCCAGCCGTGCCTTGTGGATCATCTGCCGTGGCGTGAGCTGGAAGATGCGTTTGCAGTGCCGCTCCAGTTGGGCGATGGACAGCCCGGCGATGGCGGTCAGTTGCTCAAGCGTGATGGGCCGCGCGAAGTGTTCGCGAATGTACGCGTCGACCTCGACCAGCTTCTGATACGACGGATGGGTCGTCTGGAGGATTTGCAGATCCCTTGAAATACCCGCCAGCCCTATGATCGCGTCGTGTCGATCGCGCAGGGGGATCTTGTGGGTCAGGCACCAGATTGGCTGATTGCCGTAATACAGGTGCAGCTCCAGCTGATCGCTGAGTTGCCTGCCATCGGCCAGCACGCGGCGGTCCTGGGCGGTGTACAACGGCCCGAAGCGCGCGGGGAATACCTCTTCGGCGGTCAGCCCGACGATCTGGCTTTTCTCCTTGAAACCGCAGCGCTGCACCAGCGTCTGGTTGACCAGCGCATAGCGCGCGTGGGCGTCCTTAACGAAGAACACCACACCGGGAATGGCATCGAACAGCGGCGCGACCCGTTCCAGGCTGGCGAGCAACTGGTCGAGGTCGTGCAAGGGCGCGGTAGGGATGAGGTCAATCATGTTCACGGGCGGGAGGGTCGGGCGGAGGACGGGATCGATGATGCGGCAACTTCCCTGCGACGCCTAGTCGGGATCTCAACTCACCTCAAACAGAGTCACCCTCATCCAGGCACGCCAGCGTCGAGATCCGCGCCGGGCTGAAGGGCGGGCGCAACAACGGGGGGTCCCAGCCGAACAACGTCTGCGCCGCCGTCCCACAGATGCGCCCCTGACACGCGCCCATCCCGCAGCGGGTGGCGAGTTTGGCACGGGTCCAGCTGCCATGATCGGCGAGGTCCGCGTAACGCACGTCCTCGCAGCGGCAGACCACCGTTTCCGGCGCCGCCAGATTTTTCAGCGCAGGGTTCAGGCTGAACGCCTTGTTCAACCGATCTGCGAAACCCTGCCAGCGCTGCCGCTCAGCCCACAATCCTCGCGCCTTATCCCGTTCACCGACCGCCACCAGCCCGGCAATACGGCCCTCGACCAGTGCCAGTTCGCTGCCGCCGAAGCCAGTGCTTTCGCCCGCTGCGTAGTGATCGGCCAGACTCGTGGCTTGCCACTCATCCACCACGATGGCCTGATTCCTTACGGTGCAGCCCAGCGCCCGGGCGATCTCGGTGTTGGGCACCAGACTGAAACCGCAGGCCAAGCGCTCGCAGGCCAGCTCTTCAACCTTGTCGCCGACCTGAACGCGCACGCCCTCCAGCCGATCCGTGCCCAGCGCCGCCAGCACATGGGCCGACGTGCGATAGGCGGCACTGGCCAGGGTGATTGCCTGAATCGCCTTGTTCGGCCAGCGCCACAGCCCGGCGGCAAATCCGGCGACGGCGCTCAAGGGCGCCTGCTCGGCAACGCGCACGACTTCGGCGCCGTGCTTTTGTGCGGTCGCTGACGAAGCCAGTAACAGCGGGCCAGTCCCGGCGATAACGATGCGTTCGTCAGCGACCGGCAGGCCGCCTTTGATCAGCGCCTGCAAACCGCCGGCGCCGGTGACCCCCGGCAGGGTCCAGCCGGGGAAGGGCAGCAGCAGCTCCCGCGCGCCGGTGCACAGAATCAGCCTGTTGTAACTCAACAACCAGCCGCGCTCGGCGTCCTCCAGCAGCAAGCGCTTCGGCCCCGCCAGCGCGACCACCTTGCAGCCGCTGTGCAGGCGAACGTTGCTCAAACGTTGCAATTGCCTGCGCATGTCCTGGGCCTGTTTCGGCACTTGAGCATGTGGGCCGTCGCGCCAGATTTGCCCGCCCGGCAGCGGGTTGTCATCGAGGATGGCGATGCTCAGCCCGCGAGGCGCCGCAGCCAAAGCAGCCGCCATGCCAGCCGGGCCTGCGCCGATGATCAGCAACTCGACGTGATCGGTCTCTTTCAACGTCATGGCTGAGTCTCGACCTGCATGCCGTCGCGGCAGATCGTCTGGCAGGCCAATCTGCGCAGGCCGTCGATGCTCACCCGGCATTCTTGGCAAATACCCATGCCACACAAGGGCGCGCGCCGCTGGCCGCTGACCGACGTCCGGCTGCAGCGATCGCCGCTCGACATCAGCGCGGCGGCCACCGTGGTGCCCTGTGCGAAGCGAAAAGGCTGACCATCGATGCTCAATTCAGGCATGGGCGCGGGCTCCGATAAAGCGTTGCGGCAGATACGGTTCAAGGTCGAGGGGCGGCGGGGTGCGCAGCATCTGCGCGGCGAGCAAGCGGGCGGTGCCGGTTGCCGTGGTAACGCCGAGGCCTTCGTGCCCGACCGCCAGCCACAGACCGGGCTGGTGCGGATGCTCGCCAATCAGCGGCTGACCGTCGGGGCTCGCGGAGCGAAAGCCGGTCCAGCTGCGAATTCCGTTCATCTCGCCGAGCCCTGGGAGGAAGTCCATCGCCCGACGCAGCATCCGTCCGAGCATGGCCGCGTCCACGTCAGGGTTATGGTTGTCGAACTGCCGCGATGATCCGATGAACAGCTGGCCGGTCGGACGCTGCTGCACATTGAACGCCACCGACGGGCCGTTGCCCTTGTGGGCGCTAGTGACGTAGCCCAATTCGACCAGCGTGTGGGTGATCTGGGCGGGGTAACGGTCGGTGATCAGCAGGTGGCCTTTCTTCGCTTGCAACGGCAGGTCAGGGCACAGTTCACGGGCGTAGATGCCGCTGGCCAGCACCACGGCCGGGGCTTGCAGCCATTCACCGGTTGCAAGGCGGACCCGGTTGCCCTGAACTTCAGCGACCTCCGCTTGCCGCTGAGCCACCCGTGAAGACTGGCGCTGCAACAGCCAGCGCGCGGCATTGGGCGCGTAAAGAATGCCGTCGCCGCTGACCTTCAATGCGCCGAGCAGGCCAGATCGCAAAGACGGTTCGGCATTCGCCAGTTCGGCGCCGGACAGCAACTCGCAGGCCAGACCGTATTCGCTCAGCGCGGCGTGTTTGCGCTCGGCTTCGGCCATTTCTTCCTCGTTGCAGGCCAGCCACAGCGTGCCGTTGGTGCGCATCGCGCAGTCATTCGGGATCTGCGGCGCCAGTTCGCGCCAAGCCCTGACCGAATATTCCCCCAACGCCAGCTCGGCAGCGCTGTGGTCCAGCACCACCAGATGGCCCATGCCCGCAGCCGTCGCGGCCGGGCGCTGACAATCCACCACCAGCACCTGCAAACCCTGAGACGCCAGCTCATCCGCGCACGCCGCGCCGACGATGCCGCCGCCGATGACGATCACATCAGCGGCATGGCCTTGCAGCGTGGCCGCGTTGGTCACGAGCGAATGCCCCAGGCGAACGGGTCTTCGTCGTCCATCAGCAGGGTGGCTTCGGCGCTGATGTAGGCGCGGCCGCGAATGGTCGGCACGATGCGGTCGCCCGTCTGCCGTTCGCCGTGCTCCCAGGCGAAACTGCCTTCGAACTGACTGCCGATCACGCTGGCCTGCTGCCACAGCGTGCCGGGTTGAAGTTTGCCGTCTGCTGCCAGGCATGCCAGCTTGGCACTTGTGCCGGTGCCGCAGGGCGAGCGGTCGTAGGCTTTGCCGGGGCAGAGCACGAAGTTGCGGCTGTCGGCATGGTCGTCGTCGGCGAACAGCTCGATGTGGTCGATGACGCCGCCGTCTTCGCCGCGAATGCCCTGGCTTTCCAGCGCCTGCCGGACCTTCCAGGTGTAATCGGTGAGGGCGTCGAGGTTGTCGGCGGCGACGCTCAGGCCGTGGTCGGCGATCAGAAAGAACCAGTTGCCGCCCCAGGCGATGTCGCCGGTCACGCTGCCCAGTTCTGGCACCTCGACGACGAAATGTTTGCGGTAGCGGTAGGAGGGCACGTTGTCGACGCTGACGGAGCGGTCGTCGTGCAGCGTGGCCTGCACGGTGCCGACCGGGGTTTCGATGCGGTGCACGCCGGGGCCGATCTTGCCCAGATGCGCCAGCGACACCACCAGCCCGATGGTGCCGTGGCCGCACATGCCCAGGTAGCCGCTGTTGTTGAAAAAGATCACCCCGGCGCAGGCCTCGGGGTCCACCGGCTCGCACAACAGCGCGCCCACCAGCACATCGCTGCCGCGGGGTTCGAGCACCGTCGCGGCCCGCCAGTCATCGAACTCGTCCGCCAGAAGTTGACGCCGCTCGGCCATGCTGCCCCGCCCAAGATCGGGAAACCCGTCGAGCACCAGCCGAGTCGGCTCGCCGCCGGTATGAGAATCGAGAATCTGGATGCGTTTCATGTATTCCCCTGGTAAGGCTGCGTCTGGAACTGGCTACGACGATCCCTGGTGGGACCGGCTTCAGCCGGGAAGGCGTCGGT
>NZ_JAKJXE010000023.1 GCF_021728295.1 Pseudomonas petrae
CTGGGACGAACAGGCCTTGCACCAGCGCATCGGGGTGATCTTTCAGGACTACATCCGTTACCAGATGACGGTCGGCGAAAACCTTGGGGTGGGTGACGTCGAAGCGTTCTATGATCAGGACCGTTGGCGCGATGCGGCCACTCAAGGTATCGCCGCCGAATTCATCGAACGCTTGAGCAACGGCTATCACACGCAGTTGGGGCGCTGGTTCGCCGGTGGGCAGGAACTGTCCGGTGGGCAATGGCAAAAGCTGGCGCTGTCTCGGGCCTACATGCGCCGTGAGGCCGATCTGCTGATTCTGGACGAACCGACGGCCGCCCTCGACGCTGCGGCCGAGGCTGCCGTATTCGAGCACTTCCGCGAGTACGCCAAGGGGCGCATGACGTTGCTGATTTCTCACCGATTCTCCAGCGTGCGCAACGCTGATCACATCATCGTGCTGGATCAGGGCCGGATTCTGGAACAAGGAACCCACGTGCAACTGATTGCTGGCGGCGGGCGCTATGCCAGCCTGTTCGACATCCAGGCGCGTGGGTATCGGTAACCGCACCGACTACCCACTGACGAGGCAACACTCGTTTAGTCACCCAGGTAGTAGTGGTTGAACAAACCGGCGGCCTGCAGGCCGATCAACCAGTGGCCGGGATTGCAAACCAGTTCGTGCCAACCCCTGATTTGCCTGGACAGCGCAGGATCGATCTCTATTTAATCGTCCTGTACGCGTGGCCCGCTAGGGGGAAATTGCCCTGTACCTGACCACCTCTTCGCATTCAATTTGACCAGGTGTTCGCATCCTCTCTGACCAGCATATTTCGCGCCCTCGACCGGCTGAAGTCGACCCAAGGCGGACGGTGCGCTTTCAGGCAAATTTATTTGAGTTCCTCTTAGGAGCGATGCAGTCCTATTGCGTCCCGCCAGCACAAGATTTCTTCGAACTGGAAAGTTATAAGGAAGAGGGAGGAACAAGCCCGAGCAATGGATTTCTCTATTTTGTCCAGATCTTCCATGGGCGAATGCCCCTCCGGTTCAGGGCAATCGTCGTGAGGGTTATTTCATCGTGAGGCCACGATGCCTGGCCAGAGCGCGACGCAGGCGGAAGTTATCCACCCCCAGCGAGATGAGCAGCACGGCGCTCAGCACCGAAAACGCATCATCGCCCAGATAATGCAGGATCGCCCACGCGAGCAACGAGACGGCCAGGGCGCAGATCAACAGCAGCACAGAATCTTTCACGCGGTTTGCTGCCAGTGTTGATACAACATCTTCCTCTGCGTTGCCAGGGCCGTGGCGGTCGCAAGTGCAGTGGTTGCGTTGGCGAAGAGCGTTTCCGGGGCGGCAAGCCCGAGAGCATCCATGTTTTCTCTGAAGTACCGGTAAAACTCGGACATCTGTTGTCTTCCTTGGCAAAGTGGTTATTGCACAACCCGTAGGCGGTCTCGATCTGCAGGGTTGCTATCGTAGCCACCCGGAATCGGCCTGTCCAAAAAACATACACGCCTTTGGTAGCCAAATTTTTGGGTAGGGAAGCGATTGACCCATGAACAACTTATCCGGTGAGCAGAGGCAAAAACCGACCCAGAGTGGACCTTCACCGGAAGCTATTATTGCTTCAGGTTTTCTATCAGTTTGCTTACCGCCAAATCAGTCACATGCGAAAACACTGCACGCAGTGCTTCGGGGTTGGTGGCGTACTGCTGAGGGGTAAAAGCGACGGTGTTGGTTTCGTTAAATACCGAAATAGTATCGAAGTTACGCCACACTGATGTGCCGTTGCGTTTCATGGAGCCGTTGACGCCAATGACTGGGTAAAGCACGGTGCTGAAGTTTTTCAGGCAAAGCCCCCACTGCGAGACCATGAGTTCTACATCGGCGTCAGCCTTTTCTCCTTCCGCGACGATGGTGAATAGCCCTTCGCGCTTGATGCGCTTTTCAAAGCTTTCACGTACCAGCTGACCCAAATCAATACCATGGGCCTGCATGTTGTTCAGGATGGCTTGGGAAATATCTGCCTTTGCACCGTTAGCGGCCTTCGTGCCAGCTACAGAGCCGGCACCCGTCAAGGCGCTCGTGCCTGCGCTTGATGCTCCGGCGGCCATACCAGTAGCGGCACCTGCTCCAGCCCCCAGGCCTGCGCCCCAAGCCTGAGTCATGCTCGTGTATTTGAAGCTCTCCAGGGAAAAGTAAACGGGAAGAACCTTAATCGTCTTGATCTGGCTGCGGTCTTCAACACTCAACGACTTGGTTACACAACCAGAAAGTAAAGCGACCGACATCAACGCGAGAAATAGCTTTTTCATCAATTTTGCAACCGGTAGCGTAGATGATTGACGTATCGTCTGCCCCCGGATTTTCTTGAATTCCGAAACGTCTCCTTAGCCGTTGCAGTTTTCCCCTGATACTAAAGGCTCGCTATGCAGGGCTCTATGGGACAGGGCGCCTTGCCAATATCCACTGCCGATTCGTCAACCGCACACTAAGCTTATTTACCTGCTGAACCGCGACGCCACATGCCGTTGCGGCTGGAAAAATGCCACCAGCACGATTCATGATTGGTCGGACATTGCTGTTGATCTATGCCCCTCAGATACTTGCTATGGGTCGGTAGCAGCCCGTCCATGCCATCGGCAGCATACGACCCTAAGCAGACATCCACGACAGTCTGCTTTCGGCCGATTCTGTAGAAAAAGTCGGTTCCTCTAGACCGCCCGCATACTGACCGCAGAAAACTCCTTTTTTGGGCGCCGCTACGCGAAATGTGGGCCCGGAATCCTCTGCTAAATGTAGAGATTTCAATCTCAAGCGCGTACTTTTCTACGGTGGAAAACATGGCCGACTTTTTCAACAGAATCGGCCAACAGCTGCCTTTCAGAAAGGGCAGCTAACGATCTAAACCGCACAGCCAGCTGTTACTCGGAAAATAAATCCGTCCCCTTTCCTACAGCGATGGCTCCATCATTACCGTCACATTGGATCTTTCTTTATCAAACTGCCGCTCTAGACTGGCTCCATCCCTTGGCCAATCGGAAAGAAACCCATGTCCGCCCCCGACTTCGACTGCCAACCCGATCTGTGCGGAAGCACCCTGAGGCTTAAACCTCTGGCAGACAGTGATCTTGAAGGTATGTTTCAGGCTGCGGCTGATCCAGACATCTGGGGCGACCATCCCGCCAGGGATCGCTATAAACGCAAGGTGTTCGAGGCGTACTTCGCCTCTCTACTCGCCACCAAGAAGGCGCTCGCTGTCATTGATATTGCCTCGGGGGAAATCGTTGGCACATCAAGCTATTACACACCGCCGGACCTACCGAACAGCATTGCCATCGGTTTTACATTTCTGGTGCGTGCGAAGTGGGGTGGCAATTCCAACCGCGAGCTTAAGCAGTTGATGCTGGAGCATGCATTTATGGCTTACGACATCGTCTATTTCCACATAGCGACTACGAACATTCGTTCGCAAACGGCCACGATGAAGTTGGGTGCGGTGCACTTGTATGACGCCGAACTGAAAATATCCGCCGCGCCTGCCTTGGCGAAGTGTTACGGACTTACGCACACTCAATGGAAGACGTCACGGGGGTAAAAGGGGCGGTCACTCATCTATGGATGTTCCAACCCAAAACCTGCGTTGAGCAAACCCGGCTAGGCATGCTCGCGTCGCTATAGTCGACTCTATTGCCGACCGTACTTCCAGGAGCTTGTCCCATTGTCCGACACGCCGATCAACGTCGCTTACACAAAGCGCTTCAACGCCGTACTCGCCTACATTGATGAGAATCTCGAAGGTGATCTGTCGGTGAAGACGTTGAGTCATGTGGCGAATTTTTCGACGTTTCACTTCCATCGCCAATTCACCGCGTTCGTCGGCGTGCCTGTTTCACGTTATGTGCAACTGATGCGGCTACGACACGCCGCCCATCGCTTGGCCGCCGTTGCGGATCACTCGGTACTGGAGGCGGCACTCAGTGCCGGTTTCGACAGTCCCGAGGCATTTTGCAGGGCGTTCAAGCGGGCGGTCGGTATGACGCCGAGTGCGTTCAGGAAGGCGCCGAACTGGCAGGTCTGGCATGCGGTGTTCGCCACCCCTCATTTTTCCAGGACTATCATCATGCAAGTACGAATCGTGGAATTCCCCGAAGTCCGGGTCGCAGCGCTTGAACATTGCGGCTCCCCCGGGCTCGTCAATGAGAGCGTGAGCAGGTTCATCGAGTGGCGCATGCAGAGCGGCCAGTCGCCGGTGGCATCGAGTCGCAGCTTTGGCATTCCCTACGGCAACCCCGACACCACGCCAGCAGAAGTATTCCGCTTCGCCATTTGCGGCGAGATTCACGAGGCGGTGAAACCGAATGCGTTCGGCGTGCACGAACGGGTCATTGCTGGCGGTCGCTGCGTCGTAGTGCGGCACGTAGGGTCGCCGGACCATATCGGCGAATCGATCTATCCGATCTACCGCGATTGGCTGCCTGCCAGTGGCGAAGAACTGCGTGATCAGCCACTGTTCTTCCATTACCTGAGCGTGTATCCGCAAACACCGCAGGATCAATGGCAAACGGACGTGTATGTTCCGTTGCAGTAACGGGGGCGAGCTGCTTTTTGATCTTGGCTGACGTTGGCGAGTGTCCGCTCAGGGGGATAGCTTTTTGTGACAGGCCGCAATCGACCCAAAGCTGCCGCTCGGGGAGGGGCGCTACCGGCCGATTTCTGCCACCCCACGCAGCCAGAAATCTATCCGAAGCGGCCATTGAAGAACAGCCACTCCAAGTTTGAAACTGCTTCACCTCCGCTACGGTAACAATCCAATCGTAAAATTGATCGACGCGCATAGCATTAAAAAAGGATAGAGTGTTTGCCGATTTACTTATAGTCAATTTCACAGACGTACACTGGCGAATTCTCACCTTTTCTCTCCACTCTTACTCCGGCGGAACCAGCATTGATCAGGTAGGGCGTATCGCCATGTAGTTTAGGAAATCCGTACAAATTGCCTTGGCGATTTTCAACTGCCGTTAGATCGTTGTTTACAGGTGCTAGGATGCCATCCTCATAATCTTTTAGCGCGAGATGCGGACAAAGTTCGTCAGAACTGGTGAGAGCAGCTACGTTTCCAGGTATCCATGCCACGATCCGATCTTCAGGTACTTTATTTTTTCTGTCACGACCGAGAAACTCGCTATACGAATTCTTTGAGATCAAGATAATGTTGTGCTGTGAAATGAGCTTGTCTAGCTTTTGTTTGGCTTCGTTGACAAAGTAAAGGTTGCCTTTCTGGGTAGCGCTATCAGCATCCTTTTTGAATAATGCCTCATACCGCTCTGATCCGAGAGAATGCTGAATTAACATGCTGAGCGCGAGATCTTGGTGCTCGTCCAACTTCAACTGCTCCCACTGCATATCCTGAAACTCTTTCATCTCTAATACGGCTGCCCTAGTGCATTTGCCAAGACGCGACTCCAGCCCGCGATCAATCTTATGAGCTATTGATAAATCAATTTCGTTTCGCAATTGGTTAAATATCGCAGGGCACAGAGTTTCGTCTAAGCTGATCACTGTATTCCAACCATGCTCAAAGGCAAGCCCTGAGTCAGGCGTCACGCTAGTGTCGTCGCAGTATGTCTCCGTGTAACCAGCGTTCCAGTCCCAACTGGCATGACAGCCGGTTATATGCGGTGAATCTTGTTTTCCAATGATCTCGATCTTGTAGTATGAATCTGGATTAAAGCAGTACTAGTTAAAACTTATATCCTCAAGAACCGGGTGATCGTTAATTGACAACCGGTCGACGACTGCACCGCCTACCGCACCGCACATACCCTTATCTCTGATCTCGAGTATTGAGATCTGAGCTTCAATCTGAGCAGTATTGAGCGAACATTTTAAGGTGCTAGAGTCTGAAATAGGTTGGTAGCCATCGGGCACATCGACAGTCCCTACATCTGGTGTACTGGTAGCCATGGTGGCGACCAAGCTAAATGTGCCTGAGATTTGATCACATTTGTAAGCTACACCTGGGTTTGTCCAATCAGCGTATGATTGGCAGCAAAATAGCAAAGCTGCGACTAAGGTTGTAATTTTTATAGCCACGGTACTGTCCTTTTTTATTGGACTCATCAGGACATATCTCTTTGCCGCTTACGGATAGAGATCCAAGGGAACCATAGACAAACCGACAGTTATGACGGCTCTAAGTCCTATTTGCACGGCAGGTGCGTTACGCCTGCTAGCCATTTACCTGATGCATTTTGCCACTACTCCCCTGCGCGAGCTATTAGTAATGCAGGCGTATGTTGTTGCGGATTGGGATGAGAACGCAGAGCTGCCCAGTTATGTGGCAGGTCAGCAGCGGCCTGAATGCGGCCAGACGAACTGATCCGGGATGCAGAGGGAGTCAGCGCCTTGCTCTTGAGCATCCGAAGACGTAGAGAATGACCGCCCGAAACCTGGGGCGATTCAAGTTTTTACTCTTCTTGCGGGTTCCTACCTGTTAATTGCCGTCAGCGGCTGATCTTTCTCGAAAGGCGCTGAGGGGAAACTCTCGACTTGGCGTCCATAAAATCCCAGGGCCGCTATCGACCCAGCGCGGCCGTTCGTGATCCGTCTCTGCCTAGCTAGCGATCATGCTTTACAACCAAATCACGCTCTGGCCAGCCAAAGGGGCTTCTTTGTCTACCCTCGGTTCGGTTCGAAAACTCTGTACCGAACAACTCCCAACCAAAAACGACCTGATCGTGAAGTTTTTCAATATTGAAAACTACGGCGCGGTGGGCAATGGTCGTACCGATGACACCGAAGCGCTGCAAAGTGCTATCGATGCGGCAGTCAGCTTCGGTGTTAAGCTGTTCATACCGACTGGCGGCTTCCAAAACATTAATGACACGCTGAAACTGTAACCCGCCCCAAGCGATATTGTGTGGCCTGATCTAAGGCTCCCCCTGACTTAAAGCACGTCCGGCAGTCCATTGAATCGGCTAATTAGCCTCCTTAGATAAATCCCTTGTCTGTAGCTCCTATCACCACACGATTGCGTCCCTGGCGTTTGGCATCGTAGAGCGCGGCATCTGCTGCGATGACCCAGTCCCGGTGGTGGGCCATCGGCGCGGAGAGTTGTGCGGCCCCGATGCTCAGCGAGACCCTAGGCAGATCGCTCTGCGCTTTGAAAGCTTCAGTGATGCACTGCTTGAGCAAGACAAGCATCTCCTCGGCCTGAGATGCCGTTGCGTCCCTCATCACCAAACCGAATTCATCCCCACCTAAACGGCCTGCCACATCGATCGCATTGCTGGATTCCCGCAGCGTGGACGCGAGTAGTCGAATGACTTCATCACCCACAGGGTGGCCATAGGTATCGTTGATCGCCTTGAAATGATCGATGTCGATCAAAGCCAGCGTGGTTGGAAGCTTGCCCTGTCGAGCGGACGTGAATTCTTCATCTAGAAAGGTCTTCCACGCACCTTGGTTGAGAAGGCCTGTCAGACTGTCGAAACGGCTCGCTTCCTTGAATTGCCGCTTATGCTCGGCGAGCTTGGCGGCCAAATTATAAGCCGCCAAGGCGACCGCTATAGGATAGATGGCGAGCATCGGCAGACAGGCATATACCTGGTCATGGCGCGTTTCAGGCAGAAACGATGACCCCAGAAAAGCGCAAGCGACTACGCATATCGAGGCCATCATCGGCAGGCTTGCCACCAGTAGTCGCGGGCCACCAACGGCGATGCAATTCATGCAGAACATGGACACCAGCAACGTGCAAGGGAGGGCATTGAACTGCATAGCCGCGACCCATAGGCCTCCAAATGCCGACTCGACGATCATGTTGCGGCACTCGACCAGGTAAGGGACGGGCACTTTGCGGCCGAGCAGGTAGGCGACGTGCGGCCAAATGAATCCGTGAAAGACCAGCAGTACCCACACCCAGGCGGGCATGGCGTAGTCGTTAAGAACGACGGATACCGCCCAAAATCCCGCCGCAGAGCCTAAGAGCCTGGGAAGGTAAATGCGTTTTGCGAAAGAACCTGGCTTAGAGGTCATAAAGCGCCTGGGGCCGAAACGGGGGAATGTGTGAAGGACAAAAATGGTCGGCGTCTGCAGAGTGGAGCAAGCTGTTTGGCGACTAGTTGCGCTCCGATGTGCAGCGACTTAAGCGCGTCAAAACTCTTAGGCGCTCCGGGCTAAGGCCAACCTGGGGGTGATGAATCCTATTCGTTCGTTTCATCTAAGGCAGTCGCGTTGCGCTTGCAACGCTGATCGAGTCGATCTGGTAAGTCACCTGCAGATGAGAGGTTGCCATTGATGACTGTCAGCAAACGCCAGTAGCGTTAATACTGTGCAATGCCGAAAGCGCTGCCGAACTCAGTTGAGTGTCCATTCCGACATCGTATGCACTGTGCTCAGCTGGTTTTGCAAGCGAACCGGTGATCGCGATGACGTCATGCCAGTGAGTGTCAGGACGCTGGTCTGTCGACCGAGAGTTGCAGCCTGTCAGTTATAGCATTGTCATGGCAGTGTCTCGCCGGCCTCGACACTCCTTACAGGCTAACGGCCGGTAGCTACAAGGCTTGATAGCATTCTGATCGGCGGTATGACCGCAGTCATGGAAGCTTACCTAAAGTTGCCAGTGATCCGATTGAAACTGGAGCGTAATTTCTATGGCCCCAGAGCACTCTCCATGAACAAATCAAAGGGACTTTAGAGTTTCGCGGCGGCGGCCACCACAAGTCATTTGTAGCCGGCGCGGCCATCCTGCCCTCGGCCGCTATTGGCCTAAAGCGGCGGGGCGCGCCCTGTTGCGCCTGGTTATGGTCAGGTGGATATCAGAGATCCAGGTATGGGTGGCCCTGGCCCGTAGCTGATGCGCAGCGACACACATTCAGATCCGGCCGTTTCATGGTATGACAACTCACCCGGTAGTTCCAGTTTCACTACGCAGTGAGGCGCAGAATCAGGCTTGCCAAAACCTCAACTGACCAAGGCTTGGATACGTACGTAATTCCAGATACGAGTTTGTACGCAGTGCCGGCTGCACCAGAAGTCACGACAATGGGAAGGCTGGGAATCATCGACATTGCTTTGATCGCCAGCTCCCCGCCGGTTGTATCTCCCGGCGTACGAAAATCAGTCCATAGCAGTCGTATTTCGACAGGTCCTTCCTGCATAAAACTCAATGCGTCATCCGCGTTGGCAAACACCAGCGGCTTGAAGCCGAGATCCGTCACCAGCTCGATCATTGCGTCCAGTTGTAATGGGTCATCTTCGACTAGCAATACTGATCCGGAGCGCATTGGCTGTGCTGCAACTTCAGTTTGAATCATTGCGTAAATATCCGTTGAGTCGGCGGGATTGGCCCATAGGTTACGCAAATTTTGTAATGCGATCAGCTTGAAAAAAACCTGGTACGTTACTGTGGCGGGCTACCCGAGGGGGCCGCAATAACAAGCCCGGCAACATCGACTACAGCCTCATCCTGGATGGAGTACCGATCCTGGAAGCGCTTGAGCGGTGTGGCGCGCGAAGTTTGCATCCAAATGGTGACACTGGTTTTTCTACGCTCAACCCGATAAACCAGAGGGAGCAATGTTTGCTGACCCCGCAACTTGGTACCGAGGCAGCGCAGAATCCATGGCGACGGAAAATTATCAGGATTTGCAAGCCGCGATCCGCGACCCCGGAACCGTTATCGGAATGCTAGGTCAATATCGCGCCGGGATCGCGCTTGATCATCTGCATGATCGTGAAGACCGCGAGGTTGGCCGCAAAGGTGCCTGCTCAATGTTATAGGGTCGCTAAATGACGACATAGAAGACCTCTACGGCGACATATAGCCCTCTGGCGGCCGTGGGCTGAGCAAATTGTCACTGGTGCAGGAATCGATCGCGGGCATCAGATGGCAGAGCAGGCCCCTACCAAACTGGCAAAGGCTCTCAGGGTGTTCTTTCAAGAGGTGTTAATTTCAGGCGGTTAATGTCCGCTTTTGGCCGAAATCTGCCCACCGCGTCGGGGCTTGGCCTTATTCTTGGTCTAGGGGGCTGGCCTTCCCTACCGACTCACTGTTGTAGGCCCATTAACCTCCTCCCGTTTTCGTACATCGCACGCAACGGTAAAGCCGAAGCTGTTCGCGCAGAGTAGCGGGTGAGGAAAAAGCTGGCGCAGTTCGGAGACAGGCAAGGCAAGGCTTAGGGCTTGTGGGCGATAGGAGGTTGCGTCTCTAGCAGACGGGCTTACCGCTAGAAGGGGGAAGGCCTTATGTCCCTCGAGTAGCGGCGATATGATTCGCTGTGGTGGAAGAGATGAAATGCCTGAACAAACCTCAAGTTTATAGTAAATGTATATGGGCCTTAGCCCGCGCCGCAGTGGAGGAGTTATGTTGAGGGGGATCGTATGGGCAGCCGCGTTGTTTTGCGGTATGAGCCAAGCGGCCGAGCCGATTGCCAATAAAGACAAGTTCGAGGCTGATTATATCCGCTGCATACAGTCAGGTTTCGCCGGCGATTGTTGGGTGAAAGCTTTCATCGGCCACTCTGTGCCGTGGGCGGACGGGGAGGAGCAGCGACTGATTACCGCCTCTAGCGCCTACATCCAATGGTTGGATGGGCACCCGGTTTACAAGGTTCATCTGGGCACCAAGGAAATCAAAGGCGAGGTCTTTGACAACCGAGGCTACCTTCTGGAGCGCGACGACGGCGCCTTAGTGGGGCTGTGGGTGTCGTTCCGTCAGGTGAAAGGTCAATGGTTTGTGCTTGAAATACTGGGGTCGTCCTCGGACGAGTTCATCCGCACTTCCATCGGCATTAACCGGCCACGCGAGAAATAATGGGCTTTCACCCTGGATCACCGCCAGCTGCTCAGCGACCGCTGCCGACCCGAGTCGGTCGTAACGCAGCTTCCAAATCAGGGCTTGAATAAGTCGATCCAGCCAGGCCGAAGTTTTGCCTCGTATTCTTTGCGTACGTGGGCGAGCGACTCTGCGCATCCCATTTCCGCCTCAATAGCGCCTATGCATCCCCAGCAATCTCCGCCGCAATTGCCTGATAGCGGATCTGCCGGGTTGTCGAGTAAGCGTCTACAGATCGTGCAGTATTCCGACTCTTTGCTGTTCGTCATAATCCCGCTTCCCAAACGTCCGGTCTTGGCCGATAGCTGCCCTCCATGAACGGCAGCTTTGGGTCGAAAGCGGTAACTCACTAACGTCCGCTTTTGGCCGATAGCCGCCTTTCACTGATCGTTGATACCGACCCTACGCAGCCCTTTGGCATTTAGCTGAAACCGATTCACAAAAGACATTCACCAACACACGATATATATGTCCTCGCAGAGTATTGCGCGGAGATCTAAAGGTTGGATTGTTTCTGGTCAGGGTGATAGCTGCCGTCTGCACGAAAGGTAGCAATCTGCGCAATAATGCCTTTTCTGAATGGGTGTCTCGTAGCTCGAAGGTCAGCAATCACTTTAAACAAACAGCCTGGACGTGAAGTAACACCACCTGGCTGCCGGCTCAGGATGTCAAAAACTCCAATACTTGCACGACGAGATTTGCCAAGTCTACCCAAGCGCCGTCATTCCATATTCGGTTAAAGGTCTCCCGACTGGGATACGCGGCGAATCCCAAGGCGGTCAACCCGATAGTCCCCAACGCCCCACCAACGAGCCACGAGTGCACGATCAGGCCGCCGATGCCAAGTAAAGTAAGGGCGATGCCGCATAGTAGGTAGCTCAGACGCAGATAGGGGAGCTTGACGTTGACTGGGGCCAAGATGGCAGCACTCGCAGTGATAATTTGTCGAAGCTAGCAATCGGCCATTACTACGTCCATCGAGAGTTTGTAAGCAGATTTATATTCATTTCGTAGTTTCTCTGCACCCCTCTCACGAAACACAGCCATTCCTGTCGCCGCCGTAGCGCGATTGAGCCCGCCGCACAGTGTTCGTCGACTCAAACTGTTGGCCCTTGAACGGACATTTCAGCGTTGCACCACCAGTTGGGTCAATTCCGCATAAGCGGCAAAAGAGGTGATCGCTGCAAGCGGCCCTTCGTTATCGACCGGCTGCCATGGGTCGGCAGCCGCCACTTACATTTGATCGCGAGGCGATTGCTACCTCACATCAGCCAAGCATCCAGGAAACTATTGTCCACGAGCTGTCAGTCGGGCATCCGCGTGTAGAGAGTCCCAATCTCTCCCCCCATGTCCCCCCCAACAATGCTGCGTGCCACGAATCTTCAGGACACGCTGCGACAGCTTTGATCCACCAAGATCCGCTACAGCGCGCACCCACTAATCCGCAATCACGTCTCCAGCCAGTCCTACACAGCACGTCGACACTACCCGCTGGATTCACTGCCACGAGTGCTCTACATTGCACCGTGATCAAACACCCGCCGAGTCGTCGAAAAATGCCCGCATCCCGCCCAACCCTCCACCCTCGTGTCCTTCGCGCTGGCGACGCCGTAGCGCTGGTATCTCCAGCAGGCCCGGTCGCCGAAGCCCGGGTGGAGGCGGCCGTGCGGGAACTAACAGCCTGGGGATTACGCCCTCGCGTCTACCCCCACGCGCTGGACAACATCGGGTTCCTGGCAGGCAACGACGCTGATCGCATCTCGGACCTCAACGACGCCTTGGCCGACCCTGAGATCCGCGCCGTGTTGTGCAACCGTGGCGGCTACGGCGTGCAGCGCATCCTCGGGCAGCTGGATTACGACGCGGTGCTTCGCGACCCCAAACTGGTGGTGGGCTTCTCGGACATTACCGCCTTGCACGCTGCACTCTGGACACGAACGGGCCTCGCCACGGTTCACGGCCCGGTCGCCGCGCAGCTGGAAAAAGGCGGCATCTTTGCCAGCACGCTCAAGCACGCATTGATGAGCACTGAGCCTTCCATCATTCATGCCGATCCGGTAGAACCGACCTTCAGCGTTCGCACGTCGGGGGTGGTCGAGGGCGTCCTGCTCGGTGGCAACTTGAGCATGCTGAGCACCTGCGTCGGCACGCCGTTCATGCCTGACCTGGAAGGCGCGATCCTGCTGATCGAAGACGTCGGCGAGCTGGCGTATCGGGTTGACCGCAATCTGACTCACCTGCGCAACTGCGGAATTCTGCAACGACTCGGCGGCATCGCCTTGGGCCAGTTCAGCGAGCCCGGTCACGGCAATAACCCGATCAGGCCGCCCGACGTGCTGATCGAGCGCCTGGGCGATCTGGGCATTCCAGTCCTCGGCGGTCTGTCCATCGGCCACGGCGACCGCAATTTGGCGGTAGCGTTGGGCGCTCGTGCGGTGCTCGATACCGGTGCGGGCACGCTGACGGTGGCCCCGGCCACGCGCTAGTACGACGATGACCGTTCTGTAAGCGACCTCGATCTAGCTTTTTGCCATCATTCTGGCGTCAAGACCTTGTTTTGCCCCTTGGGCATTGCGAATCTGCACGGATATTGGATGGCCGTGCGCGGGTGGCCTTGCTGTGTGTGCCCTCAAGCTGTGAAGCGGAGACTGAGCATGATGATTTCGGCCGTGAAGACACGTTTCGCCAATCTTGGGATGGCCATGAAGCTGGGCATCGGGTTCGTGCTGGTGCTGCTGTTGACGGCGCTGGTCGCGGCCATCGGGGTCTGGTCGTTGCGCTCGATCAGCGCGCATTTCGACAGCCTGAAGGCGATGACCGCACTCAACAGCGATGTGAATCGCGTGCGGCTGCTGGAACAGGATTACGCCTTGCACAGCGATCCGAAGGTGGTGGATCAAGTTCACGCCGGGCTCGATGGCCTGCATGCCCAGGCGCAGCAGCTCAAGGCCGGCGCGCCGATCAACGAGCAGGTGATGGGCCAGGTGCAGCAGGCGATGGCGGCCTATCGTGCGTCATTCGACGAATTCGTCAGCATCAGTCAGAGCAAGGACCTGGCGCTGGAAATGGCCAGCTGGTCGGTCTCTAGCGTCGCCAATAACCTCGACGTGTTGCAGGCGGGGCTGGCCGACGACGGTGCCTATACGCTGAAGGATTCCCAAGGCCAGCAGGGCGCGGAATTTATCGAGCAGGCCGGTCAGGTCAGCCAAGTGTCCAAACTGATGATGCAGGCCATGGACGAGGCCCGGGTGCGCCTCGACAAGAGCCGCAAGACGGGCTCGGGCGAGGAAGTGAAGACCGGCAAGATCGAGCAGGCAGTTCAGGCCCAGGAACTGGCCGAGCAGCTCAAGGGCGTGATCAAGGACGCCGGTTACCTCACGGTGCTGAACGAGGTCGGCGGGCACATCAGCAATTTCAGCGACAAGCTCAACGAATACACTGGGTTGTTGGAGTCGGAAGCGAAGGTCTCGCAACAACTGGCGAACAACGCCAAAGCCGTGGTGCAGCAGGTCAATCAGGCCTATGACGCCGAAGGCCAGTCGATGCAGAGCGAGTTGCAGGCCAACTCGATGATGATCATCGGCTCCTCCGTGCTGGCGCTGGTGGTCGGGCTGATTGCGGCGCTGGTGATTACGCGCTTGATTGTGGCGCCGCTGCGCAGCGTGATTGCCATGGCCCGGCGGATTGCGGCCGGCGACCTGAGCCAGCACGTCAGTGTCTCGCGCAACGACGAAATCGGCCAGTTGATGCAAGCGATGCAGCAGATGGGCGCAGGGTTGAGCACCATCGTCAGTGGGCTGCAGGCGGGCATCAAGCAGTTGGCGACGTCCGCCCATTCCCTGTCGGCCGTGACCGAGCAGACCAATCTGGAAGTCAGCAGCCAGAAGGAAGAAACCGAGCAGGTGGCGACGGCGATGAACCAGATGACCGCCACCGTCCACGACGTTGCACGCAACGCCGAAGAGGCGGCACTCGCCGCACAGACCGCCGACGACAAGGTCGATTCGGGCCAGGCCGTGGTGCGCCAGAGCATGCAGCGGATTGAGCAGTTGGCGTCGTCGGCCAGCTCCGCCAGCGATTCGATCGAGAACCTCAGCGCGGAAATCCAGAACATCGGCAAAGTGCTTGGCGTGATCAAAAGCGTCGCCGAGCAGACCAACCTGCTGGCACTGAACGCCGCCATCGAAGCCGCGCGAGCGGGGGAGCAGGGCAGAGGCTTTGCGGTGGTGGCCGATGAGGTCCGCGCGTTGGCTAAACGCACCCAACAGTCCACCGAAGAAATCGAGCGCCTGGTCACCCGTCTGCAAAGCGGCGCCCAGGCGTCAGTGGCGCAGATTCAGAGCAGCGGCGAGCTGGTCAAACTGGCGGTGAGCGATGCGCTGCAGACCGAGAGCGCGCTGGGCAGCATTGCCGCGGCCGTGTCGATGATTCAGCAAATGAACCAGCAGATTGCCGCCGCGGCGGAAGAGCAGAGTTCAGTGGCGGAAGAGATAAACCGCAGCGTCACCAGCATTCGCGCCAGCGCCGATCAATCCGCGCTGGCGATGCAGGGCAACGCGGCTTCAAGCATCGAACTGGCGTCGCTGGGCATGGAATTGAAAGGCATGGTGGGGCATTTCAAACTGTAACTTCAGGCTTGGTAGGCAAATGATTCGAGGCAAAACTGTAGGAGCGCGCTTGCCCGCGATTCGCGGTGAGTCAGGCGATATCAATTGCAGCAGGCAGATCGCTTTCGCGGGCAAGCGCGCTCCTACAGAAAAGTGGCATGCC
This sequence comes from Pseudomonas petrae, assembly GCF_021728295.1. GTDB lineage: Bacteria > Pseudomonadota > Gammaproteobacteria > Pseudomonadales > Pseudomonadaceae > Aquipseudomonas > Aquipseudomonas petrae. The sequence goes on from NZ_JAKJXE010000023.1 coordinate 15,593, forward strand.
GCGCGGGGTCATTTGCGATAGTTGAGAATCAGCAGCGTCAACACGCCCGCGACAATTCCCCAGAACGCGGAACCGATGGAGAACAGCGTCAGCCCCGACGCTGTGACCATGAAGGTGATCAGCGCGGCTTCGCGCTCCTTCGGCTCGTTCATGGCCACGGTCAGGCCGTTGATGATCGAGCCGAACAGCGCCAGGGCAGCAATCGACAGCACCAGTTCCCGGGGAAACGCCGCGAACAGTGCCGCCAGCGTCGCGCCGAACACCCCCGCGATGGCGTAGAAAATCCCGCACCAGATCGCCGCCGTGTAGCGCTTGTCGCGGTCTTCATGGGCGTGGGGGCCGGTGCAGATCGCGGCGCTGATGGCCGCGAGGTTGATGCCGTGGGCGCCAAACGGCGCGGTGATCAACGAGATGATCCCGGTGGCCGTGATCAGAGGCGAGGCGGGCACCTGGTAACCGTCTGCGCGCAACACTGCAACGCCCGGCATATTCTGCGAGGTCATGGCCACGACGAACAGCGGAATGCCAATGCTGACGGTCGCCGCGATGGAAAAGGAAGGCGTGGTCCATATCGGCATCGCCACTTCGAGGGCGAAGCCGCTGAAATTCAGCAGCCCGAGCATGCCCGACAACGCCACACCGACCAGCAACGTCACCAGCACGGCGTAGCGCGGCGAGTAGCGTTTGACGATCAGGTAGGTAAAGAACATGCCCAGCACCAGGCCGGTACGGTGTTGCGCAGCGACGAAGATCTCGCTGCCGATCTTGAACAGAATGCCCGCCAGCAGTGCCGCCGCCAGTGACGTCGGCAAGCGCTTGACCAGCCGTTCGAAGCTGCCGGTGATCCCGCAAATGATCACCAATACCGCACAGGTGATGAACGCGCCGATCGCTTCGGGGTAAGCGACACCGCCCAGGCTGGTGATCAGCAACGCCGCGCCCGGGGTCGACCACGCCACGGTGATCGGCGAGCGGTAGCGCAGCGACAGGCCGATGCTGCACACCGCCATGCCCATGAACAGCGCCCAGATCCACGAGGAAATCTGCGCCGAGCTCAGTCCGGCGGCCTGACCGGCCTGAAACATCAACACCAGCGAACTGGTGACGCCGGTCATCATGGCGATGAAACCGGCGACGATGGCAGAGGGCGAAGAGTCGGTCAGCGGTCGCAATGGCGCGAGGGGCACGTCAGTCATGCGGGTCTATCCTGGGCGCGGCGGTTGAACAGAGCTGCCAGCCTATACGCAGTGGTCATGCCCCGTTGCAATACAGCCATCGGCGCAATGGTCGGCACAGTTGGCGGGGGCGGTCTGCAAACCGGCGGGTCAGCCGCGGGTCATCGTGTTGCCCAGCGCCTGATTCACCGCCAGCCAGCCATCCACCGCCTCGCGCCCGGCTTCGGCAAACACCCGTTGTAGCAGCTTGACCTGCTCGCGTCGCAGGGACTCTTCAAACTTCCGTCCCTCGGCGGTCAGCTCCAGCAGGCGCTTACGTTTGTCGTCCTCGGGCGCAACGCTGAGCACCAGCTCCATCTCGATCAACTGCCGCAGCGGCGTGTTCAACGCCTGCTTGCTCACCCCAAGCACCCCGAGCAATTCCTTCACGCTCAGGCCCGGATAACGGGCGATGAAAAACACAATGCGCTGGTGCACCCGACTCAGACCACGACGGTCGAGCATTTCATCGGCCTTCGCGGTGAACGCCTGGTAGCCGAAGAAAAACGCTTCCATCGCAATCTGCTGGGTCGATGAGTTTTTAAGGTCAAGCATATTGACGTATCCGTGCGCGGCATCGTAATTTCGGTCAAGCAGTTTGACGTATTCCCCTTTCTTTCCGCCAGCGGTGATCCGATGCCATTTTCCGAACGCGTTACCCGTTTGAAGAGTTCACTGATTCGCGAAATCCTCGCCGCCGCTCAGCGCCCGGAGATGATGTCGTTCGCGGGCGGGTTGCCGGCCGAGGCCATGTTGCCGAACAGCGAATGGTCTGACATGCCACGCAGCATCGGCCAGTACGGCATGAGCGAAGGCGAGCCGCAACTGCGTGAGGCGCTGGCCGCCCAGGCGCAGGCGTTGGGCATCGACTGCGACGCCAGTCAGGTGATGATAGTCAGCGGTTCCCAGCAGACGCTGGATCTGGCCGCCAAGCTGTATATCGACAAGGGCACCGAGATCCTGCTCGAAGCGCCGACCTATCTGGCCGCGCTGCAAATCTTCCAGCTCTTCGGCGCCGACTGCCTGACCGTGCCGCTGCTCGCCGAAGGCCCGGACCTCGACGCGCTGCGTCAGCGCCTGGAGCGGCACTCGCCGTCGTTCGCGTACCTGATTCCCACGTTCCAGAATCCGTCGGCGGTGCGTTACAGCGAAACAGCGCGCGATGCGGTGGCGGCGTTGCTCGACGAATTCGGCGTCACGCTGATCGAAGACGAGCCGTATCGCGAGCTGACGTTCGACGGCGGCAGCGCGCGGCCCATCGCCAGCCGCCTGAAAAAAGCCAGCTGGATCTACACCGGCACTGTGTCGAAAACCCTGATGCCGGGCTTGCGCGTCGGCTACCTGATCGCCACGCCCGACCTGTTTCCGCATCTGCTCAAGCTCAAGCAATCGGCTGACCTGCACACCAATCGGGTCGGCCAGTGGCAGGCGTTGCAATGGATCGGCAGCGAGCACTACGAGCAGCATTTGCTGGAGTTGCGCAGCTTTTATCGCACCCGTCGCGATGCGTTCGAAGCCGCGCTGCAGCGACACTTCGCTGATCTGGCCGAATGGAACAGCCCCCAAGGCGGCTTGTTTTTCTGGCTGACGCTCAAGCACAAGCTCGACACCCGCACGTTGCTCGACAGCGCCTTGGCGCAAAATGTGGCGTTCATGCCGGGCGAGCCGTTCTTCACCGATCCGGACGCCAACCCAGGTTATCTGCGGCTGAACTTCAGTCACATCGACCCCGAGCGCCTGGACGAAGGCTTGAAACGACTGGCCACCGTCATTCGGCAAACACAGCTTTCACAGGCAGCCTGATACATTACGCACACGCACGACCGGCACGATTGACGGCACACGATTGAGGGGAGAGGGCTGATGTATAAGGTTTACGGCGATTACAACTCGGGCAACTGCTACAAGATCAAGCTGATGCTCAACCTGCTCGGCACGCAATACGAGTGGGTGCCGGTGGACATCCTCAAGGGCGAGACCGAAACCGAAGCGTTTCTGGCGAAGAATCCCAACGGCAAGATTCCTGTCCTTGAGCTCGAAGACGGCACCTGCCTGTGGGAGTCCAACGCGATTCTCAACTTCCTCGCCGAAGGCACGCCTTACCTGCTGACCGAACCGCGCCTGCGCACGCAAATGCTGCAATGGCAATTCTTCGAGCAGTACAGCCATGAGCCGACCCTGGCGGTGGCGCGCTTCATTCAGTTTTATCTGGGGCTGCCAGAAGATCGGATGGAGGAATACCACTCGCTGCACCGGCGCGGTAACAAGGCGCTGAAAGTCATGGAGCAACAGTTGCTGCGCACGCCGTTTCTGGTGGGGGATAGTTTCTCCATCGCCGACATCGCGCTGTACGCCTACACCCACGTGGCCGATCAGGGCGGCTTCGACCTGGCGCAGTTCCCGGCGATTCAAGCCTGGCTCGCGCGGGTCAAGCAGCAACCGGGTTACGTCGGCATGCTGGATTGACGTTTGGCGTTCACTAAAAGGAGACGAGACATGCAATACAGGATGATCGCGGTCGGAATGCTGATGGCGCTGGGCATCGGCTGCTCGGCCCAGGCCCAGGACTGCGACGCCACTCAGGCGTCGATGAACCAGTGCGCAAGCAAGGAATACGCGGCGCTGGACGCCGAGTTGAACACCCAATACAACGCCCAGATGGGCTACCTGAAGACGCCGGCGCGCAAGAAATCGCTGCAGGATGCGCAGAAGAAGTGGATCGCTTTTCGTGACGCCGATTGCCAGTATCAGGCAGGCAAGCGGGAGGAGGGCGGGAGCATGTGGCCGCTGGTGCAGGCGCAATGCCTGTCAGCGCAGACCAAAGTGCGGGTTGAGCAGTTGAAGGCGTATACGGCCTGTCGTCAGGAAGGCTGTCCGAAGTAACGGCAAGGCCCCTACAGGAGCGCGCTTGCCCGCGATGCATTCGAGCAGCCGACAGGGAATGTCTGACAGATCGCAATCGCGGGCAAGCGTGCTCCTGCAGGTGATGTGATTCACACTGAGGAGAAGCGTTTCTCCAGGTAATCAACGATCACCTTCGATTCATACATCCACACCGTCTGACCTTGCTCCTCGATCCGCAGGCAAGGCACCTTGATCCGGCCGCCGCCACTGAGCAGTGCCTGACGATCCGGCTCGTTGTTCTTTGCGTCACGAAGGGCCACGGGCACGTTCAAACGGCGCAGCGCCCGGCGAGTTTTCACGCAGAACGGGCAGGCGTGAAACTGATACAGCGTCAGCGCTTTCGCCGACGCCTCGACGGCAGCCTGAGCCTCGGAAGAACGCTTCTTTTTGCTCGGCCGGGTCAGGAAATCGCCCGCGATCACGAGTTGGCCGAGACCGACTCTCACTGCTTTCATCAACACGCTAAAACCTCACTCGGCGGTACGAACCGCCAGACAGCCGCAGCCTGATGCTGCGGCCTTCAGGACGCCGGGATCACTTGATCAGGCTGAGAAACTCGGTGCGGGTCGCAGCGTTTTCGCGGAATTCACCCAGCATCACCGAGGTGATCATCGACGAATTCTGCTTTTCGACGCCGCGCATCATCATGCACATGTGCTTGGCTTCGATGACCACTGCCACACCCAGCGCGCCGGTGACCTGCTGAATGGCTTCGGCGATCTGGCGGCTGAGGTTTTCCTGGATCTGCAGGCGGCGGGCGTACATGTCGACGATGCGCGCGACCTTCGACAGGCCCAGCACTTTACCGCTCGGGATATAGGCAACATGGGCCTTGCCGATGAAGGGCAGCAAATGGTGTTCGCAGAGCGAATACAACTCGATGTCCTTGACCACCACCATTTCGCTGTTGTCGGAGCTGAACAGCGCACCGTTGGTGACTTCTTCGAGGGTTTGCTCGTAGCCGCGGCAAAGGTACTGCATGGCTTTGGCTGCGCGTTTCGGGGTGTCGCGCAGGCCTTCGCGGGAGACGTCTTCGCCGAGTTGACCGAGGATGGCGGTGTAGTTCTGTTCCATCGTCACAGGGGTGTGTTCCGTAAGGGTTTCAGAGTGGGGGCGGTTCAGGCCGTACCAATTTTGTACCAATCAGCTTCGTTTCCAGCTTGTCCAACTCGCCCCAGTCGGTGCTTGAGTTGATCCACTTGGCGTACGTTGACAGCAGCATCTGCACGCTGTGTCCCAGCTGATTAGCGATGAATGCGGGGTTCATGCCCGCCATGAGGCACATGGTAGCGTAGGTGTGTCGGCAGTTGTACTGCCGTCTGCCCCGGAGGCCCAGGTCCTCAACCGCCACTTTGAAGAATTTGTCGGTCAGGCTGGCTTGCTGCAGGTACTCACTGATTCTGGTCGGGGGGAAGATGTAAGGCGAGTCCCTCTGCATCCGTTTTTTCTGGGACCTGCGCAGCGTTGCGACTTCCTCAGCAATACGAAGCGCGTTCAATGCTCTGCTGTTGAGCATTACCGTGCGGGCAGCTTTTGTCTTGGTCCGCTCTTCGATGACCTTGTCCACCACGATCCGACAGACATGGGCGAGTCGGCGCTCCTTGTCCACTTCATCCCAGCGCAGGGCTGCTATCTCGCCTGGGCGCATGCCGGTATAGAAGGCGAACTCGAAGTACGCTGCATATATGGCCGTCGAATGCTTCAGAGTGTCGTACAGACGTCCGATTATCTGGTCTGCCTGCTCCACGGTGAAAGGATCGGGAGCTTTCTTCGGGCGCGCCGGCAGTTCGATCGCATCAACGGGGTTGCGTGTTATAACGCCGTCAACGACTGCGGAGCTGAACATTGTGCCCAGGCGCTGTATCGCCGCGCGCTTGACCTCCTGGCTCAGCCAGTTCGTTTCAGTGACGACTCGGCGGAGATCCAGAGACGATACATATTCGATCGGCATCGTCGCGAAATGCGGCATCCAGTACTTGTTGAGAGAAATTCGATAGTTCTTGCGGGTGCCGTTTACGACCTCGCGGCCGTTCAGCCATGCCTGGGCATAAGCACCAAAGAGCATCTTTGCCCCGTGTGTGAGTGCTTTGAGTTAGGGAACAGCTCGGCGTACCTGTCCGCATCCAGTACGCCGTGCTTGGCCAGGCTGATTACTTGAGCACGTAGATCGGCGGCAGCCTTGATCCCTTTTGGCGTCTGGGGATAGGGGAGGGTTTCGCAGCGTCTCTCACCATTCCATGTGAACCGGATGCGAACTGAGTTGCCCGCGAATTCAACTCCGGTGGGCAGTCCCATTGGCTTTCGATCCACGCCTCGTATCTCCTGATGCTGTAATAAATGCGGCCATCGATCTCGTTCCAGACGCCTTTGGGGATAATCCCTCGAGCACGCTTACCCTGCAGTGCCCGTCGCGTTGTGCCGACGAGCTCTGCCATCTTTGCCTCAGGCACCTTGTCCGCCACGTACTGCTCTTCAATCTTCTCTGCTACGGCCATGGCTATACCTTCTGATTCGGCTCGCCCGCCCTACACCGGCAGGCCTGTGGATAGATGGAAATGGATTAGTGCGTAAAGGTGAAAACCCTTATATGAGGGCCTTCGCTACCATCTGTCCGGTGGTTTTTTTTGACTTTAATAAAACGACATTCGCGCGGTCTTTACTGCTCGCCGACTTAGAGCAGAGCCATGCGGTCCCATGAGATCAACGTTGAAGACAGCGGATGTCTTCTTAGCGTATTGAACAGAGCAACCGAGGAGCTGATGTCGATGAGCATTGCCAGGCTCGGGACGCATGAGTGGAAACGAGCTCATCGCGATCAGCAGTTGGCATTTGACATATGGCTTGATTACCTCAGGAAGGACCCTGTCTTTGATTAGGAAGGAGTGAGCGAACGAGATGCTGCCTCGACGCGGGCATGTATATCCGATAGCAAAGCTAGACGCCGAAGGCCTCGACAATGCACGGCGCGCAGCGTTTCGGATTGCGGTACGGGGCTTGGAAGATGAGGCGAGTCTGCTGCCTCCTTGCCGCGCTGCCCCGCCACAGTCATCACGCCGGAGTCCGCCTGCCTGATTCGCTAGGGTGTAGCCGGTGATCCGCCGTAACTCCCCGAACTCCAGCACGTTAGCTGCGCTCATGGCCGCTTGCCCCTTCCTGACTCGTCAGGTTTTCTGTATGCAATGAAACTGATGCGTCACGGCTATGCGTCACGCGCACCGGGAAAGCCTCGCCTTCCCACTTGCCCGGGGTGCCGCGTATCACCGCCCGGTCGTGGTACTGGTGCGCCCGCTTGCCGGCGAAAGTCTTCATGCAAGCCTCGAAGCGCTCCTTGTCGGTCGTGGTCGCTATCAGCTCCTGGCCCACCGTCGAGCCGACCTGAACCCAGCCAGATTTGTCGCGCCCGAAGTTTTCGGTCTTCAACAGCCGGTAGCGGTTACGAGTGCGGGAATTCGGCGAGCTGCTCTCGGTGTTGAGGTAGAACTGAACGCCGTCCTGCTTGACGTGGAAGACTGTCTTAGCCATGACGTACCTCCTGGCCCATGGCCGATCCCGCGATGCGCAGTACTGCTCGTGCGATGTCAGCGTGACCTGATCCGTCAGCGCTGGTCTGCACTTCGAATTGTTCGACGGCAAATTGCACAGCGGCCCGCAGCAAATCGTTATCGGCCTTGAGCTTTTCCGCGACTACAAGAACCTCAGTCCAAGATTCATAGCCGTGTGCTTCGCGCATGGATTTCATGTGGTCGTAGAGCCCCTGATGCCGATTAATCTCCGCGATCAGCTCCAGCGCCACGGCAGGCGTCGTCAGCTGTTCGAACTGCTCCAGCGCCTGCTCGGCGTCGTGCACAGACTCGAATCGCTGGCCGACCACCTGGCACAGCACCTTCAGTTCGCTGTCACAGCTCATCGTCACGGCCCCCGCTTTCGGCGACGGCGCGCAGCTTGAGGTTGATACCGCAGGAAGCAGCCAGAGCAGTGAGCTGGCCAACGTTTGTCATTGGATCTTGCAGCGCCTGGCCGAAGCGGATTAGTCGGTCGCCCAAACTCTGGAACTCGGTCTTCAAGTAGGGCTGCGATCCTTGGGGCTGGGTGGTCGTCATGCTGGCTCACCTTGCGCAACATCAGCCGGATAAGCTCGCATTGCACAGTCAATCTCATCATCAAGGTCGCGCTCGATCAGCATGTTCCCTGACTTGTCGCGCAGCGCCAGATCCTGACGAGGGGTGTCAAAGGCCACGTCTCGCAGCCACTCGTAGCGCTTGGCGTTGGTCACCGTCCTGATCCATTCGCCGATATCGGTGACGCGCACCTGGGCGTATGGCGTTTCAGCTACGACAACAGGCTCCGGTTCGGAAACTGCTACGGAAGTAGCATTTAACAGGTCTGGCTCCAGCAGCTTTTCTAAGCGCTGCTTGAACATCACCAGCACGCGGATGGCCTGGCCTGCCGCTTCCTCGGCCATCGATTCGTCGTCACCGTCATCGAGCGCCGCCTGCTTGACCGCGTCGGCGACCTGCAAATACATCGCAGGTACGTGAGCGATAACACGACGCAGAGCCGGTAGGTGATCTTGGTCGTGCATAACCGTGCCTCGACGCATGGCAGCCTCGGCGATAGTCACCTGGCTCTCCAGTTGCTCGGCACGCTCCATCACATCCCCTTCACCTGCGCTGGCAATGACGCCGAGTGCACGGCCCACTCCTACGGGCATTCCGAGCTTCGCGTACTGCCGCAGGTCTTCAATCTTTGTGCCGGCGTGCGGCCGCAGCACCAGCGTGATCTTGTTCGTCTGCATCTGAATCTCCTTTCTTCAGGCAAGGCGATGCCCGGCCGCGTTTGTCGGCTTTCGAAAAAATCAGTTGGGTCTGTGGTTCAGATCAGCCTGAGCACCGGACTGCGTCCCTATCTGGAGGCGCACGCCGCTGCGAAAGCGGTCATGCGACGAGCACGCCCTGGTGATTCTGATCTTCGTGCTGCTGGCCTGGATCTGCTGGCGCTGCGCAGGAAACGGCTGCGATCAGCCCGCGCTTGAATGCTTCCATCACCAGACCGCGAACGCTGCGGGCGCCAAGCTTGAATCGGGCGTCATCGAGGCGTTTGGAAACTGATTTTGGCGTGATGCCCATCAAGCGGGCGATTTCTTTCGCAGTCAGGTCGGCTGCGGCGTATGCGGTTGCTTCCAGCTCGCGAGGAGCCAGACCTCTGCCGAGGAACCCGGTCCAAGCGCCTGCAGTGATGGTGGTAAGGTTCATTTTGAAAGCTCCGTGCTGGTTCGTGATGTGGCGAGATTACAACCAACACTTGTATCTCTGCAAACGATATTTGTAATTGCGGTCGAAAAAAAACCAGGACTACCCTGGCTTTTCATTCTCTTCCACAGCTCACCATATGACGGATGACCAAAAAACTCTTCCAATGATGCTGATGTCCCTCTGATCCATCTCCTCCAGCGTGTACTCCTCATCCAGATATTCGCGGTTGAAGCTTCTCAGTCTGACGCCGCCGTCTGGAAGTCGATGAAGCGTTTTGATTCGCAGATGCCCACTTTGATTGATGGCGTACATCTTGCCATCCTTCACCACCGTCGATCCCATATCTACCGCGACAATGCTGCCGTCTGGTAGCAAAGGACTCATGCCGTCGCCCTGGACCGTGACGCATATCGCTTTATCCAGCTCAACGCCGAGGGCGCTTAACTCAGCTTTACTAAAGCGTATTTTTCTGCGCTCTGACATCTCGATAGACGTCCGGCCAGATCCAGCAGGAGCCTCTACCTCGGTCAGGAACGGCACGAAAACGTCTTCACTATCCAAAGGCGTTCCGACATCCCAGGGAACAACCCTACCATCTACCACCGCTTCAACCTTTGGTAATGGAGGCTCCGCGAGACCGAATCTCTCGATTATCTCGGGCACGGTACCCACGAGAAGTCCGCTCGCCTTCAGCAGAACATGAGCGGGCGTTTCAAGCGCATGAGACATCTCAACGAGTTTCTTCGGTCTAGGTATTGATCTCCCTGACTCCCACGCTTGCACAGCCTGAGGAGATACCTTGAGACGGCGGCCCAGTTCCGACTGGCTGATACCAAGTCTTTCTCGGGCTGCGGCGATAGTTGAGGCCAATTTAGATGTAGTCATGGCTAAAAGATACAACCTCGTGTTGTAGCGGTCATTGCAAATAACGTTTGTAAATTGAAAATCACAGTTGTAGTCTTTGCGGCAATGTCATAAGTCCGCAGGCTCAGACCATGAGTAACAGTCCCTTAGCTTCGGCGGTGAAAATCGTTGGAAGCCAGACAGCCTTAGCAAGGATTCTCGGCTGCACTCCGCAAAACGTTCAGCGGATGTGCGCTACGGGGAAAGTGCCAGCGAGGCATGTCCTAAAGATTGAAGCTGCTAGTGGTATCTCACGGTCGCTTCTTAGCCCCGATCTCTACCCGTTAGCTTCGCCGACCTTGGAACAAAATATACCGACGGGCGCTACCGATTGTCAGGTGGTCGGTTCCGCTGTTCGTCCATCCAGTGCTTCGCAGGCATCTCCATGAATGCCTGCCAGCCCCTCCTTTTGAGGTCCGGTTAGCTTTTCGACCGGACACAAAAAAGCCCAGCCTTGGCTGAGCATCTTGTCACGACCTGTTAGAGCAGGAAGTGCGCGTTCACTTTGCCCTGAGAAAGTCAAAATGAAATCAGAAAATACCACCGCGCCATCAAAGGCGCAAGAGCAAACCCGCGAATCAGATGTGCGCGAGTTGATTGCTGTCATCCCCTGCATTCAAGGAGTTGAGCCGCCTATGCAGCTTCTCGAGTGCGCTACCAAAGGTCTCGCCGTTGAGGTGATGGAAATGTTGAGGCCGGTTTTCCCGGGCGCCAAGTTCTGCTGCTTTGAAGTTGCGGTTACTGAGTCTCTTGATGCTCGCCGTCGCGGTATGGAGCACCACAAGGACTTGGTTTTGAGCTGCCGCGAAGCCGACTACCCGGGGGATGTTTACCTTGAGCGTCTCCACATGAATCGTGAAGTAAAGGGCATTAACACCCAAGGCGGTGCTCAATGACTGCCCGCACCCGCCCCGCATTCGAAGTCGCTCATGGCGCGTTGCTCGATCTCGAATCCGCAAGCTACGCGCTCGAAATGATTGATGCCCTGCTTTTCTTTGCCGCAAACGGCAAGGAGCTTCCTGGGGCGCCAGAGCACGCTGACAAGCTGATCGATATCGCGCGCACGTTGGTTGCCGATGCTGCCAATACCGCCTCAAGCAACTACGAAAAAATCTGTCGCGAAATTGAAGAACTCCGCCATAAAACTGCGCAATCCGAAACCGTGGCGCGAGAATCTGAGGTGCAGCCATGACCCCTTCTCGCGAGCTCTACAACAAGATTGACACCAGTCTGCGCGTGATACGCGGCCTTGCCGACGTCCTCATCAATAACGACTCCTTCAAAACAGATGCGACGGATGAAGCTCCGGCCCAATTGGACCAGAGTAACGAAATGGTTCTCCACGAAGCCGTGCTGTTGCTGGCAGATGCGGCACAGAACGAACTGGTCGAGCTGGTCAATTCGTTGGGGTTGCCGTCATGACTCGCACCTACAAAGAAGTTGCCAGCGAGGCCTACGACGACCTCTTTAGCCAGAGCTGCGCGCATACAGACGCCAAGGCGATATTCCGGGCCATCTCGAAGCTGCTCCCCTTGGGCGATGTCGCGGGTGATCTGGCGCGTATCGGCGAGGCTCACGCCGAGGAATGGCGTTGCTTTGCCGAGGAGTGGGCCAATCGCATGAGCTCCGAAATGGACACCATCGAAAGCGCTGCGCCACAAAACGTCGAGATGCCGAATCGTGGCGCGGGAGGTGCGGCATGAATCCTCTTGTGAAGTTCGATTTCAACGGTGCCGGCGTTCGTGCCGTCACGGATGAGCATGGCGAGGCGTGGTTTATCGCTCGGGACGTTGCCGAACTGCTGGACTATGTCGATACCGACCAAGCCATTCGCACCCACTGCAAAGGTGCTCAGACCTACCCCGTCGAAATCACGGGTCAGGTCCGGCATGTGAAGGTGATCCCTGAACGTGATGTTTATCGTCTGGTGATGCGCTCACGTCTTCCTGCGGCCGAGGCATTCGAAGAGTGGGTGGTGGGGGAGGTCCTGCCGACCATCCGCAAAACAGGCAGCTATCAAAGACCAATGACCCAGGCCGAGATGATCGCGGCAAGCGCGAACATCCTCGTCAGCCTGGAACGGCAACAGGCCCAGCAGCAGGTTGACCTAGTACGGGTCGAGCGCAAAGTCGAAGACATGGAACGCTTCCATGTATGGGATCACCGGCCATCAAACTGCTTGTCGCTGACCGGCGTTAAGGCCGAGATGAACAAGCGCTACGGCCTGTCCGGCGCAGTGGTCGATTACGTTCTGAAGGACTGGCCACATCTTCCGAACCCTGCCGGCATGGTGCGCAACGGCCACGAGGAAGCTCTCGGAAGCCAGTACATGGTGTGGGCGAAGACTCTCGTCACCACTGCGTTCAAGCGCTTCGTCAGCGAATGCCAGATGGAAACCGCGACCCAAGCGCGCCACCCATATTTCGAGGGCCGGTTCCGCCTGGTCCAGGAGGTCCAGTCATGAGCAACTCCAAACCAATCATCACAATGGATGGCATTGTTCTCGACGTCGACCATTACAAGAAGTATGCCGACGGCCCGTTGCTGCTCAAGTGCTTTGAGGTCATAGACGAAGCCATTGATGCGGTGGAAGAGGGCGCAAAAATCCGGCTTCACGATGAGACCTATATCGGTTTAATCGCGGCGTACTGGGCGCTGACGGCGTTATTCGAGCGCCATACAGGAGCTGTGGCCAAAGAGGTCTCCGACAAGCGCATTGAAAACCTGCGCGCGCGGCTATTCGGCGGTGACCCGGGGCCCACGCAGCTCCCCGTCAGTAAGCCGTTGGACCAGCCTGTGATTCTCAGTGAGGCACATCTTGAGCAGGTCGACGACTACACGCTTGCCAGCCTTGCGTTGACCGATTGCGATAATAGCCAAGTGAACTTGCTCGGCGCTGACCACAGCCTGTCGCCTGAGGACTTCCGCAACACGATCGTACCGATGGCGAACGCCCAGACGGCTCTGCGCCTGCTGTGCCGCCGCTTGCTTGAAGACAAAATCGGTTCTTCCTCGTACCTACCTGCGGGGGAGACGCTGCAATGACCCTGACCAACTTGAACAACGCTGCAGGTCTGCGCCCGTCAGCTCGCGTCGTCGCGGGCCCGTGGCCTAACTACACGAACTGTCGTCATCTGCCCAAGCGCGAGCGCTGGGAGATTTACGGCCTGGCGAAGGCTGGCCGGATGGCTCTCGAAGATCGTGGCATCGTCATGGACGAGTCCTACGACGCGTTCATCAAGCGCGTGACGCGGGAGCTCCACATATGAGCCTGCTCTTCAATTTCCGCCCACTAGTCATCAACCCATTGCTTGCCGAGCGAATTGGCCTGAACGAAGCAATCGTGCTGCAGCAGCTCAAGTACTGGTTGAACGAAACTGAGTCCGGCGTCGAGCACGACGGTCAGCGGTGGGTTTACAACACCATTGAGCAGTGGCAGCGGCAGTTTCCGTTCTGGTCACCTGACACAGTCAAACGGGCCCTCAAATCTCTGCAGAAGCAGGGCCTGATTGTGGCTGAGCAGCTAGCTAAGGCCAGGCATGACCATACGAACCATTACTCGATCAACTACCTGTCGGGTGCACTGATCGATCAGGGCAATTTGCACCGATCAGAAGAGGGCAAATTGCCCCAATCGGGCGGGGCAGAATGCCCCGATCTTCATACAGAGATTACAACAAAGACTACTCCAGAGACTTTCGTGGTCTTCGAGCGATTCTGGAAGCTGTATCCCCGCAAGGTCGACAAGGTCAAGGCCGAGAAGGCATGGATCAAGCTGAACGTGACCGAAGAGATGTTCGCCGTGATCGCCACAGTGCTTGCTCGCCAGTGCCAAAGCGTGGGCTGGCTGAAAAGCGGTGGGCAGTTCATCCCCCACCCGACCACATGGATCAACGGCAATCGCTGGGAAGACGAACCCTTGGCGGCAGCCGCTCAGTCCCATCACACCGACCTCGATCAAATCGACCACACCGAAGGGCTTGTTCGCCAGCCTGACGGTTCGTACCGAGTAGCCAAACCATGACCGCACCGACCATCTTCAAAACTGAATCTGCCCAGTGCAGCGAGCATGGGCAATACCTCAACCACCTGACGGAATCGTTTGTTGGTGATCACTTCTGGCAAGGCTGTCCTCGGTGCCAGTTCGATGCCGTGCACTCCCCGGATGATGCGACCCACAAGCCGGCCGCCGCAGTACGTGATGCTCGCAGGCTGAACGCGGCTCTCATCGCCTCGGACATTCCGCTGCGCTTCCGCAAAGCGACACTGGACAGTTACGAGACCACTGCCAGCGCTGCGCAGCAAACCGTAGCCCTGCGGCAGTGCCGTGAATACGCCCAGGGCTTCGAAGCCAACTGGAATGTGGGTCGGTCGATGATGTTGCTTGGAGGCCTTGGTACCGGGAAGACTCATTTGGCCTGCGCCATTGCGCAGCACGTCATTCGCGAATTCCGCGCAGTGGCTCGCTACACCTCGGCGCTGTCGATCATTCGGGACGTGAAGAGCACGTTCGCCAAGGACGCCGCGCTGACTGAAACCCAAATCTACGAGGGGCTGACGAAACCCGATCTGCTGATCGTGGACGAGGTCGGGGTGCAAAACGGCAGCGACTTTGAGCGCCAGGTCTTGTTCGAGACGATCAATGGCCGGTACGAGAGCCTTCAGCCCACCATTGTGATTTCCAACCTGAACATATTAGCGATTCGCAAATACCTTGGGGATCGTGTGGTGGACCGACTCAGCGACAACGGTGGTCCGGCCGTGTTGTTCAACTGGGCCTCGGCGCGAGGTGAAGCATGAGCCGCGATCTTTTCAACGTAGACGCGGAGTTCGGTTTGCTGGGTGCGATTTTTGTAGAGCCAACGCTACTCGACGAGATATCCAGCAAGGTCGACATCGCCGACTTCCACGAGATCGAGAATGCTGCGTTATACCGGGCGATTCTGGATTGTCACGAAGCGGGCGACCCGGTTGATGTCGTGACCGTGAGTATCCATCACGAGCGCCTTCCGGACGGCAGCAGCATGTTGGCTCATGCCGCGCAGATCCATCAGAACGCCCAAGGAAGCTCGAGCTGGAAAACGTACGCACGAGTAATCCGGGAGCGGGCGGTCTTGCGCAAGGTGGTTGAAGCCGCCCACTCAATCACTGAGTCCGCCAATGATGACCTGCCGGTGGCGGAGATCATCGCGCGCGGTCAGCAAGCCATGGCCGATCTGCGTGACCTGGAAGATGGCGAGCCGGACTATCACAAGGTCGGCGACATCCTGCCTAAGGTGATCGACATCATCGATTCCAAGTTCTCTGGCACGGCGCCGAAAGGGCTCTCGACCGGCATACCGGATCTGGACAAGCTGATCAGGGGCCTGCGTCCTGGCAACATGGTGGTTGTGGCGGGCCTGCCGGCGTCCGGCAAGACTATCCTCGGCGTGCAGATTGCCCAACACGCGACTACCCAGCTCGGCGGCGCCGGTTTGGTTTTCAGTCTGGAGATGACCAAGGAAGAGCTGGTGACGCGCAATATCGCCTCGCTGGGCGCGGTGGATCTGACCCGGCTGGATGAAGGTCACTCGCTGAAGGATGAAGACTGGCCGCGCATCACTAGCGCGGTGAGCGTCCTGCACAGAGCGCGGCTGTACGTTTGCGATCAGGCCGGCATGACCGTCGCGCGCATTCGCTCAATCGCCCGCCAGTGCCAGCGTCAGGAAGGGCTGGACGTGCTCGTGGTCGACTACATCACCCTGATCGCGGGTGAGGGTGGGCAGAACCGCACTCTGGAAGTCGGCAAGATCTCCACGGCGCTGAAGAACTTGGCCAAGGAGCTGAAGGTGCCGGTGATCGTGCTTGCGCAGCTCAACCGTGGACCCACCAATCGCCCAGACAAGCGACCGCGCCCGAGCGATATCCGCGACAGCGGGCAGATCGAGCAGGACGCCGACGTCGTCATTCTGGTTCATCGCGACACGGATACCGACGAGGGGGCGAACGGCGTCACGGAGCTGATCGTGGGCAAGTGCCGACACGGCAAGCCGGGCACCTGTCTGGTCCAGGCTCAAGGCCAGTTCGTTCGCTTCGTGCCGTTTGGTGGAAAGCCGCCCAGCGCCGAAGAGGTGGAGATGGGCCGAGTGCTGAAGTTCACCGGACGCTCCAAGGGGAGGAAAGATCATGAGTAACGTAACTGTGGCGCTGCCGCGCAAGAGCCTCACTCAGGTGGAGTGCAAGTTCCTCAAGATGGGGAACCGCATGCTCCTGGAGCAAACCAACGGCCGAATCGCATCGGCAGCCCTGATGGACATCGTGGCGGACTGGCACGGTACATCGGGGCAGACCGGATTCGAGGCCTATGCGAAAGCCTGGGTGCTCGAAGGCAACGCCAAAAACAAACACGCCGACAAGATGCTTCGCGATCTGCTTGGCCTGAAAAACGCACCAGATCCGAGGAAGGCAGCATGATGACTCGCAACCCGTTGGGGCGTCCGTTGGGAGACACCGAATACTTGCTTGAGCAGTGGGGGTGGTGGCGTATGGATGGGATGGGTGTGCCTAGCTATGCTTCGCCCATGTTTGCGTTGATGCGCGATGCACTGCCGAGCCCAACGAAGTCTTACTGCATCACTGATGACTGGGCTGTGGGGATTGATCGCGCTGTGGCCAGGCTTAGCGCACGCGACCAGCAGATGGGTGATGTCCTCTGGCTGTATTTCGGCGCCAAGTGGCCAATGCTGCGTGTTGGTAAGCATTTTCGCATTAGCGAGGCAAAAGCAAGAGAGCTGAAGCAGGCAGGGGTAGCCTGGGTGGACTGTGCCGTCGCCGAACTGCGCGACGCCGCCTAGGGATATCTGCGATCGCTCAGTTCAGCGTGGATGTAGCCCGGGGTCTACCGGCCCCAGGCTACTGATCCAGCTTAGGCGTGAGGGTACGGCGAGAGTGTTTGTATTTCTCATCCAGCCACGAGACTAGGCTTTCAATTCTGTAGGGAGGACGGCCTGGGGCTGCTTCGAGTTGCTGGGCCAACAGGAGACGATTGCTCTCAGTGAGTTGATACCCTCGTAATTCGAGATATTCGTCAATGAAGCGCTCTACACGCCATGCCTCGGCAACCGATACGAATACGCTCTCTACCTTGCCTTTTTGGTACTGGGCGTCTGACTGCGAGGGCAACATGATATGTCCTGATTGATGGTAATTCGCCACTATAGAGCGCCTTCCCTATGCTCACAATCATCCTGGTGGTCCTGCCGATGGCCGGTGGATTGATCTCATCATCGGGACATCATTCGCTCAGTGAAAAAAAACACTTTTACGCGCGGAATAACTCTGTTTTCATGGCACGGTGTTCAGCTGATTCAGCGCGGCACGCACACATGAAGACGAAAGCCCGGCCATATTTGAGCCGGGTTTTTTATGCCGGTGTCAGGAGATTCGCGGAGGGACGCATTCGCTGCTCCAGCGTTGCAAGGCTTTGAATCCCTTCGAAGTCAAGATGAAGGTTGAGCTTTGCCCCGCCGGTGATTGAGCGATTAGTTGTTCCAGCGTTAGCCACTGAAGGGCCAGATTTATTTCGTCGCGGATGATTTCCCACTCCGCGCTGACAAGCTGGCGTCCCTTTTCGAGTACTGGTTCCTCATCGGTCAGCCCGATCGACTTGGGATTAGGCCGGCTGCCTTGAGGAAACTTGCCGTATAGGTCGCGCAGGACTTTTCCAGCTATCTCGTCGAATCGGTTGATGTGCGCGTGCATTGGAGCTCCTTGGTAGGTGAACAGGTTGAAGACCCAGCATAGAGCTCGTTACTGACGCAGCGCCAGCAGAGCTGCTTAGCCTGACTTATGTAGTGATGCCAAAAATTTACGATTTCATGCGGGACGCCATAGCCAGGGTGGTTCCTTCGGGAGTGGCCTGGACGTCGATAGCCGGAAGTGCGGCGTACGGAAATAACACCGGCAGTCATTGAGCCCCTTATATCGAGAGTGCGTGGGGCGGCTTTTGCGGACTGATGGAAAGACATCGCGTATTTCGAGCCTCGGCATTTGCCGGGGCTTTTTAGTTTCAGCCCTGCCACACCCATCGCTCCGAGCTGGGAGTGCTGTGGGGCTGACCCATTCCCCGATCCCGAAAGGGCGGACTGTCGGATGTCGACGAAGATGCCGGAAAAAACACCTGACTTCTGGGCGCACGTCTGGCTCGTCCTGTCGAATCCGCTCTGGCAAGGAGCGATCATGGCCGCAACCATCTCGTTACTGCGTGTGCTGTACGAGGGCAAGGAGGCGAACAAGTGGCGCGTCCTGCTTGAAGCGCTGATCTGCGGCGCCTTGAGCCTGTCAGCCAGCAGCGTCATCGAGTGGATGGCATGGCCGTCGAGCCTGTCGGTCGCCGCCGGCGGAACGATCGGGTTCATCGGCGTAACCGCCATACGCGAACTGATCATCCGATTCCTCGGCCGCAAGGCGGACTCACTATGAGCCTCGAACCCGTTGTCGCAGTTGCCAAGGCTGGCTCCACATTGCGAACCATTGCAGTCGCCATCGTCATTGCCATCGTCATGGGGTTGCTGATTGCCATCCAGCAGGTCCGCGTTGTGACTCTGCAGGGCGCCGTGACCGTTGAGCGTGACGCAAAGCAACTGGCGGTCGATGCCAACAAGGAAAGCCAGGCCACCATCACCACGCTGAAAGCCGAAGCTGTTCGAAACGCCGCGTACACCGCCGACTTGAACAAACGTATCAAGGCCAGCGAAGACAAAGCCAAGAAGGCGAGGAAGGAATTCGATGATCTCAAGCGCAACAGCAAACCTGTTCGTGATTGGGCTGCTCAGCCTTTGCCTGACGGCCTGCGCGGCAAAGCCGCAAGTGGTAACAAAGACAACAGCCATAAGGCTGGAAGCCCCTGAGCTGATCCCCTGTGAGCGGGTCAACGCTGACGATACCGATTTGCGGGACAACGGCGATGTGTGGGAACTGAAAGACCAGGCGATCAAGCTGCTCGACACGTGCGCTGACCAAGTTGATGCGCAGATCGTCCGCAGCCAGAGCAAGTAAACCCCATGCTTGACCGGTTCAGGAGAGTGGCAGTGACGAAGCTTACAACCCTCAAACCGCGTATTCAGACGATGGATACTGGAAGGCTGAGCAGCAAGCCTGCCGCCCAGACTGGTGAAGGCTGGGGCTCGGGTCGAGGCGGCAGGGCTTGGCGCCGTAAGCGTGAGCAGATCCTGCACCGTGACCTCTACACCTGCCAGTCGTGTGGCCGCGTAACCCCAGAGCTTGAGGTTGACCACATCATCAACAAGGCGCAGGGCGGCTCAGACGACGATGACAACCTGCAAACCCTCTGCGTCCCCTGCCACAAGCTGAAGACCGCAGCCGAGTCGCTGGCAGGTCGAGGATAGGTTGAGGCACGTCGGTGGCCCGATATAGCACGTCACTACCCCGACCGTTCGTCTTTCCTGCACCGTTCTGGTGCGGGGGGGGGGTGAATTAATAGGGTTTCCAGGCCTGCGGACACCGCCCACCCCGCATTCACAGATTTTTTTCCGCTCAGGATTTTTGTTAATGGCTTTAACACCCAAAAAACGCGCGTTCATCGCTGCGGTGAGGGAAGGTGCGTCCAAAAAAAATGCAGCCATCGCAGCCGGATGCCCAGCAAAGACGGCTTCCTCGGCGGGTTGCAGGCTTGCGAAAGATCCCGATGTCATCGCCGAGCTGCACAAGCTCAACGCCCTGCATCCCGTTAACACTGATGTTAAAGGTGTTAAAGCTCCACTGCCGGGCAACTCTGACGATGTTGCGCCAGAAACTGTGAAGCCCAACGGCTTCGATTTGGCTCGCGCGCTGATGCACGCGGATCCGAAAGACTTCCTTCTGGCCGTGATGAACGATTTTGATTCGGAAGCAAAGCTGCGGGTGGACGCCGCGAAGGCGCTGATGCCGTTCGTGCATGCCCGCAAGGGAGAGAGCGGCAAGAAAGAGCAGGCCAAAGACAAAGCTGCTCAGGTTGCAGCGGGCCGGTTCGGTACCCGGAAGGGCCCATTGCAGTCAGTTAAATGATGGCGTGGTCAACAGCGTGTCCCGACTGGGAGCGCCGGATTGTCGCCCGCGAAAGTCTCATTCCGTTTGCGCCATTGTTTCCTGATCAAGCCGCAGAGGCGTTGGAAGTCTTCGGCGCCCTACGCATGGTGGACGCCACAGGCAGCCCGTTGATGTGCGAGACGGTGCGTTCCTGGGTGAATGAGTTCGTAGCTGCGATCTTCGGCGCATACAACCCAGACACTGGGCGTCGGATGATCAGCGAGTTCATGCTTCTGATCAGTAAGAAGAACGGTAAATCGACAATCGCCGCAGGGATCATGTTGACGGCCTTGGTGATGAACTGGCGCATGTCTGGTGAGTTCATCATCTTGGCGCCTACCAAGGAGATCGCAGATAACTCCTACCTCCCGATCCGGGACATGGTCAAGGCAGACGAGGAGCTGTCGGCACTGCTCAAGGTGCAGGATCACCTGCGCACTGTGACTCACATGGAGACCGGCGCCACGCTGAAAGTTGTGGCGGCGGACAGCGAAACGGTCTCCGGCAAAAAAGCCATCGGCGTCTTCATCGACGAACTCTGGGTGTTTGGCAAGCGAGCCAATGCCGAGGCCATGTTGCGCGAAGCCACCGGCGGCCTGGCTTCAAGGCCAGAGGGTTTCATCATCTGGGCTACCACCCAGTCCGATGCACCGCCGGCGGGTGTGTTCAGGCAGAAGCTGCTGTATGCCCGCCAGGTGCGTGACGGTCTGATTGTGGACAAGTCGTTCTTGCCGGTGCTGTACGAATTTCCCAAAGCAATGCTCGACGCTGGTGGCCACCGCGATGTCGTCAACGCTTACATCACCAACCCAAATCTGGGCCTTTCCGTTGATGAGCCATTCATTGAGCGCGGATTTACTCAAGCTCAGATCGACGGCGAAGAATCATTTCGCGGTTTTCTCGCCAAGCACTTGAACGTCGAGATCGGCTTATCGCTGCTCTCGGATCGCTGGGCGGGCACTGACTTTTGGGAGGTGCAGGCATCAAGCGAGTGCCGGACGCTTCAGGACCTGATCGACCGCTGTGAGGTTATCGACATCGGCATCGACGGCGGTGGCCTGGATGACTTGTTGGGCTTTGCAGCGCTTGGCCGGGAGACGGGCACGCGACGTTGGCTTCTATGGACGCACGCTTGGGCCCACCCCTCAGTGCTCGAACGCCGCAAGGGTGAAGCGCCGCGTTTCAAGGATTTCGCAAAAGACGGGCACCTGACACTGGTCACCCGAATAGGTGATGACGTTGAAGAGGTGGCTGGGCTTGCGGCTCAGGTCGAGCAGGCCGGCCTGCTCGACAAGGCAGGGCTCGACCCGGCGGGTGTCGGCGCGATTCTGGATGCGCTTGAGTCAGCGGGAATTCCCAGGGAAAAAATCGAAGGTATCTCTCAGGGTTGGCGACTCGGTGGCGCGATCAAGACGGCAGAGCGAAAGCTCGCCGAGGGCGGGTTGCTTCATGGCGGTCAGCCAATGATGGCCTGGTGCTGCGGTAACGCGCGGGTCGAGCCCAGAGGCAACGCGATCCTGATCACAAAGCAGGCAAGCGGCTCCGCAAAAATTGACCCCCTGATGGCGATGTTCAACGCCGTGTCGCTGATGGCCCTCAATCCAGAGGCCAAGGGCGGAATGGATAACTACCTGCAGAAAGGGTTCTTTGGACTTATAGGCTGAATATGGGATTCCGTTGGTACAACCCGCTGAGCTGGCGGATGTTCGGCTATGAAGATCCTGCCACTGGCGACTATGTCGAAGTCGATATGGCCGTCGGTGGCAAGGCGACCAAGTCCGGGGTCAGAGTCACACCGACCAAAGCGATGACCATCAGCATCGTTTGGGCATGTGTGAAAATTCTGAGCGAGTCCGTCGCCGGGCTGCCCCTCAAGCTTTACGACGACAAAGACGGCAAGCGGCAATTGGTTCCTTACAGGGACCGAGCCAGCCGCATCATGCGCAAGCCAAATCCGTTCATGACCCGCCTCAATTTTTTGAAAGCGGTTGTCGTGAACATGGCGTTGCGCGGGAACGCTTACGCGATTATCGAGCGCTCGGACAGTGGCGAGCACATAGGCTCCACACTCGTATCGCCCGATAACGTGGTGGTCGATACGCTTGATTCCCAGCTCATCTACTACGTCACCATCGATGGCGACAGAGCACCTGTATCGCCGCAGAACATGCTGCACTTCAAGCTGTTCAGCACTGACGGCATCAACGGGATGTCGCCTGTCGAGCATCAGGCTGAGACGTTGGGACTTGCGAAAGCGGCTCATGACTGGTCGGCGCGCTTCATGCGCAAAGGCGGGTTCTCCGGTGGTTACGTTATCTACGATGGGTTCCTGACCGACGCCCAGCAAGAGCAGGTCATGTCCCGCTTCCCCGATGTCCGCAAGGCCGACACGGATGACATCGGCAAGATGGCGATCTTGCAGGGCGGGCCGAAGATTGTGCCCGCCGGGCTGAGCCAGAAAGACAGCCAGTTCATCGAATCCCAACAGTTCCAGGAAGAGGCTTTAGCGGGCGTCTGGGGCGTGCCTCTGTATCTGGCCAACCGGGCCAGCAAGACCTCGATCATGGGCTCGAACCTGGAACAGCAAACCAGCGGGTTCGTGACGTTCGGCCTGAAGCCCTACCTCGACGCCATCGAAGACGAATACAACGACAAGCTTTACAGCGACACAGACCGATTCGTCGAGTTTGTCGTCGAGGGTTTGTTGCGCGCCGACAGCACTGCGCGCGCGGCCTACTACCGGGCTGCGCTGGGCGGATCTGGAGGCTCTGGGTGGATGAGCACAAACGAAGTCCGTGAGAAGGAAAACCAGCCGCCGCTGGCGGGAGAAGAATACGACCGGGTCACTCGGTGGGAGACGCAAGGCAATGCTGACAAAAATTGAAGTGCCATTCGAGGTCAAGGCCGTAGACGACGCGGGCAACTTCGAAGGCTACGCCGCGGTGTTCAACAACGTCGACCTGGGCGATGACGTGATCATGCCGGGAGCCTTTACGAAGGTGAAGACAACCCGCGCAGGCCGTCTGAAGCTGGCGCTGTTTCATGACCTGACACGCCTGATTGGCTCAGCGGACTACAGCCAGGATGCGCACGGCCTCTACATCAAGGGCAAGGTGAATCTCGCTGTGAGCTATGCGCGCGATGCGTACGAGCTGATGAAAGAGGGCACGCTCGACAGCATGTCCATCGGCTTCAACACCCTGCTGGCGGCCTACGAGGAGCGCGAGGGGCGCAGCATCCGAATTATCAAACAGGCCGAACTGTGGGAGGCGTCCCTTGTTCCGTTCGGCATGAACCCTGAAGCGCAGGTTACCGACGTGAAGTCGGACATCAGAGTTTTTGAAAAGGCCCTGCGCGATCGCATGGGGCTTTCGCAAAAGGAGGCGGCTGCGGTCGCTTCGCTCGGCTACTCCGCTGTACACCGTGATGGTGGTGCGGCGGCCACGGTGATCGTGGATGAGCTGAAAGACATTTCTCAACTGTTCACCCACCATTTTGGAGCATCGCAATGAGCGAAGTGAAAGAGCTGCGCGATTCCCTGGACAAACAACTGAAAGACGGCTTCCAGGGCCTGCAGCAAAAATACGACCACGTTGCTGACGAGTTGCAGAAAGGCAACACCGTGACGCTGGAAATGAAGTCCAAGATCGAAAACCAGAAGGGCGAGATCGAGCGCATCATCGAGCAAGTGCAGAAGCTCGAAGAAAAGGGCCTCCAGCTGCGCGGCCAGGCTGGCGAAAAGAAAAGTTTCATCGACTTGGTGAAAGGCAACGACGCGTACAAAGCGCTGCAGCAGAAAAACCAGAACCAGGCCGAGATCGAGATTACTAAATCCGACATGGCCTCCATGTCCGAAACCAAGCTGACCAGCGCCGGCCTGGTCCCAACTCAATGGGACCCTGTCATTCAGGACCGCCCTCGCCAAGACCTGGTTATTCGCGATCTGATCCCGACCACCCCGGTTGAAGGCCAGAGCTACAGCTACTTCCTCGAGAAGTTGCACACCCGCGGCGCTGGCATGGTGGCCGAGGGCGCGGCCAAGCCTTCCAGCGATGTGACCTTCGAGCAGAAAACCGACAACGTCCGCAAAATGGCGGTGTGGATGCCTGTTACTGATGAAGCGCTCGACGACATCCCGCAGCTCTACAGCTACATCCAAGAGCTGTTGCGCTACGACCTGAAGCTCAAGGAAGAGGGTCAGATCCTCAAGGGCGACGGCACGGGCAACAACCTCAACGGCATCATGACTCAGGCCACGGCGTTTGCCGCAGCCCTCGGCATGACCGGCGACACCGCCATCGACACCGTGCGACGTGCGATCTACCAGGTTCGCAAGCAGTCCAAACGGCCGGCCGATGCCGTGGTGATGACCGACCTGGACTGGATGAACATCGAGCTTCTCAAGGATGCGGACAATCGTTACTTGTTCGCCAACCTGCAGGGCATGATCACTCCGGTTCTCTGGGGCCGCCCAGTGGTGGTGTCCGACAGCATGGATGAAGGCACCCCGGCCGCCGGCGGTACCGCTGCAACTGGTGGCGAGTTCCTGGTCGGGTCGTTCGCACAGGGCGCGCGTTTGTACGACCGTATGGCCTTCACGGTGAAAGTGGGCTGGATCAACGACGACTTCGTCAAGAACCAACGAGTGCTGCTGGTCGAGGAGCGCCTGGGTTTGGCGGTTCGCCGTCCATACGCGTTCGTCAAAGGCCGGTTCGCGGTCGCTCAGTAACTCCGTCCAGTCACAGGGGCCCTATGGGGCCTTTTTTTTTGCTGAGGTGAATCATGAAAATCCGAACTCTGTGGGGCTTCGAGGGCAACGCGGCCAAGCTGGGGACCGCGAGCGATCAAGTTCGCGCCGGCGTTACGCTTGAAAGCGTCGAGGACGAGTATGCGCATGTGCTGATCGGCAAAGGCCTTGCCGTGTCAGTGACTGAGGGGGCAGGCCCCAAAGAGAACAAGCAGGCGAGCGCGGCCGAGAAAAAAGCTGCTGCCGAGAAAGCCGCAGCTGAAAAGGCAGAAGCGGAAAAAGCCGCTGCCGAACAGGCCGCCGCAGAAAAAGCCGCTGCCGACGAAGCTGAAGCTGCGCGACTGAAAGCGCTGGAAGCCAAGAAAGAGAAGCCGTAATGATCGATCTCTCCCTGGTTAAGCTGCATCTTCGCGTCGACCACGACGAGGAAGATTTGCTTATTCAGGGTTATCTCGAAGCCGCCCTTGAGCACGTTCAGCAGCACTGCGACCGCCGCCTAGTGGAAATCAATCCCGTGCTCCCGAACGAGATGACTCTGACGAAAGATGTCATGCATGCGGTTCTGCTTCTGGTTGCTCACTGGTACACCAATCGAGAAGCCGTATCAGGGCAGTCGGTCAGCACAGTGCCATTGGCAGTTGAACGGTTGCTATGGTACAGGAAGAAATTCTGATGGCGATGAAGGAGCCCGGCGCAGGGGATTTGAACCGGCGCGTAACGTTACGTCGCCGATCCGACATGCCAGCCACTAATGGCGGCCTTGATTCGTTGTTCACGGATGAAAGGAAGCGCTGGGCGCAGATACAGCCGGTCGGAACAGCTGTTTACAGCGGCAGTATCCAGGCGGCTGCCAAAATCACGCACCGCATTACGCTTCGATATCTCGGTGTTCTGCCGACTGACTTTGAAGTGCTCCACGGCGATATCGTCTATCGCGTGCAGCGCGCGACCGACATGAACGGTGGTCACAAATTCACCGTGCTTGAAGTGGAAGAGCTCGGGTCCGACCAGCCTGGAGGAAGCCTCTATGGCTAGACCAGCAGCTTATTTGCACTTCGGCGGATTCGATAGCTACGGCAAGCTCGATTTCGACAAGAAGGAAATCCGCAAAGGCATGCGCAAGGCCGGTGTGCTGGTGCGCGCCGAGGGCCGAAAGCTGGTCAGCAAGCGCGCGGTGTCAGGAAAAGGCCAGTACCCCGGCATGCGTAAGGGCAGGCTACGCCGTTCGATCACATACCGGGTCAGCCGTGCTGGCTTCCTGGTGAAGATCGAACCGCAAAAGACGGCCGACATGAAGGACTTCTACCCGGCTTATCTCTGGTACGGCGTGCGCCGCAGTGCCAAACGTGGCAAGTCCCATAAAAAGCAGGAAGCCACCGGGGCGTGGCGCATAGAGCCTCGCGAGAACTACATGGTCGACTCGCT
This sequence comes from Pseudomonas petrae, assembly GCF_021728295.1. Classification (GTDB taxonomy): domain Bacteria; phylum Pseudomonadota; class Gammaproteobacteria; order Pseudomonadales; family Pseudomonadaceae; genus Aquipseudomonas; species Aquipseudomonas petrae. The sequence goes on from NZ_JAKJXE010000023.1 coordinate 42,103, forward strand.
CAACAACAGCAAGGACGCCGTGCGCTCCATTCTCAAGCAGGCCTTCGCTGCCGCTCTGCGCTGATCAACGAGACCACCAATGAAAATCACTCCTGTGGTGCTGCACCTGCGGCAGCGCTGCCCGCTGTTCGGTGGGCGCGTGGCGGGCGGCATCGACTTCGACGCGGTGAAAGCAAGTCAGCAGGTTGACCGGCCTGGTGCGTTCGTCATCGCGACCGGTGATGACGCCACGGACAACGACCTGCAGAACGGCATCCGGCAAGACATCACGGACGCCTTTGATGTGGTGGTCATCCTGGACGCCAAGGATCAGCGCGGACAACTGGCGGTAGACGTGCTGCACGACATCCGCGCAGAGCTGTGGCGGGCCTTGGTGGGCTGGAAGCCTGGCGTCGAATACGAACCCATCACCTACGACGGTGGCGACCTGATGCAGATCGACCGCGCGCTGGTGATCTACCGCTATTCGTTCGTCACCGCCTTCCAGTTGGGGCGCAACGCTGAAACAGACCCTGCTGAAACTTGGCATGAGCTGGAGCTCGACGGCCTGCCCAGGCTGGAAGGCATGGACATCAACGTGGACTGCATTGATCCGGCAGACCGCAACCTGAAGTACCCCGGCCCGGATGGGCGCATTGAATTTCAACTCAAAGAGGAACTGCCATGAACCGCATCACTGTGGTGCCGGCCAAGGGGCGCGCGGTGCCCGATCCAGAAACCGGGGAACTGCTGCTGCCTGGAGGGCGCGACGTGCCCGATGACGCCTACTGGCGCCGCCGTCTTGCTGATGGCGACGTCGTGATCCCTAACCCTCCTGCCAAAGAGGTCGCGACCAAATGAGCGTAGGATTTCAACAGATCCCCGCGGACGTCCGCGTGCCGCTGTTCTATGCCGAGATGGATAATTCCATGGCAAACAGCGCGTCCAGCGCCTTGCGCCGGCTGATTGTCGGGCAGGTCAAAGACACTTCAACCGCCGAAGAGATCGGCAAGCTGGTGCTGGTGTCCAGCCTGGCGCAGGCCAAGACCATCGGCGGCCAAGGCTCGATGCTGGCGGCAATGTATGACACCTGGCGCAAGAACGATCCTGTCGGCGAGATCTGGTGTCTGCCAGTCAAGCCTACAACCGGCGCCGCCGCCTCGGGCAAGGTCACACTGACCGGAACCGCAACAGAGACTGGTCTGATCAATCTCTATGTGGGCGGTGTTCGCATTCAGGCAACCGTGGCGTCTGGCGCGGCCGCTGCTGTTGCGGCTTCCGCGTTGGCGACCAAGATCAATGCAACGGCGGACCTTCCGGTCAGCGCAGTGGCCGCCGCCGGCGTCGTAACGCTCACCGCCAAGTGGCTGGGTGATTCGGGCAACGACATCAGCCTGGTGCTGAACCGACTGGGCAAGAGCAATGGCGAATACACCCCCGCCGGGCTCACTGCGGTGGTTGCCCCTATGGCCGCTGGCGCGGGCACGCCTGATGCCGCGGCCACGCTTGCGGCGTTGGGTGATGCGCCGTTCGAGTTCATCTGCGTCCCGTGGGCGGATACCACCACCCTCGATGCCTGGAAAGTGGCGATGGGCGATGCGAGTGGCCGCTGGTCGTGGGCCAAACAGCTCTATGGCCATGTTTACGGAGCACTGCGCGGCACCCTGGGTTCTCTGGTTGCCGCTGGGCAGTTGCGCAACGACCAGCACACCACCATCTATGGCTTTGAAACCGGTGTTCCGCAGCCGTTCTGGCGCGTTGCCGCCGCTGCTGCCGCGCGTCAGGCGGTGTTCATTTCCGCCGATGCCAGCCGCCCAACGCAAACCGGCGCTCTGGTCGGGATTGACCCAGCAGCTGAAGGCTCCCGCTTCACGCTCACCGAGTTCAACTCGCTGCTGCAATATGGCATCGCCACGTTGTTCTACGAAGGCGGCTACATGCGCATTCAGCGCGCAATCACCACCTACCAGAAGAACGCCTATGGTCAGGCTGATGATTCGTACCTGGACAGCGAAACGATGCATCAGAGCGCGTACATCGTGCGTCGGCTCAAAAGCATCATCACCAGCAAGTACGGGCGGCACAAGCTGGCGAACGACGGCACCCAGTTCGGCGATGGCCAGCCAATTGTCACCCCGAACGTCATCAAGGGTGAGCTGATCAGCGAGTACGGCAATCTGGAGCGCGACGGCCACGTCGAGAACGCCGGGTTGTTCGCGCAGTACTTGATTGTCGAGCGCGACCCCAACACCCCGACCCGCGTCAATGTGCTGTATCCGCCGGACTATGTGAACGGGCTGCGCATCTTCGCGCTCCTGAACCAGTTCCGGCAGCAGTACGCCGCTGACGCGGCATAACGCTGTCCCATCATCCAGGCCCGCCATGTGCGGGTTTTTCATTTGGAGGCCCACCCATGGGGCAGAAAGTTGCAGGTACGTGCTACGTCAAGGTCGACGGCACGCAGTTGACCCTCAAAGGCGGCGTGGAAGCTCCGCTGATGGATAAGACCCGGGAGACGATCGTGCCCGGTTACTACAAGGAAGAGGACAAGGCCCCCTGGCTGAAGTTTTCTGCCGTGCACACGCCGAACTTCCCGCTCAAGGCATTGACCGAGGGCACAAACATGACCATCACCGCCGAGCTGAAGAACGGCAAGGTCTACACGCTCTCCGGCGCCTACCTGGTCGATCAGCCCAGCTCGAACGGCGAAGAGGGCACCATTGAAATGCAGTTCGACGGCATCAAAGGGGTATGGCTGTGAGCGAATCTTTCAAACTCAGTTTCCCCATTCAGGCGCACGGTGAAGAGCTGACAGCTTTGGACATGCGCCGTCCGACGTCGCAGGAAGCCCGGGCGATCAAGGCCTTGCCGTACAAGATCGACGCGGACGAAGCGGTTTGTCTGGATCTGGACGTTGCAGCCAAGTACATCGCCGTATGCGCAGCAATCCCGCCGTCCGCAGTCAACCAGCTGGACCTGGCAGACCTCAATTCGCTGGCGTGGATGGTGGCGGGTTTTTTCATGAGCCCGGCGTCGAAAGTCTCGACAACCTGATCGCTCTGGTCTACGACCTGGCCTACTTCTGGAAGGTTGACCCCGAACAGATGATGGCCAGGCCGCTGGATATCTTTCTTGAATCGCTGGCGCAGGCTCAGCGCATCAACCGCACGCTGCAGGTGGACTGATGGCAGATCAATTTCAGCTCAAGGCGCTGATCACCGGCGTCGACAAGCTGTCGCCGACCTTGGCCGGGATCCGCAAGAACGTGGCGGGCTTTCGCAAAGGACTGCAGAACACCGGCCTGGGCAACATCAGTTTCCGAGACGTGGTCACAGGCGGTGCGCTCGCGGCGCCCTTCGTCATGGGCACGCGCGCTGCGATTCAGTTCGAGTCGGCCATGGCGGACGTGCGCAAGGTCGTCAATTTCGACACGCCTGATCAATTCAAGGCAATGGGCGAAGACATCACCAAGATGTCGGAGCGCCTGCCAATGGCCGCCAACGATATCGCCAAGATTGTCGCCGCGGGCGGACAGTCCGGCATCGGTCGCGGCGAACTGCTGGGCTTCGCTCAGGATGCGGTCAAGATGGGCATCGCTTTCGATCAGACCGCCGAGGAAAGCGGCGACATGATGGCGAAGTGGCGAACCTCTTTCAAAATGACTCAGGCCGAAGTGGTGGGACTGGCCGACAAAATCAACTATCTGGGCAACACCGGTCCGGCCAATACCAAACAGATCTCCGACATCGTGACCCGGGTGGGGCCTTTGGGTGAAGTCGCGGGCGTGGCCTCGGGCCAGATTGCAGCAATGGGCGCGACAATGGCTGGAGTAGGTGTCGAGCAGGAAGTCGCCGCCACCGGCATCAAGAATTTCATGTTGTCCCTTACCAAAGGCAGCGCTGCTTCAAAGAGCCAGGCCAATGCGTTCAAGTCGTTGCGGCTCGATTCCAAAGCTGTGGCGGCGGGCATGCAGAAAGACGCGCAGGGCACCATGGTCAGCGTCCTAAAACGCATTGCGGCCGTGGATGCGGTCAAGCGCCCAGCGCTACTGACCAATCTTTTCGGGACTGAGTCCGTCGCCGCCATCGCGCCGCTACTGACCAATCTCGGGCTGCTCGAGAGCAACTTGAAAAAGACGGGTGATGCTTCGCAATACGCTGGCTCAATGGAGGCCGAGTACGCCTCGCGAGCCGCCACGACTGAAAACAACCTGACGCTCATGCGCAATGCGGTGAGCCGAGCCGGCATCGCGCTCGGTAACGCCTTTTTGCCTGTGCTCAATGCGGTGGTCGAAAAGCTTCGGCCATTTATCAGCCAGGTGGGCGACTTGATTCAGGCCAACCCGATGTTCGTCAGAGGCTTGGCTGCGGCAGGCGCAGCGTTCACCGCAATCCGAGTCGGTGCTTTGGCCGCGATGGTTGCCACGCGTCTGCTGACGCTGGCGTTCGCCGCCACACCCATCGGGATTGCTGCTGTGGCCATCGCCGCCGCCGTAGGTTTGATCGTCGCAAACTGGGACACCCTGGCTCCTTACTTCGAGCAGTTGTGGAACAGCATCAAAGGCCCGGCCATGGCCGTTTGGGGGTGGATGAAGGAGGCGTTTAAGTGGTCGCCGGTCGGGCAGATTATTGCCAACTGGCAACCCATCAGTACCTTTTTGGGCGCTCTATGGGATGTCGTCAAAGCGGCGGCCGGATCAGTCATGGAATTCCTGAAGTCTGCTTTTAACTGGGCGCCCATGACTGTCGTGGCCCGCAATTGGCAACCGCTGTCCGAGTTCTTCAGTGCGTTATGGGATGTGATTCGCGCGGTGACAGCAGCGGCTTGGACTGGAATCAAAGACACGATGTCGGCGGCGTGGAGTTGGATCAAGGAGCAAATCGGATTCGACCCGGTGCAGATCGTCACTGCCGCCTGGGATCCGCTGGTGGCCTACTTCAAAGGCTTGTTCGAGAAGATCCGGCCGTTTATCCAGCCGTTGACGGATGCCGGAAATTGGGCTGGTGACAAAGCGGGCGCCGCTTCCGACTGGGTCAAAGGCAAGGCGGGGGAAGTCAGCAACTTTTTCTCGAAATCCGATCCGACCTCTCTCGGCGCCGGCGTGATCAACGACGGCACACAGGGGCTTCGACGGTTTGCGGCCGGTATCAATAAGCAGGCCGAGCCTGTCGCCGGTGTTGCTGGCCCAAACCTGAGCACGCCAACACCGCTTCTGCCCGGGGCCGTTCTACCGGCGCCGGGCAATCTGCTTGCCGGCGCATCAAACAGGTCACAACTCAACGGCGAGCTGGTCATCCGGCTGGAGGGCGACACACGCGGCGTACGCCCTCAACCCGCCAAGACCGATCAGCCGGGTCTGAAGGTCAGCACCAACGTCGGTTATCGATCCCTATCAGGAGCGCAGTAGATGGCTGACACCTGGCGCGAGCAGTTACTGCCGGCCTCTTTCCGGGACGTGACTTTCCTCATCGAGGACACTTCGACGCCGGTGGGCCGTAAGGTCCAGTTGCACGAATACCCCAAGCGCGATCAGGCCTACACCGAGCAGATGGGCAAGGTGGCCCGGATTCACAGGGTAAAGGCTTATGTGATCGGGCCCGATTGCTTCGAGCAGCGCGACAAGCTGCTCAAGGCGCTGGAAACCGAAGGCGAGGGCACGTTGGTGCATCCTTGGCTCGGCCAGATGCTGGTAGTGCCTGGCGCGGCAGAAATGGCGCACAGCCGGCGAGAAGGGGGGATGGTCACTTTCGAGTTGACGTTCTACCCCGGCAACGCGCAGGCGAACCCTTCGGTGCGCAGCAACACTGCACGGATGACGGCGCAGACTTCGGCCAGTTATTGGAGCAGTGCGCTTGATCGGTACAAGTCGGCCATGGCCAAGGTGGACACTGCGCGAATCAACCTAATCGGCCTGCAGAATGGGCTGACCGGCGTGTTCGGTGTTCTGACGGGACAGTTTTCGCCCTTAAGCGGTGCCATTGGTTCGGTGCGTTCGTTGGCCCAGATGCTGACTAACACACCCGGTTCGTTGTCCAGCCTGTTCAGCGGGTACTTTAGCGATCTGGGATTGTCGACCCCGAAGGGTGCGAGCTCATCTTTCAAACCTGGCGGCAGCAGTGGCGGCAGTGTTGGCAATGCGGGCAGTTCGGCGGGCTCAGCTACGGTGAGCAGCGCGACCAGCCCGACCAGCGCTGGCGCGGCGACGTTCGACAGCTACAGCAACGCGGTGGCCACCGTATCCAGCCAAGCTGAAGACGCTGCGTCGATCAACGACGTGCCGGTGTCCAGCGGCGCCGATACCACGGCCGCCGCTCAGGCGCTGGCGAACTTGGTCCAGGATGCGGTGCTTGTACAGGCCACAGCCACCGTGGCGCAGATGCCCGTTAATTCCGCAGCCTCGGCGCTGGAAAGCACGCCGTCTGTTGAGCAGCAGTTGATCCACCCTGTCGTTCGCGCCGAGGTGCCCGTCGCGCAGGATGTGATTGCGGCTCGGGACTCTCTCGATCAGGCGTTCTGGCAGGCGTCGCTCAAGGCGGACGCCACCTACTACCCGACAATCAATGCTGCTCGCCAGCAGGTGGTGCGCCACCTCACGGCCGTGGCCGCGTCAGGGGTGCAGCTGGTCAGCGTGACCCCGCTGGAAACCGTGCCCGCGGTGGTGCTGGCTTACCGCCGTTTCGGCGACGCCACTCGCGAAGGTGAAATTGTCCAGCGCAACAAAATCAATCATCCCGGTTTCGTGCCGGCCGCACCTTTGCAAGTCGCCAGGGAGTAACAGCGCATGTCCGATCCGACGACGGCCGTGACCCTGACCGTCGACGGGCTGGATTATTCCGGCTGGACCTCGGTCGAGATCAGCACCGGCCTTGAGCGCCAGGCGCGCAGCTTCAGCATCGGCATCACCTGGAAGTGGCCGGGCCAAAATATCCTCCGGCCGGTAAAGCAAGGTGCGCGCTGCGAGGTGCGCATCGGGGGTGATCTGGTGATCACTGGATGGGTGGACGCCACACCCATCAGCTACGACCACGAAAAGGTCACCACCTCCATCACTGGCCGGTCGCTTACCGCTGACCTCATCGACTGTGGCGCGATCAACCAGCCAGGCCAATGGAAGGGCCAGAGCGTGCAGAAGATCGTCCAGGCGATCGCGGGTGTGTACGGCCTGACCGTGAAAAGCGAAATAGCGGCCACCAGCGGCCTGACCGACCACACCATCGAGCCGGGCGAGACCGCCTTCGAGTCCATTGACCGCTTGCTGACCCTGTTCCGGGTGTTCAGTACCGACAACGCGCAGGGGCAAGTGGTGCTGGCCGAGGTGGGGAGCGCGGGCCGCTGTTCTGAGTCGCTGCGGTTGGGCGGCAACGTGCTCAAGGCGGATGCGGCTCTGGATTTCACCCAGGTCTTTTCCGAGTACCGCGTCATCGGTCAGCGCTCCGGTACCGACGAGGATTTCGCCAAAACCGCCACGGAGGTAAATGCCTCGGTGAGCGATCCGCGTATGACGCGCAAGCGGGTCAAGGTGATCCACGAAAGCGGGCAGCTCACGGACAAGATGGCCGCTGACCGGGCGAACTGGGAGCGGGGCACCGCGCTGGGCAAGGCGCTGGAAACGACCTACGAGGTGCAGGGCTGGCGGCAGGCAAACGGCGCGCTCTGGATACCCAACACCATCGTCAGGGTGATCGACCCTGTAATCGGCTATGACCGCGACATGCTTATCGCGGAGGTGACATACCGCCTCGATGACCAGGGGACTATCTGCCAGCTGCGTGTCGGGCCGCCCGAAGGGTATCTGCAAGAACCCGACGATCCGCACAAGCACCGCAAGGTGAAAAAGGGCGACAGCGTCGAATACCTCCTACCAGCGGATTACCAAGATAAATGAGCCGACTAATGAACATGCTGACGCGTGGGGTGGTGGCGCTGGCCAAGTCCACCGGCAAGCTGCAAACCCTGCAGATGCGCCTGACACACGGCGAAGTAAAGGACGGCATGGAGCATCTGGAGCCTTACGGTTTCACCAGCTGCCCGCACGAAGGGGCCGAGGGCCTTGCGGCGTTTATGGGTGGGGACCGGTCGCACGGCGTTGTGATTGTAGTGGCTGACCGGCGCTACCGGTTGCAGGCGTTGGCCGCAGGTGAGGTCGCGATCTACACCGACGAAGGCGACAAGATCCACCTCAAGCGCGGCCGGATCATCGATATCCAGACGGACACGCTCAACATCACGGCGGCCACGGCCGTCAACTTCAACACCCCGACGATCACCCAGACAGGCGAGATCGTCAGTCAGGGCGACCAGGTTGCCGGTGGCGTCAGCCAGATCGACCACCCACATACCGGTGTTCGGCAAGGCAGCGATCAGAGCGGACCGCCGGTTCCGGCAGGTGGCGCATGAGCGTGATCATCAATGACGACGTCGAGGTCAGCCTGCGGCGTGCAGTCGAGATCAGCCTGTTCACATGGCGCCGAGCCAACACGTCGGACCGGGCAGACGACGATGAGCGTTTCGGCTGGTGGGGAGACAGTTACCCACTGGTGGCGAATGACCGCATTGGCTCACGGCTCTGGCTGTTGCGCCGCCGCAAGCTCACCGCCGAGACCATCGGTGCTGCGGTGATGTATGCCCAGGAGGCGCTGAAGTGGCTGATCGATGATGGCCACGTTGCAGGCGTGCAGGTGCTGACGCAGAGGACGGGGCACTCCCGGTTGAACATGGGGGTGGTCCTGACGCTGCCGAGCGGCGAACGCCTCGACATTTACCCACACGAAGATTGGCAGGTGCTCTATGCCGTTTGAAACTCCTAACTTGCCGACATTGATTACCCGAACCGCTGCGGACCTTGCCAGTGATGCGCTGCGCCAATCCGACGCGCAAGTACTTGCCCGTGCCATCAGCGGTACGGCTTACGGCTTGTACGGCTACCTCGACTGGATCGCCCGGCAGATCCTGCCGGACACCGCGGATGAAGCCATGCTCGAGCGGCAGGGACTGCTTCGGCTGGAGACGCCGCGTATCGCCGCCAAAAGCTCCAGCGGTACCGCAAGTTTTCAGGCGGCTACCGGTGCGGTGCTGGACGCCGATCGGGTGGTGCAGGCCACGGACGGCCGGCAGTACCGCGTCGTAACCTCGGTTACCACGACGGCCGGTCTCAACGTTGCCTCGATTGAGGCGGTGGAAGGTGGGGCGCTGGGCAACGCTGCGGCGGGGCTGGTCCTGACCTTGGTGCAGCCGGTAGTAGGCGTCGATCAGACGTTCACCGTTCTGGCACCGGGTCTCACCGGCGGCAGCGATCAGGAGTCGGTCGAATCGCTGCGCAGTCGAGTAAGTCGCAGCTATCGGGTTATCCCTCACGGCGGTGACGCCGACGACTACGTCACATGGGCGCTGGAATGCGCCGGCGTGACGCGCGCCTGGACGGTTAAAAATTATCTGGGCCCCGGCTCCGTCGGGGTTTTCTTCGTGCGCGACGGTGACGCAACGATCATTCCGGATGCCAACGAGGTCGCCACTGTCCAGGCTTACCTCGAAAGCAAGGCCCCCGTTACCGCCGAAGTCTTCGCCTCGGCGCCGGTCCTCAAGGCCGTGAACTACACGATCAAGCTTACGCCCGACACAAGTGCTGTCCGGGCCGCGGTGGTAGCTGAACTTGCGGACCTGCACAAGCGACGGGCGGGGTTGGGCAGCAAGCTGTTGATCAGCCACATCCGGGAGGCCGTCAGTGGCGCCGAAGGCGAGACCGATAGCGTGGTGATAAGCCCTGCAGCCGACGTCCCTGCCAACGCCAATGAGCTGCTAACGGTGGGGACTTTCACATGGCAGTGAGGACCGCCGAACAGTATTTGTCGCAGTTGCATGCGCTGCTGCCGCAAGGGCCGGCCTGGGACATGGAGCGCGTACCGGAGCTGGGCATCGTGCTGGCGGGCCTGGCGCAGGAGATGGCGCGAATCGATGCGCGCGCCGTTGCGCTGAATTCTGAGATGGACCCCACGCTGGTGACCGAACTCGTCCCGGATTGGGAGGCCGTGATGGATCTGCCCGATGCATGCCTTGGGCTCACGCCTTCATTTTCCGACCGACAGAAAGCGGTGCAACAACGCCTCATCGCGGTGGGCAGCCAGCGCGCGTCCTACTTCATAGCGATCGCCAAAAGCCAGGGCTACCCGAACGCCACCATCACCCAGTACAGAGCGCCCCGCTTTGGCAGGTCGCGGTTTGGCGTCAGTCACTTCGGAACCTGGAGCGCCCAGTTCATGTGGACGCTCAACACCGGCGGCAGGCTGCAGCTGGGTCGCCGGTTCGGTGCGAGCTTCTGGGGCGAGCGGTTCGGCACCAATGCCGGCAGCTCGCTTGAGTGCCTGATCAGCCGTTATGCCCCGGCGCACACCGTGCCGCATATCAATTACTCATGAGGAAATAAACACGTGGATTATCCCAAGAGCGTGCCCAACGTTGGGCTGGTGGGCGGTAAGTTTGTCGACGAGAACACCGCGACCGGAACCCCAGGCTCGCTGATACCGGCGGCCTGGGGCAATGCCGTCACTGACGAGATCCTGTCCGTCATCAACAACGGCGGCCTGGCTGCGGCCGAGTCTGACCCGGCGCAGTTGGTGCAGGCCATCCGTGGAGGCGCTTTCTCGTACGCCGGGACTACCGGCGGGGCGAATACTTACAAAGGAACCTTCGTACCTGAGGTCGTCAATTTGATTGACGGCATGACCCTGCGCTTCAAGGCGAACACCACCAACAACAGCACTGCGACCTTCGCGCCGAACAACCTTCCTGCAAAAAACATCATCAGCCTGGGCCAGAACCAACTACGCGGTGGGGAAATCACGGCGGGCAGCTACTGCACTGTGATGTATTCGGCATCCTTCGACGCGTGGGTTCTCGTCTCCGCCACAGGGGGCACCTCGCTAGGTGGAAGACTCATCGGTGTGCAGGCCTTCACACAGGCTGGCGGCACCTACATTCCTACGATCGGCACTAACTTCGTCGTGGTTGAAGTTCAAGGCGGTGGAGGTGGCGGCGGTGGCGCTCCGGCCACAGCAAGCGGCGTCGGCAGCGCGGCCGGCGGCGGCGGGGCTGGCGGTTACAGCTCCGCGCGACTCACATCAGGTTTTGCGGGTGTTGCGGTGAATCTGGGCGCGGGCGGTGCCGGCGGAAACGCGACGCCGAGCTCAGGAGGCAATGGCGGTAGTTCGTCGTTTGGCTCGCTGGTGAGCGCCAGTGGTGGGGGTGGCGGCTCGTTCATGGCTGCGACAGCGACCTACCCAATTCAGGCTGCAGGCGCGAACGGCGCGGTCGGCGGCGCTGGCAACATCGCTACCGGTCCTGGGGCAGGTGGTGGCGCGGGCGTGATCCTCACCGCAGGTAACGGCATTTCCGGCGCTGGAGGTCCGAGCCATTTCGGCGGCGGTGGGTTCAAGGCGGTTGGCTCGGCGCCAGGCGGCGCGGGTGTATACGGCGGTGGCGGCGGCGGGGCTATTTCGCAGGGCAACACAGGCGGTGGTTTCGCTGGCGGCCCGGGCGGTCTGGGGCTGGTTATTGTTTGGGAGTATGCATGATGAAAGTTTATGCCCGGGTGCTTGACGGCGAGGTGTGGGAAATCATTCCGCCATTTGCGGCGGACGATGGGTCAGAGGTGCCTATTGAGGATCGTTTCCCGGCTGAGTTCGTGGCTGAACTGGTAGAAATTACAGGTCTCGATCCACAACCAGATCAGCGCTGGACGTACAACGGCAAGAAGTTCGCCGCCCCCGTCCCGTACCAGGCCACCCCTGATGAAATCAGGGCGACCAACACCGCTGAGCGTGATCGTCTACTGAGCATCGCCACCCTTGCCATCGCACCGCTGCAGGACGCTGCCGACCTAGAGGAGGCCACTGCATCCGAAACAGCGATGTTGAAGAAGTGGAAGCAGTACCGGGTGGCGGTGAACCGGGTGGACTTGGTAGCTGAAGGGCCAGATTGGCCTGGTCCACCCGCCTAAAAGCCCTGCCCGTAGCGCAACGCATTTGACTTCGGGGGCTTGGGAGTTGAGATCGCCGGAGCGGTAGCATTCGCTCGCCTGGCTTTCAACGCAGATATCAGACCCAGGCCTGATGCCGTGAACGGAATGCTCGACGTCCAGCTAAATCGGTAACCGCCCTGGTCCAGGTATGCCACCGAGCAATTCACCATTTGGCACTGGGACAGATGCCGTGCGGCCTCAAAGTCCAGAGTGATTAGAAGCTCAGCGAACGAAAGCTGACCTTCCGTGCAGTCGCTCAATAGAAGAAGAGTTTTATCCAGCCGTGCCTTTTCCATAGCGGGGATCTCCAGAGATTAATAAACGCCATATCGGCAGCTGGGGCTGTTGCTTCACAGCAATCATGGGAAAGCCGACACAAGGTTCGGCAAGAGGATAGCTTGGTTTTCGAGAACAACAACATTTCAGCCCGCCATCGAGCGGGATTTTTTATGCCTGGAGAAAAGTGATGACCGTGACTGAAAAACATCGCGATGTGCTCGCGCGCACGCTGTGGGGCGAGGCTCGCGGCGAGGGCCTGGCCGGAATGGTGGCCGTCGCCTGGACGATCCGCAACCGCGTGGAAGACGGCAAAGACAAGTCGTGGTGGGGCGAGGGCTACGCCGGCGTCTGCCAGAAGCCGTACCAGTTCAGCTGCTGGAACCGCAACGACCCGAACTATCAGTTCCTGAGCGGTGCGCGGCAGATCCCGTTCCGCGAGCTGGCGCAGTGCCGGATTGCTGCCGACCAGGTGATCGACGGCAAGGTGCCGGACCCCACCGGCGGGGCGACCCACTATTACGCGACCACCATGCCCAAGGCACCGGACTGGGCTGCCAAAGCAAAGCAGACGCTGAAGCTGGGCAACCACGTTTTCTTCCGCAACGTGCCCTGAGGAGCGAGCTGTGCAGACGACGATAAAAGAAGAAACCTTCACCCGCGCCCTGCGCGTGACGTTGGGCGTTAAGGCTAACGGCGGCTCGGTCGCGATTCAGGTCAAGATGGGCGACAGTTGGGTGACGGCCGACACGCTCTGGAACGATGGGGCTTACCAACTCAACATCCCGCGGGCAACGGTCCGATTCGCTCCGTCCGGTGGCGCTGCCTTCGAGGTGTTCGCATGACCCTGCTCGCCGAGGCGCAGCCAACCCGACGCCGCATTCGTCGCGGTCTGGGATTGCTGGGCGACAGCTTCAGCGCGAACAGCCACACCGTTGCCGCCACCGCGTTTGGCACGGAGGCTTATGGCCCTGCCGGAGCGATCGCGGCAAAGACCGGCCTGTTTCCCAGCTACCTGGACAACCAAGGGAAAGTCGGCGACCACTCAGGACAGTTCTTGCCGAGGGTTCCGTCCTGCCTGACCTCGCTTACCGCAGATCTGTGGATGCTGCTGTCGCGCACCAATGACAGCACCACTGCGGGCATGACTTTGGCCGACAGCATGGCAAACGTGATGAAGGCGGTCATCGCGTTCCAGAATACGCCGGGCAAATACCTGATCGTCGGCACTGGCACGCCGCGCTTCGGCACCAAGGCGTTGGCCGGCGCCGCGCTGGCGGACGCGATAGCCTACAAGGACTGGGTGCTGGGCTACGTCCGGCAGTTCGTACCGGTGGTCAATATTTGGGACGGGTTCACACAGGACATGACCGTCGATGATCTGCATCCGAACCTAATCGGCGCCGAATTCATCCAGTCTCGCTGCGTGCCGATCATCAACGCCAATTTCGAATTCTTCGGCGTGCCGCTGCCCACGGATGCCGCCGACCTGTACTCGGCGATTCGCCCGTTCGGCTGTCTGAACCCAAATCCTCTGATGACCGGCACCACTGGCGTCATCAACGCCGCAGCGAACCCAGTCGCAGGTTCGGTTCTGGCGGACAACTACAAGGCATCGGGTTCGGGCCTGACCGGAATCACTTCGCGCTGGTACAAGGAGCAGTCAGCGTTCGGTGAGGCCCAGTGCATTGAACTCGGCGGCACACTGGCGGCGGCCGGCGGCTACATCTATTTGCAGCCAGCGGCGAACGTCACGCTGTCGAATGTGCTGGCCGGCGACGTCATCGAAATGGTGTCCGCGCCGGAGATCGTCGGCAACAGTCGCGGGATCCTCGGCTGGGAAGCTGAATTGATCATCACCAAACCGGTTGCGGGCACGTCCACCACCATCTATTACCGGTCGATGGACAAATATCAGGAACCCTTCACGCTCCCAGCCAACTGGAAGGGCGCGCTGGAGACGCAGCGGTATACGTGCGATGTCACGGAAACGGTCGTCACCTCGCGCATGGGCCTGTACCTGGCCGCCGGCATCGTTCAAGACAGCAGGGTGAAGGTCGCGCAGTTCGGCGTCCGTAAGGCCTGAGCGCCTCCGGTCGGCAGTAATTGACGCCGGTGGCGCAGCTTCGGTTAACTGTACGTATATACAGTTAAGTCGAGCAGTCAGGCATGTACGTTCTCATCACTCCGCGCCGCAACCTCGGCGTTGCTGTACCGAAAGATCAGCTCAGCAGGATCTCACCCTTCAAGGGCGACGTGCAGATCGTCGAATCTCAGTGCTCCGCCCTTGGCCGCATTACCCGGGAAGCCTTCATCTTGAACAGCGTCGGCCACGCGAGGGATGCCTTGCCAAGGCTTCTGGATGCCAGCGTGACGAGCATGGGTACCCAGGGTCTGATTATTTCCGGCATCGAGCAAATAGAGGAGGCGTTCTACTTCCAGTCGTGGTGGTGCCGCTTTGAGTGATGGTAGGCGTCACTGCCACCTTCTCATTCACGAGACGCCTCTACCTTCGCGCGGCTCCAAGCGAGCACCTCTGATCTCACCCAAGCCACAGATCGTCCGCCCAGCTTTACCTGTTTAGGAAACTGGCCCTTACTGGCCATCTCGTAAATCTTCGTGGTACCAAGGCTTGTGAGCCTTCTCACCTCCGGCAGACGAATGAACTCAATCGGTTGATTACTACCCTCAGTGATCATGAGGTTGCCTCCCGCGGCACAAGCCGCATTGTCATTATCTTCGGCGATTGGAGACTCGCCCCATTAGCCGATCATGCTCCGCCTTCGCAGACCTATGTCGAGCGTCTAGATAATCGGCGAGGTCGTTCACGTGGACGCCGCGTGCTGACTTCTGGCTTTCCTCCAGCTTGATCAGTGGCAGGTCGATCTGCCCAGCCGCGACCTTCATCCTCATCACCTCGGGCGTCAGGTGGGTAAAGTAGTCGGAGCAGATGCGCTCCAGAGGAATCATGACTTGGCCGTCGTACTGGGCCATGAGGAGGAATAGCGTTTTCATGCGACAAAGGCTAATGAACTGACCGATCACTGTCAAAAGCTCGGTGTGCACGGCCAGCAATCGTAAGCTATGGCCGCCAGTGAGGACCTCGTTTTAGCTGTGCCACAAAATGTTGAAGAAAAGGGTTGCGATCCGCATAGCCTCCAAAATCGCCCGGGGCGAACTCCCAATTTTCGCCGTTCCAAACGACGTCGCTATTGGTCGGCTTGTCGGGGTGCGACACGACCATGCAGTCACATAACGTGGTGTCTTGATGGACCATCGCCACAACGCACGCTGTTTGGCCCACATAAATCCAATCTCCAACCTTTATCTCAGGACGCCCAGCCATGTCTGATCTAACTCCAAAGGAGCGAGTATTTAAGTCGCTTGAGTACGTTGAGCAATCTTAGCTTCTGGGGGAGAGCCTAGAAGAACGTCGCTATGAAATAAACCGGAACATCAAAAATGCCCTGTCGTGGAAATCCGAGCTTCGAAAAATCCATTCAGCAGCGGGAACCGAGCTGACTCCCGGATTTGCCAATGCCCTCGACCCACAGGCAGCCGAAACCTGCAGAAGGCCTTCTTTTCACCTACGCTTACCGCTCCACAGGATAGGATACGGTCATGAGCGAAGGCAGCGAAAGGGTTTTGCGGATGGCGCTGAAGGCGGTGCTGGTTGCGGCGCAGGAATGCTTAGTCGACATTGATGAACTGACGGAATTGGCGATTCAGTCGATGTACGGCGAGCAGCTCTACAACCCGGAGGATGTGGCTGAGGCCTCAACCGCGATCGAGGTAGCGGCGGATGCGTTGCCGATAATTCACTAAATGTCGTCCGGCGGTGCTTGGATGATCTGACAACATGGACCCTGGGGCAGCACCGAGTCGCGGTTGCTGGGAGGCCGTCAACAGCATTGAGCTGCAGTGCTGTTCACGTGAAGTGGATGACGGTCAGCCCGTCGCAGCGGGCGGCGTAGGCTAAAGAAAAACCGGCTGACCGACCGGGCGCTAGGCCTCGGCAATTCAATCTTAGTACAAGGCCAGGTCGGTGCCGATCAGAACGACCAAAGGGCAGCGCGGTGGGCCGGGTGAGGAAATGGATCAGGATCGCGTTCAGAGAAAAACTCTATATGCCGAGGTATGGGATACTCCCATGCTTACCCTCGCTCCAAAGTACGGCGTCTCGGCCGTCTTCCTCAGACGCGTTTGCGTACGCCTTGGCATACCGTGCCCGCCGCGAGGTTACTGGGCGAAAAAGGAGTCAGGACAGCGACTAAAGATTCCGCCACTTCCCAAATCCCAGGCTGGCGCGCCAACTGGTTGGCGCAAGGGAGATGTGCTTTCCCGTAACGTAGAACCTGAGCAAACTCAGGACATGCCGAAATCTGGAAGCGCCCGACGCGCCATGATCATGGGGTCGCTCGGCTCGTTTACGAGTGGCAGGGTAGCCAGTGACGGCTACTTGAAGCCTGCCAAACGAAATCTCCCAGACCTAGTGGTCACTGAACCGACGCTACGTCGTGCGGCTTCAATCCTCATGAAGCTAGCGACTCGGTTCCGCGATCTGGATCACAGGATCTCAGTCGCTTGCGGGGAAAGAGGGTATACACGCAAGGTTATTGGAGATGAGGACGGCCGGCTGAAGCGATCGGTTTTCGCTACAAGCACCTGGGGACCTGCGCTACCTACAATTGTCTTCATAGACGAGATTGCGATCGGCCTGACGATTTACGAGCAGACCGTGGACAAAGAGATGGTCTACCTCAACGGCAAATATGTGTCTGTGCACGAGGCGAGAAAGCTCAAGCCCGGGCTATGGAAAGGAATTAGAGCTGAGCGTTATGAGCTCACGACTGATCGAGCCCCCTCGAAACGACTTTGCCTTAGAGCCTACAGTCCCTATCACCTGATCGAATGGACGCAGACTTGGACAGAGCGCAGTGCCAGCCTCGCAAAGCAGATCGACAACATCGTGGAGTCATTGATTACGCGCTCGAAATCGCTCGCAGTCGAGCTTGCTGAGGCCAATCGCGCGGCTGCTTTGGAGCGTGCCCGGTGGGAAGCCGAGTGGGCAAAAGCGAATGCCAGAGATGAGCGCTTAGCGATCCTGAAACAACGGGAGGCCGCGCTTAAAGAGCTGCTCAACACGATCGATAGTTGGAGAGCTGGAAGAAGGACTGAGGCTTTCTTTGACGACATCATTGCTCGGTCGACAGCTATGGACGCCGAGGCCCGCCGGGCGCTTCTGGCGAAAGTAGAAGATGCGAAGAAGCTGCTCCAGAGCCCGGACAGCGTCGAAGCGTTAATGGCCTGGATTTCCCCACCAGCCGCGCCCCCTGAGTAGAGGCCGTACACCGAGCCGGAAGCCAGAGGATCGTTTCGAACACATGGCGGGGGAGCTGGAAGGACATGCTTTAGATCAGCCCTATAGGTGCGAGGCCGCCGGGACAGCCACGAGTTGGCGGATGCGGCTGAACCTAGCTGCGGGCGTTGCGCTTGATTCGAAGGTCAAGGTCGCGCAGACCGGGGTGAGGAAGATGTAAGTCCCCACCTACACGCAAAGGGCCAGCTTGCGAGAAATCGCAAACTGGACTGTCTGGGGTTCAGATCATAACCGCCCGGCGAGCTCGCCAGCATGTGTCTCAAGACTATCAGCCGTTCAAGTAATTCTCAGCAGGAGGATGCTGTCAGACTGCCTCCACTGAATAAGGCTGACTCCTGAACCTCGTCGCCCGCTGTCTTGCCGCAATTAAAACAGTCACGTACCGAATGAACTATCGAACTATCGAACTGGGAAAAGGAGTGGCAGAACTGGTAGCCACAAAGGACGCTTCGTGTTCAGCCATGGCTTCTGGAGCAGCAGACGACCAGCTCCACGCTGGTGACAATAAATTCCCACCCGGAGTTTGGTGTCTCCAGAGCTTTGATAATCAGTGATCGGATGAGCGGTATTTGATCAATTTTTGTTGAGAGCAGTACGTCGAGAACCTTCTGAGCTTCGCCTGCGGTGGGAGGTCTTGGTATAGCGTCGGGCGTTGCGAAGGTTACCCTTACGGTTTCTCCGGTCGCAAGCACTCCTGTCACGGTTGATGAGTGCAGGTTCCGAGGATAGGACTTGACCTCCAGCGATATGATACTTGCCGCAGAGGCAGAAAAATTCGTCTTGATAGTGTTGGCAAATGCCAATATCTGGTCCTGATCTCTGGAAATACTCAAGAGAGTCGCCTGGAGACCGGCAGCGTTCCCATGAAAGAACGAAACAATCGCGTCGGAAATATCAAACCTTTCCGTTGGGGTGGTTTTCCAGCTCACCTTCACTGCCAGTGTAATATTCGCGCCGTCAGACAATATAACGCTGGCGCTTCCAGTCTGGTCATAGCTCATTTTTCATCCTGAACCTTGTAAGTGTAGAGCTTAAATACAGCGACTTGATTAAGTCGTTTACAGCGACATTATGAAATCATCCAGCTCACTAGGAGGCCATACTGTCTTGGCCAGGAATATGCCGACCACTCCTGTTACGCCGGGCAAATCTTGCAGCAAAGATTTTGCCGCGTTGAACGAAGCGCCGAGCGTGATAACGTCATCTAGAACAACAATGTCAGGCTTGAGGGGTTCTCCTAGGAGCGTTAGGTCAACGGCCATTGTTTTCTTCAGATCTGTAGGAGTGAGCCGGCCTCCCTCGTGTTGGCTAGGGCGCAAAGCTGTCTGCACAAGAATCTGCCGGACATCCAGAGTTGGACACCTTCTGCGCAGAGAGTTGAGAATTCTCAGCATCCGATCATCATATTCAGGATGCCCGTTCGGTTTGGAACAGGGCATCGGGACGAAAGTAGTGTCCTTGGCAGATGCATCAAGATCAACAGTCTCGCTGATCATTCTTGCCCAATATTCTATGGCCTTACCTTTGTAGTAGAGCTGGGCCTCACTGGACGTAGGTTTGTTCTTCAGGTTCCAAATCTGCTGATTCGTGACGCTAACTTGGAAGCCGCCCCCCGACGTGTACTCACCATAGTGGTAGCACAGATCGTCATCGACCAGCCATTTGTATTCGTCATTGTCCAGCTTTGTGTATCTCGTCATCCGTGAGCATTCCGATGATGTCAGTTACATTCTTGACTCGCACCGCGCCCAGCTTCTCGAATCGAGCTGGCCACGTTAAGTCGTCCCGCCGAAAACAGCTATCTAGGATGAACAGCTTGCGCTTTTGCGCAAGGGCCGCTCTCGCCTGGACAAGAGTGCCTGACGTGTTGCCTGCTTCTACGATGATCGTCGCGCTGGTTAGCGCTGACATCGTGACATTGCGGGCAGGGAAGAAAAGACGGTTAGTTTTGAAGTTTTGATCGCGATACCGAAGAAATGGCACCTGAGATATAACTAGATGATCGCGCGCGATGAGCTCCTGCAGGTCGCGATTCTCTTTAGGGTAGCACTGGTCGAGCGGGGTACCAATTACGGCAATGGTATTACCGCCTGCGTGAAGCGCAGCATGATGGGCGGCAGAATCGATACCCTTAGCGAGTCCGGAGACGATGGTATACCCGCTTTTAACCAGCTTGTGCGCGATCAATCCTGCATTGAATTCACCCTCCTCAGAAGGCGCGCGCGTTCCTACTATGGCCACCGATTTGGTATCAACCAGTTCCCAATTGCCTTGGTAATAGAGAAGCTCAACAGGGTGATCTGCGTCGCGGAGCTTCTTTGGGTATTCGCCAGCCCCGTGCACTCTTACGCCAACCTTAGATAAAAACTCGACACCAACCTCGGACAGCAGTCGCTGGTGTGCGATTGCCGAGTTTCCCGTGTCGACCAGATCGCTGGGTATCGCCCCACGATTCGAGCGAAATAGTTCTGCGAGATTCGCGAACCATGCGCCTTGGTTGAGCCATAGTGATTCGTAAGCGCAAATCTCCTCAATCGGCACAATTGGCCTGGACTTGAAGAGCTTCATGCCCGTTGTCGTGAAATTGATCATTTGAGATTCTATCGCTGTATGCATCAGTGCAATGCCCTCGCCTTGTCCATGTACGTCCAACGGCGTCGAGAAGCGCGTTGGGGCTGGCGTGTTTTCCGTTTACTGATGGTGCAATGTACGCCAAGGATTGCGTCGCGTCACCACGCCACCGGAATACGGACTCAAGGCGCTGCGGTTTATGCGCTGCCACCGTTAACCGTCCTAGAGTGGCGGTGTCAGGCTGCGCGGAACAGGGAGCTCCACGAGCATGTCCTGCAGGTGCCGGTTTTGCTAATACAGCTGCCGGTCGTTCTGGCTGACGCTGGAAATGTCGCGAATTCTCTCATTGAGCGGCGAGTTCGCCCACTCGCCACTCAACGGCTTGCTCAACCACGAGGTATAGCGCCTCGATGGAAACAGGTTGCAGCGCTTTCAACCGCTCGACTCCCAAGACGAAACCTTCAGCTCGAATCCCAGCTCGCTCAGCCTCACCGCCGGTCGTGGCGCGGTTGATCGTGGCCAGCAGCAGATCGAGCTCCTGCCTGACAGTGGCGGGCATGGTGATGTTGTCAATGGTCATATCAAGCGTACTTCCAAGGTGGTGCGCCAAAAAACGTTGATCGCGATCCCGTACCAATTTTTGTACCAATGCATGCGTTTTGCTGGTTTTTCGTGGGTACGCCAAAGTAAGCAAACCCCTGAATTTACTGTACGTACCTACTTCAGCTTTCCCTGAAAACCCTTCAAAGAATAGCGGTGTAGTTCTGTTCCAGAGTCACAGGGGTGTGTTCCGTGTGGGTTCAAAAAACGCAGGGTTGCGGGCCTGCAAAGGCGCACATAGTAGCGTAGCTGGACGCGCAGGGGTACGGCAGGCGGCCGAGGGGCCTGCGGCATGGCGCCGCCGTGACAGTGTCAGCTGACCTTTACCCAACCTTTACCGAGGAGATATGTCGAAATGTGTCGGCTTGATGTCTTACGTAACGGGTGACAAATGCCCGGATGAAGAGAGTGCTTATGATGGTTAGCCGAATCGCGAAAATCGCACTGGTGATTGCCCTGGCATCGTCGGTTTCGGGGTGTTTTTTTGGGCCGGGTTGGGGTCGCCACGGTGGTGGCTGGCATGAACACCGTTATTACGACGGTGGCCCATACGATGGCGGGCGGGGCGGTAATGGCCCTGGACCGGGTTACTACCGCCGCTGATTCTATTGATCATTGAACGCTTGAAGCACAGGCCGCGACGGGAAGCCCCATCCTTCGCGGCCTTTTTGTGGGTGGCTGCTTCGTATCACGCTCGATACCTGGTCGGTACCAAACCACGACGCGGATTCACCGGCTCGTGCTGTCAGAAGCAGCAGGTGAGGAATACCTGTGATCAAGCACGCTTTGAGAGAGAAATCGAAATGTTGAGTCGTATAGTGAAAGTCGCGATGGTCATCGCGGTGATGTCAGCC
Source organism: Pseudomonas petrae (assembly GCF_021728295.1). GTDB lineage: Bacteria > Pseudomonadota > Gammaproteobacteria > Pseudomonadales > Pseudomonadaceae > Aquipseudomonas > Aquipseudomonas petrae. Next base: position 63,776 of record NZ_JAKJXE010000023.1, read on the forward strand.
ATGTCCGGATGCTGGCCATTCTGGGGCCCGGGCGGGGGAGGCCACGGTGGTGGCGGCGGTGGTGGTGGCGGCGGTCACTACGAAGGCGGCCAGGGTGGCGGCGGTGGTGGCGGTGGCGGTGGTCCAGGTCCGCGTTGATGTGATGGCGCTCTTCGATTGGCGGGACAGCTGATTGAACGGGCGCTGAGTAATCCGTAGGAGCCGGCTTGCTGGCGAATGCGTGGGGTCAGTGGGTAAAGAGGGTGACTGACCTAACGTTTTCGCGGGCAAGCGCGCTCCTACAGGTGATTTGCGCCGTCC
>NZ_JAKJXE010000024.1 GCF_021728295.1 Pseudomonas petrae
ATTTTGACAATTCCCGTCATCTGCGGCGAACAAAATCCCGTAGGAGCCGGCTTGCTGGCGAAAGCGTCCTTCCAGGCACATCGCCCTAAGCTGACACGCCGACTACGCCCGGTGCGCCAACGCTGTCGCCAGGCTTTGCTCCAGCGGCAACACCGGCAGCAGCGTCGCCTGATAGGCGTGGTACAAGTCCGGCTTGCCGGCCCAGATGTCCGCGCTGGGCTGGTTTTGCGGGTTGAGTTCGTGGCGCCAGCTGCCGTTTTCGAGGTCGATGAACAGGGTTTCGTTGAATTCCCAGAACGTCCGGTACCAGTCTTCGTATTGCTGCTCGTGGGTGCGTTGCAAAAGCGCCGCGGAGGCAGCGGCGGCTTCGGCGTGGGTCCAGTGCAGGCGATGGCGGACCACCGGGCGGTTTTCCCAGTCGAGGGTGTAAACGATACCCGGCGCGCCATCGACGTCCCAGCCATAGCGGCAGGCGTTTTCGAATAATCCTCGCGCGGCTTCCAGCAACCAGGCCGGGGTTTCCAGCCCGGCTTTGCGCCGCGCGGCTTCCAGGTGTAACACCAGTCGCGCCCACTCGAAAGCGTGGCCGGGCGTTGTTCCGTAGGGGCGGAAACCGTCGTCGGGCTTGTCGACGTTGTAGTCGGGAACCGGCTGCCACTGCAGAGTGAAATGCTCGATCACTTGATGATTGTTGCCGGCGGCGTGCTGATGGATGACCCGCTCGACGATGCTCAGCGCCCGATCCAGCCAGCGCGCATCGCCGGTGACGTCGGCCAGGGCGAGGAACGCCTCGGTGCTGTGCATATTGCTGTTGGCGCCGCGATAGCTTTCTTCGTTGCTCCAGTCGCGGTCGAAGGACTCGCGCATGGCGCCTTCTTCCTCGCTCCAGAAATGCCCGGTAATCACCTGAATCGCTTGCTCCAGGAGCGCCTGCGCGCCGGGGCGACGGGCGACAACTGCGGAGCTGGCAGCCAATGCAACGAACGCGTGCAGGTAGGCGGCTTTGCCGGTGTCGGCGCTGTGCTCCAGGGGTTTGGCAAACCAGCCGCCATGCTCGGCATCGCGCAACGGCCCGGCCAGCGCCGCGATGCCGTGATCGACCAGCGCCGCGCAACCGGGAATGCCGTTGATGTGCGCCATGGCGAAACTGTGGGTCATGCGTGCGGTGTTCATGGTCTCGGCCACGGCATCGGCGGGCAGCCGGCCGAAGTCATCCAGATTGCCGAAGCCCTGGGGCAGCTTCGAGGCCTTGGCAAACGCCAGCAACCGATTGCCCTCCTGCATCAGCCAGGCCTTGTGACCCGGGGAGCGCAGCCAACTGCTGAAATCGCGATTCACGTCATCCATTGCCCTTCACCTATCTCGTCGGCAGGTTCGGCCCGCCAGGAATTATTAGTCGGGGCGAATCATGCAAGCCGAGGGCAGCGACAGGCAAGTGAATGAGGTGAAAGGGTGCCGTTCTTGGCCTGTTCCCGGCTAAAGCCGGTCCTACCAGGAAGGCGTCATTTGTCACACCGCAAAACTGAGGGAGCTCAAACCGGCCTCTTCCCGGCTGAAGCCGGTCCCACTAACACCGCGTTACCGTGTAGGACCGGCTTTAGCCGGGAAGCCTTTGAAGCCAGCCATCAAACCCGAAAGCGCGTCACCACCTGGTTCAACTCAGCCGCCAGCCGGGAGAGTTCGTTGCTCGACGCGCTGATCTGGTTGGCGCCGGACGACGATTGCATCGAAAGGTCGCGGATATTGACGATGTTGCGGCCCACTTCCCTGGCGACTTGCGCCTGCTCTTCGGCGGCGCTGGCGATGACCAGGTTGCGCTCGGAGATTTCGTTGATCGACGTGGTGATACGGTTCAGCGACTCGCCGGCGCCCTGGGCCAATCCCAGTGTTTCGGTCGCGCGGGAGCGGCTCACCGACATCGATTCCAGCGCCTCGGTGGACCCGCTGCGCATGGTCGTGACCATCTTGTCGATTTCCAGGGTCGACTGCTGGGTGCGGTGGGCCAGTGCGCGCACTTCATCGGCGACCACGGCGAATCCGCGTCCGGACTCCCCCGCTCGTGCGGCTTCGATGGCGGCGTTCAACGCCAGCAGGTTGGTCTGCTCGGCGATGGAACGAATCACGTCCAGCACCTTGCCGATGTCCTTGGACTGATCGGCCAGGCTCTGCACCAGGTCCGAGGTGTGCTGCACGTTGCCGGACAGGGTCTGGATCGAATTCACCGTGTCAATGACGCGACTCTGGCCGTCGCGTGCCGCGGTGTTCGATTCGCCCGACGCCTGGGACGTCGACACCGCGTTGCGCGCGACTTCCTCGACCGCCGAGGTCATCTCGTTCACCGCCGTGGCGGCCTGTTCGATTTCGGCGTTCTGCTGGTGCAGGCCGCGATGGCTGTCTTCGGTCACCGAGTTCAGCTCGGTGGCGGCCGACGCCAACTGGCTCGCCGAGTTGCCGATCAGGCTCAGGGTCGAACGCAGGTTGGTCTGCATCTGCTGCAACGCGCTCTGCAACCGCGTGACTTCGTCGTTGCCTTCGACGCGAATGTCATGAGTCAGATCGCCCTTGGCGACGTATTCGGCGGCATCAACCGCTTCCTGCAGCGGCCGCACGATGCTGCGGGTCAGCCACACCGCGAGCACCACCGTCGCCAACGCCGCGATCAGCACGAACACCAGCACCACGTTTCGGGACTTGCCGTACTGCGCTTCGGCGGCGGCGCCTTCGAGCTCGACCTGATGAGAGTAGAAATCGCCGAGTTCGCCCAGCTGCGCGCCGGAGTTGTCAACGGCGGTTTTCATGTCCACCAGCAGCAGCTGGTTCAGTGCCTTGAGGTCGCCGCTTTCGGCGAGCACGAAAGATTGGGTCAAACCGCGCTGATAATCGGCCAGGGTCGCGCGGAATTTACCGTACAGCACCTTCTCTTCCGGGGTGTCGATGAAGGTGTCGAGGCTGGCGAGTTTTTCGTTAAGGATCTTCGAACGCGCGTCCATCTGACCTTTGTAGACGCCGACGTTTTTCGGATCGGCGTCAAGCGCCACCCGCAGCGAAATCGTGCGAATACGCAGCATGGCTTCGCGGATGTCATTGACCAGACGCATGCTCGGCATCCAGTTGCTTTCGACTGCCACTTCGCTCTGGCGGATCGTCGACATCTGGCTCAGGGCGAACCAGCCGAGCAACGCGACCAACAGGGAAATCAGGGTAAACCCAAGGCCGGCGCGGCGGGCGATGGTCAGGTTGCGTAGGCTCATAACGGTGGGCTCATTGTTTTAAGGGCGGGACGCCAAGTCGTCGTATGACTACCGCTTATCGACGCTGCCGCAGGCTTCTTGAGCCGCCTGCCTATGAAGAATCTGAACGCCTGTTCGAGAAAACTTCGAACCCCGCCAGCTTGAGCGGTCTAGACCTTTGAGCCCGACATCACATTTCAAGCGGAGGTGAATCATGCATCTGGAAGGTTCCTGCCATTGCGGCGCCGTCGAATTCAGCCTGACAAGCGCCCATCCCTACCCCTATCAACGCTGCTACTGCTCGATCTGCCGCAAGACCCAAGGCGGTGGCGGTTACGCGATCAACTTGGGCGGCGATGCGAAAAGCCTCGACGTCAAAGGCAAGGACAGCATCGCCATCTACCACGCCAGGATGCGCGACCACGACCATCACGAAACCCACATCAGCAGCGCAGAACGGCATTTCTGCAAACGGTGCGGCAGCGGGCTGTGGTTGTTCAGCCCCGAGTGGCCGGAGTTGATTCATCCCTTCGCATCGGCCATCGACACGCCGTTGCCGACCCCGCCGGAGCACACGCATCTGCTGCTGAACTCCAAAGCGTCGTGGGTGGAAGTCGCTGCAGGACCGAATGACCAGCAGTTCGAAGCGTTTCCCGAAGAGTCGATTGCCGACTGGCATAAGCGGCTGAAGTTGACTCAATAGCCTGGCGCGGTGAAATGACCACGGGCTTCGGGCGTTCCTCTGGCAGTTGAAGCGGACGGAGCGCTCGACCGAACGCCCGATAATTCCCTGAACCTCTCCCCTGACGACCGACTCCCAACTAAAAGCCCATAAGCCCAATAAAAAGTCCACGAGGAAGCGCACATGCCCCTGCATCGAGTCGCCACCCTGATCGATCTTCAGCGAGATCGCGGTCTTCAGGTCGAGTTTGGCGAAACCAAGGCGCTGCTGGTTCTGCACGGCGACGAAGTCCGCGCATTTCAAGCCTTCTGCCCCCACGCCGGTGCCCCCCTGGCGGACGGCGCCATCTGCAACGGTCATCTGATCTGCCCCTGGCACAAGGCTGAATTTTCCATCGACGACGGCCACCTGTGCGAACCGCCTGCGCTGGACGCCCTTATTCGCTACCCCGTTCAACTCATCGACGGCCACGTGCACGTCGATGACCAGCCCATCACCGTACACACGCCGACGCGGGCCGAAGACAGCCGCCGCTTTGTCATCATCGGCGCCGGTGCGGCGGGTACGGCCGCCGCTTGCGCGTTGAGGGAAAAAGGCTTCAACGGCCAGTTGCTGTTGATCGACAGAGAGGCCGCGCCCGGCTATGACCGCACCGCCCTCAGCAAATTTGTGCTGTCGGCCGAAATGGACACCGATGAGATCCCTGCCCTGCGCGACGACGTGTTCTACCTGAACAACCGCATCGAGCGAGTGCATGGCGAGGTGATGAAGCTGGACGTCATCAATAAGCGCGTGACTCTGGCGGACGGACGCCGCTATGAATATGACGCGGCGTTGGTCACCACGGGTGGCGAGCCGCGCGGGCTGTCCCTGGAGGGCGCGGACCTGCCGCAAGTGCTGACGCTGCGCAGTCGCGATGACGCCAGCCGAATTCTCGCGGCAGTCCACCCCGGCAGCCACGCGCTGATCGTCGGCGACAGTTTTATCGGACTGGAAGCGGCGTCGGCGTTGCGCACACAGGGCGTGAATGTGACGATTTTGGCCCGTCACGAGGTGCCGTTTGCCGCTCAGCTGGGCGAGCGAGTCGGCAAGGCGTTGCGCGCGCTGCATGAGCACAACGGCGTGCTGTTCCGCACTCACGTCGACGTCAGCCGTTTTGAGGGCGATGAACAAGATGGCCAGCGGGTGCTGCAGACGGCGGTGCTCAGCAATGGCGAACGACTGCAGGTGGATCTGGCATTGGTCGGCGTCGGCGTGAGCCCGGTGACGCATTTCATCGACGGCCTTCAGCTGGAAGACGATGGTTCACTGACGGTCGATGACGGCATGCGCGCCGGCAAGGAGCTGTGGGCGGCGGGCGATATTGCCACTTTTCCCCTCAACCATCAGCCGCGGCGCATCGAGCACTGGCGCCTTGCCCAGCAGCAGGCGCGCATCGCCGCGGGCAACATGGTCGGCGAAGACCTGCATTACACCGATGTGCCGTATTTCTGGACCTACCATTTTGAAAAGCGCCTGGATTATCTCGGCCACGCAAAGGATTGGGACGACATCGTCTACCTCGGCGAACCGGAGCGGTTCGACTTCCTGGCACTTATCTGCAAGCAGGGCATCGTGGCGGCCGTGATCGGCTGTAAGCGCGAACGGCCCATGGCAATGCTCGCCGAACGCATGAAGCATCCGCTGTTCAAAGACGAAGCGTTGATGCTGATCAATCAGATCGACGATTAAGCACAGACTTCAGAATCATTCATTTATCCGCACATCGGAGGGCGCCATGCCTGATAAAGAGTCCAACCGCGAAGACCTCGACCACAAACCTGAAAACGCAGGCAAGGTCGGCGAGGAACACAAACAAGCCAATCAAAGCGGTGAACAGCAGCGACCACCGGAAACGGAGCATCCGGCAGATCCTACGGACGCCAAACCTTGAAACAGCGGCTTCAGCCGCGGGTGGTGGCCTGTCGGCGGTCGTCGCGCTGTTCGGCGTGGCGGGCGGTCTCCGGCTCGGCAACCTTTTCGACCTTCAGCCACCACGCCTCGCCCCGGCTCGGGTACTGGACGTAAAATGGCTGGCCCATTTCCGGGGTGGTGATCGAGATGCTGCGGTCCCACGCTAGGGCAAGAATCCGGTCGAACGGCTCGTGCCAGGCGTGCATCGCCAGGTCGAACGTGCCGTTGTGGATCGGCAGCAGCCACTTGCCGCGAAGGTCGATGTGCGCTTGCAGGGTCTCTTCAGGCTGCATATGCACGTCCGGCCAGTCGACGTTGTACGCGCCGGTCTCCATCAGGGTGACGTCGAACGGGCCGTACTGCTCGCCAATCAACTTGAAGCCGTCGTGATAACCGGTGTCGCCGCTGAAAAAGATCCGCTGTTCGCCATCGAGAATCACCCACGACGCCCACAGCGTCTGGTTGCCGTCCCGCAACGTTCGGCCGGAAAAGTGCTGCGCCGGGGTCGCCACAAAGCGAATGCCGTGGATGTCCGTCGACTGCCACCAGTTCAACTGTTGAACCTTGGCCGCCGGCACGCCCCACTCGATCAGCGTGTCGCCCACCCCCAACGGCGTGATGAAATGCTCGGCCTTGTCCTTGAGCACCTGAATGGTCATGTAATCGAGATGGTCATAATGGTTGTGGGACAGGATCACTGCTTTCAGCGGCGGCAGGTCTTCAAGGCGGATCGGCGGCTGGTGGAAGCGCTGCGGACCGGCCCATTGCACAGGCGAGGCACGATCAGCGAATACGGGGTCGGTCAGGAAGTATTCACCGCGCAGTTTCAACAGGACTGTGGAGTGGCCGAGCCGGTAGACCGTGTTGTCGGGCGCCGCGAACAGTTGCTGGCGCGACAGCGGCTGAACCGGGATCTCCCCGGCCGGGCGGGTGTGGTGGGGTTTGTTGAACAGGGCGTTCCAGAAGATGCGCAGGGTTTTGCCAACGCCTGAGCGCGCCATCGGCTTGTGATTGAGATAGCGACCTTCGCGCCGAGTCAGGACGGGCAGCGCAGGATTTGAATCAAGGTTTTTTTCGATCGAGGCCATGAGGGTGCTGACTCCATGAAACGGGTGAAGGTGGCGCGTGCGCAAGCTGCAAGAGCATGCCGGACGCTGAAGCTTAGGCTTGAAGCTTACAGCTTGTAGCTTTCGGCTGCTTTTACACTACACAGTGTAGTTTCAAGCTTGCACGATGCGCAAAGAGAAGTAAACTGCCCGGTGTAATTTTCTTGCCGGGGGACTTCGTTGCCCGGCTCACCTCACAGAAGCGAATCCATGACTGCCCCACTGCGACTGACCGACCGTAAACGCGAAGCCATTGTTCAGGCGGCAATAGCCGAATTCCGCGACAACGGTTTCGAGGTCACGAGCATGGACCGCATCGCCGCCCGGGCCGAGGTGTCCAAGCGCACGGTCTACAACCACTTCCCCAGCAAGGAAGAGCTGTTTTCCGAAATGCTCCATCGCCTGTGGTCCACCGCCGCGACGCAGACCGACGCGGTGTACAAGCCCGGCGTACCCCTGCGCGATCAGCTGCGCGAATTGCTCGACGCGAAGATGAAGACCCTTGGCGACAGCAACTTCATCGACTTGGCCCGCGTGGCCATCGGCGCAACCATTCACTCTCCCGATCGTGCGCAGGCCTGGGTCAGCCGACTCAATCAGCGCGAAGAAACTTTCACCGTCTGGGTGCGCGGCGCCCAGCAGGATGGCCGCCTGAAGGCCGTCGAGCCGGTGTTCGCTGCGTCGCAGATTCATGCGCTGCTCAAGGCCTTCGCCTTCTGGCCGCAAGTCACCCTCAATGAACCCCTGCTCGCGCCGGACAAGCAGCGCGAAGTGGTTGAGTCGGCCCTCGACCTGTTTTTGTGCTGGTATGAAATCCCGCTCGATAAAGCCCCGATTTAGTACTGCCCGTTAACCCATGGCCGCCGTGACGCGCTCGACAATCTGCCGGCGTGCGAGCAACCCGGGCATGGCGCGATCGGTGGCGACGGCGAGAATATTCGCGGGTGCCGTGTCCGGTCTGCCGGAATCGTAAGGCGGTGCCGGCGCGTATTCCAGTTGCAACTGGAGGGTCCGGGAGGTATCCGCGTCGAACACTTCGCTGATCAGCGTCAACGCAAAATCGATACCCGCCGTTACGCCGCCACCGGTCATCAAATTGCCGTCGCGCACCACGCGCTCGTGTACCGGAATCGCGCCGAACTGCTCCAGCAGTGAATGGGACGCCCAATGGGTTGTGGCGCGGCGACCTTTCAACAGCCCTGCCGCGCCGAGCACCAACGCGCCGGTGCAGACAGAGGTCACGTATTGAGCTGAGGCCGCCTGATGCTGAATGAACGCCAGGGTTTCCGGGTCTTCCATCAGTGCATCGACCCCTACCCCGCCCGGCACGCAGATCACGTCCAGGTCCATGCAATCGGCGAAGGTCGTGGTCGGGACCAGCGTCAGGCCGGTGCTGGACTGCAGCGGCTCGAGGTTTTTCCAGACCAAGTGCACGACCACGCCGGGCATGCTGGCGAAGACATCGTAGGGACCGGTCAGGTCCAGTTGCTGGACTTTGGGGAATACCAGCAAGCCGATATGCAGAGTCATGGTGTGTTTCCTTGTTTTAAAAGTGATTCATCTGACGGAATGAAGGGGCGCAGCCGATGCGACTCCAGGCTCGCGACTGGACGAAACCACTGTAGCGATCTAGCCTCTGGCGGATACGCCATAAAGCCGACAATTCACGCCAATCCTCATGCCACTCTTCACAACGAGCCTGTCATGCCCCATCTGCCCAAACCGGTTCATGTTCTGGCCTTTCCCAATGTGCAGTTGCTCGACGTCACCGGCCCCCTGCAGGTATTCGCGTCCGCCAACGTCATGGCGCAGGCAGCTGGCCGGAAAACGCCTTACCGGCCCGAGGTGATTGCCCGGGAATCCGGTAGCGTGGTCTCCTCCGCCGGGCTCGGCCTGCTCACCCACCCGCTGCCGTCCACGCCTTCGGACACGCTGATCATCGCCGGTGGCGGCGGCGTGCATACCGCGCTGCTGGACCCGCATTTGGTGGACTGGGTGCGAACGCAATCCGCCAGTGCCCGGCGCGTGGCGTCGGTGTGTACCGGCGCATTTTTGCTCGCGGCCGCCGGCGTGCTGGACGGTCATCGGGTGGTCACTCACTGGGACAGTTGCGATGAGCTGGCGCGGCGTTTCCCGCAACTGCGCGTCGACCCCGACCCGATCTTCATCAACGAAGGCAGTCTGTGGACATCGGCCGGGGTGACCGCGGGTATTGATCTGGCGCTGGCGATGGTCGAGGCGGATCTGGGCCGCGACATCGCCCTGGCCGTCGCGCGGAATCTGGTGGTGTTTCTCAAGCGCCCGGGCGGGCAATCCCAGTTCAGCACGGCGCTGTCGATGCAGCACCAGACCCGCGATCAAGGCAGCCGGTTTGGCGACCTGCACGCCTGGATTCTCGACAATCTGGCCAACGACCTGTCAGTCGGCACGCTGGCGGCGCAGGTTGGCATGAGCGAGCGCAGTTTCGTCCGCCACTACCGCGCCCACACCGGGAACACGCCGGCGCGGGCCATCGAGCAATTGCGCGTCGAAGCGGCGCGGCGACTGTTGGGGGACAGCGCGCTGCCGATCAAGCGCATCGCCGACCACTGCGGTTTCGGCACTGAAGAGACGTTGCGGCGCAGCTTCATGCGCGCGGTATCAGTGACGCCTCAGGCGTATCGGGAACGGTTCAGCGCGGGGTGAGTCCCTGATTTCAGTGGGACCGGCTTTAGCCGGGAAGAGGCTGGTGCAGGCGTTTGCAGCAAGCCGGCTCCCACAGATCCCGTGCCTGACGCTGAATCTCAGCCAGCCAGATCCCCTGTAGGAGCGCGCTTGCCCGCGAATGCAATTTGCCTGTGCCATCGATTTCGCCTGACCCGCCGCATTCGCCAGCAAGCCGGCTCCCACAAATCCCGTGCCTGACGCTGAATCTCGGCCAGCCGAATCCACTGTAGGAGCGCGCTTGCCCGCGAATGCAATTTGCCTGTGCCATCGATTTCGCCTGACCCACCGCGTTCGCGGGCAAGCGCGCTCCTACAATTGATCTGCGCATACCGATACATTGCGGCGCACTGCTAAGCCACCGTGGTGAGCTTGCTCGCGAGTGCGGTCTGCCTGGGCCATCAATCTCGCCTGACCCGCCGCCTTCGCCAGCAAGCCGGCTCCCAGGGAACGCATAGGGAGCAACATACGTGCAGCCGGGCGAAGAAATTAATTTTCATGAATTGATCTTTTTATCCTGTTTCGTGTAATTTAATTTCCATCACGAAATCAGAGATAACAATAATGCCTGCCTGTGATCGTCCCGCCCCCGCTTTCCTTTCGCCGTTCATGGCGCTTGCAACACCCACTGCCGAGATCGTTCTCACCGCCTGGCTGCGTACCGGTTAACGCCATTGCGCGGGTTAGCCCTGCTCTGTTTTTAGCTCAACAGGCTCAGCCCCGCCGCCGCCCAAGCCCTGACCTCCTCATTCTCAGCAAGGAATCCGTTGCATGCCTCCGTCAACCGGCCTGTCTCTGTTGGTCTACGCCGCCGTCGCGATCATCGCCCTGATCGTGCTCATCGCGCGCTTTCGTCTCAATCCGTTCATCGTCATCACCCTGGTGTCCGTCGGCCTCGCGCTGGTCGCCGGGATGCCGGCCAATGCCGTCGTCGCGTCCTATGAGGGCGGCGTCGGCAAGACGCTCGGGCACATCGCGCTGGTCGTGGCGCTGGGCACCATGCTCGGCAAAATGATGGCCGAGTCCGGCGGCGCCGAGCAGGTGGCTCGCACCTTGATCGACCGCTTCGGCGAGCGCAACGCGCACTGGGCGATGGTCTGCATCGCGTTTCTGGTGGGACTGCCACTGTTCTTCGAAGTGGGCTTCGTGCTGCTGGTGCCGATCGCGTTCACCGTCGCACGCCGGGTTGGCGTATCGATTCTGATGGTCGGCCTGCCCATGGTTGCCGGCCTCTCCGTGGTCCACGCCTTGGTGCCGCCGCACCCGGCCGCGATGCTGGCGGTGCAGGCCTATCAGGCGTCGGTGGGCCAGACCCTGTTCTACGCCATCCTCATCGGCATCCCCACCGCGATCATTGCCGGCCCGATTTACGCGCGCTTCATCGTGCCGCACATTCATTTGCCCGATGAGAACCCGCTCGCCAAACAATTTCTCGACCGTGAACCCCGCGCTCAATTGCCGAGCTTCGGCATTACCATGGCGACCATTCTGCTGCCGGTGGTGCTGATGCTGCTGGGTGGCTGGGCCAACCTGATTTCCACGCCGGGCAGCGGTTTCAACAGCTTCCTGCTGTTCATCGGCAACTCGGTGATCGCGCTGCTGCTGGCCACGTTGCTAAGCTTCTGGACCTTGGGCATCGCGCAGGGCTTCTCCCGCGATTCGATCCTGAAATTCACCCAGGAATGCCTGGCGCCAACGGCCAGCATCACGTTGCTGGTGGGCGCGGGCGGCGGTCTGAACCGGATTCTCGTCGACAGCGGCGTGACCAACGAGATTGTCGGACTGGCGCAGGACTTTCACCTGTCGCCGCTGTTGATGGGCTGGCTGTTCGCCGCACTGATGCGTATTGCCACCGGCTCGGCCACGGTGGCGATGACCACGGCGTCCGGCATCGTGGCCCCCGTGGCCCTGGGCCTGGGCTACCCCCATCCGGAGCTGCTGGTGCTGGCGACCGGTGCGGGCTCGGTGATTTTTTCCCACGTCAACGACGGCGGGTTCTGGCTGATCAAGGAGTACTTCAACATGACGGTGGCACAGACCTTCAAAACCTGGACGGTGCTGGAAACGCTGATTTCGGTGATCGCTTTCGTCCTGACCCTCGGGCTGGCGCAGGTGATCTGAGTGGACATTCTTTACCAGATCCGCGCCCGCCAGGAGTCGTTCAGCGCCGGCGAAGGCCGCATCGCCAGACTGGTGCTCAGCGACGTGGCGTTTGCCGCCAGCGCCAGCCTCGACGACCTCGCCGCCCGCGCCGAGGTCAGCAGCGCCACGCTGTCGCGTTTCGCCCGCACGGTGGGCTGCAAGGACCTGCGCGACCTGCGTCTGCAACTGGCCCAGGCCAGCGCCGTGGGCAACCGCTTCCTCACCCCGGAGCAGGCACCGGAACAGTCGGCGTTTTTCACCCAGATCGTCGGCGACATTGAGTCCACCCTGCGTCAGCACCTGGCCGGTTTCGATGAATCGCGCTTCCAGGCAGCGGTGGCCCTGCTGGCGCCGGCGCGGATGATTCACAGCTTCGGCATGGGCGGCGCGTCCAGCCTGTGCAGCGAGGAACTGCAAACCCGGCTGGTGCGCCTCGGCTACCCGATTGCCGCCAGCCGCGACCCGGTGATGATGCGCCTGATTGCCGCGACACTCGGCCCCGAGCACAGCGTCATTGTCTGCTCACTGAGCGGGCGCACCCCTGAATTGCTCGACGCGGTGGATCTCGCCCGCAGCTATGGCGCGAAGATTCTCGCCATCACCCTGCCCGGCTCACCGCTGGCGGAACGGGCGGATGTCTTGCTGCCGCTGCAGATCGCCGAAACCAATTTCATCTACAAACCCACGGCCGCGCGCTATGGCATGCTGCTGACCATCGACGTGCTGGCAACCGAACTGGCGCTGACCGCCCCCGACGCCAACCGCGAACGGCTGCGACGGATCAAGCTCGCGCTGGATGACTACCGCGGCGGCGACGACGGCCTGCCCCTTGGAGACTGACCCATGCTTTACGACCTGATCATTCGCGATGCGCTGGTGATCGACGGCAGCGATACGCCCGGTTACCGCGCTGACGTGGCCCTCCGCGAAGGCCGCATCCAGCGCATCGGTGACCTCCACGACGTCTCCGCCAGCGAGGAGATCAACGCTGCCGGCCGCGTGCTGGCGCCGGGTTTCATTGATGTGCACACCCACGACGACACTGTGGTGATTCGTCAGCCGGCGATGCTGCCGAAGATCACCCAGGGCGTGACCACGGTGATCGTCGGCAATTGCGGCATCAGCGCCTCACCTGTTTCGCTGGCGGGCGATCCGCCGGATCCGATGAACCTGCTCGGCCCCGCTGCCGCATTCGTTTATCCGCGCTTTATCGACTACCGCAACGCGGTGGACGCAGCGCGGCCGGCGGTCAATGTGGCGGCGCTGATCGGCCACACCGCGCTGCGCAGCAATCACATGGACGATCTTTTTCGAACGGCGCGCGCTGATGAAATCAGCGCCATGCGCGGGCAATTGCGCGACAGCCTGGCGGACGGCGCGCTGGGCCTGTCCACCGGTCTGGCCTATGCCTCGGCTTTCGCAGCCGAAACCGACGAAGTCAAACAGTTGGCCGAGGAGCTCACAGCGTTCGGCGCGGTGTACACGACGCACCTGCGCAGCGAGTTCGAGCCGGTGCTGGAGGCCATGGACGAGGCGTTCGAGATTGGCCGTCACGCCAAATCGCCGGTGGTGATTTCCCACATGAAATGCGCGGGCGCGGGCAATTGGGGCCGCAGCCCGCAGCTGCTGGCGTCCCTGGAAAACGCCGCGCTGACCCACCCGGTGGGCTGCGATTGCTACCCTTATGCGGCCAGCTCTTCGACGCTGGATTTGAAACAGGTCACCGATGCGTTTCCGATCACCATCACCTGGTCGACACCGCATCCGGATCAGGGCGGCCGCGAGCTGAAAGACATCGCCGCCGACTGGGGCCTTTCACTGGTGGACGCCGCGCGAAAACTGCAGCCCGCCGGCGCCGTGTATTACGGCATGGACGAGAACGACGTGCAGCGGATCATGAAACACCCGCTGTCGATGATCGGTTCGGACGGACTGCCCGAAGACCCGTTCCCGCACCCACGCCTATGGGGTGCGTTTCCCCGGGTGCTCGGGCATTTCAGTCGGGATGTAGGGCTGTTCCCGCTGCACACCGCCGTGCACAAGATGACCGGACTGACCGCCACGCGCTTCGGGCTGCATGATCGCGGCTTCGTGCGCGAAGGGTATTGCGCGGATCTGGTGCTGTTCAACGCGGACACCGTGCGCGATGTGGCGGATTTCAAAGAACCAAAGCGCGCGGCCGAGGGGATTGATGCCGTCTGGGTCAACGGGCATCTGAGTTACGCCGAAGGCAAACCCCAAGGGGAACGGCAAGGACGGTTCTTGCCGCGCAGTGGATCTCTGGTGGGTGGGTTTGGTTAATTTCTGTAGGACTGGCTTTAGCCGGGAAGGCGTCAGGCGGCACACCGCAAATCTGGGCTGTACACACTGGCCTCTTCCCGGCTGAAGCCGGTCCCACTAAAAGCATGCGGTCTGTAGGACTGGCTTTAGCCGGGAAAGCGTCAGGCGGCACACCGCAAATCTGAGCTGTACACACTGGCCTCTTCCCGGCTGAAGCCGGCCGCACTAAAAGCATGCGGTCTGTAGGACTGGCTTTAGCCGGGAAAGTGTCAGGCGACACACCGCGAATCTGGGCTGTACACATGGGCCTTTTCCCGGCTGAAGCCGGTCCCACTAAAAGCATGCGGTCTGTAGGACTGGCTTTAGCCGGGAAAGCGTCAGGCGGCACACCGCAAATCTGGGCTGTACACACTGGCCTC
>NZ_JAKJXE010000025.1 GCF_021728295.1 Pseudomonas petrae
GACCGCGCGCATCTTGTAGGACCGGCTTTAGCCGGGAAAGCGTTAGTCGTCACACCGCCAAATTGATGGTGGTCAAACCGGCCTCTTCCCGGCTGAAGCCGGTCCTACCAGGGCTCCGCGTGTGGTCAATGTGAGAACAGCGAGTTCCCGACCTTGCCCGCCATCTTCTCCGGCTTGATCAGGAACCGCGCCAGCGCTGGCAACAGCCACAGGGCGCCGAACATGTTCCACAGCAGCATGAAGGTCAGCATCAGGCCCATGTCGGCCTGGAATTTGATGGCCGAGAAGATCCAGGTGCACACCCCAATCGCCAGGCACAGGCCGGTGAACAACACCGCTTTGCCCGTGGACTTCAGCGTCTGGTAATACGCTTCCTGTAACGGCAGACCCGCCCGCAGGAAACTCTCCAGTCGGCTGTAGATGTAAATCCCGTAATCGACCCCGATCCCCACGCCGAGCGCTACCACCGGCAGCGTGGCGACTTTCACGCCGATGCCCATGAACGCCATCAGCGCGTTACCCAGCACCGACGTCAGCACCAGCGGCAGGACGATGCACAGCGTCGCCGCCCATGAACGGAAGGTGATCATGCACATCACCGCCACGCACACGTACACCAGAATCAGAATGGTCAGCTCGGCCTGCTTGATGACTTCGTTGGTGGCCGCCTCGATCCCGGCGTTACCCGCCGCGAGCAGAAATTCCAGTCCGTCCTTGTTGTTCTGCTGAGCGAACTCCTGCACCGCATGCACGGCCCGATCCAGGGTTTCGGCCTTGTGGTCGTTCAGGAAAATCAGCAACGGCGCCAGGGAACAGGTGTTGTTGTACAAACCGTCAGCGCGAGAAATCGAGCTGTTCAGCACGTCCTTGTTGCGCGACAACGACTCCCATTTCAGGTTGCCCTCGTTCATCCCCTTGATGACCTGTTTGGACACAGTCACCAGCGAAATCGCCGATTGCACCCCGGCCGTGTTTTCCATCTTCCACGACAGCTCGTTCATCGCCGACAGCGTCTGATACGCAGAACAGCCCTCGGGCGGCGTCTTGACCATCACCACCAGCACGTCGGAACTGGTCGAGTAATTGTTGATGATGAAACTGTTGTCCTGGTTGTAGCGCGAGTCCGGCCGCAATTCCGGCGCGCCCTGGTCGAGGTCGCCGATCTTCAGGTTATGGCCGTACCAGAGGCCGCCCACCAGCGCGACCAGCGCCAACGTCACTGACACACGGGCGACTTTTGGCGCCGCAAAGTTCGACAGCAGACGCCAGAAAGGATGCTCGCGCACGGCATCCTCTTTGCTGCGCACCACGGCTTTTTTGCTGATGCCAACGTAGGAAATCGCCACCGGCAATAGGATCAGGTTGGTGAACACGATCACCGCCACGCCGATGGACGCGCCGATGGCCAGCTCGCGGATCACGCCGATGTCGATGATCAGCAACGTGATGAAGCCGACGGCGTCCGCAAGAATCGCGATCATCCCCGGCAGGAACAACTGGCGGAACGTACGGCGTGCAGCCGTAAGCGCGTTGTCGGCGTCACTGGATTGCAGGGCGATGCCGTTGATCTTCTGCACGCCGTGGGAAATACCAATGGCGAAGATCAGAAACGGCACCAGCATCGAGTAGGGATCAAGCCCAAACCCCACCACATGCATCAGGCCCAACTGCCAGATCACGGCGATCAACGTGGTGCTCAACACCGCGATGGTGCTGCGGGCGCAACGGGTGAACCACATCAGCAGAACCAGCGTGATCAGGAACGCGATGCCGAAGAACATCACCACCATGATCAGGCCGTCGATCAGGTCGCCGACCTTCTTGGCGAAACCGACGATGTGAATCTCGACGTTGGGGTTCTGCGCTTCGTACTTGTCGCGAATCTTCTCTTCAAGCTGGTGGGAGAACTGACGGTAATCCAGCGGCAGTAGTTTGCTCTGGTCGTTGGGGTCCGGGTAGAACTCCTGCAGCGGCACATCGACGATGCTCGACTTGAAGTTGTTGGACACCAGACGCCCGACCTGCCCTGACTTGAGAACGTTATTGCGCAGTTTGTCGAGGCTCTGCTGCGAGCCGTCGTAGCTCTGCGGAATCACCTCGCCGCCGGCGAAGCCCTCCTCCGTTACCTCAGTCCAGCGCACGCTGGGGCTCCACAATGACTTGAGCCCGGAGCGATCCACGCCGGAAATGTAAAACACTTCGTCGTTGATCTGCCGCAGGGTCTCCATGTACTCCTTGGAGAAGATGTCGCCCTGCTTCGCCTCGACCGAGATGCGCACAGTGTTGCCCAAGTTCGCCAGGTCGTTGCGGTGCTCCATCATGTTCTGAACGAACGGGTGGCCCAGAGGGATCATTTTTTCGAAGCTGGTGGACGGACGCACCAGGGTCGCTTGCCAGAACAGGAAGACGCTGACCAGCAGGCAGATGCCGATCACCGTCTTGCGGTTGTTGAACATCAACTGTTCCAGGCGCGTCGGTTTGTCGTGATGGTGTTGAAGGTTGCTCATGGAAACGTGTCCTCGCCTGCTTGTTCTTATTGTTGAGCGCTGTCAGCGCCCGTCGGCGAGGTGACGCGAACGCCGCCCTGTCCCACCAGAACCAGATTGCCTTTGTCGTCCTCGGCGACCCCGGACAGCGAGAGCCGGTCGGGGCGATTGGCAACCGTGAAGCTTTCGCCGTCGTCCGTGCTGCGCATGACGCTGCCGCCGTTGCCGACCAGCACGATGGAGTTGTCCGGCATCAGCGAGGCATTGGCGATGCTGAACTCCAGCGGGCCGCGCTCACCCTGCAGCGGGACCGGCTCCCAGGTGGTGCCGAAATCGGTCGAACGAAACAGGTTGCCGCGCAAGCCGTAGGCCAGCAGCGTATTGGATTCAGCAGTGCCGAGCGCACCGAACAACGAGCCTTGATAAGGGCCTTCGAGTTTCTCCCACGTCTGGCCGTCGTCCGGGGAGCGGAACATGCTGCCCTGTTCCCCGACCACGAACAGGCCGGCGTCCTTTACGTACGCAATGCCGTTGAGGTGGAATTGGTCTTCGTTATCCAGCCGGTCGCCGATGTCTTCCCAGTGCTGGCCGCCGTCGGTGGTTTCCAGCACCGCGCCATATGCGCCCACGGCGATCCCGGTGGTCAGGTCCTTGAACCAGACATCCAGCAGCGGTGCTTCGCGCTTGAGGTCTTCGAACTGTTTGGCCCATGTGGCGCCGGCATCGCTGGTGGCGAGGATCTGCGCATCGTGCCCCACCGCCCAGCCATGTCGCTCATCGACGAAATACACCGCCGTGAGCATCTGGCGCGTCGGCACTTTGGCCTGGCTCCAGGTTTTGCCCTGGTCGTCGGAGTAGAGAATGTGGCCGCGATCTCCCACCGCCACCATGCGTTTGCCGGCATGGGTCACGTCCAGCAGCAGACTGCGGGAGGCTTTCGCGGATTCAAGGGCGTAAGCGGCGGAATCGCCAGCGTTCGCAGGGGCGTCGCCGGGTGCGGCGGCGGACGTGCTGTCAGCAGCGAGCGCAGCGCCGCAAAAGATCGGGGAGATAAGCAGCGACAGCGCAGCGTGGAGAGGCAGGCTCTTGAAAAGCGTCCGGGCGCTGAGATGGCCCCGAATGACCGCAAACCGAGTGCGCCGAATGACGGGCTCACGCATGGAGCTAACCCCTTCCTTTATTTTTATTAGGTTCTTCAGAAGGCCGTTTCAACCGCGCAGACGCTCTAGCCTGCATGGGACGTGGCCTCACCGAAGCGACCCCATCCTAGTCAGCTTTGGAAACGTATGACAATCAACATGACGTTATCTTTTGTTAAGCAACGGGGCGCTGATTGGCGCGTTATCACTGGGAGTGATTGAGCGGACCCACCGTGTGGAGTCTATATGGGCCGTGGGACCTCAACTCAGGCGAAAACCGCACCGGGCGGCGCAAATTCGGTGCGGGTTGCGGCACGGTTTGCGGCATGGCTCAAAAGGCGTAAGTGAGCGCCAGGGTGGACATCGTCGTCCTGGCGGACTGGCTGCCCGCGTCACCCGCGATACGGAAGCGTTCGCCGCTGTGGGTGTCCTTGATCAGCGTGCTGCCCTTCGCCTCGGCGTACACCTGATGATCGACACCCGCCCTCAACGAAAGATGCGGACTCACGCGATAGCTCAGCGCCACCGCGAGGCTTTGCATACGCCCGTTGTCGCCATAGTCACCGTCATAGGTCACGCCGGTGACATGATGCCGGTCGTGATCTCGCGCTCGGACCCACTGGCTGTATTTGAACTTGCCTTCCAGCGTCCAGTTGCGGAAATGGTAGAGACCGACCAGACCCACATAAGGCGTGTCGTAGGTCTGCTGATATGAAATGCCTTTCTGCCCCGCCGGGAATTCTCCGGACTCATCGCGGACCCCCTCATCCGACGAATAGGTGTAGCGCCCGCCTCTCGCCTGCCAACCGAACTGGTTGCGCTGATAACCGAGCATCACGCCCAGCGCCAGATCATCACGCTTGAGCGCCCAGGCGGTGGCGGCGAAATCGGCCTGCCAGGCTTTGGTGACATGAGTGTCCGGGTGATCGGAATAGTCACTCCAGCCGGCGTTCTCGTCCTCCCAATCGTAATCCTTCAGATGCCCGTCACCCTTCCCCATCCGCGTCCAGCCGTTCAGATCAAGGGAAAGCCAGTCCATCGGCTGGTACTTCAGGCCCAGATGCAGCGTCGGCACCTGCTTAATGCTCCAGTTCAACTGGCTGATCTTCTGACCGCTTTCAACGTCGTAGACCTTTTCCCGCGCCTGACCATTCAGCAGCCCGACACCCAGACTCACCCCAACCGCCCCCAGCTGGAGCTGCTCCTCGCGGGTCGTCTGCGCCTCGGCCAACGCCTCGGTTCCCAACGCAGCCAGCCCTAGCCACACCAACGCCTTCCTACCCTTCATCACCCACTCCGCACTCTTCTTATTGAGAATTTTGTCCAGCGCCGCACGCCGCTGGACAAGGAGCGAAAGGATGAAGCGCCGCGAAGGAAATCTCTGCCGGGCGGATCTGAAGGAATTGCGTGAAAGCTAAACGTTGGTATTGGGAAATTGCCTACAAGCGAGCGGTGAGTGACGGCGGTCCGGCGCACCTCTCGGACGTTCGATCTAGGCTTCTTTAATCATCCGTAGCGTTAAAGGCTCAAGTCCTTCACGATGGCTTCATCAACGATTTTTGAGATGCCATCCAGGGCAGTGCGTAAGAGCTCCGGCTCCGTGCGGTAACGTTTGGGCTCATAGCCGAACGTGTTGCCGCCATTGAAGGCTGAGATGTATTCGGTTCGCTGCCAGATCAATTGGTCGCCCCGCTTCATGCTGCCAGTGACAGTGATCGTCGGATAAACGACGCTGCTAAACCCCTGGGTCAACGCAAATCCCCAGTTGTTGACGGTCAGAAGAATTTCCGCGTCCGCCGGGTCATGCTCGCCAACCACCTTGAACCGCCCGTTCTGCCGAACGTGATGGCGCCCTTCGGCGGCTATAAGCGCTCGGGCAATGGCCGAGAGTAAGGCGTGCAGGGGTTTGAAGCGTATCTGGAGACCAAGGCGATTATCAGCTTCAACGCCTGATCCGCATCTGGTCGAGCGACCCTCAGAACCGCCTAAAGACCATGAAACCGCTGCCATAAAAAAGGGCTGTCCGCGCAAACGGACAGCCCTTTTCGACATCCGCCCGACTTACGCCAGGCTTTTGCTCACCACTTCATACACGTCCGGCGACAGCGGGCCCGAGGCGAGGATGCGCTCCAGTTCCGCTTTCATCAGCGCTTGCCGCGCGCTGTCGTACTTGCGCCAGCGGGTCAGCGGCGCCAGTTGGCGGGAGGCGATCTGCGGGTTGAAGCCGTTCAGCTCGATGACCAGATCGGCCAGGAAGCGATAGCCCGAGCCGTCCGCCGCGTGGAAGTTGATCAGGTTCTGCCCGGCAAAGGCGCCGATCAACGCACGCACCTTGTTCGGGTTTTTCATGGTGAACGCCGGGTGCTGCATCAGCGCTTTAACGCGTTCCAGACCGCCGGGCAAAGTGCTGCCCGCCTGCACGCTGAACCACTGATCCATGACCAACGCGTTGTCTTTGAAGTTCTCGGCGAACACCTCCAGCGCCTTGGCCTTCTCGGCGTCGAACGGCGAGTTCACCAGCACGGCCAGCGCGGTCAGGCGCTCGGTCATGTTGTCGGCGGTGTCGAACTGGTCGATGGCGGCGGCCAGCACGTCCGGCTTGCCGGTCAGCATCAGGTACGACAGGGCGATGTTCTGCAGCGCACGGCGAGCGAAGTGCTCGGACGCGGCCACGTACGGCGTCTGCTTCGACAACTCGCGATTGGTCTGATAGCGCTGCCACAGCGCGTCGCACAGGTTGTCGGCCAGTTGCTGGCGGGCAAATTCTCGCGCGGCATGGATGGCGTCGACGTCAGCCACTTCGCTGATCTCGATGAGGTACGCCTCGCCCGGCAGCGAGAGCATTTCCGCGACCATGGCTTGGTCCAGGCTTTCGTCGGTCAGCACGGTGTGCAGCGCGGTGATCAGACGCTGATCCATGGCCAGCGCTTCGCCTTTCTGGTGCTGGGCGATCAGGTCCTGCAGCACCTGAACCGACAGTTGCTGACCGGCATCCCAGCGGTTGAAGCCGTCGCTGTCGTGCTGCATGAGGAACATCAACTGATCGCGGTTGTACGGGAAGCTCAGTTTCACCGGCGCCGAGAACCCGCGCAGCAGCGACGGCAGCGGCTGTTCGGCGATGTCGATGAAGGTGAAGGTCTGCTCGGCTTCGATCACCGAGAGCACCCGGGAGGTATTTACCGCCGGTGCCTCGCCGTGCAGGCGCAGAGGGAGTTCCTGACCCTGGGCGTCCAGCAGGCCCATGGCGACCGGGATCACGAACGGCAGCTTCTGATCGCCCGGTTGGCCCGGCGTGGTCGGCGTGCTCTGACGGCAGGTCAGGCTGTAGGTTTTCGCGGCAGCGTCATACGACTCGCTGACCACAAGGCGCGGCGTGCCGGCCTGGGAGTACCAGCGCTTGAACTGTGTGAAGTCGACACCGTTGGCGTCTTCCATGGCCTTGACGAAATCGTCGCAAGTCACGGCCTGGCCGTCGTGGCGCTCGAAGTACAGATCACTGCCCTTGCGGAAGCCCTCGGCGCCCAGCAGCGTGTGGATCATGCCGACCACTTCCGAACCCTTCTCGTACACGGTCAGGGTGTAGAAGTTAGAAATCTCGATGAAGCTGTCAGGGCGCACGGCGTGTGCCATGGGGCCGGCGTCTTCGGCGAACTGGTGGGTGCGCAGGTAGGCAACGTCCTGAATGCGCTTGACCGTGGCCGAGTTCATGTCGGCGGAGAAGCCGGAATCACGGAACACCGTGAAGCCTTCTTTCAGCGACAGCTGGAACCAGTCGCGGCAGGTGACACGGTTGCCGGTCCAGTTGTGGAAGTACTCGTGGGCGACGATGGCTTCGACGCGCTGGTGGGCGGCGTCGGTGGCGGTTTCGGCGCGGGCCAGCACGGCGCTGGAGTTGAAGATATTGAGGCCCTTGTTCTCCATGGCGCCCATGTTGAAGTCGTTGACGGCGACGATCATGAAAATGTCCAGATCGTATTCGCGGCCGTAGACCTCTTCGTCCCAGCGCATGGACTTCTTCAGGCTGTCCATGGCGTGCTGGCATTTGTCGACGTTTTCCGGTTCGACGAAGATGCGCAGCGTGACCTTGCGCTGGCTCATGGTGATGAAGGTGTCTTCGATGCACCACAAGTCACCGGCCACCAGCGCGAACAGGTAGGCCGGCTTTTTGAACGGATCTTCCCACGTCGCCCAGTGGCGGTCGCCGTCATCGGAGGGGCCGGCGGCGATCAGGTTGCCGTTGGACAGCAGGATCGGGAAGGCCTGCTTGTTGGCGGTGAGGGTCGTGGTGAATTTACTCATCACGTCCGGGCGGTCGAGGTAATAGGTGATCTTGCGGAAGCCCTCGGCCTCGCACTGGGTGCAGAACATGCCGCTGGATTTATACAGGCCTTCCAGGGCGGTGTTGGTTTCCGGGTGGATCTTCACGGTGGTGTCCAGAGTGAAGGTCTCGGACTTCGGCTGCACGGTCAGGCTGTCGGACGTCAGCTGGTAGCCGCTCTGTGCAAGGTCGCCTTCGGACAGCTCGACATCCGCCAGCTTCACCGACAGCAGCTCAAGCAGCTGGCCGTCGAGCTCCAGCGGTGGCAAGGCCGCGCCCTGAGCAAGCGCGGCGCGCTCCGGGTTGCGGCGCATCACCAACTGCGCGTGGACCAGCGAATGGTCGTCGAACAATTCGAACGTCAGGTGGGTCTCGTCAATGAGGTACTCAGGCGCCTGATAATCCTTCAGGTAAATCATTTTCGGCTGGTCGGTGCGCATAGTGTTGTCCCTTCTTCTGCTAATACGGGCTACTGATGCACGGCGAGTTGATACGCCGTGTACTTGCGAATATTGATCACGCCGGTGTCGAAGATCAGGTACTGCCCTTTGACGCCCAACAGGGTGCCTTCGGCGATCGGATCCTTATCCAGATTGAAGCTGACGATCTTGGTCGGATAGGCCTCTACCGGGTAGCGGATCTCGACGGGCTCGACATCGTTCATCACCTGAATGGCCTGCAGGCCAAAGCGCATCTGCAGCGCGACTAGGCCTTCGGCGCAGGACTCGAACAGTTGCTGACGCATCGACTTCAGATCAACCGCCGGCGCGTCGCCCTTGAGCAGCGCGCGCCAGTTGGTGCGGTCGGCCACCTGACTGCGGAACAGGTCTTCGACAAAACCGGACTGTTGTCGCGTGGCACAGCGCACGATCGGCAGCGCCTGACTGGCGCCCTGATCCAGCCAGCGCGTTGGCAGCTGGGTGGCGCGGGTGATGCCGACTTTGACGCCCGACGAGTTGGCCAGATAGACCACGTGATCGGTCATGCAAAACTGCTCGCCCCATGCAGGATCGCGGCAGGTGCCATGCTCGTGGTGGCAGCGCTCCGGGCTCATGATGCACAGGTCGCACTGCGCCAGCTTGAGCATGCACGGGTAGCAATAACCCTGGCTGTAGCTGGTCTTGGTGCGGCGGCCGCAATGGCTGCAATGAATCGCACCCAGGTATTCCAGGCGCACGGTTTTGCCGATCAGCGGGTTGACCGGGATCTGTGAATCACCCAGCCGGAACGCATATTCCACCCGCGAGGCCTCAAGCCGCGCGGACATTTTGTTGACGGAGCCTCTGCCGATTTCAATCAATGAATGGAGTCCGATTTGAACAGGATATTGGGCACGGGCGCCGACTTCGACGCGCACTCTTGCGGGCCCATATAGCCGATGCGCTGGTCCTCGGGCACGTTGCGCACTTCCCAGGCAATCAGCGCCTGGAGCGACAGCTCACGCTGTTCCTGGGTCAGCTTGCGGCCGTCGGACCATTTGCCGATTTCCACCGCCAGCTTCAGGCTTTCATAGACGTCCGGGGTGATGTTTTCGATCATTTCGACAAAAGAGGACATTGGGTTCTCCCAGAATTAAGCAGGCGATTCTAATGTTTGCGGCGGGCCAGTGCACCGCCCACAAGACCTGTAGCACAACCGATGATCAGTCCGCCGACGTGGGCGCCGTTGGCGATTTCGCCAAACCCGAGCACGCCGACGACACCGGACAGGCACACCACCAGCCAGATCAGCATCATCCCCAGAACACCGCGCGGTAGACGATAGATGGGGTTGGGGGCGAGCAATTGAAAGATCCAGCAGTGACCGAGCAAGCCATACAGTACGCCGGACAGGCCGCCGAACAGGCTCGGGCCGCTCCAGAAATACTGGCCGTAGTTGGAAAACGCGCTGAACGCCAGGGTCAGGCCAAGCAACTGCCAACTGCCCTGGCGCATTTCGATGCGCCGGCCTAGCTCCCAGAACCACAGCGCGTTCATCACCAGGTGCAGCACACCGAAGTGAATCAACATCGGTGTGACGATGCGCCACCATTGCCCCGCCGCCAGCGACGTTTCCACCGGCAGGAAGCTGACGTACTCGCCGTTGATGCGGAAGTCGTTGAAGGTCAGCCAGCTCAAGGCCTCGAAGTTGTCGCCGAGCAGGGTCACGCCCGCGACAATCAGGCACAGCAGCAAGATCACGCTGGTCACCGGGCTGTTGCGCACTTGCACCAACGGGCTCGGCCGGCTCACGGCCACCACTTCGCGGCCCGGGGGCAATTGCGCCGTCGGGTCGCCTTCAGGGTATTGCTGATACAGCTGGCGAATGTCATCGGCCAGTTGCGGTGCATCGGGCACCCACAGCACTTGCTCGCCGGCCTCTTCGCTCACCCGATGGGGCACGTTGAGGCGCCGCAACAGTTCGACGAAACCGCTGAGGTCGGTGTTCAACGGCAGACGCATTACAGCAACCGGACTCATTGACCTATCTCCGGTCGGGTGACGTCGACCCAGACGAACTTGTCCGGGTCGATGTGGGTTTCCTGGTCCAGCCGGTACGCAACCAGCTTGCCGTAGAGCACGGCGCTGTAATCCAGGCACGCCAGATTGGGGCGGATCGGCGCGGGAATGCCGCTGCGCCAGTAATGGCCGACGAACAACAGCGGTTCATTGGCGCCGTACCGCAGCAGCGCGTTTTTCTCGCTGGGGGACAGCGGTCGCCGGGCCACCGGTTCCGGTAGCGCGTCAGGCTGAAACACCACGTCGCCGTAGGTCTGGGGGTCGTCTTCCCAGAACTTGGTGCGGAACGAGGCGCGGGTCAGGCCGTCGCCACCGGTCAGGGTCATGCCGTGGGGCAGGCGCATGTCGGTGCCGCGCAGCAGGCGATCAAACACCGCGCAGGCAAAACTGCCGGGCTCCGCCGACGCCTGCACAAAGGCCTGGTCGATGCGACCGTCGCCGTGAACGCTGCGCAACGGCTCGATCAGGCTGGCATCCCAACAGGCGTGGACGACCCGGAAGCGCTCGGCATCGATGAACAGCGGCAACTGGTAAAACCATTTGAGGAAGTCGTTCCAGTCACCCGGATACTGCTCGAACTGCGCCAGGGTTTCGCCCAGCAGGCGGGCATGCCGCGGCGTGTGTTCCCGCACCCACTCATGGCCGCTGTCAGGAGGCGCCGGCGTGCTCCAGCCCAGCGCGTTGAATTCATGGTTGCCCATGATGCAGAACGCCTGGCCGGCCTCGACCATGTCACGGACGATGTGCAGCGCTTCGCGAATGCGCGGGCCGCGGTCGATGATGTCGCCGAGGAACACGGCGATGCGTTCAGGGTGGCGCCAGACGCCGGCCTGAAAGCGGTAACCAAGGGTGTCGAGCAAGTGCTCAAGGGTCTGGGCACAACCATGCACGTCACCGATCAGATCGTAGCCACGCGCGGGATCGAGCATCAGTCGCTCCCGCCGCCAAGCCGACTGCCCCAACCGAGTTTGGTCCGGCAGACTTCGTAGTAGTTGTGATCGAGCGGGTGAATGAGTCGCAGCTTCTGCGGCTTCTTTTTCACGGTCACGGTATCACCCGGCGCGCAGGTGAAGTGGTTCTGGCCATCGCAGGAAACCTGTGGGTAGATCGTCATGTCCTTTGAGACAACGATTTTCAGCTCACTGTTTCCATCGACGACAATTGGCCTGCCGGACAGCGTGTGCGGGTACATCGGCACGATGACGATGGCGTCGAGTTTGGGGTGCATGATCGGGCCGCCCGCCGACAGCGCGTAGGCCGTCGAGCCGGTGGGCGTCGCAACGATCAGGCCGTCGGCCTTCTGGCTGCAGACGAACTGGCCGTCGATGTAGATTTCGAACTCGATCATCCGCGTGGATTTGCCGGGGTGCAGCACGACGTCGTTGAGCGCGTCGCCCTGCCCGATCGCTTCACCGTGACGGCGCACTTCGGCCTGCAGCAGGAAACGGTTTTCCACCAGATAGTGGCCGTCGAGCACTTCGGCGACTTTGACTTCCAGCTCGTCGGGGCGAATGTCAGTGAGGAAGCCCAGGCTGCCACGGTTGATGCCCAGCACCGGCACGTTGTGCTTGGCCAGCGCACGGGCGGCGCCGAGCAGACTGCCGTCGCCGCCGACGACGATGACCATGTCGCAGACTTCACCGAGCATCTTGCGCGAAGACGTCTGCAAACCATGCCCCGGCAGGACCTCGGCGATGGCGTCTTCGAGGATGACATGCAGGTGCCGCGATATCAGGAATTTCTTGAGTCGGCGAACGGTCTCCACCACCTGGGTACTGCCCAGGCGACCAATGATGCCGATATTTCGAAATTGCTCCATGGGGCTCCCGCAGGCTTGATGCGTGTAAAGAACGCGATTATGGGCGAAGGGGTCGGGTGCGGCAAATGGGGCGATCTTCCCACAGCGCCGTCCCCTCCGCGCCTCAGCAAATATAGGCCCGGCGCCCACAATGGATTTTCGTCAAATGGGCAATTGGTGTCAGGCACAAAACCTGTAGGAGCGCGCTTGCCCGCGAAGACGTCGGCAGGGTCGGCACAGATGACAGCTGACACACCCCGTTCGCCAGCAAGCCGGCTCCTACACCAGATTTACGTCAAACACGCAATCGGCGTCGGGCACAAAACCTGTAGGAGCGCGCTTGCCCGCGAAGACGTCGGCAGGTTCGGCACAGAGGACGGCTGACACACCCCGTTCGCCAGCAAGCCGGCTCCTTGTATCTCGACTAATGCGCCTTCGGGAGCGATAGTTCTCGACTGATCATCGAGGGA
>NZ_JAKJXE010000026.1 GCF_021728295.1 Pseudomonas petrae
GGCAACAACGGCGCCATGCCGAAAAGCTTCACTTCCTTGGTGTGCGACTCATGGGACCGCAATGCTTCCAGGTAATTTTGCTGGCGGGTTTCCGGGGCGCGACGCTGAAACAGGCGGAAGGCATTACAAGGGCCGGGAAGTCGCCCAGACAAGGCCGACCGCCCTGCCGCTTTGGGTTGAAAATGCAGTCAAACGATTGAACAACGGCATTAAAGGCGCAGGCTCCGGGTTGGCGGTGACGGGGGATTGTAGCGGCTCGTTCGGCACGCTTCGCCGGTCTTGTTGGTAGCCATCTGGATAATCAGGGGCGATTCAGGCTTTACATAGAACTACACCCCCACTCAATTAGAGCGGCGTAACCGTGCAAAGAGACCTGAGCTACGGCTGTATCGGAAGTAGGAACCCGCAGACATTGGCCCAGTCCAACTGCACAACAAACCAGCATGGGCACATGACAGTGTTATCAACCGTTTTAGTGGTGGAAGATGACTGGCTCATTCGCAGTTTGATCCATGAAATTTTAGAGACGGAAGGCTTCGAGGTCGTAACAGCAGAGACGGGCGACGACGCTTGGGACTGGTTGTGCGAGACCTCAGGAGGGGCAGATCTCATACTGTCCGACATCCATATGCCGGGTGGGCTGAGTGGTATTGGGCTGGCAAATCGTGTGCAAGCGCATTGGCCCCGCATCCCTGTGATCTTGTCCTCCGGAGGACGAGGTCAACAAATCCTGGAGTCTGGATATGCTCCACTGTTCATCCCTAAACCTTGGCATTCCCAAGACATAGGCACCATTTGTCGGCGCGCATTAGCCTTGGCAATTAACCGAGAGTGATCCTGCCTGGCCCATGGCGGGCAGATGATCAGGCAGGAATGATCGAGATCTTGCCGTTTCGCTCGAGGATCGCGTACTTGATCTGCTCCACTCGTTCGAAGCCCTGCTCTATTCTTGCGGCCTCCAGGATGTCGTCTTCCTGAATACGGGCCTCGTGCATGCGATGTCGCAGGAAAGCGCCGTTTTCAACAATGATCGTCGGCCCCCCATCGATCAGCTTGGCCAAGCGTTTGGAGCGTCGCTTGACGAGGGAAAGCCCGATGTCGATCACCATCAACGTCACAATGACCAGAACCGCATTGGTCACGGAGAAGTCATCGCCCAGCAGCGCTTGCTGGGTGGCTTCGCCAATGACCATCAGCAGCACGAAATCAAACGACGTCAGCTCGCCCAATGATCGTCTGCCCGATATCTTGAAGAGCACCATCAGTGCCAGATAAATCGCGCCCGCGCGTAATACGGCATCCATTGAGCACCTATGGGTAAATGAACTGAGTGACTGGAATCTGGCCGCCGCCCACGACACTGATCTGACTTTTAAACAGCCCCATGCCGTTGCTGCGCCATGAGATAAAGAGCGTGACGTGCCCGCTCTTGTCGGTGGGGAAAGTAAGACTCAAACCTTGGGGACTGCCCATGGAGCTGACCGGCTGCGGCTGGATAGACTCGATGCTGAAGCCATCCAGCATAGGCTTGCCAATGGACAGCGTGACCTCTTTGCCCGGCTGCCCCGTGGCCTGAACGATCATTGGATTGGTCCCGCCCGCTCGGTGGAAACGCTCGTACTGCACCGTCAGGTCACCCTGCACACTCACCGATTCGAGCGTGCTGAGCGGGCCTCTGGAAAACAAGCCGAGCAATGTCAGGATGACAACCGCCGTCAGCACATACCAGCCAACCCTCTGGAACTTCCAGACTTTGCGCTGCAGCGCAATGTCCTCCGCAACGGGGTGGTCGCGGTCCTGCATTTCCTGCTCTAAGAGGCTCATACGCATCACTCGTCGGGACTAGCGATGTGACCGCTTTGATCTGTGTGAAGTTCTGGTGCGGTGAGCGTGTGCTGCTGATTTCGTGGGGCATTTTTAGACGCTGAACTCATCTTGAAATTTAGCGCTTCGATCAGGCTAGCGGCTGCTTTGGGAGAGATAAGGGGACGGATTTATCTGACCTGGAAAATAAATCCGTCCCCTATTCGAAAGATATTGACGATCAGCCCACGGGCATCGCCATCCTGCGCCGCAACAACCGCCTGCCCACCGCTTGCCCTCGGCCCGGTCGGCAGCACCGACGCTCGGTATCTTGATTCAACCTGGACTCAGCTCGATCCGAGAGCGCTACTCAATCACGACCAACGCAACCACCGCGGCCCCATTGCAGCACCGATTAACGTCGGCACCAGCATCCCCAGAAAATACCAGATACCCCAGAACGGTACGGCCATTTCAGGACAGTGCAGGCAGTAGGCAAGAGTCGCCAGGGAGCTGGCGAGCAGGCCGCCGCAGGCGCCGGCAAGCTTCGGCCGGGTCGGCGCCAGGCCACGCAAGGCCCAGAACACCGCAATAAAGCCTGGTACAGAGAGCAAGGTGATACTGAAGGCGCACACTTTCCAGGTTGTGCCCAAGACCAGGGCCACTCGCTCGTCTGCAGGTGCTACAGCCAGCCCGTAAAGCGTGCCGACCCAGATCGCCGCCACCCCCAGGGTGACCCATAGTTTGCCGCCACCGGCACTCATGCCGGGGCGAGCCAGGCGCGTCACCATCAACAATGCGCCCAGCATCAGGCTCAGGGGAAAGGCAATCTTGGCCCAGAAAATAGGGGTCGTCGCCACTTCGGCCAGATCAGGCCGTACGCCAAAGCGCAGCATGACCACCAACAGAGCCCCCACACCGCCAATCAGAATCGCCAGGCTGAAGCGCTTGGCGATCGCCTTGGGATCAACGGGTTCGACCCCGGTGGAGAGCATGGAAACAAGATCGTCTGTGTTCATCATTTACCTCTGATCATGGCCGCCAGGGCCTTGAGCCCGCGATGCACGCCAATCTTTACCGCAGACTCGGAAAGCCCGGTCAACTGCGCCGTCTGCGCAACGGAAAGCCCTTCGAGCTTGACGTGCATGATTGGCAGCCGCTGCTTGTCCGGCAGCTCTTCGAGCAACTTGTCCAGATCGCGACTCGCCTGAGCCGGTTCCAGACAGGGCTCGGCAAATAGCTCCTCGGCGTCATCAATGGAATCGTTGAGCCCATCGTGCCGCGAGCGGGAACGATAGAAATCGGCCAGTTTGTAGCGCGCAATGGCAAACACCCAGGCCGTCAACGGCTGATCAGATTGATAGGTCTGACGGCCGTTATGCACCGCCAGCAGAATCTCTTGCAGCAGATCCTCTATTTCATCTGGCTGACGCAGCAGCCGTGCCCTGAGAAAACCACGCAGGTGCGTGCTCAACTCCCGCAGGAAACGCGCGTAGTCAGCCTGATTGCCCTTGAGCCCTGACAGGAAGAGCGTCTGAAGATCGATCTCTCGCCTGCGCAACGATTCATTATGTGTAGTTCGGTCCATCAATCGCCCTGGTTACACAACAGTTAAAAATTTTTTAATTGTTCTTCTCATCAAGTGCATTGCAAGCGCGCACTGACTGAACGCAGGAGGGCAGTGAACTGAGAAACCCCGCACGGCGCAAATTTTTTCACGATATTTCAAATATTTTTTCGATCGCTGTAACCGGTTGGCGTTTCGCGACGAATTACTTCCCGGATCGCAAGCAAAGCGAACGATTCGCTGAACTGCCGACCAACTACTTGAATCCTCGGAGAAACACCATGAAAACTTTGAATATCGCCGCTATCGCAATCGCCCTGTCTTCCGTTGCTGCCGGTTCAGTCATGGCGGCCGAAAAACCAGCGGCCATGGAGAAGTGCTACGGCGTTTCCATGGCTGGCAAGAACGATTGCAAAGCAGGCGCAGGCACCACATGTGCTGGTACCTCGAAGACGGACTATCAGGCCAACTCGTGGAAAAACGTTCCGGCCGGCACTTGCACCTCGATCAAGACGCCAAACGGCCACGGTACTCTGGAAGCCATGTAACCCGCCACATCAAGGGACGCGTCAATCATGAAAACTTCCCAAAAGATGGGTGCCGGACTTGGCCTCAAGGCAGAGCATTACGAGCACGCACTCGATTGCACCGCCAGCGGCCTGTGGTTTGAAGTCCATCCGGAAAATTACATGGTTGACGGCGGCCCCCGCCTGGCCTGGCTTGAAGCGATTGGCAGCCAGCACCCGCTGTCACTGCACGGTGTGTCCCTGTCCCTGGCGGCCGATTGCCCGCCCGACATGGCCCACTTGCAACGGCTCAAGGTGCTTGCCGATCGCGTTCAACCGACCCTGATGTCGGAACACTTGGCCTGGTCAACCTGGCGAGGCCAGTACCACCCCGACCTGATGCCGTTTCCGCGCTCCCATGAAGCGCTGCAACGGATCGTCGACAACATTGATTGCACCCAGAACATCCTCGGGCGCCGGATTGCGATTGAAAATCCAACCCACTATTTAAAGCTCGACGGCCATGACTGGAGCGAGCTCGACTTCCTCACCGAGCTAAGCGACAGAACCGGTTGCGGGCTGCTGCTGGACGTGAACAACGTCTTTATCAGCGCGCATAACCAAGACTTCAACGCCGCCGGTTATCTGGATGCCTTCCCGGCCCATGCGGTCATGGAAATCCATCTGGCCGGTCACACCCCTGACCCTGGCGACTCGAGCCTGCTGATCGATTCCCACGACAGCCCCGTCAGCGACGCGGTCTGGTCCCTTTATCAACGCTTGATCAAGCGCATCGGCCCACGCCCGACGCTCATTGAACGCGATGACCAGATTCCCGCTTTCGATGAGTTGATTATCGAACGCAATCGGGCCCAGAGCGTCTTGGACACCCACCGACACCTGCAACGGGAGACTGCATAATGAATCTGTCACTGGCCGGTTTTCAGGACGCTTTTATCAGCGCCTTGTATGGCAAGGACCCCGAAAGCTTGCCGGTACTGACTGAGCAATCGGGATTTCTGGTGTATCGCAACACCGTGATGAAAGGCGCCAGTGATGCCCTCTTGGCGAATTTTCCTACCGTGGAGCGTCTGGTAGGCACCGAATGGTTGCAAGCCGCTGCGGCGCGCTATGTCCGCCAATTCCCGCCTACCGATGCGCGGTTGCTTAATTACGGCAAAGGCTTCCCGGACTTTCTTGACGCTTTCGAGCACGCCCGGGACCTGCCTTACCTTGGCAATGTGGCGCGCATCGATCTGCTGTGGAATGAAGCCCATGGCGCTAAAGACGAACCCGCCCTTGATGTCACCGCCTTTGCAGCCATCGAGCCGGAGCTGTTGGCCAGCGTGAGGCTCAAATTGCGCGCCACAGCACGCTGGAAATGGTTCGCGGAACAACCCGCCTACACCCTCTGGCGATGCAATCGCGAACAGATCGACGTACCTGCCGAACTGGATTGGGTCAGCGAAGGCGTTTTGATCAGCCGCAGCACCACGTTCATTGCCTGGTATCCGTTGAGCATTGGCGAATGTGCCTTTCTGGACGCCTGCGCAGCCAATTTGCCCCTGGAGGATGCTGCCGAATACGCAACCCGCGCTGAACCAGAGTTGGACCTGATGAACATGCTCAGCCGTCTGATCGCTGCCAACGTATTTGCCGCTCAATAAGCATTGGAGAACATCATGAATGTGCCTCGCCTGCTCAATCTCTGGAACAGCCTCGCCGACCGTATGTTTCACCTGATCAGCGATTCCACCTTGGCATTGGTGGCCCGGATTTCGATTGCCGCGATCTTTATCATGTCCGGTCGGACCAAGGTCGAGGGCTTTTTAACCATCACTGACAGCACTTACGAGCTGTTCCGCACTGAGTACAACTTGCCGTTAATCTCTCCGGAACTGGCTGCCCATCTCTCAGCCTATGCCGAACATCTGTTCCCAGTGCTACTGATTCTCGGTCTATTCAGTCGTTTGTCGGCCCTGGCCCTGCTGGGCATGACGCTGGTAATCGAGATATTTGTCTACCCCGATGCGTGGCCGACCCATTTGTCCTGGATCGGACTACTGCTGATTATCATAGCCAAGGGTGCCGGTACACTTTCTCTGGATAGACGATTCGGAATTCGATGACTTGAAACAAACGCAACGATTTTAATCGTTTAGATAGATGCCTGAGTTCTCTATAACTGCGGAGTCATCATGCTGATCAAGATCCCCTCCACATCCGATTGCAAAGAGTCGGATGTCACACCCGAATCCCTTTACCTCTCGCGTCGAGCATTGCTCGGCAGCTCACTTGCAGGACTTGCCGTCAGTGCAATGCCCCGTTGGGCACAAGCCGAAGAAGCCTCCCGCTACGCTGACGTCGAGGCGGGCGCTGCACCTGACTGGTTCAAGGGCAAATTGCCTGCGACGAAGTGGCAGGCCGTGACCGTCAAAGACGAGACGATCACGCCGTTCAAGGACGCGACCCACTACAACAATTTCTACGAGTTCGGCACGGACAAGGGCGATCCTGCGCAAAACGCCGGCTCCCTGAAAACCGAGCCCTGGAGCGTGGTCATCGACGGGGAGGTCGGCAAGCCTGGCCGCTACGCGCTTGAAGACTTCATGAAGCCTTATCAGCTGGAAGAGCGTATCTATCGTCTGCGCTGTGTAGAGGCGTGGTCGATGGTGATTCCGTGGTTGGGGTTCCCGATCTCCGAGCTGCTCAAGCAGGTTGAACCGACGGCGAACGCCAAATACATCCGCTTCGAAACCCTGCAAGACCCAAAGACGATGCCTGGTCAGCGTTCCGGTTTTGCGTTGATCGACTGGCCTTATGTAGAAGGGCTGCGCCTGGATGAGGCGATGAACCCGCTCGCGATTCTGGCGGTGGGCATGTATGGGCGGGAGCTGCCCAATCAGAACGGCGCGCCGTTGCGTCTGGTGGTGCCTTGGAAATACGGCTTTAAAAGCGTGAAGTCCATCGTGCGCATCAGCCTGACGAGCGACCAACCCAAGACCACCTGGCAGAGCATCGCGGCAAACGAGTATGGGTTTTATGCCAATGTGAACCCGACTGTTGACCACCCACGCTGGACCCAGGCACACGAGCGGCGTCTGCCTAGCGGGCTGTTCAGCCCGAATATTCGCCAGACTGAGATGTTCAACGGGTATGGGGAGCAAGTTGCTTCTCTTTATACAGGCCTGGATCTACGGAAAAACTATTGATGCGCTTCATTTACTGGCGACTGTCCGTGTTCGCGGCTGCAGCTTTAGTCCCCATGTATTGGCTCTACCAGGCGTGGATTTTTGCTTTGGGGCCTGATCCCGGAAAAGTGCTTGTTGATCGCTTGGGGCTAGGCACATTGACCCTGCTTTTGATCACGCTGGCGATGACCCCATTGCAGCGCACGACGCGCTGGCCCGGATGGATCGCTGTTCGCCGGCAGTTGGGGCTATGGTGTTTCGCCTATGTGTCGCTGCACATGCTGGGCTACGGCTTCTTTATCCTGGGTTTCGACTGGGCGCAATTGGGCGAGGAACTGGTCAAGCGGCCCTACATTATTGTCGGCGCTTTAGGATTTCTTGGATTGATGGCCCTGGCAGTCACGTCCAATCGCTACAGCCAGCGCCGCTTGGGAAGGCGCTGGAAGAAGCTTCATCGGCTCAGTTACCTGATTCTGGGACTGGGTTTGCTGCATATGCTGTGGATCGTGCGAGCGGATCTGAAGGAGTGGGCCATCTATGCAGCCATAGGTGTACTCCTCTTGACGCTCAGAATTCCTGCCATTGCTCGACGAATTCAGCGTGGTCAAACAGGACGCAGCACCATTGTCACAAAAGTGTGACGGCAGATACGGAGTTAACCCACTTGCCGGTGAATCGCTGCCCACGCTACCTGACTAACGGGAGCATTTGGCCAGTGGCCGTTAGTCTTCGCCAGCGAGGCTGGCTTCTAAGGTTTCATCAGCGCGGACAGTGATCCGCCTTCTAGCCCTTTGCCTTTAACTCCACCAGCTTCTGCATCACGCCCGCCGCGGTCTGTTCGCCCATCAGTTGCTCGCGCACTTTGCCCTTGTCGTCGATGATGTAGGTCACCGGCAGGGCTTCGCTTTTCGGCAGGTCGTAGTGTTCGGCCGGGTCTTGGGCCAATACGGTAAAGGTGATGCCCAGCGCCTTGCTTGCGCTTTTCAGGTCTTCGCCCTGAAGGTTGTCGAAGTTGACGCCGAACACGCTGACGTTCTGGCCTTTCACCTGCTCGGACAAGTTATTCAGTTCGGGAATTTCGGTCCGGCACGGGCCGCACCATTCGGCCCAGTAATTGACGACCAGCCAGTGCTTGTCGACGCGGCTGCTGGCGACTTTATCGCCATTCTGATCCGTGCCCAGGTCCACGCCGCACCCGCTGAGCAACATACTTCCGATAAGTGCCGCTGCCGCTGCCAATCGCCTTGCCATGATGCTGTTTCCTTCTGGATGCTCTTTCTTTCTAGAGAGACGCGACGCCGATTGTGCATCGCTCGCGGCGTGTTACCGGTCGTTACCGTGACGCAGGTAGAATAGCCGCCACCTCAGGCAAGATGCGACCGCAAATGACCGATCTCACGCTTTATCACAACCCGCGTTGCAGCAAATCCCGTGGCGCGCTGGAATTGCTTGAAGCCCGCGGCCTGACGCCGACCATCATTCATTACCTCGAGACCCCGCCCGACGCCGCGCAACTGCGCGACCTGCTGGCCAAGCTGAACATCGGCGCCCGCGGGCTGCTGCGCACCGGTGAAGACCAGTACAAGACCCTGAACCTCGCCGACACCAGCCTGAGCGACGAGCAGCTGATCGCCGCCATGGCGGCCCATCCCAAGTTGATCGAACGCCCCATTCTCGTCGTCGGCGACAAGGCTGTGATTGGTCGTCCGCCGGAAAACATTCTGGAGATCCTGCCATGAGCGCGCCGTACATTCTGGTTCTGTTTTACAGCCGTAACGGCGCCACCGCGGAGATGGCGCGTCAGATCGCCCGTGGTGTCGAGATGACCGGCATGGAGGCGCGCCTGCGCACGGTGCCGGCGGTGTCTACCGACTGCGAAGCTGTGGCGCCGAGCATTCCGGACGCCGGCGCCTTGTACGCCACCCTCGACGACCTGAAAAACTGCGCGGGCCTGGCCCTGGGCAGCCCGACGCGCTTCGGGAATATGGCCGCGCCGCTGAAGTACTTTCTCGACGGCACCAGCAACCTGTGGCTGACCGGCGCACTGGTGGGCAAGCCGGCCAGTGTGTTCACCTCCACCGCCAGCCTGCACGGCGGCCAGGAAACCACGTTGTTGTCGATGCTGTTGCCCTTGCTGCACCACGGCATGCTCATCAGCGGCCTGCCCTACAGCGAAGCGGCACTAATCGAAACCCGTGGCGGCGGCACGCCTTACGGCGCCAGTCATCACGCCGGCGCCGACGGCAAACGCACGCTGGATGAACACGAAACGGCGTTGTGTCGCGCGCTGGGTCAGCGTCTGGCGAAGACTGCGCTATTGCTTGATCCGTCGCGGGGCTAGATAGCCCTAAGCGTTGCTCGCGCTCGATTGCTGGAACCCCTTGCTCGAACGGGGTCGAATGCACGGTTGCCTGCGGGGCGCGCCTGGTTTGGCGCCGCATCTGGACGGCGGCGTTGTGTCAGGTCCATATGCGGTGTCTGACACACCGTTCGCGGGCAAGCGCGCTCCTACAGTGATCGGCGTCTCGCCGGGAAATCCGGGTGAATTGAAACCCGAGCATGAATTTTGTTTTGGAGAGGGCATGCAAGACTACAAATGGCTCCATGAATACTGTCTCAACCGCTTTGGTTCCGCCGCCGCCCTTGAGGCGCATCTGCCGACCCCCGCTACGACTAAAAAACTGAAAGCCCTCAGCGACGACCGTTACCTGTCAACCATGGCGCTGCGGGTGTTTCGTGCCGGCCTCAAGCACAGCCTGGTGGACGCCAAATGGCCGGCCTTCGAGCAGGCCTTCTTCGGCTTCGATCCGGAAAAGGTCACGCTGATGGGCGGCGATCATCTTGAACGCCTGATGCAGGACGCGCGGATCATCCGGCACTTGGGCAAGCTCAAGAGCGTGCCCCGCAATGCTCAGCTGATCCTCGACATTGCTCACGAACACGGCAGCTTCGGCAACTTCATCGCCGAGTGGCCGGTCACCGATATCGTCGGGTTGTGGCGTTACCTGTTCAAGCACGGCAATCAGATGGGCGGGCTGTCGTCGCCGCGCTTCCTGCGCATGGTTGGCAAGGACACCTTCATCCCCAGCAATGACGTGGTCGCCGCGCTCAATGCGCAGAAGATCGTCGACCGCGTGCCCAGCAGCCAGCGCGATCAGGCGGCAGTGCAAGCGGCGTTCAATCAGTGGCACGCGGAAAGCGGCCGGCCGATGTGTCAGCTGTCGATGATGCTGTCGTACACCGCGAACCACTGACCAATTCTTTGCGGGACTTAAAAGACACAGCGCGTAACAAATCGGAGGTCGTATACAATATTCGGCATTCGCCATTGCCGAGCCATTCGCGTGCCTTTTCTTCTTCCAGACGCCCCCAACCTCGGTGTCGCGCCCTCCGCGTCCGAGGTGATTGCCAAGTACCTGCGCGAGTCGATTATTTCCGGCCAGTTCGCCGAGGACGAGCCGATTCGTCAGGACGACATCGCCCGCGTGTTCAACGTCAGCAAGATCCCCGTACGTGAAGCGCTCAAGCGTCTGGAAGCCGAAGGGCTGGTGCAGTTCCAGCGCAACAAGGGTGCCGTGGTCACGCGGATTTCCGAGCCGGAGCTGGCGCAGATTTTCGAAGTGAGGGTGCTGCTGGAAGTGCAAGCCATTCGCCTCGCCGTGCCGCGAATGACCGCTGCTCAGCTGGATCGGGCCCGGGCCATCTGTGACGAGTTCATGTGCGATGACGACATCGGGCGCTGGGCCGAGCTGAACTGGGCTTTCCACACCTGCCTGTATGAAGCGGCGCAGCGGCCGTTTTTGCTGAACATGATTCGCTCGATCCACGACAAGGTAGAGCGCTACCTGCGCGTGCAGATGAGTTTCGACGAAGGCAAAGAGCGCGCCGACCTGGAACACCGCGAGATCCTCAAGGCCTGTGCCGATCGTGACGTGGACAAAGCCGCCGAACTGATCGAGCACCACATCATCGGCGTCTGCCGAACCCTCTACGC
This sequence comes from Pseudomonas petrae, assembly GCF_021728295.1. Lineage (GTDB taxonomy): Bacteria > Pseudomonadota > Gammaproteobacteria > Pseudomonadales > Pseudomonadaceae > Aquipseudomonas > Aquipseudomonas petrae. The sequence continues at coordinate 11,062 of NZ_JAKJXE010000026.1, forward strand.
CCACCTGCCCCACGCGGTTCTCAGCGAGATCTGATCGACTGGCGACTGTGCCGATTTCGTCATTGACGACGGTGAAATCGGTCAAGACCCCAAGCGTCATTCGCGGCACTCTGGCCTGGAGAGTGACTGCTGCGCGCCGCTTTCTGTCGGCCCGGTTGTATAGCGCTTCGTGTAGGACCGGCTGAACAGCACTTTGTGTGGGACCGGCTTTAGCCGGGAAGAGGCCAGTATGAACACCGCAAATATCGCAGCGTGACGACCGACGCCTTCCCGGCTGAAGCCGGTCCTACCAGGGATCGTCGTAGCCAGTTCCATCGGGTGTACGCAGCACTTTGTGTGGGACCGGCTTTAGCCGGGAAGAGGCCGGTGTGAACACTGCAAATATTGCAGCGTAACCACCGACGCCTTCCCGGCTGAAGCCGGTCCTACAGGGATCGTGGTAGCCAGTTCCATCGGGTGTACGCAGCGCTTTGTGTGGGACCGGCTGAGCAGCGCTTTTTGTGGGACCGGCTTCAGCCGGGAAGAGGCCGGTGTGAACACTGCAAATATTGCAGCGTGACGACCGACGCCTTCCCGGCTAAAGCCGGTCCTACAGGGATCGTGGTAGCCAGTTCCATCGGGTGTACGCAGCACTTTGTGTGGGACCGGCTGAGCAGCGCTTTTTGTGGGACCGGCTTTAGCCGGGAAGAGGCCGGTGTGAAGACCGCAAATATTGCAGCGTGACGACC
>NZ_JAKJXE010000027.1 GCF_021728295.1 Pseudomonas petrae
GTTTCGCCTTCGGCGAGTTACTTGGAAAAAGCACCCCGCTCTCGGTTTTAAAGAGCAGCCAAGGGTGCTTGCTCTCGGTTGGGCCCTTCCTTCGTCAGGGTTCCTTCACTCCGGTCTCGCTCCGTGGGCCCGCGCCAAACGGACATCCATGTCCTGACGGCGCTCTCGCCGCATCCATGCGGCTCGGCCCACTGCGCGAGACCTGCGTTCAGCCTGCACCAAAGTCGCGATTGGCGGTGACTGGAATTCTTGTGTTTGAAGAGCAAAAGCAGATCAAAAGCTCCCGGCTGAAGCCGGTCCCACTGGCTGCACGGGCTTTTACTGGCTGAATGCATTCCTCTGTAGGAGCCGGCTTGCTGGCGAACGAGGTGGGTCATCCAAAATTGCAGCGGCTGGAGAGACGGGTTCGCCAGCAAGCCGGCTCCGACAGTGTGAGCCACTCCCAATGGACGCCTGGGATTGCTTTAGTGGGACCGGCTTTAGCCGGGAAGAGACCCGTGTGAACGCCGGCACCTCTCCAGTATGTCGCCGATGCTTTACCGGCTGAAGCCGGTCCTACATTGCTGATTGTCCTATGCCTGAGACGATCTATCGCATTTACACCCTCTAATCACGCATTACTTCACAAGGTAGGATGACGCCACTTGATCGCCAGGCGGCGATTCTCACCTTGGGAAGCACTTCATGAAACTCTTGCACATCGATTCCAGCATCCTCGGCGATCACTCCGCTTCGCGTCAGTTGAGCCGCAGTGTCGTTGAGTCTTTCACCGCTACCACCCCGGACACCCAGGTGGTGTACCGCGATCTGGCGAGCGAGCCACTTAATCATTTCTCCGGCACCACGCTGGCCGCTGCCGGTACGCCGGTGGAAGGCCGCGACGCGGCGCAGAAGCTGGAAGTGGAGACCAACGAAGCGACGCTGGAAGAGTTCCTGTCGTCTGACGTCGTGGTCATCGGTGCGCCGATGTACAACTTCAGCATCCCGAGCCAGTTGAAGGCGTGGATCGACCGCATCTGTGTGGCCGGCCGCACTTTCCGCTACACCGAAGCGGGCCCGGAAGGTCTGTGCAAGGGCAAGAAAGTGATCATCGTTTCGACCACTGGCGGTCTGCATCAGGGGCTGCCGAGCGGCGCTGGCCATGATGACCTGCTCAAGGTGGTGTTCGGCTTTATCGGCGTCACCGACCTGGAATTCGTCGTGGCCGAAGGCCTGGCTTATGGCGACGAGCCGCGTGCCGCTGCCATGGCTGCCGCGCAGAAGACCATCAGCGAAACGCTGTTCGCTTAAGTCCGACTACGCCGCCAGCGTCAGCGAAGCGGCTCGAAGCGATAAAAAAAGCTCCACCCGAAAGCCCTGTCATCACCGGCCCGCACGCCGATGGGTGACGGGGCTTTCGTCGTTTTGCGGCCGCATGTTCAGCCGAGCGACAGCCTTTATGAGTTCTTTGCGCGTAACCTCCCTGTAGCACCGTAGAATGCGCACCCATTCGGCCTGTTCTGCGTCAAGCGGCGACCGATGCCTTCAATTCTTCGAGCTTGGCCCGCCTTGTGCACCATTGATCCTCAAACGTTTCGGAATGTTATCGAACCCCACGGGTCAGATAGCGACAGACGCCGTTTTTGCGGGGCTTCAGCCATTGAGCGTCTGAATCGGCAGGCATGGATTGATAAGGTGAGGGGCATTGCAATGATGCGTCTTTGTGCAGTGATGATTATCAGCATGCTGGGCAGCCTGATTTCGGTGCAGGCCAGCGAGCTGCAGAGCTGGAGCGTGGGCTTTCACGAGCTGACGTTTCTCGATCCGCTGGATTCCCGGCCCATGCACGCCTACGCTTTTTACCCCTCCACCGACGATGAACACATCACCCGCGTTCAGGGTTATCCGATTGAAGCGTCGGAAGACGCCACCATTGCCATGGGCCGCTTCCCGCTGCTGATGCTGTCCCACGGCAACACCGGCACGCCGCTGGCGCAACACGACCTGGCGACGTCATTGGCGCGCAAGGGGTTTGTCGTCGTGGCGGTGTTCCATCCGGGCGATAACTACATGGACCACAGCCGCTTGGGCAGCCTGAGCAATCTCTACGGTCGCCCCCTGCAAATATCCGAAGCCATCAGTGCCGCGTTAATCGACCCCATGCTGTCGCCGTACATCAGTGCGCGCCGCGTCGGGGTGATCGGTTACTCGGCGGGTGGCGAAACGGCGTTGATTCTCGCCGGCGCCCAGCCTGATCTGCAGCGCCTGCGCCATTACTGCACCGAGCGGCCTCAAGACCGTGACGCTTGCAAGACCCAGGGCGAACTGGTGGCAGACCGTGACGACCTGCACGCGCAAGCCGATCCCCGCGTGGGCGCGCTGATGCTGATGGCGCCGCTGGGGTTGATGTTTGGTCGGCAGACGCTGGCTGACGTGCACGTGCCGGTGTTGTTGTACAGCGGCGACGGCGACGAACTGCTCGCCATCGACAAGAACGCCGAAGCGCTGGCACGCAAGCTGCCTGAGGTCTCGGATTTCAAACTGTTCGCCGGGGCAGGGCACTTCGTGTTCATGGCGCCCTGTGATGACGAGCAACGTGCCACCCAGCCTGGCCTGTGCACCGACGCTATTGGCGTCAATCGCGAAAGCATTCACCGCGACCTGAGCAGCGAGGCGGTGCGCTTTTTCGGCACGGCCTTGGGCACGCCCATCAGCACCGCCGGGATGCAGACCGCCGCGCATCGTGAGTTTGAACCCGTCAACAGCCTGGATCAGTAAGGCTGCACGCAAACCTCAGGCCGACTCACGCAGCCTAGTTTGCGTCCGCTGCGGGCGAGGGCGCCGGTTTGCCACGAATCACTTTGCCGCGCCGCTCGGCAATCTCCCGCGCCTGACCATCACGCTGCCCGCCGGTACGCGCCTCGCTGATCAATGCCGGAATCAATGGTCCCTCCGGCAAATTCTTCCAGAACCGCGCCGGCAGATGGCCCTGCATGACTTTCGGATTGAGCCGCGCCGGATTGAAAATGTGGCTGTAGTAGGTCAGCCAGAGATTGCCGTGGGGATCATCGGCATTGCGTGCCAACGACTGCCATGCCTCCGGGCACACAGGCTGATGAATCAGCTGCTCGCCGTCATAAAACACGCCGTCTTTGGGCGTCGCAATCATCCAGCGATGACGACCCATGCGCCCGATGAAATGCTCGCTGGCGGTGCGCAGAATGTCGTGGGCAGGCTCGTGCCAGGCGACGTATTCCGGTAAACAGGTCATCTCCAGCAATGCCGCCTTGGCCGCGACGTCTTCGGCATTATCAATCACCGGCAGCGCCACGAAGCGCAGAAACGCATGCAGGTGGTGGGCTTCTCGGCTGACCTGTTTCAGGCGCCGGTGCAGTTCGCTGCCCAATTTGTCGCCGGCCAGCATGGCCGTGCGATCACCATGGCTGACCCGCCAGAGCACTTCGTAGAGCAGCGTCCAGCGCTGGTCGCCGCAGAACTGTGCGGCGTTCTGCAGCAGCTCCAGCAACTCAAGGGGAATGCGCGCGCGAAAGGGGCCGGGCTCGTCCGGGTAATCAACGTCGCTGGCGAACAGGTCAGCGTCCTGCTGCACGCTCCAGCTCACCTGATCCGGGTTGATCTGGTGGCTCAGCAGCCAGCGCGCCTGCTGCCGCCAGGTGTCGAATGAGTCGGCGCAATCGAGAATGATCATCCCCACAGCGCCATTTGTTGCGGCTGAGGTTTGTCGCGCAGTTGCTCGCGCAGATCGATGCTTGAACTTTCGGCCTGACGCGGATGGTAGTCGCTTGTAATGATGAACGGCTTGGCCTTGGCCAGCACGCAGCGAAGCCGGGTCAGGTCTTCGTAACGAATGCGGCGTTGGCGGCGCAACTCGACCAGACGCTTGGTGGTGCGAATGCCAATGCCGGGGATCCGCGCGATCATCGCCGGCTCCGCGCGGTTGAGGTCCAGCGGGAAGATGTCGCGGTGTTCCAGCGCCCAGGCCAGTTTCGGGTCGATGTCCAGGGCCAGATGCCCCGGGCCTTGCAGCAACTCGCTGGCGCTGTAGCCATAGCTGCGCAGCAGGAAGTCGGCCTGATACAAACGGTGCTCGCGCATCAACGGCGGCGCAGCGTGTGGCACGCTTTTCGGGCTGTTGGGAATCGGACTGAACGCCGAGTAGTAGACGCGCTTGAGGCGGAAATCGCCGTACAGCGATTCAGCGGTGTGCAGGATGGTGCTGTCATCGGTTTCATCAGCACCGACGATCATTTGCGTGCTTTGCCCGGCCGGCGTGAATTTCGGCGCCCGCGGCTCGTTGAGCACGGTTTGCTGACCGGTGTAGATGGTCTGCATGGCCTGCTTGATAGAGCCCATTTCCTTTTCCGGCGCCAGGGTCTGCAGGCCAAGCTGGGTCGGCAGCTCGATATTGACGCTCAGGCGATCGGCGTAGCGACCGGCTTCTTCGATCAGCGCAGGGTCGGCTTCGGGAATGGTTTTGAGGTGGATGTAGCCGCGAAATTCATGCTCTTCCCGCAGCAGTTTGGCGACGCGAATCAGCTGTTCCATGGTGTAGTCCGCCGAGCGGATGATCCCGGAGCTGAGGAACAGGCCGCTGACGCAGTTGCGACGGTAGAAATCCATGGTCAGGGTGACCACTTCTTCCGGGCTGAAACGTGCGCGGGGCACGTCGCTGGAACGGCGGTTCACGCAATACTGACAGTCGTACAGGCAGAAGTTGGTGAGCAGGATTTTCAGCAGCGAGACGCAGCGCCCGTCGGGGGTGTAGCTGTGGCAGATGCCCATGCCGGTGCTCGAACCGAGGCCGGATTTGCCTTCGGAACTGCGTTTGGGTGCGGCGCTGCTGGCGCAGGAGGCGTCGTACTTGGCCGCGTCGGCGAGGATGCTCAGCTTGTCGATCAGCTGCATGGATTTTCTCGATACTGTTTTTATGTACAGTATCGAGTTGGCCGGGGATGAACAAGGGCCGATCGGATGGATGGCCGATTGATCAACGGATGCGCTGTACTAATTCCTTCAATTCGCCAAAGTCTTTGACGCGATGGAAGTTGGCGTTGCCCACGAACGCCGAGAAATCGGTGTCGCCGTAGCCCGCCACTTGCGCTCCGGCGCCTAGTCCGGCCTCGACGCCCGGAATGCTGTCTTCGACTAACAGGCACTGGGTGGGCGGCAGGCCCAGCAATTCTGCGGCGTGTTCGATGAGCACCGGGGACGGCTTCCACGATTGCACCTCGTAGGCGCTGACAATCAGGCCGTGGAACACGTCCAGCAGACCGACCGTGCTCAGGCAGGTTTCGATCTTGCTGCGCGGGCCGTTCGACGCCACGCATTTGGGCAGCGAAAGGTTGCGCACGAATTCGACGGCGCCTGGCATTTCTTCCAGCTGTTCCCGCAGCAGCGGCAGGGTGCGCGAGCGGAATTCGGTTTCGATGTCGTCGCCTGGCAACCACGGATAATCGCGACACAGGCCTTCCATGCACAGCGCAAACTGCACGCCACGAAAGCGTTGCAGAACTTCGTCGACGCTCAGTAAAACCTGGTGTTTGTCGAGGATGTCGCGCAGCAAGCCGGCGGCCAGCCGTTCGCTGTCAACCAGGGTTCCGTCGCAGTCAAAAATGACGCCGGCAATATTCAAACAGAGCTCTCCTTCTTTGTTGATCGGGCTTTCTCGATCAGGTTGCTTGATCGGAATGCGTGTGCAGATGTCTGGATCCGGGTAGGGGCAATTCGACCGGCATTATCCAGAAAAGTTGGCGGCGATGCTCGGGTGCTGACTTACGGTACGGCGCAGCCAGTCCATGCGACGGCCGTGCAGTTGTTTGAACGGCCATGGGAGCAGGCCGACGGCTTCATCGTCAGGCCTGCACGTGACGCGCCGGTTACAGCTCGACCGGCGTGACCAGCGTCCCTTTCTCGAAATGACCACTGACGTTGGCGAACACCAGATCGGCCATGGCCTGGCGCGTTTCGTAGGTCCCGGAGCCGATGTGCGGGGTGAGCACCACATTGTCCAGCTTCAACAGCTCGGCCGGCACGTTGGGCTCGTCTTCGAACACGTCGAGGCCGGCGCCGGCGATTTCCGAGGCCAGCAGCGAGGCCACCAGCGCCTTCTCGTCGACAACGGTGCCGCGGGCGACGTTGATCAGAAATGACTTGGGACCGAGTGCCCGGAGCACTTCGGCGTCGATCAGGTGCTGAGTGTCCGGGCCGCCGGGGACGATCACGATCAGGTAGTCCGAGTCCTGGGCCAGTTCCCGAAGGTCACCGTAGTGCCGGTAAGACACATCTTCGTAAGCGCGGCCACGGCGGAAGTAGGCGATGTTCATCTCGAACGCGGCGGCGCGTTTGGCGATCGTCTTGCCGATCTTGCCCAGGCCGACAATGCCGCAGGTCTTGCCGCACAGGTCGTTGCCGAGGGGGAATTTGCCGTCGGGCCACTGGCCGGCCCGTACGAAGCGCTCGGCTTCGCTGATGCGGCGGGACACGCAGAGCATCAGCGCCATGGCGGTTTCGGCGACGGCGTTGTTGAGCACGTCGGGGGTGTTGCTCAGCTTGATGTTGCGGCGCGCCAGGTAGTGAGTGTCGACCGCGTCATAGCCGACGCCGAAGCTGTTGACCACTTCCAGGTTCGGCAGGCGATCGAGAATGGCATTGTCAGTGCCGAACACGCCGCTGGTGACGACGCCGCGCACTTTGCTCCCGTGCTGGTTGGCCCAGGCGTCGATGTCGTTGATGTCGGCGAGTTTGTGCACGCTGTAATCGCGCTCAAGATTTTGCATCAGCGTTGCATGCATCGGGCCCCAGACCAGAATGTCGGCTTTCTTGTCGCTCATTGTTTTCTCCTTCATCAGGCCAGATACGTTTGGGTACTCAGTACCTCGGCATAGGCAAAGCCCAGCGCGGACATGAAGGCGGCGTGGACGTGGGCGGCGGGCACCACGCTGCCTTCGAATTCCAGGTCGCGACTGGCGCAGGCGTCGTGGATGACTTTGACCTTGTAACCGAGGTCCGCTGCCGCGCGGGTGGTAGCGTCGATGCACATGTGGCTCATGGAGCCGATGATCGCGAGGTGCTCGATGCTTTTGTCTTCAAGTAGCGCCTGCAGCCCGGTTTCACGAAACGAGTTGGGGAAATGCTTGAGCACCACCGGCTCGTGCTCAAGGTTCAGGACTTTGGGGTGCAGCCTGGCGCCATCGGAACCGGGGGTGAAGAAGGGCGCGTCGGCGCCGGACTCATGGCGGATGAAGACAATCAGATCCCCGGCGTCTCGCGCGGCCTGAACCACCTTGGCGGCGTTGTCAGCGGCGGCGTCGGCGCCTGCCAGTGGCCATTTACCGCCGGGAAAGTAGTCATTCTGGATATCGACTACGATGAGCGCTGTGCTGGACATAGGGCCTTCCTTGTTCGTGGGTTGTCGGGTGTGGGCAGAGTATTACCACCTCAACGGAGCGGGGAGCAACGACAGCATCGTTCGCCCATGCGCCGTCTTCCCGGCTAAAGCCGGTCCTACTGAGGCCACGCGGTGTAACAGTAGGACCGGCTTCAGCCGGGAAGAGGCCGGTGTATACGACATCATTTTCGCGGCGTGACGCCCGAAGCCTTCCTGGCTAAAGCCGGTCCCACTGAGGGTGCGCGGTGTGACAGTAGGACCGGCTTCAGCCGGGAAGAGGCCGGTGTATACGACATCGTTTTCGCGGCGTG
>NZ_JAKJXE010000028.1 GCF_021728295.1 Pseudomonas petrae
CTCTGGCCAGCGCAGGGCAAACCGCTGCGATTCTGGCTCGAAGAGGACTGAGTCTGGCTGGCCGCTATGGCGTGTATCTGTGAGAGCTTGCCGGGCTACAGGATGCGCTTTGCCTGACTCACCGGGTCGCCGGCAACGGCTGGAATTCGCCGCGCTCCAGGTTTTGCACCCGGTTGCCCATGGCGTCCGTCGCATTCAGATCCGCGCCTTTGGCCGCCAGTGCTTCAAGAACATCCTTGCGATGGAACAGCGCCGCGTACATCGCGGCTGTCTGACCGGCGTTATTGCGTTGATCGGGCGCGCAATTAGCGTCGACCAGTTGCCGCGCGATGCTGAGTTCGCCTTTGAAGATCGCCCCCATCAATGCCGTGTTGCCCCGCAGATCTTTGGCGCAGGGATCGGCGCCGGCGCTCAGCAGTTGGGTAACGGTTGATTGTTGGCCGTGGTAAGCAGCGAGAATCAGGGCGGTATAGCCTTTTTCGTCCTGCACGTTCAGATCGAACTTGGCATTGATGAACTCGTTGAGCATGTCCTGGCGGCCGTCTCGGGCGGCCTGGAAAAACAGCTCCCGAAGTTGAGCCTGGGTATCGGCGGCGGTGCCAATATCAGACGGGCTGGCCTGGACCACGCCCGCCGCCAGACACAGCAGCAACGCATAAAGGGTTCTGCGCATGTGATGTCCTCCAGAAGCCCCGACTCGCCGTGCAAACGGGCCGAGGTGGTCGGTCAGTCCTGCAGTGCAGCGGCCAGTTGCTTGACCTTGGCCAGATCGCCATTGGCAACCTTGCTTACGCCGGTGCCGTATTCCGGATCTGCCTTGTAGAGGAACGACAGCATGATGTTCTTGCTTTCGGTATCGGTGGTCGCCAGCGATTCACCAAAACTCTGAATCAGATCCTTGCGGTCCTTCTCGCTGTAGGAACGATACAAGTCGCCCGCCTGCTTGAAGTTTTGCTCTTTCTGGATCTTGGCTTGCTGTGTGCTGCCGGACAGTGGCAGTTGGCTGTAGCGCGCCTCTTCCACCGCTGGACGCGGATTGAGTCGGCTTGGCTCGTAGTTCACGCCGGTGGTGGTGTGCCCGGTGTTGAGCGGGCCGTCCTGGTTGCCGTTGTTAACCTTGACGCGTGGCTCGTTGATCGGGAGGCTCATCACGTTAGGGCCCACGCGATAGAGCTGCGTGTCAGCGTAGGAAAACACCCGACCTTGCAGCAGGCGATCTTCCGAAGGCTCGATACCCGGCACGACGTTGGCTGGCGCCATGGCGACCTGCTCGGTTTCCTGGAAGAAGTTGTCCACGTTCTTGTTCAAGACCATCTGGCCGATTTTGCGCTCCGGAATACCTGGCCAGATTTTGGTGGCGTCCAGCGGGTCGAAGTCGAACTTCGCCAGGTCTTCAGGCTTGACCACCTGGACGTACAGGTCCCACTTCGGAAAATCGCCCTTATTGATGGCGGCCACCAGATCGTGGGTCAGGTGGCTGTAGTCCTTGGACTGCACTTCAGCGACCTGCTTGGGATCGAGGTTTTTCAGGCCCTGCAGGCTCTTCCAGTGAAACTTCACATAGTTGACTTCGCCCTTGGCGTTCACCAGTTTGTAGGCGTGTACGCCGTTGCCGTCCATGGTGCGATAGCTGGCGGGTGTGCCTTCGTTGGAGTACAGCAACGTCAGCGTGCGCGTGGCTTCCGGGACGTGGGAGAAGAAGTCGAAACGTCGCGAGTCGTCATCCAGGTTGGTGCGCGGGTCAGGCTTGAAGGCGTGGACCATGTCCGGGAACTTGATCGCGTCGCGGATGAAAAACGTCGGGAAATTATTACCGACCAGGTCCCAATTGCCGTCGGCCGTGTAGAACTTGGTGGCAAAGCCGCGGGGGTCACGCAGGGTTTCAGGGGAGTGGTTGCCGTGGACAACGGCTGAAAACCGCACGAATACCGGGGTGTGCTCGCCTTTGCGGAAGACCGTGGCTTTGCTCAGATCAGAGGCGTCGTCGGAGGCAACAAATTCGCCGTGCACGCCGGTGCCCCGAGCATGCACGACACGCTCCGGAATGCGTTCACGATCAAAGCGCTGAAGTTTTTGCAGCAATTGCACATCTTGCAGGAGGACCGGGCCGGTTGGGCCGGCGGTCTGAGAATTCTGGTTATCGCCAACGGCGGCGCCGTTGTCGCGGGTCAGGGTGTCTGCGTACGCTGCAGAACTGACCATCAGGCTCGCGCCAATCAGGCTGGCTGCGATAGGGAAGCGGGGTAAATACATCGCGGACTCTCTCTCTGTTTTTGGTTGTTATGAGAGTTAAAGCCTACGGCCAGAGCCCGCGATTGCTGAATTAGTTATGCCTATGTGTTTGATACATTTAAAGATATTGACGTGCTGACTCGATTGGTCGGTTTGATCAAAACTTACGGGGCGCGGTTCTGGCTGGGAGAGGACTGACCGCCTCAGCCCACGGGCACCGCCATCCTGCGCCGCAGCAACTGCTTGCCTACCGCCTGCCCTCTGAGCTCGACATAGTGATAAGTCGCGCTGGAAATCGTCACGACCACCGCCAGAATCAGCAGCACCGTCAGGTTGTTCAGCCAGACATGCCCGGTATCAGGCCTCTGGGGTCGGAGAAAAGCGAAGGAGAGTTAACTAGAAACTCCATTCCCCAGCCTGGACGACTCGGCAAAATGGCCCAGCTAACGTTGCATTATGGTGGGCAACGATGGTCTTTGCTTTGAGTTCTGGAGTGTCAGTGCAAGTATGTCCGTTCGCGATGAGCACAGCATCAAATCCGCAATCGCGGGCGGCGCGGCAGGTGCTGTCCACACAGAATTGAGTTTTCATGCCCGTCACAACGACGCCGTCACACTCGCGCTCACGTAGCAGAGTTGCCAGGTCCGTCTGAGCGAAGGCATTGGGGCGTTTTTTCTCGAAAATCACCTCATCACCCATTAGCTGTAACTCCTGGACAAGCTCGGTGAGCGGGCTACCCGGCTCAATCGGAGACCCTGCCGGACCTATATGGCGGGCAAGAAAAATGGGGGCCCCTGTTTTCCGCGCACTCCTCATGAGCCCATTCAATGTATCGATAAGCGCTGGACCTCTCCAAGGTTTGTCCGGGCCGTGAACAAGCCCTACCTGCATGTCGAGAATCAGAAGTGCGTACATGTGCGTTTCCTTACGTTGGTGCCAGCAAAACCGGTGCAAAAAAAAGACCCGGTCCATTACTGGCGGGTCTTTAGGGATTGTGTGCTGGTTTAACTCACATAACCTCCCACTACCCGCGCGTGGCGGTCGTGAAGGTTGTAGTCGATTCGAAACGTTGGACATTCATGAGCCTGACCTTAACTTTGGCGGGACGGTCTTGCAAGTGAACCTGCCCAGGACGGCAGTCATTTCATATGGACTGGACTCATCGGCCGCTTCTTGGCCGAAAGCCGAGGCTCGGATCCGCCTGCCAAGAAGCGAGGCGGCGCGAATCAACCGAACCAGCACAAGCGCCTACTGCTCGCTGTGCGCGCATCAAAAAGCCTTAAGTGCTGCCTTGATCCCGGCCTTCCGTGCCATTGCGATCATGTTGTCGACATCATCGCCGTCAACGATACAGCCTACGTATTCATCGCCTCCCGTGTTCACGTGCAGATAGCGTTTGCCATGGCCGATCAGCCAGAGATCAAAATTCCCAATTACTTCTTCGAGCGTCGTTGCAGGGTCTGTCCGGTAGACAAAAGGCTCTCCAATCCCACTGGCCGTGACCAAATGCGGCGCGAGGTACTCAAACCCATCGTGTCCCTTCCAGTCGACGGCCAGCAGGGCCAGATGCTCAAGAGGCTGCCCCTTTTCCTGATCGATCACGCCGTCGGTCAACGCAACGGCTGGCTCTTCGCCCAGTCCGTAACAGCGCATTACACGCCTGACAAGACGTGCCCGTTCCTTGTCAGGCATACGTACTAGAAGGCGCTGGGTGAACGCCTTGAGTTCGGCGCGAAACGGATGCAGCTCGCGCATGATCGCAGCATCGCTTAACGGCGGTTCAGAGGGTGGCGGTTGATGAAAACGGCCACCAAAAAGACGATGTAGAATCCCCAACGTCTGTCTCCTCCTAAATAATTTTGACGGGTATTTTCACCGTGCAGCAGCATCATGCTGACAGCGATCGGCGCAGCGCTCTTGCGGAACAGAACCATGAGCAAGAGGAGTATCTCTCACCCGTCAGGGAATTACGCGCGTATGTGGAGCGCATGCCGGGCCTCCCCTTGCAATACCCGAATCGTTTCTAGTTTCGGCCCATGAGCATGAACTCCTGGCAATTCGCCCATCCATTCTGAAGCTGGCTCAAGCAGGGCATGACTGAACACGGCATGTTCGCGATGTATCGCTTGAGAACCTGCAGGGTGGTCGAGTGACCGTCTGGTATCTGTCAGAAAATACGATTGAGGGTCCAAGAACCAAATGGTGACTTATATTTTTGCACCAAGGCGATGGAGGAGCGAAATAGGTTTTTGCGTTTTCATATCGAAGCCAATACGCCAGAATGCGTCCAACGCCTACCATCAGATCAGCAAGTGCTGACACTTGGAGGCTGGGCCGAAACTGAGCAAGGAACGCACATGAATTTCTTCAAGAAACTTCTCATTTCATTGAAAGGTCGTTCAACGCAAGACGCCCAACCCACCCCGCAACCCCTTGAATTCCAGGAGCCAATTACGTTCAGCAACTTGGCTGAGTCTGAGTCTGAGTCTGAAGCGGCAAATCAGGCCGCCCGACTAGCAAGTCAAGCGTGCCTGGATCGTCATTGGGGCTCTGTCGGCACAGTCGAGCGGGATGTCCTTTCCTACATCATTAGTCCGAGCTTTTCGGGTGGCCCTTACTGGCCCTCGACCCGCCAGGCCTACCGAGTGATTCGGCGTGGTGACACAGTAATCATCGCCACCGAAGGCCTGTCAGACCCATTCGATGATACTGGAGGGATGGGCAATGGTTTCGAGATGGAGTTGTTCATAGAAACTGCAGATATACCCGAGCACGTCCGTGGTTCCTTGGGCGAGGTCGATCCTCTCAAGCGCAGCTGGGCGTTCGAGTTGGTGGAGCACGTTGCCAAAACCGTGGCAGATGCTGGAGGAATCACCCATCAACTCGAACAATACGGTGCGCTATCTCTCGAAATTCCGGGGTTCAGCCTGTCTCACCATATGAGTAATCAACTGCCCAAACCGTTCGTGACCGAAGACGATTCTACCGGTGTACTGTTGGGAGCACCGGAGCCGGATTTCAGTACCCGCCTGGACGACATGCCTTTATCCCCGGTCAGCTTGGTTCCAGTGGTATTGATCACAGCGTCGGAGCTCGAATACGTTCGCGCTGGTGGGCGCGTTGCACGGGAGGATCTGGTAAGCCGTTTGAAGGCTGCAGGCATCGGGCATCTGAGCACCCTCCATCGTGCTAGCGTTGTTTAACGCCGCGCGGCGCTAGGGAACTGGCAGAAGCAAAGAGAATTTTTTAGGGGAATGTCCGATTTAGGTCCCACTTCAGCCTGTTCAGTGCGCGACCTGTGCTGCTCAGATCCGATGAGGATGCCTGGTCAATTTGAATGCAAACCGGCCTACAGGCCGCCGGTTTGTTCAACTATCACCACCTCGATGACTAACGAGTATTGCCTCGTCAGTGGGCAGTCGGCGCGGCTACTGATACCCACGCGCCTGGATGTTGAAAAGGCTCGCATAGCGCCCGCCGCCAGCCATCAGTTGCACGTGGGTGCCTTGTTCCAGAATCCGGCCCTGATCCAGCACGATGATGTGATCAGCGTTGCGCACGCTGGAGAATCGGTGAGAGATCAGCAACGTCATGCGCCCCTTGGCGTACTCGCGAAAGTGCTCGAATACGGCAGCCTCGGCCGCAGCGTCGAGCGCGGCCGTCGGTTCGTCCAGAATCAGCAGATCGGCCTCACGGCGCATGTAGGCCCGCGACAGCGCCAGCTTTTGCCATTGCCCACCGGACAGTTCCTGCCCACCGGCGAACCAGCGCCCCAACTGCGTGTGATAGCCGTTGCTCAGGCGTTCGATGAATTCGGCGGCGATCCCTTGAGTGGCCGCATCGCGCCAACGGTCCTGATCATCGAACGCTTCGACGTCACCCACCCCAAGGTTTTCGCCGACCGTCATCTGGTAACGGATGTAGTCCTGAAAGATCACCCCGATGCGCTGGTGCAAGGCCTGTTCGTCCCAC
>NZ_JAKJXE010000029.1:2500-5531 GCF_021728295.1 Pseudomonas petrae
TGTCATAAGACAGTTACCTTACACTGAATACATAGGTGTATGGAGCGAACCAGGGGAACTGAAACATCTAAGTACCCTGAGGAAAAGAAATCAACCGAGATTCCCTTAGTAGTGGCGAGCGAACGGGGACCAGCCCTTAAGTTGATTTGAGATTAGCGGAACGCTCTGGAAAGTGCGGCCATAGTGGGTGATAGCCCTGTACGCGAAAATCTCTTGTCAATGAAATCGAGTAGGACGGGGCACGAGAAACCTTGTCTGAACATGGGGGGACCATCCTCCAAGGCTAAATACTACTGACTGACCGATAGTGAACCAGTACCGTGAGGGAAAGGCGAAAAGAACCGCGGAGAGCGGAGTGAAATAGATCCTGAAACCGTATGCGTACAAGCAGTGGGAGCCCACTTTGTTGGGTGACTGCGTACCTTTTGTATAATGGGTCAGCGACTTATTTTCAGTGGCGAGCTTAACCGAATAGGGGAGGCGTAGCGAAAGCGAGTCTTAATAGGGCGTCTAGTCGCTGGGAATAGACCCGAAACCGGGCGATCTATCCATGGGCAGGTTGAAGGTTGGGTAACACTAACTGGAGGACCGAACCGACTACCGTTGAAAAGTTAGCGGATGACCTGTGGATCGGAGTGAAAGGCTAATCAAGCTCGGAGATAGCTGGTTCTCCTCGAAAGCTATTTAGGTAGCGCCTCATGTATCACTGTAGGGGGTAGAGCACTGTTTCGGCTAGGGGGTCATCCCGACTTACCAAACCGATGCAAACTCCGAATACCTACAAGTGCCGAGCATGGGAGACACACGGCGGGTGCTAACGTCCGTCGTGAAAAGGGAAACAACCCAGACCGTCAGCTAAGGTCCCAAAGTCATGGTTAAGTGGGAAACGATGTGGGAAGGCTTAGACAGCTAGGAGGTTGGCTTAGAAGCAGCCACCCTTTAAAGAAAGCGTAATAGCTCACTAGTCGAGTCGGCCTGCGCGGAAGATGTAACGGGGCTCAAACCATGCACCGAAGCTACGGGTATCATCTTAGGATGATGCGGTAGAGGAGCGTTCTGTAAGCCTGTGAAGGTGAGTTGAGAAGCTTGCTGGAGGTATCAGAAGTGCGAATGCTGACATGAGTAACGACAATGGGTGTGAAAAACACCCACGCCGAAAGACCAAGGTTTCCTGCGCAACGTTAATCGACGCAGGGTTAGTCGGTCCCTAAGGCGAGGCTGAAAAGCGTAGTCGATGGAAAACAGGTTAATATTCCTGTACTTCTGGTTATTGCGATGGAGGGACGGAGAAGGCTAGGCCAGCCTGGCGTTGGTTGTCCAGGTTTAAGGTGGTAGGCTGGAATCTTAGGTAAATCCGGGATTCTAAGGCCGAGAGCTGATGACGAGTGTCCTTTAGGACACGAAGTGGTTGATGCCATGCTTCCAAGAAAAGCTTCTAAGCTTCAGGTAACCAGGAACCGTACCCCAAACCGACACAGGTGGTTGGGTAGAGAATACCAAGGCGCTTGAGAGAACTCGGGTGAAGGAACTAGGCAAAATGGCACCGTAACTTCGGGAGAAGGTGCGCCGGTGAGGGTGAAGGACTTGCTCCGTAAGCTCATGCCGGTCGAAGATACCAGGCCGCTGCGACTGTTTATTAAAAACACAGCACTCTGCAAACACGAAAGTGGACGTATAGGGTGTGACGCCTGCCCGGTGCCGGAAGGTTAATTGATGGGGTTAGCTAACGCGAAGCTCTTGATCGAAGCCCCGGTAAACGGCGGCCGTAACTATAACGGTCCTAAGGTAGCGAAATTCCTTGTCGGGTAAGTTCCGACCTGCACGAATGGCGTAACGATGGCGGCGCTGTCTCCACCCGAGACTCAGTGAAATTGAAATCGCTGTGAAGATGCAGTGTATCCGCGGCTAGACGGAAAGACCCCGTGAACCTTTACTATAGCTTTGCACTGGACTTTGAATTTGCTTGTGTAGGATAGGTGGGAGGCTTTGAAGCGTGGACGCCAGTCTGCGTGGAGCCAACCTTGAAATACCACCCTGGCAACTTTGAGGTTCTAACTCAGGTCCGTTATCCGGATCGAGGACAGTGTATGGTGGGTAGTTTGACTGGGGCGGTCTCCTCCTAAAGAGTAACGGAGGAGTACGAAGGTGCGCTCAGACCGGTCGGAAATCGGTCGTAGAGTATAAAGGCAAAAGCGCGCTTGACTGCGAGACAGACACGTCGAGCAGGTACGAAAGTAGGTCTTAGTGATCCGGTGGTTCTGTATGGAAGGGCCATCGCTCAACGGATAAAAGGTACTCCGGGGATAACAGGCTGATACCGCCCAAGAGTTCATATCGACGGCGGTGTTTGGCACCTCGATGTCGGCTCATCACATCCTGGGGCTGAAGCCGGTCCCAAGGGTATGGCTGTTCGCCATTTAAAGTGGTACGCGAGCTGGGTTTAGAACGTCGTGAGACAGTTCGGTCCCTATCTGCCGTGGACGTTTGAGATTTGAGAGGGGCTGCTCCTAGTACGAGAGGACCGGAGTGGACGAACCTCTGGTGTTCCGGTTGTCACGCCAGTGGCATTGCCGGGTAGCTATGTTCGGAAAAGATAACCGCTGAAAGCATCTAAGCGGGAAACTTGCCTCAAGATGAGATCTCACTGGAACCTTGAGTTCCCTGAAGGGCCGTCGAAGACTACGACGTTGATAGGTTGGGTGTGTAAGCGCTGTGAGGCGTTGAGCTAACCAATACTAATTGCCCGTGAGGCTTGACCATATAACACCCAAGCAATCTGCAGAAAGATGGCAGGTTGCGGTGTGTGAAGACGCATGAAGACGAAAGTTTGCGAACACACAGGCTGCACCTTGATCACATACCCGATTTGCTGAAGCGTTCGAGAGAACGAGTCAGTACCCGAATTTCTTGACGACCATAGAGCGTTGGAACCACCTGATCCCATCCCGAACTCAGCAGTGAAACGATGCATCGCCGATGGTAGTGTGGGGTTTCCCCATGTGAGAGTAGGTCATCGTCAAGATTAAATTCC
>NZ_JAKJXE010000003.1 GCF_021728295.1 Pseudomonas petrae
GCACTTATTTGAACATTACTCCAAACGAAGTGTAATCCGCCCGAATGCCTTCTTGCCGGCCTGGCAAACATGGGTCGCGCCCAGCTTGAATACAAACCCGCGATCCACTACCTCACCATCTAAACGCACGCCGCCGGATGCCAGCAGGTCGCGAGCTACTGCAGAGTTCTTTACCAGGCCCGCCTTATTAAGGACGGCAGCAATCGGCATATCTTCGGCCGCAGCCAGGTCGATCTCCGGAAGATCTGCCGGAAGCTCCCCATCCTTCATACGATTACCGGCAGAACGATGGGCAGAAGTCGCAGCCTCTTCACCATGGAAGCGCGCAACAATCTCCTCCGCCAGCTTGATCTTGATGTCGCGTGGATTCGCACCCGCTTCGCAGTCCGCTTTAAAAGCGGCGATCTCTTCCATGGTGCGGAAGCTCAGCAGCTCAAAGTAACGCCACATCAATGCATCGGGGATGGAGACGAGCTTGCTGTACATAATGCCGGGCGCCTCCTGGATACCTACATAGTTACCCAGCGACTTGGACATTTTCTTGACGCCGTCCAACCCCTCCAGCAACGGCATCGTCAGAACACACTGGGCTTCCTGACCATAGGCGCGCTGCAGCTCACGCCCCATCAGCAAGTTGAATTTCTGATCGGTACCGCCCAGCTCGACGTCAGCGCGCAAAGCAACCGAGTCGTAGCCCTGCACCAGCGGATAAAGAAATTCGTGAATGGCGATCGACTGGTTCGACTTGTAGCGCTTATCGAAGTCATCACGCTCGAGCATGCGGGCCACGGTGTACTGGGAGGAGAGCCGGATGAAGTCTGCAGGACTCAGTTGATCCATCCAGGTGGAATTGAATGCCACCTCGGTCTTGGCCGGATCCAGAATCTTGAAGACCTGAGCCTTATACGTCTCGGCGTAATCGAGCACTTGCTCGCGCGTAAGCGGGGGACGGGTAGCACTCTTGCCACTCGGATCGCCAATCATCCCGGTGAAATCGCCGATCAGGAAAATCACCTGATGCCCGAGATCATGGAATTGACGCAGCTTATTAATAAGCACCGTGTGTCCGAGGTGCAGATCGGGCGCGGTTGGATCAAAACCGGCCTTGATGCGAAGTGGCTGCCCACGCTTGAGCTTTGTGATCAGCTCGGCCTCGACCAGGAGTTCATCTGCACCGCGTTTGATCAGCGCTAGCTGCTCTTCAACCGACTTCATAACCGCCCCGTAATGCCTTATTTCAAAGGGAAACAACCATACAAGATCAGCGCCCAAATACAAGTTCTGACAATAGGTGCGCGACGAATCGCGGAGCGAGCCGATCGCAAGCTTGCCTCAGGCGAGATTTGGTTATATTTTATACAGTTATTTCATCTTCATCATGTCATTCATCTTTTCCAATTCATCTTTTTCAAAGTCAAAATTACCTATGACCGACACTCCGCCTAAAGCGCCACCGCTTTATCCGAAGAGCCACCTGCTCGCAGCCAGCGGTATCGCCGCACTGCTTAGCCTGGCTCTCCTTGTATTCCCATCCAGCGACGTCGAAGCCAAACGAACAAACCTTGCTCTAGAACTGGACACGCCAGCTGATCAGATCAAGCAAGAACAAGACGCTCAAGAACAGACTCAAGCTACAGAGGCGCCCGTAGATTCTCCTTTCGCCCAGATCGAAGGTGATGCCGCTGAACCGGCTGATACAGCGAAGACCTCCAACGACACCAAGGCCGCGCCGAAAGAGGTTGCTGCTGCCAAAGGCCCGACGCACCGGGAAGTAGTGGTATCGAAGGGCGATACGCTGTCGACGTTGTTCGGCAAAGTCGGCCTGCCTGCGACGGCCGTGCACGACTTGATTGCCAGCGACAAACAAGCCAAGCAGTTCAGCCAGCTGAAAAATGGCCAGGTGCTGCAATTCGAACTCTCGCCTGAAGGCAATCTCAAGCAGTTGCACAGCAAGCTGAGCGAGACAGAAAGCATCAGCTTGTCCCGGACAGACAAGGGCTACACATTTACCCGTGACGTGAGCAAACCCAATGTTCGCACTGCCTACGTGCACGGCATGATAAATAACTCGCTGTCACAATCCGCCCAGCGTGCAGGCCTCAGCCATACCATGACCATGGAGATGGCAAACATCTTCGGCTACGACGTCGACTTCACCCAGGATATCCGCAAGGGCGACGAGTTCGATGTGATCTACGAACAGAAGGTCGTCAACGGCAAGACCGTCAGTACGGGCAATATTCTTTCGGCGCGCTTCGTAAATCGCGGCAAGACTTACACCGCAGTGCGTTACACGAACAAGCAAGGCAACACCAATTATTACACCGCAGACGGCAACAGCATGCGTAAGGCATTCATCCGCACGCCGGTCGAATTCGCCCGCATCAGCTCGCTGTTTTCATCCGGTCGCAAACACCCGATCCTGAACAAGATTCGCGCCCACCAAGGCATCGACTACGCTGCACCTCGTGGCACGCCAATCAAGGCGACCGGCGATGGCAAAGTCATTCTGGCCGGTCGGCGCGGGGGCTACGGCAATACCGTGATCATTCAGCACGGTGAAACCTACCGGACGCTATACGGCCACATGCAAGGTTTTGCCAAGGGCATTCAGTCCGGATCCAGCGTCAAGCAGGGTCAAGTCATTGGCTATATTGGAACCACCGGCCTGTCCACGGGTCCTCATGTTCATTACGAGTTCCAGGTAAACGGCGTTCATGTCGACCCATTGGGGCAGAAGCTGCCGATGGCTGATCCGATCGCCAAGTCCGAAAAACAGCGGTTCATGCAGGAGAGCCAACCTTTGATGGCTCGCATGGACCAGGAAAAGGCCACCATGCTGGCCTCGAGTAAGCGCTGAGCCATGACTTTATATGTAGGTGTAATGTCCGGAAGCAGTCTGGATGGACTCGACTTCGCGCTGGTAGAACAGGATGACCGACCACGTTTGCTCGGCACCTACTACATTCCCATGCCCGACGATCTTCGCGCCGAATTGCTGGGGCTCTGTGCCAGCGGCCCGGACGAGCTGGCGCGTGCCGGCATCGCCGAGCAAAAATGGGTTCACCTCGCGGCTCAAGGCGTACTGGCCCTGCTGGACCAGCAGAATGTGTCAGCCGGTGAAATCCGCGCGATCGGCAGTCACGGTCAGACGATTCGTCACGAGCCGGCCCGCGGTTTTACTATTCAGATTGGCAACCCTGCCCTGCTCGCCGAGCTAACAGGCATCACCGTGGTCAGCGACTTCCGCAAGCGCGACATCGCTGCAGGTGGCCAGGGCGCGCCGCTGGTTCCCGCATTCCACGAAGCACTGTTCGACGATAACAAGGACTACCGCGCCGTGCTCAACGTCGGTGGTTTCAGCAACCTCAGCCTGATCGAGATCGACAAACCGGTTTCCGGTTTCGACTCAGGTCCAGGCAATGTATTGCTCGACGCCTGGATTCAGGCACAGCGCGGCGTGAGCTATGACCGAGATGGCGCGTGGGGCGCTAGCGGAACAGTCAATGATGCGCTGCTAAAGTCCATGCTCAGTGATCAGTTCTTTCAAACGAAGGGGCCGAAGAGCACGGGCCGTGAAGTGTTCAACCTTGGCTGGGTTCACCACCATTTGTTCCAGATGCCAACGCTGAGACCCGAAGACGTGCAGGCGACACTGCTGGAAGTCACCGCATTGAGCATTACAGAGTCGCTGCAATCGGCACAGGCGCAG
This sequence comes from Pseudomonas petrae, assembly GCF_021728295.1. Lineage (GTDB taxonomy): Bacteria > Pseudomonadota > Gammaproteobacteria > Pseudomonadales > Pseudomonadaceae > Aquipseudomonas > Aquipseudomonas petrae. Next base: position 3,713 of record NZ_JAKJXE010000003.1, read on the forward strand.
ACCAAAGAACTGCTGGTCTGCGGCGGCGGCGCTCACAACAAGGCGTTGATGGATCGACTAGCGGCGCTGCTGCCGGCAACAAAGGTCACGAGCACTGCGGAATTCGGCGTTGATCCTGATTGGGTCGAAGCAATGGCGTTCGCCTGGCTTGCGCACTGCGCGCTGGAAAGCGTACCCGCCAACCGTCCGAGCGTGACTGGGGCCAAAGGGTTGCGAGTTCTGGGCGCAATCTACCCGGCCTAAGCGCAACGCTCGCCATGCAAAACGCCGCGCAAATGCGCGGCGTTTTTATGTGTAACGGTTGAGTCAGATCGAGAAGGAAGAGCCACAGCCGCAGGTAGTCGAGGCGTTAGGGTTCTTGATCACGAAGCGAGAGCCTTCCAGACCCTCCTGATAATCCACTTCGGCACCTGCCAGGTACTGGAAGCTCATGGGGTCGACCACCAGGCTGACACCCTCGCGCTCAACGATGGTGTCATCGTCGGCGACGTCTTCATCAAAGGTGAAACCGTACTGAAAACCTGAACAACCGCCACCCGTCACGAAGACGCGGAGCTTAAGGCGGTCATTGCCCTCTTCATCAACCAGAGTTTTCACCTTGTGCGCGGCACCGTGGGTGAATTCCAAAGCCACAGGGGTAAAGGATTCAACGCTCATGCTCAAAATCTCCCGGCGCTAAGCCGTCATAATGCGTAATGACGCGCATTATCCGCTTCTCCCAGAAAAATGGTCAACTATTCTCACGGCAGCCACAAGTCGCAAGCGACAAGCTGCAAGAAACAGCCCGCTATCAGCAATCGAGTTGAGACTTGCCGCTTGAAGCTTGAAGCTTGAAGCTTGAAGCTTGAAGCTTGAAGCTGCTGTTACGGCAACATCCCCGCATGGGACAGACCCAGACGCTCATCCAGACCAAACATGATGTTCATGTTCTGCACAGCTTGGCCCGAAGCACCTTTTACCAGATTGTCGATGACCGACAGCACCACCACCAGATCGCCATCCTGCGGACGATGCACCGCCATGCGGCATACGTTAGCTCCGCGAACGCTGCGAGTTTCCGGATGGCTGCCTGCGGGCATCACGTCGACGAAGGGCTCGTTGGCATAGCGTTTCTCAAACAACGCCTGCAAATCCACCGACCTGTCGACGACGGTTGCGTACAAAGTGGCGTGAATACCACGAATCATTGGCGTCAGGTGCGGCACGAACGTCAGCCCGATATCACCGCCTGCAGCACGACGCAGCCCCTGGGTTATTTCGGGAAGATGGCGATGACCTTTAACGGCATAGGCCTTGAAACTCTCGCTGGTTTCGGAATACAGCGAGCCCACACTGGCGCCGCGACCTGCACCACTGACGCCCGATTTGCAGTCGGCGATCAGGCGCGACGGATCGGCAAGGCCCGTTTCGAGCAGTGGTAGAAAACCCAGCTGGGTCGCGGTCGGATAGCAACCCGGCACCGCGATCAGGCGTGCGCCCTTGATGTGCTCGCGATTGACTTCCGGCAGGCCGTACACCGCTTCGTCGAGCAATTCGGGCGCGCCGTGGGGCTGGTTGTACCACTTGGCCCACTCGACCGGGTCTTGCAGACGGAAGTCGGCAGAGAGGTCGATGACCTTGGTGCCAGCGGCGAGTAGTTCGCCTGCCAAAGCATGTGCGACACCGTGAGGCGTGGCGAAGAACACCACATCACATGCGCCGAGCACTTTGACGTCCGGCACGCTGAACGCCAGGCCGTCATAGTGACCGCGCAGGTTTGGATACATGTCAGCGACAGGCAGACCTGCCTCGGAACGCGAGGTGATCGCAACCACTTCAGCTTCCGGGTGTTGCGCCAGAAGACGCAGCAACTCGACGCCGGTGTAACCCGTACCGCCGACGATACCGACCTTGACCATAACCTGCCCCTCAACGAAACCAGTGGAAAGCCGCTGATCATATGGGTCGATTGCCAATGGGACAACCGCGAACGTGACGTACGGGCGCGGAAGCCACTACTATTTGGCACCGTGTTCCTGGAAACAAACCAAAATGCTCTATCTCTGGATTAAAGCGCTGCATATCGTTGCGATGGTGTGCTGGTTCGCCGCCTTGTTCTATCTGCCGCGATTGTTCGTCTATCACGCCATGAGTGAGGACTCGGTAAGCCGCGAGCGTTTCTGCACCATGGAGCGCAAGTTATACCGGGGCATCATGATGCCCGCGATGATCGCCACCCTGGTGTTCGGTATCTGGCTAATCGTCCTCGCACCGGGGTTCCTGCAGCAAGGCTGGTTGCATGCCAAGCTCACCCTGGTCGTATTGCTGATTGGCTATCACCACGTATGCGGCGCGCAGGTCAAACGCTTCGCGCGCGGAGAGCCAGGCCGCAGCCATGTGTTCTATCGCTGGTTCAACGAGATACCCGTGTTGATCCTGCTGGCCGTGGTCATTCTGGTCGTCGTCAAACCGTTCTGACGCACATTGCTCACATCGTATGAACTCAAGACAAGGAAGCCAGCATGGCGGAGCACTTCAAGATCGTTTTCGAAGGACAGTTGCGAACAGGCGTTGAGCTGGAAACAGCGCGCCTGAACCTGGCGCAGTTGTTCAAGACCGACGTGTCCGGCGTTGATCGTCTCTTCACCGGCAATCCCGTGACCATCAAGCGCAGCCTGACGCGGGACGACGCGCAGCGCTATCTCGCGGCGTTGAACGATGCAGGTGTCGAGGGCCGCATCGAGCCTGAGCAGCCAGTGACACTGAGCCTTGATGAAGTGGCTGAGAACGCTCCCCAGCGTCCGGCTTTCGACCCCACGACTTCTCCTTACGCACCGCCGCGCACGCCAGTAGCACAAGACTGGCCCGCCGTCGGCGAGCTGAAGGTATTTTCCATTCAGGGACGCATAGGCCGTCTGCGCTATCTGGCGTGGAGCCTGGCGCTGGTAGGGGTCGCGATGCTGGTCGCTGCCTTGTGTGTCGGCGTTCTCAGCGTTTCACTCGTGGCGGGAGGGCTATTGGGAACTGTCGCGTTCGTCGCGTTTGTCGTCGTCAGTGTCCAGATCGGCGCCCAGCGTCTGCATGACGCTGGTATGTCTGCCTGGTTGCTGCTGCTGAATCTTGTGCCGGTGGTAGGCAGCTTCTTTCCGATCGTGATGATGGCCGTCCCCGGCAGCACGGGCCCTAATGAATACGGTCCGCCGCCGCCCAGCAACACGCCGCGCGTCAAAGTCCTTGCGGTGCTCTGGCTTGTGGTACTTGTGCTGGCGTTAGTGGCTGGGGTAATGGGCGGACTGGAATCCATTCAGGAAGAGGTTGAAGCCACCACCAGCGCATACGAACAAGCACTGCCCTACGACGATGACGCCAGTGACACCAATGACACGGAACAACCGACCGTCCCCGTTGATCCTGTAGATAGTGGTGACTCCTCCGACAGCAACGACGACCAATAACTATCTGGCAGCAAGGATGCTGTCTCAATACGAGCTGCAAACACTGGAGAATTGCATGACCCGTTACGCCATGGTCACAGGTGCATCCAGCGGTATTGGCCTGGCGATGGCCGAAGCCCTCGCCCGCCGGGGTCGCAACCTTATTCTGGTGGCCAGGCACCGGGAGATGATCGAAAGCATCGCCATCGAGTTCACCCAACGCTTTGGTGTCGAGGTGCTGTTCCGCGCCTGCGATCTGGGTGAACCGCTGCGCCTCTCGGGCTTTCTGCTTGAACTCGAGGAGGGCTCGCGAAGTATCGATTTGCTGGTCAACTGCGCCGGCATCGGCAACAGCGGGCCGTTTCTGGCTCAAGAGTGGGCGCAAGAGCAAGACCTGCTCGACCTTAATGTGCTCGCGTTGACGCGCCTCTGTCACACGGTTGGCAACCTGATGGCGGTGCAAGGCGGCGGCCAGATCCTCAACGTTGCGTCGATCATGGGCTTTCAACCCGGGCCGTGGATGAGCACTTACGCCGCAAGCAAAGCCTACGTTCTGCATTTTTCCGAAGGGCTGCGCGAGGAGCTGCACAAAACCGGTGTGAAGATTTCGGTGTTGTGCCCGGGCCCTACGCGCACCGCGTTTTTCCGGACCGCTCAGCTGGATGCTGGCAAGTTTACCCATGACAAACACATGACCGCCGAGGAAGTCGCGCTGTACACCGTTCGCGCGCTGGACAAGAACTGTGCGGTGATCATCCCGGGTTGGCGTAACAGGCTACTGACGCGCCTGCCGCGCTTTGCCAGTCGCTGGATGACGCGAAAGCTCTGGGGCTCGATTCTCAAATCTCGTACGTCAGTCTGACGCGGCCCATCGCAACAAACGTCTGGGCGTGACCCGGGACGCTCAGTACACTGCCTTCATCCCCCTCGAAACGGAGCAAGAAGGCTGTGGATACTTTGTTCACCAAGATCATCAACCGGGAAATCCCGGCGAAGATCATCTACGAAGATGATCAAGTGCTGGCCTTTCACGACATCGCCCCACAGGCGCCAGTGCACTTTCTGGTCATCCCGAAAAAACCGATCGCCACCCTCAACGACGTGACTGAAGACGATAAAGGCCTGCTGGGCCATATCCTGTTCACGGCGCAGCGCCTGGCGAAAGAGTTGGGTTGCGAGGACGGCTTCCGCGTGGTCATGAATACCAATGAGAAAGGCGGCCAGACCGTCTATCACATTCACATGCACGTGTTGGGTCAGCGCCAGATGAACTGGCCGCCGGGCTGAGTCAACACTGTAAAGCCTGATCTACCCGCCGGTCGCGTGCCCCACGCCTCGGCGGGCTCACGCCGGACAAGCCCAGTTACACCGTTTGAGGTAGACTGGCCACCGTGGATTTACCCGGAGGCGCCCATGGCTACCGAACGTCACTACTCCCCTATCGACCGTTTTCTGCTTCAGGCCGACGCAGCGATGAAGACGCTGCTGCCCGTCAGCGCGCACGCACATCGTCCCTCGCCTGCCATCGTTCAACCAGAAACCAAGATGAATGAGCCAGACACCCGACATGTCGCCGGGCTCATGCGCATCAACCACACCGGCGAAGTCTGCGCTCAGGCGTTGTACCAGGGGCAGGCGCTCACCGCGAAGCTGCCTCAGGTGCGCAAAGCCATGGAACACGCCGCCGAGGAAGAAATCGACCATCTGGTGTGGTGCGAGCAACGCATTCATCAGCTGGGCAGTCATACCAGTGTGCTCAACCCGCTGTTCTACGGTGCTTCGTTTGGCATCGGCGCAGTGGCTGGCTTGATCAGTGATCGAATCAGCCTGGGCTTTGTTGCGGCGACGGAAGATCAGGTGTGCAAACACTTGAACGAGCACCTGGAGCAATTGCCGGTCGAGGACGAGAAGTCCCGAGCGATTCTCAAACAGATGCGCGCCGACGAGGAACAACACGCCGAAAGCGCGATCGAGGCAGGCGGGTTCCGCTTTCCGGCGCCGGTGAAATTCGGCATGAGCCTGATCGCCAAAGTCATGACCAAGACCGCTTACCGGATCTGATCGGATCTGCGGTCGGCCGGCTTCTATCAAGGAGCAAGGCTGCCACTAAAGGCTGGAAACAAAGAAGGCGCCTGAAGAGGCGCCTTTTTTTGTACCGCTGAAACCTTAGACCGGCATATTGCGACCGTAGAAGATTTCGAGCATTTCGTGCTTCACGCGGCCAGTGACCTGCTCGCGCTGTTCAGCGGAGAGATTGCTGGTGGCGTCGCCGAACAGGTAGTTGTCCAGCTCGAACTGCTTGAGCAGCATTTTGGTGTGGAACAGGTTTTCCTGGTACACGTTCACGTCAGTCATCTGGTAGCTGTCGCGCGTGTCATCGGAAAGGTAATTCTGGATCGAGTTGATCTCGTGGTCGATGAAGTGCTTCTTGCCTTCGACGTCACGAGTGAAACCGCGCACGCGATAGTCGACGGTCACGATGTCGGACTCGAACTTGTGGATCAGGTAATTCAGCGCTTTCAACGGCGAGATCACGCCGCAGGTCGACACGTCGATGTCCACACGAAAGGTGGCGATGCCGTCAACGGGGTGAATTTCAGGATAGGTGTGGACCGTGATGTGGCTCTTGTCCAGATGCGCGAGGATGGTTTCCGGCAGCGGACCCGGGGATTCTTCGATCTGGCTGTCGGTCGGCGTGACCGGCTGCTCGGAGATCAGAATGGTCACACTCGCGCCTTGTGGGTCGTAGTCCTGACGCGCGATATTCAGGATGTTCGCGCCAATGATATCGACGACATCGGTGAGAATCCGCGTCAGGCGTTCGGCGTCGTACACACTGTTGATGTACTCGACGTAGGCCTGCTGGTCCTGCGGGGTTTCCGCATAGCAGATGTCATAGATGTTGAAGCTCAAGGTCTTGGTCAGGTTATTGAACCCGTGGAGCTTGAGTTTGCTTTTCACCGTTAAAAACTCTCTATATGGGTGCGGCGCTGGCCGCGTGATCAAGCATGCCCGTCAACTGAGCCCGGCTCAGCTGCGTAGGACGGTTAACACCTCTTCGCGTTGGCGATTTTGGTTGTCTGGTCGGAGGCGAGCCGGCTATCCGGCGGTCGCGCCCTGAAAAAGGGGCGCATTATGCAGACGTCAGAAGTCGCATGCCATAGCCTGCACCGCTTTTGTGAAAATTGAGCGTTGCTCAGCCCAGTTCGATGATCTCGTAGTCGTGGGTGATTTCGACGCCGGCATTACCCAGCATGATCGACGCCGAGCAGTACTTCTCGGCGGACAGCTCGATCGCACGCTTGACCTGCGTCTCTTTCAGACCGCGCCCTTTAACCACGAAGTGCAAATGGATCTTGGTGAACACCTTGGGATCTTCGCTGGCGCGCTCGGCTTCCAGAAACGCCTCGCAGCTTTCGATGGGCTGACGGGCTTTCTTGAGGATGCTGACCACGTCGTAGTTGCTGCAGCCACCCAGGCCAATCAGCACCATTTCCATCGGGCGGACACCCAGGTTGCGACCGCCGCTTTCTGGCGGGCCATCCATCACAACCACATGGCCGCTGCCGGACTCACCGAGGAACATCGCCTCACCCGCCCATTGAATACGCGCCTTCATCACCGGACTCCAATGCTTGAAAAATGGCGGCCAGCTTAGCACAGGGCCCTACCGTCGCTGAGTGAACCGGACATGCCCGAAAACGACCGAAATGTAGGAAGTGTCTGAAAAAATGGCTAATTGCCGCTGTTGAACTGCGTCAAATCGGAAATACTGCCGATACCTTTAGGAATGCCTCAGGGCGCAGTTTTTTACGGGATACAGCCATGCTTGCCGTGCCGCCTCCGAACAAGATGAAAATCGCCGACAAACTGCTGCCACACGCCCAGCGACGACGATGCCCCGCGAAGAGCAACATCCTCTGCGCAGGCGAAGAATCGGACTCGCTGTACCTGATCATCAAGGGCTCGGTGACGATCCTGATCGAGGACAACGAAGGCCGCGAGATGATCGTGGCCTACCTCAATACCGGGGATTTCTTTGGCGAACTGGGGCTTTTTCAACAGACGGCCGCCGGTGCCCAGCGCAGCGCCTGGGTGCGCGCGAAAACTGAATGTGAAGTGGCCGAGATCAGTTACGCCAAGTTCCGCGAGCTCAGTCAGCATGATCCCGAATTGATGTACGCCATCGGTGCGCAGATCGCCGAACGGCTGCGCAATACCACGCGCAAGGTCGGCGATCTGGCCTTTCTGGACGTCACCGGCCGCGTTGCCCGTAGCCTGCTCGATCTGTGCAAACAGCCTGACGCGATGACGCACCCTGATGGCATGCAGATCAAGATCACCCGCCAGGAGATTGGTCGTATCGTGGGGTGTTCACGGGAGATGGTCGGTCGTGTGCTCAAATCGCTCGAAGAGCAGAACCTGGTGCATGTCCGGGGCAAAACCATGGTGGTTTTCGGCACCCGTTAACGGACTGACCGGTATCTGCAGGTGAATCAGATCCCGGCAAGCAGACGTGTGTAGCGTTCGCTCAAGCGGCCAAGAAAATCCGGCGCTTCGAACAGCTCATGCAAAGCGATATGGCTTTCAGCGTTGCAACGTGGATCGAGTTCACAGGTTTCATTGAAGCGATTGACGGCATTGACCATTTCGACGCGCTCGTCATCCAGCAGCATCGCGGCATGGGCTAACACCACCGGCCGCTTGCCACCCTGACTCTGCCGCCAGCGCTGCGCGGTACCGACCATCTTGCGAGCATTGAGGTTGACGTTGAAGCGGCCATCGCAGAAGGCACCTTCGACTTCGCCCAGGGATGCAGCGCCGCCCAGCTCACCCAGCGTATCGAGGATCGGCTGACACAGGCGCATGTAGGCGTTTTCGATGCGGTCGCGATCCAGATCGGTGTCCGGCTGCACATACACAAGCGCCACATTGACCGTCGAGGGCGATTGCGGAACGGGCTCGCCGCCACTTTCACGCAACAGCACAGGCCAACCGCTGTCGGCGAGCGTTTCGCTGGCTTCAGTGAAGCCGGGAAGACGGCTCAACCGCCGCGGCATGACCAACGCGCGGTCGGTAGGCCGCCAGAACAGCAAGCCGCTGTCGGCGTGGCCATCACACACCGACGCCAGCAGGTCTTGCTCGGCCTTGAGCCCGGCTTCAACGCAGGTTTCCAAGAGCTGAAGGTTCATGCTGCCTCCTAACGCGACTGGCGATGGCTTTGTGGTCTACAACGGTGGATCAGTCCAAGCCGCCGGATTTGATCGCGGTGCCTTTCTCCGGGAAAAACAGCCGCTGCAACTCCACACCCGGCTTCTCGGCGCGCATGAACGCCTCACCCACCAGGAAAGAGTAGACGTCGCTGATTTCCATGAGCTCAACGTCGGCGCGATGGAAAATGCCGCTTTCGGTGATGACCAACCGATCACGCGGAATACGTGGCAGCAAGTCGAGTGTGGTTTCCAGACTGACGTCGAACGTGTGCAGGTTGCGGTTGTTGACGCCCACCAGCGGGGTGTCGAGGGTTTTCAATGCCCGCTCCAGCTCGTCGCCATCGTGGACTTCAACCAGCACGTCGAGGCCGACACCTTTGGCGACTGAGGCCAACTCGGCCATCTTCACATCATCCAGCGCCGACACGATCAGCAGGATGCAATCAGCGCCCAACGCCCGCGCTTCGACGATCTGATACGGGTCGATCATGAAGTCTTTGCGGATCACTGGCAGCGAGCACGCCGCCCGGGCTTGCTTCAGATACTCGTCAGCGCCTTGAAAGAAATCGATGTCGGTCAGCACAGAAAGACACGTGGCCCCACCCGCTTCGTAGCTCTTGGCGATTTCCGCCGGCTGGAAGTTTTCGCGGATCACGCCTTTGCTCGGCGAAGCCTTCTTGATTTCTGCAATGACGGCCGGCTGCTTGCGCTTGGCCTGGGCAATCATCGCTTTGGCGAACCCACGCGGCGCATCGGCTGCGGCCGCCAGGGTCTCCAATTCGGCCAGGCTGACACTGGCTCGACGCGCAGCGACTTCCTCAACCTTTCGGGCCAGAATCTTTTCCAATACCGTCGGCACGCTCATCCTTCATTCTCCTGCTTGAATACCGCGGTAAAGGCACCCAGTTCTTCCAGCTTTTCGCGGGCAAGGCCCGTGTGTAGTGCGTCGTGTGCCAGAGCCACGCCTTCTTTCAATGACGACGCATGGTCAGCCGCGTAAAGCGCAGCGCCGGCATTGAGCACGATCATTTCGGCGGCTTTCTGGCCGTGTTCGGATTTGCGTCGACCCAGCGCGTCGCGAATCAATTCCAGCGATTGCGCCGGGCTGTCGACCACCAAGCCGAACAGGCTCTGGCTTTTCATGCCCAGATCTTCGGGCTGCACCCAGTATTCGGTCACTTCGCCGTTCTTCAGTTCCGCGACGAACGTCGGCGCGGCGATGCTGAATTCGTCCAGGCCATCCTGGGAGTGCACCACCAACACATGTTTGCTGCCCATCCGCAGCAGCACTTCGGCCAAAGGCCGGCACAGCGCCTGGCTGAACACGCCGACCACCTGATGCTTGACGCCGGCCGGGTTGGTCAGTGGGCCGAGCATGTTGAAGAGGGTCCGCAGGCCCAGTTCCTTGCGTGGTCCGGCGGCGTGTTTCATCGCGCCATGATGGGTTTGCGCGAACATGAAACCGATGCCGACGCTGTCGATGCAGCGTGCCACTTGTACCGGGGTCAGGTTCAGGTAAACGCCTGCGGCTTCCAGTAAATCGGCGCTGCCGCTCTTGCCGGAGACCGCGCGATTGCCGTGCTTGGCGACCGTGCAACCGGCTGCCGCAATCACGAACGAGGCGGCAGTCGAGACGTTGAAGATGTTCGCGCCATCGCCACCGGTGCCGACGATGTCGACCACGCCGTCGAGGGTTTTGAGTTGGACCTGATCCGCCAGCTCGCGCATGACAGACACCGCACCAACGATTTCGTCGATACTCTCGCTCTTCATGCGCATGCCCATCAGAAATGCGCCGATCTGCGCCTGGGTGCACTGGCCGGTCATGATCTCGCGCATGACGTCGCGCATTTCATCGGTGCTCAGGTCCAGTTGATTCACAACCCGGCCCAGCGCCGTTTTGATATCCATTGCCATGTCGAAGTGTCCTTAACCCTGACGGGTGCCGCCGGTCTGCTTGAGGAAGTTGGCGAACAGCTCGTGGCCCTGCTCGGAAAGAATCGATTCAGGGTGAAACTGCACGCCCTCGACGTTCAGGGTCTTGTGGCGCAGGCCCATGATTTCATCGACGGAGCCGTCTTCGCGTTGGGTCCAGGCGGTCAATTCCAGACAGTCCGGAAGTGTCTCGCGCTTGACCACCAGCGAGTGATAGCGGGTCACGGTCAACGGATGCTTCAGGCCTTCGAACACGCCTTTGTCTTCGTGAATCAGCTCGCTGGTCTTGCCGTGCATGACCTGGCGCGCACGCACCACGTCGCCGCCAAACGCCTGGCCAATCGACTGATGGCCCAGGCAGACGCCGAGCACAGGCAGCTTGCCGGCAAAATGCTTGATCACGTCAATGGACACGCCCGCTTCGTTCGGCGTGCACGGGCCGGGGGAAACGACGATGCGCTCGGGGTTCAGGGCTTCGATTTCGGCGACGGTCATTTCGTCATTGCGAATCACTTTGACGTCGGCACCCAGCTCGCCCAGGTACTGCACGACGTTGTAGGTGAAGGAGTCGTAGTTATCGATCATCAGCAGCATGGTGCTTAACCTTTTGAATTACTGACTTCTAACGTGGCCTTCTGTTTTCTGACCGCAGTTGCACGCAGAGGGGTCGCAGGGGGGGTTCCGGCGAGGCACTGCAAAACCGAGGCATCAGAAGGCATATCAATACAGATCCGGCGGGGCCGGCGGGGGAAATAGTCAGGCGCGCCAACGCCAGCGGGCGTGGCCCTTGATAACGCGCATCAAGAAGCTGCTGACAATCGACACAGGAAAGGTCTCGTTCATACGTTGCCGCACAGTAGCGTACCGCCGCAGGGCGCGCAATATCGCAGTGCCCGGATGGCGCGGGCCAGCGGCCGATTGGCAGGATTTGGACGCCCGCAAGGTGCAGATCGCAGCATGGAGGCCAGTACAGAATATTTGCCGTGATTGCCGCAGAACGTGGCGAGTTGTGTCGCGGCTGCTACCTTCTCGTACAGCACTGAAAACAATAAGGGATGCCCCCATGCTCAAAGCAACACTGCGCTGGCCGTTTGCGGCCTGCCTGCTATCGCTCGCCTGCTCCTCGACCTTGGCCGCCTCTTCACCCTATTCAACGATGATCGTGTTCGGCGACAGCCTCGCCGACGCCGGGCAGTTCCCCGATGCGGGCGGACCACCGGGCGCAACCTTGCGCTTCACCAACCGCACCGGCCCGACGTACCTGAACGGCAGCGGAGAGGCATTCGGCCTGAACTCGTCGACGCTGCTGGGCGGAATGCTTGGCGTGGCGCCCGGGGATTTGCAGGCGTCGACCTCCCCCGTTCGCGCCGCGCAAGGGTTGGCGGATGGCAACAATTGGGCGGTGGGCGGCGACCGGACGGATCAGATCCTCGCGGCGATCACCACCCAATCACAGATTGCCAACACCGACGCCACCACCGGCGTCACCACGGTGTTCCGGACGCGACCCGGTTATCTCCTTGAAAACAGCTCGCGGGCTGACCCGAACGCCCTTTACTACCTGACCGGGGGAGGTAATGACTTCCTTCAGGGCCGGGTGCTGAGTCCGGGACAGGCAGTCAACGCCGCGAACAACCTGGCCAATGGCGCACAAATCCTGTCCCAGGCCGGGGCGCGTTACATTATGGTCTGGCTGCTGCCTGACATCGGCCGCACGCCTGCAGTGTTCGGGACGCCATTGCAGGTGCCGTCGACGTTGCTGAGTGGGGTGTTCAACCAGCAGTTGGTCAACCGTCTGGGGCAAATCGATGCCGAGGTCATTCCGCTCAACGTGCCGGGCCTTGTACGGGATGTACTGACCGATCCGGCGCGCTACGGACTGGCAGCCGATCAGAACCTGGTGGGCACTTGTTTCAGCGGCAACAGCTGCACCGCCAACAGCGTTTACGGAATTGGCGGCCTGACCCCTGATCCGACCAAACTGCTGTTCAACGACGGCGTGCACCCGACCGTCGCGGGTCAGCGCCTGATCGCCGACTACGGGTATTCGATTCTGTCCGCACCGTGGGAAATTACGCTGCTGCCGGAAATGGCAAACGGTACGTTGCGGGCGCAGCAGGATGAACTGCGCAGTCAGTGGCTAGCGGACTGGGGCAATTGGCAGAACGTTGGTGAATGGCGCGCCATCGTCGCCGGTGGCGGTCAGAAAATGGATTTCGACGCGCAAAGCAATTCCGCGAGCGGCGACGGTCATGGCTACAACCTCACGGTGGGCGGCAGCTATCGTTTTGCTGAAGACTGGAGAGCCGGCCTGGTTGCGGGCGCTTACCGGCAAACACTCGAAGCCGGCGCCAAGGATTCGGACTACAAACTCAACAGCTATATCGCGACCGCGTTCGTGCAGTATCAGGCGCAACACTGGTGGGCAGACCTGGCAGCCTCGGGTGGAAAACTCGACTACGACAACCTCAAGCGCAAGTTCGCACTGGGCATCAGCGAAGGTGCCGAGAAAGGCGACACCAACGGCGATCTTTGGGCGGTCAGTGGCCGTTTAGGCTTTGATCTGGCCGATCAAACCAGTCGCTGGCATTTCTCGCCGTTCATCAGCGCCGACTATTCCCACGTCAACGTCGACAGCTATTCGGAAAACAGCGCCCGCGCGACAGCGCTGAATTACGACGACCAGACGCGCAAGTCGAAGCGGCTTGGCGCGGGGCTGCAAGGCAAGTTCGACATTACGCCGCAGACCCAGCTGTTTGGCGAAGTGGCCCATGAGCGTGAGTTCGATACCGATCAGCAGGACGTGACCATCGCGCTGAACAGTGTGCCGGGCGTGAACTTTGATCTGCAGGGGTATGACCCGCAGCGCAGTTTGAATCGCGCAAGCGTGGGCCTGAGCCAGAAGCTGGCGCCCGACCTGACGCTGCGTGCCGGCTATAACTGGCGCAAGAATGATGACGTGACGCAGCAAGGGGTGAATCTGGCGGTGAGCCTGGACTTCTGAAGCCATCCCCCCAGTGGGATTTGTGATCGGCATAAAAAAACGGCGCCACTGGCGCCGTTTTGATGTGCAGAACAACCTTCAGGCCTCGGGCGTCTGCTGCGCCAGCGCCACGGCGCGGAACATCGCGCGGCGCTTGTTGAGGGTTTCTTCCCACTCCAGCGCTGGCACAGAATCCGCGACAATGCCGCCACCGGCCTGCACGTGCAGCTCACCGTTCTTGATTACCGCTGTACGGATGGCGATCGCGGTGTCCATATTGCCGTTCCAGGCGAAGTAGCCCACTGCGCCGCCGTACACACCACGCTTGACCGGCTCCAGCTCGTCGATGATCTCCATCGCGCGAATCTTCGGCGCTCCCGACAGCGTGCCTGCTGGCAAGATAGCCCGCAGCGCATCCATCGCCGTCAGGCCGCTTTTCAGCTGACCGGTGACGTTCGACACGATGTGCATGACGTTCGAATAACGCTCGATGACCATCTTCTCGGTGAGCTTCACTGAACCGATTTCCGAGACACGTCCGGTGTCGTTGCGGCCCAGATCAATGAGCATCAGGTGCTCGGCGATCTCTTTGTCGTCAGACAGCAAGTCGACTTCCAGCGCGTAATCTTCTTCTTCGGTGGCGCCACGGGGACGCGTCCCGGCAATCGGGCGCACGGTGATCAGATTGTCCTCCACCCGCACCAGCACTTCCGGCGAACTGCCGACGACGTGGAAGTCGCCGAAGTTGAAGAAGTACATGTAAGGCGTGGGATTGAAACACCGCAGCGCGCGGTACAGGTCGATCGGCGCGGCTTTGAAGTCGATGGACATGCGCTGGGACGGCACGACCTGCATGCAGTCGCCCGCGAGGATGTATTCCTTGATCGTGTCGACGGCTTTTTCATAATCCGACTGGGTGAAGCTGGAACGGAACACCGGATCCGCCGCCTGCGGACGGGTCAGGTCCAGACCACGACGGGGCGTGATCGGCTGACGCAGTTTCTCCATCAGCGCTTCGAGTCGCGCCAGGCCGCCTTCATAGGCTTCAGGCTGAGCCGGATCGACCAGCACGATCGCGTGCATCTTGCCGGCCAGGTTATCGAACACCACGACGGCATCGGACACCATCAGCAGAATATCCGGCACGCCCAGCGGGTCAGGATTCGGGCATGCGCCCAGACGCGGTTCTACATAACGCACGCAGTCATAACCGAAATAGCCCACCAGACCGCCGTTGAAGCGTGGCAGACCGGCGATGGTCGGGACGTTGTAGCGAGCCTTGAAAGTCTCGACGAAGTCCAGCGGGTCTTTGACTTCCAGGCGCTCGATCTCGACACCGTCGCGGGTCACGCTGACGGTGTGGTCATGCACGCGCATGACCGTGCGGCACGGCAGCCCGATGATCGAATAACGCCCCCACTTCTCCCCGCCTTGCACCGACTCAAGCAGGTAGGAGTTCGGCTCGTCAGCGAGCTTTAGATAGATCGACAACGGGGTGTCGAAGTCAGCCAGGGTTTCGTAGGCAAGGGGGATGCGGTTGTAGCCTTCAGCGGCCGAACGCAGGAATTCTTCGCGGGTCATATCAGCCTCGTGGTCTGAGGGAAAACGGTCAGGGATGCAAACGCGCCGGGGCTCCGGCCAGATTCAAGTCAGGCGCGCCAACGCCAGCGGGCCAGGGCCTTGATGACTTTCATCCAGAGTTTGCGAGTGACCACCACGATGGATTCTCTAAAAGAGGGGGATTTGATGTCGGGCAACGTTATCTCAGCGCCCTGCGCTAAGCAACCGGCAGAACTGCCCGGAATCAGCTTGCGCAAATCGTCGATGACCAGCGCCGGTGACTCTTCCGCGATCGGGCGTCCGTGGTTGTAGCCATAACTCAATGCCACACAGGCGACACCCGCCGCTTTTGCTGCCAGCACGTCGTTGCGCGAGTCACCCACGAACAGCGACTGCGAACCCGGTATGCCGGCCATTTTCATGACAAAGAACAGCGCCGCCGGGTCGGGCTTCTGCTGCGGCAGCGTGTCGCCACCCACGATCCAGCGAAAGAACCGTCCGAGCTTCAGGTCATCCAGCAAGGGCGCAACAAAGCGCTCCGGTTTGTTGGTGATCAGCGCCATCTCGACGCCCATCTTCTGCAGCCATTTCAGGGTTTCGCGCACGCCGGGGTAGACCTTGGTCAGGGCATGGCTGCCGCTGTAAGCCTCCATGAAAATCGCCAGCGCAGCCTCCGTGGATTCCTCATCCACAGCCGCGTGGTCCATCCCGTTCGCCAACGCGCGGCGTACCAGCACGCGCACGCCGTTGCCGATCCAGTCACGCACCCGCTCGATGCCCGCCGGCGGCCGGCCGAGCTGGATCAGGGTTTTGTCCACCGCCGCAGCCAGATCCGGCACGGAGTCGACCAGTGTGCCGTCGAGGTCGAACATGACCAGCTTGGGCAGACGGCCCGGAAACAGCTGCTCGAAGCCGCTGGTCAACGGGCCAACGCCAGTTCTGCGTGCATCTTCGCAATGACTTCGCGGTAATCAGGCGCGTTGAAAATGGCCGAGCCTGCGACGAAGGTGTCGGCACCGGCTGCGGCGATCTCGCGGATGTTATTGACGTTGACGCCGCCGTCGATCTCCAGACGGATGTCGCGACCGGACGCGTCAATGAGCGCACGGGCCTCGCGCAGCTTGTTGATCGTGCCGGGGATGAATTTCTGACCGCCGAAGCCCGGGTTGACGCTCATGAGCAGGATCATGTCGACCTTGTCCATGACGTATTCGAGCAGGTTCAGCGGGGTCGCCGGGTTGAACACCAGACCCGCCTTGCAGCCGCCTTCGCGAATCAGTTGCAGGGAGCGGTCGATGTGCTGGGTCGCTTCCGGGTGGAAGGTGATGAAGGTTGCGCCGGCTTCGATGAAATCGCCGATGATGCGATCCACCGGGCTAACCATCAGATGAACGTCGATGGGCGCGGTGATGCCGTATTTGCGCAATGCCGCGCAGACCATCGGTCCGATCGTCAGGTTGGGGACGTAGTGGTTGTCCATGACGTCGAAGTGGACGATGTCGGCGCCAGCGGCCAGGACGTTGTCGACTTCTTGCCCCAGACGGGCGAAATCGGCGGACAGAATCGAAGGAGCAATAGCGAAGGGCTGCATGACGCACCTTTTATGAGCGAAATCACGGTGGCGCGCATTGTACTCCAAGAGTTTGAAACATGCGTTGGGCCGCAAGTGAGTGGGCCGAGAGGCTTGGATCAGGTGGCGTGAACGGCACAAGGCCTGGCGCGACAGAATCTGTGAAGACCGCCAGATCCGCCGCAGTGCGGCCGGACACCCAGGCCACCTGAGACGATCAATACGCAGCGCGGTAGATTTTCTCGATGTCGGCGGCGGTCAGTTTCCGTGGGTTGTTGCGCATCAGGCGCTCGATCTTGCTGGCCTCTTCGGCCATCGCGGGAATGGCGTCTTCGGGCACATTGAAGCTGCGCAGGCCAGACGGGATTTCCACCACTGCGCACAAGTCGGCCATGGCTTTCACCGCCAGGTCGGCGGCGTCCTTGTCGCTCAGGTGCGCGACGCGGACGCCCATCGCTTCGGCGATGTCGCGCATCCGCTCAACGCACGCCAGCTTGTTCCACTCCATCACGTACGGCAGCAACAGCGCATTGCTGACGCCGTGGGCAATGTTGAAACGCCCTCCCAGCGGATACGCCAACGCATGCACCGCGCCAACCCCGGCATTGCCGAACGCCATGCCGGCCATAAGGCTGGCGGTGGCCATGTCTTCTCGCGCTTGCAAACTCGACGGATTGGCGTAGGCCTTGGGCAGCGCCTTGACGATCAGCTTGATGGCACCCAGCGCAATGGCGTCGGTGATCGGCGAGGCATTCACCGAAAGGTAAGCCTCGATGGCGTGCACCAGCGCATCGACCCCGCTGGCTGCCGTGACACTGCGCGGACAGGTCAGGGTCATCAACGGGCTGACCAGCGCGACGTCGGGCAACAGGTAATCGCTGACGATGCCTTTTTTCAACTGAGCCTGCTTGTCCGAAAAGATCGCCACGTTGGTGACTTCCGAACCGGTACCGGCGGTCGTCGGGATGGCGATCAGCGGAGGGCCTTTGCGCTTGACCAGATCGACCCCGAACAGCTCGGCCAGCGGCCCTTCGTGGCTGGCGAACGCTGCGACGCCCTTTGCGATATCGATTGCACTGCCGCCGCCCACGCCGATCAGGCCGTCGTGACCGCCCTCCCGGTAGGTCCGGGTGCAGTCCTCAACGATAGAAATTTCTGGCTCGGGTTTGACCTGATCAAACAGGCCATAACGACGACCGCCCAATTGCGCCAGCGCGAGGTCGACCGTTCCGGATTTGACCAATATCGCGTCGGTGACAATCAGCGGATTTTGAACGTTGAGCCGGGTCAGCTCGGCCGACAACTGCTCAATCGCGGCGGGTCCGGTGATCAGTTTTTTGGCGATTTTGAAGGCAGAAACACTCATCGGGCTCGTCCTTTACGTTGTTTTTGGAGACGTGGCTCTTTTACAAGGCAGGGTGGCATGCGCTGAGTCAAACATAGACTGGATCGTGCCGGGCGTCAGTTTTGTGGTGTGGCGAGGCAACGCGGAGATTCCAAATCGGCAACGGCATCTGGATTCCCCACGGATCATTGTAGGAGCGCGCTTGCCCGCGATTGCGTAGTGTCTGAGATGAAAATGCTCACTGACACAACATTTCGCGGGCAAGCGCGCTCCTACATTTCGGATCGGGCCAGCCACACAATCTGCGGCGTACACCAATCCGGCAAACGAATCGCAGGATCACTCCACCGCCGTGCGCAGTTTCTCGCTGCGACCACGCAGCCATTCCAGCACCAGCAACAGCACGACCGAGAAGCCGATGAGCAACGTCGCAGCAGCGGCAATCGTCGGGCTGAGGTTTTCGCGGATGCCGCTGAACATCTGCCGCGGCAGCGTCGCCTGGCCCGGGCCTGCGAGGAACAGCGTGACCACCACTTCATCGAACGAGGTCGCGAAAGCAAACAGCGCCCCGGAGATCACGCCCGGCGCAATCAGCGGCAGGGTCACACGCCGAAACGCCGTCGTTGGCGAAGCGCCCAGACTCGCCGCCGCACGCACCAGGTTGTAATTGAAACCCTGCAACGTGGCCGACACGGTGATGATCACGAATGGCACACCCAACACGGCGTGCACCAGGATCAGCGAGATATAGCTGTTGCCCAGACCCAGCGGCGCAAAAAACAGGTAGCTCGCCACCCCGACAATCACCACCGGCACCACCATCGGCGAAATCACCAGCGCCATCACCAGCGCCTTGCCGGGGAAGTTGCTGCGGGTCAGACCGATGGCCGCCAACGTCCCGAAACCCATCGCCAGCACCGTGGCAGCAGGCGCGACGATCAGGCTGTTTTTCAGCGCGCGCATCCACTCGGCCGAGCCGAAAAAGTCCTGATACCAGTGCAGCGAAAAGCCCTGCAGCGGGTAGACCAGAAAACTCCCGGAGTTGAAGGACAGCGGCACGATCACCAGCACTGGCAGCACCAGAAACAACAGAATCAACCCGCACAGCGTGCGCAGCGTGTAATGCCAGACCCGCTCGATGGGCGAGGAATAAGGGCTCAACATGATCGTTCTCCTCAGCTCAGACGCAGGCGGCTGGCGCCGACCAGCCAGTTATAGATCAGGTACAGCACGACAGTCGCCAGCAGCAGCAGACCGCCCAGCGCCGTCGCCATGCCCCAGTTGATGCTGGTATTGGTGTAGAACGCCACGAAATAACTGACCATCTGATCGTTCGGGCTGCCGAGCAGCGCCGGGGTGATGTAGTAGCCGATGGCAAGGATGAACACCAACAGACAGCCCGCGCCCACACCGGCGTAAGTCTGCGGGAAGTACACGCGCCAGAAACTGGCGAACGGGTTGCAGCCCAGGGAAATCGCCGCGCGCATGTAGGTCGGCGAGATGCCTTTCATCACGCTGTAGATGGGCAGAATCATGAACGGCAACATGATGTGCACCATCGAGATGTAAACGCCGACCCGGTTGAACACCAGCTCCAGCGGTTTATCGATGATGCCCATGGCCATCAGCGCGCCATTGATCAGGCCACTCGATTGCAGCAACACGATCCAGGCGGCGACGCGCACCAGGATCGACGTCCAGAACGGCAGCAAGACCAAAATCATCAGTAGGTTGCTCTGCCGTGCAGGCAGATTGGCCAACAGGTACGCCAGCGGATACGCCAGCAGCAGACAGATGACGGTGATCACCAGGCCCATCCAGAAGGTGCGGGCGAAGATGTCGATGTAAATCGCCTGATCGGGTGTCGCGGGCGCCACTTCACCGAGGTCATCGATGCGGTGGTCGACAGCGGCCAGCAAATAATAGGGGGTGAAACTTGAGGTATTGCGGCGGATCGCCTGCCAATACGCCGGATCGCCCCAGCGCTCATCGACGGCTTCCAGCGCTTCTTTATAAGAAGCCGGCTCTTCCTTGAATGGCATGGCGCGGGCAGTTTTCGCCAACAGGCTACGGTAGCCCGCCAACTCCTGGTTCAAGCGTTTGGACAGATCGCCCAGCGTCTGATTCTTGCGCGCTTCGGCCAGGTCCTGGCTCGCGGCTTTGTACACCGCGTCAGGCGGCAGCCCCTTGCCGTCCCATTTCGCCACCTCGACCACAGTGAGCGGCATGCCACCCACCACTTCCGGGTTGCTGACGCTTTTGTAGAGCAGCGCCGCAATCGGCACCAGAAACACCAGCAGCAGGAAAATCACCAATGGCGCGATCAACGCCTGAGCCTTCCAGCGATTGACGCGCTCGGCACGGGCCAGGCGTTGCTTCAGGGTCGGGCTGGCGCCTTCAGTCAGGGGCACGGCGGTGGCCATAGTGAACTCCGAAATCTCTCAACAAAGAGCGCGTCCCCTGCCCTGCTTTCAGACAGTTCAGACGACGCACCCGGATCTAACTCACAACGAAGCGCTTACAGGACTGCGATCTTATTTAGCCGCCCAGGAGTTGAAGCGCTGTTCCAGCGACTCACCGAAGTCGGCCCAGAATTTCACGTCGATCTGCACCTGATCCTTGATGTTCTCAGGGGTGGTCGGCATGTTTTTCAGGGTTTCAGCGCTCAGCAAAGGGACCGCGCCAGTATTGGCCGGGCCGTAAGCGATGTTTTCGGAATAGGTCTTCTGCTGCTCTGGCTTGAGGGAGTAAGCGATGAACTTCTTCGCTTCTTCGGCGTTTTTTGCACCCTTCGGAATTGCCCACGCGTCGAAGTCATACACGCCGCCGGTCCAGACCACTTTCAGGTTGCTTTCCTTCTGCACGGCAGCGATACGACCGTTGTAGGCCGAGCTCATCACGACGTCGCCCGATTGCAGATACTGAGGCGGCTGTGCGCCCGCTTCCCACCACTGAATGCTTGGCTTGAGCTTGTCGAGCATCTTGAAGGCGCGGTCCTGGCCTTCCTTGGTCCCCAGCACTTTGTAGACGTCTTTCGGCGCAACGCCGTCAGCCATCAGCGCGAATTCCAGGGTGTATTTGGCGCCCTTGCGCAGGCCACGCTTGCCCGGGAATTTCTCGGTGTCCCAGAAATCAGCCCAACCGGTCGGTGCGGATTTCAGCTTGTCGGCGTTGTAGGCCAGCACGGTGGACCATACGAAGAAGCCTACGCCGCACTCAGAAATCGCGCCCTTGACGTAGCTGTCTTTGTTGCCGAGATCGACCGACGCCAGCGACTCGAACATGTCTTCGTCACAGCCACGGGACAGCTCTGGCGATTCCACTTCCACCAGGTCCCAGGTCACGCTCTTGGTGTCGACCATGGCTTTGACCTTGGCCATCTCACCGTTGTATTCGCCGGCGATGATCTTGCCGTTGCCGGCTTTTTCCCACGGCGCGTAGAAGGCCTTTTCCTGGGCCGCCTTGTTCGCGCCGCCGAAGGAAATGACCGTCAGGTCCGCTGCCATGGCTTGCGCCGCGCACATCATGCCGACCGATAAGGCGGTGAGCTTCAATGTCTTGAGCATCAGTTTTTCTCTCCACGAACAATGTTGGTTAAGCGATGGGGCGATTTGGCTCGCCTCTGGGTTCTTCGGTTGACGCGTCACGCAGGTGTATCAATGTGCATCCAGCAATGGGTCCAGCGCGCGGGCGTGCTCGACCTGCCATCCAATGGGCACGACGTCGCCAACGCTCAGGGCCGGATCCAGCTCGGCGATGGGCTGTTTGACGAAGAAATCGGTTTTACCGGCCACTTCCAGGCGCACCCGCACGTGATCGCCCAGGTAGATGAATTCGGCGACGCGGCCGGAGAAGCGGTTGACGCAACTCTCGCTGCGGCCGTTGAGGTTCACGCGCTCGGGACGAATAGAAAGCGTCACCGGGCTCCCGGTGGCAGCGACGTTGATCGCCAGCGCCTCGACTTTTTCGCCGCGCGCCAGGCCCACCACACAACGGTCGCCGCTCTGGCTGAGCAAGGTGCCATTGATGCGGTTGTTCTCGCCGATGAAGTTGGCGACAAAGGTGTTTTTCGGCTCTTCGTAGAGAGTCCGCGGTGGAGCGATCTGCTGGATTTCGCCCTGATGGAACACCGCGACGCGGTCGGACATGGTCAGCGCTTCGCCCTGATCGTGGGTGACGTAAACAACGGTCACGCCCAGGCGCTGGTGCAGATGCTTGATTTCCATCTGCATGTGTTCGCGCAGTTGTTTGTCGAGCGCACCGAGGGGTTCGTCCATCAGCACCAACTGCGGCTCGAACACCAACGCGCGGGCCAGCGCGACACGTTGTTGCTGACCACCCGACAACTGCGCGGGGTAGCGATGGGCGAAGGTGCCGAGCTGCACCATGTCGAGGGCGCGTTTGACCTTTTCGGCGACGTCGGTCTTGCTCATGCCGCGCACCGACAGCGGAAACGCGAGGTTTTCAGCGACGGTCATGTGCGGGAACAGCGCGTAGTTCTGGAACACCATGCCGATGTCGCGCTTGTGCGGCGGTACGTTATTGATCGAACGGCCGGCCAGCAGGATCTCGCCAGCGGTCGGCGTCTCGAAGCCGGCGAGCATCATCAGGCTGGTGGTTTTGCCGGAGCCGGACGGCCCGAGCAGGGTGAGGAATTCGCCTTTGCAAATATCCAGGTTGAGGTCTTTGACGATCAGGGCTTCGCCGTCGTAGCTCTTTTGCACACCGCGAAAGCTGACCAGAACATCACTCGCCCCAGCGCTTGAATCGACGTTGCTCATTGCCCACACCTATGTTTGATCCACCGTAGGAACCAAGCCTAGATGACCCTGAAGGCCGCGCAAATCGGGGCGTGAGAGAGAATGACATAGGTGGGCCGGAAGGTTTCGGGTAGGGATTGCCCTACAGAGATGGCGGGGATAGGCATGACTTTTCCGAGGGATTTTTTGCTTTCACCGACGCTTTCGCGAGCAAGCTCACTCCTACAAGGGATTGCGGTCATTCTGCAGGAGCGCGCTTGCCCGCGAAGACATCAGCACAAGCGCCAGAGGAGGTCGCTTTTAGACTCAAGACTTCAGACCAGCTTATGCTCCATCGCATACTTCACCAGCTCGGCCAGCGAATTGATTTTCAGCTTCTGCATCAGGCGCGCCTTGTGGGTACTGATGGTCTTGCTGCTCAGCGCCAGTTGCTGCGCGATGTCGTTGACGTTGGCGCCCTGAGCCAGGCGCTCGAACACTGAAAACTCGCGCTCGGACAACAATGAGTGCAAAGGCCGGCTATCCGTCAGCCCGACTTCAAACACCATGCGATCGGCCAGGTCCGGGTCGATATAACGCCCGCCCGCGGCCACTCGCCGGATCGCCGTCAGCAGCAACGCGGGGTCGCTGTCTTTGGTCGCGTACCCGGCGGCACCGACCTTCAAGGCCCGCGCGGCCATTTGCGCTTCATCGTGCATCGACAGCACCAGAATCGCAGGCGGATTGGTCAGCGCGCGAATTCGCGGGATCGCCTCCAGGCCGTTCACCCCCGGCATGGAAATATCCAGCAGCACGACCTCGCACGGGATGTGGCGCAAAGCCTCCAGCAACTGCTCGCCATTGCTGGCCTCTCCGACCACGTGCAGATCCTTCGCCAGGCCGATCAGCTGTTTGATGCCCTCGCGGACAATCGTGTGGTCTTCGGCAACCAATACGCGAATCAATGCACGTGCTCCTCAGCGACCGG
The DNA here is from genome assembly GCF_021728295.1 of Pseudomonas petrae. GTDB lineage: Bacteria > Pseudomonadota > Gammaproteobacteria > Pseudomonadales > Pseudomonadaceae > Aquipseudomonas > Aquipseudomonas petrae. Next base: position 27,459 of record NZ_JAKJXE010000003.1, read on the forward strand.
GTCCAGCGGAATGTGGATGCGCAAGGTTGTGCCTTCTCCGGGCAAGGTGTCCAGATGCAATTGCCCGCCCATGATCAGAACCCGCTCGCGCATGCCTACCAGCCCGAACGACGCCGGACGTTCGGCGCGCAGATCGAAGCCCTTGCCGTCATCGGCGATGCGCATGCACAGAAGGCCATCGCTCAGCGTCAGGCTCAGCTCGACCGTGTGCGCCTCGGCATGGCGCATGACGTTGGTCAGCGACTCCTGAAGGATGCGAAACAGCCCGATGGCCTTTGCGTCCGGCAGGCTGGGCAGGTTGTCCGGCACCTGCACCAGGCACGGAATCTGGGTGCGCGCTTCGAAGCGCCGGGCCTGCCACTCAATGGCCGAGGCGATGCCTGCGTCGAGAATCGGTGGCCGCAAGGCAGTCGCGACGTCCCGCACCAACTGGAATAACTGCGCAATCAGGCGCTTCATGCTGTTCAACCGATCACGCAGGCCAGGGTCGAGATCGGCGTAGGCCAGTTCGCACATGGACGTTTCCAGCTTGAGCACGGTCAGCATCTGACCCAGCTCGTCGTGAACTTCCCGGGCGATTCGGGCCTTTTCTTCTTCGCGCACGGTTTCCAGGTGCGCCGATAGCTCGCGCAGCTGCTCGGCCAGCACCTGCAAGCGCGCTTCACTTTCTTGCAGCGCGGCGAGGGATCGACGCCGTTCGGTCACGTCGGTGATGAACACCACCAGGTACTCGGCATCACGAAAGCGCAAAAAACTCAGCGACACATCGGCAGGAAGGATGCTGCCATCGGCGCGCACGCAATTGCTTTCGTAGTTCTGCGGCCCTTCCTCGCTGGAGCGCGCGGTTTTCCACAGATTGAGCCAGCGATCCATGTCCAGCCCCGGCTCGAAATCAATCAGCGGCCGGTCCACCACTCCACCGGGCGCATAACCCAGCATGGTCTCGGCGGCCTGATTGGCGTAGCGCACATGGCTGTCCCAATTGACCCAGAGAATGCCGACGGTGCTCTGATCGATGGAAAACTGCGCCAACCTCAATGCCTCTTCGCCGGCCAGGCGCCTGGCAATGTCATCCCGGGCGGCGAGTAATTGTTTCTCCAGTTGCTGCTGTTGTTTGCGCTGCCAGTAGACAATCGCCGCGCTGGCCATGAGCAGGACCAACAGCAGCAGCGCGATGTTCTTCCACAGCCCCGGCGACTCGCTGATCTGCGGGTATTTGGGCTGCAGCCACTGCGTATGCAACTGTTCGAGATCGCGGGCCGGAATGGCGCTTAATGCCTGGCTGATAATCTCGGCGAGCTGCGGCGTGTCACGGCGAGAAGCCACGCGCAGCAACTGCGGGAAGCCGATGTCGCCAACCACGGCGAGCCCCGCAAACTCGGCCTCGCGGGACAGACGGCTGAGCTGCGCTTCATCGATCACGGCGTATCGCGCCTGCTGACTGAGCAGCAGCTGCAGAGCCTGACGCTCAAGCGGTACGCCTTGCAGATTGAGGTGGGTGTAGTTACTGCGCAGGTAGTCAGCCGTGGCACTGGGCATGCGCACGGCGACGCGCACCTGGCTGTCGAGCTTTTCCAGATCCACCGCGCCGGCGCCATCACGTTCGCCGACGATCAGTTGTGGCACACGCATGTACGGATCGGAATACAGCCACAGGCGCAACCCGGCGGGCGTCTGGGTCAGGCCCGGCGCGAAGTCGATTTGTCCATCGGCAAGGGCTTTTTCGAGCTCGGCCTGATCGGCATAACTGCGCCACAGCAGCTCCACCTGAAGGGTCTTTGCCATGAGGTTGATGAGGTCGACGTTCGCGCCGGACAACTGCTGCGCACGACGATCGAGCTGGGCGTAAGGCGTTTGGAGGACAAGCCCGACGCGCAATTGCCAGCGCTGGGTCAGCCAGTCCCGCTGCTCGCGGCCCAAGGGGTCGGCCTGGGTGGGCGAGGCGGCGGCATAGTGCGACATCGGCAACGCGATCAGCATCAGGCCGATCAAGAGCGCGCCGGTATCGCCGATAACCCGAAGGCACAGCGCACGGATTCTCAAACTGTCGTCTCCCTTTCCCTGAAGTCCATGCCGATCATGCTCTGTGCCTGTCGCTCGCTGAGGCGCGGCGATTGCCTGGCCTGACAAACAGCCGTCAACCCATTAGTCTGCCGGAATTGTTTCCGGCCTTTGGAATATTCGATGTCCTACACCCTTCGCGCACTATTTCCTGCGCTGTGCCTGACGCTGATACTACCTTGCTCGCAGCTCGTAATGGCCGCAGACCCGGCGTCGGATAAAGACGCCAAGCCTGCTGAGGCGCCGGTCGAGCGGGCCGCACTGCCGTCGCGCACTCAGGAAGACACCCTGGCGCTGGAGCGTCAGGTGCCGCAAGCCGAGCAACAGCAGTTGCAGGCGGGCGACGAGAGTTTTCTGGCGTTATGGAAACCGGCGAACGTCGACGAGCCCAAAGGCGCAGTGATCATTGTGCCGGGCGCCGACGAATCCGCGGACTGGCCGACTGCGGTAGCACCGTTGCGGCGCAAGTTGCCGGACGTCGGGTGGTCGAGCCTCAGCCTGAGCATGCCGGACGCTCACAACGATGGTGTTTTCGCGCGCGCGGTGGATGCTCCGACAGCGGCGGGTGCTGGTGATAAAGCCAAGGACGCAGCGGTTAAAGCGCCTGATCCTGCGGCCACAGCTGAAGCAGAAGCGGCGGCGGCGGCCGAACAGGCCGCTACACAAGCCGAGCAGGCCAAGGCCAACGCTGAGAAAATCTTCGCCCGGATCGACAGTGCCGTGGCGTTCGCCCAGCAGAACAAGGCCCGTAGCATCGCCCTCCTCGGCCACGGTAGCGGCGCTTATTGGGCGGCGCGGTACATGAGCGAGCGGCCCTCGCCGGCAGTTCAACGCCTGGTAATGGTCACGGCCGTGGACACCGGCAAGGAAACGCCGTCGCTGATGGAGCTGCTGCCCACGCTGAAAGTCACGACAGCAGACTTCGTCAACAAGGACCGTTCGGTGCCTCGGCAGCAGGCACAAGACCGTCTGGACGCCAGTAAACGAAACAAAAACGCCAGGTTCACACAGGTGACGCTGAGCGCCATTCCCGGCAACCCGGCGATGGAGCAGGATCAATTGTTTCGCCGCGTTCGGGGTTGGTTGGAGGGGGACGCAGCGAAGTAACCGCCACCGCCTTTTGACGCTGCCCGCGCTACGGGCAGCATCCAAGACCAGGTCGTCAGCGAAACCCGCGCCGATCGCGAATGACCGCGTAGGCGTGATGCAGCTCACGGGTTTTCTCGGTGGCATCACGAACTTGTATCTGATTGGCGCCACTGCCGGCGATCTTGTCCGGGTGGTGACGACTCAGCAATCGACGATACGCGCGCTTGATCTGCGCAGGCTCGGCATCCGCTTTCACGCCCAGCAAACGGAGCGCATCCTGAAACTCGCCGCCACTGCTGGCGGGAGCGCCCCGCGAACGTTGCTCGTCTTCGGTCGATGACAACCCTTCGACCTTGTCCGCCGCCCAGCCCAGCCATTTACCCCACAGCACAATCAATTCGCGCTCGGTCCGTGATGCCCTGCCATCCGCCCACGCCATGCGCCAACAGGCACGCAACAAACCTTCAGCGGCGTGGGGCTGGGTTTTCAGGCGCGTGAGGTGGACGCGCAAATTGTCGCGCCCGTCCTTGCCCCGGTTGAACGCCTGAATCGCCCGACGCTGCGCCGCCTCGCTGAGGTCCAGTCGGCGCATTTCGACGCGCGCCTGTTGAATATGCCCGTCGACCACACGGCCATCGCTCTTCGCCAGGCGCCCCAGCATAATGAAAATAAGCTCGTCATCGCGCGGCACGGTGCGGCCATTGGCACGCTCGCGCATCTCCGCCCAGCTGCGGAAATGCAGCCGCCGATCAAGCGCCTGTCCCAGAAGCGCGCCGAGCATGGCGCCGGGAATGCTGGCAATCAGATACCCGACGCCACCGCCGACCACCGTGAATGGCCACAGCATCTAGGGCTTCACCGCAAGCATCTGCTCGACTTCGGCCAGTCGCTCATGGGTACCGACATCCACCCAGCGCCCGACAAAACGTTCGCCGGTCACCAGGCCTTTCGCCATGGCGTCACGCAACAGGGGCGCCAGCTTGAACGGGCCTTCGGTGCAACCCGCGAAGAGTTGCGGATGCAGCACCGCGATGCCGCTGTAGGTCAGGCGCGGCTGAGCCGCGTCGTCATGCACCTGCCCGTCGACCAGCGCAAAATCGCCACCGGGGTGATGCGGCGGATTATCCACCAGCACCAGATGGGCAAGCCCCTTGAGCGGTTTCATCAATGAGCTGAAATCGAAGTCGACCCAGATATCACCGTTGACCACCAGAAACGGCTCGTCGCCCAGCAGCGGCAGCGCACGAAGGATCCCACCGCCCGTCTCCAGCGGCTCGCCCTCAGGCGAGTAGCGGATATTCAGGCCCCACGGGCGGCCGTCGCCCAGATAATCTTCGATCTGCTGGCCCAACCACGCATGGTTGATCACAACGTCCTCAACGCCGGCCGATTTGATCGCGCGCAGGTGATACTCAATCAGTGGAACGCCGCCGGCACGCACCAGCGGTTTGGGCGTGTGCAGGGTCAACGGGCGCAGGCGCTCGCCTTTACCCGCCGCCAGAATCATCGCTTTCATGCGGCCCTCATCAAGACAATCTTCAAGTGCAGTCCCTCTTCAATTGCAGTCCATTCCATCACACAACAGATGCTGGTTTTGCCTGTGTCGGTTTTGTATGGCCAAGGCTGGTCAACAGATTACTTAACTCAACCAGCTCCGGGCGTCGCGCCAGCACCGCTTCTATATAAGAGAAGAAGCGCGGCACGTCGGCGACGTAGCGCGGCTTGCCGTCACGGTGGCAGATTCGGGCGAAAATACCGATCACCTTCAAGTGCCGCTGTACGCCCATCAAATCACTGGCACGACGGAATTCGTCGAATTCGTCCTGCACCGGGATGCCCGCCGCGACGGCCTTGTTCCAATACAGCTCGAGCCAGCCCGCTACGCGCTCCTCCGGCCAACTCAGGAATGCATCCTTGAACAGGCAAGTGATGTCGTAGGTGACCGGGCCGTACACCGCGTCCTGAAAATCCAGCACGCCAGGGTTCGGTTCACTGAGCATCAGGTTGCGCGGCATGTAATCGCGGTGCACCAGCACCTTTGGCTGGGCCAGCGCGCTCTCGATCAGCAGATCGCTGACAGCCTGCCAACTGGCCTGCTGCGCCTGATCGAACTCCACGCCCAGATGACGCTTCACGTACCACTCGGGAAACAGCTCCAGCTCGCGGCGCAGGAGTGCCACGTCATAACTCGGCAACGGCGCGTCCATCGGCAGTTGCTGGTAGGCCAGCAGTGCGTCGATTACGTCAATGAACAGCTTATCGGCGTTTTGCCCGTCGATGACATCCAGGTAGGTCTGACGGCCCAGGTCATTCAACAAAAGGAAGCCCTGATTCAGGTCTTCGGCATAAATTTTCGGAACATTAATGCCCGACCCGCTCAATAAATGAGCGATATCCACGAAGGGTTTGCAGTTTTCCTGGGGCGGCGGCGCGTCCATGACAATAAAAGTTCGGCCCTCCCCCTCCCAGCGAAAGTATCGCCGAAAACTGGCGTCGCTACTGGCGGCAGTCAACGTGGCCGGGGGTATTGGCCCCCAGCCCTGGGCCTCAAATAAACGCGGGAGCTGCTCATCGAGCCAAACTTTCAGGTGTTGCAGGCGTACATCTTGATCTGGCATTGCAAGGGTCTCCGACGGCGCTAGCCGTCAAGCGGGTCATGCTTTATTATCCGACATCTTTTTCAGCCCATCGAGAGGCGTGCGGCCCCCCCGCGGGCAGATGGCGCGCAGGAAGCCCGGACTAATAAGATGGCATTGAAATCCCCCGCGTTTCGTAAAAAATTTCCGTTGCTCGTAACCGGCAGTTTGCTGGCGATGCAACCCCTGGCCGTCCCGTACGTGGTTGCCGCCGAACAGTATGACTGCTCGGTGTCTGCAACAGGTGCATGGGATTGCTCTCCGAAAACCAACGCAGCCCAGTTGCCTCCGCGCCCCGTGCACGACGCCAACAGTGTTTCGTCCAACAGCAGCACGGCAGATGGCGCTCAGACGACCACCACCTCCGATGGCGAAGTCGTGCCCAAAACGATGCTGGTCACCGAGGCCAAGGGCCGTGGCCTGAAATCGCGCAGCGCCGATTACAGCCACCTGGACTGGGTTCCGCGCGAGAAGCTGACCGCAGCCCAACTGGCTGAGACCGGTCCGTACTGCTCGGGCGCCTACATCGAACCGATCCGTCCGGGCATGGACGACAAGACGCCGAAGAGCGATGCACCGACTTTCATCGGCGCCAAGGCTTCGCGTTATCAGCAGGAAGAGCAGGTTGCGACCCTGGCCGGCGACGTCGTGCTGCGTCAGGGCAGCATGCAGGTCGAGGCTGACGAAGCCAGCCTGCATCAGGCCGAGAACCGTGGCGAGCTGAACGGCGATGTCCGTCTGCGCGACAACGGCGCCCTGATCGTCGGCGACCACGCTGAAGTACAGCTCGATACCGGTGAAGCCAAAGTCGACAACGCCGAGTACGTGCTGCACAAAAACAACGTTCGCGGTAACGCCCTGTACGCTCGTCGTGCCGAGAACGCGATCATCCGCCTGAAGGACGGCACGTACACCACGTGCGAACCGAACAGCAACGCGTGGACCGTGAAGGGCAACAACATCACCCTAAACCCGGCCACCGGTTTCGGTACTGCCACCAACGCCACACTGCGCGTTCATGACATTCCGATCCTTTACACGCCTTACATCTATTTCCCGATCGACGACCGTCGCCAGTCCGGCTTCCTGCCACCGACCATCGGTACCGGCAGCGACACCGGCTTCTCGTTGCTCACTCCGTACTACTTCAACCTGGCGCCGAACTACGACGCCACGTTGTACCCGACCTATATGGCCAAGCGTGGCATGTTGCTGGAAGGCGAGTTCCGTTACCTGACCAAAAGCAGCGAAGGTCAGTTCGGTGCGGCTTACCTGAATGACGACAACGACGATCGCAAAGATCAGTCGGACTACAAAGACACCCGATGGTTGATCAACTGGCAGGATCGCAGTGGTCTGGATTCGCGGCTGACCACCAAAATCGACTACACCAAGGTCAGCGATCCTTACTACTTCAAAGACCTTAAAAGCGGCCAGGAAGGCGTAAGCACACACGACTACCTGAATCAGCAGGGCGCTGTTTATTACCGTGGTGACAACTACACCGCGACGCTGAACGCCCAGCAGTATCAGCTGACCACCGTCACCCAGATCACGCCTTATGGCCGCTTGCCTCAGCTCACGCTGAACGGCACGCTGCCGTTTCAGCCTGCCGGCTTCAAGTTCGATTACGAGACTGAGTTGGTTCGCTTTGATCGCGATTTGAGAACGGGCGGCTACACCAATGAGGACGACGTTACTCGACCTCGACTGGATACGAACGTCGCAGGTCTTGCTCGTGCAAACGGCGATCGTCTGAATCTGGCGCCGTCGGTCAGCCTGCCGCTGACTGCCAGCTACGGTTATGTAACGCCCAAGTTGAAGTACGTTTACACCCAGTACGACCTGGACCTGGACTCACAGGGCAAGAGCACTTTGCTGGCGGATGAGACTTATCACAGCAGCGAAAACCGCAGTGTTCCGATCTTCAGCGTTGACAGCGGCCTTTACTTTGATCGCAACACCAACTGGTTCGGCAAAGACTACCGCCAAACTCTCGAACCGCGCCTTTACTATCTCTATGTACCTGAGAAAGACCAAACCGACATCCCGGTATTCGACAGTGCCGAAACCACGTTCAACTATGCCTCGCTGTTCCGCGACAACCGTTTCGTCGGTTCGGACCGGATTGGTGACGAGAACAAACTGTCCCTCGGCGTGACCAATCGCTGGATCGAAGACAACGGTTTTGAACGTCAGCACTTCAGCATTGGTCAGGCGGTGTACTTCGCCGACCGCAAGGTGCAACTGCCAGGTATTGCTTTCGAAGACCGCAAGGACGCTCAGTCCGACGTGTCGCCGTATGCACTGGAATACGAGTACCGCTTCAACCGCGACTGGCGTGCCACGTCGGATTTCAACTGGGACCCGGACAGCCGCAGCACTCGCTCCGGCAGCGCAATGGTTCACTACCAGCCTGAGGACGAGCCGGGCAAGATCGTCAACGCCGGCTATCGCTATCGTAACGACCAGGTTCGCTACGATCAGACGACTGGGCGCTGGACAGTCGGCGGCGGCGACGCGGTGCTTCCGGACGGTTCAGTCATCAAGGATTACTACAAAATCCAGCAGCATGACTTCTCGGTCATCTGGCCAGTTGTGCCGCAGTGGAGCGCCATTGCGCGCTGGCAGTTCGACTACAACCGTGACCGCACCCTCGAAGCCTTCGGTGGTTTTGAATATGACAACTGCTGCTGGAAGTTGCGTCTGATCAACCGTTACTGGGTCGATTACGACGAAACGACCCAAGAGGTTGCTCAGAACGAAAAAGGCGACCACGGCGTCTTCCTACAAATCGTGTTGAAGGGACTTGGCGGCGTTGTTGGTCAAAAAGTTGAAAGCTTCCTCGACAAAGGCATCCAAGGTTATCGTGAACGTGAAGACCAAGCTTTCTGATTGTCTGCGCCCGCTGATGCTGGGCGCGCTGCTTATCGGTACTGTTGCGCACGCTGAAGTGCGCACCATCGACAAGGTAGTTGCCATCGTTGACAACGACGTGGTCATGCAAAGCCAGCTCGACCAGCGCACCCGCGAGGTTCAGCAAACCATCGCCAAGCGCGGGCAGGGTGTTCCGCCTGCCAGCGCACTGGAGTCTCAGGTCCTGGATCGTCTGATCCTGGAAAACCTGCAGATCCAGATCGGCGAACGCTCCGGCATTCGCATCAGCGATGAAGAGCTGAACCAGGCGGTTGCCACCATCGCTCAACGCAACAACATGAGCGTCGACCAGTTCAAGGCTGCACTGACCCACGACGGGCTGTCCTACACCAGCGCACGTGAGCAGATCCGCCGGGAAATGATCATCAGCCGTGTGCGTCAGCGCCGGGTTGCCGAGCGAATCCAAGTCTCGGATCAGGAAGTGAAGAACTTCCTGGCTTCCGATTTGGGCAAAGCTCAGTTCTCCGAAGAATTCCACCTGGCCAACATCTTGATCCCGACGCCGGACAGCGCGACGTCGGATCAGATCCAGGCCGCTGCAGCCAAAGCCAAAGACCTCTACGGCAAGCTGCAACAGGGTGCGAACTTCGAGCAGATGGCGATTGCGTCATCGGCCAGTGAAAGTGCTCTGGACGGTGGTGACATGGGCTGGCGTAAAGCCGCTCAGCTACCGCCTCCGTTCGGCGACATGCTGTCGTCGATGCGTCCGGGCGAGGTCACCCCTCCTGCACGCACACCGGGTGGCTTCATCATTCTCAAGCTGGTGGAAAAACGCGGCGGCGAGACTCAGACCCAGATGCGCGACGAGGTTCACGTCCGTCACATCCTGATCAAGCCAAGCGAAATCCGTAGCGCAGCCGAGACCAAGCTGCTGGCGCAACGTATCTACGATCGCATCCAGAATGGCGAAGATTTCGGCGAACTGGCGAAGAGCTTTTCCGAAGACCCGGGTTCGGCACTCAACGGCGGCGACATGAACTGGGTTGACCCGCGTTCGCTAGTTCCAGAGTTCCGCGACGTCATGAACGAGACACCTCAGGGCGTCGTGTCCAAGCCGTTCGAAACTCAATTCGGCTGGCACGTTCTGGAAGTCCTCGGCCGTCGCTCGACTGACAGCACCAGTCAGGCGCGTGAGCAACAGGCGATGACCGTGCTGCGTAACCGCAAGTACGACGAAGAACTGCAAACCTGGCTGCGTCAGATCCGTGATGAAGCTTACGTCGAGATCAAGCTCCCCGGAGCTGATCAGGCGGCCAAGTGAAGCCCCAGCGTTTCGCCCTGACACCCGGCGAGCCGGCCGGCATCGGTCCTGACCTTTGCCTGCTCCTCGCCGCGCAGTCCCAGCCCCATCCCCTGATTGCCATTACCAGCTGCGACCTGCTCACCGAGCGGGCCGCCCAGTTGGGCGTGGCTGTCAGTCTGATTCCCGTTACGCCCGCTGCCTGGCCTGACGTGCCCGCCCCCGCTGGCAGTCTGTATGTCTGGGACACGCCGGTTCAGGCGTCGGTCATTGCTGGCCAGCTCGACAAAGCCAACGGCAGTTTCGTGCTCGAGACCCTGACCCGCGCCGGCCAAGGCTGCATGGACGGCCACTTCGCGGGCATGATCACAGCGCCCGTGCACAAGGGCGTGATCAACGACAGCGGCATCGCGTTCTCCGGCCACACTGAATTCCTTGCCGAGCTGACCCACACCGAGCAAGTGGTGATGATGCTGGCAACCGGTGATCTGCGGGTGGCGCTGGTGACCACTCACCTGCCCTTGCGTGACGTCGCCGACGCGATCACTGCCGATCGGCTGGAACGCGTGACGCGCATCCTGCACGCGGATCTGGTCAACAAGTTCGGCATCGCCCGCCCGCGGATTCTGGTCTGTGGCCTAAACCCGCATGCCGGCGAGAACGGTCACCTGGGCCGCGAGGAAATCGACATCATCGAACCTACTCTGGCGCGTCTGCGCAGCGAGGGCCTGGATTTATATGGCCCGCTGCCAGCCGACACGCTCTTTACCCCCAAATATCTGGAGCACTGCGATGCAGTGCTGGCGATGTACCACGACCAGGGCCTGCCCGTGCTGAAGTACAAAGGCTTCGGCGCCGCCGTCAACATCACGCTGGGCCTGCCGATCATTCGCACCTCCGTGGATCACGGCACGGCGCTGGATCTGGCGGGCACCGGCAAGATCGACACCGGCAGCCTCAGGGTCGCTCTGGAAACCGCCTATCAGATGGCCGAGACCCATTCATGAATGAGCAATACCAACACAAGGCGCGCAAGCGTTTTGGCCAGAACTTCCTGCACGATGCCGGCGTGATCGACAAGATTCTGCGCTCCATTCGTGCCAAGGCTGAAGACCGCATGCTGGAAATCGGCCCGGGGCAAGGCGCCCTGACCGAGGGCCTGCTGAACAGCGGCGCACAACTGGACGTCGTCGAGCTCGACAAAGACCTCGTGCCTATCCTCATGCATCAGTTCGGCAACAAGCCGAATTTCAGTCTGCATCAGGGTGACGCGCTGAAGTTCGACTTCACCAGCCTGAATGCCGCACCCAATAGTCTGCGAGTCGTCGGCAACCTGCCGTACAACATTTCCACGCCGCTGATTTTCCATCTGCTGCAGAACGCCTACCTGATCCGCGACATGCACTTCATGCTGCAGAAAGAGGTGGTCGAGCGTCTGGCGGCAGGTCCGGGTGGCGGTGATTGGGGCCGCCTGTCGATCATGGTTCAGTACCACTGTCGCGTGGAGCATCTGTTCAACGTCGGCCCCGGCGCGTTCAATCCGCCGCCGAAAGTGGATTCAGCCATCGTTCGTCTGGTGCCGCACGAAACCTTGCCGCACCCGGCCAAGGATCACCGCGTACTTGAGCGCGTCGTGCGCGAGGCGTTCAACCAGCGCCGCAAGACACTGCGCAACACGTTGAAAGCCCTGCTGACCAGCGAAGAGATCACCGAAGCCGGTGTCGATGGCAGCTTGCGTCCGGAGCAGCTGGACCTGGCGGCGTTTGTGCGCCTGGCCGACACGCTCAGCGAAAAGCCTGTCGTCGCCTGACTTTCTGGGGACATGTCCGGTCAAAGCCTCATCGGTCCTTTATCCGTGACATGTCCTAGACTGATTTCCAACCGGACGACTTCCGGCTATTTCCGCTTTCGCTTCTAAGGCCTCTTGCATGTCTGATTCTCGTTACCAGGTCGACGTCAGCGTCGAGACCCGATTCCTAGCCGAACAGTCTCAGCCTGAACAAAACCGCTTCGCCTTCGCCTACACCATTACCGTGCAGAATAACGGCGATGTGCCAGCCAAGTTGCTGTCACGCCATTGGGTGATCACCGACGGCGACGGTCAGGTTGAAGAGGTGCGCGGCGACGGCGTTGTGGGCCAGCAACCGCTGATCCAGCCGGGACAAAGCCACACCTACACCAGCGGCACCGTGATGACCACCAAGGTGGGCAACATGCAGGGCACCTATCAAATGCTCGCGGAAGACGGCAAGCGCTTCGACGCTGTCATCGCTCCGTTCCGCCTGGCCGTCCCGGGGGCGCTTCACTGATGGCGGTCTACGCAGTCGGTGACCTGCAGGGCTGCCTTGAACCGATGAAGTGCCTGCTCGAACGCGTTGCATTCGAGCCCGGCAAAGACAAGCTCTGGCTGGTCGGCGACCTCGTCAACCGAGGCCCGCAGTCACTGGAAACCCTGCGTTATCTCTACGCCATGCGCGACTCGATCGTCTGCGTGCTGGGCAATCACGACCTGCACCTGCTGGCGGCCGGCCGCAATATCGAGCGTTTGAAGAAAGGCGACACGCTGCGGGAAATCCTGGAAGCGCCAGACGCCGTCGTGCTGCTCGACTGGCTGCGCCAACAGAAGCTGATGCATTACGACGCCGAACGCGACATCGTCTTGCTACACGCAGGGATTCCGCCGCAATGGACGCTGAAGAAAGCGCTGCGCTGCGCTGAAGAAGTGGAACAGGCGTTACGCGATGACAATCGGTTCGAACTCTTTCTCGACGGTATGTACGGCAACGAGCCTGCCCAATGGGACAAGCATTTGCAGGGCGTCACCCGGCTGCGCGTCATCACCAACTACTTCACGCGCATGCGCTTTTGCACCAGCGACGGCAAGCTTGATCTCAAAAGCAAGGAAGGCCTCGACAGTGCGCCGGCGGGTTACGCGCCGTGGTTCACGCACAAGGAGCGCAAGACCAAGGGCGTGAGTATCATTTTCGGCCACTGGGCCGCACTTGAAGGCCGATGTGACGAGCCCGGGGTGTTTGCGCTGGACACAGGCTGTGTCTGGGGCGGCGCAATGACGCTGCTCAACGTCGACACGCGCACGCTGATTCGTTGCGAATGCGACGAGCGTGGCAGCGCAAAGGCATCCGCCGCTGAGCCAACCCCTGTCAGCGAGCCGATTCCGCTGCAGCAGTAAATTCTCCCTACGTTCTCGACCGTTCGAGGACCCGACGGCCCAGGAGCCCGAGCCATGACCGACTTCAAACGCATTTCACCCGAACAAGTCCATGCCCTGCGCGAACAAGGCGCCGTGCTGGTGGACGTACGTGACGCGCAGACCTACGCGACCCAGCATATTCCGGATTCCCATCATCTCGACAACCACTCCATCGCCGACTTCATCCGTCAGGCCGATCTGGACAAACCGTTGGTCGTCCTCTGCTATCACGGCAACTCCAGCCAGAGCGCAGCAGCCTATCTTGTAGGTCAGGGCTTCTCCGAGGTCTACAGCATGGATGGCGGTTTCGAGTTGTGGAAAACCAAATTTCCCACAGAAACCGCACAAGGCTGATCAAAAAATATTTTTGCTGCCCGCTACCCCGCGTCCTACGCGGGCTCGCGGCCTCATCTGACGAACGGGTATGCCCTGTTCATCCCCATTGCTTCTTTCTGTGCCCGAATCCGAACTACTCTTAGGCTCAGGCCATCCGAATCAGGGGAGAGCCGGTACACCGGCGCGCGGGTCATCGGTAGTTACTTTTATGGTGTTTGGGGGGTAATGGCAGCCGCTTGATCGGCTTCCATCCAGCATCGACTGACGATCCGCCGCCGGCTCCACGTATCGAGCGAGGTGACGTCATGAGTATTTTTAGCCACTTCCAACAACGCTTTGAATCGACACGGCAGGAAGAGCTCTCGCTACAGGAGTATCTCGAGCTCTGCAAAACCGACCGCAGCGCATACGCTTCCGCTGCAGAACGCCTGCTGATGGCCATCGGTGAGCCTGAGCTGTTCGACACGTCGACCAATTCCAGGCTGTCCAGAATCTTCTCCAACAAGGTCATTCGGCGCTATCCGGCGTTCGAGGATTTTCACGGCATGGAGGATTGCATCGAGCAAATCGTCTCGTACTTCCGCCACGCCGCGCAGGGTCTGGAAGAGAAGAAACAGATCCTTTACCTGCTCGGCCCGGTAGGCGGCGGCAAGTCGTCCCTGGCTGAAAAACTCAAAACGCTGGTCGAAAAAGTACCGTTCTACGCCATCAAAGGGTCGCCGGTCTTCGAATCCCCTTTGGGCCTCTTCAAACCCACCGAAGACGGGACGATCCTCGAAGAGGACTACGGCATCCCGCGCCGATACCTGAACACCATCATGTCGCCGTGGGCGACGAAACGACTGGCCGAGTTCGGTGGCGACATCAGTCAGTTCAAAGTGGTGAAGCTCTACCCTTCCATCCTCAACCAGATCGCCGTCGCCAAGACCGAGCCGGGTGACGAAAACAACCAAGACATTTCGGCGCTGGTGGGTAAGGTCGATATCCGCAAGCTCGAGGAATACCCACAGAACGACGCCGACGCTTACAGCTATTCGGGCGCGCTGTGCCGGGCCAACCAGGGCCTGATGGAATTCGTGGAAATGTTCAAGGCGCCGATCAAGGTGCTCCACCCGCTGCTGACCGCCACCCAGGAAGGTAACTACAACAGTACCGAAGGCCTGGGCGCGATTCCGTTCACCGGTATTTTGCTGGCCCACTCCAACGAATCGGAATGGCACAGCTTCCGCAACAACAAGAACAACGAAGCCTTCATCGACCGGATTTACATCGTGAAGGTGCCGTACTGCCTGCGGGTCAGTGACGAGATCAAGATTTACGACAAGTTGCTGTTCAACAGCTCGCTCGCCAAAGCCCATTGCGCGCCGGACACCCTGAAAATGCTCGCGCAGTTCACCGTCCTGTCGCGCCTTAAAGAGCCAGACAACTCCAACATCTATTCGAAGATGAGGGTCTACGACGGCGAGAATCTCAAGGACACCGACCCGAAAGCCAAGTCGATTCAGGAATACCGCGACAGCGCAGGTGTCGACGAAGGCATGAACGGTCTCTCCACACGGTTTGCGTTCAAGATCCTGTCGAAGGTATTCAACTTCGATCCGCACGAGATCGCCGCCAACCCGGTTCACTTGCTCTACGTGCTGGAACAGCAGATCGAGCAGGAGCAGTTTCAGGCTGAGACCCGCGAGCGGTATCTGCGCTTCATCAAGGAATACCTGGCGCCGCGCTACATTGAGTTCATCGGCAAGGAAATCCAGACCGCCTACCTCGAGTCTTACAGCGAATACGGTCAGAACATATTTGACCGCTACGTGCTGTACGCGGACTTCTGGATTCAGGATCAGGAATATCGCGATCCGGAGACCGGCGAGATCCTCAATCGCGTGGCGTTGAACGAGGAACTGGAGAAGATCGAAAAACCGGCTGGCATCAGCAACCCCAAAGACTTCCGCAACGAGATCGTCAACTTCGTGCTGCGAGCCCGCGCCAACAACAACGGCAAGAACCCGACCTGGCTGAGTTACGAGAAGCTGCGGGTGGTGATCGAGAAGAAAATGTTCTCGAACACCGAAGACCTGCTGCCGGTCATCAGTTTCAACGCCAAGGCCAGCAAAGAGGATCAGCAGAAGCACAACGACTTTGTCACACGAATGGTCGAGCGGGGCTACACCGATAAACAGGTAAGGCTTCTTTCCGAATGGTACCTACGGGTCCGGAAATCGCAGTAAGGCAGCTGCAAGCGTCAAGCTACAAGTTGCAAGAAGAAAGCTCGTCAAATCTGATATCCGGATACTTGCTTCTACTTGCAGCTTGCAGCTCACAACTTGAAGCTCCCCGGAGGGGCCTATGAGCTATGTGATCGACCGACGTCTCAATGGCAAGAACAAGAGCACGGTAAATCGGCAGCGCTTTCTTCGCCGTTATCGTGACCACATCAAGAAGGCAGTTGAAGAAGCCGTCAGCCGGCGCTCCATTACCGACATGGAGCACGGCGAACAGATCAGCATTCCGGGGCGGGATATCGACGAACCGGTGCTGCACCACGGTCGCGGCGGCAAGCAAACGGTGGTTCATCCGGGTAACAAAGAGTTCACCACCGGTGAGCATATCGCACGTCCTCAGGGTGGCGGCGGTGGCAAAGGGCCTGGCAAGGCGGGCAATTCCGGCGAAGGCATGGATGAGTTCGTGTTCCAGATCACCCAGGAAGAATTTCTCGAATTCATGTTCGAGGACCTGGAGCTGCCCAATCTGGTCAAGCGCAACCTGAGCGGCACTGACACTTTCAAGACCGTCCGCGCGGGCATCAGCAATGAAGGCAACCCTTCACGCATCAACATCATCCGCACGCTGCGCTCGGCACATGCGCGGCGTATCGCGCTGTCCGGCAGCAGCCGGGCCAAACTGCGGCAGGTGCAGGCTGAACTCGAACGCCTGAAGATCGAGGAGCCGGATAACTTCGGTGACATTCAGGAACTGGAAATCGAGGCCGCGAAACTTCAGGCGCGCATCCGCCGCGTCCCGTATCTGGACACCTTCGACCTCAAATACAACCTGCTGGTCAAACAGCCGAACCCCAGCTCCAAAGCCGTGATGTTCTGTCTGATGGACGTTTCCGGGTCGATGACCCAGGCGACCAAGGACATTGCCAAGCGATTCTTCATCCTGCTGTACCTGTTCCTCAAGCGTAACTACGACAAGATCGAAGTCGTCTTCATCCGCCACCACACCAGCGCGCGGGAAGTCGACGAGGAAGAGTTTTTCTATTCGCGGGAAACGGGCGGCACCATCGTTTCGAGCGCATTGAAGCTGATGCAGGAGATCATGGCCGAGCGCTACCCAACCAATGAATGGAATATCTACGCAGCGCAAGCCTCGGACGGCGACAACTGGAACGATGACTCGCCTATTTGCCGCGACATTCTGATCAAACAGATCATGCCGTTCGTGCAGTACTACACCTACGTCGAAATCACCCCGCGCGAACACCAGGCGCTGTGGTTCGAATACGAGCGCATTGGCGAAGCCTTCGCCGACACGTTCGCCCAGCAGCAGCTGGTCTCTGCCGGTGATATTTATCCGGTGTTCCGTGAACTCTTCCAGCGCAGGTTAGTGACATGACCGCTAGAGAGCAGAAGCGCCAACCCCTCTCCACGGGTTCAGAGTGGACGTTCGAACTGATCCAGGCCTATGACCGGGAGATCAGCCGCATCGCCGAACGTTACGCGCTGGACACATACCCCAACCAGATCGAGGTGATCACCGCCGAGCAAATGATGGACGCCTACGCGTCCGTCGGCATGCCGCTGGGTTATCACCATTGGTCCTACGGCAAGCACTTCCTCAGCACGGAGAAATCCTACTCGCGCGGGCAGATGGGTCTGGCGTACGAGATCGTCATCAACTCCGACCCGTGCATCGCCTATCTGATGGAAGAGAACACCATCTGCATGCAGGCGCTCGTCGTGGCCCACGCCTGCTATGGGCATAACAGCTTTTTCAAGGGCAACTACCTGTTCCGCACCTGGACCGACGCCAGTTCGATCATCGACTACCTCGTGTTCGCCAAGCAGTACATCATGCAGTGCGAAGAGCGCCATGGGATCGATGCGGTCGAGGACCTGCTCGATTCCTGCCACGCGCTGATGAACTACGGCGTCGATCGCTACAAGCGGCCCTACCCGATTTCGGCGGAAGAAGAACGCCGCCGCATGAAGGACCGGGAGGAGCACCTGCAAAAGCAGATCAACGACCTGTGGCGCACGATTCCGAAAAGTGCGAGCA
This sequence comes from Pseudomonas petrae, assembly GCF_021728295.1. Taxonomy (GTDB): domain Bacteria; phylum Pseudomonadota; class Gammaproteobacteria; order Pseudomonadales; family Pseudomonadaceae; genus Aquipseudomonas; species Aquipseudomonas petrae. The sequence continues at coordinate 45,250 of NZ_JAKJXE010000003.1, forward strand.
AGAACGGCAAAGAGGATTACTCACGTTTCCCCGCCGAGCCTCAGGAAAACATCCTCTACTTCATCGAAAAGCACGCCCCATTGCTGGAGCCCTGGCAGCGTGAAGTGGTGCGTATCGTGCGCAAGATCGCCCAGTATTTTTACCCGCAGCGTCAGACCCAGGTGATGAACGAGGGTTGGGCCACGTTCTGGCACTACACGCTGATGAACGATCTGTATGACGAAGGTCTGGTAACTGACGGCTTCATGCTCGAGTTTCTGACATCCCACACCAGCGTCGTCTATCAGCCGGGGTTCGACAGCCCCTACTACAGCGGTATCAATCCCTACACGCTGGGGTTTGCGATGTATCAGGACATCCGGCGGATGTGCGAGCACCCGACTGAAGAAGACCATCACTGGTTCCCAGATCTGGCGGGGACCGACTGGCTCACGGCGGTGAAGTTTGCGATGAGCAGCTTCAAGGACGAGAGCTTCATCCTGCAGTACCTGTCGCCCAAGGTGATTCGTGACCTGAAGCTGTTCAGCATTCTGGACGATGATCAGAAGGACGATCTCCTCGTGCCCGCCATCCACGATGAAACCGGCTACAAGGTGATTCGTGAAACCCTCGCCGCGCAATACAACCTCGGCAACCGCGAACCCAACGTGCAGATCTACAGCATTGACCGTCGCGGCGATCGCTCCCTGACCCTGCGTCATCAACAGCACGACCGCAAACGCTTGGGCGATTCAACGGATGAAGTGCTGAAACACCTGCACCGGTTGTGGGGTTTTGATATCCACCTGGAAACGCTGCAAGGCGACCAGATAATGAAAGTCCACCATGTGCCGCCGAGAAGCGAACACGCTGAAAGTGAATATCCCCGGCTGGACCTGGCGGTCGTCCACTTATAAACCCTGAGTGTTTCCAGCCTCCGCGATCGCGACTTAAGGTTTATCCTGTCGCCCTCACGGAGGCTTTTTTATGCAGATTTATAAAGTCGGCGGCGCTGTACGCGATCGCCTGCTTGGCAAACCAGTCACTGACATCGACTGGGTAGTGGTGGGTGCGTCGACCGAGGAAATGCTAGTCAAGGGCTACCGGCCAGTGGGAACGGATTTTCCCGTCTTTTTGCACCCGCTGACCGGTGAGGAATACGCGCTGGCCCGCACCGAACGCAAGACCGGCAAAGGCTACGGCGGCTTTGTTTTTCACGCCCACCCGGACGTCACGCTGGAGCAAGACCTGATCCGCCGCGACCTGACCATCAATGCAATTGCCGAAGACAAGAACGGCCAGCTGACTGATCCTTATCACGGCCAGCAGGACCTCGAAGCCCGAGTATTACGTCACGTTTCCCCCGCGTTCGCCGAAGATCCCCTTCGTGTCTTGCGCGTGGCCCGCTTCGCCGCGCGCTACGCCCCCGACGGTTTTACCATCGCCCCGGAAACCCTGGAACTCATGCGTCAGCTGAGCGGGTCAGGTGAACTGGAAGCGCTGACACCGGAACGCAGCTGGAAGGAAATCTCCCGCGCGCTGATGGAAAAAGAGCCACAGGTGTTCATCGAGGTCCTGCGTGAATGCGGCGCCCTGAAAGTGCTGATGCCAGAAGTCGACGCGCTGTTTGGCGTTCCACAGCCGGAAGCGCACCACCCCGAAATCGACACGGGTTTGCACGTGCTCAGCGTGCTGCATCAGGCCGCCCTGCACCGCCAGCCGCTAAGCGTGCGCTGGGCGTGCCTGCTACACGACTTGGGCAAGGGGCTCACGCCGCAAGAGGAATGGCCGCGCCATATCGCCCACGAGCACAAAGGACTCAAAGCGATCAAGGCGATGAACCAGCGTTTCAAGGTGCCAAGGGACTGCCAGGAACTGGCGCTGCTGGTGGGCGAATATCACACCCACGGCCATCGCGCGCTGGAATTGAAGCCGTCGACATTGCTGGATGTGCTGCAGAGCTTTGACGTGTATCGCCGACCGCAACGCTTCGAGGAGTTCATCGCCGCCTGCGAAATGGACGCCCGAGGCCGCAAGGGGCTCGAGGAGCGCACGTATCCGCAAGCCGAATATTTGCGCGGCGCTGCCCAAGCGGCACGGCAAGTGGCGGTACAGCCGTTGCTGGAAAAAGGTTTTCAGGGCCAGCAATTAGGCGAAGCGCTCAAGCGAGAGCGGCTGGATACGCTGAAGGTGTACAAGGCGTCGTATCAGCTCTAAGCCGCTGAATTGGCTGCGGCTCAGTCGGGCTGCCTGTCGGACGCCTGTTACACCGCAGCCAGCAGGGTGGCCGGGGTGAGTGGCTCGCCGCGCCATCCGAAGGCAACCGGCCAGAGCTTCTGATCGATTTTCGCTTCAGCCCACAGCCGGGCAAACGACACGCCGGCCACAGGGTGCAGGCGCTGCGGCGCTATCAGCGACAACGGCCACAGCACGAACGCGTTTTTGAGGATTTCGGCGCGGGGCAGAATCAGGCCGTCGAAGTTGCCGACCTGTTCGTCATACAGCAAGACGTCGATGTCCAGCGGTAGACCCTTGCGATCAGGAGCATAACGACCGTTGTCGGCTTCAATGAATTTGAGCCGGCGGTGCAGTTCAGTCAGCGGAAGGTCGGTCAGCGCCGAGACCACCAGATTGAAAAACGGTCCGCTCTTGATCCCTACCGGATGACTTTCGAACACCGGCGAGCAGGTCAGGTCGGTGAGAAAGGCGGCAAGGGCGTCGAGGCCTGCGCACAGATGGCGCTCCCGCTCGATATTGCTGCCCAGTCCCAGAAAAATCCGTGTCAGCGACATCCGCGCTCGATCTCCACCCCAACGCCCTTCGCCGCAGGCACGGCTCCCGGCTTGGTCAATTTGAGGTGCAGCCAGGGAATATTGAACTCGCTCATCAGTACTTCGGCCAGGCGCTCGGCGAAGGTTTCGACCAGTTGGAATTGAGAGGCTTCGGCGAACGCCTGAATCCGCGCGGACACACTGGCGTAATCGAGCGCTTTGCTCAGGTCATCGCCTGCGGCTGCAGGCCGATTATCCCAGGCAAAACTCAGGTCCAGAAGCAGGCACTGGCGAATGCCACGCTCCCAGTCGTAGGCGCCGATGACGGTATCGACCTCCAGACCTTCAATGAAAACTCTGTCCAAGCCTATCTCTCCGCTGCACGACAAGGGCGCGATGCGCCGTTAGAATCAAGGCATCCTCGCCCGGAATGGTTAGCATGTTTTGGTTACTGGCGGTCCTCGCCTACCTGCTCGGCTCACTGTCCTTCGCCATCCTGATCAGCCGCATAACCGGTCGCCCGGACCCGCGCGCCAATGGCTCGGGCAACGCCGGCGCTACCAACATGCTGCGTGTGGCTGGCAAAAAACTCGCGGTGCTGACCCTGATTGGCGACGTCTGCAAAGGCATGATCCCGGTGCTGATCGCCAGAGGGTTGGACCTCGACCCACGCCTGCAAGCCTGGATCGGACTGTGCGCAGTCCTGGGGCATCTGTTCCCGCTGTACTTCCGCTTTCGTGGCGGCAAGGGCGTGGCCACTGCCGCCGGAATGTTGCTGGCCTTGTACCCGCCAGCCGCCCTGCTCGCCATCGGCGCCTGGCTGCTGACGTTCTACCTCACCCGCACCAGTTCACTGGCCTCGTTGATCGCCACGCCGCTGACTCTGCCGCTGCTCGCATGGCAGCAACCCCACGCCTTACTGCCGATGAGCGTGTTAACGCTGCTCATCGTCTGGCGCCATCGGGGCAATCTACGCGACCTGTTTGCCGGGCGCGAACGGCACTTCTGAAGCGACACCCCGTCACAGCCCAATCGGGCGCTTGCACCGCTTTGCCATCAAAGACCTGGCAACTGCTCCATCGGCCAGCGCGCCTGAACCGTAATGCTCAGACTTTCCCTCTGCCCCGCCTGCAAACGCTGGCAGCCGGCAAACGCGATCATCGCGCCGTTGTCGGTGCAGAACTCAGGCCGCGCGTAGTACACGTTCCCGCCCAAGCCATCGAGCATCTGCTCCAGCGACAGGCGCAACGCCTTGTTCGCGCTCACGCCGCCGGCAATGACCAGACGCTTGAGCCCGGTCTGCTTCAGCGCGCGTTTGCACTTGATGGTCAAAGTGTCCACCACGGCCTGCTGGAAGGCCAGCGAGATGTCGCAACGAGTTTGCTCGCTGTCGTCCCCGGCGCTTTGGCACTGCTGCCAGGTGTTCAGGGAGAAGGTTTTCAAGCCGCTGAAGCTGAAATCCAGCCCGGGGCGGTCCGTCATCGGACGCGGAAAGACAAAACGCCCGGCCACACCGGATTGCGCCAGACGGGAAATTTCCGGACCGCCAGGGTAATTCAGGCCCATCATCTTCGCGGTTTTGTCGAAGGCTTCGCCCGCAGCGTCGTCCAGGGTCTCGCCCAGCAGCTCGTAAAGGCCAATGCCATCGACGCGAACCAGCTGCGTATGGCCGCCGGAAACCAACAAAGCGACGAACGGAAACTCGGGGGGATTTTCCTCCAGCATCGGTGCGAGCAAATGCCCTTCCATGTGGTGAACACCCAGTGCCGGGATGTCCCACGCGAACGCCAGAGCCTGTGCGCATGAGGCCCCTACCAGGAGGGCCCCGACCAGCCCGGGGCCAGCGGTATAAGCGATGGCATCGATCTCGGTAACGGTGCAGTCGGCCTCGGCCAACACCTGACGAATCAAGGGCAGCATGCGTTTTACATGATCACGCGAGGCAAGCTCCGGGACCACGCCGCCATAGACGCGGTGCAGGTCGATCTGGCTGAATAATGCATCGGCAAGCAGCCCGCGTTCGCTGTCGTACAGCGCGACACCGGTCTCATCGCAGGAAGTTTCCATTCCCAGTACTAGCATGGGGTACGCCTTGTGGAGGCTGAATTCGAAGGCGCGCATAATAGTCGCCGCTCATGCCTGCGACCAGTGCTTTTCGATCAGAGGCTTTGCATTCCGCGAAGCAAGGGGTTAACATCCGCAACCCTTAAAAACCGACGTACTTAGTGCAAGCGTTGCATTAAGCGTTGACCCCGGTAATGAATGAAGGTAGCTCTGGATGCCAGCCGTCAAAGTTAAAGAGAACGAACCCTTCGACGTAGCTCTGCGTCGTTTCAAGCGCTCCTGCGAAAAAGCCGGTGTTCTGGCTGAAGTTCGTAGCCGCGAATTTTACGAGAAGCCGACTTCTGAGCGTAAGCGTAAGGCAGCCGCTGCTGTTAAGCGTCACGCCAAGAAAGTACAGCGCGAACAGCGCCGCGCCGTTCGTCTGTATTAATACAGACGTCTGACGCAAGCTTCTGCCTTGCCCGGCCTTCAAAGCCGGGCTGTCGGCAGTTGCAGTTCTAGCCTCAAGCAACACCGATCGAGCAACATCAGACAGAGGCTGTTGACGCCGCAGATGCGACCGAGACAAACGCCTTCGATTTCTTCCAGCCTGATTCAGGCCGCGTTGACCCGTCTACACTGACCAAGCAACCGTCGTTACGGTTTGGATTCGCCACGATCTTTCTGGCGGGGCGCCTGATGATGAGAACGCCATGGCCGGACTGATTCCCCAAGGTTTTATTGACGACCTGCTGAACCGCACCGACATTGTCGATGTTGTCAGCTCACGCGTTCAATTAAAAAAAACCGGCAAGAACTTCAGCGCCTGTTGTCCTTTCCATAAAGAGAAGACACCGTCGTTTAGCGTCAGCCCGGATAAACAGTTCTATTACTGCTTCGGTTGTGGAGCGGGTGGCAATGCCCTCGGCTTCATCATGGACCACGACAACCTGGATTTCCCCCAGGCCGTCGAAGACCTGGCCAAAGCCGCCGGGATGGAAGTCCCACGCGAACAAGGCGTCAAAGGGCAAAAGCCCCGACAGCCTACCGATTCGCCGCTCTACCCCCTATTAACAGCCGCCGCCGATTTTTACCGGGCTGCGCTGAAAAGCCATCCAACGCGAAAATCTGCGGTGGAATACCTGAAAGGCCGCGGCCTGTCAGGCGAGATTGCCCGCGACTTCGGGCTGGGCTTCGCCCCGCCGGGCTGGGACAACCTCTATAAGCACTTAAGCAGCGACACCCTTCAACAGAAGGCGATGATCGATGCCGGCCTGCTGATCGAAAACGCCGAAACCGGCAAACGCTACGACCGCTTTCGCGACCGGGTGATGTTCCCCATTCGCGACAGTCGCGGCCGTGTGATCGCATTTGGCGGGCGAGTGCTGGGCGACGACAAGCCCAAATACCTGAACTCTCCTGAAACCCCGGTGTTTCATAAGGGTCAGGAGTTGTACGGTTTATTCGAAGCTCGCAAATTTAACCGTAACCTGGACGAGATTATCGTCGTCGAAGGCTACATGGACGTTATTGCACTTGCCCAACAGGGCTTGCGCAATGCCGTTGCGACGCTGGGTACGGCGACCAGCGAAGAGCACTTGAAGCGGCTGTTTCGTGTGGTACCGAACGTGCTGTTCTGCTTCGACGGTGACCAGGCTGGCCGAAACGCCGCCTGGCGCGCACTGGAAGCCACGATTCCCGGCTTGCAGGACGGCCGGCGTGCGAGGTTTCTGTTTCTGCCCGAAGGGGAAGACCCCGACACCCTGGTGCGCGCCGAAGGCACTGACGCGTTCAAGGCGAGAATCAACCAGCACGCACAACCGCTGGCTGACTATTTTTTCGAGCAACTGACCAAGGAGGCCGATCCGCGCTCCCTGGAAGGCAAGGCGCACATGGTGACGCTGGCCGCGCCGCTGATCGAAAAAGTGCCGGGCGCCAATTTGCGGGAGCTGATGCGTCGACGCCTGAAAGAGATCACCGGGCTGGACACCGCTGCAGTCAATCAGTTGATGCAGTCCGCTCCGGCGGACGCTCAGCCCAGCTACGATCCGGGCTTCGATTACGAGGCCGTGCCCGATTACGGCGATTACCAGCAGCACGATTACCAGGCGCAGCAGGAATGGACACCGAGCGCGCCGGGCGGTCAGCAGAAGAAATGGGACAAGAAGCCGTGGGACAAAGGCAAGAAATGGGACAAGAACGGCAAGCGTCCTGATTTCGAACCTCGCGGGCCACGTACACCGGCAACGGTCGAGCCGCCGGCGTTGACAGCACTCAGAACGTTACTGCATCACCCTGAACTGTCAGCGCAGGTCGCCAACGCCAGTACGTTCGCCGATGAAGAGAATGTGTATTCACAGCTTCTGGTGGCCCTGATCGACGCCACACAGAAAAACCCGAAGCTGCGCACGATGCAGTTGATTGCCCGCTGGCATGGCACCGATCAAGGACGATTGTTGCGTCAACTGGCGGAAAAGGAATGGCTGATCTCGGCCGATAACCTTGAACAACAGTTTTTCGACACTATAACTAGCTTGTCTGCCCGCCAACGCGAGCGACATCTGGAGCAATTGATCAGGAAGGAACGGCAGTCAGGCCTGAGCGCAGAAGAAAAAGTTCAGCTGCTCAACCTGTTAAATCGCAAAGTTCCTGCACAAACCCCGACCTCAACTGGCGTGTGAGGTCATAGCTCGGGTATAATCCCCGGCTTGTTTTTTGCCCGCCAAGACCTTCAGTGGATAGGGTGTTATGTCCGGAAAAGCGCAACAGCAGTCTCGTATCAAAGAGTTGATCACCCTGGGTCGTGAGCAGAAGTATCTGACTTACGCAGAGGTCAACGACCACCTGCCTGAGGATATTTCAGATCCAGAGCAGGTGGAAGACATCATCCGCATGATCAACGACATGGGGATCCCCGTACACGAGAGTGCTCCGGATGCGGACGCCCTTATGTTGGCCGACGCCGATACCGACGAGGCAGCCGCTGAAGAAGCCGCTGCTGCGTTGGCTGCGGTAGAGACCGACATCGGTCGCACGACTGACCCAGTGCGCATGTATATGCGTGAAATGGGTACCGTCGAGCTTCTGACACGTGAAGGCGAAATCGAAATCGCCAAGCGTATCGAAGAAGGCATCCGTGAAGTGATGGGCGCCATCGCGCACTTCCCTGGCACGGTTGAGCACATTCTCTCCGAGTACACCCGCGTCACTACCGAAGGCGGTCGCCTGTCCGACGTCCTGAGCGGCTATATCGACCCGGACGACGGCATCGCGCCGCCAGCCGAAGTCCCGCCGCCGGTCGATCCGAAGGCCGAGAAGGTCGAAGGTGCTGACGACGAAGAGGATGACGCTTCCGATGACGAAGAGGACGAGGTCGAAAGCGGCCCGGACCCAGTCATCGCCGCCCAGCGCTTCGGTGCCGTTTCAGACCAGATGGCAATTGCCCTCAAGGCGCTGAAAAAGCACGGTCGCGGCAGCAAGCAGGCCAACGCTGAACTGCTGGCTCTGGCCGAGCTGTTCATGCCGATCAAGCTGGTTCCGAAACAGTTTGAAGGTCTGGTTGAGCGTGTCCGCGGTGCCCTTGAGCGTCTGCGTGCACAAGAGCGCGCCATCATGCAGCTGTGTGTTCGTGATGCACGCATGCCGCGTGCCGACTTCCTGCGCCAGTTCCCGGGCAATGAAGTTGACCAGAGCTGGACCGATGGACTGGCCAAAGGCAAAAGCAAATACGCTGAAGCCATTGGTCGTCTTCAAGCCGACATTCAGCGGTGCCAGCAGAAGCTGACCGTGCTGGAAGAAGAAACCGGCCTGACCATTCTGGAAATCAAGGACATCAACCGTCGGATGTCGATCGGGGAGGCCAAAGCCCGCCGCGCGAAGAAAGAAATGGTTGAAGCCAACCTGCGTCTGGTGATCTCGATCGCCAAGAAGTACACCAACCGTGGCCTGCAATTCCTCGATCTGATCCAGGAAGGCAACATCGGTTTGATGAAGGCGGTGGACAAGTTCGAATACCGTCGTGGTTACAAGTTCTCGACGTACGCCACTTGGTGGATTCGTCAGGCGATCACTCGCTCGATCGCTGACCAGGCACGCACCATCCGTATCCCGGTGCACATGATCGAGACGATCAACAAGCTCAACCGCATTTCCCGTCAGATGTTGCAGGAAATGGGTCGCGAACCGACGCCGGAAGAGCTGGGCGAACGCATGGAAATGCCTGAGGACAAGATCCGCAAGGTATTGAAGATCGCTAAAGAGCCGATCTCCATGGAAACCCCGATCGGCGATGACGAAGACTCGCACTTGGGTGACTTCATCGAAGACTCGACCATGCAGTCGCCAATCGATGTCGCCACGGTAGAGAGCTTGAAAGAAGCGACGCGCGAAGTGCTGTCGGGCCTCACCGCCCGTGAAGCCAAGGTACTGCGTATGCGTTTCGGTATCGACATGAACACTGACCACACCCTCGAGGAAGTCGGTAAACAGTTCGATGTTACCCGTGAACGTATCCGTCAGATCGAAGCCAAAGCGTTGCGCAAGCTGCGTCACCCGACGCGAAGCGAGCACCTGCGTTCGTTCCTCGACGAGTAAACGACGCGTCATACCAAAACCCCCGGCATTGCTGGGGGTTTTGCGTTTTAAGGAATAAATTTCCGGCAGAGTGCCACTGTTGTCCAGCCCGGCTACACTCGATTGATTCTTACCAATGAATCACCGAGGCTGCCATGATGTGGATGCCGGCCATTGCTCTCTTATGCTTGCTCGCCCCTGCTGCTGTCGCTGCCCAGGCATCGCTTCACGACGGGGAAAACGAGGAAGCGATGCATCAAGAGTGGCTGCCCGGCGAGGATACCGAGTCCAGCAACGCAGCCGGAATAAGCCGCCACCTTCCCTCTGACGTGATCAGCGACCGATTCGCAGGCGTCGATCAAGGTCGCCAACCCGAACAATTTAGCGAACTGGACGATCCGCCATCCGCCTTGCAGGCGGTCACTCAGTCCAGTGAGCGCAGCAAGCTCTGGCACGAATTTCTCCTCATCGGACTTCCCGGATTGCTTTTCCTTACAACGGTGCTGGCCATCGTGGTGCGGATCAACCGTCGTCTCAGTTCGGAAATTTCCCGCCGAATCGCCCTGGAGCAAGAGCTGCGCAGCAGCGAACACCACTATCGCGGGATGATCGAGAGCCTTTCGGCCATCGCGTGGGAAGCCAACATCCACGACTATTCTTACAACTATGTCTCGCCCCAAGCGCAGGACTTGCTGGGGTATCCGCTGCACCAATGGCGCAGGCCCGGATTCTGGAGAAGCATCGTTCATCCGGAGGACATCGACTACGCCCAGGCCTATTGCGACCGCGAGGTGGCGGAAGGCAATGATCACAGCGTCGATTATCGAGTCCTGAGCGCCGACGGCAGGGTGGTCTGGATTCGAGACATCGTGAGCATGATCGGCTATGGCCGAGAGCCCGTGATGCGCGGGCTGATGATCGACATCAGCGAAGCCAGGAAAACCGAAGAAGCGCTGCGCCTCTCGGAAGGAAAGTTCGCCTCGGTGTTCGCGCAATGCCCTGACATGCTGGTCATCGCGCGCCTTTCGGACGGCTGTTTTCTGGAGGCCAATCCGGCATTCGTAGAGCAGATCGGCGTCAGCCCGGCCGATGTTGTCGGGCGCGTGCCCTCCGAGCTGAATATCTGGGGCATACCGGACATCGGGCACAGTCTGCTGCAACGCCTTCAGAAGGGCAGCATCCGCAATCTGGAAATGCCGTTTCGGCGCAGTGATGGCCGGCTGTTCACCGGGCTTCTGTCAGCCGAGCCCTTTGATCTGGACTCCACCGCGGCAGTGGTGTTGGTGGTGAGGGATATCACGCCGCTCAAGGAAGCCCAGCAACAGCTGCAGATGTCCGAAGAGAAATTTGCCAAAGCGTTCCACTCCTCTCCCGACGGCCTGCTGATTACACGGCAATACGACGGACTGCTGGTGGAAGTGAACGACGGTTTCAGCCGCATCACCGGTTATCACAGCTCGCTGTCGCTTGACCGTACCACCCTTGACCTGGGCATCTGGGTAGACCTGAACGAGCGACAGCAACTGCTTGAGCAATTGAGCCGCGACGGCTTCGTGAAGGACTTCACCAGCCACATTCGTCGCAGGGATGGTCAGATCCGCCTGTGCGAAATTTCTGCGAGGCCGCTGCCGATTGCCGGTGAAGACTGCATGCTCACCATTGCGCGCGACATCACCGACCGCCACCAGATGCAGGAAAAGCTGCAACTGGCCGCGACGGTATTCGAGAGCACGGCGGAGGGTGTGTTGATCACCGACACCCGACAACGGATCAATGCCGTCAACCGCGCCTTCACTGAGATCACCGGGTACAGCGAACTGGAAGCCCTCGGCGAGACGCCACGTCTCCTGGCGTCTGGACTCCACGACAGCGCGTTCTACGCCGCCATGTGGTACCAACTGACGGCAGAGGGTCACTGGCAGGGCGAGATCAGCAACCGGCGCAAAAATGGCGAGATCTACCCAAGCTGGCTGACCATCAGTGCCGTGCGCAACCGCGATAAACTCATCACCCACTTCGTCGCGGTGTTCGCTGATATTTCCAGCCTGAAACAGGCCCAGGCCCGGTTGGATTATCAGGCACATCACGACCCGCTAACCGGTCTGCCAAACCGGACGCTGTTCGAAAGCCGATTGCACGCCGCGCTGATTCACTCAAGAGCGGCTTACAGCCTCGGCGCGGTGTTGTTTCTGGACCTGGACCGCTTCAAGCACATCAACGACAGCCTCGGCCACCCGGTCGGTGATCTGCTGCTGAAGAGCATTGCGGTGCGCCTGAAAGAGAACCTGCGCGACATAGACACCGTCGCCCGACTCGGTGGTGATGAATTCATCATCCTGTTGCCGGGCCTGCAGAACCCAGGTGACGCCGAAGTCGTGGCAACCAAGCTGCTCAATAGCTTTTCGGCACCGTTTCAGGCGGGCGAACATGAATTCTTCATAAGCACCAGCATCGGCAGCGCGCTGTTTCCCACTGATGGCGCAGATGTCGCCACGCTGATCAAAAATGCTGACGCGGCGATGTATCGCTCGAAGGCCAAGGGGCGCAACCGCGTCGAGCACTACACGTGCGATCTGACCGCTCAGGCCAGCGAGCGGATTGCCCTGGAGCACGCGCTGCGGCGCGCCATCGAGCGTAATGAGTTCACCCTTTCCTACCAACCCAAAATCAGCTTGCTGACACACCGGTTGGTCGGCGCCGAAGCGTTGATACGCTGGTTCCACCCCACCTTCGGCGATGTCGCACCCGAGCGGTTCATCCCGCTGGCAGAAGAAAACGGCATGATCCTGCAGATCGGCGAGTGGGTGCTCGATACGGCCTGCCAGCAATTGCATGAATGGAACCAGCGCTACGACGTGTTTGGCCCGTTGTCAGTGAACCTTGCCGGCGCGCAGCTGCGTCAGACCAATCTCGTCAACAAGGTCGAACGACTGCTGCTCCAGCACCAGCTCCAGCCAGGGTGTCTGCAACTGGAGATCACCGAGAACTTCATCATGTCGCAGACCGAGGAAGCGCTTTCAGTGCTGCATCGCCTGAAAAAACTCGGCGTGCAACTGGCAATCGACGACTTCGGTACGGGCTACTCATCCCTCAGTTACCTCAAGCGCCTGCCGCTGGACATCCTCAAGATCGACCAATCGTTCGTGCGCGGCCTGCCTGATGACCCCCATGATGCGGCGATTGTCCGCGCCATTATCGCGCTGGGGCGCAGCATGCAACTGACGGTCATCGCAGAAGGCGTCGAGACGCTTGAGCAACAGCAATTCCTGGCAGACGAAGGTTGTGAACAAATCCAGGGCTACCTCGTCAGCCTGCCCCTGCGCGCGGAGGAATTCTGCACGACGTTTCTTCGTGCAACCGTTTCAGACTTTTCGGATAGCACAGCGCGTAAACCGTCGTTATAATCCGCCGCCTACTGAGGGCCTATAGCTCAGTTGGTTAGAGCAGGGGACTCATAATCCCTTGGTCCACGGTTCGAGTCCGTGTGGGCCCACCATATAAAACAATGGCTTACGTCTTAAATGCGTAGGCCATTTGTTTTTTCAGTACAGCATTTTCCCCGTTCGTTCCCCGTTTCCTACAGGCACCTTTTCCGGCAGTTAGCGATTACCTTGCAGATCGGGGGCGGTATGTACATCACCAGTTCCTAGTGATCTTTCGCGGTAAGGGGGTCGTGATCCGCTACCCACTTTTTTTGCGTCGACGGAATTCGTCGGCACTGGCGACGGCGTTCGTCGTCAGTGGTGGCCGGAGACTTCCTTCGTCACGGGGAGTTGGCCAAGGGCGCGATTTGAAATCGACCCCTTTAACCAATTGAAACCTATGAATTATGCCAGCCTGACAGAATTGACCGTCTCCTCAATTTTCAGGAGTCGTCCGGCCTGCAACGCAGGATGGGGGTCAGATCGGATCTGACTCCCTGGGTGTGCAATCTTTTTGCAGACCCTCACCCGTCGAATCAACGGGGCAGGTCACTGCACTTTTCGGGTAGTGGGCTACACCTTGTCCTCGGCGTAAATGCTGGCGCTGATGATCGCGCCGCCCCAGCGCCGATGACCGATACAGATCGGCACCGGGTTGCCGCTGGCCGTAGTGTTCTTGGCGCTGCCGAACGCATAGCTCGGCAAATTATCCGGGGAACCGCTCTGCCGCAGGCCAGACGCCTGAGGGCTTAGCATCTGAATAACGCCGCCGGCGGTCATCGCGACGCCTGCAGCGATCAGGTTCGGATTCTTTGAGTAGGCGCCAACCACGATCAGGACTATCCCCAACACCGTCTGAAGAACCCCGGCACGCTTGGCGCCCGCGATGACCGGGACGATCCGAATCTCGCGCGCGCCGCTCATCCCGAAACCATCCTCGCCGATGTTCCTCCGATTTCGATAAATGGCGAAACGCATCCCCAGGCGGGCCAGCCTGGCCACTTCTGCAGCGAATCCGTCGACCGTGTTTTTCAGAGCTTTGAACCCCTCATTCGCGCAACCGCTGTCGAGCTGGTAATCCTTGAAGCGGAAGAACTTGCGCGCCAGCGATCCAGAAAGATATATCCGGGTTTTCGGCGTGTAATGAGCTGCTGTGGCTGACATGTTATTGTCCTCGGCGAAGCGTTCTCGGTGATTCATGTGGGATTCCCATTTTCAAAATCTAATTTTGACGGTGCGAAAAAAAGCCTCGGGCGCGGTCTGGGAGCGAAAAAGGCCAAACTTCTGCCCCTCCCCCTCCCTGATAGGGAAAACCTATCAAAATCGGTCAATTTTCGATCAAATCGCCCGATCTGGCAGAAAAAAGGCCCGATCTGAATCCCTCAGATGGGCCTGTGACGCTGTGCCTACCACCAGGCCGGTGCAAGCTGTGGAGTGGCCTGCGTATGCAGTCGGGGTTCGTTCCGAATCAGGGCACTCACCGACTAACCCCTGTCCTAAAGCCCCTTGCGGGCCGCTTAGGCTGCGGGTTTGAGAGACAGCTTGAGCACGGCGGCGGCGGCAAACACTGCCACGCCTGCACGCGCCTCGCCCAGGATAGTGACCATATTGGTGACGAAGTTGTTGCCGTCATGCTGGCTGACCTGCACGGTGGCTTGCTCACGGTCCAACAGCGCTACTTGCGCGGTGTCCATCACCAGAGCTGTGCCCTGTGGCATACCGGCCGACAGCACAACTGGCGTGCCCCACAGGTTCAGCGGGCCAGGATCACGCGGCGAGCCGATCACATAGTTACCGTCGACGTCCTTGATGTTGGTCATGGTGAACCAGTCAGTGTGATTGAGCACGATGGCGGACGCGATCCAGCCAGCGGCACCCAGCGACGTCACGGCCTCGCCGATACGATCCACGGCGGTGTTGCCAGTGGTAGTGCTGGGCACGAACACAGTGGCTTGGGGCAAGATGCCTTCCATGTGGCCGATGGCGCCGGTACCGTTCAGCGTCTCTTTCTCGACCTTTGCACTCACGCCATAGGTGAGCAGGTTGGCGAGCTGGTTTTCCAGGGCTGGCGCGTCGGCCAGCACTTGGTTACTGGCGCGGAGCCAATGGGCGACTGTGCTGATGTTTGCCTTCTTGAGAACGAACTCAGGAGCCGCTTCGGCTTTCAAGTCTCCCTCTTTTTCCTGCACTGCCGCAGTGTTCACATATTGCAGTTGCATGTATTCGAACGATCCGCTTGTCACCGGGATCGATGGAAGCAGATCCAGCAGGGTCAGGGTCGGTTGGGGGTTGTTGTACAGCCCTGGGTCACGCTGCGCCGGGATGCTGATCGAGCCGGTCGTAAGCGCTGCTTTGCGCAGAACCTTGATTCCAGCGCCTTTCAGTTCGACACGCCCGGAGGTATTGGCACCGTTGCGCACGCTGGCCAACTGATCCGACTTCATGAAATCGGAAATAGCACCGGCACCCTTGCCAAACGTCTTCGTGTCCAGGTGCTCAACGCCGCCAGCGGCTTTGGATTCGAGGTCGAACATGCGGGTGCTCAATTGCTTGATTTCTGCCTGTGTGTCGTCGATCTTGCCGCCGATTGCTGCAACAGCAGCGCCGTGGTCGGTAACGGCTTTGGTCAATAGCTCAAGGCTCATAAGTTCTCTCAGCGCCCTTGAAGGGCTGCGGTGATGTTTTGGAGTTTGGCCGCGATTCGGGCCAATTCTTCGCTGTCATCAGGCTGTTCATCGCGAACAAGTCCGTTCCAGCCGCTCGACATAAGCCGCTTGGCTTCGCGAGCAGAGAGCCCCAGCACATCACGTGCGGCGCGTTCAAAATCCCGAGGGTTCGGGTTGCTTGGATCGAAAGCACTTTTGATGCTGACGATCCGTGCGCTTGGGTTGGCGGCAATGGCCACAAGGCTCACCTCCACCAAGTCGATCTGTTTCAGCAGGCGAGCACCATTCACCAGCTCGGCACCACCGGGCGGGATCGTGTATCCGATGCTCAGTGCCAGCGCGCCATCCTTTGCCAGGGCATGAGCTGCTTTGGCTTGAGGCACGTCTAGAGTGAACCGACCAGACGACAGCAAGCCTTGGGCGTCCTCGTCGAAGGAATCCCAAACACCTACAGGGTTGGCCTGATCGTGTTGCCAAAGGAGTGCAGGGCGGGTGCCGGCGGCGGCGTGCTTGGCCAGGCTCTTGGTGAATGCACCAGGGGCGATGATGTCGCCGTGAAAGTCGGGCTCGCCACCGAATGTGCTGGCGTAACCTTTGAAGCTGCCCACCGAGTCATCGGCGGCGAACTTGAATTGCAGCGGGGCGCTTTGAAATGGGCGCATATGGTTGTTCTCACATAAGGAGCAAATGGTTTCATTTGCCGCTCAGGGAACGCATCACGCGCAACTGGACGGGATACAGCACATCACGCGCTGTATGAGTGTCCAGTATACGGCGAGGCGTCCAGAGCGCCAAGGTTATTTCAAATCAGCGTCCGGCCAGCGGCCACGAACATCAGCCAGAGCTTCGGCGCGGGTGATCGGTTCGCCCGCCATCGTGAAGGGTGGATAACCTGGGACTAAAACCGTCCAGGCACACCGCCTTTCAAGCCCGTCATCCGCTGTCAACTCGGCCAGTAACGTCAGCCGGTTTTGCTTCACATACCGGCTGACTT
This sequence comes from Pseudomonas petrae, assembly GCF_021728295.1. Lineage (GTDB taxonomy): Bacteria > Pseudomonadota > Gammaproteobacteria > Pseudomonadales > Pseudomonadaceae > Aquipseudomonas > Aquipseudomonas petrae. Next base: position 61,697 of record NZ_JAKJXE010000003.1, read on the forward strand.
CTTCCGTGACCTTTACCCGTGGCGAGATACGAACGCGCATCCCGACTCGTTTGGCGCTCAGTCCGCGATCAATGAGATAGTCCAGGGCGGCCATCAGATATCCACCCCGTCATCGTCGTCTGAAAAAGATACTTCCGGTTCCGAAGTCCCAAATGTCCCAAGTCCCAACTTTTCACCGCCAGGTTTTGGGACTTGGGACTTCTGGGACTTTGAAACCACAACTTTCTTTTTAACCTCCCAACGAACGACACCGCCGCTCCCCTTGCCAAGGCACTTACACTCAATGCCGATCTGGCGAAGCGCCGGTGCAGCTCGACGTAGTGCGTCCCCCAAACCCTTTGGCGAGCGCGGCCAGGAATCACAACCGGTCGGGCGATACTGCTCCAGGGTCAGCAGGATCTCTTTGGCTGTAGCGGTCAGGCCAAGCGGGCGCGACTCGATCATGTCCACCACTGCGGCGGCTACCGGACTGGCATCGATGGTCCTTGAGAGGCTTTCCTGTCGGCAGGCGTTGAATTCCGCCATGAAGTCTTCCGGCAGTTGGCCAACCGCCTTGGCGACAGCCATACCAAAGCGGGCGAACTCGACCAGGCGTGGACGCTCATCGGCGGGAATGCTCATTTGAGGCAGAAGTTCCAGTGCCCTGGACGTAATGTCGAGCAACGCACCCAGCAGCTTGGGCCGCTCAATCTCATACGCCCGCCACAGATCGGTGACTTCCAGACGATCCGTGATGACCGGCGTCTCTACAGTGATGGCGCGGTCCACCAGATCCTGCGCGGTGACTGCAGCACTGATACCGTTGATGATGATTGGCCGTTTGACGTTGACGACCGATTCCTCGGTGTCGCTGTACAACTTGCGCTTGGCGAACCCACCCCCCGTTGCCAGCACACACAACGCATCCTGCATCGGACCGGGCAAGTGACTGACGTTTTCGTAACTGACCAGGCAGCAGGCGCCAGCAGAAACGAAAATGTCCTCGACCGACTTCGGCGCGCCTCGAAGGTCGCAAGCGTTCGGGTCGATCAGCCGGCGCAGTGCAATCTGGGTCGTACTCTTTGCGCTGCCCTGCTCCCCCAGTAGCTCCAGCAATGGATAGGGCGTGTCCGGGCGCAGACATTCGATCAGCCAGGACAGCACCAGCAAGCGAGAGCCGTGCGGGATGTTGGCCACACGCCAAAGCGGTTCGATTGAACCACCGGTCAAGGGTTCGGGTAGTGGCTGGGTCGATTCCTGCCGGACAAACATCGCCGCGGGCGAGTCGACAATCTCCCAAGCCGCCGACGTGATCCGAACAGCGCGGCTGCTGCCAGGCACGGCCAGGTCGAGGAAGTATTCTCCGTTCGCGCCAGCGGTTCGCAGATGAATGTCCAGGCACTCACCGTGGAATCGCCCCAGTCCGGCCAAGGTACCAAGCGCCTCCCTTATCGACTGATCCCGAGGCGCTTTACCGGTGTCCTGATAGAAACCCGCCAGCAGGCAGTCACGGAACTGACGCGAGGCCAGGTTGCGCACCTCGCCAGACTTCATGTCACGGGTGTACACGTCTTTGTTTTGGTCGTGGAACAGCTCAAACCTTTGCTCGACATACTTCACCAGCAGCGAGGCCTGGCTCTGACGCTCGTCGTCCTCATCAGGGTCAGCCAGGGGCGTATCGTCATCGGCAGCGCTTTCTGGCAGTTCGAGGAGCGCCTGAAGTTTCTCGACCGTTCCACCAGCGCCCAGCCAGTCCGAAACGTCACCCTTGTCTGGAAGGCCTGGCAGGTGAATGACCCGCACCATCGCGCCAACAGAACTTAACGCTGCGGATACCTTCACCGCGTGCTTGCGCCCCGGCTCATCGTTGTCCGGCAGAATGACCACTCGCCGACCCCGGAAGAACTCCGACAGCTCGGCAGACCACTTACCGGCACCACCTGCATTGCAGGTCGCCAGCAGCCCCATGGTCATCAGTCGATCAACGTCCTTCTCGCCCTCTACGACATAGATAGTCGCGTTCGGCGCAGCCAGCAGATCGGGCAGACGATACGGAACCTTGCGAATACCTTTGACTGACCATGACCAGCCATCACCAGCGGGGCATCGCTGGCGAAAGTCCTTCGGCTCGAAGCGAACCACCTGGAACAGCAGCACGCCGTTTTCATCGACGTAGCTGTACTGGGCAACCTCTACCCGCCTGACGGGCTCGACTTTGAAACCATGGTTTTCAAGCCATGCCATTTGCGCGGTGCGGCCACTGATCCCGGTTTCCCGCTGGATCAGATCAAGCACACCGCCGCCCTCGCCAACCTCATGCGAATGCCATGCACCCTTATCGAGGTCCACCGACAACGATCCGTTAGTGCCGAATCGCAGCTCGTTCGCTTTGCTCAAGCCGGCGTTCGGCTCACCCAGTAAGTGACGAGCAACGGGCTCCATCACTTTCTCCAAGCCGAACGATCCCGGCGACGCCAATGCGCCGTTTTGAATAGTCATCGGGTTAGTTCCTCAGTTCGAGCGTTTGGAGCTTTGCGTTGAGCTCGCCGATCTGGCAATCAAGCATGTCGTGATAATCGCCGGCCAGATATTGCGCGACACTTGCCAGACGCTCAGCGTGGTGACCGTGCCCCTTCTTGAGCGAGTCGCTGATTGCATAACTCAGAGAATCGAACCAGGCCATGTAGTCGCGCGCGCACTGCAGCTGGTCAATTGCGTCATTGGCAACGCTGGTGACTTCGGTAGACGCGCTCATTTCCGCACCTCCGACTCAGCCTTGGTGCAGAGCTCGAGGCCCGATTCGCGTACAGCGGTGCCGATGGCGTGGACTGCACAGGCGAGGCCATGCATCTGAGTGTCGGAAAGGTGATGCTCGCCGTCGTCATGGCCCAGCAGGTTTGCGAGGGTTTCGAGCGCCAACCCAGAGGTGGAAAGACGGTTGCCGTGATCGTAGGCAGCGTGGGCGAGTGTTCCGTAGTGGAAAGTCATTTGGTCACCGCCTGAGCTTCGAGGCGACGGGCGATTTCGATGTGATGGCTGTAGCGCTTCGCTCGCACACTGAGGCTGGAGTTTGCGCGGAGGGCGGCCATTGCCATTGCGCGGTGGGCATTGGCTTTGCCGATGAGGACGGACGGATCTTGGGTAAGCATGGGCGTAGCTCCTGTATGTGAGGAGCTGCCACGGTTCGCCGTCAAACGAATTAGGGTGGCAGCTGTGCGCAGGTTGACGGACCGGGCATACAGGACCCCGGCAGACCTTTCGGTCTCCCACGCACAGCCACCATAAAGCAGGAATGCGGGCACAAAAAAAACGCCTGCATTCGAAATGGGGGCGCTTGTTGTGCGCCTGCATGTAGTCGGGCCGTCAAACCCGTTCGCTGATTTTGCAGCGATTGGCGGACGATACATCTCGGCCACAGATGAGACAAGGGCTTTTTTCAGGCCACGCGATCCCGTGCCTGCATCGAGGCAGGTTTGATTGATCATCATGGGTTAAGCCTCCTGGCTGATCAGGAAGGCGTCGACAGTCTCTGGTTCCCAACGAACGGAACGACCGAAACGGATCGGCTCAGGGAAGCCAGGAGTTTTAGACCAGCGCCACCAGGTGGAGCGACTGACCTGATAGCGGGCGCAGAGCTGGGCTGCGGTAGCGCGGGTGCCAGGGATCGGCAGGTTGGGTACATCGGCACTGCGGGTGGCGGTTTGAGCCATTGCGGTATCTCCGAACATGGATATGTCCGAGAGGGCGATCTGTAATCCACTACACCCAGCGAAGGGGTCAGGTTTCCGGCCGTCGGGAGCAATCTACTGGACAAGTCCTCAGGTTGCGTATTATTCCCTCTGGTACTACAGTCCGCCGCGAAGCCCGTCAAAATGCTTCTCCCTCGGGGTTGCGTGCTGGCCTAGCTGGTATGCAAAGAGACGTTTGCCGCGTCTCATCCCGATAGCCCCCCTTCATTTGCCGTGTTGGGGGGCTTTTCTTTGTCTGCAATTCCCATTGTCAGCCATTCTAACAGCAAACTCTAACCAGAAAGGTTCCAGGCGTTTCATGTGCTGTCATGGGTCGCATGGTAATGCGCTCTTTCTGCAAACACCTAATAGTTTTTGAACATCAATGTGCGGACTTCTCCGAGTGTTTCACATGGAACACTTCCACAGAGTTGTCTCATACAGTCTCATACAGCCCCATACGCACCCACACGTACCGTGGCGTACCTGGAAATATGCACCCGACCGCTCATCGGATGATACAAGAAGCCCTGAGGTCGGGGGTTCCAGGGGCCTAATGAGGGCCTCAACAGTCTCCACCCATGATCACGCATAGATTTGACGGTGATATTTTGACTTTCATTTCGCTACTGTTTCGCGTGCGCGCCACGAAACGCGAATAACGAAAACGTGGCGCGCAAGATAATTAGGCGTGACGCTTTACCGTGACGCGAAACCAAGTTTGCGTAATTTGCAAATAATACACTTCAACCCAAGCCACCCCATCCAAACCCAACTTGCCAGGCACGGTAGTACTACACGCTGCTTATATACGGTTATCCGCTGTTATTCATCGTTATGCATGCTTATTGATGCTTTCGCGGGGTTCCGCCACGGTCCGCCATAGGCCGCACACGTCCAGTTTGGGACATGGGACATATGGGACTTTGAAACGGGATCTTTCTTTTTTAGGCGCGCTTGGAAGGTGCCAATCTGATCAAAAAACGATCAATTAGCAGGACATTAGGACTTGCAGGACTTCGAGTCGGGATCTTTCTTTTTGGCATCATCACGACATTGACGACATTCACGACTTCGAGTCGGCTTCTTTCTTTTTCCGGCGCGACAGTAGCACCACGTTATCGACCTGCTCTTTGCCGCTGGCTAGGCCATCCAGGTAACGTCCCCACTTCTCAAGCGCGGCCTGTTTTTCAGGTAGGTAGCTGTATCGATCGTAATGCTTGGCCTGCACTCCACTGCGCCCGTGGGACAGCAGCCAGGCGCGAACCTCGGCGCTCACACCCTGATGCGCCAGCAGCGTCTCAGCGGTCACGCGTACATTCTTCCAGGTGAAGGACTGCGCCTTGCCATCAGCCAGCAGTGACCGACCTGCATTTATATAGATGTTGCTCAGCGTGTTGGGGTTAGCGAACGATCCAGGCGTCAGAGAGAAAGGACCCGGGCCAATGCGATCATTGAGCAATGGTTGGATGACCTCTTTGATTCGCTCGGTGATCGGCAACAGATGCTCCCATGCCTGGGCTTTGCGTCCTTTGCTATCTAACAGGCTGATCGTGGTGTCACTGACTGCCTCCCACGGTACCGCGCAGAACTGGGTAAGCCTCTGGCCGCCAAAATAGATCAGGGCCTTGGCAATGGCGGCGTGACGCACCGGCAAGGTATCAAGGTGCCTCAGTAACTCACCCAGCTCAGTCGGTGTCAGCGATTCGGTATGCCCTTGACCGGTGCCTAGCGTTACAGGGATGTCACGAACCGGGTTCGCGCTGACAGCAAAGACCTTTCCGTCTTCTGCCAGGCGTTCGGGCGCCAGGTGTGCCCTGGCTGCATAACTGAATGCTGCTCGAAGGTAGCGGCGCAACTTGTCGCAAGTGGTCCGCATCCCGTTAAACGAGCTACCCGGCGCCTTGTGGCCGATCCCCCTTCCCTTTGGTTTGCGGCCAAGCACACCAGCAAGGATCAGCTGGATATCCTCGGGCTGAATATCGGCGGCAGGCCGGGATACCAGGTCAGGGTGATAGTCCTTCACGTGGAGCTGGAACATACGGCTGATCTCTTTGGCACTCACCTTGCCGGCTGCGACCATCCCGTTCGAATAGCTGTCCATCAGATCGCCAAATGAACCGCGCCTGGCTGCGACTTCTGCAGCACGATGGGCGCGGGTTTCCGATTCAGCCAGATGTGCCTTCTGCCGTTCGATCTCAGCAAGGTAGCCAGCTATTCCGCCAGCGGCCTCCACCCCATTTGCCAAGGTCGCTGCCTTGTCACGTAGCGAACTGAGGGAATACTCATTGGCGTCGAGCCTGGGCCTTTTGGCGAGGATGCCAAGCGACAGACGCTGATCAGTCGTCAAAGTCCGTTCGCGGTAGTAAGCGAGGATGACACCCGAAGCCTTGCGCTCGAGCAGCAGCGTACCCTTTCCGCGGGAGCCCACCGGCTCAGACTTTCGAGTCTTGACTGCGTGCGCTTCCAGATCAGTCAGCCGAGTGCGCTTCACCATAATTTTCCCCGTTCGTTCCCCGTTTCGAGTGCGAACTCAAGATATCCAGTGAAACGTAGAAACACAACGAAGAGCTATAAGTACCTGATTTGCATATCTTTAATGGCAACTCCCGACATTTAATGAAACCTGCCGAAACAGCTCCAAAGCTCACTCATAATCCCTTGGTCCACGGTTCGAGTCCGTGTGGGCCCACCAAATAGAAAGCCGCGCATTGCGCGGCTTTTTTCGTTCTTGCGCGGTACCCACACCGGGCTCATCACAACCTCAATCAATCACCACATGCGGCAAAAACCGGCTGCTGTCTTTGGTGATCAGACTGTCGTCCTCGCGAATGCCAATCCCCGAAGCCGTATCACCCACCACCCACGATCCGATCAGCGTGTAGCTGTCGCCAAAACGAGGCAATGGTGCGAACGCCTGGAGGATGTAGGGCGCATCGTTGTAGGGGCCGTCTTCGAAAATGACCTGGTCGGTCGGGGTGCGAATTTCGATATTGGCGCCTTCGCGGGAAAAGTAAGGCTTGCGCACCCAGCCTTTTGGCACCGCAGATTGCGGGTGCTTATCCACAAAGGACGGCAGCAGATTGGGATGTCCTTCGTTGAATTCCCAAAGCAACGGCAGGATGCCTTTGTTCGAAATGATCGCCTTCCAGGCAGGCTCGATGAACTGCGTGTCGCACTGCGGGATGGCCTGGCCGTGGGGCTCGTGGAAGACATGCTCCCAAGCGTGCAGCTTGAAGATGCGTTCGATCCAGCGGCCTTCAAGATCGACAAATCGGCCGTTGGCGTTCAGGCCAATGTCTTCGATGTCGATGTGGCGGGTTTCGATGCCGACATGTTCAGCCATTTTGCGCAGGAATTCGGTCGTGCCCCTGTCTTCGATGGAGCCTGACATGCACGAAAAGTAGAAAGGCCCGCCTTCCCTGATCGCCGCAAAAGCCCGGACCAGATCCTCCGCCATCGAGTTGAACTGCGAAGCGTGAGCCGGTAACGCGCCGCGCTGGATCTGCTCTTCAAGCCAAATGAGCTGAAACGCGCCCGCTTCATACGCTGACGTAGGCGTGTCCATGTTGGCTTCCAGCAGCTTGGCCGGGTTTACTCCGTCATAGCTGAAGTCAAAGCGGCCATACAGATGCGGGTGGCCTTCCTTCCACGAGGTGCGGACCAGATCGAAGAACGCCGGCGGAATGGCCAGCCGGGTCAGCAGCTCTTCGCTCTCGACGACCTTTTCCACGACGTCCAGGCACATGGCATGAAGCTCCTGGGTCGGCGCTTCGATGTCGCGAGTGATCTGAGCTTCGGTGAACTGGTAGTAGGCCCGCTCATCCCAGTAGCGCTCGCCATCGATGGTGTGAAAGTTGAACCCTTCACGCTCGGCCGTCTGGCGCCAGTCAGGACGTTCCTGGATGCTGATCCTTTTCATAAGTAACGTCCCTGTTATCCGCCGAAGCTTGAGCCGCTGCTTTTGCCACCCCAACCGCTGCGAGCGGTGGCTTGGCTGCCGAAACCGCCACGGGAAACAGACGACGAGACGGAGGAGTTACGGCCAAGGGTGCTTTTGCTGTAAGTGCCGGTCGAGCTGCTTCGCGCCTGGGTGGAGTTGCCGAAGGTTTTGCCCTGCTCGATCTGGCGCGACAGTGTGGAATACCCATATCCACCCCGCGAGTCTCGCTCCTGGTAGATGGGTTGAGCATAGTAACGACCGCCACCGCCGGTGAATCCGTTGACCATGTTGCTGACGAGCATGCCCATCAGGAATCCGTTCACCCCAGAAGAACCGAAGCCACCACCGCCGCCACCGGACTGGTCGGCCTGTGCCTTCGCTGCATCGACCTGGGACTTGGGAAGCTCACCGGAAACTTCCAGCTGGAAACCGCCGAGCTTGGGCGTGAACTTGCCATCGGCATTCTGCTGGCAGTAATCAGGGACAAAATCCGCGTCGCACGACGCCTTGTCGTCGTAGGACGGTGCAATGCGGCGGTGCTCCGCCAGCGCGCTCATGTAAGCGTCCGAGCAGATGTCGACCGGGACTTTCTGATCCACACAGGCCTGGACCGATGGATAGGTCTGCTGCGCGGAAACCTCTACGGTGTCGGATTTGCTGCACGCACTGATCGCCAGCGGCAGGGTGCTGGCCAGGACCAGCTTGAGGGAACTACGTCTCATCGATAACTCCTTTCGATAACGGGCGATCAGGTCGACGGCGTCATGCAGGCCGAGTTGAGAAAACCGACACTGATCGAGACGCTGGCGGCATAGATCGCCGCAGCAAGCTCGCCTCGGGTAATGCGTGCGGAAAGATCCTTGAGGACCATGCTGGTGGCGGTAAAGGCCAGCAGCTGTACGACTGCCGCAATGACTGCCCAGATCACCACGTCCAATACGCTGATGCTGTAGGTGATCACGTTGCTGGCCGGCAGTGCGAAGCCAATCAGCGCACCGCCAAGGGCAACAGCGGCGGCAACATTGCCCTCACGAATCTGGGCGAATTCCTTGTGCGGCGTCAAACGCGTGTAGGCCATTTGAAACAACGCGAATAACCCGCCGGCCACAATGATGTAGACCACAAAACTCAGCAACGACTGGAAGCTGACGGACATACGAAGCGCTTCAAGCATTTTTTACTTCCTTTTAAATGACAGTGAAATCAGTGGACTGCAGGGTCACGCCGACCGAGGTGGTGAAGGAGACAATGCCCTCCTCATCTTCCTCGACAGACAACAACAGAAACTCGCGGCGGTCTACCAGACCCGTGTCCCGCGCGTACAACATGCTCAGGTGCTTGATGCGATAAGCACCGTCGGGACTGACGACCTGCTCGTCCATGGGCGTGAGCTCGGTCTGGCCTTCTTCCGTCCCCCACTGACGCCCATACTCCCAGCCGTCATGCTCAAACACCGGCAGCCCGACTTTGGAGGCAGGCCCAACCAGACGTTTGAGCTCCGCCTCACTGTTGATCGTAACGGCGCTGCTGTAACCGAACAGGATGATGTCCTGGACGTCTTCAGCGGCAAGTCCGTTCATCATGACCTGCAGCCAGTAATCCTCGTCCTCGAAGTAGAAGCGCACCAGACGTACCGATTGGCCCAGATCGACCTGTCCCACTGACCAGACCACTTCTTCGTTGGGGACCACCAACTCCGAATGGCCGTCGAGCATCAGCTTGAGCGAGTCATCGAGGTCCAGCATACGACCGGTAGCCAGCCCGAACGGATTAGCCAGTCCCGCATTGGCGAGGGGGTTGGAGCCGCCCGGTGGATTGGGTGATTCCAGGCCTAAAGCGCGTTTGATCCAGCTCATGTTTCATCTCCTTGAATTCGCGCCGAGGCGAGGTAAAAAGTTCTGCCACTCATTTCGCCGGAACACGCTCGACAAGCCGCCGTGAGTGCATCAACCAGGCCGTTACAATACCGGCAAGCGCGCCACACAGGTGTGACTCAATCGATACGCCCGGCACTGGAATGAAGCCGAAAATCAATCCGCTGTAGCCCAGCAGGGTCACCAGTGCAATCGCGAAACTCGCCAGGCTGCGTTGATACCACGCGCGCGCCAGCAGATACGCCCACAAGCCAAAGATCAGACCGCTTGCGCCCACATGGATGACCGGCCGGCCAACCACCCAGACCATCATCCCGCCGAGCACAACGATGAGCAGCACCACTCGGACGTAACGTTGAAGCCCCTCGGTCGCAACCAGCCAGCTCAGCACCACAAAAGGCAGCAGATTGCTCAGCAGGTGACGGACCGAGCCATGCAGAAACGGGGAGAAAACGACGCCCTGGAGTCCGGATAACGTTCTGGGCACCAGGCCGTGGGACAGCAGGCTGTTGGCGGTCAGGGAGTTAACCATCTGCACAACGATCATCAAAGCGGCAAGGCAGAGTATCGTTCGTAGTCCATTTCCGATATTCATCTGCGCACCGATTGAACCAAAAATCAAAACCGAAAAACTGAAACCGAAAAAAGGCAGACGGAAATCCGGCTGCCTCTGTTTAACGGTGCTTATTGCCCAGCGTTACCGCTCTGGTTTTGTGCTTTCAAGCGGGCCAGCACGTCGGCCGCGCCCCCTGATTTTGCGCCGATACCTGCATCTTGAAGACGACGCTCCAGATCGCCGCCATTGGCAGCCTCGGTCAGCTCATCGGCCGCTTCAAGCCTCGCGTCCTGTTCATCCTGACGCTGCTTGATACGTGCCAGCGAACCCACTGCGGTTTCGAGTCGGCCATTGGCACCGCCCGTTGCAGCAGCCGCATTGATCTGCGCCTTTTGCACGCTGTCGCGAGCCTTGGCCATATCGGTTTGCTGACGCAGGCCTTTGATCTGGCTTTCGGCCTTGATGACCTGTGCGGTCAGCTTGGCCACGTGAACACCAAACTGGTCTGCAGCAAGTTTCTCTTGATCGCGCAGGGCCGTCAGTTCAGCCACTTTCTCGGCACACTCAAGTGCGAGAGCTTCTTCGCCTTTGTTCATCGCAGCGAGCGCTTTCTGCTCCCAGTTGGCGATGTTCTTGTCGTGCTCTTCGACGCGCTGGAGCGAGAGCTTGCGCTTGGCTTTGATCTGAATCAGCTGGTTGCGCGCCGCGAGCATGGAAGCATCGGCGTCACGGATTTCCTGATCGAGGATTCGCAGTGCCTGAGCGTCGACGATGGCTTCACCCACCTCGGAAGCACCACCACGCAGCGCTGTGACCATTTTTTTCCAAAGGCTCATTGATGTGTCTCCCGATTACTGTGAATCAACTGTTAGAAGATCTTCGTAGGCATCAGCTGCCCGAATCACGTTGTCTGCCAGCGTAAGGACTTCGTGGACGATGACGGTCAGCGAAGAGGCGGCACTCAGGGCGCCGAACATGCTGTACACGGTTTCGCCGTTTGGCATGGTCTCGATGCCGATCGACGACAGCGGGAAGAGGTCCCGACTGCGCAACACCGTCTCGTTGAAAGCCTTTGGGTCTTTGACCTGAGAGGCGTAGACCAGGACGGAATCAACCAGGATCTGGTCGCCCGCGATGGCAATAATGATGGGCAAGCCGCCGAACTGATTCATCACCAGGCTCAGACTCGGCTCGGCGCCTTGAATGAGGTTCAGCTTGATGTCGTTGTTCTTCACCACGTCCAGTTCGGCGAACGCCGAGTGAAGTGTGTCGATCGTCCAATTGGTAGTTTCAGTCATGAATCCCTCCAGTTTGATCCGGTTACCCAAGTAGGGCTGGCGTAGAACTTTTTCGATGTCTCTCAACGCTTCCGCGTTTTCCGGAAGCACATACAACTCTCGTTTCACGTACCCGGCAGCCGTCAGCCGAGCGCGCATTTCGCGCATGTAGTCGGTTGAAGTTTTCCGAGCCATTGAGTTATTCCCGAACATCACATGTGATAGCAACGCACCCTACGCGCATGCAAGCAGATGCGCAACATCTCACATGTGATGATTTTGTGAATGAGGCTATGCCGATGGTGACCCGCCGCATTTGCCGGGCTTCGGATATATTCATCTTCCCCATGGTCTGTAACCCCATGAACTCAGCCGCTCTCCCCTCCTGGCTTCGCCGCGCACTGCGTCCTCTTCTGGACCCGTACCGCCGCTATCGCCATGCCCGCTACATTCACGCCGGCCGCATCGTGGTCGGGTTACTGGTGTCGATTCTCCTGACGACAGGCATTAATTTGCCCCACGGTGAGTGGGCGTCGGTGACGATGCTGATCGTGATTGGAGGGTTGCAGCACCACGGCAATATCGGCAAAAAGTCGGTGGAGCGGGCGTACGGGACATTGATTGGTGCAGCGTTGGGCCTGGCGATCGTGGCGCAGGAAAGCTACCTGGGCATGCCGTTGCTGACGTACGTGGTCATGTCGCTGATCTGTGGCTTCTTTGCGTATCACGCCATTGGCAAAGGCGGTTACACGGCGCTGCTGTCGGCGATCACGCTGTTTATCGTGGCGGGCCACGGTGATAACCCGATCACGGACGGGCTGTGGCGGACCGTGGACATCCTGATCGGCATCGCCCTCGCTTTGGCGTTTTCGTTCGCGCTGCCGCTGTACGCCGTGTATTCGTGGCGCTACAACCTGGCGAGTGGTTTGCGGGACTGTGCCCTGGCTTACGACCGCATCGCCAGCGGGCAGTCGATCACTGCGGATGAGCATGTGAAGCTGACGGCTCGGATGGGCGCGACGCTGTTGCAACTCCGTTCACTGATGCCGTCGGTGTCCAAGGAAGTGAAGATTTCGATCGTTGAGCTGGACGCCATTCAGCGTCACTTCCGCATGTGCCTGAGTATCCTAGAAATCCTTTCGAACCTGCGTCCGGCGGATGCTGGCAGCACGGGGGTCACTGCTGAGCAACGCCGCATCCGTCGCATGTTGATCGGCATGGCCCGCGCGCTGCAGACCGGTGCAACTGAGCGTTTGCAGCGGCCGACCGAGAGCTTGACTGTCGGGCCTGACGTTCCGACCGCCTCGACCGAGGTGCTGGGTTACCAACTGATGACCCGCCAGTTCACCCAGAATCTTGAAAGCCTGCAACAGCGTCTGGCGAAAACAGCGCCGGCGTGGAAGATCTGAACCACGCCACCGCTGTGATCAATAAACCGGCGGGGAGATCAATACACCGACGGGACAACCATCTCACGTGGTACCGGCGCGCGCAGGTAATTGGCGTTGTACTCGCGCTCCGGCAGCACCACTTGCGGTGTCTCGGTATCGCCGCGCGGGATCTGCTCCAGCAGGTGATGAATGCAGTTCAGGCGCGCACGCTTCTTGTCGTCTGCTTCTACGATCCACCACGGCGCGACGTCGGTGTGGGAGCGGGTAAGCATCTCTTCCTTCGCGTTGGTGTAGTCCTCCCAGCGACGACGTGACTCAAGGTCCATCGGCGAGAGCTTCCACTGTTTCAGCGGGTCATGAATGCGCATCAGGAAGCGCCGGTATTGCTCATCGTCTGTGATGGAGAACCAGTACTTGATCAGGATGATGCCCGAGCGCACCAGCATTTTTTCGAACTCTGGGACGGTGCGGAAAAACTCCTCGTACTCCTCGTCATTACAGAACCCCATGACCCGCTCGACCCCGGCCCGGTTGTACCAGCTGCGGTCGAACAGCACCATTTCGCCAGCGGCTGGGAGGTGCGCGACGTAGCGCTGGAAGTACCACTGCGTGCGCTCGCGTTCACTCGGCGCAGTCAGTGCGGCGACGCGACAAACACGCGGGTTGAGCCGCTGAGTGATGCGCTTGATCGCACCGCCCTTGCCCGCAGCATCCCGGCCTTCGAACAGCACGACCACCTTGAGCTTCTGGCTCACCACCCAATCCTGCAACTTGACCAGCTCGCCCTGCAGGCGCAGCAACTCACGGAAATACACGCGGCGATCAATCCCTTTGGGCACCTCCTCGCCCAGATCGGCCAGCAAGCCATCCAGGCGCGCGTCGTCGTACTCCATTTCCAGTTCTTCGTCGAAGCTGTCGAGGATGTCGGCCTGGATGTAGCGGGCGGTTTCGGAGAAATCCAGAGTCATGACGAGGCTCCCGGCGTGGATTCAAAGGGGTGGGAAGAGAATTTAGGCACGCCGGGGGTGACAGAAGAATGACAAAAGCCTTACAGCAGAGAAAAGTCCTACATAATCGACGCAAGTTCTCTGACGCCCATCCGTGATGGACGAACAGCGCAAAAAGCTTCGGTAGTCGCCTTGGGCTCCTGTTCGAATATCACCCACGCCCCAACGGAATCTCCTAACATGCCTCGCTTGCTTAAGGAGATCCGCCCTTGCCTGACACTCGTCCCCCAGCGCTCGACGACATCGACCGCAAACTGATCGCCGCGCTGCAAATCAATGCCCGGGAACCGGTCGCTAATCTGGCTCGGCAATTGGGCATCGCGCGCACGACCGTGACCTCACGACTGGCGCGCCTGGAAAAAGCCAAAGTCATTACCGGTTATGGCGTGCGTCTGGGTCAGCGGCTGGTGGATGGCGGTTTGCAGGCCTATGTCGGGATTACCGTGCAGCCTCGCTCTGGCAAGGAAGTGTTGCGGCGGCTGAGTGCGCTCGCGCAGGTGCAACAGTTGTGTGCAGTGAGTGGCGAATTCGATTACGTCGCGTGGCTGCGCACGGATTCGCCGGAGCAGCTGGATCAGATGCTCGATCTGATCGGCAGTGTCGATGGTGTCGAGAAGACCACCACGTCGATCATCCTGAGCAGCAAGATCGACCGCGGCCAGCCGTCCTGACATTCCGTTTCTGACAATGTGACGAACCGCTCCGTCACTTTGCCTCCATTCTCGACACAACGACGGCACTCTGCGTCTTATTAACGTCCCAACTGTTATCTAGACTTGTCCACTTTCGCGCCACAGTCGAACAAGGTCAGTCATGAAGAACAACCGCCATCCCGCCAACGGAAAGAAACCGATCACGATTTTCGGCCCGGACTTCCCGTTCGCGTTCGATGACTGGATTGAACACCCGGCGGGCCTCGGCAGCATTCCAACCGAAAACCTCGGCAAAGAGGTGGCGATTGTCGGCGCAGGCATCGCGGGGCTGGTTGCGGCCTATGAGCTGATGAAGCTGGGCCTCAAACCCGTCGTTTATGAAGCCTCCAAAATGGGCGGTCGTCTGCGTTCGCAACAGTTCGAAGGCGCTGAAGGCATCATCGCCGAGCTGGGCGGCATGCGCTTCCCGGTCTCCTCCACAGCCTTTTATCACTACGTCGACAAGCTCGGGCTGGAATCCAAACCCTTCCCCAACCCGCTGACGGCTGCATCGGGCAGCACAGTGATTGATCTGGAAGGCAGCACTCACTACGCACAGAAACTGTCTGACTTGCCTGCGCTGTTTCAGGAAGTTGCCGACGCCTGGGCCGACGCGCTGGAGGACGGCTCGCAGTTCGCCGACATTCAGCAAGCCATCCGCGACCGCGATGTGCCTCGGCTCAAGGAGCTGTGGGACAAGCTGGTGCCGTTGTGGGACGACCGCACGTTCTATGACTTTGTCGCCACGTCCAAAGCCTTCGCTAAACTGTCGTTCTATCACCGCGAAGTGTTTGGTCAGGTCGGTTTTGGCACCGGTGGCTGGGACTCGGACTTCCCAAACTCGATGCTGGAGATCTTCCGCGTGGTCATGACCAACTGCGACGATCACCAACACCTGATTGTCGGCGGCGTCGGGCAAGTGCCAATCGGCATCTGGCGCCACGCCCCCGAGCGATGCGCGCATTGGCCCGAGGGCACCAGCCTGTCGACGCTGCACCGGGGCGCCCCGCGCACGGGGGTCAAAGGCATCAGCCGCGCGGCCAACGGCCAGTTCGCGGTCACCGACAACTTGGGCGATGTCCGGCACTACGATGCGGTTCTGGCCACGTGCCAGAGCTGGTTGCTGACCACGCAAATCGAGTGCGAAGAGTCGCTGTTCTCGCAGAAAATGTGGATGGCGCTGGACCGCACGCGCTACATGCAGTCGTCGAAAACCTTCGTCATGGTCGACCGGCCGTTCTGGAAGGACAAAGACCCGGAAACCGGCCGCGACCTGATGAGCATGACCCTCACCGACCGCCTGACCCGTGGCACTTACCTGTTCGACAACGGCACCTATTCCAACGGCGTCGAGAAGCCGGGCGTGATTTGCCTGTCGTACTCGTGGATGAGCGACGCACTGAAAATGCTCCCTCACCCCGTGGAAAAGCGCGTCAGCCTGGCGCTTGGGGCGCTGAAAAAGATCTACCCGAAGGTCGATATCGCCGCGCGCATCATCGGAGACCCGATCACCGTGTCGTGGGAATCCGACCCGCACTTCCTCGGCGCTTTCAAAGGCGCGCTGCCTGGCCATTACCGCTATAACCAGCGGATGTACGCGCACTTCATGCAGAAGGAAATGCCTGACGAGCAACGCGGCATTTTCATCGCCGGTGACGATGTGTCCTGGACGCCCGCCTGGGTCGAGGGCGCAGTGCAGACTTCGCTGAACGCGGTGTGGGGCATCATGACCCACTTCGGCGGCAAGACTCACGCCGAGAACCCGGGGCCCGGCGACGTGTTTCACGAGATCGGCCCGATCGTTTTGCCGGAATAAGGAAGCCTCTATGCGCGTCGCTCTCTACCAATGCCCGCCGCTGCCCCTGAACGTCAGCGCCAACCTTCTGCGCCTGAAAGCTCGGGCGATCGAAGCATCGGCGCAGGGGGCGAAGTTGCTGGTCTTCCCGGAGATGTTTCTCAGCGGGTACAACATCGGTGCCCAGGCGGCGCGGGAGTTGGCGCAAGCGAGCGACGGCCCCGCTGCGCTGAAGATTGCCGAAATAGCCCAAGCTGCGGGGATCGCGATTCTGTACGGCTACCCGGAGTTGAGCGGCGACGATCAGGTTTACAACGCCGTGCAGCTGATCGACGCGCAAGGTGTTCGGCTCTGCAATTACCGTAAGACCCATCTGTATGGCGACCTGGACAACGCGATGTTCAGCGCAGGGGATGAGCACTTTCCGGTGGTGGAATTCGGAGGCTGGAAGCTCGGCTTCTTGATCTGCTACGACGTCGAGTTTCCCGAAAATACGCGGCGTCTGGCCTTGGCGGGCGCGGACCTGATTCTCGTACCCACCGCGAACATGGCGCCCTACGATTTCGTCGCGGAAGTCACCGTGCGGGCCCGCGCCTTCGAGAACCAGTGCTACCTGGTTTACGCCAATTACTGCGGCAGTGAGGGCGAGATCCATTACTGCGGTTTGAGCAGCATCTGCGCGCCTGACGGCCGGCAAATCGGGCTCGCCGGTCTGGATGAGACGTTGGTGATTGCGGATCTGGATCGTGAATCGATGGGCGAGTCTCAGGCGATCAATACGTATTTCAAGGATCGCCGGCCGGGGTTTTATTCCAGTCTGGGCAAACCGTAGGGTAATCATCCTACGTCGCCACTGCGCACGTCCCACACTTGCACGCCCGTTATCCGCTAGCATGGCCGCTCAGTCATCAAACATCACAAGCGCTATGCCCAACCCCATCAGCCAACGATCCCTGACCCTGCCCAATGGCTTGAACGTGGTGCTTATTTCGGCCCCACGTTTGAAGCGTTGCGCTGCGGCATTGCGGGTGGCGGCAGGCAGTCATGATGTTTCGGCCCGCTGGCCGGGGCTGGCGCATTTCCTTGAGCATCTGTTTTTTCTCGGCACCGAGCGCTTTACGGCCGACGAAAAGCTGATGGCGTTCGTGCAGCGTTGCGGCGGACAAGTGAACGCCAGCACACGCGAGCGCACCACCGACTTTTTCTTCGAACTGCCCCGCGCCGTGTTCCCCGACGGTCTTGAGCGTCTTTGCGAAATGCTCGCCCATCCGCGTATGACGATTTCCGATCAGCTGCGAGAACGAGAGGTGTTGCACGCGGAATTCATCGCCTGGTCGCGGGACGATGCCTCCCGTGACCTGCTGAAACGCCTGCAGCCTTTGTCGGCTTTGCATCCGCTACGCGGGTTTCATGCGGGGAATCGCTTCAGCCTCCCGGTTCCGCGTCAGGCGTTTCAGCATGCGCTGCAGGATTTCTATCGACGGTTTTATCAGGCCGGACAGATGACGTTAAGCCTCGCGGGGCCTCAATCGCTGGATGAACTGGAGAAGCTGGCGGCGCAGTTTGGCGCGTATTTCGCTCAAGGCAGCCGGGTTGACCAGCAGAGACCGCCTGCGCTGCTCACTGATGCACCGAAGCCAATCGCCGAACCTGACCAGCGTCGGGTGCATCTGACTTTCGCGTGCGAAGGCTTACCGGCCGGGCAGGAACAGGCTACGGCCTTTCTCTGCATCTGGATGAATGACGCGCGAGCGGGTGGTCTGGTGGCGGAGCTGCGTGGACGCGGGCGGACTGAGTCGCTGCAGGCCGAAGTCATGTATGAGTTTGCTGGCCAGGCAGTCATCGACATTGAGGTCGCATTGGCCGCGAAGACACCCGACGCGTCATCGCACGTGTCAGCAATGGTGTTCAGCTGGATCGCCTTCTTCAAATCCCATTACCGTCAGTTGCTCGAAGAATACGCGCGGCTGGAACAGGGGCGCCTGGCCGTCAGCGGTGCGCTGTCGCTGGCGCGGTATTTCAGTGCTGAGCCTGATGAGGCGGGTCTGTCGATAGACGCGGTCGATGCGCTGCTGAACCAACTTACGCCATTGACGCTGTTGCAGGCAGAAGCCCAGTCCCTGCCGTACGACACCTCAAGCGTCGATTGGCGCCTGCCCGAACCCAATCCATTTGTGAAGCAGGCAGCGCCAGCCGCTGCGCCGACCTCGCACTTGCCTGCGCTGATATTCAGCGACGCGCTGCCAGCAAACGGTGAGGCTGCGCTGTACCTGCGATGGACGCTTGCCACGGCGCAACCAAAGCTTGCACGGCTGCTGGAACAAAGCTTGAAACCACTGGCTGCTCAAGCCAACCAAGCGGGGGTAACGGTGGCATTCAGTTCCTACGGCAGGTTCTGGCAGTTGAAAGTCTCCGGTTTGGCGGAACCGTTGCCCGCAGTGCTGGAACAGGCGCTGCGTCTGCTCGTCCGACCGGATGAGCAAACCCTGACGCGCTACGGTGCGCCAGCCAATGAACCGGCCCTGATCCCCATACGTCAGCTGTTGAAAACCTTGCCTGATCATTATTTGAACAACTCAGTCACCGAGCAGACTGACAATCTGCAGCGCGTCTGGGCAGGGGCCCTCTGGACGGGGTTTGCCACGGGCTTCACACGCTCAGCGCGAAACGTATTGAGCCACGCCGCTCGGCTCATCCCCGGTCTCCCCGAGCTTCCAGCACACGCAACACCCCCGGCTACGGGCATACGGTGGGAAATCGAACCGTCGGAATCTGCCGAAGTTGCGCTGTTGATGTTCTATCCGACGCCATCCGATTCTCTCCACGATGAAGCCACGTGGCGACTGTTCGCACAGCTGATGCAGGCGCCGTTCTACCAGTGCCTACGGGTCGAGTTGCAGTTGGGTTACGCCGTTTTTAGCGGTTTCCGACAGATCGCAGGGCATGGCGGTCTGTTGTTTGGCGTGCAATCGCCCAGTGCGAGCGCGGAACAACTCGTTACGCATGTAGAGACGTTCATCGAGGGTCTGCCGATATTGATCAACGCCGCAGACTTACCCGCGCAGGTAAAAATCCTGCAGGATCAACTCGAAACGGCTGACATGGAGCACCCGCAGGCGGCCGAGCTGCTCTGGCACGCGCATCTGGCAGGCCACGGCAGCGACTACATCGCCCGCCTGCAACATTCGCTTGCACATCTTCAGCTAGCCGCCTTGCTCGACGCCGCTCATCGGCTGGCATATCCGGACAGCGCCCGGCTCTGCCTGTCGAACCGCCCTGGCCCGTTCTAGCCCGCCCCGGCCGCAGGCCGCAAACAGCTGATCTTTGCCCGTTCTGCAAGGATCTTTATCGGATATTTCATCACTGGCCTTCCGATAATTTTAGTAACATAGCCCCCTAAGCATTTGAACGTCTCCGCTCGCAGGAGCACTAACGAATGTAGTCACCCACCGCTGCACTAACCCAGAAGGAGTCAATTATGTGGACTAAACCTGCTTACACTGATCTGCGTATCGGCTTTGAAGTCACCATGTACTTCGCAAGCCGTTGATTATTGCGCGGTGAGAAGCCTCGGTTCGCCGGGGCTTTTTTATTAACGCGATTCTGAATTCAGGGCCGGACTGGCCCGTCGCTATGGGGCTTACATGCACATCCAGATTCTCGGTTCCGCCGCCGGCGGTGGTTTCCCTCAGTGGAACTGTAACTGCGCCAATTGCGCAGGCTTTCGCGACGGCAGCTTGCGGGCGCACGCGCGCACCCAGTCGTCCATCGCGCTGTCGGACGACGGTGTGAACTGGATCTTGTGCAACGCCTCTCCCGACATCCGCGCCCAGCTCCAGGGTTTTGCCCCGATGCAGCCCAATCGCGACCTGCGCGATACCGGGATCAGCGCGATCATTCTGATGGACAGCCAGATCGACCACACCACCGGTTTGCTGAGCCTGCGTGAGGGCTGCCCGCATCAAGTCTGGTGCACGGACATGGTTCACGAGGACCTGAGCACGGGTTTCCCGCTGTTCGACATGCTCAAACACTGGAACGGCGGTCTGGCCTGGAATCGCATCGAGCTGGAAGGCAGTTTTGTCATTCCGGCCTGCCCGAACCTGCGCTTTACGCCATTTCCACTGCGCAGTGCGGCACCGCCCTACTCGCCACACCGATTCGACCCACACCCGGGCGATAACATCGGCTTGATGGTCGAGGACCTGAGCACGGGCGGCAAGTTGTTCTACGCGCCGGGCCTGGGAAAAGTCGACGATGCCCTCATGCAAAAAATGAGCGGCGCCGACTGCCTGTTGGTCGACGGCACAATGTGGGACGACGATGAAATGCAGCGTCGTGGCGTCGGCACCCGCACCGGGACAGAAATGGGTCATCTGGCGCAAAACGGTCCCGGCGGCATGCTCGAAGTGCTGGAAAAGCTGCCGCAACAGCGCAAGGTGCTTATCCACATCAACAACACCAACCCGATACTCGACGAAGACTCGCCCGAGCGCGCTGAACTGGCGCGGCGGAACGTCGAAGTGGCGTTTGATGGCATGAGCATCGAGCTGTAGGAAAGCGCTTTCAGAAGATGTAAACCGCGCCTCACATTCGTTAGGAAGAGTCCCGAAATGAGCGATGCAACGCCGCTGTCCCTCGCTGAATTCGAACAGGCCCTGCGCGCCAAGGGCGCGTATTACCACATCTATCACCCTTACCATGTGGCGATGTACGAAGGGCGCGCGACCCGGGAGCAGATTCAGGGCTGGGTCGCCAACCGGTTCTACTATCAGGTGAATATCCCGCTGAAAGACGCCGCGATCCTGGCCAACTGCCCGGACCGTGAGATTCGCCGCGAGTGGATTCAGCGCTTGCTTGATCACGACGGCGCGCCCGGTGAAGACGGCGGCATCGAAGCGTGGCTGCGTCTGGGTCAAGCCGTGGGCCTGGATCCTGACCAGTTGCGCTCGCAGGAGCTCGTTCTGCCAGGCGTACGATTTGCCGTCGATGCCTACGTCAATTTCGCCCGTCGCGCCAATTGGCAGGAAGCGGCGAGCAGTTCGCTGACCGAGCTGTTTGCGCCGCAGATCCATCAGTCGCGTCTAGACAGCTGGCCGCAGCACTATCCGTGGATCGACCCGACCGGCTACGAGTACTTCCGCACCCGCTTGGGTCAGGCGCGCCGCGACGTTGAGCATGGTCTGGCGATCACGCTTCAGCACTACACCACGCGGGAAGGCCAGCAGCGCATGCTGGAAATTCTGCAGTTCAAACTCGACATTTTGTGGAGCATGCTCGATGCCATGAGCATGGCGTACGAGCTGAACCGCCCGCCCTATCACAGCGTGACCGACCAACGCGTCTGGCACAAAGGAATCGCCCTATGAGCTTCAATCGCGAGCAGGTGCCCAGCTGGCGCCGCGGTTATCGTTTCCAGTTCGAGCCCGCGCAAGACGGCCACGTGCTGCTCTACCCCGAGGGTATGATCAAGCTCAATGACAGCGCGAGTGCAATCGGCGGCCTGATTGACGGTCAGCGCAGCGTCGGCGCCATCATTACGCTGCTTGACGAAAAATTCCCCGGCGTTCCCGAGCTCGGCACTGACGTCGAGCAATTCATGGAGGTCGCCCGTGCAGAACTCTGGATCGAATTTGCCTGACTCAGTGAACACTCCGTCCGATGTCTACATTCCGCCCACGCCCCCGGTCGGGCTGCCGCTGTGGCTGCTCGCCGAGCTGACCTATCGCTGCCCGCTGCAATGCCCGTATTGCTCCAACCCGCTGGATTTTGCCAAGCAGGGGCAAGAGTTGAGCACCGAGCAGTGGTTCAAAGTCATGGCCGAAGCCCGGCAAATGGGCGCGGCGCAGATCGGCTTCTCGGGTGGCGAGCCACTGGTGCGTCAGGATCTGGCCGAGCTGATTGCCGAAGCGCGGCGGCTGGGCTTCTACACCAACCTGATCACCTCCGGCATCGGCCTGACCGAGCAGAAGAT
The DNA here is from genome assembly GCF_021728295.1 of Pseudomonas petrae. Lineage (GTDB taxonomy): Bacteria > Pseudomonadota > Gammaproteobacteria > Pseudomonadales > Pseudomonadaceae > Aquipseudomonas > Aquipseudomonas petrae. The sequence goes on from NZ_JAKJXE010000003.1 coordinate 83,913, forward strand.
TATCGACTTCAAGGAAGCCGGGCTGGACCACATCCAGATCAGTTTCCAGGCCAGCGACGAGCAAGTGAACAACATGCTCGCCGGCTCGAAAAAAGCCTTCGCACAAAAGCTGGAAATGGCTCGCGCCGTGAAAAAGCATGGCTACCCGATGGTGCTCAACTTCGTGACCCATCGGCATAACATCGACAAGATCGACAAGATCATCGAGCTCTGCGTGGCGCTGGAAGCTGACTTCGTGGAGCTGGCGACCTGTCAGTTCTACGGCTGGGCGCATCTGAACCGTGTTGGCCTGCTGCCAACCAAAGACCAACTCGTGCGCGCCGAGCGCATCACCAACGAGTATCGGGTCAAGCTCGCCGCTGAAAACCACCCGGTGAAGCTGATTTTCGTCACCCCCGATTACTACGAAGAGCGCCCAAAAGCCTGCATGAACGGCTGGGGCAACCTGTTCCTGACCGTGACGCCGGATGGCACCGCGCTGCCGTGCCATGGCGCGCGGCAGATGCCGATCCAGTTCCCCAACGTGCGCGACCACACGATGCAGCACATCTGGTATGAGTCGTTCGGTTTCAATCGCTTTCGCGGTTACGAGTGGATGCCAGAGCCTTGCCGCTCCTGCGACGAGAAGGAAAAGGACTTCGGTGGCTGCCGCTGTCAGGCGTTCATGCTCACCGGCGACGCGAGTAACACTGATCCGGTGTGTAGCAAGTCGCCGCTGCACCACTTGATCACCCAGGCCCGTGATGAAGCCGAGTATGCTAGCCAGACCATCGAGCAACTGGCCTTCCGCAATGAACGAAACTCACGCCTCATCGCCAAGTCCTGACCTTCTTTCTGCCGCCCAGGCTGTGGCGGCAGGCACCGATTTCGCCGAACTTTGCGCCAGCCCTGCGGGGCTTTTCTGGAGTGAATTCCGCCCTCAGGATGCCGCGACGCGCATCTGGCGCTGGCACGACGGCGCGGCCGCTTGCCTGACCCCCGAGGGTTTCAGCGTGCGCAGCCGGGTTTATGAATATGGCGGCGGGTCGTTCTGCCTGACCGACGATGCCGTGGTGTTCGTCAACGAAGCGGACCAGCAGATTTACCTCCAGCCCTTCGACGCTCAAACCCCTCACCCCCTGACCCAGGGCGACAAACTCTTCGGAGATGTCCGCTACGCGCGTGGGCAGATTCTGGCGGTTGAGGAGGATAAAGATACTCATCGGTTGGTCGCGATCGATGTCGCCGACGGCCGCCGCCATGTGCTGGCCGAAGGCGCCGATTTTTACGCATCGCCCACCGTCAGTCCGGATGGCAATCGCCTGGTGTGGATTGAGTGGTGGCGGCCCCATCAGCCGTGGACGTCCACGCGACTGATGAGCGTCGAACGCCAGGCCGATCTCGCGTGGGGCCGACCCCACTGCCTCGCGGGCGGGTTGGGGCTGGAATCGCTGCAGCAACCCCGCTTTGATGAAGCCGGCCACTTGTACTGCCTGACCGACCGCGCCGGATTCTGGCAGCCGTGGCTTGAAACGCTGGACGGTTTTGAAGCGCTGCCCGCCGCCCCTGCCGATCATGCCTCGGCGCCGTGGCAACTCGGAGCGTCGACTTGGGCGCCGCTCAGCGACGGCGCGTACCTCGCCGCCTGGTTCGAAGACGGTAAAGGCCTGCTCGGCGTGCGCTCGGCGCAGGGTTCAGTTGAAGATTTCAGTGGCGATTACAGCCGCTTCAGAAGCCTCGCGGTGGACGCGGACTACATCTATTGCATCGCGGCGTCGCCCGTCTGCCCCTCTGCGGTGATTGCCATCGGTCGTGCTGACAAGCGCGTTCAGGTATTGGCCGGCGGCGTGAGCCCGCTTCCCGTCGAGCGCATCAGCCAGCCGCAAACCTTGCGTTATCCAAGTGGGACCAGCGAGGCGCACGGGTATTTCTATCCGGCCATGAATGGCGACGACAAGCCGCCGCTGGTGGTGTTTATCCACGGCGGCCCAACTTCCGCCTGCTACCCCGCGCTGGACCCGCGCATTCAGTTCTGGACGCAGCGGGGCTTCGCCGTCGCCGACCTCAACTATCGCGGCAGCACCGGCTATGGCCGTGCCTATCGCCAGGCACTGTTTCTGGAATGGGGCGTTGTCGATGTCGAAGACGCCTGCGCCGTGGTTGAATACCTGGGCAATCAGGGCCTGATCGATCCGGCAAATGCGTTCATCCGAGGCGGCAGTGCAGGCGGTTATACGACGCTGTGCGCACTGGCGTTCCAGGATGTTTTCCGCGCTGGGGCAAGCCTGTATGGGGTGAGTGACCCGCTCGCGCTGGCGGAAGCCACGCACAAGTTCGAAGCGGATTATCTGGACTGGCTCATCGGCGACCCCGACGTCGACATGGCGCGCTACCGGGAACGCACGCCGTTGCTGCATGCCGACCAGATCAAGGTCCCGGTGATCTTCTTCCAGGGCGAACTCGACGCCGTGGTTGTCCCCGCCCAGACCCGCGACATGCTCAATGCGTTAATGGAAAACGGCATCCCGGCTGAAGGGCATTTCTATCCTGACGAACGCCACGGCTTCCGCAAAGCCGCCAACCTGGCCCATGCACTGGAAACCGAGTGGGCGTTTTACCGAAAGGTGATTGATGGTTGAGGTGTCAGGCATTTGCTGCCCCAAGTGTTGATTGCGGCCCGAAATCCGTAGGAGCCGGCTTGCTGGCGAACCGCGTGTCCAGGCGACACTGCGGCGTCTTAAATGACGCATTCGCCAGCAAGCCGGCTGCTACACATCGCATTTGGCCCGGGAATTACCAGCGACCAAAGATGCTGCCCTTTTTGATTTGAACCTGCGGGCCCACGAAACAACGAACACATTCAGTCAGCCATACACGTGCAGCGCCACGGCGCCGATCAATACCAGCCCCACCCCGCAGACCTGAATGGCGCTGAGCCGCTCTTTGAAGAACAGGAAGCCAAGCACTGCGGCTATCCCGCCTGACAAGGTGCTGATCACGGTGACCACGGAAATCGATCCCACCATCGCGCCATACGAGAACGCAGAAAACCCACCCAGGTTGAGCAGGCTTGCCGCCACAAGCGTTGCGCCGGCGCGTGCAGGGGGCAGCTTCATGGCGTCTTTCATCCGCAAAATCATCGGCGACAAAACGGCGAGGCCGACCAGATACCCCAGCCAGAGCATCGTGACGGGGCCCAGCGCTGGCAACGCGTAACGGCCCTGCATCCAGAAGCTCGACCCGTACAGCAAGGCGGCGCCCAGTGCATAGACAATCGCTTCCCGGTTGTGCTTTTTCGCCGTGGAATCGTCACCTGACGTGATGCTCGACAGAACAACTCCCAGCACACACAACGCGATCAACAACAGCTGTGTCAGCGAGATGTGCTCGCCGCTCGCCCACGAGAACAGCGTGGTGAATACGCCATACGACGTCACCAGTGGAGCCACAATTGAAGCTTTGCCGAGCGCGAACGCTTTGGACAGGGCCAGCGCGCCGCAGACTGTCAAAACCGAGGCAAGCACACCCAGCAGCCACACGTGCCAAGGCGCAGAGAATGATTTGGAGATGAAGGCCGGGTAGCACAGCAAGAGCATGCACATGATCAGAAAGCCAAGCGCCTGACCGAAATAAACCGCTCGCTTAACCCCTACTGCACGGGCATTTAGCCCTACCAGAAAATCTGTGCCGCCCCAGAATAGAGCGGCGAGTAATCCCAAAACAACGTCCATCCCTGACCTTCCTGATCATAAAGTCCGATGTCGGACTCTATGTCAGCTGACCTGAGACAGGAAGGGCGCTGTTTACCGGATCGGGTTACTTGCGACTGACGATGATGTAGATCGCGTGGATGATCCCCGGGATGTAGCCCAACAGGGTCAGCAGGATGTTCAGCCAGAAGGCGCCGGCGAAACCGACTTGCAGGAACACGCCCAGGGGTGGAAGCAGAATGGCGATGATGATGCGAATGATGTCCATGGGTGGAGCTCCTGATTAATGGCCCAATGGGGGCCGCACAGCTAATCGACCTTGGACCATTACAGGGGTTCCGCGACACATATCATCAAGCCATTACCTTCCCGCAGGCACCTCAAGCGAAGCGGCCGGCGGCGTTGCACTTTTCCCGAATGCAGAAAAAAGAAAACCCCGCCTAAGCGAGGTTTTCCAGACTGTTTCCCATGACTTCCATTTCTTCCCGCCGTCCTGGCAGGCGATCCCTTACGTGTCCGTGTTATCTGTTTGCGCATCCTGCGCGACGTCCATGTGTGTAGATTAAACTTGGATCCACTGAAGAGATAGAGCCGAATGCCATCACGTTATGTAAGCAAATGCTTACACGCTTTCCACGGTGTCAGAACTGTGACGCCTCCAACAAGTACAGCGACTCGCTGCCCGCCTTAACAGAGGCCGAAAGGGACTGAATCCGCGGCAGCAGACGCGCGAAATAGAAACGCGCGGTGCCCAGCTTGCTGGCGTAGAAATCTTCCTGACCTTCCTTGCCCCACGCCGCTTTTGCCATCATCGCCCACATGTAGGCGTAGGCCGTGTATCCGAACGCATGCAGATACTCGACGGACGCGGCACCGATTTCATTAGGGTTGCTACGGGCCCGGTCCAGTACCCAGTCGGTCAATTCGTCCAGCGTGGTAAGCGATACGGCCAACGGCTTGGTGAACTCGGCCTGCGAGCTGTCAGACGAAGCGATGAATTGACGGACTTCGTCGGAGAACAGCTTGTAATACGCCCCGCCACTGGCAACGACCTTCCGGCCCATCAGGTCCAGTGCCTGAATGCCGTTGGTGCCTTCGTAGATCTGGGTGATGCGCACGTCACGCACCAGTTGTTCCTGACCCCATTCGCGAATGTAGCCGTGACCGCCGAACACCTGCTGACCGTGCACGGTGGTGTCCAGGCCCATGTCGGTAAGGAAAGCTTTGGCGACCGGGGTCAGCAGCGCAACCAACGCATCGGCGCGCTGACGCACATCGGCGTCTTCGCTGTACTTGGCGGTGTCCAGTTGCATGGCCACGTACGTGGAGAACGCGCGACCGCCTTCGTTCAGCGCCTTCATGGTCAACAGCATGCGACGCACATCGGGGTGAACGATGATCGGGTCAGCGAGGGTGTCCTTGGACTGCGCACCTGTCGGGGCCCGGCTTTGCAGACGATCGCGGGCGTACTCGATCGCGTTTTGATACGAGCGCTCGCCGGACGCCAGGCCTTGGATACCGACACCCAGACGCTCGTAATTCATCATGGTGAACATCGCCGCGAGGCCTTTATTAGGCTCGCCGATCAGATAGCCTTCGGCTTGATCGAAATTCATAACGCAGGTGGCCGACGCTTGAATGCCCATCTTGTGTTCGATGGACCCGCAGAACACCGTGTTGCGCTCACCGAGGCTGCCATCGTCATTGACCATGATCTTCGGCACGAGGAACAGCGAAATGCCCTTCGGCCCTGCCGGTGCGTCAGGCAGCTTGGCCAGTACGAGATGAATGATGTTCTCGGTGAGGTCGTGCTCGCCGCCGGTGATGAAGATTTTCGTGCCGCTGATCTTGTAGGAACCGTCGGTCTGGGGCTCCGCTTTCGTGCGGATAATCCCGAGGTCGGTGCCGGCGTGGGCTTCGGTCAGGCACATCGAACCGGCCCATACCCCGGCGTACATGTTCGGCAGGTATTTGGTCTTCAACGCTTCGCTGGCGTGGTTGTTGATCGAAACGCAGGCGCCGGACGTCAACATCGGGTACAGCCCGAACGCGAGGCTTGCGGAGTTGACCATCTCCTCGACCTGGGCAGACACCGCTTTGGGCATGCCCATGCCGCCGAGTTCAGGGTTACCGCCGACGCCAACCCAGCCACCTTCAGCGTACGTTTTGTAGGCCTGAACGAAGCCTGCCGGGGTGGTGACAACGGTGTCTTTCCAGTGACAGCCTTCTTCATCGGCCGCGCGACTCAGGGGTGCGACGGATCTGCCAGTGACTTTGCCCGCTTCTTCGAGAATCGCCTCGACGGTCTCGGCGTCCACAGTTTCAGACAATTCGGGCAGCGTGGTCCAAAGTCGGGAGACTTCGAACACTTCATTGAGGACGAAGCGCATATCGCGCAAGGGCGCTTTGTAGTCAGCCATGGCAAACCTCGTTTCAGCGGCAGAGAACTCGGGGAGGAGCGGCACAGCAGGGATGTCGCGGCGCCGATGTGTCAGTGGAACGAGTGTACATGAACACCATTTGCGACACATAGGGTCAACGCGTGACTATTAATAGATATCTGGTCACGATTGAAGAACAGTCATGCGTATGCCCGCTTACGACCGCAAGAGCGCTTGCCTACAGATTAAAAAGAGTACATCTCAGCCAGCGGCGGCCATCCGCACGGCACCGCGTTTGCTGGTCTGCGCGTGACTGATGACGCAGTTACGGCCAGCGCCTTTGGCGGCATACAGCGCCTGATCGGCGGATTTGAGGACTTCTTCCGGATTGCGGTGCTCCGGCAGACGCTCGGCTACGCCGATGCTGACGGTCACCGAAACCGTGGATGCCTTAGAGCCCGCCCGACGCTGGCGCCCCTGCAGGTCATCGTTTGGACGGTTGTCCTGATTGCGCAGGTGAATCTGATAGCTGGCGATGGTTTCGCGAATGACTTCGAGGTGCGGCATGCACTCTTCCAGGGTTTTGCCGGCAAACACGATGGCGAACTCTTCACCGCCATAGCGATAGGCGCGCCCGCCGCCATTGGTGATCTTCGACAATTTGCTCGCCACCAGACGCAGCACCTGATCGCCGACATCGTGGCCGTGGGTGTCGTTGAATTTCTTGAAATGATCGACGTCGCTCATCGCCAGCACGTAATTGCGGCCCAGTCGCTGCATCCGCTCATTGAGCGCCCGTCGGCCTGGCAGCCCTGTCAGCTCGTCGCGGAAGGCCATTTGATAAGCCTCGTGCGCGACCGCTGCGGCAATCATCAACATCACCTGACTGCACATGATGTTCAGGGTGAACGGCAGGATGAAGGTTTTCGGTAACGCCCAGAACATCCCGAGCAACCCCACCAGTTGAGCCGCATGCAGGGGCCGCGGCTTATAGACGTACTGCGTGATGAGCACGCCGAATGCGATGAGAAAGGTCACGTAGGACAGCTGGATCAGGCTCATCCAGTCTCCGTGCAGCGCCGGCCAGCGTATGTCGGCAAGCCAGGCCAGCAGCCCGGCGGGGAAGCGCTGTTCGAGACCCAGCGCCACGCTGCCTATGGCGACCAGGACGGCCAACCGTGCAACCAGGTCCTGAAACAGATGGGTCCGCTCTTCCCAGGCCGCGTACAGCCCGAACATGACCGGTAGCAACAGGCAACACAGATGAAACACCACGGCGGCGTCCTCTCGGACCTTGCCGTTATCGCGGTAGTAGTCGGTCTGTGTGTCGAGCAGGAAATAGGCAATGTACACCGTGATCATCAGGAACAGCTCACGCTGTCGCTTGTACACGCCGCAATACGCGCCGCCCAGCAACAGCACCAGGGTGGGCAGTACGTTGAAAAGTGAGGTGAAGAAGACGTTGAGGTCTTTCACGTACGCGGCTGCCAGTCCGGCAATCAGCAAGGCCAGAGAAGGTAAAAAATGACTGAGCCGTGCGGCAGAGGGGCGCAGCAAAAGGACTATCTCCTCACCGAATGATGCGAGTGCTGATTAAATGGCATTGTGCCTGTATCGGCCGCGTCATGCATAGGATGAGAAAGAATGTACGTGGCGTTGGGGCGAAAATCGGCCAGACACAAAAAAGCCGCCTGTCCCTGGGGACAAGCGGCTTTTAGTGAAGCCCTGCGGTGAGTTAGTAAGCCAGGCCGAAGTGTTCTTCGTTCATGTCCATCAGGTTGCTCGCGCCCGACAGCATGGTCGCCACGTGAGTGCGGGTGCGCGGCAGGATGCGCTGGAAGTAGAAGCGCGCCGTCTGCAGCTTGGCGGTGTAGAAGGCTTCTTCGCCGGTGCCGGCCGCCAGTTTCTCGGCTGCCACACGGGCCATGTCAGCCCAGAAGTACGCCAGGCAGGCATAACCGGAATACATCAGGTAATCCACCGAAGCGGCACCGACTTCTTCACGATCTTTCATAGCCGCCATGCCGACCTTCATGGTCAGTTCGCCCCATTCTTTGTTCAGCGCAGCGAGCGGCGCAACGAATTCGCCAATCGCTTCGTTGCCTTCCTGGGACTGACAGAACTTGTGGACGATCTTGGTGAAGCCCTTGAGCGCCTCGCCCTGAGTCATCAGCACTTTACGACCCAGAAGGTCGAGCGCCTGAATACCCGTGGTACCTTCGTACAGCATGGCAATACGGGCGTCGCGAACGTTCTGCTCCATGCCCCACTCAGCGATGAAGCCGTGGCCGCCGTAGACCTGCACGCCGTGGTTAGCGGATTCGAAACCGACTTCGGTCATGAACGCCTTGGCGATCGGGGTCATGAACGCCAGCAGGGCATCGGCTTGCTTCTTGGCTTCGGCGTCGTCGCTGTACTTGGCGATGTCGACCTGCTTGGCGGTGAAGTACACCATCGCGCGAGTGCCCTCGGCGAAAGCCTTCATGGTCAGCAGCATGCGACGTACGTCCGGGTGAACGATGATCGGGTCAGCGGCTTTCTCCGGCGCCTTCGGGCCAGTCAGCGAACGCATCTGCAGACGCTCACGTGCGTATTTCAGGCCGCCCTGGAAACCGATCTCGGCGTGGGCCAGACCTTGCAGCGCAGTGCCCAGACGTGCGGTGTTCATGAACGTGAACATGCAGTTCAGGCCCTTGTTCGGCGGGCCGATCAGGAAACCGGTCGCGCCGTCGAAGTTCATCACGCAGGTGGCGTTGCCGTGGATGCCCATCTTGTGTTCCAGCGAACCGCAATTCACAGCGTTGCGCTCGCCGACGCTACCGTCAGCGGCCGGCACGAATTTCGGCACGATGAACAGGGAAATGCCTTTGGTGCCGGCAGGCGCGTCGGGCAGGCGGGCCAGCACGATGTGGACGATGTTATCGGCCATGTCGTGTTCGCCAGCGGAAATGAAGATCTTGGTGCCGGACACTTTGTACGAACCGTCAGCCTGAGGCTCGGCCTTGGTGCGCAGCATGCCCAGGTCGGTGCCGCAGTGCGGTTCGGTAAGGCACATGGTGCCGGTCCACTCGCCCGAGACCAGCTTGGTCAGGTAAGCGTCCTGCTGTTCAGGGGTGCCGTGCTCGGAGATGGTGTTCATCGCGCCATGGGACAGGCCCGGGTACATGCCCCACGACCAGTTGGCTTCGCCGACCATTTCACTGACCGCCAGACCCAGCGACTCAGGCAGACCCTGACCGCCATGAGCGACGTCGTGCGCCAGGCTCGGCCAGCCGCCTTCAACGAACTGTTTGTAGGCTTCCTTGAAACCGGTCGGCGTTTTTACGCCGGACTCGCTCCAGGTGCAGCCTTCGGTGTCACCCACACGGTTCAGCGGGGCCAGGACCTGCTCACAAAACTTGGCGCCTTCCTCGAGAATGGCGTCAACCATGTCAGGCGTGGCGTCCTGGCATGCTGGCAGACTCTGATAGTGCGCTTCGTAGCCGAGCAGCTCGTCACGGACGAAGCGAATATCACGCAAGGGGGCCTTGTAGTCAGGCATAGCGATAAACCTCTGCTGGTGAATCCTGGAATTGGATGACCGTGTGGTCACTGTGAGGCGTTGCCCCGGCGCCGGCGCTTGGGATCACGTGGCGATCAAACAGGTGTTTGAAACATACGTTTACGCCTATACCTTGTCAAGCGACGCCCTGCACCTTTCATCACCTGATGCGGGCAACGCGCAGGCGTGCGTATACGACGCCAGGCGGTTCAGACCGGTGCGTTGAGTTTAGAAAGCGTTGGGACAAAAAACGCGAAAGTGCCCGCAGGATGGGCGCGTGAATGAGGCGTTATTCAGGAGGGGGAGCATCCAGCGACGTGCGCCGCAGCGCACGAAGGGAGGAGAGTCAGGCGAAGGTGTCGATCAGCGTGCCGAGCATTTCATCGCTGGCCTTTTCAACTTTGACGCCAGCCTGGACTTGAATCCGGCCTTGGGTCAGTTCAACCACATTGGTGGCCATGTCGGAGCTTTGCGGGCGATCAACGGAGCGAAGGCGCTCAAGCTGGAAATCCGAAGACTGACTGCGTCCGGACACTTCGGTCGCGGGGCTGGCCAGTTGGGTGGCAGCCTGATCGACACGGCTCTGCCCGACCTGCATTGCGCTAAGGCCCGGGTACAGCGTGTTGTTCAGTGAGATTTGCATGAGCACGATCCTCCTGTTCATAGCGAACACAGCGATTAAAGCAGCAAAACGCATGGATTACTCCGCAATGCGACTAGTGGCATTGCGCCTTGTGACGGGCCTCACACTCGGCGACTTTGTAACGATTAATCCAGCAACTCCAAATGCAAATGCTCGGCAATCATTTCCGCAGTCGCCTTCTTCATGAACGGCACTCGACCAAGGCACGGCGCCGGCAGACGCTCTGCAAGCGTGGCGAGGTTTTCTTCAAGCCGTGACGTTTTGGGATCGATGATATTCGCCACCCAGCCCGCCAGTTGCAGACCGTCGTTGGCGATCGCTTCAGCTGACAGCAATGCATGGCTGATACAGCCCAGCCGCACGCCCACCACCAGAATCACCGGCAGCTTGAGCGCGATGGCCAGGTCGGACAGATTGGCCTGATCGGCCAGCGGGACGCGCCAGCCGCCGGCGCCTTCGATGAGCGTGAAGTCAGCCTGCTTGTCGAGGATATGCTGCATCGGCCCGAGCAAGGACTGCACCGTCAGGGCGACTCCCGCTTCCCGCGCCGCCAGATGGGGCGCGATCGCCGGCTCGAAGGCCACCGGATTGACCTCGTTGTAGGTCAGCTGAATCGAACATTCGGCACGCAAGGCGACGGCGTCCGAGTTGCGCAACCCCTTGGGTTTGACGTCGCAGCCTGAAGCCACCGGCTTGCCCGCCGCCGTGCTCAACCCCGACTGCCGCGCCGCGTACAGAAGCCCCGTGGCGATGGTGGTCTTGCCAACGTCGGTATCGGTTCCAGTGATGAAATACGCAGCGCTCATCGTGGCGACCATCCGTTCAGATATTTCAAACTATTGCCTGCTTACTATAGCGCCCGTGTGACGGACGCCGACTAAATAGATCATTCTTTAATCAATGCCGGGTTTCGCCAGGATGGCGTACACCACCTGATACGTGGCGGGCAGGCCTTTTTCCTGACGAAACCTTTCGTACGCCTCCATCAGCGCGTGAATTCGCGCGCGGCCGGTCAGGCCTCCCGGACGACCCGGATTGATGTTGTGCGCGCCCAGTGCCTTGAGTTCGTGGGTCAGGCTGCGCACGTCGGGATAGTGCAACACGTGCGGCAGGACTTCGAGGCTGCGCACGTTCAAACCGCTGGCGGTGCAGAGGCGTTGATACGCCTCGCGCTCGCGGAAGCGGTTGACGTGGACCATGCCGTCCACCGCCTGCCAGCTGTCGCGCAGTTCAAACAGCGTCCCGACGCAGAGGCTGGCAAAAGCGAACACGCCGCCCGGTTTCAGCACGCGACCCGCTTCGCTGAGCACCGCGGAAAAGTCCGGGCACCATTGCACTGCCAGGCTGGAGAACATCAGATCAACACTCGCGTCGCGCAGCGGAAGATTCTCCGCGTCGCCTGCCACGTAATGAGTGGCACCGCCCAATGGCCGTGCATAACGCAGCATGCCTTCGGCGAGGTCGAGCGCAACACCTTCGCTTTGCGGAAACGTCTGCGCCAGCGCGCGGCTGAAACAGCCGGTGCCGCTGCCCAGGTCCAGCCAGAGCGACGGCGCCAGATCAGGCAGTCGCGTCATCAATTCGGTGCCAACAGCGCGCTGCAAGTCGGCCACGCTGTCGTAGCTGGCCGCCGCCTTCGAGAAGGACGCCGCCACTTGGCGCTTGTCCGGCAGCACGTGTTGTCCGGATGCCTGTTGCTGTTTCACGGCCTTCAGCACCGCGCAGTGGGAAAGATCAGTCATCACCGGACTCGTGTAAAAACGCATGAACTGCAGCGGCGACGCCGTGCGGGTTTTCCAGAATGAAGGCGTGACTGGCCTGCTCGATCACGCCGACTTCGATGTCAGGCTGGAGGGTCAGAAGATCCGCCGATGCTTCTGCCGGCACCAGCGCGTCGAGACCGCCGAACAGGTGCAATTGAGGGCCGCGAAACGCTTGCAGCGCTTTGCGCGTGTCCATTTGCTCGAGCAGCTTCAGGCCTTCGATCAAGCCGTCACTGGTGCCATGGGGCGCGCAGGCTTTCAGTTGTCTCGACAGCGCCCGTGGCTCTTCGGCCCCTCGCACACACAACAGAGTGAAGCGCTTGAGCGTTGCGTCCAGGTCGGCTTTGCAACCGGCAATGAACGCGTCGAAATCCGTTTGTGGCATCGCGTTGGGCCACTCGCTGCGGGCCACAAAGCAGACGTTGCTGGCGAACGTCGCCAGACCACAGCAGCGCTCGCCCCTGCGCGCGGCCAGTTCGGTGGCCAGCATGCCGCCCAGCGACCAACCGCCCAGCCAGACGTTGTCGGGTAATGTCGAATCCAGCTCATCGAGCCAGTCGTCGAGGTTGTCGTTGTCCATCTCAGGCAACGGCTCGATCACGACCCGCAAATGTTCGTCGAGCCCTCGCAGCGCTGCGGCCAGCGGTTCAAGCGGCGAGACGCCAAGGCCCCAGCCCGGCAACAGGATCAACTGATCACGCATGGTCCAGCTCCGAAGATTCGTCTACGCCCAGCAGCGGATAACACTGCTCCAGTGCCTGCAACAATAGCTGCACCTGCGCTTCGCTGTGGGCGGCGGACAATGTCACGCGTAAACGCGCGCTGCCCGCAGGCACTGTCGGCGGTCGAATGGCGGTGACCATCACGCCGCGCTCTCGCAGCAACTGCGACAGCCGCAAGGCGCGACCGCTGTCGCCGATCAGGATGGGCTGAATGGGCGTGAAACTGTCCATCAGCTCCAGGCCGAGGGCTTGAGCGCCGACGCGAAACTGCTTGATGAGTGCCGTGAGGTGCTCACGCCGCCAGTGTTCGGTGCGCAGCAGTTCGAGGCTTTTCAGCGTCGCGCACGCAAGCGCCGGCGGCTGACTGGTGGTGTAGATGTACGGGCGGGCGAACTGGATCAGCGTTTCGATCAACTCTTCGCTGCCCGCAACGAACGCGCCGGCCGTGCCGAAGGATTTACCCAGCGTGCCGATCAGCACAGGGACATCATCGATGCCCAGGCCGAAGTGTTCGACGATGCCTGCGCCATTCGCCCCCAGCGGGCCGAAGCCATGAGCGTCGTCGACCATCAGCCACGCGTTTTTGGCTTTCGCCGCCTTGGCCAGCCCGGGGAGATCAGCGACGTCGCCGTCCATGCTGAACACACCGTCGGTCACCACCAGGGTGTCTCCGACCGCTTTGTCCAACCGGCTGGCGAGGCTTTCGCAGTCGTTGTGCAGATAGCGGGAAAAACGCGCGCCGCTGAGCAGGCCGGCGTCGAGCAACGAAGCATGATTGAGGCGATCTTCCAGCACCGTGTCGCCCTGGCCCACCAACGCAGTGACGGTGCCGAGGTTGGCCATGTAGCCATTGGAAAACAACAGCGCGCGGGGCCGACCGGTGAACTCGGCGAGGGCTTCTTCGAGCGCGTGATGGGGCGTGCTGTGGCCAATCACCAAATGCGAGGCGCCACCGCCGACGCCCCAACGCTCGGCGCCCGCTTGCCACGCAGCGATGACCTCGGGATGACTGGCCAGCCCCATGTAATCGTTGTTGCAGAACGCCAGCAGCGGCTTGCCGTCCACCACCACTTCAGGGCCCTGCGGGCTTTGCAGCAAGGGCCTCTGGCGATAAAGGTGCTCGGCACGACGGGCAGCGAGACGTGCGTTCAGATCAAAAGACATGCAGGCCTCGGGTCAAGCCACTTATGAAGAATCAAACAGCCGCGTCGTAAAACAGCTCGCTGCTTTTCTGCTCGATCAGCGCCTGCTCGATAGCTGCCTGATGGACCTCGTCCGAGTGCTCTTCGCGTGCTTCAGGCTGAATGCCCAGACGCGAGAACAGCAGCATGTCCTTGTCGGACTGCGGGTTGGCGGTGGTCAGCAGTTTGTCGCCGTAGAAGATCGAGTTGGCGCCGGCGAAGAACGCCAGGGCCTGCATCTGGTCGTTCATGGCTTCGCGGCCTGCGGACAGGCGCACGTGGGATTGAGGCATCAGGATGCGCGCGACGGCCAGCATGCGGATGAAATCGAACGGATCGATATCCTCGGCATTTTCCAGCGGCGTGCCGGCCACTTTCACCAGCATGTTGATCGGCACAGACTCAGGATGCTCCGGCAGGTTGGCCAGCTGGATCAGCAGATTGGCGCGGTCGTCCAGGGATTCGCCCATGCCCAGGATGCCGCCGGAGCAGATTTTCATCCCCGAATCACGCACGTACGCCAGCGTCTGCAGGCGATCGCTGTAGGTGCGGGTGGTGATGATGCTGGTGTAGAAATCCGGGGACGTGTCGAGGTTGTGGTTGTAGTAATCGAGGCCAGCGGCGGCCAGCGCCTGGGTCTGGTCCTGATCCAGCTTGCCAAGGGTCATGCAGGTTTCCAGCCCCAAGGCCTTGACGCCTTTGACCATCTCCAGCACGTAGGGCATGTCTTTGGCCGACGGGTGTTTCCACGCCGCACCCATGCAGAAACGGGTCGAACCAATGGCCTTGGCACGTGCGGCTTCTTCCAGCACTTGCTGGACCTGCATCAGCTTTTCTTTTTCCAGACCGGTGTTGTAGTGGCCCGATTGCGGGCAGTACTTGCAGTCTTCCGGGCAGGCGCCGGTTTTGATCGACAGCAGAGTCGAGACTTGTACGCGGTTGGCGTCGAAGTGAGCGCGGTGCACGGTTTGCGCCTGAAACAGCAGGTCATTGAATGGCTGTGTGAACAGCGCCTTGACCTCGGCTAGATTCCAGTCGTGACGCAGGTTGGCATTGATGCTGGCGCTCATGGGCGGCTCCTTGATGTTTTCTGGACGATGACCCGGGCGGCTTCGCCCAGCGGCAAAACCGGAAAGCCCACAGGCGCAACACGGATGTTCGGCATATTTAAGGAAGCGACATGCGCTGTCAACCGTATAACGGGCACGAGGTTTACATCTGGTTAAAAAACGTACAGTCTTGTTTGTTGTGCGACGAAGCGACTGATTCAAGCACCCCGATCTGTATGCCTTGTGAGCGCGAACTCCCGTGGCTGATTGACCAGTGCGACCGTTGCGCGCTGCCCATGCCGATGTCCGGCCTCACCTGCGGCGCCTGCAATCGCCACCCTCCCGCCTTTAATGACGTCGTCGCTCCGTGGCTTTACGACTTCCCGATCGACGCGCTGGTCACACGCTTCAAGCATCAGGGCAAATGGCCGCTCGGCCGGCTGCTGGCGGAGCTGTTAGGAGAGACCCTGCAGCATCGCTTCAATGACGGCCTGCGCCGACCCGACTTTCTTATCCCGGTGCCACTCGCCAAAAAACGGCTGCGCCAGCGAGGCTTCAATCAGGCGGCGATGTTGGCGAACTGGCTCGGCGCTCGACTGGGACTGCCTGTTGATGAGCGCGTGATCCGCCGTGTGAAAGAAACACCTTCGCAGCAGGGTCTGGATGCAAAGGCCAGAAAGCGCAATCTGGCGTCCGCCTTCGCGCTGAGGGACGCCACGGCGATTACTGGCAAGCACCTCGCACTGATTGATGACGTCCTCACCACCGGCTCGACGGCGAATGCGTTGGCCGGCCTGTTGCGCCAAGCCGGCGCCCGATCGGTGGACGTGTATTGCCTGGCGAGGACGCCGAAGCCTGGGGACTAAGAGGCCGAGAGATTAAGAAATCCGCAGCATTTGGGTGCAAGGCGTTTTGGCTTACACTCCGGCGTCATCACTTCCAGCGCATCCGACCCTTATGTCACTACCGCCTTCCCTCACCCAGCACATGGTTCGTCGTCCGCACCGTATCGCGCTGTTGCAGCACATTGCCGAGCAGGGTTCGATCACCCGTGCGGCGAAGAGCGCCGGGCTGAGTTACAAGGCGACGTGGGACGCCATCGATGAGCTGAACAATCTGGCGCACAAACCGCTGGTCGAGCGCAGCGTCGGCGGTCGTGGTGGCGGCGGCGCGAAATTGTCGGCCGAAGGCGAGCGCGTGCTGCGGCTTTATCAGCGCCTGCAAGCGTTGCAAACCCAGTTGCTGGAAACTTCCTCGGAGGAATCCAATGACCTCGCCCTGCTCAGCCGCTTGATGCTGCGCACCAGCGCGCGAAATCAGCTGCATGGCCAGGTCAGCGGCGTTCGTTCTCAGGGTCGCAACGACATGATCACGTTGCAGCTCGCGGGCGGTTTGTCGATCGAGGCCCAGATCACCCACGACAGCACCTTGCGACTGGGGCTTGAGATCGGCACGGATGTGTTCGCCCTGATCAAGGCCGGCTGGCTGGAGTTACTGGCGTCCGATCAGTCTGAAACAACCGGACACAATTGCCTTGCGGGGAATATTGAGAAAATTCTCGATGCCGACGATGGCCCGAGCGAGGTCCGAATCGTCCTTCCCAGTCACCAGATCCTTTGCGCAGTGGTCGACGCGGACCGGCTGCACACCTTGCAGATCAAGGTCGGCGGCTCCGTGAAGGTCCAGTTTGCGCCCTCCAACATTTTGATCGGCACGCCGCTTTAAGCCGTGCGTGTACCCGCGGTCTGCGCCCTATTCGTCGTCTGACCGACACAATAATGTCATCCGCACTGCATAGGGTTTTGCCCTAAACCGCAGGGAGCCCGTGATGACGCTATTAAAAGATAACCAATCCACCGACCTCGAAAACATGGTTGGCCTGACCCGACGCGGATTCATCAGCGCGGGCGCCCTGTGCGGCGCGGCGATGTTTCTGGGCGGCAACCTGCTCAGCCGCAGCGTAATGGCCGCCAGTGTCAGCGCCGCCAACGGCACGCTGCTTGGCTTCGACAGCATCCCCTCCTCCACCGCCGACAGCATCAGTCTGCCGCCCGGTTATCGTTCCTCGGTCCTGATCAGTTGGGGCCAGCCACTGCAAACCAGCGGCCCGGCTTTTGACCCCAGCGGCAAAGGCACCGCGAAGATGCAGGAGCTGCAGTTCGGCGACAACAATGACGGCATGAGCCTGTTCACCTTCCCCGGCGACAAGCCGGAGACCGCCAGCCGCGCGCTGATGGCGATCAACAACGAATACACCAATTACCGCTACCTCTTCGATCACGGCAAAGACCCGCAATCCGCCGAAGACGTGCACAAGGCTCAGGCCAGCGAAGGTGTTTCGGTGATTGAGGTCAAGCGCGAAGGTGAGCAGTGGGCGTTTGTGCAAGGCTCCAAATACAACCGGCGCATCCACGGCAACACGCCTATTCACGTCACTGGCCCGGCCGCCGGGCACGAATGGTTGAAGACCGCCGCCGACAAGACCGGCAAGAATGTGCTCGGTACTTTCCAGAACTGCGCCAACGGCAAGACGCCGTGGGGCACCTATCTGACGTGCGAAGAGAACTTCACTGACTGCTTTGGCAGCAGCAATCCCACCCAGACCTTCGATGCCGCGACCAAGCGTTATGGCGTGACAGCCGCCAGCAAGGAAGTGAACTGGCACCTGCACGACCCGCGCTTCGACGTCGCCAAAAACCCCAACGAACCCAATCGCCATGGCTGGGTGGTGGAGATCGACCCGTTCGATCCGAAATCCACGCCAGTCAAACGCACCGCCCTGGGCCGCTTCAAGCACGAAAACGCTGCGCTGACCGAGACCAAAGACGGCCGCGTCGTGGTGTACATGGGCGACGATGAGCGCGGCGAGTTCATCTACAAATTCATCAGCCGCGACAAGGTCGATCACAAGAACCGCAAGGCCAACCGCGACATCCTTGACCACGGCACGCTGTACGTCGCGCAATTCGACGCTGGCGACAGCAACCCCGATCATCCGAAAGGCCAGGGCAAATGGATTGAGCTGAGCCACGGCAAGAACGGCATCGACGCGGCCAGCGGGTTCGCCAATCAGGCTGAAGTGCTAATTCATGCGCGCCTGGCGGCAAGCCAGGTCAAGGCCACGCGCATGGACCGGCCTGAATGGATCGTTGTCAGCCCCAAGGACGGCCAGGTCTATTGCACGCTGACCAACAACATCAAGCGTGGCGATGAAGGGCAGCCAGTGGGCGGGCCGAATCCGCGGGCGAAAAACCAGTACGGGCAGATTCTGCGCTGGCAGGAAACCGGGTCAGATGCAGCCGCCATGGATTTTGCGTGGGACTTGTTTGTGGTCGCGGGCAACCCGAGCGTGCATGCGGGAACGCCGCAGGGTGGATCAAGCAACATCAACCCGCAGAACATGTTCAACAGCCCGGACGGCTTGGGTTTCGATGCGGCTGGCCGATTGTGGATTCTGACTGACGGCGACGCCACCAATGCGGGCGACTTCGCCGGCATGGGCAATAACCAGATGCTGTGCGCTGACCCTGCAAGCGGAGAGATTCGCCGGTTCATGGTCGGGCCGGTGGGTTGTGAAGTCACCGGCATCAGCTTCGCGCCCGACCAGAAAGCGCTGTTCGTCGGCATTCAACACCCCGGCGAAAACGGCGGTTCGACCTTCCCCGAGCACTTGCCGAATGGCAAGCCGAGATCATCGGTGATGGTCATCACGCGGGAGGATGGCGGCGTGATCGGCGCATAACGCGAGCGCGTCCCCATCTCGAAAAGTACGCAATCGAAGGGATGGGGATTGCAGTGAATCAAGGCAACGGGTGTAACGCGCTGTGTCAGGTGTAACACGCCTGAGTTACCATGACTGGCCCGACGCGGCAGCCTGCTGCGCGCAGGAGTTAGCATGGCCCACCCGTTCGCAACACTTACACCTGACCTGGTGCTGGACGCCGTCGAGAGCATCGGCTTTGTCACCGACGCCCGTATTCTCGCGCTCAACAGCTATGAGAACCGCGTCTATCAGGTCGGCATCGATGAACAGCAGCCACTGATTGCCAAGTTCTACCGGCCCGATCGCTGGACCAACGACGCCATTCTCGAAGAACACAGTTTCACCGCTGAACTCGCCGACGTCGAAATCCCCGTCGTCGCGCCCCTCTTGCACAACGGCGAGACTTTATTCGAGCACGCCGGCTTTCGTTTCACCCTTTTTCCCCGCCGTGGCGGCCGCGCGCCAGAGCCCGGCAATCTCGATCAGCTCTACCGTCTCGGCCAGTTGCTGGGCCGCATTCATGCTGTCGGCGCCACGCGCCCGTTCAAGCACCGCGAAGCCCTTGGCGTGCAGAACTTCGGACACAACTCGCTGAACTACCTGCTGGACAACAACGTGATTCCGCGCAGCCTGCTGCCAGCCTATGAATCCGTTGCCAAAGACTTGCTCAAGCGCGTGGAAGACGTCTACGCTGCCACGCCCCATCAGAACATCCGCATGCACGGCGATTGCCACCCCGGCAACATGATGACCCGCGACGACATCTTCCACATCGTCGATCTTGACGACTGCCGCATGGGCCCGGCGGTGCAGGATGTCTGGATGATGCTCGCGGGTGATCGTCAGGATTGCCTGAGTCAGCTGTCGGAATTGATGGACGGCTACAACGAGTTTCACGATTTCGATCCCCGTGAACTGGCACTCATCGAACCGCTGCGCGCACTGCGCCTGTTGCATTACAGCGCCTGGCTGGCGCGTCGTTGGGACGATCCGGCGTTCCCCCACAGCTTTTCCTGGTTCGGCACCGAACGCTATTGGGGCGATCAGGTGCTGGCGCTGCGCGAGCAGCTGTCCGCGTTGAACGAGGAACCGCTGAAGCTGTTTTAACAACGATGAACCCCTGTAGGAGCGCGCTTGCCCGCGAATGGATTTCTCCAGCACCTGCCACGCCATTGATCCACCGCGATCGCGGGCAAGCGCGCTCCTACACCCGCTCATTAGCCTGACACCACAACAAAAAACACTCCGAAGGACCACTCATGCAAGCTGCCAACCCGCGTCGCGGGTACATTCTGGGCCTGAGCGCCTACATCATCTGGGGACTGTTTCCGATCTACTTCAAGGTGCTTGCCAGCGTTCCCTCACTGGAAATCATCGTCAATCGGGCGATCTGGTCGGCCATCTTCGGCTCGCTTCTGCTGCTGGTCTGGAAGCATCCCGGCTGGTGGCAAGAGCTGCGGGATAATCCCAAACGCCTCGCCATTCTCGCCTGCAGCGGCACGCTGATCGCCGCCAACTGGCTGATCTACGTCTGGGCCGTGAACAACAACCACATGGTCGAAGCCAGCCTGGGTTACTTCATCAACCCGCTGATCAACGTGATGCTCGGCATGGTGCTGCTGCGTGAAAGACTGCGCCCCTTGCAATGGGTGGCGGTGATGCTGGCGTTGATCGGTGTGCTTCAGCAGGTCTGGCAAGTGGGCAGCCTGCCGTGGGTGTCGCTCGCGTTGGCGTTCACCTTCGGCTTCTACGGCCTGATTCGGAAAAAAGCGCCGGTGGCTGCATTGCCCGGACTGGTGGTAGAGACCTGGATTCTGGTGCCGCTGGCCGTGGGCTGGTTGATTTTCAACCCGCTGGCCCACAGCGCACAACCGGAGTTCTGGACAACATCCGAGGCGCTCTGGCTGGCGGCGGCCGGGCCCGTGACGCTCGTGCCGCTGGTGTGTTTCAACGCTGCAGCAAGGCATTTGCCCTACGCGACATTGGGCTTTTTGCAGTACATCGCGCCAACGCTCGTGCTTGCATTGGCGGTTGTGCTGTACGACGAACACATGCCTTCGGCCACCTTGGTGACCTTCGCCTTCATCTGGTCCGGGTTGATCATCTACAGCTTCGACGCCTGGCGCTCGCTGCGCAAACGGTCCCAAGCCTGATCGAAGCGGATGGATCGCTGTAGACCCGTTGAAAAGCGGGTCTACAGCGACGGTTTCATTTACTCGTCCGTCGGCAGATGCAGCTCCACCATCAGGTCATCCGCCAGGGTTTCCAGCCGCTGTTGCAGCACATCCAGTGAAAGGTCCATTGGCAGTCCTAATACCGCGTGGGCGCGAAACAGCGTTTCGCTGCTCATGGGCGCAGGTTCGACGTTGGTCACCAATTGCTCCAGGTTGACGCCTTGCTCGGTCAGCACGCGGGTGACGTCACGCACGATCCCGGGACGATCATTGCCCACCAGCTCCATGGTGATGGGCTTCCACTCAGGTGTGGTTTCAGGGACGACTTCGGCGAACAGGACGCGGATGCCTTTTGCCGAGAGCCCTTGCAGCGCGCTGCGCAGGGGCTGATGAGCGTCGGCAGGCGCGCTGACCCGCAGGATCCCGGCGAACTGCCCGGCCATGTGTGACATACGGCTTTCCAGCCAATTGCCACCGTGATCGGCAATGCATGCCGCGAGCTGCTCGACCACGCCTGGCTTGTCCGGCGCAGACACCGTGACGATAAGATGATCCACAAACGACTCCTTTTAGCTGCAGCGAGTGAGGCCTGTTTAATAACACGCCTCTTGGGTTCCGGGGTGGTTGTGGGGAGTATAGGCACGTCTGCCCGGCCCGCAGCAGCGTCAGCACGTCAGGATTTTTTGTGTACGATCCTTATAATTATCTGGAACAATCCGCACGTTCTTTGAGAACATCCGACACCGCCGCGTGACCGAATGCCCACGTCCGGTCGCTCGGTGCACATTCAGTCTGATTTTCATGCCGCAACTCATCATGTAGTATCGCTTCGCGTTCACTACATAGATGTCGAATCCAGGCCTGATCCGATGTTCCTGCAAGGCCAAAACCTGTTTCAAGCGCTTCCTCAGGTGCCCGCCGCCCCGCCCAGCCGCCCGCAACGGCATGTTCTGGAAGGGCACGCAGCGACGTCGATGGCTTTAACAAGAAAGCGCTCGTGATTGAAGCGCAGATAGCTGAGCAGAGTGAGGCAAGCAATGACTGAACACGTTCAAGTCGGTGGCCTGCGGGTCGCCAACGTCCTGCTGGATTTTGTGAACAACGAAGCCATTCCCGGAACCGGCCTCGACGCCGCTGCATTCTGGGCCGGTGCCGATACGCTCATCCATGAGCTCGCGCCGAAGAACAAAGCCCTGCTCGCCAAACGCGACGAATTCCAGGCGCGTATCGACGCCTGGCATCAGTCCAATGCCGGCAACGCCCACGACGCAGCCGCCTACAAGGCGTTCCTGCTGGAAATCGGCTACCTGCTGCCAGAAGCGGCAGACTTCCAGATCACCACACAAAACGTCGACGAAGAAATCGCCCGCATGGCCGGCCCGCAATTGGTGGTGCCGGTAATGAACGCACGCTTCGCGCTTAATGCATCGAATGCTCGCTGGGGCTCGCTGTATGACGCGCTGTACGGCACCGACGCCATCAGCGAAGCCGGCGGCGCGGAAAAGGGCAAAGGCTACAACCGGGTCCGCGGCGACAAAGTCATCGCCTTCGCCCGCGCCTTTCTGGACGAAGCCGCCCCCCTGTCGGCGGGTTCCCACGTCGACTCCACCGGCTACAAACTGGCTGATGGCATGTTGATCGTCAGCCTCAAGGGCGGCAGCAACACCGGCCTGCGCGATGATGCTCAACTGATCGGTTTCCAGGGCGACGCATCGGCGCCGACCGCGCTGCTGTTCAAGCAAAACGGTCTGCACTTCGAACTCCAGATCGACGCCACGAGCCCGGTCGGCCAGACCGATCCGGCCGGCGTCAAAGACGTGCTGATGGAAGCGGCCCTGACCACCATCATGGATTGCGAAGACTCCATCGCTGCCGTTGATGCCGACGACAAGGTCGTCGTGTACCGCAACTGGCTGGGATTGATGAAGGGCGATCTGTCCGAAGAAGTCTCCAAGGGTGGTACCCGCTTCACCCGCACGATGAATGCCGACCGCGTCTACACCTCACCCACCGGCGAACCCGTCACGCTGCATGGCCGCTCGCTGCTGTTCGTGCGCAACGTCGGTCACCTGATGACCATCGATGCGATCCTCGACAATCAAGGCAACGAAGTGCCGGAAGGTATTCTTGACGGCCTGCTGACCAGCCTTGCGGCGATCCACAATCTCAAGGGCAATACCTCCCGCGCCAACAGCCGCACAGGCTCGATGTACATCGTCAAACCGAAGATGCACGGCCCGGAAGAAGTGGCATTCACCAACGAGTTGTTCGGGCGTATCGAAGGGGTGCTGAACCTGCCGCGCAACACGTTGAAAGTCGGGATCATGGACGAGGAGCGTCGCACCACGATCAACCTCAAGGCCTGCATTCAGGCGGCGAGCGAGCGTGTGGTGTTTATCAACACGGGCTTCCTGGACCGCACCGGCGACGAGATTCACACGTCGATGGAAGCAGGGCCTGTCGTACGCAAGGCGCAGATGAAGGCGGAAAAGTGGATTGCCGCGTATGAAAATTCCAACGTCGATATAGGTTTGAAATGCGGCTTGCAAGGGCGTGCGCAGATCGGCAAAGGCATGTGGGCGATGCCTGACTTGATGGCTGCGATGCTCGAACAGAAAATCGCCCACCCGCTGGCCGGCGCCAACACCGCCTGGGTCCCATCCCCTACCGCCGCTGCGCTGCACGCGCTGCATTACCACAAGGTCGATGTGTTCGCGCGTCAGGCTGAACTCGCCCAGCGCACGCCGGCCTCGGTCGATGACATCCTGACCATCCCCCTGGCGCCGAACACTGACTGGACAGCCGAGGAGATTCAGAACGAGCTGGACAACAACGCCCAGGGCATCCTCGGGTATGTGGTGCGCTGGATCGATCAGGGCGTTGGCTGTTCGAAGGTGCCGGACATCAACGACATCGGCCTGATGGAGGACCGCGCCACGCTGCGAATTTCCAGCCAGCACATTGCCAACTGGCTGCGCCATGGCGTGGTCAGCGAGCAGCAGGTGATGGAAAGTCTGAAGCGCATGGCGCCGGTAGTGGACCGTCAGAACGCAGGTGATGCGCTGTATCGCCCGCTCGCGCCGGACTTCGACAGCAACATCGCGTTTCAGGCAGCGGTCGAGTTGGTCATCGAAGGCACGCGGCAGCCCAATGGCTACACCGAGCCGGTACTGCACCGCCGCCGTCGGGAGTTCAAGGCGAAAAACGGCGCGTAATCAGCGCCCAAACAAAAGGCGGTGCTCCTGAAAGGGACACCGCCTTTTTATTGCCACCAAAAACTGGCGGCGTTCTTACGCTATCCCCAATTCCCGCTTCACCAGCCGCAACAGTTGCTTGGTATTGATCGGCTTGAGCAGAAAATCCACCACGCTCAAATGCATCGCATCGATGGCGTCGCGGACGTTGGCGTCGCCGGACACGATAATGATCGGCAGCTCCGCGCGGTCCGATTCGCGCACGCGACGGATCAGATCCAGCCCGTCGCACGGCGCCATGCGCAGATCCGTGATCAGCAGCGCAATGGACGGCCGGGTCTGCAGCAAATGCATGGCGCTGGTGCCGCCGGCGGCGGTGATGCAGCTGATGTCATTGAGACTGAGAATTTCGGCCAGAACTTCCCGAGCATCCTTGTCGTCATCGACGATCAACACCCGTTGTGGCGATTGGGACGCAGGCGCGAGCATCACCTCATTGAGGGCTTCGCGCTCTTCATCACTCAAAATACTGTGATCGAACATACCCGTCTCATCTTCCTGTCGACTCCAATTCTGACAGCGCAAGCGATTGATACGCTGCACATCCTGTCGGCTTCATGCCGGGCTCTAGAGCCTCGCGCTAACTGCATCGCTGCGGTTTTACACCTAAGTTCGATGCGATCCAACGCCCTTGTAGTCACCTAAGACTTACGTCCAATGGGCACTGCCCGATAAGCGGTCGACCATGGGGCCAATAAAAACAGGCGGTATCGGTCATGAGCAAAGCGGACGCTTTTACCCAGGCAGGCAAAACAGCCGTACTGCAGAACATCCACGGCACGATGCAGTTCCTGCAAAAATTCCCGCCGTTCAACCAGATGGAAAACGCCCATCTGGCCTACCTTGTCGAACAGTGTCACCTGCGTTTCTACGCTACAGGCGAGAGCATCATCAAGCCTAGCGATGGGCCAGTAGAACATTTTTACATCGTCAAACAAGGCCGCGTAGTGGGTGAGCGCCCCCATTCGGCAAAAGGCGGCACCGAGACCACGTTCGAAATCACCACGGGCGAGTGCTTTCCCCTCGCCGCGCTACTCGGCGAACGCGCCACGCGAACCGAGCATCTGGCGGCCGAAGACACCTTCTGCCTGCAGCTGAACAAGCAAGCCTTCATCAAGCTGTTCGCACTCTCCAATGAGTTCCGCGACTTCGCCCTGCGCGGCGTCAGCAGCCTGCTTGACCAAGTCAATCAGCAAGTAAAGCAGAAGGCGGTGGAAACACTCGGCACCCAATATTCGCTGAACACGCGACTGGGTGAACTGGCGATGCGTCATCCGGTGACGTGCTCCCCCGACACGCCGCTGCGTGAGGCCGTGCGGCAGATGGACGAGCAGCAAGTCGGCAGTATCGTGATCGTAGACGAGGCCAAGGCGCCACTGGGTATTTTCACGCTGCGCGATCTGCGCCAGGTCGTCGCAAACATCAACGCCGACTTCGGCGCGCCCATCGAATGCAGCATGATTCAGGCACCGTTCTACCTGAGCCCGGACGCCAGCGCCTTCGATGCCGCCATTGCCATGACTCAGCGGCATATCGCCCACGTCTGCCTGGTGAAAGATCAGCGTCTGTGCGGCGTGGTCTCCGAGCGCGACCTGTTTTCGCTTCAGCGCGTCGATCTGGTGCACCTGGCGCGAACCATCCGCAGCGCGCCGCGCATCGATTCGCTGGCCAACCTGCGCGGCGACATCGTCCAGTTGGTGGACCGAATGCTCGCCCACGGCGCCTCGTCCACGCAGATCACCCAGATCATCACGCTGCTCAACGACCACATGGTCTGCCGCGTCATCGAACTCACGCTCGAAGAAAAAGGCGATCCCGGCATCGCTTTCAGCTGGCTGTGTTTCGGCAGCGAGGGCCGACGCGAGCAGACGCTGTACACCGATCAGGACAACGGCATTTTGTTCGAAGCCAAGGACGCCGCCGAGGCCGCTGAAATTCGCGGGCGGTTGTTGCCCATCGCCGAGCGGATCAATCAAAGCCTGGCGGTGTGCGGATTCGCGCTGTGCAAAGGCGGGATCATGGCGAGCAATCCGCAGCTGTGCCTGTCGCGGATCGAGTGGGCGCAGCGATTCGGCTCGTTCATTCGCGAGGCTACGCCGGAAAACTTGCTGTCGTCTTCCATCTATTTCGATCTGCGCGTGGTGTGGGGCGATGAAAGCGGCGGCGATCAATTGCGTCAGATTATTCTCGCGCAGGTGGCAGACAACGCATTGTTCCAGCGCATGATGGCCGACAATGCCCTGCGTCAACGCCCACCGGTGGGCCGCTTCAAGGACTTCGTGGTCGCCCGCAAAGGCAGCGAGAAGGACACCCTGGACCTGAAAACTCAAGGCCTGACGCCATTCGTCGACGGGGCGAGGTTGCTGGCGCTGGCCAACGGCGTCGAGGCCAGCAACACGCTGGACAGGCTGCGTCAGCTGGTGACCAAAGAGGTGATCGACCCGCTTGACGGTGCGGCGTATGAAGAGGCTTATCACTTCATCCAGCAAACCCGCATGCAGCAACATCAGCAGCAAAACCGGCAAAACCTGCCGTACTCCAACCGCATCGACCCGGATGTGCTCAATCATCTGGACCGGCGCATTCTGCGTGAGTCGTTCCGTCAGGCGCAGCGGCTGCAGACCAGCCTCACCGTGCGCTACCAACTGTAAGCGACTGATCATGAATTTGTTCCGCTGGCTCAAGCCACCCAAACGCGCCGTCGCCCCTGAACTCACGCCTGAACAGCAACTGCGCCTGCGCGCCCTGCCCGGCCCCTGTGCGCTGGATCAGAAGACACTGCGCCAGCAACGCTGGGTCGTGGTCGATCTTGAAACCAGCGGGCTGAATCTGCAGCGGGACGAAGTGCTGTCGATCGGCGCAGTGGTCATCGAAGATGGCGCGATCGATCTGGGGCAGCAGTTCGAGCGCACGCTGATGCGCGCAGATCACAAACTCAGCCCGAGCGTATTGATTCACGGGCTGGGACCCAACGCGATTGCGGCAGGCAGCGAGCCGGTGGAAGCGCTGCTGGATTTCATGGCGTTCGTAGGTGACAGCCCGCTGTTGGCGTTCCACGCGGCGTTCGACGAGCACATGCTGGGGCGTGCATTAAAGGAAAGCCTGGGCTATCGCCTGCTGCACCCTTTCATTGATGTCGCTCACATCGCGCCCTTCATTTGCCCGAACGCGAATTTGCGTCAGGCAGGTCTGGACGACTGGACGCGATTCTTCGGGCTTCACGCCGAAGAGCGTCATCACGCCAGCGCCGATGCGCTGGTGACCGCCGAACTCGCGATGATCCTGTTCAGCCACGCCAGGCGGCAGGGAATTGAAAGCCCCGCACAGCTGGAGCATGGCGTGGCGAAATGGCGACGGCAGCAGCAATCGCATTCGTTTTAGCGTTCAAACGTGTATATCCGCAGCTAAATCCCTCGCCCTACAAAACGAATGGTCGATTCTTACGCCAACCGTTCGGCCTGTTCCTGCAAGCAGCAATTGCCAGCATTAGGTGGCTCTGACACAATCGCGAACAATTCTCGTTAGCCCCTTTGTTCTCCTCGGTGCGCTTGTGTCGTCACTCCAAAGTCCCCAGCAGCAGCTCGTCGGAACGCTCTATCGCGACCATCGCGGCTGGCTGCTGGGCTGGCTCAGACGCAACGTGGCGTGTCCCCATCGAGCCGAGGACCTGAGCCAGGACACGTTCATTCGCCTGCTGGGCCGCGAGCAATTGCTTGAACCCCGCGAGCCCCGGGCATTTCTGGTCTCGATCGCGAAGGGCTTGTTGTTCGACCACTTCCGTCGGGCCGCGCTGGAACAGGCGTATCTGGACGAGCTGATGCTGATTCCCGAGGGCGAACAACCTTCCCTGGAAGAGCAGCAGCTGATTCTCGAAGACCTCAAAGCCATCGACCGTCTGCTGGGCAAGCTGTCCAGCAGGGCGCGCGCCGCCTTTTTGTACAACCGCCTGGACGGCATGCCCCACGTAGAGATCGCCACAAAGCTCGGCGTCTCGGTGCCCCGCGTGCGTCAGTACCTGGCGCAGGGTTTGCGCCAGTGCTACATCGCACTGTATGGCGAGCCAACATGAGCCGTATCTCCACACGACCTGTTTCTTCCCACGTGCTGGACGCCGCCATCGCCTGGCAACTGTGCCTGGACTGCGGCCGGGGCAGTGAGGTCGAGCGCGAAGAGTTTGCCAAGTGGTACGCCGCCAGCGACGAGCATGCGCGCGCCTGGATGCAGTTGGGCATGGTCGATCAGCGTTTCGCCGGCACCACCGGCCCGGCACGTTCGGCGCTTTTGCGGTCCCGTGATGGAGTGGGCTTGCGTCTGCGCAGGCTCGGCCGCGGGGTTGCAGGGGTCGCGTTGGCGCTGGGCTTGACGGTATTCATGGGGGATCGTCTGCTACCGGTGGATTACTGGCTCGCAGATCTGCGCACCGCCACCGGCGAGCAACGCACGATTCGCCTGACGGATAACACCCTGATCCGGCTCAACACCCACAGCGCGCTGGACGTGCGATTCGACGACAAAGAGCGACGGATCGTGCTTCAGGAAGGCGAGATCTTCGTGGAAACCGGGAGCCACAACGATGCGCGTCCGTTCATCGTTGAAACCCCCGAAGGCCAGATGCGCGCGCTGGGCACGCAGTTTCTGGTCAAGCGGCAGGCCGACGGCACGCTGCTGAGCGTGCTGCAATCAGCCGTCGCCGTGCACCCGCAAGCTTCGAATCATGAAAAGGTGCTGAACGAAGGGCAGCAGATGTTGATTCATCGCAACAGCCTCGGCCCCATGCTCGCCCTTGCGCCCGGCACCGGCGCCTGGATGCGGGGCATGCTGGTGGTCGATAACGCCCGTCTGGCAGACGTGGTCGCGGAGCTTGCCCGTTATCGTCAGGGCCATCTCGGCGTAGCGAAAGACATTGCGGACCTTCGCATCACCGGCAGCTTCCCGTTGACCAACACGGATCTGGCGCTCAAGGCACTGACGCCCACACTGCCCGTGCAGATCGAAGCGCGTACGCAGTGGTGGGTGACGGTGGTCGGCAGCGAGAAGAAGCCGGCCACTGCCCTGTAAATCAAGGTTCGCCAGCAAGCCGGCGCCTACAGGTAATGGACTGTCGTAGCCTACGGATTCAACGCAGCTCACTTGTAGGAGCGCGCTTGCCCGCGAACGGGGATTATCAGCCACTGGATAAGTTGGCTGGCCCACCGCAATCGCGGGCAAGCGCGCTCCTACAGTGTTTTGCGCCTGGCGCCGGAGATCTCAAGCTGTAGCCGGTTTGCTGGCGAATGCGTCGGGTCGCTCAGCGTAGATATTTCTGGTCTGTGATCAGCCAAGAAGATCCTTGCGCTCGCCAATCGAAATTATTTTCGCCCGGGCCTATCACTTTTCAGATCTCGTTCGGCACATAGGCATTGAGAACCATTTTCATCGAGGTGCCGTTCATGTCCCGCACGCTTCAAACCCTTCTGCGACCGAGCCTGCTGGCTATCGCCGTCGCCATTGCCGCGCCGATGCTCAGTGCGCCGCTGATGGCCGCTTCCCAGGCGTCCAGCGTCCGTGCCTACGATCTGCCCACCGCGCCGTTGTCCACAACGCTGACGCAGATTGCCAGTCAGGCAGGCCTGGCCTTGTCGCTGGATCCGGCACTCGCAGCGGGCCGCACGTCTGCGCCGGTTCAGGGGCAGTTCGACGCGCCAGGCGCCATGGGACAAGCGCTGCGCGGCACCGGCTTGCAATTGAACCTGACCACGGCGGGGACCTACACACTGGTGGCTGCGCCTGAAGGTGCGATGGCATTGCCGGCCACCAGCATTCAAGGCAGTCAGGAAAGTTTCGAAAGCGCGTGGGGCCCGGCGCAGGGATACGCCGCGAGTCGCACCGCAGCGGGCACCAAAACCGACACCGCGCTGGTCGAAGCGCCGCGCTCGATCTCGGTCGCGACCCGCCAGCAGATGCAGGATCGCGCAGTACAGAACATCGACGACGCGGTTCGCTACATGCCAGGCGTGGTTGCCAGCAGTTACGGCAGCGACAGCCGGGCCGAATGGCTGAAGGTCCGCGGCTTCGAACCCACCCAGTTCCTCGACGGCCTGCCGCTGCCCAAAGGCGCCTACGTGATGCCGAAGATGGAGACCTGGGACCTGGAGCGCGTCGCCCTCCTGCGTGGCCCGGCATCCTCGGTGTACGGTCAGACTCCGCCGGGCGGCATGCTCGACATGGTCAGTCGTCGCCCCGAAGCCGAAGCCAGCCACGAAGTGCAGGTTCAGGTCGGCACTTACAACCGCAAGCAGATCAGCTTCGACAGCACCGGCAAGATCGACGACGCCGACAATTTCGAGTACCGCGTCAGCGGCGTCGTGCGTGACAGCGGCACCTCGGTGGACCACATCGACGACAAGCGTTACAACATCGCGCCGAGCCTGACCTGGAACATCGACCCGGACACCAAGCTGACCTTCCTCAGCCAGTTCAATCGCGACGATACCGGGATCACCAGTCAGTTCCTGCCGATTCAGGGCACCAAATACCCGTCGGCCGTGGGGCGCGTGAAGTACCACGAAAACCTGGGCGATCCGGACTGGGAGTTCTACGACAAAACTTACTACGCGCTGGGCTATGCCTTCGAGCATCGTCTGAACGACGTCTGGCAGTTCAAGCAAAACGTCCGCTACACCAAAAGCGATCTGTCCTTTCAGGGGATCACGGCAGGCGGTTATTTCGGCTCGGTGTCCGACGATGGCACCGTTGCTCGCGGCGCCAACGTCGTGAACGAGGACATTTCCCAGTTCGCGCTGGACAACAACCTGCAGGCCGACTTCGACACCGGCGCACTCAAACACACCGTGTTGCTGGGGCTCGACTATCAGCGCCTGAATCACAACTACAAATGGCAGTACGGCAACGCGCCAACCAGCAACATCGCCAACCCGATCTACGGACAGGACTTCAGCAACGTCGCCTACAGCGCGTTTCAGGACTACAACCAGAAAACCCAGGACGTCGGCGTTTACATTCAGGACCAACTGGCCCTGGATAACTGGCGTCTGACCCTGGGCGGGCGCCAGGATCTGCTCAAGACCGAATCGAAGTTCTACAACAGCGACCAGTCCGACGACCGCACCGACAGCGCGTTCACCGGCAACGCCGCGCTCAGCTACGTCTTCGATTCCGGCTTCACGCCGTACATTTCCTACGCCGAGTCATTCCAGGCCGAACAAGGCGGCGCCAATGGCGTGGCGTTCCAGCCGGGGACGGGCAAGCAGTACGAAGTGGGCCTCAAATACCAGCCGCCGGGCAGCAACATCATCTTCACCGCAGCCGCTTACGACCTGACCCGCCGCGACATCGTGCTCAGCGACACGCTGGGTGTGCAGCGTCCTCTGGGCGAGGCGAAGGTGCGCGGCTTCGAGCTGGAAGCGGTGGGCAATGTCACCGACAACCTGAAAGTGACAGCCTCCTACACGTACGCCAACAGCAAGATGACCAAAGTCACCGACCCGCTGGACAAGAATCGTCCGCTGCCACTCACGCCCGAAAACCAGGCGGCAATCTGGGGTGATTACACCTGGCACAACGGCGTGCTCGACGGTTTCGGCCTGGGCTTCGGCGCGCGGTACATTGGCGAGACGGACAACATTGCGATCGGCAGTTACGGTTTCGTCGCCGATTCCAACTACGGCCACAGCAATGCCTACACCGTCTACGACGCTGCCGTTCATTACGACCTCGGCCGCCTGAACAACTCGCTCAAGGGCGTGAGCGTGTCGGTCAACGCCAACAACGTCTTCGACAAGGAATACATTTCTACCTGCGACGGCTTCTATTGCTACTACGGCGACCGTCGTACCGTGCTCGCGAGCGTGGACTACAAATGGTAATCGTTTAAACTCTCATTACCTGAAACAAGGGCCGCTCCACACAGCGGCCTTTGTTGCTTTCGCTTACTCCGGATTTCCACATGAAGAGCCAAACCATCCGCCGCTGGTCTTTCATCCACACGTGGACCAGCCTGATTTGCACGGCATTCCTGCTGATGCTGGCGATCACTGGCTTGCCGCTGATCTTCAGTCACGAGATCGCTCACCTGACGGGCGATGCGCCGGAATTCAAGGAGATGCCCGCCGGCACACCGCATCTGGACCTCGAGCAACTCGTTCGCTCAGCCGAAGCCCACCGCCCCGGCGACGTGATGCAGTATTTCGGCTGGGACGACGATGATCCCAACGGCGTCTACGCCATCATGGGCAAGACCGCTGGCGGCGACCCCAACGAATCCCACACTTTCATGCTCGATGCGCGCACCGGCGAGGCGATGGAAACGCCGAGCGCCAATGGCGGCTTCATGATGATCATGCTGCGCCTGCACGTGGACATGTACGCCGGGCTGCCGGGCAAGCTGTTGCTGGCGTTCATGGGCTTGCTGTTTGTCATGGCGATCGTGTCCGGCGTCGTGCTGTACGCACCCTTCATGCGTCGGCTGGATTTCGCCACGGTGCGGCCGAATAAATCTACCCGGGTGCGCTGGCTCGACCTGCACAACCTGATCGGCGTCGTGACACTGACCTGGGCCATCGTCGTTGGCCTGACTGGCGTGCTCAACGCCTGCGCCGATCTGGTGATCGCGCAATGGCGCACCGACGCGCTGATGACCATGATCGCGCCGTACACGGACGCCCCGCCTTTGGCAGAACGCGCACCGGCGACCCGGCTGATCGACATTTCCAAAGCCACCGTCCCCAGCGCCGAGCCGAGCTTCATTGCCTTTCCCGGCTCGCGCTTTTCCAGCGAGCATCATTACGCCGTGTTCATGAAAGGCGACACGCACCTGACCTCCCACTTGCTCACTCCCGTCCTGGTCGACGCCCAGGACCTTCACGTGACCGCAACGCTGGGACGCCCGTGGTACATGGACGCGTTGCTGTTGTCGCAACCGCTGCACTTCGGCGACTACGGCGGCATGCCGATGAAAATCCTCTGGGCCGCGCTGGATGTACTGACGATCGTCGTCCTCGGCAGTGGCTTGTACCTGTGGTGGGTCCGCCGTCGTGCCGCCGTCGCCGTGGCGAAAGCGGTCGCCGTAGAGGCGGAAGTGGCATGACCCGACACAAAAAACACGCCGCGTTCTGGAAGACATTCGCCAAACCAGGCTGGATCGCGCTGCTGACAGCGATCGGCCTGTTCGCGGCGCTGCTCGGCGACGGCGCATGGGACGTGCTGGCCTGGATCGGCATGGCGATTCCGGCGGGGCTTAGCTGCAAGGGGTTGATGGCGCGTAAGCAGGTGTAAACCGTACCATTCAAATTCCAGCGACATCTGGCGGGATCCTGCTCCCGCCACCCAGTGTCATCATACAACCCGTGGATATCCTTCCCTCCAGCGCCACAGGCGGTCTACACGCCTGGCGCTCCCGAAAACGCCTCACAATCGCTCACTCCCGCCCGTAGAGCCAACCCCCGCTGTGACAAGCTCGTTACATTAAGAAATATAATGAGCGCTCCGCCGTATTTCAATTGACAAGAAATCGTGTGTTTGACTAAATCCAGTCATACGACGACGTATAACGATCGCCGCCAAATAAAAACAATACCCAGAGTGGACTCGATGAAAATCAAAGGCATCCGTTGGTGGATGGTCGCGCTGATAACCGGCGGCCTGATCGTCAACTATCTCGCACGCAACACCCTCTCCGTCGCCGCTCCTACCATGATGAGCGAGCTGAACATTTCCACCGAACAGTACTCGCACGTCGTTATCGCGTGGCAGATGGGCTATGCCTTCATGCAGCCGGTTGCCGGCTACGTGATCGATGCCATCGGCACCAAGATCGGCTTTGCAGTGTTCGCCATCGCTTGGTCAGTCGCATGCGCATCGGCGGCCATGGCCACCGGCTGGCAGAGTCTGGCGTTCCTGCGCAGCTTGCTGGGCATCACAGAAGCGGCAGGTTTTCCTGCAGCGATCAAAGCGACCACTGAGTGGTTTCCGGCCAAAGAGCGCTCGGTCGCCATCGGCTGGTTCAACATCGGTTCGTCGATCGGGGCATTGCTGGCCCCTCCCCTCGTGGTCTGGGCGATTCTGCACAGCGGCTGGCAGATCGCGTTCATCATTGTCGGCGGGCTGGGCCTGCTGTGGAGCGCGGGCTGGCTGTTCTTCTACAAGCACCCGCGCAATCAGCGTCTGCTGGGCGATGAGGAGCGCGATTACATTCTTGCAGGTCAGGAATCCCACCTGAAGGATGCGCCGACCAAGCACGCCAGCTGGAAGAAGATCGTCGGCACCCGCAATTTCTACGCAATCGCTTCGGCACGCATGCTTTCGGAGCCGGCCTGGCAGACGTTCAACGCCTGGATTCCGCTGTACCTGATGACCGAGCGACACATGAACATCAAGGAAATCGCGATGTTTGCCTGGCTGCCTTTTCTCGCCGCCGACATCGGCTGCGTGTTGGGCGGTTACCTGAGCCCGTTCTTCTACAAGCACTTCAACGTGTCGCTGCTGACCTCGCGCAAGATGGTGATGGTGTTGGGCTCGCTGTGCATGATCGGCCCTGGCTGCATCGGTCTGGTGGACAGCCCTTATGTCGCCATCGCGCTGCTATGCGCTGGCGGTTTCGCGCACCAGACGCTGTCGGGCGCCTTGTACGCAATCACTTCGGACTCCTTCGGCAAGAACGAAGTGGGCACCGCAACCGGGCTGGGCGGGATGTTCGGATTTCTGGGCGCGGCGTTGTTCACGCTGGTGCTCGGGATCATGGTCACCAAAGTCGGCTACAGCCCGCTGTTTGTGGCGCTGGCCGCTTTCGATCTCATCGCCGCCACAATCATCTGGTTTGTCGCCAAGCCGCTGTTGACCGGCACACCTTCGGCGCAATCCGGAAGTGCATCGGCTGATTCGGCTGAAGGGGTCCCGACGGTCTGACATCCAGGTCCGGGCCGTCGCAAATCGGCCCGGCATTGCATCAGGATATTGCACAGCGTCCTGGCCCTGACTAGTCTGGAGGGCCAGGCCGATCAGAGGAATGTCCATGTCTGCGCCCAGCATGACGCTGTATTACAACGCCGCTTCGCCCTTCGCGCGTAAGGTGCTGATCTTGCTTCATGAAACCGGACAGGCAAGCCGGGTCAGTCTCAAAGCGGTAGCGGTTACCCCCGTCAGCCCCAACGTTGAAGTCTGCCGCGATAATCCGTGCGGGAAGATTCCGGCGCTGTGTCTGGCCGACGACAACGTGATCCATGACAGCCGGGTGATTCTCGACTACCTGGATCAACAGCATGTCGGCAACCCCCTCATTCCCAAGGAAGGCTCGGCGCGCTGGCGGCGATTGACGCTCGCGTCACTGGCCGATGCCCTTATGGACGCTGCGCTGCTCATCCGTTACGAGACCTTCCTGCGGCCAGAGGAGAAACATTGGTCGGAATGGCTCGACGCCCAGCAAGAAAAAATCGCTCGCACGCTGGCCTACTTCGAAGCCGAAGCCGTCACCGAATTGAGTTCGCACTTCGACGTCGCGTCGATCAGCGTGGCATGTGCGGTGGGCTATCTGGATTTCCGTCAGCCGAATCTGGGCTGGCGCAGCAGCTACCCGCGATTGGCGAACTGGTATTACGAAGTCAGTCAGCGGCCGTCGATGCTGGAGACTCAACCGCCCGCCTGACTGTTTTCAAATCACAGGTATCAAAGAAGCCGGATTCATTCGTGGGACGCGAGTCGATCCGCTTCGATGAGCGCTGGGCTGTTGGACCGCGAGGGCATCTGCCTTCGTCAGTCTGCAGCCAGTTCGCTATCTCCACTGCAAGCCCGTGCCCTATCTGCTGGTCTTCGCGCAGTCCCACCCAACTACTCATGACTCACCTCTACCACCAGCGCGTCAGGTTTTGCGGGACGTTGCGCCAGCGCATACCAGTCCAGTTTGCGCGTCAGCACCATGAACACGCCGAGCACACCGAACAGTAACAAAGCGCCCATCAGCAAGGCGTAATCTTCGGCACCGAGCAGGCCGTAAAGCAATGCGTACAGGATTCCCAGCGCCACGCCGAAAGACAGTCCGTGACGAACGCTGCCAAGCACATGACAGACGTAGAACCCGATCAGCGCCACACAGGCAGTGGCCGACACCAGATACGCCAGCGTGAAGCCCAGGTGTTCGGACAGAGACAACAACAGCAGATAGAACAATGCCAGCGACGCACCGACCAGAGCGTATTGCACCGGGTGGACCGCCAGCCCTTTGAGCACTTCGAACAGCACGAAGCCGGCGAAGGTGAGCGTGATGAAAAGCAGCGCATATTTGATCGAACGATCACTCTTGAGGTACTGGTCGACCGGCGATATGAAGCTCACACCGAAACTGCGGCCGGCGAACTCGGTACACACTTCGCTCGATGGACATTGGTTGAGAATTTCCTGCAGATTGGTGGAGAAGAAAGACGTCTGCCAATTGGCGGTGAAACCTTGCTCGGAAACGTCGCGACTGGCGGGCAGGTAGTTGCCGATGAAGCTTGGATGCGGCCAGTCAGCTGCGACGCGTACAACACTCGACTTGCCCACCGGCGTGATCTGCAACTGTCCAGTGCCCTGCAGACGCAGATCGAACGCGAAATTCAGGCGCTTCTGCTCGACGCCTGTTTCCAGCGGCAGCACGACGCTGACGCCCTCCCCCAACAGCGCCACATCCGTACCTGGAACGAAGTCCAGTTGTTCGCCATTGAGATCGAGCTTCAGCGCACTTTCGATGCCACGAACATCAGTAATCCCGACTGCCAGAAAAGGTGCATCGAACCGGTAGTTCTCGAAATCATTGCCCAGGCCAAAGTGCTCGGGCAGCACGAACTGGCCGCTCAGCGTGTTATCGGCGTGATAAAGGCGAGCCTCGTAAATGCCGCGCGAACGAACTTCGGTCTGGACCTTGCCGTCCAGTTCAAAGCGCTCGGGAAGGAAGTACAAGCGGCCGTTTTCCTCAACCGTTTCCTGATATCGCTCGCGAGACTCTGCGTTGAGCTTCCAGATCCGGGTCAACTTGCGATACGGCACGACCAACAGCGGCCCGCTGATGTGCTGGCTATAAGTGGAGCTGCGCGCGATGTCTTCGACCACTTCGTCGCGTCTGCTCTGTCGATCCTGGATAAGGCCATTGATCATCATCAACGGGATTATCAGCGCCAGTATCAACAGACCGATCATTCCCACCTTGTAAAACGACATGCCCTTGTTCATCGCACTCTCCCGGTTTTTGATGGGGAGAGTCTGAAATGTCTGTGTGGAGCAATCGTGGGGGAAATGTGGAGATTGTGTGGGGTGTTACGGACGATGAAACCTCTGCCTCCCGAGATCTAAAACCTTATCGGGCCTGCGTCTCCTATCGCAGCGATACTCGCAGCTGCAACCCAACCATCACCCCGCCCACAACATTCCGAATCTGCATTTCCCCACCATGCAACTGCATCACTTCTTCAACGAAATTGAGCCCAAGTCCCGTGCTTTTTCGGCCGCTGTCGGGCCGGGGCAGGGAGTAGAAGCGCTCGCTCAGACGAGGCAGCGCGTATTCGGGAATGGGGTCGGCGCTGTTGAAAAACAGCACGTTCACGTGCTCGCCCTCCCGCTCGGCGCTGAAGCGCAACGTGCCTCCGTCTGGCGTGAAGTCCAGCGCATTGTCGAGCAAATTGGAGAACGCCTGGCGCAACAGAAAGCGCTCCCCGGTCACGACCAGTTGGGCTGTAATCAGCCGTTCGACGATCAAACCCTTGCGCTCGATGCGCGCGGTCTGCGCCGCCAGCGTGTCCTCGATCAGCACGGCAAGTGGCACCAGGACGTGCTCTTCCAGTCCCTGGCGTTGTTCGACCATGGCCAGATTCAGCAGCCGTTCGATCAACTGCTGGACACGCGCGCTTTCGTTATCGATGTTGCTGACGAAGCGCTGCCGCTGATCGGCGGGCATGTCGCCCTGCAACAGCTCGGCAGCGCCGCGAATCGCAGCCAGCGGGCTTTTCAGTTCATGGGTCAGGGTGTGCACATAGCGCTCGACGTAATCCTTGCCTTCCAGCTGTGTGCGCATGTGCTCGACGGCTGCAGACAACTGCGCCAGTTCGCCGCCTCGATAGCGGGGCAGCTCGACCCGGCGCCCTTCGCTCACGGCCTGGGCGTATTCGGTCAAGCGACGCAGCGCGCTGCTCACCCACCACGACAGCAACGCAGCGAACATCAACCCCAGGACGATCAGTCCTGCGCCGTAATACAGCAGACGCCGCTCTGTCCGGTCCACGTAAGGCTGCAGCGAGCTATTGGGTTTGGCCACGGTCACGACACCGATAATGCGGTCACCGTCGCGAATCGGCGCGCCAACGTGCATGACCGATGAGTTAGGGTCCTGAGGATCGCTGCGAGTCGAGCGCGCGCCATATTCGCCACGCAATGTGAGAAAAACATCATTCCAGCGTGAATAATCCTGCCCCACGGCCTCGCCGCTGGAGTCGAGCAAAACAATGCCGTGGGCGTCGGTCACATACACGCGGTTGTTGACCTGATTCTTTGGCATGCCCCAGATCTTCGCGTCCGGCCGCCGCAACCCATAGGCCGTGAGCACTTGCGGGAAGCGACTCTGGCTCAGGGTCCCCGCTTTAACGTCGGCCTGCAGCACCTCGGCAAGGAGGTTCGCGGTGTCCACCAACGTCTCTTCGGTAGATTGCCGAACGCCGGGGCGCACTTCCTTCATCACTGTGTTGAGGACGAAATACCCCGTCAGGCCAATGAACAGCGCATAGACCAGAAAAATCCGCAGGCCCAGCCGCATCAGCTGTGATCCGGGCTGTAGCTGTAGCCGAGACCGCGATGGGTCTGAATCGGCTCGGCCTCGGCCGCGATCGCACGCAGCTTGGCGCGTACGCTTTTGATATGGCTGTCGATGCTGCGCTCGTAGCCGGCATCGCTGGCAACGCCGACCGCATCGAGCAACTGCTCTCGGCTAAACACCCGCCGTGGTTGCTCCAGCAGACAGTGCAACAGGCGAAATTCGTGCCGCGTCAGGCTCATGGGCTGGCCGCGATAGCTGATCAGCACGCGCTCAGCATCAACCGAAAAATGGCCGCCGGGGGGATTTGCGTCGACTCGGGGCGCGATTCGTTTGAGGATCGCCTTGACCCGTGCAGTGACTTCACGCGGGCTGAACGGCTTGACGACGTAGTCATCTGCGCCAATTTCCAACCCCACCACGCGATCGATCTCACCGTCACGGGCGCTCAGAAACATCACCGGCACCTCGGTAAACCGACGCAGTTGTTTGCAGGCTTCGAAGCCGCTGATATCGGGCAGGCCGATGTCGAGGATGATGAGGTCGGCGGGCGTCTCGCGTTGCAAGGCGACGGCCGCCTGTCCCAGCGTCAGCCATGCGGTGGTGAAACCCTCGCCCTGCAGGGCATAGATGAGGGTATCGGCGATGGCGGCTTCGTCTTCGACAATGAGAATGTGGGGCATGGCATCCGAGCACGTGGCGTAAAGCCGGAACGGTGCCGGATATCAGTCCCGCGCGTCAATCAGCACTCAGGCTTATCCGCCGTATAACGACGGGCCGGGTTAACTGCCGCGCCGAATTCGCGCAGGGCCTTGGCGCCGATCAGCAAGGGGTAATTGAAGTGGCTGCGGTCGACGAGGTTGACCTCCACGGTGCGTTTCACGTTGCCCAGGCACAATTCGAGGTCAACGACCGGGCGCTTGGTCGGGTCAGCCGGTTCTTCTTCATCCTCGCCTTCGGAACGGCCCTTGATCCGGCTGATGCGTGAAACCTTGTGCTCGTACACTTTGCTGTCAGCGTCCTTGGTCGCCAGACGGAAGCGCACCCAGTCATCGCCATCGCGCTTGAACAGTTCGATGTCCTTGGCCGACAGCGATGCGGTCAACGCGCCGGTGTCCATCTTGGCCTTGAACGTCTCGCCGATCTCCGAGACCTGAATGTATTCGTAACGGCCATACAACGTCGGTTCGGCAGCCATGACAGGCAACGCCAGCAAAGACATAAGCGCCAGAAGGGATTTCACGGATCTGATTCCTCGTGATGAATGGGCGGGGCATGTGATCGGTTTAGACCGTAACTTTGCCGATGGTTCGCGCCAGGCTTCGCGCTGAGGGCCAAGCGAGCCAGGCAATCCGGAGCCTACTGACAAACGCGTGAAACATTCGTCGGTGTCGCCAGGGATTTTTGCGCCAGGCGCCCGGCCTGCTTATCATTGCGCGCCACCCTGTCGACCGCGAGTGTCTTATGCGTCACCTGCTCACCGGAATTGCCGTCACGCTGCTGCTTCTGCTCAATACGCTGGTGCTGATCGGCCCGCTGATGGTCTTTGCGCTGCTCAAGTTGGTGTTCCAGAGCGAGATGCGCGACAACTGCTCGGCGGCAGTGATGTGGATCGCCGAGACCTGGTGTGAAATCAACAAGCTGATTTTCAAAGTTTGCCTGCCGACCCGGTGGGAAATTCGGGGCGACGAAGGCCTGCGTGGCGATACTTCCTACCTGGTCATCAGCAACCATCAGTCGTGGGTAGACATCCCGGCGCTGGTGCAGGCGTTGAATCGACGTACGCCCTTCTTCAAATTCTTCCTCAAGAAAGAACTGATCTGGGTGCCGTTCCTGGGGCTGGCGTGGTGGGCGCTCGATTACCCGTTCATGAAGCGCT
The DNA here is from genome assembly GCF_021728295.1 of Pseudomonas petrae. Taxonomy (GTDB): domain Bacteria; phylum Pseudomonadota; class Gammaproteobacteria; order Pseudomonadales; family Pseudomonadaceae; genus Aquipseudomonas; species Aquipseudomonas petrae. Next base: position 124,719 of record NZ_JAKJXE010000003.1, read on the forward strand.
ACACGAAAGCGTTTCTGGCCAGGCATCCCGAGCTGAAGGGCAAGGATCTGGAGATCACCCGGGAAGCGTGCGAACTGTTCAAACGTCAGCCGGTGACGGTGGTGAATTACCTTGAGGGCACGCGCTTCACGCCGGCGAAGAAAGCTCATCAGGCTTCGCCCTACCGCTATCTGCTCAAGCCCAAGGCAGGCGGCGTCGCATTTGTGCTGGCAGCGATGGGTGAGCAACTGGACGCGGTGCTCGACGTGACGGTCGTCTATCCAGGCGAGCGCATTCCGGGGTTCTGGGACCTGATTTCAGGACGGGTGCCGCGGGTGATCGTCGACATCAAGACCCGCGAACTCGACCCTGCGCTGTGGCAGGGCGATTACGAGAACGACCCGGCGTTCCGCGTGTATGTGCAGGACTGGGTCAACAGGCTTTGGGAAGAGAAGGATGCGCGGATCGCCGAGTTGCGCGGCGCTATTCATTAGCACTGTAGGAGCGCGCTTGCCCGCGAAGGCGGCGCGTCAGGCACCCGATCCGTCACAGGCAGAATGCATTCGCGGGCAAGCGCGCTCCTACAAAATACCTGAGGCTTACTTAGCGCCCCAGACGCCACTCAACGCCTGCAACGCTGAACCACCGGCGCCTTGCTGACCGAGGTATTGCAGAATCACCGGCACGAACTGGCTGACCATGCTGCTGTTCATGCCCAGCGCGCCGAACGCCTTGTTCACGTCGCCCATGCTCTGCACGTTGCCCAGCGCGCTATCCAGGGCAGAGTTGCTGCTACCGGAGTTGCCCAACAGACCACCCAGTCCGCTGAGGCTGCCGAGAGCCGATGTGCCGGCCAGTTGGTCGAGGCCTGGCACTGATTTGCTCAGTTGCGAATAGTCATTGCCGGCGAGTTTGTTTTTGGCCAGCCCCAACAAAGCGCCGGTGCCGCCAACCGCTTGCTCCGGCGTGACGTTCAATTGCGTGCCTAGCGTATTCAACAGCCCGGCTGCCTCAGGCGCAGCAGTTGCCTTTTGCTGGCCGCCGGTGGCATTGGAAACCGCATTGGCCGCATCATTCAGATTGAAAGCGAAGACCGGCGTGGCTGCCAGCGCCATCAGGCTCGCCAGCGCAGCACCGCGTACGTTTTTCAGTGAAACTTTCATCGCAACAACCTCGTTTGCCGGGAGACCGGCCGTGGCCGGGTAAACACGCGTTGGACCGCCCCTCGAATGGAAGTTCCACGCAGGGCCTCAGGGTTTGCTGACATAAAACAACCGCTGCGGCTCGAAGGTCCTCGCCAGCCGTTGATCCGCAGCCGTCGAGCCCGCCTGCAGGAGCCGGTGGCGAATGAACGCCTTATCGAAATGCTCTCCGTTGCGAAGCTTCTCGCGCAGGCTGATCAACCGAGTGCCACCCTGATGATCGGCGCCGCGATAAAGCGGTTCACTGGAGAGGCGCACTTGGGAGTCGGGACCGCCTCCGATGGATGTCAGCTGAACCTGGGTGATGATCGCGAAACCGGAGAGCCAGGGCGACCAGAGCCGGGAAACGTCGGCAGCGAAACACTCACCCGGGGTGAAGTCAGCCTCGCAGTCCGCCAGCTCGCGGTAGATCGGTGCGACGCGCACATGCTGGCGGTAAGCCGCGCGGTACCCGGCCTGGCATACCGGCGGCGCAACCCCGGCCCAGATGCAGGCGTTGGGGTTTTCAAAGAACATCTCCGACGATGCCCAGCCCGACGAAACGGGCTCAAGGTGAGCGCTCGTCAGCGTGGCAGGCAAAACAATGAGCGGCATTGCGACGAGGAAATGAATCGATGTTCTAACCCACTCGACAAACATGCATGACCCGCCACCTGAAAAACCGGCCGGACAAATAACACGGCGATAAGGCAGCTGAAACAAGCAGGAATGGAATTCAAAGGCTCCTCAACTATTTTCAGAAACGCCCTACAAATGTCGGGTTAGAGCCCTACGTCAGGCATAAAAAAAGCGACCCGTAGGTCGCCTTTTGTGAGCGTCAGAAGATCACGCGGCGCTGAACAGCTTGTGTGGGTCGATGACGAATTTCTTCGGCACACCGGCATCGAACTCGCCGTAACCGCGCGGGGCGTCGTCGAGGCTGATAACTTCCACGCCCACCACATCGGCGATGTTGATGCGGTCCCACATGATGGCCTGCATCAGTTGACGGTTGTACTTCATGACCGGCGTCTGCCCGGTGTGGAAGCTGTGGGATTTCGCCCAGCCCAGGCCGAAACGAATGCTCAGCGCGCCGACCTTGGCGGCAGCGTCCACGGCGCCTGGGTCTTCTGTCACGTATAGGCCAGGGATGCCGATCTTGCCGGCGACGCGAACCACACCCATCAGCGAGTTGAGTACAGTGGCCGGTGCCTCGGCCTTGGCGCCAGCGTGTCCATGGCCGCGCGCTTCGAAGCCCACGGCGTCGACAGCGCAGTCCACCTCAGGCTCACCCAGCAGATCGGCAATCTGCTCGTGCAGCGGGGTGTCCTTGGACAGGTCGGCGATTTCGAAACCCTGGGCCTTGGCGTGTGCCAGACGCACTGGATTGACGTCACCGACGATCACGACTGCCGCGCCGAGCAAGCGTGCTGATGCGGCAGCGGCAAGACCCACCGGACCGGCACCGGCGATGTACACCGAGCTGCCCGGGCCAACACCGGCAGTGACCGCGCCGTGGTAGCCGGTTGGCAGGATGTCAGAGAGGCACGTCAGGTCGCGGATCTTCGACATCGCCTTGTCGCGATCGGGAAGCTTGAGAAGGTTGAAGTCGGCGTACGGCACGAGCACGTATTCGGCCTGACCGCCGGTCCAGTCGCCCATGTCGACATAACCGTAGGCACCGCCGGCACGGGCCGGGTTGACGGTCAGGCAGACGCCGGTGTGTTGTTCTTTGCAGGAGCGGCAACGGCCGCAGGCGACGTTGAATGGCACGGACACCAGATCACCGATCTTGAGGTTTTCGACGTCGCTGCCCTTCTCGATCACTTCACCAGTGATTTCGTGACCCAGTACGAGGCCGACCTGGGCAGTCGTTCGGCCACGCACCATGTGTTGATCGGAACCACAAATGTTGGTGGAAACCACGCGCAAGATCACCCCGTGCTCGATCTTCTTGCCGCGCGGGTCCTGCATCTTGGGATAGTCGATTTTCTGCACTTCGACTTTGCCTGAGCCGAGATACACCACACCACGATTACCAGACATGCTTTCACCTCGCTGATTGTTGTTATGAATACAGCTGTATAGCGGAGTTATGCGTTGCCAGTATTCTGCGGCAACGCACTGATTGCTCTGGGGTGTTGCGTTGTGTTGCGCTAAATCTTGTGTCGTTTTTTATTACGTCATCGCGAGCAAGCTCACTCCTACAGTTGATCGCGTTCGATTGTAGGAGTGAGCTTGCTCGCGATGCCGCGAAGCGGCGAAGCGGCGGGTGCTTACAGCACCACCGTCCTGTTGGCATTGAGAAACACGCGCCGCTCAATGTGGTATCCCACTGCGCGTGCCAGGGTCAGGCCTTCGATGTCGCGGCCCTTGGCGATCAGGTCTTCGGGGTAGTGACTGTGGTCTACCACTTCGACGCCCTGGGCGATGATCGGCCCTTCGTCGAGGTCGTTGTTTATGTAATGGGCTGTCGCGCCGACCAGTTTCACGCCCTTGTTGTAAGCCTGGTGATAGGGCTTGGCACCCTTGAAGCCCGGCAGCAACGAGTGATGAATGTTGATCGCCTTGCCATCGAGCTTGCGGCACAGCTCCGGCGACAGCACTTGCATGTAGCGGGCAAGCACCACCAATTCGGCGCCGGTGTCTTCGATCACTTTCATCACCCTGGCTTCCTGCGCCGGTTTGTCGTTCGGGTCGAGGGGGAAATGGTAGTAGGGAATCTCGTGCCAGCGCGCCAGCGGTTCGAGGTCCGGGTGATTGGAGACGACGGCGACCACGTCCATGGACAGCTGATTGATGCGCTGGCGGTAGAGCAGATCGTTGAGGCAGTGGTCGGCCTTGGAGACCATGATCACCACTTTTGGACGATAGTTCGGCGCGGTAAGCTCGAAGATCATGCCGAACGATTCGCCGCGCTCAGCCAGGCCTGAACGGAAGGATGCTTCGTCAAATCCCTCCGGCTGACGGAACTCGACGCGAATGAAAAAGCGGCTGGACAGCCGATCATCGAACGAATGGTGCTCGGTGACGTAACAGCCCTGCTCGAAGAGGTAACGCGTCACCGCGTCCACCGTGCCCAGCACGCTGGGGCAGTCGGCGGTCAGAATCCAGGTATCGGGGGCGCGGCTCATAGGTATTCCTTGATCGTTCCCACGCTCCGCGTGGGAATGCAGTTCAGAACGCTCTGCGTCCATCTTCGAGTGACGCGGAGCTTCGCGGGCGGCGTTACCACGCGGCGCGTGGGAACGGTCAGCATGCTCCACTGTGGGGTAAACCCGGAATCAGGCAGCAACGCCCAAACCATACTCCGCGCTCGCGTCCTGCAACCACAGCCACCAGTAATCGGCGAAGCTGCGGCGGATAACCAGTTCCCAGGTCTCTTCACCGGTTCGGCGGATCACCAGCTGCGATTTGGCGAACACCGTGCCGATGGCCTTGCCCACCGGAAAATTGTTCGGGTGCACGTCGTAGCTGGTGGACTTCATCAGCACTTCGCGGACCTTCGGGCCGGTCAGCTCCAGCAGCGATTGCCCGCCGCTGACGTTGACGATAGCGATGTGCGAACCGGCGAGCGCCTCGCGCAGCTTCTGCTCGACGGCGAATTCTTCACCGGTCGGCACGATCAGCAGCCACTCATCCGGGCCAAGCCACTGGATCGAACTGTCGCCGCTGGACACCAGCGCCAGCGCACCCGGCAACTCCATGCCCAATGCCTTGTGCACGCCGGCCGCGAACGCCGGATCGTGACCATTGCCACGGATGGTCAGGTGGCCGAGCAGTTTTTTCTCCCGCAGCACGACGCCCGGATTGCTGCGGCCCTTGCCGATCAGGTTCTGAAGGTCAGCATGAAACAGCGGCGACTCGGCTTTGGCCTCGGTCGCTGGCCGCTGTTGGTAAACGTTGGCTGTGGTCATAGAGCACCTGTGTTGAATTCTGTTGTTTCAGTGAGCGCGAACCTTGTAGGAGCGCGCTTGCCCGCGAATGGTATTTCTGACGACCGAGCTTTATCGGATGTACGTATTTTCGCGGGCAAGCGCGCCCCTACAATTGATCTCGTTCCGGGTTGGGACATTGAGCGCATTCTTTAGGAGCCGGCTTGCTGGCGAACCGATCAGGCGATCGCGACGTGTCAGACACACCGCGCGCGCCCACCCGATCACTCCACGTTCTGCTGATCACCCTTCGGATCGAAGAACACCGAGGACACGATCTCCGCCTCGATCACCGACCCATCCGCCAATGGCGCAAACACCCGCTCACCCATGCGCTTCAGCCCGCCCTTCACCACACCCATGGCGAACGAATAGCCCAGCGAGTTCGCCGCGTAACTCGACGTCACGTGGCCAACCATCTTCATCGGGATCGACTGCTTCGGATCGAACACCAATTGCGCGCCTTCCGGCAGCCATTTGTTCGGATCAATCGGCTTCAGGCCGACGAGCTGCTTGCGATCTTCCCGCACGCAGTCCTCACGGTTCATGCCGCGCTGGCCGATCCACGAGAATGGCTTGGTACGGCCGACACACCAGCCCATGTTCAAATCGTCCGGGGTCATCGAGCCGTCGGTGTCCTGGCCCACGATGATGAACCCCTTCTCGGCGCGCAGGACGTGCATGGTTTCAGTGCCGTACGGGGTCAGGTTGTACGGCTTGCCCGCTTCGGCGATTTTTTCCAGAACGCCCATGGCGTAGTCGGCCTGGATGTTCACTTCGTAGGAAAGCTCACCGGTAAACGAAATCCGGAACACCCGCGCCGGCACACCACCCACCAGACCTTCTTTCCAGGTCATGAACGGGAACGCTTCACGGCCCAGGTCGATATCGGTCACTTCGCTGAGCAGCTTGCGACTGTTCGGGCCCGACAGGGTCAGGGTCGCGTAGTGGTCGGTGACCGAGGTGAAGTACACCTGCAGGTCGGGCCATTCGGTCTGTTGATAGATTTCCAGCCACTGCAGCACGCGTGCGGCGCCACCGGTGGTGGTGGTCATGATGAAGTGGTTGTCGGCGATGCAAGCGGTCACACCGTCGTCGAAGACCATGCCGTCTTCCTTGCACATCAGGCCGTAACGCGCCTTGCCCACATCAAGCTTGGTCCAGGCGTTGGTGTAGATGCGGTTCAGAAACTCCCGTGCATCCGGTCCTTGAATGTCGATCTTGCCCAGCGTCGATGCGTCCAGAAGACCAACGCTGTCGCGCACGGCCTTGCATTCGCGGCGCACGGCGGTGTGGATGTCTTCACCGGCTTTCGGGAAATACCAAGGACGTTTCCACTGCCCGACGTCTTCGAATTCGGCGCCGTTCTTCACGTGCCAGGCATGCAGCGCGGTGAAGCGCACAGGCTCGAAGATGTGACCGCAGTGACGTCCGGCAATGGCGCCGAAGGTCACCGGCGTGTAGTTCGGGCGGAACATGGTGGTACCCATTTCCGGGATCGACACGTTCAGCGAACGGGCGGCAATCGCCAGCCCGTTGACGTTGCCGAGCTTGCCCTGATCGGTACCGAAACCCAGCGCGGTGTAGCGTTTGACGTGCTCGACGGACTCGAAACCCTCGCGGGTCGCCAGTTCGATGGCCGCTGCGGTGACGTCGTTCTGCAGGTCGACGAACTGCTTCGGCGCACGGGCGGTGCCCTTCTCGTGCGGGACTTGAAACAGCGCCAGTGTCGGTTCTTCCACGCGGCTCAAGGCTTTGGGCAGTACGCCTTCGACCGGTTTGAACCCGGCTTCGCTGGCGGCACGAACACCACCTTCAAAGCCGTCGGCCAGCGAGTCGCCCAAGGCGTAGACGCCATTGACACCGCCGACGCAGACGCGTTTCTGCGGCGCGTCGCCCGGCACGAAACCGAGGATATCTTCGCGCCAGACCGGCTTGCCGCCGAGGTGCGAAGCCAGGTGAACGATCGGGCTGTAGCCACCGGAGCTGGCAACCAGATCGCAGTCCAGCCACTCGCCCGGGCTGGTGACTTTGTGTGCTTTGACGTCGATGGCTGCTACGCGGGCGGCACTGACGCGCTTGCTGCCACGGGCTTCCACGACGGCGCTGCCGGTCAGGATCCGAATGCCTTTGGCGCGGGCTTCTTCGACCAACGCGCCGCGCGGGTTGTGACGCGCATCGGCGACGGCCACCACGTGCAAGCCGGCATCGAGCCAGTCCAGCGCCACGCGGTAGGCGTAATCGTTGTTGGTCGACAGCACCAGTTTCTTGCCCGGCGCCACGCCATAACGGCGCACGTAAGTGGAGACGGCGCCGGCCAGCATATTGCCCGGCACATCGTTGTTGCCGTAAACCAGTGGACGCTCGTGGGTGCCGCTCGCCAGAACCACGCGCTTGGCGCGAACCCGGTGCATGCGCTGACGCACCTGACCGATCGGCGCGCGATCACCGAGGTGATCGGTCAGCCGCTCGTGAATGGTCAGGAAATTGTGGTCGTGATAGCCGTTCACCGTGGCCCGGGGAAGCAGCGTGACGTTGGGCAGGCCTTTGAGTTCGCCCACTACCGTCGCCACCCAGTCCGCCGCCGGTTTGCCGTCCAGACTTTCGCGGCTGTCCAACAGGCTGCCGCCGAATTCTTCCTGCTCGTCCGCCACGATCACTCGCGCACCGCTGCGTGCGGCAGCCAGTGCAGCGGCCAGACCTGCAGGCCCGGCGCCGACCACCAGCACGTCGCAGTGCTGGTTCATGTTGTCGTAGGTGTCCGGATCCAGCTCGGTCGGCGAACGCCCCAGGCCCGCGGCCTTGCGGATGTACTTCTCGTAAGTCATCCAGAACGATTGCGGGTACATGAAGGTTTTGTAGTAGAAACCCGGCGGCATCAGCTTGCCACCGACCTTGCCGAGAATGCCCATCATGTCGGTGTTTACGCTCGGCCAGCCGTTGGTGCTGGTGGCGACGAGGCCCGAGTACAACGCCTGTTGCGTGGCGCGCACGTTGGGGATCTGCGTGGCTTCGGTGGCGCCGATCTGCAGAACGGCGTTCGGCTCTTCGGAACCTGCCGCGAAGATGCCGCGAGGTCGGGAGTACTTGAAGCTGCGGCCGATGATGTCGACACCGTTGGCGAGCAAGGCTGCGGCCAGTGTGTCGCCTTCGAAGCCCTGATAGGTCTGGCCGTTGAAGTTGAAATTCAGGACCTTGCTGCGATCGATGCGGCCGCCGTTGGGCAGGCGATTGGACTGGCTCATACCTGATCTCCCTTTCTGATCGCAGGTGCCGGATTGACGAACTGCGGCTGCGTGCCGATCGGATAGGTTTCGAGAATTTCGTAGGTCACGGTGTCACGCGTCGTGTTGAAGTACTGACGGCAGCCCGCTGCGTGAATCCACAACTCGTGGTGCAGACCGCGCGGGTTGTCGCGGAAGAACATGTAGTCGCCCCACTCCTCGTCGGTGCAGGGCGCCGGGTCCAGCGGACGCGGGATGTGGGCCTGACCGGAGACGTGAAATTCCTCTTCGGAGCGCAGTTCGCCACAGTGAGGACAGAAGATGTGCAGCATGGGATTTCTCCTGTGAGTGGGTTAGTGCGCAACCGCAGCGGCGCCATGCTCATCGATGAGCGCGCCGTTGTGGAACCGGTCGATTGAGAAGGGTTTGGCCAGCGGGTGCATTTCGCCTTTCGCCAGACTGGCGGCAAACACGTTGCCCGAGCCCGGGGTGGCCTTGAAGCCACCGGTGCCCCAACCGCAGTTGAAGAACATGTTCGGCACAGGCGTCTTGGAAATGATCGGGCAGGCGTCCGGCGTGGTGTCGACGATGCCGCCCCACTGGCGGTTCATGCGCACCCGCGACAGCACAGGGAACATCTCGACGATGGCTTGAATGGTGTGCTCGATCACCGGGTACGAGCCGCGCTGGCCGTAGCCGATCCAGCTGTCGATACCGGCACCGATCACCAGATCGCCCTTGTCGGACTGGCTGATGTAGCCGTGTACGGCGTTGGACATGATCACGCTGTCGATGATGGGCTTGATCGGCTCGGACACCAGCGCTTGCAGCGGATGGGATTCCACCGGCAGACGGAAGCCGGCGAGCTTGGCCATGTGGCCGGAGTTGCCGGCCGTCACCACACCGACGCGTTTGGCACCGATGAAGCCCTTGTTGGTTTCGACGCCAATGCACACGCCGTTTTCCTTGCGAAAGCCGGTCACTTCGGTCTGCTGAATCAGGTCCACGCCCAACGCATCGGCGGCGCGGGCGTAGCCCCAGGCCACGGCGTCATGACGCGCCACACCGCCGCGACGTTGCACGGTGGCGCCGATGATCGGGTAACGGGTGTTTTTCGAGCAGTCGAGGTACGGAATCTCTTCCGCCACTTGCTTGCCGTTGAGCAGCTCGCCGTCGACGCCGTTCAAGCGATTGGCGCTGACCCGGCGCTCGGAATCACGCATGTCCTGCAGGGTGTGGCACAGGTTGTAAACGCCGCGCTGAGAGAACATGACGTTGTAGTTGATGTCCTGAGACAGGCCTTCCCACAGTTTCATCGCGTGTTCGTACAAGTGCGCCGATTCGTCCCACAGGTAGTTGGAACGCACGATGGTGGTGTTGCGCGCGGTATTACCGCCGCCCAGCCAGCCTTTCTCGACCACGGCCACGTTGGTGATGCCGTGCTCTTTGGCCAGGTAATACGCCGTTGCCAGACCGTGGCCGCCGCCGCCTACGATGACCACGTCGTAGACCTTTTTTGGGGTCGGCGTGCGCCACATGCGCTGCCAGTTTTCGTGGTGGCTGAGGGAGTGTTTGAAGAGGCCGAAGCCCGAGTAATGCTGCATGGTGCGACTCCTGACTCAGCGGTAAACCGGGAAATCGGCGCACAGCGCAGAGACCTGCTCGGCAACATTGGCCTCGACATCGGCGTCGCCGAGGTTGTCGAGAATGTCGCAGATCCAGCCTGCCAGCGTGATGCACTGGGTAACTTTGAAACCGCGCGTGGTCACGGCGGGGGTGCCGATGCGCAGGCCCGACGTCACGAACGGCGATTGCGGATCGTTTGGCACGGCGTTCTTGTTGACGGTGATGTGCGCTCGACCGAGCGCAGCGTCGGCATCTTTCCCGGTCAGGCCCTGACGAATCAGGCTGACGAGGAACAGATGGTTATCCGTCCCGCCCGAAACAACGTCGTAACCGCGATCGATGAACACCTGCGCCATGGCCTGGGCGTTGTCGATCACTTGCTGTTGATAGGCTTTGAATCCGGGCTCCATGGCCTCTTTAAAGCACACGGCCTTGCCGGCAATCACGTGCATCAGCGGGCCGCCCTGGGAACCTGGGAATACGGCGGAATTGAGCTTCTTCTCGATCTCTTCGTTGGCCTTGGCCAGGATCAAGCCGCCACGGGGACCGCGCAGGGTTTTGTGGGTGGTGGTCGTCACTACATCGGCGTACGGCAGCGGGTTCGGGTACAGACCGGCAGCGACCAGACCGGCGACGTGGGCCATGTCAACAAACAGCAGCGCGCCCACTTTGTCGGCGATCTCACGAAAGCGCGGGAAATCCAGGGTTTTGGAGTAAGCCGAGAAACCGGCAACGATCATCTTCGGTTTGTGCTCGACGGCCAGTCGTTCGACTTCGTCGTAATCGATCAGGCCGGTGGCAACGTCGATGCCGTATTGAACGGCGTTGTACAGCTTGCCCGAGGACGACACTTTGGCGCCGTGGGTCAGGTGACCGCCATGGGCCAGGCTCATGCCCAGCAAGGTGTCGCCCGCTTGCAGCAGCGCCAGGTAAACTGCGCTGTTGGCCGACGAACCGGAGTGCGGCTGAACGTTGGCGTAGTCGGCGCCAAACAGCAGCTTGGCGCGATCGATCGCCAGTTGCTCGACCTTGTCGACGTGCTCGCAGCCGCCGTAGTAGCGCTTGCCGGGATAACCCTCGGCGTATTTGTTGGTCAGGCCACTGCCCTGGGCCTGCATCACGCGCTTGCTGGTGTAGTTCTCCGAGGCGATCAGCTCAATGTGGTCTTCCTGACGCTGCTCCTCGGCACCGATCGCCGCCAACAGTGCATCGTCATAACCCTGGATCTGGTCTTGCTTGCTGAACATCGCGGTTCTCCCAGCGGCGGCGCGGCGCCTGAATGATCGACAGGGCCTTGAACTGCCCTTTGGCCACGATGGTATGGCTGACACTGACAGCCCAGATGCCTACGCACGCCACACAAAGGCGCGTTTACGACATGGGGGGATGAGGAGCGGGATTTGCGCGATTCTGCGGGGCGTGAAAACAAAAATCCCCGGACGAGGCCGGGGATCTGGGTGGAGCGATGTCGCTATCAGACCAGTTTTACAGGCAACTGCCCATCCGCCCTGAACATCCCGCGAATACCCCGCACGGCCTGACGAATCCGGTCCTGGTTCTCGATCAGAGCGAAGCGCACGTGGTCGTCGCCGTATTCACCAAAACCGACACCGGGCGACACGCAGACCTTGGCTTCGGCCAGCAGTTTTTTCGCAAACTCCAGCGACCCCAAATGCGCGTAAGCCTCAGGAATCTTGGCCCAGACATACATTGAGGCTTTCGGGTTCTCGACCATCCAGCCCAGCTCATGCAGCCCTTTGACCAGCACGTTACGGCGCTGGCGATACTGCTCGGCGATGTCGAGCACGCACTGTTGATCGCCTTCCAGCGCGGCAATGGCGGCCACTTGCAGCGGCGTGAACGTGCCGTAGTCGTGGTAGCTCTTGATCCGGGCCAGCGCGTTGACCAGCTCGGGGTTGCCGACCATGAAGCCGATGCGCCAGCCTGCCATGTTGTAGCTCTTGGACAGGGTGAAGAATTCGACGGCGATGTCTTTGGCGCCGGGCACCTGCATGATCGAGGGGGCTTTCCAGCCGTCGTAGACGATGTCGGCATAGGCCAGGTCATGAACCACCAGCACGTCGTACTGTTTGGCCAGCGCAACGACGCGCTCGAAGAAGTCCAGCTCGACGCATTGAGCAGTCGGGTTGGACGGGAAGCCCAAGATCATCATCTTCGGTTTGGGGATCGAGCCGCGAATGGCTTTTTCCAGCTCGGCGAAGAAGTCCACGCCCGGCACCAGCGGCACGGAACGCACCTGGGCGCCAGCGATAACGGCGCCATAAATGTGAATCGGGTAACTGGGGTTAGGGACCAGAACGGTGTCGCCCTGATCCAGCGTGGCGAGCATCAGATGCGCCAGGCCTTCTTTGGAGCCAATGGTGACGATGGCTTCATCTTCAGGGTCGATGTCGACGTCGTAGCGTTTTTTGTACCAGGTGGAAATCGCCCGACGCAGACGCGGGATGCCACGCGAAGTCGAGTAGCCGTGAGTGTCTTCACGTTGGGCGACGGTGACCAGTTTCTCGACGATGTGCGGCGGCGTTGCCCCATCGGGGTTGCCCATGCTCAGGTCGATGATGTCCTCACCACGGCGACGAGCAGCCATTTTGAGCTCGGCGGTGATGTTGAACACGTAAGGGGGGAGTCGATCGATGCGCGCGAAACGGCGCGGCGAACCTTGGTCTGCCATGGAAACCTCTGAAGACGTAAGCGCCCGGAACCGTCCGAGCGACGCTGGCCACTGCGGTGGCCTGAGGCGGAAGATACGGGCGGGGACGGCGGTTTGTCTAGAGCGATACTGCGAAATTGAGGGTGCTCACACGGGCCTCTTCCCGGCTGAAGCCGGTCCCACTGAGTCACCGCGATTAAATAGTGGGACTGGCTTGATCGTCCCCACGCTCTGCGTGGGAATGCCGCCCGAGACGCTCTGCGTCCATCGCTGTGACGCGGAGCGTCAGTGGATGCATTCCCACGCAGAGCGAGGGAACGATCATGTCCGCGACATCGCCGTCATTCGATGATCTGCCGCAGCCCAAACAACAGCAAAAAATGCATCGGATAAATCAGGTACGCCCACCGCCGCATAGGCCACACACTAAATGCCGGGCGCCAGCGCAGAATCGCTAATCCCATCAGCGGTGCCAGCAGACAAGCCGCCAGCGCCCCGACGGAAATCGGATCGCCCCAAAGCATGCCGTCGATGATTTTCGGCCACTCGTTGCTCAATAAACAGACAATCCCCGGCACGACCGCCAGCCACAAAGACGTGCGCAGCACGAGCACAAACGCCAGCGGCAGCAACACCCCATACATCCCGAACATCAACTGCGGCCCAAACAGAACACCAACAGCCAAGGCAGCGATACCCAGCAGCCTCGCCGGCCATGACCGACTCAACCCTCCCTGCGCCACCAGCAAACCCAGCGCCAGCGTCGGCAGCACATTGAGCGTAGTGACCTCACCCGCCATGTAAATCCTGTACGGCAGCTCGGCGACCACAGAAAACACCGCCAGCCATGTCAGATACTTCCACTTAACCGGAGACTCAACATCACGCCGGCCAGTGCGCACTAAGTTGACCGCAATGGCCAGACAAAACCACGGAAACGCCAGTCGTCCCGGCACATAGAGCCAATTGGCGTGCCAGCCGACATAGCGCAGGTGGTCCATCACCATGCTCAGCATCGCCAGCCACTTGAGCAGGTCCAGCGCGCGATCCCGCACAGGTGTGGTCATTGATTTCGGTTCGGTCATATCACTTCGCTGTCTGGCTGAATTTTCTGACGCAAGAATGCATGACCAAACCGGTCAACTTTGGTTACAGTCGCAGCCTTCGATTACAGGGAACCGGCCATGTCAGACCAAAGCCAGCAGTTTGCCAGCGACAACTATTCGGGAATCTGCCCGGAGGCGTGGGCGGCCATGGAGCAAGCCAACCACGGGCACCAGCGTGCCTACGGCGACGACCAGTGGACAGCGCGCGCGGCCGATCAATTCCGTCAGTTGTTCGAAACAGACTGCGAGGTGTTTTTCGCCTTCAACGGCACCGCGGCCAACTCCCTGGCGCTGTCCTCGCTCTGCCAGAGTTACCACAGCGTCATTTGCTCGGAAACCGCCCACGTCGAAACGGACGAATGCGGCGCGCCGGAGTTCTTCTCCAACGGCTCGAAGCTGCTGACCGCACGCAGCGAGAACGGCAAGCTGACACCCGATTCCATCCGGGAAGTTGCGCTCAAACGCGCCGATATCCACTATCCGAAACCCCGCGTTGTCACGCTGACCCAGGCCACAGAAGTGGGCAGTGTCTATCAGCCGGAAGAGCTCAAAGCCATCAGCGAGACCTGCAAAGAGCTGGGCTTGAACCTGCACATGGACGGCGCCCGCTTCGCCAATGCCTGCGCCTTCCTCGGTTGCTCGCCTGCCGAGCTGACCTGGAAAGCGGGGGTTGATGTGCTGTGCTTCGGTGGCACCAAAAACGGCATGGCGGTGGGCGAGGCGATCCTGTTCTTTAACCACAAGCTCGCCGAAGACTTCGACTATCGCTGCAAACAGGCCGGTCAACTCGCCTCAAAAATGCGTTTCCTGTCAGCGCCGTGGGTGGGTTTGCTGGAAAACCACGCCTGGCTCAAACACGCACGCCACGCGAATAGCTGCGCGCAGTTGCTGGCTGATCTGGTGAAAGATATTCCGGGCGTTGAATTGATGTTCCCGGTGCAGGCCAATGGCGTTTTCCTGCAATTGTCGGAAGCGGCCATTGCCGCGCTTACTGCGCGAGGCTGGCGCTTCTACACCTTTATCGGCGTCGGCGGAGCGCGCTTCATGTGCTCGTGGGACACCGAAGAAGCCCGCGTGCGGGAACTGGCAGCGGACATTCGGTTGGTGATGGGCGCCTAGTCAGGCAGTGCATGGCGTGTAGGAGCGCGCTTGCCCGCGATCAACGATGACGCGGATCTAAGTGCGGCGGCAGCCGCGCCCCTTAACGCCAGTCGGAAGAGCCCTTCACCCCTTAGCGATCACCTTCTCGATCACTTCAACCGTTGCGCTGACCTTATCTTCGTAACGGCTCAGCGCTTGGGCGTGTTGCTGCTTGAGTTCGATCTGCTTTGAACACAGGTTCAGCGCCGCCAGCACTAGCAAACGGTCGCCGATCAGCGTCGGGTAACTTCGCTTGGTTTCAAACAGCGCCGATTTCAGCATTGATACCGCGTCCATCAAGGTCTGCTCTTGCCCGGCAGGTGCCTTGATCGTGTAGTCGTTGCCAAGGATGGAAATAACCTTGGCGCCGTCCTGATCCGTGATCATGCGTCGACCGCACTGACGCTGGTGGCGCGATCAACCAGCGCCTGAATGCGCGCAGCCGTCGCACCCTGTTTCTCTTCCTGCTCCATCAGGCTCAACTGCAGACTGTCGTTGTCATCCCTGGCTTGTTTCAACTCTTCGGCGAGTCGCGCGTTCGTGTTCTGCAGCTCCTGGTTGTGCTGTACCAGGTCACTGACGAGCTTTTCCAACTGGCTTAGGGATGCTTCCAACATTTTGATATCTCAGGCAAATTTCAAAGGGCGCGTACGATAAAGAAAAGTCACTTTAGCTACCAGTGAAATCAGGGCATTCACGCCACTACACCGACCAACAAGCATCTCTGCAACTCAATTCCGCAAACGCATAACGGCCCTGATTGACTCCATTTTTGCGATCTTGTTCCTGCTGTTCGTCAGATCAAACGGCTGCGACATAACCGCACAGCGCAGACCAGTGGCATCAAGTCCCCATGGGACCGACCGATAACCCGTGCATCTCTGACCCTTCTATCTTTCGCCTCGCATGGATCGCGGCCTCCCTGGAACCGTAATGTCCCTACGTAATTTGAATATCGCGCCCCGCGCCTTTCTCGGTTTTTCCGTCATCGGCCTGCTGATGCTGATTCTGGGCATCTTTGCCCTGTCGCAAATGAACAAGATCAACAACGCCAACGTTGTCATGGCCACTAACAGCATGCCGAGCATCAAGGCGCTGGACAAACTGATCGAAGGCAGCATTCGTCTGCGCGTTCTGTCCTATCGCCTGATGCTCAACCGCGATCCCGACACGCTTCAGAAGACCAGTGAATTGCTTGCCATGCGCAACAAGCAGATCGACGACGCCCGGGCAATCTACGTCAAGCTGATCTCCGCGCCGGAAGAACAGTCGACCTACGACCAGTACGTCCAACTGCTCAACGACTACCGGCAGCTGGAAAGCCGGATGAAGACGCTGAGTCAGGCCAACGACATGACCGAGCTGACCCGCCTGCTCAGCGCGGATCTGCAGACCAATTCGGACCAGATGAACGTGGTGCTCGCCAAGCTGGTCGAGATGAACACCCAACAGCTCAATGAAGCCAGTGCGACTGCCACTCAACAGTATTCGACCGCGTTCACGATGGTCGTCACGCTGCTGATCATTGCCACTGCGCTGACCTTGTTGTTCGCCTGGCTGCTGACCAACAGCATCACCCGCCCCATCGCTTCGGCACTGAATGCCGCTGAAGACATTGCCGAAGGCGACCTGACGCGCACCATCACGGTGGACGGTAGTGACGAAGCGGGCCGCTTGCTGGCCGCGATGTTGAAAATGCAGTCCAGGCTGCGTGACACCCTGCAGCGCATTTCCGGTTCGGCGACCCAGCTCGCTTCGGCAGCGGAAGAGCTGAACGCTGTCACCGACGAAAGCGCGCGTGGCCTGTCCCAGCAGAACAACGAAATCGAACAGGCCGCTACTGCGGTCAACCAGATGACCAGCGCCGTGGAAGAAGTCGCACGCAACGCTGTGAGCACTTCGGAAGCGTCGAAAAACGCTACGACGTCGGCCAGCGATGGCCGTGATCTGGTGCAGGAAACGGTCAGCGCCATCGAACGCATGAGCACCGACGTGCAGAGCACGTCCACGTTAATCGGCAATCTGGCGGACGAGTCCCGTGACATCGGCAAGGTGCTGGATGTGATTCGCGGCCTGGCGGATCAGACCAACCTGCTGGCCCTCAACGCCGCCATCGAAGCTGCCCGCGCGGGTGAAGCCGGTCGCGGGTTCGCTGTGGTCGCCGACGAAGTTCGCGCCCTCGCCCACCGCACTCAGCAATCGACCAGCGAAATCGAACGCATGATCGGCAGCATCCAGGGCGGTACCGAGCAGGCTGTGAACTCCATGCGCAGCAGCACCGAGCGTGCGGAATCGACCCTGAACATCGCCAAGGGCGCAGGCCTCGCGCTGGACACCATTAACAGCGCTGTCGTGGAAATCAATGAACGCAACCTGGTCATCGCCAGCGCGGCGGAAGAGCAGGCCCAAGTCGCTCGGGAAGTGGACCGCAACCTGGTCAACATCCGGGATCTGTCGACTCAGTCCGCCACCGGCGCCAATCAGACCAGCGCAGCGAGCAACGAGCTGTCGCGTCTGGCCGTGGATTTGAACGGGATGGTTGCGCGCTTCAAGGTGTAAGCAACCCGTTGATCACAGTGTAGGAGCGCGCTTGCCCGCGAAAAAAACAACGCGGTCTCTCAGGTAGACCGCGTCATCGTTCATCGCGGGCAAGCGCGCTCCTACACAGGTTGATCAATACTCAATCCGCACGTCACCCTTCGGCACGCTGCAGCACGACAGGATGTACCCCTCCTCCACGTCGTCGTCGGTAATGCCGCCGTTGTGTTCCATCTCGACCTCCCCGCTCAGTTTCATCACCTTGCAGGTGCCGCAGATGCCCATGCCACAAGCCTTGGGAATCATCAGGCCCAGCTTGGCAGCGGCGGCGTGGACGGTTTCGCCCGGCGCGACGCGGATGCTCTTGCCGGTGTCGGTGAACTCCACCTGATGCAATTCAGCGACATCCAGATCGGGCGCGTCGGCGGCCTGTTCGGCATGTTCGACGGCGTCGGCGCGAGCTTCCGGCGGCGTCGCACCAAAGGACTCTTCGTGGTACTGCGCCATGTTGAAACCGTTGGCTTCGAGCAACCGCTTGACCGCACTCATGTACGGCGTCGGTCCGCAGCAGAACACCTCGCGCTCCATGAAATCCGGGGCCATCAGTTCGAGCATCTTCTGATTTAGATAACCGCGATATCCCGCCCAAGGCTCACCCAACCCGTGCTTTTCACAGACGATGTGCAGGGCGAAGTTGTTGATCCGCGACGCCATCTGTTCTAGCTCGCGGTGGTAGATGATGTCTTTGGGCGAGCGTGAACTGTGGACGAAGACCATGTCGACGTTGGCGTTGGTGTCGTAGTACCAGCGCGCCATGGACATGACCGGCGTGATGCCGACGCCGCCGCTGAGGTAGAGGATTTTCGGGTTCGGGAAGTCGATGGCGTTGAACAGCCCCACCGGCCCGTGCACCGCCAGCTCCTGCCCTTCGTGCAGCGTGTCGTGCAGCCAGTTCGATACCTTGCCGCCGGGCACGCGCTTGATGGTGATCGAGAAGCTGTACGGCACCGAGGGCGAACTGGAGATGGTGTACGAGCGCATGATCGGCACGCCGTCGATTTCCAGCTCCAGGGTGACGAACTGGCCGGGCTTGAAGAAGAACAGAATCGGCTGGTCGGCCATGAAGCAGAACGTGCGCACGTCCCAGGTTTCCTGGATCACTTTGACGACCCGTACCAGGTGGCGGCCGTTGGCCCACGTCTGGGTGTTGACCGGGCTGAGGAAACTCTGCGACATACTCACTCTCCACGGCCGACGGTCGGCCTCATATGATGGCGATTCTGCGTAACGCACGAGCCGCCTATTTACCTATCAGCGACATTCACATACTTATGGCGACCAGCCCCGGTCTATAGGGGTCGGGCCGTCGGAAACGGATTCGGCCATGTCGCCCATGGATAAGGTTCAGGTCGCGCCCGGCTCCACACTCGCCATCAATTCATTACAGATTCTTTATCCATCGGCCTGAGCGTCAGAAATCACTGCCGCCTCGCGTGCTTCGCTACACACCCACCGTATCAGCCACATTCGTAGACTGCGCAAAGCGCGGCCTGAGGACTTGAAAGATGGACGTCACCGCAACTCTGAGCTTGGGCGATCCGCTGGAACCTGCGCGCAAGGCGACTGCCGAGATGCTGCATACCCGCGAGCGCACCTACTCGCTGCCGCAGCCTTTCTACAGCGATGAGCGGCTGTTTGAAATCGACATGCAGGAAATCTTTCAGAAAGAGTGGCTGATCGCGGGCATGAGCTGCGAAGTGCCGGCCAAGGGCAACTTCCTCACCCTTCAGATCGGCAAGAACCCGATCCTGGTGGTGCGCGGACCGGACGGCTCGATCAATGCGTTCCACAACGTCTGCCGTCACCGTGGCTCACGCCTGTGCACCAAGGAAAAAGGCAAGGTCGCCAAGCTGGTTTGTCCTTACCACCAGTGGACGTACGAACTCGACGGTCGCCTGCTGTACGCGGGCACAGAAATGGGTGCTGACTTCGACATGAAGCAGTTCGGGCTCAAGCCGGTGCATTGCAAGGTCGCGGGCGGGTACATTTTCATCAGCATGGCGAGCAACCCGCCCGCCATCGACGCGTTCCTGCAGACGCTGAACCACTACATGGAACCGTACGACATGGAGAATACCAAGGTGGCGGTGCAAACCACCTTGATCGAAAAAGCCAACTGGAAGCTGGTGCTGGAAAACAACCGCGAGTGCTACCACTGCAATGCGTCGCACCCCGAACTGCTGAACACCTTGCTGGAGTGGGACGACGTCACCGACCCGCGTGCCGACCAGGCCTTCAAGGACCACGTCGCAGCGTCCGCGGCCGCCTGGGAAGCCGAAAAAATCCCCTTCGCCCACGCCAGCTTTGGCCTGCGCAACCGCATCGTGCGCATGCCGCTGCTCAAAGGCACCGTCTCGATGACGATGGATGGCAAGCAAGGCAGCAAAAAACTGATGGGGCGCATCCAGAACCCGGAGCTGGGCTCAATGCGCATCCTGCACCTGCCCCACTCGTGGAACCACTGCATGGGCGACCACGTGATCGTGTTCACCGTGTGGCCGATCAGCGCGCAGGAAACCATGGTCACCACCAAATGGCTGGTGCACAAGGATGCTGTCGAGGGCGTGGACTACGACGTTGCGCGCCTGCGCGAAGTCTGGGACGCCACCAATGACCAGGACCGTCGACTGGCCGAAGAAAACCAGCGCGGCATCAACTCCATCGCTTACCAGCCGGGGCCGTATTCGAAGACGTACGAGTTCGGGGTGGTGAATTTCATCGACTGGTACAGCGCCAAGTTGCTGGAGAACATGGGCGCCGAGCCTGCTTCGTATTTGAAGGGCGTGGCGGTTAATCACGAATAAGCTTCTGCCTGTCGCTTTAGCACCGACACCCTTGCGGGCAACCGCGCTTCTACAGACATCCACCTGTAGGAGCGCGCTTGCCCGCGATGGGTTCTGATCAGTCACCGAAACCATGATTAGGACCTCGCTAGCACAACCACATCAATTGTGACTTCGACCCCTGTTCCTACAAAGAAACCCGGTACAACTCAAAGAGTTATTAGCGTCGGCCTACATCACCACTGAAACGGCCTACAACAAGACCAGAAGTTTCGCGCCGGTAACAAATTTGAATCAGGTTCAGTGACTGTTATTAATGCAGCACTCGCGGCAAGTGACGCGACCTCTTAAAAGCTCAAGCGCTATCTGAGGTAGCTAAGCGGATGATCGATTTTATCAGCGAGACACTGAGCTCCAAAAAAAGACTGTTCATAAGTGCCACCGCGATTACCGTTCTATTGAAGCTGTCCACCCTAGCGCCAGCACTGTTGCTGGGGAAGATTATTGATAACCTCTCTGTCGCAGAAGATGTCGCTTCACTCACCCTTAGCGATTTACTGATTGTTCTTTGTGGCGCTGTGCTGCTGCAGTCCGTGTTGCACCCGCTTCAGACTTATCAACTTGTGAAGCTCGTGCAGACAACCCTGGCAGACCTCTCCACCGAATGGTCTGAAAAAATACTGGGCAAAGAGTTTGAGCAATTTTCGTCCCTTCGGATTGGCGGCCTCATCAAGTCTGTAGAAAGGGGAATAACTGCGCACGAGAAGTTTCTGATTTTTTTCATCACTTCAGGCTTCCCGCTACTGATAGAACTGGCTTTGATCGCGATCATCTTTGCCTCCCTGGGCGGAGTACTGATGTTCACGACCCTGCTGGGAGTTTCCATTGGCTATATCCTGCTTTACCACCGGCTTATCAGGCTTCCATATCTCCACGCTTGTCTGTTGGGGAGCTGGTCGCCATATTTTCGCTGGCGGGCATGTTTCTGAGTAACTGCAGCGCTTTGGCAGAGGCCTATCGGGCACTGGATCAATTCTCGGTAGACCGACAGAGGCTCCAGGAAACCTTGTTACTGGAGGATCTTGTAGAGGTACCGCAAGAGCCTTTACCTGAACCACTGTCGAGCCTGGTATTGGTCGCAATGAATCGGGTGACGAACCGTAAGCTGCATTTCACGCCTGAGCAATCCGTTGCGATCATCGGACCGAGTGGTGCCGGCAAAAGCACGCTTTTAGAGACCATGGCAGGGACGCTGAAAACACTCCGCCACGGTATTTCCATAAATGGGAGGGCATTACGAGGGTGCAACATTCAGACGTATCTGGACCGGGTTCGCTACTGCCCTCAAGACCCGGTGTTTCTTGAGGGCACATTCAACCACTCTGTGCTTTTCGATCAACCCATGTCCGACCATCTCCCTCGAATCCTCGAAGATCTTGGCGTGGCACAGCTGGCCGCCAACCGATCAATAGCTGAAGGCGCAATAAACATTTCAGGAGGCGAAGCAAAACGACTGTCTCTGCTTCGGCTTATCAATCGCCCTGGTGATTTCAACTTGTTCGACGAGCCTACATCGGCTCTGGATCAGGAGACCGCCCTGGGTGTGTGGAACACTCTGTTCGAGCAGTTCCATAAAAGGGGACTGGTGTGTGCTACCCACGACTTGACTGCGCTGTCCCGTTTCGATCGTGTGATTGTGTTGAAAAACGGTGAGGTCATCGCAGACGGTCCCTGGAGCGAATTGCAAAACGACGGAATCGTTGCACAGGCGCTGGCGTAGACACGAGGGTGAACCGAACGGCGAGGCTCCTTACCTCCGTTCCGATTGAGGAGATTTACAAAGCTATCAGGTTTAGAAATGTGGAAGTGTTGATGCGATTGAATACCGCTTGGACTCTGTCAGCACAAATTTCTGATCATTTTTTGAGCACATCGCTCAACCTGCCGGATTTAGGGGCTCAAGCCTGACCGCGAACATGTTATCCACAGAAGCGCCAACAGCATATGTGTGTAAGTCTCACGGGCGCCGTGGAAAAGCGCGGAATGCGCTCAATCAGGATGGCCAGAGACGCAAATCGGCGCACAAGAGCTGTTATTGGTTAAAATTTGACCATAGCTCTACAAGCCACGGATCAAAAGGGCTACAGAGGATCACGAACATCTTATCCACACCACCGCTCACAGAGAATGTGGGTAAGAACGCGCGCTTCAAATCCTGGATTGTGGAAAAACCCATAGGAATCCGTGAGATAGAGTGATCAAAAATCATCCATCCTTCTCAAAGCCATGGCGGCAAAGGCCTGTAGCAATAGGCGAACAGTTTATCCACAGGCGGATCAACAGCGATTGTGGGTAATAGGGTCGTTTTACACGCCGAATCAGACGCGTCTGACATTCATACCTTTTTATGAGCGGTAGACTCCCGCCCATATCGATTCGGAGTGGCTAACAATGACATCAAGAGTACGGTTTTCTGAGCAGGTGGTTCTGCGGGCAAACGCTCAACTCATACAACAACGCGGGCGGCCTACCAGCCTCCCGCGTGAGCTGCTGGGTATCGTGACCTACAGACCCAGAACGCTTCAGGAGATTAAAAGCGCATTCGCCTCCGCCTACGCAAAAATGCAGCGGACCTGATGACCATGGCGGGAGGAGGCTACAACTACATCTATGAGGAACTGGTCGCGGACGAGAGCGACATTCTGGGCAAGCTTGCTTATTCGAGCTACAAGCGGCAGAAAATCGAGTACATCCAGGCGTTCATCGCGAAGCACGGAGAGGATCCGACAGACTCCGATCTCACGGCTTTCCATGACATCAGCAACAACGCGTCGCAGCTGGATGTTTACAGAAACCAGGCGGCCCAGTTGGCATTGAGTTTTCTGGAAACATCACTTGCGAATGAAGCTAAGGAGCTTGAGGAGCTGTACTTGGCCAAAGCGAATAACGAGATTCGATCGTTCAGGCCCGGATTTTGGTCAGGCGTATCTCAAAGCGTCGTTGGCTCAGGATGTTTCGTTCTGCTGGTTGGGTGTTTGGTGTTCTTCACATGGAGCCTCAAACAAGGACCTAGACAGGTCATCGAGCAAGTCTTCGATGTAGCGATCGTTGATGTCCCATTGGCGGAGCAAGCAGTTGAAAGCCGGTTGCCCGATCAATCACCTACAAGTGAAGAAGGCGCCATTTAGGACGCCTTCCTCAATGCTGAAACGCACTCAGCGAACCACCCCCTCCTCCACCAGCAACTTCAAAATCGCCGCAGCACCCTCCTGAGCAGTCACCCCCTTGAGAACCTGCCCACCGCCTCCGCTCGCTTTCGCCGTTGCGGCCTTCATACGATCAGCGCCGCTTTTGGCTTTGATGACCTTCAAACGTTTTGGCCGTGGTTTCGCGGGCGTCAGCTCTGCGCCGGCAAACACTTCGTCGATGACCACGTCGATCTCTTCTACATCCAGTAGACCCCGTTGCGCCGGGCCGTAAGCGCTTTGCCGGGGTTTCGGTGCCGAGTTATCCACAGTCGCCAGGAACGGCAATCGGACCTTGAGTCGGCGGCGCTGACCTCGAGGGAGCGCCTGCAGCACCTGGGCGGTGCCGTTGCTCATGGATTCGACCTCGGCCATGCCCACCACCAGCGGCCAGCCGAGCTTTTCGGCTAGCAAATACGGGAGCATGCCCGACCCTTCGCCCGTCTCGGCCTGACTGCCGGTCAGCACCAGCTGCACACCGGACTCGCGAATGTAATCCGCCAACCCAGGCAACGCGTCCGCGCCCGGCGGCTGAGCCAGCACGTGGAGTTCGTCCACGCCCATGCCCAGATAGCCACGTAATGCGGGCTCTTCGGCATCACCCGCATGCAACACGTGCAAGTTATCCCCAGCCAGTTGCAAACCCAGCTCAACGGCACGGGCATCCTGCTCGGCGCGACGCGGACGTCCTGACGTCGGGTGCGCGCCGACCGAGACGAGGCTGATCACGTGCAGCGCACTTTTATCCACAGAGCCTCCCATTTCAGGCTGCATCGCGCTTCGCCCCATTTCGGTAAGTGTCGACCGCTTCAATCAGCGCTTCGAGAATGGCAGCGCTCTCGCCGATCACTGACAGATCTGCACGCTTGATCATGTCGCAGGTCGGATCGAGGTTGATGGCAACCACCTTGTCGCAGGCGCCAATGCCCTGTAAATGCTGGATCGCGCCGGAAATGCCGACCGCCACGTACACCCGGGCAGTGACCCAGGTGCCGGACGCGCCAACCTGGCGATCACGGCCCATGAAGCCATCGTCGACGGCCACACGGGAGGCGCCTTCTGTTGCGCCCAATGCGACGGCGGTACGGTGAAACAGCGGCCAGTCCTTGACCCCGTTGCCACCCGAAAATATGAATTCAGCTTCGGACATGGGGATAAGTGCCGGATCGACCGCCACAGCGCCGAGGTCTTCAATGCGCGGCAAGCTGCGCGCGACAGCTGTGGATAACTCCACAGGCAGCGCTTCGTGCCGGGTCTCACTGACGGGTTCGGCGCATTCCGCTTGAGCGAGAATCAGGCGTGACACCGGCCGAGACAGGTCTGCGGTTCCGGCGCCCGCGCGGCCCACACACTGTTCGCCAGCCACTTGCCAGACGCGTGTGGACGGTCGCTCACCCAGGCTGGCCGCAAAGCGGCGCCCCAACTCTCCCCCGCCGTTTCGGCTGTCGGGCAGCAACCAGTGATGCGGGTCGAACTGGTTATCCACAGCCCGCAAACCTTGCACACGTTGCTCAGGCGAATAACCACTGAACGCGCTGCCTTCCAGTATCAACAGACGATCGACGCCAGCGGTGTCGAACGCCGTCTCTTTGTGCTCGCCGAAAATCACCGCCAGGACAGCGCCCTCGTTGCCAGCCAGCCCATGGGCCAAGCCCAGCAGGTCGCGGTCATGGCTGCTCAAACGGCCGCCGACCATGTCGGGAACGACAGCGATATAAAAGGCCGGCGTTGCAATCCGATGCAACGGCAATTGCACGTCCACCGATACGGACCGTTTGATCGCGCCGCCTTGCTGCGCACCGCTTCGGTCGATGCGCTTAACGCCGTTGGGACCGATAAAGCCGATGCCATGCACGTTTTTACGCAGCACCCCATTGGGGCCCATCCAGCGGGTTTGCGCCGGTTGCATGGCAGCGTGCAGGGGATGCAGGCGGTTTCGTGCAATCCATTCAGCGCGCGGGTCGCGGCGAATAATGTCACTCATCAATGCGCCTCCGCAGGTTCACGTCGGGCCGCTGCCGGTTTTGCAGGCGCGGTTTCTTCAAACAGCGCGTCAGCCACCAATTCGGCGATGTCCTTGATCATCGGCCGCGGCTCGACCACGCCTTCAAGCATCGCGGTGCACTGTGGACAACCCACAGCCACCAGCTCGGCGCCCGTCTCGCGAATGTCATCCATGCGCATGTCAGGGATCCGTTGCTTGCCCGGAATGTCGGTGATCGGCGCACCGCCACCGCCGCCGCAGCAACGTGAGCGGAATCCGGACCGCACCATTTCCTTGACCTCGATGCCCAGCGCACGCAGCACATCGCGCGGCGCCTGATACTCGCCGTTGTAGCGCCCGAGGTAGCACGGATCGTGATAGGTGACGCTGGTGCCTTTGTGCTGACCCACGTTCAACGCACCGTCGGCGATCAATTCGGCCAGATACGTGCTGTGGTGCTGTACGACGTAGTGACCCTCGAACGCACCGTATTCGTTTTTCAGCACATGGAAGCTGTGCGGGTCGCAGGTGACGATGCGCTTGAAGTCGTACTGCGCCAACGTCTGGATATTGCGTCTGGCAAGCATCTGGAACGTCGCTTCATCGCCCAGACGTCTCGCGACATCACCGCTGTCGCGCTCTTCAAGCCCCAGCACGGCAAAGTCGACCCTGGCGGCTTTCAGCACTTTGACGAAGGCGCGCAAGGTGCGTTGATTGCGCATGTCGAACGCGCCATCGCCGACCCAGAACAGCACGTCCACGGTTTTCTTGTGGCTCATGACCTCAAGGTTGAGGTCTGCCGCCCAATTCATGCGCCCGCCCGGCGCGAAGCCGCCCGGGTTGTCGGTCGCGATGAGGTTTTCCAGGACCTCCGCGCCCTTGTTGGGGGTCGCGCCTTTTTCGAGGGTCAGATGACGGCGCATGTCGACGATCGCGTCCACGTGCTCGATCATCATCGGGCACTCTTCCACGCAAGCACGGCAGGTCGTGCACGACCACAGGGTGTCGGCGTCGACCAGCCCGTTGACGATGGGTTGATGGGGGTTGCCGCCATGTTCGCCGATTGGCTTGCCCATCCCGTCGAGGGATGGATAGGGGCTGCCGGCAAAGTTCGCATCGGTGCCGCCAGCCAAGCCGACGACCATATCTTGAATCAGTTTTTTCGGGTTCAGCGGCTGGCCTGCGGCGAAGGCCGGGCACGCAGCCTCGCATTTGCCGCACTGCACGCACGCATCGAAACCGAGCAGCTGATTCCAGGTGAAATCCTTGGGTTTTTCCACACCCAGCGGCGCGGTCCTGTCTGTCAGATCTAGGGGTTTCAGCCCCGTAGAGCGGCCACCACCGAAGCGCTCGGGGCGACGGTGCCACGCCAGGTGCAGCGCCCCGGCGAAGGCGTGCTTCATCGGTCCGCCCCAGGTCATGCCGAGGAACAATTCGCAGACGCCCCACAGTAAGCCGATGCCCAGAATGATTGCCAACAACCAGCCACCAAAGTTTGCCGGCAGAACGCCCGCGACGGGCAGCGTGACCACAAAGAACGAGCCCGAGAACGCCAGCAGGCTTTTCGGCAGGCGCATCCACGGGCCTTTCGACAAGCGGCTCGGCGGGTGACGACGACGCAGGTACATGAAGATTGCGCCGACGAACATCACGGCCGACATCAGCAGCAGCGCGTAGCCGAGGACCCGGTTATGCAAGCCGAAGCCGTGCACCAGAATCGCAAGGATGATCGACGCCACCGCGCCGCCCGCCGTAGCGACGTGGGTGTTGGCGATGTATTTGTCCCGCGCGACGACGTGGTGCAGGTCGACCATGTAGCGCTTGGGCATGGCCAGCAGTCCGCCGAGCAGATCGACCTTGGCGGCACGCCCGTTGCGCCACAGGCTCACCCGCCGCAGCACGCCAATGAGCGCGAGGCCCAGGGCAGCGAAAAGCAGGATGGGAAGAAGGGTGTTCAACATGTGGAGCTCCCAAAGACTCAGGGTCTTGCAGGTCGGGATGCCTTACTCGATTCCTGTAGGAGTGAGCTTGCTCGCGAAGCCGGACTGACATTCAACATGGATGTCGACAGACCCGCCGCTTTCGCGAGCAAGCTCACTCCTACAGGGTTGTGTGCCGGCCGCTAGAAATCTTTGCAGAGCCGCAACGCGTCATAGATCGCCGCATGGGTATTGCGCTGTGCCACGCAATCGCCAATGCGGAACAACAGATACCCTTCACCCGGCTTACTCAACGATGGCTGCGGCTGAATCGCGAACAGGGCGTCGATATCGATCTGGCCTTTGTTGCGCGAACCTTCCTTCATCCCGTAATAGAGCGCTTCGTCAGGACGCACGCCGTTCTCGACCACCACTTGATCGACTACCCGCTCCTCTTTGGCACCGGTGTATTCGTTCTCCAGCACTGCTACCAGCTTGTCGCCCTCGCGGTAGACCTTTTCCAGCATCATGTCGCCGGTCATGATCACTTCCTTGGGGTACATGCTGCGGTAGTAGGTCGGGAACGACGTACCACCGATGGCAACGCCGGGCTTGATGTCGTCAGTAACGATCTCGACCTGGCAGCCTTTGTCGGCGAGAAAGTCAGCCGTGGACATGCCGGTGAACTCGCAAATGGTGTCGTAGACCAGCACGTTCTTACCCGGCGCAACGTTGCCGTCGAGGATGTCCCAACTGCTGACGACCAAGCCTTCAGCGGCGCCCCAATGCTCGTTCTGCTCAATGAACGGATGACCGCCCACCGCCAGCACCACCACGTCAGGCCGCAGATCCATGATGGTCGCGATGTCTGCCGCCGTGCCCAAACGCAGATCGACTTTCAAGCGCGCCAGCTCCAGCTGAAACCAGCGCGTGATGCCGGCGATCTGATCGCGTTGCGGCGCTTTCGAGGCCGTTGTGATCTGCCCACCGATGGCGTCTTTTTTCTCGATCAACGTCACGTCATGGCCACGCTCAGCCGAAACACGCGCCGCTTCCATCCCGGCAGGGCCCGCACCCACGATCACCACTTTGCGTTTCACGCCGGTGGTCTTTTCGATGATGTGCGGCACACCCATGTATTCCCGCGAGGTCGCAGCGTTCTGGATGCACAGCACGTCCAGGCCTTGATACTGGCGGTCGATGCAGTAGTTGGCACCGACGCACTGACGGATCTGATCGACCTGGCCCATTTTGATCTTGGTGATCAGGTGCGGGTCGGCGATGTGCGCGCGGGTCATGCCGACCATGTCGACGTAGCCGCCTTCGAGGATGCGCGTCGCCTGATTCGGGTCCTTGATGTTCTGCGCGTGCAGCACTGGCGCCTTGACCACTTCCTTGATACCGGCAGCCAGGTGCAGGAACGGCTCCGGTGGATAACTCATGTTCGGGATGACGTTAGCGAGGGTGTTGTGGGTATCACAACCCGAACCCACGACGCCGAGGAAATCGATCATGCCGGTCTGGTCGTAGTACTTAGCGATCTCTTTCATGTCCTCGTGACTGAGGCCGTCCGGGTGAAACTCGTCACCGCAGATACGCAGGCCGACGCAGAAATCCGGTCCGACTTCCTTGCGCACAGCCTTGATCACTTCCAGGCCGAATCGCATGCGGTTTTCGAAGCTGCCGCCCCATTCATCGGTGCGCTTGTTGACCCGCGGGCTCCAGAACTGATCGATCATGTGCTGGTGCACCGCTGACAACTCAACGCCGTCCAGACCACCGGCCTTGGCCCGTGCCGCTGCGCTGGCGTAGTTGCCGATGACCCGCCAGATTTCTTCCGGCTCGATGGTCTTGCACGTTGCGCGGTGTACCGGCTCGCGGATGCCCGAAGGCGACAGCAGCGTTGGCCAATGATCGCCGTCCCAACGCGAGCGACGGCCCATGTGGGTAATCTGGATCATGATCTTGGCGCCGTGCTTGTGCATGGCGTCAGCGAGGTTCTGGAAGTGCGGAATGATCTTGTCAGTCGCCAGGTTGACCGATTTCCACCAGCCTTGCGGGCTGTCGATGGCCACGCTGGACGACCCACCGCAAATGGCCAGACCGATGCCGCCCTTGGCTTTCTCCTCGTAGTACTTGACGTAACGGTCGGTGGTCATGCCGCCGTCGGTGGCGTAGACCTCGGCGTGCGCGGTACTCAATACGCGGTTGCGTATGGTCAATTTACCGATCTGAATCGGTTGAAACATCGCTTCGAAAGCCATGACGGAAACCTCGACTTACAACGGCTTGACGACAAACAGGCCGTCGTCGTGGCCTTCTTCCGATCCGCCGTAAACCTGCTCGGCCACGGTGCGGAGTTTGCTGCCGCTGGCTTCCAGGACCTGGTCCATGGCCCCGGCAAACCAGCCGGTGAACATGTAATCGACCTTGCGCCCTACTTTGCCGTAGACGTAAACGAAGGCCGAGTGCTCGAGCTTGACGCTGGCAGTGCCTTTTTCCAGATCGATGTCCTGAATCTTGAACAGGCCCCAACCGCGCTGGGACAGACGATTCATGTAGTGCTCGAACACCGCAACGCCCTCGATGCCGTGGCATTCGGCTTCTTTCTCGCACCAATGCCAAGCGGACTTGTAGCCGGCCTTGTAGAGGATTTCGGCGTACGCCTCGGCGCCCAGCACTTCTTCGATGCCCATGTGGTTGTTGACGAAGAAATGGCGCGGCACGTACAGCATCGGCAGGGCGTCGGAGGTCCAGACACCGGTCTCGCTGTCGACTTCGATTGGCAATTGCGGGGCGATCTTGGCCATGGAAACTTAACTCCGGAAAATTCGAGTGGATGCCCTCTCCGCGAGGGGGAGAGGGAAAAATTCAGTGCTCGGCGCGTAGGTCCGAAGGCTTATTCGCCCCAGACGTCGCCCAGGATACGAACCCAGTTTTCGCCCATGATCTTGCGCACCACGCGCTCGGAGTGGCCGCGTTTGAGCAGGGTTTCGGTGAGGTTCGGGAATTCGCCGACGGTGCGGATGCCCAGCGGATTGATAATCTTGCCGAAGTTAGTCAGACGCCGGGCGTAGCCTTTGTCGTGGGTCAGGTATTCGAAAAATTCCTGGCCGTGACCCTGGGTAAAGTCAGTGCCGATGCCGATGGCGTCTTCGCCGACAATGTTCATCACGTACTCAATGGCTTCGGCGTAATCGTCGATGGTCGAATCGATGCCCTTGGCCAGAAACGGCGCGAACATGGTCACGCCGACAAAGCCGCCGTGATCGGCGATGAACTTAAGCTCCGCGTCGGATTTGTTGCGAGGGTGTTCTTTCAAGCCCGAAGGCAGACAGTGGGAGTAGGTCACTGGTTTCTTCGATTCGAGGATGACTTCCTCGGAGGTCTTCGAGCCTACGTGGGAGAGGTCGCACATGACGCCGACGCGGTTCATCTCCGCGACGATTTCACGACCGAAACCCGACAGGCCGCCGTCGCGCTCGTAGCAGCCGGTGCCCACCAGATTCTGGGTGTTGTAGCACATCTGCACGATGCCAACGCCCAGCTGTTTGAAGATCTCGACGTAGCCGATCTGGTCTTCGTAGGCATGGGCATTCTGGAAGCCGAACAGGATGCCGGTCTTGCCCAGCTCCTTGGCCTTGCGGATGTCGGCCGTGTTGCGCACCTGAATCACCAGGTCGCTGTTTTCACGAATCAGTTTCTGGCTGGAGGCAATGCTGTTGACGGTCTGCTGAAAACCTTCCCACACCGAGACTGTGCAGTTGGCCATGGTCAGGCCGCCTTTGCGCATGTCCTCGAACAGTTCACGGTTCCATTTGGCAATGATCAACCCGTCAATGACGATGCTGTCGGCGTGTAATTCGGCTGGGCTCATCAGGCGGTCCCCTGGGGTTCTTTAATGGCCGGAAGGTCTGCCGGCGCTTTGGGGTCAGCATATGCCTGAGGGTCGGAGGAGCCGGGTGCAAAAACGACAGGGGAATTGCCGAAAGCGTCAAGAAACGACAAAGGCGGGGCGTGGTCTTTTGCCGCCCGCATTTGATACCTGTTCTTTGCCTCGCGCTTGGGCGAGAATCCATTTCATCTCTGACTCGGAAAGCCCTAATGAAAACCATGTTTCTGGCTCTGGCTCTATTCGCGACAGGTGCACACGCAGCGGGAAATCCGGCCGCCAATCCTTGTGACGGCGTTGAAGAAGATCAGCAGACGCTTGAGTGCTCGGTGTACAGCCGCGACACGGCGGAGAAGTTGCTGACAGAGAATGTTCAGAACGTGCTTGAGCGCGTGCAGACGCAGTTCGGTGCGAACAAGGCCCAGGCCGAGGAGTTCGCCACCAAGCTCAAGGCGGCCCAGGAAGCCTGGAAAAAACTGCGTGACGCGGACTGCGCCGTTGAAGTGTTCCCGGCCAAGCCCGGTACCAAAGAATTCAACATCGACCAGAACGATTGCCTGACCCGCGCCAGCGACGAACGATCGGAGTATCTGGATACCGTCGCGCAGTCTGAATAACTGCTTAATGCGCTACCCTGACGCCCTTCCCAAGCTCAAGGTAGGCACATGAACATCTGCGGCGTAGAAATCAAAGGCAGCGAGGCCATCTTCGCTGTCGCCACTCGCGCGTCCGGCGCGCTCGAACACGTTCCATTGCCGACCAAGAAGATCGCACTCGAAGACGACGATGAAGCCGTCAACGTCAAAGCGTTCGCCCGCCAGATCGAGGCATTCGTGCGTGACAATGGCATTGGTCATATCGCAATCAAAAAACGCAGCAAGAAGGGCGAGTTCGCCGGCGGCCCGACGACGTTCAAGATCGAGACCCTCTTTCAGCTGCTGGAAGACTGTGACGTCATCCTGCTGTCGCCTCAAACAATCAACGCACAGATGAAAAAGCACAGCTTTGAGCTGCCGGCAGCGCTGAACAAGTATCAGCATGAGGCTTACAAGGCGGCGTGTTCGGCGTTGATGAAGACCAGGTAAGCAATACGCTTACTTAGGTTCTCTTCGTTGCAGCAGCCATTCGCCGAGTGCCTTGTCTTCCAAGGCATACGCGCCGCGACTGGATTTCCACACCAGCTCTTTGTCACGGAGTGCATCGATCGCCGCCTGAATGGTCTGAGTGCCAGGCACCACTTCGCTGTTAAGCGCCTCCAACGCCTTGCTCACTGCAAGTAAGGTCGCATCGGCGAAGGGTGCGAATGGCTGGTTATCGCGCGCCCGGTCAGCCATCACCTCCAGCACTGCGCGCTGCGGCAAAGTCAGGGCGTTGTAGGCGCTTTCGAACTCCTCCCACACGCCCGCCCGCAGCAACCGCGCACTGTCATGCAGCAGTTGGCCGAGATTCTCGGCGTCGCCCAACTCAAGTGCCACATCGCCGATGATTGAACGCAGCATTTCGGGGCGGCGCCCGACCAGCTCGAAGGCGGCATCGATATCGGCAGCGGAAAACTGATTGGTAATCGCCAAGTGGCTGTTGAGATGGGCCGTATAAGCCTTGGTGAAGTCTTTGCCTAACAGCGGAAAGGGCGTGATGCTCGAGCCATAGAACGGTTGATTTTTGTTCAGCACCAAATGGGCCAGCTTGTCCCGGTTCGAGCCCGTCAACACCAGCCGCAAGGCGCCGTTGCCTTGCTCATGACCTTGATTTAACTCGTCCCGTGCGGCCTTTAACGCAAACATCGCGTTGACCCCGGCTTCACTGGTCAAGGCGTGCTGAGCTTCATCGATGATCAACACGATCATCTTCTGTGACGCACTGTGCAACAGCTGCAAGGCCTGCGTTAATGTCGAGCCCACTGGCAATTGCGGCGTGGTGAAATCCCACGACAACGTGCGCAGGAAATTGAGTTTGTCTATCCCGGCTGATTTAGCGAGCTTGCGAATGCCTTTTTCGTACGGCACAAGGGCAACCGCGATCGCCGAGCTGATCAGGTCGGCGGGGTCCTGTTCCCGATCAGCCCACAGGTCAACGTAAACCGGCAGCCAACCCTGGCCGAGACACTGCGGAACCAGGTCTTCGCGCAGGAAGGTGCTCTTGCCCGTGCGACGCGGCGCCGCGAGGAACAGTCCGGATGAATAATCGTGCAGTCCTTCGCCGGTCAAACCTTCTGCGACGGTAGACGCGAGGCTACTGCGCTTGAACACAAAACCAGTGCGTTTGGTCATGATTTATACCCAATTATTGCTCGAACTATAATTTATAGTCGCGAGTATAATTGACAATAATCAGGAGTCAAACATCCCTCACCTCGCGCGTACGTCCTCGATCCTCCCTCGGGCACACCACAAATCTCGCCCGGTAACTGCGGGTGAAATACGACGGCGATTCAAACCCGCAGGCGATGCTGACTTCCAGCACGCTCATGTCACTCTGACGCAGCAGTTGCCTGGCTTTCTCCAGCCGCAGGCCGAGATAGAAATTGCTCGGTGTGTCGTTCAGGTGCAGGCGAAAGAGCCGTTCCAACTGACGCCGCGTCACTTGAATCCCTTCGGCCAGTTCCAGCGTGCTCAGCGGCGGCTCGGTGTGCTGCTCCATGACGCCGATGACCTGCACCAGTTTCTTGTTGTTGATGCCGTAGCGCGTGGCGATCTGCATGCGCTGGTGGTCTTTGCGCTGGCGTATGCGTCCGAGTACGAATTGCTCGGACACTTTGATCGCCATGTCCGGGCCATGCGCCTGCCCGATCAGGTCGAGCATCATGTCAATGGAGGCGGTGCCGCCGGCCGAAGTAATGCGGCGTCGGTCGATCTCGAACAATTCCTGCGTTGCTTGCAGCCGGGGATAGGTTTCCTTGAAGGCGTCGAGCGCTTCCCAATGCAGGGTCAGCCGATAACCCTCCAACAGACCGGCTTGGGCGAGGACGAAGCTGCCGGTGTCGATCGCCCCAAGAACCACGCCTTCCAGGTCCAGCCGGCGCAGCCAGTGTTCCAGCGTGCTGGTGTAAAACTTCAGTGGATCGACGCTGCCCATTACCCACAATGTTGCGCCTTTTCTAAGTGGCTCAAGCGCGGCATCGGCGTTCACTGACATGCCGTTGCTGGCAATCACAGGACCGCCGTCGACGCTCAGGATGTGCCAGCGAAACAGCTCGCCACCAAAGCGATTGGCGACGCGCAACGGCTCCAGCGCCGACACGAAGCCCATCATCGAAAAGCCGGGCATGAGCAGAAAGTAGAAATCCTGGGACATCGTTGGCGCATTCCTTGGGATTTGAGCATTTGGGCGATACGTGGCCATAAGCGATCGGGCTTCCTGGGCCCGATCATCAAATACACCTCTTGCCGATTGGCAGCAACAGCACAGGTCGCTGCTGTGCAAAACCGTGTCGCCGCTGTGCGTTTTGAGGGGCTCGCCGCTGCGTAGCGTTGCACCTCAAAAGCGGGCCACAAACGTCCGCGTCACCGCCTGGCCTGTAAGGAACCTCACCCATGAATCACGACGTCATCATCACCTGCGCCCTGACCGGTGCTGGCGACACGACCGGGAAAAGCCACTTGGTCCCGATCACGCCCAAGCAGATCGCCGCAGCCGCGGTCGAGGCCGCCAGGGCCGGGGCGACGGTCGTGCACTGCCATGTGCGCGATCCCGAGACCGGCAGGTTCAGCCGTGACGTCGAGCTGTACCGCGAAACCATGGACCGCATCCGTGAAGCCGACATCGACATCATCGTCAACCTGACTGCAGGCATGGGCGGTGATCTGGAGATTGGCCCGGGCGAGCGTCCGACCGATTTCGGCCCCGGCACCGATCTGGTCGGTCCGCTGACCCGGCTCGCGCACGTTGAAGCGCTGCTGCCAGAAATCTGCACACTGGATTGCGGCACCCTCAACTTTGGCGATGGCGACACGATTTATGTGTCCACGCCCGCGCAACTGCGGGCCGGGGCCAAGCGAATCCAGGAGCTGGGGGTGAAAGCCGAGCTGGAGATTTTTGACACCGGCCACCTGTGGTTTGCCAAGCAGATGATGAAAGAAGGCTTGCTGGACAACCCCCTGTTTCAGCTGTGCCTGGGCATTCCGTGGGGCGCGCCGGCGGACACCACCACCATGAAAGCCATGGTCGACAACTTGCCCGCCGATGCGGTGTGGGCCGCCTTTGGCATCGGCCGCATGCAAATGCCGATGGCTGCGCAGGCGGTATTGCTCGGCGGCAACGTGCGGGTCGGTCTGGAGGACAACATCTGGCTCGACAAAGGCGTGCTCGCCAGCAACGGCGCGCTGGTCGAGCGGGCCAGCGAAATCCTCAGCCGCCTGGGCGCCCGGGTTCTGACCCCGGCCGAGGGCCGCGTGAAGATGGGGCTGAAAAAGCGATTTTGATCCCGCGCACAAATTCTACCGTGTAGGAGTGAGCTTGCTCGCGATGACGGTGTGTCAGTCACACATCTGGCGCAGATAAATAGCTATCGCGAGCAAGCTCACTCCTACAAGGTCCTCGACACTTTTTCGAGTAACCGACATGACCTTCATCACACAGATTAAAACCTTCGCCGCCTTGGGCAGCGGTGTCATCGGCAGCGGCTGGGTGGCGCGCGCGCTGGCTCACGGCCTGGATGTCGTGGCCTGGGACCCGGCGCCGGGAGCCGAAGCAGCGCTGCGCAAACGCGTCGCCAACGCCTGGCCAGCGCTCGAGCAAAAAGGCCTGGCGTCGGGCGCCTCGCAGGAACGCCTGCGCTTTGTCGACACCATTGCGGAGTGCGTTCGCGACGCCGACTTCATCCAGGAAAGCGCCCCGGAGCGCCTTGACCTCAAACTGGATCTGCACAGCAAGATCAGCGCGGCGGCCAAGCCTGACGCAATTATTGGTTCCAGCACCTCCGGTCTGCTGCCGTCGGAGTTTTACGAGAGCGCCACGCACCCGGAACGCTGCGTGGTGGGCCATCCGTTTAATCCGGTTTATCTGCTGCCGCTGGTGGAAGTGGTCGGCGGTAAAAACACCGCGCCGGAAGCGGTGCAGGCGGCGATCAAGGTCTATGAATCACTGGGCATGCGCCCGCTGCATGTGCGCAAAGAGGTCCCCGGTTTCATTGCGGATCGCTTGCTCGAGGCGCTGTGGCGTGAGGCGCTGCACCTGGTGAACGATGGGGTGGCGACCACCGGCGAAATCGATGACGCGATC
Organism: Pseudomonas petrae; assembly: GCF_021728295.1. Taxonomy (GTDB): domain Bacteria; phylum Pseudomonadota; class Gammaproteobacteria; order Pseudomonadales; family Pseudomonadaceae; genus Aquipseudomonas; species Aquipseudomonas petrae. The sequence continues at coordinate 161,222 of NZ_JAKJXE010000003.1, forward strand.
CGTTTCGGCGCCGGCCTGCGCTGGTCGTTCATGGGCACCTTTCTGACCTACACCCTGGCCGGCGGCGATGCGGGCATGCGTCACTTCATGGCGCAATTCGGCCCGGCGCTGCAATTGCCGTGGACTTATCTTCCGGCGCCGGAGCTGACCGACAAGCTGATTGACGATGTGGTCGATGGCACCTCCGATCAGTTGGGTAGCCACAGCATTGCGGCGCTGGAGCGATATCGCGACGACTGCCTGCTGGCGGTGCTTGAAGCGGTGAAAACCACTAAGGCAAAGCATGGAATGGCGTTTGAGGAGTGAGCCAAAATTTTCATCGCCCACACCGGCCTCATCGCGGGCAAGCGCGCTCCTACAAGGGATCGGGGAAATACTGTTCTTCGTTCACGCAAGACCTGTGGGAGTGAGCTTGCTCACGAAGAGGCCCGTTCAGCTCACCAAGATTTCAGCCCTGGGAATCCTATGCCCGCGCTCGTTACTTATAAAACCCCGGTCCTCGCCGATTGGGTCGACTACAACGGCCACCTCCGCGATGCCTTTTATTTGCTGATTTTCAGCTTCGCCACCGACGCCTTCATGGACCGCATCGGCCTCGGCATTGACGATCGGGATGCAAGCGAACACTCGCTCTTCACGCTCGAGGCGCATATCAACTTCCTGCACGAAGTGAAACTCGGGGAAGCGGTGGAAGTGCGCACGCAAATCATCGGACACGATCGCAAGCGGGTGCAGCTTTATCACGGGCTGTACAAAGCAGACGGGGATGTCGAGTTGGCAGCGAGTGAGCAGATGCTGCTGCACGTGGATCTGGCGGCCGGCCCGAAATCGGCGCCGTTCAGCGAAGCGTCGCTGGAGGCGTTGCAATTGCTGAGCGAGGCCCGACATGACCAGCCGGCTCCAGCCTATGTCGGACGGATCATCGCCCTACCCGGTAAACAAACCACCCTGTAAAAGCGCGGATCACAGCCACAAAAAAGCCCGCATCGCTGCGGGCTTCTTCATTTCTGCAAGTTGCTCAGAAAATGATCAATTCACTTTGGCGTTCAGCTCGCCTTTGGCATAACGCTCGAACATCTTCTCCAGAGAGATCGGCTTGATCTTGGAGGCGTTGCCGGCAGTGCCGAATGCTTCGTAACGGGCGATACACACGTCGCGCATGGCCGATACGGTTTTCGCCAGGTATTTACGCGGGTCGAACTCGCTCGGGTTTTTCGCCATGAATTCGCGGATGGCACCGGTGGAGGCCAGACGCAGGTCGGTGTCGATGTTGACCTTGCGCACGCCGTGCTTAATGCCTTCAACGATTTCTTCGACCGGCACGCCATAGGTTTCCTTGATGTCGCCGCCGTACTGGTTGATGATTTTCAGCCATTCCTGGGGAACGGAAGAAGAACCGTGCATCACCAGGTGGGTGTTCGGGATGCGCTTGTGGATCTCTTTGATCCGCTCGATCGCCAGAATGTCGCCGGTAGGCGGCTTGGTGAACTTGTAAGCGCCGTGGCTGGTACCAATGGCGATGGCCAACGCATCGACCTGGGTTCTTTTGACGAAATCGGCCGCTTCTTCCGGATCGGTCAGCATCTGGCTGTGATCCAGCATGCCTTCTGCGCCGACGCCGTCTTCTTCACCCGCCATGCCGGTTTCCAGGGAGCCCAGAACACCCAGCTCACCCTCAACCGAAACACCGCAGGCGTGAGCCATGGCGACGGTTTCCTGGGTGACGCGTACGTTGTAGTCGTAGTCCGCAGGGCTTTTGCCATCTTCGCGCAGCGAACCGTCCATCATGACCGAGCTGAAGCCCAGCTGGATGGAACGTTGGCAGATGGCCGGGCTGGTGCCGTGGTCTTGGTGCATGACCACCGGGATGTGCGGGAACTCTTCGATTGCCGCCAGGATCAGGTGGCGCAGGAACGGGGCGCCAGCATACTTGCGCGCACCGGCCGAAGCCTGAACGATCACCGGAGAATCGGTCTTGTCGGCCGCTTCCATAATGGCGCGCATTTGTTCCAGGTTGTTCACGTTGAATGCAGGGACGCCGTAACCGAATTCGGCTGCGTGGTCCAACATCTGGCGCATGCTGATAAGTGCCATTGTCTGTCTCTCTCCCGGTGGGGTCGTTAATCGTGCGTGCCGTATTGGCGGCTATTCAAATTATAGGGGCGGATTGCTCGAACGCCGCCCGGTGTTGCATCGCTCGAACCACTCGGCCCTTTAAGGCGCCTTGCAGCCACGACCGATCAAATCGTTGGTAGCGTCCCAGTAGACCAGGCCTTCGCTGCCTTTGTTGTCGAACGCCAGCACGCCGTTACTGTAGAGCGCGCCGGAAGCTCCGGGCGACGCTTGCAGACGGAATACCTGCTCGCTCTGATTGAGGCGTACATCAACCTCCTTCTTCGCGGCATCGGCGTACTTCCAGAAAATCTCGGCTTTGCTGTCGCAGACCCAATGGGTCCAGGGGGCTGCCGGTTCCGAAGCTTTCATGCTGGCGCAACCGCTCAGCAGCATCAGTGTCGCAAGGGCTAACAAGCCTTTCATTACCACTCCTGGATCCCCTGCCCGGCGTGACGGATGTCGATCACGGCAGGGGCAATGCTGTTCCTGTATTCCGGCACACCGTCAACTGACACTCAGTGGTCAACTGAAAATCAGTGACAGGGGACTGGTCCCACGGCAGGCATGAATTCGTATCTTTCCCAGACTTCAGGCCCGCCACGCTTGTAAACGATCGGTACGGTTTCCGCCTGCCAGCCCGCCTGATAGCAGCTGACCTGAAGCAATCCCGGCGCCGCGCTCGACGCCGTTTCCGCTTCAGGCTTGCTTGCGCAGCCGACCAGCAAACCCGCCATGATCAACAGCGGTAATGGCTTGACCATTTCACTCCCCTTCACCATGGCCGGTCAGGCCTTGGCGCGTTGTTCCAGAACTTCCACGGCAGGCAGAACCTTGCCCTCGACGAACTCGAGGAACGCACCGCCGCCTGTAGAGATATAGGAGATCTTGTCCCCTACACCGTATTTGTCGATGGCGGCCAAGGTGTCGCCCCCGCCAGCGATGGAAAACGCAGAGCTCTCGGCGATTGCGTGAGCCAGCGTCTTGGTGCCTTCGCCGAACTGATCGAACTCGAATACGCCGACCGGTCCGTTCCAGAGAATAGTCTTGGAAGATTTCAGCAGTTCGGCAAAGTGAGCAGCGGTTTGAGGACCGATGTCGAGGATCATGTCGTCCTCGGCCACATCGACGATCAGTTTGACGGTCGCTTCGGCATCGGCGGCGAATTGCTTGGCAACCACCACGTCGACCGGCAACGGCACGCTGACCTTGGCCGCGATGGCTTTGGCAGTCTCAAGCAGATCTGGCTCGTACAAAGATTTGCCAACTGGATGACCCGCCGCTGCCAGGAAGGTATTGGCGATGCCACCCCCGACAATCAGCTGATTGCACTTCTCGCTGAGGCTGTTGAGCACGTCCAGTTTGGTGGAGACTTTGGAGCCGGCAACGATGGCCGCCATTGGCTGGGCCGGATTGCCGAGGGCCTTGCCCAAGGCGTCAAGTTCAGCGGCCAGCAGCGGACCGGCGGCGGCGACTTTGGCGAATTTGGCCACGCCGTGGGTCGAGCCCTCTGCACGGTGGGCGGTGCCGAAAGCGTCCATCACGAACACATCACACAAAGCGGCATACTTCTGCGCCAGCTCGTCAGCGTTCTTCTTTTCGCCCTTGTTGAAGCGCACGTTCTCGAACAGCACGATATCGCCCGCCTTGACGTCGACACCGTCCAGGTATTCCGCGACCAGCGGTACTTCACGCCCGAGCGCCTTGCTCAGGTAGTCAGCGACCGGCTTGAGGCTGTTCTCGGCGGAAAACTCGCCCTCGGTGGGGCGACCCAGGTGCGAGCAGACCATAACGGCTGCGCCTTTCTCCAGCGCCAGCTTGATGGTGGGCAGCGACGCGAGAATGCGGGCATCGCTGGTCACCACGCCGTCTTTGACCGGAACGTTGAGGTCTTCGCGGATCAGTACACGCTTACCTTGCAGATCGAGGTCGGTCATCTTCAACACGGTCATGAGGCATTCCCTGTTTTTACTATTGTTTATGAATGGTGTGCAGGTAGTGATCGGCGACATCCAGCATGCGATTGGCAAAACCCCACTCGTTGTCGAACCAGGCCAGGATGTTCACCAGCCGAGGGCCCGAGACCCGCGTCTGGCTGGCATCAATAATGGCCGAGTGCGGGTCGTGGTTGAAATCGCAACTGGCATGCGGCAATTCGGTATACGCCAGCAGCCCCTTCAGGGGGCCGCGGGTGGCGGCCTCGCGCAGGATGCGGTTGATCTCGACGGCATCGGTATCACGGGCGACCTGCAGCGTGATGTCCAGGCACGAGACGTTCACCGTCGGCACACGAACTGCTTTGGCCTGAATTCGGCCGGCAAGTTCCGGAAGCAGCCGCTCGATGCCGCGCGCCAGACCAGTGGACACCGGGATAATCGACTGAAAGGCCGAGCGCGTACGGCGCAGGTCCTCATGATGGTAGGCATCGATGACTGGCTGATCGTTCATCGCCGAGTGAATCGTGGTGATGGTCACGTATTCGAGACCCAACTCGCGGTTCAGCAAGTCGAGCAACGGCACGCTGCAATTGGTGGTGCACGATGCGGCAGACACCAGCCGCTCATCGCCCGTCAGGGTTTCCTGATTGATGCCGTAGACGATGGTGGCGTCGACGTCGGCTTCGCTGGCCATGGGCTGGGAGAACAACACCCGTGGTGCACGGGCCGAAAGAAAGCGCTCGCCGTCAGCGCGCGTGTTGTAGACGCCGGAGCATTCGAGCAGCAGATCCACGTCGAGCGAGCCCCAGTCGATGCCTTCCGGCGTCGCGCTGCGAAACACTTTGATGACGTGATCGTTGATGTGCAGAAAATCGCCTTCGACCCGCACGTCGCCGGGAAACCGGCCATGTGTGGAATCAAAGCGCGTGAGGTATTCGAGACTGGCCATGTCGGCCAGATCATTGATTGCCACCACTTCAAAGCCAGCCTTCGCACCTCGCTCGCACAGCGCGCGCAGCACGCAGCGGCCAATACGACCGTAACCATTGAGGGCGACTTTATAAGGGCGTGGCTGAGGCATGGGGTTCTCGCAGGCATTCATCAAAACCTGTAGGAGCGCGCTTGCCCGCGATTGCGGTCTGTCAGCCCGATCTCAGGCGACTGAGAGAATGCATTCGCGGGCAAGCGCGCTCCTACACGGCAACGCAGTGGTGCTTAGTCTTCCAGCAGCTCTTCAGCCGTGGAAAGAACGTTCTCCAGCGTGAAGCCGAACTCTTCGAACAGCAGGTTGGCAGGGGCCGACTCGCCGAAGGTGGTCATGCCGATCACGCGACCTTCCAGGCCCACGTATTTGTACCAGTAGTCGGCGTGAGCAGCTTCGATGGCGATGCGTGCGCTGACTTCCAGCGGCAGAACCGATTGCTTGTACTCAGCGCTCTGGGTTTCGAAAACGCTGGTGCACGGCATGGAAACCACACGCACGTTCTTGCCGTCTGCGGTCAGCTTGTCGTAGGCCTGAACAGCCAGACCGACTTCGGAACCGGTGGCGATGAGGATCAGATCCGGCTCGCCGCTGCAGTCGCGCAGCACGTAGCCACCGCGGTTGATGTTTTCCAGCTGCTCGGCATCACGCGCCTGATGTTGCAGGTTCTGACGAGAGAAGATCAGCGCCGATGGGCCGTCATCACGTTCGATCGCGTGTTTCCAGGCGATGGCGGATTCGACGGCATCGGCCGGGCGCCAGCAGTCCAGGTTCGGCGTGGTGCGCAGGCTGGTCAGTTGCTCGATCGGCTGGTGCGTCGGGCCGTCTTCGCCCAGACCGATGGAGTCGTGGGTGAATACATAGATGATGCGTTTCTTCATCAGCGAGGACATGCGCACGGCGTTGCGGGCGTATTCCATGAAAATCAGGAAGGTGGCGCCGTATGGCACGAAACCGCCGTGCAGGGCGATGCCGTTCATGATTGCGCCCATGCCGAACTCACGGACACCGTAGTGCAGGTAGTTGCCGGTGGCGTCTTCGCCAGTGATGCTGCGGCAGCCTTTCCAGATGGTCAGGTTGGAACCTGCCAGGTCAGCGGAACCGCCGAGGAATTCAGGCAGCAGCGGACCGAAGGCGCTCAAGGCGTTCTGGCTGGCCTTGCGGCTGGCGATGGTCTCGCCCTTGGCGTTGACTTCAGCCACGTACGCGGCGGATTTTTCAGCGAAGTCCGCAGGCAATTCACCGCTCATGCGGCGGATCAGCTCGTTGGCTTCGGTTGGGAACGCAGCGGAGTAGGCAGCGAAACGCTGATCCCATTCGGCTTCAACGGCCAGGCCTTTTTCCTTGCCATTCCACTCGCTGTAGATGTCGGCCGGGATTTCGAACGGGCCGTGGGTCCACTTCAGCGCAGCGCGGGTCAGGGCGATTTCTTCAGTGCCCAGCGGAGCGCCGTGGCAGTCTTCCTTACCCTGCTTGTTAGGCGAACCGAAACCGATGGTGGTCTTGCAGCAGATCAGCGTCGGCTTGTCGCTCTTGTGAGCGGTGTCGATGGCAGTTTTAATTTCGTCGGCGTCATGGCCGTCGACGTTGCGGATGACCAGCCAGCCGTAGGATTCGAAACGCTTCGGAGTGTCGTCGGTGAACCAGCCTTCGACTTCGCCATCGATGGAAATCCCGTTATCGTCATAGAACGCGACCAGCTTGTTCAGGCGCAGGGTACCGGCCAGCGAAGCGACTTCGTGGGAGATACCTTCCATCATGCAGCCATCACCCATGAACACGTAGGTATGGTGGTCGACGATGTTGTGGCCTGGGCGGTTGAACTGGGCAGCGAGAGTCTTCTCGGCAACCGCGAAACCGACGGCGTTGGCGAAACCCTGACCCAGCGGGCCGGTGGTGGTTTCAACGCCCGGGGTGTAGCCGTATTCGGGGTGGCCCGGCGTGCGGCTGTGCAACTGACGGAAGTTTTTCAGGTCTTCGATGGGCAGGTCGTAGCCGGTCAGGTGCAGCAGCGAGTAGATCAGCATCGAGCCGTGACCGTTGGACAGGATGAACCGGTCGCGGTCAGCAAACATCGGATTGGCTGGGTTGTGCTTCAGATAATCGCGCCAAAGGACTTCAGCGATATCCGCCATGCCCATCGGGGCACCCGGGTGGCCGCTATTGGCCTTTTGCACGGCATCCATGCTGAGGGCACGAATGGCATTGGCTCGCTCACGACGGCTTGGCATCGCTGATCTCCTGGGGCAGATAAAAGTGGGACCGGAAAAAGGCGGCCATTTTCCCTCAGGCACCCTCCGGGGGCAATGACAGATCACACACCATCGGTGTTTTCCTCTGCTGCTGGCGTGTTTTCGTACACCGCACCCAACGCACGAGGGTAAACGGCAGAATCACGGCGCCGGGGGGCCGCCACTGATCGACCAATATCAAAACTTTTTGATATTGGCCTTGCGACCCGCCCGGACGGTAACTAGACTGCCTGCCTTATGAATCTTCGCGTGCCTGCCATTAGCCATGATGAATGCGACGAGCTGGCTGCCTTGTGCAAAGCCGGCGGCGATCCGTTGCGGCTGAATGTCCTGCGCGCACTGTCGAACGACTCATTCGGCGTGCTGGAGCTGGCGCAGATTTTCGCCATTGGCCAATCCGGCATGAGCCATCACCTCAAGGTATTGGCCCAGGCCGATCTGGTGGCGACGCGGCGTGAAGGCAACGCGATCTTCTATCGACGCGCCCTGCCCCATACCGAACACACCGGCGGCAAGCTGCACGCGGCGATGCTTGAAGAAGCCGACAACCTGCGCCTGCCCGATGATGTACAGACCCGGATCGGGCTGGTGCATCGCCAGCGGGCCAATGCCAGTCAGGACTTCTTCGCACGCACTGCCGAGAAATTTCGGGCTCAGCAAGACCTGATCGCAGGGCTGCCGCAATACCGCGACAGCCTGCTGTCGTTACTGGACAAGCTGAGCTTTCCGGCCGATGCCACGGCGATAGAAGTCGGGCCTGGCGATGGCGGTTTTCTGCCAGATCTGGCGCGGCGTTTTCGGCACGTCACGGGGCTGGACAACAGCCCGGAAATGCTCGATCTGGCACGCAAGATCTGCACACAAAAGGCGTTGGCTAACGTCGAGCTGAAACTGGCCGATGCACTGACCAACGCTAATATCTCCGGCAACTGCGTGGTGTTGAATATGGTGTTGCACCATTTCGCCGCGCCTGCCGAAGCGCTCAAACAATTGGCCAACCTGTTGCAACCGGGCGGTAGCCTGCTGGTGACAGAGTTGTGCAGTCATGACCAGAGCTGGGCCAAGGAGGCCTGTGGCGATCTCTGGTTAGGCTTTGAACAGGAAGATCTGGCCCGTTGGGCCATCGCTGCGGGGCTGGTCCCCGGGGAAAGCCTGTACATAGGCTTACGTAATGGTTTCCAGATCCAGGTCCGCCATTTTCAGCGACCGGCTGGCAACACTCACCATCGGTAATAATCAGGAAAACCGTCGAGATGAGCGAATACTCCCTTTTCACCTCCGAGTCCGTGTCTGAAGGACATCCGGACAAAATCGCCGACCAGATCTCCGATGCGGTGCTGGACGCCATCATTGCCCAGGACAAGCAGGCTCGCGTCGCCGTGGAAACTCTGGTCAAGACCGGTGTGGCCATTGTTGCCGGCGAAGTCACCACCACCGCGTGGGTCGACCTGGAGCAGATCGTTCGTGACGTGATCTGCGAGATCGGCTACACCAGCTCCAACGTCGGTTTTGACGGTGCGACCTGCAGCGTCATGAACATCATCGGCAAGCAGTCCCCTGACATCAACCAGGGCGTCGACCGCGCAAAACCTGAAGATCAGGGCGCTGGCGACCAGGGCCTGATGTTCGGCTACGCCAGCAACGAAACTGCCGAGCTGATGCCTGCGCCAATCGCGTTCTCACACCAGCTGGTGCACCGTCAGGCCGAAGCCCGCAAATCCGGCCTGCTGCCGTGGTTGCGCCCGGACGCCAAATCCCAAGTCACTTGCCGCTATGAAAACGGCATCGTGGTGGGCATCGACGCCGTTGTTCTGTCGACTCAGCACAACCCGGAAGTGTCGTACAAAGATTTGCGCGAAGGCGTGATGGAGCTGATCGTCAAGCACGTGCTGCCAGCTGAACTGCTGCACAAAGACACTCAGTTCCACATCAACCCGACCGGCCAGTTCATCATCGGCGGCCCGGTGGGCGACTGCGGCCTGACTGGTCGCAAGATCATCGTCGACAGCTACGGCGGCATGGCCCGTCACGGCGGCGGCGCGTTCTCCGGTAAAGATCCATCGAAGGTCGACCGCTCGGCCGCGTACGCTGGCCGTTACGTGGCCAAGAACATCGTCGCTGCCGGCCTGGCCGAGCGCTGCGAGATTCAGGTCTCCTACGCCATCGGCGTTGCACAGCCGACGTCGATCTCGCTGAACACCTTCGGCACCGGCAAGATCAGCGACGACAAGATCGTCCAGCTGGTTCGCGAGCACTTTGACCTGCGTCCGTACGCGATCACCACCATGCTCGACCTGCTGCACCCGATGTACCAGGAAACCGCAGCTTACGGCCACTTCGGTCGCACGCCGCAAACCAAGACCGTGGGCGACGATACGTTCACCACGTTCACTTGGGAAAAAACCGACCGCGCCGACACGTTGCGCTCTGCTGCCGGTTTGTAGTACGCGCTTGTTTTATTGCGCTTAGCGGCACCCTGTAAAGAAAAGCCTCTGTCGATGTGAGTCGTCAGGGGCTTTTTATTGCCTGCCTTAAAGAAAATCAGGCCGTATAACGGGCCAAAATAATTAAGGTGGGTGATTAAACCGATTGGCGATGGGTGTTATCGCGACTGGCGATTAAAACCAACAACCCTTTGATTTCATTAAATTTTAGCTCCAATGCATCTCATCTGTAATGTTTGTCCATGCCTGCAACTGTCCCTACGCTGAATATTAATTGCCACTTTGCGCAATCCACCCAGCGACCAACAGGAAATGCATCATGGACGACACCACCACCTCTGCAGTCTTTGCCAAATTATTCCCGGAACAAGTGGCTGATAAATGCGCCTCCGATGCCTTGGAGTCCAACAACGGACCCATCGCCTATCTGCACGCGCTTCATCAGTTGGCGTTGAGCCTTGAAGCAAAGGGCGACACTGACGGTAAAATCCCCCTCGCCACGCGACGGCCAGACATTGGCGAGCGGGTGCTCGATCAAAGCAGCCTCGATACGCCGGTGTCCGCACTGTCGCTGGTCATTGATGCCATGACGCGTCAGGCCAGGGCTCACGTGGGGGACACGAAAAATCTGGAAGAGGAAATTGCTCTCGCGCAGTATCCCGGCCAACTGCCCTTTCACCGACCGCTTGAGCAGATCAAGGCAGTGCTAAAGCAAAAGAAAACGTCACTGTTCGATGTGCTGCAACGAAGCCGTTACAACTACCCCAACTTCACTTCAGACAACCTTCGCACCGAAGAACTCAGAGAGGTGATGCTGACCGCCAGCGAATTCAGCCCTGCCCTGCAATCCCTGTTGATCGATAGCAGCGCTGCCACTGACAGCGACTTTCTGCAGAAGCGGTATGGCGTCTCCGGCGACGCATCCAAGGCCCTTGAGCAACTGACCGGTGTCGAGTTCTTGTCCCGGCAAACCGGACTGAAGCCCGAAAGCATTCTGGACCTACTGGCCACGTCGGGCGTTCCGGACGACGGCACAGAGGCCATCACCACGGTCAAACGCTCAAGCGCATACGCTCCGGACGACGAAAACACCGGGGCAGCGCTTGCCGGCCATCTCTACGGCGCCGTGTTCATCAACAACGCAACCGCTCCGGCGTTATCTCTGGAAGACACCTACGCAGGACCCGGTATCAGCCTTCGCATCAAAGGTGCAAATGCTGACCACTTTGGTCGCATCCACAAAATCATCCACCTGCAACACGCGCTGCAACTGCCCTTCGCTCACGTTGATCTGCTGGTGATGGCTGCCCTGCGTGCGGAGGGCCAGACTCAGGATTTCCACATCACGGAAAACACGCTCCGGGCGCTCGGCGTTTTCTGCTACATGCGCAATAAATACGATGTGACTGCCGAGCAGTTCGCGGCCCTGATCAATGGCGTAACGCCCTACGCCGCAGGGGAAGAATCCTCCTTCCTGGACCGCGTTCTCGATGGCCCTGGCGCAGGTCAACAAGCGGACACCGAGGATCGCCTGACGCTTGATGGTCGCGAGTTCGACATCAGCGGCGCAATGCAGAGCAGCGATAGCGCCTCTAAATCCCCCATTGGCGGTATCTGCCGCGCGTTCGCCTTGGAGGAGCGGGTGGCGAACCTCTATCTGAAGCAGATAGCCGAAGCCTTGAAACTCCAAAAACCGACAATGTCCCTCCCGGTGTTCTCATCGCTTTACCGCCTGAGCAGATTGCCCCGCCTTTTAGGGCTCGGCATGAACGAAGGCAACTGCCTTGTCGCTTTGCTGGCTAAAACAAATCCGCAAGTGTTGACGCAACTGGCGGGTACGCCGCAGATAACTGAAGACGATTACTTCAACGACGGGGAAGATGAGGTTGATGTCGAGCTGGGGGAAGCCGACATTCTCGACATATTGATCGGCGTGATCAATCTGGACACCTGGCTGCGGCGCCAAAAAATTTCCGCGAAGGCGCTGCTGAGCTGGCTCACCCCCCTGCCCGCTGACATCCCCGCCGAACTCAAATCTCTGTACCGCGTGGATGCACACATCCAGCGCACGTTGGTCGATGCACTCCCGCGGATCAAGGCCACCCTGTTAAGCGAGACGCAGATTGCACAAGAAGTTGGCCTGGATGTGGAACCCGCATCAGGCTCATGGATCAGCACGTTGCAAACATTCCTGGATGCTCGCGGTTTGGTTAAAACGGTAGTCCTGTCCACGGGTCAAAGCCTTGCGGATTTGTTGAAAGTTGAACTCACGGGCAAAGTGAAAAGTGCCAACGGGGTGTTTCGGGCAGACGCAGACGTGGACATCGACCCAGTGATAGACAGGTTGGGGCGGCTTATTACTGATGCAACCGTCGCGCAGGAAGATGCAGCCAAACACATCATCAGCAACGTCTTCGGCAAGGACGACGACGGTCGCGCACTCAACCCAGGGCACGCGCTTGAGTTATTACGCTGGATAGAGGAAAGCCGTTTCAATCTACTGACTGACGTATTGACGGCTGACGAAAAAACGTCCGCAAGCGCGGGTATGGCGCTTGACGGGCTGTCCCTTGAGCTGTGGGACGAGCTTGCCCGGCATGCGCAGGTGGTCAAATACCTGCAATTGAGCCCTACGGGACTTAAAGCCCTGCTTGATCACCCCGCCTGGTTCGACTTGGCAGGAGAGACGGACAGTGCGGGGCAGACAACTTCAAATGCGCCTGCGCTCACCCTCGACCTGTGCTATCAGGTTGGCTGCTATCGAGAATGGATCGACAGATGTCAGCGCAACGGCTTCGAGGAAGCCGACGCGCTGGATTATTTCACCAAACTGCCCTCCAGCGACCAGGCAGATGCACCGACCCAAGCCGCACAACAACTTGGCAAACTCATCGGCTGGCCCGAGAGCGAGACAACCCTGGCATTGCCGTACGCGAGGATAGCTAAAACCACATTGAAGGAAACGAAGGCGCCCAAGACGTTTGATGACTTTGTCAGCGCAATGACGCCTCAGGAACTTGGGTGGTACAACTATATGGAACGTACGTATCACCTTGGAGGCATGGGCCAATTAATCGCATCATTTCTGTGGGGGCGAGAGGAAAAATTCGCACAATTCCTAGAAGACAACCCAGGCCCCCTAAAGGTCAGAAAAGATCAATATATGCCAACAACCAGACCTAAAGACTGGAAATATATTACTGACATAAAACCAGTCAAATCGCGCTCCCTGACACTTGAAATCTATGTGCCAGATGGCCGGACCACGAAGACGGTAGACAATTACGAACCGTGTGTGCCCAGTGTCATTAGCGATATCGACTTCATCCTTCAACAGCAGTCACTGTGCGAGATCACCGGACTGTCCTGCAGTTCTGTACTGGGTCTGGCCCGGCTGAACAGCGAATCTTCCTTTGACGATGTGCGCACCAGCTCGCAAATGCTGTTGGGCGCCTGCAGCGATGAAGAGGTGCAGGCGATCCAGCCGGCTCTTCAAGAGCATTGGCGAGATGCGCTGGCGGCTTATCTGCTGGGCCATTGGGCAGTGTCGAGCACTTCGCTGCAAAACCTCATCGTGAACAAGGACGAACTTTCGAGTTATTTTCTGACGGACGTCTGGGTCAGCTCGGCAGTGCAAAGAAGCCCGGTCGTTCAAGCCACCGCCAGCCTGCAGCACTACCTGCACAGGCTGTTTGCTCGCCTCGACCCAGGCTACACAACCACCAGTATTGAGGAAGAAACATCAGATGCCTGGCATCGGTACATGAGTGAGTTCGGCACCTGGAGAGTATGGCGCACGCAACTCAATCATCCGGAAAACCTGATTTATTACGCTAACCGGCCGAACAAGAGCGATGCATTTCAGTCGTTGGAAGTCGAACTCAACCAGGGCAAACTGGATCCCGACTTGTTGCAAACAGCGATCACCAGTTATCTGACCAAATTCGAACAGACCAGCAATCTGCAGATTGTCAGCGGTTACCTGGATGGCATTGATCCCAAAAATGATACGTATCACTTCATAGGGAAAAGCAACACATTCCCCCCTGAGTATTATTGGCGGTCGGTAGACATGGGGCTGCGCGATGACAAAGAGCGTTTGAGCCCGCTGGCCTGGACAGAGTGGGAAAAGATTGCCGTTACACCCAGCGGCAAGATTACGGAAAGCAGCTACACCGACGCAAACGGCGTGAAATACAAATGTGACACGATCCGCCCCGTCATGATCGAAGGCCGGCCTTATGTGTTTTGGGTAGAGCGCGGCACTGTAGGGCTGCCCAGTTCCGATGAGAAAAACCAGACACCCACCAAGTTCAAGAAGCTGAGCGTTCAGTATATTTACAGGCAAAGTGACGGTTTCTGGTCACCGCCGAATGAGTTGATGAGTCTGGATGGGACAAAAGATGGCAAGCGGCTTGATGACATGGTTAACGACGAATCGGCGCGCCAAGCGATGCTCAATGATCCGAATATGGCCGTGCCGATTGCCTTAGTGAAACAATCGGGTGGTTCGCTGCTGGATACCGTACCAAAAATCCCGAACCCCTACCTCAAAGACGATACCTACGAACCTGGACTCATTGCGCTGGTGAATGTGGAAGGGGTTCGTGCTCAAGATCCATGGTTGACGGTCATGTTGTACGACTGCGCCAAGACCACTGCATCAGCCCCAAACCCTGGGAAGGTTGATAGCGACTACTTTCTACACTCGCGCGACCTATTACTCATCGATAAAAAAACACTGCTCGCCACAGAATCAGAAAAGATCAGCCTTAATATTTATACGTCTAATCGCGATATCAGGACAGTCCAATATCTATATGGCGTAGAGAGCGTGGTCATGAAGTACACCACGCTCGGTGAAGACGATAGAGTAGCCGACTTGGAAGATGAACTGGAAAGCATCGAAGACCTTCCAAAATCTGCACGGGAAAATACGGGATTAGAGAGTGAAATGGAAGAATTACGCCATATCGTTAATGATCTGATTTATCCAGTGTGCAAACCCAACGCTTTTAATGCGCGAATTACTGGAAATACAAACAAAACCGCGCATATTGAATGCCACTACAGAAAAAGAATACTCAACAAAAGGGTCACTCCAACATTGTTCTCATCCAATCTAGCATGGCAGGGGACTATAAACGGAAAAAGTGTATCGATCACTTACAATGAAACCGACATTTCACCACTTTCCGCCCCCTCACACACCTTAGAACTGAATATCGTCTCGGCCGGGGATACCCCTCCAAAGCTGGGATATTCCGTACTAGACAAGGGAATAGAATCGAACTCACCTTTAATGGAAGCAAAAATAGGCAGCAATCCCAACTTATGGACATGCGCCTTGAAAATCGAAAAATCTGAAAGTTTAATTGACGAAAGCTTTAAGATAGTCTGCACTTTTCCAGATCAGAGCATTTCAGCCCCCTTGCTACTGACATATAATCCCGACGCGTATGAAGAAGTAACTCTCAGCATTGAGGATTATTCGGCTGACCATCTTGACAACTCCTTATCGGTCCCAGTTAAAAAACAGGTTGTCCGCGCCAATGGAAAAGCTGTTGTTGCATTCGACTACAAGTGCCAAAATCTGGGCCAGATATCTTTCAAACTTATAACTCGCGTGGTTAACCACTCGATTGCCGCCTCCGCTTTTCGTTTCTCATTGGAGAAGATGACGACAGCCGAAAAATGGAACATCTCGATCAAGCGCAATGAACAACAGGCCCAATACCTTGATCTGGACGACGTTGCCGATCAACCCCCTACATTTCCTACAAATACCATTCGCCTCAACACACTGTTCGGCAAGCAACTCGTTGCCCGTGCGTCACGCAGCGTGGAACGGGCTTTGGATTGGGACGCGCAGTTGATCAAGGAGCCCACTATTGATCCCGCTATCCCCAACCCGCCAGTTGATTTTCACGGCGCCAATGGCATGTATTTCCGGGAGTTGTTTCTCCACCTGCCGAATCTGGTAGCGACTCGCCTGAGCGAACAACAGCAATTCGACGAAGCAGAACGCTGGTTCACCGAGTACCTGTTCGACCCGTTCCGAACCCTGCAGGACGAAAAACAACGTCCGCCTTTTTGGAACACCCGCCCATTGGCTGAAGTGGGGTTGGGCACCTCAGAACTGCAGAAGGTGGTGAACCCGACAACCAGAGCCTTCATTCTGTCGCGGTATAACCGGCAGGCGGTTTTCCTTTCGATGGTGGAAAACTGGCAGCGTCAGGGCGACCATTTTTACCGGCAGCTCACCCCCAGCACGCTCAATCACGCCTGGCTGAGCTATCAAAAAGCGCTGAAGCTGATCGGGCCGTTGCCAGAGCGCACCGCCGTGTCGCGTTGGGTTCCTGTCGCGTTGAATAGCCTGCAAGACTCGGCATTCCGTGCGCCAATCAACGAGCGCCTCACTCAGGTGCGAAAAACCGTTGAACATCGCCTGTTCAATCTTCGTCATGGCTTGACGCTTGACGGCAAGCTGCTGCCGATCATGGACTGGCGCACAGAAGGCGCAGACCCATTCGGGTTCGGCCAACGCGGAATCGGGCATCTCATCAGCAGCTACAACAGCGACCGCATGCAAGTCCCGGCCTACCGGTTCAGGCAGTTGATCCCCATGGCCCGCGCCACGGTGCAGCAACTCCAGGACATGGGCCGCTATTACATGAAGCTGATGGAAGATGAGTTCAACACCACGTTATCAGTGCTGCTCAAACAACAGGAAATCAGGATCTCCGACTTCACCTTGAAGCTTCAGCAGGAAGCGATCAACTCCGTCAAAGCCAAAAAAAATACCCTGCTGCTGGGCAGACAAGCCGCGGTGTTCAGGAGTGATTACTACACGAACCTGATTGATGTCGGCCGCTCACCGATGGAGGAAGCCGCCACCGGACTCATCTATACGGCCGCAGTTCTTAAAGGTTTAACAGCCCCCTTTTCCGTCGGCAAAGGCATCGCAGATTCGTTCCCGTGCATATTCGGGTTTTCAGTCGGCGGTCAGGAAAACGCTGCAGGCTTAAGTGCTGCGATTGGAGTCCTTCATGGTTTAAGTGATATCAGCAAATTTGCTTCAGAGCAGTTGCTGATGGAAAGTGGCTACGAGCGCCGCGCCAACGAATGGAAGTTCGAACTCAAACAGGCCGAACTGGACATCCAGTCCATTGACCTGCAGGTCGCAGAAACCAACGTCGAGCTGAACGCTGCCACGATCTCCCTCGACTCGGCTCGAGCCGACCGTCTGAATCTCGAGGAAGCGCACGTCGCCATGACCACCGGCTTCACGATCATCCCCGTCTACAACTGGCTGGTCGCCCGTCAGGAGTTGCTATACGGCCCAGCCTATGACGCCGTGCTTTCCCTGTGCCTGAGCGCAGAGGCAGCCTGGCGCTACGAAATCGGCGACTACAACCGCCCGGCCTTTATCAAGACCAGCGCCTGGGTTGATTCGTACAAGGGGATGTTGGCGGGCGAGTCCTTGCTGGTTGATCTGCAAGAAATGGAAAACGCTCATATGCAGTGCAACGAGCGACGCCTGACTATCAAAAAAACGGTTGATGTGAAGGGTACCCAAACCGACGAAGCCTGGCTTGCCACCCTCAAGGGGCTGACGAATAGTCCTCTCGTCTTCGACCTCAAGTCCGCAGACTTCGACAAGAACTACCCAGGCCATTACTTGCGTCAGCTCAAACACGTATCGGTTTCGTTTGTCATGGCTTCGGAGGCGAGCGACACCATGAAAGAGGTCAGCGCGATTCTTACCCAGACTGACAGTACGACGCTGGTTGAGCCTGCCGAAGACGGCGCTGAGTATCTTTACGCGCCAGCCACTAAACCGCCCGCCAGCGTCAAACGTAATTTGCGACCCCAGCAGCAGATCGCCCTGTCGTCAGGGGCCGCCGATGACGGATTGGGTTTTGGGCCGGGGGACTGGGTGTATGAGCTGATGTTCCACGATGGCCGATATTTGCCATTCGAAGGCACAGGGGCGTTATCGCGCTGGCAACTGAGCTTTCCTGACGGGGAGTTCGTCAAGTCGTTGGTCGACGGGGATAAGGCACTCGTTAAAAGCATCCAGCTTCATATGGTCTACACCGCAGTAGACGGCGGCAAGGACTTCACTGACAAAGTGAAAACACTGCGAGACAAGGCGTAACCGCAACAGGGAAACGTCGGGGGTCATGATCATCTCATGGCCTCCGACGCTTACTTGAATCCAGCACATTCCCGCTTTCTGATGCCCCTCACCCCCGCCGCGCCACTAACAAAAACGACGCCGCCCCCGCCAGCAACCCCGCACACACCCGATTAAACAGCCGCTTGCCACTTGGCTTGGCAAACAGCCGGCGCGCATGCACGCCCATCCAGCTGTAGAGCCCGATAGCGATGCATTCCAGCGCCAGAAACATCGCGCCCAATTGTGCGAACTGAGTGACGACCACGCCGGAGCGGTCGACAAATTGCGGCAGAAACGCCGTGAACAACAGGATGGCTTTGGGGTTGCCGATGGCGACCAGAAACTCTTGTCGTGCCAGCCTTGTCACTCCAGCCTGCGCGCCAGCTTCGATATCGTGCGCCTCGCATGGCGCCCGCCACAGCTGCCACGCCAGGAAAGCCAGATACGCAGCCCCCACAATCTTGATCGTATGAAACAGCCACTCGGACGTATGCAGCACCGCGGTAAGCCCGACTGCGGCGAGCGCAATCATGATCGCGAATGCCAGCAGCCGCCCTAGCCCGCCGGTGCAGGCGCGGCCGAATCCATAACGTGAGGCGTTGGTGATGGAGAGCAGGTTATTCGGGCCTGGCGCCATGTTCAGGGCGAAACAGGCGGGGATGAAAACGGCGAGTGTCGACAGGTCCATGGCGGCGTTTCTTCCTTGGGCTGGGATGAAACATCATTTTGCACTCGTGACGAGCCGACTCAAGACACAGCTGGGCCGGGAAACAGGGCCTGGCTGTACCGGTGCGAGACAAACGCGGTAACCAAGGCGTGATGAAACACCCATCGGGAAAACCTAGCCTTGGGGTCCCTTCCCTGGCAAGGACGCTCCGATGCTGCCCCTTTTCCGCGCGATGATTTGCGCTTTGATCGCCCTTGTTCCCACCGCTGCAAATGCCTTTTCCTGCCCAGACTGGCCACCGGCCAAAGCCCGAAGCGAGATCCTTGCGCTGCAACATCAGATCGCCCAGTGGGACGACAGTTATCACCGCCAAGGCGTGTCTCTGGTCGCCGATGAGCTCTACGACCAGTCCGTTCAGCGCATTGCCGATCTGCGCGGTTGTTTCGCCGCCACTTCGGCGTCGCCCTCCCATCCGCTAAAAACCGCGCGCGGCGCTGTCGCACATCCCATCCCTCACACAGGCCTGACGAAATTGCCGAGCGAGGCTGCCGTTCAGGCGTGGCTTGAAGGCCGAAGCGATCTGTGGATCCAGCCGAAGGTGGACGGCGTGGCGGTCACGTTGGTTTATGTCGACGGGAAACTGGTGAGCGCCATCAGCCGGGGCGATGGGATGTTCGGGCAAGACTGGACGGGACATGCTCACCAGATAGCAGCAATTCCTCGCCATCTCGCGTGGGAAAAGACTGTGATCCTTCAGGGCGAGCTGTATTGGAAGCTGACAGATCACGTTCAGGCCGACGCCGGCAGTCTTAACGCTCGAAGCAAAGTCGCCGGGCTGCTGGCCCGTTACGCCATCAGTGAGGAGGAAGGTGCGCAGGTTGGCTTGTTCGTCTGGGACTGGCCAGAGGGTCCGTCGGACATGACCGCGCGACTGGCCGGACTCAGAGCCATGGGTTTCGAGGACAGCGCGCGCTTCAGCGAGCCGCTGGAGGGCTTTACCCAGGCGAAGAACTGGCGAGAGCATTGGTATCGCTCGCCGTTGCCGTTTGCCACCGATGGCGTGGTTATACGGCAGGGCGATCGTCCATCGGCCGAGCGCTGGCAGGCGAAAGCGCCCTACTGGATTGCGGCGTGGAAATACCCGTTTGCGCAGGCGCTGGCGGAAGTGCGCAAGGTCCATTTCAACGTCGGGCGCAGCGGCAAGATCACGCCCGTGCTGGACATCGAGCCGGTGCGACTGGATGACCGGATGATCGCCCGGATCAGCGTCGGCTCGCTGAAGCGTTGGCAGGAGATGGATATTCGGCCTGGGGATCAGGTGGCGATCAGCCTCGCCGGGCTGACGATTCCGCGTCTGGATGAGGTGGTGTCGCGCAGCGTCGAGCGCGCACCGCTGAGTGTTCCGCGGGCCGAGGATTTTCATTCGCTGAGTTGCTGGCAGCCGGTGGAGGGCTGCGAAAGCCAGTTCCGCGAACGGCTGAAATGGCTGAGCGGGAAGAAGGGATTGGCACTCAGCGGCGTAGGGCCGGGCACGTGGGACAAGTTGATTCAGGCCGGGCAAATCAAAGGTTTGTTGGACTGGATGACCCTCGACGTTGCACAGCTTGCTAACATTCCCGGTCTGGGTCAGCGCAGCAGCGGTAAACTGCGGGCAAGTTTTCAGGCCGCGCATGAGAAGCCATTTGTCGTGTGGCTCAAAGCCATCGGTTTGCCGCCGGCTACGGGCGTTGATCTGGGTGAATCCTGGGCGGCGCTGGCCTCGCGCAGCGTTGATGAATGGCAGGCCGAGCCCGGCATTGGCTCAGGACGCGCGAAGCAGTTACATGCATTTTTTCAAGACTCCCAGGTGCAGGCCTTAAGCAGGCAGCTGAAGGACGAAGGCATCAACGGTTTTTAATATTTTTAGGGCCGCATGATTGTGTCGAGCGTGCGGCTATGTGTTTTCAAGGAGTATTCATGAAATTCCTGTCATCCCTTTTTGCATTCACCGCGTGCGGTTTTTTGGCGGCGCCCGTGTTTGCAGCCGAGCAGGCGCCGGAACCGTCCGGATGCGCCGCAAAGCGCCAGGACATCACCACTCAGATTGAGAACGCCAAGGCCGCAGGCAACACCGAGCAGCAGGCCGGGCTGCAAAAAGCCCTGAGCGAGTTGAACGCCAACTGCAACGACGTTGACTTGGTCAAGCAGCAGGAACAGAAAGTGCTGGATGCCAAGCGTGAGGTCAGCCGTCGCCAAGCGGATTTGAACAAGGCCATGAGCAAGGGCGACCCGGAGAAAATCGACAAGCGCAAAGACAAGCTGGCCGAATCGCGCAAAGAACTGCAGGACGAGCAGGAAAAGCTGGAGAAGGTTCAGCCCGACGAGGATGACGAGTGAGGTCGTCCGCGGGCTTTTGTCTTTTTCGGTAGGAGCGACCGGGGTGGCGCTCCACCTTGCTCGCGAAGACGGCATTTCCGCCGATGAAGATTTGGCGGATGTACTGGCCTCTTCGTGAGCAAGCTCACTCCCACACGTTTTTTTTCGCGGCAAGATCGAAGGGTGTCAGAGCTGCCGTTGAGCGATCAGACCGAAACGCCAAACAACGCGATCACTAGACCCAGCCCGACGATCCACGCCAGCGAGCGCAACGCCGCGAGATCCGCCAGATAAAAGATGATGTAGAGCAGGCGACTGGTCACGAACAGCACGGCGAGTACGTCGATTGTCACCAACTGGGCGATGCCGGCAACGTGGGCGATAATCACGCCAGCGGCAAACCCGGGAATCGCTTCAAAACTATTGAGCTGCGCATTGTGGGCGCGGCGCGGGAGACCTTCGAGGCGGTCGAGAAAGTCCCGGGGATCATGATTGTGCCGTGCACTGAATTTGCCGCTGCTGAACTTGGCAATGCCAGCGCACCCTATCGGCAACAGAATCACGATCAACACGCACCAAAAAGCAACGGTCATAACCCCATCCTTTTTTAGAATTTGAGCTTCATTAGAACGATGCCCATCTAAAGCCTAAGAACTGCAGCCTGGCGAAAGGTTCTTACGGGTAACGCATGCCGAACAGGACCACAACAGCCACGCGCCACCAGTGGGACACCGCGCAACTGCTGTAGGACCGGCTTTAGCCGGGAAAGCGTCACCCGTCCCACCACAAATTTGATGGCGTACACACCGGCCACTTCCCGGCTAAAGCCGGTCCTACAAAAACATCGCATTCAGTCAGTTGACCTGGGCGTAACTCCGCACTGTAGGACCGGCTTTAGCCGGGAAGGCGTCACCCGTCACACCGCAAATTTGATGGCGTACACACCGGCCACTTCCCGGCTAAAGCCGGTCCTACAAAAACATCGCATTCAGTCAGTTGACCTGGGCGTAACTCCGCACTGTAGGACCGGCTTTAGCCGGGAAGGCATCAGCACCACTCTGAAGCAATCCGCGCGCTGATTGCTCGTCGTTACTGCCACAGACAGCCCGATTGGCTAAGATGCCAGCCACTCAGCCACCCACGGCTGTATCTCGTTGCCAGGAGCCTGCATGTCCAGCGAAGAAGACGCCACCCTCAGTGGTGCTGCGCCGATGATTCCCGATCAGCGCCGGGAGTTGATGCTGCGTCAGTTGCGCAAGCATCAGGTGCTGAGCGTGCATCAGCTCATGGAGATGTTCGACTGCTCGCACATGACCGTTCGCCGCGACATCGCGCTGCTTGAGCAAAGCGGCCGTGCCTATTCGGTGACCGGCGGCGTGCGTATCGCCAGCCAGGTTCACAGCGAGCCCAGTCACCAGTCCAAAGCGGTGGTCGAGTTGCCGCACAAACAGGCGATGGCGAAACTGGCCGCCAGCCTGCTGCACCCCGAGATGACCGTGTACCTGGACGCTGGCACCAGCACGCTGGAAATCGTCCCGCACATCGTCGCGCTGGCAGGCATGACGGTGGTGACCAACGACTTCGGCGTGGTCAATGCACTCGCTGACGCAGCCCACGTAGATGTGATTCACACCGGCGGCTTGCTGGACCACCCGAACAGATCCTGTGTTGGCGGACTGGCAGCGGCGACGTTGCGGCAATTGGCGACCGACGTGGCGTTCATGTCGACCAGCTCGTGGGACCTGCAACGAGGCACCACCACGCCTTCGGCGCTGAAGGTTGAGGTCAAACAAGCAGCGATGCAGTCAGCGTCGCGCACGGTGTTGCTGACCACCAGCACGAAATACGGCACGTTCGGCATGTACAAGGTCGCCGGTCTGGAGCAGTTCGACACGATCATCAGCGACGACCGCCTCGCCCACGGCGCAGCCGACAGCATTCGCGCGCTGGGGGTTGAGTTGATGTTCGCCTCGATAGACAAATGACACTAAAGATATTCCGCATATAAGCTACTGTGAGGAACCTTACGAGCACTCCCAACGTCAAGCTCTGGCCCCAGAAGCCCCAGAGCCCACTCTTGTGAGTGGGCTCGTTCGTTAGAAAAAATTGCGCACTGCGCACATTCGAATTGGCCCAGTTGCACTATTTATTGACATCAGAACAAGTCGGGAACTTCAACCGTCACCGCATTTCCGTAGCCATACAGATTAGCAACTTCGCTAGTAGCGCCTACGACGACCATGATTTTTTCACCGACCTTGCGGGTACCGAAAACCTTAACGCTCTGTGGAGTGTCATTACTAGAGTAAGTAACGTAGTGCCAACTCCCACTTGAAGATCCATGGCCGATGGTAACGTACTGAGTTGTTAATGCTCCGTCCATAATGTAAGCGTCGAGCGAGCCCTCAACAACATAGTTTTTAGGCCCATCGGCGCGAGCGGTGCCATCGAAACGCACGTCGTAAGCTATGTTACCAAAAGCGTCTTTGGTTGTGTAAGACGCCAATACTTTTTGGGACGGGCCACCTACCTCACTCATGACCCTATCTGCGTAGTTAAACTTACCAGTTACCCCCTCATTGAAACCCAAATGGAAATCCACTGTTTCATTGGGTGCCCTTACCCCTTCTCCTTTAACCGAAAAGGAATGCGAGGCCCAATCAACTAACTCTTGCTCGATATACGAGTATGTTCCAGAAGTACCACCATGACCAAGCCGAACCGCATTATCAAATTCCTCCGCAATCCTATTAAGTTTACAGGTGGCGGTGAGCGTGCCAGAAAATGCGTATCCAGTCGCACCTGAAGGCTCAATCATGCCATCGAATGATGCTTCCGACCCCCATTCACTTCTTGGAAAAGTTACCTTGATGGCTGGCATAGCGACAATCTCCTTATCGGTCTCTTGCAGGAATTGGCCGAAATGAACGGCCGAATTTCATACTTACTATTATTCCAGATATCAAAAAGGTCAAGTTCAAATACAACTCTAAAAACACAATGGCGAACCCTAACCTCTTATTCACGGGCCTGCTCATCCTGTGAAAAAAGGCATGACCCGCACCTAACCTAAACGCATAGCCAACTACGCCGTTTACTAAATATGATTCAGATCATAGAGTTAATTAACCCAGCTCGAAAAACAATTATCAACGCAAACTCAACAAGCAAAATGACAATTTCTTCTTATCCAAAAAACCGCCAAACTTTCCGCAATCAAAAAGCAGACGCTTACTTCGATAAAAAATAAACAGACCAAAAAAACCACGTCTTCAATCACCGCAGTGCCCGTCTGTACGCAGCGCCGGGGCAACAACTCCAGGTTGGCGGAGATAACAAGACACGGTATTTTCGTGTACTGACTTTTTAGCGCGGCGGATAGCATTCGCGCCTTTGGGGTTGAGCTGATGTTGGCGTCGGTGGACACGCCTCGCTGACCGGCATTGCCCTCAATCCGTAGAAGCCGGCTTGCTGGCGAATGCGTGGGACCAGGCGATGCACCCATGATGGATCAACCGGGTTCGCCAGCAAGCCGGCTCCTACAGATTCAATCGTCCCATCCCAGATCAACAGTCCTGTTAAAGCCCCGGCAGCCCACCGGGGCTTTTTTATGCCCGACCGCACCAATGTTAATTTTTGTTAACTCAAAAAGCACTTCACATTATCTGATCACAGGTTCACTATCTTTAACAGATCAGAACAAACACCGTTCGAGTGCTGATGAACTTCGGCGCTCACCCGAGGAGAGATTCATGGATAACAAGAATGTCGGCGTCATTGGTCTGGGTGCGATGGGCCTGGGCATTGCGCGCTCCCTGCTGCGCAGCGGCTTCAACGTTCATGCCTGTGACGTGCGCGCGGCCGTGACCGAGCAATTTGCTAGTGAAGGCGGCGTTGCCTGTGAATCTCCCGCGAGCATGGCCGCTGCCTGCGACCTGATCATCACTGTCGTGGTCAATGCCGAGCAGACCGAAACCGTATTGTTCGGTGACAACGGCGCAGTCGCCGCCCTGCGCCCTGGCAGCCTGATCATCGGTTGCGCCACGGTCGCACCGACCTTCGCCATCGAACTGGGTCAGCGCCTCACCGAAAAAGGCCTGCTCTACCTCGACGCGCCAATCTCTGGCGGTGCTGCCAAAGCAGCCGCGGGTGAAATGACCATGATGACCTCCGGCCCGGCTGATTCCTACGCCAAGGCCGACGCAATCCTCAACGGCATGGCGGGCAAGGTGTATCGCCTGGGCGACGTTCATGGCCTGGGTTCGAAAGTCAAAATCATCAATCAGCTGCTGGCCGGCGTACACATCGCCGCAAGCGCCGAAGCCATGGCTCTGGGGCTGCGCGAAGGCGTGGATGCCGACGCGCTGTACGAAGTGATCACCAACAGCGCCGGTAACTCCTGGATGTTCGAGAACCGCGTGCCGCACATCCTCAAGGCCGATTACACACCGCTGTCGGCCGTGGACATCTTCGTCAAAGACCTGGGCCTGGTGCTGGATACCGCCCGCGCCAGCAAATTCCCGCTGCCGTTGTCGTCCACCGCCCACCAGATGTTCATGCAAGCCTCCACCGCAGGCTTTGGCCGCGAGGATGACTCCGCCGTGATCAAGATTTTCCCGGGCATCGAACTGCCGACCGCCAAGCCTGACAACAACTGAGATGACGCTGATGAGCACCACGACTCCGCGCCCTCTGCTGGGCTGCATTGCCGATGACTTCACCGGCGCCACCGACCTGGCCAACATGCTGGTGCGGGGCGGCATGCGCACCGTGCAGAGCATTGGCATCCCGAGCGCCGAAAGCCTGGCCGAACTGGATGCCGATGCCATCGTCATCGCGCTGAAATCCCGTACCACGCCGGCTGCCGAAGCGGTTAAGGAATCCCTCGCGGCGCTGCAGTGGCTGCGTGATCGCGGCTGTGAGCAGATCTTCTTCAAATACTGCTCGACGTTCGATTCCACGGCCAAAGGCAACATCGGCCAGGTCAGTGAAGCGCTGCTCAAGGCGCTGAACAGCGACTTCACCCTGGCCTGCCCGGCGTTCCCGGAGAACGGTCGCACGATTTTCCGCGGCCACTTGTTCGTGCAGGACCAACTGCTCAGCGAATCTGGCATGCAAAACCACCCGCTGACGCCGATGACCGACGCCAATCTGGTGCGCGTGCTGCAATCACAGACCACGCAGAAAGTCGGCCTGTTGCGTTACGACAGCATCGCCAAAGGCGTCGACGGCGTACGGGCGCGTATCAATGAGCTACGTGCGAACGGGATTGTCATGGCGATTGCCGACGCATTGTCGGACGCGGACCTGTACACACTGGGCGAGGCCTGCGCCGACCTGCCGCTGCTCACTGGTGGCTCGGGTCTGGCGCTGGGGCTGCCGGGTAATTTCCGTAAAGCGGGCAAGTTGCGTGACATCGATGCCGCGAAGCCTGAGCACGTCGACGGCGGCGAAGTGGTGCTGGCAGGCAGCGCGTCGGTTGCCACCAACGGCCAGGTTGCCGCATGGCTTGAGACCAAACGGCCTGCCCTGCGCATCGATCCGTTGGCATTGGCTGAAGGCAAACCGGTGGTGGCAGACGCATTGGCCTTTGCCCGCGATGCAGGTCAAACGGTGTTGATCTACGCCACCAGCAGCCCGGAAGAAGTCAAAGCCGTGCAGCAAAAGCTCGGCGTCGAACGTGCCGGTGCGCTGGTCGAGGACGCGCTGGGGCAGATCGCTCGCGGCCTGCTGGACGCGGGCGTGAAACGCTTTGTCGTCGCCGGCGGCGAAACCTCCGGTGCCGTGGTTCAGGCGCTGGGCGTGAGCCTGCTGAAGATCGGCGCGCAGATCGACCCGGGGGTTCCGGCGACTATCAGCAGCGGCGCAATGCCTCTGGCTCTGGCGCTGAAGTCCGGGAATTTCGGTGGTCGCGACTTCTTCGACAAAGCCCTCAAGCGATTGGCGGGGGGTGCCCAATGAGCAACGTAACCAGCCGTTCAGTGAGCGCCGAAAACAAGCAGCGTGAGGAAATCTGCACCATCGGCCGTCTGCTGTTCGGACGCGGCTACACCGTCGGCAGCGCGGGCAACATCAGCGCGCGCCTCGACGACGGCTGGCTGATCACGCCAACCGACGCGTGCCTGGGGCGTCTCGATCCTGATGCCATCGCCAAGGTCAATCTGGCCGGCGAATGGGTCTCGGGCGACAAGCCGTCGAAGACCCTGGCGCTGCATCGTCAGGTCTACGACCGAAATCCCGGCGTCGGCGGTGTGGTGCACACCCACTCGACGCACCTGGTTGCGCTGACCCTTGCCGGCGTGTGGAAACCGGACGACATCCTCCCGCCGATCACGCCGTATCAAGTGATGAAAGTCGGACACATTCCGTTGATTGCCTACGAACGCCCCGGCTCGCCGAACGTCGCCGATCAGGTGGCCAAACTGGCGAACAGCGTGCGCGGCGTAATGCTCGAACGACTCGGCCCGGTGATCTGGGAAAGCTCGGTCGCCAAGGCTTCTTATGCGCTGGAAGAGCTGGAGGAGACGGCTCGCCTCTGGCTGATGAGCAACCCCAAACCTGAACCGCTGGACGCAGCGGCTCTGGAAGAACTGCGCCAGACGTTCGGCGTGAACTGGTAACCCCAACGGCGTTTAGATCGAAAACCGGACTCCCGGTTTTCGGCGGACCGGCCTCGCCGGAAAACAATAACAACGGGACACAACATGACTCCTCTATTGCTCATGATCATCGCCGGAGCCGGCATTGCGCTGTTGCTGCTTCTGGTCCTGAAATACAAATTCCAACCGTTCGTGGCGCTGATGCTGGTCAGCATTATCGTGGCGCTGGTGGCCGGGGTTAAACCGGGCGATCTGGTGGCAACCATCGAAGGCGGCATGGGCAAAACCCTCGGCCACATCGCGATCATCATTGCCCTTGGCGCCATGATCGGCCGCATCATCGAACTGTCCGGCGGCGCCGAAGCGCTGGCGAAAACCCTAATAAACCGCTTCGGCAACCGGCGCACGCCGCTGGCCCTGACCGTCGCGGGTTTCATGGTCGGTATTCCGGTGTTCTTCGAAGTGGGCGTGATCATCCTCATACCGCTGGCCTACGGCGTCGCCCGGGCTGCTCGCAAGCCGTTGCTGGTTTATGCGCTGCCGATGTGCGCTGCGTTGCTGTCGGTGCACGCCTTCCTGCCGCCACATCCGGGCGCCGTCGCAGCGGCCGGTCAGCTGGGTGCAGACCTGGGTCGCGTGTTGATGTTCGGGCTGCCGATGGTGGGTATTTTGTGCCTGATCGGTTACCTGATTGCCGGGCGGATGACCCGCAAGGTCTACCCGATGACCGACGATATCCGCAGCGAAGTGTATGGCTCCCACGTCACCAACGAAGACTTGGTGGCATGGGCCAACAACGATTACTCGCGGGTGTCTGAAGCGACCCACACCAAGGAACTAGGCCTGGAAGAAAACGCCAGCAGCCTGGCGGCACGTCTGCCGAAGGCTCCGGCGCCGGGCGCAGGGATCATCATCGCGCTGATTCTGCTGCCGATCATTCTGATCCTGCTGGGCACGCTGGCGACCACGATGTTGCCGGCCGACTCAATGCTGCGCAGCGTGCTGACCGTTCTCGGTGCGCCGCTGGTGGCCCTGCTGATCGACACGCTGCTGTGCGCGTGGCTGCTGGGTTCGCGCCGTGGCTGGAGTCGCAGTCAGGTGTCCGATGTCGTGGGCTCGGCACTGCCCGGCGTGGCGATGGTGATTTTGATTGCAGGCGCCGGCGGCGTGTTCGGCAAAGTGCTGGTCGATACCGGTATTGGCGCGGTGGTCTCCGAAGCGCTGCGCAACACCGGGCTGCCGGTTCTCGCACTGGGCTTTCTGCTGACGCTGCTGTTGCGCGCCGTGCAGGGCTCGACCACAGTGGCGCTGGTGACCACGGCTGGCATTCTCAGCCCGCTGATCGCGACGCTGAACCTGAGTGCCAACCACATGGCCCTGCTCTGTCTGGCCATGGGCGGTGGCGGTCTGGCCATGTCCCACATCAACGACGCCGGTTACTGGATGTTCACCAAACTCGCTGGCCTGAACGTGGCTGACGGTCTGCGCACCTGGACCTTTCTGGTGACCATTCTGGGCACCCTCGGTTTCTTGATGACGCTGCTGCTCTGGCCTTTCGTCTAACGGCTTCAACCAGGAGATAACCATGCCTCGCTTCGCTGCCAACCTCAGCATGATGTATCCGCAACACGACTTTCTGGCGCGTTTCTCGGCGGCGGCGAGTGACGGTTTCAAGGGCGTGGAGTACCTGTTTCCGTATGACTTCAAGGCCGAGGAAATCAAGCTGCGTCTGGACGACTTCGGCCTGACCCAGGCGCTGTTCAACGCTCCGCCCGGCGACTTCACCAAGGGCGAGCGCGGCATTGCTTCGCTGCCTGGCCGGGAGAGTGAATTTCGCGACGGCTTCCAGAAGGCGCTGGACTACGCGGCAGTGCTGGGCAACGACCGCATTCACGTCATGGCCGGTTTGCTGCCCAGTGAAGACCTGCGCCAGAAGCATCACGCGGTGTACCTGGAAAACCTGAGCTTCGCCGCGCAGCAAGCGGCCAAGGTCGGGCTGACGGTATTGGTCGAGCCGATCAACACCCGCGACATTCCGGGGTTCTTCCTAAACCGTCAGGACCAAGGCCAGGCTGTGCTTAAAGAAGTCGGCGCCGACAATCTACTCGTGCAGTTCGACTGCTATCACTGTCAGATCGTCGAGGGCGACGTCACCAGCAAACTGCGCCGCGACTTCGCCGGCATCGGTCACATCCAGATCGCTGGCGTGCCGGACCGCCATGAGCCGAGCGTGGGGGAAGTGAATTACCCGTGGCTGTTCGAAGAAATCGACCGCCTGGGCTACACCGGCTGGGTCGGCTGCGAGTATCGGCCGAAGGGCGATACCAGCGAAGGGTTGCAGTGGCTGCGAGACTGGCAGGCGCGTCATCCCGCGTAACGTGTTGCAGGGCCTGATCCCCTGGGGGCGGGCATACGCAGATCATTGTAGGAGCGCGCTTGCCCGCGATTACAGAGTGTCAGTCGCCAGTGATGTCACTGACCCATCGCATTCGCGGGCAAGCGCGCTCCTACAGACATGCTTTGCCATATCACTCGTTGATCACGTCTTCCTTGAACTGATCCTTCACGTAGGTGATTTCGGTCTTGCCGTGTGGCGCCGGCAGGCCGTCTTCGCCCAGGTTCACGAAGACCATTTTCTCGACCGTGAGAATGCTCTTGCGGGTGATCTTGTTGCGGACCTGGCACGTCAGCGTGATGGAAGTGCGGCCGAACTCGGTGGCCGTGATGCCCAGCTCGATGATGTCGCCCTGACGCGAGGCGCTGACGAAGTTGATCTCGGAAATGTACTTGGTCACGACGCGCTGATTGCCCAACTGAACAATGGCGTAGATGGCCGCCTCTTCGTCGATCCAGCGCAGCAGGCTGCCGCCGAACAACGTGCCGTTGGGGTTGAGGTCTTCGGGTTTTACCCATTTGCGTGTGTGGAAGTTCATGGGGGCTCCGGGGCGTTTGGGAGACGGTGGTGGATGTGCCCCAGCTTCAAGCTTCAAGCCTGAAGCTGCAAGTTAAAAGCAGGTCCGCTGTTGTTTACCGCTTGCCGCTTGCGGCTTGCCACTTGCAGCTCAAAGAAAGATAATCGCCACCGCTTCAAAAAACGGTCATCACACCTTGTTACCGTTTTCCCGCCACCTGTCCGAGGGGCGCTGCAGCAGGTCAGACCTGTCAGGCTCGGAGAGGGCGTTGTTTGACCAGGCTTCCCGCCGGTCAAGCTTTAAACGCACAACGGCGCCCATTCGCACCCTACGAATGGAGACTCTTTATGAGTGCTGTACTGACGCCCAACGATTTCAACGACTACAAAGTCGCCGACATGTCCCTGGCTGCCTGGGGCCGTCGCGAAACCATCATCGCCGAATCCGAAATGCCTGCCCTGATGGGCCTGCGTCGCAAGTACGCTGGCGAACAACCGCTCAAGGGCGCGAAGATTCTCGGCTGCATCCACATGACCATTCAGACTGCCGTGCTGATCGAAACCCTGGTTGCCCTGGGTGCCGAAGTACGCTGGTCGTCCTGCAATATCTTCTCGACTCAGGATCAGGCCGCTGCCGCTATCGCTGCTGCCGGCATCGCCGTGTACGCGTGGAAAGGCGAAACCGAAGCCGAGTACGAGTGGTGCCTGGAGCAGACCATCCTCAAGGACGGTCAGCCATGGGACGCCAACATGATCCTCGACGACGGCGGCGACCTGACCGAGCTGCTGCACAAGAAATACCCGGCCATCCTGGACCGCGTTCACGGCGTGACCGAAGAGACCACCACTGGCGTTCACCGCCTGCTGGACATGCTGGCCAAGGGCGAACTGAAGATCCCTGCGATCAACGTCAACGACTCCGTCACCAAGAGCAAGAACGACAACAAGTACGGTTGCCGTCACAGCCTGAACGACGCCATCAAGCGCGGCACCGACCACCTGTTGTCCGGCAAGCAAGCGCTGGTCATCGGCTACGGCGACGTGGGCAAGGGTTCGGCTCAGTCGCTGCGTCAGGAAGGCATGATCGTCAAAGTCACCGAAGTCGACCCGATCTGCGCCATGCAAGCGTGCATGGACGGTTTCGAACTGGTTTCGCCATTCATCGACGGCGAGAACGACGGCACCGAAGCGAGCATCGACAAAGCACTGCTGGGCAAGATCGACCTGATCGTCACCACTACCGGTAACGTCAACGTCTGCGACGCCA
The DNA here is from genome assembly GCF_021728295.1 of Pseudomonas petrae. Lineage (GTDB taxonomy): Bacteria > Pseudomonadota > Gammaproteobacteria > Pseudomonadales > Pseudomonadaceae > Aquipseudomonas > Aquipseudomonas petrae. The sequence goes on from NZ_JAKJXE010000003.1 coordinate 192,930, forward strand.
ACATGCTCAAAGCGCTGAAGAAACGCGCAGTGGTCTGCAACATCGGTCACTTCGACAACGAAATCGACACCGCTTTCATGCGCAAGAACTGGGCATGGGAAGAAGTGAAGCCGCAAGTGCACAAGATTCACCGTACCGGTGCTGGCGCGTTCGATCCTCAGAACGACGACTACCTGATCCTGCTGGCCGAAGGCCGTCTGGTGAACCTGGGCAACGCCACCGGTCACCCGAGCCGCATCATGGACGGCTCGTTCGCCAACCAGGTGCTGGCGCAGATCTTCCTGTTTGGCCAGAAGTACGCTGACCTGAGCCCCGCTCAGAAAGCCGAGCGTCTGACCGTTGAAGTGTTGCCGAAGAAGCTGGACGAAGAAGTGGCGCTGGAAATGGTACGCGGCTTCGGCGGCGTCGTGACCAAGCTGACCAAGACCCAGGCCGACTACATCGGCGTGACCGTCGAAGGTCCGTTCAAGCCGCACGCTTACCGCTACTGATGGTTTAGCCCGCAGCGCCTCCCTGTAGGAGCGCGCTTGCCCGCGAATACGGTGTGTCAGTCGCAACATTTTCGGCTGACACACTGCATTCGCGGGCAAGCGCGCTCCTACAAGGGACGGCGTGCGTTGTCTGCGCTTCCAAGGATTTCTCCATGTCCCAAGACCGTAGCTACAGTTTCGAATTCTTCCCGACGAAGACCGACGCTGGTCATGAAAAACTGCTTGCCACGGCGCGCACGCTGGCCAGCTACAACCCCAGTTTCTTCTCCTGCACTTACGGTGCCGGGGGTTCCACCCGCGACCGCACGATCAACACCGTGCTGCAGCTGGAAAAAGAAGTGCACGTCCCGGCCGCACCGCACCTGTCGTGTGTCGGTGACAGCAAGGCCGACCTGCGCAGCTTGCTGACGCAGTACCGGCAAGCCGGCATCAAACGCATCGTTGCCCTGCGCGGTGACCTGCCCTCCGGCATGGGCATGGCAAGCGGGGAGCTGCGTTACGCCAATGACCTGGTGAGCTTCATTCGCGAGGAAACCGGCGATCATTTCCACATCGAAGTCGCGGCCTACCCCGAGATGCACCCGCAGGCGCGCAACTTCGAAGACGATCTGAAGAACTTCGTGCGCAAGGCCAACGCCGGCGCCAACAGCGCGATCACCCAGTACTTCTTCAACGCCGACAGCTACTTCCACTTCGTCGAGCGCGTGCAGAAGCTGGGCGTTGATATTCCGATCGTGCCGGGCATCATGCCGATCACCAACTACAGCAAACTGGCGCGCTTTTCGGACGCGTGCGGTGCGGAGATCCCGCGCTGGGTTCGCAAGCAGCTGGAAGCGTACGGCGACGACACGGCAAGCATTCAGGCGTTCGGCGAGCAGGTCATCACCGACATGTGCGAACGACTGCTGCACGGCGGCGCTCCCGGTCTGCATTTCTACACCCTGAATCAGGCCGAACCGAGCCTGGCGGTCTGGAATAATCTGAAGCTTTCTGCGTGATAACGGTTTCAACTCAAACGGATTGAACCGCGGCAGCTTCATCGGCAGGCTTCGTCACCCCGAGGCCTGCCGGCCCCGTCTTTGAGCCCTGCTTTCTGTTTTTGTTGAGAATCATTGCTTCTATTTAGTTAGCTCGCGTCGTAATCTCGCGCGCATGCCGTACATCCTCCCCCTATCCTTTGCTGCCGTCCTCGCCTGCCTGAGCTTCAACGCGCTGGGCGAGAAACTGCGGATCGTCACCGAACCCTGGTCACCCTACGTGATCGTGGAGGACAACCACCCCTCTGGCCTGGATTACGACGCCACGGCGATTGTGTTCGAGCGCCTGGGCATCGACGTCGAGTGGCAGTTTCTCCCCTGGAAGCGCTGCCTGATGATGCTCAGTGAAGGCGAGGCGGACGGCATTCTCGATATAAACAAGGACGAGGCGCGCGCCGATCTGTTGTATCCGGACGAACCGTTGTCGAGCATCGACTGGGTGCTGTTTCAGGCCAATGCCAGGCCGCATGCTTTCAATGGCGTGGAAGACCTGCACGGGCTGACCGTCGGCGTCTCTCCCGGCTATCGATACAGCCCGGCGTTCGACAGCTCAACGGCGTTCATCCGTGAGCCTGCGCCAAGCCATGAAGCGAACTTCGGCAAACTGATTCGCGGCCGCATCGATTTGATGGTGACCGATCGCCTGCTGGGCCGGCAGATGATCGAGCGGATGAAGCTGGAAGGCCAGGTCAGTCAGTTGCCGACCGTGCTCAATCATCGGGGGCAGTACCTGGCGCTGCGCCGCAATGCCGGCATGGACTTGCTGGCCCAGCGGTTCAGCGCAGAATTGAAGCGTTTCAAGCGCGAACCCGCGTACGCGAAACTGATGGAGCGGTACACCGGCGAAATGCCGACGACGATCCCTGCAGAATCGGGCAATGGTGTCGATAAAACCGTTGAGCAGCAGGAAAGCAGCGCGTTGTGATTGCTCTGTTATACTCCGGCGTCCCCGCCAGGCTTGCGCCCGGGTGCACGGTCTCACAGAAGACTTCTCGAACACGTCAGCAGCGCACTTTTTGCGCCCCTGCCCCGAGTTGAACTTACAGACCTCCACAGGACCGGACGCCATTGCACAGTCCAGGGATTGTGCGATGACCGCAGCAGGGTCGAGCGCATTCACGTTACGTGCAGAACCTTAGTCTGCGCCTGGAAGATCATCCCTATTTGGGCCTCTATGGCCCCAACTCAAGACAGGATTACTCATGTCCTTTGCTTCCCTCGGTCTCTCCGAGGCTTTAGTCAGCGCCATCGAGGCTGCTGGCTACACCCAGCCTACCCCAGTGCAACAGCGGGCCATTCCCGCCGTGTTGCAAGGCCGCGATCTGATGGTCGCCGCCCAGACAGGTACTGGTAAAACCGGTGGTTTCGCCCTCCCTATTCTGGAGCGGTTGTTTCCCAACGGTCATCCGGACAAATCCCAGCGTCACGGCCCGCGCCAACCGCGTGTTCTGGTCCTGACCCCGACTCGTGAACTGGCCGCTCAAGTCCACGACAGCTTCAAGATCTACGCCAAGAACCTCAAGTTCGTCAGCACCTGCATCTTCGGCGGTGTCGGCATGAACCCGCAGGTTCAGGCCATGGCGCGCGGCGTTGACGTACTGGTCGCCTGCCCGGGTCGTTTGCTCGATCTGGCCGGTCAGGGCAGCGTCGATCTGTCCCACGTTGAAATCCTCGTGCTGGACGAAGCCGACCGCATGCTCGACATGGGCTTCGTTCACGACGTGAAGAAAGTCCTCGCGCGCCTGCCGTCCAAGCGTCAGAACCTGCTGTTCTCGGCAACGTTCTCGTCGGACATCACCGCGCTGGCCGGCAAACTGCTGCACAACCCGGAACGCATCGAAGTCACGCCGCCGAACACCACGGTCGAGCGCATCGAACAGCGCGTCTTCCGCCTGCCGGCCAACCACAAACGCTCGCTCCTGGCGCATTTGATCACTCAAGGTGCGTGGGAACAGGTGCTGGTGTTTACTCGCACCAAGCACGGCGCCAACCGATTGGCAGAGTACCTGGATAAACACGGCCTCAGCGCTGTGGCGATCCACGGCAACAAGAGCCAGAACGCGCGCACCAAAGCGCTGGCTGATTTCAAGGCCGGCTCCGTTCGCATCATGGTCGCCACCGACATCGCTGCCCGCGGCCTGGACATCGACCAGTTGCCCCACGTGGTCAACTTCGAACTGCCTAACGTCGACGAAGACTACGTGCACCGCATCGGTCGTACCGGTCGCGCTGGCCGTAGCGGCGAGGCGATCTCGCTGGTTGCACCGGACGAAGAAAAGCTGCTGAAAAGCATCGAGCGCATGACCAAGCAGAAGATTGCCGACGGCGATCTGATGGGCTTCGACATCACGGCCGTTGAAGCCGAGAAGCCGGAAGTCCGCGAGCGTCCGGACGTGCGTAACCCGCGCAATGCCCGTGGCCCGCGTGGCGATGGTCCGAATGGCGGCGGTGGTGGTGGCGGTCGCAAGGACAAAGGCAAAGACAAGGGCAAGGAAAAGCCGGCAGCGGCCGCGGCAGCACCCTCGGGCGAGCGCCCGGCACGTCCGGCGCGCCCTCAAAAGCCGCGTCAGGGCACCGCGTCGAGCGAGTCACGCCAGTCGCAGCCAGCGGCAGCAAACGCGAATCGCGCACCTGACGAGTTCCTGGATGACGAAGTGGACAATTTCGGCAACCGCGCCGACTACGTCAGCCCTTATCCGAACAAGACCCAGAGCCGCGGCCGTCGTCCGGGCGCTCCGGCCACAGGTGCCGCACCGGCACCGCGTGGTCAGGCGCCAGGCCGTAGCGGTCCGCGCGGTGGTTCAGGCAGCGGTTCGACCACTGGCGCTCCCGCCAGCACCGACACCGCCGGCGCACCAGCCAAACGCAGCGGGCCTCGCAACGGTTCCGGCCGTGACGGTCAGGCTCGTCGCGAAGACCAGCCACGTGCCCGTCGTCCGGCCCGCGAAGAGCAGCAGCCAGCGCGTCAGGAGCCAGCGGTTCGCGGGCCTCGCGACGGTCAGCCAGCACCGAAGATCATGCACAAAGAGTCCAAGGGCGATCGTTTCCCTTCGGCTGAACAACTTGATCAGCTGCCAAGCCGCCCACGCGGTGAAAAACCAGCCCTGCTGACCCGCAACCGCGAAGGTTAAGCAGCGCCGGTTGTTCGCAGCACATAAAAACGCCCCGACTGGTTCGGGGCGTTTTTGTTTCTGCCTGGAGATCGCCTGCACCAGTAGGACTGGCTTTAGCCGGGAAGACGTCAATCGTCTCACTGTAAAAGTGATCGCGCATGCACCGGCCTCTTCCCGGCTGAAGCCGGTCCCACTGACACAAAAACGCCGACCCAAAGGTCGGCGCTTTATCACCACAACAACTCGTCTTACTTGGCTTTGACGCCTTCGAACGAGATGATCAGGTCCAGGGTGTCGGACTGTGGACCCAGGTCCATCATCTTGCCGAAATCAGAACGCTTGATCGAGGTAGTGCCCTCGAAGCCGGCACGGTAGCCGCCCCATGGATCCTTGCCTTCACCCAGGAACGTAGTCTTGACGGTGACCGGCTTGGTCACGCCGTGCAGGGTCAGGTCGCCGATCACGTCAGCAGTGGTCTTGCCATCAGCATTCTTGCCGACGTTGGTGACCTTGGTGGACACGAACTTGGCGTCAGGATAGGTCGCGACGTCGAGGAAGTCCTTGCTGCTGATGTGCTTGTCACGTTCAGCGTGGTTGGTGAAGACGCTGGCGGTCTTCAGGTCGATGCTGATCTTGCTGTCTTCAGGCTTGGCGGCGTCGAAGCTGAACGTGCCGGTCCAGTCCTTGAACGTGCCGTAGATGAAGCTGTAGCCCAAGTGGCTGATCTTGAAGTTGATGAAGGCGTGCTGGCCTTCCTTGTCGATCGTGTAATCAGCGGCCATTGCCTGACCGGCAGTCAGCAGGGCGGTACCAAGGGCCAGTGCAGCAAGTGTCTTTTTCAACATACGTCATCTTCCTTTCTAGTTGAATTGAGTATCAGGCCTTGCGGCCAAGCATACGTACAAGCGTGGCATCACGATCAACGAAGTGATGCTTCAAAGCGGCCAGCCCGTGGAGTCCTGCGAAAATCACCAGGGTCCAGGCCAGGTACAAGTGCACGGTGCCTGCGACGTCTGCCTGGTCGGGCAGTCCGCTGATCAATGCAGGCACTTCGAACAATCCAAACACCGGAATCCCGACACCGTCTGCGGTGGAAATCAGGTAACCGGCGAACATCACCAAAAACAGGTCCAGGTACAGAAACGCATGTCCCAGTTTCGCAGCCGTTTTCACAAACCGGCTGTGTGTGGCAGGCGCTGCTGGCGGCGGGCTGACGAAGCGCCAGATTACCCGGATCAGCATGAACAGGAACAGCGTGATGCCGATGCTCTTGTGCAGGTCCGGGCCAGCCTTGCGCCACGTGTCGTAATAGCCCAGCCCTACCATCCACAACCCTAGCGCAAACATGCCAAACACCGTCAGCGCGACACCCCAATGCAAGACGATGCTGACCCAGCCATAGCGGGAAGAAGAGTTGCGTAGCTGCATGCTGAATATCCTGTGAGGGCCGAGGGAGAGACTAGCGCTTTACCTATCGAAAGAAAGCGCAAAATGTTGCTTTGAAGAATCAGGAAATCCGATTGAAATCTCCTGACATATTTCGTCCGAGGGAGATTAACCCAGCGTTATGCACCGTCCAGACGAAAAAAAGGCGCGGTATCAAGCCGCGCCTTTGTTTTCAGGCGTTACCGATCAGTTTTTGCTGTCGGCTGCGGGTGCTGCCGGCGTCGCTGCCGGGGCGGCCGGAGTTGCCGGTGCCGCCTTGTCACCCGAGGCCTTGGCCGGCGCTTTTTTCACAGCGTCGGTTTTCGCAGGGGTTTTGTGGGTGACGGCTGGTTTGGCCGGGGCTTTTTTGACAGGCTCCTTCTTCGCCGGATCTTTTTTGGCCGGTGCCTTTTTCGCAGGTTCCACGACCGCAGGCTTGGCCGGTTCAACCACTGGTGCTGGCGGCGTCACTGGCGCAGGGGCTGGCGCGGGGGCAGGAGCCGGCTCTGGCGCTTTCTCGGCCGGTTTTGGCTCCGGCTTGGAGCCGCCGAACAGGTTGGAGAAGAAACCGCCAATGCCGCCGCTGCTTTCTTTGGCCGGTTCAGGGGCCTTCGGTGGCGGCGCTTTGACCGGTTCGTACGACTTGCCTTCAGACAGACCCTGCACCTGAATGGCCGCGCGCTGACCTGAACGCAATGCGCCTTCCAGGGTGCCCGGGTACAAGGTGTCGGTGTGTTCGCCGGCAAAGGCTACGCGCTGCAGCGGTCGTTCCCACAAGCGCCAGTATTTGCTGATCTGGCCCGGGCCGAACGCCAGGTACGCACCGCCAGTGGAGGGATCGATGCTGGAGCGACGCAGTTCATAACCGGTGAACGCGCCGCGCGCCTGTGGATAGAACGCCTGCATGCGAATCAGCACCTGATCCACCAACTGTTTGTCGCCGAACGCCTGCATGATGCGAGCGTTGTCGCCGGACAGGTTGATCACGACGTTGGCGCCGCCCTTCAACGCAGGCTCGATCCACAACATGCCGAGGCCGGTATTGCTATAGATCTCGCCGGACATGCGCGCCTTGCTGTCCCAGACCGGGGTCTTGAACTTGAGCATGATCTGGTCATGCCAGCCGTAGTTGGTGCTCTTGATCGCGCCCACACGCTGGGCGTCCAGCGCCGGGGTCATCTGGATCTTGCTCAGCGCGCGCAACGGCACTGCCAACACCACGTACTCGGCTTCGTAGCCCACCGAACCGACTTTAACGGTCACGCCGTCCTTGTCCTGGTTGATGGCCGACACGGGCGAATTGGTCTTGATGACTTTCAGCTGTTTGACGAACTCCTCGGCCAACACCGCGCTGCCACCCGGCAAGCGAGCGGCGCGACGGTCGCGGTCGTCGATGTTGCGATTGACCCGCGTTTGTTGTGCGAGGTACAGCAGCGACAGACGCGAAGGTTCGTCGTAACGCGTACGAATCTGCTGATTGGTCAGTTGGCGCGCGGTCGGTGGCAGGCTCAGACGGTCCAGCCAGTTGGCCACGGTGATCTGGTCCAGCGCAAACAGCGTGCTGTTGGCAGCCGGGTTGTCCGGGTCGGTGATCGAGCGGGCCAGGTCATCCACCGCTGCTTCGTAGCGCTTGATGGCTTCGGCGGTTGCCGGTTGCTTGGTCGCCAGGTCGGCGCCGGTGAAGTACTCGCCTTCGATCAGGTAGCTCGGGGTCCGCACGAATTCCGGCGCGGGTACCGCCTTGATCTTGAAGCGATCGATGTATTGGTTCAGGACCGGCTGGGCCTTGGCGTTGCCGATCCACTCGCTGCCGGCCAGACCGGAGCGGCCGCCGACGGTCGGCTTGGCTTCCAGCAAGGTGACTTGCCAGCCTTTGCTCTGCAGCTCGTAAGCCGTCGTGAGTCCCGCCAGACCACCGCCGACAACGATCACCGTATGCGGTTTATCCACGGCAAGCGCTGAAGCGCTGACCAGCCCAACCATCACCAGCGCACAGGCGCGCAGCCAACCAGAAAGCATTCAGCGAACTCCGGAGAAAAACGGGGGGAATTGTCGGATTTTGTTGTCCGATTTTTCGAAGAGCGCGAAGGATACGCGAGCCGCGAAACGCCCGCCAGCAATGTCCGTCAGGCTTGAAAACGACGCTCGCGGCGATTTAAAGAACGCGCTAAAGGTTGTCCCGCTGGCATGCATTGCATAGGCTTGCGCGATTGTTTGCCCTCGCGTCATGCGAGCCGCTATGTGGAGAAGAGTAATGGGCCTTAACGACCAGTGGATGCAGCGCGACCTGAAGGTCCTCTGGCACCCCTGCACCCAGATGAAAGACCACGAAAAACTGCCGCTGATTCCGATCAAGCGCGGCGAAGGGGTCTGGCTGGAGGACTTCGAAGGCAAGCGCTACCTCGACGCGGTCAGCTCGTGGTGGGTCAACGTATTCGGCCACGCCAACCCGCGCATCAATCAGCGCATCAAGGATCAGGTCGATCAGCTGGAGCACGTGATCCTGGCGGGCTTCAGCCATCAGCCGGTCATCGAACTGTCCGAGCGTCTGGTAGCGATGACGCCCGAAGGCCTGACGCGCTGCTTCTACGCCGACAACGGTTCGTCCTGCATCGAAGTCGCGCTGAAGATGAGCTTTCATTACTGGCTCAATCGCGGCAAGCCGGACAAGAAACGCTTCGTCACCCTGACCAACAGCTACCACGGCGAGACCATGGCGGCGATGGCGGTCGGTGACGTGCCGCTGTTCACCGAAACCTACAAAGCGCTGCTGATGGACACCATCAAGGTGCCGAGCCCGGACTGCTATCACCGGCCTGAAGGCGTGAGCTGGGAAGAGCACACCCGCACGATGTTCGCGGTGATGGAGCAGACCCTCGCCGAGCATCACGACAGCGTCGCGGCGGTGATCATCGAGCCGCTGATTCAAGGCGCGGGCGGCATGCGCATGTACGACCCGATTTACCTCAAGCTGCTGCGCGAGGCCTGCGACCGGTATGGCGTGCACCTGATCCATGACGAGATCGCCGTGGGCTTCGGCCGCACCGGGACCATGTTTGCCTGCGAGCAAGCCGGCATCCGTCCGGATTTCCTGTGCCTGTCCAAAGCGCTGACCGGGGGCTACCTGCCGTTGGCGGCGTGCATCACCACCGATGACGTGTACGACGCGTTTTACGATGATTACCCGACCCTGCGCGCGTTTCTGCACTCCCACAGTTACACCGGCAACCCCCTGGCGTGCGCGGCGGCGTTGGCCACGCTGGATATTTTCGAGCAGGACAACGTCATCGAAAACAACAAGGCGCTGGCCCAGCGCATGAAGACCGCAACGGCGCATCTGGTCGATCACCCGAACGTCGCTGAAGTGCGGCAGACCGGGATGGCGATTGCCATCGAGATGGTGCAGGACAAGGCCAGCAAAACGCCGTATCCGTGGCAGGAACGGCGCGGGCTGAAGGTGTTCGAGCACGCGCTGACCCGAGGCGCACTGCTGCGTCCGCTGGGCAGCGTGGTGTACTTCCTGCCGCCCTACGTGATCACGCCAGAGCAGATCGACTTCCTGGCCGACGTGGCGACCGAAGGGATCGACATCGCGACGCGAAGCAGCGTGAGTGTGGCGGTGAGAGAGAACTTCCATCCGGATTTTCGTGATCCGGGTTAGCAGCGACGACTTTGTAAATTGTAGGAGCGCGCTTGCCCGCGAATGCATACCGTCAGACAACCTGATGCTGTCTGACAAAACGCAATCGCGGGCAAGCGCGCTCCTACACGAGACCGCGCGGATCAACACAATATTTAGAGAAACAACCATGAGACTGTCCCGCTTTTTCGTCGATGCCACCCTCAGCGTCGGTGAGCACGAACTGCCAGAGGCCCAGGCCCATTACATCAGCCGCGTGCTGCGCATGTCCGAAGGCGACGTGGTGCAGTTGTTCGATGGCTCGGGCAATGAGTTCCGCGCCACGCTGGCGGAAGTCGGCAAAAAGCAGGTGCGGGTGCAGGTGACCGAAAGCTTCGCCGGTCAGCCGGAGTCTCCGTTGAACATCCATCTCGGCCAGGGCCTCTCCCGGGGTGAGCGGATGGATTGGGCGATTCAGAAAGCCACCGAGCTGGGTGTGACGCAGATTACCCCGATCATCAGCGAGCGCTGCGAAGTGCGTCTGAAAGATGAGCGTGCGGAAAAGCGTCAGGCGCACTGGCAGCAGATCGCGATCAGCGCCTGCGAGCAATGTGGACGTTCGGTGGTACCGGTGATTCATGCGCCGGTGATCCTGGCCGACTGGCTCAAGCAGACGCAAGCAGACCTGAAGCTGGTGCTGCACCCGGTCGCGGCGCCGCTGACCAGCCATGAGAAGCCCGGCAATCTGGCGTTTCTGATCGGCCCGGAAGGCGGGCTGAATGATGCGGAAATCGCTCAGGCGCAGGACGCCGGTTTCCACGCCGCCCGCCTCGGCCCCCGCGTGCTGCGGACCGAAACCGCGCCAGTGGTGGCGCTGAGCATCGCGCAGCAGTTGTGGGGGGATTTCTAGGTTAGAAACGGCACTGACGACTAGACACTTGTAGGACCGGCTTTAGCCGGGAAAGCGTCAGGCGTCGCGCCGCGAGATTGATGGTGCACACACCGGCCCCTTCCCGGCTGAAGCCGGTCCTACAGGGATCGCGTACATACCTTTTCGCGAGCAAGCTCCCACAAAGATAGCGTTGTCCTCACTCCGGTAATTCCGACGCCCGTCGCCGTGCTTTCGCAGGTTCCGGCCGGGCGCAGGGCAGAAACTCTCCGCGTCCAGGTTCACCCAACGGACTGCCGTCCCACACCTGCTCCCCTCTGGCAAACGTCATCGCCGGCCATGCACTCAAGCGCATACCCTCATACGGGGTGTAATCGACGTTGTGGTGCAGCATTTCATTGGTTAGCTCGATGTCCAGATCTTCATCCCAGATCACCAGATCCGCATCCGACCCAATGGCGATGCTGCCCTTGCGCGGATACAAACCGTACAGCCGCGCCGCGTTAGTCGCCGTTAGCGCGACAAATGCCTGCGGCGTGATTCGCCCCTTGCGCACACCTTCCGACCAGAGCAGCGCCATGCGCGTCTCGACGCCCGGAATACCATTGGCCACTTCGGAAAACGGCGCCGTCTCGCCATGGGCACGTTTGCCGTCCGGGCCGCCGTAGCGAAACGGCGCGTGATCCGACGAGAACACTTCGAACGAGCCATTCTGCAGGCCGTCCCAGACCACTTGCTGATTGCCGGCGTCTCTCGGCGGCGGGCTGCAGATGCATTTCGCGCCTTCGAAGCTGTCATCGCAGCCCAGCGAATCCGCCGTCAGAAACAGATACTGCGGGCAGGTTTCGCCGTAGACCTTCAAGCCGTGGCTCTGCGCCCAGCGGATCTGCTCGATGGCCTCGCGGCCGGACACATGCACGATGAGAATCGGCACATCGACCAGCTCGGCCAGCGCAATGGCCCGGTGCGTGGCTTCGCGCTCGACCAGCATCGGCCGGGACGTGGCGTGATAACGCGGCGCGCTGAGGCCAGCGGCAAGCAGGCGCTCGGTCAGCCAGGCGATGCAGTCGCTGTTTTCGGCGTGGAGCATCACCATCGCGCCTTCGGCCCGCGCCACCGACAGGGTTTCCAGAATCTCGCGGTCGTTGAGCTTTAGGGCGTCATAGGTCATGTAGATCTTGAACGAGGTGTAGCCCTCGGCAATCAGCTCGGGCAGCTCGCGGCACAGCACGTCTTCGGTGGGGTCGGTGACGATGAGGTGAAACGCGTAATCAATCAGTGCCCGACCGTCAGCGCGCCGATGGTAATCCTCCACCGCCGCGCGCAGGCTTTGTCCCTTCTGCTGGCAGGCAAAGGGAATCACCGTTGTAGTCCCGCCACAAGCCGCCGAGCGGGTGCCGCTTTCGAAGTCGTCGGCCATGACCGAGCCGTCGCCGGTCGGCTGATCCAGATGCACGTGGCTGTCGATCCCGCCGGGCGTCACGGTTCGCCCTCGCGCATCGACTTCCTCTGCGGCACCTTGCAGGCCAAGGCCGAGCGCGACGATTCGACCGTCGCGCACGCCGATGTCGCACAGAAACCCATCCGCCGCCGTCACCACGTTGGCATTGCGGATGATCAGATCAAAAGCCTGCATGTCGTTCACTCCGTCAGGCGCGGGTCAGCCAGGCCTTGGCGATCTCTTCGCGGGTGGTGAACCAGACGCCTTCGCGGGCCTGGGCGTACTCGATGAAATGCTTGATCGCGCGGACCCGACCCGGACGTCCGACCATCCGTGGGTGCAGCCCGATGGACATCATTCGCAAGCCGTCGGCGGACTCTTCGTACAGCACATCGAAGCTTTCCTTCATGTACTCAAGGAAATCGGACGCCTGGGACAAGCCCGGGGAGTTCCAGTAGCGGAAGTCGTTGACGTCGCTGGTGTACGGCACCACCAAGTGTTGCTTGCCCTCGACGTCGACGAAATACGGCACGTCATCGTTGTAAGCGTCCGAGTCATAGAGAAACCCGCCCTCTTCCGCCACCAGCCGACGCGTATGAACGCTGGCGCCGTAGCGGCAATACCAGCCCACCGGACGCTTGCCACACGTGCGCTCGAACGACTCGATCGCCAGACGAATGTGCTCGCGCTCCTCGGCTTCGGTCAGGCGGAACACTTCCTCCCAGCGATAACCGTGGCTGCAGATTTCATGACCCAGCTCGACCGCCGCTCTGGCGACATCCGGGTTTTGCTCGAAGGCCACTGCGCAGGCATGAAACGTCGCCGGGACGTTGGCCTGTTGCAGGATGTCGAGGATCCGCCAGATGCCGACGCGGGCGCCGTATTCGTACATCGATTCCATCGCCAGGTTGCGCACGCCATCGGGAAACTGATAGCTGCCCCATTCGGTCATGCTCTCCTGGTCAGGATCGCCCATGGCCAGGGAACGCTCCGAGCCTTCTTCGTAATTGATGACAAAGTTGACCGCCAGACGCGCGCCGTTAGGCCAGGTGCCCTGGGGACGCTGCCGGCCGTAGCCGACCAGATCTCTAATGGGTGATGCCATAAAAGCCTACTCCTGCAACGTTCGAACAGTCGGCAGACCGCCAAGCCAGGGCTCAGCAGTCGATGGTTTTCAGTGCATCGTGGTCGGGCCCATCGAGGTTCTGACCGGTGCGAAAGGCCAGACCCATAGCCAGGGTCTGCGCGATACAGAACGCGGCGGTCAGCGAGCGAAAGCCCAGCAATTCGGCATCGTTGACCTCGATCATCACCGACGCGGTTTGTCCGATGGGGCTGAGAATGCTGTCAGTGATCGCCACGATGGGTGTCCCCGCGGCGACGGCTTGCTGACAGGCGTCGATGGTTTCCTGCGCGTACGGCGGAAAACTCACCGCCACCAGCACGTCATCGCCGTGCAGTGCGCCGACCTGCTCCCGCAAGCTGCCGCCCAGACCGCTGATGTGAACGGCGCGACGACCGACACGGCTGAGCGCGTAACTCAGGTAGGAGGCCATGGGAAACGAGCGCCGCATGCCGACCACGAAGGTGGTGCGCGCCTGTTCCAACAGCTCGATGGCGCGCTCGATGGCCTCGACTTGCTCGCCTTCGGCCAGGTGCTCGAGCGACACGATGTTCGCGCGGCTGAACGCCGAGAGCATGGCGCCGACGTCGGTGGGGTCATCGAGCAATTGCTCGCCGCGATAGTGCCGGATGCGCTCTTTGAAACTGCCCTGCCCGGCCTGCTGCAACGGTTGTTTGAACAAGCGCTGCAGATCGCTGAACCCGCCGAAGCCCAACGCCTGTGCCAGCCGTATGAACGCGGACGACGGGATGCCGGAGATTTTCGCCAGCGCCGCGACCGTGTTCAGCGCCACGTCGTGGGGGTGCTCGTTCAGGTAATGCGCGGCGTCCCGCTGCCGCGCGGTCAGGCGTTCCTGATGTTCGACGATGGCTGCACGCAGCTCGGCCAGGGTTTGGGGTACAGGCATAAAAAGGCTCGATAGAAGTCAGGAGGGACGCAGTTCTGTGATCGCCTGGGCCAGATGCTCAACCAGACGATTCAGCTCATCGACGCTGTTGTAGTGCGCGATCGACACACGGACCACGCCGCCGTAAGGGGTCAGACCCAACTGTTCGATCAGGCGGCGAGCATAGAAGTCACCAAAGCGGATGCCCATGCGGTGATTGTCCACGCGGCGCACGATGGCTTCTGACTGAATGCCCTCCACCACAAAGCTGATGGTCGGCACGCGATCGCCGTCGGTCACACGGGATTTTCCGATGATTCGTACGCCCGGCGTCTCCCGCAGAAACGCCAGCAGTGTTTCGGCCAACAGGTCTTCCTGGACTTCGAAGGCATCGAACGCAGCCTGCATCAACTGGCGTTCGCTGCCGCTGGCGCCGAGGCGTCGGCCGATGTCGATCAGGTAATCGCTGATGCCGATGCAGCCGTAGGACAGCTCGTAGTTCAAGTTGCCTGGCTGCAGCTTGTAGGGAATGACCTCCTGACCGATGAAAAAGTGGTTCAGGCTCGGCAGCTCCAGCAAGGCCTCGCGCTGGCCCCACAACACGGCGAAGTGCGGGCCGAAGGTCTTGTAGAAACTGAACACGTAATAATCGGCGCCGCTGGCTTGCACATCGACCAGCCGATGGGGCGCGTAGGCCACAGCATCGACGCACACCTTGCCGCCGACCGCGTGCACCCGGCGCGCGACTTCGGCGACCGGGTTGACGCTGCCGAGGATGTTCGACGCATGGGTCATGGCCAGGTAGCGGGTCTTGTCGCTGAGCAGCGCATCCAGATCAGCCAGTTCCAGATCCATGCTCTGCGCGTTGACCGCCCAGACGCGCAACGTCGCGCCGCGGTCTTCGCACAGCCGCACCCACGGCCCGATGTTGGCTTCGTGGTCGCAGTTGGTGACGATGATTTCGTCGCCGGGATTGATCGACGGAGCGATGGCGCGGCAGAGGATTTGCAGCAAATGGGTGGTCGAGCCGCCCATCACGCACTCTTCCGGGTAGCGCGCGTTGATCAGTTGCGCGACCGATTCCCGCGCCTTCATCACACGTGCGCCAGCGTCCACCGACTCGCTGTAGGACGCGCCCAGTTGCACGGCGCTGTTGAGCAAGTAATCGGTGATGCGCTCCGCGACCGGCTTGAGCACGGCCGAGCCGCCGGCGTTGTCCAGGTAGGCATAGCCGCTGCTGAGCGCGGGAAACTGGCTGCGTACGTAAGCGATGTCCAAGGCATTCAAGGGATGAGCTCCAGAGTCTGATCAGTGATGCAGGATGGCCTGCAAAAACGCGCGGGTTCTCGGCTCTTGCGGGGCCGTGAAGAAATCGTGCGGGTTGTTCTGTTCGATGATTCGGCCGTTTTCCATGAAGATCACCCGGTCGGCGACCTTGCGCGCAAAGCCCATTTCGTGGGTCACGACGACCATGGTCACGCCGGAGCGGGCGAGGTTCTGCATGACGTCCAACACTTCGCCGACCATCTCCGGGTCGAGTGCCGATGTGGGCTCGTCAAACAGAATCACCCGTGGCTCCATCGCCATGGTTCGGGCGATAGCCACGCGTTGCTGCTGGCCGCCGGACAACTGGCTCGGGTATTTCGCCGCGTGGGCGCCCATGCCGACTTTTTCAAGCAACAGGCGCGCGCGCTCATTGGCGTCACGGCGCGACATGCCTCGCACCCGGACCGGCGCCAGCGCAACGTTGGCGAGCACGGTGAGGTGCGGGTACAAATTGAAATTCTGGAAGACCATGCCGACTTCGCAACGGATGCCGGCCAGCTTCGGGCCCGTTTCAACGCGTTGGCTGCCGACGCGGATGTCGCCCTGCTGATATTCCTCCAGCAGATTGATGCAGCGGATCAGTGTCGATTTCCCGGAGCCCGACGGCCCGAGGATGACCACCACTTCGCCTTGATCGACGGTCAGGTTGATGTCGGTCAGCGCCTGGAATGGCCCGTAGAATTTGGCCACGCCTTCCATTTCGATGACGGCGCTCATGTGCTTTTCCTCCGGACGCCGTTACGCCGCTCGATCCAGCTCACTAGCTGCACCAGCGGCAAAAGCAGCAACAGGTACATGACCGCCGCGCCCACCAGCGGTGTCGGGTTAGCCGCCAGCGCCTGGGCCTGTGTGGCTTGCTTGAGCAGGTCAGGCATCGCCACGACCGACGCCAACGCGGTGTCTTTCATGACGTTGATGCAGTTGCTGGTCATCGGCGGCATGACGATGCGCATGGCCTGGGGCAGGATGATGTCGCGCATGGTGTTGAAAAAGCTCATGCCCTGGGACGCCGAGGCTTCGAATTGTCCGCGCGGGATGGCTTCTATACCGGAGCGGAAAATCTCCGCCGAATACGCGCAGGACACCAGTGACAGCGCCGCAGTCGCCGCCGCGAACGACGACAGGCGAATGCCCACGAATGGCAGCGCGTAATAGATCAGCACCAATAGCACCAGCAATGGAATCGAGCGCAGCACGTCGATGTACACCCGCGCCAGAAACCGCACCGGCGCGTAACCGTACAACCGCAGCATCGCCAGCACCAGCCCGCCCACCAGGCCGAGAATGATGCTGACCACGCCGAGCATCACGGTCACGCCCAGGCCGCGGAGCATCAGTGGCAGCGCATCGACGAACACGCTCCAGTTGAAGAACGTTTCTAACAACTCCATTGCGATTCCTTGGTGGCGAGCAGCGACGGGCGCGGGCGTGAGCGGTCAGGGATTACTTGAGTACGTCGACCACTTTGACGGTGCTGGACTCCGGATCAGCGTCGGCACCGAACCACTTCTTGTGCAAGTCGGCAATCACGCCTTCTTTCTTCATCGTGGTGATGATGTCGTTGACCTGGCCGGCCGATGCCCAGCCCTTGGCGTGCATCAACGAGTACTTCTCACCGGTAGGAATTTTCGCGACGACTTTGTATTGCGGCTTGTCCTTGATGTAGTACAGGACCGCCGGGATATCGCTGATATAGCCGTCCATGCGGCCGGACGCGAGATCGAGCATCGCAGGCGACAGCCCTTCGTAGCGTGAGACTTCCTTGAATTTGTATTCGGCCTGATGGGCATTGACCCACATGTCGCCGGTGGAGCCGGTGTCGACGCCGACCACCTTGCCGTCCATGTCTTTCAGGCCAGTGATGCCGGATTTGGCGAGCACGGAGAGGGATTGGTCGCTGTCGTAATACGGCTGGGCGAATCCGACCGATTCAAGGCGCTTGGGCGTGATGGTGATCGAGGAGATGGCGATGTCAGCACGCTTGGACTGCACGGCGCTGAACAGACCGTTGAAGGGGATGTTGACGAATTCCACGGTCTTGCCGGCGCGCTTGGCGACTTCCTTCACCACGTCGACTTCAAAGCCGACGATTTCGCCTTTGGCGTCCTGAAACTCCCACGGCACGTTGCCCACGTTGGCGCCGACGGTCCAGTCAGCGGCCCAGGTGGAGGCGGAAAAGGCGGTTGCCACGGCCATGCTCAAGAGTACTTTCACATTCATGTCTTGCTCCCCGATTGATCAGTCAGTTCAAGAAGGCCGCCTTACCCGAGTGGGGGCGTTTCGAGGATCAGACTAGGATGACGAATCAAATAATTCAACAAATAAAATAAATGAATTAAATGCTTCAATCGGGTGCGAAAGTTATCCGCATTGGTGCAGGTAGCAAAGCGCGCAAGGCTGTGGGGTGTACAGAAAATGATCAGTGATTTGAAGGACGCCATGCACCGAAGCAGCGCATGGATTGCTCTAATACATAATCTGCGGCATATCCCATTCGTAGGAGCAGGCTTGCTGGCGAACCGCACCGGATTTACGTACGCGCCGATTTTGTGTCTGGCGCAATCCGAGTGTAGGAGCGCGCTTGCCCGCGAATGCAATTTGTCTGCACCGTCAATGTTGGCTGACCCGCCGCCTTCGCGGGCAAGCGCGCTCCTACACGTTCTTCGTCGAATCCAGATGCAATGGCTGGCGTGTAATCCCTAGGAAACGGGCCTTCAGCGGCCTACCGCTTGAGTCTCACAACACATAACGCGTGATCGCGACAAAGTGCAGCAGGCTGCCGGCGATGACGAACAGGTGCCAGACGCCGTGGAAGTGTCGGACGCGGGTGTCGAACGCGAAGAAAATGATCCCCACGGTGTAAAACACGCCACCCAGCGCCAGCCAGATGAATCCGGCCATCCCCAGCGCGGCGATCAGCGGCTTGACCGCGACCAGCACAATCCAGCCCATGACCGCGTAAATGACGATGGACATCACCCGCGCTTCGGAACGAGGCTTGATCTCCTGGAGGATGCCGATGATCGCCAGCGCCCAGACGATGCCGAACAATGTCCAGCCCCACGCCCCGTGCAGCGTCACCAGACAAAACGGCGTGTAGCTGCCGGCGATAAGCAGATAGATCGAAAAGTGATCAACCTTTTGCATGATCACTTTCGCCCGGCCGCGAACGCTGTGATAGACCGTCGAAGCGCTGTACAACAACACCAGCGCCACGCCGTAGACCGCGACGCTGATGATCTTCCAGATGTCCCCCGTCATCGTGGCGACAACCAGCATCCACACCGCGCCGATCGTCGCCAGAATCGCGCCCACCAAATGGGTCCAGGCGTTGAATTTTTCTCCGTAGTACATCCGCAAACTACCTCTCTCAATTGCATGACACGCGCCAAGCGTCCTGCTTCTGAACCGCGATGACAACGTCTAGTGTCACGTTATCGAGAATTTATGCAGTCAGCCGCCGATCTCTTCGGCACAATCGGGCGCTCTCAAAACAAGAACCCGACGCGGGCCCACACGATGCAGATCGACGAAGAGCTCACCCTCAAGAAGCTGGAAATCTTTCTGGCGTTCATGCGCACCGGCAATCTGGCCCGGGCGGCGGCCGAGTTGCAGACGAGTACGGTCAGTGTGCATCGGGCGATTCATTCGCTGGAAAGCGCCTTGCGGTGTCCGCTGTTCAAGCACGAAGGCCGCAACCTTACGCCCCTCGAAGGCGCTTATGTGCTGGAGGAGCGCGCGCAGAAGCTGGTGCAGGACGTGCTCAGCACCATCGAACAGACGCGGCAGGCAGCGGGGTTTTCGGCGGCGCGGTTCAAGCTGGGGGCGTTGTATTCCCTGACGGTCAAAACCGTGCCCCAGCTGATCATGGGCCTGAAGATCCGCCGCAGCGAGCTCAACATCGACCTGATTCTGGGCTCGAACATTGACCTCTTCTACAAGCTGAAGAACATGGAAGTGGACGCTGCGCTGGTGTCGCTCAACGAGAGCGTAAGTGATCCGGATTGTGAGCAGCTGCCGCTGTTCTCCGACGATATTTTTCTCGCCACACCAGCCGATTCGCCCTTCGCGCTACAGAGCGAGGTGGACCTGAGCGACCTTCGGGAGATGACCTTCATTACCCTGACCCAGGGCTTCGCCACCCACCGCGACGGCGCGCGGGTGTTTGAACAGGCCGGATTTGAACCGAAGATCGCCATGCAAGTGAACGACATCTTCACGCTGCTGAGCATGGTCAGCTCGGGTGTGGGCTACGCCTTGCTGCCGGGGCGAATCGCCGCCGTCTACGAAAACCGCGTCCGTCTGGTGCCGCTGCAAGCGCGATACCGCATGCAGCAGCACATCGGTCTGGTGTTCCTCAAAGCCCGCGAACGCGACCCGAACCTCTTGGCATTGCTGGCGGAATGCCGGATGTACTCGAACCGGCTGGCCCAGGCCTGAGCCGTCCCCCTGTGGGATCGCGCTTGCCCGCGAAGAGGCCAGTGCAGCCGACACATCTATGTCGTCCGAACCAAAGCCTTCGCGGGCAAGCGCGCTCCTACACGTGCGCAGCAAACGCCAAATCCACGTCTGCCCGCGAGAACCACGTCGCATCCACATTTGCTCGTGAGGTCCGCCGCCAAGGCCGCGCCGAACCCGCTTCTGCCGAAGGCGTAGGAGCAGCAAACGCCAAATCCACGTCTGACCGCGAGAATCACGTCGCATCCACATTTGCTCGTGAGGTCCGCCGCCAAAGCCGCGCCGCACCCGCTTCTGCCGAAGGCGTAGGAGCGCGCTTGCCCGCGAACAGGTCGGTACAGGCGACACATCTCTGTCGTCCGAACTCAAGTCTTCGCGGGCAAGCGCGCTCCTACACGTTCGCAGCGAACGCCAAATCCACGTCTGCCCGTGAGAACCACGTCGCATCCACATTTGCTCGTTGAGGTCCGCCGCCAAGGCCGCGCCGCACTCGCTTCTGCCGAAGGCGTAGGAGCGCGCTTGCCCGCGAATGCGTCATCACGGACACATCCGGAATATCTGTTTGCCGCAGAACTGATTGCCTGTGCACTAGCCTGATCGCGCACATCTCACAACGCGCAAAGGAATGCCAATGTCACAAAGAAGCGCTGATCTGCGGCTGGGCCGATATTCGGGAATAGGGCAGATATACCTTCTGAACTCCGTGGTGCATGGCCGACAACCTCTGTTCGCCAACTGGCGCACCGGGCGGCTGGTGGTCGAGGAGTTTCGCCGGGCCCAGCAGGCTGGCATTGCAGACTCTCTGGCGTGGGTCGTAATGCCGGACCATTTTCACTGGCTTGTCGTATTAAGAGAGGGGACGTTGGGAATGCTGGTGCGCCGGGTTAAATCCGGCAGCGCGCTGGCGATCATGCGGGCGGGTTACACACCGCTTCGGGTATGGCAGAAGGGTTATCACGACCGGGCGGTCAGGCGGGAGGAAGATTTGCAGGCCGTTGCGCGTTACATCGTAGCTAACCCTTTGCGGGCCGGGCTGGTGAAACGCGTGGGGGATTATCCGCTGTGGGATGCTGTGTGGCTGTGAGATTTTTTCGCGGGCAAGCGCGCTCCTACAGTTGACCACGTCGTCTGCTGGCAACATTGTCTAGCGGACAACGCGGGCTTGCGCGGTCAGTGTAGGAGCGCGCTTGCCCGCGAACAGGTCGGTACAGGCGACACATCTCTGTCGTCCGAACTCAAGTCTTCGCGGGCAAGCGCGCTCCTACAGGTTTTGCGGCAGACAATCGCCCGGGCTTGGCCTTGGGAATTCCGCTGAAAACATGCTGCCACCTAGCCTCAGCCCAAAATCCCCCGCACGATGAAGTACAACAGCGACGGCCCCAGCAAACAGCCGAGGCCGGTGTGGAACGTCGCCGTCAGCGCGCCATAGGGCACAAGCCGCCGATCCGTCGCCGCCAACCCGGCCGTCACGCCGCTCACGGTGCCGGCCAGACCGCCGAAGACCATTGCCGAACGCGGGTTATCCAGCCCCATCCAGCGCGCAGCCATCGGGGTGCCGACCATCACCAGAATGGCTTTGATCAGACCGGTCGCGATCGACAGCGCCATCACATCCGAGCTCGCGCCCAACGCCGCACCGGTGACCGGCCCGACGATGTACGTCACTGCGCCCGCGCCAATGGTGGTGATGCTCACGGCGTCGCGATAGCCGAAGGCATATGCCACACAGCAACCGACGATGAACGGCAGCAACGTGCCGAGCAGCAGCGAGAACGCGCCAATCCAGCCGGCCTTTTTCGCTTCGGTGGCCTGCACTTCGAACGCCGTTGCGACGATGGCGAAATCACGCAGCATCGCCCCGCCCATCAAACCGATGCCGGAGAACAGCGCCAAGTCCGCCAGCCCTTTCTGCCCGCCAGTCATAACGCCGCCCACCCACGCCAGCACCAGGCCGATGACGATCGCAATGGCCGAACCATGAATGCGCCCGAACGTCAGGCGCTTGGACAGCACCACCGAAATCCACATCACCACACCCACGACGGCGAACGCGGTGACCAGGCCCTGGCTGATCAGGTCTTTCTGAATAAGCTCCCACATATCAGCGGCCTCCTGCTGGCGAAACGGTCGGCGCAATCACCGGCAGCGGATTCGCGAGTTCGTCTTCTTTGGGCAGTGGCTCGCCCTTGTTGATGCGGCTAATGACTGCAATCGTGCAGCCACAGACCACCACCGACACCACTGCAGCGATGACCGCGATCGGCCCGCCCTTAAGCGCCGTGACGACGTTTTGCTGAGCGGCCATGGCCACAACGACCGGGATGTACATGGCGCCCCAGAAGCCGACGCCCATTTCGCAGCCTTCGCTCATGCCGCCGCGCTTTTGCATGAACAGCCGCGCGCAGATCAGCAGGATCATCGCGATCCCCACGCCACCCACGTTGGATTTGACGCCCAGCAAAACGCCGAGCAGATCACCGAGAATCACCCCCGCGAGGGTGCATATTGCGAGTAACGCCACGCCATAAATCACCATTGTTCTTATCCTCAAATCGCATCGTCGAAGTTGTTGTTTTTGTGTTCCTTCGAAAGCAGCAGTCGGTTTATGGGTGGCGGCGTTCCTCCTCTCGCGACAGCGCGCTGAGCGTGTCCAGCCGGGCGCCCTGGAAAGCGACAACCGATCCTTGTTCGAAGACGCGGCGCGCCAGGCCCGTGAGCACGGTGCCCGGCGGCAGCTCAATGTGCAGACGCGCGCCGCGCTCGTAAGCGGTTTGCACCGTACTGCGCCAGTCGATGACCCGGCACATGTTGAACGCCAGGTCGTCGCGCACCTTGTCGGCGCTGAGCATCGGCCGCGCAGTACTGCCGCTGAGGTATTTCAGCGTCGGTGCCTTCAGAGAAACGTTGGCAAACCCATCAGCGAGCGCCTGTGCAGGTTCTGCCAGCAGTTCGCAATGGGACGGCACGCTGACGGCCAATCGCTTGGCCGCGGCTGCACCCTGTTCTTTTGCCAGCGTGGTGACGGCCGCCATGGCCTCGTCGCGACCGGCAATGACGAACTGGTTATCCGCGTTGATGTTGGCCAGATAGACCGGCGTCTCAACGCTGTGAATTCGAGCGATCAACGCTTCGACCGTGGGTTGATCCAGCCCGATGAGCGCGGTCATGCCGTAGCCCTGTGGATAAGCGCTTTGCATCAGCTCACCCCGCAGCGCCACCAGACGCACGGCATCCGAAAAATCCAGAGCCCCCGCGATCACCGCCGCCGGATAAGCACCGATGGACAAACCCGCGACCATATCGGGAGCGTTTTCATCGGCGATCAACACCCGCGCACAGGCGACGCCGGCGATCAGCAAACAGAGCTGAACGGCTCGCGTCGATTGCAGGGCGGCGGCCGTATCCAGCGTCAGGACGTCCTCGTTCAATGCAGCGCTCGCTTCTGCCAGGCACTGCGCGACCAAGGGGTGCTCCGGCAGCCCGTGGAGCATGCCCGGCTGTTGCGCGCCCTGGCCGGGAAACGCCCAGAAGCTGCTCATGCCGCAACCGCCTGCGCCAGCCAAGGGTTATCCACAAGCCGCGCGCCGTCTTCGGCTTTGAGCAGCACCTGGCGAGACGATCCTGCCCACTCACGCAGCGCCACGGCACCAAACGGTGTTTGAAGCTGAAGGTCGATGCGGCAGGCCGCGCTGGCTAGCTGCTCAAGCAAACGGGCGGCATGCTGGCGATCAAGATAATCCGGGGTGCGCAGGATGAGATCCAGGTCGCTGCCCGCGTGCAGCACCGGCACGCCACTCGCCAGCTCGAAACCGGCGCCACCCGCCACGCCCCACGGCTGGCCGAGCGCGTCCATCACTGAACGGATCTGCTCTAAGGCGCGCAGCGCCGGCCAATCAGCGTCAGCCGTGATGGCGATCAACCCCTCAGGCCGCACGCACCGTTGCACATCGTCGAGCCTCATGTGGGTGGCGTAGCGCTGATCCCGCGAGCGACCCCGCACGCCCACCGCCACTAGGCCCGCCGCGACACGGGCGCGGCGAACCACCACTGGATGACCGAGGCCAACGGCTTCAAACACCCATGCCGGCGCGTCGATCGGCAACGCAGCCGCCGGCAGACCCCACAACAGATCGTGGGGCAGCACCGGCTGAAAAGTGCTCATTACCACTGCGCCCGCAACAACTCGCGCACTTTCGACGACGCCGCACGGTTTGGCGCGCCGAGGCGTGAACTCAAATCATTACAGCCGGCCAGGGTGTCTTTGATCGCTGCAATCAAACAGTCCTGCACCAGCGTGACATCCGAAGCGCTGGGCTCCTCGATCTGACTGACCGACAGGGTTTCCCAGAGCAGGCCGAGGCTGGCGTAGCTGTCGATGTCGTAGGCCATCGGCGGCACGCTGGCGGCGAGTTTTTCCAGTTCTTCCACGCTGCGGAGTGTCACCCGCGCTGCAGATGCCTTGCCCATGGCGTGAACCATGACGCCCGGGTCGCGCAGGGCGATCAGCCGATTGGCCTGATAACCGTGGGCGAGAAACGCGCCGGACATCGCCTTGCCGACCAATAGGCCAATCACCGGATGCCCGGCCAGACGCGCCCGGGCGTAAGCGTCAACCGCACCGGCCAGCGCTTGATGGATGCCCAGCGCTTCCTCGCGGCGGCCATAGGCCTGACTCGGCACGTCGATGATCGCAATCAGCGTGCGCTTGTTGTCGCTGTGGCGATCCAGCTCGATGGCACCGTCGACCGCGTGGGCCAGCCCCCATCCTTCGAGCAGTCCGACTTCGCCGTTCTGCGCGCGGGGAAAACGGTTATCTGGATCGGCGACCACGGCCAGGAACCGTGCCGGGCGATTGCCCGAGGTGCCGTCCGCTGCTTTCACCGACGCCGGCAGCCCCGCCACTTCAGCGGCGTTTGCGGCCAGCGCATTGAACCAGCTCAATCCACGAAGCGAGTAAGTACTCATGACCGGTCTCCTTGATACGCGCTGCGCACGGCAGCGGGCTCTATCTGCTGGGCCGTGTCCACTTGCGACAAACGCTCGAGGAACCAGGCGTATCGACTGCTGCGCTCCTGCTCGGGCTTGCCCTTGTGCAACAACGCGTGCACCTGTTGCTGAATGGCGCTGATGTCATCGGCGACAAACGCATCCACCAGACCGCTGGCAAAACGTTGCTCGCCCCCCGTCAGGCTCCAGATGAAGGGCCGGTCGCGGGAATCGTATTCTTCGATGCCGGCTTCCTGTTCGATGACTTGCGGGCCGTTCAGGCCCAGACGCGCTTCCTGGGTAACGACCAGATAACTGCACAGCGCCGCCGCAATCGACATGCCGCCGAAGCAGCCGACGCTGCCCGCCACCACGCCGATCACCGGCTGATAGCGACGCAGATCAACGATCGCCGCGTGAATGTCGGCGATGGCGGCCAGCCCGAGGTTGGCTTCCTGCAAACGCACGCCCCCGGTTTCCAGCAGCAGAACGGCTGCCGTGGGAATGCCCTTGCGGTTGTCTTCGGCGGCCAGTTCCAGCGCGCCGGCCATTTTGGCGCCGCCGACTTCGCCCATGCTGCCGCCTTGAAAGCCGCCTTCGATGGCGCAAATCACCACCGGTTTGCCCTCGATCGTGCCCTTGGCGATCACCACGCCATCGTCGGCCTGTGGCACGACGCCTTGCTTGGCCAGCCAAGGGGAAACCAGACGCTCGAAGGGATCGATCAGCTCACGAAAACTGCCATCGTCCAGCAGTGCGCGGGCGCGTTGGCGGGCGCCGAGTTCTACGAAACTGTGCTGCTGCAGAAGCCGCGTGCTGTCAGTCATGACCGACCTCCTCGAAACCTTGCTCCAGACGCAGCCGGACCACGCCCGGTGTGGCGCCGAAATCGTGGATGTCGATGCTCATGGCCGGTGGCGTCTGGCCGTCGAACATGCGCTGGAAGAGGTTTTCCCAGCGCGCCGAACTGCCGTTGACCGACGTCAGCACCTGGATCGTCAGCTTGCCCGGCTGACCCGGCTCAAGCAGCACTTCCAGATCACCTGAACCGACACAACCCACCAGCGCGCGACCCAATGGCGGCTGCCCGGCGGGGAATTCAAAAGACAGGGTTTCCATGATCAGATGTACCTCGTTTCATCGCCGAGCGCAGGCTCCAGGCGATCAATAAACAGGCAAGCGGCGAGCAAATCGGCAGCGCCGCCAGGAGAGGCGTTCAGGCTCAACAGTTGTTGATCCAGCTGATTCAGCGCGCGACGGCCGCTGAGGGTCGCGCTGCCGCCGGCGTCCAGCACCCGCTGCGCACCGTGTTGCATGGCGTGCAGGCCTTCTTCACCCGCGCGATACAGCACGCAGGTATCGGACAGCGTGGTCATGATCGCCAGCAGTGCATCGAGTCGCGCGTTTTGCTCGCCATGCCCGGCGGCCCGGCTGCGGATAAGTTGCGGCAAGCCGGTTTGAGTGACGGCAGGGAAACCCGCTTGCGCTTGTTCTCGGGCACCCTTTGCACCGTATTTCTGCGCAACAGCTTGCCCATGGCTGTGGTTGGAGGGCTGATGACGATCCTCGATCAATGCCAGCTGGCCTGCGCGTCGGCTCACCCCTTCTGGAAAAAGATCACGCCGATCAAGCGCCGCAGCCGTCACCAGCAAACCCAGTGCCCAGATCGCGCCACGGTGGGTGTTGACTCCGTTGGTGGTGCGCATCATCGCGGCTTCGCCCTCGCGACCGAGACGGCCAATAGTTAGCCGCAACAGCGGGTTGATCTCGCCGATGGCCATGGCGGCGTCGGCCATTTGCTTGAACGCGGGCCACAGCGACAGCGCTGATGCGTGCATCAGACCCAGGTGCAGGTCCGTGTGGGCGCCACTGCTGCGACGATCGACCAGCGCCGGTTTTGGCGACAGGTCGGCTTCGTCGATCAGCGCATCCACCGCCAGATCGGCCAAACGCTCTGCCAGTGATGCCGGGTTCGGCGCTGCATCGAAAGTGTCGAAAGCTACGTTGAATGCGCGCATCACCAGCTCCTGAATTTCGCAGGCGGGTTGTACAAACCGCCGGACCATTCCACCAGTTCGGCGACGCTCTTGGCGGCCAGCAGTTCACGGCTCGCGTCCGTGCGACGAATGCCCAGGTCCTCAGGCAGCGCGATCAGCCCTTCGCGGCGCATGCGGGCGGTGTCTTTCGGGTTGTGGCGCAGGCCGATGGAGGTCACGCCCGCGACGGCGGCGATCATGGCCTGACGCTCTTCCAGCGTTCGCGCCTTGTACAGATAGGCGACGCCTTCTTCGGTCAGCAGATGGGTCACGTCATCGCCATAGATCATGATCGGCGCCAGGGGCATACCGCTCTTTTTCGCGACTTCCACGGCGTCCAGGGTCTCGACGAAGGTCGGTTTGCCGCCTTCCTGGAAGGTCTCGACCATCTGCACGACGAGCTTCTTGCCGCGTTCAAGATAGGCGTCCGGCCCGTCACCGCTCTGCTGGCGCATGTCCAGCCAGGCGGGCGTGGCGTGACGTCGGCCGTGCGGGTCGTGCCCCATGTTTGGCGCGCCGCCGAAGCCGGCAAGGCGCCCGCGCGTAACGGTGGAAGAATGGCCGTCACCGTCGACTTGCAGCGTGGCGCCGATGAACAGGTCAACGGCGTATTGCCCGGCCAGTTGGCACATCATCCGGTTGGAACGCATGGAGCCATCGTGACCGGTGAAGAACACATCAGGCCGTGCGGCGATGTAATTCTCCATGCCCAGTTCGGTGCCGAAACAATGCACGCTTTCGACCCATCCGCTTTCGATGGCGGGGATCAGCGTCGGGTGTGGGTTGAGCGTCCAGTTGCGGCAGATCTTGCCCTTCAGGCCCAGGGATTCGCCGTAGGTCGGGAGGATCAGCTCGATGGCAGCGGTATTAAAACCAATGCCGTGGTTGAGGGACTGGACGTTGTGTTTTTCGTAGATCCCGCGAATCGCCATCATCGCCATCAGCACATGCACCGGCTTGATGTGGCGCGGGTCGCGGGTGAACAGCGGCTCGATGTAGAACGGCTTGTCGGCGACGACCACGAAGTCGACCCATGACGCCGGGATGTCCACACGCGGCAGGTCGCTGACGTCATCCACCAACTGGTTGACCTGCACGATGACGATGCCGTCGCTGAAGGCGGCCGGTTCGATCAGGGCGGGGGTGTCTTCGGTGCTGGCGCCGGTGTAGATGTTGCCGGCCCGGTCAGCCATGAAACCGGCCGAGAGCACGACATTGGGAATCAGGTCGACCAGGAGGCGGGAATACAGCTCGATGTAGGTGTGAATCGCGCCGATTTCCAGCAGGCCATCTTCCAGCAACTGGCTGATGCGCAGGCTTTGCGTACCGGCGAAAGAGAAGTCCAGCTTGCGGGCGATGCCGCGTTCGAACAGGTCCAGATGCTCGGCCCGCCCAACGCTGGGCATGATCATGTGCAGGTCGTGGAGTTTGCCGGGATCGGCCTTCACCAGTGAGCGCGAAAGGAAATCCGCCTGCTTCTGGTTGTTGCCTTCCAGCACCACGCGATCGCCCGGCGCAATCAGCGCCTCAAGCGCCGCAACAATCTTGTCGGTCGGCAGTACAACGCCATCGGCGAAGGAACGCACCAGGTCGAGCCGCCGCAGCTTTTCAGTGCGGCGACGCGACCAGCGCGGGTCAAGTTTAGTTGTTGTGGTCATGCTGACTCCACGAGTTCGCTGTCGTGGGGCAGATTAGGAGGGGTTCAGGTGCGGCATCAATCAAGCAAATGCGAGAATCATTACCGTGAGAGTAATGATCAGTCCGGCCAGTTGATTTGATAGCGGGTGCTGCGCCCTCCGCCCGGGAGTTTAAGCAGGCAGTCCTTTTCCAACAGGTCCGCGAGATGCCGGGTTGCGGTGGCTTTACTGACTTTGGCGACCCCTTGGTATTGAGCGGCGCTGATGCCGGCGGCGAAGCCCGCCTCCGGCATCTCCGGCAGCAGGTTGCCATTCAACAACCGATTGAGCACCTTGGTCTGCTCGGGAGATAGCCCGTCATCCCGATGGGCTTGCCAGAACCTTGCCTTCGCCAAATCCCGGTCGATGCGCTGGATGGCCTGCTCAAACGTATGGAGCAGCGTCTGTAAAAACCAGACGAGCCATTCGGTGATGTTCAGGCCACCACGTTGGGTTGCTTCCAGAATACGGTAGTAGTCCTGACGGCGGGCGAGGATGCTCGCGGACATGGCATAAAAGCGTATTGCCTGATGTTCGCCTTGGGCCATGGCCAGATCAGTGATTGCGCGGGTCAAACGTCCGTTGCCATCGTCGAACGGGTGCAGCGTCACGAACCAGAAATGCGCGATGCCCGCGCGGATCAGCGGGTCGAGGGTTGGATCGGCGCGGCTGCTGTTGAACCAGTAGAAAAAGTCATCAAGCTTTTGCTCCAGGCCTTCGCGCGCAGGCGCCTCGAAATGCACCACGGGCCTGTCGATGCGACCGGACACGACCTGCATGGGCTCAGGCCCCCTGAGCGTCCCAACCTGGATGGGGTATGCCGTCAGCGCGCTCGGTTCGGGGAATAACAACCGATGCCAATGCATCAGCCGTTCAGACGTCAGCGGCGCGTCGTATTGTTGAGTGGCATCCAGCATCAGCTCCGCCAGACCTTCACTGCGCGCAGTCATGCGTTCATCGCTGGCGAGCCCGAGCCGCTTTGCCAGAGAAGAACGCACTGACTCCACATTCAGCTGCTCACCTTCAATGGCCGATGAGGTGATGACGTTCTGCAGCAGGGCGTCCAGTTCGCGCTCGACATTCGCGTCGGGGCCTGACGCGCCAATCATCCCCAATAACTGACCCTGCGCCTGAGTGCAGGACCGCAACAGCGGCGCCAACGGCTCCACGTACCAGGAAAAGGACGGCCATTTGGGGTGTTGCCAAATCCACTTTTTTGACTGTTCCACGTAACGCCTCGGAGGTACATGAGCCGATTAGCGACATTATTCGGCTCACGGAATGAGCCGAATATGCGGTTTATTCGGCTCATCGTCTAGGAGGGATTTGGGAGGAAAGCGATATATATGTACCGCAATCGATCCTTCTCGACTGATTAAACTGTCCACTTCACAAATCTGATATCCGAGCGCCATGTCGCAGTTGCCTGAATTGCCTTTTCCGACCCAGACTCCTACCTTTGAGAGCGACATATATGCCTTTCAAGCGCCCGGAGAACTCATGTCATCGACTGTTCTGTCATTTCAAGCCGATGAAGAAACAGTACAAACACTCGATCAGTTGGCCGGCGCCACTGGGCGTGATCGGCAATATCACCTTCAGCAAGCACTGAGCCGCTACCTGGAATCCGAGATGCGCCAGATGCTGGCAATCTCGGACGGCATAGCGGATGCCGACGCAGGAAAGCTTACCGACATCGAATCTGTGAAAGCGAGATGGGTGAAGCGTGCTGACAATAGCCCTGACTGACAAAGCGCAGAGTGATCTAGAAGGCATGCATGAATACTACGCAGCAATATGCGGCTCGGAAGTAGCGAACCGAATCGTGATTGACGTGCTTGGTCAGTTGGAGTCATTGAGGACGTTCAGTGGGCTAGGCCGGCCATCACAATCCCCGGGCGTCAGGGAGCTGGTGTTGACTGGATACCCGTATGTGACACCGTATCGGGTGAAGGATGACCAAGTGCAGATCCTGAGAGTTCTGCATCACCGAATGGATCGATGACAGCGCGCTATCACAAAGCTAACGCTGCTCACGTGGGAGCGAGCTTGCTCGCGAATAGGCCGAGACAGCCGCTAAATCTTCAGCGACTGATACACCGTATTCGTGAGCAAGCTCACTCCCACATGGGCTGTGTCCGCTATGCAACCTGCGGCGTTTGAGAGCCGGGGATTCTCTTACAAGCTCGGCGTCATCTGCACCAACCCCGCCTCCACCAACCACTCTTCCAGCGCCACAAGGTCCGGGATCTTTGCCACGGTCTCGCCCACTTGCACCGCGGCCAGCTCCAGCTCGGCCAGCGGCACGTCGACGTAGCTGAGCTGGCTGTCGAGCTTGCAGGAACGCGGAATGCCTTGGGTCAGCAGGGCGATGAATTTGAGGTCAGGCCGGCCGCCGAGGGCATTGAGTACGACGATGCGGGCGCGGCCTCCGACACGGGCGCGGCTGCCGCAAGCGGCTTCGAAGCTGAGCAGCGGCAGACTGCGGTTGCGCCAGTTGATCGGGCCCAGGTACCACTGCGGTGCGGCGGGGTCGGCGACGCTGTCTTGATAGTCGATCAGCTCGGCGACCGCCACGTTGGGCAACAGCAGGTGCCGGTCACTCAGGGGGATGAGCAATCCGGTCAGGCTGGTCAGCCGCGCCGTTTGCGTGGTGGTGTCAGACATGGGCGTGGCTCCAGTGGGCGATGCTTTCCAGCAGTGCGGCTTCCTGATAGGGCTTGCTCATGTATTCGTTCACCCCCAGCCCCATGGCGTGGTCGCGGTGCTTCTGCCCTGATCGCGACGTGATCATGATGATCGGCAGGTGCTTCAGCGCGTCGTCTCCGCGAATCTTGCTGACGACTTCGAAGCCGTCCATGCGCGGCATTTCGATGTCCAGCAGCATGATGTCCGGGGTGTGCTCCTGCAGCAGCGCCATGGCATCGACGCCGTCTTTGGCCGTCAGTACGTTCATGCCGTTGCGTTCCAGCAAGCGGCTGGTGACCTTGCGCACCGTCACCGAATCATCCACCACCATCACCAGCAACGGCCGAGCCTGTTCGGGTTCGACGTAACGCACCGGCGCGTGACCGGCGACTTGCAGCGCGAGCAGCTTGGCGTGAAAGCGCCTTATGTGCGCAAACAGGTCGAGAATCAGCACGACGCGGCCGTCCCCCAGAATGGTTGCGCCGGCAATGCCGGGTATCGCGGAAAACTGCGGCCCCAGGTTCTTCACCACGATTTCCCGCGAGCCGGCCAGCGCATCCACCTGCACCGCAACCCATTGATCGTGTACGTGCACGAGGAGCACTGGCAGCGGCTGGGTCTGCGTCTGGCCACTCAGTTTCGGCGGATGACCGTTATTGAGCAGCTCGCCCAGATAACGCAGCTCGTAGGTCCGCCCGCTGTACTCATAGCGCGGCGGCGCCGACTGATAACACGTCTCCAGCTCGCTCGGCATCACGCGCACGATGCCCTCGATGCTGTTAAGCGGCACGGCGTACTGTTCTTCGCCGCACTGCACCATCAGCGCCCGATTGACCGACACCGAAAACGGCAGGCGGACGCGGAAACGCGCGCCCTCACCCGCCTTGGAATCAATGACCATCGAGCCGCCCAAGTCCTTGACCTCGGCATGCACCACGTCCATGCCGACGCCGCGCCCGGAAATCTGTGTGATGGTCTCGGCGGTGGAAAAGCCTGCGCGCAGGATGAACTGCAGAATGTCGTGTTCGCTCAGCTCGGCGTCGGGGCTGATCATGCCGCGCTTGATCGCCTTGCGTCGCACGGCCTCGAAGTCGACACCGGCGCCGTCGTCGCGCATCTCGATGACGATGTCGCCACCTTCGTGGGCCAGACTCAGCGTGATATGCCCCCACTCGGATTTGCCGGCGGCCAGGCGTTCCTCGACGCTCTCCAGGCCATGATCGACGGCATTGCGCAGCATGTGCTCCAAGGGCGCGACCATGCGCTCGAGCACGTTGCGGTCCATCTCGCCCTCGGCGTTGATCACGTCGAACTTGACCTTCTTGTTCAGCTCGCCCGACACCTGACGGACGATCCGGCGCAGGCGCGGCACCATGCGCTCGAACGGCACCATGCGCGTGCGCATCAGGCTTTCCTGAAGCTCGGTGTTCACGCGCGCCTGTTGCAGCAGCAGGGTTTCGGCCTCATGGGCGCGGGTGTCGAGGGTTTCCTTGAGGTCCATCAGGTCGGACGCGGACTCGAACAGCGCGCGGGACAATTGCTGCAGCTGCGAATGCCGGTCCATTTCCAGCGGGTCAAATGCTTCATACCCGAGCCGATCGACGTGATGATCACGGCTGAGAATGCGGCCTTGGGTCTCGATGTCGAGTCGGCGCAGTTGATCGCGCATCCGCTCGATGGTGGTTTCCATTTCGACCAGGGTGATCTGCGCGTCGCTGACCTGCTGCTCGACACGGCCCCGGAATATCGAGGTTTCCCCCGCCAGATTTGCCAGGTCTTCCAGCTGCTCGGCCGGGACCTTGATCATCTCCGGGCCGGTGCGCTCGCCGTCGCCCTCGGCCTGTGCGGCCGCCGAATCAACAACAGGCGCTGGCAGCGGAGCCGGCACCTCCTCAGGTTTTTCGACAGGCTCGCGGGCGGCCCCGGACGAGGTGTAGTGACCGATGCTCTCGATCAGCAGCGCCGGGTTGGGCAACGGCTCGTAACCCCGAACGGCATCGACCATGTCGGCGAGCATGTCGTGGCCGCTTTGCAGCAGGCCGTTGAGCAGCGCGCTGTTTTTCAGCGCACCCGTCGACACCCCTTCATACAGCGACTCCAGCTCATGGGCCAGATCGCCGATCGGCGCGATCTCCACCATGCGTGCACCGCCCTTGAGCGTGTGCAGGTCGCGCAGCAGGTTTTCGACTTCCAGCGTGTTGTGCGGATCGGCTTGCCAACGCACCAACGCCGCGCTGCTGCTCTCGATGATGTCGTCGGCTTCTTCGAGGAAGATCTCCAGCAGTTCCGGGTCGCGCTCGTCCAGCGAGTGAATCATCGCGCTGACGTTGCGAGTCACGCCGTCATTGGGCAGCAGGTAGCAGTTGCGCTGGCGAAACTCGCGAATCTTTTCGATCAACGAGGCAGGACTGGTCAGCGCCGAGCGGTGCTGCAACTGCTCAAGCATCAGCGACAGGTGATCGTGGCTGTGCACCAGCAGCTCGGCCAGTTGCGGCGAGTAACCGCAACGTCGGTCGAGCAGACCTTCATAGAGCGATTCCAGCTCGTGACCGAGATCGCCCACCGGGCCGATTTCGGCCATGCGCGCGCCCCCTTTGAGGGTGTGCAGATCACGCTGCAACGATGACAACGGCAGCGGGTTTTCCGGGTCGTCGAGCCAGCGTTGCAGCGCAGGACCGGCGATGTCGAGAATGTCCACCGCCTCTTCGAGGAAGATCTCGACGATTTCCTGATCGAAATCATCTCGGACAGGTTGAGCGGGTTGAGCGGGTTGAGCGACACGCTCGGTGATCTCCTCCATGTTCGTGATGCTTGTCGCCCCACCGCCATCACTTTTGATAACGCCCATCGCGCCGGGGTCCAGCGCTTCGGCGAGCAGCCCGCGCAAGGCGCTCACCCGTTCGGGGCACGGCTGAACTTCCTGTCCGGCGGCGACCTGATCAAGCATGTTTATCAGCGCTTCGTGGGCCTTTTCGGCTTCGTCGAAAAACCGCTCGCTGACGGCAAGGCTGCTTTCTTCCACCGCGCCATACAGGTCGAGCAGCGCTTCGCAGAGCTCATCAACCTGAGGCAGGTCGGCCATGTGCGCGCCGTGGCCAAGCATGGTCAGTTCATCGAGCAGCGCGTTTAACTCCTGGCGGTGGCCGGGGTGCTGGCGCCAGTCTTTGAGCAGGTTGTCAGCGTCCAGCAGGATGTCCATGCCTTCAGCCAGAAAGCTGGCAATCAGTTGCGGATTGCGCCGCGTGCGCAGGCCATTGCTGTCGTCGCTCAAGGCATCGGCCAAGCGCGCGTCGAGCAGCTCGTGGGCCTGTTGAATCAGTGCGGCGGCGCCTTCAATGGGCATCAGCGGGTCGACATTCAGCTGGGACAGGCCTTGATGAAACAATGGCTCGGCCGCACGCAGGAGGTCGATTTCGTCCTGCCCGACCGCGATCAGGTTGGTCTTGAACTCGCGGACCAGTTGATCCAGCGGGCTCGCCAGCTCGGCGATCGGCAAGACGCCCGCCATGTACGCGCTGCCTTTGAGGGTGTGCAGCGCGCGCAGCAAATCGTTGCTGAACACCGGCGCGTCAGTATCCTGCGCAGTGTCGAGGTAGCGGCTCACCGTGTTCAGGTGGGTGTGGGCTTCCTGACGGAAGATCTCCAGCAACTGCGGATCGAAACCCTCTTCGTCCTCCAGCCGTTGCGCAGGCTCGATGTCATCCGCCTCGCCCTGAGCCAGCGCGTGGGCCTGGGCTGCCAGTTGGTCAACATCGTCACGCTGACGCTGAACGTCCTCGGCGAAATCGCGAATCACGTCCGGCAGCAAGTCTTGGACGTCCGTGAGCAGCTGCTGCACCCGCGCGTCTGGCTCGACGCTGTGCTCCAGCACGCGGTTCAGCAGATTTTCCACCGACCACGCCAGTTCGCCCAGAATCAGCGCGCGCACCATCCGGCCGCTGCCCTTTAGCGTATGAAACGCACGACGAATCTCGCCCAGCGCCGAGAGATTGCCGGGGTCGGCACGCCAGCGCGGCACGTACTCGCGCAGTGCTTCGAGCATCTCGTCGGTTTCTTCGAGGAAGACTTCACGCAGCTCGTCATCGATCGCCTGCTCGCCCTTCGGCGGCGGCAACAGGCTGGCCGGCATGTTGCGCGCGGGCGGGTTGACCGCCGACAACGGGCTGGCCAGCACTTCGGCGAGGGTCCGACTCGGGCTGACCAATGCCTGGCGTTCGTGCAGGTCTTGCAGCTCTTCTTCGCTGATGACTTCTTCTAGCACCGGCACATCCAGCGCGTCGGGGACCGGGGAATAACCGAGTCTGGCGAGACTCTCCTGGGCCAGATCCAGCACGTGTTCACCCGGCGCTTCCGGGTCTTCGGCCGTGCGTTCGAGGTAATACTCGACGCCGATGATGACGTCGGCCAAGTGATCGAGCTGCGAGCCGGCCGGGCTTTCGGTGTCGACCAGCAAGTGCTCGGTGATGTAGTCGTTACAGGCCGCCAGGAGGCCGGATGCCCGCGCCAGCGGGATCATCGCCAGCGCGCCGCGCACCTGAACCAATTGCTCCGACAGTGGCTGCAGACGTGCCCGGTCCAGCTCGCCGTCGACGTAGGCGTCGATCACGTCCTTGGCCTGCTGCAGGACGATGCGCGCTTCCTTGATGACCAGTTGGTGAATCTGGCTGAGATCCGTGGTCGGCAGACGGCTCTCTTCAGGGCTGCTCTGGTTGACCGTTCCGGCCATGCCCGCCAGGGTCGATTCGACGTACAGCAGCGCGCCGGCGACGTCCATCAAGGTGGCATCGTCGGGTGCGCGCTGCCCCTGGGCCATGCCTTGCACCACGGTCATCTGATCAATGATGACTTTGCGCGGCTGACCAAAGCCCAGCACCGCCAGGGTGTCGGCGATCTGCCTCAGCGGCGGCAGTAACGCACTCAGCTCACTGACGTGCTGGCGATCGCCGCGCACGAAGACGTCAAGCCGCTCCTTGGTGCGCACCAGTTCATCGCACAGGGCGATGATCACCGAGCGCATGGCGTCGCGATCCGGCCCGGCCATGCGCGCACGTTCTTCATCCACCAGGGCGCTGTGCGGCAGTGCATCGGCCAGCGCGTACTGGTCCTTCAAGTCCGTCATTTTCTGCGCCTCGCTGTCGGACTTGGCGATGTAAAACAACAGGCTTTTCAGGAGTTCGTCGGGCGCAGGCTGATTGATGCCCTCGATGCCTTGATCCAGCAGACGCTTGAGTTCTTTGTCGGCGTCCTTGAACAGGCTGCGCAGCGCCGGGCTGTTGGTGAAGTTGCCGCTGACCATGGTTTCGACCAGCGCCGACGCGATGCGCCACAGCGGTTCGAGGGGCGCGTCGGCGCATAACACCTCAAGCCGTGCGAACACTTTGCCCATGTAACCGAGTTGGGTCTGCACATCCTGATCGCGAAGCAGCCCGACCAGCGCGGTTTGCAGCGTCTGCCGCAGCTTGCGCAGTTTCGCGGGCAGTTCGGGGCTGTCGCGCTCGGCCAATCTGTCGGCATCCAGGGCGGGGATGGACAGCAATTGCGGCGAGAACAGGCTGGTTTCCGACAGCAGACTTTCGCCCCGTGCGCTGCGCAGATCATTGAGCAGCGGCAGCACCACCAGCGGCAGATCACGGCGAGCGGAATGCACACGCTCCAGATAGACCGGCAGCTGGGTCATCGCCAGATTCAGCAGTTGAACCGCTTCGCTTTCCTGGGCGACATGGCCCTGTTTCAGCGCCAGGGCCAGCTGTTCTATTTCCTCGGCGAACAGCGCGGCGCCATAGAACTCGATCATCTGCAGGCTGCCGTGAACCTGGTGGATGAAGTCAAGGCACACGTCCATCGCCGCTGCGTCGTGGGGTCGGGCGACAAAGGTGTCCAGTGCCTGTCGGGCGTGTGTGAGGGTTTCGGCTATTTCGCCTTTGACCCACTCCAGGGCCACGTAATCGTGACGGTCAG
Source organism: Pseudomonas petrae (assembly GCF_021728295.1). Classification (GTDB taxonomy): domain Bacteria; phylum Pseudomonadota; class Gammaproteobacteria; order Pseudomonadales; family Pseudomonadaceae; genus Aquipseudomonas; species Aquipseudomonas petrae. Next base: position 230,082 of record NZ_JAKJXE010000003.1, read on the forward strand.
CCATGGTGACTCCGGTTGCCTGTGCCTTGACGCTGCTTCATTTGCATTAACGGGTGCATTAACGGTGCTATCAAACGGACTTTCAAAAAAGCTTTCAAACCGGCCATCAATGCCGCGAGGCCGGCAGCGTGAAGCCGGACACCGAGCGGCGCATTTCGCTGGCCATCTTCGCCAGATTGCCCATGCTCCGGGCGGTCGCCGCCGTGCCTGATGTGGTCTGCGTGGTGGTCTGCTGAATGACCAGCATGGTCGAGGAAATCTGCTGACCCAATGCAGCCTGCTGCTGCGCCGCGTTGGTGATGCTTTCGACCAGTGCGGCGAGGATCTTCGATACGCCTTCGATTTCTTCGAGCGCGACACCCGCATCCTGCGCCAGCCGCGCACCGCGCACGACTTCGGCTGTGGTCTGCTCCATGGAGATCACCGCTTCGTTGGTGTCGTTCTGAATCGCACGTACCAGCGTCTCGATCTGCTTGGTCGCTGACGACGAACGCTCGGCCAGCCGCTGCACTTCGTCGGCCACCACCGCAAAGCCGCGCCCCGCATCACCGGCCATGGAGGCCTGGATCGCGGCGTTGAGCGCAAGAATGTTGGTCTGGTCGGCGATGTCATCGATCAGGCTGACGATGTCGCCAATCTCCTGGGAAGACTCGCCCAGGCGCTTGATGCGCTTGGACGTGTCCTGAATCTGCTCGCGAATGTTGTCCATGCCGGTGATGGTGTTGTGCACCACCTCGTTGCCCTTGTTGGCAATGGTTACGGACCGCTCAGCCACCGTGACGGACTCGGACGCATTGGCCGAGACCTGATCGATGGAGGTCGCCATGTCATGGATGGCATTGGACGCCGCCGCAATCTGCAACGCCTGATGCTCGGACGCCGCAGCCAGTTGCGTGGCGGTGGTCTGCGTATCTTTCACGGCGCCGAATACTTGTTCGGCGGTGAGGTTGATGGTCGACACCAACTCGCGCAACTGGTCGATGGAGTAGTTGATCGAATCGGCAATCGCACCGGTGAAATCCTCGGTGACCGAAGCCGCGACGGTCAGGTCGCCGTCTGCCAGGTCTTCGATTTCGTCGAGCAGGCGCATGATCGCGTTCTGATTGCGCTCGTTTTTCTCGGCGGTTTCGCGCAGTTGCCGGTTGGTTTCGCGCACCATCACCAGGCCAATCAGGATGATCGACGCCAGGGCCAGCAGGCCCAGGATGTAGCCGCCATAGCTGTAGGCCGCGCGGCCACCCGCCATGTGCTCGAAACTGTTGGCGAGCACCGATGCTTCGTCGAGAAGCGTCTGCGACAGGTTGAAGATGCTGCCCGCCGCTTCACGGACTTCCAGCAATTCCGGCGAGGTTTCGAGAATTTCGTCGACCGACCCGGACACGAACTGGAACAGCTCGGCGATCTCGGCCAGCCGCGCCCGCGCATCGCGGTCTTCGACCTGGGCGATCTTCAGGGTGGCGTTGCCTTCGAGCATGCCGTTGAGCACGCGTCCGTACTGGCTGGCATCGCGACCGAAAGCGTCCGCTGCCTGAACCGCCGTTTCGTCGCCCGATAACACCGTGTTGACTGCGCCCAGTATCCGCTCGGCCAGCAGCGACTGGCGTTGCGCAAGCGCCACCTGAGCTGCCGGCGCGCGGGTTTGCAGCAGGATGTCGACGACCTTTTCCGATTCGATCTGCAATTGCGGGATGGTCTCGGCCAGCGTCGCCGCGACCTGATGCAGCGAGAGCACAGTCTGCTCCCGGGCAAGAATCACGTCGGTGCTTTTGCGCAGGTTTTCCCAGTCGGTCTGCACGGCTTTCAGCTCGTCGCCCACAGCGGCGGGTGCGGCGGGCAGGCCGGTGTTCTTGTCGCCTTTCTTCAGATACTGCCAGCGCGTGTCGAAGTCGTTGCGCGCATCGGCAAGCAGCTTGAATGCCGCCGCCTTGCCCGCTGCCGCTTCCGTGGCGTTCTTGGCGATGCGCTGGGACAGCACGCGCAGCTCGCCGGCGTGGCCGATGTATTGTTTGTCGTAGTTGGACTGCGTGCTGAGGTACGCGAAGTTGACGAACAGCAGCATGATGAAAACGATGAGGCAGATGAACAGCACGACGATCTGCGATCGACTGCGCGCGCCTTCCAGTGACTTGCCGGTATTACTCATTTCTCAGGGCTCCGCCTGATGTTCGGTTTAGGAGGGGTCGCCGGGAACATAATGGTTGGAACACGCACCCTCTACTGTATGAGCCGGCTTGCCGGCGAACCCACCGTGTCAGGCATCGCATCTGCAATTGACCCACCGCATTCGCCAGCAAGCCGGCTCCTACAGGGGTTTGGGCAGTTGGAAGCACCGAGCGTGTGCGGGCGCGTGCGGTCGTGCGAAAGGTAGGGCACGCGGGCTTAGCAATACCGCCGCGCATCAAAGCGCCACATCCATGAAATCAGGCGACTGCACCAGCGCTCTGGGGCTGAACACCTGCCAGGCCTGCTCGCGCACGAAACGCCCTTGTATGTAAGGCGCGACGCGGGGTTCGCTGTCGTGCCCCGGTTCCGGCATCAGACTGCGCTCGCTGAAATGCTGCATGCCCAGCACTTCATCGATGAGCAAGCCGACAAACACACCCTGAAAATCGATCACCAGCACGCGACGCTGTTTGCGCAGGGGCGAGAGCTCGTGGCCGAAGAATGCGCACAGATCCATGATCGGCAACAAGCGTCCGCGCAGGTTGGCAATGCCCCGGACCCACGCCTTGGCGCCCGGCAACAGCGCACAGCGCGGCTCGTGGAGGATCTCGTCGACCTCGCCCATGGGCGCCACGTAATGGCGCTCGCCCATGCGAAAGCCGATGCCGGTCCAACCTTGTTGTCGGGTTTCCTGCAGCGGCAGGCCGGCAGCGAGGGAGCGGCAGCGCTGGTCGATATCGAGCAGCAGCTGGAAGGCGGTTTGTGACTGAGCCATGAGCGTCAGCCGGGGGTCAGCCCGCGAGCACCGCGTTCAGGGTTTTCATGAGGGTTTCTTCGTCCACCGGCTTGGTCAGGTAATCCCGCGCGCCCTGGCGTTTGCCCCAGACCTTGTCGGTTTCCTGATCCTTGGTGGTGATCATGATCACGGGGATCATGCTGGTGTCAGCGTCTTTGGTCAGCTGACGGGTCGCCTGAAAACCGTTGAGGCCCGGCATGACGATGTCCATCAACACGGCATCGGGCTTTTCCTGACGGGCCAGGGCCACGCCGTCGGCACCGTTCTCGGCCTTGAGGACCTGATGGCCGTGCTTCTCCAGCATGCCTGTCAGCTTGTACATTTCGGTCGGCGAGTCATCGACGATCAGAATTCGAGCCATGGTGCTTCCCCATAGAAACAGCCGTCCCGCACGAGGGGGTCGGCATCAAGATAGTTGTTGTTCGACTGCAACGAACCCGGGCACATGGGCCTTGATCGCACTGAGCAGTTCTTCCTTGCTGAACGGTTTGGTCAAAAACTGATCGGAACCGACGATGCGCCCCTTGGCCTTGTCGAACAGCCCGTCCCTTGAGGACAACATGATCACCGGCGTGGATTTGAACGCCCGGTTGTTCTTGATCAATGCGCACGTCTGATACCCGTCGAGCCTGGGCATCATGATATCGACGAAAATGATTCTGGGATGATTGTCGGCAATCTTGGCCAGTGCGTCGAAGCCGTCGATGGCGGTGATCACTTCACAACCCACGTTTTTCAGCAGGGTCTCGGCGGTGCGACGAATCGTTCGGGAGTCGTCGATGACCATCACTTTCAATGGGGCTGAATGCTGTTCCATATCTGCTCTACCATCGCCGCGGCGAATCAGATGGGTTGCCTTCTGCCGGGCATCTGGTTTTGGGTCGGGAGGATCGGGAAGTACCAAATCAGTGCCAAAGCACGGCTGGCGCAACACCGGATGCCGAGCCTTTTTAGCACACTCTCCACGGCCAATCCATAAAGCCTTGCCCCTTGACCCAAAGCCGGCGCGGCGCCACCCTGACGCCTATTTTCGGCCTGTCGTGGCCTTTACCGATCAGAGGATATTACCCATGAGCATTCGCCTGGGAATCGTCATGGACCCCATCGAGCGCATCTCCTATAAAAAGGACAGCTCGCTGGCCATGCTCCTGGCAGCGCAAGCCCGCGGCTGGTCGTTGTTCTATATGGAGCAGCACGACCTGTATCAGGACGCCGGCCAGGCCCGCGCCCGCATGAAACCGCTGAAAGTCTTCGCCGACCCGGCCCACTGGTTCGAGCTGGAAGCCGAAGTCGACAGCGGTCTGGACGACCTGGACGTGATCCTGATGCGCAAGGATCCGCCGTTCGACATGGAGTTCGTCTACTCCACCTATCTGCTCGAACAAGCCGAGCGCGCCGGCGTGCTGGTGGTCAACAAGCCGCAAAGCCTGCGTGACTGCAACGAGAAGCTGTTCGCCACGCTGTTCCCTCAATGCACCCCGCCTACCCTGGTCAGCCGTCGCGCCGACATCATTCGTGAGTTCGCCGCGAAGCACGGCGATGTCATTCTCAAGCCGCTGGACGGCATGGGCGGCGCGTCGATCTTCCGCCACCGCGTCGGTGATCCGAACCTCTCGGTGATTCTGGAAACCCTGACCAAGCACGGCCATGAGCAGATCATGGCGCAGGCGTATCTGCCGGCGATCAAGGACGGCGACAAGCGCATTCTGATGGTCGATGGCGAACCGGTTCCGTATTGCCTGGCGCGCATCCCGGCCGCCGGCGAAACCCGAGGCAATCTGGCCGCTGGCGGTCGTGGCGAAGCCCGCCCCCTGACCGACCGCGATCGCTGGATCGCCGCCGAAATCGGCCCCACGCTGCGGGAAAAAGGCCTGTTGTTCGTAGGCCTGGACGTGATTGGCGAGCACCTGACCGAGATCAACGTCACCAGCCCGACCTGCATCCGCGAGATCGACAACGCGTTCGGGACGGACATTGGTGGCATGTTGATGGATGTGATCGAGAAGAAGCTGCAGGCGCGCGCCTGAAAACAGGCATTTGGGATAACTCTCCTGAGGCCACCGTCCTGTAGGAGCGCGCTTGCCCGCGAACGCAGTGTGTCAGCAAAAAAACTGAATCTGACGCACCGCAATTGCGGGCAAGCGCGCTCCTGCAAGGGACGGCACCTCCCACTAATCGGCCCAGCCACATCAAACGCCAGGCAAGTCCTGACATTGCGTTATCATGCGCGGCCTGAATTTTTGCGCTAGGTGAGTAGTAATGCTGGCACATGTGCTGCCGGAGCGTGGATGAACGCTGCGGTCGACGATGATCTCCCCCTGTCCCTGACCCGCACCGGCGTGCGCCCTGCCGATCGCCTCGGGTTTACCCTGATGATCGCCGCACTGGTGCATCTGGCGGTCATCCTTGGCGTCGGTTTCACCTACGTCAAACCGGAAAAGATCAGCCAGACCCTGGAGATCACCCTCGCCCCTTTTAGAAGCGACACCAAGCCCAAGGACGCTGACTTCCTCGCCCAGGAAAACCAGCAGGGCAGCGGCACCCTCGACAAGAAAGCGGTGCCCAAGACCACCGAAATCGCCCCGTATCAAGACAACCAGATCAACAAGGTCACGCCACCGCCTGCCGCCAAACCGGTGATCAAGCAGGACGCGCCGAAGACCGCTGTCGCCACCAAAGCCCAGTCCCCGCAAAAGACCGTCGCCAGGCGCGACGAGGTCAAGCCGGAAGAACAGAAGAAAGTCGCGCCGACCATCGACAGCACGCAGTTGAACAGCGAAATCGCCAGCCTTGAAGCCGAGCTGGCGGATGAGCAGCAGGCCTACGCCAAGCGTCCGAAGATCCACCGTCTGAGCGCGGCCTCGACCATGCGCGACAAGGGCGCCTGGTACAAGGAAGACTGGCGCAAGAAAATCGAGCGCATCGGCAACCTGAACTACCCGGACGAAGCGCGACGCAAGCAGATCTACGGCAGCTTGCGCATGATGGTGTCGATCAATCGCGACGGTTCGCTGTACGAAGTGCTGATTCTCGAGTCATCGGGCCAGCCACTGCTGGATCAGGCGGCGCAGAAGATTGTCCGGCTGGCGGCACCGTTTGCGCCGTTCAGTGGCGATCTCGCCGATATCGACCGGCTCGAGATCATCCGCACCTGGAAATTCGCGCGCGGGGACAAGCTGTCGAGTAATTGATCAGCCGATGCCGCGCAATATGAAACCTGACCTGCGTCGCGATTTATCCGCCCGCGAGTCGGTTCTGCCAGTTGTCACAACAGCCCCGCGACGCCACACTAGGGCTCATGAAAAACGTCTCTCCGTCGTACCTCAAACATCAGTTTCTGATCGCCATGCCCCACATGCACGATGAGAACTTCGCTCAGACCTTGACCTACATCGTCGAGCACAATGCCAATGGCGCCATGGGCCTGATCATCAACCGACCGCAAAGCCTGTCGCTGGCAGACGTCCTTGAACAGCTGCGCCCCGAATTGCCGCCCCCTGCGCGCTGCAAGGACATCCCCATTCACCTCGGCGGCCCGGTGCAAACCGATCGCGGCTTTGTCCTGCACCCTTCCGGCCAAGTGTTTCAGGCGACCGTGGACCTGGGCGGCATTTCGCTCTCGACCTCTCAGGACGTTCTCTTTTCCATCGCGGATGGCTACGGCCCTGATCAAAATCTGATCACCCTCGGCTATGCCGGTTGGGACGCCGGCCAGCTTGACGCCGAGTTCGCCGCCAATGCGTGGCTCAACTGCGCGTTCGACCCGGCGATCCTTTTCGAGGTGGAAAGCGAGGACCGCCTCGACGCCGCTGCCGCCAAACTGGGCGTCAACCTCAACCTGCTCACCAGCCAGGCGGGCCACGCCTGATGGCCGGCCTGCGTCTGCTGCTGGGATTCGACTACGGCACCAAACAGATCGGCGTCGCGGTCGGCCAGGTGATCACCGGCCAGGCCCGCGAGCTTTGCACGTTGAAAGCGCAGAACGGCGTGCCGGACTGGGACAAGGTGCAGGCGTTGATCACCGAGTGGAAACCGGACGCCATCGTGGTCGGCCTGCCGCTGAACATGGACGGCACGCCCAGCGAGATGAGCGCACGCGCCGAGAAGTTTTCGCGCAAGCTCAACGGCCGCTTCAACCTGCCCGTCTACACCCACGACGAGCGCCTGACCACGTTCGAGGCCAAGGGCGAACGCGCCTCTCGCGGCCAGCACGGCAGCTACCGGGACAATCCCGTGGACGCCATCGCCGCAGCGCTTCTGCTGCAAAGCTGGCTGGAAGCCAACACCGCGCTGTTTGAAACCTGATCCATCTACGCTGCACCGAATTCGATTTACCCCGGCCGTTCGTGCAGCGCACGCCGGGGCACCTGAAGGAGCAACCATGAGCCTGCCAAATCCCGCCGAACTGATCAGCCAGATGGCGATTGATCTCAACGCGCACCTGAACAAACGCGGCATCCAGGAGCCTCGCTTCATCGGCATTCGCACCGGTGGCGTGTGGGTCGCGCAGGCGCTCCTCGAAGCCCTCAACATCCAGTCGCCGCTGGGCACGCTGGACGTCTCCTTTTACCGCGACGACTTCAGCCAGAACGGCCTGCACCCGCAAGTGCGCCCGTCGGAGCTGCCGTTCGAAATCGAAGGCCAGCACCTGGTGCTGATCGATGACGTGCTGATGAGCGGGCGCACCATTCGTGCGGCGCTCAACGAACTGTTCGATTACGGCCGCCCGGCCAGCGTGACCCTGGTGTCGCTGCTGGATCTGGACGCCGCTGACCTGCCGATCCGGCCGAACGTGACGGGCGCGACCCTGTCACTGGGGCCCAACGAGCGGGTCAAGCTGTCCGGGCCAACGCCGCTGACGCTTGAACTGCAAGACCTTTCCACCGATTCCGCCGCCCTCTAAGAGTCCTTTGCGATGACGCCTCTCGACGCCAAGCGCCCGCTGCAACTGAACCATCAGGGCCAGCTGCAACATTTTCTCTCCCTCGACGGTTTGCCCCGCGAACTGCTGACCGAAATCCTCGACACCGCAGACTCCTTCCTGGAAGTCGGCGCCCGGGCGGTGAAAAAGGTCCCGTTGCTGCGCGGCAAGACCGTGTGCAACGTGTTCTTCGAAAACTCGACCCGCACCCGCACCACGTTCGAGCTGGCGGCGCAAAGATTGTCGGCGGACGTCATCACGTTGAACGTGTCGACCTCCTCGACCAGCAAGGGCGAGACACTGTTCGATACGCTGCGCAACCTTGAGGCCATGGCCGCCGACATGTTCGTCGTGCGCCACGGTGACTCCGGCGCGGCGCATTTCATCGCTGAACATGTCAGCCCGCAGGTCGCGATCATCAATGGCGGCGACGGCCGTCATGCGCACCCGACCCAAGGCATGCTGGACATGCTGACCATCCGCCGCCACAAGGGCAATTTCGAAAACCTCTCGGTGGCGATCGTCGGCGATATCCTGCATTCCCGCGTCGCGCGCTCGAACATGATCGCGCTGAAGGCGCTGGGCTGCCCGGACATCCGCGTGGTCGCGCCAAAAACCCTGCTGCCGGTGGGCGTCGAGCAATACGGCGTGAAGGTGTACACCGATCTGACCGAAGGCCTGAAGGACGTCGACGTGGTGATCATGCTGCGGCTGCAGCGCGAGCGCATGTCGGGCGGCCTGCTGCCGAGCGAGGGTGAGTTCTACCGGCTGTTCGGCCTGACCACCGCGCGCCTGACCGGTGCCAAGCCCGATGCAATCGTGATGCACCCGGGCCCGATCAACCGCGGCGTGGAAATCGAGTCGGCGGTGGCCGACGGCGCGCACTCGGTCATTCTTAATCAGGTCACCTACGGCATTGCGGTGCGCATGGCCGTCCTGTCCATGGCCATGAGTGGCCAAACCGCACAACGTCAGTTCGAGCAGGAGATCGCCCAGTGAAGTTCAGCATCCTCGGCGCTCGCGTCATCGACCCTGTCAGCGGTCTGGATCAAGTCACCGACATCCATCTGGAAGCAGGCAAGGTTCTCGCCCTCGGCGCAGCACCCGCTGATTTCAGCCCTACGGAAACCATCGACGCCGCCGGCCTGATAGCCGCCCCCGGGCTTGTCGACCTGAACGTGTCGTTGCGCGAGCCGGGTTACAGCCGCAAGGGCAACATCGCCAGCGAAACCCGCGCAGCAGCAGCAGGCGGCGTCACCAGCCTGTGCTGCCCGCCGCGAACAAAACCGGTGCTCGACACTTCCGCCGTTGCCGAGCTGATTCTCGACCGCGCTCGCGAAGCCGGCCACAGCAAGGTCTTCCCTATCGGCGCGCTGAGCAAGGGTCTGGAAGGCGAGCAACTGGCCGAACTGATTGCCCTGCGCGACGCCGGTTGCGTGGCGTTCACCAATGGCATGGTGAATTTCCGCAGCAATCGCACGTTGTGCCGTGCCCTCGAATACGCGGCGACGTTCGATCTGACCGTGATCTTCAACTCCCAGGACCACGATCTCGCTGAAGGCGGCCTGGCCCACGACGGCCCGACGGCTGCGTTTCTTGGCCTGCCGGGCATTCCGGAAACGGCTGAGACGGTGGCACTGGCGCGTGACCTGCTGCTGGTCGAGCAAAGCGGTGTGCGCGCCCATTTTACGCAGCTGACCAGTGCGCGCGGCGTGGCCTTGATTGCCCAGGCGCAGGCGCGAGGCCTGCCGGTGACGGCGGATGTGGCGCTGTATCAGTTGATCCTGACCGACGAGGCGCTGACGGGCTTCTCTAGCCTCTATCACGTACAGCCGCCGTTGCGCACACGTGCAGACCGCGACGCGCTACGTGAAGCGGTGAAGTCGGGTGTGGTACAGGCGATCTCCAGTCATCACCAGCCCCATGAGCGTGACGCGAAGCTGGCCCCGTTCGGCGCGACCGAGCCGGGCATCAGCAGCGTGGAGTTATTGCTGCCACTGGCGATGACGCTGGTTGAAGACGGCCTGCTGGACCTGCCGACGCTACTGGCACGCCTCAGTTCGGGACCGGCCGCTGCGCTGCGCCTGCCAGCCGGAAAGCTCACCGCCGGCTCGCCTGCGGATCTGCTGCTGTTCGACCCTGCCGCTTCGACCGTCGCAGGCGAGAAGTGGCTGTCGAAAGGCGAAAACTGCCCGTTCCTCGGCCATTGTCTGCCGAGTGCAGTGAGGTACACGTTTGTGGATGGGCGGGTTAGCTATATCGGTTGACCGACGCGCTGAGGGATTCATTACAACTGACCCACATCCCGGCGGATTCCTACTCACGGAATTCCAACTGACACACCCAAGTCCGTAGGAGCCGGCTTGCTGGCTGGCTCCTACAGGATGTCGCAGGCTACGCACGTCCCATGTAGGAGCGCGCTTGCCCGCGAAAAGACTCACGCCTCACAAAGACGAAACTGACACCCTGCAGACGGATTCACAGGGTGTTGCGCACGGCGCAGAGTGCGCGTTCGGCACGATGAGTTATCGGCGGGCGTTCTTCACCGAGATCTGGTCATTCAGCGTCCAGAAGTCGTACAGCACGCCCAGCAGCGCCAATCCCCCTGTCAGCAGGTAAATGATCCCCGTGATCCATTTGCCCTGATACATCCGGTGCACACCGAACACACCCAGAAAGGTCAGCAGAATCCAGGCAAGGCTGTAATCGGTTGAGCCTGCGTTAAATCGCAGGTCCGCTTCCCGATCCATCGCCGGAATCAGGAACAGATCGATCAGCCAACCGATGCCCAACAGCCCCAGCGTGAAAAACCAGATCGTGCCGGTGACCGGCTTGCCGTAATAAAAACGGTGAGCGCCGGTGAATCCCACAATCCAGAGCAGATAGCCCATGACCTTGCTGTGGGTGTCCGGACGCTGAACGTCGGGTTGATAGGTGTTCATTGTTGACCTCGACTGCTGCGATAGAAAAAAATATTCGTAGGATTTGTGACTTTCGTGACGCCGTCCGACGTATGGCTTGAACCTCTTTTCAATCGTGCAAACCCTTGTTCTGCAAGGTGATCACCACAGTGAGATGACGATTCTGCGGCCTAAACTGACTTTAAGGGCAGTAAATTGTTCGACAAGGGGGCTCAGAATTTCGCAAAAAGCTGTTATAAAGTTGCGCGCTGACCAACAAGAGCCCTGCCTAATGCGTCCATTTTTCAAGACATGGCTGACTATTTGTCTATTTATGCCACTGGCCGCCCACGCCACCAATCGTGAGCAAACGCTTCCACCGAGCTTCACCGGTTTCACTGCCAGGTCCGAGTCGCCGGAATCCGTTTCACGCAATATTGCCGCTCAACGGGCTGCGATGGCTGCACTGGAACAGACGGCTACTCCACTCGAGTCCTCTGGCAAGCGAGCCACAGCTGTTAAAGGGAAATCGTCCCGCAGCACTCGCAAGATTTCGCAGAACACTGTCGCCCTGGCCAACACGGCGCAGATGGGTACCAAACAGAGCAGCACCGTGGTCAACCGGGCCGTTAACGCCATCGGTACACCTTATCGTTGGGGCGGCACCAGCCCAACAAAAGGGTTCGACTGCAGCGGACTGGTGAAATATGCCTTCAACGACGTGAGCGAAGTCGATTTGCCGCGCACCTCCAACGCCATGGCCGAAGGTCACGGGCAGAAGGTTGACCGCAAGGACTTGAAGCCGGGGGACTTGCTGTTCTTTAACATCAAGAGCCGCACGGTGAATCACGTTGCGATCTACCTCGGCAACGACCGTTTCGTTCACGCGCCACGCCGTGGCAAATCCGTGACGATCGATACGCTGAAGAAGCCGTACTGGGACAGCCATTACGTCGTCGCCAAGCGTGTGCTGCCAAAGCAGCCGCCGAGCCAGAAAGGCACTGTGCGCATCGCCCAGCGATAAAATCTCTCCGCGACGCGCTGTATGAACGTGCTAGCCGCGATTGCGGGCTGTCAGCTGAACACCTTTGGCTGACACATCGCAATCGCGGGCAAGCGCGCTCCTACAATGGGCTACTCATTAAAAGTTATCAGGCGTCTTCGCCTTCTCCCGCGCACTCTCGCGCGTGATCAGCCCCTTGCTGATCAGATCCTTCAGGCACATATCCAGCGTCTGCATCCCCAACGATCCCCCGGTCTGAATCGACGAATACATCTGCGCCACCTTGTCCTCGCGGATCAGGTTACGAATCGCCGACGTGCCGATCATGATCTCGTGGGCCGCGATACGACCTCCGCCGACCTTCTTCAACAGCGCCTGCGACACGATGGCGTGGAGCGACTCGGAGAGCATCGAGCGGATCATTGACTTCTCCTGAGCCGGAAACACGTCGACGATCCGGTCGATGCTTTTGGCGGCGGACGTGGTGTGCAGCGTGCCGAACACCAAGTGGCCGGTTTCGGCTGCCGTCAGCGCCAGACGAATGGTTTCCAGGTCACGCAGCTCACCCACCAGAATCACGTCAGGGTCTTCCCGCAGCGCCGAACGCAACGCTTCCGCGAAGCCGTGGGTGTCGCGGTGGACTTCGCGCTGGTTGATCAGGCTTTTCTTGGACTCGTGAACGAACTCGATCGGGTCTTCGATGGTGAGGATGTGGTGGTGCTTGTTGCTGTTCAGGTAATCGACCATGGCGGCCAGCGTGGTCGACTTGCCCGAGCCGGTGGGACCGGTGACCAAAACCAGGCCGCGCGGCACGTCGGTAATTTTGCGAAACACTTCACCCATGCCCAGCTCTTCCATGCTCAGGACCTTGGATGGAATGGTCCGGAACACGGCGCCCGCGCCGCGATTCTGGTTGAATGCATTGACCCGGAAGCGCGCCACGCCCGGCACCTCGAAGGAGAAGTCTGTCTCCAGATCTTCCTCGAAGTCCTTGCGCTGCTTGTCGTTCATGATGTCGTAGATCAGCGCCTGAACCTCTTTCTGGTCCAATGCTGGCAGGTTGATCCGCCGCACATCGCCATCGACTCGAATCATCGGTGGCAGGCCGGCAGAGAGATGCAAGTCCGACGCGCCTTGCTTGGCACTGAAGGCCAGCAGCTCGGTAATATCCATACAGCTCCTCATCACATAGAATGCCGCAGACTTTAGCCCTGCTGGCGCAAATCAATGTCCACGATAGCAGAGAACATTTCAACGCTCGCCGAGCGAATTCGCAGCGCGGCGCAAGCGGTGCAGCGCGATCCGGCGTCTGTCGGCCTGTTGGCGGTGAGCAAGACCAAACCGGCGAGCGACCTGCGCGAAGCCTACGACGCCGGCCTCCGCGATTTTGGCGAGAACTACCTTCAGGAAGCCCTCGGCAAACAGGCCGAATTGATCGACTTGCCCTTGATCTGGCATTTCATCGGCCCCATCCAGTCCAACAAGACTCGCGCTATCGCCGAGAATTTTGCCTGGGTGCATTCCGTGGACCGTCTGAAAATCGCGCAACGGCTGTCCGAACAGCGTCCGCCAGAACTTCCACCGCTCAACATCTGCATTCAGGTCAACGTCAGCGGCGAGACCAGCAAGTCAGGCTGCAGCCCTGAAGACCTGCCCGCACTGGCCCAGGCCATCAGCGCGCTGCCCAACCTGAAACTGCGCGGCTTGATGGCCATTCCCGAGCCCACTGACGACCGCGACGAACAGAACGCTTCATTCGCCGCCGTCAGCACGCTGCAGGCACAAATGGGCCTGCCGCTGGACACGCTTTCCATGGGCATGAGCCACGACCTCGAAGCCGCCATCGCACAAGGCGCGACCTGGGTGCGGATTGGCACTGCCCTCTTTGGCGCCCGCAATTATGGGCAGCCTTAACCTTTGCCCCACAGGAAACCGTTCATGAGCAAAACCCGTATCGCGTTCATCGGCGCCGGCAACATGGCCGCCAGCCTGATTGGCGGCATGCGCGCCCAGGGCGTCGACGCTGAGCTGATTCGCGCCAGTGACCCGGGCGCAGAAACCCGCGAGCGCGTGGCAAAAGAACACGACATCAAGGTGGTCGCTGACAACGCCGAAGCCATTGAAGGCGCCGATGTGGTGCTGTTGGCAGTCAAGCCGCAAATGATGAAAGCCGTGTGCGAAGCGCTGAAGCCTGCGCTCAAGCGTCATCAACTGATCGTGTCCGTCGCCGCCGGCATCACCTGCGCCAGCATGAAGGCCTGGCTGGGCGAACAACCCCTCGTGCGCTGCATGCCGAACACGCCCGCACTGCTGCGCCAGGGTGTCAGCGGTCTGTACGCCACCGCCGATGTCACCCCGGCCCAGCGAGAACAGGCCGAGACGTTGTTGTCAGCCGTCGGCATCGCGCTGTGGGTTGACGAAGAAGCGCACATCGACGCGGTGACGGCGGTATCAGGCAGCGGCCCGGCGTATTTCTTCCTGCTGATCGAAGCCATGACCGCCGCAGGCGTCAAGCTCGGTCTGCCGGCTGACGTTGCCAGCAAGCTCACCCTGCAAACAGCGCTGGGCGCCGCACTGATGGCCACCGGCAGCGACGTCGATGCGGCCGAATTGCGTCGCCGTGTGACCTCGCCTGCGGGCACCACCGAAGCCGCCATCAAATCGTTCCAGGCCGATGGCTTTGAAGCAATTGTGGGGAAGGCGCTGGGCGCCGCCGCACATCGCTCCGCCGAACTCGCCGAACAGCTGGGCAAATAAGGAGCCATTCATGAATGCACTCACCGGCGCCACGATTTTCGTCATCCAGACGCTCATCAGCCTGTACCTGACCATCGTTCTGCTGCGCTTCGTGCTGCAGCTGGTCAAAGCCAATTTTTATAATCCGCTTTGCCAGTTCGCCGTTCGTGCGACCCAGCCGTTGCTGAAGCCTATCCGTCGCATCGTGCCGAGCGTCTTCGGTCTCGACACATCCTCGCTGCTGCTGGCGATTGTCATTCAGGCGCTGTTGATGGCGTTCGTGCTGATGATGACCTACGGCACCATTGGCGATATCCCACACCTGTTGATGTGGTCGATCATCGGCATCACGTCGCTGCTGCTGAAAATCTTCTGGGTCGCGATGATCATCATGGTCATCGTGTCGTGGATTGCTCCGGGCAGCCACAATCCGGCCGCCGAGCTGGCGTACCAGATCAGCGAACCGATACTGGCGCCGTTCCGTCGCATCATCCCTAATCTGGGCGGTATGGACATCTCGCCGATCTTCGCCTTTCTGGCGATCCAGGTGCTGCAGTCCTACGTCATGCCTGCGCTGGCGGCCTATGCCGGCATGCCGCAAGAGCTGTGGCGGCTGATTTAAACGCTGCACCCTATCCCTTGTTGATGTTACCGCCAGGTTAATAGCCTGGCGCGGACTGGGTGTAGGAGCGCGCTTGCCCGCGAAGGCGTCGGAACATCCAACATGATCGTGTCCGGTCCACCGTAATCGCGGGCAAGCGCGCTCCTACAGGGCCTTGGGCGCGAAGTCAGATTGCCGGTTGTTGCGGGACTTTGTTGCCGCACCCCGGCGCGATCTTTAGACTTACGCCTCACTTCAGCGAGAGCAGGTCGATGTCCACGGTCTTTCCCAAAGATTCTGTCGGTCTAGTCACGCCGCAAACGGCGCATTTCAATGAGCCGCTGGCCTTGGCCTGCGGACGTTCGCTGCCTGCCTACGACCTCATCTACGAAACCTACGGTCAGCTCAACGCCGCCAAAAGCAACGCGGTACTCATCTGCCACGCGCTTTCGGGTCATCACCACGCGGCGGGTTATCACAGCGCCGAGGACCGCAAGCCGGGCTGGTGGGACAGCTGCATCGGCCCCGGCAAGCCCATCGACACCGACAAATTCTTCGTTGTCAGCCTGAACAACCTCGGCGGCTGCAACGGCTCAACCGGCCCCAGCAGTATCAACCCGGAAACCGGCAGGCCTTTTGGCGCCGACTTCCCGGTGTTGACGGTAGAAGACTGGGTGCACAGCCAGGCGCGTCTGGCCGACCGACTGGGCGTCGATCAATGGGCCGCTATCGTCGGCGGTAGCCTGGGCGGCATGCAGGCGCTGCAATGGACGATCACCTACCCCGAGCGCGTGCGGCATTGTCTGGCGATTGCTTCCGCGCCCAAGCTGTCGGCGCAGAACATCGCGTTCAACGAAGTCGCGCGGCAGGCAATCCTGACTGACCCGGAATTCCACGGCGGCTCGTTTCAGGAACACGGCGTGATCCCCAAGCGCGGCCTGATGCTCGCGCGCATGGTCGGGCACATCACTTACCTGTCCGATGACTCGATGGGCGAGAAATTCGGCCGGGGCCTGAAGAACGAGAACCTCAACTATGACTTCCACAGCGTGGAATTCCAGGTTGAAAGCTACCTGCGGTATCAGGGCGAGGAGTTTTCCGGGCGTTTCGACGCCAACACCTACTTGTTGATGACCAAAGCGCTGGATTACTTCGATCCGGCCGCCAACTTCAACGACAACCTCGCCGCCACCTTCGCCAATGCCAGCGCCAGGTTCTGCGTGATGTCGTTTACCACCGACTGGCGCTTCTCCCCGGCCCGCTCGCGGGAGCTGGTTGATGCGCTGATGGCGGCGAAAAAGGACGTCTGTTATCTGGAGATCGATGCGCCCCAGGGCCACGACGCCTTCCTGATCCCGATCCCGCGCTATTTGCAGGCCTTCTCCAGCTACATGAACCGAATTGCACTCTGAGGACACCATGAGAGCCGACCTGGAAATCATCCAAGACTGGATACCGGCAGGCAGCCGTGTGCTCGACCTCGGCTGCGGCGACGGCGAATTGCTGGCCTGGCTGCAGCAGCACAAGCAAGTGACAGGCTACGGCCTGGAAAACGACGCCGATAACATCGCGCGTTGCGTGGCACGGGGCGTCAATGTCATCGAACAGGATCTGGACAAGGGGCTGGGCAACTTCGCCAGCAACAGTTTCGATGTCGTGGTCATGACCCAGGCGCTTCAGGCCGTGCACTACCCGGATCGCATCCTCGACGAAATGCTGCGCGTAGGCCGCCAGTGCATCATCACCTTTCCCAACTTCGGGCACTGGCGTTGCCGCTGGTACCTGGCGAGCAAGGGGCGGATGCCGGTTTCCGAGTTCCTGCCTTACACCTGGTACAACACGCCGAACATCCACTTCTGCACCTTCGGGGACTTCGAAGAACTGTGCCGCGGTCGGTCGGCGAAGGTCATTGACCGGCTGGCAGTCGATCAACAGCATCGGCACGGCTGGGCCAGCAAGCTTTGGCCTAATCTGTTGGGTGAAATCGGCATCTATCGCGTCAGCAGCCCAGGCTTGCAGGACCACCAGATTGCCGTGTGACCCCACGCCGCAATGAGCAGGATCATGGGCCGTCCAGCGTCAGCGGGGCGATTCCAGACCTCACGGGCGACAGCGACGCGCGCACGCGCAGCTTCAATCAGCAGATTTTCACGCAGCCGATTTTCACGGACTCATCATGAACCTCACCCAGCTTGTACTGGCCAGCCATAACGCCGGCAAACTCAAAGAACTTCAGGCCATGCTCGGCGCTAGCGTACAGCTGCGCTCGATCGGCGAGTTCAGCACCGTGGAGCCCGAAGAAACCGGGCTGTCGTTCGTCGAGAACGCCATCCTCAAGGCGCGCAATGCCGCGCGCATTTCCGGCCTTCCGGCGCTGGCCGATGATTCCGGTCTGGCTGTTGATTATCTGGGCGGTGCGCCGGGCATCTACTCCGCGCGTTACGCTGACGGCCAGGGCGATGCGGCGAACAACGCCAAACTGCTGGACGCGCTCAAGGATGTCGCCACCGAGCAACGTGGTGCCCAGTTCGTCTGCGTTCTGGCACTGGTGCGCCACGCCGACGACCCGCTGCCGATCCTCTGCGAAGGCCTGTGGCACGGCCGCATTCTCAACGCGGCCAGCGGCGAGCACGGCTTCGGTTACGACCCGTTGTTCTGGGTGCCGGAGCGCCACTGCTCCAGCGCCGAACTCACCCCGGCCGACAAGAACCAGATCAGCCACCGCGCCCGCGCCATGGCCATCCTGCGTCAACGTCTGGGGCTGAGCCCTGATCAACAATGACTCAGGATTCCACGACCCGGCCGTTGATTCTGGGCGCGGCCGGCTTCACTTCAGAGCAGCCGCGGGCTCCGCTTGCCGAGCTGCCGCCGCTGTCGCTGTACATCCATATCCCGTGGTGCGTGCGCAAATGCCCGTACTGCGATTTCAACTCCCATACGGCGAGCCCGGTGTTGCCGGAGCAGGAATACGTCGACGCGCTACTGGCCGATCTCGACCAGGACCTGCCCCACGTCTTCGGCCGCGAGCTGAGCACAATCTTCTTCGGCGGCGGCACGCCCAGCCTGTTTAGCGCCGATGCGCTTGGCCGCTTGCTGCGCGGCGTTGAACAACGCATCCGCTTCGCCCCCGACATCGAGATCACGCTGGAAGCCAACCCCGGCACCTTCGAGCAAGTGAAATTCAGCGCGTACCGCGGCCTGGGCATCAATCGTTTGTCCA
The DNA here is from genome assembly GCF_021728295.1 of Pseudomonas petrae. GTDB lineage: Bacteria > Pseudomonadota > Gammaproteobacteria > Pseudomonadales > Pseudomonadaceae > Aquipseudomonas > Aquipseudomonas petrae. The sequence goes on from NZ_JAKJXE010000003.1 coordinate 248,422, forward strand.
TTGGCATCCAGAGTTTTCAGGAGGCCAAGCTCAAGGTGCTGGGGCGTATCCATAACGGCGATGAGGCCGTACGCGCTGCGGACATGGCCCGTCGGGCGGGGTTCGACAACTTCAACCTGGACCTGATGCATGGCTTGCCGGACCAGTCCCAGGACGACGCCCTCGGCGATCTGCGTCAGGCGATCGCCCTCGCACCGACGCACCTGTCCTGGTATCAGCTGACCCTGGAGCCGAACACGGTGTTCTGGAATCAGCCGCCCACGCTGCCGGAAGACGACATTCTCTGGGATATTCAAGAGGCGGGTCAGACGCTGCTTCGGGAAAACGGCTACGGCCAATACGAAGTCTCGGCCTACGCACAGCCTGGACGCGAAGCCCGGCATAACCTGAATTACTGGAGCTTCGGGGATTTCATCGGGATCGGCGCCGGGGCCCATGGCAAGCTCAGCCACCCGGACGGGCGGATCATCCGCACCTGGAAAACCCGGTTGCCCAAGGATTACCTCAATCCGGCCAAGGCCTTCCAGGCTGGCGAAAAGCTGCTGCCTATGGACGAGATGCCGTTTGAGTTCCTGATGAACGCCCTGCGCCTGACAAAAGGCGTGGACGCTGCATTATTTCAGCGCCGTACCGGTCTAAGCGTCGATTCACTCGCCAGCGCCCGTCTTGAAGCGGAACAACGCGGCTTGCTGGAGACCGATCCGTCACGGCTGGTGGCGACCGCTCGCGGCCAGTTATTCCTCAACGACCTGCTGCAGCACTTTCTTCTGTAAGGCTCAACACTAAGGACACTGAATGGAATTCGTACTCGACTTGCTGGCCACCGTCTCGCGCTGGAGTCGCAGCAATTTGTCGGAAATCGCCCTGGCATTGGTGGGCTGTCTGCTGATTCTGTTCGGGACTGACATCAAGGGCTGGATCGAAGGTCGCATCGGCAGCTTTGCCGGCGCCCTGCGAATCCCGATCATGGCGCTGCTCTGCACCGTCGGCAGTGGCGCTGCGCTGATTTATGCCACGCCATGGGTCGTGCGCGGCCTGAGCCAGTTCAACAACTACAGCCTGGCGCCGGTGCTGTTGGTGGTGCTGGTGTTGATCGGGGTCGTGGCGGATCGTAAATAGCCCAAAGGAAATGAAAAAGCGCCCTTGCCCGCGATGGCGGGAAGGGCGCTCTCTAGCAATAACACTCCGCTGTTGCCGAATGCGATCAGCCCATTAGCGAATGCTCTGGATGCTGCCTTTGTTGCCGGTCACTTTCACGTTCACTTGCTTGAAGATGAAGTAATCGTTGACGGTGACTTCGTAACGCGGCGCGACGATCAGATCGGAACCGGACGATTTGACGGCCTTGAACGCTGCGGCTGCCTTGGTGGAGGAGATCGGGTCCGGCAGAGGCAGGCCCATGCCACCACCGCTCGCGCCGCCGTAGGTCACACCGTCCGCAAACTGCGTATCACCGCCGATGTTCAACCAGCCGAACAGAACGTTGGTGGACGACTCGCCGCTGATGGCTTCACCGACTTTGACGTCAGCCTTCAGATCAGTCTTCACGTCGCCGGACAGCGAAGCGCTTGGCTGGCTGACGTTGTAACTGACACAGCCGCTGGTGGTCGCAATCAGCGTGGCGATCGCAGCCATTTGCCAAAACTTGTTCATCTTCATTCCTCGTCATCAATATTGATATATGCAACGGCGGGGACTATGAAGATCAGAACTGAAAATGGATGTCGGACGATTCCGAAGACCTTGTAGCCTTCTTAGGAAGAAATCGAAGGGTTCGTCGTACAGGGCAATTAGCGGCTGAAATGTGCTGTAAAAACTCAAAAGCGGCCACTACCGGGCCGCTCCTGGTCGAGAAGTGATCAGGCCAGCTTCTCGAACTTCAGATCCCAAACCCCGTGACCGAGCCGTTCGCCACGGCGTTCGAATTTGGTGATCGGACGTTCCGCAGGGCGCGGAACGCATTTGCCGTCTTCGGCGAGGTTGCGGTAACCCGGGGCCACATTCATCACTTCCAGCATGTATTCGGCATACGGCTCCCAGTCGGTCGCCATGTGCAGCACGCCGCCCGGCTTCAACTTGGTGCGCACCAACTCGGCAAATTCGGCCTGGACGATACGGCGCTTGTGATGGCGCGACTTGTGCCAAGGATCCGGGAAGAACAGCATCAGCCGGTCCAGGCTGTTGTCAGCCACACAACGGTTGAGCACCTCGATTGCATCGCAATCGTAAACGCGCAGATTGGTGAGACCCTGAGTCAGCACGCCGTTGAGCAAGGCGCCGACGCCCGGACGGTGCACTTCAACGCCGATAAAATCCTGCTCCGGCGCGGCGGCTGCCATTTCCAGCAGCGAGTGGCCCATGCCGAAACCGATTTCGAGGGTGCGTGGGGCCGAACGGCCAAACACCTTGTCGAAATCAACGGGGGCGTCCGCCAGCGGCAGCACGAACAGAGGCTTGCCCTGATCCAGGCCACGTTGCTGGCCTTCGGTCATGCGACCGGCGCGCATCACGAAGCTCTTGATGCGCCGGTGATGGCTGTCATCGCCGGGAGCTTTGGCATTTTCGTCATTCATCACTTCATCGTCCGGAAGTGGGTCGGGCGTTTGCGAATCAATCATCAACAGGCTCTTACTTGATCAGACCATCCAGCGGCGAAGACGCGCTGGCATAGAGTTTCTTGGGCATACGACCGGCCAGGTAGGCCATGCGGCCAGCCAGAATGGCGTGTTTCATGGCTTCGGCCATCAGCACCGGGTGCTGGGCGTGAGCGATGGCCGAGTTCATCAGCACCGCTTCGCAACCCAGTTCCATGGCGATGGTGGCGTCGGACGCAGTGCCGACACCGGCATCCACCAGCACCGGGACTTTCGATTCTTCGAGGATGATCTGCAGGTTGTACGGGTTGCAGATCCCCAGGCCGGTGCCGATCAGGCCCGCGAGTGGCATCACCGCGCAGCAACCGATTTCGGCGAGCTGGCGGGCAATGATCGGGTCATCGCTGGTGTAGACCATGACATCGAAGCCGTCCCGGACCAGCGTTTCGGCCGCCTTCAGGGTTTCGATGACGTTGGGGAACAGGGTTTTCTGGTCAGCGAGGACTTCCAGCTTGACCAGATTGTGGCCATCGAGCAGCTCGCGAGCCAGGCGGCAGGTGCGCACGGCTTCGATGGCGTCGTAGCAACCGGCAGTGTTCGGCAGGATGGTATAGCGGTCCGGCGGCAGCACGTCGAGCAGGTTCGGTTCGCCCGGGTTCTGCCCCAGGTTGGTCCGGCGCACTGCAACGGTGACGATCTCGGCGCCCGAGGCTTCGATGGCCAGTCGGGTCTGTTCCATGTCCGTGTACTTGCCAGTGCCGACCAGCAGGCGCGACTGAAAAGTACGACCGGCCACGGTGAACGGCTTGTCGCTGCGAACGTTGCTCATCTGAAATCCTCTTTACGGTTGAGGTTCTTGCAGTGCTTGCGGATCAGGCCAGCGGCACGTCGAAGGCTAGCCGCCACCAATGGCGTGCACCACTTCGACCTGATCGCCTTCGGTCAGCGTCGTGGCGACATGCTGGCTGCGCTGGACGATGTCCAGATTGAGCTCGACGGCGACTCGGCGCCCGGTCAGATCCAGACGTGTCAGCAATCCCGCGACGGTCTCGCCGTCGGGCAGCTCAAAGGATTCACCGTTCAACTGAATGCGCATGCGAGGGGCAGCCATCATTTTAGGGGGCGAGCATTCTAGCCCGATCGGCCGGTATGACCAAGGCAAAGCCACGCCATTCGTCTCAGGCGTGGCCGGTCGCTTGCGGCGCGTTGCGGTAAACGCGCGCTCCAGGCGGGGTCAGAGCGTGTCCAGGCCCAGGCGCCATGCCGTCCAGCCGAGAATCCCCCAGCCGATCAGAAAAAACAGGCCACCGAATGGGGTGATGATGCCCAGCTTGGTCGCGCCTGTGAGCGTCATCAGATAGAGGCTGCCGGAAAACAGGATGATGCCCAGCGTGAAGGAGATCCCTGCGTAGGTGACGAGCCGGCCCTGGATCTGCATCGCCAGCAGTGCCACGCCAAAAATCGCCAGCGCATGAATCAGCTGGTAGAGCACGCCGGTGTGGAAGACCGCCAAGTACTCGGGCGTCAGGCGGTTTTTCAAACCATGGGCCGCGAAAGCGCCAAGGGCGACGCCGGTAAATCCGAAGAAGGAGGCCAGCATCAGAAAGGTTCGTAACATGTACAACTCCAGGCAAGTTCAATGACGCGTGGTCTGTATAATGGCCCGCTCAACCGGTTCGGCCAAGCCATCTCTATGCTGCAATTACTTCTCCGTCGTGTCGCCAAAGGCCTGCTCTGGTTCGCAGCGGCAAGTGTCGTGCTGGTACTGATTTTTCGCTGGATCCCTCCTCCGTTTACCGCGTTGATGGTCGAACGCAAGATCGAATCCTGGTTCGACGGTCAGCCCATCGACCTGCAGCGCGACTGGGAGTCATGGGACAACATCTCCGATGACCTGAAAATCGCTGTTATCGCGGGCGAGGACCAGAAGTTCGCCGAGCACTGGGGTTTCGATATCGACGCCATTCAGGCTGCACTGGTTCATAACGAACGCGGCGGTTCGCTACGCGGGGCCAGTACACTGAGCCAGCAGGTGTCCAAGAACCTGTTTCTGTGGTCCGGTCGCAGCTACTTTCGCAAAGGCCTGGAGGTCTGGTTTACCGGGCTGATCGAAGTGTTCTGGTCCAAGCAGCGCATTCTTGAGGTGTACCTGAACAGCGTGGAATGGGACGACGGCGTCTTCGGCGCCCAGGCCGCTGCGCAGCATCACTTCCATGTGAATGCCAGCCAGCTTTCCACGCAACAGGCCAGCTACCTGGCCGCCGTCCTGCCCAACCCACGGGAGTGGAGCGCTAGTCACCCGAGCAGCTACGTCTCACAGCGGGCAGGCTGGATCCGCCAGCAGATGCGCCAGTTGGGTGGGGATGAGTATTTGATGGGATTGAATCACAGTCGAAAGTGGTGAGCTCAAGTCTGGCTTTATAGCTTTCGTAGGACTGGCTTTAGCCGGGAAAGCGTTACGCGTCGCGCCGCAATCCTAATGGTGCTCAACCCGGCCTCTTCCCGGCTGAAGCCGGTCCTACTCAGAAACCGCGTCCACCTTTCGGGATGGGCAGGGTCAGATTCGCGTTCACGCTGTAGTAGTTTCCGCATCAGGCGCAATACACCCCACAAACAAAAACGCCCCGATCATCTCGCGGCGTTTTGCGTTGCAGCGCAGGAATCAGGCCGCGATCGACAGCTTCAGCTTGTTCATCGCGCTCTTTTCGAGCTGACGAATACGCTCGGCAGAGACGTTGTACTTCTCGGCCAAGTCGTGCAGCGTCGCTTTTTCTTCTGCCAGCCAACGCTGATACAGAATGTCGCGGCTACGGTCGTCGAGCACGTTCAGCGCTTCGTGCAGGTTGGCCGTCGAGCTGTCAGTCCAGTCGGAATCTTCCAGCTGACGCGCCGGATCGTAACGATGGTCTTCCAGGTAATTGGCCGGCGACTGGAAGGCGCTGTCGTCATCGGCTTCTGCAGCCGGATCGAAGGCCATGTCGTGGCCGGTCAGACGGCTTTCCATCTCCCGCACTTCGCGGGGCTCAACGCCCAGGCTTTCCGCCACGCGATGCACTTCTTCATTATTCAGCCAGGCCAGACGCTTCTTCTGGCTGCGCAGATTGAAGAACAATTTGCGCTGAGCCTTTGTGGTCGCGACTTTCACGATGCGCCAGTTGCGCAGGATGAACTCGTGAATCTCGGCCTTGATCCAGTGCACTGCAAAGGACACCAGACGAACACCCATCTCTGGGTTGAAGCGCTTGACGGCCTTCATCAGGCCAACGTTACCTTCCTGAATCAGGTCAGCCTGAGCCAAGCCATAACCGGAATAGCTGCGTGCGATATGCACAACAAATCGCAGGTGGGCGAGCACCATCTGCCGAGCCGCCCCTAAATCCTGCTCGTAATAGAGACTCTCGGCCAGTTCGCGCTCCTGCTCGGGGGTCAGCAGTGGAATGCTGTTTACCGTGTGCACATAGGCTTCCAGGTTTGCACCTGGGACCAAGGCATAAGCAGGTTGCAAAGAAGTGGTCATACGAAAAACCTCCGACACATAACTCGTGCAGTTCAGCACTGCGAAATTGACCGGGAACCGCTAGACAAGTTCCCTTAGCTGAAAAGTCAATAGATGAAACAAAATTTACTCACAACACCACACAACACCACACAACACTCACATCACTAACGAGGTGCCAACTCTCTCAGATGGCGTGCCACTGCAATCCAGGCACCGATATACCCCAACAGCACCGCTCCAAGCAAGAGCGACACGCCGTCGGACACTGGCACGCCGGCGAGGGCAAAATCACTGCCGTACAACCCGGCCAGCTTGACCACCGCATCATTCAGCCAGTCCAGTCCGAATGCCAGTACGCCCCAGGACAGAACACCGGCACCCAGCCCGTACAACGCACCCATATAAAGGAAGGGCCGACGCACGTAGCTGTCGGTGCCGCCTACCAACTTGATGACCTCGATTTCCGTGCGACGGTTCTCGATGTGCAGACGAATGGTGTTGCCGATGACCAGCAGCAGCGCCGCGACCAGCAACACCGTCAGGCCGAACACGAACCGATCGCCCAGCTTGAGGATCGCTGCCAGCCGCTCGACCCAGACCAGGTCAAGTTGGGCCTGCTGCACTTTAGGCAACTCGGCCAGACGCGTACGTAATGCTTCCAGCGCGGCTTTGTCAACCTCCAGTGGCGTGACCAGCACAACACCGGGCAGCGGGTTTTCAGGCAATTCCTTCAACGCCTCGCCCAGACCGGACTGTTTCTGGAACTCGTTCAGCGCCTCATCGCGGCTGATGTACTCGGCGTCAGCGACGCCGCCCATTTCCTTGATCTGACGGACCAGGCCTTCGCCTTCGCTCGGCGATGCATCTAGCTGCAGGTACAGGGATACCTGCGCCGCACGCTGCCAGGAACCGCCAAGGCGCTCGACATTACTGAGCAACAAGGACAACCCCATCGGTAAGCTCAAGGCAATCGCCATCACCAGACAGGTGAAAAAGCTGCCGATGGGCTGTTTACCGAGACGGCGCAGGCTGTCCAGCAGGCTTGAACGGTGGGCCTCGATCCAGGCGCTGAACAGCGCGCCGAAACTCGGGCCATCGTCGTCATCGTGTTTTTTCTTTTGCGGCGCCGGATCTGAAGCCTTGGCCGCGACGCGCTCGGACACCTTGGAGCTGCGGGTGGCACTCATACCCCAGCCTCCCCGTCGCCGATCAATCGGCCACGCTGCAACGTCAGCATGCGATGACGCATGCGCGCGATCAGTGCCAGGTCGTGGCTCGCAATCAGCACGCTGGTGCCCAGTCGGTTGATGTCTTCGAACACGCCCATGATTTCGGCCGCCAGACGCGGGTCGAGGTTACCGGTGGGTTCGTCCGCCAGCAGCAGGGCCGGGCGGTGAACGATGGCGCGGGCAATGCCGACGCGCTGTTGCTGACCGGTGGACAAGTCGCCCGGGTACAGCTCGGCTTTGTCCGACAACGCAACGCGCTCAAGGGCCGAGTCGACGCGCTTGACCACTTCGGTCTTGGACAGGCCGAGGATCTGCAGTGGCAGCGCAACGTTATTAAATACCGTGCGATCGAACAGCAGCTGGTGGTTCTGGAACACGACGCCGATCTGCCGACGCAGAAAAGGAATCTGCGCAGTGCTGATCTGACCCAGGTCCTGACCCGCCAGCAAAAGCTTGCCGGTGGTCGGACGCTCCATTGCCAGCAGCAGGCGCAGCAAGGTGCTCTTGCCTGCACCGGAGTGACCGGTCACAAACAGAAATTCGCCACGACGTACTCGAAAGCTCAGCTCATGCAAGCCGACGTGTCCGTTCGGATAGCGTTTACCGACCTGTTCGAAACGAATCATGGGCGCTCCCGCTCGGCGAATAGGGCTTGGACGAACGGCTCGGCTTCGAAGGTTCGCAGATCGTCGATACCTTCACCGACGCCGATGTAGCGAATCGGCAGGCCGAATTGCTTGGCCAGCGCAAAGATCACGCCGCCTTTTGCCGTGCCGTCGAGCTTGGTCAGCGCAAGGCCGGTCAGCTGGACGGTCTGGTTGAACTGTTTGGCCTGATTGATCGCGTTCTGGCCCGTGCCGGCGTCCAGTACCAGAAGGACCTCGTGGGGCGCGTCGGCGTCGAGCTTGCCGATCACGCGACGAACCTTTTTCAGCTCTTCCATCAAGTTGTCTTTGGTGTGCAAACGGCCCGCCGTGTCGGCGATGAGCACGTCGACGCCGCGCGCTTTTGCCGCCTGAACGGCATCGAAAATCACCGAAGCCGAATCAGCGCCAGTGTGCTGGGCGATGACCGGAATCTTGTTGCGCTCGCCCCAGACCTGCAGCTGCTCAACGGCTGCGGCGCGGAAAGTGTCGCCTGCCGCCAGCATGACCTTCTTGCCTTCCAGCTGAAGCTTTTTGGCAAGCTTGCCGATGGTGGTGGTTTTACCCGCGCCATTTACGCCCACGACCAGGATCACGAATGGCTTGTGCTGCGATGTGATGACCAGCGGAGCTTCCACTGGCTTGAGCATGTCGGTCAGTTCGTTTTGCAACGACTTGTACAACGCGTCGCTGTCGGTGAGCTGCTTGCGCGCCACCTTCTGCGTCAAGTTGCGCACGATCGCCGACGTTGCTTCCACACCGACGTCTGCGGTCAATAGCCGGGTTTCCAGCTCGTCGAGCATGTCGTCGTCGATGGCTTTCTTGCCGAGGAACAGGCTGGCCATCCCTTCGCCCAGGCTGGCGCTGGTTTTCGACAGACCCTGCTTCAGACGCGCGAAGAAGCCCGGCTGCTTGGGTTCGGTGGATCCTTCGAACGGAACAGGTGGCACATGCGTTTCGACAACAGGCACGGCAGGCGCGGCTGGAACCATCGGCGCCATCGTCAAAGGCGGCGTCAACGACGGGAGATCATTGCCGGAAACCGGATCAGGCAGCGCGACCAGGGTAGGCTCGATAGATGCCACTTCGAACGACGTTGTGTCGATGACTGCCGGTTGAGCGGGCACTTCAGCCAGGGGAGCGGCTGCGGATTCCACGTTGGACTCGGTGTGAGCCGGAATGGACGGTGTAACGTGAGGCTCGCGCTCATCGGTGAAAGCGACTGGCTCTTCAGCGACAGGCAGGTGAAGCCAAGGCGCTTCGACAGGGGCCGAAAGCGCTTCAGTCGTAGCTGTTTGTGGCAAGGGCTGCGGCGCGGGTTGCGTCGGGCGCTCGGCAGGGATGACAGGGGCGTTGTGCTGCTCAGCAACAGCCGGGGCCTGATCGGGCACGGACTCTGGCGCTGGTGCGGGGGAATTCTGAGGCGGCTCGGGAGTGACTTCCTGCGGCTTTTTGCGCAGCCATCCGAACAGGCCTTTCTTCTCGCCAGCCGGGGCTGGGGTCTTCTTGTCGTCGTTGGAACCAAACATGGAGGACGGCTATCTCACGGTAACGACGCGCCAGAGCGGCGCCTCTGAAAAATTCTGTATGCGAAACAGACTGTAATAGAGCTCGCTTGTTCAGCCAGAGCCCTTCCGTTTACACCGTTTGCGCATCGCCTTCCGGCATTGGACGAAGAGTCCTACGTCACAGCCGTAGTCGCCGAGCAAACTGGCCGCTATCCTAACACCCCCGCGCCCGCTGACGCTAAGCAGGCCGTCTCCAAGGTTCAAATCACGAATGAATGCTCTTGCCCGCTGTGCCGCAGGCCTGCTGCTCAGCACAATCTGTTTGCCCTTCGCCGCATTGGCTGCCGACCCACAACCCACCACCGAATTCACGCTGGACAACGGCCTCAAGGTCGTCGTGCGTGAAGATCACCGCGCACCGGTCGTGGTTTCGCAGGTCTGGTACAAGGTCGGCTCCAGCTACGAGACGCCTGGTCAGACGGGCCTGTCCCATGCGCTGGAACACATGATGTTCAAGGGCAGCTCGAAGGCGGGTCCCGGCGAAGCATCGCTGATCCTGCGCGATCTGGGCGCCGAAGAGAACGCCTTCACCAGCGACGACTACACCGCTTATTACCAGGTGCTGGCCCGTGATCGACTGGCGGTGGCCTTCGAACTGGAAGCCGACCGCATGGCCACTCTGCGCCTGCCACCGGAAGAGTTCGCCCGGGAAATAGAAGTCATCAAGGAAGAGCGCCGCCTGCGCACCGATGACAAGCCGAATGCCAAGGCCTATGAGCGCTTCAAGGCCATCGCCTACCCCGCCAGCGGCTACCACACGCCGACCATCGGCTGGATGGCCGACCTTGATCGTATGAAGGTCGAGGAGCTGCGCCACTGGTATGAATCCTGGTACGTACCCAACAACGCCACGCTGGTGGTGGTCGGTGACGTGAAGCCCGATGAAGTGAAAGCCTTGGCTGAGCGCTTCTTCGGTCCGGTGCCGCGCCGCGATGTACCGCCGTCGAAAAAGCCGCTGGAGCTGCCCGAGCCTGGCCTGCGCCAGATCACCGTGCATGTCGCCACGCAGATGCCGAGCCTGATGTATGGCTTCAACGTGCCGAGCCTGGCCACCGCCACGGATCCACAGTCGGTCAACGCGCTGCGCCTGATTTCGGCCCTGCTGGACGGCGGTTACAGCGCGCGCATCCCAACGCGTCTGGAGCGCGGCGAAGAGCTGGTCACCGGAGCCTCATCCGACTACGACGCCTACACCCGTGGCGACAGCCTGTTCACCATCAGCGCCACGCCCAATCAGCAGAAGAAGAAAACCCTCGCCGACGCTGAAGCCGGCATCTGGCGCCTGCTCGACGAGCTGAAAACCAAGCCACCCGCCAAGGAAGAGCTGGAACGGGTCCGGGCCCAGGTGATCGCCGGATTGGTGTATGAGCGCGATTCCATTACCAGTCAGGCCAGTACCATCGGCGAACTGGAAACAGTGGGCCTGTCCTGGAAGCTCATCGATCAGGAACTGGCAGCGCTGCAAAGCGTGACGCCGGAAGACATCCAGAAAGCTGCACGCACTTACTTCACCCGCGAGCGCCTCGCCGTTGCGCATGTTTTGCCTGAGGAGAAAACCCAATGAGCCAGCGCAACGAATCCCGCTTTGCGCGAACGCGGGCCTGCTCATTCGCACTCGCCGTGACGTTTGGTCTGTTGGGTGCGGCATCGGCGATGGCAGAGACCGCCGCCGAAGCCCCGAAAGCCATCGACAAGGCGGCCAGTACGTTGGAATCCCTGAAGGAGCTGGACAGTAAAGCGCCGGCTCGTCGCTCGCTGAACATCCAGTCGTGGAATACCGCCGAAGGCGCTCGCGTGCTCTTTGTTGAAGCCCATGAGCTGCCGATGTTCGACATGCGCCTGCTGTTCGCGGCCGGCAGCAGCCAGGATGGCGCTACCCCTGGCATCGCGCTGGTCACCAACGCGATGCTCAACGAGGGCGTCAAAGGCAAGAACGTCAGCGCTATCGCCGAAGGCTTCGAAGGGCTGGGCGCTGATTTCGGCAACGGCTCCTATCGCGACATGGCGATTGCCTCACTGCGCAGCCTGAGCGCCGCCGACAAACGCGAGCCCGCGTTGAAACTGTTTGCCGAAGTGGTAGGCAAACCGACGTTCCCGGCGGACTCGCTGGCACGGATCAAAAATCAGCTGCTGGCGAGCTTCGAATATCAAAAGCAGAACCCGGGCAAGCTTGCAGGCGATGAGCTGTTCAAGCGGTTGTACGGCGATCATCCTTACGCGCACCCGAGCATGGGCACGGCCAAAAGCATCGCGCCTCTGACTTTGGCTCAGCTGAAGGCCTTTCATGCCAAGGCCTACGCCGCTGGCAATGCGGTGATTGCGCTGGCCGGTGATCTGACGCGCGCGGAAGCCGAAGCGGTCGCGGCCCAGGTTTCAGCCGCGCTGCCCAAAGGTCCGGCGCTGGCACAAACCCTCGCACCGACCGCACCCAAGCCGAGTGAAACCCACATCGAGTTTCCGTCCAAGCAGACGCACCTGATGCTGGCTGAACTGGGCATTACCCGAGGCGATCCAGACTACGCGGCCCTGTCACTGGGCAACTCGATCGTCGGTGGCGGCGGCTTCGGCAGCCGTCTGATGACCGAGGTGCGGGAAAAACGCGGCCTGACCTACGGTGTGTCTTCAGGCTTCACGCCGATGCAGGCACAGGGTCCGTTCATGATCAGCCTGCAGACCCGGGCCGAACTGAGCGAAAACACCCTCAAGCTGGTCAAGGACATCACCCGTGACTTCCTTGCCAATGGCCCGACCCAGAAAGAACTCGACGATGCCAAGCGCGAACTGGCCGGCAGCTTTCCTCTGGCAACTGCCAGCAATGCGGCCATCGTTGGCCAACTGGGCGCGGTCGGCTTCTATAATCTGCCGCTGACCTACCTTGAAGATTTCATGACGCAGTCCCAGAGCGTCACGGTCGAGCAGATCAAGACCGTGATGAACAAACATCTGGACGCTGACAAGCTGGTGATCGTGACTGCAGGTCCGACCGTCCCGCAGAAGCCACTGCCGCCCCCTACTGACAAACCCGCCGAGCAACCGCTCGGCGTTCCGGAGCACTGATGACCTCGACTTCCAAGCCGCCGCGTATCCACAAAGGGCACAAAATCCACACGGGCCTCGGCCAACTGCGGATCATCGGCGGCGAATGGCGCAGTCGGCGTCTGAGTTTCCCTGACGCCCCCGGTCTGCGCCCGACGCCGGATCGTGTGCGTGAAACCCTGTTCAACTGGCTGGCGCCGTACATCGAGGGCGCGCGCGTCCTCGATCCGTTCGCCGGCAGTGGCGCGCTGTACCTCGAAGCCCTGTCGCGCGGCGCCAGCATGGGTCTGGCACTGGACACCAACTCGATGGCGATTTCCAGCCTGCGCGAACACCTCGGCACGCTGCGTTGCACCGTCGGCAAAACCGCGACTGGCGACGCGCTACGCCATCTGGAAACCCAGCCGGCCGAACAATTCGACGTGGTGTTCCTCGACCCGCCGTTCCACCAGGACTTGCTGATGCCTGCTTGCACGCTGCTGGAAGAGCGCAACTGGCTGGCGGACAGCGCGTGGATCTACACCGAAAGCGAAACCGCGCCGTCGACACTGGGCATGCCCGCCAACTGGCGCCTGCACCGCGAAAAGAAAGCCGGTCAGGTTCACTACGCGGTATGGGAACGCAGTGCCGTCGCGAGCTGACCTTCCCGGGTTCGTCCCGGCGTTCGGCCTGGGCAACCCGCACTTGCAGACGCTGTGGGGACCGCTCTGGCGGCCGACCACTCACCTCGAGCGCCGGCGCGAGCGCATCTGGCTGGAAGACGGCGATTTCCTCGACATGGACTGGCACGGCCCGCACGACGCCACTGTGCCGGTCGTGCTCGTGCTGCACGGTTTGACCGGTTCGTCCAACTCCCCCTATGTCGCCGGGCTGCAGCACGCCATGGAAAAACGTGGCTGGGCGAGTGTCGCCCTCAACTGGCGAGGCTGTTCAGGGGAGCCAAACCTGTTGCCCCGCAGCTATCACTCCGGCGCCAGCGAAGACCTTGCCGCCGTGATCGATCATCTGCGCAAGGCCCGACCGTTGGCGCCGCTTTACGCTGTCGGGTACTCCCTCGGCGGCAACATCTTGCTCAAGCACCTCGGCGAAACCGGACTCGACAGCCACCTGCAAGGCGCTGCGGCGGTGTCGGTGCCGTTTCGTCTGGACGAATGCGCCGACCGGATCGGGCTGGGCTTCTCCAAAGTCTATCAACGCCACTTCATGCGCGAGATGGTCGGCTATATCAAGGACAAGCAGAGACGCTTCCAGCACGAAGGCCTCAGCGATGGGCTGGCGGAACTGGCGGCACTGGGTTCACTGAAAGACATGCGCACTTTCTGGGATTTCGATGGGCGCGTGACAGCGCCGCTCAATGGATTCGTGGACGCCCATGATTACTACCGGCGCGCCTCCAGTCGGTACTTCCTCGGCGCCATCCGCACGCCAACCCTGCTGATTCAATCCCTGGACGACCCGTTCGTGTTCAAGCACAGCCTGCCTGAAGCCTCTGAGCTGTCGTCCAGCACCGAGTTCGACCTGCAGAAAAAAGGCGGGCATGTGGGTTTTGTCGGCGGCACCGTCAGAACGCCGACGTATTACCTGGAGCAACGGATTCCGGCGTGGCTGACGGACGTCCATGGCGCGCAGATAAACCGCTAACGCGTGCACGATCGTTCAAGACACGTATGTGCCATCCGCTTACCATCCGGGGCATAAGGAGAAAAACCATGTCCCGTGATCAATTCTTTGTCCGCGGCCTTCGCGACAGCGTGCCGATGCTGGTCGGCATTGCACCATTCGGCATTATCTTCGGCACCCTGGCCGGCGTGGGCGGGTTGACGTTGTGGCAGGCCGTCGGCATGTCGATGTTCGTTTACGCAGGATCGGCGCAGTTCATCGTCATCAGCCTGATGGGCGCCGGGGCCGGCGCGGTGGTGATTCTGTTGACGACGTTCATCGTCAATCTGCGCCATGTGCTGTACAGCGCCACCTTGCAGCCGCAGGTTCAGGGTCTGCCACAGCGCTGGCGATTGCTGCTGGCGTTCTGGCTGACGGACGAAACCTTTGCCATCGTCCAGCGCCACTATTTGGTCCACGGCCGGACGCCGCTGGCGCATTGGTACTGGCTGGGCGTGGCGAGCTCGCTGTATGCCTGCTGGGTGAGCAGCTCACTGGTAGGCGTGCTGTTTGGTCAGGCGTTTCCCGACATGGCCAGCTGGGGCCTGGAGTTCGCGATGCTGGCAACCTTCATCGGCATCGTCGTGCCCCTGCTGCGCAACCAGCCGCAGATCGCCGCCGCGTTGGTCGCTGGCGCGGTTGCCCTGCTGACCTGGTCGTGGCCCTACAAGCTGGGGCTCATGGCCGCAGCCTTCAGTGGCATCGCGGCGGGGGTGTTTCTGGAAAGACGGCAGCCAGAAAGGCAGGACGACGTGACCCCGAACGAGGTGCGCCCATGACGTACTGGTGGCTGATTCTGGGCATGGCCGCGATCACTTTTTTGATGCGCTACAGCCTGTTCGCCTGGCCGAACCTGCGTTTCCCGCCGCTGGTGCGTCAAGGCCTGCATTACGTACCCACCGCCGTGCTGACCGCCATCGTCGTGCCCGGCATGTTGCTGCCCGACGGCGCGCACTGGCAGCTGTCGCTGGGCAACGCCTACTTGTTGGCCGGGATCGTGTCGATTGGCATTGCGGCCATCAGCCGCAATCTTCTGGCGACCATCGGCGGCGGATTGCTGGTGTTCTTCTTGCTGCGCTGGGCGATGGGCCAGATGTGATTTAGCAGACAAAACGGCCTGTAGGAGCGCGCTTGCCCGCGAAAGAGTCGTTCAACAACATCACTGTCACCTGACACAGCGCAATCGCGGGCAAGCGCGCTCCTACACCGATGCGCAGGGCTGCGACCTTAGTCCCCCGTCGCAACGCCCCGCTGCGGATCATTGATCCACTCGCTCCAAGACCCCGCGTATAGCGCCCCCAACGGATACCCGGCGAGGGCCAAGGCAAACAGGTTGTGACAGGCCGTCACGCCGGAACCGCAATAGGCGACGAGCTCATGGGCAGGACGACCTTGTAACGCCTCGGCGAAGCGCTGCTTCAGTTGCTCTGCCGGGAGAAAGCGGCCATCCGGCCCGAGGTTGTCAGTGAATGCCGCGCACTGCGCGCCGGGAATGTGCCCCGCAATAGGGTCGATGGGCTCGACCTCACCCCGGAACCGCGCAGGTGCACGCGCGTCGATCAGCGTCATGGCGGGATCGCCGATGCGGGCCAGCAGTTGCTCGGCCGTCAGCACCATCGATTCATCCGGCACGCCGTCGAACGAACCCTCAAGTTGGTGCGGTGGATCAAGACTCAGCGGCAGACCCGCCGCATGCCAGGCCTTAAGCCCACCATCCAGCACATACACACCGTCGCGCTTGCCCAGCCACGCCAGCAACCACCAGGCTCGGGCGGCATAAGCACCCGGCCCATCGTCGTACAGCACGATATCGCTCTGATTATTCACACCCCAGAACCGCAAGCGCTCGATCAGCGTCTGCGGATTCGGCAGCGGGTGGCGACCAGTGACACCTTTGGTGATGGCCCCACTGAGATCATTGAGCAAGTCAGCGTAGGAAGCGCCTTCGATATGGCCCTCTGCGTAGCTGCGCTGGCCGTAGTCCAAGTCGTCCAGCGACGAACGACAATCCAGTATCACAAGCCCGGGCTGGGTCAGGCGTTCTGACAATTGTTGCGGGCTGATCAATTGCGCGATGGACATGACAGGCTCCTGCAGGCAGTAAAAAATGGCGATATGACAATCGATTGAGACAACCGGGCCGATTCAGCCAGCGTCTTCCAGTGCCTTGGCCAATGGCACATAAAACTCCGCACACAGCGCATTCACCGCTTCCCGCGCCTGGGGCGTGACGTAGGCCAGTTCCAGCATCAGCACCTGATAGACCCCGCGACGAATCGCGTCCTCATTCAGATGGGCGGCGTTTTCCCGCGTGGTGCACAGAAAGCGTACCCATGACGTGAGGATGATCCACGCGTTGAGCGTCAGCGATTCGATCTGGACCTTGTCCATGCTCAGAATCTGCGCGTCGACAAAGCCGCTGTAAATGGACATCGCCTTGATCAGGCAGTGTTGGGAAAAGCGTCGGTAACGCACCGCCAGCTCAGGGTCGGTTTCAAGCAGGTGCTCGAGGTCGCGGTGCAGAAAACGGTAGCGCCACATGCCGTCGAGAATCGCCATCAAGTAATGGCGCTTGTCTTCAACACCTGGCAGACGGCCCTTGGGCGGGTGCAGAAAGCTGTCGACCAGCGTTTCGTATTCGGTGAACAACTCAGCGATGATCGCCTGCTTGTTAGGGAAGTGGTAGTACAGATTGCCGGGCGACATTTCCATGTGCGCAGCGATGTGATTGGTGCTGACGCTGCGCTCGCCCTGCTGGTTGAACAGCTCCAGGCTGCTGTGCACGATGCGTTCACGGGTGTTGATGCGTACGGTTTTGATGCGCGGCGCCATGTTCAACTCGAACGTCGAAACGTAACAGGGATGTGCCGGATCTTAACGCAAGCGTCGGGCCCGTTGCAGACTTCATCGCTCCACGGCAGTCGCCACCCTGAGCCTAACCACCGCTGCCACGCCCACGCCGAGCACGGCTGCCGCCAGCGCGTTGATCAAAATGACCCCGCGCAGCCCGATCGGCGCCGTCAGCACCCCGACCAACAGACCGGCAAGCGGCTGCGACAGATTGTTCAGCAGCGTGATGACGCCTACGGTCTTGCCGAAGTCGCGCGCCGGGATGACCCGCTGACGAATGCTGCGCATGTACACGTTGAACATCTTGTCGAAGCCGACGATCAGCAGAAAGCCGACAAGGTAGACCTCGGATGACGCACTCGTGGCGGTAGTGAATGCCCCCAGCAGCAAGGCGATGTATGACATCGAACCGAGCAGTTTCAGCGGCAGGCTGATCCGCGCAAGGACGAAGAGAATCGCGATGGTCAACAACGCGCCCGCCGCCTGCAGACCGGCGTAGAAATCTTTAGTCTCGCCAAACGAGCCGATCACCATGGCGGCCGAGCTGGCCAGCGTGACACCGACGATCAGGTTGACGCCGACCGCCAGCAAAATGATCTTCTTCAGTTCGGCCAACCGGAGGATGTGTCCAAAGGCGATTTTCAGTGGCTGCGTCCAGTTGCCTGCGTGCTGATCGAAGCGCTCCAGCGTGACATCGCTGTTGCGTCGCCAGACGCGTATGGCGAGATCCGCCGCAACGAAAACCAGCGCTGCACCGATGACAACGCCCCACCAGGGACAGATCTCCAGCGCCAGCGCCGCCAGCAAAGGCCCGAGCACCAGGCCGGTCTGGTCGGCGATTTGAGAGTAGGACAGCGTCTTGCCGTAGCGGTAATCAGGGAAAATATGCGGCATCACCACTTCCCGGGCCATGATCCCCTGGGTGGTCAGGACGCCGCAGATCGCCGACAGCCCGATCAGCCAGCCGATGCCGCCAAACAGGCCGTACAGCCCCATCGCGACCAGACAGATCAAGGCGCGGTAGATCTGGCTGATGTGCAGCAGCCGGATGGGCGAGTATTTGTCGCAAAGCGCGCCGCACATCGGGAATGCAAGGAAGCGCGGCAACGTCTCGACGAAGAACGCCAGCCCCGCCAGGGACGCGCTGTTGGTGGTCTGGAAAACAATCAGCGGCACCAGAAACAGGAGAACCTGATCGGCGAGGCGCGAGAGGAACAGGGAAATGAAAAACGCCAGATAGTCCGTGCGCATTGAGACTCCGTGTCAGGTATTTCGGGACGGCAGTGCAGCGTTTGCCCGGACAGTCTGGCGTGCGCCTGTGATTAAGCGCAAGGGCCGTTGACTTCGTAGAGCAATGACTCTAAAAGCACTGCATAACGTCAATAAGGACCGCTGCGATGCCCGTCGAATCCATGCTTCTGCCATATGCAGACGATGCTCCTTCTCCGCGCAGCAGTCAGGAGCAGGTATTCGACGCGCAGCGTCGCGCGTTCGCCGCCAATCCGATGCCGACTCTGCAAGAGCGTCAGCAATGGCTCGACCGCTTGCACACGCTGCTCAGCACCGAGCGTCAGGCGATCATCGACGCGATCAGCGCTGATTTCAGCCACCGCAGCGCCGACGAAACGTTGCTCGCCGAGCTGATGCCCTGCCTGCACAACATCCGGCACGCCCAGCGTCATTTGAAGAAATGGATGCGGCCTTCGCGCCGAAGCGTCGGCATGGCGTTCCAGCCCGCCAGCGCCAAAGTCGTTTACCAGCCATTGGGCGTGATTGGCGTGGTAGTGCCTTGGAATTACCCGCTGTATCTGGCCATCGGCCCGCTGGTGGGCGGATTGGCGGCGGGTAACCGCGTGATGCTCAAGCTCAGCGAATCCACGCCCGCCACCGGCGCGTTGCTAAAAAGCCTGCTGGCGCGGGTGTTTGCGGAGGACCACGTCGGGGTTGTATTGGGCGAGGCGGAGGTTGGTGCGGCCTTCTCCGGGCTGCCGTTTGATCATTTATTGTTCACGGGTGCCACCAGCGTCGGGCGGCATGTCATGCGCGCGGCGGCGGAAAACCTCACGCCCGTGACGCTGGAGTTGGGCGGCAAATCCCCCGCCATTGTGTCCCGCGACGTGCCGCTCAAGGACGCCGCCGAACGCATCGCTTTCGGCAAAACCCTCAACGCCGGACAAACCTGCGTGGCGCCCGACTACGTGCTGGTGCCCAGGGACCGCGTCGACGAATTCGTCGAATCCTACAAAGAAGCAGTCACACGCTTCTATCCGACGCTGGCCGACAACCCGGACTACACCGCGATCATCAATCCGCGGCATGTCGCTCGGCTGAACGCTTACCTCGCCGACGCGCAAGCCAAGGGTGCCCGGGTGATTCAGCTGTTCGCCGAGGGGCAGGACCGCAGAATGCCGTTCAGCCTGATCCTCGATGTCAGCGACGACATGCTGATCATGCAGGACGAGATCTTCGGACCGCTGCTGCCGATCGTGCCCTATGACCAGATCGAGCAAGCGTTCGCCTACATCAATCAGCGTCCCAGGCCACTGGCGCTGTACTACTTCGGCTACGACCGGCATGAACAGAACCGCGTGCTGGAGCAGACACATTCGGGCGGCGTCTGCCTGAATGACACCCTGCTGCATGTCGCCCAGGACGACTTGCCTTTCGGCGGCATCGGCGCGTCGGGCATGGGCCATTACCACGGGCACGAGGGGTTTCTGACGTTCAGCCATGCCAAAGGCGTGCTGATCAAGCAACGGTTCAACGCCGCACGCCTGATTTACCCGCCGTATGGAACGGCGATCCAGAAACTGATTCAGCGACTGTTCGTGCGCTGACACGTTTGCGAGTTCTGACTGACACAACGCGCCCGGCCAGCGGGACTGGCTGTGGAGCATTGTGGGACCGGCTTTAGCCGGGAAGGCATTTGGCGTCACACCACAAAATGTGTGGCGCTCAGACTGGCCTCTTCCCGGCTGAAGCCGGTCCCACTATTTGAACGCGGTCATCCTGTAGGAACCGGCTTTAGCCGGGAATGCGTTTCGCGCTACACCGCAGAATTGAGGGTGCCCACACCGGCCTCTTCCCGGCTGAAGCCGGTCCCACTATTTGAACGCGGTCATCCTGTAGGACCGGCTTTAGCCGGGAAGGCGTTTCGCGCTACACCGCAGAATTGAGGGTGCCCACACCGGCCTCTTCCCGGCTGAAGCCGGTCCCACTATTTGAACGCGGTCATCCTGTAGGACCGGCTTTAGCCGGGAAGGCATTTGGCGTCACACCACAAAATATGTGGCGCTCAGACTGGCCTCTTCCCGGCTGAAGCCGGTCCCACTATTTGAACGCGCTCATCCTGTAGGACCGGCTTTAGCCGGGAATGCGTTTCGCGCTACACCGCAGAATTGAGGGTGCCCACACCGGCCTCTTCCCGGCTGAAGCCGGTCCCACTATTTGAACGCGGTCATCCTGTAGGACCGGCTTTAGCCGGGAATGCGTTTCGCGCTACACCGCAAAGCTCCCCTACACTCTGCGGCGACTTGGCCGGTCCATTGCGCTGCGTTACCATCCAGTCCCCAACGAACTCCGACCAGGACGACGCGATGAACCGAGTGTTGTACCCCGGCACCTTCGACCCTATTACCAAGGGTCACGGCGATCTGGTCGAGCGCGCCTCGCGCCTGTTCGATCAAGTGGTCATCGCTGTTGCCGCCAGCCCCAAGAAAAACCCCCTGTTCCCGCTGGAGCAACGCGTCGCGCTTGCCCGCGAAGCGACCAAACACCTGCACAACGTGGAAGTCGTAGGATTCTCGACGCTGCTGGCGCACTTCGCCCAGGAACAGAACGCGAACATCCTGCTGCGCGGCCTGCGCGCGGTGTCGGATTTCGAGTACGAATTTCAGCTCGCCAACATGAACAAGCAACTGGCCCCGGATATCGAAAGTCTTTTTCTTACGCCGTCCGAACGCTATTCGTTCATTTCATCTACGCTGGTCAGGGAAATCGCAGCGTTAGGCGGTGATATCACCAAATTCGTACACCCCGCCGTGGCCCAGGCGCTGAGTGAACGCTTCAAAGCCTGAGCCCTTGCGTCGAGGTGAGGTGCATACCGAGCGCTAATGCGGCACAATTCGCCGCATTCGTTTTGATATGCCCCGGTGTCGACCGTGGCAGGAGTATCCATGTCCCTGATTATCACCGACGATTGCATCAACTGCGACGTCTGCGAACCCGAGTGCCCGAACGAAGCAATTTCCCAGGGTGAAGAGATCTACGTGATCAATCCCAACCTGTGCACCGAATGCGTCGGCCACTATGACGAGCCACAGTGCCAGCAAGTCTGCCCGGTGGATTGCATCCCGCTGGATGAAAACCACGTCGAGAGCAAGGACGAGCTCATGGCCAAGTACAACCTGATCACCAGCAAGGCATAACCGAACGCATATCCTGTCGGCATACGTGCTTTCGCCGAAGACACTGGCTTGTAACGCCTGTTGAATTGAGCGAGATACGCATGATCTCTATGCTGGAACGGATACCTGTTTTGTCAGGCGCAGTGTTTCTGCTGTGCGTTTTTTCGGCCCAGGCCAGTCCCGATCACCCTGAACAGGCTGCCATCGCCAGCCCGCATCCCATCGCGACGGCCGCCGGTCAGGAAATCCTGGTCGACGGCGGCAACGCATTCGATGCCGCCATTGCCATCAGCGCCACGCTCGCCGTCGTTGAACCTTACGGGTCGGGCCTCGGCGGTGGCGGATTTTTCCTGCTGCGCCAATCCGGCGACCCCGTTCAGTATCAGTTTCTGGACGCGCGGGAAAAGGCGCCGCTCAAATCCAAACCCAAGATGTTCCACCGCAAGGGGATCCTCCAACCGGACCTGTCCCTGAACGGACCACTGGCGGCCGCGATTCCAGGGCTTCCCGCTGCGTTGGTCGAACTCGCCGAACGCTATGGCCGATTGCCGCTTTCGATCTCGCTGGCGCCGGCGATCCGGGTCGCCTACCGCGGCTTCAAAGTGGACAGCGTTTATCGCGAACGCGCCAGTTGGCGGCTCTTTGCGCTACGTAACAACAAAGAAAGCGCGCGCCTGTTCCTGCGCAACAACGATGTGCCAAATCTGGGTGACGTTATCACCCAGCCGGAGCTGGCGCAGACGCTGGAGCGACTTGCCGACAATGGCCGCGCAGGGTTCTACAGCGGCCTGGTGGCGCAGGCGATGGTCAGCGGCGTTCGTCGCGCCGGCGGCATCTGGAATTACCACGATTTTGAAGAGTATGAAGTCATTACGCGCACGCCTATGCGCTTTCAGATGGCCGATCAACGCGAGCTGATCAGCGCACCGCCGCCCTCGGCAGGTGGCATTGCTCTGGCGCAAAGCCTGTTTATGCTGCAACAGCTGCCGTGGCGGGAGTCGGGCAAAATCCAGCGGGCGCACTTTGTGATCGAGGCGCTGCGCCGCGCTTACCGTGATCGGGTGTTGCTGGGGGATCCGGACTTCGTGCCCAACCCCGTAGCTCAACTCCTTTCCACCGACTATTTGCTGCAGCTGACCACCAGCATCGATCCTCACCGCGCTACGCCCAACAACATCCTGCCCCCCGCCCCGCGCTGGCGTGAGGGCGACAACACCAGTCATTTCGCCGTACTGGATAACGAAGGCAACGCCGTGACGGCGACATTGTCGCTGAATCTGCCGTTCGGCTCAGCGTTTACCGTGCCCGGCACCGGAATCATCCTCAACGATGAAATGGACGACTTTGCCATCGACCCCAACGGCCAGGGCAATTCGGCGGTGGCAGCGGGTCACGCCAATGCCATCGAGCCGGGCAAGAGACCGATCTCAAGCATGAGCCCGAGTTTTATCGAAGGCCCGCAATCGCTCGCCGCTTTCGGCACCCCGGGCGGCAGCCGCATCCCCAGCATGGTGCTGCTGTCGATGCTGCAGTACCTGGACGATCAGCCCATTGCCAGCTGGACATCGACCCCGCGCTATCACCACCAATACATGCCGGACGTGGTCGAGTACGAGCCCGGGACATTCACGGAGCAGGAATTGGCTGACCTGCGCGAGCGCGGTTATGCGCCGAAGGAGACGGCAAAGAATTTTGGCAATCAGCAGGTGCTGCTGTGGCACAAGAACAGTGCCCGGGTCGAAGCGGCCAGTGACCCGCGGGGCATGGGCGTTTCGACGACCTTCAAGCCCGATGGCGCGCTGAAGCTGATGCGCGCCTGCGCCGATCAGTCCTGCTTGCCGTAACCGTCGCCGGTGCAACCCAGGCAGCGGACGAATGCGGCCTTGCCCGGATCCACGACCAGCGCCTTGCCGGTGCGGCCAATGCCGCCGCCCGTGGCGGTGAATGGCAGTGCAACCACAAACAACCCGGCGCCAATGATGGTCGCGACGATGAGAATCGGCCGCGCAATCAGCAGGTCGCCGATCATCGCGTAGGCGGGAGGGCTTTCGATTTCGTAGACAGGATCACCACTGCCGGTCGCGTCCTGAGCCAGCGCAGGCGTGAATTGCAAGCCGAAGAACACGGCCAAGGTGGCAGCAAGCATGCGAAACGGGCTCATGGCATGGTCCTTCAGGCAAGGCAGATATGAAGCTATTCACTATAAACAGGGCGCGGGCTTACGCAAGGGGCGGCGTGTCTCATTGACGACATACGCCCTGTAGGAGGTATCGGATAATCCCTGGCGATCGCGCGGCGGTCAGTCATTCCGGCCGACCGCGCTGCTGCTGTCGGGGACTACTTCTGGCACTTCGGGCAGTAAACGCTGGCCCGCTGACCCAGCTTCACTTCTCGCAGCGTGGTCCCGCACACTTTGCACGGCTGCTCGCCGCGTCCGTAAGCGAACAGTTCCTGCTGGAAGTAACCGGGCTGGCCGTCCCCGCCGATGAAATCACGCAGCGTCGTACCGCCCCGCTCGATGGCTGCGGCCAGGATGCGTTTGATTTCAATCGCCAGCTTTATATAGCGCGCCTTGGATACGCTCCCGGCGGCGCGGCGCGGATCAATGCCGGCCGCAAACAACGCTTCGGTCGCATAGATGTTGCCGACGCCCACGACGATCGCGTTGTCCATGATGAACGGCTTGACCGCCATCGCCCGGCCGCGAGACAGCTCGAACAGACGCAGACCGTCAAACACGTCCGTCAGCGGTTCCGGCCCGAGGCGCGCGAGCAATTCATGGTTGAGCGGATCGAGGCTCCAGAGCATGGCGCCGAAACGCCGAGGGTCTGTGTAGCGCAAGGCCAGACCGGACTCGAGTTCGATGTCGACGTGCTCGTGCTTGAGGGGCGGCAGACCGACATCCACCAGACGCAAATTGCCCGACATGCCGAGGTGGCTGATCAAGGTACCGACCTCCGCCTGGATCAACAGGTATTTGGCACGACGCTCGACGGCCACGATTTTTTGCCCCGACAGGCGCACGTCGAGGTCTTCGGGGATTGGCCAGCGCAGGCGACGATCACGCACGATCACCCGGCTGACGCGCTGGCCCACCAGATGCGGCGCGATGCCCCGGCGTGTGGTTTCGACTTCAGGTAATTCAGGCATGCGGCAGCTCGATGAAGGGCAAGATCAGGCGCACAGGGTCAGTGCACGCTCAGCTCACGAATACTTTCTTTGAGGTTTTCGAAGTCGTAGCCGGACAAACCGACGTAGTCGAGCACCAGATGACCAACGCTGTTCCACTCGTGGTCGACGGGCTCGTTGCCCAGGACCCGGTGGGATTCGCAGACATGCTCGGCCATTTTCAAGATGGCCAGCATGTTTTTCAGCGGCGCATTGCGACCCGAGTCGTCCTGAAAAATCGCCAGCGCGTTGTGGTGATTGGCGATTGCGTTGCTGACATGTTCGGGCAAACGCCACGATTTGGCGGTGAAATAACCGACAACGGCATGGTTGGTATTAAGCAGCCTGTTCTCGGTGTCGATCACCCGGCACTCAGCGGTGGCGTTGGAATAAGCTTCTTCGAGCACGCTCATGTAATCGGGGAAGCGCTTGATCATCAACGGCACCCCGCAGTCATGAAACAGGCCCAGCGCGTAGGATTCGTCGACCGTTTGCGAGCCGATGCGCTTGGCGATCGTCAGACTGGTCATTGCGACGTCCTGGGCGGTGTCCCAGAAACGGTTGAGCACGACGATGGTTTCATCACTCATCTCACCCTTGATCGACTGCGCGTTGATCAGGTTGATGACCGAGCGACTGCCGAGCAGATTCACCGCCCGCTGAATCGAAGCGATTTTATTGCTCAGGCCGTAATGGCTGGAGTTGACAATTTTCAGCAGCGCGCCGGAGAGGCCCGGATCCTGCGCGATCAACCGGGCGATCGCACCCAGGTCAGGGTCGGGCATGTACTGCTCCATCTGCAAATCCACCATGATTTGCGGCTGGGGCGGAATGCTGATGCCTTGTAACGCCTGCTGGATCTGCTCGGACGTAAGCTCTTGGGACATAACTTCACACTCGGGGTCAGGCCACGATTCTAACCCCTGGCAGCCATGCGTCGACAACTGGGTGACGATTCAACGGATCCGACGGACAGCCAGACGGTAATCGAGCACGGCGCGCCCGCCAGCAGGCTGACGCGCTATACTCCCGCTCTTTTTTCCGGAGCGACGTCATGTCCCTGCCTAGCTTGCGCCTCAAGCCCAACGCCGATCGCCGCCTGCGCGCCGGTCATTTGTGGGTCTACAGCAACGAAATCGACGTCGCTGCCACCCCGCTCAACGGCTTTGCTCCGGGCGCTCAAGCCATTCTGGAAGCTGCTGGCGGCAAGCCGCTGGGCATTGTCGCGATGAGCCCGCAAAATCTGATCTGCGCACGTTTACTGTCCCGCGACGTCAAGCTGCCACTGGACAAGTCGCTGCTCGTGCATCGCCTTAACGTGTGCCTGTCACTGCGCGAGCGTCTGTTCGACAAGCCGTTCTATCGTCTGGTCTACGGCGACTCCGACCTGTTGCCGGGTCTGGTGGTCGATCGCTTCGGCGATATTCTGGTGGTGCAGCTGGCGTCAGCGGCCATGGAGCAGCTGAAGGACGACGTGCTCGCGGCGCTGATTCAAGTGATCAAGCCAAGCGGCATTCTGCTCAAGAACGACTCCGCCGCGCGCGACGCCGAAGGGCTGAACCGTTACGTTGAAACTGCGTTCGGCCTGGTGCCGGAGTGGGTCGCGCTGGAAGAAAACGGCGTAAAGTTCGAAGCGCCTGTGATGGAAGGCCAGAAGACCGGCTGGTTCTACGACCATCGCATGAACCGCGCGCGCCTGGCGCCGTACGCCAAGGGCAAGCGAGTGCTGGACCTGTTCAGTTACATCGGCGGCTGGGGCATCCAGGCCGGTGCGTTTGGCGCCAGCGAAGTGTTCTGTGTCGACGCGTCGGCTTTTGCGCTGGACGGCGTGGAGCGTAACGCGGCACTGAATGGCTTCGCGGAAAAGGTCACCTGCATCGAAGGCGACGTGTTTGAAGCGCTGAAGGAGCTGAAAGCAGCTGAAGAGCGTTTCGATGTGATCATTGCCGACCCGCCTGCATTCATCAAACGCAAGAAAGACATGAAAAACGGTGAAGGCGCCTACCGCCGCCTGAACGAGCAAGCCATGCGCCTGCTCAGCAAGGACGGCATTCTGGTCAGCGCTTCCTGCTCGATGCACCTGCCGGAAGACGACCTGCAAAACATCCTGCTTACCAGCGCCCGCCATCTGGACCGCAATATCCAGCTGTTGGAACGCGGCGGCCAGGGCCCGGACCACCCGGTCCACCCGGCCATCCCCGAAACGCGCTACATCAAAAGCATCACCTGCCGGTTGTTGCCCAATAGCTGATGTGGCGCCTGGACTGACGCCTTCGCGGGCAAGCGCGCTCCTACACTGACCGCGCAGGCCCGCGACGTTTGCGTTGTCCGCGTTGTCCGCGTTGTCCGCGTTGTCCGCGTTGTCCGCGTTGTCCGCGTTGTCCGCGTTGTCCGCGTTGTCCGCGTTGTCCGCGTTGTCCGGTAGACGATGTGGCCAGCAGTCGACGCGGTCAACTGTAGGAGCGCGCTTGCCCGCGAAAAAATCTCACAGCCACACGGCATCCCAGAGCGGATAATCCCCCACGCGTTTCACCAGCCCGGCCCGCAACGGATTGGCAACGATGTAACGCGCGACGGCTTGCAAATCTTCCTCCCGCCTTACCGCCCGGTCGTGATAACCCTTCTGCCATACCCGAAGCGGTGTGTAACCCGCCCGCATGATCGCCAGCGCGCTGCCGGATTTAACCCGGCGCACCAGCATTCCCAAGGTCCCCTCTCTCAATACTACAAGCCAGTGAAAATGGTCCGGCATGACAACCCACGCCAGAGATTCTGCAATGCCAGCCTGCTGGGCCCGGCGAAACTCCTCGACCACCAGCCGGCCGGTGCGCCAGTTGGCGAACAGAGGTTGTCGGCCATGCACCACAGAGGTCAGAAGATAAATCTGCCCTACTCCCGAATATCGGCCTAGCCGCAAATCAGCGCTTCTTTGTGACATTCGCATTCCTTTGCGCAGTGAGAGGTGTGCGAGATCAGGCTAGTGCACAGGCGATCAGTCCTGCGGCAAACAGATATTCCGGATGTGTCCGCGATGACGCGTTCGCGGGCAAGCGCGCTCCTACAGTGGACCGCATAGATCCGTGATATCAGCGTTGTCCGCGATGTCGTGTATCGCGTCTCATCCGCCATGTACATCGAGGAATGTCGTCGGCAACCGACGCGGTCAACTGTAGGAGCGCGCTTGCCCGCGAAAAGGCCTGAAAGTCACCAGAGCTCCCGAATCAGACCTGAGACCTGACGGCCACCACTTCCCACCATTCCCTCCCGCCCTCACAGGTGTAGAATCAGCGCTATTCATCGCCAGTCACCCCCGGCGGGTTTATGAGCTCAGGCTGGGCGTACGGTGATCCCGTATCGTTCGGTTTCTTCGTTGCATCCGGTCACTGCCTTTTGCACACGACGTCACTAGAAGCTCACTCCCTTCCTCATTCAGCCGATTAGCCGGAGTGTTCCAATGCCTGATTACCGTTCGAAAACGTCCACCCACGGCCGCAACATGGCCGGCGCGCGCGCCTTGTGGCGTGCCACGGGCATGAAGGACGACGATTTCAAAAAGCCGATCATCGCCATCGCCAACTCATTCACCCAGTTCGTGCCGGGCCATGTCCACTTGAAGGACCTGGGTCAGTTGGTGGCGCGAGAGATCGAAAGAGCAGGCGGCGTGGCCAAGGAATTCAACACCATCGCGGTGGATGACGGCATTGCCATGGGCCATGACGGCATGCTGTATTCGCTGCCCAGCCGCGAGATCATCGCCGACTCAGTCGAGTACATGGTCAACGCCCACTGCGCCGATGCCATCGTCTGCATCTCCAACTGCGACAAGATCACCCCCGGCATGCTCATGGCTGCGTTGCGCCTGAACATCCCGGTGATCTTCGTTTCCGGCGGTCCGATGGAAGCCGGCAAGACCAAACTCGCGAGCCACGGCCTGGATTTGGTCGACGCGATGGTCATTGCCGCCGACCCAACCGCATCCGACGAGAAAGTCGCCGAGTACGAGCGCAGCGCTTGCCCGACGTGTGGTTCGTGCTCCGGTATGTTCACCGCCAACTCGATGAACTGCCTGGTTGAAGCCCTGGGGCTTGCGCTGCCGGGTAACGGTTCCACGCTGGCGACTCACTCCGACCGCGAAGCGCTGTTCCTGCAGGCCGGCCGCACCATCGTCGACCTGTGCAAAACCTACTACAAAGACAACGACGACTCGGTGCTGCCGCGCAACATCGCCAACTTCAAGGCGTTTGAAAACGCGATGACCCTCGACATCGCCATGGGCGGTTCGACCAACACCATCCTGCATTTGCTGGCCGCTGCCCAGGAAGCGGAGATTCCGTTCGACCTGCGCGACATCGATCGCCTGTCGCGCCGCGTGCCGCAGTTGTGCAAGGTTGCGCCCAACATCCAGAAATACCACATGGAAGACGTCCACCGCGCCGGCGGCATCTTCAGCATCCTCGGCTCGCTGGCCCGTGGCGGCCTGTTGCACACCGACTTGCCGACCGTGCACAGCAAATC
This sequence comes from Pseudomonas petrae, assembly GCF_021728295.1. Lineage (GTDB taxonomy): Bacteria > Pseudomonadota > Gammaproteobacteria > Pseudomonadales > Pseudomonadaceae > Aquipseudomonas > Aquipseudomonas petrae. The sequence continues at coordinate 277,590 of NZ_JAKJXE010000003.1, forward strand.
CATGGAAGAAGCCATCGCCAAGTGGGACATCACCCAGACTGACGACGAAGCGGTGCATCACTTCTTCAAAGCCGGCCCTGCCGGTATTCCGACCCAAACGGCTTTCAGCCAGTCGACTCGTTGGGAAACCCTGGACGACGACCGCGAGAACGGCTGCATCCGCAGCGTCGAGCACGCGTACTCGCAAGAAGGCGGCCTGGCCGTGCTGTACGGCAATATCGCAGTGGACGGCTGCGTGGTGAAAACCGCCGGTGTGGACGAGTCGATTCACGTGTTCGAAGGCAACGCCAAGATTTTCGAAAGCCAGGACAGCGCCGTACGCGGCATTCTGGCGGACGAAGTAAAGGCCGGCGACATCGTGATCATCCGTTACGAAGGCCCGAAAGGCGGCCCGGGCATGCAGGAAATGCTGTACCCGACGTCGTACCTGAAATCCAAAGGCCTGGGCAAAGACTGTGCGCTGCTGACTGACGGGCGTTTCTCGGGCGGAACCTCTGGCCTGTCCATCGGCCACGCTTCTCCTGAAGCCGCAGCCGGTGGCGCGATCGGTCTGGTTCGTGACGGCGACAAAGTGCTGATCGACATTCCCAATCGCTCGATCAATCTGATGATCGACGACGCGGAAATGGCCGAACGTCGCGCCGAGCAGGACAAGAAAGGCTGGAAGCCGGTTGAGTCGCGCCCTCGCAAAGTGACCACCGCGCTGAAGGCGTATGCATTGTTGGCCACCAGCGCCGACAAGGGTGCCGTGCGTGACAAGGCGATGCTCGATAAGCTGATGCCGTAAGCATCACCCCGCACTGAAAAACACCCCGCAGGTCGGGGTGTTTTTTTGTCTGCCTGCCGCTTAGAGGAGGTAAGGCTCGAACACGCGTCGAACATCCACCCGGGCCTTCAATTTCGCCGCCACCAGATAAAGCCCGGCGACCTTGCGATGCAGGAACAGCACATCGACCGGTGGTGTGTGCCAGAAATCCCGGTCAGTCCCCAACTGCCATCCGGCATCGCGCAACTGCGAAGCCAGATCGGACGTGCCGAAATCGTAAGCGCCGTTATGCCGCAATGGCTCGCAGGCCTTGATGATCAGGTCGATCAAAACCTGGCGATGGCGCGGCAGGTTTTCACCCTGAAAATAACCCACCTCAAGTGCCTCTTTCGCCAGTGTCGTCCTGTCTGCGCGCAATCCCGCATTGAGTAAACGACGATAGGCCTGGGCGGTGTCCGGTGCATAAAGTCGTGTGGCGCCGAAGTCGAGCAGCACCAACCGGCCGGTATCCTGCTGGTAGCGATAGTTGGCGAAGTTTGGATCGGTCTGCACGCGACCAAACTCGAAAACCTCGCGCAGTAACAGGCCAAACAGCAACGTGATGATTCGGTCACGCACTGGCTGAGAAGCCTGCTCCAGCGACTCCACGGCAACGCCATCGGCAAAAGACATGACCAGAATATTTGATGTGCTCCATTGCCCATGGGCCTTGGGCACCAGAAAGTCGCTACTGTCGGCCAACAACTCACCGAAAGCGCGCAAATGCTCGGCCTCCTGCAGGTAGTCGGCTTCATCCTGCAATTGACGCTTGCCCTCGTCGAGCAACGGTTTCACGTCCATTTCCTTTGGTAGCAGGCCCGACATGCGCAACAACGTCGCAACGTTGTCCACATCACTGGCGATGCTCTCGCGCACGCCGGGATACTGGACCTTGATCGCCAGACGTTGACCGTCCTTGCTGACGGCCTCATGAACCTGACCGATAGACGCGGCCGCCAGCGGTGTGAAGGAGAATCGCTCAAAGCGCGCTTCCCAACCTGTGCCCCAGGCCTCGTTGAGGACCATCACCAATTGGCTCATGGGCATCGGATTCGCTTCAGAGCGCAAACGCGAAAGGACCTGACTAAGTTCTGGCGGCAATAGATCACCGGCATCCATCGACAGCAGCTGACCCACTTTCATGGCGGCACCGCGTAGTTGCGACAACTGCTCGGTTACCCGGTGCACATTGCCTGGCGTCAGCAACAAATCACTGAGCGAGGGCCGCTTACCCTGCGCCCATTGCCGCGCACCGTCAGTCAGCATTGCACCCGCAACGCCCGTGGCCAGGCCGCCGAAGCGCATCAGTCTTGAAAGGCGACCGCCCGGTACGGGCGTAGAACCGGACACCGGCGGTTTCATGAGCCAATGGCTACAGTGATCGCGCCCAGCAGCAGGCAAAGACTGGCGACCAACGTTAAACGCAGACGCATTGGCAAATACCAGGCGGGCAGTGTCGTGGCTTTCACCAGACGCCGGTCCTGCCAGTAGTGCGCGACGAAACCGAAAATCAACAGCAAAAGCCCCAGCGGTGCCGGCAATAACAGAGCAGGCCAGGCGATCAGCGCCGGGATGACACTCCAGATGAACCGCCCGCGACACTGATCGGCATTCAAGCCTTGCAAGGTCATGGCGAACCCCCAATGCAGCGCGCCCACAAAGCTCAGGATCACGGCCCCGTAAGCGACCAGCGCCTGCGTCAAGAAAGGACGGTATTGGACTGAGAACAGGATCAGCAACAGCAGCCCAACGAACGGCAGCAAGCCACCATAACCCAGCAGGCCGACATACCTTGGCGACGAAGACAGCGACAACGCTTTCATTTGAGCCCCTTCAAGTCATTTACTTGAAGGACTATGGCTCAAAAGTGCAATCCTGTTTAGCTTCTCTTCGCACGGAAAAGGGACCACGTCCTGTCACCCACTGATCAAGGCCTTGATCCATAGACGCTGAGACCTTCACATGAATACGTTGATCTATTGGTTCCGTCAGGACCTTCGGCTTGCCGACAACCCTGCGTTCACTCAGGCGTGCGACCAGGCTCACCTGTTGCTGCCGGTGTATTGCGCCTCGCCGCAGACGTCAACGCCGTGGGGCTTTCCACGAAAGGGACCTCACTGCCAATCCATAGAAAGCGCAGCGGTGAACGCCCTGGCCAACCAGTTGACGGCCAAGGGCAGCGCACTGCTGCAAATGGAAGGTGATCCCGTTGAACAATTGATCGCGCTCGCGCGGCGGCTGGGCGTCGAAAAAATCGTCTGCGAACGCATCGCAGCCCCTGAGGAGGAGGCACAGGTTGAAGCGCTGCGCGCCGACGGTCTTCAGGTCGAAGATCACTGGCAGTCCAGCCTGCTCACACTCGACTCGCTGCCGATGCACGTCGAGCAACTGCCGGACGTATTCAGCAGCTTCCGCCGCTCGGTGGAAAAAGCTCGCACGCCCTCGCGCACCGTGCTGGACGCACCGGCAGCCCTACCTGAATTGCCAGACGGCATAACCGCCCAGCCCACACCGTGCATCAAATCGCCCGATCTTGATCCACGCTCGGCCTTTCCTTATCAAAAGCCTGCATTCGATGGCAGCGAGCAATCGGCGCTCCAGCATCTGCATCAGTATTTCGACCGGCAACTGGCGAATAGCTACAAGGCGACCCGCAACAACCTGAGCGCGGTAGACGACTCGACCAAGTTCTCACCCTGGCTTGCGCTGGGTTCACTGTCAGCACCGCAGATTGATCAGGCGCTGAAGGCTTTCGAAGCCGAACACGGCGCCAACGACAGCACGTACTGGATCTATTTCGAGTTGCTGTGGCGCGATTACTTTCGCTTGTTGCACCTGAAATACGGTCGCCTCCTGTACCGCGCCAGTGGCCTGAAAGGTGGCAGCGAACCGGGCCACAACCCACAGGGTTTTGCGCGCTGGTGTCGGGGTGAAACCGGGGAAGCATTGATAGACGCTGGCATGCGGGAATTGGCAGCGACCGGCTATTTGTCCAACCGAATGCGCCAGATCGTCGCCAGTTACCTGATCTTCGATCTCAAGGGCGACTGGCGCGCCGGGGCCGCGTGGTTCGAGGCGCAGCTGGTGGATTACGATGTCTACAGCAATCAGGGCAACTGGCTGTACATCGCCGGCTACGGAACGGACCCGAGGGGCGGTCGGCGCTTCAATACCGCGAAACAGGCCGACGAGCATGACGCCGACGGCGCGTATCGCAGGTTATGGGCCTGACAGTGCGCGGCGCGGCAATCGCCGCGCCGCGCGATGAGACGGCTTACTGAATCTCGTCCGGCTTGACGATTACCCAGTTCTTGTCCGCCGTGACCGGCAAGCCCTCTTTGGCCTGAGCCTCGGCGTTGGTCTTCATCATGCCGTTGAGCTGGGTCATGTACTTGTCCTTGCGATTGACCCACAGATGAACACCACCTTTGCTGACGTCGACGCTGTGGAACAGCATGTAGCCATCGCTGGACGGTGTGTCGCCGCCCACCAGCACCGGTTTTTTCCATTGATCGATGTAGGTCAGGATTGCCGCCTGCTTGCCGGCCATCCAGGTTGCCGGGGTCCACAGGTAAGGGGTCAGCTCAAGACCGAGGTTGGCCTTTTCATTGTATTTGCCGGCGGTGATCTGCTTGCGCGCGGTGGTCAGTTCGCCTGTCTCGCGGTTCTTCAGCAGCGTGGTCACGCCGATGACGTTTTGCGGCTTCACGTTGTAGCCGTACTTGGGATCAGCGGCGACCATGCGAACCAGCTCTTCGGAGGCCGCGGTCATCACATAGACCTCGATGCCGTTTTCCATCAGCTTGTTGTACAGCTCGGCCTGACCGGTGAAGACCTTGGGCGGCTGCACTTCGATGGTCTTGACCACGTCGCCTTCGTAATACGTGCTCGGCACGGGCTTGCCCGATGCCATCAGTTCGTCGACGTAGCCTTTGAGTTCTTTGAGGGTGAAGCCGGAAAACACCTGCGCCACCCACGGGTAGCAGACCATGTCGTCGATTTCGCAAAGGCGGTAGTAGTAGCTGAACAGGCTTTCCTTGTGGTCAGCGGTGTCCTTGAACGGGATGAGCTTTAGGGAAGGATCGAGCGTCTCGCGGGTGATCAGCCCTTTGTTTTCCATGTACGGCAGCAGCGACTCTTCCAGGTCGTAGCGGTAGCTGGTGTTGTCCATGTCAAAAACGGCGAAGTTACCTTTGTTGGCATTTGCCGCAATCATGGCGTTGAGCTGCTTGGCAGCGGGCTCGGGCCAGTGGGTCAGCTCGGTGGCGAACGCCTGTCCGGCAAGGCCCAGACACATCGCAGTGGCCAATAATGCTGGTACGAATTTCATGGTGATCTCCTCCCCTTTTTTGGTTCGAGGAGGACCGTAACAAAAAGCCATGACTGTTTGGATGCGTCAGCGACAGCGTCCGTCCTGATGGCGTCACCTTGATCGCCATTCGCGACAGATGACATTAAAACGACGTTTTTGTGACAAGACTGAGCCTTTTTAAATCTGTGGGAGCCGGCTTGCTGGCGAGCGCGTCGTGTCAGGGGATTAATGGGTGGCAGACACAACGCATTCGCGGGCAAGCGCGCTCCTACAGTTGACCGCACTCCCCTGTAGGAGTGAGCTTGCTTGCGATAGCGATATCAGACTCGCTCCCAAACCTCGAAGCTGTACGCAGGCTTGTCATCCAGTGCCGGGTTCTCTGTATTCGAGACCAGCGTCCACCGGCCCTCGTCATACTCCGGAAACCACGCATCGCCTTCAGGACTCAGCGCCACGCGGGTCAGGTACAGGCGGTCAGCGTGCTCGAGGGCCTGGCCATAAAGCTGGGCGCCGCCGATCAGCATCACTTCGCTGACACCTTGCTCGCGCGCCCACTCCTCAGCGCGATGCACCGCCGCTTCCAGAGAGGTGAAAACCTCCGCGCCCTCAAGCTGCAAATCCTGTTGGCGAGTGACCACCAGATTCAACCGGCCGGGCAGCGGACGGCCGAGCGAATCCCAGGTCTTGCGACCCATGATGATCGGCTTGCCCAGCGTGGTCGCCTTGAAATATTTAAAATCCCCCGGCAGGTGCCAGGGCATGGAATTGTCGACGCCGATGACCCGGTTTTCAGCGAGTGCGGCGATCAAGCTCAGGGGGAGATGTTTTTTCATGGCGCGAGGATATCAGAGCGCCCTCTCCCAGCACATTCACTCGCCACGCGGTCCAAGCACCGATACCCGTTCGCTGCGCGATCGCAGCCACACCGGTTATGCTCACCCACGACTTTACCGACGAGACGCCGCGTGACTGCACTGACTCCCCTTGATGAACTCTGGCTGACCGAAGCCGTGCGCTTGCGTGAAGAACACGCCGGCGCGCTCGAAGACGAAGAAGCCAACCGCCGCGCCCGCGCCGCTGCGGGCGACCTGCAAACCCGGATCAAACACCGCGCCCTGTGGCTCGCCGAACGTGACGGCATGCGCAAGGCCCTGCATCACTGGAAACAAGGTGCGCGTCTGGCGTTGATCCTGCTGGCGGTTTTCGCGGTGGTCAGCGGGGCCGGACTGGCTTTCGCCGCATTGGGCGACGGACAGACGCCCGTCAATGTGTTCTGGGCGCTGGGCAGCCTGCTCGGCCTTAATCTGATTCTGCTGTTGAGTTGGGCCACAGGCGTGCTCTTCGTCGGGGAAAGTACCGCTGGCCTCGGTCGCCTATGGCTGTGGCTGAGCGAGAAACTGGCGCGCGATGCCCAGGCGGCGCAGCTCGCGCCTGCGTTGATATTGCTGCTCCAACGCAAGCGTCTGAACCGCTGGGTGCTGGGCATCTGCGTCAACGGCCTGTGGCTGCTTGCCCTGCTCAGCGCCCTGGTGCTGCTGCTCTTGCTGATGGCGACGCGGCGCTACGGCTTCGTCTGGGAAACCACCATTCTGGGCAGCGACACCTTTGTCAGCCTGACCCGAGGCCTGGGAGCGATCCCCTCGCTGCTGGGTTTCAGCGTGCCCACCGAGTCCATGATACGCGCCAGCGGAGACAACGCGCTCGCCATCGAAAACGCCCGTCAGGCCTGGGCCGGATGGCTGGTCGGCGTGCTGGTGGTGTTCGGAGTTTTGCCGCGCCTGCTGCTGACGATATTTTGTTACCTGCGTTGGCGCGTGGGTCGACAAGGGTTGGCCCTTGATCTGAGTCACCCCGGTTTCGTCGAACTGCGCGAGCGCTTGATGCCCAGCAGTGAACGGCTGGGCATCAACGACGCAGCGCCCCCTCAGCTTCACGCGGTAAACACAGGTCCATCAGCGAGCGAAAGCCAGGGCGCGCTGCTGGTCGCCATCGAGCTGGACAATCAGCAGCCGTGGCCGCCCGAGCTTCCCGACAGCGTGGTGAACGCCGGCATTCTCGACTCCCGGGAGTCACGGCGTAGGCTGCTCGACCAATTGACACGCTATCCGCCTGCGCGCCTTGCCATCGCCTGCGACCCACGTCGCTCGCCGGATCGCGGCAGCCTGGCGTTGATTGCCGAACTCGCGCGGTGTGCTACCGCGACGCGCATCTGGCTGTTGCCTGCCCCCACCGGACAGGCGCTGGACGCCGACCGACTGGAGGATTGGCACACAGCGCTGCAGCAGCTTGAACTGCACTGGACCGACAGTGCGCCAGTGACCTGGCTGGAGAGCGCACATGACTGACAAGGACGCAATGCGCCCGCTGAAACTAGCCGTGGTTGGCCACACCAACGTCGGCAAAACGTCGTTGCTGCGCACGCTCACGCGCGATGTCGGCTTCGGCGAAGTCTCCCATCGTCCCAGCACCACGCGGCATGTCGAAGGCGCGCGGTTGTCGGTGGACGGCGAAGCGTTGCTGGAGCTGTACGACACGCCCGGTCTGGAAGACGCCATCGCCCTGCTCGACTATCTTGAACGGCTGGACCGACCCGGCGAACGGCTCGATGGCCCGGCGCGGCTCGGACGCTTTCTCGAAGGCAGCGAGGCGCGTCAGCGTTTCGAGCAGGAAGCAAAGGTGCTGCGCCAGTTGCTCGCCTCCGACGCAGGCCTTTACGTGATCGACGCGCGGGAGCCGGTGCTTGCCAAGTATCGCGACGAGCTTGCCGTGCTTGCCAGTTGCGGCAAACCGTTGCTGCCCGTGCTCAATTTTGTCAGCAGTGCGCAGCAACGCGAACCAGACTGGCGTGAAGCACTGGCGCGTATTGGCCTGCATGCGCTGGTGCGCTTCGACAGCGTTGCCCCGCCCGAAGATGGCGAACGCCGCCTGTATGAAAGCCTCGCCCTGTTGCTGGAAACTTCACGCGAAAGGCTGGAGCGTCTTATCGCAGACCAGCAGGCCCAGCGTGACGCCCGCAAGCAGAGCGCAGCCAGGCTGATCTCTGAACTGTTGCTGGACTGCGCAGCCTGCCGTCGAAGTGTTGCGACGGATTCCGGTCAGGTGCAGGCCGCCATCGACGGTCTGCGCAAAGCCGTGCGCCAGCGCGAACAGCGTTGCGTCGAGTCGCTGCTCAAGCTCTACGCGTTTCGTCGTGAAGACGCCTCGGCCAGCGATTTGCCGTTGATGGATGGCCGCTGGGGCGATGACCTGTTCAATCCCGAAACCTTGAAATTGCTTGGCGTGCGCGTGGGTGGCGGTATCGCTGCGGGCGCGGCGGCAGGTGCAGGCGTGGACTTGCTGGTCGGCGGCATCACGCTGGGTGCGGCGGCAGTGGTCGGCGCGATTGCCGGCGGCGCTCTGCAAACAGCGCGCAGTTACGGCGGCCGCCTGATGGACAAGTTAAAGGGTCAGCGCGAACTGACTGTCGACGATGCCGTGCTGCGACTGCTGGCGCTGCGCCAACGGCAACTGCTGCAAGCGCTTGAAGTGCGCGGCCATGCCGCGATGGAGAGCATCAAACTGACAGAGCCTCTGGACAAGACCTGGCGCGAAGGCAAGCTGCCGGAGGCGCTGCACAAGGCACGGGCGCATCCGCAATGGTCGTCGCTGAATCCGGGGGCAAAGCTGAACCAGAGCGAGCGGCAGGAGCAAGTCGAGGCATTGGCGAAGACCGTGCTCGTCTGAAATGAGCGACAGAAATGATCTGCCTGGCAGCAGCCGACAGTCGCATCGATTATTTTGCGATAGGGGAATTGCGCGCGGACCGGTATGATCGCGCGCCCGATACACCCGGAAGCACACGCGCATGAAACCCACCTTGATCGCCGCTGCAGAACTCGACCGCATCGAGACCTGGCAGAAATACTCCAGCTATATGTGCGGAGGCTGCGTGTCCAGCTGCTGCACGCTGCCTGTGGAAGTGAAGATCAAGGACCTGATCCGCATCGGCATCGTCGACGAGTTCGAACAGGGCGAAAACCCGAAGAATATCGCCAAGCGGTTGCAGAAGGACGGGATCGTCGAGCGCTTCAATCAGAAGTCCGGGATCTTCACCCTGCAGCGCATGAGCAACAACGATTGCCTGTATCTGGATCGTAAGAGCCGCCTGTGCACGATCTATGAAAAACGCCCCGACACTTGCCGCAACCACCCGAAGATCGGCCCGCGCCCGGGTTACTGCGCGTACAAGCCAAAAGAAGTCGTGCGCGAAAGCACCGGTACGCTGAATTCGAACTCCGGCCGGGTGCCGTTGAAGTTCTAAAGCCTCTGTAGGGTTCGCGTACGCCTTCCCGGCTAAAGCCGGTCCTACTAGTACGCACGGCGTCAGTGGGACCGGCTTTAGCCGGGAAGAGGCCAGTTCGAGCGCCACCGGCAGCAGCGCCCTTTCATCGCCTAAACCCCACACAAACAAAAACGCCCCCGACCTTGCAGTCGGGGGCGTTTTTTTACGGCTGACTAAAAGTTAATCAGTTGCCGCTTTTCTTGGCAGCGCGGGTACGCTCGCTTTCGCCAAGAATTTTCTTACGCAGGCGGATCGACTTCGGCGTCACTTCGCACAGTTCGTCTTCTTGAACGAACTCGAGCGCTTGTTCCAGCGTGAAGCGGATAGGCGGAACCAGAGCGATGGTTTCGTCTTTACCGGAAGCACGCATGTTGTCGAGCTTCTTGCCTTTGGTTGGGTTGACGCCCAGGTCGTTGTCGCGGCTGTTGATGCCGACGATCTGACCTTCGTACACGTCTTCGCCGTGGCCCAGGAACAGTTTGCCGCGAGCTTGCAGGGTTTCCAGCGAGTAAGTCAGAGCCTTACCGGTCGCAACCGAAACCAGCACGCCGTTCTGACGGCCGGACATGTCGCCGGACTTCATCACGTCGTAACGGTCGAAGATCGAGGTCAGGATGCCTGCACCGGAGGTCAGGGTCAGGAACTCGTTACGGAAACCGATCAGGCCACGTGCCGGGATGTTGTACTCAAGGCGAACACGGCCCTTGCCATCCGGAACCATGTTGGTCAGATCGCCCTTACGGATACCGATCTGTTCCATGATTGAGCCCTGCGATTCTTCCGGCAGGTCGATGGTGACGTTTTCGTACGGTTCGTGCTTGACGCCATCAACCATGCGGATGATCACTTCAGGACGACCAACACCCATTTCGAAGCCTTCGCGACGCATGGTTTCGATCAGTACCGAGAGGTGCAGCTCACCACGGCCCGAGACCTTGAACTTGTCGGCGGTGTCGCCTTCTTCAACGCGCAGCGCAACGTTGTACAGCAGCTCTTTGTCCAGACGCTCTTTGATGTTACGGCTGGTGACGAACTTGCCTTCTCGACCGCAGAAAGGCGAATCGTTGACCTGGAAGGTCATGGATACGGTAGGTTCGTCGACGGTCAGCGGCTTCATCGCTTCAACATTCTGTGGGTCGCACAGGGTGTCGGAGATGAACAGCTCTTCGAAGCCGCTGATGCAGACGATGTCGCCGGCAGCAGCTTCTTCTACGTCTACACGGTGCAGACCGTGGTGACCCATCAGCTTCAGGATACGGCCGTTACGGCGCTTGCCGTTGGCGTCGATCGCCACAACCTGGGTGTTCGGCTTGACCTTGCCACGGGCGATACGGCCAACGCCGATGATGCCCAGGAAGCTGTTGTAGTCCAGTGCCGAGATCTGCATCTGGAACGGACCCTCACGGTCGACTTTCGGCGCAGGTACGTTGTCGACGATCGACTGGTACAGCGGGGTCATGTCTTCGGCCATGGCGGTGTGTTCCAGACCGGCAATACCGTTCAGCGCAGAGGCGTAAACGACTTTGAAGTCCAGCTGTTCTTCGGTGGCACCCAAGTTGTCGAACAGGTCGAAGATCTGGTCCAGAACCCAGTCCGGACGCGCGCCCGGACGGTCAACCTTGTTGATGACCACGATTGGACGCAGGCCGGCTTCGAACGCCTTCTTGGTCACGAAACGGGTTTGCGGCATAGGGCCGTCTTGAGCGTCGACCAGCAGCAGAACGGAGTCAACCATCGACATCACGCGCTCTACTTCACCACCGAAGTCGGCGTGGCCCGGGGTGTCAACGATGTTGATGTGGTAGCCATTCCAGTTGATCGCGGTGTTCTTCGCGAGAATGGTGATACCACGCTCTTTTTCCTGGTCGTTGGAGTCCATCACGCGCTCATCGTTGAGCTCGCCGCGTTCCAGGGTGCCGGATTGACGCAAGAGCTTGTCAACAAGGGTAGTTTTACCGTGGTCAACGTGAGCAATGATGGCGATGTTGCGTAGATTTTCGATCACTTGTGTATCTCGATCAGAGGATTCGGTCAGCTGCCTGATTGTAGGCAGCTATGAACGGTAGAGCCGGCGAAAGCCGTTACGGCTGACGACTGGTGTCGGGGGGCCGGTGACGCAAGCCACAGGCAAACAGCCCCGGGCACTTAGCTCGGTCGATAAACGCGCACATTGGCATGCCCCTCACTGAGCAGATGATGAGCATGCAGGCGACTCATGACGCCTTTGTCGCAATAGAGCAGGTACTGGCGCGTGTCATCCAGTTCCTTGAAACGGCTGTTCAATGCAAAGAACGGCAGCGTTTGTACTTCAACGCCAGTCAGAGCCAGCGGGCGGTCTTCAGTGTCATCCGGGTGACGGATGTCGATAACCACTTGCCCGGCCAGCGCCTGACTGACTTCTTCAATCTGAATGTCCTGGCCCAATTCCTCGATCACGCGATCGATCGGTACCAGACGAGCGTTTTCAAGCGCACGCTCGAGCACGGCCATGTCGAACGATTTTTCTTCGTGCTCGACCCGGTTGCGCTTAGCGGCGGTCTTCGGATTCACCGAAATCACACCGCAGTATTCGGGCATGTGCCGGGCAAAATCGCCGGTGCCGATCTGATCGGCCAAGTCGATGATGTCCTGCTTGTGACTGGCGATCAGCGGTCGCAGGACCAGCTTCTCCGTCACACAGTCAATAACCGACAGGTTGGGCAGCGTCTGGCTGGACACCTGAGAAATCGCCTCGCCGGTGACAAGCGCGTCGATTTCCAGCCGGTCGGCAATGTCGCTCGCAGCGCGCAACATCATACGCTTCAATACTACGCCCATATGACTGTTATCGACTTTTCCGAGAATTTCTCCCAGAACTTCCTCGAACGGTACGCTGACGAACAGCACTCGCTGGGAGCTGCCGTACTTCTTCCAGATGAAGTGCGCGACTTCCATCACGCCCAGTTCGTGGGCACGTCCGCCCAGATTGAAGAAGCAGAAATGGCTCATCAGGCCACGGCGCATGATCTGGTAGGCCGCCACGGTGGAGTCAAAACCACCGGACATCAGGATCAGGGTCTGTTCAAGCGAACCCAGCGGATAACCGCCAATGCCGTTGTGCTGGCTGTGAATCACGAACAGGCGCTGGTCCCGGATTTCGATTCTGACTTCGACTTCCGGCGCCTTCAGCGAGATGCTGGCGGCGTTGCATTCACGGCGCAGCTTGCTGCCGACGTATTTTTCGACGTCCATGGAGCTGAAGTCGTGATGACCGGCACGCTTGCAGCGCACCGAGAAAATCTTGCCGGGGATCGCATCGCCGAAGTGCAGTTTGCACTTCTCGTAAATGTCGTCCATGTCGCCCAGCGGATATTGGTCAACCTGCAGAAAGTGCGTGATGCCGGGCATGCAGCTCAGCCGCTCGGTCATCTCGCGCAGGACTTTGGCATCCTCGACCTTCGTTTCGACCTCAAGGTTGTCCCACACACCATCCACCACCAACGCCGGGTCCAGATCGCGGAGCACCGTACGGATGTTCTTGGCCAGCTGTTTGATGAAGCGCTTGCGCACAGGCCGGCTTTTGATAGTGATTTCTGGGAAGACTTTGACGATTAATTTCATGAAAACAGCGCGCTAGGTCCCGGTCGAAAAAGGGGGGCGCGGATTATAGCGGAAATTGCTCAAGGTTTAACCAGTTATCGTATAGCCAATCGTCCGCGCACCAAAACGGCCCTGTATACAATTACTTAGCACCACAACGGTGCGCATGTTTTCGAATTTGCGACGTTTAGTACGCTTAAAGGCAGGTATTCCCTCGGAAAACCCAACACAGGGCATTGGCATGCAAATTGCTCCCTTGTGAGGCAGGTTGCCTTGGTCGAGTATCGCGCCCGGCATCACCCAAATTGAAGGGCCAACCACTACTCAGGCCCTAATCCACCCCGGAGGACAACATGTCGAAGTCGGTTCAACTCATCAAAGATCATGACGTTAAGTGGATTGATCTGCGCTTCACGGACACCAAAGGCACTCAGCACCACGTGACCATGCCGGCCCGCGATGCGCTGGAAGACGACTTCTTCGAAGTCGGCAAAATGTTCGACGGTTCCTCCATCTCGGGCTGGAAAGGCATCGAAGCCTCCGACATGATCCTGCTGCCGGACGACGAAACCGCCGTCCTGGATCCGTTCACCGAAGAGCCTACCCTGATCCTGGTGTGCGACATCATCGAACCTTCGACCATGCAAGGTTACGACCGCGACCCACGCGCCATCGCTCACCGCGCCGAGGAATACCTGAAGTCGACCGGCATCGGTGACACTGTATTCGCCGGCCCTGAGCCAGAATTCTTCATCTTCGACGAAGTGAAGTTCAAGTCCGACATCTCCGGCTCCATGTTCAAGATCTACTCCGAACAAGGTTCATGGATGTCCGACGCGGACATCGAAGGCGGTAACAAGGGCCACCGTCCAGGCATCAAAGGCGGCTACTTCCCGGTTCCACCGTTCGACCACGACCACGAAATCCGCACCGCAATGTGCAACGCTCTGGAAGAAATGGGCCAAGTCGTCGAAGTTCACCACCACGAAGTGGCAACCGCTGGCCAGAACGAAATCGGCGTGAAATTCAACACGCTGGTTAAAAAGGCTGACGAAGTTCAGACCCTGAAATACGTCGTGCACAACGTTGCCGACGCTTACGGCCGCACCGCTACCTTCATGCCCAAGCCTCTGTACGGCGATAACGGTTCGGGTATGCACGTTCACATGTCCATCTCCAAAGATGGCAAGAACACCTTCGCAGGCGAGGGTTATGCCGGCCTGTCCGACACCGCTCTGTACTTCATCGGCGGCATCATCAAGCACGGCAAGGCACTGAACGGCTTCACCAACCCGGCAACCAACTCGTACAAGCGTCTGGTTCCAGGTTTCGAAGCCCCGGTCATGCTGGCCTACTCGGCTCGTAACCGTTCGGCGTCGATCCGTATTCCTTACGTCAACAGCCCTAAAGGCCGTCGTATCGAAGCACGTTTCCCGGACCCGGCAGCCAACCCGTACCTGGCGTTCGCTGCACTGTTGATGGCTGGCCTGGACGGCATCCAGAACAAGATCCACCCTGGCGATGCTGCTGACAAAAACCTGTATGACCTGCCGCCTGAAGAGGCGAAAGAGATTCCACAAGTTTGCGGCAGCCTGAAAGAAGCCCTGGAAGAGCTGGATAAAGGTCGTGCGTTCCTGACCAAAGGCGGCGTATTCAGCGACGACTTCATCGACGCTTACATCGCTTTGAAATCCGAAGAAGAAATCAAAGTGCGCACCTTCGTACACCCACTGGAATACGAGCTGTACTACAGCTGCTGATCCAGTCGCGCCGGCGAAAGCCGCGTGAAAAAGAGGCCTCCTTCGGGAGGCCTTTTTTGTGCCCGCCGTGCGCCACCGCATGCAGATGGGCAACACCTTCCACGTGCAACGCCACGATGGCTTTTCTCCTTGCCTGCTCCTGCGTCATGTACATACATATGTAACGCACTTGAGATGACCTACTGGGGCAATATGGTCAGCACTCCTACTTTTCCGAAAACGTGAATCACATGCCTCGCCGATCGCGAGCCAAGATCACTCATGCGAGAACACACCATCATGCTCAAGCTGATTCAGATGGCCCTCCTTACGCTGGCCATTTTCGCGCCAGGCCTTTATGCAGCGAACGCTCAGCAGCCTCCCGCGCAACTTCAACCGCTTATTGCGGCCATGGAGCAACGGCTGGAAATCGCCAATGACGTGGCGCGTAGCAAATGGCACAGCGGCAAGCCGGTGCAGGACAGTGAGCGCGAGCGTCTGGTGATCCAGAACGCCGAATCGCGGGCGGGCGAATTCAAACTGGCCGCCGACGACGTACACGAATTTATGACCGCCCAGATGGAAGCCAACAAGATGGTGCAATATGCGCGCATTGAGCAGTGGCGTGAAACCGGCCACTCCCCGGAGAAGCCCGAATCCAGTCTCACAGATGGCATCCGGGGTCGGCTGGACACGCTGCTGCCGGTGTTGATGCAACGTTACTCGGCGTTTCAACCTTATCGCAGTGATGCCAAATGCCCAGGCTGGGTGCAGTCGGAAATCCAGCGACAGGCAAGTGATCCCTTCATCGTGACCGCGCTGCAACGGGCGGCAGGCGACCTCTGTCGGACCACGGCAAGCCAGTGAGCAGGCAAGCGGGTCCGCTTCTCGAATGACACTCTTGATCAGTATTCCTCTATGCTGACCCGTGCCGCGCCATGCATTTAGCGCGGCACCATTGTTGGTTGTCCTGATCGCTGCACTGGAGTGTTCATGCGTCAATGTCTCGCCCTTCTGTTGCTGGTGTTTGCACTGCCCGCTGCCGCGCAGATCTACAAATACACCGATGCCTCCGGGAACACGGCCTACAGCAATCAGCCGCCGAACGGCACAAAAGCCGAAACCGTCGAGTTGCCGCCGCTCAATAGCGTCGAGACCGTCGTGCCTGCCGCGCCGCCGCCACTGCCCGCGACGCAGAACCAAACCCAGAACCAGCAAAGCGCCGCTGCCTATCAGGTGCTCGCGCTGAAAGACCTGCCCCAGGACGAAGCGCTCCGCGCCAACAACGGCTCGTTCACCGTTGGCGTCGCCATAGAGCCTCGTTTACAGCCCGGGCATTTGCTGCAGTTGATTGTGGACGGCGCGCCCTACGGCCAGCCCACCAACATTCCGCGGCTGCAGGTCATGGAGCTTGACCGGGGCGAACACAGCCTGTCGGTTCAGGTGCTGGAAAATCAGCGTTCAATCCAGCAAAGCGAGACGGTCAACCTGACAGTGCAGCGGGTCCATGTCGGTCGACCTTAAACGCCGGTGTCGGCTAGCACTTGCCCTGTGCCTGCTGTTCAGCGTGAGCCAGTCCGTCCTCGCCGAGGTGTATACCTACGTCGATGCGGACGGCAATCGGGTCTTCACCGATCAGCCTCACCGCAACGCGAAGAAGGTCGACATTGCGCCGACCAATCGGGTCGCCCAACCCACGAATGTGCCCAGTCGGCCATCCAAAGCAAAGCCGGCGGCCAGCCCCATCTTTCATTATCAGTTGCTGCGCATTCTGGCGCCGGAGCCTGACAGCACGATTCGCGACATTGAGGGCAACCTGAACGTCACCGTCAGCAATGATCCCGAGTTGCAGCCAGGCCACGTGTACCGGTTGCTGCTCGACAGCAAACCCTATGGCGAGCCAACGCGCAGCCCGGTTTTTCCGCTGACAAACATCGACCGCGGCACTCACCAACTGTCCGTGGAGATCATCGATCAATACGGTCGGGTGCTGGAGCGAACCCCTAATCAGCCCTTTCACCTGATACGCATCTCTCTGGCCCAGAAGCGACTCGCACAGCCCTGCAAAACCGATGATTACGGCGTGCGCCCCGAATGCCCCATCAAGGACAAGCCGGAAGAGGAGTCGAGCTTCTTTCCGTTTTTCCGCTAAACCCTGCCTGACCGGCTATGCTCCATTGTGGTGCGCAACCTGAACGAGGTTTCGCCCTAAAAGCCCATTTTGGTTCGGCATTCAGGAATCCATGCACTGTCGCCGGGCCTGCCGTCCAAAAAACGCTCGTAATTCCTCAATCCGCGCTTCTTTTCGGAGCCTTGGTTTGTTTTTTGCATTTTGTAATGAATGCGCGAGTACATCACACGTTTCAGCGGTTTTCATACGCTGGCAAAGACCAATCAGAGCCTGCACTCACGGCCCAGCCCGTGTGCATAGAGCCAAAAGAGGTCACCGGGATTCATGACTATCAGCGATGCGTTGCATCGGTTGTTACTCGACAACCTGACCACTGCCACGATTCTGCTCAACTCGGACCTGCGCCTCGAGTACATGAATCCTGCCGCTGAAATGCTGCTGGCCATCAGCGGTCAGCGCAGCCACGGACAATTCATCAGCGAACTGTTCACCGAATCTGCCGAAGCGCTCAGTTCGCTTCGTCAGGCAGTCGAACAGGCGCATCCGTTTACCAAGCGTGAGGCCATGCTGACCGCACTCACCGGCCAAACGCTGACGGTCGATTACGCCGTGACGCCGATTCTTTCCCAGGCCGAGACCATGCTGCTGCTGGAAGTCCATCCCCGTGACCGCTTGCTGCGGATCACCAAGGAAGAGGCTCAGCTGTCCAAGCAGGAAACCACCAAAATGCTGGTGCGTGGCCTGGCCCATGAAATCAAGAACCCCCTCGGTGGGATTCGCGGCGCCGCGCAGCTGCTGGCACGCGAGCTACCGGAGGAGAGCCTCAAGGACTACACCAACGTCATTATCGAAGAGGCCGATCGCCTGCGTAATCTGGTCGACCGCATGCTGGGCTCGAACAAGCTGCCGATGCTGGCGATGACCAACGTGCATGAAGTGCTCGAGCGCGTGTGCAGCCTGGTCGAAGCCGAAAGTCAGGGATGCATCACCATCGTGCGCGACTACGATCCGAGCATTCCCGATGTGCTGATCGACCGCGAGCAGATGATTCAGGCGGTGCTCAACATCGTGCGCAACGCCATGCAGGCCATCAGCAGCCAGAACGAGCTGCGTCTGGGCCGCATCAGCCTGCGCACTCGCGCCATGCGCCAATTCACCATCGGCCACGTGCGCCATCGTCTGGTCAGCAAGATCGAAATCATCGACAACGGCCCCGGCATTCCGCCGGAGCTGCAAGAAACTATTTTTTATCCCATGGTCAGCGGCCGCCCGGATGGCACCGGGCTGGGCCTTGCCATTACCCAGAACATCATCAGTCAGCACCAGGGGCTGATCGAGTGTGATAGCCATCCTGGCCATACAACATTCTCGATCTTCCTGCCGCTGGAACAAGGAGCAGCGTCGACATGAGCCGTAGTGAAACTGTCTGGATCGTCGATGACGACCGTTCCATCCGCTGGGTACTGGAGAAAGCCCTGCAACAAGAGGGCATGACCACGCAAAGTTTCGACAGCGCCGATGGCGTGATGAGCCGACTGGCCCGCCAGCAGCCGGACGTGATCATTTCCGATATCCGCATGCCCGGCGCCAGCGGCCTGGACTTGCTGGCGCGCATTCGCGAACAGCATCCGCGCCTGCCGGTCATCATCATGACCGCTCACTCGGACCTCGACAGCGCCGTGGCGTCCTATCAGGGCGGTGCGTTCGAGTACTTGCCCAAGCCGTTCGACGTTGACGAAGCCGTTTCGCTGGTCAAACGCGCCAACCAGCACGCTCAGGAACAGCAAGGCCTGGCCGTTCCGCCAGCCCTGACCCGCACGCCGGAAATCATCGGCGAAGCGCCGGCGATGCAGGAGGTGTTTCGCGCCATCGGCCGCTTGAGCCACTCCAACATCACCGTGCTGATCAACGGCGAGTCCGGGACCGGTAAAGAACTGGTTGCCCACGCCCTGCACCGCCACAGCCCGCGCTCGGCGTCGCCGTTTATTGCACTGAACATGGCTGCGATTCCGAAAGACTTGATGGAGTCCGAGCTGTTCGGCCACGAAAAAGGGGCGTTCACCGGCGCGGCGAACCTGCGGCGCGGGCGTTTCGAGCAGGCCGACGGCGGCACCCTGTTTCTCGATGAAATCGGCGACATGCCGGCCGATACCCAGACCCGACTGCTGCGCGTGCTGGCCGACGGCGAGTTCTACAGGGTGGGCGGCCACGTGCCGGTCAAAGTCGACGTGCGCATCATTGCGGCGACTCACCAGAATCTGGAAACGCTGGTCCAGGCCGGCAAGTTCCGGGAAGACTTGTTCCACCGCCTGAACGTGATCCGCATTCACATCCCGCGCATGTCCGACCGCCGTGAAGACATCCCGACATTGGCACGCCACTTCCTCAGCCGCGCGGCGCAGGAGCTGGCCGTTGAACCCAAGCTGTTAAAAGCGGAAACAGAGGAATACCTCAAGCACCTTCCGTGGCCGGGCAACGTCCGCCAGCTGGAAAACACCTGTCGCTGGATCACGGTGATGGCGTCGGGCCGCGAAGTGCATGTGAGCGATCTTCCGCCTGAACTGCTGAGCCTGCCGCAGGACGCTGCTCCGGTGACCAACTGGGAACAAGCGCTGCGCCAATGGGCCGATCAAGCGCTGGCCCGTGGCCAGTCCAGCCTGCTGGACAGCGCCGTGCCAACGTTCGAACGCATCATGATCGAGACCGCGCTCAAGCACACTGCCGGCCGTCGTCGCGACGCCGCGGTGCTGCTGGGCTGGGGCCGCAATACCTTGACCCGCAAGATCAAGGAGCTGGGCATGAAGATCGATGGCGGGGACGACGATGAGGGGGATGAGGCCTGAGTGAACTGTCATTTCTGACAGTTTACGAACCGTTGGATAAGTGATTAGCTCCCTGAATCAAGGAAAGACAGGGAGCTCAACCAAGTGAAAGGACTCTGGCAACAGCTGAGCGATCGGCTGTCATTCAACCGACGCCCACCCCACTCCATCGCCAGACAGACGCGGATCGTCGATTATTCAATCGTTGAAATGGCAGCACTGTTGCGCAGCGGCGAGCTCACCTCTGAGCAGATCACCCTTGCCTACCTTGAGCGAATCGACCAGCTCAACGGCCCGCTTGAAACCTACGATGAAAACGGTGGCTACAACGCCTTCGTCCGGATTGCTCGTGACACCGCGCTTGAGCAGGCCTGGGCCGCTGACCAGTGGATCGCCTCCGCCAACGACCCAAGGGGGCCGGCACCTCTACTGTGTGGAATACCGTTGGGGATCAAAGATTCCATCGCCATAGAAGGGCTGGAGAGTAAAAACGGTACTCACCTGTTTACCGGCAACATTGCCCATAAACATGCCACAGTGGTTCAGAGGCTGGTGGATCAAGGTGCAGTGATCCTTGGCCACACGATCTGCTCGGAACGCTCAGGCAGCACCAACGGCGATTTTGGCTGTAACGCCTGGGACATCACCCGGGTCCCCGGAGGCTCGAGTTCAGGCTCGGCGATAGCCCCGGTATTACGGCTGTGCGCCGCAGCACTGGGAGAAGAAACTGCAGGCTCGATTCTCATTCCCGCCGCTGCAAACGGCACCAGCGCAATCAAGCCCTCATCTGCACGGGTTCCAAACTCCGGAGTCATGCCGCTGACCATGGGATGGGACGTGGTCGGGCCCATGGCGCGATCGGTAGCAGACGCCGCCCTGATTTTTACTGCAATCAGTGGCCCTGACCCCGAAGGTGATGTCCTGTCCCTGGGCGTTCCGTCCCAGTTGCCGCCGATCAGCATTCAGCCTTCTCCAGGAGCGGCCCCGCTGGAAGGAATCACTATCGGCATTCCGCAGACCGACTGGATGTTTGACCCCAGGAATCCAACGGCTACCCCGCCGCCTGCACAGACCTACGACCAAGACTATAGAGAGGCGTTTGAACGCTTCAAAGGCCAACTCAGAGCGTTGGGCGCGCGAGTGATCGAGATTGAAGGACTTGACCTCCTTGACGAACGAAACTGCCCCTATGTACGGGGAAACTATGAGTTTGCGATTATTCAGGAGCCTTACATGGCGGTATCTCCGGTGAAGGTCACGAGCTATTGCCTGCAATATGAAGCGAACTACTGGGGTGCGGTGCTTGAGTTCGCTCAAAACCGTCCTGACGAGGTTCGCGTGGAGCTGGAACGTCTGTTTGACACAACCTATATGCACCCGGTCCCGGAGCAGTTGCCGTACGCAATGCGGCTCCAGGCAGAAGCCCTGCGCCGCGAGCATCTGGCGCTATGGCAAGCAACGCTGGACGCGCAGGACGTCGACTTTCTACTGGTCATGCCCTTGGGATCTCATGTAGGAAAACGACTGAATCAAGAGGTGCCAAACGAAGAGAAAGGCATGCAGGTGAGGCGAAATTTCTATGACTTGCCCAATGGCCTGGGCTTGCCCGTCGTCACCTTTCCCATTGGGTATGGGCGTTCAGGCGTAGACACGGACCTGCCCATCAACGCTGCATTCTGGGGGCCTCGTTTCAGCGAAGCCCTGATCATTCAGGCGGCTATCGACTTCCAGCACCACCACCCCGAATATCACAACGCCGCACCCGCCGAGGTGGCTCCACGACCGGCCGTGAAGGCGCCAGCGCAGAGCCGTGTCTGGCCCGTCACACCGAGGGATTCCAACGACCCAAGGATCATCGAACAAGCAGGGAGACGGTCATGAAGACACGTCTCGATGCTTTCTTTGTCGTCGGGTGGCGCCCTTTGTTGAGCGCTCACATGCTGCCTTGCGCCGATCAGGGATCAGCCAACATCCACTTCTGGGTACCTTATAAGCTGTTACGCAGCATCGTGGTGTATCCGGCAACGGTTGATACCTCTGCCAGCGGCGTCATTGCGCCGAAGAAGGCTTTTCCCACAAGTTGATCCCGCCTTCCACCGCGAACCGATCGATCTCAGCGAGCTCTTCCTGGCTGAACTCAAGGTTGTCCAGGGCGCCGACGTTCTCGATGATCTGCTCCGGACGGCTTGCACCGATCAGCGCAGAGGTGACGCGTGGATCGCGCAACGTCCAGGCCAGTGCCATCTGCGCCAGACTCTGGCCGCGACGCTTGGCAATCTCGTTCAGCGCACGCACGTGCTCGATGTTCTGCTCCGACAAATGCCCCGCCTGCAGCGAGCCGCCGCCGGGACGGTTGACCCGCGCGTCCTTCGGAATACCGTTCAGGTATTTGTCCGAGAGCAGCCCCTGGGCCAGTGCGGTGAACGCGATGACGCCCGAGCCGAGTTCTTCGGTGGTGTCCAGCAGGTCTTTTTCCACCCAGCGATTGAGCAGGTTATACGCCGGCTGATGAATCAGCAGCGGCACTTTCCACTCTTTCAGCAGGCCTGCGATTTCCCGGGTTTTGGCGCCCGAATACGACGAAATCCCGATATACAGCGCTTTGCCCTGCTGTACAGCGGTGGCCAGCGCGCTCGCGGTTTCTTCCAGCGGGGTGTCCGGGTCGAAGCGGTGGGAATAGAAGATATCGACGTAGTCCAGACCCATGCGCTGCAGGCTCTGGTCGAGGCTGGCGAGCACGTACTTGCGCGATCCGCCGCCCTGTCCGTAAGGCCCCGGCCACATGTCCCAGCCGGCTTTGCTGGAAATGATCAGCTCGTCGCGGTACTGCTTGAAGTCTTCTTTGAGCAGGCGGCCGAAGTTGATCTCGGCACTGCCGTAGGGCGGGCCATAGTTGTTGGCGAGGTCGAAGTGGTTAATGCCCAGATCGAAGGCCGTGCGCAGCATGGCGCGCTGGGTGTCGATCGGCGTGCTGTCGCCGAAGTTGTGCCACAGCCCCATGGAGAGCGCGGGCAACACCAGGCCGCTGCGGCCTACGCGACGATAGGGAATGCGTTCATAACGGTTTTCGGCAGCGATGTAAGTCATCCAGTCCTCTCTTTCTTGTATGGAAGTCAGGTCACAAAACGAACCTGCGAGATTACTCGGATTTCTCTGCGGTGAGGGGGTTCCAACGAGTGGACGGATGCCACCCCTCAGCGCCGATAGCCAGCAATGGGCATCCCATTGTTCGCTTCAACCGAACAACGAAGGCATTTCTGGGGCATTTATCAGCGCGCTAAGGCGTGTGAAGCTGCATCCACTTTCAAATGAATTGGAGACTCACCATGACGCAGTCAACGCCAGACACCCCTCGCCTTGTCGCCATCGTCACCGGCGCCTCCCGTGGTATCGGTGCGCAGATCGCCCGGCGCCTGAGCCGCGACGGGTTTGCGGTGGTGGTGAACTACGCCAGCAGCGCGGCAGAGGCCGACGCCCTGGTTGCGCAGCTCAATGCCGAGGGGGGTCAGGCCATCGCGATCGAGGCTGACGTTGCCAATGCTGACGAAGTACGCCAGTTGTTCGAGCAAACGGAAACGCAGTTGGGCAAGGTCAATGTGCTGGTCAATAACGCGGGCGTCATGAAGGCGTTGCCGTTGGCAGACACCAGCGATGAGCAGTTCGATCAGGCGTTCAATATCAATACCCGCGGCACCTTCAACACGTTGCGCGAAGCCGGCGCGCGGATGGACGACGGCGGCCGCATCATCAACTTCTCCACCACTGCGCTGGCGCTGAACCTGCCGGGCTACGCGATCTATAACGCGACCAAGGCGGCCGTAGAGGCCTTCACCCATGTGTTTGCCAAGGAGCTGCGCGGGCGGAATATCACCGTGAATGCGGTTGCGCCGGGGCCGGTGGCGACCGAACTGTTCCTGCAAGGCAAGAGCGAGGAGCAAATCCAGCACTTCGCCAACATGCCGCCGTTGCAACGCCTGGGGCAGCCGGAAGATATCGCCAGCGTCGTGTCCTTCCTTGCCGGCCCGGATTCAGGCTGGGTGAATGGGCAGGTACTGCGGGCGAATGGTGGCTTGGCGTAAAAAACCAAGCTGCAGAAACGCGCGTGCCCGCGAAGATGTCGTCTCAGTCTCCGGTTAGGTGACTGACACGACACCGTCGCGGGCACGCGTTTTCCTGCAAAACAAGCAGCCTCAACGCACCAGGTGCAGGAACTGCATGTGGCGTTCGTACTGGTCGAGGATGTCGTTGATGACCTGCTCCTTGGTGTAGCCCACCAAGTCGTAGTCCTGACTGCCTTCGCTCAGGTGCACTTCGGCGCGGTAGTAGCGGCGGTTGTTCAGCTGTTTGGAGCCCATGCCGCCGCGTGCGAAAGACGGCGTGAAGTAGCCACGCATGGTCACCTGGTACACGAACGGACGCTCTTCACCGTGGCCGATTTCCAGGCCCACGGTGTCATTGGCCGGATCCGGCTGAGTCACGACGGTCAGGCCCTTCTCGACGAACACTGCCGTCACTTCTTCAATCGCCGGACGCACGGTCTGATCGAGGAAGCGGTAAACCTCATCACGCGACGGGAATGCCACAGCCTGGGTCAGACGCTGACGCCAGCCGCCGCGCCGGGCTCCGGAAACCGGTGCCAGCGAATAGAGCTGCGCGATTTTGCGCTGGGATTCCATGTAGAAGGCCTTGTGCAACCCCCACATCATCAGCAGCAGAATCAGCGAGAACGGCAACGAGGTCAGCACCACAGCAGACTTCAGTGCATCGATGCTGCCCGAGAACAGCAGGCCGCTGGTGATCAGCGCGGTCATCACCCCCCAGAACACGCGCAGCCATTTCGGGCCGTCTTCGTCCGGGCTGCCGCCTTTGGCGGACAGCGTCGACAGCACCACGGTGCCGGAGTCGGCCGAGGTCACGAAGAACACGAAGCTGATGAACACCGTCACGGCAATGACCGTCCGGCTCCAAGGGTACGTCTGCAGCATCAGGTACAGGGTCATCGACGGATCTTCGATGGCCGATTGGCCCAACGCCGCCATCCCGTGGTTCAGCACCAGATCAATGGCGCTGTTACCGAAGATCGACATCCAGGCCAGGGTGAAACCCAGCGGGATCAGCAGCACGCCACAGACGAATTCGCGAATGGTGCGACCGCGTGAAATACGCGCAATGAAGAGGCCTACAAACGGCGACCAGGCAATCCACCACGCCCAATAGAACACCGTCCAGCCGCCCAGCCAGTCGCTCGGCCCGTCGTACGCATACACGTCGAAGCTCTTGACCGGCAATGCGCCGAGGTAATCGCCGATGTTCTGCACCAGCGTATTGAGCAGGTGCTGCGTGGGTCCGGCAAACAACACGAACAGCAGCAGCGCGCAGGCCAACAGCATGTTGATGTCGGACATGACGCGCACGCCCTTGTCGACGCCCGCGATGGCTACGAGGATCGCCGCGCCCATCATCAGGGTGATCAGGCCGACCTGAATCCATTGGGTGTGCGGCACGTTGAACAGGTAGTCCAGCCCAGAATTCAGGTGCAGTACGCCAAAGCCCATGTCGGCACCGAGGCCGAAGATGGTGGCGATAATGCCGAAGCCGTCGACCGCATAGCCGATCGGGCCGTTGATGCGCTTGCCGATCAACGGATACAGCGCTGAGCGCAATGCCAGCGGCAGGTTATGGCGATACGCGAAGTAGGCCAGTGCCATGCCGACGAACGCGAACACGCCCCAACCGTGCAGGCCCCAATGCAGAAACAGCAGCTGCATGGCCTGACGCGCCGATTGTGTGGTCCCGCCTTCGCCCTGCGGCGGCTGCAGCATGTGGGTCAACGGCTCGGACACACAGAAGAAGAACAGCGTGATGCTGATTCCGGCGGCGAACAGCATGCCGGCCCAGGACAGGTAGCTGAACTCGGGTTCGTCGTGGTCAGCGCCAAGCTTGATCTTGCCGTAACCTGAAATCGCGGTGACAACCACGAACAGCAGATACAGGGTCATCGCCAGCATGTAGTACCAGCCAACGGTGTTGGCGGCCCAGTTCTGCGCGGCGAGCAACCAGGCACCCGAGGCTTCCGGGAAACCGATCACGACCAGTCCGAAGATCAGGATGAAGCTGGCGGCAAAGTAGAAAACAGGGCCGTTCATGCGAACAGGCGTGCTGTTCGGAGTGCTCGAATTATTCATATGAATACCGCCGCGCGGGCGAGGGGATCGATCATGCAACGTGTATGCGGCAAAGGTAGGCCTCCTGAGATCAGCGGGCAGCGAACCACCGGTTTAACTTGATTGAACGTTCAATTAAAACACGAAAAAGCGGCCGGAGACTAATGCACAGGGCGTGACGCTCTCTCAGGCGAGGGTAGGACGGACGGCGAAAGCCTTTCGTTCCGTGGGTTTGGGAGGGTTTTCAAAGCACTGAACAAATCGTGGGAGGCTTAGCGATATGGCGACTGACGCCTTCCTGGCTAAAGCCGGTCCTACACGATGTACGCGGTCGATTAGTAGGACCGGCTTCAGCCGGGAAGAGGCCAGTGTGGGCACCCGAAGATTTGCGATATGGCGACTGACGCCTTCCCGGCAAGAGCCGGTCCTACAAGATGCATGCGGTCAATTAGTGGGACCGGCTTCAGCCGGGAAAAGGCCAGTGTGCGCGTCCCTGGATTTGGGATATGAAGGGCTACTTCGGACAGCCATCCTCGTGCTGCAGACTCGCCTGATTGACGTTGCTGCCCGCCGGCACGCCGCGCGTGAGCCACACGTTGCCGCCGATGGTCGAGCCCTTGCCGATGGTGATGCGCCCCAGAATCGTCGCGCCGGCATAGATCACCACGTCGTCTTCGACGATCGGGTGACGCTCATGGCCCTTGAGCAATTGACCGTCTTCATCGGAGGGGAAGCGTTTGGCGCCCAGCGTAACGGCCTGATAAATGCGCACGCGCTCGCCGATGATTGCAGTCTCGCCAATCACCACGCCTGTCCCGTGATCGATGAAGAAGCTCGGGCCGATCTGCGCGCCGGGATGGATGTCGATGCCGGTGGCAGAATGGGCAAGTTCGGCGCTGATGCGCGCCAGCAAGGGCAAACCGTTGTGATAAAGGTGATGGGCCAGACGATGGTGAATCACCGCCAGAATGCCCGGGTAGCACAGCAACACCTCATCGACACTGCGCGCGGCGGGGTCACCGTGATACGCCGCCAGCACGTCAGTGTCGAGAATGCGGCGAATCGTCGGCAGTGCGCTGCCGAAATCCTGAATCAACCGTTCCGCATGCACATCCGCGCAGCTGGCATCCTGGCCTTTCTGCCGGGCGGCGTAGCGCAGTTCGAGCCGCGCCTGATCGAGCAACGAGTTCAGCGCCACGTCGAGGGTGTAGCCGACGTAGAAGTCCTCGCTCTCTTCGCGCAGGTCCACCGGCCCCAGCCGCATCGGAAACAGCGCGCCGCACAGCGCATCAAGAATGTCGCGCATGGCCTCGCGGGACGGCAGCTCGCGGCCACCCTTCTCGCCGCTGATCCGGCCGTTGCTGGTACGCCAGTCATCACGCGCGGCGCGCAATTCGCCCACAATCCGCTGCAGTTGCCAGTGGCCGGTCACGCCCTCGGCGCAGGATTCCGGGGACAGGTCGGGAATAGTGCTCACGCAGATTTCTCCTCAATTCAACGGCGAGTCAGGCTGTGAAGGCCGAAGTGGAATCACTCTACGACATCCATTCGCGGCAAAAAAATAACTATTTTCGGAGGGCTTCTGCGCAGGGGATGGAGGACGGCGGGCTGTTGCCCTGTGGGAAACGTCTGCCTATAGTCCTGCGACTCAACTGCAGACCTGTCGACGCCACCATGATCAAGCAACAGCTCGCCCGTTTTAATCGTTTGGAATTGCTCGGCGGTCCGACGCCTTTTGAAAAGCTGGAACGCCTCTCGACCTGGGCCGGCCGCGACATTTACGTGAAACGCGACGACATCACGCCGCTGGCCATGGGCGGCAACAAGCTGCGCAAGCTGGAATACCTCGCGGCCGATGCCCTGGCTCAAGGGTGCGACACGTTGATCACTGCGGGCGCCATTCAATCCAACCACGTGCGCCAGACCGCCGCCCTCGCCGCACGCCTTGGCCTGGGCTGTGTTGCACTGCTGGAAAACCCGATTGCGACTGACGACAGCAATTACCTGGGCAACGGCAATCGCCTGCTGCTGGACTTGTTCGATGCCAAGGTCGAGCTGGTCGAGAACCTCGACAATGCCGACGACCAGTTGCACGCCCTGGCCAGCCGGCTGCGTCTCAGTGGCAAGAAGCCCTACCTGGTGCCGATCGGCGGCTCGAATGCCCTTGGGGCACTGGGTTACGTGCAGGCCGGCTTTGAACTGGCCGAGCAAATCAAGCAAAGCGGGCTGTCATTCGCAGCCGTCGTGCTCGCGTCGGGCAGTGCCGGCACTCACAGCGGCCTGGCGTTAGCCTTGGCGGAAGAACTGCCCGAGCTGCCGGTGATTGGCGTAACCGTGTCGCGCCCGGAAGAAACCCAGGCGCCCAAGGTTCAGCGCCTGGCCGAGCAAACCGTCGAACTGCTGGGCGAATCCTTACCCGCCGCGTTCAAGGTGCAGCTGTGGGATGAATACTTTGGCCCACGGTACGGCGAGCCGAATGCCGGCACGTTGGCGGCGATCCGGCTGGTGGCCAGTCATGAAGGGCTGTTGCTGGATCCGGTGTACACCGGCAAAGCCATGGCCGGACTGCTCGACGGCATTGGCCGGCAGCGCTTCGAAGACGGCCCGATCGTCTTTCTCCACACCGGCGGCGCGCCTGCCTTGTTTGCGTATCAGGGCGTCTTCTCAGCGGGATAGAGCCTTCGTCACGCTCCCGCGCAAAGGGTCGCGGGGGCGCCATATTCTAAAAACTGATAAGCAATCCGCTTTTTATTATTTTTCATCTCCTGATGCGGGTCTTATGATCGCCGCCAGCCGGCGCGCAGAGCCTCGCAGGCGACTGAAAAAGCTGGATAAACGCGTGATGCCAACGTAGCTTCGTCGGGTCTGATACTTGCCTGACATTCCAATTAAAACAGGGGACTTTCATGAACATGTCTGCAATCCGCCGCACCTTTCTGTTGTCGGCCTTCAGCCTGGTGCTGGGCACCGGTCTGGTCAGCCAGGCTGTCGCTGGCGAACAACTGGCAACGATCAAAAAGAATGGAACCCTCAATGTCGGCCTGGAAGGCACTTATCCACCGTTCAGCTTCGTGGGTGAAGACGGCAAACTGACCGGCTTTGAAGTGGAGTTCTCTGAAGCGCTGGCCAAGGAGCTGGGCGTCAAGGTCAAGCTGCAAGCCACGCCGTGGGCTGGCATTCTGGCCGCGCTGGAATCCAAGCGTCTGGACGTTGTGATCAACCAAGTGACCATCTCCGACGAGCGCAAGAAAAAATACGACTTCTCCGAACCCTACACAGTGTCGGGCATTCAAGCATTGGTGCAGACCAAAGACGTCGGCGTGATCAAAACGGCTGCAGACCTGAAAGGCAAAAAAGTCGGTGTTGGCCTGGGCACCAACTACGAAGAGTGGCTGAAAGCCAACGTGCCTGATGCCATCGTCAAAACCTATGACGATGATCCGACCAAGTATCAGGACCTGCGTGTCGGTCGCATCGACGCCATCCTCGTCGACCGCCTTGCTGCACTGGAACTGGTCGCCAAGACCAAGGACAAGCTGGCGGTATCCGGCGAACCGTTCTCCCGTCAGGAATCCGGTATCGCACTGCGCAAGGGCGAGCCTGAATTGCTGGATGCGGTCAACAAAGCCATCGACAAGCTGCGCGCCGACGGCACCCTCGCCAAGCTGTCGGACAAGTACTTCAAGGCTGACGTGACCAAATGATCCCAGAGAGCCTTCAGCTCGCGCTGGACTCCGCGCCCTTTCTGCTCAAGGGCGCGTATTACACGGTGGGCTTGAGCCTGGGGTCGATGTTCTTCGGATTGGTGTTGGGCTTCGGCCTGGCACTGATGCGTTTGTCGAAGATCTGGGTCATCAGTGCGGTCGCCAGGGTTTACGTGTCGTTCTTCCGCGGCACGCCGCTTCTCGTCCAGCTGTTCATGATTTATTACGGGCTGCCGGACCTGGGGATTGAACTGGACGCGATTACTGCAGCGCTGATCGGTCTGTCGCTGAACATGGCCGCGTATGCCTGCGAAATCCTTCGGGCCGCGATCGGTTCAGTGGACCGAGGGCAATGGGAAGCCGCCGCGAGCATTGGCATGACGCGCGCCCAGACCATGCGCCGCGCCATCCTGCCGCAAGCTGCACGCACCGCGTTGCCCCCGCTGGGCAACAGCTTCATTTCACTGGTCAAGGACACGGCGATGGCCGCCACCATTCAGGTGCCGGAAGTGTTCCGCCAGGCGCAGCTGATCTCTTCGCGGACGCTGGAAATTTTCACCATGTATTTCACCGTTGCGGTGATCTACTGGGTGCTGTGCAGCATCCTGGCGCATTTTCAAAATCGCCTGGAAGCACGGGCCAACCGCCACGATGTGGAGTCCTGAGGCATGATCACGGTTGAAAAACTGACCAAGCAATTCAAGGGCAACGAAGTGCTCAAGGGCATTGACCTGACGGTCGAGCCTGGCGAGGTGGTGGCGATCATCGGCCCTAGCGGGTCGGGTAAAACCACCCTGTTGCGCTGCCTGAACCTGCTGGAAGTGCCTACAAGCGGCAGCATTGTCGTGGGCGACATCAAGGTCGATTTGAGTCGCCCGCTGAGCCAGCAGCAGGGTCTGATCCGGCAGCTGCGCCAGCATGTCGGGTTCGTCTTCCAGAACTTCAATCTGTTCCCGCACCGCACCGCGCTGGAAAACGTCATTGAAGGCCCGACAGTGGTCAAGAAGATGCCGCGCGAGCAGGCCATCGAACTGGGCCGCGCGCTGTTGGCGAAGGTCGGCCTCGCGGGTAAAGAGGACGCTTATCCGCGCCGTCTGTCCGGCGGCCAACAACAGCGCGTGGCGATTGCCCGTGCGCTGGCCATGGAGCCGGAAGTCATTCTGTTCGATGAACCGACGTCGGCGCTTGATCCCGAGCTGGTGGGCGAGGTGCTGAATACGATTCACGCACTGGCCCTGGAGAAACGCACGATGGTGATCGTGACCCACGAGATGAGCTTCGCGCGGGACGTCGCCAACCGGGTGATCTTCATCGACAAGGGCGTCATCGTTGAACAAGGTGAGGCGAAAGAGCTGTTTGCCAATCCCAAAGAAGAACGCACAAGGCAGTTTCTTGAGCGCAGCAGGAATTAGTCCGACACGTTATGTGTTCAAAACGGCGCCAACAGGCGCCGTTTTCTTTGTCGTTCATATTTAGAAAAGCGTTGATCCACTAAAAGTTCTACTGTTTCGACTCCGACGACCCGTCGCGAACCTATCTACTTTCTCTATAAGAACAGCCAACACTCTTCGCACCGTTGATTGACCATTTTTACGTCAACAAATAACTCCATCACACACTTCCCGTCCGTCATCTGGCCGTTGTACCTGCACGCTTTCCCGTTGAAGCAGGACCGCAGTCGCATCTCCCATCTCCCCTCTCAACATGGGACAGTCGAGTGTAGGAAACTTCTCCATTTGCCCCACACAGCGTTTAAAACGTTAATCCTCATTGACACAAACACCGCAACACAATTAGCTGAAAACGCCCTCAGTTCATTCACTTCTTAAAAACAGCAATTCACTAATTGCCACCATTTGTAATGTTTGCCATGCCTGTGTATCCCGGCGTGTACTAGCGCCAGTCGTTTCCACATTGCAGCTACGATGAATAAATCACCTGACATGCCTGAACCAGGCCCACATTCGAAGAGTATTAAAAGATGATCCACACCCCTGTAATCACTCAGTCTTTCAAGTTGATGGCCCCGTATCTGCCGCAGTCGAACAAGCACGGGATTGGCGCCCTTGCGGCGGCCGACCTGCAGGTACACATTGCTCCCTGGCCAGAGATGGACTGCGGTGACTTGATCGAATTGTTTTGGGGAGGCTGTTATGCCGCGTCAAAACTTTTATCGGAGTCCGACATCGGGCATACATCCGTCCTACATGTACCCGAAAGTTTTCTTCGAAGTGGAAAAGTTAAAACCTACTATCGCGTTACCAAAATTGGCAGCGAACCCATTAAGTCTCCTGGCGCCAAGGTGTGGGTCAAACTGGAGACTCCCGGCGGTCAATTGGTCAGCGGCGAGGGCGATGAGAATCAGGGACTGGCACCGGTGACGTTCGCCGACTCGGTCATGCAGGACGGTTTGACCGCGTGCCACTTCAATGAGGGCGTTCAACTCACCCTCGACGCTTATCCCAACATGGATGCCTACGATGAGATCACCCTTCGCTGGGGCGACATGCGTCTGGACTTGCCAGCGCTTACCCAGGACGACGTTGGCCTGCCCATCGTTGTCGAGGTACCGGCAGAGTTGGTGCGCGAGGCCGGCGATGATCCCCATTTAGAGGTCAGCTACTGCGTGATTGACCGGGTCGGCAACAACTCGCGCTGGGCGCCGGCGCGGCTGATCAAGGTATCGACCGACATGACCGATGAGGCCGAAACTTGATATCGGCCCTGTCCAGGACGCTGTCGCGGCGCACCATCGAAGCGCTGCGACACGTCTGCTGCCCGCCACCTGGCGTTCTGCAACCGTGAACAACTCCACAGATCAGCAACGGAGAAGAAACCTCCCACATCATCTGCAACAGCGTCCTACAGCTTCCCCCCTCACTACGCGAAAACGGGCTGCTAGCCTGCGGTGAAACCCTTCACGAGGTGTTCGCCATGCCCTGCAGACATATCGTCAAGTACGTGATTCTGGCGCTGGCCTTCGGGTCATGCCTGACCTACACGCAAGCCACGGCGCTGGCAACGTCAGCCGCTATTTCACCTTCTATGCTTATTCCTAAATGTGAGTTTATTTAATTTTTATACGCGCTTAGGGTATATGCACCGGACCACCGGACCATCGTCAATTTTCTCGCCGCCACAGCGGTATTGATTCGAGGTTCGAATGGTTCAGCACAATGATCCCAGTGCTCGCGCTCGTAAAGGTCACCACCATGACTGATCTGAGCGCCCCTTCTGTCCAGCACACCCTGGACGTGGCTCCTCCCCTGCTCCCTGCCAACATAGTGCGCAACGACGCCGACGCCATTGCTGCGGCCCATGAACTGGCCGCCGTCGTACGTCCCCATGCCGCCACGCGAGACCGCGAGCGGCAACTGCCCTGGTCGGAAATCGAGCTGTTTACCCGCAGTGGCCTGGGCAGCATCTCGGTGCCGCGCGCGTACGGCGGGCCGCAGGTGTCATTCGTGACCGTGGCCGAAGTCTTCGCCATTCTCTCGGCAGCTGACCCTGCCGTGGGCCAGATTCCACAGAACCACTTCGGCATCCTCTATTCGCTGATCGGCAGCGCTACCGAGGCCCAGAAACACACCCTGTTCGGCAGCGTGCTCGGCGGCGCACGTATCGGCAATGGCGGCCCTGAGCGCGGAACCAAAAACACCCTCGACGTCCGCACGCGACTGACCGCAGACGGTGATCAGTTTTTGCTCAACGGCCGCAAGTTCTACTCGACCGGCGCGCTGTTCGCCCACTGGGTGGCGGTCAAGGCCATTAATGACGACGGCAAACAAGTGCTGGTGTTCGTGCCACGCGGGACGCCGGGGCTGCACATCATCGACGACTGGTCCGGCTTCGGTCAGCGCACCACCGCCAGCGGCAGCGTGCTGCTGGAAAACGTGCGCGTGAGTGGCGAACGGGTCGTTGATAACTGGAAGCTGGGCCTGGCGCCGAACATTCAGGGCGCGGTTTCGCAGCTGATTCAAGCCGCCATTGATGCAGGCATTGCCCGGGAAGCCATCGACGAAAGCATTCGTTTTGTGCGCGAGCGTTCACGGCCCTGGATCGACGCCAATGTCGAGCGTGCCGGCGACGATCCGTATGTGATCGCCGACATCGGCAAATTGAAGCTCGAGCTGCACGCCGCCGAAGCGCTGCTGCGCAAGGCCGGGCGGGTGCTGGATGAGATTGCCGCCGAACCCATCGACGAACAGTCGGCGGCGCGGGCGTCCATCGTGGTCGCCGAAGCCAAGGTGCTGACCACGCAAATCGCCCTGCAAGCCAGCGAAAAGCTGTTCGAGCTCTCGGGGAGTCGCGCGACGCTGGCCGAATTCAATCTTGATCGTCACTGGCGCAATGCGCGGGTTCACACCCTCCACGACCCGGTGCGCTGGAAGGTTCACGCCGTCGGCGCATGGCACCTGAACGGCACCCTGCCTGCTCGTCATTCCTGGATATAACCAGACAACTGGAAGCACACCTATGAGCCTTCAAACCTTGCCGCGTGACACGCAGGCGACCGCCGTGACCGCGATCATTCGCGACGATGCCGAGGCGCTGCACAGCGCCCGCACCCTGGCGGAAGAGTTCAAACAACAGAGCGCCACGCGTGATCGTGAACGGCGCCTGCCGCATCAGGAACTGGAAGCGTTTTCCCGCTCGGGACTGTGGGGCATCAGCGTACCTAAAGCCTTTGGTGGCGCCGGCGTGTCCAATGTCACCCTGGCCGAAGTCATTCGCATCATCTCTGCCGCCGACGCCTCATTGGGTCAGATTCCGCAGAATCATTTTTACGCGCTGGAAGTACTGCGCGTGAACGGCAGCCCGGCACAGCAGGCGCGACTGTACGCCGAGGTGCTCGCCGGTCAGCGCTTCGGTAACGCGCTGGCTGAATTGGGCACCAAGACCGCCCACGACCGCACCACCCGCCTGAGCCGCGACGGCAGCGGCAATGGCTGGCGTATCAACGGCCGCAAGTTCTACGCCACCGGCGCGCTTTACGCCCAACGCATACCGACCTCGGTGGTTGATGACAATGGCGTGCAGCAGCTGGCGTTTGTGCCGTCGAACGCAACGGGGCTAAGTGTGATCGACGACTGGAGCGGCTTCGGCCAGCGCACCACCGGCAGCGGCTCGGTGGTGTTCGATAACGTGTATGTCGAAGCCGATGACGTGGTGCCGTTTCAAACCGCCTTCGAGCGCCCGACCACCGTCGGCCCGCTGGCGCAGATCCTCCATGCCGCCATCGACACCGGTATCGCCCGCGCTGCCTTTGAAGACGCGTTGCATTTCGTGCGTACCCGCACTCGGCCGTGGATCGACTCCGGCATCGAAAAAGCCGTCGATGACCCGCTGACGCTGCACAGTTTCGGCAAACTCGGCATTCGTCTGCACGCCGCCGAAGCCTTGCTCGAACGTTCGGGCGAGTTCCTTGATCGGGCGCAGGCCGAGACCACGCCCGAAAATCTGGCGCAGGCATCGATTGCGGTCGCGGAAGCGCGGGCGATCAGCACCGAAATCTCATTGGAAGCCGGCAGCACCTTGTTCGAACTCGCCGGTTCCCAAGCCACGCTGGCGGAGCACGGCCTTGACCGGCACTGGCGCAACGCGCGGGTTCACACGTTGCACGACCCGGTGCGCTGGAAGTATTACGCCATCGGCAATTACTACCTCAATGACGTCAACCCGCCACGCCGGGGGACGATCTGATGAGCAAGAAAAAGATCCTGCTCAATGCGTTCAACATGAACTGCATCGGCCACATCAATCACGGTTTCTGGACACACCCCCGAGACACGTCGACCCAGTACAAGACCCTCGAATACTGGACAGATCTGGCGCAGTTGCTGGAGCGCGGGCTGTTCGACGGCTTGTTTATCGCGGACATCGTCGGGGTCTATGACGTCTATCAGAAGTCGGTGGACGTGACGCTGAAGGAATCGATCCAGTTGCCGGTGAATGATCCGTTGCTGCTGGTATCAGCCATGGCCGCGATCACCAAAAACCTCGGCTTCGGTCTGACTGCCAACCTCACCTACGAGGCCCCGTACCTGTTCGCCCGGCGCATGTCGACGCTGGATCACCTGACACGCGGACGCGTGGGCTGGAACATCGTCACCGGGTATCTGGACAGCGCCGCACGCGCGATGGGCCTGACCGAGCAGATCGAACACGACCACCGCTACGACCAGGCCGATGAATACCTGGAGGTTTTGTACAAGCTGTGGGAAGGCAGTTGGGAGGACGACGCGGTGATCGAGGACCGTCAGGCGCGCATCTATGCCCAGCCGGAAAAAGTCCACTACGTGCGACACAGCGGCGAGTTCTATCAGGTGGAGGGTTATCACCTGTGCGAGCCGTCGCCGCAGCGAACGCCGGTGTTGTTTCAGGCGGGCAGTTCCGAGCGCGGTTTGCAGTTTGCCGGCAGCAACGCCGAGTGCGTGTTTATCAGCGCGCAGAACAAACCCGCGACCCGCGAGCAGGTCGACAAGGTCCGTGCCAGCGCCGTGGCCGCCGGGCGTAACCCCGATGACATCAAGGTCTTCATGGGTCTCAACGTCATCGTCGGCGCCACCGAAGAAGCGGCGCGGGCCAAGCATGCGGAGTACCTGAACTACGCCAGCGCCGAGGCCGGGCTTGCGCATTTTGCTGCGTCCACCGGCATCGACTTCGCCGACTACGAGCTCGACGAGCCGATCCAGCACGTGAAAGGCAATGCCATTCAGTCAGCGACGAAGATTCTCAAGAACAACGACTGGACCCGCCAGAAGTTGCTCGATCAGCACGCCCTGGGCGGCCGTTACATCACGCTGATCGGCTCGCCCGAGCAGGTCGCCGACGAGCTGGAATCGTGGATCGCCGAAACCGGACTGGACGGTTTCAACCTCACCCGCATCGTCACCCCGGAGAGCTACGAGGATTTCATCGACCTGGTCATCCCGGAGCTGCAACGACGGGGCTCATACAAGACCGCGTACGAACACGGCACCTTGCGCGAGAAGCTGTTTGAGGACGGCGACGCAAGGCTGCCTGAACGGCACGCGGGGGCGAGCTACAGAACGCGCCCCGACGTGTAGGAGCGCGCTTGCCCGCGAAGACGGCCTCACAAACACCCAAGATTCAAACCAGACCACTGACCCGGATTACCCGCCATGACCAAAACCCTCCTCACCCTCGCGCTGTCCGTGGGCCTGTTTGCCGGCGTCACCCACGCCGCCGATCAACCGCTCAAAGTCGGCACCACGGCCGCGTTTGCCATACCGCTGGAAGCGGCCGTCGCCGAAGCCGATAAACAAGGCCTGAAGGTCGAGCTGGTGGAATTCACCGACTGGATCGCGCCTAACGTCAGCCTCAACGCTGGCGACATCGACGTGAACTACTTCCAGCACATCCCGTTTCTGGAAAACGCCAAAGCGGCGTCGGGTTTTGATCTGGTGCCGTACGCGCCGGGCATCATCAACAACGTCGGGCTGTATTCGAAGAAGTACAAAAGCTTCGATGAGCTGCCAACCGGCGCCACCGTCGCAATCGCCAACGATCCAATCAACAGCGGTCGCGGCCTGCAACTGTTGGCCAAGGCCGGCTTGATCACGTTGAAACCGGGCGTGGGTTACAAGGCCACCGAAGACGACATCACCGCCAACCCGAAGAAGATCAAGCTGATCCAGGTCGAAGCCGTGCAACTGGTGCGCGCCTATGACGATGCCGATCTGGTGCAGGGCTACCCGGCCTACATTCGTCTGTCGAAGACCTTCGATGCCGGCTCGGCGATTCTGTTCGACGGCCTTGATCACCCGGAGTACGTGATTCAGTTCGTCATCAAGCCCGACCACAATGATGACCCGCGTCTGGCCAAGTTCATCGACATCTACCAACATTCGCCTGTCGTGCGCGCCTCGCTGGATAAGGTCAATGGCTCGCTGTATCAGGTTGGCTGGAAGAATTGATCATGACTGCATCCGCGCAACGCGCTTTAGCGCTTGAGGCTGCTACCCCTCATGCCGCCGAGCAAGCCGACCT
The DNA here is from genome assembly GCF_021728295.1 of Pseudomonas petrae. Lineage (GTDB taxonomy): Bacteria > Pseudomonadota > Gammaproteobacteria > Pseudomonadales > Pseudomonadaceae > Aquipseudomonas > Aquipseudomonas petrae. The sequence goes on from NZ_JAKJXE010000003.1 coordinate 315,180, forward strand.
GCACCCGGAAAAGCACCGCGCCCATGTGCGCTTCATCAATCTGTGTAAAGTCTATGAAGGTCCGCAAGGGCCGGTGCCGGCGCTTCAGGGCATCGATCTGGATATCCAGCGCGGTGAGGTGTTTGGCATCATCGGGCGGAGCGGCGCAGGCAAATCGTCGCTGATCCGCACCATCAATCGTCTGGAAAAACCCAGCAGCGGGCGCGTGCTGATCGATCAGGTGGACATCGGCGACTTCAACGAAGACACGTTGGTGGAGCTGCGCCGACGCATCGGCATGATCTTTCAGCATTTCAATCTGATGTCGGCCAAGACCGTGTGGCAGAACGTCGAGCTGCCGCTCAAGGTCGCGGGCGTGCCGAAGGCGCAGCGTCAGCGCAAAGTCGCCGAGCTGCTGGAGTTGGTCGGGCTGGAAGGCAAGCACAAGGCGTATCCGGCGCAGTTGTCAGGCGGGCAGAAGCAGCGCGTCGGCATTGCCCGGGCGCTGGTGCATGACCCGGCCATTCTGCTGTGCGACGAGGCGACCTCGGCCCTCGACCCGGAAACCACCCAATCGATTCTCGGCCTGCTGCGCGAGATCAACCAGCGCCTGGGGCTGACGATCATTTTGATCACCCACGAGATGGCAGTAATCCGGGAAATCTGCGATCGCGTGGTGGTGCTGGAAAAAGGTGAAGTTGTCGAGCAAGGCCCGGTCTGGCAGGTATTCGGCAACCCGCAGCATGAAGTGAGCAAGACGCTGCTGGCGCCGCTGCAACACGCGCTGCCGGAGGATGTGCAGGCACGCTTGCAGCCGCACCCTTTCGAGCATCACGCCAGCGTTGTGCTGGATCTGCAGTTCACCGGCAGCGACGGCAAAGAGCCTGACCTTTCAGCGTTGTTCAGCGCCTTTGGCGGGCGGGTGAGTCTGCTGCATGGCGGCGTCGAACGCATTCAAGGGCGTGCATTGGGTCATCTGCTGCTGGCGGTGAGTCATTCGCCGCTGTCGGCGGAAGAACTGCTCAGTCGCGCCCGCAAACACGCGCAGCACGCGGAGGTACTGGGTTATGTGGCTTGATCGTCTGTGGCAGGGCGTCATCGACACCTTTCTGATGGTGGGCGTGTCGTCGCTGATCGCGTTGATACTGGGCATTCCACTGGCGGTGGTTCTGGTCACCAGCGGCAAGGGCGGCATCTTTGAAGCACCCAATGTGAACCGGGTGCTGGGCGCGTTCGTGAATATTTTCCGTTCGGTGCCGTTCCTGATTTTGATGGTGGCGCTGATCCCGTTCACGCGGCTGATCGTCGGCACGACCTATGGCGTGTGGGCGGCGGTGGTGCCGCTGACCATTGCCTCGACGCCATTCTTCGCGCGCATTGCGGAAGTGAGCCTGCGCGAAGTTGACCATGGCTTGATCGAAGCGGCACAAGCGATGGGTTGTCGCCGCTGGCACATCGTCTGGCACGTGCTGCTGCCTGAATCACTGCCGGGCATCGTTGGCGGATTTACCATCACCATCGTGACGATGATCAATTCATCGGCCATGGCCGGTGCCATCGGTGCCGGTGGCCTGGGGGACATCGCTTATCGCTACGGTTATCAGCGGTTTGACACGCAAGTGATGCTCACCGTAATCGTGTTGCTGGTGATATTGGTGGCGGTGATTCAGCTGGGCGGGGATCGATTGGCGTTGCGTTTGAATAAGCGGTGAATGGGTAGGATTTTTCCTCTTACAAGGTGCGAAAGCTCCATTTATTTTCGAGCAAGGAATTGCTTCAGTTAAATCCGCTAGCCTTGCAGGCCTTGAAAGTTGAAGCATTGGGAGACTGGCAGATGCAAGAGAAGGAACTATCAGACGCTGTTTTCAGCACCGTCATGAGTTGCAGAGAGAAGGGGTGAATCTCGGGCCTTCCAGCCTGGTAACTTTCAATTTGCGAAGCTCGATGATGACCATGCCCAGGCACGTTGATACTCCCTTCGCAGTCGTGGACAACGGGTGCTATTGCGCATGAGGTAATTGAAGGGGTACGTACGAACTCATCGTTACCCGAAACCACGTTTGAAACGCTTTGGGAGTGCACGAAGGAGCATTACGGCCTGACCGCCGCGACAGCGATTACGGCCTCAGCAGGAATTCCCATCAGCAAGACAGCCGTTGGAACATGGGTGCACGCTGGCTCAAGCAGAACGACCAACCTCGCCAGCCTGATCGGCATGCGCTTCTTCCCCCGCACACTCATCCGCCAACCGAGAGCCGCCAGGATGGCAAAAGCCACCTTCGGCACAGTAAGGGTCTTCGGCGTTATCGGAAGAGGAATTCCCTTCGTGGCTGCAGGGCTGGCAGTATTCGACCTGGTGAGCATAGGTCTGTGTGCATATGAGGCGAGACATGCAAAACAAAGCTGATCGGGCGCAACTGACTCAGGAAGTGATTGAGCTTTTTGTCTCTATCATTGGCTTTATCCCGCGAAACAACGTCACGCACACCACCAATTTCATTCGCGACTTCGACATCATAGATGACGACCTCACCTGTTTCATGATGCAGGTGAAGTGGAAATACAAACTGAAACCAACGCCTGAAGATTGGGCACGGATCGAAACCATCGACGAGGTGGTTGATTTGATCCTTGCTGAGCAATTGATCAAAACCTGAGCGGGGGTATATTGACGGCTTTCCGCGCCCAGACGACCGCCTCATGAAACTCGATCCAACCGACCTCGCTCAGATCACGGCCACCACCCTCGGCAACTACAACGATGTCGCCGAGGGCTTTCGCGAAGGGACCCGCGATCATGACGTCAGTCAGAACATCGACGCGCTGCTTCGCAATATCACTGGCCCGGCACCGTTTCAGATTCTCGATTTCGGCTGCGGACCAGGGCGTGATCTGCAGACATTCGCTGCTATGGGCCACATCCCGACTGGCCTGGATGGCTCTGAACGCTTCGCCGAGATGGCCCGTGCCGACAGCGGCTGTGCCGTGCTTCACCAGAACTTCCTTGAACTTGATCTGCCCGCAGAACGCTTCGACGGCATCTTCGCCAATGCCTCGCTGTTCCACGTGCCGCGTCAGGAATTGCCTCGGGTGCTGCGTGAATTGCGAGCGGCACTCAAGCCCGGCGGCGTGCTCTTCAGCTCAAATCCCCGGGGCAGTAATCAGGAAGGCTGGCAGGGTGAGCGGTACGGGTCATTTCACGATCTGGAATCGTGGAGTGCCTTGCTGACCGAGGCCGGGTTCAGTGAAGTCGAGCATTACTACCGACCGCCGGGATTGCCGAGGGAGCAACAGCCGTGGCTGGCGAGCGTCTGGCGCAAGGTATGACGGTTGCAGGTCTGCCGTAGCGCCGCCTGAACACCGGTCGCATCAGCCGCCTTCCCCTGTTGCGTGATAGACGCTGACCGCTCCGTCAGGCCCAACCGCCGTCACGCTATGCCCTGCAAACGAATGGGTCCCTAACTCACGCGGCTTGCCATCGAAGTTCGCCACCAGTCTTGTTCCATCCGCAAATGTCGTCTGTTGAACCAGTCGATCACGGGTCAGCCAGCTGAACGCCGTCATCGCCTGAGTGCCAAGGCGCTCGTGCAGCGGCCTGAAAAACCTGTCCTGACGCTGTATCACCGGCAACCGCTCGCCCAATGTCCCGCTGCTCAAGTGATAAAGCGGGGGGACGTTATAGAGCAACTGAGTGAGCTCGTTCTCTTGCCTGACATTCACCAGTTTCAGGCTGTCAAAAAGCCAGTGATGGGCAGTGATGACCGACCCATGGAACACGGTTTGATAGAGCGGCAAACGGGTCGTCGGGTTGAAGTGAACGGTGCGATAAGGCTCCTTGATCGGCACCGGTTTGAAGAACACGTCCGGCTGCTCCGGCGGATACCAGCTGCCGAGGTACCAGCGGGAGGACGTGTGCTGGCTGAGCTCCGGATCACCCCAGCCGATCACCGGCGTCTGCATGCCATGGGCGAAAAGGATGCCTCGGGCGGTGACGGCATTGCCGTCCTCGGAACCTGAGGGCAGCGCTTGTGCTTCAGCCAACCACTGCGAAGCACTGACGTTTGCCCCAGCGTTTTGCATCTGGGTCATGGTCGCACCGGGGCGATAGCTGTCAAACAGCATCCCCGTGGCGTAGGCATCGAGAAACCAGCTGTTGAAACCGGCAGCGGCCTGGACGGCCGCAACCCGCGCCTCCATCAGTGGCCGGACACAACGCGGATCGGTGTAATGCCCTGACTGTTGAAAACCTGCTTTGAACGTTCCGTCCTTCAGCACGATGGCGCATTGACGATAGGCGTCGCTGCCCAGGTGAGCGGTTACCCAGTCCGAATTTTCATGAGTCGCCAGAGCCGTTTCGTAGGAATCATAGGGCGCAATCAGATAACCCGCCTGCACGCCGGCGCGTACAGCCTCGGGATGCCAGAGACCGCCCTCCCATCCTTCGCCGAGCCCAAGCCAGAGGCGTGACAAACCGGATGCCTGCAAACTTTTGATGCCCTGCAGGGACAGAGCGCCGCCCCATGTCGACGGGTCGTCAGCGAGGGCGCCGGCAAACAGGCGGGCGACCTCCCCGCGAAGCTCGCCATAGCGCGAGACCAACCGCGACACGCCGGGCTGGGCATCACGTTGCCAGGCTTGCCGTGCGACTGAGTTAAATGCGTTGTTCAGACTGCGCAGCAGGGTGACCCGTTGCCAGAGCTGCAGTTGGGCGTGGCTGCCACTCAGCAAAACCAAGGCCTTCTTATCCAGCCGTTTGCGCAATTGCACGGCGAGTGGGTCATCGGATGCCAGCACCTGAGTCAGGCGCTCCCATGACTGAATGTCATCAAGCGCGAGCAGGTCGTTACCCCACAGATACACATGGGCTGCGCCGAGCAGCTTGCGCCCCTCAGGGGTTTTCTCGAACTTGCTTTGCAGCGTCTGATATTCGCCATTATCGATGAGCCACTGCCGATAGCGCCTTGCACCAGCAAGCGGATCGGGGGCGTCCAGAGACAGACGAAAGGTCAAAGGCACGCTGACATCCAATGCCGTGAACGCATGACTGGCGGACAACCTCAGGGCTTCACCCTGCGGATGCAAACGCAGGCGATTGTTGAACGGGTTGGTCAGCAGCCAGGTCAGGGTGAACGCGCCGTGGTCCATTCCCCATAGCGGCAGGCTCAGGTCCTGTGTGGTGTTGATCTCGCCCTGGGCCACAAGAAACTGCTGCCAGACAGTGTCCCCCCGAGGGACGTAATGCCCCTCGGCCATCGGCCAGATCAGCGCCTTGCCCATGGCGTCGCCCGGCTGATTCAGAAACTCCAGCACCCCCGCGCTCCGGGCCTTGATGGTCAGCAAGAGGTCACGTTGCTGCAGCCGGGCTTCGAGATGCCAGGCGCCTTCGTCCCATTGCCAGGAGAGATGCTCCGGCGTGGTCTTGAGCGCACTGACGCGGCGAGCCTTGACCCCGCTTGACGCCTGCAAGGCAGATTGCCCGCTCGGCGAGACACGGACCGCGAGGGTCTGCGGATCAATGTCCACGCGCCAGAAGGCGTTTTCCAACGTTTCAGCCGAACTGCCGAATGGCAGCAGCCAGCCCAACAAGAGACAGACACACAAGCGCACAGAGATAAAAGACATGCCGAGCCCCGCGAAGCGATTCAGCGGGGCACAGTAAGGCAAGGACCGACAAGTGTCTGTCGGACCGTTCCTAAATTAAGACTGGTCTAAAGTCTCCTCGCTCGCCTTCTCTTGTTCAGCCTTCTCTTGCTCGGCTTTCTGACGGTCCTCGTCACTCGGCTCCTTGATCTTGTACCAGGCCACGTATAGCGCCGGCAGGAACAACAGCGTCAGCAGGGTCGCGATGATGATCCCGCCGATCATCGCGTAAGCCATCGGCCCCCAGAACACTTCGCGGGCGATGGGGATCATGCCCAGGCTTGCCGCCGCAGCGGTCAGCAGGATCGGGCGACGACGGTGTTCAGTCGCTTCCGCCACTGCGTCCCACGGCAGATAGCCGGCCACTTCATACTCATGAATCTGCGTCACCAGAATCACCGAGTTACGAATGATGATGCCGATCAGCGCCAGAATCCCGAGGATCGCCACAAATCCCATCGGCGTTCCGGTCGGCACCAACGCAAGCACCACGCCGATCAATCCCAACGGCGCGACACTGGCGACGATGAACATCTTCTGCACGCTGTGCAGCTGGATCATCAGGAAGGTCGCCATCAGGAAGATCATCAACGGCACGACCTTGGCGATCGGCCCCTGGGCCTTGCCGCTCTCCTCCACCGTACCGCCCGTGGCGATCTTGTAACCCACCGGCAAACCGGCGGCGAACTTGTCGATCTCGGGCTTGAGCTCCTTGACCAGATCGGTCGGCTGCATCTCGTCGCTCACGGCAGCCTTGAGCGTGATCGTCGGTTTACGATCGCGACGCCACACCAGCGGCTGTTCCAGTTCATAGCGCACGTTGGCGAATGCGAGCAGCGGAATCGACGTGCCCTGGGGCGTAACGATCTGCAGGTTCTGCAGGGTTTCCGGCGACCCGCGCTCGGAATCCACCGCACGACCGACGACGTTGATCAGGTAGATGTCGTCGCGCACCTGGGTCACCGCCGAGCCGGTCACGATGCTGTTCATCAACTGCGCGACGTCCTCGGACGACAAGCCCAGTTGCCGCGCCTTGTCCTGATTGATGTCGATGCGCAGGACTTTGCCGGGCTCGTTCCAGTCGTAAATCATCTCGCCGATGTGCTGGTTGTTGTCCAACAGCGTGGCGAGTTCGATGGCGTGCTGGCGCACTTCATCAATATTCTCGCCGCTGACCCGGTACTGAATCGGACGCCCCACCGGAGGCCCCATTTCCAGTGCCTGAACGTAGGTGCCGATGCCGACGAAGTCATCACGCAGGCGCTTTTTCAAACGCTCGGTCAACGCGCCGCGCTCTTCCAGCCCTTTGCTGACGATGACCAGCTGCGCGTAGTACGGGTTTTCCAACTGCTGATCCAGCGGCAGATAGAAACGCACCGCACCTTCGCCGATGTAGCTGCTCCAGCTGACAATGTCCGGATCGTCCTTGAGCGTGGCCTCTAGCTTGTCCACTGCGCGACGCGTCTCGTTGATCGACGCGCTCTGCGGCAGGTTGAGGTCGACCAGAATCTCGGGGCGGTCCGATGAGGGGAAGAACTGGTTCTGCACAAAGCGCATGCAGAACAGCGAAGTGGCGAACAGCAGGATCGTGATGATGATGGTCAGCCAGCGATGACGCATGGCCCAGAACATCGAACCGTTGAAGGCTCGTGCGATGCGTCCGGGCTTGGCGTTCTCGTCGTGTTTCTTGATGTTTTCACTGAGGATGTGCACGCCGATCACTGGCGCGAACAACACGGCGACGACCCAGGACACCAGCATGGCGACGGCAATCACGGCGAACAGGGTAAAGGTGTATTCCCCTGCCGAACTCGCGTTGAGGCCGATCGGCACGAAGCCCGCGACCGTCACCAATGTACCGGTGAGCATCGGGAAGGCCGTCGACGTGTAGGCGTAGGTCGCGGCTTGGGCTTTGGTGTCGCCTTTTTCAAGGCGCGACACCATCATCTCCACGGTAATCATCGCGTCATCGACCAACAGGCCGAGTGCAATGATCAGGGCGCCCAGGGAAATACGCTGCATGGTGATGCCACTGTATTCCATGAACACGAAGACCATCGCCAGCACCAGCGGGATCGAGCAGGCGACCACCAGCCCTGCACGCATGCCGAGGCTGATGAAGCTGACAATCAACACGATCACGACCGCTTCAAACAGCGCGCTGGTGAACCCGCCAACGGCTTTCTCCACCACTTGCGCCTGATCGGAAACCACATGCACGCCGACGCCGATCGGCAGGTCGGCGGTGGCGGCGGTCATGCGCTCGTGCAACTGCTTGCCGAACTCCTGAACGTTGCCACCTTTCTTCATGGCGATGGCCAGGCCGATGGCAGGCTTGCCGTCGAAGCGGAACAGCGGTTTGGGTGGATCGACGTACCCGCGCGTGATTTCGGCGATATCGCTCAAGCGATAGAAGCGATCGTTGAGACGCAGGTTCACATTTTCCAGGTCTTTTTCCGACGCGAACTGGCCGGAGGTGCGCACGGAAATGCGCTCCGGACCGGCCTCAATGACCCCGGCCGGCGTCACGGTGTTTTGCGATTGAAGACTTTGCACCACCTGACGCTGATCAAGCCCCAGGGCCGCCAGCTTGCGGGTGGAGAAGTTCAGGTACAGCACTTCGTCCTGCTCGCCGATCATTTCGACTTTGCCCAGGCCTGGCACGTCGCGGATCTGGACCCGCACTTGCTCCACGTAGTCGCGCAATTGGCGCAGGGTCAGACCGTCAGAGGTGAACGCGTAAATCGAACCGTAGACGTCACCGAACTCGTCGTTGAACGCCGGACCTTGAATACCTTGGGGGAACTGCCCGCGAATGTCGTCGATCTTCTTGCGCACCTGGTACCAGATGTCAGGAATGGCCCCTGCGCTGGTGGTGTCGCGCAGGTAAACGAGAACAGTGGACTCACCCGGTCGGGTGTAGCTTTTTACATAGTCGAGGGAATCGAGCTCTTCGAGCTTTTTCTCGATGCGATCGGTGACCTGCTCCAGGGTTTCATCCACAGTCGCGCCCGGCCAGCGGGTTTGTATGACCATGGTCTTGATGGTGAACGAAGGGTCTTCTTCACGACCCAGATTCATGTAGGAAAACACGCCCATCAGCAGGCCGACGAACATCAGGTACCAGACGAAAGACTGATGCTTGATCGCCCAATCGGAGAGGTTGAACGTCCCTTTCATCGTGGGCTTTCCTTATCGACTTTGATTTTCTGCCCCGGCTTGAGGCTGTTGACCCCGGCGGTCACAACGCGATCGCCGTTGTTGACGCCATCGGCCAACACCACCGAATCACCACTGCGGCTAACGACTGTCACGACGCGTGGAGAAACCGTCTGATTTTGCATGTCGATGACCCAGATCTGCGTCTTGCCATCGACCTCCTGCACGGCCGTGGCCGGAAGCTCGATGCGCGGCTTGATCGCCGAGCTAAGGGTCACACTGATCGCTGTGCCCAAACGGAACGCCGCCGGCGTATCCGCCAGGGTCAAACGTGCGCGACGGGTGCGGGTGGTGCTTTCGGCCTGAGGCTCGAGTTCTCGCACGGTCGCGGTGGTGTTGATCTCTGGTTCCAGCTGGCTGGCGACTTTGAACACCACGTCGCTGGGCAGTTGATCACCCAGTTGCGCCGGCAGGTCAATGACCGCCTCTTTGATGTCCGGGCGCGCCAGTGTCACCACCTGCTCACCTGCGCTGACCACCTGGCCGGCCTCGACTTTCCATTCGGTGACCACGGCATCGTGATCGGCGCGCAGCTCGCTGTAGCTCAGCTGATCCTTGGCCTGCTGCGATGCGGCCTTGCCCTGATCGTAGGAAGACTGGGTGGTTTTGAGGTCGGTGACTGCGACATCCAGCGCGGCCTGGGCGCCAACGCCGCGATCGAACAACTCTTGTTGCCGACGGGCGTTGGCCTGGGCGTTGATCAACTGCGCTTCGACCCGGGCCAGATCGCCCTGGGTCGAGCGCACCTGGTTCTGTTGGTCGGTCGGATCGAGCACGGCGAGCATGTCGCCCTTCTTCACCTGTGCGCCAACGTCGACGCTACGCTGGGCGATGCGGCCCGAGACGCGAAAGCCCAGGGTGCTTTCATAGCGCGCAGCAATGTTGCCGGCGAAACGGCCCAGGCTTTCTTGCGCCTGGGGTTTAACCTCAATGAACAGCACCGGCCGAATCGGCTCGGGCGGTGGCTCTTCCTTGCTGCACGCGCTCAACAGCAGAGCGGTCAACACGATTCCCGACAGGCGCCTCATTGCTGGCCTCCTGTCGGTTGTTTTGAAGGATCGGGGGACACGTCGGCGAGTTCCACCTGCATATCCGGGTGCAGCAACTGGTTACCGGCAACGACCACTTTTTCACCATTCTTCAGACCGTCGACAATGATCACTTTGCCCGTCAGGTAGCGCCCGACCGTCACGCCGCGCAGGCTGACCTTGTTGTCACCATCGACCACCCACACCGCCGGTTTGCCGAGCTGATCGCCCAGGCCTTTGGTCAGCGCGGACCACGGCAGCTCGACGCTGGTCCTGGCCGGCACGCTCAGGGCGGCACTGACCACCGAACCCAGGTCCATACCCGGTGGCAGCGAGGTGAGTGCGATCTTCACTTGCAGCGTGCCGGTCTGCGCCGACACGGCCGGGGTGACTTCACGGACTTTACCGACGGCCTTGACCTTCGGTTTGTCCAGCAGCGTCACTTCGACTGGCTGGTCGGTGGGCGGGTTAACGAACAGCGACTCATAGACGTTGAACACGGCATCGCGCTCGCCATCGCGGGCCAGGCTGAAGATCGGTGCCGTCGGTTGCACGACCTGGCCGACTTCAGCCTGCCGCGCGGTAATGATGCCCGGCGCATCGGCAATCAACGCCGTGTAACCCAACTGCTCGCGGGCGTTGGCCAGTTGCGCCTGGGCCGCTTTGAACGCGCTCTGGCTGCTGCGCAATTGCGCCTGGGCCGAATCGTATTCACTGCGGCTGGTGTAGCCCTTGGGCAACAGTTTTTTCTGACGCACGAAGGCGGCGGCGGTTTGTTTCACGCGCGCCTGCTCGGCGGCAACGGCAGCGATGGCGGAATCGACGTTGGTCTGCAGGTCTTTGGGGTCGAGTTTGGCCAGCACTTGCTTGGCTGACACCCGATCGCCGACATCGACCGTCCGCTGAATGATCTTGCCGCCCACCCGGAACGAAAGCTGCGTCTGCACCCGTGCCTGAACATCACCGGTCAGCGCCACGTCTGCGGCGAAATCGACCGTCTTGACCGCCTGCGCCTGCACGCGCGCGCGCACCGGTTCCTGGGGCTTTTCCTTGCCACAGCCGGCGAGAAAGGCCAGGCACAGACCGATGGAAAGAACGGTCAGACGACCACGAAAAAGACAGGGTTGGGCGGGCATGCAAGCTCCTTTGTGCCAATGCCGTTGCGACACCGCGCCGCCGGACGCCGTTGCGATGTGATCATGCGACTGTGAGCGCGGATCAGGGTTCCTTGGTGCTACTGAACTCTGCCGGAATCTATAGAGCACCCCAATCTACGCTAGAGCCCGCTTGTCCGCGATGGTGGCCGATCTGCGAAATCAATATTGGCCGGCCCCATGCATTCGCGGGCAAGGTGGCGCGCCACCCCGGTCACTCCTCCAGTTTTCGTGTCCGTATTCGAGACCCCTATAAGACCCACACCCCGAGGCATGCCCAACGCACATGTCAGACGCGAATCCCATGTAGGAGCGCGCTTGCCCGCGATGGCGGTGGGTCTGAGCCATCAATGCTGCCTGACACAATGCATTCGCGGGCAAGCGCGCTCCTACAATTTTGCCTCGCGCTCAATATCTGCGTCGGGCGCAAATCCCCTGTAGGAGCAATCGGAGGTTACGACGGTCGCAAAGGCGGTGTGGCTGACACACCGCCTTCAGCAGCCCGACCAACATTGAGGATCAACTCCCCGCGCCACCGTGGGCTTCTTCGAAGAAGAAATCCTTCCAGCTGTCAGCCTTGTTTTTCAGGACGCCGAGGTCGTGCAGTTTTTCAGCGTAGATGAATGTGCGCTGGGGCACGACGGTGAAGTCGATTTCTGGATCGGAGACGATTTTTTCCACCAGCGGCAACGGCAATTTCGATTTCTCGACGTCGATGTAAGTCTTGGCCGCCGCAGGTTTGTCGGCCTTGATGATTTTCTCGGCCTCCGCCAGTGCGTCGTAGAACGCCTTGTAGGTCTTCGGGTTTTCGTCGTGGAATTTCTGAGTGGTGTAGAGCACGTTGAACGTTGCCTGACCGCCCAGCACGTCGTAAGAGCTCAGCACCTTATGCACATTGGGGTTTTCCAGCTCCTGATACTGAAACGGCGGGCTGGAGAAGTGCGCGCTGATTTCCGACCCGCCGGCAATCAGCGCTGACGTGGCATCCGGGTGCGGCAGGCTGACCGAGATGTTGTCGAATTTCTTGAAATTGTCGTTCCCTAACAGCTTGGCGGTTTCGATCTGCAACGTACGCGACTGGAATCCCACGCCCGCCGCCGGCACCGCGATGCGGTCTTTTTCGGTGAAGTCGTTGAGGGTTTTCACGTTCGGATTGTTGCTGAGCAGGTAATTGGGCATCGAGCCCAGCGAGGCGATCGCCTTGACGTTCTGCTTGCCCTTGGTCCGATCCCAAATGGTCAGCATCGGCGGCACGCCCGCTGACACCACATCCAGCGCGCCGGCCAAGAGAGCTTCATTCATCGCGGTGGCGCCGGAGATGCTGTTCCAGTCGACCTTGATGTCCAGGCCCTGTTCCTTGCCGTGCTTCTCGATCAGTTTCTGCTGCTGAACGACGTCCAGAATCAGGTACCCGATGCCGAACTGCTGGGCGATGCTGATTTTGCCTTCAGCGTGGGCGCCGCTGCTCAACAATGTGCCAACCAGACCCAGTGCGGCGGCGAGCGCTGTCAGCGTCGGGCGCTTGAACGGTGCAGCTGTCTTTGAAAGATCCATACATTTCTCACGATGAAAGCTAAAGGGGTGACGGCCTCATTGCTCATCCAGCGGCCACAAGGCGGAGCGTTCGTTTGATAAAGCAGATCAGCGCTGCATGCCCCACCGCTTCACGGTCAGGCGCTCGACGTTGCTGAACAGCAGGTTTTCCACCAGCAGACCGATGATGATCACCGCCGCCAGGCCCGCGAACACCTTGTCGGTGTACAGCTCGTTGCGGTTCTGGAAGATGTACCAGCCCAGACCACCCTTGCCCGAAGACGCGCCGAACACCAGTTCTGCGGCGATGAGGGTTCGCCAGGCAAATGCCCAGCCGATTTTCAGGCCCGCGAGAATCGACGGCAGCGCTGCCGGAATCAGGATGTACCAGACAAACCGCAGGCCCTTGAGGCCGTAATTGCGCCCAGCCATGCGCTGGGTTTCAGAGACGCCGAGAAACCCCGCGTAGGTATTCAAGGCCAATGCCCAGAGTACGGAATGCACCAGCACGAAGATCAGACTGTTTTCACCCAGGCCGAACCACAGCAGCGACAACGGCAGCAGCGCGATGGCCGGCAGCGGGTTGAACATCGCCGTCAGCGTGCCGAGCAGGTCGCGCCCCAGTTGGGTGGACACGGCCAGCGTGGTCAGGCCGAACGCCATAACGATGCCAATCAGGTAACCCTTGACCAGGACCGTCAGGGAGATCCAGACCTTGGTCAGCAATTCACCGCTGGCGATGCCTTCAATAAAGGCCTGAGCGGTTTGCAGAAAGCTCGGCAGCAGCAGGTCGTTGCCCTGAATGCGCGCGGCAATTTCCCAGAGGATCGCCAGCGCCACGAGGATCACGGCTTTACGCACCCAGCTGACCTGCCAGATGCGTTGCGCGAGGGGAATGTCGCGGGCCAGGTCTTCCTGAGTGAAAGGCTCCAGCACGACTTCGTATTCTTCCCGCAGAGGAGGTGAAAGGCTCATGGGTGCAATCTCATGTGCGCCACGCCCCTGTAGGAGCGCGCTTGCCCGCGATTGCGGTGTGCCTGTGACATTGATGTCCTCTGACACACCGCAATCGCGGGCAAGCGCGCTCCTACAAGGGATGTGCGTGTTAATAGGCAATACGAACATCCTGAAACCGCAGATCCGGCTCGACCGCAGGGGCTTCGCCCTCGTCGAACAGCAGCCGGTGAATGCGCTGCGCAGACGCCTGGAACTCGACGCCGCCGAGGCTTTTCAGGGTGTACTGATGGCTGTTGATCTCGGCGCGCACGCGGCCCGGATGGGGCGACAGCAGCAGAATCCGGTTGCCCACCACCAGCGCTTCCTCGATGGAGTGGGTCACGAACAGCAGCGTGAAGCGCACCTCTTCCCACAACTCCAGCAGCTCTTCCTGCATCTTGCGGCGGGTCAACGCATCGAGCGCGGCGAAGGGCTCGTCCATCAGCAGGATCTTGGGCTGCATCGCCAGCGCCCGGGCAATCGCCACGCGCGCCTTCATGCCGCCGGACAAGGTGTGCGGATAGGCATCGGCGAAAGCGCTCAGGCCGACTTTCTCCAGGTAAAACCGCGCACGCTCCTCGGCCTCACGACGCTTGAGGGTCCGCGAGGCCAGCAGCGGAAACATGACGTTCTGAATCACCGTCTTCCACGGCGGCAACTGGTCGAATTCCTGAAACACCACAATCCGGTCCGGCCCCGGTTCCCTGACCTGCTGGCCGGCCAGACGAATCTGCCCTTCGCTGGGCTGGATGAACCCGGCCACGGCCTTGAGCAGCGTTGACTTGCCGCAGCCCGACGGGCCGAGCAGGACAAAACGGTCGGCAGGATCAATTTCAAAACTGACTTGGTGGGTGGCCCGCACCACGCGTTCCGGCGTGCGGTATTCAAGGCTGACGCCCTGTACTTGCAGCAGCGCTTCAGCGGTGGGCTGATTGGCCTGATGCGTGTTCAAGCGATCGCTAGCCGTGTGGCTTTGCAGAACAGCATTCATGGAGCTCTCCTGAATCAGAACGGCGCATCGCCCTGAATGGTGGTGCGGTGCAAGCGACGGCGGAGGTGATCGGGCGTGCCGCCGGCCAGATGAATCAGCGAACGGTTGTCCCAGAACACCATGTCGTTCTCCTGCCACTTGTGGCGGTAAACGCCTTCCGGACGAACGCTGTGGGCGTACAGCTCAGTGAGAATTGCCTGACTCTCGTCTTCCGGCAAGCCGACGATGTGGGTCGTGAAGCCTTCGCTGACGAATAGCGCCTTGCGCCCGTTTTCCGGGTGGGTACGCACGATCGGGTGGCTGACCACTGCGACCTGCGCCAACTGTTCAGCGCTGAGGGTCGGGCGCCAGTTATCGGCGTTATGCCCATGGCTGTAGCGGGACGTATAGCTGTGCGCGGCGTTGCGCCCTTCGACGGCCTTGCGCAGATGCTCTGGCAGCGTGTCCCAGGCCAGGTGCATATCGGCGAACAGGGTGTCGCCGCCTTCGCTCGGCAGCTCCTGGGCGTAGAGCATCGAGCCCAGGCTCGGCAGCTCTTTGTAGGAAAGGTCCGAGTGCCAGTATTTGCCGGCATCGCCCAGCCCGACCGGCTGACCGTTCTCGACGATATTGGAGACGATTAAAATCTCGGGATGATTGGCGAGCAGGAATTGCTTGAGCACATGAATCTGCAGGACGCCAAAACGGCGGCTGAAATCGATCTGCTGCTGCGGGGTGATGTGCTGATCGCGGAAAACGACAACGTGATAATCGAGGTGCGCTTGATGCACGCGGGCAAAATCGGCGTCGTTGAGCGGACGGGACAGATCCAGCCCGACGATTTCCGCGCCCACCTTTTCGGCGAATGGACGCACATCGAACTGCTGACCGGGCGCTTGCGCGGACGAAGCGTGGGAGGCTGCTGGCATGAGAACTCCGACTCCAAAAGGTGTGGCTGAGGAGGGAGGACTTTAAAGCTATAAGAAGCGAAGTTTAAATATCGATAGGGCATATGCATAGCGCCGAACGACCTAGCGACGGCCTTCGGCCATCACTGCCATGTGCGAGTGGCTGGTAGCGGACTCATGCAAAGGGCCGGCGCTTTAAACGCAAAACGCGCTTGCCCGCCGTCACTTCCATGCACCCGATGACAGTGCGTCAGCGGAGCGGGAGCAACCGCGGGCAAGCGCGTTTTGTACACATGAATGCGCTGCAACCGCGCATTCAGGCCTTCATCAGAACGCCGGGATAACTGCGCCGTCGTACTTCTTGTTGATGAAGTCTTTGACCTGCTGGCTGGTCAGCGCCTTGGACAGCTTTTCGATCGCGTCGGTGTGAGCATTGTCGGTACGGGTGACCAGGTAGTTCACGTACGGCGAGTCGGAGCCTTCCAGAATCAGCGCATCCTTTTTAGGGCTGAGCTTGGCTTCCAGCGCGTAGTTGGTGTTGATCAGATCCAGGTCAACCTGGTCCAGCGCGCGCGGCAGCAGAGCCGATTCCAGCTCGCGGAACTTCAGCTTTTTCGGGTTGGTGGCGATATCTTTCGGCGTCGACAAAGCGTTGGTCGGGTCTTTCAGGGTGATCAGGCCGTTCTTCTGCAACAGCAGCAGGGCGCGACCGGCGTTGCTGCCTTCGTTCGGAATGGCAACGGTTGCGCCTTCAGGCAGCTCGGCGATCGATTTCCACTTTTTCGAGTAGCCGCCGAACGGTTCGACGTGTACGCCGACGCCGGTCACCAAAGTAGCGCCCTTGCCTTTGTTGAAGCCGTCCAGGTAAGGCTTGGTCTGGAAGTAGTTGGCGTCCAGACGCTTCTCGTTCAGTTGCACATTGGGCTGCACGTAGTCAGTGAAGACCTTGATCTGCAGGTCCACGCCTTCTTTGGCCAGTTCAGGCTTGATCAGCTCGAGGATCTCGGCGTGCGGAACAGCCGTAGCGCCCACGACGAGCTTCTCGGCAGCTTGTGCAGCGCTGATGCCCAGGGAGAGAGCAGCCGCCAGTGCGGTGAACAAAAACGTCTTCTTCATGCGATGTCCTTAATAGAAATCGGGTCGCCTCGTGGGCGATTTTGTCTTCGGTCTGCCGCGGGATCGACCCTTGGCAGGGTGGCGGCTGATGCGGACAGTACCGAGATTTTTTATTCCGAGACAATACTTTTTAGTCGGATGGTTATGCTTTTTCGTTCTCAGGGGGCATTTTGCCAGCCGGCTATTCGATGCGTGAGACCCAGAACGCTCATCGAACCGGCAGATTCAAATGCTCGGGCAGGATTTCCGCGCCGCTGCTGACCAGCAGCGCGAAGTGAATGACGTTCTCCAGCTCTCGCGTGTTGCCCGGCCAGTAATGCGCTTCAAGCACCCGCTGCGCGTCGTCGCTGATCAGCGGCATCTCGAAATCGAAGCGCTGGCTGTAAATCCCCAGGAAGTACTCGGCCAACGGCAGGATGTTTCCGGGCTGCTCGCGCAACGCCGGCAGGTCGAGGCGTCCTTCGTTCAGGTAGCGATAAAGCCGCTCGTGGAATTTGCCGGCGGCGACCGACAGGCGCAGATCGATGCTAGTCGCTGCAACCAGCCTGACGTCGACCTGGCTGGGCTGTGTGGCGCCGACGCGGGTGACTTCGTGGTTTTCCAGCGCCGCCAGCAACTTGATCTGGATCGCCATCGGCAGGTCGGCGATCTCATCCAGGTACAACGTGCCGCCCGTTGCCGAGCCGAACCAGCCTGCCCGACTGCTGGCAGAACCGCTGTAGGCGCCGGCGGCGTAGCCGAACAGTTCGGCGTCGGCGTAGGTCGAGCTGATGGCGCCGCAGTTGACGGAAACAAACAACCCGGCCCGGTCGCTGCCACGGTGAATATGACGCGCCAGCAATTCCTTGCCCGTACCGGATTCGCCGCGGATCAGCACCGGCAGGTCCAGCGGCGCCAGCAGTTCCATCTCTTCGCGCAACTGCCGCGATCGTGGATCGATGAACACCAAGGCCTTGGCGCGGATGCTCAACGGGCTTTTTTCAGCATCAGGAAAGGTCAACAGCGGGTTGCTCGAAATGTCGGAAAGGCTCATGGCAGGCTCCCGCCCGGCCATCCATTGACCAGAGCGTTTTAAAAAAAAGGCCGCAGCGCCTGTCGGTTCACTGCGGCGAAAATGATCGTGAGAAAAGTGGGCTCAAGCGCAACGACCGTTGCGAAGGCGGTGGTCATGCGCGGCGGCGGTTGAATTGCTCGATGCGCCCTTGCAGCCGGTACAGGTAAGCGAAACCCTGTTCCCAACGCTGATGGCCGGACTTCACGTTGATATGGCCAGCGCCGCTGAGGATGCCGATTTCGGCGCCCCAGTTGCGGGCCATTTCCATCGCGCGCAACGCACTGACGGCTGAGTCGTTGTCCGAGCTGACCACTTGGGTCGGGAACGGCAGCAGGTGCTCGGGAATCGGTGCGAAATTGCGGATCGCCGGCGGGCAATTGGGGCGTTTGACGTCAGCGGGGGCCACCAGCAAGGCCCCGCGCACCTGACGCAAACTCGCCAGTGGCGCCAACTGCGCCCAATGGGCGACGGTAACGCAACCCAGGCTGTGGGCGATGAGAATTACCGGTGTGCTGTCAGAGGCGATAGCGCGTTGCAGTTCACCCACCCAATCTTCGCGGCGCGGCGTGAGCCAGTCGGCCTGCTCCACGCGCACGCTGTTGGGCAGGCTGTTCTGCCAGTGCGTTTGCCAATGGTCGTCGGCAGATCCTTGCCAGCCTGGCACGATCAAGTAACGGATCGATTCGTTATGCATGGCCTTCGCCTCCTGCATGTTGCGTTCATGGGGGCGAGTATAGGGATCGGATATATATTCGAAAAAGAATAAGAAGCTATTTATTAATAGCTCGAAAATATATGTCGCTGCTTCAGGGGATGGCGCAAAAAAAGAGGGCCACCCCCTGCCTTAAAGGGGTGACCCTGATAATCACGCTGTCTGCCCCCAGCTCGCCGGGGATGAGCAGAGATTAAGGGGCGGTTGTTACAGAAATCTTTATCGAGAAAATTTTCTCAGAAGCCGACGTCATCGGCGCAATGGGCAGGCAGGTATCAACCGCGCGCAGGCTTTAGCACTGTGTCGTTTTCGGTCGCTCGTTCAAACCGGTTGGCCCGCCAGAAGGTGCCGAAATCATTGAAGCGCACCCCCATCTCGGCCATCACCTTGTGCGCAACGGGCGCCGTCATCTGGCGGATATAGAACGGCTCCTTCACCACGAAGTGATGAATGCCATGGGTGCTGCCGAAGTTGAAGCAGAACGCCTGCAGCGGCCACATCCACCACGGATTGAGCACTTGGGTCTGTTGCATGACATTGCCCATCTCGACGTCGCCGTAGTAATGCATGTTCGAACTGACGAAATGCAGACAGAAGGTACGCAACACATTCGGACCGACCAGCACCACGACAGCGATGTCGATGACGTGCATGACCGCCAGCGTGTTCGCCGACCAGTCAATCGGGCTGCCCATCAGACCGGCAATGCCATTGGCGGCATGGAAGCCGAGAAACACGTACCACGCGCTCCAATTGAGCAGCGCCAGCGGCGCATAAACGCGAAGGGTGCGCTTGAGAATGCTGAATTTATGCGCCCAGGTTTTCGCCCGCAGCATGCGGATCAGCGATGACATGACGTTATCGCCAACCATCAGCAACCGCGCCAGCCCCCAGCGCTCGCCATTGGTGATGGCGCGCTCTTCCATATCGGCCTCGGTGCCGGAGACCTTGTGGTGATTGAGATGCAGATGCCGACGAATCCAGGGATTGATCGTGCTCGGCCGCGCCAGCCAGACCAGTGCCAGCATCAGGTTATGGGGCACGCGCTGCTTGCGAAAATACATGCTGTGGATCAGATCGTGTTCAAGCTCGTGGGTCAGCGAGGCGAAGAACGCATTCAGCAGCAGGCACGCCCACCACGCCAGGTAACCCCCGAGATAGAGGGCCGCGCTGCCGATCATGCCGGCCAGTGCGAAGAACAGGATGCCGGCGCCGATCGCGTCCTGATGCCGCAGCAACGGATAGCGCTCTCGCAACGCGGCACCGTGGGCCGAAACCACCGCACGAATATGCGCTGATCGTTGTTGTGCATTCAGTCCGGCAGCACTTGCAGAAGTGTCGTGCATGCTTCCATTCTCCGGTTTCAGGATGAAAAAACGTGGCACCACTGTGCCGCTTCAGCCGGGAAGCTGCCTGACCGTGAACGCCAATCTGTAGACCGGAAGCGCCAACTTGTATGTCTGAGCCGAGCATCCTCGCCAGCTGGACCCGCGCCCTGCGCAAGCAACTCGATGCCCTGGGCCTCGACAGCCTCGCACTGAGCCGGGCTGCGGGCCTGGATCCGCAGCTGATGGATGACCCCAACGCTCGATACCCGGTGACGGTAACCACCCGTTTTTGGGAACTGGCGGTGCAGGCGAGCGGCGACCCGGCGCTGGGATTGCGGGTTTCACGTTTCGTCAGCCCGACGACCTTTCATGCGCTCGGTTATGCGCTGGTCGCCAGCGGCTCGTTGCGTGAGGTGTTCGAGCGCATCGTGCGTTATCACCCGGTGGTGAGCGACGCGCTGGTCATGAGCTTTGAACGTGTGGACGAGCGTTACGAATTTCGTTTCCGCGTGCCCGACGGCAGTCCGATGCCGGCCAATGAGGCCATGGACGCCTTCGCCGCCATCTATGTGCGCACCTGCCGCAACCGCTTGGGACGTCATTATGCGCCACTGGCCGTGCACCTGATGCGGCCGCAGCCTGAAGACCCGCAGCCGTGGCATGACGTCTTCCGCGCACCGCTGTTCTTCGGCGCGACGGAGAATCTGCTGAGCTTTGCCTGCGAGGATTTCGACAGCCATCTGGATGACGCCAACCCCGAGCTGGCCGAGCACAACGAGGCCGTGCTCAACCGCACCCTCGAACAACTCAGCGCACTGACCTGGGAGCGCAAGGTGCGTGGCGCCATCGAAACTCAACTGCCGGAAGGCGAGCCGTCGGCCGAGCGCATCGCCGATACGCTGCACCTGAGCCTGCGCAGCCTTCAGCGCCATCTGGCCGACGAGGGTTGCCGCTACGACCTGCTGCTCAATCAGTGCCGACAGAATCTGGCGCTGCAACACATGCGCGACCCGGGTTGCTCGCTCAGTGAAGTCGCCTACCTGCTTGGTTTCGCCGACACCAGCAGTTTCAGCCGCGCGTTCAAGCGCTGGACCGGCATGACGCCCAGCCAGTATCGCGAAGGAATGAATCGCTGACGGGTGACGCCATCACGCGCCTGCGCCGGTCAGGCGATGAAGCGCCGCCTCGCGCAGACATTCGGTGTCCAGCACGCCGATAAGATCGTGATCGCGGCGCACGATCTGCCGTTCGGCAAAGTGCCCCAACACCCGCTCGACCACCTCACCGCTCAACCCGAGGCAGCGATTGGACGCCATGTCGACGAGGGGCACGCTGCGCGCGGAGCGATCCATCTCGCCATAGGCTTCGGCGAGCATGAGCAGCCGAAACGCTACGCGTTCTTCGGTGGGCATCAGGGTGATGTCTTCAATGGCGGGCACTGCGAGCCCAAGCTTGCGCCCCAGCAACTCGCGGAAATGTCGCCACAAGGCTGGGTTTTCAGCCAGCAGTTGCTTGAGTGGCGCATGAGGCATGTGCAGGAGAATGACCGCGCCTTGGGCGAAGACGTCGTGGGTCGCGGGCAGGTCGTCGAACAACGAGGCTTCGCCAAACCAGAACGGCCGATAGCCTTCTGCCGGGGGCACGTCCGTTTGCTGCGGGTTGAGGGGATTGATGCGTAACGAGCCCGTGAGCAAGGCGTACAAGCCAGGCGCAGGATCGCCGCGCTGGAAGATCGATTTGCCGGGCGTCACCCGGCGCTGTCGCATGCCGGTTAGCAAGCTATCCTGCAACAGCGCAGGCAGATCGCGGAACCATCGGTCGTTGATAAACCATGAGCGCCATTGGGTTCCATTCGTCATGTGAATCTCCTTTTGATAGCCGGCGTTTTGTTGCAGGCTGAGCCGTCCAGCGGACTCAACCAAAAAAAATCAGCGGCATGATCCACGTATCCATAGAGGAATAACAATGAAAAACCTCGTCGATCATCTCAGCCAGTACGCGGCCTACCACCGCGACACCCGCAATATCGTCACCCACTTTGTCGGCATTCCCTTGATCGTGATCGCAGTGGCCGTGCTGTTGTCACGCCCCGGCTGGACCAGCTGGTCCCTCGGCGGGCTCTGGGTGTCGCCGGCCTTACTGGTGAGTCTGGCGGCTACGTTTTTCTACCTGCGGCTGGATGCCTTTTTCGGCGTGCTGATGGGTGTCCTGCTTGCGCTGTGCCTGTGGCTTGGCGCAAACCTGGCGCAACAAACCACCATGGTCTGGCTCAGCGCAGGCGTCGGGTTGTTCGTGCTCGGTTGGGCGATTCAGTTTGTGGGCCATCATTACGAAGGCCGCAAGCCGGCGTTTGTCGACGACCTCACAGGCCTGATCATCGGCCCGCTATTTGTCGTCGCCGAAGCGGCTTTTTTGCTGGGAATGAGAAAAAAGTTGCAGCACGCCATCGAGGCGCGGGTGGGCAAAACGCACCGGCGGGATCTGAAAAAGGCTGCGGTTTAAGGCTCACACCCAGTGTAGGAGCGCGCTTGGCCGCGAATGCATGGGGTCAGCCGACGTGGATGTCACTGACCCACCGCCTTCGCGACTGTCGTAACCTCCGATTGCTCCTACAGTGGATTTGCGTCCAGCCCGGATTGTGATTACCCGCACAAACCTGTAGGAGCGCGCTTGCCCGCGAATGCATTTTGTCAGCCAGTGATGCGTGGACTGCCCCACCGAATTTCGCGGGCAAGCGCGCTCCTACAAGGTCCGGGGTGCGCGTCGGACCCGCTTAAATACTCTCCCTCTTCTGCCAGACCTTCGGCTTGAAGAACAGCGTCTCGCCGCGCGCCAGTCCGGTCAGGCTGTCGTGGTCTTTCACCACTTCCGCTTCGATCAGTTCCGGTTGCCCCTCGACTTTCAGTGTCACGCGCGTCGTTGCGCCCAACGGACGGATGTCCCGCACTTCCGCCGCGTGGTGCCCTTCCACTTCATGCCGTGACAACGACACCTCATGCGGGCGGAACAACACGTGGTTGTCTTCACCCAGGTGCAGGCGGTTTGAATCACCCAGAAAGTGATACACGAAGTCGCTGGCCGGGTTCTCGTAGACATCGCCCGGCGAGCCGATCTGCTCGATCACACCCTTGTTCATCACCACGATGCGGTCAGCGACTTCCATCGCCTCTTCCTGGTCGTGGGTCACGAATACCGAAGTCAGGTTGATGTCTTCGTGCAACCGCGCCAGCCAGCGACGCAGCTCCTTGCGCACCTTGGCATCCAGCGCGCCGAACGGCTCGTCCAGCAGCAACACTTTGGGCTCCACCGCCAGGGCACGGGCGAGGGCAATCCGCTGACGCTGACCGCCCGACAGTTGCTCCGGATAGCGGTCCGACAGCCAGTCCAGCTGCACCATATTCAGCAGCTCATGCACCTTGACGGCGATCTGGCTCTCGTTCGGGCGCTGGTTCTTCGGCTTCATGCGCAGGCCGAAGGCGACGTTGTCGAACACGGTCATGTGGCGAAACAGCGCGTAATGCTGGAACACGAACCCTACGTTGCGATCGCGCACGTCGTGGCCGGAGACATCCTCGCCGTGGAACACAATGCTGCCTTTGTCCGGCGTTTCCAGCCCGGCAATGATGCGCAGCAGCGTGGTCTTGCCACAGCCGGACGGGCCCAACAGCGCCACGAGCTCGCCACTCTGGATATCCAGACTGATGCCGTCGAGGGCCTTGAAGGCGTTGAAATTCTTGCTGACGTTACGGACTTCGATCGACATGAATTATTCCTCCGCCGCGTTTTTGCGCAGACGGCTAATGCGCGCTTCGCTCCACTGCTTGAGCAGCAGGATGAACAGCGCAAGGATCAATAACAGGCTCGCCACGGCAAATGCAGCCACGTGGTTGTACTCGTTGTAGAGAATCTCGACATGCAGCGGCAGGGTGTTGGTCACGCCGCGAATGTGGCCCGAGACCACCGACACCGCGCCGAACTCACCCATGGCCCGCGCGGTACACAGCACCACGCCATAGATCAGGCCCCATTTGATGTTAGGGACCGTCACGTGCCAGAACATCTGCCAGCCATTGGCACCGAGCAGGCGCGCGGCTTCTTCTTCCTGGGTGCCCTGCTCCTGCATCAGCGGGATCAGCTCGCGGGCCACGAACGGCACCGTCACGAAGATGGTCGCCAATACGATGCCCGGCAGGGCGAATACGATCTGGATGTCGTGGTCCTGCAGCCAGGGGCCGAACACGCCACGGGCGCCGAACATCAGCACGTAAATCAGACCGGCGATGACCGGCGAGACCGAGAACGGCAGGTCGATCAGCGTGACCAGAATCGCCTTCCCGCGAAACGAGTATTTACTCACGCACCAGGCCGCCGCGACGCCGAACACGACGTTGAGCGGCACCGAAATCAGCACTGCGAACACGGTGAGCTTGAGGGCCGACAGCGCATCGGGCTCCAGGATGGCCGCGAAGAACCCGCCCAGGCCGTTACTCAAGCCCTGGCCGATCACCACCACCAACGGCAGTAACAGGAAGAAGGTGAAAACCAGCCAGCCAAGGCCGATCAGAATGCGCCGCGAAACCGCGCTGCCACGACGGGCAGCATTGGCGGAGGACGCAGCAATGAGCGATGAACCAGACATACGTGCGCCTCCTCAGTTAGGGGTTTCGATGCGTCGCTGCAAGAGATTGATCAGCAGCAACAGCACGAACGACACCAGCAGCATCATCACGCCAATCGCCGTGGCGCCGGTGTAGTCGTACTGGTCGAGCTTGACCATGATCAGCAACGGCAGGATTTCGGTCTTCATCGGCATGTTGCCGGCGATGAAAATCACCGAGCCGTATTCACCTACGCCCCGGGCGAAGGCCAGCGCAAAGCCGGTCAGCCAGGCAGGCAACAAGGCCGGCACGAGGATGTGACGGAACACCTGAAGGGGTTTGGCGCCAAGGCACGCCGCTGCTTCTTCGACTTCGCGGGGGATGTCCGCCAGCACCGGCTGAACCGTGCGCACCACGAAGGGCATGGTGACGAAGGTCAACGCCAGGGTGATACCGAAGGGGGTGTAGGCGATCTTGATGCCCATGTCGGCGGCGAACTGGCCGATGAAACCCGTCGGCGTGTACAGCGCAGTCAGCGCGATACCTGCAACGGCGGTGGGCAATGCGAAGGGCAGATCGATCATCGCGTCGATGATCTTGCGACCGGGGAAGGTGTAACGCACCAGCACCCAGGCCAGCAGCGTGCCGATGATGCCGTTGATGATCGCCGCGCAGAACGCTGTGCCGAAACTCAGCTTGAGTGCTGCAAGCACGCGGGGCGCCGTGACGACGTTCCAGAACTGAATAGCGCTCAGTTGGGAAGCGTGGATGAACATCACCGCAAGCGGTATCAGCACAATCAGACTGAGGTACACCAATGTGTAGCCCAGCGTCAGCCCGAAGCCGGGTATGACGGGGGATATGCGTCGAGACATAAAAGTCCTTGGTTTACACACGTTACCCGGAACAAGTCCGGGTCCATTTATTCCGTTGGCGCTGCGCGGAAAAATCTATCAGAAACCGCACCCGATGCCAGTGATCCCCCTGTAGGAGCGCGCTTGCCCGCGATAGCCATCTGCCTGTGCCAAATGCATTGACTGACACGACGTCTTCGCGGGCAAGCGCGCTCTTACACAGTTCAACGATTACTGCGGGATGTAGATCTGATCGAACACACCGCCGTCATCGAAGAACTTTGGCTGAGCGGATTTCCAGCCGCCGAAGTCTTTGTCGATGGTCAGCAGGTTCAGTTTAGGGAACTGCTTCTCGTACTTGGCGGCCACTTCCTTGTCACGAGGACGATAGAAGTTTTTCGCCGCGATTTCCTGACCTTCCTTGCTGTACAGGTGCTTGAGGTATTCAGTGGCGATCTCGGTGGTGCCGTGCTTCTCGGCGTTCTTCTCGACGACGGCCACTGGAGGCTCGGCCAGAATCGACAGCGAAGGTACGACGATGTCGAACTTGTCGGCGCCGCCGTCTTCTTTCAGCGCCAGGAACGCTTCGTTTTCCCACGCCAGCAACACATCACCCTGGCCGTTGTTGACGAAGGTGATGGTCGAACCGCGTGCACCGGTGTCCAGCACAGGAACATGTTTGAACAGCTTGCCGATGTATTCCTTGGCCTTGGCTTCGTCGCCGTTGCCAGCCTTCAGACCGTAGCCGTAAGCCGCCAGGAAATTCCAGCGAGCGCCGCCCGAGGTTTTCGGGTTGGGCGTGATGACCGACACGCCGTCCTTGATCAGGTCGGCCCAGTCATGGATGCCTTTCGGGTTGCCCTTGCGCACCAGGAACACGATGGTCGAGGTGTACGGGGTGCTGGCGTCCGGCAACTTGGTCTGCCAGTTCTCAGGAATGGTCTTGCCCAGTTTGGCGATTTCGTCGATATCGCCCGCGAGCGCCAGGGTCACCACGTCGGCAGGCGAGCCGTCGATCACCGAGCGGCCCTGCTTGCCCGAGCCACCGTGGGACTGGTTGATCTTCACGGTGTCGCCCGGATGGGATTTTTTCCAGAAGTTGATGAATTCGGCGTTGTAGTCTTGATACAGCTCGCGCGTAGGGTCGTACGACACGTTCAGCAGGGTGAAATCCTTGGCGACAGCAGAACCGGCGAACACCGCACTGGCGAGAGCGGCCAGCGCATAACGACGAATGGACATGAATCAAGCTCCTGGACAAATTTTGTGTTGTTGGCTTTTCTAGTTTTAGGTCATGCAGTGTTCGTTATGCGGGAGCGTGGCTCAGCCCTGCTTGTTGCTCGGGTTCTGCAGACGGAATTTTTCCTTGCGCTCGATCTGCACCACCTGTGCGTTGTGCACCGTGATTTCAACCGCGCCAAAACGCAGGTCACGCAGCGCGCTTTGAATTTCACGCAAAATGCTTGCTTCATCCTGGCCGTCAACGCTACGGAGAGATGCGCTCATGTTCGTGCTCCTTGAAAGATTTGCCGCAGCGTGGGGGGCGACCGCTGCTTGTGGCGTGAGCGCGATATTAGAGACGCGGAGATATTCTTAAAAATACTATTTAAGAATGCAGATATAACCAAATGGCATTTATAGAGTAGGTATGCAGCCGGTTTGTGTTCAGCCCGGATTTAAGGTGTGGGCCAGCCCAGTGTAGAAGCGCGCTTGCCCGCGATGCAGGCAAGACGGTTTATCAGGGTCACCGCGTTATCGTTCATCGCGGGCAAGCGCGCGCCTACACAGGCATCGCCTGCCCCGCCGCCGTATCAAGCAGAGACAAACACCGGCGCATGACCCCCATGAATCGCAGCAATCGCGAGCGAGCCAGATAAATCAGTACTGCACTGACGGCCAGCCAGAGATAACCGCCGGTCTGTTGCGCCCGCGTCAGCAGGGTCGCGTCCCCGATCAGCCGCGGCAGTAAGTAATCACTGATCGCCAGCCACACCATCGACACAAGCCCGTACAACGTTGCGGTGCGTAGCGCATCCCGCGTAATGCTCGACATAAAATAGAAGCGACCTTGCGAAAGTCAGAAATTACAGAACAAGAAACATCTTGCGACGCTTCTCTAAAAGACCGACTGTTTTTATCTGTGAGCTAAGTGATAATGCGTGCCTCTGTCTCAGGGTCTGCTCAGGCGGATCCGTACATCGCACGCGTTACAACCGAGGGCAACTCAGCCTATGTGGAACAACGGTCTGCTCGACCTTTCCGTCTGGCAATTGGTCGCAGTCACCCTGGCGATGACACACGTCACCATCGTCGGCGTCACAGTCTATCTCCATCGCTATTCAGCGCATCGCTCCCTGGAACTCAACGCCGGGCTCAAGCACTTTTTCCGTTTCTGGCTGTGGCTCACCACGGCGCAGAACACCCGCGAGTGGACCGCCATCCATCGCAAGCACCACGCCAAATGCGAAACCGTCGATGACCCGCACAGCCCGGTCATCAAGGGGCTGTCGACCGTATTGCGCAAAGGCGCCGAGCTGTACCGCGCCGAAGCGGAGAACCCCGACACGCTGCGCATCTACGGCAAAAACTGCCCCGAAGACTGGATCGAGCGCAACCTGTATTCGCGCTATCCCCTGTTGGGCATAGCGATCATGGGCGTGATCGATCTGGCGCTGTTTGGCGTCATCGGCATCACCGTCTGGGCGATCCAGATGATGTGGATTCCGGTATGGGCGGCGGGCGTGGTCAATGGCCTGGGCCATGCGGTCGGCTATCGCAACTTCGAATGCCGCGACGCCGCCACCAATCTGGTGCCCTGGGGCATTTTAATCGGCGGCGAAGAGCTGCATAACAACCACCACACCTACCCCAACTCGGCCAAGCTGTCGGTCAAGCGCTGGGAGTTCGACATGGGTTGGGCGTGGATCAAGGTGTTCAGCTGGTTGCGCCTGGCGAAGGTGCAGCGGGTCGCGCCGATCGCGCACCGTGTGGAAGGCAAGGGCCATCTGGACATGGACACGGCAATGGCCATTCTCAACAACCGTTTCCAGATCATGGCTCAGTACCGCAAGCTGGTCATCGGGCCGTTGGTGGCACAGGAACTGGCGAAAGCCGATGCCTCCGTACGTCATCAGTTCCGTCGTGCCAAACGCCTGCTTTCCCGCGAGCCCAGCCTGCTCGAAGACAAGCATCAAGCGCGCATCCAGACCATGCTGGAGCACAGTCAGGCACTGAAGGTGATCTACGAAAAACGCCTGGCGCTGCAGCAGATCTGGGCGAAGACCAGCAGCAATGGTCACGACATGCTGGCGGCCATCAAGGACTGGGTCCACGAGGCCGAAGCCAGTGGTATTCAGTCGCTGCGTGACTTCGCCGATCAGCTGAAAACCTACTCGTTACGGCCTCATCACGCTTGATGCCGTTGATCGGTGACCACTCGTCCGGGTGGCACCGATCGGAACTTAGTGCCATTACTCCTATCTCATTAACACCTTCGCACTATGCTGTGTGACATGTTGTGGCATGCGCCGCACCTTATTCTGAGATGCAGTGCTCATGGACAACCAGACTCCCCACGTTGAGACGCCCGCCGCAGCAGAAACCCTTCTGGCGCTGATGCATGCCCAGGCGGAAGTGGCGCGCCTCAGCGAGCGCGAGCAGTTGTTCAGTTCTCTGCTGGTCAGCGTCAACGCCGTGTTGTGGGCGTTCGACTGGCAGACGCAACGCATGATCTATGTCAGCCCTGCCTACGAGCGCATTTTCGGCCGTTCCGCCGGTTTGTTGCTCGCGGACTACAGCGAGTGGCGTGACAGCATTTACCCCGACGATCTGGACTACGCCGAGCGCAGCCTGAGCGAAGTGCTCGAAAAGGGCTCCATCGAGGACCGCGAGTACCGCATCATCCGCGCCGATGGCCAAGTCCGCTGGCTGAGTGATAAATGCTTTGTCAGTCATCAGGCCGAGCACAGCCAGCGCCTGATCGTGGTCGGCATCGCCGAAGACATCACCGAGAAGAAGCACCTCGAAGACGAACTGCAGCGCCTGGCCACCACCGACGTGCTCACCCAGAGCAGCAACCGCCGGCACTTCTTCGAATGCGCTCAACGCGAGTTCGAGCAGGCGCGTTTGCAGGGCACGCCGATGGCGTTCCTGTTGCTGGACGTGGATGATTTCAAGCTGGTCAACGACACCTACGGCCACCAGGAAGGCGATCTGGTGCTGCAACGCATTGCCGAATGCGGGCGCAAGACACTGCGTCGCGGGGATTTGTTCGGTCGGATTGGCGGGGAAGAGTTCGCCGCCGTGTTCCCGGGCTGTGCGCCGGAAATGGCCCAACAGATTGCCGAGCGGTTGCAGCGTGAGATTCAGCGCCTGAGCTTTCAGTGCAATGACAAAACCTTCGGCATCACCGCAAGTCAGGGGCTGACCAACCTCGGCGAGCAGGACCAGAGCCTCGAAGCGCTCTACGCCCGCTCTGACGCTGCGATGTACCAGGCCAAGCGCCAGGGCAAGAATCAGATTGTGTTGGTATAAGTCTGCTTTTCTGAAATCAACATCTGGCTAAGCCACCGTCTTGCTGCGCAACCCTTCCAGATCTGACTCGCTGACCTTCAAGAGCCGCGCCGATTTGCTTTTCGCCAGTGCCTCCAGCGGGTCTTCAAGTCCGAGCGAGCCCATCTGCCCCGCCACATTCATCGCCAGTACCTCGCGAGTGAAAACGCCGGTGTTGTATTGGTACACCGCTGCAATCAATTCACGCAGTTCCAGGGGCAGCCGCCAGCGCGTACGCAACGCAGAGCCGAACGCGGCCGAATACTGCGCCACCGCCCGGCGAATGGTTGCCTCATCCAGCGCGCCGCCGGCGATCAGCCAGTCCTGCAAACAGCGCAACACCGTCAGGTCGCCCAGGCCCCTGAGCAAACCGGCGCAGTAACAACGCTCGTGATCGAGATCCAGCTTGCGCGCCAGCGTGCGCGCGCATTCGGCGGTGCGTTGCGAGACCTCCCAGATTTCGGTGGCTTGCAGCAATAACGCTGCATCCGTCAGCACTGCCCCACGCTTGAGAGCCAGGCCCTGCACCAGATTGACGCTCTGGGTGGCGCCCAATACGGCGAGCGCCTGCCCCAGGGTCTGCACGGGCTTGCCCTGATGGTGGGACGCGCTGTTGGCGGCGGCAATCAACAGCGCGGTGACGTGGGGGTCGTGGGTCAACGCCTGTTCCAGCAGCTTCAGATCGACACCCGACGCTCCACGACTACTGGCAATCGCCGCCGTCACGTCAACGAACAGCGGCCCGCCGTCGGCCACTTCGCGACGCTTCTCCAGAAACGCATCCAGCCCGACACCCGGCGCCAACGCGGGCACCGCACAGGCAACCTGCGC
Source organism: Pseudomonas petrae (assembly GCF_021728295.1). Taxonomy (GTDB): domain Bacteria; phylum Pseudomonadota; class Gammaproteobacteria; order Pseudomonadales; family Pseudomonadaceae; genus Aquipseudomonas; species Aquipseudomonas petrae. The sequence continues at coordinate 345,651 of NZ_JAKJXE010000003.1, forward strand.
GCCGTCCTGCAACAGCAGCGTTTCCAGCCGATGGCGCAGGCCTTCCATGTTCAGGGGTTTGGTGAGGTAGGCGGTGGGCGCCAGTTGCACGGCTTCACGCACACTGACGCTATCGCTGCGACTGCTCAGCAGAATGAAACGAACCGGCGGCTGGCGACGCAACTGCCGCAGCCCGCGCAGCAGGCTCAGGCCATCCACGCCCGGCAACTCGCGGGAGGCGATCACCAGGTCCGGGATGTACCCGCTCATCCGCTCGATGGCCTCTCGGCCATTCGAACAGATGTCCAGCTGTGCGTCGCAACGCACGTCGAGGACTAATTCGTTGAGCATCTCGCGAGCCCAGGGGTCTGCTTCTGCGATTAACACGCGGGGAACGGCTAGCGCCTCTACAACGGTCATCATGACTCTCCGGCATCAGTCTCATTACCTTAGTCAAAGACTGCGCAGGGAGACAGACCGAAAGAGAATTTTCTGACGTCAATAAACAAAAAAACCTGCCGAAGCAGGTTTTTTCTGATGAATCAGTCACATTCTTATCAAACGTGCCTGCGGCTGATCGACATGAAGTCAGGCAATTTCAGCAAAGCATTCTTCGATGATCTTCAGGCCTTTGTCCAACTGCTCGTCCGGCGAGGTCAGCGGGACCAGCACCCGCAACACATTGCCGTAAGTGCCGCAGGACAGCAGGATCAGCCCCTTATCACGGGCCTTTGCGATCACTTGCGCGACGGCAGCAGCGTTTGGCTTGTGGGTATCGCCATTCTCGAAGCACTCGACGGCGATCATGGCGCCCAGCGCGCGGACTTCACCGATGACCGGGTACTTGGCCTGAATGGCGCGCAGGCCAGTGACCAGACGCTCGCCAACGGCTTTGCAGCGATCAAGCAGGTGCTCTTCTTCGAACACTTCCATCACCGCCAGCGCAGCAGCGCACGCGATCGGGCTACCGGCGTACGTGCCGCCCAGACCGCCCGGGGCGATGGCGTCCATGTATTCGGCCTTGCCGCACACGCCGGCCAACGGGAAACCACCGGCGATGGACTTGGCGAAGGTGGTCAGGTCGGCGCTCACGCCCATCTGTTCCATAGCGAAGAAGGTGCCGGTCCGGCCAGCGCCAGTCTGCACTTCGTCAGCGATCAACAGAATGCCGTGCTTGTCGCACAGTTCGCGCAGACGCGCCATGAACGCTTTAGGCGCAACGTAGAAACCGCCCTCGCCCTGCACCGGCTCGATGATGATCGCGGCGATGTCTTTCGGCTCGGCGTCGTTTTTGAAGATGCGCTCGATGCTGGCGATGGAATCGTCAACGCTGACACCGTGCAGCTCGTTCGGGTAGATGGCGCGGAAAATACCGCCCGGCATCAGGCCCATGCCGGCCGAGTACGGGACAACTTTACCGGTCAGACCCAGGGTCATCATGGTGCGGCCGTGGTAAGCGCCGGTGAAGGCGATGACGCCCGCACGGCCTGTCGCGGCGCGGGCGATCTTGACGGCGTTTTCAACCGCTTCGGAACCGGTGGTGACCAACAGGGTTTTCTTGGCGAAATCGCCCGGCACCTTGGCGTTGACCTTCTCGCACAGCTCGACGTAAGGCTCGTACGCCAGCACCTGGAAGCAGGTGTGGGTCAGCTTGGTCAGTTGCTCTTGCACCGCTGCGACGATTTTCGGATGCAGGTGACCGGTGTTCAGTACCGCAATACCGCCGGCGAAGTCGATGAACTCGTTGCCTTCAACGTCGGTGACGGTGGCGTTCTTCGCGGATTCAGCGAAGATCGGGTGAATTTGACCAACGCCGCGTGGGACAGCAGCTTCGCGGCGTTTCATCAGGGATGCGTTAGTTTTGCTCATCATTTCCTCATTCGCCGCTCATCGGGCGGCGCGGTTCAAGGATCAAGCAGCGGGGTCAACAGCGACAGCATACGATGATCGACTGTCGCGGCTTCCCGGCCACCAATAGGTTAGTGCCACTGAAACCTGCGAAACGGCGCTCTCGCGTCCCGCAGGTTGTAGAACAGTTACTTCACTCTGCCACTCAGCGGGTTCAGATGCTGAGGCAGAGGTATTTGATTTCCAGATAATCTTCGATGCCGTACTTGGAGCCTTCACGGCCAAGACCGGACGCCTTGACGCCGCCGAATGGCGCTACTTCGTTGGAGATCAGGCCGGTGTTGATGCCCACCATGCCGTACTCCAGCGCTTCAGCCACACGGAACACGCGGCTCAGGTTCTGCGCGTAGAAATACGACGCCAGCCCGAACTCGGTGTCGTTGGCCATGGCGATCACTTCGGCTTCGTCTTTGAAGCGGAACAGCGGGGCCAGCGGCCCGAAGGTTTCTTCCTTGGCCACGGCTGCGTTTTTCGGCACGTTGACGAGGATAGTCGGTTCGAAGAAGTTGCCTTCCAGGCTGTTGCCGCCGCTCAGCACTTTCGCGCCTTTGCTCAACGCGTCAGCGATGTGTTCCTTGACCTTGGCCACGGCCTTTTCGTCGATCAGCGGACCGGTGGTGGTGCCTTCCGCCAGGCCATCACCCACTTTCAGCTTGGCCACCGCTGCCTGCAGCTTCTCGGCGAAAGCGTCGTAGACCGCGTCCTGCACGTAGATGCGGTTGGCGCAGACGCAGGTCTGGCCATTGTTGCGGTACTTGGAAATGATCGCGCCTTCAACGGCCTTATCCAGGTCAGCGTCGTCGAACACGATGAAAGGCGCGTTGCCACCCAGCTCAAGCGAAACCTTCTTGATGTCGTGGGCGCATTCAGCCATCAACTGGCGACCGATTTCGGTCGAGCCAGTAAACGACAGCTTGCGCACGATCGGGTTGCTGGTCAGCTCGCTGCCGATATCGCCTGCGCTGCCGGTCACCACGCTGAACACGCCAGCCGGAATGCCAGCGCGCTCGGCCAGTTCAGCCAGTGCCAGTGCGGAATACGGAGTTTGCGAAGCGGGCTTGAGCACCATGGTGCAGCCTGCCGCCAGCGCTGGGCCGGCCTTGCGGGTGATCATCGCAGCGGGGAAGTTCCACGGCGTGATCGCAGCGGTGACGCCGATCGGTTGCTTGAGGACGATCAGGCGCTTGTCCGGCTGATGGCCCGGGATCACGTCGCCGTAGACGCGCTTGGCCTCTTCGGAAAACCACTCGATAAAGGAAGCGGCGTAGGTGATTTCGCCTTTGGCCTCGGCCAGCGGCTTGCCCTGTTCCAGGGTCATCAGACGACCGAGGTCGTCCTGATTTTCAATCATCAGTTCGAACCAGCGACGCAGCTTGCCGCCACGCTCTTTGGCGGTCAGCGCACGCCAGGCCGGCAGCGCCTTGTCAGCGGCTTCGATGGCGCGGCGGGTTTCAGCAGCGCCCATCTTCGGCACGGTGCCGAGAATCTCATTGGTGGACGGGTTGTTGACCTTGATGGTCTGACCACTGTCGGCATCAGCCCAGGCGCCATTGATGTAAGCCTGCTGGCGGAACAACTTCGAGTCTTTGAGCTGCATTGCGGCCTCCTGAACAGCACCGCGCGCGGCGGAGCGAATGGTTGTGTGCGGGCGCCTCGACCGAGGCCGCCGCCGGATAAGACTGTCGCCGGCCCTGATTGAAGAATAGAAGAAAGGCCGGGCGGGGCGTTTGAAATCTCAAACGAATCCTAGGGACAACAGGGGTAAAGGACAATAGTGCGTTCGAAAAAAAGAACGGCTGGGCTTTGGGTGGGGATGAATTCGGATGAGCGTAGCGGGGAGCATGCGTATGCGGTTGTCATGCGGGGGTACACTCACAGCTTGGCCTGGTCTCACTAAATTGTGAACGGCGGGTCATCGGCATGGACGCGTGCAGGCCAGATGAGTATTATGGCGCCCGCGTTGCACCTGTAGCTCAGCTGGATAGAGTACTGCCCTCCGAAGGCAGGGGTCATGGGTTCGAATCCCGTCAGGTGCACCATCTTCTATCCCTTGTATTACAAAGGGTTAGCTCCACTGACAGAAACCTGTCCTAGTCCTGAAAGTCGTTTTTGCCACAAATTTGCCACACTCAATGTGGCGGGAATGGTCGAAATGGCAACAATCAGGAATCGCGGCGAGTATCAGTGGGAAGCGCAAATTCGTCGCAAAGGCTATCCAGCCCAGCGCAAAACCTTCGAAACCAAATCCGACGCCCAAGCCTGGGCACGCATGATCGAAAGCGAAATCGACCGGGGCATCTTTGTCTCTCGCGTCGAGGCTGAACGCACCGCCTTTCATCAACTCATCGATCGCTACATCTCCGAAATTGCTCCAAAGCATAAAGGCGCGTATTCGGAAATCAAACGCTTGGAAGCGCTCAAGCGTCATCCGCTCGCAACTCGCATCGTGGCTACCCTCACCTCCTCAGATTTTGCCCGCTACCGTGACGAGCGCCTGAAGATCCGCAAGGGCAATACGGTGAAGCGTGAGCTGGCATTGTTTCAGTGCGTGATTGAGGTCGCTCGCCGTGAGTGGGGCATTCATCTTGCAGAGAATCCAGTCAGGATGGTCAGCCGCCCTAGCTACAACGACGAACGCTCGCGACGGCTCGACCCAATTGAAGAGCAATACATGCTCGGCGCGTTAGAGCTTTGTGAACGACGTGCTGATGGGACCTACGCCGATGCATCACACAATCCATGGATTCGGCCCATCGTCCAACTGGCGATTGAGACGGCGATGCGCCGTGGCGAGATTTTCGAGCTGCGATGGAAGAATGTGAATCTGGAACGTAGGACCGCGCACCTGCCCGCAACCAAGAACGGCCTACCCAGAACCGTCCCGCTTTCGCCGAAAGCTATACAGTTGCTGAAGGATCTACCGCGCTCGCTGTGCGGGCGAGTGTTCCCCACCACCGCTGATGCCCTCAAGAAAGCCTTCGTAAGAGGCCTGGAGCGAGCCAGGCTGAAATACTTAAGGGAATGTGAGACGGCGCAGGTAACGGCTCAAGAGGACTTCCTGATCAATCTACGCTTTCACGACCTGCGGCATGAAGCGACCTGTCGGCTTGCGACCAAACTGCCGAATTTGATCGAGCTCGCGAGCGTGACGGGGCATCGGGAGGTGAACATGCTGAAGCGGTATTACAACATTACTGCGGAAGAGCTCGCAGCAAAGCTGGCCTGATAGGACCAAACCCGTCTGTCGCTATTGCTCAGACGGCCCCCCCATTATGTTCGACTTTGCCGGCCGTTTGCATCGGACTTGACCAGTACCGTTAGCTACCTCAACTGGTTCGTTTCCATTCATGCGATAGGTGCTTGTCTGGTTAACGATTGGGGCGCGGATGGTTCGAACTGGCGAACAATGAGAGGGACCTGGCGGCCACCTTCGATGACGTGTAGCACGCCTCCCACAGCTTGAACCCCTTTAGTATCCCAAGCGAGACCTAAGCTTTGGTTTTCCTCAACGGCTCGCAACACGGCCTCCTCCATCAGCCTCGAAGCGTCTTCGCGGCCTATGGAATCAATCAGTGATTTCCGCATACCAGATACCTCATTGGCTATAAGAGCAGATTACCATGGGACGGCCCGCTGCCACCGACACATCCAACGCTCTGGGGTAACGGGCAGAAAACGGCCAGTGATAGAGGTTCATTATGGGCTTCTCCCATCCTAAGACAGTCTCCATCCATCGCTGCTTCTTGAATCGCTTTATATGCTTGAGGACTCAATCTAATATTGATGCAGCTCCTATGCCCTCTTTCCGATTGCAATCTTTATGATTATATAAGCGAAATATTTATATCCATGGGAAGTAATGTCAGCATATATTTGATCTCCATGTTTCTTGGCCGGAGAATGTCGTCACCAGCTTGTACATCACTCGATCAATTGCAGAAATAAACTTCTCTACATCTTCTATTCGCTTTATAACGTCTGTTGGCGAAACACCTGGAATTTGTCCTGTGTGTGCTAGCTGACTTCTCAAGCTTCCTAACGATTCTAGCAAGCTCTGAGAGTTGCCTTTCAAAACGATATCAAGTTTAGTGAAAATTTTTGGCTCGCCAATCCTATGGAATATCTTTTTGATGTTCTCAACGGAAGGGTACTTGTGATTTGTAAAAATATCTTTTCCTGTAAATCTGAATATCGTTTTTGAGTTGTCGACGACCGTGCCAGCGTGAGTCTTCAGCGATTTTGCAACGGATGTGAGCGATTCAACTTCAGAATGTGTACCGATCGCAGTGCCATAAATTTTTGTTTTGTCAATCCTGTGGAGGAATAAATGAGCCTGCAAATTCTCTGGGATTTCTGACCCTTTGATTGGCACAGACTGTAGGCCATTGGCTAACGCTGAAAAAATATCAGAAATATAGTTTTCCAGCGTTGCGTGAGCCAGAAAAATTGACGCTGCTACCACGTATTCTCTGATTGTTGACTCTATTCTTTTATTTTGCGACTTCCTTATTCTGGATTTGATTTCCTTAAAGTCTGACGTTGTGGTCTTCCTTGCAGCGCTGATCGAGTACGGCATTTCAGGCTTTTTTCTTGTAAGCGTTTTGTATTGCTTGAGCTCGATATTTAACTTGTGTTTCGTCGCTAGTTGCTACACCGATCGAGCGACGAAATTTTGGATCGTTTTCGACCAGCTTCCCCAGGATGGATTGAGATTTCTCTTGAGTTAATTTAGCAAGAGTGTTGGTTGATCCGAGCTCGTAAAAGCCGACCATCAAAGCATCGTATAGCGCAGAATTGAAATTGCTAATTATGTTGAGATCCCCATCAAAAAGTTTGAATGTCAAATCTCCAAGATGCGACCTTACCAAGTTCAAGGTATCAACAAAACTTTTAAGCAGTGCAGACTTTCGCCTCTCTGTTATCTTCCTATTCGAATCCGAGAAGTCATTGATGAAAGTCGCCAGCGGCTTCTTGTAATTCTTATGATTTTCACTCAGCGCCCAAAATCTCAAAACAAGCTCCTCAGCCTTCATACGCTTGTCATTTTTTATTTCAAGAGCAGTGAGAAAGTTTGAATCTTTAACCGCCTTAGTGGCGAGAGACATTAAATCGCCAAAATATAGCCCATGCCTAAGCTCTTGCGGAGTAAGCTTTGTGGCACCCGAGTTCAGTCGTTCAAAAACGTCAAATTTAACCTGCGGGTGAGTATCTTTTAAAATAACAATGCATCTTAGTGTTCGATTCTGGATGTGGCGTTGAAAACGCGGATCCAGTTCAAAAAATCTACTACCATCAAGTTCGGGGTAAGCGGTTAGCCCTTTTAGCGGAAACTCATTGCTAAAATATTTTCTCATTGTAGTTAGACGCTGATTCCCGTCTATCACGGAGAGCTTTTCGTCGGACTCTTGATTCAAGTAAATAACTGGTATTGGGCACTGAATTATAAGGGATTCTATTAATCGAGATGCTTGTGCATCAGACCACACATATCGCCGCTGAAATTTCGGTATAAAAATTGACCCATCATTGAGCTTTTCAACAATGGTTTCAACCGTGAAGTCGTAAGTCTCAGTATGCAACTTTCTCTGTTCAGGTGGTATTGAGAGTACACCATCTGCGAAATCGTCCTGTTCCAAAGCCTCAGGAAAGAGTACATCTGCTAACTGCTCTGCTGTGCGCTTGCCGGCCATCGTACTGCCCCCCAAATTTCACTAGAATGACTTGTAAGGTGCTAAGGATCAAGCATTTACTCGACTACATAGAGAAGGCTTAGCTAAGCCCGCTTCTGATCGGAAGCACCCACTCTTGACAAACTGCTTTTCGGCCCCAGAAGCATGTCACATGCGGATAACGGTAGCGTTCAATGATACGACCCCAGCGAATCTTGGATTACTATTCGGACCCTGAACTAAAAAATTGAGGGTGTATGGTCTACCCCCCCACACACATTCGGACTCTTAAAGTTATTGTTTTGGCTTGTATTTTTTTCTCACTCTAAGGACTGGATCAATATCAATCGCAACTATTTCAACTGAATAGTTTAATCCCCGAAGAACCTTAAGAGCATTTTTCAAAGTAACTTTTGAAAAAAAAGGTAGCTCTAGAGGTAGTTTTTTTGTAGCCGCAATAGCGTAAACTATTTTATAGCTTGCGGGATCTGGTCGCGGGAGGGGATCTGCCAACTTTATCGATTGAGGAAGTTTTTAGTTAAGCTTTTTTCTAAACTCAGCATCCCTCACGAATGCTTCGGCCGACACGCAACCCTGTGAGAACAAATGGCTTAACGTGCTTGAACTCCTATAGTATTTAACGTGGATTAAATCCTTTCCATTTCGAACTAAATCACAAAACTCAAGCTTGTCATAAGCCCCCCCTATCTTAATATTTTTCTTATCAAGCAACTCGAATGATGGATCACTTGTTAGAGCCTGATTGTAATCCTCTTCTCTATCCTCATTGTAAATTGGGAAGCAATGTTTGTACGTCTCAAGGCTTGCCAAACTTGCGTCGACAGCTGTTAGGAACTCACTATTAACTTTATACCAGGTCGAACTTCGCAGGATAAATTGATCAGCGCCATACTTGAGTTCAGCATATAGACACTTGTAAGCGCTCCAGCTTTTTATAGCATGATACTGCGAATCATTTACGTGGACTGAGGTGTGCTTAAGACTTTCAATAGATATTGGTAGTGATTTACTATTGAGATACGATATAAGTTGTGGTAGTTCAAGTACTGCGTGTCGCTCACTGCGCGCGTACAGATCAAACGAGTAGCCGATCTGTTCTTCCCAGTCGACAATTTCTGGTTCCCCAAGCCATAAGCAGGACAAGTCTTGACCGCAAAGTATTTTTTCTAATTCGAGATCGAGTATATTAATATCATCGTGATCTCTAACCTTGTTCACATTGTCAACCCATTCAAAGCTATCTGGAAGCTTCTGCTTATACCTCTTGAGTGCTTCCCCAAGAATTCTTTCCAGTTCATTTAGCTCTGTATTGGTGATTACTGTTAGTGCATCTCTCCCAGTAACGTGAGATCCGAATAGCTCAACGGTTGAAATGCCAGTGACGGCGTACAACATTTCCAAGTCAGAATCTATATGCAGGTCGAATATATCAACTTCCTTAGTGCTCTGAGTACGTGAATTCAGAGGATTATGGTCGTAACTTGATTTATCTAAGCTTCTAAGCTTGTCTGGATCAACCGAGTTCAAGGTAACGCGCAATCCAAAGTCGCGTTCAATTGCCTCTTCCTGTAAAAGGTGAAAGCCTGTACCAAATGTTAGTATAAATTTATTCTGGTGCACTGTAATGCAAAGAACGGCTCCGACGCTGCTACTGCTTCCAAAGGCATCAAAAGGAACTTCAGGTCTGGATGTGAACAGCTGAGTCCATGGTGGTGAGTGCTTTGGAGGTTCCTTTTTTATATATAATTTTGCGCTCACTAATCCGGAAATATCAAGCTCAATTGGTGGATTGGTATTTTCTAGTTTCAATAGATCGAAGTCAGCAGTTTTCGGATTTTTCGCTAAATAAATGGATAGTTTTTCTTTTCGTTCTTTTTTTATTTTTCGTGCGTTAGCGGCTGGATGACTAGACGCGGTTGCGACGACGCTTCCTATTTGCATAGCAACTTCTCCTAGCGTTACATCTTCAACCTGTTTACTGTTACTAACAAAAGCAAACCTTCGGTTTGCAATTTAATTTTTTGCATTTTTAGCTGCAGAGTGCCTTGAAATTCCAACCTCTGACCGCTCCGAAGGCAAGCATAGACCAGCACCCACCAATCATCCTCCTTTCTTTAAGCCACCCGAAATGATTCGATGGACAACTGACTGTTCAAGAACTCTCACCTTCGACTATATGGCTGCTCAGAAACGTCTGCTTCTGGCCGTTTGGTGCCTGTCGCCAAGGGCCGCTTTATGTCCAGGCTGTGTGAAAACCCTCCACCCGAAAATGAACTGCGCGCTCTCACGTGAAGTTCGCAAATGCTGGCGTGGTTTGCAGACCCAGATTTCGCGTAAAAGCGCAGTTTTCAGCACGTCTTTTGAACAGCGCATTGGCGGTCGGGGTTTTCACACAGCCTGGGTCGAAAGCAGCCGGTCGTGGCTGGTCGCTTTGGACCCACAGCGGCTGTCAGCATGGGTAGCAACTGGCTGATAGCAGTCTAAGGAGAACGGTCGCTCTCCCAAGCAAGCTAATGCCTTTGCTCCCACAAGCCATTTGTTAAAAAGGTGTCCTAGCCGTCAGCCGCTGTACTGGCGAATTCTGTGCCGACCAGATCAATCGAGCGATAACCCGATGCCAGTAGATTATGAAACCATCCAAAAAATACAGAAGCTTGGCGACGACGTCCTGATCGGCGTTTCTGAGGTTGCCGCATTGACGGGATTCAGCGTGCTTACGGTCCGTCAGCGCAAGTTGCCCGGTCTGGAGCCTGTACCGGGCCTGTCAAGGCTGAGATGGAGACTAGGCGATCTAAGAGAGTGGATGCGCACGGGCAATACTGAAAGCTTTCATCGCCCATCCATGCCAACTGCCTCAACAAATCCAAAACGTACAGGGAGGCCGACCAAGAAAGCGCAGGTGGAGGCGCGGCAATGATCGTCCATTACGCCATCGCCCGACATCTGCGGCAGGAGCCGTGAAGATGGGTAGACAACGAACCATCAGGGACCAAAATTTTTGGCGCTCACCACGCCTTTTGAATTGCAGCACCGAGGACAAGGTGGCATTGCTGCATCTGCTAACGGCCCCTGACAGCAATATCACTGGCGTGTACCCCCTCGTGCCTCGCATTGCAGGAGCTGAGATTGGCTGGACGGCAGAACAATGGTTGCAAGTCATGCATCGCCTCCAGGATCAAGGTCTCGCTAAATACGACCAGGTGAAATATGTCGTTTGGGTGCGTATATGGTGGGATCACCACACTGCCACGCAGGTGACAGGGCCGAAACTAAGAGCAAGAGCGGTTGAGGAAATTCGCCGCATCCCCAGCGAATGGCTTGATGATTTCATGCGCGATTTCCACGACAGACTGGACAATGGTCAGCAACGCTTGATCAATGATGCCCTCCTCCCGCGCTCAAACCCAGCGGTAGGAGATGTATCGATACCACAAGCATGCGGTATCGATACCATATCGGACCAAGCCCGGCATAACTCCAAACCTCAACCTAAACCTAAACTATCAACTGAAACCAAAACGACCAGTCGCTCTTCTTATAAGCTGGACATGTCCGGAATCCCCACCGAATATCAGACGGATGTTTACAAAGCACTGGTGAAGGCAAAGACCTTAGGAAAGCTCCGAAATGGGGGGCAGCTTGTTGTCAGTGCGATGGCAGAAAGGTATCGATCTGCATCGGGTAAGCCGCAGGACGCAACGGCACTCACCATGTATCTGGCTGAACATTTGAACAGGCTCGATTCGCCGTGAGCAGCAGGTAGCAGGTAGCAGGTCATGGCAGAAGTCAGTCCAATTCGAGAGGAGGAATGCTATGACTAGTCGAAGCCGTGCAATAACTGATCGAATAACCGTACAAGCCCGGATTTGGCAATGGGGTATGTCGTGGTCCTTTGGCATGGCCACGCATGCCGATACCAGGGTAATCGGTGACCATTATTCAGAGCATGCTTCGATGAAGCTGCATGGCTCCATCCGATATCCCGAAGCGTTCAAATATCCGACATTGGAATGCTACCTATACGTTGACCCGCTACTCCTAGACCGAAAGGCAGCGGCTAGCTGCATCGGCTCAATGCAGGCGTCTGGCAAAAGACTGGTTGCGTATGTAGCTATTCACAACGAGCGATTCAACAGTCTAGTGGCCGTTGCCAATCGTCTCGTTGCCTTAGAGATCAATGCAGAGCCATTGAGATACCGCAAGGCCAGGATCATGGGTCTCCACCTCAGCACAGAGCTGGAGCCTGATTGGTGATGGCATTAGCTTGATCGCGGAAGGTGCCCCTAATGTAAGTCATGGCACCTCGAAGCGACCTGACGGTCTGCTACCAAGCTGCCAAAGTCGATCCAGCTGCCAGTGTCACCGGGCATTGCGAGATAAACACGTTTGAGGATCACTTGAGCCCTAGGGCCAAAGCGCTAGGCCAACCAGGCCTGAGGCTAATCAGTCGCATCTAAACCCAATGAGCGTGCGAGCTTCCTAACTTCATCGTATCGTCGAATGGAGGGAACTGCCTTTATCTCTAGCTCCAAGTCCTTGAGTGCAAGGTTTTTGTAAAAGCGCGTGGCCATTTCCTCTCTGTGGATAGCAGTAGGTGAAACTAAGCGTTTACGCTCGTTCAAAAGCTCGCGCGCGCTGATTTGAGCAACCTCACAGAGATAGGCTTTCGATATCAAATCGCAGCACACCCATGTACTAATCCACCGCTGCTCCCGAGCCCAGAATACCAGTCGTTGAAACGTCCACCATGTCATCCGGGCATGCCCGCTGGTGTACCGCCGCAACGTCCTAGCCTCGACACCAAGCTCTAATTCAGAGATGGCATCTTCAAGCTGAATTTTCGGCAGCCGTGATTTCCGCAAAATGCCAGTGAACAAATAGTTCACTAAATTTTGGGGCACTCGCGCAGCAAAATGTTTCCGCCCGCTTGCAAAGTGTGCATGGAACTCACGAGCCACAAGCTCGAATGCCTCATACTCTTCAATACCCAGGGTCTCTGTTTCTGTTTTTCGCATGCTGCCATTCTTAACCTAACAATAGCATCTGTCAAAGCGTGGCCTAGATGGCGGGATGCCCTCCAGCTAACATTCGATACCGTTCACAGCAGTCGAATACAGTGACTATGAACATCGATTACGAAGCCATCAAAAATTTCGAAGCTCGCAGGTCCCATACTGATCATGATAACGATCCGCAGGAGGTCTCAACGATGATCCAACCGTCAGATGCTCATCGATTAGAAATCGCTCAGGACGTATTGGGTTGCTTGATAGCGCTCCGTTCCGAGTCGATTTTCTACGAGCGGAAGAAAGCCCAACCGAATGTTGAAATAATCAGCCAATGGAAAGCAGAGCGGAACACCCTCTTCGACCTGACCCGCAGTTTGAACTGTAACGACCGGGATCCCATCGAGAATGTCATCGCGACCTATGGCCCCTCTGCCAGAGCTCTGTTTGAGCAGGAGGATAGTCTGAGCAGCTAGCGCTGTGCACCGGCTACCCAAGGTGCGTATCAGTTAAGCCGTTCCACTTTTACTGACATGCGTTCAGCCGCCCGGAGATGCTGCATTCAGTCTGAATCCGACAGCGTGGAGCGTCTGGCAGGCTTTGACTCGGGAATGAGCTCAGGTATCAGCTTGAGCTCTCCCGCATAGACCATTAGGGTTCCGCACCTGGTAAACGGCTTACCACCGTTCACCGCGTCTACAGATTTCCGTCGTAGTGCAAGCGACCACATTTTCTTCAGCCAGCTTTCACTCATAGCGTTTACTCCAGTTGTGGATGACATGCCCAGATTTTTCTACCGCATGCCTCCCTCAGCATCAAAAGATCGACCCGTCCCTGTGCTGCGAGGTGTTTTTCTCTTCTTACCCGAGCGATGCACGCACAGCCACCAACGGCAATCGCGCGCACTTCAAATTTTTGACACCATTACAGGCAACGCCCTGCTTCGTACAGCGTCTTGCTGCGGTGTTGTCTGAAAATCACCGCGCTCACTTCGCAAAAAATTCGGATGATCAATTTTGTTAGATCGATGACGTCTGACTCTCGTGTTTATCGAGTCATTGGACGATTCCCTCTGCCCCCTGCTCAATGATGCTTTTATTCATCGAGGGCTAAGAAATCCAGTAACAACGTACAGCCAATTTTTAGTCACCGACATCGTCCACGACGGCTGCAACCATTTGGTGGATAAGAGCTGGGACAAGGTAGGGTTTGTGCTACCGCCATGAATGGCGTGCGCACAACCGGCAACGCTTCAGTCGTTGTACTCCCTTGCTTTGCCTACCTTACCTGCTCAGGGCAAGCCCCGAGACCCCACCACGGCCGCTGGCCGCAAAATTTTGGTAGAACACCATGCCATCGATGGTTCACATCTCGGTAGAGATGCCTGACAACGCCAGAACCTCATGCTCTGCAAGCCCCCGCCTACGCTGCGCCAATCCGAGGGGCGAAATAAGCGCCTCATGCTCGACGACTTGCTGTTCAAGCAACCGCCCTAAAAGCAGCAGCTCTCCCTGCGATTCGAGTGCGCGAAGCTGCTCCGGAGAATTAAACGCCCAGCGGTCAAGAATCTGCCAGCCGCAGGCGTGATACGAAGTCGATCGGCGGACAGAATCGATGGTCGCAGCCGCCAGGACGCCCGACGCGATTCTCAATGGGGTGTGGTTAGTCAGCATGGGCAGATTCCCTTTGTTGTAGGCAATTGATCATTCGGGTGTTCTGCGCAATGGAAGAGGTTCTGAAGCCGCCTTTGCGCCTTAGCTCTCGAATGTGAGCGAGCGAAAAACCAAGAGTGGATAGGACGGCAACATCGTCAGAGGCGAGCGCTTGATTCGCCAAACGCATGGTGGCGTTGGCTTGCTTCAGTTGAGCGATATCTACCTGCCAAACACTGCCTGCCGTTACGTCGGTCATCGGGCCACTCCGAATAGCTAAGTGAAGGCTCCATCATCCAGCTAAGTGCTGAAGATTGAATGCAGCCGTGCCTCCGTATTGGTCACGTCGGCCGCTTTAAGCGCGAGGCTAAACGTCGGAATTGCCAAATCGCTGGTCAACAGCTCCAACCGATGGTTGCTCTTGCCGACTGGAAGGATGCGCCAGGAGCGAATCTCATCCAAACGGAAGAGATGACCGCCCTGACCAACGGGGTAGGCCAGCAACCTTTTCGATTGCAGGTCGACACCAACGTAGGCGTCATTGATCTTAGCGAACACCTCTACCTGCGGATGGAACCCTTCAACCTGATAGCCGACAACCATTTTTCTCAGCTTATCGGCATAGCTCTGGTTGACTCGCGAGAACAGCCATCCGCCCCCGACGAAGTAGAGAACCAAGACCCAGAACATCCACCGAATCGCTGGGTCTTCGCTACTAGTCAAACCCAGAAAGAATGTCAGGTTGAAGCCAGAAAAAACCACCACGACTAGCAAAAGCGCACCCACCGGCAAACACCCGACGGCCCATGCCACGCGAAACAACTCCCAGATAAGTCCCATGCAGCCTCCTAAACCAAACGTGCACAGATAAAATAACTGAAAATCAGATATCCCAAAAGCAGATATAGCGTGATCAGCCGAACCTTGCCAGGACACGGCTATGACCAAGGCTATTTATCGACGCGAGCACGTGATCTTTTTGCAGGTGTTAAAGCGCATTAGGGTTGAATCAGGCATGACCCAGGCCCAGTGCTCTGCCGCGCTGGGAAGGCCGCAATCGTTCATGAGTGATGTGGAGAGGGGGGTGAGGCGGTTGGATATGGTTCAGCTTCGTGATCTGTGTCAGGTTTTGGGTAGTGACCTTGTCGAGTTCACCAAATCTTTCGAGGCAGCACTCAATAATTAAAAAAGCGCAGGTATAAACGCATCGTCGATCCCGAGGCAGCAACACCTCGGGCGAATTGTCACTCAACCTGCATCTTAGGGCAGGGCAAACTGTCTGAAAGCACTTGGTGCGATATAAATACTCGCCCTGCTGCTGCATTATAAATTTCCACCTACACCTTTGAATTTTTCAACAAAAGCGGCGATTTTTTGGAAGGCATCTTGCTTCTTCTGGAGATATTTCGGATTAAGCGGACTCATTTTTGGTAAGATGGCATTAAGCTCAGTTCCATTATCGCTAGCAAATTCCCTTTTTAGCGAAGTGGCGATGTAGCGTTTAGCTGCCCCTTCATTCAGTTCCTCATCGCTGATCAACTCGTGCGCCTCGCGCCGCTGTTCTGATTGGGCAAAAGTGTAAAAAGCGTCGATCACACTAGCCTTGTCAGCAATCCCATCAAGCTCGGTCTGGTTGATGAAGTCCACCACCAGGCTTTCTTTGGCGCGATTGCCCAGGCTGGCGCGAATCACCCGGCGCATCTCCTCGACCAGCGCCGCCTTGCCCTTAACCTTCTTGTTCTTCTCGAAGATCAGCTCGAGAATGTAATCCAGGTTAATTTCCTGGGACTTGAGCAGGTCCACCTCGAACACCACATCGTCCCAGTCAATGGTGGACTTGCCTACTTCGTTACCCGCTTTCTCGCGCCGCAGCCAATCTCGGATGTCATTGTAGGTGGAACGATAGTCTTGAACCTTGCGCTCGACAGGTAGGCGGATGGTCTGCAGCTCGGCAAGTTTCTCGTCATCTAGGTGGTGTTCAACCTTAAATGCTTCCACGGTCTGAGGGTCGCAGATATCGACCGTTTGCAGCGCCTTGAGCGCGGCAAACTCGTCGTAGTTCTGCAGCACGTTTTCCACGCGCAGGTAATCGCCGAACAACTTGGCGAAGGCTTTCTTTTCCGATTCCTTGATGATATTGGCCGGGTCGGGAAAACGCTGCTCCAGTTCCGTCACCACATCCATGAAGCCACGCCGCGCCTCACCGGTCATCGTGTCAGTGAAGCCCTCCATGTACTCCTTATAACTTTTTTCCAGCACCACGTTGCGGGTATTCTTGTCGCCAAACAGCGTGATGGCGTCGACTGTGGCCTGCTCCAGATCGCGGAAGGTGACGATATTACCGAAAGTCTTGGTGGCGTCGAAGATGCGGTTGGTGCGTGAATAGGCCTGGATCAGGCCGTGATAGCGCAGGTTTTTGTCGACGAAGAGCGTGTTGAGCGTTGGCGCATCGAAGCCGGTCAGGAACATGCCTACCACGATCAGAAGGTCGATCTCCTGATCCTTCACGCGCTTTGCCAGGTCGCGGTAGTAGTTCTGGAAGCCCTTGCTGTCCACACCGAAACTGCTTTTGAACAACGCGTTGTAGTCAGCAATCGCCGCGCTCAGGAACTCTTTAGCGGTGATATCCATCGCCGATACTTCGAAACTCTCATCGACGATGTCGCCAACGGCGTCCTGTTCTTCATTGGGGGCGAAGGAGAAGATGGTGGCGATGCGCAGCGGCTTGTCGCTGCCTTCCTGCAGCTTCTGCAGCGTCTCGTAGTACGCCTTGGCGGCATCAACGCTGCTCACCGCGAACATGGCATTGAAGCCCTTGTTTGCCCCCTGCAAACGATGGGTCTTCTGGCGAAAATGCGTGAGCAGGTACTGCGAGATTTCGCGGATGCGTGTGGGGTGGAGCAAAGCCTGGCGGTTCTCCGCAGCGCTGAGTTTCTTCTCGTCCTGCTCGGCTTCCAGAGCTTTGAACTGAGGACGGACATCGTTGTAGTCCACCTTGAACTTGAGCACCTTCTCGTCACGGATGGCATCGGTGATCACATAGGAATGCAGCTCGCGGCCAAACACGCTACCGGTTGTATCCGCGCCCAGCGCATTCTTTGGGAAGATCGGCGTGCCGGTGAACCCGAACTGATAGAAGCGCTTGAACTTCTTCTTCAGATTCCTCTGCGCCTCGCCAAACTGGCTGCGGTGGCACTCGTCGAAGATGAACACAACCTGCTGCTGGTACACCGGGAGGTCGCCTTCGGTCTTCATCAGGTTGTTTAGCTTCTGGATGGTGGTGACGATGATCTTGTTGTCGTCCTTGTCCAGATTACGCTTAAGGCCTGCTGTGCTCTCCGAGCCATTGACGCTGTCGGGTGAAAAACGCTGGTACTCCTTCATGGTTTGGTAATCCAGATCCTTGCGATCCACCACGAAGAATACCTTGTCGATGAACTCCAGCTCAGTGGCCAAGCGCGCAGCCTTGAAGCTGGTCAGCGTCTTGCCCGAGCCAGTAGTGTGCCAGATATAACCGCCGCCCTCGGTGCTGTTCCAGCGCTTCGCCTGCCTGGCACTGCGAATCTTCCACAGGATGCGCTCGGTGGCGGCAATCTGGTACGGGCGCATCACCAGCAGGGTGTTGCTGACGTCGAACACCGAATAGGTGAGCAGTACATCGAGCAGGGTGCGCTTCTGGAAGAAGGTCGCGGTGAAGTCCTTCAGATCCTTGATCGGGCTGTTGTCGGCCTGCGCCCAGTTCATGGTGAAGTCGAAACTGTGCTTGTTGCGCCGCGTGGTGTTGGCGAAGTAGCGCGTATCGGTGCCATTGGAGATCACGAACAGCTGCAGATACCTGAACAGCGAATGGTCGGTGTTGAAGCTCTCCTTGCTGTAGCGGTGCACCTGATTGAAGGCTTCGCGGATCGCCACGCCACGCTTCTTCAACTCTACCTGCACCAGCGGCAGGCCATTGACCAGAATCGTCACGTCGTAGCGGTTGGCGTGGCTGCCCGCTTGCTCGAACTGTTTGATGACCTGCATCTTGTTGCGAGCCAGGTTCTTCTTATCCAGCAGGTAGATATTCTGGATGCGCCCGTCATCGAACACGAAGTCATGTACATGATCGTCGTGAACCTTGCGGGTCTTGTCGAGGATACTGTCGCTGGGCTTGTCCAGCCAACTTTCCACGAAGCGCGCCCACTCGGCGTCGGAAAATTCGACGCCGTTCAGCGCCTGCAACTGCGTGCGCACATTGGCCAGCAGCGCCGGCATCGTCTTAAGACCTATGGAATGCTCATAGCCCTGATTGACCAAATCCTGGATGAACTCGCGTTCCAGATCGCCTTCGCTCTGGTAGCTCTCGGCAACTTTCCATTCCTTGGCGTATTTATCCAGGACAATGAAGTTGTTAGATTCGGCGATGACCTTGCTGTGCTCAAGCATTTTGTTGTTCCTATTGCCAGTAGCGGTGGCTGCTCTTCAGGTGGTCGAGCAACAGTTTAACCATCGCTTTCTCTGCAGGCGTTGGCTGGGCGATCGCTTCATTCGATAGCGTACTGTGGCTGGTGAAATTGAGAACTCTGCTCAGATAAAGCTGCTTGTCATTAGGCAAAAGCTCGGACCACTTCGGGTGGCCAAGAAAGCTGGCTGTTTTCTCGTAGAGGTTGCGCAGCAAGGTGAAATGAAACCGTTCAACCTTATTTTCAGCAATCGCCTGCTCAATGGTTTGCTTTAGGTGCAGGTGATAGGAAAAGCTCTTGTTGGCGTCGCCGTGTTTTTCAGTGAGCACAAAGCTGCCGTCTTCAAACCGCTCGAGCATGTAACAGGTCTTGCCATTCAGTTCATTAAAAAGCACGTTGTAGAACAGTGGGCTGTGCGTCGAAACGATAAACTTCAGATTGGACTGGCTTGATTTGATCAGGCTGGCCAGATTTACTGCCAGCTCAATCAAATGGTTTTCATCGAGAGAGCTAACGGGGTCGTCAATGAACACATACTCCAGCTGATTAAAGGCGCCGGTCTCGCGTTCGCTCGACTCGGCGACATTGAGAATAGTCACCGCCTGATCCAGCAGGGTGTAGAAAACACTCCAAATGAAATTGCTCTCTTCCCCTTTGGAAAGCTTGATATTAGGGGAATGCTCCTCGTTACCGCGCTCCAGGGAGAAGGTGACTTCGTCAAAGTTGGCGCCGAAATGCGGCGTTAGCTTGTCGTTCGCATAACGCTGGAAATAATGAATAATATTTCCATCTTGCCCGAGGTCCTTGAGTAGCGTCAGAAGCCAGTTGGTATATGAATTGGGCTGAATCTTCAGTTTGTACTCGGCATCACTCGCTAGGTCGTTATCCCAATAGAATAGGTCTTCAGTGAAGGCGTTGTAATAAAGAATCTTGTTACGCGGTAGCTCGGGCGCGTCGACTTCCTCATCGCCCTCTTCGCCATTGGCTTTGGGTGCAATCAGCTGCTTGAATTCACGCGACAGGCGCGTCTTGCCAGTGCCGTTAAAGGCGTAGATCAGCTGCACCTTCTTGTTGGCGTTCTTTAGCTGCTCAGCGATCTCTGTCAGGGTCTCGCTCATTTCAGGCCACCGCCTCTTCCTGCGTGGGGAAGCTCAGCAGTTGGTCTCGGTAGTGCTCGTACTGCTTCTGACGCAGCGCGATCTCGCGAGGCAGGCATTCGCTGATGGAGTTGGTGAGGACGTCGAACTTATCGAGTATGGCGACGATGCGGGCTTGTTCCGCCAGTGACTTATCGGGGTCTCTGGGGAATGGGACCGGAATTTCGACCTTTGAAAATCCATTGATCAGCAGCGTATTGACCTTGGTTCTAGCCACATGCTTTGCTTTTTTGGCTATGAAATACTGCGTCTGCATACAGTAAGAAACAAACTTTGGATTCATTGAATGCCGAAAAGCATAGCAGTGATCATGAATCGCAACCCTCTCATCCCCAAGCCATGCGACTGCTTTGCCAACATCTTCAACAGTTTCACCAACATCGGTTAGCACCACATCCCCCGGTTCGGCATAACGCAGCGAACCTGCCATGTCATCTCGAACCTTTGAAAATGCGTGGTCCACCCACACACCATATCGGGTATAAATTTCACCGTAGTGGATGACGCTAACGCCTTCTTCGACGTAATCAGCCTTGGTAAAACGCTTCCCACGAATGAACTCGCCAATATCCCCCAGCGCCTTCCATTCCACTTCCCCGCCCATTTTTTCAAAACTCAACAATTGCTCGCGATAGTACTTGTATTGTTTTTTTCGAGCGGTGAGCTCTGATGTAAGCTCAGCGGTGAGCTCAGCAGTAAGCTGGGTAAATGTGTCCAGTATGCGGACGATTTCTTGTTGAACCTCAATAGGGGGAAAGGGAACCGAGTACTCTTCACGTATAACAGATGGGTGAGCCTTTTTTGTGTAGTCGAAAAATTTCGTTGCCCAAGCCGCAGAGAGTGCGTGAAATAGGAAGCGCGTGCTCAAAATATTATTTTCTTTGACCTTCAGCCATCCACAAACGTTAGTAACGGAATACCTGTGCACATCTCGGAAAAAGAAACGCCCTCCTCCGTCTATTGACCAGCTAATCCTTTCATCTTCAAACATAAATTTTCCGTAACGGCCAAACTCACCAATGCCAGCGGCCGATGAAGAGTAAACAGGGTATTCGCCTGGACAGGCGGACAAGTCGATTTTTGATATGACGCTGCCTCGACCCAGTGCAACCACCCCTGCATCTTCTAGTTCTCCAAGGCTTCTAAAGACAACCCCTGTCGGACAATATTTCTCAATCAGACGCTTTAACTTGCTCACACCTCAATCTCCACGACGATGGCATCAATCTCTTCGCGCAGTTTTTTGATGTTTGCGACCGTGGTTTTTAGCTTGGCATTAAGCTGGGCAATATCCACAACTTCGCGGATATCTCTTGTTTCCACATAACTGCTGACCGACAGGTTGTAATTGTTGGCGGCCACCTTTTCCAAAGGCACTGACCGTGCGAAGTGATCGTCATTCTCCTTGCTATCGAACACCTGCATGATTCTCTCGATATGCTCGTCTGCCAGCAGATTATTGTTTGTACCCTTCTTGAAAAGCGCACTAGCATCAATGAACTGGATGGAGGTATCAGCTTTGTTTTTTGCTAATACTAGAATGTTCACGGCGATAGTAGTGCCGAAGAACAGATTAGACGCTAGCGAGATCACCGTCTCCACATAATTGTTGTCCACCAAATATTGGCGGATCTTCTGTTCGGCGCCACTTCGGTAAAAAATGCCGGGGAAGCAGACGATGGCCGCGCGGCCCTTGCCTGAAAGGTAGCTCAGCGCATGCAACACGAAGGCGAAGTCTGCCTTGGACTTGGGCGCCAGCACGCCGGCCGGAGCAAAGCGGTCATCGTTGATCAGCGTGGGGTCGTCGCTGCCGATCCACTTCACTGAATACGGCGGATTGGAGACGATGGCGTCGAAGGGTTTGTCGTCACCGAAGTGAGGGGCGCGCAGCGTGTCGCCGAGCTGGATATTGAACTTGTCATAGTTGATGTTGTGCAAGAACATGTTCATCCGCGCCAGGTTGTAGGTGGTGTGATTCACCTCTTGGCCGAAGAACCCATCCTCGATGACATGAGCGTCGAAATGCTTTTTCGCCTGCAGCAGCAGCGAGCCGGAACCGCACGCCGGGTCGTAGATCTTGTTGACGCTTGTCTGCTTGTGCATCGCCAACTGGGCGATCAGCTTGGATACATACTGCGGGGTAAAGAATTCGCCGCCTGATTTGCCAGCATTGGCCGCATAATTGGAGATGAGGAACTCGTAGGCGTCCCCGAATAGGTCGATGTGACTGGCATCGAATCTGCCGAACTCCAGTTTGCTCACACCCTTGAGCACATCAGCCAAGCGCTTGTTTTTGTCGGCAACGGTATTGCCTAGGCGGTTGCTAGTGGTGTCGAAGTCAGCAAACAGGCCTTTGATGTCCTGCTCGGAGGCGTAACCATTGGCGGAACTCTCGATGGCGGCAAATATGCGTGCCAAATCGGTGTTCAGACTATCGTTGGTGCTGGCCTTGGTGGCGACGTTACTAAACAACTGACTGGGCGCGATGAAATAGCCCTTGGTCTTGATTGCGTCGTCCTTGGCTGCGGTAATCAGCGGGTCGTCATCTTCCATCGCAGCATAATCGACCGAGCCATCACCACCGGTGATGTAGTCAACGAAGTTCTCGCTGATGAAGCGATAAAACAAGGTGCCGAGCACGTATTGCTTGAAATCCCAGCCGTCGACTGCGCCACGCACGTCATTGGCGATGGCCCAAATTTGACGTTGCAGGGCGGCACGTTGTTGGGCACTGGTCATACGGTTTTCCTAGTTCAAAGGGCCTGGCTCAGATGGGAGTACGCGCCAGAAGAATTTATGTGTATAGCTTTAAGCAGGCCAATACAGCCGCTTCAACGGAATGACTCGTTTGGTCTATGCGTCGGTTGCGTCGTAGTGTTCGATCAGTGCGCGGACCACATGGTCCAGTGTCCACATCGTCACCGGTATGGGAGGCGCGGTCGGCTTCGTATTGAGCGTCCTTGGTGAAACCGCCAGTACTGACGTACAGCCCGCGATCATCCTTGTGGCGGCCACCAAGAAAGCTGCGTACTTCTTGGCTGCCCATCTGCCCCTTACGGTGCTTGACCTCCACCACGATCCGCGGATGCTCGAAACCAAAGCCGTCGGGCGAGGCAACGATGTCCTTGCCACGGTCTGAGTCAGGTGGCGAGACTTGGGTCTTGTAGCCCATGGCGCGCAGGATGCCAGCGACCAGCTGCTGCATGTCGTCCCAGTCCAGTTCGTTGACCCGGTCCTTGATACGTTCCAGTGCCTGCGATTCAATATCGGCGAGTGGATCTGCGATGACTTCCTCGGCTTCATCTTCCACTGTTGGCGCTGGTTTACCCTTCAGCGCGGCCAGCACTTCGGCCGCTGCATTGGACGGCACCTCGAATAGGGTCAAGGTTGAGCCCAGGCTGTATTTGGTGCTAGTGCCCAAGTTGTCGCGCGGCAGTTCCTGCCCTTGCCACTGCACCTTGCGCACTAGCGACATGCCTTGCTCGCCCCACTCGGGATGGTGCTCGACCGGACCGGAGACCTTGCCAATTGAGTACAGACGATTAGCGGGCGAATAGGTTACGACCCAATCGCCATCCTGTATGTCATTGACGAACCGCCAGACTTGAGATGCGCCCGAGATAACAGTCCCTTGTTTTGCTTGGGGTTCGATGGACTGGTACAGAGCGATCAACTGTTTACGTCCGACACCAGGTTTGGCATGCGCGGCCAGCCGACTCCAGCCCACGGCTGCAACGCCGCGCTCCCGAAAAGCCTCATACAGGCTGCCACCTTCGCCGCGTACCATCCACATCCTGGCCATCGTGTTCCCTCTCATGTTCATGCCATCATTCCAACACGACCAAGAACTCGATCGCCAGTACAGTCGGTTGGACATCCCGGACATGGCGTTGCAGCGAGACCAGACCGTAATGCGCCATTAGACGCAAGGTGCGTGACAGATTCGGGACCTTACGGCCGCTGAGTTCAGCCAGCTCTGTTAATGACTTCGGATGCTTCTCATGGATTAAGCGCAACAAACGTCGGTTGTCGTCTGAGAGCACAGCAGCAAGTGATGCCAACGAATTGAACCAAATCTGCGGCGTCTCGCTCCCCGGTAAATGAGGATCAGCGCCATCTGGTCGATGAATACCAACGATGCACCGCTTCATGTTCCATCCCGAGATCTGTCTTTGGTCGAATATATCAGTATGTGATAATCATCGTCGAACTCAAGTCTCACACCTACCCTTGCTACCGTATGACATTGGTAACCTCCAACTGCCACAAATTTGCCACACTCGCCCAGCTAATCCGGGAGAAAACCCGCTAACCTCAGCTAACACAACCCATTGATTTCCCAGCTAATCCCCGCTAAAGTATTGATTCTAAACGTCGACTTTTAGGACTCCGAAGGCAGGGGTCATGGGTTCGAATCCCGTCAGGTGCACCATATAGCAGTCTAGACCTGTCTCTGACAGTCTACGAAACACCCCAAGAAGCCCGCCCAGTGCGGGCTTTCTTGTTTCTGGCTATCCCTTCCTGTCTACCCCTATAACTTCACGCCGTGTATGCCCACGTGTATGCTTTGAGATTCATTGAACTGGAGGCATACACGCAGTGAAGCGTGCTGAAATCAAACGCCGCCCACTGGCCGACACTACTAATGGTCCTGGCTGGGCCTAGGTGGCTACCCCGAAATCAGTGGGTCGCTAGCCAGGCAGAAGGCGGCGCAACTACGGGATGACGCATCGACTGGTAAAAATCCTTTAGTCAGTAAGCAGGCTCGCAAGATTGCTGACCGGGTCGCGGCCAACAACACTTTCGAAGCATTAGGGCGCGAATGGTTTGAGGCTAGGCGCTCAAGCTGGGAAGCCGGCACGTCCCGTCGAGTCCTTGGTGCCCTGGAGCTTCACGTGTTCCCCGTTTTCGGCAAACGCATCTACACAGAAATACTTCCTCTTGAATGGATGGAGTTTCTGCGCGGCATGGAGCAGAAAGGGATCATTGAGCAAATGGGCAGAGTTCGGGCCTTCTGCAAAGAGATCTACGACTTGGCACGCGTGACGGGCCGAGCGATCCACAACCCCCTTGAAGGCCTCAATAAATTTCTACAGACACGCAGTGCAGAAAATTATGCACACGTAAACGTGAATCCCTGCTTCCTGAATTGGAAAAATTGGAAGCAGAATTGCTCCCTTTCGAAGCCGCGCTAGAAAGTCCCGAAGGCGTAGACCACGATCAGGTAAGGGCGATCAGAGACGAGTTCAATGCACGCAAACGCCGAATCGACTCGATAAAGTTCGAGATCTCTCGAATCAATCAAGCACTGCATCGCCGTGAGGCTGTCGCAGAGCAGGATCCACGGATAGCTGAGTACATATCAGGCATGGAAAACTGGAAGACCGACAAGGAAGAACTTCTTGCCAAACGAGAGAGCCTTAGCGTCCGACTGGAGCTGATCAGCAAGAAGCTGTGGAGGATATGAGCAAGGCACGACAAGCCGAGACAGAGGCAGCATCGGCCTATGCCAGGGCTGTAGCGTGGGGTGATGAAGAGGGCGAAAATACTGCGATGAATGATGCACAAAAAGCCGCCAAAAACCTCGTGGCAGCCACTGAACATAACCGGCGACAACAACTGATTATCACTGCGCTTGAGGAGGAGCTGGTGACGGTGGACAAACACGTCGTTGAAGCAGAAGAGGAGTACAGGAAACTCGAGAGCTCTGCCTTGTATGTGGCACATTACGCTCTGGAGGAAAAGTGGAATACAGCCGCACGGCAATTACTGGATGTGGGGGCTAAGTTGTACGCCGCCGGAAGTTTGATCGGGCGTGATGGAATAACGTTCTTGAAACTAAGCATCCCCGAGCTAGGCGAAAATTATGGCCACTGGCAGCTTCGTGATGTATCCCAGCAGGCTAATTACGACGTTATGGATATTCTGGCGCGGTAGTCCTATAAGATGAGCTAAACATCCATAAAAAGCCGACCTCTGTCGGCTTTTTATGTTTAGAGTACTTCCCCATTTAGAACTAAGATTTAATGACTTGAAAAGCTCAAAAAAACAGAACTTTAAATATATAGCCAATCTGATAAAACACCAGCTTTAATGTAAAGCGCTACCAGCGCACAACTAAAGAATTAAAATATCAGAATATTCAAGTACTTGGTGCTTTAACAACATAAGCTAAAACCCGATTAGTATCCTTGGCTGGGGCGCACCGGTTAGATCGCGAAGCATAGGCAACAATCGCTGACAACCTACAGAACATCGACGCAGCAAAAAGCGAAACACAGCGGCTTTCAGAAAAGCTCGATCGCTAAACCCGCACCCTGTTAGATACTCTTCGTATCGACTTACTGCGCGCAATACATCATCATCTCCAGTGATTTGAAGAGTCGCAGTAAAGCAATAGTTACGAAAATCCCCAAGCCACTGATTGAACGTACGCTCGTCTAAGACATCACGCGTCCAGCGCTCCTTTATGTGAAAAATCTCATCCCAAGTCTCGATCGCTTCGTTCGTAGGTAGAAACTCTATCACCCAATCCGACACAATCGGCCCAGGCGTCATCTCATCAACCACACTGTTACTTAAAGAGATGCCCACTCCCGCGGTATGATAGGGATCACACGCAGCCCTACGCCGGCCATCATTTGCCCGCAATGGATCTTGTATATGCTTGTACGAAGCGTTACAACGGCCTCCCATTGGGGCCAAGTTACGTAGATTGGCAGCTGCAAAAGGATATTTAGACCTAGGAATATAATGATCTAGATCTTCCTGTGGCGCTCCGGGAGCATCGAGTCCTTCGCATCCACAGAACGGACATACACGGGCGGGAATGCTGTTACACAGAGCCAGATATTGGCGCTGACGAATTTCATAATCGGTAAGAAGGCCAAAAGCGAAAGTAAACAAATCTTTGGCTGGCTCACGAATACGCTCAGGAAGGTTTGCGAGTTCCTCACAATCACATCGACGAATTAACAGATCTGAAATTTTATTCTGCGCCTCAACGGCCTCGAGCACAGATTGGCGCTCAGCAGCGTTGAGCGTTTTTATTGCAGTCGTATAGGCCTTGAGCCTTTTCTCAAGTCCTTTCCTACCCGATAATCTATCACGATATGCTTCAGGAAAGAGACGGGGCCAGCTAGGCATCCGCTTTCCAGCCGTCACAAGTTCATGTACGCGTTTAACAGCGACAATGAGGCAGTCGTGCAACCAATTCTCAGCAGTAACAGCTACAGGGTAACCAAATAACATGTCAGTCTCCAGACTGACGCTGCAACTGACGAACACGGTCAGCGAGCATAATTTTTTCGACTGAATCACCCAGGTCTTGCATGCGCTCCTGAATTTCTTTTGGATCGTAAGACGCGTTTAGCTCCTCTATCACCGCTTTGGGGACGTCGGAAATAGGCGGACGTATATCAAAGCACTCGCCAAGAATTGCATCGAATGTTGTACCGAAGGTTTCAACATTTGGGTGACGAACTTCTATTTTTCCCGTCGCACTATTCTTACTGAATATAAGAACACGCTCCTTCGCCATATCAGAAGGAACGAATGGAGAGTGAGTTGTAAGCAGACAATCCTGCATCGATGCTGGGCTTGCATCTTTACGCCTTCCGGTTGCCGTTGGAAGGTCGAGCACCTTAGAAATAAGTTTCACCCTCCACTTCGGGTTGAAGTGAGATTCCGGCTCATCCAAAAGAAAGAGCGCTTGAGGAAAAGAAACCATACACATCGTACCTAACAGCTGAGCCTGCTGATGCTCCCCATCAGAGAGCGATACATAATCAACAGTTCCACGACCGCCCTGGGCATCAAACACGACCCGCTCAAATCTGAATACTTTGTCTTCGTCCTGAGGCTCGGGTAACCGCGAGGCAAACTTGCGCAATTGAGTTTCACGCTTGAATCTATCGCGCGCCGCTTTTGGTATAGCAAGATCATTGAGCATCGCTAGCTTGTGAAGCGCAGCATAAAGCGCTAAGGCGCTAGACCAGAAACTAGAAAATGCTTTGCGCGTCTCTTCAGTGACAAAAAAATCGAACGTATAGCTGTCGCTAGTAGGCTCGTAATGGAAACTAGTCGCACAGCGCTGAAGCTGGTCTAGATAGAGTTCTAGCTCACCTGTTAGTTGAATCCCTTTACGCCTATTACGTCCTTTTTTTGCCGCGGCTTTTGGGGCAGCCGAGTGTGCCAACTGTATGACACATCGAAACGAATGAAGATCCTGCACACGAGCATCACTCAACAGCGCATCGCGCTCCTCGAGTGCGCCTAAAAGTAGGTTGGCCACCAGTACTTCGAGATGCGTTCCGTAGTCAATCAGCATTAATCTTGTATCAGGTACCGGATCAGCCCGAGTTGATTCATTCAAGGCTCGTCGGCCCACCTCCTCAGCATATCCACTACGAGACACCAAGAAAGGTAAACTTAACGTCTCGTTTGCACCCGAGGTGTAACCCACTACCTTCGTTGGTAGTAGTGCAGCTGTGGCGGCACTCGTAAGGTCACACTCCACCCAATCACCATCTACTTTCCTATCAAGCCCTACCACCGCTTTTTTCCGCCCTTGCGCAAGCCGGCGCGCACGGACATGTACAGGCTTGTCATGTTTTGGTTCTGAGATCAGATATTCGATCTCAAAAAGCAAATTCTCGTTACCCTCAGCGCGTTCCTCGTCAGGTACTGCAGCGTGAAGCAAGGACTGGAAAGCTTCAGCAATAACTTGAATAAGTTGTGACTTACCTGCCCCATTAGGCCCTATGAGGCAAAGCGGTTCGAAATCGCTTACAGAAGTAGACGAGCCTCTCAAGCGCACATCAAGTCCGTCTAACAACCCACCACAAGATTTGGCAGTGATGATGTGAACACGTAAGAGTTTCATTCATCCACCTGCTTAAACTTCATAGCTTTCGCGCCGACATCGAAAAATTGCTTCAAGCCGGATTGATTGTCAGCAAGCAACATAAAAAGCTCTTCCTTGAGTGATTCATAATCCCAAGAAACTACCTTGTTAAGCTCCTCAAAAGTGAAGCCTTCTTTTGGCATCCGACCAACAACGTCTGATAGTTGATCCCTTGGTGCGGATTTCAAAGGCTCGCTCCTCGATAGCTTTGTAATGTTGGCAATGGACTGGTCGTTTGCCCTCATGGCCGAAATACGCTTGACTAGTTCACTCGCAGGCTCGTCCGCAGAATCTTGTGTAACAAGCTCACCCCGAAATGCTTTATTCAGCATTGAAGGGATTAGTTTCTCAACCTGGGCGCGGGCTGACGTGTAATTGCTTTCAAGGATGTCGGCGAGTGCAAAAAAAGACTCAACTCGGCGTACAATTTCCGTTTGCTCTGCCACCGAGGGCAACGCAAAAGAAAAAGCCGCGAGCTTCTTAGCGTTTATATTCGACTGACTTACGCCATCGGATTTCACACTCCAACAATATGCACGACCTTTGGGGCTATTTAAACTGTAATTCAGAAAATCTGGTAACAAAAACTCACCACATCGAACACGGATTAAATAGCCTGCATAGATGGCTGGCTGCTCACCTTTATAAACAGCAGTCTTGCCAACTAGTGCTGGACTGTTCGTTCGATTGAACAACACATCCCCAGGGGTTAATTGGTACTTGGCGATTTCAGCGTCATCAGAGGTGTAAACAAGATCGGACCAGTCTAGTCTTGCATCTTGAATATTTCCCATGCGAAGTACCGGAACCGCACCTGATCTAGCTGATTTGACGGCCGAACCATAAGAGAAATCGGTAGCTACCTCATCGAGCCGTACAAGTTTCCAATTCTTTACTGTTGGCTCTTGCCAATCCTCTATAAGCTCTCCATTCGTCGCGGCCATCAACACCGATTGCCGAAGCCGTGTTAGGTAAGCGGGTACTAGATCTAGACGGGTACGACAAGCATCCACTCGCGTCACTAACGCATCAAGCCTATCGGCGATACGACGCTGCTCTGATAGAGGTGCAATTGGAATAGTAACTGAATATGCGTCATCGCGATTAAGTCCCGGTATCGCAGTCGCCCTGTTCAGTGACCGAAGGTCTAACGAAGTAAGCAAGTAATACCAATAACGAAATGACATACCCCACAGCTCATCGACGAAGTACGCAGTGTCGATAGGCCATGATGGATGCTTCGCATGATGAATTGCTCCTACGCTCCCCTTTCTGCCAATGATAAGAGCCTCGGATTCAACTAGTGCTGAGCCATGCTCACCAACAACTCCGTTCGATCCGTACACCGTTGCGCCAACACCAGATCGCGAACGTTCGGGAAGAGACTTCCCGTACTTAAACTGCAAAAGCTCACCTAACGTGGCGGTTGTCCAACCTTGAGGCAAAGGGGTTGTCACATTTCCACCTCATCTACCTCTTCACCCAACTCGGCTAAAATTCCTCGTAGGTCATCCAACACTAGCTCCAACTCGCCGATAGCATCGCGAACCAATAATGCCGGCTCACAAGACGCCTCGATCGCTGGCTCGCTTTCGTCTTTAAGCCAAGAAATATCCAGATTGTCGCCTCTTGCCGCGATTTGATCGCGAGAGAACGCACGCCAACGCCCCTGCTCTCCTTGCTCTCTACGATTAAGCAGGCTATCTAATCCACCCATTGGGTCGTCGCCAAAAGCAGCTTCAAACTCGGTGAAGTAATCACGAGTCAGCTGAGTGCGCTTACCGAATTGGGGCATATTGGAGCGAAGATCATAGATCCAAACCTGCTTTGTATTGTCTTTAGCCTTCTCGCCACGAGAAAAAAACAACACATTGGTTTTCACTCCGTGCGCATAAAAGATTCCGGTCGGTAGACGCAAAATGGTGTGAAGATTATAGCTGTCCAGCAATTCGCGGCGTATCTCAGCACCTACATTGCTTTCAAATAGCACATTATCGGGCAACACCACAGCAGCCCGCCCTCCAGGTTTGAGAGCGAGCATGATGTGCTGCACGAAACAGAATTGTTTATTACTTGTGGAGAAGGTGAAGTCAGTACGTGTTGGCAAGCCCCCACCCTTCTTGGTGCCGAAAGGGGGGTTGGTTAGGATAAGTGACGCGCCAGCTTTTGCCAGCACCGCGCCTTCCGGACCTAGCGTGTCACCATAGTGAATGCCACCATTCGTAGGCCCACCTTCACCAGCACTCTCGATGCCGTGCAACATAAGATTCATCAATGCTAAGCGATGAGTATCCTGCACATGTTCCATGCCAAAAAATGTGGCGCAACGCAGCTTGCGCTGCTGAGCGTCGGTGAGCGCGTCAAAATCATGGTGCTCTTTCAAGTAATGATGTGCCGCAATCAAAAAGCCGCCGGTTCCGGCAGCCGGATCCTGGATGCGGTCTTTTAGATCTGGTTTCATTACCGCCACCATACTGTCGATCAGCGCGCGCGGAGTAAAATACTGTCCGGCTCCACTTTTCTTCTCATTGGCATTCTTCTCTAACAAGCCCTCATAGATATCGCCCAGCCCCTCCTGTCGAGCACTATACCAATCAAGCTTGTCCATCTCAGTTACTAAGGTAGACAGTGTGGCCGGTTTTTTGATGAAGCTGCTGGCGTTGGCAAAAATCTCCTTCACCAATGGGGAGCCGTGGCTACCAAGACGAATCAACGTGACTTTATAAAATTCAAGACGTTTGAGCGCACTTTGCGCCAGCAGGTCAGCCCAATGACATCCATCTGCCAGTTGGTCCCCTTGGCCAGTCTCATCCGCCATTTTAAGAAACAGCAAATAAGTGAGCTCGGTGACGTACTGGTGATAGGTCACACCATCATCTTTGAGAACGTTGCAGAGGTTCCAGAGCTTGCCGACGATATCTTGAGTAGTCATGCGACAGAAGCTAAGCAGGAGGTAGCCAAGCGCCATGTCAGGCGGCTGGGGGAGGAGGAGGAGGGAGTTGTCGCCAAAGGCATCGTTGAAGGCTTCCAAAGTTTTGCAGCAACTGGCCGTCAAATTTTTTTGTACAGATTGTTAAGCCACGTCGAACCACGTGAAATGACCTACAGGACTGGCAAAACCTCCCGATCGGCCCGAGGTGATGCGCCTTACTCTGAACTGAAATTCTCTTTGTGACGGTCGTGCTATGGTAAGCCTGAGTGTCTCAGTTATGCCTGAAAATTGAAACAACTGACGAAGAATTTGCCCCCCTGCTGACACATTTTGGGCTTAGTTGCTTGGTCTTTTTACGGGCTACACGCGGTCGTGTGAGAAACGATAGCAATGCGCCCTCAAAGGCGATTTTGAGCTGATTTGCACCCCTACCGAAAAAAACAGGGCTTGCGACTCCGCTTCGCGGGAGTTCCAGCGTAACCAACGGGGCGTCAAAGAAATCGTGTCACACCGTTTGGTGATGTTACACGCAGTGAAACAAGTGTTCTCGATTGGTGCTTCAAATAAATAATTCAATAATTTCAATTGGTTACTGATATTCGTAACACCTGTTACACGCGTTACACGCGTTACACGCGTTACACCAGTTTTGTCACAGTTCCAGGTGACGTCCCCGCCCCCCCTAGGATTTGTAGGCCTACAGCGAACAACCTACCTAGATCCTCCCAAAATATAGCCCCCCTATCGGTACAGACCATGCCTGTGTATTTCATTCGAGATCCAAGCAGCGACTCAATCAAAATTGGTCGTAGCGCGACGCCGCAAAAACGCATTGGTCAATTGCAGACAGGTAACCCCCACCCCCTTGAACTGATGGGGTGGATCGAAACTGAAGACGACGTGCTGGCGGAGCAAGGTCTGCACCGGTTCTATAAGGCTTATAGAGGAATAGGTGAGTGGTTCGCTATAGATCAAGACGATGTGCTGGATCAGCTAAAGCGTTTTAGTGGGTTTGTGCCAGTAAGCGGCGACTCATTTGCCATTTTTGGCTATGACAGAGACGGTATTCCCGAATACGTTGGTGTCTGCAAATGGGGAGACTTTGAGTACGATGAATGCTGTCCTTTTTGCGGTTGTTTCTGCGGAATGCACTATCAGGAGTCGACCTACATGTATCACTGCCTGAATTGTGATGCGTATACAGATTTTTCGGAGTTGAATCGCTCCCTTGATTCAGAAGACGACGCCGGGGACCCTGACGGTATCTGAACGATACGGGGTCGGAAACCCGCCGGACTTTGTTAGCGAACTAGTGCCCAGCTTAGTGAACAAGTGCCCAGCTTAGTGAACAGGTGAACCGGGTGAACACACAGTTCACCAGTGCAATTGCACAAGATGTTGGGAGGTCGCCGGGGACCCTGAGCATTTCCGAATGACACGGGGCACAAAACCCGCCGAATCGTGTTAGCGGCTGGATTTTCTACGTTGGTTGACAGGTTGACGTGGTTGACACCATCCCCAACGTTGACGGGGCTCAACCGTTCGCTATCAACAACACGCTAGCTCACCTTTACCGTTGCGGTAACGATGCCCTCTTCTCTTCAATATCCTTTCAATTTCAACGTTGAAATTTCAGTAAGCTGATGAAACTACCACTACCAAGATCTCGCGGGTTTCATGCCCCGTACCTAACAAAACTCTCCAGGGGCCCCGGCGATTTTTTCGTACTCTCGTTTACACATCACGCGCGCTTTGACCAGTCTAGAGATCACATCGGACGCTAGCGTTACTGGGAAATTACGTGCGTTCGTCATGTCCACGTGTTTCGGTTGAGCTTCTATACTCGCCTCTCGCAACCCTAAATTGAGGCTTCAACATGAGCGATCCAGACTCCTTACTTGACCCTGATTTCTTCATACCGCCGTCAGCTTTCCCGTCTTCTGAAGACGGACTGTTTAAGTCCCAGGAGGACTGGTGGAACAATGCGTGTGTGAATTGGGGAGGGGGGTATCGTTGGACGCTTTACGCGTCAGGGTACAAGGACGCTGCCGATGTGCTGGTTCAGCGCATTGAGGAACACAGCTCCGGCCAGGACACTCAGGTCTACCCTATTTTATTTCTATACCGCCAGTACCTAGAACTACAGCTCAAAGAGCTCATTCAGATGGGTAGATTAGTCATTGGTAGGGAAAATGGCTTTCCGAAAGATCACCATATCGGACGTCTTTGGGCGATCTGCTATCCCCTTCTAGAAGAAATATCACCAGGTGATTCAGTTGAGAAGCTACAAGAAGCAGGCCGCCTGATCGACGAATTTGCATTAATCGACCCCACGTCTCAGGCATTTCGCTATCCAGAGGATAGAGATGGGAAGCCGTCGTTGCCGGGCATCGCGACCATTAACCTTCGGAATGTACGTGAGGTAATTGAGAAAATCGCAACGATGCTTACAGGGGCTGGCTGTGTAGTTGACGAACACCTCCAATTTAAACGAGACATGGAAAGTGAATATCGCAACGAATATTGAGCACGTATTGGCATTGGAAGACCGGTCGCCGCGACAGGTCGAACAGCGGCAATTCGAAATCCATATGGACTCCAGCGACTGAGCTGCTTTATGCCTATGTGTATGCCTAACCGCATAGACACGGATAAAACCCTTACAAAATGGGCATCTCAGCCTCCAGTTCAAACGACGTCAGGGCACCATCTTCTATCCCTTGCGTCGCAGGGGGTCAGCGTTACTCCCCATACCTGCTCTAGCCCTGAAAGTCGTACCCCATCGGCCGAGGCATCTTTGTCTCTCGCGTCGAGGCTGTAGGCACCGCATCTCATCAACTCATTATCGCTGCATCTCCTAAGTCGCACTGAAGCACAAAGGCGCGTACTCGGAAATGGTGCCGATGTTTTCAGGCGTTGGTGCAAGCACAGTGATACGGGTCTCAACATCAGACATTTATCGGCCACAGCCAGTGGACTTGTTTTGATTTTTCTGGCGCCTGAAATACGGAAACCTGTATAAATCCGCTTGGCGTCATGCACCTTGAACAAGGTCACGCCGGTATATGGAAATTCAGCTTTTGTCTCAGGCGCCCGCCTGGGAAACAGGGAGAGACAATGCAATGGTTTTCTCGTCGTGGTGCCCCACGCAAGTTCATCCCACCGCACTTGCATACCCCCAATCCGGCGCACCTTCACACCTCGCCACGCCTCCACGCTTGCCCAGCAGCACGGCTGCCCCGTGGATGGGCATGACGACAAGGTTCCGCCAAATATCACCTGTCGGCAGACAGCTCATAGGGCTGACAGCCGACTGTCCCACTCGGCTGAGAACCGATCACAGAAACTCTTTAAGGACGCCTGAATAAAGACATGAGCAATCCTCCCAACCCCTACACCTACCTGATACGAAGCCTGATCTTTGGCTTGGCCGGCGTGGTCATGCTTGCCATTGCCGGTTCTATGGCTTACTGGCGTTACGAATTTTTGTCTCAGGCGCAGCGAGCCCCTGGTGTAGTGAGTAAGCTTAACGCTGGCGGTTCGCACCCCGAAATCGAATTCACCAGTGCTGACAACCAAGTCATCTCATACGCACAGGGCGGGATGATTTCTGGTTATGAAGTTGGGCAACCGGTTCAGGTGCTCTACCTTGCCGAAGACCCTAAGATGACGGCTGTCATTGAAGACCAGGGCGCGCTATGGGGCGATTCGGCGTTGATAGGGCTGATAGGCTTGGGCTGTGCTTTAGCGGCGCGATCCGAGTTCTCCAGCGGTAGAAAAAAAACCGCCGTACCGCCCTCAAAAGGACGTTAAACCATGACTCACTCGATCAT
Source organism: Pseudomonas petrae (assembly GCF_021728295.1). Taxonomy (GTDB): domain Bacteria; phylum Pseudomonadota; class Gammaproteobacteria; order Pseudomonadales; family Pseudomonadaceae; genus Aquipseudomonas; species Aquipseudomonas petrae. The sequence goes on from NZ_JAKJXE010000003.1 coordinate 381,155, forward strand.
TCCCCTACCTGTTAATTTCAGTCGGTGGACCTACGAAACAGCGAGTAGTGGAGGGCTGACTATAGCGTTCGCAGCTGGAAGCGGCGGATCAATCACCCTTAAGACACCCGATGGAAAAGAGGAGAGTTTTCGCTACGGCGGCCTGGGGGCTGGCATCGGTTTTGGTGCCCGGCTTCCACGTTTCGGCAAGGTCAACCTTAATATAAAAGGCAAAAGCGTTGGCGGTGTAGGGGCATTGGAATCCTTTCGTAGCAAAGGCTGGGTCTTGGTGTCTGACGCCTTGAAAGACCGTGATCTGACGCGTGATGACATTACTGGGGCCTGCGTGTTCTTGGAGATTGGCCTCGGCCTTGGTGCCGGCGGATCGAGCACGGCTATGCTATTCGGGCTTGATCCGAAACTGCTGGCACTGACGCTGGCACTGAATGCAATGCCTGCGGCCTCGGCATTCGCTCCGCAGATAACGCTGCGTCACTTACTTCAATCGGCTAAGGGCGCGGTGGTGATGGCCGGATTTAATGTCGGCGTACAGGCGGGCGTTGGCGGGGCGATCTATTTGGGCGGGTTGTTCTGATCCCGGGAATCTGACTCGGCTAAGGCGTGAGGCCGCTTAATAACTGAAATAAAAAAACGGCCCTGCTCATTGAGCAGGGCCGTTTTTGTTAACGCTCAAACGCCTTCAATCACGCATTTGGGCAAGGCACGGGGGCCCAGTCGCCCAGATCCGGGCTTTTGCACATCGCGTTAACCTGCGATTGACCGGTCGCTGCAACCTGCTGGCTTGCAGCCTGCTTGGTTTTCGCGTCCCGCAAGGTCTTCTCGGTGGTCACTGCTTCCTGAGGTACGGTTGGCAGCTTTTTCTTCGTAGCGGCTTTTTTCTTGCTGGCCGGAGTAACAGATGTGGTGTCTGCCGCGGCGACAGTGGCAACGTCGATACGCTGCACGCCAACGGTTTGCAGGTCTTTTTCGTACGCTTGGGTGTAGTTGTTGAGGCTTTCACCGGTGCGACCGTTCACGGTGGTGATCAGGTCGTTGGACTCTTTGAGGCCCGCGACGATTTCAGCCAGACGCTTGCGGCCTTCGGTGTCGTTGATGGTCTTGGCTTTGCGGCCCGCGATCAACTTGGTGAACTCGCTCTGGTAGCAAGATTGCGACGCCTGGGCGTATGCGGTGCTGCGGTCCATGTCGCCGACGCTCTTATTGATGTCGGTTGCGTAGGAGCCGATGCGCTGCTTGTCGTCAGCAATCTGCTTCTGCTTCTCGGTGTAGTAACCCGCTGCACCGCCAACCACGGCGCCGCCCGCTGCACCGATGGCGATGTTGCGCTTACGGTCTTCAGAGCTACCGACCATTGCCCCGGCCAGTGCGCCACCCAGAGCGCCAACAGCGGCACCGCCGAATACGGACTTGGTGGTGTCACCGTCAGTCTCACGCAGGTGTTTGACCGGCTCGTAGCAGGTTGGGTAGAACTCAACCTTGGTGCTGGCGCCCACTTTGGAGACCGGCGAGCTGGCACAGCCCGCCATCAGTACGGCGCTGAAGCCTACGGCAGCCAATAGCAGCCCACGGCATTTGGAGGTCGATACAACGGGTTTACGGCTTAGCTGCATGTTCGTGCTCTCTGTTTTGGTTTTACAACGCCGGTACGGCCACTGGCCGCCCGGACTCCCTTTCACTCGCTGGACACCGGCCATTACGGCCCAGTGGTCGGTGCAAGCAATTCCTTGAGGATCGCCGGTGGGTCCGCGCGCTTTTGCTGACGGTAACTGCCCACATGGCGAACAAATACTGTGGCGCGAGCCACCAGGCTTTTGCCCACGACCGGTTTTCGATTGAGCTCTTCCTTGACCCGTTGAAACTGCGCCTGGATCACCGCATCGGTGTAGCGCGTACCGGTAGCAAGGTTGTCGATGTAGATCGCCACTGCGCCATCGAGCGCGCTGGTGCCGTTTTCGATGGCCATGGCAAACAGCTTGGCGCTGGCCTCATCCTTGGCATCCAGCGCTTGCTGTCGGCTTTTCCTGAGGTTGGTCAGGCGGATGTTGTAGTTGTTGACGGTTTCAGCCACCAGGGCCGATGACTGGATCAGGTTGCCTGCCGCTTCTTCGCGCTGCTGGGCGATCAACGACACGTTGCGTTTAAGCTCTTCATTGACCAGTCCCAACTCGGCTTGCAGCTTGGGGTCAGTGCTGGAGGAGATAATCGTGTCCAGGCGCTTGGTCGGGTCCTGAGTGTCGTCGATGGCGTCAGTCAACGACGCCAGCCGGCCCTCCTTCTGCCATTGCTCGAACAGCTCCTTGTAACGCGAGCGCGGCGCAGAAAGCGCACCAACGGCCACACGAAAACCGGTGGTTTCGTTGCTTTGCTCAGTGCCATCGGCAGCAAAAAGCGGGTACTCACGGCGCATCCCGGTGAATAGCGTGCCCTCACCTTCCAGGTAATTGCCGCCCTTGGCGACAAAGCCGCCGTAAGCCCCCTGAAGACGCCCGGCATGCACCAGCTGAAATGATTCCTGAACCATTTCAGCGGCGTTGCCGAGCACGTCGAACAGGCCGATGGGGTTAGGTAACTTGGTACCGATGGGCATCAGTCGCGCCGCTTGACCGGTGCCGCCCGCGACCTGGTTGAACACCGCCCAATCGCTCAACGGGCCGTCTTCTTCACTGCCTTCTACGTGGCGCGGAAACAGGCGCCCTTCAAGCTCCTGACGGCTGACGGCCTGACCGCCACGGGCGGCATATTCCCACTCGACTTCGGTGGGCAGTCGCACGAAACCCACGCCGCCGTCGTCTTCTGTTTTGCCCCGCCCGCTGATGGGCAGCAGCTCACGGTGATACTTCATCAGCCAGGCGCTGTAGACCGCCGAGAAGCGTTCGGCCTCATAGCGCGACAGCTTGACCTTGGGCAAGCGCCCGGCCATGCCTTGAGGGACGTCGCAAACCGGAGCAGGCTCACCGCTGGCCAGTGCCTGCGCCATGACCGCTGCGTACTGGCGCGCGGTGACCTCGTATTTACCGATGAAATACATCATGGGTTTTAGCGGGGTGCCCGCATCGGTTTTAGGCAGCAACGGGCTGATGGTTTTACGCCAGGCACCGGGCAAGTCGCCGACGGTGAACTGCCCGTTAATGAAGTCCCGGCGGTAGCCGGAAATGAACGATTGCTTGTAGCCCGGCTCACCCTCGGCAAATGGATAGCCCAGGCTTACTTCACGATCGTCCAAGGTGCCTTGGGCCAGCACGTAGACATAACGAAACACCATTTCCCCGTCGCACGGCAGTGGCAACACCACGTCATCCGGCAAGGGTTTAGGGTTATCGAGCGAGTGGTCTGGCGCATCAACCTCGGCCGCCTGTACCCACGACGGCACGCCCAACGGCGCACACAAAGTGGCAAGGGTCAACGCCAGGACGGCCCTGCGCAACTTATACATCTCTGATTCCTTCCGACGCTTCGATACGCGCCACACGCCAGCCGCCGAGCGCCGCTGCCAACACACTGGCACCGAGTACGCCTGACAGCGCGATGACGTAATGACGCAACAGCAGGTGACTGGCATGCTCGCCGGGCACCTGCACAAACAAATGATTGAGACCCGATTCGGCCACGCTATACAGCAAGACGCTGATCAGTGCCGCCAACACGCCGCTGTAGAGCGCTTGCAGGACCACGAACAGCAACAGCGCCCCGGTGCTGAACCCCAGTAAACGCAGCACCGAAAGATCTCGACGCTTGCGCGCGACCGCCGCCAATGCCCCGGCGAAGATCGCTGCCACGGCGCCGACCACGGCCAATGCTGCGATCACCCAAAAGACGATGGAGAGATTACGGCTCAGCGATTGCACTTGCGCGATGGTCTGCGCTTGCGTTGAAACCAGCTGATTGCGGGCGGCGAAATACACCCGCAGCGGCTCGACGTCGTTGAGGCTCCGGGCGTACAGCCGAAATGCGGGGTAAACGCGCTGCTCATCGGCAGTTGGCGCATCGCCCGGCCAGCCAAACGCCTGCACCGCCAAGCCGTCTCGGTAATCTTCCACCGCTGCGAGCAATGCCAGCGGCGCGAAAATCGCATCGCGCCCAAACGCTTCCAGCCCCAATACCGCCGTGACGTGCAGACGCGTGCGTTGCGCTTGAAGTTGACCGGCCATCTGACGGCTGAAAGACGCCTCTAGCCAGTCGCCCGCTTTGGCCCCCAGTTTTTCGGCGGAGGTCGCGCTGAGGATGACGCTGTACAGGTCGGTGGGTGCAAGTACGTTGCCCAGCAACGGATCGCCCACGCCACTGGGAATCATCTCGACGTTTACCGCGCGATCCAGCCCCTCCATAGAGAGGTCGGCGGTGGCCGCGATCTGGCGGGTACGGGGCAACGCGAATGCGACGTCGGGCCTTTGCGCCAATGCATCGATGAACGCTGCGCTGAATCGGCCGCCGCCCATGGGAATCACTTCACGCACTGCCGGGTCGCGCTCCAGGCGTTCGGTCAGGCTGCCCACCAGCCCAAATTTGAGTCCGAACAACACCAACAGCGGTGCAATGACCGCCACCAGCGCCAACACCGCACAGGCTGACAGCCGTGAGTCCGCGCGGTAGTCGTGCCAAGCCAGAGAAGCCACCAGCGCAACGCGCATCATCGACCTTCCTCAAGCGTGGCCGTCACACCACCATCGGCGTCGCGCGCACAACGGATGTGCAGCATGTGCAAGCCTGCGTCACGTGCCAGCGCTTGGTCATGGGTTGCGATCACACAACAGGCCGCCTGTGCCCTGACACGCCCCAGCAGCAGTTGCATCACGCGCAGCGCGTTGAGCGGGTCGAGTGCCGCAGTGGGTTCATCGGCCAGCAGCAGACGCGGGTTGTGCGCCAGCGCCCGCGCACAACTGACGCGCTGACGCTGCCCCACAGACAGCGCACCGGGTTTCTTGCTCAACTGCTCGCTGACCTCTAGCTGCGTTGCCAACTGCTCGACGCTGCCATCGTCTGCCAGCCCCAGCAGTTGCCGGGACAAACCGATATTGGCGCGCACATCGAGATAACCCAGCAGCCCACCGGTTTGCAGCACATAACCCATCTCTCGACTGCGCAAGGCGGCCAAGCGGTTGTGCTGTGCATCGCGCCACAGCCCGGCAACGTCGACATCGCCCTGCTCGCTCGAGAAGTCAAAGCGCTGCGCCGAGTCCGGCGACAATACCAGCGCCAGCAGGTCGAGCAGCGTGCTTTTGCCACAACCGCTAGGCCCCACCAATGCCCACTGCTGACCCGCCGCCAAGTCCAGACAGGGGATCACCAGACTGTATCGCTGGCTGCCCTCGCCGCGGGTTTTGCGCACCTCTCTCAGGCTTAGCATCATGGCAGTGTCGACAGCGGCACGCGGTACAACGCGTCACCCGGCTCGGCATCACCGAAACGGACCCAGTTGGCGAGGTCGTTGTGGAAGGTTTCGTAGAGGCGGATTTTCGAATCCAGCTCATCAATGAAGTCCTCCTGCTCGGCCACACTCAACGACAGCCACAAGTCCTGCGTCATGCTCAGGGACTTGCTGCGATACGGCAGCCCCTCCAGATACTCGCCCAGCACACCGCTCTGCGCCAGGTTGCCGCCTTTGTTCAACGCGGATGGATCGCGGCTCATGTAGGCGCTGGCACTGGCGATTTCCTGGAAGAAGTCCCTAGGCGAGCTTTGCGTTTTGCGCGCAGCGTCAACGATCAGCTTGAGCGACTGTTGCAGGTCATTGAGCTGCAACTTGCTGAGCATGACGCAGACTTGAAACTGCGGCAGCGCAGGGTTGGTCAGGTCGCGATCGGTGGTCCAGGCACTGACCAATTGCGGAGCGCGAGCGCCCGATTGATGACCAAGGAAGTCCATGCGCATGGCGTATCCGATGGCCGCAGATTTATCAGCCACGGTAGGTGCTGCAGGTAATGCAGGGGCTGACGGCGCCTGGTTGTTGCGTACCTGATGCACAAGGTCGGCAAACACCGAGCCGATTTCAGACACGCGCTGGCCGAACTTCTGCACATCACCGCCGGGCACGCCCACGTACAGGTCACCGATCTTCGGGTTAGCGTCGGCGGTCAGCGTGCGGTATTGCTGCTCGGCGAACGCATGGTTCTTTTTGCCTGCATCGGTTTTCAGGTGCAGCGCGTAGATTTTGATTTGCTTGCCCAGCGCGGCCTGTCGCACCTCGGCCTCGTTCATCTGGGTGCTGCTGTAGAGGTCGTTCTTGCGCAGGGATCCGGCATCAGTGACCAACAGAATCAGGCGCCCGCCATACCCCGTCCAATCCATGCCGTTAACCGCCTGCATGACCCCGGCAAAAGCGTCCTCGTTAAAGGACTGGCTGGAGACGTCGGTGGCTTTGACCTTTCGCGCCAGCTCCAGGAAACGTTGCGGATCACGCCCTTGATCCAAGGTCACGAGCGTCTTGCTGAGGTATTCCAGGCCAGGTGTTTTGCTGACGTTATTGCGAAAGCCCACCATGCCGAAGCTGACGTGATCCAACTCGCCGCGCTTGGCAATCTGGTTCTGCAGTTCTGCGACCACGTCGCGCACCTGGTCGATGTACGGCTGCATCGACACTGAGGTGTCCACCACCAGCACGATGCCCGTGCGGAAACCGTCCTGGGTGAAAGGTGCCTGCGCCCGAGCACCCGCCTCGTTCTTTTGTGGGGTGTTGCCGGGGTCGATAGACGCAACATTGAGCATCTGAACCGGCTGGCCGTTCTGGTCGAAGGTCTCTTTGGAGTCGAAGATCGGCAGCAGGTAAAACTGATTCTGTGGAATGGCGCTGGCGGCAGGTTCCAGCGCCAACACCTGGTGAGTGTCGTCGGCGTTCTTTTGCGCATTGAGCAGCAGCGTTTTGGCGGCCGCCGGGTTGTTTAGCAACTGCTCCAGATGGCTGGCGTCGTGCATGAACATCGCGGGGGCACGGCCGGAGCGCTCGCTGAATTTGAGCACCAGGCTCTGCTTCCAGTCGCTGAGCTGATCGAGTGGCAACCAGCCTTGGCTGTGCCCGTCGCTGGCGGCGCCCACACGCAACCACTGGCTGCCGTTGAGGCTTTGACGTTGATAGACGTACAGCACCGAGAACGCTGGCAGTGACGGGCCATCCGCAGGGGCGCCTGCCTGGCTGGCAAAACGTGCACCCGGCTTGCTTAACACGCGCTGGAACAGAGTTTTCTTGCCGACCATCAACAGCGGTCGATTGCCGCCGTCGGCATCCCCGGTCAAAGGTTGCGCGGCAACGGCTGGCGGGGGGCTCGCAGGACTCGTGGGCGGCGTCGTGCCCATGCTCTGCGACGCAGGGCCATCAGGCGTGGCAGTGCGATCAGGCGTTTTGTCCGCCGAAGCAGGCGGGGCAATTGCCGAAGCACTCGGCGCGTCACTCAGCCACCAATAGGCCGCACCGCCCAAGCCCAAGGCGGCCGCAACTGCGACCGCCAACATGGCCAGCACGGGGCCTTTACGCTGCTCGGAGTGGGTCGAAGACTGCAGCGGCGGGGCCGGGGCAGGCTTATTTGGCGTGGCCGATGGAATCCCAATGGACACCGGCGTAGGCCCCGCCAAATCAACCTTCGCAACCGGCGCACTCTTGACCTCGACCGGTGGCAGCGCCAGCGGGCGAATCAGCGTGGCGTCAACAGCGTCCTGTGGCAGGTTGTCCAATGCTGCAATGAGTTCGGCGGCATCGGCAAAGCGCTCGTTACGGTCCTTGGCCAACAGCTTGCTGAGGATGAACTGATAACGCCCGTGGTGGATCGGCAACTCGGGCAGCGGCTCAGTCAGGTGAGCCAGCGCCGTGGACAATGCGTCGATGCCGATGTAAGGCAGCTTGCCCACCAGCATTTCATAGAGCACCACGCCTAATGCATAAAGGTCGGCGCGGCCGTCGATTTCCTGCCCGCGGGCTTGCTCGGGGCTCATGTAGCTGGGCGTACCGACGGCCAGCCCTGCCTGGGTGAATTGCGTGCGGTCGTCCAGCGATTTGGCGATGCCGAAGTCTGAAAGCACCGCAGAGCCGTTGGCGCGGAACAGGATGTTGGCCGGTTTAACATCGCGGTGTACCAGGCCTTGGGCATGGGCATAACCCAATGCCGAGGCAATCTGGCGAATATAGGTCAAGCCCTGCTCGGCGGTAACACCCGCGGCCACGCGTTCTTTGAGCGTGCCGTTGGGCAGGTACTCCATGGCCATGTAATACAGGTCGCCGACATTGCCAATGTCGTGAATGGTCACGGTATGCGGGTGCGACAGGCGCGCGAGCATCTTGCCTTCACGCAGAAAGCGCTCGCAGAACGTCGGATCGGCCGCCAGGGACGCAGCCATGATCTTCAGCGCGACTTTGCGCTCCAGCGAGCGCTGCGTGGCCAGATAGACGGTCGCCATCGCGCCCTCGCCAATCTCACCCTCTATGTCAAATCCGGAAATCAGTATGTCCATGGGTGGGTCTTCAAGAGGCTTTGACGACGATGGCCGTGATGTTGTCGGGGGCGCCCCGGGTAAGTCCCAGATGCACCAGGCTGCGAACCACCTGATAGGGGTCGGCGTGGCCTAGCACATCGCGAATTTCGTGGTCTTCGGCGGTCTTGTTCAGGCCGTCACTGCACAGCAACAAGGTATCGCCCGGCAGGATATCCAGATGAGTGATCCCCAGATCCAGCGCGTCTGCCACACCGATGGCCCGCGTGACGATATTGGCACGCGGGTGCACCCGGGCTTCGGCTTCGCTAAGCAACCCGCTGTCCTGCAAGTCCTGGACGTAACTGTGGTCTCGGGAAATACCCTGCAACTCACCGTCACGCAGACGGTAAAGACGGCTGTCACCGGCCCACAGGCATACGCCCTGGTTGCCTTGCGCCGCCAGCGCAACGACTGTGCTGCCCATCATGCTCACCGCACGCCGAACGGTTTCTTCGCGCACGGCCGCATTGACCTCGACCAGCGCTGCGCGCAGCGCTAGGGTGTACATCGCTAACGTGTCCAAGGGTGATGCACGACGCAAGCTGTCGACGATCAGGCTGGCAACGTAATCACCCGCTGCGTGCCCGCCCATACCGTCCGCGACCGCCCACAGGCCGTTTTCAGGCAGCTCCAGAAACGCGTCTTCGTTGATCTGCCGCACCATGCCCACATGGCTGTAGCTGGCGCTGCGGTATTGAATGTGTTGAGCGAATGCAGGCATCTAGATCGACGTCCCTTGTCCCAGCAGGTAGCTGCCGAATTCCCTGGCTTCAGGCAGGCCCTGACAGCGCATGAGCCCTGCCGCGATGTGCTGTGATCCATTGCCCCACCAAAGGCTGGCCCGCGTGCACGCCAGTTCAGCCAGCACGCGCTGACGGGTTTGCGGGTCGGTGGTGTCGGTACGCTGCAGACCGGCAAAGTGGCTCACTGGCTCGGCGCTGATCGTCGGCAGGCATCCCAGGGTTGAGAGGCCGTCCTCAAAGGCTGAAAAATCAGCACCAGGCTCCAGGGTCGCCAACATCAATGCTTCGACGTGATCAAACCATTGCTGCGGCGCACTCACTAACGCGGCCAACGACTGGTCTGGCTCGATCACCTGTGCAACGGTGAGCGGAAAATAGCGCCCCACCCGATCAATGCTGGGCATCAACACCCCGGCCACAGCCTGAGGGCCACAGACACCCGGCGCCACAACGAAACGCCATAGTGGGCTGACCAAATAGGCGTTAAGCCACGCTTGGCCCAACTGCTGCTGGCTGACCTGCAGACCCGCCGAGAGCCAGGCATCCCACGGTTGAATGAAATGCTGTGCCAGGCCACGGCTTACGAAGTCGCCGCGGCTGGCCAGCTTGCCGTAAAAGCCCGGCATGGTCATAACCGCTCCGGCAGGCTGAAGCCGCTCAATACACGGTTCTTGAACGGATTGAAGGCGCTGTTGGCGCGCAGCTCATACGAGATGCTGGCGCTGTCGACCCGCAAACGTAAGTTGAAACGGTCGGGCGAGCCGGCTGACACCAGATCCGACTGCTCCAGCAGACGGAACCACGCCCACGGACCGTCCAGCGTGATACCGGAACGACCACTGGCCGCAGGGGGAGAGATCGACAGGCGCACGACGCCGATGCTGCCAGCGTTGGGCCATTGCATCGCGACAGGGCGGCTAGGGCCGTGGTCATAACTGATTTGCTGGCCATCCAGATCAAGCAAGAACTGCGTGATCGAAGCGTCCATCGCCACCGGTTTGAGTTCGAAGCGCACCGAAGGCTGCACACCACCTGAGCGGAAAAACGCGTCGCGAATCGCCGCAGCACGCTGGAAGGTTTGCAACACTGACGCGTTGATGCCCAGTTTCTGAGCAGCGCCCGGCTGCCAGCGCCAGCTCGATGCTGAGGTGTCCACGTAGTCCTGCAGGTATTTGCGGAAATAGTTATCCATCACCCCGCCCACCCCGAAAAACTGACCAAAGTCATCCAGCGTGGCATCGCGTGCACTACCCGGCGCTAACGGATAGCGACCGCTCAGCGACTGGCGATACACGTTCACCACATCAGTGATCCAAGCAGCGTTCAGTTGATTGCGCACCCCGCCCATCATGGTGTTGGTGGTGGAGCTGACCACCGACTTGACCAGTCCCTTGACCACTGGCGGCTCGCGATCCGCGGTCAGGTTGACACGCGTTGCCGCAACGCTGGCTGAGTTTTTCGCTTCGCCCAGCAGGGCCTCACCGCTGGCGCCCGCCATGGCGCTGACTTGTACATAGAGCGCATTCATGTCGGCCAACAGGCCGTCAATGGCGGCAGGCTCACCCTCGCCCTTGCTGACGAACGCATTGAGTTCGGCAAAATGGACGCTGACCGGGTCTTCTGCTACGACAGCCGCAACGGCATTGCTGGCTTGTTCTTGCCCCAGCATCGAGCCCAGGCGCTGCTTAAGCTGGTCAACGCCACCGTCGACCTTCTTGGCCTGCTCGGCGATGAGCTTCTCGCCTTGTTGCAGGTTGGTTTCGTTGGCCACCGCCACCAGCAGCTTTTTCAGCGGTGAGGTGGGCCCGGAAATCACCCGCAAGACGTCAGAGGCTTGAGCGACGCTGGTGATGGGCACAAAGTCGATGTCTGCAAGCAACGCATCCCACTGGCGTTGGTAGTCCTGAAAGTACAAACGGCGCACATCCGCGGCCAGGCTGGCGACGTTCTGTTGATCAGCAGGCTCCACCCCCAGCACCCATTGCTCTTCGGCCAACGTCCCGGCCTGGCTCAAGCTGGTCGCCAGAAACGCATCGCGGTAACCCTTAGCTGTAAAAAAGCCGCTCAGTGGCGCGCTCAACGGCTTGCCACTTTTGCGGGCGAACACCAGGGCGGCATCACGCCCGGCGGCTTCGCTCATGCGGAAGTCTGTGACGCCGTCCGGCAGCTTCTGGCGCTTGACTCGGTCATACACGCGTTGCGCCACGGGCAGTTGTTGCAACTGACGGCGCAAGTCGTCGATCAGCCGCTGGTCCAGTCGCGCATTGGGTGGATGACGCTCAAACAACGCCTGCAAATGCTCGCCCAGTGCCTGGCGCTGATCGGGCGGCAGGTCACGCGGCAGGCTTTGGTCCCAGTCCAGCGTGACCCAGGCCTTGATGAAGTCCGGATCGAAATGCTCGCTGTCGGCGAGCATCAGATACGCCTTGAGCCCTTCATAGAGAAAGTCCGAGCTGCCGCCGCTGTGCAGTTGCTCTTCAATCCGGGTGACCAGTCGCGGCGCGAAGACCGCAATCAGCAGCTTGCGGTACACGCTGCCCGATTCAGCCTGCAGCATGTCGCCCTGATACAAACCCAATCCCTGTGACATGGCAGGGGCATCGCCTGCCAGATTGCGCACCGCATTGAGCAGTGGCAACACCGCCAACACATCACGCTGCGCGGGGCTCAGGCTTTGTACGCTTTGCCCCAGTGGCGCGACTTTTTGGTCGACCTGGGCGATGTAGGCCTGGTTGGCGCGGTAACTGATCACCCAAAGCGTGCTGACCAACACCACCACTGCAACGGTGGCAGCCAATGCAGCACGCGCCAGCCATTTGCGTCGACGTTCGACCTTGGGGTTTACACCCACCAGCCCACGCTCGGCGAACGCAACCGCCGTGAACAGCTTTTCAATGAAGTAGCTGCGACCGGTGCCGGTCTGTCGCGCCAGGTGCTGACGGTCCAGGCTCATGCTCTGGGCCATGGCTCCGATCAGTCGGTCAATCGGGCTGCCTTCCTGCGTACCGCTGGTGAAATACACCCCGCGCAGCAACGCACGGTCTTCAAACGCGTTGGGTTTGAACACACCGTCGAGGAACGCTTGCAGCGTATCTTTGAGGGCTCCGAACTGCTGCGGAAAACCGTAAATCAGGTCACGCCGTGCCGGGTCACGCGCTTGCTGCAAGCGCTCGACCAGACGCGCGTTCAGGCGCTGCTCAAGCAAGGCGAACTCGTCAAGGAAATGCCCGATCGGCCCCTCTGTGTTTTTGGGATTGTCCAGTGCGAAGGTCATGCCCCACACCTGCGCGCGCTCCTCTTTGCTCAGGGCATCGAAGAACTCCATGAAGCCCGGCACCAGGTCAAGTTTGGTCAGCATCACGTAGATCGGGAAGCGCACGCCCAACTGGCTATACAGCTCCTGGATGCGCAAGCGAATAGCCGCCGCGTGAGCCGCACGCTCAGCTTCGCTGCCCAGCAGCAGATCAGACAGACTGATCGCAATGAACGCGCCGTCGATGGGGCGGCGTGAGCGCTGCTTTTTCAGCAGGTCGAGGAAGCCCAGCCACGCGGCCTTGTCGACCTGTGCGTGACTGTCCTGGGTGGTGTAACGGCCTGCTGTGTCCAGCAGCACGGCTTGGTCGGTAAACCACCAGTCGCAGTTGCGCGTACCGCCCACGCCACGAATCGCACCGGCGCCCATCTGCGCTGCCAGCGGAAAATGCATCCCGGAATTAACCAGAGCCGTAGTCTTGCCCGCACCGGGCGGACCAATGATCACGTACCAAGGCAACTCATAGAGATTGCGCCGCTCATCGCCGCCCAGGCGCGCGTGCTTGAGCAGCTTGAGCGCCTCATCCATGCGTTGGCGCAGCGTGGCCAGCTCTTCGGCGGTGGCGACGCTGGCAGGGTCTGGCGCCGTTTCAGCGGCCAGACTTTGCATCACCTGCGCGGCATGGCGACGCGCTTGGATGATGCGAAACACTCGCCAGGCGATCCAGACGGCGAACAGCACAATGATCAGTGTCCAGCGCCGCCCTTCGGACACCAGCACGTCAAGCAGCGGACCAACAAACCAAATGATCAGGCTAAGGGCAATCAGACCCAGAACAGGCACGACCCAGCGAACGATAAAACCGAGAAACGCCTTCACTCAACCCCCTCCGCCAACACAGTGATTTCAACGCGGCGATTCTTCGCCCGTCCTTCGGCTGTTGCATTGGGCGCCACCGGCGCGGTGTCGCTGCGACCTTCTGCGGAGAAGCGCTCAGGCTGGCCTGTTTTGGCTGCCAGGATTTGCAGCACTTGCTCGGCACGGGCCTGAGACAGCGCCCAGTTGGACGGGAAGCGCAACGTGGCAATAGGCCGATTGTCGCTGTGCCCGGTGACTCGCACCTGGCCTTTGACTTTGCGAATGGCATCAGCAATGCGCAGCATCAGAGGCTGGTAGTCGTCGACAATGGTTGAGCTTGCCGAGGCAAATAATTCGTCGCCGCGGATGGTCACCACCGAACGATCCACCGCATCTTCCACCGCCACGCGATTAGCCTTGATGTCCTCAGCCAAAAAGCCCGCCAGGCGCGGACGCTCAATGACTTTAGGCTGGACCACGGCCGGGGTGATGGCCTGCACGGGGATCTCGCCCAGTGCATGAATATTTTTGAAGACCGGCTCTGCATCCGACGCAAGCTTCAGACGCAAGCCGAACAACAACAGCAGCAACAGGGCTACGCCGATGGCGACAGCGACCCAAGGCGGCATGAATTGCGACAGGCGATCACGCGCCACCGTCACGCCACGCCAATGCGGCGATAACTCGCGCTCGATCTCGCCGCGCGCCGTACGAATTGCCGCACTGGTGCGCTCGCGCAAGGCATCAAGCTGGCTACGGCCATCCCTCATCACTCGGTAGCGACCTTCAAAACCAAGGCACATGCACAGGTACAGCATCTCCAGCAGATGCAGACGTTCGCGGGGCGTTTGCAAGCAATGCTCCAGCAGCTGAAAGACCTTCTCACCGCCCCAGGCTTCGTTGTGCACGGTGATCAACAGGCTCTGCTTGCCCCATTCACTGGCGCTGCCCCACGGTGTACTCAGCACGGCTTCATCCAGCGCGGTGCACAATGCATAGCGCGCCAGCAGCACCTCGTTGCGCGCCACACCGGCCGCCTGCGCACGCTCTTCGAACTGGCGCAGGTAAGCGAGCAGTTGCGCGCGCAAACTGGCCGGGGCCGGGTGAGCAATGGTGTTGCGCAAGCGCGTGAGCAATGCCAGCAGCGGACCGGCTGCGGCCTCCAGCGGGTTCAGGCCCTGCGACTTGCCGGTTGGCAGGGGGGGCGCCGCCACAGAAAGGGGCGGCAGCGGTTCACTGCGCTCGGCAGATTGCGGATCGCGGCCACCGGGGCGCGGCATAAACTGCGTGCGGTCGTTGGCCGGCGTGCCAGGGCCAAAAGGATCATCGTTGGAAGACATCGCGGTTTATCCTCGGATCGCCCAAAAAGCCAGGTTCAGGCCCGGGAATTCACCGGCCACATGGAACGCGAAACCACCCGAATTCATCAGTTCTTTCCAGTGCTCGCTGCCCCGGTCGAGTTCGTAGTACGTGGACCCCACGTGGAAGGGAATCTGCCGTGGCGCCACCGGCAGAGGCAGAAGACCAATGCCTGGCAACTGCAAATTGACCATGTCGCGGATGTGCTCCACCGAGCCGACTTTGCTCTGCTGGCCGAAACGCCCGCGCAACGCTTCGCTGGGCATGTCGGCCCGCACCACCAGGATGAAGCTGGCGCTGTCGATCAGGTTACGGTCGGCGAGCATGGCCACGTGAATGCCGTAGGCTTTTTCAACAATCGGAATCGGCGTGGCCTTGCTGTCGATCAACATCGACAGTGCCTCACGTAATGCCAGCATGACCGGCGCAAAGCTCAGGGCCAGGTCATCATGCTGGTAGCGGACAAAGGCCTGCGGGCGACGCCCTGCACTGGAAAAGGTCGCAAAGTCGCCCGCCAGGCTCACCAGTTCGCTGTATAAGCGCTCAGGGTGCAGCGGGGTCAGTTGGCTCAGGTGATTGATCAACGGCTGCGCGCGATTGACCAGCTGCAGCAGCAAGAAGTCCGCAATTTCCGAAGCGCCACCGGCACCCGATGCGACCACGCGGCCCGCCAGCGCTTCACCGCGCTGATGCAGCAGCCCAGACAGTTCGCCCAGAAAAGTCGCGAGCAACCTGGACGCCGCGACGTCAAGCACGGGCGGGATGTAGGCCTCATCAAGGACCAACGCCCGGTCAGCTCGTTTTTCTTTTACCAGCGCCAGGCCGATCGCTGCATAGTCGCTCAAGCCGTCACGCTCAGTGACCAGACGCAAGGCCCTCGCCCCCACCGCTACCGGCGCGCGATTTTCAAACGGCGCATTGTCGTCGCGCACTTCGCGCACCTGGCTGACAAAGCGTGCACTCGCCACCGCTTCTCCTTCATCCACCGTGTCACGCTGGCCCGCGCGCTTGAGTGGCAGCGCCAGATAAACCAGACCATCACGCAGGTTGTCGTCGATGTTCAGCGGGCTGGGCGCCAAGTCATCATGGGGAATGTTGAACGGTGTGCCATCGGGCAACAAGCCGCGCGCCGAGACAATCGCCAACTTGCCCTGCGCCAAAAGCCCTTGGTCCAGCAACAGCTCAGAAAACCCCCACGCCCCGGCCGACAGCGGGCGACTGCGCGCATCAATGAGGTTCTCCAGGTAGCGGTCATGCTGCTGAAAGTGCTGTGTTCCAATGAACATGCCTTCCGACCAGACCACACGATTGTTCCAGGACATGGATTCTCCGATTGCCTATTGGGCGGGACGAGTGGGGGTAGCTGCCGGAGCGCTGGTCACCGCGCGGGCATCAAGACCGATGTGAAAAGTACCGACCTTGCGTGGCGCGACACTGACAACAGTGCGCCACTGAGCCTGGTCGATTTCGCGATAGCCGACCACCAGCCCGATCTGGCGCGTGGTGCTGTTGAGGTCGCGAGAAAGGGTCAGTTGCTGCCCCGGCTGGACCAGCACTTCGTCCTGATCAATCAGGTCGGCACCCAGCGTTGCCTGGGCACGCTCGGCCAACGCGAAATAATCGGCGCGCAAGAAACTGGCCGTGTTTTTCAATTCAAAGATACGCACGCGCACAGGCGCGGGCTGACCGTTGGCGCCAGGATTGAGTCCAGCGACCGCGTTGAAGTGCAGCTCAACGGTCGCCGCATCCGCGCCCTTCTCAACCGCGTCGGCGGACGGTGGCGTCTGCCCGTTCTTGGCGCACCCTGCCAACAACAACGCGATGGACGCTGCCATTACCACTTTTCCAAACATCCTGCGTCCTCATGACGTGCTGACTGTATTTCCGTTTTTCCGGGTGCCGCTGCGCTTCAGGATCGCCGCTGTCGGGTGCTGTGCTCTTCGTAGGCGCGGCTGAACTCACGTCCGAACAGGTCTTGAAAGTCTTCTTCTGCTTCGCGGGAGATCTGCGCATACAGTTCGGTGAACTGCTGCCAGTTCTGCGCGTGACGCGAACCGAACAGGTTCGACAGCGCGCCGGGCTTGCCCATACGCGCCTCAAGCTGGGAGGGTTCGAAACGTTTGAGCAGCGCGTTGATCGCCGCCTCCACACCTGCCATCACCGCCAACTGGTGCGCACGCAGATCATCAAAGCTGTCAGCAATGGCGAGGTCCGGCGACATAAACGCATGATTGCCGTGGCGCAGCAGCAACAGCAGTGCCTCATCAACATTCGGCGCAAACTTCAACGGGTTGTTTTCCACCGGGCTGATCATGGTCTGCTGCATCCGGAACTCGCCTTTAAGGCTGCTGCGGGCACGCAACACATCGATCAAGCCTTCCACCATCAACCGATAGCTGCGACCGACTAACTCCATCTGGGCCTGGGCTTGCGCCGGGTCGATGCGCAACTGGTCGAGCCCTGCCCCGCGCAAAAAAGCGTGAAGAAGGTCTGCACAACCGCTGATCGCGGGCGGCACTGAGGGCTCAACGCGCTCAACGGCAGGCATCTGCACCGGATCTGGATCAACGGTGAACGCTGGGGCCACATCAACAGGCACGACCGGCACCACAGGCGCAACGGCCAACGGCAGTGGCTTCGCGGCGACATCCGACAAGAAGTCCCAATCATCAGGGATGACATTCGACGCCGACGCGGGCGTCATAACGGGCGCGCCAAGTGCCTGAGGGATGGGGGGGCGAAAATCATGACGTTCGACCGGGACGTGATCCGACTGGGTCGCAGGTGGAACACTGGCCGGGGTCAGAAAATCGAACAGATCGGGAAACGTGTCCTGCGCAGCACCGCCTTTAAAGTGGGCCGTCGCAGGTGCGTCGTTGGTGAGGGGGGTTGGGCTGTTCTGGCGCCCCATCAGTGCCTCAAAACTGCTGGAGGCCTCAAGACCGAAGGGGCTGGAGTCGGCCAGCGTTGAATCAGCATCAATACGCGCGCCAATTTCGTAGTCGCCAATACGGATAACTTCGCCGTCTTCAAGCCATTCGCTGTTGCCGCGACGCAGGCGAATACCGGCCTTGACCAGCTCAACACCATTAGTGCTGTAGTCGGTCAAGTAGTACCGACCGTCCTTGTACTGAATAGCGCAATGTTTGGCGGACACCAAGCGCTCAGGGTCGGGAAGTACCCAGTCGTTTTCCAGACTACGGCCAATCGCCATCACCCCTTTGTCCATCGACTTCTCAGGGAGTTGTCCGGGGGTTATTTTGTGATAGCTGGTAATAGTCAGACAGAGCGACACTGCGCCTCCTTGCTTACACTTCTCGGACCACGGTTCGAGGCCCAGCTCCCTAAGACCCAGGACCGAATATTGTGAGAAAACGCTCAATAAAAGTGAGATAAAGACCAGCTTCTGGCTTTTTCCCAATTTTAGACACAGTTGAATGACAGTCGTCCACAGGTCGACCTTGCGCTCATCCATTCTGCCGTCTGTATCACATCCGACCCAAAGGGCGTATAGCTTACCTTGACAAAGGGTAAGTTCCACACCAAAAATGACATCCGTTTAAAGACATATGACGCCTATGTGGCATCACAGGCTTTACAACGCCGCATTTGCTCCTCCCTTGCTCTAATTAAAATTTTTATTGCTCTGATGTGCATGCGACCGATAAGGAGATCGATTTTGGTGGATGTTCCGTTGTTGCTCGCCGCTGTGTCAGCGAACTCTCCCTGTGGCGAGGACCTGGAATACGACGCCGATTTCCTGCAATTGGAACGCGACGCTCAAGGGAAGCCTGAGCGCTCCATGGGCGACGCCGTGCAACAGGCAGAACCCCCGAACTGGCGACAGATCGAACAGTCCAGCACCACCCTTCTTCAGCGCAGCAAAGACCTTCGCGTCACTCATTTCCTGCTACAGAGCGCCTTGGCCCTGGACGGCTTTGCCGGGCTGGCCAACGTCCTGACCCTGATCAATAGCCTGCTCGGCCAATACTGGGCCACGCTGCATCCGCAACTCGACGCCCAAGACGATAACGACCCTACCGTGCGCATCAATGCGCTGGCGGGTATCGCCTGCGAAACCAACGTTCGGTTGCTGCGCGAGAGCCTGCTGGCCCGTTCACGCACCTTCGGTTCGATCAGTCTGCGCGCAGCCCTGAATGCCAGTGGTCTGCAGACCTTTAGTGACGAACACCTCAAACCCGAAGAGCTGGCCGGCGCCCTGCGTGACAGTGACCCCGAGCAACTGAGCGCCCTTCGCTCAGCGTTGCAGGAAGCTCACGACGCGGCCCATGCCATCGAACAGTACGTCTCGCAACAGGTGGGCTCGGCACAAGGCGTGGACCTGTCCGCCCTCAAGCAGCCGCTTAAACAGGCGCTGCATATTCTGGGTGAATACGCGCCGGCTTTTGCTGAAGTCCACTCACCTTGCCAGGAGATTGTCGACGCTCAGCCTGAGGCCCAAACGGCCGCGGCCTCGGTTGCGGCACGGGGCAATGCAGAGATCGGTAACCGCGACGATGTCGTGCGCAGCCTTGATCGCATCCTTGCCTACTACGCACTCCATGAGCCTTCAAGCCCCTTGCCGATGCTGCTTAGCCGTGCCAAACAGCTGGTCAACGCTGACTTTGAGGCGATTGTGCGCAATCTGATTCCCGACGGTATGTCGCAGTTCGAAAACCTGCGAGGGCCCGACGCCGAGTAACGCTGCTCGCCTGCATCGCGAGCCCGCCCCGGCCAAGACCCCGCAACCCCGTTACCGGCCAATACCGATGACGCCAATTACGTCGCAGCAGCGACCAGGAGGAGCAACGTGGCGAACACCAGTTCTCAGAAATTCATTGCGCGCAACCGCGCACCACGGGTTCAGATCGAATACGACGTTGAGCTGTACGGCGCCGAGAAAAAGGTCCAGCTGCCTTTCGTGATGGGTGTCATGGCGGACCTGGCCGGCAAGCCTGCCGAGCCTTTGGCCGCTGTAGCGGACCGTAAGTTTCTGGAAATCGACGTCGACAACTTCGACTCACGCCTCAAGGCGATGCAGCCGCGAGTCGCGTTTCACGTGCCCAACGAGCTGACCGGCGAAGGCAATCTGAGCCTGGACATCACCTTCGAAAGCATGGATGACTTCAGCCCTGCCGCCGTGGCGCGCAAGGTCGACTCGCTCAGGCAGTTGCTGGAAGCGCGCACTCAGTTGGCCAACTTGCTGACCTACATGGATGGCAAGACCGGCGCAGAAGAAATCATCATGAAAGCGATCAAGGATCCGGCCCTGCTCAAGGCGTTGGCCAGTGCGCCAAAACCCCAGGACTCCGAGCCGAAAGCCTAATCAGGACGAACGATCATGACCGAATTACTGCGTGATAATCAGGCCCCGTCGGGCCGCACCGAAGAAGCCAACGAGTTCGCCTCGCTGCTGCTGCAAGAGTTCAAACCCAAGACCGACCGCGCGCGCGAAGCCGTCGAGACGGCTGTGCGCACCTTGGCTGAGCAAGCCTTGGCACAGACCGATCTGGTCTCCGACGACGCCATCACCTCGATCGAGTCGATCATCGCCGCCATCGACGCCAAGCTCACCGCTCAGGTCAACCAGGTCATTCACCACCCCGAGTTCCAACAGCTGGAAAGCGCTTGGCGTGGCTTGCACTACCTGGTCAACAATACTGAAAGCGATGAGCAACTGAAAATCCGCGTGCTGAACATTGCCAAGCCGGAACTGCACAAGACCCTGAAGAAATTCAAGGGCACGGCGTGGGATCAAAGCCCTCTGTTCAAAAAGATGTACGAGGAAGAGTACGGACAGTTCGGCGGCGAACCTTACGGCTGTCTGGTGGGCGACTACTACTTCGACCAGTCGCCACAGGACGTGGAACTGCTGGGCGAGCTGTCCAAGACCTGCGCAGCCATGCACGCGCCGTTCATCGCCGCGGCCTCGCCGACCGTGATGGGCATGAGCTCGTGGCAGGAGCTGTCCAATCCGCGTGACCTCACCAAGATTTTCACCACTCCTGAATACGCAGGCTGGCGCTCGCTGCGTGAGTCCGAGGACTCGCGTTACATCGGCCTGACCATGCCGCGCTTCCTGGCTCGTCTGCCGTATGGCGCCAAGACCGATCCGGTTGAGGCCTTCGCCTTCGAAGAAGACACCGACGGCGCCGACAGTGCCAAGTACACCTGGGCCAACGCAGCCTATGCGATGGCCGTCAACATCAACCGCTCGTTCAAACACTACGGCTGGTGCTCGCGGATTCGCGGCGTGGAGTCCGGTGGCGAAGTTGAGAACCTGCCCGCGCATAGCTTCCCCACCGACGACGGCGGCGTGGACATGAAGTGCCCGACCGAAATCGCGATCTCGGATCGTCGCGAAGCAGAACTGGCCAAAAACGGTTTCATGCCGCTGCTGCACAAGAAGAACACAGACTTTGCCGCGTTCATCGGCGCTCAGTCGTTGCAGAAACCGGCCGAATACGACGATCCGGACGCCACCGCCAACGCCAACCTGGCCGCTCGCCTGCCGTACCTGTTCGCCACCTGTCGCTTCGCTCACTACCTCAAGTGCATCGTGCGTGACAAGGTCGGCTCGTTCAAAGGCCGCGATGAAATGCAGCGCTGGCTGCAAGACTGGATTCTGAACTACGTCGACGGTGACCCTGCGCACTCCACCGAAACCACCAAGGCCCAGCACCCGTTGGCGTCCGCTGAAGTGGTAGTTGAGGACGTTGAGGGTAACCCGGGTTACTACACGTCGAAGTTTTACCTGAAGCCGCACTATCAGCTTGAAGGCCTGACGGTGTCGTTGCGCCTGGTCTCCAAGCTGCCGTCCGCAAAAGGCGCTTGATCACCGTTTCATCGTGGGCACTGACTGACTCGCGCTCATAAAAATCCACATTGCTCAACGGGCTGATCTCGACGACGAGGCAGCCCGGCACCCCAAACAGTGGCAGCCGCCACTTCAGGAGAAAACATGGCTGTTGATATCTTCATCAAGATCGGCGACATCAAGGGCGAGTCCATGGACAAAGCCCACAAGGAAGAAATCGATGTGTTGAACTGGAGCTGGGGCATGTCCCAGTCCGGCAACATGCACGTCGGCGGTGGCGGTGGTGCTGGCAAGGTCAATATTCAAGACCTGACGATCACCAAGTATGTCGATAAATCCTCGCCAAACCTGATGATGCACTGCGCCAGCGGCAAGCACGTCGACAAGGTCACTTTGGTGGTGCGCAAGGCCGGTGGTGAAAGCCAGGTCGAGTACATGAAAATCGACCTGGAAGAAGTGCTGATCACCTCCCTGCACACAGGCGGCTCAGGCTCGGACGACCGTCTGACCGAGAACGTGACCCTGAACTTCGCTCAGGTCATGGTCGAGTACCAGGAGCAGAAAGCTGACGGCTCCAAGCAAGGCGGCCCGATCAAGTTTGGCTGGAACATCCGTTCGAACACCAAACGCTGATATGACGCACGCGCCCTGCCAGGGATGGCGGGGCTCGTACTATTAGACTTCTGACGCAGGATGCTTGAAGCATGGCCAAACCTTCATTTATCAATTTGTGGAACAGCTATCCACCTTATCCGTCAGCTAAACCTGCTTGTGATGGCCCTTGGTCAAATCAGTGTGCTATTCGCATGAGCATCGCGCTTTGCGGAGAGAGAACGCTACCCGTCAATTCTTCCACCTACTCTGAACCCCGTTGCGCTCATGGCCACGCTCGCGGTGCAGAGTCGTTAGCGAACTGGCTCTGGAAGAAAAGTCAGATAGGCCCCCCGAAAATCCTTGGCAATAGTGCTGATGAACGGAACAGTTTGCTGACTAAAACAGGGATTATTTTCTACAAAGATTTCTACTATCAGCTTACCGACCCCGAAGGCCGCCCGAGTGGTGATCATATCGACTTGTGGAACCGTGGAATGACCGCAAGCAAAAACAGCGATTACTTCTACAGGGCCAAGACAGTCTGGTTCTGGGAACTGCCATGATGAAAAAGAATGTGTTGTTTGCCTTGGGCATATTCAGCATTGCAGCCTGCGCCGATCCCGCGCCCTCTGACAGCCCAGGCCTTGTTCACGCGAGTTTCGCTGGAAAAAACGTGAGCTTGATTAACGAAAACGGGCGTTGCGCACTGAGCCTTTCCGCCGCGCAATCCATTACGCTGGACATGATATGGCCCTGCCGATTCAGCGAAGATCGACAGAAAAACGTGCGAGTGGAATCCTACCGGCAAGCACAAGTGCTGATGGTAGAGCGTAGTGAGCATCTGCCTGCTCCCAGCAAGGACTGTGCGACAGATCTGCAAGCCATTCGTTACTTCAAAGGCAGGCTGGAAGTTGCGCCCGTCAGTCAAATCGCTGCGTGCGGACCCGGCTACTGGGATCAGAAAGCTCTGATCTGGGATTTCGACTGGTGAACGACCTGACCCTGCGCGAACGCCTGCAACCGTCGCTGCTCGACCGGCTGACGGATGATGAGCCCGGCAACCTTCAGGAAGGCACCGACAAGCGCGTTTTGTCGCTGAGCCAACTGAAAGCGTCGGTGATGCGTGATCTGACCTGGCTGCTCAACAGCACGTCATTGCTGGACGCTGACACCACACTGAATACACCCGCAGGCACGTCAGTGATCAATTACGGCCTGCCTGCGCTAGCGGGTAACACCGCGTCGAGCATCGACGTGAGCGTTCTGGAAGGGCTGATCTATCACGCCATTGCCACCTATGAACCGCGCATTTTGCGCAATACCTTGCGTGTCCGAGCACAGACCTTGCCGGATCAAATGAACCACAACGCCCTGAGCTTCGAGATTGAAGGCGATCTATGGGCCCAGCCCGTGGCCTTGCCCCTGTTACTGCGCACTGATCTGGACCTGGAATCCGGGCATGTTCAGGTCGTGCCTGCCCAGCAACGGAGGCGCACATGAACCCTCGCCTGCTGGAACTCTACAACCAGGAACTGCAACATGTGCGCGAGAGCGCGGCAGAGTTTGCCAAGGAATACCCCAAGATTGCCGGGCGCCTGACGCTGTCAGGTATCGACTGCGCCGACCCTTACGTCGAGCGCCTCCTGGAAGGCTTTGCGTACCTGACCGCCCGCGTGCAGCTCAAACTGGACGCTGAGTACCCGACCTTCACGCACAACCTGCTGGAAATCGCCTATCCGCACTACTTGGCGCCGACGCCGTCGATGACCGTGGTGCAGATGCAGATAGACCCCGACGAAGGCTCGCTCACCAGCGGCTTCAGCTTGCCGCGCAACAGTGTCCTGCGCGCCACACTGGGTCGCGAGTCGCAGACGCCGTGCGAATACCGCAGTGCCCACGACGTCACCCTGTGGCCGCTGAACGTTAGCCAGGCTGAATACTTCGGCAACCCCGCAACCGTATTGGGCCGCTTGGCGGCGGCCGAACCCAAGGCCAAGGCCGGGTTGCGCATTGTTCTGCGCAGCGGGGCCGAAACGCCGCTCAACAGCCTGACCCTGGAAAACCTGCCGCTGTACTTGAACGGCGCCGATGAGCAACCGTTTCGCCTCTACGAGCAGTTACTTGGCAATGTCTGCGCCGTGTTTGCCCGCCAGCCCGGTGCCGACTGGGTCGAACGCCTGCCAGCCGAGGCCCTTAGGTCGTGCGGTTTCGATGACCGTGAAGCGGCCATGCCTGTCGTGGCGCAGGCGTTTCAAGGCTATCGGTTGCTGCAGGAATACTTTGCGCTGCCGCAGCGCTACCTGTTCGTTGACTTCACGCATCTGGGCCGCGCCGTTCAACGCTGCACGGGCCAGGAGCTGGAGTTGATCGTGCTGTTTGATCGCCTGGATCAAACCCTGGAAGGCAGCATTGGCCCGCAGCAATTTGTGCCGTTCTGCACCCCCGCTATCAACCTGTTTTCACGCCGGGTCGACCGGATTCACTTGTCCGACCGGGTCAGTGAGCACCATGTGATTGCCGACCGCACACGGCCGATGGATTTCGAGATTCACTCGCTCACCAGTATGACCGGCCACGGCACGGGACCCGAGCAACCGTTTCTGCCGTTTTACGCGGTGCGTGACCCGTCACGCTATGGCCGCGACAAAGCCTATTACACCCTGCGCCGTGAGCCGCGCGTGCTGTCCAGCGAGCAGCGGCGCAACGGGACGCGCTCCAACTACGTCGGGAGCGAAACATTCGTGAGCCTGGTGGACACCCAGCAAGCGCCGTACCGCCATGACCTTCGCCAATTGGGCGTGACAGCCTTGTGCACCAACCGCGACCTGCCGCTGTTCATGAACGTGGGCGGTGGCAAAACTGACTTCACGCTGGCCGACAGCGCCCCGGTAACCTCGATTCGCTGCCTGGCCGGGCCAAGTCGTCCGCGTGCCAGCCATGCCCACGACCAAAAAGCCTGGCGCCTGATCAGCCAGTTGTCGCTCAACTACCTGTCGCTCAACGAAGAAGGCCAAGGCGCTGCAGCCCTGCGCGAACTGCTGCGCCTGTACGGCGACAGCAACGACAGCGCCCTTCAATTACAGATAGAAGGCCTGCGCGAGGTACGCAGTAAAGCCTGCACACGCCGCCTGCCGATGCCTGGGCCGATTGTGTTCGGGCGTGGTCTTGAGATCACGCTGGAGTTTGACGAGAACGCCTTTCGCGGCACCGGCGTGTTTGTGCTGGGCGCGGTGTTTGAGCGCTTTCTGGCGCGCTATGTGTCCATCAACAGTTTTACCGAGACCGTGATTCGTACGAGCGAACGCGGCGAGATCATGCGATGGAAAGCCAATCCCGGCCGTCGTCCGACCCTGTGAGTACGCTCACCGACATGCACGACACGCCGTGGAAGTACGACTTCTTCCAGGCAATGCGGCGGATCGAGTGTGAGTCACCGCACTTGCCACGCTTTGGCCATTCTGTGCGACTGGCCGATGACCCTTTGCGGCTGGGACAGCAGCCCGAGTGTGCGTTTGCACCCTCAACACTGGCGGCGCTGACACCTGCCGAGGACGGCAAGGCTGCGCGGCTGGAGCAGTTTTTCTTTGGCCTTGGTGGGCCAAATGGTCCGCTGCCGCTGCACCTGACCGAGTATGTGCGCGATCGTCAGCGCAATAATGCCGACAGCACCAGCAAACGTTTTCTGGACGTGTTCCATCATCGCTTGCTGAGCCTGTTTTACCGAGCGTGGGCCGAAGCCAGGCCAACCGTCAGCCACGACCGGCCAGACGACGATTACTGGTCGGCGCGACTCGCGGCGCTCAGTGGTCGCGGCATGCCGAGCCTGCTGCGCCAAGGGCTGATCCCTGACACGGCCAAGCTGCACTTCAGCGGGCATCTGGCAGCACAAACCCGCTACCCCGACGGTTTGAAAGCCATTCTTGAGCACTACTTTGGTCTGCCGGTGGAGATCGAGGAGTATGTGGGCCAATGGCTAGAGCTGCCCGAACGCAGCCGCCTCTCGGTCAGCGCCAATCAGTTGGGTGTCGATTTTTGTCTGGGCAGCCACGTGTGGGACCGTCAACACAAATTCCGTATCCGCATCGGCCCGCTAAAGCTCGATCAATACATGGGCATGCTGCCCGATGGCGAACCGTTTAAACACTTGGTCGCCTGGGTTGCGGAATACCTGGGGCATGAACTGGACTGGGACCTGAACCTCATTCTTGAACAACCCCAGGTGCCCAAACTGCAACTCAACGGCCAGTTTCGCCTGGGTTTCAACACTTGGCTGGGCCAGCCAGCACGAGACCCTCGGGACCTGATTCTGGCCCGCCATTACGCCGACCTGACGCGCTGCGCGCAGCCGCTGTCGGCCCACTCTTCAGACTCTTACGCAGGAAGCACAGCACATGGGTGAAATCAGTCGGGCAGCACTGTTTGGCAAACTGAACAGCGTCGGCTACAAGGCCATCGAAGCCGCAACCGTGTTCTGCAAGCTGCGGGGCAACCCTTATGTAGAGCTGGCGCACTGGTTTCATCAGCTGCTGCAATTGCAGGACTCGGACCTGCACCGGATCATCCGTCAGTTCAACGTTGAGCCCGCGCGCCTGGCCCGCGACCTGACCGAAGCACTGGACCGCCTGCCGCGTGGTTCGACGTCGATCACCGACTTGTCTTCGCATGTCGAAGAGGCCGTTGAACGCGGCTGGGTGTATGGCAGCCTGATGTTCGGCGAAAGCCAGGTGCGCACGGGCTACCTGCTGCTGGGCATTCTCAAAACGCCGAGCCTGCGCAACGCACTGTTGGCTTTGTCGGCCGAGTTCAGCAAGCTCAAGGCCGAGACCTTGAGCGAGCGCTTTGACGAGTACGTCGGTGACTCCCCGGAAAACGCCCTGAGTGCAAACGACGGCTTTATGGCAGGTGCAACACCGGGCGAAGCCAGTGGTGCCATCGCCCCTAGCGCCATGGGCAAGCAGGAAGCGCTCAAACGGTTCACCGTCGACATGAC
This sequence comes from Pseudomonas petrae, assembly GCF_021728295.1. Classification (GTDB taxonomy): domain Bacteria; phylum Pseudomonadota; class Gammaproteobacteria; order Pseudomonadales; family Pseudomonadaceae; genus Aquipseudomonas; species Aquipseudomonas petrae. The sequence goes on from NZ_JAKJXE010000003.1 coordinate 408,226, forward strand.
CGAGCAGGCCCGCAGCGGCAAGCTTGACCCAATCGTTGGCCGCGACGATGAGATTCGGCAGATGGTCGACATCCTCATGCGCCGTCGGCAGAACAACCCGATTCTCACCGGTGAAGCGGGCGTAGGCAAAACAGCGGTGGTCGAAGGGTTCGCGCTGCGCATCGTGGCCGGTGACGTGCCGCCCGCCCTCAAGGACGTTGAACTGCGCAGCCTGGATGTCGGCCTGCTGCAAGCCGGTGCGAGCATGAAAGGTGAGTTCGAACAGCGCCTGCGTCAGGTCATTGAAGACGTTCAGGCCTCGCCCAAGCCGATCATCCTGTTCATCGACGAAGCCCACACCCTAGTGGGTGCTGGCGGCGCGGCAGGCACCGGCGACGCCGCCAACCTGCTCAAGCCTGCGCTGGCTCGCGGCACCCTGCGCACCGTGGCCGCCACCACCTGGGCTGAGTACAAGAAGCACATCGAGAAGGACCCGGCCCTGACCCGCCGCTTTCAGGTGGTGCAAGTCGCAGAACCTTCAGAAGACAAAGCGTTGCTGATGATGCGCGGCGTGGCCTCGACCATGGAGCAGCATCACAAGGTGCAGATCCTGGATGAAGCGCTGCAGGCGTCAGTCAAGCTGTCCCATCGCTACATCCCTGCGCGGCAGTTGCCGGATAAATCCGTCAGCCTGCTCGATACCGCCTGCGCACGGGTTGCCGTGAGCTTGCATGCCGTGCCTGCGCAGGTCGATGACAGCCGTCGGCGCATCGAGGCGCTGGAAACCGAGTTGCAAATCATCGCGCGTGAACACGCCATTGGCATCGCCACCGGCACACGACGCATCCACAGCGAAACGTTGCTGGGCACTGAGCGCGAACGCCTTGCCGAACTCGAAAGCCGCTGGAGCGAAGAGAAAACGCTGGTGGACGAACTCCTCGCCACCCGCGCCGAACTGCGAGAAGGCGCCGGTGTGGTGGACAGTGATACCGGTTCTGAACAGGGCGATGCCTTGCGTGAAAAGCTGGTTGACCTGCAAACCCGCCTCAGTGCCCTGCAAGGCGAAAGCCCACTCATTTTGCCGACCGTGGACTATCAGGCCGTCGCCTCGGTGGTTGCCGACTGGACCGGGATTCCCGTTGGGCGCATGGCGCGCAATGAGCTGGAAACCGTGCTCAAGCTCGACCAGCACCTGAGCAAACGCATCATCGGTCAGGACCACGCGCTGCAAATGATCGCCAAGCGCATCCAGACCTCGCGCGCAGGCCTGGACAACCCAAGCAAACCGATTGGCGTGTTCATGCTGGCCGGTACCTCGGGTGTTGGCAAGACCGAAACCGCGCTGGCGCTCGCCGAAGCCATGTACGGCGGTGAGCAGAACGTCATCACCATCAACATGAGCGAGTTCCAGGAAGCGCACACCGTTTCCACCCTCAAGGGCGCGCCGCCAGGTTACGTGGGTTATGGCGAAGGTGGCGTGCTGACCGAAGCAGTACGGCGCAAGCCCTACAGCGTGGTACTGCTGGACGAGGTGGAAAAAGCGCACCCGGACGTGCACGAGATGTTCTTCCAGGTCTTCGATAAAGGCGTGATGGAAGACGGCGAAGGCCGCGTGATCGACTTCAAGAACACCTTGATTCTGCTCACCACCAACGCGGGCACCGAGCTGATTTCACACCTGTGCAAAGATCCGCTCAACGTGCCGAACCCGGACGACATTGCCACTGCACTGCGCAAGCCTTTGCTGGAGATTTTCCCGCCGGCGCTGCTCGGACGCTTGGTGACCATCCCGTATTACCCGCTTAGCGACACCATGCTCAAGGCCATCACCCGCCTGCAACTGGAGCGCATCAAGAAGCGCGTAGAAAGCACGCACAACGTGGCCTTTGAATACGACGACGCGGTGGTCGATTTGATTGTTTCTCGCTGCACCGAAACCGAAAGCGGCGGGCGGATGATCGACACCATTGTGACGAACACACTGCTGCCGGACATGAGCCGTGAGTTTCTTACGCGCATGCTCGACGGCAAGCCAATGGCGGCGGTACGAATCGGTGTCAGCGATCAGCAACTGGATTACCACTTCAGCGATGTCGGTTGAGCGTTATTAATCCGTGTAGGAGCGCGCTTGCCCGCGAATGCGATCGGTCTGAGATGACTGCATCAGCTGACCCAGCCCATTCGCGGGCAAGCGCGCTCCTACAAGGGCCATCAAGTCATTGAGATAACCCATGCAGTTCAAGCAACTCACCCGCCTCGCCCAAGTCAGCAGCCCGCTGGGGCCCGATGTTTTGCTGCTCAAACACATGAGCGGCGGCGATGAGCTGGGGCGTATGTTCGATTACGAATTGCAGCTGACATCGACTGACGCGGCCATTGACCTGAACCAGTTGCTGGGCAAGCCGATGAGCCTGTCGCTGCAGCTGATTGACGGCAGCGAGCGCTACTTCCACGGGCTGGTTGCGCGGTGCAGCCAGAACGTCGATGCCGGTCAGTTCGCCAGTTATCAGGTCACGCTGCGGCCTTGGCTGTGGTTGCTGACGCGCACTTCTGACTGCAAGATTTTCCAGCACCAGAGCATTCCGCAGATCATCAAACAGGTGTTCCGCGACCTGGGCTTTTCTGACTTTGAAGACGCCCTCAGCCGCCCCTATCGCGAGTGGGGATACTGCGTTCAGTATCGGGAAACCAGCTTCGACTTTGTCAGCCGTTTGATGGAACAGGAAGGGATTTACTATTTCTTCCGTCATGAAAAAGACCGTCACGTCCTGGTCCTGGCTGACGCTTATGGCGCGCATCAACCGGCACCTGGCTATGAGTCTGTTCCGTATTACCCACCAGACGGCCAGCATCGCGAGCGCGATCACCTCAACAACTGGCGGTTGGCGCAGGAAGTCCAGCCGGGCTCTCTCGAACTCAATGACTATGACTTCCAGCGCCCAGGCGCCCGCATCGATGTGCGCTCAGCCATGCCACGGCCTCATGCGGCAGGTGATTATCCGCTGTATGACTACCCCGGCACGTACGTGCAAAGCGAGGACGGCGAGCACTACGCCCGCACGCGCATCGAGGCGATTCAAAGCCTGCACGAACGCGTCGAGTTCAGCGGCAATACACGCGGGCTGGGTTCGGGGCATCTGTTCAGCATGACCGGCTTCAGCCGCCCGGACCAAAACCGCGAATACCTGATCGTTGCCGCCAGCTACATGATCAGCCAGGAAAGTCTGGAAACCGGCACTAGCGGCGCAGGCCTGCAGTACGAAAGCGCGATGTCGTGCATCAGCGCGCAACAGAGCTTCCGCCCGATGCCGCAGACCGTACGCCCCATCGTCAAAGGCCCACAGACCGCACGCGTGGTTGGCCCCAGCGGCGAAGAAATCTGGACCGACCAATTCGGCCGGGTGAAGGTGCATTTCTATTGGGACCGCCACGACCAATCCAACGAAAACAGCTCGTGCTGGATTCGTGTATCGCAAGCCTGGGCAGGCAAAAACTGGGGCTCGATGCAGATTCCACGCATCGGTCAGGAAGTCATCGTCAGTTTTCTGGAAGGCGACCCTGATCGACCGATCATCACAGGCCGGGTCTACAACGCCGAGCAAACCGTGCCCTACGACCTGCCCGCCAACGCGACCCAGAGCGGGATGAAAAGCCGTTCGAGCAAAGGCGGCACACCCGCGAACTTCAACGAAATCCGCATGGAAGACAAGAAGGGCGTCGAGCAGCTGTACATCCACGCCGAGCGTAATCAGGACATCGTCGTCGAAGTGAACGAAAGCCACTCGGTGGGGCATGACCGGAACAAGAGCATCGGGAACACCGAGACGGTGACGATTGGGCTCGACCGACTGCGTGCGGTGCAGCACGACGACGTTTTGCTGGTGGGTTCGAGCAAGACCGACAGCATCAGCCGCAGCTACCTGATCGAGGTCGGCGAAAACCTGCGTCTGGTCTGCGGCAAGAGCGTGCTTGAGCTCAATGCCAGCGGGCAGATCAACCTCACTGGCGTGCAGTTCAACTTCAACACCGAGGGCAGCGCCGAGATCAACACGGGCGGCCATCTGCACCTGAACATCGGCGGCGGACCAGGTGCCACGCCTGACGGCCAAGGCGAAAAAGGCAGTATCGACGCCGCCGTCAAAGCCATGTTCCCCGAGCCGAAATCCGGCCAGTAAAAATCTTATTCGAGAGAAACCGCCGCCATGATGTACCGCATCAACGAATTCCAGTTCGCCCTGCCGGAAAGCGCGTTGCAGGACGCCTCGATCAACATCCTCAAGTTTCCCGAGCTGGGCACTTCGCTGATCGTCAGCCGCAGTTTTCTGGCGGAAGACGAAACCCTGCACAGCAACTTCGACGCCCAGCTCAAGCGCCTTGAACAGCAGGTCAAAGAGCTGCGTTATCAGCCGGCGCTAGCCATTCGAGTCGGCGCCGCACAGGACATAGAGGCCCTTGAGCTGCGCAGCCAGTTCAGCAAAGGCGACGAGAAGGTTTTCCAGTATCAGCTGGCGTTGATGCTGCCCGGCACGCGCAAGATGCTCGCCCTCAGCTACGTTAAGGCGCAGCCGCTGGGCGAGCCCGAAGCAAGGCATTGGTCGACGATCAAACAGTCATTGCAGTTCGACGGTATTTAATGAGCGCCGTGAATGTCTGACGCACGCTGGGCCGCTCGGGTGGGCGATGCGCTGTCGCACACCTCAATGATGGCCGACATTCTCGGCGGCGTGCTGGAAGTGGCCGCCAACATTGCCATCGGCGTACTGGCGACCGCTGCGGTGGTCGCGGCGACGGGGATTACGGTGGCCACTGGCGGCATCGGCGCCTGCGTGCTGGGCGCGGTGGTCGGACTGGTTGTCGGCGTGGTGATGAGCAAAACCGGCGCCGACAAGGGCCTCAGTTCGTTGTGCGAGGACATCGGCAACGGCCTCTTCCCGCCCACGCCTCAGGCGCTTATTTCGACGGGCTCCACCGACACTTTCATCAACGGCATTCCCGCCGCGCGGGCGGCAGGGAGCGTGCCTTCAACGCTTGTGCCAAGTGGGTCCGTACCCAGTGAAGACGTTAACGCCCCGGAGGAGCAGGCACAAGAAGAGCCGACCTTTCTAGACATGGCTCAGGGCTTCTTCTCTCAGCTATGGCGCCCTACCGTGGCGACACCGGGCCCTGGCGTTGTGCCCAAGCCACTGGATCTGGTGGTCTGTACGCGCCATCCACCCATGCCCCCTCAGTTCCTTGCCGAAGGCTCAGAAAAAGTCACCATCAACGGACAACCTGCGGTGCGCAGCGGCGACCGCAGTACATGCGAAGCCACCGTCGTTTCATCCGGCCTGATCTCACCGAACGTGCGCATTGGCGGCGGCAAAGTGGTGGTGCGCGAAATCCGCAGCGGCAAGACACCGGGCATAGGCTTGGCGATTACCGCGCTGATGATGCTTAAAGGCAGCAAGGGGAAATTCATCAGCAACCTGCCTTGCATGCTCATGGCGGGCGCAAATTCGTTCGTGACCAGCGCGGCAATCAGTGCCGCCAGCAATGCAATTGTCGCCGCCACCAACCCCGTACATGCAGCGACCGGCGCCAAAGTACTGGGCGACATCGACGACCTGGATTTCATTCTGCCAGGTGTATTGCCGATCACGTGGCAGCGTGTTTACAACAGCCGCGACGAGCGCCGCAATGGAATCTTCGGTGCGGGCTGGAGTGTCGCTTTTGAAGCGAGTGTAGAAACGGTCCTGCATGTCGATGGCGGACACACACTGATCTACACCGACGAGCAAGGTCGACGCATTGACATCGGCTGGGTCGCCCCGGGCAGCGCGGTCTATAGCAGCGGCGAGGGGCTTAATGTCCGACGCCATGGCAATGGACAGTTGCTCATCGAAAGCGACGACGGACTGTACCGCCTGTTCGAGCCTGGCGATGGGTCTTTGCTGCGCCTAAGCACGCTGGGTGATCGTAATGACAATCGGATTCACATCGACTATGACGACCAAGGGAGAATAGCCCGCCTTCGCGACGGCTTCGGGCAGTGCACGGCCGAGCTGACTTACGCAACCCAGTGGCCCGGACGACTGCACTGCATCGAGCGGATATACCCCGACCAAACCCGCGAGCTACTGACCAGCTACGAGCAAGACATTCAGGGTGACCTGGCCGTTGTACGTGACGTGAAAGGGCATCAGCAACGGCGCTTCGTCTACGACAACGCGCGCAGGATGATCGAACACCAGTTGCCGATAGGGCTGCGCTGCTTCTATGACTGGAAAGTGTTCGAGGACGGGCATTCGCGCGTCATCCGACATTGGACCGATGACGGAGACGCGTACACCTTCGACTACGATCTGGATAACGCCAGCTTGCGTATCCACGACAGCCTGAATCGCACCAGCATGCGACGTTGGAATATCGACCTTCAGATCACAGAGCATACCGATAACCTTGGGCAGATCTGGCGCTTCGACTGGGACGATGAACGCCATCTTACGAGGGCTGTGGACCCTGCAGGAGGGCAATGGCAATACAGTTACGATGACTTCGGAAACCTCTGCCAGTCCACTGACCCTATGGGCAGAAGCGAATCGATCGTCTGGCTTTCACACTGGGCACTTCCACTGACAGAAACCAATAGCGCAGGGCACAGCTGGCGCTACCGATACGACACACGCGGCAACCGTACTCACGAAACTGATCCGTTGGGGCACACCACACGTTATCGATATGACGCACGTGGGAAACCTGTAGAGATCATCGATGCCAGCGGCAAACACAACTATTTGAGATGGAACACACTGGGTCAACTGATCGAGCATGTTGACTGTTCGGGTTATCCGACACGCCTTGAGTACAACGTACGCGGCATGCTCTGCGCGAAAATCGATGCGACGGGCGAGCGCATCGAATATGAGTACGATGAACTCGGTAGGATGTCGCTGACACGCACCCCTGATGGTCGGACTCAGCACTACCAGCGAAACCCTGGCGGTCAATTGACCGCCGTTATCGACCCGGCTGAGCACTCGACCGTTTATCACTACGATCGGCGTGGCCAGGTGAGTCGACGCATCGACGCCCATGGCCGTACGGTGCACTTCCGTTATGACAGCTTCGGCCGCCTTCTGCAGCTGACCAATGAGAACGGTGAACACTACCGTTTTGCATGGGACTCGGGCGACCGCCTGACCGTGCAGCAAAACCTTGACGGCAGTGCTCGGCACTATGCTTACGATGCGCTGAACAATGTTGTGCAGACCGAAGATATACCCGCCCCTCAAGGTAACGGCATGGCCGTGGTGCCGACTGCGGCGCTCTCACCGATCGTCCATCGTTTCGAGCGCGACGCGGTCGGCCGCATGCTCGCCAAAACCACCGATGACGGGCGTCATGAATACCAATACGATCCGTTGGATCAACTGCTCGGTGTAAGTTTTACCGACCGCAAAGGCCAGACTCAGGCACTGAAGTTTGCCTACGATCCGCTCGGTCAACTGCTGGAGCAGAGCAGTGCGGCAGGGAACCTGCGGCATCATTACGACGAGCTCGGCAACCTGGCTCAGACGGAGCTGCCCGACGGTCGTTGGTTGAACAACCTGTATTACGGCAGCGGGCATTTGCACCAGATTAATCTGGACGGGCTGGTCATCAGTGACTTCGAACGTGACCGCCTGCACCGGGAAGTCTCCCGCACCCAAGGGCAGATGCTGACCGTTAGCGATTATGACCGTGGTGCCCGCCTGCGCTCACGCCTTACCCGCAGAGCCAACCAGCCCTCACAACTGCCGGCTCCGGCCCAGCAGCATTTTGATTACGATCCGAGCAATAACCTCGTTGGCCGCCTGGATCGCCAAACCAATGTGACGCAGAACCAGCGTGTGCATTACGACGCAACCGGTCGTATCGTTGCCAGCCAGGAGAGTGTGCACGGCCAGCATGAGACATTCGCCTACGACGCCGCAGCCAACCTGCTAGACGGCCCACGCGTAACGGGCTTGATCGTTCACAACCGACTGTTGACCTATCAGGACAAGCGCTACCGATATGACGCCTGGGGGCGCCTGATCGAGAAACGCGTCGGAAAATTTCAGGTTCAGCGTTTCGGCTACGACGCCGAACATCGATTAATCACGGTGTGCACGCAGCGAGGGAACCAGGAAACAATCGTACAGATGGCCTACGACCCGTTAGGTCGACGCAAGGCCAAGATCGAACGCGACCCTCGAGGATACGTTTTAAGCGAGACCCTTTTCGTCTGGGACCGCCTGCGCTTGCTGCAAGAACATCGACACAGTCAGACCAGCCTTTACCTGTATGCCGACGACAGTCATGAACCCCTGGCGCGCATTGATGGCAGCGGCACACTGCAGAAAGTACGGTACTACCACAACAACGTGAACGGTCTTCCCGAACAACTCAGCGAAGCTGATGGACACTCGGTATGGCAGGCGCGTTATCAGGTATGGGGTAACACGCTTGAGGAGGTCCGTGAGCCTTACTTCATCGAAGAGCAGAACCTGCGCTTTCAGGGCCAATACCTGGATCGTGAGACCGGTCTGCACTACAACACCTTCCGCTTCTACGATCCGGACATCGGACGCTTCACCACGCCCGACCCTATCGGCCTGGCGGGTGGTCTAAATCTTTACGCGTACGCACCCAATCCTTTGGCGTGGGTCGACCCGCTTGGCTGGTCATGCTCCTCGGGCGGGAAAACTGCAATTTCACGCAACTCCGCACGCAAGCTTTTAAAAAGTCGCGGTCGCGACAAAAAAAGTCAGCAAGAAACGGTCGACAGTTTCGAGGGCCAGATTTACGCGACACGCGGAAAAAAAGGTGATGTCTTTACGATCACGGAAGACACGCCAGGGGCAGCTTCTCAGGTATTTGTGACACGCGGCTCAGCAGGCGCAACGGCCGCTGACAGGCGTGCCAATCTGGCGCTCCCGCCGAACAACTCCGCAACGTATGAAGGTAATATTGCGCTGACCAAAAATCAGGTGTTGCTCGAAGGAAAAGTGGCCCCGCAACCTCAGTGGGGGGCAGACAAAACTGGCGGGGGGTGGCAGGTCGTCACCTCCGGTGGCAGATACACAGGAGCAACGACGCGACTATGAACATACGGGCATGCAGCGATTTGATTTGCGATCATCTGACGCAATCGTCTTTTCAGAAAGAAGCCGATGAAGTCCGCCAACTGACCGATGCCGTGCTCAACGAGACCGGATCATTGGGCGAGCGACAGGACGCTGCCAAGCAGTTGATCAGCCGATGCCATGTGAAATGGCTGGGCGATTACTTCATTGTGGGCGTCTCGTACGATCAGTGGCTGAAACTGCTGACTCAGTTCAGCAAGCTGTTGAGTAAGGTGTAACGCGTGCTGGCGTTACCTTATGGGGCACATGGCACGAAGACGCCCCGCAGCTCGTTTTTCATGAGCGCCGTGAATGTCTGACGCACTCTGGGCCGCTCGGGTGGGCGATGCGTTGTCGCACACCTCGATGATGGCCGACATTCTCGGCGGCGTGCTGGAAGTGGCCGCCAACATTGCCATCGGCGCACTGGCTACCGCTGCAGTGGTCGCGGCGACGGGGATTACAGTGGCCACTGGCGGCATCGGCGCCTGCGTGCTGGGCGCGGTGGTCGGACTGGTTGTCGGTGTGGTGATGAGCAAAACCGGGGCCGACAAGGGCCTCAGTTCGTTGTGCGAAGACATCGGCAACGGCCTTTTCCCACCCACGCCTCAGGCGAATATTTCGACGGGCTCCACCGACACTTTCATCAACGGCATTCCCGCCGCGCGGGCGGCAGGGAGCGTGCCGTCGACGCTGGTGCCAGCGGGCTCACCCGACAGCGCAGCGCCCGAAGAGCCAGAAACGCAATCTGAAGAACCGGGCTTTCTCGACATGGCCAAGGGCTTCTTCGCGCAGATGTGGCGCCCCACCGTCGCGACGCCGGGACCGGGCGTTGTGCCCAAGCCGCTGGATCTGGTGCTCTGCACGCGTCACCCGCCGATGCCACCCCAGATGCTCGCCGAAGGTTCGGACAAGGTCACGATCAATGGCCAGCCCGCCGTGCGCAGCGGCGATCGCAGTACGTGCGACGCGACAGTCGTGTCCTCGGGGTTGATCTCGCCCAACGTGCGCATCGGCGGCGGCAAGGTGGTGGTGCGGGAAATCCGCAGCGGCAAGACGCCCGGGGTTGGCCTGGCGATCACCGCGCTGATGATGCTCAAGGGCAGCAAGGGCAAGTTCCTCAGCAACCTGCCGTGCATGCTGCTTAGCGGCGTGAACTCGTTCGTCGTCAGTTCGGCCATGGGTGCGCTGACCAACGCCATCGCCGGCTCGCCAAACCCGGTGCATGCCGCGACCGGCGCCAAAGTCCTGGGCGGCGATGAAGAGTTGGACTTCGTACTGCCGGGCATCCTGCCTATTGAGTGGCAGCGTTTTTACAGCAGCCGTGACGAGCGCCGCGATGGCCTGTTCGGCGCGGGCTGGAGCGTGGCGTTTGAGGTCAGTGTGCGCATCGAAGCCCATCCGGAGGGTGGCGAACGGCTGATCTACATCGATGAGCAGGCGCGCAGCATCGATATGGGGGCGATCCCACTCGGCGGCGCGGTATTCAGCGCAGGCGAAGGGCTGGCCGTGAAGCGGCATGGCGATGGTCAGTTGCTGATCGAGAGCGAGGACGGGGTTTATCGGCTGTTCGAGCCGACGCTGACCGATGCCTCTTTGCTGCGCCTGACGCAACTGGGCGACCGTAACGACAACCGTCTTTATCTGGATTACGACGCTGGCGGTCGGCTGATTCAACTGCGCGATACATTGAACGCTTTATGCGTGTCGATGGCCTATTCGGCGCAATGGCCGCGTCGGGTTGAGCGTGTCGAGCGCTCTTTTAGCGATCAAACCCAGGAAGTTCTGGCGAGCTATGCCTACGACGCTTTTGGCGATCTGGCCGAGGTTCGCGATGCGCTTGGCGCGGTACAGCGACGTTTTGCTTACGACAGCAGGCAGCGCATGGTCGAGCATCAACTGCCGACTGGCTTGCGCTGCTTTTATGAATGGGCGCTGATTGATGGGCGCGATTGGCGCGTGGTTCGTCACTGGACTGACGAGGGCGATGAGTACCGCTTCGACTACGACCTGGGCGCGGGCAGCACGCAGATCACCGACAGCCTGAACCGGCGCAGCACGCGCCTGTGGAACAGTCAGCACCAGATCACCGAGTACACCGACAATCTCGGCCAGACCTGGCGTTTTGCCTGGAACGACGAGCGTCAGTTGCTCTCTGCTGTCGATCCGCAAGGTGGCAAGTGGTCGTACAGCTACGACGACGCTGGCAATGTCAGTGCCACCGAGGATCCGCTGGGGCGCAGTGATTCCACGGTCTGGCTGGAGCACTGGTCGTTGCCCTTGGTCGAAACCGACGCCGCCGGCAACAGTTGGCAATACCGCTACGACCCGCGGGGCAATTGCACCCACGAAACCGACCCGCTGGGGCATGTCACGCGCTATCGCTACGACGGGCGTGGTCAGGTGATCGAGATCATCGACGCCATCGGCAAGCGCAAACAGCTGCGCTGGAATGAATTCGGTCAGTTGATCGAACACGTGGATTGCTCGGGTTATCCGACGGCCTTCAGCTACGACCAACGCGGTTACCTGCAGGGCATCACCGACGCGCTGGGGGAGCGCACGCTTTATCAGCACGACGCCCAAGGGCGGCTGTTGCGCAGCCAGTTGACGGACGGTCGGGTTGAACACTACGTGCGTGATGCCAGCGGATTGCTCACCGGCTATACCGACCCGGCCGGCCATACCACGCGCTATGAGTACGACCGCCGGGGTCAGGTGCGCCAACGCCTCGACGCGCACAATCGTCAGGTGCAGTTCAGCTACGACGCCTATGGCCGACTGCAGGCGCTGACCAACGAGAATGGCGAGAGCTATCGTTTTGTCTGGGATGCCGCGGATCGGCTGGTGACGCAGCAGGATCTGGATGGCAGCCAGCGGCGTTATGGCTACGACGCATTGAGTCATCCGGTTCGCCTAGAGCAGTTGCCTGCGCCTGATGAAAACCAGCGTATTACGGATTCGATTGTTCACTCCCTGGAGCGCGACGGAGTGGGCCGGCTGATCGCCAAGGTCACTGGCGACGGGCGCACAGAGTACCGCTATGACCTGCTGGATCAGCTGATTGAAGTCGCGTTTGCCGATGAGTTTGGTCAGCAACAGACGCTGGGGTTTGCCTACGACGCGATGGGGCAGTTGCTCAGCGAGCACACGGCGGCTGGCGTGCTGCAGCATCACTACGACGAACTGGGCAATCTGACTCAAACGCAACTGCCCGATGGCCGTTGGCTCAACCGTCTGCATTACGGCAGCGGTCATCTGCACCAGATCAATCTCGATGGGCAGGTCATCAGCGACTTAGAGCGTGATCGCCTGCATCGCGAGGTGCTGCGCAGCCAGGGTCAGATCAGCACGCGCAGCCAGTACGACCGCACGGGGCGTCTGCGTTCCCGGTTGCGTCGGGCCACTCATCAACCGCCGCAACTGCCTGCCGAATCGAGCAGGGAATTTGAATACGATCACGCCGACAATCTGATCGGACGACTGAATCGCAACCGCCAGCGTGACCAGCGAACGCTACTGCACTACGACGCCACCGCGCGGATCATGGCCAGTCAGGACAACCTTCAGGGAAACAGCGAAACCTTCGCCTACGACGCCGCCGCCAACCTGCTCGATGGCCCGCAATCCGGCGCCGGGCGGGTCGTGCACAACAGGCTGCTGACGTATCAGGACAAGCGTTATCGCTATGACGGCTTCGGGCGGATGATCGAAAAACGCAGCGCCCGCCACGGCACCCAACGTTTTGCCTATAACGCCGACAGTCGCCTGATCGAAGTGCGCAACCCGAATGGCCACGTCGTACGCATGATCTACGACCCGCTGGGCCGACGCATCGGCAAACGCGAACAAGACCAACACGGCCAATTGCTCGGCGAAACTCGCTTCACCTGGGACGGCCTGCGCCTGCTGCAAGAACAACGCAACAGCCTGACCAGCCTGTACGTCTACGCCGACGGCAGCCACGAACCCCTCGCCCGCATCGACGGCAGCGGCGCCCTGCAAAAAATTCGCTATTACCACAACGACCTTAACGGCCTGCCCGAGCAGTTGACCGAAGCTGACGGGCATGTCGTTTGGCAGGCGCGTTATCAGGTCTGGGGCAACACCGCCGAAGAGGCCCGCGAGCCGTACTTCATCGAGGAACAAAATCTCAGATTTCAGGGCCAATACCTTGATCGCGAAACCGGACTGCACTACAACACCTTCAGGTTCTACGACCCGGATGTGGGAAGGTTCACGACGCCGGATCCTATTGGGTTGGCGGGCGGGATTAATCTCTATCAGTACGCGCCGAATCCGGTTGGGTGGGTGGATCCGTGGGGTTGGAATTGCAACCCCAACAAGAAGACGTCCTATCAGGCGACAAGTAGGAGGGATGCGTTTCGACAATTAAAGCGTGATGCCGGTATTCCAGTCAGCGCAGCTCCAACAAGGCTATATAGACAACCGCTCGATGATGGATACGGCAGTCCGGTTATGCAAAATGGAGAAGCTGTGATGACAAGAAACTATGAGTACGTCAATATCAGGGGTAGCAAAATTACTATTCAAGAGCACAGTTACGGCCACTCGAAGGCAACACATATGCATGGCGCAGAACCGCACTTCAACGCTCGGCAGGGAGATAAGCTGCGCTCCGGCTCAGCGGACGGCACTCACGGCCACTACAATTTTGGCATCGAAAAATGAACATCATCGACTGTATCTATAACAACACATTCCTTAAAAGCATCTTTCCTGAAGGGCTCACGGATACTGTGCTCATTGCGCACATCGGCTTCGACCCAGACTCTGAGTTTAGTTTAAATATCCATACACGACAGAAACCCTCTCGAGAGATACCCAAATGGGGAGCTTGGGGAGTAAATTACGACACTGTCGTCATCGCAATGCTAGGCACAGGGATTGATGACATAGAGATTGCGGATTGGAACAAAATCGATTACAGCAATGTGGAGTGCGAATTACGCGACCGCAAATTATGTATCCAAACTAAAGGCGAGGGCTGGAAAATAGCATTTACGGTTAGCACGCTGACATTTCAACAGTGCAGGACGTACCTTTCTTAACGATTGCCCACCTCATCCTGATGCGGGCATTGGGGCAATGATTCTTACTGCCGCTATCAAACTACCAACAACCGCTGCCGCAGCTTGCCGATCTCGTCGCGCATTTGCGCCGCCGCTTCGAATTCCAGGTCGCGGGCCAGTTGGTATCTTCTCTTCCAGCTGACGAATGCATTTGGTGATTTCGCTCGGCGAGCGCAATTCGGCTTCGTACTTGGCGTTTTCCTCGGCGGCTTTGGCCATGCCTTTACGCTTCTTGCTGCGCGAGCCGTGTACGGTGGCGCCTTCCATGATGTCGGCAACGGCCTTTCCCCGCCCACGAAGCTGGGGTTTGCCTACGACGCGATGGGTCAGTTGCTCAGCGAGCACACGGCGGCTGGCGCGTTGCAGCATCACTACGACGAACTGGGCAATCTGGCTCAAACCCAACTGCCCGATGGCCGTTGGCTCAATCGCCTGCATTACGGCAGCGGCCATCTGCACCAGATCAATCTCGATGGGCAGGTCATCAGCGACTTCGAGCGTGATCGCCTGCATCGCGAGGTGCTGCGCAGCCAGGGGCAGATCAGCACGCGCAGCCAGTACGACCGCACGGGGCGTCTGCGTTCCCGGTTGCGTCGGGCCACTCATCAACCGCCGCAACTGCCTGCCGAATCGGGCAAGGAATTTGAATACGATCCCGCCGACAACCTGATCGGACGACTGCATCGCAACCGCCAGCGTGACCAGCGAACGCTGCTGCACTACGACGCCACGGCGCGGATCATGGCCAGTCAGGACAACTTTCAGGGAAACAGCGAAACCTTCGCCTACGACGCCGCCGCCAACCTGCTCGACGGCCCGCAATCCGGTGCCGGGCGGGTCGTGCACAACAGGCTGCTGACGTATCAGGACAAGCGTTATCGCTATGACGGCTTCGGGCGGATGATCGAAAAACTCAGCGCCCGCCACGGCACCCAACGTTTTGCCTACAACGCCGCCAGCCGCCTGACCGAAGTGCGCAACCCGAATGGCCACGTCGTGCGCATGAACTACGACCCGCTGGGCCGACGCATAGGCAAACGCGAACACGATCAACACGGCCAATTGCTCGGCGAAACGGTCTTTACCTGGGATGGCCTGCGCCTGCTGCACGAACAACGCAACAGCCTGACCAGCCTGGACGTCTACGCCGACGGCAGCCACGACCCCCTCGCCCGCATCGACGGCAGCGGCGGCCTGCAAAAAATTCGCTACTACCACAACGACCTCAACGGCCTGCCCGAAAAGGTGACCGAATCTGACGGCCACGTCGTTTGGCAGGCGCGTTATCAGGTCTGGGGCAACACCGCCGAAGAGGCCCGCGAGCCGTACTTCCTCGAGGAACAGAACCTCAGATTCCAGGGCCAATACCTTGATCGCGAGACCGGACTGCACTACAACACCTTCAGGTTCTACGACCCGGATGTGGGAAGGTTCACGACGCCGGATCCTATTGGGTTGGCGGGCGGGATCAACCTTTATCAGTACGCGCCGAATCCGGTTGGGTGGGTGGATCCTCTGGGATGGAAGCCTTGCTTCCGGGACACTAAGGCTCAAGCTCATGCCGAGTCGATTATCAAGAGACATGGTGGTGTTGCGGCTGGCGAGAACAGATACAAAATGCCTAACCGACGTGCTGCGCGTCAGGCTGCGTCTGAGATTGCTGGCAACTTGGGCTCGAGACCTCTGCCAATTACCAAAGCAGACTTCCGAGGAGGGCCACCCTCGTGGAAAAACTCTCAAGGAAGGATAGGCATGAAAAACCAGTCAGAGACGTCCGGATGGAGGGATGACTCACCTGGCCATCCCCAACTGGGCGCAGGCCCTCATGTGAACGCCTGGAATAATGAACAAGGCATCACATCCAACCTTCATTTGGATTACTGATATGAAAAAGCTGGTTGTACGCTCCAGTTCAAATCTGGAAAAAGCTTTAGAGGATAAGGTAGAGCCTTACTGGTACACCGTTCTGCGTGATGAACATCAATCCTCGATACGGTCAGAAAAAAACCCATGGAACCAAGATGCGGCCGAGCTTGAGAAAACAGTATATCTCGCAGACGATTGCGTAATTACGATGCGCCCCGCTCGCTATGCATTAAAAAATGATGGCTCCTACGATTACGAAAAGGACCACTACTTTTTAGAGATTTCGAACCAAGACAGCTCCATAGTATTTAGCTCAGCTCGCGTCTATGTATGGGAGGAAGTGAATAGGTTGGCTGTTTTTTTTAAAGGACTTTCTTTCACCACTGCCACTCGCGTCTGGAAAGTAAAAAAGCTGTAGCGCATCAACTTCCCACTCCTGTCACCTGAACAATAAATGTCTAACCCACTCTACGCAGCCCGCCTGGGCAACGCCCTTTCCCATACTTCGATGATGGCTGACATCCTCGGCGGTGTGCTTGAGGTTGCGGCTAACGTGGCGATCACAGCGCTCGCCACTGCTGCCGTAGTAGCGGCAACGGGGATTACCGTGGCGACGGGCGGGATCGGTGCGTGTGTGTTGGGGCGGTGGTTGGGGTGATTGTCGGCGTTGCGATGAGCAAAACCGGGGCCGACAAGGGGCTGAGTTCGTTATGCGAGGACATTGGCAACGGCCTGTTCCCGCCCACGGTGCAGGCCAATATCCTCACTGGCTCGACCGACACATTCATCAACGGCATCGCTGCGGCGCGGGCCGCCGGGGCAGTGCCTTCGGAGTTGGACGCCAGCGGTTCGCAAAAAGGAGGCAAATGTGGATCGCGGTGAGTTGGCCGAACAGTTGAAAACAATCCAAGCCCCCGTCGACAGCTACGCCATCGGCGAAATCAACGACGAGGCTCTCTGCCTGGTCGAAGAAAACGGGCGCTGGTCGATCTTCTACAGTGAGCGCGGATTGCGCACCGAAGAGCAGCACTTCAGGGACGAAAACAGCGCCTGCGTCGCCTTTTTGCAGCGCCTGAAACACATGTTTGGCATCCGATGAGTCAGGGGAGATCGGACCGGGGCTACGCAGCGGTCCTGTAACACCTTGGATCGATCAGGCTTGCCAAAGATTTACCAATCTCCGTCCAAGCGATAACCACTCCACGTACCTCCCCGGCGGCTAGACAACGAATTTGCTCACCAACCCCTGCAGATGCACACCCAAACGCGCCAGCTCAACGCTTGACGCTGCTGTTTGTTCACTGGCGGAAGCGGTCTGCTCGGAGATGTCCCTTACGCTGAGAACACTGCGATTGATTTCTTCGGCCACGGCACTTTGCTCTTCAGCAGAGGCGGCGATTTGCTGGTTCATCGACTCGATGGTTGAAATTGAGCGGCTGATGTTGCCGATCGAAGCCCCTGCATCACGCGCCAGCTCCACGCTGCTGTCAGTCAGGACGCGACTGTTTTCCAGGGTGTTCGCCACCTGTGCGGTCCGGCTGTGCAGACCACCAATCAATGTCGCAATTTCTTCGGTCGACGCTTGGGTGCGCTGGGCAAGACTTCTCACTTCATCCGCAACCACAGCAAAACCTCGTCCGGCTTCGCCAGCGCGCGCGGCTTCAATAGCGGCATTGAGTGCCAGCAAGTTGGTTTGCTCGGCAACGGCCTTGATAACGTCAAGCACTCCGCCGATCTTATTGCTCTCTTGCTTGAGCTCATCCATCGCGGTCTTCGAATGACCCACTTCGGTTGCGAGCTTTTCGATCTGGAGCACTGCCTTGGCGACAACTGCATCCCCATCGCGGGCTTCTTTGGAGGCGCTGACCGCCGCATGTGACGCCTGCTCTGCGTTCCTCGCCACTTCCTGAACAGTGGCGGCCATTTCATTCATGGCTGTTGCGACCTGATCGGTTTCGCTTCTCTGGCTATTGACCCCCGCACTGGTCTGCTCGGTCACTGCCGACAACTGTTCGGCAGCGCTCGCGATCTGAGTGACGCCGTCACGCAAGCCCCCCATCAATTGCCGCAGGTTCGTGGTCATTCTGTGCATGCTGGTTTGCAGCAGGCCAAGTTCGTCTCGCCTTACCGTCACTTCGCTGTAGGTCAGATCACCGTTTGCTACTCGATCAGCCAACTGCAGCGCCTCGCGAAGCGGCCCCACGATGACGCGTGTGATGACCCATGCAGCCAATGCGCTGATGATGAGCGCGATACTGAGCCAAATAATCAACATCTTGTTGGCTTGACCAACGTCCTCAATACGCAGCGAAACCTGGTTTTGTGCCAACTGATCGGCGGAACTCAGCAAGATCTCGATGGTTTTCGTGATACCCGCCTGTCCTTGGTTAATCGCAGCCTGTGCTTCTGAGAACTGAGCGATGGCAGCCTGGTATTTACTCAGTGAAGCCTGGAGACCTTTAATGACATCAGGTTGAAATCCGGCGGCTTGCAGGGATTGGGTGTTGTTCAAGACCGTGGCGATTGAAGCGATCGCCAGCGGCTGCGCGTCAGGTTTGAGCGTGTAAGTGTACCCACGCACATCAAAGCGCATTTTCTGAAAGAGCGTCTGCTCCTGCCTGATTGCATCTTGCTGTGCGGGCGTGCCTTCTGGCAAATTGGCGAATACGTCAAGGCGTTGAAGCGCCTCCGATGCATCGTCGCCGTTACTGCCAAATACGGCTCGACTGGCTTCGCGAGCGTGGGTCCCATTGATGACATCGTTGTAAAAACCCTTGTACACCGTCATCGCGGCTGTCGCGGTTTTTACATGGGGGATATTGACTTCGGAATCCAGTATTTCGCGTAAATAAGCCAAATGACCGTCTAGATTGCCGTAGGCTTTCAGCCAGCTGGCGGCGTTTGCGTCGTCAGAATTCAGGCTGTAAACCGGCCGGGCTATGCGCATGTCCCGCGTCAGCGTTGTGAGTTTCGCGATATCAGACACACGCTCACTTCGTTCGCTGAGTGAGGAGATTCCTGTCCACCCCGTGAAAGCGATCAGCACGGTAAATATGATCACCAGGGTGAAGCCGAGTACAAGCTTTGACCTGACAGTCATATTGATCAATATATTATTTAACATGGCGCCCTCTGAAAGTTATAGGTATTCACATAGGGGAGGGCTACTCTCTGCCATACCTACCTCCTTAAACTTCGGCCACGCGCAACGAAACTTTAGTGAAATATCACTTTTCATCCGCTATCGGCCTAATAGTGCATTTTTATCGACGATAACTGGCTCGAATATGAAAGTTCAACTTATTTGCCGTTTCGTTGCGTGCCCGATGGACGGTCGTGTCGGCCGGGGGCTGAGGTAACCTTGGGCTTAAAAGGTTGGAAATGATGCTGCTACAAGCCAAGTGCGCCAAGGTCGGGCCTTTCAAGGCTAAAGAGTTAGGGAAAGTGACCATCGGTGGATGGAAGCTGGATCAGCCGCATACAACACACACTTACTCTTTACGTTAATTGTGGCTATTGCCCATCTCATGGCAACTTCTCTTTTAAATAGCTAGCATCGTTAGATACCTAATTAATAAGCACTCACGCTGGCTGCTGTTAGTTGATCACCACTTAAATCCCGCGAGGTATTTATAGTGCAGACCCATTGCCTGGCAAGCCGGTAGAATCTTAAACTTTCACCGCAACAAACCGGCGGCCTGAACCAGCTTGAGACCCCATTCCACTCGCTCGGGAATAGCATGGATCAACTGCACCCGGTCTCCCCCCAGCAGTGCTCTGAGCTGATGGGGCGCGAACACCAAATCGATAAATTGAAGGGCCAGCGCATCAGGATCCGAGGGTTGGTCCGGGCCTGCCAAAATGGCCGAACGCACTCTAGTGAACCCGCCTTCCCACCCGATGCGGTTCACTTCGGCCGCCAGCAGCGGGGTCCGACTGGAAGTGGCTATCACCAGGCGCATCATAGCCAGGGTATCGGGTTGCAGCGCATGTTCGAGAATGCCCTGGCCCACGTGCCTCAGGCGGCCTTCGAGCGGGAGCGCGGGAATCGTTTCCGCAGGCACCAACAAGGTGGCGACGTGGCGCCGCACCACGGCCTCGAACAATGCCTCTTTATTGGCGTAGCGCGCATACAGAGTGGCTTTGCTGGCGCCGGCCGCCCGGGCGATGTCTTCGCATGAGGTGCCTTCGACGCCATTGGCCAAAAAGCGCTGCAGCGCGGCATCCAGCAATCGGCGCTCGGCCTCGCCCGCCTGGCTTTGCCTGGGTCTGCCGCCTTTGGATTTGGTCGTGATCAACGTCATGGCCGGCAACTTACCTACCTCTTGTTTGCGCGTCAACTAAACGGTAACGTTCAGTTAAATCGGCGCAGTCAGCGCCGTTTTTACTCTTTGAAACCGACCAGGAAGGCGCTTTGTGAATCACACGACTGCTTTACCCATTGTGGTTGCTGGCGCTACAGGAGACTTGGGCCACCGCGTAGCCCGGGCGCTGGTTGAGCGCGGTGCCCATGTCGTAGCGCTGGTTCGGCCAGGCACTGAACAAGCGCGGCTGGCGGGCCTGCGCAATAGCGGCGTTGCGATCACGCCCGTTTCACTGGATGACGCTCAGGGCCTGCGCCGTGCCGTTGCCGGCTCGGGTTGCGTGGTGTCTACGCTCAACGGCCTGGGAGAGGTGATCATCGAGCAGCAAGGCAGGCTGTTGGAGGCCGCTGTAGCCGCTGGGGTGCCTCGGTTCATTCCCTCGGATTATTCGCTCGACTACACCCGTACCCGCCCTGGTGAAAACCGCAACCTGGACCTTCGCCGGCGCTTCGCCACCCAACTCGATACGGCCGACATCGCCGTCACCTCTGTCCTCAACGGCGGCTTTCTGGAGCTGCTCGAGGGCGACGCGCCTATCGTGCTGCCCGGACGCCGAGTACTGCATTTCGGTGACGCACAACAGCCGCTGGACTTCACTGCCAAGGACGACGTAGCCGCCTTCACCGCCGATGCCGCGCTCGATCACCACACGCCGCGTTTTCTGCGCATTGCCGGCAACAGCGTGACGCCTGCGCAGATTGCCAACATCCTGACCGAGCTGACCGGGCAGCACTACCGCACACTGCGCCCCGGGAATATCGGCACACTGTCCGCCCTTATCTCCGTGGTGCGCGCGCTTACGCCTGCCAGTAAAAAGCCCTTCCCCGCCTGGCAAGGGATGCAATACCTGCGAGACATGATGAGTGGGCGCGGCAAGCTGCTCAATCTGGACAACGACCGCTATGGCCAACGTGAATGGGCATCCGCCCGTGACACATTGGCCCGTACCCATGTGCAAGGGATCAACCCATGACCTACCCTCTCGAGTCGTTCCCCCTTCATATTCCCCAGGCGCAACTCGACGATCTGGCCGAGCGCCTGGCGCAAACCCGCTGGCCTGATCCCGAGACCGTGTCCGACAACAGCCAGGGACCTCGGCTTGAGCGCCTGCGGGCGCTGGTCGAGCGTTGGCGTAACGGCTATGACTGGCGGGCCACCGAAGCCCAACTTAACCAGTGGGACAGCAGCCGGACCGAGATCGACGGCCTTGGCATCCACTTTCTTCACATACGCTCGCCTCACCCTGACGCCCTGCCCTTGCTGATGACCCATGGCTGGCCAGGCTCCATTCTGGAGTTCAGGGCGATGATTGGCCCCCTCACCGACCCGACTGCCCATGGCGGCGAGGCCAGCGATGCGTTCCATCTGGTGATCCCGGCGCTACCGGGTTTTGGTTTCAGTGATAAGCCACGTTCGCCGGGCTGGGGCGTGGGCAAGACTGCGGCGGCCTGGGCGCAATTGATGGACCGTTTGGGATATGGCCAGCGCTGGGCCGCCCAAGGTGGCGACTGGGGCGCAGCCGTAACCACCGCACTTGGACACATGCGCCCGCCCGGCCTGATCGGCATTCACCTGAACATGGTGATGTACCAACCCACTGAAGATGAAATCGCGCAGGCCACCCCTGAAGAGCAACGCATGCTGGCTGACGCGCAACGCTATGAGCGAGAGCTGTCCGGTTACATGAAGGTGCAAAGCACCCGGCCGCAGTCGATAGGCTTCTCCCTAACGGATTCGCCCGTTGGCCTGGCGGCGTGGTTTTACGCGCTGTTTCAGGATGCCTCTGACAGCGGCGGAGCACCCGAGCGGGTCATCGAGCTCGATGCGCTGATCGACGACATCATGCTGTACTGGCTGCCTAATGCGGGTGCCAGCTCGGTCCGTTTCTATTGGGAGGGGATGCGCGAAATGCAACAGCAAGGCCCTGCACCCGCCGTCCCCATCCCTGCGGGCGTGAGTATGTTCCCGGGCGAGCTGCTTCGCCTGTCACGGCGCTGGGCACAGGCGCGTTTCGATGACCTGCGGTTCTTCGCTGACGCCGAGCACGGCGGCCACTTCGCTGCCATGGAGAACCCGGGAACGCTCACCGCGCATGTGCGTGAGACCTTCCGCCTGTTGCGTTGATACCTTTGCTTTGCTGGCTTGAGCGGCGGCACAGGCATCACATCGTCCAATCTGTAACAAAAACGAGAAAAATCTTCCGCCTGTAGAAGCTTTCCTACTATAAAAGGCTGCCAGCGACGCGCCGTGCACTTAAGTATCAAAATCGGAATCGCAAGAAACCACGCAGTCAGCAACGTATAAAACAAGCACCACCCAGGACATCCGGGAAGAAACTTACTACTCATGGACCATAAGGAAATTTCAAATGAACACGACAGATCAAGTACAAAGCCGGAGCGCGTATAGCGAGAAATGGCAGCAACGTTTCTCATTTTTTGACGAGCATGGCGCGCCAAACTCGCCGACTTTCAAGCCAGCATGGCTGAAGCTGCCTCTCAAACAAAGGATCAAGGTCAACGCGAACATCATCGCGTTTTTCTTCGGCCCGATTTACCTGTTCGTCCTGGGCTTGTGGAAGAAAAATCTGACGTTGATCGGCATTTTGCTGGCCATCAGTATCGTGTCGGAAATCTTTTACTCCGCAACCAACTTTGCCTACGCCAAACAGCTTGACTTGGCTGTGGGTGTCGTCATAAACGCCCTGTACGCAAGGACCACAAACTACGCCTATTACCTCAAGGAAATTAAAGGCGAACAAGGCTGGAACCCGTTCAAAGGCATGCGTTGGTAAGGTAAAGACGGACCGCAGAGCGTCGTAACTTTCACTGCCTCCGCGTTGTGAAAGACGAGCCTTGCCATGGTGTTGCGCGCACGCGATGCCATGGCCGCTACAGCATGAGCCAGACATTCAGGCGTCGCCCGACATTAGCCTGAACTGGTCAGCGCATTCGACATGTAGTAAACGTGTCGGATGCTCTGGCTCGCTGATTCCAGCCCGTCACGATTTCAGCGGCGGCGGGCTGGTCAGGGAACATTGAGCGCTGAGGGAGCTCACACCTCTTGCCTTTGAACCGTCCTGTTGGTGACCCCCTCTATGGAACACATACTCCCGGAAGCCTGGCTGAACGCGCTGCCGTTGCCTTGGCTCAATACCCTCGTGGCCGCCGCCGTCGCGATTGGCATCGCACTGTTAGGACGCTGGATTGCGCTGGTCTTGCTCCGCCGCGTCGCGAAATCCTTCGTCTTCGCTCAACAGCTCATTCATCGTGCCGAGCCCCCGACGTTGTGGCTGATTCCACTGCTGGCCCTGCAAACCGTCTGGACTTCTGCCCCCGATGATCTGATGTTGATCAATGGGGTTCGCCATCTGAACGGCATGCTGGTGGTGGCCGGGTTCACCTGGCTGGCGTTGAGTTGCGTGAAGGCCATTGGCGAAGCGGTCGCGATCCGCAATCCGCTGGACATTGAAGACAACCTGCAAGCACGCCGGATTCAGACGCAAGTGCGGGTGCTGGTGCGCTGCCTTAATGTGCTGGTGCTGCTGTTCGGCACAGGGCTGATTCTGATGAGCTTCCCCCCGGTGCGTCAGATCGGCACCAGCCTGCTGGCATCGGCAGGGCTTGCGGGACTGGCCGCCGGTTTCGCCGCAAAGCCGGTGCTGGGCAATTTGATCGCGGGTCTGCAAATCGCGATATCTCAGCCGATTCGCCTGGATGACGTGGTGATCGTTGAGGGCGAGTGGGGACGCATCGAAGAGATCAGCGGCACGTACGTGGTGCTGAAGATCTGGGATGAGCGGCGGATGGTGATTCCGTTGCAGTACTTCATCGAGAAGCCCTTTCAGAACTGGACGCGCAACACGTCGAGCCTGATTGGCTCGGTGTTTCTGTGGGTGGATTACGCGCTGCCGCTGGAGGAGTTGCGCGAAGAGGCGGAGCGTATCTGCAAGGAAATCCCGCACCTCTGGGATGGCCGCGTCTGCGTGCTGCAGGTCACGGACACCACCGATAAGGCGATGCAATTGCGGGTGTTGTTGAGCTCAGCGGATTCATCGCGCAGTTGGGATGCGCGGTGCCACATGCGCGAACGGCTAATCAGTTTCGTTGCCCGGCAATACCCGCAGTGCCTGCCTCAGCTGCGTGCGGAGATGTCTTCGCGCACCGTTCAGCCGGAGCGCGAAGGCCACGAAGCGCCGACAGAAATCGCGCGTCAGCCGCCAGTCTAAAAACAGGTAGCCGCAAGTTGCCCGGCCACCCGAGTGGTGGCCGGGCAAGCCTCACTGTCCGCCGCTGAACATCACAAACTTGCCCATCATCGCTGCGGCAAACTGTTGCGCCGGCATCTTCACGCCGTTGAAGTCCACCACGTCGTTGGCATAATGCAGGCTGGAGACGATGTTGTCGCCATCGACCTTGCCCACTTGCAACATGACCGCCATGCCGCCCACCGACTCTGCTGCTGCCTGCGCCTGTTGCGCGATGGCGGCGGGGTCAGTCAGACCCTCAGACTTGGCGCGCAGTGCGGCCAGGTCCTTGATCATCGGCTTGGAGAGCACCAGTTTGGCGTCCAGCTGAGTGAGCAACTGCTTGAGCAATTCCGCGCCCGGCTGATCAAGCGCCGAAGGATTACTCAAGTCCATGGACAGGCTGAACTGGCTCTCGCCGCTGGCCGTTTTGAGCGAGAGCTTTTCCAGCTCGATGTGCGGCTTGGCCCTCAGCATCTTGCTGACTTCGGCCTGCACCAGCGCCTGATCAGCCGGGCTCAAATGTGGCGTGTAGGTTTCACCCATCGCCGCGGCGGCTTGGGCTTGAGGCTGCACTTTCTCCTGATAGATCTTCATCAGCGCCTGGGTTGACGCGATGTCGAAGTTGCCGAACTTCCAGAGCATTTGCATGGCGCCGATGTCGCTGCCATTGAAGCTGATGTTACCGATGTCGTAGGTCACCTGAGCATTCAGGTTGCCTTCCACTTCCTGCAACAGGCTGGTGTTGACGAAGTCTTTGAGCTGAATGGCAGGCTGGCCCGCCGCCTGGAACGTAGCCGAGGCGATCTTCGCATCGGTGTGGCCCAGGTAGAAACCCGATTTGCCCTTGGTGCCACCCGTGTTGAAGGTGAAATCCTTGAGCGTCAGGTGCACCGGGCCTTCTTCGGAGGTCGCGGTGACGTCGACGCTGCCCAGCACACCGTTGGCCTCAAGCTTCTGGCCATCACCCGAGCCCGAGGCATTCA
Source organism: Pseudomonas petrae (assembly GCF_021728295.1). Lineage (GTDB taxonomy): Bacteria > Pseudomonadota > Gammaproteobacteria > Pseudomonadales > Pseudomonadaceae > Aquipseudomonas > Aquipseudomonas petrae. Next base: position 433,885 of record NZ_JAKJXE010000003.1, read on the forward strand.
GGGTGAAACCGGAAAACTTGAACGCGCCGGTCTGATCGGTGAATTCGAATGGCAGCAACTCCACACGCCCCAATGCGGCGCGGTCATAGCCCATGCTGAAGTGGCCGGTCAGCGGCGGCTGGCCGTTGGTCATGGCAAACCATTTTTCGGAGAAGGCGTTTTTCTCGATCTGCATGTTGCTGGCGGCCATTACCGGTACCAGTTGCAGTGATTTCACGCGGCTCCACGGCAATGGTCCGTGCTCGATGTTGTCGACAAACAGCAGCTCGACCGGCTGGCCCTCATTGAATTTGGGGTCCTGGATATTCAGCTTGTAGTGCGCGGTGCTGGTGAAGAAGTGGCGGTCCAGGGAAAGGAGCTCAACACTCGCCTTGCCTTCATGCCCGACGAAGGCGGCTTGAAGCTGCTGATTGCCTTGCTGGATGGCGTCATTGAGCGCGCCTTCCAGCCGTTTTCCGGTGTACCAGGCGCCAGCGGTGATGAGGACGCCCGCAACCACAATGACGCCTACGGCGATGTTGACTGATTTTTTCATGTATCGACTCGAAGATGTCCGTTCTTGAAGAGAGGTCTTGCCTTCCTTGACCCCGGAGGGTTTCGGCGCCACACAAAGCGGCCGAGCAGCACCTTGCGCTGCCGAGAGCCCGGCGAGATTAGCACTTGGCGAGAAGGTTTTGCAGCCGTTGCGCCTAGCCACGACGTTCGCCGAAGCGTTAGGCTGGACGCCAATTTGCTAACGGGATCGATGAGATGAGCGAAGTGCAAAAGCCCAAGGGTCCGGTCAAGGCGGTTATCTTCGACATGGACGGCCTGCTGCTGGACACCGAAGGCATCTACACCGAAGTGACCGATACCATCGCCAAGCGGCATGGCAAGACGTTCGACTGGGCTGTGAAGCAGCATTCCATTGGCCGCGGCTCGCAGGATTTCGCTGAGTACGTGATCAGCGCGCTCGAGCTGCCGATGTCTCCCGAGGAGTTCCTGACCGTTCGCCAACCGATGCTGGACGAGCGCTTCCCGCACGCCTTGCCGATGCGTGGCGCCGAGGCACTGGTGCGTCACCTCGCCGAGCACAACATCCCGATTGCGGTGGGCACCAGTTCTTCCCTGCACTATTTCCACGCGAAGACGAGCAATCACCGCGCCTGGTTTGAGCTGTTTAAAGACGTGGTGACGGCGGATCACGCCGAGGTCACAGCGGCCAAGCCTGCGCCGGACATCTTCTTGGCCGCAGCGCGCCACCTTGGCGTAGACCCGAAGGATTGTCTTGTGTTTGAAGACTCGCCATTCGGCGTCACCGCTGCCAAGACCGCAGGGATGTATGCCGTGGCCGTGCCGGACTCACACATGCCGATCGAGCAATACGCGCACGCCGACCTGATATTGGGTTCGCTGACCGAGTTTCCTCTGGAGGATTGGGGTTTGCCGGGATTTGCCCGCTGATTATCTGAAATGCAGTAGCGCGCTTGCCCGCGATGGCGTTGGTCTACAACGAACGCGTGGACTGACTGAATGCATTCGCGGGCAAGCACGCTCCTACGTTGAGAGCGTAGTACTTCAAGCATTTGGCGCCCGCCTGGAAAGTCGACGCTTTTTTCATGCCGATAGGCTGCAGATCAACTCGTACGTCTAGCCTCATCCAACACGCGTCAAATCGACCCCCAGCGCACGAGCAAACGCCTTGACCAGTGGGCTCCGGGGGGCGTTGTGTCTCAGGATGAGGTTGACGGGTGTGCGTAAAAAGATCAGGTCGGGCCGCAAGGCGCGCAGCTGACCGTCGCGGATCAGATTGCGCGTGTAATGTGCGGGGAGAAAGCCGATGAAACGGCCGGTCAGGATCATCATGGCGACCGCTTCTACTTGGGAGGCGGAGGCGCTCTGGCTGTCGGAATTGACGAAGCTCGCCTTGTCACGATGGATCGCATACCGATGATTCACGATATCGAATGCGCGCAGGCTGTCGATGCTCAGAGCGCTGTCATCCGCCTCGAACAGCGGATGCCCCACTGCGCAATACGCGTGGGAGGTCTCTTCGTACAACTCGAAATAATCAAACTCTTCGCGCCGCTGATACACCGGCACGATGCCAAGACTCACGCGCCCTTCGACCATTGCGCGCTCGACTTCATCCAGTTGGGACGCTTGCACGCGCAGTCTGACTTTGGGCGCTTCATCGTGCATTAGTCTCAATGCGGCAATTAGCGGCGAACTTTTATCGGTCAGGGTGTTATCAATTACGCCGACACTCAAATCGCCAATCAACTCATTCTGCGCTGAACTAATCCGGTCGCGAAAACTGTCCACCGACGCGAACAATTCGATAGCCGCCTGATAGACCAGCTTGCCTTCTTCAGTGAGATGAAACCCCTCCCGGCCTCGTGTGCACAGGCGCATGCCGATACGGATTTCAAGGTCTGAAATCTGCTTGCTGATGGCTGCAAGGCCCACGTTCAGCTCGTTCTGTGCGGCGCTGAAGCCGCCCGCCTCCACCACGGCCTGAAAAACCCGCAACAGCTTGAAGTCCATTCCGCTGAGAGTAAGAGGGGGGCGTATTCCCGGTTTAGGCGGCACGTTTCCAGAATTGGAAAGTGGAGTTTCCATAATGCTTATTGACCTCGCCTATTGGATTCAACAGGCTCTGACTCACAACAAAAACGTGCCCGATTGATAATAATGAACACAGAAAAACCTGATTGGCAACCGCGCACGCGGTACTCCGCTTCATAGGTCGGAAGCGGATCCAACTTTAATTAACCTGACACTTTGATCAGGACTTTCACCTCGTAACTGCCCGCTATCCAGGACGAATCCTTTTTGTGCACCGTCGGGCCCTCGTCGTTGCACAAAGGCTGGGACGATTGAGCAGGTCAGGCAGGCGCGGTCTGCATACAGCTTCGGAGAGACACATGAATCAGAATCAGGCGGAGCAGCTGCAAGCCGAGCGCAGGAAGACCGAAAACGCGTTCGACATCACCCAGTACGAACACGTCCCACGCCGCTATTACGGGCGCATTTTCTTCGCGACCCTGATCATCATTGCCCTCGCCGGCCTGGCCCGCGCGTTTGCCAACGGGCAGATCGAGTGGAGTTATATCGGCCAGTTTCTGACCTCCGAAGCCATTCTGTGGGGACTGCTGAACACCATCATCATGTCGATTCTGGCGATGGTCCTCGGGGTGGTGATCGGCGTGATCACTGCCATCATGCGCATGTCGGCGAACCCGATTTTGCGTTACGTCGCGATCACCTACACCTGGCTGTTTCGCGGCACGCCGCTGATTTTGCAGTTGCTGCTGTGGTTTAACCTGGCGCTTATCTTCCCGGTCATTGGCATTCCCGGCGTGTTCGAGATCGACACGGTAAGCCTGATGACGCCCTTCGTTGCCGCGCTGTTGGGGCTGAGCATCAATCAGGGGGCGTACACCGCTGAGGTCGTGCGCGCAGGTTTGCTGTCCGTGGACACCGGTCAGTACGAAGCCGCCAAGTCCATCGGCATGCCGCGCCTGCAGGCACTGCGTCGGGTGATTCTTCCCCAGGCGATGCGCGTAATCATCCCGCCGGTCGGCAACGAATTCATCAGCATGGTGAAGATGACCAGCCTTGCCAGCGTCATCCAGTATTCCGAATTGCTGCACAACGCGCAGAACATCTACTACGCCAACGCCCGAGTCATGGAGCTGCTGATCGTCGCGGGGATCTGGTACCTGGCCGTGGTGACGGTCCTGTCGTTCGGCCAAAGCCGGCTGGAGCTGCGTTTTGCCCGCGGCGCCGGCAAGCGTTCGTAAGTCAGGCCCAGGAGAATCAGCATGAGAAACATCGTCAAAGCCGTCGGCCTGAACAAGTACTACGATCAGTTCCACGCTCTCAAAGACGTCAGCATTGAAGTCGAACAAGGCGAAGTCCTGTGCATCATCGGGCCCTCGGGGTCGGGCAAGAGCACGCTGCTGCGTTGCGTCAATCAGCTCGAAAAAATCGACAAGGGCGGTTTGTGGGTCGACGGCGAGCTGGTGGGCTACCGCATCGTTGGCAACAAACTGCACGAGCTGACGGACGCTCAGATTGCACGTCAGCGGTTGAGCACCGGAATGGTGTTTCAGCGCTTCAATCTCTTCCCGCACATGACCGCCTTGCAGAACGTGATCGAAGGCCCGATCCAGGTGCTCAAGCGCTCGCCCAAAGAGGCCAACGAAGAAGCCACCGAGTTACTGGCCCGCGTCGGGCTGGCGGACAAGCGTCATGCCTATCCCGTCGAGCTCTCCGGCGGCCAGCAACAGCGTGTCGCGATCGCTCGCGCATTGGCGATGCGGCCCAAGCTGATGCTGTTCGATGAACCCACTTCCGCCCTCGATCCGGAGTTGGTGGGCGAAGTGTTGTCGGTCATGCGTGACCTGGCGCACAGCGGCATGACCATGATCGTCGTGACACACGAACTGGGCTTTGCCCGCGAAGTTTCCAATCGGATGGTGTTCATGGACGGCGGCCAGATTGTGGAGGCCGGCACCCCGGAAGACATTCTAATAAGCCCACAAAACCCAAGAACCCAAAGCTTCATTTCTGCCGTTCGCACTTAAACCAGAACAAACGAGAACGACCATGAAAAAGATCCTCATCCCCAGTTTGCTCGCCGGCTTGATCGCGTCCGCGTCGGTGTTCGCCGCGCTCCCCGCCAGCCTCAAGGACAAGGGCGAAATCACCGCCGCCATCGTGCCGAACTACCCGCCGATGGACTTTAAAGACACCAGCACCAACACGCTAACCGGCCTGGATGTGGATCTCGGCAACGCCTTGGCCGAGCGCCTTGGCGTCAAGATCAAATGGCAGGAGACCGCCTTCGAGCAGATGGTCAGCGGCCTGGTGACCAAACGCTTCGATATCATTCTGTCGGGTATGACCGACACGGCCGAGCGGCAGAAGTCGGTGACGTTCATCGACTACTTCGCCAGCGGGCCGCAGCTGTACACGCTGACCAAAAACGCTGATCTGAATGAGCCCGCCGATCTGTGCGGCAAGAAAGTCGGCACCAGCCGCCGTACCACATGGCCTGCGGAAATCGCGGCGTGGAGCAAGGAAAACTGCGAAGCGAAAGGCAAGCCGGCGATCATCGTCAGCGGCTCCGAAGGTTCGGCTGACGCTCGCGCGCAGCTGCGTCAGGGTCGGCTGGACGCGGCGATGCAGGGCAGCGAAACCATTCCGTACCTGATGTCCCAGGAGAAGGACACCTACAAGCCGCTTGGCCTGGCGATTTCGAAACAGTTCACCGGCTTGGGCGTCAGCAAGTCCAACCCTGAACTGGCGGCGGCCATCGCCGAAGCGATGCAGGCCATGGTCGACGACGGTACCTACGGCAAGATCCTCAAAAAGTGGGAGCTGGAACAGGGCGCGGTGACCAAGGTGGGGATGAATCAAGGGCAGTAAACGGCTACGCGATGTATCACGGACGAACCCTAAGCACGGATTTCGGTTGGAGCGCGCTTGCCCGCGATTGAGGTGTGTCAGTCGATGAATAGAGATCAGGCATGACGCATTCGCGGGCAAGCGCGCTCCTACAGAAGGAAGCGCTGACATAAAGGAAACCAAGAGTGCTCACCTACTCCCTCGTCATCCGCCGCTTGATGATCTGCTCATTGACCATCGTCATGAGCCGGGCGATGACCAGCCCGCTGCTGACGCTTTTCCTGAGTACGAGACTGGGGCTCAACCAGCAAGACGTCGGGCTGCTGATGGGCATCGCGGTGTTCATCGCCACGCTGCTGGGGCTGTATGGTGGCTACGTCATTGACCGGCTGGAAAAGCGGAAATTGCTGATCCTGGCGATGCTGTCCAGTGCCGTCGGCTTCGCGCTGCTGACCTTCGCCCACAACGTCTACCTGACGACCCTCACGCTGGTGATCACTGAAACGGCCTCGGCGCTGTTCCTGATCGGCTCAAAGGCAATCATCAGCGAAAACCTGCCCATCGGGCAGCGGGCGAAGGTTTTCTCGCTGCGCTATACCCTCACCAACATTGGCTACGCCACAGGCCCGATGCTGGGCGTGATCATTGCCGGGCACCTGCCATTGGCGCCGTTTTTCATCGCCAGCGCCATCGCGTTCTGCAGTCTTTTCTTGATGCTCGGCATCCCGCGCACAGTCGCAGATACCGAACACCCACCGCGCAGCTTTCTCGACACTCTGATCACGCTGAAAAACGATCGCACGCTGATTCTGTTCACGGGCGGCAGCTTGCTCAGCACCATCGTGCATGGCCGGTATACGTTGTACCTGTCGCAGTTTCTGCTGGTCACGCACACCGCGGAACAGGCGTTGAAAATCCTGTCAGCCGTTCTGGCTTGCAACGCGGTGACGGTGATTTTGATGCAGTACCAGATTGGCCGCTTTCTCAAGCGCGAGCTGCTGCCGTACTGGATCTGCCTCGGCACAGCTTTGTTTGCGATCGGGCTCATCGGCTTCAGTTTTGCCGAAACGACCCTGGCTTGGTGCGCTGCGATGTTCGTTTTCACCTTAGGCGAGATGATCATTTACCCCGCCGAATACCTGTTCGTCGACACCATCGCACCTGATCACCTTCGCGGCAGCTACTTGGGTGCGCAGAATCTGGCAGCCTTCGGCGGAGCGTTGAGCCCGGTGATCTGCGGCTACTTATTGATCAATAGCCCCGCGCCGACCATGTTTTATGTCCTTGCGTGCCTGACCGCCATGGGCGGCACATTGTGCTTTCTGGCCGGGCGACACGCGAAGCTCACTCACGCTGACATTTCCTTGTGACCCCGTGCCCGGCCACACGCGGCTCCGTCAATTTGTCACTTTTCAAAACCCGCCCAAACAGGTGAGTATGTCCGGCCTAGAGCTGTCGGTCTGATCGGTCTTTACGAGGCCCCTTGCAAGCCTGTCCCAGACTGTCCTGATTTCCACTTCCCCGACGAAAAGGATATCGAGCAATGAAATACCGCACCCTTGGCCAATCCGGCCTCCAGGTTTCAACGCTGACGCTGGGCTCCATGATGTTCGGCGTGCAGACGGGCACCGAGGAATCCCTGCGCATCATCGACAAGGCCTGGGATGAAGGCGTCAACTTCATCGACACGGCCAACGTCTACAACGCCGGCCGGTCTGAGGAAATCGTTGGCGAGGCCATCGCCAGACGGCGCAGCGAGTGGGTCCTTGCCACCAAAGTTGGCAGCAGCTCGGGCAATACAGCACCGAACTCCAGCGGCCTGAATCGCAAGCACATCTTTAATGAAATCGAATCCAGCCTGCGTCGTCTCGACACCGATTACATCGACATCCATTATCTGCACAAGGAAGACCACAACACGCCACTCGAAGTGACCGTGTCTGCCATTGGCGACCTGATTCGCGAGGGCAAGATCCGGTACTGGGGCGTGTCGAATTTCCGCGGCTGGCGTATCGCTGAGGTGGTCAATGTCGCTCAGCGTCTGGGCGTCGACAAACCGGTGATCAGCCAGCCGCTGTACAACATCGTCAACCGTCAGGCCGAGCTGGAGCAGATCACTGCAGCGAAGTTCTACGGCTTGGGTGTTGTGCCCTACAGCCCGCTGGCGCGCGGCGTGTTGAGTGGCAAGTACGCCCCCGACGTAACGCCGGACAGCAGCACCCGCGCCGGCCGTCAGGACAAGCGCATTCTGGAAACCGAATGGCGCAGCGAGTCCTTGCACATCGCCCAGAAACTGCAGGCGTATACCCAGGCCAAAGGTGTAGGTCTGGTGGAATTCGCCATCGCCTGGGTGCTGAACAACCAGGCCGTGACTTCAGCGATCGTCGGACCGCGCACCGAGGAACAATGGGACAGCTACACCAAAGCGCTCAGCGTGAACATCACTGCCGAGGACGAAGCGTTCATCGACTCCCTCGTGACACCCGGGCATGCGTCCACGCCGGGTTTCAATGATGTGCAGCATTTCGTGACAGGCCGCTATATCTGATATCGATCAGCTGTGAAGCCGCCTCGGTTGCCGCGAATGCCTTGCGTAACCGAGGCTGGACATCCCGTTCCCAATCCCCGATTGATGGCAATACCTGTACGCTCAATCCCTTGTAGAATGCGGCGCCGAGGCAGCACGCTAATCTTGTATCAAAGTTTGACAAGGCCAGCAGTGGTCTCTAGTGTTTCATTGGATCCAATAACTGGTCAGCCGAAGAAGATCAAGCATGCGCAGGACTGAGAAAGAGCAATTTCTGCGGGAAACCCTGGGTGATGAGCAGCCGCCTGCGCATCTGGCGCGTGCCGTCATCGAAGAAAAACTGCGCAGCGCCATCCTTGAAGGTCGCCTCCCGGCAGGCATTGCCCTGCGCCAGCAAGAGCTGGCGACGCTTTTCGGTGTCAGCCGTATGCCCGTCCGCGAGGCGCTGCGTCAGCTGGAAGCTCAATCGTTGCTGCGCGTCGAGACCCACAAAGGTGCGGTCGTTGCCCCGTTGATCAACGAGGACGCTACGGATGCCTACGCGTTGCGCATCCTGCTGGAGTCCGAGGCTCTGCGCCAGTCCATCCCGCTGCTGACCGCCGAAGACATCAACACGGCGCGTGGGTACATCGAACAGCTTGAGGTCGAAACCGACTACAGCATCATGGGTACGCTCAACCGCCAGTTCCATATGACGCTGTATTCGAAAGCGCACAACAAGCGCCTGCTCAAACTGGTCGAGGACGGCTTGAACGAGGAAGAGCGCTTCTTGCGTTTCAATCTCAAGCAAATGAACCTGGGCAAGGTGTCCCAACACGACCACCTTGAATTGCTGGAGATGGCCGGCGCCGGTGATGTGGACGCCACGGTTGACGCGCTGACTCACCACTTGAATCGTGGTGTTGAAGCCATCAATGCCTACTTGAGCGCCCGTAGGGCGGAAGAGGCAAAACCTGCGGTGGCCTCACGAAAACGTGCCGTCACCCAGTGACATTCACTGCTGTTTTCAATCTTGACCTTGCTCGCCACTGGCTAATCGGCCGAGAAGCACAAGGGATCAACGAACGCCGTTCATGATGGCGTATGCGCCGAAGGACCCGGCTCCACGGTTATGACGCCTTTATCAAGGCTCGGGGAAGCTGAGTGCAAGCCGAAAAGAACAAATGGCTGATGGTGGTCAATTCCGGACAACCCGTCAGAACCCGCCTGATTTGCTGTCCTCACGTAGGAGGCGATCCGGAGCATTTCCGTGACTGGTCCGAAGGCCTTGCCGATCACATCGAGCTGGTAACGCTGCGTCTGCCCGGCCACGGCAGTCGGCTCAAGGAAACGCCCTACGATCAATGGGCGCCCTTGCTGCAAGACACCTTCCTCGCGTTGCAGCCCTATCTGAGCGAACCCCACGCGTTTTACGGCCACAGCTTCGGCGGTCGGGTCGCTTATGAAATGGCCAGGCTGGCGCAGAATCATTACCCGAATCTGACCCGTCACCTGTTCATTTCAGGCTGCCGCAGCCCTGACAGCCGACAACCTTGGCCGTTTTTGCACACACTGCCGCAAGACGACTTCATCCAAGCGCTGATCAGGTTGGGCGTGCTCCCGAACACGTTCGCGCAGGATAAGAAACGCCTGAAGCTGCTGGAGCCTGTCGTGCGCAGCGACGTAAAGCTGTCGGAGATCTGGTCACACTGCGCGGACGAGGGCCTCGACATCCCGTTGACCGGTCTCTACGGCAGCGATGACCCCGTCGCCACGGCCGCCAGCATGATGAAATGGCGGGAGTTCACTCGTCGCGAGTTCGAACTGATCGAAGTGCGCGGCACTCATGACTTTCTCAGCTCGCAACGCGACCGCCTGCTACACATCATCAACACGCACCTTGGCTTGCTGGGCGGCTGAAGAAAAGCCGCCGCCCTCTTCTTCTGCATCGACTCCTTAAGCTCTTCCTTCTGACGTCTCCTACGACCAAAAACCGGCCCGCCTACGCTCGGGCCGTCGCTAATGCACCTATCGTGAAACTTGGCCGTCGTTGACGCGGTGCACCGCCGTGTTCAGGCAAACTCGGACGACGAATCGGTCTGCAGCCGGTTCAGGAAAGGCAGTTCTCATGGAGCGGCAAAAGGAGCGTTGCCCTGGGCGGAGACATTGAAGTGAACCCTGAATGTCGCCCAAACCAAAAATTCCCGAAAACTGTATTAGCCCGATAAAGCGCAACGCTGAACGAGGTATTCGTTCATTAATTTCAATTCTGGCCCTAATAAGCCGGAAGGGTTGCGCTCGCCCCAATAAAACTTTATTCAGAAGTTTTATCGCTTTCTCTCGCGGCCGATTTATATACGCCGTTAATTATATTAAAAAGTATTTGCGAAACCATTTGAAACTGTTCTAACGTTTTCTGGCCGCCACCGTTTAAGGGCTATACGCCCACAGACGCTGGTCAGCAAGGGCATAGGCCAAGTGAGCATGCCGGATTCCAGCCTGCACGATTATTGACCATTAACGAAGTAACGTTCGCAGCTCCTTATTGCCCGACATTTACGGAAGTCATGTTGTCTGCGGTTAATACGGCAACTTAAGACGACCACCATTTTTCGGCAATTAAAGAGTTCGTGACGCACTCGATCTATCAAGGACGTAACAATGGATATTCTCAAACAGCAACTTATCGCAAAGAAATCAGAACTTAGCGCGCACCCTGTTTTTTCCGAAATTGATTCACTGCACACCCTGCAGCGGTTCATGGAGGTGCATGTGTTCGCGGTCTGGGACTTTATGTCACTGACCAAACGTCTGCAGCAGGAACTGACGTGCACCCGACTCCCCTGGCTGCCGCCGCGAGATCCGAAGGCAGCGCGGCTCATCAACGAAATCGTGTTGGGTGAGGAGTCGGATGACCGGCCGGGACGCCACGATCATTACAGCCACTTCGAACTGTACCTGGACGCCATGCGAGAGATCGGTGCAAGTACGGCGCGCATCGAGCATTTCGTCGAACTGTTGCGCGAAGGCATTCACTACAAAACAGCGCTCGACAGCGTCGGCGCAGGCAGAGCGGCCACGCACTTCGTCCGCGACACGCTCGACATCGCTTTGAATGCGCCGGCGCATTGCGTGGCTGCCGCGTTCCTGCACGGTCGCGAGAGCGTTATCCCACAGATGTTCCAGCGGATTCTCGACGATTGGGGCATCACTGCCGACAAGGCACCGACCTTCCGCTACTACCTGGAACGCCACATCGAGGTGGACTCCGAAGACCACGGTCCGGCTGCGGAATCATTGCTGGCCAGGCTAGTCGCGGGCAATGAACAGCACCAGCGCGAGGTGTATGCCGCCGCCATCGCCGCGGTCGAAAGCCGCATCGCGCTGTGGGACGCCCTGCGCCTGACCCTGCGTGAAACGGCGCGGGAAGTCAGCGCATGAGCCCGTCCCGCCTCCGTAACCCAGAAGCCCTCCACACAAGGACGCCATGATGAAAGCCGAAGACTACCTGTCATTCGTCGATGCCTGGGAAGGCCGCGCGACGATTCGGACACGCCCGCGCCGCATCGTCGAAAACGATGAAAAGCTGATCTACCCGCTCAGCCGGCAGCCACTGGTGATAAGCGAGACGTTCACCCGCGAATGCGCCCATCTGCTCGATCTGGCGCTGGTGCAGAGCCTGTACAAGTTCATCAACGACGTCGTGATTTTCGAGACCGAAATCGTCGACAAGACCGCGCGAAGCATCGCCAAAGACAACTTCGCGATTCGCTTTCCCTTCGCTTGCCGCTACGACGCCATGACCGTGGTCGTCGATGAGGATTACCACGCTCTGGTGGCGATGGACTTCATGCAGCAAACCATCGCACTGACCGGCGTCCAGCCGATCCCGTTGCCGCAGGAAATCGAACTCAGCCGGGCCATTCCCGCTGCACTGGCACTGGCGCCAGAACACTTGCGCAGCCCAGTCGAACTCATCTGCGTGGCGATTGCCGAGAACACCGTGACCAACGACGTGGCCGCGTTCGCCAAAGACGACACGGTGAAGCAGTCCGTCAAAGGCCTGATGGCGGACCACCTGCTTGATGAAGGACGGCACTCCGGTTTCTGGGCGCGTCTGGTCAGGATCTACTGGCACGCAGCGCCCGAACAGGACAAGCAGCTCATTGCGCAGATCTTGCCAGTGTTCATTGCTCAGTATTTGACCAATGACATCCAGAAGTCTTTTGACTTCGTTCTGATCAACAGCTTACCCGTCGCAGAACCGATCAAACGCGCTCTGAGGGAAGAGACGCAGGCGATGTGCTTCCCGATCAATCGCCACCATCCGCTGGTGGGCAACATCATGCGTTTCTTCACCTCCAGCTCGATGCTCGACTCCCCCTGCGTTCAGCGCGCCCTTGCCGACTATCTAACGGCCGGAGGCCTGCAATGAAGCGCCTGGAGATTGTGCTTATCGGTCATAGCCAGGCGATGAGTGAGCTGAGTGCAGAGCTGGACGCCCACGGGCACCTGATTCACCATCTGCGCGATGAGGCCACGCTTGAGCTGACAGCGCTGAAGGAGGCGCCGCTCCTCATCGAAGACGGCACGCTGGACCTGTCCCATGCAGGATTGGGCGCGTTCAAGAAAGCCGTTCATCTGGGCCTCCGGATGGGGCTTATGCAGGGGAGCGAGCAGGCACTGCCTCAGCTGGAGATATTGTGCTGGCTCGGGACAGCTACGGCGCAGCGCTTGATCGCACGCCATGCCGTGGCTGCCACGCTTTCCGGTAATGGACGCGTGCTGAGGGATGCCGCGGTCGCAACGCTGGTCGATAACGTAGCGATGCTGGTCAGCCGGTTCTCGCGTGATACCGAGTATTTTGCGCGCGCCGGGCGCGTCGACCCTCCGCACAGCGAGCGCCAGGAAAGCCTCCTGCGGCTGGACCGACTGGCCTTCGAGCACTGCTTCAACTTCACTGCGGCGCCAGAATTGCTGCGCGTTGCCGAGCAGACGCTGGTAGCACGCCTGGATCATAGCTTCAGCGAATTCGCCGGGCGCACTGCGCTGAGTATCGACGGCGAGCGCATCAGCTATGACCAACTGCGCGCGCACAGCGTCGCGATCCAGACGCAGATACAGGCCATGCTGCCGCACGCATCAGCTGGACCGTTGGTGATTGGTATTTGTATGCCGAAATCTGCGGCGCTGTTCGCAGGGATCCTTGCCATCCTGGGCAACGGAGCCGTGTACCTGCCATTGGACCCCAGCCAGCCTCTACAGCGTCAGCAGTACATCCTAGAAAACGCGCATGCCTGTTTGTTTTTGCACGATGGGACTCATCCGCTGGCGGGCGTTGCTGTGCCGGGGCTGGATATCAGTCACATCGGGATCGTGCCGACGGCGCAGTCGCTGATGCGCTATCGCCCAGAGACCGACGCGCCGTGCATGGCGCTGTACACCTCGGGCACGACCGGACACCCGAAAGGCGTGATGCTCAGTCAGCGCAACCTGAGCCATTTCACGGCCTGGTATGCACACTATGTCGAGCTCTCCGAACACAGCCGTGTGCTGCAGTTCTCGACGCTGAGTTTTGATTCGTCGGTCATCGACATATTCCCCACGCTGCTTAGCGGCGCTGAACTGATTGTTGCGAGCGACGACCAGCGTCGTGATCCGCTGCAACTGTTTGAGCTGCTCGATCTGAATCTCAGCCACGCGTTTCTGCCACCCGCCTTGTTGAGCATCCTGCCGATTGACCGACCGCTGAAGCTCAAGCACTTGTGCACCGGCGGTGATGTCTGCGAGCCCTACGTGATTGAACGCCTGGCAGCGCAATGTCACTTCCACAACCTGTACGGCCCGACTGAGGCCACGGTGCTGATCACAGCCGGCCGGTTTCAACCCGGCGGGAGCAACCGCAACTTGGGTCAACCGATCGCCAACAGTCAGGTCCTGATTCTCGACGAGGATATGCAGCCCGTCGCGGACCAGATGCCCGGCGAGCTCTACATCGTCGGGCCGGGCGTGTGCCTAGGTTACATCAACAACCCTGCGCTTACCGATGAGCGCTATGTGCATGTCGCGCTGGGTGATGGCCAAAGCGTGCGCGCCTATCGCACCGGGGACATCGGCAAATGGACGAGTGATGGCATCGAGTTGTCCGGGCGACGTGACAACCAGGTGAAGATCCGGGGATTCAGGGTCGAGCCTGAGGAGATCGAGCATTGCCTGCGCGACAGCCAGCTGTACCGCCAAGTTGCGGTGGTGATTGACGACCAGCGACGCATCCTGGCTTTTCTCGCGCAACCGCACGGCGTAGAACCTGACGCCGCTCGGCGTTTGCTCAAGGACCATGTCGCCGCTTTGTTGCCCGACTATATGCGGCCGAACGCCTACACGGAGTTGGCGAGCATGCCGTTTGCCAGCAATGGCAAGATCGATCGCAAAGCGCTGTTGCAGCTGCCCGTGAAAATGCTGGAGCAAGCCCCGCGTCGTTTGCCCGACACAGAAAACGAGAGGCTGCTACTTACGTTGTGGGCGGATCTGCTCGAACTTCCGCCAGGCGAAATCTCAACCGACGAGAGCTTCTTCAATTTGGGTGGCCACTCGATTCTGCTGTCGCAGATGCTGCTAGGGATTCGCGAACGATTCGGCCGCAGCATCCCTATCAATCGCTTCATCGAGGCGCCAACGCTGACCAATCTGGCGTCACTGCTCGACAGCGACGGCACCACCTCATGGACCGTCAGCCCGAAAGCATCCATGGATGCTTCGGCGCCCTTCGAGCTGCCGGTACTGCCTGTGGAGCGCATGGGCGACGTCCATAAAGTCATCGTCACTGGTGCCAACGGTTTTCTTGGTGTTCACATCGTCGAAGCGCTGTTGGCGTGGGGCGCAACCGAGGTTGCCTGCCTGATACGTGAAAGCGCAGGGATGACGGCGCAAGACCGCTTTATCCAGGCAATGCGCGAAAACCGTCTTCAGCATTTGGATCTGGCGCGAGTACGGGTTTATGCCGCCGACGTCACACGGCCACAGCTCGGGTTGAGCAACGAGGTGCATGAGCGGCTTGATCGCGAGTTTGGCGCGCTGGTGCATAACGCCGCGAACGTCAACCATGTCCAGGATTACGAAACGCTGGCCAAGGATAACGTTGAGCCGATCTTCGAGTGTTTGAAGTTGTGCGAAGGGCGCAGCAAGAAAGTGTTCAACTTCGTGTCGACGCTTTCAGCTTCAAGCGCCGTTGGGGCTGACGGTCGCGTCCTCGAAGCTCCTGCTGCCGAGACACCGCCGATCTACATCAAGAACGGCTACAACCTCTCCAAGTGGGTCGCCGAGCGCATTCTGCAGCAAGCCCGTGAGCGAGGCGCGTGGGTGAACATCTACCGGCCCGGCAATATTGCATTCAACAGTACGACCGGTGTCTGCCAGCCGCACAAAAACCGCCTGATGCTCATGCTCAAGGGTTCGATGCAACTGGGCCAGGTTCCAGACTTCTCCATGACCTTCGACCTGATGCCTGTCGATTTCCTCGCCCGATTCATCGGCTTTCACGCCAGTCGTTACCAGCCAGCCCACGCAGTCTTCAACCTCCACAACCCGGAGCCGTTGAGCTGGAGCAATTACGTCAGCGCGTTCCGTGAAGCGGGCAGTGATTTCGAGATGGTCAGCGTCAGTGAGTGGCAAACCCAGTTGAATCGGGTGGACAGCGAGAACGCTTTATTCGGCGTGCTCGGCTTTTACCTCGACGGGTTTGAGGAAGACATCGGAGACATATCGATGATCGCGTACCAGAACGCCCATGCGGGTGTTCAACGGATGGGCGAGTGCTACCCCTCGAAAACCCCGGCGCTGCTGCGCAAGGGCTGCGAGTACCTGAAGGAGATTGCCTTCATCTGATACACCCCAACGCAACTTCCCCTTAAGTTATGGAGAACAACATGAACGCTATTCAGCCGCTCAACACCCTTGGCTCCCTTTCCCCCGATACGTTGATTACCAATCCTGGTGGGGAACCGGTGGTGTCTGCAATCTCGATAAACGCACCGGCGCGTGAGGTCTGGAAGGTCGTAGGCGATTTCGGTGGTTTCACCCGGTTCATTCCGGAGCTTGAAAGCATCGAAGTGGTTGGCGAAGGTCCTGGGTCGGTACGTTACAAGAAATTCAAGGAGGGTGGCCTGCGGGTTGTCGAGCAACTCAACTCACACGACGATGACGCGATGGCTATGACTTGGACAACCATCTACAACAACCTTGGCGTCAGCAAGCTCTGGGCCTCGATGACGGTTTTCCCCAAGGACAGTGCCAGTTGTGTCGCTACCTGGACCATCGTTGCCGAGCCTACTGATGACAACTCGATGGACGCTGAGGGCTTCAGAGAGTTTTTACAGGGCTTCGCTGATGGTGCAATGAAGAACGTGCCAGTAGCTCTAGTCCGCTCAGGGGATTAAGCCTACTGCGCATCAGTGCAGGGAGCGTAGACGACAAAACCCCAGTCTGCGTAAGCAAACTGGGGTTTCGGAATTCAATCTTGACGATGACCTACTCTCACATGGGGAAACCCCACACTACCATCGGCGATGCACCGTTTCACTGCTGAGTTCGGGATGGGATCAGGTGGTTCCAGCACTCTATGGTCGTCAAGAAATTCTGTAGCCGATCCGTTACTGACGTAACGTTCCAGCGAAAATGTATGACCTTCACT
>NZ_JAKJXE010000030.1 GCF_021728295.1 Pseudomonas petrae
CCTTCACTCCGGTCTCGCTCCGTGGGCCCGCGCCGAACGGACATCCATGTCCTGACGGCGCTCTCGCCGCATCCATGCGGCTCGGCCCACTGCGCGAGACCTGCGTTCAGCCTGCACCCAAGTCGCGTTCTGCTGTGTTTGAGCCTTTTGTGTATGAAGATCAAAAGCGTTAAAGCAGATCAAGGGCTTCCCGGCTGAAGCCGGTCCCACTGAATGCACGCGCGGCTGTTAGTGGGACCGGCTTTAGCCGGGAAGGGGCCGGTCTGGACAATGTTTTTTTGAACATGGAACCGAATTCAAAAAATAGAAAAGCCCCGGCTTTCAGACCGGGGCTTCCTTTGGTGCATCAACCTTGTCTCAACGGTTGATTTTGATCTCGACGCGGCGGTTCAGCGCTCGGCCGTCGGCGGTTTTGTTGTCGGCCACAGGGCGCGCTTCGCCGTCACCTTCAACGGACGCGAACGAGGCACGCGGGATGCCGGCGCTGACGAGGTAGTCGGTCACCGATTGCGCACGTTTTTGCGACAATTTCTGGTTATAGGCATCGCTGCCCACGCTGTCGGTGTGGCCGCTGACGTGGAGCTGGACGTTCGGGGCTTCGGTTTTGAGTTTGGTTGCGACCATGTCCAGTTGCTGTTTGTCACCCGGTGTCAGCGTGGCTTTGTTGAACTCGAAGTGCACGTCACGGATGGTGATGATCTCTTCTTTCGGCAGCACCACCGGCGCGGCCATCGGTTCAGGGGCCGGTGTCACGATCGGGCAACCGGTGGCATCGACCGGGGTGCCTTTCGGCGTGTCCGGGCATTTGTCCTTGCTGTTAAGGACGCCGTCGCCGTCATCATCACCATCCCCGTGGGCCCAGCAATACGCGCCGGCCATCACGCCCACCGCACCACCGAAGCCTGCTGCAACCGACGCGGTCTGGAAGGCACCGATCGCTGCGCCGGTCAGCGCGCCACCGGCCGCACACAGAGGCCAGTCGGTCTTTTGCAAGCCCGCACAACCCGTCAATACACTGGTAACCAAAATCAGAGGTAACGCTGTCCGAATCATGCTCATACAGTTCTTCTCCTTTGGTATCGGCTAAAACCGACTGAAATGCAGTAAAGACGCGTGTGGGGCCGTTCGCCACCCTGATTTCCGGGGTTTTACGGAATTTCACCGCACAATTGGGACTGTTCTGTGGGGAATAGCCTTTTGCCTTCACTCCGTACGCTTTGTCATATCGCGAAATGAAAAAGTTCAAGCACTAGGCCATCGAAGTTCAGCACGCTACCCTTGCCCGCCTGACCGAGGAACTCCAATGACCGACCGCTTCTCCAGCCGCACACCGCAACAGGCACTGGCCGCCCTGCTCGACCTTTATGCGCCGAAGCGTTTGCTGCTGGTTGGCGCCGAGGGTTTTCCGGCGTTGCAGGCTTTTTGCGAAGCGCATCCGCAGACCGAACTGGCCCAGGCCGCGCCCGGTCTTTTGCCCGCCGAGCTGGCCGGGCAGCGCTTCGATCTAGCGCTGGTGGTGGACTGTCTGGAGCACATGCCCAAGCGTGCGGGACTGGAGTTGTTGGGCGGCATTCGCAACCTCAATGCCAGCCGGATCGCCGTGCTGGCGGACCTTGATGCCTGCGGCTGGCAGTCCACCGATTTCTACTCGCTGGCACTCCAGGCCAGCGAACGGTTTTCCCGGGATGAACAAGTGCTCACGCTGTTCACCTACGATCTTCGGGAATACAAACAGGTGCCGGATTGGCTGAACGCGAGGTTCTGGGCCAATCCGGAGAATTACGGCAAATACTGGTGGTGAGAGACGCATCATGAGCAGCGCAATATGCCCTTGCGGCAGCGGCAATCTTCTCGACGGTTGCTGCGGTCGTTATCACGCCGGCCAGCCTGCCCCTTGCGCCGAAGCGCTGATGCGTTCGCGCTACAGCGCTTATGTGCTGGGGTTGGTGGATTACTTGCTGGACACCACAGTGCCGGCGCAGAAGGCCGGGCTGGATCGTGATGCGATCAGCCAGTGGAGCGCCCAGAGCACCTGGCTGGGCCTTGAAGTCGAGGGCGCCGAGTTGATCGGCGGTCAGCCCGAGCACGCATTTGTGACCTTTATCGCGCGCTGGCACGACGCGGACGGCGAGCATCGTCATCGCGAGCGCTCGGCGTTCGTGCAGCATGATGGACGCTGGTATTTCATCGACCCGACAGTCTCGTTCAAAGCCGGTCGTAACGACGCCTGCCCCTGCGGTAGCGAGCAGAAATTCAAGAAGTGCTGTTCGGCTTATCTCACCTGACCATTTAGCGGTGACGCCAGTAACCACTCAGAGACAGGCAGTCCTCAGGCCATTCTGATGTGGGAAACGTCCGGCACCAGCACGTGCTCAACCGACTTGTCCTGACCCAGATCGGCGCCGGCCGGAGCCAGGCTCAGGCCGGACAGGTCGAGCTGCGGCGCACGGGTCAGCATTCTCGGATCCTGCACGTCCTGGCCCGGTTCGGAGAGGGTGAAGTCAGGCGCCTCGACGTCCACAAATGCAGCCATGTACACATCGCGCGGCTTGACGGTAGCTTTGCGCGGCGGCGTGGCGTCGGTGCGCGGCGCGGTCAGGCTTGATGGCTTGCGCGTCCAGCTCGGCTGGTCCGGCGGCGGGGCCAGCTCGACCTCTTCCACCTCAACCAGACCCGGCGCCTCTTCAACAGGGGCCTCCACGACTTGCGCCATGGACACGACCTGAGTCATGGCTCCGGCGCGCTCAAGGGTCGAGCGGTACTTTTCGGCGGCCGCCTCATCGAGGTTGTTTTTCAGCACCAGCCGACGGCCGGAGAACAGCAACGCGATGCGCTGAGCGTCCGCCTGGAAAAGCTTTGCCAGGTTGGCCTTGACCAGATCCGGCTGCGCGCCGGGCACCAGTTGGCCGGAAAATACGATTTCGTATAGCTTCATGGTCAATACTCCTTCGACACATGGCGCGAGTATGGCGCAGGCTGTGGAGAACGGCGAGTCACGTGCAGTGGCGGTCAGATCGGGCATAAAGGGAGCGACCCATGATGTTTGCAGCACACGTCCTCAGAATCGCAGGCCTCTTCGCACTCCTGGCGCTGTCGGGCTGCTCGACCTGGATAACCGGCGGCTTCGAAGACCCCGACGTCAAGCTGCTGAAGGTTGAGGTGGTCAAGGCGAAGTTGCTGCGCCAGGACTTCAAGCTGCGCTTCAGGGTCGATAACCCCAACGACTCCAGCTTGTTGGTCCGTGGCCTGCGCTACAAAATCCTGCTCAACGACATGTTGCTCAGCGAAGGCGTCTACAGCGACTGGTTCATCGTCAAAGCCAACAGCCACAAAAACTTTTCCGTGCCGATCCGCACCAATCTATGGGAACACCTCAAGGACATCTCCAAGGTGCTCGGCAAAGCCAATCAGCCGGTGCATTACCGTTTGGAAGGCAAGCTCAAGACCGGATTTTTATTCGGACACAGCGTGCGCATCGGGCGCAATGGCGACATAATCCCCGGCGATTTGATTCCGGAGTAGCCCCATGAACCAGCAAGCCCACGTGCACGGCCCCGATTGTGACCACGATCACGACCATCACGATCACCATCATGACCACGGCCACGTGCACGGTCCGCATTGCGGCCACGCGCCCCAAGAGCCAGTACGCAACACGCTCAAGGACGTCGGACGCAACGACCCTTGCCCCTGCGGCAGCGAGAAAAAATTCAAGAAGTGCCACGGCGCGTAACGCATCCAGCTTCTTCTACGGCCTGAATCTTCAGGCCGTTTTCATTTGTGCGATGGACGTTTGAGGGCGTAAAACAGGTGCAGCCTAAATGGCAGTCGTGATGACTTCACCTGGAGCGCGCAATGATCGATCTGCACTACTGGACCACCCCCAACGGCCATAAAGTCTCGATTTTCCTCGAAGAATCGGGCCTGCCGTACAAGATTTTCCCGGTCAACATCGGCGCGAACGAGCAGTTCGAACCCGATTTTCTGAAGATTTCCCCCAACAACAGGATTCCGGCCATCGTCGACCACGAGCCTGCTGACGGCGGCGAACCGCTGAGCCTGTTCGAGTCCGGCGCGATCTTGCTGTACCTGGCCGAGAAGACCGGCCGGTTCATTGCACCGGACCTGCGCGGCCGCGAGGAAACCCTGCAGTGGCTGTTCTGGCAAATGGGCGGGCTGGGGCCGATGGCCGGTCAGAATCACCATTTCAACCGGTTCGCCAAAGAGAAGATTCCCTACGCGATCAAGCGTTACATCCACGAAACCGCGCGCTTGTACGGCGTGTTGAACAAGCGTCTGGCCGATCGCACCTTCGTCGCGGGCGAGGAATACGGCATCGCAGACATGGCGATCTACCCGTGGATCGTGCCGCACACGTTCCAGGAGCAGAACCTGGACGACTTCCCGCACCTGAAGCGCTGGTTTGACGCAGTGGCCAATCGCGATGCGGTGAAGCGGGCCTATGCACTGGTGGACAAGATCAATCCGCCGAAGCCGTAAGCGCAGTTGGTGTCCGACGTACAGACACACACTGTAATTGGATGGACTCGCCCAGGCCGAGGCGTCAATGCGCCACGGTGGCAGTCTAAACA
>NZ_JAKJXE010000031.1 GCF_021728295.1 Pseudomonas petrae
TTGTGGCCTGCGCAGGGCAAGCCGTTGCGGTTCTGGCTGGAAGAAGACTGAGTCTGGCTGGCTGCTTCTGGCTTGCAGGCGAGGCAGCAAGGTCTGATGGTGATTTTGCGGGACGCGGCAGAAGGCTGGATACGTGGAATTCGACGTTTAACTGTTGCTTATCTTTGTAGATTTACGCTGTTCCATGGGCGCTAAACCTGTGACAGCTAGGTCGCGCGTGATCGAAAATGAACCTCCTGAGTGCTGCCTTGGACTGCCAGAGCGCTAATTTGCAGGCTTCAGGTATTCGGAGGAGAGCCGGAGTTAAGGCTAGCTAGACGCTCACAGTCTCTTTTGGACCACGAGTCGGCGATCATATAAGTCACCTTTCGGCCAATAGCAGAGATTTGTACCGGGCCCACTTCCGGCCGGCAGCGGGCTTGAAGTACGGCTAAATCGTGCCGGGAAAAGTTTGGCCGTAGTATGACCAGTGGTAGTCGCGCGTCGAAGAAATGAATTTCCAGCTCCTTGCTGCGGCGAGACGCTAGTTTTAAGCTACCCGGCGCTTCGCCAGTGTGAAAAGCACTACCAGGTGGAGAATCTCCCCGCCGGTTTAAAAAACCTCCCAGTCAGGCATTGCTATTAATTTTTAGCATATGTAGATTGGCGTTGCGTAAGCGTACCGCTTATGTGCTGCAGTCGATTGTTTTTTAGATCCTGGATTTTGCTCTTACGAGCGTCTGAGGCTTTGGCTTCGGGCTTGTCCGGAGGCTCGCACCTCCGATCACCTCCGAGAAACCTGGAGGAGACAGGGACGGTAGGTTTGGCCATGTGAAGGATGGCAGCTGCCAGCGATCTGATCGATGAATGCATCATCCTTCACTGCACCCTTGCGTATGGGTTGGTCAAACCTATTTTTAATAGGACTTAAAATGGTTCTACTTAATCCTAGAAAAGTTTCAGCTGGCTCAATTTCTAGCATTGAGAATCTTTGTAGCGCGCTTTCTATTTCGCTTGAAGAAATTTACGGGGCGCTTGCTCTTCCTGACGATGAAAAATATGCTGTCTCGCGGATCCCTAAGAGTGACGGAAGCGTTAGGCTGGTGCATAATCCTCATTTTTTGCTTAGAAAAATTCAGCGAAGAATAAACAAACGAATTTTCTCTAGACTCAGTATTATTCAATGGCCCGACCATCTTTTTGGCTCCGTACCTAATCAACTAGATCAGCAAAGTCAAAGCATGGTCAACAAAGACTATGTTTCTTGTGCCGCAAAACACTGCGGCGCGAAGAGCTTATTAAAAGTTGATGTGAAAGATTTTTTTGATAACATTCACAAAGATTTGGTACTTGATATATTTCTTGGCTTCATGAAGTTTGATAGCGAGGTTTCTGAGTTACTTGCCGAAATTTGTTGTTTCAATTCGCATGTAATCCAGGGAGCTTTGACCTCGAGCTACATTGCTAGCCTGTGTCTCTATGATGTTGAAGGTGCAGTCGTTCAAAGGCTACTCCGTAAGGGCCTTGTCTACACACGCCTCGTGGATGACATTACAGTATCCTCGAAAGTCTCTAACTACGACTTCAGCTATTCTTTAGACATTATTAAAGCCATGCTTACAGGCAAAGACCTGCCGCTCAATCTTGCCAAAACTCGATCAGTATATGTTTCAAGCGAGCCATTGAGTGTCCATGGTTTGAGAGTCGCATTTCCTCAGCCTCGTCTTCCTTCCGGAGAAGTTGCGAGGATCAGAACGGCGGTGAGAAATTTAGAGAATTTGGCGTCAGAACGTGGCTATAGAACAACTCACGCTTACCGTCACGACTTCAATCGTTGTATGGGCCGAGTGAATAAATTGGTTAGGGTCGGACACAATCGATACGACTCACTGCTTGGTCGACTGAAAAAGATATTTCCGCTGCCATCCAAAAAAGATATCGAGCGCGCAAATTTAATGCTCGCTCGCCTTGCTCGCGACTGCGACACCAAGCGCAGCACTTACTGGTACGCAAAACGATATTATAAGCTTCAAGAAAGACTTATTGTTTTAAAGCGTTCGTTTCCAGCTGTCACGAGCGAAATCAGAAAGTCATTGAAAGGACTGCAGCCTGATTATGAATAATAAATTAAGCGAAATATGGCGCAGTTATCCGTACTTAAATTTTTTAACCGTCGGCCTTTTGCTAGTTGCAGCACTAGGCGTGCTGTCTAGCGCCGCGATCTTAGTTACCACAGGAATAGGTGGCGAGTTTGGAAGGCCTCTGTGTTTTGATAATGCGTGCATCAAGAAATTCATCGAGTTATATGACCAATCCTTCTTGATCTTAACCGCAACTTTAAACTTACTCGTCGGAGTTGCAACTATTGGAGGCATAATTGTCGCCCTGATGAGCTTTCTGAATAGCGCAAATGCAACAGCGCTCACAAATCACATCTCGCATTTCTCAATATTTCAAAGCTATGTGACATTGGAGATCTCCAAGCGCAATCGAATATCCGCAACTTCTGTAGATACGTTTGTTTGGTACAACCTTATTTTTTCCAATTCGCGCACTGGCAAGATCTCAATTTCCAATGAGTACTGCAGCATCATTTCAGCATTGAATAATGAGATATCACTCTCTAATGAGCAGGCAAGAACTGCAGTTCAAGGGTCCTTTCGCTACATGCCGCATCAGAGAAGAATTATCGATGCCCTTGCTTGCCTGGGTATTGCGTTAACTCACCAACCTCGAAATGAATTCTATGAAATTGAAGACCAAGTTTTCGCTTTGATATCCAGCCTGAATAAATCATTTTGTTACTCAGACAAAGTTCCTAGCCTGTTAAAGCGACACTACGTATGATCCATTAATGCTTGATTCGTCGCTTAGACCCAAGCCCCTAAGGGCGCACAATTCCGGCGATATCCCCAGAAATCGAACAACCATACTCATTATGCAGTTGATATAAAAATCTACCGACTCGGATTCGAAGTATGTCTAAGAAAGCGTTCAGGCTACTTCCATCGCGAGAATTCTCATTCATAACCTCCCGGCAAGCATTAATCAAACCCTCGCAGATTTCCCTGAGTCTTTTGTCGAGGTCAATCTGACGTAAATGTCGCATCAACTTTCGCTTGATCTGATCAATCGACTGAATCACAAATACAGGGTTTTCCATAGCGTGCGGTTGATACATAACTCCTTTGTGAGCCAGTGTATCCACCATATCCTGTGCAATCTTTATGTTCGAACTGAATCGCCGCACCAATGGAAGCGGGCTGCGATGGGTCTTGAGTAGTACTGAGATCAGCTCCTCGTGACTATCCTTCCATCTAATCAGCTCTTGTTCCTCATAATCTTTACCATTGTTCTTATCGATTAGCGTATGGCAAGCAACGCAAAGCCAAATTCCATTTCTATCACTTTCAATCTTTAGGTTGCCAATATTTCGATAGCGCGCGGCGCTGGGCTTCTCCCCCACGATGTGAGCCGCTTCACCTTTTTTGGTTCGCAGGTGTGGGTCGGAGGATGCAGGGCCAATCGTGAGCACATTGCATTCTGGATTGTTGCATATGTAGCCTGAGCGATAAGCTAGGAGATTCGCTACTTTCGGTGAGAACGCCATGACGCTTCCAAATTATTAAACGAACATTATTAGCAGAGAAAGACGATGCATGCCGGCCCAATGACCCAAGCTCTGCAGTCGACATGATTCCCTAGTTATTTTGAGTCGCCGCGACCAGCTTACATGAGTCAATAGCGGCCATTCACTATACCCGATGTGGCGTAGAGCGGACTGTCGAAAGCAAGCCCTTCGGTATCGGTGCACAATTACGACCAGTAGTTCGGCAACCAGCCTAAATGCAGCAACTTAGACGGCGAGGCCCGATCGAAAGCCCTTTAAGTACGAGAGGGTATCCCACAAGCGACAGCTTCCAGTCTCAGTCGCGCTGCTGCTCAACCGATCACCGTACCAGCCTCGCGCTTACAGGAGCAAAGTTGGTTCGGTCCAAACCGTATTGCCGACATGCCGGGTTCGCTATCCAGCCGGCTCTGACAGCCTCAGCGGCAATGACAATTGGAACGCCTCCATCCCCTCCCTTAAATTTCGCCGACTTCTGCATTACCTCACTGCGGGCTATTCGCCATCAGCAGCCCCCAGCAATTTACTCTTGTCTTCGATTATGTAAGTCAACGGCAGGACTTCGCTTTCCGCAGGTCGTATTGTTCGCCCGGGCTTCAGGCAAATGCGTTTTAGGTATGCCCAGCGCTCTTGTGATCTTAGCCCTCGTGGCTGTTAAAGTTGGATTTTGCCTTTGGCCTGTCTGACCATTTGTTCAGTTCGGGGGAGGCTGCTGGCTTGATGCGCCACCGCCCTGCCTGCCCTCAAGCAAGACCACGGTTATGTGCTGGAGTGGATCGGCGAACGGCCGTTGATCGACAACAGCCACCTGACCATGACCCTGGGCAACGACGGCCGCGCCTACGGCAACGCCGGCTGCAATCACTGGTTCGCGT
>NZ_JAKJXE010000032.1 GCF_021728295.1 Pseudomonas petrae
GCTTTGGGCTTCTGGCCAACATTGGTTGAGCTCGCGGTATGCCTATTACATTTAGGCCTCAAGGGCCAGTAGGAGCCAAGGCATCAATCCGCGACGGTCTTACCTGGGGTCAATGTTTTCTAGCAGGGTGGGCGCTTTTGCGCCTCGGTAGCAGAACTCTTTGGATCAGTGACTCATCGCCGCCTCCTGCCGCTTGGCCGGCTCACGACGATAAGTCTGATCATTCTGTAAAAGCGACCAGATGATGCGCAGGTTGCGGTTCGCCAGCCGTATGGCGGCTTTTTTGCTTCCCAGGCGGCTCAGCCACTGCAGCAGCCGACGGTCATCCGGCTGATCGGAGTCGTGCCGCAGCTGCCTCAATACCGCATGAGCACCCTGTATCGCCAGGCTGCGGATGTACCCATCACCACGCTTGGTCATTCGGCCCAGACGAACCCGTTCTCCTGAACTGTCCTGATCGGGCACCAAGCCGAAGTAGGCCGCAAACATGCGGGCGTCAGCGAATCGCTCAGGCCGGGTTTGCTTGGCCACTATCGCGGTAGCAATGATCGGCCCGACACCGCGTATGGTCATCAGCCGCACGGCGGTCTTGTCCTGTTTCGCAGCAACCTCCAGACGCCCGGTCAATACACTGACTCGCTCGCCCAAATGGCGCCATTCGCCCAGCAACTCGTCGATCAGTTCGCGCAACATGTCCGGCAACGGCTGGGTTGCGTCTTCCAGTACCCGAGGTACTTTCTGGCTGATCGCAACCTCGCCTTGCGCCATCGCGACGCCGTGCTCGAGCAGCAAACCTCGCATCTGGTTACCCACCGCCGTGCGCCGACGTACATAACCTTGCCGGATACGGTGCAATGCCTGCATGGCTAACTCTGCGGCACTTTTGATAGGCACTGCCGAAATTCTGCTGTCGCGGCCCGCGCGCAATATCGCGAGCGCATCGTTGCGATCATTCTTGGCGCCGCTGCGATGATCAGCAACACGACCGGCTGGAAGTATCCGCGCCAGGTTGCCCTGATCTTGCAGCTGACGCGCCCAGGCCTGAGCGCCAGGACCGGTTTCCATGAGAACGACAACGTGCGGTTCGAGCCTGCACAAAAAGGCGTAGAAGGCTTCTCGGGACTTGATCCGCTCCTCATAAAGCACCTGGCCCAAGGCATCTTCGCCGGCGATCTGAAAGACCCGCTTGGCAAGATCAATCGCCACGGTGGTACATGCTGGGAGATTGGATGAAGACAGAGACTGATTAACCGTCGTATGCTTTTTCATGGACTCGCCCTCGCTGTCGTTGGC
>NZ_JAKJXE010000033.1 GCF_021728295.1 Pseudomonas petrae
AAAAAGAAACCTGCGCTGCGCGAGCTACCAAAAATCCCAAAAGAGCTGCTTGAGCAGTTCGGCGGCGGATTGATGACCGCTGAAGCCATCGAAGACGCCTCCGCGGCGTTCAAGAAGGCGCTAATCGAGCGAGCCCTCAATGCCGAGCTCGGTCATCATCTGGGCTATCCGCCGGGCGCGCAGCGCCCAGAGGATGAAACAAACCAGCGTAATGGCAAAAGCGGCAAGACGGTTTTAACGGGTGATGGCCCGATCCGGCTGGACATCCCCCGTGACCGGGACGGCAGTTTTTCGCCCATTCTGATCCCCAAGCACGAGCGCCGTTACACCGGTTTCGACGACAAGATCATCGCGATGTACGCCCGAGGAATGACCGTCAGAGAAATCCGTGCATTCCTCTCCGAGCAGTACAGTACGGAGGTTTCGCCTGACTTCATCAGCTCTGTCACCGACGAGGTCATGGCAGAGATCGGTGCGTGGCAACAGCGGCCTCTGGAGCCGATGTATCCGGTTATTTTCTTCGACGCCCTGCGGGTCAAAATCCGCGAAGAAGGACTGGTTCGCAACAAAGCGATCTACTTGGCTCTGGGTGTTCTACCTGACGGCACACGGGATATTCTCGGCATCTGGATCGAAAATACCGAAGGCGCGAAGTTCTGGATGAAGGTTTTCAACGACCTCAAAATACGTGGCGTTGAAGATGTACTCATCGCCGTTACTGATGGACTCAAGGGCATGCCGGAAGCTCTTGGCGCGGTCTTTCCAGCCACGACACTGCAAACCTGTATTGTTCATCTGATCCGTAACAGCCTTGATTACGTGGCGTGGGATAAGCGTCGCGAACTGGCCAAGGCGCTCAAGCCGATCTACCAGGCGGTCACCGCCGAAGCGGCCGAACAGGCGCTGGATGCGTTCGAAGCCGGGCCATGGGGCAAACAATATCCAACGGTAGTAGCTTCATGGCGGCGTGCGTGGGATCGCGTCATTCCATTTTTCGTTTTCCCGCCAGCGATCCGAAAGGTGATCTATACCACCAACGCCATCGAGAGCATCAACGCTCAGCTACGAAAGATCATCAAGACTCGCGGCCACTTCCCGACCGACGATGCGGCAACCAAACTGATCTGGCTTGGGCTGCGCAATATCACTGCAAACTGGGGCTCTGCAGCCCATGACTGGAAAAGTGCGATGAATCAATTTGCGATTCTGTACGGAGATCGATTTATCAGGCCGACCTGGTAAA
>NZ_JAKJXE010000034.1 GCF_021728295.1 Pseudomonas petrae
CTGTAGATACCGTCTTGAACCTCACTGGGCAAGCGCTAGTTTCGGGTCAAACGGTTGGCCCGATTTAAGCACTCCGTAGACATAGTGCAGCAGCTTGCGCATTGCTGCGCAGACGATCTGTTTGGGCGCCTTGCCGTTAGCCTTCAGGCGCTCTTTCAATGCTTTGATCCCGTTGTTGTGCTTTAGCGCAACCAAGCCCGGCATGTACAGACATGCCCGCAGGCGCGACGAGCCAACCTTTGAAATCACCGTTCGGCCTTTCAGCAGTCCTGAGTCCTGCAGTTTTGGATTCAGCCCTGCCGCCGCGACTAACTGACGGGGATCGTTGTATTTGCGCAGGTCACCCAGCTCGGCCAGCAGTCGCTCAAGCGTTCTCTGACCAATACCGTCGATGGTGACGATCAGGTCGCGCATCTCACGCATGTCAGGGTCATCATCAATGTGCTTTTTGATCGCCTTGTGCGTTTCGGCGATCTCATTTCCTATATGACTTAGCACGGAGTTGATCGAGCTTTTGACCTTCTCGTCAGACACATCCAGGCGGTTGAGCTCCATTTGCTCCATTTCCTGAAGATCATCCAGTCGACGCACCAGAGCCTTTAACTGCCGAAACTTCAAAGGCTCCGGCGCCCAGGGTTTGAGCTTCTCATTCTTTTCTCGAGCGAAGTCGGCAATCAGTTTGGCGTCGCTTTTATCGGTCTTGATCCGGCGCAATTCACTGCCGGCGTAAGCATGAGTCGTGGCCGGATTGACCACGCAGACCCGATAACCCTTGTTGTAAACAAACTCGGCGAGCGCCAAGTGATAGACGCTGGTGGCCTCCATCACAATCAGTGCCGAAGGCTCGACCTGCTTGTCCAGCCAGGCTTCAAGCTCTTTGAAACCCTTGAGGTCGTTAGCCAGTTTGGCCTTGGTTTTATGCTTGCCGTTTGGCAAGTGTGTGGCGATATCGAAGGTGTTCTTGGCGACATCGATGCCGACGAAACTGGGCATACTTTTCTCCTGAGTGATCAGTTGCGATCATCACTGCACTCTGTCCTACCTTGCGAATGCGGGCTCTCGCCAGAGACGGGCCCCAGATACCGTTCGAACTAAATGAGTGAGTGTGGAGGGCTGGAGCACAATCTACGTCACAGGCGAAAAGCCTAAGGAGCCGGGCTGCTTCCAAGTCCC
>NZ_JAKJXE010000035.1 GCF_021728295.1 Pseudomonas petrae
AAATTGGAAGTCGTGAAGATGGTCAAGGACCAAGGGCTGACCGTCCCGCAGGTTTGCCAGGACCAGAATCTCGGTGAGACGGCCGTACGACGGTGGATCCGCCAATACGACGCTGAACAGTTGGGCCAGGCCGGGATAGGAAACCCGCTGACGGCTGAGCAGCAGCGCATTCGGCAGCTGGAGCAGGAAAACCGGCAGCTCAAGACGGACAACGACATCTTAAAAAAGGCTACCGCCTTCTTTGCCCGCGAACTGAAGTGACGTATCGGTTGGTTCGGCAACTGCAACAGAAGGCTTATTCGGTGGCGCATGTCTGTCGTTTACTGAACGTCAGTCGATCAGGTTTTTACGAAGCCCGGAAGCGTGAACAAATGCCTGCCCGGCTCAGCTGTCCCGTTGTTGCGCAGCTCAAGGCAGCGTTTGCCGCAAGCGACGGCTGCTCTGGCAGCCGCCCGTTAAGCAAGGCTCTGCGGGCGAAGGGCATGGAAATAGGCCTTTATAAAGTCCGCCGCCTGATGCGAGCCCATGGTTTGCGCTCGGCCTGGAAGCGCAAATTTGTGCATACGACTGACAGCAAACATGACTTGCCGATCGCCGAGAATGTGTTGAACCGTCAGTTTGAACCGCATGCTGTGAATACCGCCTGGGTCGCCGACATTACCTACGTACGAACGCACAGCGGCTGGCTCTACCTGGCCGTCGTGCTGGACTTGTTCTCACGCAAGGTGGTGGGCTGGGCGATGGCCGCTAACATGCATGCAGAGCTGGTGTGCAGCGCGATGCAGATGGCCGTCGCGCAGCGTCAGCCACCACCTGGCTTGATCGCCCACTCCGATCGCGGAAGCCAATATGCGAGCGCGATCTACAGATCGCTGCTGGCCAGACAGAACATGCAGCAAAGCATGAGCCGTAAAGGTAACTGCTGGGATAATGCGGTGATGGAACGCTTCTTCCTGAGCCTGAAAATGGAGCGGGTATGGCGGCGCAATTACGCCAACCATGGCGAAGCGATACGCGACATCACTCAATACATCGTTGGGTATTACAACAACGAGCGGCTGCACTCGAAACTGGGGTACCTGCCACCGACCGTTTACGAACGGACGATGGCGTCGACACCACCTATCGAGGTGTCCGGAATTAGTTGACCACCACA
>NZ_JAKJXE010000036.1 GCF_021728295.1 Pseudomonas petrae
TCCTGCAAATCGCTGCCGTCCAGCAGGATCCGGCCTTCGTCAGGCGTATACAGTCGGGTCAGCAGTTTGATCAATGTGGTTTTACCCGAGCCGTTTTCGCCCACCAGGGCCAGGCTCATGCCAGGCGTCAGGTGCAGGCTGATGTCGCTGAGCGTGGGCTGCGCGGCACCCGGGTAGCGGAAACCCAGGCCCTCGCAGCGCAGGCCGTCGCCCGGGCGTGCACCGGCCTTCAACGTGCCGCGTGCAGCTGCCACCGGCACCTCAAGGTATTCGTACAGGTCAGACAGGTACAGGCCGTCCTCATACAAACCGGCTATCGCGCTGAGGCTGGCAGTGATGGCGACCTGGCCTTGCTTGAACAGCACCAGGTACATCGTCATTTGCCCCAGTGTGGTCTGGCCGCGCACGGTGTCCAGTACCACCCAGGCGTAGGCCACGTAGAACGCGGCAGTGCCCAATAGCCCAAGGGCAAAGCCCCAGGCGTCGCGTCGCACGGTGAGACGGCGGTCTTCGGCGTACAGGCGCGTGAAATTGTCGCGATAGCGTTGC
>NZ_JAKJXE010000004.1 GCF_021728295.1 Pseudomonas petrae
CGGGCCGCGATCGGACGAACACGGTCAGTCAGCTCTTCACATGTCGACTGACACGCTGCATTCGCCAGCAAGCCGGTATATACGGCCTTGGGTATGCCAAAAATTGGGTGCCTTACGAAGATCCACTGTAGGAGCGCGCTTGCCCGCGAACGCGGTGTGCCTGTGACGAACCAATCGCCTGACACTCCGCCTTCGCGGGCAAGCGCGCTCCTACAGGTTCAGTGGCCGACGCCATTTGCTCGTTTGAGGCGAGTCCACTGCAGGAGCCGGCTTGCTGGCGAACCCACTGTGTCAGCTGACATCTGCGCCGCTGACCCACTGCCTTCGCCAGCAAGCCGGCTCCTACGAAAAAATGCGCAGGGCCTGCCGGACTCATCCAACTGTAAGTCCGGTGTTCAATTGGCCCACCTATTGCTAGTGACACATCACAGGTAGCCAACGGCGGTTGCCCACTCACGACAAAGACGTCGCACCCCTTCGCGAAAGCGCACAGGGCTGCGGCGTTTTTTCGTTTTTGCCCTGAATACATCGGGCGGGTGGAGTGCCGGTCTGGTGCTTCGCCTGCATGACCTGACCCGTAGCGGTGCGAGCGACACCTCCACCGAACGCGAATCCCTGCAGATGAGGTGTTAGATGAACACGAGTTTCTGGAAAGCCGGCCATAAACCCACACTGTTCGCAGCGTTCCTGTATTTCGACCTGAGCTTCATGGTCTGGTACCTGCTCGGCCCGATGGCCGTGCAGATTGCCGCCGACCTGCACCTGACCACCCAGCAACGCGGCCTGATGGTCGCAACGCCGATTCTCGCGGGTGCAGTGCTGCGCTTCATCATGGGCATGCTCGCCGACCAGTTATCGCCCAAGACGGCCGGGATCATCGGCCAGGTCATCGTCATTGCCGCACTGCTTGGCGCCTGGCAACTGGGCATTCACAGCTATGAACAGGCGCTACTGCTCGGCGGGTTCCTCGGCATGGCCGGCGCGTCTTTCGCCGTGGCACTGCCGCTGGCCTCGCAGTGGTATCCGCCGCAGCACCAGGGCAAAGCCATGGGCATCGCCGGCGCCGGCAACTCCGGCACTGTGTTCGCGGCACTGATCGCGCCAGTCCTCGCCGCCAGCTTCGGCTGGAACAACGTGTTCGGCTTTGCCGTGGCGCCACTGCTGCTGACCCTCATCGCTTTCTCCCTCATGGCGAAAAACGCCCCGGAACGCCCCAAGGCCAAATCCATGGCTGACTATTTCAAAGCCCTTGGCGACCGCGACAGTTGGTGGTTCATGTTCTTCTACAGCGTGACCTTCGGCGGCTTCATCGGCCTGGCCAGTGCCCTGCCCGGCTATTTCAACGATCAATACGGCCTGAGCCCGGTCACTGCGGGTTACTACACCGCCGCCTGCGTCTTCGGCGGCAGCATGATGCGGCCACTGGGCGGCGCCCTCGCCGACCGCTTCGGCGGGATTCGCACGCTGTCCGGCATGTACGCCGTCGCCGCGATCTGCATCGCCGCCGTCGGTTTCAACCTGCCCAGCTCCTGGGCCGCACTGGCGCTGTTCGTCGCGGCCATGCTCGGCCTTGGCGCGGGTAACGGCGCGGTGTTCCAGCTGGTACCGCAACGCTTTCGCAAAGAGATCGGCGTCATGACCGGCCTGATCGGCATGGCCGGCGGCATCGGTGGATTCCTGCTCGCCGCCGGGCTCGGCGCCATCAAGCAGAACACCGGCGAGTATCAACTGGGCCTGTGGCTGTTCGCGTTCCTGGGCGTGCTGGCCTGGTTCGGCCTGATGAACGTCAAGCGTCGCTGGAGAACCACCTGGGGCTCGGCCGCTGTCACCGCCGCCCGTGTCTAGGCCGTGAGCGTCAATCAGCCGCTGACGCCGGTCGCGCCCACTACGACCGGCTTGCAGCTGCGCGTCGCCGAGTTCAGCGCGACCGGGCCGCGGGCGGAGAATCAGGACGCCATTCGCGTGGTCACCCCTGCCCCGGCGCTGGCCGCCAGCAAGGGTTACCTGTTTGCCCTCGCCGACGGCGTCAGCCAATGCGCCGACGGCGGGCTGGCATCCAGGGCCACGCTCCAGGCGCTGGCCATGGATTATTACGCGACGCCGGAGACCTGGAGCGTCGCTCAGGCCCTCGACCGCCTGCTGCTGGCGCAGAATCGCTGGCTGCAGGCCAACGGCTTGTTGACCACCCTCAGCGCGCTGGTCCTGCGCGGGCGTCGCTTCACCCTCGCCCATGTCGGCGACTGTCGCGTGTATCGCTGGCACTCAGGCCAGCTCCAGCGAATCAGCCAGGACCACGTCTGGGAACAGCCGGACATGCAGCATGTGCTGAAACGCGCGCTGGGTCTGGATCAACACGTGGTCATGGATTACCTGGACGGCGAGCTGCGCCACGGCGAGCGTTTGCTGCTGGTCAGCGACGGCGTGTGGGCAACCTTGGGCGATGACCGAATCGGCTCGATTCTCGACGAACAGGCCGATCTGAATACGGCTGTCCGAACGCTGATCAATGCCGCGCACCTGTCCGGCAGTGACGACAATGCAAGCGCTTTGCTGATACAGGTGGATCAACTGGGCTCGGACAGCCTGGGTGAAACGCTGCTGCAACTTCAGCAATGGCCTGTCCCACCCCTTCTCAAAGCAGGCCAGACGTTTGAAGGCTGGCAGGTCGAGGCGCGTTTGAGCGACTCGCGACAGTCCCTTCTGTATCGCGTACGCGACAGCCAACAGCAACAGTGGTTATTGAAGACGCTGCCGCCCTCGCGCCTTGACGAGGCCGGCGCGGCGGAGGCCTTGCTGCTTGAAGAATGGTTCCTGCGTCGCGTTGCGGGCCGCTTCTTTCCAGAGCTGCACCCCCTCGGCCAGCGCCAGCATTTGTACTACGTGATGCGTGAGTACTCCGGCCACACCCTCGCTGACATCTTCGATCAGGAGGGGCCGATGGCGCTGTCGCCGTGGCTGGGTCTGGCCCGGGAACTGATCGCTGCCGTCGGCCTGCTGCACCGTCGCAACATCATTCACCGTGACATCAAGCCGGAGAATCTGCTGCTTGAGCAAGCGGGAGGTTTGCGCATTCTGGATTTCGGGCTCGCCTACAGCCCAGGTTTGTCAGTGGGTGAAAGCAGCGACGTGCCCGGCACGCCCAGCTTCATGGCCCCTGAAGCCTTCGAAGGCGCGGAACCCAGCCCTGGCTTCGACCTGTATGCCGCCAGCGTCACGCTGTATTTCCTGCTGACCGGCCACTACCCCTACGGCGAGATCGAGCCCTTCCAGCGCCGTCGCTTCGGCAAGCCGCTGCCGGTCAGTCGTTACCGACCGGATGTGCCGGACTGGCTGGAACAGCATCTAGAGCGCGCCCTGCGGGCCGATCCGCTGAAGCGCTTCGAGACCGCGGAGCACTGGCTCGTGCACTTTCAACAGGGCGAACTTTCGCCGCTGAACACACGCACAATCCCACTGCTGGAGCGTGAGCCCCTTAAGGCCTGGCGTGCAGTTGCCCTGACGTCGCTGCTGATCAACCTGGTTCTGTGGTGGTTGCTACTCAAACGCTAGTGCGGGCTTAGTCTTCATGAGGGTACCCGCTTAGATGGATCCACGTCCGTCCAAGTCTTTTCGCTTAGACGGCCAGAAGCGAATCAAGGAGGATCACAGGGGGGTTAAATCGCAGGCAAAGAAAAACCCGGCCTGAGCCGGGTTTTTCGTGAAGCGAGGCTAATTACTTAGCTTGGGCTTCTACTTGTGCTTCTACGCGACGGTTTACAGCGCGGCCAGCGTCAGTTGCGTTGTCAGCAACTGGGCGGGTTTCACCGTAGCCAACCGAGTTTACGCGGTTAGCGCCAACACCGTACTGGTTAACCAGAACTTGCTTAACGGCGCTTGCACGACGCTCGGACAGCTTCTGGTTGTAAGCGTCAGGACCGACGGAGTCAGTGTGACCTTCAACAGTGGTGGTGGTTTGTGGGTACTGCTTCATGAAGTCAGCCAGGTTCTTGATGTCGCCGTAGCTGTTTGGCTTCACAACCGACTTGTTGAAGTCGAATTTAACGTCCAGCTCAACGCGTACGACTTCAGCAACAGCTGGGCAGCCGTTAGCGTCGACAGTCACGTTTGCCGGGGTGTCCGGGCACTTGTCAACGTTGTCGCAAACGCCGTCGTTGTCGCTGTCGGAGCACACTTCAGCTACTGGAGCCGGTGCTGCTTCAACTTTCTTCGAACCGCCGCCGAAGTTTACGCCGATACCGACGCTTGGCGCCCACTCGGTGTCACCCTGGTCGATGTTGTACTGAGCTTCAACGCCAGCACGGGCATAGAAGTTGTCAGTGAAGTACAGCTTGGCACCGCCGCCGATGTTGGCGAAGGTGGAGCGGTTACGACCGTTGCTGCCGTTCTGATCGATGCTCTGATCGGAGAAACCAGCCGAAACGTATGGACGCAGCATGTCGCCCGGGTTGTTGAAGTGGTACAGAGCGTCCAGAGCGGTGTTCGCGCCCTTGATGTTCTGGCCATTGTCGCTACGGACGTTGTGCACTTCGTCATAGCCCAGACGCAATTCAACGTCGTCGGTCAGGAAGTAGCCAACAGAACCGCCGAACAGGTTGCCGTCGTTTTTGAAGTTACGAGCGCTGTCGAACTGTTCTTTCTTGGCGAAGCCTTCGATTTCGACTGCGCCTTGGCCTTGTGCCAGAGCGCCGAACGAAGTTGCGGCAACAATAGTACCAATGGCCAAGCCCAAGGTGTTTTTCAGTTTCATCCGTTAAATCCCCATCTGGTGATTGTAAAGCAGTCCCCCTCAGCGAGAGACAACTCGTCGGCAAGTCTATCAGAACTTGCCTGCTCGTTAGAGATATTTGCGCCGAGTTAAGTTTCGGTAACGCCTGCAAATTTCTCACGTAATTTATCAAGTGCCCGTTTGTAACGCATTTTGGTGGCACTCAGGCCCATGTGCATGATGTCTGCGATCTCCTGAAATTCCAGCTCTGCGACAAATCGTAGCACCAGAATTTCCCTGTCGATCGGGTTCACATGCACAAGCCAGCGATCAAGCCCGCCCTTTTCTTCTGATTTTGGCGTCTTTTCTTCCGACGCTTCCTCGAGGGGGTCAAGACTCAAAGCGTCCAGCAACCGACGCTTTCGCCGCTCCTTCCTGTACTGCGTGATGCATTCGTTGTAGGTGATGCTGTACAACCAGGTCTTGAACTTCGACTTACCCTCAAAGTTCTTCAAGCCATACAACACCTTAAGCATCACTTCCTGACAGACATCGTCCGCATCGCGATCGTTCCCCAGATACCGCGCGCACACGTTAAAAAGTGTCCGCTGGTAACGACGCATCAGCTCTTCGTACGCCCGCGTTACGTGAAACAGCTCGGCGTGCGAACGCTCAACCAGCTCCTCGTCAGAGAGCTCGCGTGGGTCGTAGCGCAGAGAGGGCGATTGAACGTTATTCAAAACAAGTCGTGCCGACAGTCGGGTAGATGTCCGCCGCACCCGGGAATCGCCCAGGTTTTGCGGCGGCATACATTAGCAGATTCGCCGGCTCAACGGCTGCTCACTCGCTGCTCGAGGAGGATCCGGTTGGACAATGACACCAACTCGCCTTCCTCGGTCAGCAGGGTAGTCTTCACCGTGCCAATTTCTTCGATCTGCCCTTCGACCTCACCCACACGCACTTGTTGCCCTACCTGATACAACTCACGCACATAAATTCCTGCCAGGATCTGGCTCGCAATTTCGCGGCTTCCCAGGCCCATGGCCAACGCAACGGCCAGACCAACGGTAATCAATCCGATAACAATAACGTGGTTCAGCAGGTCGGTTTTGACCTCAAGCTGACTGATCGCCACCGATATACTGATGATGATCACCAGCCATTGAGCGATTCGCCCCAGGCCGGCCGAGTAATCCAGCCCTACACCTTCGGCGGCGCCCCGCACAATACCGTTGACCAACTGCGCCAGCAAGACACCCACCAGCAACACCAACGCGGCGCCGAATACTTTCGGCAGGTACAGCGCCAGCATGTCCAGCGTCGCGGAAACCCGCTCCAGCCCCAGCGATTCTGCCGCCGACACCAGGAAAATCAAGAGAACGAACCAATAAACGATCTTGCCGATCAGGGTCGAAATCGGGACCTGAATCCCCGCGCGGCTGATCAGCTTGGTCAACCCGGTGCCGCCCATCAGGCGATCCAGACCGAGTTTGGCCAACAACTTGGACAGCAGGGTGTCGAGCAGCTTTGCCACCACGAAACCCAGAAGCACCACGACCAGCGCGCCGAACAGATTCGGGATGAAGTTCGCAACTTTGGTCCACAGCGCAGTCATTGCAGTAACCAGGCTCTGCGTCCAGAGATCCAATTCCATATTCAATCAGCCTTGTCTTGTGCACCGGTACCGGTAAACGTAGTACCGGCACGTGTCGCCTTGCGGCGGGAAACAGGTGAAACGTGAGCGGAGCCGTTATTCACGGCGATCATCAAAGCCTGCGTGCAACGACCCAGAAGACTGAACAGATCACCAGCGCCCACCTGACGGTTGGCGGTCTTCAATACTCGACCCAGAACGGCATCGTCGTCCCGGCTGCTGGACGAAGCGTTGAGCATGTCGCGCAGTGATTCTTCAAACGGGTCGTGCATAGGCACCTCACGCAATGTCACTGAAAGACGCAGCCAATTCTGCCGAAGTCACACGACACACATGAACGCCTTCCGATTTTTCATCCTCACACCCAGCGCAATCGCTTGAACAGCCACATCTGGCCGACGGCCACGATGAGCATCAGGCCGCAGGCATACACAAATCCGAAGGGATTTTCCGACCCGGGGATACCCCCCACATTGATCCCCAACAATCCTGTCAGGAAGCTCATCGGCAGGAAGATGCCAGTGATGATGCCAAACCGATACATGGTCCTGTTCATTCGCTCGTTGAGGCGCCTGTCTTCAGCCTCAAGCACCAGCCCCACGCGCTCTCGGGTCAATTCCAGCTCTTCGAGATATCGCGTCAGGCTGTTGTTCAATTCGTTCCAGTAATCCGCATCGTCCTCCACGAACCACGGCATCTTGCTGCGCGTCAGCTGGGCATAGATTTCCCGCTGTGGCGCAAGGAATCGACGCAGTCCCGCCGCCCGCCTGCGGATGTGCACCATGTTGCCGTGCTCGGGCAGATACCGCTCGTCGGCATCTATGCGTTCTTCCATGTCATCGACCAGTTCCGTCAGCTCGCTGACCACTGCTTGAACCTTGTCGGTGAGAAACTGAGCCAGATACAACAGCAATTCCGAGGCTGTTTTCGGGCCCTTGCCTTCATTCAATGATGCGATCAGCTCGTCGGTTGCCCGCAACGAGCGCAGGCGCAACGAGATGACGCGCTGGGCGGCGGCAAAAATACGCACCGACACCATGTCTTCCGGCTCGGCGCCAGGGTTCAGGTTGACCCCGCGCAAGAACAGCAGCAATTCGTGGTCCGGCAAGGCCAGCAGGCGTGGCCGGGTGTTCTCTTCCAGCATGAGGTCGCAGACGAATTCGCTGAGACCGCTGGTCGTGCGCAACCACGTCTGGGTCTGCGGGTGGCTGCGGTCCCAATGGAGCCACACACTTTCGTGGGGCTCCAGCTGCAGGCCATCCAGTGCAGTTCGGGGGATTGAACGCGCCCCGCCCTTTCCGTCCAACACGAGGGCATGAACCAGCCCCCACTGCGCGTTTGTTTCGTCGAACATTCATATCCTTGCTGAGTGAATCGCTAACCGCGTAAAGAATAATAAGGCCGGTCAGTCCGGCATCTTCAGTGCGCTGGGCGAGACGATGATGCCGTTGTTGTCGGCATAGATGAATTCGCCCGGCTTGAACGTCACACCGCCGAAGGTCACCGCCTTGTTCAGGTCACCCAGGCCGCGCTTCTCGGTCTTGAGCGGGTGACTGGCCAATGCCTGCACACCGAGGTCGGTCTGTGCCAGGACGTCCACGTCGCGGACGCAGCCAAAAATCACCATGCCCTCCCAACCGTTTTTCACTGCCTTTTCAGCGATCATGTCGCCGAGCAACGCGCAACGCAGCGAGCCTCCGCCGTCCACGACCAAGACTTTGCCGTGTCCATCCTGTTCGGCCTGCTCGCGCACCCGCGAATTGTCTTCGAAGCACTTGAGCGTGACGATCTCGCCGCCAAATGAATCACGGCCACCAAAGTTGCTGAACATCGGCTCTACCACCTGAACCAGCTCGGGGTAGGCGTCGCACAAGTCCGGGGTGATGTAATGCATGGGTAACTCCTGTCAGGAAAGCTCGGTGATGAGGGTAGACAGCCACTAGGATAGACGGCTTGCGTGAACGACCGACGCTCCACGCGCATTGCATCCTTATATAGCACCTCATCCAGAACAGAAAATCTGACCAACGAGTCGCCACCTGCTATTTGGCCCCGGTGTTGAGAATGGGTGCAGCTTATCCCCAAGTCAGCGCCCAAGGAATGGCTGCGCCCATGACAATCACGGAGTTGCCATCATGTTCAGCGTTGATTCAGCCTTTACCACCGCAACATGCCGGTTCAGCCAGTCCGCCACCCGCGGCCACACCTGGGTTTGCGCGGCTTTGCTGACCAGCATCGGCACGTGGCCAAAGTCTTCGCTGAACCCGTGCTCGCGGCCCAGGACGAGAAACGTCTTGTCGTCGCTGCCGAACTGCTCGAAGAGCTCGCGGCAGGCCCATTCCGGGTCCTGATGATCGCCAGCGCCAGCAACGCACAGCAGCGGGACCGTGACCTGTTGCAGCCCGGCCCACCAGTCATCCTTCTTGTGCCCGAAGCCGCCGAACAGGCCATGCCAGCGCATGCTTTCCAGAAGGACGCCCATGGGTTCGTCTTCCGGGCCACGCTTGAAACGCGGGCCCGAAACGTGCTCGAAGCGCTTGAGCAGCAGCCGTGCGGTCCATTGCAGCGGCGGCACTTTGAGCGGCCAGTGGCTGCGGGTGACCTGACTGCCGAACAGCGCCACCGAGGCTGCGGCGTCAGCCGTCAGATACTGCCCGCCCAATGCCGCGGCGAGAGTCGTGCCGCCCAGGGAGTGGCCGATCCAGTGGGGCGCTTCGCCGGTCTGCTCGCGCACGAACGCGGCGATGGCCGGCACATCGAAGCGCGCGTAATCGGCGACGCAGTTGGTTTTAAACGCGCTATTGCGCGCCGAGAGACCGTGCCCGCGCATTTCCGGAATCCACACATCGAACCCGGCACGGGCCAGGTACGCGCCCAGACCGATGCCTTTGGGGGAATACCAGAAGCGTCGATTGGAAAAGCTGCCGTGCAGCAGGACCACCGGCACGCCTCGGGCATCCGGGGCCGACACACGACCCAGCCGGGTGACGGCGATTTCGACAGTGAAATCCGGGCTGTTGCCGGGCTTCAAACGGTAGACGTCCTCGGTCAGGTCGCCACGACGCTCGGCACTGATCAGGGCCACGGGAAAGAGATGACTGCTGCTTTGCATGGTGCTCTTGCTGGACGCTCTTGGTGGATGGGGGAACGGCGGTTGGGTGTGACAGCAGTTGACGCTGCCAGCGCACTGAAAATCACCCACAAAAAAGGGCGGATTCGTTAAAAACCGCCCTCTCGGGAAACCGGCCCACGGAAACGGGCCGGCATCTTACTCGATCTGCATCAGGTTGGAGCGTCCTCTTCG
Source organism: Pseudomonas petrae (assembly GCF_021728295.1). Taxonomy (GTDB): domain Bacteria; phylum Pseudomonadota; class Gammaproteobacteria; order Pseudomonadales; family Pseudomonadaceae; genus Aquipseudomonas; species Aquipseudomonas petrae. Next base: position 9,664 of record NZ_JAKJXE010000004.1, read on the forward strand.
GACAGGAAGAACCAGGTCTCCAGTACCGAATCGGGGTTAAGGGACACGCTTTCGATCCCCTGCTCCATCAACCACCGCGCCAGATCCGGGTGATCGGACGGGCCCTGGCCGCAGATGCCGATGTACTTGCCAGCCTTGTTACAGGCCTGAATGGCGTAGGACAGCAGCTTCTTGACCGCAGGATTACGCTCGTCGAACAAGTGGGCGATGATCCCGGAGTCACGGTCCAGGCCCAGGGTCAGCTGGGTCAGGTCGTTGGAACCGATGGAGAAACCGTCGAAGAATTCGAGGAACTCATCGGCCATCAGGGCGTTGGACGGCAGCTCGCACATCATGATCACGCGCAGACCGTTCTCGCCGCGGGCCAGACCGTTTTCGGCAAGCAGATCGATGACCTGACTCGCTTCGCCCAGGGTGCGGACGAACGGCACCATGATCTCGACGTTGGTCAGGCCCATCTCGTTGCGCACGCGCTTGAGGGCGCGGCATTCGAGCTCGAAGCAGTCGCGGAAGTTTTCGCTGATGTAACGCGACGCGCCACGGAAGCCCAGCATCGGGTTCTCTTCTTCCGGCTCGTAGAGTTTGCCGCCGATGAGGTTGGCGTATTCGTTGGACTTGAAGTCCGACAGGCGCACGATGACTTTCTTCGGCGAGAACGCCGCCGCCAGCGTACTGATGCCTTCGACCAGCTTCTCGACATAGAAACCGACCGGATCGTCGTAACCGGCGATGCGCTTGTCGACGCTTTCCTTGATGTCTTGCGGCAGGTTGGCGTAGTTCAGCAGCGCCTTGGGGTGCACGCCGATCATGCGGTTGATGATGAACTCCAGACGCGCCAGGCCGATACCGGCGTTGGGCAGCTGGGCGAAATCAAACGCGCGATCGGGGTTACCGACGTTCATCATGATTTTGAACGGCAGGTCAGGCATGGCGTCGACGGAGTTCTGCTTGATGTCGAAGCCCAGCTCGCCCTCGAAAATGTAACCGGTGTCGCCCTCGGCGCAGGACACGGTGACGCCCTGACCTTCCTTCAACAGCTCGGTGGCGTTGCCGCAACCCACTACCGCCGGAATACCCAGCTCGCGAGCGATGATCGCTGCGTGGCAGGTGCGCCCGCCGCGGTTGGTGACGATCGCGCTGGCGCGTTTCATCACCGGTTCCCAGTCCGGGTCGGTCATGTCGGAAACCAGCACGTCGCCGGGCTGGACTTTGTCCATCTCGGACACGTCTTTGATGATCCGCACCTTGCCGGCGCCGATGCGCTGGCCGATAGCACGGCCTTCCACCAGAACGGTGCCCTTTTCTTTGAGCAGGTAACGCTCCATGACGTTGGCCGAGGTGCGGCTTTTCACGGTCTCGGGACGCGCCTGCACGATGTACAGCTTGCCGTCATCGCCGTCTTTGGCCCACTCGATGTCCATCGGGCACTGGTAGTGCTTTTCGATGATCATCGCCTGGCGTGCCAGGTTGCTGACTTCCTCGTCGCTGAGGCAGAAACGCGCGCGGTCGGCCAGATCGACGTCGATGGTCTTGACCGATTTGCCGGCCTTGGCTTCTTCGCCGTAGATCATCTTGATCGCCTTGCTGCCCAGATTGCGGCGCAGGATCGCCGGGCGACCGGCTTCAAGGGTGTTTTTGTGAACGTAGAATTCGTCCGGGTTGACCGCGCCCTGTACGACGGTCTCGCCTAGGCCGTAGGCACCGGTAATGAAGACGACATCGCGGAAACCGGATTCGGTGTCCAGGGTGAACATGACGCCGGCGGTGCCGGTTTCAGAACGCACCATGCGCTGCACGCCAGCGGACAGCGCCACCAGCTTGTGGTCGAAACCCTGATGCACGCGGTAGGAAATGGCGCGGTCGTTGAACAGCGAAGCGAACACCTCTTTCGCTGCGCGGATCACGTTTTCGACGCCACGGATGTTCAGGAAGGTTTCCTGCTGACCGGCGAAGGAGGCGTCCGGCAAATCTTCAGCGGTGGCGGAAGAGCGCACGGCAACGGCGATGTCCGGGTTGCCCGCCGAGAGCTCGGCGAAGGCGGTGCGGATTTCGGCGTTGAGCTTCTCGGGGAATTCAGCCTCCATGATCCACTGACGAATCTTCGCGCCGGTTCTGGCCAGCTCGTTGACGTCGTCGACATCGAGCGCATCGAGGGCCTGGTGGATCTGATCGTTCAGACCACTCTGCTCAAGAAAATCACGGTAGGCCTGAGCGGTAGTGGCAAAGCCACCGGGAACGGACACGCCTGCGCCCGCCAGGTTGCTGATCATCTCGCCGAGGGATGCGTTCTTGCCCCCCACGTGCTCAACATCATGTTTGCCGAGCTTATCGAGGGAAACTACGTACTCTACCAAGGTGATCTCTCCACTAACCGGTTATTGTTGGGAACGCTTTTGGTGCGGGAATCGCGGCGATTGAAAACAGGTAGAATGCGGCCAGTCATGGCCCGCAAGCCGACCTATCATATCCACAAACTGTCTTCAGCTTAAGGCCCCGGGGCGCAAATGAAACGATCCGCTTTTTTCATCTCCGATGGCACCGGCATCACCGCCGAAACCCTTGGCCAGAGCCTGTTAGCGCAATTTGAAAACATTACATTCAACAAGTTCACGCGGCCCTACATCGACAGCGTCGAGAAGGCGCGGGCCATGGTGCAGCAAATCAACAAGGCCGCCGAGAAGGACGAGGCCCGTCCGATCATCTTCGACACCATCGTCAACCAGGACATCCGCGAGATTCTCGCGACCTCCGACGGCTTCATGATCGACATCTTTTCGACCTTCCTCGCCCCGCTGGAGCTGGAGCTTAGTTCACACTCCTCCTACTCGGTGGGGAAATCCCACTCCATCGGGCACAACTCCAATTACATGGAGCGGATCGAGGCGGTGAACTTCGCGCTGGACAACGACGACGGCGCCAGAACCCATTATTACGACAAGGCCGACATCATCCTGGTCGGCGTGTCGCGTTGCGGCAAAACCCCGACTTGCCTTTACATGGCCATGCAATTCGGCATCCGCGCGGCCAATTACCCGCTGACCGAGGACGACATGGAGCGCCTGCAGTTGCCCGCTGCGCTGAAGCTGCACCGGGACAAGCTGTTCGGCCTGACCATCGACCCCGATCGCCTCACCGCCATACGGCACGAACGCAAGCCCAACAGCCGCTACGCCAGCTACGCCCAGTGCGAGTTCGAAGTGCGCGAAGTCGAGGGCCTGTTCCGCCGCGAAAACATCCCGCACATCAATTCCACGCATTTCTCGGTTGAGGAAATTTCGGCGAAAGTGCTGGTGGAAAAAGGCGTGGAGCGGCGGTTTAAATAAGCGCGCAGCCTCAAACTGTAGGAGCGCGCTTGCCCGCGATGGCGGCGTATCAGTCGCATCATTGTTTCTGACACGACGCATTCGCGGGCAAGGTGGAGCGCCACCCCGGTCGCTCCTACAATTTGATCGGTGTCTAGCCCGGAATTCGATGCAGTCGTGTACCCATAAGATGCTGGCTCCGGATTTCGGTGCTCTATGAAGCCGAGCTTTCAGCCCGGCACGCGGACCATTCCTTCCATTAATACCCGCGCGCTGCGGCTCATGATGGCTTTTTTGACCTGCCATTCTCCGTCGACCAACACGGCCTCAGCGCCGACGCGCAGGGTGCCGGAGGGGTGGCCGAAGCGCACGGCACTGCGCTCGCCGCCGCCCGCTGCCAAATTGACCAGCGTGCCGGGAATCGCCGCCGCTGTGCCGATGGCCACTGCCGCTGTGCCCATCATCGCGTGATGCAGCTTGCCCATGGACATGGCGCGCACCAACAGATCAGTGTCTTCGGTTGTGACCCTTTTGCCGCTGGAAGACAGGTATTGCGCAGGCGCGGCCACGAACGCCACCTTGGGCGTGTGCTGACGCGTTGCGGCCTCCTCGACAGTGCCGATCAGCCCCATGCGCACGGCGCCATAGGCCCGGATCGTTTCGAACATGCTCAGGGCCTTCGGGTCGCTGTTGATCGCGTCCTGCAATTCGCTGCCGGTATAACCGATGTCGCGGGCGTTGACGAAGATTGTCGGGATGCCGGCATTGATCATCGTCGCCTTGAACGTACCCACGCCCGGCACTTCAAGCTCATCGACCAGATTGCCGGTCGGGAACATCGAGCCGCCAGCGCCCTCCTCGTCCGCCGCCGGGCCCATGAACTCCAGCTGCACTTCGGCCGCCGGGAAGGTCACGCCGTCGAGCTCGAAATCGCCGGTTTCCTGCACCACGCCGTCGGTCATCGGCACGTGGGCGATGATGGTTTTACCGATGTTCGCTTGCCAGATGCGCACCACCGCCACGCCGTTCTGCGGAATGCGCGCCGGATCAACCAGACCGTTGCTGATGGCAAACGGGCCGACCGCTGCCGACAGGTTGCCGCAGTTGCCGCTCCAGTCGACGAAGGGTGTATCGATGGCAACCTGCCCAAACAGGTAGTCGACGTCGTGATCGGGCCGTGTGCTCTTCGACAGGATCACCGTTTTGCTGGTGCTCGACGTCGCCCCGCCCATGCCATCGATCTGCTTGGCGTACGGGTCGGGGCTGCCAATCACCCGCAGCAACAAGGCGTCACGCGCCGGGCCGGGGGTTTGCGCGGCTTCGGGCAGGTCGTCCCGGAGGAAAAACACACCCTTGCTGGTGCCGCCGCGCATGTAGGTCGCGGGAATCTTGATCTGTGCTGTGGACGCCATGAACTGTTCCTTCTTATTCTTTCTTATATAGAGAGCAGAAAACGCGGCGGCTCAGGCGACGGCCGCGGATTCGAGGAAGTCCTGGGCGAAGCGTTGCAACACGCCGCCGGCCTCGTAGATCAACACCTCTTCACCCGTGTCGAGGCGGCAGGTGACCGGCACCTCCACACGCTCGCCATTCTTGCGCTGGATGATCAGCGTCAAGGTGGCCCCCGGGGTGCGCGAGCCAATCACGTCGTAGGTTTCGCTGCCATCGATGCCCAGAGTCAGGCGATTGGTGCCCGGTTTGAACTCCAGCGGCAGCACGCCCATGCCCACCAGATTGGTGCGGTGGATACGCTCGAAGCCCTCGGCGACGATGACTTCGACACCCGCCAGGCGCACGCCCTTGGCCGCCCAGTCCCGGGACGAGCCCTGACCGTAATCGGCGCCGGCGATGATAATCAGCGGCTGCTTGCGCGCCATGTAGGTTTCGATGGCCTCCCACATCCGCGTGACCTGGCCTTCCGGCTCGATCCGCGCGTAGGAACCCTGCTTGACCTTGCCGTTCTCCACCACCATTTCATTGAACAGCTTGGGGTTGGCGAACGTGGCGCGCTGGGCGGTCAGGTGATCGCCGCGATGTGTGGCGTAGGAGTTGAAGTCCTCTTCCGGCAGGCCCATTTTTTCCAGGTATTCGCCGGCCGCGCTGTCGAGCATGATCGCGTTGGACGGCGACAGGTGATCGGTGGTGATGTTGTCCGGCAGCACCGCCAGCGGACGCATGCCCTTGAGGGTTCGCTCGCCGGCCAAGGCGCCTTCCCAGTACGGCGGGCGTCGAATGTAGGTGCTCATCGGGCGCCAGTCGTACAGCGGCGCGACCTTTGGCCCGGTGTCTTCGTGGATGGCGAACATCGGGATGTACACCTGACGGAACTGCTCCGGCTTGACCGAGGCTTTCACCACCTGATCAATCTCGGCGTCGCTTGGCCAAAGGTCTTTCAAGCGGATTTCTTCGCCATTAGGGCCGAGGCCCAGCACATCTTTCTCGATATCGAAGCGGATCGTTCCGGCGATGGCGTAGGCCACCACCAGCGGCGGCGAGGCAAGAAAGGCCTGTTTGGCGTAAGGGTGAATGCGCCCGTCGAAGTTGCGGTTGCCCGACAACACCGCCGTGGCGTAAAGGTCGCGGTCGATGATTTCCTGCTGGATCAGCGGATCCAGCGCGCCGGACATGCCGTTGCAGGTGGTGCAAGCGAACGCGACGATGCCGAAACCCAGTTGCTCCAGCTCGCCGGTCAGCCCCGCTTCGTCGAGGTACAAGGCGACGGTTTTCGAGCCCGGCGCCAGGGACGACTTGACCCACGGTTTGCGCGTCAGGCCCAAGCGATTGGCGTTGCGCGCCAGCAAGCCTGCAGCGATGACGTTGCGCGGGTTGCTGGTGTTGGTGCAGCTGGTGATGGCAGCGATGATCACCGCGCCGTCCGGCATTTCGCCCGGGGTCTCCTCCCACGGCGCCGCGATGCCTTTGGCGGCCAGATCGGCGGTCGCCACCCGCGCATGGGGGTTGGACGGCCCGGCCATGTTACGCACCACGCTGGACAGGTCGAAATGCAGCACGCGCTCGTATTCGGCCGTGTCCAGGCTGTCGGCCCAAAGCCCGGTGTGGCGGGCGAAGGTTTCGACCAACTGCACTTGCTGGTCTTCGCGACCGGTCAGCCGGAGATAGTCGAGGGTCTGTTGATCGATGCTGAACATGGCCGCGGTCGCGCCGTATTCGGGGGCCATGTTCGAGATGGTCGCGCGGTCGCCGAGGGTCAGCGCGCGGGCGCCCTCGCCGTAGAACTCCAGGTACGCGCCGACGACCTTTTGCTGACGCAGGTATTCGGTGAGCGCCAGTACCACGTCGGTGGCGGTAATGCCCGGCTGCGGACGGCCCGACAGTTCGACGCCAATGATGTCCGGCAGGCGCATCCACGAGGCGCGGCCAAGCATGACGTTCTCGGCCTCAAGCCCGCCGACGCCGATGGCGATGACGCCCAGGGCATCAACGTGAGGCGTATGGCTGTCGGTGCCGACCAGCGTATCCGGGAAGGCGACGCCGTTCAGCGTCTGGATCACCGGCGACATCCGCTCCAGATTGATCTGATGCATGATGCCGTTGCCCGGCGGGATCACTTCGACGTTCTTGAACGCCTGCTTGGTCCAGTTGATGAAGTGGAAGCGGTCTTCGTTGCGACGGTCTTCAATCGCCCGGTTCTTGCTGAACGCGTCCGGGTCGTAGCCCCCGCATTCGACGGCCAGGGAGTGATCAACGATCAACTGCACCGGCACCACCGGGTTGACCTGCGCGGGGTCGCCGCCCATGTCGGCGATGGCGTCGCGCAAGCCGGCGAGGTCCACCAGCGCGGTCTGGCCGAGGATGTCGTGGCAGACAACGCGCGCCGGAAACCACGGGAAATCGAGGTCCCGCTTGCGTTCGATCAACTGCGTCAGCGAGGCCGTCAGCGTCGTCGGATGGCAACGGCGCACCAGGTTTTCGGCGAGCACTCGGGAGGTGTACGGCAGCGTGGCGTAGGCACCGGGTTTGATCGCATCGACTGCCGCGCGGGCGTCGAAATAATCCAGCACAGTGCCGGGCAGCGGTTTGCGGTATTCAGTGTTCATCGTCAGGACTCGATCACGGAAAAGTTACGGGTGGAGAGCCCCGTGGAACTCTCCTTTCCCCATCAGCGCTGCTCGATGGGCACGAACCTGCGCTGTTCGACGCCGATGTATTCGGCGCTTGGTCGGATGATGCGGTTGTTGGCGCGCTGTTCGAACACGTGGGAGGCCCAGCCGGTCAGGCGCGAGCAAACGAAGATCGGGGTGAACAGCTGGGTCGGGATGCCCATGAAGTGGTACGCCGAGGCGTGGTAGAAGTCGGCGTTGGGAAAGAGTTTCTTCTGTTCCCACATGGTCTTGTCGATGGCTTCGGAGACCGGGAACAACACCGTGTCGCCCACCTCCTCCGCGAGCTTTTTCGACCAGCCCTTGATCACCTCGTTACGCGGGTCGTTGTCCTTATAGATCGCGTGGCCGAAGCCCATGATCTTGTCCTTGCGCGCCAGCATCGCCAGGGTGCCCTGGGTCGCTTCTTCGGCCGACGAAAACTTCTGGATCATCTCCATCGCCGCTTCATTGGCCCCGCCGTGCAAAGGACCGCGCAGGGTGCCGATGGCCGCCGTGATGCAGGAAAACAGGTCGGACAGGGTCGATGCGCAGACCCGTGCGGTGAAAGTCGAGGCGTTGAATTCGTGCTCGGCGTAGAGAATCAGCGACACGTCCATGACCTTGCGGTGCAGTTCGCTGGGCGCCTTGTCCAGCAGCAGTGTCAGGAAGTGCCCGGCGATGGACACCTCGTCGGTGACGCAGTCGATGCGCTTGCCTTCGTGGCTGAACCGGTACCAGTAGCACATGATCGCCGGGAACGCGGCCAGCAGGCGGTCGGTGGAATCGAGCTGGTCAGCGAAACTGGCTTCGGGCTCGAGATTGCCGAGCATCGAGCAGCCGGTGCGCATCACGTCCATGGGGTGGGTGTCGGCGGGAATGCGCTCCAGCACTTCTTTCAGCGCCTGGGGCAGGTCACGCAGGCCCTGGAGTTTCTTCAGGTAGCCGTCGAGTTGCGCCTGGGTCGGCAGTTCGCCGTACAGCAGCAGGTACGCGACTTCTTCGAATCGGGCGTCGGCGGCGAGTTCACGCACGTCATAGCCGCGGTAGGTCAGCCCGGCGCCGGCCTGGCCGACGGTAGACAACGCGGTCTGCCCGGCCACCTGGCCCCGCAGGCCTGCGCCGCTCAATACTTTTGCTTCAGCCATTGCTGTCTCCAGTCTTGTAGTTGTGTGGGAATCGGCAATTCTTTCCAGTACGCAAGATGCTTTATCTGTAGGAGCGCGCCTGCACTGGGCCGTGATCAGCCTTTCTTTTGCGCAAACAGCGCATCGAGCTTCTGCTCGAACGCGTGATAGTCGATGCGCTCGTACAACTCCATGCGCGTCTGCATGGTGTCGACGACGTTCTTCTGGGTGCCGTCGCGACGGATCGCGGTGTAGACGTTTTCCGCCGCCTTGTTCATTGCCCGGAACGCCGACAGCGGGTACAGCACCAGCGCCACGTCGGCAGACTTCAGCTCGTCGGTGGTGAACAACGGCGTCGAGCCGAATTCGGTGATGTTGGCGAGGATCGGCGCCTTCACCCGCGAGGCAAACAGCTTGTACATCTCAAGCTCGGTGATCGCCTCCGGGAAGACCATGTCCGCGCCCGCTTCGATGCACGCGGCGGCGCGATCCAGTGCTGATTCCAGCCCTTCCACCGCCAGCGCATCGGTGCGCGCCATGATCACGAAACTGTCGTCGGTTCGCGCATCCACCGCCGCCTTGATGCGATCGACCATCTCCTGCTGCGAGACGATTTCCTTGCCGGGCCGGTGACCGCAGCGCTTGGCGCCGACCTGGTCTTCAATGTGCATCGCCGCTGCGCCGAACTTGATCATCGACTTCACCGTACGCGCCACGTTGAACGCCGAGGCACCGAAGCCGGTGTCGACGTCCACCAGCAGCGGCAGGTCGCAGACATCGGTGATGCGGCGCACGTCGGTGAGCACGTCGTCCAGGCCAGTAATGCCGAGGTCCGGCACGCCCAGCGAACCCGCCGCGACACCGCCGCCGGAGAGGTAAATCGCCTTGAAGCCGGCCCGTTGCGCCAGCAGCGCGTGGTTGGCGTTGATCGTGCCGACCACTTGCAGCGGATGCTCGCTGGCAACGGCGTCACGGAAGCGTTGGCCGGGAGTGGTTCTTGTGGTCATTGTTCACCTCGGGCAGTTGCAGCTTGAAAGTGCTGCTCAATGTTGCGTTTGGACGCGGCGATGTGCCGGCGCATCAACAGCTCGGCCAGCTCACCGTCACGCGCGGCGATGGCATCTAGAATACGGTGATGCTCGGCGAACGCCTGGCGCGGACGATTGGGCGTCGTCGAGAACTGGATGCGGTACATGCGCACCAGTTGGTACAGGTCATCGCAAAGCATCTGGGTCAGCGTGCTGTTGCGCGCGCCCTGGATGATCCGGTAATGAAAGTCGAAGTCGCCTTCCTGCTGGTAATAGCCGACGCCGGCCTGAAAGGCGCTGTCGCATTCGTGGGTTTCCAGAACCCGGCGCAGTTCGTCGACTTCTTCGACAGTCATCCGCTCGGCGGCCAGGCGACAGGCCATGCCCTCGAGGGATTCGCGAATCTCGTACAGCTCGACCAGTTCGGCATGGCTCAGCGAGACCACGCGAGCGCCGACGTGGGGGACGCGCACCAACAGGCGCTGGCCTTCGAGCCGGTGAATGGCCTCGCGCAACGGTCCCCGGCTGATGCCGTAGGTCCGCGCCAGCTCGGGCTCGGAGATCTTGCTGCCGGGGGCGATATCGCCCTTGACGATGGCCGCCTGAATACGGCGAAACACGTTCTCGGACAGCGTCTCGGCATCGACTGACGTGGCGGGCAGGATTTCTGCGGCATCTAACATTGTTGACACCTTAAGAGTGAATGTCAGCAAATCTAGCGAAATAAGCCAGTTCCGTCAAAGTTAAATGGGTAATTGTCGACAATCGTCTAAGGGCGACACATTTTGACGAAATGTCAGACGGCTCGCATCTGCGCCGCCCTTCGCCCGCGCCATAAAAGCTTCATGCTAGAATGCCGGCCGCCTCAGACCGCCCACGCGGGCAGCAGGCGGCTTTCGCAGGAGCGGCACCCTTGGTCAAACCAAAACCACATTTCGACGTCAAAGCAGCTCTTTCACCTTTTATCGCGCCTGGACTTATGAGCCGCCACCCTCTTCTCTTCCTCTTATCTCTGTACCTGCCGGGCCTGTTTCTGCCGGGCCTGCTTCAACCCGGCTTGGCCCTGGCCGCTGAAAAAACGGTGTATGGCCTGAACGAATACGCGGAGCTTGCCGACATCGACCTGCAGGTCGCGGCCAAGCTGGACACCGGCGCCAAAACCGCCTCCCTGAGCGCCCGCGACATCAAACGCTTCAAGCGCAATGGCGAATCCTGGGTGCGTTTTTACCTGGCCATTGACGACGCCCACGAACACCCCATCGAACGCCCCCTGGCCCGGGTCAGCAAGATCAAGCGGCGCGCAGGCGACATCGATGCCGATGACGACAAGAAATACACCGCCCGCCCGGTCATCAGCCTGGATGTCTGCATGGGCGGGGCGCTGCGCACCATAGAAGTGAACTTGACCGACCGCAGTGCATTCCAATACCCACTTTTGATTGGCTCCGAAGCCCTCAAGCACTTCGACGCGCTGGTCGATCCAAGCCTGAAATACGCAGCGGGCAAGCCTGCCTGCGTCACCGATGCTCAAACCGCAGAGTAACGACATGCGCTCTCTTACCCTCCATCTGAAGATCCTGATCGCGACCCTCGTCACGCTGGGCATCGCAATCACGGCTTATCAGATATTGGTGCTCGGCATTCCGGTGACCGAAGACGAAACCGACGACCTGTGGAACATCGACGCCAAGGTCGAGTTCGTCGCCAACCCGAAGGACACGGTCAAGGTGCAGATGTACGTGCCACCCCTTTCCCGGGATTACATCAGCCTCAATGAAAGCTTCATCTCCAACAACTATGGCGTGAACGTCAACCGCGCCGACGGCAACCGCAAGGTCACCTGGTCCGCGCGGCGGGCCAACGGCAATCAGACGCTGTACTACCGGCTGGTATTGACCAAGCGCTACAGCGGCGAAAAAGCCAAGATCAAAGGACCGATCTTCCGCGACAGCGTGGTGGTCGAAGGCCCGGAAAAAATCGCCGCCGACGCGCTGCTTGCGCCGATCCGACAGCATTCCGCCGACGTCGAAACCTTCGTCAGCGAAGCCATCAAGCGTGTCAACAATCTGAGCGACGACAACGTCAAGCTGCTGCTGGCCGGCGATACGTCGGTGCAGAACAAGGCGCGGATCACCGAAACCCTGCTGTCCATCGCCCACGTGCCGGTGGAGAAAGTCCATACCATCCGGTTGGTCGCCGATCAGCCGCAGTCGCCCGAACTGTGGCTGCGCAGCTTTAATGGCAAGGACTGGCTGTATTTCAATCCGGAAACCGGTGAAGCGGGCCTGCCCCAGGACCGCCTGCTGTGGTGGATCGGCGACGACAATTTGATCTCCGTCGAGGGCGGCAAGAAGGCCACGGTCAACTTCAGCCTGAACAACAGCGAGATGAATGCGATTCGTCTGGCCAAGCTGACTGACGAAAGCACCGACGCCGACTTCCTCGAATACTCGCTCTACAGCTTGCCGCTGCAAACCCAGCAGACCTTCATGATCATGGTGATGATCCCGATCGGCGTGCTGGTGATCCTGATCCTGCGCAACCTGGTGGGCCTGCAGACGCTGGGGACGTTCACCCCGGTGCTCATCGCGCTGGCGTTCCGCGAGACCCAGCTGGGCTTCGGCATCGTGTTGTTCACCATTATCACGGCGCTGGGCCTCTCTCTGCGCTCGTACCTCGAACACCTCAAGCTGCAAATGCTGCCGAGGCTGTCGGTGGTGCTGACCTTCGTGGTGGTGCTGATTGCCGCCATCAGCCTGTTCAGCCACAAGCTGGGCCTTGAGCGCGGGCTGTCGGTGGCGCTGTTCCCGATGGTGATTCTGACCATGACCATCGAACGCCTGTCGATCACCTGGGAAGAACGCGGCGGCGGCCATGCGATGAAGGTCGCCATCGGCACGCTGTTCGCGGCGTCTCTTGCGCACATCATCATGAGCATTCCAGAGTTCATCTACTTCGTGTTCACCTTCCCGGCAATCCTCCTGATTCTGGTGGGCTTCATGCTGGCGATGGGGCGTTATCGCGGTTATCGGCTGACCGAGCTGATCCGCTTCAAGGCCTTTCTGAAGGAAGACGCCGAGCGGGAACACCATAAATGATCGGCTGGTGGAAAACCTGGAAGGCGCTGGAAGCCAAGGGGATCATGGGCATCAACCGGCGGAACGCCGACTACGTGCTCAAGTACAACAAGCGCAGCCTCTACCCCATTGTCGATGACAAGATCATCACCAAGGAGCGGGCCATCGCGGCGGGCATTCATGTGCCAGAGCTGTACGGGATCATTTCCACCGAAAAGCAAATCGACAAGCTCGACACGATCATCGGCGGGCGCAACGATTTCGTTATCAAGCCGGCCAAGGGCGCGGGCGGCGACGGCATTCTGGTCATCGCCGACCGTTTCGAGGAGCGCTTCCGCACGGTGTCCGGGCGCATCATCAGCCACGACGAAATCGAGCATCAGATTTCCAGCATCCTCACCGGGCTGTATTCCCTGGGCGGCCATCGCGACCGCGCGCTCATCGAATATCGGGTCACGCCCGACCAGATATTCAAGAGCATCAGTTACGAGGGTGTCCCGGACATCCGCGTGATCGTGCTGATGGGGTATCCGGTGATGGCCATGCTGCGCCTGCCAACCCGGCAGTCCGGCGGCAAGGCCAACCTGCACCAGGGCGCCATCGGTGTCGGCGTCGATCTGGCGACCGGCCTGACGCTGCGCGGCACCTGGCTGAACAACATCATCAGCAAGCACCCCGACACCACCAATGCGGTGGATGGCGTGCAGCTGCCGAACTGGGACGGTTTCATGAAGCTCGCGGCAGAGTGCTACGAGCTCTGCGGCCTGGGTTATATCGGCGTCGACATGGTCCTGGACCAGGATCGAGGCCCGCTGATTCTGGAGCTCAACGCGCGGCCAGGGCTCAACATCCAGATCGCCAATGACTGCGGGCTTACTCACCGCACCGTGGCCGTGGAGAAGCGGCTGGAAGAACTGGCGGCGGAAGGCGTACACGAAAGCCCGGAAGAGCGGGTCAAGTTTGCCCAAGGGCTGTTCGGGCACGTTTGAGCATTTGCCGGCCGATCACGCCGTTCGGTGTTCCGCGACAAACTGACGGCGGTCACACCGGCCCTTTCCCGGCTAAAGCCGGTCCTGCCAGATACCGCGTGCAGTCAGTAGGACCGGCTGGAACTCCGACGGTAGGACCGGCTTTAGCCGGGAATGCGTCAGGCGTCGCACCGCATACCCAAGTCGAAGATTGCCCACCGCAACTGCATCCGGCGTCGTCTGCGGACGTGGACATGGCGGCACAGACGATGGACTTCCACCGGCGCTTTTTCGATTACGCGCTCACGCCGGAGGATGCCCAGAAAATTCTGCACGGTGAGCCGCGGGCGATTGCCCCCTAGGACTCGACCTTGGGGAAGACTACAATCGCCGTCCTCGCGCACTGACTGACCCACGCCTCGCATGCCAACTTGCTCCGTACACCCACTGCTCTATGACGCCGACCCCAGCGGTTACTTCGCCCGCGTGCGCGTTGCCCCGGGCGCCGTGCTGCTGGACAGCGGTCGCCCGACGGCGGACCGTGGCCGCTTCGATCTGCTCAGCGCCTGGCCGCTGGACACCCTGCAGCCGGTTGCGGACGAATCCGGCCCGGCCTTTCTTCAGCGCCTGCGTGAATCACTGGCCCGCCTCGGTGAAGCCGATCTGCCGGAGCACTGCGCGCTGCCGTTCGCCGGCGGATTGATCGGCTATCTGGCGTACGACTTCGGCCGCCTGTTCGAACCCCTGCCCGATCAAGCCATCGATGACTTGCACCTGCCCTCCGCGCGGCTGGGGCTCTACGCCTGGGCGCTGATCAGCGATCACCACGAGCACTCCAGCCAGTTGGTGTTTCACCCCGCCCTTGATCACGCCGAACGCCTGCGGCTGATCGCGCTGTTCGAGCAACCGGTGGCGCAACCGGACGCATCGTTCAAGCTGACAGCGCCCTTTGCGACGGACATCAATGCCGAGCAGTACCGGCAGGCCATCGAGCGGATTCACGCCTACATCCAGGCCGGTGACTGCTATCAGGTCAATTTCGCCCAGCGCTTTCGCGGGCAGTACCTCGGTGATCCGTGGGCGGCGTATCAAGCGCTGCGAGTGGCCTGCCCCACGCCGTTCGCCGGGTATCTGGCCCTGCCTGAGGAAGGCGCGGTGTTGAGCCTGTCGCCGGAGCGGTTCGTCAAAGTCAGTCAGCGGCAGGTCGAGACCCGGCCTATAAAAGGCACGCGTCCGCGCGGGCGCGATACCGTTGAAGACGCCGCATTCGCTCAAGAGCTGCTCGCCAGCGACAAAGACCGCGCCGAGAACCTGATGATCGTCGACCTGCTGCGCAACGACCTGGGGCGCACTTGCCGGATCGGTTCGGTAAAAGTGCCGGAGCTGTTCAGCCTGGAAAGTTATCCCAACGTGCATCATCTGGTCAGCGCCATCACCGGCGAACTCGCCGACGGTAAGGACGCGCTAGACCTGATTGGCGGCAGTTTTCCGGGTGGCTCCATCACCGGCGCGCCGAAGATCCGCGCGATGCAGATCATCGACGAACTGGAACCCAACCGCCGGGCGCTGTATTGCGGCTCGTTGATGTACCTGGACGTGCGCGGCGAGATGGACAGCTCCATCGCCATCCGCAGCCTGCTGGCAAAAGAAGGCCAGATCGCCTGCTGGGGCGGCGGCGGCATCGTCGCCGACTCACAGTGGGAAGCGGAATATCAAGAGACCTTCACCAAAGTGCGGGTGTTGATGCAGACGCTAGAGGGGTTGTAAGCGGCAGATCCCGCTCATTGATGGACTGCGCGCTTACGCAAATCGTCGGGGCTACGGTGGCCTAACGGGGCGTGAGCCTACGCAGATCCGTAGGAGCCGGCTTGCTGGCGAATGGGACGTGGCAGTCAATACCGTAACGTCTGACCTTACGCGTTCGCCAGCAAGCCGGCTCCTGCAGACAGTGGCCACCTCCGCGTGTCCCCCTCCGCGCCATTGCTTTCAGCCAAACGCCCCGAATTTTTTTGTTACCATCTGCGCCATTACGAGCGCCTAAGCGCCAGCCCTGATTAGGAAGCCGCCTGATGAACCACCCTTTCGACGTCGACGACATCGCCGCCACCTTCGCTAACAAATCCCCGTCCGACATCCTCAAATTCGCCTTCCAGCACTTCGGCGACGACCTGTGGATTTCCTTCAGTGGCGCGGAAGACGTGGTGCTGGTGGACATGGCCTGGAAAATAAACAAGAACGTCAAAGTGTTCAGCCTGGACACCGGCCGGCTGCACCCGGAGACCTATCGTTTCATCGATCAGGTCCGCGAGCAGTACAAAATCGACATCGACATCGTCAGCCCGGACCGCGAAAAGCTGGAGCCGATGGTCAAGGAAAAGGGCTTGTTCAGCTTCTATCGCGACGGCCATGGCGAGTGCTGCGCAATCCGCAAGATCGAGCCGTTGCGCCGCAAGCTGGCAGGCGTCAGCGCCTGGGCCACCGGTCAGCGCCGCGACCAGAGCCCGAGCACGCGCAACAACGTCGCAGTGGTGGAAATCGACAGCGCGTTCTCGACCCCGGAGCGCACGCTGTACAAATTCAACCCGCTGGCCCAGATGAGCAGCGCCGATGTGTGGAATTACATCCGCATGCTCGAACTGCCCTTCAACACGCTGCACGAGCGCGGCTTCATCAGCATCGGCTGCGAACCCTGCACGCGCCCTGTTCTGCCAAATCAGCACGAACGCGAAGGCCGCTGGTGGTGGGAAGAAGCGACGCAGAAGGAATGCGGGCTGCATGCGGGGAACATGATCGCCAAGTCCTGAGCACACACCGAACTAATGTAGGAGCGCGCTCGCCCGCGATTGCGATGCACCGGTCACACTGAGGTGACTGACAGTCAGCAATCGCGGGCAAGCGCGCTCCTACAGGTTTGGCGTGCGCAGCCTGTCAATGCTCCGGCAGTTCAACCCCGGCAAACAGCTCTTCCAGTTCCTGTTTGTTGTGGCACTGAATGGCTTTGGCCATGACGTCGCGGGTCAGGTGCGGGGCGAATTTTTCGATGAAATCGCACATGAAGCCGCGCAGGAAGGTGCCACGGCGGAAGCCGATCTTGGTCACGCTGGCTTCGAAGAGTTCGCTGGCGTCGAGCACCACCAGATCGCTGTCCAGCTTCGGGTCGACGGCCATCTTCGCGACGATGCCGACGCCTAAGCCCAATCTCACGTAGGTCTTAATAACGTCCGCGTCGGCAGCGGTGAACACCACCTTCGGCGTCAGGCCACGATGGCTGAATGCTTCGTCGAGCTTGGAACGGCCGGTGAAACCAAACACGTAGGTCACGATCGGGTATTCGGCCAGAATCTCCAGGGTCAGCTTCGGCACCTTGGTCAGCGGATGGCCCTGGGGCACCACCACGCAGCGGTTCCAGGTGTAGCACGGCATCATCACCAGATCGCCGAACAGTTCCAGCGCTTCCGTGGCGATGGCGAAATCGACGGTACCGTCGGCAGCCATTTCGGCGATCTGCATCGGTGAGCCCTGGTGCATGTGCAGCGCGACGTCCGGGTACTGCTTGATGAAATTGCTGATCACCGGCGGCAGCGCATAACGCGCCTGGGTGTGGGTGGTGGCGATGGACAGCGTGCCCTTTTTCTCGTTGGAGAATTCCTGGGCAATCTGCTTGATGCTCTCGACTTTGCGCAGGATCTCGCCGGCGGTGGTGATGATGCGTTCGCCTGCCGGGGTGACGCGGGTCAGGTGCTTGCCGCTGCGGGCGAAAACCTCGACGCCCAACTCGTCTTCCAGCAGGCGGATCTGCTTGCTGATGCCGGGCTGCGAGGTGTAGAGGCTTTGCGCCGTCGCCGAAACGTTGAGGTCGTGGTGCGCCACTTCCCAGATGTAGCGCAGTTGTTGAAGCTTCATATGTATCCCTCAAAGCCGGAAGACGCCACGGGCATCAGCGACGGTATATAACTGGATTATTGGTCAGGAAGGCAAAGCTAGAACTTTTTATCACTTTTACCCGGTAATGGCACGCAGCTTTTAACGCCCTTGGCACATTCCCGGAACGCGATCACGTTTGTGCACGCCTTTGCAGCATCGGCACCATGTACACCGGCACGTCGGACAGTTGCAGGACCCGCGCCGCCGTTCGGCCAATCGGCGTATCGCCCTCCCCGCCGTGACTGCGACTGCCCACCACCAGCAAGTCGACGCCGAGCAGGCGCGCCTGATCGAGTATCACGTTGGATGGGTCGCCCTGGACCACGCGAACACTGCGAATCAGCGCCAGGTCCTCATGCCCCTCGCCCAGTTCCTCGCGAAAACTGGCCAGCACCCGCGCCTCAATGCCGTCGATCACCGTGTTGACACCCTCGCTGTGCAGCTCTTTGAGCACGTCTGCGGCCAGGTAACTCTGCAGAACGGACTCAGCGAACAAGCCCATCGGCTCCACCACATGCACGACATGCAATTCGGCATCGAAGGTCCGCGCCAGCACCAGCGCGTGCTGCAGCGTATACGGCGCATAAGCACCGAGGTCCGTGGCGTAGAGCATCGAGCGGATCATGGGACCCCCGGTCAGCCTTTGAAGTGAAGACTTAATCAGCGTAGCAGCGCGCCGCGCACTCCGACGGCCGACTGCTGCTTTTCGGTCTAACGCCTCAGGGTTTTAGCTCGTTGCTGATGCCGTGGGGCACGTGCCCGGTCGCCACGACTTCGCGCGCGCGCTCACAGTGGCCCGGCTGGTCGTCGAAGAACACGTCTGCAGCGAATGCCTCCAGAAACGCCGACTTGTCCAGGCCGCCGAGAAACAGTGACTCATCCAGACGGATGTCCCACTCGCGCAGGGTACGAATCACCCGTTCGTGGGCGGGGGCTGAGCGCGCGGTGACCAGCGCCGTGCGAATCGGGCAGGACTCTTCGGGGAATTCGCGCTGCAGCGCGTTCAATGCCGCGAGAAAGGGTTTGAACGGCCCGCCGGGCAAGGGCCGTCGCGCCGCTTCGCGCTCGTTGGCCTGGAACGCCTCAAGCCCACCGGACTGATACACGCGCTCGGACTCATCGGAAAACAGCACGGCGTCGCCGTCGAACGCGATGCGCAGCTCGGCACTGGCCGCGCGACGGGCGCCACCGGAGAGGATGGTCGCGGCGGCGAAGCCAGCGTCCAGCGCACTGCGCACGTCTTCGGCGTGGGTCGACAAAAACAGATGACTGCCGAAAGCGGCCAGATACGGAAACGGACTGCGCCCGCCGACGAACGCGGCGCGGGAAATGTCGAGGCCGTAATGCTGAATCGAATTGAACACGCGCAAGCCGGTGTCGGCGCTGTTGCGCGAGACCAGCACCACTTCCACCCGGGACTGGTTCAGGCTGGCGTTCAGACTGAGCAGTTTTTCCACCAGACGGAACGCATCACCCGGCTCGAGGATTTCATCTTCGTGGTCGATCTGGTACTGACGGTAGGCCGCGACCCCGCTGGCCATATAAACGTCATGGCTTTCCCGCAAATCAAACAGCGCCCGCGAGGAAATCGCCAGCACCAGCTTGCTCCCCGGGGTTTTAACGTTCAGCTCGGTGCTCATCAGTCTTCCTTAAAGCGGGAGGTGGGCAAGCGCACGGCAATGGCCGTCAACGATTGCCGCGATCAATAAACGCCAGCCCGTGATACAGGGCGCGCACCTTGGGCATGTCGCAGCCGGCGGCGAGCGCAGCCGCGAGGGGCCGGGCGTAGATGGCGTCGAGTTCCAGCGGGCGTTTTTCGGTAAAGTCGTGGTACATGCTCGGCCGGTAATCCGGCATATGACCGGTGACCTTGAGCAATTGCTCGGCGTAGCCCTCCGGCAGCACGTGCCCACACGCTTCGGCACCTTGCACCACTTCCGCCATCAGGCCCTGGATCAGCGCGCGGCTGTCGGCGTCGGCCATCAGCGGCGTGGTGCTAGCGTTGAGCAGCACGGAAAGCCCGTTGTAGGGCACGTTCCACACCAGTTTCTGCCAGCGCGCCTTGTCGAGGTTGTCCATCGCCACGGAGTCAATGCCAGCCTGGTGAAACAGCGAAGCGCCCTGCTCGACCCATTCCGCGCGCGTAGCCGCGTCGGCCGGCCCGCTGTGGTAGCCGATATTCACGGCGCCGAAGGCCTGATGGGTGATCTGCCCCGGCCCTGTGCGATGAACGCAGACGAAACACAGGCCACCCAATAGATGCAGGGAGTCGGGTAGCTCGGCGCGCAATTGATCCTCAACACCCAACCCGTTTTGCAGCAGCAGAACCTTGGCCTCCGGCGCCGCAGCCTGAACAATGGCGGAGGCCACCCCGCCATTGCCAGTGGTCTTTGCGCCGATCAACAACCAGTCGCAGGGGGGCATATCGGCGGCGGAGGCGTAGGCCTGAAAATTGTCCAGCGCCAATTGGCCGTGCACCTGACTGTCCACACGCAGGCCGTTGCGGGCGACGGCATCGAATTCGCTGCGCAGCAGAAAATGCACATCGAAGCCGGCCCGGGCCAGCATCACGCCATAGAAGCCGCCGATCGCGCCGGTGCCGATGATGCCGATCCGGGGTTTGGTTGTGCTTTCGCTCGCTGCTCTTTCGCTCATAGAAACTCCGCTTCAGGGTAATTCGTCTGGCGGCGTCGCCAGCGCGTGTGCCAAGCCCGTGACGATGGCCTCGGCGGACATTTGCGTGCGAAGGGGCCCGAAGAAGGCGCCGTCGCGCACCACAAACATCGCCGGCAGATGAAACACGCCATAGCGCTGCACCGCGCCGCCGTTCTCTTCGGCATCGATCCAGCACAGGCGGTCCAGCGGCAAGGATTGCTCGGGCAAATGGTGCCGGGCCCAGCGGCAACTGGAGCAACCCAGGCTGGTGAAAATCAGCAGTGAGACGCCGGGCAGATTGAGAAGTTGCTGGTCGAGGTCGAAGTCCGTCAGTTGCAATTGATCCACGCGCGTCTCCTCTGAATGATGATCGGGTGATTGAATGTCCGTCGCCGGCTTCGGCAGGACCGGCTTTAGCCGGGAATCCCGGTGTATCAGTGGGACCGGCTTTAACCGGGATTATCTATCGTCCCGTTCCGCCGCCCGAAACAGGTCAGACAATGCCGCAACCGTTGGACGAAAGCCACGTTTACCCATTGTCGAACCACCGGCTAACGCGCTAAGGTTCGGCTCCCCCGTTGCGCTCAATCATGCTCGGCTCCGCCGCACGGGGACGCTGGCGGCCAGCATCCGTGACCTGATGAGTAACACGATGGCTGATTTACCGATTGACGACCTCAACGTTGCCTCCAACGAGACACTGATCACCCCGGATCAGCTGAAACGCGAAATCCCGCTGACCGCCGCCGCCCAGGCCACTGTCAGCCAGGGCCGCGAAGTCATCCGCAACATCCTCGATGGCAAGGATCACCGCCTGTTCATCGTGATAGGGCCCTGCTCGATCCACGACCTCAAGGCCGCCCACGAATACGCCGATCGCTTGAAAGCACTGGCTGCCGAGGTGTCCGACACGTTGTATCTGGTCATGCGCGTCTATTTCGAGAAGCCACGCACCACCGTCGGCTGGAAAGGCCTGATCAACGATCCGTACCTGGACGACTCTTTCAAGATTCAGGACGGTCTGCACATCGGCCGCCAATTGCTGCGCGATCTGGCCGAAAAAGGCCTGCCGACCGCGACCGAAGCGCTCGACCCGATTTCGCCTCAGTACCTGCAAGACCTGATCAGCTGGTCGGCGATCGGCGCGCGCACCACTGAATCCCAGACTCACCGGGAAATGGCCTCGGGCCTGTCCTCGGCAGTCGGCTTCAAGAATGGCACCGACGGCGGCCTGACCGTGGCGATCAACGCCTTGCAATCGGTGTCCAGCCCCCATCGTTTCCTCGGTATCAACCAGGAAGGCGGCGTGTCCATCGTCACCACCAAAGGCAATGCCTACGGTCACGTGGTATTGCGCGGCGGCAACGGCAAGCCCAACTACGATTCGGTCAGCGTTGCCCTGTGCGAACAGGCGCTGAACAAGGCGAAGATCAAGCCGAACATCATGGTCGATTGCAGCCACGCCAACTCCAACAAGGACCCGGCACTGCAACCGCTGGTGATGGAGAACGTTGCCAACCAGATTCTCGAAGGCAACCAATCGATCATCGGCCTGATGGTCGAGAGCCATCTGAACTGGGGCTGCCAGGCGATTCCCAAAGACCTCGCCGACCTGCAATACGGCGTGTCCATTACCGATGCCTGCATCGATTGGGAAAGCACCGAAAAAACCCTGCGCAGCATGCACGCCAAGCTCAAGGACGTACTGCCCAAGCGCCAACGCGACTGACCGGCCCGCAGAAACGACAACGCCGAGCACATGCTCGGCGTTTTTCTGTGTGAAGCGCGGTTGGGTCAGATCTTGGCAGCCTGCCGCTGGTTGCGCTCCATGTAGCGCTCCACATAGGAGCACGAAGGAATCACGGTGTAGCCGATCCGGTCGGCGTAGTCGAGGGCCACTTCGGTCAATGCTGCCGCTATCCCCCGTCCGCGCAATTCGTTGGGAACAAACGTACGGTAGATATCCAGGGTCTCTTTACCCAGGTCCATGTACGTCAGATAGGCACGGTAGCCGTCGATGTTGACTTCGAACTGGTGACCGGTCTCGTCATGGTGGATGGACAACGCCTCGCTCATCACTACTCCTCGCGGGTCTTGGAATTGGACCCTTACCTTATCGACATTTTCCCGGCGAAGGAACCTCTACAGGCAGTATGAAAACTATTGGCTTGTGCAATAGAGCCTTCTGCAATAGAGATGACTGCGCCACCCCGTGCCGTTTGGACACCACGAAGAGCATCGCTGTTCTCAAACAATTTGAGCACAGGCAAATAGTAGGCGCCCTGAGCAAGTGCGCTCAAGTGAATCAACTGTTAATTGCGCTGCCGCACATCTGACCGCGTAACGCATGGAACCTGTTATCGCCGACGAATGTCCATTGAGACGCAACGCCGGGACCCAAGTCACGTGAAGGTCAATTAAACCGCCCTCAAAGATGCGCCTGTCACGATAATCGACTATACAAAAAAGGTCGCCAACATTGCGAAGTCGGCTGGACCTGAGTCGCCTGACAGACGCCTTCGCCCGAGGTTTTTCCTGGGCGAAGAAAAAGCGTGAGGAGTCGCACGGAACACGTTCAAACCCAAGAATTTTATGCAGATGTTGCGCGCGGTCCGTTTACTTACTACAAACAATGAGTAAGATGTACGCCGGTCGTTTTCTCACTCTCGAGAGATGACTAATTTGATAGAAGTCCTTTAAGGGGAACACGATGAACAACGTTCTGAAATTCTCTGCTCTGGCCCTGGCCGCAGTTCTGGCTACCGGTTGCAGCAGCGCATCCAAAGAAACCGAAGCTCGTCTGACTGCAACTGAAGACGCAGCCGCTCGTTCGCAAGCCCGTGCCGATGAAGCCTACCGCAAGGCTGATGAAGCTCTGGCTGCAGCTCAAAAAGCTCAGCAAACTGCTGACGAAGCCAACGAGCGCGCTCTGCGTATGTTGGACAAGGCTAGCCGCAAGTAATAATCCCTCGGGATTATTGATAAGCCGACCCGTTAACGGGTCGGCTTTTTTATTGCCCGGCGTTTGCCGGCGGCCTCTTCAGGCGGTATTTCTCGGGCAATAAAAACCCGCCCGCCTGCGCAATGAGCGCAGGACGGGCGGGCATCAGCACCGCCCTGGTTCGCAGCGCGGGGATTATTGCAGCGTCATCGGCGCGCCGCCCACCACGGGCGCCGGCGTTGTCGGCACGGCAATCTCGACCGGCATGCCGTCTCCGGCAGCGACCACGTCCCGCACTTCATCCCAGTTGATCCGCAGGCTGTTGGCCAGGTCTTCGCGCTTGAGCAGTGCGTTGATCACGGCCGTATGCTTGTCGACCACCGACGGCTTGCCGCTCTCGTCCAGCGGCGTGTGCGCTTCGAGGTAGACCTTGCCGCCGCTTACGCCAAATTTGTACGGCTCGCTCATGATGCGCACAGGGGTGCCCACCGGGACCATGTCCGCCATTTCCAGCACATTGTTGTTGTACATGCGGAAGCAGCCGTGGCTGGTGCGCATGCCGATGCCGAACTTCTTGTTCGAACCGTGGATCAGGTAGCCCGGCAGACCGAGGCCGAATTTGAACGGGCCCAGGGGGTTGTCCGGCCCGGCCGGCACCACGTTGGGCAGGATGTCGCCGTCGGCGGCGTGCTCGGCCTTGACCGAGGCCGGCGGCGTCCAGGTCGGGTTCGGTGTTTTGGCGGTGACCTTGGTCGTGGAAACCGGGGAACCCCAGCCCTCGCGACCAATGCCCAGCGGAAAGGTGTACACCACGTTCCGGCCTTTCGGGTAGTAGTACAAACGGTACTCGGCGAGGTTGATGACGATGCCTTCGCGCGGACCCGGCGGCAGGATGAAACGCGTCGGCAACACCACCTGGGTGCCTGCGCCCGGCAGCCAGGCATCGACGCCCGGGTTGGCGGCGATCATTTCCAGGTAGCCCAGGTCGTAGCGGGTGGCCAGGTCAGCGAAGGTGTCTTCGTACTTGGCAGTCACGGTCTGCACCTGGCCGATGATGTCTTCACCCGGCGGCGGCAATGGAAACTCCAGGGCGGAGACGGGGCCTGCCGCGCACAGCGCAGCGAGCGACAGACAGCGGGCGAAAGCTGGAATGCGCGACAACATCCGGAGAATCCTTGGTAAACGGAAGGCTTGATTGTGCGCGATTGTACACGCACGCCTGCACGTTCGGGAGTGCTCGCGCGCCCTTAAACGCCAGCTTCCAATTCCGGCCAGATGGGGTGCCAGCCGCGCCGTTGCGCGTCGATGATCGCCCGGCACAGCGGGCACAGCCGCTCATCCTGATAAACCGTCTGCTGCACTTCCGACCAGCGCGGCTGGGCGGGCAGCAAGGTGCCGCACAACGTGCGGTCGGCGGAGCCTGCCAGTTCGAGCTGGCGAGCGACCAGATGCACAAGGATTTCCTGGCACGCGAACAGGTCGAGCTGTTCGTCAGGCTCGATCAGTTGATAGGCATAAAGGGACCAGGCAGGGCGGCGCGGCATCGGGGGCTCCAGATCGGGGGCGCCACATTAGCCGAAAGCCCCGGTCCGGAAAAGGCCTGCAGGCCTTTAAATCAGCGGTTTTGGTCTGAAGGTCTGGAAACCGCGCAGCGGCCGTCGCGGCATCGACGGCTGCCCTCCGGATGAGGCAACCACGCCAGATGGGGACGCCAGCGGCAGAACAAGCGATAACCGAGGTTCAGCAAGGGCCTCAGTGGCCGCCACGACAGCGGCGCAGCCCAGATGCCAAGCCCGGCTGCGCGCCAGCTCCAGAGGGTGGCGTCGAGCCCCGTAACCCAGGTGCCATCGTCGAATCGGGCATGCAACAACGACTGCATCTGCTCATGGGTGAATCCGAGCGCCCGGGCATCAAACCCCTCTTCGCTGATGTCGACGAAACTCAATCGCGCTGGTGTTTCGTCTGCGCCTGCGGACACGTGCGCCGATGCATGGGAACGCAGGAGCTTGATCTCCCGCGCACAAAGCGGGCAGTCACCGTCGAAGTACAGCGTGAGAGGCCACTGCTCTTTCTTGTACATCTTTTTGGTCCTGTATAGGTTTGTTCCACCATAGGCGCAAACCCACGTACTGACAATGAGCAGTCCCTCGCACCTCATGTCTGACGCCCCGCCATTCCAGGAAGAAGACGCAGCAATCTGCACGGTTCGAAGTATGGCGCCCTGCCTGGATCAGCCCGATGTTTGCGGTGGCGACTAAAGCAACGGTTTGAGCACCGGCCACACGTTATCAAGCAAGTAAGGCTGAGCAGGTACATTGGGGTGAATGCCGTCTTGCTGCGTCATGTCAGGCCTGCCGCCAACACCTTCCAGCATGAACGGCACCAGCGCAACATTAGTGGCTTCGGCGACTTTCGGGTACACCGCCGCGAAGGCCGTGGTGTAGCGCTCACCGTAGTTCGGTGGGATTTTCATGCCCAGCAAGAGCACCTTGGCCCCCGCCGCTTTGGATTGCTCAACCATGTCGGTAAGGTTTTGTTGCAATTGCGCAGGCGGCTGCCCGCGCAGGCCGTCATTACCGCCCAGTTCGAGGATCACCAGAGCCGGTTTGTGCTCGGCAAGCAGCGACGCCAGCCGCGCCTGGCCTCCGGCACTGGTGTCGCCGCTGACCGACGCATTCACCACTTTTTCGTTGAAGCCTTCCTTCGCCAGACGCTGTTCCAGCAGGCTGACCCAACCCAACCGGGTATCCAGGCCGAAAGCCGCGCTGATACTATCGCCAACGATCAGCACCGTGCCTGCCATCGCGCCTTGTGATACCAGCAGCAAACCCAGGCCAGCACTTAAAAACCACGCACGCATCGGATTCTCCATGAGCGAAAGTATTCTCAGTGCTCGGAACCTCAGCAAAGTGGTCCCAAGCACCGAAGGTGACTTGACCATCCTGCACGAACTCTCCCTGGAACTAAACAAGGGCGACACGCTGGCCATCGTCGGCGCGTCGGGCTCGGGCAAATCCACCCTCCTCGGTCTGCTGGCCGGCCTCGACCTGCCCAGCGCCGGCTACGTCGTCCTGTCGGGGCGCAATCTCAGCGAGCTGGACGAAGACCAGCGCGCCCGGGTTCGCGCAGAACACGTGGGCTTTGTGTTCCAGTCCTTCCAGTTGCTCGACAGCCTGAACGCGCTGGAAAACGTCATGCTGCCGATGGAGCTGGAAGGCCGCAAAGACGCCCGTGATCAGGCCCGGCATCTGCTGGAACGCGTCGGTCTGGGTCAACGTCTGACCCACACGCCACGGCAACTGTCGGGCGGCGAGCAGCAACGAGTCGCCATCGCCCGCGCGTTTGCTGCCGACCCGGACGTACTGTTCGCCGATGAGCCCACCGGCAACCTGGACAGCCACACCGGCGAGCGCATCAGCGATTTGCTGTTCGAGCTGAACCAGGAACGCAACACCACCCTGGTGCTGGTCACCCACGATGAGCGTCTGGCCCACCGTTGCCGGCGCCTGATCCGTCTCGAGGGTGGCCGACTGGTCGCCCCAATGGAGCCTTGATGGCACGCCTGCCTTTTTCACGCCTGCTCAGCCTCGCGGCGCGCCAGCTCATGCGCGATGCCCGCGCTGGCGAGCTGCGCGTGCTGTTCTTCGCGTTAGTGGTGGCGGTTGCCGCCAGCACGGCCATCGGTTATTTCGGCGCACGCCTCAACAGCGCGATGCTGCTGCGAGCAACTGAATTTCTCGGCGCCGACCTAATTCTCGGCGGCTCCGCCCCGGCGACGCCTGCGCAGATCGACGTCGGCAAGGCGCTGAAGCTGGATCACTCGCAGATCGTGATTTTTTCCAGCGTCGTGGCCACCGATAACGGCATTCAGCTGGCCAGCGTCAAGGCCGTCGATGGGGCGTACCCGTTGCGCGGCGAGCTGAAAAGCGCGCCTGCCCCGTACGAAGCTGAAACCGTTGGCGGCGAACCGCAACCCGGCGAAGCATGGGCGGAAGCGCGGATTCTGGTGGCGCTGAACCTGAAAGTCGGCGACAGCATTGACGTCGGGTCCAAGACCTTGAAACTGACCCGGGTGCTGACCTACGAGCCCGACCGCGCCGGCAACTTCTACAGCCTGACGCCCCGGGTGATGATCAACATGGCCGACCTTGAAGCCACCAAAGTCGTGCAGCCCGGCAGCCGCGTCAGTTATCGGGATCTGTGGCGCGGCACGCCGCTGGACCTCGCGGCCTACCGCAAGGCCGTTGAACCCGGGCTGGCGCCGAATCAGAAAATCGACGACGCCCGTGATGGCAATCAACAGATTGGCGGCGCGCTGGGCAAGGCCGAGCGTTACCTGAACATGGCCAGTCTGGTCGCCGTGCTGCTGGCCGGCGTGGCCGTTGCCTTGTCGGCGGCGCGTTTCGCGGTGCGCCGCTTTGATGCCAGCGCGCTCCTGCGTTGCCTCGGCCTGTCGCGCAATGAAGCACTGGTTCTGTTCGGTTTGCAGCTGGCCATGCTCGGTGTTGCGGCCAGCGCGGCGGGCGCCCTGCTTGGCTGGTTTGCCCAACTGGGCCTGTTTCATCTGCTGGAAAACCTGCTGCCTGCTGCGGTGCCGCCGGGGGGCTGGCTGCCGGCAGTCGCCGGTATCGGTACCGGGCTCGTCGCCCTCGCCGGTTTCGCGCTGCCACCGCTGGCAGCGTTGGGTCGCGTGCCACCGCTGCGGGTGCTGCGTCGGGACATGCTGCCCATCCCGGCCAGCACCTGGCTGGTCTATGGCGCAGCGCTGTTCGCGCTGGGCCTGATCATGTGGCGCTTGAGTCTGGACCTGGTGCTGACCTTCGCCCTGCTCGGCGGCGGTCTGATCGCGGCGCTGGTGCTCGGCGGCGTGTTGCTGCTGGCGCTGAAAAGCCTTCGCCGCTTGCTGGCCGGGGCGTCGCTGCCATGGCGTCTGGGCTTGGGTCAGCTGTTGCGCCATCCCATGGCCGCAGCCGGCCAGTCCCTGGCATTCGGTCTGATTCTGCTGTCGATGGGGCTGATTGCGCTGCTGCGCGGCGAGCTGCTCGACACCTGGCAAAATCAGCTGCCCAAGGATGCCCCGAACTACTTCGCCCTGAACATCCTGCCCAACGACAAAGACAATTTCGCTGAGCGTATGGGCCGCCTGTCGACCCACAGCGCGCCGTTGTATCCCATGATTCCAGGGCGCTTGATGACCATCAACGGCGAGCCGGTGAACAAGTTCGTCACCAAGGACTCCCGTGGCGAAAACGCGACACAGCGCGATCTCAACCTGACGTGGGCAGCAACGCTGCCGGAAGGCAACAGCATCACCGCCGGCCAGTGGTGGACCAGCGATCAGCCGCCTGCGGATGGCGTGGTTCCCGGCGTGTCGGTGGAAACCAAACTGGCCAACAGCCTGAACATGAAACTGGGCGACACCCTCGGTTTCGTGATCGGCGGGCTGACCCGCGAGGTCAAGGTCACCAGCCTGCGCGACATCAACTGGGACACCTTTCAGCCCAACTTCTTCATGATCTTCCAGCCCGGCACGCTCAAGGACGTGCCGGCCACGTACCTGACCAGTTTCTATCTGGCGCCGGGCAATGATCAGCAGATCGTCGAGCTGTCCCGGGCCTTCCCGGCGGTGACGATCCTGCAGGTAGAAGCGTTGCTGGAGCAACTGCGCAGCATCCTCGATCAGGTGACGATGGCGGTGCAGTACGTGCTGCTGTTCGTGCTGGCAGCGGGGATGGCAGTACTGTTCTCCGGCTTGCAGGCAACGCTCGATGAGCGAATTCGACAGGGCGCGCTGTTGCGGGCGCTGGGCGCCAACCGCGCGTTGCTGACCAAGGCCCGGCGCATAGAGTTCGGTCTGCTCGGGGCGGTCAGCGGTGTACTGGCGGCGATTGGCTGTGAACTGGTGAGCTTTGTACTCTACCGCTACGCCTTTAACCTGCAGTGGCACCCCCATGCCTGGCTGCTGGTGCTGCCATTGATCGGCGCCTTGCTGGTGGGCGGCGCGGGCGTGTTCGGCACGCGGCGGGCGCTGAACGCAAGTCCCCTGCAAGTGCTGCGCGAGGGTTAGGTGTGGGGTAGACGTTGGGCGGCACTGCGCCCCCCACCGTCTGTTCAAATGGCCAGACCGGCGACCGCAAAGCCGCGGCTATTTCAGGTATTCGATTTTAGTGATCCACCATTGCTTGCTGCCGGACGGAACCGGCACCGAGACTTCATCGCCGACCTCCTTCTTCAGCAGCGCTCGGGCCATGGGCGAATCGATGGAGATGTAGTCCATGCGCCCATAGATCTCGTCATAACCGACGACGCGGAAACGCTTGCTCTCGCCCTCCTCGTCCTCGACCTCGACCCACGCGCCGAAGAACACCCGGCCTTCCTGCTCCGGCGAATAGGCGACTACGCGCATGTCTTCCAGACGCTTGCGCAGATAGCGCACCCGACGGTCGATCTCGCGCAGTAGCTTCTTGTTGTATTGATAGTCGGCGTTCTCGCTGCGATCACCCAGGGAAGCGGCCCATGCCACTTTTTGCGTGATGTCAGGCCGGTGCTCGCGCCAGAGGTAGTCGAGCTCCTTCTTCAGGGCGGCGTGGCCCTCGACGGTGATGATTTTGGTGCTGATTTCACTCATTAACGCTGTCTCTGTGCGGGCGAGCCTGGTTCGGCCGTGCTTGTCTGTCCTGGCCCGTCCTTGTCAGAACGAAGCCTACAGGGTTGGGCTGGCGGGCGGGTAAATCAAGGCGGCGCTCATTTGACCAGACGCTTTTCTTTCGAGGGCCGATAGCCGAAGTACGCGCTGTAGCATTTGCTGAAATGGCTCGGCGAGACAAACCCGCAGGCCACCAGCACCTCCACCTGGGACAGCTCGGTGTGCTGCAGCAGGCGCCGGGCCTCGGTGATGCGCAATTCCAGGTAGTAACGCTGCGGGGTGGTGCCCAACTGTTCCTGGAACAGCCGCTCGATCTGTCGCCGTGAACGTCCGGCGTACACCGCCAGTTGTTCCAGTTCCAGGGGTTCCTCCAGGTTGGCGTCCATCAACTTGACCACTTCCTTGAGCGGCGCGCTGACCGTCATATGCCGGCTTGGCTTGATCCGCCGATAACGCGATTCCTCGAAAGACAGAATGTCCTCGATGCCTTCGATCAGGGCCTTGTCGTGCAGCGTCTTGATCCATTCCAGCGCCATATGGAAGGCCCCCGCCGGGCTTGCGGCGGTGAGGCGATCGCGGTCGATGACGAAGGCTTCGCTGGTCACCTCACTGACTTTGCAGATCTCTGCCAGAGCGGCGCGGTGCTCGGGGTGAATCGCGCACCGGTAGCCGTCGAGCAGACCGGCCGCACCGAGGAACCAGGCGCCATTCCAGAGTCCGGCGAGGGTAATGCCATGCTCGGCGGCGGTGTTCAGCAGGTGCGCCAGTTGCTCATCGGCCTTGAGCTCGGTGCGATAACCGCCGCAGACGACCAGCAGGTCCAGGTCCCTCAGCGCCGACACGTCGAGCCGTGCGTCGGGCCGGATCACAAGCCCCAGATCACTGATCACTTCGCCCTCGTGCAAGCCGAATGTCCGCGACGTGAACAGCTCGGGGCGCAGAAGGTTGGCCGTGACGAACGTGTCCAGGGCCTGGGTGAAGGCCGGCAACGAGAAGTGCTCGAGCAGCACGAAGCCGGTTCGGCTCTGGGCCGAGGGGGTTCGCCTGTTCTCATCCACGTAGCGAAGGTTCTTGCCCTTCATGCCTCCGCTGAATTCTCGCCGCTCGATCACTGCCGCCTCGCTTGTGCGTCCTGCCTGGGGTGTTGCCGATTGTCCACTGGGACTGAACCGGGATGCGCGCCATTCTAGCGGAACGGCGCGATCCTACGCGCTGATGCGACAGCGCGCCGGTTGCGCTGTACGGACGCTAAGCGGAGTGGACGTCACCGCATTCAACTGGTAGATCAGAGCGTCAACGTCAGCGATCCGCTGCAAATACCGTGACAGCTTTCCGAAGGATCACCCGTCATGCCCATGAGCAGCGCTCATCTGATCTACCGCGCACCCGAACCTGATGACCTCGCCCGCCTGTTCGCCATCTACAGCGACCCGCAGACCCAGCTGTTCAACCCGTCCGGGCCGATGACCGACGAGGCCCAGGCAGCAGCCATGCTTGAGGGCTGGATCGAGCATTGGCAGACCCACGGTTATGGCTGGTGGGCAATCGCGCACAAAAATGCGCCCGAACAGATCATTGGCTTTGGCGGCATCGGGCTTCATGATTTCAAGGGGGAGCAGAGGGTCAATCTGGGCTATCGGTTTGCCGTTGAGGCGTGGGGGAAGGGGTTTGCAACGGAAATGGGCAAAGCGGCGCTGGCGTTCGGGTTTTCGAGCTTGAGGCTGGGAGATGTCTACGGCTACGTGCGACCGACCCACGCTGCGTCGATTCGCGTGCTGGAGAAAATCGGCATGCAACGTTGCGGTGAGCTGGATGACGTACCCGGTCAGGCCCCGAGCCTGTTGTTCAGGGCCGTCGCCAGCGCTGCACAGTGAGCAGTGCTTGCCGCAGCGCCCATCAGTGGGCAGCGTGCATGCCGCAACTGGCGTCGAGTTCATCCCAAGGGCGCACGGCTTCCCGGGCATAACCGCACGTCGGTAAATGCACGAAAGTCGCTTCTCTCTCCGCTTCGCTTTGCCTGGCTTTGCAGGTCCTGCACAGCACTGTGTGGTCGGTTAACCGCCAGTGGCTGTTCCACCGGACAAGATCGTCGGTCACCATCATCCTTCCCCTCACCCTCACATACGTAACCAGTTGATTCAACTTGTCGCCGGAGGTTTCCTCAGCGCAGCTGCTGGCTGATCGGCGGTCGTTGTTTTCGCTCGTTTGGCGCAGCTGGGTTCTAAGCCCAGAGGTTCAACCCGAGGCCAGGCCTGGGAAATGAGCCGTTTCAGGATCGATCCGGGTTTACCCAATCTTTACCGATCCTAGACGTGGGCTTACACGGATCCGGTGTTTCATACGTCCATGGCGAACCCACTCTTTCGCCAAAGGAGACACCATGATTTCCAAGATGACCCAAGCCCTGATCCTGTCCGGTCTGCTCGCCAGCGCCGGTGCGGCGTCCGCCAGCGAACGTAACGTGATTGTGCCTGTCATCGCCGGAGCCGCCGTCGGTGCCGTACTGGCCGCGGTGATCAGTCAGTCGAACAACGACCGTCACGATCGCTATCAGGATTACCGCCCGCAACCGCGCTATGCGCCGCGTTATCAGCCGCAGTACCAGCAGGTTGTCTATGTGCCGGTGCGTGAGCGGGTCGAGTATCGCCGCTTCGCACCACCGCCGCCCCATGGCTACTACGACGGTGGTTATCGCAGGGGGTTTGATCACGGTCGTGGCAATGACCGCTGGTAAGCCCTCACGCGGACGTTAATGTGGGACCGGCTTTAGCCGGGAAGGCAGCAGGCGTCACACCGCAAATCCAGCGGTGTTCATGCGGGCCTCTTCCCGGCTGAAGCCGGTCCCACTAACGCATCGCGTGCATTCAGTGAGACTGGCTGTGGGCCTGAATGTGGGACCGGCTTTAGCCGGGAACGCAGCAGGCGCCACACCGCAAATCCAGCGGTGTTCATGCGGGCCTCTTCCCGGCTGAAGCCGGTCCCACTAACGCATCGCGTGCATTCAGTGAGACTGGCTGTGGGCCTGAATGTGGGACCGGCTTTAGCCGGGAAGGCAGCAGGCGTCACACCGCAAATCCAGCGGTGTTCATGCGGGCCTCTTCCCGGCTGAAGCCAGTCCTACTGCAGCATCGCGTGTGTTCAGTGGAATTGCGCCGGGTTTTACCAAGCGATGCGTGCATTCAACCCCTGCCGCTTTCCCCGTCAAAACTGCTAACGTGTCCGGCCATTACTCGCCCATCGATCACTGACAGCACGCAGGGACGGACATGTTCGAATTCATCTACCTGGCAATTCTCATCGGCATGGGCGGCACGGCGCTGCTGGATCTCTGGGCGTTGTTGCTCAAGGCGGTGCTGGGTTTGCCCACGCCGCCCTGGCACCTCGTCGGCCGCTGGTTTGCCGGGCTGCCGAAGGGGCAGTTCGTGCACCGCAATGGCATCGGCAATTCCCCTCCCGTGCCCAATGAGCTGGCGATTGGCTGGTTCATGCATTACACCGTCGGCGTGCTGTTCGCTGCCGCGCTGTTGTTCATCTGGGGCGTGCAGTGGGCGCACGCGCCGACCTTTCTACCGGCGCTGATCGTCGGGCTGGTTACCGTCGGCGCCGGCTGGTTCATCCTCCAGCCCGGCATGGGCGTTGGCGTGGCCTGCAACCAGGCACCGAATCCGAACGTGGCGCGGCTGCAAAACGTGGTCGGGCATGTGGTCTTTGCCATTGGCATGTATGGGGCGGCGCTGCTGGTCGGGTGAGCAAGCGCGGTGTGGGGTCGCAGCTGGCCCATCGCGCTGAACCTATGGGCAGCGATGCCGTTCTGAAACCTGAGAGCTGCATCGTTACGAAGCCCGTTCAACTCGATCAATCAGGAGACCCTCATGACCCAAACGGCCTTGGTCGTCGGCGCCAGCGGCATCGTCGGCAGCGCAACCACTCAACTGCTGCTCGATAACGGTTGGCAGGTGGCTGCCCTTTCCCGCCGCCCCTCCCAAACGCCGGGCGTGATCCCTGTCGCAGCGGACCTGCAAGACCTGGCATCGGTCAAAGAGGCCCTCGTGGACCTCAAGCCGAGCCACGTCTTCCTCACCACCTGGTCGCGTCAGGCCACCGAAGCGGAAAACATCCGCGTCAACGCGGGCATGGTCCGTAACGTGCTGGACGCGTTGAGCCCGGCGAAGAGCGTCAAGCATGTCGCGCTGGTCACCGGTCTGAAGCATTACCTTGGCCCGTTCGAAGCCTACGGCAAAGGCACTCTGCCGCAGACGCCGTTCCGCGAGTCCCAGAGTCGGCTGGACATCGAGAATTTCTATTACGCCCAGGAAGATGAAGTCTTTGCCGCTGCCAGGCGCGACGGTTTCACCTGGAGCGTGCACCGTCCGCACACCGTCACCGGCGTCGCGGTGGGCAACGCGATGAACATGGCGACCACCCTCGCGGTGTATGCGTCGATCTGCAAAGCGACCGGCCGTCCGTTCGTGTTCCCGGGCTCCCGCGTGCAGTGGGACAGCCTCACCGACATGACCGACGCGCGGCAACTGGCCAAACAGCAACTGTGGGCGGCCACGACGCCGGCTGCGGCAGGTCAGGCGTTCAACATCACCAACGGCGACGTGTTCCGCTGGAAGTGGATGTGGGGCCAGATCGCCGAGTACTTCGGTGTGCACCCTGCCGCATTCCCGGAGAAGGTTTCCCCGCTGGAGGAGCAGATGGCCAACGATCAAGGGGCGTGGGACGAACTCGTGCGCGCCCACGGTTTGAAAGAAGCCGACATCAGTCGCCTGATCTCGCCGTGGCACACCGACGCCGACCTCGGCCGCCCGATCGAAGTGGTGACCGACATGTCGAAAAGCCGGATCCTGGGTTTCAAGGAGTTTCAGGCCAGTGACCAGGCATTCTTTGATGTATTCGACACGTTGCGGGCACAGCGCCTGATCCCTTGATCTGCTGATCCGGCCACAAAAAAAACGCAGCGATGATTTCGGTCATCGCTGCGTTTTTTTTATCCGAGCCATCTGTAATCAAGAACTCGGGCTCAAGCCTTCTCCAGCGCATCCTCTTTGTGCATCGCCAGGTGACCGGTCTTGTCACTCTTGACCTCGTACTGCGGCGCGTCGGGCGACGCATGGCGGTGACGGCCCATGAACTCCACCTCCTTGGTGTGCACCTTCGTCACCTTGCCGACGATGTGCCCGGCTTCGGAATTCCAGCGCACGTGATCACCTACCTTGTATGCATGAGCCATCGATTTGCTCCGTTAATTCAGGAAGTCAGGGCTGCCAGAGGGTCTGGCTGCCTTCGAGCTTGCGATCCAGAAAACTCGCCGCACTGATCAGCGCCAGATGGCTGAGGGCTTGCGGCGTGTTGCCCAAGTGGTGGCCGTGGTCGTCGAACTCCTCGGCATACAGGCCCAGCGGGTTGGCGTAGCGCAGCAACTGTTCGAACTCCAGATGCGCCTGCTCCACCCGCCCGGCGCGGGCCAGGCACTCGACGTACCAGAACGAGCAGGCGACAAACGCGCCTTCTTCACCGTCGAGGCCGTCGTGGTAGTCGTCATCATTGCGATAACGGAAGACCATGCCGTCGCGCACCAGCGTGCGTTCGATAGCGTCCAGGGTCT
Source organism: Pseudomonas petrae (assembly GCF_021728295.1). GTDB lineage: Bacteria > Pseudomonadota > Gammaproteobacteria > Pseudomonadales > Pseudomonadaceae > Aquipseudomonas > Aquipseudomonas petrae. The sequence continues at coordinate 45,043 of NZ_JAKJXE010000004.1, forward strand.
TGAGCCACTTGGGATCACTGGCGCCGACGAAGCGAACCAGCGGCATCAGCAACATGGAAGCATCCAGATTCTTGCTGCCCTTGTGCTGGACGAAATGGCCCAGATCGGCATCCCAGAAGTTCTCCCAGATGTCGTCATGAATGGCCTGACGCTCCCGGTCCCAGCGCTCGAACGGCGCCGGCAGCGAACGTTTTAGCGACAGCCGCAACGCCCGGTCCAGCGCGACCCAGCACATCAGTCGCGAATGCAGGAAATGCTGATCGTCGCCGCGCATTTCCCAGATCCCGACGTCCTTGCTGTTCCAGGTTTCGCACAGCTCGTTCACCAGCCGGGTGACGTGCTTCCAGCCCTCGTGGGAAATGGCCTCGCCGTATTTGTTGGCCAGGTACACCGCGTCGAGCAGCTCGCCGTAGATATCCAGCTGCGTCTGCTTGTAGGCCTCGTTGCCGATGCGCACGGGCGACGCGCCGCCGTAGCCGCTGAGGTGATCCAGTTCTTCTTCGGGCAATTCTTCGCGGCCGTCCAGCGAGTAGAGAATGCCGAGCTTATTGGCGTCTTCGCAGCAGTCGCCCATGCGCTCACGCACCCAATGCATGAAGGCGTTGGCTTCGTCGGTGTAACCCAGGCGCATGAAGGCATAGACGGTGAATGACGCGTCGCGGATCCAGGTGTAGCGGTAGTCCCAGTTGCGCTCGCCACCCTCTTCTTCCGGCAAACCAAAGGTCGCCGCAGCGACGATGCCGCCATGCTTGCGCGAGGTCAGCAGCTTGAGGGCCAGGGCCGAGCGATTGACCACTTCACGCCAGCGACCGCGGTAGTTGGAATGCCGGCTCCAGTGCTGCCAGTAGTTGACGGTGTTTTTCAGATCGCAGTCGCAATTCGTGGCCTTGACCAGCGGATCATCGGCTCCGCCGAGCATGAACTCGACGACATCGCCCTGCTTCATCTCGAACTCAGCCACCGCAGCCTGGCCTTCGAGCATCAATTCGGTGGTCGCCGCCAGACGCATGGCAGGCTGGCCTTCAGCCTCAAAACGAATGTCCTCGCCGTCCATCAGCGCGGTCGTGTCAGCGCGGCTGTAGTCGTGACGCACCCGGCAGAGCATGCGCACCGCCGTTTGGCCGTGACGAACATGAATGCGGCGGATCAGGCGCGGCAGGTTGTCGACTTCGGAAGCAATGGGCATCAGGTCGGTGACTTCGACGACTGCGTCCTTAGCGATCCAGCGCGTCATCAGCACGTTGGTTTCCGGCAAATACAGCTGCTGGCGACGAGCATCCGGCAGGATCGGCGCCAACTGGAAAATGCCCGCGTCGGGCGTGTCCAGCAGCGCGGTGAAGATGCTTGGGCTGTCGAAGTCAGGCCAGCAGCAGAAGTCGATGCTGCCGGTGTCGGCGACCAGCGCGGCGCTGCGCATGTCGCCAATGATCCCGTGGTTTTCGATGGCGTTCTGCGGTTCCTGCTCGGCCGGATCATCCGGGTTCGGGGTGTGTTCAGCCATTGTTGCGGAACTCCGGATAAAGGCTCATGCCGCCGTCGATGAACAGCGTCGTGCCATGCACATAATCGGACGCATCCGAGGCCAGCCAGACGATGGCGTTGGCCACATCATCAGCCTCGCCCACCCGGCCGTACGGAATAAGCTCGAGCAGCTTTTTCTCGGCGTCGCCGCTGGTGGCCTTGGTGTTGATGGCCGTGCGAATCGCCCCCGGCGCGATGCTGTTGACGCGGATACGCTGCTCGCCCACCTCCTGGGCAATGCTGCGCATCAACAGATCGACACCGCCTTTGGAGGCGGCGTAATTGACGTGGCCGGCCCAGGGAATGACCTGATGCACCGAGCTCATGTGGATGATCTTGCCCAGAGCGCGAGACACCTCGGGCCGGATGTCCTGTTTGGCGAACTGCCGCACTGCAGCGCGCGCGCAGAGAAACTGACCCGTCAGGTTGACGTTGATCACGGTGTTCCAGTCTTCCAGGGTCATGTCAGCGATGGCGGCGTCTTTCTGCAGCCCGGAATTGGCCACCAGAATGTCCAGACGGCCGAACGCTCTGAGGGTCTCGGCGAACAGCTTTTCCACGTCCTGCTCGTTGGACACGTCCGCGCCAATGGCGATGGCCTGGCCGCCGGCATCAATGATTTCTTGCGCGAGCTTCTGCGCGGGTTCGGGTTGCGAGTGGTAGTTGACGACCACCGCCGCGCCGGACGCTGCCAGCCCTCTGGCCGCGCCGGCACCCAGGCCGGAACTGGCGCCGGTGACGAGGGCGACCTGGCCTTTCAAGGAAATCTGCATGGAATGTCGAGCCTCATGGTGAGCGTTTTAATGCTGACTCATGGGGTTCTGCTGAAGTTCATCGGGAAAAGGTTCGCTCCAATGGCAAAACGCTGCGGGCGGTGGCATTGGCAGGCAAGGCTTGCGCGGTCACACCGCAAAATCGAGGGCGCTCACGCTGGCCCCTTCCCCGCTGAAGCCGGTCCTACGATGCGCGCATCCGTCCGGTGGGACTGGCTTTAGCCGGGAAGGCTGGACGCCGAACGACCGCCCTCCATAAACTGGCGCCCATATGTCGCAGGCCTTCCACAGCAGGGTGACGAATGTCGGGTAACGGGGACGATGTATGAATCGCAATGAGCTGCGCAAGGCCGACATCAACCTGATGGTGGTGTTCGAGACCTTGATGCAAGAGCGTAACGTGACCCGCGCCGCCGAGAAGCTGTTCCTCGGCCAGCCCACCATCAGCGCTGCCCTCAACCGCCTGCGTGCGCTGTTCAACGATCCGCTGTTCATTCGTGTCGGTCACCGCATGGAACCCACCGCGCGGGCCAATGAAATCATCAGTCACCTGTCGCCGGCGCTGGACGCGATGTCCGTGGCCCTGAGCCTCACGCGGGAATTCGATCCGGCCAGCAGCGACATGACCTTCCGCATCGGGCTGTCCGACGACGTCGAATACAGCCTGTTGCCGCCGATGCTGCGCGCCATCCGTGAGGAAGCGCCGGGCATCGTGCTGGTGATCAAGCAGGTCAATTTCTGGAATGTCTCGGAATTGCTCATGTCGGGCGACATCACCGTCGGCGTCTGCCTGACCCGTGAGCTGCCGGCCAACGCCAAGCGGAAACTGCTGCGCAGCGTGCAGCCGATGGTGGTGCGGGCCGATTCGTCGCTTGACCCGATCACTTTGGACGAGTACTGCACGCGGCCCCACGTCGTGGTGTCCCACGTCGCGAACATTTCGAGTTTCGCGGATGAGTGGCTGGCGGCAATCGGACGCAAGCGCACTGCCGTACTGTCGGTGCCGCAATACAGCACGCTGCCGGCATTGATGGAGGGGACGGATCTGCTGTGCAACTTGCCGGATCACCTGAGCCGGGCCATGGGCCGAACCGGTCTGCGCGGCGAACCGCTGCCGTTCGTGACGCCGAATCTTGAGCTGTCGATGGTCTGGCTCAGCGTCATGGACACCGACCCTGCGGAACGCTGGCTGCGCAAGCGGCTGGAGGCATTCATGGGGGATTCAAGCGCTACCAGCTCCGCGCGGTAGCGCCTGACGCCTTCACGGCTGAAGCCGGTCGTACAGAGAGTCCGCGATCCGAGAGTAGGACCGGCTTCAGCCGGGAAGAGGTCGGTTTGTACACCACAGAATTTGCGGCGTTGCGGCCGACGCCTTCCCGGCTGAAGCCGGTCCTACAGATGATTCGCGATCCCACAGTAGGACCGGCTTTAGCCGGGAAGAGGTCGGTTTGTACACCACAGAATTTGCGGCGTTGCGGCCGACGCCTTCCCGGCTGAAGCCGGTCCTACAGATGATTCGCGATCCCATACCAGGACCGGCTTTAGCCGGGAAGAGGCCAGCGATATTCCCACTCAGCCAAAACGACCGGTGATGTAATCCTCGGTCTGGGTCTTGGAAGGCTTGGTGAAGATGGTGTCGGTGTCGCCGTGTTCGATCAGTTCGCCCATGAACATGAACGCGGTGTAGTCCGAGCAGCGCGCGGCCTGTTGCATGTTGTGGGTGACGATGATCACAGTGAACTGCTCTTTGAGCTCGGTGATCAGCTGTTCGATGCGACCGGTGGAGATCGGGTCGAGGGCTGAAGTCGGCTCATCCAGCAGCAGCACTTGCGGGCGCAACGCGATGGTGCGGGCGATGCACAGACGCTGTTGCTGACCACCGGACAGGCTCTGGGCGCTCTGCTTGAGCTTGTCTTTGACTTCGTCCCACAGCGCCGCGCCGCGCAGGGCCTGCTCGACGCGCTCTTCCATCTCGCGACGAGAGAGTTTCTCGTGGTGACGCACCGCGTAGGCGATGTTGTCGTAGATCGACATCGGGAACGGCACCGGCTTCTGGAACACCATGCCGACGTTGCTGCGCAGGCGGTTCATCGAATAACCCGGGGCGAGAATATTCTCCCCGTTGAGCATCACTTCGCCTTTGGCTTCCTGTTTCGGGTACATCGAGTAGATGCGGTTGAACACACGCAGCAGCGTGGACTTGCCGCAACCCGACGGCCCGATGATCGCGGTGATGCGCTTCTCGGGGATGATCATGTCGACCGACTTCAGCGAACGCTGAGTGCCGTAGAAGAAATCGAGACCGCGTACCTGGATTTTGGTTTTTTCGTCGGCGAGGGAAAGGTTGTTCATCAGGACGCCCTATTGCGCAAAAGGAGAAGACGGGAACTGAGGCTCAGTACCAGCACAAACATGGTCATAATCAAAGCGCCGGCCCAGGCCAGGGAATGCCAGTCATCGAACGGACTCATGGCGTACTGGAAGATCACCACAGGCACGCTTGCGATCGGTTTGAGAAGGTCACTGCTCCAGAACTGGTTGCCGAAGGCGGTGAACAGCAACGGCGCGGTTTCGCCGGTGATGCGCGCCAGCGCCAGCAGGATGCCGGTCACCACGCCGGCCTTGGCCGCACGCAGGACGATTTGCAGGGTCAGCTTCCATTGCGGCACACCGAGCGCCAATGCGGCTTCGCGCATGGTCGACGGTTGCAGCTGAAGCATTTCATCGGTGGTCCGCACCACCACCGGGATCACCAGCAGTGCGAGTGCCAAGGCGCCGGCGATGGCAGAGAAACCGACCTGATGGTTGGTCACCGCGCTGAGGGGCAGGATCACCGCGGTGTACACGAACAGACCGAGCACGATCGACGGCGCCGACAGCAGAATGTCGTTGATGAAACGCACCGCGTTGCCCAGCTTGGTGTTGCGCGCAAACTCTGCCAGCCAGATACCGGCCATCAAACCGATCGGCGTGCCGATCAGCAGGCCGATGCCGGACATCAGAATGCTGCCGTAAAAGGCGTTCGCCAGACCGCCCGATGAGCCAGGTGGCGGGGTCATTTCACTGAACAGCCGCAGGTTCAGCGCTTCGAAACCGTTGACGATCGTGGTCAGCAGAATCCACACCAGCCACAACAGGCCGAAGGCCGTCGCGGCGCAGCTGAGGACCATCGCGATCCTGTTCTTGATCGCGCGGGAGCGGTACAGGTTATCGTTATCGGCCTTACTCATAGACCCTCCTTGCGCGACAGACGAGAGAGCATCAGACGGGCGATTGCCAGCACGATGAAGGTAACGACGAACAGCAGGAAGCCCAGGGCAATCAGCGCAGAACGGTGCAGGTCGGTGTAGGCCTCGCTGAACTCGTTGGCAATCACCGAAGCAATCGAGCTGCTCGGCATCATCAGCGATGCGGAGAACTGGTGGGCGTTGCCCAACACGAAGGTCACCGCCATGGTTTCACCGAGCGCACGGCCCAGGCCCAGGAACACACCGCCGACCACCGCAGAGCGGGTGTAAGGCAGGACGATGTCCCAGACCACTTCCCAGGTCGTGCCGCCCAGTGCGTAAGCCGACTCTTTAAGGGCAATGGGCACGCTGCGGAACACTTCGGTCATGACCGAGGTGATGAACGGGATAATCATGATCGCCAGCACGATGCCGGCGGTGAGCATGCCGATGCCCAGGGGTGGGCCCTGAAACACGGGACCGATCAGCGGCAGTGCGCCGAGGTTGTCGTTGATCCACGGGGCCATGTATTGCGCCATGAACGGGCCGAAGACGAACAGGCCCCACATGCCGTAGATGATCGAAGGAATGCCCGCCAGCAGTTCCACCGCCGAAGCGATGGGCATGCGCAACCAGGGTGGTGCGACTTCAGTCAGAAAAACCGCGATGCCGAAGCTCACCGGAACGGCGATCAGCAGCGCGAGAAAGGAGGTCACCAACGTGCCGTAGATCGGCACCAACGCGCCGAACTTGCCGTTGACCACGTCCCATTCGGTACTGGTAAGAAATTCGAAGCCAAAGGTTTTGAACGCCAGGGCACCGCCCCAGAGTGTCGAGCCGGCGATACTCGCCAGCAACAGCAGCACCAACAGAGCCGCTCCCAGCATCGTGCGCCGAAACCAGGCGTCGTGTCGGTGATCGCGGGCCGCGCGTTTTTCGCTCTCGGATATTGCATCCGGAATCACAGCGGACATGTATTGGGTGTTCTCAGTCATGGTAGGTCCACTCGCAAGGAAACCCTGCCACCGAGCGCTCGGTGACAGGGGTTAGCCGGATTACGTCGAGTTACTTGGTGAACTCGGTTTTCCAGTAGTCTTCGATCTTGCTGACCAGCGATGCAGGCAGAGGTACGTATTCCAGTTTTTCAGCTGCGCTCTGCCCTTTTTCCAGGGACCATTTGAAGAAGTCGAAAGCAGCAGCGCTTTTCTCGGCGTTCTTCGGTTGCTTGTACATGATGATCCAGGTGGTCGCGGTGATCGGCCATGCCGTCTTGCCCGGCGCGTTGGTCATGATCAGGTTGAAGTCTTTGGCGTTGGCCCAGTCAGCAGTGTCAGCCGCTGCGGCGAAGGCTTTGGCGTCAGGCTTGATGAATTCGCCAGCAGAGTTCTGCAGTTGGGTGAAAGCGATATCGCTCTTGGTGGCGTAGGAGTATTCAACGTAACCGATCGAGCCCTTGATCTGTTTTACGTAAGCAGCCACACCTTCGTTACCCTTGCCGCCCACGCCCACTGGCCATTGAACAGCTGAGCCGGTGCCTGGACCCGATTTCCATGCGTCGCTGACTTTGGTCAGGTAGCTGGTGAAGTTGAAGGAGGTGCCCGAGCCGTCCGAACGGTGGACGACAGTAATGTTGGTATCAGGCAGTTTCACGCCATCGTTCAGTTTTGTGATGACAGGGTCGTTCCACTTGGTGATTTTGCCCTGGAAGATGTCGGCGAGGACCTGGCCGCTCAATTTCACGTCGTTGGCTTTGACACCTTCCAGGTTGACGACCGGGACGATACCGCCGATCACGCTTGGGAACTGACCCAGGCCGCCGGCTTTGAGATCTTCAGCAGACATCGGGGCGTCGGACGCGCCGAAATCAACGGTTGCCGCCTTGATCTGAGCAATACCGCCGCCCGAACCGATCGACTGGTAGTTGACGCGATTGTCAGCAGTTTTGCTGTAGTCCTGCGACCACTGGGAGATAACCGGGAATACGAAACTCGAACCAGCGCCAGTCACATCAACGGCGTGTGCCATACCCGACAGGCACATCGAAGCCATCAGAAGCGACAGGCGTTTTTTAGTCAGCAGAATCACGGCAATACCTCAACAAGAGAATTTTGTGTGTGTGGTCACAGTTGAAGACCCGAGGCAGATTTAAAACTGGAAACATTTCTGTTTGATGACAGTCTTGAGACCGCGCGCAAAAACGGAGACGTCTGTCAGCCATTTCCTACAGCGTGTAAAACTGAAGTGCCCGGTTTTGTTGGCTAAGGCTGAGGTTGTCTAGCGGAAGGGAATTTAATATCAATGCGCCACATATCGGTTTGAGGGAATCGAATTTGTGGCAGTTGAGCGGTGTATCGGGCGGCGCAGGGCCGTCATTGAGCGTCGGCAGAGACCACCCTCTGTGCCGCACGGGCGATTCATCGCGGCATTGTGTATCGAGATTTTTCGGCTCACCTCGATACACCCCGACACTCGCCCTTACACCGTAGCGGCAAGCCGTCCGATGTCGGCCATCAGCGCGTTGATCTGATCACCGCTGGCTTTCGAGCCGGTGTAATAAGCCGTCACCAGAATGGGTGGCCGGTCGCCGGGCCAGATCACGGCAACGTCGTTACTGGCGTTGTTGGCACCCGAACCGGTCTTATCCCCCACACGCCAGCTGCCGGGCACGCCGGCCCGCAGCTTCTTGTCGCCGGTCCGGTTATTCACCAGCCACGCCGTCAACTGATCGCGGGACGGCAACCTCAGTTCGTCGCCCAGCACTAGCGTGTTCAATGTCTGCAGCATGGCGACGGGCGTGGTGGTGTCGCGCAGATCTTCCGGCCGGTTTTCATTCAGATCGGGCTCGCGCCGGTCGAGGCGCGTTTGCGTGTCACCGATCGAACGCAGCCAGGTGGTCAACCCTTCGGGACCGCCCATGCTGTCGAGCAGCAGGTTGGCCGCGGTGTTATCGCTGAGCGTCATCGCCGCCTCGCACAGCGAACCGACGCTCAGCCCCTGCCCGCCCACATGCAACTCGGTGGTCGGTGAATACGGCACCAGTTGCTCGGCGGAATAGACGATGCGCCGCGACAGGTCTTCCTGTTTTTGATCGACCCTCGCCAGCACGTAGGCGGCGGCCAGGCATTTGAAGGTGCTGCACAAGGCAAAGCGTTCATCGCCGCGATGGCTGATCAGGCGCTGGCTGGCCGTGTCCAGGATGGCGACACCCAGCCGGCCGCCGTGACGACGCTCGAGGTCGGCCAGTTGCTGCTCAATGGCCCGGTCGGAAGACGGCCCGGAGCGACGCTCGGCAGCCAGTGAGGAAAGACTCAACAACGTGGGCACAGCCAGCAACGACGCGCCGAGGAGGGTTCTGCGGGTGATCAAGATGAACGTCCTTGTGAAGGGCAACGAGCGCCGCACGGATCATGGCCACTCGCCCCGCTGGGAGGAGCCGCCAGTGAGCCGCTGCGAACGGTGGGCAAACCGGCGCACATCATCCGACCAGACGCTGCCTCATTTCAACTGTTGCCGGAACAAACGTCCTGCTCACCCCGCCGCTGCCGTTAACGCGGCCGATCAAATCCCGACACCGAACGCACCCACATGAACAGCCGCAGCGTCGCAGGTTTGTCGATATGCTCGTGGCTTGCTGCCAGCTCGCCGGCCAGGGACGCCAGCGACTGCGGCAACAGCCAGGAAATCTCCTGCTCGGTTGCCTGATACGGCATCGGTGTTTCATCTTTCTCGAACGCTGGCCATGGGTTCATCGCCGCCTCTCCCGCACACGCATGGATGGTTACAGATCGAGCACCAACGGCCCTGAAGCCGGGACTGCGCAGCAGATCAGCACGTGGTCCGGCGCCGGCATTTCAGCGGGCGGGACCGGGTAATGCACCTGGCCACTGATGAGCCGGGTCTTGCAGGTGCCGCAGGATCCGCCGCGACAGCTGAACTCCGGGCTCAGCCCGCCGCTTTCGGCCAGTTCCAGCAAGCTGCCACCGGCGGGCTGCCAGCGCGCTTCCTTGGCGGAGCGTTCGAACACCACCGGCACCGCTTCGGTCGCGGCAGGCGGCTGCTCAAAAGCAATCGCTCGGGAATCACCGCTTCGCTTGAGGCTGGACGGGCCGAAGGTCTCGGCATGGATGCGCTCGTCGCGAATGTGCAGGGCGCGCAGGCCGTCGTAGATTTCCTGGGTAAAGGCCGCCGGCCCGCACACATAGAAATCAAAATCGTCGAACGGCAGCAGCGCCTTGAGCAGATCGAGGTCGATGCGGCCGGTCAGGTGAAAATCCTCACCCACACGCGCCGACGTTTCCGGCTGGCTCAGCACCCGGATCGCTGTCAACTGATCGCCGGCCCTGGCAATGAGTGTGTCCACTTCTTCGCGAAACGCCAGGTCGGCCAGACGACGTGCACTCTGGATGAACCACGTCGCCCGCCCGCCCCGCACCCGTTTGCCTTCGTAAATGACTTCTCGCAGCATCGACAGCATGGGCGTGACCCCGATGCCTGCACCCAGCAGCACCAGCGGCCGGCGCTCTTGCGGATGCAACACGAAACTGCCCTGGGGTGCCCGCGCCTGGAGCAGATCGCCGACCTTGACCTGATCGTGCAGATACGCCGAGGCCAGTCCGTCCCGCTTGACGCTGATGCGGAAGAATCCGTCGGACGGCGCGCTGGACAGGCTGTACGTGCGAATCAGCGGCGGCGTACGACCTTGCTGCGATGGGGAGAGCGCCAGCCGCAGCGGCAGATGCTGACCGGCCTTGAACGCGGGCAAACCGGCGCCGTCGGCAGGCTCGAAATAGAACGAACGAATGCCGTCGCTTTAGTCCTCGATCCGCGTCACCCGCATGGGCCGCCATTGATCGCGCAGAGCATCGGCTTGCAGGCGCGCGGCAGTCTGCTGCCAGTCGCCGGTCATCAGGCTGTTCGGCGACCAACCCTGGAACTCCCAGCGCGAGCGCAACGCCGCCGGCCGACGCACCACCTGCTCCACCCGCACCTGCCAGAGCCGCTCGGCGCCTTGAAACGCCGCGATTTCCGGCCCTTCGAGAATCAACGTGACAGTGCCCGCCACCTGCAACAGCTCGCCGGTCTGAAAATCAACAAACAGCAGACCCGCCTTGGGATTGACCTGGAAATTACCCAGCGTATTGAAAAAGAGGTTGCCGGCGAAATCCGGGATGGTCAGCACGTCGCCGTCCACCCGCACGAAACCGGCCTGACCGCCACGATGGGACACGTCCACCGAACGATGGGGCTGCGCGCCCTCCAGGTCGACATAGCTGGCGACGAAGAAGGTGTCAGCACCACGAATGGTGGCGATCGCGGCGTCATCCAGTGCGGTCAAGCGTTGCGCAGCAGGCCGTTGCGGCAGTGTCGGCAACGGCAGCTGTTTCAATGCCCGCAGCTGAATGTACTGCGGGCAATTGCCGAACGAGTATTCGACGCTCACGGAAAAACCGTTTTCCCACACGTCGCTGATGTGGCCGTTGATGCGGTTGCGACGGCGGGTGTGCAGGTCGATGCCAAGCATGCCCAACGCCGCACCCGGCGCAAATTCGGCGCCAGACGGGTCGTCGGCATCGAGGCGTCGGGTAATGTCCAGACGCCTGGCATCGGGGGAATGGATAAACCCCGACTGGGCGTCCAGCAGGGTCGCCCACGGCCAGCCTTCATTGTCGACGGCGCCGAGAATCAGATACGGCAGGTGCTCGTAGAACTCACGGTGCTGATCGGGCATGTAGTCGCGAATGACGCGCTTGCCCAAGGTTTCCATGCGCTCCGCAACGCCGACTTTGGCCTGCAGAGCGCGCTCGCCGGAATGCCATGGCGATGGTATTTCAGTGCGAATATCGTTCATGGCGCGAACTCCCTGGCATCACATAGCGTTACTTGACCAAGCCTGCTGCCGTGCGCGGCATTGGCGTAAAGCCCGGCAGGTTCTCGATGCGTGCCAGCCATGCCTGCACGTTGACGTATTCGTCCAGCGAAACATTCCCTTCAGGCGCGTGGGCGATGTAGCTGTAGGCGGCGACATCGGCGATGGTGGGGTGATCGGTGGCGAGAAATTCGCGGCCAGTCAGGTGCTGATCAATAACGCGAAGCGCGTCGTGGGCACGCTGAATCGTGTCTTTCGGATCGAAGCCCGCGCCGAAAACGGTGATCAGACGCGCCCGCGCCGGGCCCAGATAAATCGCGCCGGACGCGGCAGACAACCAGCGCTGCACCTGCGCTGCGCCCTCGGGATCATTCGGCAACCAGCGGCCCGACGTGTCGTACTTCTTCGCCAGGTACACCAGGATCGCCGTTGAATCGGCGACGATGACGCCGTTGTCTTCAATCACCGGCACTTGGCCGAAGGCGTTGATGGCCAGGAATTCCGGCTTCTTCTGCTCTCCCTTGGCCAGGTCAACGAACTGAATGTTCGGCGCAAGTCCCAGCAGCGACAACATCAGCTCGGCGCGATGAGAGTGGCCGGACAGCGGGAAGTGATAGAGCGTGATGGCGGTCATGGGGTTGGCTCCTGGGCAAGTGGGTCGACTCAGCGTGGGGCGGCGGTGCCGCAGTGGTGTGCCGCGCTGGTGGAACGGATAGTGGGCCTGCCTGCCGAACTGGGGAATGACCAGAAAAAGCAATCCACTGTTTCACCGTGTGAAATGCCCGGCGTGAAACCGTGCTGCCGAGGCCGCTTTGATGGCTGAGCATCCGGGTGTCTGCAACATTCAGAAATATCCGCTTGACGTTGGCCCGAGGGCTGAGCGTTCATATTGCAGTACAGCCATCATCCAATTGCTCCGCTTTCTGGTGAATTCCCATGGTTTCCTCTGTTCTGGCGGCTTCTCTGTCGCGCCGTCGCATTCACTACAGCTGGGTGATCCTGGCCGTCACCTTCCTGACCATGTTGGTCATGGCCGGCGCAGTGGGCGCGCCCGGGGTGTTCATCCGGCCGCTGCAAGCGGAATTCGGCTGGGACACGGCCGAGATTTCTTCGGCGCTGGCGATACGTTTTGCCCTGTTCGGGCTGGTCGGTCCTTTTGCCGCCGCGTTCATGAACCACTTCGGCGTGCGCAAGGTGGTGCTGGCCGCACTGACGCTGGTCGCCAGCGGCATGGTCTTGTCGCTGTTCATGACCCAGTTCTGGCAGTTGGTGGTCCTGTGGGGCGTGGTGGTTGGCTTCGGCACAGGGCTGACGGCGATGGTGCTTGGCGCCACCGTCGCGACCCGCTGGTTCTCAAAACATCGCGGCCTGGCGATGGGTTTGCTGTCGGCCAGTTCTGCCACGGGCCAACTGGTGTTCATGCCGATGCTGGCGAACCTGACCGAGCATTTCGGCTGGCGCACGGCACTGGCGAGCATCTGCACGGCCATCGTGATTGCGGGCGTGGCGGTGCTGGCGTTGATGCGCAACCGCCCTGCCGATCTGCAACTGCCGCTCTACGGCGACGAGGAGGTTCAACCCGTTGCCGCGAGTTCCCAGACCTTCGTTCAGCTGCTGATCACGCCGTTGCGGGTCCTGCGCGACGTGTCGAAAACCTGGACGTTCTGGGTGCTGTTCATGACGTTTTTCATCTGTGGCGCCAGCACCAACGGCCTGATTCAGACGCACTTCATCAGCCTGTGCGGCGACTACGGCCTGGCCGCAACCACGGCGGCCGGCATGCTGGCGGTGATGGGGATTTTCGATTTCTTCGGCACCATCGGTTCCGGCTGGCTGTCGGACCGCTTCGATAATCGCTGGCTGCTGTTCTGGTACTACGGCTTTCGCGGCGTGTCGCTGGTGCTGCTGCCGTTTCTGGATTTCACCGTGTTCGGGCTCTCGGTGTTTGCCCTGTTGTACGGGCTGGACTGGATCGCCACGGTGCCGCCCACAGTGAAGCTGACCGCCCAGCGATTTGGCACCGAGCGCGCCAATATCGTGTTCGGCTGGGTGTTCGCCGGGCATCAGCTGGGTGCTGCGTTTGCCGCCTTCGGCGCCGGATGGACACGCACGCATTTCGCCACGTACCTGCCGGCGTTTTTCATTTCCGGCCTGCTGTGCGCGATTGCCGCGTTGATCGCGCTGTCCATCGTGCCGCCGGTGAAAACGGCCAAGGTTGCCGCTACCTCATAAGCCGCTTAAAACCACTGCCGCGCGGTCGGCCACATCCCATAACCCACGGCCATCAGCGCCTCCCTTCGTCCGGGTTCCTTCACTCCGGTCTCGCTCCGTGGGCCCTGCGTTCAGCCTGCACCCAAGTCGCGTATCGCGGTGATTGGGCTTTTTGCGTATGAAGATCAAAAGCAGATCAACAGCTTCCCGGCTAAAGCCGGTCCTACAGTCATAACCAGCGTTAATCCCACTGGATCCATGCGATGCCCTGGCAGGAGCGGCTTTAGCCGGGAACAGGCCTGTTCAGGCACTGGAGATCGGTGCTCGCCCCGTGATGTGCGTCGTCAGGACGTCGGGAAGGTGGCGAGAGGTTGGGCGCGGCGGCCGGCGAACCGGATTCGTCTGTTCAAGCTGTTAGGATGGCCGGCAGGATGCCGTCTCAAGTGACGGGTTATTCAGCCGATATCCCGGTGTGCAAGGCAGTCGGTTACGGTTGCGCCGGAATGTTCACGGCCCGGAATCTCTCGCTTCTGCACTCCATGAGGTAGTTATCGATGACACTCCATTCGCTCATTCACACACTGGGCAGCGCACTCTGTGTGGCGCTGTTGCTGTGCGTGGGCTCGGGCGCGTCTGGAGCTGAATCGATTCATTCTGACCCGGCTCGTGTCGAGATCCATGTTGTCACCGAAGAACTCCCGCCCTACAACATGACCCGCGACGGGGTGCTCACCGGTATGAGCACCGAGGTGGTTCAGGCGGTGTTGAAGGAGGTCAATGTGCAGGCCTCCATTCAGTCCATGCCCTGGGCGCGGGCTTATGACCTGGCGCTGCACACCCCCAACGTGCTGATCTACTCGATCACCCGCACCGCCGAGCGCGAGCGGCTGTTCAAGTGGGTCGGCACCATCGCCGCGTCGCGCTGGTTTCTGTATTCATCTGCCAGCCATCCCGTCACGCTCCTGAGCCTGGACGACGCCCGGGACTGGCAGACCGCGACGGTCAACAAAGACGTCGGCGAGCAGTACCTGATGGCGCGCAAGTTCGTGATCGGCCACCAGCTGCAATCGAGCAACCGCTACGAATTCAATTACCAGAAACTGCAGACCGGCCACGTCGACCTGTGGATTTCCAACGAGCTCAACGCTTACTACCTCGCCCGGCAGGTCGGCGATGACCCCACCCGGACGCTGGTGCAGTCCCTGCACTTAAAAGAGCTGGAAGAAGCCGGCGGCATCAACATGGCGTTCAGCGTCGGCACACCCGACGCCACGGTGCAGCTGTTTCAGAAAGCCCTGGACACCCTTCGCGCCAACGGCACCTACGACGCCATCGCGCGCAAGTGGCAATGAGCATGCAGATCGAAACGCCTTCCGACCCACCCGGCGACACCCGCCCGACCACCCGCACCGGACAGCGCACCGGTTCGCTGGCGCGGCGTCTGGTGCTGGCGACGCTGGCGTTCTGCGTGCTGTTCACTGCCGCGACGGTGCTGGTGCGCACCTGGTTCGCCTGGAACACCAACCTGGCGAACATGAACGCCGAGCTGACCCTAATCGATCAGGTGTTTCAGGGCACGCTGTCCAAAGCCGTGTGGGAAATGGATGATCAGGCGCTGCAGACCCAGATCGACAGCGTGGCCACGGCGGCGCCGGTGGGCCGGGTCCAGCTGAAGATCCTGCGGCCCGGTCGCGCCCCTGAAATTCTGGAACGCCAGCACAACGGTCACACCGGCTCGATCCGCGCCCCGGCGCTGCATCGGCAGTTGACCATCGCGCCCTACCCCGGCGCGAGCGAAGTGGTCGGCGAGCTGACCATCGAAGGCGACGAAAGCCTGCTGTGGAAACGCCTGTGGAAAGAAGTCGCGATCATCATGCTCACCCAGATCATTCAGTCCCTGGCGCTCGCCGGGCTGATCATGGGGATGTTCAACCGCTCGGTGACCCTGCACGTGCGGCGCATTGCCCGACACCTTGAGCACCTGACGCCGCTCAACCTCAAGACCCACCTGACCCTGGAGCGGCGCGGCAAGGCCGGTGACGAACTTGACCTGCTCGAAGCGGGCGTCAATGACCTGCAGGACAAACTGGCCGCGCACCTGGAGCGTCAGGCCCGCGACGAAATCGCCCTGGCCGCCAGCCGCGACCAGCTCGCCGAACTGGTCGAGCAGCGCACCGCACAGCTCAAGGCCGCCAACACGCGACTGGAAGCCCTGACCCGCTTCGATCCGCTCACGGGCCTCGCCAACCGCCGCCATTTCGACGAACTCAAGGCGCTGGAATTCAACCGCGCCTTGCGTCATCGCCAGCCGCTGTCGGTGCTGATGTGCGACATCGATTTCTTCAAGCTTTACAACGACACCTACGGCCATGCCCGGGGCGATCAATGCCTGCGCGATGTGGCGCTGGCCATGAGCGCGCTGTTCTCGCGCTCTGGCGAACTGGTGGCGCGGCTCGGCGGCGAAGAGTTCGCCGTGCTGCTGCCGGGCCAGGATGAGCAACAGGCGCTGGCCTCGGCCGATCGCCTGCGCGGCCTGCTGGCCCGGCAACAACTGGTACACAGCGCTTCACCGGTCTCGCCTTTCGTGACCTTGAGCATCGGCGTGGCCGAGCTCGACCCGGCGAACATGGAGCACTTCGATCAACTGCTGCAGAGTGCCGACCGGGCGCTGTACCGGGCGAAAAGCCAGGGCCGGGACCGCTGTGTGATCTGAACCGAGAGGAATGCCATGGGAAAAAATCATCGTCAGCGCAGCGTTCTGGCCACTTTCCTGATGCTGTTCGTGTGCCTGAACGCCGGCGCCACGACGCTGCAAGTGGTGACCGAAGACTCCTCATACAGCGCCCTCGAAGGCGGCAAAGTGATCGGGGTGGCCAGCGAAGTGGTCGAGATGACCCTCGCCAACGCAGGCATCACCGATTACCACATGGCGTTGTACCCATGGGCGCGGGCCTACGACATCGCTCGCCTGGAAGCGAACGTGCTGATCTACCCGATGATTCGCAGCAGCGCACGCGAGGCACTGTTCAAGTGGGTCGGTGAGCTGGAACAGGTCACCCCGTCGTTTTACAAACTCCGCGAGCGCCGCGATGTGGTGGTCAAGGCCTTGCAGGACGCCAGCCGTTACACCGTCGGGGTCGTGCGCGATGACTCGCGGCAGCAGTACCTGGAGGGCAAGGGTTTCAGCAGGATGGTGGTCTCGCCCAATAACCTCGACAACCTGCGCAAACTGATCAGCGGCCAGGTCGAGCTGATCCCCATGCCCGAGCGCGAGGCGCGGGAGCAATGCGCCGATCTGCACATCGCGTTCGAGGACCTGGAAAGCGTCTTCACCCTCGACGAACTGTCCAAAGGTCTCTACGTCGCCCTTAGCGCCAGCACCCCGGAGGAGACAGTGCAACGAATCGCCGCTGCATTCGCCCTGCTCAAGCAGGACGGCACGGTGGACAAGGTCATCGCGGGCCATTAAACATAAGCACTCGACACCCTACGCAAAAGCGGGTTTGAAGCGGGAGGAACCGACGACTTGGCCCTTTCACAAAGCCTTCACAATCGATTTGGAAAAATCCGCGCGGTCTGTCCCGCCTACCTCCCGGCAGCCATTGACTGACTCACCTGACGTCTCGGCCCCAAGGATGGAAATGCCTGATGCATCCGCATCCCAAGCATTGCGCGGCCTCTTATACGGAAATGAATTCGATGGTCAAACCGGTCACGTCTACTCGTCTGGTGATGGTGTTTTCCCTGTGCCTGGTGCTGTTTTACAACCTGACGACCTGGCGCGCGCTGGTTGACCTGGCGCAGTTGCAAGGCGTCAAAGCCATCGCGTTCTATGTTTCGTTTGCCTTCTTGCTATGGGCCGCGATCACCCTGCTGCTCACGCCCTTTTCCTTCCGCCCGACGCTGAAACCGGTGCTCAGCCTGGTCGCACTCTGCTCGGCCGCCGCCGCGTATTTCATGAACACCTACGGCATCAGCATCGACACGACGATGATGCAGAACGTGCTCGAGACCAACCCCGGCGAGGCCAAGGCCCTATTGAGCGGCACGCTGTTTCTCTACCTGGGCCTGCTGGGCGTACTGCCAATCGCGCTGATCTGGCGGCTGCCGGTGACCTATCGCCGCGTGCTCCCCGGGCTGGTCAACAAAGTGCTGGTGTGCGTCGGCTGTCTGCTGGTAGTCGCCGCTGCGGTCGGGCCCTTCTACTCGACATACGCGCCGATCTTTCGCGATGAAGACAAGCTCACCCACTTCATCAACCCGACCAACTACCTCTACGCCGTCGGCAAACTGACCAAGCAGACCGTCGCCATCAAGGAGACGCTGAAAATCCAGACCGTCGGTGCCGACGCCGCGCTCAGCCCGCAAGCGCAACAGCGGCCGAAAAAGAGCCTGATGATCTTCGTCGTCGGTGAAACGGCCCGGGCCGACCACTTCTCGCTCAACGGTTACGGGCGGGAAACCAATCCGGAGCTGAAGCAGCAGGACATTCTCAACTTCACCCACGTGGCATCGTGCGGCACTTCCACCGCGGTCTCGGTGCCGTGCATGTTTTCGAAGTTTCCACGCAGCGATTACAGCGACAAGAAGGGCAAGACCTACGAGGGGCTGCTGGACATGCTCCAGCGCGCCGGGCTGAAGGTGGTGTGGCTGGACAACAACAGCGATTGCAAGGGCACCTGCCTGCGCGTACCCCACAGTGATATCCCGAAAAACCAGCCGAGCCCGTTCTGCGATGGCCAGAATTGCCTCGACGAATCGCTGCTGGTGGGCTTGCAGGACTACATCGATTCGCTACAGGACAACGCCATCATCGTCCTCCATTCCGACGGC
This sequence comes from Pseudomonas petrae, assembly GCF_021728295.1. GTDB lineage: Bacteria > Pseudomonadota > Gammaproteobacteria > Pseudomonadales > Pseudomonadaceae > Aquipseudomonas > Aquipseudomonas petrae. The sequence goes on from NZ_JAKJXE010000004.1 coordinate 63,474, forward strand.
AGCCACGGCCCGGAATACTACGATCGCTACCCCAAGACCCTGGAGCGCTTCACGCCCGTCTGCCACACCAATCAGCTGGGCAGCTGCACAACCGACGAGCTGAAAAACGTCTACGACAACACCATTCTGTACACCGACCACTTCCTGTCGCAGACCATCGAGTTGCTCAAGCGCAATCAGGACAAGGTCGATGCCTCGATGATCTACGTCTCGGACCACGGCGAGTCCCTCGGCGAAAACGGCATCTACCTGCATGCCGCGCCTTACGCCATCGCGCCGGCGGCGCAGACCCACGTGCCGATGGTGATGTGGTTCGGCCACTCGACCCTGGAAGACGCCAGCGTTGATCGAAGCTGTCTGGCCGCCAAGCAAGACCAGCCGGACCTGAGCCATGACTACATGTTTCATTCGGTGCTAGGCTTGCTCGGCGTTACCAGCACGGAATACCAGCCGGCGCTGGACCTCTTTCACAGCTGCAAACGCAACAAGGGATGAGTTGAAATGACCTGCCAGAACCCGGTGATACAGCCTGATAAACCGGTGTTCTGGCGGGACGCGCAGCTGCCGTTCATTGAAGCGCGCTCCATCGAGGATGGGCGCAAGGTCTGTTATTCCCGTCACTCCCACGACGTGTTTTCCATCGGCGCAATCACCGCCGGACAAAGCACGTACCTTCACGAGAAGACCACCCAGACCATCGCCACCGGCACCGTTGTGGTGATGAACCCCGGCGAGGTCCACGCCTGTAACCCCATCGACGATCAGCCCTGGTCCTACCTGATGCTGTACGTCAACGCGCAGTGGCTGGGCGCGCTACAGCGCGATTGCGGTGTGAGCAACGGGGGCGTGTTTCGGGGGTATTCGGCAACCCACAGTCGTGATCCGCAGTTGTTCAACGGCCTGCTGGGTCTGCATGGGCGGCTGGTGGATTCGCAGCTGGATCCGCTGGCAAGGCATGAAGCCGTTGTCGCGTTTTTCACCCTGGTGGAGCAGCGTCTGGGCGGCTCTAGCCTGCCGCCGAGACAGGCCAATCCCAAGGTCGAACGCGCGGCGCGGTACATCGATGCGCATTATCTGCAACCGATTCGGCTGGAAGAATTGTGCGCGGTGGCGAATCTTTCCGAGGCCTACCTGATTCGTGCGTTCGAGCAGCAGTACCACATGACCCCGCACGCCTGGCTGGTCAACCGGCGCATTCAGCACGGCCAGGCGCAATTGCGCAGCGGCGAGCCCATCGCCGACATCGCGCAGCAGAGTGGTTTTGCCGATCAGGCGCACTTTCAACGGGCGTTCAAAAAGCATCTGGCGGCAACGCCGGGTCAGTACAAGTCCTGATCGGCTGTTGCTGCTCGCAAGGGGCTCATTCGTAAAACAGCGACACCGCGCAGCCTGCCAACAGCGCCGCCATGCTGCGGTTGAACACGCGGATGCGCCCGGGGCTGCGCAACCAGGGGCCGAGAAAAGCACCGGCGTAGGCCCAGCAGCCCACCGACAGGTAGCACACGACGAAGTAGATCAGCGCAAACAGACCGATCAGTCGCGCCTCGCCATCGGCCACGAACGCCCCCATCCCCGCCACCGCCGCCAGCCACGCTTTCGGGTTCAGCCACTGCATCGCCGCACCGTGCAGAAACGACGGCTCGCGGGTCGGTTTGGCGACATCGAGGCGGCCGTCGTCCATCGCCAGTTTCCACGCCAGATACAGCAGAAACGCCACCCCGGCCCAGCGAATGATCTCGGTCAGCATCGGGTAACGCTGCAGCACTTCATGCAGGCCGAACCCGGTGAACATCAGCAGCACGACAAAGCCCACCGTCGCGCCGAGCACGTGGCGCAAGCTGGCGATCAAGCCGAACTGGGCGCCCGAGCTGAGCGCCACGACGTTCACCGGCCCCGGCGATATGGACGCGGCCAGTGCGAACGCCGCCATGGAAATCATCAGGTTCATTGCACGTCTCACCCTTCGTTGACTGTGGGGTGAGTGTACGAAGGGCGCACAGGCTGGCGATTGAACAAAACTGACCAATCGCCGACGGCGCGCTTGAGTCAGTCGTGGGCCTGGGACAATGGCCGCGCCACTTCTTCCAGGGATTTGCCTTCCGAGGCCACGCCCCAGATCGCCTGCACCACGGCGGCCAGCAACATCAACGCGGCACCGATCAGATAGCCGAAAAACACCGGGCCCCGCTCATGGGTGTCGATCAACTGGCCGAACAGCGTCGGGCCGACGATGCCACCCAGCGCCGTGCCGAACGCGTAAAACACGGCGATGGCCAAGGCGCGGATTTCCAGCGGAAAGGTTTCCGCGACAGTCAGGTAGGCCGAACTGGCCGCTGCCGACGCGAAGAAGAAAATGATCATCCAGGCGATGGCCTGTTGCGTGACATCCAGAACGCCCTGTTGAAACAGGTAGCCGCTGAGGGTCAGCAAGACCCCGGAGACGGCGTAGGTCAGGCTGATCATCACCCGCCGCCCAACCACATCGAACAGCCGCCCCAACAGCAAAGGCCCGCAGAAATTGCCCAGCGCCAGTGGCAGCACGTACCAGCCGATGGAGGCCGACGGCACTTGATAGAACTCGGTGAGCACCAGCGCGTAGGTGAAGAAAATCGCGTTGTAGAAGAACGCCTGGGCGGTCAGCAACGTCAGCCCCACCAAGGCGCGACGGCGGTAGGTGTTGAACAGCGTGTGGAAAATCTCCTTCAGCGGCGTGTGGTCCCGCGCATGCAAACGCAACGGCGGGCCAACCGGCTCGGACAGGTCGTGGCCCTGACGGCGAAGGCGGTCTTCGATCCCTTCCACAATCACCCTCGCCTCCTCGCCCTGGCCATGAATCAGCAACCAGCGCGGACTTTCCGGCAGCCACAGGCGCATCAGCATAATGATCAGACCGAGCACCGCGCCGATGCCGAAACACAGGCGCCAGCCCATGTCCGCGCCCACCCATGGGGCGTCCAGCAGCACGATGGAGCCGACCGCGCCCAAGGCCGCGCCGATCCAGAAAGTGCCGTTGATGGTCAGATCCACCCAGCCCCGGAACCTCGCCGGGGTGAATTCCTGGATGGTCGAGTTGATCGCCGTGTACTCGCCGCCAATGCCCATGCCGGTGAGAAACCGGAACAGCAGGAAACTCCAGAGGCTGAAGGAAAATGCCGTGGCGGCGGTCGCGGTGATGTACAGCGCGAGGGTGATGAAGAACAGTTTGCGCCGGCCAAGACGGTCCGTCAGCCAGCCAAAGAACAACGCCCCCAGTACCGCGCCGCAGATATAGGCGCCGCCGGCCAGACCGATGTCGGCATTGGTCAGGTGCAGGACCGGGCTGTCTTTCAACGCCCCGGAGACCGAGCCCGCCAGTGTCACTTCGAGCCCGTCGAGCAGCCAGGTGATGCCCAGCGCAAACACCAGCAACGTATGAAACCGCCCCCACGGCAGACGATCGAGCCGGGCCGGCAGGTCCGTTTCAAACACCGCGCCTTTGGGGTCTGCCGCTACTGTCTGCACGCTGCTGATCGCCATGACTCGTCCCCGTGGATCGGAAGTGATCTGTGGGTTCAGAGTTCGCGGGGGGCGTGGGAGTTCAGCCGCACTCAATACCTGTAGGAGCCGGCTTGCTGGCGAATGCGCTGGGTCAGCCGCCTCAAGGGTGGCTGGCAGTCACGGTTCGCCAGCAAGCCGGCTCCTGCAGTAGGCGTTAAACGTTAAATACCGTCACCAGTTTGGTGTTCAGGTACGCCTCGATCGCTTCGGTACCGCCCTCGGACCCGTAGCCGGAATCCTTGATGCCGCCGAACGGCACTTCAACCAGACCGATGCCCTGATGGTTGATCGACAGCATGCCAGCTTCGATGCGGGTGCTGAGGATGTGGGTGGTTTTCATCGATGAAGTGAAGGCATACGACGCCAGGCCGAACGGCACGCGGTTGGATTCCTTGACCGCATCCTCCACCGTGTCGAACGGCACCAGCAGCGCCACCGGGCCGAACGGTTCTTCGTTCATGATGCGCATTTCGGTGGTCAGACCACTGATAACGGTGGGCTGGAAAAAGTAGCCCGGCCCTTCGATGGCCTTGCCGCCGACATGGACCTTGGCGCCCTTGTCGCTGGCGTCCTTGATCAACGCGCTCAACGCCGGAATGCGTCGCTCGTTGGCCACCGGGCCCATGGTCACACCCTGCTCCAGGCCGTTGCCGACTTTCAGCTCGTGGGTGTGGCCGACGAACTTCTCGACGAACGCATTGAACACCCCGCGCTGAACCAGAATGCGCGTAGGTGACACGCAGACCTGCCCGGCGTTGCGGAACTTGGCGCCGGCCAGCGTGCGCGCCGCCAGGTCGATGTCCGCGTCGTCGAACACCAGCGCCGGGGCGTGACCGCCAAGCTCCATGGTCACGCGCTTCATGTGCTGGCCTGCCAACGCCGCCAGCTGCTTGCCGACCGGAGTGGAGCCGGTGAAGGTGACTTTCTTGATGGTCGGGTGCGCAATCAGGTAGCTGGAAATCTGCGCCGGATCGCCGTAAACCAGGCCAATGACGCCCGCCGGAACGCCGGCATCGACGAAGGCGCGGACCAGTTCGGCAGGCGACGCCGGGGTTTCTTCCGGGGCCTTGACGATGATCGAGCAGCCGGCCGCCAGCGCCGAAGACAGCTTGCGCACCACCTGATTGATCGGGAAATTCCACGGCGTGAACGCCGCCACCGGACCGACCGGCTCCTTGATGACTTTCTGCTCAACCGAGACATTGCGCGACGGCACCAGACGGCCATAGGCGCGGCGACCTTCTTCGGCCAGCCAGTCGATGATGTCAGCGGCAGACAGGGTTTCCATGCGCGCTTCGGCCAGCGGCTTGCCCTGTTCGCGGGTCATGATGTTGGCAATGTGATCGACGCGGTCGCGCAGCAGATTGGCGGCCTTCTGCATGATTTTGTAGCGGTCGTAGGCCGGGGTGCTGCGCCAGGTTTCGAAGCCGCGTTCGGCCGCTGCCAGCGCCTGGTCCAGATCGGCGATGTCGGCGTGGGCCACGGTGCCGAGGGTTTCGCCGTCGGCGGGGTTGATGACATCGAGGGTGCGGCCGTCGGCACTGGCACGCCATTGACCATCAATGAACAGCTGAACGTCTGGGTACATGGGGAACTCCGGATGCGGGACTTTTCAAGACATAGGGGTGGTCAGGGCTATTTTCAATGGGGCTGAAGAAGATCTGAAGCGGATCAAAGGCGTCTGCCTGGGGGCAGACTGTTTCGCCTTCGGCGAGTTACTTGGAAAAGCACCCCAAGTAACCAAGGGTGCTTGCTCCTGGTTAGGCCCTTCGTTCCTCAGGGTTCCCTCACTCCGACGACGCTCCGTGGGCCCGCGCCGAACGGACATCCATGTCCTGACGGCGCTCTCGCCGCATCCATGCGGCTCGGCCCACTGCGCGTCGTCTGCGTTCGGCCTGCACCCAAGTCGCGATTGGCGTTGACTGAGCCTCTTGTGTATGAAGATCAAGATCAAAGCAGGTCAAGAGCTTCCCGGCTAAAGCCGGTCCTACAGTCGACGCCAATCCCACCGGATGCATGCGATGCATTTGTGGGACCGGCTTTAGCCGGGAAGGGGCCGGTTCGTTCACCACAAATGTTGATTATTCCCACGCTCCGCGTCCTGCAGACGACGCGCATTTATGTCCGGGCGACGCGACGCAGAGCGTTACGGGAGGCGCTACCACGCGGAGCGTCCTAGATCTGCATCAACTGCCGAGCGTAGGCGTGCAGCACCTCGCGCTGGATCATGAAGCTGGCGTATTTGCCTTCGCGCAGGGTGGCGATGAGGCCGGCGCGCTCAAGCTCTTTGGTGTGGTGGGAAACGGTGGCGGCGCTGACCGGATGAACCTTCAGCACCTCGGCGCATGGCAGCGCCTGCTCGCTTTCGCCGATCTGAACCAGAATCCGGAAGCGGCGGCTGTCAGCCAGCGCCCGGGCTATCGATGCGATTTGCGACTCACTCAACGGAAACGGCTGTGCCGTGCTCATGATCATCGTGACGCCCCAGTAAAAACTCCTTGTCCAGAAATACTGCAGAACAAACTCGACAGGCTAATAACGGTCGCCACTGATGGCGGTCACCACTATGGAGGCTCGGGGCAAAAGATCGTTCAGCGCCTTGAGCATTTGCCTGCGAGCCACCCGACGTTGCCCGCTGACCTGCGTAGTGTTTTCTGGCATCCTGCGCGCCCTTTTCCCCACGACCGACCGCCATGCCTCGCTTTGCGCTTTGTACACAATATTTCAATAACGTGTACTTCTGCTTGTGGACATGTTGTACAGTCGGCAATCCTGACCGGCAAGACAAGATGTCCGTACCGGTCGGAGATGTGTCATCCGCAAAGCCCATGACCCCATAAAAACAAAATGGCAGGCTAACCATGACAGCACCCCAGAACAGCGCCCCGACCCGCTCGGCTTCAGCCTCGGTCGCATCCAGAACCGAACTTATTTACGGGCTCGATGACCGACCGCATTTCGCCGCCGCGATCTTCGCGGCGTTGCAGCACGTGCTGGCCAGTTTCGTCGGCATCATCACCCCCACCCTGATTGTCGGTAGCGTACTCGGGCTCGACAGCGAAGTGCCCTACCTGATCAGTATGGCGTTGTTCGTCTCCGGGCTGGGCACCTTCGTTCAGGCCAAGCGCTTCGGCCCGATCGGCTCGGGACTGCTGTGCCTGCAGGGCACCAGTTTCTCCTTCCTCAGCGTGATTCTCAGCGCCGGGTTTCTGGTCAAGAGTCGCGGCGGCGGCACCGACGAAATCCTCTCGACGATCTTCGGCGTGTGCTTCTGCGCAGCGTTCGTCGAGGTCGCCCTCAGCCAGTTCATCGGTAAATTGCGCAAGCTGATCACCCCGGTGGTCACCGGCACGATCATTACCCTGATGGGCCTGTCGCTGTTGAAAGTGGCGATGACCGACATGGCCGGCGGCTTCGGCGCAAGCGACCTGGGTTCGGCGGCGAACATGGGCCTGGCCGGACTGGTGCTGATCACCATCGTGGTGCTCAACCGATTCAATATTCCGTTACTGCGCCTGAGCGCAATCATCATCGGCCTGACCCTGGGCTTCGCCGTCGCGTGGTTCATGGGCCGGGTGGATTTCGCGCAGATGCCCCATGTGCCGGTGATGAGCCTTCCGGTGCCCTTCAAATACGGGTTTTCCTTCGATCTGCTGGCGTTCATCCCCATCGCGGTGATCTTCCTCGTGTCGCCACTGGAGGCCGCCGGGGACCTCACCGCCAACTCGATGATTTCCCAGCAGCCGGTGAGCGGGCCGGTTTACATCCGCCGGATCAAATCGGGACTGCTGGCAGACGGACTGAATTCGGCGCTGGCCGCGACATTCAACAGCCTGCCCATGGTGACCTTCGCGCAGAACAACGGGGTCATTCAGCTGACCGGTGTCGCCAGCCGCTACGTGGCTTTTTTCATTGCCGGGATACTCGTGCTGCTGGGCCTGTTCCCGGTCATCGGCGCCGTGCTGCAACTGATGCCGAAGCCGGTGCTGGGTGGCGCGACGCTGATCATGTTCGGCACGGTCGCTGTGGCGGGTATCAAGATCCTCTCGGAGGCCGGCCTGCATCGCCGCAACATGCTGATCGTGGCGATTTCCCTGGGCATGGGCCTGGGCGTGGCTGCCGTGCCGGAGGTCTTGCGCGAGCTGCCCAGGGCGCTGCACAACATTTTCGAATCGCCCATCACCGTCGGCGCGTTCTGCGCGATCATCCTCAATATCTTTCTGCCGGAGGAATACCAGGAGCCGGAGCTCACCGATTTCGACCCGGAAGCCGCCACCTTCAAGGTGCTGCAGGACCCGCCCCCCAGCCCTGAGGCAGAACCTGACGCAGAACCTCTGCCGGCGCGCGAGGTCGCACAGTTGAATCGTCAGGACGTTTGAAGGGGCGTGTTACGCCCCAGCTGCCTGCCACGGGAGTCACCGATGCCGCTACGCCCGATCCGCACCCTCCTCGCCGGCCTGGCCATGGTGCTCGCACTGAGTGCCTGCGCGCTGTTTCCCAACCGCGACCCGCTGAACATCAACGTGGTCGGCATCGATCCCCTGCCCGGCCAGGATCTGGAAATCCGCTTCGCCGTGAAGCTGCGCCTGCAAAACCCCAATGACACCGACATCCAGTACGACGGCGTGGCGCTGAATCTGGACGTCAACGGCCGGTTGCTGGCCGCAGGCGTCAGTGATCAGAAAGGCACGATCGGGCGGTTTTCCGAAGGCGTTTTGACGGTGCCGGTCACCGTTTCGGCTTTTGCCGCCCTGCGCCAGGCGGTGGGCCTCGCCGATCAGCAGCAGCTGGACAACCTGCCCTACGAGCTGCACGGCAAGCTGGCCGGCGGATTGTTCGGCACGATGCGCTTTGAGGACAGCGGCACGCTGAGCCTGCCGAAACCGGCCAGCGGCAGTTGGTGATGGCGACTCAGGTGCTTTCCCGACCGATCAGCCGGCACTCCAGCAGATTCAGACGCTGAAAGACCTCGTCCGCGCCGATCACGCCCAGGCGTTGCAGCACCCGCTCGGCAGCGAGCACACCGATCTGCAACGCGGGCGGCTTGATCGTACTGAGACTTGGCATGAGCATCTCGGCGAACGGGTAATCACCGAAACCCAGCATCGCGCAATCAACCGGAATGCCTATCCCTGCACGCTGCGCCGCGAGCAAACCACCGGCCGCCAGGTTGTCGTTGGCGAAGAAAATTGCATCGGGGGGCTCGGCGCACTGCATCAGCTCGGTGAGCGCCTGCTTGCCGGCTTCGAACGGCGCGAGGTCGCCATGGGGTGTGAAAATCTGCGTACTGAGCCCGGCTTCCTCTAGCGCCTGCACGTACCCGGCGCAACGCTCCTGAGCACTGAAGTCCCCCGCCGCGCTGTTGAGCACAAACGCGATAGACCGGTAGCCGCGCTCGATCAGATAACGCGCACCCGTGACCCCCACCTCGTGGTGGGAAAAGCCGATCTGGATCGGCGCGCGCCCGGGCTGATAGTCCCAGGTTTCGATCAACGGAATGTCCGCCGCCGCGAGCATTTTCTCCGTCGCCTCGCTGTGGAAGTGGCTGGTGACCACCAGCGCAGCGGGAGACCAGCCGAGAAACGCGCGGATCGCCCGCTCTTCCTGCTCGCTGGAGAAGTAGCTCGACGCCAGCAGCAGTTGATAGCCGTGCTGGGCCAGGGTGTCGCTGAAGCCCTGGATGGTGTCCGCAAAAATCGGCCCGGAGATGTTCGGCACCACCATCGCAACGATCCTGCCCTTGGCCGACGCCAGCCCTCCGGCCACCAGATTAGGCACATAACCCAGCTCGGCAACGGCCGCCGCGATGCGCTGACGATGATCGTCGGACACCTGATCCGGCTGATTGAAATAGCGCGACACGGTCATCGTCGACACGCCGACATGACGGGCCACGGCGTCTTGGGTAACGCGCCCGGCACCGCGTCGCTTGCGTGGGGGATCAGCTGTGTCGATCAAAACGCCCGCTCCTGCTGCAGGTCTGGTTATAACCAGAGATTATTTAAAGCTGATTTTTCAGTATTGGACGGTCTATCCGCTGATTACCGATACTGGGGATGTTAGCGCTAACCGACAGTATCAGCTACTCGCTTGAGCGAATGCCCACCTCTCTGCCGCGCAGCACACCAGTGGCCGCAGAGCCACCTTCCGACAGGCATTCATCAGCGAGCAACGATCATGCGACAAACAGGGGCGTTCCATTCACCGAGTCACCTCAGCCAGGCCATTGCGGCAGCACTATCGCTGGCACTGCCGCTGTGCGCACTGCCGGCCATCGCGGCGGACGTATCGACCGCGTCGTCAGTCGCGGAGCAATCACCCGAAACCGCCACCCTGCAGGCCGTTACAGTCACCGCCACCCGCCGGGAAGAATCGCTGCAGAAGGTCCCGGTCGCCGTCACCGTGCTGGACGGCGAGCAGCTGGAGCGTGACAACCGCAACGGCGTTTCCAGCATCGCGCAACAAGTGCCCGCGCTGAATTTCCGCACCGGTGCCTCGAACAAGGACACTTCACTGTTCATGCGCGGCGTCGGCACGATTTCCACTTCCCCGGGCGTCGAGCCCACGGTGGCGACCGTGGTGGACGGCGTCGTCTACGCGCGGCCCGGCCAGGCGACCCTGGACCTGCTGGACCTGGAACGCATTGAAGTCCTGCGCGGCCCCCAAGGCACCCTGTTCGGCAAGAACGCCTCGGCCGGTGTGTTGAACATCATCAGCAAGGCGCCCACCACAGAGACCCACGGCTACATCGATCAGTCGTACTACAGCGGCAATGAAAGCCGCACCCGTTTCGGCATTGGCGGCAGCCTGATCCCCGACACCTTGAAGGCCTCGGTCACCACCCTGTTCGGCACCTACGACGGCAACGTGCACAACAAGACCAACGGGCAGGAGGTCAACGGCTACAACCACAAAGGCGCGCGTGGCAAGCTGGAGTTCACCCCCAACGAAGACGTCAAACTGACCGTCATCGGCGACTACATGCAGTCCCGTGACGACACCCCGAACGGCGTCATCAGCCAGTCGCTGACACCGGCCTTCGCCAACGCGCTGTCCCCGGTGCACGCCAGCAACGACAACCGCGATCTGGTCAGCGATTACCGCAGCCATGTCGACGACATCAACAAAGGCTTGTCGGCGCAGCTGGACTGGAACCTGGGCGATTACACGCTGACCTCGATCACCGCCTGGCGCGGCTGGAACAACACGCAGTGGCAGGATGGCGACCGACTGGCAAACGTCAGCGCCGCCTTCCCCGCCACCGAAGACAAGGGCGATCTGGATTTCAACCAATACTCCCAGGAGCTGCGACTGGCCTCACCGAAAGGGCAATTTCTCGAGTACGTCGGTGGCCTGTATTACATGCACGGCAAGGACGACGAAACCTACCGCCGCACGCTGACCACGCCCACCGCGACCAACACAGGTGTCGCCGACTACAGCACCACCAGTGACAGCTATGCGGTGTTCGGCGAAAGCACGCTGAATTTCACCTCGGCGTTTCGCGGCATCGCCGGTCTGCGCTGGACCCACGATGATCTGGAATACGATCACCGCCGCGTCTCGACTTCCGCCACTACAGTCAGTGGCATTCAGCCCGGCACCAGCAGCTCCGGTTCGGTGGACGAAGACGGCTGGTCCGGGCGGCTGGGCGTGCAATATGACTTGAGCGATTCGGTCATGGCTTACCTCACCTACTCGCGCGGCTACAAAGGCCCGGCGTACAACGTGTTTTTCAATATGCAGCCCCGGGACACTGCCGCCCTCAAACCCGAGACCTCGAACAACTGGGAGCTGGGCATCAAGGCCTCCAGCTGGAACGACCGCCTGACCACCAACGTCGCGGTGTTCCACAGCGAGTACAGCAACTACCAGGCGAACTTCTTCGACAGCGTCGCGGGCCAGGTGGTGACCCGGCTGATCAACGCCGGCAGCGTCAGCACCGAAGGGGTCGAGGCCGATTACGCTCTGCAGGCCACACGCAACCTGAAGTTCTCCGGCGCCATCGCCTACACCAAGGCGCGCATCGACCAGTTCAGCTGCCCGACGGGCGCCGCGGCGTCCTGTGACGTGAACGGCAAGACGCTGCCCTACGCGCCAGACTGGAAAAGCTACGTGCGGGCTGACTACACCATCCCGCTGAACAACGGACTGGACATCGAACTGGGCACTGACTACAGCTGGCAGAGCGAAGTGCAGTACGACATCAGCCAGAACCCGGACACCAGGCAAGGCGCCTACGGCCTGTGGAATGCCAGCGCAGCCGTGGCCGATTACAGCAACGGCTGGCGCGTTGCGGTGCTGGCGAAAAACCTCACCGACAAATCCTACTCCCCCCTCCTCGCCAGCGGTTCGGGTTACATCTACCGCGCCGTGCCACGGGACGACGAGCGCTACTTCGGCGTGCAAGTGCGCAAGGATTTCTGAACCATGGGCGAACCTTCACAAGGACACTGCATGAAAGGCAGCGGCAATGAGCACTGATTCCCGGCAAACAAGCACTGGGCCCCGGCAGATGAAACTGGGCGCGTTCCTGATGGCCACCGGGCACCACGTTGCGGCGTGGCGCCACCCGGACGTGCCGGCCAATGCGGGCCTGGACTTCAAGCACTACAAACACGTGGCGCAGGTGGCCGAAGCGGCGAAGTTCGACACGCTGTTCATCGCCGACAGCGTGGCGGCCGCGACTGGAGACGCCGCCAGCCGCATGGCGCGTTCGGACCACTTCGAGCCCCTGACGCTGGTCTCGGCGTTGAGTGCCGTGACCGAGCGCATCGGCCTGATCGTCACCGCCACCACCAGCTACAACGAGCCCTTCCACATCGCCCGTAAGTTCGCCTCCCTGGATCACCTTTCAGGGGGCCGCGCGGGCTGGAATCTGGTCACCTCGGATGCCGCCGCCGAGGCCCTGAACTTCGGCCGCGACGAGCACATCGACCACGCCGAGCGCTACCGCCGCGCCCGCGAGTTTCATCAGGTGGTGACCGGATTGTGGGACAGCTGGGACGACGACGCTTTCGTGCGCGACAAGGCCAGCGGCGCGTATTACCGCCCTGACGGTCTGCACGTGCTCGATCATCAGGGTGAGCACTTCAAGGTCAAAGGCCCGCTCAATGTGGCCCGCTCGCCCCAGGGTCAGCCGGTGGTGGTTCAGGCCGGCTCGTCGGAGGCGGGCCGCACGCTGGCGGCGCAAACCGCCGAAGTGGTGTTCACCGCGCAGCCTTCGCTGGCCGCTGCCCAGGCGTTCTATCAGGACCTGAAGTCCCGCGCCGTCGGGTTCGGCCGGGATCCCGAGTCGCTCAAGATCATGCCCGGCATGTTCGTGGTGGTCGGCGACAGCGAAGCCCAGGCCCGGGACAAATTCGAGGCGTTCCAGGCGTTGGTGGAGCCCCGCGTCGGTGTCGCGTTACTGGGGAGAATGCTGGGCAATTTCGACCTGTCGGGTTACCCGCTGGACGAACCCTTGCCCGCGCTGCCATTGACCCAGAGTGGCCAGCAAAGCCGCCAGGCCCTGCTTTCGCAACTGGCGCAGGACGAGAACCTGACTCTGGCGCAGCTCGGACGAAAAATCGCCGGCGGCCGGGGTCACTTCAGTGTCGTTGGCACCGCCAGCCAGATTGCCGATCACTGGCAGGCATGGTTCGAGCAGGGCGCAGCCGATGGCTTCAACGTGCTGGTGCCGCACTTGCCGGGCGGGCTGGAAGACGTCGCGCACAAGGTGATTCCGGAGCTGCAGCGGCGCGGTTTGTTCCGCCGGGACTACACCGGCAGCACCTTGCGCGAGCACTTGGGTTTGCAGCGTCCGGCCAACCGGTTCAGCGCGCAGCGAGAGCATCGCGTGACACACACGGACGAAGAGGGTTTGAAGGTATGAGGACATTGCGCACTTTAGGCGGCGCTTTACTGGCCGTGATCGGGATCAACCTGGCGTGCGTTGACCTGGCGGGTGCAGCTGATTCAGCCGATCCGGCCGAGCTGCGCATTGGCTATCAGAAGGGTTCGATTGCCTTGGTGCTGGCCAAGGAACAGGGGCTGCTGGAGAAACGCTTCCCGGACACCCACGTGCAGTGGATCGAATTCCCGGCCGGGCCGCAGATGCTGGAGGCCTTGAACATCGGTGCGCTGGACGTGGGCTCCACCGGGGACATTCCGCCGCTGTTCGCCCAGGCGGCCGGCGCCGATCTGCTCTACATCGGCGCGGAACCCGCCAAGCCGCAGGCGGAGACGCTGCTGGTCGCGGCAGACAGCCCGCTGCATCAGGTGGCGGATTTGGAGGGCAAGAAGGTGGCGTTCCAGAAAGGCTCGAGCTCGCACAATCTGATCCTCCGCGCCCTGAACCATGCCGGGCGGAAGTACACCGACATCCAGCCGGTCTACCTCAGCCCGGCCGACGCCCGCGCGGCGTTCGAGCAAGGCAGCGTCGATGACTGGGCGATCTGGGAACCGTTTTCGTCGCTGGCCCTGAGCGGCGGCCATGCCCGGCTGTTGGCGGACGGCACTGACCTGGGACTGTCCGGGCCGATCTATACGGCCAGACGCCCCTACGCCAGGGAGCACGGGGCGTTCATCAATGCATTGCTGGAACAGCTGACACATGCCGAAGCGCTGACCCGCAGCCAGCGGCAACTAAGCCTGGACGTGCTGACGCGTTCGATGGGTCTGCCTCAGGCGGTGATTGCCCGTTACATGGACAACCGCCCTGCCTCGCCGATCCTGCCGATCACCCCGCAGATCATAGCGGCGCAGCAGCAGACGGCCGATCTGTTCTTCGAAAACCATTTGCTGCCCAGGCGCATCGACGTGAGCGCTGCGGCCAGGCCGTAGCCGGACTCTGTCAATGGGAACGGCCGGAGCTGTAACTGTGGGACCGGCTTTACGCTTTTAGTGGGACCGGCTTTAGCCGGGAAGGCGTCAGGCGCCACGCCGCAGAGCTCCGCAAGCACGATGTCGCCTGAACTGCCCTCTTCCCGGCTAAAGCCGGTCCTACCAAAGCATCGGAGGCGTATCCCTTAACCCCGCGCCGCTGCCACCAGACGATTGACCTCGGCGCGCACCATGTTGGCGTACTCCGGCGGCGACATGGCGTCGAGTTCGCCGCGCACCCACTCCGACCATTTGCCCTTGCGCTTGGCCCGTTCGCCCATTAGCCGGGCGGCGTCACCCTTGGCCTTGCCCAGATTGCTCTGCCACAGATCGAACAGGCGAGACTTTTCGTCCTCGATGGCAGCGCGTTCCGGAAGGGTTTTATTGGCCAGGTTGTAGCTCATGGTATGTACCTCGATGTGCAAAACGAAACGCATGAACGGAGCCGGTGACTGGCTCGAAAAACGTCAGCATCTTACACCCGCCGACGGTGAATCCCGACTCCATTCGTTGTACTTTTTGGCCGCTGGCGGAAATGTGCTGCAACTTTTCAGACGCTCATAACTCCATTGCACACTGCCATAACCACTGAAAGGAAATTTGCCATGGCTCGTAAAACTGCTGCCCAAAACGCCGCTGTCGAACAGATCAAGGATCAAGCGTTCAGCGAACTGGCCGCCCTCATTGAAGAGTCCGACAAACTGCTCAAGGACAGCGCCTCACTGGTAGGCGAAGAAGCCGACACCGTGCGTGCTCAACTGAGCCAGAAGCTCAAGCAGGCGCTGGAATCCGTGGGCAGCGTGCGCGAACGCGCCAAGCCAGCCGTTGATGCCACCGAAAACTACATCGGCGGCCATCCATGGCAGACCGTGGCGGTCTCTGCAGGCTTTGGTCTGGTGGTAGGTTTGTTGCTGGGTCGTCGCTGAGCAGCGACGTTTGAACGGCTGACGGACAGGTTTCAGCCGGGAGGTTTCGGGCATCCGACCCTGGTATCCAGGGCGACCGACCAGGCCTCTTCCCGGCTAAAGCCGGTCCTACTCGAACTGTAGGACCGGCTTCTGCCGGGAAGAGGCCGGCCCTGCTTTAACTGTGGGACCGGCTTCAGCCGGGAAGCCCTTCAAAAAAACGTTATGACCGCGGCGCGATCACTTCCAGCTGTGACAGGCGATGGCCCTTGACCATCGCGGCGTCGATCTCTGTCTTGGCCTTCTCGGCGTCTGCCTGAGACTCGAACGGCCCGATCATCACCACTTCCCTGCCATCGACCTTCACCACGTAAGACGGGTAATGGTGCTCGACCAGCCAATAGGTCATGTCGCTCAGCGCTTCTTTCAAATGGACACGAATGGTCCATTGCTGTGAAGCGGGCGTCGGCGCTTCAGCGGTCGAATCAGTGCTCGGAACCTGGGCAGGCGTCGCCGGCTTGCCGCCATCACAACCCGCCAGCATCAACACCGCCACCATCATTGCCATCTTGCGCACGTCTGTTGCTCCTCGTTTGAAGTGGCGGGAGTCTATCACCGCAGACAGGCGGGAGTTGTAACGTCCCGCCGCGACACCGTGGCGACAGCAATGAACCCGCCTTCAACCCTCCCCGGTCACAGAGCCCTGAAAAGATTGCTGCCCGCCCTACAAATAACCGAACCCGATGATGGCACTGTGGTCAATCTCTCAAGTCTTTTCGCAGGCGTACCTTTCATGACGTTCACTTCAGCTAATGCAAGCCTGCGCTTCGCCGACAGTGTATCGTTGCCCGCCCGCCACCCAGGCGCGCAATCGACGAAAGCCGATCTATCGTGAACACATCCATGACTCCCGCGACGCCCGCGCCGATGACTGACATTTCTCACCGCCAGGCTCATGCATCCGAGCAGCCGCCCGTTCCAGCGATCGCTGAGACGCAGACGCGCGCTGATCAGTGGATCATCTGTGAGCATTGCGACTCGGTCTATGAGGCCATGCCCCTGAACAAAGGCGCGGCTGCCTATTGCCTGCGCTGCGCCGCGATCCTGCGTCGCAGTCACCGGCTGAGCATCGAACAATTGCTCGCCTTGAGCATCGCCGCCTGCGTTCTGTTCATCTTCGCCAACGTATTCCCGGTCATCAGCATCAGCATGCAGGGCCTGCACAACGAAGTAACGCTGTGGGGTTCGGTTCAAGCGTTGGCCCAAGGGCAGATTACCTTGATCGCCCTGGTCGCCGGGCTGGCCATCATTCTTGCGCCGGCGCTGCAGATCGCCTTGCTGTTCTGGGTGCTGGCCCACGCCCATCGCGGCGAGATCGCCCCCGGTTTCAAAATGTGCATGCGCACCCTCGAACACCTGCGACCCTGGAGCATGCTGGAGGTGTGCCTGCTGGGGATTCTGGTGGCCATCGTCAAACTGGCGGGCATGCTGGATGTGCATGCGGGCGTAGGCCTTTGGGCCATGGCCATGTTGATGGTGCTGATCGTGCTGATTGCCGGCAAGGACATCCGCCGCCTGTGGGACGAACTGGGAGTCGGACCTGAATGAACGGCATTCCCTGCGCCCGCGAGTACAAAGTCACCCTGTGCCACGTCTGCAGTTACGTCTGCCCGGACGACGCCCACGAATGCCCGCGCTGCGATTCGCCGGTGCATCGGCGCAAGCCCAACAGCCTGACGCGCACCTGGGCGTTTCTGATTGCGGGGCTGATCTTCTACATCCCGGCCAACCTGTTGCCGGTGATGTACACGACGATGCTCGGCAGCAGCAGCGAGAACACCATCATGAGTGGGGTCATCGAGTTCGCCGAAGGCGGGTCGTGGGACATCGCCATCTTGATTTTCATCGCCAGCGTGGTCGTGCCCTGCATCAAGTTCCTGGTACTGGGCCTGCTGCTGGTGACATGCCAGCGCCGCAGCACCTGGGCGATGCGCGAACGTTCGCGGCTGTTTCGTTTCATCGAATTGATCGGCTACTGGTCCATGCTTGACGTGCTGGTGGTCGCACTGGTGGCAGCGCTGGTGCAGTTTCGCGGGCTCAGCACCATCGAGCCGCGCCTTGGCATTCTGTTTTTTGGTTTGGTGGTGGTGATGACCATGCTTGCCGCCATGACGTTCGATCCCCGGCTAATCTGGGACGCAGAGGTTGAAGATGTCCGATAACACCCTACCCCCCTCCCCGCCGACTCGACCGCAGGTCAAGGCCCGCAAGGTGCGCGTTTCGCTGGTCTGGCTGGTGCCGATCGTCGCGGCCCTGATCGGCCTGTCGATGGTGGTTCATGACTTCCTCAACGTCGGCCCCAAAGTGGTGGTCAGCTTCCTCACGGCCGAGGGTCTGGAAGCCAAGAAAACCCAGGTCAAGTACAAGAACGTGGTGATCGGCATGGTCACCGACATCGAACTCAGCGATGACCGCACCCACGTGCTGGCGAGCATCGACCTGAATCAGTCGGCCGCACCCTTCACCCGCGCCGACACGCAGTACTGGGTGGTGCGTCCGCGCATCGGTGCTCACGGCGTCACCGGCGTCGACACCCTGTTGTCGGGTGCTTTCATCGGCGCCGATGCCGGCAGTTCGGAAGAAACCAAAAAAGACTTCACCGGCCTGGAAACCCCGCCTGCCGTGACCTTCGGCGAGAAAGGCAAGCGCTTCATTCTGCACACCGACGACCTCGGCTCGCTGGACATCGGCTCGCCGGTGTATTTCCGCCGCATCCAGGTGGGCCAGGTCGTTGCCTACGAACTGGCGAAGGACGGCAAGGGCGTGGACGTCGAGATTTTCGTCGGCGCGCCAAACGATCAGTACGTGCTCACCGATTCACGCTTCTGGAACGCCAGCGGCGTCGACGTCACCCTCGGCGCGTCGGGCCTGCGGGTGTCCACCCAGTCCATGGCCTCGATCCTCTCCGGCGGCATCGCGTTCCGCGAACCCAAATACAGCCCGGACGCCAAGCCGGCCGACGGCAACGCCGAATTCAAGCTGTTCGAAGATCAGGCCACTGCATTGGCGCCGCCCGATGGCGAGCCCAAATATATCCGCATGCGCTTCAACCAATCGCTGCGCGGCCTGGTGGTCAATGCGCCGGTGGACTTCCTCGGCGTCAATGTGGGCCGCGTGGTGTCCGTGGACCTTGACTACGACCCGGCGACGGGGACGTTTCCCGGCATTGTTGGCGCAGTTATTTATCCGCAGCGGCTGGGTGCGGCGAATGACAAGCTTAAAGAGCAAGCGGGCGGTGGCGATGACGAAGAGCAGACCTCACGGATCCTGGGCCAGTTCGTCGAGCGCGGGCTGCGGGCGCAAGTGCGCACGGGCAATCTGCTGACCGGCCAGCTCTACGTCGCGATGGATTTCGATCCGAAGGCGGCGAAGATTGCCTACAACGCCAAGGCACGGCCGCTGGAGATCCCAACGGTGCCCGGCAGCTTCGACAAATTGCAGGAGCAGTTGCAGGCGTTCGTCGACAAGCTCGGCAAAATCCCCCTCGACGACCTGGCGAAGAACCTCAACGGCAGCCTGATCGAACTTCAGAAAACCATGAAGCAGGTCAACAGCGACGTGCTGCCTCAGATGCGCGGCGCGTTGCAGCAAGCGCAGAAAACCCTGGGCACGGCCAACGAAGCGCTGTCGGATGACTCCCCGGCGCGTCAGCAACTGGGTCAGGCCATGGAAGAAGTCCAGCGCACGGCGCGCTCGGTGCGCGTGTTGACCGACTTCCTCAGCCGTCACCCGGAATCGCTGATTCGCGGCCGTTCCGGTGATGCGGCGCCAGGCTCGTACAAAGGACCATCCTCTTCCCGCGAAATCGCTCCGGAGCCTGCTCAATGACCTTGCGTGAATCGACCTTGCGTAACTCTCTCCTCGCCCTGGCCTGTGTTCTTGGTGTGACGGCCTGCGCCTCCACGCCGACCCACTATTACACGCTGATCGCGCCGGCCACTCCGGCGCCGGCAAATGTGAGTCAGGCGCCGTTCCAGTTTGAAATGCAGGCGGTGCTCATGCCGGTGCAGGTCGATCAGCCGCCGCTGGTCATCCGCCAGGGCGACGGCAGCCTGGCGATCCTGGAAAATGAGCGATGGGGCGCGCCATTGGGCGATGAGTTCCATGACGCACTGACCGGACAGCTGGAGCGGCGCTTCGGCTCCCGGGACCTCGCGGGTTTGCCCAAACAAAGTGACCAGCCGGTGCTGTCGGTGCGCACCGACGTACGTCGCTTT
This sequence comes from Pseudomonas petrae, assembly GCF_021728295.1. GTDB lineage: Bacteria > Pseudomonadota > Gammaproteobacteria > Pseudomonadales > Pseudomonadaceae > Aquipseudomonas > Aquipseudomonas petrae. Next base: position 83,056 of record NZ_JAKJXE010000004.1, read on the forward strand.
GAATCGGTGCTGGATCAATACGCGCTGATCGACGTGGTCTGGAACCTGAGCCTGCGCGGCAGCGGCGCCGGGTCCAGTGCCAAGCGGCAGACCGTCACCTGTAGCAGCGTCATTCGCCAACCGGCCGGCATCGGCATGGAAGGTCTGGTGGTCGCGCACCAGAAGGCTGTCTCGACGCTGGCCGATACAATCGCCCGCACCGCCACACAATGGGCGCGTCAATCCGACGCCCGCTGCCCCTCCTGAATACATCCAACCGGGCACTTCCAGTGCCCGGTTGACGGTCCCCCTTCTGCCTGCATGCAGGCACTGCCTATTCAAAATCCCCGCGAATCGAACGGTAAAGCATCCGACTGGATTGAATTCATACCGTCGTTTGAGAAAAATCCTACACCCCAGTGAATTCGGATCCACAAACGCTCCAGATGGAGGTAATGTTTGCGGCCTGTCGAGTGGCTTTAACGTCGAAGCCTGCACCCATTTGCGTTGATCTGCCCGTGACGACTCGAGTCGACTCTCATGAATCACAACAACTGCTTAATGTCAGGGACTGTCAAAAGGAGTTAAACATGAACGGCGTTGGCCAGAGGCTCAGGCAGGAACGCAACCGTCTGAAGCTGTCGCAGAGTGCACTGGGCGCAATCGGGGGCGTCGAGACCAATGCACAGGGAAATTACGAAAACGGCACTCGGTCGCCAAAGGCCCAGTATCTGCTGCGCATCGCAGAAGCCGGCGTGGACCTTAATTACGTCTTGAGTGGCAGCCGGTCGTCGGGCGAGGGAACGTGTCTTGCGCCGCTGGTTGAGCCTGGCAGCAACGCAGCCGCAAAACCCCATCTGACGAAAGTCACCCATCAACTGTATCGCAACCTTTACGGTCTGATCGACGCGTCGCGCGATCTCACCCAGCTCATTGACGTACGTTGCCACGACACCCGGTCCGCTGAAGAGAAAGTCCAGCTGGAAAGCGTTCGACTGCAAGCGCAGTCACTTGCTCAGGCCGCCATGCACCTGATCTTCGAGTCCTCGAAGCTGGGGTGAAGTCGCCTCTTGATGCCAGAAGTCTGAACAGCAATGCGCGGGGCAAGGCTCTCCCCGCGCACCGCATCTTTTAACCGCCGGAATCAGCGACGCTTCAACCGGTCGATGATCACCGCCAGCAGCAGGATCGTGCCGCGGATCACGTACTGGTAGAAGGTGTCGATGTTCTTCAGGTTCATGGCGTTCTCGATGATCGCCAGAATCAATACCCCGGCGATGACATGGCGAATCATGCCGATGCCGCCGCTCAGGGACACCCCGCCCAATACGCACGCGGAAATCACCGTCAGCTCGAAGCCCTGTCCGATCATTGGCTGACCCGAGGTCATGCGCGAGGCCAGCACCACGCCGGCCAGCGCACCAATCAAGCCGTGCACGGCGAAGATGATGATCTTGGTCCTGTCGACGTGGACACCTGCCAACAACGCCGCTTCCTGGTTGCCGCCGATGGCCAGCGTGTTGCGGCCGTAGGTGGTGTAGTTCAGCAGCCAGCCGAAGAATATAAAGCAGACGACAGTGATCAGAATCGGCACCGGCACGCCGAACAGCTGACCGTTACCGAACACGAAGAAGGCCTCGTCGCCAACGCCCACCGCTTTACCGTTGGAGAAGATGTAGGCCAGACCCCGCACAATCTGCATGGTCGCCAGCGTGGTGATCAGCGCGTTGATGCGCAGCTTGGCGATGACGATGCCGTTGATCAGCCCGACCAGCAAGCCCATGGCCAGCGCCGCCGATACGCCCAGAAACACGCTGTCGGTGTCGCGAATCACGATCCCGGCAATGACGCCTGAGCAGGCCAGTACCGAACCGACCGACAGGTCGAAATGCCCGGACGCCAGGCAGTAGAGCATGGTGCAGGCGGCGATGCCGACCGTGGAAATCGCCAGGCCCAGGCCGCGCATGTTCAGTGGCGACATGAAGTTGTCGATCAGCAGCGCACAAAGCACGAAAATGCCCAGGGCGGCCATCAGCATGGCCCAGTCGTCGACGAATCGACGCAGGTTCGTGCCTTGGCGGGGAGCCGTCAGGCTGGATTCGGTAGACATACGCACCTCGTTCTTATTTTTCATAGCCAGTTTTTCATCACCAAGTTCTTTGCCGGGTTCAGCCGCGGGTACGCGGCAATGCCAGTTGCAGCAGACGCTGCTCGTTGGCTTCTTCGCGGGACAGTTCGCCGGTGATGGCGCCTTCACTCATGACCAGAATGCGATCGGAAATCCCCATCACCTCCATCAGGTCGCTGGACACCACGATGACCGCAATGCCATCAGCTGCGAGGTTATGGATGATCTGGTAGATCTCGGATTTCGCGCCGATGTCGATCCCACGGGTGGGCTCGTCAAGCAGCAGCACTTTCATCGGCATCGATAGCCAGCGGCCCAGAATCGCCTTCTGCTGATTGCCGCCCGACAGAAACAGCATTTGCTGCTCAGGCGAAGGCGTCTTGACGTTCATCGATTTGATCTGGTGCCTGGCGTTGTCACGCTCCCAGCGTCCCTGAATCAGGCAACCCAGGCTGACGTGCCGAGGCCGCGCACCAATGTTGATGTTCTCGGCAACACTGGAGAGCGGCACGATGCCTTCTTTCTTGCGGTCTTCCGGGCACAGCAGAATACCGGCGTCGATGGCGTCCCGCGGTGAACGCAGGTTCAGCGGCTTGCCTTCCAGCTGCAAGGTCCCGGCCTGACTGCGCGTCAGCCCCGACAGCATGCGAAACATCTCGGTCCGACCGGCGCCGACCAGGCCGAAGAAGCCGAGGATTTCGCCCTTCTCCACCGCAAAACTGACGGGCTCCTGCAAGCCCGGGCCCATCAGGCCGGTCACTCGCAGGCTCGGCCCCTGATGCTGACGCGGCCGATAGTTGTAGATGTCCTGAATGTCGCGCCCGACCATGCAGGTGACAAGACGATCATGGTCCAGATCGGCCATGTCCTCGAAGGTGCGCACAAAGCGGCCGTCCTTGAACACGGTCACGGCGTCACAGACGCGGAAGATTTCTTCCATGCGGTGGGAAACGTAGAGAATGACCCGGCCTTCGTCACGCAGCCGGGTGATGATCGCCATCAGCCGATCGATCTCCCGCGCCGACAGGCTGCTGGTGGGTTCGTCGAAGGCGATAACGTGGGCATTGCGCGACATGGCCTTGGCGATTTCCACCAGTTGCCGCTGCCCCAGGGAGAGATCACCCAGGCGCGTGTTCGGGTCGATCTCGTCGGCCAGGCCTTTGAGCAGCTCCCGCGCGCGGCGGACCATGGCACGACGGTTGATCATGCCCCAGCGATTGGGCATGTGACCGAGCAGCAGGTTTTCCGCCACCGACATGTCCGGGACCAGGTGCAGTTCCTGGTGAATCACCGCCACGCCGGCCGCGATACTGTCGGCCGTGGATTTGAACGCCAGATGCTGATCGCCGACCTGCAGATCGCCGCTGTTGGGCTGGTACGAGCCGCCGAGAATCTTCAGCAGCGTCGATTTACCCGCGCCATTCTCGCCCATCAGCGCGTGAACGCTGCCTGGCCGAGCTTCGAAACTGATGTCCGACAGCGCCTTCACACCGGGGAAGGTTTTGCCGATCCCGTTGAAGCGCAGGCTGCCGCCTTGCTGAACCTGTTGCTGAACTGATGCCTGTTGCATGAATCACCTCCACCTCGCCCCACCCTTGCCGGGTGGAGCGGGGCCTTGCAGATATCCGCCTGAGTGCCAGGCGTCCCGACTCGACTGCCGCGGTTACTTGTACAGACCGATCTTGGTCAGCACGTCCTTGAAGTTGGCGCGGGTGATCAGCGTCACGTCGTCCATCGCGGTGTATTTCGCAGGCTCTTTGCCGGTGGTGACCCACTCGTACATCTGCAGGGCGGTGTTGTAGCCCTCTTTGTCAGGGCTGGGCAGCATCGAACCGAAGAAGCCGCTTTCCTTCTTCTTCAGCTCGTCGATGGCGTCAGTACCGTTGATGCCGATGCCGATCACGTTGGCCGGCGCGAAGCCAGCGCCCGCTGTGGCACGCACGCCGCCCAGAACGGTGTTGTCGTTCATGCCGCCAACGATGAGGTTTTTCGCCCCGCTTGGCAGCTTGGGCAGGGCCGCACCTGTGGAGTCCATGCTGCCAGGCACGTCGAGGGTCTTCTGCGGCGCGAAGAGGATATGGTCTTCAGGCAAGCCGGCTTTCTTCAACGCATCCACCGAACCGTCGGTGCGCTTCTTGCCGGTGTCCAGCTCGTTGTAGGTGTTGATGATCGCGTAGGTTTCTTTCCAGTCCCAGTTGCGATTCTTCGCCTCGTCGGCCATGGCCGCGCCCTGTTTCTGGCCGACTTCGAACGCCGCCATGCCCAGGTACGGTACGTCTTCCATGAACTTGCCTTTGGCATCGACGAAACGGTCGTCGACGGCCATGACTTTCAAACCGTTTGCCTTGGCTTTGGCGACGATGGACGGGCCGAGGGAAACATCAGGCGGGCAGATGACAAACCCTTTGGCGCCGTTGGCGGCAAGGCTGTCGATGGCAGAAAGGGTTTTTTCACCGTCGGGAACAGCAATTTTGATGACTTCGAAACCGTGGTCTTTCCCGGCCTTTTCGGCAAACTGCCATTCGGTCTGGAACCAGGGCTCTTCAGCCTGCTTGACCAGAAAACCGATTTTGACCTTTTCGGCGTCAGCGGCGGATACACCGGCGCTCATGCCCAGAATGGCAGTGGCAACAGCAGCACAGCACAGGGAACGAATCCCGTGGCGACTCAACATAGCTAACTCCTTATTTTTATTGACTAGCTACAGCGTTCAGCAGTGAGTGTCGGGGCGGTATGCAGCTTGAAACAGCGCAGTCCATCCGACTGAAAACAGTCATATCATATTATCAATGACGCCTATGTAACCGAGTGTCACACATCATCGGCAGGGCGTTTGCGTCACCCCGCGAAGCGGTGCGAGGTCATGCCCTTAACGCCGATTTCCAGCTGAATCACAGACCCATCCAGCTCCAGCGCACCCTCCGCCGGCCGCGCGCTGGTGACAAATAAAGTAGTCATTTCGGGCCCACCGAACACGCAACTGGTCGGGTGACTGACCGGCAGTTCGACGATTCGGTCAACGCTGCCATCGGGGGCGAACCGGATCAGGCAGCCCCCACCCCAGCGGGCGTTCCAGACAAAACCGTCTTCGTCCATCGCCGAGCCATCGGGTGCGCCGCGGGAATGCTCCTGGGCCCACACCTCGCGCTCGCCGAGGGAGTGATCATCATTGATCGGGTAACGATAGATCACGCCGTCCAGGGTGTCGGCGGTCAGCACGGCTGAACCGTTGTCCGGCCAGACCAAGGTGTTGACGATGCCCTGTCCGTTCAGCAAAGACGCGACTGAGCCATCGCCGTCGACACTGTAAAGCCCACCGGATCGGCGCTGGATCGGCAAGTCACCGCCCTGCTCGTCCAGGTTGTTCTGCATCGTCCCCACCCACAGCCGACCCAGCCGGTCGCAACGGGCTTCGTTGGCACGGTTGCCCGCTACGGGGTCGGCGGCACACAGCAAAGAGACAGCAGGCTGATCGGACGGGGAATCGAGGTCGAGACGATGGACGCCGCTGGCGAGGGTGACCAGTGCGTCGCTTTGCGTGGTGAGTATGAAGGCGGAAACCGGCTCGCTGAACTGCCAGTGGGACAGCTTGCCTGCGTGCAGGCGCAACGCGCGAAAGCCGGCGATGTCGACCCAGTACAACGCCTGGTGAGCATGGTCCCAGAACGGCCCTTCGGCCAATTTGAAACGCTGGTCGCAGACCGGCAGCCATTTCATGGAAAATTTCCTGCTTATTATTGTAGGTCCGTGAGCCACTCAAAAAGCTCACCTGTCAAACGTCAAACTCGGCCGGTCATGAGTTGCGCGACAACGGTTGTTCCCGAGAACGAGCAATCACTTCACCGGCGTTTTCAATCAGGCTCATGCAGGCCCAGACACCCCGCGCCGAATCCCGGTTGGCGATGGCGTCCGCCAGATCCTTGTGCAACGGCAACGTCCTGCCCAGCTCTCCGGGCACCGCAGACGACACTTCGAACGAGATCGCCAGCAACGCGCCCAGTGCCGGCAGCATCTGCTCAATGAACTGGTTATGACTCGCCGCGAGCACCGCTTCATGGAAGCGTTGGTCCGCCGCGTTGTAATCACCGAGGTCGGCGACGCTGGCCGCCAGCCGAACGTAAGCCGCCTGAATCCCGGCAATCTGTTCCGGTGTCGCCCTTTCACACGCCCAACGCACGGCCATCGGTTCAATGGCGCGCCTTAAATCCAGCAGGTCCAGCACAAAACTTTCCGGCAGACCTTTTGCCGCCAGCCACCCCACCACTTGTGGGTCAAACAGATTCCAGCTGCGCACCGGCAATACCCGCGTGCCTACCTTGGGCCCGACTTCCAGCAACCCCTTCGCCACCAATGTCTTGATGGCCTCGCGAATCACCGTCCGGCTGACCCCGAATTCTTCACCCAACGCCGCTTCAACCTTCAGCGACTGCCCCGGCATCACGCTGCCTTGAGCAATCCAGGCTCCCAGGCGGTCTACCGTCGACGCGTGAAAACTGCTGCTCATTGATCCGCCCCTATTTGCGGTGTGTTCCGTAAATTGAGGCTAATGATCATATGATTAGGAGTCAAACGCCTGTACAGACGGGCAATCCTGGGCTAGACCTTCCCGCGTCAGGACGGACACTGCCTTTCGCCAAATAGTATTACAATTTATTTTTAAAGCGAGTGATTTTGATCTATAACTCGAAATATCAGGGCCAACAGGCTCAAATAGTATGACCAATCACTGAATGCCGCGCCTTGGCGCCGTCGCGACGGGCCGCAGCGCTCGAGCAACAAGGGTGCTGCCTTCGGGCAACACCCGTGACACCGCCCGTAGCAAGATGCTCACAACTACATGCCCATAAAAACATGCCCATAAAAACAAAAGGATCGAAGCAATGAGAAAGACGCTTATACCTGCCATAGGCCTGTCGCTGATGGCCGCCGCCCTGCAAGTGCACGCCGCCGGACTGTCCACCGAACACGGCGCTTTCGGCAAACTCGCCGATGGCACTCCCGTCGAGAAATACACCCTGCGCAACAGCCAGGGCATGCAAGCCACCGTCATCACCTACGGCGGCACACTGCAGTCGCTACTGGTGCCGGACAAGCACGGCAAGGCTGAGGACGTGGTCCTGGGCTTCGATGATGTGGACGGCTACGTCAAAGGCACCGCGTTTTTCGGCGCCACCATTGGCCGCTTCGGCAATCGCCTGGCGGGCGGCAAGTTCGCCCTGGATGGCAAGAGCTATCAGGTACCGCTGAACGACAAGACCAACTCACTGCATGGCGGCCCGAAAGGCTTCGACAAGCAGATCTGGAAGGCTGAAGAGGTCAAGGACAAAGGCTCGGTCGGGGTCAAGCTGACGTACGTCTCGGTCGATGGCGAGATGGGTTTTCCCGGTACGCTGAAAACCGAAGTCACCTACAGCCTGAACGACAAGAACGAGCTGCGCATCCAGTACCACGCGACAACGGACAAACCGACCGTCCTCAACCTCACCAATCACAGCTACTTCAACCTGGCGGGCGCGGGTAACGGCGACATCCTTGATCAGGTGGCGGTGGTGCATGCTGCGCATTACACGCCGGTCAACGAGACGCTGATCCCGACCGGCGAGCTGCCGCCAGTGGCCGGCACACCGTTTGACTTCCTCAAGCCAGTCGCCTTCGGCAAGCGCATCCGTGAAGACAACGCGCAGCTCAAGTTTGCTGAACCGACCCAGGGCGGCTACGACCACAACTGGGTGCTCGAGACCAAGGGCAAGCTGTCGAATCTGGCAGCGGACGTGGTCGATCCGAAGTCGGGTCGCCGTTTGCAGTTGTTTACCACCGAGCCTGGCGTTCAGCTGTACACGGGCAACTTCCTCGACGGCACCGTCAAAGGCAAGGGCGGCAAGATCTACCCGCATTGGGGCGCGTTCACGCTGGAAACCCAGCACTACCCGGACTCGCCTAACCAGCCAGCCTTCCCATCCACGCGCTTGGACCCAGGCAAGGCCTACACCCAGACCACTGTGTTCAAATTCCTGAACAAGTGACCATTTGGGTGTAAAAAACGGCGCGGCAGGGCGACCTAAAACGTTGTTGCTGCCGCATCGGACAGTGCTTCATGCCCCCATGCCGCCGCTGAAACCGCTCAAAACCGGGGTCAGCCACTCATTCGTAAGGGTGGGCGACCGTTTGCTCACCGTTCTGTACTAAAGCTAACCATTTGGCTTAGAAAGCTAACTTCGAGTGAATTTTCCTGGCAGTGACGACTCAGTTACAAAGAGAGTGACTGATAGGGAGGTTTGCAAGCGTGGCACAGTACAAGCATTTCAGAATCGATTATCTGCTGCACGGCAGCTACAAAAGCTTCTACATCAGCGCTGAAGCCATGGACAACGCATCTGCCTGGCACTGGGCTTCGGTGGATGCGGGGTTTGGGCAGATTCCCAAATACCGTTCGGATCGAGTCCCCAAGGTGACCAAGCCAAAAGCCGAGCAACTGGGTTTGACCGACGTTGAGTGGGCCGAGTCCTGATCAGCCGATCAGGGCTTGCTCATCTGCTGACCTTTTCGCTGGCCCACATGAGTTTACCCACGGAAATTTGCCTTGGCAGCGCGTCATTATTGACGCGCTGCCTGGCATCCCGACGCCTGATGCCTCCCTCGATTTACCTCGCCCCTTCCAAGCCTTATCGGCAGAGAATTCTGACGATTAACACGCTGCATCGGCGCCATTGGCAAACCTGATCATTAAACGACCATTGCAGCTAAGGCCTTGCAAATACAGGCTTACAGAAACTTATCCACAGAGATATTCACGCTTTCCGTGGACAACTTTTTCAACGAAATGGCGTTGACTTTGTTGCCCTCTCCGGCCTAGCCAGCGTTTAAAAAAAACCCCCGCCAGCGTAACGATTTCCTGGCTCAAGCAGCGCTGAGCACCCTAGCCAGTGTTGCCTTGACCTTGCCGATTCCGTCGTGCAGAGCCTGCTCGATTTCTGCCATCGTGATGACCGCCGCCGACTTGCCGGCGGCCGGATTCACCACCAGCGCCAGGCAGGCGTATTCCAGTTCAAGCTCACGCGCCAGGGCCGCTTCCGGCATGCCGGTCATGCCGACGATGTCGCAGCCGTCACGCTCCAGCCGCACAATCTCGGCCACGGATTCCAGACGCGGGCCCTGGGTGCAGGCGTACACGCCGAAGTCGCTGTGGGCGCAGCCTTCGGACGCCAGCGCTGCGATCAGTCGAGCCCGCAATGGCGCGCTGTAGGGAAAGGTGAAATCGATGTGGGTCACGTGCTCCAGGTCATCGGCAAAGAACGTGTGCTCGCGGCCGCTGGTGTAATCCACCAGATCATGGGGCACGCAGAAATGGCCGGTGCCCATGTCAGGATGAATCCCGCCGACGGCGTTGACCGCCAGAATCGCTTCGGCCCCGGCCTGCTTCAGCGCCCAGATGTTGGCGCGGTAGTTGACCTTGTGCGGCGGAAAGCGGTGCGGGTGCCCGTGACGGGCCAGAAACATCACCTCGCGGCCGGCGTAGTCGCCGAGATGGATATCGCCGGACGGCGCGCCGTATGGCGTATTCACTGACAGGGACTGACGGATCGTCAGCCCTTCAAGCTGAGTCAGGCCGGTGCCGCCGATAATCGCGTAAACAGTCATGGGGAATCCTTATTCGATCAATTGAGCAGCGCGCAGGGCGGTCAGCGCCGCCAGCCAGCGGGGATGCTGCCGGTACTCGGTGGACGCCATGCCCTGTCCACGCATTCTGTGAAGTCGCGCCGCAGGAGGCGAAACCTTCAAGCGCTGCGCCGCGCTCAACGCCAGCTCAGCCGCAGCGCGGTCGTTACAGACCAATCCCATATCGCAACCGGCCGTGAGCGCCGCCTCGATGCGGCTGGCGGCGTCACCCACCACATGGGCGCCGGCCATCGACAGGTCATCGCTGAAGATCACGCCCTCAAATCCCAGCTCGCCGCGCAGGATGTCCTGCAGCCAGCGGCGGGAAAAGCCCGCCGGCTGCGGATCGACCCGGGGATAGATCACGTGGGCAGGCATGACCGCTGCCAGGTGTTTGCTCAAGCGCTGAAAGGGCACCAGGTCGTTGGCGCGGATCGTTTCCAGACTGCGCTCGTCATTGGGGATAGCCACATGAGAGTCAGCCTCGGCCCAGCCATGCCCGGGAAAATGCTTGCCTGTGGCGGCCATGCCCGCTGCGTTCATGCCCCGGATAAAAGCGCCCGCCAGTACCGCCGCCCGCTCGGGGTCGCCTTCGAACGAACGGGTACCGACGACCGCACTGCGTTGATAGTCCAGATCAAGCACCGGCGCAAAGCTGAGGTCCAGCCCTACCGCCAGCACTTCGGTTGCCATCAGCCAGCCGCAATGCTCGGCGAGGGTTTCTGCACTCGGATGCCCGGCAATGGCGCGCATCGGCGGCAACCGCACAAAACCCTGGCGCAGGCGCTGGACCCGGCCGCCCTCTTGATCGACAGCGAGCAGCAACTCGGGACGAATGGCGCGAATGGACGCGCAGAGCTCACGAACTTGCCGTGGGCTCTCGATGTTGCGCGCGAAAATGATCAGGCCGCCCACTTCGGGCTGACGCAGAAACTGACGGTCTTCGGAGGTCAGCCAGGTACCGGCGACGTCCACCATCAGGGAGCCTTGCAGGCCAGAACTCATAGGAAGATCCTTCAACAACCAATGCTCAGGCCGGCATGGTGAGGGATCGAAGGATGTGATGCAAATTACGCCACCGCCGGCCGGTGGCGCGCGTCAGACCTTGGCAGGCACCGGTGCCGAGGTTTTGGTCCGGGGGCGAAGTTGTGCGGTGAGCATGGCGTTGTCGGTGACGCCCGTTTCGGCACGCATGCCGGCCGCCAGGAACGGCACCATCAGGCGCATGACCTGCTCGATGGACGTGTTGACGCCGAAATCGGTCTCCGCGATGGCACGCAGTGCCTTGATGCCGGACATGCTGAAGGCCGCAGCGCCCAACATGAAGTGGACCCGCCAGAACAGTTCGATGGGGGGAATGCGCGGGGCCGCTTCGTTGACCAGCAGCATGTAACGGCGGAACACCTTCCCGTACATGTCCTCGAGATAACGCCGCAGGTGGCCCTGGCTCTGGCTGAACGCCAGGCCCAGCAGGCGCATGAAGATGGACAGGTCATTACCGCTGCGCGGCTGAACGACCAATGCCTGTTCGACGAGGATTTCGAGCAGCTCTTCAAGGGTGGGTTTGTTTTCAGGCTTGGCCTGGCGGCGTTCCAGCTCGCGGTCGAGACTGACGCAAAAAGGCCCGAGGAAGCGGGAGAATACCGCCTGGATAAGGGCCTTCTTTGAACCGAAGTGGTAGTTCACCGCTGCCAGATTGACTGACGCCTTGCTGGTGATCAGCCGCAACGAGGTTTCGGCAAAACCCTTCTCGGCAAATAGCTGCTCCGCTGCATCGAGAATTCGTTCAACTGTTTCCGACTGAGCCATGGTTCAACGCCTGACAAACACGTGTTTGAAACATACGTTTCATACACAGCACTGTCAACCCTGAGCGTCCGCTTTCTGTCCATGCGGTCACGGGCATTTAACCATACAAACCGCGGCCTGTAGCCATTCGTGGAAGGGGCTGACTGCAGGCATGGCGAAAAGGACCATTGCCAAGACCCAAGCACTGTATATAATCCCAGTCACTGTATAAAAAGCCAGAGCGATGCACATGATCAAACTGACGTCACGCCAAGCCGAGATTCTGGACTTCATCAAGCGCTGCCTGGAAGACAACGGCTACCCGCCGACGCGCGCTGAAATCGCTCAGGAGCTGGGCTTCAAATCGCCCAACGCCGCCGAAGAACACCTGAAAGCACTCGCCCGCAAAGGCGCCATCGAAATGACCCCGGGCGCCTCCCGCGGCATTCGTATCCCCGGCTTCGAAGCCAAACCCGATGACAACGGCCTGCCGATCATTGGCCGCGTAGCAGCGGGCGCGCCGATCCTGGCCCAGCAGCACATCGAAGAATCCCTCGCCATCAACCCGGCCTTCTTTCACCCGAGTGCAGATTACCTGCTGCGGGTACACGGGATGAGCATGAAAGACGTCGGCATTCTCGACGGCGACCTGCTGGCCGTCCACACCACTCGCGAAGCACGCAACGGCCAGATCGTTGTGGCGCGAATCGGTGACGAGGTCACGGTCAAACGCTTCAAGCGTGAGGGCAACAAGGTCTGGCTGCTGGCCGAGAACGCCGATTTCGCACCGATCGAAGTGAATCTCAAAGATCAGGATCTTGTCATTGAAGGCTTGAGCGTCGGCGTGATACGTCGATAAGGAGAACGTAGATGCAGTTCCCACAGACACCGCAACAACATGCACAACTGCCGCTGTTCGAAGCATTCATGGCGCCCGGCGTGCCAATGCTCGACGTTCCGCTATTGCAGGTTCCGACGCTGGCAGAGATGGCCGAGTCGCCCTGGAGCAACGAACCAGAAGTCTTTAGTGAATTGTCTTTGCGCGGCGCTGCCGGGAACTGCCTCAACTTGCTGGCGCCGATCCTGCGCGAGTTGAGTCAGGACACCAATGATCGCTGGCTGACGCTGGTCGCACCGCCCGCCAGTGTGACCCAGGCATGGCTGCGTGACGCGGGTCTGAATCGGGAACGTATTATTCTGATGCACCCGCGCGGGACTCAAAGCGCGCTGGAGCTGACCCGTGAGGTCTTGCGCCTGGGCCGCAGCCATACGGTGGTCAGCTGGATCAATCCAATCTCAGGCAGTGCGCGCCAGCAACTGGCAAGCGCAGCACGTATCGGCGACGCGCAGAGCCTCAACATTCGTCTGGGCTGAGCACGTCGGCAGAACTATTCAGGGTGTTTGGAGCGTGTAGGCGCTTCTTGCGAATCGAGAAGCGGGACGGCGTGTGAGCGAACTGCAGATCCCGAGGATCAATGCAGCACGCGCGGCCCGTCTTCATCCTTGGTCAATTCGCCTTCGGCCAGACGGCCTGCCATCTGCACACCGACGCTGAGCATCGCCTTGGCGACCTCAACGTGCTGACCCTGCAAGAACGCCTTGGCGTCTTCTGAAAAATTCAGGGTGACGAGCGATCCTTCATCTTCAGCGCGGCGCAGTTCGATGCGGCCGTCAGGCAGTTCAACAATTTCCAGAAACGATGTTGGCATCAGAGCAGTTCTCCACGAAAGGCCGGCATTGTAACAGCCAGATGACTCAGTCCCTAGTCCATCGATCATTCCGGATCAGCACTCGCTCAGACCTTCTCTGAACCGGATTGCCAGGCTTTTGAGCTGCTGACGCCAGCTTTCCATCTCCTCGCGCGTCAATGCCTGCTCAGGCTCTTCGTCCGATCCCACTGCGATGATCAGTGGCTGAGTGACGTCACCCTTGGGTTTGCGCGGCGCGCTCGGCGGCATGAACAACGCGTGGTAGGACGCCAGCAGCTGTGCCAGCCAGGTTTCGCGGTGCTGAGCGAGTTCCACCAATTCACCCATTTCCGGAATGGCGATAGCTTCCAGTACCTTTGGCGACAGCAGGTCCTCGGCACGCGGGGTGCGGGCCTGTGGCAGTCGGTAGAATCCGGCAATCTCGTGACACAGCCCGAGCAAGGCGCCGTAAAGATGAAAGATCGCCGACTCACGCTCCGCCTGCTCAAGCCCCTGGGCGTTCATCGCGCGGCTCTCGCTGGCCTTGGCCATCGCTTCCAGTGCCAGGCCTGCGAAGAAGAGCTTCTGGTTGGTGCGGGTATAGAGTTCGTGAGCCATAACGGTGGCCTCTGTAGAGATGAGTGAATCGCCAGCCTGCCCGCAGCGGGTTAGCCGCAGACAAAAAAATCCCTCGGAGCGCACGAGCACGCCGAGGGATTCTTTTAACGCAAAGCGGCGGGGCTGACCAGTCGGATCGAGCTCAAACGATTAGCGCTTGTCCTCGACCTTCCACTTGCCGCCGTCGTAGAACGCACGCCAGCCGGTAGGCTTGCCATCCACTTCGGTCTGCACGTATTGCTCCTTGGACTTGCGGCTGTAGCGGATCACCGCCGGACGACCGTCGGGGTCCTTCTTCGGTGCGTCACACAGGAAGTGATACTTCGGATCGATCTCGTCCTTGTGCGGCGCAATCTCCATCACCAGCGGTGCACGGGTTTCGCGGTTTTTCGGGAACTGGCTGGCCGCCAGGAACAACCCCGAAGCACCATCGCGCAGGATGTAGGTGTCGTCGACCTTCTCGCACTTGAGCTCCGGCATCTTCACCGGGTCCATCTTCGGCGGCGCCGCTTCACCGCTCTTCAGCAGTTTGCGGGTGTTCTTGCAGTTGGTGCAGCCGAAGAACTTGCCGAAACGGCCGGTCTTGAGCTGCATTTCGCCGCCGCACTTGTCGCACTCGACGCTCGGGCCTTCATAGCCCTTGATGCGGTACGTGCCCTCTTCGATCTCGTAACCCGAGCAATCCGGGTTGTTGCCGCAGATGTGCAGCTTGTGCTTCTCATCCAGCAGGTACGCATCCATCGCGGTGCTGCAGATGGGGCAGCGATGCTTGCCACGCAATACACGCGATTCGGACTCGCCCTCATCGTCGTCGGCAATTTCGTCGCCCGGCGTGAGGTTGACCGTGGCCTTGCAGCGCTCTTTCGGCGGCAGGCTGTAGCCCGAGCAGCCTAGGAATACGCCGGTGGACGCGGTACGAATCTGCATCGGGCGGCCGCAGACCTTGCACGGGATGTCGGTCATCACCGGCTGGTTGGCGCGCATGCCACTGTCGGGCGCTTCGGCCACTTCGAGTTTCTTCTTGAAGTCGCCGTAGAACTCGTCGAGGACGCTCTTCCAGTCGCGCTGACCTTGGGCCACGTCGTCGAGGTTCTCTTCCATGCCGGCGGTGAAGCCGTAGTCCATAAGGTTCGAGAAGCTTTCGGACAGGCGCTCGGTGACGATATCGCCCATCTTTTCCGAATAGAAACGACGGTTGTGCAGGGCCACGTAGCCACGGTCCTGAATCGTCGAAATGATCGCCGCATACGTCGATGGACGACCGATGCCGCGTTTTTCCATTTCCTTGACCAGGCTCGCTTCCGAATAACGCGCAGGCGGCTTGGTGAAATGCTGGCTTGGATCGATCTTGATCAGCTTCAGCTTGTCGCCCTGGGCCATGTCCGGCAGTACGTCGTCATCGCCCGGCTTGCTCATTTGTGGCAGCACGCGGGTGTAGCCGTCGAACTTCAGGATGCGGCCCTTGGCGCGCAGCTCGAAATCGCCAGCCGCGACGCTGACGGTGGTCGACAGGTATTGTGCAGGCGGCATCTGGCAGGCCACGAACTGGCGCCAGATCAGCTCATACAGACGCTCGGCGTCACGCTCCATGCCGGTCAGCTTGCTAGGGTGTGTGTTGACGTCGGAGGGACGAATCGCTTCGTGAGCCTCTTGCGCGCCTTCCTTGCTGCTGTAGACGATCGGCGATTCCGGCAGGTACTTCTTGCCGAACTCGGTTTCGATGTAGGTGCGGGCCATGGCCACTGCGTCAGCCGACAGGTTGGTCGAGTCCGTACGCATGTAGGTGATGTAACCGGCTTCGTACAGACGCTGGGCCATCATCATGGTTTTCTTCACGCCGTAGCCCAGGCGGTTACTCGCGGCCTGTTGCAGCGTGGAAGTGATGAAAGGTGCCGAAGGCTTGCTGCTGGTCGGTTTGTCTTCACGCTTGCTGATGCTGTAGGCCGAGGCCTTGAGTTTTTCCAGCGCCGCCATGGCGGTCGCTTCGTTCAGCGGCTTGAAGGCCTCGCCTTTTTCGCGGGCGACTTCAAAGCGTACGTTGGCGCCTTTGGCGGTGCCGAGGTCCGCGTGGATCTCCCAGTACTCTTCCGGGTTGAACGCGCGGATTTCACGCTCGCGCTCCACCACCAGCTTCACGGCAACGGATTGCACACGGCCGGCCGACAGACCGCGGGCGATCTTCTGCCACAGCAGCGGCGACACCATGTAGCCAACGACGCGGTCGAGGAACCGGCGTGCCTGCTGGGCGTTCACGCGGTCAATGTCGAGCTCGCCCGGTTTGGAGAAGGCTTCCTGGATGGCTTTCTTGGTGATCTCGTTGAAGACCACACGCTTGTAGCGCGAATCGTCGCCACCGATGGCTTCGCGCAGGTGCCAGGCAATGGCTTCCCCTTCGCGGTCCAAGTCCGTCGCGAGATAGATGGTGTCGGCGTCTTTGGCCAGGCGGCGCAACTCGTCGATCACCTTCTCTTTGCCGGGAAGGATTTCGTACCTGGCCTTCCAGCCGTGATCCGGATCGACACCCATGCGCGCCACAAGCTGGCGCTTGGCCTTTTCCTTGGGCGACAGCGCAGGCGCTTCGGCCGCGGTCTTGCCGCGCTTGGCAGCAGGCTCTTTGGAGGCGCTAGCCGAACCGCTGGTGGGCAGGTCTCGGATATGGCCGATACTCGACTTCACCACGTACTGGTTGCCCAGGTACTTGTTGATGGTCTTGGCCTTAGCCGGGGATTCCACAATGACCAGCGATTTGCCCATGGATCGGAAAATTCCTAATGCGAGAAAAAAGACGTCAGAGCCGTCGAGGCCCCGCTATATATAGTGGCTGAAAGGTGAGGTCAAGCAATGGCTGCTGCAAGGCCCCGCTTCAGGGCCGGGGAAAAAGATCCGGTTCGGCCTGAACCAAAGCAAAGCGCGGCACTTGCTCGCCGTCAACCTCAACTGACTGCAGAAACATGCTCAAAGGGCGTACCCACAGGCCGTATTCGCCGTACAGCGCTTGATAGCACACCACTTCCTCTTCAGTCTCCGAATGCCGCGCGACACCGAAAACACGGTATTCGGGGCCTTTGTAGTGACGGTAGAGACCTGGCTGTAGCGGCATGCGGGGGACCTCGGGTGTGACAAGAAAAAAAATGGCGAAAATACATTTCCGGAAAAAAACAAAAGCCGGGGCACCAGGCCCCGGCTCGCACACTGACACCGTTTAGACGCGTTCAAATACGGTGGTGATGCCCTGACCCAGACCGATGCACATGGTAGCAACACCCAGAGTGCCGCCATTCTGCTTCATCACGTTGAGCAAGGTGCCGGAAATCCGCGCCCCCGAGCAACCGAACGGGTGACCCAAGGCAATGGCGCCGCCGTGCAGGTTAACCTTCTCGTCCATCTTGTCGAGCACTTTCAGATCTTTCAGCACCGGCAGGGCCTGTGCAGCGAAAGCTTCGTTGAGCTCGAAATAGTCGATATCGGCGATGCTCAGCCCTGCGCGCTTGAGCGCTTTCTGGGTCGCCGGAACCGGTCCGTAACCCATGATTGCAGGGTCGACACCGGCCACTGCCATCGAGCGGATCACCGCCAGCGGCTGGATGCCCAGGTCCATGGCGCGCTGGCCGGACATGACGATCATGCACGAAGCACCGTCGGTGATTTGTGACGAGGTGCCGGCCGTGACCGTACCGCCTTTCGGGTTGAACGCAGGCTTGAGGGCGGCCAGGCTTTCCAGCGTCGTCTCCGGACGAATGGTCTCGTCGAAGTCGAACATCTTCAGGAAACCGTTCTCGTCGTAGCCCTGCATCGGGATGATTTCTTCCTTGAAGTTCCCTTCCAGCGTGGCCTTCTGCGCCAGCCTGTGGGAGCGCACACCGAAAGCATCCTGCGCCTCACGGGTGATGCCGTGCATCTTGCCCAGCATTTCGGCGGTCAGGCCCATCATGCCGGAGGCTTTGGCGGCGTACAGCGACATGTGCGGGTTCGGGTCGACACCGTGCATCATGCCGACGTGGCCCATGTGCTCGACACCGCCGATGACGAAGACGTCACCGTTGTTGCTCATGATCGCCTGAGCCGCCGTGTGCAACGCGCTCATCGACGATCCACACAGGCGGCTGACCGTCTGCGCGGCGGAGGTGTGCGGAATCTGGGTCATCAGCGACGCCATGCGCGCAATGTTCCAGCCCTGCTCCAGGGTCTGGTTGACGCAGCCCCAGATCACGTCCTCGACTTCCGCCGGGTCGACCTTGTTGTTGCGCTCCAGCAGTTTGCTGATCAGGTGCGCCGACATGTCTTCGGCGCGGGTATTGCGGTGCATGCCACCCTTGGAGCGGCCCATCGGTGTGCGACCGAAGTCGACAATCACGACGTCTCTCGGATTCAAGCTCATATCTTCACCTGTTCGTTGGGCACTTAGCCGAAGAAGCGTTGGCCGGTCTTGGCCATTTCACGCAGCTTCGCAGTGGGGTGGTACAGAGCGCCCAGATCAGCGTATTGGTCAGCCAGGGCAACGAATTCAGCGACACCGATCGAGTCGATGTAGCGCAGCGCGCCACCGCGGAACGGAGGGAAGCCGATGCCGTAGATCAGGCCCATGTCGGCCTCGGCAGCCGTGTCGACGATGCCGTCTTCCAGGCAACGCACGGTCTCGAGGCAAAGCGGGATCATCATCCAGTTGATGATGTCTTCGTCGCTGACTTCGCGCTGCTCGTAGATCACTGGCTTGAGCACTTCCAGCACGGAAGCGTCGACCACTTTCTTCGGCTTGCCCTGCTTGTCGGTCTCGTAGACGTAGAAGCCCTTGCCGTTCTTCTGGCCGAGGCGATTGGCGTCGTACAAGGCGTCGACGGCGGTGCGGCGATCGTCCTTCATGCGGTCCGGGAAGCCTTCAGCCATGACGTCGCGACCGTGGTGGCCGGTGTCGATGCCGACCACGTCCATCAGGTACGCCGGGCCCATCGGCCAGCCGAATTTTTCCATGACCTTGTCGATGCGCACGAAATCGACACCGGCGCTGACCAGCTTGGCGAAACCGCCGAAGTACGGAAACAGGATGCGGTTGACCAGGAAGCCCGGGCAGTCGTTGACCACGATCGGGTTCTTGCCCATCTTCTTGGCGTAAGCCACGGTGGTCGCCACGGCGACTTCGCTGGACTTCTCGCCACGGATGACTTCAACCAGCGGCATCATGTGCACCGGGTTGAAGAAGTGCATGCCGACGAAGTTCTCCGGACGCTTGAGGGCCTTGGCCAGCAAGCTGATGGAGATCGTCGAGGTGTTGGACGCGAGAATGGTGTTGTCACCCACCTGCCCTTCCACTTCGGCCAGCACGGCTTGCTTGACCTTCGGATTCTCGACAACGGCTTCGACGACGAGGTCGACGGTGCCGAAATCGCCGTAGGACAGCGTAGGACGAATCGCATTGAGCGCTTCGGCCATCTTCGCGGTGGTCAGACGGCCTTTTTCGACGCGCTTGCCCAGCAGCTTCGACGCTTCGCCCAGGCCCAGGGCGATGGCTTCTTCACGGATATCCTTCATCAGGATCGGCGTGCCTTTGACCGCCGACTGATAGGCGATGCCGCCGCCCATGATGCCGGCGCCCAATACGGCGGCCTGCTTCACGTCCTTGGCCACTTCGTCGTAGACCTTGGCTTTCTTTTTCAGCTCCTGATCGTTCAGGAACAGGCCGATCAGGCTCGCGGCAGCCGAAGTCTTGGCCATCTTCACGAAACCGGCAGCTTCCACTTCCAGCGCTTTGTCGCGACCGAAATTGGCGGCTTTCTGGATGGTCTTGATCGCTTCGACCGGGGCCGGGTAGTTCGGGCCGGCCTGGCCTGCCACGAAACCCTTGGCGGTTTCGAAGGCCATCATTTGCTCGATGGCGTTGAGCTTGAGCTTGTCCAGCTTGGGCTGACGCTTGGCCTTGAAATCGAACTCGCCGGAGATGGCGCGTTTGATCAGGTCCAGTGCAGCTTCCTGCAGTTTGCCCGGGGCGACCACCGCATCGACGGCGCCCACTTTCAGTGCATCTTCTGCGCTGTTGTCTTTGCCGGACGCGATCCACTCGACTGCGTTATCGACACCGATCAGGCGTGGCAGACGGACCGTGCCGCCGAAGCCCGGGTAGATACCGAGTTTGACTTCAGGCAGGCCGACCTTGGCGGTGGCGGACATCACGCGGAAGTCAGCGGCCAGGCACATTTCCAGACCGCCCCCCAGCGCAATACCATTGATGGCAGCGAGGGTCGGTACGTTGAGGTCTTCGAAGGCGCTGAAGATTTTGTTGGCTTCAAGGTTGCCGGCGACGAGTTCAGCGTCCGGCAGCTTGAAGTTATCGACGAATTCGGTGATGTCGGCGCCGACGATGAACACGTCCTTGGCGCTGGTGACAATGACGCCCTTGATCGAGCTGTCGGCCTTGATGGCTTCGATGGCCTGACTCAGGTCGTTGAGGGTGAGACGATTGAACTTGTTGACGGACTCACCCTTGAGGTCGAACTGCAGTTCGACGATGCCACTTTCAAGAGCCTTAACCGTGATGGCTTTACCTTCGTAAATCATCAACTGATCTCCACGATATGGAAGCTGAACAATACGCGTCAGACGCTGAGATCCGGCGCTATGCACGACGTTGCCGTCGAGGCGAAACACCAAACGCCAGTCACCCCGTCGACGCGATTCGAGCGTCTGTCAGAGCATTCCTACGGCAAACGCTCAATTCATACGCCCGTTTGATTTGGGTGCGGCTACCTTCTGCCATATTCCAGCAATTGTCAATTCAGGAGACAGCGGGCAAAACCGGCAAATCGCAGGTAAAACGTGCGCCTGATACAAGGCTATTCAGGCGCATGATCGTAGGGGTATGAAACTGAACAAGATGGAGCGTGGAGGCGGGAAGCGGCTTCACAAGGCAGCATGAAATAAACAGCGGGGCAGCAGACAAATGCACCATTAAGGTCTACATTCAGCGCACTGCGCATCAAGACGGGTCATTAGACTGCCGTCAGATGAGCGCGATTGACCACGGTCGCGGCATTGCACCGCACCACACATGAATTACGGCCTGCCTGGCCAACCCCGGCCCGATGTTGCTATCGGGCTTTTTAATGCCCGCGATTCGGGCATCGGGACGGGTTACGCCAAGGCCTTCAGCACTGCTGCAATGTGCTGCAATACTTCAGGCTCGCCACGCTCGGCCCAGTACACGGCAATCAGCTGCTTGCCCGCTTCCATCTTGTAGACGTCCGCCGGCAGCGTCTTGAACGGCTCGAGCAGGCGCGGATCTTCACACGGCTCGCGCCACTGGTTAACCCACACGCCGGGCTCCATCTGCCAGTACACCCAGACATCGGGCGCCCGCGCGGTACGTGGCCGATGATACTGCGGGCACGGACTCGGTGGCTCGGCGGGCAACCAATGCGGCCACTCCTGAGGGATCAGCTGCATGGCCAGCCCCATTCGCCGCGCCTGCATGCGCATGGCCATTCTGCCGCTCTGCGAGCGCGAGGGTCGCAGCCAGACCAGCGGACTTAAAACCACCGCAATGATTGACAGGACTATCCACACCGTCATATTTGTACGCCCCCCGCGGCTAGCGGCGGGCGGCGGACCACATCGGCGTGCCAGAGGCGCGTGAAAAGAGCCATAATCAAAACCATCGCAAACCTCAGAAGGAACACCCCATGTCCTATGAACATATCCTGGTAGCCGTGGACCTCACTGAAGAGTGCGATCCGGTTATCAAAAAAGCCATGGCGCTGGCGTTGGCCGGCCACTCCAAGCTTTCGCTGGTGCACATCGTCGAACCCATGGCCATGGCCTTCGGTGGCGATGTCCCGATGGATCTGTCGCAGCTGCAGCAACAGCAGTTCGATCAGGCCAAGGAAAAGCTGGAAGCGCTGAAACGCAAATACCCCGACGTTAAAACCGGCGACAGCCATCTGACCTACGGCCAGCCGCGTCAGGAAATCCACAACCTGG
The DNA here is from genome assembly GCF_021728295.1 of Pseudomonas petrae. Lineage (GTDB taxonomy): Bacteria > Pseudomonadota > Gammaproteobacteria > Pseudomonadales > Pseudomonadaceae > Aquipseudomonas > Aquipseudomonas petrae. Next base: position 104,881 of record NZ_JAKJXE010000004.1, read on the forward strand.
CGAAAGAGCACCACGTTGATCTGATCGTTGTCGGCAGCCACGGCCGTCATGGCCTGTCTCTGCTGCTCGGTTCTACCGCCAACGACGTGCTGCACGGCGCGCCGTGTGATGTGCTGGCAGTGCGCCTGATCAAGCGCCCGGAAAAATAAGCGCGCCCATGCAAAAGCCCGGCCCTTGAAAAAGGTCCGGGCTTTTTTATTGCCGCAGGTTACCGATCACTCGTCCAGCTCGGCCCAACGCTCAAGCAGCCCGTCCAGTTCGCCTTGCAGGCTTTCCAACTGCGCCATCACGGCTGTGGTTTGCTCCGCAGGACGCTGATAGAAACCGGCCTCGGCCATCTCGGCAGTGAGCGCAGCCATTTGCGCTTCAACGCTGTCAATCTGCGCAGGCAGCGCTTCCAGCTCGCGTTGCAGTTTATAGCTGAGCTTCTTTTTGGCGACCGGCATTTCTGCCGCCGCGACGGGTGCGGCCTCAACCACGGCAGTGGCCAGCTCGGACTTGCCGGATTTGCTGTCGGTGACGCCCAGCAGACGCGGCGAGCCGCCCTGACGAATCCAGTCCTGATAGCCACCGACGAATTCGCGGACCTTGCCCTCGCCTTCGAACACCAGGGTGCTGGTGACGACGTTGTCGAGGAATGCCCGGTCGTGGCTGACCATCAGCACGGTGCCCTTGAAGGTCAACAGCACTTCTTCAAGCAGCTCGAGGGTCTCGACGTCCAGATCGTTGGTCGGTTCGTCGAGGACCAGCAGGTTGGCCGGCTTGCTGAACAGTTTGGCGAGCAGCAGACGCGCCCGCTCACCGCCCGACAATGCCTTGACCGGCGTCCGCGCCCGCTGCGGGCTGAACAGGAAATCGCCCAGGTAGCTGAGGACATGGCGGCTCTGCCCGTCGATGTCGATGAAGTCGCGGCCTTCGGCCACGTTGTCGATCACGGTCTTTTCCAGATCGAGCTGGTGACGCAACTGGTCGAAATAGGCGACGTCCAGACGGGTACCGACTTCCACCTTGCCGCTGGTGGGCTGGAGGTTGTCGAGCATCAGCTTGAGCAGCGTGGTCTTGCCGGTACCGTTGGCGCCGAGCAGACCGATACGGTCTTCGCGCTGCAGGACCATGGAGAAGTCCTTGATCAACATCGGGCCGCCCGGGTGAGCAAAGCTGACGTTGTCGAGCACCATCACCTGCTTGCCGGATTTGTCTGCCGTGTCGAGCTGGATGTTGGCCTTGCCGGTGCGTTCGCGACGGTCGCTACGCTCGACGCGCAATGCCTTCAAGGCGCGCACGCGGCCTTCGTTACGGGTACGACGGGCCTTGATGCCCTGACGGATCCACACTTCTTCCTGGGCCAGACGCTTGTCGAACAGCGCGTTGGCGGTTTCTTCCGCCGAGAGCATGGCTTCCTTGTGCACCAGGAAGCTGGCGTAGTCGCCGTCCCAGTCGATCAGGCCGCCACGGTCGAGTTCGAGAATGCGCGTAGCGAGGTTTTGCAGGAAGGAACGGTCGTGGGTGATGAACAACACCGCGCCCTGGAATTCCTTCAATGCTTCTTCGAGCCAGGCGATGGCGCCGATGTCCAGGTGGTTGGTCGGTTCGTCGAGCATCAGCAGATCAGGCTCGGAGACCAGGGCCTGGGCCAGCAACACGCGGCGACGCCAGCCGCCGGACAGTTCGGCGAGGGTCTTGTCGGCCGGCAGTTGCAGACGGCTGAGGGTGCTGTCCACCAACTGCTGCAGGCGCCAGCCGTCACGGGCTTCGAGGTCCGACTGCACGTGCATCAGCTTGTCGAGGTCTTCGGCGGTAACGATGTTCTGGCTCAGGTGGTGATACTGAGCGAGCAGTTCGCCCACGCCATCCAGGCCTTCGGCAACCACGTCGAACACTGTACGGCCGTCAGCGACCGGCAACTCCTGGGGCAGCTCGCCGATCTTCAGGCCGGGCGCGCGCCAGACATTACCGTCGTCGGGCATCTGAATGCCCTTGACGAGCTTCAACATGCTGGACTTGCCAGTGCCGTTGCGGCCGATGATGCAGACCCGCTCACCACGGGCGATCTGCCAGGACACCTTGTCCAACAACGGCATGGCGCCGAACGCAAGGGACACATCGCTGAATTTGAGCAGGGTCATGAGCTTCTCCAAAAACCGGGCGCGCATTCTACCTGAGATAACCCGGCAGATGGGCGGCTAATCGATGACAGGACGTCGTCCGGACCCGGTGGCCGGCCGATTGTAGGCCGGGCTTTGTTTCCATCTATCACGACGGGCGAGGCAGCGCTTCAACCCGCGCGGGCAACAGGCTAAGCTAGCCGCACTTTTCACGATGCATCTGCACGGAAGTCTCATGCGCAGTCGTTTCTTCAGCCTTTTGTCCTGCCTGCTTCTGTCGGCCACCGCTGCCCAGTCCGTCCAAGCGGTCGATCTCACCACCCAACGCCAGTATTACGATGAAGCCAAACGTGCTTTGGCCAAGGGCGACGGCGGCCCTTATCGCACCTATGCCGCCGCGTTGGCGGATTACCCCCTCGAACCGTATCTGGCCTACGACGAACTCACCGCCCGCCTGAACAGCGCGAGCAACGAGGAAATCGAAAAGTTCTTCGCCGAGCATGGCGACCTGCCGCAAGCCAACTACATGAAGCTTCGCTGGCTGCGCCTGCTGGCTTCGCGCGGTGACTGGCAGCCTTTCGTCAAGTATTACGACCCCAAGCTGAATTTCGTCGAGCTTGACTGTTTGTATGGCTCGTATCAGCTCAGCCACAACCAGCGCGCGGAAGGCTATGCCAACGCCGAGAAAACCTGGATGACCGGCAAGACGCTGCCGGCAGCCTGCGATACATTCTTCACCCAGTGGGCGGTCGAAGGTCAGCTGACCGAGCAGAAACGCTGGCAGCGCGCCAAGCTCGCCGCCCAAGGTCGCAACTACGCACTGGCCAATCAACTGGTCAACAGCATGACCACCCTCGCGCCTCAGGGCCGGTTACTGATTGCCGTGGCGCAGAAGCCCGAGATGGTCAACAACCAGGGTCAGTTCATGCCGGCCGACGAGGCCATGTCCGATGTGGTAGGTCTGGGCCTGCGTCGCCTCGCCAAGCAGGATCCGCAGCGGGCGATGGAGCTGCTCGACAGTTACGCTCCCGTGCTGCATTTCTCACACGAAGAACAGGTCCAGATCGCCAAGGAAATCGGCCTGACTCTCGCCCGCAGTTATGACGGCCGTGCCCTTGAGGTCATGACCAAGTACGACCCGGACCTGCGCGACAACACCGTCACCGAATGGCGCCTGCGCCTGTTGCTGCGACTGGGTCGCTGGAGTGACGCGTACGAGCTGACCCGCCGCCTGCCGCAAGACCTGGCGACCACGAACCGCTGGCGTTACTGGCAGGCCCGCTCCCTGGAACTGGCCCAGCCCAACAGCCCGCTGCTGCCGGGGTTGTACAAGGCAGTGGCGAAGGAGCGTGATTTCTATGGCTTCCTTGCCGCCGACCGCACCCAGACGCCGTACATGCTCAACAACAAGCCGCTGGTGCTGAGTCAGGCGCTCATGACCAAGGTGCGCAACACCCCGGGCGTGCGCCGCGCGCTGGAGTTTTATGATCGCGGGCAGATCGTCGACGGCCGTCGCGAGTGGTACCACGTTACCCGTCGCTTCAGCCGGGACGAAATGGTTGCCCAGGCCAAGCTGGCCTACGACATGCACTGGTACTTCCCGGCCATCCGCACCATCAGTCAGGCGCAATATTGGGACGACCTCGACATCCGCTTCCCGATGGCCCACCGCGACACCCTGGTGCGTGAAGCGCAGGTTCGCGGGCTGCATTCAAGCTGGGTGTTTGCGATCACGCGACAGGAAAGTGCCTTCATGGACGACGCCCGCTCCGGCGTCGGTGCCGCAGGCTTGATGCAACTGATGCCTGCGACCGCCAAAGAGACCGCGCGCAAATTCAGCATTCCCCTGGCGTCGCCGGCGCAGGTGCTTGATCCGGACAAGAACATCCAGCTCGGCGCCGCGTACCTGAGCCAGGTCCATGCGCAGTTCAATGGCAACCGGGTGCTCGCTTCGGCAGCGTATAACGCAGGCCCGGGACGTGTCCGTCAGTGGTTGAGGGGCGCCAATCATCTGGCCTTCGACGTCTGGGTCGAAAGCATTCCGTTCGACGAGACCCGTCAGTACGTGCAGAACGTGCTGTCGTACGCGGTCATCTACGGCCAGAAGCTCAATTCACCGCAGCCGCTGGTGGACTGGCATGAGCGGTTCTTTGATGATTTGTAAAGGACGGCAGTCGGGCTGCGGTTGCCGGCTCGATTGCATTGGCCAGTCGGGCCAGATGAACCTGTAGTAGCCGGCTTGCTGGCGAACGCGGTGGGTCAGCAACGGCAGTGTTGTCTGACCCGGCGTATTCGCGGGCAAGCGCGCTCCTACAACGAGTCGGCGTCAAACCTCAAGTCTGGGCTGTATGTCAATCCGTAGGAGCCGGCTTGCTGGCGAACGCGGTTGAACATTCGCTTATGCAGCGCCTGACCCAACGCGTTCGCCAGCAAGCCGGCTCCTGCAGTGAGATTGCGTACATCCCGCAGGACCGGCTTTAGCCGGGAAGGCGTAATGCCAAGCGCTCGACTACTCCAGCACCTCAACCGCCATCCCCACCTTGACCAGCCCTGGCCCATCACTCACCAGGTTCTGCCCAAACCAGATCTCACCTTCCCGCTCGCGATAGGTCTTCAGCGTGGTCATCGGTTCGCGGTCCTCGCTGCGTTCACCCGTTGCAGGATCTATCGTCGTCAGGATGCACCGCGAGCACGGCTTCAACACCCGCAATTCAACGCCGCCAATTCGAATCCGCTTCCAGCCATCCTCCGCAAACGCCTCGGCGCCGGCCACCACCAGATTCGGGCGAAACCGCAACATTTCCAGCGGGCGGCCCACCTTCTGCGACAAATCGTCCAGCGACGACTGTCCGATCAACAACAACGGAAAACCGTCAGCAAACCCGACCCTGTCCTCAATCGCCCCGTAGCCGGAAGGCAACCAGCGAGCGCGCTCTTTCGGGACATGCACCAGCCGCGTCGGCTTACCCACCAACGCACTCACCCAGCGCGCCGCGTCCTCGCCCGCATCCGGCACCCGGAAACTGTCGCGCCAGATCGTGATGCCGCGCAGATTGGCTTCCTCGTCCACTGGCACCGGCACATCCAGACTGCCCAGACCCGGGGCCGACAGCGTTACGCCGTCGCCCTTCCACAGCACTGACAGCTGCGACATCTGCGGCAGCGCACGCTGGCTGTAAAAGCGCCCGCTGGCTTCATCCACCAGCATCCAGCGACGATCGCCACTCATGCCCAACTCATCGAAACTGGCCTGCTGCAACGACTCGGCCATGCAGGATTTGAGGGGGTACCGATACAGTGCGCTGAGGTGAAACATGTACGCATCCTTATGCCAGAGCGGAAAGCCACCACTCTATACGAGACGTCAGGAAACCAAGCAGTACAGATGCAAAAAAGCCCCTCCATACAGCAAGGGGCTTGAAACAGAACCGGGATCAGTTGTCGAGCATGAGGCGCTCGCGGACCACGTCGACCAGCTTGTCCGGCTGGAATTTGGAGAGGAAGTTATCGCAGCCGACCTTTTTGACCATGGACTCGTTGAAGCTCCCGGACAGCGAGGTATGCAGCACCACATAGAGGCCGCGCAGCCGAGGGTCGTTGCGGATTTCCGTGGTCAGGCGGTAGCCGTCCATTTCCGGCATCTCGGCGTCGGTGAAGACCATCAACAGCTTGTCGGTCATGACCTCGCCGGTGTCGGCCCAGCTCTTGAGCAGGTTCAGGGCTTTCAACCCGTCACGGGCAACGTGCATCTTCACGCCGAGCTGACCCAGAGTGTCACGCAACTGCGAGAGCGCCACGTTTGAATCGTCCACCAGCAACACTTCGCGGCCGATCGCGCGGGCGAGGACCGGATCGTCCAGCTTGTCGCGGGACACCTTGGCGCTGTACGGCACGATCTCGGCGAGGACTTTCTCCACGTCGATGATTTCCACCAACTGGTCGTCGACCTTGCTGATGGCGGTCAGGTAATGCTGACGCCCGGCGCTGGTCGGTGGCGGCAGGATCGCCTCCCAGTTCATGTTGACGATGCGGTCGACGCCGCCCACCAGAAACGCCTGAACCGAGCGATTGTATTCAGTAACGATGATCGTGCTCGAAGGCCCCGGCACCAGCGGACGCATGCCGATGGCCTGGGACAGGTCGATGACCGGCAGGGTCTGGCCGCGCAGGTTGACCACGCCGCACACGAACGGATGACGCTGGGGCATCAGCGTCAGCTTGGGCAGTTGCAGGACTTCCTGAACCTTGAATACGTTGATTGCGAACAACTGTCGGCCGGCCAGGCGGAACATGAGGATTTCCAGGCGGTTCTCACCTACCAGCTGTGTACGTTGGTCTACTGTGTCGAGAATGCCAGCCATCTGTTGCTCCTGGAGCAGGGTTCAAGTAAGTCCGCTTACCTTGTATCGGCAGCCCCACGACAGACCTTAATCGGGGTAGAACGCGCATTGCGCAATTGATGTCACATTAACATCACCAAAGAGCTGTCGACATACCTGAGCGCTGGGAAACCGGCGAACGGCGCGGCTTTCAGATGCGCGGCCCGATGAGATCCGCTGCAGCCTGGAACCACGCGTAGGGGTAACCCCTAAGAGCAATCGGGGTGGACCTGATATTCGGCCTTTCCAATAGCCATTACTGTGACGCCCTTCTCGTAAATGAATGGAGTCAAGCATGCGGTTGCGCTCGCGGAAGTTTCCCCACGACTGGCCCCAACCCTTGAAAAGGCCCGTTCTCGTGGAGCCTGCGCGCAGATGATCGTTTCACGCGTTCATGCCGATCACGCCACCCTGCCCAACCATTCGCAACAATCAGAAACGCCCTACAGACTTTCCAGTGCCTTCAACATTAACTTTGGGCCACTCGCCCCACGCGACCTGACGTCGCCATTTGCGAAGAGTGGAGATTGCACATGCTGAACGGCAATGAATGGCAGCAGTTGCACGCAGAGTTTCTCAGCGATACCCAGACACTCATATGCCGCGCCGATGAATGCCTCAGTCATCTGGAATTGATCAGCGATGATCGTGACGCGATGGAATGTCTGCTCACCACATTGCACCAACTTGCCGGCAAGGCAGACACACATGGCGTTGAAACGGTCTGTGATTTCGCCCGCCAGTTGCGTTATCTCCTTTATTTCGCCAACGCGGCCGGACACCTGCGGCCCATGGCATTGCCCGCGCTCAAACGCTGCTTTGAACTGATGGCCTGGCAGCTTGAGCTCATCGACCCCCACACCGGATCGCTGGCGCTGGACGACAGCGAGCAGCGCGGTTTGCTGGACGCATTCGCCTGCCAGTGCGGGGTCGGCAAGCTGGACAACACCGTCGCCGTCAACCCGGGCTGGTCGGTCAACACCGGGCAGTGCGACGTGCTCGCATCCAGGCACGCCGATCACAGTGAAACGCGATGAATGCCTGCTGATATCTAAAAACACACTCGCATTCCGGACTTGAAAAGCTGACTGAACGGACAATCGGCTTTGTTATTGATGTCAGTCGGGTTTCAACCTCAGCCCTTAATAACGCCGACAATTAATGTACTATCGGCGCGCTCGAAGGGACGCTTGAAGCAGCACTCTTCTGTCCATTCGAATCGTCACTCGGACACGTTGTACCCATACAGAGGAAGTTCAGCATTGTGTTTTTCGCAGTGCCCTTTCAAATGGCCTGGCGGACCCGTCAGGTGTAGACATTTATTATCGATGGCTTCATTCGCTATGCATGGCAGCAGCAAATTCCCTGGCGTTCAGCGAATGAACCCCGGCAGCACGGTTCGCTGGCCAGCCTTACTGTGCCTGGCGACCACGGGCTGCAATGTGATCGCGTATCTGGCGAGCGGCGCTCTGCCGCTGGAGCTGGCAATTATCAACGGGCTGGCGTTTGCAGGCCTTTGCTACAGCATGACCCGCCCGAACCGGACCATTCAGTTTCAGCCCAAGGAACTCGCCGATCACATGCTGCAGGTGCAGGAGACCGAGCGTCATCGCCTCAGCCGCGAGCTGCATGACGACATCGGCCAGATGCTCACGGCAGCAAAAATGCAGAGTGACTGGCTTCAGCGCCGCGCCCCGCAGGAGTTGCACACGCAGTGCACGATGCTCATCAACACCCTCGATGAAACCCTGGCGAAGGTTCGCGACGTGTCCGCCATTCTCAACCCCCGCCAGCTCACCAGCCTGGGACTGGAAGCCAGCCTGCGCGCGCATTTGCTGCGCACGCTGTCGGCCACTTCCGTGCAGTGGAGTCTGGAATGCCAGCAGCGCCTGGACGGTATTCCCGAAGAAATCGCGGTGGCGGCATTCCGCATCACTCAGGAAGCCGTGACCAATATGCTGCGCCACGCCCAGGCGCAAAACCTGCGCGTGCAACTGCAGCGCCGGCCGGAAGGGTTGTCGCTGAGCATTCGCGATGATGGTCAGGGACTCGCTCCTGCGCTGAGCCCCGCCGGTCAAGGGCAACGCGGTATGGCGGGCATGGCGGAGCGCGCCAGCCTGCTGGGGGGTGAATTGAGCGTCGCCAGCGAGCCCGGGCAAGGCACCTGCATTCAGGCGTTGTTTCCGTGGGCGCCGCGTGTCCGCGGACGCGCCGATGGCAGCCAGCCGTGAGCGTTTGCAAGGTGCTGCTGGTCGATGATCACGCACTGATCCGCGCCGGTGTCCGCGCGCTGGTGTCGGACATCCCGGGTTACGCCGTCATCGGCGAAGCCAGCAATGGCCATCAGCTCCTGGAAATGAGTCTGCAGCTGGAACCCGACATCATTCTGCTCGACATCTCCATGGGCGACAGCGACGGGCTGGACGCCTTGCAACGCCTGCGTCAGACGCTGCCGCACAGCAAGGTGCTGATCCTGTCGATGCACACCGAACCGCGTTTGATCATGCGCGCGCTGGCGTGCGGCGCCCACGGCTACCTCCTCAAGGATGCAACCGCCAGCGAGATCGAGCACGCGCTGAACGCCCTGCGCGATGGCGAACGCTACCTGAGCCCGGCCATCGCTCACACGGTCATCAGCCAGGCGTTGGTCAGCAGCCAGGTCGCGCCTGCCGAACCCGCCGAGAGCCATAACCTCACCGCCCGCCAGCTGGAGATCCTGCGGCTGGTCGTACGGGGCACCTCAACCCGCGAGATCGCCGGCGGCCTCGGCCTGAGCGTCAAGACCGTGGAAACCCACCGCGCGCAGATCATGAAACGGCTGCACATCTACGACGTTCCCGGGCTTGTGCTGTTCTGTGTGAGGGAGCGAATCATCAGCCTGGATGACTGACGGCGCCGGATGAGCGCGCGGTCGCGGCTCATCTGACGGTTGTCGATGCTCAGGCGAGCTGTCGCGTCTGCCCCAGCAGCGGCGAATGCGACGGCAGGTGCACGCGCAACACGCCGGCTCGCGCTTCGAAACGGGTTGCCTCGCCGCTCAGCGGTTCGCCGTCGAGGTTGATATTCAGCCCCTGCGCCGACTTGAGCTCGACCCACGGCAGCCGCGCGCGGACGAACATGTTATCGAGGCCAAGACCGCCTTCGAGCAGGCTCTTCAGGGTGCTCACCACCTCCTGGGGCGCTGGCAGAATACTGATGTCCAGCAGCCCGTCATCGGCGAGGGCTTCCGGGCACAACGGATGACCGCCACCCGCCTGACGACCGTTGCCGATCCCCAGCGCCAGCATCTCGCCCTTCCAGTGAAAGTCCGGGCCGGTGAATTCGCCGTACGCGGCTTTCAACTCGCTGAAGCGCGTAAGCCCAGTGAACAGATACGCTGCACCGCCGAGGATCTTTTTCAAGTCTTCGGAGGTATTGGCGGTGACTTGGCTGCCAAACCCGCCGGTAGCCATGTTGAGGAACATCTGCCCGCCCACTGCACCCATGTCGACTGCGCGCGCCGGTACGTCCAGCAGGTCGAGGGCCTGATCGGGTTCCAGCGGCACGCCCGCCGAACGGGCGAAATCGTTGGCGGTGCCCAGCGGCATGATCACCAGGCTGGCGTCGACTTCAGACAGCGCCAGCGCCTCCGCCACGTCCCGCAACGTGCCATCGCCGCCACCGGCGATGATCTGCCGATGACCGGCGGCAAGCGCTTCACGCACCAGGCGCTGGGCATCGCCCGCTTCCCAGGTCACGCGCACGTCCAGTTCCCAGCCATGTTTGCGCTTGCGCCCCACCGCCTCGCGGACATCCTCGTTGAGCGCCTGCTTGCCGTGAAGAATCAGTAATGCCCTGCGCGCTGTCATATCCCTTCCTTTTACCTGTACGAGTTGATGCGTGATGTGTTGACCGCGCGCGCTGCAAAAAAAGCCCGGTGGGGAAAAATCTTTTAAACCGGAGTCCTCGATAGAGACGCATGCGAATTCATCCGGACATGGCTGGGATCGGAGTCCAGTGCACCAAATGATGGCGAAAAGCCTTGAGCGGCGGGGACTTACGCGTGCTGGCCTTGCCACCACGTTCTTTCACCTGCGGGAAGCGGCTGGGCGGATCGGGCTTCCGCCCCGTAAATAGGGGACGAGAGGCGTTAATTATGCGTTACAGACCCTTGAAATGCACCGGCGGAAAGCGCTTAATCGACAAATAATTGGCTAATTTGAACGACACTCACTAAAAAGTCATTAAATTGACCTTTGACGTGATGACCGGCAATTAAGCCCAGTCATTGATTCATGGATCGAAGAGGCGAGAAACCACATGCAACTGATTCCCTGCATTATTGCTGGCGGCGCCGGCACCCGGCTGTGGCCCGTTTCACGGGAGGCCATGCCCAAACCTTTCATGCGCCTGCCGGACGGCGAAAGCCTGCTGCAGAAGACGTTCAATCGCGCCAGCCAGCTGGATGGCGTCGAAAGCGTCCTCACCGTCACCAATCGGGAAGTGTATTTCCGCACCGTCGATGACTACCGGCTGCTGAACAAGCATCAACTGGCGCTCGAGTTTCTGCTCGAGCCGTTCGGCCGCAACACCGCGCCCGCCATCGCCGCCGCGGCGCTGCACGTTCAGGAGCGCTATGGCGATGACGCACAACTGCTGATTCTGCCGGCGGACCAATTGATCAACGACGTTGCCGCCTTCGAAACAGCCGTGCAGAGCGCACGCAAACTGGCCGACGAGGGCTGGCTGGTGACGTTCGGGCTGATCCCCTCCCGCGCCGAAACCGGTTTTGGCTACATCGAGAAAGGCCAGGCCCTCAGCAGCGAGGCCTATCAGGTCGCGCGCTTCGTTGAGAAACCCGATGCCGTCACCGCCCAGGACTATCTCGAGGGCGGGCTGCATTTGTGGAACGCCGGGATGTTCTGCATGCGCGTCGATGTGCTGCTCGCCGAACTGGACATTCACGCCCCGGAGGTCTTGGCCGCCGTGCGCCATTGCCTGGCGCAGTGCAACAGCAAGGAAGGCCGCAACGAGTTGCAGATCGAACTGGACAGCACGACCTTCGCCCTGGCGCCGGACATTTCCATCGATTACGCGTTGATGGAGCGTTCGCAGAAGGTGGCGGTGGTGCCGTGCGAGATGGGCTGGAGCGACATCGGTTCGTGGCGCGCCATTCGCGAGCTGGCCCCGGCGGATGAAAACGGCAACCAGTGCAACGGCCAGGTGGTGCTGCACGACGTGACCAACTGCTACATCGACTCGAAAAAGCGCCTGGTGGGTGCGGTGGGTCTGGACAACCTGATCATCATCGACACCCCGGACGCTTTGTTGATCGCCGACGCCGATCGCAGTCAGGAGGTCAAGATCATCGCCCAGGAGCTCAAGCGTCAGGGGCATCCGGCATACCTGTTGCACAACACCGTCACCCGGCCGTGGGGCACTTACACGGTGCTGGAGGAAGGCAAGCGCTTCAAGATCAAGCGCATCGTGGTGAAACCGCAGGCCTCGTTGTCGCTGCAGATGCATCACCACCGCAGTGAGCACTGGATCATCGTCAGCGGTATGGCCTGCGTTACCAATGGCGAAGACGAGTTCATGCTCGATACCAATGAGTCGACCTTCATCAAACCCGGGCACACCCATCGGTTGGTCAACCCGGGGGTGATTGATCTGGTGATGATTGAAGTGCAAAGCGGCGAGTATTTGGGGGAAGACGACATCGTGCGGTTTACCGATGTGTATGGGCGGGTGCCTGAAGCTGCGAAAGCTTAGGCGTGGCCTGATTAGATCAAGATCAAGGGCGTCTGCCTAAGGGCAGATCGTTTCGCCTTCGGCGAGTTACTTGGAAAAGCACCCCCCTCTCGGTTTTAAAGAGCAGCCAAGGGTGCTTGCTCTCGGTTTGGCCCGACTTCGTCGGGTTCCCTCACTTCGACGACGCTCCGTGGGCCCGCGCCGAACGGACATCCATGTCCTGACGGCGCTCTCGCCGCATCCATGCGGCTCGACCCACTGCGCGTCGTCTGCGTTCGGCCTGCACCCAAGTCGCGATAGGTGTCGTCTGAACTTCTTGTATATGAAGATCAAGATCAACCGCAGATCAAGAGCTTCCCGGCTAAAGCCGGTCCTACAAGTACCCGCCGTTTGATCGTTCCCACGCTCCGCGTGGGAATGCATTCCGTGACGCTCCGCGTCACTTCTCCAGGCCGAATGCGCGTTGCCTGCGGGACGCGGAGCGTCCGGGGCGGCGTTCCCACGCAGAGCGTGGGAACGATCAACATTGATGGAGAACGAACCGGCCTCTTCCCGGCTAAAGCCGGTCCCACTAAAGGCAGCGCGTGCATTCAGTGAGATTGGCTCCGACTGTAGGACCGGCTTCAGCCGGGAAGCCTTTGATCTGCTTTAAACGCGCTTTTGATCTTCTTGCGCAGATAGTTCAGAGGACACAAATCGCGACTTTGGTGCAGGCTGAACGCAGGTCTCGCGCAGTGGACCAAGCCGCATGGATGCGGCGAGAGCGCCGTCAGGACATGGATGTCCGTTCGGCGCGGGCCCACGGAGCGAGACCGGAGTGAAGGTACCCCGACGCAGGAGGGGCCCAACCGGGAGCACAAGCCCTTGGTTACTTGGGGCTTTATCAAGTAACTCGCCGAAGGCGAAACAGTCTGCCCCTAGGCAGACGCTCTTGATCGATTCTTTACAGCGCCCGCGCGCCCTTGACGTACTCAACAAACCTCATCACCGCCGGGGCCTTCTCGTAGCGTCGGTGGATCAGCGACAACGACGAGCTCGGCTGGCAATCCTCAATCCGCCGATACACCACATTTGGCAGACGAATGTGATCAACCACCGACTCGGGCACCACCGCAACACCCTGATCAAGACTCACCAGCGCAATCACCGACACCAGGCCTCCCGGCTGCGGACCCAGCGTCGGCGCAAAACCGCCGTGGGCCGCCACTTCCAGGGTGCCGGAAATCTGCTCAGGCAGGACGAACGTCTCGTTCTGCAGATTCACCGCATTGATGACCTTCAGCTTGCCCAGCCATGAACTGTCCGGCAGCGCCAGGGCAAAACCCTCGGTCAGCAACTGCAAGGCGCTCAAGGAATCGGGCAGCTGCATGGGAGAGCGGATGAAACCCACGTCCAGCCGCCCCTCCTCGATCAGCCGCGGCAGCGTCGGCATGAGGTGCTCGTTGATGCTGAATTCGACCTCCGCATAGCGCTGACGAAACTGACTGACGTGTTGCTGCAACACCCCCGAAAACACCGCTGAGGCGACGTAGCCCAACTCGATCCTGCCGGCCTCGCCACGGCCGGCGCGCTGGACGTTGTACTGCGCGGTTTCAAACTGACGCACCGCCAGTTCGGCCTCGATCTGCAGCGCGCGCCCCGCTTCCGTCAGCCTCACCTCCCGCTGTTCACGCAGAAACAGTCGGGTGCCCAGTGCGTTCTCCAGGTCCTGAATCTGCCGCGTCAGCGTAGGCGGCGCGATGCCCAGTTGCTCGGCGGCGCGGGTGAAATGCCGATGACGGGCAACGGCCAGAAAGTAGCGAAAGTGACGGATTTCCATGGAGCGTTACCTGACAGGTAATGAAAACGCGAGTGACGGGTAACAGAGCATAGGGCATATCCGCTTACTCTGTTCCCACGCTAGCCAACTGCGCTCGCCTCTCACCCATCAGCGTTAGCCAGCACCTAACAACCGACCGGAGCGACGATCCATGTCTCGACCCAGCCCCCGCATGACCCTGCTCACTGCCTCCGGCGTGTGCGCGTTAATCGTGCTCGACACCAATATTGTCGCCGTGACCCTGCCGAGCATCGCGCGTGATCTGGGCGCCGGGTTTGCCGACATCGAGTGGGTGGTCAGCGCCTACATGCTGGCCTTCGCCGCGCTGCTGCTGCCCGCGGGCAGCCTGGCCGATCGTTTTGGGCGCAAGCGCATGCTGATCACCGGGCTGGTGCTGTTCATTCTGGCGTCGCTGGGCTGCGGCGCGGCGCCGGACCTTCTGTTCCTCGACATTGCCCGGGCGATCAAGGGCGTGGGCGCGGCGCTGCTGCTGACCTCTGCGCTGGCGACCATCGGCCACGTTTTCCACGATGAAGCCGAGCGCGCCAAGGCCTGGGCGTTCTGGGGCGCGTGCATGGGCGTGGCCATGACCGCGGCGCCTACGGTGGGCGGGCTGATCGCCGAGCTGGTCGGCTGGCGCTGGATTTTCTACCTCAACCTGCCGGTGGGGCTGGGGCTGCTGGTGATGGTCATGCACAATATCCAGGAGTCGCGCAACGAGCAGTCAGCGCGTCTCGACCCCTGGGGCAGTCTGTTTTTCAGCGCCAGCCTGCTAAGCCTGATCTGGGGCCTGATCGAAGCCAACCGAATCGGCTGGGACCACCCGCTCACGTCCATGCGCCTGGCAGCGGGGGCGGTGCTCCTCGTGCTGTTCGTCATCGCCGAGCGCCTGCAACGTCGGCCGATGGTCGATTTGCAGCTGTTCAAATACCCGCGTTTCATCGGCGCCCTGCTCGGCATGTTCGCCTACGCCGGCTGCGCTCAGGTGATGATGACGTTGCTGCCGTTTTACCTGCAGAACGGCCTGGGCTTCAGCGCCATCGATTCGGGGCTGGGGATGCTGCCATTCGCTATCACCATGCTGCTGTTGCCGCGCTTCGGGCCGACGCTCTCACGCCACCTTTCGACGGCCGCCATGATGGCGCTGGGCCTGACCCTCGTGGGCATCGGCAACCTGCTGTGCGCCTGGGCCACCGGGATTGGCGGCTACCCGGCGTTCGCGGCGGCGATGGCGGTGACGGGGGCGGGCGCAGGGCTACTCAACGGCGACACGCAGAAAAATATCATGGCCTGCGTGCCCCGCGAACGCACCGGCATGGCGTCGGGGATGAGCACGACCATGCGTTTCAGCGCGATCATGCTGGCGATCGGCGTCTACGGCGCGCTGCTCGCCAGTCATACGCTCGGTTCGCTGAAAGACACACTCGCGACCGTCGCGCCCCACCTTCTCGATCAGGCCGAACACATCGCCTCACGGGTGGTGGCCGGTGACATGAACGCTGCGCTGCAAACCGTCGATGCCAGCGTGCGGGGAGTGATTCAGCCGCTGGCCCAGCACGCCTTTGTCTCGGGCTTCGGCTCGGTGCTGTGGGTCTCGGGCCTGATCGCCCTGTTCGCGGCGGTGCTGGTGGGCACGTTGATGCGCAAGCCGATTCCGCTGATGCACCTGAAAACCGCCTGATCCACGCGACCGCTCAGGCGAAGCGTTAGCGCGCAGCGAGGGCCCACACCCGGGCCAGATCCCGCGCGCGGTCGTGGAGCAACGTCGCGGCATTGGCGCAGGCGAATTCCAGGGTCATCGGCCCGCTGGTCACGGCGAACGCGGCGCTGATGCCGTGGGCATACAGGTCGGCGTAGCCCTCCCCCAGTGTCCCGGCCAGCACGATGACCGGCACGTTTTTGCGCTGAGCCATCCGGGCGACGCCGAAGGGGGTTTTGCCGCGCAGGGTCTGGGCATCGAAACGGCCTTCGCCGGTGATCACCAGGTCTGCGTTATCCAGAGCCTCTGCCAGTCCGGTCAGGTCGGCGACCACCTCCACGCCGGGACGGAACGATGCATTCAGATAGGCCTTGGCCGCGAAACCCATCCCGCCTGCCGCACCGCTGCCGGGGTACTCGCTGTCGTCGCGGCCCAGCGCCTGCGCCGAGTGCTCGGCGAAATGCCCGAGGGCTGCGTCCAGCGCCAGCACCTGCTCCGGGGACGCGCCCTTCTGCGGGCCAAAGATGTGCGAAGCGCCTTGCACGCCGCAGAGGGGATTGTTGACGTCGGCGGCGACTTCGAACTGCACGCTGGTCAAGCGCGGGTCGAGCCCGGTCAGGTCGATTCGCGCCAGTTGCGCCAAGGCCAGACCACCGGGCGCGAGGGGCCGGTCGTCGCCGTCGAGAAAGCGCGCGCCCAGCGCCGACAGCATGCCGGTGCCGGCATCATTGGTCGCGCTGCCGCCAATGGCCAGAATCACCCGCTCGGCGCCAGCGTCCAGCGCGGCCTTGATCAGCTCGCCAGTGCCGAACGTGCTGGTGACCGTCGCGTCGCGCTGTTCAAGGCTGAGCAGTTGCAAGCCGCTGGCCATGGCCATTTCGATGATCGCCGTGCGCGTTTCCGCCAGCCAGCCCCACTGTGCCTGCACCGGTTGAGCGCCCTGACCTGATTGACCCAGGGGCCCGCTGACCTGATTGCTCATCCACTCACCGTCGCAGGCCGCCAATACGGCTTCGATGGTGCCCTCCCCGCCATCGGCCATCGGGCACTCGACCAGTTGGGCGTCCGGACAGACGTCTCTGAGCCCGGCGGCGATGGCGTGGGCGACACTTTGGGCGCTGAGGCTGTCCTTGAACGAGTCCGGGGCGATGACGATTTTCATGTTGTTCTCCTTGTCTGATGGCCGATCTTCGCACCGTGGGGCGACTTTACCGCCTTACGCTTGCACAACAGGCGGCTCACTCAGTTGTTCATACGAACAAAGCGCCTGCATGCCGCTGAGGGGACTGGTTTAGTGACAGCGCTTCACCGTAAATCAGTCTGTGCCGGGTTCCGCGAATCTCTTACCTGACCACCATCTGCGCGCCGAGGTACAGGCGCAGGAGGTCTTCGGTCCGGTAGGGATCGCAACCGGTCAATTCGGTGATTTTCTCAAGCCGGTAACGCAGGCTGTTGCGATGGATGCCCAGCGCGTCGGCGCAGGCCTGGCTTTCGCCGCTGTAATCGAACCAGGCGCGCAGGGTGTCGAGCAATTGAGTGTTGTCGTGCAAGCGTTTGATCGGCTCGGCGATGCCCTCCGCCAGCCAGTCGTGGCGGTTGCGCCAGAACAGCAGCGCGACGCGATGGCTGGCCAGACGCAGCAGTTTGACGGCGGGCCGCAGGTGGCGTGCGTAATCGAGCAGGTCGCGGGCGGCGGTGCAGGCGGCGCGCAGGGAGGCCAGGTCCGACGAAGGTTCGACGGTCGCCATTCGCTGGACGAGCCAGCCTTGTTCGTCGAAAAGCTCCAGCAGCAAGGCGTCGTCGCGGTCCTTGCCCACCGCGCGGCACCAATAAATCAGCCCCGGCTCGCAGGGCAGGCACCAGCTGTTGGCGTAACGCCCCAACAGCCACGTACTCATCGCACCGACATAGGTCGCGCCTTCAGGCAGTTCGAGCAACACGGCCTGGCGCGGCAACTGCGGCTGCAAGCCCAACTGTTCGGCTTCGGCGACCAGATGGGCAGCGCTGTCGCCGAGCAAGATCCGCGACAGCAAGTCTTCACTGCGCTGATGCCGCCACTGCTGATCGGCCTGCTGGCGTCGATGCTCCATGAGCATCTCGGCGGTCATCTTCACCAGCTCCGCGTAGACCCGCACGTCATCGGGCTCGCCGGTGATGCCGAGCACGCCGATCAGTTTCTGATCCAGCATCAGCGGCAGATTCACCCCCGGCCGTACGCCGTCGAGCTGCCGGGCGGTGTGTGAATCGATCTCCACCATGCGGCTGTTGGCGAGGACCAGCTGCGCCCCTTCATGCCGGGTGTACAACCGCTCCGCCTCGCCGCTGCCAATGATGATGCCCAGGTAATCCATGACGTTGACGTTGCACGGCAAAATCGCCATCGCCCGGTCGACGATGTCTTGGGCCAGGGTGTGGTCAAGGGCGAACATGAGGGATGTCTGCGCAGCGAAGGGATTGAGGGTTCATACACATCAGGTCTTGTTTTTGTGGGTGGAGGGAGTCTGCCTGAATCTTGGTCCCGGCGCGATTGGCGGCTAGCATGGGATTTCAACTATAAGTAATATCCACGCCAGACTTATGGAAGTCTTATACAAGCGCCAAGGCATGTTTGATCGGATAACCTCGATGAGCGCACCTAGAAGTAGCATCCAGATCATCAACGGACCGGACGGCAAACCCGCCTTCGTGGTCATCCCCTATGAAGAGTACGTAAGCCAGCACGGTGTGGATGATCTAATCCCCCACGAAGTCGTCAGCCGTATCGTTGACGGCTCAACGCCGATTCGGGCGTGGCGCGAGTATCTGGATCTGACCCAAGAGCTTGTCGCCGGACGACTCGGTATCTCCCAACCCGCCTACGCCCAGCAGGAATCAGTGGCGCGTCCTCGCAAGCAGACCCGAGAAAGAATCGCCCAGGCATTCGGCATCCGTCCCGATCAACTGGGCATCTGAACACGCGAGAAATCAATTTGGCCCTGCACCGTCTCACCCTCCTCCTGTCCGCCCTGACCCTTCAGGCCTGCGCCTCCACCGAGGCGCCTCTGGGGCAGGCGAGTTTTGCCGAGTATCGCCAGCAGACCATTGCCTGGATGCAGCAGAATCGGACCTTTCAGACGACTGATCACCCTGCCGAGATCGAGTGGAACGCACCTCGGGAATGGCGACCCAGCGGGCCAGCCACACGGGGAATTTTGCTGGTTCATGGCTTGGGCGATTCCCCTTGGTCGTTCAATGACGTCGGCGAGGCGCTCGCCGCGCAGGGGTTTCTGGTGCGCACGGTGTTGCTGCCGGGGCATGGCAGCAAGCCGGCGGACATGCTGGAGGTGACGCTCAAGCAGTGGCAGCAGGTGGTGCGCGAGCAGACGCAGATTCTTGAGCGGGAGGTGCCGACGGTGTACCTGGGCGGGTTTTCGACCGGGGCGAATCTGGTGCTGGATTACGCCTACGAACACCCGAATATCGCCGGCCTGGTGCTGTTCTCTCCGGCCTTCAAACCTGAAAACACCTACGCCTGGGTCACCCAATACATCGGCTGGTTCCGCCCCTGGCTGGCAAAACCGGATGATGGCGTGCGCCCGATGCAAACGCCGGTCCGCTACCTGAACGTGCCCACCAACGGTTTCGCCCAGTTCTACCGCAGCGCGCTGCTGGCGCAGAAGCACCTCGACAAAGCGGCCTACGACAAGCCGGTGTTCGTCGCCATCACCGAGCACGATTCGGTGCTGGACACCGGTTACGTGCTGGACACCTTCAACGCGCGCTTCACCCATCCGCTCAGCCGACTGATCTGGTATGGCAACGACCCGGCTTCGGCGCAGAAAAACCCCAGGGTATTGGTGCGCAACGACTTCCTGCCGGAATACCGCATCGCCCAGTTCTCCCACATGGGGCTGATGTTCTCCCCCGCAAACCCGTTGTACGGGGTGAATGCCAGCCAGCGCATCTGCTGGAACGGGCAAGAATCCGCTGACATGCAGAAATGCCTGAATGGCGAGACGGTGTGGTATTCGGATTGGGGGCATCGTGAGCCGGGCAAGGCCTTCGCGCGGCTGACGTTCAATCCGTATTTCGAGTGGCAGTCGGGGGTGATGATGGAAGTGCTGGCGTACCCATAGTGGGACCGGCTTCAGCCGGGAAGAGTCCAGCTTGAGCACCCTCAGATTTGCAGTGTGACGCCCGACGCCTTCCCGGCTAAAGCCAGTCCTACAGGATGACCGCGTTCAAAGAGTAGGACCGGCTTCAGCCGGGAAGAGGCCAGCTTGAGCACCCTCAGATTTGCGGTGTGACGCCTGACGCATTCCCGGCTAAAGCCAGTCCTACAGGATGACCGCGTTCAAATAGTGGGACCGGCTTCAGCCGGGAAGAGGCCAGCCCGAGCACCCCACATTTTGTGTTGTGACGTCCGACGCATTCCCGGCTAAAGCCAGTCCCACTATCGTCCGCAGTCATTCCCATTTGCTGCAAACCCATCCCCCCATCACTCAACCGGCGCCAGCCGTTCTCGGCTGTTGCTCAGATGAGTCCACATCGCGGCGCGGGCGGCGTCGGGGTCCTGGCGGCGGATGGCGGCGAGGATGGCTTCGTGTTCGAGGTTGGCCAGATACGCACTGTGCGTGAGGCTTGCCCCGGCCCGTTCGCTGGTGGCGATCCGGCTGCGGGGGATGACGGCGATGCCGAGGTTCTGCAGGATCTCCAGAAAATACGGGTTGCCCGTGGCTTCTGCGATCAGCAGATGAAAACGCCGGTCCGCTTCGATGCAGCTGTCTTCCTTGGCCAGCAGGTCCTGATAATCATCCAGCGCGGCGCGCATCGCCGTCAGCTGTGCCTGACTCCGGCGTTGCGCGGCCAGGGCGACGGCCTGGGTTTCCAGGCCCATGCGCAGTTCGATGATGTGCCGCACGCTGAACGCGGTTTCCACCTTCAGATGCAGCCCGCTCTGCTCCGAGCGCGCCAGCACGTAGGTGCCCTTGCCCTGATGGGTCTCGACCAGCCCGGACGCCTGCAGTTTGGAAATCGCCTCGCGCACCACCGTGCGGCTCACGCCATGCTCGCGGACGATTTCGCTTTCGGAGGGCAACTTCGCACCGGGCGCGATGGTGCCCATCAAAATTCGCTGGCTCAGGTCAGTGACCAGGTCCGTCGCCAGGCTGTGCTGGCGTCGCTTGGGCGGCAAGGTTCCGGTGCTGTTCAAAAAGGAGTCGTCCTATAAGTGCTGAAAAGAACGGCGGCCGGCAAGGCCTGCCGTTCACTTGTATTTTCCTGACGGGCGATGCCACAAGCACGCACCCAACCAGACGCGGGAAGCACCTCGGGAAACGGCCAGGACCCTTGAAAACAAGGCCACACAGCAACGAACGCCCACTCATCCAACTTGTCAGACAGGTGAGCCTATCCCGACGAAATACTTCCCGCAAGCCCCGGAAATACGGTTGCCAAGGTGATCATTACTTGTATGATGACTGGCAACAGGGCTACACACCTTGTCACACACAACATGCTTAACCACCCGCATAAAAATAATCAGTGGGAGTTGCCAGAGTGAACACATCCTCATCACGGGCGGATGACGCCACCGATTCCGTCCTGCAATCGGCGGTCTCGAAAGTCAAACGACACATCCTGCCGCTCTTCGTCATCATGTTCATCGTCAACTACATCGACCGGGTCAACATCGGCTTCGTGCGTAGTCACATGGAACATGACCTGGGCATCGGCGCGGCCGCCTACGGCTTCGGTGCCGGCCTGTTCTTCATCGCGTATGCGATGTTCGAAGTACCCTCCAACATCCTCCTGCAGAAAGTCGGCGCGCGTATCTGGCTGACCCGCATCATGCTGACTTGGGGCATCGTTGCCGCCTGCATGGCGTTCATTCAGACCGAAACCCACTTCTACATCCTGCGCTTCTTGCTCGGCGTGGCCGAAGCCGGGTTCTTCCCGGGCGTGATCTACTACTTCACCCGCTGGTTGCCCGGCGTCGAGCGCGGCAAGGCCATCGCCATCTTCCTCAGCGGCTCGGCGTTTGCGTCGCTGATTTCCGGCCCGCTCTCCGGCCTGCTGCTGCAGATCGACGCCCTGGGCTTCCACGGCTGGCAGTGGATGTACTTCATCGAAGGCATGTTCTCCGTCGGCCTGTGCTTCTTCGTCTGGTTCTGGCTCGACTCCAAACCCCACGACGCCAAATGGCTGACCGAGGCCGAGAAAGACGCGCTGGTCAACACCATAGACGCCGAGCAGAAAGCCCGCGAAGCGGCCAACCCGGTCAAGCTGTCCATCGGCAAGCTGCTCAAGGACCCGCAGATCATCCTGTTCTGCCTGATGTACTTCTTCATTCAGCTGACGATCTACGCGGCGACGTTCTGGCTGCCGAGCATCATCAAGAAGATGGGCGACCTCACCGATTTCCAGGTCGGCCTGTTCAACTCGATCCCGTGGTTCATCGCCATCGTCTGCATGTACGGTTTTGCCTCGCTGTCAGCCAAGTGGAAACACCAGCAGGCGTGGGTTGCCGTCGCGTTGCTGATCGCAGCGGCAGGGATGTTCATGTCGACCACCGGCGGTCCGGTGTTCGCCTTCGTTGCCATCTGCTTCGCGGCGATGGGCTTCAAGTCGGCGTCTTCACTGTTCTGGCCGATTCCCCAGGGCTATCTGGATGCGCGGATCGCCGCGGGCGTCATCGCGCTTATCAACTCGGTGGGCAACCTCGGCGGCTTCGTCGCGCCGACCACCTTCGGCATCCTCGAACAGCAGACCGGTTCGATTCAGGGCGGCCTCTACGGTTTGACCGCGACCTCGATCATCGCCGCGATTCTGGTGTTCACCGTGCGCACCACGCCCAAGCCCGGTGCGGTGCCAATCGCCAAAGTCGACATCACGCCCAGCCACACTTGAGCCACGCGCCCTGAGCCCTAAGCTCTGGGGCCCGTAAAGACAGCGCGCGCGCCGCGCCAGCGATTACCAAGGATTTAGCCATGACTTCACAGCATTCCGGCAGCACCCCCGTCATCACCGACATGCAGGTCATTCCGGTGGCCGGTCACGACGACATGCTGCTCAACCTCAGCGGCGCCCACGGCCCGTACTTCACCCGCAACATCGTCATCCTCAAGGACAACGCCGGCCACACCGGTGTGGGTGAAATACCCGGCGGCGAGAAAATCCGCCAGACCCTCGAAGACGCACGCACGCTGGTGGTCGGCAGCAGCATCGGCAACTACCAGAAGATTCTCAACGACGTGCGCCGCACCTTCGCCGAGCGCGACGCCGGCGGTCGCGGCCTGCAGACGTTCGACCTGCGCATCACCATCCACGCGGTCACCGGCATCGAAGCCGCCGTGCTGGATTTGCTCGGTCAGCATCTGGAAGTGCCGGTTGCGGCGCTGCTGGGCGAGGGCCAGCAGCGTGACGAAGTGAAGATGCTCGGTTACTTGTTCTACGTCGGTGACCAGAGCAAAACCACCCTGCCCTATCGCACCGAAGCCGATGCGGACAACGCGTGGTTTCGCGTCCGCCATGAAGAAGCCCTGACCCCGGAAGCAGTCGTGCGTCTGGCCGAGGCGGCTTACACGCAATACGGTTTCGAGGATTTCAAACTCAAGGGCGGCGTGCTCAGCGGCGATGCGGAAATCGAAGCGGTGACGGCGCTGGCCGAACGCTTCCCCAAGGCGCGCATCACGCTGGACCCGAACGGCGCCTGGTCGCTTAAAGAAGCGGTGCGTCTGTGCCGCGATCAGCACAAGGTGCTGGCCTATGCCGAAGACCCCTGTGGCGCCGAGAACGGTTACTCGGGCCGCGAAGTCATGGCTGAATTCCGTCGCGCCACCGGCCTGCGCACCGCGACCAACATGATCGCCACCGACTGGCGCGAAATGGGTCATGCCATCCAGCTTCAATCGGTGGACATCCCCCTGGCCGACCCGCATTTCTGGACCATGCAGGGTTCGGTGCGCGTGGCGCAGATGTGCAACGAATGGGGCCTGACCTGGGGCTCCCATTCCAACAACCATTTCGATATTTCCCTGGCGATGTTCACCCACGCGGCCGCCGCTGCGCCGGGCAACATTACGGCCATCGACACCCACTGGATCTGGCAGGACGGCCAGCGCCTGACCAAGGCGCCGCTGCAGATCATCGGCGGGAGCGTGCAGGTGCCGAAGAAGCCGGGGCTGGGTGTCGAGATCGACATGGATCAGGTCGCCAAGGCCCACGAGCTGTACAAAGGCATGGGCCTCGGCGCGCGGGATGACAGCGTGGCGATGCAGTTCCTGGTGCCGAACTGGACATTCAACAACAAGCAGCCTTGCCTGGTGCGCTGATCGACTGACTCGAACCGCTCGCCCCTGCTATTAAACAGCTCGCCAGGCAGGGCGGCTCAAGCTTCACCTAAACTGCCAAATGGCGACCGGCGCGTAACCCCTTGCGCGCCGTTTTTCTTCATCATCTGCGGTAGCGGCCGCATGCTACTGTTCGCGCATCTCACTGCCGTGAAGTCCTCCATGTCCCGCCTTGCCAAGACCCACCCTCGCCTGACCATTGCCAGCCTTGTGGGCGTGGCCGCCGGTATCGCCTGCGCGTTCGTCGCCCCCGACATTTCGGTGATCAGCAAATGCCTGATCGGCTGGAACGTCGCCGGCTGGCTGTACATGGCGATGATCATGCGCCGCACCTTCAAATCCAGCGCGGATGACGTGCGCCGGGTCGCGGAAATCGAGGACGAGAACGCCGGCGTCGTACTGTTCGTCGTCTGCGTGGCCGCCATTGCCAGCCTGGCGGCCATCATCCTGGAGCTCGCCGGCATTCAGAACATGAAGGACAGCGACAAGGCGCTGCATTACGCCTTCACCGGCTTCACCATCATCGGTTCATGGCTGCTGATCGGCGTCGTCTTCAGCCTGCATTACGCACGGGTGTTCTACACCTGGCGCGGCGACAAGCCGGCGCTGCGCTTTGCCGACGGCGAAGACAACCCGGACTACTGGGACTTTCTGTATTTCTCCTTCACCTTGAGCGTCGCCGTGCAGACCTCGGACGTCGGCGTCGCCACCCGGGGCTTGCGCAAGGTGGTGCTGGCGCAGTCGCTGATCGGGTTTGTGTTCAACACCTCGATTCTGGGGTTCTCGATCAACATCGCGGCGGGGTTGTTTAATTGAGGTAAGGCGCTTGATCCGGCGCCACACGGACTTCCAGACAGCCCCGCTCAGGCGTACTGTGAGCGCCACAAAATCCAACATCGCTGCTGAACGAGGCCTCGCTCAATGACTCAGGATTCCGGGCTGAAGATTGCCGTACTCGACGACTGGCAATCGGTCGCCGAAAACGTTGTGGACTGGACCGTATTGAAGCCGATCGGCGAGGTCAGTTTTCTGCATGACTACCCGGCCGATACGGATGCCATGGTCGCCCGCCTCAAAGACTTCCAGATCCTGTGCGTGATGCGCGAACGCACGATTTTCGATGATGCCCTGCTCAGTCAACTGCCAAACCTGAAACTGCTGGTCACCGGCGGCATGCGCAACGCGGCGCTGGACCTCAAGGCCGCCGCGCGCCTGGGCATCACCGTGGTCGGCACCGACAGCTACAAGTACGCAGCGCCGGAACTGACCTGGGCGCTGATCATGGGCGTCACCCGCAACCTGGTGGACGAAGCCAATTCCCTGCGCGCGGGCGACTGGCAGATCGGCATCGGCAGCGACCTGTACGGCAAGACCCTGGGCATCGTCGGGCTGGGCAGCATCGGCCAGAAGATCGCCCGCTACGGCAAGGCCTTCGACATGAAGGTGATTGCCTGGAGCGAGAACCTCACCGCTGAACGCGCCGCCGAGCATGGCGTGACGTACGTCAGCAAGCAGGAGCTGTTCGAGCAATCGGACGTGGTCTCGGTGAACCTGGTGCTCAGCGAGCGCAGCCGCGGGCTGGTCGATGCCGATTCGCTGAACCGGATGAAGCCGACGGCGTATCTGGTGAACACCGCGCGCGGGCCGATCGTCGACGAAGACGCGCTGATTGAAGTGCTCATGCAGAAGAAAATCGCCGGCGCCGCGCTGGACGTTTACAGCGTCGAGCCGTTGCCGGCCGATCACCCGTTCCGCACGCTGCCCAACGTCCTGGCCACGCCTCATGTGGGTTATGTCACTGAAAATAACTATCGGATGTTCTTCAGCCAGATGATCGAGGACATCCAGGCGTGGCATGCCGGCGCGCCGATTCGGGTGTTTGCCCAATAGCCTGATGAGTTGAAAGCATGGCCGACCTTCGATCAGAGGGTGTCAGGCCATTGGCAACGCCTGACAGACTGTTCGCGGGCAAGCTGGAGCGCCAACCCGGTCGCTCCTACAGGGATCGTGAACAAGCCCCACTCTTGCATCAAGGACTCCGATGATGAACACGCCGCTTTCCCGATTGCCCTCCGACCCGCGCGCCGCGTTGCTGGTGATCGACATGCAATACGACTTCATGCCCGGCGGCGCGCTGGCCGTGGCCGAAGGCGATGCGCTGGTGCCGCTGATCAACCGCCTCGGCGCGCAGTTTCGCAACGTGGTCATGGCGCAGGACTGGCACCCGCGTGGGCATGTGTCGTTTGCGTCGAGCCACGCCGGGCGCGCGCCGTTTGACAGCATCACCCTGCCCTACGGCGCGCAGACGCTGTGGCCCGATCACTGCGTCCAAGGCAGCCACGGCGCCGAGTTGCACGCCGATCTGGACCTCACTCATGGGCAGTTGATCCTGCGCAAAGGCTGCAACGCCGGCATCGACAGCTACTCGGCGTTCGTCGAAGCCGACCGCACGACGCGCACCGGACTGGCCGGCTATCTGAGCGAGCGTGGCATCGACAGCGTGTTCGTGGTGGGCCTGGCCCTGGATTTCTGCGTGGCCTGGACCGCGCTGGACGCCCGGGCGGCGGGGTTCAATACGTGGGTGATCGCCGATGCGTGCAAGGCCATCGACCTGAATGGCTCGCTGGATCAGGCATGGAAAGACATGGCCATGGCGGGGGTTAACCGGATCGACAGCGCAGACCTCACTGACTGAACGCAAACCCCCACGGATTGACCGCGCAGATCTATCTGACTGAACGCAAATCCCTACGGACTGACCGCGCAGTTCTGCCTGACTAAACGCAAATCCCCTGTAGGAGCGCGCTTGCCCGCGAATGCGGAGTGTCAGCTGAATATGCGTGACTGACCCACCGCAATTCGCGGGCAAGCGCGCTCCTACAGTTGCTCGCCTCGGTATCGACCCTCGACGTTCGATACCGCTCCACTCGTAAAACGCCTCAACCCTCCCCCAGCGCAAACTGCTTCAATCCTTCCCCCTCCATCCGGTAGCGCACCCACTCATCCTGGGGCTCGGCGCCGATTGATTTGTAGAAGTCGATCGCCGGCTGGTTCCAGTCCAGCACGCTCCATTCCAGACGTCCGCAGCCGCTGTCGTGGGCGATCCACGCCAGATGCCGCAACAGCTTCTTGCCCGCGCCGACGCCCCTTTGCGCGGCGGACACGTACAAATCCTCAAGGTACAGACCCTTGCGGCCCAGCCAGGTGGAATAGCTCAGGAAGTACACGGCGAAGCCAATGGGCTGGCCGTCCAGCAGGCAGATCAGCGCCTTGGCCGGCGAGGCCTCGTCGAACAGGCTGCGCTCGATGTCGGTGACGCTGGCCTTGACTTCGTGCTCGGCTTTTTCGTAGATCGCAAGCTCGGTGATGAAGCCCAGAATGACGGCGGCATCGGCACGGGTGGCGTCGCGAATATGAAGGGTCAAAAGAGGTTCTCCCACGTCAGTGAAAAGGCACCCGCCGTTGGCGAACGACGGGTAACGGATTGTGTCTGAACCAGCAGCGCCGCGCAGCAAGCATGTGCAAGCGAACCGCCGCCTCCCTCGAACATCTAAAGCAGAATGCTCTGCCAAAGAGCACTGGATCACCCAAAGGATCGCCATGGAACACGAACCAGACGGCAAGACCCCCGGCCTGACGCCGGAAGAAGAACGCGACATCGACGAAAACCAGCCGCCCCGCGCCGCCGTCCTCCATGAAACGATCCGTATGCAGGGTGATCAGGAACTGGAGCGCAACGTCGCCGCGCTGTTCTGGTCGGCCCTCGCGGCCGGGCTGACCATGGGCCTGTCGTTGATGGCGATGGGCTTGTTGAACTCGCGCCTGCCCGATGGCGAAGGCTTCAAGGTCATCGCCAGCCTCGGTTACAGCGCGGGCTTTCTGGCGGTGATCCTCGCACGCCAGCAGCTGTTCACCGAAAACACCCTGACCGCCGTATTGCCGGTGATGAGCAAGCCGACGCTGAGCAACGTCGTGCGTCTGCTGCGGCTGTGGACCGTGGTGCTGGTGGGCAACCTGTGCGGCACGTTACTGGTGGCTTACGTCATGCTGCACCTGCCGATCTTCGACACCAAGACCGATCAGGCCTTTCTCGAAATCGGCCGCAAGGTGATGGAGAACGACACCTGGCAAATGTTCTCCAAAGGCATCATTTCCGGCTGGATGATCGCCACCATGGTGTGGATGATCCCGTCCATGGAAAGCGCGAAGATCGGCATCATCGTGATGATCACCTACCTGATGGCGCTGGGGGATTTCACCCACATCGTCGTCGGCTCGGCGGAAGTCTCGTATCTGGTGTTCGCTGGTGAACTGCCGTGGAAGGATTTCTGGATGATCTTCGCCGGCCCGACCCTGGCCGGCAACATCATCGGCGGCAGCTTCATCTTCGCCTTGATCAGCCATGCGCAGATCAGGAGCGAAGGTGAAACGCCGGAAAAGAAAGGCCGGAAGAAAGCGCTGGAGGAAAAGCTGAAGGAAGAACTGCGTCAGCCCAACGCTGAATCCGATCGCAAAGGCGTGTAAAAAGACTGTAGGAGTGACCGGGGTGGCGCTCCACCTTGCTCGCGAATGCGTTCTGTCAGGCGACCTTTTTCTGTGAGGTCCGACGCCTTCGCGAGCAAGCTCACTCCTACTGGCCCACGGCACGATCAGACACCGGCGGCATGGCCCTCCCCGCGCGAGCCCCGATAGCACCAAACAGGACCTCATGCGCTTCTTAAATTTTTTTTAAGAAATCCCGACTACGTTTAAAGGCAAAATGCAGCCTTCTGTCCTCTCACGTGGCCCTGACCTCACATGACGCGAATTCTGACAATCGAAGACGATGCCGTCACCGCGAAGGAAATCGTTGCCGAATTGAGCAGCCATGGCCTGCAAGTGGACTGGGTCGACAACGGCCGCGAAGGCCTCGTCCGGGCGGTCAGCGGCGATTACGACCTGATCACCCTCGACCGCATGCTGCCGGAAGTCGACGGTCTGGCGATTGTCACCACCATGCGCGCCTTGGGCATTGCCACGCCGATCCTGATGATCAGCGCGCTGTCCGATGTAGATGAACGGGTGCGCGGGTTGCGTGCTGGCGGGGATGATTACCTCTCCAAACCCTTCGCCTCCGACGAAATGGCCGCCCGTGTGGAAGTCTTGCTGCGCCGCAGCCATCCAGGGACCCAGGCCGAGACCATGCTCAAGGTCGCCGACCTCGAACTCAATCTGATCACCCGTGAAGCCAGCCGCGCCGGGCAGCCGCTGAACCTGCTGCCGACCGAGTACAAGCTGCTGGAATTCCTGATGCGCAACAGCGGGCAGATCATCACCCGCATGATGATTTTCGAAGAAGTCTGGGGTTATCACTTCGACCCCGGCACCAACCTGATCGACGTGCACATCGGTCGCTTGCGCAAGAAAATCGATCCCCCTACCCTGACGCCGCTGATACGTACCGTTCGAGGCTCAGGCTATGTCATTGCCGAACCCGTCTAAGGGCTGGCGCTCTTCCAGCAGCCGGCTGCTGGCGCTGTACAGTTTCCTGTTTGTGGCGTGGAGCAGCATCCTCATGGGGGTGCTGTACTGGGAAGTCACCAGTTACCTCAACACCCTCGCCCGCCACTCGCTGATGCAGCGCCAGCAGTTGTTCTCGCGTTTTGAAGGCGCACAGCTGGACGACGCGTTGCGCACCAGCGACAAATTCGACATGCGTTCGGTCGACGCCTATGGCCTGTTCGACAAGGACCTCAAGCCCATCAGCGGCCCGATCCAGACAATTCCCGACGGCCTCAAGTTGACCGGGGAAATCCAGGAACTGGCCACCTGCGTCGACTCCGACGACCCGGACCTGCCCAGCTCGGGCTGCGACGCCGTGGCGATCCACACGCTGGATGATCGCTGGCTGATTCTGGTGCGCGACAACGGTTCGCTGTTCGCGGTCACCACGCTGATCCTGCGCGCGCTGCTGTGGGGTATTTCGCTGACGATCATTCCGGGCATCGCCGGCTGGCACTTGCTGGGACGCCGGCCGCTGCAACGCATCCGGGCGATTCAGGCCAGCGCCGAAGCAATCGTCACCGGTGACCTGGCCCGCCGCCTGCCGGTTTCGGACCGTCGCGACGAGCTGGACATGCTCGCCGATATCGTCAACGCCATGCTCGACCGCATCGAGCGCCTGATGAACGAGGTCAAGGGCGTCTGCGACAACATCGCCCATGATCTGCGCACCCCGCTCACGCGCCTGCGCGCGCAGCTTTACCGGATTCAGCAGCAGTCGCCGGAAGACTCGGCGCTGGGCGAGCAGATGGCCCAGGTGATCGCCGACGCCGACATGCTGATGGCGCGCTTTCGCGGGCTGTTGCGGATTTCCGAACTGGAGGACCACCAGCGCCGCTCGGCGTTCGGTCAGCTCGATCCACAGCCGCTGTTGCAGGAGCTGCACGATTTCTATCTGCCGCTGGCCGAGGAAGGCCGCGTCTCGCTGCAGCTGAAAGTCGCCGAGCACCTGCCGCTGCTGGTGGGTGATCGGGCGTTGCTGTTCGAGGCGCTGTCGAACCTGCTGAGCAACTCGATCAAATTCACCCCGCCGGGCGGGCATGTCATGCTCATCGCCCGCGCCGAAGGTGACACCACCTTCATCGAAGTCCAGGACACCGGCCCCGGCATCCCCGACGCCGAACGCGAGGCCGTGTTCAAGCGTTTCTATCGCAGTGAGAACGGCAATCAGCAAAGCGGCTTTGGCCTGGGATTGTCCATCGTCGCGGCAATCGTCAACTTGCATGGCTTCAAACTGCGCATCGGCAGCAGCCCTTCCGGCGGCGCGAGTCTGGTGCTGGAATGCCGACGGGTGTTGGCGTTGGGGTGAAGGGGTGGGCTTTGAGCTGCAAGCTGCAAGCTGCAAGCTGCAAGCTGCAAGCTGCAAGCTGCAAGCTGCAAGCTGCAAGCTGCAAGCTGCAAGCTGCAAGCTGCAAGCTGCAAGCTGCAAGCTGCAAGCTGCAAGCTGCAAGCAAATACAACAACGCCGCCTCAAGGGCGGCTTTGTTTATTGGGGGGCATTACATTTTCCGGGCTTGCTCGATGAGCTTTTCCTGCCGCGCCCAGGCTTTTTCCATAACCTCCAGGTAAACCCGCTCCTTCTCCTCGAAGCTGGCGTTGCGGACGAAATCAGAAAGCGTCCTTTTCAGTTTTGGTAAAGGCTTGTCAGACGAATTCATTTTAATCCCTCGTGTGCTTTCAGCATCCTTAGTAGTGACGTTTGATCGTATTTTTCAGGGATATGGTCGTCAACACGCTGAACGTTTTCCTGATACAACCGAGTACCACCCTTGTCGTTTTTGAGAAGCACATCAACGGTGACCGCATGACCAAATTCACTTTTTAGACGGTTCACGGCATCCCTCGCGCTGAAATACTGCCTGACGAACTCGCTTAGCGGGATGTTGCGACCCTCGACCTGTTCTCTGGCAGTCACAAATGTCCAGGCTAAAGCAGGGTCCTGATAAACGTAGATGATGAGCACACATCTTCCGCGCCGTAGGGATCTATGGATGTTCCGCGAAACAATATCGAAATTCGCAGACGTCCCATCCAGCAGAAATGACTGCTTTTGCTTCAGTGCCTGATCGTGAAGCTTCTCGACCAGCACCGAAACAGCATGTTGAAAGAGGTAGGCATTTCCACCGGTATAGGCGGGAATCTCTGCCCTCAGGAGATCAGGATCAATCCGTACGGTATAAGACTCGAATCGGTTTAGGAATTCGATTGATGCCTCGGTTTTTCCCGCGCCGGGGGATCCTGCCATGAAAATTGAGACGGGACATTCGTCGGGGGTATAAACCAATGGATCCGTCAGCCTCCTCGCAATCTCCTTCCTGTTCGCCTTGGCGAATACCACAGCTTCTTCTGAAATCCGTCGATCATCCGCATCCACAGTCACCCATCCTTTTATGAAGTCACGACAATCCAGCGCCGCGCAGTATTCACGGGCGCTTCGACTGCGCCTATCCGACGTCACAAAACGAAACAGGATGCGCTGGTAAGCATTCACAACTCTGTATCAGCGCAGGTGATGCCCGGGCGAATAAACGTCACCGGTAACGCCACAAATCGGTAGGAGCCGGCTTGCTGGCGAACCGGTTCGTCAGTCGACACGTCCGGTTCTGACCTACTGCGTTCGCCAGCAAGCCGGCGCCCACAGTGGATCTCGGCAGCGCCCAAAATCAGCAAAAAAAACGCCTCCATTCAGGAGGCGTTGTCTATTGCAGCTCGAGGGCTATAAAGCACGCACCTCAGGCAAGATCGAAGCGGTCCAGCTCCATCACTTTGGTCCACGCGGCGACGAAGTCCTCGACGAACTTCCCTTGCCCGTCCGCACTGGCGTACACCTCGGCCACGGCGCGCAACTGAGCGTGTGAACTGAGCACCAGATCAACCCGGGTACCGGTCCATTTGACGGCGCCGGTGGTGCGGTCGCGCGCTTCAAACAGCTCGTCGCCCCCCGACACCCCTTTCCACTCGACGCCCATGTCCAACAGATTCTTGAAGAAGTCGTTGCTCAGCGTGCCCGGCCTCTCGGTCAGGACGCCGTGCTGGCTGTGCCCGGCGTTGATGTCCAGGACCCGCAAACCGCCAATCAGCACGGTCATCTGCGGCGCCGTCAGGTTCAGCAGTTGCGCTTTGTCGACCAGCAGTTTCTCCGCCGAGACGCGGTAGCGGCCCTTGAGGTAGTTGCGGAAACCATCGGCGATAGGTTCGAGGAAGCCGAACGACTCGACGTCGGTCTGCTCCTGGGAAGCGTCCATACGACCCGGGGTGAACGGCACGCTGACGTGGTGGCCGGCATGTTTTGCCGCTTGTTCGATACCCGCGCTGCCGCCGAGCACGATCAGGTCAGCCAGCGAAATCTGCTTGCCGCCGGACTGGGCGCTGTTGAATTCACCGCGAATGCGTTCGAGCGTTTCCAGCACCACAGCCAGATTGGCCGGCTGATTGACCGCCCAGTCTTTCTGAGGGGCCAGACGCAGACGGCCGCCGTTGGCACCGCCACGCTTGTCGGAGCCACGGAACGTGGACGCCGACGCCCAGGCAGTGGACACCAGCTGCGAAACCGACAGCCCCGACGCCAGGACTTTGTCCTTCAGCGCGGTAATATCGTTGTCGTCCACCAGCGGGTGGTTGACCTCGGGAATCGGATCCTGCCAAAGCAGCTCTTCGCCTGGCATTTCCGGGCCGAGGTAACGAGCCAGTGGCCCCATGTCACGGTGGGTCAACTTGAACCAGGCGCGGGCGAAGGCATCGGCCAATTGGTCAGGGTTTTCCAGGAAACGACGGGAGACCTGCTCGTAAGAAGGGTCCACTCGCAGGGCGAGATCAGACGTCAGCATGCGCGGTTCCTGGCGCTTGGCCGGGTCGTGGGCATGGGGAATCTGGCCCGCGCCAGCGCCATTCTTCGGTCTCCACTGATGGGCGCCGGCCGGACTTTTGGTCAGCTCCCACTCGAAGCCAAACAGGTTTTCCAGGTACTCGTTGCTCCACTGGGTCGGAGTCGACGTCCAGGTCACTTCAAGACCACTGGTGATAGCATCGCCGGCCTTGCCGGAGCCAAAGCTGTTGCGCCAGCCCAAGCCCTGTTCTTCAAGGCCGGCGGCTTCCGGTTCAGGGCCGACGTTGTCAGCGGGTCCGGCACCGTGGGTCTTGCCGAAGGCGTGGCCGCCGGCAATCAGCGCGACGGTTTCCTCATCGTTCATGGCCATGCGGCCGAACGTCTCGCGGATGTCCCGCGCCGAGGCCGCAGGGTCTGGCACACCTTCCGGACCTTCCGGGTTTACATAGATCAGGCCCATCTGCACAGCGGCCAGCGGGTTTTCGAGATTGCGCTCGCCGTTGGCGGTGCGGGTCTGTTCTTCGCTGTGGTGCTCCGGCTCGGCAACCAGAGTGCCCTCGCCCGGCTGTTGCATGTCTTTGTGTGCGCCGTAACGGTCTTCACCGCCCAGCCAGGTGGTTTCGGCGCCCCAGTACACGGCCTCGTCCGGTTCCCAGACATCGGCACGCCCGCCGGAAAAACCGAAGGTCTTGAAGCCCATGGATTCCAGCGCCACGTTACCGGTGAGCACGATCAGATCGGCCCAGGAAATCTTGCTGCCGTACTTTTGCTTCACCGGCCAGATCAGGCGGCGAGCCTTGTCGAGGTTGACGTTGTCCGGCCAGCTGTTGAGCGGCGCGAAACGCTGCTGCCCGGCCCCGGCGCCGCCACGGCCGTCAGCGGTGCGGTAGGTCCCGGCGCTGTGCCAGGCCATGCGGATGAACAGCGGACCGTAGTGACCGAAATCGGCCGGCCACCAGTCCTGGGATTGGGTCATCACTTCCAGCAGGTCGCGTTTGACGGCGGCAAAGTCGAGGCTCTTGAACTCGCTGGCGTAATCGAAGCCTTCGCCCATCGGATCAGTCAATGGCGAGTGCTGGTGGAGAATCTTGAGGTTCAGCTGGTTCGGCCACCAGTCACGGTTTGTGGTTCCGCCTCCGGCTGCGTGGTTGATCGGGCATTTCGATTCGGTCGACATGGTCTACTCACCTTCTTGTTTACTTTTTCGGCCATCAACGGGACAGCCCAGGCTAGCACTCGCACAAGACTAGACGACTCGGGCCAGTCGTCTAATAGGCAAATGTTTGGGCCACGATAGAGTGATTCTGTTAGCAGAGTATTTAACGGAGGTGCTTGTATTTTCTGGCGCTTGAGCCTAACTCTAACGACAGAATCAAGTGCAGAGCCGGCGTCGACCGGCGTCTTGATCACCGTGGCAATCTCCAGGAGATTCAGGCATGGCCACCACCGCTTCACTGGCCCCGTTGTTTCGGCAATCAGTGGGCTTTGATCGCTTCAACGATTTTTTTGAATCTGCCCTGCACAGCGAGATAAACGCCAGCGGCCCCCCTCATAACGTCGAACGATACGGCACCGATCATTACCGAATCGTGATTGCCACGGCCGGGCTTGCCGCCGCCGACCTTGACCTGACACTGGAAAGAAATGTGCTGACCGTTTGCGGGGGTGAGGCGCACACCGACGGCGGCGTGACTTACCTGCATCAGGGCATCGCCCATGGCCCATTCCGGCTGGTCTTTCATCTGGCCGATCACATCGAGGTGCAGGGCGCGACCTTCAAAAACGGCTTGCTGATCGTCTTCCTGCTGCGTGTCGAACCCCTGGGCGCAAAGGCGCGCCGGATCAGCATCCACAGCCCCGGAGACGATCCCGACCGGCCGCACATCAGCCGGCCTTGATCGAGTTGATCACCGATTGATTCAGCCGTATCAGGCCTCGATCAGCGCGAAATCAAACAGCACCCGAGGGGCTTCGATCAGTAGGGAGCGCATCAATTGCGCGGTGCAGCCCAGCGCCTGCAACTGCTCGACCACCGAGCCGTAGCTCACCGCCTTTTCATGCTGCGTGTGGGGCCAGTCGCTGCCCCAGACCAGCCGCTGCTGACCAAACGTATCGACCAGCAACGGCAGGGCTGCGCGGGCGAAATCGAGGTTCTGTTGCGCGCTGCCCTCCAGACGGTAGATGCCCGAAACCTTCATCCACAGTTGCCCGCTCCCGCCCAGTTCCAGCGTCTGGCGAAAGCCCGGCTGATCGAGGCCCAGTCGTGCGTCAGGCCGACCAAAGTGATCGATCACGATCTTCATCCCGAACGGCATCAGCCCGGCCAGCAGCGCCGGCATGTCGGCGACCTGGCGATGCACCTCTACGTGCCAGTCGAGCGCGGCGATGTGCCCGAAAAACACCTGCCACTGCGGCTCGGAAAAGTCCGGCAGCGCCTTGCCCATCAGGTTCAAACGCACGCCAACGACGCCCAGCCGATCCATTTCCTCCAGCGCCGCGCGGCTGATGTCGCGGTCGACCACCACCACACCGCGCAGCTGATTCGGCGCCTGCTGAAGGGCGTCGAGCAGGTAGCGGTTATCGGTCCCGAGGAAACTCGGTTGCACCAGCACGCCATGGCTCAGGCCGTGCCCATAAAGTTGATCCCGGTACATCGCCAGCGTGGCGTCGTAGTCGGGTGAATAGCGTCGTGCCGATGTCAGGTCCAGCTCCCTGCTGAAGACGTGTGCGTGACCGTCGATGCCAAGGATCGACGCGGGAGAGGCGGAAAAGAGGTCGGACATGGATCTCATCTGTCAAAGATGCGCGACCCAAAAGGCGCCGCGCGGAAGGGAAATCAGGCCCGGGCGGTCTCGCTGCGTGTGTCTGCGACGGCGCTGGCGGTGGGGCTTGCGTCCAGGCTGCGACCGCGGGTTTCCGGCAGGCACAACGCGGCAATCACGGCAACGCCATAGGCGATCCCGGCGTCGATGCCGATGGCCGACCCCAGTGACATCGATTCGCTCATGTGACCCACCAGAAACGGGAAAACCGAGGACAGCACACGGCCGAAGTTGTAGCAGAAGCCCACCCCTGCCCCGCGCACGTCAGCCGGGTAAAGCTCGTTGAACAGCGCGCCCAGGCTGGCCGGGATGCCGGCGGCGAAAAAGCCCAGCGGGAAGCCCAGGAACAGCATCTGCGTATTGGTCAGCGGCAGGAACACGTAGCACTGCACGGTGACCACGCAGCACAGGGCGAACAGCACGATGTTCAGGCGCCGGCCAATGCGGTCGATAACAAAGCCGCTGGCGATGCAGCCACACCAGAACGCGACGATGATCACCGCCAGGTAGCCGCCGGAGTTGAGCACCGACAGGTTGCGTTCGGTTTTCAGGAATGTCGGCAGCCAGGTCATCACCGCGTGATAACCGCCGTGGGCGCCGAGGCCGAGCAAGCCGCCAAGCAACGTCACGCGGATCAGTTCCGGGCGGAAGATGCCGGCCAGTGACTTGAAGAAACTCTGGGGGATGGCGTTGTCTTTTTGCAGGCGCTGGAAGCTGTCCGGCTCCTCGACGTTGCGCCGCACCCAGATGATCAGCAGCGACGGCAGCAGGCCGACCAGAAACATCACCCGCCAGGCCATGTCCTGGGGCACGAACGAATAGATCAAGGTAAACACGCCGACGGCCAGGCCCCAGCCTACCGCCCACGCGCTCTGCACGGTGCCCATGACCTTGCCGCGGTATTTCGGGTTGATGGTCTCGGCCATCAACACGGCGCCCGCCGCCCACTCGCCGCCGATGCCGAAGCCCTGCAGCGCCTTGACGATCAGCAGCGAGCTGAAGCCGGTAACGAACGCCGACAGAAAGGTGAAAAACGAGAACCAGAGGATCATCCACTGCAGCGTGCGCACCCGACCGTAACGGTCCGACAGCGTGCCGCCGACCCAGCCGCCCAACGCGGAGGTGATCAGCGTCACGCCACTGATCAGCCCGGCGTCGCCCTTGCTCAAGGCAAACGCGGCGATCAGCGCCGGAATCGCCAGGCCGAACATCTGAACTTCCAGGGCGTCCAGCGACCATCCGCCAAAGCAGGCCCAGAACGTTTTGCGCTCCCGAGGAGTGACTTGGCGATACCAGTTGAACATGTTTTTTGTCCTTATAAGGGTGAAGCGGCAGGTGGTGTAGAGCCCGTTCTGGGTGACGGGCTTGGGTGCAGCGTTAGGCGGTCGGCGCCGCGCTTCAGCGGATGTCGACGCTGTAGCGGAAGTGGCTGGCATGGCCGCGCGAACGGCGCCATTCCAGCGGTTGTCCGGCGTAGTTGCGCGCCAGCCGCTCGATCACCACCACGGGGCTGTTGACCGGCACTTGCAGCAAGCGGGCGTGGGTCTCGTTGATGGCTTCGGCGGTCAGGGTCTCTTCGGCATAGGCCACGACCTGGCCGCACTGTTCTTCGTAGATCGGATAGAGCAGCGGGCCCTGGCGGCTGAGGTCGATTTCCAGCAGGGTCTGAAACTGCACCTGGGGCAGCCAGATTTCTTCGGCGAGCACAGGCTGGGCATCGAGCAGACGCAGACGGATCAGGCGAATCACTGGCGCGTCCAGCGGCAGACCGAGGGCGTGGGAAACGGCCGAGGGCGCGGTGACGGCTTCGATGGAGAGGATGCGGCTTTCGGGCACCTGGCGTTCGCCGGAGACGCTTTGAAAGCGGAAGAAGCGGAACAGCGAAGACTGGAACTGTGGGCGGCGAATGAAGGTGCCGCGGCCCTGTTGGCGCTCGAGGATATTCTCGTTGACCAGCATGTCGATGGCTTTGCGCACGGTGCCGGTGGACAGGCAGTACTCGCTGGACAGCGCGGCTTCGGTGGGGATGGCTTCGCCCGGGCGCCAGCGGTTGTTGGCGATCTGCTCGGCGAGTTGGTCTCGCAGGCGTTGGTAGAGCGGCAAGCGGACATCGCTGGAAAGTCGGTTCATGGAGGCGCTTCGCTGTTGTAGTTATGTAGTCATCTATATGAATGTGCGTTGAGTATTGTCCCGTTACAAATAGGCGTCAAGGGTGGGGATGGGGGTTGGCGGATGAGTGGCGGGGTGGTCGGGTTTTGAGGCGTGCGCAAAAACGGCAGAGGTCGGTCTGCCGTTAGGGTGGGGTGCAGCGGGGGCGGATCGGGTGGGCGGATCCAGATGGCTCAATCAGGTGGGTGAGATGGTTGCCAGGGCACCGATCATGAGCGTCAGGGCGAGAAAGCCGAACAGGAAGATTGCGAGCTTGGCCATTGGGCCTCCTATGTGAACATGGGGTACAGAGGATTCGAGCCGGTTGATGGCTGCCGGTCGGGCTCGATCGGTCGGCCGGGATTGGTTGGATTTTGGGGGAAGAAGCTGTTTCAGTACAGATTCAGGTACGGCTCATAAATACGGATCAGATGAATCTTCGGCGACCGCAGTGCAGCTGAGAGAAGATCAAGAGCATCTGCCTAACGGCAGACGTTTCGCCTTCGGCGAGTTACTTGGAAAAGCACCCCAAGTAACCAAGGGTGCCTGCTCTCGGTTGGGCCCTTCCTTCGTCAGGGTTCTTTCACTCCGGTCTCGCTCCGTGGGCCCGCGCCGAACGGACATCCATGTCCTGACGGCGCTCTCGCCGCATCCATGCGGCTCGGCCCACTCCACGAGACCTGCGTTCAGCCTGCACCCAAGTCGCGATTTGTGTCGTCTGAACTCTCTGCGTTTGAAGATCAGAAGCGCGTTTCAGCAGATCAAAGGCTTCCCGGCTAAAGCCGGTCCTACGGTCGGGGTTACCGCACTTTCACTCTGATCGTTCCCACGCTCCGCGTGGTAACGTCGCCCCGGACGCTCCGCGTCCCGCAGACCACGCGCATTCAGGCTGGGGGAGGTGACGCGGAGCGTCGCAGGATGCATTCCCACGCGGAGCGTGGGAACGATCAAGGATCTCTGACACAACGCGCACATCGTAGGACCGGCTTTAGCCGGGAAGCTTTTGCCGTTGCCGTTGCTTTTGATCTTCATACGCAAAAAGCCCAAACACCGCAAAACGCGACTTGGGTGCAGGCTGAACGCAGGTCTCGCGCAGTGGGCCGAGCCGCATGGATGCGGCGGGAGCGCCGTCAGGACAGGGATGTCCGTTCGGCGCGGGCCCACGGAGCGAGACCGGAGTGAAGGAACCCCGACGCAGGAGGGGCCAAACCGAGAGCAGGCAGTTTTGGTTACTTTTGCTGCTTTTCAAAAGTAACTCGCCGAAGGCGAAACAGTCTGCCGTTAGGCAGACACTCTTGATCTGAAGAAGGCGCTAACCATGCTCACCATCCGCCCCATGACGCTGGACGATTACGACGCCGTCACCCAACTCATGGGTGACACGCCGGGCATCTCCATGCGTGACGCGGACTCGCGCGAGTCCACCTAGCGGTATCTGCTGCGCAACCCCGGATTGAGCTTCGTCGCGGAGCACGATTCGCGCCTTTGTGGCTGTGTCATGTCGGGCCATGACGGTCGGCGCGGGTATTTGCAGCATTTGCTGGTACTGCCTGAGTATCGGCGGCAGGGGATTGGGCAGGCACTGGTCGAGCGCTGTCTGGTCAGTCTGGAGGCGGTTGGCATTCACAAATGCCACATCGACGTGCTCAAGACCAACCCGGCTGCGGCGACCTATTGGGCGAATCAGGGCTGGCAATTGCGGGGTGACATCGATCGCTTTTCCTTCACCCGTCCCGGCA
This sequence comes from Pseudomonas petrae, assembly GCF_021728295.1. Lineage (GTDB taxonomy): Bacteria > Pseudomonadota > Gammaproteobacteria > Pseudomonadales > Pseudomonadaceae > Aquipseudomonas > Aquipseudomonas petrae. The sequence goes on from NZ_JAKJXE010000004.1 coordinate 145,019, forward strand.
ATGAAAACGCCTGACGCCCGGTTAAACCCAGATCAGAGCTGGGTAGCAGGCGCCACCGGCCGGCGTCTGGCGTAGACCATCAAGCCGCTGAGGAAGACAAGGCCGATGCCGAACATCGAGGCAGTGCCCGGGTAGTTGCCGAACAGCAGAATCCCGTAAGCCACCGCGAAGATGATTTGCAGATAACCCAACGGTGCGAGCACGGACGAGGACGCGTAGCGATAGGACTTGGCCATCAGAAAATGCGCGCACAGTCCCAGCCCGCCCAACACCAACAACAGCCCCATTTGCAGCCAGTCAGGTGTGGCCCAGTAGAACGGCACAATGGCGCTGAGGATCAGGGTGCAGAAAACACCGACGTAAAAACTGCACACCGAAGGGCTGTCGGTCTCCCCCGCCAGTTGCGTGAGCAGTTGATACAGCGCGAAGAACAGCGCGGTCGCCAGGGGAAACAGCATCCACAGCGAGAAGGCGTCGCTGGCCGGGTTGATGATCACCAGCACGCCGATAAAGCCCAGCACCACCGACAGCCACTGCCAGCGATCCGCCTTGATGCCGAACATCAGCGGCGACAGGATCGTCACACATGCAGGCGCGAGGAAGACCAGCGCCGTGGATTCGCCAATCGGCACGTGGGTCAGGCCGAACAGGAAAGACAGGCTGTCGGCGAGCAGGACCACCGCGCGCAGCAGGTGCAGCCAGGGCCGCCGGGTGTGGAACACTTGTGCGCCGCCGTTGCGCAGCAGCACGGTGGTCACCAGCGTCGAGTGAACAAGGTAGCGGGCCCACGCGACGAAGATCACCGGCAGGGAATAGATCAGCGTCTTGGAAATCGCGTCATGACTGGCGAACATCAGCGCCACGCCCGCCATCAACCACATGCCGATGACTTGCCGGTGCGCGCCGTGATGGGGAGTCATTGCAAAGCCTGCGACGAAAATGATGCGCAGGAGTTAACCACAGAAGTCGGCCCAAGCGCCCCGCGCATTTGGCCAAGCGCCCCGCGCACTTTATCGCGGGCAATAAAAAACCCGCCTGAGCGGGTTCTTTTCTATCAACACCATTCCAACGTCCTGTCAGTAGCCGTCCCGGCAAATGGTGGATCATCCATGACCTGCGAAGCACATCCAGCGCCTCGGTTGATGGATCCAAGGTTGCGCTTGTGGCGCGTCGCTGTACAGGGCGACATTGCCCCAGAGCGTGTAAGCATTTCGCCATAGCGCATGTGCGGCAGCGCTTTCACGCTCCGCCTGAAGAGCCCCTGCGCAAGCCTCGCGACAAAGGCATGGCGAAGGCATAATGTGCGCCACACGAATACGCCTGCCGAGCTGAGCCTGCGTTGCACACCCACGCTTCAGTCGGCTTCAAACCAGCCCGGTCCTGCCGCGCAACGGGAAGCGATATGCCAACTCTTCTTCTGTCACGCCCCTGCTTTCTACTCAAAAGCCCATTCGACAGCCCACTTGCCGGCCCCCTGACCCTCTCATGTTCGGTGCAGCCATGATCGAAGTCACCGAAGTCTCCATCGCGCAATTGCGCGCTGCACTGGAGGACGGCCAGACCACCGCCGTCGAACTGGTTAAAGCCTACCTCGCCCGAATTGACGCCTACGACGGCACCGACACCGCCACCGCGCTCAATGCCGTGGTCGTGCGCAATCCCCAGGCCCTTGATGAAGCGCAGGCTTCCGATGACCGTCGCGCGCGAGGCGAAACCCTCGGCCCCCTCGACGGCATTCCCTACACCGCCAAAGACAGCTATCTGGTCAAAGGCCTCACCGCCGCATCGGGCAGCCCGGCGTTTGCCGAACTGGTCGCCCACCGCGACGCGTTCACCATCGAGCGGCTGCGTGCCGCCGGCGCGATCTGTCTGGGCAAAACCAACATGCCGCCAATGGCCAATGGCGGCATGCAGCGTGGTGTGTATGGCCGCGCCGAAAGCCCTTACAACGGGGGTTTCCTGACGGCGCCGTTTGCGTCCGGATCGTCCAACGGCGCCGGCACTGCAACGGCCGCGAGTTTCGCGGCGTTCGGGCTGGCCGAAGAGACCTGGTCGAGCGGCCGTGGACCTGCATCGAACAACGGCCTGTGCGCTTACACGCCATCGCGCGGGGTGATTTCGGTGCGCGGCAACTGGCCGCTGACGCCGACCATGGACGTGGTCGTGCCCTTCGCCCGAACCATGGCCGACCTGCTCGAAGTGCTGGACGTAGTGGTCGCCGAAGACCCCGACACACGCGGCGACCTGTGGCGCTTGCAGCCGTGGGTGCCCATTCCCGCCGTCGACGCGGTGCGCCCGGCGTCCTACACCGGGCTCGCTGCCAGCCCGCAAACCCTGGCGGGCAAACGCTTCGGTGTGCCGCGCATGTACATCAATGCCGACCCTCAAGCCGGTACCTCCGAATCACCCGGCATTGGCGGCCCTACCGGCCAGCGCATCATCACCCGCGCGTCGGTGATCGACCTCTGGGAACAGGCGCGCAACGCACTCGAAGCCCAAGGTGCTGAAGTCATCGAGGTGGATTTCCCGCTGGTCTCCAACTGCGAAGGCGATCGACCCGGCGCGCCAACGGTGTACAACCGCGGCATTGTCTCCAAGGCGTTTCTGCACCACGAACTGTGGGACCTCACCGCCTGGGCCTTCGATGACTTTCTACAAGCCAACGGCGACCCGAAACTGAACCGCCTGGCCGACGTCAACGGCCCGCTGATCTTCCCCCACGACCCCGGCACCCTGCCTAACCGCGAGGGCGATCTCGCCGCAGGCATGGACGAATACGTGAAGATGGCCCAGCGCGGCATCACGCCATGGGACCAGATCGACACCCTCGCGGACGGCTTGCGCGGGCTGGAACACACCCGGCGCATTGACCTCGAAGACTGGATGCAGCGGCTCGGGCTGGACGCGGTGCTGTTCCCGACCGTCGCCGACGTGGCCCCGGCCGATGCGGACGTCAACCCGGCCTCGGCGGACATCGCCTGGAGCAACGGCGTCTGGGTCGCCAACGGCAACCTCGCGATCCGCCACCTCGGCGTGCCCACCGTCACCGTGCCGATGGGCGTGATGGCCGACATTGGCATGCCGGTGGGTTTGACCTTCGCCGGCCGTGCTTACGATGACTCCGCGCTGCTACGCTTCGCTTCTGCTTTCGAATCCATCGGCAGCCAGCGGTTGATCCCGCCGCGCACGCCGCCGCTGTCTTCTGCTCGATAAACAGTGTTAAAGGGTCGGGGCCATCGCGCCTCGACTCTTCCCGCTAAAACTGACCCTCAGGAGATGTGTTCAATGAGCAAGGCACCCTACGTCCCGCCTACCGTGTGGAAACACGAAGCGCCCTCCGGCGGCCAGTTCGCCAGCATCAACCGCCCGACGGCCGGGCCGACTCATGAAAAAGTCCTGCCGGTCGGCAAGCACCCGTTGCAGCTGTATTCACTGGCCACGCCCAATGGCGTCAAGGTGACGATTCTGCTTGAAGAGCTCCTCGCCCTCGGCCACAGCGGCGCCGAATACGACGCCTGGCTGATCCGTATAGGCGAGGGGGATCAATTCGGCAGTGGCTTCGTCGACATCAACCCCAACTCGAAAATCCCTGCGCTGCTGGACCGCAGCGTCGAACCGGGCATTCGCGTATTCGAATCCGGCTCGATCCTGCTGTATCTGGCGGAGAAGTTTGGCGAGTTGCTGCCCAAGGACCTGGCCGGCCGCACCGAAACCCTGAACTGGCTGTTCTGGCAAATGGGCGCTGCGCCGTATCTGGGTGGGGGCTTCGGGCACTTTTACGTGTACGCGCCGGAGAAGTTCGAATACGCGATCGACCGCTTCACCATGGAAGCCAAGCGTCAGCTGGACGTGCTGAATCGGCGCCTCAGCGAAAGCACTTACCTGGCCGGTGACAGCTACACCATCGCCGACATCGCCGTGTGGTCGTGGTACGGGCAAGTGGCACGCAATACCGTGTACGGCGCCGCCGAATTCCTCGCCGCCCACGAATACACCCACGTGCAGCGCTGGGCCGAAACCATTGCACAGCGGCCAGCGGTTATTCGCGGCATGCGGGTCAACCGGACCTGGGGCGATGAAGCCACGCAAGTGCCGGAACGGCATGATGCGTCGGACCTGGATTGACGCAAATCCAGGCGGTGAGTAAGGGCTCTCACTGACACACCGTAGATCCCTGTAGGACCGGCTTCAGCCGGGAAAGCGTCGGTCGTCACGCCGCAACATTCATGGCGCTCACACCAACCTCTTCCCGGCTAAAGCCGGTCCCACAAGGACACCGCATTCATCCAGCTGCACCGCGTGCTCTGGGTAGGACCGGCTTCAGCCGGGAAGGGGTCAGGCGCTCTGCCCGTCGAGTTCGGCGAGCATGTCGTGCGGAATCACCAGCTCGGCGGCGGTGAGGTTTTCGTGCAAATGCGCCACCGAGGAGGTGCCCGGGATCAGCAGCAGGTTGGGCGCACGCTGCAGCAGCCACGCAAGCGCCACGCACATCGGCGAGGTGTCGAGGCGCGCGGCAACGTCCGACAGGGTTTGCGACTGCAAGGGCGTGAAACCGCCCAGCGGGAAGAACGGCACGTAGGCGATGCCCTGTTTGCCGAGCTCGGCGATGAGTTGCTCGTCATCGCGGTGGGCCAGGTTGTAGTGGTTTTGCACGCAGACCACCTCGGCAATGGTCTGCGCCTCGGCGACCTGTCTGGCGCTGACGTTGCTCAGGCCCAGATGCTGAATCAGCCCCTGACGCTGCAACTCGGCCAGGGCGCTGAACTGCTCGGCAATCGACGCTTCGTCCGGTGAATGCCCGGTGCCCCACGCCCTGAAGTTCACCACGTGCAGCGCTTCCACTCCGAGATTGCGCAGGTTGTCGTGCACCGCGCTCACCAGTTCCGCCGGGCTGTTGGCGGGATTCCATGAAGCGTCAGCCCCTCGGGACCCGCCAACCTTGGTAACGATCATCAGCTCGTCGGCATAAGGATGCAGGGCTTCGCGGATCAGTCGGTTGGTGACATGGGGGCCATAAAAGTCGGCCGTGTCGATATGGTTGACCCCGGCCGCCACCGCTTCACGCAACACGGCGATGGCGGCAGCGTGGTCTTTCGGCGGCCCGTAAACGCCCGGTCCCGCCAGTTGCATGGCGCCGTAGCCCATGCGGTTGACGGTGCGGCCGCCGAATGAAAAGTGTCCTGCTTTGCTGGCCTGGCTCATGGGTGACGCCTCGTGATCAAGAATGTGGGATGACTATAGGCGTTGACCGATGCGCTGATAATCAGGTGCAATCGGCACGGGTTGTACGAGCGAGCGGACAATGGCGACAGACATTCAGGATTTGCTGGCCTTCGTGGCCGTGGTCAACGCACGGGGTTTTCGTGAAGGCGCACGGCTGAGTGGCAAGTCAGCCTCCAGCCTCAGCGATGCCGTTCGGCGCATGGAATCGCGCCTGGGCGTACGCTTGCTCAACCGCACCACGCGCAGCGTCGTGCCGACAGAAGCCGGCGCACGGCTGATGGAGCGGATTGTCCCGGCCCTCGGCGAAGTCGAATCCGCGCTGGACGTGGTCAATGATTTCCGCGACCGCCCTTCGGGCACGCTGAAGCTCAACGTGCCCGTCAGCGCCGCCAGCTTGATATTGCCGGGGATTATCACCCCGTTCCTTCAAGCGCACCCGGACATCCGCATGGAAGTGGTCACTGAGGAAAGCTTCGTCGACATGCTCGCCGCCGGCTGCGACGCTGGCATCCGCTACGACGACCGCCTGGAGCAGGACATGATCGCCGTTCCCATCGGCCCGCGCGTTCAGCGTTTCGCGACGGCTGCATCGCCGGCGTATCTCGATGCCCGGGGCCGGCCCGAGCATCCCCGGGATCTGTTGAACCACAGTTGCCTGCGGGGCAAATTCCCCAGCGGTTCTATTCCACTGTGGGAATACGAGCGCGACGGCGAAGTGTTACGTGTCGACCCTACCGGCCCACTGACCGTTCGGATTGGTGGCGCAGTCGATCTTGCCGTGCAAACCGCCGTCGACGGCCTGGGCATCGTTTCGTTGTTCGAAGACTGGTTGCGCCCCTATCTCGACAGCGGCTTACTTGAGCCGGTGCTCGAACCCTGGTGGCCAAGTTTCAGCGGGCCCTTTCTGTATTACCCGGGGCGGCGCTATGTGCCATCACCGTTGAGAGCATTCCTGGACTTCATCCAGCGGCGGGCGTAACGCTTATCCATGCCTGAGCTTAATCAGTCTTTTAAACAAATAAGCTGATGGCGCAAGTTCATGGCGAACGACACCGCGGGATGTTCCAGGTCAATAATCGGGCAAAAAAAAACGCTGCATTCAATGCAGCGTTTCTTTTATAGCGTTTGTAGTTGAAGCCGCCAGGGCACTGGCGATCAACCATTTTGACGACCGTAGCCCATGATGGTGTAGTCAAGGGTGTGGGTCACGCCAGCGTGGTCAACATACACCATGGTGGATTGCACCGGACCATCAACTTTCTGTGGGTCCTGGGCGTTTTTGATGCTGATCACTTTAGCGACGTCGATGCCTTTGTGACGGTTGTATTGTTCAACTTGGGTCAAAGGCTGTTGGCTGGTGGCTGGGAGCTCGCCGGCAGCGGCAAACACACTGACAAGGGACAGGGCGGCGAAGGCTAATACTTTCATGGTGGTTCTCCAGAAGTTCATTAATTAGTGATTAAGCAAAGCGCTTGTCGTTTGCTTCTGGGGCCATTCTGTTCGTGATCGGCGCAGATGATAAATACTTAAAATCGATAAAGCCCATCACCGTCATCGATGCTCGAATTGATTAGATCAATTCCTGTAATAGACCCTTGCGCATTCTGTTAATGCCGCAACTTAGTGCGCACCTGATCAGTCCTGCGCAAACACCCTTTTCGGTGCGGCAAAACCGGGGACTGCACTTTCCCGGAGCGCTTCATGTTGTCGCGGGCCATTTAACTGTGCCTCGGGAAATATTTTCCGCACGATCAAACATTTCCAATGATGAACGTACTACCATTCATTCCGCTGACTCGTCCCGACCCGAAGATGTCCGAGCAGACCTCTATAAAGCGCTGGCCACTGGCACGGCGCTATTCAAAACAAACCGAAGCCTTGATGCCGCCTCACGAGCCTGCTCGTGGCGCAGTGCGTCAACCGTGATGACCTTCTGAGGTTGAGATGCAGAAATTGATGATTAACGGCCAGGAGCACAACCTGGATGTCGCCGACGACATGCCATTGTTGTGGGTCCTGCGCGACGTGATGGGCCTGACCGGCACCAAATACGGCTGCGGCATTGCCCAGTGCGGCGTGTGCACCGTGCACCTGGACGGCCAGGCCGTGCGTTCATGCGTGCTGCCGGTCAGCGCCGTAGCAGGCCGCAAGGTCACGACCATCGAAGCGGTCGGCGAGCAGGCCGTGGGGCAGGCGGTACAGAAAGCCTGGCTGGACCACGAAGTCGTGCAATGCGGCTACTGCCAGTCGGGGCAGATCATGTCCGCCGTCGCGCTGTTGCAGGAACACCCCAAAGCCAACGACGAGCAGATCGTCAACGCCATGTCGGGCAACCTCTGCCGCTGCGCCACTTACACCCGCATTCGCGCCGCCATCAAAAGCGTCAGCCAGGCCTGAAGGAAGTCATCATGTCCGAATCACAATCATCTGCCGCGATGCTCTCGCGTCGCGGGTTGCTCAAAGGCAGTGCGTTGCTGGGCGGGCTGGTCATCGGCACCTACCTGCCGGCAACGATCACCCGCAGCTTCGCCGCCGATCTGGTCAACGGCGCCAGCCTGGGCGACAACGCCGAGCAAGGCTATGGCGCTTTCGTGCGCATTGATCACAGCGGCGCCGTCACGCTGATTTCGCCGAAGATCGAAATGGGCCAGGGCGTGCAGACCGGCATTGCCATGATGGTCGCCGAAGAGCTCGAAGTGCCGTTGAGCCAGATCACCATCACCGAAGCGCCGCCCAACGCAGCGCTGTACACCGATGCGCTGCTGAGCTTTCAGGCCACCGGCGGTTCGACCTCCACCCGCTACAGCTGGGAGCCCCTGCGCAAGGCCGGCGCCGGTGCGCGCATCGTGCTGATCCAGGCCGCAGCCATGCGCTGGAAAGTCGCGCCGAGCCAGTGCCACGCCGAGAACGGCCGGGTCATTGGCCCGAACGGTCAAAGTGCCGGTTACGGCGAGCTGGTCGACGCCGCCGCGAAATTACCGCTGCCGACCGAGATCCCGCTCAAAGCCGTCAGCGAATTCAAGCTGCTGGGCAAACCGGTCCAGCGACTGGACACACCGAACAAGGTCAACGGCACGGCGAAATTCACCATCGACCTGCAAGTGCCGGGGATGCTGATTGCGTCCACCCTCACCTGCCCGGTTCACGGCGGCACGCTGCGCGGCGTGAAGAACGAAGACGCCGCGCGCAAGGTCCCCGGCGTGCGCGATATCGTCCGTTTGGACAACGCCGTCGCGGTGACGGCGAGCAATTTCTGGTCCTGTCAGCAAGCGCTCAAGGCGCTGGACATCGACTGGGACCTCGGCCCCCATGCCGGTCTGGATTCAGCCCAGCTGGACAAATCCTTGTTCGACGCGAGCGCCGGTGACGGTGTGTTTGCGCACCAGTCCGGTGACATCGCCGGCGCACTGAAAAACGCTTCCAGCCGCTTTGAAGCGATCTACGAGCAACCCTTCCTGTCCCACTCCCCGCTGGAGCCGATGACCTGCGTCGCCCATGTGCGCACCGACGCGTGCGAGTTGTGGGTGGGCTGTCAGGCGCCGGGGATGGCCCAGGCGGGCGCCGCCAAAGTCTGCGGCATGCCGGTGGAAAAGGTGGTGATCCACAACCAGTTGATCGGCGGCGGTTTCGGCCGTCGTCTGGAGTCCGACTTCATCTTCCAGGCCGTGGACATCGCGCGCCAGCTGAGCTACCCGATCAAGCTGATCTGGAGCCGCGAAGAGGACATGACCCACGACCGATATCGTCCGCACTACGTCGACCGCCTCAATGCGGCGCTGGACAAAGACCTGCGGCCGGTGGGCTGGGAGCATCGCATCGCCGGTGCCTCGGTGGTCGCCGCCTACATCGGCGAATTGCCGGCTGACGGGGTCGATGGCGATGCCGTCGAAGTGGCGAAGGACCCGATCTACACCCTGCCCAACCTGCAGGTGCGCTACATCCGTCACGACCCGGAGGTGATTCCGGTTTCGTGGTGGCGCGGCGTCGGACCGTTGCGCAGCACGTACGCCATCGAGTGCTTCATCGACGAACTGGCGCACAACGCCAAAGTCGATCCGGTGAAATACCGTCTGGCGCTGATGCAGTCGCAACCCCGCGCTCAAGCGGTGCTGACCAAAGCCGCGCAACTGGTGGAGTGGGACAAGCCACTGCCTGCCGGTTCCGGTCGAGGCGTGGCGGTGACGGCGGTGTTCGGCAGCTTTGTCGCGACCATCGTCGAGCTGGAGAAGCAAGGCGACAAAGGCCTGCGCATCAAACGGCTGGTGACGGTCATCGACTGTGGCTTTGCCACCAACCCGACCTCCGTCGCGTCGCAGATGGAAGGCGGCACGCTGTTCGGTCTGTCGGCCGCGCTGTTCAACGAAATCCTCATCGAGAAGGGTCACGTGCAGCAGACCAACTTCCACGAGTACCGGCAGATCCGCATGAGCGACGCACCGCCGGTGGAGGTGCACATCGTCGACAGCGTCGAGACCCCTGGCGGTGTTGGTGAAACCGGTGCCGTGCCCGCTGCGGCCGCGCTGGTCAATGCGGTGTACGCCGCGACCGGTGTGCGTGAGCGTCGTTTGCCGTTGAGCCGCTTTGGCTATTTCACTGTTTGAGGAGCGCGTCATGAAAGTTTTCCACACTGCGCTCGGACTTGTGGCCGGTTTGCTGGCCAGCACCGTTTACGCGAGCGACACCCCGGCGATGAGCAAGGGCGAATACCTGACCCGCGCGGCTGATTGCGTGGCCTGCCACGTCGTGCCGGGCGGCAAGCCGTACGCCGGCGGGCTGGAATTCAAGTTGCCGTTCGGCAGCCTGTATTCGCCCAACATCACCCCGGACAAAGAGACCGGGATCGGCAACTGGACCGACGACGAGTTCGTCGACGCCCTGCAAAAAGGCGTGGGCAAGGACGGCAAGCATTACTACCCGGCCTTCCCTTACACCTCCTACACGCAGATGTCCCGGGAGGACATTCTGGCGATCAAGGGCTATCTGTTCAGCCTTGAGCCGGTGAAGCAGATGCCGCCTGAGAACAAGATTTCCTTCCCGTTCAATCAGCGCTGGGGAATGATGTTCTGGAACGCGATCTTCGCGTCCAACGAACGCTTCGTTCCGGACAGCAAGCAATCGGCTGAATGGAACCGCGGCGCGTATCTGGTGCAGGGCCCGGGCCACTGCGGCGAATGCCACACGCCACGCAACATCTTCCAGGCGATGAGCACCGGCAACTCTCTGGCGGGCGCAGAACTGGGCAACTGGATGGCCTACAACATCAGTTCCGACGCTAAATACGGCATCGGCGCATGGCCGGAAGACGCTATCGTCAGCTACCTGTCGAAGGGCTACGCGGCTGGTTTCGGCGGCGCGGGCGGGCCAATGGGTGATGCCGTCGAGCACAGCCTGCGCTACCTCGACCCGGCTGACCTGAAAGCCATCGCGGTGTACCTCAAGAGCACGCCGGCGAGAAGCGAAGGCATCCCCCGCCCAACCATGGCGGTGAACGATGCCGCGCTGCAAAAGGGTCTTGGCCAGAAGCTGTTCAACGACACGTGCGTGGCCTGTCACCAGATCGACGGCAGTGGCCGGCAATCACCGGCGGGCGGTTTGGCCGGCTTGAAAACCGTCAACGACCCCAAAGGCCGAAACGTGATGGCGACGCTGCTGGAAGGTCATACGCCAACGGCTGCACGGGTCGACCAGCGCATGCCGGATTTTGCCCGCAGTTACAGCGATGCTGAACTGGCGGCCGTGAGCACCTTCGTGCTGCGTCGGTTCGGTCAGAGCGACGGCGAGGTCAAAGCCGAAGACGTCGCCAAAAACCGCGCCAGCGCGTTGCATTGATGGAGGGGTGGCGCTGCTGACTCTTCTCTGACTCAACAGCGCTGCCAGCCCATTCGGCGGCTCAGGACTTCCGCACCTGGGCTGCCACCGCCGCCTTGTCGATCACCGACTCGACGTTGACGATACGCCCCGCCTCAAACGTGTAGAACACGTTCTCCGTAAACCTCACCCTCCTCCCGTTCACCGGCACCTCGAACAGCTCGCCCACCGGCGTGCAATCGAACGTCAGCCGCGCGGCGATGTGCGGTGCCTCGGCGATCAGCCGATCGATGACGAAACGCAGGTCAGGAATGGCGCGGAAATCCCGCTCCAGCATCTGCCGATAGCCGGCCAGACCGACGCGCTCGCCGTTGTAATGCACGTCCTCGCCGACAAAGTCTCCCAAGGCAGACCAGTCCTGGCGATTGAGGCAGGCGATGTAGCCGGTGTAGGCGTCTTTGAGTGTCTGGTGGTTCATCGTTTCTCCCGGGGTGGGGCACATGGGTGTGAGTACCAGTGGATGCACGCGATGCTTTTAGTGGGACCGGCTTTAGCCGGGAAGAGGTCGGTGTCAGCACCATGAATTTTCTGGTGTGACGATTGACGCCTTCCCGGCTGAAGCCGGTCCTACCAAGGGGGAACGCGGTGTGTCAGTTTAATTGGAGTAGATCAATCTGACTGGATGCACGCGACGCTTATGTAGGACCGGCTTTAGCCGGGAAGAGGTCGGTGTGAGTACCATGAATTTTCTGGTGTGACGATTGCCGCCTTCCCGGCTGAAGCCGGTCCTACCAGGTTGGCTGCGGTGTGTCAGTTTAATTGGAGTAGATCAATCTGACTGGATGCACGCGATGCTTTTAGTGGAACCGGCTTTAGCCGGGAAGAGGTCGGTGTGAGCACCATGAGTTTTCTGGTGTGACGATTGACGCCTTCCCGGCTGAAGCCGGTCCTACCAAGGGGGAACGCGGTGTGTCAGTTTAATTGGAGTAGATCAATCTGACTGGATGCACCCGATGCTTTAGTAGGACCGGCTTTAGCCGGGAAGACGTCGGTTTGAGCACCATGAGTTTTCTGGTGTGACGATTGACGCCTTCCCGGCTGAAGCAGGTACCACCAGATTGGCTAAGGTGTGTCAGTCCCACTGGCTGCACGACGATGCCTCAGCCTGGAAGTGCCAGGTTATCCGCACTGACTCCATCAAGGCGCAATCATGTTCGTACATCCCTTCTCCGGCGCGAAAGTCGCGATTCTGTGCAACGGCACGCTGCTCACTTACCAACGCGATGACAAACCGGAGATTCCCTGGCCGGATCAGTGGGACCTGCCCGGCGGCGGGCGCGAGGGCGACGAGACGCCGGAAGGATGCGCCGTGCGGGAGACGATGGAAGAATTCGGCCTCGTCCTCGACCCCGCTTCCTTCATCCACAAACGGGTCTACCCGGGTCAGGGCGTCAACGGGCTCGACACCTGGTTCTTTGTCGCTGAAGTGGCCGAGGGCTTGTTCGATCAGGTGGTATTCGGCGATGAAGGCCAGCGCTGGCAGGTGATGACGGTCGAGGCGTTTCTGGCCATGGACAATGCGGTGGACCGGCTGCAGCACCGCTTGCGCGAGTTCATGGATCCGCAGCGCTGACACGTCCAGCGCCGGACAGCAGAGCCTGAAGCAGGAATACGGCGGCGCTGGTCAATAAAAAACCGCTGGCCCCCTCTCAAGGGCGCAGCGGTTTTTAATGGGCAGAGGATGAAGCGGCAATACAAAAGGACCGAAGCCATACGCACTGTAGGAGCGCGCTTGCCCGCGATTGCGATGCGACTTGGACTGCTGGGCGATCAGACACTCCGCAATTGCGGGCAAGTATGCTCCAGCAATTGCGGGTTGTGATCAGTTACTCGCCACTTCCGCCGAATTACCTGTGGTCACCAGCGCTTTGAGCGAGGCATCAAATTGCTTCAGGGCATTGATCTGCAGGTCGCGCTGCTGGTTGATCTGCGCGGCGATCTCCGGGGCAGCTTTGTCGTGGACCCACACCGAGGTCAGCTCTTTGGCGCCGAGGCCTTCAGCCTTGCCGATGTATTGCAGGTTCGAATCGTAGAACGTGGCGATGAAGCGCGCTTCCACCTGTGAGTTACGCTGGGACACCAGGCGGCTGTAGGTGTCGAGCATCACCACCACATCAGGCCGCGCCTGCATCAGCGCATCGAGGTTGTCGTACACAGTCACCGATGCGAACTGCTTCTGCAGCGAACCTTTCAGCCAGTCCATCGCCAGTTTGGGATCGGAGCTGCTGACAAATGCCTCGCGAATGCGCGAATCCAGCCCGCCGTTCTTGACACCCTTCAGCGCCACCGCGTGATAACGCTCAAGGTATTCGAGGGTGCTGACGGTGTTTTCGCTGTAGAGCACGCCAACGCTTTGAGAAGACTGCAGTGCCACCCGGCTTTCGACCACCGGCAGCAAATGGCACGCCTCGGCGTCCGCCGCCGAAACAGTGCCCGCTGCAGCAGCAGGACCCGTTGCGACGAAACCGCTGGACAGCACGGCGATGAGGGTCAGCAGGGTTGAAATTTTCATCGCGTGGCGTCCTTCTCAAGCAAGTTCGGTATGAGGCCATCCTCCTCTCTTCCGGGAAAAAGAGAACTCGCCTACCGTGATGGTCACTATCGATTTCAGGAATGGTATGCGCTTTGAGAAACACCTTTACCGATGCCTCAACAAAGCCCGCTGCCGCCCTCTCCTTTCGCACCCTTCAATACACGTAGCGGCCGACCGCCCGACGTACTTCCTGCAACGCAACCCGCAATGCATCCAGATCCGGAGAGCCCAACGCCAGGCGAATGCCACGGGGGATGACGCTGGAGGTGGCGAAGGGTTCGGCAGTCGAGACCGCCACCTTATTCGCCAGCAACTCCATGGCCACCTGATCGGCCCTGGCGTCTTCCGGCAGTTGCACCCATAGAAAATAGGACGCCGGGTGACTGATGACGTTCAACCCGATTAACAGCTCCCGGGCGAGCGTCTGTCGGGCCCGGGCGTCGAAGCGTTTTTCCGCCTCCAGACGCGCGACGGTGCCGTCCTCAATCCGGCCGCAGACCAGCGACGTCATCACCCCCGGCGTGTTCCAGATCGTCGCCCGGATCGCACGCTCAAGGGCCGAAACCCATTGCAGCGGCGCAACGACATACCCCACCCGCAGCCCGGTCGCGACGTTTTTCGAGAACCCCGAGACGTAGACGGTCAACTCCGGCGCCAGGGCCTTCAACGGCGCGGGCGGGTTATCGGCCAAGAACGCATACGCCGCGTCTTCGATCAACAGCAACCCATGCTGTCGAGCGATGCGCACCAGGTGTTCGCGCCACGGCAGGTCCATCACCCAGCCCATGGGATTGTGCAGCGTCGGCATCGTGTAGACCGCCTTGATCCGTCGCCGCTGGCAGAGCTTCTCAAGCGCGTTCAGATCGGGGCCGTCATCGGCATAGGGGATCGCGATCAGTTCCAGCCGGTGCGCGTCGGCCACCACTTTGAAGCCCGAATAAGTCAGTGCATCCACCGCCACCACATCGCCCGGCTTGAGCAACGCCATCACCGTGACCGCCAGGCCATGCTGCGCGCCGCTGACGATCACCACCTCCTCGGCCTGGATCACCACACCCCGAGCAGCAAGGTGCCGCGCCATGCACGCACGCTCATGGCTTCGGCCGGCATGGGGCTGATAGCGCAGCAGTGCCTCCAGATCACCCGACAACGCCAGTTGGCGAAGGCCGCTGCGCAGCAGCTCGACCTGCCCCGGCAGCGTTGGGTAGTTGAAATTGAGATCAAGTACGCCGGGCACGCTGGTCTGCTGATCGACGCCATGGCTGAGCGGCAGGGCGATTTCCCGGACAAAGGTGCCGCGCCCGGTTTCGCCGCTGACCAGGCCCATGGCTTCCAGCTCGGCATAGACCCGGGACGCCGTAGCCAGCGCCAGGCCTTCAACCACCGCCAACTGACGATGGGTAGGCAGGCGGGTCCCGGGCGCCAGCTCACCAGACGCGATCTGCGCGGCGAATCGGTCGACAAGGGTTTTGTAACGGGCGCGGGGCATCGGCGGTGTATCCATGACAATTTTTTGATTGTGCTGATTCTGGACCGTACGCTGCCCTGACGGCAACCGGCCAATCGGCAACACAACATCAATCGGCAACCGCGTCCTCACGCCTGCGCCTCAAGAGTCCGAACCCATGGAAATCTCTTCCAAGGTCCAGCCCCAGACGGCAAAACCTTCCAATGCCGGATGGCTGAACGGCCTGATCGGCGTGATCATTTTCAGCGGTTCATTGCCGGCCACGCGCATTGCCGTGCTGGAGTTCACGCCGCTGTTTCTGACCGTCGCCAGAGCGTCCATTGCCGGAGCGGTTGCCCTGTGCCTGTTGCTCGTGCTGCGAGAGAAACGCCCAAACCGCAGTCAACTGATTCCACTGATGATCGTTGCCGGCGGCGTGGTGGTCGGATTCCCGCTGCTCACCGCGCTGGCGCTGCAATACGTCACGTCGGCGCACTCCATCGTTTTTGTCGGCCTGTTGCCGTTGGCGACTGCTGTGTTCGCCGTGCTGCGTGGCGGCGAGCGTCCGCGTCCGGTGTTCTGGGTGTTCTCGTTACTGGGCAGTGCGCTGGTGGTGGGGTTTGCCTGCGCTCAAGGGCTATCAGCGTCGCCGGCGGGCGATGTGCTGATGTTGCTGGCGATTGTCGTCTGCGGCCTGGGTTACGCCGAAGGCGCCACGCTGTCCCGGACGCTCGGCGGCTGGCAGGTCATCTGCTGGGCGCTGGTGTTGGCGTTGCCACTCATGCTGATCCTGAGCCTGTTCAGCGCGCCGCCATCGCTGTCCACCATCAGCGCACCGGCCTGGCTGAGCCTGGGCTACGTGTCGCTGTTCAGCATGTTGATCGGCTTCGTGTTCTGGTATCGAGGTCTCGCCCAGGGCGGAATCGCTGCGGTGGGACAACTGCAACTGCTGCAGCCTTTTTTCGGCCTCACGCTGGCCGCGACGCTGCTGCATGAACCTGTCAGCCTGGGCATGCTGGTGGTGACCGTCGGGGTGATCCTCTGCGTGGCCGGTGCGCGGCGATTTTCACGCTGACTGCAACCACTTGCCGAGTTGCCCCTGAACGAAAAATGCCGGTGATCATCACCGGCATTTTACATTTCATCGCTAAGACATCACTTGGCCTGACTGACCCGCCAGACCTTGTTGCCCACATCGTCCGCGACCAGCAACGCGCCCTGTTTGTCGAGGATCACGCCGACCGGACGGCCCTGTGCGTCGCCGTCGGCGTTGAGGAAACCGGTCAGGACATCCACCGGCATGCCGGTCGGACGGCCGTTCTGGAAGCCGACGAACACCACTTTATAGCCGGCCTGCGGATTGCGGTTCCACGAGCCGTGCTCGCCGACAAACACGCCGTCGGCAAATTTGGCGGGCATGCCGCGCGGGTCGGACCACGTCAGGCCCAGCGGCGCGACGTGGGTGCCGAGTGCGTAATCCGGGGCGATGGCCTTGGCGACCATGTCCGGGCGCGGCGGCTGCAAGCGGCTGTCGACGTGTTGGCCGTAGTAGCTCCACGGCCAGCCGTAGAACGCGCCGTCCTTGACCGAGGTCAAGTAATCCGGCACCAGGTCGCTGCCGATTTCGTCACGTTCGTTGACCACCGTCCACAGCTCATTGCTGCCCGGTTTCCAGGCCAGCCCGTTGGGGTTGCGCAAGCCGCTGGCGAAAAGGCGTTTCTGCCCGGTCTTGACGTCCACTTCCCAGACCGCTGCGCGGCCTTCTTCGGCTTCCAGGCCGTTCTCGGCCACGTTGCTGTTCGAGCCAACGGTGACGTACAGCTTGGTGCCTTCGCGGTTGGCGATGATGTTCTTGGTCCAGTGGTGATTGATGCCCGCCGGCAGGTCGGTGACTTTCACCGGCTTGGCGGTGCTTTCGGTCTGGCCGTCGTTGTACGGGACCTTGACCACGGCGTCGGCGTTGGCGATGAACAGGTCATTGCCCACCAGCACCATGCCGAACGGCGAGGTCAGCCCGCTGATGAAGACCTTCTTCATTTCCGCGCGGCCATCGCCGTCGGCATCGCGCAGGATGCTGATGCGGTTAGCGCTTTCGGCTTCAGCGCCGACACGGCTCATGACGATCCCGGTGGCGGTGCGCTTGATCCAGGCCATCACCCCCGGCCCGCCGTCCGTCGCGCCTTCTGGCTTGGGCGGCTTGTTGCTTTCGGCCACCAGGATGTCGCCGTTGGGCAGGCTGTACAGCCAGCGCGGGTGATCAAGGTTCTCGGCCAGCGCGCTGACCTTAAACCCTTCGGCAGCCTTGGGCGTGTCGGCGCCCTTCCAGCCGACGGCCTTGGACACCTTGACGGTCGGAATCAGCGTGCTGTTGGGCTCGGGCAGTTGCGGCTGCGCGCCCACGCCGGCCTGGAACGGCAGCTTGGCGGTTTCGCCGCAGGCACTGAGCATCGCAGCAGTGGTCATCAGCAGTGCAAATCGGTGCATCGCAATCATCGTTCAACCTCGCGGCGGCCATCCGTGGGCCCATTGTTTTAAGAAATAAAAAGCTGAATGAGGCAAAAGCCTGGAGAAACATGAGGCTGACAAGTATCGCCACGTCGACCGAAAGCAAACAGCTCACGGGACGCAAATGACATTTGCCCTTGGGGCATCAATAAAACGACCACTGCGTGAGCGTCAGGGTTCAATAATCTGCGCCGGCACGTCGGACACAGGCCCGAGGGGTTCGCCATGCTGGCGGATTTTAGATACGCTGCCCTCCCGCTACCCCAGAGCCAGATCCGATGACCCGCCCTGAGTGTGCCTGGGATGTTGAGGCGATCCATGCGATCCCCGCCGTGCCCGTCATTTTGAGCATAGTCAAGCACATCACCGGCATGCGCTTTGCGGCGATCGCCAGGGTCACGGAAAGCCACTGGGTGGCCTGCGCCGTCGATGACTCGATCAATTTCGGCCTCAAGCCGGGCGCCGAACGGGTGCTGGAATCGACCATCTGCCACGAGATTCGCCAGCACCACACCCCCCCACTTTCCTGAAGCCCACCTTCCTGAAGAGAGGACCTGACATGCTTCTGCAACAGTCCACATGGATCGAGATCGAGCAATTTCTCAAACGCAGCCGCACGATCGTCGTGCCCATCGGTTCGAACGAACAACATGGTCCCACCGGCCTGCTCGGCACTGACTGGATGTGTCCGCAGATCATCGCCCACCAAGCGCAGCAGAGCGCCGATATCCTGATCGCGCCGACCTTCAACATTGGCATGGCGCAGCACCATCTGGGCTTTCCCGGGACCATTTCGCTGCGCCCCTCGACGTTCATCGCCGCCATCGGTGACTGGACGCGTTCGCTGGCGGGTCACGGCTTCGAAAAAATCCTCTTCCTCAATGGTCATGGCGGCAACGTCGCGTCGATCGAGGCAGCGTTTTCCGAGCTGTACGCGGAGGCCAGTTTCGCCGGGCGCTCTGCCGGCTTCGCCCTGAAGCTGACCAACTGGTGGGACCTGGAAGGCGTTGGCGAACTGGCACATCGGCAATTTCCGGTGGGCCACGGCTCCCACGCGACGCCGTCCGAGATCGCGGTGACCCAGTGGGCGTACCCGGAGTCGATCAAATCAGCGGACTACTCGCCGCAGATTGCACCGTCCGGGCCGATCCGCGAGGCGAAGGATTTTCGTGCGCGCTTCCCTGATGGCCGCATGGGCTCAGACCCTGCGCTGGCTACTCCAGAAAAAGGCGGGGAGCTGGTGGCGCTGGCGGCCAAGGGGTTGGTGCGCGCGGTTGACGCGTTCAGTCGCGAACCGGCGCTGCATTAACGTCGCTGCGTTGACGGGGCGTAGCCGTGCGGCAATAGCGCGCGGGCGTTGAACTCGTCAGCCAAACGGCGGCCATAGTGGTGTGCGCTTATTGAAACGGTATTGGATCTGGGGCAGGCAGCAGCGCAACGACCTTGCCCGGTCCCCTTGGCTGACAGGTGATATGTGAATACTTTTATCCCACTGGACAAAGTTGAAGAAATTGATCTGCAGGATTACCACGAGGTCTGGCTGACCACCTCGGAAAGCTGGCCACAGGACCCGGCGACCGTTCACCGCAAGTGCCTGTGGCGCCAGGACCGCGAACTGACGGGTGATGTGGAAATCGACGGCGTGTATTTTGAAAATCTTCCGCACCTGTGGCTGCGTGTGGACGACCTCGATAATCAACAGGACATCGACCTCGTCATCAAAAAGCTCAAGGCGCGCATCGCCGCACTGAATCTCAAGGGTGAGTTCTACCCTGCCGAGCTGCCGAAAGCAGCGCCTCACAAAGACGAAGACGAAATCAAGAAAGACCTGCGCAGCTAATCCGCTTTACCCGCTTCTCTGACGTGCGCCGTGGCTGATCTTCAGCACGGCGCCGTTCTTGCCTCTATCCCTTCCGTTTCTTCCCGATCCCATCGAGACAACGCAACAGGGACAGCCGTGCGCCAACAGTCCCCAAAATCGAAACAATGAGTCTCTATTTGGGCTAATTGTTTCGATCAGGACAGCTCCGTAGAGTGTGGTCCAAGCCAGCCGGACGCGATCAACACGCTGAACCGGCTCATCTGATCCCATTGCCATTCCACGTGAGCACCATCATGAACACTCTGACAAAAACCCTGACCGCTACCCTCCTCGCTCTCTCCGTCAGCCAGGCTTTCGCCGCTGAAACCGCTGTACCTGAGCACCAGACCCAGGCATTCCTCAACGCGCTGGCCGCAGGTGGCGGCAAGCCGCTGGAACAGCTCAGCCCGAAAGACGCCCGTGCGGTGCTGACCGGCGCGCAGAATTCGGTGAAGGTGGATTTGAGCGGGACCCAAGTCAGTGAGAAAACCATCAAGGCCGACGGCCAGAGCATCAAGCTGACCATCGTGCGCCCGGCCAACGTCAAGGGTGAACTGCCCGTGTTCATGTTCTTCCACGGCGGCGGCTGGGTGCTGGGCGATTACCCGACCCACGCTCGGTTGATTCACGATCTGGTGGTGGGCTCGGGGGCTGTCGCGGTGTACGTGGATTACACGCCCTCCCCGGAAGCGCATTACCCGATGGCGATCAACCAGGCCTATGCGGCGACCCAATGGGTGGCCGAGCATGGCAAGGAGATCAATGTGGATGGCTCGCGTCTGGCCGTGGCCGGCAACAGCGTCGGCGGCAACATGGCGGCCGTGGTGGCGCTGATGGCCAAGGAGCACAACACGCCGAAGCTGCGCTTCCAGTTGCTGTTGTGGCCGGTGACCGACGCGAACTTCGACACCGGCTCGTATCAGCAATACGCCGAGGGGCATTTCCTGACCAAAAACATGATGACTTGGTTCTGGGACAGCTACACCACCGACGCCAAGCAGCGCGCCGACATTCATGCCTCGCCGCTGCGCGCCACGACCGAACAGCTCAAGGGCCTGCCGCCCACGCTGGTACAAACCGCCGCCCTCGACGTGCTGCGCGATGAAGGAGAAGCCTACGCCCGCAAACTGGATGCGGCCGGGGTCGACGTCACCGCCGTGCGCTACAACGGCATGGTCCACGACTACGGCCTGCTCAATCCGTTGAGCAACATCCCCGAAGTCAAAGCCGCCATGCGCCAGGCAGCGGGCGAGCTGAAGGCTCACTTGAACTGAGTCCATCGGCCGCCACCCCGTTTTGCAGTGTGGCGTCCGACGCTTTCCCGGCTAAAGCTGGTCCTACTGACGGATCGCGCGCGTCCAGTAGGACTGGCTTCAGCCGGGAAGAGGCCTGTGTGAACACCCTCGATTTTGCAGCGTGGTGTCTGGCGGCTTCCCGGCTGAAGCCAGTCCCACAGTTGGGTCACACCCAGTCTCAGCGGACGGACGCGATGCTTTCAGTGGGACCGGCTTTAGCCGGGAAGAGGCCCGCGTGAGCACCATTAACTTCTCAGCGTGGCATCCGACGCCTTCCCGGCTGAAGCCGGTCCCACTGTTGCACGCAATCCGTCAGTAGGACCGGCTTCAGCCGGGAAGAGGCCAGTGTGAACACCATCAAACGCACATCGATACAAGCCCACGCCACCTTTCCCCCATTAACGTCAACGATCTGATCCCTGCGAGGCGTTTCGAATGAATCACCCCCACACGACATGGAGCCGCCAGACCAGCTTTTGGGTCGCGGCCGCCGTGGTGGTCCATACGCTGTGGACCAGCGCCGCGCCCGCCATGATGTACCCGCTTTACGCCCATCAATGGCAACTGACGCCGACCGTGACCACGCTGATTTTCGCGGTGTTCCCGGTGTTCGTCGTGGCAACGCTGATTGCCTTGGGCGACCTTTCCGACTACATCGGGCGGCGGGCAGCGATGTTGCTCGGCGTCGGCGCTTCACTGATCGGCGTGCTGTTGTTCGCCCTCGCCCCCGACGTCACGTGGCTGCTGATCGGCCGGGCGTTCATGGGCATCGGCGTCGGGCTGTCGGCCGGCCCTTCCGCCGCAGCGGTCGTCGAATTCAGTGCGCCGGGCAAGGCGAAACTGGCCGGCGCCATCACCACTGCGGCGCAGGCTTCGGGCCTTGCCGCCGCGCTGATCCTCGGGAGTGGCCTGATCCAGTACGCGCCGTTCCCCACGCGCCTGAGTTTCTGGGTGTTGATCGTCGTGCTCGGCGCCACGCTGTTCGGGGTCTGGCGACTGCCGCGCCACACCCCGGCCGAGAGCAAAAAGCCGTGGTCGCTGAAGCTGCCGCACATTCATCCACCGCTGCGCCGCACGTTTCTGGTGTCGGTCAGCGCGGTGCTCAGCGCCTACTCCGTCGGCGCGACGATGCTCTCGCTCGGCTCGCAGATCGCCCACGACCTGATCGGCTCAAGCAATGCGCTGGTCAACGGCGGCGCCATTTCGCTGTTCGCCATCGTCCTCGGCATCACCGGCATCGTCGGCAAACGCTTCGGCTCAAGGCTGTCGATCATCGCCGGCGCGAGCTTTTCCATCGTCAGCCTGTTGCTGCTCATGCTCGCGACCACGACCCACGCCCTGCCGGTGTTCCTGCTCTCCAGCGCGGCCAGCGGCGCCGGTTACAGCCTGTTGTTCATGGGTGGCCTCAACCTGATCAACGCCCACGCACCGATGCATCACCGCGCTGGCACCCTCTCGGCGCTGTTTCTGGTGGCATACCTGATGCAGGGCGTGGTCGCCCTGTTGCTGGGCCGCGCCGCCACGGCATGGGGTCTGGATCTGGCAATTGATGTCGGCTCAGTGGCCCTCGCCGCCTTGAGCCTCGGCGCGCTGTTGCTGGCGATTTACGTGCGCCAGCCGCCGACCCGAGCGGACGCCGGGTAGGCGCGGGGCCACTCTGGGCTAGAATCGCCCGCTCAGATCATCAAGGAGTGAAGCCCTGTGCAGATGTCCCCGGCATTCAGGACCTCGACTGGGGCAAGGTCATGGAAATCGCCGACCCGTTCGGCAATCGCCTGCGCTTCTGCGAGCGCTCCGAGGAGTGAACCGCGCCGCCGTCAGAGGCGGAAATACTGCCCGATCGCCCGCCGCAGCAGGTCCACCGCGTCATCGCCGTGGGAGGCTGACGAACGCACGACGATGATGTCGTGGTCGGCGATCAGCGGCAGGCTGTCGAGGATGCGCATGCCGTCGGTGACCCGGGCGCGGTCGATCACGCTGATCCCCAAGCCTGCCTCGACGCAGGCCTTCACCGCCTGATTGGACGAACTCTCGAGCACGATGCGCATGCGGTGACCGCTGCGCTTGAGCGACTCGATCATCGCTTGCCGGTACGAGCATTGCGCGGCATGCACGGCCAGCGGCAACGGGTCCGGCAAATCCCCGGCGTGATGCGCGGCGCCGACCCACACCGGCGTCGTCGGCACCAGCAGTTGATCGTCGGCGCCCAACTGGCCTTCCGGCTGGGCGATGACCGCCACCTGAAGACGCCCCCGCCGCACCTGATCGCGCAGGATGAAGCTGGGCGCGGTCTTCAGTTCCAGGACGATGTTCGGCCACGCGGCGGTGAAAATCGGCAGCACGTCGCGAATCAGGTGCGTGGCGTATTCATCCGGCACGCCAAGGGTGATACGCCCCGCCAGCTGCGTGCCCTGCAGCTCGGCCAGCACGTGATCGTGGGTGCTCAGCAGTGCAGCGGTGGAGGTCAGAAAACGCTTGCCCAGCGGCGTCAGCGACACCGATTGATTGTCGCGATTGAGCAGTCGCCCGCCCGCCACCGCTTCCAGCCGCTGCACGTGCACGCTGACCGCCGCCGGGCTTTTGTGCAGCTGTTCCGCCGCCGCGCTGAACTTGCCAATGCGCGCCACGGCGTGAAAGGTGCGGACCTGTTCGATATCCAGAATGGCGCTCATGGTTTACTGATCCCGAAGCACTGCTGTCGTTTATTTTGATTTATTAGATTACGGCGGTTGCGTAGCTTGGGTCCATGAACACTTCAAACGAACTGACCAACGTGAGCCATTCCCTTCCGTCTCGCCGCCGGGCGATCCCCTTGCCGCTGCTCGAAGCCGGGCTGGTGGTCATCTGGAGTTCGGGCTTCATTGGCGCGCGTTTTTCCATCGATTTCGCGCCGGCGTCGCTGGTGGTGTTCTGGCGTTGCCTCCTGGTCACGCTGATTCTCTTTCCCTTTGTCGCCCGGCCACTGCGCCAGACGCCGCCTGCGGTGCTGCTGAAAAACGCCGGCATCGGCCTGCTGGCCATGGCCGGTTATCTGTTCGGCGTGACCGAAGGGATTGCCCTTGGCGTGCCCGCCGGGCTGGCGGCGCTGTTCGCCGATCTGTTGCCGATCGGCATGGCCGTGCTGGCGGCGGTGGTGCTCCGCCAGCGATTGACCCGCGGCGTATGGGTCGGGTTGCTGATCGGCCTGGCGGGCGTGATGCTGGCGACCCACGACGCGCTGGCATGGGGCAGCGCACCCCCATGGGCCTACGCCCTGCCGATGCTGGGCATGCTGTCGCTGGCGGTCGCCACGCTGTGGCAAAAACACTCCCCCAACCCGCAGGCGTTGGGCCTGCTGCCCAACCTGTGGTTGCAGTGCTTCGTCTCGACCTTCGTTTTTGCCCTCGTTGCCGGACTGCACGGCAGTCTCGCGCCTGTCCCCAATGCAGGCTTCGCAATGAGTGTGCTGTGGACGTCGGTGTCGACGGTCGGCGGCTATGGCCTGTACTGGATGTGCCTGCGCCGGGCCACACCGACGCGCGTCGCCAGTGTGCTTTACCTCAGCCCGCCGCTGACGCTGCTGCTGGCCTGGGCCATGTTCGACGAACCGTTGTCGTGGCTGATGGCCCTGGGCATGGCGGTCTCGGGCGTGGGCATCGGTCTGGTGATACGCGGCGAGGCGCGGCAGGCGGCGTAGCACGGGGCAGCACAGGGAATGCTCGGGCACGTGCAATGGGCGGGCACGCTGCTAGAGTGGCGCGGTCCCATTCTTCACGAGGGTGAGCTGCACAGGTCGTGAACGATCTTGCTCGCCCCGTTCGGCGCTACTCGCGCCGTACTCCCATCGTCTACTGGAGCGCATCCCCATGAAAATCGGCTTTCTAGGCCTCGGCAATATGGGTCAGGCCGTGGCTGGCAATCTGTTGAAAGGCGGTCATGAACTGCTGGTCTGGAACCGTTCTCCCGAAGCCGCGCAGCCGCTGGTCGAGCAAGGCGCCACGGCGGTCACCGAGCCTGCGCAGGCGTTCGCCGCCGACGTGGTGTTCAGCATGCTGGCCGACGACAAGGCCTTGCGCGCGGTGCTGCTGGATTCCGGCCTGCTCAAGCAACTCAAGGGGCCGCTGATTCACGTCAACATGGCGACCGTCGCGGTGACCTTCGCCGATGAGCTGGCCGAGCTGCACGCCGCACAGGGCATCGACTACATCGCCGCGCCGGTGATGGGCCGTCCCAACGTGGCCGCCGCCGCGAAGCTGAATATCATGGCTGCTGGCTCCGCTGAAGCCATCGACAGGGTGCAGCCGTTGCTTGACCTGATCGGTAGCAAAACCTGGCGCATTGGGGACAAACCCTCCAGCGCCAATGCCATGAAACTGGCGATGAATTTCATGCTGGTCTCAGCCATCGAGGCGATGAGCGAAGCGGCCGTGCTGGTCACCCGCCACGGTCTGAAATCCGCCGATCTGGTGGAGCTGGCGTCGGGGACGATCTTCCCCGGCCCGGTATACGCCGGGTATGGCGCGCTGATCGGTGAACGCATGTACGAGCCGGCCGCGTTCAAGGCGGTGCTTGGGCTCAAGGATGTGGATCTGGTGCTGGCGGCGGCCAGTCAGGTGTCGGTAGAGATGCCGAGCGCCGAGATGATTCGCGCCCACTTGCAGGACGCCATTGACCATGGACAGGGCGAGATGGACCTGGCGGTGTTGGCGGAAGTGGCGGAGCGGCGTAATCCGCGCTGAGTGCTCTTTGGCTTGCAGTTGATGTGAGGTGCAGAGGTCGGCTCATGGCCGGGCGACGTGGAGCCGGTGCAGGGTGATCTTGCGCACTTCCTGCTTACTGATTTCGATGTGCCGCGTAAGCAGCCGCTGCGCCTGCTCGGTCTGGCGATCGAGCACGCTGTCGAGAATCTGCGCGTGCTCGTCGTAGGTCGCCTCGATGCGCGCCGCCTGGGTGAAATCCAGGCGACGAATGATGCGGATCTTCTCGGTGATCTCCAGGTGCAGGCGCGCCATCTCGGTGTTGCCTGCCGCCTCCAGCAGCGCGCAGTGGAAACGCTCGTCCAGCGCTGAAACCTGCTGGGGGTCTTGCAGGCGCTCGGAGGGCGTGACGAGCCAGGTGTGTTTCAGCTCGTCAATGACCGCATGCCGTTGCAGATCCAGTGCCTGCAGACGCGCCAATGCCGCGCACTCCAGCACGATGCGCACGTCGTAAAGCTCTTCGAAATAGTTGAAATCGAACGCTCTCACCCGCCAGCCGCTGCGGAAATGCACCTCCAGATAGCCTTCGCGCTCCAGCCGATACAGCGCCAGCCGCACCGGCGTGCGGCTGGCCTGCACGCGCTCGGCCACCTCGCCTTCGCTGAAGCGATCCCCCGGCAGCAGACGGAACTCGAAGATGTCTTCCTTGAGCTGCTGATAGATGCGCTCGGCCATGTTGTCCGGGCGCGCTTTGGGTTTCTGTGAAGGGATGATGGCCGGGGTGCTCCGTCGGGTGATGGCTGGGCGTGACGCGGCGACTTTGACGACCGCGTCTTGAGCCCCATCAGGGTTTCTTCAGGCTGCCGATGTACGCGCGCCAACCACCGAAAGCCGTGATGTCCAGCGCGCCGTCAATTGCCCAGGGTTCGCAGATGAAGCCCTTGACGCTGCGACCGTCCTTCAGCGTCAGATTACCGATGCCCAGCGGCGCGGGGATCTCGGCAACGAACTCGCCAAAGCGCGCCAGCGGGATGTCCCACAGCTCCACGATGATCGATGCACCGCCTGCAGATTTCACCAGCCCCGGTTTGGGCGGCACGGTGCCGGGCAAGGCGTAGAGCCGGTAGTCGCCTGAAGTGAGGGTCTGTTCGACGAGCACGGCATCGCGGGTTGTGAGCTGGACGTTTAGTGGCATGCCGGTCAGGTGCGCGCCGACTACGGCAACGCGAACACTGCCGCGCGGTGCAATCGCTGGCGAAGGTGTCGGCGCTGGCGACGCTGGCGACGCTGGCAACGCTGGCGACGCTGGCGACGCTGGCATTGCGCGGCCGGTTGCGCCCATCGGCAAGCCGACGCTTTCCTGCCAGCGCTGGCCAAATTGAGCGAGCGCCGTGTCGTGCCAGGCCGGCGCAATCAGGGTGATGCCCGACGGCAAGCCATCGGCGCGCATACCGGCAGGCAGTGCGAGGGCCGAGAGGTCTGCCAGGTTGGTGAAGTTGGTGTAGAAGCCGAACTGCGAGTTGTACAGCACCGGTTCGGCGGCCATTTCTGCCTGGGTACGCAAAGTGGCGGAAGTGGGCACGACCAGGGCGTCGAAACCGGCCAGGGCGTCGTTGATCTGCCGGCTCAGCGTGGCCCGCAGGTATTCGGCGCGGTAGGCGTCACAGGCGCTGTAGGCCAGACCGCTTTCGACGATGCCACGCACCACCGGGTTGATGGCGTCGTGGTTGGTTTCCAGCATCGAGGTCAAGGCGACTGTGCGTTCGGCGACCCACGGGCCGTAATACAGCTGCTCGGCCAGTGCCTTGAACGGGGCGAAGTCGATGCGCGTGATCTCGGCGCCCATGTCGCTCAAGCGGCGCAGCGCCTGCTCGAACACGGCTTGATTCTGGCTATCGCCGAAGAACTCCAGGGTGTCCGGCACGGCCAGTTTCATAGCGGCGCTAAAGCCCACCGGCGCCGTGCCCGGGTTGTGGCGGGAATAGGCGTCATCGCCATCGAAGCCTTCGGCCAGGCCGACGACCTTTTGGGCGTCGTCCACGGTCAGCGCGAAGATGGAAACGCAGTCCACCGTCTTGCACGCTGGCACCAGCCCGGTGTTGGGCACGCGGCCCTTGGTCGGTTTCAGGCCGACGATGTTGTTGAAACCCGCCGGCACCCGGCCAGAGCCTGCGGTGTCGGTGCCCAGGGAAAACGCAACAAGCCCCCGCGCCACCACCGACGCCGATCCAGAGCTCGAGCCGCCGCTGACGTAATCAGGGTTAAAGCTGTTCGGCACGGCGCCGTAGGGCGAGCGGGTGCCGACCAGGCCGGTGGCGAACTGATCCAGGTTGGTCTTGCCCATCAAAATCGCCCCCGCTGCGCGCAGTCGGGCCACCGCCGTCGCGTCTTTACTCGCGGTGTACGCGAATTCCGGGCATGCCGCCGTCGTCGGCCAGCCGGCTGCGTCGATGTTGTCCTTGATCGCGAACGGCACGCCGTACAACGGCAGTCGGGTGATGTCGCCGTTGACTGCCGCAAGGCGCTCGGCAAGGGCATCCAACTGCTCGCTGATCTGCGCCTGACTGGCCCGGGCGATCCACGCGGTGTCGGTTTCCGGGTAAGCGCCGGGAAGCGACAGCAGCACGTCAGGCGACAACTGCCCGGTCTGATAGGCCGTCAGCCACTCGTTGATCGTCCAGCCGAAATGGGGGGTTTGGAGGTCGTGCATGGGAGGCTTCCATCTTGTATCCAAGTTTGGATTCAACAAAAGCAAAAGCCGGGCCATGGGGGTGAAAGGCCCGGCCGGCCTGGGTGGATGGTTTCTTACTAACTGTTGAAAGAGCCTGCGCTCGCCTCAAAAAAGCACACCGTGCAGGGTTTTGGTGCCGGCTGGCCCACCGCGATCACATGAGCGCGTTCCTACAGCCAGACCGGTGACGCGGAGCGTCAGGGGATGCATTCCCACGCGGAGCGTGAGGAACGATCAAAGTGGTGGCGAACACACTGGCCCCTTCCCGGCTGAAGCCAGTCCCACTAAAAGCAGCGCGTGCCTTTAGTAGGACCGGCTTCAGCCGGGAAGCTTGTGATCTGCTTTTGATCTTCGAGCACAAAAAGCCCAAACACCACAGAACGCGACTTGGGTGCAGGCTGAACGCAGGTCTCGCGCAGTGGGCCGAGCGGCATGGATGCCGCGAGAGCGCCGTCAGGACATGGATGTCCGTTCGGCGCGGGCCCACGGAGCGAGACCGGAGTGAAGGAACCCTGACGAAGGAAGGGCCCAACCAGGAGCAGGCACTTTTGCTTACTTTTGGTGCTTTTCAAAAGTAAGTCGCCGAAGGCGAAACAGTCTGCCCCCAGGCAGACGCTCTTGATCTTCTCCCGGCCTGACCTCAGACCAAATACTTCTTGAACCAATCCACCGTCCGGTTCCACGCCAATGTCGCGGCAGCATCGTCATAACGCGGCGTCGAGTCGTTGTGGAACCCATGGTTGGCCCCCTTATAAATATGAGCCTCGTAGGTTTTTCCCGCCGCCTTCAATGCCGCTTCATACGCCGGCCAACCATCAGTGATCGGCTTATCGAGCTCTGCGTAATGCAACAACAACGGCGCCTTGATCCGGCTGACATCTTCAGCCTTGGGCTGGCGACCATAAAACGGCACCGCCGCAGCCAACTCCGGATAAGCCACGGCAGCGGCATTGGAGACACCCCCGCTATAACAAAACCCGGTGATCCCGACTTTGCCAGTGGAAGCGTGGTGAGCCATCAGCCATTCAATGCCGGCAAAAAAATCGTTCATCAGCTTTTCGGGATCGACCTTCTGCTGCAGCTCGCGGCCCTTGTCGTCATTGCCTGGATAGCCCCCGACCGATGACAAGCCGTCAGGCGCCAACGCGATAAAACCCGCTTTGGCCACACGGCGGGCGACGTCCTCGATGTAGGGATTGAGTCCGCGATTCTCATGCACCACCAGCACCGACGCGACTTTGGCATCGGCCTTCGCCGGCCGCACCAGATACCCGCGCACCTGGCCATGACCCTTGGGCGACGGATAGGTGATGTACTCGGCAATGATGTCCGGGTCGGTGAACTCGACCTGCTCGGCCAAGGCGTAATTGGGGCTCAGCGAGGCCAGAATAGTCGTCGCTGCCAGCCCGCCCACGGCGAACACCGCCGCACGATCAAGAAACTCGCGGCGGTTGATCTTGCCGTGAACGTAATAGTCATAAAGCTCAAGCAATTCCGGGGCGAAATCTTTGGCGGTGAGACGGGTCATCTGTGCGCATCCTCATCGATATGTCAGCGGCCACAGGCGCGAAAGCGAGCGCCTGAACGTGCCGCGCCGAGCCCTCAGTAAAGCAGTATTTCGCCAGCCTGTATCGAGCCGCGCCGCGACAGCGCCCCACGTTCAAACGCTCCCTTTCCAACACGACCGTTGTGAGCTAGCCTGAGCGGCGCAGTTGTACGACGACGTACAAAGCCACTTTTCATCGAAAATGGCCTCTGCATGACGCCTCCATCAACAATAAAAAAGGGATGCACCCATGACCAGACTCAAACTGACCCTCGGCTTCTTGTGCCTGTTTTCAGGCTTCGTGGCCGCCGCCCCCTCTGCCGAAGAGCAAGACGTCGCCAAGGCCGTCGACAAAATGACTCAGGCGATGCTGCACAAGAAGATCGACGATCTCAAAGCACTCACCTCCGACAACGTCACCTACGGACACTCCAGCGGCAAGGTGCAGAACAAGGAAGAGTTCATCGCCGACATCGAAACCGGTCGCAGCGGTTTCAATACCCTGGAAATGAAAAACCAGAAAATCAACATGAACGGCGACGTCGCACTGGTGCGCAACCACTTCTCGGCCGAGGCCGTGAACAGTGGCAAGGTCGTGCCGACCGAGATCGAAAACTTTCAGATCTGGCAGAAACAGAAAGGCCAATGGCTGCTGATCGGCCGCCAGGCGTTCAAGTTCTGACGGGCTGAATGCAGCGTTGTAGCCGACCGCGCGCCTGACAGGATCACGCGCCGGTCGGCGACAGCACGTCCCGCTACATCCCCCCACCGCTACAACGCCTCCAGCTCCTGCAACACTTCCAGCACATACCCGGTCGAGCGTTCGACGCTTCCGGCCCGGTGCGCAATCCCCAACTCCCGCCACAACGCCGGCTGCAACGGGCGCATGACAATGCGGCTTTCCGGCGCGGGCGTGGACGCCTCGTGGGGCAGCAACGTCGCACCATAGCCCGCCCCTACCAGACTCTTGATCGCGTCGTTGTAATTGAGCTGAATGCGCGGCGTCGGCTGCGGCCCCTCACCGGCAAACCACTCGGCCACCTGGCGGGACAGCCGCGTGGTGGCGTCGTTGAGAATCAGCGGCTGACTGGCGAGCCATGACGGCGTGATCACCGGCGGACAGTCCCAGCGCGCCGGGAGAAACGCCATCACCGGGTCGCGCCGCCACGGCTGAATCAACAGACCCTTGACCGGCGCCTGGGGCAGCGCAATCACGCCGATGTCCAGGCTGCCGTCCGTGAGCTTTTGCAGGGTCTGTTGCGACGTCAGCACCGCAACCTGCACGTCGATGCCCGGGTGCAACTGCTCCAGGGTTTCCAGCGCCTGGGGCAGCAATTGCGCGATGACGCCGGTTGACGCGCCCAGTCGAACCCGCCCGGCCAGCCCTTTGACCTGACGCTCGACGTCTTCCAGCGCCTGCTCGGCATCGGCCAGCAAGCGCCGCGCGCGCTCGATCAGCGTGTCGCCGATGGCCGAAGGCTGAACCCGACCGCGGGTACGCGCGAGCAACACGCCGCCCACCCGTTGCTCCAGGTCGGCAATGTGCAGGCTGACCGTCGGCGGCGCGAGATTCAGCACCCGCGCCGCTTCGGCGAACGACCCGTGATCGGCGATGGCCACCAAGGTGCGCAAACGATCCAGACTGATTTCCCGCACAGACGAAGCCCTCCTTCAGAAAAGCTGAAGTGTACCGTCATCAAATTCAACTTTCGCTATCCATGAGTGCGCTTGAAGATGGCGGTCATTGACGACCTGTTGCGGAATCCATAACCCATGTCACTTCCTGTAGTTTTCATCGACGGCGACCAAGGCACCACCGGCCTGCAAATTCACCAGCGCCTGCAAGGCCGCACCGACCTGCACGTGGTCACGCTTGCGGCCGAGCTTCGCAAGAACCCGCAAAGCCGCGCCGCCGCGATCAACGCCTGCGACATTGCCGTGCTGTGCCTGCCAGACGATGCTGCCCGCGATGCGGCAGCGAGCATCACCAACCCGGACGTGCGGGTCATCGACGCCAGCTCTGCGCACCGGACCCATCCCGACTGGGTCTACGGCTTCGCGCAGATGAGTGAAGCGCAAAAACGAAGCATCGCCACAGCCCGCCGTGTCAGCAATCCGGGCTGCTACCCCACCGGTGCAGTCGGTCTGTTGCGGCCGTTGCTGGAGGCGGGACTGCTGCCGCGCGATTACCCGATCAGCATCAATGCGGTGTCGGGCTATTCGGGCAAAGGCCGCGCGGGGGTCGATGAGTTTGAGGGGCCAGATGTCGCGCAGGCGGTGCCTTTTCAGGTCTACGGTCTGAGCCTCGCGCACAAGCACGTTCCGGAAATCCAGCAGTACAGCGGGTTGAGCGAGCGGCCGGTGTTCGTTCCGGCGTATGGCGCGTTTCGTCAGGGCATCGTGCTGACCATCGCGCTGCAAACGCGCTTGCTGCCCCAAGGCGTGACTGGGACGACGCTTCATGCCGCGCTGGCTGAGCATTATCAGGGCAGCAGGTTTGTCGAAGTGATGCCGATGGAGCAGTCGCGCGCGCTGACCGGGATCGACCCCCGCCAGCTCAACGGCACCGATAACCTGCGGCTGATGGTGTTCGAGAACGAGGGCCACGTGTTGCTGGCGGCCGTGTTCGACAACCTGGGCAAGGGCGCGGCCGGGGCGGCGGTGCAGAATCTGGACCTGATGATTGCAGGCCGCTGATGTGCCGTTAAGCCGCGTGGGTCATTGCCATCTGGCATCGGCGCTGCCCAGTGCGCTCGCCGGTAAATCCCAGTGCGTCGGCGTGCCTTCAATCACCCCGGCCGATTTGAGGCGCAGCGCCGGGCCCCACGCGGTGTGCTCGATGGCGTCGGAATAGTCGCTCGGATTCAGCGGTAGCAGCGGTAGCAGCGGTGTAGGCTGCGCCTCGGTTGGGGCAAACGACATCAGCGATAACGCGGTGCGCGCCAGGGATGCCTGATTCTGAACGCCTTGCCCGGTGGTCAGTCGTTGAGTCAGACCGCGCACGGCTGCGGCCGCCATCAAATACCCCGTGGCGTGATCCAGCGCCTGCACAGGCAGCGGCACAGGCCGATCACTTCTCGCTGCGACCCTGCCGGCGTCGGCGATGCCGCAACTCATCTGCACCAGGCTGTCGAAGCCACGTCGCTCGCGCCACGGGCCGGTCCAGCCATACGCGTTAAGCGATACATCCACCAGACCGGGATTGAGCGCGCGGCGGCGTTCGGCGCTGAGGCCCAGGCGCGCCAGGGCATCGGCGCGGTAACCATGGATCATCACGTCTGCTTCGCTGAGCAAGCCCTCCAGCACCGCGCGATCGCCAGGGTCGCGCAGGTCCAGCCGCGCACAGCGTTTACCGAGCACCACCTCCGGCACGGTGCCGGGCTCGTCCCAGCCAGGGGGATCGATGCGCAACACGTCGGCGCCGAACCCGGCGAGAAACCGCGTCGCGACCGGGCCGGCCAGAATGCGCGTGAGGTCGAGCACGCGGATGCCGTGCAAGGGACGTTCACGCGGCACGATCCATTCGGGTCGTGCAGGGTTTGACTGATGCGATGCAGCCGGTCCCGCTGTGGCCTCTACGCGATGCAGCAAGGGTTCGGCAGCGACGGCGCGACCCTGGGTATGATCGCGCCAGGCCGAGGCGCTGCGCATCGCGGCGGCACAACCCCGATTGTCGACCACCGCGCTTTCCAGCTCACTGGCCTTCCAGCGCAGCACGGCCTGACTCACCGCGTCGCGCTCGGGGGCGGTTTTCAGCACGGAGAGTGCGGCCTGACGATGGTGCGGCGCGTTGGTGTGCAATCGAATCCAGCCATCCGCCGCGCGGTAATCCCCCGCCACCGCGTCCCACTGCGCCGGCAGCGACCAGCCTTGGGGCTGAAGTGAGGTCGAGAACCAGAACGAGGCCAGGCGCCGATCAACCGTGATCGGCGGCAGCGTGCCGTGGGCCTGCTCAATCAACTCGGCCACCGCAAGATGCGCGGCAGCGATGGCGGCTGTGGCGAAATCGGTGACCGGAAATGCCGACGCCAGCCCGCCTTCGCCGGTGATCTGAAGATGATCGAGATAGGGGGTTTGGCCGCCGAGGGCTAGCCAGAATTCGTGCAGGAAATGCGTGAAGGCAGGATTCAGGTCGGCGGTGGGCATGGGGCAGCGCTCTCGGGAGTGGTGGGAGCAGCCTAGCAAATGAGTCTAAAAGGGGGGTGACACCGCGCACCTCGTAGGACCGGCTTTAGCCGGGAAAGCGGTGTCTCTGCCTGTGGAGATGCCGCGGATGTGCTGGCCTCTTCCCGGCTGAAGCCGGTCCCACTAAAAGCAACGCGTGCATCCAGTCGCACTGGCGGTGACCTAAGATGTGGGACCGGCTTTAGCCGGGAAGGCGTCAAAGAACACGCCGAATATTCAAGCCGTGCACAAGGTGACGCGGAGCGTCACAGGATGCATGTCCACGCAGCGCGTGGGCACGATCAAGGTCCCAGCAAAAAATTCCCCGGCCGGCCGCCCTCGCCCGCTTCCAGCACCGGCACTTGCGCGTCGTCCTTCAGGCTCACGCCGGACAGTTGCCGGCGCCAGGCTTCGCGCATCAGGTACAGCAACTTGTGCGCCGCCATCGCGTAGCTCATGCCTTCAAGGCGCACGTTGGAAATGCAGTTGCGCGCAGCATCGTTCAGGCCCACGCGCGGCGCGTACGTAAAGTACAGGCCGAGGCTGTCCGGCGAGCTGAGGCCCGGTCGTTCGCCGATCAAGATCACCACCATGCGCGCCTTGAGCAGTGCACCGATTTCATCGGCGACGGCGACGCGACCCTGTTCCACCAGCACCACTGGCGCCAGGCTCCAGCCCTCCGCCGCCGCCATCTCGTCAATACGCTCCAGCATCGCCGGGCTGTGACGCTGCACCGCCAGCGCAGACAAGCCGTCTGCGACCACCAGTGCCAGATCGAAGCCTTCAGGGTGCGCAGCCGCGTAATCCCTAAGGTGCTCAGCCGAAGCGTCGGACAAACGCCGCCCCAGATCGGGCCGTTGCAGATACACATTGCGGTCGGTTGCCGAGCTTTGCAGGGTCAGCGTCTCGCGGGACCGGCCCGCCAGTTGCTCGGCCAGCGCCGCGTGATCGAACGCCAGGTGCACCGCGTCGCGAGCCTGGGCGTGGGCGAACTGGAAATCCAGCTGCGCCGCCGTCGGCAGGCTGGTACCCGCATGCCCGAGGGCGATACGCGCGGAGGTCAGCGAGCGCAACTGCTGCCAGGCATCGGCGTGTGCGGGTGATTTCTTGTCATCGCTCATGGCTCAAGCCCTTATCTGAACTGCTGATCAGCGGCTAATTAAGTTGCGCCAGCGCCTTGCGGAACAGCGGCGGCACGCCCTGCCCCAGCCGCACGCCGCCGTCATCCTGGCGCAGGATGTCCATGCGCGTCAGCCATTCCTCAAACTCCGGCGCCGGGCGCAGACCGAGGGTCTTGCGTGCATACAGGGCGTCGTGAAACGAGGTGGTCTGGTAGTTGAGCATCACGTCGTCCGACCCCGGAATGCCCATGATGAAATTGATCCCGGCGACGCCGAGCAAGGTCAGCAGCACGTCCATGTCGTCCTGATCGGCTTCGGCATGGTTGGTGTAGCAGATGTCGCAGCCCATGGGCACGCCGAGCAGCTTGCCGCAAAAGTGA
This sequence comes from Pseudomonas petrae, assembly GCF_021728295.1. Classification (GTDB taxonomy): domain Bacteria; phylum Pseudomonadota; class Gammaproteobacteria; order Pseudomonadales; family Pseudomonadaceae; genus Aquipseudomonas; species Aquipseudomonas petrae. Next base: position 180,369 of record NZ_JAKJXE010000004.1, read on the forward strand.
TCTTCAAGCCCCGCGCGAATGATCTGCTTGCCGTTGTACAGGTATTCCGGGCCGATGAAGCCGACCACGGTGTTGACCAGAAACGGGTTGAAATGCCGCGCGACGGCGTAGGCGCGGGCCTCGCAGGTCTGTTGATCGACGCCGTGGTGAGCGTTGGCCGACAACGCGCTGCCCTGCCCGGTTTCGAAGTACATCAGATTAATGCCCAGCGGGCCGCGCTTGAGGCTCAGCCCGGCTTCGTAGCCTTCTCGGAGGATTTCCAGGCTGATGCCGAAACCGCTGTTGGCCGCTTCGGTACCGGCGATGGACTGGAACACCAGATCCAGCGGCACACCCTTCTCAATGGCCGCGACCGAGGAGGTGACGTGGGTGAGCACGCAGGACTGGGTGGGAATCTCGTAATGACGAATGACGCCGTCGAGCATTTTCAGCAGTTCACTGATGGCGCTGACGCTGTCGGTGGCCGGGTTGATGCCGATCATGGCGTCGCCGTTGCCGTAGAGCAGACCGTCGAGCACGCTGGCGGCGATGCCGGCCGGGTCGTCGGTGGGGTGATTGGGTTGCAGCCGGGTCGACATGCGCCCACGCAGGCCGACGGTGTTGCGAAAGCGAGTGACGACACGAATCTTCTGCGCCACCAGCACCAGATCCTGCACGCGCATGATCTTCGACACCGCTGCTGCCATTTCCGGGGTCAACCCCGGCGCCAACGCCTTGAGGCTGACTTCAGTGGCGTCGTCCCCCAGCAGCCAGTCGCGAAAGCCGCCGACCGTGAGATGGCTGACCGGGGCAAAGGCCGCGCGGTCATGGCTGTCGACGATCAAGCGGGTGACTTCATCCTCTTCGTAGGGAATCAGCGCTTCGGTGAGGAACTGCTTGAGCGGCACGTCGGCCAAGGCCATCTGCGCCGCCGCACGTTCGGCATCGCTGCTGGCGGCCACTTCTGCCAGGAAGTCGCCGGAGCGCGCAGGGCTGGCCTTGGCCATGAGTTCCCGCAGGCTGTCGAAGCGCCAGACCATGCCACCGATGCTGTGGGAAAAACTCATGCACACCTCTTTTATCGAACCGCGTGATTAACCGGTGACCGCGACCGCCGCACTGCGCCCGCGGACCATTTTGCAGAACAGCGCGCCCACGGCCATCAGGCAGATGAATATGGCGCAGATCAGCAGGTTGAACCAGACCATGGCGACGAGGCACACCACCGCCAGCACCAGGGCGATGCCCGGCACGACCGGATAACCCGGCGCGCGGAAGCTGCGCTCGAGGTTCGGTTCGCTGCGGCGCAACTTGAACAGGCTGAGCATGCTGATGATGTACATCACGATAGCGCCAAACACCGACATGGTGATCATCGCGGCGGTCAGCGTCATGCCCTGCAGGTTGATCACGCCGTCGCTGAGGATCGCGATGATGCCGATCACACCGCCCGCGAGGATGGCGCGGTGCGGCGTCTGGAAGCGCGACAGTTTCGCCAGGCTCGCTGGCAGAAAGCCCGCCCGCGCCAGGGCGAAGAACTGCCGAGAGTAACCGAGGATGATGCCGTGGAAGCTGGCGACCAGACCGAACAGGCCGATCCACACCAGCATGTGCATCCAGTTGGAGTTGCCGCCAACCACGGCTTTCATTGCCTGTGGCAGTGGGTCATTGATGTTCGCCAGCGTACGCCAGTCGCCCACGCCGCCAGCGAAGATCATCACGCCGATCGCCAGCACAACCAGGGTCAGAATGCCGCCCACGTAAGCACGCGGGATGGTGCGTTTCGGGTCCTTGGCCTCTTCGGCCGCCATGGCCGCGCCTTCAATGGCGAGGAAGAACCAGATGGCAAACGGGATCGCCGCGAACATGCCGCTGACGGCCGGCAGGCTGAAGGTGTCGGAACCGGCCCAGCCACCCAGGACGAAGTTACTGAAGCTGAAGCCCGGCGCGACAACGCCCATGAACACCAGCAGTTCGGCGACGGCCAGGATGGTGACCACCAGTTCGAAGGTCGCGGCGATGCTTACGCCCAGGATGTTCAGGGTCATGAACACGAAATACGCGCCGATGGCCGCGATCCTTGGATCAAGGGACGGGAATTGCACGTTGAGGTAGGCGCCAATCGCCATGGCGATGGCCGGCGGGGCGAAGACGAATTCGATCAGCGTCGCAAGGCCCGCGATCATTCCGCCGGTCACGCCAAAGGCACGCAGGCTGTAGGCAAACGGCCCGCCCGCATTGGGAATCGCGGTGGTCAGCTCGGTGAAACTGAAGATGAAACAGGTGTACATCACCGCGACCATCAGCGTGGTCACCAGAAAGCCCAGCGTCCCGGCGGTGCCCCAGCCGTAGCTCCAGCCGAAATATTCGCCGGAAATCACCAGGCCCACGGCCAGTCCCCACAAATGCAGGGTTCCCAAGGTCGGTTTGAGTTGTGAAGCAGTCATGAGCGTGTACCCCGGTAGCCAGGCGACGGTATTTGTCTGACGTCGAGCATAGTCACAGCTGACAGGCCAAGGCTTGACCGTACGGCGCGCAGTATGTCATCTGCGGTCAAGTTTTCCGTCTATCTGCCGGGGGCGCGCCAAGCTGGCGCGTGAAAAGCGCCCGGTGCGTTATTGAAGGTCACAAAATGCCGATGTTCCTTGACCGGCGTGGCACCAGACTTCCCGTTTTCCGGGGCAGCAGATGAGTCGCGGGGTAGCAACAAGCCCCCTGTAGGAGCGCGCTTGCCCGCGAAGACCTCGGTGCATTCAACACATTTTTGCCCGATGACCCGGAAATCGCGGGCAAGCGCGCTTCTACAAGATGCTGACCGTGGGCACAAGGTATGACATTTGCTTGCACGATAGGCATACACACCGTCAGAGCCGTCATCCCTATGCTCCAGACCCTCGTCCCCGCCGCCGCATCGAATACGCCCGCCGCCAGCAATCGCGGCGTGCTGTCGGCTGCGGCCAACGGGCTCGATGGCTTTATCGTGCAGCACGGCGGTGATCTGGACCGGGTGTTCGGCCGCGCCGGCATCGACCCCGAGCAGCTGCTGCACCCGACCCTGAGCCTGCCCCTGACCAACTACTGCAAAGTGCTGGAAGAAGCCGCGAGCCAGACCGGCTGCGACAATTTCGGCCTGCGTTACGGCCAGCAATTTAGGCCCCAGGCGCTGGGTCTGCTGGGCTACATCGGCCTGTGCTCGGCGACGCTTGAAGACGCGCTGATCAACTTTTCCGCCGCCTTCCCGTTCCACCAGCACAGCACGCTGATCGAACTGGTCGATCAAGGCGAGTGCTACCGCTTCGATTATCAGGTCCGCCACGGCGCGATCAACGAACGCCGCCAGGACGCCGAACTGACCATGGGCATGGCGCTGAATCTGGTGCGCCACGTGTTGGGCCCGGACTGGGCACCTCGCCAAGTGGCCTTCGAGCACGCCCAACCCCAGGGCTGGCACGAGCACCGCGACGTATTCCGCGCTGACGTGTGTTTCGGGCAGGGCTGCAATTCACTGCTGATTCCCAAGCGCGACGTCGTGGGCAAAGCCATGCCCGGCAGCGACCCGGTCCTGCTGATGCTGATCAAGGACGCGATCCGTCAGCTGGGCGATAACGGCAGCGGCACAGGCAACGGCCACGAGGCCACGCTCCTCGACCGCGCCCGCCAGACGATCCTCGCCACCTTGCACCTGGGCGAACCGGCGCTGGACGACATCGCCCACACCCTCGGCCTGACCGAATGGACCCTGCAGCGAAAACTGCGCGAACGCGGCATCAGCTTCACGCAGCTGGTCGACCAGATCCGCCAGGACTCGGCCCTGAGCCACCTCAAACAGCAGAACCTGAGCATCACGCAACTCGCCTCGCTGCTGGGCTACTCGGAAACCAGCGCGTTCTCGCGAGCGTTCAAACGATGGTTTGGGGTGAGTCCGAAGAAGTGGCGTGGTGGTGACTGCCGCGTTTGATAGTCCGCTTTCCTGGACTCCCTCCCCGCCAAGAATCGGACTCAGCGTGGATTAGCGGGGTGCAGGCTATTCGAAAGCCGAGTTGCGTCCGGCCGCGTAATGCCGCGTCTGATAGGGCAGCAGCGTCTGTACTTTCATCCCTAGACCCTCGCTAAGTCCCCATGACACCGCAAGCTCGTCCCGACGGTCACGCAGGCGAGTCTCCGCAATTTGCGGGCCGTCGCCCTGACGCGGGAAACGCTGCATGAGCAAACTCAGCGCGTGCAAGGTTTCGCGCACCCGTTCGTCAGTCGCACAGGGGAACCGGGTCAGCTTTTCCAGAAGATACCCCACCCGACGCGCCGCCAGCTCGCCAGGATTGCTCGCGAGAAATCTGCGCAGTTCTGACTCCATGCTTGAGTGCTCGTACCACACCTCCTGAGCCAGACTCACCAACGTGCCATCATCGGCCTGACTCAGCGGGTGATCAGCGAGTCTGGCCATCGCTTCGGAAAGTAAGTGGCGCTCAACCGGGCTGTCCATCGGTGGTCTCCAGATAGTCCTGCAAAATATTGGTCAGGATGGATGTGGGAGGTTCGTGATTGCCAACATAGCAATCAATGGCCTGCAGGGCCAAACGCTCAAACTCGGCAGCAAGGATGAAACCGGTACGCAGCAGGGCGAAAATATCGCTGATGTCCTGCTCAGTCCCGCGTCCGAGCTTGGAAATTGCGAGATCGACCGGCGACGCTATCAGAACGCTTAATGGCGACAGCGGCCCGAATGCATCAAGCGGCACTCCGCGTTCCAGATAGTCCTCATGCAAGGGGCCTAATCCCGAGGTGAAGTTGAGGTCATAAGACAATTCAACTATACGACCGCTTCGCTCATCCACGAATGTCTGGGGGACAGCCGCCAGCATAGCCTGCAAATCCATGCTTGAAGGCCACTCGGGCGCAAAGAACTCTGCATCGACATCACTGGATACCCGATGACTTGTGTACAAATGCACTGCGCATCCACCAAAGATAACGACGGTAAGCGCCGCACTCGGGGCATTCTCACAAGTCAGTTCGCTCTCGACCGACTTGAACATGGTCACCAATGCTCTTCCCAGCGCGGTGTCGCAATTAAGGATGGCAGGCCGTACATCATAGACAGCGCTCTTGTTCACGGTTCGTCCCTGGATCGCTAAGAGGTCGATCAGAAATTTACCGATGAATGAGCTGTTATGAAGTCAGCGTGGATCGTTCCTGTATGTAGGAACCGCCGGAAATACGCGAAGGTAATCCCGTTTAAACCGGATCGTTACCAAGAGAGTTGTCCGCCCTCTACTTACGCCCCAAATCCTGCAACCAGTCATTCATGTTCCCCGGCAGCAGCAGTTCGTGCCGGGCGCGGGAGCTGGCGGTGTAGAGCAGGGAACATACGCTGGCGAGGGAATGCGTCGAGCCCTCGCGCGGTGGGCGCATGAGGTCGCGGGAGAGCAGCACGGCGTCGAACTCCTGGTTCTTCACGTCTTCGACTTTCGCCAGTTTGAGGATGGCGGCCGGGTCGTTGCAGAAACGCTGGGTGGTGTCGATGAAGTCCTGCAGCCGGTTGCCCTGCCCGAGCCACTCGTGCATCGCCTTGAATTCATGGCTGCCGCCCATGGCCGAGGCCAGCGCGTCCCAATAGGCGTAGCGGAAGATCAGCCGGTGCTGTGGGCGCAGGTCTTCGCGGTAGAGCAGGTCCAGGCCTTTGACGAACAGCGTGAGATTTTCAAGGGTGCGCGCGGGCATTTCAAAGCGGGCGCCTGCTTCGGTCAGGCGCTTGAACCAGGCAAACAGCCCCCATTCGTTGGCGACCAGAATGGTGGTGGGCTTCTCCGGAATAGGCATGACGCCGTGGCCGATGATCCGCGTCGGGTGAGGGGCGCGGCCGACGAAGCCTTCTTTGATGTCGCTGGGGTGCAACTGAATCATCGGGTTGAGCACGTCGGCCATTTGCTTGCCGGCGCGAATCGACTGGGTCATGAAGCGCTGGCGAATGAAGCCGCCATGGCGCGGGGTCTTGCCGCTGAGTTGCTGGAATTCGTCGCCCAGCGTGATGACCGCCTGGGGGCTGCGGTCGAGGATCTGCACCATCGGCGCTGTCAGTTCGTGGCTTTCGTCAATGATGATATGGCTGTAGTTCTCGGGGATCACTTCACTGGTCAGCGCCAGAAACTTGATCCGGTGGCTGTTGCGGATCGGCAGACGAATGTGCGGCGCCGACGGCCTGACCGTCTCGCGCCAGAGCAGGCGGCTGTATTCCAGCAGCAGGGCGATGTCCGCCTGACTCGCTGCATGCCCCAGTGACGGCAAATGCCGCGCCTCGATGTTCGGCAGCGGCGACAGGCTGAAACTGTGCACGGTACTGCGGCAGACCCGCGCCACCTCCCGCGGCTGCAGTTTGCCCACCGCTTGCAGGTTCAGCCACTGCGCCACTTGCCGGTCATCGACCAGTGAGCTGGCGCCGGTGCGCTGAATGTCGGTGTTGCGCCAGCCGCGCGCCGTGAGATCGCGGTTAAGCAGCAGGTTGGCCATGTGACCGAAGGTGCACGCGTTGATTCGCGCGTCGGGGTTGGCCTGACGCACCCGAGCCTGAAGCGCGGCCACCTGGCCCGGAAACGTCGCCATGAGCAAGGTCTTTTCCGGGACCAGGACCTCGAAGAACTTCGCCAGCAGGTACGTCTTGCCCACCCCGGCATAGGCCTGCAGGTGGAACGACTCTTCGTTGCAGACCTTGAACTCGTCGAAGATCCGGCTCTGCTGATCACTCAGACGCAGGACGTCGCCGGACGGCATCACGACCTCGCGGGTCAGCGGCTCCAGTGTGGCGCGATGGCGCAGGCCAAAGCCGAAGTCCCACTGCCCTTCCCCGTCGAGGTAATCCTGCTGCTCGATGTCAGCGTTTTCGAGCAGACTGACGCCGGCGATTTCAAGCACCGAGAGCCCTGCGGCCAGATGTTCGGCGGTGAACCTGCCGCGCACCAGATCGGCAAACCGGCCGCCTGCTTCTTCAACGGAAGCGGCCGCGCGCAGTACATCATCGAGCATGCGTTCGAGCTGTTCGACGGCGGTGTGTTGCGCGACGAGTGCATTGAGATTGAGCAGCAGCATCAGTGCAGCGAGTTGGGGGCGGCCCGCCTGGCTCAGGAAATCGTCCAGCGATTCGTCAGCGGCCAGGCCTTTGCACACCTCTTCGGTCAGGGGCAGAAACAGCGACGGCGGTGGCGCGAAGGCAGCGGGTGATCTCATTGCGGGCGTCAGGTCCTGAGCGGCGCGTGGGCGCGGGCAGTCAAAAAGGAGCACAGCTTACTCCTGCCGCCCGATCACCGCCCACTTGCGTGTCGCCGTTACCACGGACGGCCCGAAAGACCGCCGTCTACTCGGGCCTCACACCCGGCTCTGCTGCTCACCCGCCATGCCCGAACGGGTGTGTTCGGAGCCGCCTTCCGCGACCATCTGCCCGCGGCTTTCGATCCACATCACCAGCGGCGTTTTGTCGGAGCCGTTTTCGGCGACTTTCGGCGCGAGCTGGAAGCAGGTGCGCTCATCGGCGCCGGTGTGCTGCACGGCTGCGTTGGCGTGCACAGCGAAACCGGCGAGTGCGAAAGCAACGGCGGACAAGGTGGTCTTGATCGGTGTCATGGTGTGATCCTCACAAAATCTTCAACGGCAATGAGCGAACCGGGCGGCCGGTGACACGTCACCCGCTTGGGCCTGGACTCAGTTGTCCTGCGGGCAGTTCTGGGCAACGGTTTCGTAGTTCAGAGTCTGCTGCTGACCTTGGGAATCGAGGTAGCGCAGGTGGGCATTGACCACGCCGCAGGTCGGGGTTGAATCGACTTCGGTGGACAGGGCCTTGGCGATGTCCAGGTGCTCGCCGTACATGTAGTTGTGCGGTGGAGCGACGGGCTGGGCTTGTGCGGTCAGAGCGCCGAGGCTCAGGGCGGCAAACAGGGTGGCGATGCTGAGGTTCTTCCAGTTCATGATGTTCTCCGGTATTCAAAGGGTCATTCGGTCAGGGTTCGAGGCGGTGTATGTCTGTCGTCTCGATGGGTCCCATTGAACGCCCCACAGGTATCTCGCTTGTGTCGCGAACGGCCGGAAAATCATCCTTACGTGTCAGAGCCCGCTGCAGATACACAGCGATACATTCGCGCCGAAAAACTCGCCTTTTGCATGCGCATGTATGCCCGGCAGCGCCAGATACAGTGGAATACAAACCCCGGCAGGCAAGTCACGCGTGACTGGTTAAGATGTGCCACACACATGAATACGGGAGCTGCGGCAATGGAGCACGTCGATCACATTCTGATTGTCGATGACGATCGCGAGATTCGAGAGCTGGTGGGCAACTACCTGAAGAAGAACGGCCTGCGCACCACGGTGGTGGCGGATGGCAGGCAGATGCGTTCGTTTCTGGAATCGACGCCCGTCGACCTGATCGTGCTCGACATCATGATGCCGGGCGACGACGGCCTGCAGCTGTGCCGCGAGCTGCGCACCGGCAAACACAAGACCACGCCCGTGCTGATGCTCACCGCCCGCAGCGACGAAACCGATCGCATCATCGGCCTGGAAATGGGCGCCGACGACTACTTGGTGAAACCCTTCGCGGCCCGGGAATTGCTGGCGCGGATCAACGCCGTGCTGCGCCGCACCCGCATGCTGCCGCCCAACCTGATCGTCACCGAAGCCGGTCGTTTGCTGGCCTTCGGTAAATGGAAGCTGGACACCACCGCCCGCCATTTGCTCGACGCCCAAGGCACCGTGGTCACCCTCAGCGGCGCGGAATACCGCCTGCTGCGCACGTTCCTCGATCACCCGCAGCGGGTCTTGAGCCGCGATCAATTGCTGAACCTGACCCAGGGCCGCGACGCCGATCTGTTCGACCGTTCGATCGACTTGCTGGTCAGCCGTCTGCGTCAGCGCCTGGCCGACGACGCCCGCGACCCGGCCTACATCAAGACCGTGCGCAACGAGGGTTACGTGTTTACTTACGCCGTGGAAATTCTCGGGGAAAGCCCATGAAGCTGAGCTTCGGATGGCCGCGCACCCTGGCGTCACGGCTTTCGTTGATTTTTCTGATCAGCCTGGTGCTGGCCCACGGGTTGTCGTTCGGCCTGCAATTCTACGAGCGCTACGAGAGCGCGATGACCACGATGCTCGGCAATATGGAACGCGACCTCAGCACCACCGTCGCCGTTCTTGAACGCCTGCCAGCCGACGAACGTCAGGCCTGGCTGCCACGCCTCGAACACCCGACCTACGGCTACATCCTCGGCGCCGGCCAGACCGGTACGCCGGTGGACATGGACAAGGCGCCGATGTCGGTGCATTCGATGCAGGACAGCCTGGGTCACGATTACACACTGACGTTCAATAACATCGCTGACAGCCGCCCGCACTATCAGGCGCATCTGACGCTGAAGGACGGCAATCCGCTGACGATTGACGTGCGCCCGCAGATCACGCCGCTGTCCCCCTGGCTGCCGTTGTTGTTGATCGGCCAACTCGTGCTGCTGTTTGTCTGCACCTGGCTGGCCGTACGTACGGCGATCCGTCCGCTGACGCGCCTGTCCCACGCCGTCGACAACCTCGACCCGAACGGCGAAGGCATTCGCCTGGATGAAAGCGGCCCAACCGAAGTGGCCTTTGCCGCTGTCGCGTTCAACACCATGCAGCAACGGATCTCGACGTACGTGAAGGAGCGCATGCAACTGCTGGCGGCGATCTCCCACGACCTGCAAACCCCGATCACCCGCATGAAACTGCGCGCGGAGTTCATGGACGACGGTATCGAGAAAGACAAGCTGTGGAGCGACCTCAGCGAGATGCAGCACCTGGTCCAGGAAGGCGTGGCGTATGCGCGCAGCATGGACACCTCGGCCGAGACAGCGCGGCGTGTGGACATGGATTCATTCCTCGACAGCCTGGTGTTCGACTACCAGGACGTCGGGCGCGACGTGCAATTGAACGGCAAGACCGGCGCGGTCATCGACACCCGCCCCCACGCCCTGCGCCGGGTATTGGTGAACCTGACTGACAACGCGTTGAAATTTGCCGGAGCGGCGGAGATTCACGTGCAGACCCACGCCGACCAGAGCCTGACGCTGCACGTGCTGGACCGCGGCCCCGGGATTGCCGAAGGGGAATTGTCGGAAGTCATCAAACCCTTCTACCGTGTGGAAAGCTCACGCAACCGCGACACCGGCGGTACCGGGCTGGGCCTGGCGATTGCGCAGCAATTGACGATTGCACTGGGCGGCACGTTGAGTTTGACCAATCGGGAAGGTGGCGGGTTGTGTGCGCAATTGAAGCTGCCCGCGCGGATAGCAACGGGGGCGTTGAAGATCACGGATTTGTAGACGGTTGTTGATCGCCCCAAGCTCCGCGTGGTGATGCATCCCGTGACGCTCCGCGTCACTTCGCCAGGCTTGAATGTGCGTCGTCTGGTGGACGCAGAGCGTCCGGGGCGGCGTTACCACGCAGAGCGTGGGAACGATCGAATGTCAGCGTCTGAACGGGCCTCTTCCCGGCTAAAGCCGGTCCTACAACCCATGCAGTCAGTGGGACCTGCGGCAACCTCTGTAGGACCGGCTTCAGCCGGGAAGCCATTGATCTGCTCTACGCTTTTGATCTTCAGACACAAAAAGTTCAGTCACCACCAATCGCGACTTGGGTGCAGGCTGAACGCAGGTCTCGCGCAGTGGGCCGAGCGGCATGGATGCCGCGAGAGCCGCCCCCCGCCATGGATGGCGGATGGCGGATGGCCCCACGGAGCGAGACCGGAGTGAAGGAACCCTGAGGAACGAAGGGCCCAACCAGGAGCAAGCACCCTTGGTTACTTGGGGGTGGTGCGACTTTCGACTTTTCCAAGTAACTCGCCGAAGGCGAAACAGTCTGCCCCCAGGCAGACGCCCTTGATTTTGAGCTGAAACCTGAAAATCAAAAATCCAGCTTCACCCGCGCCACCAATTGCCGCGGCTCGCCGATGGAAATCGCCGGCGACCCCAACCCGCTCGCCGAGGTGTAGTACTTCTCGTCGAACACGTTTTTCAGATTCAACTGCAGCGTCACATCGCGCTCATCCAGCTTCACTTTATAAGCCACAAACGCATCGGCGACTTTCGACGATGGCAGGTAATACTCCTTCCCCGCGCCATCGTTGACACCCCAACGGCTGGCAAACCGTGCACCGGCACCGGCGCGCAGATCACCCACGCCAACGTGCCCAAAGTCACGGGTCAGGTACACCGCGCCGGTGTGCCTGGACACGCCGTCAAGCGGCTCACCCTTGAGGATCGGGTCCTCCAGCACTTTCGTGTCGGTGTAGGCGTAGCTGCCGGTGACACTCCAAAACTCGTTCAACTGCCCGGTGATGTCAGCTTCCAGCCCGCGCGCGCGCACCTCGCCGGACACCCGCGTGCAGGTCTCGGTGCCGCACGCTTCGCTGGTCTGCACGTTCTGCTTGTTGATATTGAACAGCGCCACGGTCGCGGTGATGGCATCGTTCTGGAACTTGGTGCCGATCTCGTAGGCCTTGCCCTCCTCCGGCGGCAGGTCGCCGATCGGCGAGGCAATCGAAGTGTTGGGCCGGAACGACTCGGTGTAGCTGCCGTACACCGACCAGTCCGGCTGGATCAGGTACACCAGCCCGACGCGGGGCACCACTTTGCTGTCCTTCACATCGGCACCGACCACGAACGGCCGGCCCTTGCCGGTCATCTCGTCGAATGCGTCGTAGCGCAGGCCAGTCTGCAGGATCCACTTCTCGCCCAGGTGCATGGCGTCCTGAACGAAGAACGCGTGGGTGCGCAGGTGATCGGTCTGGTCGCTGTTGGCGGCGCTGACCGTGCTCGGCTCCGCAGTCACCCCGTACACCGGCGCGTTGTAATTGAAGTCGGTTTTATTGGCGCTGCGGTACAAGTCACCCAGGTCGCGGTCGTTCTTCATGTAGTCGGCGCCGATCAGCACCTCGTGGCGCACGTCACCCCAGTACAGATTGCCCAGTGCACTGACGGTCGCCGTGTGCGCGACCTGCACGGCATCGCGGGTGGCGTCGCCGCGACGGGTTACAGCACCAGTGTTGTAGTTAGCCGAGATAAAGCGCGACTGGTAATCGTTGTAGTAATTGCGGCTGTAGGCGTAGCCGGTGCGCAGGGTCCAGGTGTCGTTGAGGCGATGGTCCATGCGCACGTCGAGGGAATCGGAGCGGCCGGTGGTGACGTTGAACGGCTCGTCCAGGCGCCGGGTGCGCGGGATGTCCAGCACCTTGCCGGTCTTGGTATTGATCTGTGTGCCACGGTCGAAGGGCACCGAATATTCCATGTGCTCGTAGGCCACGGACACCGTGGTGTCGTCGCCATACCAAGCCAGCGACGGCGCGATCACCGACTGATCGATGCTGCCGAAATTGCGCCAGTAATCGTAATTCTGCTTGTCGGCGATCACGCGGTAAGCCAAGCCATTGGTGCCGATCGGGCCGGTCAGGTCGATCTGCTCGCCGCCGCCGCCAAAACTGCTGCCGAACGCCGAGAGGGAACGGGCTTCGACCAGTTGCGGTTTCTTCGTCACCACGTTGATCACGCCGCCCGGGTCCTGCACGCCGTAGAGCATCGACGCCGGGCCCTTGAGCACTTCGATGCGCTCGGTGGTCGGGGTGAAGTTGCGCGCCTGCACCGATTGCATGCCGTCGCGCATGATCGAGTTGTCGCGGTTGGTGCCAAAACCACGCTTCTGGATCGCGTCCTGGGTGCCGCCCAGGGTGTTGCCCTGCTTGACGCCGCTGACCGCGTTGATCGCCTCGTCCAGGCTGGACGGCTGACGGTCTTCGATGACCCGGTTGGTCACCACGTTGACGCTCTGGGGGACTTCCACCAATGGTGCTTCGGTGCGCGTGGCCACGGTCGCCTTGCGCGCCTGATAGCTGTCGCGGCTGTGCTCGGTTTCGCTGACCTCGGGCTGGGACGTGGCGTCGATGTTGACCGCGTCCAGCTGCATTTCTTCAGCCCAGGCGACGGGGCTCATGCCCAGCGAGCACAGCAGCGCGGTGGCTGAGCACATGCCCGATATCGAGGCAGGACGAAGCACGGGGAAAGCGGACACGCGAGAACCGGATTGAGCTGTCATGGAAGCAAGAACCTGAGGCGTCGAGAAGCGATGCGCCCGTTACGAAACGCATCTGATTCTCACTACACGTACGCCAACGCGGTTTACCTCACATCAATCTGAAAATAATTTTGAATCAGGTGCCAGTGGCCTTCGGTGGATCAGGCGAAACACCCTGTATCATTCGCCGTGCTTACCCTCCTCTTACGTAGCGAAATCAAGGATTGTTCATGCGTATCCGCTCCCTGACTCCTCTTGCTTTGATCATTGGCGCGACGATGGGCGGCCAGGCCCAGGCCAGCAGTGATGACTCCTGCTACCCCACCTGGTCGCTGTTGCGCGATTCGCTGGACGTCTGCAACAACCTGCCCTTCCTCACGCCCGGCAACGACAGCCGGGTCAACCTGCGTCTGCTGCTGGCCGATCGCAAGGCGCTGACGCTCAAGCCCAACGCGCTGACCGAGCAGGAACTGGCCGAGGGCTACGGCGCGGTGCCGTTTGCCGCGTTTCGGGTGGTGAATGAGGAGATCGAGGGCGACGAAAGCGAGGAGTCAGGCGCCGCCGCCATGGGCGACCTGCTGGGCAAGCTCAGCCTGAGCCGCGACAGCAACGACACCGCAGGCCAGGCCTTCCTGCAGGGCGAAGGCAGCCGCTGCCGCAGTAACCGCGATGAGAGCGCCGCTGATTTCATCGGCCAGTTGCTCGACACCGAAGGGCTGTCCGCCACCGAGCGCCAATCCCTGGCCCGCGCCCGCCTGCAACTGCTGGACGCGTGCACCTGGGAGGCGGACAAACAGGCCAGCCTGCTGCCGACCGATGTTCAGTCGCCCGAAGCCAAGGCGTTCGTCGCCTACCTTCGTGCGGCATCGGACTTCTACAGCGGGCGCTTCAGCGATGCCGAAAACGGCTTCAACGGCCTCGCCGACATCACGCAGCCGTGGCTCAAGGAAACGGCGCTGTACATGGTCGCCCGCACCCGGCTCAACGCCGCTCAGCAGGATGCGTTCGACGAATACGGCAGCCTGAAGGAAGACCACGATCGCGCCGCTTATGCAGGCGTCGCTCAAGCCATCGAGCAGTACCTCAGCGCTTACCCCGACGGCCGCTACAGCCGCTCCGCCACCGGATTGCTGCGCCGGGTCCACTGGCTGGCAGGAGACACCGACAAACTGGCGGCCGATTACGCCTGGCAACTGACCGAAGCCGGCGAAGCCCGCGCGTCTGCTTCGCCGGAAGCGTTGATTCAGGAAGCCGACAACAAACTGCTGACCGCGCTGAACGACGCCACGCCATCGCCGTTGATGACCGCCACCCATGACCTGATGATCATGCGTCCGGACCTGCCGAACCGGCTAACCCGTGAAAAGCTCGATGCGCAAAAAGCGCTGTTCGCGGAGCAACCGGCGATGTTCGATTACTTGCAGGCGGCCTTCGCGTTCTACGTCGACAAGAAACCGGCCGAAGCGCTAAAGCGTTTGCCGAACGACGTCCCCGAAACACTGGATTATCTGGCCTTCAGCCAACAGACCCTGCGCGGCCTGGCCCTGGAAGCGGGCAACGATATGCCCGGCTCTCAAGCGCTGTGGCTGAAACTGCTGCCTCTGGCGCAGCAACCTTTACAGCGTGAACAGCTGGAACTGGCGCTGGCGATGAACTATGAGCGCAGCGGGCAACTGGCTCAGGTGTTCACCGGCGATTCGCCGATCAAGTCCGCGCAAGTGCGGCTGATTCTGCTGGGCAAGGTGGCCGACGCGGCGCTGCTGCGCCAGCAGATCGGTCAGGGCATCAGCGACACCGAAAAGGCCACTGCGCAGTTCGTCCTGCTCTACAAAGAGCTGCTGCACAGCCAGTACGCCGCGTTCGCCGATGATTTGAAAACCCTGCCGGAGCCGCCTGCGGCCACCAAACTCGGCACCAGCCTGGGTTACGTCTATGACGCCGCCCAGACGCTGCAGTTGTTCCGCTGGAACGGCGCCAAGGCCGAGTCGGGGTACGCCTGCCCGAGCATTGGCGAGATCGCCGCCGCGTTGCAGGTCAATGACAAGGACGCCAAAGGGTTGAATTGCCTGGGTGAGTTCATCCTGCGCAACGCCCTGGACGGCATGCCGCTGGACAGAAAGCCCGATGCGGGTGATTTGGGCAGCAGCGAACCCGGCTTCAAGGGCGAGGTGTTCTCGCGCCTGAACGGCTATCAGACAGTGATCGCCGACAGCAAAGCTGCGCGGGACGACAAGACCTACGCGCTGTTCCGCGCGATCAACTGCTACGCGCCTTCTGGCTACAACAGTTGCGGCGGCAAGGACGTTGCCCCGGCCGTGCGCAAGGGCTGGTTCAAGCAGCTGAAAACCACTTACGGCGCCACCAGCTGGGGCAAATCCCTGCAGTATTACTGGTGATTCGCGCGCGGCTGCGTGTGCTGACGTGCGCCTGGATGCTCGTCGGCTTGAGCAACGGCGTGGCCTGGGCGGCGGTGGACGCCCGCGAGCACGATGCCTTCTGGCTGTGGAGCGGCGTGGCGACGCAGCCGGTGCTGGATCGGGCGCAGACGCTGTATGTGCTGCAAGGCCAGATCAGCGCAACCCGTCGTGATCGGCAAACGGCGGCGCTGATTGCCCAGGGGATGAGCGTGACGCGTCTGCCCCAGCGGGAGGTGTGGATCGTCTACCGCGCCCACACCCTGCGCTGGCCCGAGCCGGTTTACAAACAGCTATTGGGCCAGGTGCAACGCTGGCGGGACGCGGGCACGGCGGTCGCCGGCGTGCAGATTGATTTCGATGCGCGCACCCGTTATTTGCAGGACTACGTGGTGTTTCTCAAGGACCTGCGCCAGCGCCTGAAGCCTGAGCTGAAGCTCAGCATCACCGGGTTGATGGACTGGAGCAGCAACGCGGATTCGCAGGCGATAAGCGAGTTGAACGGCGTAGTCGATGAAGTGGTGGTGCAGACGTACCAGGGCCGCCACAGCGTCCCCGACTACGCCGCGTACCTGCCGCGCATCAGCCGGATGGGGCTGCCGTTCAGGATCGGTCTGGTGCAAGGCGGGGAATGGCAAGCGCCCGGGTATCTGCAAGACAGCCCGTGGTTTCGCGGGTATGTGGTGTTTTTGTTGAATCAGAAGTGACAGGGATGCGCGCCGAAACGCAAAACCCTGGAGGAGCCGACGATTGTGTGCGTTGCCACACTCCATTGTAGGAGCGCGCTTGCCCGCGAACGCGTACTGCCTGTGACGAATCCATTGCCTGACACACCGCATTCGCGGGCAAGCGCGCTCCTACAGTTGATCGGGGTACACCGAAAATTTGCGGTGGACGCAAGACCTGTTGGAGCTTGCTCGCGAAAGCGGTGTGTCGGTAGAGATCGTCGTTTCAGATCCAACGCATTCGCCAGCGAGCCGGCTCCTACGGATTTTGTATAAGCCGACGATTACGTGCGTTGCCACACTCCATTGTAGGAGCGCGCTTGCCCGCGAACGCGTACTGCCTGTGACGAATCGATTGCCTGGCACACCGCCTTCGCGGGCAAGCGCGCTCCTACAGTTGATCGGGGTACACCGAAAATTTGCGGTGGACGCAAGACCTGTTGGAGCTTGCTCGCGAAAGCGGTGTGTCGGTAGAGATCGTCGTTTCAGATCCAACGCATTCGCCAGCGAGCCGGCTCCTACGGATTTTGTATAAGCCGACGATTACGTGCGTTGCCACACTCCATTGTAGGAGCGCGCTTGCCCGCGAACGCGTACTGCCTGTGACGAATCGATTGCCTGACACACCGCCTTCGCGGGCAAGCGCGCTCCTACAGTTGATCGGGGTACACCGAAAATTTGCGGTGGACGCAAGACCTGTTGGAGCTTGCTCGCGAAAGCGGTGTGTCGGTAGACATCGTCGTTTCAGATCCAACGCATTCGCCAGCGAGCCGGCTCCTACGGATTTTGTATAAGCCGACGATTGTGTGCGTTGCCACACTCCATTGTAGGAGCGCGCTTGCCCGCGAACGCGTACTGCCTGTGACGAATCGATGGGCTGACACACCACCTACGCGGGCAAGCGCGCCCCTACAGGTTGATCTCATCCAACCGAGATATCGCGTCGACCGCCATTCATTGACCGTGGGTCCATCCGGCCAATGCGCCGTGATCACTGGCCTATTCCCGGCTAAAGCCGGTCCCACTAAAGACTCGCGCGCACCCCGTAGGACCGGCTTTAGCCGGGAAGGCGTCGGCCGCTGCACCGCGAATCCGGCGATCTCAAACGTCGATGTCCAGCAACGCAGCCCCCAGCGCCTTGCCGTGGGCATCCAGCGCCAATGATCGTGTAACGCCACCCTTCAAAATGCCAGGCAGCACGAAATTCAGCCCATGCACCTTCGGCAGTTCATAACGAAGCACCCGTGGGGCATCGTCCCCCAGCAGCTCGGCAAAGTGCTCAGCCACCCGCTCGACCGTCAGCGCCTCCAGCAATCGCGGATAGTCTTCGGGCTTGAAGGCGATGACCGAAATATTCGAAGTGTCACCCTTGTCGCCGGTCCGGGAATGGGCCAGTTCACGCAATTTCACGGTACTCACGATGCGTCCTCCAGATGAACCTGCGCCCTGATGGCATCCCGTGGCATCAGCAGCGACGCCACGGCCACCACCTGACGCACGCCTTTGGTCGCGCCGCCGCCGCCATAGGGCCCGTTGGTGTAGAGGGTTTCGACTTCATTGCCGATGCGCACGGCTTCGGCCTTGTCTGCACAGCGCGCCGCGACCCGCAGGCGCACCTCCCACGGCTCGGCCGCCGTCCGCGATCCCAGCGCCGCACCGTGCAACGCGTCCACGCCGATCAGCTCGGCGCGCACGTCATCGAAGACCACGCCGGTCAGTTGCAAACGTTCCAGCACCACGTCCCGCGCCAGTTGCGCGCGGGCCAGTGCGCCGGGCCCGCCGTAGGAAATCTGCCCCTCGCCGATCCAGCCGTCGAGATAACCCACCGACACCTTGAGCGTCTGCGGACGCGCGCGGCCATCGGCGCCTTCAGCCCGCACCTCATTGGCCTCAACCACGCTGAACGACACGCCGGAAAAATCCGCCGTCACGTCAGGGGTCAGGTACGCCGCCGGGTCGTGCACTTCATACATCATCTGCTCGGTGCAGGTCGCTGTATCGATCCGCCCGCCGGAGCCGGCGACCTTGCTGATCACCGCCCTGCCCTCGGCGTCGACTTCAGCCAGCGGAAACCCCAGGCGCGCCAGATTCGGCACCTCTTTCACACCCGGATCAGCAAAGTAGCCGCCAGTGATCTGCCCGGCGCATTCCAGCAGATGGCCGATCAACGTGCCGCGTCCCAGCCGCGTCCAGTCGTCTTCTGCCCAGCCGAACTCAAAGAGCTGCGGCGCGAGAAACAACGAAGGATCGGCAACCCGGCCGGTGATCACCACATCGGCATCGGCCTTCAGTGCCTCGACAATTCCCTGCGCGCCCAAATAAGCATTTGCCGAGATCAACCGGTCGCCAAGTGAAGCAATGGTCGCGCCGTTATCCAGCACCTGTTCAGGGCTCGCCTTTAAAACAGCAAGCACGTCATCCCCGGTCACCGCTGCGACCTTCAGCCCATGCAGCCCCAGTTCAACCGCGATGCGCCGCACTTCCCGCGCCGCCGCCAGCGGATTGGCCGCGCCCATGTTGCTGATCAGCCGCAGCCGACGCTGGCCTGCTTCACGTCCACGCCCCACAAACGGCAGCACGCGACGCATGCGCTCGCTCAGCAGCGGGTCGAAACCAGCTTCGGGATCGCTGAGCCGCGCCTGCTGCGCCAGGGCAATGGTGCGCTCGGCCAGGCACTCGAAAACCAGGTAATCCAGTTCGCCCTTCTCGGCCAGTTCGACCGCAGGCTCAATGCGATCACCGGAATACCCGGCGCCAGAGCCGATACGTAATGTCTTCATTTAAAACACTCCCAGCAACAGTGCGGTCAGGGTCATCAGCACCGATGCGGCAAACAGAAACGGAATGGTGAAGCGCTGGTGGTCGGCCAGCTCGACCTTGCACAGCCCGACCAGCAGGAAGGTCGCCGGCGTCAGCGGGCTGACCGGGAAGCCGGTGGTGTGCACGCCCAATAGCGACGCCTGGGCCACTTGCAGTGGATCGACGCCCAGCGAGCGGCCGACTTCGGCAATCACCGGCATCACGCCAAAATAGAAGGAATCGGGGTCGAACAGCAGGCTCAGCGGCATGGACAGGAAGCCCACCACCATCGGAATCAGCTTGCCGTGGCCGGCCGGAATTTGCGCCACCGCCACTTCGGCCATGGCCTTGAGCATGCCGGTGCCCTGCATGATGCCGGTGAATACCCCGGCCGCCAGAAGAATACTGGCCATGGTCAGGGCGGTCTTGGCGTGGGCATCGATGCGCGCGCGTTGGGCGTCGACGTTGGGGTAGTTGATGCACAGCGCCAGCACCGTGCCGACCATGAACATCACCACCGGATCGACCCAGCCGGAGATCATTATCCCCATGACTGCGAGGGTCAGCAGCAGGTTGAGCCAGAACAGACGCGGCCGGCGCAGCACCGCTTCCTGCTCGGTCAGCACCCGCTGCGGCACCACATCGATGTGCTCGGCCGTGGTTTGAAAGCGGCCCAGCCCCAAGCGCTTTTCCTCACGCCGCCCGAGCATCCAGGCGCAGAAGAAGACAAACGCCAGGCCGACGATCTGCACCGGAATCAGCGGCTGAAACAGCTCGGACACCGGCACATGCAGCGCCGCAGACGAGCGCAGCACCGGGCCGGTCCACGGCAGGAAATTCACCCCCGCCGCCATCGCCGCGACGCAGGCCAGGATCCGCCGATCGATGCCCAGCCGCGTGTACAACGGCAGCATCGCCGGGATCGTCACCAGAAAAGTCACCGCGCCGGAACCGTCGAGGTGCACCAGCAACGCCAGCAGCGCAGTGCCGACAACAATCCGCGTAGGACGCGTGCCCACGGTGCGCAGGATGCGGTCGATGATCGGGTCGAGCATGCCGGCGTCGGTCATCACCCCGAAGAACAGAATTGCGAACACGAACATGCCGACCACCGGGGCGACGTTCTTGATGCCGGTGATGATGAAGCCGCTGGTTTGCAGACCGAACCCGCCGATCAGCGCGGCGATGATGGGCAACGCAATCAGGGCGACCAGGGGCGAGAGGCGCTTGCTCATGACGGCGGCGAGCAGGCAGAGGATGGTAATGACACCGAGGGTGGCGAGCATGGTTTGATCCTTCGTCATCCCTGACCGGCGTGCGGCGGGACGAGCTGTTGTTGTTTTCATCGAGTATCGAAACGGGAGTAAGCTTTGTAAATTGAAATGTTCGGCATCCTGCGTTCGGAAAAACCGAATCAGGTCGTGCCACGAAGGTTTGGAAAACTGCCCCATGAAGAACTCGATCCAGCACATTCGCGCCTTTCTCACGGTCGCCAGTACGGGCAGCTTTGCCAAGGCGGCCCTTGAGCTGAACCTGTCGCCGTCCGCACTGACCGTGCAGATCCAGCAGCTGGAAGAATGGCTCGGGGTTGCGTTGCTGGAGCGCAGCCCGCGCCAGGTGAGCCTGACCGCTGCCGGCCAGAACAACCGCGGGCCGATGGAGAAACTGCTGCTGGACCTGGACAATATCGTCAGCGGCTCGCGGGATCTGGCGGCGCTGCGCCGGGGCGTGGTGACCATCGCCGCCCTGCCCTCGATGTGTTCCGGCACGCTGCCGCCGATGCTGAAAGCCTTCCGCGAGCAATTCCCCGGCGTTGAAGTGCGCCTGCGGGATGTGGTGGCGCAGCGGATTGATGCGCTGGTGCGTGAGGGCGAAGTGGATTTCGGGCTGGGCGTGCGGGCGCGAATGGGTCACGGGCTGGCATTCGACGTGGTGATGGTCGACCGGCTCAGTCTGTTTGTCCCCGCTGATCATCCGCTGGCACGCGAGGGTTCGATCACCCTGCAGGCGCTGGCCGGACAGCCGATCATCCTCACCGGTCGCGACAGCAGCGTGCGCGAGCGGGTGGAACAGTTATTTGCCGAAGAAGGGCTTGTGCTGACGCCCGGGCTGGAAGCGAACTACATGTCAACGGTCATGGCGCTGGTGCGGCAGGGCCTTGGGATGACGCTGCTGCCGGAATCCGCCGACGAAGGCCGCGGCGATTTGACGCAGGTGCGGGTCGAGCATCCTGGGGTGTGCCGGGAGATCGGGCTTATCACCCGAGCCGGATTGGACCTGAGCCCCGCAGCGCTGCGCTTCGTCGAGACAATGAAGCACACGTTGTCGCCGCAAATTTTGTAGGAGCCGGCTTGCTGGCGAAAGCGTCCGTGCTTAGACATCGCCCTCTTCTGACGTGCCGGGTTCGCCAGCAAGCCGGCTCCTACAGTAGATCTCGACTGTTCCCATCATCTGCGGCGGACAAGATTCCGTAGGCCGTCAATCGCCCCCACCTGAATGCCAGCTGAACACCTGCACGACAAGCAGGGTTTTGCAAAAAAACCAGTGCGGCCATTCAATAATGAGTATCATTATGTTACACATTGGCTGAATGCGAATGGCTACCCGACGCATTCACGTCGCCCACCCTATCAGATCTGCACCGGTGATTAATGCTCGTTCCTCTTTTGATCATGCTGCGCGAAGGGATTGAAGCCGCGCTTATCGTTGGCATCATTGCCAGTTACCTGAGACAGACCGGCCGTGGCGAGTGGATGCCCGCAGTGTGGATCGGCGTGTTTCTGGCTGTCGCATTGGCGCTGTTCGTCGGCGGTGGCCTGGAGATGGTCAGCGCTGAATTCCCGCAAAAGCAGCAGGAACTGTTCGAAGGTATCGTCGGCCTTGTTGCCGTGGTGATCCTCAGTTCGATGGTCGTGTGGATGCGCAAAGTCGCACGCTCGGTCAAACATGACCTGCACCAATCCCTGGACGCCGCACTGGCCGGGTCGAGAAACCAGACCTACGCGCTGATCGGCATGGTGTTCTTCGCCGTCGCCCGTGAAAGCCTCGAAACCGTGTTTTTCCTGCTCGCCGTGTTCCAGCAGAGCGAAGGCATGTCCGGCCCGCTGGGTGCGCTGTTCGGCCTGATCATTGCGGTGTGCATCGGCGTCGCGATTTATAAAGGCAGCATGCGCCTGAACCTGAGCAAGTTCTTCCGCTACACCGGCCTGTTCATCCTCGTCGTCGCGGCGGGCATTCTGGCCAATTCGGTACGCTCGCTGCACGAAGCCGGGGTCTGGAACCACTTCCAGGACGTGGTGTTCGACATCAGCGCGATCCTGCCGATGGACGGCCCGACCGGTTCGGTGCTGGCCGGCATGTTCGGCTATCAGGATGCGCCGACCGTCAGCGTGCTGGCGGCGTACCTGGCGTACCTGTTCTTTGCGCTGTTCCTGTTCTTCAAGCCCCAGGCGCGGGTGGTGAGTCTGCCCACCCGTCCGGCCCATGAACACGGCCACACTTCTTCAGTTACGAACAAATAAGGGCACTCATGAACTCCACTGCCAACGGCCTTCCTCCCAAGAAAGCCAAGCCCCCTCGCGCCTTGCAGTTCGCCGTTGCAGGCTCGGTGATTTTGATGATCGCCGCGGGCGCCATGTTCTATTTCGCCTCTCAGGCCGCGCAGCAAAAGCGCATCGCCAACAGCGGCAATGAAACCGTCGTGACCATCAACGCGAAGAACTGCGAGCCGAACTCGATCACCGTGCCGGCTGGCAAGAACGCTTTCCGCATCGTCAACGCCTCGGACCGCGCCGTGGAATGGGAAATCCTCGACGGCGTGCTCGTGGTTGAAGAACGCGAAAACATCGTTCCGGGCCTGAGCCAGGTCATCAACGCCAACCTGCAGCCAGGCGACTACACCATCACCTGCGGCTTGCTGAGCAACCCGCGCGGCACCCTGCACGTGACGCCGACCGCTGAGTCGGATGCCGCTGCCAAAGCGCGTCCGTCGATGGTCGCCTTCATCGGCCCGCTGTCCGAATACCGCGTCTACCTGAGCACCCAGAGCAGCGCGCTGATCCGCGCGGTCAATGATCTGCAACAAGCCATCGACAGCGGCGACCTGGCTCAGGCGCAAAAAGCCTACGCGCCGGCCCGTGCTGCCTATCAGCGCATCGCCCCTGCGGCGCAGCGCCTGTCCGAGCTGGACAACGCGATCAACGCCCGCGCCGATTACTACGAAAAACGCGAGCAGGACCCGGGCTTCGGCGGCTTCCATCGCATCGAATTCGGCCTGTTCTCGCAGAAATCCGTCGAGGGCCTGACGCCGGTCGTGCAGAAGCTGCAAACCGACATCGCCAGCCTGAAACAGCAATTGCTGGCCCAGAGCATCGCCCCGGAACAACTGGCGAGCATGGTCGTGCGCAACATGCGCAGCATCGCCGAGGTCCGCAACAACGGCGAAGAAGAACGCTACAGCCACCTCGACGTGAACGGTTTTGCCGCCAACCTGGAAGGCACGCGCAAGGTCATCGACCTTCTGCGTCCGCTGCTGGCCAAGTCGTCCGGCGAGGTGCTGAAAAAGATCGATACCGCGAGCACCGCACTGGATGACCAATTGCTGATGCTCAAGACCGCCGACGGCTTGAAGCCGTACGACCAGGTCAGCACCGAACAACGAAAACAGATAGCAGACAAGGCCAAGGCACTGGCCGACGCACTCGATGGAATCGATCCGGCCCTCGGCCTCTCAGGCCTGTGAGCGTGCCCGGGCGGGTGCCCCATGCACCCGCCCGGCCCTGAAACCAGAGCGAAGACAGCATTCACATGAAAGACTCCGATTCAAAAAACGCGCCGATCTCCACAGACCGTCGCCGCGTCCTGCTGGGCCTTGGCGCTGCGGGCGCAGCGGTGGCCGGTGCCAGCCTGACCGGCAACGCGTTCGCAGCGACCGCGCCGGCGCAGGTCACCGAAGCACCGAAAAGCGAAAAGACCCAGGACCACAACGCGTTCCATGGCCCGCATCAGAGCGGCATCGTCACCCCGCGCCCAACCGCCGGGATGATGGTCTCCTTCGACGTGCTGGCGCAGGACCGCGAGGATCTTGAGCGCATGTTTCGCACGTTGAACGAGCGCATTGCGTTCCTGATGACCGGCGGCCCGGTGCCCCAGGTCGATCCGAAACTGCCACCACTCGATTCCGGCATCCTCGGCCCGGTGGTCACGCCGGACAACCTGACCATTACCGTGTCGGTGGGTGACTCGCTGTTCGACGACCGCTTTGGTCTGGAACCGGTCAAGCCCAAGCGTTTGCAGCGCATGGTCGGTTTCCCCAACGATGCGCTGGAAGCCGATTGCTGCCACGGTGACTTGAGCATTCAATTCTGCTCGAACGCCCAGGACAGCAACATTCACGCCCTGCGCGACATCGTGAAAAACCTGCCGGACCTGCTGCTGGTGCGCTGGAAACAGGAAGGCACCGTGCCCGCCCAAGCCCCGTTGAAACCGGGTCAGCCGCCGGAAAGCGCGCGCAACTTCCTGGGCTTCCGCGACGGCTCGGCCAATCCGGACTCGAACAACCAGAAGACCATGAACGAGCTGGTCTGGGTACAACCGGGCAGTGACGAACCGGGCAACGGTGAACCGGCCTGGGCCGCCAATGGCAGCTACCAGGCGGTGCGCATCATCCGCAACTTCGTCGAGCGCTGGGACCGTACCCCGTTGCAGGAACAGCAAGCCATCTTCGGCCGGGTCAAAACCACCGGCGCGCCGATGGACGGCAGGACCGAAGCCGACGTCCCGGATTACGCGAAAGACCCCGAAGGCAAGGTCACCAAGCTGGATGCGCACATCCGCCTGGCGAACCCGCGTACGGCGCAAACCCAGCGCAACCTGATCCTGCGTCGCCCGTTCAACTACTCGAACGGCGTGAACAAAAACGGTCAGCTGGACATGGGTCTGCTGTTCATCTGCTATCAGGCGGATCTGGAGAAAGGCTTCATTACTGTGCAGACGCGCCTTAACGGCGAGCCGCTGGAGGAATACCTCAAGCCGGTGGGCGGCGGGTATTTCTTCACCCTGCCAGGCGTGGTCGACAGCAACGACTTCATTGGCCGGTCGCTGTTGGCCGCCTCTGCCCAAACAACAAAAACTGCCTGACACCCCTTACCTCACAGGAAAAGCTCTATGAAAAAGTCGCCTCTCGCGTTGTTGCTTACCTTTGGCGTGTTGCAGACATCCCTGTCAGCGTTCGCCGCCACCGCGCCGCTGGACCTGGTCACGCCGGTGTCGGATTACAAGATTTACGTGACAGAAAACGTCGACACCCTGGCTGCCGACACACAGAAGTTCACCGACGCGATCAAGAAAGGCGACCTGGCGACCGCGAAGAAGCTGTTCCCGACCACGCGTCTGTCCTATGAGTCGATCGAGCCGATTGCCGAGCTGTTCAGTGACCTGGACGCGTCGATCGACTCCCGCGAGGACGATCACGAGGACGGCGTGAAGGCCGACGATTTCACCGGTTTCCACCGCCTGGAATATGCGTTGTTCTCGCAGAACAGCACCCGGGATCAGGGCGTGTTCGCGGACAAGCTGTTGGCTGACGTGAAAGAGCTGCAGTCGCGCATCGCTGGCATTACCTTCCCGCCGGAGAAGGTCGTGGGCGGTGCTGCTGCGTTGATGGAAGAAGTGGCGGCGACGAAGCTGTCGGGCGAGGAAGATCGTTACAGTCACACTGACTTGTATGACTTCAAGGGCAACGTTGACGGTTCGAAGAAGATCGTTGATCTGTTCAAGCCGCAGTTGGAGCAGTCGGACAAGGCGTTCGTGGCGAAGGTCGAGAAGAACTTTGCGACGGTGGACAAGATCCTGGCGAAGTACAAGACCAAGGACGGTGGTTACGAGACGTACGATAAGGTGAAGGAGCAGGACCGCAAGGCGCTGGCAGGTCCGGTCAATACGTTGGCTGAAGATCTGTCGCAGATGCGCGGGAAATTGGGTCTGAACTGATTTCGATGCGATGAAAAGCCCGTTTGCCGAGTGATTGGCAGGCGGGCTTTTTTGTTGTTGGGAGTTCGAAGCCAGATCCAGAGCATCTGCCTAACGGCAGATTGTTTCGCCTTCGGCGAGTTACTTGGAAAAGCACCCCAAGTAACCAAGGGTGCCTGCTCCTGGTTTGGCCCCTCCTCCGTCGGGGTTCCTTCACTCCGGTCTCGCTCCGTGGGCCCGCTGCCATCCGCCATCCATGGCGGGGGGCAGCTCTCGCCGCATCCATGCGGCTCGGCCCACTCCGCGAAACCTGCGTTCAGCCTGCACCCAAGTCGCGTTTGGCGGTGTTTGAGCCTTTTGTGTATGAAGATCAAAAGCGCGTTTAAGGCAGATCAAGAGCTTCCCGGCTGAAGCCGGTCCTACGGTGAACGCGGTGTATTTAGGACTAGCTTTAGCCGGGAAGAGGCCGGATTGTTCGCCATCGGTTTTGCGGCGTGACGATCGACGCCTTCCCGGCTGAAGCCGGTCCCACTAATAGCAGCGCGTGCATTCAGTGGGACTGGCTTCAGCCGGGAATGGACGCGGAGCGTCCTGGGATGCATACCCACGCGGAGCGAGGGCACGATCAGCAAGGGGATAAACGCGGTTTCTGTAGGACCGGCTTCAGCCGGGAAGCTCTTGATCTGCCCTTGATCTTGATCTTAATGCACAGAAAGCCCAGACACCGCAGAACGCGACTTTGGTGCAGGCCGAACGTAGACGACGCACAGTGGGCCGAGCGGCATGGATGCCGCGAGAGCGCCGTCAGGACATGGATGTCCGTTCGGCGCGGGCCCACGGAGCGTCGTCGGAGTGAGGGTATTCCGACGAAGGAGGAACCCAACCAGGAGCAGGCACCCTTGGTTACTTGGGGTGCTTTTCCAAGTAACTCGCCGAAGGCGAAACGGTCTGCCCCCAGGCAGACGCCTTTGATCTTGATCCTGAAAAACGCGGGATCAAATCCCGCTAAACCAGTTGTACCCCTGATCCTCCCAATACCCCCCGGGATTATCATTGCTCACCACAATCTCGACGATATGCTTCGGATTCTTGAAGCCCAGCTTCGTCGGCACCCTCACCCGCAACGGATAACCATACTCCGGCGGCAGCGCCACCTCGGCAAAGTCCAGTGCCAACAGCGTCTGCGGATGCAACGCCGTCGGCATGTCCAGACTCGAGTAATACCGATCCGCGCACTTGAAGCCGACAAACTTCGCTGTCGTGTCCGCCCCCACATGCTCAAGGAACGTACGCAACGGCACACCGCCCCACTGCCCGATCGCGCTCCAGCCCTCCACACAGATCAACCGCGTGATATCGCTGCGCTGGGGCAACTTGCGCAACCCTTCCAGCGTCCACGGCGCCTTGTCCCGCACCAGCCCCGACACACCCAACTTCCAGTCCGCCGTGTCCAGCTCGGGAATATCGTCCTCACCATAAAACGCGTTGAACGGAAACGGATTGCGGACCTGATCCTTACTAAACGTCGGCGCCAGCTTCTGCCCGCTGAACAGCCAGGCCTGAACCCGATCGTTCCAGCGCGACATGCTCCACAGCACCTTATCCACCTGATCGCCGTCCTGCAGATTACAACCGGTGAGCATCGCCATCGCGCCCACGGTCAGGCCGCCCTTGAGGAAATGCCGACGCTGCAGGCTCTCCAGCTGGATCTGCTGGGCCGGCTCCAGCTTGATGCGCGCAATGGCGCGTTTTTTAGGCTCAATCATGCTCAACCTTCCCGCTTTCAATCCCACGCGTACCGCCGGTGATCATCGGCATCAGGGTTTTCGGCACCATCAGCACCAGCGCCAGGTGCACCACCACGAACGCGCCAATGAACGCCATCGCCGCAAAATGCACGTACCGGGCGAAGTCATAGCCGCCGAACACGGCGGTCAATTCCTGCAACTGGACCGGCTTCCAGATCGCCAGCCCCGTCAGCACGATCAATACGCCTGCGGCCAGCACCAGCCAATACATCAGGCGCTGCACGGCGTTGTAGACGCCCTTCTCGTGCTTGAGACGAAAGCGCAGCGCATCAAGCATGTCGCGCTTGACCGCCGTGGGGGTGACCGGCAGAAAGTCGCGCTTGAAGTGCCGAGTGAACAGGCCATACAGCACGTAGATAAGGCCGTTGATCACCAACAGCCACATCACTGCGAAGTGCCACGCCAGCGCGCCACCCAGCCAGCCGCCCACGGTGAAATCCCGGGGGAAGGAGAAGCTGAACAGCGGCGACGCGTTATAGATGCCCCACCCGCTCATGAACATGCAGACCATGCCGAAGGCATTGATCCAGTGCGTCAGGCGGATGGGCCATGGATGAATTCTGGTTTTTTTCATGGTGCGAGACTCATCACGGATGAATTCGGTACATCAGCAGCTGTAGGAGCGACCGGGGTGGCGCTTCACCTTGCCCGCGAACTCGGTATGCCTGCAACAGAGGGATAACCTGGCACACCGTCATCGCGGGCAAGCGCGCTCCTACACAATGCGCTGCGGCGCCGTGAGACGCCGCAACCCGCTTACATCGGCGGCTGGAAGCCGTCTTTGCCGACTGCGACACCGCGTGCGGTCTTGCCGTCTTCGCCCGGGAACACGACGATTTTCGCGCCCTTGACCAGCTCATCGACCTTGCCCGGCTGAACGTAGGCAATTGGCACGTCTTCCGGAACGACCAGCTGCTTCTCGCCGCCCTTGTAGCCGACGCTCAGGGTACGGCCGTTGGCCTTGCTCAGCTTGCCGACGGTGCCGTTGGTCATGGTGCCGGTGCTGCCGTCAGCATTTTCCCAACCGTAGTGGCCTTCACCGCTGCCTTTCAGGCTTGGTTCGAACACAGTCACTTCCAGCGCCTTCAGCGTGCCGTCGGCCTGGGGTATCGCGGCGGAACCGATGAAGCTGTCCGATTTGATCGACTCGATGTCAGTCTTGGAAACCAGACGAATGCCGGTCTTGTCGGTCAGGCCGATGCTCTGGTGGGCGCCGGAGCGGGTGGTGAAATTCAGGGTGTTGCTGTCGACGCTGTCGACTGTGCCGCGCAGTGGCTTGACCACTGGCATGTCACCGGCGGCCATGCCGGCGGCGGAAGCCATGACGGCGGCGCTGAGCATGAGCATGCCGAACGTGGTGGTCAGGGCTGTCTTCATCTTCATCGGTGGATTCCTTCAGGCAGTTGGGGAAAGTTGAAGCTAAGCGTCATGTGTGTTGCATGACGGCCATCCTGTACCCGCAACCGGCACCCGACAATGACCGCCCGATTACATTTTTGTCATTCAAGCACAAGACCAATCAGTGCGTCGGTTCAGGCGCCGATCAATGACAAAAATGTAACCGACCGCGGGCCATCAGTTGGTTACACTCCACATCCGGCGTGGCCTGCAGCCCTTGGCGCCTTCTGCCCCAATCTGATGACCCCACCTGCCGAAACATCCGACATCCCACGCCGGCGACGCTGCCAATGACGTGAAGCGAGCCTGACCGACGATGCACATTCTGCTTATCGAAGACGACACCAAGACCGGCGAGTACCTGAAGAAAGGCCTCACCGAGTCCGGTTATAAAGTCGACTGGACCCAGCACGGCACCGACGGCCTGCACATGGCCCTTGAGCACAGCTACGACCTGCTGGTGCTCGACGTCATGCTGCCCGGCATCGACGGCTGGCAGATCATCGAAATCCTGCGGGCGAAGCAGGACGTGCCGGTGTTGTTTCTCACCGCCCGGGATCAGCTGCAGGACCGCATTCGGGGCCTCGAACTCGGCGCCGACGATTACCTGGTCAAGCCGTTTTCCTTCACCGAATTGCTCCTGCGCATCCGCACCATCCTGCGTCGCGGTGTGGTGCGAGAGGCCGATCATTTCCATCTGGCCGATCTGGAACTGGACCTGCTGCGCCGTCGGGTCACGCGCCAGCAACAGGTCATCACCCTGACCAACAAGGAATTCGCGCTGCTGCATCTGTTTCTGCGCCGCGAGGGCGACGTGCTGTCGAGGGCGCAGATCGCTTCGGAAGTCTGGGACATGAATTTCGACAGCGACACCAACGTCGTCGACGTGGCCATCAAGCGCCTGCGCAGCAAAGTCGACACGCCCTACCCGATCAAACTCATCCACACCGTGCGCGGCATCGGTTACGTCTGCGAGGTGCGGCCATGCGAGCCCGACGCCAGCCATCTTTGACTTTGCGCGCGACCCTGGCGTTCTCGGTGGTGGCCATGCTCGCCGTCGCCAGTGCCGGCATGTACCTCTACGAGACCATGAAGGGTGCGGTGATGACCCGCAGCGACCATGCGGTGCTGGCGCGGCTGGATCACTTTCGCAAACTGCTGCAATACGACCTGACCCTGACCACGCTGCAAAGCAGCCCGCAGCTGTTTGAAAACATGCTCGACAGCGAGGACGACATTTTCATCATTGCCGAGCCGGGCAAGCCTGCGGTGATCATGGTCAATCCGCTGCACGCGCCGCTGCCGCCGATGCCGGTGGTGCCGGCCAACATGCCGCTGAGCGTGGCCGACATGCGCAGCGGCATGCTTGATTCAGGGGTGCCGATGCGCGCGGCGACGGTCGAAGCGGTGTCCGGCGGCAAGACTGTGCATCTGACGGCGGCGCACATCGCGGTGAAGGAAATGGCCACCCTGGCGGGTTTCCGCAATCGCATCCTCTTTGCCGTGGCGCTAGCCTTCATGGTCACCGCGCTGCTCGGTTACGCGTTGCTGCGCCGGGGGCTGCGGCCGTTGCGCAAAATGGCCAGCCACGCCGCGGCCATCACCCCGGCGCAACTGGACAGCCGCATGGACAACCGCGACACGCCGGTTGAGCTGCAGCAACTGGGTGAGGCGTACAACGCGATGCTCGACCGGCTTGCCGATGGCTATCAGCGGTTGACGCAGTTTTCCGCCGACCTGGCCCACGAAATCCGCACGCCAGTGGGCTCGCTGATGGGGCATTGCCAGGTGGCGCTGCGGCAACCGCGCACCGAGGATGAATATCAGGCGCTGCTGGCGTCGAATCTGGAGGAGCTGGAGCGCATCTCGCGGATGGTCGAAAGCATCCTGTTCCTGGCGCGCGCCGATGAAGCCCAGGCGGCGCTCAATCGCCAGACGCTGAACCTGGCGGACGAGATGCAGCGGGTGGCGGGCTATTTCGAGGGGTTGGCGGATGAACGTGAAATCACCCTGCACACCGAAGGCGAGGCGCAGATCGAGGCTGATCCACTGTTGCTGCGCCGGGCGCTGAGCAATCTGGTGGCGAATGCGATCCGCTACGCCGATGAAGGCAGCGTGATTGACATTCGGGTAATTGAGAGCCGCGTGAAGGAAAGCGGCAAGCACTGCCGCATTGAAGTGGAGAACCAGGGCCCGACGCTGGACGACGCCACCCTGGGCAAGCTGTTCGACCGCTTCTATCGCGGCGACGCCTCACGTCACCAGAGCTCCGATTCCAATGGACTGGGCCTGGCGATCGTTGCCGCGATCATGCAGCTGCATGGCGGCGAAGTGGCGGTCAACCAGCCTGCGCCGGGGCGGATCTGTTTCGAGCTGGTGTTTCCCCGTTCGCCCGCAGGCCGGCTACAGCAGATTTAAATCTGCGCCATCGGAAGGTTCATTGCCTTGGCGTGATCCCTGTAGGAGCGCGCTTGCCCGCGAAAGCGGTGGGTCAGGCAACATTGATGGCACAGGCATATCGCCTTCGCGGGCAAGCGCGCTCCTACACGGTTTTCTTGTGTCGGCCGACATTTCGGGAAGTGCCGCTAACTGATCACTCCCGCATCCGCACCCAAATGCCTCACGCCTTCTTGTCGTGGGTCGCCTGCAATTTATAGAACGTCGCCGCCCCGCCTTCGGTGGCGTACCCGGTGTTGTCCTGGGTGTACACGCCGGCCTTGAAGTACAGCGGCTTGCCGCTCCACGCCGGGTCAAGCTTGGCGCCCCATTGCATTTCATGGGCGTTGACCGTGAGGTTGCCGGCGGCGGTCAGGTGGATGGTGTACGTGAAGCGCTCCTTGAGCAGCACGCCGGTCGCGACCTGAATCACTTCGGGCTCGGACGTCGGCGTCAGGCGAAACTTGACGACGATGTTGCCGCTCTTGAGTTTTTCCTTGTACTGGTACTCGAGCTTGATCAGCGGCTCGGTGCTGCCGTAGCAGTGGATCTGGCCGATGACGATCTTGCCCGTCGACGGCACCTGATCCACGGTCAGCGCTGCGCGCAGAAAATTGTCCCCCTGGGAGTAGACCCAGTTGTGCACCGCACCGTTGGCGTAGGTTTCGCGCAATTCAGTACGGGGATAGATCGCGTTGTCAGTCCTTGACCCGGTGACTGGTGCCCAGAAGAACAAAGTGTTCCCTGAACGGAAGTAACCATCCTGGTAGCCGCCCACCAATCTTGGTGTGTCGATGGTGGCGGCCGGGATACCGACCGGTACAGAAAGATTCCAAATGGCGAGATCGATCATGGTGCACTCATGGTGCGCGTTGCGCACAGCAAAGGAGGTGTCTGGAACAGGCCTGTAACTGCCGTTCCCGTCGTCTTTGCTATCGGCTGAACCGGTTTATCTTTAGTCGTCCCCGGAGTCAAGAAACCGCCGAGCGGCCTGGAGAAGCGTGTAAGGCCAGCACAATGCCAGTACCGACTAAAAGTGGCCCATTGCCCTCTTGATTTGCCCAGCCAGCGGAAACCGGGCGGTGAAGGCTATTTATTTGGCGCCATTTTTTTGGAGAACGCTTAGACGGCGCTCAGAAAATTAGTTCAGCCGGCGAGGCCCCACCCGACAGACGGTGCCTCAAAATGCCTGCTCCAGCGTTCTGTTTCATCCTGCTCAGCGGTCATAGGGGTCTGACGCCCCCTCGCGCTTGGCTGAAAATCCGGACCAACCCCCTGCGACAATCCGCCCGGCCTCTCACACTAGATTCCATTTGACGGCACCACAGTGTTACAAGATATTATTAGTTAGCAACCTAATAATGCAGCGACTAATCATTCAGTTCCTAACCAAACCCACGTACCGTTTCAATGGCCTTCCCATGAACCCTGACACCCTCCATATGCGCGTCACCGGCGGCGTCGTTGCGGCCTCCCGGCAGTGGCGTCGCGTCTGCCAGACCACGTTGATGAACGTCGGCGTGAGCGAAGCTTGCGCCGGCCCGTTGCTGATGATCGCGCGCCTGGGTGAGGGCGTGCGTCAGGTGACGGTGGCCCAGGCCTGCGGGCTGGAAAGCCCGTCACTGGTGCGCCTGCTCGATCAGCTGTGCAAGGCCGGACTGGTGCAACGCACCGAAGACCCCACCGACCGCCGCGCCAAGGCCTTGAGCCTGACCGACGAGGGCCGCGCCTTGGCCAATTCTATCGAGGAAGAGCTGATCCGCCTGCGCCGCGATATCTTCAGTCACGTCGACCCGGCGGATCTGGAAGCGACGTTGCGCGTGTTCAACGCCATCGCCCAGGCCACGCCGATGGCGCCGGAGTCGCCATCTTGAGCGGCATGCTCAAAGGGTTCTTCGACGGCGTACCGCCGGGCCGCGACTGGTTCTACGGCGTGCGCACGTTCGCGGCCTCAATGCTGGCGCTGTACATCGCGCTGATGATGGAACTGCCCCGCCCTTACTGGGCGATGGCCACGGTGTACATCGTTTCCAGCCCGTTCGTGGCGCCGACCAGCTCCAAAGCGCTGTACCGCGCGGCCGGCACGTTGCTCGGCGCCGCCGCTTCGGTGGTGCTGGTGCCGATGTTCGTGCAAACGCCGTTTTTGCTGGCCGTGGTCATCGCGCTGTGGACCGGCACCCTGCTCTTCCTCTCCCTGCACTTGCGCACCGCCAACAGTTACGCGCTGATGCTGGCGGGTTACACCATGCCGCTGATTTCCTTTCCCGTGGTCGACAACCCGCAGGCAGTGTTCGACATCGCCGTCTCGCGCACCGAGGAGATCTTCCTCGGCATCGTCTGCGCGGCCGTGGTCGGCGCGATGTTCTGGCCGCGTCGGCTGGCGCCGGTGCTGGTCGATTCAATGGGCAAGTGGTTCAAGGACGCGTCGGCCTACAGCGATCTGTTCCTCTCCCGCAGCGCCGCGCCGGAAGCGGTTGGCGGCCTGCGCACGGCCATGGTCGGCACGTTCAACAGCCTGGAGCTGATGATTGGCCAGCTGCCCCACGAAGGCGCTCATCGCCAGACCGTGCGCAATGCCAAAGAGCTGCGTGGCCGGATGATTCACCTGCTGCCGGTCATCGATGCGCTGGATGACGCCCTTTGGGCGCTGGAGCGGCGTTCGCCCGAGCACGTCGCCGACCTCGCGCCGCTGTTGATCGGATGCCGCGACTGGGTCGAGCAAACCGCCGAAGGCGCGCCGATCAAGTATTGGAAAGCGCTGCACAACGAGCTCGACCGCCTGCAACCGACGCCTGCGCAGATCGACGATCGCCGGCACCTGCTGCTGTCGAA
This sequence comes from Pseudomonas petrae, assembly GCF_021728295.1. GTDB lineage: Bacteria > Pseudomonadota > Gammaproteobacteria > Pseudomonadales > Pseudomonadaceae > Aquipseudomonas > Aquipseudomonas petrae. The sequence continues at coordinate 214,806 of NZ_JAKJXE010000004.1, forward strand.
CGTGCTGTATCGCCTGCGCGAATGGATCGACCTGTGGCAGGACTGCCGCAGCCTGCAACACGCCATCGAGACCGACGATCACTCGGCATGGCGCGCGGTGTATCGCCATTGGCGGCTGGGCCGACTGTCGCCGTTTCTCGATCGCGGCATGATGCTGTATTCGGTGGCGACCTCCGTCAGCGCCATCATTGTCGCGTCGACGCTGTGGATTTTGCTGGGCTGGCAGGATGGCGCGAGCGCGGTGGCGCTGGCGGCGGTGTCGTGCAGCTTCTTTGCGGCGATGGACGATCCCGCGCCGCAGATTTACCGCTTCTTCTTCTGGACCATGATGTCGGTGATCTTCGCCAGCCTCTATCTGTTCGTGGTGCTGCCCAACCTGCACGACTTCCCGATGCTGGTGCTGGCGTTTTCGGTGCCGTTTATCTGCGTCGGCACGCTGACCGTGCAGCCGAAGTTCTACCTCGGCACGCTGCTGACCATCGTCAACACCTCATCCTTCATCAGCATCCAGAGCGCCTACGACGCCGATTTCGTCAACTTCGTCAATTCCAATCTGGCCGGGCCGGCGGGTCTGGCATTCGCCTTCGTCTGGACGCTGATCGTCAGGCCGTTTGGCACCGAAGTGGCGGCCAAGCGCATGACCCGCTTCAGCTGGCGCGACATTGTCTCCCTCAGCGAAGAAGCAACGCTGGCCGAGCACCGGCAAATGGGCGTGCGCATGCTCGACCGGCTGATGCAGCACCTGCCGCGCCTGGCGATCACCGCGCAGGATTCCACCAGCGCACTGCGCGAAGCACGCGTCGCCCTGAACATGCTGGACCTGCTGGCGTACATGCCGCGGGTTGACCCGGCGCCGCGTCAGTTGCTGCGCCAAGTGGCGACCGAAGTCGGCGCGCACTTTCGGGCCTGCCTGAAAGCTCGGGAGCGTTTGCCTGCCCCTAAAGGTCTGTTGATGACCATGGACCGCGCCCGCCGCGCGCTGACGTTTAACAGCGAAAGCGACGACGCGGCGCGGCTGAATCTGCTGCACGCCCTCAGTGGCTTGCGCCTGGCGCTGCTGCCGGGTGTGGAGATCGTCGATGTGCTCGCCGAGCAGGAAGAACAACCGCCCTATGGCATCGATGGAGCGCCGTTATGATCGGTGATGTGGACATCAGCGGGATTTTCCTGCCGACCTTTCTGGTGCTGATGGGCATCGCTTACCTGATTTTTCTGGTGGTGCACGCCGTGTTGACGCGCGCCCGCTTCTACCGCCTGGTCTGGCACCGGGCTTTGTTCAACGTCGGTCTATACGCTCTGCTGCTCGGCGTCGTGGATACCCTAAGTCGATACCTGATGAAATGAAAAAACCTCTACTGACGCTGGGCCGCGTGGTCCTGACCCTGCTGGTTGTCACCCTCGCCGCGATCGTCGTCTGGCGCATGGTGATGTATTACATGTACGCGCCCTGGACCCGCGACGGGCACATCCGCGCCGACGTGATCCAGATCGCTCCGGACGTTTCGGGCCTGATCGAGAAGGTCGCGGTGAGCGACAACCAGTTGGTCAAGAAAGGCCAGTTGCTGTTCACCATTGACCAGGACCGCTTCCGTCTCGCCTTGCGCCAGGCCCAGGCCACGGTCGCCGAGCGCAAGGAAACCTGGGAACAGGCCCAGCGCGAGAACCGCCGTAACCGCAGCCTCGGCAATCTGGTGGCCCGCGAGCAGCTGGAAGAAAGCCAGTCCAGGGAAGCCCGCGCGCTGTCGGCGTTGAACGAAGCACAAGTGGCCGTCGATTCGGCACAACTGAACCTGGACCGCTCGGTGATCCGCAGCCCGGTGGACGGCTACCTCAACGACCGCGCGCCCCGCGACCGCGAATTCGTCAGCGCCGGGCACCCGGTGCTGTCGGTGGTGGACAGCAACTCGTTCCACATCGACGGCTACTTTGAAGAAACCAAACTGGACGGGATTCACATCGGCTCCGGCGTGGACATCCGCGTGATCGGCGACAACGCGCGCCTGCGTGGCCATGTGGTGAGCATCGTCGCGGCCATCGAAGACCGCGACCGCAGCAGCGGCTCGAACCTGCTGCCCAACGTCAACCCGGCCTTCAGCTGGGTGCGACTGGCCCAGCGGATTCCGGTGCGCATTGCGTTTGATGAAGTGCCGGCGGACTTCCGCATGATTGCCGGGCGGACGGCGACGGTGTCGATCATCGATGACGCGCGCGCTGACAACGATGCGGGCGATCAGAGCAGTGATCAACCGAGCCAGCCAGGAGCGCCGAAATGAAACACCGCGCACGCCTGCTGACCGTGGGCATGGGCTTGCTGCTGTCGGCTTGCACCGTGGTTGGCCCGGATTACAAGCTGCCCGATGAAGCCGCCGTGAATCGTCCCGATCTGCAAGGCGAGCTGGCGGGTTCGTCGACCAATGTGGTGTCGGCGCCGGTGCCGGCTGACTGGTGGCGGTTGTATCACGATCCGAAACTCGATGAGCTGGTGCGTCAGGCGCTGGTGTCGAGCACTGACCTGCGCGTCGCGGCTGCGAACCTGCAACGGGCGCGCTTTCAGATGAGCGAGGCGGATGCGGCGGGTGGCTGGAGCGGCACCGCGAAAGCGGGGGCGCAACGTTTGCAGGAGTCCGGTCAGGCCTACCTGCAACCGGAGAAAGTCCCGGTGGCGAACGTCGGCGATGTCGGCCTCACCACGTCGTATCAGTTCGACCTGTTCGGCGTGCTCCAGCGCGGCATCGAAGCGGCCCAGGCCAATGCTGACGCGACCCAGGCGGCTGCCGACACGGCGCGCATCACGCTGGTGGCCGATGTGGTCCGCGCGTACACCCAGGTGTGTGCCGCCAACGAAGAACGCAACATCGCCCTGCACTCCCTTGACCTGCAGAAGCAGAGCTTGAGCCTGACCCAACGCCTGCGCGATGCCGGCCGAGGCGATGAAACCCAGGTGACGCGCTCGCAAACCCAGTTCCGGTCGCTGCGTGCCGATTTGCCGCGTTACGAAGCGGCGCAGAAGTCGGCGCTGTATCGCCTGTCGATGCTCCTCGCCCGACCGCTCAATCAACTGCCCCAAGGGGTGGCGGAATGCGCCGAGCTGCCGCACATCGCTCAAGTCATGCCGGTGGGCGATGGCGCCGCGCTGCTCAAGCGGCGCCCCGATGTGCGTCAGGCAGAACGCCGCCTGGCAATGTCGACGGCGGCCATTGGTGTGGCGACGGGCGAGTTGTACCCCGACATCAGCATCGGCGCCACGGTGGGTACTGTGGGGATTCTTGATGAGCTGGGCGATCCGTCGACCAACCGCTGGGGCTTTGGTGGGGTGATCAATTGGACCATCCCGTCCAATGGCGCCCGGGCGCGGATTCATATCGCCGAAGCGTCGAATCAAGTGGCGCTGGCGCGTTTTGACGGCGTGGTGCTGAACGCCATCCGCGAAGCCCAGACCGGGCTGTCGCAGTACACCGCCCTGCTGCAACGCCGCGATGCGCTGGTCGAAACCGAGGAGTCGGCGCGACAGGCTGCGGACCAGACCCACCAGTTCTTCCTCGCTGGCCGCGAATCCTTCCTTGCCGACCTGCAAGCCACCCGCACCTACACCGACATCACCGCGCAACTGGCGGCGGCGAACACCCAAGTGGCGATGGGACAGATCGACCTGTTCCTGGCGTTGGGCGGGGGTTGGGAAAGCGGGCATAAGTAAGTTCTCGCTAGTTGCCGCGCACTCTTTGTGGGACCGGCTTCAGCCGGGAAGGCGTCGGTCGCCACACCGCAAATTAATGGCGTTCACACCGGCCTCTTCCCGGCTGAAGCCGGTCCTACAATGGACATGCGATCCCACTCACTCACCGCGCACTTGCTTGAGATTGAACCCCTGTCGACCGGTACTGCCTGACTCTTAATCACTCATTCCTATCCGCCCGGAGGCACCCCCGATGCGCACGCTTGAACTGGCAGACAAAATCGTCCCCGTTATCGGTCAGGGAACCTGGCAGATGGGTGAGGACCGCCATCAGTTCGAGGCGGAAGTCTCGGCGCTGCAACTGGGCATCGACCTCGGCCTGACGTTGATCGACACCGCCGAGATGTACGGCGAAGGCGGCGCCGAGGAAGTGGTTGGCAAAGCCATTGCCGGGCGCCGCGACGAGGTCATGCTGGTGAGCAAGGTCTACCCCCACAACGCCAGCCGCGAAGGCATTCCGGCGGCGTGCGAGCGCAGCCTCAAACGCATGAAGACCGACTGTATCGATCTGTATTTGCTGCACTGGGCCGGTCAATACCCGCTAGAAGAAACCATTGAGGCCTTCGAGCGTCTGCGTGAAGCGGGCAAGATCGGCCGCTGGGGCGTATCGAATTTCGACGTTTCCGACCTGCTTGAGCTGGACGCGCTGGGCCTTGGCGGCGGCTGTGCCACTAATCAGGTGCTGTACAACCCGGAAGAACGCGGCATCGAATACGACCTCCTGCCGTGGATGCAAACCGCCAGGATGCCGCTGATGGCGTACTGCCCGATCGGCCAGGCGGGCAATCTGTTGATGAACCCAGCAATCCTTGAGGTCGCCGAACGCCACGACGCCACCCCGGCGCAGATCAGCCTGGCGTGGGTACTGCGGCAGGACGGCGTGATCGCCATTCCCAAGGCCGTCACTCCCCATCACCTGGAATTGAACGCAGCCGCAGTTGATATCGAACTGTCGATTGAGGATGAATTATTGATTGATTCCTCATGGCCAGCGCCGCTGCGCAAGACGCGCCTGTCAATGGTCTGAACAAGACCGCTCGCTGACACAAACCGTCACAAAACTGTCAAAACCCCTTGCGATGATGCCGCTTTCGATCTCGTGCCCTGCTGGGCACTTCCCGTCTGCGAGCCTTCATGAATCAACGCATCGCCCACCATCAGGACTCTGATCTGTTTGGCTTGCTGTACGGGTTCCGCTTCCGTCCCGGTGAACCTGGCCGCGAGCTGGATTCGACGGCCGCGCTGGAATGCCTGCGCCGACCGACCGAGCCCGACGAGTTCGTCTGGCTGCACCTGAACCTGACCCACGCCAGTTGCGAGCGTTGGCTGAAAACCAACCTCGACCTGCCCGACGAGTTTCTCGAAGCGCTGCACGAAGGGTCACGCTCCACGCGCATCGAACACGTCGACTCCGCGCTGCTCGCGGTGGTCAACGACGTGGTATTCGACTTCAACCGCGTCTCCACCGACATCGCCACGTTGTGGGTCTGCGTGCGCAGCAACCTGATGATCTCCGCGCGCCATCAGCCGTTGCGCTCGGTAGACCGGTTGCGCTCCTCGGTCAAACAGGGCGAAACCTTCCGCTCCCCCCTCGAACTGCTTGCCCACCTGCTGCGCGACCAGAGCGACGTGCTGAGCCAGTTCATGCGCAAGACCAGCATCAGCGTCGACAAAATCGAAGACCAGCTCCTCTCGCAACGCCTGAGCAACAACCGCTCGGAACTCGGCGCCATGCGTCGGGTGCTGGTGCGCCTGCAACGGCTGCTGGCGCTGGAGCCCGGCTCGCTGATGCGCCTGCTGCACCGACCGCCGCACTGGCTGCTGGAAGACGACTTGCAAGAACTGCGGCAATCCACCGAAGAGTCGGCGCTGGTGATCAGCGACCTCACCGCCCTCGGCGAACGGATCAAACTGCTGCAGGAAGAAATCGCCGCCAACCTCAACGAACAAAGCAGCCGCACGCTGTTTACCCTCACCGTCGTGACCGTGCTGGCGCTGCCGATCAACATCGTCGCGGGTTTCTTCGGCATGAATGTCGGCGGCATACCGCTGGCGTCTGATCCCCATGGCTTCTGGGTGTTGGTTGCGCTGGTGGCAACGTTTACGTTTATTGCGGGGAGGTGGGCGTTTCGCAAAAGTCGGGACTATTAACGGCAGCGTTAAAAGCTCGTCCACTGGTCCCTAACCCCAGCAAATCCGAGCAAAACGTGACCCGTGTCGCATCTCTGTCACATTTTGTAATGATCATGGTCACCATCCCACCTCAACAGGATTGTGCCCATGGCGACCCCCACACTGGCTCAAGGCTCTCTGCAACAGGGACCCGGGCTGAGTTCTCAATTCGGGCGCAAGCCTGGCGTGCTGACGATGGTGATTTTCTTTGTCGTGCTTGCGTTGGGCCTGTTTTATACCGGCTACAGCCTCAAGCAGGACATGGACGATCTGGGTACCGTCGTGCTGACCTGGACGCCGTTCATTCTCCTCGGCGTGGCGCTGGTCATTGCGCTGGGCTTTGAATTCGTCAACGGTTTCCACGACACCGCCAACGCCGTTGCGACCGTCATCTACACCCACTCCCTGCCGCCGAACTTCGCCGTGGTCTGGTCGGGAACGTTCAACTTCCTGGGTGTGCTGTTTTCCAGCGGCGCGGTGGCGTTCGGCATCATTGCGCTGCTGCCGGTCGAACTTATCCTGCAAGTCGGCTCATCGGCGGGTTACGCGATGATCTTCGCCCTGCTCATTGCGGCGATCCTCTGGAACCTCGGCACCTGGTGGCTGGGTCTGCCGGCCTCGTCTTCCCACACGCTGATCGGCTCGATCATCGGCGTCGGCATCGCCAACGCATTGATGCATGGCCGTGACGGCACCAGCGGTGTGGACTGGTCCCAGGCGACCAAAGTCGGTTATTCGCTGCTGCTCTCGCCGCTGGTGGGCTTCACCTGCGCCGCGCTGTTGCTGATGGCGCTGCGCATGTTCGTGAAGAACCGCGCGCTGTATAAAGCGCCGGAAGGCAACAAACCACCACCGATCTGGATTCGCGGTTTGTTGATCCTGACCTGCACCGGCGTGTCCTTCGCTCACGGTTCGAACGACGGTCAGAAAGGCATGGGTCTGATCATGCTGATTCTGGTGGGCACGCTGCCGATGGCCTACGCGCTGAACCGCGCCATGCCGGCCGATCAGTCGGTGCAGTTCGCCGCAGTCGCCCAGGTCACGCAACAGGCCCTGACGAAAGCGGCGCCGCTGCCCGCGCCGGCCGATTCGCGTCAGACGCTGTCCACCTACATCCGCGACAAGCAGGCAACCCCTGAGCTGGTACCAGCGCTGGCGGTGATGGCCGGCAAGATCGGCGATCAGGTCGCCAGTTACGGGTCGCTGGCCAAGGTGCCGGCCGAGGCGACCGCCAACGTACGAAACGACATGTACCTGACGTCGGAAGCCATCCGTGTGATGGACAAGAACAAGGTCGGCAACTTCGACGCGGACACCAAGGCCAAGGTCGACACGTTCAAGCAGCAGATTGATACCGCCACGCGCTTCATTCCGCTGTGGGTCAAGGTGGCTGTCGCGATCGCGCTGGGCCTGGGCACCATGGTGGGCTGGAAACGCATCGTGATCACGGTCGGTGAAAAGATCGGCAAGACCCACCTCACCTACGCCCAGGGCGCTTCTGCTGAAATGGTTGCGATGCTGACCATTGGCGCAGCAGACATGTATGGATTGCCGGTCTCGACCACCCACGTGCTGTCCTCGGGGGTGGCCGGCAGCATGGTCGCCAACGGCTCCGGGCTGCAGATGCGCACCCTTCGCAATCTGGCGATGGCATGGGTGCTGACCCTGCCTGCCGCGATCCTGTTGTCGGGCAGCTTGTACTGGCTGTTCACCCAGATTTTTTGATGTAGAAGAGTCTCCCGTACTCTCCTTCAGGCGCTTCGGCGCCTGTTTTTTTGTGCGGTGCTTTTTAGTGGGACCGGCTTCAGCCGGGAAGAGGCCTGAGTGAACACCATCAATCCTGCGGCGTGACGCCCGACGCCTTCCCGGCTAAAGCCGGTCCCACAAAGCGCGCTCCTACAGGTTCTTCGCCACTCAAAAATTCGCATTGGCCCTCTCAGATTCAAACAAACAAGGCTTATCTCTAACGGTTATAAAAATATGGGATTCAGTTCTTTTACGGAATAAATCGGAGCCTTTATAACGGGTGCACTTGTCAAAAGCCCACCGATTCTGCTCGAAGGATTTCTCATGGATGTTTTCTGGTTTCTACCGACACACGGCGACGGCCATTACCTGGGCACGACCAAAGGCGCGCGCCCGGTCACGCTCAATTACCTGAAGCAGGTCGCCCAGGCCGCTGATGATCTGGGTTACCACGGCGTGCTGATTCCGACCGGCCGTTCCTGCGAAGACTCCTGGGTGATCGCTTCGGCCCTCGTGCCGCTGACCGAGCGTTTGCGTTATCTGGTGGCGATTCGTCCGGGGATCATTTCTCCGACCGTTTCCGCGCGCATGGCCGCGACGCTGGATCGCTTGTCCGGCGGACGACTGCTGATCAACGTCGTGACCGGTGGCGACCCTGATGAAAACCGCGGTGACGGCAGTTTTCTCGATCACAGCGAGCGTTACGAAGTCACCGACGAATTCCTGCGGATCTGGCGCCGCGTGTTGCAGGGCGAAGCCGTGGACTTCGAAGGCAAACACCTGAAAGTGCAGAACGCCAAAGCCCTGTACCCGCCGATCCAGAAGCCCTACCCGCCGCTGTATTTTGGTGGCTCATCCGAGGCTGCCCATGAACTGGCCGCCGAGCAGGTCGACGTTTACCTCACTTGGGGCGAGCCCCCTGCCGCGGTGGCCGAGAAGCTGGCGGACGTGCGTGAGCGCGCTGCACGCAACGGCCGCACCGTCAAGTTCGGCATCCGTCTGCACGTGATCGTCCGCGAGACCAGCGAAGAAGCCTGGAAAGCCGCCGACACCCTGATCGAGCACATCAGCGACGAAACCATCGCCGCCGCGCAGAAATCCTTCTCGCGTTTCGACTCCGAAGGCCAGCGCCGCATGGCCGCGCTGCACGACGGCCGTCGCGACAACCTGGAAATCGCGCCGAACCTGTGGGCGGGCGTCGGCCTGGTACGGGGCGGCGCGGGCACGGCGTTAGTGGGTAATCCGCAAGAAGTCGCCGCGCGGATTCAGGAATACGCGGACCTGGGCATCGAAAGCTTCATCTTCTCCGGCTACCCGCATCTGGAAGAAGCCTACCGCTTCGCCGAGCTGGTGTTCCCGCTGTTGCCCGAGCCGTATCGCAGCCTGGCAGGCCGCGGCATCACCAACCTCACCGGCCCGTTCGGCGAGATGATTGCCAACGACTTGCCGCCGCAGAAGTAAGTTTCACCGCCCCCCTGGAAACAACCGCTTGCTGCGCGCCCGCGCAGCATGTGGGAAGCGGTTGATCTGCCAGCGCGACAACGGCCATCGCGACAAGGAGTCCTTCATGACAGCCAGCTTACCGTTCCAACCACAAGTGATCCCCATGCAGCTATTGACCCTACCGCCCTCGCCGGCCCTGGCCACTTCCATTCGCGCCACCGCGCAGGTGTTCGAAGACCCGAGGTCCCAGGCGCTGCTGGCACACATCGAACAAGTCGCGCCCAGCGATGCCAGCGTGCTGATCATCGGCGAAACCGGCACCGGCAAGGAGCTGGTGGCGCGCCACATTCACAACCTGAGCAGCCGCCGTCACCAGCCGTTTGTGGCGGTCAACTGCGGCGCGTTTTCAGAATCGCTGGTGGAAGCCGAGCTGTTCGGCCAGGAAAAAGGCGCGTTCACCGGCGCCCTCACCGCCAAGGCGGGATGGTTTGAAGAAGCCAACGGCGGCACGCTGTTTCTCGACGAAATCGGCGATCTGCCCCTGGCGATTCAGGTCAAGCTGCTGCGCGTCTTGCAGGAGCGCGAAGTGGTGCGCCTGGGCTCGCGCAAGAGCACGCCGATCAATGTGCGGGTGCTGGCCGCAACCAACGTGCAACTGGAACGCGCGATCAACGCCGGCCACTTTCGCGAAGACCTGTTCTATCGCCTGAACGTCGTCAATCTGGAGCTGAGCACGCTGCGCGAACGGCCCGGCGACATCATGCCGCTGAGCCGGCACTTCATCGACGTCTACAGCCAGCGTCTGGGTTGCGGACCGATTCAGATCAGCGCCGATGCCGAGCACAAGCTGCGCACCTACGGTTGGCCGGGGAATATCCGCGAGCTGGAAAACGTCATTCACCACACCCTGCTCATCTGCCGCAACGGCGTGATTCAGTCCAGCGATCTGCGCCTGTCGAACCTGCGCCTTGAGCGCCAGGAAGACTCATCCCCCGCCGTCGACGATTCGACCGAAGCGCTGCTGGCCCGAGCGTTCCAGCGTCTGTTCGAGGAGCAGGCCGGCGCGCTGCACGAGAAGGTCGAAGACGCCTTGTTGCGCGCGGCCTATCGTTTCAGCCACTACAACCAGGTGCACACCGCGCAGCTGCTGGGGTTGAGCCGCAATGTCGTGCGCGCGCGGCTGATCAAGATCGGCGAACTGGCCGTCAACAAGCGCCGTCCCGGTGAGCAGACCCAGGGTGAGCGGATGCTGCACTTGTCTGTGTGACCCCACAGCGATGCAACCTGTGGGACTGCGTTCATCCCTGACGCGGTCCTACGACTTCACCCGCCACTTCGTACGCGTTGAAGATCATCGACGTCGCCCGGTGTCGACGAATCAACTCCCACAGGTCCCCTTCGCCCTGCTCGGCGTTTTCGAACGCGCGTTCGCAGTCGGTCTTCGACAGCCATAGCACGTGGCTCAGTACCCGCCGACGGTCTTCGCTGACCAGCACGCTGGCGCGGACAAAGCCTGGGTAGGTGCGCGTGAAGCGCTCGAAACGTTCGTTGAGCGCTCCGACCAGCCCGGCCTGATGGTGCGGGTCAACGGCGAACTCAACGAACTGACTGAACGGAAGATTAGCGGCTGCTGGTGTCATGAACGTTCTCCACGGATGACGGTTGTTGCTGAACAGGATGCTGCGCAAACCGGCATTGACCCATACGTTTCTTGCGCCGGCGCACCACTTGCCATTCCGATCCGGGCAAGCGATGCTGCGCAGGATAAAACCTCCAGTTAACTGGAGGTCAAGCGTCGTTCGGCACACAGGAAGATTGCATGCTCACCCAGGACATCCCGCCCATCGCCCGCGAACTCACCGTCGGCCAGCTGTCCGCGCGCAGCGGCGTGGCCATCACCGCGCTGCGCTTTTATGAGGCCAAAGGCCTGATCAGCAGCCAGCGCAACGCCAGCAATCTGCGTCGCTATCCCAGGGACGTGCTGCGGCGGGTGGCGTTGATCAAAACCGCCCAGCGCCTGGGCATTCCCCTGGCAACCATCCAGACCGCGCTGCAAACCCTGCCCCAGGACCGCCCGCCCAGCCTTGACGACTGGACGCGGCTGTCCGAGCGTTGGAAAACCGATCTGGATGAACGCATCAATCGCCTCAGCGCCCTGCGCGATCAACTCAATGGCTGCATCGGCTGCGGCTGCCTGTCGATGGAGGCCTGCCCGCTGCGTAACCTCGGCGACAGCCTGAGCGAGCAAGGCGCCGGGCCGCGCCTGCTGGATCAGGATTGAAGGTTTTGCGGACTGACCAAAGTGCCGGCGAGGGTCTGGTCGGCCAGTGACAGATGCATCTGCTGCATCGCTTGATTGAGCTGGTTGGTCGCCTGAATGAGCGAGCTGGTCATGGCCATGATTTCCATCTGCAACTGGCGCATTTTGCCTTCCCGGGCACGGGGCGAGAGCGACCGGTCGCTCATGAACGCCTGCATGTCCTGCATGCGTTTGGCGATGCGCTCCTGAATCGAGCGGATCAGCTTGAGCTGCTCCTTGATCCGGTCAGGCAAGTGGGTGGCGTCGATGTCGGCGTTCTTGTCTCCCTTCTTCGCCGCTTTCTGCGCATCCGGTGAAAGCAGCACTTCGATGCCCTGGCGCACCTGCTCGGCGGCACTGGCGTCCTGCTGCGGGTCGTCGGCACCGAGGGCAGCCGGCACGGCGGGGTGCGGCAGCAGCAGTGCTGCCTCCGCGGGATTTCTGAAACTCAAGCTCAACATGAACGATGACCTCCATAGCACTGTGCAATCGCTGACGTCCCTGTCGCCTCTCGATGAAAAGCGGGCGGTCTTACCGGGTCGATAATGGGCTTTCGGCTCGTTCGGAGCGTGCTTTAGGAGGGGCTGTGGAAACTGTGTCGTGGTCGACACAATTTCCTGTTCATTCAAGCCGACACGCTCATTCAGGCCGGCAAGTGGCTCGACGCCGCCAGCCGCACCGCCAGCGCTTTGGCCTGCAACGCCACGTCGGTCACAGCGGTGCTTTCCCACCACACGCCGCGCAAGGGCGGGCCCATGGCATACAGCCGCGCCGAGATCCGCCCTTCGGCGTCCATGACGGCGCCGCCCGCATCGGCGGCAATGCCCAGCGCCAGCGGCCCCGCCTGAATCAGGCCGCGCGCCAGCAGGTTGCGCGGCAGGGCACGATCGACCCGGCGCCAGTCGTATTGGATGCCGGTCGAGTTGATCAGCGCTGCGCCGCTCTCTTTGGTGGCCTTGTCCTGGCCGCGATAGCGAACGCTGATGCAGACCTCTCCGGCCTGGGCGCCCTCAACGCTGAGCAACGAGGCGGCGTGGATGTGCAGGCGCCCTTCACCGATCAGCCGCTCCAGTAAGTGGGCACTGGGCGGCGGCGAGCGGTGGTGATGGCTTTCCCACCACGGCCGAACATGGCGTACGAATTGGCGCCTTTGCAGGTCAGACGCCTGACTCCACAGCCGTGGAATATGCACGCGCACGGTGTCGAGCGGCGCCTGCCAGTCGATGCCCTGTTCCGCCGCTTGCGCGCACTGCTCGCGCAAGGCCCTGACCAGTTGCCGGGTGCTGCGTATGTTCGGGTCGGCGGCGAGGAAGTCCGGCCACGTCGGCGGCTGACGGCGCACATGGGGCAGCAGACCGTGGCGGGAAAACACGGCGATGGGCCCCCGGTGACCGGCTTGCTCCAGGGACACCACGGCGTCGACCATGGTCAGGCCCGAGCCGATGATCAGCACCCGGCCCTGGGGGTCGAGCTGGCGCATGGCGTTTACATCCCACGGATCAACAGCGGCGGCGTTGAGGGCGTTTGAATCGCGCTGAGGCGTGCGCGCGGCGGCGAACATGCCCGTTGCCAGTACGCCGAAGCGGCCGGTCAGGTGTTCGCCGTTGGCGAGGGTTATGCGCAGGCCGGCTGCGTCAGTCTGCAGGTCGGTCACTTCGCCGCGCACATGCTCGACGGTCGAACCGTAACGCTCGCCGACCACCCGGGCCTCGGCCAGACGCTTCTGGACATACAGCCCGAACAGGCCACGCGGCGGAAACAGCTCGGCCACCGGCACGTGCTGCTGATCAGACTCCGGCCAGCCGCCGGCAGCGATGCAGTCGGTCAGCCAGCGGGTGAGATCATCGACGTCGTCCGGGTCGACGCTCATGCGCGCGGCGTTGCCGTTCAGCGTATGGCCCAGCTCGGTGGCGCTGTAGGCCTCGCCCCGGCCCAACTCGCTGCGTGACTCGACGATCACGATCCGCCGCTGCCCCGGCAAGCGCAGCAGCTGCACCGCCAGCATTGTCCCGCTGAGGCCACCGCCGACGATCAGGATGTCGGCGTCAGGTCCATTGTGTTCAGCGCTCATTGCTTCTCCCCTTCTCTTCGCCCTGCGGGCGCGCACGCTGATTATGGCCAGCGTGCCCTTGCTCGTCGATTGCACACACCATGAAAATGCGCCACGCCAAGGATTCAAATCCGCAGGAGCCGACTTTGCTGGCGAACGCGATGGATTAACCACGAATTTTGACCTGACACCCCACAAACAATTGTAGGAGCGCGCTTGCCCGCGAATGCGCTGGGTCAGGTATGAGGATGTCGTCTCATCAACCGCGTTCGCCAGCAAGCCGGCTCCTACGGGGACCGGCGCACTATCGAGAATCGTCAGCGTGAGCGAGATCGTCGCACTATCGAAATCCACGGGCGTCTACGGGACCGTAGCAACACGTGGGATCGTCGTCATACCCACCGTCCGTAGGAGCCGGCTTGCTGGCGAACACCATCAATCTGCCACTCACGCAGCGCCTGACACATCGCATTCGCGGGCAAGCGCGCCCCTGCACTGATCGGCGCCTGGCGCGATGTTTCAGACGCGTGATGGGCGGATCAGCCCTTGCGTTTCATGTCCAGCCGCCGCAGGTGGCAGGTCACTTCTTCGCGGTCGTGGTACAGCTGCTTGCAACCGATGGAGACCTTGACGCCGCGTGCCTTGAAGCCGTCTTCGATGCGCTCCAGCAGGCGCCGCACTTCGGCATAACGCTGTTTCATCGGCAACTTGAGATTGACCACAGCCTCGCGGCACAGACCTTCGCCCAGCCAGGTTTCCAGCAGCGCGGCGTTGCGTGCGGGCTTTTCGACGATGTCGCAGACCATCCAGTCCACCGGCTGACGCGGCTTGAAGGTAAAACCGTCCGCCATCAAGTGCTGCACCAGCCCGGTGTCCATCAAGCTTTCGGCCATCGGTCCGTTATCGATCGCGGTGACCAGCATGCCGCGCCGCACCAGCTGGTAGGTCCAGCCACCGGGCGCCGCACCGAGGTCGACGCCGGTCATGTCGCCCGACAGGCGCTCGTCCCACTGATCCCGGGGGATGAAGTGGTGCCAGGCCTCTTCGAGCTTGAGGGTGGAGCGGCTTGGCGCTTCCCGGGGAAATTTCAGACGCGGGATGCCCATGGGCCACATTGCCGAGTTATTTGCGTCGGCCAGCCCCAGAAACACCTCGCGCCCGCTTTTGAAGGTCAACAGCAGGCGCGGCAGGCTCGGGTTGTCGACCAGTTTGCCGGCCTTTTCCAGGGCCTTGCGCAACGGCGCTTCGAACTTGCGGCAGAACGTCGAGAGCTCCTTGCCGTCGTTGGTGTCGACCACCTCCAGCCACAGGCTGCCGCACGGTGCAAACCCGGCCATGTGTTCGAGGATCACGCTGATGCGGTCGGTTTCTGGCAATTGGACAAACACGCCACGCGCCCACTGCCTAGGGAAAATCAGCTCGCGGAACTTCAGGCTGTTCATCAGCCGCTCGGCGCCGTCGGCCTCGGTGCAGATGAATTCCGCGCAGGCGGCGTCAGTCTTCGCCTTGGCGTAGCCGGACACCTCAAGGCGGGCGGCGTGCTCGCTGAGCTCCGAGCAGACCTCGCTTTCGAAGCCGGGGCGGCAATGCATGAAAAGGGTGTTCACGGGACGGTCTCCTCGCGCGCCACGAATCGTGTCGCGGCGCAAGCTGTACATGAGGACTAACCTCAATGACTCGAAAGCGGCGCATGATAGCCGAATCAGGAACCACTGGCTCAGCCGGTGGGTCCAGTACTACTCAACGAGTATTCAAAGGCGCCGACCAGAGCGCTGAAGCAAGCCCCGTCTTACCGTCGATCGCCCGTCCGCGCGTGCTGCGCGGTCCGTCAAGGAGTCAGTCATGCCCTCCCTCGATAGCCTGAAAAGCCTCAAGACACTCGAAGTCAGCAACAAGACCTACCACTACTTCAGCCTCCCGGATGCCGCGCGCACGCTGGGTGATCTCGACAAACTGCCGATGTCGCTCAAGGTGCTGCTGGAAAACCTGCTGCGCTGGGAAGACAACCACACAGTGACCGGCGACGACCTCAAGGCCCTCGCCGACTGGCTGACCGAGCGCAAATCCCATCGGGAAATCCAGTACCGCCCCGCGCGCGTGCTGATGCAGGATTTCACCGGCGTGCCGGCCGTGGTTGACTTGGCGGCCATGCGCGCCGCCGTGGCCAAGGCCGGTGGCGATCCCCAGCGCATCAACCCGCTGTCGCCGGTGGATCTGGTCATCGATCACTCGGTCATGGTCGACCGGTTCGGCGACGACAAGGCCTTCGGCGAGAACGTCGACATCGAAATGCAGCGCAACGGCGAGCGTTACGCGTTCCTGCGCTGGGGTCAGAACGCGTTCGATAACTTCAGCGTGGTGCCGCCGGGTACCGGGATCTGCCATCAGGTCAACCTGGAATACCTCGGTCGCACCGTGTGGACCAAGGAAGAAGACGGCCGCACCTACGCCTTTCCGGACACGCTGGTCGGTACCGATTCCCACACCACAATGATCAACGGCCTCGGCGTACTCGGCTGGGGCGTCGGCGGCATCGAAGCGGAAGCGGCCATGCTCGGCCAACCCGTGTCGATGCTGATTCCGGAAGTCATCGGCTTCAAGCTCAGCGGCAAACTGCGCGAAGGCATCACCGCCACCGACCTGGTGCTGACCGTGACGCAAATGCTGCGCAAGAAAGGCGTGGTCGGTAAGTTCGTCGAATTCTATGGCGATGGCCTGGCGGACTTGCCGCTGGCGGATCGCGCCACCATCGCCAACATGGCCCCGGAATACGGCGCGACCTGCGGCTTCTTCCCGGTCGACGACGTCACGCTGGATTACCTGCGCCTGTCGGGGCGTCCGGACGAAACGGTGCAATTGGTCGAAGCCTATTGCAAGGCCCAGGGCCTGTGGCGTCTGCCCGGTCAGGAACCGGCGTTCACCGATGCGCTGGAGCTGGACATGGGTTCCGTCGTGGCCAGCCTTGCAGGGCCAAAACGTCCGCAAGACCGCGTCGCCCTGCCCGATGTGTCCCAGGCCTTCAGCGACTTCCTGGGGTTGGCGGTCAGCCCGAGCAAGCACGAAGAAGGCCGACTGGAAAGCGAAGGCGGCGGCGGTGTCGCGGTGGGCAACGCCGCACAGGTGGGCGAGGCTGAGTATGAATACAACGGCCAGACCTATCGCCTCAAAAACGGCGCAGTGGTCATCGCTGCCATCACTTCCTGCACCAACACCTCCAACCCCAGCGTGATGATGGCGGCCGGCCTGCTGGCGAAAAAGGCTGTGGAGAAAGGGCTGCAGCGCAAACCGTGGGTGAAGAGTTCGCTCGCACCCGGCTCAAAGGTCGTGACCGATTACTACAACGCCGCCGGTCTCACCGAGTATCTCGATAAGTTGGGCTTCGACCTGGTGGGTTATGGCTGCACCACCTGCATCGGTAACTCCGGGCCGCTTCCTGACCCGATTGAAAAAGCCATCCAGCAATCGGACCTGACCGTCGCGTCAGTGCTCTCGGGCAATCGCAATTTCGAAGGCCGCGTGCACCCGCTGGTGAAAACCAACTGGCTGGCCTCACCGCCGCTGGTGGTCGCTTACGCGTTGGCCGGCACGGTGCGCACTGATCTGAGCAGCGAACCCCTGGGCGAAGGCAGCGACGGCCAGCCGGTTTACCTGCGCGACATCTGGCCGACCCAACAAGAGATTGCCGACGCCGTGATGAACGTCAGCACCGGCATGTTTCACAAGGAGTACGCCGAAGTCTTCGCCGGCGACGAGCAGTGGCAGGCGATTCAGGTGCCCGAGGCGGCGACCTACGTCTGGCAGCCGGACTCGACGTACATTCAGCACCCGCCGTTTTTTGAAGACGTAGCAGGTCCGCTGCCGGTCATCGCTGACGTGCAGCAGGCCCGCGTGCTGGCAGTCCTGGGCGACTCGGTGACCACTGACCACATCTCCCCCGCCGGCAACATCAAACTCGACAGCCCGGCCGGGCGTTATCTGCGCAGCAAGGGCGTGGAATACAAGGACTTCAACTCCTACGGCTCGCGGCGCGGCAACCACGAAGTGATGATGCGCGGCACCTTCGCCAACATCCGCATTCGCAACGAAATGCTCGGCGGCGAAGAAGGCGGCTACACCCTGCACGTGCCCACCGACGAGAAGCTGCCGATCTATGACGCGGCCATGCGTTACCAGGAAGAAGGCACCCCGCTGGTGGTCATTGCCGGTCAGGAATACGGCACTGGCTCCAGTCGCGACTGGGCGGCGAAAGGCACGAATCTGCTGGGCGTCAAAGCGGTGATTGCCGAGAGTTTCGAGCGCATTCACCGTTCCAACCTGGTCGGCATGGGCGTCCTGCCACTGCAGTTCAGGGCTGGCGAAAGCCGCAAAACCCTGGGCCTGACTGGCAAGGAGGTGCTGAATATCACCGGTCTGACGGGTGCCACGTTGCAACCAGGCATGAGCCTGGCGGTGCAGATCACCCGGGAGGACGGCCAGCAGGAAAACATCGACGTGCTGTGTCGGATCGATACCTTGAACGAGGTGGAATACTTCAAGGCGGGAGGGATTCTGCATTACGTGTTGCGGCAGTTGATTGCTTCCTGAGCCTCATCCCGACTTAAGCCGATCTCGCTGTCAGTGGGACTGGCTTTAGCCGGGAAGGCGTCATAGGCCACACCAAAAATCTCCTGGTGTTAAACCGGCCTCTTCCCGGCTGAAGCCGGTACTACTGACACGCCGCGCGTTCGTGGGACCGGCTTTAGCCGGGAAGGCGTCTTATGGCCCACCACAAATTGCCAGCGTCCAACCCAAATCCTTTGTTACCAGAAACGCCCTACACCCTATCCGCCACGGATCAACAAAACATTCGGACCGACTTCCCGTTGATCCGACATACACACGCGTTTAATCAACGTTAAAATCGCCAGCCTTATCCGACGCTCTAGGACGACTCCATGTCGGTGCAACGCTGGACTTCTCTCTTTCTGCTCTCACTCGGCTACTGCCTGGCGCTGCTGTACGGCCAGCTCAGTCTGCCCGTGGTTGTTACATGGGGATTACTGATCATGGCCGGCATCTGCGCCAGCCATTTCCAGCACCGCGCCGTCCGGCTCTGCGGTCACGCCCTGTTCATCGCCATCGCAGCGGGGCTGGCCAGTCACTGGCTGCCCGGTTTCCTCAGCGCAAGGGCGATTGCCGGCGTGCGCTTCAGCCCCGAGGCCGCGCCGTATTCGATGTACCTGAATCTCGACAAGCCCCTCATCGGCTTCTGGATCGCAATCGCCTGCCCCTGGGTGTTTATCGCGTTGAGTCCACGCCGCTGGCTGGGCGTAACCAGCATCGCCCTTCCCGTCACCGCCGCAGCGTGTTTATCAACAGCGCTGTTGCTGGGCCTCGTCGGCTGGTCGCCAAAGTGGCCCGAGCAAACGGGCATCTGGGCGCTGAACAACCTGCTGCTGGTCGCGCTGACCGAGGAACTGCTTTTTCGGGGTTACCTGCAAGGGAGCCTGAAAAGATGGCTGCAACACCTGCCCTACCACGACACCCTGGCAATCGGGATGGCGTCGGCACTGTTCGGCCTTGCGCACATCGGCGCTGGCTGGGAATGGGCGCTTCTGGCGGGCATCGCAGGCATAGGTTACGGAGTGGCGTATCGACTGGGCGGCCTGCCCGCTGCCGTGCTCACCCACTTCGGTTTGAACCTGCTGCATTTCAGCCTGTTCACCTACCCGATGTTCGATCGCTAAAGGAAGCCAGCGATACCCAACCTATGACGCAGTTCACAAAAGCTTAATTTTTTTCGCTTCGGGCCGATAACCGTGAAAGCCTTCCTGGATCGAATAGCTCATGCGAAATAACCAGCCCATTACTCAACGCGAACGGACTTTTCCGGCGCAGCAGCGGTTGATTTCTACCACCGATGCGCGCGGCGTCATCACCTATTGCAACGACGCCTTCATTGAAATCAGCGGTTTCGCGCAAGATGAGTTGATCAAATCGCCTCACAACACGGTGCGTCATCCAGACGTGCCGTCGGCGGTTTTCGAACACATGTGGGCCACGCTCAAACAGGGCCTGCCGTGGATGGGGATCGTCAAGAACCGCTGCAAGAACGGCGACCACTATTGGGTCAACGCTTACGTCACGCCGGTCTTCGAGAACAAACAGGTCGTGGGCTTCGAGTCCGTGCGCATCAAGCCAACCGCTGAACAGGTGCGTCGCGCCGAAGCGCTCTACAAACGTCTGAACAGCGGCAAAAGTGCAGTGCCTGGCCGCGACAAGTGGCTGCCGATGTTGCAGGACTGGCTGCCGTTCATACTGGTCAGCCAGTTGAGCTTTTTGATTGGCGTGTGGCTGAACTCCCATTGGGGCTTTGCGCTGGCGGCGGCACTGTCGGTGCCGCTGGGCCTGCTGGGGTTGAGCTGGCAACAGCGTGGCCTCAAGCGTCTGCTGCGTCTGGCCGAGCAAACCACGTCCGACCCGCTGATCGCGCAAATGTACACCGACAGTCGCGGCGCACAAGCGCGGCTGGAGATGTCGATCCTCAGCCAGGAAGCGCGTCTCAAGACCTGCCTCACCCGTCTGCAGGACACCGCCGAACACCTCAACGCCCAAGCGCGTCAGTCCGACACCCTGGCGCAGGCCAGCTCCACCGGCCTGGAACGTCAGCGCGTCGAAACCGAACAGGTCGCCACCGCCGTCAACCAGATGGCCGCGACCACCCAGGAAGTCGCCAATCACGTGCAGCGCACCGCTGACGCCACACAGCAGGCCAACGAGCTGACCCGTCGCGGCCGCGAGATTGCCAGCAACACCCGCGAAGCGATTCAGCGTCTGTCGGCCTCGGTGGGCGAAACCGGCCTGACCGTAACCCAGCTGGCGAAAGACAGCGACGAAATCGGTGGCGTTGTCGACGTCATCAAAGGCATCGCCGACCAGACCAACCTGCTGGCCCTGAACGCCGCCATCGAAGCCGCCCGCGCGGGCGAAATGGGTCGTGGCTTTGCCGTCGTCGCCGATGAGGTCCGCCAACTCGCCCAACGCACCACCGAATCGACGGGCCAGATCCACGCCCTCATCGCCAAGCTGCAACAGACTGCCACCAACGCGGTGCAGACCATGAATACAGGCCGTCGCCAGGCTGAAGAAGGTGTCGAACAGGTCATAGAAGCCGACAGGGCGCTGTCAGGCATCAGCGACGCAGTGGCCAACATTACCGACATGACCACGCAGATCGCCGCCGCCACCGAGGAGCAAAGCTCGGTGGCAGAAGAGGTCAGCCGCAACATCAGCACCATCGCGCAGCTGGCCGACCAGACCTCCGACGAAGCCCGTCGCTCTGCCACGCTCAGTGCGGAGCTGACCCACACAGCCAACACGCAATACTCATTGGTGGAGCGCTTTAACCGCTGAGTGATTGATCGGTTATGCGAAGGCCCTGGCAGATCGTCTGCCGGGGCTTTTTTGTTTGTATCGGGGGTTGAGTAGGACATTTCTGAAAATTGTTTGGGAGAGCGGTTTTTGGTTTGGAGCGCGAGGTTGGGTGTTGACAGGATTTGTAGAACTCTATTAGTTGATTATTGAAAGACAATAAATAGTTACCACCATGAGTGGAGTATTTGTTGATCTGGATAATTAATTTAATGCGCACTCTTTCTGCGGATCGAAGCGGAGAGGTGTGCTTGATGGAGTTTTTTATGAATGAGCAATTCCCTTTCAGCGCCCCGTTGGTAACCAAAGCGGATCCTATCGACGGACTTTTACAAATCGGAGATTTAACTCGGCCAGTTCCCGTTGAGATCACGATTTGGGATGGTGCCCGTCAGGGCTATATTGTTCAGTTAAGACTTGATGGGGACCTCATTGATGTCCCGGTTGTTGTGGGCGACCAGAAGCCTGGCGATACAGTGCAGCTTCAGCTAAGTCAAAATCTGCTATGTGAAAGCCGCAGTTATTCCCTAAGCTATCAGGCTACAAATAACATCAATGGCGTAACTCGCGAATCTCCCGCCGCAGCGCTAAAGGTCGACCGCACCAAACCCGGCGCTACCCTCCTCGCTCCCCTCATCTTCCCCACCGCCACCTTCGGCGATCAACTCATTGGCCTCCTCCCTGGCTACGCAGGCATGGAACCGGGCGATGTCATCCAGACATTACTCAACGGCGTCGAAGGCCCGGCCCATCGGGTCCAGGCGGAGGAGCTCACCCTCCGGCCCGTCGAAATCGCTTTCAGCCGCGAACACCTGCAAGCCCATGCAGCCGAAACGGTGTCCGTGGAGTACTTCGCTACCGACCGTGCGGGAAATGTATCCATCACCAGCCTGCCGACCCTGGTTTCAGTTAAATTGTAACCAGCGTTCAGGCTATTCAACTGAATACCAAAAGTAACCACCTCCACGCTTATGCGTGGAGGTTTTGTCAACAAAATCGTCAGTGAAAAATAATTTAAATTATTTTTTGGCATCTCGATTCCACAGAACCTACATCACCGTAGGAAGCGTCTGATGGACTATCAAAATTTTATAGACTACACGCGATACATAATTATTTAAATCGCTCACAAACACCGTAAAAAGTGCCGGATTCACACATTAAAAATATATTCAACCGCGAAATTTTTTCGGAGAAGCCATGCAATCCCATGCACTTCGCTTGTTTGACAGTAATATTTTTCGAATCGATCATAGGCATGTGCAGCGCCGCAGTCCTACAAGCAAGCGCACAACACTCAATCCTGTAATCCTCGCACTAGCGATCTGATCAAGGAGTTCCAATGGAAGATGAAACGGATATCCAGCCGCCCCATGGTTCACAGCCGAACGAGTCCGATAATGATAAAAAGGTAACACCGCCTCTCTCGAAAAATACCCGCAGGACCACAGGCAAATCACCCAACAAGAGTTCAATCCCGCTCTACGAAGATCTGCAGGCAGTGCCGCCCGCGGGCAAGAGTGCGGCTGAACAGGCGAGGGTCTACGCCGGCCAGCTTCAGAACGCCCCGGGATTTCCATGGCATCACGAGATGAAGGACCCGCCTCCGGCGCCTGTATTCGAAGCGCCTTACATCACCGGTGCTGATCCCGAGGGCCCTACGGACGCCCAGCTGAACGTTGGCATCTACATCAATATCCCGCGCTCGCCAAAGCTGTGGTTCGGAGATCATCTGAAGCTGCGCTGGGGCCACAACACGTTCTACACCACCATCGGCAAGGTAGAGGGCCGCAAAGGCCCTCGCCTGGTTCAGTACCTCAACAATGAAACCCTGGCGGACTACGAAAGCGGACGCGTCGAAGTGCGCTACGAAGTGGTGCGGCGCGCCAGGCTCGTCGGCATCTCGGAAACGCTGACCATCAATCTGCCCCGTCTTGGTAAGCGACGCGGCAAGGGCGCGCCCCCGAGCCGTCCACCGCGACGGCGTCGGATGCAGCCCAAACCATAAGCGCACGTAAAAAGCCCCGACTGCATCGCTGCAGCCGGGGCTTTAGAACCGCGTTTCAATCAACTGACGCGAATGTCAGAACGCCAGACGCACACCCACGTTCGCACCCCAAGGCTGCTCAACATGCTCACCCTTCATGTAATCGAAATCAGCGTGCACCTGGAGTCGCTCGGACAGCGACACCGAAACACCTGCGCCCAGTTCCGCCCGGGAGCCGAACAGGTCGTTGTCAAAACGCTGACCGTTCACGCTGACATCATTACTGCGGGAGAACTCGTGGGCCAACGCCACCCGTGCGTACGGTTTAACAACGCCGCCGTCCTTCAGGGCAACGCTGCGTCCCAGGGTACTGCCGACCTTGCCCAGCACCGACTGAGTCTGATTAGTCCTGGCCTGCATGCCGTTGTCCAGCGTGTAGCTGCTGCCATCGATCCAGACGCTGGACACCTGCGCGAACGGCTCGACGAAATACTCATCGCCCAGCTTTATATGCTTGCCGACTTCCAGCGATCCACCCAAAGCCTTGCTGCTGTAATCGCCCTTGGCCTTGGTGCCATCGCTCATCGCCACCTTGGATTCGTTATGGAACTGGTTGAGTTTCAACACGCCGTCCAGGTAATAGCCGCCCTCCGACAACCACGTGCCATACGCGCCGACGTAATAGCTGTCGACCTGACCCGAAGTGCCTCGGCCGATGTCCAGATCCGACTTGCTGTAACCCCCCATCAACCCGAGCAACAACTGACCGTTGCCCACCGGCACGGGCGCATCCGCGCCGAACGACAGACCCTGCTGCTTCTGGCGGTAATCAACGCCGGAATCCAGCGCCGCATTGAAGCGACTGCCATAAGTACGCATCCAGCCGCCGCCCTGCTCCTGCCCGCGCACTTCCCCCATGCGACTGCGCAACGTCGTCAACTCGCTGTTCCACACCGTTGGTGCCGTGTTGAACAACGCCAGCGCACTTTTCGTGGAAGGACTGATCTCCTTGCCGGACCCAACGATGAACCAGTCAGTGCCCTGGCGTTCGAGCTCGTAGGAGTACACCCCAAGATCCGCCCGACCGCCCACCAGCCCGAACTCCGCATCCCCGCCTTCGGTGTGAACCACTCGCAGCGGGTCGAACTCGGCGGGGACGGCTTCGATGCCGGTGTTCTGGATACGCAGGCGATGCCTGCCCGAGGCTTCCCCGTTCACGCTGAGCAAATCACCGGTGCCGTTATCGAGGTTGATGCGCATGTCGAAAAGGCCAGAGCCGGACAGCTTGCCCAAGGAGAGGGAATGAAACCCGTTTCCGGCGAAACCGACACTGCCGCCGTCCAGCGCGAGCGAGTTAACGCTGTTGTCCGCCGCAAGCTGCCAGCGCCCGCTGGAGTCGATGGTCACAGCATTGCCATTGACGATATTCCCGTTCAACTGCCCGCGGTTGCGCAGCACCACGTTGAGTGTGCTGGTGTCGTCGGCGACGAAATCGCCGGAGAGGGTGCTGTTGATTACTTTTACGTTCGCGGTGCTTTCCTGATTGACATCAATCAAAACACCGTTGCCTGCGTCCAATATCGCATCATCAGCGATGAGGATATTCGCAGTGGTCTTGTCAGCGGACGTTGCCGACCGCCTGGTCACCTCGATTGCGGATCCGGTTCGCGCGGTAATGGTGGACGCATTGATTTCCAAGAAATTGGTCTGACTCACGAGACCGTGTGTTCCGTTGATTATACGAACTCCGCTGTCCTCCCCGATCACATGGCTGCCTTCAAGCACATGTGCGACGCCACCCGACAACTTCAGGCCGCCGTTTTCGGCCAGGGATGCTGCAGTGCCTAAGCCTTCAACTTGCGTGGACTTCAACCAGATTTCACCCATGGCAGACACCATGATCCCGTAAGCGGCTCCTTTAATTGTGCTACCTGAAACATGGGCGGTGGAAAGCGTGGTTGGATCTTGTACGTTCATGATGAGCTCTAGAGCCGCTCGATCGCTGCGCATGACGCTTGCATCATTTATGTTGGCTTGACCACCAAAAATTTCCACACCTCCTTTAACCTCCCCACCTTGAACGTTCAAAGTTGACTTAGCTACACCCACCCAGTCAGCAACTCCACCTGGAACAATATTGATGACACCATCATTGATCACGCTATAGCTAGCGAGGCCGCTCGAGGCTCCCACGGTATGAATGACTCCGTCCACCACCGTGACTTCTCGTTTTACGCCTGCGACTTCTAGCAAGGTTTTTCTGACACCCGCATCGTTGGGGCCTGATGTTAGTGACCGCTCGCTTGCCAGAGCCGGGGTAAGACTCACAATTGGAGTCATGAGCCCTACTGATAGGGCGAGCAAACTACGTCTAAAACTTACCGGATTTTTCACTGCTAACACGAGGCTTCCTCCAAATCATGAGATATAAAGTCTGAGGAATGTAGATACCGCCAAAAAAAATAATAAAAAAACATTGAGTAGGAATTTTCCCAAATATTTGAAATACATGTCCTACGTTAGAAAAGCTAAAGGGCTTATATTCAGGGCATGCCGCTAAAGAAAACGACATGACTTTATTTACAGGCGATTGGATACGTCCTACATAGAGTCATTCAGTCCTACGAGTTCGGGTCGAAGCCTACGTTGCTACCGGCTGATTTTTAGTATTAGTTAGATTGGGAACTGGGGAATCCAGTTCCACGAGATGCCGTCCCAACCAGGTCCGCAATCGTGATATCAAAAAACTACAAGGGATTTTTATGAGTAATGTAAAACAAACACCTACCATCATCTCCACCCGATCGAGCCGCGCTCCAGTTCCAATTGAAGCACCAGACATCGCGGTAGCGTTTCACGACCAAGATAACTTTGGGTTAATCCCCGTCTCGGCACTTGATATTCCCATTACCGTAGATTTGAAGGTTTGGGAAGGTGCGGAGGCAGGCTATAAATACCAACTCCTCTGGGACGGTGATGCCTACGGTCCCGAGAAGATTATTCAGGCTACCGAACGACCAGGCGATGCTCTTGCGCTGGAGGTTCCCGTTGCACTTCAAAGTGAAGGACCTCACAGCCTCGCGTTCAGGACATTCAGCCCAAATACCACTGTTGAGGATTTTTCTGAAATTTTCCCTGTAGTGATCGACCGTACGGCCCCTGGCAAACCTCAACTTGCTGCCATTCAGTTTCCAGTTGAAGTCCAAAATGGCTTGACTGCTGAGGAACTGGCGCGTCTTGGAAATCAGCTGGATGTCGAGGTTGCTGGCTACACTGGCATGGCGAAACACGACATTATAGAGACCTACTGGGGTGACATCGCAGGCCCAACTACAACAGTTACCCAGAATGACATGGGGTTGAATAAAGTCCTGTTTAATTTCTCCAAAGACTTCCTTGAGACAATTCCTGCCGGGACCCATGACGTCAACTATACGGTAACCGATCGTGCGGGCAATACGTCGGAAAACTCTATTGAATCTCGAATCCTTCTGTTACTCGAAGAGATACCTGCCAATTACCCTGCCCCGATCATCGATCCTGCCGTTGGCGGGTTGATTGATTACGTAGAGGCCCGGCCCGGGGTGCAGGTGGACATCCCTCACTACCCGGGCGCGGCAGCTTTTGACCAAATCACCTTGTATTGGGGTGAGGACACACCCATGTTTCCAGTTCAACTTCCACCTGGTGATGAAAACGAGGACATCGTTATTTCGTTCCGTGTGCCATTCGAAACTATTGCCGTGAAGCCAGTAGGTAAGGTCTCCGCTACCTACAAGATAACTCGACAGAACCAACTGAACGGGTCGTCACTCGCGACAGAAATCGAGGTATTCCTCACGCTGCCTGTACCGGAGCCTACATTAGCGCCCATCGTTCAAGGGACCAGCGTTAATAACCCTGACAAAACCGACAACTTTATTGATGAGGACGACTACGAACTGAACAGTCGCGCTATCGTCCAGTGGAGCGATCAATTCAAGCTCAATGATGATCTAAATCTTTTCTGGGGAGATCAACAACGGCTTCAATGGCACCAAATTTCGGAGGAGGATGTGACAGCTCAACAAGACATGATTATCCCAGTCGTCAACTCAATCATGAAGGCACAAGGCACCGGTGCTGAAATCCCAGTGCGTTATACCGTGGTTCGTGACGGGAACCCCAATCCGACACCCTCTCCAATCCAGACAGTGACAGTGCGTTCCAGAGAAGAACTGCCTGGAGGTGCCGATGGTATTGATGGTCCCGTATTTGAGTTGACCCCCACCGGATACATTTCGCTCGTGGTTGCACCAAATGGCACCAAAGGATTGATCAAGCCCTATGTCAATATCTCAAAAAACCAAAAACTGTTTTTTACCTTCAAAGGCTACGACCTGACGAACAACCCAATCGACGCAGCGACGTTCACCGCGACCCGCGAACTTGATGAACAAGACGTCCTAAACGGCTACAGCTTCCAAGTGCCGTTCAACATCTTGCGAACGATCTGTCATGGATATTGTGAAGCCTATATCCGAGTAGAACCTGCTGCTGGAAGCAATCAAAGCGCGGTGACTTCACGCATGACTCGCGTACCGGTTGACATGCGACGCACCAATGAAAGCGCGTGCACCTTGCGCGCTTAACTTAAAGTAGAACCCAGCTAAATCAAGGGTGGAATACTCTACCCTTGATCAATTTCATTAAGGAAATCCTATGAACGTGCAAAACACTCTACTAGCAAGAGCCCCTATTCCCTTGCAACTACCTAATGTACCGATTGTTCTTGAGGGTGGACTGGTGCCCATTGACCAACTTACTGTTCCTGTCAAAGTTAATTTCCCAGTGTGGGAGGCCGCCGAGACCGGCTATACCTATCAACTCGCATTTGACGGTGCGAACGTTCCACCCGAGAAAGTAATTCTGAGCACAGACAGGCCAGGTGATATTTTGGAAGTGGAAATCCCGATTGACCTGTTAGCCGAGGGTGCGCATCGAGTGGGATATCGGATCTTCAGTCCTAACACTCAATATGAAGTCTATTCCGACACTATTCCGCTGGTCATAGACCGAACCGCCCCAGGCGCCCCGCAACTCGCCCCTATTATCTTCCCCGACGTCATCCAAAACGGCCTCACCTCCTCCGAACTGGAAGACCTCAACAACGTCCTGCCGGGCAAAATCGCGGGCTACAGCGGCATGGCCGCAGGCGACGAAATCCGAACCTATTGGGGTCCGATGGAAGGGCCGATGACCATCGTTGATGCCAACGACATGGGCTTGAGCCGGGTGATGGTCGACTTCACCCGTCCTTTCATGGAACCGGCCGATGGCCTGACCTCCGCAGTCACCTACACCGTGACCGACCGTGCGGGCAACGTGTCGATGGTCTCCGATCCGGTGATGATCGAACTCCAGCTGGCGACGCTCCAACCTCTGCCGGATCCGATGATCCGTGAAGCCAAGGATCAGACCCTGGACCCTGCGGATGCGGTGAACGGTGCCACGCTGGTGGTCGGTGCAACGGCTAATCTGCGCGAGGGTGAAACTGTCATCGCTCACTGGAATGGCCCGAAGGGCAGCGACCGTCAGGAGAAGATCGTTTCTGCCGCCGAGGCGGGTCAGGAACTCACTCTGGTTTTCACCAACAGCGCGGTCGCCGTCAACGACGGTCAGAACGTTGAGGTGGTATACACCGTGACGCGGGCCAGCGGTATCGTGCAGGAATCGGCCAGACTCATGCTGAAAGTCATGAGTGCAGCGCTGGAACTGCCCGCCCCTACCGTCGACACGGTAGGGCCTGAGGGCATTCTGCGTCCTTCCTTGATTGCCGGGCCTGACGCGATCGTGCGTGTCAGTTATCGCGCGATGCAATCACAGGATCTGGTGCGGGTGCGTTGGGTCGACCAGCGTACGTTCGACACAAACATCATCAGTGTCGGCGACATGACCGAGCTGGTATTCGGGGTGCCCAAGGCGGTGATCGAGTTGAGCGTCGGTGGCACCGCAACGCTCACGTACATCGTGACGCGCAATGGCGTGGACGCGGAATCCGAGCCGCTGGAGGTGTCGGTGCGCGAAGACATGATGTTCGACACTTCTCCGGTGACGCTGGCCGGCAAGGTTTATCTGCTACCGGCTCATCCTGACCTACTGCCGGCATTCCCGACCGGTACCACGGTTCATCGTGTCGCCAGCGGCGGTCGCCCTCCTTATACCTATTCGAGCAGCGATGCGAAGGTGGCGCGAGTCGACGCGTCCGGTTTGACCTCGGTGCGCGGCAAAGGGACGGCAACCATCACGGCGACTGACGCTTCGGGCGAGAGTAAAAGCTTTACTGTCTCCGTCACCGGCGTCATCGAATGCCACGGCGTGGGCTCCGGCAACTACACCCAGATGTCCAACGCCGCCAACCGCATCGGCGCGCGCATCCCGAGCATCCACGAGCTGATCGAGATCTATAACGCCTACGGCAATCGCTGGCCGATGGGCAATGCCAACTACTGGTCCTCCACCGTTGCCAAGAACGTGTTAGGCGCGAAGTGGTACTACGTGAAAAACCTCAACGTCGGTGGGGACTACAAACTGCTCCACATCAATTCCAGCCTGGGCGTCGCGATTCGCTGATTCGCTAATCCGGAATTACGCGAGCCCACCCGCTTCACAACCTGGCCTGTAAGACGTAAGCAGCTCCCCTTTCAAAGACGTCGTCGCGACCCGACGGCGTCTTACACGTGCGCAGCGCCCACACCGCCCCTAAAAACCCTTCATGGAAACCTCAGAAAAATGCCGGCAAAACCTCCTCTTCAGCGCCCGCAGGCACCGGCGGCGCTCGGCACGTTCAGCGCCACCGTCAACGGCCATCCTTTCATCACCCACAGCCTGAGCGCCATGGCGTGCCTGCGCCCGGGCCGATCGGATCCACTCACGTGCCGAATCTGGAAGATTCTCGCCACCGGCACGGTTCGCCGGCACCGCACCATGATCGGCCTGTTCATCGATGAAACGGTGCCACCTGGCAACTACAACCTGCTGCGCAACGATCAGATCACCGTCATCTATCACCTCACCCCCACGCGGATGGCGAAGATTTATCACTCACGCGATTTGCAGCAAGGCAACCTGACCCTGCTGGGCTGCGATGCAGCAGCCGGAGCGCTGCACGGCAACTTCGAGTTTGCGGTCCCCACGAAGGGCTTCCACGTGACCGACGGTCTGTTCGACCTGGTCTGCGACACAAATGCCGAAGAGCACCCCTCTATCCGACCAGCCGGCGCGCCATCAGCTCGGCGATTTCCTGCATACACGACTCGACCCTGAGGCCCGATGATTTCAACGGTTTGAGGTCATGGTTGGCAGTCGGCACCCAGTGCACATTGATGGCTTTCGACAGCTTGTACCCTTCAACCGCCTCTCGATTCCCCAACGCATCGCGCTCGCCCTGAATGATCAGCGTCGGCGTCCGCAGTTCCGCGAGATGCGCGACCCTCGGCTTCTCGGGTTTTCCCGTCGCGTAGAACGGATAGCCCAGACAGAACAACCCATCGACTTGCACATCGTCAGCGATGACGCTGGCCATGCGACCGCCCATGGATTTGCCACCGATAGCCACTCGCCCGTTCACGCCCGCACGCACTGCGGCGTACACCCCATGCCAGCACTCCAGCAACTTCGGTTGAGGATTGGGAGGTCGTCTGCGCCCGTCGATCCGGCGCTGGGCCATGTAGGGGAATTCAAAGCGCAGCACGCCAATTCCCAGGGTCGCCAGACGCGTGGCGATGTCGTTCATGAAGTCGCTGTCCATCGGGGCGCCCGCGCCGTGGGCGAGAATCAGCGTCGATGGCGCATCCGCCGCCGGGCCGGTTGGCGCGTTCCAGAGCCAGCCATGGTCTTGCGCTAGCTGTGCGCAGTGATCGGCCGTTCGCTTCGCCGCGTGTTGTTTGCTCATGCAGGTCTCTTTTACAAAACATCAATCACCCGCCGACGAAGGCGGGCACCACGGCCGCCATTATGCAGCAACGTCGAAGTGCCATAACCCTGCTCCGATTGCCCTGTACCGACAGCAAGGGTTCAGCTCCCAAGCGTTAGTCTGGCCCGGCACTTCGGCAACGAGCACCGATCCCTGAGCGCCCCAACCTGCACACAACCGGGCGGTTTCATCGACGGAATATGCTTTTTGTCCGCTCCGGACGATCACCCGTGACGATCGCCGGCCTTTCTGCCAGCTCGGGCCAACTATTTTTGGGCAGATAAAAGCGCCAATGTCATCGGCTTTTTGTATACAACTTTGCAGTGGAAACGCTCTCTCGAAGCACAGGAACGGCAGGCAGAGAACCGTTTCAGCTATCTCCGGAAATGGTTGATCGCCGCGTCCCGCCAAGGACGCGGCAACTTCATGTCATGCGCGGCCAAGTGTCGCAGGTGCTGTTCCAAAGCCTTCCCTCCGCGATCATTCGCGTCTAAGCTGTGTCCGCACAGTGGACCGGCGACAGCTAGCCACAGGCCCAGCAACAAGATTGTGCCCGGCAACGCAACCCTCTTGCAGACAAGCAGCCCCAGCGCTGTTTTCACCCGCAGGGTTGTATCCAATCCCTCCCACTCACGCGCGCGATCCTGCTCGACCTGTCTTCCTTCCTTCAGACCACTCAGCCAGACACACCCCGCGCATCTGCGGCCGGGCGTCTGCGTGCACCGCGCCCCTCGCTTCTGTCGGCCCCGACCCACGCCATTGCGTGAAGGGCCAGGCTTTTTTCGAAGGTGCGGCTGTGACCACACTAATAAAATACACACCGTGGAACCTGACATGAGCACAGCACCCAGCCCGACTGCTTATAACTACAAGGTCGTCCGCCAGTTCGCCATCATGACGGTGGTCTGGGGCATCATCGGCATGGGCCTGGGCGTCTTCATCGCCTCACAGATCGTGTGGCCTGACCTGAATTTCGGTTTGCCGTGGACCACATTCGGTCGACTGCGCCCCCTCCACACCAACCTGGTGATTTTCGCGTTCGGCGGCTGCGCGCTGTTCGGCACCTCCTATTACGTCGTCCAGCGAACCTGCCAGACACGGCTGATTTCCGACGGCCTGGCGGCGTTTCATTTCTGGGGCTGGCAGGCGGTGATTATCGGCGCCATCGTCACCCTGCCGATGGGCTACACCACCACTAAAGAATATGCCGAGCTCGAATGGCCGATCGCGATCCTGCTGGCGGTTGTCTGGATCGCCTACGGCGCGGTGTTCTTCGGCACCATCGTCAAACGCAAGACCAAACACATTTATGTCGCCAACTGGTTCTACGGCGCGTTCATCGTGGTCACGGCGATGTTGCACATCGTCAACCACATCTCGCTGCCGGTGAGCCTGTTCAAGTCGTACTCGGCGTATGCCGGCGCCACCGACGCGATGATCCAGTGGTGGTACGGGCACAACGCCGTAGGCTTTTTCCTCACCACCGGCTTTCTCGGGATGATGTATTACTTCGTGCCGAAACAGGCCGAACGCCCGATCTATTCCTATCGTCTGTCCATCGTCCATTTCTGGGCGTTGATCACCCTGTACATCTGGGCCGGCCCGCACCATCTGCACTACACCGCCCTGCCCGACTGGGCGCAATCGCTGGGGATGGTGATGTCGATCATCCTGCTAGTGCCGAGCTGGGGCGGCATGATCAACGGCATGATGACCCTCTCGGGCGCGTGGCATAAGTTGCGCACCGACCCGATTCTGCGCTTCCTCGTGCTGTCGCTGGCGTTCTACGGGATGTCGACGTTTGAGGGGCCGATGATGGCGATCAAGACCGTCAATGCGCTTTCTCACTACACCGACTGGACCATCGGCCACGTTCACTCCGGTGCGCTGGGCTGGGTGGCGATGATTACCATCGGCGCCGTCTACCACATGATCCCGAAACTCTACGGTCGCCCGCAGATGCACAGCATCGCGCTGATCAACACGCACTTCTGGCTCGCCACTGTCGGCACCGTCCTCTACATCGCCGCGATGTGGGTCAACGGCATCACCCAAGGGTTGATGTGGAGGGCGATCAACGACGACGGCACCCTCACCTACTCGTTTGTCGAGGCCCTGCAGGCCAGCCATCCGGGGTACATGGTGCGCGCGTTGGGCGGAGCGATTTTCGCCAGTGGCATGCTGTTCATGGCCTACAACGTGTTCCGCACCATTTGTGCAGCGAACACGGAAGAAGCCGAAGCCGCCGCGCAGATCGCTGTCGTGGGGGCCCACTGATGATCAAGCACGAAGCACTGGAAAAGAACATCGGCCTGCTGTCGATCTTCATGGTCATCGCCGTGGCGATCGGAGGGCTGACGCAGATCGTTCCGCTGTTCTTTCAGGACGTCACCACCCAACCCGTCGAGGGCATGAAGCCGCGTCCGGCCCTCGAACTCGAAGGCCGCGACGTCTATATCGCCAACGGCTGCGTGGGCTGTCATTCGCAGATGATCCGGCCGTTCCGCGCCGAGACCGAACGCTACGGGCATTACTCGGTGGCCGGTGAAAGCGTTTGGGATCACCCGTTTCTGTGGGGTTCCAAACGTACCGGGCCGGACCTGGCCCGGGTCGGCGGGCGCTACTCGGATGACTGGCACCGCGCGCATTTAAACAACCCGCGCGACCTGGTGCCGGAGTCGATCATGCCGGCCTACCCCTTCCTGGCGGACACCCAGCTCGACGGCCAACTGACCGGCAAGAAGATGGAAGTGCTGCGCAGCCTGGGCGTGCCGTACACCGATGCCGACATCGCCGGCGCCAGTGACGCGGTGAAGGGCAAGACCGAAATGGATGCGCTGGTGGCCTACCTTCAGGGCCTGGGCACCCTCATCAAGAGCAAACGGTGATCGCCATGGACATAGGAATGATTCGAGGCCTGGGCACCGTTGTCGTGATGGTGGCCTTCATTGGTCTGGCGTTGTGGGTGTACAGCCCGCGTCGCAAGGCGGAATTCGACGATGCAACGCTGCTGCCGTTTGCCGATGACCCCGAGGCAATCGCGCAGGTCAGACGAGCGCAAGACCAGCGCAACGCACACGCCGCAAGGAGCCCGAAACCATGAGCACCTTCTGGAGCGTCTACGTCACGGTGCTGACCCTGGGCACGATCCTCGCGATGGGCTGGCTGCTGA
Organism: Pseudomonas petrae; assembly: GCF_021728295.1. Classification (GTDB taxonomy): domain Bacteria; phylum Pseudomonadota; class Gammaproteobacteria; order Pseudomonadales; family Pseudomonadaceae; genus Aquipseudomonas; species Aquipseudomonas petrae. The sequence continues at coordinate 248,772 of NZ_JAKJXE010000004.1, forward strand.
TCGGCACGCGCAAGGGCCAGCGCGCCGACACCACCGATGAAACCGTCGGCCATGCGTTCGACGGCATCGAGGAGTACGACAACCCGCTGCCCAAGTGGTGGTTCTGGTTGTTCATCGGCACCATTATTTTCGCCTTGGGCTACCTCGCGCTTTACCCGGGGCTGGGTAACTGGACCGGCCTGCTGCCGGGTTATGACTACGCCGACAACGACAAGAAAACCCAATTTTCCGACGGCACCACGGGCTGGACTGGCGTGCATGAATGGGAGAAGGAGATGGCGCGGTCCGAGGCGCGCTTCGGACCAATCTTCGCCAAATTCGCAGCGATGCCCATTGAGGAGGTGGCCAAAGATCCGCAAGCGCTGAAAATGGGCGGTCGATTGTTCGCGTCCAATTGCTCGGTCTGCCACGGCTCGGACGCCAAGGGCGCCTATGGCTTCCCCAACCTGACCGACGCCGACTGGCGCTGGGGCGGCGATGCGCAGAGCATCAAAACCTCCATCATGAACGGCCGTCACGCAGTGATGCCGGCGTGGGGTGCGGTAATCGGCGATCAGGGTGTGCGCGACGTGTCGGCTTACGTGCTGACCCAGCTAAACGGCCACACGCTGCCGGCGGATGCGAAAGCCGATCCGGCGGCGGGCCAGAAAATCTACGCCACCACCTGTGTCGCCTGCCACGGCCCGCAGGGCAAGGGCGTTGCCGCATTGGGCGCGCCAGACCTGGCCCACCCCGGCGCGTTCATCTACGGCTCCAGCTTTGCCCAGCTGCAACAGACCATCCAGTACGGCCGCCAGGGCCAGATGCCGGCGCAGGCGCTGCTGCAGGGAAACGATCGGGTGCATCTGCTGGCGGCTTACGTGTATAGCTTGTCCCACGGCGAAGAACCGGCGGAAAAGCAGGAGTAAAGAGGCGGCACCCTTATAGGGGCATTGGCTCGCGCTCTACTGTAGGAGCGTGGCTTGTCCCGCGATCTGGCGCGAAGGGGCAGCCTATAAGGCACCCGAGGTGTGTGCCGTAGCTAACGGCCTCAGGGTAACGACTGCTTCGCAGCCGATCGCGGGACAAGCCACGCTCCTACAGGTGATGCAGCCAGCTACCGGCACTGTATTGGAAAGTTTCATTGCTCCACTGTGGTAGGACGCGTTCATGAGCAATCAGATTCCGCTGCACAATGTCACGCCGCCTACGAACAAGGACGGCGACACCGTTGACCTGTATGCGTCGCGGGAGAAGATCTACACCCGCGCGTTCACCGGGGTGTTCCGTAATCTGCGCTTGGGTGGCGGCGTCGTGCTGTTCCTGCTGTATTTCGGCACGGTCTGGCTCAACTGGGGCGCGCATCAGGCGGTGTGGTGGAACCTGCCGGAGCGCAAGTTCTACATCTTCGGCGCGACGTTCTGGCCGCAGGATTTCATCCTGCTGTCGGGCATCCTGATCGTCAGCGCGTTCGGGCTGTTCTTTATTACCGTGTTCGCCGGGCGCGTCTGGTGCGGTTACACCTGCCCGCAAAGCGTATGGACGTGGGTGTTCATGTGGTGCGAAAAGGTCACCGAAGGCGACCGCCATCAGCGCATCAAACTCGACAAGGCGCCCATGGACGCCAACAAATTCGCGCGCAAGTTTGCCAAGCACAGCCTCTGGCTGCTGATCGGCTTGGTCACCGGACTGACCTTCGTCGGCTACTTCTCGCCCATCCGCGAACTGCTGGTGGATTTCTTCACCGGCCAGGCCGATGGCTGGGCGTATTTCTGGGTCGGCTTCTTCACCCTCGCCACCTACGCCAACGCCGGCTGGCTGCGGGAACAGGTGTGCATTCATATGTGCCCCTACGCGCGTTTTCAGAGCGTGATGTTCGACAAGGACACGCTAATCGTTTCCTACGACCCACGCCGTGGCGAGCCAAGGGCTGCGCGCAAGAAGGACGTGGACCACAAAGCCCAGGGCCTGGGCGACTGCATCGATTGCACGATGTGCGTGCAGGTCTGCCCCACCGGCATCGACATTCGCGATGGCTTGCAGATTGAATGCATCGGTTGCGCAGCGTGTATCGATGCCTGCGACTCGATCATGGACAAGATGGACTACCCGCGCGGCCTGATCAGTTACACCACCGAGCACAACCTTTCCGGTCAGGTAACCCATACACTGCGGCCCCGGTTGATCGGCTACGCGTTGCTGTTGCTGGTGATGATCAGCGTGCTGACCAGTGCGTTTTACATGCGCTCGCTGGTGGGTTTCGACGTCAGCAAGGACCGCATGCTGTACCGGGAAAACGCCGAGGGCCGGATCGAAAACGTCTACAGCCTGAAGGTCATGAACAAGGACCAGGTCGACCACACGTACGTGCTCGACGCCACCGGGCTGCCGGACCTGAGGCTGCAAGGCCGTCGCGAGATCAAGGTGCCGGCGGGCGAGATCATCAGCCTGCCGGTGGAGCTGTCGGTCGCGCCGGAGCAACTGCCGTCGAGCAGCAACGAGGTCAGCTTCACGCTCAGAGACATCGAGCACAGCGACACTGAGGTCCACGCCAAGAGCCGTTTCATCGGCCCACCCATTCGCTGAGAGAGGTTGGAAATGACCGCAGTTACCGCAGCAAGTCCCTGGCACCGGCACCTATGGCCGTGGATCATCATCGCCATTCTGACCTGCTCGGTGGCATTGACCCTGGCCATGGTCACCATCGCCGTCACCCACCCGGACAACCTCGTTACCGACAACTATTACGAGGCCGGGAAAGGCATCAACCGCTCCCTCGATCGCGAGCTGCTGGGTCAGTCCCTCAAGCTGCAAGCCCGCGTGGGCGTCGATGAGGTAACCGGCGAAGTGGATGTGCAACTGAGCGGCGCCAGTCAGCCGGAAACCATGGTGCTGAACCTGATCTCTCCGACCCAGGCGGACAAGGACCGCAAAGTGGTGCTGGCGCGCAATCCTTCGCAGCCGGGGCGTTATGTCGGGCAGTTGAGCGACAGGGTCGAAGGACGGCGCTTCGTCGAATTGCTGGGGGTGGAAAACGGCCAGACCTGGCGCCTGTTCGAAGAAGAGCGGATCGTTCCCGGGCAGCCACTGACCCTGGGCGACGAGCCGATTCAGGGCGCGGACAGGCATTGACGTGAAAGCCACTGAGAAAAAAAACCTGCGGTCTTGCTACCACTGCACGCTGCCAGTCGCGGCGGGCGGGCGCTTCGTCACTCCGGTGTTGGGTGAGCCGCGCGAATTCTGCTGCCCCGGTTGTCAGGCCGTCGCCCACGCGATCGTTGCCGGCGGCCTGGAAAGCTATTACCTGCATCGCAGCGAAGCGTCGGTCAATCCGCAGGTGTTGCCGACACCCTTGGCCGATGAGCAGGCCCTCTTTGATCGTCCTGATGTGCAGGCGCCTTTTGTCCGCCATGACACCGCCGCTGGCGATGTCGCCGGCGATGTGGCTGAAACGACGCTGATGATCGAAGGCATCACCTGCGCGGCGTGCGGCTGGCTGATCGAGCGTCATCTGCGCACGTTGCCCGCCGTGGTCGAAGCGCGGCTGAACCTGTCCAATCACCGCCTGCACCTGCGCTGGCATGACCCGTCATTGCCCTTGAGCGAGGTGCTGTCCGAGCTGCGCAGCATCGGTTACGCCGGCCATCCTTATCAGGCCGATAAAGCAACCGAGCATCTGGCCCGGGAAAACCGCCGCAGCCTGCGGCAACTGGGCGTCGCCGGGCTGCTGTGGTTTCAGGCGATGATGGCAACCATGGCGACCTGGCCCGAATTCAACATCGACCTCAGCCCCGAGATGCACACGATCCTGCGCTGGGTGGCGATGTTTCTCACGACGCCCATCGTGTTTTACAGCTGTGCGCCGTTCTTCAAAGGGGCGTTGCGCGACCTGCGCGCGCGTCATCTCACCATGGATGTTTCGGTGTCCCTGGCGATTGGCGCGGCGTACCTCGCGGGCCTCTGGACGGCGGTCACCGGCGTTGGCGAATTGTATTTCGACGCGGTCGGCATGTTCGCGCTGTTCCTGCTCACCGGCCGCTACCTCGAACGCCGTGCCCGGGAACGCACCCGCTTAGCGACGGCGCAACTGGTCAATCTGCTGCCGGCTTCCTGCCTGCGACTGGATGCGGACGGTCAGACTGAGCGCGTATTGACTCATCAGTTGCGTTTGCACGATCACGTGCTGGTGCACCCCGGCGCGTCGTTGCCGGCGGACGGGCGGGTTATTGACGGACGGTCGAGCGTCGATGAATCGCTGCTGACCGGCGAGTATCTGCCGCAGCCACGTGAAGTGGGAGATGCGGTCACGGCTGGCACCGCGAATATTGAAAGCGTGCTGACGGTGGAAGTGCTCGCCCTTGGCGCTGACACGCGGCTCTCTGCCGTCGTCCGACTGCTGGAGCGGGCGCAATCGGAGAAGCCGCCCCTCGCGCAGATGGCGGACCGCGCAGCGCAGTGGTTTTTGCTGATTTCTTTGGTGCTGGCGGCGTGTGTCGGCGTGGTCTGGTGGCAGCTCGATGCCGGTCGCGCGTTCTGGATTGTGCTGGCAATGCTCGTCGCCACGTGCCCTTGCGCCTTGTCGCTGGCGACGCCCACCGCGCTGACCGCCGCCACCGGCACGCTGCACAGACTCGGGCTGCTGCTCACCCGTGGCCATGTGCTGGAGGGGCTGAACCGGATCGACACGGTGATCTTCGACAAGACCGGCACGCTGACCGAAGGGCGCCTGACATTAAAGGCCATTCGCGGCCTTGGCGCGATGACCAGCGACGAGTGCCTGAGCCTGGCGGCGGCCCTGGAAAGTCGTTCCGAACACCCGATTGCCCGAGCGTTCGGCAAAACGCCGCTGACCGCTGAAGGGGTGGTCGCTACGCCGGGGTTGGGGCTGGAAGGCCAGGTCAACGGGTGCCTGTTGCGCATCGGTCAGCCCGCGTTTGTCTGCGCCCTGAGTGGCGTCGCCGTACCCTTGATCCCCGATGAGCCCGGTCAGTGGTTGCTGCTGGGGAATGACACGCAAGCCCTCGCCTGGCTGGTGCTGGATGACCGGTTGCGTGACGACGCGGCGGCGCTGGTCGAGGCGTGCAGACAGCGCGGCTGGCAGACGTTGTTGTTGTCCGGCGACAGCTCGCCCATGGTGTCCAGCGTCGCGAATCAGTTGCAGATCGATGACGCCCGAGGCAGCCTGCGGCCGGATGACAAGCTCGCTATTCTTCAACAGTTGCGCGCAGAGGGCCGGACGATTCTGGTGATCGGCGACGGGGTCAATGATGTGCCGGTGCTGGCGGCGGCCGACATCAGCATCGCCATGGGTTCGGCCACCGATCTGGCCAAGACCAGCGCCGATGCGGTGCTGCTGTCCAACCGTCTGCACGTGTTGGTGGATGCTTTTGCCCTCGCTCGGCGCACCCGGCGGATCATTCTGGAAAACCTGGCGTGGGCCGGGTTGTACAACGGGCTGGTTCTGCCCTTCGCGGCGCTGGGCTGGGTGACGCCGTTGTGGGCGGCGGCCGGGATGTCGATGAGTTCGCTGGTGGTGGTCGTGAATGCCTTGCGTCTGACGCGGATGAAGCCGCTTTTGGCAGGCTCGACAACCGTCCCATTGAGTCGGGCGGTGCCCGCATGAACACACGACCCGATCCGGAGGCCCGATGCCTGCGCTCTACATCATGATTCCGGTGGCGCTGCTGATTGTAGCGGTGGCGATTTACGTATTTTTCTGGGCGGTGGACAGCGGTCAGTACGACGACCTCGACGGCCCGGCCCACAGCATTCTGTTCGACGATCTGGATGCCGGCCATCAGGCCGGGGTGGATGAAGCGTCGGGGAAAGGCAAAGCGGACGATCGGGAGGATGATTTCAAGTGAGCCCGTCAGTTTTTGCGGGGTATTTAAGGGCCCATTCGCGGGCAAGCGCGCTCCTGCATTGGAGTGCGCTCCCCTGTAGGAGCGCGCTTGCCCGCGATGACGCCGGCACAAACACCGCAGGACTTCCAGGTCTCGCCCATGTCTGAACTACTGCCCCAACTTCTCCCGCCACTCCTCTCTGCCCTCGTGCTGGGCCTGCTCGGCGGTGGCCATTGCCTGGGCATGTGCGGCGGTCTGATGGGCGCGCTCACTCTGGCCATTCCCAAGGAGCAACGCGGACGCCGCCTGCGCCTGCTGATGGCCTACAACGTCGGACGTGTTTTCAGTTACGCCTGCGCCGGATTGCTGACAGGCATGCTCGGCTGGGCCGTCGCCAACAGCCCGGGGGCGATGCTGTTGCGGGTGATCGCGGGGTTGCTGATGATCACCATGGGCCTGTATCTGGCCGGATGGTGGAGCGGCCTGACCCGCATCGAAGGACTGGGCCGCGGGGTCTGGCGTTACCTGCAACCGCTGGCCAGCCGCCTGATGCCGGTGTCGACAATGCCCCGCGCTTTACTGCTTGGCGCGGTGTGGGGCTGGCTGCCGTGCGGGCTGGTTTACAGCACGCTGCTGTGGTCGGCGAGCCAGGGTAATGCGTTGCACAGCGCGTTTTTGATGCTCGCGTTCGGCGTCGGCACCTGGCCGGTGCTCATCGCCACGGGCCTGGCCGCCGAGCGCATTACCGCCCTGCTCCGTCGGCGCAGCGTGCGCGTGGCCGGCGGGCTGCTGGTGATTCTGTTCGGCCTGTGGACACTCCCCGGCCCTCATCAACAGTGGCTGATGGGGCACACGCCTCACACGATGAATCACGGGATGAATCCTGCGATGAACCATGCAGGCATGGCACACGAGTAATCGCTGCCCCGATCCGTTGACCCAGATCAATGCCGGCACCTGCGGCCTCCCTACACTTCCCGCACCGCCATCCTTATCGGGAACGCCCCCATGCTCGACGACCTTCGTTGGGATTCTGAACTCATCCGCCGCTACGATCTGGCAGGGCCGCGTTACACGTCCTATCCCACCGCCGTGCAGTTTCACACCCAGGTTGGCGCCTTCGACCTGCTGCAGGCGCTGCGTGACAGCCGCAAAGCCCCGCGGCCGTTGTCGCTTTACGTGCACATCCCGTTCTGCGCCAACATTTGCTACTACTGCGCCTGCAACAAAGTCGTCACCAAGGACCGCGGTCGCTCCCAGGCCTACCTGCAGCGCCTCGAACGCGAGATCAGCCTGATCGCCGCCCATGTCGATGGGCGTCAGGTGGTGGAGCAACTTTATTTCGGCGGCGGCACACCGACCTTTCTCAGCCATGTCGAATTGCGCCGGCTGATGGCCCATCTGCGCCAGCACTTCACCCTGCTGGATGACCACTCCGGCGACTACGGCATCGAGATCGATCCGCGCGAGGCGGACTGGTCGACCATGGGCCTGTTGCGCGAGCTGGGCTTCAACCGCGTCAGCCTCGGCGTGCAGGATCTTGATCCGCTGGTACAGCGGGCGATCAACCGCCTGCAGAGCCTGGAAGAGACCCGCGCCATCGTCGAAGCCGCGCGCACCTTGCAGTATCGCTCGGTGAACATCGACCTTATTTACGGCCTGCCGCTGCAAACCCCCGAAGGTTTTGCCCGTACCGTTGACCAGGTGATCGCCCTGCAGCCCGACCGGCTTTCGGTGTTCAACTATGCCCACCTGCCCGAGCGCTTCATGCCCCAGCGACGCATCGACACGGCGCAGTTGCCCAGCCCTGAGCAGAAGCTGGAGATGCTCCAGCACACCCTCGAGCAACTGACCGGCGCGGGCTATCGCTACATTGGCATGGACCACTTCGCCCTGCCCGATGACGACATCGCAATCGCGCAAGAAGAAGGCAGCTTGCAGCGCAATTTTCAGGGCTACACCACCCATGGGCACTGCGACCTGATCGGCCTCGGCGTCTCGGCCATCAGCCAGATCGGCGAGGTGTATGCGCAGAACACCAGCAATCTCACCGAATACCAGACCCTGCTCGCCAGCGACCAACTGGCGACCCAGCGCGGTCTGCGCTGCAACGAGGACGACCAGCTGCGGCGCGCTATCATCGGGCAACTGATCTGCCATTTCCGCCTCGATTTCACCTCCGTCGAGGAAACGTTTTCCATCCACTTTCGCGAATATTTCCGCGAGCAGTGGCCGCAATTGCTGATGATGGCCACCGACGGCCTGATTCAACTTGACCTCAAACGCATCACTGTGACCCCAACGGGGCGTCTGCTGGTGCGCTCGATCTGCAGGGTGTTCGATGCGTATTTGGGCGCGCAGAACCGTCAGCGCTATTCCCAGGTGATATAGGCCCGCGTGATATAGGCATTTTCCGTCTGGCGCGGAGGAATCATTTATGGCCATGGAGGGCGCGTGGTAGTCGGGGTGCTGACCCGTGGGTTACCCTTACGACTTATGTGTGTTTTGCAAAAGGAATTACCCAATGTCTGAGCCAGTCAAACTGCGCGCTCACACCCAGACCCACTGCAAGGATTGCAGCCTGGCCCCGTTGTGCCTTCCGCTTTCACTGAACATGGAAGACATGGATGCACTGGACGAAATCGTCAAACGCGGCCGCCCCTTGAAGAAAGGCGACTTCCTGTTTCGCCAGGGCGACACCTTCGACTCCGTGTACGCCGTGCGCTCCGGCGCGCTGAAGACCTTCAGCCTCAGCGACAGCGGCGAAGAACAACTCACCGGCTTTCACCTGCCCAGCGAACTGGTCGGGCTGTCCGGGATGGACGCCGAGGCGTATCCCGTCACGGCGCAGGCCCTGGAGACCACATCGGTCTGCGAAATCCCCTTTGAACGGCTGGACGAATTGTCGGTGCAACTGCCGCAATTGCGCCGCCAGTTGATGCGGGTGATGAGCCGGGAAATCCGCGATGACCAACAGATGATGCTGCTGCTCTCGAAGAAAACCGCCGACGAGCGCATCGCCACGTTTCTGGTCAACCTGTCCGCCCGCTTTCGCGCCCGAGGCTTCTCCGCCAACCAGTTCCGCCTGAGCATGTCGCGCAACGAGATCGGCAACTACCTGGGCCTGGCGGTGGAAACCGTGTCCCGGGTGTTCACCCGCTTTCAACAGAACGAGTTGATCGCCGCCGAGGGCAAGGAAATCCACATCCTCGACCCGATTCAGCTCTGCGCGCTGGCCGGAGGATCGCTGGAAAGCTGATGCATCATGGCCCGGGCGGGCTTAGACTGGCGTCTTTTGAGTCATGTCCTGCCCGAGATCCTTATGATTTTCGACGAATTGAGCATCAAATCCCTCATCCGCCCCGTGGTGGACTTCCCCAAGCCCGGCGTGATTTTCCGTGACATCACCCCGCTGTTTCAGTCACCCAAGGCCCTGCGCCTGGTCATCGACAGTTTCATCCAGCGTTACATCGATGCCGAGTTCACCCACGTCGGCGCCATGGACGCGCGCGGGTTTCTCATCGGCTCGATCGTGGCCTACGAACTGAACAAACCGCTGGTGCTGTTTCGCAAGCAGGGGAAATTGCCGGCCGACGTGCTGGCCGAGGCCTATCAGACCGAATACGGCGAAGCGCTGCTGGAAGTCCACGCCGACAGCTTGTGCGACGGGGATTCGGTGGTGATGTTCGATGACTTGATCGCCACCGGCGGCACCCTGGTCGCCGCCGCCAACCTGATCCGCCGCATGGGCGCCAAGGTTCACGAAGCCGCCGCGATCATCGACCTGCCTGAGCTGGGCGGTTCAAAGCGCCTGCGCGACATGGAAATCCCGACGTTCTGCCTGACCGAGTTTGCGTTGACGGATAAGTAAGCCCGAGAACAAAGTCGATCTGTTCGCCGGATGTCTGTAGGACCGGCTTCAGCCGGGAATGGGCCCGTGTGGGCACCCTGGATTCGGGTTGTGACACCTGCCGCCTTCCCGGCTAAAGCCGGTCCTACACCCGAGTCCACTCCGACAGGTACTCAGCGTCTTGAAGACGGAGAGACTCGTTACAACTGAATCGGCTTGCGCCCTGCGAACGAGTGCGCCAGCGTGCCGCCGTCGACCAGTTCCAGCTCGCCACCCAGCGGCACGCCATGGGCAATCCGCGAGGTGATCAGGCCTTTGTTGGTGAGCAACTGGGCGATGTAGTGCGCCGTCGCCTCCCCTTCGACCGTCGGGTTGGTGGCGAGGATGACTTCGGTGAAAGACCCCTGCTCCTCGATCCGCGTCACCAGCTGCGGGATGCCAATGGCTTCAGGCCCCAGACCGTCCAGTGGCGACAGATGCCCCTTGAGCACGAAATAGCGCCCGCGATAGCCGGTCTGCTCTACCGCATACACATCCATTGGGCCCTCGACCACGCAGAGCAGCGTGTCGTCTCGCCGCACGTCCGAGCACTGCGGGCACAGTTCTTCCTCAGTAAGTGTGCGGCACTGTTTGCAGTGGCCGACGCCTTCCATCGCCTGACTCAGCGCCTGGGACAGGCGCGAGCCACCGCTGCGATCGCGCTCCAGCAGCTGCAACGCCATGCGCTGGGCGGTTTTCTGACCGACGCCAGGCAGGATGCGCAGGGAGTCGATCAACTGGCGAATCAGGGGGCTGAAGCTCATTGGAGAAACGTCCGACAAAAACACGAGACGCGGTTTATACCCGCGCCTCCGATCACCGTCAAATCAGGGTCATGAGACCTTGACCACCAGCTTGCCGAAGTTCTTGCCTTCGAGCAGACCAATGAACGCGTCCGGCGCGTGCTCCAGGCCTTCTACCACATCTTCGCGGAATTTCACCTTGCCGTCTTTCACCAGCGGAATCATGGCCTGCATGAATTCTTCCAGGCGGTGGTAATACTCTTCGTAGACGATGAATCCCTGAATCTTCGCGCGCTTGGTCAACAGCGTGCGCATCAGCAGCGGCAAATGATTCGGCCCTTCTGGCTGGCTTTGCGCATTGTAGTGGGCGATCAGTCCGCACAGTGGCACCCGCGCGCGCTGATTGAGCAGCGGTATGACCGCTTCCAGCACCTTGCCGCCGACCAGTTCGAAATAGATGTCGATGCCGTCCGGAACGGCCGCTTTCAGCTGCTCGGCGAAGTCGTCACTGCGGTGATCGATGCAAGCGTCAAAGCCCAGCTCGTCAACCACGTAACGGCATTTGTCTTCGCCACCGGCAACACCCACCACCCGCAGGCCATTGAGCTTGGCCACTTGACCGACCACAGAGCCGACCGCACCGGAAGCCGCCGCCACGACCAGAGTCTCGCCCGCTTTCGGTTTGCCGATGTCCATCAAGCCCATGTAACCGGTGATGCCTGGCATGCCGAGCACGCCCACTGCCATTGAAGGGCTGGGCAGATCTTTCGGCGCCATCAACAGGTTGCTGCCGTCGGAAATGCTGTGGGTCTGCCAGCCGGTCTGACCGACTACCAGATCGCCTTCCTTGAATTTGGGGTTGCGCGACTGCTCGACCACGCTGACCGCGCCGCCCTCCATGACCGCGTCGATTTCCACCGGTGCCGCGTAGGACGGGGCGTCGCTCATGCGGCCGCGCATGTAGGGATCGAGGGACAGATAGAGCGTGCGCAACTGCACCTGGCCGTCTTGCAGGTCCGGCAGTGCCTCACGCTCGAGTCGGAAGTTTTCAGGGGTCGGTGCGCCCTGGGGACGGGACGCCAGGACGACACGCTGGTTGAGGATCAATTCTTGCGTCATCGGAATGAGCTCCATGATGAAGGGTTGCGAAGGTATAGAAAGCAGACCGTGGGCAGCCGGACGGGTTCGGTCGGATGTGGGGTTCCATATGGCGCGCGTAATGCGGGGCGAACTTGGCGCCGTCCCCACACAAAAATGCCAGGCACGAGGGCCTGGCATTCGGGTGTCGCAACAGCCGTCCGGTCAGAACGGCATTTTCATGCCCGGCGGCAGCTGCATGCCGGCGGTCATGCTGGCGGTCTTTTCCTGGCTGGCTGCTTCGATCTTGCGCACAGCGTCGTTGACGGCGGCAGCGATCAGGTCTTCCAGAATTTCCTTCTCTTCTTGCATCAGGCTGTCGTCCAGGCTGACGCGCTTGACGTCGTGACGCCCGGTCATGACTACGCTGACCAGACCGGCGCCGGATTGGCCGGTCACTTCAGCGTTGGCCAGTTCTTCCTGCATCTTGGCCATTTTTTCCTGCATCTGCTGAGCCTGCTTCATCAGGCCTGCCATGCCACCTTTCATCATGGGAGTTTCTCCTCGGAAGTCATTGGATAGAAAGTCGTTGAACAATACGGAGCGCCCCATCAGCTTAGCGCCCCCGGAAATCAGTGGGTCTAAATCGGCGCTTAAACCGGCGCCTGTGCCGGCGCATCCACCGGCGCAATCGTATCCTCGCGGATCGACGCACCGAACTGCTGCATCATCTGCTGGATGAACGGATCGCCGTGAATCGCCGCCTCGGCCTGCTTCTGCCGATCGGCACGCCGGCGCGCCGCTGCCTGAGCCGGGGTTTCCTGCTCGGGCTTGATCAGTTCGATACTCAGGTTGAGGGTGCGTTCATGGTATTGGTTCAGCGCGTCGTTCAAGCGGCGCTGCTGCGTCGAATTGAACAGCGCGCTGTGGGCCGGATCAAGGTGCAGCAGCCAGTTGTCGCCCTCGACCGAAATCAGCGTGCAGTTGGCGGCGATGCTGCCGGTCATGCCGGAGATCGGCAGTTTCGGGAACAGCTCAAGCCAGTCCGCCGCCAGCCCGGTGGCAGGCTTGGAGGCTGGCAGCAGCTCGGGCTCCTTCTCTACCGCTTCGACGGCTTCGTGGGCAAGGTCATCGAGATAAGCGAACGACGCTGGATCGATGTCGATGTCCGGCTCGTTGTAGTCGTCATCGGGGGGCGGCTCGTCGTCGCGCTCCATCGGTGCCGGCACGTAAGGTGCGGCGTCGGGCACGTGCTCGATCATCTGCGGCGTCACCGCCTCGGCGGCGGCTTGCAGCTGTTCTGACGATGCGACTTCGGGCGCGTCCGGCACAGGGCTCGCGGGGGCCGGCGCCGGCATTGGCGTCAGATCCGGCTGCTCGGCGACGGTGTCGAGGACGGGCTCGGGAATCTCGGCAACGGACGCGGGCTGTGCGGACGGCTCTGGTTCAGGTTCGGGCTCGGGTTCGGGTTCGGGTTCGGGTTCGGGTTCGGGTTCGGGTTCGGGTTCGGGTTCGGCAGCATTGGCTGGCGGCGCGACTTTTTGCTCGTTCCACGGCAGATCGATCTCTTCCTCAGCTTTTGCCGCCACAGGTTGAGGCTCGGGCGCCGCGACAGGCGCCGGCGTGTCGATGACCGGCGCCGGTGCGGTCTGGGGCCGGGATGCTGCGGATGCTGAACTCGCCACCGCTGTCCGGGAATCAACCGTGGCCGGGTTGATCCCCACTGACTTTAACGGCTGCGTCGGCGCGTTGTCGGCATCTGCCGGCCGGAACGCCAACATGCGCAGCAGCACCATCTCGAAACCCCCACGGGGGTCCGGCGCCAGCGGCAGATCGCGGCGACCGATCAGCCCCATCTGGTAGTAGAACTGCACGTCTTCGGCGGGCAACGCCTGGGCCAAGGCCAGCACGCGATCCCGATTGCCGTGGCCGTTATCCACGCCTTCAGGCAGCGCCTGGGCGATGGCGACCCGGTGCAATACGTTCAGAATCTCCGACAGCACGCCGCTCCAGTCAGGGCCCTGTTCGGCCAGATGGCGCACGGCTTCAAGCAACGAGCGGGCATCGCCCTCGATCAACGCCGCAAGCACGTCGAACACCTGGCCATGATCCAGCGTACCGAGCATGGCGCGCACATCTGACGCCAACACTTTGCCTTCGCCAAAGGCAATCGCCTGATCAGTGAGGCTCATGGCGTCACGCATCGAGCCGTCAGCCGCGCGACCCAGCAGCCAAAGCGCGTCGTCTTCGAACGGAATGTTTTCCGCGCCCAACACGTGGGTCAGGTGCTCAACCACGCGCTCAGGCGTCATGTTTTTCAGGGAGAACTGCAGGCAGCGCGACAGAATGGTCGCCGGCAGCTTTTGCGGATCCGTGGTGGCGAGGATGAACTTGACGTAGGGCGGCGGCTCTTCCAGCGTTTTGAGCAAGGCATTGAACGAGTGGCTGGAAAGCATGTGCACTTCGTCGATCAGGTAGACCTTGAAGCGGCCGCGACTGGGCGCGTATTGCACGTTGTCGAGCAGCTCGCGGGTGTCTTCGACCTTGGTGCGGCTGGCGGCGTCGATCTCGATCAGGTCGACAAAGCGGCCCTCGTCAATCTCGCGGCACACCGAGCATTCGCCGCAGGGCGTTGACGTGATACCGGTTTCACAGTTAAGGCACTTGGCGATGATCCGCGCGATGGTGGTCTTGCCGACCCCCCGCGTACCGGTGAATAAATAGGCGTGGTGCAGGCGCTGGCTGTCCAGCGCGTTGATCAAGGCCTTGAGCACATGGGTCTGGCCGACCATTTCGCGGAACGAGCGCGGACGCCATTTACGTGCAAGAACCTGATAACTCATTGAAAACCGTCGCGACTGGGTTGCGGAAGACCGCCAATGCTAGCGGAGCAGGGGCAAAATTGCATCTGGTGTCCGATGCTTATCGCTTTATTATGGCTGGCCTGACTCCGCAGGACGGGTCCGCGACTGGACTCCGCGAAGGGACAGCAGGCCCAAGCGTCGCGCTGTTATTTCGAGGGATCCGGATGCGAGTGTGGGTGATGAGTACCTTGGGGTTGTTGAGCGCGTCTGCTGCGGCGCAAGATCCGCCCCTGCGTTTCGCCGTGGCCGACAGTTGGTCGATGCCTCTGATGCAGGTGGGCCCCAACGGGCCCGAGGCCGGCATTCTTTTCGACATCATGGAAAGCCTGGCCCGACAGATTGGCCAGACCGCCGAGTATCGCGTGTATCCACGGCTTCGGATGCAGGCGGCGACCGAGCGCGGTGAAGTCGATGTACGCTGCTACGCCACGCAGTCCTGGTTGCCGGACATGTCGGGCGACTACACCTGGAGCCTGCCGCTGCTGACCCAGCGCAATGTGCTGGTCGGCAGCGCCTACGACACCGCGCCCTTTCAGTTGAGCGCGATTCTCGGCGACCACATCGGCACCGTGCTGGGCTATGCCTACCCGGTGCTGGACCCACTGTTCGCCACGGGCGATTTGATCCGCGAAGACGCCAGACTACAGGAACAGGTTCTGCAAAAGCTCTCGGCCCACCGCTACCGATACGCCGTGGATACTCAGTGGTCGCTGGACTGGTACAACCGCGACCAGAAAGCCGACGAGAAACTCAGGCCCGTGTGGGTCATCGATGAACAGCCGGTGGGCTGCGTCGCCCGCAACGACCCGAGCGTGCCGGCGCAACGCATCATGCGCACGCTGCTGAGGATGAAGATGTCCGGAGAGATCGAGCGGATTGCCGAGCGGTATCAGGTGCATTCGGGTAATGCGACGGATCCGTATTGAGGCTGCGCTCCTTTTTCGATTGTGGGACCGGCTTTAGCCGGGAAGGCATTAGGCGTCACACCGCAAATTGCCTATCGGACGCGTTGGCCTCTTCCCTGTAGGACCGGCTTTAGCCGGGAAGCCGTCATGGGTCACGCTGCAAATTTGATGTCGCCTGCGCGGCCCCTTCCCGCCTGAAGCCGGTCCCACTAAAAGACCGCGCCCATTCGGTAGGACTGACGCCGACTGTAGGACCGGCTTCAGCCGGGAAGGCATCAGGCGTCACGCCGCAAATAAATGTTGCCTGCGCTGGCCTCTTCCCGGCCAAGGCCAGTCCCACTGGGTGCATGCCCACCGCTGTAGCAATCCCGTCATATTCGCCCGCTAGTCTCCGTCGAAATAAGTTGTAACAACTCGACCTGCGAGCGCGCGCCATGACCAAGAAACCGGAAGATCCAGCTCAGGCTTCGACCCCCCAGGCGCCGATGGATGGCAGCCGTCGACGCTTTCTCGGTGGCGTTGCCGTACTGGGCGCCGGCGCGACCCTCAGCGGTGTAGTGGGCGCTGCCGAAGCAACCGTTGAAGCCAAGCCCACGGCGGATACCATGCTGACCGGCCCGGCGCTGGACAAAGCGCTGCAGGACAACGTCAAAACCATCGTGGTCATCTACGGCGAAAACCGCAGTTTCAATAACCTGTTCGCCAACTTCCCCGGCCTCGAGCACCCGCTCTCAGCGGTAAAAGCCGGCGAATATCGCCAGCGCGACCGCGACGGCAAGGTTCTCGACACCCTGCCGCAGTGCTGGGGTGGCGTTTGCCAGATCGGCCCGCAAAGCGTCGACGGCGTGACCTACGCCACAGGCGTGCAGTACCAGGAAAACCTGCCCAATGCGCCCTTCCCCCTCAAGAGCCCAAGCGGCGAAGACCTGCCACTGAGCGTCGTTACCCGCGACCTGTGGCACGTGTTCTATCAAAACCAGATGCAGATCAACGGCGGCAAGAACGACGCTTTCGTTGCCTGGGCAGACTCCGGCGGGCTGACCATGGGTTACTACGCCCAGACCCAATATTCCCTGCGCTTGTGGGACGTCGCCAAAGAATTCGTGCTCTGTGACAACTTCTTCCAGGGCGCTTTCGGTGGCTCGTTTCTCAATCATCAATACCTGGTTGCGGCCAGAGCGCCCTTCTACCCGGACGCGGCTAACTCCCCGGCCAAGTCGCAGATCGCCGTGCTGGAAAGCAGCGACCCGCTCGACTACCGGCTCAAGCCGCTGGAGAAATCACCGGCCAGCGCAATGACCGGCCCGCCGCAATTCGGCCCGAGCGCGCTGACGCCGGACGGCTACGGCGTCAACACCATGGCTCCGCCCTACTGGCCGACGTGGCTGCGCGATAAGGAAAAACCTGACTACTCGCAGCCAGGCCTGGCCAACGTGCTGGTGCCGCAAACCCACGACCACATTGGCGACAAGCTCTCAAAAAAGAACATCGACTGGGCCTGGTACGCCGGCGCCTGGCAGGTGACGCTGGACGAGTACAAGGACTCGACCGGCATCCCGAAGATCCCGAACTTTCAGTACCACCACCAGCCGCTCAACTACTTCAAGCAGCAGGGCCCGGACAACCCATCCGAGCGTAAGAAGCGCCTGCGCGACGGCGGTCTGGGGGATGAATCGAGCACAAATAAATTCCTGGCCGACGCCGAGGCCGGCAAGCTGCCTGCGGTGACCTTCTACAAACCCCAGGGCAACCTCAACATGCACGCCGGTTACGCCGACGTTGCCGCCGGCGACCGACACATCGATCGCGCGATCAAAGTGCTGCGCAACAGCCCGCAGTGGAAGAACATGGTGATTGTCATCACTGTTGATGAAAACGGCGGCTGGTGGGACCACGTTGCGCCGCCGAAGGGCGACCGCTGGGGACCGGGCACGCGGGTGCCGGCGATCGTCATTTCACCGTTCGCGCGCAAGGGCACGGTCGACCACACGGTCTACGACACCGCCTCGATCCTGCGTCTGATTACGCGTGTGCATGGGCTGGAGAAGCTGGACGGATTGACCGAGCGCGACAACGCCATGGCCGCACGGGGTCAGGCGCCGATGGGTGATCTGAGCAATGCGTTGCAGTTTCCGGTATAGAGCGGGGCGAATCCGCTTCGGCACACCTTCGATGACGGTACACAACACCCTGTAGGAGCGCGCTTGCCCGCGAATGCGGTGGATCAGGCGCATGGATGTCGCGGGCTGATATTTTTCGCGGGCAAGCGCGCTCCTACAGTTGATCTCCGCAACATCTGCAATGTTCGGCGTACTCATACTCTGTGAGCCGGCTTGCTGGCGAATGCGGTGGATCAGACACGCAGGTATCGCCAGACAGACTGCTTTCGCCAGCAAGCCGACCCCTACGGACTCGTAGGTCCCCTCTACTCATGTTCGTGCTCCCGCCTGCCCGGTGCCGCGCTCGTTCGGCAAGCAAACGGTCAACACCGCCAGCACAACCGCGACCCCTGCGATCACTCCGTACACGGCAATGAACGAACCGCTCACGCTCGCCAGCAGCCCGGCGCAGTAATTGCCGAGCATGCCGCCGACGCCCTGCATGATGTTGGCGATGCCGAAGATGGTCACGGCCAGCGCCACGCTGCTCGCCATCTTCGACACGTATGCCGGGATCAGTCCGAAGATCGGGTAGAACGCCACGGCGAACACGACGCCTGCCACCAGCGGCCAGTAGCCGGTCGGCACGACGACCAGAATCAACGCTGCCGTCGCCACGCAGACGTACACCATCAGCATCGCCGCACGCAGGCCGATGCGGTCCGACAATGCGCCGAGCGCCAGGCCGCTGAACATGCCGACGAAGCCGATACTGGCCCAGATCTGCGCGGTGTACTCGACGCCGAAATGCAGCTCCGTACGCAAGTAGGATGACAGGTAGTTCTGAAACGGAAAGGTCGAGAAGCCGATCAGAAAATTCATCGACCAGACTGTGTACACCCAGCCCTGCAGCGCCTCACGCAGTACGCCTTTGCGCGGGGCGCCATCATTGCCGTCCTCGCCTTCACGACCGAACAACCGCGCGCGCTTGAACACCAGAAACACGCCGGCGACCAGCACAACGGTGATCAGCCCGACGATCCACCACACCGTGCGCCACTCGCCCTGGGGCGCATAAAACGGCACCAACAGGCTGTTGATGAACACGCCGTAACTGGTGCCGCTCGACACCAACCCCATGGCCATGCCGCGGTATTTATAGGGAACGGCGCGCGCGATCACGTCGACCATCGGCACGAACACTGTCGCCGCCGTGCCAGCCAGAATCGTCAGCAGCAGACCGATCAGCACCACGTTCTGCGCCAGGGGCATGAGCAGCAAGGCCAACGCGCATACGGCGCCCGATCCGAAGATCACCCAGCCGCCGCCAAGACGGGGCGTCAGCCATGCCGCCAATAACGCACTGGCGAGAAACCCCGCCTGCCCCGCTGCGGTGATGGTGCCCACGTAAGCGATGTCGAAGCCCAGGCTGGCGCGCATGTCCGGCACCAGTTGGGCAAAGAGGTAGATCCCGAAGCCGTAAGTGGCAGCCACGAGCCCCGTGAGTAACAGCACAATCAACGCATTGACACGCATCGTCGGCATCCTTGCTGAAGGCCGTCGCAGGCGCGGCGGCACGGGTCGACCTGGATAATCAGTTCTGGATCAAGCAACAGGCTAGCGTAAAACCCAGGAGCTACTGACAGGGAAAGGCGTTTTTCAACGCCGCGACAACCAGGACGGATTCGTTCAGATGCAGACTCTCGGGATGCGCCTGCAAGGACTGCACAATGATGCGCATTGACTGAATCATCGGAATGCCGCCTTCGGGCACGCACACCAGCCGGGGCAATCCGCCCGCCTCGTGGAACAGGTCCAGGGTGTCCATCGTCGCTTGCAGCACCCCCACGCAATGCCCGACACCCACGCCGTTCTGCGCCACGGCGCCGCTCATGCTGTTGATGCCATCCTGGCATTCGAGCAGCAACTTGTTGCCGTCCGCCAGAGCGCCAACGCTGACGCATAGCGCGAATAACGCCGACACGCCCGCGATCGATTTACCCATCAGCGTAGCCACAATTCCTTCACCGAATGATCCGACGCCTTACGCACCACAAGGCTGGCGCGTTCACGGGTCGGCAGAATGTTTTCCAGCAGATTGGGCCGGTTGATGTCGTGCCAGATCTTGCGCGCGGCGTCCGGGGATTTCTCCGGCGGCAGGTCGGCCAGTTCACGGAAATAGGCACCTCGCGCGCGAAACGCGGTGCGTTGCAGCATCAGGAAGCGCTCGACGTACCAGCGCTCGATGTCACCCTCTTCGGCGTCCAGATAGATAGAAAAATCGAAGAAGTCCGAGACGATGCTGCCCGGCTTCTGCCCGTCGTTGCCCTCTGTCTGCAACACGTTCAGCCCTTCGAAAATCAGGATGTCGGGCTGGCTGACCTTGAAGAACTGGTCCGGAACGATGTCGTAGCTGATGTGGGAATAGACCGGGGCAGTGATTTCCGGCGTGCCGGCCTTGAGGTCCGAAAGAAACTTGACCATGCGCTTGCGATCGTAGCTTTCCGGAAAGCCCTTGCGGTGCATGATGCCGTCGGCGACGAGCCGGGCATTGGGGTGGAGAAAGCCGTCGGTGGTGATCAGATCAACCCGGGGATGATCCGGCCAGCGCGCCATCAGCGCCTGCAGCACCCGGGCGAAAGTGCTCTTGCCGACCGCGACGCTGCCCGCTACCGCGACCACATAGGTCTGGCGTTTGGCGGGGCGTCCGAGAAAAGTGTCCTTGATGCTGTCGAGATTGCGTGCAGCGTTGACGTGCAGATTGATCAGGCGCGACAACGGCAGGTAGACGTTGGCGACATCCTCCAGCGAGATGTCCTCGTTCACGCCTCGCAATGCGGCCAGGTCTTCTTCGGACAACGTCAATGGCGTACTGGCGCGCAGCCCCGCCCACTCCGCGCTGCTCATTACCAGATAGTCATCAGGGGCCATCAATCGCGTTCCAGTCAGGTGTCCGTATCGACAATGGTGCGAAGACTATCGTATTGATCCAAATGGAGGGCAGATTTATTTGAATCTGCCGGGGCAATTGGCCTACCGCCAGGACGACATATCTGCCAGATCCGAAGCCAGGGTTTCCAGTGTAGGGCGAGTGATCAACGGCGCTGGAGCCCCCTCGGGTGCTGACAGGCCGATACGGTTATGCCAGATTGTCGGCAGCCCGCATTTGGCCGTGCCGAACAGGTCATAGGCCGAACCCGCCACAAACACTGCATGGCTCGCATCGACGCCCAAGGTGTCCAGCGCCAGACGATAAGGCGCCGGGTCCGGCTTATAGAAACCGGCTTTCTCCGAGGTAATCACCACGTCAAACGGGATACCCAGCACATCCGCAGCGATGTGACCGAGGCGCTCGGAACAGTTGGTGACGATACCGAGCTTGTAATGGGGTTTCAGGGATTCGAGCACCGCCTTTGCTTCCGGCCACGGCTGCAACTCCCCAAAACGCCGATCAAGTTCCGCCGCTGCGTGATTGCCCAAACCGACTTCCATAGATGCTTCTTCCACCAGCGTTTCATAAGGGCGATAGCGGCCGCATCCGTAGGTCGCCTTTAGGTAGGCCATACGCCAGGTGCGGCCAAGCGCTTCGGAATCGGCGACTGAATTCCACAGTGTCCAGGAGTCCAGCAAAGCGGTCAGCAGATCGAAGAGTACGAGTTCGACGGGGGCTGTTGGATGGAGGGGTGATGAGGTGTCGGTTGTCATCATTGTGATTCCTGAGCGGGGGATAACGTGCGGCGGATGTCCAGCCAGTGCAAGTGATTGGCGTCATGGGCGTCTTCGCGAGTGGCCCATTCTAGGCCGCGGTTGTCGCCAACGACCTCGCACCGACTAACTCTATGATTCAGCGTTGGTTAACGACAGGATGGTCGACCCAGCTCTCAGCGTTTTTCTAGCCGACAGAGGTCTTGCCATGACTGGTGACCTGTTTCATACACGCACGATGTTAGCCGGTAGATCCACATGACTAAGCAGCTGAACCAAGTTGTGAGCGCATTTCGACACTTGCATGGGTAACGCGTAATGCTGAGCGCCCACACGAGTCACCATCGCGCTGGCGCTACTTCTTCCGCCCACCGTCCACGCTGGAACGCACCCAGGCGTGTGCCAGCGCAGGCAGTTTGTACCGAGTAGCCTAATCAGCTGTAGTGTGAAATCACGCCCTTCAAGTGGTCGGAGAAGCTATATATATCGTCGACAGAATCAATTGCATGCCGGGTTTCATTTTTCTCACGATCAAAAATACCTATGTATTTTTGGCTCCGATTGAAATGTAGCCGGCATATGGGTTTCCGATTGTTGTCGTCCAGCAGGATGCCGAAATAGCTCTGTGTGTCCCGGTGCACAATACGTTTCGCGTCAACGACCGATCTCACGATTGCTTTAACAACGTGGAAGCCTTCCAGCTCTTCAAGCGTGGTTTGTACACGATCGTCCTCTGTCTCTTCGACCGATTCGCCTGCTGGATTGCTATCAACGGGGACCATGGCGAAAGTCGGCTGGATTGGACCACTGATGGCCGACTTAAGGCGGTCATTGACTTGATCGCCCAAGAACTGTGCAGCAGCCTTTCGAGTCAACACTGCGAATTGTTCACGAACTTTTTGAGTGATGATCCCTTCATAAACACGGGCCGCGAAAAACTTAACAAACTCGTCATCAGGTTTGGTGAACTGAGCGGCTATCACCCTTTTTATCTGGCCTACGTACTTCAGCTCCCCAGCCGCGCTGATAATGGAGTCGACGTCGAAAGCGGACTTCGTGAGCTTCTCCAGCTCGGGCAACGCGTGTTCGTCGAGATCGAGCAGATCCAGCTCCAGAAACGGCTTGTCATCCATTTTATTCGGCGCATCGAGGTCGGTATAAAACCGGTAGACCCGCCCATTAGTGAGTATGGAAATTCGCGCACTGGTGACGTGGAAATAGCGAAACAGCTGGCTGGCATGATTGATATGAAGGGGTTCACCGATTTTTTTGCATTCGATCAGGATTTGCACCTCACCATTTTTCATAATGGCGTAATCGATTTTCTCTCCCTTTTTTGTTCCAACGTCGCAGATGTACTCTGGGACTACTTCCAGCGGATCAAATACATCATATCCAAGTACAGAATTGATGAACGGCATCACGAACGCTGTCTTGGTTGCTTCCTCAGTCTGAATAGCAGCAGATTGCTGCTGGATTTTGGCGGATAACGCGTTGACTCTCGCTAGAAATTCCATATTTCGCTCCTTGCTCGGAAAAGTCAGAGTAGTAGCAACAATCCATGCTGGCAATTCAAAATCAGAGCGAAATCTTTAGAATCAGAGACGTCTTGCACGGACGCCACCACAGTCCTACAAAGCGCGATTCAGCACTGCCTAAAACTCAATGCAAAACAAGCTCAAAGACTTAGGGACCAATCACTTCAATTCATTCAGGTGGAAAACCTGAGCAATTTTTGAATCAACCACGATACAGGTCTGTGTGCGGTGGGTCGAAAAGACGATCATAGAAAAATGGAAATATCAGAGAGCGCAAGCGTCAATCCTGCTGACCGCCGCGTGGAGCGTGATGAAGTTGGAACTGCTAAGCGGAGAGGTAAAGGATGAAGCTGGGGGGGGCGTTATGGAGGCAACCCCACCAGCCACACCCCGGCACACAATGTTCCCGCTGTGGCTGCTGCCTTCCGGCTCTGACCAGATCGCATGCAAGCATGCTCGGTAATCGTTGCGGGCCTTATGGGGCAAGGGTTTCAGGCTGATGAGGTTGCAAGATATCTATCGTGCGGACACGTAGCACGGCGGGTGAAATCTCCGGGGGTGTAGCCAGCATTGTCACACATTGCTGTCACACATCGGTGTCACACACATGGCATACCTGATCCGTCGCGGAGCCTTCTACTACCTGAATCTCCGGCTACCCAAGCACCTGTTCCCAAGGTGTCACACATTACGCTTAAGTCTGAATATCCAACGACGTCAACCGGCGACATTTCTTGCTGCATCACTCGCTCAAAAGATTCATCAGCATCTCTCAGAACACCCTACCGTCGATCTTGAGATGCTGCATGCGCTCTGTACGCAGTGGCGTGACGCTAGCTCGATACCAACAATGTCTGTACCCGTGAGCGGCATTGCAGAGCCCTCAAAGCATCGCTTGAAAACTGGGCCGACTCTCGGTGAACTCGCTAAAAAATACGTCACGGAAGGCAAGGCAGGGGGATTGTGGCGTGAGGTCAGCACACACGAAGTTGAACGCTCATTACGAGACCTGTTCGAGCTGATGGGCGACATGCCTGCTGTTACATTCGATGGACATCAAGCTCGGCTGCTGAAAGATCGTCTATCCCGTTGCCCGCAATACTTCGCCCTGCTCCCCCAATTCAAAGGTAAAACGCTGCTTCAGGTAATCGAATCTGGAGCCCCGTACAAGACGATCACAGCCGTCACTGTGAACAATCGTCTACGCAAGCTCTCGGCGTTCATGAACTGGTGCAAGTCAAACGGATACATTTCAGAGAATCCGTTGATGGGTCTCAAGGTCATGACTGGGTCAGCGAAGGATGCAAGATTGTCGTTTGATCAGCATGACCTAACCGCCCTTCTCAGTCTGGTGGCACTTAAGACCGAAGCCCGCAAGCATCCTTGGCGATACTGGTTGCCGCTCCTTGGCAGGTTCACGGGCGCCCGGCTGGAAGAGCTTTGCCAGTTGCACGTAGCTGACTTCATTACGTTGCAAGGAATTCAGTGCATCCGCATTGATGACGGTCACGAATCACAGAATCTTAAGAACAGCAGCAGCCGTCGCATACTCCCGATGCATCCTGCACTCACCGAATTGGGCCTGCTTGACCATGTCGAGGTGATGAGAAAGTCAGGCTCAGACCGGCTATTCCCAGACCTTGAACCTGTCAGAGGCAAACTGGGGCACGCACCGTCAAAGTGGTTCGGACGTTACAAGACCAAGCAGGGCATCACTGATCCGAAGAAAACGTTTCACAGCTTCAGACATACCATGATTGATGACTTGAGAGACGCTGGCGTACAGGACTCCTTGATAAAACGTATCGCGGGCCATGAAGACTCAGCGGTAACTTTTGGCATTTATGGAAGCCGTCTACCCTTGAACGCGATGATCGAGGCGATCATGCAAATCCCAGCAACTGGAGTCGGGTCCGAAACGGTAAGAGCTGAAAGTATTTCCGCAGATGAGCTGGCAACAACGAAAGCCGGTGAAATGATCAGTCCGCCGAAGCTGCTCTGAATTGATCGCATTAATATAAGCAAGCCGCAAATACAAGCGTCATAAGCGACAAAGGATACGATATATGCGACATGAGACTATGCAAGGAGGGAAAAGCATGTTACAATAAGCCACAAGAAAGATAAAAATAAATACAACTCTGAAACATCCCCGTTACACCCGCATTCAAACTCCGAACCATCACTCACTTGCCTCTTCTCAAGCTATGCGTTCGGCGTTCGTTAGGCCAAGGCGTACAGATGCCTTCGACAATCACCAGCAGTTTGATTGGGCCGGTTACTGTTAGATCAAAGGTGTTCCAAGCACCGTTCCATGTTACCGCTGTGGCATTTGATCGAATTCAGCGAGTGTGACCCGCACTTTAATCGGGTACAAATTCCTGAAGGTAACTCCAGCATTTGGAGCTTTAAGGCCACTCAAAGTGGTCTTTCTTTTTGCTTAGAATTTCTAATGTAACGCCGTAACAATCATACCCACCACCCAACCCCAGCCATCCAACTTATGGAGACGGACACCCTATGCCTTTGATTTATAAATTCTGTGAAACATGTGGAGCCAGATACGGAACTTTCCGTAGTCAGCGGAAGCACTGTTCCAATGCTTGCCGCCAACGTGCCTATCGCGAATCCCAAGCGACCACCGTACACGATGAAACAACGCTGACGCTTCAGTTCGGCAGAGTCACCGTTAAACTCGTTGATCTTGACCCAGCCAGCGATAAAGAGAGCTTACGCCGAACGATCATTGAGGTGCTCGGGCCTGAGTTGATTGAACAGGCAACAGCGTTAAAGCCGTAACACTAACCCCTCAACCCATAAAAGGAGGAACTTCTATGGAGATACAAACCTATGAGCAACTATTTCATCGTAAACCGCCCAAGCAATCTTGTTGTTGGGGTGATAGCCACAAGTTACACGCCAGTTGATACGCCGCTAAAGATGTTCGTCCTTGCCAACGAGCAATCCCTTGCTGCCTATGACAAGCATTTGTCCCGCAATCACGAAACGCTGTTAGACATTGGTGAGTTGATGAGGAAGTCCGCTCACATCAATGATCAAGTGTCGAAGGACAAGGCAAGCAAGGTAGAGGCAAAGTCACAACGTACAAGAGCGGAACAAGTTGTTTCAATTCAAGATCGAGAAGAATACATCCTCGCTTGGATTCGCAACCACCCTGACGCCAATGAGTATGACTTACATGACGCCATCGGCATGGGCATTGTAGCTGCTCGTGCATACATCAGGTTATACGGATTTTAATGGCCCTACAGGGCGTTCAAACATGCAAGGTAGGCCATAGTACCACTTGCAACAAAATACGCCCTGAGAGCCAAGTAGAGCAAGCATCAAAACATCAAATATCGCACTATTTCTGCCTACATTCAGGCAAATAACAACCTTAGAGGAAAACCCAACATGAAAGACACACTATTCGCTGCCGCCCTTGCAAAAGATGCCACCGTAAACCCTGTTGTCGAAGACATTGCAACACCAATGCAAAACATTTTCAGTCAAGCCACGTTTGACCGTATGTGCGACCAAGCTAAATTCTTCTACGAAGCAACAATCGAGAAACCACAACACCTAAACGCCAAGGGCGCCATTGTCGAATTCATGATTGAAGGTTGCCAATCGGCAGCAGACAAATACCATGAGCTTCTGTCCGCAGGTTACACGCCCCTCCCAATGGAATCACCACTCCAAAGCTTCCACCTTGTGGGCACCGCTGGCGGGGTTGTGTTAATCCAAATTCATGTATGCAAGCCAGCAGAACAGCAGGCGGCTGACCTGAACGACATCTTCGCTGGTATGAAAGTGCAGTACCTCAAAGACCTTGAGGCTGCTCAGGCGCAGGAAATCGAGCGTCAAATTGATATCGCCCTGCAAGCTGCTGCTCGAAAAGAAGCTGCCAAAGTGGAGGCGGCGCAGAAAGCCCTTGCTGACAAAGTGCGAGCCGAGTTGCATGCCAGTCGTGAACAACTGCGAGCTTCCTTGATCGCGAAAGGTAAGCTAAACGCTAAAGGTGAAGCCGCGTGACTATGACAGGAACAGAAAGAATTCTAAGGGAGCGCTATGCTCCTCACACAATGCCAGTGCAAAAGTCTCAAGTATCATGGACGCTGATTATGAAAGCGGCTGACCACGGAGAAAGTTGTGTCTTTGACGCATGCAACGAACACAACAAAGCTAATGGCCGTCTCCCATTCCAATCGTTCATTCTTCCGGCAGATGTGCCGGGAGTTGGACAGCGAGGCGATTGGGTGATTAGAAAGGAGGTGGCCCAATGATGAATCAGGAAACAATCGCCAAGCTTGTTGGACAGCTAAGCTTTCATGTTGACCTGTCTGGACTTGAACGCTTTCAACGTGGAATGGAACAAGCACGCCAACGAATGATGGCGATGTCCAAGCAGGCTGACCAACTATCCAAGTCGTTAGGGACAAAGATGGGGTTGAAGGTTGACACGACGGCTCGTGACAAGCTGGACCGACAAGTTCGCACGTCGCTTGATAGGGAGTTGAAGGGCGAGGTGATGCTACAGAAGGCACGTCGTGCAACGTTCGCCGCTGAACTGGCTGGGCAGAAACTCCAGTTCGCCGGGCAGCGTGAATCGTCATTCCTCACCACGCAATCGCTCAAGGATCGCCAGCAAATGGCGGTGCTTGCGGCCAAGGAGTCCCGTGCCGAGCAAGCCCGGCTGAAGGTGCAGGGGCAGACCGTTAAGAACGAAGACGCCTTAGCGTCAGCCAAGGCCCGCCAAGCTCGTGTTGAGGCTTTACACGCTCAACAAGTACAACGCACGCTTAACCTTCAGGCCCAGCAGCAACGCACCATGACGGCGACGCAGCGGCTTGAACAGTCGATGCAGCAAGCTCGCGAGCGTAGTCAGCGCCAGTCTCAGAAGTACATTGAATCACAGCAGGCGGCGAAGCTGAGGGGCCAGCGCCAAGATGTTTCACACCAACAACGTCAGCAGCGTTTTGAATGGCAACAGACACGTCAACAACAATGGGAAGCCAACCAGAACAAGCCCGAGCCGTCTGGTGGATTCCTTGGGCTCGGTACAGCCGGTTTAGCCGTTGGTGGCGCTGCCGCTGGTGCTGCTGCAATCGTCGCTGCTATCAACGCCCTTGGCGAGCGCATGAGCGCTACACAAGAACGTGTCTCGGGCAGTCAACAGTTTACAAACGTACTGGCTCAAGCTGGTGGTAACAACCCAGCAAATCAAAAGATCGTCGCCGATGAGTTTGTTCGAATTGGTCAGAAGTTTGGGACCGCTCTGGATATCGACAGTGCAAAGATGTACCGCACATTCATTATGGCTGAAACTGCTCGGGGCAGTAGCCTAAGTAAAGCCATCGGAACATTCGAAACTCGACAGGCAGCATTTCGCGGTGCTGGTATGACTCGTGAAGAACAAACACGTGCCAACTTGCAACTACAGCAGATTATGGGCAAGTCTCAATCAGATCGGGAAGATTTAAATACCTTCACCGAAGCTGCTCCGCTGTTAATTGAACCTATTCGTCGTGCATGGGCAGCAAGGAACAAACACAAGCTTGATGGAAACCTTGAGAAAGATTTCCGTGCATCTACAACGGCGGGTAATCTCAAGAGCGTTGATTTCACAAACGGCATTGAACTCTTTGTGAAGGAAAACGCTGCTGCGATTCAACGTCAAAGTGATTCTATTGATGCGAACTCTACACGACTGAGCAACCAACAGTTCTTGCAACAACAGGGCATTGATAAGAATCCTGATTTGATCAACGCCATCAACGAGCGTATCAAGTCCGAACAAGAACTGAACGAGGCTATGGCGCCGTTGAAGCAAACATCCGCTAACTTGGATATTGCTTTGAACAAGCTGATGACTTCAGCCCTTGGCTGGGTATTCAACAAGGATGGGACATCACAAACCAACGCTGCAAAGATTGATGCACTAAGTCCAGACAAACCTGCTATAGACCTACAAGCCCTCACAGGCGTTGATGTCGATCCAAGTAAGGCCAGGCAACAAGACCCAATAGATCGCCTCTACAACTTCCTTACAGGAGCTTCAGACTACACCGAAGGTCCTGCAACTAAGATGCGGGCAGCACAACTTGATTTTAGCGGTGCATTGAGTCTACCGCAGCTTGATATGTCGAAGTTTGAACAACCAGAGATTGACAGCAAGTTTCATCAGATCATGCGAAACATGCAACCAATGTCAGCACCAGAACTATCATTCAGGGCTGCACAGCGGTTTTTCGATGAGTCTCCTTCACGTCCTCAGTCGTCAACGGTGAACAATAACAATACGCCGATCAATGTGACGAACAACGTAACGGTGAATGCTCAAACTGGCGCTACCGCTGAAGAGATTAGCCGTCTTGTTGAAACTGGTGTCACTGACAAGACGAAAGAAGCCTTGAGAGACCTGCTGAACCAACATGAAATGCCGCAGGACACCGAATGATTATTAAGTGGTTAAAAGCATTGGTGTTTTGCATGGTGCTTCAGATTGTAGCCAGTCTCGGTGCAATCGCTTATCTGGAAGTCCATAACAACGATATGGCTCGTGAATACTCTTTGCTGGCTGAACAGAACGCTCGTGCTTTCACCAGTGCGAGTGTTCTGGATTTGTACAACAGAATTCAACAAGAAATGCAGTATGACAGGATTGCAACAACAAAAGAAATCACACGGGCTATTGAGTTGAACAATGCTCGCAATCTATTAATTCAAGGAAACTAAAAATGACTTATACAGACATCATGAAACAAACCGACTACGAGTCTGCCGCTCGTACATACGTCATGGAGAAGTACGGAGCACTTGTCGCTCAAACATTTCCAATCCTTTCCAGCATTTTGATACGTGGGATTATCGCTGGCAAACCTGAATCAATGGTTCTGGCTGAGGTTCTGGCTGGATATTCATTGAAGCCACTTTGACCGATACCTTCAATATAGCCTAAGCACTACAGAAGGTTGACCTGAAAGGCATCAGGTGGTATAGTCCCCACCTTAACGCGAACGACCAAACCTCACATCCGCCACCGCCAAGGTGACCTCGGAGTGTGGTTTTCTGGCGTCTGCGTTTTGACACTTTACCCATCTGGCACAACCCGCGAGGAATGCCTATGCAAATAACTTGAACAGGAGAATAAACAATGGCAAAGAGTAAAGTCACAGAAGAAGGTCGTATTACGGCGATCCAGATGCGTTCTGAGGGAATGCAGTACAAGCATATTGCGGAAACCCTATCCAGTAAAGGCGTCACCTTCGACTGGTGTAAACGAAATCTCAGCACAGTGAAAGTGTTCGGCACTCACTTCTACCTAATGGAACAGATTATTCCGTTGGGCGTTCGCCCGGAAGGAATTTCCCGCAGCACGTTGAACAAGCTGATTCGCCAAGCCCATGGCATAAATAGCGGCGATCCGATTCCGTCAAAAATCGTTCAGCAGGTAAGGCGAGCGCTACCAGATGACGTGTTCATCCGCCCTGACTGGATGGACCCCCAGTCAGCAGAGGCCACTCAACGAGCTATCGTAATTGGCACGACAATCTTGATGGATCGGCTTGAGGAACTGACAGCTGATGTATGCCAGCTTTGCCCCGGCGCCTCCGCATGGCATGTTCGTGATTACATGCTCAAGCAACTGACCGGTGATTATCCCGGCGGACCGCTGGTCCAAGGCCAGCACATGGAGCAAGCAGTTGGAAAGATGGTTGTGCGTATGCCGCAGATTACCCCGTCTGAGCGTCCGCCACTTACCACGGATACTGAGTTTGAGGCGCTGTGCATTTGACTGCACCTTCTGAACAGAGAGAATACACATAGTGCACAGGTGCGGTGAGTCATGTCTGAGAGTGGTTCACACCCGAGAGTACCGCATCTGCACTTTTTGTACAGAAGATATATATAAGGTGTAGAAGTGCATACGGAACAATTCAGACGTTGACGTCTAAGGTTTACACTCTGGTGACTTCGCACCACTGAAGACCTCAGCACAGAATCACACTTAAATAAAATAAGTCTACACAAAACCGCCCTTGCTCTTGCCTTTGATCTTAACTGTATGCTCCGCATACGGGTTAACCATCTCTTCGTGGTAACGAGTGCTGTCGCACTTCGTGATTATGCACGAAACAGAAGATCACAGGCGAAGAGCAGGATTTTTGTTGATCTCATTTATTTATTAGTGATCGACCGAAGGTCATGTGTCGATTCTTCCACCGCGAGGTGGGGATCAACCTCAACGGTGAATGACCTTACAGCTAACCGCTGTGATGAACATCTGCCTTGACCGTGCATCAGTTCTTAGTCTGTCAGTGCAGAGCGACGGGCACTGCGCCATAGCGGAAGCTATGAGGCTGACTCCTCTCTGGGGCGATGTGCGTCAGTAATTCAGAGTAAACCCCTCAGAAATAGGTTTAAAACCCTGCTCCGAGTGTGGATATTCTATGGCCTGAAAGTTGTAGCACGTCTCTAGCCCAGTGTTTCCGGGGACTTGTGCTGACCAGTTGCCAAGCTGGATACATTCAAAGCTATTAATTAGCAAGCTAACGATCTAAATCGCCTCTGAGATTGCAACCTTCGCTGCCCAGACGCAAGCCAGCTCTTCCTCAAGCGCTGTCATCTTGTCGTACACAGCAGCAGAGATTGCTGGGGAGTAGGACATAGCCATGAGCGTGGCTTCACGTTTCGGGAAGACGTAGCATTTCTGCGTGCGGTTTCTGTCGTCAATGTAATCTCCCAAAAATTTGGGAGATTGAGATTCACCCAGTGTTTGCACCACTTTGCCCATAAAGTGATCATGACGTAGCTCTGTGTATTTCTTAGCCTGCCCATTGGCAAACAGAGCGGCACGCTCCTTGTTGATCATATCGACAATATCCAGCGAGGTCAGAATTGTTCCAGAGCCGGTGGAACTTCTCGTGCCAGCTTTTGGGTGCATCGCCGATTGTCCCGGCAACACCAGTTCTTACTACTATCAATTAGGTCTACTCAAGTGGTAGTGAGATAGCCGCTGATCTATTGCTATCAAATACCACTATTAGATAGCTATATGATCGCATTATCATTCGTCTATCAGATCGCGAGCTAAAGGATAGACAACCATGAACGCCCACTTGTACCTTCGAGCATCAACCAAGGATCAAGACGCCAATCGTGCAAAGGCGGCATTAGAAGCCTTCGCTGCTGACAAGGGTTTGAGCATCATCGGCGTCTACGCCGAGAACATTTCCGGCACTAAGCTCAACCGTCCTGAATTGATGCGCCTGCTGAACAGTGCCAGCGCTGGTGAAATTCTCTTGTGCGAATCTGTGGACAGACTTTCGAGACTGTCCCAAGCCGACTGGGAGACTCTCAAAGCAGCAATCAAGGCCAAGGGGTTGCGTCTGGTGATCGCCGACCTACCAACGACGCACATGCTGATCGATGACAAAGGCATCACAGGCCAGATCATGGAAGTTATCAGCAACATGCTGCTGGACCTCATGGCGACAATGGCCCGTCTGGACCAAGAAAAGCGTGTAGAGCGTATCAACCAAGGCTTGGCGAACAAGCGTACTGCCGAAGGCTGGACCCCACCGGGTAAGGCTAAGAACGCTGCCAAGTGGGACAAGATCACCAAGCTTCTGATTGCACACCCGACCATGAGCGCTGACCATGTAGCCAAGCTCGCTGGATGCGGTGTTGCCACTGTGTACCGTGTTAAGCGTGATCAGAAAGCCTAACCGTTCTACGTGTCAGCAGAGCCCGCCACGTGCGGGCTTTGTCATGCCAGTTCTTGGCCCAACGAGTGACCAACTCCCAGCAGTGAGCACGCCACGATAGGCATCGAGCAGGGTCGTCAGGACTTATTATGAGATTAGTCAGCGTCATGACTGCTCAGTGAGCTACCCGCTTATCAACTCCAGCAAAAACACCATCCCGCCATTATTATTTCCCAGCCAGAAAACTCAGTCGCCCTTGAATGTGCTCGCCTTTCCACAGCGGGAATTTGAAATCGCCAGAAAACGTCCATCGCTCACATCACGAAGTGACGATCATCCTGCTCCCTCAATGGATGCACAGCTTCAGCTTTGGCAGGTGCAATTGCATCCCCAGCCCTCGACATCCGTTCCCACCCAACCAAGCTCAACGCAAATGCACAACTCAACAGGGCAGCCAACCACGACTTCATTTGTTGCAATCCTCAGCAGGGTAACGGACATAGGGCGCTGCATTATCCTGATGCAATGCCACATTGCCACTGTCAGTCGTCGGATTGCCTTGTTCGGTGGGAAAGTCGCATGCGCTGGTCTGTTCCGAGCAGGAAGGCACTGTAGATCGCATCGCAAAATCTGATGACACTCAGAAGCCTCATCCGGTACGTTGCTCGACCTAATCTCGCTTAAGGACGACCCCGATGATTCCCGATGAAATAA
This sequence comes from Pseudomonas petrae, assembly GCF_021728295.1. Classification (GTDB taxonomy): domain Bacteria; phylum Pseudomonadota; class Gammaproteobacteria; order Pseudomonadales; family Pseudomonadaceae; genus Aquipseudomonas; species Aquipseudomonas petrae. Next base: position 281,841 of record NZ_JAKJXE010000004.1, read on the forward strand.
TTGAACAGGTGACGACAGACTCGATTAACGGCGTCCTTCGTCTCATTTCCTATGTCCGGGATCAGATAACCGACCAGCCGGACTATTCTGAACGCGAACATGAGGTGTCGCTCGAAGCATTCGCCCTCGTGAGCAGCCTTCATGAAGCCGACATGATCCACACTGATGTGTTTGAACCTGAACTTGACGGCAATATGCAAGACGCGTGCATGAAAATCTGGCAATACCTGAAGCTCGTTGAGACGCAACTCAGTGCTCAAGCTTCAGGCCGTCGCCTCCAGAGTCTGAAGGAGAAGTTCACGGTTGCAATTACAAACGGCTTCGCCTATGAATTCACCGAAGGTGATATCAAACGTGTTCAGGAGCTGATCAACGAGCTACGTGACGAGCTGACGAAGGAGTCCCGGCTTGACGAGAATCATAAACGTCGGCTGATGAGACGACTGGAGGCGTTGCAAAAGGAATTGCATAAAAAGGTATCAGACCTCGACAACTTTTACGGGCTGCTTGGAGCATTCGGTGTCGCAGCCGGTAAGCTGGGCACTGACGCCAAACCGCTTGTAGACCGTGTCAAAGAGATTGTTGGCATCGCATGGAAGTCAGAAGCTCGTGCTGAGCAGCTATCCAGCAGTGCGGAGAATCCACTACTCGGCAGTGACGCTGAGCCTCCAGCCTTGAGCTGACCATCTGGGGACGCGGGTCTGCACAATTGAGGCCCGTACTGGATGTAAGGCTATCTCGGCAACACCTTGCACGACCAACAGTGGATCGTCTGGAACAAATCATCAGCGGCGAGGGAATCGCCGCCAAGACAGTCATGCTCACGCCAGCGGATTCACCCTCATCCTCGCGGATGTACATCAATCCAATACGAAGATAATAGAAATCCAGCTCTTGCCTTGCCCTTGCTTTACAGATTGTTCGTGCAGAGCCCTAAAAGCTTTTTCTCTACATCTCTCTGTATAGATATCTGTCTCATTACTGGGTCATCCTGACCTATGCCGGGTAGGTCATATTGAGCTATGGCACGGTTCATCCTGACCTATGGCACCCCACCCGGTGAGCTTTCCCACGGGTCATATTGCCCTGCCGCACAGGTCATCCTGCATCACGCATCCAAGGCGGAGAATCGTCGTAAGCGTCATCGTCCACATCTGGAACGGTCGCCATCACCACCAACGACAGCGTAGGCTTCGCCACCTTCGGTAACGCTATCGGGGCGTACTCTGGGACGCGTTCACACTCAGGGTCTGGAATGACCACCACAGGCTTAGGGATCGCCTTGTGCGGCGCCACAGGAGCCAGAACCAAATCGTGCGTGATCGTCATCGAGTTTGAAAACGCACACCCGTGGATTTTACGTTTCTCAATAGCCAGATAGCCGTGCTTGGTCATCTTGCCAACGAAACGCTTCACGGTGCTCAGGTCGCAGCCACAGGCATAGGCAATATCGGCTTGGTTATCGAACCAAGGGTTGCCCAACTTTTTCGTAAAGTAGTCGTGACGTTTCTTCATCCACGCCCACAAGATTTTGTCTTGGGCATTGATCGGGATGATTTCGCAGGTAGTGCGGCTGATGAAGTGTTTTGCGGTGAGAAGATCGAGGGGGATTTTGCAGAATTCTTCAGACATGGCGGGTGCGTCTCCTTGTGGTCAGTTCATTAAGTGTTTCACGTCCTTCGGCGTAATCGCCGTGCTGGATGTTTGGTCGCCGTGATTGGCGAAGGACAGAATACTCCCACATTACAGGGCGTGAGTCAACCAAAATTTCTTGCAATCTGTGACAGATGTGATAGTGACTTATGGCGGCTTCAGGAGGGCATCTGAAAGCTTGCAGGAGACGCGATAGCATAATAGACATGCTAGGGTAGCTCTCTAGGCTATACAGCGTCTCTGGCGAGGTCTGGTGCGTAATAATGCCGCTGGTGAGTGATTCGATGGGACGTGCATCTAGCCGACGCAACGAGCATTAACAGACGATAGCTTGCGAAAAATGAACGATGTAAGATCGCCAGCACAATGCACCACTTAGGTGTACCTAAACGCTGTCACACTTCGAGATTTTGTCACTGACAACTCATTGATTTACAACGAGTTTTTAGATAGGTGGCAACCCCACCAGCCACACCCCGGCACACAATGTTCCCGCTGTGGCTGCTGCCTTCCGGCTCTGACCAGGTTCACGGGTAATCGTTGCGGGGGGACCGATGGGGTCACCATAACGACGCTCGCCAGTGGCGAGCCGCGCCATTGTACCGGTCTCGCGCGAAGTTACAACCTCTTGTTTCAGATTAAGATTTTGAGCGTATCCAAGCCGGTGCGGCCTGTGCGATGCGGCCATCAAGCCGTGGGATGCGGCACAATGGCGCCTGAATTTTCACCGTCCGCCAGCACTTGACGCGTCCCAATGCCGGCCCTGCCAGGGCGCAAGACCCAGGAGTCACCGATGCACTTCGCGCTCACCCGCCATGAATCCCTCTCCCCCACGCAACAGCACCAGTTGCTGGAAATTGAGCTGTTGCCCGAGCAGATCCGCCACGTTGGCGACATCTATGGCGGTTTGCACACGCTGACCGCACGTCCCATCGCCGACCGGCAAGGCTTCGTGCTGCTGATGGACGACATCCCACGGGGCTTTTTCATACTTAAGCGCAGGTCGCTGTTGCCGGACTGGGCACGTGAATGCGCGAGCGTAACCACTACGCTGCACGCGCTGATGATCGATCGTCGGTTTCAGGGCCTGGGGCTGGGCAAGCAGTGCCTGCGCGCACTACCGGCGTTGGCGCAGGCGTTATGGTCAGATACGGAGCAATTGATGCTGGCAGTGGAGACCGGCAATCACCCGGCGCGCCAGCTGTATCTGGCGCTGGGTTGGCAGGAGTTGCCTAACCGCGATCCGGATCAGCCCGGCTTTGAGCGGCTGATGCTTCTCGCGCTGTAATCACTCAGTGCGCCAAAGATCGCAACTGCCGGACCTTGCTGCGGCGCTCGACGTTCATCCAGTGTTCGAGCGCCGTGACGGTCATGGGCCGCGCAACGAGGAAGCCTTGCACTTCGTGGCAACCCAGTTCGCAGAGGATTTCGTAGACGCCTTCGGTTTCCGCCCCTTCCGCGACGACGCGATAGCCGAGGCGCTTCGCCAGATCGACGATGGCTTCCACCAGGCCGCGATCCTTATCATTGCTGTCGATGTTTTCCACCAGCGACTTGTCGAGCTTGACGGTGGTAGCCGGGAGTTGCCGCAGGTAGGTCCAGTTGCTGTAGCCGGTGCCGAAGTCATCGATGGCGATGTCGATGTTCAATCCGCGCAGGCGCTCCAGCTGCAGGCGGGTCACTTCAGGGTTGTCGCACAAGGCGCTTTCGGTGAATTCAAGCTCGAAGCCACTCGGGTCAAGCCCGCTGACGGTCAGTTGCTCGAACAGCGCGTCGCTGAACGACGAGTTCGCGAGGTCGATTGCCGATACGTTCATCGCCACTTTGAAGGCGTAGCCCTGCGCCTGCCAACTCGCCGCTTGAGCGACGGCTTTCTTCAGCACCCAGAGGCTGAGCGAGCGAATCAGCGCGGTCTTTTCCGCCAGCGGGATAAATTCCACCGGGCTGATCGGGCCCAGCACCGGATGCTGCCAACGCAGCAGCGCTTCGACGGTCACGATGCGGCCGGTCGCCACTTCCAGCCTCGGCTGATACACCAGCGACAGCTGATCCGGACTGCGCACTGCTTCGGCCAGCGAGGCCAGCAGCAGAAAAGCCCGTTGCTGGGCGAAGTCCAGGTGCGGCTCGTACCAGCGCCACCCCGTCGACTTGCCGCGGGCTTCGTCCGCCGCGCTGACCACCAGCCGAATCCAGTCGTGCTCATCGCAGCGACCCAGGCCCAACGGCAGCACGCCGATACCGACGTCCATCTGAATGGGGATGTTGCGGCAGATCAGCGGCTGGCGAAAATGTTCAAGCAACTGCCGGAATTGCTGTTCCGACTGCTCGGGGCGAGCGTTACGAGTGATCAGCGCGATGCGCGTGGGGCTGACCTTGTACAGCGCGGTGTCGGCGGGCAACTGGCTGCGGCAGTTTTCGATCATGCAGCGCACCAGCTCTTGGGCGAAGCTGTAACCCAGCGCTTTGACGATGCTGTCGAGAAACGCAGGCGCAACCATGTCTAGCGCGACCAGTGCATATTTGCGCCGATCCGCCAGGGCGGCGAGGTCTTCTTCCAGGCGCAGGCGGTTGAACAAACCGGTGGGCTGATCGACGTAGCTGGCGTGGCGCAGATTGTTGAGCCGCTTCATTACCAACTGGCCATACATCTCCAGCATCGCCAGGTCGCGCGGGTCGAGTGGCGGACGGGGCGTGCTGTCGATGATGCACAGCGTGCCCAAGGCCAGGCCATCGGCGGTCACCAGCGGCACGCCGGCGTAGAAGCGGATGTGCGGCTCGCCGGTCACCATCGGATCGTCGCTGAAGCGCGGGTCGAGCATCGCGTCAGGGACCTGAAAGGTTTTGTGGCTGAGGAGGGTGTAGGCGCAGAAGGCGATCTCGCGGGGCGTATCGCGGTCTTCAAGGTCTGCCCGTGCCCGAAACCACTGGCGGTGCTCACTGACGATGGAAACGAGGGCGATGGGGACCTGGAAATAATGGATCACCATCGTGATGATGTGGTCGAGCACATCGTCCGCCGTCGCACCGATGAGCCCCATGTGGGTGATGCGCGAAAGCTGGCAAGGCTCGTTGTCGGGAAATGAAGCACGGGTGGCCATAGCTGAAATCCCTTTTAGACCGCTTCGCAAATCGCTTCGCCAGTAGTGTCAAAACGATATGTCTAGGGAAAATAGCACTCCTTTTTGCACCGTGCAGGCGTCGCTGACAAGCGGTGAATTCCCTTCACCGCTTCGTACTAATGGCATTTAGCAACCACTCACATGAGTGTTTTACGGCACTTGCAGCACGTCGTCGGCCTTACCGCCCGCGCCTTGTATGACCAAATGGATGAAATGCAACTTGGTGATGACCGCCGGCGGCAGCACGAACGGGTAGAAATCCGCCTGGCCCATGGCGCGGGACAACTCGTTGAGCATGCCCGCCAGTTCGATCCACGCATTGACGAACGAGAGGAACGCCGGACCGCCCGGATGCTGAGGGTCGTACAAGGTTTCCAGCGGGAACGGCTGGTAGTCGAGGTCCATGTCACGAGCGCTCATGCCCAAGCTCAGCGCGGTGTCGACGGCGTCCATCATGTGCAGGTAATGCGCCCAGGTTTCTGCCCAGTCTTCCCACGGGTGCATGGTCGCGTAGGCGCTGACGAAACTCTGCTGCCAGTCGGCCGGCGCACCGTTCTGGTAGTGATGATCAAGGGCCTCGGCGTAGCTGGCGCGGTCGTCGCCGAACAGGTGGCGGAAACCGTCCTGCCAGTAGGTGTCGGCGATCAGGCGGTCCCAGTAGTAATGGCCCACTTCATGACGGAAATGCCCGAGCAGCGTGCGGTAGGGCTCGTGCATCTGCACGCGAACTTTCTCACGAATCGCGTCGTCGGCCTCTTCGACGTTGAGGGTGATCAGGCCACTGGCATGGCCGGTGGTTGGCAGGTTGCCTTCCAGGTCGACGCCCAGGAATTCGAAGGCCAGCCCGCGCTCTTCATCCACGCTTTTCGGGATAACCTGAAGACCGAGGGTGATCAACTGCGCGACCAGCCGGCGCTTGGCGGTCTCGATCTTGCCCCAGCGCTCGGGGTTTTCCGGCACGGACAGGTCGGGGATGGTCTTGTTGAGGCTACAGGCGATGCAGAATTCTCCGGCGTTCAGCGCAGGAAACACCCAATTGCAGGCCGCGGGTGTGTCCAGGTTGGCGCAACGACGGTAGAGCCCGGCCTGGGGCTCGTCGGTCAGACGCCAGGTCTGCGCCTCGGGGCCCGGTTCCAGGGCGGCAATCTTGCTCTGCTCCGGGAGATACCCCAACGCTGCCGAGCAGGCCAGGCACTGACTGTTGCGGAAAAACACCGACTGCCCGCAATGGCACTGCCAGACCTTACTGTTGCGCTTGCTCTCACCGGCGAACGGCGCCGCGATCCGTGTGCTGAGTTGCTCGAAGAACTGGAACATGGCGATATCCTGATGGGGCTGCAAGCACTAGATCGTCAAGGGTAACGGGGGTTCCGTGGGATTTCTTACTTACTCTCAGGCCCGCTCCTTCACTCAGTTCAGATCCGAAGGCCCGCCTAACGGCAGGCATTTCGCCTTCGGCGAGTTACTTGGAAAAGCACCCCAAGTAACCAAGGGTGCTTGCTCCTGGTTGGGCCCGACTTCGTCGGGTTCCCTCACTTCGACGACGCTCCGTGGGCCCGCGCCGAACGGACATCCATGTCCTGACGGCGCTCTCGCCGCATCCATGCGGCTCGACCCACTGCGCGTCGTCTACGTTCGGCCTGCACCAAAGTCGCGATTGGCGGTGTCTGGTCCGGCTGTGTATGAAGATCAAGATCAAGAGCAGATCAAAGGCTTCCCGGCTGAAGCCGGTTCTACGGGGTGCGCGTTTTTCCAGCTGATCGTTGATCGTTCCCACGCTCTGCGTGGTAACGCCGCCTCGGACGCTCCGCGTCCCTACGTGACACGGAGCGTCGCGGGATGCATGCCCACGCGGAGCGTGGGTACGGTCAACTGCTGAACTGCGAAATTGATGGTGACTGAACCGGCCCCTTCCCGGCTGAAGCCGGTCCCACTAATAGCAGCGCGTGCATTCAGTGAGAGTCGCGGTCACCCCGACTGTAGGACCGGCTTTAGCCGGGAAGCCTTTGATCTGCTTTTGATCTTCAAGCGCAAATGGCTCAAACACCGCCAATCGCGACTTGGGTGCAGGCTGAACGCAGGTCTCGCGCAGTGGGCCGAGCCGCATGGATGCGGCGAGAGCGCCGTCAGGACATGGATGTCCGTTCGGCGCGGGCCCACGGAGCGAGACCGGAGTGAAGGAACCCGACGAAGTCGGGCTAAACCAGGAGCACAAGCCCTTGGTTACTTGGGGCTTTATCAAGTAACTCGCCGAAGGCGAAACAGTCTGCCCTCAGGCAGACGCCCTTGATCTTAAGGACCTTGATCTTGATCTTGATCTTGATCTTGATCTAGCTCAACTCGACGCCATGCTGTTTCAGGAACCCCACAAACGCCTCTTCGTCCAGCACCGTCAGCCCCAGCTCGTTGGCCTTGGTCAACTTTGACCCCGCCCCCGGCCCGGCCACCACCGTGTGCGTCTTCGCCGAGACCGAGCCGGACACCTTCGCCCCCAGCCCCTCCAGCTTCTCCTTCGCCACATCCCGGCTCATCAACTCCAGCGACCCGGTCAGGACCCACGTCTGCCCGGCCAGCGGCAAACCCTCGACCACCTTCTTCTCGCTCTGCCAGTGCATGCCGAAATCCTTCAGCTGCTGCTCGATCGCTATGGCCCGCTGCGCATTCTCCTGAACGTCGAAAAACGCCCTCACTGCCTGCGCCTGCTTCTCCGGCAGCGTCTGCCGCATATCCAGCCAGTCCGCCTTGACGACCGCCTCAAGCGTGCCGAACCTGTCCGCCAGCTTCTGCGCCGCACCCGGCCCTACCGACGGAATATTCAACTTATCCAGCAGGCCGCCCAAGGTCGCACTCGCCGCGAACTCTGCACCCAGATCGCCCATGTCCTGCAGCGCCATCTGGCATTCGCCCAGCAACGCGCCGATCACATTCTGGTTGTGCTCGTCCTCGAAGAAGCTGTGAATCTCATGGGCGACTTCCAGACCCACGTCCGGCAAATACGTCAGCACCTCCGGCAGCGCCACAATCACCCGATCCAGCGAACCCAACGACCGCGCCAATACCTTGGCCGTCTCCTCGCCCACGTCCGGAATGCCCAACGCATAGATGAAGCGCGCCAGCGTCGGCTTCTTGCTGTCGTCGATGGCCTTGAGCAGCTTCTTGCTGGAGATCTCGGCGAAACCCTCCAGATCGATGATCTGCTCGTACTTCAGCTTGTACAGATCGGCCGGCGAGCCGATGAGCTTCTCGTCCACCAGTTGCTCGATGGTCTTGTCGCCCAAGCCCTCGATGTCCATCGCCCGACGGGACACGTAATGGATGATCGCCTGCTTGAGCTGCGCGCCACAGGCCAGACGGCCGACGCAGCGATACACCGCGCCCTCGCTGACGGTTTCCTTGCCCTTGCTGCGCTTGATCAGTTGCGTGCGCTCGACCTGCGAGCCACACACCGGGCAGGTCTGCGGGATCTCGACGGCGCGCGCGTCTTCCGGGCGTCGCTCCTGCACCACCTGCACCACTTGCGGAATCACATCGCCCGCGCGGCGGATGATCACCGTGTCGCCGATCATCAGGCCCAGGCGCGCCACTTCGTCCATGTTGTGCAGCGTCGCGTTGGCGACAGTCACGCCGGCGACTTTTACCGGTTTCAAACGGGCCACCGGCGTGACGGCGCCGGTGCGGCCGACCTGGAATTCCACGTCCAGCAGCTCAGTGAGTTCTTCCATGGCCGGGAATTTGTGGGCGATGGCCCAGCGCGGTTCGCGGGCGCGGAAACCCAGCTCGCGCTGGGCGGCAATGCTGTTCACCTTGAACACCACGCCGTCGATTTCGTACGGGAGCGACAGACGCTTCTCGCCGATGTCGTGGTAATACTTCAGGCAGTCTTTGATGCCGTGGGCGATTTTCATCTCGCGGCTGATCGGCATGCCCCACTCTTTCAGCTGCTGCAGGTTGCCGGTGTGGGTGTCGGCGATGTCGTGGGACACCTGGCCAATGCCATAGCAGCAGAATTCCAGCGGACGGTTGGCGGTGATTTTCGAATCCAGCTGGCGCAGGCTGCCGGCCGCCGCGTTGCGCGGATTGGCGAAAGTCTTGCCGCCGACCTCCAGCTGGCTGGCATTCAGACGCTCGAAGCCGGCCTTGGACATGAACACTTCGCCGCGCACTTCGAGGGTGTCCGGCCAGCCCTTGCCGTGCAGCTTCAGCGGGATATTGCGAACGGTGCGCACGTTGACGCTGATGTCTTCGCCGGTGGTGCCGTCGCCGCGGGTGGCGCCGCGAACCAGGGCGCCGTTCTGGTACAGCAGGCTGACCGCCAGGCCGTCGAGTTTCGGCTCGCAGCTGTATTCCACCTTCTTCGAAGCAGCGGGCAGATCCAGGCCTTCGTTGACCCGACGATCGAACTCGATCATGTCGGTTTCTTCAAAGGCGTTGCCCAGGCTCAGCATGGGGATTTCGTGGCGCACCTGGGTGAACGCCGACAGCGCCGCACTGCCCACCCGCTGGGTCGGCGAGTCCGGGGTCACCAGATGCGGGTTCTCCGCCTCCAGCGCCTTCAGCTCGTGGAACAGCCGATCGTATTCGACGTCCGGGATGCTCGGCTCGTCGAGGACGTGATAGCGGTAGTTGTGCTGATCCAGCTCAGCGCGCAGTTCAAGGATGCGGGTTTCGGCGGCTTTCATAAAAATGGTCTCGAAATGCAAAAGAGCAGCCGAAGCTGCTCAATTTGTAATGCTTGTAACTGTAGGAGCGCGATTGGACGCGAAAGTGTCCGAGCAATCGACGCGGTGGTGACTGACCCACCGCAATCGCGGGCAAGCGCGCTCCTACAGGGGCGCGCTAATCAATGAATCAACGACGCTGGGTCAGGGCGCGACGTTCGAACTCGACGATGCGCTGACGGTAATGCTCGATGGTCTGCGCGGTCATGACGCTGCGCTGATCGTCTTTCAATTCACCGTTAAGCTCGTGGGCCAGCTTGCGAGCGGCAGCGACCATCACATCAAACGCCTGCTTCGGATGACGCGGCCCTGGCAGACCCAGGAAGAAGCTCACGGCGCGGGTGCTGAAATGGTCGATATCGTCCAGATCGAACACGCCCGGCTTGACCGCATTGGCCATCGAGAACAGCACTTCGCCGTTGCCGGCCATGCTTTCGTGACGGTGGAAAATGTCCATTTCGCCGAAGCGCAGGCCGCTTTCCAGAATGTTCTGCAACAGCGCCGGACCCTTGAAGCCGCTTTCGTCCCGGGAGATCACGCTGATCACCAGCACTTCTTCAACCGGTGGCAGGTCCTTGTCTTCGGTGATGCGCTGGTTCGGCTTGTCGTCCGGGAAATCATCGTCGCGGGCACTGAACAGGTCAGGACCGGCGCTCAGATTAAGGTCGCCCTGATGCGGTTCGTCCTTGCGCTTGCCGCGTCGCGGTTCACGTTCGGCGCGCTCGCGGGGCGCTGCACTCATCGTCGGCAGGTCGTGCTCGTCGAGTTTCGGTTCTTTATGGGTGTCCAGGACGCGCGCAGGGCCCAACACCTCGGCGGACGTCGGTTCGTCGTCGTCCGCCGCGTTGGAGAAGCTGCGGTCCAGCCTGAATTTCAATTTGCCCTTGCCACCGCGCATACGGCGCCAGCCGTCAAAAAGAATACCGGCAATGACAATAATGCCGATGACGATCAGCCACTCTCGCAGACCGATTTCCATGTAGTCCCGTGCCTCTAATGAAATTCTGAAAATTAAGGGCGCAAACCCCTTTAAAACGTGGAGCCAACTCTATGTTCTGAATGGCCTTTTACCCACGCGAAATGAAAAAGTGGACATTAAGCTAGCACGACCAAAGGCAACTTTACACCGTCTGTTACATCTGGCAGGTCACAAGCATCTGTAACACTGCAACGGTGGTTCCTGTACTGGACGCCCGTGCGCCACTTTTCCCTGCAAATCTGCATGATCGCCACGCGATCAACTGCGCATCCCGCTACGACTCCACCAGCGCCATCGCCTCCTCTACGTCCACCGCCACCAGCCTTGAACAACCTGGTTCGTGCATGGTGACGCCCATCAACTGGTCAGCCATTTCCATGGCGATCTTGTTGTGGGTGATGTAGATGAACTGCACCGTCTGCGACATCTCTTTGACCAACCGGGCATAGCGCCCCACGTTGGCGTCGTCCAGCGGCGCATCGACTTCGTCGAGCATGCAGAACGGCGCCGGGTTGAGTTTGAAGATGGCGAAAACCAGCGCCAGCGCGGTCAAGGCTTTCTCACCCCCGGACAGCAAATGGATCGTGCTGTTTTTCTTGCCGGGAGGACGCGCCATGATGGTCACCCCTGTATCGAGTAAATCTTCGCCCGTCAGTTCCAAGTAAGCGCTGCCACCACCGAAAACTTTTGGAAACAGTGCCTGAATTCCGCTGTTTATCTGATCAAAGGTCTCTTTGAAACGGTTACGCGTTTCCTTGTCGATCTTGCGGATCACGTTTTCCAGCGTGTCCAGTGCTTCGACCAGATCGGCATCCTGAGCGTCCAGGTAGCGTTTGCGTTCGGACTGCTGCTGATACTCGTCGATGGCCGCGAGGTTGATGGCGCCGAGGCGCTGAATCCGCGCGGCGATGCGTTCCAGTTCTTCTTCGGCGGCCTTCTCGGTGGCTTCGGCGGTCAGGGTCGCCAACACGCCATCCAGGTCGTAGCCGTCTTCGTGCAGTTGCTCCTGAAGCGCCTTGCGCCTTACGGTCAACGATTGCCATTCCAGGCGCTGCTGCTCCAGCTGCCCACGCAGCAGCTGCGATTGCTGCTCGGCCTGGGTACGACGTTTCTCGGCTTCGCGCAGTTCGCGGTCGGCGTCTTCCAGAGCGTTCTTGGCGGTGCGCATCTCTTCGTCGACCACCATGCGCTTTTCCAGCAGCTCTTCGAGCTTCATGCGCAACTCTTCCAGCGGCGCGGCGCCCTCCTCCAGATTCAGGCTCAGCTGCTCGCGCTTCTCAGTCAGGCGCTCGGACTGCATCTCCAGACGCTCCAGCGCCTGACGCGTGGAATCATGCTGCGCGCGCAGCGAACCCAGGCGCACGGCCAACTGGTTGGCGTGATCCTTGTGCTGACGGGCTTCCTGACGCACGCGATCCAGACGCTCGCGCAGGCTGTCGCGCCGGGCCAGCAGCAACTCGCGCTGTTCGGTGTCCAGCGCCATGCTGTCGAGGGCATCCTGCAATTGCAGGCGGGATTCGCCGAGGGTTTCCTGCTCCATGGCCCGCTGTTCGGCCAGTTCGGTCAATTCTTCATCGAGCCGCGTGCGGCGCAGGGTCAACTGCTCGACCTTGGCTTTGGCAGCGGACAACTGCGCCTTGAGCTCGCTTTGCTGGCGGGCTTCGTCCTGCAAGCGACGGCGCAATTGCTCGCGGTTGTCTTCCTGGGTGCGCTGCTGTTCACGCTGGGTCGACAGTTGCTCATCCAGCGCGGCCAGGGTTGCCTCACGCTCTTCGCGCTCGGCTTCCAGGCGCTGCAATTCCTGACCCCGCGCCAGCACGCCGCTTTCGGCCTCGCTGGCGCGGCGCACGCGCAGGAAATCCCGCCCGACCCAATAGCCGTCGCGGCTGATCAGGCTCTCGCCGGCGCCCAGTTGCCCGCGCAGCGCCAGCGCATCGTCGAGGGTTTCAACGGGTTTGACCTGGCCCAGCCAGTGGGTCAGATCGACCTGCGTGTCGACCTTGTCCAGCAGACTTCCAGGTATCCGCGTGACATCAGCGCCGGGACTGACCAGGCGCAGGTCGCCCTGACTGAATCCGGCCAGATCAAGAGCGGCGAAATCATCCACCAGCACCGCATTCAGGTCGGCGCCCAGCACGGTTTCCACGGCCATTTCCCAGCCGGCCTCGACCCGCAGCCCTTCGGCCAGACGCGGACGCTCACTGAGTTGATGATCGCGCAGCCACTCGGCGGTACCGGCGCCCGGATCGAGGGCTGCTTGTTGCAGCGCTTCCAGCGACGCAAGACGGCCGTTCAACCGCTGCAGATCGCCCTGGGCCTGCTGTTGCGACTGGGTGGCCTGTTGCAGATCGACGCGCAGTTGCTCAAGGCGCTCGATCAGTTGATCTTCTTCAGCGGTCAGCTCTTCAAAGGCCATTTCCCGCGCGGCGAGGTCTTCGCTGAGTTCGAGAATCGCCGCGTCTTCAGGATCGGCCGCGAGCAATTGGCGCTCTTCGCCCAAACGCCGCTGACGCTCCGCCAGACGCTCCAGGCTGGTTTCCAGCTGCTGAATGCGCGACTGCTGCACTTCCGCCTGCTGCCGGGGTTCGGCGGACGTGAGGTTGAAGGCGTCCCACTGTTCCTGCCAGCCGTGCATGGCTGTTTCGGCGTCTTCCAGCGCGGCGGCGGATTCTTCGGCCGCCGCGAGGGTTATCTCCTGCTCCGGCTCAAGCATTTCCAGCTCTTCGCCGAGGGTCGCCAGCAGTGTGCGGTCGTGGCCCAGGTGGGATTCGGTTTCCAGGCGCGCGCGCTCGGCTTCGCGCAGGTCGTCCTGCAACTGACGCAAGCGCTGCTGGCCGTGCTGGATGCTCTGCTCGACCCGGGCGATGTCGCCGCCCACGGAGTAGAAACGCCCCTGCACCAGGTTGAATCGCTCGGACAGGTCGTGATGACCGTCGCGCAGACGCTCGATGGCGGCGTCGGCACTGCGCTGGTCGGCGACCAACGACTCAAAGCCGACCTCCTGATTGGCGATCACTGATTCGCGTTGAGCCACCTGCTCGTTCAGCGCCTGCCAGCGCAACGCCGACAGCTGCGCCTTGAGCTGACGCTCTTCGGCTTTGTATTCCTGATACTTCTCGGCCGCCTGGGCCTGACGCTGCAGGCGCTCCAGCTGACGACCCAGTTCTTCGCGCAAATCGGTCAGGCGCGCGAGGTTTTCGTGGGTGCGGCGAATGCGGTTTTCGGTGTCGCGCCGACGCTCCTTGTACTTGGAGATGCCGGCGGCTTCTTCGATGAAATTGCGCAGGTCTTCGGGCTTCGCTTCGATCAGCTTGGAGATCATGCCCTGCTCGATGATCGAGTAGCTGCGCGGGCCCAGGCCGGTGCCGAGGAAGATGTCGGTAATGTCGCGGCGACGGCATTTGGTACCGTTGAGGTAATAGCTGTTCTGGCTGTCGCGGGTGACTTTGCGGCGAATGGAAATTTCTGCGTAGCTGGCGTATTCGCCGACCAGAGTGCCGTCGGAGTTATCGAAGACCAGCTCGATGCTCGCCTGGCTCACCGGCTTGCGGCTGGTGGAGCCGTTGAAGATGACGTCGGTCATCGACTCGCCGCGCAGGTTCTTGGCCGAGCTTTCGCCCATGACCCAGCGCACCGCGTCGATGATGTTGGATTTGCCGCATCCATTGGGGCCGACCACGGCCGCCATGTTGCTGGGGAAGTTCACCGTCGTCGGGTCGACGAACGATTTGAACCCGGCCAGCCTGATGCATTTGAGGCGCATGAATCAGCTGGCCGCCAGGGCAGACAGCACCGATTGGCAACTGCGCTCGGCGTAGCAGGTCAGCACCTCGCGGATACGCGCCAGATCCCGGGCCACCACCGCTTCGAGCAATTGGCCGAAGAGGGTCACGTACTCGCTCATCTCCGCCTGGCGTTGATCCAGGGCAAGAAAGTAGAAGCGGCTCATGGAGGGCTGCAGGTTCTCGACGGTCTCTTCCAGGTAGGGATTGTTGGCGAACGGATAGGCCGCGCGCATCACGTTGAAGCTCTCTTCGACGAAGCCCTTGACGTCCTGGCGCTCACAACTGGCGATCAGCCGCTGCTGAATCTGCATGAATGACGCCAGCTCGACGGATTCTTTCCAGCTTCGGGCCACGGCGAGGCCCAGCAGGATGTACATCTCGCTCATCAGGGCGCAGAGGCTGGTGATGTTGTGAGGGGTCAGGACCGACACCTGCGCGCCGCGACGGGGCAGGATCACGATCAGATGGCGGCGCTCGAGAATCAGCAAGGCCTCGCGCACCGAGCCCCGGCTCACGTTCAGCGCGGCCGTGACCTTCTGCTCCTGAATCCGCTCCCCTGGCTTGAGCTCGCCGCGAATGATGCGCTCGGCAAGGTGATGAGCAATCTGCTCGGCGAGGCTGTCAGGTGCCTTGAACGTCATTTCTTACCTTCAACTTCTTTGGTCGCAAACAAGCGGCGGAGTGTATCGCACTGCAGGTCTGTGGCGCAGGGCCATACTGTGGAAACTGGCACGAATTAAGCAGAAACACGGACGTGTTCCGATCACGAGCATCCAGTCTTTAAACATCATCGTCAGGCGGGTTATCGGCAATTTCAGGAAATAATGAATTTCTTGACCTTTGAGTCAGAAATTAATTGACCCAATAGTCAGAGCTGATAGATTCATCGACATGTTCGATGACCCATCCGCCGGCAGCTGTGACCAGTGCTTTTTAACGACAAGAACGAGGCGCGACCCGTGATCCAGTTTCTCCTGAACCAAGAGCTGAAAACCGAACAGGCTCTGGACCCCAATGTGACGGTGCTCAACTACCTGCGCGAGCACCTGCATAAATCCGGCACCAAAGAAGGCTGCGCCAGCGGCGATTGCGGCGCGTGTACGGTGGTCGTTGGCGAGCTGACCACCGATGCGGCGGGCCGGGAGCAACTGAGTTATCGCAGCCTCAATTCCTGCCTGACCTTCGTGGCCTCGCTGCACGGCAAGCAGTTGATCAGCGTTGAAGACCTCAAGCATCAGGGCCGCTTGCACAGCGTGCAGCAGGCGATGGTCGACTGCCACGGTTCCCAGTGCGGCTTCTGCACGCCGGGCTTTGTCATGTCGCTGTTCGCGCTGCAAAAGAACAGCGCCGAATCCGCCTCCTCCGAAACCAGACACGCCCAGGCCCACGAAGCCCTGGCCGGCAACCTGTGCCGCTGCACCGGTTATCGGCCGATCCTCGCAGCGGCCGAGCAAAGCTGCAGTCAACCGCAGGCGGACCAGTTCGACGCCTTGAAGGCTCAGACCATCGCCCGCCTCAAGGCCATCGCACCGACGCAAACCGGCGAGCTGAACAGCGGCGACAAGCGCTGCCTGGTGCCGCTGACCGTCGCCGATCTGGCCGACCTCTACGATGCCTATCCGCAAGCCAGGCTGCTGGCCGGCGGCACCGATCTGGCCCTCGAAGTGACACAGTTCCATCGTCCGCTGCCGGTGATGATCTACGTCGGGAATATTGCGGCGATGAAGAAGATCGAGCACTTCGAAGACCGCATCGAAATCGGCGCGGCGACCGCCCTGACCGATTGCTACGAAGCACTGAGCCGCGAGTACCCGGATTTCGGTGAATTGCTGCACCGTTTTGCATCGCTGCAGATCCGCAATCAGGGCACCCTCGGCGGCAACATTGGCAACGCCTCGCCGATTGGCGACTCCCCGCCTCTGCTTATCGCACTGGGCGCGAAGATCGTGCTGCGCAAGGGCGAGCAGACCCGCACCCTGGCGCTGGAGGACTACTTCATCGACTACCGGGTGACGGTGCGTCAGGAAAGCGAGTTCATCGAGCGCATCATCGTGCCCCGAGCTAACGCCCGGCAGACGTTTCGCGCGTACAAGGTGTCCAAACGGCTGGACGATGACATCTCGGCGGTGTGCGCAGCGTTCCGTGTGCACGTCGAAAACGGCGCCATCGTCGACGCCCGCGCGGCGTTCGGCGGCATGGCGGCGATCCCCAAACGCGCGGCCCATTGCGAGCAGGCGCTGATCGGCCAACCGTGGACGTCGGCCACCATTGAGCGCGCCTGCGCCGCACTGGCCGAAGATTTCACCCCGCTGACGGACTTCCGCGCGAGCAAGGAATACCGCCTGCTCAGCGCGCAGAACCTGCTGCGCAAATACTTCATTGAAGTGCAAACGCCTCATATCCAGACGCGGGTGACAGCTTATGTCTAATCATCATTCAGCCAGGTCCCAGGAAGAAATGGTCGCCCTGTTTCAACAGGACCTGACCACCGGCGTCGGCCGCAGCGTCAAGCACGACAGCGCCGACAAGCACGTCTCCGGCGAAGCGATCTACATCGACGACCGCCTCGAATTCCCCAATCAACTGCACGTGTATGCGCGCTTGTCCGACCGAGCCCACGCGCGCATCCTCCGGGTCGACGTGTCGCCCTGCTACGCCTTCGACGGCGTGCGCATCGCCATCACCCACGAAGACATTCCGGGCCTCAAGGACATCGGCCCGCTGCTGCCCGGCGATCCGTTGCTGGCCATCGACAAGGTCGAGTTCGTCGGTCAGCCGGTGATTGCCGTGGCCGCCCGGGATCTGGAAACAGCGCGCAAGGCGGCGATGGCCGCGATCATCGAATACGAAGACCTGGAGCCGGTGCTCGACGTCGTCCAGGCCTATCGCCATAAACACTTCGTGCTCGACAGCCACACCCACCAGCGCGGTGATTCGGCGACGGCGCTGGCGTCCGCCACCCACCGGATTCAGGGCACGCTGCACATCGGCGGTCAGGAACACTTCTACCTGGAGACGCAGATTTCGTCGGTCATGCCCACGGAAGACGGCGGCATGATCGTTTACTGCTCGACGCAGAACCCGACCGAAGTGCAGAAGCTCGTCGCCGAAGTGCTGGATGTGTCGATGAACAAGATCGTCGTCGACATGCGCCGTATGGGTGGCGGCTTCGGCGGCAAGGAAACCCAGGCCGCGAGCCCCGCGTGCCTGTGTGCGGTGGTTGCGCGCCTGACCGGCCAGCCGACCAAGATGCGCCTGCCGCGCATGGAAGACATGATGATGACCGGCAAGCGGCATCCGTTTTATGTCGAGTACGACGTGGGCTTTGACAACGACGGACGCTTGCACGGGATTCAGCTGGAGCTGGCGGGCAACTGTGGTTATTCGCCGGACCTGTCCGCGTCCATTGTCGACCGTGCGATGTTTCACGCCGACAATTCGTATTACCTGGGCGACGCCACGATCAACGGCCATCGCTGCAAGACCAACACCGCGTCGAACACGGCCTACCGGGGCTTCGGCGGCCCCCAAGGGATGGTCGCCATCGAGGAAGTGATGGACGTCATCGCCCGGCACCTGGGCAAGGACCCGCTGGCGGTGCGCAAGGCCAACTACTACGGCAAGACCGAGCGCAACGTCACGCATTACTACCAGACGGTCGAGCACAACATGCTCGAAGAAATGACCGCCGAGCTGGAAGAAAGCAGTGACTACGCCGAGCGGCGCAAAGCGATCAAGGCCTACAACGCCAACAGCCCGATTCTGAAGAAAGGCCTGGCATTGATTCCGGTCAAATTCGGCATCTCCTTCACCGCCAGCTTCCTCAATCAGGCCGGCGCGCTGATCCACATTTACACCGACGGCAGCATCCATCTCAATCACGGCGGCACCGAGATGGGCCAGGGCCTGAACGTCAAAGTGGCGCAGGTGGTGGCCGAGGTGTTTCAGGTCGATATAGATCGGGTGCAGATCACTGCGACCAACACCGACAAGGTACCGAACACGTCGCCGACAGCCGCCTCCAGCGGCGCTGACTTGAACGGCAAGGCCGCGCAGAACGCTGCGGAAATCCTCAAGCAGCGGCTGGTGGAATTCGCAGCCAAGCACTACCAGTGCGACGAGTCGCGGGTGGAGTTTCGCAACGGCCACGTGCGCGTCGGCGAGCAGGTCATCAGCTTCGACACGCTGGCGCAGCAGGCGTGGATGGGCCAGGTGTCGCTGTCGAGTACCGGCTATTACAAGACGCCGAAGATTTTCTACGACCGCAGCCAGGCGCGCGGCCGGCCGTTCTATTACTTTGCCTTCGGCGCGGCCTGCACCGAGGTGCTGGTCGACACCCTGACCGGCGAATACAAAATGCTGCGCACGGACATTCTTCATGACGTCGGCGCCTCGCTGAACCCGGCCATCGACATCGGTCAGGTCGAGGGCGGCTACATTCAAGGGATGGGCTGGCTGACGACCGAGGAACTGGTCTGGAACGACAAAGGCAAGCTGATGACCAACGGCCCGGCCGGCTACAAGATTCCGGCCGTGGCCGACATGCCGGCGGACCTGCGCGTGAAGCTGGTGGAGAACCGCAAGAACCCCGAAGACACGGTATTTCATTCCAAAGCCGTGGGTGAGCCGCCGTTCATGCTGGGCATCGCCGCGTGGTGCGCGATCAAGGATGCGGTGGCGAGTCTGGGCGATTACCGGCATCAGCCGAATATCGATGCGCCGGCGACCCCGGAGCGGGTGTTGTGGGGGTGTGAGCAGATGCGCGCGTTGCAGGCTGCACTGCCGGAAGCGGAAGACGTTGCCCATGAGCGGGCGGGCGAGATCGTTCCCACGCTCCGCGTGGGAATGCAGCCCGCGACGCTCCGCGTCGATTAGGCGACGCGGTGCGTCATGGAAGGCGTGCCCACGCAGAGCGTGGGTACGATCGATGCGTGAGGAGAATCACATGAATAACTGGATCAGCGCCCTGGCCGATTTGCAGCAGCAGGGCGAGGCCTGCGTGCTGGTGACCATCATCGAGGAGCGTGGCTCAACGCCGCGCAATGCCGGCTCGAAAATGGTCGTCAGCGCCGCGAGGATCTTCGACACCATCGGCGGCGGGCATCTGGAATACAAGGCCATGGAAATCGCCCGGGAAATGCTCGCCAGCGGCAGCCAGCAAACCCGTCTTGAGCGCTTCAGCCTCGGCGCCAGCCTGGGTCAGTGCTGCGGTGGCGTGAACGTGTTGCTGTTCGAACCCATGGGCCAGCCCCAGGCACACATTGCCGTTTTCGGCGCCGGCCACGTCGGGCGGGCGCTGGTGCCGCTGCTCGCCAGCCTGCCCTGCCGCGTGCGCTGGATCGATTCCCGCGAGGCCGAGTTTCCCGCGCACATGCCAGAAGGCGTGACGCAGATACTCAGCGAGGACGTCATCGAAGAAGTCGATAACCTTCCCGCTGGCAGCTATTGCATCGTCATGACCCACAATCATCAGCTGGACCTGGAACTCGCCGCCGCCATTCTCAAGCGAGGCGACTTCAGCTATTTCGGCCTAATCGGCTCGAAAACCAAGCGCGTGAAATTTGAGCATCGCCTGCGTGATCGTGGCTTCGACGCCGCAGTGCTGCAGCGCATGCGTTGCCCGATGGGCCTGACCGAGGTCAAAGGCAAACTGCCCATGGAAATCGCCGTGTCCATCGCCGGCGAAGTGATCGCCACCTACAACGCTCATTTCGGCGAGCAAAGCACCACCGCCGAACCTGTCGCCAAGCTGCTGCCGGTGTCCCGCCGCAGCCAGGCCCAATGAATCCCGGAAGAATGATCAACTGACATGACCACCGATATCAGCACCGCCATAAAAGCCTACCGCGCCGCCATCATTCACAGCATTGCCGACCCTGCCGACGTGGCGGTGGAAGCGTCGTATGAGTATTTCGAAGACGGCCTGATGCTGGTCGAAAACGGCAAGATCCTCGCCCTGGGCAACGCCGAAGACCTGCTCGGCACGCTCACTGACGACGTCGAAATCGTCAGCTATCAGGACGCGCTGATCACCGCCGGTTTCATCGACACCCACATCCATTTGCCGCAGACCGGTATGGTCGGCTCCTACGGCGAGCAGTTACTCGACTGGCTGAATACCTACGTGTTTCCCTGCGAGAAGCAGTTCGAAGACCCTGAGCATTCGGCGCAGGTGGCTGACCTCTTTCTCAAGGAATTGCTGCGCAACGGCACCACCACCGCACTGGTGTTCGGCAGTCGTCACAAGGAGTCGGTGGAGGCGCTGTTCAGTGCCGCCGAGAAGCTCAATCTGCGCCTGATCGCCGGCAAGGTGATGATGGACCGCAACGCGCCGGACTATCTGGTTGACACCGCCGAATCCAGCTACGTCGACAGCAAGGCGCTGATCGAGCGCTGGCACGGCAAGGGCCGCCTGCATTACGCCGTCACCCCGCGCTTCGCACCGACCAGCACGCCCGAACAACTGACCCTTGCCGGGCAGTTGCTGACTGAATACCCCGACCTGTACATGCAGACCCACATCAGTGAAAACCTGAAGGAGGTCGAATGGGTCAAGGCCCTGTTCCCGGAGCGCAAGAATTACCTGGACGTGTATGACCATTTCAAGCTGCTCGGCGAGCGCTCGGTGTTCGCCCACGGCGTGCACCTGTGCGACGAAGAGTGTGAGCGCCTGGCGGAAACCGGGTCAGCCATCGCCTTCTGCCCGACGTCCAACTTCTTCCTCGGCAGTGGGCTGTTCAACTTGCCGATGGCCGAAAAACACAAGGTCAACGTGGGCCTGGGCACCGATGTCGGCGGCGGCACCAGCTTCTCCTTACTGCAGACGTTGAACGAGGCGTACAAGGTCATGCAGCTGCAAGGCGCCAAACTGAGCCCGTTCAAATCGCTGTATTTGGCGACGCTGGGCGGCGCACGGGCGCTGCGGCTTGAAGACAAGATCGGCAACCTGCAGCCGGGCAGTGAGGCGGACTTTGTGGTGCTGGATTTCAACGCCACGCCGCTGCTGTCCTATCGCATGAAACAGACGACGAGCATTGAAGAGCAGTTGTTTGTGCTGATGACCCTGGGGGATGACCGGACCGTGAACGAAACGTATTCGGCGGGGGGGTTGGTGCATAAGCGCTGAAAACGATAGGCAGCCGCCTATTAGTTTAGGACTCGCGCTTTCAAACGCCGCACTGTAGGAGCGCGCTTGCCCGCGAAAGCGGTCGGTCAGCAACACATTGGCTGACTGACGAAACGCATTCGCGGGCAAGCGCGCTCCTACAGGTGCTTCGTTCGCCGAAAATGATGTGCGTGACGCCGGTGAGGTGTACGCCGCGAGCTGCAAGGCTTACTGCAGGGCTTACACCGCCGTACTGCGCCCTGCCTTTTTCTTCGGCAGCATCAGGTGCGAGAACACGGCGTGGAGGTCGTCGGAGGCGCTGTCTTCGTCGAGGTTGAGCTTGCTGTCGATGTGATCCATGTGATGCATCATCAGGTTCACCGCCAGGGTTGCGTCGCGGGCTTCGATGGCGTCAATCAGCTGGGTGTGTTCATCGTACGAGCAGTGCGAGCGGTTGCCGCTTTCGTACTGCGCGATGATCAGCGAGGTCTGCGAGACCAGGCTGCGCTGAAAGCTGATCAGCGGAGCGTTCTTCGCCGCTTCCGCCAGCTTCAGATGAAATTCCCCCGACAGACGAATGCCCGCCCCGCGATCCCCTTTGGAAAAACTGTCGCGCTCGTCGCTGACCATCTGGCGCAGCTCGCTGAGCTGTTCCGCCGTGGCGTGCTCGACCGCCAGTTCAGTGATCGCCTTCTCCACCAGACGCCGGGCGAAGAACACCTGTCGTGCCTCTTCGACGCTCGGGCTGGCCACCACCGCGCCACGGTTCGGGCGCAGCAACACCACGCCTTCGTGGGCCAGTCGCGACAGTGCGCGACGAATGATGGTGCGGCTGACGCCGAAGATTTCACCGAGGGCTTCTTCACTCAGCTTGGTGCCGGGCGCCAGACGCTGTTCGAGAATCGCCTCGAAGATGTGCGCGTAGACGATGTCGTCCTGGGTGCCGCTGCGGCCGGACTTGGCCGTGCGTGAGTGTTTCTTGAGAGGTTGCAACTGATCGTTCATGGGCACTCGTGGTAACAGAATCCGGCGCGGGGCCTTGCCGTGATCAGGGCGGGTACGACCACTGTTGGAGCAACCAATAGCAGATATCCCGGCAAAGTCACAGTAAAAGTAATGGCGCATTGTACACAGCCGGCAAAGTCTGCACAGGCCCCGAAATGACAGGGCGTTATGCACACAATCCGACAAATATTCAGCACAGGATCGAAAACATTATTTGCATTATTTGTATACAAAAGCATAATCCCTTCGTGCACGTTTCTGACCTTTCAGTCAACAAATCAGCCTGACAGGTCACCCGCCTCCCGGAGCCGGCAACCGGCTTTGTAATAACAACAAAAAACGTCCCGAGGATTTCACTGTGGAAAGTCGCAAAACCGAAGCCACGCCGCTGGATCTCACGCTGCCACGCAAAGGCCTGCTTGAACGCCTCTTCAAGCTCAGCCTGCACGGCACGACCGTCCGAACCGAGCTGTTGGCAGGGCTCACGACCTTCATCACCATGGCCTACATCATCTTCGTCAACCCCAACATCATGGCTGACGCCGGTATCGATCATGGCGCGGCGTTCGTCGCGACCTGCATCGCCGCCGCGCTGGGTTGCCTGCTGATGGGGCTGTACGCCAACTGGCCGGTGGGCCTGGCGCCGGGGATGGGCCTGAATGCGTTCTTCACCTACACCGTGGTCGGCACCATGGGCTATAGCTGGGAGACGGCGCTGGGTGCGGTGTTCGTCTCGGGCGTGATCTTCATGTTCCTGACGCTGTCGCGGATCCGCGAATGGTTGCTCAACAGCATCCCGGTCAGCCTGCGTTACGCCATGGGCGCGGGGGTCGGTCTGTTTCTCGGGCTGATCGGCCTGAAGACTGCCGGCATCGTGGTCGACAGCCCGGCGACGCTGATCAAGCTCGGCTCGTTGCGCGAGCCCGGTCCGCTGCTCGCCGCCATCTGCTTTCTGATGATTGCCGTGCTCAGTTATCACCGGGTGTTCGGCGCGATCCTCATCAGCATCATCGCGGTGACGCTGGCCGGCTGGGGCCTGGGGCTGGTGCATTACAACGGCATCTTCTCCATGCCGCCGAGCCTGGCGCCGACCTGGATGGCGATGGACCTGGCCGGCGTGTTCAACGTCAGCATGATCAGCGTGGTGCTGGCGTTTCTGTTCGTGCACATGTTCGACACGGCCGGCACGCTCATGGGTGTGGCACAGCGCGCCGGTTTGGTGCGTGAAGACGGCCGCATCGAGAACCTCTCGCGGGCCTTAAAGGCTGACAGTGCGTCCAGCGTGTTCGGCGCAATGGTCGGTGTGCCGCCGGTGACCAGTTACGTGGAAAGCGCCTCGGGCGTGGCGGCCGGGGGTCGGACTGGTCTGACCGCCGTAACGGTGGGCGTGCTGTTCGTGGCGGCAATGTTCTTCGCCCCGCTGGCTGGCATGATTCCCGCTTACGCGACCGCAGGTGCACTGATTTACGTGGCGATGCTGATGATGGGCGGCATGGCGCACATCGACTGGGACGAAGCCACCGACAGCATTCCGGCGATCGTGACGGCGATCATGATGCCGCTGACGTTTTCGGTCGCGGACGGGATTGCGCTGGGGTTCATCACCTATGTGGTGCTCAAGGCCGGCACCGGCCGCCATCGGGAAATCTCCATCAGCCTGTGGGTGCTGTGCGCGATCTTCATCGCCAAGTTCGTGTTTTTGTAACGCTTCCCGGATGCCGCACTGCTGATGGATGGCAGTCGCAGCCCTGCATGACATGAAGCGCCGCGCAGTCAGCGGCGTTTCTGCTTTCAAGTAAACAAGGAGAACACCCCATGACACTGGAAACCTGGCTGCTGTTCAGCGGCGCTGCGCTGGTGGTCATTCTGATTCCAGGGCCGCTGTCACTGCTGATGATCGGCAACAGCCTGAATTACGGCCTGCTGCGTTCCTACCCGGCCTTCCTCGGCGGCGTCTGCGCGTCGATCTGCCTGCTTAGCGCCTCGGCCCTGGGACTGGGCGCCTTGCTGCTCGCGTCCGAGCAATTGTTCAGCGCATTGAAAATCGTCGGCGGTCTGTACCTGTTTTACCTGGCCTGGCAGAGCTGGAAACAGTCGCGCCGGCCCGCCACCGCCACCGAAGTGCCCGAGGCCACCAGCAAACCCGCGTTCGGCTCACTGTTCTGGCGCGCGTTCGTGCTGGGCGGCAGCAACCCGAAAGACATCCTGTTTTTCGCCGCCTTTTTGCCGCAATTTCTCAAGGCGGATGAGCCGTTCTTCGGCCAGTTGATCACCATGATCGTCACTTGGACCGTCCTCGACCTGAGCTGCAAATTGTTCTACGGCCTCAGCGCCCGGGGCGCGGCCCGCTATCTGCGCACCGGCAAGGGCCAGACCTGGTTCAACCGCATCAGCGCCGGTCTGTTCGGCACTGCGGGCACCGTCGCCCTGATCAGCCGCTGACTTAAAGAACAAAAGCCCAAAGCAACATTCAAGGGCAAAAAAAAGCCCGCAGTGTGGGCGGGCAAGAGGAACTGTGGTTGCGTGGAAGGCAGGGGCCAAAGCAGTAAAGCGGGAGCGATCTAGCTGCCGCGATAGGTCGAGTAGCTGTAGGGCGAAATCAGCAGCGGCACGTGGTAGTGGTCTTGCCCGGCGTCGATGCCGAAGCGCAGCACCACTTCATCGAGAAACGCCTGCTTGCCGGATTTCACGCCTTTGCCGTGAAAGTACTCGCCGGCCTGAAACTGCAATTGATAGACGCCAGACTGGTAGTCATCGCCCTGCAACAGCGGGGCGTCGCAGCGGCCGTCGCTATTGGTCACTGCCTCGGCGACTTTCTCCAGCTGGTCGCCATCGACCCGATAAAGTGCGACGCGGATTGAGCTGCCGGGGCAGCCATGTGCAGCGTCCAGCACGTGAGTGGTGAGTCGTCCCATGGCGTGTCGTTGCCTCATTCAGTGAGAAATAAAGAGATGGCCTGCACCCGAAAGGGGCATCAGCGGTAAGACATGAACAGGATTAAGACAGTTTATGCGCGGATTGTACACAATTAAAATCACCTAAATTTCCGTCGCTCCAGTGCTGCGGCCCCACGGCCCGGAAAGCAGCGCAGGCCACAGAGCTAAACCGTGGCGAGCGCTTTATCTGACCACTCGGGCAGGTTTCTTGCACAGTGATCCCATGAGGCTGGGAGTGGCGTGGAATGAAAAAACAGGGTTACAACTTGTAAATAAAGTTGTATACAATCTCACCATCGCAGCGACCGTCACGGCACCTTGATGCATTGCCCTGACGACCACCGCCACAGAACACATGTAGATAAGGAAGATTGCAGTGAGCGCCGACTACCCACGCGACCTGATCGGTTACGGCAGTAACCCGCCCCATCCCCGCTGGCCAGGCAACGCCCGTATCGCGCTGTCGTTCGTGCTCAATTACGAGGAAGGCGGCGAGCGCAACATTCTGCATGGCGACAAGGAATCCGAAGCGTTTCTCTCTGAAATGGTCGCCGCGCAACCGCTGCAGGGCCAGCGCAACATGAGCATGGAATCGCTCTACGAATACGGCAGCCGTGCCGGCGTGTGGCGCGTGCTCAAGCTGTTCAAGCAATTCGACATCCCGATGACGGTTTTCGCCGTTGCCATGGCCGCCCAGCGTCACCCGGACGTGATCCGCGCCATGGTCGACGCCGGCCATGAGATCTGCAGCCACGGCTATCGCTGGATCGACTACCAGAACATGGACGAGGCGCAGGAACGCGAGCACATGCTCGAAGCGATCCGCATCCTCACCGAACTCACCGGTGAACGTCCGCTGGGTTGGTACACCGGGCGCACCGGCCCGAACACCCGGCGGCTGGTGATGGAAGAAGGCGGTTTTCTCTACGACTGCGACACCTACGACGACGACCTGCCCTATTGGGAGCCGAACAACTCCACCGGCAAGCCGCATCTGGTGATCCCGTACACGCTGGACACCAACGACATGCGCTTCACCCAGGTGCAGGGTTTCAACAAGGGCGATGATTTTTTCGATTACCTGAAAGACGCCTTCGACGTGCTTTACGCCGAAGGGGCCGAGGCGCCGAAAATGCTTTCGATCGGCCTGCACTGCCGCTTGATTGGCCGCCCTGCCCGACTGGCCGCGCTGCAGCGTTTTCTTGAGTACGTCAAAGGCCACGAGCACGTCTGGTTCGCCCGCCGTGTGGAAATCGCGCGGCACTGGCATCAGGTACACCCCTTCAATGGAGCCGCCGAATGAGCCGTTTTCAGACCCTGAAGCCCTCTTCCCTCAGCCGCGACGAATTCGTCCAGGCTTTCGCCGACATCTACGAACACTCGCCCTGGGTCGCCGAACAGGCCTATGACCTGGGCCGGTTACATGAGCTCGACGACATCGAGACGCTGCATGCACGCATGAGCGACATCCTGTTGAGTGCCGATCACGCCGCGCAACTGGCGCTGATCAACGCTCACCCGGACCTTGCCGGCAAAGCCGCCGTGCAAGGCCAACTGACCGAAGCCAGTACCTCTGAACAGGCTGGCGCCGGTATCCACCAATGCACGGCCGAAGAGTTTCAGCGCTTCACCGAGCTGAACGACGCCTACAAAGCAACGTTCGCGTTCCCTTTCATCATGGCGGTAAAAGGCAGCAACCGGCATCAGATCCTCGCGGCCTTCGAGACGCGCATTCACAACCCGGCAGACGCCGAGTTCGCCTGCGCCCTCGGCGAGATCAACAAGATCGCGATGTTTCGACTGCAAGCCCTCTGACCGACCTTTCCCACGCCCACTATCAAAGGCAGACAAAAAGAATGAAAGCTTACGCCGCACCCTTCGAGAAGTTCGTCAACCTGGCCGATGCGCGCTTGGGGACGAAGATCCTGTCCGTCACCGATGACTGGTTCGCCGATGCCAACCGTCTGTTCCAGCCGACGCCTGCGGTCTGGAAAGAAGGCGTGTTCGACGACAACGGCAAGTGGATGGACGGCTGGGAGTCGCGCCGCAAGCGCTTCGAAGGTTACGACAGTGCAGTGATCCGCCTGGGCGTCGCCGGTTCGATCAAAGGCGTGGACATCGACACCTCGTTCTTCACCGGCAACTACCCGCCATCGGCCTCGCTGGAAGCGTGCTTCCTGGCGTCGGGCGAGCCGGACGAGCTCACCGTGTGGACCGACGTGCTGCCGGCCGTGGAGCTCAAGGGCGACAGCCACCATTACCACGAGATCGCGGACGCCAAGGCCTACAGCCACTTGCGTTTCAATATCTACCCGGACGGCGGCGTGGCACGTCTGCGGGTGTACGGCGTGCCCCATCGGGACTGGACGTCCGTGGGCGACAACGAGCAGATCGACCTGGCCGCCGCGCTGAATGGGGGTCGTGCGCTGGCCTGCTCGGACGAGCATTTCGGGCGCATGAGCAACATCCTCAACCCGGGCCGTGGCGTGAACATGGGCGACGGCTGGGAAACCGCACGTCGCCGCACCCCTGGCAATGACTGGGTGATCGTGGCGCTGGGGCATGCCGGTGAAGTGGAGCAGATCGTCGTCGACACCCTGCACTTCAAGGGCAACTACCCGGACAGCTGCTCGATTCAGGCAGCGTTCGTCAAAGGCGGCACCGACAGCCAGATCGAAACCCAGAGCCTGTTCTGGCGCGAACTGCTGCCGAGCCAGAAGCTGGAAATGCACGCCGAACACACCTTCGTCGAGCAGATCAAGGCACTGGGGCCGATTACCCATATCCGCCTGAACGTGTTCCCGGATGGCGGCGTGAGCCGGTTGCGCGTGTTGGGCAAGGTCGCGAAATAACGAGGGTGCCGTTACCACACAATGCGGGAACGGACAACACATAAACCTGTAGGAGCGCGCTTGCCCGCGAATGCAATATGCCTGTGACACATTCATCGGCTGACACACCGCATCGCGGGCAAGCGCGCTCCTACAAGGGATTTGCAAGTCTTTAGATCCTGCACGAACCGAATATTCAATTTTTGATTTCGAGAAAGAAGACCCAGCATGCGCACACTGATCATCGAGCCGTTGACCCAGGCAGCCTTCGCCCCGTTCGGCGATGTCATCGAAACCGACGGCAGCGATCATTTCATGATCAATAACGGCTCGACCATGCGCTTTCACCGTCTGGCCGAGGTTGAAACGGCGACGCCCGACGACCAGGCGATCATCAGCATCTTTCGCGCCGAGGCGCTGGACATGCCGTTGACCATCAGCATGCTGGAGCGCCACCCGCTGGGCAGCCAGGCGTTCATTCCGCTGCTCGGCCATCCTTTTCTGGTCGTGGTCGCGCCATTTGGCGATGCACCTGAACCCGAGTTGACCCGCGCCTTCATCACCAATGGCAGGCAGGGTGTTAATTACCATCGCGGCGTCTGGCACCACCCGGTGCTGACGATCGAAAAGCGGGATGACTTCCTGGTGGTTGATCGCAGTGGCAGTGGCAATAACTGCGATGAGCATTTCTTCGAAGAGAGTCAGAAGATGGTTCTCGATCCCCAACTATAAGAAGGGTCTGACCACCCGTTAAGGGGTGGCAGGCAAAGGGTAAGACTGTGGCTGCACATCTGATGGAATGGCTGAATCTGGGCGTGCGCTGGATTCACATGATCGTCGGGATCGCCTGGATCGGCGCGTCCTTTTATTTCGTCTGGCTGGAGAACAACCTCAACCGCGCCAACCCCCGTGACGGTCTGTCGGGCGACCTCTGGGCGATTCACGGCGGCGGTATCTACCACCTGGAAAAGTACAAGCTGGCGCCGCCGACCATGCCGGACGACCTGCACTGGTTCAAATGGGAAGCCTACTGGACCTGGATGTCGGGCATTGCGCTGCTGTGCATCGTGTTCTATTCCAACCCCACCCTTTACCTGCTGGCACCCGGCAGCACGCTGAGCGGCGGCGCAGGCATCGCCATCGGTGTCGGCTCACTGATCGCCAGTTGGACGATCTACGACATCCTGTGCGATTCGCCGCTGGGCAAGCGCCCTGCCCTGCTGGGCCTGGTGCTGTTCGTGCTGATCATCGCTGCCTGCTTCGGCTTCAGCCAGGTGTTCAGCGGGCGGGCGGCTTACCTGCACACGGGTGCGATCATCGGCACGATCATGGTCGGCAACGTGCTGCGCATCATCATGCCGGCCCAGCGCGCGCTGGTCGCCGCCATCGCCGAGCACCGCACGCCGGACCCGTCGCTGCCCGCCAAAGGATTGCTGCGTTCACGGCACAACAACTACTTCACCCTGCCGGTGCTGTTCATCATGATCAGCAACCACTTCCCGAGCACGTACGGCAGTCAGTACAACTGGCTGATTCTGGCCGGGATCGCGGTGTGTGCGGTGCTGGTGCGTCACTACTTCAACACCCGTCACAACAGCCACAAATATGCGTGGGCCCTGCCGGTCGGCGCGCTGGGCATGATGTGCCTGGCCTACGTCACCGGCCCCGCGCAAATGCCGCGCGGCCCGGACGTCGCGGCGAACATCCAGTACCAGCCACTGCCGGGCACCGCCATTGGCGGCCATCGCACCGACGAACAGCCGAAGCCTGAAGTCGCGCCAGTCCCAGCCGCAGCCGCAGCCGCAGCCCCGGCACCTGCAGCAGCGGTTGAAGCCCAACCGGCGCAGGCCAGCACCGGCGGTGTGGATTTCGAGAAGGTCCACAGCGTGATTCAGGAACGCTGCACCGTCTGCCATTCCGCCAAACCGACCAGCCCGCTGTTCAGCAGCGCGCCGGCCGGGATCATGTTCGACACGCCGCAACAGATCCAGCAACTCGCCCCACGCATTCAGGCCCAGGCCGTGACCGCGCAGATCATGCCGCTGGGCAATATCACCCAGATGACCCAACAGGAACGTGACCTGCTGGGGCAATGGATCGATAAAGGGGCACAGACGAACTGATCGGCTGACTGCAGGTTCATGGACGAATGAATCTCCTGTAGGCGCGTGGCTTGTCCCGCGATCTGGCGCGCAGCGGCAGCAAATGGGTTCCCGCGTTTCATCAGATGCACAGGGTTATCCGATTTGCGACCGGTTCCCGGTTGATCGCGGGACAAGCCACGCTCCTACAGAAACAGCGTTCCACCGCCCTGCCACACCGGGCGTACTCAAAAAATAAAAACAATGAGGTGTTGCATGTCCGAGTCAACTCACGCGCGCATTCCTGCCGCGCCGCCACGACAGCCCCTGCCATTGCTGCAACTGATTCTGGTGGGCCTGCAACACGTCCTGTTGATGTACGGCGGTGCCGTTGCGGTGCCGCTGATCATCGGCCAGGCCGCCGGGCTTTCCCGGGAGGAAATCGCCTTTCTGATCAACGCCGACCTGCTCGTCGCCGGCATTGCCACGGTGGTGCAGTCCCTCGGCATCGGTCCGCTGGGGATTCGCATGCCGATCATGATGGGCGCCAGTTTCGCCGCCGTCGGCAGCATGGTGGCGATGGCCGGGATGAGTGGCGTCGGCCTGCCGGGCATCTTCGGCGCGACCATCGCAGCGGGCTTCTTCGGCATGCTGATCGCGCCGTTCATGTCGAAAATCGTGCGCTTCTTTCCGCCGCTGGTGACCGGCACGGTGATCACCTCGATCGGGCTGTCGCTGTTCCCGGTGGCGGTCAACTGGGCGGGCGGCGGCAGCAAGGCGGTGAGTTTCGGCGACCCGGTCTACCTCGGCGTCGCCGCGCTGGTGTTGCTGACCATCCTGCTGATCAACCGCTTCATGCGCGGGTTCTGGGTGAACATCTCCGTGCTGATCGGCATGGGCCTGGGCTACATCCTCTCCGGCTTCATCGGCATGGTCGACCTCAGTGGTCTGGGTCAGGCCGAATGGCTGAAGGTGGTCACGCCCCTGCACTTCGGCATGCCGCAATTCAGCCTCGCGCCGATCCTGTCGATGTGCCTGGTGGTGGTGATCATTTTTGTCGAATCCACGGGGATGTTCCTCGCACTGGGCAAGATCACCGACCGCGAAGTCACGCCGGGCATGTTGCGCCGGGGGCTGCTGTGCGACGCGGCCGCCTCGTTTCTCGCGGGCTTTCTCAACACCTTCACCCATTCCTCGTTTGCGCAGAACATCGGCCTGGTGCAGATGACCGGCGTGCGCTGCCGCTCGGTGACCATCGTCGCGGGCGGGTTTCTCATCGTGCTCAGTTTGCTGCCGAAAGCGGCGTATCTGGTGGCCTCGATTCCGCCTGCGGTACTGGGCGGCGCGGCCATCGCGATGTTCGGCATGGTCGCCGCCACCGGGATCAAGATCCTCCAGGAAGCGGACATCGCCGATCGGCGCAACCAGCTGCTGGTCGCGGTGAGCATCGGCATGGGCCTGATCCCGGTGGTGCGGCCGGAGTTCTTCAGCCAACTGCCACAGTGGATGGGGCCGATCACCCATAGCGGCATCGCCATGGCGACATTGAGCGCGGTGTTGCTGAACCTGCTGTTCAATGTCCTCGGCGGTGCCGACCGCGCGGCGATTGCCGGGCCGCTGCATTCACACTGAGGGGTTGCCCTGTTTTCGACGGGAGTGCTCTGTCACAGAGCACTTGAGCACGGCAGCGCGAGTCAGTATCCTCCGCCGCCGCTCGAATTCAGTCCAATAACAACACTGCCACCAACCTGACTGACCGGACAACTCTCCGATCAGCCCGTGCATCTTCCAAACGGCATCGACATATCGACCAATCGACTGTTTTCTAAACAGCCGGCGGGGCTTTTTCGTCTTTTTTCAAGGTGTTGGCTCAGCTTTTGCTATCCACTCAAAGCTGACCAAACAGACAACTTAGTCAATTAAAACCAAGGCGCCATAACAGAGCGTCAGTTCGCAAAAAACCACGACGTCAATCCAAGGGAGTATTTACATGAACCGCACGCTTTCCAGCCTGATGGCCGCCAGTAGCCTGCTTGCCGCCACGCCGGCCATGTCGGGTGATCTGCTGCAGTGGCAGAGCAACAGCTTGACGTACCTCTACGGCAAGAACTTCGCCGTGAACCCTGAGAACCAGCAGACGTTCACCTACGAACATGCCGATGGCTGGAAATACGGCGATAACTTCGTCTTCCTCGATTACATCAATTACAACGGCAAGAAGGACGGCAGCCTGGGCAACGCCTCGACGTACGGCGAGATTTCCCCGCGCCTGTCGATGGGCAAGATCTTCGATCAGAAATTTCAGCTGGGGCCCATCACTGACGTGTTGTTGGCGACGACTTACGAGTTTGGCGAAGGGGATGTCGAGTCCTACCTGATCGGCCCGGGTTTTGACTTGAAGGTGCCTGGCTTTGATTACTTCCAGCTGAACTTCTACAAGCGTTACAACGACGGCCACCGCGCAGGCTACGGCGCCTGGCAGATTACCCCGGTGTGGTCCTACACGATTCCGGTAGGCAAGTCCGACATTCTCATCGACGGTTTCATGGACTGGGTCGTGGACAACAAACAGTCCAACAGCAAAGGCGACTACCACTCCAACCTGCACTTCAACCCGCAGATCAAATACGACCTGGGCAAGGCGCTTAATCTTCCGGACCGACAGCTGTATGTGGGCGTCGAGTACGACTACTGGAGCAACAAGTACGGCATCAACGACACGCGCTCTTTCGACACCGACCAGAACACGGCGAGCTTACTGGTGAAAGTGTTCTTCTGATCGCTTCGGGACGCTGCTGGCAAGCGCCTTCGCGGGCCGTTGCCATCAGGCGTCCACTGCAAAATGTCCGGGGCATTGCGCTCCGGGCAATTAATGCGCTTTTCATTTTCATACGACCGATTTTTAACTTCCGCTCCGGGATGATAGGCACCGTCGGCCACAGTCAGGCAGACACTCGAACCTCCCTGTCTGAACCACCCGGTAATCACAATGAACAAACTTCCGCAGATTACGCTCGCGTTCTGGGTCATGAAAATCTGTGCCACCACGTTAGGCGAAACAGCAGGCGACTTGCTGTCGATGACCCTCGACGTTGGCTATCTGATCAGCTCCCTTATCTTGATCAGCGTGTTTGTCGTCACGCTGATCACGCAACTGGCCTCCAAACGCTATAATCCGGCGCTGTACTGGTTGGTGATTCTTTCCACCAGCACCGCGGGCACCACCATGTCCGACTTCATGGACCGCACACTTGGCCTCGGTTATGCGGCGGGTTCGGCCATTCTGGTGGCGATCCTGCTGGCGATCTTCTCGGCCTGGTACTGGAGCGAAAGGTCATTGTCAGTAAGCCGCGTCACGACCCTGAAAGCCGAGCTGTTCTATTGGTTCGCCATCCTGTTCTCGAACACCCTGGGCACTGCGCTGGGCGACTTCCTGGCGGACGACTCTGGGCTGGGCTTCATGGGCGGGGCATTGCTGATCGGCTCGGCGATTGCCGTAATCGTGGTGCTTCACTACACCACCCGGTTGTCTTCGGTGGCGTTGTTCTGGATCGCCTTCGTGCTGACTCGCCCGTTCGGGGCGACATTGGGCGATGTGCTGACCAAACCCCATGAAAAAGGCGGGCTGGACTTCGGCACCGTGGGTTCGTCGATGGTTCTGCTGGGCATTCTGGTGCTGCTGGTAGGCGCCGCCATGTATTACAACCGCAAGCCCGCGCCGGCCTTTGCGGCGATCAGCGACAATTAAGCGCAGACGACTGATTGACATGGCGCGCGTTTGCCCGGGACCAAAGAACGTCAACGACCCACCCAGGCTGACGTTCAACGGTCACAGGCAAACGCGGCCAGGGTCACCCGCTCAGGAGTGCCCTTCCCACGGCAGCGGCTTGCCCGCTCGCACCCTCGCGTTGAGCGAGCGCAAAAGGTCGAGGGGATCACGGTCCTTCATCGCATGACTCTGCTCGTCGACCCAGGTCATGACCTGCTGCCGGTCGAGCGTCGGTCGGCGGTGCAGGATTTCCACCAACTGCCGCTCGCAATGCTGGGCATACGCAACGACGCTGGAAAACAATGGGCTATTCATGCTGCCAACACCTCGCCACCGAATACGCGTTCAGCCTTGATAAGGCGCCAGTTCTGATAGTGCTGCTTTGGTAATGCTCCCGGTACAACCCGCCACACAATACCACTGGCGCGCGGTCGCGACAGCGGCAAGCCGGTGCGGGAAAGGGATGTCGTTGCGTGGCAGTGGCAATGTTGAGCCTGCCGCGAGGCCGGTGCTAACATTCGCCACCGCCGAGCAGGCAAGGACATACCGGTTTATGAGCAGCATCCGCGAGCGCAACAAAGAACTGATCCTGCGCGCAGCCAGTGAAGAATTTGCCGATAAGGGATTCGCCGCCAGCAAGACCAGCGACATCGCCGCCAAGGCTGGTGTGCCTAAGCCCAACGTCTATTACTACTTCAAATCGAAGGACAACCTGTACCGCGAGGTGCTCGAAAGCATCATCGAGCCGATCATGCAGGCATCGACGCCATTCAATCGCGAGGGTGTGCCGGCTGAAGTGTTGACGAGTTACATCCGCTCCAAGATCCGCATCTCCCGCGACCTGCCCTTCGCCTCAAAGGTGTTCGCCAGCGAGATCATGCACGGCGCGCCGCATCTGACGCCCGAGCAGGTTAGGCAGTTGAATGGGCAGGCCAGGCACAACATCGAGTGCATTCAGGGCTGGATTGATGATGGCCTGATCGCGCCGATCGACCCCCATCACCTGATGTTCAGCATCTGGGCCGCGACCCAGACCTACGCCGATTTCGACTGGCAGATTTCCACTGTGACCGGTAAAGCGAACCTGGACGACGCTGATTACGAAGCGGCCGCCAAGACCATTATCCGGTTGGTGCTCAAAGGATGTGAGCCGGACCGCTGAGGGTCACAGGCTTTCGTCTTTGTCATAGCCCAAGGCCCTGTTCACGCCCTGTAAAAGCTGACCGAAGCTCCAGGGTTTGCGAATGAACACGACCGGATGCGCGACGCCAGAGCTCTCAGGTGTCTCGTGACCTGACATGATCAGAATCGGGATGTGCGGATACTTGTTGCGCGACAGGTTCGCAAGGTCGGCACCGTTCAAGGTGCCCGGCATGAGGATGTCGGTCAAAAGGAGCGCCACGTCGGCCGAGCTGCTCTCGAGGTAAGTCGCCGCCTCGTCTGCCGTCTCCAGCGCATGGGTGGTAAAGCCTTCATCCTCGAGGATCTCGCACACGAACTCGCGAATGATTTCCTCGTCCTCAACCACCAGAATGAGTCCCATGTTTGGTACGTCTGCTGCCATTTGCGCCACATCCACAATAATTATTTCCCATGCCTGCCCGGCCGGCCCTGTCCTGGACTCGGGTGTAGTCCGTACTGTGAGCGGCGCAAGCGCCGGAAATTCCATTGGGAAACAACATTTGGTCGAAACGTCGTACAGATTCGGGAAATAAATGCATGCGAAAGGTCCTTCACTAAATCGCAAGCAATAAAAAACCCGCCGAAGCGGGTTTGTGCAACACCGTCCAACTTCCTGTTGGCCGCCAATGCCTGGCAACGGTCGATCATCCTTGATCCTGCAGCGGTCCGTTGCTGCAGTTGATGGATCCAATGTATCGCGATGATGTGTTTCAACCTAGAGCCAAGTTCCTCAGCTTGTGTAAGCCTTTCGCTATATCTGTATCGAGTCTGACGCCATGCGAAGGCATTTCTTACAGCTAATTCGGCTCATGTGCCTGCAATTGCAGATAAATCCCTGCGCCACTCTCAGGTTTATCACCGGTAAGCCGAGACGCTTAATGACACAGCGTCATCTCTCTGTCCTTTGACGGTCCCCGATCCGCTGTCCCACAACCGGTTTGCCCGGCGCGCTGCCCCAAGACGCCTGCCCCAATAAAAAGAACACACAAACGGAGTGACGATCATGAATATGCGCAATCTTTCAATCAGCCGGCGCTTGTGGCTGATTCTCATCGTCGCCGTGGTGATGCTGTTTACGCTGGCGGCGGCGATGCTCAAGCAGATCAACGACGATCTGTACGAAGCCAAAACCATCAAGACCATGCACGTGGTGCAGACCGCCAGCGGCCTGCTCGATTACTACCATGGCCTGGAAACCGCAGGGACCCTGACCCGCGAGCAGGCGCAGCAGCAGGCGATGGATGCCATTCGCGGGCTGCGCTATAACCAGACCGACTACTTCTGGATCAACGACCTGCGCCCGGTGATGATCATGCACCCGGCCAATCCCAAGCTGGTGGGTCAGGACCTTTCCGCCATCAAAGACCCGGACGGCTTTCAGGTCTTCAATGAGATGGTCACGCTGGCCAAGGCCAAAGGCGCCGGCATGGTCAACTACCGCTGGCCCAAGCCCGGCGCCAGTGAGGCGGTCGGCAAGACCTCGTACATCTCGCTGTTCGCGCCGTGGGGCTGGATCATCGGCTCCGGCGTTTACATCGATGACGTGCAGGCCGAGTTCTACAAGCAGGTGGTCAAGGCGCTGTCGATCAGTGCCGGCATCATTCTGGTCATGACGCTGTTGTTGATTCTGATCGCGCGCAGCATCGCCGGCCCGCTCAAGGCCACCGTCGAGGCGATGGCCAATATCGCCAGCGGCGAAAGCGACCTGACCCGGACCCTGGAAACCCAAGGCAACGACGAAGTCACGCAGCTGGCCCGGCACTTCAATGCGTTCACCGCCAAGCTGCGGCGGGTGGTCAGCGAGCTGCAGTCGTCGGCCGTCGGCCTCGGTCAGGCGTCGAGTGAGCTGGGCAGTAACGCGGTTCAGGCCCAGGAGCGCAGTCAGCAGCAGTCGCTGCAGATGGAGCAGGTCGCGACGGCGGTCAATGAGGTGACGTATGGCGTACAGGACGTGGCGAAGAACGCCGAGCACGCCGCCAGCGAGATGCGCAACGCCGAATCCCAGGCGCAGCAGGGTCAGGCCAATATCGACAGCAGCCTGAAGCAGATCGGGCACCTGTCCGGGACTATCGATCAGGCCGTCGACGTGATTCGCACCCTGGCCAGTGAAAGCACGCAGATCGGCGGGGTGCTGGAGGTGATCAGTTCGATTGCCGAGCAGACCAACCTGCTGGCGCTGAACGCCGCCATCGAAGCCGCCCGCGCCGGAGATCAGGGCCGTGGCTTCGCCGTGGTCGCAGACGAAGTACGCCTGCTGGCCCAGCGCACGCAGAAATCCACGGCGGAAATCCAAGCGATGATCGAGCGCCTGCAAGCCCATTCGGACGCTGCGGTAAAAGTGATCGCCGACAGCAGTCGTTCATCGCAACTGACCATCGAACAGGCCAACCTGGCGGGCAAGAGTCTGACCTCGATCAGCCAGGCACTGCGCAACCTCAACGGCCTCAACGCCTCCATCGCCAGCGCCACCCTTGAGCAATCCCACGTGGTGGAAGACATCAACCAGAACGTCACCCAGGCCGCGCAGTTGTCCCAGAGCACGGCGGTCGCGGCAGAACAGTCCAGCGCGGCGAGCCATCAGCTCAAGGGGTTAAGTGAACAGCTGAACGGGTTGTTGCGGCAGTTTCGGGTGTAACAACCAGATTGAGCCCCATAAGATTTGCGGTGTAACGCCCGACGCTTTCCCGGCTAAAGCCGGTCCTACAGGGATACGCGGTGTTCTCAGTGGGACCGGCTTTAGCCGGGAAGAGCCCAGCCTGGGCGCCGTCAATTTTGCGGTGTGACGCCTGACGTCTTCCCGGCTGAAGCCGGTCCCACAGGGGAATGTGGTGTTTTCGTAGGACCGGCTTTAGCCGGGAAGAGGCCAGCTTGGGCACCCTCAATTTTGCGGTGTGACGCCTGACGTCTTCCCGGCTGAAGCCGGTCCCAAAGGGGAATGCGGTGTTTTCGTAGGACCGGCTTTAGCCGGGAAGAGCCCAGCTTGGGCGCCATCAATTTTGCGGTATGACGGCTGACGTCTTCCCGGCTAAAGCCGGTCCCACAAAGCTACGCGGTATGTCAGCGGGACTGGCGATAAGCGAAGGTGGCGCGCTTACAACCTTGCTGAACTCCGCACGTCAAGCCATTATGTATACAATAAATACAACTATTGAATACATATATGTCAACCATTCTCTCTACCCCTTCGCCCAACTGCCCCGACTGGGCTGAAGTCCTGCTCAACGGGTTCAGCCAGGTGCTCCTGCAACGCAGCCCCCTCTGCGGGGTTTTTTGTCTGTTGGCGATTCTGATCAGCGCGCCCTCCTCCCTGGGCGCAGCGCTATTGGGCGCTGTCGCCGGTTTGCTCACGGCGCAACGACGGGGCTATCCGAAAGTCAGGCGCCAGTCCGGGCTCTATAGCTACAACGGCATTCTGCTGGGGCTGTTGATCAGCTATCACGTTGAATGGTCGCCACTGGTGCCGCTGATGACCATTGCCTGCGGCGGACTCAGCGCAATGCTCATGCACGCCTGGCTCGAACGCACGCCCCGGGCGTCCTGCCTGAACGCCTACACCGCGCCCTTCGTGCTGTTTGGCTGGCTGTTGTTGATGTTTGTCGAACCGACGCAAGCGGCTATCGCAGACCCGAACCCGATCCACGCGTTGCCGCTGGGTTTTGGTCAGGTCTTTCTGCTCGATCATCCGCTGGCCGGGGTGATGATCGGCGTCGGCCTGTTGATCGCCAACCGTCGCGCCGCGCTGTGGGCATTTGTCGGCTGCATCAGCGGAGTGGCGTTCGCGCTATGGCAGTCGCAGCCTGACCTGGCGCTGCCAGGCCTGTGCGGCTACAACCCGGCGCTGGCCGGGCTGGCGTTCAGTCAGGCGCGGCACAAACCCTGGCTACCGGCGAGCGCCATTGCGCTGTCGATTCTGTTGCAGCCGGGGTTTGCAGCCATGGGGCTGGCGACGCTCACCGCGCCGTTCATTCTGGCCTGCTGGCTGGTGCAAGCCAGCGCTCGGCTGCTGCGTCAGGCGATCAGCGATGACAGGTTGCGCTCCTGAGCGCTTTGTCCCACGCTCTGCCGACCTTGCACGCGGAACGACTCCATGGACAGCAGCATCAGCTGGCGCGAACAGCTACGCATCATCGTTTTTCAGAGTGACACCCCACCCGGCCGGCGCTTCGACAAGATCCTGCTGGTGCTCATCCTCTTCAGCCTGCTCGTGGCGATCATCGACAGCATCGAGGCCGTGCACCGCAGTTACGCCGCACCGCTGGCCTGGATCGAGTGGACTTTGACGTTCATTTTCGCGGTCGAGTACCTGGTGCGCCTGTACTGCTCGCCCAAACCCCTGAAGTACGCGTTCAGCTTCTACGGCCTGATCGACCTGCTGGCCATCGTGCCGGGCATTCTGGCGATCTATTACAGCGACGCGCAGTACCTGCTGATCGTACGTGTGGTGCGGATGCTGCGGATCTTTCGCGTGCTCAAGCTCAGCCCTTACCTGAAACAGGCCAATTACCTGCTTGCCGCCCTGCGTGGCAGCAAGCAGAAGATCATCGTGTTTCTGGCCACTGTTTCGACGCTGGTGACGGTGTTCGGCACGCTGATGTACGTCGTCGAGGGACCAGAGC
The DNA here is from genome assembly GCF_021728295.1 of Pseudomonas petrae. Taxonomy (GTDB): domain Bacteria; phylum Pseudomonadota; class Gammaproteobacteria; order Pseudomonadales; family Pseudomonadaceae; genus Aquipseudomonas; species Aquipseudomonas petrae. The sequence goes on from NZ_JAKJXE010000004.1 coordinate 321,620, forward strand.
ACGGCTTCACCAGCATTCCCAAAGGCATCTACTGGGCGATCGTCACGCTGACCACGGTGGGCTTTGGCGACATCGTGCCGAAGACGCCGATCGGGCAGATCCTGTCGTCGCTGGTGATGATCACCGGTTACTCGATCATCGCCGTGCCGACCGGGATTTTCACCGCCGAACTGGCCAATGCCATGCGCGGCGATCAGCTGCAGCACGACTGCCCGGTCTGCGCCAAGAACGCCCATGAACCCAATGCGGCGTTCTGTTCGCGCTGCGGCAATGCGCTGTTTGCCCGCAGCGGATCAAGGGACGCTCCTCACCCCGCTCAACCCGACATAAGCACATGAGTTTTTGATCTATTGGGCCGCTGGCGACTTTGGTTATAGTCGCCAGCCATTGGCCATCTTGTCTGATATAACTGCGGCTCTTTCAAGAGCGAAACACTAAACGCCTCATGCTCAACGCCACAAGGAATCCACAGTGAAAAAGATCTTCGCCGCTTCTCTGCTCGCCGCAGGAATGGCGCTGGGCAGCGCTGCACAGGCCGTCGCGCCAGCGCTGCTCAACGTTTCGTATGACGTGATGCGCGACTTCTACAAGGACTACAACGCCGCCTTCCAGAAGCATTGGGAAGCCGAGCACCAGGAAAAGCCGGCGATTCAGATGTCTTTCGGCGGATCGAGCAAACAGGCGCGTTCGGTGATCGATGGCCTGCCCGCCGATGTCATCACGATGAACATGGCCACCGACATCAACGCGCTGGCTGACAACGGCGAACTGGTGCCGAAGGACTGGGTCACCCGCCTGCCGAACAACAGCGCGCCGTTCACCTCGGCCACGGTGTTCATCGTACGCAAGGGCAACCCGAAAGCGCTGAAGGACTGGCCGGACCTGGTCAAGGATGGCGTCGAAGTGGTGGTGCCGAACCCGAAGACCTCTGGCAACGGCCGCTACACCTACCTCTCGGCCTGGGGTTACACCCTGAAGAACGGCGGCGATGAAGCGGCGGCGAGGAAGTTCGTCGGCGAGCTGTTCAGCCATGTGCCCGTGCTCGACACCGGCGGCCGTGGCGCGACCACCACGTTCATGACCAACCACATTGGCGACGTGCTGGTGACCTTCGAAAACGAAGCGGAAATGATCGCCCGCGAGTTTGGTCGTGACCAGTTCGAAGTGGTTTACCCGAGCGTCTCTGCGGAAGCTGAGCCGCCGGTGAGCGTGGTCGACAAAGTGGTCGACAAGAAAGGCACCCGCGCGGTGGCCGAGGATTACCTGAAATACCTGTGGTCCCCTGAAGGACAGGAAATTGCTGCCGCCAACTACCTGCGCCCAAGGGATCCGGCAGTGCTGGCCAAATACACCGACCGCTTCCCGAAAGTGGACTTCCTGTCAGTGGAAAAAACCTTCGGCGACTGGCGCACCGTGCAGAAAACCCACTTCAATGACGGTGGGGTGTTTGACCAGATCTACCCGGCGAAATAGAGCCCTCGGCTTAGTACGCCAGGATCAAGAGCGTCTGCCTAACGGCAGACTGTTTCGCCTTCGGCGACTTACTTTTGAAAAGCACCAAAAGTAAGCAAAAGTGCCTGCTCCTGGTTGGGCCCCTCGTCCCTCGGGGTTCCTTCACTCCGGTCTTGCTCCGTGGGCCCGCGCCGAACGGACATCCATGTCCTGACGGCGCTCTCGCGGCATCCATGCCGCTCGACCCACTCCACGAGACCTGCATTCAGCCTGCACCCAAGTCGCGATAGGTGTCGTCTGGACGTCATGTGTTTGAAGATCAAGATCAAGATCTAGAGCAGATCAACCGCTTCCCGGCTGAAGCCGGTCCTACAGGTGCGCGGTGTTTCAGTGATCTTTGATCATTCCCACGCTCCGCGTGGGAATGCATACCGGGACGCTCCGTGTCACCTGCCCAAGCCTTGATGCGCGTCGTATGCGGGACGCGGAGCGTCCGGGGCGGCGTTACCACGCGGAGCGTGGGAACGATCAGAAATTGATGCTGAGCAAACCGGCCTCTTCCCGGCTGAAGCCGGTCCCACTAACAGACCGCGCGCGCCCGTAGGACCGGCTTCAGCCGGGAAGCTCTTGATCTGCTTTTGATCTTCATACGCAAAAGGCTCAAACACCGCCAAACGCGACTTGGGTGCAGGCCGAACGTAGACGACGCGGAGTGGGCCGAGCCGCATGGATGCGGCGAGAGCGCCGTCAGGACATGGATGTCCGTTCGGCGCGGGCCCACGGAGCGTCGTCGAAGTGAGGGAACCCGACGAAGTCGGGCCCAACCGAGAGCAAGCACCCTTGGTTACTTGGGGTGCTTTTCCAAGTAACTCGCCGAAGGCGAAACAGTCTGCCCCCAGGCAGACGCCCTTGATCTTGATCTTGATCTTGATCTTGATCCTGGCGTACTAGGCCCCCCGCCTAATTCAATTCCCGAACTGCTTGCTCAACCCCGGCGGTACGCCGCTGGCATCGGTCTCTTGCCACGGGCCGCTTGGCGAAGTCGACCAGGTCCAGCCGTTGTTCCAGCGGTAATAGGTGCGCTGGCGGTAGAACGTGTTCGGCACGTTATCCAGCACATGCACACCCAGGCGCGCATCCCAGTGACTGTTGCCACCCGGCGGCGGGGCGAAGTGCGAGGAGGTTTTCGGGCCGGGCGCCGGGATCGGCATGGACGGCGGCGTCTGCGGCGCCGTGCGCGGGGTGCCGGGCTGCGGCGTCGGCGACGGGCCGGGGATGGACGGGATCGGTTCGGAACTCTGTTCGGAGCTATGGGACCCCGGATGCTGCACCGCACAGGCTGCGGTCAATCCCACCACCAGACTCAACAAGGCAAAACGGGCGACGCGATACATAAGGGCTCTCTACTCGCTGCGTTAACGGGATTACTGATCGGGGCTGTCGATGGTCAGGGCCTGCAGCGCCGTCACGTTGCTGGGCAACGGCTGACTGCGACCGATCCATTCGCCCGCCGTGGGCTGACCGGCGCGGGACACCCGGGCCACCAGTTGGACTTCGGCGAAGTTCGACAGTTTCAGCTGCGGCATCATCGCGTCGGCGTCGGTCAGCTCGACCTCCACCGGCAAGTCGGCCACGGTCACCCGCTTGACCGCCAGCGGCGCCGGCGGGCCTGACACCGCGCGGGCAAACACAAACACCGTGTCGCCCGGCTGGACCTTGGTTTTCAACGCCTCCGACAGGGTGACACGCACCTTCAGATGCGCGCCCTGCACCGCCACCGTCGGGGTGTTTTCAAGCTTGCCGCCGCTTTGCACGAGCTTGTCACTGGCGCGTTTGATCCCGCCTTCCAGCGCCCCACGGGAGGGATCGTTAGGCGGCAACACGGCCAACAAACGCGTCCAGTAACTGACCGCCTGATCAAACTGCTGGCTCTCGAACGCATTGATGCCCATCAAGCCCAGGCTGGTGACTTCCTTGGGATCGAGCTTCAGCGCTTCTTCAGCGATTCCCTGGATCTGCGGGGTCCAGGCCTTGTTGCCGGCGAAATACAGCGCCTGGGCCCACTGCCCCAGCAGTTCGGGCTGACGGCCCGCCAACTTGGCCGCACGCTCGAACATACGCGCGGCGTCGGCCGGCCGGTCCTGGGCCATGTAGGTCCGCGCCAGGAAATACGCGCTCTCGGCGGAATCCGGTTGCGCCTTGACCGCGCGCTCCAGCCGCTCGGTCATCTGCGCCAGCGAGCCCGGCGGCCGGGAGAACTCTCGGGTCAGCTCGACCTTGTCCGACGCACCGAAATGCAGATACAGGCCCAACGCCAATACCGGGACCAGAATCGCGGCGAGCAACGGCAGCGGCTTGCCCAGGCGCGATACCCGCTCGGTACCCACGCCTTGGGTGTCGGCGAGCAATTCGCGCGCGGCCTCGGCCCGACCGCCGTCCAGTTGCGCCGCCGAGAGCACGCCCTCCTCCTGCTGCGCTTGCAGCTCGGCGATGCGCTCCTGATACAAGGCGACGTTAAGGGCGGTGCGATCTTCCTCAGTCTGTGCGCGACGACCGCGCACCACGGGGATCAGCAGAAAACTCAGGGCCACCAGCAGCAACAGGCCGGCGGCCATCCAGAAATCGATCATTCGCGGTTCTTATCCAGCAAGTGGGCGAGGCGCTGACGCTCCTCGTCGGAAAGCACGTCGGCGTCTTCGCGGCCTGAGCGGCGGCGGCGAACGACAATCACACCAATCAACACCGCGCCCCCCAACAGCAGCCCGGCCGGACCGAACCAGAGCAGCCAGGTGTGGGCGTTGAGCTCGGGCTTGTAGCGCACGAACTCGCCATAGCGATCGACCATGAAATCGATGATCTGCTGATTGCTCTGGCCTTCGCCGAGCATGCGGTAGATCTCCTTGCGCAGGTCGGCCGCGATGGGCGCGTTGGAATCGGCGATGTCCTGGTTCTGGCATTTCGGGCAGCGCAGCTCACGGGTCAGCTCGGCGTAGCGAGCACGCTCGGCCTCGTCCTTGAAGGTGTAGGCGTCGATGGCCGCCTGAGCCACCCCCGCAAAACCCAGCGCCAGTAGCGCGGCGCCAGCCAGTTGCCGCCCCCACTGTAGGAGCGCGCTTGCCCGCGAAGAGGCCCGAACAGCCGCCACATCATCGCGCCTGGTCATTCCCGACCCTCGTCAACCAGCGCCTGATACTGGCCCGCCAGCTTCTCACGCCAGACCGTCTCGTCGATCACGCCCACATGCTTGTAGCGAATGACACCCTTGGCATCGATCAAAAAGGTTTCCGGCGCGCCATACACACCCAGATTCAAACCCAGGCTGCCGGCCTCGTCATTGATGTTCAGCTGATACGGATCGTGAAACTCCTTGAGCCACTTCTGCGCATCGGCGTTCACATCCTTGTAGTTGACGCCGTAAATCACCACGCCCTGCTGCGCCAGTTTGGTCAGCACCGGGTGCTCGACGCGACAGGCCACGCACCAGGTGCCCCAGACGTTGACCAGCGCCGGTTTGCCAAGCAGGTCGGCGCGGGTAAGCGGCTTGCCGTCCTGCACGGCGGGCAAGCTGAATTCAGGGAATGGTTTGCCAATCAGCGCCGACGGCAATTCCGACGGATCCAGATACAAGCCTCGGTACAGCAACCCCGCCATGCCGAGAAAAAGCACCAGTGGCAGCAGCAACATCCAGCGCTTCATACCACCGCCCCCGTCATGCCCAGCGCGTCACGCACTTTCGCGCGGACTTTGACGCGATAACGTTTGTCCAGCGCCGCAAGCAGCCCGCCCAGTGCGGTGATCAGCCCGCCGAACCAAATCCAGCGCACGAACGGCTTGACGTGCACGCGCACTGCCCACGCGCCGTTTTCCAGCGGTTCGCCCAACGCGACATACAGATCGCGGGTGAAACCAGCGTCGATGCCGGCCTCGGTCATCATCGAACGCTGCACGGTGTACAGGCGTTTTTCCGGGTGCAGCACGGTGATTTCCTTGCCGTCTTCCAGCACGCGAAGGGTGCCGCGATCAGAGGTGAAGTTCGGACCCTGGTAATGCTGAGCGCCCTCGAATACGAACAGGTAACCGCCCAGCTCCACCGACTCACCGGGGGCCATGCGCAGGTCGCGTTCGGCGCTGTTCTGGCTGGACAACACCACGCCCAGCGCCAGCACCGCGATACCGAGGTGCGCCACTTGCATGCCCCAGTAACTGCGGGTCAGCGAGCGCATGCCTTTGAGAAGGCCTTTGTGGCGCGTCTTGTCGAACAGGTCGCGCACGCCGGCCAGCAACACCCAGGCCGCCAGCAGGCAGGTGGCAAGCACCGCCCAGTGGAAGTCGGCCATGGCAAAACCGGCGATCACTGCCAGTACCGCGCTGCCGACCAATACCGGCGCGAGCATGCTCAACAGCCACTTGACCGGCGTGTCCTTCCAGCGCACCAGCACGCCCACCGCCATCACCGCCATGAGCAAGCCCATCAGCGGCATAAACAACGCGTTGAAATACGGTGGGCCGACCGACATCTTCGCCCCGCTCAGCGCATCCAGCACCAGCGGGTACAGCGTGCCGAGCAGAATCATCGACGCCGCCACCACCAGCACCAGGTTGTTGCCGAGCAGCAACGTTTCCCGCGACCACAGGCCAAAGCCAACGTGGCTTTTCACCACCGGCGCGCGGATGGCGAACAGGGTCAGTGAGCCACCGACAACCATCAACAGGAAGATCAGAATGAAGACGCCACGGGCCGGGTCGGAGGCGAAGGCATGCACCGAGGTCAGCACGCCGGAGCGCACAAGGAAGGTGCCGAGCAGGCTCAGCGAAAACGCCGCGATGGCCAAGAGCACGGTCCAGCTTTTGAATACGCCGCGCTTTTCAGTGACCGCCAGCGAGTGAATCAGCGCAGTGCCCACCAGCCACGGCATGAACGAGGCGTTTTCCACCGGGTCCCAGAACCACCAGCCGCCCCAGCCGAGTTCGTAATAGGCCCACCACGAACCGAGGGTGATGCCAATGCCGAGGAAGGCCCAGGCGACGATGGTCCACGGCCGCGACCAGCGCGCCCACGCCGCATCTAGCCGACCGCCGAGCAAGGCGGCGATGGCGAAGGCGAACGCCACCGAGAAGCCGACATAGCCCATGTAGAGCATTGGCGGGTGGACGATCAGGCCGATGTCCTGCAGCAACGGGTTAAGGTCGCGACCGTCCTGGGGAACCTGCGGCAGGATGCGGCTGAACGGGTTGGAGGTGAGGATCAGGAAGAGCAGAAAGCCGACGCTGATCATGCCCATCACCGCCAGGACACGGGCCAGCATGACCTGAGGCAACTGCCGGGAAAAGATCGACACGGCGAAGGTCCAGCCGCCGAGGATCAGCGCCCAGAGCAGCAACGACCCTTCGTGTGCGCCCCAGACGGCGCTGAATTTGTAATACCAGGGCAGCGCGCTGTTGGAGTTTTCGGCGACGTAAGCCACGGAGAAATCGTCGACCAGGAACGAATGGGTCAAGCAGCCGAAGGCAAACACCAGAAAGGCAAACTGCCCCCACGCGGCGGGCTGAGCGAGGCTCATCCACAGACGATCGCCGCGCCAGGCGCCCATCAGCGGCACGACAGCCTGCACGATGGCGAAGCACAGGGCCAAAATCATGGCCAGATGGCCGAGTTCGGGAATCATCGTTTACCCCTGTTTGTCCGGGAGAGCGGGCGTCGCGGCGGGCGCGGGCTGGCCGCTGTCCTTCAGCGCTTTGGCGACTTCCGGCGGCATGTATTTTTCGTCGTGTTTGGCCAGCACTTCATCGGCGACGACCACCCCTTCGCCATTGAGCTTGCCGAGGGCAACGATGCCCTGCCCCTCACGAAACAGGTCCGGCAGGATGCCGCGGTACGCGATGGGCACCGACTTGTTGAAATCCGTGACCACAAACGTGACGTCCAGGGAATCCGAAGAGCGCTGCAGCGAGCCCTGGACGACCATGCCACCGGCGCGAATCCGTGTGTCACGGGGCGCTTCGCCGCCGGCGATCTGGGTCGGGGTGTAGAACAGATTGATGTTTTCCTTCAGCGCGCTGAGTGCAAGGCTGAGCGCAATGCCGACCCCGGCGAGGATCGCCACGATGATCAACAGGCGCTTTTTTCGCAGCGGATTCACGTAATGCTCTCCCGGCGCAGACGGCGCGCCTCTTGTTGCAGGTAACGCCGACGCGCGAAAAACGGTGTCAGGACGTTGATCGCCAGCACGATGAAACAGATGCCATAAGCCGACCAGACATACAGCCCGTGCTTGCCCATGACGAGAAAATCGCTGAAAGACTCGAAGCTCATCGTTCCGCTCCGTTGTGAGGTGACGCCTTGTGGCCCAGGTGCTTTATTACGACATCCTTGACCCAACCGGCGCGGGCCTCGCGCTTGAGCACTTCCAGGCGCATGCGCATCAGCAGCACCGCCCCGAAGAAGCAGTAAAAGCCCAGCACGGTGAACAGCAACGGCAGCCACATTTCAGCGGGCATGGCCGGCTTTTCCGTCAGGCTGAAGGTCGCGCCCTGGTGCAGGGTGCTCCACCATTCCACCGAGTATTTGATGATCGGGATGTTGATCACGCCAACAATCGCCAACACGGCGCAGGCCCTGGCGGCGCTGTCGCGGTTGGTAATCGCGTTGCCCAGCGCGATCAGGCCGAAATACAGAAACAGCAAAATCAGCATCGACGTCAGCCGCGCATCCCAGACCCACCACGAGCCCCAGGTCGGCTTGCCCCAGATCGCGCCAGTGACCAGCGCCAGGGCGGTCATCCACGCACCGATGGGCGCCGCGCATTGCAGGGCGATGTCGGCCATCTTCATCTTCCAGACCAGCCCGACCACCCCGCATACGGCCATCATCACGTAGCAGGACTGGGCCAGCATCGCTGCCGGCACGTGCATATAAATGATGCGAAAGCTGTTGCCTTGCTGATAGTCAGGCGGCGCAAACGCCAGGCCCCAGACCACGCCGATGGCGATCAACAGCGCCGCAGCGATGCTCAGCCACGGCAGCAGACGGCCGCTGATGCCGTAGAACCATTTGGGCGAACCAAGTTTGTGGAACCAGGCCCAACTCATGCCGCCTTTAGCCTTGGCGCTTGTGTTCATCACGCTGCCTTTTCATCACGGTGCTCATTATCACGGTGCGTCTCAGCAAGAGGCGCTATCAGGGCAAGGCGCTTCTTATGGCTGAAGCAGCCGGGACCTGCCGACGGAAAAACTGTCCGCTCGGTCAGGGTGCGATTATTCGCCAACGCTGATCTTCAAACCAGCGGCAATTGCAAAGGGCGTCAGGGTTACCGCCAGTGCGGTCAGGCTGCCAAGCCAAAGCAGATAACCGGTCGCGGGCATGCCCTCAAGTGCAGCCTGCAAGGCGCCGCTGCCGAGAATCAGCACCGGGATGTACAACGGCAGAATCAACAATGCCAAGAGCAGACCGCCGCGCTTGAGCCCTACGGTCAAGGCCGCGCCCACCGCGCCGAGCAGGCTCAGCACCGGCGTGCCCAGCAGCAGCGACAGCAGCAGCACCGGCAAACACGCAGTGGGCAGGCCCAACATCAGCGCCAGCAGCGGGGACAGCAACACCAGCGCCAGCCCGGAAAACGCCCAGTGCGCCAGCACTTTGGCCAGCACCAGCAGCGCCAGCGGTTGCGACGACAGCACCCATTGTTCGAGGGAGCCGTCTTCGAAATCGCTGCGAAACAGGCCGTCCAGTGACAGCAGCACGGACAACAGCGCCGCCACCCACAGCAACCCCGGCGACAGGCGCTGCAGCAGTTGCGTATCAGGGCCGACGGCCAGGGGAAACAGCGCGATGACGATGGCGAAGAACACCAGCGGGTTAAGCAGCTCGGCCGGACGCCGAAACAGCAGGCGTGCCTCACGGGCGATCAGCAGGGTGAACACATGGCTCATGCCGCCCACTGCCCCAGGTCCAGTTCGCGATAGCCCGACGGTGTGCGGCTCAGCGTGTGGTGAGTGGTCAGTACCACGGCGCCGCCGTTCTCACAGTGGGCGGCCAGATGGGCTTCGAGTTGCACGACGCCCTGTTTGTCCAGCGCAGTAAAGGGCTCGTCAAGCATCCACAGGCCGGGGCCCGGCAAATACAGGCGTGCCAGTGCCACGCGGCGGCGCTGGCCGGCCGACAAGGTGTGACACGGCACGTCTTCAAACCCACGCAGGCCGACCGCTTCGAGGGCGCGCCAGATGTCGGCGGTCTCCACAGGCGTGTGCAGCGCGCAGAGCCAGGCGAGGTTTTCCAGAGGGGTGAGCAAATCCTTGATGCCAGCGGCGTGGCCGATCCACAGCAGGTGACGGGTCAATTCGCTGCGCTGGCTGGCAAGGGGTTTGCCGTCCAGAAGCACGCTGCCGGCGGTGGGCTGCATCAGCCCGCACAACAGGCGCAGCAGGCTGGTCTTGCCGCTGCCGTTGGGGCCACTGATCTGCACCATGTCGCCCGCGCTCAGCCGCAATTCGAGATGCTCGAACAGCAGGCGCCAGTCACGCTCGCAAGTCAGCGCCACGGCTTCAAGAACGGGGATCGACATGGGGACCTTCTTTTCAGTTGCAGCGGCACGGCGGTTCAAGTCGGGATCATGACGGCCGTTATACTGATGCAGCTTAACGGTGGACCGCCGACGCAGTCGGTGCCGGATTATACATACCCGGACCCGCCACCCAGAGCGCAAATTTACCGAGTCGGGATCTGATGACAGGCGATATACCCAATCTTTCTCCAGTCGCAGCGGCCACGGCCTTGCTGCGAGCAGGCGTGCCGGCGGGCGAAGTGCTCAAGCTGATGGAGCCGCGCGAAGGGCTGTTGACCTCGGGCCAGGTGGCCAGCGCTGAAGTGGTGAGCCTCAAGCAGTTGGGGCAGGACTTTCAGCTGTTGCTCAAACTGACCCTGGACAACGGCCGGCAAACCACCCTCCCCGTCAGCAGTTCGTTGCCGCTGACGCCCGGCACCAGCGTCAATGTCGCCCAGGGTTCAGCCGACACCCTGACCATCAGCGTGCTGGACCTGCAGAAAGCCGTCACCCATAGCCTCACCAGCATCGACACGCGGCAATTGCCCGCCGGCACGCTGCTGCAAGGTAAGGTGTTGACCACCCAGGTCGCCGCGCAGAATGTCGCGCAGTTAACCGGGCAATCCTCAGCCAGCGGGCAGCCAGCCAACTACCGTTCCATCGTCATCCTGCTCAACACGGCGCTGGCCGGCAGCAGCCTGACCGTCGACAGCCCGCAGCCGCTGCGGGTCGGCAGTCTGCTCAGCGCTCAGGTGCAGAACAGTCAGGCGCTGAATTTCGTCGCCCTGCCCAATCGTCTGGACGAACTGGCCCTGGCGCAGCAGTTATCGACCCAGCAAAGCCGTCAGGGCTCGCTGCAGGGCCTGATCACTGCGCTGCAAAACATGCCGCCAGCGGCTGCCGATGGCGATAACCTTTCGCCGTCGCTGCGGGCCAGCATCGAGCAATTGCTGGCCGATCTGCCGGACCTCCCGCAGATGACCACCGCCAAGGGCGTCGCCCAGGCGCTGAATGCCAGCGGGTTATTCATGGAATCGCGCTTGCTCGCCGGGCAGAACCCGACGCTGGTGCCGGACATGAAAGCCAATCTGCTGCGCCTGATCACGCAAATTTTGCCGGGCCTGCCGGACAACGTCAGTTATAACGCGGCCGCCGCCGGCAATACCCTGGCGCGGGCCATGCCCAGCGTGTTGCGCAGCGCCTTTGGCACCTTGGGACTGGTGGCGCCGCCGAGCGACACAATCAACTTCCCATTACCACCGCGCACCCTCGGTCATCCGGACAGCAAGGACGATCTGGAGATGCTGTTGAAGCTGGCGGCGGGGGCGATTTCGCGCCTGCAGAGCCATCAGTTGGGCGGCCTGGAGCAGACCCGGACCCAAGCCGACGGCACTCAGGTGACCACGTGGCAGCTGGAAATCCCGATGCGCAACGCCCACGATATCGTGCCGTTGCAGGTCAAGGTTCAGCGCGAGGACACGCCGGAGCGCGACGACCCTTCCGATACACCCGTGCCGGAAGCCAAGGAGCGAGAAAAGCTCTGGCGGGTGGAGCTGGCGTTTGATCTGGAGCCCCTCGGCCCGCTGCAAGTGCAGGCGCAACTGATCGCCGGCAGTATCGCCAGCCAGTTGTGGGCGGAACGCGAAGGCAGCGCCGAGTTGATTTCCCGCGAGCTGGACAATCTGCGTGCGCGGTTGGTGGCGTGCGGTCTGAACGTCAAGGAACTGGAATGCAACCGTGGCGTGCCGCCCCAAGGCCCACGTACCGTGCTCGAACAACGCTGGATCGACGAGAACGCCTGATGAGCAGACCCGAGCAGACACCGCGTCAGGCCATTGCCCTGAGCTACGACGGCCACCAGGCCCCGACGCTGACGGCCAAGGGCGATGACACCCTGGCCGAAGCCATTCTCGCGATCGCCAGGGAATACAACGTCCCGATCTACGAAAACGCCGAACTGGTGAAAATGCTCGCCCGCCTCGAACTGGGCGACAGCATCCCCCAGGAGCTGTACCTGACCATCGCCGAAATCATCGCGTTTGCCTGGCACCTGAAAGGCAAGTTTCCGGTGGGCTTCGACCCGAATGCCGGGCCGGTGGAGCGGGATATCACGCCGCGTTGATGCCGACTCTACCGATCATGGACACGACGCCCATTACCCTGTTGACGCGAATAAACCGCAGGAGCCGGCTTGCTGGCGAACGCGCCGTGTCAGTCGCCGAACATGTCACAGGCAAACCGGGTTCGCCAGCAAGCCGGCTCCTACGGATTTCGCGTACAACCGTGAGTATCCAGACGCCGCAAAACCTGCAGGAGCGCGATTGCCAGCGAAGGCGTTGGCACGGGCGATCAATAGGCGTGGGATGTACTGACCTGTTCGCGGTTCGCGGGCAAGCGCGCTTCTGCACCGATCAGCGGCGCATCATGAATGCTTGTGTCGCACACACTGGCCTCTTCCCGGCTAAAGCCGGTCCCACTGACGCACCGCGAACAATTGTAGGACCGGCTTCAGCCGGGAAGGCGCCGGGTATCACGCCGCAGAGCTAATGCCATCCACCCGATGCGGCACACCGAAATGCAGGAGCGCGCTTGCTGGCGAAGGCGGCGTGTCAGTCGCTGAACATGTCACAGGCAAACCGGGTTCGCCAGCAAGCCGGCTCCTACGAATTTCGCGTACAACCGTGAGCATCCAGACGCCGCAAAACCGATTGTAGGAGCGCGCTTGCCCGCGAAGGCGTTGGCATGGGCGATCAATAGGCGTCGGATGTACTAGCCTGTTCGCGGGCAAGCACGCTCCTGCACCGATCAGCGGAGCATCATGAATGCTTGTGTCGCACGCACTGGCCTCTTCCCGGCTAAAGCCGGTCCCACTGACACACCGCGAACAACTGTAGGACCGGCTTCAGCCGGGAAGGCGCCGGGTATCACGCCGCAGAGCTAATGCCATCCACCCGATGCGGCACACCGAAATGCAGGAGCGCGCTTTCCCGCGAAGGCGTTGGCACGGGCGATCAATAGGCGTGGGATGTACTGACCTCTTCGCGGGCAAGCGCGCTCCTACACCGATCAGCGGAGCATCATGAATGCTTGTGTCGCACACACTGGCCTCTTCCCGGCTAAAGCCGGTCCCACTGACACACCGCGTACCATGGTAGGACCGGCTTCAGCCGGGAAGGCGTCGGGTATCACGCCGCAAAGCGAATGCCATACACCAGATGCGGCACACCGAAATGCAGGAGCGCGCTTGCCCGCGAAGGCGTTGGCACGGGCGATCAATAGGCGTCGGATGTACTAGCCTGTTCGCGGGCAAGCACGCTCCTACACCGATCAGCGGCGCGTCATGAATGCTTGTGTCGCACGCACTGGCCTCTTCCCGGCTAAAGCCGGTCCCACTGACACACCGCGTATCATGGTAGGACCGGCTTCAGCCGGGAAGGCGTCGGGTATCACGCCGCAGAGCTAATGCCATCCACCAGATGCGGCACACCGAAATGCAGGAGCGCGCTTGCTGGCGAAGGCGGCGTGTCAGTCGCTGAACATGTCACAGGCAACCCGGGTTCGCCAGCAAGCCGGCTCCTGCGGATTGTGCGTACAACCGTGAGTATCCAGACGCCGCAAAACCGATTGTAGGAGCGCGCTTGCCCGCGAAGGCGTTGGCACGGGCGATCAATAGGCGTGGGATGTACTGGCCTGTTCGCGGGCAAGCGCGCTCCTGCACCGATCAGCGGCGCCTCATGAATGCCTGTGTCGCACGCACTGGCCTCTTCCCGGCTAAAGCCGGTCCCACTGACACACCGCGTACCAAGGCAGGAGCACGCTTACGACCGATTGTTCCCGTGCAGCTTGGTCATCAGTTGCGCTTCGGCCTGGGTCAGGCCGCAGGATTGGGTGAGTTCGTCGATGCTGGCGCCCATTCCGACCAGGCGGGCGGCCTGGGCGAAGGACAGCGTGGAGGGGTCGCGCTGTTCGAGCGCGGTGATCTTGTCCGGCAGCAGCGCGATGATGGAGCGCAGCTCGTGCAGCTCCTCGCCCATCTTCACCGTGCCGCTCTGGTAATTTTCCAGGCGCCGGGCCAGCTCGCGGATGCGCTGATCACGCAGCGAATCCGCCTCCAGCTGCTGCGTGGCCAGGGTGCGCAGGCGTTTGGTGTGGGCCATGAACATCGCGACGCTCGCGACCCACAACACCGCCAGAAAAATGACCGCCACATCAAAAATCAATCAGATGTTCTCCAGCTCGGACCACTCTTCCTCGGACATCATCTTGTCCAGTTCCACGAGGATCAGCAGTTCGCCGTTCTTGTTGCACACGCCCTGGATGAATTTAGCGGATTCGTCGTTGCCCACGTTCGGCGCGGTTTCGACTTCCGACTGACGCAGGTAAACCACTTCAGCGACGCTATCGACCAGGATCCCGACCACTTGCTTGTCGGCCTCGATGATCACGATACGCGTGTTGTCGCTGACTTCAACCGGCGGCAGACCAAAGCGCTGACGGGTGTCGATGACCGTGACGACGTTGCCGCGCAGGTTGATGATCCCCAGCACGTAGCTTGGCGCGCCCGGGACCGGAGCGATCTCGGTGTAGCGCAGCACTTCCTGAACCTGCATCACGTTGATGCCATACGACTCGTTGTCCAGGCGGAAGGTGACCCATTGCAGAATCGGATCTTCGGAACCCTGTGCTGACGACTTCTTCATACCCCTAACCCCTTGCGTGTTGTGCCGTGCGGTCGACGCTTCGTACGCCGGCCTGTGTTTATGTGATGTTCTTTTATGACTGATGCTATTTGAGCTTCTGCATCTGCTTGACCGCGCCACTGGCAATCAGCTCGGCCAGCTCGGAAACGTCCAGCAGCGCACACATGTGCTCGATCACCGTCCCGGCAAGCCAGGGGCGCTGACCACGATGGGTGCGCCATTTGATTTCATTGGGGTCCAGGCGCAACGAGCGGCTGACCTGATGCACCGCCAGCCCCCACTCATAGCCCTGAACCGAGATCACGTATTGCAGGCCCTGGCGGAAATCGTCGCGATAACGGTCCGGCATGATCCAGCGCGCGGTGTCCAGCACCTTCAGGTTGCCGGCCTGGCTCGGCAGGATCCCGAGAAACCAGTCCGGCTGACCGAACAGCGGCGTCAAGTCATGGCCGGCCAACGGATAAATCGAACCCAGGCACACCAGCGGCACGGCGAGGGTCAGACCCGCGACGTCGAACAGCAGGCATTCGAACGGCTCGGCAGCCCAGGCCGGGCGCTCGTCACCGGTGGGCGGAGGCGTCGGTGTGCGCTGCGCCGAAAGATGCACGTCAGCGACCGGCTCGACCAACGTCACCGGCGGTTCTTCCACCACCCGGGCCTCAAGGACCGGTGCCTCAACCACAGGCTCGACCTCCGGCATGACGACCGGCGGCAGAATCACCGGTGGCATCAGTACGGGCCGTTCCATCACCCTCGCGGCAGCCGGTTCAGGCTGAGCCGAATAGGCAAGAGACACTGGCGCAGGCCGGCTCATGGGAGCGGGCTGCGGCGCGGGTATAGCAGCGGGCAACGCGGCAGCAACCGCCGCCGCTACCGCGGAACGCATGCGTGCGTCATGGGCCTGCTCTTCGAGCACGGCCGCTTGAAATTCATCGACGGACTCGACGACCTGCAGCTCCTCGGTCGCGTCATACAGCAACGCGTCCAGGTAGTTCTGCAGCGCCAGTTGTGGTCGTGAAGCGATGTCCAGAGGGCGGTTCATACGGGAGCCCGAAAAGTAGTGATGCGATTACCGCCTGAAACAGATATCGGCTGCATAGCCGATGGACTTGAGCGTGCAGGCGCGCCGCTCGACAAATAACGATCAGCGGACACTCAGGCCACCTGCCCGGCAAGCTGTTCGGTGAGCATGTGCTTGAGCAACGCGCGGTAGGCCAGCACGCCACGGCTCTTGCCGTCGAACTGCGAGGGCGTCAGGCCCGCGCGGCTGGCATCGCGCAGGCGCGTGTCCACTGGAATAAACGCATTCCAGACGTGCTCCGGGTAACTGTCACGCAGCAGCTTGAGGGTGCTCATCGACGCCTGGGTACGCCGATCGAACAGCGTCGGCACGATGGTGTAGGGCAGCGGCACCTTGCGCGAGCGGTTGATCATCGCCAGCGTATTCACCATGCGCTCCAGGCCCTTCACCGCGAGGAATTCGGTCTGCACCGGGATCGCCAGTTGCTGGCTCGCCGCCAGGGCGTTGACCATCAACACGCCGAGCAACGGCGGACTGTCGATGATGGCGTAATCGAAGTCCTGCCACAGCTGCGCCAGACTCTTGGCAATCACCAGCCCCAGGCCGCTCTGCCCCGGCGACTGGCGCTCAAGGGTGGCCAGCGCGGTGCTCGACGGCAGCAGCGAGATGCGTTTGTCACTGGTGGGCAGCAGCAGTTGACCGGGCAGGCCGTTCGGCACCACGCCCTTATTGAGGAACAGGTCGAAGCTGCTGTGTTCCAGCGTATCGGGGTCTTGCCCGAAATAGCTGGTCATCGAGCCATGGGGATCGAGATCCACCATGACCACGCGCTTGCCCGCCTCTGCCAGCAAGCCGGCTAAAGCGATGGAGGTGGTGGTCTTGCCGACCCCGCCTTTCTGATTGGCTACTGCCCAGACTCTCATGTACTCGTTTTCCCCCCGACCAAAGCGACGACCGGGTTTAAGGGGCAGATGACGAAGATTTGACGCCTTGCGGCGGCTTGGTCGGGACCGGTGCAGTTTGTGTGCCAGCACGGCGCAGCGCCGCATCCGGTTTTGCGTTGGCCGTGGTGCCCGAGCCCGTCAGGCTGCGGCGCACGTCCAGGTTGCGCGAGATCACCAGCACCACGCGGCGGTTGCGCGCGCGGCCATCGGCGGTGGCGTTGGAGGTCAGCGGCTGGAATTCGCCGTATCCCACCGAGGCCAGCCGCGCCGGGTTGATCCCGTCCATGGCCAGCATGCGCACGATGCTCGATGAACGCGCCGACGACAGCTCCCAATTGGTCGGGAACTGCCCGGTGTTGATCGGCTGGTTATCGGTGAAGCCTTCGACGTGTACGGGGTTGTCGAACGGCTTGATGATTTTCGCGACCTTGTCGATCAAATCGAACGCCTGATTGCTCGGCATCGCGTCGCCGCTGCCGAACAGCAAACTGGAATTGAGCTCGATCTCGATCCACAGCTCGTTGCCGCGTATGGTCATTTGCTTGGAGGCAATCAGGTCGCCGAACGCGGCGTTGACGTCATCGGCTATCGACTTCAGTGGGTCCTGGGCGCCCTGCCCCAGCGCTGCGTCGGTCTGCTCGCTGTCCTGAACCAGCGGGTCGGCGGGTCGCACGGTTTGCGGTTTCTGCTCGCCAATGGGGATCGGCTTGACGCTGCGCTCAGGCTCGTTGAAGACCCCGACCAGCGCCTCGGACAGCACCTTGTATTTGCCTTCGTTCAGCGACGAGATGGAATACATGACCACAAAAAAAGCGAACAGCAAGGTGATGAAGTCGGCGTAGGACACCAGCCAGCGTTCGTGGTTTTCGTGCTCTTCCTGGCGACGTCGGCGGGCCATCAGTCCATCACTCCATGAAGCCTTGCAGCTTCAGTTCGATCGAGCGCGGGTTCTCGCCCTCGGCAATCGACAGCAGGCCTTCGAGGAGCATTTCCCGATAGCGCGACTGGCGAATCGCCACGGCCTTGAGCTTGTTCGCCACCGGCAGAAGAATCAGGTTGGCGGAGGCAACGCCATAAATAGTCGCCACGAACGCAACAGCAATGCCGCTGCCCAGCTGATTGGGATCGGCGAGGTTGCCCATCACATGGATCAGGCCCATGACCGCGCCGATGATGCCGACCGTTGGCGCGTAACCACCCATGCTTTCGTAGACCTTGGCGGCCTGGATATCGCGGCTTTCCTGGGTGATGAAATCCACTTCCAGGATGCCGCGAATGGCTGCGGGCTCAGCGCCGTCGACCAGCAGTTGCAG
The DNA here is from genome assembly GCF_021728295.1 of Pseudomonas petrae. Lineage (GTDB taxonomy): Bacteria > Pseudomonadota > Gammaproteobacteria > Pseudomonadales > Pseudomonadaceae > Aquipseudomonas > Aquipseudomonas petrae. The sequence continues at coordinate 339,587 of NZ_JAKJXE010000004.1, forward strand.
GCCTTTGCGCGAATAGGCATCAGGTTCCGAATCAGCCACGGCTTCAAGGCCGAGCAGGCCCTCCTTGCGCGCGGTGAGGCTCCAGGACACAACGCGATCAATGCCGCCCGCCAGATCGATGCGTGGCGGAAACAGAATCCAGATGAAGATCTGCATCGCCCGCTTGAACGCGCTCATGGGCGTCTGCAGCAGGCAGGCCGCCAGCGTACCGCCAAGGACGATCAACGCCGCCGGGCCGTTGAGCAAGGCGCCCAGGTGCCCGCCTTCGATGTAGTTGCCGCCGATGATCGCGACGAACGCGAGAATGATCCCTATGAGCGTCAAGACATCCATCAGCTGCAGGCCTCCACCAGATGGCGCCCGATGTCGTCGAGGCTGTAAACGGCGTCGGCCAGTTCGGCTTTGACGATCGCCATGGGCATGCCGTAGATCACGCAGCTGGCTTCGTCCTGCGCCCAGATCTGGCTGCCGCTCTGTTTGAGCAGACGCGCACCTTCACGGCCGTCAGCGCCCATCCCGGTGAGGACGACGGCGAGGACTTTGTCGCTGTAGGACTTCGCCGCCGAGCCAAAGGTGATGTCAACACACGGCTTGTAGTTCAGGCGCTCGTCGCCCGGCAGGATTTTCACCGCCCCGCGACCATCGACCATCATCTGCTTGCCGCCCGGGGCCAGCAGTGCCAGGCCGGGACGCAGGATGTCGCCGTCTTCAGCTTCCTTGACGCTGATGCGGCAAAGCTTGTCGAGACGCTCGGCGAAGGCTTTGGTGAAGGCGGCCGGCATGTGCTGGATCAGCACGATGGGCGCCGGGAAGTTGGCCGGCAGTTGGGTCAGCACCCGCTGCAAGGCAACCGGGCCACCGGTAGAAGTGCCGATCGCGACCAGTTTGTAGGCCTTGCGCTTGGGCGCACCCGACGTTGGCGCGTGGTGATGCGACGCCGGCGCGGCGGAACGCGCAGTCGCAGGGGCTGGCGCGGGACGCGACGGGCTCGGTGCGGCAGGCGTGCTGCGCGGCGCAGCGGGCTGTGCCGATGAGGGGGCCGATGGAGCCGGCGCCGACGATGTAGCAGGCGTGCTGCCGTAACCGCTGAAACGACGGTTGCTGCGGGAGATGCTGTGTACTTTCTCGCACAGCATCTGTTTGACCTTTTCGGGGTTGCGCGAGATGTCTTCGAAATTTTTCGGCAGGAAATCCACCGCGCCAGCGTCCAGCGCATCGAGTGTGACTCGGGCGCCTTCGTGGGTCAGGGAGGAGAACATCAACACCGGGGTCGGGCAGCGCTGCATGATGTGACGGACCGCGGTAATGCCATCCATCATCGGCATTTCGTAGTCCATGGTGATCACGTCGGGCTTGAGGGCCAGGGCTTGTTCAATGGCTTCCTTACCATTGGTGGCAGTACCGACCACCTGGATCGTGGGATCTGAAGAGAGAATTTCCGAGACACGACGTCGGAAAAAACCCGAATCGTCCACGACGAGAACCTTGACTGCCATAAACACTCCAAAGAGCGCGCGCCACCCAGAGGGGCCGCACGCCCTGAATCACGTAGCTTGGGTCACATTGGCGATGCGGAACAGGCCAGTGGGACTGGTTTCGCGCTTAAAACAGGACCCGCGGGACCTGTAGGACCTATACCTGTAGGACCGGCTTTAGCCGGGAACCCGTCGGATGTCACACCGAGAAATCCACGGTGTCTATACCGGCCCTTTCCCGGCTAAAGCCGGTCCTACTCAGGAAAGCGTCAGTTGTCACACCGCAAAATTCACGGTGTCCATACCGGCCCTTTCCCGGCTAAAGCCGGTCCTACACGGGAAAGCGTCGGATGCCACACCGCAAAATCTATGGTGTCCACACCGGCCTCTTCCCGGCTAAAGCCGGTCCTACTCGGGAAAGCGTCAGGTGTCACACCACAAAATCACGGGTGTTCCCCCGCCATATTCCCGGCTGAAGCCGGTCCCACACTGCTTAACCAATCCGTCGTGCCGCGTAGCGTTTGAGCATGCTCGGGACATCGAGAATCAGTGCGATGCGGCCATCACCGGTGATGGTGGCGCCCGACATGCCTGGCGTGCCTTGCAGCATTTTGCCCAGCGGCTTGATGACCACTTCTTCCTGGCCGACCAACTGGTCGACGACGAAGCCGATGCGTTGCGTGCCCACCGACAGGATCACCACATGACCTTCGCGCTGCTCCTCGTGGGCCGCCGAACTGACCAGCCAGCGCTTGAGGTAGAACAGTGGCAGTGCCTTGTCGCGCACGATCACCACTTCCTGACCATCGACGACGTTGGTGGTCGAGAGGTCCAGGTGGAAGATCTCGTTGACGTTGACCAGCGGGAACGCGAAGGCCTGGTTGCCGAGCATGACCATCAGCGTCGGCATGATCGCCAGGGTCAGCGGCACCTTGATGATGATCTTCGAGCCCAGGCCTTTGGTGGAATTGATGCTGATCGAGCCGTTGAGCTGGGCGATCTTGGTTTTCACCACGTCCATGCCCACGCCACGCCCGGACACATCGGAAATCTCGGTCTTGGTCGAGAAGCCCGGCGCGAAGATCAGGTTGTAGCAGTCGGTGTCGCTGAGGCGATCCGCTGCATCCTTGTCCATCACACCACGCTTGACCGCGATCGCACGCAGAACCGCAGGGTCCATGCCTTTGCCGTCATCGGAAATCGACAGCAGGATGTGATCGCCTTCCTGTTCGGCCGCCAGAATCACACGACCGTTCCGGGGCTTGCCCGACGCTTCCCGCTCTTCCGGCGACTCAATACCGTGATCGACCGCGTTGCGCACCAAGTGGACCAGCGGGTCGGCCAGGGCCTCGACGAGGTTCTTGTCCAGGTCGGTTTCTTCACCCACCAGTTCAAGGCTGATTTCTTTCTTCAGCTGACGCGCCAGATCGCGAACCAGTCGCGGGAAGCGACCGAACACTTTCTTGATCGGCTGCATGCGGGTCTTCATGACCGCGGTCTGCAGGTCAGCGGTGACCACGTCCAGGTTGGACACGGCCTTGGACATGGCTTCGTCGGCGCTGTTGGCGCCCAGACGCACGAGGCGGTTACGCACCAGCACCAGTTCGCCGACCATGTTCATGATCTCGTCCAGCCGCGCGGTGTCGACGCGCACGGTGGTTTCCGCTTCAGACGGCGGTTTTTCGCTGGGCGCCGGAGCAGCAGCACGAGCCGGTGCAGGGGCGGCAGCAGGAGCGGCTTTGGCCGGAACCACAGCGGCAGGCGTTGCTTTAGCCGGTTCGGCTTTGACAGGCTCAGGCTTCCTGGCCGGTGCAGCAGCAGGTGCAGCAGCAGGTGGGGCGCCAGCGACGGCAGGTTCGAACTTGCCTTTGCCGTGCAACTGATCCAGCAGGTCTTCGAATTCGTTGTCGGTGATTTCGTCCGAGGCAGCGGCTTTCGACGGGGCAGCGGGCGCAACCGGCGCGGCAGGTGCAGCGGCAGCCGGAGCAGCAGCGCCAACGGCATCCGGCGAGAACGAGCCTTTGCCGTGCAACTGATCCAGCAGCGACTCGAATTCGTCGTCAGTGATTTCGTCACTGGCCGGTGCGGCAGATGGCGCCACAGCGGCCGACGGTTGCACGGCATCGACGGCGAACTGGCCTTTGCCATGCAGTTGATCAAGGAGTGATTCGAATTCGGCGTCGGTGATTTCATCGCTGGCCGCAGTGCCGGCCGGTGCAGCGGAAACCGGAGCCGCAGGTGCCGCTGCTATAGGTGCAGACACCGCTGCAGCCGAAGCAGGCGCCCCTGCCGCTTGCGCCTTGACGGCGTTCAGCGAATCCAGAAGCTGTTCGAACTCATAATCGGTGATGTCTTCGGACGGTGCTTCGGCAACCGGCTCTTCAACCACCGGCTCCGCAGCGATTTCTTCTGCCGATGCCGGCTCGGCCAGGCGAGCCAGCGCGGCCAGCAATTCAGGCGTGGCCGGGGTGACGCTGGAACGCTCGCGCACCTGACCGAACATGCTGTTGACGGTGTCGAGTGCTTCGAGCACCACGTCCATGAGCTCCGAGTCGACGCGGCGTTCACCCTTGCGCAGGATGTCGAACACGTTCTCGGCGATGTGACAGCATTCAACCAGCTCGTTGAGCTGGAGGAAGCCGGCGCCCCCTTTTACAGTGTGAAAACCGCGAAAAATTGCATTGAGCAGGTCCGCATCGTCTGGCCGGCTTTCCAGCTCGACCAACTGCTCTGACAACAGCTCGAGAATCTCGCCGGCCTCTACCAGAAAATCCTGAAGGATTTCTTCATCGGCGCCGAAGCTCATTGGGGGGTGCTCCTAAAATTAACCGTCAAACCGATCCGGAGGCTGCACTGACGGCCTGCGCGCATTGCTTTCGTCGAAGCATTGGCGCGCCGGTCCAGCAGCCACTTTCACAGAAAACCTGGAGTCCGAATCAGAATGACCGAATCAGAATCCGAGGCTGGATAGCAGATCGTCAACATCATCCTGTCCGGATACAACGTCTTCACGTTTATCGGCATGAATCTGCGGACCTTCACCCTTGGAGTGAAGTTTTTCTTGTTCTTTTTGCTGACGGAACTCTTCCTGGTCGTGCTCGATGCCCGCGAAGCGATCCACCTGGCTCGCCATGAGCACCAGCTTGAGCAGATTGCGCTCGACTTCCGTGACCAGCGTGGTCACGCGCTTGATCACCTGACCGGTAAGGTCCTGGAAATCCTGGGCCAGCAGAATGTCGTTCAGATGCGCAGAGACCTCGGTCGTCTCCTTCTCGCTGCGGGTCAGGAACACATCGACGCGGCGGGCCAGATCACGAAACTCTTCGGCGCTGATCTCGCGACGCATGAAGCGTCCCCAATCGGCGCTCAACGACTTGGCGTCAGCACTGAGCCCGCTCATCAACGGCGTGCTCAGCTCAACCAGGTCCATGGTCCGGTTGGCCGCGTTTTCGGTCAGCCTGACGACGTACGACAGCCGCTCGGTGGCGTCGGTGATCTGGGAGACCTCCTCGGCCTGCGGCATGTTCGGGTCGATCTGGAAGTTGACGATCGCGCTGTGCAGCTCGCGCGTCAGTTTGCCGACTTCCTGATACAGGCCGCGGTCGCGGGTCTGGTTAAGCTCATGGATCAGTTGCACAGCGTCGCCGAACTTGCCTTTTTCAAGGCTCGAGACCAGCTCTTGTGCGTGTTTCTTCAGGGTTAACTCAAAGTCACCCATTGTCGAATCTTTGGAATCCATAGCGCCCTCGCAGCGGACATCAGCTATTGACGCGCTCGAATATCTTTTCGATTTTTTCTTTGAGCACTTGCGCGGTGAACGGCTTCACCACGTAGCCGTTCACACCGGCCTGAGCGGCTTCGATGATCTGCTCGCGCTTGGCTTCGGCAGTGACCATCAGCACCGGCAGGCTGCGCAGACGCTCGTCGGCACGCACCTGACGCAACAGGTCGATGCCGGACATGCCCGGCATGTTCCAGTCAGTGACGAGGAAGTCAAAGGCGCCGCTTTGCAGCATCGGCAATGCGGTGAGTCCGTCATCTGCTTCGGCCGTGTTGGTGAACCCAAGGTCACGCAACAGGTTTTTAATGATCCGCCGCATCGTTGAGAAGTCATCAACGATGAGGATTTTCATGTTCTTGTCCAATTCGACCTCCAAGCAGTCTTTAACGCGTTCAGCACCTGAACGCGCGTTCAATCAATACCGGCTGTGCCGAATATCAAGGGGGGTTGGAATTGACCGGGACGAGCGCAGCGAAACCGGATCATCTACGACCCGGTTCGACCGACTCCTGCCGTGTCTCTTTTGTTTCCCGCTCACGTCTTGCACAGCCGGTCTTACACGCAACACGCAGGCCTCGCGGCCTGCGCCTATTCATGAACGTGCGCGCCACTCGCCAAGACGACCGCGCAACCGCGCCGCGCATTGGCTGTGCAGCTGGCTGACCCTCGACTCGCTGACCCCCAGGACCTCACCGATTTCCTTGAGGTTCAGCTCTTCGTCGTAGTACAGCGACAACACCAGGCGCTCACGTTCGGGCAAGTTGGCAATGGCCTCGGCCAACGCAGCCTGGAAGCGCTCGTCTTCCAGATCCCGCGACGGTTCGAGGGACTGGCTCGCGCCTTCCTCGTGCAGCCCTTCATGTTCGCCGTCCTGCAACAGGTCGTCGAAACTGAACAGACGGCTGCCCAGGGTATCGTTCAAAATCCCGTAGTAATCGTCGAGACTCAATTCAAGTTCGGCAGCAACCTCGTGATCTTTAGCGTCACGGCCGGTTTTTGCTTCGATTGCACGAATCGCGTCACTGACCATGCGCGTGTTGCGGTGGACCGAGCGCGGTGCCCAGTCCCCCTTGCGCACTTCGTCGAGCATCGCGCCACGGATACGAATACCCGCGTACGTCTCGAAGCTGGCCCCTTTGGTGGAGTCGTATTTGGTCGAGACTTCGAGCAAGCCAATCATGCCCGCCTGGATCAAGTCCTCGACCTGCACGCTGGCCGGCAGACGCGCCAGCAAGTGGTAGGCGATTCGTTTGACCAGCGGGGCATAACGCTCGATCAGCTCATACTGGGAGTCTTTGGATGATTTGCTGTACATGCGATAGCCACTTGCTGTCATGAGACGGGCCCTGCGCTGGTTTGATGCACGAGGCGTTCTACGAAAAATTCCAGGTGGCCGCGCGGGTTCGCCGGTAGCGGCCAGGTGTCAACTTTCTGCGCGATGGCCTTGAACGCCAGCGCACATTTAGAACGCGGAAATGCTTCGTACACGGCGCGCTGTTTCTGCACGGCCTTGCGTACGCATTCGTCGTACGGCACGGCGCCTACATACTGCAGGGCCACGTCGAGAAAACGGTCGGTGACTTTGGTCAGCTTGGCGAAGAGGTTGCGCCCTTCCTGCGGGCTCTGAGCCATGTTGGCCAGGACGCGGAAGCGGTTCATGCCGTAATCGCGGTTGAGCAGTTTGATCAGGGCGTAGGCGTCGGTGATCGACGTGGGCTCGTCGCACACCACCAACAGCACTTCCTGAGCGGCGCGGACAAAGCTCACCACCGACTCGCCGATGCCGGCAGCGGTATCGATGACCAGCACGTCAAGGTTGTCGCCGATGTCACTGAACGCCTGAATCAGCCCGGCATGCTGCGCCGGGGTCAGGTGGACCATGCTCTGGGTGCCCGATGCCGCCGGCACGATGCGCACGCCGCCCGGGCCTTGCAGCAGGACATCGCGCAGCTCGCACCGCCCTTCGATGACGTCAGCCAGGGTGCGTTTGGGGGTCAGACCCAACAATACGTCGACGTTGGCCAGACCCAGATCGGCGTCCAGCAACATGACGCGACGTCCCAGCTCGGCCAGCGCCAGTGAAAGATTCACTGAAACGTTGGTCTTGCCTACGCCACCTTTGCCACCGGTCACCGCGATAACCTGTACGGGATGCATGCTGCCCATGTTAATTGTTTACCTTGTCTTGCTTAGACCTAAGCCACATGTCGGGCTGCACGTTCAGTGTCTGAACAATGCCTGGCAGACCATCGATGCAGGAAAATTCCACTGTCATTTTCTCTACCTAGCCCGCGCGCTTGCCGGTGCTGTGATAAAGATCCGCAAACATATCCGCCATCGCTTCCTCGCTTGGCTCCTCCTGCATCTGCACGCTGACAGCCCGGCTCACCAATTGGTGCCGACGCGGCAAATGCAGATCATCCGGTATCCGTGGGCCATCGGTGAGATAGGCCACAGGCAGTTCGTGTGTCACGGCCAGGCTGAGCACTTCGCCCAGGCTGGCCGTTTCGTCGAGCTTGGTCAGGATGCACCCGGCCAGGCCGCAACGTTTGTAACTGTGATAAGCCGCTGACAGCACCTGCTTCTGGCTGGTTGTCGCCAGCACCAGGTAGTTGCGCGCCTTGATGCCACGCCCGGCGAGGGTTTCCAGTTGCAGACGCAGTGCCGGATCGCTGGCTTGCAGGCCAGCGGTGTCGATCAACACCACGCGCTTGCGCAATAACGGTTCCAGCGCCTGTGCCAGGGACTGGCCCGGGTCGACGTGGGTGACCGGTACATTGAGGATCCGACCCAGGGTTTTCAGCTGTTCCTGAGCGCCAATGCGGAAACTGTCCATGCTCACCAGCGCGATATTTTGCGCGCCGTATTTCAACACATATCGGGCCGCCAGTTTAGCCAGCGTGGTGGTTTTGCCCATGCCGGCAGGGCCGACCATGGCAATCACACCGCCCTCTTCCAGTGGCTCGACGTCCGGCGTGGCAATCATGCGGGCCAGATGGGCCAGCAGCATGCGCCAGGTGTGGGCCTGATCGTTGGATTCCGGGACCATCGCCAGCAGATCGCGGGACAGCGGACCGGAGAGGCCGACACGTTGCAGACGGCGCCACAGATTGGCCTGCTGCGGACGGCTGCCTTGCAGCTGGTTCCAGGCCAGCGAGCCCAGCTGGACTTCCAGCAGTTCGCGCAGGCCGTTCAATTCGGAGCGCATCGCTTCGTAGGCACGATCGCCCACCGCCGGCTCGGCCTTGCGCTCGGCGCGTTCGGCGGCCACAGCGGCGTGGATCGACGGGCGAAACGGTTCTTCCAGAGTCGGCTCAATCTGCTTGCTGTCATCCATCGCCAGGCCCACGAACAACTGGCGATTGGCGACAGTGTCCAGCTCGCTGCGGTGGGTCAGCTCAGCCTGAGCGGTAACGATGCGCGACTGGGTCTTGCGCAGCTCTTCTTCGAGTTCGATGTTCGGCACACGCGGGGCCAGCGCAGACAACTTGTAATCCAGGGCGGCGGTCAGTTCCACGCCGCCGGCGATCCGCCGGTTCCCGATGATGGCGGCTTCAGCGCCCAGCTCATCGCGAACCAGTTTCATGGCTTGTCGCATATCGGCGGCGAAAAAACGCTTAACTTGCATGACTCACTACCTCAGCCGTTAGGCCCGACAGTCGCTACGATGGTGACTTGCTTATTGTCAGGAATTTCCTGATAAGCCAAAACATGCATATTCGGTACAGCCAACCGTCCAAAGCGGGACAACATGGCGCGAACCGGACCTGCGACCAACAAAATAACCGGCTGCCCCTGCATCTCCTGACGCTGCGCCGCTTCGATCAACGAGCGCTGAAGTTTCTCAGCCATGCTCGGTTCGAGGAGAACGCCTTCTTCCTGACCCTGACCTGCCTTCTGCAGACTATTTAGCAATATCTGTTCCAACCTTGGCTCAAGGGTGATCACAGGCAGCTCCGGCTCAATGCCGACAATGCTTTGGACGATTGCGCGGGACAATCCGACCCGTACGGCAGCCACCAGCGCGGCGGTATCTTGACTACGCGCAGCGTTGTTGGCGATGGCTTCGGCGATGGAGCGGATGTCGCGAACCGGCACCTGTTCGGCGAGCAGCGCCTGCAGCACCTTCAGCAGGGCCGACAGCGACAGCACGCCCGGCACCAGTTCTTCCGCCAGTTTTGGCGATCCCTTGGCCAGCAGGGTCATCAATTGCTGGACTTCCTCGTGGCCGATCAGTTCATGAGAGTGCTTGTAGAGAATCTGGTTCAAGTGGGTCGCCACCACGGTACTGGCGTCCACCACGGTGTAGCCGAGGGATTGCGCCTGGGCGCGCTGGCTGATTTCGATCCAGACAGCCTCCAGACCAAACGCCGGGTCTTTGGCAGTGATGCCGTTGAGGCTGCCAAACACCTGGCCGGGGTTGATGGCCAGTTCGCGGTCGGGGTAGATCTCGGCTTCGGCCAGGGTCACGCCCATCAGCGTCAGGCGATAGGCGCTGGGCGCCAGATCGAGGTTGTCGCGAATGTGTACGGTCGGCATGAGGAAGCCCAGCTCCTGGGAGAGCTTCTTGCGCACGCCCTTGATCCGCGCCAGCAACTGACCACCCTGGTTGCGGTCCACCAGCGGAATCAGCCGGTAGCCGACTTCCAGGCCGATCATGTCGATCGGGGTGACGTCGTCCCAGCCCAGTTCCTTGGATTCCTGCGCGCGGGTCGGCGATGGCAGCAGCTCTTGCTGACGCTTGACCTCTTGCACGGCGGCCAGCTTGACCTGGCTCTGTTTCTTCCACAGCAGGTAGGCGCCGCCGGCAGCCACCAGACCGAGGCTGAGGAAGGAAAAGTGCGGCATGCCCGGGACCAGACCCATGACGATCATGATCCCGGCGGACACCGCGAGCGCCTTGTGGGAAGCGAACATCTGACGGCCGACCAGTTTGCCCATTTCTTCGGAACCCGAGGCTCGGGTCACCATGATCGCGGCAGCGGTGGACAGCAGCAGGGAGGGCAATTGCGCCACCAAACCGTCACCGATGGTCAACAGCGCGTACACCTTGGCGGCGTCGCCAAAGCTCATGTTGTGCTGCAGGACACCCACCAGTACGCCACCGATGAGGTTGATGAAGAGGATCAGCAGGCCGGCGATGGCGTCACCGCGCACGAACTTGCTGGCACCGTCCATGGAGCCGTAGAACTCGGCTTCCTGGGCGACTTCGAGGCGACGGCGTTTGGCTTCAGGCTGGTCGATAAGGCCGGCGTTGAGGTCGGCGTCGATGGCCATCTGTTTGCCGGGCATGGCGTCGAGGGTGAAGCGTGCGCTCACTTCGGAGATCCGGCCGGCACCTTTGGTGACGACGACGAAGTTGATGATCATGAGGATGGCGAAGACGACGACACCGACGACGTAGTTGCCACCGATGACGACTTCACCGAACGCCTGGATGACTTTACCGGCGGCGGCATGGCCGTCCTGGCCGTGGAGCATGACGACGCGGGTGGAGGCGACGTTGAGTGCCAGTCGCAACAGGGTGGCGACGAGGAGGATGGTCGGGAATACGGAGAAGTCGAGGGGCCGCAGGGCGTAGATACAGACGAGCAGGACAACGATGGACAGGGCGATGTTGAAGGTGAAGAAGACGTCCAGAAGGAACGGCGGCATGGGCAGCATCATCATGGCGAGCATGACGAGGAGCAGCAGCGGTACGCCAAGTTGTCCACGGCCCAGGCCGATCAATCCGGTTCTGGCGTGGGAGATTATCTGAGAGCGTTCCACCGATGGGCACCTGCGCGTTAAATCAATCTTTTGACGCCGAAGCGTTGTATCGGGGTTATTGCAAGAAGGGGTCCAACATTTGGGATTGGGTGAAAATATCAGAGTGCCAGTATTTAGATTTGGGGTCGGCGACAGGTCGCGCTGTTCCGGCTGACTGGGTTCTGCCGGAGGCAGAACTGTTTCGCCTTCGGCGAGTTACTTGGAAAAGCACCCCAAGTAACCAAAGGTGCCTGCTCCTGGCTTGGCCCGACTTCGTCGGGTTCCCTCACTTCGACGACGCTCCGTGGGCCCGCGCCGAACGGACATCCATGTCCTGACGGCGCTCTCGCCGCATCCATGCGGCTCGGCCCACTCCGCGTCGTCTGCGTTCGGCCTGCACCCAAGTCGCGTTTTGTGGTGTCCGGACTTTTTGCGTAGGAAGATCAAAGGCAAAGCAGGTCAAGAGCTTCCCGGCTAAAGCCGGTCCCACTGACTGCACGCGGTGCCCTTGTAGGACCGGCTTTAGCCGGGAAGAGGCCCGTTCAGGCGCTGACATTTGATGGCTGAATGCATTCCACTGTAGGAGCGCGCTTGCCCGCGAACGCGGTGGTTCGGCTGCATTTCAATCCCTGACACCCTGGGTTCGCCAGCAAGCCCGCGCTTGATCGTTCCCACGCTCCGCGTGGGAATGCCGCCCACGACACTCCGCGTCTTCTGGTTGAGGCCAGTGGGTTCAGATCACTTTCACAGCGCGCCCGATGAATTGAATCGGCCCGGTAGGCTTACCGGTCGGGGAGCCGTTGGGGTTTTCGAGGGTGAGTTCGAAAAGTTGGTTGGGTTGCAGCGGCGGCAGTTTGTTTACGGGGATGGAGAGGCTCTGGCCGGGTTTGACCAGGCCCAGGGACACAGGGCCCTGCCAGCCGTCGGCTTTGGTCCAAAATTGGAGGGCCTTGTCGGTGGGGACTTGGGTGGCGCCTAGCGGTATCAGCTGGATTTCTTCCGGGTTGTTGGCCTGGATGACCCAGCCGGGGGCCTGGTTCTGTGGGGCAACCAGCACCACCAGATAAGTCGTGGGGTTCACCGGGGCGGTTCTGGTCAGGAGCATCGAGCCCAGCAACAGGGTCGCAACGAGTCCTGCGCCGGCAAGTCCGCGCCACAGGGGTAAAAGATCCCACCACGCATGCGGCTTCACGGCGGGCGTCTGTACCGGAGCCCGGCGGTCGTGGCGGGTCAAGCTGCGCTCGATCCGTCCCCACAGCCGCGGGCTTGGGGTCATTGGTTCGGCGAGTTCGGTCAAGGCCAGCAGGCGCCCTTCCCATGCGTCCACCGCCGCACGCAAGTCGGCGTCCGTGACGAGGCGGTTTTTGACGTCGAGTCGTTGCGCGGCCGGCAACGTGCCCAATACGTACTCGCTGGCCAGTGCGTCCAGTTCGTCGGCGCTGTCTTTTGACGGATAGCCTGTCATCCCATGCACTCCCGCAATGCCACCAGACTGCGTTTGATCCAGGCTTTCACCGTGCCCAGCGGCGCGCCCACTTTCTGCGAGATCTCCGAGTGCGAGTAACCGTCTACGTACGCATGAAGAATGCAGTTGCGACGCGCCGGTTCCAGTTGCTCGAGGCACCCGTAGATACGCCCCGAGCGGGCGCGGTATTCGAAGGTGTCGACTTCGGTTGCGACGTCCAGTGCAGCCTCGGCCAGCACCGCGCTTTCGCTTTGCTCGCTGACCTGAATGATGTGCGCGTTATCACGCATGAAGTTCAGCGCCAGATGCCGCGTGACGCTGAAGATCCAGCCACGGGCAGTGCCTCGTGCCGGGTCGAAACTGCCGGCGCGGGTCCAGATTTTGATAAAGGCGTCGTGCACGATGTCCTCGGCCAGCGCGTCGCTGCGGGCGATCCGCTTGGCGACGCCGAGCAGACGTGCGCTTTCCTGGGTGTAGAGGTCGTGCAAGGCCCGCCGCTCGCCCTGAGCGCAGGCAGCCAGACAGGCTTCGTAGTCAAAACAGTCTTCAGGTAGGGACAAAATGTTCAACCACCAACGAAAAGAAATACCCCGACCCAAAGGTCGGGGTTGCGTCGGTGCAGCGTAGATGACTTTGTGCGTCAGCGACACGGCATGACGTGGGACGTTGGTCTACTTGGCGGCCCAGAAAATATAGTCCGCCTGATATTTCACGATTTCACGCTTGCCTTTGGTGGCCATCGAGCACTCCATCTTCGGCGCCACACCGCCTTTGGTCGCCACCCGCTGGATGTAACTGACGTTGCTCATCGCGCCCTTGCCTTCCGCAGGATTGGCTTTCACCAGCTGATACGGAATATCGCCCGTCCCGGCGGGGGCCACGGCGAGCTGCGTGCCGGTGATCTTCGAACCGTCAGCGGCCTGCCAGGTGGCGGGCGGGCCGAAGTACGTGCCGACCTGCTTGCCACTGCGATCATTCAACACCGCGTTCGGGCCGACGAACGTCCATTCGGTCTGACCGGCCGCATTGGGCTTGTCGCGGCACTCATAGGTAATCTCGCCCACCCCCACGGCCTCCATCGCGATCTTGTGACCGTCCGGAACCTTGACCGCGTCAGGCAACGCCATCTGCGCGTACGCCGCCGGCGCCGCGGCCAACAGGCAAGTGGCTGCCAATGAAACACCGAACGTGCCCAGCAATTTTTTAGCGTTCATGCCATCTCTCCATTAGATAAACAGGTCAGCAGCCATCGCTACTTCTTGTACTACCCGGGAGAGAACGAACTGGATGCAGGGATTTGAAAATAAATGTGCGCGGGGAACAGCGGCGGTACGAGGGGATGAGCAGAGGGAGTCCGTTGCTCGACATGGCGTCAGTCGCCAAGTCAGGCCCTGGACCCCGGTGGACAGGGCTGATGTCCACCGGGTGTAGCAGCGATTACGCCAGTGGTTACGGCATCAGCACCGTGTCGACCACGTGGATGACGCCGTTCGACTGCATCACGTCCGCGATGCTGACCGTGCTTTTACCGCCTTTGGCGTCCATCACCTGCAGCTTGCCGTCATGGGGCATCACGGTGAGGGATTCGCCTTGTACGGTTTTCAGCATCACCTTGCCGCCGTTCATTTTGGCGTCCGCCATCAATTGTTTGGCGGTGTGGGTACCGGCGACGACGTGGTACGTCAGAATTTTGGTCAAGTCCGCTTTGTTCTCAGGCTTGACCAGCGTGTCGACGGTGCCGGCCGGCAGTTTGGCAAAGGCTTCATTGGTGGGGGCGAAGACGGTGAACGGGCCCTTACTGTTCAGCGTGTCCACCAGACCGGCAGCTTTGACCGCCGCCACCAGAGTCGTGTGGTCCTTGGAGTTGACGGCGTTCTCGACAATAGTCTTGCTCGGGTACATGGCGGCGCCACCGACCATGACCGTGTCGGCGGCAAAGCCTGGCGATGCAGCAAGGCAAAGGGCGGCGAAGGAGGCAGCGGCAATGCGTTTAGCAATGGTCAACATGGTACTTCTCCCAGATTCTTAGGTCCTTCGGATGAAGGTGAGAGATATACGAAGCAGGTGCCGGAACGGATGCATCAAAGTGAAGATATTTTTCCCTGGGCGACGACCGGTCCGGTTGGCTGCCCATTCGGTGACCCGTTCAGCGGCTCAAGGGTGACGGCGAGCACTGCGCCGCTGGCGAGCAGGTCAGCCAGTTGCGGCGTTACGTTTAACGTTGCGGAGGCATTGGCCGGCAGCAGGCCCAGCGACCGGGGTTTGCCATCGGCGGCGATCACCCACGCTTCGGCACTCTTGCCCGGCCAGTCGGCGTGGTGCGTGTTGACGAACAGCACGCCTCGCCGGTCGGGGCTGATCGTGGCGGCAAACAGCGTATTGCCGTCGCTCTGATCGAGACGCGCCAGCAGCGCAGGCCCCGGCCCCGAAGCAGGTTGCTGAAGTGTCAGCACTGATGCCAGCAACCCGGCAGCCAGCGCGGCTGTCGTCCAACGCCAGAGCCCGAGGTTGTTCCACCAGCCTGACGCACGTGACGGCGGATGGCTGGCACCCGCAAACAACCGCTGCTCAATCCTGCCCCAGGTACCCACCGGAGGACTGGACGCGGGCAATTGACCGAGCCACTCGGCGAACTGCTCCTGCCATTGCGCCATCGCGCGTTGATGGCGAGGCTCCAGCGCAATCATCGCCTCCACCCGATCACGCTCTTCGCGGCTGAGCACGCCAAGCACGTACTCCGCGATCAGCAGGTCCGGGGTCTCGTCGGGAGGCACTGAGTTCTCGTTCATAGGCCAAGGCACAAACGCAGTCGAAGCAACCCGCGACGAATCCAGCTTTTCATCGTCCCCAGCGCAATACCGTGGCGCTCGGCCAGCTCGGCATAGGAACAGCCCTCAAAGAACGCGACGCGGATATAGCGCTGCTGCGCTTCTTCCAGGGTTTCAAGGCAGCGGTCCAGCTGACTGCCCTGCTGCTCGCGCTCGAGGGAGTCCGGGATGGAGTCCTGCGTGGATAATTCGGGGATCGTTTCAAGAGGGTCATGACGGCGATGGGCCCTGCGCCGGTCAATCGCCTTGTTGCGCGCCATCGTCGCCAGCCAGGTCATGGCGCTGGCCAATTGCGGATCGAATCGAGATGCCTTCAGCCACGCCATGATGTACACCTCTTGGAGCACCTCTTCAGCCTCGGCCCGATTGCCGGAATAGTGCAGGCAGATACCAAACAGCCTTGCCGACGTGGCGTGATACATCGCTTCGAACGCCAACCGATTACCTTTCCCGCAGGCCTGCATCAGCACATTCAATGCCTCGGCGCTGGATTGAGCATCAGTGGATTGCGCTGCATTCGATCGAATGGTCAAGTGGCGAGGCCTTGAAGGGGACTGCGGCTACTCTAGACGGTTTTTGTTCGCGCTGTCATCAGGCTTGGGGCGGCCCTAAGCACGAAGATCAAGGGCGTCTGCCTGGGGGCAGACTGTTTCGCCTTCGGCGAGTTACTTTTGAAAAGCACCAAAAGTAAGCAAAAGTGCCTGCTCCTGGTTGGGCCCTTCCTTCACTCCGGTCTCGCTCCGTGGGCCCGCCGCCATCCGCCATCCATGGCGGGGGGCGGCTCTCGCGGCATCCATGCCGCTCGGCCCACTCCACGAGACCTGCGTTCAGCCTGCACCCAAGTCGCGTTTTGTGGTGTTTGGACTACCGCGTAGAAGATCAAAAGCAGATCAAAAGCTTCCCGGCTGAAGCCGGTCCTACAGGTATACGCGGTTAGTAGGACCGGCTTTAGCCGGGAAGACGTCAGCAGGCACGCTGCGAAATTGATGGTGAACACACCGGCCTCTTCCCGGCTGAAGCCGGTCCCACTAACAGACCGCGCGCACCTGTAGGACCGGCTTCAGCCGGGAAGCTCTTGATCTGCGCAGCGCTCTTGATCTTCATACACAAAGGTTCAGTCACCGCCAATCGCGACTTGGGTGCAGGCTGAACGCAGGTCTCGCGCAGTGGGCCGAGCCGCATGGATGCGGCGAGAGCGCCGTCAGGACATGGATGTCCGTTCGGCGCGGGCCCACGGAGCGAGACCGGAGTGAGGGTACTCCGACGCAGGAGGAGCCCAACCAGGAGCACAAGCCCTTGGTTACTTGGGGCTTTATCAAGTAACTCGCCGAAGGCGAAACAGTCTGCCCCCAGGCAGACGCTCTTGATCTTGAAGATCCTGAAGAAGACTTACGAATCCCGCCTCAAATCCGGCGGAATCGGCAGATTATCCCTAAGCGGATCAGGCCGCTTGCCACGTCCCGCCCGATACTGCCGAATCTGATACACATACGCCAACACCTGCGCCACCGCCAGATACAACCCCGCCGGAATCTCCTGATCCAACTCCGTACTGTAATAAATCGACCGCGCCAGCGCCGGCGACTGCAACAACAAAATCTGATGCTGCGCCGCAATCTCCCGAATCTTCAGCGCCATGAAATCACTGCCCTTGGCCAACAGAATCGGCGCGCCGCCCCGCTCCGCGTCATATTTGAGCGCCACCGCATAATGCGTCGGGTTCGTGATAATCACATCCGCCTCGGGAATCGCCGCCATCATCCGCCGCTGCGACATCTCCCGCTGCAACTGACGAATCCGCTGCTTGACCTCCGGCCGCCCCTCACTGTCCTTGTGCTCATCGCGCACCTCCTGCTTGGTCATCAGCAGCTTCTTGTGGGCCTCCCACAACTGCACCGGCACATCGATCGCCGCGATGATCAGAAGGCCCAGCGCCATCCACAGCGTGCTCCAACCCACCAACTGCAAACTGTGCACCACCGCCATCTCCAGCGGCTCGTGGGCGATGGAAATCAGATCGCCCTTGTCCTTCATCAGCACCACCAGCGCCACCGCCAGCACAATCAAAAACTTGGCCAGCGACTTCAGCAGCTCGATCAGCGCCTTGGGCGAGAACATCCGCTTGATGCCGGCGGCCGGGTTCATGCGGCTGAACTTGGGCGCCAGCGAGCCTGCGGCAAACAGCCAGCCACCGAGGGAAATGGGACCGACGAACGCCGCCACGGTCAACGCCAGCAGAATCGGCTGCACCGACAATAACGCCGCCTTGCCCGAGGCCATCAGCATGATCGCCATGCTGCGCTCGTCGAGAATCGCCTCGCGGGTGATGGTGAAATTGTCGCGCATCAATTGCATCATCATTTCCGCCATGGACCCGCCAAACGCCAGCAGCCCCGCAGCGCCCACGATCATCACGACAACGGTATTGAGCTCCTTGGAGCGGGCGATCTCGCCCTTCTCCCGGGCATCGCGTTTGCGTTTGTCCGTGGGGTCTTCTGTCTTGTCCTGACCACTCTCGCTTTCGGCCATGTCAGCGCGCCTTGACCAGGTCTCTGAGCAACTGCAGGGCGTCGACCGCCAGCGGTTGGTATTGATTGAGAATGTCGCCGAGGGTGATCCACAGAATCACCATGCCCAGCACCAGCGTCAGCGGAAAACCGATCGAAAAGATATTCAGCTGCGGCGCCGAGCGGGTCATCACGCCCATGGCGATGTTCACCACCAGCAGCGCAGCGATGGCCGGCAGCACCAACACCAGGGCCGCGCCGAGCACCCAACCCAGACGCATCACCAGCAGCCAGATGTCCGCCGTACTGATGCCCTGCCCCACCGGCAAGGTGGTGAAGCTCTCGATGAGGATCTCGAACACCACCAGGTGCGCGTTCATGGCCAGG
Source organism: Pseudomonas petrae (assembly GCF_021728295.1). Lineage (GTDB taxonomy): Bacteria > Pseudomonadota > Gammaproteobacteria > Pseudomonadales > Pseudomonadaceae > Aquipseudomonas > Aquipseudomonas petrae. The sequence continues at coordinate 357,778 of NZ_JAKJXE010000004.1, forward strand.
AACAGCAGGGTCACGAGCATAGTGAGGAACTGTCCGATGGTCGCCACCGACACCCCGTTGACCGGGTCGACCATGGACGCGAAGCCCATGCCCATCTGGATCCCGATGATCTGCCCGGCGATCACGAAGGCCTGGAAAAACAGCTGCAACGACAGGCCCATCCCGGCGCCGATGAGGATCTGCTGCGCGATCAGCAGCAGTCCGCTGAGATCGAGGGCGTGCACGGCGGGCATGGGCGGCAGGCTTGGCGCGACCACGACCGTGATCGCCAGCGCGAAATACAGCCGCACCCGCTTGGGCACCAGCGTGGTTCCGATGATCGGCATGGTCATCAGCAGGGCGCCGATGCGAAACAGCGGCAGCATGAACGCCGCCACCCACGTGCTGATCTGGGTGTCGGTCAACGCCAGCACAGGTTCCATCGAGGGGTCAGCCGATCACTTGGGGAATGCTGGTGTACAGATTGGTGATGTACTCCATGAAGGTGCGCACCATCCACGGGCCGACCACGATCAGCGTGACCAGCATGACCAGCAGGCGTGGCAGGAAGCTCAAGGTCTGTTCGTTGATCTGCGTCGCGGCCTGGAACATTGAGACGATCAGGCCGACGATCAGGCTCGGCACCACCAGAATGGCGACCATGGTCGTGGTCAGCCAAAGCGCTTCGCGAAACAGGTCGACTGCTACTTCCGGGGTCATGCTGCGCACTCCACGTCAGATTGATTCATACGCCACCAAAACTGCCGGCCAGGGTGCCTATGATCAGCGCCCAGCCATCCACCAGCACGAACAGCATGATTTTGAACGGCAGGGAAATGATCAGCGGCGACAGCATCATCATGCCCATGGCCATCAGGATGCTTGCCACCACCAGGTCGATAATCAGGAAGGGGATGAAAATCATGAAGCCGATCTGGAACGCCGTTTTCAGTTCGGAGGTCACGAACGCCGGCACCAGAATCGTCAGCGGCGCCGCGTCAGGGGTCGGAATGTCGGTGCGTTTGGACAAGCGCATGAACAGCTCAAGGTCGCTGGAGCGGGTCTGCGCCAGCATGAAATCCTTGATCGGCACTTCGGCCTTGGCCACGGCGTCCTGGGCGGTGAGTTTTTCCGCCAGGTACGGCTGCAAGGCGTCGGTGTTCACTCGATCAAACACGGGGGCCATGATGAACAGGGTCAGGAACAACGCCATGCCGGTGAGGATCTGGTTGGACGGCGTCTGTTGCAGGCCGAGGGCCTGACGCAGGATCGAGAAGACGATGATGATCCGCGTGAAGCTGGTCATCAGCATGACAAACGCCGGGATGAAGCTCAGCGCGGTCATGATCAGCAGGATCTGCAGGCTGACCGAATATTCCTGCTGGCCGTTGGCGCCGGTGCCTAGCGTGATGGCCGGGATCGACAACGGATCGGCGCCGAACGCCAGCGGCGCTGCAAGCAACAGCAGCAGCGTCAAAACAATGCGCATCAGTTCGTGTCCTTCTGATCCGTAGTACGTGTCGCGCCCGTTGTGCCTGGCGTACCTGCGTTTTTACCGGCACCACCGAACACGTTTTTACCCGTGCGTGGCCCGGCCGCGCCTTTGTTGCCCAGCGCTTCCAGCAAACGCCTGGCGAATTCCGGCTGCACGCCTTGCGCGTCAGGGACCTCGACCGGCTCGTTCATCACGTGCAACGCGGTGATACTGCCGGGCGAGACGCCAAGCAGAACCTGTTCGTTGCCGACCTGCACCAGCACCAGCCGATCGCGAGTCCCCAGGGCGCGGGAGCCGACCAGCTTGATCACCTGATTGCCGGCCGGCCCCGCGCGCTGCACACGGCGCATCAGCCAGGCCAGCACGAAGATCAACCCGATCACCAGCAGCAGACCGAGCACCAGTTGCAGCAACTGGCCGCCGATCCCGCCGTTCAACGTACCGGCCACCGGCGCGGCGACCGCAGGCGTTGCAGTCGCAGTCGTCGTCGTGGCTGCAGGCGCGGCAGGCGTCGCCGGATCGGCCGCCATCACCGCCCAGGACAACGCCAGCAGCGGCAGGCTCGACAGGGTTCTGATCACGCCGCGCACTTAACGCAGCTTCTTGATACGTTCGCTCGGGCTGATCACGTCGGTCAGACGGATGCCGAACTTCTCATTCACCACAACCACTTCGCCGTGGGCGATCAGGGTGCCGTTGACCAGCACGTCCAGCGGCTCGCCGGCCAGACGGTCCAGCTCGATCACCGAGCCCTGGTTGAGCTGCAGCAGGTTGCGAATGTTGATATCGGTGCTGCCCACTTCCATGGAAATCGACACCGGGATATCAAGGATCACGTCCAGGTTCGGGCCATCCAGAGTGACCGCGCCGTTGCTTTTCGGCAGGCCGCCAAACTCTTCCATCGACATGCGGTTGGCGGAGTTGCCCGCGTCGGCCGCCAGCAGCGCGTCGATGTCCGCTTGACCGTCCCCGGATTCACCCAGTGCAGCCGCCCACTCATCGGCCAAAGCCTGGTCGTCGGCGGAATTCATTTCGTTGTCATTAGCCATGGTTGTCCTCGGGGAACATTGATTCGTTTACGCAGCACATTCGTTTTGCCGGCGACGGAGCGTCAGCGGCGTTCTATCGGTTCGACCACTTGCAGGGCCAGGTTGCCCTTGTGCGAACCCAGTTTGACCTTGAAGGACGGCACGCCGTTGGCGCGCATGACCAGGTGTTCCGGCAGCTCGACAGGGATCACATCGCCCGGCTGCATGTGCAGGATGTCGCGCAGCTTGAGCTGACGCGTGGCGACCGCGACGCGCAACGGCACCGACACGTCGAGCACATCCTGCTTGAGCGCGTTGACCCAGCGTTCGTCCTGATCGTCGACATCCGACTGGAATCCGGCGTCGAGCATTTCGCGCACCGGCTCGATCATTGAATACGGCATGGTCACGTGAAGATCGCCGCCACCGCCGTCCAGTTCTATATGGAAGGTGGACACCACGATTGCTTCGCTCGGGCCAACGATGTTGGCCATGGCCGGGTTCACTTCCGAGTTGATGTACTCGAAGTTGACTTCCATGATTGCCTGCCAGGCTTCCTTCAAATCAATGAAGGCCTGATCCAGCACGATGCGCACCACGCGCAGTTCGGTCGGGGTGAATTCACGCCCTTCGATCTTGGCGTGACGGCCGTCGCCGCCAAAGAAGTTGTCCACCAGCTTGAACACCAGCTTGGCATCGAGGATGAACAGCGCGGTGCCGCGCAGGGGTTTGATCTTGACCAGGTTGAGACTGGTCGGCACGTACAGCGAGTGCACGTATTCGCCGAACTTCATCACCTGCACACCACCCACGGCCACGTCGGCCGAGCGGCGCAGCAGGTTGAACATGCTGATGCGGGTGTAACGGGCGAAACGCTCGTTGATCATTTCCAGGGTCGGCATGCGTCCGCGGACGATGCGATCCTGGCTGGTCAGGTCATAACTTTTTACGCTGCCAGGCTCGGCAACACTATCGGTCTGTACCAGTCCGTCGTCGACGCCATGCAGCAGCGCGTCGATCTCATCCTGGGACAGCAGGTCTTGCACGGCCATGTCGTGGTCCTACTGCAGTACGTAGTTAGTGAAAAGTACCTGTTCGATCACGCTCTTGCTCAGCTCTTTCTGGCCCACTTCCTGGACCACGGCTGCCGCCTTCTGGCGCAGCATTTCCATACCCACCGGCGTTGCGATGGTATCGAATGGCTGACCGGAGAACATCATCACCAGGTTATTACGGATGACCGGCATGTGCGCTTTCAACGCTTCGAGGTCGGCGTGGTCACGGGCCAGCAAGGTGATGCTGACCTGCATGTAGCGCTGACGGCCGTTGACGTTGTAGTTGACGACGAAGGGCGGCGTCAGGGGTTCGAAGATCGCCTCTTTTTTGGCATTCGCCGCTTCGGCCACGGCGGCTGCATCCGGCTTGCTCTCGGCCTTGTGCATGATGAACCAGGTCGCGCCTACCGACACACCGATGGCCAGCAGCAGCCCCACCACAATCAGGATGATGACTTTCAACTTGCCCTTTTTTGCGGGGTCCGCCACTGCTGCGTCGTCGCTCTTCGCCATGCCAATAATCCGTCACTATCCAAGGGGTTCGGTGTTGCGTGACAGAGGAAGAGCAAGGGTTGTGCCAGAGTTGGCGCGACGGGTTGGCTGATTGTGCCTTGCGGCTGGAACCGCGATGCCGGCGCCTGAGTCTGCCCGAAGGCCAAACCGCGATGTCGGCTTTGGATTTGCCCTAGCGTCGAAACCGCGATATCGGCTTTGGATTCTGCCCGAAGGGCGTAGGAGCGCGCTTGCCCGCGATCGGCTGCGCAGCAGTCGCAAAACCTGCCAATGCGGTTAAGGCTGACACACCGCACTCACCGGTTTACTGCCGCTTCGCGGCAGATCGCGGGCAAGCGCGCTCCTACGCCTGCGGCAGAAGCGGAACCAGTGTTTGCGTCCCGCGAAACGCGCTTGTCATTAGATCAGGCGTAATAATCGACCGCGCTGGAACCCACGACGGTCAGCGGTGCGTTGGCGGCGGCCGAGGCGGCGTCCACCGGAGCGCCGTCGGCGATGAGGTCGCTGCCGCCGACACCGTTGCTGCGGTCACTGCCACCGCTGCGTTGGCCATCCCCACCAGACTGCTGTTGAGCCTGTTGCTGCCAGCCGCGGGACTGGTCGGAGACGTTGACGTCGACCTGGCCCATGCCCTGCTGAACGAAGGAATCACGCAGCCGCGACATCTGGCTTTCCAGCGCTTCACGCACGCCGACGTGGGCGCTCATGAACGTGACCTGGGTCTGCTGGTCCGCCGCCATATTGACGCGGATGTCCAGACGGCCCAGTTCAGCGGGCTCCAGCTGGATGTCCGCCTGCTTGAGGTTCTGGCTCGACAGGTACATCACGCGGTTGACCACGCCTTCGGTCCATCCCCCCAGATTCATCGCCAGTGGCTGGTTGAGCAGTGGCGTGGCCGGGGCCGACGCCGAGGTGTTTTTTACCTGAGCGGCCTGTGACAAGGCCGCCAGACGATCGGCAAAGTTGTCCATGCGCGTATCGCTGGTGGCGCCCTTCACGTCTTTCAGCCCATCAGCCAATAAGCCGCTGAACGCTTTGTCGCCGCCGCCTTCGGTGGTGCTCTTGTCCACAGGTTGGTCGCCCAGCGCCGCCAGGTTAGTGGCCAGCAGCTGTGAAGGATCGGCGTTAGGGTCTTGCTTGCCCTCGCCCTTGCCGTCGCCATGCACACCATTATTTTGCGCCGTCTGCTGCGCCTTGTTTTCCAGAGCGACTTGCACGGCGGTCAAGCCTTCGAGCGGATCGGCGGACGGATCGAAACCGTCGCCGGCTGCGTCGGTGGCGTCGGCTGCATCGGTAGGCGCTTGCACGGCTGGCGGCGGCATCACCGGCAACGGCATGGTGCCCGCGAGCAGCGCCGGATCCATCACCGGTTCAACGGGAGGCGCGACGGCCACGGGCTCTTGAACCGGCGGCGTGACGGCCAATGTCGGGTCCAGCGTGGGATCGACTGCAAGCGCATCCGCCACCGTCGGATCCTGCCCAGTGTCGGAGGCGTCATCCTTGTCGTCATCCTTACCTTTGCCCGCGCCCGCCTCGTCATCGGCCTTGCCGTTCACCGGTTTGGCAGGCAAGCCATTGCCGTTATCGGCAACGGTCTTGTCGGCGGCGGCAGACGTATGGCTGGCGGCGGGCTTGTCGTCGGCTGCCGAACTCTTGGCGCTTGCCGGCTTCGGCGCCGGGTTATCCGCACTCTGAGACTTGACCTGCGCCTGCTTGGCAAACACGTCAGAAAAGCTGGAACTGTTGTGCTTGACGGGGTCCGGCGCCTTGGCCGAGGGGGTATTCCCGGCTTTCTGGGCTTTGGCCGCTGTCAAAGCCGTCAGTAAGGGGTTGGTGGCGAGGGCCATGTGAATCTCCGCAAGAGCACAATTACACAGAGACAAAGCAAACGGCGGGCCAAGTAAGCAAAGCGGCTGGAATGAGGGTGCGCTTCAGCCCAGCGGGGGGGCTGAGAGACCGGGCTAACAGCCGGGCTGAAAGTCAATGCAGGAAGCAGACTCAGTGGCTGGCATGGCAAAGTTCAAGCTCACGTTCGAAAACCTCCCGCACCAGGAAGAACTCGTCCCTGATCTGGGACACCAGCGAGCGGATCCGCGCGTCATCCGCTGTCACCACGCCGCGCCCCTGCTCTTCGAGTTGCAGGCAGAGTTCTGACAAATGCGTGGCGCCCATATTGCCGGTGCTGCCTTTGAAGCTATGCGCCATCAGGCCAAGGCGTTGCAGCGACGCCGTCGAGGTCGCCGCGAAAGCAGGGTCGCGAAGCAGCAGGGTCATGTCGTTGACGCGAAGGGTGGAATCGGAAATGAACACCTTCAGCAGCGCCGGGTATTCAGCTTCCATCACGTCACGCAGCGTGCTGAGCACGTTGAAGTCCACAGGATTATTCGACACTTGTTCACTCCTTGATCAAGACGCGCGGATTATGCCAGACCCTCCCAGGCAAATTCCACGCTGGCCGTCCGGCCATCATCGGTCCACTGACAGCGGTCGCTGAGTTGCCGGACCAGCGCAAGGCCGCGCCCGGACAATTGGGTGACCGCAGGCGGCAGCGCCAGCACGCGATCGGAATCGAAACCCGCACCACTGTCCTGCACCCGCACGGTCAGGCGACCGCCCTCGCCGTCCGGGACGATCTGAAAATCGATGCGGATAAAACCGTCTTCCAGACGATCAAGGCGTTCGGCGCGTTGCTGGTAGTAAAGCCCAAAACCTTCGGCGTCGCGCTTCAGCGCCGAGTCGAGCCCGAGCACGCCATGTTCCAGCGCGTTGCTGTACAGCTCCGACAGCACGATATACAGCTCGCTGCTCTGCATGCGCAAGCCGTGTACCTCCTGCAACAACTGCAGCAGATACGGCAACGGGTTGAAGCGCTTGAGTGTTTCCGTGCGGTACTCGAACGAAGCGGACCAATCCAGCGGGCTGGAATCGCCGCTGTCGGTGTAGATGACCGAGGGCGGGCCGAGCAAGTCAGGCTCGGCGAATGCCACTTCGACCATGCTCACATCGTCCCGCGCCTGCCCGCGAAACCGCGCCAGGGCCCACTGCACTTCCTCGATCAGCAGCGCCGGGTTGCGGTTGCTCACCAGCACGTTCTGCAGACGCCGGGCGCCGAACAGTTCGCCGTCCTGACCGGTGCTGTCGACAACGCCGTCTGACAGCAGAAACACCCGGTCCCCCGGCCCGAAGGGGTAGACCTGGGTGTTGTCGTCAAAGCTGCCGGCGCTCAGCACACCGAGGGGCACGTTCGACGAAATCAACGGCGTATGCGGCCGGCCGTCGCCATGCAGCAGGTAACCATCCGGCAGGCCGCCGTTCCAGACCTCGACCAGTTGCTGTTTGAAGTTCAGGCACAGCAGCGCGGCGCAGCAGAACATGTCGACCGGCAGGATGCGTTTGAGCTTGGCGTTCATCTCCCGCAGGGTTTCGGGCAAGCCGTACCCCTTGGCGGTCATGCCATAGAACACTTCGGCCAAGGGCATCGCCCCTACCGCTGCGGGCAAACCATGGCCGGTGAAATCCCCCAGCAGCAGGTGCATGTTGCCGGACGGCGACCACGCGGCCAGCAGCAGGTCGCCGTTGAACAGCGCGTAAGGCGATTGCAGGTAACGGATGTTGCGCGATCTCAGGCACCCGGAGTGGGCGATCTGGTCGAACACCGCCTTGGCTACGCGCTGTTCGTTGAGCAGGTATTTATGGTGACGGGTGATCAGGTCGCGCTGGTGCAGGACGGTTTCCTGCAACACGCGCAGGCGGTTCATGGCGTTGATCTTTGCGGCCAGCACCACTTGGTTGTAGGGCTTGGCAATGAAGTCGTCGCCCCCGGCGTCGAGGCAACGGGCGAGGTCTTCGCCTTCAGTCAGCGACGTCAGGAAGATGATCGGCACCAGCGCGTCACCCGCGAGTGTCTTGATCTGGCGGGCCGCTTCGAAACCGTCCATGACCGGCATCATGGCGTCCATCAGCACCAGTTGCGGCCGCCGACGCTCGAATAGCCCGACGGCTTCGGCGCCGTCGCTGGCGGTCAGGACGTCATGGCCCTGGCGGCTGACGATGGCGGACAAGAGCATCCGGTCGCTGACGTTGTCATCGGCGATGAGGACCGTCAGGCGATCGGAGGCAGACGAGATCATCAGGCGGTTTTGACGATGTTGAAGAGTTTGGAGAAGTTGGAGATATCGAGGATTTTCTTGACGTCGTTGTTGCAGTTGACCAGCTGGATATCGGCTCTGTCGCCGCCGGCGTGGTCACGCAGCAGCAGGAGCATGCCCAGCGCGGAGCTGTCGAGGTAGTGGGTGTCTTTCAGGTCAACCTTGTAGCGGCTGGCATGTTTTTCCTTGGGCTCGTAGGCGCTCCGGAATTCCTGGTGGGTCGAAAAATCGAAGCGCCCTTTGATGATGATGGTCAGTTCTTGGCCATCGGCGGAGCGGTCGGAGGTTACTGACATTGGCAAATTCCTTGTATGAAACAGCGCCAGACGCTTGAGTTTTAGCAGCCCTTGTGAGGCGTGGCAAATGGTTCGATTCGGGGTCGGTGTGTAGATCAAGAGCGTCCGCCTAACGGCAGACGTTTCGCCTTCGGCGAGTTACTTGGAAAAGCACCCCAAGTAACCAAGGGTGCTTGCTCCTGGTTGGGTTCCTCCTTCGTCGGAATACCCTCACTCCGACGACACTCCGTGGGCCCGCGCCGAACGGACATCCATGTCCTGACGGGGCTCTCGCGGCATCCATGCCGCTCGGCCCACTGCGCGTCGTCTGCGTTCAGCCTGCACCCAAGTCGCGATTGGCGGTGTTTGGGCTTTTGGCGTATGAAGATCAAAAACAGATCAACAGCTTCCCGGCTAAAGCCGGTCCTACAGGGTGTACGCGGTGCTTTGTAGGACCGGCTTTAGCCGGGAAGCCTTTGGTCCGTGATCGTTCCCACGCTCCGCGTGGGAATGCATCCCCGGACGCTCTGCGTCACCTGGCGCAGGGGTCGAAATTTACGGCGACTGCGGAACGCGGAGCGTTCTGGGCGGCATTCCCACGCAGAGCGTGGGAATGATCAGCGAAACAGATCAAGAGCTTCCCGGCTAAAGCCGGTCCCACTGTGTCGTCGTCCTCGTCCTCGTCCTCGCCGTTGCCGTTGCCGTTGCCATTGCCATTGCTTTTGCTCTTCCTACGCAAAAAGTCCAAACACCACAAAACGCGACTTGGGTGCAGGCCGAGCGCAGGTTTTGCGCAGTGGGCCGAGCCGCATGGATGCGGCGAGAGCGCCGTCAGGACATGGATGTCCGTTCGGCGCGGGCCCACGGAGCAAGACCGGAGCGAGGGAACCCGACGCAGGAGGGCCAAACCGGGAGCAGGCACTTTTGGTTACTTTTAGTGCTTTTTAAAAGTAACTCGCCGAAGGCGAAACAATCTGCCCCCAGGCAGATGCCCTTGATCTTGATCTTGATCTCAAGCTCTTAAAACTGCTCCGTCCTCGGCAACCGCTGTACCAACTCATCCAGCAACTTCTGCTCGCGTTTATCTTCCAGCGCGCGCGCCTCATCGATATACCGCTGCACCAGCTTGCGCAGCCCCTCCACCCGCGCATACGCCTTCTGCCACTCGCCGCGCGCCTTGTTCAAATTATTCTGATGCCACGCCAGACTCTGACGCTGCTGCGCCACCGCCGTCTCCAACTGATTGAGGAAGCGCTGATAATTCATCAGCCACTGACCCGACACCCCATGGGCGCCCTTATCGATCCACTGTTGCTGATAATCAGAGCGAAACTTATCCAGCTCACCCAGCTTGGTCTCGGCAAGCCGCACCTGCCCCTGAAAATGCCCCAGGCGCTGCACGGCGGCCTTCTCGACCTTCTCGGCCATATCGACCACCGGCCCCAGACGGGCTGCGCGACTGAGTGCCATGACCGGTTAACCGCCGGCCTGAGGATTGAAAATCTTCGCCAATTGCTCCTCACTGCTCTGCATGCTCTCGTTCTCCTGCAAGCCCTGGCGCAAATACTTCACCAGTTGCGGCTGCAGCGAAATCGCCAGATCAGTCTCGCGATCGCCGCCGGCCACGTACGCGCCGACGCTGATCAAATCGCGGCTCTGCTGATAGCGCGACCACAGCTGCTTGAAATACTGCGCCTGAACCATGTGCTGCGGATCAACCACGGACGGCATCACCCGGCTGATCGACGCCTCGATATCGATGGCCGGGTAATGACCTTCTTCGGCCAGTCGCCGCGACAGCACGATGTGGCCGTCGAGCACACCCCGAGCCGAGTCGGCGATCGGGTCCTGCTGGTCGTCGCCTTCGGACAATACGGTGTAGAACGCGGTGATCGAGCCACCGCCCGCCTCGGCGTTACCGGCGCGCTCTACCAGCTTGGGCAGCTTGGCGAACACTGACGGCGGGTAACCTTTGGTCGCAGGCGGCTCGCCGATGGCCAGGGCGATTTCCCGCTGGGCCTGGGCGAAACGTGTCAGCGAGTCCATCAGCAACAGGACGTTCTTGCCCTTGTCGCGAAAATATTCGGCGATGCGCGTGCAATACATCGCCGCACGCAGACGCATCAACGGCGCGTCGTCCGCCGGAGAGGCCACGACGACCGAACGCTTGAGGCCCTCCTCGCCCAGGCTGTGCTCGATGAATTCCTTCACCTCGCGACCCCGTTCGCCGATCAGCCCGACGACGATGATGTCGGCCTCGGTGAAGCGGGTCATCATCCCCAGCAGCACGCTCTTGCCCACGCCGGTACCGGCGAACAGGCCCAGACGCTGACCGCGTCCCACCGTCAACAAACCGTTGATGCAACGAATGCCCACGTCCAGCGGCTGGCTGATGGGGTTGCGGTTAAGCGGGTTGATGGTCGGGCCGTCCATCGGCACCCAGTCCTCGGCTTTCATGCCGCCCTTGCCGTCGAGGGGGCGACCGGCGCCGTCGAGGACGCGGCCGAGCATGGTCATGCCCATGGGCAAACGGCCGGTGTCCGGCAGCGGCACGACGCGGGCGCCCGGCGCAATGCCGGAGACGCTGCCGACCGGCATCAGGAATACCTTGCCGCCGGAGAAGCCCATGACTTCGGCCTCCACCTCAACCGCATGATGACTGCCGTCGTTGATCACCATGCAACGGCTGCCCATGGCGGCGCGCAGGCCCTCGGCTTCGAGGGTCAGGCCGACCATGCGCAGCAGCCGTCCTTCGACGATCGGCTGCGCAGGCAACGAGATAGCGTCGGGATACGTGCTCAGGCGTTTGGCGAAACTGGTGCGTTCAAGGCGCATCGACAGCACCCAGCGGGTAAGTGGTTTTTTCGGCGCTCTGGATCGCCTCTTCCAGCTCGATGGTCACATCGGGCGGCGCCGGGTGCAGGGCCTGCTCGTGCAACTGATCGAACATTTTGCCGAGGGCCTGACTGATCCGCGCCTCGACCGTGGCGTCGATGCGGCTGTGCTCGCTCTCGACCCGGCAACCGCCCGGCTGCAGCGTCTCATCCTCGAGAATGCGCCAGGTTTCTTCGTGACGCTCACGCATGGCTTTGACCAGCGCGAAGTCCTGCGGATTGATCAGAATGCGCACATTGGCCGCGCCCATCGGCAACAGCCGCAACGCTTCGCGCAGCACCGTGCCAATCTGGCTGGAGTCGGTTTTCAGCTCGCGCTGGATGACTTGGCGGACCACATGTTCGACCAGTGACACCATCGATTTCTCGATCTGCGCATCCTGGTCGGCGATCGGTTCAAACAGGTGACCCATCAGGGTCTCCATGCTTTCAAGCTTGGTCGCCAGTGCCGCTTCCGCTTCCTGACGCACCTTGAGCTGGGTGCTGTGGAAGCCCTCTTTTTCGCCAATGGCAAACCCCTCGTTGTAGGCGTCCTGACGGATGCTCTCCAACTCTTCCAGGGTCATCGGCTGGACTTCTTCCAGCGGCACTTCTTCGCTTTCGGCGAGCTCGGCTTCCTCGACCACCGGTTCCGGCTCGGGCGTTTCCACGTGCGGGTCGAAGCTGGGCAAGGCCCAGACGTCGATGCCGCGCAAATCCTGGGCGCGGATGAGCTCACTGGGTGCTGCTTTATCGGAGCTGGACATCAACGACACCTACGCTTAAATCATTTCCTCGCCACCTTTGCCGCCAAGAACGATCTCCCCGGCCTCCGCCATACGACGGGCAATGGTGAGAATTTCTTTCTGGGCGCCTTCCACATCGCTGACGCGAACCGGGCCTTTGGCTTCCAGGTCGTCGCGCAGCAGTTCGGCGGCACGTTTGGACATGTTCTTGAAAATCTTTTCTTTGATGGCGTCGTCCGAGCCCTTCAGTGCCAGTACCAGCACATCGGAGGAGACTTCGCGCAACAAGGCCTGAATACCACGGTCGTCGACGTCGGACAGGTTGTTGAAGACAAACATGAGGTCTTCGATCTGTGTCGACAGATCTTCGTCCACTTCGCGGATCGAATCCATGAGCTGGCCTTCGATCGAGCTGTCGAGGAAGTTCATGATATCCGCCGCACGCTTGATACCACCCAGGGTAGTACGCGACGTGTTGGCGTTGCCCGAGAACTGCTTCTCGAGGATCTGGTTCAGTTCTTTCAGCGCCGCCGGCTGCACGGTGTTCAACGACGACACGCGCAGAATGATGTCCAGGCGCACCTTGTGGTCGAAATGGCTCAGCACTTCACCGGCCTGATCGGCGTCCAGGTAGGCGACGACGATCGCTTGAATCTGCGGGTGCTCGAAACGGATGACGTCGGCCACGGCGCGCGGTTCCATCCACTTCAGGCTGTCGAGACCGCTGGTGTTGCCGCCCAGCAGAATCCGGTCGATCAGGCCGTTGGCCTTGTCCTCGCCCAGCGCCTGGGTGAGCATTTTACGGATATAGCCGTCCGAACCAATGCCGACGCCAGTCTGATCGCCGACCACGTCGACGAACTCGGTCATCACCTGCTCGACCTGCTCGCGGTGCACATTGCGCATCTGCGCCATGGCCACGCCTACACGTTGAACCTCTTTCGGGCCCATGTGGCGCAAGACCTGCGCGGCATCGGTCTCACCCAGGGTAAGGAGCAAAATCGCGGCCTTATCCACCCGGGTCAATTTAAGCGCGGCAGCTCTATCACTCATCAGCGTTGATCCACTCTTTGACGACCTGCGCTACACGCGCCGGGTCCTCGGCCACAAGGCTCTTGATTGCGTTGAGCTGTGCGTCATAGCCCTCGGTGGGGCTCGGCAACAGAATACTTTGCGGACCGCCCAGACTGACGCGGTCGTTTGCCAATTCACTGTCCATCCCGATCATGCCGCCCAGCTCGGAGTCGCCGTCCAGGCGCTTGCCTTGCGGATTGGTGATGCCCTTCAGCACCGGACGCAGTACACCGAACACCAGCACCAGGATGAAAAGCACGCCCATGGCCTGTTTAATGATGTCCCAGAACCACGGCTGCGAGTAGAACGCAATGTCCGGGATCACTTCGCCGCGATCGGTGGAGAACGGCACATTGATCACGCTGACGCTGTCGCCACGGCTGGCATCGAAGCCGACGGCGTCCTGCACCAGGCGGGTGAAGCGCGCCAGTTGATCGGCGGTCCACGGGATCATTGTGGTCTCGCCGTTGGCCGGGTTGACCTTGACCTGATCATCCACCACCACCGCAACCGACAGGCGATTGACCTTGCCCTGCTGCTGCTTGGTGTGGCTGATGGAGCGGTCAAGCTCGAAGTTCTTGGTCGACTGGTTACGCTTGTCGGCCGGGTACGGCGCCAGCATCGGCTGACCGGTGGCCGGGTCCATGATCTGTTGACCGTTGGCGTCCAGCAGCGGTTGGCCCGGGGCGATGGCGCCTGCGGCACCGGCAGCACCGGCAGCGGCGTTCTGTGGCGCAGTCGCCGGACCTGGCGGCTGGTTGCTCAGTGCACCCGGTACGCCTTGCGGACCGCTGCTGCTGGAGCGTTGTTCGTTGACCGTCTGCTCGCTGCGCAGAGCAGGCTGGTCCGGGTTGAAGCTTTCGGCGGTGGACTCTACGGCGCTGAAATCAACGTCCGCCGACACTTCTGCCTTGTAGCGGTCATTGCCCAGCACCGGCTGCAGAATGTTCTGCACACGCTGGGTCAGCATGCTTTCCATGCGGCGGGTGTAATCGAATTGCTTGCCAGCCATGGACAGCTCGGAGTTCTCGGCCTGATCGGACAGCAGATTGCCCTTCTGATCGACGACGGAGATCTGCGACTTGTTCAGTTCCGGAACGCTGGTGGCGACCAGGTTCATGATCGCCAGCACCTGACCCGGCTCCAGCGAACGACCGGCATACAGCTCAACCAGAATGGAAGCGCTGGGCTTGCGATCGTCACGCACGAACACCGAACTCTTCGGAATCGCAAGGTGAACGCGAGCGCCCTTGACGTTATTGAGGCTGGAAATGGTCCGCGCCAGTTCGCCTTCCAGGCCACGACGGTAACGAGTGGCCTCCATGAACTGGCTGGTGCCCAGGCCTTGATCCTTGTCGAGGATTTCGAAGCCGACATTGCCGTCGCTCTGGGCGATACCGGCACCGGCCAGCTTGATGCGGGCGCGAGACAGGTCATCGGACTTCACCAGCAGCGCGCCCGAATTGGGCTCGACGGTGTAGGGAATGTCGGCCTGCGCCAACGTGTCCATCACCTGCTTGGTGTCGACGCCCGACAGGCTGCCATAAAGCGGCTTGTAATCAGGCTGCTGCGACCAAAGCACGACGGCGAAACCAATCGCCACGCTGGCAGCCAGACCGACCATGAGGCCGACCTGACGCAGCATGGTCATCTCGGAGAGATTTTGCAGGAAGGCCAGCCCGAACATCGGCGGCTTGCTTCCTGGCGCACCCGTTTTGGCGGGTACGTTATCGACGACGGCTTCGGCCATGACTTAAATCGTCCTCAAACCGGCATTTGCATGATGTCTTGGTACGCCTGAACCAGCTTGTTGCGTACCTGGGTCAGCGCTTGAAACGACACGCTGGCTTTCTGCGAAGAGATCATCACGTCGGTGAGGTCCACGCCGCTCTTGCCCATCTCGAACGCGGTCGACAGCTGATTCGACGCCTGCTGGGTGTCGTTGACCTTGTTCACCGCCATGCCGAGCATGTCGGCGAAACTGCTCGCACCGGCCTGTTCTGGCGCTGCGATTGCCTTGGGCTGCGCCATGGCGTCCATTTGCATGGAGCGCATGTCCAACATCAAGCGATTAAATTCAACACCTTGGGTCATGACGTTTCTCTCAAAAGGGCCGCA
The DNA here is from genome assembly GCF_021728295.1 of Pseudomonas petrae. GTDB lineage: Bacteria > Pseudomonadota > Gammaproteobacteria > Pseudomonadales > Pseudomonadaceae > Aquipseudomonas > Aquipseudomonas petrae. Next base: position 373,082 of record NZ_JAKJXE010000004.1, read on the forward strand.
AATTTTTGACACGGATTCAGCGGTTACCTAAGCATTAGCAACAAGGGTGCCAGACCAATAGCGGCCATGTGCCACGTTTGATGAAAGTGTTCGGATGGGTATTTAGACAGACACATAAACGTAGGAGCCGGCTTGCTGGCGAACCGTGGCAGGTCAGACAGATACGTCGTCTGACGCCCCAGGTTCGCCAGCAAGCCAGCTCCTACGGATCCTTTTACGAACGTTCAGGAGGCAAACAAAAACCCTTCGACATCCATCCCTGCATCCCGCATCTGCGCCAGCTTGTAGCGCAACGTACGCGGGCTGATACCGAGGCGTTCGGCGGCCTCTTTGCGACGGCCGCGCTCGGCACGAAGGGTGTCGATGATCATCTGGAACTCCCGGCGACGCAGGTCCTCACCCAGGGCGCCGGCCCCTTCCCCACTGCTGTTATCGGGCGACGCTTCCATGGCGCCGACAGCGGGTGCCAACACCTGAGGCATCGGCGCGGCGGCGAACGTGACCGGCCCGGCGAGACAGAAGTCCTCGGCCTGGATCACGCCGCCCTGCTGCAGAATCAGCGCCCGCTGCACTGCGTTGTCCAGCTCGCGGACATTGCCCGGCCAGGCGTAGCTGACCAGACACTTCTGCGCCTCGGCCGACAGCCGCACCGGGGCATGCTTCATTTTATTGACGTGCTTGGCCAGCAGACGCTCGGCCAGCGGCAAAATGTCGGCGGGACGCTGGCGCAAGGATTGCCACGCGAGCGGGAACACCGACAGTCGATAAAACAGGTCTTCGCGGAAGCGCCCGGCCGCCACTTCGCCGGCCAGATCGCGGTTAGTGGTCGCCAGCACGCGGATGTCCAGTTCGATAGGCTTGCGCGCACCGACCCGCTCCACTTCCCGCTCCTGCAGCACACGCAACAGCTTGGCTTGCAGGCCCATGGGCATTTCGGAAATCTCGTCGAGCAGAATCGTGCCGCCTTCGGCCTGCTCGAATTTGCCAGCCTGGGAAGCGATGGCACCGGTAAACGAACCCTTCTCGTGGCCGAACAGCGTGGCTTCGAGCATGTTGTCCGGAATGGCCGCGCAGTTGATCGCGATGAACGGCTTGCCGGCCCGGGGTGATTGCTCATGGATGAAACGCGCCAACACTTCCTTACCCGTGCCGGACTCGCCTGAAATCAATACCGTCGAATCGCTCTTGGCCACGCGGCTGGCCAGGCTGAGCAGCTGCACGCTGGCAGGCTCGACCGCAATCGGACCCTCGCCATCGGCCGGCCCGAGGCGGCCCAATGCATGGCGAGCCACCAAAGCCACCAACGCCCTGGGCTCGAAAGGTTTGACCAGATAATCGGCCGCGCCCTGACGCATCGCATCCACGGCGCGGTCGACCGTGCCGTGGGCGGTCATCAACAGCACCGGCAACTGCGGGTAGCGGCTGCGCAACTGGCCGAGCAATTGGTGACCGTCCATGCCGGGCATATTGACGTCGCTGACCACCAGGCTGAACGACGAATCGGCAGCGGCAATCAACGCCTCTTCCGCCGATCCGACCGCCTGATAGGCATGGCCGGCCAGCGCCAGGGTTTCGCCGAGTGCTTCACGCAGAGAAGGGTCGTCCTCGACCAGCAGCACCTTAATTGTCATGAACGCTCACCTGACAGGATCGCCAATGCGCCAACCCCAGGCCCATTCCCGGGAACCAAGGGCAACGACACGATGGCGCAGGTGCCACGGCCCGGACGCGAGCGGAATTCGACACGGCCCTGATGCGCCCGCGCCACGGCTGTGACAACGGCCAGCCCGAGGCCGGTGCCGGTGGTTTTGGTGGTGAAGAATGGCTCGCCGATGCGGGCCAGGGCAGCAGGTTCAATGCCGCTGCCACTGTCGCTGACACACAGGCGCAACGTGTTTTCGCGGTTGTACGCATGAATCTTGATGCGGCGCCGCCCGTCAGTATGGCCGGCACTGGCCTGGACGGCGTTTTCAATGAGGTTGAGCAGCGCGCCGACCAGCGTGTCGCGGTTGCACAGCAATTCACCCGTCGCGCTGTCGCACTGCCAGCGCACGGCCACGTCACGCACATGGGTCTGGGCGGCGGATTCGAGGGCGGCGACCAGCGCGGCCGGCGTCACCCGATCAGTCAGCGGCAGCTCGCCACGGGCAAACACCAGCATGTCGCGCACCTGATGCTCGAGCTCGTGCAGGCGCTCCTTGAGCCGTCCGGCGAAGCGCTGCTGCGTCTCGACGTTCAACGCCTGTTCGGCCAGATGGCTGGCGTAAATCATGGCGGCGGACAGCGGTGTACGTATCTGATGGGCAAGCGAGGCGACCATGCGGCCCAGCGACGACAAGCGCTCATGACGCGCCAGCTGACTTTGCAGATGACGGGTTTCGGTCAGGTCGTTGAGCAGCACCAGTTGACCTGGCTCGGCGTCCAGAGAACGGGTGGCAATGGACAACCGGCGCCCGTCCTTCAGGGAGATTTCGTGGCCGTCGTCCTCACGGGGCGCAAAGCAGCGGGCGATGACGTTGCGCCAGAGCATGCCGATCAACGGCTCGCCCAGCAGATCGAGCGCGGCAGGATTGGCCTCGCGGACCATGCCGGTGCCGTCGATAACGATGACGCCGCCGGGCAGCAGATCGAGCAGATGCTGCAAACGGTTCGCCAGACGTTCTTTTTCCGCCAGCTCCTGCATGCGCTGGGCGCTGACCACGGCCAGCTCGCCTTTGAGCTCGGTGACCCGTGCTTCCAGCAGGCCGTAGGAATCGGTCAGCTGAGTCGACATCTGGCTGAACAGCGCGAAGGCCTGTTCAAGCCCTTGCCTGCTCGCCACTTCCGGGGACTGCTGCACTAACGAACCAATGGCTAAACCGGGTTCGGAAGACATCTGAGCGGCCTGGGGCATAGTTGATCTCTCGGGTAGCGAACCGTCAGTAAACGGTATGTTCCAAGAGACATAGCAATCCTCGTGCCGAAAAAAAACCGCTGAAGAATCAGCGGTTTATTTTTGACGCGTCAATCGACAGTCAGTCTTCGACCTGTTCGTCGCCTTCGCGACGGCTCATGCCGTACTTGCGCATTTTCTCTACCAGCGTGGTGCGGCGGATGCGCAGACGTTCTGCGGCGCGTGCCACGATCCCGTTCGCATCGTCCAGCGCCTGCTGAATCAACCCTTGCTCCAGCCCGCCAAGGTAGTCCTTCAAGTCCAGACCTTCAGGCGGCAGCAAAGCGCTGTTGGCGAAGTTCGGCGCATGGCCGTTGATGGCAACGCGCTCTTCGAGATCGCTGCGCAGGCTGTCGACCAGTTGCTCGTCTTCGTCGTCGACGTAGCGGAATTTCTTCGGCAGCTCGGAGACGCCGATGACACCGTACGGGTGCATGATCGCCATGCGCTCGACGAGGTTGGCGAGTTCACGAACGTTGCCCGGCCAGCCGTGACGGCACAGGGACATGATGGCGGCGGAGTTGAAGCGGATCGAACCGCGCTTCTCGTGTTCCATGCGCGAAATCAGCTCGTTCATCAGCAGCGGAATGTCTTCCACACGCTCACGCAGCGGCGCCATTTCGATCGGGAACACATTGAGACGGTAGTAGAGATCCTCGCGGAAACTGCCGATCACAATCATGTCTTCGAGATTTTTATGCGTTGCGGCAATGATGCGCACGTCGACGCTCTGGGTCTTGTTGCTGCCCACGCGCTCGAAGGTGCGTTCCTGCAGGACGCGCAGCAGCTTGACCTGCATCGGCAGCGGCATGTCGCCGATTTCATCAAGAAACAGCGTGCCGCCGTTGGCCAGTTCGAAGCGCCCTGCTCGGCTGGTGATGGCGCCGGTGAAAGCGCCCTTCTCGTGGCCAAACAATTCGCTTTCGAGCAGCTCGGCCGGAATCGCGCCGCAGTTGACCGGCACGAACGGCGCATCGCGGCGCTTGGAATGGTAATGCAGGTTACGTGCGACGACTTCCTTGCCGGTCCCGGATTCACCGAGGATCAGCACGCTGGCGTCGGTGTCGGCGACCTGCTGCATCATCTGGCGCACGTGCTGAATCGCACGGCTGGTGCCGACGAGGCTGCGGAAAAGATTGGGTTCACGCTGACGCCCACGTTCACGGGCCTGGTCGTACATCTCGCGGTAGACCTGGGCACGGTGCAGGGAGTCCAGCAGTTTGCTGTAGCTGGGCGGCATCTCGACGGTGGAGAGGACCCGGCGGCGCAGATCGTCCGCCAGTTCGGCCGAGGAGTTCTCGCCCATCAGCAGGACCGGGAGAAACTCGTCCCACGCGGCCACGGTTTTGAGCAGGCCTTGAAGGCTGCCCGGGGCGTTCACGCTGCCGACCAGCACGCAAAGCACTTCTCGAGTGGATGTCAACGAACCCACGACTTGCTGCCAGTCTGTGCTGGAGCAAGACAGGTTCTCATCACCCAGAAAATTCAGGATCACCGCCATGTCACGGCGGCGCTGGCTATCGTCATCGATCAGCAGGATTTTGATTTCACGCCACATGCAATAGCAACTTCCCTAGTCAACTCGATGCCCGATCACGGGCAAGCTTGGCTTTCGTTTCGTCCGTTGAGACGTGTCAATCACCGAAATTAGTGAACTTCACTAGTTAAGTCAAAAAACCGTACACAGTCAAATTTATGGCGTACATATTTTGGCTATGGACCAAGTGTCAACCGAACAGATGGTAAACCTTTGCCGCGCTTTTCGCTCGCTGGATCTGAGACATTTCGTCGACGATCGCTTGACGTTCGCCCACAGCTACGTCAATAAGCTTGCGATAGACGCCTAGCAGCTCTTCCAGATTGGTTCGCAGCTCAGGCTCATCGTTGCTCGCCTGGCTGATGACTTCATCGACGCAGGCCCGGCAGGCCATATCGAGCTGCCCGATTGCCTCCCAGTCACGCTGCTCGAGGGCATCGACCAAGGCTTCACGGGTTTCTTCGATTCGCTTGAGTGCAACGCTCATGGGGTTTCTCCTTCAGAGCACGGGTTGCTGGTCGCTGATCCCGTCCCAGCCTTCCTTGACCGTGGTCAGCAGGCCGCTGACTTCGTCGAGGATCTTCGGATCGGATTTGATGTTCGCTTCCGCCAGACGCTTCATCAGGTAGACGTACAGGTTGTCGACATGGGCCAGGGCTGCAGCCTGTTTTTCCATGTCCAGACCTTCACGCAGGCCGCCGATGATTTCAATCGCCTTGCCGATCAACAGCCCTTTGGCGGGGATGTCTTTACGCTCGATGGCGCCCTTGGCCTGGGCAATACGGTCCAGGCCGGCTTCCATCAGCATCTGCACCAGACGGTGTGGCGTGGCCACTGCAGTCTGGGCATGTGAATTGACCTTCTGATACTGCCGAAGGGCTGCCATACGGTTCATTGTCTTACCTCGCGCAACGAAGTTTCTATAGTGAGGGTATCGACACGGCCTGAAAAAACTTTAAGGCCAGATGCCAAAAACCCGGCACTGGGGCCGGGTCCTGGTTAACGCGCCAACGGTCAGCCACTTTGCTGGGCGTTGAGCGAATCGAAGAACGAGGTGATGCTGGTTGCCGAGGCTTTCAACTGCCCCACCAACAAGTCCATCGCGTTGTATTTGGCGGTCAGGGTGGCGGTCATCGTCGTCACCCGCAGGTCGAGGGCGGCCTGTTGGGTCGTTAAATCGGTCTGCTGCTTGTTGAGGCTGGTTTTGCGCGTGTCGAAGATACCGCCGGTCTGGGTGTAAGGCGTGATGGCGGCCTTCATGCGTGACAGCAAGCCGTTGGTGCTGTCGGTGCCGCTGAAGAGCTGCTGCACGTCGCCCGCGAGCCCCTGATCCATCGCGGTGGCAAACTTTTTGGCATCGAGGCTGAGCGTACCGTCGGACTGACCGGTGGTGATGCCCAGCTGAGAGAGCACGGAAATACCGCCGGGCGCTCCTGCCGTTACCAACTGATCGCGGATCGCTGAAAGGATCGACCGCGGCATCGCATCGCCCGTCAACGCCGCAGCCGTCACGGTTGCGCCGGTAGTTTTGTCCGGGGTGTCGCTTACGGTCGCCTTGGTGACACTGGCCACGGCTTTGACGACGGCGTTGTACGCATCGACGAAGGTTTGCAGCGAGGTTTTCAGGCCATCGTTGTTCCCCGACACCGTCACAGTGGACGTATCCGTCCCCAACAGTGTCATGGACACACCGCCGAGGCTCTTGTCGATGGTGTTGCTGGCGCTGGTAATGGTCAGGCCGTTGACCGTCAGACTGGCGTCGACCGCTTGCGCATTGATATAGCCCGCGCTGGTTTTGCTGGCCGGATCAAGCTTGGCGCCAGCGACGATATTGAATTCGCTGGACGTCGTGCTGGAGGCCGTGATGTCCGTGCCCTTGCCCGTCACCGTGGAGCTGAACACCAGCCGTGAGCCATTGTCATCGGTGATGATGTTGGCGCTGATGTTCGACGTCGCACTTTGCGCGTTAATCTGCTTGGCGACCGACGCCAGCGTGGCACCGGTCGGGATGGTGATTTTGGTGTCAATGCCATTTTGAGTGAGGGTCAAATCGCCACTCGGAATAGCACTGGTGGTCCCGCCGGCAAAGGAAGCACTGGCGACACTCGAGGCAGTTGCAAGGTTTTTGACGTTGATGCTGTAGGTGCCGGGCACGGCCGAGTTATCGGACGTTACGGTCAGCTTGGTGGCGTCGGACGCTTTGGCCGCATAACCGGCGAATGCAGGAGTGTCGGTTTTACCGAGGTTGGTCAGGGCGGTCTGGAATGCGGTCATCGCACTCTGCAGCGTACCGATACCGGAGATCTTGGTGGTGACCAGCTTGGTCTGGGTGGTGATCTGGGTTTGCTTGGCCAGCTTGTCGGAGTTGACCAGCGCAGTGACGATGTCACCGATTGCCAGGCCCGAGCCGAGGCCGGTGGAGGGGGTAATTGGACTAGCCATGTGAGTCTCCTTTCAGTTGTAGTCGGCAATTTGACGAGCACGCCACACCAAAGTGCTGCGTTCACGTTTCATGCCATTTAAACTTTCGCTTCGAACAACAGGCTGTTTGCGTTCTTCAGACTGTCGGCGAGTTTCAACGCCTCAGCAGACGGCAATTGCCGCACCACTTCACCGGTTTCCGTGGCGATCACTTTCACTACCACTTTGCCCGACTTGTCGTCGATGGAGAATTCCAGATTGCGATGAACCGACTGAAAGAACTTTTCCATTTGCTTGACGGCCGCTTCCAGTTCTTCGGTTTTCTTTTCCGGATCTGAGTCTTTACGTGTCGATGTGCCTGACGGCGATGAAGCGGCCGGAGCAGAAACGACTTGAGGCGCCACGGCTGGCTTGTCAGCAACCACAGGCACCGCGGGCAACGACTGGATCATTGGATAAGACACATTCAGCCTGTTACTTATGTCCATGTCCACTCACCTCTTGAAAGTAAAAAGCGGGAGAGCACGCAAGCATACTCCCCCGCCAAAACTCTAGCCGTTATTACTGAAGCAGTTTCAGAACAGCGGATGGCAGCTGGTTAGCCTGGGCCAGAACAGAGGTGGAAGCTTGTTGCAGAGTCTGTTGTTTGGTCAGGTTAGCGGTTTCAGCGGCGAAGTCGGTGTCTTGAACGCGGCCCAGTGCTGCGGTGGCGTTTTCGTTAACGTTTTGCAGGTTGGAGATGGTGCTGGTCAGACGGTTTTGTGCAGCACCCAGGCTCGAACGAGTGCTGTTGATCGTTGCCAGAGCCGCGTCGATTGCCGAGATAGCGGCGTCGACGTTGGTGTGAGCAGTGGTGTTGTCCGAGCCGCTGATCGAAGTGGCGCCGCTTGCAACGCCCAGTGCCGAAGCAGTGAAGCTGCCAGTCAGAACCAGGTCGATGTGGTTCGAAGTACCGGTGTTGGAACCGACTTGCAGGGTTACGGTGCTAGCCGAACCGTCCAGCAGGTTCTTGCCGTTCAGGTTGGTCGAACCGGCGATACGGGTCAGTTCGTCCGACATTTGAGCGTATTCGGAGTCCAGAGCACCACGATCAGCAGTACCGTTCGTGTCGTTTCGGGACTGAACAGCCAGTTCACGCATACGTTGCAGGATGTTGGTCGATTCTTGCAGCGCGCCTTCAGCGGTCTGAGCGATCGAGATGCCGTCGTTGGCGTTCTTGATGGCAACAGTCTGGCCGCGGATTTGCGAAGTTTCGCGAGTTGCGATCTGCAGGCCGGCTGCGTCGTCTTTAGCGCTGTTGATTTTCAGACCGGAAGACAAACGAGTCATCGAAGTCGACAGTGCATCGGAAGCTTTGGCCAGGTTCTTCTGAACTGCCAGGGAAGCTACGTTGGTGTTTACGCCTAAAGCCATGATGAATTCCTCGTTGGTTGGGTGCTGCGGCTATCCGGCCCTGGCAAGCGCCGGGTGTGGCCTAGAGAACCTACGTAATGTTTATCGTCGCGGTTGTCAGGAGCTTGAGGGCTTTTTCAAATTTATTTGCCACCAGAGCGCCACCCCCGCATTTTGTTGTCCGGGGATACACAGCGTTTCGGCGCAACCCCTGCAAGCTTTAACCTGACACAGCGATTTGTTAACCAGTTCTCAAAAAGACGGGCGCCCCCTACGGCGCGCCCGGTTGCGGTTGCCCCTATCTATAGAGGCGTGTGGGTTATTGGAGGAGCTTGAGGACGGCTGCCGGTAATTGGTTGGCTTGGGCCAGGACTGCTGTGGAGGCTTGCTGGAGGGTTTGTTGTTTAGTCATCTCCGCGGTTTCTGCAGCGAAGTCGACGTCTTCGATCTGGCCTCGGGATGCAGTGGCGTTCTTCGTCATGTTCTGAAGGTTTTCCATGGCGCTCATCATGCGGTTCTGATTGGCGCCCAGATCAGCTCGGGCGGAGTTGATCTTGCCGATCGCTGCGTCAATGGCCTTGATGGTGTATTCGATGTTCTCGGTACGAGCAGGTTTGTTGAGAGCCTCATCCGCTGACTTCGCATCGCCAAGGATTTTCTCAGCGTCAGTCACCGCCTTTTTTGCGAGATTAAGGGTGTCGACATCGGTTTGCGCAGGCGTCTGGATGCCTGCAAATGTCGCCTCGGCTGCAATGAGCCCAGTCTTCGCTGTCTCAATGTCGGCCGCCATCTGCGGCGTAACGGTATTGACTATGTTTCTCGACCCGCTGCCGTCAATTGATAGCGGCGTGTAATCACCTTTGACGATCTCTCGCGAGCCCGAATGAGTGGTGGTTCCAAGCACAGCCGCCCGACCTTCGGTCGCCACAAATATTGATTCGGATGAGAAGTCGTCACTCAATGTAAGGCTGATCTTCTCAGTAGCGCCAACATTCGCACCAATCTGAAAACTCAGTTCCCCCGCACTTCCATCCAGCAAATTTAACTCAGCGCCGAACGTTGTGCCTTTGGCAGTCCTGGACACTTCGGCTGTCAGTTTCAGGAACTCGGCGTTCAGTGCATCCCTTTCTTTCGGCCCTTTATCACCGTTGGCAGCCTGCACCGCGAGGTCGCGCATCCGCTGCAAGTTATTCAAAGACTGATCCAACGCTCCTTCAGCAGTTTGAATAATGGATATAGCCGCCCCCGCATTCCGCGTCGCGACAGTCATGCCACGTATTTGGGTCGTCAACCGAGTGGCAAGCTGTAATCCAGCAGCATCGTCCTTGGCAGTATTGATCCGCAGCCCAGAAGACAGCCGGGTCATGGCGGTGCTCAGCGAATCGGAAGACCTGTTCAAGTTTCGCTGAACAGACAGCGACGCAATATTGGTATTTACGGTTAAAGCCATTTTGAATTCCTCGTTGATAGAAACGGAGGGTTCTCTAACATCGGGGAAGTCCATTTCTCCCGGAGAACCTACAGTCCCGGTATCGACGATCTGCACATTGACTTTAACAACACACACGTCGCGCAAGCTGCGCCATCACGACACATGAAGGGTAATAAAACAGCTAAGCCTTTAAATGGGCTGGATATAAAAAAACTAAAAAAAAAGACCCATCGGGGCCGCTCAATTCAGATCAAACTGAAACTAACGTAGGAATTTTCTCTAACTTCCCCACAACAGGAAAGTGTCAGATGTCGAGAAACTCAACTTCAAGCCAATCCGCCACCCCCAACCAGTCCTGCCGCTCCTGACACGCCAGAATCGCACTCAACACCCTCTCCCATTCGGCCTGTCTCTCCGCAGGAACCCCGTCCATCAAAGGCAGCGACCGATCAATCAGTTCGACCATCTTCAGCGCCCCTTCGATATCGCGGCCCAGGCGAAACAGCTTCGCGCATTCGCGGGCTTCTTCTACAACGTGTTCAGGCAGAGTCATGGCGCGGTCCAGTCCGGGTCGAAGTCGGCGCCGGTGATGAGTGCACCGTCGCGGCTGGTGTTGAGGAACGTGACCTCTGGGTGGCGGGCTATGAAGCGTTCGAGTTCGATGAGGTAGCTGCGGAAATTGAGCTGCGTCTTGACCTTGTTGCCACGGCCGTCGCGGACCCAGTGTTTGGCGATGCCCAGCGCAGGCCCCAGATCGCCGTCCTGCCAGCCGGTGTGGGTCTTGCCGCCGGGGAAGGCGAAGTCGGCGCCGAACAGGGTGATCCGCGCGGCGCCCATTTTGACGGCGAGGTCGACGGCGGGATGAATGACGCTGCCGCCCACGTGCAGGGTGGCCTTGGGAATCTGCTCACGCAGCCGGGCATACAGCGGGCTGGTGGAATAGCCGACGTAGCGCGGGCCTTGCCATGCCTGCAGCATTCCGGCGTCCTGGCCCGGCACATAGACCAGCGCGATGTGCGCCGAATCCTCGGCGGGGAGATGCCGCGGGGTGATGCGGTGGTCGATGCTCACGACTACATCCGGCCTGATGCCCTGGTTGCGCAGCGGCACGTAGGCCGTGTCGACGCACATGATCAGCGGCCGGTTCGCGCTGTTTGACGTGCTCAAGAGGCGCGGCAAATGCTGTTGCAGACTCGGCCCCGTGGCGATGACGAACACGTCGCACCCAGACTGCGTGGCAAACAACGCGGCGACGTCGGTGTCCTGTTGCAGCAGGGCCCTGCCCTGTTCCAGCAGGCGCGCGTTGTCGGGGGTGTCAGCGGCGAACGCCTGATTGTTGAAGCCGACGTGCACTTCGCTGACCAGCCGATCGCGGATCCGCGCGCTGCTGTCGTCGGCCAGCACCAGTTCGGCGGGCAGCGCGAAGAATGGCAGCTGAATCTCGCTGCGGGCGTCGGCATACGCGAGGTTCACCCTCGGGTCGGACAGCCAGTCATCCTGCTCCAGCAGTTGCAGCACCAGGGCGAACAACGCGCCATTGAGGATGTGGACGTGCAGCGTTTGCAGAGAATGTCCGGCCAGCACCACGCGCTGCAGATCGCCGAGGGCGGTACCGTAAAGATGCACGACGGGGCTGCTAGCTGAAAGGCTTTGCGCCTGGGTTTGCGCTTCGGCGAGGCGATCATGGCGGCTGGTGAGCTGAACGCCGCCAATGATAAGGGTCGATTGTCGGCCTTCGATCAACTGCGCGGGAATGGCGTCGGCATCTTCGGCGCGCAACCGCTGCGCCACGTCGGGCCAGCGCTGTTCGATCACGGCGAGGTTGCCCTGGAGAAACTCGCTCATGACGGCAGTCCTGTCGGTTTGGCACGGCGTTCCGTGAGAGGTGCAGAACGCACAACGGCGACCTGAAAAATCAGCGTCGCCGTTGTGCAGGCTGGAGGCAGCCCGGTGACGCGATGTCAGGGACGATAAAGGATCGCCGAGCCCCACGACAAGCCCACGCCGAAACCGCTGACCGCGATGCGTTTCCACGTGGCGTTCATGACGTGTTTTTCCAGCAGCAGCGGAATGCTGGAAGACACCGTGTTACCGGTCTCGAGCATGTCCTTGACGAATTTCTCCGGCGACTTGCCGTCTTCGAACCGACGGGCGACCGCATCGACGATGGCCGCGCTGCCCTGGTGGATGCAGAACGCATCGACGTCGGAGGATTGCAGGCCGGAGTCTTCGAGCAATTCGTTGAGGTGCGCAGGCACTTTGACCAGCGCGAAGTTGAACACCTGACGCCCGTTCATGTAGAACGCGCCGTCGGTGGTCTTGAGGAACTCTGCGCCCGAGCCATCCGTGCCGAACTTGGATTTACCCAGCTGCCATGGTGCGTCGTCGCTCATCCAGGTCGCCGTCGCGGCATCGCCGAAGAGCATGGTGGTGTTGCGGTCTTCCGGGTTGACGATCTTGGAATACGGATCGGCGGTGACCAGCAGGCCGTTTTTCAACCCGGTCGCTTCCATGAAGCCTTTCAGCGCATAGATGCCGTAGACGTAGCCCGAGCAGCCGAGGGAGATGTCGAACGCGGCGACGTGGGTCGGCAGGCCGAGTTTGTGTTGAACGATGGCGGCCGTGTGCGGCAGGCCTTCTTCGTCGCCGTTCTGGGTGACAACGATCAGTGCGTCGATGGCGTCCCGCGACAGCCCGGGGTTGTTGGCGAACAGCTGGTTGACCGCTTCGACGCACAGGTCCGAGGTTTCCTGGGTGTCGTCTTTGCGCGGCAGAAAAGCAGAACCGATCTTGCCAAGGATGAAGTCTTCATCCTTTCCGAATTTGGCACCCTGGGCGTAATTGTCGACGCCGGCTGTGGGCACATAACTCGCTATGCTCTTGATGCCAATCATCATGGCTTCCCAATAAAAAACTGCTGAACATCACCCGGCGCGGTTAGGCGGGGCGTTATAAATCCGGGGCTTGCGGCCTGAAAAAAAGGCGACGTACACATCAGGGCGACACCAGAATCGCTCTGGAATCAGCCCGACGACGTCACGGCCCGCCAACACGATACAGTGAAGATGCCCGTTATGACCCACAGGTCACCAAAAGTTTTACAAGCTTTTAGCTGACCGACGGGTGCTGCGCAACAGGAGATCGCTGCTCAGACAGGTAATTGACATGAAGATGTCACGGGATTGTGGCGGGTAGTTGAGCGCCCGCGCGGCTTTGGTGGGACGGGCTTCAGCCGGGAAGAGGCCCTGATATGCGCCGTCAATTTCGCGGTTTGACGAATGCCGCCTTCCCGGCTAAAGCCGGTCCTACATTGGCGTTCACAGCCAATCTCACTGACTGCACGCGTGCTTTAGTAGGACCGGCTTCAGCCGGGAAGAGGCCCTGATATGCGCCGTCAATTTCGCGGTGTGACGAATGCCGTCTTCCCGGCTAAAGCCGGTCCTACATTGGCGTTCACAGCCAATCTCACTGACTGCACGCGTGCTTTAGTGGGACCGGCTTCAGCCGGGAAGAGGCCCTGATATGCGCCGTCAATTTCGCGGTGTGACGAATGCCGCCTTCCCGGCTAAAGCCGGTCCTACATTGGCGTTCACAGCCAATCTCACTGACTGCACGCGTGCTTTAGTAGGACCGGCTTCAGCCGGGAAGAGGCCCTTGTGTGCGCCGACAATTTTGCGGTGTGACGAATGCCGTCTTCCCGGCTGAAGCCGGTCCCACATCTGCGTTCACAGCCAATCTCACTGACTGCACGCGTGCTTTAGTAGGACCGGCTTCAGCCGGGAAGAGGCCCTGATATGCACTCTCAATTTCGCGGTGTGACGAATGCCGCCTTCCCGGCTAAAGCCGGTCCCACATCTGCGTTCACACCCAATCTCACTGACTGCACGCATTGTTTTGGTGGGACCGGCTTCAGCCGGGAAGAGGCCCTTGTGTGCGCCGACAATTTCGCGGTGTGACGAATGCCGTCTTCCCGGCTGAAGCCGGCCCCACATTTGCGTTCACAGCCAATCTCACTGACTGCACGCGTGCTTTAGTAGGACCGGCTTCAGCCGGGAAGAGGCCCTAATATGCGCCGTCAATTTCGCGGTGTAGCGTATGCCGTATTCCCGGCTAAAGCCGGTCCTACATTCGCGTTCACAGCCAATCTCACTGGCTGCACGCGTGCTTTAGTAGGACCGGCTTCAGCCGGGAAGAGGCCCTTGTGTGCGCCGACAATTTTGCGGTGTGACGAATGCCGTCTTCCCGGCTGAAGCCAGTCCTACATTCGCGTTCACAGCCAATTCGCGGCTAAGGCCGGTCCTGTATTTGCCTAACCCACCACATCCCAATTCAACGCGGTGCCGCGTTTCAGCGCGTGCCGGGCTTTGCGCCCCAGCACGGCATCGATATGTTTGGGGGCAAGGCCGAGACCGGGGCGAATGGCGCGGACGTTGTCTGTGCTGAAGGCCTCGCCCTCGGCGATGTCCCGCACCACGTACAACGAGCGGCGGTATTGCAGCGATTTCTGTTCGGCTTCGGTAGCGCCGTATTGCACGCGGCCCATGCCTTGCCAGGCGCGTTCGGTTTCGATGACCAGGCTGGCCATTTCCCCCGGTTCCAGGGAAAAACTGGCGTCGACCCCGCCATCGGCGCGGTCCAGGGTGAAGTGCTTTTCGATGACCGTCGCGCCCATGGCCACCGCCGCCACCGACACGCCAACGCCCATGGTGTGATCCGACAAGCCCACCTGGCAGCCGAACAACCCGGCGAGGTGCGGAATCGTGCGGACGTGGCTGTTGGCCGGTGTCGCCGGATAGGTGCTGGTGCATTTGAGCAGCACCAGATCCTTACATCCTGCGGCCCGCGCCGCACGGACGCTTTCGTCCAGCTCGGCGATGCTGGCCATGCCGGTGGAAATGATCATCGGTTTGCCGGTGGCCGCCACTTTGCGGATCAGCGGGATGTCGGTGTTCTCAAAGCTGGCGATCTTGTAGGCCGGCACGTCGAGGCTTTCGAGAAAGTCCACGGCGGTCTCATCAAAGGGCGTGGAAAACGCCAGCAGTCCCAGTTCCTTGGCCCGGGCGAAGATCGGCGCGTGCCACTCCCACGGCGTATGCGCCTGTTCATACAGCGCATACAGCGAGGTCCCGGCCCACAAGCTGTTGGGGTCTTTGATGAAGAACTCGCCCTCGGCGATGTCCAGGGTCATGGTGTCAGCGGTGTAGGTCTGCAACTTGAGCGCATGGGCGCCCGCCTTGGCGGCAGCCTCGACGATGCGCAACGCCTGCTCCAGCGACTGATTATGGTTGCCGCTCATCTCGGCAATGATGAACGGCGGCGCGTCGGGGCCGATGGTTCGCGAACCGATCTTGAAAGCATTCATCGTTGCTCACTCGCTGCACTGACATCGGCCGGCACCGGGCCGGACGGAAGAAATATGAACGGGCAGCGGCTCATGCGCCCTGCCCTGTTGCCGCGTTATCGGCACGCGCTGCCAATGCATCAGCGATGCGCCGTGCACCTCGGCCATCCACCAACACCCTGGATTGATCGGCATAAGACTGGCGTAACACCGCGTCATGGCAAACCCGCTCGATAGCCTCGCGCAAACGTCCCGGTTCAAGCTGCACATGCGCCCCGAGATACAGATGCACACCGGCCTCGGCCAGCAACTGCGCATTGAGCTGCTGATTGTTCGCCACCGTAATACAGATCGTCGGCAAGCCCAGCGCTGCGCGCTCCCAGGTGGTGCCGCCGCCGGCGCCGATAAACAGATCGGCCGCCTGCATGAGCGCGAAGAAATCTCCGGTCAGCGCGTGCAAACGCCACTCAGGTCTAGAAGCGACGAGGTCATTCATCGCCTGCCCGTTCGGGTTATGCAAACCGGCGACGAAATCCACCTGCAGATCAGCGAAGCCCTGAAGCGCCTGCATCGTGGCGTAGACCTGCCCGGCCGCATCGAAGCCGCCAAAATTGACCAGCACCCGCTCCACCCGAGGTTTGATCACGATGGGCTCGCACTGAAACTCGTCGCGCAGAAGGGCAAATCTCGGGCCCAGAAACGTCCGACACTCAGGCCCGACCCAAGCGGCATAGGGCTGATCCAGCGCCTGCGCGCTGTAATTCTGGTCGAGCAACACTTCGACCGAATGGGGCCGGTTGGCCAGATCGTCGATCGCCATCACCCGAACGGCGAGACCGCGCGCAGCCTTTTCCCAGCGCGCATCCAGGCCGTAATGGTCGACGATCAGCCAGTCAAAGGGCGGCTCATCCTCAATCTGTTCGGCCAAGGCAGACAGGTCCGCCTGCCACGGCAACGCGGCTTCGATGTCCTGGTCTTCTTCAGCGTCATAGCGTGCGGGCAGCGCATAGGTGACATAGCCCTGATCCGCCAGCCGCTGCAGCAAATGCCCCGGCAATTCGCGGCAGGCAAAGCGCACATCCGCGCCATCTGCACGCAGCGTGTTGGCCAGCGTCAGGCATCGGGCAATGTGGCCGCTGCCAATGGTGACCGAGGCGTCGGCGCGGATCAGCACGCGCATCACTCCAGTTCCCCACCGGCCTTGAGCGCGGCGTACAAGTATTCCGCGCGCAGCCAGTCTTCCGGGCTGTCGATGTCCTGCACCAGATGCCGGGGCAGGATCACCGGCAGGCTCAGTTCGGAAAACACTGTGTCGCCGCGCCTCCACGCATCGCTGCGGCCCCAGTAGAACTGGCCGGCGTCCTGATACGCGACGGGCAGATCCTGGGAACGCACGCTGCGAAATTCCGGGTGCATCGCGCTCAGGCTACCGTCGCTGTCGATCAACAGCGCACGTTGTACCGGGAAGCCGAAGCTGCACACTGAAAACCCATAGGATTTTTCAGGCGCCGCGTCGAGCGCTTCCAGCCCCTGACGCAGATAACGCGCCTGCAAAAGCGGCGCGGTGGCGTAAATGCAGCAGGCGTAATCAAAAGGCCGATTGAGCGCGTCTAAAGCTCCAAGCGCATGCTGGATCACCGCCGCCGTGCCGGTGAAGGCATCGGCCAGTTCCGCCGGGCGCATGAACGGCACGTCAGCGCCATAGCTGCGAGCGACGTCGGCGATCTCTTCGTCGTCGGTGCTGACAACGACCTGATCGAACACCCCGCTCGCCAACGCAGCACGAATGGAATGGGCGATCATCGGCTCGCCGTTGAACAGTTTGATGTTCTTGCGCGGGATGCGCTGGCTGCCACCCCGCGCGGGAATGATGGCGACGGCGTTCATGCTCGTGGGCCTGTCATGGGTTCGTTCGCATCAAGAGACCGCCGGGCTCGTTTTGCAGAGCAGACGGCCAAGCTGATCAACGACGTAATCCTGTTGCGCGTCGGTCATCGCCGGGTACAGCGGCAGGCTGATGGCCTGGGCGTAGTAGGCTTCGGACTCGGGAAAATCACCCGGTTTGAAGCCCAGGTCGCGGTAATAGGGCTGCAGATGAACCGGAATGTAATGCACGTTCACGCCGATGCCCGCCGCGCGCAAACCTTCGAAGACCTGACGATGGCTCACCGGCAGCACGTCAGTGTGTAAGCGAACGACATACAGGTGCCACGCCGACTCGGCCTCGGCCTGAGCCGTCGGCAACACGAGCGGCAAGTCCGCCAGCAGCGTCTGATAGCGCGCCACCAACTCTCGCCGCCGGGCCAGAAAACCGTCGAGCTTGTTCAACTGCGAAAGCCCGAGCGCGGCCTGCATGTCGGTCATGCGGTAATTGAAGCCCAGTTCAACTTGCTGGTAATACCAGGGACCGTGGCTCGGCTCGTCCATCTGCGCCGGGTCACGGGTCATGCCATGGCTGCGCAGGCGGCGCAGATGTTCGGCCAGCTCGGGCCGATTGGTCAGCACCATGCCGCCTTCGCCGGTGGTCACGATCTTCACCGGGTGAAAGCTGAACACCGTCATGTCGGCGAATTCGCCACACCCCACCGGGCGCCCGGCGTAGTGCGCACCGACCGCATGGGAGGCGTCTTCGATCACCACAAAACCGTAACGCCGGGCCAGCTCGCCGATGGCGCGCATATCGCAGCTCTGGCCAGAAAACGCCACCGCCACCAGCACCTTGGGCAGCGTGCCGGTTGATTCGGCAGCTTCAAGTTTTCGCGCCAAGGCATCGGTGTCGAGGTTCCAGGTCAGCGGATCGATGTCGACAAAATCCACATCGGCGCCGCAATAGCGCCCGCAGTTGGCCGAGGCCAGAAAGGTATTCGGGCTGGTCCACAGCCAATCGTTCTGCCCCAGTCCGGCCGCGAGACAGGCAATGTGCAGCGCCGCCGTGGCGTTGCACACCGCCACCGCGAAACCCGCTTCACAGCGCTCGGCCAGGGCGGCTTCGAAGCGTTCGAGGGTCGGGCCCTGGGTCAGCCAGTCCGACGTGAGCACCTCGACGACGGCATCGATATCAGCCTGATCAACGCTCTGCCTGCCGTACGGAATCATGGCTGGACGTCAGCGTGCAGTTCGCCGATCTGGCGGATCGACAGAAAGTCCGGGTTGGTGTCGGAGCGGTATTCGAACTCATCGTGAACCGCCCTGCCCTGTGCGCCGGTGGCGTCGACGGCAAAATCGGTGTCGACGTTGTTGAAGCGGATCGACGGCACGATGGTGTAGTGGTCGTCGAATTCCAGGGTCATGCGCGCGTCGTCCTGGGGCACCATCAGTTCGTGCAGTTTCTCGCCGGGACGAATGCCGACGATCTTGTGCGGCAGGTCGGGGGCCATGGCCTGGGCCAGATCGACGATGCGCACCGACGGAATCTTCGGCACGAACACTTCGCCGCCGTGCATGCGCTCGAAGCTCTGCATGACGAAATCCACGCCGTGGTCGAGGGTGATCCAGAACCGCGTCATGCGCGGATCGGTGATCGGCAATTCGGCAGCGCCGCCGGCCAGCAGCTTGTTGAAGAACGGCACGATAGAGCCGCGTGAGCCGGCGACGTTGCCGTAGCGCACCACGGAAAACCGCGTCTGCTCTTCGCCACCGATGTTGTTGGCGGCGACGAACAGTTTGTCCGACAGCAGCTTGGTGGCGCCGTACAGGTTGATCGGGCTGGCGGCCTTGTCGGTCGACAGCGCAACGACCTTCTTCACCCCGTTGGCGATGGCCGCGGAGATGATGTTTTCCGCACCATTGACGTTGGTGCGGATGAACTCGGTCGGGTTGTATTCCGCCGCCGGCACATGCTTGAGCGCCGCCGCGTGGACCACGTAATCGATGCCGCGCATGCCCTGCTGCAAGCGATCGGCATCGCGCACGTCACCGAGGAAATAGCGCATGCACGGGGCGTTGAATTCCTGCTGCATTTCGTATTGCTTGAGTTCATCGCGGGAGAACACCACCACGCGCCGGGGCTGATAACGCGCCAGCAGCGAGCGGATGAACATGCGACCGAACGAGCCGGTCGCGCCTGAGATGAACACTGATTTGCCGTTGAACATGACGAAGTCCTTTGACCCAGAGGCCTTAAGCGAGCAGCTCGGCCCAACTGGAACCGTCGGCCTGAGCGAGGGTGAAGCCCTTGCCGGTCAGTTGCAGATTTTTGTTGTACGCCAGGTCGTGGGCAAACGCTCCGGACCACTTGTCCTGCAGCGCGGCCAGCGTCTGTGGCGCGTCGGGCAATGCACCCGAATGCACGAACTGCACGTGAGGCGTCCACACCGTCAGGTACCCGGCCTGGGCCACTTTCAGGCACAGGTCCACGTCGGCAAAGGCGTCGGCAAAATGACCTTGATCCAGACCGCCGACGTCGTCGAACAGCGCCGAGCGGACCATCAGGCAGGCGTTGGACACCGCCGAATAATTCTGGTCCAGCAGCAAACGGCTCATGTAACCGGCGGCGTCTTTTGCTTCGCCGACGAACGCTGAACCCACGCCGCCGTTCATGCCGAGAATCAAACCCGCCTGGCTGACCGTGCCGTTGCGTTCGATCAACTTGGCGCCGACCACGCCGACTTCCGGGCGCATCGCCTGATTGAGCAAGGCGTCGATCCAGTTCGGGCTGATGACTTCACCATGGGCCGAGAGCAGCGCCAGGTATTCGCCGGTGGCCTGCTCGCGCAGCGCGTTGATCAGCGCGGACTGACGCAACGGTTGATCCATGGAAATGACGCGCACGCGACCTTTCTGCTGGCGGCCCAGCCATTCGCTGAGCTCCGCCGACACGCTGTGATCGTCCGCGATCAGCACTTCGTAATTCGCGTAGCGCGTGCGAAGCAGGACACTCGCCAGGCAACGCTGCAGCACCGGCAGGTCGTCAACGCCATGCACGAGGATCGACACCAGCGGGCGCTGGATGTGACGGTAGTCGATGCGCCAGGCGCCGGGTGCCGCCGGACTGATCTGGGCCTTAAAGCCCCGATTGTTGAGGTGCCGGGTCAGGGCCAGACGTTGCTGGGGGTTTTCTTCGAGCGGTTGCGCGTCGGTGACCAGCAGCGGCTCGTCCAGATGGGCCAGCCAGCCCATGCCGCCCTGCTCGATGATGCGCAGCAGCAGTTCGAATTCAGCGGCCTGGGCGAAGTCGGCGGAGTAACCGCCGGCCTCGACCAGCACGTCGCGGCGGACCAGCCAGTGACGGGACATCAGCGTCGGGTTGCTCAGCAGCAGGTCGAGGTTGAAGCCCGGGCGCATGATGTGAGTCAGCGCACCACTGGCCTCACGTTGAACTTCATCGGCGAACACCGCGCGGCAGTCCGGCGCGGCCTGCAGTTCCAGCGAGGCGCGCAACAGGCCGCCGGCGGTGAACGCATCACCGACTTCAGCCAGCATCAGCCAGTTGCAGGTCGATTGGCGAGCGATCTGATTGACCTTGTCGACCCAGTTGCTCTTGCTGACCTTGACGAAATGCAGGGTGTTTTGCGCGCTGGTCGCCGCCGGTGGCTCGCCGCTGGTGAACACCACGACCTTGAAAGTCTTGCAGTGGCCTTCGACCAGGCTGTCCAGGGTGACCTGCAGTTTGGGCATGTCATCGTTGAGGTCCAGCAACAGAATGCCGAACTGCGGCCCGCCGCCCAGGCTGTCGATGCGGCTGAGGATGGCCTGTGCGTCGACCGGGCTCGGCTGGCGTGCGTCGAGCCACTGCAACAGCTGGCCCGATGGCATGTCGGCCAGGGTCACGCGATGGTCTTCCCGATGGACCGAGTTAAGGCGCTGCAACCAGCGCGACATTTCCACGGCTTCTTCGGGGTCACCCTGGCGCGCCAGCAGACCGGCGAGCGGCTCGACGATGTGCGGGTTGAAGATGTTCAGCGCCATCGCTTCCCACATCCGGTTGGCGATGGTTTCGGAGTTGTCGTTGCCGTGGGCGCGCAGCAGCACTTCGTGTTGAACCCAGGTGCCTTCGAGCTGTTCCATTTGCAGCTTGCCGGCCGGTAGCGCGTGGATCAGAAACTCGATCTCGGTCAGCACATCGAAGAAGGCCTGGTTGTAAAACGGCATTTCAACGAACTGCCGGGGACCGAACTGGCGGTCCGCAGGTTTGAACACGTCGTTCCAGCGCGACAGCACGATGCTGGTCAGGCCCAGCGAACGCTGATCTTCGAGACAGGCCTGTAGGGTGGCATAGGCCTTTTTGACCTGCTCGGTGCCGTCGGCTGCATTCAGGTCGCCGTCGGCCCTGGTCAGGGCTGCCAGAAAACCGGCGAATTCGTGGCGTTCGAGGACTGCTGACGGATCGCTGTCACTCAGCTTTTTCAGCATGTGGGTCGGGCGGTCGGAGAGCCGGTGGTTCAGCTCGCGGACCACGTAGGGGATCGGCAGGGTCCGTGCCTTGGCGGCCGAGAGCAGGAAATACGCGTGACCGAACTCTTGCAGTTCGCCGCTGATGCCCTGGGGCAATGCGGTAAACCACTGTTGCAGCAGCGCCGTGCGGGTAACTGCGTAGAACGGCGGAATGTAGTGGTCCATGAAGCTCAGGACGCGCTCGCCGCTGTTGTCGTCGGCGAAGTCTTCCTGGCCCTTTTTGTCGCGGCGGAAGTATTCGACCTTGTCGCCATGGGCCTGGTACATCAGGCAATAGCCGTGGCACAGGCCGTAGTCCAAGTTGACGGCGAGGAATTCCACCGACCGGGCCAGCGCGTCATGCATCAGAAAATCTTCGTCGCCCACGAACGCCATGAACGGCGTGGCCACTTGGGTCACGCCATGGGCAATCCTGCTCTGGACCCCGGTCTCGGCGAACTGCGGCACGTGACGGTAATCCACCTGCGGGAACAGCGCGGCGATGTCTGCGGCTGACTGCAGCGAAGCATCCAGCACCAGCACATGGGCCGACAACGAACTGTAGTACTGCAATGTCCGGCGAAGGAGTGCGGGCCGGTCATGGGTGAGGACCACAAGAGTCAGTTGGGCATCGAGCGGCATGGTGTTTCCCGGAGATGGATGACGGTGCATTACGTTTTCCCTGTGATGCGGCCAAGCGTCAAAAAGATGATCAATGGCGATATCGGGGAGACGAAGCAGGAAGCACGCCAACTCTCGATTGCCGGACCGCGCACAACGGGTAGGACCGGCTTTAGCCGGAAGCAGCCACCGGAAATTAACGGCGGGCATGAGGTCTGTAGGACCGGCTTCAGCCGGGAAGCAGCCACCAGGAATTAACGGCGGCATGAGGTCTGCAGGAGCCGGCTTGCTGGCGAATGCGCTGGGCCAGACACCGCAGCAGTGACTGATCAACCCCGTTCGCCAGCAAGCCGGCTCCTACGGGTCGTGCATACAATCGTGAGTAGTGAGACGCTGCAAACCCAGTGTAGGAGCGCGCTTGCCCGCGAAGGCGTAAGCACAGACGATCAATATGCGTCGGATGTACTGGCCTCTTCGCGGGCAAGCGCGCTCCTACACCGATCAGCGGCGCATCATGAATTCTTGCGTCGCACGCACTCGCCCCTTCCCGGCTGAAGCCGGTCCCACATAAGCAGCGTGTGCAGTCAGTGAGATTGGGTGGACGCGGATGTAGGACCGCACGCGGTCGTACTCTCACTCCGCGCTTAATCCGCCAGCCAGCCGTTGACCCAGTGCTGAAGGTTGTCGCCGCGCAGTACGTAGTCACGCATGACCACTTCTTTCAGCTCATCGCCCATGCGGTAGCTGGCGTCCGGGTCGGTCAGGTGCATGCGGATCGCTTCCAGCCATTCGGCGGTGCTGTTGGTCATCACGCGGGTGCACGGCAGGTAACCGTCGTAAGCCCGGGTGTCGGTGCAGATCACCGGGTAACCGCACGCCCCGTATTCCAGCAGGCGCAGGTTGCTTTTGCAGTCGTTGAAGATGTGGTGCTCCAGCGGCGCCAGCGCGAGGTCGAGGTTCAGAGCCGCGAGTTTGGCCGGATAGGCCAGCAAGCCCACTGACGGATGAAACTCGTGCACGTACGGGCGCAGCGACTCGGGGCACATGCCGAAGAACACCCACTCGACCTGATCGGCCAGCTCGCGCACGACCTCGGCGATGATCTCCAGATCACCGGCATGGCTGGTCCCGCCACCCCAGCCGACCCGAGGTTTTTTCGAGGTGCGGCGCTGGCTGCGCAGGCCGGTCCAGAGCTGTGACGCCAGCATGTTCGGGACCACCCGGATGTCGTGGTGCATCCCCGACAGTGCATCGGCCAGCGTCACGGTCGACACCACCACCCGATCACACAGGCTGGTGCCCAGACGCACCATGGCTTCCATGTTCGACGGCATGCTGCGCAGATGGCCGTTCTTTTTTGGCACGCTGATCACGTAGTCGTCCAGCTCGTAGATGCGCCGGGCGTTGGAGTACGCCTTGAGGCTGGCAACCTGATCGATCGAATTCTGACTGTAACGGCACTGCACGATGATCACATCCGGTGACTGACGCTCCAGCTCGATGATCGACGGCAGGTCGTAGCTCATCCGCCCGGCAATTCGGCCGTCGGCCTCCAGCTCCAGAAACGGCTGGGACACGCGGTAGTGACCCACCGCCGTGCTGTTGACCGGGATCGCCAGCACATTCGGCAAACGCCGCGATGAATAAGGATTCCAGCCTTTTTTAAGGCCCGGCTCCAGGCTGTAGAACGAACCGGTCAGGCGCAGGTTGGTGTTGTAGGCCGGGTCACGGGCGAGGATCGGCAGCCAGCGTTTGTAGAAAGCGTGCTGATCGTCAACCTGGGACTGCTTCTCGCACGTCTGTTCAGCCGGCGTCGAAGCGCCGATCGCCAGCACGGCACGCGGTGCCCAGACCACCAAATGGCCGGACTCCCGCACGCGCAGGCAGAAATCCACTTCGCTCAGGCTACCGCTGAACTCGTGGCTGTTCAGACCGCCGAGCTGCTCAAACAAAGCGCGGCGCACCAGCAGGCAGTGGCCGCCCACCGCGCTCAGATCCTGAGCCGCTTGCAACCGCAGCAGATGACCGGGCGCGTGCAGTGGCTCGCCAAAAAATGCAGGGCCGGCCGGGCCGTGGTAACCCAGAATCAGCCCGGCCTGGAGAATGTAGCCTTCGGGGGTGAACAGCTTGGCGCCGACCACGCCCACTTCTTCCCGCCGACCGTGATTGACCAGTTCGCCCAGCCACGCGGAATCGGCGACCACCGCATAGACACTGAGCATCAGCAGGTGCTCGCCGCGGGCATGGCCGGCGGCGAAATTGCGCACGTCGGCGCCGTTGCCCTGCCCTTCGTAATGCAGCACGCGCAGCGTGTCGCCACCGATCTGCTGCATGTCCGCCAGCCAGGACCGCGCCTCCGCACTTTGACTGGCGCAGTCGACGATCAGCACTTCGAAGTGATCGTAAGTGGTCTTCGACAGCAGCGACTCAACACAGCGCTGCAACGCCGCCAACTGGTCCTGATGGACGACGATGATCGACACGAGCGGACGCGCGTCACTCAGGTAATCAATGTGATTGAGCCATTGCCCTTCCACCTCGTGCAGCTGATGAGCGATGCCCATGCGCTGCAGATGCGCGCCGAGCACCGGGGCGTTTTGCGCCATGACCTCTGGCAGCGCCAGCCACGACTGAAACGGGAACTGCGACTCGACGAGGATTTCCGAAACGTGCTGAACCACCACGCCGTGGGTTTCGGTCAGGCGCCAGATCGCGTCGTGGGGCGCGAGTTCGCCGTAAGCGGAGTCGAAACCACCGACCCTGACCAGCGCGTCCATCTGAAACGCCAGAACCCGGCCGACGTAGGGATAACTGCGCAGCAGGTCGAGGTTGAAGTCAGGCCGAAAGACCGGCTCGGCCGACTCGCCTTCATGCAATGCGCCTTCGTCGCCGTACAGGCACAGCACGTCCGGCGAGTGGGCAACGCGTTCGGCGAGGATCAGCAGCGCACAATCGGTCAGCCGATCCCCCGCCCGCAGCAGGTAACACCAGTCGCCGCGCTCGAGCTGGGGCAGCAGGTCATTGAGTTGCGCCAGCCAGTCGGACTGCAGCGGCAAGGTGAACACACGGCCATCAAGCACTGGCGCTTCACAGGCGCTGGACAGCACCAGGGTCAATTCGGTGGCGTACAACTGCGCGTCAAGGCTGGCCAGGGTCAAGGCCACGCCGGCAGCGCTGGCATGTTCGTCGAGCACCACCGCGATCATCTTCGGCTGCGACGGCCACGTGGCGACGTTATCCGCCACGCGCAGGCGGTCGGCGCCAAACAGGGTGCGGAAGCTCAACCACTGCTGGTACAGCTCCGCAAAACTCTCGCTGTCGGTGCCGACCCGCCACGGCAAGGAGGCTTGACGATCACCGAGCATGCGGCTGAGCGGCAGCTCTTGCCAGACGCGGGTTTGCTCCAGCGCCTGAGTCAGCGGCACGAAGCGCACCCAGCCGTATTCGGGAGCGTCTTCGCCGGTCCGCGCCTTCAGCATCTTGCCCAGCCACTGACGCTCGTCCGGGATGAGGTCCCTGACCCACTGCTTGCGGCTCAAGCGGTCCGGGTGCAAACGTTCGGCGCTGAGCACGTCGTTGAGCATGACCATGTTGCCGCGCTTGAGCAGGCAAACGTAGAGCACGAAATCCACCAGCGCGGTGAAGCCGTCGCCCACTTCGCGGAGCGCCGGCAGAATCACCTGAACGTCGCTGCGACGCATCAACGAGCTGCTGAGCCCGCCAAGAAAATTGGTCGGCGAAATATCGAACACCGAGAGCAGGTCCGCGCCGTAGAACACCGAGCTGGATTCGGCCAGCGGGGCATTCTCGATGCGCACCGGCAACTGAATGTCCTGGGGATCGCAGAAATAACGCTGGGCCAGCACCAGGCTGACGTCGTCATGCTCCGCCAGAACGCTCGCCTGACGTGCGACGGCCGCCGGAAACAGCCGATCGTCATCACAGAAAAACTTGATGAACTCGCCCTGCGCTTCGTGCAGGCACACCAGCAGGTTGCCGACGAAACCCTGACGCTTGGGGTTGCGCACGTAACGCAGGGTGACCGGGCTTGAGTCGAGGTGTTTTTCAACAATGCGCTGGATTTCGTCGGTCTGGCTGTCGTCGCAGACCACCACTTCCAGGGGCCGATAGGTTTGGGCCAGGGCGTCCAGCAGGGCTCGCTGGAGAAAGCGCGGGTTGTAGGCGGGAATGACGAGGCTGACGAGGGGAGCTGAATTCACGGGCGGGACTCACGAGCGGTGCCGTTCCCCGGGGAAAGGATCGGCATAACCGCTGACAATACGGTTGACGCTCAACGGTGGCGACGCCTGCTGGTCAGGGGCCGCCCTCCGCTGGGCCGATTACAACTTGCTGAACAGGTTCAGCGCAGACAGTTGGGTGAACACCAGCTGCGAGGCCTGCAGCATGGTTTTCTGCAGGGTCAGACGGGCGATGGCATCGACCGGGTCGGACGCGGTAATCGTGCCCGATTCGGTAGTGCCGTTGTCGATCATCGTCTGGTTGGTCACGCCCTGTTCGGTCGCCGTCTTGGCCCGGGCACCGCCTTCGCTGGTTGCACTGATGATCTGCTCGGCCGCACTTTTCAGGTTACCGATGGTGGACGTCATGGTGGCCTGCAGTTTCTGCTGGGCAACCGGGTCGCCATCGACCTTGCCGTTGAGCGCGGTGATGACCTTGGTCAAGGTGTTCAGCACGTTCTGGCTTTGCTGAGTCGACGACTGCGCAGTGAACTGGTCACCTGCAGCCAGCGTCGGCGGCGTGCCGCTGAAGGTGAAGGTCACACCGGAGGCCGTCGCCGTGTTGCCGCTCAGCGTGCCGGTGGACACCGGTTTGCTGGTCGCCGCGTCATAAGGCGCCGCGTACAGGTTGAAGGTGGTGGCGTCGGTAAAGCGCACGACAGCGCCGCCCGACGGGAAGGTTTTGTCGAACGCGGCCTGGTCGGTCACCACCGAGCTGGTGATCACGTCGGTCGAGGTGTTGGCCGGCAGCCGCGAGGTGCTCACCGCGCTGGGGGAAACACCCAGCTGGAAGGTATGGTTTTTCACCGCCGCGTCTGCGGCAGTGGTGTTTGTGTACTGATCCTTGGTCAAGTTGATGTTCAGGTTCAGTTCCAGGCCACGGAAGGTGATGGCCTGGTTCGCCGAACTGCTGGACGCAAACTTGCCGGCAGCCGTCGCCTCGCCCGTCACATCCTGGTTGTTCTTGTCGAGGATCGTGTACGCCGTGCTGCTGGTGAAGGAAATCTTGTACGGCTGGCCGGCGGTGAAACTGGTGTCGTAGGTGGCAGCATTGCTGACGCTGCCGCCGGACAACGAAATCACGCCGTCATCAGCGCCCGCGACCAGGGTCGTCGAGGTGCGCGTGGTGTTGATAGCCTGTTCGAATGCATCCCAGCCGGTGGTGTTGCTGGCCATGGAAATGCCGCTGCCGACGGCCAGCAGGTTACGCGTCTGGTCGCCCTGATAGCTGTAGGTACCGTCGGAACTGACGGCGTATGGCGCCGTGGTGCCCTTGGACCCGGAGAACAGATAGGTGCCGTCGGCGTCCTGGCTGTTCATCAGGCCGAGAATCTGCCCCTGCAACTCTTTGAGCTCGGCGGCGTTGGCCTGCCGGTCCTTGTCGGTGAACGAGGTGTTGGCGGCGCCCAGTACCAGTTCCTGCGCGCGCTGAATCGCCGAGGTGATGCCCGTCAGGGCGGTCTCGGTCTGCACGACGCTGGTGTTGACCGTGTCGATGTTGGACTTGTACTGATTGAGCATCGTGCCCATCTGCTGCAACTGCAGCACGCGGCCCGCGCCGACAGGGTCGTCGCCGGCGGTGTTGAGCTTGACCTGACTGGCCACTTCATCGCCGGTCTTGGTGACGTTGGCGTAAGTGCGCGAGTAGTTCGAGGCGCTGGTTTCGTAAAACTGGGTCGTTGAGATACGCATGGATTACGATTCCTTAAAGACTGTTGATCAGCGTGCTGAAGATGGCTTGAGCGGCTTTGATGATCTGCGAAGACGCGGTGTAGTACTGCTGATACTTGACCAGGTTGGCGGCTTCTTCGTCCAGCGATACGCCAGAAACGCTGTCGCGCGCGGTCTTGGCCTGGGTCAGCACCGCGGTGGTCGCCGTCGTGTCGCCCTTGGCCTGGGCCGCCTTGCTGCCCACCGTGGTGATCATGTTGGCGTTGGCACCGCTCAGGCTCATGCCCGTGCCATTGCCGGCGGCGGTGTCGAGGGTCTGTTTGGTCTGCAGGGTACCCACCGACACCGCGTTGCGGTTGTCCAGAGACCCGGCGCCGGTCATGGCGATGCTGTAGGTGTCGCCGCTTGTGGCCGAGCCGGCGAGGGTCATGCCGAACTTGAACGACTGCGCCGCGCCCGACGAGTCGGTGTAACCCACCTCCAGACTGATGTCGTTTGACTGGTTCTGCACCACCGAGCCGGTGATCGCATTGCCGGATTTGTCCAGCACCGGATCGCCCTTCGCATTGACCAGGGAATAGCTTTGAGCACCATTGGTCACATCGCCCATGAGCAGGCGCATCGGCGTCGAGGCCGTGAGTGCGTTACGCAGGTCGGCGGTGGCGGTCGGATTGTAGATGTCGGCCTGGGTCGACAACACGGGCTGGGTGAACGTCCCCGAGCCTTTACTCACGATAGCGCTGCCGGTCAGCGGACTGGCCGAGGCGATGGCTTTCGGGTCGGTCATCACGACCTTGATGCCGTCAGCGCCGGTCTTGGTCGGGCTGATCTTGAAGCTGTCACCCTCGGTAGAGGTGCCGTTGAATTTCAGCGAGAACCCGTCGATGACCGGCGCGGTGGTGGCGCTGGTGTTATACGAACCCATGTCCTTGCCGTCCGGCAGCCGCTTGACGCTGTACTGGCCGCTGGCATCGGTGAAGGTCACCTGATAGTCGTTGGTCTGCAGCGCGCCGCTGTTGGCAATGGACACCGCGAAGTTGCCCGACGACTGATCGTTGGTCGTGTTGGCAAGGCTGCGCTGGCTGGTCAGGCTCGGGTCGTTGATGCTGGTGAACAGGTTGCTGCCGAATTTGCCGTTGGCGTCGACGCCCTGGTTGAGCTGGCTGTTGATCTGATCGGAAGCGACCAGCGCCAGACGGCCCAGCTCGCTGGCAGCGGGCTGCAGCACGTCGCTGCGATAACGCAGCAGCCCGCCCAGGGAACCGCCGGTGACCACACTGGACACATCGACTTCGTTGTTCTGATATTTCAGTTTCAGCGCGTAAACGCTGGGGTCGCTGTCGCTCGGCGCTGCGCTCAGGGTGTTGGCGGTGGTGCCGGTGACCAGCGGCTGGCCGGTACCGATATAGACGTCATAGCTGCCGTTGGTTTCAACGACCTTGGCGCCCACCAGTTCATTCAACTGACGTACCGCCTCGGTCCGCGAATCGAGCAGCGTGTTGGGCTGACCGCCGGAGGACTGGGCCTCGGTGATTTGCTTGTTGAGGACGGCAATGGACGACGCCAGGGCGTTCACCTGCCCTGCTGCCGTGGTCAGCTGGGTATTGATGCTGGCGCTCTGGTCTTTCATCTGCGCCGAGATGGTGTTGAACTGACCGGCCAGCGCCGATGCACTGGTCAGAAACGTCGTACGGGCAGCCGTGTCGGTAGGCTGTTTGGCCAAGGCGCTCAGGTCAGTGAAAAACTTCGCCAGCACGGTGCTCACGCCGGTCGAGCTGTCGGACAGGATCGAGTCGAGCTTGCTGGCCTGGCTCAGGTACGCGGTGGCGTCGGCGTTGAGCGATGTGCTGGTCTGCAATTGGTTATCGAGGTAGCCGTTGTAGATACGGCGCACGTCGGACAACGTCGTACCGGTGCCGATGAAACCGACACCGATATTCTGCTGAGCCCCGGCGGTGGTCATCACTTGCTGACGCGAGTAGCCCTGCGTGTCGACGTTGGCCGTGTTGTTGCCAATCGTGGTCAATGCTGCGCTGCTGGCGGTGAGTCCCGAAAGCCCGATTGAGATCAGTGACATGGTTCAAACCTTATAAAGTCGTGGAAGAGCCCGAGGCGGATGCGTAGGTCTGGTAACTCTTCATCTGTTTCGCTATCTGAGAAATCTTGCTGGCATAGGACGGGTCGGTTGCGTATCCGGCCTTCTGCAGCTCTTTCACAAACTGTTCCGGGTTATCGGCGGATTTGAGGGTTTCTTGATAGCGATTGTTGTTCTGCAGGAAGCTCACCAGGTCGTGGAAGCTGCTGGCGTACGAGTCGTAGGCGCGGAAGTCCGCGGTTTCCTTGACCATCTTGCCGTCGCGGAACTCGCTGGTGATCGCGCGGGCTTCCGGCCCTTTCCAGCCGCCCTGGGCCTTGATGCCGAAGAGGTTGTGGCTGCTGCCGCCGTCGGACTGACGCATGATCGATTTGCCCCAGCCGGTTTCCAGCGCAGCCTGGGCCACCAGCACGCTCGGATCGACGCCGATTCGCGCGGCAGCGTCCTTGGCCAGCGGCATCATCGTGGCGACGAAGTCATCACGGTTGGCGAATGCACTCTTGCCCGGCGCCAGCGGCGTCTGCACGCGGCTGCGCACATAAGCGTCAGCGTCGGCGGCGTACTGCGGCCCGACGGTCCAGTCGCCATTGTTCTGTTGACCGGCGCTTTTCGCGGCGGCCACGGCATTGGAGACGGCAATGCGGTTCTTCAGTGTGGTAGCGCTGGCGCTCGCGTCCTGGCCTGCGGCGGTGGTTGTGCCAGTTGTCGGGACGATACCGGCCATGATGCGGTCGCTGAGCTTGCTCGGCAGCGACAGGCGTCGGGAATTCAGCGCCGCCACGTCGCTGTGCACGGTGCCTTCGGTTGCAGCGGGCGCAGTCACCGAACGGGTGGCCCACAGCGGACGCTGGGCAATGCGCGTGGCCAGGCCGGCCTGTGCAGGCGCGTCGGCTTTGCCGTCGACCTTCGCCTCCGTTTTGCCGCCGGACACAAGCCCGGTGCTGGCCGGCGCAATTTCAGTGCCTTTGTTTTTCGACAGCTGACGCATGAGCACGTCCTGCAGACCAATGCCGCCACCCTCGCGAGACATGCTCACCGAAAGCTGCTGGTCGTACATGTCCTGATACTGCCGCGTCGCCGCGGTGTTCATCGGGTTGTCCTTGGCCAGCACTTCGTTGGCCGAACGCATGGCCTTGAGCATCTGGCTGACGAACAGCGACTCGAATTCCTGCGCGACTTTTTTAAGGTTGCCCTCGCTGTCGCGATCACCGGTTTTCATGGCCGTCAGACGATTGAGGTCGGTGTACGCACCTGAATCACCGGAAGAGACGCCGCCGCTTGGAATGCTCATTCAGTTTGCCTCTTAAATCACGATCAGGTCGGCTTGCAACGCGCCGGCCTGTTTCAGCGCTTCGAGAATCGCCATCAAGTCGCCTGGCGCTGCGCCCACCTGGTTAACCGCACGGACGATTTCATCCAGCGTGGTGCCCGGACCGAACTTGAACATCGGGTGCAGTTCCTGCTGGGCGTTGATCTTCGAGC
The DNA here is from genome assembly GCF_021728295.1 of Pseudomonas petrae. GTDB lineage: Bacteria > Pseudomonadota > Gammaproteobacteria > Pseudomonadales > Pseudomonadaceae > Aquipseudomonas > Aquipseudomonas petrae. The sequence continues at coordinate 404,616 of NZ_JAKJXE010000004.1, forward strand.
GCGGGACCACAGCGGTCTGGCCGTTGGAGAACGCGCCCGGCTGGCTGACGATCGGGTCTTCGGTGATGGTCACGGTCAGGCTGCCGTGGGTGACGGCTGCCGGCGAAACCTTGACGTTCTGGCCGATGACGATGGTGCCCGTCCGCGAGTTGATGATGACTTTGGCGGACGTCTGGCCCGGATCGATTTCCAGGTTTTCCAGCACCGACAGGTAATCAACACGCTGGTTGGGGTCCAGCGGCGCAGTGACCCGCACGGAGCCGCCGTCCAGCGCCTGGGCGACGCCAGGGCCGAGCATGTCGTTGATCTTATCGACGATGCGCTTGGCGGTGGTGAAGTCATTGCGATTAAGGTTCAGGGTCAGCGAGTTGCCCTGGTTGAAGCCACTCGGCACGGCACGTTCAACGGATGCGCCACCGGGAATGCGCCCGGAAGACGGAACGTTGACGGTGATCTTCGAGCCGTCGCGGCCTTCAGCGTCAAAGCCGCCGACCACCAGGTTGCCCTGGCCTATGGCGTAGACGTTGCCGTCGATGCCCTTCATCGGGGTCATCAACAGGGCGCCACCGCGCAGGCTTTTCGAGTTACCGATGGACGACACGGTGATGTCGATCTGCTGACCCGGTTTGGCGAACGGCGGCAGGTCGGCGTACACGGCCACGGCCGCGACGTTTTTCAGCTGCACGGTGCCCGAACCCGCCGGCACCTTGATGCCGAACTGCGAGAGCATGTTGTTGAAAGTCTGCAGGGTGAACGGCGTCTGGGTGGTCTGGTCACCCGTGCCGTTGAGCCCCACCACCAGACCGTAACCGATCAACTGGTTGGTCCGTACGCCGGAAATGCTGGCGATGTCCTTCAGGCGCTCGGCGTGTGCGCCCAGTGCGGTGGTGAACAGCAGCGCTGCCGCTATCAGTTGCTTGAACGTGATCATGGCTATCCCGCTATCAGAAAGGGAACAACGGGCTGAGGAAGAATCGGTCGAACCAGCCTGGCTGACTGGAATCGGCAAACGCGCCTGTACCGGAATAAGTGATGCGTGCATCGGCGATGCGAGTCGACGACACGGTGTTGTCGGTGGCGATGTCGTCAGCACGGATCAGGCCGGCGATGCGCACCAGTTCGTCACCTGTGTTCAGCGTCATCCACTTCTCGCCGCGCACCGACAGAATGCCGTTGGGCATCACGTCAGCGACGGTCACGGTGATCGAGCCGGTCAGGCTGTTGCTCTGCGCCGCCTTGCCGTCACCCTTGGTGGCGCGGTCGCCGGTGTATCCGGCGTCCAGGCTGAGGTTGCCGCCGCCGACCGGGTTGTTGGTGCTCACGCCTGCGCCAAACAGCGAGGTCAGGCCAAGGCTGGTTTTGCTGGTCTTGCTGATCCCGGAGCTGGCGGCCTTGCTGGCGGCCATCTTCTCGGAAAGCGTGATGGTGATGATGTCGCCGACCCGGTAGGCCTTGCGGTCGCCATACATGTTCTGTTCGAAACCGGCCTGATAAATCGAACCATTGCTGGCCGCTGAAGGCAGCGGCGTGCGCGGCAACACCGGCGCGTAATAAGGGTCATTGGGTTTGGCCGCAGGCGCAACGCAGCCGGTCAGCAGCGCGATACCGCACACAGGAGCTGCCAACAGGGAAAGCCGCAATACAGAGAGCCGTTTCATGACACTTAAAACCTCGCGGTGTAGCAGGCGTTTTTCAGGCGCCCCTTGGAATTGATCAGGTGTTTCGCAGCAGGACATCAGGCGTTTCAAGAAGGGCTTACAGGTTCTGGGTCACGTACTGAAGCATCGAGTCAGCGGTCGAGATCACTTTGGAGTTCATCTCGTAGGCGCGCTGGGTGGTGATCATGTTCACCAGCTCTTCAACGGTGCTGACGTTGGAGTTTTCCAGGGTGTTCTGCTTGACCACGCCCAGACCGTTGAGGCCCGGCGTACCGACCTGCGGCGCGCCGCTGGAAGCGGTTTCCAGGTACAGGTTGCCGCCCTGGGATTGCAGGCCGGCCGGGTTGATGAAGTCCGCCGTCTGCACGTTGCCGATGATCTGTGGGGTCGCGGTGTTGGCCGACGTGGTGATCGACACGGTGCCGTCTTCGCCGACGGTGAAGGTCTGCGAGTCTTGCGGAACGACGATCGCCGGCTCCAGTGCGTAGCCGTTGGCGGTTACGATCTGGCCGTTGCTGTCCAGGTGGAACGTACCGTCGCGGGTGTACGCCAGGGTGCCGTCAGGCTGACGGATCTGGAAGAAACCGCGACCGTTGACCGCCATGTCCAGCGGCTGGTTGGTGGTCTGCAGGCTGCCGGCGGTGAAGTTTTTCTGGGTGCCGACGATGCGCACACCGGTACCCAGTTGCAGGCCCGATGGCAGCTCGCTGTCCTGAGTGGACTGGGCGCCTGGTTGACGCTTGATCTGGTACAGCAGGTCCTGGAATTCCGCACGGTCGCTTTTGAAACCGGTGGTCGAAACGTTGGCCAGGTTGTTGGAAATGGTCGTCAGGTTGGTGTCCTGGGCGGCCAGACCGGTTTTAGCAACATAGAGTGCCGGAAGCATGTTTGAATCTCCTCGAGCGCCTGTTTATCGGCGCAAGCTGTCAGTCATTAGCCCATTTGCAAGACGCGAGCCATCGACTCGTCATCCTGCTCGGCGGTCTTCATCATCTTGATGTGCAGTTCGAATTGGCGGGACAGCGCCAGCACCGACGTCATCTCGTCGACGGCGTTGACGTTGCTGGCCTGCAGAAACCCGGATTCGACCTGCACGTCGGCATCGGCCTGGGCCGGTCTGCCGCTCTTGGTGTGCATCAGACCGTCGGGGCCTTTTTCCATGGTCGTCTGATCGCCCTTGACCAGCTTGATGCGGTCGATCTGGGCCATGACCTGCGGACTCTCACCCAGCGAGCGAACGCTGATGGTGCCGTCGGCGCCGATCTCGATCTGCTGCTGCGGAGGCACGGCAATCGGCCCGCTGTTGCCCATGACCGGCAAACCATTGCCATCACGCAACACGCCGAGGGCGTCGATGTTCATGCTGGAGGTGCGGGTGTAGGCTTCGCCGCCGTCGGCGGTCTGCACCGCCATCCAGCCGTTGCCTTTGACGGCGACGTCCAGCTCGCGACCGGTGTCGACCATCGCACCCTGGCTGAAGTCAGTGCCTGGACGTTCGCTCATGGCGTACGCCCGGGACGGGTTGACCTCGCCGAACACCGGCATTGAGCGCGCCTGTTCGAGGTCGCGCTGAAACCCGTTGGTCGAAACGTTCGCCAGGTTGTTGGCATGGGCCTTTTGGGCGATGGCGTTTTCCGACGCTCCGCTCATGGCCACGTATAGCAACTTGTCCACAGTCTTCCTCCTCCGACAGACGCTTGCCGCCTGTAGCTGTACTGAACAGGTCATAGCAATAATCGAACCAGTTTTTCAGCGGTGATACAAAGCGTTGATTCTTCAATGATTCCGGCCGCTTTCCATGGACTTGAATCCGGTTTGCGTCGCCGCGCGACAGCAGACTGCCGGTTTCCTGCGAATCGACGGCAGCGAGCGCCAGAAAACTCTCCATGGGGTGCGAAACTTGCAGCGTTTTGTGAATTCGCTTTAGTCGTTACGGAAATCTGTCATGCGTCTGCGCGTCGCCCTTCTCCTCACACTGATTGCCTGCTCGTTCGCCGTATGGGCGGCGCCGGCGCCTTATTTCCTCTGGCAAGGCGCACACCGCACGGTCTGCGCCCAAACCAGCCCAGGCGAAGGCTGGACGCGGATCAGCGCCGCGTATGTGAAGTCGGATTGTTCGATTTAAAGGGGCGCTGCTTCAGTAGGAGCGTGGCTTGTCCTGCGATCTGGCGCGCAGCGGCAGTAAACCCGATGAATGCGGTGTGTCAGAAAGAATGGCGCCGCGAGGTTTGACGACTGCTTCGCAGCCGATCGCGGGACAAGCCACGCTCCTACAGACGTGTGTCTTGCCCTGAAATTTTGACCAACGCAAAAATGTCGAAGGAGCGCGCTTGCCCGCGAATGCGGTGTGCCTGTGACGAATCAATCGCCTGACACGCCGCGTTCGCCAGCAAGCCGGCTCCTACGGATGCTGGGTACGACAAAAAATTTTTGCCTTGCCGAGACCCACTGTAGGAGCGCGCTTGCCCGCGAAGGCGGTGTGCGTGTGACGAATCAATCGCCTGACACGCCGCGTTCCCGGCTAAAGCCGGTCCTACATTCGCGTTCACACACAATCTCACTGACTGCGCGCGTAGCTTTTGTAGGACCGGCTTCAGCCGGGAAGAGGCCGGTTGGGCTGCCGAGATTTATTCCGGAAGGTTGAAGTGTGGCGGGTGCTCAATCAAGTCGCGCGTATCAACGTCTGCATCAGCTCCGCCTCCGTCGACAGTGTTTTCGAGTTCGCTTGATAGGCCGTTTGCGCCTGGATCAGCTCCACCAGCTCATTGGTCAACGTGACGTTGGAGCCCTCGAGCGAGTGCCCGATAACGCTGCCCAACGTGCCAACACCCGGCGAGTCGTAATTGGCGGCGCCGGAAGCCAGGGTTTCGACCCAGCGCGTGTCGCTCACCGGCTGCAGGCCCTGGTTGTTGGCGAAGCTGGCGAGCATGACCTGACCGACATTGCGGTGCAGGCCATTGCTGAACCCGATCATCAGCATGCCGCTCTTGTCGATCTTCAGCTGGGTGGCCTGCCCTGCCCCATGGCCGTCGATGACGATGTTGCTGCTGCCGGTGGCGGCGTTGTGCTGACTGATCTTGTTGAAGTCCATGACAATGCCGTCGGCATTTCCCACAGCGCCATTCGCACCCCAACGCCCGCCCGGCTTGTTGCCATCCAGCGGTTTGGCCGGCACCCAGCCGCCGAGGGTCAGGGTGTTGTTGGCGGCGGTCAGCCATTGGCTGCCGATCAGCGATTGCAACGAGCCGCCTGAGTCAAACAACATGCTCGCCGTCGACGGCGCCGTACTGGTCGGGTCCTGCGGGTTGCGCCCGTCGATCAGCGTATGCATCTTCCAGCTGTTGCTGCCGTCTTTGACAAAGTACTGGGTCATCTCGTGGCGCGTGCCGAGGCTGTCGAACACGCCATAGGGTGACGCCTTGGTGTAGGTGGTGATGTCCGCAGGATTGAAGGTCGGCACCGGGCGCGGCATGAGCGGGTCGGCCGGGTAGAGCACGGGCAGTCCTCCGTCCAGCAGCGGCAGTGAGATCGGGCCCGGGGCGGGGGCGGGGGCCGGGCTTGCGGTCCAACTGCCGTTGACGTTGACCGCCGGGCGCCATGTCTGCAGGGACAACTCGGTGTCGGACATCATCTTCACCGCCGCCGTCGAGCCGGTGAGCGAAAGCCTGCCGGCCGCAGACACCTGCAAACCGATCTCCAGCGGCGCGGTACTGGTCGGGTCCAGCGGATTGACGCCGTCGACGAGAATGTACGACGTCCATTTGTCGTCTTCAGTCTTGACGAAGTACTGCTTGAGCTCGTGAGCCTGCGGCGGAACGCCGGCGTCCTGAATCAGCCGCCCCGTCACCCGCGTGTACGTGGTCGGGTCGCCAGGGTCGAAGCGCGGAATAGCCCCAAGTGACGGCGACCCCGCATTCAGGTTGAGGGTCTGCTCCATCTTGCCGGTGGCCTTGGGCGACATGCCGGCGGCGTCAATCTTCAGATCCGTCCGAACGCCGCTGATCACCTGTCCGTCGTCCGTCAGCCCATAGCCCTGCAAGCGGCTGCCGTGGGAGTCGACGACAAAATTCTGCGCATCCTTGATGAAGGCCCCTGACCGGCCGTAACTGATGGAACCGGCGTCACTCATGACAAAAAAACCGCTGCCCTGAATGCGCATGTCGAGGGCCCTACCCTCGCTGGTGATGACCCCGCCGGGCGCAAAATTCTGCGAAACGTTGGCCACCTGCACGCCATCCCCCGAGGCCGTCCGGCTGCCGCCGAGCAGGGATGAGGAATAGACCGCCGAGAACTCGGCGCGAGAGGATTTGAAACCGGCCGTGTGGACGTTGGCAATGTTGTTGCCAGCCACTTCCATGCGCTTGTGCGCCGCGTGCAAACCTGAAACCGCTGTGTTGAATGACATGAACACTCCCTGAGTCGTTGTTCAACGACACGCTCGTCAATGCATCGAGATTCGCGGGCAAAGGAATGCAATCGAACGGACCGCATAAACGGCGCCGCTCAATGGCATTTATTTGTCAGCGAACTTAATTCTCGCAAAGACGAAAGTAGGAAGTTTCCAGTTGTAGAGTGGGACGGCTCTTGATGTTTCATCCCGAAAAAAAGGCAAAAAAAAGCCCCTCCGAGAGGGGCTTGATCGAGCGTATCCAGCGACCGTTATCAGGTCATCTGAATGATCGTCTGCATGATAGTGCTCTGCGTCGAAATGGTCTTGGCGTTCGCCTGGTAGTTGCTCTGCGCCTTGATCAGGTTGACCAGTTCACCGGTCAGGTCGACGTTGGACTCTTCCAGCGCCTGCCCGGTCAAGTAACCCAGCGTACCCGACTGCGGCGCACCCGTGACCGGGATGCCCGACGCGGACGATTCGCGCCAATTGGTGCCGCCTGCCGGTGCCAGACCCTGAACGTTGGCGAAGTTGGTCAAAGACACTTGACCGATGACCGTCGACTGACCGTTGGTGTAGGTCGCGAACATCTTGCCGTTGGCATCGATGTTCATGGCCGTGATCTGACCGGTGGCGTAGCCGTTCTGGGTCTTGGTGATTGCACCCGACACGGAGTTGGTCTGAGTGGTCGCCAGCATGTTGAGCTTGATACCGCCCGCGTTGGCGGACGCACCGTTGCTCGACCAGGTGGTGGTGCTGCCAACGGTAGTCTTGGCAGACGGTACCCAGTTGTTGATGGTGAAAACACCGTCCGTACCCACCCCCACGTTTGGCGAGTTGGTGGTATCAGGGGCGCCGGTGCCGCTGGTGATCAAGCCACCCGAAGAATCGAAGGTCACGGCTGTCGCGTCAGCCTTGGTGGACGTGGGATCGCTGATGCTGCGACCGTCAACCAGGCTGTACATCGTCCAGGTATTGGTGCCCGTCTTCGAAAAATACTGGTCGAGGGTGTGCTCATTACCCTGACTGTCATACAGCGGCGTGCTGTAGGTGGTGGTGTAGCTGTTGGTGTCCGACGGCGAGAACGTCGCTACAGTCGGAACCGTCGACGAGGAGTTCAGGTTGGAAGCGACGGTGATCAAGCTGGTGCTTTTCGGCGCCAGGTTCGACGAATCGACACGCAGGTTGCTCAGCACGCCCGTGGCGACGTTGCCCTGACCGTCAACGCTGTAGCCCTGCAGGTTATTGCCCGCTTCGTTGACGATGTAGCCATCGGTGTCGGTGTGAAAAGCGCCGGCCCGGGTGTAGAGCTTCTCGCCGTTGTTGCTCATCATGAAGAAGCCGTTGCCGTTGATCGCCAGGTCCAGGCTGCGACCGGTACCGGTGCTCAGCGTGCCCTGGGTGAACTGCTGCGAAACCGCGGCGGTGGTGACGCCGCTGCCGGTGTTGGTGCCGCCGGACGTGCCGCGAATCGATTGGGCGTACTGGTCTGCAAACTCCGCACGGGAAGATTTGAAACCGGTGGTCGCGACGTTGGCAATGTTGTTGCCGGTAACGTCGAGACTTTTGTTTGCAGCATAGAGCCCACTAAGACCAACATTGAAAGACATGATTAACTCCTGCGCCGTCTAGTCGGCTCTAAATTCCGATTTGCTTGATTTTTGCCAGTGCCACCTGGGTGCCGCCGGCGAGGTTCAACGTCATGTCAGAGCCCGTTGTGCCCATGGTCACGCTGTTCACTGTCGCTGGCAGGTAAGTGCTCAGATTAGTAGCGGTGCCGTTGAGGCTGCCGTTGGCGACGAAGCTGTAATTGCCCGCTGCCACCGCTGCGCCGCTTTCATCTTTGCCATCCCAGCTAAAGGATGTGGTGCCGGCTGGCTGAGTGCCCAGGTCGATGGTGCGCACGACATTGGTACCGGTGCTGTCGTAGATCTTCACCGTGGTGGCGGTGCTGGACGATGGCAACACCACCGAGCCGGTCATGGCCTTGCTGGTGTCGACGTAGGTCGAACCGGCGTCCACGGTCACCGAACGGCCGACCAGGGACGAGGCCTGCAATGCCTGCGACGACTGGTACATGGTGCTGATCGAATCGACCGAGGTGCTCAGGTTCTGCATGGTTTCCAGGCTGCTGAACTGAGCCAGCTGCGCCACGAACTCGCTGTTGTCCTGCGGATCGAGCGGGTTCTGATTCTGCATTTGCGTGACCAGCAATTGCAGGAATGAATCCTTGCCCAGCGAACTGGACCCGGTGAGGCTGCTGGTGCTGGATTTGGTGCTAGTGCCTGTGGTTCCGGGGGTCGTGCTTTGCAGCCCTTTGAGGAACGACGAGGTAGCGTCTGTGTTTGAGACCGTCATGGATTTCGCCCTTTATCACTGACCCAGGGTCAGGACCTTCTGCATCATTGTTTTCGCGGTGTTCATGATTTCCGCGTTGGTCTGGAACGAACGGCTGGCCGAGATCATGTCGGCCATCTCGTTGACGACGTTGACGTTCGGGTAGTAGACGTAGCCGTTCTTGTCGGCTGACGGGTGGTTTGGCTCGTAACGTGCTTCCAGGTTGGAGGCGTCTTCGACGATGCCTGAAACCTGTACGCCGGTGCCGGCCTGGCCCTGGTCTTCGAACAGCGATGCACTGCCACCGGATTCCTGACCCTGGAAGACTGTGGCGAACACCGGATGGCGGGCGCGGTAGGTCTTGTCCATGCTGGAGGACACGGTTTCGGCGTTGGCAATGTTGCTGGCCACGGTGTTGAGGCGGGTGTTCTGGGCACTCATGCCGCTACCGGCAATATTGAAAACACTGGACAGGGACATGGATTACTCTCCGCGCAGGGCTGCAACGAGCCCTTTGAATTTGCTGTTGAGCAAGGTGAAGCTGGCCTGAAAACCAATGGCGTTTTCGGCGTAGTTGGCGTTTTCGACCTGGGAGTCGACGGTGTTCTGGTCCAGCGACGGCTGCGACGGGGTGCGGTAGAGCAGGCTGGCTTCGCCATCGCTCATGCCTTCGGCTTCGATATGACGGTTGTTGGTCATGTCGAGGGCGAAGTGGCCGTTTTTGCTTTTGTCGCTTTCGGCGGCCAGGACTTTGGAGAAGTCGAGGTCGCGCGCCTTGTAGTTGGGGGTGTCGGCGTTGGTGATGTTGTTGGCCAGCACTTCGGCACGCTGGGCGCGGAAGTTGAGTGCTTTTTCGTGGATGCCGAGGGCGTTTTCAAAACTGATGCTCATGTCGGGACCTTTGAGGGCTGACCAGATGTACGTGCAAGAGTTATAGCAAGGTGCGTGCCACTTGCTGGAAGTGCGGATTTGCGGGGGCTGCAGGGGTGTTGGTGGGGAGGGATGACAGAAAAGCGGCAAGGGATTTCCGCTTGATGAGAGGAAAGCGGCAAGGGAGGTGCCGTTTTTTTGCCGTTACATCCGTGCTCGGTCCTGCTGACCGTTAACAGCATCTGCCTAACGGCAGATATTTCGCCTTCGGCGAGTTACTTGGAAAAGCACCCCAAGTAACCAAGGGTGCCTGCTCCTGGCTAGGCCCGACTTCGTCGGGTTCCCTCACTCCGACGACGCTCCGTGGGCCCGCGCCGAACGGACATCCATGTCCTGACGGCGCTCTCGCGGCATCCATGCCGCTCGGCCCACTCCGCGTCGTCTGCGTTCAGCCTGCACCCAAGTCGCGATAGGTGTCGTCTGGGCGTTATGTGTATGAAGATCAAGATCAACAGCTTCCCGGCTAAAGCCGGTCCCACTAAATAGCAGCGCGTGTATTCAGAAAAAGTGGCGACGACCTCGACTGTGGGACCGGCTTTAGCCGGGAAGATGTCAGCGGGCACGTCACAGAATTGATGGTGACCAAACGGGCCCCTTCCCGGCTAAAGCCGGTCCTACTGACCGTGCGCTAATACCTGTAGGACCGGCTTTAGCCGGGAAGCTCTTGATCTGCGCAGCGCTTTTGATCTTCGTACACAAAAAGTCTAGTCACCGCCAATCGCGACTTGGGTGCAGGCTGAACGCAGCTCTCGCGCAGTGGGCCGAGCCGCATGGATGCGGCGAGAGCGCCGTCAGGACATGGATGTCCGTTCGGCGCGGGCCCACGGAGCGAGACCGGAGTGAAGGAACCCTGACGAAGGAAGGGCCTAGCCAGGAGCAAGCACCCTTGGTTACTTGGGGTGCTTTTCCAAGTAACTCGCCGAAGGCGAAACAGTCCGGCCGTTAGGCCGGGCCTCCTGGCGCCACCACAAAAAACGGATACTTACAAAACCGGCAACGCCAACACAAAATGAAAAAACCCGCCTAAGCGGGTTCTAACAAGAAAGCGCAGCCAATCACTTGGCCTGATAAATAATCCCGGGACTGCACTGCACCATCTGATAATGATCGGGCAACCCGTTCAACGCCTCCGACGCCCCAAGGAACAAATACCCCCCAGGCTTCAACGTCGAATGAATGCGCAACAAAATATCCTTCTTCACATCCGCCGAAAAATAAATCAGCACGTTGCGACAGAACACGATATCGAACTTGCCCAACGCCGCATAACTGTCCAACAAATTGAACGAGCGAAACTCCACACGGCTCTTGATCGGCGCCTTCACCGTCCAGCGCCCTGGCGTCTTCTGATCGAAGAAACGCTGCAAACGGTCCGGCGACAAACCCCGGCCGATGGCCAGACTGTCGTACTCACCCGTCTTGCAATTGTTCAACATCAAACCCGACAAATCCGTCGCCACAATCTGCGCGCCCGACTTCAACTGCCCCGGGTTACTGCGCTCGAACTCATCGATCGTCATCGACAACGAATACGGCTCCTGCCCCGACGAACACGCCGCCGACCAGATGCGCAAACGCTGGCCAGGGCTGGCCTTGATCGCCTCCGGCAAGACCTTGTTCTTCAGCACCTCGAAGGGGTACGTATCGCGAAACCACAACGTCTCGTTAGTGGTCATCGCATCGACCACCTGCTCGCGCAAACCACTGCGCGGCTGGGTCTGGATGCGCTGGATCAGCTCACCCAACGACTTGATGGACTGCTGCTCCATCAACTTGTTGAGGCGGCTGGAGACCAGATACTGTTTATTTTCACCCAGCAAAATGCCACAGGCTTTTTCCAGGAATACCCGGAACTGATCAAAATCCAAATTACCTGTAGACATGCCGCCTCTCAAATCATGTGAACAGCAAGGAGGAAAACCCCTCCTCAGCTGATATCTGCCGCCTTGATACGATCTACTACCCTCGCCGCCAGATCGTCCGGCCGGAACTTGGCCAGGAAATCATCAGCGCCGACCTTCTTGACCATCGCCTGGTTGAACACGCCGGACAATGACGTATGCAGCACGATGTGCAACTTCTGCATGCGCGGGTCGTTGCGAATCTCCGCAGTGAGGGTATAGCCATCCATTTCCGGCATTTCAATGTCGGAAATCATCATCAGGAATTCTTCTTCCGGCTTCTTGCCCTCTTCCACCAGTTTGCGCAGGAAATCGAGTGCCTGACGACCGTCATTCAACGCCGTGACTTCCACGCCGACGGTTTGCAGGCAACGCGTCACCTGTTTGCGCGCCACCGAGGAATCATCGACCGTCAACACGCGCAGCGAGAGCGCCTTGTGCTGCACCTCCGCCGTGACCACGCCGACCGAGATGTTCTCGGAGACCGGCGCCACTTCGGCGAGGATCTTCTCGACGTCGATGATTTCCACCAACTGGTTGTCCAGACGCGTCACTGCCGTCAGGTAGTGGTCGCGACCGGTGCCCTTGGGTGGTGGATGAATGTCTTCCCAGTTCATGTTGACGATGCGTTCCACCGCATGCACCAGGAAGCCCTGAATCTTGGTGTTGTACTCCGTGATGATCACAAAGGAATTGGTAATGTCAGCCAGCGGCTTGCCGCCGGTCGCCAATGCCAGATCGAGGATCGGGATGGTCCCGCCACGAATGCTTGCCACACCGCGCACAATCGGACTGGATTTGGGCATGTGGGTAAGTTTTGGGCACTGAAGCACCTCTTTTACCTTGAACACGTTGATCCCATATAACTGCTTGCCGTCCAACCGGAACAGCAACAGTTCAAGGCGGTTCTGCCCTACCAGTTGAGTGCGCTGGTTTACTGAATCCATCACACCAGCCATGCACCACTCCTCCCAAAACGACCAATTGCGCTACCGGATCGGTAAGCGGCACGGCCCTTGCTATTTACTCATCATGAACACACAAACGACAGTATCCCGACGCCCGGCACCCGCAACCCGCAGCTTTCTCTGCGTGCTGGTCGCGCTGTGTCTGTTGTGTGCCGCCAGCCTGAGCCGCGCGGACAACATGACCCTGCCTGAAACACTTATCGGCGTGACCCAGGGCTTTCTTGAATTCACAGTTGAAGACTACATGGCGACCAACCAAACCGCCGGCCGCTATGAAATCGAAGTCAAGCAGCTGGATCCGCGTCTGCGTATGCCGCTGTGCGACAAGGATTTGACAGCGTCGCTGGAAAGCCCGGCTCAGCCCATCGGCCGCGTGACTGTGAAAGTGCGCTGTGAAGGCACGTCCCCGTGGACGGTGTTTGTGCCGGCCCAGGTACATCTTTACCGCAATGTGGTCACGGCCGTGCGGCCCATGAAGCGCGACGCGATCGTGACTGAAAACGATGTGGCGCTGCGCGAACGTGACGTGAGCCTGCTGGGGCAAGGCTTCCTGGATTCGGTCGATCAGGCGGTCGGGCAGAAAGTTGTCCGACCAACGGTCATCGACCAGATCCTGACGCCCGTCCACCTCGATCAACCACAAATGGTCCACAAGGGCGACCAGGTCGTGATCAGCGCACGCAGTGGTTCGATGAGCGTGCGCATGCCGGGCGAAGCCCTGTCCGATGGCGGTTTCAACGAGCAAATACGGGTGAAGAACCTCAACTCCCAACGCGTGATCAAGGCCAACATCGTTGCGCCCGGGCAAGTTGAGGTCGCTATGTAACTGACATCTGAGGGTAAGACCTCTGGCGCTGCGCTTGCGCTTTTCCTACACTCGGAACCCCAGTGCTCCGTGCGAAGTCCATTCGGGACTGTTTTCGCACGGGCCCTAAAGTTATTCCGGGTCTGGCCGAAACCAAGGCAAGCGTCCTAGAACCCAGAGGTTTTTCAATCATGGTCATCGACTTCAATCGTTTGAACAGCTCCACTACCGTTGGCGGTACAACACGTACAGCCAGCACCAAGGAAGCCGGCAAAACCGAAGCTACGGCAGCGGTCAGCGGCACCTCGAGCGTGCCCGGTAGCGGTGAGGCAGTACATTTGAGCAGCGAAGCTCAACAGTTGCAGAAGATCAGTGATTCGTTGCGTGATCAGCCTGTCGTCAACAGCGCCCGTGTGGCTGAGTTGAAGCAGGCCATCGCCGACGGCAGCTATAAGGTCGACAGCAATCGTGTTGCAAGCAAACTGCTTAACTTCGAAGCCCAGCGCTAGCCCCCGGTCTGCGCAGGGGCTTCTGGACGCTTAAACACCAGGGCATGCGATGCAAGACACTACATTGCTTCAACTGATCACGGACGACATTGCGCCAACCCGGCATCTGCTGGACATCCTGAAGGCCGAATCAGTGGCGCTTCACGGGCGCAATATGGTCGAGATGGAACACATCCTGGCGCAGAAACAGGCGCTGGTGATCGTGCTCGAGCAGCATGGACGCCGACGTACCCAGCTGATGACCAGCCTGGGCCTGCCCGCCAATCGTGCGGGACTCGAAGAAGTGGCGAAACATTCGTCAGTGGGTGAAGCCTTGTTGACCGCAGGCGATGAACTCAGCGCACTGATGAGTGAATGCCAGGCGGCCAACGAACAGAACGGCAGCCTTATCCAGCTCCAGCAACTCACGACGGCACAGCAGTTGAGGATTCTCAACGGCGGCGACACCCCCACGCTGTATGACAGCCGCGGTTCGACGTCGGGCAAGGCCAGGCCGCGTCCGCTCAGTCAGGCGTAAGTTCTTGTATCAAGGTGCGCACCGTGGTGGCAATATGCCGCACGCTGCACGCTGCCGTTATTTGCCTGGAGATGGATAGACCGTGAATGCCTCAAGCGCGGAAGATATTCCGCAGCCCCCGAAGGTACTGACCACCCCATTGGAAATCGCCGCCAATCTGCGGCTGCTGATGGAAAGTCATGACCCGTTGATCATCACGTTTCACGAACGCAGCCAGCGGTTTCAGAGCTACGTGATCGACGTGAACCGCGACACCAACGAGATGATTCTCGACGAGATGATCCCCCGTGACGGTGAGCGTTTCCTTGCCAGCGGTGAACCCTTCCGGGTCGAAGGCTTTCACGACGGTGTGCGCATCGCCTGGGAAAGCAAAGCCCAAATGACGGTGATCGACGAGCCGCGCAGCTATCGCGGCCCGCTGCCTGAAGAAGTCGTCTATCACCAGCGCCGCAATGCGTTTCGCGCGGCGCTGAAGCTGGCTTCGCTGATTGATGTCGAGATCGGTGGCGACAGACTGAAATTCCCGTTGCGCGGCAAACTGCTGGACGTCTCCGCCACTGGCTGCAAGCTGCGCTTTGAGGGCGATATCTCCGAGCGCATGCAGCTGGGTCAGGTCTATGAGCGATTCATCGCCTCCCTGCCCTTCGGCAACATGACCACACCGGTGGAACTGCGCTATCTGCATTTCGAAGAAAGGATCAACACCACGTTCGCCGGTGTGCGCTTTCACAACATGAGTGGATTGGTGCAGCGTCAGGTCGAGCGTTTCGTGTATCAGCTGCAGCGCGAAGCGCGACGCTTCGACAAAGACGACGATTTCTGATCGTGGGTGGTGACCGTGCTGGCGCGCTTCAGGGCGTGCTGGCCGGTTGCTGAATCTTGCTGCGCTCACACCTCATCGTCTGCAGCCCTCCGAGCAATTTCACTCCCACAATGGATTTTCAGTGCGCCGCAATTTGTCGGTTTCCTAAGATCAACTGTAGGAGCGCGCTTGCCCGCGATCGCGGTGGGTCAGGCGACACCCATGTCACAGTTCCACCGCCTTCGCGGGCAAGGTGGAGCGCCACCCCGGTCGCTCCTACAGGTATTGCGGCGGTGCGAAGGTATTCGGCGAGATTGGGATCAACCTAATCACAACGGCCGATCCACCCCAACATCCCGCCGCACCTCAAGCGCCTCCTCCGGCCCAGCCGCATCAGGTTCAGCAGCCACTTCCTCATCCATAATCGCCACCGGCCGCACAACGCCTTCACCCGACGCCACAACCCGCTCCACCATATCGGGCTGCACTTCAGCTTCGGCCGCCACATCCGGCGCAACCTCTGACGAAACTTCAGGCTCAGGCTCAACGTCCTGCATCTGATCCTGCACCACCTGCTCATCCACCCGAGGGTCAAGGGCGACCACCAGGGGCGAGCTGGACATGCTGTCGGGCATCGCGATGTGGTGCAGCGGGGCGTCTTCGACCTGGTGCAGGTTGGTGACGGCTTTCGGACGAATGCGCGTCACCAGCACCAGTGCCACGCAGCAGACAAAGGCATAGAGCATGTTGCTGCCGAACATCTTCATCAACACGCCGGACACCAGCGGGCCGATACTCGCGCCGACGCCGTAGGTCATCAGCAGCATGGCGGTCAGCGAGACGCGGCGTTCGCCTTCGACGTGGTCGTTGGAGAAGGCCACCGCCAGCGGATACAGAGAAAACTGCAGCAAGGACGCCAGGAACCCAACCGCCAGCAGCAGCTCCATCGGCACGCTGGGGAGGATCGCCAGCGGCAGGGATGCCAGCACCAGCAACCCGGCAACGCCGCGGATCAGCCAGGCGCGGTCATAGCGATCCGAGAGTTTGCCGAGCGGGCCTTGGACGATAAGGCCCGCGCCGATGCAACTGGCCATGAACAGACCGACATGTTCGGTCGAGAGCCCCTGTTGCGCCGCATACAACGGCGCCAGGCCGTAGAACGAGCCGATGATCATGCCGGCGCTCAATACCGTGGTCAGGGATTGCGGCACCCGACGCATGAAGAACAGCGGCTCCAGCGGGGCCGGGTGCATGGGCGCCGGGTGAATGCTGCGGGTCATTGCCACAGGCACGAGGCAGAGGGCGAAGCACATCGCCACGAGCATCAGCAGCTCAGGGCCGAGCTGCGGGTGGATGACCAGAATCAGTTGGCCGAGCACCAGCCCCAGGTACGAGGCGATCATGTACAGGCTGAACACTGTGCCGCGCTGCTTGGGCGAGGCCTGCTCGTTGAGCCAGCTCTCGATGACCATGTACTGGCACATCATGCCCAGGCCAACGATCATCCGCAGGAAGATCCACGCCGGCAGGTAGTCGAACAACCCGTGGCCCAGCACTGCCGCGCCGACAATGCCGGCGCAGGTTGCGTAGGCACGGATGTGCCCTATCCGGCCGATCAGCCGGTGACCGATCTTGCCGCCCAGGGCCAGGCCGACATAGTTCGCTGCCATCAACGCACCGACCCACAGGCCATCGACCTGATCGGCGGCCAGACGCAAGGCAAGGTAGGTGCTGAGCAGGCCCGAGCCGATCAACATCATCAGCGAGGCAAAATACAGCGCTCGAAAGGACTTCCAGATTTGGCGCATAGCTTTCCAAAAGACGGAAACCCTCGGCTTCAGAGGATTTCCGAACAGCGATTCTTAAGCCTGAGCGGCCAGAACGCGGCGCTCCCAGGGGGTAATTTCGTTAAAGAAGCTGGTCAGTTCCAGGGTCTTCGACGCGACGTAGCCTTCGATGAATTCGGCACCAAACAGTTCCTTGGCCAACGTGCTGCGAGTCAGACGTTCCAGGGCAGCGTGCAGGGTACATGGCAACGACAGATTATCGGGCACGACAAACTCGCCCTGGATCGGCGGCGACGGCTCCAGTGTGTGCTCGATGCCATAGAGCCCTGCGGCCAGGCTGGCGGCGATCGCCAGATAAGGGTTGGCGTCAGCGCCGGGCAGACGGTTCTCGACCCGACGGGCGACCGGTGCGCTGGCCGGAATGCGCAGGCCCGCCGCGCGGTTGTCGTGGGACCAGCAGGCGTTGTTCGGCGAAGCGAACGGATGGCACAGGCGCTGATAGGAATTGACGTTGGGCGCGAACAACGCGGTGAAGTCGGCCATCGCCGCCTGCTGTCCGCCGATGAAGTGATGAAACAGCGCGGTGGCCTCGCCCCCATCGTCGCTGAAGATGTTCTTGCCGGTGCGGGTGTCGACCACGCTCTGGTGAATGTGCATCGAGCTGCCGGGCGTGTGCGCCAGCGGTTTGGCCATGCACACCACGATCAGCCCGTGCTTGAGCGCGACCTCTTTGAGCATGTGTTTGAACAGGAAGGTCTGGTCCGCCAGCAGCAGCGGATCGCCATGCAGCAGGTTGATCTCGAACTGGCTGACGCCCATCTCGTGCATGACCGTGTCGCGGGGCAGGCCCAGCGCCGCCATGCAGGCATAGACCTCTTTGAAAAACGGTCGCAGGCCGTTGTTGGAGCTGATGCTGAACGCCGACTGGCCCTCTTCGCGACGACCGTCCAGACCGACCGGCGGCTGGAAGGGCTGGCGCGGATCGGGGTTGGCCGCGAAGACGAAGAACTCAAGCTCGGTGGCCACCACCGGCGACCAGCCATGCCGTGCATAGCGGGCGATCACGGATTTGAGCTGGCCGCGGGTGGACAGCGGCGACGGCTGGCCGTCGAGCTCGTCAGCGTCGCAAATCGCCAGGGCGCGCGGCTCGTCGCTCCACGGCAGACGATGGGTCTGCTGCGGGTCGGCGATCAGGGCCAGGTCGCCATCGTCGCTGCCGTAGAACTTTGACGGCGGATAGCCGCCCATGATGCATTGCAGCAGCACACCCCGCGCCAGCTGCAACCGACGGCCTTCGAGAAAACCCTCGCCGGTCATCACCTTCCCTCGTGGCACGCCGTTCAAATCCGGCGTGACGCATTCAATTTCATCAATGCCCATCAGTCGCTGCGCGAGTGAATGGTGGTCATCGCTGCTCATGACTCAAATCCTTTTTCGTTGGGCACGCCGCAGGGCGGCAAGGCGTACAAAATAAGCATCAGGCGTTCGGAATATCAAGCGCATCTTTGCAGCATGGCGGGTTGGCCGACTTCTTGCTTTTTCGGTGCCATAGCGCCGCAAACGCCATTTCGATGACGCAGAGCGTTGGACCTCCGCCCGCCAGTACTCCGAGGGCGGCACGCCGTGCGTCAACGGGCCCAGCCCGCAGCGCGTATCAGAGCACAGGAAGCCCATGAGTAAAACGATCCCGGTCACCCAGCCTCTGCTGCCTCCGCTGGAAGAGTTCATGCCTTATCTGCAGCAGATATGGGACAGCAAGCGCCTGACCAACGCCGGGCCTTTCCATGAAAAGCTGGAGAAAGACCTGGCCGCGTACCTGGGCGTCGACCATTTGTGCCTGTTTTCCAACGGCACGCTGGCGCTGCTCACGGCGTTGCAGGCATTGCGTGTGACCGGCGAGGTGATCACCACGCCCTACTCGTTTGTCGCCACCGCCCATTCGCTGCTGTGGAACGGGCTGAAACCGGTGTTCGTCGACATCGCGCCGGGTACCTTCAACCTCGACCCCGATCGCATTGAAGAGGCCATCACCCCGGCGACCACCGCGATCATGCCGGTGCATTGCTATGGCATGCCGTGTGACGTCGACCGCATCCAGCAAATCGCCGACCGCTATGGCCTGAAAGTGATTTACGACGCCGCCCACGCCTTCGGTGTGCAGCATCAGGGGCAGAGCCTGCTGCGCAACGGCGACCTGTCGGTGCTCAGTTTTCACGCCACCAAGGTCTTCAACACCTTCGAGGGCGGCGCGATTGTCTGCCCGGATGCGAAGACCAAAAAACGCATCGATTACCTGAAGAACTTCGGTTTCGCCGATGAAGTGACCGTCGTCGCGCCCGGCATCAACGGCAAGATGAGTGAGATCAACGCCGCATTCGGTCTGTTGCAGCTCAACTACATTGATGGGGCCCTGGACCGACGCAAGCAGATCGATTCGATGTACCGCGAAGCCCTGACGCAAATACCGGGCATCGATTTACTCTGGAGCCCTGGCGAGCACCACAACTATTCCTACTTCCCGGTGCTGGTGGGCGATGCGTTCCCGATCAGCCGCGACGCGCTGTACGAGCGCTTTCGCGAGCAGGACATTCTCGTGCGGCGCTATTTCTACCCGTTGATCTCGTCGTTCCCGATGTACCGCAGCCTGGAATCCGCCAGACCGGACCGCCTGCAAGTGGCGAGCGACGTGTCGAATCGGGTTCTGTGCCTGCCGATCTTCGATAGCCTCACCCCGGATGAATTCGCCAGGATCATCGCGATCATGCAGACGATACTGGCCGAGCACCGCTGAGCAGCGCCCACATTCACATCGCCGGTCCGCGCCCATTGGCGTGAACCGGCGCCCGTCATCCGTCGCAAGGTAACCCGATGAGCGCTTCACGCCTGGTCAGCATTGTCATTCCCGCCTACAAACCCACGTACTTCGAGTTGGCGCTGCGCAGCGCTTTTGCGCAGGACTACGACCAACTGGAGATCGTGATCTGCGACGACTGTCGTGACGGCGGCATTCGCGCGCTGGTGGATGAGCTGACAGCGGAGAGCCCCTTCCCCGTTCGTTATTTCTACAACGAACATTCGCTGGGCGAGGCGCTGAATGTTGCGCGGGGCATCAAAGAGGCGCGCGGCGATTACATCAAGTTTCTCTACGATGACGACCTGCTGGAACCCGAGTGCGTCAGTGCGCTGGTCGAGTTGCTGCATGGCCAGCCGGACATCACCCTCGCGGCGGCAACCCGTCGCCTGATCAACGAAAACGGCGAGTTTCTGCGGGAGAACATGCTGACGGTGTTCCCGTTCAAGGAGGACGTGGTCGTCCACGGGCCGGAGCTGGTTGCCCTGCTGTCGGAACTGCCGTTAACGTTCATGGGCGAACCCAGTTCAGTCATGTGCCGGCGTGACAGCGCGCTGGCCTATGGTCAGGACCTTATGGCGCTCAAGGGCCTGCCGATCCACTGGCTGGGCGATATCAGCCTTTACGTCAAACTGCTGCGTGAAGGCAATCTGGCATTGATCGGCCGCCCGCTGTCGCGCTTTCGCATGACCGACACGCAGAGCAGCAGCATTGCACGGGCCACGCCGCAGATCGCCAAGGAAGGGCACGCCAACTATTACCGCATCACCAAAGAGCTTGAATGGCTTCGCCCGCTGGCCGACAACGGTGACGTCAAGGTCGCGCCGCTGCATGACCGGGAAAACTTCGTCCCCTTCAATCTGCGTGCCTGGTTCTTGCAGAAGTCGGCAACGGAGGTCCGCCACGACCAGGTCCAGGAGTGGGCCTGGCAGCGTCGCCCCGCCGGGCCGCAGAAGCCGCACATCGTGCAGTACTTCCAGCAGCACAACGGCGCGCCGACCTTCGCAATCATCGTTTCCGATCTGCATAACCGCCCGCAGGCACTGGTCAAGACCCTGGTCAGTGTCGAGGCGGCCACTCGGGGCTGGATGCCGCCACGGGTGTTCGTGCTCTACGACGGCAGTCGTGACGCACCGCAACAAGTGGCGGACAACCCGGCCGTGTACGTGCCCGTCACCGGGCACAACCGCGCCGCGCCGCTCAACCGGCTGATGGATGAACAAGGGTTCGACTGGTTTCTGATGCTCGATGCCGGCGCAACGGTGAATGTCGCCGGGCTGTTCAAGGCGGCGGTCAAAATCAGCGAGGGGCCGACCACCCGGGCGCTGTTCGCCGATGAAATCGCTCAGACCCAGGACGACACGTCGGAAGTCATGCTGCGGCCGGACTTCAGCCTCGACTACCTGCTCAGCTGCCCGGGCATGACCAGCAGGCACTGGATTTTCAACCGCTACTCGGTCATCGATGCCGGGCGGTTCGATGCGCACTACCCCCAGGCCCTCGAACTGGACCTGATTCTTCGCCTGATCGAGCACGATGGCATGGGCGGCCTTGAGCACATTGCCGAGCCCCTCGTTACCCATCGACCGGAAGCGCGCGAGTCGAACCTCGATGAAGCGCGAACGCTGCAGCGCCACTTGCTCTCCCGAGGCTATGAAAACGGCCAGGTGATCGAGACGCGGCCCCGGCAATACCAGATCAAGTACGGCCACGCGGGCCGGCCCAAGGTCTCGATCATCATCGCCACCCGGGATCAGATCTTGCTCCTGCAGCGGTGCGTCGAGAGCATTCTGGAAAAAACCACTTACCCGAATTACGAGATCCTCATCGTCGACAACGATAGCCACACGCCTGAGGCCGTTGACTGGCTGAACGGCGTGGAGGCCATGGGGCTGGATCAGGTGCGCGTGCTGCGCCATTCCGGCGAGTTCGACCGCTCGGCCCTCTACAACAGCGCCGCACGCCAGGCGACCGGCGACTACCTGTTGCTGCTCGACAACAGCACCGCCGTGTTGCACGGCGACTGGCTCGACAACCTGCTCAATCATGCGCAGCGGCCCGAAGTTGGCATCGTCGGCGCAAAACTGCTGGCGCCGGACAACACGATCCGGCACGCGGGCCTGATCCTCGGTTTACACGAGCCTGTCACCCCGATCTTCAGCGGCCAGAGCGGCGCCAGCGAAGGCTACATGCAGCGGCTGGCGGTGGATCAGAATTACAGCGCGGTCAGCGACGCCTGCCTGATGATCAGCCGGGCCCTGTTCGAAGCGGCGGACGGGCTGGATGAAGGCGCGCTGAACAACCGTTATCGCGGCGTCGACCTGTGCCTGCGGGTAAAGGAGTCCGGGCGGTTGATTGTCTGGACGCCCCACGTGGTGCTGCTCCACGAAGCCGCGCAGATCCCAGAAACCGTCCCGCCTGAAGCGCCAGACGAAGAGGCCAACCCTGCGCTGTACCGCAAATGGCTGAAATACATCGCCCATGACCCTGCGTACAACGACAATTTTTCAGCCCGCGCCCAGGGCCTGCAGCTGGAAACCGACACCGCGCTGACCTGGCGGCCGCTCACCTGGCGCCCCGTGCCGATCGTGCTGTCGCACCTCAACGACCTCTGCCCGGCGAGCCAACGCCTGAACGGTGCGCTGGACACCCTCGCTGACGCGCTGCTGATCGAGCATGTGTCCGTGCCAGACGTCCTGACCCTCGGCGAGTTCACCCGCCTGCGACCGGAAGCGTTGATCCTCCAATGCCCCTTGAGCGAAGCGTCCCTTGAAGACATCCGCACGATCAAGGCTCACAGCCAGGCGCTGCGCCTCTGCGACATGGATCAATACCCGCCGTCAGCCGAGCGATTGCCCGGCGCGCCTTCAGCGCAACAGGTGCGTGCCAGTCTTGAGGCCGGTCTTGCGCTGATGGACAAGGTGGTGGTGTCCAGCGCAGGGCTGGCCAACGAACTGAGTGCGTTGCATCCGCACATCCAGATCATCGAGACCCGCTTGAGCGAACGCTGGGAGCGGGTGCAGTGCCATTCGCTGCCCCATGACAAGCCACGGATCGGCTGGGTCGGCTCGCAGGCGCAGGTGAACGATCTGGCGCTGATTGCGGACGTGATCAAAGCCTTCGCCGACCGCGTCGAGTGGATCATCATGGGCCCGTGCCCGCAGGCACTGCGCCCTTATGTTCATGAATGGCGCAGCCCGGTGGAGGGTGTCTTGTACCCCGGCGTACTGGCGTGTCTCGACCTGGACGTCGCCCTGATTCCCGCCGGCCACGATGTGTTTGGCGAACACAGAAGCTGCCGCCTGGCGCTGGAGTTCGGCGCCTGTGGCTATCCGGTCATCGCCACCGACGTGCAGGGCCTGCGCAACAATCTGCCGCTGACGCGGGTGCAGAACACAACTGCTGCGTGGACCGACGCCATCGCCCGGCACCTCAACGATCTGGACGAATCGAAACGACTCGGGCAGGTGTTGAAACAGCGCGTGTTGAGTGACTGGACGATGGATGAAGCGTATCTGCAGCGGTGGGAGCAGGTGTTGCTGGACCGCTGAATAACAAAGGGCTCCTTTATGGAGCCCTTTTTGTGTGCGGCTGAACACTCACCTTACACGCCTGAGGGTGACCCATTCGCTTACCAGCGAATCACGCAGCCACCCCACGAATACCCCACGCCGAAACCCACCGCCGTGATCACGCTGCCGGGCTGCACCTGGCCTTTTTTCAGGGACTCTTTCAGCGCGATGGGAATGCTGCACGACACGGTGTTGCCACAGTGTTTGAACTCGGTGATGAATTTCTCCGGCGCCAGCTTCAGTCGACGACGCAGCGCTTCGAGCATGAACTGGTTGGCCTGGTGAAAGACGAACAGGTCGGAATGCTCGACCGTGAAGTGCTCGTCGAACAGTGAAGCGAACAAGGCCGGGACCCGGGTCATGGAGAATTCGAAGATCGCCGGGCCGTTCATGTACAGGTCGGCGTCCGAGCGGAAATTGCCGCTGTCGTCTTCGTACTCGACGGGCATCTGTTCTGCATCGAACGGCCGGCGGGCAGCGCCCATGGGCACGATCAGGTTGTCCGCCCCGGCACC
This sequence comes from Pseudomonas petrae, assembly GCF_021728295.1. Taxonomy (GTDB): domain Bacteria; phylum Pseudomonadota; class Gammaproteobacteria; order Pseudomonadales; family Pseudomonadaceae; genus Aquipseudomonas; species Aquipseudomonas petrae. The sequence goes on from NZ_JAKJXE010000004.1 coordinate 428,155, forward strand.
GTCGCTGCCGTAGCGAAAACGATCGAGGCAAGGCCCCGCCTCGTCCGACGCTTTAATCAACGTGGCGGCCGCCGCATCGCCAAACAGCGTGCGCACGCTCTTGTCCCGGGGATTGATGTAGCGGCTGTAGGTTTCGGCGGTGATCAGCAGCACGTTCTTGCACTGGCCCGATTCGATGAAGCCTTTGGCAATGCCAAGGCCGTAGATAAACCCCGAACAGCCCTGATTGAAATCGAACGCGGCGCACTGCTGCGGCAGTTGCAGGCGGTGCTGCAAAATGCAGGCGGTGGCCGGGAGCATGTGATCGGGGCTTTGCGTGCAGTAGATCAGGCAGTCGATCTGCTCTCGCGGCGTGGCGCTGTTGGCGAAGAGTTTTTCGCAGGCGCGAAACGCCAGGTCCGAGGCGGTCTCGTCGTCGGCAACGATGTGCCGCTGGCTGATCCCGGTCTTCTGGAAAATCTTGTCGACGTCCCACTCCGGAAACGCCTCGGCCAGCATCTGGTTGTCCAGCACCTGATCGGGCAATTCGTATTCGATTTCGGCAATTCGAGCGTAGGTAGGCATGTCGTTCTTATCCTGAGATGCACTTGGCCGGCACACCGAAAACCACGCTGCCGGGTTTGACCGCCCGGAGCACCACGCTGCCGGCGCCCACCACAGCCCCTTTGCCGACGCGCACCTTGGGCAGCACGGAGGCGCGCGAACCGAGGAACACTTCGTCTTCGAGCACGGCGCCGCCGGTCAGATCACAATGCCCGCTGAGGGTCGAGAACTGGCCGATGGCGGTGTCATGGCCGACGGTACACAGGGAGTTGATCGTGACGAAATCGCCAACCACCAGGTCCACCGACAGCACCGAAAACGGGCAGACCAGCACACCCCGCCCGATCGTCACGTTCTCGCCGACGATGGCCGTGGGGTGAATCAGCGTGAAGAACGACGCCCCCTTGGCCAGCAGCTTTTCCACCACGTATTTCTTGTCGGCCGGCTTGCCGATGGCGCAGAGCAGCAGTTCATCGTCGGCCGGTTCGTAGGCGTCGATGGTCGAGAGAATGTCGGCGTAATGATTGAAGCGATTGAGGGACAGGCTGCCGTCATCGATAAACCCGCCGATGACGTAATCCGGGTTGTGCTCGACCCAGTCCTTGAGCCAGGAATGGACCTCCCGGCCCAGCCCGCCTGCGCCGACGATAATGAGTTTTTTGGTGTTCATTCGGCCAGGTAACCTCCATCGACAACCAGCGACGTACCCGTGACCCAGCGCGCGGCGGGTGACAGCAGATAATTGACGGCATAGGCCACGTCCAGCGGATGACCGAGCCCCAGCGGATGTTTGCGTTCGATGGCGGCCATGGCGTCTTCGCCGACCAGGCCTTCGAGCTTCTGCGCCATTTCGGTTTTGATCACGCCGGGCGCAATGGCGTTGACGCGAATGCCTTCCCGCGCCAGTTCAAGCGCGGCGGCGCGAACCATGGATTCGACCGCGCCCTTGCTCGCGCAGTAACCGATCAACGCGGGCTGAGCGACCTGAGCCATGACCGACGACAGCATGACGATGCTCGACGGGTTGCGGCACACGCCTTTTTGCCTGAACGCCTTGATCAGGGAAAAACCTGACGTGACGTTGGTGGCGAAAATGGTTTCCCAGTGATCCAGGCCCATGGCCCGAATCGGCAGCGGCAATTGCACGCCTGCCGCATGCACCAGACCGTCGAACGGCGAGCCGTTGCGCGACAGGGCTTTCAGCCAGGCCGAAACATCGCTGCCACCCAGAAAATCGAAGACTTCGACCGAATGCCCTTCGCCGTGCAACTGGCTCAGGGTTTCTTCCAGGCGCTGAGCGTCACGGGCCACGGCGACGATTCGTGCGCCCTGCCGGCTCAGCCAGACCGCGACTTCACGGCCGATCCCGGAGGACGCGCCAGTGACCAGGATGGACATGCCATCCAGCGAAAAAGGATTGCTCTGCACTTACGCCTCGCTACTGTCTGTGCCGACCAGCGTCAGCGGGCTGATCCACGTGTTGTCGAGATCGACGATGCAACCGGCCCACGAATAACCCACGCCGAAACCGGCGAGCAGGTGCTGGCCGTGCAGGGTCGATCCGCTCACGGCCGTGGCCGCATTCGCGCTGAGGCTCAACGCCAGGGGAATCGACGCGCTGCTGGTATTGCCGACGTTCTGCAGATTGAGCACGACCTTTTCCGCCGGCAATTTGGTCTTCTTCGACAGGTGCTCAAGCATGAAGCGGTTGGCCTGGTGGAACACATATTTGTCGATCGGGCGTTGCTGCTCCTCGGCGTACTTTTCCAGGGTGCGCACCAGCCCCGGCACGCGGGCCAGGGTGAAGGCGAAGATCTCGGTGCCGTTCATGTACAGGTCGAACGGGCCGCGCACATCGTCTTCACTGGTGGAGCCATCGGCACCCTTGCGGTCACGAAACCCGCCGCCGGGCACGATCAGGTTCTTCTCGCCACGGCCGTCGGTGCCGAGCACGAACGGCGCGCCCGCAACGGTGCTGTCATGGTCGAGCAACGTGGCGGAACCGGCATCACCAAACAGCGCGGCCACCGAGCGATCGCCCGGGGCTACCAGTTTGCTGATGGTGTCACCGACCAGCAGCAACACGCGTCGGCTGCCGCCACCGGCGATCATCGCCGACGCCATCCACAGCCCATACACGTAACCCGAGCAGCCCATGTTCACATCGAGCGCGGCGGTGGTGACCGGCAAACCCAGGCGCCGTTGCAAGGTGCAGGCGGTGGCCGGGAGCACGTAGTCCGGGGTCTGGGTGATGAAGATCAGCGTGTCGATGGACGATTTGTCGATGCCCAGATCCGCCAACAGACGCTCGGCCGCCTCGACACACAGGTCCGACGTGCATTCGTCCTGCACCACATGCCGGCGCTCGATGCCGGTGCTGGCCATGATCTTGGCGATGCTCTCGTCGCCGAAGCGCCCGGAGAGCTCAGCGACATCCGACACGACCTTGGGCAGCGCACAGGCGATGCCCCTGATTTTGACGTTGGCAATGCTGCGCACTGCGTCATCGCTACTGCCAGTGACGCTACTCATACCCGTTCCTCGCCAACCGTTGTGACGGCACCTGCCTGTCGTGCCCACTCCGCGCAGGAAGCCCGAAAATGCAGAAGCTTGGCTTCCAGCGAGCTGTAATAACGCGGGGCATTCCAGGACCAGGTGTCGCCAGGAATTCTTTTGCAGATGGTGTGATCTTCTTCAAACACGGTCCGGTTGTTGTCGGCCGTGGACGTCATGAACGTGGACACGATCTCGTCGTATCGCTCGGACGCGGCGCGCAGCGGGTACAGCTGGCTGGTGAACCAGGTCCGGTCGGTTTGAGCAGAAGGAAAGAAATTCTGCATCGACCACGAATAACCGTAAGTCGAGGACAGCATCGAAAACGGATACAGAAAGAGGCTCACGTACCCCGCGTAGGCCTCCCGCGGGGTGAAAAAGCGCGACAGGCTCTCCAGCCGTCGGGCGACTTTTTCGTTCTCCACCGGGGCGTACCAGATCGAGTTCTCGCCGTAGAACAGGTTCTCGCCGATGCCCAGCTTCAGCGTCGCCAGGGTGTCCCGGTGCACGAGGGGGATATGGTACGGCTCGAGGGCGTTTTCCAAGGAAATCGGCCAGTCGGCTTCGAAGGCGTAGCGATTGAAATCCGAGGGCTTGTTCAAATCCGGGGTGGTCTGCTCAAGCAGCGTGAAGATGTCCTGACCCAACTGGTCAAGCAGCGACGCGCGGGGTTCGATGGCAAAAAACACCAGCTCGCCGCAGGTCGCCAGCTTGAAGAAATTCAGGCTGGCGCTGCCGATGTCACAACCGACAAAACGCTTGGCGTCCGGGATGCGCAACTGACCGTCCGCGTAATTCCAGCCGTGGTAGGGGCAGAGAATCCGTTGATGGCCTGCGTCTTCGGTAAAAAACCGCGTTCCCCGGTGCGGGCAGCGGTTGTCGAAGGCGATCAGGCTGCCCGCGTCGTTGAACACCACGACTTCGAAATCCAGGACGTTGAAGCGCACAAAATCCTTGTCGTCGGCCACTTGCGACTTCAGGCAAAGCGGATGCCAGTAGGCTTTCACCAGGTCCGGCGCGATCCGTTGTGAGGCTGTGCACGTCATTGAGTCTGTCCAGAAAACGGGGTCACGCTTGAGAGCGCCACACCCAGGGCCGCATGGCTGCCCCGATGTTGAAGCGCTTTCGGTAAATCAGCGCCTTATTCGGAAACCGGGTTTATTCCGAAACCAGCGTAATGACGTCCCGGACGGTTTCGCACTTGTTCAGGCGCGAAGCCGAAATGGTTTTCTCCAGGCGCTCGTCGACCAGGGCCATGAAGGTCACCAGGGCAATCGAATCCCAGTCCAGCGGCTGGTCGACCTTGAGGGTGCCCTCATCGGCTTCCATCGCTTCTTCGATCAGCGCGACGACTTGCTCTTCCAGTGCCACTGCTTGCTCTACCATCTCTCGTCACTCCACAGAACATGATCGGACGCCTTCGCCGATGCGTATCCGTGCAGAAGCAAGTTCCGAACCAAAGACTGAAAAGCAGGCGCCAGGCCACGGATCATATGGGTGCAGGGATTTCGGGGAGTGTTGGAGGAATCGAGGGGAGACAAAAAAACGGCGCGGGCAGGATGCGGGTGTGGCCACGTCACCGGCATCCGCCGCCGAAAGCGAGGCGTTGCGCGATCCGTGCATGAGCGCGCTTGCCCGCGAAGAGGCCGGTACATCCGACACATCTCTATCGACTGTACCGACGCCTTCGCGGGCAAGCGCGCTCCTACAATGAGTTGCGTATCAGGCAGCGGTTCTTTCGTCGCCGATTTTCGCGCCGCGCATGTGAAAGACCAGCATCGTGCCTTCGATGTGATACAGCTCCAGGCTGCCGGCCAGGTCTTCCAGATAGCGGGTCAGCTCGGGAAACTGCGGGTTGCCATAGTCGTGCCAGACGATGCAACTGCTGTCGCCACCGAGCATCTTCAGCGAGTTCTCGGTGTCGCGTTTGACGTATTCATACTCGTGGTTGGCATCGACGAAGATGAAGTCGAACTTGCCCGCGTAGGGCGACGGATCAAAGGTCATGGAGTCCTGCAGGATCTGCTTGACCATGGCTTTTTTCGGCGACTGATTGTACTTGCGGCTCGACAGCACGGCCTTTTCGGCGAGCAACTTGTCATCGCCCTGAAACACTATGCCGTCGGTGTCCGGCAGGTCCAGTGTGTAAATGCGTGACTCGCTGTCTCCGTTGTCCGGCAGGTCTTCCAGCACCAGTCGGGTGGTGCGGCCGTCGAAGGTGCCGAACTCGAACACGAAGTCCGGGTTGATGGCCCGAACCAGCTTGAGCAGCATCACCGATTCGAACGCGGTAAGGCTGCCGGCACCGTCGGCGGGGGGCATGAAGAATTTGACCTCTTCTTCCCGGCCGTCCTCGATGCTCAGCACGCGGTAGGGCCGAATGTGCATCAGCGCTGAAGGGGCATACGTCCGGGTCGCGAGACAGGTATCCATTTTCTCTCCTCAAATCGGGGTCTGATGCTGATCAATGCGCGGTGCGCACAGGCAAAAAGCCTCGTCAGCTTGATAAATGTTCAGGGGTCGGTGTCGACTGATCACGGCAACGCGCGGACTGTCCGGCGTGTTGAATCATTCTGTTGTGCCGATGGCAATGTGTGCTGCATCGGCTTTCAACTGCGCCAGTTCTTTTTCGTATTTAACGATCTTCAGAATGCGCGAGTTAACGAAGTGCTGTGTGATGTTTTTGGGCGAGAAAAATATGTCGGTCTGCCATTCGCCGCAGATGAGTTCTTGCCCGGTGGGGTCGTCGGCAGGCTGAATAATCATGTCGGCCATGATGCGATCAATTCCTGAAACGTTCGGTCCCGACTCATGCCACAGGCGACTGTCCATAATCACGAAGTCGCCCGGCGCAAGTTCGGGGGTGACCGTCGGCCACTGCACATCGAAACTGGCGGGATTGATCTCGCCGGCATCGCCAAGCGAGCCCAACGCGTGGGAGCCCACATGAAAAGTCATGCCGCCGTTGTCTTTGTTCACGGCACTGATCGCCACAAAAACGCTGCACTTGTTGCTATTGCCTGCGTGATAACAACTGTCCTGGTGCAAAAACACTTTGTTGGCACTCAGCGCGTCCTTGATAACAAAGCGATGGTTATACAACGCGATGTGCTCGCCCATCAGCGGCTTCAGCGTAGTAGCGAAAACCGGCTCGCGGTACATGTGCGCGAGGCCTTCGGGCAACTGTTCGTTGAGGGACACCGGGTTGGCACGATTGACGTCCCGGCCCTTCTCCAGCACCGCGCTGTAAAAGCTTTTCCACTCGTCTTGCCATGCCTCTACGACCGCCCGTGGCACGGCGTTGCGCACCACGAAGACGCCTGTCTTGCGGAACACGTCGACGTTGAACGTGCCCGACGAAAGCGCGGGGATCATCGCCTCAAGGGACTTCACGGTGTCGTGCATGGCGGCGTTCATATGAAACGGAACGTCAGTTCGCTGTCTTTGGTTTCCTTGAACTTGTTGCAGCGGGCAAGGACGTTGTAGCGAATCGGAAACAGCTCACGGTCCGGGGATTCGAGAATATCGATCTCGACGATATCGAAGTCGCGCAGTAGCGCATTCCAGCCATGTTCGGTGATGCGCCAGCAGTCCGGGCTCGGACCGTGAATACGCCAGTTCAGCGGTGCGGAAATCAGCAAGTAACCCTCGTGTTTGAGGATGCGGCGAATTTCCTTGATGGTGTCGAACGGGTTCAGCGTGTGCTCGATGACTTCCATGCAGACGACGCAGTCATAGGCGCTGTCGGCAATGAATTCGTTCTTGCGGGTGATATCGCCAACAAGGGTCGGCCCATAAGTGTCGACGATGTCGAAGGTATCAACGGCGAACTGGGTAAAACTTTCCCGGACCAGCGAACGTTCCTGCGGGCCGACTTCCAATAAACGGCCGGTCTCGTCGTGCAGCAACTCGGCGGTCTTCTTGACGAAGTTTTGCAAGTGATCGCGGGCCAGCTGGAAAGTGTCGTTATCGAATTTCGAAGGTGTCGCCATGATATGTCCCGCTGTCTGCCCGAGGCAGTGATTGGAAGGTGATCGGCGTGGAGCAAAGCAGCCTGTCTTTCGAGTATCGGCCTGAATCCAGCGATCATTAATCTACTCAAGCACGCTTTGCGTCACGCCTCAAGACGTATCACGCCGGCGCAATTGACCTGCCCCGATAGGCCACTAATTGGCCAGTAACTGCGGTTTCGCCGCTGTCCCTGATCGGTATCCGTTGGCCGGGTTATTGCTTCATCGGATGTTCATGCCCGAAGCGTCATTTTCATGGCGGGTCGCCTGTGCCCCCGTATGACTCAGAGCACGCCGATGCTTGTGGTACGTTTTTCACTTACCGGATACCCACATGGATTCTCAACGACTGGTCAGCGTCGTCATTGCTGTCTGCCGCACCGAGTTTTTTGAAAACGCGCTGCGCAGCTTGATCGGGCAGACCCACGATGCGATCGAGATCGTGATCTGCGACGATGCCACCGACGGTCTGGCAGAAACCGTGACTGACCTGTACCGGGCGTCGTGCCGGTGGCCGATTCGCTACCTGCGCAACGCGTTTCCCGAGGGCGCCGACGCCTGTTTCAACCGTGCCGTTGCCGACGCTTGCGGGCGGTACATCAAATTCATGGCGGGGGACGCCGTGCTCGCGCCGGACTGCATTCAGCAGATGGTCGCGGCGCTGGAGGTCAATCCGCAGGCCTCGCTGGTGGCTGCGCACCGCCAGTGGTTAAACGCCGAGGGCGCGGCGCTGCAAGAGAATCTGGGGACCCGTTTTCGCGTCACCGAGCCCACGGTGTTCAACGGGCCTGACGTGGTTGCGCTGCTGGGGGAGTTCACCTGCAATTTCATCGGTGAGTTGAGCAGCGTGCTGTGTCGCCGCGACGACCTGCTGGCGTTGGGCGCCGATCTGTTTTCCCTCAACGGTGAATCTGTCGGCCCGCTTGGGCATCTGGCGCTGTACGCCAAATTACTGCACGACGCCGAGCTGATCCTGCTGCCGGCCACGCTGACGGGAACGCGCATCGCCCCGCAACAGCTGACCGAACAGGGCATCGAAATCGTCGGCACGGACAGTGATCACCTGCCTGTGTTTCACCGCCTGATCCGTGAAGCCGGCTGGGCCAGCACGTCGCTGGACAACGGCTGGGTCGGCGCCCGCCCGTTGTCGGCGTCCCGGAGCTTTACCGATTTCAACCTGCTCGCGCAGTTGTCCGCGCCGTCGCCGCAACGGCTCAACCCGCAGCAGGTCGAGGCCTGGCTCGGTCATCGCGTGCCGACGGCCGAACAGCAAACGCAGACCGACCAGCACCTGGCCGAGGTCGGCGCGCCCTCGCTGCTGGTGGTGGTCAAGGACACCGGCAACGCCCCGGAGAAGATTCAGCGCAGCCTCGACAGCCTCGCTTCCCACGGCGTCCTGCACGCGGCAATGAACGTGGTGGTGTTGACCGACGCGACCAAGCTGCCGGCCACTTTAGTAGGCCCTCGGCTGACCACCCTTGCCATAGGCGCTATGAACACTGCCGCGCTGCTAAATCAGGTGGTCGAAGACCATCGTTTCGACTGGCTGATCGTGATCAACGCCGGTACGCAAATAACGCAGTTTGGCCTTTCTGCCTGCGCGCTAAAGCTGGTCGAATCCCCTGACGCCCGCGCCGCGTTCGCCGATGAAATGCACCGGCGGCCAAGAGGCGGCCTGAGTTCGGCCATGCGCCCGGACTTCAACCTCGACTATCTGCTGAGCTACCCGCTGCTGACGGCGGGCCATTGGCTGTTCCGACGGGAGACGCTGGTGGACCTCGGCGGCTTCGATGAGCGCTTCGCCGATGCCGCTGAGTTTGACGTCATATTGCGTCTGTTCGAGCGTGAAGGCGCCGGGCAGATCATCCACATCAGCGAGCCTGTGCTGGTCTGTGACCTGCCGGAAGCGCTGGATAATCCCGACGAAATCGAAACGCTGCAGCGCCATCTGCACGTGCGCGGTTACTCCCACGCGGTCATCGAGCACACCCTGCCCCGCCGCTACCACGTGCAGTACGGCCACACCGAACAACCGCTGGTGTCGATCATCGTCCCGACCAAGGATCAACTGCCGTTTTTGCAGCGTTGCGTCGAAACCCTGCTGCACACCACCCGCTACCTGAATTACGAATTGCTGATTGTGGATAACAACAGCGAAACCCCCGAAGCCCTCGAATGGCTGGCGCGCATCGACGCATTGGGCTCGGCGCAGGTGCGCGTGCTGCGCTATCCGCACCCGTTCAACTATTCGCGCATCAACAACGTCGCTGCGGCCCAGGCCAAGGGCGAGTACCTGGTGCTGCTGAACAACGACACCGCCATCGTCCACACGCGTTGGCTGGACGAATTGCTCAATCATGCGCTGCGCCCTGAAGTCGGCGTGGTCGGTGCCAAGCTGCTGTTCCCCAACGGACGCATGCAGCATGCCGGCGTGCGCCTGGGCATGGACGGCCCGGCCGGTCATCAGCACATCGGCGAGCCCGGGCACATTCAGGGCTACATGCAGCGGGTGCAGGTGGATCAGGACTTGAGCGCCGTGACGGCGGCGTGCCTGATGATCCGTCGCTCGATTTACGAGGCCGTCGGCGGGCTGGATGAAGAGGCGTTCGTCGTGTCCTACAACGATGTCGATCTGTGCATGAAAGTCGGCGCGCGCGGCTACCTGAATGTCTGGACGCCCCATTCGGTGCTGATCCACGAGGGCAGCGTCAGCCAGACCCACGTCGACACCGCTACTCAACAGGCCAAGCGCAAGCGCTTTGTCGGTGAGCAACTGGCGATGTACCGCAAATGGCTGCCTACCCTGGCGAACGACAGCGCCTTCAACACCAATCTTTCGTTCGACCTGCAATCGGTCGAGCTCGAACTCAACATGCCGCTGGTCTGGCAGCCGATGGCCTGGCGCCGCGACCCGGTGGTACTGGCCTACCCCGCAGGCCTGTGGGCCTCGCCCCATGAACGGGTGATCGCGCCGTTCGAGGCGCTGCAAGCAGCCGGTCTGGTGGACGGCATGCTCAGCAGCCAGCCGCTGTCGATTCCCCAGGAGGGACGGCTCAAGCCGAATGTCGTGGTGTTTCAGGCCCGGCTCGATGCGGATCACCTGCAGACCATCGCCCGCGCTCAGCTGTTGCCGGACGCCTTCGTGGTGCTCGACATCAATGACCTGCAGCTGGGTTCCCGGACGCCGGGCGAAGACGCGTTTGCCTTCGATGCCGAGTGCGTCGACCTGCTGCAGAAGAGCCTGCATCAGGCCCATCGCGTGATCGCTTCCACCCAAGTGCTCGCCGATATCGCCGGGGAGTTTCACGCGGACGTGCGGCTGCTGCCCTCGCGGTTGTCCCCGCAGGTCTGGGGCAACCTCGTCTCGCGCCGTGGTGTGGGTGGCAAGCCCCGGGTCGGGCTGGTCAGTGACCGCTGGCAGCCGCAGGATTTGCATTTGATTCTGGCCGTGGTCCAGACCCTGGCCGATGAGGTCGAGTGGGTTGTCATGGGCGATGACCAGGGCGTGCTGCGCGACCATGTCCATGAATCCCACGATCGCCCGCCCGCCGGGCAATACGCTGCCGCTGTCGCCGAACTGAACCTCGACCTGGCGCTGCTGCCCGCGGTGGATAACCTCTTTGGCGCCTGCAAGAACAACATCAGCCTGCTGCAACTCGGCGCCTGCGGTGTGCCGGTGATCTGCAGCGACGTTCGCGCCTACGCCGGCGACTTGCCGGTAACGCGGGTGCCGAACACGCTGGAAGCCTGGGTCAATCTGATTCGCGCCCACACGATGGATCTGCGCAGCGCGGCGCTGCTCGGCGACGGCTTACGCGAACAGGTGCTGCGCGACTGGATACTCGACGACGCGGCTGTTCAGGGCTGGCGCGAGGCGTGGCTGCCCTGAGCCCAGTGGCGCCTCATCAGTGCGTCGTCATGCGTCGCTGGCGGTTTGCTTCTTGCGGTAGCCGCCCGGGCTCTCCCCCGTCCATTTCTTGAATGCCCGGTGAAACGCGCTGGGCTCCTGAAACCCCACCAAGGACGCGATCTCCACCACGCTCAGCTCGGTGTCGCGCAGCTTCTGCTGGGCGATGCCACGTCGCACGTCGTCCTTGATGCCCTGAAACGCGCAGCCCTCACGCTCCAGTCGACGGCGGAACGTGGTGGCGCTGAGTTTCAGTTCATCGGCCATTTCCAGCAGCGTCGGCCAATGTCCGTAATGGCTGTTGCGCAAGCGCTGATAGACCTGCGCCGCAAGCCCGCGCTGGTTGCGGTAGCGAATGACCAGCCACTGCGGCGCGGTGCGTAAAAACGATTTGAGCGACGGCAACGACTGCACCACCGGCAGACGCAGGTAGTGGCTGGAAAACTCGATCTCGGTGCGCTGCTCGCCAAAACTCAGGTTGAAACCCCACAGCAGTGAGTCGTCGCTGAGACGCTGACGGCGCTGGCGAAACTGCGCGCGGTCGATGCTAATGCGGCGCCCGCCGAGCCAGCACAACAGGCTGATCATCAGCAGCAGAAACGTCTCTTCTCCGAAGCGCTGCCGGACCGGGTCGTCCGTGGTGGTGTCCACCGCGAGCAGTGCGCGTGCGCCGCGAACAATGAGGGTGCCGCGAAAGTCGCGCAGGAACAGGCCGAAATTGCTCAGGCACTGGCGCAGGGCCTTTTCCAGATTGGGTTCCTGAATCAGCCCCCGACAAATCAGGGCGAAGCTGCCCAGCGGCATGCCGTGGGAATCGAGGCCGAAAAACTCGTCGCCCAATTCCTTGATCTGAAGCAGCCACAAGGCCGCAAACGCGCTGGCCGACACCCGCGCCGTGGGGTCGTCGAGCAGCGCCATGTCGATCTCCGCTGCTTGCAACACGGACTGCAAACGCAGCGGCTGGTCGCGCAGCGCGTGGACGATCAACTGGACGAAGTAGATCGACACTGAATCCTTTTCCCGCATGACCGCCTTTCCCTTTTTGAATGGTGCACCACGGATCAGGCGCTGATGGTAAAGAACGCCAGCCCATCTGGACAGTTTCGGCATAGGCCCGTCCCGAACGCCGATCTAGACTTGCCCGCAGTCAGCACCGGCCGAAACCCTGTTTACGGTGCCGCCCCCTACAATTCCAATACGTTTCAGGAGTCCCCATGAGCACACCCGAAGTTTTCGTCGTCAGCGCACTGCGTACCGCCATCGGTGGATTCGGCGGTTCCCTCAAGGAGGTCTCGCCCATCGAACTGGGCACTCAGGTCAGCCGCGCCGCACTGGCCAAATCCGGTATCGCACCGGAGCACATCGGCCATGTGGTCATGGGCCACGTGATCCCGACTGAAGTGCGCGACGCCTATCTTTCCCGCGTCATCGCCCTGGAAGCCGGCCTGACCAAAGAAACCCCCGCCCTGAACGTCAACCGCCTGTGCGGTTCAGGCCTGCAGGCCATCGTGTCGGCGGCGCAGTCGCTGATGCTCGGCGACGCCCAGGCCGTGCTGGCCGGTGGCGCCGAATCCATGAGCCGTGGCGCGTACATCATGCCCCAGGCCCGCTGGGGCGCGCGCATGGGTAATGTGCAGGCGTACGACTACATGCTCGGCGCGTTGCATGACCCGTTCGCCAATATCCACATGGGCATCACCGCCGAGAATATCGCCGAGCATTACGGCATCACCCGCGCCGATCAGGACGCCCTGGCGCTGACCAGTCAGCAGCGCGCCGCCCACGCCATCGCCGAGGGCCGTTTCGAGGGCCAGATCGTGCCGATCGAGATCGCCACGCGCAAAGGCACCGTGACCTTCGCCCAGGACGAACATGTGCGTGGCGATGTGACAGCCGAGCAACTGGACAAAATGAAAACCGCGTTCAAGAAGGACGGCACCGTCACCGCCGGCAACGCGTCCGGCCTCAACGACGGCGCAGCGGCGCTGGTCATGGCCAATGGCGACATGGTCCGCGAGCACGGCCTCAAGCCGATGGCGCGTCTGGTGGCTTATGCCCATGCAGGGGTTGATCCGTCGATGATGGGCTTGGGGCCGATTCCGGCCAGCCGCAAGGTGCTGGAACGTGCCGGCCTGACCGTGGCGGATCTGGACGTCATCGAATCCAACGAAGCGTTCGCCGCCCAGGCCTGCGCTGTTGCCCGTGAGCTAGGCTTTGATCCGGCCAAGGTCAACCCGAACGGCTCGGGCATTTCCCTCGGCCACCCGGTGGGCGCGACGGGCGCGATCATCGCCACCAAAGCGATTCACGAGCTGCACCGGATTCAGGGCCGCTACGCGCTGGTGACCATGTGCATCGGCGGCGGTCAGGGCATCGCCGTCATTTTCGAACGCGTGTAAGGAGGCTTGTCGATGAGCATGCAACACATCGCCGTGATCGGCGCCGGCACCATGGGCAACGGCATCGCGCAGGTCTGCGCGGTGGCCGGCTTCGACGTGACGCTGCTGGACATTTCCGACACGGCACTGGAGCGCGGCATGGCGACCGTGCGCAAGAACCTCGAACGGCAGGTGACCAAGCAGACGGTCGCGGCCGATGTCGCCGAAGCGGCCCTGCGGCGTATCAGCGTCACCACTGACTACGGCCAGTTGAATGGCGCGCAACTGGTGATCGAAGCGGCCACCGAGAACCTTGAGTTGAAGCTGCACCTGCTCAAGCAGATCGTCAGCCATGTCGACCGCGAGTGCGTGATTGCGTCGAACACTTCGTCGCTGTCGATCACGCAACTGGCGGCCAGCGTCGAGCACCCGGAGCGATTCATTGGGCTGCACTTCTTCAACCCCGTGCCGATGATGAGCCTGATCGAAGTCATCCGCGGTTTGCAGACGGCGGACACCACCCACATCGCGGCGATCAAGCTGGCCGAGCGGTTGAACAAGACGGCTATTACTGCGGGCAACCGCCCGGGCTTTGTGGTCAACCGGATTCTGGTGCCGATGATCAACGAAGCGATTCTGGTGTTGCAGGAAGGTCTGGCCACCGCCCAGGACATCGACGACGGCATGCGCCTGGGCTGCAACCAGCCCATCGGCCCGCTGGCACTGGCTGACCTTATCGGTCTGGATACCTTGCTCGCGATTGTCGAAGCGTTCAACGAAGGCTTCAACGACAGCAAATACCGCCCCGCTCCGCTGCTCAAGGAAATGGTTGCGGCAGGGTATCTGGGGCGCAAGACCGGGCGTGGGGTTTTTGTTTATAACTGAGTGAACCCGGATGTAGGACCGGCTTTAGCCGGGAACGCGTCGGTCGCCACATTGCAAATTTTGCGGTGACAACACCGGCCCCTTCCCGGCTGAAGCCGGTCCTACCGGACGACCGCACGCATCTCGTAGGACCGGCTTTAGCCGA
>NZ_JAKJXE010000005.1 GCF_021728295.1 Pseudomonas petrae
GCCTAGGTCAGCTGCCATCGACATGCCTAACGCAGCATGTTCGCCAGCAAGCCGGCTCCTACGGACTGATAGTGTTCAGGGAGCCCCGCTGTATCCCCTCCTGGAGATCCAGAAAATAAACTCCCTTGCCCGGCTTGCGTGGCGCTCGCCTGCTCTCTAACGTAGCGCCTTTTCTACGCACACCCCCGCAGGAGCTACATCATGGCCTCGCCAGCCCTTTCAACCTTGAAAACGCGCATGAGCGCGGCCGCTGCCATGATCGGACTCTTGAGCCTGGCCGGTTGCCAGCTGGGCGGTGAAGACCGCGACAGCCTGCCGCCTGCCAGCGGGGTGTTTGCCATTAAAGGGCTGGCGCAGAACGTCTCGATTCGCCGCAACAATCTGGGCATGCCGCTGATAGAAAGCAGCACGTTCCATGACGCGCTGTTCACTCTTGGGTATGTCCACGCCAGCGACCGCATCACGCAAATGATGCAAATGCGCTTGCTCGCCCAGGGCCGACTGTCGGAAATCGCGGGGCCGGGCGCCCTCGATCTCGACCGCATGATGCGCGCCGCCAACCTTAAACAGACCGCCGGCCAGCTGTATGCGGCCTCATCGCCGCGGCTGAAACGCTTCTTCGAGGTGTACGCGCGCGGCGTCAACGCCTACCTGTTCCGCTACCGCGACAAGCTGCCGGCTGACCTCGCCGATTCGGGTTACAAGCCTGAATACTGGAAACCGGAAGACTCGGCGCTGATTTTCAGCCTGCTCAACTTCAGCCTGTCGGTAAACCTGCAGGAGGAGATCTCCTCGCTGGTGCTCGCGCAGAAAGTCGGGACAGACAAGCTGGCCTGGCTGCTGCCGACCTATCCCGACGAAGCGTTGCCCTTTGCTGAAGCCGAAAAGCTCAAGGGCCTGAACCTGGGCAACCAGCTGCCGGGCCTGAGCGATCTGGACAAAGCAGCGCTGCAGCTTTCCGACCTCAACCTGCTGGGGGTTTCGGCCTCCAACAACTGGGTGATCTCGCCCCAGCGCGCGCGCGCCGGCAAGAGCCTGCTGGCCACCGACAGCCAGTTGGCGCCGACCCTGCCGTCGATGTGGAATTTCGTGCAGATCCGCTCGCCGAAATACCAGGCCGCGGGCGCCACCGTCGCGGGCTTGCCGCTGGTCTTGTCCGGCTTCAACGGCAAACTGGCCTGGGGCATGGGCCCGGCGATGGGCGACAACCAGGACCTGTTCCTGGAAAAACTCAAGCGCGAAAACAATCGCCTGATGGTGATGGCCGACGGCAAATGGGTAGCGGCAGGCGCCCATGAGGAAACCTACTTCGTCAAAGGCCAGAGCCCGGTGCGCGAGCCCGCGTACGAAACACGCCACGGCCCGCTGCTCAACGCAAGTTCGGCGCAGCTGGCCAGCGGCCTGGGCATCGCCCTGCAGACACCAGACGCCAAGGACGACAAAACCCTCGACGCCCTCTTCGATCTGACCCGGGCGCAGAACGTGCAGCGAGCTTTCGACACCACTCGGGAAATTCGTGCCATCACCCTGAACATGGTGTTCGCCGATGCCTCGAACACCGGCTGGCAAGTGACCGGCAAATACCCGAACCGCCGCGACGGGCTCGGCCTGATTCCTTCGCCGGGCTGGGATGGCCGGTTCGACTGGGACGGCTACGCCGACGCGATGCTGCATCCGTACGATCAGGATTCGCAACAAGGCTGGATCGCCACCGCCAACCAACGCACGGTGCCGAAAGGCTATGGCATGCAGCTGTCCAATTCCTGGGACTACCCGGAGCGCGCCGAGCGCATCGCCGAACTGGCCAACGCCGGCAAACAGGACACCCGCAGCACCGTCGGCATGCAATACGACCAGACCACGACCTTCGCCGCCAAACTGAAGAAAATGTTCTCCGCGCCGGGGATGTCAGCGCCGCTCAAGCAAGCCATCGACGCCCTGCCCGCGCCAGACCGCGACAAGGCCCGCGAAGCGCTGACCCGACTGATGGCGTTCGACGGCAGACTGTCGCCAGTGTCGGCAGATGCGGCGATTTACGAATTATTCCTGCAAGAAAGCGCCCGCCAGACCTTCCTCGACGAACTCGGCCCGGAAACCAGCCCTGCCTGGAAAGCGCTGGTGCAAAGCGCGGACCTGTCCTACTCGCCTCAGGCCGATCACCTGCTGGGCCGTGAAGACAGTCCGTATTGGGACGACGTGAAAACGCCGCAAAAAGAAGACAAACCCGCCATCCTCGCCCGCAGCCTGGCCGCTGCAATCACCGTCGGCGAAGCCCAGCTGGGCACTGATCACAAAGCCTGGCAGTGGGGCAAACTGCACCAGACCACCTGGACCGCCCAGAGCGCCCAACTCACCGCCGCGCTGGGCGGCAGCAAGGCAAGCGTGCTCAAAGGCCCGATCGCCACCGGCGGCGACCACACCACGCTCAATGCGTCGGGCTTCCACTGGGGCCAGGACTTCAACGCCGCCGTCGTCTCGGCCATGCGCATCATCGTCGACTTCGCCCAACAAGAACCGATGATGGCGCAAAACGCCGCCGGCCAATCCGGCAACCCGGCCAGCCCGTACAACGCCAACGGCATCGACCCCTGGATGAAAGGCCTGTACATGTCCGTGCCGATGCAACCGGAAAACTTCGAAAAAGCCTACGGCAAGCAGCGCCTGACACTGACGCCCGGGAAGTGAGCGGTCTAGCGATCCGTGATGACGCGGAGCGTCTCGGGATGCACTCCCACGCAGAGCGTGGGAACGATCAAGCGTTGAACCGCAGGATTGAGGGTGCCCAAACCGGCCCCTTCCCGGCTAAAGCCGGTCCCACGAAAAGCAAAGCGTGCGGTCAGTGGGACCGGCGGCGCCCCGTAGGACCGGCTTTAGCCGGGAAGCTTTTGATCTGCTTTTGATCTTCATACGCAAAAGGCCCAGACACCGCCAATCGCGACTTGGGTGCAGGCTGAACGCAGGTCTCGCTCCGTGGGCCGAGCCGCATGGATGCGGCGAGAGCGCCGTCAGGACATGGATGTCCGTTCGGCGCGGGCCCACGGAGCGAGACCGAAGTGAGGGTACTCCGACGCAGGAGGAGCCAAACCAGGAGCAGGCACCCTTGGCTGCTCTTTAAAACCGAGAGGGGGGTGCTTTTCCAAGTAACTCGCCGAAGGCGAAACCCGAGGCCGTTAGGCCGACGCTCTTGATCTGGCTTCAAAACCCCAACCGAACTTCTGCGCCCCGCCACCGCTCTACCTGACAAGTCCCCAAACCCGGTCAAACCATGGATCTCGTCATTGCTCGCCCAGAAGGCCTCTACTGCCCGCCCGGTGATTTCTACATCGATCCGTGGCGCCCGGTCGAACGCTCCGTCATCACCCACGCCCACGGCGACCACGCCCGCACCGGCAATGAACACTACCTCGCCGCCGCGCCCGGCGAAGGCATATTGCGCTCCCGACTGGGCCAGGACATCAACCTCCAGACCCTCGCCTACGGCGAAAGCATCACCCACCACGGCGTCAAACTCAGCCTCCACCCGGCGGGCCACGTCCTCGGCTCCGCCCAGGTCCGCCTCGAATACCAGGGCGAAATCTGGGTCGCCTCAGGCGACTACAAAGTCGAACCCGACGGCACCTGCGAACCCTTCGAACCCGTGCGCTGCCACACCTTCATCACCGAATCCACCTTCGGCCTGCCGATCTACCGCTGGCAGCCCCAATCGGAAATCTTCGCCGGCATCAACGAATGGTGGCGCTCCAACGCCGCCGCCGGCAAAGCCAGCGTCCTGTTCGCCTACTCATTCGGCAAAGCCCAACGCATCCTCCACGGCATCGATTCCAGCATCGGCCCGATCCTCGTCCACGGCGCCGTTGAACCGCTGAACCGCGTCTACCGCGAAGCCGGCGTGCGCATCCCCGAAACCCACTACGCCGGCGACTTTAAAAAAACCGACCCCGCCCTTCGCTCAGCCCTGATCGTCGCGCCGCCTTCCGCCGGCGGCAGCACCTGGATGCGCCGCTTTGGCGAATTCAGCGACGCCTTCGCCAGCGGCTGGATGATGCTGCGCGGCACCCGACGTCGGCGCGGCGTCGATCGCGGCTTCGCCCTCTCCGACCATGCCGACTGGCCGGGCTTGCTCTGGGCCATTGAAAACACCGGCGCCGAAAGGGTCATGGTCACCCACGGTTCGGTGGCCGTGCTGGTGCGCTACCTGCGCGAGCTGGGCCTCGATGCCCAGGGTTTCAGCACCGAATACGGCGACGAAGAAGACGACGCAGCGGTCAAGACTGAACCCGAACCCGAATCGACAGGGGGGGCCTCGTCATGAAGGCCTTCGCCGAGCTGTATTCGGACCTCGACGCCACCACTTCCAGCAACGCCAAACTGGCCGCCATGCAAGGCTATTTCAGCAAGGCGGCACCCGAAGACGCTGCATGGGCGGTGTACTTCCTGGCTGGCGGACGCCCACGGCAATTGGTGCCGACACGCATGTTGCGTGAGCAGGCGCTGCTGCTGTCCGGCTTGCCGGAATGGTTGTTCGAGGAAAGTTACCAAGCGGTCGGCGATTTGGCAGAAACCCTGTCGCTGTTGCTCCCTAAAGCCGAGCACAGCTCAGAAGAAGGCTTGGCCAGCTGGATGGAAAACCATCTGCTGCCGCTGCGTGGCCTGCCGCCGGAAGAATTGCTCGAGCGCCTGCCGACGTTCTGGTCGCAACTGGACCCGCAAAGCCTGATGGTCTGCCTGAAGCTGATCACCGGCAGCTTCCGGGTCGGCGTCTCGAAACTGCTGGTGACCCGCGCCCTCGCCGCGCTGGCCGATATCGACAGCAAGCGCGTTGCCCAGCGACTGGTTGGGTACACCGATCTTTCCCATCGCCCCAGCGCCGAAGGCTATCTAAAGCTCATCGCCGAAGAATCGGCCGACGAACACGCGCAACGAGGTGGCCAGCCCTACCCCTTCTTCCTCGCCCACGCGCTGCAGCAACCCGTCGATCAGTTCGAGAACCTGCTGGGCGCCGCCGAAAACTGGCAGGTGGAGTGGAAGTGGGACGGGATTCGCGCCCAGGTGGTCAAGCGCGAAGGCCGATTGTGGATCTGGTCGCGGGGTGAAGAACTGGTCACGGATCGCTTCCCGGAACTGCACAGCCTGACTCAATGCCTGCCCGACGGCACTGTGATCGACGGCGAGATCGTGGTCTGGAAAGCCGCGACCCCGGAGAATGCCGAGGAAGGCGCATTCGCCCTGGACACCCCCGCGCCCGGCACGCCTGGCGAAGCGACGCCGTCGGTGCAGCCCTTCGCCCTGCTGCAACAGCGGATCGGTCGCAAAACCCTCGGCAAGAAGATTCTGGAAGACGTGCCGGTCGTCGTGCTGGCTTACGACCTGCTGGAATGGGAAGGCCACGACTGGCGCAGTCGTCCGCAACATGAGCGGCGCACGCAGATGGAAAAGGTCATCGCCAATGCCCAGAGCCCGGTGTTGATGCCCTCTCCCTTGCTGACCGGCGAGGACTGGCTCGACCTCGGCCGGCAGCGTGAGGCGTCCCGCAGTCTCGGCGTGGAAGGCATGATGCTCAAGGCGCGGGACTCGATGTACGGCGTAGGGCGCACCAAGGACATGGGCGTGTGGTGGAAATGGAAAATGGACCCGTTCAGCGTCGACGCCGTGCTGATCTACGCCCAACGCGGCCACGGCCGCCGCGCCAGTCTGTATAGCGACTACACGTTCGCGGTCTGGGACGGCCCGCCGGAATCCAGCGAACGGACATTGGTGCCCTTCGCCAAAGCGTATTCAGGACTGACCGACGAAGAGATGCGCAAAGTCGATGCAATCATCCGCAAGACCACCGTCGACAAATTCGGCCCGGTGCGAAGTGTTACCCCGACCCTGGTGTTCGAGCTGGGCTTCGAGGGCATTGCGCTATCGAAACGGCACAAGAGCGGCATCGCCGTCAGGTTCCCGAGGATGCTGCGGTGGCGCCTCGACAAGCCCGTTGCCGAAGCCGACAGCCTGGCGACGCTCCAGGACCTGCTGGCCTGAGCACCGTCGCGGTGCGCGGGGCGGGCTCCGGTCCGCGTCGAATGCGCTGAAATGGGGCGCGTCAAAACGCCAGCCTTTCAGGAGCGAGCCCCGCCAGGCGTTTCGAATCTCCCCTCCACCGCAACAAGCACCGCTGGTGACCCCAACGGCTGCAACTTTTTCGCCCACTCTCAACGGGATACAGCTACTCTGCCGTTGCCTGCGGGGCCTCAAAAAAAGACAAAAGATGGCGCTGAGTCATCATTGCGACAACTCCGTACATTTAAAACGCGCGTTCGTTTGTTTGGTTCGGAAATTGCTGTCTATTTGCGGTCTGGCTTTTGCCGGTAGCAAGCCTTCGCGTGTTCCCAACGCTCAATTTGGTTTTAAGGACTGAACGATGAAAAAAGCATGGCTGACCCTTTCCGCACTCGCCATCTGTCTGGCCGCCGGTAACGCAATGGCCAAGGAGTACAAGGAGCTGCGTTTCGGCGTCGATCCTTCCTACGCGCCATTCGAATCCAAAGCCGCCGATGGCAGCCTGGTGGGCTTCGATATCGATTTGGGCAACGCGATCTGTGCTGAATTGAAGGTCAAGTGCAAGTGGGTCGAAAGCGATTTCGACGGCATGATCCCAGGCCTGAAAGCCAACAAGTTCGACGGCGTCATCTCCTCCATGACCGTGACCCCGGCCCGCGAGAAAGTCATCGACTTCTCCAGCGAACTGTTCTCCGGCCCTACCTCGCTGGTCTACAAAAAAGGCTCCGGCCTGAGCACTGACCTTGCTTCGCTCAAAGGCAAAACCGTGGGTTACGAGCAAGGCACCATCCAGGAAGCCTACGCCAAGGCCATTCTGGACAAGGCTGGCGTGAAAACCCAGGCCTATCAAAACCAGGATCAGGTGTATGCCGACCTCGTTTCGGGTCGTCTGGACGCCTCGGTTCAAGACATGCTGCAAGCCGAGCTGGGCTTCCTGAAGTCGCCACAAGGCGGTGACTACGAAGTCAGCAAGCCAATCGACGATCCCTTGCTGCCAGCCAAAACGGCAGTCGGCATCTCGAAAGGTAACAAGGACCTGAAAGCGCTTTTGGACAAAGGTATCAAAGCGTTACACGATGACGGCAAGTACGCCGAGATCCAGAAGAAGCACTTCGGTGATCTGAATCTGTACAGCGGTAAATAAGCAAACAGACGCCCGTTGATTTCAGCCAGAATCCGCCGCTGAAGTTCACGGGCGTTTTTATTGACTGTATAGGTTGCACATGTTCGAAACTCTCCTGCAAAACCTGGGACTGTCAGCATTCAGCCTGAAAGGCTTCGGCCCGCTGTTGCTGCAAGGCACCTGGATGACCGTCAAATTATCGGTAATGTCGCTGCTGCTGGCCATCGTGCTCGGCCTGCTGGGCGCCAGTGCCAAACTGTCGAAAGCCGCTGTGCTGCGCGTTCCGGCCCAGATTTACACCACGCTGATCCGTGGCGTGCCGGACCTGGTGCTGATGCTGCTGATTTTCTACAGCCTGCAAACCTGGCTGACCACGCTGACCGAAGCGATGGATTGGGATTACATCGAAATCGACCCTTTCTCTGCCGGTGTCATCACGTTGGGCTTCATCTATGGCGCGTATTTCACCGAGACCTTCCGCGGCGCGATTCTCGCCGTACCGCGCGGCCAGGTCGAAGCCGCCACGGCCTATGGGCTCAGCCGTTCGCAACGGTTTCGAATGGTGGTATTCCCGCAGATGATGCGCTTCGCCCTGCCCGGCATCGGCAACAATTGGCAAGTGGTGCTCAAGGCCACCGCGCTGGTGTCGATCATCGGCTTGGCCGACTTGGTCAAGGCCGCGCAGGACGCGGGTAAAAGCACTTATCAGCTGTTCTATTTCCTGGTACTCGCCGCACTGATCTATCTGGTCATCACCAGCGTGTCCAACTTCGCCCTGCGCTGGGCCGAACGGCGTTATGCCGCCGGCAGCCGGGAGGCTCAACGATGATCGAGTTGCTGCAAGAGTACTGGCGCGCTTTCCTTTATACGGACGGCCAGAACATCACCGGCCTGGCCATGACGATGTGGCTGCTCAGTGCCTCCATCGCCATCGGCTTTATCGTTTCGATTCCGCTGTCCATCGCCCGCGTGTCGCGCAATCCGCTGGTGCGCTGGCCGGTGCAGTTCTACACCTACCTGTTCCGCGGAACGCCGCTGTATATCCAGTTGCTGATTTGCTACACCGGGATTTACAGCATCGCTGCCGTGCGTGAGCAGCCAATGCTCGGCGCGTTCTTCCGGGACGCAATGAACTGCACCATCCTCGCCTTCGCCCTGAACACCTGCGCCTACACCACCGAAATCTTTGCCGGTGCGATTCGCAGCATGAACCACGGCGAAGTCGAGGCGGCCAAGGCTTACGGCCTGACCGGCTGGCGCTTGTACACCTACGTGATCATGCCGTCGGCACTGCGCCGTTCGCTGCCTTATTACAGCAACGAAGTGATCCTGATGCTGCACTCGACCACCGTGGCCTTCACCGCCACCGTGCCGGACATCCTCAAGGTTGCGCGCGACGCCAACTCGGCCACCTTCCTGACGTTCCAGTCGTTCGGCATCGCGGCGCTGATCTACCTCACGGTCACGTTTATTCTGGTGGGCCTGTTTCGATTGGCTGAACGCCGCTGGCTGGCCTTCCTCGGCCCGACTCACTAGGAACCCTGCATGCGACACCAGACCCATGATCTGCTGGCCCCGGTGCCCGGCACCGCGCGACAGATCCACAGCTTTCACTACGGCCCGGAAAACGGCGCCTGCAAGGTTTACATCCAGTCGTCCCTGCACGCCGACGAACTGCCGGGCATGCTGGTGTCCTGGTACTTGAAGCAACGGCTGGCCGAGCTTGAAAACGCCGGTCAGTTGCTCGGCGAAGTGGTGGTCGTTCCGGTGGCCAACCCCGTCGGCCTGGAGCAGGTCCTGATGGACATGCCACTGGGCCGTTACGAGCTTGAAAGCGGACAGAATTTCAACCGCCGCTTCGTCGACCTCGGTCAGCAAGTGGGCGATGAAGTCGAAGCGCTGCTGACCGATGACCCCAGGGGCAACGTCACGCTGATTCGCAAAACCTTGCTGGCCGCACTGAATAACTGCGTCGGCAGCACCCAGCTGGAGTCCCAGCGCCTGACGTTGCAACGCCTGGCCTGTGACGCCGATGTGGTGCTGGACCTGCATTGTGATTTCGAATCCGTCGAGCACCTGTACACCACGCCTGAGGCCTGGCCGCAGGTCGAGGCGCTGTCGCGTTATCTCGGCGCACAGGCAAGCCTGCTGGCGACTGATTCCGGCGGGCAGTCGTTCGACGAATGCTTCACGCTGGTCTGGTGGCAACTGCAGCAACGATTTGCCAAACGCTTTCCGATTCCGCTGGGCAGTTTTTCCGTGACCCTGGAGTTGCGCGGCCAGGGCGATGTCAATCACGCCCTCGCCAGCCGCGATTGTCAGGCGATCATCAGCTACCTGATGCACCACGGCGCCATTGCTGGCGAGCCGGTCGCGCCACCTGAACTGATTTACCCCGCGACCCCGCTGGCGGGCGTCGAGCCCGTTGCCACGCCGGTCGGCGGTCTGTTGGTGTTCTGCACACTGCCCGGCGAATACGTCGAGGCGGGGCAATTGATCGCTGAGGTCATCGACCCGATCAGCGACGCAGTGACCCCGATCCACACGGCCAACGCTGGCCTTATGTACGCCCGCTCATTGCGACGCATGGCGACCGCCGGCATGGTCATCGCCCATGTCGCCGGCACCGAAGCCTACCGCAGCGGCTACTTACTTTCTCCTTGAGGACTGCCCTTCATGTACAAACTGACCATCGATGGCCTGCACAAAAGCTACGGTGACCACGAGGTGCTCAAAGGGGTGTCGCTCAAGGCCAGCGTCGGCGACGTGATTTGCCTGATCGGCGCCAGCGGCTCGGGCAAGAGCACATTCCTGCGCTGCATCAATTTTCTCGAGCAACCCAATGACGGCGCCATGAGCCTGGACGGCCAGCCTGTGCGCATGGTCAGCGACACCGGCGGAATGCGCGTCGCCGATCCGGCCGAGCTTCAGCGGATTCGCACGCGCCTGGCGATGGTGTTCCAGCACTTCAACCTGTGGAGCCACATGACGGTGCTGGAAAACATCACCATGGCACCACGCCGTGTGCTCGGCGTGTCGAAGGTTGAGGCTGAGGCCCGCGCGCGCAAATACCTGGACAAGGTCGGACTGCCCGCACGCGTTGCCGATCAGTACCCGGCGTTCCTGTCCGGCGGCCAACAGCAGCGCGTGGCCATCGCCCGCGCGCTGGCGATGGAACCGGAAATCATGCTCTTCGACGAACCTACATCGGCGCTCGACCCTGAATTGGTGGGTGAAGTGTTGAAAGTGATTCAGGGCCTCGCTGAAGAGGGCCGGACCATGATTCTGGTGACCCACGAAATGGGCTTCGCCCGCAAGGTCGCCAATCAGGTGGTGTTCTTGCACCAGGGCCAGATCGAGGAAATGGGCCACCCGGACGACGTGCTGGGCAGCCCGAAGAGCGAGCGCTTGCAGCAGTTTCTGAGCGGGAATTTGAAGTAATTCGTAGTGCGCTGATCTCCCGCCGAGCTCATGACTCTCGGCAAATGCAAATCCTGTAGGAGCGACCGGGGTGGCGCTCCACCTTGCCCGCGATAGCCAGTTGTCTGTGCCGAAACAGGTGACTGACGGAAAGCCATCGCGGGCAAGCGCGCTCCTGCAGTTTCAGCGCCGGGTGATAAATCCCGACCAAACTAAACCCCTCCCCCCGCGGTCTCTGACTTAACCCCTTCCCAGAGCCTGCGCATGCCCAAAGCTGTCAATTTCGCCAAGCGCTGGTTTGCCGAGCGTGGCTGGAAACCGTTCCCCTTCCAGAAAGAAGTCTGGGCCGCCGTCGCTCGGGGCGAGTCGGGCCTGTTGCACGCCAGCACCGGCGCAGGCAAGACCTATTCGGTGTGGTTTGCCGCCCTCAATCAGTTCGCCCGGCCCGCGCCCGGGCCCACGGAGCAGAAGCCGCGCAAGCGCAAGCCCGTTGCCGCGCCCCTCAGCGTGCTGTGGATCACGCCCATGCGCGCCCTCGCCGCCGACACCGCCCGCGCCCTGGAAGTGCCGCTGCAGGATTTGCAGATTCCGTGGAGCGTCGGCCTGCGCACGGGCGACACCAGTAGCAGCGAACGCGCCAAACAGGGCCGGCGCCTGCCCTCCGCGCTGATCACCACGCCGGAGAGCCTGACGCTGCTGCTGACCCGCGCCGATGCCCAGGCAACGATGTCGACGCTGAAGATGGTGGTGGTCGATGAGTGGCACGAACTGATCGGCAACAAGCGCGGCATCCAGCTGCAGCTGGCGCTGGCGAGGCTGCGCCAGTGGAATCCGCAGTTGGTCATCTGGGGCCTTTCCGCGACCCTCGGCAACCAGGAGCACGCGCAACAGGTGCTGGTGGGCGATCGCGGCACCACCGTTCACGGCAAAGTGGTCAAGGAATTGATCGTCGACACGCTGTTGCCGCCGTCGATCGAGCGCTTCCCCTGGGCCGGGCACATGGGATTGCGCATGCTCCCGCAGGTGCTGGCCGAGGTCGACAGCTGCTCCAGCTGCTTGCTATTCACCAATACCCGGGCGCAGTCGGAAGTCTGGTATCAGGCGCTGCTGGAAGCGCGCCCGGACTGGGCCGGGCTGATCGCGCTGCACCACGGCTCGCTGTCCCGCGAGGTCCGTGACTGGGTTGAACGGGCGCTGAAAGAAGGCCACTTGAAAGCGGTGGTCTGCACCTCGAGCCTCGACCTTGGTGTGGACTTTTTGCCAGTCGAGCGCGTGCTGCAGATCGGCTCGGCCAAGGGCGTCGCGCGGCTGATGCAGCGTGCGGGACGTTCGGGCCACGCGCCAGGCCGCCCGTCACGGGTCACGCTGGTGCCGACCCACAGCCTGGAACTGGTCGAGGCCGCGGCCGCCCGCGACGCAGTCAACGCACGTTTGATCGAACCCCGCGAATCACCCTACAAGCCGCTGGATGTCCTCGTACAACATCTGGTGAGCATGGCGCTCGGTGGCGGCTTTACTCCCGACGCGTTACTGGCCGAAGTTCGCACCGCGTGGGCCTATCGCGATCTCACGGACGAGGAATGGGAGTGGGCGCTGGCTTTCGTGCGCTACGGCGGTCTGTCACTGACGGCGTACCCTGATTATCGACGCGTTGAGCCTGACGAAGACGGCATCTGGCGCGTCCCCGATGCACGCCTCGCCCGACGCCACCGCATGAGCGTGGGCACCATCGTCAGCGACGCTAGCATCAACGTGAAGTATTGGAGCAAGGGCGGCGGAGGCGGATCCCTCGGCAGCGTCGAAGAAGGCTTCATCGCCCGATTGAAACCCGGAGACGGCTTTCTGTTCAGCGGTCGCCTGCTGGAACTGGTGCGCGTTGAGAACATGACCGCGTACGTGAAAAAGGCTACGGGCAAGAAAGCCGCCGTCCCACGCTGGAATGGCGGACGGATGCCGCTCTCCAACGAACTGGCAGACGCCGTTGTCGAAAAATTCGATGCCGCGGCCCGGGGCGACTTCAGCAGCCCCGAGATGCACATCGTCAGCCCGCTGCTCGAAGTGCAACGGCAATGGTCGGCGCTGCCGCGCAAGGACACGCTGCTGGCGGAAGTCTTGAAGTCTCGCGAAGGCTGGCATTTGTTTCTCTATCCCTTCGCCGGACGGCATGTGCACCTGGGGTTGGCGAGCCTGCTGGCGTGGCGACTGAGCCGCGACACGCCGCTGACCTTCTCGATCGCCGTGAATGACTATGGCTTCGAGCTGCTCAGCGCCACGCCGATCGACTGGAGCGAGCGCCTGTCGACACAGCTGTTTTCAGAAGACGAGCTGCTGGCGGATATCATTGCCAGCCTGAACGCCGGCGAACTTGCACTGCGCCGCTTTCGCGAGATTGCCCGCATCGCCGGGCTGGTGTTCTCCGGATACCCTGGCGCGCCTAAAAGCAATCGACAGCTGCAAGCCTCAAGCGGCTTGTTCTTCGAAGTGTTCAAACAGTACGACGCCAGCAACCTGCTGCTGACGCAAGCTCAAGAGGAAGTGCTGCGACAAGAGCTGGACGTGGCCCGTCTCGAACAAACCCTCAGCCGTATCAACAACCGAACCCTGGATTTGCACGTGATCAAACGCCCCACCCCGATGGCCTTTCCGCTGCTGGTAGAACGCATGCGCGAAAGCCTCAGCACCGAAAAACTCTCTGACCGCATCGCGCGAATGGTCAGTGACCTGGAAAAAGCCGCCGGGCCTGAGGTTATGACGTGAGGCCGTATCTGTCGATTCAGTTGGCGGGTGCGGAGTTGTGGTTACTGGCGGATAAGGCCATCTACTACCCGGCCGAGCGCGCGCTGTTGATCGCCGACGCCCACTTTGGCAAGGCCGCTGCCTACCGACGGTTGGGCCAGCCAGTACCCCATGGCACCACCGACGATAACCTTCAGCGCCTGGATGCACTGCTGGCGAGCTATGACTGCGATCGGTTGATCTTCCTGGGGGATTTTCTGCACGCCCCGGAATCCCACGCAGCCGGCACGCTGTCGGCCATTCAGGCATGGCGCGACAAACATCACGGTCTGGGGATCACCCTGATTCGAGGTAACCATGACAAACGTGCAGGCGACCCGCCACCGGAACTGCGCATGGAAGTCGTCGAGGAACCCATGTTTCTGGGGCCTTATGCGTTGCAGCACGAACCTGACCCGCACCCTGATTTTCACGTCCTGGCGGGGCATGTGCACCCGGCCTACCGACTGTACGGACGAGGACGCCAGCGATTGCGGCTGCCATGCTTCTACGTGCTCCCACGCGTGAGCCTGCTGCCGGCATTTGGTGCTTTTACGGGGGGTATGAATATCGATCGGGCTGAGAACAGCAAGATTTATGTGGTGGGGGATGGAGCGGTGTGGGAGGCGGTTTGAAGCGGAATTCCAGCTACCGGAGACAGAGCTGAAAAATCTCCGGGATCGAGTCGAACGCTTTTATGTGACTGACAGAGGACGTAATGGCCCCGCCGATGCCCTGGCTTCGGCGGGACATGGATCAGGCAACCGGCGCCGGTGGTGGCTCGTCTGGTATGGTCGGCACGCCACCTTCGTCAGGCTGGGGATATTCGTTGGGAGTATCCGGGTCTGGCTGCCCGGGAATGCCCCCGGCGACCATATTATTGAGGTGTGGATGCGCTAACAGCGACCAAGCCAGCAAACCAACCTGATTGGCACTCGGGTCGGGTTCCTTGCTGCTGGTGTTGATGTGTCTCTTCATAGGGCACTCCTGAGCGTTGGCCCCACCCGCATGGTGCGGTTGGGAACAGTTCAGTCAATAGAGTGCGAATTCCGAGACAAATTCAGTGACTGGCTGACAAATGGCGCGATTAGGTACGGGGCAGCGTCACACCGCGCTGGCCTTGATACTTGCCACCACGGTCCTTGTAGGACACTTCACACTCTTCGTCGGATTCCAGGAAAAGCATCTGTGCGACGCCTTCGTTGGCGTAAATCTTCGCCGGCAGCGTGGTGGTGTTGGAGAACTCCAGCGTCACGTGGCCTTCCCATTCAGGCTCAAGAGGCGTCACGTTGACGATGATGCCGCAGCGCGCGTAGGTGCTTTTGCCCAGACAGATGGTCAGCACGTTACGCGGAATGCGGAAATATTCGACGGTGCGTGCCAGCGCAAACGAGTTCGGCGGGATGATGCAAACGTCGCTTTTGACGTCTACAAAACTTTTTTCATCGAAATTCTTCGGGTCAACGGTGGCCGAATTGATGTTGGTGAACACCTTGAATTCATCGGCGCAACGCACGTCGTAGCCATAGCTGGAGACACCGAAAGAGATCACCCGATCAGCGCCTTCGCCGCGCACCTGACGCTCCACGAACGGCTCGATCATGCCGTGTTCCTGCGCCATGCGGCGAATCCACTTGTCCGATTTGATGCTCATGGCGGTGTCCTGAATAGCGAGGTGAAAAAGATGTCCGGCATCTTACCGGTCGAACGCCCCGGGTTCAAAGATTGCGCACCGCGTGGATTAAAGGCGTTGAGCCACCTCAAGAAAAAATCGCAGACAGCCCCTTTGCACATCCGAGAAAAAGGGGTAAGGTGACTCCACTGTGTTGCTTGTGTCACTGAGAATATCTACACGATGTTGAATTTCGATCCAACCATCTCCAAGAATTTTTCCTGCTCTTTGCACTCAGTCTCGGCCAGGGCACTTCCTGAGTCGCAGTTAACTTTGTCCAAGGAGATACACCATGTCTAATCGCCAAACTGGTACCGTTAAGTGGTTCAACGATGAAAAAGGCTTCGGCTTCATCACTCCACAATCGGGTGACGACCTGTTCGTTCACTTCAAAGCTATCCAATCTGACGGCTTCAAAAGCCTGAAAGAAGGCCAACAGGTCTCTTTCATCGCTACCCGCGGTCAGAAAGGCATGCAAGCTGAAGAAGTTCAAGTTATCTAACTTGTACTGAATCGCTTAAAAGACCCCGCCCTCAAAAGCGGGGTTTTTTTATGCCTGTAGAAAGGGCATTCCTGCACATCCCGCCGGCGACATCTGCCTCAAATCTTGCTACCGCGACATGCCGAGCATCCGGCACATCGCGTCTCCAGCCTTACGCCTTAGCGCATCAGTCATCGCTCACAGAGATGCTCGGCATCTCCGCAGACGCGGCTTCCTGCAGCACGATCCGCGCGCCGACATGACGCGCCAGCTCCTGATACACCATCGCAATCTGACTCTCGGGTTCGGCAATCGCCGTCGGCTTGCCGCCATCGGCCTGCTCTCGAATCAGCATGGACAGCGGCAGCGAGGCCAGCAGCTCGACGCCATATTGCGTCGCCAGCTTCTCCCCTCCGCCTTCGCCAAACAGATGCTCGGCATGACCGCAGTTCGAGCAGATATGCACGGCCATGTTCTCAACGACACCCAGCACCGGGATGTTGACCTTGCGGAACATCTCCACGCCTTTTTTCGCGTCCAGTAATGCGAGGTCCTGCGGGGTCGTGACGATCACTGCGCCCGCAACCGGGACCTTTTGCGCGAGGGTCAGCTGGATATCGCCGGTGCCTGGCGGCATGTCGATGACCAGGTAATCCAAATCATTCCAGGCGGTCTGGGTCACCAGTTGCAGCAGCGCCCCCGACACCATCGGCCCTCTCCAGACCATCGGTGTGTTGTCGTCGGTCAGAAACGCCATGGACATCACTTCGATCCCATGGGCCTCGATCGGCACGAACCACTTCTGATCCTTGATCTTCGGACGGGTGCCTTCGGCGATGCCGAACATGACGCCCTGGCTCGGGCCGTAGATATCGGCATCAAGAATGCCTACGCGCGCGCCTTCGCGGGACAGCGCCAACGCCAGGTTCGCCGCCGTCGTGGATTTACCGACGCCGCCTTTGCCCGACGCAACGGCCACGATGTTCTTCACATTGGCCAGACCGGGGATCTGGCCGAGCGCTTTGTGCGGGTGAATGACCGAGGCGATCTGGACGCTGGCGGATGCCACGCCATCCAGTCCTTCAATCGCCATCTGCAGCATCTGCGCCCAGCCGTTCTTGAACAACGCGGCCGCGTAACCCAACTCCAGCTGGACGCTCACGCGCTCGCCGTCGATCTCGATAGCGCGGACACACCCGGCGCTGACCGGGTCCTGATTCAAGTAAGGATCGGTGTACTGGCGAAGGACGGCTTCCACCGTTGCGCGATTGACAGCGCTCATGGGTGACTCCCTATAAAGACTGACTAAAACAGGGGGCCATCCTACCTTGTATGCCTGATAAAGAACGCAACGACATTTCCTTTCAAGCACATCGGCAGATTCCGACACGCAGCGCGGGATGAAAAAAAACGCTCAGGCCTTTATAGTGGCCGACCTCCGTTTCACTTCAAGTAGCCGAGCCCAATGTCCGAGCCACGCAAGATTCTCGTCACCAGCGCCCTGCCCTATGCCAATGGTTCCATTCACCTTGGCCACATGCTCGAGTACATCCAGACCGACATGTGGGTGCGCTTTCAAAAGCACCGCGGCAATCAGTGCATTTACGTGTGCGCGGACGACGCCCATGGCTCGGCGATCATGCTGCGCGCCGAGAAAGAAGGCATCACGCCCGAGCAGTTGATCGCCAACGTGCAGGCCGAGCACAGCGCCGACTTCGCTGACTTCCTGGTGGATTTCGACAATTTCCACTCGACCCATGCTGAAGAAAACCGCGAACTGTCGAGCCTGATCTATACCCGCCTTCGCGACGCCGGCCACATCGCCACGCGCTCCGTGACGCAGTATTTCGACCCGGAAAAGAAAATGTTCCTGGCCGACCGTTTCATAAAAGGCACCTGCCCGAAATGCGGCACCGAAGACCAGTACGGAGACAACTGCGAAAAGTGCGGCGCGACCTACGCCCCGACTGACCTGAAAGATCCGAAGTCCGCGATTTCCGGTGCAACCC
This sequence comes from Pseudomonas petrae, assembly GCF_021728295.1. Lineage (GTDB taxonomy): Bacteria > Pseudomonadota > Gammaproteobacteria > Pseudomonadales > Pseudomonadaceae > Aquipseudomonas > Aquipseudomonas petrae. The sequence continues at coordinate 17,523 of NZ_JAKJXE010000005.1, forward strand.
CGGTGCTCCGAGACTCAAAGCATTTCTTCTTCGACCTGCCGGCGTTCGACGCCATGCTCAAGAGCTGGACGCGAAGCGGCACGTTGCAGGACGCCGTAGCGAACAAACTTTCCGAATGGCTCGATTCCGGTCTGCAGCAGTGGGACATCTCCCGCGATGCGCCGTATTTCGGCTTCGAGATTCCCGACGAGCCGGGCAAATATTTCTATGTGTGGCTGGATGCTCCTATCGGCTACATGGCGAGCTTCAAGAACCTCTGCGCGCGCCGTCCGGAACTGGACTTCGATGCGTTCTGGCGCAAGGACTCGACCACCGAGCTCTACCACTTCATCGGCAAAGACATCGTCAACTTCCATGCGCTGTTCTGGCCGGCGATGCTCGAGGGCTCAGGTTTCCGCAAGCCTACCGGCATCAACGTTCACGGCTACCTGACCGTTAACGGCCAGAAGATGTCGAAGTCCCGTGGCACCTTCATCAAGGCTCGCACGTACCTTGAACACCTGTCGCCGGAATACCTGCGTTACTACTACGCGGCCAAGCTGGGCCGTGGCGTCGACGATCTCGACCTGAACCTCGAGGACTTCGTGCAAAAGGTCAACTCCGACCTGATCGGCAAGGTGGTGAACATCGCCAGCCGTTGCGCGGGCTTCATTCAGAAAGGTAACGCAGGCTTGCTGGTGGCCGGCAATGCAGAGCCCGAACTGACCGATGCTTTTCATGCCGCAGCGCCTAGCATTGCCGATGCCTACGAGGCACGTGACTTTGCCCGTGCGATGCGCGAAATCATGGCGCTGGCCGACCGCGCCAACGCCTGGATCGCCGACAAGGCGCCCTGGTCGCTGGCCAAGCAGGAAGGTAAACAGGACGAGGTTCAGGCGATCTGCGCCCTGGGCATCAATCTGTTCCGTCAGTTGGTGATCTTCCTCAAGCCTGTGCTGCCGAATCTGGCCGCAGACGCCGAGCAGTTCCTCAACGTCGCGCCACTGACCTGGGATGACCACCAGACGCTGCTGAGCAATCATCAGCTCAACCCGTTCCAGCCGTTGATGACGCGCATCGACCCCGTAAAAGTGGAAGCCATGACCGACGCATCGAAAGAAGACCTGGCCGCCAGCACCACCGACACAGGTGCGGCACCGCAGGGTAATGGTGAGCTGACCAACGACCCGCTCTCCCCGGAGATCGACTTCGACGCCTTTGCGGCGATTGACCTGCGCGTCGCGCTGATCGAAAAAGCCGAGCACGTCGAAGGCGCCGACAAGCTGCTGCGCCTGACGCTGGACATCGGCGACGAGAAGCGCAATGTCTTCTCAGGCATCAAGAGCGCCTACCCGAACCCGGCGGAGCTGGAGGGTCGGTTGACCATGATGATCGCCAACCTGAAGCCGCGGAAAATGCGCTTCGGTATCTCCGAAGGCATGGTGATGGCAGCGGGTCCTGGCGGTGAAGAGATTTACCTGCTGAGCCCTGACACCGGCGCCAAGCCCGGTCAGCGCATCAAGTAAACCGACCCGAACCGTAACATTCTGCACGTTATCGACGGCCCGCTCGGGTCGTCGATCGGGTCCAAGCATGAGCCTGATTCAGCGCATCGACGCCTTGCTGCCGCAAACCCAGTGTGGGAAGTGCGGCCATCCAGGCTGCCAGCCCTACGCCGAAGGCGTTGCGAGCGGCGAAGCCATCAACAAGTGTCCACCCGGTGGCGACGAGACCATCGCAGCATTGGCTCGACTGCTGAATGTGCCGGTCCTGCAACTGGACATCGAGCGAGGCAACGCGCCGGCGCAAGTTGCGTTTATTCGCGAGGCCGAGTGCATCGGTTGCACCAAATGCATTCAGGCCTGCCCCGTGGACGCGATCGTCGGCGCCGCCAAGCTGATGCACACCGTCATCGTTCAGGAATGCACCGGCTGTGACCTGTGCGTCGCTCCCTGTCCGGTCGACTGCATCGACATGCTGCCGCTGCCGATGACCTCGGTGCCGTTCATTGGTGATTGTGCGATGGATGAGGCGCAGCGATCAGCCAGAGCCGTCAAACGCAATCGCGCACGGCAACGCTTTGACGCGCGCTCGGCGCGCATACAGCGCGATGAGCAGCGACGCCAGACCGAACGCCAGGCTCGCCAGTTACGGACTGTCGCGCCTGCCGTTCTCCAGCCAGACCCGGCGCAAGCCGCCCTGGCGCGCATTCGCTCAACACCATCGGCGGGCGGTGACGCGGCGTTGAAACAGGCGCGCGCCCAGGTCGCCATGAGCAGGGCTCAATTGCTGAAGTCGCTGAAAGCCTTTGGTCACCCGCCAATTGCCGAACAAGCCGCACAACTCGTGCAGTTGCAGCGCGGCCTCGACGAGGCAGAGCACGCGCTCGCCCAGTTGCAGAACCCGGCGTCCGCAGCACCGTCTTCTCAGGAAAAGCCTACCCCATGAACGCCGCCAAACGCCTTGAGATCTTTCGTCGCTTGCACGAAGACAATCCCGATCCCAAAACCGAGCTGGCCTACACCACGCCATTCGAGCTTCTGATTGCCGTGATTCTCTCGGCCCAAGCCACCGACGTCAGCGTCAACAAGGCCACGGCGCGTCTCTACCCGGTCGCCAATACGCCTCAGGCGATTTGCGCGTTGGGTGTCGAGGGCTTGTCTGCCTATATCAGGACCATCGGGCTGTATAACAGCAAGGCGCGGAACGTGATCGAAACGTGCCGCTTGCTGATTGAGCTGCACGAAGGGGAAGTGCCGCAAACCCGAGAGGCCCTCGAAGCCCTTCCCGGCGTGGGCCGCAAGACCGCGAACGTGGTCCTGAACACCGCGTTCCGCCAGTTGGCAATGGCAGTCGACACGCACATCTTCCGCGTCAGCAACCGTACCGGCATCGCGCCCGGGAAGAATGTGCTGGAGGTTGAAAACAAGCTGATGAAATTCGTGCCCAGGGATTACCTCATGGATGCGCACCACTGGCTGATCCTTCACGGCCGTTACGTGTGTATTGCGCGCAAGCCTCGGTGTGGCAGCTGCCGGATCGAGGACCTGTGCGAGTACAAGGCCAAGACCTCTGACGATTGAACGATAGCGTCTTAGGGCTTTGATCGATTAAAAAAATCTTTTTTACCCGCGCGAGGTTTGTCGCTATAAGAGGCGCCAACGACTGTTCACGCCTGAGGCTGAATCATGAGCGATGAAAAAGACACCCTCGAAGTTGACGACGACTTCGTGATCGAAGAGCCGGAGGACGTCCCGCCCGTGCCGATAGAGACCGCCAAGACCAACCTCAGCAAGCGCCGCACCATCGATAACCTGCTGGACGAGCGTCGCCTGCAAAGGCAGCTTGCAGACTACGATTTCGATTTCTGACCGCCCCTTGAAATGCTCTGCCTGAAGGCCTCTCCCTGCGGAGAGGCTTGGGCAGAAAACGTGAACTGAAAACGCCGCCTTGAAGCACCGTTGTCCCTCGGCCATCAAACCAGCCCGTTACGTTGGGCGAGCTCGATGAGGTCGACCAGCGAATGCGCATTGAGCTTGAGCAACAGACGCGTCTTGTACGTGCTGACGGTCTTGTTGCTCAGGAACATGCCGTCGGCGATTTCCTTGTTGGTCTTGCCACGGGCCAACTGCTGCAACACCATCATTTCCCTTCCCGACAGACGATCCACCATCTCCGCCTCACTGGCATTGCCGAGACTGGAGCGCACCGTGTGCAGTGCCTGATTGGGGAAATAACTGTAGCCGGACAACACCGCCTTGATGGCGCTGAGCAATTCGGTCAAATCCTGCTGCTTGCAGACATAACCCGCCGCGCCCGCCTGCATACAGCGCATTGAAAAATGCCCCGGCGCCTGGGAAGTCAGGATCAGCACTTTGAAGGCCAGCGTCATTGCCGACAACCGGGCGATGACCTCCAGGCCATCGAGCTTCGGGATACCAATGTCCAGAATGACAATGTCCGGCAAGTGCTCGCGCGCCAGTTGTAACGCATCCACGCCGTTATCCGTCTCGGCAATGACTTCGTAGCCATGGCGTTCCATCAACATGCGTACGGCGAGTCTAATGACAGGGTGATCATCCACGATCAACACTTTATTCATGAGCAGTCCATTCTTCGCTGTTCGAATTTTCAGAGCCCGCACAATAGCTTAGTCGTTTAGTGCTTTGCATGGCGCTCCTCCCTGCAGACCAGCAGGCAAAGACCTTTCTCACTCAACCAACAGAAAAATCCTACAAAACCTGCCCTATCCGCTCTATTTTTAACGATGTTCAATCCTGCCTCAGTACGTGACCGCATAATTTCCGAGACCGCAAGTGATAATTTTTGAATCCTGAACACGCTGAGCATTTGTGACTATATGAATGCAGATTGATAGCGCGTTTTGTCCTAAGGTAGGTCGGCGACCCATTGCTTCGTCAACCGGTTTGAAGGTACGGAAATCCAGGCCTTCCGGGACGCTCGGGAAAAATGTGTTTCCTCTATGAAGCGCTGCTTCAGGCTAATCGGATACAGCCGGTTCACCCTGATCGTTATGGCTTTAGCATATGCCCATCTCACCGCGCTGCCAGCAAACAAAAATCATAAAATATTGCAGGCCATGGGAGGCGTGTGCAACCGCACACACTTGGTTATGTTACACACTTGGGTTCGACGAGTTTCATTACATATTAAATGCTCGAAAGGACCTACAGCGGGTTCAGAAATTTCCGAACAGTGCGGGTTAACTTTCAACTGTTCTCACCCTACTCCGGGGACCAGGAGCGGGATAGAAAGTTACGCCGCTTAACGACCTCCGCTCGGTGCGACCCATTTTAATAACGGCTGCGTCACATCACCTCATTGAAACAGGAGGATTGCCCGCCTTTCACGTAATACTATTCAGCTCATAACATCCAGCACCCTCAAGTCATTCCAGAAAAATACTACATAACTAACGGACTATTATTACCGTAAAGAACTTCGCCCTAAGAGATTAAAAAACAAACCGCCTATTTTTTGGCTTTTTACTTGCCAAACCTATTACCAGTCGTTACTTTTTGATGAGCGAATGGTTCAGCCCACTGTTAGTTAGTGGTTCTTATCACGATATAAGATTATTGCGCATATAAAAACCGGGGGCTTCTTTTGCCAGCAGTCCGTGCGCAGGCCACTCTTCGGCATGAATAAGCCATTCAGTGTTTAAACGCCCTTACGCGTGAACGTCCCGGCAGTGAAGGCTGTTTATTTGATATGTTCAAAGGAACCTACCATGACCAAGAAAATAAAATACTCTATCGGCACAAGCAGCGACCCTCTCAAACTGGCGGAAGCGGTAGAGCGCTACGTTTCTCAGGGCGGCGTCATTAATGTCATTGCGCAAGGAGAGTCACGGGAGACCGAAGCGTCGAGGCAAACCCGGGACGCCGATCCGGAAGCGGAGCTGTGCACCAAGGTCGATCTTCTCAAGGGCCTTGTTGCCAAGGGAGCTGGTGTCGCCGCGCTGCAATACTCGCTGCGCATGAACCAGAAGGACATCAAGCGCCTGGCCAGCGAAAACGGCCTCAAGATCCGCTACTGCCAGCCTGTTCGCCGGTCACGCACGTCTCGGCAACGAGAACCGGCAACACTGGACGATGCTACTGCCGGGCATGCCATGCATTACTCGGCGCTGGGTTACACCGTTCCCGAAATCGCTCAACTACTGGGCGTCGGCGTACGCGATATCTGGGACATCGGCAAAGCCTATCGTTTTGAGTTTCGAACAACTTCGAAGGGGGATACGGCTGAGAAAACCGCTGGCGAGGAGACAGATTTGCCAACATGACGAAGGAGATAGCGCAGGGCGCGAGCACGTCTTCTACCGCCTGTAAACGGGGGTCAATAATCGGCCAGCGTGGGAGCGGGAAGAGTTTCAAATGAATCGCCAGTGGCACACGGACGACAGGTGTAATGAGTGCAGCCCCGAACAGGGCTGCACATCAATCACGACAGGGATCAGAACAACTTGCGGCCCTTGTTCGCTGCAATGCGCATACGCAACGCGTTGAGCTTGATGAAGCCGGCAGCGTCTGCCTGGTTGTAGGCGCCACCGTCTTCTTCAAACGTCGCGATGCTGGCATCGAACAGCGACTCGTCGGACTTGCGACCGGTCACGATCACGTTGCCCTTATAAAGCTTCAAGCGCACGACACCATTCACGTGGGCCTGCGAAGCATCGATCATCTGCTGCAGCATAAGACGCTCAGGGCTCCACCAGTAACCGGTGTAGATCAGGCTGGCGTACTTGGGCATTAGTTCGTCTTTGAGGTGAGCGACTTCGCGGTCCAGGGTGATCGACTCGATCGCACGGTGAGCACGCAGCATGATGGTGCCGCCAGGGGTCTCGTAGCAGCCGCGGGACTTCATGCCGACGTAGCGGTTCTCGACGATGTCCAGACGACCGATGCCGTGCTCGCCGCCAATGCGGTTCAAGGTGGCGAGGACGGTGGCCGGGGTCATTTCAACGCCGTCCAGTGCCACGATGTCGCCGTTGCGGTAGGTCAGCTCCAGGTACTGCGGCTTGTCCGGCGCGTTTTCCGGCGACACTGTCCACCGCCACATGTCTTCTTCGTGCTCGGTCCAGGTGTCTTCCAGCACGCCGCCTTCATAGGAGATGTGCAGCAGGTTGGCGTCCATCGAGTACGGGGATTTTTTCTTGCCGTGGCGCTCGATCGGGATCGAGTGCTTCTCGGCGTAGTCCATGAGCTTCTCGCGGGACAGCAAGTCCCACTCGCGCCATGGCGCAATCACTTTTACGCCAGGCTTGAGCGCGTAGGCGCCCAGTTCGAAGCGGACCTGGTCGTTGCCTTTGCCGGTAGCGCCGTGGGAAATGGCGTCAGCGCCGGTTTCGTTGGCGATTTCGATGAGGCGTTTGGCGATCAGGGGACGCGCGATGGAAGTACCCAGCAGGTACTCGCCTTCATAGACGGTGTTGGCGCGGAACATCGGGAACACGAAATCACGCACGAATTCTTCGCGCAGGTCGTCGATGTAGATTTCTTTGACGCCCATGGCTTGCGCCTTGGCGCGTGCTGGCTCGACTTCTTCGCCCTGACCCAGGTCAGCGGTGAAGGTCACCACCTCGCAGTTGTACGTATCTTGCAGCCACTTGAGGATTACCGAAGTATCCAGGCCACCGGAATACGCGAGAACTACCTTGTTTACGTCCGCCATGCCATCACTCCAACGCGTTGTACGGAAAACCGACGAGTTTACCGTTCACGCGCAGGAATTTACAGTGTCGCGACAGCTTCTGACGACAAAGCGACAGATTCTGTCAGTCAGACGACCTGGCCGCGCCTCATCAAGAGGCCTTGCCGGCGGGCGCACTGGCCGCTGTAACAGGCGCGGCGCCCGGGGCAGGCGTTGCGGCAGGTCCAGGCAATGGAGCCGGCATCGGAGCAGGCGCTGCGGATGGCGGCACGGCTGGGGTCTGCTGCGCCACACGTTCCAGGTGAATGTTCACCCGGCGGTTGCGCGCGCGATTGGCGTTGTTGGTGTTGGGCGCCAGCGGGTACTGTTCGCCGTGGAAGCGCAGGGTTATCTGCTCTTCCGGGATGCCTTGGGCTTTAAGGTAGTCCATGACCGACAGGGCACGACGCCGCGACAGATCGCGGTTGGTCAATCGGTTGCCGCTGTTGTCGGAGTGACCGTCGAGTTCGACGTGATTGACCGTCGGATCAGCCTGCATATAAGCCAGCACGGTGTCCAGCTTGCGCTTGGCGGAAGCGTCCAGCTCGATGCCGCCGCCGGGGAAGCCGATTTCGGACTGCCGCACTTGCTCGAAATTCATCGGCAACAGCTTCGCCGTACACACTTGAAACTCGCCGTAGGCCTTGCTGAATTTGACCGGCAGCAGACGGACTTCCATCGCGCCGCCGCCATCACGCAGAGAATGACGAATCATCGGGCTGCGCCCTTCCATCAGGCCCGCAATCAGACGCGTAGCCTGGGCCTGATTGGTATTGAAAGGAATCTCGCCGCTGCCGACTTTCACCGCGCCAAGATTGAGATCACTGCGACCCGGCTGCCACGGCGCCGCAGCGGCAATCAACATGGCCGAACCGGACGCCAGACTGTAGCCATTTGCTTTCAAGCGAAACGTCGGCTGCTCACCCGCGCGACGCACGAACTCTCCGGCACCGAAATCGGTGATCGGCTGCGTCAGCCTGCACTCGAACTGATCACCTTCCACCTTCCACTCAATATTCTCCAGACGGGTCTGGAATGTGAGCGCCATGGCTGGCAGGCTGGCAAACGCGCTGAGCAGGACTAGATATCGCTGGCGCACGGGAGGCTCCACTAAATTCACGTGTAACAAAATTTATGACTTACACGTGGCTATCGGTAACTTCCCGCAAAACTTGATAGCGAGTGCCTGGAGGAGTCTTTTCCGGTAGCATTCCCAGCGAGTTTGACCCGCCTGGAATCCCCAATGTCCGAACGCCTGACCCTCCTGCGCCCCGACGACTGGCACATCCATCTTCGAGATGGCGCTGTTTTGCCCCACACCGTCGCCGACGTAGCGCGCACTTTTGGCCGCGCGATCATCATGCCGAACCTCGTGCCGCCGGTACGCAACGCGGAGCAAGCGGAAGCCTATCGTCAGCGCATCCTCGCTGCGCGCCCGCAGGGCAGCCACTTCGAGCCGCTGATGGTGCTTTACCTCACCGACTTGACGCAGCCCGAAGAGATTCGCGCCGCGAAGGCCAGTGGTTTCGTCTACGCCGCCAAGTTGTACCCGGCGGGCGCTACCACCAACTCCGATTCGGGCGTGACCAGCGTCGATAAGATCTTCCCGGTGCTCGAGGCGATGGCCGAAGTGGGCCTGCCGCTGCTGATCCACGGCGAAGTGACCCGCGGCGACATCGACGTGTTCGACCGCGAGAAGATTTTCATCGATGAACACATGCGTCGTGTCGTCGAGCGTTTTCCGACGTTGAAAGTGGTGTTCGAACACATCACCACCGCCGACGCCGTGCAGTTCGTCAATGAAGCGTCGGCCAATGTCGGTGCGACCATCACTGCGCACCATCTGCTGTACAACCGCAACCACATGCTGGTGGGCGGCATTCGTCCTCACTTCTATTGCTTGCCGATTCTCAAGCGCAATACCCACCAGGTCGCCCTGCTCGATGCCGCCACCAGCGGCAACAGCAAGTTCTTCCTCGGGACGGACTCCGCGCCCCATGCGCAGCACGCCAAAGAGGCGGCCTGCGGTTGCGCAGGCTGCTACACCGCGTTTGCCGCCATCGAGCTTTACGCCGAGGCGTTCGAGTCACGCAATGCGCTGGACAAGCTGGAAGGTTTCGCCAGTCTGCACGGCCCGGCCTTCTATGGCCTGCCGGCCAACACTGACACCATTACCCTGGTTCGTGACGAGTGGACGGCCCCCGCCAGCCTGCCGTTTGGCGAGCTTTCTGTTATCCCGCTGCGCGCCGGTGAAAAACTGCGCTGGCGCCTGCTGGAGGAACACGCGTGAGTGAAGAACATTACGAAGAAGAGCAAGAAGGCTCCGGCGGCGGTACAGGGTCCCGGCACCCGATGGCTGCCCGTTTTCGCGGTTACCTGCCCGTTGTCGTTGACGTAGAAACTGGCGGTTTCAACTGCGCCACTGATGCGTTGCTGGAAATCGCAGCCACGACGATTGGCATGGACGAGAAAGGCTTTGTCTTCCCGGACCACACGTATTTCTTCCGTGTCGAACCCTTCGAAGGCGCCAACGTTGAAGCGGCGGCGCTGGAGTTCACCGGCATCAAGCTGGATCACCCGCTGCGCATGGCCGTGAGTGAAGAAACCGCGCTGACGGACATCTTCCGCGGCATCCGCAAGGCGCTGAAGGCCAATGGCTGCAAGCGAGCAATTCTGGTCGGCCACAATGCCAGCTTCGACCTGGGCTTTCTCAACGCAGCGGTTGCGCGGCTGGACATGAAGCGTAATCCGTTCCATCCGTTTTCCAGCTTTGACACGGCGACGCTGGCGGGCCTGGCGTACGGTCAGACTGTTCTGGCGAAAGCCTGTCAGTCGGCGGACATCGATTTCGACGGTCGCGAAGCTCATTCGGCCCGTTACGACACCGAGAAGACTGCCGAGCTGTTCTGCGGCATCGTCAACCGCTGGAAAGAAATGGGCGGCTGGCACGACTTCAACGATTGAGTCGATGCTGCTGCGCTAGATGAACCGGCCCCTGTGGCCGGTTTTTTTGTGGAGGAGATTTATGGGTAGCCATCAGCTTAAACCCCGTCAGCGCCCCGACTGGCCCCTTCCCGGCTAAAGCCGGTCCGACAATGATCGCGCGTCCCGTAGGACCGGCTTCAGCCGGGAAGCCTTTGATCTGCTTTAAAAGCGCCGTTGACCTTCATACGCATAAAGCTCAGACGCCACCAATCGCGACTTGGGTGCAGGCTGAACGCAGGTCTCGCGGAGTGGGCCGAGCGGCATGGATGCCGCGAGAGCCGCCCCCCGCCATGGATGGCGGATGGGGGCGGGCCCACGGAGCGGGACCGGAGTGAAGGAACCGACGAAGTCGGGCCTAACCAGGAGCAAGCACCCTTGGTTACTTGGGGTGCTTTTCCAAGTAACTCGCCGAAGGCGAAACAGTTCTGCCGTTAGGCAGAACTCTTCTTCGCCGCACCCAACCACTCATCGGCAGTCACCTAAAAAAGCTTGAGTAGTTTTGACAAGCATTCTCATTAACATTAGTATCCCTCGCATTGAGCCAATCACTCAGCGACGGTTTCTTTTATGTATGTCTGCCTCTGCAAAGGTGTTACCGACGGACAAATCCGTGAAGCAATCATGGAAGGATGCTGCAGCTATCGTGACGTCCGCGAGACCTTGGGTGTCGCCAGCAAGTGTGGAAAATGTGCCTGCCTGGCGAAGGAAGTGGTGCGTGAAACCCTGACCGAGCTGCAAACCAGTCACGCCGCCCTCGCCTATCCCGCCGAATTTTCAGCTGCGTGAATTACCGCTTTCAAACAAAACCGGACACAGTCCGGTTTTTTTATGCCTTTAATTCAATCGCTTAGCAACAAGATGCGGAACACAAACATTCTTATTCCTATTTATTTTCACTTATTATTCAATAACTTAGGTTTGACAGCGTTATAGAGGGGGCTCAGACTTGCCGCCTGTATTACCTATATCTTCGACAGGACCCGATCATGAAAGGCGACATCACAGTCATCCAGCATCTCAACAAGATCCTCGGTAACGAGCTGGTCGCGATCAATCAGTACTTCCTGCATGCGCGCATGTACGAAGACTGGGGCCTGAACAAGCTTGGCAAACACGAGTACCACGAATCCATCGACGAGATGAAACACGCTGACAAACTGATCAAGCGCATCCTGTTCCTGGAAGGCCTGCCGAATCTGCAGGACTTGGGCAAGATCCTGATCGGCGAGCACACCAAGGAAATGCTTGAGTGTGACCTTCGCATCGAGCGCAAGGGCCACGCTGATTTGAAAGCCGCCATCGCGCATTGCGAAACCGTGGGTGACTTCGGCAGCCGCGAGATGCTGGAAGACATTCTGGAATCGGAAGAAGAGCACATCGACTGGCTGGAAACCCAGCTGGGCCTGATCGACAAGGTCGGCATCGAGAACTACCTGCAGTCTCAGATGGGCGAAGAGGACTGATAATCGTCCCTGACACCGTCCAATAAAAAGCCCCGCTTCTCGGCAGAGAGCGGGGCTTTTTTACGACCGCCGAAATCAGGCAGTGGCGTTTTTCGCAACAGCGGCTTTCACCAGTTCCTGCAGAGAACCGTCAGCCTGCATTTCAGTGATGATGTCGCTACCGCCGACCAGCTCACCACCGACCCACAGCTGCGGGAAGGTTGGCCAGTTGGCGTATTTCGGCAAGTTGGCGCGGATTTCCGGGTTCTGCAGGATATCGACGTACGCGAACTTTTCGCCACAGGCCATCAGTGCCTGGGAAGCCTTGGCCGAAAAGCCACACTGCGGGGCATTCGGAGCGCCTTTCATGTAAAGCAGAACGGTGTTGCTGGCAATCTGGTCTTTGATCGTTTCGATAATATCCATGGAGCACCTCGGCTAAACTTTACGACTGTATGTGTCGACACGGTGGCGCATTCTAAACGATTCCCGAGCATAACGCTCGGTCTTGGCCTTGATCGTTCTTATGAAGATGATGGCCATCATGCCGCTGCAACAGTGACCGGCACCCCATTCAGCACGGCGTTCCCGGAGATCCCATCCAGCGCCCGCTCGTCAGTGAGGTCATTCGCGCTCTCACCTGGTTGGGCTGTAGCGATATCCATTTTCACGCCCGGACGACCGTGGCCCCAGCCATGGGGCAGGCTGACGACCCCGCGCATCATGTCGTCGCTGCCCATTACCTCGACCTCGATCACGCCGACCCGCGAGCTGACCCTGACCCGCTGACCATCCATCAACCCTCTGCTGAGCAAGTCGTCAGGGTGCATCAACAACTGATGCCGCGGCTTGCCTTTCACCAGGCGATGGTAATTGTGCATCCATGAATTATTGCTGCGCACGTGGCGCCGACCGATGAGCACCAGGGCGTCGGCGTGCGGAGCCGGCTGCGCGGCGAAGCGAGCGAGATCGGCAAGGATCACCGACGGCGCGGTCTGAACGCGCTGGTTGACGGTTTTGAGGCGCTTGGCGAGGTTGGGCTTGAGCGGCCCGAGGTCCAGGCCGTGGGGATACTGCGCCAGTGTCTCCAGCGACAGCTTAAGCGGCGAAGCATCGCCATACAGCCCGGCGCGCAGACCGCGATCGACCATCTGCGACGGCCGCATCGTCGGTTTGAGCTCCCGGCCGGTTTTCAGTGCGAACGCTTGGGCGAGGCCGACAAAGATTTCCCAGTCGTGCAGCGCGCCCTCGGGCTTGACGAGGATGGCGCGGTTGAACCGTGTGACGTTGCGCACGGCGAACATGTTGAACGTGGTGTCGTAGTGGTCATTTTCCAAAGCGGACGTCGACGGCAGTATCAGGTCTGCGTGCCGCGTGGTTTCGTTGATGTACAAATCGACGCTGACCATGAACTCCATCCCTTCAAGCGCGGTGTCGAGCTGACGGCCGTTCGGCGTCGACAACACCGGGTTGCCCGCGACCGTAATCAGTGCCTTGATCTGCCCTTCCCCGGGCGTCAGCATTTCCTCCGCCAGCGCAGAAACCGGCAGCTCGCCGCCGTACTCAGGCAGTTGCGAGACGCGGCTCTGCCAGCGGTTGAAGCTGCCGCCGGAGGTTGACGCCACCAGATCCAGCGCGGGCTCGGTGCACAGCGCACCGCCTGCACGGTCGAGATTGCCGGTGACCAGATTGATCAGTTGCACCAGCCAGTGGCACAGCGTGCCAAATGCCTGGGTGGAGATACCCATACGCCCGTAACACACACCGCTTTCGGCAGCGGCGAAGTCCCGCGCGAGCTGCCTGATCTGCTCGGCAGGCACGCCGCATCGAGGACTCATGGCGTCGGCGTTCATCTCGCTGACTGCCGCGCGGACTTCCTCCAGGCCATCAACCCCAAGGTGGCTTTCACGGGTCAGGCCTTCGGCAAACAGGGTGTGCAGCAAGCCGAACAGAAACGCTGCGTCGCCGCCCGGACGGATGAACAGGTGCTGATCGGCAATGGCGGCGGTCTCGCTGCGACGCGGATCGACCACCACGACTTTGCCGCCACGGGCCTGAATCGCCTTCAGGCGCTTCTCGACGTCCGGCACGGTCATGATGCTGCCGTTGGACGCCAGCGGGTTGCCGCCGAGGATGAGCATGAAATCGGTGTGGTCAATGTCGGCGATGGGCAGCAGCAGACCGTGGCCGTACATCAAGTGACTGGTGAGGTGATGAGGCAACTGGTCCACGGAGGTTGCGGAGTAGCGGTTACGGGTTTTCAGCAGCCCGAGAAAATAATTGCTGTGGGTCATCAGCCCATAGTTGTGCACGCTGGGGTTGCCCTGATACACCGCCACCGCGTTCTGCCCATGACGCTCCTGAATGTCGGCCAAGCGCTCGGCGATCAAATCAAACGCGGCCTGCCACTCGATCGGCTGCCAGTCGTTGCCAATGCGCTGCATGGGCCGCCGGAGGCGATCGGGGTCATTCTGGATATCTTGCAGCGCGATGGCTTTGGGGCAGATATGCCCGCGACTGAACGTGTCCTGCGCATCGCCCTTGATCGAGGTGATCAGGGTGGTGGCATCGTCCTGCAGGGTGGTTTCGAGGGTGAGGCCGCAAATCGCCTCGCACAGGTGACAGGCACGGTGGTGCAGAGTCTTGGTCATCGCCAGTCTCGAGTTTTTATAGGGCGATCAAGCCGATCGCGGATACAAAACTATGGGACCTGTCCAGGCGATGCGCCAGAAATGTCAGCGCCGTGAATCGCGCAGCATCAGGCGAGCCGATAGCTCACCCGATGAAGGAAACGTCACTCAAGAAGCGGCGCCACCGATGGGCGTGACCACCTTGCGCTGCATCTGCACCTCATGAACCGTTTCGATCTGCTCCTGAGACACCTGGACGCCGGTGAGTTCGCCGATCAGCCGCCAGTGTTCGTCGAGTCCGGCACTGATGGTTGCCATGCGATCGATCATCCGGCGTCCCGCAGAACGGGTGACCTCATCTTCGCTGCGCATCAGTTCGAACGACATCGACGTCATGGACGCCGTGAGGTGCGTAAGGGTTCGAGCCGTGAGCCCGAGCAGTTCCGTCAGTTGTTGCTCTTTTGAATCCATTCCCCACCTCTTTTGGAGGACATAAGCGGCCTTTATAACCCACGCCGATGGTTTAGGAAACGTCCGGGTTTCCGCGGCGTGAAGCGTGTCGCATAAGGCTGCACAGTGGTTTGCGACTGTTACGGATCAGGCAGTAATCGCAGCAACGCCAACGGGTATCACAAGCGATGTGTCTGATCAGGACTAATGCGATGGCGAATGGCCTGCGCAGAAACATGACTGTAGCACTTCGTTACATGAAAAGCGTCCTGCGAACACCGCTTTCAGGCTACCGAACGTCCGACGACGATTTTCCGTCACGGCGGGCCTTGGCATCAGGCGACATTTTCTTATACCCTCGCGCCTTCCCTATTCGTCGCCCCGTGCGGCTTTCGCCGCAGGTCTCGCCCGTTTTTCCGAAAAAACCCGGCTTTGAGGATCTGCGGTCTGTTGCAGACAAGGTAGTTAATGATGAGCGCAAGGCACTTTCTCTCGATGATGGACTACACCCCCGCTGAGCTGGTCGGGGTGATTCGTCGCGGCGTTGAGCTGAAGGACCTGCGGAATCGAGGCGTGCTCTTCGAGCCATTGAAGGGCCGTATCCTGGCGATGATCTTCGAGAAATCCTCGACGCGGACCCGTGTCTCGTTCGAAGCCGGGATGATCCAGCTGGGCGGCCAGGCCATCTTCCTCTCCCCTCGGGACACCCAGCTGGGCCGTGGCGAGCCGATTGCCGATGGCGCACGGGTGATGTCGCGGATGGTCGATGCCGTGATGATCCGTACCTTCGCCCACAGCAACCTCACCGAGTTCGCTGCCCATTCCCGCGTGCCGGTGATCAACGGCCTGTCCGATGACCTCCATCCCTGCCAGTTGCTGGCCGACATGCAGACGTTCCTCGAGCACCGCGGCTCCATTCAGGGCAAGACCGTGGCGTGGATCGGTGATGGCAATAACATGTGCAACAGCTATATAGAAGCAGCGATTCAGTTCGACTTTCAGTTGCGTGTCGCCTGTCCGGACGGCTACGAACCCAGCGCGCATTACCTGGCCTTGGCGGGCGATCGCGTGACCTTGACCCGCGACCCCCACGAAGCGGTAAAAGGTGCGCACCTGGTCAGTACCGATGTGTGGACATCCATGGGGCAGGAAGAAGAAGCCGCCAAGCGTCTGGCCCTGTTCAAGCCTTTTCAGGTCACCCGCGAAATGCTCGACCGCGCTGCTGACGATGTGATTTTCATGCACTGCCTGCCGGCGCACCGTGGTGAGGAGATCAGCGAAGACCTGCTGGATGACCCGCGTTCGGTGGCGTGGGATCAGGCGGAGAACCGGCTGCATGCGCAGAAAGCCCTGCTCGAGTTCCTCGTGGCCCCGGCCTTCGCTGCCCCATGAGTCAGCCCCTGCTGCTGACGCTGCATAACCTCGCCTGTGGTTATCAGGACCAACGCGTGGTGCAGAACCTCAATCTGCACCTGAATGCCGGCGACATCGGTTGCCTGCTGGGTTCGTCCGGCTGCGGCAAGACCACTACCCTGCGCGCCATCGCCGGTTTCGAGCCGGTGCATGAGGGCGAGATAACGCTGGCGGGCGAGGTCATTTCCCGGGCCGGGTTTACCCTGGCCCCGGAGAAGCGCCGGATCGGCATGGTGTTTCAGGACTACGCCCTGTTTCCGCACCTCACCGTCGCCGACAACATCGCCTTCGGCATCCGCAAACATCCGCGCCAGAAGCAGGTGGTTCAGGAGATGCTGGAGCGGGTCAATCTCCGCGCGCTGGGCAGCCGCCATCCCCATGAGCTTTCCGGTGGACAGCAACAACGTGTGGCGCTGGCCCGCGCGCTCGCGCCGGAGCCGCAGTTGTTGCTGCTCGATGAGCCGTTTTCAAACCTGGATGGCGAGCTGCGTCGGCGCCTGAGCCACGAGGTGCGCGACATTCTCAAAGCCCGTGGCACCAGCGCGATTCTGGTGACCCACGACCAGGAAGAAGCCTTTGCCGTGAGCGATCACGTCGGCGTGTTCAAGGACGGTCGGCTGGAGCAGTGGGATACGCCCTACAACCTCTATCACGAGCCGGCGACGCCTTATGTCGCCAGTTTCGTCGGCCAGGGTTATTTCATTCGCGGGCAAATGATCGATGCCGAATCGGTGCAGACCGAGTTGGGCGTGCTGCGGGGCAATCGTGCCTACGCTGGCGCGCCGGGTACGCCGATGGATGTGCTGCTGCGCCCTGACGACATCGTTTATGCGCCCGACAGCCCGATCAAGGCCCGCGTTGCGAGCCTGACGTTTCAGGGCGCGGCCACTTTGTATCGCCTGCAGTTGCCGACCGGCACGCAGCTGGAAGCGTTGTTTCCCAGCCATGTGGATCTGCGCGCCGGGGATCAGGTCGGCTTCAACGTGTCAGCCGAGCATCTGGTGCTTTTTCCAACTTCGGGCAGCGTCCCGGTGCATCGGGACGTGGCGGTCTGAAGGCCTGTCATTCTCGATCAGGCACTTTTAGCCCAGGATCAACGCGCCGCTGGCCATCAGCGTCGCGTGCCCGCCAATCTTCACGCGTTCACCCTCAAGCCGGCAGAACAGCTCCCCTCCCCGCGCCGACGCCTGATAACCCGTCAGGCTGAATTTGTTGAGACGGGCCGACCAGTAAGGAATCAGGCTGCAGTGTGTCGAGCCCGTGACCGGGTCTTCATTGATGCCGATGCCCGGCGCAAAGTAGCGCGAGACAAAATCGTAGCGTTCGCCGTCACCCTTGGCGGTCACGATCACCCCTGGCCACGGCAACCGCGCGATGGCAGCGAAGTCGGGTTTGCAATCGCGAACAGCCTGCTCGGACTCCAGCACCACAAGCAATTCCGCAGCACTCAGCACGTCGACGACGGCAGTGCCGAGAGCACGCTCGATTTCCACCGTCACACCCTGCTCGGCGGGCGGCATCGACGGAAAGTCCAGGACCAGCCGATTGCTTTCACGGCTCACACTCAATGGCCCGGATTTACCGATGAAGTGAATAACTTCGGCCTTCTCGCCGTACTTCTCGAACAGCACAAAGGCGCTTGCCAGGGTCGCATGCCCGCACAGCGGCACTTCATGGGTCGGGGTAAACCAGCGTATGTGCCAGCCCGGGGCTTCACGGACCAGAAATGCGGTCTCCGACAAATTGTGCTCTGAAGCAATTTGCTGCATCAGTGGATCGGAAAGCCAGGCGTCAAGGCGGTAGACCATTGCCGGGTTGCCTGAGAACGGGCGGTCGGTGAAAGCATCGACCTGATGGAATTCAAGCTGCATGGAAGGCACCCCCGAGTAACGAAATGCGGCGACCCGGTTCGGGCGCTGCGGGTCTGCGGTCAGTTTCACCGCATGAAAGGGTCAGGCATTTCTGACGAACCCGGCGAATCATTCCCGGCCAATCCGGACAAAGGTCGCACCTGTGTGTTCTGCAAGTACGGCGGCGGGCAGTTCGACTTCAAGCCCGCGCCGACCCGCGCTGACAAAAATCGTCGCGAACGGTTGAGCGGACTCATCGATGAAGGTGCGTAGCCTTTTCTTCTGCCCGAGCGGACTGATGCCGCCCAGTAAATAGCCGGTGGCACGCTGGGCGGCGGCCGGGGCAGCCATTTCGGCCTTCTTCGCGCCGGCGGCATGGGCCAGGGCTTTCAGATCCAGCGAGCCCACGACGGGGACCACGGCCACCAGCAGCTCGCCTTTTTCAGTGCTGGCCAGCAGCGTCTTGAACACCTGAGCGGGGGCCAGATCGAGCTTTTCTGCCGCTTCCAGACCATACGATGCGGCCTTGGGATCGTGTTCGTAACTGTGGACGCGATGTTCGGCGCGAACCTTTTTCAGTAAATCCAATGCAGGGGTCATGCAGCGCTCCAGACAGCCAGACACTTTCTCGTTTGCTGCCGATACTTTAGGCCATTGGTTATCGAAATGCCTGCATTCGAGAAGGACTTATCCACTAATATCGGCGACTCGGAACATTCATCGATAACGTTCGCTTTCGACCTTTGACAAGGTTCGTTTACGTCTATATTTTTTCGAATACGAATATCTCGCTTGCTTCCTTGATGCCATACCGGTATTCAGTGCGCAAAGGCACCTACGGACGGCAGCTTCCGGAAACTCGCTCTATCACCAGGCAACCGACATGACCGACACCGAAAATAAGAATTACATCATCGCTCTGGATCAAGGCACCACCAGTTCCCGTGCCATCATTTTTGACCGCGACGCCAACGTGGTGAGCAGCGCCCAGAGCGAGTTCGTTCAGCATTATCCTCAGCCGGGCTGGGTCGAGCACGACCCGATGGAAATCTTCGCCACCCAGACCGCGTGCATGACCAAGGTGCTGGCCCAGGCCAATCTGCACCACAACCAGATCGCAGCGATCGGTATCACCAACCAGCGCGAAACCACGGTGGTCTGGGAAAAGGACACTGGGCGGCCGATCTACAACGCCGTGGTCTGGCAATGCCGCCGCAGCACCGAGATCTGCCAGCAACTCAAGCGTGACGGTCTGGAAGAGTACATCCGGGACACCACCGGTCTGGTCATCGACCCGTACTTTTCCGGCAGCAAACTGAAGTGGATTCTTGATCACGTTGAGGGCAGCCGCGAGCGCGCCCGCCGTGGCGAGCTGCTGTTCGGCACTGTCGATAGCTGGCTGATCTGGAAGTTTACCGGCGGCAAGGTGCACGTCACCGACTACACCAACGCCTCGCGCACGATGATGTTCAACATCCATACGCTGGAGTGGGATCAGCGCATGCTCGACGTCCTCGACGTGCCTCGGGAGATGTTGCCGGAGGTCAAGTCGTCGTCCGAAGTCTACGGCCACAGCAAAAGCGGCATCCCCATCGCCGGGATCGCCGGCGATCAGCAATCGGCGTTGTTCGGCCAGATGTGCGTCGAGCCGGGTCAGGCGAAGAACACTTACGGCACCGGCTGCTTCCTGCTGATGAACACGGGCAAGAAAGCCGTGAAATCCAATCACGGCCTGTTGACCACCATCGGCTGCGGACCGCGCGGTGAAGTGGCGTATGCGCTGGAGGGCGCTGTATTCAACGGCGGCTCCACCGTGCAGTGGTTGCGCGACGAGCTGAAAATCGTCAACGATTCCATGGACACCGAATACTTCGCCACGAAAGTGAAGAACAGCAATGGCGTCTACCTGGTGCCAGCCTTCACTGGCCTGGGCGCGCCCTACTGGGACCCCTATGCACGTGGCGCCCTGTTCGGCCTGACCCGTGGCGTGAAGGTCGATCACATCATTCGTGCCGCGCTGGAATCCATCGCCTACCAGACCCGCGACGTGCTCGACGCCATGCAACAGGATGCCGGCGAGCCGCTCAAGGCCCTTCGCGTTGACGGCGGCGCAGTGGCGAACAACTTCCTCATGCAGTTCCAGGCCGACATTCTCGGCACGCCGGTGGAGCGCCCGAAAATGCGCGAAACCACTGCGTTGGGCGCGGCGTATCTGGCAGGTCTCGCGATCGGTTTCTGGAGCGGGCTGGACGAGCTGAAGGGCAAGGCGGTCATCGAGCGCAAGTTCGAGCCGCAATGCGATGACGCCGAGAAGGAAAAACTGTACGCCGGCTGGCGCAAGGCGGTGGACCGTACGCGCGACTGGGAACCCCACGAAGAGGTCGAATCAGGGCGATTCTGAACGGAGCGGCAGAGGCATTTTTTCCGGCTGACAGGCAATGGCTGCCTGCGGCATCATGGGCGCCCGTGCCCGAAGGATAAAAAATGAATCTGCCACCCCGTCAACAGCAGATCCTCGAGCTGGTCCGTGAGCGCGGCTACGTCAGCATCGAGGAAATGGCGCAGCTGTTCGTCGTGACCCCGCAAACCATCCGCCGCGACATCAATCAGCTCGCGGAAATGAACCTCCTGCGTCGCTACCACGGTGGCGCGGCCTACGACTCCAGCATCGAAAACACTGCCTACGCCATGCGTGCCGATCAGATGCGCGATGAGAAGCAACGCATCGCCGAGGCCATCGCCGCGCAGATCCCGGATCACGCGTCGCTGTTCATCAACATCGGCACCACCACCGAATCCATCGCCCGTGCCCTGCTGAACCACAACCACCTCAAGATCATCACCAACAACCTGCACGTGGCGTCGATTCTCAGCGGCAAGGACGACTTTGAAGTGCTGCTGGCAGGCGGCAATGTGCGCCGGGATGGCGGCGTGGTCGGTCAAGCGAGCGTGGATTTCATCACGCAGTTCAAAGTCGATTTCGCCCTGGTGGGCATTAGCGGGATCGATGAGGACGGCAGCCTGCTGGATTTCGATTATCAGGAAGTGCGCGTTTCCCAGGCGATCATCGCCAACGCGCGTCAGGTGATTCTGGCAGCGGACTCCAGCAAGTTCGGCCGAAACGCGATGGTTCGACTGGGACCGATCACGCTGATCGACTGCCTGGTGACGGATCAGACGCCTGTACCTGCGCTGGCGCAACTGCTGACGCAAAACAAGATTCGGCTGGAAGTGGTTTAAGCCCCGATCCATGAGCGAGCGCGATTGCGGCGCTCGCCTCATCTCACGCCGCCCCATCTCAGATGTTCGCTTTTGTTCCTTTCCCCTCTCTCCCATCAGTATTTTCAATGAATACTGGGTGGCTGTGTTCGCCTTATTGCGCTACTATTTTCGGAAATGAACATAAATGTTCGAATTCGCCCTCCCCATAGCGCAGCATTCGAACGCGATCGAACACTCAGGAGGCCCCGATGGCCCAGTCCAGTTTGCCGACCCCACCCCTTTCCGAGGTCTACGACGTTGCCGTGATCGGTGGTGGCATCAATGGTGTCGGCATCGCGGCAGACGCATCGGGCCGGGGCCTTTCGGTCTTTCTCTGCGAGAAGGACGACCTTGCCAGCCACACGTCCTCGGCCAGCAGCAAGCTGATCCACGGTGGCCTCCGTTACCTGGAACACTACGAATTCCGTCTGGTTCGCGAAGCGCTGGCCGAACGCGAAGTGTTGTTGGAAAAAGCGCCGCACATCGTCAAGCCGATGCGCTTCGTGTTGCCTCACCGTCCGCACCTGCGCCCCGCGTGGATGATCCGCGCCGGGCTGTTCCTGTATGACCACCTTGGCAAACGCGAGAAGCTGGCAGCGTCGAAGACCATTCGCTTCGGCGCCAACAGCCCGCTGAACAGTTCGATCACCAAGGGCTTTGAATACTCTGATTGCTGGGTTGACGACGCACGTCTGGTCGTCCTCAATGCCATGGCCGCCCGTGAAAAAGGCGCGCACATTCATACGCAGACCCGCTGTCTGGGCGCCCGTCGCAGCGGCGGCGTGTGGCACATGAACATGGAGCGTGCGGACGGCAGCCTGTTTTCCATTCGGGCGAAAGCGCTGGTTAACGCAGCCGGTCCATGGGTCGCCAAGTTCATTCGTGAAGACCTCAAGCTCGAATCGCAGTACGGCATTCGCCTGATTCAGGGCAGCCACTTGATCGTGCCAAAGCTGTACGAAGGCGAAAACGCGTTCATTCTGCAGAACGAAGATCAGCGAATTGTGTTCGCCATTCCGTACCTGGAACGCTTCACCATCATCGGCACGACCGACCGCGAATATTCTGAAGATCCCGGCAAAGTAGCGATAACCGAAGGCGAGACCGATTACCTGCTGAAGATCGTCAACGATCACTTCAAGAAGCAGCTCAGCCGCGCCGACATTCTGAGCACTTGGTCAGGTGTGCGTCCGCTGTGCAACGACGAGTCGGACAACCCGTCGGCGATCACCCGCGACTACACCTTGTCGATGTCGGGCAGTGCCCAAGAGGCGCCGATCCTTTCGGTGTTCGGCGGCAAGCTGACGACCTATCGCAAGCTGGCGGAATCGGCGATGCAACAACTGGCGCCGTTCTTCCCGCAGATGAAGCCAAGCTGGACCGCAAAAGCCAGCCTGCCAGGCGGTGAGAGCATGACCACGCCTGAGGCACTGGCCGCCGAGCTGCAACAGCGTTGCACCTGGCTGCCGGCAGAAACCGCCAGGCGTTGGGCCATTACGTATGGCTCACGCAGCTGGCGCATCGTGGAGGGCGTCCGGGATCTGAGCGAAATGGGCGAACACTTGGGCGGTGGCCTGTACAGCCGCGAAGTGGATTACCTGTGCAGCGAGGAATGGGCGACCAAATCCGAAGATATCCTGTGGCGCCGGACCAAGCTTGGCCTGTTCACCACTGATGAAGAGCACCAGAAGGTTCAGGCTTACCTGGATAAAGTGGCTGGCAGCAACGGGGCTATTGACCGGTTTGACTGGCCAGTGTCGGCACCAAAGATCCACGCATAATTTGCCAGACCGAATTCCCGGCTAAAGCCGGTCCTACTGAAATGACGCGATTTTGTAGGACCGGCTTCAGCCGGGAAAGCGTCAGAAACCACACCGCAAAACCATTGGCTCTCAACACCAAAACTCCTGCGATGTCATTCGGATTCCCGAACACCCTCTCCCTCCCAATTCGGAATCCCGGACGGCCGAATCGTCCGTCTCACTTCCCTTCTCTGTAAATATCCAACACTTTCATACGCTTAGCCTCGGTCACATCTCTGGCATGACTCATGCTCTACACTCTTTCACGATTGCTTCGATGTAGCGTGTCGCCTGACTGGGCCGCCGTTGAAGCGCTCTGAAACGATAGGGCCGTCCAACACCGGCTCAATAAAAAAAACAATGTCGAGGTAAACCAGATGCGCATCGTTCCCCACATCCTGGGCGCAGCCATTGCTGCCGCTTTGATCACCACACCTGTTTTCGCCGCCGAACTGACTGGCACTCTGAAGAAAATCAAAGAGTCCGGCACCATCACCCTAGGTCACCGCGACTCCTCCATTCCTTTTTCCTACATCGCTGACGCTTCCGGCGTGCCAGTGGGCTACTCCGCTGACATCCAGCTGAAGATCGTTGAAGCGATCAAGAAAGACCTGGACATGCCTGATCTGAAGGTCAAGTACAACCTGGTCACTTCCCAGACCCGTATCCCGCTGGTGCAGAACGGCACCGTCGACGTCGAATGCGGTTCGACCACCAACAACGCCGAGCGCGCCCAGCAAGTCGACTTCTCCGTCGGCATTTTCGAAATCGGCACCCGTCTGCTGAGTAAGGCTGACTCGTCCTACAAAGACTTCGATGACCTCAAAGGCAAGAACGTCGTGACCACGGCGGGCACCACGTCCGAGCGCATCCTCAAGGCGATGAACGCCGACAAGCAGATGGGCATGAACGTGATTTCGGCCAAGGACCACGGCGAGTCGTTCCAGATGCTGGAATCGGGCCGCGCCGTCGCCTTCATGATGGACGACGCCCTGCTCGCAGGCGAAATGGCCAAGGCCAAGAAGCCGACCGACTGGGCCGTTACCGGCACTCCTCAGTCTTACGAAATCTACGGTTGCATGGTTCGCAAGGAAGACCCTGCGTTCAAGAAAGCCGTCGATGATGCCATCGTTGCGACCTACAAATCGGGCGAGATCAACAAGATCTACGACAAGTGGTTCACCCAGCCGATTCCACCAAAAGGCCTGAACCTGATGTTCCCGATGAGCGAACAGCTCAAAGCGCTGATCGCCAACCCGAACGACAAGCCGGCGCCGGACAAGAAGGCCTGAGTCCTTCGCTCTGCCATTCTGAAAACGTGAAAAGCCTGTCTTCCGGAAACGCCCTGCGTTTCCGGAAGCCGCTACCTGGCGCGTGCGTGCATAACGATCGATAAGAGGGGAGACCCTGATGAACTACAACTGGGACTGGGGCGTGTTCTTCAAGTCCACGGGCGTCGGCAGCGAAACCTATCTGGACTGGTACATCACCGGGCTGGGCTGGACCATCGCCATTGCCGTCGCGGCCTGGATCATTGCGTTACTCCTGGGCTCGGTGCTCGGGGTGATGCGTACGGTGCCCAACCGCATCGTTTCTTCCATTGCCACGATTTACGTGGAAATTTTCCGTAACGTGCCACTGCTGGTGCAGCTGTTTATCTGGTACTTCCTGGTGCCGGACCTGCTGCCTGAGAACCTGCAGGAGTGGTACAAGCAAGACCTCAATCCGACGACTTCGGCGTTCCTGAGTGTTGTTGTGTGCCTGGGGCTGTTCACTGCCGCACGTGTCTGCGAACAGGTGCGCACCGGTATTCAGGCGCTGCCGGTGGGACAGGAATCCGCGGCGCGCGCCATGGGTTTCAAGCTGCCGCAGATCTACTGGAACGTGCTGCTGCCGCAGGCGTACCGGATCATCATTCCGCCGCTTACCTCAGAATTCCTCAACGTGTTCAAGAACTCGTCCGTGGCGTCGCTGATCGGCCTGATGGAATTGCTCGCGCAAACCAAACAGACCGCCGAGTTTTCCGCGAACCTGTTCGAAGCCTTCACCCTGGCAACGCTGATCTACTTCACGCTGAACATGAGCCTGATGCTGCTCATGCGTCTGGTCGAGAAGAAGGTTGCAGTGCCGGGCCTGATCTCCGTGGGGGGTAAATAATGGACTTCTCTGGAGTGATTCCCGCCATCCCGGGCATGTGGAACGGCATGCTCATGACCCTGCAATTGATGGTCATGGGCATTGTAGGCGGCATCATCATCGGCACGATTCTGGCGCTGATGCGGTTGTCGTCCAACAAACTGGCGTCACGTATTGCCGGCGCCTACGTCAACTACTTCCGCTCGATCCCGCTGTTGCTGGTCATCACCTGGTTCTACCTGGCGGTGCCGTTCGTGCTGCGCTGGATCACTGGCGAAGACACGCCGATCGGCGCGTTCACCTCATGCGTCGTGGCGTTCATGATGTTCGAGGCGGCCTATTTCTGTGAAATCGTGCGGGCCGGCGTGCAGTCGATTTCCCGCGGCCAGATGGGTGCTGCTCAAGCGCTTGGCATGACCTACGGCCAGATGATGCGCCTGATCATCCTGCCCCAGGCGTTCCGCAAGATGACCCCGCTGCTGTTGCAGCAGAGCATCATCCTGTTTCAGGACACCTCGCTGGTCTACACGGTCGGTCTGGTCGACTTCCTCAACTCGGCACGCTCCAGCGGCGACATCATCGGGCGCTCCAACGAGTTTCTGATTGTCGCCGGTCTGGTGTACTTCACGATCAGCTTCGCCGCGTCGCGCCTGGTCAAGTTCATGCAAAAAAGGTTAGCCGTATGATTTCCATCAAAAATATCAACAAGTGGTATGGGGACTTCCAGGTGCTGACCGATTGCAGCACTGAGGTCAAAAAAGGCGAAGTGATTGTGGTCTGCGGCCCGTCGGGCTCGGGCAAGTCTACGCTGATCAAATGCGTCAACGCGCTGGAGCCGTTTCAGAAAGGCGACATCGTGGTCGATGGCACCTCGATCGCTGACCCGAAAACCAATCTGCCGAAACTGCGCTCGCGCGTCGGCATGGTGTTCCAGCATTTCGAGCTGTTTCCGCACCTGACCATCACCGAAAACCTGACCATCGCGCAGATCAAGGTGCTGGGCCGCAGCAAGGAAGAAGCCACGAAAAAAGGCCTGCAACTGCTCGAACGTGTCGGCCTGTCGGCCCATGCCCACAAGCACCCGGGGCAACTGTCGGGCGGTCAGCAACAGCGTGTGGCGATTGCCCGCGCGCTGGCGATGGACCCGGTGGTGATGCTGTTCGACGAACCGACCTCCGCGCTCGACCCGGAGATGGTCAACGAAGTGCTCGACGTGATGGTGCAGCTCGCCCATGAAGGCATGACCATGATGTGCGTGACCCACGAAATGGGCTTTGCCCGCAAAGTAGCGGATCGGGTGATCTTCATGGACAAGGGCCAGATCGTCGAAGACTGCGAGAAGGAAGAGTTCTTCGGCGACGTCAACGCGCGCTCCGAGCGGGCTCAGCAATTCCTCAACAAAATCCTGCAGCACTAAAAGCATTAGCCCTTCAAGGGCGCAAAAACCACCGGCCGCTCGTTCATCAAAATGATGAAACGGGCGGCTGGCCGGTCCAGGACGACTGTGATGAAATGCGACCCCCCTCTCTACCGCGCCGCGCCGCCATCACTCGCCGTGAAACCCCGACTGATTCGTCATCTGTTCGTGCCGCCGCTGATCATCCTGCTGATGATTGCGCTGGGTTACGTCACGTATTTGTACAGCGAGAAAAATGCCATCAAGGCGCTGGGTGAAAACGGTCAGCGTCAGCTGGAGCTGCACGCGCGCACCGTCGAGAGCGAGATCAACAAGTACAACTACCTGCCCAGCGTGCTGGAGCTGGAATCCAACGTTTCCGACCTGCTCAACAATCCGTCTGCGGAGTTGCGCGCCAAGGTCGATGATTACCTCGAAGGCCTGAACCGGCGCAGCCGCAGTCGGGCCATCTATGTGCTGGACACCACCGGCCGGGTGCTGGCGACCAGCAACTGGCGCGATGCCGACAGTTACCTCGGTGAAGACCTGTCCTTTCGCGCCTATTATCAGGACGCGATTCGCGGTCTGCCGGGCCGCTTCTACGGCATTGGCAGCACCACCGGCGAACCGGGTTATTACCTGGCCCACGGGCTGGAAGAGAAAGGCAAGATCATCGGCGTCGCGGTGATCAAAGTCCGGCTTGAAGCGCTTGAAGAACGCTGGCAGCGCGCGCGCCTGGAGGCATTTGTCAGCGACGAGAACGGCATCATCATCCTGTCCAGCGACCCGGCGCGACGGCTGAAATCAGTCCGCCCGCTGACCGCCGAGATCAAGGAGCGGCTGGCGCGCAGCCTGCAATATTACTGGTGGCCGCTCAACGAACTGGTACCGCTGGAACGTGAATCGATCGCCGACGGGGTCGAGAAGCTGACCTTTCCCGCCAACACCAGCGTCGACCATGAGCACACGGTGGTGAGTTATCTGGCACAGACCCGCGAACTGGCTGACACGCCCTGGCACCTGACCCTGTTGACGCCGCTGGAAGACCTGCGCCGGGAAGCCGCCAATCAGGGAATGCTGGTCGCCGTTGCCTGCGCGCTGGTGGCGTTTCTGCTGATTGCCTGGAACGAGCGGCGCAAGGTGATTTCCACGCGCCTCGCCGCACGTGAGGCGCTGGAGCAGGCGAACAACGAACTCGAACGGCGCATCACCGACCGCACCGCCGACCTGCGCGCCAGCAACGAACGCCTGAAGGGCCAGATTCGTGAACGTCGCCAGGCCGAAGAAACCCTGCGCCAGGCGCAGGATGAATTGATCCAGGCCGGCAAACTCGCGGCCATCGGCCAGATGTCTACCAGCATCGCCCATGAGCTGAATCAGCCCCTCGCCGCGCTACGCACGTTGTCAGGCAACACCGTTCGGTTCCTCGAACGGGGCGCGCTGGACACGGCGAGTGCGAACCTGCGCACCATCAACGATCTGGTGGATCGCATGGGCCGCATCACTGCCAGCCTGCGCGCCTTCGCCCGGCGCGGAGAAGACAAAGGTCAGGCGTCCCTGAGCAAGGCAGTCGAGGCTGCGCTTCAGTTGCTCGCGGCGCGTCTGGACAGTGCGTCGCTGGAGCTGCATCAACAGATCGACGATGTCGAGTTGGCGATCGACCAGACCCGGCTTGAGCAGATTCTGGTCAACCTGATCGGCAACGCGCTGGACGCCATGCAAGCGCAGCCGTTGCCGATTCTGTGGCTGGAAGGTGACGTGGTCGAGGGCCGCTATCGGTTGCGCGTGCGGGATAACGGCCACGGCATCGACGCCGAAGCGCGCAAGCATTTGTTCGAACCTTTCTTCACCACCAAGCCCGGTGAGCAGGGCCTCGGGCTCGGCCTGACGCTGTCCGCCAGCCTTGCCACGGCGGCAGGCGGCACGCTCAACGCTGAAGACCCGGCCGAGGGCGGCACGATGTTCGTGCTGGTGTTGCCTCTGGTTGATCGCCGGGCGGCGGATGTATGAGTGATCAACGCTCCGCCGGCCACTGTGGCAACCCGCTTGCTCGAAAAAGCAGTGGGGCAGTTACCTTGTTCAAACCTGACACACCGCTTTCGCGGGCAAGTGCGCGCCTACAGGACTGCGCACTTCGGCCACGGGAACCACTCGCGATGAACGCAACGCTGTCGTACTGGAATAAACCATGAACACTGATCTGACGGTCCTCATCGTCGAAGACGACCCGCATGTCCTGCTCGGCTGCCAACAGGCGCTGGCGCTGGAAGACATTCACAGCCAGGGCGTGGGCAGTGCCGAAGAAGCGCTGGCGTTGGTCAGTGAGAACTTCGCCGGCATCGTCATCAGTGATATTCGCCTGCCGGGCATCGACGGGCTTGAGCTGCTCAAGCGCCTGAAAGAACGCGATCGAACACTGCCCGTGGTGCTGATTACCGGTCACGGCGACGTGTCGATGGCGGTCGGTGCGATGCGCGATGGTGCGTACGATTTCATGGAGAAGCCCTTCTCCCCCGAGCGGTTGGTCGACGCCGCCCGCCGCGCCCTGGAACAACGCGGGCTGGCGCGGGAAGTCTGGTCGCTGCGTCGGCAACTGGCCGAACGCGACTCGCTGGAAGGCAAGATCATTGGCCGTTCCCAGGCGATGCAGAACCTGCGCGCGCTGATTGCAAACGTCGCGGACACCTCGGCCAACGTGCTGATCGAAGGCGAAACGGGCACCGGCAAGGAACTCGTCGCCCGCTGCCTGCATGACTTCAGCCGCCGCCATGACCATCAGTTCGTTGCATTGAACTGCGGCGGCCTGCCGGAAAGCCTGTTCGAGAGCGAAATCTTCGGTCATGAGGCCAACGCCTTCACCGGCGCCGGCAAACGCCGCATCGGCAAGATCGAACACGCTCACAACGGCACGCTGTTTCTCGATGAAGTGGAAAGCATGCCGATCAACCTGCAGATCAAACTGCTGCGGGTATTGCAGGAGCGCACGCTGGAGCGACTGGGTTCAAATCAAAGCGTGGCGGTGGATTGCCGGGTGATTGCGGCGACCAAGTCGGAGCTTAATGCGCTGAGCAAAGCGGGCCAGTTTCGCAGCGACCTGTATTACCGGCTGAACGTGGTGACCCTCGAACTGCCGCCCTTGCGCGAGCGTCGCGAAGACATCCTGCAGTTGTTCGAACATTTTCTGCAGCAGTCGTCGCTGCGCTTCGACCGTGAAGCGCCGCAGCTGGATGCACAGACCCGCTCGGCGCTGCTGGCCCACGACTGGCCCGGCAATGTGCGCGAGCTGCGCAACGTCGCCGAGCGTTACGCGCTGGGACTGCCGGCGTTCAAGACAGCCGGTGCGCAAGTCGCCACTCCAAGCCTGGATTTCGCCGAAGCCGTGGAGGCGTTCGAGAAGAACCTGCTGGGCGAGGCGTTGCAGCGCAGCGGCGGGAATCTCAGCCAGGCCAGCCAGGAACTGGGCATGGCTAAAACCACGTTGTTCGACAAGGTGAAGAAGTACGGGTTGGGGTGAGCAATATCTCCCTTGTCGATTCTGGCCGCAGACCGTAGGAGCGTGGCTTGTCCCGCGATCGGCTGCGCAGCGGTCGTAAAACCGGACGACTCGGTCCTTCCTGAGCAACCGCAGTCAACGGATTGGCTGCCGCTTAGCGCCAGATCGCGGGACAAGCCACGCTCCTACAGGTCGTGCAATGGCGGGGGATTATCAAGGTGTCGCGGGAAATTCGCTGCTGCCAACCAGCTCATCCACCTCCGCCGCCGTCGGCGCAGTCGCCGGGCCCCAACGGGTAACAGCGATGGCCGCCGCTGCATTGGCGCGCAATGCCGCCTCCGGAGCTGACAGCCCTGACGCCAGCCCAGCAAGCAATACGCCTGCATGGGCATCGCCGGCGCCGTTGGTGTCGATGGCCGTGACCGGGAAGCCGCGCACGTGTCGGGTCTCGGAGCCCTGACGCATCCAGCAACCATTTGGTCCGTCGCGCACCACCATCAGGGCATCGTTGCGCAGCCAGCGCGCCAGCATGGCGAGGGCCGCATCGATCGTCTCGCACCCGGTGAAGCGCAGCGCCTCTTCGGCATTGCTT
Source organism: Pseudomonas petrae (assembly GCF_021728295.1). Taxonomy (GTDB): domain Bacteria; phylum Pseudomonadota; class Gammaproteobacteria; order Pseudomonadales; family Pseudomonadaceae; genus Aquipseudomonas; species Aquipseudomonas petrae. The sequence continues at coordinate 48,164 of NZ_JAKJXE010000005.1, forward strand.
GTCCACAGCGTGATCAACGACAAAACCACCTGCATCCCGGGCGCCTCCAGCGAATCCACCAGCGGCCCCGGATCGAACACCACGCCCGCCCCTGCCGGCAGCTGCGCGAGCCAGTCCAAGAGCGTCGCGACCTTGCCTTCGTGCAGCAAGCTGTAGCCGCTGACGAACACGTAATCCTCAGGCTGCACATCGACACCACGCAGATCTTCAGCCGACAAACCGCCCTCGGCACCCACATAGGAAATGAACGAGCGCTCGGCCGAAGGCTCGATGAGCGCCACCGACAGGCCAGTGTCCTGACCCGTCGAAGCCGCAGCCGCGATATCGATGCCTTCGGCCGCCATGGCCTGACGTGCCAGATCGCCAAAACGACCCGTGCCGTGGCGACCGAGATACACCGTTGGCATGCCACTGCGTCGTGCGGCAGCCATCACGTTAAATCCCCCGCCGGTTTCGAACGCCGCCGAGCGGGCGAGCACGTCGCCGCCGGAGCGCGGCAAGGCGTCGAGGGCCATGACCAGATCGACCACGACCTGGCCGGTGTAGAGCAATCTAGCGGGCATGAACGACCTCTTCGGCGACAACGCGACGGTCTCGGGCGCCGCCAAGCAAAGCATACAGACCGCCCGCCACCACGAAGGTGACGATCCAGCCCAGTCCGTTATGGCCGAACCATGAGTCCGACAGCAAACCTTTGAATATCACGTTCTCCGGCGTGGTCGCGACAGTGGTGAAACTGTACCCAAGCACGATGGCCAAGGCCCACGCACCCAGCGCACGCCACTCGATGCCGCCGCGGTACCAATAGGCGCTGCGCGGCGAAACGTCCATCAAATCAGTGGGGGAATAGTAGTGGCGATGCATCAGGTCGACGATGAAGATCCCGACCCACGCGGTGATGGGCACGGCGAGCATCGAAATGAAGGTAATGAACGGGCCGTAAAAACTGTCGGCGATCAGCATGAAGTAAATCGAACCGGCGAAGATCGCCACGATGTCGACAATCACTGCGTGCACGCGCTTGATCTTCAGGCCCAGCGTCAGCGTGGTCAGGCCTGCCGAGTACACCGACAGATTGTTGGAGAGCAGCAGCCCGCCAAACGCCGTGATCAGGTACGGCACCGCCATCCAGGTCGGCAGCAGTTCGCGGATCGCGATGATCGGATCGGTGGCCGACGCCAGGTGGTCATTGCCCACCGACAGCAGCCCGCCCAGGGTGATCAGCAACACCAGCGGGATGCCCGCGCCGAAAGCGGCCGACGCCACCAGCCGCGTGGCCTTGACGCTGCGATGCTGATAGCGCGACATGTCGGCGCCCGCGTTGGCCCAGCCGATGCCCGTGCCCGCCGCCATGGTGCCGATGCCGATGATCATCGCGCTCACCGGTGCAGGCGCGGCGTTGAATACAGCGGCCCAGTCGATGTGCGCGATCAGGAACCCGCCGACGATGACATTCAACGCACCGAAGATATACGTCGCCCATTTCTGGATGACCAGCAAGGTGGCGTGGCCGAGGCCGGAAACGGTCAGCGTCATCAGCACGAAAATGGCGATGAATACGAGGGTCAGGCCCGGCGCACTCTTGGCTTCTACCGGCGTGGCGAAGAGGATCGAGCACAGCGACAGCAGCACGAAAGCGGCGGTCGTGGTGTTCACGGTTTCCCAGCCCAGACGCGACATCAGCGAAACGATGGTCGGACCGATATTCCCGCGCATTCCGAAAATCGCCCGCGACAGCGTAAGACTGGGCGCCCTGCCCCGCCGGCCCGCGATGGAGATGACCCCGACCACCGCAAACGAACCGGCGGCGCCGAGAATCGCCACGATGATCGCCTGCCAGATAGACAGCCCGCGAAAGGCCACGAGCGTCGCCCCCAGCGGCAGACCGAGGATGCTGATGTTGGCCGCGAACCACACCCAGAACAGCTGCAACGGGTGGCCATTGCATTCGTTTTCCGGAACCGGTTCGATACCGCGTGTTTCAAGCTGACCTGCGCCTTGAGCGGCGTTGGATGACGTCATGTGAATGCTCCTGTGCCATTTGTTCTGGTTGTGGGCAGTGCGCAAAGCAAACGACGTCCGTGTCAGCGTGGGCTTTTGCAGGCTGCAAAAACCCTGACTCGCCGCTGCATAGAGCCGCGAGGTAGGTCTTGTTCTTTATACGGGCTGGCGTCGGTCGGGTCAGACCCCGCGCAGGGACAGCAACTGCTCGACCACGGGATAAAGGTCGAGTCCGTTGACGGTCTGGATCTGGTTGATCAGCGACCCTGGCCAGGCGCCCATGCCTTCACAGGCACCGAGCATCGCCCCGAGAATGGCGGCGATGGTATCGGTGTCGCCGCCCAGGCTGGCGGCCATGCACAGCGCATCCATTGCCGACAACTGCCCGCGAGCCACTTGATGCGCCAAGGCGAACGCGGCGACGACCGATTCCTGGGACGCGACGGACGTGCCGATCACGTCATAAATCAATTCGGGCAGTTGTTCATTACCGCATTCGGCGCACAGCTGTTTAGCCCAACGGATTCGGGCGGCAATGCGGCCCCCGGCGATCCAGTAGCCGCAGCGCTCGGCCTCCTGGGCGATGCGCGCGCCGACGTCGAGGGCTTCACCCAGACTGGCACCGCTGATGCCCGCCGAGACAACCGCCGCCACCGCCGCCGCGCTGGAGATGCCGAGATTGGTGTTATGGGTGACCTGGCAGGCCTGCTTGACCGCCTCGATGAAGCGCGCTTCTTCGCGCACATCGAAGGCAATGCCGACCGGCGTAATGCGCATGGCGGCGCCGTTGGTGGTGCCAAAACGCCCGGCTTCTTCAGGACTGTGCCCGGCCAGAATCATCTCGATAGCGCGTTTGGTCGAGGGACCCAGCAGGTCTTGCGAACCCTTGGCCTGCATCACCGCTTCCCAGTCGATCAGGCTCTGCGCCAGATCCGAGGGTTCAATGCGCCCGCCTCCGGCCACCAGCAATTCGGCCACCAGAACCGCCTGTTCGGTGTCATCGGTGATCGACCCGGCGGGCATGCTCGGCGCAATCGGCTGATCGGCACCGGCGGCCTGCAACGTAGTGATGCGGCCGAATCGCTGCCTGATCTGCTCGCGACTGAGGGACTGCGTGGGCATACCCAGCGCGTCGCCCAGCGCCAGTCCGCAGAAAGCGCCGAGGCCTCGGTCGCGCGTATCGATCAATGCGGTCATGTAGACGATCCAAAAGCCAGATGCAGACGAAAATGCACGGGGTCCAGAAGACTCTCCACGTGCTCCATGAAACGTTCGCGGCGATCAAACGTGGTACGCGTCGCCTTGAGAAACACTGAGCCCGGCTCCCGCAACATCAGTGCCGCGTCGTCGTTGCTCAGGGGCTCGGCGCCGATCCACTGATCGCCGCGATCACCGACATAGCCGTGGGCGGCCAGCGTGACTGTCAGCGAATCTTCAATCAGCCCGTCGCGGGGCAGATTTTCCAGGCCGTCGCAGGCCGGAATCAGCACGCGTTCCAGAGACACGACGCTGCCATCCCCGGCGGTTCGACGACGATCCAGCGCGATGAATTCGGCCGTGCCAAACCGGCTCGCCAGATCACCCCGTTGCACCGCCACCAGACGCAGAATCTCGGTGCTGACCTTGGCGCCCGTGTCGGCCAGGGCCTGCGCCCACCCTGCACGCTGATCCAGCGAGATGCCGTCGTAAGTCACAATCGAGCCCACGCCGGTTTGCGTGGCGATGTAGTTACGTCGCTTGAGCTCGGACAGCGCCTCGCGCAGCGTGCCACGGCTGACATTGAATTCCTGTGCGAGCAGATTCTCGCCGGGCAGCAATTCGCCCGAGCCCATCTGGCCGGTCTCGATGCGTCGGGCCAGCTCATCCACCACACGTTTTTTCTTATCGAATCGAACCTGTCTAATCATGTACAAATTGATATCCGAAAGTGGCTGGGAGGAGCAAGTGTTTTTTGAAATGCAATGGACGATGCGTAACAGCAGATGACGGGCAACACCGGGCTCGATAGGGGGCTCCCAAAGGTGAAGAGCCCCGGATACTCAATCGCACGCTACCCGTCAGGGTCGATTACACGCTTTAGTCGACCGGGTTAACCACACTCGATTCATCGCCCACGATCTGACGAATGGCGCTGACGAACACGTCGACAGGTTGCCCACCGGAAACGGCGTACTGGTCATTGAAGACGATCGTCGGCACCGAACTCACGCCCCGCGACACCCACAATTGTTCCAGTGCGCGAACTTCGCTGGCGTACTGGTCGCTGCCCAGCACGGCCTCGGCGCGCACCCGGTCCAGGCCCACTTTCTGCGCAACATCCGCCAGCACCTGGTGGCTGGATACGTTGGCGTGCTGGCTGAAATACGCTGTGAACAGCGCTTCTTTCAGTGCGTGTTGCTTGCCTTCCAGCGCTGCCCAGTGCAGCAGTCGATGGGCGTCGAAGGTGTTGAAGATGCGGCGCTCGCCCTGCTTGAAGACGAACCCGAGTTCAGCGCCGCGCTCACGGATGTTCTCGGCATTGGCCTGGAATTGTTCGGGCGTCGAGCCGTACTTTTCGGCGATGTGCTCGAAAATGTCCTGACCTTCCGGCGGCATCTGCGGGTTGAGTTCGAATGGCTGGAAGTGGATGTCGGCTTGAACCTCATCGCCCAGATGCTCGAGCGCCTGGTCCAGGGCGCGCAGGCCGACAATGCACCAGGGGCAGGACACGTCGGAGATGAAGTCGATTTTCAGCGGAGTGCTCATGGCAGCCTCGTGCAAGAGAGGAAAAGCTGCACGATACGCCGATCACGACGTCCCTCAAACCCTACACCCGCGCGCCCGTCCTCAGTGGGCGGGTCAACCTCGCAGCCGCATTAGAGCTGCGCGACGTGGGAAGCGTCCTCGCGATGCTCGCGCAAATACGGCAATACAGCCGCCAGCAGCGGGGCTTTGAAGGCTTCCTGAAAACGGTGGGCCAGGCCAGGAATGAGCTTCAGTTGACTGCCCTGGATGTGTGCTGCCACATGAATCCCGTGCATCACCGGCAACAGCGGATCGGCGGTGCCGTGAACAACCAGCGTCGGCACGCGCAGACGATTCAACAGCTCCACGCGGCTGGGTTCGGACAGGATCGCCAGAATCTGACGCTTAACGCCTTCAGGATTAAACGCCCGGTCGTAGGAAACCGCCGCCTGATGCAGCAGCATCTGCCGATCATCCTTAACCTCCGGACTGCCCAGCGCCGCCAGCAAATCGGCCTGCTGCTCAAGGGCGGTCTGCCGGTCCGGCGCGCCGCGACGCGCCAGCAGTTGCAACAACGCCGGGCTTGGCATCGGCAGCCCGGGCGCGCCGGAGCTGGTCATGATCAGCGTGAGGCTCTCCACGCGCTTGGGCGCCATGTCTGCCAGATGCTGCGCAATCATGCCGCCCATGCTTGCCCCCAGCACATGGAATTGCTGAACGTGCAGCGCGTCCATCAGGCCCAGCGCATCCTGAGCCATATCGGTCAGCGAATACGGCGCCGACACCGGCAGGCCGATTTTGTAGCGCAGCACTTCATAGGTCAGGTTGGGGCTCGGCGGCGCCTGGACCCAGGTCGACAATCCGACATCCCGGTTGTCATAGCGAATCACGCGAAAGCCCTGCTGGCACAGGGCAACGACCACTTCATCCGGCCAGTGAATCAGCTGTCCACCGAGGCCCATGACCAACAACAGTGCCGGATCGGAATCACGCCCGATGCTCTGATACGCCAGGTGCACATCATCGAGTTCGACCACCTGCGTGGGAACATCAACATCGCATCGAGAGGCCGCAAAAGACGGCAGGCTGCACAAGAGCGCAGCCAGAAAAAGTAAAACCCGCATGGAAAAACACCGACACACAGAACCCCAGTAGGCCGCGAGTCTGATGAAGTTTGCTCAAGCGCGCTGCCACAGTTGCGTGACAGTTTGATGAAGAGGGCTGAGCGGTAGCAAAACGGTCATTTCGACGTGTATTCACGCTGCTGCAGCTGGTGTCGGCGTGCTGATTGAACCTGCGACCCACAGGTTATCGGCGAAGCGCAGTCGAGCTTCCTTCACCACCTCTAGCGCGGCTTCACCGTCAGCACCAGCGGGATCAAGTTCGCCAGCGACACCCAGTGACAGCACCTTATAAATCGGCAGGCGGTCCAGCACCAAGGGCATTTGCTCCGGCGCGCTCAGCACATCCACATGCAGGCCTTGCACGGGCAAACACACCGCAAGGCCAAGGTTGCTGCCCAGCCCAAGCCCTCCGCAGGAGACCGCGAGCAGCTTTTTAAGCGGCGAATATTGCAGGGCGTGGTAAGCGCGCTCGAAGGCGTTCTTCCAGTCCTGCGGCAGGTCTTGGGTCAGAATCGGCTCGTCGATCTGCACCCACTCGACGCCCTTGCCCGCCAGTCGCCCGAGGATTTCACCATAAACCGGCAGCAGACGGTCGAGCAGCTCAAGCTTGTCGAAGCCCTCACCCTCAGCTTGCCCCAGCCAGAGGTACGTCAACGGGCCGATGATCTCCGGCCGGAGGGTGTTGCCGACGGCGCGGGCCTGGTCGACCTCATCGAACAGCGCCGCCCAGCTCAGGTTGAAGCGCTGATCCGGGGTGAACGTTGGCACTGAATCCACATCAACGCCGTTCCCAAGGGCTTCGAGTATGTGCCGGAAGCCGCTGGCCACGCCGATGTGAGGAAAATCCGAGTTGTTGACCAGGCCCATGCTGACTGCTCCCTTCAAAAGATGGCGCCATTGTCGACACTTCCCCTTACATGAGACAAACTCATTAAATTCGTGTTGATCACAAAATTTACTCATGGAGCGCCATCGGTGCTGGAAATTCGCCACCTGAAAACCCTGCATGCATTACGCGAAGCAGACAGCCTCGTCGACGCCGCTGACCGTCTGCATCTGACGCAGTCGGCGCTGTCGCACCAGTTCAAGGAGCTGGAAGAACGTATGGGCATGCCGCTGTTCGTGCGCAAGACCAAACCGGTGCGGTTCACCAGCGCGGGCTTGCGACTGCTGCAACTGGCCGACTCGGTGCTGCCGCAGCTGCGCCATGCCGAGCGGGATATCTCGCGGCTCGCCGGCGGTGTCGCCGGGCGCCTGCACATGGCCATCGAATGCCACAGCTGCTTTCAGTGGCTGATGCCGACGATCGATCAGTTCCGCGATGCGTGGCCGGAGGTGGAACTTGATCTGGCGTCGGGCTTCGCTTTCGCGCCCCTGCCCGCCCTGGCCCGCGGCGATCTGGATCTGGTGGTGACCTCGGACCCGCTGGAACTGGCAGGCATTACCTATGTGCCGTTGTTTACCTACGAGGCGATGCTCGCGGTCGCCAATCAGCATCCGCTGGCGGCCAGGCCTTATGTGGTGCCGGAAGATCTGATCAATGAAACCCTCATCACCTACCCCGTCGAGCGCGACCGCCTGGACATTTTCACGCGCTTTCTCGAGCCGGCCGACATCGAACCGGCGCAGGTGCGCACGTCCGAGCTGACGGTGATGATGATGCAACTGGTCGCCAGCGGCCGCGGCGTATGTGGGATGCCGCACTGGGCGCTGCATGAATACAGCTCACGCGGGTACGTGAAGGGCAAGCGGCTCGGGGAAAAAGGATTGTTCGCCACGCTGTACGCGGCGATTCGCGCAGACATGCTGGACGCGCCCTACATGCGTGACTTCCTGCTGACGGCAAAGGACACGTCGTTTTCGACTTTGGACGGGGTGAGCGCGGTTCGTTAATGGCCGTGCAATAGGTAAATTGCAGGAGCGCGCTTGCCCGCGAAAAGGGTCATGTACAACCCACCTTCATGGCCTGATACGTCCATTCGCGGGCAAGCGCGCTCTTACAGTTGATGGTGTCGAACTCAGGGCGTCGCCATGCTCCGGTACAACGGCAATATCGAATCCCGGGTCAGCGGCGCGAGGTGCAACTGGTCGATATTCCCGCCGTCGACCCAGATCGCTTCCTCGATCTCGGCCGCGGGATTGACCGGGTCCTCAACCTGAACGCCATACAGCTGGCAGTTCACTTCGAAGCCCGGCTCATTCGCCGCCACCGCCGAAAACTCACCCAAAAATCGCGCGTGTTCAGGCGCGATGACCAGCCCCAGTTCCTCGTTCAGCTCGCGGGCCAGCGCATCGAGCGCCGACTCACCTGCGTCGATCTTGCCGCCCGGCTGCATGAACGCTTCGGTCCCGAGCTTGCGCACCAGCAATGTCTTGCCATCGGCTCGGGTCAGCAGCGCGGCGGCAATACGGAGCGTTTTCACCGTCACAGCACCACCTCGGTCTTCAGCGCGCGGGTTTCTTCAGCACGTTCCAGCGCCAGGGCGATCAACCGGTCGATCAGCTCGGCGTAGCTCAATCCGCTGGCCTGCCAAAGTTTCGGGTACATGCTGATGGAGGTGAAACCGGGAAGCGTGTTGACCTCGTTGATGATGATTTCCCGTGCCTCGGTAACAAAGAAATCCACCCGCGCCAAACCGGCGCAGCCCAGCACGCGATAGGCCTGCAGCGCCACTTCACGCACGGCCTCGCTCATGTCTTCGGGCAACTGCGCGGGGATGGCGATGCGCGCCTGACCGTCATTCAGGTACTTGGTGTCATACGCATAAAACGCGTCATTGGCCACGACCTCACCGCACACACTGACCTTCGGCTCGTGGTTGCCCAGCACGGCGCATTCCACCTCACGACCGACGATGCCCTGCTCGATCAGCACCTTGTTGTCGTAGTCGAAAGCCAGTTTCAGGGCGGCGGCGTAACCGGCTTCGTCAGTGACTTTGCTCACGCCGACCGACGATCCCTGGCACGCAGGTTTGACGAAAAGCGGCAGGCCCAGTTGGGCGGAGACGCTGACAAAATCCACCGTCTCGCCACGGTGAAGGACCACGAACGGCGCGACCGAAATACCCGCATCGCGCAGCAGCCGTTTGGTCACGTCCTTGTCCATGCAGGCCGCCGAGCTCAGCACATCCGGGCCCACGAACGGAATGTCCAGCAGGCGCAACATGCCCTGCAGACAGCCGTCTTCCCCGAAACTGCCGTGGATCAGCGGGAACACCACGTCGATGCGCGGCACCTCCTGCCCGGTCTGCACTTCCACGAACTGCGGCCCGCTCGCGCCCGGCATCAGCGAAAGCAGACGGCCGGATTCACTGAGTTTGATGTGCGCCGGATCGGTGGGGTTCTGCAGGTAATCCTGCTCGTGGAAGCGCAGCCAATGGCCCTGCTTGTCGACGCCAATAAGGGTGATGGAAAAGTTATTGCGATCAATCGCGTTGATCACGTTGCGCGCCGATTGCAACGACACTTCATGCTCGGAGGATTGCCCACCGAAAACGATGGCGACTGACTTTTTCAAAGGGGGATGCTCCTGAATTTCAGGTCGCAGAGCTAAAAGCAATTTGGCCCGATAGTCCAGTGCCAAGGTGGCGTGCGAGACGGAATACAGGAAAAACGGGCAAAAAAAATCCCGCGCCCGGGTGATCGACTGGCGATGCCCGGAGCGCGGGAGGTGCCGCTGTCATTCCTCTTTCTTGGCGCCGGAACCGAAGGTCGCGAAGCGCTTGTTGAAGCCCGCGATTCGGCCTTCGGTGGTGGTCTTGCGCTGTTGGCCGGTGTACATGGGATGCGACGCGCTGGACACGTCGAGGGCAACATAAGGATAGGTGTTGCCATCGGTGTGAGCATGCGTGCGGTCGGTATCAACCGTAGAGCCGATCAGGAAAAACACATCGGCAGCGGTGTCGTGGAACAGCACCTGACGGTAGTCGGGATGGATGTCGGCTTTCATCGTCTTTCTCCAGAATGTAAGCAATCATGTAATACGTTATACAGTATCAATTCAACGAAGTTCAATCGGAACCAATTTTGTAACGGTTACAACTTTCGCCTTTTCCGCCGCCTCCCCTGCCGCTAACGTTCGCGCCTCTGACGACCCCAGCCCGGTCCTCAACGGGAACGGAATGAACAACAACACCAGGAGGTAGTGCCATGCACTTGATCGATCGATACGAAATGAGCGTCCCGGGACACATGAAGCTGATTGACGCCCGCAGCGCGTTGAATCATCTGCAGCGTCTGGTCCAGGCAACCGACGGCAAGCCTGAATCCGAGCAGCTCATCGACCTGCTCACCACGGTTGTGGAGGCCCTGCACGAGGCCGCCGACGACGTCATGCCTGTCAATGACCACGACGTGTTCATGCGCCAGGCGTGCGAGTGGAACTACATCGCGCTGTCTCCCAGAGAGCGCGAAGTCCTTCACGAAATCCGCTGCTGCAACAACGATGGCAAAGAAGACATCTATCGCATGATCAGCGAGACACTGGACCTCAAGCCGATGCCGATGCCAGAACCTCAATAATCCACGGTTGCGTTCAGGATCTGCGCGCAAAAAAAGGGGCGCCTGTGAATAGCGCCCCTCCTGCATGGCTCGTCCAGTCGCTATGCCGCTTCTTGAAAATCCATTTCCGGCGGCTGACGACGGAACCCGCCAGTCAGCCACGCCAGGTACACGCAGCCGACGGCCAACCAGGCCAGACCCAGCATGATTGCCAGCTTGTCCAGGCTGATCATCAGCCACAAATCGGCAATCAGACCAATCAATGGGCAGATCAGAAACAGCATCAGCTCGCGGAGCCCGCGTTTCTCGCCTGCAATCCAGTAGTGAAAAATGACCGACAGGTTGACCAGACTGAACGCCAGAAACGCACCAAAGTTGATGAACGAGGTGGACGTGGTGACGTCCAGTTTCAGCGCCAGCAACGCCACCACCGCGCACAGCAGAATGCTGTTGACCGGCGTACCGAACCGTTCGCTCAGGCTGGCAAAGAACGACTTGGGCAACACGCCGTCGCGGCCCATTGCATAGAGCAGGCGCGAGCCGCTGGCCTGGGCAGAAAGCCCTGATGCGAACTGCCCGACGATGAGGCCAATGAGGAAGATCGTCACGAACACGTCGCCGCCGATGTTGCGCGCAATTTCATAAGCGGCCGAGTCAACGTTCTCGAACTGCGCGGAGGGATGGGCAAGCTGCACGAAGTACGACACGCCGACAAAGATCAATCCGCCGATCAGCGTAATCAGCATGATCGCCCGAGGGATGGTGCGGCGCGGATCACGGGTTTCTTCAGTCAGGGTGCTGACGGCGTCGAAGCCCAGAAAGGAATAACAGGCAATCGCCGCTCCGCTCATGATCAACGGCATCTGCATGTCACCGTTCAGGAAGGGCGACAGTGTCCACAACGGTTTGCTGGCGTCGCCGCCGATGTAATGAATGCACAGCGCCACGAAGGCGGCGAGCACCAGGAACTGCACGATCATCAGCAGGGCGTTGATGGTATTGGCGAGCTTGAGGCCGACGATGTTGATCAGGCTGGTCACGACGATGAACGTCAGCACCCACACCGGCTGTGGCACAGACGGGAACGCAGAGCCCAGATACGCGGCACCGATCAGCCAGATCGCCATGGGCAAGAACAGGTAATCCAGCAGCACCGCCCAGCCGGCAATAAACCCCAGCTTGGGGCTGATGGCTTTGCGCACGTAACTGTAGGCAGAACCGGCCACCGGAAACGCAGCCGCCATGCGGCCGTAACTCATGGCCGTGAAAAACATGGCAACCAGTGCCGCAAGATAGGACGCGGGGACCATCCCGCCGGTGGTTTGCGCGAGGATGCCAAAGGTGCCGAGCACAATGATGGGGGTCATGTAGGCGATGCCGAACAGCACCACCGACCCTAATGAAAGGGTGCGTTGCAAACGAGCCATGAGCGACTACTCCGAAATTTATAGGTTTTATGGCAGAGAAAAGTGCGGCAGAACAAAGGCGTATTTTTAGTTGGAGGGTGTGCATCCACTGCCGCGCTCAACGCGACAGTGAGGGTTCATTCTTCTTATGAGGCTTGTTATGGATGTCTCTTCTGACGCTTCAGGGAATCATCAGCTCGCGCACGCCGTCGGCATGTTCAATGACCTCGCCCGGCAGCCGCAGGCGCTGGTCATCCAGGTAGCGGTAATCGCGACGCGCAGCCTGTAGCTGCCGAAGATCGAGTTCGACGGTGAGTTGCGTGTCTTCCCGACCAGCCTCGTGCAACAAAGTCCCGAACGGGTCAACCAGTGCGCTGCCGCCGGCGAATACCAGCCCGCCCTCGCCTTCGCCAACCCGATTGACCATGAGCGCGAACGCCTGATTTTCCTGAGCCCGGGCCATGATCGCGGTGCGGTGGGTCGGACCGTAGGGGTCCATGTTGCCGTTGGTGACGATGATCAGATCAACGCCGAGTTGGGCCAGCGCGCGGGCCGACTCCGGGAACTCGATGTCGTAGCAGATCAACAGGCCGACCCGCAGCCCGTTCCACTGGCAGGTGGCGTATCGATCGCCCGCGCTGAACACGCCGCGATCGGAAGCCCACAAATGCGTTTTGCGGTAACGCAGGGCGATGCCTTCGGGGGTAATGAGCAACGTGGTGTTGAAGAACGCGCCGTTGTCATTTTCGGCCATGCCGATCACGACAGAGACACCGCGCGCCCGCGCCGCTTCACGAATGGCGCTGACACTGGGGCCGTCCAGCGCTTCGGAAACCCGGGCGACGGTCTCGCTGGAGGGGAAGCCCATCAGGTGCGTTTCCGGGAACACGATCAGCGCAGTGTCGTCAGCGCATCCCGCAATGGCATTCAGCGCGCGCTTGAGATTGTGGACGATGTCGTTGTCCTGGCCCGTCAATTGGGCGAGTTCCACCTTCATGGGTTCTCCTTATAAGGTCGCGGGCCGGTCGGGCACAAAATGCTGGCCTGATGATTGGCTCTGCGGGCAGTATGCGCATCAGCACGTGTTACGGGGAATTACGCAGCTGTAGTAACCCAATAGGGGTAGAGAATGACAATCGCACTTCAGGACATGGCCTGGCATCGCTCGGTCGGACAGTTGATTGAAGCGCTGGACCGCCCCAATTTCTGGGCCCAACTGGTGCGGCTGCTTGATCAGTACGTCAGTTTCGATAGCTGGGTCGCGTTGCAATTCAGCTCCGGGCAGCGCCCGCAGGTGTTCGCCGAGAGCCCGGCTGAAGACGGAAGCCCCGACCAACTGTTTCAGGATTACCTCAAAGGCCTGTACCTGCTCGACCCCTTCTATGTCGCCAGCCGCGAGCGCTCGCAAAGCGGCCTGTTCCGCCTTGCCGAAGTCGCACCCGAGCACTTCGAACTCACGGAGTATTACCAGCGCTACTTTCGGCTGAACGTCGTCGCCGATGAAATCCAGTTCAATTGCCAGATCGATCAGGACCGCACCCTGTGCCTGTCCCTGGGCTCAACCCAACGATTCAGCGCCGAGCAGATTGCCCTGCTGTCGATGATTCAGCCGTGGGTCATCGCATTGTTACGCCAGCGTCTGCCGTTTGAACTGGAAGCGGCGGCGAGCGATGCGGACCAACTCGACACGCCGTTGCCAATGAGCAACTGGCGCAAACAGCTGGAAGCATCGGCTCAGCACAGCCGTGGCGCGCAATTGACCGCGCGGGAGCTGGACGTGGGCCGACTGATGCTCAGCGGCTGTTCGAGCAAGGAAATCGCCCGCAAGCTCGCTATTTCTGCGGAGACCGTGCGCGTCCATAAAAAGCACATGTACAGCAAGCTCGGCATCAAATCGCAATCCGAGCTGTTTTCGATCTTCCTGCAAGCGCAAAACGCTTGAGTTACCGGACCGTCTTGCCCGATCAAAAGCGCGGCACAGCGCTTCTCCCATCAACCGTGTAAAACCCAGGATCACTTATGAGCGTGTCTCTTCTCAGTCGCTACGCCGTATTCGTCGGCTGCGTGTTGTTTACCCTGTTAAGCCTCCCGTTTCTGTCCCACGAGTGGCTTTGGCCGTTCACACTGACGACCGCCGTGCTCAGCCTGATCGGGATGTTCGACCTGATCCAGGTGCCGCATTCCGTGCGCCGCAACTATCCGATACTGGGCAACATTCGCTACGCGGTGGAAAAGATTCGTCCGGAAATCCGCCAGTATCTGCTGGAGTCCGACAGCGACGCCCTACCCTTTTCCCGGGCCCAGCGCTCGCTGGTGTACGCGCGGGCCAAGAACGAAACGGCGGACAAACCGTTCGGCACGCTTATCGACGTCTACCAGACCGGCTTCGAGTTCATCAGCCATTCCATGCGCCCCGCGCCGCTGGCCGATCCGAATCAGTTCCGCGTCACGGTGGGTGGGCCGCAGTGCACACAGCCTTATTCGGCGTCGATCTTCAACATCTCCGCGATGAGCTTTGGCTCCCTCAGCGCCAACGCGATCCGCGCGCTGAACAAGGGCGCGAAGCTGGGCAACTTCATTCACGACACCGGTGAAGGCAGCATCAGCCCGTATCACCGTGAACACAGCGGCGACCTGACGTGGGAGCTGGGCAGCGGTTATTTCGGTTGCCGCACCGCAGACGGCCGTTTCGATCCCCAGCGCTTCGCCGCCCAGGCGCAGGACACGCAGGTGCGGATGATTGAGATCAAGATGAGCCAGGGTGCCAAACCGGGCCATGGCGGCATCCTGCCGAAACACAAAGTCACCCAGGAAATCGCCGATACGCGAGGCATCCCGATGGGCGAGGACTGCATCTCGCCGTCCCGTCACAGCGCGTTTTCAACGCCAACCGAAATGATGCAATTCATCGCGCAGTTGCGTGAGCTGTCGGGCGGCAAGCCGGTGGGCTTCAAGTTTTGCCTCGGCCATCCGTGGGAGTTCATGGGCATCGCCAAAGCCATGCTGGAAACCGGCATCCTCCCGGACTTCATCGTGGTCGACGGCACCGAAGGCGGGACCGGCGCGGCACCCGTGGAATTCACCGATCATATGGGCGTACCGATGCGCGAAGGCCTGTTATTCGTGCACAACACCCTGGTGGGCCTGAACCTGCGCGACAAGATCAAGCTGGGCGCCAGCGGCAAGATCGTTAGCGCGTTCGACATTGCCAGCGTCCTGGCCATCGGCGCCGATTGGGCCAACTCGGCGCGCGGCTTCATGTTCGCCATCGGCTGTATCCAGTCGCAAAGCTGCCACACCAACAAATGCCCAACTGGCGTCGCCACGCAAGACCCGTTGCGCCAGCGAGCACTCGTTGTGGAAGACAAGGCCCAGCGCGTGTTCAATTTCCATCGCACCACCCTCCACGCCCTCGCCGAAATGCTCGCCGCCGCCGGCCTCGACGCCCCGTCCCAGCTCGAAGCCAAACACCTTGTTCGACGCACTGCGGTGACCGAGGTCAAGCTGTTTTCGGAATCCCACGTTTTCCTCAAACCGGGGCAGTTGCTCAACGGCGTGATCGATAACAGCTTCTACTCGCGCATGTGGCGCATGGCGCGGGCGGACAGCTTTGAGCCGAATGAGATTGATTGATGAGTTGCACGCCCAGAGGTATCCACTCTCCAACCGGGCACGCGTTTAGTCAGTGGGACCATTGAGGCCGCGAAAGAGAATGTCGCAGCCTCATCGGTGCTGCCCGTATCACTGACTGGCAGCCTGCACCGCAGGATGAAATACTCCCAGCAATAAAGGCACGCGAGCGAGACACCCTGCAACATCCACCCTTTGCTTTTACCCCGCAAACCGACCACCCTGCGCGCCGCCGATCAGACCCTGCTGACAGCAAGGAACCATGGCCGCCACTGGCCCCATTTCTTTGAACACTTGTGCAAGGCCCACCGTGATGACGAACGGACGCGACCATCGGATCGACTTCTTTCGGGGTCTGGCGCCGATTTTCATTTTCTGGGATCACGTGCCGGCCAACCCAGCGGCGGCTTACGTGCTGATGGCGTCATCACCGTGCTGTGAAATTCCCCGGCGTGCATGACGCGCTCCTGCTCACAGCATTTACCGACCTGATCTACCCGATCAGCAAGACCGACCTGTTGCCGCTGCGCCTGTTGCACTTCGTTGCACTGACCTATGTCGTCGCGAAGATGCTGCCGACATCGGTGACCTGGCTCGACAACTGGCGCGTCCAGCAGACCTGCCGTATGGGTCGCTACTCACTTGAGATCTTCTGCCTCGGCGTCCTCCTCGCCCCGCTGGCCGACATGGCGAACGCGGTGGCGGACGATGCCTGGCAAATGCGAGTGATCACCGCGTTGCTCGGCCTGGGGTTGATGCTGCTGCTGTCGAACTGGCTGGAGTTGAACAAGCGGTTGGGGAGCCCGAAGGCGGCGCGGGTGGTGAAGGTTTGATGGGGTCCATCGCGATCCGGGACTGAGGTTGCACATCGGAAAGATCCTAAGCCCCAGCGCACAAAATCCCCGCCGCGCCACCCAGCGTCTACGCTTGTATCAAGTGCGATGTGCAGGTTTGACCGGGCCAACGATATGGGCGCTTTTTGGCATTCCGATACGAAGAAGGCTGCGGTCAAGGCTGACAGTCAGGGGAACGGATCAATGCCAGCCCATGCTCGCCCACGGCGTTACGTGTGGCGGTTTCTGCTGGTGGCGGTGCTGATGGCAGCGGTGATCCTGGGATTTGTGGTCTCGACCGAAGTCCGCAGCTCCCGTTTGCAGGCCCAGGAGTTCAGCCATCTGGCCCAAGGCCTGAGCTACACCGTCGAAGCCGGTCCCAGCGACGGGATTGTGTATCCCGGTGCCGGGCCTTTCGACAAGCGTCTGGGCTACTCCGACCTCGGCGAATTTCTGCCGCGCTTGCTCAAGCGTGACTACCTGATCAGCGCCCAGGCGCGTTTCTCCCCTGATCTTCTGTCCTACGCCAAGCGTGGTTTCTTCGTGCCGTATCAGGAAAAGATTCAGTCCGGCCTGACCATTTCAGACTGTCGCGCCGAGCCGCTGTATCAGTACACCTACCCCCAGCAGTTGTATCCGACCTTCGCCGCCATCCCGCCCGAGTTAGTCAACAGCCTGCTGTTCATCGAGAACCGCAACTTGCTGAATGAGCAGCGCCCGCTGGCCAACCCGGCGGTGGACTGGCCGAGGTTCTTCAAGGCGGCGCTTTCCCAGATGGCCAAAATGGTGGGGTTGCCGGGGCAATCGGCCGGTGGCAGCACGCTGGCGACTCAATTGGAGAAATACCGGCACTCGCCGGATGGCCTGACGCTGTCGGGCAGCGAGAAGATTCGGCAGATGGTGTCCGCCAGCGTTCGCGCCTACCAGCCGGGGCAGCAGACCCTGGAGGCGCGGCAGCGGGTGGTGCGTGACTATCTCAACAGCGTGCCGCTGTCGGCGGTCCCCGGTCATGGCGAAGTCCACGGCATGGCGGAAGGTTTGCGGGTCTGGTACGGCGCGGACTTCGACCGCACCAACCAGTTGCTGGCTTCGACGGCAAAGGACGATAAAACTTTGGCGGCACAGGGTTTGGCGCTGCGCGAAGTCCTGTCGTTGGTGATCGCCCAGCGCAGGCCCTCGCACTTTCTGGCGAAGGGCCGCAAGGAACTCGCGGATCTGACTGACAGCCATCTGCGCGTGCTCGCACAGAATAATGTCATCGATCAACCGCTGGCCGACGCTGCTCTGGCGGCCAGCGTAACCTATCGCGACTGGGTGCAGCAGCCGACCGTGCAGCCGATTGAGAGCAACAAAGGCATCACCGTCGCCCGCACCCGGCTGTCGAACATGCTTAACCGTTCGCTGTACGACCTCGATCGCCTGGATCTGTCGGCCACCAGCACGCTGCAAAACGACCTGCAGGTCAGCGTCGGTCAGTACCTGCGTGACCTCGCCAAGCCCGAGTTCGCCAGTCAGATGGGCTTGATCGGCGAACACCTGCTGACACCCACCAGCACCCAGGCGGTGCGTTACAGCTTCACCCTGTTCGAGCGCGACCCCGATGGCTCACGGGTGCGGGTGCAGACTGACAGCACGGATCAGCCGTTCGACATCAACGAGGGCAGCAAGCTGGAGCTGGGTTCGACGGCCAAGATGCGCGTGCTGACGACGTACTTGCAGATCATCGCCGAGCTGCACGACAAGTACGCCGATCTGCCCAACAGCGCCCTGAAAAAAGTCCCGGTCGAGGAGTCCGACCGCCTTAGCCGCTGGGCAGTGGATTACCTGATTCAGAACAACGATCGCGACCTCTCGAAGATGCTCGCTGGAGCCCTCGATCGTCAGTATTCGGCCAGCCCCGGCGAGAGCTTTTTCACCGGCGGCGGCCTGCACCATTTCAACAATTTTCGTCGGGAGGATAACGCCCGCAACCCCACCCTTCGGGAGGCATTGCGCGAGTCGATCAACCTGCCGTTCATTCGCCTGATGCGTGATCTGGTGCGCTACACCACCTACCAAGGGCCCAACAACAGCGCGGTGTTGCTCAAGGACGACAGCGATCCGAGACGTCAGGAATACCTGGCCGAGTTCGCTGACCGCGAGGGCAAGTCATTCCTGCTGCGGTTCTGGAAACGCTATAAAAACAAATCCACGCAGCAACGGCTCGACACCTTTCTCGACGGGGTACATCCCGCCGCGAGTCGACTCGCCGCCGTGCATCGCTACCTGTTGCCGGACGCTTCGCAAAGCGCGTTCAATGCGTTCGTGCGGGCACACATGGCCGGGGAAACGGGCAAAACGGCGCTGACCGAAAAGCGCCTGGACGAGCTCTATTTTGCCTACGGGCCCGGCAAGTTCGACCTGCCGGATCAAGGGTACGTCGCCCGCGTTCACCCGCTGGATCTGTGGCTGGTGGGTTATTTGTTGCAGAACCCGGACGCCACGTTCAAGGACGCCGTCGCGGCCAGCCGTTTCGAGCGTCAGGAAGTGTACAGCTGGCTGTTCAAGAGCCAGCACAAGAGCGCTCGCGACAGCCGCATTCGCACGATGCTGGAAATCGAAGCGTTTCTCGACATCCATCAGCGCTGGCAGCGGCTGGGCTACCCGTTCGATCATCTGGTGCCGTCGCTGGCGACCGCGATTGGCAGTTCCGGTGACCGACCTGCAGCACTCGCCGAACTCATCGGCATCCTCCAGAACGATGGCATTCGCCTGCCGGTGTTGCGCATCGACAGCCTGCACTTCGCTGCGCAGACGCCCTATGAAACGCAATTGGTCAACAACCCCGGACTGGGTAAGCGGGTGCTGCCATCGGAGGTCGCTGCGGCCATACGCGAGGCGCTTTCGCAGGTGGTCGATGCCGGCACGGCAAGGCGGGTGTCCGGCAGTTTCAAAACGCAGGATGGCAGCGTGCTGGCCATGGGCGGCAAGACCGGCACCGGCGACAACCGCATCGAGAGCATCGGCGCAGGCGGGGGAATCCTGGCGTCCAAGGCCATCAATCGCACCGCGACCTTCGTGTTTTTCATCGGCGACAACCATTACGGTACGCTGACGGCGTACGTCCCGGGACGCGCCGCCGAGAGCTTCAAATTCACCTCCGCCCTTCCGGTGCAAGTGCTCAAAGGCATGGCGCCGATTCTCAATCCCTACCTGGAGCCGGGCACTTTCACCCGGTGCAAGGCACCCGTCCCCACGCAGGTGGCAACGCGTCTGTAGCGAGCAGTCACCGAGTTCATGCCTCTGAAACCGGACGACAACCGTTCGTCTTAAAGCGTCTTGCGGAAACAATAAGATATATCTTAAGGTATATCTAACTTGTACCAAGAGATGAAAAAGATGAAAGACCACTCACACGATCACCCTCACCACCATCGCCCCCACTTCGGCGAACACGGCGATGGCCGCGATGGTTTCGAGAAACGTACCGGCCGTGAGCGCGGCGGCCGTGGGCCTCGGGTGTTTGCCCCGGGCGACCTGAAATTGATGCTGCTGGCGCTGATCGCCGATCAGCCATGCCACGGGTATGACTTGATTCGCCAGATCGAAGCGCTGTTCGACGGCGCCTACAGCCCAAGCCCCGGCGTGATTTATCCGACGCTGACCTTTCTGGAAGAAAGCGAGCTGATCCAGGGCGATGCCGATGGCGGCAAGAAGCGCTATCGCATCACTGAGGCCGGTCAGCAGTTCCTCACCGAACAGGCCGTCGCGCTGGATGGCGTGAAAATGCGCATCGAAGTCAGCAAGCGCTCGTTGCGCGGCCATGATCGTCCGCCGGAAATCCACGAGGCCGTGCACAACCTGCGGCATGCGTTGCAGATGCACCACGGCCGCTGGAACCCTGAGGAAATCCTGCGCGTTCGCGACCTGCTGAACGACACCGCGAAAGCCATCGTCGACGGCCAACAACCTGCTTCGGAGAAATCGCAATGAATGCACCCCAAGGAATTCATCGCGTCAGCCACGAAATCAAACGTCGCAAGTTGGAGGTGCTGAGGGTGACCGACATCACCCCGCGCATGCGCCGCATCACCTTGCACGGGCCGGAGCTTGAGGGGTTCATCAGCCTGGGCACGGATGACCACGTCAAACTGTTGTTCGCCACCACGCCCGAAGAGCAGGCGGCGCTGGACAGTGATGCGCCGTTGCAAAACGCTGAAGGCCCGCGCCCGGCGATGCGCGATTACACCCCGCGTCGCTACGACCCGCAGACCGGCGAGCTGGACATCGATTTCGTGCTGCATGGCGACGGTCCGGCGGCGACCTGGGCGGCTCAGGCAGAAGCCGGGCAAACGCTGAATATCGCCGGGCCTCGGGGTTCAATGATCGTGCCGGACATGTTCGACAGCTATCTGCTGATCGGCGACGAGACCGCCCTTCCCGCTATCGGTCGTCGGCTGGAAACATTGCCGGCCGGTCGGCGTGCGCTGGTGGTGGTCGAAATCGATAACGCAGCGGAGCGCCAGGCGCTGACGAGCGATGCGCAGATCGAGGTCATCTGGGTGGTGCGTGGCGAGCAGGATCTGCTTGAAGTCACGCGCCAACTGACCCTGCCGCAAGGCAGCTTGTATGCCTGGGTAGCGACCGAATCGTCCCGGTCACGCAAGCTGCGGCGCGTGCTGTTGGATGAGTTCAAGCTGGACGAAGCAACTGTCAAAGCTGCCGGATACTGGCGCGCGGACGGTTCGGAAGAAGAATGAGGCATACGCGCTACGAGGGGATAATGGAATGCATCTGATGCCCCCTTGCAGGAGCGCGCTTGCCCGCGAATGCGTTGGGTCAGTTCATGCAGCATCGACTGGAATACTGCAATCGCGGGCAAGCGCGCTCCTACAGGATGGGCGTCAGCCTTGGGGGTTACCCTTGCGCTTTGCGCCCTAATACTCTGTCGATCATCAACACAACCAGCCCGATCCCTAAAAACCCGGCCAGCACGCCCAACGCATTCGTCAGCGCCTTGGCCACTCCCAGCGTGCCGATATCGAGAAACGGATAGAGGTAGTCTCCGAAGGCATTTCCGCGTAACAGCAAATAGCCGAAGTAGACGACGGGATAGAGCATCCACATCAGCACATGTCGGGGTTTCAGCAGGCCTTTGGGTACGAGAAATAACCAATAGCCAAGGAACAGCAGCGGCATGACGTCGTGCAGCAATTCGTCGGCGATCCACTGCCAGCCCTGGGGCGTCCACAGATGGCGCAGCAGCAGGTTGTAGGCGAGGCTCACCAGAATGATGCTGGTGGTGATGCCGGCGCAGACAACGGGGGAACGGAAGAACCGATACCCCGCCGAATGCCGGTCAATGAGCGCACAGCTCAGCGCCACCGCCACCAGCGTGTTGGTGACCACGGTGAAGAAACTGCAGAAGCGCACCAGTCCGCCGACGAGGCTGGCGTGGTCGATCCATCGCCCCCAGAGAATCAGGTACAGCTGCACCGCGAGCCCGAACCAGCCGAGCATGGCGGCCGTGATGACGAAACGGCGCCGGCCTGGGGACAGGTGCAGCGTGGGGCTTTGCATGTCGATCAGATCCTTGGCAATCGGCGAGTCAGCTCACGGGCGCTTGGTGCGCGCCAGCTTGATGTACAACCCTTCGACCTTCTCTCGCGCCCAGGGTGTCTTGCGCAAAAACGTCAGGCTGGACTTGATGCTCGGGTCGCTCTTGAAGCAGCGAATGTCGATCCGCTCGGCCAGACCCGACCACTCGTAATGCTCAACCAGCGCAATGAGAATCTGCTCCAGCGTCACGCCGTGCAGCGGGTTGTTGTTGGGTGTGGTCATGGCGGGCCTATGGACGCTGATTGGACAGGACAGTTTCGCGAGCTGCGCACCTTAGCGGACGCACCGCTGGGTGTGAAGGGTTGGGTGATGGTGGGACCAGCTTCAGCCGGGAAAGCGTCATGCGCCACGCCGCAAATCTGCAGGTGACCCAACCGGCCCTTTCCCGGCTAAAGCCGGTCCTACCATTGAATCGCATGCACCCAGCCCATTCTCGCTGGCGCGACGCAGGATCCTAGTGGGACCGGCTTTAGCCGGGAAAGCGTCATTCGCCACGCCGCAAATTTGAGGGTGCCCACACTGGCCCTTTCCCGGCTGAAGCCGGTCCTACATTTGGATCACGCCAGCCGCCACGCCGCAGAATCCTACAACTGAACACACCTGCTAAACGCTCATCTATGCACCACCTGCAAGGGTCGGCGGCATATCGCCCTTCCCCGCTGCAACCTAAACAGCCGGACTGAACGCAGGACAGCGCTACCCTGCGCTCCCGCCACTGTTACGCCAACCGCAACGATCCATGTCGCAATTTCGACTTTTTAAAAAATCGTTAGCGTCCTATCATCGCCGCCCTAAACGCTGAAACGGTTAATTCGTCATTTGTTAAGACCTTGCAATGCGCCTCCGAAGCGTTGCGAGCGGCATCGCCTTTTGCTCTCGAATAACTCAAAAAGACCTCACGCCCTATGCCCAGTCATCTGAAACGCTCGACCTGCACCCCGACCTGCAAATCGCCCCGAGCCCTTCGTCATGCCAGCGCCCTGAGCCTTGCGGCGCTGGGTTTTGCGAGCTGCGCCCACGCCGCGCCTGCGTTCGACAGCACGTCGCCGTGGATGCTGGGTGACTGGGGCGGCAAGCGCAGCGAGCTTTCCGAACAGGGCTATGACTTCAAACTCGATTCAGTCGTCGAAGTAGGCTCCAACCTGCACGGCGGCTACAACCATGACAAGGCCACCCGTTACAGCGACCAGTTCGCCCTCGGCGCGCACATGGACCTACAGAAGATCCTCGGCTGGCACGACGCCGAATTTCAGCTGACCCTGACCAATCGCAACGGCGACAACATCAGCAATGACCGCGTGGGCGACCCGCGCACCGGCACGATTTCGTCGTCCCAGGAAGTCTGGGGCCGAGGCAACGTCACGCGCCTGACCGACCTCTGGTATCAGCAGAAATTTCTCGACCAGAGGCTCAGCGTCAAGGTCGGCCGGTTCAACGAAGGCGAAGATTTCAACACCTTCCCGTGCGACTTCCAGAACCTGGCGCTGTGCGGCTCGCAGGTCGGCAACTGGGGCGGCGGCATCTGGTACAACTGGCCGATCAGCCAGTGGGCGATGCGCGTCAAATACCAGTTGAACCCAGAACTGTTCATGCAGGTCGGCGCGTTCGAACAGAATCCGTCGAACCTCGAAAACGACAACGCCTTCAAACTCAGCGGCAGCGGCACCAAGGGCGCAGTCCTGCCCGTCGAGGTGGTGTGGTCGCCGAAGGTCAACGGCTTGCCGGGCGAATACCGCGCCGGTTACTACTACAGCACCGCCGACAGCAGCGACGTTTACAAGGACAGCAACGGTCGATACGCCGCCCAGAGCGGCGATGACTACGCCTCTTCGTCCAGCAAACATGGCATGTGGCTGACCTTGCGCCAGCAAGTCACCAGCGAGGCCAGCGACAACAGCCGTGGCCTGAGCCTGTTCGCCAACGGCACGCTGCACGACAAGAAAACCAACATGATCGATAACTTCGTTGCCCTCGGCGCGACGTACAAAGGCCCGTTCGACGCGCGCCCCGAGGATGACATTGGCGTGGGCATCAGCCGCATCCACGTCAACCCGGCGTACCGCAAGAACATCAACCTGCGCAATCAGGCCGAAGGCGTCTCGGACTACAACGACCCGGCGTTCCTGCCCGTGCAGGACACCGAATACAACGCCGAAATCTACTACGGCGTGCACGTCGCCAACTGGCTGACCGTGCGCCCGAACCTGCAATTCATCCGTCATCCGGGCGGCGTGAATCAGGTCGATGACGCACTGGTCGCGGGATTGAAAATCCAGTCCTCGTTCTGATCAGCCACTCGTCCGTCTGCATCCAGGCATCGGCATTGAAGGCATGACTTACCCGTCGCGCCTTCACGCCAACACGCGTTAACCACCACATCGTTACGGAGTACAACACTTATGAGCACTGAGGGTGCTTTTGGTAAGGGTCGCCTGCTTCCGAGCTTGCTCGGGCTGGTGATTCTGATAATGGGTCTGGCCTTGCTGGTCGGCGGCATCAAACTGCTGACGCTGGGCGGGTCGCTTTACTACCTGCTGGCCGGCATCGGCTTCGCCATCACCGGCGTCCTGCTGATGATGGGTCGCAGCGCCGCATTCGGCCTGTACGCACTGGTGTTGTTCGCCAGTACCGTGTGGGCGCTGTGGGAAGTGGGGCTGGATTGGTGGCAACTGGTGCCGCGTCTGGCACTCTGGTTTGCCCTGGGCATCGTGATGCTGCTGCCATGGTTCCGTCGTCCGGTCCTGCGTGGCCAGGTCGGCGGTGGCGGTGCTCGCGCATTGGGCGCCGCCGTGATCGTGGCGGGCATCGCTGCGTTGGCCAGCCAGTTCACCCACCCCGGTGAAATCAAAGGCCAGCTGGACCGCGAAACCGCCGGCACCACCAGCGCCGCGCCGGCCATGCCTGACGGCGACTGGCAGTCCTACGGGCGCACGGCCTTCGGCGATCGCTACTCGCCGCTGTCGCAGATCACCCCGGACAACGTCAGCAAGCTGGTGCCGGCGTGGACCTATCGCACGGGCGACATTCCGGGTCCGAACGATCCGGGTGAGACCACGGCCGAAAACACCCCGCTGAAAGTCAACGGCATGCTCTACGTCTGCACGCCGCACAGCCAGGTCATCGCACTGGACCCGGAAACCGGCAAGGAAATCTGGCGTTTCGATCCGAAGATCAGCAGCGGCAAGGCGGCCAACTTCAAGGGTTGGGCGCACATGACCTGCCGTGGCGTGTCGTATCACGATGACGCCGCCTACGCTGCTACCGCTCCGACCGAGGCTGCCGCCCCTGCGCAAAGCCCGGCCGCTCCGGCGGTTACTGGCGTAGCCAATAGCTGCCCGCGTCGCATCTTCCTGCCGACCGCCGACACGCGTCTGATCGCACTGAACGCCGACACCGGCAAAATGTGTGAAGACTTCGGCACCCACGGTTCGATCGACCTGAGCGCCAACATCGGCGCTTACGCACCGGGCGGTTACTACTCGACATCGCCACCGGCAGTGACCAAAGACCTCGTGGTCATTGGCGGTCACGTCACCGACAACGTTTCCACCGACGAGCCGTCGGGCGTGATCCGTGCGTTCGACGTGCACACCGGCCGTCTGGTCTGGAACTGGGACAGCGGCAATCCGGACGACACCACGCCGCTTGCCGAGGGCAAGACCTACACCCGCAACTCGCCCAACATGTGGTCGATGTTCAGCGTCGACGAAAAGCTGGGCATGCTTTACCTGCCCATGGGCAACCAGATGCCTGACCAGTGGGGCGGCAACCGCACCGAGGCTTCGGAGAAATTCAGCGCCGGCCTGGTCGCGCTGGACATCGCCACCGGTCACGTGAAATGGAATTTCCAGTTCACCCACCACGACCTGTGGGACATGGATGTCGGCGGTCAGCCAACGCTCATGGACATGAAAACCGCTGACGGCGTGAAGCCTGCTGTTCTGGCCTCGACCAAGCAAGGCAGCATCTATGTGCTGGACCGCAGCAACGGTCAGCCCATCGTGCCGATCAACGAAATCCCTGTACCCCAGGGCGCTGTTGCCGGCGATCACACGTCGCCTACACAGCCGAAGTCCGACCTGAACTTCATGCCGCCGCCGCTGCAAGAGCGCGACATGTGGGGCGTGACGCCGTTTGATCAAATGCTCTGCCGGATCGATTTCAAATCGCTGCGCTATGACGGCCCGTTCACCCCGCCGTCGCTGCAAGGCTCGTTGGTGTATCCGGGTAACTTTGGCGTGTTCGACTGGGGCGGCATTTCGGTCGACCCTGTGCGTCAGATTGCTTTCGTGAACCCGAGCTACATGGCGTTCCGTTCCAAACTGGTACCGGCAGCAGAAGTCGAAGGCGGCCCGGGTCGCAAAAGCGAAACCGAAGGCGTGCAGCCGAACAAGGGCGCGCCTTACGGTGTGATCCTCGAAGCGCTGTTGTCGCCAATGGGTCTGCCTTGCCAGGCACCCGCGTGGGGTTACGTGGCGGCGGTCGATCTGACCAACCACCAGACCCTCTGGAAGCACAAGAACGGCACCGTGCGTGACAGTTCGCCGGTTCCGATCCCGCTGACCATGGGCGTTCCAAGCCTGGGCGGCACGTTCATCACCGCCAGCGGTGTGTCGTTCCTCAGCGCAACGCTCGACCAGTACCTGCGCGCCTACGACGTTCGTAACGGCAAGCAGTTGTGGGAAGGTCGTCTGCCAGCAGGCGCTCAAACCACGCCGATGACGTACACCGGCAAGGACGGCAAGCAATACGTGCTGGTCGTTGCAGGCGGTCACGGTTCGCTGGGCACCAAACAGGGCGACTACGTTATCGCCTACAAACTGCCGGATTGATCAGCTCACTGATTAGCTTCGTGCAGTAACAGAAAAGGGGGTCCCGAAAGGTGACCGCCTTTTTTTGTGCGCGTTGAACGGACCCCCGGCGTGAAGCACGAGAGGCTATTTCTCGATCACTTCCCCGCGCTGAGGGGCGAGCCGGGCAATGAAGCGGTTCTGCGTCGTGACCGGAATGTGCTGCTCGTTCATCGCAGCGATAAGGTCCTCGACCAGCGCGTTGAAATCGCTGCGGCTGAGTTTCATGCCCTTGTGCACTTCTTCCAGGGAGTCACCCGTGTACGTGCACGGCCCGCCTGCCTCGACGCAGAACCTCTCGACCAGCTTGTCGCGCACCCGGACGATGTCGACCTTGGCGAAGTATTTATAGATGCGGTCATCCTGGGCGATGTGCAGCAGCATGCCTTCGACGATTTTCTGGATCCCGGCGCGTTGGCCCAGGTCTTGATAAAGGCTGTCGTCCTTGGCCGGCTGTTGGGCGCACCCCACCAGCAGCGACAAACTGAGCCCGACGATCAGCCACAAAGACCGCGGCATCAAAAACTCCCCTGCACGGAAAGGTACGTGCCGTTCTGGTTGTCCAGCGTGGCGATTTCACCGAGGTGCGCGTAGGCCAGCACCACGGAAACATGCTTGTTGGGAAACCAGCCGACAAAGAAATCGGCCCAGTCGCTTTCGCCGGCGAACGACAGGTTGTCGGGCTTCTCTCGATAGTCCATGCCCACCGCCCAGTGCGGGTTGAACAGGATGGCTGCGCCGCCCTCTTTCAGCACGCTGCGGGTATCGCGCCGGTCGCCGCCAAAGCCCATCAAACCGGTTTCGTTGGCGCGGCTGTAACGCAAGCCGGCGTTGACCACCACGTTGTAGCCAAAGGCCGCGCCCATGAACAGGCGGCTCGCCGTGACGTAACCCTCGACGTCCGAATCGCGCTTGGCGCCCACCAGGCTGGGGATGAGGAAATCGTTCTGGTGTTTGTATTCCAGCCCCGCCGACACCTGCGGCAACTGGTCATAGATCAGGTCGCCAAACAGACGGACCTTCACGCCAAAGATGTCCTGGGTAAGGTTGTCTTCCGGAAGGTTGAGCTTGCTGACCAGAGACCCGAGATCGAAGCGTTGATGGGCGTAGGAAACCTCCACGCGATTGCCATAGGACGCCGCTGCGCCGACCACATCAAGGGTGTAGTCCGGCAAGTCGACGTGGGTCGCGAACGCGTTGCCGCCCCACTCGTCCTGCTCGTCATACCCGGCCAGCAGGGCCCAGGGAATGATCCCGCCGCCTGCGCCGCCTTCGATGCTGCTGGCGCCGCCGGTGGCAATGAGTCGTCCCTGTTCGGCCTCAGCCGCTGGCGCAACCCACGCCGCGCAGGCGCCAACCACACTGGCCAGTACCACCGGGTTCAAATACGTCGAAAGGCGTCGTGCCATAAATACATGTGCCATCAGTGCACCGTCATGCCGGGAGGGAGCTGGGATCGGGCAATCCAGGCTTCGAATGCGATCGCATTCAGCGGCCGGCTGATCAGGTAACCCTGCGCGGTGTCGCAGTGCCAGCGCTCCAGCAAACGCAGGCTGTGTTCGTACTCGACGCCTTCGGCGACCACCTTCAGGCCCAGGTTGTGGCTCATCTCGATGGTCGAGCGCACGATGACGGCGTCTTCGCTGGTTTCATCCAGGTCGCGCACGAAAGACTGATCGATCTTCAATTCCTGCACCGGCAGCCGCTTGAGGTGCGCCAGCGAGGAATAACCGGTGCCGAAATCGTCCACCGACAGGCTGATGCCGAATTCGCGCAGGCGATTGAGCACTTTCAGCGACTGCTCGGGCTCGCGCATGATCGCGCTTTCGGTGATCTCGAAAATCAACCGTTCAGCGGGCACGCGGTACAGCTTGAGCAGCGCAGAAACGCGATCAGCCAGATCGTTGCCCAGCAGGTCGTCCGCCGAGATATTCACCGACACCTGCAGAACCAGACCGCGCTGCGCCCACTCGGCGAGCTGGCGCAGCGCTTCTTCGATCACCCAGTTGGTGAGGATCTGGATGCTGCCGGTGCGCTCTGCCAGCACGATGAACTCGGCAGGCGATACCGAGCCGAATTGCGGGTGCTGCCAGCGCAGCAAGGCCTCGGCCTGAGTGACCCGGCCGTTGCGAATGTCCAGTTTCGGTTGGTAATGCAGTGAAAGTTCGCCGTTACGCGCTGCCTGCCGCAAGTCGCGGATCAGACTGATCTGGCGCAGATGAGCCACATCCCGACCGTCCACATAGACCTGCAGACGCCCCGGCAACTGCGCCGCGTCTTGCCGGGCAATGGACGCACGCCTGAGCAACTCGGTCGCGGAATCGCCATTGGCCGGATAGGCCGCGATGCCGATGCAGGCATCCATCGCGATATCCTGCTCGCCGATGCGTTGCGGCTTGATCAGCAAACCCTGCAACCGGTCAGCCACCGCGACGGCGCTGTCGGTTTCAGCGTTTTGCACCAGCAGCAGAAATTCGTTATCGGACAGCCGCGCCACCGTATCGCCGGGACGCAGCGGCAATTGCAGTTGCTCGCTGATGATCCGCAGCAGTTGCTCGACCCCCTCGAGACCGACGTTGGCGCTGATCGCGCGGAAGTTATCGATGCCCAGGTAAAGCAGCGCCACTGGCCGTTGTGCAACCACCGCGCTGCCAAGGCGCTCCATAACCAACGCGCGATTGGGCAGCCCGGTGAGCGGGTCATGCAAGGCGTTGTGCGCCAGTTGCAGCTCACGCTCGGCGATCCCGCTCTGCATCGAATTGATGGCGCTGGCGAGCAGGCCCAGTTCGTCCCTGCGATCCAGCACCACCGGCGTGGCGTAATCACCTTCGCCAATACGCCGGGCCGCCTGAGCCAGCGCACTCACCGGCCGCGACAGGGTGCGCGCCAGTAACAACGCGCCGACCAGCGAACTAGCCAACGCCACGACAGTGATCCAGAACAGCGTCCGGTCCAGCGGCGCGAATGCCTGCATGGCCTGATCCAGCGGGCTCTGCAGCAGGGCCACGACCTCGCTGTCGCTGTTGCTCCCCAGCCGCAGGGTTTTGCTCAGAAAACTCTGGCTCTGATGCTCGGTCATCTGCATCTCGTCGCTGGGCGGACTCATCATCACCCCGCGCAGGCTGTCAAACAGCGGCGCCGGCTAGGTGCTGATCATCTGACCCGGCTGCTTTTGCACGATCGACAGAAACGACACCTGCAAACCGCTCAACGAGCGCAGTTCCCGGGCCAGATCACCGTCCATGCTGAAACCCATGACCACGCGGGCGATCGGCAGCGGGGCGAGCACGGTGCTTTCCACCAGCAAGTGGGGCTGGCCCTGCAGCGGCACGATCAGCATCGACTGATTCTTGCCCTTGAGCTCACGCAACGCCTGAATGTAGGGGAACGGCGAGCCCTCGGGAATCTGCGCGACGGTGCTGGCCATGACCGTGCCGTCCATGCCCAGCAGAAACATGTCATTGGCGTTGATTCTGGCGCCGTGATTTAGCAATACCGAACGAATGGTCGCCGAGTCCGCAGACGCCACGGCGTCACGGAAGCCGAAATCGGTAGACAACAATTGCACCGCGTCGCGCAGCCGCTTGCCGCGCATTTCCAGCAAGCCTTCAAACACCCGGGTGCCGACTTCGAGCTGCGCCTGGGCTTGTTTACGCACGGCGTCCTGGGTCGCCGCTCTCACCGCAATAAACACAGCGAAGACCACGATCAGCAGCAGCATGATCAACACGCCGGCAATCCGCGCCTGAAAGCTGATGCGCACCTTCATTCGTGGGCTGCTTTATGAAAGGCATCGCCGAACGCGCTGGACGGCGGCGCGGCGGGGGTGTTATCGGCGCTGGGCTGCACGGCGACGCTGAACCGCTGCTTGAGGCCGCCGGCCGGAATGTCGATGTCCCCCCCGGACACCGGCAGCATGTCGGCGGCTTGCGGGTGCCAGAGGGTGACCGTGTAGTGACCGACAGGCAGTTGATCCAGCGTCAGCGTGCCCTTGTCGTTGCTTACGCCGAACCACCCATCGTCGGTGACGTACACGTAACCAATCATGTTGTCGTGCACGTTGCAGCCGAGCACGACCACGCCCGGCTTGTCGAACAGCACGGGGGCCGACGGGGTACCGCCATACAACCGCAGTTCAAAACGTTTGGGCGTCGAGAACGAGTACACCTGATGACGGATTTGATCGCTGTTGGGGAAGCTGATTTCCGTACCGCTGCGCACCGCCAGCACATGGGGGGCAAATTGCACATCGCGTTGGTCCATGTCGGCTTTCAGCGACCCGGCAGGAGGCGGAGTTGCGCCGCGCAGGGTGAGCACCGCGTCGGGGAGCGGCTTGCCTTGGGCATCGACGAATTCGGCGGTCAAAGTCGCCGCACTGGCGAGAGTGCCGTGCAGCGCGGTTAAAACGAGCAACAATGCAATTAAAACGTTGCGCATAGCGGGTGTTCCAGAACGGCGAGGCCGGCAGAGAGCCTGCCTTGGCGAAAATTTTAGCGTAGCGCACGGATCGGCCGTCAGCGATATCAAACGGACACCCAATAAAAGCACATAGCCACTACCTATTGGAAGGTACGACACTGCGCAACACCATACGTATTTCTATATCGTCTCCCTTAGTCAGTGCTATCGACCGCCGCTATTGAAACCTGAGCCCATCCGCCCCATCTAAGGCTCATATCCATTTATGCAGGTGCCCCATGAGCGACCAGCAATCCGACGCCAACCAGCCGCACCCGGACGACGATCACGAACACGAAATCCTCGGCTCCGACAGCAAGCGCCTCGCACTGCCCGGCCAGAACCTGCCGGATCAGGTGTACATCATCCCGATCCACAACCGTCCTTTCTTCCCCGCGCAAGTGCTGCCGGTCATCGTCAATGAAGAGCCCTGGGCCGAAACGCTGGAGCTGGTTAGCAAGTCTGATCACCACTCGCTGGCGCTGTTTTTCATGGACACCCCGCCTGACGACCCCCGTCATTTCGACACCAAGGCGTTGCCGGAGTACGGCACGCTGGTCAAGGTGCACCACGCCAGCCGTGAAAACGGCAAGCTGCAGTTCGTCGCCCAGGGCCTGAGCCGCGTGCGCATCAAGACCTGGCTCAAGCACCATCGCCCGCCGTTCCTGGTGGAGGTCGAATACCCGCACCAGCCCAACGAGCCGACCGACGAGGTCAAGGCCTACGGCATGGCGCTGATCAATGCGATCAAGGAGCTGCTGCCGCTCAACCCGCTGTACAGCGAAGAGTTGAAGAACTACCTCAATCGCTTCAGCCCCAACGACCCTTCCCCGCTCACCGACTTCGCCGCCGCCCTGACCTCCGCCACGGGCGTCGAGCTGCAGCAGGTGCTCGATTGCGTGCCCGTGCTCAAGCGCATGGAAAAAGTCCTGCCTATGCTGCGCAAGGAAGTCGAAGTCGCGCGCCTGCAGAAAGAAATTTCCGCCGAGGTGAACCGCAAGATCGGCGAGCATCAGCGTGAGTTCTTCCTCAAGGAACAGCTCAAGGTCATCCAGCAGGAACTGGGGCTGACCAAGGACGACCGCAGCGCTGACATCGAACAGTTCGAAGAGCGTCTGGTGGGCAAGACCCTGCCGCCGCAGGCGCGCAAGCGCATCGACGAAGAGATCAACAAATTGTCGGTGCTGGAAACCGGTTCGCCGGAATACGCCGTCACCCGCAACTACCTGGACTGGGCAAGCTCGGTGCCGTGGGGCGTGTTTGGCGACGACAAGCTCGACCTCAAACACGCGCGCAAGGTGCTCGATCAGCATCACGCCGGCCTTGATGACATCAAGAGCCGCATTCTCGAATTCCTCGCCGTCGGCGCCTACAAGGGTGAAATCTCCGGCTCCATCGTGCTGCTGGTGGGCCCGCCGGGCGTCGGTAAAACCAGCGTCGGCAAGTCGATTGCGGAATCCCTGGGCCGGCCTTTCTACCGTTTCAGCGTCGGCGGCATGCGCGACGAGGCCGAGATCAAGGGCCACCGTCGCACTTACATCGGCGCCCAACCGGGCAAGCTGGTGCAAGCGCTGAAAGACGTGGAAGTGATGAACCCGGTCATCATGCTCGACGAGATCGACAAGATGGGCCAGAGCTTCCAGGGCGACCCGGCCTCGGCGCTGCTCGAAACCCTGGACCCGGAACAGAATGTCGAATTCCTCGACCACTACCTCGACCTGCGTCTGGACCTTTCGAAGGTGCTGTTCATCTGCACCGCGAACACCCTGGACTCGATCCCCGGCCCGCTGCTGGACCGGATGGAAGTGATTCGCCTGTCGGGCTATATCACCGAAGAAAAGCTCGCCATCGCCAAGCGCCATCTGTGGCCCAAGCAATTGGCCAAGGCCGGTGTCTCGAAAAACAGCCTGATGATCAGCGACAGTGCATTGCGCGCGGTCATTGAAGGGTATGCGCGGGAAGCCGGGGTGCGACAGCTGGAGAAACAGCTGGGCAAACTGGTGCGCAAGGCGGTGGTCAAGCTGCTGGACAACCCGGACACAGTGGTCAAGATCGGCCCGAAAGAGCTGGAAGCTTCGCTGGGCATGGCGGTGTTCCGCAATGAGCAAGTGTTGTCGGGCACCGGCGTGATCACCGGCCTGGCCTGGACCAGCATGGGTGGCGCGACGCTGCCGATCGAAGCCACGCGCATTCACACGCTCAACCGCGGCTTCAAGCTCACCGGCCAATTAGGCGACGTGATGAAGGAGTCTGCCGAAATCGCCTACAGCTACGTCAGCTCCAATCTGGCGAAGTTTGGCGGCGACAAGAGCTTTTTCGACGAAGCCTTTGTTCACTTGCACGTGCCTGAAGGTGCCACGCCGAAAGACGGGCCAAGTGCGGGCGTCACCATGGCCAGCGCGCTGCTGTCGCTGGCGCGTAACCAGGCGCCGAAGAAAGGCGTGGCCATGACCGGCGAACTGACCCTGACCGGTCATGTACTGCCGATTGGCGGCGTGCGGGAGAAAGTCATTGCGGCGCGTCGGCAGAAGATCTACGAGCTGATCCTGCCGGAAGCCAACCGTGGCAACTTCGAAGAACTGCCCGATTACCTGAAAGAAGGCATCACCGCGCACTTTGCCAAACGTTTTGCGGATGTGGCGAAGATATTGTTTTAAGCACTTCCTGCGCGCTTCCGCGACTGCGTAGTGGCAACGACCGGCCAACGCCGAACGTCAGCGCTGCGCAGAACCTGTAGGAGCGCGCTTGGTCTGGGCCGCATCCGGACGAAGAGGCCAGCTGATCCGACGCATATTCGTCGTTCGTGCCTACGCCTTCGTCCGGATGCGGCCCAGACCAAGCGCGCTCCTACAATTTGTACAGCGTCACCCGCCAGCTCCGCATGAACACCAGGCGACCGTCTGCCAGGTTTCTAAATCTTCGGTTATGCTCGCCCCATGTCGCCTACGACCGGAGCCTTCATGACCCCTGCCCGCTTGCTCGTCCCGCTTAGCCTCACCCTGCTTGCCGCCTGCGCCCAGACCCCTAAACAAATCGTCTCCCTGGACGATCAGCAAGACTGCCCCCTCACCCTCAAAACCGGCCAGACCCTCATGCTGATGCTGCCCAGCAATCCCACCACCGGGTACCGCTGGCTGATGCAAAACCCCGCGCCGTCGATACTCGGCAGCCTGGGGCCCGAGGTATTCAATGCCTCCAAAGACGTCGGTCTGGTCGGTGAAGGCGGTCAGTCGGTCTGGCGCTACCGAGCCGCCAACCCGGGCACGGGCCATCTGATGATGGTCTATCAACAACCCTGGGCGCCGGAGGTGGCGCCGGAACGCACCTTCGATTGCGTCATCACGGTGAACTGATCGGCCTGCTGGCTTCACCGACCGCCGTTGCAGAAGCGCGCTTGCCCGCGAAGGGCTGATCAACCGCGTCCCAGGCACGGGCGTGAGCCTCCGTCATTCGGCCAGTAATTGCGCAGCATCGAAGCCCATGCGCAAGTTGCCCCAATGACGGCCTTCGAAGAAGAACGGCACGTCGATCTCGGTCATGATTTCCCCGGTGTCGCGCAGGTAGGTCTGCAGCAGGAAGCGCTGTTTGTTAGCGGCTGCGCGCAGGCCGATGGGGTCAGCAAACATGCGCTTGTTCCGGCACACTGGCAGGTCTATGGCCCGATCGCCCGTAGGTTTTTTCGACACCCAGCTGTTGTTTACCGGGCAGTAACCCTTGGTGTCGACGATGAAGGTGACCTTGCCCCCCAGCGTGCCTTTGGTGAGCGCGTCGCACTCCTCCTGACAGATCTGCGCGAAGCGCTCGGTGTAGCTGGTCGTGTATTGCTTGGGATCGGTGCCGGGGATCAGCTTGTAGTTCTGATCGAACAAGTTGACCCCTTCACGTTGCAGCGCGGCCAGACGCACCTGGAGCCGGTCGCGGCAATGACTGGCGCGGGTAATGCCAGCGTCCAGCGCGCCATGCCCGAGGACAAACCGGCCCAGCAGCGCCTGGACCTTTTCCGCCACGCCCGACAGGTCGCGGGTGGCGGTGGCCGAATGCTGCATGCGCTGGTCGATGGACTGGCTGTCCGCATGAATCTGCGTGACGCGGTCGTTGATGCCGGTGTTGCTGTCGGCGAACTGCTGGATGTGCGAGGCGATGTCCTCCAGCTTGGTGTGGGTGGATTCGAAGTCGCCGATCATGCTCTCGAAATGCCCTGACGCGCGCTCGACCACTTTCTGGGTCTCACGGGCGCTGTGGCTGATCTGGGTGGTCTGCTCGTGGGTCGAGCTGACTTCCAGCAACATGGCATCGATGTTTTGGGAGATGTCCTCGGTGGCGCGGCTGACGTTCTGGGCCAAGGTCCGTACTTCGTCGGCCACCACCGCGAAACCACGCCCGCTCTCCCCCGCACGCGCCGCCTCGATCGCCGCGTTGAGCGCCAGAAGGTTGGTCTGGGAGGAAATCTGCTGAATCAATCCGACGATGGACTTGATGCTCGATGAGCGTTGATTCAACGCCGACACCAGGGTGCCGAACTCACTCAGGCTGCTGGAAATCTCACTGATGTTGCCGGTCACTTCCAGCAGTTCGGTGTAGGAATCGCGGGCCATGCTGAGGTTCTGCGCGGTGGTCCCGGAAATGCCCTGGGTCTGCCGGGACACCTCGGCAATACGCCCCACTGCGTCGTTGCTCTGCTCCATGACTTCCTTGGCGAAGCGCGCTTGGTGGGTCGCGCTGTCGCTGGAATCGCTGATGTTTTTCAGCGAGCGCGCGGACTCCACGGCAATGTGCACGGTCAGCGCCTGAACGCTGCTGATGATCTCCCGCTGCTTGCCAAGAAACCGGTTGCAGGTGCTCGCCAGCACGCGAATTTCATCGTGGGTCAACAGCGGCAAGTCCTTGGACAGGTCGCCCTCGCCATTGGCAATGCCTTCCAGCGCCAGCGTCATCTGGGTGACCGGCCGCACGATCAAGTGCCGGAAATACCAGACCATGAAGCTGACCAGACCCAGGGTAAACAGCGTGCTGCCGAGAATGGCATTGCTCAGCACATCGAGTTTGCCCTCGATCATGCTCAGCGTCCCCGCCGGCAACTGCGCGGTGCGCAACTGCAGCAGGATGTCCGCGCGGATGCTCACGGCCACCCAGTACACCACGGCGCTCACCACCACCATCAGAAACAGGCTCGACAACTTCTTGGTCAAAGAATCGAAAAACTGCCTTTCGATGGACTCGTACAACGCCTTGAACGCATGCATGCCACGGTTCCCTGTGCCAAATAATGAAATGGGTTGCGAATTAAGGTTTTTCGACTGCTGGAGGGAAAGCTTTAATGTGCGGTGTGAAGGATGCCCGATGATGGCCGGGCGTTGCAGCGATATTCAAAAAGATCGGCAGCGTTGCGGGTATCTGTCGCGGGGCTAAGGGCTACTTTGAAGATGAGGTTCCAGCCAAGGGGCGGAATTGGCTAAAATGCCTCACTTTTCGCCTTGTCCCCCGGAATCGCCGTGAGCCCAGAACCCGACCGCCTATTCGCCCAGCCGCTGCCCCAGGTGCCCGACTTCGCCTTCAACGAAGACGTCGTGCGGGTGTTCCCGGACATGATCAAGCGCTCGGTGCCGGGCTACCCGACCATCGTCGAAAACCTCGGCGTGCTCGCGGCGCAGTTCGCCCAGCCCCACAGCGTGCTCTATGACCTGGGCAGTTCACTGGGCGCCGTCACTCAAGCGTTGCGCCGGCATGTGCGCACTGAAGATTGCCGGGTGATCGCCATCGACAACTCGTCGGCCATGGTCGAGCGCTGCCGGGAATACCTCAACGCACAGGACTCGATGTACCAGGAGTTGCTGCCGGTGGAGGTCATCGACGGGGATATCTTGAATCTCGAGTTTCAGCCCGCCTCGGTGGTTGCGCTGAACTTCACCCTGCAATTTATCGCGCCGGAACAACGCCTCGCCCTGTTGACTCGCATTCGCCAGTCGCTGCTGCCCGGCGGTGCGCTGATCGTGTCGGAGAAGCTGCGCT
Source organism: Pseudomonas petrae (assembly GCF_021728295.1). Lineage (GTDB taxonomy): Bacteria > Pseudomonadota > Gammaproteobacteria > Pseudomonadales > Pseudomonadaceae > Aquipseudomonas > Aquipseudomonas petrae. The sequence continues at coordinate 85,297 of NZ_JAKJXE010000005.1, forward strand.
TTGATGACACCGAAGAGCACGCGCTGCTTACCGATCTGCACGTTGCCTTCAAGCGCGCAAACGGTTACAGCGAACTGGAGATCGCGCAGAAGCGGAGCGCGATCGAAAATGTGATGAAGCCCGACAGCCTTGAGCAGCACCGCGAACGCCTGCTTGCTGCTGGCTTCAGCAAGGTCGTGCCCTGGTTCCAGTGCCTCAATTTCGCCTCGTTGATTGCCCTGCCATGATTGATCTCGCTCCTCTGGTCCGCCGTATGGCGGGCACACCACTGTATGCCTGGGCCCAAGGCCTGCAGGCGCAACTCGACGCGAAGATGGAAAAGGGTCACGGCGACCTCGAACGCTGGCAAGGCGCGCTGAATGCCTTGCCAGACCTGATGCCGAGCCGCGTCGAGCTCAAGGACGATTTCATCCTCGACGCCGACTGCGACGACGCCACCCGCGAGCAGACCCGCGCCGCGCTGATGGGCCTGTCGCCGTGGCGCAAGGGGCCGTTTGAGGTATTCGGCGTACACGTCGACACCGAATGGCGCTCGGACTGGAAATGGTCGCGGGTGTCGCCGCACCTGAACCTGAAAGGCAAGCGCGTTCTGGATGTCGGCTGCGGCAACGGCTATTACCAGTGGCGCATGCTGGGGGCCGGCGCCGACAGCGTGATTGGCGTCGATCCCAACTGGCTTTTTTTCTGCCAGTTCCAGGCCATGCAGCGCTACTTGCCTGACCTGCCGGCGTGGCACCTGCCGTTCACCCTGGAAGATCTGCCGGCTCGGCTCGAAGGATTCGACACGGTGTTTTCCATGGGCGTGCTTTATCACCGCAAATCGCCTATCGATCATCTCCTGGCGCTCAAGGATTGCCTGGTCAAAGGCGGCGAGCTGGTGCTGGAAACCATGGTGGTGGAAGGCGACGCGAACCAGGTGCTGGTGCCGGAAGACCGCTACTCGCAGATGCGCAACGTGTGGTTTCTGCCGTCGGTACCGGCGCTGGAACTGTGGCTGCGCCGCGCGGGCTTCGTCGACGTGCGCTGCGTCGACGTCAGCACCACCACGGTTGAAGAACAACGCGGCACCGACTGGATGCGCTTTCAGTCGTTGAGTGACTTTCTGGATCCGGCAGACCAAAGCAAAACCGTGGAAGGATTACCGGCGCCAAGACGGGCGGTGATTGTCGGGCGCAAGCCGTAAACCGAAAAAGTCGCCACCGCGTGCTCACCAAACATGATGGCAGCGCAGATGTAACTGACGGCAAATCACCTGTAGGAGCGCGCTTGTCCGCGACTGCGGTGTATCAGGTTAGTTTTCACTCACTGACAGCATGCAATCGCGGGCAAGCGCGCTCCTACAGGTATTGCGTCAGGCCTTGGCTGCCGCCGCCAGAATCAACGCTTTCATCTCCGACACCGCGGATTTGAAGCCGACAAACAGGGCATGGGCCACCAGCGCGTGGCCGATGTTCAGCTCGTTGATGCCCTTGATCGCCGCGACGGCTTCAACGTTGTGATAGTGCAAGCCATGGCCGGCGTTGACGATCAGGCCTTGGGCCACACCGAAGGCGACGCCGTCGGCAATGCGCTTGAGCTCTTCGGCAACGGCCGCCGGGGTTTCGGCATCGGCATAACGGCCCGTGTGCAGTTCGATGGCCGGCGCGCCAACCCGGGCCGATGCTGCAATCTGGCGCTCATCGGCATCGATGAACAACGATACTTCGCTGCCGATGGCAGACAATCGCTCTACGGCCGCCTTGATGCGCGCTTCCTGACCGGCAACATCCAGCCCGCCTTCGGTGGTCAGTTCCTGCCGGGTCTCCGGCACCAGGCAGATATGCGCCGGCCGAATGCGCTCGGCGAACGCCATCATTTCTTCAGTGACGCCCATCTCGAAATTCATGCGCGTTTGCAGCACGTCTTTCAGCAGCAACACATCGCGCTCCTGAATGTGCCGACGGTCCTCACGCAAATGCACGGTGATGCCGTCGGCGCCTGCTTCTTCAGCATCCAGCGCTGCCTTGACCGGATCGGGATAGCGCGTCCCCCGAGCCTGGCGCAGGGTAGCAACGTGGTCGATGTTCACGCCGAGCAGAATGCGGGTGCTGTGGGTCACGGGGTTCTCCTGATTACTGAAGCGGTGCCAGCCAGTGGCGGCTGATTAAGCACGCGAGGGAAGATTTTCTAGGTTTGCGCCGCAGGACGCTAGAGTTTGCGAAACAATTCACGGCTGACCAGCGGCCGCCCCCCCAGATGCACCGCCAGGGCCTGGCGCATCAGACGCTTGGCCGCCGACAACGCGCCCGGCGAACTCCAGTCCGCTTCAGACACCGCCTGCAATTCGGCGCCCTGAAACAATCCCGGCTGAAACAGATAAACCCGCTCAAGGCCGGCATCCACCTGAAGCCGGTACATGCCGTCGCTGGCCAATGGATCACCGTTAACGTCCGCATCCAGCGCAAAGCCGTAACCGAGATCGTCCAGCAGCCGCCACTCGAACGAGCGCAACAACGGTTCCAGCGCGCGCCCTTCGGCCAACGCCACAAGCGTCGCGGCGTAATGTTCGAACACCCCCGGGTGCGGGTCTTCGGCAGGCAGCAGGCGAATCAGCAGCTCATTGAGATAAAGACCGCTGAACAGCGCTTCGCCTTCCAGCCACGTGGCGACGCCGGCGCCTTCCATCCGCCCCACGTTCTTCAACTCGCCCCGCCCGCGAAACTCGACTTCCAGCGGCACGAACGGCCGCGCCATCGTGCCCGCCTTCCCCCGAGCGCTGCGCAACACCGCGCGCAGGCGACCCTGCGGGGTGATGAAATCGACCAGCGCGCTGTTTTCGCGGTACGCACGGCTGTGCAACACATACGCGAGCTGACCGACGGGAGGGGTCTGTGACATGGCTATCTCGATGAAAGAACGCGGCCGAACGGGCAATCTGAAACGACTGTGGGAGCGAGCCTGCCCGCGAAGTCGCTGCAACAACCCACATCAATGCTGAGTGTTGCAGACCCTTCGCGAGCAACCTCGCTCCCACAGAATAACGGTGCTGCGGTGTTACAAGTCGCCGTAACCCAGCGAACGCAACGCGCGCTCGTCATCGGACCAGCCGCCTTTAACCTTGACCCACAGATTGAGCATGACCTTGGAGTCGAACAGCACCTCCATGTCACGGCGCGCATCCGAGCCGATGCGCTTGATGCGCTCGCCCTTGTCGCCAATGATGATTTTCTTCTGCCCGTCGCGCTCGACCAGAATCAGCGCGTGGATATGCAGCGTCTTGCCCTGCTGCTTGAATTGCTCGATCTCGACGGTGATCTGATACGGCAACTCGGCACCGAGCTGACGCATGATCTTCTCGCGCACCAGCTCTGCCGCGAGAAAACGGCTGCTGCGGTCGGTGATCTGATCTTCCGGGAAGAAGTGCTCATTCTCCGGCAGATGGTCGGCGATGACCTTTTCCAACGCTTCCAGGTTATGCCCCTGCTGCGCCGAGATCGGGATGATCTGTGCGTTCGGCAGTTGCTCCTGCAGCCAGGACAAATGCGGCATCAGCGCGCTTTTGTCTTCGATGCGGTCGGTCTTGTTCAGCGCCACGATCAACGGGCCGGTCACGTACTGCACGCGCTCGAGAACCATCTGGTCTTCTTCGGTCCACTTGGTGCGGTCGACCACAAAGATCACCACGTCGACGTCTTTCAACGCTGCCGAAGCGGTCTTGTTCATGTAGCGGTTAAGGGCTTTATCGCTGTTTTTGTGCATGCCGGGCGTATCGACGTAGACGGCCTGCACGGCGCCTTCAGTCTTGATGCCGAGCATGTTGTGCCGGGTCGTCTGCGGCTTGCGCGAGGTGATCGCCAGTTTCTGGCCGAGGATGTGGTTCAGCAGCGTCGACTTGCCCACGTTTGGCCGGCCAACGATGGCAACATAGCCACAGCGTGTTGCAGGTGAATCAGTCATTGCCATTCTCCACACCCAGGGCGATAAGGGCTGCGGCCGCTGCTACCTGTTCGGCAATGCGACGGCTCACGCCTTGTCCCCGGCTTTTTTCATTCAATAAAGAGATCTCGCATTCGACGAAAAAGATTCGGCAATGCGGTTCGCCCTGAATATCCACCACTTCATAGCGCGGCAGATCACAGGCGCGTGACTGCAGGAATTCCTGCAGCCGTGTTTTCGGGTCTTTGTTGGTATCGACCAGCGTCAGGGTTTCGAACTCGCTGGCCAGCCAGGCGAGCACGCGATCCCTTGCCATGTCCATGCCGGCGTCGAGGTAGATCGCACCGATCAGGGCCTCCAGCGCGTCGGCCAGAATCGACTCACGGCGAAAGCCGCCGCTCTTCAGCTCACCCGAGCCCAGGCGCAGGTACTCGCCCAGATCGAAACCACGGGCCAGCAGCGCAAGGGTCTCGCCTTTCACCAGACGGGCACGCAGGCGGGACAACTGACCTTCACGCGCCTGGGGGAAACGCTCGAACAGCGCTTCGCCGGCGACGAAGTTGAGAATGGCATCACCGAGGAATTCCAGACGCTCGTTGTTGCGTCCGGCAAAGCTGCGGTGGGTCAGGGCCAGGATCATCAGTTCCTGGTCCTTGAAGGTATAGCCGAGCTGACGCTCCAGGCGACTCAATGAAACGCTCACGGTTTACCCACGCTGAATTCGTGGTCGAACTTGACCACCAGATCGATATTCTGGATCAGTGGCTCACGTTTTTCGTAGTTCAAATGGGCGAGGAACCTGTTGTTCTCCGTCGTCACAGTTAACGCCTTGTTCAAATCCAAATCCCGAATGTTGTTAACCTGCATGCCTTTGGCCACATAGGCGTAAAGGTCACCGGCGTTGGTGATGTCTGCCGAGCGGTCAGTGCCGGCACTTTCGATGATTTTCTTCATCGTCAGGTAGTCCATGTAATGCGGCACGATCTTGGCGGCAGCGCTTGCGGCGAAGGCCAGAATCGCCAGCAGCATCAGCCAGCCGATGAAAGACAGGCCTTTTTGCGGACCGGCAGACGTCATGGTTGCTTTCAAGAGTAGCCCTTCCCTGTCACCTGCGAGATCGGCCACGCAACATGGCCCTGAATGACATACGGCGCTGCCAGTGGCAGCGCCGCATCGATTACTTGATCAGACCGACTCGCGAGAAGTTCGGAAAGTGGCTGAGCTTGGGTTCAGGCCAGCTCATCCAGACCGCGAAGGCCTTGCCGACGATATTCTTGTCGGGGACCATGCCCAGCTCGTCCTTGGGAATATTGGGGTCATCCCAGTAACGGCTGTCGTTCGAGTTGTCGCGGTTGTCACCCATCATGAAGTAGTGCGCGGCCGGAACGGTCCATTCATGATCAGGCGGCGCGCGGTAGCGGCTCATTTCCTGGCGGATCTGGTGTTCCACCTCGCCCAGCTTCTCGTTGTAGAGCTCTGCGCTGCCCAGCGTACCCGGCTCAGAACCGATCAGCTTTTTGGCCACCAACTGACCGTTGATGAACAACTGCTTGTCGTTGGTGTAGCGAATCACATCCCCTGGCAGGCCGACGACGCGCTTGATGTAGTTGACGTTGGGGTCGCTTGGGTAGCGAAACACCATCACGTCCCCACGTTGCGGGTCTCCGACCGGGATGACCTTGAGGTCGATCACCGGCAGGCGGATGCCGTACGAGAACTTGTTCACCAGGATGAAATCGCCCACGTCCAGCGTCGGCTTCATCGAGCCCGACGGGATCTGGAACGGCTCAACCAGGAACGAGCGCAGTACCAGAACGATGAACAACACCGGAAAGAACGACTTGCCGTATTCGACGAGAAACGGCTCCTTGTTCAACCGCTCCACGACGGCGACATCAGGCTGGCTCACGCTACCCTGATAGTTCGCTATCGCGTTACGGCGACGCGGCGCCAATATGATCAGATCGAACAAGGCCAGCAAACCGCAGACAAAAACGGCGACGACCAGCAACAGCGGGAAATTTAGTGACATAGGGCCTGACTATTCCAACCTGAGCACTGCAAGGAAGGCTTCTTGTGGAATTTCCACGTTGCCAACCTGCTTCATGCGTTTCTTACCGGCCTTCTGCTTCTCGAGCAGCTTGCGCTTACGGCTGACGTCGCCACCGTAACATTTGGCCAGTACGTTCTTTCTGAGCGCCTTGACGGTTGTGCGCGCGATAATCTGGCCGCCAATGGCGGCCTGGATTGCCACGTCGAACATCTGACGAGGAATCAGTTCTTTCATCTTTTCGGTCAACGCGCGGCCTTTGTAGGCGGCGTTGTCACGGTGCACGATCAGCGCCAGAGCGTCGACCTTGTCGCCGTTGATCATCACGTCCAGGCGAACCAGATTGGCCGACTGATAACGATCGAAATGGTAGTCCAGCGATGCATAACCACGGCTGGTCGACTTGAGACGGTCGAAGAAATCCAGGACCACTTCGTTCATCGGCAAATCGTAGGTCACTTGCACCTGCGTGCCGAGGAACAGCATGTCGTGCTGAATGCCCCGCTTCTCGATGCACAGCGTAATGACGTTGCCCAGGTGCTCTTGAGGCACAAGGATATTCGCTCGCACGATCGGCTCGCGCATGTCCTCGATGGTAGACAGGTCTGGCAATTTCGACGGGTTGTCGACGTGAATGGTTTCACCGGTCTTCAGCAGCAGCTCGAAGATTACCGTCGGCGCAGTGGTGATCAGGTCCAGGTCGTACTCGCGCTCAAGGCGCTCCTGGATGATCTCCATGTGCAGCATGCCGAGGAAGCCGCAGCGGAAGCCGAAGCCCAGCGCGTCGGAGCTTTCCGGCGAGTACTGCAACGATGAGTCGTTCAGCGTCAGCTTCTGCAGCGCGTCGCGGAAGTCCTCGAAGTCATCGGAGCTGACCGGGAACAGACCGGCGTAGACCTGCGGCTGGATACGCTTGAAGCCGGGCAGCACAGGGACGTCAGGGGTAGTGCTCAGGGTCAGGGTGTCGCCCACTGGCGCACCGTGAATGTCCTTGATGCCGGCGATGATGAAGCCCACTTCGCCGGCTTTCAGGTCAGCGGTGGCGCTGTGCTTGGGGTTGAAAACGCCCACGCTGTCGACCAGGTGCATCTTGCCGGTCGACTTGACCAGAATCTTGTCGCCTTTCTTGACGCGGCCGTGACGCACCCGCACCAGGGAAACAACGCCCAGGTAGTTGTCGAACCACGAATCGATGATCAGCGCTTGCAGCGGGTCTTCGATGTTACCCGTCGGCGCCGGGATGGTCTGGACCAGACGCTCGAGCACTTCGTCGACGCCCAGGCCGGTCTTGGCGCTACAGGCCACGGCGTCGGTGGCATCGATGCCGATGATCTTCTCGATTTCTTCCTTAACGCGGTCTGGATCAGCCTGCGGCAGGTCAATCTTGTTCAGGACCGGCATGACTTCCAGGCCCTGTTCGATGGCGGTGTAGCAGTTGGCAACGGACTGGGCTTCTACGCCCTGGCCGGCATCGACCACCAGCAACGCGCCTTCACACGCCGCCAGCGACCGGCTGACTTCGTAGGTGAAGTCAACGTGACCCGGGGTGTCAATGAAGTTGAGCTGGTAGGTGATCCCGTCCTTCGCCTTGTAATAAAGCGTGACGCTGTGGGCTTTGATCGTGATCCCGCGCTCACGCTCCAGGTCCATGGAATCAAGCACCTGAGCCTCCATCTCGCGCTCGGTCAGGCCGCCGCACATCTGGATGAAACGGTCAGCCAGCGTCGACTTGCCATGGTCAATGTGGGCGATGATGGAGAAATTGCGGATATGACTCAAATCACTCACGGATCAACACTCGAAAAAGGTCGCAGGCAGACTGCCCGCCAAAAATAGCCGGGAATTGTACCTGAAGGAACGATCAGGCGTCACGTTCACGCGCAGAGCCTGCGCGTCATGCACCGCAGGGACACAAAAAAAGGAGCGGTCTGACCGCTCCTTCTTGCTGTTCCTGACGGGTTATTCCGCCAGCTTGAACGTGATGAACGTCGCACGGCCCTGACGCAGAACGCGCATGGAGACAGAGCGATTCTTCGGCAGGTCTTTGGCCACCTCGGTGAACTGCTTCGACGAAGTGATCGCCTGGTTGTTCAGGTGTGTGATGACGTCACCCGCCTGCAGACCGATCAGCGAAGCCGGACCATCCTGGACATCCTTGATAACCACGCCGCCCTTGAGGTCCAGCGACTTCATCTGCTCAGCGGTCAGATCGACCACCGAAACGCCCAGACGGTTGCTGCTGCGCTCGACGCCGGTGTCGGCCGCGCCCATCTCTTCGCCTTCGGCCGGCAAGGCACCCACGGTCACGGTCAGCTTCTGACGCTTGCCGTCACGAATCACTTCGAGCTCGGCCTTGCTGCCATCCTTCAGATTGCCGACCAGGTGTGGCAAATCTGCGGACATGACGATCGGCGTGCCGTTGGCGCTCAGGATCACGTCGCCGACCTGCAAACCACCTTTGGCGGCCGGACCGTCTTCAAGCACTTGAGCCACCAGCGCACCGGCCGGCTTGTCCAGACCAAAGGACTCGGCAAGGTCTTTGTTCACTTCCTGAATCACGACACCCAGCCAGCCACGGTTGACCTTGCCGCTGGCCTTGAGCTGGTTGGCTACGTCCATGGCCACGTCGATCGGGATCGCGAACGACAGGCCCATGAAGCCACCGGAACGGGTGAAGATCTGCGAGTTGATACCCACTACTTCGCCTGCCATGTTGAACAGCGGACCGCCCGAGTTACCCGGGTTGATCGCTACGTCGGTCTGAATGAACGGGACATACGTGTCATTCGGCAGGCTGCGACCCTTGGCGCTGACGATGCCTTTGGTCACGGAGTGATCGAAGCCGAACGGCGAGCCGATCGCCAGCACCCACTCACCCACTTTCAGCTTGTCGGAGTTCCCCAGCTTGACGGTGGGAAGGTCCTTGCCATCGATCTTTAGCACCGCGACGTCGGTACGTGGATCAGTGCCGATCAATTTGGCCTTCATCTCACTGCGATCGGACAGACGCACTAGAATCTCGTCGGCGCCATCGATCACGTGATTGTTGGTCAGGATGAAACCGTCAGCAGAAATGATGAAGCCCGAGCCGAGTGACTGCGCCTCACGCTGACGATCACCCTTGCCGCCTCCTGGCGCACGGGAGCCTGGCGGCGTGCTGCGCTCGAGAAATTCGCGAAGCATCGGTGGCAGCCCTTCCAGATCAGGCATCTGACCCTGGGCAACCGAGCGTTCCGGCAACTTCTGACGCGTGCTGATATTGACGACTGCAGGGGAAGCCTGCTCCACCAGAGAGGTGAAGTCCGGCAAGGCTTCGGCCTGAGCGGTGAAGACCTGTCCAAGCATCAGCACAGCGGCCATCCAGGCCAGGTAAGGTTTCAAGCGTGGTATCGACATATGGCTCCCGTTTACAACGAGCATGGTTAAGCGGTACGAGCCCGCAGGCTCGCGAAGCATCTGTGCGCCGTGGTTTCCCGCGACACCTGTATCTGCTCCAGTTTCCTGGACCCTGAAACAACAAAGGCCACAGCTGCGAAGCTGTGACCTATAGAAAAAAATACATCCGATTGCAACCGACAAAGCGCACTAAACATTTCAGCAGTACCAGTGAAGCCCATATTTAAAGGCTTGTGAACATGAGACGACCAAATGAAACCTTTTTCATAGTGGGCATCACCGGTGTGCAGAATCAGTTTTTGCTCGTGGCCGCGGCGTCGTCCCGCATGGAAAGCGCGATGCGCTCGGCCGTCCCGATCGGTATCTCGCCCACTACCGTCACCATGGCATCACCCTTGGGCGTTGTTACGCGACGAGAGACAGCAACCGTTGGGCCCAACTGGGTGCGAATGTCCGTCACCGCTGCACCGCTGACGGGTTCAACGAACACCGAGAAGCGGGCGAGGCCATCGTCATACATCAGGCTCGTCACCAGACTCTTCGAGTCCGGGTCCTTGCGGGCGGCGGCGCTGCTCAGGTCAAATCCCGGGGGCAGCCAGTCGGAGCGCCACGCAACCGTCTGCTTGGGCACGTCAGCCTTGGATTTGACTACTTCGACCGGCTTGCATTCAGCCCCTGGCGAAACCATCTGATCGGTGAGTGACTGCGACGTATTGAGATCAGTGAACTGAAAACGCTCCAGCAATTGGCCCTTGTCGCTGAGCAACAAAGACTTCAGCGGCAAGCCGGTTTCACTGTCGAGGTGCAGTTCGATGCCGTAACGGTGCTGATCACGAGGGGTCAGTGTCACGACATTGGCCAAGCGTCCGGCGACACGGGAAGTGCCTGCCGACTTGATGTCATACCAGGATGACAACCTGGCAGCATCGAAGGCTCGAGCCGGAGAATCGGGAACGCTGGTCACGCCCTCTTCGAGGGTACCGCTGACGCATTGGGTTACCCCATTGACGCGTAGCACTTCCTGAGGAGAGCCATCCAGTTGAAGAAGATGCTCCCGAACCTTGCCGTCGGCGACGCGTTGCCAGATTCGGTGAGTGGAGAAGCTGCCGTTACGCTCGTAAACGAATGTACCCGTGTAGCTTTGCTGCTGCTCAGCCTGCGCAAGACGTTTCAGCTGGTCTTGCGCATCATCGGCATGAGCTGGAAGGACCAGCCATCCACCAAGCAGAAGCGGCAGTAGAGGGATGGCGCGCATGATCCTCCTTAACGGTTTTCCAGGCTTGCAGCACGGGCGTATGGAAGAGCGCCTTCAGCACCTTTCATCGCAGCTTGTTGTGCATGCTGACGCAGGTATCCTGGCAGACGCTGGTCATGCCAGCCGGCCTGGTTCTGCAGTACACCGCTTGCCATCGGACCCGGGGACTGTTCGCCCTCGGTGTAGCCTGCCAACACTGCAGGGCCTTTGGCCTGTGGCATTGCGACATTGCTCGGCTGGGATTGCTGGGCCAGTTGCGCCCCTGCAATTTCGTCCTGATTGTACAAACGTACGCCAGCCAGAACGGCAACCGTTACCGAAGCAGCTACGGCCAGACGACCTAGCGTGCGCCAGGGACCACGACCGGCCTTGAGCGGGCTGACTTCATCAGCGATTCCGGCAGCAACGGCGGCCGAAATGTCTAAGTGAGGTATCAGCAGTTCTTTATGCATGGCTGCACGGGCAATCTGATAACGGGACCAAGTGGCTCGTGTGTCCGCATCTTCAATGGCGCTAAGCACGCGACGCAGTTCCAATTCGTCCGCTTCGTTATCCATCACCGCGGACAGCGATTCCTGCAGGGCTTCACGACTCATGGCGGTTCCTCTCTTGTGGCTATCGCCGCTGTCTCAGGTTTCCTGCAACAGAGGTTGCAAGGCTTTGTCGATGGCTTCCCGAGCGCGAAAAATGCGAGAGCGCACGGTACCAACCGGACATTGCATGACACTGGCAATGTCTTCATAACTCAGACCGTCGAACTCACGCAAAGTTAAAGCTGTACGCAAATCTTCTGGCAGTAGCTGGATGGTTCGATGGACGGTGCCCTCGATCTCATCCCGCAGCAATGCCCGCTCTGGCGACTCGATGTCCTTGAGGCCGTGATCGCCATCATAGAACTCCGCGTCTTCCGATCTGACATCGCTATCCGGCGGCCGCCGACCTCGCGACACCAGATAGTTCTTCGCCGTGTTGATGGCGATACGGTACAGCCACGTATAAAACGCACTGTCACCGCGGAAGTTACCAAGTGCGCGATAGGCTTTGATAAACGCCTCTTGCGCAACATCCTGGGCTTCATGGGTGTCGTGAACGAATCTCACGATCAACCCAAGAATCTTGTGCTGATATTTCACCACTAACAGATCAAACGCTCGCTTGTCGCCGCGCTGTACGCGTTCAACCAGCTGCTGATCTTCTTCCTGGGTTAGCATGAACACTCCTCATAAAGCTTAAAGGAGCATCGCATCGGCTCTTTCGCAGGCTTGCAAACATAGACTCGGGCTTTAAGCAAAAGTTCTCCCCCCTTCAAGCAAGTCTCCGGCGAGCGTCTGCTGCCCGCACGGAAAACGCCGCTCGAACCAGGTCGGCTGCGTAAATAATCTTGTCGTCAGAAGCGTTCGTACTGGCTGAAAACTGCCATTGCGTAACGTCGACGCTGTTCCTTTATGGGCAACCCACTATTGAACGTACAGGCTCATGAAAAGTTCCCATCGTCCAATATTGGGTGTAAGACACACGTCCCGTCGGTTGTAGGACTCAATCCGTATGAAGCTGTAGGAAAGATCTCGCCCATCAAACGGGGTGCAGGACGTCGTGGGGTGGCGCACACTCCGCTCCCACCGTGATTCACCGTTGCCATAAAGCGCGGCCATTGTGCCGTTCCACCCTTGCTTATACTAGTGGCCATTTAGACGCCGAGACCCGAGATGAGTCAGCATTTCCAGCACGACGTATTGGTAATAGGCTCCGGCGCAGCCGGTTTGAGCCTTGCGCTGACATTGCCCGGACATCTAGACGTGGCGGTCCTCAGCAAAGGCGATCTGGCGAACGGTTCGACTTTCTGGGCCCAGGGTGGCGTTGCGGCGGTTCTGGATGACGCCGACACCGTTCAGTCTCACGTCGAAGACACCCTCAACGCGGGCGGCGGCCTGTGCAACGAGGACGCAGTCCGGTTCACCGTCGAGCACAGCCGCGAGGCCATTCAATGGCTGATAGACCTTGGCGTGCCCTTTACCCGGGATGATCCGTCGACCGTCGTGGACGGCGGGTTCGAATTTCACCTCACCCGCGAGGGCGGGCACAGCCACCGCAGGATCATTCACGCCGCCGACGCCACTGGCGCGGCGATCTTCCGCACATTGCTGGCGCAGGCCAAGGCACGTCCCAACATCGAATTGCTGGAACAGCGCGTGGCGGTCGATCTCATCACCGAGTCGCGGCTGGGCCTCGAAGGGCAGCGTTGCCTGGGCGCCTATGTGCTGGATCGTTCGACGGGTGAGGTCGACACCCACAGCGCACGTTTCACCATTCTGGCGTCGGGCGGCGCGGCGAAGGTCTATCTGTACACCAGCAATCCCGACGGCGCTTGCGGCGACGGTATCGCGATGGCCTGGCGCTCGGGCTGCCGCGTGGGCAACCTGGAGTTCAACCAGTTCCACCCTACCTGCCTGTACCATCCGCAAGCCAAGAGCTTTCTTGTTACCGAAGCCTTGCGCGGTGAAGGGGCGTACCTGAAGCTGCCCAATGGCGAGCGCTTCATGCAGCGTTTTGACCCAAGGGCCGAACTGGCGCCCCGTGACATCGTTGCCCGCGCGATTGACCACGAGATGAAACGCCTGGGCGCCGACTGCGTGTTTCTGGACATCAGTCACCAGTCCGAAGACTTCATCAAGAGCCATTTCCCGACGGTGTACGAGCGCTGCCTCACGTTCGGTATTGATATCACGCGTCAGCCCATTCCCGTGGTCCCGGCCGCGCACTACACCTGTGGCGGCGTTCTGGTTGACCAACAGGGCCGCACCGATGTGCCCGGCCTGTATGCAATCGGCGAGACCAGTTTCACCGGCCTGCACGGCGCCAACCGCATGGCCAGCAACTCGCTGCTGGAATGCTTCGTGTACGCCCGCTCCGCCGCGGCAGACATCGTTACTCAGCTTGACCACGTCCCGCAGCCGCAAAACCTGCCGGCATGGGATTCGAGTCAGGTGACCGATTCCGACGAAGACGTGATCATTGCCCACAACTGGGACGAGCTGCGTCGGTTCATGTGGGACTACGTGGGCATAGTGCGCACCAACAAGCGTCTGCAGCGCGCCCAGCATCGGGTGCGACTATTGCAGGACGAGATCGACGAGTTCTACAGCAACTACAAGGTCAGCCGCGATCTGATCGAGCTGCGCAATCTGGCCCAGGTGGCAGAGCTGATGATTGCTTCGGCGATGGCGCGCAAAGAAAGCCGCGGGCTGCACTACACGCTGGATTACCCGGACATGCTGCCCGAAGCGCTGGACACTATTCTGGTGCCGCCCACCTTCGCCGGCTGAACTTCAGGCGTAAACGCAGGCGTCGGTGGCTATCCGGCGCCATGGCGTCTGCCGGGATGCACAGGCTTCGCACCCACAAACGGCGCAGCCAATGGCCTGTCGCCACTCTGAAACGCAGCACGACCATGTGCGGCAGCGCCAGGCTGTCGGGGCGCAGCTGCACCGGTTGCCAGCCGCCCTCCTCGCTCCACAACGCCCAACCGCTGCTGTCACACCGCAGCCCGATAGGCGACTGCGGCCGATCGAGCAGAATGAATCGGCGAAAGCTGCGTGATGCGTGTAAGGCGCACAGCAGGACGCAGACAGCTTTTGCCCACAGGGGAATTGAAAGAAGAACCGTCGACGCCAGCGCAAGGATTTGCGTGACGAGGTACGCCGTCAGCAGCGCCCGGGAGGGTTGCCAACGGCATTCGAAACGATCACTTCGGCTGGACACGGTCCAGGATCATCCGAACCATGCGCTGCAGCTCCGGATCTTCCGACTCCGCGCGCTGCATGAACCAGCCGAACATGTCCTGATCTTCACAGGTCAGCAGGCGGACATAGAGGTCGCGATCTACCTGGTTGAGCGTCGGGTAGACTTCTTTGACGAACGGCACCAGCAATACGTCCAGCTCAAGCATGCCGCGACGGCTGTGCCAAAAAAGGCGATTGAGTTCAACATCTTCGACCATGGAGGGCTCCTCGAATTTGCCGGCGAGTATACAGGCGCATCGTCCCGGGGCGTACTTGCAGTTGGTCGCAGCTTTTTGCGTATACCCATTAACGACACGCGGCACTATGATGGTGCCCCAGACTTCTACCCTGCGATGACTCATGGCCGTTCCAGCATTTTTCTGCCCCCTGTCCCATGAAGGTGTGCTCGCCGTTCGCGGCGTGGATGCCGGCAAGTTCCTGCAAGGCCAACTGACTTGCAACATTGATTACCTCAGCGAAGCCAGGGCGACCCTCGGCGCGCGCTGCACGCAAAAGGGCCGCATGCAGTCCAGCTTTCGCATCCTGCTTGAAGGTGACGGCGTGCTGCTGGCAATGGCCAGCGAGCTGATCGAAGCGCAATTGCTGGACCTGAAGAAATACGCCGTCTTCTCCAAATCCAAACTGACCGACGAAAGCGCGTCCTGGGCTCGATTCGGCCTGCAAGACGGTGACGGCGCGCTGGTCAGCCTCGGCCTCGACCTTGCGCACGACACCGACTCGGTCGCCCGCGCCAATGACCTCATCGCCATTCGTGTTTCCCCTGCCCGCGCCGAATTGTGGGTACGTGCCGAGCAGGCCAATGACGTGCGCAGCCGTCTGGTCGCCCACGTGCCGGAAGCGCCGCTCAACGACTGGCTGCTGGGGCAGATCCGCGCCGGCATCGGCCAGGTGTTTGGGCAAACCCGTGAAGAATTCATCCCGCAGATGATCAACCTGCAAGCCGTGGGCGGAGTGAGCTTCAAGAAAGGCTGCTACACCGGCCAGGAGATCGTGGCGCGGATGCAATACCTCGGCAAGCTGAAACGCCGGCTGTATCGCCTGACCATGGGCGGCAGCGAACTGCCTGAACCGGGCGCTACGCTATTTTCGCCGGTCCATTCAAGCGCGGTAGGCAACGTTGTGATCGCGGCCCGGTCTGATGTAGGGATCGAGGTGCTGGCGGTCTTGCAGGCGGATGCGGGGGAAGATGGCCGGATCCATCTTGGTACGGCTGATGGCGAGGCCCTGCAATTAAGCGAATTGCCATACACCCTCGACGCGAAGCTCGAAACACAGCGTTGAACCCGGTTGAAGCATGCGCAAGACGTCAGTGTAGTTGCCAGCGCCGTCCCCTCGAGTAGACGGCCGTTGGCCGGAATGCAATGTCCAGAGATCCAATATGAGTAGCATGGCTGACGAGGTGCAGAGGGATCTGATCAAGGCGATCGACAAGGATGCTCTGTTTCTGCCAACTCTCCCCGAAGTTGCACTGAGGATCCGCCTCGCGGCGGAAGACTCGGAAATCTCCATTGCTGCGCTGAGCAAGGTCATCGGCAGCGACACCGCGCTTTCCGCACGGCTGATCAAAGTCGTCAACAGCCCACTGCTGCGGCCGAATTTTGAAGTCAGCGACGTGCTGACGGCGGTTCGACGTCTGGGCGTGAACTACAGCTGTAACCTGGCCATCGGGCTGGTGGTGGAGCAGATGTTTCACGCAAAATCCGACGTCATCGAAACCAAGATGCGCGACATCTGGAAACTCAGCATGCAGGTGGCGGGGGTCAGTAATGTCCTCAGTTACCGCAGTGCGCGCCTCAAGGCTGACAAGGCCACGCTGGCCGGGCTCATTCATCTCATTGGTGTGCTGCCGATCCTGACCTACGCCGAGGACAACTACGAGTTGCTCTCCGACCCGATCAGCCTCAATCACGTTATCGAACGCATCCATCCGATCATCGGCGAGCGGCTGCTGCGCTCGTGGGATTTCCCGGAAGGCCTGGCGATCGTCCCTCGGCAATTCCAGAATTTCAGCCGTGTCTCGGATCAGGCTGACTACGTGGATCTGGTGCAGGTCGCGACGATTCATATTCATGAAATGAACGGCACGCCGTACTCGAATCTGCATTTTCAGTCAGTGCCGGCCGTGGCGCAGTTGGGCCTGAACATGGCCGATGGTGGGCTGATCAACGAGATGAATGAGGCGATGACGCTGCTCTACTGATCACTGTTGCTTGCGCGCTCAGCCAGTCCCACCAGCCCGGACTCTGGCACCACAAAGCTCACCCTCACTTTCAAGCCCCGCTGTTCGCCGTCATGCAAGGTGATGCGCGCCAGATGTGCCCTGCAGATCTCTCCCACAATCGCCAATCCCAGTCCGGAACCCTTGCTTTGCTGATTGCGCCGGTAGAAGCGCTCGAACACTCGCTCGCGTTCGTGGGCCGGGATGCCTGGGCCGTCGTCCTCGACTTCGAGCACGCACGGCGCGTGAACACGCAAGATCACGTTGCCGCCTGCGGGGGTATGGGCAAGGGCATTGTCCACCAGATTGCTCAGCAGTTCGTTGAGCAACGTGGGCTCGCCGCGCATCCACACTGGCTCGTCAGCTTCCAGCGCCAGGGCCACACCCCGGGCGTGGGCCAGCGGCGCCATGGCCATGCCCAGCTCACGCGCCAGTTGGCTGAGGTCGAGCAATTGCGCGCCGCCTTCGGCAATGGCCCGCGCGCCGTTTTCGATGCGTGCCAGCGACAGCAACTGGTTAGCCAGATGGGTCAGTTTATCGGTGCCGGAGGCGGCGCTTTCGAGCGTATTGCGCCACGCCGCAGGCTCCTGGTCACGCAAGCCCAGCTCCAGCCGCGCCTTTAAGGCAGCCAGCGGCGTGCGTAATTCATGCGCCGCGTCGGCGATGAATTGCGCCTGGCGCTCAAACTGCATGCGCAGCCGCTCGGTGAAGTGGTTGAGCGAGCTGACCAGCGGGCGCAGCTCGTGCTGCACTTCGACCAGCGGCAACGAGCGCAAATCGTCAGGCTGACGTTCTTCCACCGCCGTGCGCAGGCGGTCCAGTGGTCGCAACGCGGCGCTGACCGTGAACCAGACCAGCAACAACGCGCCGCAGCCCAGCATGCCCAGACGCAGCAACGTATCGGCCATCAGTGCCTGGGCCATGTCCACCCGCGCTTCTTCGGTTTCCGCCACGCGAATCTCGGCCATGCCGTTCATGTTCGGCTCGCTCACGGCCTTGAGCAGGCTGACCACCCGCACATCCTGGCCCTGATAACGGCCGCTGTAGAACTTGGCGAGGGCCGGATAAGCGTCGGTGCGCGGCGTGCCCGGGGGCGGCGCGGGGATGTTTTCGTAGCCCGAAATGAGCTTCTGGTTGATGTCGTTGACCTGGTAGTAAATACGCCCCGCACTGTCGTAGGCGAAGGTGTCCAGGGCCACGTACGGCACGTCGGCGCTGAGGCTGCCGTCGTGTTCAGACAACCCGGCAGCGATGGTTCGCGCCGAGGCCAGCAAGGTGCGATCGTAAGCGGTGTCTGCCGCCTCGCGTCCGTTCCAGTAGGCGCTCATGCCGCTGGCGATCATCAGCACCACCAGCAGCAAACCCAGGTTCCACAGCAAGCGCCAGCGCAGGCTGTTTTCCGCTGAAGGAAACGGATTAAGCATCCCGGCTTTCCAACAGGTAACCCAGACCCCGAAACGTGACGATCGCAATCGGGTGGCCATCGAGCTTTTTGCGCAAGCGGTGCACGTAGATTTCGATGGCGTCGGCGCTGGCCTCTTCGTCCAGCCCAAACACCTGCGCCGCCAGTTGCTCCTTGCTCATCACCCGACCGGGCCGGGCGATCAGCGATTCAAGCACCGATTGCTCGCGGGAGGTCAGCGTGAGGAGTTCTTCACCGAGGGTGAAGCGGCGGGTGTCGAGGTCGTAGACCAGTTCGCCGCAGCGTTGCTGGCGTTCGCCGCCAAGCACGCTGCGGCGCAGCAACGCCTTGACCCGCGCTTCCAGCTCGGACAGTTCGAAGGGTTTGGCCAGGTAATCGTCGGCGCCGAGGTTCAGGCCGTGGACCCTGTCCTTGACGTCGCTGCGGGCGGTCAGCATCAGCACCGGGGTGTTCTTGCCCCGTGCCCGCAGACGCGCCAGCACTTCGAAGCCGTCCATGCGCGGCAGGCCGACATCGAGCACCACCACGGCATATTCTTCGCTGCTCAGGGCCAGATCAGCTGCAACGCCGTCGTGCAGAGCGTCAACGGTCAGGCCGCTGCTCTTGAGGGCCAGCGCGACACTTTCAGCCAGTTGCAGATGATCTTCGACGAGCAGGACACGCATCGATTTCTCCCCAGTGAGCATTTTATGGGCGGAGTTTACAGGCGCGCGGTCGTCTGTGAAGGCCCGGCGCGCGGGAAAGACCGTGGCGCTGATGAGCAACTTCTCCGCAACGGTTCTGCTGGAAGCTGCCTGAAAGCTTCATGAAAGGTAGTTGAAAGGTTGATGAAAGCTTCGCTGATTAGGATCCCGTTACGACTTGTCACGATTGCGTCCCGCGTCCCGCGTGACGCTGCTGATGCCAGGGTCGTGACGAAAAACGCCTTGATGCGTTTTCAACAATAAAAACAATATCGGAGTCATCAGTGATGCCCTCACTGCAACCCTCGGCCGTCGTGCCGCCTGAACCCCGTTGTGTCTACTGTTCACCTCGCAGCCCTGTTGCGTGGTGTTTCGTCACGTCCGCATCTTGTCGACCGACGCACGTGCGACCGCGCTTGCAACGTGGCGGCGCGACTGCCTGACGAACCTACGACTGCCCTGCCCCCATTAAAACAACAACTCCTCTGGAGACGGACCATGAACCTATCGTTGCGCCATATCAGCGTTGCCGTCAGCTGCATGCTGATGGCCACCCAATTGTGGGCCGCCGAGCCCAACCGTCCTGAATGCATTGCGCCGGCCTCGCCCGGTGGCGGCTTCGACCTGACCTGCAAACTGGCGCAAAGCGCGCTGATCAACGAAAAGATCCTCTCCAAACCGATGCGCGTCACTTACATGCCGGGCGGCGTCGGCGCCGTAGCGTACAACGCGGTGGTCGCTCAGCGCCCGGCCGACGCCGGCACATTGGTGGCCTGGTCCAGTGGCTCGCTGCTGAACCTGGCACAGGGCAAGTTCGGCCGTTTCGACGAGAACGCGGTTCGCTGGCTCGCTGCCGTCGGAACCAGCTACGGCGCAATCGCGGTCAAGGCCGATTCGCCCTACAAGAACCTCGACGATCTGGTCAAAGCGCTGAAAGCCGACCCGGGCAAAGTGGTCATCGGCTCCGGCGGCACCGTGGGCAGCCAGGACTGGATGCAGACCGCGCTGATTGCCAAGGCTGCCGGTATCAACCCCCGCGAACTGCGTTACGTCGCCCTGGAAGGCGGCGGTGAAATCGCCACTGCCCTGCTCGGCGGCCACATCCAGGTGGGCTCCACCGACATCTCCGACTCCATGCCGCACATCCTCAGCGGCGACATGCGCCTGCTGGCGGTGTTCTCCGAAGAGCGTCTGGACGAGCCGGAAATGAAGAACATTCCGACCGCCAAAGAACAGGGCTACGACATCGTCTGGCCGGTGGTGCGCGGCTTCTATCTGGGGCCAAAGGTGTCGGACGAGGACTACAACTGGTGGAAAGCGGCCTTCGACAAGCTGCTGGCGTCGGAAGACTTCGCCAAGCTGCGCGATCAGCGTGAGCTGTTCCCGTTCGCCATGACCGGTGAGGAGCTCGACAAGTACGTAAAAACCCGCGTCGCCGAGTACAAAACGCTGGCCAAGGAATTCGGCCTGATTCAGTGATTGAACTGCATTGACCGGTCTTCGATTGACTGAGGGTTGCGCCGCCTGCGCGGTGGCGTGATCCGGGAGTTTTCCATGGTGATACAACGACTTTTCGCTGTCGTGCTGCTGCTGGTCTGCATCGGCCTGGCAATGATGGCCTGGCCTTATCAGGCGCCCTTTTCCTACGAACCCGTTGGCCCCCGTGCCTTCCCGCTGCTGATGCTGGCGCTGATGGGTATTTCGCTGCTGTACATGGCGATCCGTCCGACACCGATCGTGCATTCCGAGGAAGAGCCGGCGCTGGACCGTCCGACACTGATCAAGATCGGCATCTGCACCGTGCTGTTGCTGGTGTTCGCCGGGCTGTTCGAGCCGCTGGGCTTCGTGTTGAGCAGCATTCTCGTCGGCATTCCCATGGCGCGCTTGTACGGTGGCCGCTGGCTGCCAAGCGTCGTGATCATCACCTTCATGAGCATCGCGCTGTACGTGCTGTTCGACAAAGTGATGGATGTGCCCCTGCCCCTCGGCCTGCTCGACGTTCTGGAGAACTGATATGGACACTCTCGGCTATCTCGGCCAGGGCTTCGGCGTCGCGCTGACCCCTTACAACTTGATCACTGCCCTTTCCGGCACGCTGATCGGCACCGTCGTCGGCCTGCTGCCCGGCCTGGGCCCGATCAATGGCGTGGCGCTGTTGATCCCCATCGCATTCGCGTTAGGCCTGCCGCCTGAGTCGGCGTTGATTCTGCTGGCAGCGGTGTATCTGGGCTGCGAATACGGCGGCCGCATCAGCTCCATCCTGCTCAACATCCCGGGCGAAGCATCAACCGTGATGACCGCGCTGGACGGCTACCCGATGGCGCGCCAGGGCATGGCAGGCGTGGCATTGTCGCTGTCGGCGTGGAGTTCGTTCATCGGTGCGCTGATTGCCACCTGCGGCATGGTCATGTTCGCGCCGCTGCTGGCGAGGTGGGCAATTGCCTTTGGCCCGGCGGAATACTTCGTACTGATGGTGTTCGCCATCGTCTGTCTGGGCGGCATGGCCGGTGATCGACCGCTGAAGACATTTGTCGCAGCGCTTATCGGGCTGTTTCTGTCGAGCATCGGTATCGACGCCAACAGCGGCGTGTACCGTTTTACCGGCGACAACATCCATCTGGCTGACGGCATTCAGTTCGTCGTGCTGGTGCTGGGTCTGTTCTCGATCAGTGAAATCCTGTTGTTGCTCGAGAAAACCCATCGTGGCCAGGAAGCAGTAAAAGCCACCGGCCGCATGATGTTCAACGTCAAAGAAGCAAGCTCGGTCTTTTTCGTGAACATCCGTTGCGGTCTGATGGGTTTCATCATGGGCGTGCTGCCGGGAGCGGGCGCAACGCTGGCCAGCGCCGTAACTTACATGGCCGAGAAACGCATCGCCGGTGCGAGCGGCAAATTCGGACAGGGCGACATGCGCGGTCTGGCAGCGCCAGAAACTGCGATTGGTGCGGCGGCCTGTGGCGCACTGGTGCCGATGCTGACGCTGGGCGTGCCGGGTTCGGGCACCACGGCGGTGATGATCGGCGCCTTGTCGCTGTACAACATCACGCCGGGACCCCTGCTGTTTCAGCAACAACCGGACATCGTCTGGGGCCTGATCGCGTCGCTGTTCGTCGCCAACGTCATGCTGGTGATCCTCAACATTCCGATGATCCGCATCTTCACACGCATCCTGTCGGTGCCGAACTGGGCACTGGTGCCGGTGATCGCGATCATTACCGGGATCGGCGTCTACGCGGTTCATGCCACCACCTTCGACCTGTTCCTGATGGTCGGCATCGGCATCTTCGGCTATATCCTGCGCAAGCTGGACTTCCCGCTGTCGCCGATTCTGCTCGGCTTCATCCTCGGTGGTCTGATGGAACAGAACCTGCGCCGCGCTTTGTCGATCTCCAACGGCGGACTGGAAATTCTGTGGTCCAGTCCAATCACCCTGGGTATGTGGGTCGGGACGGCGTTCATGCTGGTGTTCCCGCTGATCCGCATCTGGCGCAAGCGCTCCAGGCAGCGTCGCGCGCTGGCCGATGTCTGACCGGCCATTCAGCACGTGGTGGGGAACACCGCTGGTCGGCCTGCTGGGGGGAGTCCTCGCCAGTCAGGTTGGCTGGCCACTGCCCTGGATGGTCGGCTCGTTACTGGCGATCATCCTGGTCCGCTGCCTCACGCCCTGGCAGCTGGCTGAAATTCCCGGCGGCCGCAAATGCGGCCAATGGGTGGTCGGCATCGGCATCGGCCTGCACTTCACCCCCGTCGTCATCGAACAAGTCCTTTCCCACTTCGGCCTGATCTTCATCGGCGCGCTGGTGACCAGCGTCTCCAGCGTGGTCGGCGTGTGGCTGATGCTGCGCACCGGCGAG
The DNA here is from genome assembly GCF_021728295.1 of Pseudomonas petrae. Taxonomy (GTDB): domain Bacteria; phylum Pseudomonadota; class Gammaproteobacteria; order Pseudomonadales; family Pseudomonadaceae; genus Aquipseudomonas; species Aquipseudomonas petrae. The sequence continues at coordinate 107,891 of NZ_JAKJXE010000005.1, forward strand.
GACCGCGCCACGGCGTTCTTCTCCAGCATGCCCGGCGGCTCGGGCGAAATGGTCAACCTCGGCGCACGCAACGGCGCCATTCTCAGCAACGTCGCCGCCGGGCAGAGCCTACGGGTGCTGGCGGTGGTGCTGTGCGTACCGGCGATCTTCAAATACCTGATGGGCGACGGCGGCCCGCCTTCCCATGCGACGGTGGTGGATTGGCGATGGCTGATGCTGTTGTTTCCGCTGGGCGCGCTGGTGGCCTGGGGCTGGGAGCGGCTGAAACAGCCCAATCCGTGGTTATTCGGGCCGTTGCTGATCAGCGCGATGATCAGCGTCAGTTTCGATTTGCACATCAGCCTGCCTCAGGGTGGCAGTCAGCTGGGGCAGTGGCTGATCGGCAGCGGTCTGGGCTGCCACTTCAACCGCGCGTTCTTTCGCCGCGCACCCTCGTTCATCGGCCGCACGCTGCTGGGGACGGCGCTGACAATGAGCATTGCGGCGTTGTGCGCACTGGGGCTGAGCGCGCTGACTCAGTTGGACTTGCGCTCATTGACGCTGGGGATGATGCCGGGCGGGATTGCAGAAATGAGCCTGACGGCGGAGGTGCTGCAACTGTCGGTGCCACTGGTGACGGCGATGCAGGTGATGAGGCTGTTGTTTGTGTTGTTTCTGGCCGAGCCGTTGTTTCGGTATTGGGATCGCAAAGCCTGCGCAGGCCCAAAACGGTAGGAGCGTGACTTGTCCCGCGATCTGGCGCGTAGCGGCAGCACACCTGCCAGCGATTTTTTCCTGATCCACCGCATGCACCGATTCCACGACCGGTTCCCGGCCGATCGCGGGACAAGCCACGCTCCTACAGGGTGAGTGCCGTGTCAGACAACAGCCGGCAATCGCCACTCGATCGGCGCCAGGTCGTTCTGCTCCAGAAACTTGTTCGCCAGACCAAAGTGCCCGCAACCCAGAAACCCTTTGTACGCTGACAGCGGCGACGGGTGCACGGCGGTCAGGACCAGGTGCTTGGACGCATCGATCAGTTTTTTCTTGCTCTGCGCGTGTGCGCCCCACAGCAGAAACACCAGGTGCGGCTGATGGGCGCTGACGGTTTCGATGATCTTGTCGGTGAAGTGCTGCCAGCCCTTGCCGGCATGGGATGCGGCGTTGGCGCGCTCGACGGTGAGCGTGGTGTTGAGCATCAAGACGCCCTGATCTGCCCACGACTGCAGATAGCCGTGGTTGGGGATGTCGATATTCAGGTCACGCTTGAGCTCTTTGTAGATGTTGACCAGCGAAGGCGGCGCCGGGACGCCGGGCTGCACCGAGAAGCACAGGCCGTGGGCCTGATTGGGGCCGTGGTAGGGATCCTGACCGAGGATGACCACTTTCACGTTATCCAGCGGCGTCGAATTCAGGGCGTTGAAGATCAGCGGCCCCGGCGGATAGATTTCCTTGCCCGCCGCATGCTCCTGACGCAGAAATTCGCGCAGCTCGCCCATGTAAGGCTTCTCGAACTCGTCGCGCAGGGCCTGCTTCCAGCTGGCCTCCAGTTTGATGCGGTCGTGGTTTGTCATGGTGTGATCCGGCAGAAACAATGCGCAACTTTAGGGACTGTGGCTGATTATTTCCAGCGCAGCGCCGTCGGATCTTTCTACACTCGTTCTCAGCCGCCGGTTTGCAACTTCCGGGCGTCGAGAGGACTCACAATTCTCGATAGATCCCCGTACCACTGACAAGAGGTCACGATGAATCTGCAATTTGAAGAGCTCACCGCCACGGACGGCGCCCGCCTGGGCATCGCCACGCTGGATGCGGAAAAATCCCTCAACGCCCTGTCGCTGCCGATGATTCTGGCGTTGCAGGACCGACTGAACGACTGGGCCAGCGACCCGCAAATCGTCTGCGTGTTGGTGCGCGGCAACGGCGAAAAAGCCTTTTGCGCGGGGGGCGACGTGCGTGCGCTGGTCGAGGCCGGGAGCGGTCAGCCTGGCACGGTTGCGCCGCCGGCTGCGCAGTTTTTCGCGGCGGAATACCGGCTGGATTACACGCTGCACACCTATCCCAAACCGCTGATCTGCTGGGGCCACGGCTATGTGTTGGGCGGCGGCATGGGCTTGCTGCAAGGGGCGAACATCCGTGTCGTCACGCCAAGCAGCCGGCTGGCGATGCCGGAGATCAGCATTGGTCTTTTTCCTGACGTCGGCGCCAGTTGGTTCCTGTCGCGACTGCCGGGCAAGTTGGGGCTGTTTCATGGATTGACCGGCGCGCACATCAACGGCCGTGACGCGCTGGATCTCGGGCTCGCCGATCGCTTTCTGCTGGACGATCAGCAGGAGGAGATGATCGACCGGCTGCTGCAGCTCAATTGGCAGGAGCAGACGAAGGTGCAACTGACCAGCCTGTTCAGGGCGCTGCAACTGGAGGCGGTGGATCAGTTGCCCGCCGCGCAATGGCTGCCTCGTCGCGAGACGATTGATGAGCTGCTGGATGTCGCCGACGCGCCGAGTGCCTGGAATGCGTTGAAACACCATCTGAATTCAGATGACCTGTTATTGGCGAAGGCCGCGAAGACCCTGAGCGACGGCTGCCCGATGACCGCGCATCTGGTGTGGGAGCAGATTGAGCGGGCGCGGCATCTGTCGCTGGCTGAAGTGTTTCAGATGGAATACGCCATGGCCCTTAATTGCTGTCGGCATCCCGAGCTCGCCGAGGGCGTGCGTGCACGGCTGATCGACAAGGATCAAAAGCCCCACTGGCACTGGCAAGACATTTCAACCATCCCGCTGGCGGTGGTGGACGCGCACTTCGAAAAAGCCTGGGAAGGCCGACACCCACTGGCGGATTTGTCGGAGTATTGAGGGGGGAGCAACATACAGGCCAGCGATAGAAAGCGGTTTCTCAGTAGGACCAGCTTTAGCCGGGAAGGCGTCGGACGTCACACTGAGGAAATGAGGGTGCGTATACCGCCCTCTTCCCGGCTAAAGCCGGTCCTACATTAAAATGCGTACACCCTGTAGGACTGGCTTTAGCCGGGAAGGCGTCAGGTGTTACACCGCAAATATGAGGGTGGAAGGACGGGCCTCTTCCCGGTTGAAGCCGGTCCTACCATTAAAATGCGTACACCCTGTAGGACTGGCTTTAGCCGGGAAGGCGTCAGGTGTTACACCGCAAATATGAGGGTGGAAGGACGGGCCTCTTCCCGGCTGAAGCCGGTCCTACCATTAAAATGCGTACACCCCGTAGGACTGGCTTTAGCCGGGAAGGCGTCAGGTGTTACACCGCAAATATGAGGGTGGAAGGACGGGCCTCTTCCCGGCTGAAGCCGGTCCTACAATTGGAATCCGTGCACCCTGCTTCCCAGAGTTATAAATTCAACCCATAAAAAACGGCGCTCCTCGGAGCGCCGTTCTTGTATCACTCAGCGATTGCCGCCACCCGGTCCGCCGTGTCCGCCGCGACCAAAACCGCCATCTTGACGGTGGTTGCCTCCCGATCCGCCGGGCCGTGGACCTGGGCCTGGGCCTGGGCCTCCGCCTCCTCCGCCGGGATTGCCATGCCAACCGCTACCGGGGCCATTACCGCCTCCGGGTCGTGGGCCTGAGGGCGGTGGGCGATAGCCGGAACCGCCGCCGTGGTAGCCGCCGCCGTTATAGCCCCCGCCGCCATGGTACCCGCCTCCCCCACCGTACCAGTTGCCGCCGCCATAACCCGGACGACCACCGTAGCCGGGACGACCCCCGCCGTATCCAGGAGCGTAATAACGCGGTGGCGGCGCGTAGTAGCGAGGTGCCGAGTAGTAACGCGGCGAGGAGTAATACACCCCCGATCCGTAATACGCCGGGGCGACCGGGCGATAACTGTCGTACACGTAACCGCTGCTGTAGCCACCGCTATAGATCGGCTGCGTGTAGCTTTCTGATTCGTAATAACCTCCATAACAACCTGCCAGGGACAATGTCATCAAAGCGGTAAGCAATCGTCGATACATGGCGGCCTCCCGGACCGCGGTAGAGCTCGAACCAGCGGCGCTGGTCGGCGTTCCCGAAACTGCCGAGAACATTAACTCAGACTCTTGAATCCAGAGCGAGTGCCCCACCGCAGGCCCCAGCCGCCAGACGGCGCCCTGCATCAGTGCACGGCTGGCCCGTCGTCAAACGACCTGCGCCCGTCCGGCTCAGGCGCCACAAGGGTTTGAGCAACTTGGCACAACTCTCGCTTGAGGGATCCTGTGCAGGAGTCACCTCAGGTTCGCGGCACCACAATTTGCAATAGCCGACTAGGGTTCCGGCTCGCGTTTAGCGAGTGGCTGGTCCGAGAGTTGGCGACCTCCAGTAGAGGTTACACGGCGGGATAAAAGCCCGGGAGACAGGACACCAGTGGTGTCGCCGTGCTCCTGACCGTCCCTTTTCGCTACTGGAGACACCCCATGCAAAAGTCCCGTCTGTTCAGCTTGCTCACCGCAGGCGTCTTCGCAGCATTGAGCCTCTCGGCCACCGCCGCTCCAAAAAAAGATTTCGACGTCTGCTGGACCATCTATGCCGGCTGGATGCCATGGGAATACGCAGGGACCCAAGGCATCGTCGACAAGTGGGCCAAGAAGTACGGCATCCACATCAAAGTCACCCAGCTCAACGATTACGTCGAATCCATCAATCAGTACACCGCCGGCCAGTTCGACGGTTGCACCATGACCAACATGGACGCCCTCACCATCCCCGCAGCCGGCGGCGTTGAAAGCACAGCGCTGGTGGTCAGCGATTTCTCCAACGGCAACGACGGCATCGTCATCAAGGGCGACGGCAAGAAAGTCACCGACCTGAAGGGCATGGACGTCAACCTGGTCGAGCTGTCGGTGTCCCACTACCTGCTCGCCCGCGCGCTGGACTCGGTGGACCTGACCGAAAAAGACCTGAAAGTCGTCAACACCTCCGACGCCGACATCGCCGCCGCTTTCAACACCAGCGAGGTCAAGGCCGTCACCACCTGGAACCCGATGCTCTCGGAGATCAAGGCCAAGCCCGGCGTCACCGAAGTGTTCGACTCCAGCAAGATCCCTGGCGAGATCATGGACATGATGGTGGTCAACACCCAGACCCTGAAAGACAACCCGGCACTGGGCAAAGCCCTGACCGGCGCGTGGTTTGAAGTGGTGACGCTGATGAACGCAAAATCCGCCGAATCCAAAGCCGCGCTGGAGCACATGGCCCAGGCGTCGGGCACCGATCTGGCCGGATTCCAGTCGCAACTGGACACCACCAAGCTGTTCGCCACGCCCAAGGAAGCGCTGGACTTCGCCACCAGCAAGCAACTGCCGGCGACCATGCGCAAGGTCGCTGACTTCTCCTTCGACCACGGCCTGCTCGGCGAAGGCGCCAAAGACGCCAGCGCGGTCGGCATGACCTTCGCCAACAGCGTGACCGAAGGCGACAAGGCCAACCTCAAGCTGCACTTCGACCCGAGCTATGTGCAGATGGCTGCCGACGGCAAGCTGTAAAAACCAAAGGTCTTTGCCATGCGCCTGATAAACCGCCGCCCGGATCGCGCCAGTCGCCTGATTCTGGTGCTCCTGCCGTTCGCCCTGTTGCTGTTCGCCTATTTCACGGGCTCGGCGACGCGGCTGACGGAAAACCCCAACGACAAGCTGCTGCCCAGCGCCGTGCAGATGACCGAGGCGATCAAACGCGTGGCGTTCGTGCCTGACCAACGCACCGGCGAATACATCCTCTGGCAGGACACCGGCGCCAGCCTGCAACGACTCGCGATCGGCCTGACGATCAGCGCGGTAGTCGGCTTATGCCTGGGCATTGCGTCGGGGGTACTGCCGTTGTTCAGCGCGCCGCTGTCGCCGTTGCTGACGGTGCTGTCGATGGTGCCGCCGCTGGCGATTCTGCCGATCCTGTTCATCGTCTTCGGTCTGGGCGAGCTGTCGAAGGTGATGCTCATCGTCATCGGCATCACGCCGGTGCTGGCCCGTGACCTGGAGCAGCGCGCCCGAGAGATTCCGGTCGAACTGCTGATCAAGGCGCAAACCCTGGGCGCCTCGACCTGGACGCTGATCCTGCGGGTGGTGCTGCCGCAATTGCTGCCGCGCCTGTTGATCTCGCTGCGGCTGGTGCTGGGGTCGGCGTGGCTGTTTCTGATCGCGGCCGAAGCCATCGCTTCCACCGACGGGCTGGGTTACCGGATCTTTCTGGTGCGGCGCTATCTGGCGATGGACATGATTCTGCCCTACGTGGTGTGGATCACCCTCCTCGCCTGGCTGATGGACTGGGGCCTGAAAGCCCTCACGCGCAAGGCGTTCCCGTGGTACGAGGGCGCGCGCCCATGAGCTTCATTTCGGTCAAAAACGTCTGGCAGCAATATGGCGATCAAGTCGTGCTCGAAGGCTTGAACCTGAGCATTGCCGAAGGCGAGTTCTGCACGCTGGTGGGCGCGTCGGGCTGCGGCAAATCGACGTTCCTGCGCTTGCTGCTGGGCCAGGAAGTCGCCAGCAAAGGCACCATTCTGCTGGACGGCAAGGCGCTGGCGAAAGAACCTGACTCGACCCGGGGCGTGGTTTTTCAGCGTTATTCGGTGTTCCCCCATTTGTCGGTGCTGGACAACGTTGCCCTGGGCCTGGAGTTGCCGCGCTCGGCGTTGCTCGGGCGGCTGTTCGGCGCCGCCAAGCGTGACGCCCGGGAACAGGCGGCGGCGCTGTTGCACAAGGTCGGCCTCGATCACGCGCTGGACAAGTACCCGACGCAATTGTCTGGCGGCATGCAGCAGCGTCTGGCCATTGCCCAGGCGCTGATCATGAAGCCTCGGGTTCTGCTGCTCGACGAGCCTTTCGGCGCGCTCGATCCCGGAATCCGCAAGGACATGCACGCGCTGCTCCTAGAGCTGTGGCGCGAGACAAAGCTGACGGTGTTCATGGTCACCCACGACCTCTCCGAAGGCTTCAACCTCGGCACCCGACTGCTGGTGTTCGACAAGGTCCGCATCGACCCCCACGCCCCCGGCGCTTATGGCGCGCGCATCACTTACGACATTCCCCTGAACAGCGATCGTCGCGCCGCCCGCGTGGCGCTCGATTCGCTGAAAACGGCTTGAAGGACATTGCCCCATGACTGAATCAACCCCGCTGTTTCCCGTGTTCGCCGAAGAACTCCTGCCCGGCGGCGGCCACCTGTCGTTCGTGCTCAAACGAGGCGAGCTGTTGCGCCTGACCGATCTGAACGGCAACGCCAACGTCAGCCTGACGATGTTCAACGCCCACGAAAAAACCGAGCGCCTGAACCTGCCCGACAGCCTCAAGTGCCAGCACACTGCCAAACTCACCAGCGGCCACTGCCTGTATTCAGACATGGGTCGCGTACTGGCCGCGATCACCGCAGACACCTGCGGCTGGAGCGACAGCATCGGTGGCGTGCTGTGCGCCAAAGAGGTCACCGAGAAATACGGCCAGGGCCGCTATCAGGAACTGCGCAACGGCTTCTTCCGCAACGGCGCCGACAACTTGCTGGTGGAGATGGGCAAGTGGGGTCTGGGCCTGTCGGATCTGTTGATGACGCTGAACCTGTTCAGCCGGGTCAACGTCGACGATCACGGCGCGCTGACCTTCGTTCCCGGCAACTCCAGAGCGGGCGACAGCATCGAGTTGTACGCGCCGATGGACACGCTGGTCGTCATGACCGCCCTGCAACACCCGATGAACCCCAACCCCGAGTACGCGCCGCAGCCGGTCACGCTGAGCTGGATGAAGGCCGACCCCAGCGTCGCCGAACACTGCCGCACGTCACGCGAAGAAAACCTGCGCGGCTTCATCAACACCGATCGCCTGTTCGCCTGAGGAGGCCAGTATGACTAACACCATGACCTCTGCCCCCGTTTCCATCACCCACATCCCGGCAGGCGAGCCCTCCCTGACCGAACTCAAGGCCGGGCAAACCCTGCGCCTGCTCGACCTCGAAGGCAATCAGGCGGTCGACACGCTGTTTTACAGCCTCGCCAACCCTCGCGAACGCTATGACGTGCAACGCACGTTGCGCCGGCAGAACAACGTCTACCTGAGCAAGGGCAGTGTCCTTTATTCGAACCTGGGCAAGCCGATGCTGACCATCGTCGAAGACACCTGCGGACGCCACGACACCCTCGGCGGCGCCTGCGCCCAGGAGAGCAACACCGTGCGTTATGCGCTGGAAAAGAAGCACATGCACAGCTGCCGCGACAGCTACCTGCGCGCCTGCATCCATGACGGTCGGCTGGGCAAGCGCGACATCAGCCCGAACATCAACTTCTTCATGAACGTGCCGGTCACGGCAGACGGCGGGCTGACCTTCGAAGACGGCATTTCCGGCGCCGGCAAGTACGTCGAACTGCGCGCCGAGATGGACGTGATCGTGCTGATCTCCAACTGCCCGCAACTGAACAACCCGTGCAACGGCTACAACCCGACGCCGGCTGAACTGCTCGTCTGGGACTGACCGCTGACCACAGTTTCAAGGGTTCAAGGCTTCGGCGCGAGGGACGGCCTTCGTGCAACGCGTACAACAGCGGGACGGCCCGCTACCCAGTGTGGGGTTGATCGCTATCGGTCCCCGGGGTCTATGCCATGTTCGACAAACTGCTGATTGCCAACCGCGGCGCCATCGCCTGCCGCATCCTGCGTACCCTTCGCGACCTGCAGGTCGGCGGCGTCGCGGTGTACGCCGAAGCGGACGCTGCCAGTCTGCACATCCTGCAAGCCGATGAAGCCCACAGCCTGGGTGAAGGCGGCGCCGGGGGCACCTACCTGGCGGTGGACAAGATTCTCGCCATCGCTCAATCCACGGGCGCCAAAGCGATCCATCCGGGTTACGGCTTTTTGTCCGAAAACGCGGCCTTCGCCCAGGCCTGTGAAGACGCCGGCATCGCCTTCGTCGGCCCGACACCTGAGCAACTGCGGGTCTTCGGCCTCAAGCACACCGCCCGCGCCCTCGCGAAACAGCACGGCGTGCCGATGCTCGAAGGCACCGAACTGCTGGACAGCCTTGAAGACGCCTTGACCGCCGCAGAATCCATTGGCTACCCGGTGATGCTGAAAAGCACGGCGGGCGGCGGCGGCATTGGCATGCGCGTGTGCAGCAGCGCCAGCGAGCTGAGCGAGTCGTTCGAGGCCGTCAAGCGACTGGGCCAGAACAACTTCAGCGACGCCGGCGTGTTCATCGAGAAGTACATCCAGCGCGCCCGTCATCTTGAGGTGCAGGTGTTCGGCGACGGTTGTGGCGACGTGATCGCCCTCGGCGTGCGCGATTGCTCGGTGCAGCGCCGCAATCAGAAAGTCCTCGAAGAAACCCCCGCGCCGAACCTGCCCAGCGGCATGGCCGATGAGCTGTGTGCCTCCGCGATAAAGCTGGCGAAAGCGGTCAACTACCGCAGCGCCGGCACCGTGGAGTTCGTCTTCGACAGCGACGACCAGCGGTTCTACTTTCTGGAAGTGAATACCCGCTTGCAGGTCGAGCACGGTGTGACCGAGCAGGTCTGGGGTGTGGACCTGGTGAGCTGGATGATTCAGCTTGCGGCCGGCGATCTGCCGCCGCTCGTTGAACTGCGCGCGGGTTTACAGCCCGTCGGCCATGCGATTCAGGCGCGTTTGTACGCCGAAGACCCGGGGCGGGATTTTCAGCCCTGTCCGGGCTTGCTGACCTCGGTGCACTTCCCCGCCGCCGACGGCAAACACCTGCGCATCGACACGTGGATCGAGGCCGGGTGCGAGATTCCGCCGTTCTTCGATCCGATGATCGCCAAAGTCATCAGCTGGGCGGCGGACAGAGCGTCCGCCAGCGACGGTCTGGCCCAGGCCCTGAGTGAAACGCGGCTTTACGGCATCGAGACCAATCGCGACTACGTGCGGCAGATCATCGCGGATGTGCCGTTCGCCAGCGGTCAGCCGTGGACCCGGTGTCTTGAGGGGCTGACCTATCGCGCCGACACGCTTGAGGTCCTGAGCGGCGGCACCCAGACCAGCGTTCAGGATTATCCGGGGCGTCTGGGCTACTGGGCGGTGGGCGTGCCGCCGTCCGGTCCGATGGACAGTCGATCGTTGCGTCTGGGTAATGTTCTGGTGGGTAACGCTGAAGGATGCGCCGCGCTGGAAATCACCATGACCGGGCCGACGCTGCGCTTTAACACCGATGCTGTGATTGCCGTGACGGGCGCGGTCATTCCGCTGACGCTGGATGGGGACGCGCAGCCGATGAATCAGTCGTTGCTTGTTTCTGCTGGATCGACGTTGGTGCTCGGCACCATCGCTGGCGCCGGCGCCCGCAGTTATCTGTGCGTGCGGGGCGGGCTGGACGTGCCGGATTATCTGGGCAGCAAAAGCACGTTCACGCTCGGCCAGTTTGGCGGGCACGGCGGACGGGCGTTACGTGCGGGGGACGTGCTGCATGTCGCGCCGCTGGTGGACCGCAGCGCAGGCGAACAGTTGGCGCTAACGGAAATCGCCGAGCTGCAGCAAGTGCGCGATATCCGGGTGATCTATGGCCCCCACGGCGCGCCGGAATACTTCACCGAGCGCTATATCGAGACTTTCTTTGCCACCCACTGGGAAGTGCATTTCAACTCCAGCCGCACCGGCGTGCGCCTGATCGGGCCGAAGCCTGAATGGGTACGCGCAGACGGCGGCGAAGCGGGTCTGCACCCGTCGAACATTCATGACAATCCGTACGCCATCGGCGCGGTGGATTTCACCGGGGACATGCCGGTGATCCTCGGCCCGGACGGGCCGAGCCTGGGCGGATTTGTCTGCCCGGTGACGATCATCGAGGCGGATCTGTGGCAGCTGGGGCAGCTCAAGGCCGGGGACAAGGTGCGGTTTTATCCGGTCAGCGTCGAAGCGGCCCGCACGATTTTCGGCAGGAGCGCGCTTGCCCGCGAAGAAGCCGGTACATCCGATGAATGTCTGGCGCCCGAGCCATTGCATTCGCGGGCAAGCGCGCTCCTACAGGGTGTAGCGTTGATCTCGCCGGTTGTGCTGGACATCGGCAAAGACGACACCCGCCTAGTCGCCCGCCTGTCCGGCGACACGCACCTGCTGCTTGAAATCGGCGCGCCGGAACTCGACCTGGTGCTGCGCTTCCGCGGCCATGCGCTGATGCAGGCGCTGGAAAGCAAGCAGCTCACCGGGGTGATCGACCTGACACCGGGCATTCGTTCACTGCAGGTGCATTACCAGCCCGAGCAACTGCCGTTGAACACGCTGCTCGATGTGGTCGCCGGCGAGTGGGGCGGCGTCTGCGCCAGCAAGAATCTGGAAGTGCCGTCGCGCATCGTTCATCTGCCGCTGTCCTGGGACGATCCGGCCTGTCAGTTGGCCATCGAAAAGTACATGACCACCGTGCGCAAGGACGCGCCCTGGTGCCCGAGCAACCTGGAATTCATTCGCCGCATCAATGACCTGCCAAATCTGGAGGAAGTGCACCGCACCGTCTTCGACGCCAGCTATCTGGTGATGGGGCTGGGCGACGTCTACCTCGGCGCGCCGGTCGCCACGCCGCTGGATCCCCGACATCGTCTGGTCACCACCAAATACAACCCGGCGCGGACCTGGACCGCTGAAAACTCCGTCGGCATCGGCGGCGCGTACATGTGCGTCTACGGCATGGAAGGCCCCGGCGGCTATCAGTTCGTGGGCCGCACGTTGCAGATGTGGAACCGCTACCGCGCGGTGGCCGCGTTCGATGGCAAACCGTGGCTGCTGCGGTTTTTCGACCAGATCCGCTTCTATCCTGTCAGCGCCGACGAGCTGCTGACCATCCGCCGCGATTTCCCCCTCGGTCGATACCCGCTGCAGATCGAGCACAGCACGCTCAATCTCACGGACTATCAGGCCTTTCTGGCGGACGAGGCGCAGAGCATCGCGGCATTCCGCAACCAGCAGCAGAGCGCGTTCAACGCCGAGCGCGAGCGCTGGATTGCCAACGGTCAGGCCTCGTTCGAAAGCGACGAAGCGGTGGCCGAATCCACGCAAGAAGCCTCGCTGCAAGATGGGCAGACCAGCATCGACAGCCACATTGCCGGCAATCTCTGGCAGGTGCAGGTCAGCGTCGGCCAGCGCGTTGAGGCGGGGGAAACGCTGGTGATTCTGGAGTCGATGAAGATGGAGATCCCGCTGCTGGCGCCCCACGCCGGTGTGGTTAGCGACGTACGCGTGCAACCCGGCTCAGCCGTCCGCGCCGGGCAACGCGTCGTCGTACTGGACGCCGGCTGATTAGCGCGGTTGCCGCTTGGGGCTTACCGCTCGTAGCTTCCTAAAGGCATAAAACACGGTCGCATACGCAATACATAGATACCGCCATTGCAATCCGACATCGCGCCATAGTGGGCACCTTTCCACGTGGCGCGATTTTCCATGAACGACAGCAGCAGCTCCCATCCCGCGAGCAGCCTTGATCTGAGCTCCAACGACAGCCTGCCCCATGGCAGCGCTTTCAGCGTTTCACCGTTCGCGGAGCGCGTGCGCCCGGCACAATCCCTGGAGCCCAGCGCCGTCGCGCCCGCCCAACCTCACACGCTCAACCACAAAAGATTGATGCGCCAGGCCGTCAGCCCGGTCGCTGAGTTGTTCTACGGATCGGTCTGGGTGCTGAAGGCCTGGCACCTCGATCTGGAGTTTCCGCCCTCGGTCGTCCGCCATCTGGACCAGAGGCTGAAGGAAACGCTGCAGGCCAGATTTGGCGCGCCCATTGACCTTGATGAGCTGGAGGTCAGTTTTAGCACCGCGCTGGAGCCAGCCGTGGAGGCAGACGGCCGGGAGCGTTTCGAGTTGCGCCTGACGTTGCGCGAGCTGGGCCGGGAAGTGCTGAACCCGCCCGGGTTGCTCGCACTTCGGCGCTGCGCCGAGCCTGATCGCCCGCTGTCGGCCTCAACGCCGTCCCTGACCGTCTCGGTGTTTTTCGAGTTGCTCTTGAAAGCCCGATGGACGCTGGAACATGCGCAGATGCAGCGTCGGTTCTGGGAGCGGCACGGTACTGCATGGGAGATGCTCGCCAAGCTGGCGTTTCTCGATGGCCTGACCCGTTTGCATTCGCGCAAGCGCATCGATAACGAGGGCCATCTGCTGGCGCTCGATGCGCTGGGGCTCACACGTTTCCCGCAACACATTCGGGAGCTGCAGCCGATAAGGCCGCCGGCACGCTCGGTCGTGCGCGGACTGGCGCTGAACGGCGAGATCATCCCCGGTATCTTCCACGTACGATCCAACACCACGGGGCATTGCTATGTCCATGTGCTGGGCAGCGCGCCTCACTGCCATGAGTACATCAGCGATGACGCGCCCTGGAAGGCGGATGAGGTGCTGCAGGCGATCAACGCATCGGCCTGGCATCGGCTGAATCTCTCCCTCGAGAGCGCGCAGACCCTCCTCACGCTGACCGCTCCCTCGGACGACGCGTTCACTCAACTGCGTGTCGCCCAGCAACGGTTCTGGGCAGCACGACTGACCGGCAGCGACGCAGTTGAATCGCCCGACGCACTCATCGACGACGACCACGCGGCGCTCATGCCCATCGAGCCAGCGCTGGCAGTGGTCAGCGCCCTCGATTACTGGCAGCACCATGAGCCATTGCTGGCGCGAATCCCTACGCCCCTCGGGGTTGCAAACCGGCTCATGGGCCAGTGGCTGAGGCAGATGTCTCCCCGGCCCAATCGGGTGCCGTTGAGGAAAACGCACACGCTGATCACAGACCCGCAGCGGGTGTTCATCCGTTACCTGCCCGGCACGTCGAGGACGCCTTGGGGTCACCCGCGGATTGCGGCGGCGAACGTGATCGTCACGCCGGATGAAACGCCCGTCACGCTGGGTCAGGCACTGATCAGCCGGTTCAGGGCGCGTCAGCCTCAGGGGTACGATGACGAAGGCGGTCGCTGGGTCGTGTATGCAGACACGAGCGGCCAAGGGACGTGGTCGACCGAGGCGGAGTTGAATATCAGCGCGGCCAGCGTCGAGGCGTACATTCAAGGCATCGACTTTCTCGGACTCATGCGGCGCCGACTCGACCAGTTCTGGCAGCAGCAACACGCCGACGTCGAGCGCTCGCTCTGGTCGACGTTCGTCGGCCAGGCGCTGGTGGCCCTCAAAAGCGGCGATCTTTCCATGGACAGTTTCCAGATGGTCATCGATGCCGTAGAGCAGGCTCAACAGGTGCATGTGCCGCAGGCGCCGCTTTCCGTGACGGCCCGCATCCGCTGGAGCGCTGTGGGCTTTTACGTCAGCAATGGCCTGCCACTGAGTTCTGATTGCCCTCCCTGCGTCGGCTTGCTGGTGATGAGCGCTACACACAGAGAAGGCGGGGTGCTTTATCAGGCCGGGCAGTCCACGCCCTTCGTGCCATTCAGCGATCGTCAGCAGCTCGTCGACCATCTGACCGCCGCCGCTGCAAACCCAGCATGGCGCGAGACAGTGCTCAACTACATGCCGCGCCGTTTTCACGCCAGGCTCAGCTATATCCTCGAACTGTGGGGCGGGGTTCGTGCGCCAGCAGAACCGGTTTCGACCCTGCGCCCCTGGACCGAGCCGCTGTATAACCCGGATAGCCATGCGGCCCGGCAGCGTCAATTGTGCGAGCAGGAAGTGTCCGGCTCGCCCATGGGATTTATCTGTGAAAGCCTGCGTCTTAACAGCCAGTACGACGCCGAGGACAGCATCGTGACCGACCGCGAGCAGGCACTCGGCGCCTGGATTCAACACCTCAATCGCCTGCAATTGCTGCTGGCGCCGATGGCCCTCCTACTGCCGGCGACCTCGATTGCGGCGCTGACGGCCAGCGCGGCCAGCGTTGCATTGAATATTCAGGCCGCCAATCTCCCCGGCGACCGTCAGGAAGAACGGCGCCAGGTGATGTTCGCCATTCTGTCCCTGGGGCTGTTGCACATGGCGCCGGCCACGCCACGACTTTTCCAGGCGTTCAGCAAGCTCGCAGCGCCGACTGCTGCCCTGAGCCGAGGGCTTGGGCGGGGACTTCGACAGGGGCTTACGCGAGGCCAGTCCGCTCTGCCTGCCCGTCGTTTCGGGGACTGGCTGCGACGTTCGACCCAGCCGCGCAAAACGCTGCTCAAGGCGTTTTTCAATGGGGCTGGACTGATGAAGACATGGCGCGTGGCGGGCAACGCCGAATTCGGTACTTCAGCGGTTCAGGTGTGGAAGCTGGGACGCAAATTTCTGCTGTGGACATCGGACCGCACCCAGGCACGCACGCTGGTCGTCAGCAGCCATGGTTACTACTTGCCATGGACGCGGACGACAGCGATTCCCAACGGTACTGAACTGCGAACCTTCGCGCCCCACGGCCATGAACTGGTTGACCCGATGCTGCACCGGATCGCCAGCCAGTCGGTGCGTCCCTACGCGATGCTGAACAGCGCTCAGACGTTGCCCGGCCCGGATGTCGGGCCCTTTCCGGGCTTTCTGGTGCGGGACACGCTGATGGCGGGTACGACTTTGCCGGGGCGCATAAAAAACTACACCCTCGCGAAATTCCAGAGCGAACACTACGAAAGTTATCGCGACATCAGCCAGATCGTGCGCAACAGTCACCAACCTCCGTTACCGAGCCCGCTCCCTGCGACGCCCATGGATGTGCTGACCGTGCGCAACCGGTTTGGCATGACCAACCCGACCCTGCAGGACCTGTTCGGGGAGTTGCATCGGCAAGGGATTCATTACGACAACATCCTGCTGGTGCATTGCCGCTGCCCTGCCGTGGGATCAATGCTGGGGCGCTCCCCTTCTTTTGTAGCACCCCAGGGCCAGTCGCCGATTACCCCGTAGGCGCGTTGCCGGAGATCACATGCTCATGGCGCGAGACAAGGCCGCGCGCTAGCATTGGCGGCGTTACACACCCGCGTAAACCCTGATCGCACGCGCAACGAAGGCGCTGTTCGGCGCCTGCCACTGCGTCGATCATCAGAGACACCCAGAGGCCGTGCCTTACATGGACACTCACATCATCGACACGAGCACTTGCCCCGTGTGCGGCGCCAGTAACCGCTGCACCCTGGCTGATCCGCGCACAGTGGATCAAGCCTGCTGGTGTTTTACCGTCGCCATCGATCCTGAGGTATTGGCAGCGTTGCCCGAAGCGGTGCGTGGACAAGCGTGTCTTTGCCCGCAATGCGCAGGCGTTGAGGCGAAGCGTCGCGATGCGTCTTGACCGTTTCCTCAGCAACCTGCCGCGTTTCAGCCGCAAAGACGTGCGCCTGGTGCTGATCGCAGGCCGCGTGCAGGTCGACGGGTTGCCGGTAAAAGACCCGCTGCATGAGGTCCGCGAATTCAGTCAGGTGCGGATCGACGACGAAGTCCTTCAGCTCGGCAAACCCGCTCGGTATTTCATGCTGCACAAGCCCCAGGGCTGCGTCAGCGCGACCGTCGATCCGCAGCACCCCACCGTGCTCGACCTGCTTGATGAACCCGACAAAGACGATCTGCACATCGCTGGCCGTCTGGATTTCAACACCTCCGGGCTGACGCTGATCACCAACGATGGCCAGTGGTCGCGCCGCCTGACGCAACCGACCACCAAGCTGGCGAAGGTTTACTACGTTGAAACCGAAGACGAAATCGGCGCGCATTACATCGAGAAATTCACAGAAGGTTTTTATTTCGCGTTCGAGAACCTGACGACACAACCCGCCGAGCTGACGATTCTCGGCAGTCATCGCGCCCGGTTGAGCATCGTCGAAGGGCGTTACCATCAGGTCAAGCGCATGTTCGGTCACTTCGATAACAAGGTGACCCGGCTGCACCGCGAGAGCATGGGGCCACTGATGCTCGACTCCGCGCTGGAGCCGGGGCAGTACAGAGCCCTGAGTGCCGATGAAATCGCGTTGGTCTGAAACCTGTGTCGAATTGCCTACCTGTCACGAAACGCGTGCAACGTGTCTATGCGCACCCCGTTTTTTCGTCAGGAGACATGGAGATGAGACCAGAAATCGCTGTGCTGGATATACAGGGCCAGTTCCGGGTTTACACGGAGCTCTATCGGGCAGACGCCGCCGAGAAGACCATCATTCTGGTCAACGGCTCACTCGCCACGACCACCTCCTTCGCTCAGACCGTGCGCAACCTTCATCCGCAATTCAACGTCGTGCTGTACGACCCGCCTTACGCCGGCAAATCAAAACCCCACAACGCCCATGAACGCCCGCTGACCAAAGAGCTTGAAGGCCAGCTGCTTCTGGAGCTCATCGACCATTTCAACGCCGAACTCCTGATGTCGTTCTCATGGGGTGGCGCGGCGGCGCTGGTCGCCTTGGCCCACCGGCCCAAGCGTATCGAAAAGGCCGTGATCAGCTCGTTCTCCCCCGTCATCAGCGACCCGCTGCGCGACTATCTCGAGCGCGGCCGGCAACACTTCGGCACTTACAATCGTCACGGCGTCGGGGAGTTGCTCAACAGCACGTTGGGCAAACACCTGCCCTCGCTGTTCAAGCGCTACAACCACAAGCACGTCAGCTCCCTGGATTTGCACGAGTACGCGCAGATGCACCACCACATTGATCATGTGTTGGACGCGAGCAATCATCCTCAGATGAAAGCGGCCAAGCGCATCAACGTGCCGGTGCTGTTCATGAACGGCGCGTGGGACGAGTACACCTCGGCTGCCGACGCCCGCCACTTCGCCCACTACATCCGCGACTGCCACTTCACCACACTGCAGAATGCCGGGCACTTTCTGGACATGGAGAACAAGGCGGCGTGCCTGGCATCAAAAAATGCGCTGCATGGGTTTCTGAAGCCCGCACCCGAACCCCGGCGCGTTCATTACAGAACGGGGCAGTCGCAACAGGCGTTTGCGGTGTAACAGGAATGGGAGAAGAAAGGGCAGAAGACGGGGAAGCACTGGTTTGCTGCAGACCCTGATGAGTGCCATCGGAAGGCGAATCAGGCGTCGGCCACACGGCATTTGGTCGGTGCGGCATTTAACGCTTCAATTAACCCGCCGCATCTGGTACAAAGTCAGCCGCTCCAAAGGCGTCGAGTTAAAAGCGGGTATAGTTTAGTGGTAAAACGAAAGCTTCCCAAGCTTTAGTTGAGGGTTCGATTCCCTCTACCCGCTCCATCTTCCCCAGTGTTTCCGGGCCTTTCAGCCGCCCCCCCTCTCTCTGAATCAACCTCGGTTCTTGCCCTTGACTTCTAAAAGACCGAGTCAGACCTCCCCCTCTCATGCATCGATTTCGTTACCGCTGATCCCCTGCTGAAATTCCGCAGCACAGTTTTCACCCACGCTGCCGATACAGAGAAACCAGTCGCTCAAAATCCACACATCGACCGACGAACTCTCAAGGCACTGACGATCATGCAACGCATACCCCTGGCAACCTTCGAATCCATTGGCTGCGCTGAATGTCGAAATCTGGAAGCGCTGGGTTTCGACTTCACCATGGCGTTCCAACCTATTTTCAACGTCACCACCGGAGCGCCGTTCGCCTACGAGGCGCTGGTACGGGGTGTCAACGGTGAGTCTGCTGCTTTCATCCTGGGCCAGGTCAACGACGGCAACCGTTATCGGTTCGACCAGGCGTGCCGGGTCCGGGCCATTGAGCTCGCGACCCAGCTGGGACTGCCCGCGATTCCAGACTGCAAGCTCAGTATCAATTTTCTGCCTAACGCGGTGTATCGCGCCGAGACCTGCATTCGTGCAACGCTTGAAGCGTCCAGGACCTTCGATTTTCCGGTGGATCGGCTCATGTTCGAAGTCACCGAAGGTGAGCGCGTCGAAGACCCGAATCATCTCAAATCCATTTTTGAAGAGTACGCGCGGCAAGGCTTCACCACCGCCATCGATGATTTCGGATCAGGTTATTCCGGCCTCAATATGCTGGCGATGTTTCAGCCACACGTCTTGAAAATCGACATGGCACTGACCCGAAGCATCGACCAGGACGCCGTGCGTCGGGCAATTGTTGAAGGGATCGTGTTGGTTTCCAAGCGTATTGGCATCACCGTTGTCGCCGAGGGCATCGAAACCCACGAGGAGCGCGACGCCCTGTTGGATCTGGGCGTCGAGCTGATGCAGGGCTATCTGTTTGCCAGACCCATTGTTGGGCAATTGCAATCGATGCCGCTGGATCTCATTTGCCGGTGAGATTCAGTGCGCGTGGCTGGATCGCGGTGACCACTAACGCTTGGCACCGATCGCAGGTTCAGCCGTAGACCGGCTAGTTCAATCTGCAGCGTGCGCTGCTGCCTGTTCGATCAACGCTGCCACTTCCTGCGGACGGGACTGGTACACCGAGTGGCTGGCGCCTTTGATCTCGATGGTGTGGCTGTTGGCCCGCTTGGCGTACATGCGCTCAAGGTCCGGGTTGATGATCCGGTCTGCCCCGGCCACTGCGTACCAGCTAGGCTTGGTTTTCCACGCGGGCACGCCAGCGGGCGTGGTGAATACCGACGCAGCGGTCGGCTCCTGGGAAATGGCTTCGAATTCAGCCTGAGCCTTGGGCAGGTCAGCCGCGAAGTCTGCCGGGTAGAACGCAGGGTCGAGGGACAGGAACCCGTCTACGGTTTTCTTTACCGCCTTGGTGGCATTGGGGTACAGCTTGCCGTTCTGCGCTTCGGTTTCACCCTGGTCCAGCGCGTGGGCGGCGATGTACACCAACCCCACGACATGGGCGTCATTGCCAACATCCGTGATGATTGCGCCGCCATAACTGTGGCCGACCAGAATCGTCGGGCCATCCTGCTGATCAACGATGCGTTTCACCGCCGTCACGTCATCGGTGAACGACGTCAGTGGGTGTTCAGCGATCGAGACGTTGTACCCGTCCTTGCGCAGGATCTGGTAAACCGGCTTCCAGCCCGACCCGTTCACAAAGGCGCCATGCACCAACACGATGTTCTTCACCGGCGCAGCCTGAGCCCCACTGGCAACGCCCAGTGCCAGGGCGCCCGCCGTAAAAACGCTGAGCAGCAATGACGCGTTGACTCTGTTCATGGGGTGCTTCCTCAGTGTGCAGTCGTGGTCGGGGGCTTGAGCGGGATAGCCAAAGCCTGGCCCGGCCTTTGGCTACGAACCATTGAATGCGCTGCACGTATCTGCAATGTGTCGTTGAGGGTGAGCTTTAAATCAGCGCGTATCGCCAGAGGGTCTAGATACACGGGTATACAAAGTCTTGCAGTGTGCTGCCTGGCCCCTTCCCGGCTAAAGCCGGTCCTACAATGAAGCGCGCCGCCAGCCCCACTGAATGCATGCAATTCAAATGTAGGACCGGCTTCAGCCGGGAAGAGGCAAGTGTGCTCGCCATTGGTTTGCAGCGTGACGGCCGACGCTTTCCCGGCTAAAGCCGGTCCCACAATGGAGGCCACCGCCAGTCCAGCTGAATGCATGCAATTCAAATGTGGAACCGGCTTTAGCCGGGAAGAGGCAAGTGTGTTCGCCATCGGTTTTGCAGCGTGACGGCTGACGCTTTCCCGGCTAAAGCCGGTCCTACAATCGAGTCCACCTCCAGTCCAACTGAATGCATGCGATTTAAATGTAGGACCGGCTTTAGCCGGGAAGATGTCAGCAAGTGCGCCGGGCGACTGTCAGACACATAAACCATCACCTAGAAAAAAGCCCGGAAATATCCGGGCTTTATCATTCCATCAGCGCTTACGCCGCAATGCTCGACGACATGGACTTCTTGTATTCAGCCTTCATCGCTTCCATCTGCGCGCCAAGCTCTTCCAGCATCTTCTTGCCCAGCAACTTCTCAGCTTGCGGGAACATCTCTTCCTCTTCTTCCTCGATGTGGTGCTCCAGCAGCTCCTTGACGACTTTCACACGACCGGAAAACTCCGGGGTTGCAGGGTCGGTTTGCTTGAGGTCCGGCAGCACGAGGGCATCGACAGTGCGATGCTCTTCCTTGGCTTCGTAGTACATGATGTCCTGCTCTTTGCCACCGGCCTCTTTGAACGCCGGATAGAGAATTTCTTCTTCGATCCTGGTATGGATGGTGATTTCCATTTCCAGCTTGGCGAGCAGGTCGGTGCGCTTTTTCACACCGCGCTCCGTGGACTCGCTCAGTTGGGTCAGAATGGCTTTGACGCGTTCATGGTCGGCTTTCAGAAGTTCGATGGCGTTCATGTTTTTTCCTCTGGATCACGGTAAGCGGATCGATCTAAGTGCCGACCCTGCAGGTTCGTGATTAGCGTTGCATCGAGCGTGCCGTAATAGCGGGGTATCAGAAATCCCAACTAATCAATGAGTTATAAAAATACGGGAAATACGAAATCGTGCAGGCTGCATGAAACTTCGCAAACGGATAGTGCAGTTCACGAGTTCCTATCCGCCTTATTGAGCTCCGGCAAAACCGGAGCCCAAATAACGATAAACCGGATCATTAATGCGCTTTGGTGGCCGCCCCTAACGCCGTCCGCTCCTGATAAGCAGGCAGCGAGGCCGCAAATGCCATGGCCTCTTCGCGGGTGGAAAACGACCCTAATCGGTCGTGATGGGTGCAGACCCGCCAGGGCCCGTTGTTTACGTTAATCACATCGTAGCCGTTGAAGTGCGTTTTGCTGAGCATCGCGGTATGCATGGTGATCTCCCCCTCATTCAAGAGAGTGTTATGGGTTGTCGGATAAAACCTTACACCCGCCGTTCACTCTATAGACGTTACCGAGACCAGCGGCGCCCTCCTCAAAACGTTCAAGGCCGGCATGCCGCGTTGACAACGCCGACCTGGGTTTCTATAAGTCCCCTCCGTTCTGGCGTCCGGTCAGTACCTGCTCACCTGAAAGCGAAGCGAGATGATGGAATTCACGGATTTTGATGCCGAACTGGCTGACTGGAACACCCTGCAAGCCGCCGATCCCTGCTCGGGACTGCTGTTGGGCAACGGCGCCAGTCTTGCCGTGTGGAAGAACTTCGCCTACGACTCGCTGTTCGAGTTGGCGCAGACCACGCGCAACAAACCCTTGAGCGCCACCGAGCTGGCGCTGTTCAAATCCATGGAAACGGAGAATTTCGAACCCGTGCTCAGCGGCTTGAAAGTTGCCATGCGGGTCAATGCGGCGCTGACGATTGGTTCGTCATCACCACGCAACCGCTATTTCGCGATCAAGGAAGCCCTGATTCACGGCATCCGCTCGGCGCATATTCCGTGGCGGCTAATGGAAGCGGCGACCATCGCCAGGATCAGCGAAGCCCTGAGCCAGTACCAGACGGTGTACTCCACCAATTACGACCTGCTCGCTTACTGGGGGGCGATGCATGGCGCACAGCCATTCGATGATCTGTTCGACGACGATGCGATGTTCAACCTGCACCGCACCGACAGCCACGCAACGCGCATTTTGTACCTGCACGGCGGAATGCATCTGGTGAAGAACTTCGATGGCACGGCGCGCAAGCTGATGTCCTCGGAGAGCACGCTGCTGGGTAGCTTCGCGATCAACGCGCTGGAGGATGTGCCGCTGTTTGTCTGCGAAGGGCGCAGCGACGACAAGATGAAGATCATCCGCGGCTCGGACTATCTGTCGTTTTGCCACGCCCAGCTGGCGCAGCATGAGGGCGCGCTGTGCGTCTTCGGCCACTCGCTGGGCAAGCAGGATCGACACATCCTGAACGCCATTCTCCAGGCCCGTCCCAAGCGCATCGCCATCTCGGTGTTGCCGCGCAGCGACGCCTTCATCCAGCACCAGAAACGCCGCTACAGCGAGCTGTTTGAAGGGCAGAACATCGAGCTGACATTCTTCAACGCCACGACCCACCCGCTGGGCGATCCAACGCTTGCGGTGCCGGTGGCGCGGTTGAAGGAAGCATTGGAGTTGAAGAAGAGCTGAGGGATTATCGCTTCCAATCTTCCCAGCCCCTGCCCTTTACTCGTTACCTTCCGACAATGACCCCACCACCACTGCCCCACCCTGCGCGTGTTTATTGACGCTGGTGGCGACCGATTCGGTGGTCAGGCGCATGCTGCTGAGGGCGGCGAGTCGGTCGCTGCTCGTCGTGTGCACGACGCTGCCTGACCATTGAGCCGCCACCGTTGCCATCCATGCGAAAAGGAATAACACGACACCCTGCAACGCCCATTTTTCGATAACCGACACGATGGTTCTCCTGGCTGAATTCGACGGCATCAATTTGACCTTCAAACTGTTGCAGCAACGTTGCATTCAACTTTTGCACCAACATTTGGGCTGATTCAGTGAGCGATCGGAAAATCCTCGAAAACGGCATTTCCCCCCTCGACCCTTTCTATGATTCCCGACTAAAGCCGGTCCCACTCAATATGCACCTGTCACGGCTAAAGCCTGTCCTACTAAACCGCGTTCGATTAGTAGGACCGGCTTCAGCCGGGAAGCTTTTGAAGTGTACGGACGATTCCGCACGCATCTGTAAAGGGCCGCCACTCCGGTTCTATGGCTGAATGAGCGTGCGTTTTGCACCAACAAGAACAAGGCACGACCCAATATGTCCTCTCGTGAAAACACCGGAATGGCCCTCGGACTGATCGGCGTGGTGATCTTCAGCCTGACGTTGCCCATGACCCGCATCGTGGTGCAGGAAATCCATCCCTTGCTCAACGGCCTGGGCCGCGCCCTGTGTGCGGCGGTGCCGGCGGTGGCGTTACTGCTGTGGCGCAGAGAAAAATGGCCGACCCGCGCGCAGTTCAAGGCGCTGATGGTGGTCGCGCTGGGGGTGATCGTCGGGTTCCCGGTGCTGTCGGCCTGGGCCATGAAAACCCTGCCCGCCTCCCACGGCGCACTGGTTAATGGTCTGCAACCTCTATTGGTCGCCATCTACGCCGCCTGGCTGTCACACGAGCGTCCGTCGAAAGCCTTCTGGGCTTGCGCGGCGATGGGCAGCGTTCTGGTGCTGGGCTACGCGCTGATCAGCGGCGCCGGCACTCTTCAGGCCGGTGATTTGCTGATGGTCGCCGCGGTGGCGATTGGCGGGCTGGGTTATGCCGAAGGTGGGCGTCTGGCAAAGGAGATGGGTGGCTGGCAGGTGATCTGCTGGGCGCTGGTGATTTCAATCCCGGTGTTGATCGTGCCCGTCAGCTATCTGGCGTGGCAGCATCAGGGCCCGATATCCCCCGGCACCTGGTGGGCCTTCGGGTACGTGTCACTGTTTTCGCAATTCATCGGCTTCTTCGCCTGGTACGCCGGGCTGGCCATGGGCGGCATCGCGCGGGTCAGCCAGATTCAGCTGGTGCAGCTGTTCTTCACCATGGCCTTCTCGGCGCTGTTTTTCGGCGAGCACATTGACCCGACGACCTGGATCTTCGCCGCCGGGGTCGTGGTCACGCTGGCCATCGGACGCAAAACCGCTGTGATTGCACCCAAGCCGGTGGCTGCCGCTCGCGTCTAGCCCAGCAGGCCGTCCGCCTGCAGCAAGCCCTCCAGGCACTGCTCATGAATGCCGTAGAACACTTTCAGCTCCTGGATCTTCGCCAGCAGTTCAGCGGGATTCGCCGGGACGGCGCGCTTGACCGCCAGAATCATCTTGTTCTTGTTGGTGTGCTCCAGCGAGATGAACTCGAAGACCTTGGTTTCATAACCGCAGGCCTCCAGCAGCAATGCGCGCAAGGCATCGGTGACCATTTCGGCCTGCTGGCCCATGTGCAAACCGTATTGCAGCATGGGCTTGAGCAGCGTCGGGCTCTGGATCTGCAGGCGGATCTGTTTGTGGCAGCACGGCGAGCACATGATGATCGAGGCGCCCGAGCGGATGCCGGTGTGAATCGCGTAGTCGGTGGCGATGTCGCAGGCGTGCAAGGCGATCATCACGTCCAGTTCGCTGGGCGCCACCGAACGCACGTCACCGCACTTGAACACCAGACCCGGATGCTCCAGCCGCGCGGCGGCGTTGTTGCAGAGCGTGACCATGTCCTCGCGCAACTCGACGCCGGTCACATTGCCTTCGGTCTGCAAGGTGTTGCGCAGGTAATCGTGAATGGCGAAAGTCAAATAGCCCTTACCCGAACCGAAATCCGCAACCGTGACCGGCGCGTCCAGCCTGATCGGTGAGGTCGCCAGCGCGTGGGAAAACACCTCGATGAACTTGTTGATCTGCTTCCACTTGCGCGACATCGCCGGGATCAGCTCGTGTTGCTTGTTGGTCACGCCCAAATCGGTCAGGAATGGCCGGCTCAGTTCCAGATAACGCTTCTTCTCGCGGTCATGCTCGGCGGTCGGGGCTTCGCGTTCCTGCTGGGCCTTGTTGCGGAACAGCGTGCTCTTGCCCTTCTTGCTGAACTCCAGCTGCACTTCATCGGTGAGCGAAAGCAGATGAGCGTTCTTGAAGGACTCAGGCAGCAGGCTGGCAATCAGCGCCTGCGCCTCGGCGAGGGGGTGATTTTTGGTGATGTCGCGGGTCTTGTAGCGATACACGAAGGACAGACACGGCTGATCCTTGACCGTGACGGGCTTGATGATGACCCGCTGCAACTCCGCTTCACTTCCGACGTACTTGGCCAGCACCAGTTTGATCAGCGAATTTTGCGTCAGGCAGGTGTCCAGCAAACTCAGGAACTGAGCGCGGTGGTCCTGCGCAGGAACGGTGGCGGGTGCGGTAACGGACATCGGAAAGCGCCTCGGGAGCGGAAATGCGAGGCGCTATTTTAGGCGGGTCGTAAGCAGTAGGTGCAATTAAATGACGCGGAGCGTCGGAAGAGGCATTCCTACGCGGAGCGCGGGAACGATCATATCGGCAGGCGTGAGGCCGCCCTACCCCAGCACCACCAACCGATTCGGTAACTCATTGCGCGCCTCGGTCACAGGGACGTGCTCGCTCAGCACGTCGCCGCACGAACGGACACACCCTACAAACCCTTCCAGAATCCGGCCGTCCTTCACCTGACGGGTGAAGGTCTCGACCATCCCGCGCCAGACTTCGTTGTCCACACGCCGGGCGATGCCGTCGTCGACGATGATCTCGACGTAACGCTCGGCCTCGCTGACAAAAATCAGCACGCCGGTGCCATTGGCGGTGGCATGGAGATTCTGTTCGAGAAACTGCCGACGAGCGAGATTGCCCGCCCTCCAGTGGCGCACGCGAACAGGCACCAGCCGCGTGGTGATGCCGGGCAACCGGCACACCAGCGCCACCATGATGAACGTGACGACCTGCACCAGCAGCAGATGATTGGCACTGAGCCAGCCGGTCAGCAGGTTGATCAGCCCCGGCACGAGCAGCGCGATGACCCCGGCCCAGATCAGCGGCACGTAGGTGTAGTCGTCGGCACTGGTCGCCAGCACCGTCACCAGCTCCGCGTCGGTCTGACGCTCGACGCTCTCGATGGCGTGGGCCACCTGTTGCTGTTCGTCTTTATTGAGCAATGTCATGCAAGCAAACCCTTCCTGAGCGAACGACTACCAGCCACCGGAGGCACCGCCCCCGCCAAATCCACCACCGCCACCGCGCATACCGCCCGAGCCCGAACCACCTGAGCCGCCTGAGCCGCCCAAGCCGCCGGAACCGAAACCGCCGAAGCCTCCGCCGCTCCCGGAGCCGATGGACCTGCCTCGCCCGGAACGTGCGCTGATGTAACTGATGACCACGAACAACACCAGAAACAGCAGTGTCACTCTCCAGTCGACGCCTTCGTCCTCGCTCGCCGCAGTGCTGCCGGTGGCGCCGACCGCGGGCTCGGCAAGAGGATCGCCGCCGAGCACCTGGACCATCGCCTCGGCACCTTTGGTAATACCGCCGACAAAATCGCCCTGCCGGAAGGCCGGGGTGATGATCTGGTTGATGATCACCGATGACTGCGCATCGGTCAGACGATCTTCAAGGCCGTAACCCACTTCGATGCGCACCTTGCGCTCGTCCCGGGCGACCACCAACAGGGCGCCGTTGTCCTTGCCCTTCTGGCCGATGCCCCAGTGACGACCCAACTGATAGCCGTAGTCCTCAATGGTCGAGCCCTGCAGGTCCGGCAAGGTGACCACTACCACTTGCTCGGTGGTCAGCTCTTCGTGGGCGCGCAGCATCTGTTCAAGATGCTCTTTGCTCGGGCCATCGATCATCCCGGCGGTGTCGACGACACGCCCGGTCAGCGGCGCAAACGTGAGGTCGGCTTGCGCCCACTGGGCAAACACACCCACCGACATCGCCAGAAACGCGACCAGCACTCCCCGCCGCGCGCGTCCCATCAGAACTTCACTTGGGGCGCTTTGTCAGCGTCAGCGGCAGTGGCTTCGAAGTTCGGACGCACCGGCAGATCGCTGTACATCACTGAATGCCACAGACGGCCCGGGAAGGTGCGGATCTCGGTGTTGTAACGCTCGACCGCCGTGATGAAGTCGCGACGCGCCACCGCAATGCGGTTTTCCGTGCCTTCAAGCTGGGATTGCAGCGCGAGGAAGTTCTGGTTGGATTTCAGGTCCGGATAGCGCTCCGAGACCACCATCAAACGGCTCAGTGCGCCGGTCAGCTGACCTTGTGCATCCTGGAATTGCTTGAGTTTGGCCGGATCGTTCAGGGTGCTGGCATCCACCTGAATGGACGTCGCCTTGGCCCGCGCTTCGATAACGGCGGTCAGGGTGTCCTGCTCTTGCCTGGCGTAGCCCTTCACCGTTTCCACGAGGTTGGGGATCAGGTCGGCGCGGCGCTGATACTGGTTCTGCACCTGGGCCCAGGCGGCCTTGACCTGCTCGTCGTAGGTCGGAATGTTGTTGATCCCGCAGCCGGACAACAGGGTCGTCAGTAGCATCATCAACGCCAGTGACAATTTGTAACGACTGCCCCGGCTGTGGTCGTAATGCGCTGTTTGCATGGCGTGCGTGCTCCCTGTGCTCATCAATAGTTAGTCCTGTCAGTCATGACTTTAGCCAAACCGGACGATCCCCGGCATAATCCCGCCCCATCGAGTTGTCAGGGCTCTGGATTGCCGGGGCACAATCAGATAAAACTCGTTGCGCTACTGATGCTCATATGAGGCAGGAGTTCAGCGACGTTGCCGTCCTGACGACAATAAAAACCAAAGGTTCGACACCTATAACAATGGCTGACCGGTATTACGCGCGAGTTGCCGGCAACGCCTTGAGAAAACCATTCATGAATAAGCTGTGTTTACTGAGTCTCGTCATCGGCCTGGTCAGTCAGTCCGCCTGGGCTGAAAACGCCACCTCTGGCGTCGGCAGCGCTTCCACGCTGCAAGCCAAGAATGCATTCATCGCCAACCTGATGAAGCAAATGACCCTCGACGAGAAGATCGGTCAACTGCGCCTGATCAGCATCGGTCCGGAGATGCCCAAGCCGGAAATTCTCAAGGAAATCACCGCAGGCCGCATTGGTGGCACGTTCAACTCCGTGGTGCTGCCGGACAACCGCGCCATGCAGGACGCCGCCGGGCACAGCCGCAACAAGATCCCGATGTTCTTCGCCTACGACGTCGTCCACGGCCAGCGCACCGTATTCCCGATCAGCCTGGGTCTTGCTTCGACCTGGGACATGAACGCCATCACCCGCACCGGTCGCGTGTCGGCGATCGAAGCAGCGGCCGACGGCGTGGACATGACCTTCGCCCCCATGGTCGACATCACCCGCGACGCACGCTGGGGCCGCAGCTCCGAAGGCTTCGGCGAGGACACGTATCTGGTGTCGCGTATCTCCGCCACCATGACCCGCGCATTTCAGGGCACCAGCATGCAGGCGCCCAACAGCATCATGGCGGTGGTCAAACACTTCGCGCTGTATGGCGCGGTCGAAGGCGGTCGCGATTACAACACCGTCGACATGAGCCCGGTGCGCATGCAGCAGGACTACCTGCCGCCTTATCGCGCCTCCATTGATGCCGGCGCAGGCGGCGTGATGATCGCGCTCAACTCGATCAACGGCGTGCCTTCCACGGCCAACGCCTGGCTGCTGCAGGATGTCTTGCGCAGGGATTGGGGTTTCAAGGGCGTGACCGTGAGCGACCACGGCGCGATCAAGGAGCTGATCGACCACGGCGTGGCCAAGGACTTCCGCGAAGCCGCCAAGCTGGCGATCAAGGCCGGTGTCGACCTGAGCATGAACGACAAAGCCTACGGCGAAGAACTGCCAGGGCTGGTAAAGAGCGGCGAAGTGTCGGAGAAAGAAGTCGACAATGCCGTGCGTGAAGTGCTCGGCGCCAAGTGGGAAATGGGCCTGTTCGCCAACCCGAACCTGCGCATCGGCGCGGCAGTGGATGACCCGGCCGACCGTAACGCGGAAAACCGTTTGCACCGTGCCGAAGCCCGCGATGTTGCGCGCAAGAGCATCGTGCTGCTGAAGAACCAGAACGACACCCTGCCGCTGAAGAAGCAAGGCACCATCGCCGTGATCGGTCCGTTGGCCAAAAGCTCGCTGGACATGATGGGCAGTTGGTCGGCGGCCGGTCTGGCGCGTCAGACCGTCAACGCCTACGACGGCATTGCGGCGGCGGTCGGCGACAAGGCCAAGCTGGTTTATGCGCTGGGCTCCAACGTCACCGACAATCAGCACGCCATCACTTACCTGAACAAGATGGACGACCAGATCGCCATCGACCCGCGTCCCGAGCAGGAGATGATCGACGAAGCCGTCAAGGCCGCGCAGCAGGCAGACGTGGTGGTGGCAGTGGTCGGTGAGTCGCGCAACATGTCCCACGAAGCGGCGAGCCGTGTCGACCTGGTGATCCCGGGCCGTCAACGGGACCTGATCCGCGCGCTCAAAGCCACGGGCAAACCGTTGGTGCTGGTGCTGATGAACGGCCGGCCGCTGGCACTGGGCGAAGAAAACCAGCTGGCCGACGCCATGGTGGAAAGCTGGTTCCTGGGCACCGAGGGCGGCAATGCCCTGGCTGACGTGCTGTTCGGCGACTACAACCCGTCCGGCAAACTGCCGATGACCTTCCCGCGTTCCGTGGGCCAGGTGCCGGCCTACTACAACCACCTGAACACCGGTCGCCCGTATCGCCCGAACGATTCGAACTACACCTCGAACTACTTCGAAGAGCCGACCAGCCCGCTGTTCCCGTTCGGTTATGGCCTGAGCTACACGCAGTTCAGCGTTTCGGACATCACCCTGTCGATCAACAAGATGACCCGCAAGGACAAGCTGACCGCCAGCGTCATGGTCAAGAACACCGGCAAGGTCGCGGGTGAAACCGTGGTCCAGCTGTACCTGCGCGACGTCGCCGCATCGATCAGCCGTCCGGTCAAAGAGCTGAAGAACTTCCAGAAGGTCATGCTGAACCCCGGCGAAGAAAAATCCGTGAGCTTCACCCTGACCGAAGAAGACCTGAAGTTCTTCAACCCGTCGCTGAAGTACGCGGCGGAGGCCGGCGAGTTCAAGCTGATGATCGGCCTGGATTCGGAGAACCTAAAAGAGACCACGTTCAATTTGTTGTAAGGCAGGCATCCGGGGCCACGCGCCAGCCACTGAAAGGAGGTCATGCCCATGCCCCGTTCCGTCCGCCTTGCGCTCTACGTGTTGCTGATCCTCGCCGGTGCCGTCATCGTGGCGACGCTGGCGATGCATCAGGCTCAGCGGCATGCCCTTGAAGACGACGCTGAACGTTCCAGGGATCGGCTGGCACTCTACGCCAACACGTTGCAAACCCTGATCGAGCGCTACCGGGCACTGCCGGCTGTTCTGGCCCTTGATCCGCAACTGCGGGCGGCGCTGAGCGGACCGGTCAGCGCCGGCACCACCCAGGCGCTCAATCTCAAACTGGAGCAGATCAACGGCGCTGCCCAGTCCTCCACCCTCGAACTGCTCGACCGCAACGGCCTTGCCGTCGGCGCCAGCAACTGGCGTCTGCCGAGCAGCTATGTAGGCCACAACTACGGCTTCCGTCCCTACTTCACACAAACCCGCGCCACCGGTGTCGGGCGCTTTTATGCCGTCGGCGTGACCAGCGGCATCCCGGGTTATTTCCTGTCGAACGCGGTGCGCGACGAGGCCGGGCAGTTCATCGGTGCGATGGTGGTCAAGCTCGAGTTTCCGGACCTGGAACACACCTGGGCGCAAAGCGATGATCTGCTGCTGGTCAGCGACGCCAAGGGCATCGTCTTCATCGCCAATCAGCCGGGCTGGCGCTATCGGGCCCTGCGCCTTCTAACCGAGCAAGACCGCGCCGAACTGGCCAGCACGCGTCAGTACGACAAGCAGCCGCTGACGCCCTTGCATCAGACGCCGCTGCGTACGTTCGGCGAGAATAGCCAGCTCAGCCGCGTCGACGCCCCCAACGAGCAAGCCGATTTTTTGTGGCAGTCGATGCCCTTGCCGACCGAGGACTGGACCTTGCACCTGCTGCGTAAACCCCAGCCTGCCAGTGAAGACGTGCGCAATGCCGGTCTGGCGGCGGCAGGTATCTGGCTGACGCTGGTGTTCCTCGGGCTGTTTCTGTATCAGCGCTGGCGACTTGGCCGCATGCGCCAGCGCAGTCGCGAAGAGCTTGAGCGCTTGGTCGAAGAACGCACGCGAGACCTGCAAACCGCGCAGGACGGTCTGGTGCAGTCGACCAAGCTCGCGGCTCTCGGGCAGATGTCCGCCGCCCTCGCCCACGAAATCAACCAGCCACTGACGGCGCAGCGCATGCAACTCGCCACCCTGCGTCTATTGCTGGAGCATGGCCGTGTTGACGATGCGTACAAGGCGTTGAGCCTGCTCGATCAGCAATTGACGCGGATGGCCGCGCTCACTGGCCACCTGAAAACCTTCGCCCGCAAAAGCCCCAGCGGCCTGCGCGAGCGCCTCGATCTGGCCACCGTGGTCGACCAGGCGCTGCTGTTGCTGGACGCACGGATTCGGGAAGAGCGCGTCAACTGTGTGCTCGACCTGACGCGTCCGGCCTGGGTGCGCGGCGACGCGATTCGGCTGGAACAGGTGCTGATCAACCTGATGCGCAACGCCTTGGACGCGATGGGCGACAAACCGCTCAAGCGTCTGGAAATCCGCATCGACGCAACCGGCGAGCACTGGTGCATTTCCGTCATCGACAGTGGCGGCGGAATTGCCGAAGAACATCTGGTCAACGTCTTCGATCCGTTTTTCACCACCAAACCGGTGGGCGATGGCCTGGGCCTGGGGCTCGCGGTTTCGTTTGCCATCGTGCATGAACTGGGCGGCCGGCTCAGCGCCGAAAACGTCAATAACGGCGCGCGGTTTTTCTTCTGTCTGACCAAGGCCCCGGAGGCCGAAGCCCCATGCTGAACTCGGTAATTGTGGTGGATGACGAGGCGCCCATTCGGGAAGCGGTGGAGCAATGGCTGACGCTGTCCGGGTTCGAGGTGCGCCTGTTCAGCCGTGCCGAGGAATGCCTGGCGCAGGTGCCTGAGCACTTTCCCGGCGTGATCCTCAGCGATGTACGCATGCCCGGCATGGATGGTTTGCAGTTGTTGGCCGAGTTGCAGCAGCGGGACCGTGATTTGCCGGTGATCTTGCTGACCGGCCACGGCGACGTGCCGATGGCCGTGGACGCCATGCGCGACGGCGCCTATGACTTTCTCGAGAAGCCGTTCACCCCGGAGACGCTGCTCGGCAGTTTGCGGCGGGCATTGGAAAAGCGCGCGCTGGTGCTGGAAAACCGCGCCCTGCATGAGCAGGCGGACAACCGCTCACGCCTTGATACAACGCTGCTGGGTATGTCGCCGACGATGCAGACATTGCGGCGGCAGGTCCTGGACCTCTCACAACTGCCGGTCAACGTGCTGATTCGCGGCGAGACCGGCAGCGGCAAGGAAATGGTCGCGCGTTGCCTGCATGACTTTGGTCCGCGAGCCAACAAACCCTTCGTGGCGGTCAACTGCGCGGCGATCCCGGAGCAGCTGTTCGAAGCCGAGCTGTTTGGCCACGAAAGCGGCGCGTTCACCGGCGCCCAGGGCAAGCGAATCGGCAAACTGGAGTATGCCCACGGCGGCACGGTGTTTCTCGACGAGATCGAGAGCATGCCGCTGGCGCAGCAGGTCAAATTACTGCGGGTGATTCAGGAACGGCGGATCGAACGACTGGGCTCAAACCAGAGCATCGATATTGATTTGCGCATCATTGCCGCGACCAAGCCCGATCTGCTGGACGAAGCCAGGGCCGGGCGTTTTCGCGAAGACCTGGCGTATCGGCTGAACATCGCCGAACTGCGCCTGCCACCGCTGCGTGAACGGCGAGAAGACATCCCGATGCTGTTCAGCCATTTCTCGCGGAATGCGGCTGATCGCCTCGGCCGTAGCGCGCCGGTGTTGAGCGGTGAACAACTGAGTCAGCTGCTCAGCCACGACTGGCCGGGGAACGTGCGCGAGCTGGCGAATGCGGCCGAGCGCCAGGTACTGGGGCTGGACGGTCCGGCTGCTGAAGGCATCCCGGTGGGGCAGTCGCTGGTGGCGCAGCAAGAAACGTTCGAAGCGCATTGCATTCGCTCGGCGCTGAGACGGCACCGGGGCGACATCAAAGCGGTCATGCACGAACTGCAACTGCCCCGCCGCACGCTGAATGAAAAGATGCAGCGACATGGGTTGGTGCGCGAGGACTTCCTGATCGAAGGTAATGCGCAGATCTGATCTGAGCAGGACCGGCTTCAGCCGGGAAGAGGACGGTGTGTGCCACGAGCGCTCAGTGTCCGCCGCTGATCGGTGTAGGAGCGCGCTTGCCCGTGAAGAGGCCGGCCCATCCAACGCATACGGGTACGTCGTGCATACGATTTCGCGGGCAAGCGCGCTCCTACATTCCGATCTGCGGCAGGTCATTTGCTCTGCGGCGTGACACCCGACGCATTCCTGGCTAAAGCCAGTCCTACAGAATGATCGCAGTGTGTCAGTAGGACCGGCTTCAGCTGGGAAGAGGCCAGCGTGTGCAACCAGAGCTCATTGTCCGCCGCTGATCGGTGTAGGAGCGCGCTTGCCCGCGAAGAGGCCGGCCCATCCAACGCATACGGGTACTCCGTGCATACGATTTCGCGGGCAAGCGCGCTCCTACATTCCGATCTGCGGCAGGTCAATTGCTCTGCGGCGTGACGCCCGACGCATTCCCGGCTAAAGCCAGTCCTACAGAATGATCGCAGTGCGTCAGTAGGACCGGCTTCAGCCGGGAAGACGCCAGCGTGTGCAACCAGAGCTCATTGTCCGCTGCTGATCGGTGTAGGAGCGCGCTTGCCCGCGAAGAGGCCGGCCCATCCAACGCATACGGGTACGTCGTGCATACGATTTCGCGGGCAAGCGCGCTCCTACATTCCGATCTGCGGCAGGTCAATTGCTCTGCGGCGTGACGCCCGACGCATTCCCGGCTAAAGCCAGTCCTACAGAATGATCGCAGTGCGTCAGTAGGACCGGCTTCAGCCGGGAGGAGGCCAGTTCGAACAACCTCGATTCTGCGGCGTGACACCCGACGCCTTCCCGGCTAAAGCCAGTCCTACGAAAACCACGCGGGGTGTCACTGGACCGGCTTTAGCCGTGAAAGGAATTCTGGCAATGAGCGGATTTTCGCTCAGGGATTTCAGACAACAAGCGGATTCCCGCTCACCCGCCCCACGCCAACCCTGCTATTTCGGGGCTTTCAGCCCTTGGCACAGCTCCTGCTATTACTGTCGTCAGAACGCCTCGATGCGTTCCTTCTAACAACAATGACTTGCAGGAAATCCAATGGCCATTCCCAATTCTGTCTCCCACGGAACGGCTGCCACGCCAGCCGCCGAGAAAACCACCGGAAGTCGCCTGAAATCCATTTTCAGCGGTTCGGTCGGCAACATGGTCGAGTGGTACGACTGGTACGTCTACGCCGCCTTCTCCCTCTACTTCGCCAAAGTCTTCTTCCCCAAGGGCGACACCACTGCCCAATTGCTCAACACCGCCGCGATCTTTGCTGTGGGCTTCTTGATGCGCCCCATCGGCGGCTGGCTCATGGGCCTCTACGCAGACCGCAAAGGTCGCAAGGCCGCGCTGATGGCGTCGGTGCTGCTGATGTGTTTCGGTTCGCTGATCATCGCCCTTACCCCCGGTTATGAAACCATTGGCGTCGGCGCGCCGATCATGCTGGTGTTCGCCCGCCTGCTGCAGGGCCTGTCGGTGGGTGGCGAGTACGGCACCTCGGCGACCTATCTCAGCGAGATGGCGACCAAGGAGCGCCGGGGTTTCTTTTCAAGCTTCCAGTACGTGACGCTGATCTCTGGCCAGCTCATCGCGCTGGCGGTGCTGATTGTCCTGCAGCAAACGCTGACCACTGAACAGCTGCAAACGTGGGGCTGGCGCATTCCGTTTGCCATTGGTGCGTTGTGTGCGGTGGTGGCCCTGTTCCTGCGTCGCGGGATGGAAGAAACCGAGTCGTTCACCCGCAAGAAGGACAAACCCAAAGAAAGCCTGATGCGCACACTGATGCGCCATCCGAAGGAGCTGATGACCGTCGTCGGCCTGACCATGGGTGGCACGCTGGCCTTCTATACCTACACCACTTACATGCAGAAGTACCTGGTGAACACGGTGGGCATGAGCATCACCGATTCGACGACAATTTCTGCCGCCACGCTGTTCCTGTTCATGCTGTTGCAACCGGTGATCGGCGCGCTGTCTGACAAGATTGGCCGCCGCCCGATCCTGATCGCCTTCGGTGTGCTGGGCACCTTGTGTACCGTGCCGATCCTCACCACCTTGCACACCATCCAAAGCTGGTGGGGCGCTTTCTTCCTGATCATGGCAGCGCTGATCATTGTCAGCGGCTACACATCGATCAACGCCGTTGTGAAAGCCGAGCTGTTCCCGACCGAGATCCGCGCGCTAGGCGTCGGTCTGCCGTATGCACTGACGGTGTCAATCTTTGGCGGCACGGCCGAATACATCGCGCTGTGGTTCAAGAGCGTTGGCATGGAGACGGGTTACTACTGGTACGTCACCGCCTGCATCGCGGTGTCGCTGCTGGTGTATGTGTTCATGAAAGACACCCGCAAGCACTCGCGGATCGAGACCGACTGACCTGAAACGGGGCTGGCAAGCAGCTTCGACCAGCGCTCCAAGGCAGAGAATCAAGGGCAGCTCACGCACATGAGCTGCCCTTTTTCATTCGCAAGCGCCGCTAAGTGCATGAATACCGATCGCTTTTCTCAGTATCAATTTCAACGATGATCGCTACTAATGCGATTGACTTCTTAATAATTCTGAGGCGAGTAAAGTTCACTCCATACCGAGTTACCCATAAATTAAATCGATCTGGAGCAACTAACATGAAAACTAACAAACTGATCTTCGGCCTCGCTTTCTCCATTCTTGCAAGCAGCGCCTTTGCACTTCCCGCTGTTGATGCCCACCACGCAGTTAATGCTGCGGTCGTTGCAGAAAATGGCTCGTCCCACACTAACATCGGTCGTGTCGCTGCTGACGGTTCTGATCACGTGGGTGCCAACCGCCTTGCTGCTGATGGTGCCGACCGTGTAGGTGCCAACCGTCAGGCCGCTGATGGCTCGGACCACGTAGGCGCAAACCGCCTTGCTGCTGATGGTGCTGACCGCGTCGGTGCTAACCGCCAAGCCGCTGATGGCTCGGACCACGTAGGTGCCAACCGCCTTGCTGCTGACGGCGCTGACCGTGTTGGTGCCAATCGCCAAGCGGCTGACGGCTCGGACCACGTAGGCGCAAATCGTCTTGCTGCTGATGGCTCGGACCATGTTGGTGCAAATCACCTGAGCTGATACACCCATGACGTTCTCTCAGCCCGGCTTTATGCCGGGCTTAATTTTTCTGCGTTACAAAACCTGAAACCCTTGGTTTGACTGAGCTCACGGCGGATATCCGTCAGGACCGACTCATGTACCCATCCCGATCCGGTTAACCATGATGCCCCACACCCCCTTCTTTCGCGCAGCCCGCTAGCAAAGAACAAAACCCGAGTCAACAGGCAAATTCGCCTTCGCTGGTGAAAATTGCCCCAATCCAGCGCAAATCTCTCCGCAGCGCTTTAAAACCGGGCATTCCAGCCGACTATCATTTTTAGCGATGGTCGATAGCAACAGCGTTAACTTCAGCTTAATCTGCACGCGCGTAATATTGGCTCCATTCCCAAGTTGAAAAAATTATTGAACTTACTGGAGCAACACTCATGAAAACTTCGAATATTATTTTTGGCCTTAGTCTGTCCATCCTGGCATCGAGCGCATTCGCTCTGCCTGTTTCCGAACAGCACTCTGCATTTAAAGGCACTGTTGTAGCAGAAGGCGGTTCTTCTCACACCAACGCGTCACACACCGGTTCTTATCGTCAGGCTTCCGACGGCTCTGACCACGTCGGCGCCAATCGTCTCGCCGCCGACGGCGCTGACCGCGTAGGTAATAACCGCCAGGCTGCTGACGGCGCTGACCACATCGGTGCAAACCGCCTGGCCGCTGACGGCGCTGATCGCGTCGGTGCCAACCGCGCCAGCTAAGCGTTTCCCGCGTCATACCGACCGATTCATGTTTACCGCTTCATGTTCCACCTCCTGAACTCCCTTTGTAGCCCGACACTTGTCGGGCTTTTTTTTGCCCAGGGTTCGGAGGTCGCTGGAATCCTCATCCAATGCCTTGCACTATGTCGGCCTGCATCCCGTGCACACGCACACCGTGGCCGCCACGCCGGCACACCCCCATTCAGGAACACACCATGTCAGACGATATTCATTTCTACGAACCGTCCAAGGGTCATGGATTGCCCCACGACCCGTTCAACGCCATCGTGGGACCACGCCCGATCGGCTGGATCTCGTCCCAAGACGCAGAGGGCAAGCTGAACCTGGCGCCCTACAGCTTCTTCAACGCGTTCAACTATGTGCCGCCAATCATCGGATTCTGCAGCATCGGTCGCAAAGACAGCCTGAACAACATTGAACAGACCGGCGAGTTCGTGTGGAACCTCGCCACGCGCAGCCTGGCCGAGCAGATGAACATGAGTTGCGCGGCAGTGCCGGCGGACGTGAGCGAGTTCGAGCTGGCCGGCCTGACGGCAGAACCGTCGCGCATCGTTTCCGTGCCGAGGGTCAAGGAGACGCCGGTTTCGTTTGAATGCAAAGTGACGCAGATCATCCAGCTGCAACGCGCCGACAAGGAAGTCGTGCCGAGCTGGCTGATTCTGGGGGAAGTGGTGGCGGTGCATATCGCCAAGCGGCTGCTGAAGGAAGGTGTGTATGACACCGCAGCCGGCGAACCCATCCTGCGCGGCGGTGGCCCGGCTGACTATTTTCAGCTGAGCGCAGAGTCGCTGTTCAAGATGTACCGGCCAAAAGTCTGATCAATCCTGGGCGAATACCAGTTCGCCCTCTTGCGTGATGTCAGCGAGCCGCTCCAGCTCTTTTACGGCGGCGTCGTCAGCGGCGAGCGCGGTAGCGAATTTCTGCTCGGCGAGCACCCGGTGAAAGGTCGGCGCACCGCCCATGACCCGTGCCTTGACGGCGATCGCGGCGCTGTAGCCGTCGTCACCGGGGACGGCAGCCGAAACGGCTTCGTGATGCTGGAATTCTTTGCGTGCCATGGTCCGACGCCCTGCCTGGAAAAATGAAGGCAGGATTTTAAACGCAGGCGTTCGAACACTTGAAAGGTTTTCTTCGCAGGCCTTATCGGCTGCCGCCGAACAAAAGCACCGAACCCTGTTACCCCGCCAGGCGAGCCTCCACAGCGACAGGAGCCGTCGGTGCCTGAGCCATCGTCACCGTGGCGAAGGTCTGGAAGTCCAGGCTCGCCACCAGCAACTCGGTCACCAGTTCGGAAAACAGGTTGAGCTCAGGCGCGGCGAACCAGTCGTTCATTGCGGAGGGATCGGCCCAAGTGCCGGTGATGACCCAGAGATCTTCGTCGGTCAGGG
The DNA here is from genome assembly GCF_021728295.1 of Pseudomonas petrae. Classification (GTDB taxonomy): domain Bacteria; phylum Pseudomonadota; class Gammaproteobacteria; order Pseudomonadales; family Pseudomonadaceae; genus Aquipseudomonas; species Aquipseudomonas petrae. Next base: position 146,571 of record NZ_JAKJXE010000005.1, read on the forward strand.
ACTTCTGCAGGGCGAAGTGCAGACAACCCGGCGCGCCGGCCGACGGGCTGATCAGGCTGCTCAAGCGGGCACCCAGTTGCGCACTGTGTCCGGGGCGGGCGCGGACGGAGACCCAATGGCTCACGACTGAAGTATTTAGCATGCTCTGCGCTCCTTCTCTTTACGTGCTTGTCTTTTGCGTGCATGCCGCGCTCCGGGTTCGGATATCCGTGAAACAGGCTGCGGCGGGAAGTGAAGGTTAGGGGCAGGCGCGCACCTTGCGGTAGCCAATTACTGCCCCGTTATTGCCTGATTCTGCGTTGACAGGTTCATAGTGACGGCCGGCCTCGCCGCTACGCCCCGTGATGCCCATGGACTTTCGAGCAACGATCCCAAGCGAACAGGGCCCGTTCATGGCAACGCAACACATCGGCAACAGAATCAGGCAAGCATCCGGCAGGATTCGCCTAACGCTTGCGCTTGCCCAAAAATAAGCTGTGCTGCATCAACACCCCTTCAGAGGAATTTCTCATGTCGCTATCCGCTCTTGCGCCGTCCGCCCCGGATGCTCGACCTGTTGCCGAGCTGAGCGCGCAGATGACGCAACAGCGCGCCGAGCTGGCAGAACTGATCCGCCGGCATGCCCCCGTCGATGGCAGTTTCCAGACGGTGATCAAGCCGTTGTTCATGGTTCGCCACGATCGTCCGTCGCAATCGGTGCCGGGGCTGGTGCAACCGGCGCTGTGCATCATGGCTCAGGGCCGCAAGGACGTGACGCTGGGCGGCGAGCTGTACACCTACGACCCGCTCAATTACCTGGTGCTGTCGGTGGCCCTGCCCATCAGCGGCAAGGTGATTTACGCGACCCCGGAAGAGCCGCACCTGGCCTTGCGCCTGGAAATCGATCCGGTGGAAATCAACGCATTGATCGCCGAAGCCGGTCCGATGAGCGTGCCGACGCGTCACAGCGGGCGCGGCATGTACGTCGAGCGGATCGACTCACAGCTGCTCGACGCCGTCATCCGCCTGATCCGCCTGCTGGACACGCCGAAAGACATTCCCATGCTCGCGCCGCTGATCAACCGGGAAATCCTTTATCGACTCCTGCGTGGGAGCGAAGGGCATCGGCTGTATGAAATCGCCATCTCCAATTGCCAGACCCATCGCGTCACCCAGGCGATCAAGTGGCTTAACGACCATTTCCAGGAGCCGCTGCGCATTGAAGATCTCGCCAAGGAGGTGAACCTGAGCGTCTCGACGCTGCACCACCGTTTCAAATCCGTCACGGCCATGAGCCCGCTGCAATACCAGAAGCAACTGCGCTTGCAGGAAGCCCGGCGGTTGATGCTGGCGGACGGCCTGGAAGCGTCGGCCGCCGGTTACCGGGTCGGCTACGAAAGCGCTTCGCAATTCAGCCGCGAATACAGCCGCTTGTTCGGCGCGCCACCGTTGCGCGACCTGGCGCGGCTGCGTAGCACGGTTTGATAATGCGGTGACCGTGATGGCAAACCCTCCGTCACGGTCAGCCAGAACTGGACGTCAGACGCAGGCGCTCATCCAGCGATTCTGGTCGATCTCGATCAACGTCGGGCCGTCGCGCTGACTGGCTGAGTCAAGGGCTGCCCTCAGTTGCTCAACGCTGCCGACCGCCTGCGCGGCGCATCCGAGTGCTTTGGCCACACCAATGAAATCAGGCGTGTAAATGTCAACGCCGATTGGCTCAATGGCGCGGTTGACCATGTACTTCTTGATCTCTTCGTAACCATGGTTATTCCACAGCAGCACGACGATGGGCGTTCGCGCTTCCACCGCACTCGCCAGCTCGGACAAGGTGAACTGCAGGCCGCCGTCGCCAATCAGGCACACCACTGGATTGGATTCTCCGGCGTCGCGACTGCCGAGCCATGCGCCCACGGCAGCAGGCAATGCATAGCCGAGGGTTCCGTAACCGGTTGATGAGTTGAACCAGCGGCGGGGCTTGTCGAGGTCCAGGGTCAGGTTGCCGGTGTAGACCGGCTGGGTGGAGTCGCCCACGATCACGGCCTCCGGCAGCACGTCGAGCACCGTCTGTAAAAACAGCGTCTGCGCACGGGTGGCGTCGTCCCACCCCGCCTCAAGACTCGTCTTCAGCGCCGCAACCCGCGCAGCGCCCCAGTTTTCGCTGCGCGGCGCCAGCACTTCGCCTGCCAATGCATCCACCAAGGCCTCGGCGGCGCATTGAGCGTCGGAGACCAGCGCAACCGTCGGCGCGAAGTTGCGCACGGTCTGATCGGGGTCGATGTCGATGCGCAGCAACGCGCCCGGAACCTTGAAGTGGCCCTGAAAGGTGATGTCGTAATCGGTCTCCGCCAGTTCAGTGCCGATGGCCAGCACCACGTCGGCGCTTTCAATGACCTCACGCGTGGCATCGAGGGACTGCGTCGAGCCTATCAGCAGCGGGTGAGCGCCCGGCAGCATGCCTTTGGCGTTGATGGTCAGCGCGACCGGCGCGCCGAGCCTTTCGGCCAGACGCGTCAACGCCGGGCCGGCGTCTATGGCGCCGCCTCCCGCGAGAATCAACGGCCGTTGCGCAGTGGCGAGCAGATTCGCCATTTGCCGGATCGCAGCAGGTGCCGGCCCCGCGCGCGTTACCGATACCGGTTGGCTGTGCATCAGGGCGTCGGCATTTTCCACCAGCACATCCAGCGGGATCTCGATATGCACGGGGCGCGGTCGCGCCGCTTGAAACACCGCAAACGCCCGGGCCAGCACCGAAGGCAACTCAGCCGCTGACATCAGCGTGTGGGAGAACGCCGCGACGCCCGCGACCAGCGCACTCTGCGACGGCAGCTCATGTAGCTTGCCGCGACCGCCGCCCAATTGGCTGCGCGACTGCACGCTGGAAATCACCAGCATCGGGATCGAGTCCGCGTAGGCCTGGCCCATCGCAGTGGTGATGTTGGTCATGCCAGGGCCGGTGATGATGAAGCACACGCCGGGCTTGCCTCGCGTGCGCGCATAACCGTCGGCCATAAACCCTGCGCCCTGTTCATGGCGCGGGGTGATGTGCTTGATCGACGACCCCGCAAGCCCTCGGTAAAGCTCGACCGTGTGCACGCCCGGAATCCCGAACACCCGCTCGACCCCGTAACCTTCCAGCAACCTGACCAGCACTTCCCCGCACGTCGCCATGTGTCCGCCCCTTTGTGACGTCTTGCCCGACGACCCTTACGCTCGGCCCGGCTTATAGATGGAGATTGAAACCGCGCGGCCGTATCGACCACAACGCAAAAAATGTCATGCTTAGCCATGTTCTCAGCGCATGGCTCACCTGCCGATGAAACGCCTTCCTCCCCTGCCCGCCCTGCACACGTTCCTGATCACGGCGAAGTGCTGCAATTTCACCCGGGCCGCCGAGGCGCTGCACATTACCCAGGGCGCGGTCAGCCGGCAGATCTCCGGACTCGAAGCTCATTTGGGCTATCGCCTGTTCAATCGTCAGGCCCGGGGGTTGAGCCTGACCGCCCAGGGCCGCGAGCTGCTGCCGCGCATCGAACAGGTGTTCAGCCTGATCGAAGAAGCGGTGGATCAGGTGAATGCCAGACCGAGGGCGCTGCAGATCAAGGCGCCGACTTGCATCAGCCGCTGGTTGTTGCCGCGCCTGATGCAGTGGCAGAAAGAACGGCCTGATGTGCCGGTGCAACTGACCACGACAAGCGCGCACGTGGTGGATTTTCGACGTGAGGATTTCGACGCCGCCGTCGTGTTCGGCGCACACCCGGGTGAGGCTACCCACGTGCAGCGCCTGTTCGATGAACAGCTGACGCCCGTGTGTTCACCGTCGCTGCTGGCGAGCAATCCCCTCTCCGGCCTCGCCGATCTGGAACGGCACATGCTGCTGCACCCCACCCTTGACGAGCGGGACTGGACGCTGTGGCTGAAGGCCGCCGGGGCGAAGCTGAGCAATGTCGAGCAGGGCCAGCACTTCGACACGATGGACCTGGCGATGACCGTCGCATCACAAGGGTCGGGCCTTGCCATTGGCGACTGGTCGCTGATCGGTGAGGACCTGAGCGCGGGGCGTCTGGTCATGCCTTTCGAGCTGAAAGTGCGGACCGGCGCGGCGTATTACTTCGTCCATCCCAAGGGCGCCGGCGTGCCATCGTCGCTGCAGGATTTGCTGGACTGGCTGTCGCTGCAGGCGGCTGAGCGGCGCATCGGCTGAGCGGCGCAATGCCGGCTCTTCACCAATGGCCCGCCTGATACAAACATTCAATCCCCATCGCCCGGCCCACCCGCCAATAGCGACCTACACTGACAATGTCCGCTCTGAAACAGATGTCCTACCGGATCGAGGCAAATGTCATGAGAACCACAATAAAAAGACAGTGTGTTTATGTCGTCGCCGTTGCTGCCGTGTTGAGCCTGTATGCCGCAGGTGCCTACCGAATCGAACAAATGCGGCAGACGCCACGCATGGCGGTGGTCTGCACGATGGGGCATTGCGTGCCCACTGATGCGACGTTCAGCGCCCTTCGTTGACGGCAAATGCCGGTCAACGTAACGCGGGTCAACGTACTGCGAAAATCCCCACAGCCTGCTATCGATTAGCAAGCTAACGGACTAGACTTGGCACAAATTCCTGCCTGCTCAGCGGGACAATCTGCCAGTCGAGTCCCTCCTGTGACGAGCCTCAACCAACCCCGTCCAGACATCCGCAGCGTTCTGTTTGCGCTGATGATGGCCGTCTTCCTCAGCGCGCTGGATCAGACCATCGTTGCGGTCTCGATGCCGGCCATCTCCGCCCAATTCCAGGATTTCGACCTGCTTGCCTGGGTGATCTCCGCCTACATGGTCGCGCTCACCGTGGCGGTGCCGATTTACGGCAAGCTGGGGGATTTGTACGGCCGGCGCCGCTTGATGCTGTTCGGTCTGGCGACCTTTACCCTCGCCTCGCTGTTCTGCGCCATTGCTCAGAGCATGGAACAACTGGTGCTGGCGCGTGTACTGCAAGGCATCGGCGCCGGCGGCATGGTTTCCGTGAGCCAGGCGATCATCGGCGACATCGTCCCGCCCCGGGAGCGCGGTCGCTATCAGGGTTACTTCAGCGGGATGTACGCTGCGGCGAGCGTGGCCGGGCCAGTGCTCGGCGGCTTTATGACCGAGTACCTGTCGTGGCGCTGGGTTTTCATTATCAATCTGCCACTGGGACTGGCGGCATGGTGGGTGGCGCGCAAAACGCTGGTCGGCCTGCCGATCCCCCAACGCAAACCGGTGATCGACTACCTGGGCACGGTGTTGATGATCATCGGCCTGACCGCCTTGCTGCTGGGCGTTACCGAAATCGGGCAGGGTCACAGCTGGCGCGACGAGTCGGTGGTCATGCAACTGGCGGTGGCGCTGCTCGCGCTGGTGATTTTTGTGCTGTATGAACGGCGCACTCGCGAGCCTCTGCTGCCCATGCACCTGTTCGCCAATCGCAGCGCGGTGCTCTGCTGGTGCACGATTTTCTTCACCAGCTTTCAGGCTATCTCGCTGATCGTGCTGCTGCCGTTGCGCTTCCAGACCGTCACCGGCGCAGGGGCCGACAGCGCGGCGTTGCATCTGATGCCGCTGGCCATCGGCATGCCCCTGGGCGCGTACTTCGGCGGTCGACGCACTTCGCTAACGGGGCGCTACAAGCCAATCATCCTCACCGGCGCAGCCTTGATGCCGCTGGCAATCCTCGGCATTGCCTTCACGCCGCCGCAGTCGGCCATTCTGACGAGCCTGTTCATGGTCCTCACCGGCATCGCCAGCGGCATGCAATTTCCAACCTCGCTGGTGGGCACGCAAAACTCGGTGGAGGTCAAAGACATGGGCGTGGCGACCAGCACGACCAACCTGTTCCGCTCCCTGGGCGGCGCCGTCGGGGTGGCAACAATGTCGGCATTACTGTTGGCGATGCTCGCCGGGTCCGGCATTGCCCAGGTCGGAGGCAGTTCAATTCCGGGCGAAGGTTCGGGCAATCTACTGATGGACAGCCTGCACGCCGCCAGCGGCCCCGCCCTTGAATTGCTGCGCGGGCAACTGTCGATGACCTTTCAGCACCTGTTGATGGCCAGCGCGGCGGTGTCGCTGCTGGGACTGTCGGCCGCGCTGGCGATGCCCAACCACCTGCTGCGCGGACGAGACGACAAGGACCGGTGACGGTGTCTGCCAGCACCTCTCGGGACAGTCAGCCGCTGTAGTAACCTACCGCCACCAGGAACTCACCGACCTTGCGCACGTAGGCGTGCTTGTGTTCGATCTTGCTGGTGACCGGGTTGCGCCAGCGGTATTCGTACTCGCCTTCGGGCTGTTTCTTGACCAGGTCGAGCATCGGAATGCCGACCGGCTTGCCTTCCGGGTCCTTCACCTTGCTGAAGTCGGTATTCACCAGCCGCAGGTTGGTGCCGTGGGCCACATAACGTTTGGTGTCCACGTCCACCACGAAGACGTAGAGATCGTCTTGGAGAAATCCGCCCTTGAGGTCATTGATCGCGCGAAGGGTGCCGTCTTTATCCTATTCCAGCGCCTTGGACGCCGTGTCGAGCAACGCCCTCGCCTGCTCCGGCGAAGCGCGGGGAACGTAGTAGCCGACGGCCAGAACCCGATCGCCGATGCGCTGAAAATACACACGCTTGCGCTCGACTTCGCCATCGCGCCAGTTCTGCCAGCGATATTCGGCCTGCTGAACGCCGGCGCTTTCTGGTGTTTGCAGCACCTGCCGGAAGTTTTTCTGCAGCTCGGGATCGAGCACCGACGATACGTCACGACCGATCAACGCGACCGATGGGCCGCCACTTGCAAGCATGATCCCCTTGGTATCAGTGACGAAGACATAACGCTCGCCATCGACAAACTCGCCCTGACGGCTGAACTCGGCCAGCGCTTTGTCTCCCTGGACGCGGTAACGGGCCACGGCTTTTTCCAGCAGCGCCTTGGCCGCTGCCGCTTCCTGCGCTTCGTCGCCCGCTGCCCAGGCATGCCCGATGCACAGGGCGACGAGCGCACCAACCAGAAGTTGTCTGCATGCGTTTTTTGACACGACTGCCATCGCTTCGCCCCCACTCTTATTGGTTATGCGGGGAGCGTAGACGCAAGATTGCAATAGGGCAGCATTCGGCATTTCAATGGCTACCAGTGCCTGAATGAGCGCTGAATCACCGGGCTTGCTGAGTAAAGCGAAGGTAAACCGCCTGTTCAGCGAAGGTCAGGCGCGGTATAGATACAGGCCAACCGCCACACAGCGCACTTTTACCCGGCGCTGGCAGATCAGTGGATTGAGGAAGCGGGAGACACCGGGTCGCGTAACGCCGGGCTGAAGCGGAGCATGTCGAGAATGCCGTCGACCAGTCGCTCCGCGTCGTCTTGCAGCGAGAAGCTTTCCGGCACCAGCAGCCACTGGCCAAGAATGCCGTGCACATAAGCGTGCAGGCAGATCGCAGCGCGTTGGGGATTCAGGTCAGCGGGGAGTTGGCCTTGCCGGGAAGCATTGCCGAGCGCCAGTGCAATTCGCTCGTTGGCGTCGAGCCAGACAAATTGCCGCTGTTGCCGCATGTCACACATTTCGTCGGTAAATTCGAATTTATGAAACAGAATTTCATTGATGCGGCGGGTTTTGGGGTCGCTGGCAACTTGTTGAAACAAATGAGTGAGAAGCTTGCGCGTCCATCCCAGCGGGTCTACTTCATCTTCGCTTTCGCTCGCCCTCGCCATTTCTTCAAGAGGCTCATGCAGGCTGTCGAGCATGGCCTGGACCAGGTCGGCCTTGTTGCTGAAATGCCAATAGATCGCGCCGCGGGTCACGCCGGCCAAGGCCGCAATGTCTGCGAGCGTCGTACGGGAAACCCCTCGATCGTAGAAAGCCTGCTCGGCAGCTTCGAGGATCTGCTTGCGCGTTTCCTGAGCTTCTTCTTTCGTGCGTCGAACCATGGCAGTAAAAACCTCAATGAAAATGCCCCAGGCGCTCTGTTCGAGTGGCCTGCACAGCACGTCGGGCGGCCTTTGTAATGCCTTGTCCCGGACCTACAATCGATGCCCTCGGTGCGTTGGAGTGTCGCACTCGCGGGTGTTTACAAACAACCGTGAATGTAAGTATATTCATTAGCATCCTACTTATCTAGCAGGAATACGTTCCTGCCCCCTTTCCACTTTCCATGAGTTCAGGCTCCTGACCCGAGGATCTTCATGCAATTCAAGCCAGCTGTTACCGTACTGGTCACTGCCGTCGCCCTGGCATCGCTGCTCTCCGGATGCAGCAAGAAGGAAGAAGCGGCCCCAGCACCACCGCCTCCTCAGGTCGGCGTCGTTACTCTCAAAACCCAGGCCTATACCCTGACGTCTGAGCTTCCGGGCCGGACCACCGCGTTCCGGATCGCCGAAGTGCGTCCGCAAGTGAACGGCATTATCCTCAAGCGCCTGTTCACTGAAGGTGCAGACGTCAAAGCCGGTCAGCAGCTCTACCAGATCGATCCGGCGATTTACCAGGCCACCCTGGACAGCGCCAAAGCGACCTACGAATCCTCCAACTCCCTCGCCGGCCGCTACAAGCAGCTGATCAACGAGCAAGCCGTCAGCCGTCAGGAATACGACACGGCAGTGGGTTCGGCTCGCGAAGCGAAGGCGGCGGTACAGACAGCAGAAATCAACCTGCGCTACACCAAGGTCTACGCGCCGATTTCCGGCCGCATTGGCCGCTCGCTCGTGACAGAAGGTGCGCTGGTCAGCAATGGTCAGGCCGATGCCATGGCCACCATTCAGCAACTCGACCCCATATACGTCGACGTGATTCAGTCTTCGGCCGAAATGCTCAAGCTGCGTCGCGACCTGGAAAGCGGCAAGCTGCAGAAAGCCGGGGACAACGCCGCCAAGGTCAAACTCGTGCTGGAAGACGGCAGTCTCTATCCGACTGAAGGCAAGCTTGAGTTCTCCGAAGTGTCGGTCGATCAGACCACCGGTTCCGTGACCCTGCGCGCCGTGTTCCCTAACCCGGATCACACGCTGCTGCCAGGCATGTTCGTGCATGCACGACTGCAATCGGGCGTGGCCGAGAACGCGATCCTGGTTCCACAGCAGGGCATTACCCGCGACCTGAAAGGCACACCGACCGCACTGGTGGTGAACGCCGACAACAAGGTCGAATCCCGCACCCTGGTCGCCAATCGCACCATCGGCAGCGACTGGCTGGTGGAGAAAGGCCTGAACGCAGGTGATCGCGTGATTACCGAAGGGCTGCAATACGTAAAGCCAGGCGCTCAAGTGAAAGTGGCCGAAGCCACCAACGTCAATGCAGCTAACCCGGCCCCTGCCCCGGCAACTGATAAAGCCGCAGGCAGCAAAGGGGAGTAACTCATGTCGAAATTTTTTATCGACCGGCCGATTTTCGCGTGGGTAATTGCCCTCGTGATCATGCTGGTGGGGACGCTTTCGATCCTCAAGCTACCGATCAACCAATACCCGGCCATTGCGCCGCCGGCCATCGCGATCGCCGTGACCTACCCGGGCGCCAACGCGCAAACCGTGCAGGACACCGTGGTTCAGGTGATCGAGCAGCAGCTCAACGGCATCGACAACCTGCGTTATGTGTCATCGGAAAGTAACTCCGACGGCAGCATGACCATCACCGCGACGTTCAACCAGGGTACCAACCCGGACATCGCGCAGGTTCAGGTGCAGAACAAGCTCAACCTCGCCACCCCGCTGCTGCCGCAAGAAGTGCAGCAACAGGGTATCCGCGTGACCAAGGCGGTGAAGAACTTCCTGATGGTCGTCGGTCTGGTGTCCGAAGACGGCAGCATGGGCAAGGAAGACTTGTCCAACTACATCGTGTCGAACATGCAGGACCCGATCTCCCGTACCTCCGGTGTGGGTGACTTCCAGGTCTTCGGTGCCCAGTACGCCATGCGTATCTGGCTCGACCCGGCCAAGCTGAACAACTTCCAGCTGACCCCGGTTGACGTCAAAACGGCCATCACCGCCCAGAACGTTCAGGTGTCTTCCGGCCAGATCGGCGGTCTGCCTGCGCTCAAGGGTCAGCAGCTGAACGCCACGATCATCGGTAAAACCCGTCTGCAGACGGCCGAGCAGTTCGGCAACATTCTGTTGAAGGTCAATCAGGACGGTTCTCAGGTACGCCTCAAAGACGTCGCCAAAGTGGGTCTGGGCGGCGAGAACTACAGCGTCGACGCGCAGTTCAACGGCAAGGCGGCTTCCGGTTTGGCGATCAAGCTGGCGACCGGTGCCAACGCGCTGGACACCGCCAAGGCGATCCGCGCCACGATCTCCCAGCTGGAGCCGTTCTTCCCGCCTGGCATGAAGGTGGTCTACCCGTACGACACCACGCCGGTCGTTGAGGAATCCATCACCGGGGTGGTTCACACCCTGGGTGAAGCGATCATCCTGGTGTTCCTGGTGATGTACCTGTTCCTGCAGAACTTCCGCGCCACCATCATCACCACGATGACCGTGCCGGTGGTATTGCTGGGGACGTTCGGGATCCTCGCCGCCGCCGGCTTCACTATCAACACGCTGACCATGTTCGGGGTGATCCTTGCCATCGGCTTGCTGGTGGACGATGCCATCGTTGTGGTGGAAAACGTCGAGCGGGTCATGGCGGAGGAAAAACTTTCGCCGCGGGACGCCACGATCAAATCCATGGAGCAGATCCAGGGCGCACTGGTCGGTATCGCACTCGTCCTGTGTGCGGTTCTGTTGCCAATGGCGTTCTTCGGCGGCTCCACGGGTGTGATCTACCGGCAGTTCTCGATCACCATCGTTTCGGCGATGGCGCTTTCGGTACTGGTCGCGCTGATCTTCACCCCGGCGTTGTGCTCTACCCTGCTCAAGCCAATCGATCACGAGAAGCACGGGCAGCCGAAACGTGGATTCTTTGGCTGGTTCAACCGTACCTTCGACCGCAGCGTAGTGAGCTACGAGCGCGGCGTCGGCAACATGCTCAAGCACAAGATTCCGGCCTTTATCGTTTACGCGCTGATCGTCTGCGGCACCATCTGGATGTTCACCCGCATTCCGAGCGCGTTCCTGCCGGAAGAAGACCAGGGTGTTATTTTCGCCCAGGTGCAGACACCGCCGGGCTCATCGGCAGAACGTACGCAAACCGTCATCGACAACATGCGTAAGTACCTGCTTGAAGAAGAATCGGGCGCGGTCAACTCGGTGTTCACCGTTAACGGCTTCAACTTTGCCGGTCGCGGTCAGAGCTCCGGTCTGGCGTTCATCATGCTGAAACCGTGGGGTGATCGTGATGCCTCCAACAGCGTGTTCGAGCTGGCCAAACGGGCGCAGCAGCACTTCTTCGGCTTCCGCGACGCAATGACCTTTGCGGTCGTACCGCCTGCGGTACTGGAACTGGGTAACGCCACCGGTTTCGATGTGTACTTGCAGGATCAGGGCGGCGTGGGTCACGCCAAGCTGATGGAAGCGCGTAATCAACTGCTGGGCATGGCGGCACAGAGCAAGATCCTGGCGGGCGTGCGTCCGAACGGTCTGAACGATGAGCCCCAGTATCAACTGGTCATCGATGACGAGCGTGCGCAGGCCTTGGGTCTGAGCCTGTCGGACATTAACACCACGCTGTCCATCGCGATGGGTGGCAACTACGTTAACGACTTCATCGACCGCGGTCGGGTCAAGAAGGTGTACGTGCAGGGCGATGCCAGTGCGCGGATGAAGCCGGAAGACTTGAAGAAGTGGTACGTGCGCAACACTGCCGGCGAAATGGTGCCGTTTGCCTCGTTCGCCACCGGCGAGTGGGCGTTCGGTTCGCCGAAGCTGTCCCGTTACAACGGTGTGCCGGCCGAGGAAGTGCTGGGTACTCCGGCGCCGGGTTACAGCACCGGTGAGGCGATGGCCGAGGTCGAGCAGTTGGCGAAGAAGTTGCCGGCCGGCGTTGGTCTTTCCTGGACGGGTCTGTCCTATGAGGAGCGTCTGTCCGGTTCTCAGGCGCCAGCGCTGTACGCACTGTCCATTTTGATCGTGTTCCTGTGTCTGGCGGCGTTGTATGAAAGCTGGTCGATTCCGATCGCGGTGTTGCTGGTCATCCCGCTTGGGGTTATCGGTGCGCTGATCGCGACGAGCCTGCGCGGCCTGTCCAACGACGTGTTCTTCCAGGTAGGTCTCCTGGTGACAGTAGGTCTGGCGGCGAAAAATGCCATTCTGATCGTCGAGTTCGCCAAGGAGCTGCATGAGCAGGGCAAGGGCATCGTCGATGCAACCATCGAAGCCTGTCGGATGCGTCTGCGGCCCATCGTAATGACGTCCATGGCGTTCATCCTCGGTGTGGTCCCGCTGGCGATTTCCTCGGGCGCCGGTGCCGGTAGCCAGCATTCGATCGGTACAGGCGTGATCGGCGGTATGATCACCGCGGTTATTCTGGCGATCTTCTGGGTACCGTTGTTCTTCGTTTCGATATCCTCGATGTTCAAAGGCAAACAGAAACACACTCCACACGATGAGGCTGGCCAATGAGCAAGTCCCTGATCTCGCTGGCGGTCACCGCGTTCATTCTCGGCGGCTGCTCGTTGATCCCCGATTACAATCAGCCCGCCGCACCGGTGCCCGCTCAGTTTCCGCAAGGTCCGGCGTACTCGCCGGCCCAGGCGGCAAACCAGGCTGCCGCCGAGCAAGGCTGGCGTCAGTTTTTCCATGACCCGGCGCTGCAGCAACTGATTCAGACGTCACTGCAGAACAACCGTGACCTGCGCGTTGCCGCGCTGAACATCGACGCCTACCGCGCCCAGTACCGCATTCAACGTGCGGACCTGTTCCCGGCCGTGGCAGCCTCGGGTAGCGGCACGCGTCAGCGCGTTCCCGGCGACCTGTCGCAGACGGGCGAAGCCAATATCACCAGCCAGTACTCGGTGGGTCTGGGCATCAGTTCCTATGAGCTGGACCTGTTCGGCCGCGTACGCAGCCTGAGTGAGCAGGCGCTGCAAACCTACTTCGCCGGTGAAGAAGGCCGTCGCAGCACGCAGATCAGTCTGGTGGCCAACGTTGCCAACGCCTACCTGACGTGGGAAGCGGATAAAGAGCTGTTGAAACTGACCCAGGACACTCTGGGCGCTTTTGAAGAAAGCTTGCGTCTGACCTCCCGCAGCAGCGAAGTCGGTGTGGCCTCGGCGCTGGATCTGGCGCAGTCGCGCACCTCCGTCGAGAGCGCCCGCGTCAAGCTGGCTCAGTATCAGCGGCTGGTCGCCCAGGACGAGAACAATCTGGTGCTGCTGTTGGGCACCAGTCTGCCGGCCAACCTGCCCGCGTCGAAGCCGTTGAGTGCTGACATGCTCAACGAAATGCCGCCGGGCCTGCCGTCCGAGCTGCTGCAGCGTCGTCCGGACATCTTGCAGGCCGAGTACAACCTGAAAGCCGCCAACGCCAATATCGGCGCCGCACGTGCGGCGTTCTTCCCGAGCATCAGCCTAACGGCCAGTGCCGGTACGGCGAGCGGCGATCTAAGCGGCCTGTTCAAAGGCGGTTCGGGGACGTGGTTGTTCGAGCCGACGATCAATCTGCCGATCTTCAACGCGGGCAGTCTGCGCGCAAGCCTCGACTACTCGAAGATCCAGAAAGACATCGGCGTCGCCAACTACGAGAAGGCGATTCAGACTGCGTTCCAGGAAGTCTCCGACGGTCTGGCCGCGCGCAAGACCTACACCGATCAGCTCAAGGCGCAGACCGATTTCGTCAACGCCAACCAGGACTACTACCGTCTGGCCGAGCGTCGCTATCGCATCGGGATCGACAGCAATCTGACCTTCCTCGACGCCCAGCGTCAGTTGTTCAGCGCGCAACAGTCGTTGATCACAGATCGTCTGTCGCAGCTAAACAGCGAGGTCAATCTGTACCGCGCACTGGGCGGCGGCTGGTACGAACAGACCCCGACCGGCGAGCGTCAGCCGACCGCGGGCGATGTGCCGTCTACCCGCTTGTTCTGATCCAGCGCCCATGAAAAAACCCACCGATTGGTGGGTTTTTTTTTGCTTGTTGCATTGGCAGGTTCAATCAGTACGCGAATATTGCGCAGCGATCACGCCAACAAAAACTCCGTCACGCGCAAGGCAAAGACGTCGCCCAGCTCGACGCTGGACAGGTGCGCGGCGTAATAGTCGGAAAGCTCGCTGCCGTAAATGTGGTTCTGCAGAAAGTGCCCGTCCGCCACCGTGGTGACGGCGTCATGGCTGCCGCAGATGATCAGCGTGGGTACGGTGATCGAACTGACTTCCTTGCGCAGATCGGCATCCCGGACAGCAGCGCAGCACGCGGCGTAACCCAGCGGAGAAGTTGCCGCCAGCACGTCGGTGGTGGGCGTAACCTTGTCGGGGTGCTGGCTGGCAAAGCCGGGGGTAAACCAGCGACCTATAGCGCCGGCGGCCATCTCTTTCATTGCCCGTTCGCCGCCTTTTTCCACTTGCGCGATGCGCGGCGCCCACGTTTCCGTGTCGCCGATCTTCGCGGCGGTGTTGCACAGAACCAGCTTGTGCAGCCGGTCGTTGGCATGGATGCCCAGCCACTGACCGATCAGGCCGCCCATGGACAATCCGCAGAAATGCGCACGGTGGATTTTCAATGCATCGAGCAGCGCCAGCACGTCTCGTCCCAGTTGTTCGATGGTGTAAGGCCCTTGAGTGACGAGGGACTTCCCGTGGCCGCGCGTGTCGTAACGCACGACGCGGAATGACTTGCTCAGCGCCGGAATCTGCGCGTCCCACATCTGCATGTCGGTGCCCAGCGAGTTGGACAGCACCAGCACCGGTGCATCCGCCGGGCCATCGATTTGATAATGCAGCTCACCGTCTTCGAGTTGTACGAACGCCATGGCAGTCGCTCCGTTAAACACGTGGAATAAGTGTGATGAAGATGGACAGCACGCGCCCTGCAAGGACGCGCGCCTCAAGATCCGGGATCAGTGATCTTCGTGCAGGTAAGCCGGCTTCTTCGGCAACCGCAGGCTGAACAGGAAAGCAATCGCCATCATCGCGGTGACGTACCAGTAAAAAGTGTTTTCCATGCCCATGTTCTTCAGGCCCAGTGCCACGTATTCAGCCGAGCCGCCGAAGATCGCGTTGGCCACGGCATAGGCCAGGCCGACGCCCAGCGCACGAACCTGAACAGGAAACATCTCGGCCTTCACCAAGCCGCTGATGGAGGTGTAGAAACTGACGATGGCCAGGGCCAGGGTGATCAGCACGAAAGCCATGATCGGGCTGGTGGTGGTTTTCAACGTCAGCAGCAGCGGCACGGTGCACAGGGTGCCCAGCCCGCCGAACCACAGCATCGAAGCGCGGCGGCCGATCTTGTCCGCGAGCATGCCGAACACCGGCTGCATGCACATGTACAGGAACAGCGCGCCGGTCATGATGTAGCTCGCGACCTTGGCATCCATGTGCACGGTGTTGACCAGGTATTTCTGCATGTAAGTGGTGAACGTGTAGAAAATCAGCGAGCCGCCGGCGGTGTAGCCCAGCACGGTGATGAACGCCGCTTTGTGATCGCGAAACAGCGCAGACATGCTGCCCGCATCTTTGTTCTGACGGACTTCAGCCGTGGTGGTCTCTTTCAGCGACCGGCGCAGCACCAGCGAGATCACCGCAGCAACCGCACCGACCACAAACGGAATCCGCCAGCCGTAGGCTTTCAGCTCGTCGGCACTGAGAAATTGCTGCAGGATGACCACGGTCAACACGGCCAGCAACTGGCCGCCAATCAGCGTCACGTACTGAAACGAAGCGAAAAACCCGCGCTGCCCCCGCAACGCGACTTCGCTCATGTAGGTGGCGGTGGTGCCGTACTCGCCACCCACCGACAGGCCCTGGAACAGGCGCGCCATCAGCAGCAGAAGCGGCGCCCAGGCACCGATGGACGCATACGTGGGCAGGCAGGCGATGACCAGCGAGCCCGCGCACATCATCAGCACGGAAATCATCATCGAGTTCTTGCGGCCGTGCTTGTCGGCCACGCGACCGAACAACCAGCCGCCGATCGGCCGCATCAGAAAGCCCGCGGCGAAGACGCCCGCAGTGTTGAGCAACTGAACAGTCGGGTCATCGGAAGGAAAGAACGCAGGCGCGAAATAGATGGCGCAGAAGGCGTAGACGTAGAAGTCGAACCATTCGACGAGGTTGCCCGACGAGGCGCCCACAATTGCGAAAATCCGCTTGCGCCGCTCTTCTCCGGTGTAGTGAGTCGTTGTCATTATTATCTCCCCAGGTGTTAGTAAGGTCAGTCAGTCTAAGACATAACCTGCAACATTTAGACTTAAGCAGTAACGTTTCGACATCACAAGGACAACCACCCGAGTCAGCAAGTTGCCCCTTTCGTGGAGGCAATCGATGACTCGGGTGGCTGCTCTGCGTGAATGTCGTTTAGCGCTCTATCGCAAGGGCCAGCCCCTGCCCCACGCCGACGCACATTGTTGCCAGCGCTTTGCTGCCTCCGGTTTTCTCCAGTTGATGCAAAGCGGTCAGCACCAGCCGCGCGCCGCTCATGCCCAGCGGATGCCCCAGGGAAATCGACCCGCCGTTGGGATTGACCTTGGGTGAGTCGTCAGCGACGCCCAGTTCACGCAAGACCGCCAGCCCCTGGCTGGCGAACGCTTCGTTCAGCTCGATGACGTCGAAATCACTGACCGCCAGCCCCAGCCGTGCAACCAGCTTGCGCACCGCCGGGACCGGGCCGATGCCCATGACGCGCGGCTCCACGCCGGCACTGGCCATGCCCAACACGCGGGCACGCGGGGTCAGGCCGTGTTTCTTGACTGCTTCGGCGGACGCCAGAATCATCGCCGCCGCGCCGTCGTTCAGGCCCGCGGCGTTGCCGGCCGTGACCGTTTTGCCAGGTCCGTTGACCGGCTTGAGCTTGCCGAGCGCCTCAAGGCTGGTGTCGGCACGGGGGTGCTCGTCGGTGTCGACGACGGTCTCGCCTTTTTTGTGGGCGACGCGCACGGGCACGATCTCCTCGGCGAAGAAGCCCGAGGCCTGAGCCGCCGCGGTGCGCTGCTGGCTGCGCAGGGCAAACGCGTTCTGGTCCTCCCGAGAAATGGCGAAATCCTCAGCGACGTTGTCGCCGGTCTGCGGCATGGTCTCAACGCCGTACCGGTCTTTCATCTGCGGATTGACGAAACGCCAGCCCAGGGTGGTGTCTTCCAGCTTCTGGCCGCGGCCGAATGCCGTGTCGGCCTTGCCCATCACGAACGGCGCGCGGGACATGGACTCGACGCCGCCCGCGATGGCCAGTTCCATCTCACCACAGGCAATGGCGCGGAACGCAGAACCCACTGCGTCCAGGCCAGAAGCACACAAGCGGTTGAGGGTCACACCCGGCACACTGGCAGGTAAACCCGCCAACAGCGCGGCCATACGGGCGACGTTGCGGTTGTCTTCACCGGCCTGATTGGCACAGCCGAGGAACACTTCGTCCAGCTCATTCCAGTTGACTGACGGGTTGCGCTCCATCAGGGCTTTTATGGGCAACGCTGCCAGATCATCCGCCCGAACGGTCGCCAGGGCGCCGCCAAAACGGCCGATGGGGGTGCGTATCGCGTCGCAGATAAAGACGTCACGCATCATGCTTCTCCTGGCGCCTGACCATGGGCCGCAGCGGTCCGCGCTTCGAGATCACGCAGCGCGGTCAGTTCGTCATCGCTCGGTGCGTCGGAACTCACCACGGTGTCGGCAAAACGTACGTCCCAACCGGTGGCGGCGATCACCTGCTCGCGGGTCACGCCGGGGTGCAGCGTGGTCACGACGAATTCGTGGGTGCCCGCTTCCGGTTCCATGATGCACAGGTCAGTGATGATGCCGACCGGCCCGGCGCCTGGCAGGCCGAGACGCTTTCGGGAGTCGCCGCCTTCGCCGTGGCCAACCGAGGTCAGGAAGTCCAGCTTGTTGACGAAGGTGCGCGGCGACTGCTTGAGGATGATCAGCACTTCTTTGGCGGAGCCTGCGATTTCCGGCGCGCCCCCCGCACCCGGCAGGCGCACTTTCGGGTTGTGATAATCGCCGACCACTGTCGTGTTGATGTTGCCAAACCGGTCGACCTGAGCCGCGCCGAGGAACCCGACATCGACCCGACCGCCCTGCAACCAGTAGCGGAAGATCTCGCTGGTGGACACCACCGTGTCAGCGGTTTCCGCCAGCTCACCGTCACCGATGGACAGCGGCAGCACGTCAGGCTTGGCGCCGATTGGCCCTGATTCGTAAATCAGCACTACGTCAGGCGATGAAGTCAGTCGTGCCAGATTGGCCGCTTTGGAGGGTAAGCCAATGCCGACGAAGCACACGGCGCCATCTTTCAATCGACGTGCGGCAGCGACTGTCATCATTTCGCTCGTGGAATAGTTCACTGGTCAGTCTCCGCAACGTGGGCCAGCTTGTTCTTGAACTCGCTGAAATCCCGGGTGCCATGGATGTATTCGTCAATCCAGGCGGTAAACGCCTCACGGTCGCGGGCGATGGCGTCCCACGCCTGATAGAAACGGTTGTCGCGTTCGTAATAGCCGTGGGCGTAGGAAGGATGAGCGCCGCCTGGCACAACGCAAACTGCACTGAGCGCCCAGGTTGGCAGCACGCAGGCGTTCATCGGTGCTTTGAGGTCATCGACAATTTCCTCGACCGTGACGATGCAGCGCCTGGCCGCCAACGCCGCCTCTTTCTGAACCCCGAGAATGCCCCACAGCAGCACGTTGCCTTTGCGGTCAGCCTTCTGCGCATGAATGACCGTAACGTCGGGGCGCACCGCCGGCACCGCGGCCAGCACTTCTCCGGTGAACGGGCACGTCACCGATTTAATCAGCGGGTTGACCTTCGGCAGGTCGGAACCGGCGTAAGCGCGCAGCACCGCGAACGGCAGGCCGGACGCGCCCGCCACATAGGCATTGGCAAGGTCAGCGTGGCTGTGTTCTTCAATCTCCAGGGGCTGCGGCCACTGCCGTTCGACCGCATCGCGAAGGCGGTGCAACGAGCCAACCCCGGGATTACCGCCCCACGAGAAAATCAGCCGTTTCGCACAGCCTGCGCCGATTAGCTGGTCATAGATCAAGTCAGGGGTCATGCGCACCAGCGTCAGATCTTTCTTCTTCTGACGAATGAGCTCGTGTCCAGCTGCTGTAGGAATCAGGTGAGTAAAGCCTTCAAGTGCAACGGTGTCGCCATCGTTGACGAACTGCTTCACGGCCTCGTGGAGGGAAAGAATTGCAGCCATGGGGTGCTCCAGGTTCACAATCGATTGCCGTGCCTCCATAGAGGCGGCGTTGCAAATGAGGTTATGCCTGGGGACGGGACGGAACAATCCGATAACCGACTAAGTGTTCGATCACCGAACAGAGAGTGGTGATTATGAGCCGGCTGTGGTTTTCCGGCCCTTCAGCCATCAGGTAAACAGCTGCGTGCTGAGGTCACGGCTGGCATCCAGCATGATTGGCAGAAATTTCTGCTCCAGCTCGTTGCGCGTCACCCGACCCGCGCTGGTGCTGACATTCAGCGCCGCAAGCACCTGACCCGATGCGTCATAAACCGGCACAGCGATGGAACGCAAACCCTGCTCCAGTTCCTGATCGACAATGCACCAGCCCTGTTGCCGCACTTGCTGCAAGCATTCGAGCAAGGCTTCGGGGGTGCGCAAGGTGCGGCTGGTTTTGGGTTGCAGATCGACATGGTCGAGGTATTCCTGCAACGACACATCGTCCAGCGCCGCCAGGAGAATTCGCCCCATGGACGTGCAGTACGCCGGCAAACGCCCACCCACTGCCAGATCCACGGAGATCAATCGCTGAGTCGTGGCGGAGCGCGCTATATAAAGAATGTCATCGCCTTCCAGCGTGGCCATGTTGCAGGCCTCGTGCAGCCGATCACTCATGCGGTCCAGATATGGCTGCGACGAGACCGCCAAGGGTGTGGACGACAAATAGGCATGGCCGAGCGTCAGCACTTTCGGCAGCAGTGAGTACGTGCGGCCGTCAGTGGTGGCGTAACCCAGCTTGATCAGTGTGTGCAGGCAACGACGAACCGCTGCCCTGGGAATTTCCGTACGGTGGCTGATTTGCGCAATGGTCAGGTGCCGCTTGCGCTCTTGAAACGCGTGAATGACGGCCAAGCCTCGCGCCAGAGAGGTCATGAAGTCAGGATCACCGGTGAGCGCCTGAATCCTTTTAGCAGGAGACGCAACAATCGGCGGCGCGAGTGACGTGAAAGAATTACGCAGTTGATCGTTCATGCTGGCACCGTTCGTCGTGGCCGCGAAAGCCTTGTAGAACGCCACTCTCGCCTGTTTTTGAACGTACGGCAAGGCGGCTTTGGGCGATTATCGAACGAGTGGGCGATAATCGCAATTGACCGGCCGCCCGGTTGCTTATACCTTTCACATGCCATATGAGGCTTCTTGGCACTACTGGTCAGGTACCCACTGAGAAGTCCCAGGCACGGCCTTGCTAACCCAAGGCCGTTTTTGTCTCTGCCCCCCGCATTTATTTGTGAGCGTATAAATACACATCGACTGTTCGTGCCTTCATAACCCGTGAATTTACGTCGTCAGAAAACTGCCTGTAGCGTTAAACATTTGACTCGCCAAGTTCCGTCATAAATCGGACTGTGCAACTTAGGAACATTCGTACATAAAAAAGGTACAAATCCTCAGTTGTCCGACTGCGACAGTGTCGACAGTTGACTCGCCTGCCCATCTTCGCGATAGTGGCCGTCATTGAAGCCCAATAACGCTATCGCGTGGTTTAATCCCCCGCCCCATCTGGCATGGATCCAAACTCACGCAAGCATTGCTCGACTCGATTGCAATGCTCAGCGACGGCAGGCCAATACCGTGGTCATCGCCATCTTGCAGGCAGTCAATAAAGAATGTTGCTACGACAGTTTTGTCATTCTGGTGCACGTAGCCGCCCGTGGTTGAAGTGTGAATCATCCTGCGCAGTGCTCCTGCCCGATGATTATTCCTGATCCGATACATTGCGATCGTCAGGTCCGACACTTTCAGACCCGGCGTCATCACCGGGATTAAACTCGACCCGATCAGGTATTAACGTGACCAAAGATGAACTGCGCGCAGAATTAGAGCGCCAGGAACAACGTTACAAGGAAGTTTACGGCGGCGAAGTGACAACATACGCTGCCCAGCCCGAGCCGGAGCGCAAGCCTTGGCGGAAACGGGCCAGCCTGCTCGACCAGGCTTTCAAGCAAGAGCTGCAAAAGATGGAAGAAGAACTCAAGGAAGAGCCTTGAGCCGCTCGCTTGCCTGTCGCTGACTCAAACAGCCGACGGCAAGCGTTTTAAGTGCTTTAAATGCCAGGTTTTACAGACTCGTCCAGGGTTCAGGGGTGCTTCGCACTCTCCTGACGACAGGAAGTCAACGGGCAGGCGGGACAGAAATTTCATTGCAGGCTGCTACCAATGTGCAGCGCGCCTATCGCGCAGTTTTTTTTCTGTCATAATCCCGCCCCCTTAAGACCGGGTCAGAAAACCTTCCATGATCGATCTATTCAGCGGACTGGATGCTTGGGTGATTGTGAGCTTGTTGCTCGCCCTGGCGTTTGTCCTCACCTTCGAGTTCATCAACGGCTTTCATGACACCGCCAATGCGGTGGCGACAGTCATTTACACCAAGGCCATGCCGCCCCATCTGGCGGTATTTTTCTCGGGTGTGTTCAATTTTCTCGGGGTGCTCCTGGGTGGCGTCGGCGTGGCGTATGCCATCGTCCATCTGCTGCCGGTCGAGTTGTTGATCAATGTCAACACCGGTCATGGTCTGGCCATGGTGTTCTCGCTGTTGGCTGCGGCCATCACCTGGAACCTCGGCACCTGGTATTTCGGCATCCCGGCGTCCAGCTCCCACACGTTGATCGGATCGATTCTGGGTGTAGGCCTGGCGAACGCGCTGATCAATAACATTCCGTTGGGCGAAGGCGTCAACTGGCAGAAAGCGATCGATATCGGCGCTTCGCTGGTGTTCTCGCCACTGGCCGGTTTCATCGTGGCAGGTCTGGTACTGCTGGGGCTCAAAGCCTGGCGTCCCCTGTCCAAGATGCACAAGACCCCGGAGCAGCGCCGCAAGCTCGATGACAAAAAACACCCTCCTTTCTGGAATCGCCTGGTTCTGGTGATTTCCGCAATGGCGGTGAGTTTTGTGCACGGCTCCAATGATGGTCAGAAAGGCATCGGCCTGATCATGCTGGTGCTGATCGGTATCGTCCCGGCGCAGTTCGTGCTCGACCTGAGCACCACGACCTACCAGATCGAACGCACCCGCGACGCGACCCAGCACTTGAGCCAGTTTTACCAGCGCAACAACGCGACGCTGGGCGAGTACCTGGCACTGGGCAAATCGGCGGCGGGCGACTTGCCCGAGCGTTTCAGCTGCAACCCCGAGCAGACCGAGCCGACCATTGATGCTCTGTTGAACAACCTCAAGGGCGTCAACGACTACCACAGCCTCGCACCGGAGCGTCGCATCGAAGTGCGTCGCTACTTGCTGTGCCTGGACGATACGGCACGCAAAGTCGGCAAGCTGCCAGCCCTTGATGCCCGTGAAAAATCGGATCTGGAGAAGCTGCGCAAGGACCTGACCGCGACCACTGAATACGCGCCGTTCTGGGTCATCTTCGCCGTTGCATTGGCGCTGGGTATTGGCACCATGGTCGGCTGGAAACGCGTAGTGCTGACCATCGGTGAGAAAATCGGGAAGCAAGGCATGACCTACGCTCAGGGCATGTCCGCTCAGATCACCACCGCGAGCGCCATTGCGCTGGCCAACGTGTTCAGCCTGCCGGTTTCAACGACTCACATCCTGTCGTCCGGCGTGGCCGGGACCATGGTGGCTAACAAGAGTGGCCTGCAGGGCGGCACCGTGCGCAACATTCTGCTGGCATGGGTGCTCACCCTGCCCGCCACGGTCGCGCTGTCGGCAGGGTTATTCTGGTTGGCGTCCAAAGCGCTGGCCTGACCTGACTGCACCGCCTGATCTGAAAAAGCCCATTCATTGAATGGGCTTTTTATTGCCCGACGCGGTCCACTGCAGGAGCGCGCTTGCCTGCGATTGCGGTGTGCCTGTGATGGAGATGTCACCTGCCAGGATGCGTTCGCGGGCAAGCGCGCTCCTGCGGATTAGAGATCGGTTGAATCCCCTACCGGCGTTTCTTGCTACCGCCCAGCAACGAACCCATCAACCCGCGCACCAGTTCGCGACCGATCTGGGTGGCGGCCTGGCGCATCGCACTCTTGACCGCCTGCCCCGCCAGCCCGCCCAGAAAACCACCGGCCATGTCGGCAAATCCGCCTTCTGACTTCTCCTCAACGGAAGGTTTCTGCGCCGGGTGCACGGATGCGCCTTTACGCGCCAGCAGCATTTCATAAGCCGATTCGCGATCCACGGGTTTGTCGTAGCGACCGGCCAGTGGCGACCGGGCGATAAGCGCGGTGCGTTCAGCCTGGGTCAACGGCCCGATGCGCGATTGCGGGGGCGCGACCAGTACGCGCTGGACGATCTCAGGCGTGCCCTTGTCCTGCAGCGTGCCCACCAGCGCCTCACCGATGCCCAACTCGGTCAGCACCGAGAGCGCATCGAAATCGGGATTGGGGCGAAAACCGTCCGCAACGGCCTTCAGCGATCTTTGCTCCTTGCTGGTGAACGCGCGCAGGCCATGCTGAATCCGTAACCCGAGCTGCGCCAGAATGCTGTCCGGCAGATCCCCCGGCGACTGGGTGACAAAATACACGCCGACGCCTTTCGAGCGAATCAGCCGTACTACTTGCTCAAGACGCTCCTGCAGCGCTTTCGGTGTATCAGTGAAGAGCAAATGGGCTTCGTCGAAGAACAGCGCCAGCAAGGGTTTATCGGCATCGCCGCGTTCAGGCAATTGCTCGAACAGCTCTGCCAGCAGCCACAGCAGGAAGGTGGCATAGACCTTCGGCGACTCGTGCACCAGCCGGCTCGCATCGAGCAGATGAATTTGCCCGCGGCCGTCGCTCGCAGGTTGCAAAATATCCTCCAGTTGCAGCGCCGGCTCGCCGAACAAGGCCTCGGCGCCCTGCTGCTCAAGGACCGCCAGCCGACGTAACAGCGCCTGACTCGAACCCGTGGTCATCAACGCGCTGTCATCGCCGAGCACTTCGGGGTTGTCGCGCAGATGATTGAGCAGCGCCTTCAGGTCCTTGATATCCAGCAACAACAACCCTTCCCGATCCGCCACCTTGAACGCCGCGTACAGCGCCGACTGCTGGCTGTCCGTCAATTCCAGCAAACTTCCCAGCAGCAGCGGCCCCATTTCCGACAGGGTGGTGCGCAACGGATGGCCCGTTTCACCGTGCACATCCCACAATGTCACCGGATAGCCCTGAGGTTTATGGTGCAGCCAGGGCATGCGGGCGATCCGCTCGGCGATTTTGCCTTGAGGGTCGCCCGGGGCGCCGAGCCCGCAGAGATCACCCTTGATGTCCGCCGCGAACACCGCCACGCCAGCATCGCTGAACGCCTCCGCCAGACGCTGCAACGTGACGGTTTTCCCGGTGCCGGTCGCGCCGGCCACCAGCCCGTGACGGTTGGCCAGACGCATCGCCTGCCCGATCGGCTGGCCCTTTAGGTCAGCGCCAATAAGAATCTGTTGTGAGTCAGGCATCCGTTCACCCAAGCGTCGCATTTGATATTCCCGAGGGGGACTGCGGCGACAGTCCGAATGGACCGGCACCACTGATCAGCCTCAGGCCACCTCCCTACTCTAGCGCAAGCGGCGCAACGCTCGTCCATAGGCATGAGCGCGACGATCTGCAACCGAACATCTGTATCTGTGGATGGTCAACCGGAAGGACCGATCAATGGACGGAGGCATCCTGTGCATATCGCTGACATGACCATGTTCTACGCCCCTGCCAGTGGTGGCGTGCGCACGTATCTGGACGCCAAACACCGTCGCCTCGCACTTTACCCGGGCGTGCGACACAGCCTGTTGATTCCCGGGCCGCAAAGCAGTCATGAGGACGGCGTGTACCGGGTACCGGCGCCGCCCGTGCCATTTGGCAACGGCTATCGTTTTCCGCTGCGCGTTGGTCCCTGGCGAGATGCCCTGCGAAGTCTGCGGCCCGACCTCATTGAGGTCGGCGACCCTTATCTGACGGCCTGGGCGGCACTGGATGCCCGACGTCAACTGGACGTGCCGGTGATCGGCTTCTATCACTCCGATTTGCCGCTGCTGGTGAGCAACCGGATTGGCACCTGGCTGGGCACCAACGTCGAGAATTACGTGAGCAAGCTTTACGGCAACTTTGATCGTGTGCTGGCGCCGAGCGCCGCGATGGCGGACAAGCTGATACGCCTGGGTGTGAAGAATGTTCATGTGCAACCGTTGGGGGTTGATCTGCAGACGTTCCATCCTTCTCGGCGGGATCCTGGTCTCAAGGCCGAACTGGGCCTGACAGAAGAAACACACCTGCTCATCTTCGCGGGCCGAGGTTCGAAAGAGAAAAACCTGACCGTTCTCCTCGACTGCATGAAGGCGCTGGGCCCGGGTTATCACCTTTTGCTGGTGGGCTCTCATATGCCGACCGGCGTGCCGGTCAACGTCACAGTTGTGGATAAATTCCGCCCCGCCGCCGAGGTTGCGCGTCTGCTGGCGAGCGCTGATGCGCTGGTGCATGCAGGGGATCAGGAGACCTTCGGGCTGGTGGTGATCGAAGCCATGGCCAGCGGGATTCCGGTGGTCGCAGTGGATGCCGGCGCGTTCCGCGAAATCATTCCCGAGCACTGCGGTCTGCTGTGGAAACCCAATCACCCGCTGGCCATGGCAGCAACGGTGCGTCAGCTATTTGCCGAGAACGCGCCATTTCGAGGCGCAAATGCGCGGCGTCATGTCGAGGCGCACTACGCGTGGGACACCGTGGTCGCCGGCTTGCTTGGCCATTACCAGGCGGTGCTCGGCGCCCACCAGCCGGCCTACGCCCATGGCTGATATCTTCGCGAACCCGTCACGCAGCGTCATGCTGGTCCTTCACGACGTAGCGCCACAAACCTGGCCGGATTATCGTCCGTTTGTAGAAGCCGTCGATGCGCTGGGAAACGTCCCCATTACCTGGCTGGTGGTGCCGGACTTTCACAAGCAGGACTCCATCGACGCTAACCCGGATTTCCAGCGGTTGATGCACGACCGCCTCGTACGGGGCGATGAGCTGGCGCTGCACGGTTATTACCACTGCGACGACAGCCCTGCCCCGCGCACGCCACAGGATTTTTTCATGCGGCGGATTTACACCTGGGAAGGCGAGTTCTACACCCTCAACGAGCAGCAGGCGATGCAGCGACTCGAAGCCGGCATGGAGGTGTTCCGGCGCAACGAGTGGCCGCTTCACGGATTCGTCGCTCCCGCCTGGCTGATGAGCGAAGGCACGCGCAATGCCCTGCGAAAATTGCCGTTGGACTACACAAGTGATGCCCAACACTTGTATCGTCTGCCGGACTTTTCCGAGATCGATGCGCCCGGCATCGTCTGGAGCGCTCGCAGCGCCTGGCGCCGGGGCGTATCGAAAATCGTCAGCAACCACCGTGAGGCTCAATTGCACAACGCCGCAACTATTCGTCTGGGTCTGCACCCTGTAGACATGCGCCACGACTTTTCCCGTCGTTACTGGCTGCAAGCCCTTGAGCGCTTGCTGAACGACGGCCGTACGCCGACCAGTAAATTTGCCTGGTTACAGGGCCTGAATGCCGCCAGGTCCGCGGCGTGAGGCGACTTGGCTGGCTCGCAGCAGCACTGATACTCGCCCTGCTGATTCCGTTCTTCATGGGCGGCGCAGACATGTTTCATCGCCTGCGCAATTTCCCGGTGATGCTCCTGATCGGCATGTTCGTCATGGTGTTGGTGGGCTGGTGCATGAACACAATGCGCCTGCGTCTGTTGCTCGGCGACGCCGCCAGCGGGCTCGGCCTGCGCAAAAGCCTGGCCGTGGTGATGGCGACCGAGTTTGCCTACTGCGCAACGCCTGGTGGCAGCGGCGCCCCGTTGACGCTGGTGGCACTGCTCTCGCGCAGCGGCATCGGCCCGGCGAAAAGCACAGCGGCCTTCGCCACTGACCAGCTGATGGATCTGGTGTTTTTTCTGCTCGCACTGATCGGCATCTTGATTTACGCGGTGTTCCACCAACTCAGCGAAAACCTTGAATGGATGCTCATTGCCAGCGCCCTGCTGATCGGCGCGGGGCTTTGCGCGTGCGCCGGTTTCGCGCGGTATCACCGACGCATCATTCTGTTCAACGGTCGGGTGCTCAAGCGCCTGAAGCGCAAGAACAGCACGCGTATTCGCTGGGCGCGCAAGCTGCTGCATTTTCGCGACGCGTTGGCTGAAACCTGGAAGATGCCCCACCGCATACTGCTGCAAGTGTTTGCGCTGACCTGCGTGCACTGGAGTTTACGTTACAGCGTGCTGTACCTGGCGCTGCAAGGATTGGGCGTGGATATCGACTGGGCGTGGACGTTTCTGGTGCAGATGCTGTCGCTGAGCGCTGGGCAGTTCAGCCTGTCGCCGGGCGGTGCCGGAGCAGCGGAATTGACGTCGGCGGCCTTGTTGGCGCCGATGGTGGGCAAGTCGACGGCAGCGGCAGCGATCCTCATCTGGCGGATCGTCACCTATTACTTCTATCTGGTCGCGGGCGGTCCGGTGTTTCTTCTGATGGTCGGGCGCCCTCTGTTGAACAAGTTACTGCGGATCAAGACTGTCTGAGTCGTCCTTCTGTTCGGCAGACGTCAGTTCTTTCCATAACGCTTCGGCCCCCTCGAAGTCCGTGCCGTCTTCCGGCGACATTGCGTCGACGTCATAACGGCTCAGGCATCCCTCACCAAGGGTCGGCGGGGCCTTGGATGTGGCTTTGTCGAGAGGGTCGGTCATATGGATTCCTCCTGTCTTGCCGTTCAGCCTAGTTGTTCGAACACAATAGCGTGCAGTGAACCGCTGAACTTCAGCGGCTCACCCAAACCGTTTAATCACCGCTTAATCAAAGACCACTGTCTTGTTGTCATGCACCAGCACGCGATCTTCCAGGTGTGCGCGCAGGCCGCGAGCGAGCACCATCTTTTCCACGTCGCGACCGAAACGAACCATGTTTTCGATGCTGTCGCGATGGCTGACGCGCACGACGTCCTGCTCGATGATCGGACCAGCGTCCAGTTCTTCGGTGACGTAGTGGCAAGTAGCGCCGATCAGTTTCACGCCGCGCAGCGACGCCTGGTGATACGGCTTGGCGCCGACAAACGAAGGCAGGAAGCTGTGGTGAATGTTAATGACCTGGTGCGCGTACTCCCGGCACAGTTGCGGCGGCAGGATCTGCATGTAACGCGCCAGCACAACAACGTCGGCTTCGTGATGTTTGACCAGACGCGAGACTTCGGCGAACGCCGGCTCTTTGTCTTTCGGATCAACCGGCACGTGGTAATAAGGAATGTTGTGCCACTCGACCATGCTGCGAAGGTCTTGGTGGTTGGAGATCACGCAGGCGATTTCGCAGTCCAGTTCGTCGCTGTGCCAGCGGTGCAACAGGTCGGCCAGGCAATGGGACTCGCGGCTTGCCATGAGCACGACGCGCTTTTTCTGCGCGGAGTCGGTGATGCGCCAGTCCATCGAAAACTCTTCGGCGATGGGCGCAAACGCTTCACGGAAACCTTCGAGGTCGAAAGGCAGGGTGTCGGCGCGCATTTCATGACGCATGAAAAACCAGCCGCTGAGATTGTCAGAGTGATGGCTCGCTTCGGTAATCCAGCCGTTGTGCGATGCCAGAAAGTTACTGACCTTGGCAACGATACCGACACGGTCCGGGCAAGCAATCACCAGACGAAAAGTGCGCATGTGAAAAACTCCAGAACTTCGCAAAGGCCGCCATTCTAGCGATTACCTGAGGACTGTGCAGTAACCGCATGCCGCTCATTTCAGGCGACAAAAAAGCGCACCCTGCGGGGATTAATGCGTAAGTGCCGGACCGGTTCATCGGCGACGGAAACTCGACGCCAGATACTTCACTAAAAACTGCACGATCATTGGCGTTCTATAACGCAACATGTGTATCTAAATCGAGGGTATGTCTGCGGTTATTTCAAAATGCTACGGATAAAACGTTTCTTAAATGTTTACTTGCGCAAACACTCTGATTATTATGCGCCATCGCATCATGCCCATCACAACATAGGTAACCCCCATGTCACTGATCAACGAATACCGCGCAACAGAAGAAGCCATCAAAGAACTGCAAGCCCGCCTGCAAAACCTGCAACAAGACGACAAACTGCAGAAAGAACTTGAGTTCGAAGGCAAACTGCGTACGTTGATGGGCGAATATCAGAAATCCCTGCGCGACATCATCGCGCTGCTGGACCCAGAGTCCAAAATGAAGGCGCCACGTGGCGCGGCTGTAAAGCCGGTCGGCACCAAGCGCGCTCGCAAGGTCAAGCAATACAAGAACCCGCACAACGGTGAAATCATCGAAACCAAAGGCGGCAACCACAAGACGCTGAAAGAGTGGAAAGCCAAGTGGGGCGGCGACGAGGTTGAAGGCTGGGCAACTCTGCTGGGTTAATTCCCGGGTTTAGGGTCAGCCGTCGCACTGAAATGTCCGACCCAAAAAGACGCCAGCAATGCTGGCGTTTTTTATTGCCTGCCATTAACCCGTCTTCGCTTAAAGCGCCAGACGCTGTTTCAATACCAGAGAGTATTCCTGCCACTGGGCAAGCACCTTGAGTTGCTCGGACGTGGCCTTCAATGAGTGTTCGACCAGCGCACGGCTGAATGCCTTGAGCGTATTGGGAGCGCCGGCCTGAGGATCGCTCAGGCGCAACTGACAAAACGCCAACCAGCGCTGTTGCTCTGCAACGCTCAGGGTTTCGGCAAAGTTGCGGGCGCGATAGCGGAATAACAATTCAGGCAGTCGGGGGTCATCGAACGGCCAGACATCGGTAGCCAGTTGCTGCGGCTCGGCAATTCGCACCTGCTCGCAGAGACGACGGTCCCTATCATTGATGAAACCATCGTATAACTGCTGTTCCGGATCTTCACTGGCAGCGAAGTTTTCGTTGGCGTACACGCCTTTCAACTTGTCCTGCCAGATCGTCTGCCCTTCATTCAATTCAGCGACGCGCGTTTTATAAACACCCATGTCCAGTTGCAGACGCTGACGGTCCTCCTCGCGAAGCACGCTCAGCGGGGCAATGACCGGGCATTTATTAACATGCAGCAGTTTGAGCGGAACCGGGAGCTGGCCTTCGAGCAAATCTTCGCGACGGGTATATAGGCGCTGACGCAAGGTATCGCCGTCTTCGTCCAGCAACGGGCTGTGGTCATGGTACAGATCACAGACTATCAATGCGTTCCGGTTGACCGGATGCCAGGCCAGCGGGAGTACGACGCTCACGTAACTTCGCGCAGCGGAGAAACGACCCGATATGTGCACAAGCGGCTGCATCAATCGAATCTGATCCTGCACCTTGTGCTTGAAGCGCAATTCAAAAAGATAATCGTAAAGTCTGGGTTGTTTATCGCGGACAAGACGCGCCAGCGCGATGGTTGCGCGGACATCGGAGAGCGCGTCGTGGGCATGGCCATGATCAATCCCGTTGGCCGCCGTCAGCCGCTCGAGTTTCAGCGTGACCCGGCCCTCTTCTTCCGGCCAGACAATGCCCTCCGGACGCAACGCATAAGCCGTGCGCACCACATCGATCAGATCCCAACGGCTGTTACCGCCCTGCCATTCGCGGGCGTAGGGATCGAAGAAGTTTCGGTAAAGACTGTAGCGGGTCATCTCATCGTCAAAACGCAACGTGTTGTAACCCGCGCTGCAGGTGCCGGGGCGAGACATCTCCGCGTGCAATCGCGTCATGAAGTCCGCCTCGCACAAACCCTTTTCCGCGAGCCGGTCAGGCGTAATACCTGTCACCAGACACGCCGCCGGATGGGGCAGGATGTCATCGCTGGGCTGGCAATAGAGGTTGATCGGTTCGCCGATCTCGTTGAGCTGATCGTCCGTACGAATGCCCGCCACTTGCAGCGGCCGGTCGTTGCGTGGATTGATCCCGGTGGTTTCGTAGTCGTACCAGAAGATGCTGGAAGTCACGGGCTGATCCTGAACAAAAGACCGGCCGAGTTTAACAGATGCCCTTGCGCGTCTGACGCCAGCGAATACACCCTGCCACTCGGAATACTTCGACACAGTTTGTGCGAAAGTGGCGGCTGTCGATGGCCGGCAAGTTGTAACAGGAGCCTTCCCACACATCGTCCAGAATCATCCTGTTGCTTAGCCACTCCGGCGTGGCTAGCATCAAACCTCTTTCACCGGCGTACCTTTCTTTATGTCCCTTTCCCATGCAGAGCCAGGATTTGCTGCACCGCTTGCCCTGCTGGACACCCGTGTCCGCATGGAAACGCCCGAGGGCATCGACCTCATCGTGCGCCCCGCCGGTTTACTGTCCCGGTCAATTGCTTTCGGCATCGACCTGATGATTCGTGGCGTATTGCTGGGTGCGCTGTTTTTTGTGCTGGGAACACTGGGCGACTTCGGCACCGGGCTGTTCATGCTCGCGCTGTTCATCGGGACGTGGGGTTACATGGTGCTTTTCGAGGTGCTGCATCAGGGACGTACCCCGGGAAAACAGATCATGGGACTGCGGGTCATTCACGATGACGGCACGCCGATTGGCTGGTCGGCCTCAGTGCTGCGCAACCTGCTGCGTTTCGTCGACATGCTGCCCTTCGGCTACTGCGTTGGCGCGTTCACCTGTTTGCAGCACCCGCTGTTCAAACGCCTTGGGGATTTCGCGGCCGGCACGCTGGTCATCTATCGGGATGTACCCCCGCAGCGGCCGCCACTGGCTGAGGCCACTGCGCTGAATCCGTCGCTGCCCCTCTTGCTGGAGGAGCAGCGCGCCATACAAGCCTTTGCCGAGCGGCAAGACACACTTTCTCCGGCGAGGGCTCAGGAGCTTGCCGCGATCGTCACGCAGCCGTTGCAGCTGTCTACCTCGCCAGATCCGCACTATCCGGTCCAGCAATTGAAGGGCATTGCCCGCAGCCTGGCCGGTGAATCATGAAGCAGAGCCTGTTCGAAAAACGTCACGCACAAGACTGGCAGCGTTTCGCAACGCGTCTTGAGGCGCTGGAAGGGAGTCGCCGTAAAAGCGAATCCGGCGCGGGCTTCAGCCGCGAATACCGTCAGATCTGCCAACAGCTCGCGCTGGCGATTGACCGTGGATACGCCAGTCATCTGGTCGAGCAACTGCAACAGCTTGCGATGCGCGGCCACCAGCAGTTGTATCGCCACCGAAGCCAGTTCACTGCGCAGTTGCTGAGCTTTGTGCTCGCAGACTTTCCGCGGCTGGTGCGCGCTGAATGGCGATGGGTCGCCCTCGCCGGCCTGCTGTTTTTTGGCAGCCTGACGCTCATGGCGCTGCTCGTCTATGGCTATCCGGATCTGGTGTACAGCGTCGTCAGCC
Organism: Pseudomonas petrae; assembly: GCF_021728295.1. Taxonomy (GTDB): domain Bacteria; phylum Pseudomonadota; class Gammaproteobacteria; order Pseudomonadales; family Pseudomonadaceae; genus Aquipseudomonas; species Aquipseudomonas petrae. Next base: position 179,019 of record NZ_JAKJXE010000005.1, read on the forward strand.
CGGCCGATGTTGCCGGAATGCACGCGATGTACGAGCCCGCCGCACGGCGCATCGGGCAGACGGCCGAGCGCGCGTCGAGTACTGACTGGCTGATGTTCGGTTACTACGTCATGCACAACGTCGGCATTGCTTTCCAGACCTTCGCCAGCGGCCTGTTCTTCGGCGTCGGCAGTCTGTTTTTTCTGTTCTTCAACGGGCTGATGATTGGCGCGGTTGCAGGCCATCTCACCGACGCAGGCATGGGCGCAACCTTCTGGCCGTTCGTGGTCGGACACAGCGCTTTCGAGCTGACCGGCATCACGCTGGCGGGTGCGGCGGGGCTGAAACTCGGATGGGCGCTGGTCGCTCCCGGTCGACTGCGCCGAGGCGAAGCGCTTCGCCGCGCTGCCCAGATCAGCGTGCGACTGATTGGCGGGGTCATGATGTTCCTGCTCATCGCTGCATTCATTGAAGCGTACTGGTCGTCGATGAGCTGGCCGCCAGCGACGGCAAAATACCTGGTGGGTGCTTCGTTATGGTTGCTGGTCGGCGCCTACCTGATTCTTGCCGGACGCACGCCCCATGCGCCTGATTGACGCCAGCGTTGTCATACGCCCACGCACGCCCTGGGAGGCCATCGATCTGGGCGTTCTCCTGGCGCAACGGCACCGCGCCTTACTAATGACCAGCTGGGCCATCGTCACCTTGCCCATCTTCGCGCTGCTGACCCTGCTGCTGTGGGATTACCCGTCGGTGGCAGTTCTCGTGTTCTGGTGGCTGAAGCCGGCGTACGAACGGCTGCCGCTGCTGATTCTGTCGCAGGCGCTGTTCGGCTCGGCACCTTCGCTCAAGCAGGCGCTGAAAAGCTTTCCGTCCGCTTTAAAACCGCAGTTGATAGCAACCCTGACCTGGCGGCGTCTGAGCCTCAGCCGCAGCTACTATCAGCCGGTGCAGCAACTCGAAGGACTCGACGGGTTGTCGCGTGCGCAGCGGATTGCCGTGCTTGGCCAGAAGGAATCCCGGGCGGCGCGTCTGCTGACGGCGCTGGGCAGCACACTTGAAATGACCTTCTGGATCGGACTGATGGTGCTGTTCTACGCCATGATTCCGCCGCAGATCGAAGCCGACTGGTCATGGCGCAGCCTGCTGGACATCGAGGGTGAGTGGAACTGGCTGGAGCATCTGACCAACGGGTTTTATGCGCTGGTTTTGGTCGTGTGGGGGCCGGTTTATGTGTCCTGCGGGTTTGCCCTGTACCTCAATCGCCGAACCGCATTGGAGGCGTGGGACATCGAACTGCGTTTCCGCAAGCTGCGTCAGCGTGTTCTGGGCAGCGCACTGTCGTTGTTACTGGGCGGGATCCTCGCGCTGACGTTGTTGCCTTCTTCGGTCATGGCAGAGTCGGCGGCAAACCAGTCAATGACAGACCAGTCAATGCCGGACGAAATCCCCAGCGAGTCGGGCAATAGCTGCCCACTGCCGCCGCTGGACAACCCGCAGACTGACGAAGACGTTGCACCGCCCGACTCGCCACGCCTGCTTAATCAGCCGCTGACCAGCCAGGCGTCACAGAACGCCATCCATGCCGTGCTTGAACAACCGCCGTTCAAGAATCCCAAACCAGTGTCCGGGTGGCGCATCGCCGAGCCCGCTTACGATGCCAAGCATGACGCCAAGCATGATGCCAACTCAGCCGAGACACCCAACTGGCTGGCGCGACTGGTCGTCGGCGCGCTCAACGTGGGCAAAACCCTGTCGGCTGTTTTCGGGGCACTGTTATGGACGCTCCTCGGCCTCACGGTCGCGTGGGTGATCTGGCGGTATCGGGCCTGGTTCGCCACCTTCGTAGGTAAAAGCCCACGCAAGGCACCTGCACCACAAGACATCCCTCACCAACTCTTTGGCTTACAAGTCCGTGCTGAAAGTCTGCCGGCGGATGTCGCGGATGCAGCGGAGAGGCTCTGGCGGCAGTCACCCCGCGAGGCTTTGAGCCTGCTTTACCGCGCACTGCTCAGCCGCCTGTTGACCGATTACCAGCTGCCGCTGAAAAGCGCGGACACCGAGGGCCAGATACTGGCGCGCATCGCCGAGCTCAAGCAGCCATCCCTCGATGACTTCAGCCATGAGCTGACGCGCCACTGGCAGAATCTCGCCTACGGGCATCAGGTGCCGCCGGATCAAGCACGACAGACGCTGTGCTCAGGCTGGCGGAAGTTGTTCGCGCAGGGAGCAGGCGCATGAGCCGGCGCTGGATCATCGGGCTGGTCACCGCGCTGATGCTGGCAAGCATCGTCATCGCCAGTGTGCCTGTGCTGAAGCGGCTCGAACGTTATCAGGAAACCGTCGACCAGGGCCCTTCTCCCGAGGCGCTGGCCAACCCCTACCTCGCCGCTCAGACGTTCCTGCGTCAGCGAAACATTCAGGTGAAGACGGTCGAAACGCTCGCCACTCTCCCCGACATCCAAGACCAGCCGCAAACGCTCATGCTGCTGGATTTCCGCGAGAAGATGACGCCGTCCGAGGTCAAGCGCTTGCTGGCCTGGACCCAGTCAGGCGGCCGCCTTCTGTTTGTTGCCGAACAGCTGTGGGACCAGGCCAAGGGAAGCAGCGGCGACCTGTTGCTGGATCAATTGCAGATTCATCAATTCCTCACCCAGGATCTGCAAGAGCAGGACCGCGAACGGCAGCGCGAACAACTCAAGCCGGTCATCCCGCTGAGCACGCCGGACATTCAAGGCCCCGAAACGCCGTGGCCCGAGTTGACCCGGCTGTTCGTGCAAAACGAAAACGCCCCGGCCTACATGAGCTTCGACCCGGCCTTCCATCTGGATGACCCCGAGGATCATGCACAGTCATGGGCCAACAGCGCTGACGCCACGCACCTGCTGCAAATGGTGTACGGCTCCGGATTGATCACCGTCGTCACAGACGCCGACCTCTGGAAAACCCACACCATCGGCGAATACGATAATGCCTGGCTGCTCTGGTACCTGAGCCAGGACAGCACCGTCACGATGGTGCTGCGCACTGAACACGACAACCTGTTCGGGCTGCTCTGGAAATACTTTCCCCAGGCGCTGCTCGCCCTGACGCTGTGCCTCATTGCAACGCTGTGGCATGCAGGCATGCGCCATGGCCCGATGCTGCCGATTCTGTCGCGCGGCCGCCGTCAGCTCAGCGAACACCTGCGCGCGAGCGCCGACTTCATGCTCCGCCGGGAAGGCCAGCACGCCGCGTTGCGTGCCCTGCAGCAAGACATTCTGCGCCGCGCCCGGCAGCGGCATCCCGGGTTTGAAACCCTGACCGTCACCGAACAATGGCAGACGCTGGCGCGCATGACGCGTCAGTCCACCAGCAGCATCGGCCAGGCACTGCGGCCCCGACCGGAGCAACGCCTGTCCAGCAGCGAATTCACCCGTCAGGTTGCGTACCTGCAAACCATCAGGAATGCATTGAATGTGTAGGCGAACAACCGCAGTCATGTCGCTGCGCTGGCTACTGGCAATGCCGTATCAGTCTTCGGCTGCGCCTAAGACTTTGTTGACGTAACTCTCAACGAACCAATCGGGCAAATCCTCGAACCGGAATTCGAAATCGGTGCCGTCGGTGACTTCTGCAAGCAAGACAGCCTCGGCTTCCGAGTTATCGAAAATGTAAGCCCGATTGGTCGCCTCAACTGCAGCAGGAAGCAAATCAAGCGAGCCCTTGTAGCGCTTGCGAATTTTGTCCTCGGGTACATTGTGACCACCTTCTGCAACTCGGTTGGCTACCCTCTGGATGTTGATGTCCACAGAGTCAGTGGAAACGTAATAGAGGTAAGTGCGGTAGCCCCTGCGCTGTGCCATTTCCAGAAACTCGACCTTGTCAGGGCTGGACATCACCGTTTCGAAGGTAAAATTTTCGCCAAGTTCCAGTAACTGATGCCGAATGAAATCGGCAATTGCCGAGGCGAAATAGGAATCCATTGGTACGCACGTGAACTCAACGCGGTTTCCATTTAGCCCAATCAATTTCGCCTGGGCCTGCCTGTTGAATTTGACGAGCAGCGAATGCTCATCGATAAATGAATGCAATGCTTGGGGTGTGGTGTGAATTTTGTACGTCGAGAGGTCCAGAAAACCGGTTTCGTTGACCTCGTGTTCGATGTCATCGGCGTTGACGTAGATACCAATGAGATTCGCCGGGACAAAGCCCTTCATCGTGGATTTACCGCTGCCATTAGGCCCCGCCCAGCAGCGCGCCCTAGGCACTGGCTTTCAGCCGGCGAACCTTGTGCACTTTGCCAAGCTGGACTTTAGTACGAGGCTTGGCCGGGGCGATTACCCGCACCGAGCCGTCAGCTTTGGCTTCAACCATATTGGTGCCCTGGATGCGGTACACAGTCAGCCCCGACGACAGCGCTCGGTAGTATGCCGAGACGGTCGCGCTTGCAGCCAATACAGGGATTTTGTCCTCAAGGTTCAGCATGTCCTCTTCAGACAATTTTTTTGTTTCGACCTTAGCCATGATGTTCTCCGGCAGTTCAGTTTCATTCGGCAAGCAGGTTCGTCGTGATTCTAGCCCAAGTGGGGCCGCCAATCTCGATTGTGTCGTTTCACAGGAGCCGAGCATGTCGCTTCAGGGTTCTGGACATACACTCAAGATCGGACAAACATGGCTTCTACTCCTTTCGATCAAACCTCAACGCAGCGTCGCCTTTGACCGTTGAGGCTCGATACATTCCAAGGTGCGGCGAGCGAGGGAGCTTGTTCACCGGCGCCCCGGCAAAATTCCAGCAAAGTCAAATTAGGTAAGCGCTCGATTTATGGACGATAAAACGGACTTGAAAGTTAGCAAGGCGCCAGAGCATGTGAGCGATCAACCGACCGAGCCAAGCCACGCGGCCAATCACCTTCCCACGCCCGAACCCATAGCCGTGGACCACAAGCACACCGAGCCGGCCACCGCTTCGGGCAGCAATCCGGCGCAGCAGCGACAGCGTGCGATTCATCTGGCGCAGGCGGTGCGGCACGAGTTGCAAAAAGCGGTCATCGGCCAGGACGCGGTGATCGATGATGTGCTGACCGCACTGATCGGCGGTGGCCATGTCTTGCTCGAAGGCGTGCCCGGGCTGGGCAAGACGCTGCTAGTGCGGGCGCTGGCTCGGTGTTTCGGCGGCGAGTTCGCGCGCATTCAGTTCACCCCTGACCTGATGCCCAGCGATGTGACCGGCCATGCCGTTTACGACATGCAGAGCGAGCAGTTCAAGCTGCGCAAAGGACCGCTGTTTACCCATCTGCTGCTTGCGGACGAGATCAACCGCGCACCGGCCAAGACCCAGGCCGCGCTGCTTGAGGCGATGCAGGAACGTCAGGTCACGCTGGAGGGCCGAGCGCTGCCGGTGCCGCAACCGTTCATGGTGCTCGCGACGCAGAACCCGATCGAGCAGGAAGGCACTTATCCGCTGCCCGAAGCCGAGCTCGACCGCTTCATGCTCAAGGTGCGTATGGATTATCCCCAGGCCGATCAGGAGCTGGAGATGGTCCGCCAGGTCACGCGTTCGACGCGCTCCGACATGCTCGACATCCAGCCCCTGCGCACCTTGATGCAGGCAAAAGATGTGCTGGCGCTGCAACGCATCGCCAGCGATCTGCCGGTGGATGAACAGGTGCTCGATTACGCCGTGCGGCTGGCCCGCGCGACTCGCACGTGGCCGGGCCTGACGCTGGGTGCCGGGCCGCGGGCATCCATCGCGCTGATTCGGGGAGCACGCGCCCGTGCGCTGTTGCGAGGCGGTGAGTTCGTCGTACCCGACGACGTCAAAGGCTGCGCGCTGGCAGTGCTTCGGCACAGGGTGAGACTTGCGCCGGAGCTGGACATCGAGGGGTTGTCGGTGGATCAAGTGCTCAAGCAATTGCTGGATCAGGTGGCGGCGCCGCGCCGATGAAGCCACTGCTCAAGCCGTCGACACGCCTGCTCTGGTGGCTGGCCGTTCTCCTCGGCGTATCGGTGCTGCTCGGTATTCTGCAAGCATTGGGACGAGGCCCGGTCGCACGGCTGGACGGCTTTTTCTGGACCCTGCTGTGGATAATGGCTGCTGTGGCAGGGCTGGATGCGGGATGGCTCTGGCGCTTGCCCTCCCCTCGAGTAAAGCGGCATTTGACCGGCAGTCTGGGAATGGGACGCTGGAGCGAGGTGCGGGTCGAGGTGGAACACGATTCACCCCGCGCGCTGCATATGACCCTCTTTGATCATGGGCCCTCAGAGCCGGACGCCCGTTACGAAACCGAAAGTCTGCCCCAGGACGTCGTGCTGCGCCCGCAACGCACGGCCCAGCTGACCTATCGGCTGCGCCCGGCCAGTCGGGGGGATTTCACTTTCGAACGGACCGAGATTCTCATGCGCAGCCCGTTGCGCCTGTGGTCATCCCGGCGTTATGTGCCCAACCATGACGCCGTCCGGGTGTACCCGGATTTCGCCCGGTTGCAGAACGGGCAGTTGTTGGGCGTCGAGAACTGGCTCAGGCAGATCGGCATCCGCCAACAGCCGCGTCGGGGGCTGGGCCTGGAATTTCATCAACTGCGCGAATTTCGTGAAGGCGACAGCCTGCGTCAGATCGACTGGAAAGCCACTGCGCGGCATCGCGCCCCCATTGCGCGGGAATATCAGGATGAGCGCGATCAGCAAATCCTGTTCATGCTGGACTGTGGCCGACGCATGCGCAGCCAGGACGGCGCGCTGACGCACTTCGACCATGGGCTGAACGCCTGCCTGCTGCTGAGCTACGTCGCCTTGCGTCAGGGCGACGCGGTCGGCCTTTCAACCTTCGCGGGCGACCAGGACCGGCATCTGCCACCCGTCAAAGGCGCGGGCCAACTGAACGTTCTGTTGAATCACCTCTATAACGTCAACGCGACCCAGCGCCCTGCGGATTACGCGGTAGCGATGCGAAACATCCTCGCGCGGCAGAAGCGCCGGGCGTTGGTGGTGGTGATCACTAACCTGCGGGACGAGGATGACGAGCAGTTACTCGAAGCGGTCAAACAGCTGAGTCGCCATCATCGGGTGCTGATTGCCAGTCTGCGAGAGGTCGTACTCGACGAGCTGCGCCAAACGCCGGTGCAGACCTGGCAAGAGGCTGTCGACTATTGCGGGACGGTCGACCTGCTAAACGCACGCAGCGGGCTGCATGAGCGATTGATCGCCCATGGAATCCCGGTGCTGGACGTGCGCCCCAGTGAGCTGGGGCCGGAGTTGGTGAGCCGATACATGAGCTGGAAAAAGGCCGGCGCGCTGTAGCGCGCTTACCTTCAGGCGGACGCTTCCAGCGGATAGAAGCTGAAGTAGTGCTGCAAAGCCTGAATGAGGCCAAAGTATTCCGCCGGCGCCGCTTGCAGGCGGAAGCCGGAATCGAACACGCGCGGGGTTTCGTCTTCCCGACACCACAGGCAGCTGGCGTCGATATCGATGTTGTACATGCCGCTCTTGCCGTCAGGTACTTTCAGGCGCAGCTGAAAATCGGCCCCCACCAGAATGGGCAGATCGCTGATCAGCATCAGGCCCTGCTCAGATACGTTCCCCAGGCAACCCAACGGTTTATCGGTGTACCGGTTGAACACTTGCAGGTAGTAAGGCAGTTGGTGACGTTGTATTCGTCTTTCATTAAGCATTCGGACACTCGCCCTGAGATGACCATTGAGCATGGCCGCGCTAGTGCTTTGGGATTCGGTTGCACGGAACTGCCAGACCCGTGACGCCATAATCCATCAGTTGAAAAAACCGATGACGACATCTGACTCATTCGGCACTGGCAAAAGTCACTGATCCGAGTAGCCGATCAGCGATAACCACACCTATCGCCCCGCTTTCGGATCAGTGGCGCTGCCGCCTCCGTCAAAACACTTAGGTCCCTACCCATCGCAGCCTAGCTCAGGTTTTCCCGATATCCACCCGGAAACGCAACCGTACATCCACTCGGGTGTAACTACCGTGAAGCAGCGCGAGGTGTGGCGGGCGGGGCCAGGTTGTCATGGCCGAGCTGATGCAAGGTATCCAGGCGGGCCTTGGCGCGGAACGCATACTCGCTTTCCGGAAACTGGGTAATGATGAACTGGTAGGTCTGCACCGCATCCATGTAGAACTTCTGGCGTTCCAGGCACTGGCCACGCAACATCGACACTTCGGGCTGTACGTAGCGACGCGAACGGCTTTCCCGATCGACTTTCGACAGGTTGTACATCACCGCGTCACAGTCGCCCTGGGCGTAGGCGCGGTTGGCATTGTTCAAATGGCTGTTCATTGCCCAGCGGGTGCAGCCACCCAAGGCAAGCAGCGCCACTAATATCATCACGATTCGCATGAGAGTCTCCTGTGCTCAGCCGCTATATCGGCGTATTCCGGGATTTCTTCAAGGCCGATTTGAGTGCCGCCGTCCTGCCGATTGCCCAGCGATCAGGGGGTCAGGTAGTGCAAAGGAACAATGACTACAGAGCAATACAGTAGTAGCCTCTCGCTGCGCTTCATTTAAGGAGTTTGTGCATGACCGTTCGCCGCACCAAAATCGTAGCCACACTGGGCCCTGCCAGTAATTCGCCAGAAGTCATCGAGAAGCTGATTCTTGCTGGCCTGGACGTCGCCCGCCTGAACTTCTCCCACGGCACGCCCGACGAGCACAAGGCTCGCGCGAAGCTGATCCGCGACATCGCCGCCAAGAACGGCCGGTTCGTCGCGTTGCTGGGTGACCTTCAAGGCCCGAAAATCCGCATCGCCAAATTCGTCAACAAGAAGATCGAGCTGAAGGTAGGTGACAAGTTCATCTTCTCCACCAGCCATCCTCTGACCGACGGCAACCAGGATATCGTCGGTATCGATTACCCCGATCTGGTCAAGGACTGCGGTGTCGGCGACGAGTTGCTGCTGGATGATGGGCGCGTGGTCATGCGCGTTGACACGCAAACCGCCGATGCACTGCATTGCACCGTGACCATTGGCGGCCCGCTGTCGGATCACAAAGGCATCAACCGTCGCGGCGGCGGCCTCACAGCTCCGGCGCTGACCGAGAAAGACAAGCAGGACATCAAGCTTGCTGCCGAAATGGACCTGGATTACCTGGCCGTTTCGTTCCCGCGTGATGCGGCGGACATGGAATACGCGCGCAAACTGCGTGACGAGTCCGGCGGCACGGCCTGGCTGGTGGCGAAGATCGAACGCGCCGAAGCCGTTGCCAACGACGAAACCCTCGATGCGCTGATCCGCGCCAGCGATGCGGTCATGGTTGCCCGTGGCGACCTGGGCGTGGAAATCGGCGATGCCGAGCTGGTAGGCGTCCAGAAGAAAATCATCCTGCACGCACGTCGCCATAACAAGGCGGTGATCGTTGCCACGCAGATGATGGAATCGATGATTTCAAGCCCCATGCCAACCCGCGCTGAAGTGTCCGACGTGGCCAACGCCGTGCTCGACTACACCGACGCCGTGATGCTGTCCGCTGAAAGTGCCGCAGGTTCCTATCCGGTCGAAGCCGTTGAAGCGATGGCGCGTATCTGCGTCGGCGCCGAGCGTCATCCGACCGGCAAGACCTCCAGCCACCGCGTCGGTCACTCGTTCACCCGTTGTGACGAAAGCATCGCGCTGGCCGCCATGTACACCGCCAACCATTTCCCTGGCGTGAAAGCGATCATCGCGTTGACTGAAAGCGGCTACACCCCGCTGATCATGTCGCGCATTCGCTCCTCGGTGCCGATCTACGCGTTTTCCCCACACCGCGGCACCCAGGCGCGCGCGGCGATGTTCCGTGGCGTTTACACCATTCCGTTCGACCCGGCGGCACTGCCGGCCGGTCAGGTCAGCCAGTCAGCTGTGGACGAACTGGTCAAACGCGGTCTGGTTGAGCAAGGCGACTGGGTAATCCTGACCAAGGGCGACAGCTACCACACCATCGGCGGCACCAACGGCATGAAGATCCTGCACGTCGGCGACCCAATGGTTTAAGCGACACCGCAACACTAAAAAGCCCCGCCTCGTGAGAGTGCGGGGCTTTTTCATGTCCTGAAGACGCAAGGGCTGTCAGCCCTTCTCCACAAACACGTCCGCCAGTAACTGACTGCGCGGCAGTCCTGCGATGAACAGCCGCTTTGAAAACGCCTCGACGCTGGTGGGCGATCCGCAAACGAGCGCGATGGTCTGACGGGATGTCACGCGCAACGTACCCAGCACAGCCGCGAAGGCTGATAGCTCGATCAACTCCACACGCAGGTTCGAATGCTGGTTCGCCAGCCCGCCGAGAGCGCCGGCCAGATAATGCTCCTGGGGTTCACGTGCCAGATGCAGCAGGCGAATTTCGCCCTGATGCCCCTGCCGCAACGCCTCGCGCAGCACTCCCCACAACGGCGCCAGTCCCGTGCCTGCCGCCAGCAGCCACAGCGGCCGGTCCTGCCAGTCGGGGTCATAGCGCAGCGCGCCGCCCTGCAGTTCGCCGAGGCGAATCGGATCATCGTTTTTCAGCGTGCGCGCGACATCAGCGAAAGCGCCCGGGCGCTGGCAATCAATATGAAATTCAAGAAAGGGATTGTCTCCCGGCACGCTCGCCAACGAGTAAGGCCGCGCCACGCCGCTTTCGGTCCAGAGCACCAGGTGCTGACCGACGCGATAGCGCAACGGGCGTTCGGGGTTCAGTCGCAAGCGCAGCACCGACGGGCTCAGCCAGTCCGCACCAACGACGGTTGCCGGCAAGCCATCGCGCATGGGATCGAAGATTTCGACGGTCAGGTCGCTCGTCACCCGGCACTGGCACGACAGCCGCCAGCCCTGGGCACGCTTGTCGGCATCCAGCGCATCGGGTGCGGTGTCCAGCGGATCACCACTGACGCATCGCACCATACACGCGTGGCAACTGCCGGCTCGGCAACTGTAGGGGACGGACAACCCGGCGTCGTTAAGCGCGTCGAGCAAATTGGCCGCAGGCGCCACCGACCATTGCCGGTCGCCCACACGCAACTCAGGCATCGGCGTAATCCCAGGCGCCGTGGCAACGGTTACGGCCCTGGTGCTTGGCGCGATACAGCGACTGGTCGGCCCGTTGCAGCGCGCGGTCCATGTGATCGCCGCGCTCGATAACCGTCATGCCGATCGACAGGCTCAGGTCCAGTTCAGGAAACTCGGGCAGCGTGACATGGGTAAAAGCGAGTCGGATACGTTCGCAGCAATCGACCAGTTGCGCACGGGTGCAACGCGGAATCAGCAGCACGAATTCCTCACCGCCATAGCGCGCGAGGATGTCGTCGGAGCGCAGGCACTGGGCAGCGGTTTTGCCGAACATCTGCAGCACACGGTCCCCCGCCGCATGACCGTGAATATCGTTGACCCGCTTGAAGTGATCGAGGTCGATCAGCGCCAGACCGGCGGTGTAATTGCCGTCCATGAGCTCAAGTTCCCGGGTCGCTATGCGCAGGAAGTGACGGCGGTTACAGAGGTTGGTCAGTTCGTCGGTGGAAGCCAGCTCTTCGAGCTGTAGCATCATTCCGCGCAGGGTTTCCTGATGCGCCTGCAGGGTGATCCGGCGCTGATGCATGCGGTTGCGCGAGTTCTGCACGAAGCGCGCGAACAGGCACAGCCAGGAGAAAACGATGAACAGCGCGCAGGTCTGAATCGCCGCCAGTCCAGGATCGGAGAGCCGTCCGTGACTGGCGTCCCACAGGTTGACCCCAGCGAATCCCACCAGGGCGAACAGGGCGCACCGCGCGAAGATACTGAGGCGCAGGTGAAACAGTCCGAACATCAGCACCAACACGTAAACGACCAGAAAGGTGCCGCGGGAGGCTTCCATATGGCTGATCAGAAACGTCTGCCAGCCCAGCCCCAGCAGCACCTGAAACTCGGTCAGGCTGGGGTCTTTGAAGCGCCGGTTGTAGCCCCCGAAAAACACCAGGCTTAAAGCCGCCTGACAGAAGAGCACCAGCACACTGGTGGACCAGATGCCGAAAAAAGTGGCGTGATAGTAGCCGGTAAAATACGCCATCCATACGAGCATCAGCCCCAGCACATAGGTGCCGGTAGCGAGCGCGAAACGTTTCAGCAGCAAACGCTGGATAGTTTGGGCATTCACTCGTTGACTCATCATGGGTATTAAGGGTCCGTCCCGTACCGGCAAGATGACCTGTGATACTTTTCAGGCACCAGATCGAAGCAATCCTGCGCCGTGCGCGGTAATGCAGGCAGCTTGCCACTGTAGTGCTTGCGCAAAAAAATGACTATTCAAATTCCTGTGTTCCAGACGGCCGTAACAATCTGTTTCATCCATGTATCAGTGGTGCATGTTGTACGATGCTTGACCACTGTTAATCACTGGCAGATGTACCTGAAGAGACCTCGGGTTATACTGCCGCGCCTTTTTTACCACGACCTGCCGAGGTGTTGCCCGGCTGTCTGACGCCTGATCAAGATGCCTTCATCCGGCCTAAGCGGTACTGTCGCCACCCGCAATTCGAATGTTCCCGCCAAATCAGAGGAGCGCGCCCAATGACCGTGATCAAGCAAGATGACCTGATCCAGAGTGTCGCTGACGCCTTGCAGTTCATTTCTTATTACCACCCCGTTGACTTCATTCAGGCCATGCACGAGGCCTACCTGCGTGAGGAATCCCCCGCCGCACGGGATTCCATGGCCCAGATTCTGATCAACTCGCGCATGTGCGCCACCGGTCATCGGCCGATCTGCCAGGACACCGGCATTGTCACCGTGTTCGTCCGCGTCGGCATGGACGTGCGCTGGGATGGGGCGACCATGGGCCTGGACGACATGATCAACGAAGGCGTGCGTCGCGCCTACAACCTGCCGGAAAACGTCTTGCGCGCCTCGATCCTCGCCGATCCGGCCGGCGCCCGCAAGAACACCAAGGACAACACACCTGCCGTCATTCATTACTCCATCGTCCCGGGTAACACCGTGGAAGTGGACGTGGCGGCCAAGGGCGGCGGTTCGGAAAACAAATCGAAGATGGCGATGCTCAACCCATCCGACTCGATCGTCGACTGGGTGCTGAAAACCGTGCCGACCATGGGCGCTGGCTGGTGCCCACCGGGCATGCTCGGCATCGGCATCGGCGGTACCGCCGAGAAAGCCGCGGTCATGGCCAAGGAAGTCTTGATGGAATCCATCGACATCCACGAGCTCAAGGCACGCGGCCCGTCGAACCGTCTGGAAGAAATGCGTCTGGAGCTGTTCGAGAAGGTCAACCAGTTGGGCATCGGCGCCCAGGGCCTCGGCGGTCTGACCACCGTGCTCGACGTCAAGATCATGGATTACCCGACCCACGCCGCGTCGCTGCCGGTGTGCATGATCCCCAACTGCGCCGCCACCCGTCACGCCCACTTCGTGCTCGACGGCTCCGGCCCCGCTTCGCTGGAAGCGCCGCCGCTGGACGCCTACCCGGAAATCGTCTGGGAAGCCGGCCCGTCGGCTCGTCGGGTCAACCTCGACACGCTGACGCCGGAAGACGTGCAGAGCTGGAAGCCAGGCGAAACCGTCCTGCTCAACGGCAAGATGCTCACCGGACGCGACGCGGCGCACAAGCGCATGGTCGAGATGCTGAACAAGGGTGAGACCCTGCCGGTCGATCTGAAAGGTCGCTTCATCTATTACGTCGGCCCGGTTGATCCGGTCGGTGACGAAGTGGTGGGGCCTGCCGGTCCGACCACCGCGACGCGGATGGACAAGTTCACCCGCCAGATCCTCGAGCAGACCGGCCTGCTGGGCATGATCGGCAAATCCGAGCGCGGCCCGACCGCCATCGAAGCGATCAAGGACCATAAGGCCGTTTACCTGATGGCCGTCGGCGGCGCCGCTTATCTGGTCGCTCAGGCAATCAAGAAGTCGCAAGTGCTGGCCTTCCCTGAAATGGGCATGGAAGCGATCTACGAGTTCGAGGTCAAGGACATGCCGGTCACTGTTGCGGTCGACAGCAAGGGCGAGTCGGTCCACATCACCGGCCCTGCCATCTGGCAGAAGAAGATCAGTGAAAGCCTGGCGGTCGAAGTGCAATAAGCGTTTCAACGCTAAAACAAACAAGCCCGACCTGCGTGTCGGGCTTTTTTGTGGGCGACATCGGTGCGTTACCGGGCGCTTAGCCGCGCCGATCCAGCACATTCACCACAAGCCGATCCAGCCATCCCCACACCCGCTCCTGAACCCGCCGCCACAGCGGTCTGGATTTCCAGGCGTCCAGGGTGATTTCGCTGCTCACGGCGAAATCCTTGGTGAAGCTGGTGGCCACGGCGAGGGTCAGCGCGGGGTCGATCGCTTCGAGGTTGGCTTCCAGATTGAAGCGCAGGTTCCAGTGATCGAAGTTGCACGAGCCCACGCTGACCCAGTCGTCGATCAGCACCATTTTCAGGTGCAGAAAGCACGGTTGGTACTCGAAGATTTTGACCCCGGCCTTGAGCAGGCGCGGGTAATACCGGTGACCCGCATAGCGAACCGACGGGTGATCGGTGCGCGGCCCGGTCAGCAACAGGCGCACGTCGACGCCCCGGGAGGCCGCGCGACGCAACGCGCGGCGGACTTTCCAGGTTGGCAGAAAATACGGCGTTGCCAGCCATATGCGCGTCTTGCTGGTGTTCAGCGCGCGCACCAGGGACTGCACGATATCCCGATGCTGACGGGAGTCGGCATACGCCACACGTCCCAGTCCATGCCCACCGACGGGCGCCTTGGGCAAGCGCGGCAGGCCGAAGTTTTCCGCCGGCCGCCACGCTCGTCGCCGAGGGTTGGCGTGAAACTGGCGGTCGAACAGCGCTTGCCAGTCGATCACCAGCGGGCCGCGAATTTCCACCATCACCTCATGCCACTCGCTGCTGTTCAGGTCCGGGCGCCAGAACTCATCAGTGACGCCGGTCCCGCCCACCACCGCCAGCTCTTTATCGACCAGCAGCAGTTTGCGGTGGTCGCGGTAGAGGTTTCGAAAGCCACGCCGCCAATGGACGGGATTATAGAAACGCAGGATGACGCCGGCCTCTGTCAGGCGCTTGCGCAGGCTGAGGGTGAAAGCCGCTGCGCCGAAGCCATCGAACAGACACCGCACAATGACCCCGCGACTCGCCGCACTGACCAGCGCCTGCACGATCGCTTCGGCACAGGCGCCGGCCTCGACCAGATACAGTTCGAGCTCGATCTGCTGCTGCGCGCCTTCGATCGCGGCGATCATGCGCGGAAAAAACGCCGGGCCGTCGATCAGCAGGTTGAACTGATTTTCTTCGCGCCACGGGAAAATCGCGCCCTTCATGGTCGGCTCGCCTTGGCGGTAAGGGGACAGGCTTCAGCGGCGCTTGCCGAGCGGGCAAGCGAGGAAGGAATGCGAATGGACATGCGGACTCCAGAGGGTGCGATACGCAACCCTATCCGCCTGTCTGACCGCAGGCAAACTTCAACGTTCTACGGCACCGGCGGCGACAACCGACAGCCCTGGCGCGGGCCCTCCCATTGCGCTGCGCTCTCGCGGCCCCACCCTCTCGCGGTGATGCGTTTGTTCAGGGCGTCTTCGTTGATGGTGCTCGGCAGCCATTGCTTCACGTAGCTCTGGCAGTAGTGCGCCGGGTTGTTCATGACAAAGCGGCATGAACAATATTCCTTGGCGGTGTAAGCGCTGATGATGCTGGGGAACACCTGCAGCTGGACGCGCCAGTTCCACATCAGGCCGGCGATGATCAGCAGAACCAGCAGGGCGAGACTGCCAAACGGGCGGCGTCGGATGAATGCTTTGCGAGCGTTCATTTATCACCCTCCCCGGCTACGGCCTTCAGCGCCAGCTTGAGCAACTGGTTGTGGTCGTAGCTGCCGTCGCGATCGTCGGCGTATCGAACGATTAACAGTCCCGCGCTGGGGATGACATACAGCGCCTGCCCCCAATGGCCGAGGGCGGCAAAGGTATCGGGAGGTGCGTCGGGCCACGGACCCGGCGCGCCGTCTGCAGTCCTGTTCAGCCACCAGTGACCGCCAGGGGCTTCGTCGGTCGGCGTCAGGGATTTGAACGGGGTGAGGTTGAAATCCACCCAGGCCCTGGGCAGCAACTGGCGGTCTTGCCAGCGCCCGCCGCGTTCCATCAGCAGGCCGATGCGCGCCAGGTCGCGTGCCGTCATGTACGCATAAGACGACCCTACGAAAGTGCCGGTGGCATCGCGCTCCCACACGGCACTGTTGATGCCCAGCGGCTCGAACAAGGCGGTCCAGGGGTAATCGGCATAGGCGCCCTCACCGACCATGCTTTTCAGCGCGGCGGCGAGAACGGTGCTGTCGCCGCTGGAATACCGGTATGAAGTGCCCGGCGCACCGGCGACGCCGTGTTCGGCGGTGTACTGCGCCATGTCGCCGCGCCCTCGGGTGTAGAGCATCGCCACGACCGAAGAGTTGAGCGGCGCGTATTCGTAATCTTCCTGCCAGTCCAGCCCCGATGCCCAGTGCAGCAGGTCCTGAAGTTTGATATCGGGATGCGCGCCGAACGGCGGATAGAACCTGGCGACGGGGTCTTCAAGCTTGAAACGACCTTCACCAAAAGCGACGCCAAGCACGCTTGCCAGAATGCTTTTGCTGATCGACCAGGTGAGGTGCGGGGTGTCTGCCCGGGTCACGCTGCCATAGCGTTCATAAACAACTGCGCCGTCGTGAATGATCAGCAGCGCGTCTGTGCGCACGCCTTTGCGGGTGGCTTCGTCGCGGGTCGGGAAGGCGTAGTTCTCCAGAGCAGTGAGCGCGTCGTTTCGATTGAGCGGGCGCTCGGACCAGTCCGGCGCCGGCCAGTTTTCGGCCGCGGCAGAACAGGTGAGGAGCAACAGCGCGAAGACGAATAGCAGACGGCTCATGGAAGGGTCTCGGGCTCGGATGCAGGCAACCGTAGCAAGCAATGATGACAGCCCATCGAACACAACCCCCTGTCACGCAACCATCACCAAAGCTTAATGGTCGTGACACGGCCTCTCCCTAGCCTGAATTCGTACAGCAATGCTCGAACAATCAGTCGACCCGCCTGGACGAAGACGGGATTACGGAGACGTCGCATGACTCAGATCGCCAGCATTCGAGACACCCGAACCGAACGTCGCCTGCAGGCTGAACGCCTGGTCGGTGAGAAGGCCCTGCAGGAAGCACAGGCTTTGCGCTTCAGTGTGTTCAGCGGCGAGTTCAACGCCAAGCTCAAGGGCGCCGAACTGGGCCTGGATATCGATGATTACGACGTTCACTGCATGCACATCGGGGTGCGTGACCTGAGCAGCGGTCGTTTAGTCGCCACCACCCGTTTGCTGGACCACAAGGCCGCCAACACCTTGGGGCGGTTCTACAGCGAAGAAGAATTCAGCCTGCACGGCCTGCGTCATTTACAGGGCCCGATACTGGAACTGGGCCGCACCTGCGTCGATCCGTCCTACCGCAACGGCGGCACCATCGCCGTGTTGTGGAGCGAACTGGCCGAGATCCTCAACGAAGGCGGCTACAGCTACCTGATGGGCTGCGCGAGCATTCCGATGCAGGACGGCGGCATTCAGGCCCACGCGATCATGCAACGCTTGCGCGAACGTTATCTGTGCACCGAGCACCTGCGCGCGGAACCGAAGAATCCGCTGCCGACACTGGACCTGCCCAACAACGTGATTTGTGAGATGCCGCCGCTGCTCAAGGCCTACATGCGCCTGGGCGCGAAGATCTGCGGCGAACCGTGCTGGGACGAAGACTTCCAGGTCGCCGACGTGTTCATCCTGCTTAAACGCGACGAGTTGTGCCCACGCTACGCCCGCCACTTCAAGGCAGCAGTGTGATGAGCACGTGGCGCAGTCATGCGCGCGTGGTGCGGGTGCTTTGGGTCATTGCGCTGGGCCTGAGCATCGCCGGCACCTTTGCCCTGATGGAACGCCTGCGCATCGGCAACTCCATGGCCCGTCGCCAGCGCTGGACCGCCTGGTTCATGGCGCGCCTGAGTGCCGCGCTGCCGTTTCGCGTGAACGTCAGCGGCAAGCTGCCGAGCGAGCCGATGTTGTGGGTGAGCAATCATGTGTCATGGACCGACATTCCACTGCTGGGGATGCTGGCGCCGCTCTCGTTCCTGTCCAAAGCCGAAGTGCGCACGTGGCCAGTCGCGGGCTGGCTGGCGTTGAAAGCCGGAACACTGTTCATCCGCCGAGGCTCGGGCGAAAGCAAGCTGATTCAGAAGCAGATGGGCCAACACTTGCTCGGCAGGCATTCGCTGGTGATCTTCCCCGAGGGCACCACCACCGACGGCCGCAGCTTGCGCACCTTCCACGGCCGCCTGCTGTCGAGCGCAATTGAAACCGGTGTGCCGGTGCAGCCTGTTGCCATTCAGTATGTACGAGACGGCCAGCCGGATCAGATTGCGCCATTCATTGGCGACGACGACCTGCTCTCGCACCTGCGTCGGCTGTTTGCCAATGAGGTGAGCGAGGTGCACATCCAGCTGCTGTCGCCAATCCCGTCCCAAGGCAAAGAACGCGCGGCGCTGGCGTTTGAGGCGCAGCAGGCGGTGCAGGTTGCGCTGTTCGGCGAAGCGGTTCAGCCTGCGACGGTACGTTCCGCCGCCAAGGCCGCTTGAGCAAACGCCTGAAGCTCCGGATAAAACGCGCTGAAGTCGTCACTCAATGGTCGGTACAGCGCGTGCAGTTCCTGGTTGACACCGGCCAAGCCTTCCGGCCGTGAAAGGCGGCGCGAGATGCCCGCCAGCGCCTCGCCCACCACCGAAAATTCACGGTACGAACCCAGCCAGTCTTGCGCTGCCATGCGCGGCGCAATCAGCGCCAGACGCTCCGGCAACGCGGGTTCATCGGCCAGCACGCGGTAGACCTTGCGGGTGAAGGCATCCAGCGGCTCGTCGGAATACACGTGCCAGTCCCGCGCCAGGCAATGGTCGAAAAACACGTCCAGTGCGATGCCTGCATAGCGGCGACGTCCGTCGGGAAAACGCCTCAGTGCCTGCTTGATCAGCGGGTGCGAATCGGTGAATGCATCAATGCGCCGATGCAGACGAATCGCGCCTTCGATGTCCGCCGGGAAACGTCCGGGCAGCAGCCCTTTGACGAAGTCGCCGTACAGGCTGCCCAACAGTTGCGCCGGGGTCTGCCCGCCAAGGTGCAGGTGTGCGAGGTAATTCATGGTGCTTGCCTTATCGCTGCGAGCGTACTTTTGCGCCTGATTCCCCTGAAGCTGCGGGAATTCATCGCGAGACGCCCGTACATTCGCCACATTGCCTGCGCCTGTAAAGCGCGATCGCCGCTGAACGCTCCGTCAATAAACCAGGACAGCTCAATATCGTTATAACTCGATATAACGATTTAGCCCGTCCTAATCACCTATTCATATTTGTATATCGCGATTTACAGATATAAAGTTCGCCCCATCGCGATACAGCGCAACTGCACTGAGAACGACAATGCCTACTGACATCGACATCGACGACATCATTAAAGCCCTGGCTCACCCGGTTCGCCGGCAGATTCTGGACTGGCTCAAAGACCCGGTTACGACCTTCCCCGATCAACGTCACACGATTGATGGCGGTGTTTGTGCCGGTCAGATCGACCAGCGGGCCGGCCTGTCGCAGTCGACCGTTTCGGCCCATCTGGCAACGCTGCAACGGGCCGGTTTGATCACCAACCAGAAACACGGCCAGTGGCATTTTTTCAAGCGCAACGAAGACGTCATTCAGGCGTTCGTGCAGCAACTGGCGCAGCGGCTCTGAGCCCTGCGCCACACACCCGCCTTTCAGGAGACGCAACGTGCCCCTTTCACTACTCATTCTGGCCCTGAGCGCCTTTGCCATCGGGACGACCGAGTTCGTCATCATGGGTCTGCTCCCCGACGTCGCCAGCGACTTGGGCGTCAGCATTCCCGGCGCCGGCTGGCTGGTCACCGGCTACGCCCTGGGCGTTGCGATCGGCGCGCCGTTCATGGCAATGGCCACCGCGAAGCTGCCGCGCAAAGGCGCGCTGGTCACGCTGATGGGGATCTTCATCATCGGCAACCTGCTCTGCGCACTGGCGGCAGATTACAACATTCTGATGTTCGCCCGCGTGGTCACTGCGCTCTGCCACGGCGCGTTCTTCGGCATCGGGTCGGTGGTGGCTGCAGGCCTGGTTCCGGCCAATCGCCGTGCTTCGGCCGTCGCACTGATGTTCACCGGCCTGACCCTGGCCAACGTACTCGGCGTCCCACTGGGCACCGCACTGGGACAACAAGCCGGCTGGCGCTCGACCTTTTTCGCGGTGACGGTGATTGGCGTCATCGCCTTCATCGGCCTGATTCGTTTCCTGCCGGGCAAACGCGATGAAGAGAAACTCGACATGCGCGCCGAACTGGCTGCCCTCAAGGGCGTAGGCATCTGGCTGTCGCTGAGCATGACCGCGCTGTTCGCCGCGTCCGTGTTCGCGCTGTTCACCTACGTCGCGCCACTGTTGGGCGAAGTCACCGGCGTCTCGCCTTTGGGCGTGACCTGGACGCTGATGCTTATCGGCCTCGGTCTGACGCTGGGCAACATCATCGGCGGCAAACTTGCCGACCGCCGACTGGCCGCCACACTCATCGGCGTGTTCATCGCCATGGCGGTGATTTCCACGGTGCTGAGCTGGACCAGCACGGCGCTGATCCCGGCTGAGATCACCCTGTTCCTCTGGGCCACCGCCGCGTTCGCCGCCGTGCCTGCGCTGCAGATCAACGTGGTGACCTTCGGCAAGGCCGCGCCCAATCTGGTTTCCACCCTGAACATCGGGGCCTTCAACGTCGGCAACGCGCTGGGCGCGTGGGTCGGCGGCAGCGTCATCGCCCATGGTTTCGGCCTGACCACCGTGCCGCTCGCGGCCGGCGTACTCGCGGTGCTTGCCCTGCTGGTCACGCTGATCAACTTCCGTCAGCGCGACGATGCCGAACTGGCCGCCGTGACGAACTGATTACCCGAATCTTTACAACCTGCGGATCCACCCATTACTCATTGCACTGAGGATTTTTGTCCCATGACCACGATTTTTGACCCGATCAAGATGGGCGACCTGGAACTGTCCAACCGGATCGTCATGGCGCCGCTGACCCGCTGCCGCGCCGACGAAGGCCGCGTACCCAACGCGCTGATGGCCGAATACTACGTTCAGCGCGCCTCGGCCGGCCTGATCATCAGCGAAGCGACGTCGGTCACGCCGATGG
Organism: Pseudomonas petrae; assembly: GCF_021728295.1. Taxonomy (GTDB): domain Bacteria; phylum Pseudomonadota; class Gammaproteobacteria; order Pseudomonadales; family Pseudomonadaceae; genus Aquipseudomonas; species Aquipseudomonas petrae. The sequence continues at coordinate 200,163 of NZ_JAKJXE010000005.1, forward strand.
GCGTTGGCTACCCCGACACCCCGGGCATCTGGTCCAACGACCAAGTGCGCGGCTGGGCCAACATCACTAAAGCCGTGCACGCGGCCGGCGGCAAGATCGTGCTGCAACTGTGGCACGTGGGTCGCGTTTCGCACCCGACTTACCTGAACGGCGAAACCCCGGTTGCGCCGAGCGCCATCCAGCCAAAAGGCCACGTGAGCCTGGTGCGTCCGCTGTCTGACTTCGTCACCCCGCGCGCGCTGGAACTGGCGGAAATCGAGGAAATCGTCGATGCCTACCGCGTCGGTGCCGAAAACGCCAAGGCCGCCGGCTTCGACGGCGTCGAGATCCATGGCGCCAACGGTTACCTGCTCGACCAGTTCCTGCAAACCAGCACCAACACCCGCACCGATGCCTACGGCGGCTCGCTGGAAAACCGCGCCCGGCTGCTGCTGGAAGTGACCGACGCCGCCGTTGAAGTCTGGGGCGCTGGCCGTGTCGGCGTGCACCTGGCACCCCGCGCCGACGCGCACGACATGGGCGACGCCAACCTGGCCGAGACCTTCACCTACGTCGCCAGCGAACTCGGCAAACGCGGCATCGCCTTCATCTGCGCCCGCGAACGTGAGCTCGACGATAGCCTCGGCCCACGCCTGAAAGAAGCCTTCGGCGGCGTGTTCATCGCCAACGAGAAATTCACCAAAGAAAGCGCCAACGCCTGGCTCGCCAGCGGCAAGGCAGACGCCGTCGCCTTCGGCGTGCCTTTCATCGCCAATCCCGACCTGCCGGCACGTCTGGCCAAGGATGCCCCGCTCAACGAGCCTCGTCCTGAAACCTTCTACGCCAAGGGCGCCGAAGGCTATGTGGATTACCCGACGCTGTAAGCGGGACGGATGCGGAGCGTCACGGAGTGCATACCCACGCGGAGCGTGGGAACGATCAGGCCGGTTTTACCAATAAAACTGATGTCGCACTCACTGGCCCCTTCCCGGCTAAAGCCGGTCCCACGAAAAGCGATGCGTGCAGTCAGTGGGACCGGCGGCGACCACCGTAGGACCGGCTTCAGCCGGGAAGCGCTTGATCTGCTTTTGATCTGCTTTTGATCTTCCTGCGCAAAAAGCCCAGTCACCGCCAAACGCGACTTGGGTGCAGGCTGAACGCAGGTTTCGCGCAGTGGGCCGAGCCGCATGGATGCGGCGAGAGCGCCGTCAGGACATGGATGTCCGTTCGGCGCGGGCCCACGGAGCGGGACCGGAGTGAAGGAACCCTGACGAAGGAAGGGCCAAACCAGGAGCAGGGCCTTTTTGGTTACTTTTTCGGCTCTTGGAAAAAGTGACCCGCCGTAAGGGCGGAACCACACTCAGCAACACCGCGATAATGGATATACACGCCGTCATCCAGGACTACCCGAATCATTGCCCCCGCGCATTCATCTGCTGCGACAACGTCTGAATCTGACTCTGCAACGTATTAATCGTCCGCGTCATCTGCGCACGAAACGCATCAAACTCCTGCAGACTCGCCCCCGATGAAGCAGCCGCCGCCGGACGATTCTCCAACTCACTCTTCACCACCACCATATCCTGCTCAAGCTGCTCGATCGCCTGACTGCCGTTCGCCTTTTTCAGACCCGCCACATCCGCAGTCAAACCCTTCAGCTGCGTCTCCAGCCGCTCCTGCTCAGCCTGAATCGACTTGCCATCCGGCACCGCCGCCTTCAACGCCGCCAGCTCAGTCGCCACCGCCTTCAACTGATCCTGCAACTGCTGATTGACTGACTGCTGCTGGGCACTCTGCGTGCTGATCTGCTCCAGCCGCTTGTCCAGCCCGCCCTGCAAACCCGCCACACCCTGCTGCTGCTTGCTCTGATCCGCCAACTGATCCTGCAACTGCTTGATCTGCGCCTTCAACGCCTCACTGCTGCTCGCCATCGACTCGGTCGCCACCACCTTGCCGGAGATATCCTGCAAGCGCCCCGCCGCTTCTTCACTGATCCGCGCGAAACTTTCCTGCGTCGCCACCAGCTGCTGTTCCATCAACGAGACCTGCTGAAAACTCCACCAGCCCAGGCCGCAAAACGCGATAAACAGCACACAGATCAACGCCCACAAGGCGCCGGTACCGGGCGCCTTCACCTTCACCACCGGCGTATCGCGCGAATACACGGTCGTGCGCTCGCGGGCGCCCGGCGGCGGCAGAAAATCATCGTCATCGTCTTTGGCGCTGAGGCTCGGGACGTCATCGACGTCGTCATAGGGATCTTTGCGCATGGTTTTACCTTTGAAAAAATCGCTGAATCTGAATGGCTCGCAGTATAACCACGGATGTTGACGCCTTTTACAACGCGCCGCCGTGCTGGGCTTTCCACCAGCCGCAGAACTCGTCCAGGGCGGTCCACACGCTGACGTCGGGCTGGTAATCCAGATAATGCCTGGCGCGATTGATATCAAGCGTGAAATCCCGGGTCATCACCTGCATCCCGATGCGCGACAGCGTCGGTTCAGGTTGCCCCGGCCAGATCAGGCACGCCGCCTCGTTCATGGCTGCGGCGGTGTACGCCAGGCCGTAAGACCGATAACGCCTTACCGGCGGCAATTCCATCTGGCGCATGACGTAATTGACCACGTCCCAGAGAGGGACCGGCGCGCCATTACTGATGTTGTAAGCCTTGCCCAGCGCTGACCCTGCGGCAAGCAGGCTGCTGAGCAGCGCTTCATTGAGGTTTTGGATGCTGGTGAAATCGACCTTGTTCAAGCCGTTGCCGATGATCGACAAACGCTTCTTCTGCTGCATCTGCAGCAGTCGCGGGAAAATACTCGTGTCACCCGCGCCCGTCACAAAACGCGGGCGCAAGGCGATGACTTCCAGACCGAACTCTTCGGCACCAAACACCTTCTGCTCGGCCAGGTATTTGGTCGCGGCGTAGTGATTGCCAAAGCGCTTGGGCACTTGCTCCTCGCGGATATCGAGGTGCGATCGGCCATCGAAATAGATCGACGGCGAAGACAGATGCACCAGCCGCCGGACTCTTTGTTTCAGGCATGCTTCGACGACGTTTTCGGTGACCTGAACATTGCCCTGGTGGAAGTCCTGGCGTCGTCCCCACGTCCCCACCGCACCCGCGCAATGGACCACGGCTTCAATGTCGTCACACAGCGCATGAACAAGCTCGGGATCGCAGAGGTCGCCCTGAATGAACTCGGCGCCGCGCCGTACCAGATGCTCGACACCCTCAGCACGACGGCCGTTGACCCGGACGCTCAAGCCTTGCTCCAGCGCGAAACGCGCGAAGCGTCCGCCGATGAAGCCGCCTGCGCCGGTGACCAGAATTTTCATTGCCTGCTCCGTTTAATCATCTTTTACCCGTGATCGCCGCGGCTGTTCTGCGACCGATCCTACACTCTGCTGCGTCGACTACTGACGTTCACTCAGGCGCCAACGGCACCAGCCATTGCCCCGCCTTTTTCGCCAGATGGTCCGTCAGCTCCGTCAGCAACCGGCCGCCATTGCGCCAATGATGCCAGTACAACGGCACATCAATGCAGTGATCGGCCAGCAACTCGACCAATTGACCGCTCGCCAACTGCGCACGGACCTGCAATTCCGGCACCAGCCCCCAGCCCATTCCGGCTTCGACCATGCGCGTGAAACCTTCGGACGACGGACACAAATGATGCTCGAAACCGCCTTCGACCCCCAGCGAAGCGAGGTAGCGGTGCTGCAGGAAATCATCCGGGCCGAATACCAGCGCGGGCGATCGGGCCACCGCCTGCGGCGTCACGCCCTGTGGGAAATGCCGATCAATAAAGTCAGGGCTGGCCAACGCCCGATAACGCATGGCGCCAAGCAATAGACTCCGCGCTCCCGCCACTGGCCGTTCACTGCCACACAAACACGCGGCCACTTCACCGGCGCGCATGCGTTTGAGGCCGACGTCCTGATCCTCGACCACCAGGTCGGTGAGCAGTCGATGCTCGGCACAGAAGTCACCGACCGCGAGGGCCCACCAGGTCGCCAGGCTGTCGGCGTTCAGCGCGATGCGCAAACGCTCGGGCATGCCGCCTTCGTCCAGCGCCGGCACCACGCTTTGCAAGTCCCGCTCCAGCAAGCGCACCTGCTGAACATGGTTGAGCAACCGCCGGCCGATATCTGTCGGGATGGGCGGCGTCGCCCGGACCAGCACTGGCTGGCCGACCCGCGCTTCCAGCAGCTTGATACGTTGGGACACCGCCGACTGCGAAAGGCCGAGCACCTGAGCGGCACGCTCGAAGCCGGCTTGCTCGATCACCGCCGCCAGCGCGGAAAGCAATTTGTAGTCAAACATCAGTTTTCCTAATGGGTGATGAGCTTTATTGGTTTTTCTTATACCTGCTCTCGGCTGACAATCGCCAACACTGATTCACGGCACCCCCCTAACCTAACGGCGAAATATCAATGACTGGCGAAACCTCCCTCAGCGCGTTGCTGCGCAGCATGGACCCCGAACTGAATGTAGGTGATTACGTCTTCTGCACCGTGGCTGACGGCAGCCACGTACAGGGCGTCGAGGTGATCGGCAGCTTCCGAGAGCGCGAAGGCCTGACCGTCATACTCGAACGCAGCCAAGCGCAGCAACTGGGCCTGGCCAGCGATTACGTCATGGCCTGGATCACCCTGACCGTTCACTCCTCTCTCGCGGCAGTCGGGCTGACCGCAGCATTCGCCAGTGCACTGGGCCAGGCGGGCATCAGTTGCAACGTGGTCGCAGGCTTTTACCACGACCATCTTTTCGTGGGTAAGGACGACGCGCTGAAGGCCATGACCACCTTGCGCGCACTGGCCACGAACGCCTGATCCCGCCCATTCCTGAACTGATCGAGGCCCGACATCATGTGGCAAAGCTACCTCAACGGCCTGCTGGTTTCCCTCGGGCTGATCATGGCCATCGGCACCCAGAACGCCTACGTGCTGGCGCAAAGTCTGCGTCGTGAGCACCACGTGTCCGTCGCGCTGCTGTGCATCGTGTGCGACGTCATATTAGTGGCGGCCGGGGTGTTCGGGCTGGCCAACGTGCTGGCCCACAACCCCACGCTTCTCGCGGTGGCACGTTGGGGCGGCGTAGTGTTTCTGTTGTGGTACGGCGCCATGGCGCTGCGCCGCGCGTTATCCCCGCAGAGCCTCGCGGAGGGCGACGCCGACGGCCAGCGTTCACGCCGCGCTGTGTTGCTGACCGCCTTGGCGGTGACGCTGCTGAACCCGCATGTTTATCTCGATACGGTGCTGCTGATCGGCTCGCTCGGCGCGCAGCAAGCGGTGCCGGGCGCCTATGTGGCCGGGGCAGCAAGCGCTTCGGTGTTGTGGTTTTCAACGCTGGCGATCGGCGCCGCCTGGCTGGCCCCGTGGCTCGCGCGCCCGGCGACCTGGCGCCTGCTGGACCTGATGGTCGCGGTGATGATGTTCAGCGTGGCGGTGCAATTGATCAGAACGGCGTGAACAGCGGTCTGGCCGGCGCGCATTTCAGCGCATCGCTCTGGAACCTCTATCCCACACAGTTGTTGCGTGGTTAAGGTCAGGGGCCGGTGCTATGATCCAGCCCCTGCGCTGCAAAGAGTACAAACTCGCCAGCGTAAGTTCTGTCTGGCCGCCCGTGATCGGCCTTGCGCAAACCGCAACTGACCTGATTAGGAGAATTACCATGGCTTTTGAATTGCCTCCGCTGCCGTACGCACATGATGCTCTGGCACCGCACATCTCCAAGGAAACTCTGGAATACCACCACGACAAGCACCACAACACCTATGTCGTGAACCTGAACAACCTGGTGCCAGGCACCGAGTTCGAAGGCAAGACTCTGGAAGAAATCGTCAAGACGTCCTCGGGCGGTATCTTCAACAACGCCGCTCAAGTCTGGAACCACACGTTTTACTGGAACTGCCTGGCGCCAAACGCCGGCGGCCAACCGACTGGCGCTCTGGCTGACGCGATCAACGCTGCTTTCGGCTCCTTCGACAAGTTCAAGGAAGAATTCAGCAAGACTTCCATCGGCACCTTCGGCTCCGGCTGGGGCTGGCTGGTGAAGAAAGCTGACGGCTCCCTGGCACTGGCCAGCACCATCGGCGCCGGCAACCCGATCACCAGCGGCGACACCCCGCTGCTGACCTGCGACGTCTGGGAACACGCTTACTACATTGACTACCGTAACCTGCGTCCAAAGTACGTCGAGGCGTTCTGGAACCTGGTTAACTGGAAGTTCGTTGCCGAGCAGTTCGAAGGCAAAAGTTTCACTGCCTGATGAATGCTTGAATGCTTGAATAAAAAAAAGCCCGGCACGTCCGGGTTTTTTTTCGCCTTCTGTTTGTCGTTTATGTATTGTCTGGAAGAGATAGCCGACTAATATCAAATTTTGTGCTGATTCAAACGGCTGGGCTCAAGTTTTCCCCGTGTACGACCGACACAGTACCGATAGCTTGAGTGGTCTGCCTATTAACTGTTTTCCCGATTGATGGGGTCACGTGCAAGCCAGAAGCGCCTGATCCGAATGCCTGCATTGCCAGTGCTTGCACGCAGTCAGCCCGCTATCAGCATGGATGAAGGAATGGCCATTTGAAGCTGGAACTCAAACACAGCTTGTCGGTGAAGCTGCTTCGCGTTGTGCTGCTTTCAGCGCTGATCGTGGGGGTCGTGCTCAGTTGCGCACAGATCGTCTACGACGCGTACAAAACCCGCCAGGCCGTTGCCTCGGATGCGGCGCGTATCCTCGACATGTTTCGCGACCCGTCGACGCAGGCCGTCTATAGCCTGGACCGGGAAATGGGCATGCAGGTCATCGAAGGGCTGTTTCAGGACAAAGCCGTGCGCCTGGCGTCCATCGGTCATCCCAACGAGACGGTGCTCGCCGAGAAATCCCGCGACCTCGAAGCTACCCCCACACGCTGGCTGACCGACCTGATCCTTGGCCAGGAACGCAGCTTTACCACGCAACTGGTCGGCCGCAGCCCGTACAGCGAATATTACGGCGACCTGCGCATCACCCTGGACACCGCCACCTACGGCGAAACCTTTCTCACCAACTCACTGATCATCTTCATCTCCGGCGTATTGCGCGCGCTGGCGATGGGTCTGGTGCTGTACCTGGTTTACCACTGGCTGCTGACCAAACCGCTGTCGAGAATCATCGAGCACCTGACCAGCATCAACCCCGACCGCCCCAGCGAACACCAATTGCCCTTGCTCAAAGGCCACGAAAAAAACGAGCTGGGTGTCTGGGTCAATACGGCCAACCAACTGCTGGCGTCCATCGAGCGCAACACCACCCTGCGCCACGAGGCTGAATCCAGCCTGTTGCGGATGGCCCAATACGACTTCCTCACCGGTTTGCCCAACCGGCTGCAACTGCAGAAGCAACTGGACAAAATCCTCGTCGACTCCGGAAAAGTGCAGCATCGTGTCGCCGTGTTATGCGTCGGTCTGGATGACTTCAAAGGCATCAACGAACAATTCAGTTATCAGGCCGGCGATCAGTTGCTGCTGGCCCTCGCCGATCGATTGCGCAGCCACAGCGGCCGCCTCGGCGCCCTTGCCCGTTTGGGCGGCGACCAGTTTGCGCTGGTTCAGGCCGATATCGAACAGCCCTATGAAGCCGCCGAGCTGGCGCAGAACATTCTCGACGACCTGGAAGCGCCCTTCGCCGTCGATCAGCAAGAGATTCGTCTGCGCGCCACCATCGGCATCACGCTGTTCCCCGAAGATGGCGACAGCACTGAGAAGCTGCTGCAGAAAGCCGAACAGACCATGACGCTGGCCAAGACCCGCTCGCGCAATCGCTATCAGTTTTATATCGCCAGCGTCGACAGCGAGATGCGACGTCGTCGCGAGCTGGAAAAAGACCTGCGCGAGGCCATGGCCCGCGAGCAGTTTCATCTGGTCTATCAGCCGCAGATCAGCTATCGCGATCACAGTGTGGTCGGTGTCGAGGCGTTGATCCGCTGGATTCACCCGGAACACGGCTTCGTGCCGCCTGACCTGTTCATACCGCTGGCCGAGCAGAACGGCACCATTATCGCCATCGGCGAGTGGGTGCTGGATCAGGCCTGCAAACAGCTGCGCGAATGGCACGATCAGGGCTTCAGCGACCTGCGCATGGCGGTGAACCTGTCCACCGTGCAGCTGCACCACGCCGAACTGCCGCGGGTGGTGAACAACCTGCTGCAGATCTACCGCCTGCCGCCCCGCAGCCTGGAACTGGAGGTGACGGAAACCGGCCTGATGGAAGACATCACCACCGCTGCGCAGCACCTGTTGAGCCTGCGCCGCTCCGGGGCGTTGATTGCCATCGATGATTTCGGCACCGGTTATTCATCGCTGAGTTATCTGAAAAGCCTGCCGCTGGACAAGATCAAGATCGACAAGAGCTTTGTGCAGGACCTGCTCGACGACGATGACGACGCGACGATCGTGCGCGCCATCATCCAGCTCGGCAAAAGCCTGGGCATGCAGGTGATTGCCGAAGGCGTAGAGACCGCCGAGCAAGAGGCGTACATCATTACAGAGGGTTGCCACGAAGGTCAGGGCTATTTCTACAGCAAGCCACTGCCGGCGCGGGAACTGCTGGTTTACCTGAAGCAAGCCCAGCGCACTCACAGCGAGGCGCTGTAGCACGCCTGCTTTCCGACACGAAGGCAGCCGCTGCGGAAATTCCCCCCCGCCCGTCTGAGGCCGCAGCTTAATCCCCCCTTGAAACAGCTTGAAATATCTCCCTCCGGCCTGGCTGGGCAAATGGCCTTTACACAGAATGCAAATCTTTCGCATTATGTCGCAGCATTTTTCTGGCGTTCGCCACCGTTCACACCTCTTCTCGATGCAGGATTCCGTCATGATTCGTATGCCCCTGGCAACCGCAAGTCTGCTGGCTGTCGCTATTGCTCTGGCCGGTTGTGATCAAGGCAAGGACAAGCCCGCCGCCGCAGCGCCTGCCCCGGCACCTGCCGCAGCCGCCGCGCCAGCGCCGCCCCCCGCCACTGCACCTGCCCAGTCCAACGAAGCCGCCACCAAAGCAGTGGTCGCCAACTACGCCAACATGGTATTTGCCGTCTTCAGCGACGCCGAATCCACTGCCAAAAACCTCAGCACGGCAGTCGACGCTTTCCTCGCCACACCCAATGACCAGACCCTGAAAGCAGCGCGTACAGCGTGGGTCGCGGCGCGCGTGCCGTACATGCAGAGCGAAGTGTTCCGCTTCGGCAACACCCTCATCGACGACTGGGAAGGTCAGGTAAACGCATGGCCGCTGGACGAAGGCCTGATCGACTACGTCGCCAAGGATTACCAGCACGCACTCGGCAACCCGGGCGCCACCGCCAACATCATCGCCAACAAGTCGGTGCAAGTGGGCGAGGACAAAGTCGACGTCAGCGAAATCACCCCTGAAAAACTCGCCAGCCTGAACGAACTCGGTGGTTCGGAGGCCAACGTGGCGACCGGTTATCACGCCATCGAATTCCTGCTCTGGGGCCAGGACCTTCACGGCACCGGCCCGGGCGCCGGCGAGCGTCCGGCCAGCGACTACATCGAAGGCCAGGGCGGCACCGGCGGCCACAACGACCGCCGCCGCGCCTACCTGAAAGCAGCCACCGACCTCCTGGTCAGCGACCTCGAAGAGATGGTCAACAACTGGAAGCCGGGCGTCGCCGACAATTACCGCGCCACCCTGGAAGCAGAATCCGCAGAGAGCGGGCTGCGCAAAATGCTGTTCGGCATGGGCAGCCTGTCGCTGGGTGAACTGGCGGGCGAACGCATGAAGGTCGCGCTGGAGGCCAATTCCAGCGAGGACGAGCACGATTGCTTCAGCGACAACACCCATAACTCGCATTTCTATAACGGCCTGGGCATCCGCAACGTTTATCTGGGCGAATACACCCGCGTGGACGGCAGCAAAGTGACTGGCCCAAGCCTGTCTTCGCTAGTGGCCAAGGCCGACGCTACGACCGATCAGACTGTGCGCGCCGACCTCGACGCGACCCAGGCAAAGCTGCAGGTCATCGTCGACCACGCCAACAAGGGTGAGCATTTCGACCAGCTCATCGCGGCAGGCAATACAGCGGGCAACGAGGTGGTCCGCGACGCCATCGCCGCGCTGGTCAAACAGACCGGCGCCATCGAGCAATCGGCCGGCAAGCTGGGCATCACCGACCTGAACCCGGACAACGCCGACCACGAGTTCTGATCCGCTTCACGTCTGCTTCAACACTTGGTGGGCCGCCACTTCTGGAGTGAAAGTCGGCTCCACTGCAAACGAATGCCGACCCCATCATGGGTCGGCATTTTTTTCGTCAATCGAAGCCCGAAAGCCCCACCAAAACGGCCGTATCCGGGGAGCGGTCTGTAAGCGTTGTAGGGCATTTCCTGTTCGCTCCTTGTCGGATTGAACACGCATCCCGCGCCGCCGATCATGCGCACTTCCTTGACCCCACCCTATCCAGGAGGAGACAGAAAGTGCCCAAGAGAAACAATAAAAGGCGCCGCGTCAGTAAGCTCAAAGCCAACGATTACGGTATCCACCTGCTGGTCGGCGTCAAGGGCCCGCGTGCCTGGAAGGTGACGATCTACCGCGATGGCCGGACCTTCAACCGGCTGTTTTCGTTCTCCCGCTACGGCGGCCGTGACCCGGCACGACTAGCCGCCGACGCATGCCGTGACCAGTTGCTGCTAGCCCACTTGCCCAAGCTCAGCCGCGACATCCGTCAACGCATCATCGCCACCAACACCAGCGGCTATCCGGGGGTGCATTACCGCTGTTACACCGGCATCGCCTATTGGGTGGCGCGGACCACGCTGCGCAACGGCAGCAGTGTCACCAAGTCGTTCAGGGTCGAGCATTACGGCTACGAGCGGGCCAAGGAGCTGGCGATCCGCGAACGCGAACGGCAGCTCGACGGCATTGGCGATTACCGGTCCTTCAAGGTGGTCGAGGGCGAACGGCGCCTGATGCAACTGCTCGTGGAAAACCCGGCACTGGAAATCGCCGGGGCGTGAGTTTAGAGGGATCGCTGCTGTTGGATGATTTGGTAACAACACGTTACGAGAGGACTTTCAAACGCTAATCCCTCTTATTCATCAAAGACGGGGCTGGTAAGCTTGCTCGCCCCGATTTCCACCCCTTTGCAGGACCAGTATGACTGCGCGGCTTCGTCCTTCGTTTCTCCTGCTGATGGCGCTTGCCATGAGTGGGTGCGATGACGCCCCGCGTTTCACCGCCGCCGAGCCGGGGGAGTCGCGCTCTGGCGGCGCCACCACTGTCAACAAAAGCGACCGCAACGCGTTTTCCATGCCTTCGGCCAACCTGTCGCCCGCCCGGCGGCTGGACTTCAGCGTCGGCAACAGCTTCTTTCGCAACCCCTGGGTGATCGCCCCCTCAACGACCACCGCGCGGGACGGTCTGGGTCCGCTGTTCAACACCAACGCCTGCCAGAACTGCCACATCAAGGACGGCCGCGGCCACCCGCCCGAGCCTGGCGCAGACAACGCCGTGTCGATGCTGGTGCGCCTGTCGATTCCCGACGATCCGACTTTCGCCGAACACATCAAGCAGTTGGGCCTGACGCCCGAGCCTGTGTACGGAAAGCAACTGCAGGACATGGCCATCCCCGGCGTGACGCCTGAAGGCAAGGTTCGGGTCGATTACGATTCGATGACCGTGCATTTTCGCGACGGCACTCCGGTGCATCTGCGCCGCCCTACCCTGCAGATCACCCAACCCGGTTACGGCCCGATGCACCCGCAGACGCGAGCTTCCGCGCGCATCGCCCCGCCGATGATCGGCCTCGGGCTGCTGGAAGCCATTCCTCAGGCGGCAATTCTGGCCAACGCCAACCCGAACGATGAACAGGGCACCGGCATCACCGGCAAACCCAACTGGGTCTGGGACGACGCGCAGCAGAAATCTGTCCTCGGCCGTTTCGGCTGGAAAGCCTCGCAGCCGAGCATCAAACAGCAGAATGCCCACGCACTGGCGGGTGACATGGGCCTGACTTCCACCGTCATGCCGGTCGACGATTGCACGCCGTCGCAGACAGCGTGCCTTGCAGCCCCCAATGGCAACGGCCCGAACGGTGAGCCGGAAGTCAGCGACAACATCCTGCGGCTGATCACCTTCTACACCCGCAACCTCGGCGTTCCGACGCGCCGGAACGTGGCCGACCCGCAGGTGCTGGCGGGCAAGAATCTGTTTTTCAAGGCGGGCTGCCAGCAGTGCCATACGCCGCAATTCACCACCTCCGCCGACGCCGCCGAGCCTGAGCTGGCGAATCAGGTCATCCGCCCTTACACCGATCTGTTGCTGCATGACATGGGCGAAGGCCTGGCCGACAATCTCAGCGAATTTCAGGCCAGCGGCCAGCAGTGGCGCACGCCGCCGTTGTGGGGCATCGGCCTGACGCAAGCCGTCAGTGGCCACACGCAGTTTCTGCACGACGGGCGCGCCCGCAACCTGATGGAAGCCGTGCTCTGGCACGGCGGCGAGGCGCTGCCGGCGCAACGTCAGGTGCTGGCCTTCGACGCGGAGCAACGCGCGGCGCTGCTGGCGTTTTTGAATTCTCTCTAACATATTTCTGAAGATAAGGAGTCGGGCATGTTCCGCCCCAAGTTGTTGCTCACCAGCCTCGCCGCACTGGCACTGGGTGCGTGCGCGCCGTCGGACCCGCAAGCCGTGACGTCTGCCGCCATCGCCAGTCAGGTCATCCTGCCGACCTACAGCCGTTGGGTCGATGCCGACCGGCAGCTGGCGATCAGTGCGCTGTCCTACTGCCAGGGCAAATCCGACCTGGACACCGCCCGCGCCGACTTCCTCCACGCGCAAAAAGCCTGGGCCGAGCTGCAACCGCTGCTGATCGGGCCGCTGGCCGAAGGCAATCGCGCCTGGCAGATTCAGTTCTGGCCGGACAAGAAAAACCTTGTCGGTCGTCAGGTGGAACAACTGGTCACCGCACAGCCGCAGATCAGCGCCGACGCCCTAAGCAAATCCAGCGTGGTGGTTCAGGGCCTCTCGGCGTATGAATACATCCTGTTCGACGCCGACATCGACATGGCCAACGCCGAGCAGAAAGCCCGCTACTGCCCGCTGCTGGTGGCCATCGGTGAGCGTCAGAAAGCGCTGGCCGAAGACATCCTCAACAGCTGGAACAGCAACGACGGCATGCTCGCTCAGTTGAGCAAGTTTCCCAACCAGCGCTACGCCGACTCCCACGAAGCCATTGCCGAATTGCTGCGCGTGCAAGTGACTGCGCTGGACTCGTTGAAGAAAAAGCTCGGCACCCCGCTCGGTCGTGGCACCAAAGGCGTGCCGCAGCCGTTTCAGGCCGAAGCCTGGCGCAGCAAGGCCTCGCTCAGCAGTTTGCAGGCGAGTCTGGCGAGTGCGCAGACGGTCTGGGCCGGCGTCGACAACAAGGGCTTGCGCGGGCTGTTGCCGAAGGAGCAGAAGCCCTTGGCCGACAAGATCGACGCCGCCTACGCTGAGAGCAATCGCCAGTTGGCCGCGCTGAAACCGCCGCTCGGGGATCTGCTGGCCACCGAAGAAGGCCGCCAACAGCTCAACGCTTTCTACGACAGCCTCAACGTGGTTCATCGCTTGCACGAAGGCGAACTGGCCAAAGCGTTGGGCATTCAACTGGGCTTCAACGCCAATGATGGTGACTGATATGTTGCGACGTCAGGCTCTGGGTCTGGGCAGCCTGCTGCTCAGCGCCGTCACGTTTGGCGGCTGGACACTGTTCGCGAAAAAAGGTGAAAGCCCGCTGCTGCTGTCCGCTCGGGACGATGGCAACGGCCAGCACTTCGCCGTGGGTTATCGCGTCGACGGCTCGCAGGTGTTTGCCACCGCCGTCGCCCAGCGCTGTCACGACATCATCAATCACCCGAACCTGCCGATCGCGCTGTTCGTCGCGCGCCGGCCGGGGACCGAAAGTTACCTGATCGACCTGCGCGATGGTCGTCTGCTGCAGACCATCACCTCGCAACCCCACCGACACTTCTACGGCCACGCGGTCATTCACAAGGACGGCGAATGGCTGTACGCCACCGAAAACGACACGACGGAACCGGGCCGTGGGCTGTTGGGCGTGTATCGATTTGTTGATGAGCGGCTGCAGCGTACCGGGGAGATTTCCACCCACGGCGTAGGCCCCCACCAGGTGTCATGGATGCCGGATGGCGAAACCCTTGCAGTCGCCAACGGCGGCATTCGCACCGAGGCCGAGAGCCGCGTCGAAATGAACCTCGACGCCATGGAGCCCAGTCTGGTGCTGATGCAACGCGATGGCACGCTGCTGAGCAAAGAGACGTTGTCGCAGCAGATGAACAGCGTGCGGCATATGGCGATCGCCAGCGACGGCACCATCGTGGCGGGGCAGCAGTTCATGGGGCCTTCCCACGAATCCGCCGAGTTGCTGGCGATCAAGCGGCCGGGCCAGGCGTTTCAAGCGTTTCCGGTAGCAGATCAACAGTTGCAGGCGATGGCGCATTACACCGCCAGCGTCGCCATTCATTACGACCTGCGACTGGTGGCACTGACCGCCCCGAGGGGCAATCGCTTCTTTATCTGGGACCTGGACAGCGGCGCATTGAAGCTCGACGCACCGCTGCCCGACTGCGCCGGGGTTGGCGCTGTGGCGGACGGCTTCGTCGTGACCTCGGGCCAAGGCCGCTGCCGTTTTTATGATTGCCGCCAGACAGTATTGGTCGCCAAACCGCTGGAGCTGCCGGCAGGGTTGTGGGACAACCATTTGCATCTGGTTTGATCGGGAATGGAAGTCTTGCTCAATGCCACTGGCAACTAAATCGCGACACGACTAACGTGCTCGCCTGATTCATCGGTTTTCCAAGGAAGTGGAATATGTTGCGTCGCCGCATGTTGATCATGTTGGGCATTGTCCTGATCGTGGTGTTGGCCCTGAGCGGGTACAAGGCGTTTTCGGTCTATCAGCAGATCCAGCAATTCACGGCGCCGAAGCCGCCGATCAATGTCGCGGTGGCCGTGGTCGCGGAGCGCCCCTGGCAGAATCGTCTGCCGGCCATCGGCACGCTCAAGGCATCGCAGGGCGTGGACCTGTCGCTGGAAATCGCGGGCACGGTCAAGGCCGTGCAGTTTGAATCCGGCCAGAAGGTCAAGGTCGGTCAGCCGCTGTTGCAACTCGACAGCGATGTGGAAAAAGCCCTGCTTGGCACTGCCGAAGCGGACCTCGGCCTGGCGCAGGTCGAGTACGGACGCGGCAGCAAACTGGTGGGCGAATCCGCCATCTCTCGGGGCGACTTCGACAAGCTCGCGGCCACCCAGAAAAAGGCCGCCGCCACCGTCGCACAACTCAACGCCTCCCTGGCGAAGAAGCGCATTCTTGCGCCCTTCAGCGGCACCATCGGCATTCGTCAGGTTGACGTCGGCGACTACCTTGCCAGCGGCACGGTGATCGCCACCCTTCAAGACCTGACCAGCCTGTACGCGGACTTCTTCGTGCCGGAGCAGATGCTGCCGAAACTGGCCCTCGGCCAACAGGTGCAGGTGAGTGTCGCGGCCTACCCGGAGCGCGTATTTACCGCGCGCATCAGCGCCATCAACCCCAAGGTCGAAGACACCACCCGCAACGTGCTGATTCGCGCCACCCTGCCCAACCCCGACAGCCAACTGCTGCCCGGCATGTTCACCAGCCTGCAAGTGCTGCTCGGGCAGGACACGCCGCAACTGGTGCTGCCGGAAAGCACGATCACCTACACGCTGTACGGAAACTCGGTCTACGTCGTCGTGCCGAAAAAGAACGCCGACGGCCAACCGGAAAACAACAGCAAGGGCGAGCCTCAGCTCATGGTAGAGCGCCGCTTTGTCGAGACCGGCGAGCGTCGGGGCGGGCGGGTGATCATCAGCAAAGGATTGAAAGCCGGCGAGCAAGTGGTCACCGGCGGCCAGCTCAAACTGGATAACGGCGCCGCTGTTGCTATCGCAGCGGAACCGGCGACAGCGGTTGAAGCCACCCCGGCGGCACAGAACAGTCAGCCCAAAGCGGACTGATCAAGGAACCGATCATGGCCTTTACAGACCCGTTCATTCGTCGCCCGGTGCTCGCCAGCGTGATCAGCCTGTTGATCGTGCTACTGGGTTTCCAGGCGTTCAGCAAGCTGACCATCCGCCAGTACCCGCAGATGGAAAACGCCCTGATCACCGTGACCACGGCCTACCCCGGCGCCAACGCCGAAACCATTCAGGGCTACATCACCCAGCCGCTGCAGCAGAGTCTGGCGAGCGCCGAAGGCATCGACTACATGACTTCGGTCAGTCGGCAGAACTTCTCGGTCATCTCCATCTATGCGCGCATCGGCTCCAACAGCGATCGGCTCTACACCGAGCTGCTGGCCAAGGCCAACGAGGTCAAGAACAAGCTCCCACAGGACGCTGAAGATCCGGTGCTGAGCAAGGAAGCCGCCGACGCCTCGGCGCTGATGTACATCAGCTTTTACAGCGCCGAGCTGAGCAACCCGCAGATCACCGATTACCTGTCCCGGGTCATTCAGCCGAAACTGGCGACCCTGCCGGGCATGGCCGAAGCGGAGATTCTGGGCAATCAGGTGTTCGCCATGCGCCTGTGGCTCGATCCGGTGAAGCTCGCCGGTTTCGGCCTGACCGCCAACGACGTCACCGAGGCCGTGCGCAAGTACAACTTCCTGTCCGCTGCGGGCGAGGTGAAGGGCGAGTACGTGGTCACCAGCGTCAACGCCAGCACCGACCTGAAATCCCCCGAGACCTTCGCGGCCATCCCGCTCAAGACCGTGGGCGACAGCCGCGTGCTGCTGGGCGATGTGGCGCGGGTGGAAATGGGCGCCGAGAACTACGACACGGTCAGCTCGTTCGACGGCACGCCGTCGGTGTACATCGGCATCAAGGGCACGCCCAGCTCGAACCCGCTGGACGTGATCAAGGAAGTGCGGCGCATCCTGCCGGAGCTGGAAGCCCAGTTACCGCCGAGCCTCAAGGCGTCCATCGCCTACGACGCCACGCTGTTCATTCAGGCCTCGATCCATGAAGTGGTGAAAACCCTGATCGAAGCGGTGCTCATCGTCATCGTCGTGGTGTTCCTGTTCCTGGGCGCCCTGCGTTCGGTGCTGATCCCGGTGATCACCATCCCGCTGTCGATGATCGGCGTGCTGTTTTTCATGCAACTGATGGGCTATTCGATCAATTTGCTGACGCTGCTGGCGATGGTCCTTGCCATCGGTCTGGTGGTGGACGACGCCATCGTGGTGGTGGAGAACATTCACCGGCACATCGAGGAAGGCAAGACGCCGTTCGATGCGGCAATCGAGGGCGCTCGCGAGATCGCCATGCCGGTGGTGTCGATGACGATCACGCTGGCAGCGGTGTATGCGCCCATCGGTTTTCTGGAGGGACTGACCGGTGCGTTGTTCAAGGAGTTCGCGCTGACGCTGGCCGGCGCGGTGGTGATCTCCGGGATCGTCGCGTTGACCCTGTCGCCAATGATGTGCGCCGTGCTCCTGCGCCGGGACGAGAACCCCAGCGGCCTTGCGCACAAGCTCGATCACGCCTTCGAAAGCCTGAAAGGCCGCTATCAGCGCGTCCTCCATGGCACGTTGAATACGCGGCCGGTGGTCATCGTGTTCGCGGTGCTGGTGCTGTGCCTGATTCCGGTGTTTCTCAAGCTGAGCCAATCGCAACTGGCGCCGGACGAGGACCAAGGCATCATCTTCATGATGGCGACCGCACCGCAGCCGACCAACCTCGATTACATGAATAAATACACCGACCAATTTATCAGCATTTTCAAAGCGTTCCCGGAGTATTACTCGTCGTTCCAGATCAACGGCTTCAACGGGGTGCAGACCGGCATTGGCGGCTTCCTGCTCAAGCCATGGGATGAGCGCAGCCGCACGCAAATGGAGTTGCTGCCGCAGGTGCAGGCCAAGCTCGACGGCATCACCGGGCTGCAGGTTTTTGGCTTCAACCTGCCGTCGTTGCCCGGCACAGGCCAAGGGCTGCCGTTTCAGTTCGTGATCAACACCCCCGGCGATTATGCCGCGCTGCTGGAGGTGACCGATCGCATCAAGAAACGCGCCGCCGATTCGGGGAAATTCGCGTTTCTGGACGTTGATCTGGCGTTCGACAAACCGGAAGTGGTGGTCGACATCGACCGCGCAAAAGCCGCGCAGATGGGCGTGTCGATGCAGGACCTTGGCGGCAGTCTGGCGACGCTGCTCGGCGAGGCGGAAATCAACCGCTTTACCATCGACGGGCGCAGCTACAAGGTCATCGCGCAGGTTGAGCGGGCCTACCGCGACAACCCGGCCTGGCTGGCGAATTACTACGTCAAGAACGCCGACGGCAAGATGCTGCCGTTGTCGACGCTGATCACTGTCAGCGACCGGGCCAGGCCCCGGCAGCTCAATCAGTTCCAGCAGCTCAACTCGGCGATCATTTCAGGCTTCCCGCTGGTGAGTCAGGCTGAGGCGATTGAGTTGGTGAGACAGATCGCTATCGAAGAATCGCCGCCGGGTTTTGCCTATGACTACGCCGGCGCGTCCCGCCAGTACGTGCAGGAAGGCAATGCGCTGTGGGTCACGTTCGGCCTGGCCCTGGCGATCATTTTTCTGGTGCTGGCGGCGCAGTTCGAGAGCTTCCGCGATCCGCTGGTGATTCTGGTGACTGTGCCGCTGTCGATCTGTGGCGCGCTGATTCCGCTGTTCCTCGGCATCTCGTCGCTGAACATCTATACCCAGGTGGGCCTGGTCACGCTGATCGGGTTGATCAGCAAGCACGGCATTCTGATCGTCGAATTCGCCAATCAGCTACGCCGCGACAAGGGCCTGACTGCGCGCGAAGCGGTCGAAGAAGCGGCGGCGATTCGCCTGCGCCCCGTGTTGATGACCACCGCAGCGATGGTCTTCGGCATGGTGCCACTGATTCTCGCCACCGGCGCGGGCGCGGTCAGCCGGTTTGACATCGGCCTGGTGATTGCCACAGGAATGTCGGTGGGGACGTTGTTCACGCTGTTTGTGCTGCCGTGCGTGTATACGCTGCTGGCGCGGCGGGATGATGCGCAGCCCGATGGCAGTGCCACTGGCGATGCGGGTACCCATACGAGTACCGGTGCCTGACACAACTCTGGAGAAGCCGGCTTGCTGGCGAACGCGTCCGTCCAGATACATCGTTGGCGTTTGGCGTATCCGGTTCGCCAGCAAGCCGGCTCCTACAGATCACCTCAAGCCGATGCGCTGTCTGCAGTGGGGCACCCCAAGCACCGGAACCTCCTGCCGCAACAAAAAAGGCCCCGATTTTTCGGGGCCTTTTGGTCAGCGCAACAGGAAGGAATCAGCCTTGCGGTCCGCTCCCTTGGGCGAGGCCGAACATTAACAGGAGCAGATCGTGATCGGGCCGGGCCGTGTCAGACATCCTGGCCACCCGAGGCAGCGGGCAATGGCCTTCGCCATGCACAGCGCTCAAAATCTTCGGCCCGGGCTGATCCCAGGCGGCCAAAGCGATGGAAGTCACCCCCAACGCCCCGACCAAAAACAAACCTCGCGCCATTTCTAACTTCATCGCTGTAAACCTTTGATGGGCCTGCCAAACGCGGTCTCGTAAAAGTAGACCAGCTTGGTCCAGTCCGCTGGCTGAAACGACGAATGGCGACGCAGTTGTTTCATGTCGTGCTGAGCGGCGGCATAAGACGTCAGCCGCTGACGGCATTTCTCCAGATCGAGCAACGCGACTTCGGCCTTGGCATTGGCGCCCTCGCCCACAACGCGAACAAAGACGTGCTTGATGTAAATGCAGCTGTGCTGCCAGCGACCCTTGTGCATACGGGCCAGGTTGCCGGCGATTTCCTGGAGCATCTGCTCGTACACCACTTCGCCGTACTGCTCACGACCGCCGGCGCGCAGCCAGTTTTCAAACTCGTCGAAGCCGTCCAGCGAGGCCGTGACCAGCAACGCACGCCATTCATTATTCTCATCGCGCTCTGCGCCGCAGAAGACCATGCGCGGCACATTGACGTCGAGCTGGCGAAGCCCCTCAAGCGCATCACGCTCGCGCAGCACGGTCGGACGACCAAACGGGTGCAGCCAGCTGCGGTAGATATGGCCCGTCTGGCGCTTCACATACAGCAGCCGACCGTTTTCCGAGACGACGCGCTGAACACCACTTTCACCGCCACGGCGCACGTTGGGCTCTTCCACCCACTCGCCCCGCGTGTTCCAGAAATAGGCGAAGCGGTCCTTGGCGGGGACGGTTAACTCTGTTGCGAAATCCACGGCCATCCTGTTACCTCTTACGTAATAGATACACACGCCACATGGCGTACATCGGCAGGAAATCCAGGCGCTCCTGGATCCGAAACCCTGCCTGTTCAAATTCGGCCTCTACGGTGGCCACCGGCAGCACGAAGCGATTCTGATAATCGTGTCGTGGCCGCGAGCTTTCGGCGCGTCTGCGCTTCCAGGCCTTGAAATTGCCATCCACCCACAGCGACACGATCACGCTGTCCCGGCTGACCCGGTGAAACTCTTTCAGCAGCACGGCGCGGTCTTCCGCCTTGCCGATGTGGTGCATCAAGCGCATGCAGAAGATGCTGTCGACGGCGTTGTCCGGCATCTCGATGTCAAACGCCGAGGTCTGCAACGGCTGGACGCGTTTGACGACCTCGGCAGGCTGCGACTCACAGGCAATCTTGACCATCGCCGCCGAGTTGTCCGCCCCGATGATCACCCGGTTGGCTTTCTCGGCCAGCACCGGCCAAAAGCGTCCGGCACCACACGGCAGGTCCAGCACCAGGCCCGGTTCGCCGGCCAACGCCAGTGCGCGTCGAGCCAGTTGTTTATCCCGGCGATCCGACAAGCGTCTTGCCAGTCCATCGTTGTGTTTGCGTAAATATTTTCTCGCGTGCTCATCATCGTACTTACGCGAAAAATCAAGCTCGATCCGCTTGCTCATGGCTGCCTCTCCTGTATTGAGAGGCCAAAATAAGCAGCAAAGCGTCACGCTCAGGTCAGATGAATGTGAAAAAAACGTCCGGAAAAGTGACGATATGTTACGAGATTATTCAAGGACTTAGGGCCAGCATACGGCCATATCCCGATGAGTTTCAGTACCTTTACACAGGCTGTACATTTTTCGCTGGCGACCGTACCGGGTCTTTTGCAGGGCGCGAACCCATGTCCACGCTGAACCGACAGCCGTTGGGCGCCATGGTGTCCAGGCTGACCGACCAGCCTTGGTTTTCGCAGATGCGCTGCACCAACGACAGTCCCAGGCCCAGCCCTTCGCCACGTTGCTCGGTGCCGCGCACGAACGGCTGAAACATTGCCTCACGTTTTTCTTCCGGGATGCCCACGCCGGAATCCTCAACCATGAACCCGCCTTCCCGCAGCTTCAGGCGAATAAAGCCGGTGTCGGTGTAGTGCAACGCGTTGCGCAGCAAGTTGCCCATCACGGCATAGAGGAAGGTGGCGTTGTAGGCGGTGTCTGACAGCTCGCCGGGCAGGTATTCCAGGGTCAGGCCTTTGCGTTCGATCGGTTCGCGCCACAGGCTGATCAGCTGTTGAGCGGCGCCTTGCAGGGTCAGTTGCGGGTACAGGGCGAGGTCATCGCGCTGGGTACGGGCCAGCATCAGGAAGGTCTGCACCAGATCGCGCATTTCTTCGCACGCCCGCGCCACGCGTTCAACCTGGGCCCGTGCGCGCTGATCCAGCGCCGGGTTTTCCAGCAGCAGCTCACAGGAGCTCGCTAGCACCATCAACGGCGTGCGCAGTTCGTGGCTGACGTCGCTGGTGAACATCCGCTCGCGAGTCAGGGCATCGCGCAGACGGCCCAGGGTGGCGTCGAAGGCCACCGCCAGCTCACCCACTTCGTCGGCGGCGTAATCGGGTGCCAAGGGCGGCGCAAGGCCAAGCAGCTGATCGCGATGACGCACCTGCCGCGCCAGCCGCACTACCGGCGCCATCACCCGGCGCGCCAATATCCAGCCGAGGAAAATCGCCAGCGCCAATGCCAGCACAAAGCCCACCAGCACAACGGCGAACAGTACGCGCTCACGCTCTTCGAAATCGCTTTGGTCCTGAAGTAACACATAGTGGCGACCGTCGACGATCTCAACCATGGCGTGGTAAGACAGCGGCCCGCGAAACACCTCGTGAAAGCCCGGCTCCAGATGACGCAAATCCTTCGGCAGCTCGAAATCCCCCGAGCCGCCGCTAAAGTAAAACAGCTGATCCGGTTCCGGACGATGGCTCCAGTCGTTGACGCTGTCCATCAGCAGCAGACGCGTCAGGTCGCCGCCCAGTCCGGCCGAAATCAGCTTTTCTTCGACCAGGTGCACCGTCGCGATGATACCCATCGCGAAGCACCCGGCAACCAACGCGCTCATCAAGGCGAAGGCGATGATGATCCGTTGGGCGAGGCTCTGCTTAAACTCCATCACGCCCCTCGGCGAGGCGGTAGCCGACACCGTGAACGGTCTGTAACAGCGGCTTGGGGAATGGCTTGTCGATGACCTGACGCAATTGGTGAACATGGCTGCGCAGACTGTCGCTGTCCGGGCAGTCATCGCCCCACAAGGCTTCTTCCAGGACTTCACGACGCAAGACGTGGGGGCTCTTCTGCATCAACACCGCCAGCAGTTTAAGGCCAACCGGGTTGAGTTTGAGCAGCCGCCCTTCGCGGGTCACTTCCAGGGTATCGAGGTCGTAGATCAGATCGGCCACCTGCAGGGTGCGCCTCCCGCCACCCTGGGCGCGACGCAGCACCGCCTCGATGCGCGCGGCCAGTTCCGACAGCGCGAAGGGCTTGAGCAGGTAGTCGTCCGCCCCGGAGCGGAAACCCTGAAGCCGGTCGTCTAGCTGGTCGCGGGCGGTGAGCATGATCACCGGCGTATCGCGGCGCGCGTCTTCACGCAGGCGCTTGCACAGGGTGTAGCCATCGATGCCGGGCAACATGATGTCGAGCACGATCAGGTCGTAATGCTCGGTAGCTGCCAGGTGCAGACCGGACAGACCGTCTTGGGCGCAATCGACGGTGTACCCCTTCAAACCGAGGTAATCGGCGAGGTTTGCCAGAATGTCGCGGTTGTCTTCAACCAGCAGAATTCTCATGGCGTGTTTCTCCCTATGCGGCGTGGCGAGACCCGGCACACGGCGCGAGAGGCCGTTCAACAAGGTCAGAGTTGGCGGCAGCTTACGGCGATGCGCGCTCAAGGGCCAGCACCGCTGTGCATAACGTTTTTTTCACTCGCGGTTCACGGTGCCGCGACAGCGTTCTGCTCAGACTTCGCACCGCTCCGGCTCAATACGCCCCCGCTCTCCCCTTGCCCACTAAACGGGATTCACCATGCCACACGCACTCGCACGGCCCGCCTCACGTCCGATCAACTTCTGGGTTTACCTGGGCATCCCGGCCGTGACCGCCATCGTTTTAATATTGCTGGAATTGACGTCGTTGGACATGGACATCGCCAAACTGGCCTACGACCCGGTGGCGGGCGAGTTCATCGGACGGCACAGTTTCTTCCTTGAAGACGTGCTGCATGACCGCGCCAAACAGGCCGTCATCGCCATTGGCGTGTTGTCCCTGGTCAGTTTCATCGCCTCATTCTTCGTCAGCGTGCTGAAGCCGTGGAAACGTGAACTGGGGTGCATGGTGCTGTCGATGGCGTTGTCGACCAGCTTCGTCACGCCGGTCAAAGTCGTAACATCGGTCCAGTGCCCGTGGAGCCTGAAAGAATTCGGCGGCCAGGAAACCTACAGCGAACTGCTCAGTCCCCGCCCGCAAACCGACAAACCCGGCCGTTGCTGGCCCGGCGGACACGCGGCGACCGGCTTCACGTTGTTCGCCCTGTTTTTCGTCTTCCGCGACCGCAAGCCGCGCCTGGCCAAAGCCGGCCTGATCTTCGCGGCGGGACTGGGCACCGTCTTCTCCATCGGCCGGATGCTCCAGGGGGCGCACTTCTTCTCCCACAACATCTGGACAGCGGTGTTCTGCTGGCTGCTTTGCCTGGGGGCGTATTACGCGGTGTTGTACCGACCGGCGAAGAAGAAGGACGTGGCGGTGAGTGGAGAGGTGGTTTCGGGGTAGTACCTTCCAGAGTGACGCAGAGCGTCACGGGTATGCATGCCCACGCAGAGCGTGGGCACGATCAAGCGTTAGACCCAAAATTGATGGTGCCCGAGCGGGCCTCTTCCCGGCTAAAGCCGGTCCTACAAAAACGCTGCATGTAGTCAGTGGGACCGGCGCCGCACCCCTGTAGGACCGGCTTCAGCCGGGAAGCCTTTGATCTGCATCTGCTTTTGATCTGCTTTTGATTTTCGTGCACAAGAAGTCCAGACACCGCAAAACGCGACTTGGGTGCAGGCTGAACGCAGGTCTCGCGCAGTGGGCCGAGCCGCATGGATGCGGCGAGAGCTGCCCCCCGCCATGGATGGCGGATGGCAGCGGGCCCACGGAGCGGGACCGGAGTGAAGGAACCCTGACGAAGGAAGGGCCCAACCGAGAGCAGGCACTTTTGCTTACTTTTGGTGCTTTTCAAAAGTAAGTCGCCGAAGGCGAAACAGTCTGCCCCCAGGCAGACCCCAATGCGCAATTCCCGGCTAAACCCAGTCCCACAAAAAACCAAAAAACACCCATAAAAAAACCCCGCCGAAGCGGGGTTTTTTCTGCATCGGGGTACGGCTGGCTTACATCATGCCGCCCATACCACCCATGCCGCCCATGTCTGGCATGCCGCCGCCAGACTGTGCCTTGTCATCAGCCGCGTCAGCGATCATCGCTTCGGTGGTGATCATCAGGCTGGCAATGGACGACGCAGCCTGCAGGGCAGAGCGAGTCACCTTAGCCGGGTCAAGGATACCCATTTCGATCATGTCGCCATATTCGCCGGTGGCAGCGTTGTAACCGTAGTTACCAGTACCCTGCTTGACCTTGTCAACGACAACACTTGGCTCGTCACCGGAGTTGGCGACGATCTGACGCAGCGGCGCTTCAACAGCGCGACGCAGCAGCGCGATACCAACGTTCTGATCGGCGTTGTCGCCTTTCAGCTCGGAGATAGCCTGCAGCGAACGAACCAGCGCAACACCACCGCCAGGCACCACGCCTTCTTCAACGGCTGCACGGGTTGCGTGCAGGGCGTCTTCAACGCGGGCTTTCTTCTCTTTCATTTCAACTTCGGAACCGGCACCGACCTTGATCACTGCAACGCCGCCCGACAGCTTGGCCAGACGCTCTTGCAGCTTCTCTTTGTCGTAGTCCGACGACGTGTCGCCGATCTGCTGACGGATCTGCGCGATACGACCGTCGATGTCGGCACGAACGCCAGCACCGTCGATGATCGTGGTGTTTTCTTTATTCAAGATGACGCGCTTGGCATTACCCAGGTGTTCCAGGGTAGCGGTTTCCAGGCTCAGGCCGATCTCTTCCGAGATAACGGTACCGCCAGTCAGAACGGCGATGTCCTGCAGCATGGCCTTGCGACGGTCGCCGAAGCCAGGGGCCTTGACCGCTGCAACTTTCACGATGCCGCGCATGTTGTTCACGACCAGAGTCGCCAGTGCTTCGCCTTCAACGTCTTCAGCCACGATCAGCAGAGGACGGCCAGCTTTCGCAACGGCTTCCAGAACGGGCAGCATTTCGCGGATGTTGGAGATCTTCTTGTCAACCAGCAACAGCAGCGGGCTGTCCAGCTCGGCAACCATGGTGTCCGGCTTGTTGATGAAATACGGGGACAGGTAGCCACGGTCAAATTGCATGCCTTCAACAACAGACAGCTCGTTTTCCAGACCCGTACCTTCTTCAACGGTGATAACGCCGTCTTTGGTCACTTTTTCCATGGCTTCGGCAATAATGTCGCCGATGGAATTGTCCGAGTTGGCCGAGATGGTGCCGACCTGGGCGATTGCCTTGGTGTCGGTGCAAGGCTTGGACAGCTTCTTCAGCTCGGCAACAATGGCGATGGTCGCCTTGTCGATGCCGCGCTTCAGGTCCATCGGGTTCATGCCGGCAGCGACGGCTTTCAGGCCTTCGTTGACGATGGCTTGAGCCAGAACGGTGGCGGTGGTGGTACCGTCGCCAGCGTCATCGTTCGCACGGGAAGCAACGTCTTTGACCAGCTGCGCGCCCATGTTTTCGAAACGGTCTTTGAGCTCGATTTCTTTGGCTACGGACACACCGTCTTTGGTGATCAGCGGAGCGCCGAAGCTTTTTTCGATGATGACGTTACGGCCTTTTGGGCCCAGGGTTGCTTTTACTGCGTCGGCCAGGACGTTGACACCAGCCAGCATTTTTTTACGGCCAGCATCGCCGAATTTAACTTCTTTAGCAGCCATGATCGTTATTCCTTAAATACTTTGTAGTAACGGGAAATGGGGTATCAACTCAGCCTTCGACGACCGCGAGAATTTCGTTCTCGCTCATCACCAGCAGGTCTTCGCCGTCTACTTTCACAGTGTTGCTGCCGGAGTAAGGGCCGAACACCACTTTGTCACCCACTTTCACGGCCAGCGCGCGTACTTCACCGTTGTCCAGGATGCGACCGTTACCGACGGCGAGGATTTCGCCACGGTTAGGTTTTTCAGCAGCCGAACCAGGCAGCACGATACCGCCAGCAGTTTTTGTTTCTTCTTCGCTGCGACGGATTACGACGCGGTCATGCAGAGGACGAAGCTTCATTGTCGATCTCCTAATTATGGTTTTTAAACGCCCGGTGCGGACACCGGCGGGTTAAAACATCCGGGCTTGCCGGTTACGGTTCGCGAGCGAACCGCAGAATACGGTCTGACGAAACGCGCCAGAAACCTTGCGGTGACCCATACATAAGGGCGAGCAAGCCGAATTCAAGGCTGACCCCAGAAATTTTTTGCATGAATGGCGGTCGCGAAAACGAGCACGGCACCCGCAGGTGCCGTGTTGTGGTGGCGTTGAATCACTTTTTATCCAGTGGCTCGTATTCGCCTTCTATCACTTCACCCTCGATGACTTCGGGGCGGCGTGCTTCAGGACGTGCAGCACCGGGGTGCATGGAGCCTGCCGAATTCGCCGCATGCATGTTCTCGGCAAACGCACGCTGGCGCGCGGCCTGGGCCTCGGCGCGGTTGCGCACCTTGCCGACGATCATGCGGCGGGTAAACGGCATCAGGAACAGCAGGCCCAGCACGTCACTGATGAAGCCAGGCAGCACGAGCAAACCTCCGCCGATGGTCATCATCAGACCGTTGAGCATCTGCTGAGCGGGCAGTTCGCCACGGGCCAGGCTCTGCCGGGCACTCAGCGCGGTGGCCACACCGGCGATCCGCACCACGAAAACACCGAGCATCGACCCGGCAACGACCAGCAGGAAGGTCGGCAGGAAGCCGATCGACATCCCGACTTTCACCAGCACGAACAGCTCGAGCACCGGAAAAAGCAATAAAAGCAGAAGAAAAACGCGCATCAAAGTGAGTTCCTGAACGGAAGAAGGCTTCCAGTAGACCTTACGTGAAGTCGCAAAGTCGTTAATTCAAGCCTCGGCCTGTTCGAGTGTGGGCCATTTTTCAGCGTGAGCCAGTTGAACCAAGGCCTGGCGGACGTGTGTCGGCGTATTACAGGGTTCTGCGAAGGCCAACCAGTACAGACTTTGACCCACGCGCAAGTGCATGCCCTCGCTGTCGATGCCAACCAGCGTGGCGGGTTTGGTCTTCGGCAAACCGGCCAGTTCGACGTAGTGGGCAATGGCCTTGCCATGGTCAGCATTCATGTGCTCGACCATGCTGAGCTCCGCAGCCCCGGCAAATGGATTGGCCAGCGCCGCGTCGTCCAGCCAGTGAATCGCGCCAAAGCCACCGATAAAGCGATAGCGCACCGGCTTCAGCACCCAAAAATCGAAATCGTGGGCGCTGTGGTAACTCTCGGATTCCGGGAAATAACGGTAGTAGCGCTGCGCGGCCCCTTTAACCTGTGCCTCGTCGCTGATCTTCTCGGCCTCGGCCATCAGCGTGACGCGCCCTACCGCTTGCACATCCTCGGCACCGCGCTCGCCCACCAGCAAGGAGCACTTGGCGTCGAGCTGCAGGTTGTGGGTGTGCTGCGCGATACGGCTGATGAGGATCAGCGGACGGCCTTGATCGTCCAGGCAATAAGGCACCACCGAGCCGAACGGGTAACCGGGCATCGACTTGGAATGGGTCGATAACACGCCGCGGTATTCCTTGAGCAGCAAGGTACGGGCTTGCCGGTTGGCGCTGGCGCTCATGTGGGGCTCCTGAACAGTAAAACGAAGGCATCGAGGGACGCGAAGCAGCAGACGGCGACGCATGCCACACGATAATCGTTATCGTCGGAAGGTGCCAGATTGAGCGGGGGTGACGATTTGGCGGAGGATTCGCGTAAAGAAAACGCATAAAAATGAAGCCGGCCGGCGCGCGCAGATCAGGTTGCCATCTGCACGCCGACAGCCGTTATAAGGAAGTCGTTACCAGGCCACGCCGAAACCGGCCGTGTAGCGGGTCTTGTCCAGGTCGCCGTTGTCGGAGCCGCTGATGATGTCTTTTTCAGCCTTGAGGTTGAGGGACGCCCATTCGGTGACTTTGTAACGCAGGCCCACTTCCGTTTCCAGGCTGTAGTCAGCCACGCCGCTGATAGGCTTGCCGACTTCACCGTTGGTGAAGAACTCGACCTTCTTGCCAATCAGGTAACGGTTGTAGTCCCAGGTGCCGGACACGGAATAGAAGTTGTCCTTCTCGCCGTTGGAGTATTCGAAATCGGTGCGGTTAAGCAGCGCGCCGACCTTGAATGCGCCCAGTTCGTCGTCCCAGAACTGATAGCCCGGACCGGTACCGACGGTGCGCTGACGGGCCAGGTCTTCAATGGTGTCACGCTTGTAGGTGATGCGACCGTCCCAGAACCACTTTTCCGTGAAGAACCGGTCGACCGAGTACTCGGCGTCCCAGTTATTGGTGGTGGTCAGGCTGTCCTGCGACTCGCGGTTGTACTCGCCCTTGGCGTTATGGCGCCACTGGCCGTGGGTCGCAGAGGTCCTGAAGGCAATGTTGTAATCGTCGGTGTCGTTCTCGGCGCGCTGGAAGTCCAGCGCAGCGTCGATATTGCCCTTCCAGACCAGATCGGTGACCACCGGCTTGGGCTTCATGATCTGCTGGATGCTCGCCAGCTCAACCGTCTTCGGCGCATCGCCGTTGGCCAGCGTGACCTTGCCGTCTTCGGCCGGCTGCAGCGATTTGGAGATCTCGCCGGTGGTGGCGTCCTGCTTCACCAGAAGGTGCTGGTCACTTTCCAGCGTCTTGATTTCCTTCCAGTCCAGCGGGACGTCGCCTGCATATTTGGTATTGATCAGCAGCTTGCCGCCGTCGAAGAACTTGATGGTCCCCGTCATCTTGTCACCGTTTTTCAACCAGACGGTGTCAGCGAGCAATGGGGTAGAAGCACTGGCAATAGCAACGCACAACAGGGTTCTGGACAACATAAGCAACGACAAGGCTCTGGTTCGCGGAAAATCGGGCATTATCCGGATAGATAACGTCTTGGCAATCGGCAGACCGCCGATACAGGTAACACTGACCGTAGGAAATTTCCCTAGTTCCTTATCGAAAATTCCCGTTCATCCCTTTTACAGGAACGAATGCGTGATCGAACAATCTCCCGCGCATGACGACCCCGCCGGCCTCTCCCCTGCAGAGGCACGGCGCACGGCGTTATACCTCACGTTGCATCAAGTACCGGAAGGCAAAGTGGTCAGTTACGGACAGTTGGCCGAGCTGGCGGGTTTGGGACGGGCGGCACGCTTCGTCGGCAGGGCGTTGAGTCAGTTGCCGGACGGCAGCAGTTTGCCCTGGCATCGCGTGATTGGCGCCGGCGGGCGCATCAGCCTGGCACCCGGAACCGTGTCGGGCGAGGAGCAAAGGGCGCGGTTGAGGGCCGAGGGCGTGACCATCCGTAACAATCGTGTGGATATGCAGCGTCATGGCTGGCGCCCGACAGAGCACAACGGTTAGAGTGCGCGCTTTGTTTACGTAACCTGAGGCAGATTCCAGCCCATGCCCCGCAAAACCTGGCGCGCCGCGCTCGCCGCATATGCCAGCCCCTCTACGTTTGTGCTCCTGTTGCTCGGCTTTGCCGCGGGCATGCCCTACATGTTGGTGTTCTCAACGCTCTCGGTCTGGCTGCGTGAAGCCGGCGTCGCGCGTGAAACCATTGGCTACGCCAGCCTGATCGGTCTGGCCTATGCCTTTAAGTGGGTCTGGTCGCCGCTGCTCGATCAATGGAGCCTTCCTTTGTTGGGCCGGCTCGGCCGACGTCGCTCATGGCTGGTGCTTTCGCAAGCGCTGGTGACCCTGGGCCTGATCGGCATGGGGTTCTGTGACCCGCAGCAGCATCTCTCGTGGCTGATCGCGATTGCGGTGCTGGTCGCGTTTTCATCCGCGACCCAAGACATCGCCATCGACGCCTACCGCCTGGAGATCGCCAGCGACAGCCAGCAAGCGACCCTTGCCGCCAGCTACATGGCCGGCTACCGCGTCGCCGCCCTCCTCGCGACTGCCGGCGCGTTGTACTTCGCCGAAGGCTTCGGTTCGACAGGCTTCGCCTACAAGCACTCGGCCTGGGCCGGTACGTATGTGCTGTTCGGCCTGCTCATGGTGCCCGCGCTGATCACCAGCCTGATCATCCGTGAACCGTCCGTGCCGATCCGCACCCAGCTCTCGGCCGTGCGCTACGGTTTTGCTCATCAACTGGCCTCGGTGTTCGTGCTGATCATTTTGCTGGTCTCGGTGCCGGCGATGTTCACCCAGCTGTACAACACCGATTTCGCCAGCGTGCTGTTTCAGGGCACCACCTGGAAAGACCTGCTGATGGAAGACCGCGCCTTTCTGCGCGCGATCCTCTACACCCTGCTGACCGTGGCGTGCCTGTCGTCCATGGGTCGCCGCGGCCTGGCACCGGTGCTGACGCCGATCAACGATTTTATTCTGCGCTATCGCTGGCAAGCTTTTCTGCTGCTGGGGCTGATCGCCACGTATCGCATGTCCGACACGGTCATGGGCGTGATGGCGAACGTGTTCTATATCGACCAGGGCTTTACCAAGGATCAGATTGCCAGCGTCAGCAAGATTTTCGGCTTGGTGATGACGCTGGCCGGTGCGGCGTTTGGCGGCCTGGCGATCGTGCGTTTCGGCATCCTGCCGATCCTGTTCGTCGGCGGCGTGACATCGGCAGCGACCAACCTGCTGTTCCTGATGCTGGCCGACATGGGCCCGAACCTGAAGATGCTGATCGTCACGATCTCGCTGGACAACTTCAGCTCAGGCCTCGCGACGTCAGCGTTCGTGGCCTATCTGTCGAGCCTGACCAACCTCAAGTTTTCGGCCACTCAATACGCGCTGCTCAGCTCGATCATGCTGCTGTTGCCGCGTCTGATTGGCGGCTATTCCGGGGTCATGGTGGAGAAGCTGGGGTATCACAACTTCTTCCTCGCCACCGCGCTGATGGGCGTGCCGACGCTGTTCATGATCGCTCTGCACTGGGCGCAGGAAGCACGCCGAGAAGCGCGGGAAGAGCGGGAAGAAGCCGAAGAAGCCGAAGAAGCCGCCAAGCCTGCGGATTCGGTTCTGTAAGGCGTTTTGCCGGCAAACCCGATTCTATTGGAGCCGGCTTGGCATCTGCGGCGAACCCGGATTCTTCGCCTGGCACCACCCCTAGGCGAAGATTAACGGACGGCAAAAATCAACTGTAGGAGCGCGCTTGCCCGCGAATGCGATCTGCCAGCGCCAGCAATTTAGCCTGACCCACCGCGTTCGCCAGCGAGCCGACTCCTACAAAGTGAATGCGCACCCGATCATGCAAAGGCGCCGACGCCCACTCAACAAAAAGCCCCGCACTCTCACGAGTCGGGGCTTTTTGGTTTCTGCGGACGAGCGTTATGCCTTCGCGGGCTGCTCGTCCTGCACGACACGAATCACCCGCTGCGGGAAGGGTATGTCGATGTTGGCCGCGCGCAGGCGGTCGCGGATTTCAGCGTTGAAGCGGTTCGACACGTCACCGAAGTCACCGGTCTTGGTCCACACACGCAGCGACACGGTAATCGAGCTGTCGCCCAATGCCGCGACCACCGCCTGTGGCGCCGGGTCCTGCAGGATGCGCGGATCATCCGCCATGTCCATCAGCACTTGCAGCGCCTGCTTGAGGTCGGCGTCGTAGTCGATGCCCACGTCGAAGGTGATCTTGCGCGTCGGCTGGCGGTTGGTGTTGGTGATGATGCCGTTGGACAGGTTGCCGTTGGGCAGGATCACTGTCTTGTTGTCGCCGGTGCGCAGCACCGTGTGGAAGATCTGAATGCCGTCCACGGTGCCCGACACACCTTGCGCTTCGATCCAGTCACCAATGCGAAACGGACGGAACAGCAGAATCAACACGCCGCCGGCAAAGTTCGCCAGGCTGCCCTGCAACGCCAGGCCGATGGCCAAGCCGGCCGCACCGATCGCGGCAACGAATGAGGTGGTTTCAACCCCGATCATCGAGGCGACGCTGACGATCAGCAGAATCTTCAGAATGATATTGGTGATGCTGCTGATGAAGCCCTGCAATGCCAGGTCGACGTGGCGCAGCGCCAACAGCGCGCCCACGCGGGAAGTCAGTCTATTGATCAGCCACCAGCCAACCAGCAAGACGACCACTGCCAGCAGCACTTTGCTGCCGTATTGCATGACCATCGGGATCCAGGCCTGAGACGCTTTCACCAGATGGTCTACCTGGCCGTTTAAATCCAAGTCCATCTATTTCTCCTCGGGTCGCGACATGGAAGGCTGAAGCAACGGCGCCGAGTGGGCCCGTTATTTCAGCGAGACCTGCATTCGGACGCACAGGAACCCCTCGGGTTCCTGAGCCAACATGAAATCGCAGGGCAAATCGCGGGGGTATCAGTCGCGGAAGTTGTTGAATTGCAGCGGCATGCCGAACTCGTGACCACGCAGCGCAGCGATCGCCTCTTGCAGGTCATCACGCTTTTTGCCGGTGACGCGTACTTGCTCGCCCTGAATCGCGGCCTGAACCTTGAGCTTGGCGTCTTTGATGTGAGCGACAATCTTCTTCGCCAGCTCCTTGTCGATGCCTTCCTTGAGCGTGGCTTCCTGCTTCATGACCTTGCCGGATGCGAAGGCATCCTTCAGTTCCAGGCACTGCACATCAATCTTGCGCTTGACCAAGGCCAGCTTGAGGATTTCGATCATGGCTTCGAGCTGAAAACCTTCTTCGGCAGTCATCTTGATCAGCAGGTCTTTTTCCGTGAACTCGAAGCTGCCTTTGCCTTTAAGGTCGTAGCGGCGGTCCAGCTCCTTGATGGCGTTGTCGACGGCATTCGTGACTTCGTGTTTATCCAGTTCGGACACTACGTCGAACGAGGGCATGTAGATTCTCCAATTGATACGGCGCGGCTCAACATGTGGATGGAGCACGCCTGACTTGACGGTATGAAAGCCCGGTCATTATAACGAGAGTTTTCCCACGTTCAT
Organism: Pseudomonas petrae; assembly: GCF_021728295.1. Classification (GTDB taxonomy): domain Bacteria; phylum Pseudomonadota; class Gammaproteobacteria; order Pseudomonadales; family Pseudomonadaceae; genus Aquipseudomonas; species Aquipseudomonas petrae. Next base: position 233,646 of record NZ_JAKJXE010000005.1, read on the forward strand.
GTGAGCCTGCGATGTTGATTTCGTTTTCCTTTGACCCTGCATTCATTCGCGTCGGGCGTGATTTCCCTTGAATCCGGTGTGCTGGCACGTTCTGGGCGCGGGCAGTCTGGGCAGTCTCTGGGCCACCCGACTGGCCAGGGCGGGCCTGCCGGTGCGGCTGATCTTGCGCGACGATGCCCGACTGGCGGCCTACAACACGCAAGCCGGTCTGGCGCTTGACGAAAAGGGTCAGCGCCAGACCTTTGCCATCCTGGCGCAGACGGTCAGCGCAGATGAACCCATCCAGCGTCTCCTGGTGGCGTGCAAGGCCTATGACGCCGAGCGCGCGGTTGCAGCCATCGCCCCTCGCCTGTCCGACAAGGCTGACGTGCTGCTCCTGCAAAACGGTCTCGGCAGCCAGGACGCCGTGGCCGCCATGATCCCGCACGCGCGCTGTATTTTTGTCTCGAGCACCGAAGGCGCGTACCGCGATGCACACTGGAGCGTGGTGTTCGCCGGACAGGGCTTCAACTGGCTGGGGGACACGAGACGCGGCGCGGCGCCGGCCTGGTTGAGCGAGCTTGAGCGGGCGGGCATTCCGCATCAATGGACCCCTGACATCCTCGAACGCCTCTGGCGCAAGCTTGCGCTCAATTGCGCCATCAACCCGCTGACCGTGTTACATCAATGCCCCAACGGAGAGCTGCAGGCTCATGCACAGGAAGTGACCGCGCTGTGTGTCGAGCTCGGCCACGTGTTGCAACGCTGCGGTCAGCCCGGCGCGGCTGAAGGTTTGCTGGATCAAGTGCAACAGGTGATTGCCGCCACCGCCGCGAATTATTCCTCGATGTATCAGGATGTCGCCCAAGGCCGTCGCACCGAGATCCGCTACCTGCTCGGGCATGTCTGCGCTGCGGCGGCTGCCCTTGATTGCCCGACGCCGAAGCTGAACCAGTTACGCCTGCGCCTGATCGAACACCTCAGCGCCCGGGGCCTGCCCAGCGACTGACGGGTTTGCTCACGGGCGGAACAGCGCTAACCTGCCCGCTCCTCATTCCGGTGACCTGCCCCATGCCATTGCGCCAGCGCCTCGAAAACCTGCCGGTCGGTCAAAAACTCCTGGCCGCCTTGCTGGTGTTGCTCACCACCGTGCTGGTGGTCGCCAACCTGACATTCATCAGCGCCGCCTATTACATCTCTCAGGAGGCGATGGCACCCCAGGCATTGCAGACGATCGGTCGGCTGATCAGCAATCCCGGGCTGTCCGAGCAAGCCCTGTCCTCGACCTACAACGCCCAGGCGCTGCTCAAGGAACTGAAAAACTACGGCCCGTTGCGAGCGGCGGCGGTGTATGACAGCAGCGGTACGCGTCTGGCGCAGATGCAGCAAGGCGACAAACTGCGCATGCCCGACCACTACCGGGATCTGGAGAGCTGGCGTATTACTGAGTTTCGCAACACTCAGGTCATCCCCCTTCCCAAAGCCGGGCAGGCGCAGGGCCATTTGTTGCTGGTCGCCAGCAGCGAACTGCCGACGGCTTTTTACACCGGCACCCTCACCGCCAGTATTGGCATCCTGATCTTCAGCATCCTGCTCTGGGCCGGCGTTGCCCGGCAGATTCGACGCTTTATCACCGAGCCGATCTACCAGCTGGAAGACCTGTCACGGCGGGTGACCCGCGAGGAGAACTATGCGTTAAGAGCGACCCCTGGCAACAAGGACGAAATCGGGTCGCTGGCCGAGGCGTTCAACACCATGCTCTCGCGCATGGAAGCCCGTGAGCAGCAGCTCAGACGCGCCCGCGATGAATCCCAGGAAGCCTACGATCAGGCGCAGGGTCTGGCGGAAGAAACCCGCCACACCAACCGCAAGCTGGAGCTTGAGGTTCAGGTGCGCAGCAAGATCGAGAAGAAGCTCACGGGTTTTCAGAATTACCTCAACAGCATCATCGACTCCATGCCCTCGGCGCTGATTGCCCTGGATGAGCAGCTCTACGTCACCCAGTGGAATCAGGAGGCCGGCGCTCTTTCCGGCACGCCGCTGGACGAGGCGCTCAACCAGCCCATCTACTCGGCGTTCCCGCCGATGCGCGCGTTTTTGCCGCAGATCAAGCAGACCGTCGAGCGTCACACCGTCACCAAGATCGAGCGTGTCACCTGGGTCAAGGACGAAGAGTCGCGTCATTACGCCCTCACCTTCTACCCTCTCACCGGCGATGCCGGCCGTGGCGCGGTGATCCGTATCGATGACATCACCCAGCGCCTGTCGCTGGAGGAAATGATGGTCCAGTCGGAGAAAATGCTCTCGGTGGGTGGTCTTGCCGCCGGCATGGCCCACGAGATCAACAACCCCCTCGGCGCGATCATGCACAACGTGCAGAACATCCGCCGTCGGCTGTCGCCCGATTTGCCGAAGAATCTGGAGCAGGCCGAGCAACAAGGCATCGAACTGGCGGCGGTGAATCAATACCTGATCGCCCGGGAAGTGCCGCAGTTGCTTGACGGCATTCAGTCGGCCGGAGCGCGGGCGGCAAAGATCGTCAGCCATATGCTCAGCTTCAGCCGACGCAGTAACCGTCAGTTGGCGCCTTGTGATCTGCCGTCGCTGATCGATCAGGCGGTGGAGATCGCCAGCAACGACTTCGATCTGACCATCGGCTTTGACTTCAAGGGCCAGAACATCATCCGCCAGTTCGATCCCGATCTGGGCCCGGTGCCTGCGACGGCCAACGAACTGGAGCAAGTGCTGCTCAACCTGCTGAAGAACGCCGCCCAGGCCATCCATCAGCGCGAGGACAACCGCGAGCCGGGGCGCATCATTTTACGCACGCGTTTGAACCCGCCCTGGGCGGAGATACAGGTCGAGGACAACGGCATCGGTATGTCGGAAAGCGTGCGCAAGCGCACCTTCGAGCCGTTTTTCACCACCAAGGAAATCGGCCAGGGCACAGGCCTCGGGCTGTCGGTGTCGTATTTCATTATCACTAACAACCACAAAGGCCAGATGGAAGTGCATTCCACCCTCGGCCAGGGCACCTGTTTCACCTTGCGCTTGCCGCTGGTGGACAATTCAATAGATATGCCTGCACCACAGGTCATTGGTCAGAACGACCGGGAGTAGCGCCATGGGATTTCGCTTGTCGAAAATTTACACACGCACGGGTGATACCGGCGAAACGGGTTTGGGCGACGGCCGTCGGGTGCCGAAGGACCACCCGCGGGTCGAGGCCATTGGGGAAGTGGACTCGCTGAACAGTCAGGTCGGGGTGCTGCTGGCCGGCCTTACGGCGGCAGTCGCGACTCATCCGGCGTTGCAGGAAGTCATCGACGTGTTGGCGCCCTGTCAGCATCGGTTGTTCGACCTGGGCGGCGAGCTGGCGATGCCGGAATATCAGGCGTTGAATGCGGCGGAGATCGAGCGTCTGGAAACGGCGATCGATCACTGGAATGAAGAGCTGGGGCCACTGGAGAACTTCATCTTGCCGGGCGGCTCGACGCTGATTGCACAGGCCCACGTTTGCCGGAGCCTGGCGCGTACGGCGGAGCGACGCTGTCAGCACCTGAACGCGGTCGAGCCACTGGCCGGGGTTGGTCTGGCGTACATCAATCGGCTGTCGGATTTGCTGTTTGTCGCGGCACGGATCATTGCCCGGCGTGAGGGGGTCGCGGAGATTTTGTGGGAGCCTGCGAAGAAGCCGCAGTGATCGCAGCGCCTTCCAGCCTGACGGGAGGAGATTGACGCCTGGTTGCCGTTGGCGTGGCTGACGGATTCGCACAATCTGTAGGAGTGGGCTTGCTGGCGAACGCGTCCGTTCAGAAACATCGATGGCGCCTGGCGCGGTGGGTTCGCCAGCAAGCCGGCTCTAGGGGTTTCGGCATCAGCTTGATCCTGGGGGAGCGCCTGAGACTTGCAATCGCGGGCAGGCGCGCTCCTACCATGTGATCCTCTTCAGCCTTGCGGCCAGAACGCGCGAATTCCGGCCACACCCTGCCCGCCACATTCCCACGCTTGCTGACGATCCGTCGGCCCTACCCCGCCCAGCAGATACACCGGCTTGCTGAACCCTTCGATCAAGTCGCGGGCCTTTTCCCAGCCCAGCGGCATTGCATCAGGATGGCTTTGCGTCGGCAGCACGGGCGAGAGGGTGACGAAATCCACGCCCATCTGCTCGGCCAGACTCAACTCTTCGGCGTTGTGACACGAGGCCGCCAGCCAGCGATCTTCAGGAAACGGACGGCCCTTGCTGGCGTATTTGCGCAACTGTTCGCTGGTCAGGTGCCAGCCCGCCGCTGGAAAGTCGCCCAGCCATTCGCGCGGCCCTTTGAGCATCAGCTGCGCCTTGCCCGCGCACAGCCCGACCGCGTCAACCGCGACGTCACGGTATTTCGGGTCGTACATATTCGGCGCCCGCAGCTGAACCAGCTTGATGCCGCCGGCCACCGCCGTGCGTATGCCACGCAGCAGCTCCGGCGTTTCCAGATCGTCCGGGGTGATCAGGTATTCACCCGGCAAACGCGCGGCGGCCACGATCGGCCGATTCGCTGCCGGAAATTCATACTCGGCCAATTCCCGCTGCGATACCCAGGCCAGCGGTTGCCCTTCAACACCGTGGGGCGCGCCGGTAAACGACGAGACTTCCCAGACGTCCAGCAACACCTGTTTGTCCGGGTAGTCGTGCTTGATCTTGATCAGCGGACGCGCCGCAGTCACGACGATGCCGAGCTCTTCGTGCAGCTCGCGGGACAGCGCGGCCTCGACCGATTCATCAGGTTCTACCTTGCCGCCGGGAAACTCCCACAAGCCGCCTTGATGCTGTTTGTCGGCGCGTCGGGCGATGAGGACCTTGCCGTCGGTGCCACGGATAACCGCCGCGGCCACATGGATGCGTTTCACGTTCAAACTTCCTCCAGACCCGCCTGTTGCCAGCGCTTGAACTCAGGCCACTGATAAATCGTTTCGACGTAGGCTGCCGCGTCTGTTGGCAGCTCGACGCGATAGGTACGAAAGCGCACGGCGACCGGGGCGAAGAACGCATCGACGATGCCCGGCGTGCCGAACAGGAAACCCTCGCTCACACCCGACACCGCTCGGCACTCACGCCACAGCGCAACCATGCGGTCGATATCTGCCTGAGCGTCGACCGCGATGACCTCCAGCGCCTCGTCCTGACGCACATCCATGGGTAAACGCGAGCGCAGTCCGACAAAGCCGCTGTGCATCTGTGCGCATGCCGACCGAGCCTGAGCGCGGGCGGCGACATCCGCCGGCCACAACCCTGCATTCGGAAAGCGCTCTGCCAGATACTCACAGATCGCCAATGAGTCGACGATGGTGCCGTGCTCGCACTTCAGCGCAGGGACTTTACCGGTTGGCGAATGCTCAAGAATCAGCCGCGTGGTGTCAGCCTGATTCAGGCGAATCACCTGATCGGTGAACGCCTCGCCGGTCAGCGCAAGCGCCAGCCACGGGCGCAGCGACCAGGAGGAATAACGTTTGTCGCCGATGATCAGGTGCAGGCTCATGTCTTGGCTCCGTTGAAACCGGTGGACTCGCTCGTGATTCAGGTGCGGTATTCCGCGTTGATCTTCACGTATTCGTGCGACAGGTCGGTGGTCCAGATGGTTTCACTGCAATCGCCACGGCCCAGCTCGATGCGGATGGTGATTTCTTCCTGCGCCATCACCAGCGAGCCTTGCTCCTCAGTGTAGGTGCTGGCGCGACTGCCTTTGCTGGCGATGCACACGTCACCCAGAAACACGTCGATCTTGCTGACGTCGAGGTTCGGCACGCCCGCGCGACCCACGGCCGCAAGGATCCGGCCCCAGTTCGGGTCCGACGCGAACAGCGCGGTTTTGATCAGCGGCGAATGGGCAACGGTGTAACCCACGTCCAGGCACTCCTGATGATTGCCGCCGCCGTTGACTTCAACGGTCACGAACTTGGTCGCGCCCTCGCCGTCACGGACGATGGCCTGAGCGACGTCCATGCACACCTCGAAGACGGCTTTTTTCAGCGCCTCGAACAGTGGGCCCCTGGCTTCGGTCACAGCCGGCAAGTCGGCCTGGCCGGTGGCGATCAGCATGCAGCAGTCGTTGGTCGACGTGTCGCCGTCGATGGTGATGCGGTTGAACGACTTGTTGGCGCCGTCGCGAATCAGGTCCTGCAGCACGCTCGGCGCGACATTGGCGTCGGTGGCGATGTAGCCGAGCATGGTCGCCATGTTCGGACGAATCATGCCCGCCCCTTTGCTGATGCCGGTCACGGTGACGGTCACACCATCAAGCACGAACTGACGGCTCGCGCCTTTGGGCAGCGTGTCGGTGGTCATGATGCCGGTGGCCGCTGCGGCCCAGTTGTCGACGGACAAATCATCCAGCGCCGCCTGCAGTGCGCCTTCGATCTTCTCGACAGGCAATGGCTCGCCGATCACGCCAGTGGAAAACGGCAGCACCGCGCTGGCATCGACCCCGGTGATCTCGGCCAGCTTGGCGCAGGTGCGCTCGGCAGCGGTCAGGCCCGGCTCGCCAGTTCCGGCATTAGCGTTGCCGGTGTTGGTCAGCAAATAGCGCACGGTGCCTTGCACGCGTCGCTTGGCGAGGATCACCGGCGCCGCACAAAAGGCGTTCAGGGTGAACACGCCTGCCACACTGGAGCCTTCGGCGCAGCGCATGACCACGACATCTTTACGCCCCGGGCGCTTGATGCCAGCGGAAGCGATGCCAAGTTCAAAACCAGGAACCGGGTGCAGCGTCGGCAAAGGACCAAGACCAACAGCCATGAAGTGCGCTCCTTGAAAGACAGTCACGCCATGCGGCATCGCCGACACGGCTCGATTGATTGAAAAACGCCGCGACGGCAGAGCCGGTCGCGGCGTGATTTTACAGTTCAGCTACAGCCCGTCGCGGTTCACAACTCAGTTGATCTGGCCGTGACAGTGCTTGAATTTCTTGCCCGAACCACACCAGCACAATTCGTTACGACCCAGCTTCTGGTCGTTGCGAACCGGCGACAGTGCGGCGGCAGCAGCAACTGCAACGTCTTCGCCTTCTTCAGCGAGCAGGTCCGGCTGATCCAGACCCGGTGCTTCGGCGTGCTGGAACTGCATGCGCTGCGCCAGCTCCTCGGCTTCGCGGCGCAGACGAGCCTCTTCCTCGGCCGGATCTTCGCGGCGAACCTGAACGTGGGACAGCACACGAATGGCGTCGCGCTTGATCGAATCGAGCAGTTCCTGGAACAGGGCAAACGATTCGCGTTTGTATTCCTGCTTCGGGTTCTTCTGAGCGTAACCGCGCAAGTGAATACCGTGACGCAGGTGATCCATGGTCGACAGGTGGTCTTTCCACAGGTCGTCCAGCACGCGCAGGAGAATCTGCTTCTCGAACGTGCGCAGCGCCTCGGCACTGGCCTGGTCTTCTTTCTCGTTGTAGGCCGCCAGAATGGCTTCCATCAACTTTAGACGCAGGGTGTCTTCGTTCAGGTGATCGTCTTCGTCAAGCCACTGCTGAATCGGCAGCTTCACGCTGAAATCGCTGCTCAGCGCGGCTTCCAGACCCGCGACATTCCATTGCTCAGGCAAGGACTGCGGCGGGATGTGCGCGGAGATGGTGGCGTCGAGGACTTCTTCGCGGAACTCGGCAATGGTGTCACCAATGTTGGTCGCAGCCAGCAGGCTGTTACGCATGTGGTAGATCACTTTCCGCTGTTCATTGGAGACGTCATCGAACTCGAGCAGCTGCTTGCGGATGTCGAAGTTGCGGCCTTCGACCTTGCGCTGGGCTTTTTCGATCGCGTTGGTCACCATGCGGTGCTCGATCGCTTCGCCGGACTGCATGCCCAGCGCCTTCATGAAGTTCTTCACCCGGTCAGAGGCGAAGATGCGCATCAGGCTGTCTTCCAGCGACAGGTAGAAACGGCTCGAACCGGTGTCACCCTGACGACCGGCACGACCACGAAGCTGGTTGTCGATACGACGGGATTCGTGACGCTCGGAAGCGATCACGTGCAGACCACCCGCTTCAATCACCTGCTGATGGCGCTTCTGCCAGTCGGCCTTGATCTGCGCGATCTGCTCAGGGGTCGGGTCTTCCAGGCTGGCAACTTCAACTTCCCAGTTACCGCCCAGCAGAATGTCAGTGCCGCGACCGGCCATGTTGGTGGCGATGGTCAGTGCACCCGGACGACCGGCCTGGGCAATGATTTCAGCTTCTTTTTCGTGGAACTTGGCGTTCAGAACCTTGTGGTCGATGCCTTCCTGCACCAGCAGGCGGGACATGTGCTCCGACGTTTCAATCGTCGCCGTACCCACCAGCACCGGACGTTGCTCGGCCAGACAGGCCTTGATGTCGGTGATGATCGCCAAGTACTTCTCTTCGGCGGTCAGGTACACGAGGTCGTTGAAGTCTTTGCGCGCCAACGGCTTGTTCGGCGGAATGACCATCACGGCCAGGGCGTAGATCTGGTGGAATTCGAACGCTTCGGTGTCTGCCGTACCGGTCATGCCGGACAGCTTGTTGTACAGACGGAAGTAGTTCTGGAAAGTGGTCGAGGCCAGTGTCTGGCTCTCGGCCTGAATATTCAGGCCTTCCTTCGCTTCGATGGCCTGGTGCAGGCCCTCGGACAGACGACGACCCGGCATGGTACGGCCGGTGTGTTCGTCGACCAACAGGATCTGGCCGTCCTGAACGATGTACTCGACGTTGCGATGGAACAGCTTGTGGGCACGCAGGCCGGCATATACATGGGTCAACAGGCCCAGGTTGTGCGCGGAATACAGGCTCTCGCCTTCAGCCAGCAAGCCGACTTCGGTGAGCATCTCTTCAATAAACTGGTGACCGGACTCGTTCAGCTCCACCTGACGGGATTTCTCGTCAATGGAAAAATGGCCCTGCTTGGTGACTACGCCTTCCACTTCCTCAATGTGCTGCTCGAGCTTGGGGATCAGCTTGTTGATTTCGGTGTAGAGCTTGGAGCTGTCTTCGGCCTGACCGGAAATGATCAGCGGCGTACGGGCTTCGTCGATGAGGATCGAATCCACTTCGTCGATCACGGAGAAATTCAGCTCGCGCTGGAATTTGTCTTCCAGGCTGAACGCCATGTTGTCGCGCAGGTAGTCAAAACCGAATTCGTTGTTGGTGCCGTAGGTGATGTCGGAGGCGTAGGCGGCGCGCTTCTCTTCCGGCGGCTGGAAAGGCGTGACCACGCCTACGGTCAGACCGAGGAATTCATACAGCGGGCGCATCCAGTTGGCGTCACGGCGGGCCAGGTAGTCGTTCACCGTGACCACGTGCACGCCTCTGCCGGACAGTGCGTTAAGGTAAACCGCGAGGGTCGCGACGAGGGTTTTACCCTCACCGGTACGCATCTCGGCGATCATCCCTTCGTGCAATGTCATGGCGCCGATCAGTTGTACGTCGAAGTGACGCATGCCCATCACGCGTTTACCCGCCTCGCGGCAGACCGCGAAGGCTTCGGGCAAGAGCTGGTCGAGGGTCTCACCTTTGGCTATGCGGGCCTTCAACTCATCGGTCTTGGCGCGCAGCTGTTCGTCCGAGAGGGCGACCATTTGCTCTTCGAAGCTGTTGACGACCTGGACCGTCTTGAGCATGCGCTTCACTTCGCGCTCGTTCTTGCTTCCGAAAAGTTTTTTTAACAAAGGTGCAAACATATCGAAAGGATCTTCCACACATAGGGATGGAGGGCGGCCCCGTGAGTCGCCCGAGCAGCCCTCATGGCCGCATGCGAACGAGCATTCTACCCGGAAATGGTGGTGAGGAAAGTGGCGTTATTCCACGATGCTGGCACAGCAATGTTACGGGGCAGAAGTACAATAGGGTCATTTCCCGTGACTTCAACCCATGCGGGTGAGAAGTTTTATTAATGTTTTTTCATGATCGCGCGGCGCATCTGCACCCTGGACGCCTGACGCAAAGGTGCGTCAACCGATTCTGCTAAGATCACGCCCTGGCAACACAAGGCATCCCATCATGGCATTTCGTCCCCTACCGGCTCGCGCACCCGCTGTTCTCCTGCGCGAAGCCCGCCCGCTCAAAGCCATCTTCAACCATGCCCAACGCCTTGCGCATTTGCAGCGCCTGCTGGAAAGCCAGCTACAACCCGCCGCCCGCGAGCACTGCCACGTGGCATCGTGGCGCGAAGGCACGCTTCTACTCATCGTCACCGACGGCCACTGGGCGACACGATTGCGCTATCAACAGAAACGGCTGCAACGGCAACTCGTCGCATTCAACGAATTCGCCAACCTCACCCGTTTGCAGTTGAAGGTTCAGCCCGCGAGAACCCATCGTGTCGCGGCCGGGCATACGCGGGATCTTTCGGTTGCGGCGGCGGAGACCATCACAGCGACGGCGGAAGGCATCACCGACCCGAAACTGCGCGCCGCGCTAGAACGGCTGGCGGCCCATGCGGCGCCGAAAGAGGCTGGGGGATCATAAGCTCCGAGAATCCCGGCGCTCGCACTGGCCTCTTCCCGGCTAAAGCCGGTCCCACTAAAAAGCATCGCGTGCAGTCAGTGGAACCTGTGGAGGTCAGTAGGACCGGCTTCAGCCGGGAAGCTTTTGATCTGCTTTAAACGCGCTTTTGATCTTCGTACACAGAAGCCCCAAACACCGCAAAACGCGACTTTGGTGCAGGCTGAACGCAGGTCTCGCGGAGTGGGCTGAGCCGCACGGATGCGGCGAGAGCGCCGTCAGGACATGGATGTCCGTTCGGCGCGGGCCCACGGAGCGAGACCGGAGTGAAGGAACCCTGACGAAGGAAGGGCCAAACCAGGAGCAGGGCCTTTTTGGTTACTTTTTCGGCTCTTGGAAAAAGTGACCCGCCGTAAGGGCGGAACCATAATTCCAGTAAACACAAAAAACGGATATGCACGCTATCTTATCGGCGATCCATCAACTGCCCTCGCGATGGCCACTTCCCAATAAAAAAGGCCACCCGAGGGTGGCCTGAAAACATCAAAACTAGGAAGAAGAGACTGTTTACACCGCCGCAACGGGGCGCATGTAAGAGATCGGTGCGGTGCTGGCATCTTCGAAGGTCACAACTTCCCAAGCGTCTTCCTGAGCGATCAACGCACGAAGCAAACGATTGTTCAGACCGTGTCCCGACTTGAAGCCCTGATACTCGCCGATCAGACTGTTGCCCAACAGATACAGGTCACCGATGGCATCCAGAATCTTGTGCTTCACGAACTCGTCTTCATAACGAAGACCGTCCTCGTTCAACACGCCGTCCTTGTCCACGACGATCGCGTTTTCAACGCTGCCGCCCAGAGCCAGGTTGTGCTTACGCAGATACTCGATGTCTTTCATGAAACCGAATGTCCGCGCACGGCTCACTTCTTTAACGAACGAAGTGCTGGAAAAATCCACGCAAGCCGTCTGTGTACGATTCTTCAGGTACGGGTGATCGAAATCGATCTCGAACCCCACCTTGAAACCTTCAAACGGTAAAAACTTGGCGGACTTGCCGTCTTCTTCTACACACACTTCTTTAAGTATGCGGATGAATTTCTTCGGTGCGTCCTGTTCTTCCAGGCCAGCCGACTGAATCAGGAATACGAAGGGACCTGCGCTGCCATCCATGATTGGAACTTCGGAGGCAGAAAGTTCAACGTAGGCGTTATCGATGCCAAGGCCGGCCATGGCCGACAGCAAGTGCTCGACCGTATCGACCTTCACGTCGCCATTGAACAGCGTCGTGGAGAGCGTGGTGTCACCCACATTCAACGCGTGAGCGTTGATCTGGACCACCGGCTCAAGGTCGGTACGGAAAAACACAATGCCAGCGTTCACAGGTGCTGGTTTGAGGGTCAGGTAAACCTTCTCCCCCGAGTGCAGGCCGATACCTGTGGCACGGATAATATTTTTCAGGGTGCGTTGTTTAATCATGGCATTGGCCGCTTCAGCGCGTATCGCGAATTAGTATCAACAAAGGCTGGCGATGATAGCAGACCCCGCCTTTGCTGAACACCAATCACCCTTATACCCCTGATAGAACCCATTAATCAGCCTGACGACGCAGGAACGCTGGAATATCCAGGTAATCCAGATCGTCTTGCGGGTTCATCTTCGCTGCGGCTGTTGCGCCCGCGTGTGCCTGATTGCGCATCACGGTTGGGCGATCCAGATCGCGGTAATTGACCGAAGGCAGCTCCTGGCGTGCGGCGTGTTGCTGCGCAGGTGCGGCTTGAGTGGTCTGCATGGTGTTGTCGATGACCTTCACAGGCTTCTCGATTTTTGCACCCAGGCCGGTGGCAACCACAGTGACGTGCAGCTCGTCGCGCATGTCCGGATCGATAACGGTACCGACCTTGACCATGGCGTGCTCGGAGGCGAACGCTTCGATGATGCTACCCACGTCGGAGTACTCACCCAGAGACAGGTCAGGACCGGCGGTGATGTTGACCAGAATGCCGCGAGCACCTTGCAGGTTCACGTCTTCGAGCAACGGGTTGCGGATGGCCGCTTCGGTGGCTTCACGCGCACGGTTCGGACCGCTGGCGCAGCCAGTGCCCATCATCGCCATGCCCATTTCGGACATCACGGTGCGCACGTCAGCGAAGTCGACGTTGATCATGCCCGGACGCTTGATGATGTCGGAGATACCGCGAACGGCACCGGCCAGTACATCGTCAGCCTTGGCGAAAGCCGACAGCAGGCTGGCGTCTTTACCGAGGATGGTCAGCAGCTTCTCGTTGGGAATGGTGATCAACGAGTCGACGCTTTCGGACAGCGCGCGGATGCCTTCATCGGCGATCTGCATGCGCTTGCGGCCTTCGAACGGGAACGGACGCGTCACGACCGCAACGGTCAGAATGCCCATTTCCTTGGCCACTTCGGCAATGATCGGTGCAGCACCCGTGCCGGTGCCGCCGCCCATGCCGGTGGTGATGAAGACCATGTTGGTGCCTTGCAGCACTTCAGCGATGCGCTCGCGGTCTTCCAGTGCAGCCTGACGGCCGACTTCAGGATTCGCACCTGCGCCCAGGCCTTTGGTCACGCCGGTACCCAATTGCAGAATGGTACGTGCGCCAATGTTTTTCAGGGCCTGAGCATCGGTGTTGGCGCAGATGAACTCGACGCCTTCGATGTTGCTCTTGACCATGTGATTGACTGCGTTGCCGCCGCCACCACCAACGCCGATAACTTTAATTACCGGGCTTTGTGGGATGTTGTCTACGAGCTCGAACATGTTCCCTCTCCTTCAGTTCTCTAGTTTTATGTCGCCTGTTGCCTGCCTACCACTTTTTGAATCTTAGAAATTCCCCTGAACCCAGCGCTTGAGACGCTCTAACACTGGGGCCTTCGGTTCATCGCTATAACTGCTACCGGAGCCGGAAAGGCCGGACAGCGAGATGCCGTCAGACTGCTTTTGCAGTCCGTACAGCAACAGGCCGACGCCGGTTGAGTAGATCGGGTTGCGAACGACGTCCGCGAGCCCTTTGACGCTGTGCGGTACGCCGAGGCGGACCGGCATGTGGAAGATCTCTTCGGCCAGTTCGACCGCGCCTTCCATTTTCGAGGTGCCACCGGTCAGCACGATGCCGGCCGGGATCAAGTCTTCGTAGCCGCTGCGACGCAGCTCGGCCTGGATCAGGGTGAACAGCTCGTCGTAGCGCGGCTCGACCACTTCGGCGAGGGCCTGACGGGACAGTTCACGCGGCGGACGGTCGCCGACGCTTGGCACTTTGATGGTTTCGCCGGCGCCGGCCAGTTTGGCCAGAGCGCAGGCGTAACGGATCTTGATTTCTTCGGCGTACTGGGTCGGTGTACGCAGCGCCATGGCGATGTCGTTAGTGACCTGATCGCCGGCAATCGGGATCACGGCGGTGTGGCGGATCGCGCCTTCGGTGAAGATCGCGATGTCAGTGGTGCCGCCGCCGATATCCACCAGGCACACGCCCAGTTCTTTCTCGTCGTCGGTCAGCACCGAGTAAGCCGAGGCCAGTTGCTCGAGGATGATGTCGTCGACTTCGAGGCCGCAGCGACGGACACATTTTTCGATGTTCTGTGCAGCATTCACCGCGCAGGTCACGACGTGAACCTTGGCTTCAAGACGCACGCCCGACATACCCAGTGGCTCACGAACGCCTTCCTGGTTATCGATAACGTAGTCCTGCGGCAGAGTGTGCAGCACGCGCTGGTCAGCCGGGATCGCCACGGCCTGGGCAGCGTCGAGCACGCGCTCAAGGTCGGCCGAGCTTACTTCGCGGTCACGAATCGCCACGATGCCGTGGGAGTTCAGGCTGCGGATGTGGTTGCCCGCAACGCCGACGAACGCCGAGTGAATGCGGCAACCGGCCATCAGCTGCGCTTCTTCTACTGCGCGCTGGATCGACTGCACGGTGGATTCGATATTCACCACCACGCCCTTCTTCAGGCCGCGGGACGGGTGAGTGCCGATACCGACGATTTCCAGCGTGCCATCAGCCGCGACTTCGCCTACCAGCGCCACCACCTTGGAGGTGCCGATATCCAATCCGACGATCATTTTGCCGCTTTGCACGTTTGCCATGGGTCCTGCCTCTTATCAATTCTTCGCGACGGCGGGTTTGTCCGTCGTTGGCGCTGCTGCCTGTTCGCGCCAACCAACGGCCAGGCCGTTGTTGTAACGAAGGTCGACTCGCGCAATGTTCGTGATCTGGTCTTTCAGTGTTTTGTCGTAGATGGCGATAAAGCGGCGCATCTTCTCAAGCAGATTGCCTCGTCCCAGCAGCAGCTCCAGGCCTGGGCCTGCATTGCCTGCGCCAGTGGTCAGAAACCAGCTGCCTCGCTCACGCAGTTCCAGGCGAGCGATGGAGAATCCCAGCGGGCGCAACATCTGGCTCAGGACCTGGTACTGCTGCATCACCTGCTGTTGAGCCCGTTGAGGCCCGAACAACTGCGGAAGGTGTTCGTAATTGGCCAGCTCACGCGGGGTGAATGCCTGACCCTGGTTGTTCAGCAGGGATTGATCGCCCCAGCGCGCAACCGGCAATTGTTCTTCCAGACGGATCACCACCTGATCCGGCCAGACGCGGCGGACCTCGGCGTGGGCGATCCACGGCATTTGCTCAAGCTCGGTGCGCATGCCGGCCAAATCGATATTGAAGAAGCTGGTCGCCACGAACGGCGCGATCCGCTGCTGCACGGCTTGCTGACTGATGTAGCTCAGGTCGCCCTGCACGTTGATTCGCGAAATCGGGCGGTCGGCATAAGGCAGCAGGCGCTGTGCGGCTTCGTACGTACCAAAGCCGAATACCACCAGCAGCACCGGCCACATCAGGCTGCGCAGGAAACCGAAATTCGGTCGCGGCATGCGCGACGACATGGGCTCCTTGGCAACCATGCGGCTGGCACCACGCGGTACCGGCTTGTTGCGGCCGGTAGCGGATTGCTGATGACGAACCGTTGCGCCGTGCATGATCTACCCTCGCACCTGGACGCTGTCGGCCAGAATGGCTAACACCAACTGTTGAAAATCGAGCCCGGCCGCACGCGCCGCCATAGGCACAAGGCTGTGATCGGTCATGCCGGGAACGGTGTTGACTTCAAGCAGCCAGAATTTGCCGTCGGCGTCCTGCATGACATCGGTGCGCGCCCAGCCGGCAATGCCGACCGCTTCACAGGCCCGAGCCGTGAGTGCCTTGAGTTCATCTTCTTTGGCTGCATCGAGGCCGCACGGGATCCGGTACTGGGTATCGGAAGCCAGGTACTTGGCGTCGTAGTCGTAAAAACTGTGGGGAGTACCCAGGCCGATGGGAGGCAATACCTGCCCACGCAGAGAGGCGATGGTGAACTCCGGACCTTCGATCCATTGTTCGACCAACACTTGCGAATCGTAGGTACGGGCGGCGTTCCAGGCGGCGATCAGTTCATCGACGCCGGTCACCTTGGCCATACCGATACTGGAACCTTCATGGGCGGGTTTGACGATCAAAGGAAAGCCCAGTTCCGTCGCCGCAGAAATACAATCTGCTTCGCTGCTCAGCACGGCATGGCGGGGCGTTGGCAAGCCGAGACTCTGCCAGACCTGCTTGGTGCGCAGCTTGTCCATCGCCAGCGCCGACGCGAGTACGCCGCTACCGGTGTAGGGGATTTCCAGGCACTCCAGCAGACCCTGCATGGTGCCGTCTTCGCCACCGCGACCGTGCAGCACGATGAACGCGCGATCGATTTTTTCGCTGACCAGCCGCTGCAGGAAATCCTCGCCCACGTCGATACCGAACGCGTCGACGCCTGCGCTATGCAGGGCTTCGAGCACTGCGCTGCCGGATTTCAGGGACACCTCCCGCTCCGCGCTCTTGCCGCCGAACAGCACGGCGACGCGACCGAAGCGTTTTGGCTCCAGCGTCGAAAACAGGGCGGACTGCAGGGCGGCTGTCATTTCAGCTTACCTTCGGTTGAGGCCACGATTGCACCGGTGAACAGCGGGCTTCTCAGCAATTGCGGTGCGAGCCCGCCGATGTCGCCGGCGCCCTGGCACAGCAGAATGTCACCGGCGCGCAGCAGCGGTTTGACCAGCGGGGCCAACTCGACGCCACGCTCGATGTAGATCGGATCAAGCTGACCGCGCTGACGAATGCTGTGGGCCAACTGACGGCTGTCCGCGCCCGGAATCGGCTCTTCACCTGCCGGATAGACTTCCATCAGCAACAGCACGTTGGCCTCGTTGAGGACCTGCACGAAGTCGTCGTACAGATCGCGGGTGCGGCTGTAGCGGTGCGGCTGGTAGACCATGACCAGACGACGGTCCGGCCAACCACCGCGCACGGCATTGATCACGGCAGCCACTTCACGCGGGTGGTGACCATAGTCATCGACCAGCATTACGTTGCCGCCTTCCACCGGCAGTTCGCCGTACACCTGGAAGCGCCGGCCAACGCCCTGGAATCCCGACAGGCCCTGAATGATGGCTTCGTCAGAGACGCCCTCGTCAGTGGCGATGGCGATGGTTGCCAGGGAGTTCAGCACGTTGTGCTTGCCCGGCATGTTGACCGACACGTCCAGTGGCTCGCGGTCACGACGCAGTACGGTGAAGTGAGTACGCATGCCGTCCTGACGCACGTTGATTGCGCGCACGTCGGCGGCGTCATCGAAGCCATAAGTCATGATCGGCCGCTTGACCGAAGGCAAAATGTCGCGCACCACCGGATCGTCGATGCAGACAACGGCCAGACCGTAGAACGGCAGGTTGTGCAGGAACTCAACGAAGGTTTTCTTCAGCTTGTTGAAGTCGCCTTCGTAGGTCGCCATGTGGTCGGCGTCGATGTTAGTGACCACGGCCACCAGCGGCTGCAGGTGCAGGAAACTGGCGTCGCTTTCGTCGGCTTCGGCGATCAGGTAACGGCTGGTGCCGAGCTGAGCGTTGGTGCCGGCAGCGTTCAGACGCCCGCCGATCACGAAGGTCGGATCAAGGCCACCCGCCGCGAACACCGAGGCAATCAGGCTGGTCGTCGTGGTTTTGCCGTGGGTACCCGCGACCGCGATGCCGTGGCGATAGCGCATCAGCTCGGCCAGCATTTCAGCGCGTGGCACGACAGGAATGCGACGTTCAAGGGCAGTCGCCACTTCCGGGTTGGAGGTGTTTACTGCGCTGGACACCACCAGCACGTCAGCCGTCGAGGCGTTTTCCGCGCGATGGCCAATGAAAATCTGCGCGCCGAACGATTCGAGACGCTCGGTCACCGGCGATGCCTTGAGGTCGGAACCGGACACGTCATAGCCCAGGTTCAGCAACACTTCGGCAATACCGCACATCCCCACGCCGCCGATGCCCACAAAGTGGATACGGCGGATACGGCGCATTTCCGGCTGTGGCATGGCGCGTTGATTCTCAACCATGGGCCACCTCCAGGCAGATATCGACGACGGTGTTGGTGGCGTCAGGCTTGGCCAGTTGGCGAGCCGTGACGGCCATGCGGTTCAATTGTTCGGGTTGCATCAAAACCTCTTTCAGGCGAGCGGCCATTTCGGCGGCGCCAGTTGTCGCTTGCGGCATGACGAAGGCAGCGCCCTCGCGAGCCAGATATTCGGCGTTGCGCGACTGGTGATCGTCGATCGCGTGGGGCAAAGGCACCAGCAACGACGGCAGTCCGGCAGCAGCCAGTTCACTGACGGTCAACGCACCTGCGCGGCAGACCACCAGATCCGCCCAGCCATAGGCTTGGGCCATGTCTTTGATGAAGGGGGCGACCTGCGCCTCTACACCGGCGGCGCGGTAACGCTCGGCGGTCACTTCATCGTGATGCTTGCCGGCCTGATGAAACACCTCAGGGCGAATGTCGGCAGGCACTTGCGCCAGGGCTTCCGGCAGCAATTTATTCAGCGGCTCGGCGCCCAGGCTTCCGCCCAGCACCAGCAAGCGAGGCCGGCGACCGATCAGCGTCTGGCGCGGCGTCTCGAAAAACAGCTCGGCGCGCACAGGGTTACCGGTGGTGCGGCGCCTGGCCGACGCCGCGAACGTCTGCGGGAACGCTTCACACACTCGCGCGGCGAACGACGCCAGACTGCGATTGGCCGTGCCCGCCACAGCGTTTTGCTCATGGATGATCAGCGGCACACCGGCCAGCTTCGCCGCCAGACCGCCAGGGCCTGTCACGTAGCCACCGAAGCCGACGACGCAGACCGGCGACAACTCACGCACGATCTTGCGCGCCTGCAACAAGGCCTTGATCAACATGAACGGCGCCTTGACCAGCGACAGCCGGCCCTTGCCACGCAGACCGGTGACGTTGATCAAGTGCAGCTTCAGACCTGCCGCAGGCACCAGTTCGTTTTCGATGCCGCGCGGTGTCCCCAGCCAGTGCACGGTGTAGCCGCGGGCCTGGAATTCACGGGCGCATGCCAGCGCCGGGAACACGTGTCCGCCGGTGCCGCCCGCCATGATCAAAACGTTACCGGCGGCCATGGGTCGGCTCCTCGGCAAAGTCGCTTTCCTGGAACTCGGCCTCTTCACTGCCCATGTTGTTGCGCGATTCCCACTCGATGCGCAGCAACAGGCCCAGGCTGGCGCAGCAGATGATCAACGAACTGCCGCCGTAGCTGAGGAACGGCAGGGTCAGACCCTTGGTTGGCAGCAAGCCGACGTTCACGCCGATGTTGATCAGGAACTGACCAATCCACAGGAAAGCCAGGCCATACGCGGTGTACGCGGCGAAGAACTGCTTGGCGCGCTCGGCCCACATACCGATGTACATCGCCCGGATACTGACGAACACGAACAGCCCGACCGTCGCGAGTGAACCCACCACGCCCAGCTCTTCGGCCAGCACCGAGAACACGAAGTCGGTGTGCGCTTCCGGCAGGTAGAACTGCTTCTGCACGCTGTTGCCGAGGCCGACGCCGAACCATTCGCCGCGACCGAAGGCAATCAGCGCCTGGGTCAACTGGTAGCCGGAACCGAACTGATCGGACCACGGGTCGGTGAAGGTAATCAGACGCGCCATCCGGTAAGGCTGCGCCTGAACCAGCACAAATACGGCGCCGACCGCCAGGGCCACCATCAGGCTGAAACGGAACAGACCGACGCCGCCCAGAAACAGCATTGCAGCCGCCGCGCCCATCATTACGACCGTGGCGCCGAAGTCCGGCTCCATCAGCAGCAAGCCAGCCATGGGCAGCAAGACGATGAACGGCTTGAAGAAACCCATCCAGCTCTCACGCACTTCCTGCTGGCGACGAATCAGGTAGCCGGCCAGGAAAATCACCACGAATACTTTGGCGATTTCCGACGGCTGCACGTTGAACATGCCGAAGCCGATCCAGCGCATCGAACCGTTCACCTCACGCCCGATGCCGGGCACGATTACCGCGATCAACAGGCCGAACGCGCCAATCAGCATCAGCCAGCCAAGGCGCTGCCAGGTGGCGACCGGCACCATCATGGTCGCGACGCAGGCGATCAGGCCGAGCACCAGATAGATCAGGTGACGGGTCATCATGTACAGCGCGTTGCCCGACTGCACGGCAGCCACTTCCGACGAGGCGGAAGTGATCATCACCAGGCCAAGGCCCAGCAACGCGAGGCAGCCGGCGAGCATCGGGAAATCGACGTCAACGCCACGGCCACTGATGATCGGCGACGGATACGGCTTGATCACGCCAAAAATCATGACAAGTCCCCCACGGCCCGGGCGAACAGGTGTCCGCGCTCTTCGAAATTCTTGAACATGTCCAGGCTTGCGCAGGCGGGCGACAGCAACACGGCATCCCCTTCCTGCGCGATATCAGCAGCACGTTGCACGGCTTCTTCCAATGTAGTGACGCGTACCAGAGGCACCGAATCGCCAAAGGTCGTGGCGAGCAGATCCGCATCGCGGCCCAGCAGAACGACGGCGCGGCAATGGGCGGCAACCGGGGCTTTCAGCGGGGTGAAATCCGCGCCCTTGCCATCGCCGCCGGCAATCAGCACCAGCTTGCCGTCGATGTCGGCGCCCAGGCCTTCGATCGCTGCCAGCGCGGCACCGACGTTGGTCGCTTTGGAGTCGTCGTAGTAATTCACGCCGTTGAGCTCACGCAGCCATTGGCAGCGATGAACGAGACCTGCGAATGTCTTGAGGCTGGCAAGCATGGCGTCGAACGGCAGACCCACCGCATGACCCAACGCCAGCGCAGCCAGGGCGTTGGCCTGATTGTGGCCGCCACGAATCTTCAGCTCGCGGACCGGCATCAGGTTGTCGAACTGGAAGGCCAGATATTTCTCGCCGTTCTCTTCGCGCAAGCCGAAGCCGTTTCTGTCGGGCGTGTTCAAACCAAAGGTCCAGCACGGCACGCCTTCGCCGATCAACGGGCGGGTCAATGCGTCCTGACGATTGACAACCACCTGCCGCGCGCCACGGAAGATCCGGTGCTTGGCCAAGTGATAAGCCGGCAGGCCGCTGTAGCGGTCCATGTGGTCTTCACTGATGTTCAGCACGGTCGCCACTTCAGCGCCGAGCTGATCGGTGGTTTCCAGCTGGAAGCTCGACAGCTCCATCACATACAACTCGACGTCGTCGCTGAGCAGGTCCAGCGCCGGCGTGCCGAGATTGCCGCCGACCGCGACACGCTTGCCCGCTGCCGCAGCCATCTCGCCCACCAGCGTGGTGACCGTGCTTTTCGCATTCGATCCGCTGATGGCCACGATGGGCGCCCTGGCGTTGCGAGCGAACAGCTCGATATCGCCGGACAACTTAACGCCGCGCATGGCCGCTTGCTGCAAAGCCGGGGTCGCCAAGGCCAGGCCGGGGCTGACATACAGCTCATCGGCGCGGCACAGAAATTCGACGTCCAGCTCGCCACAACGCACTTCGACCTGCGGGTAGTCACGACGCAACGTCGCGAGTTCTGGCGGATGCTCCCGCGTATCGGCGACAGCAAACGACACACCCCGGTTCGCCAGAAAGCGAACCAGGGACATGCCGCTCTTGCCGAGGCCGACAACGATGCGGAAGTGGTCAGAAGCGATCAGTGACACTCGTTCTACCTCAGTTTCAACGTGGCAAGGCCGACCAACACCAGAATCACGGTGATGATCCAGAAACGGACGATCACACGCGGCTCGGGCCAGCCCTTGAGTTCAAAGTGGTGATGGATGGGCGCCATGCGGAAAACGCGGCGGCCGGTCAATTTAAAGGATGCGACCTGAATAACGACTGACAGGGTTTCCATTACGAAGACGCCGCCCATGATAAACAGGACGATTTCCTGACGGACGATCACAGCGATGGTGCCCAGCGCCGCGCCCAGTGCCAGTGCACCGACGTCGCCCATGAACACTTGAGCCGGATAGGTGTTGAACCAGAGGAAACCCAGACCTGCGCCGATCAGCGCGCCGCAGAACACGATCAATTCGCCCGCGCCCGGCACGTAAGGGATCAGCAGGTATTCCGCGAACTTCACGTTACCCGACAGGTAGCAGAAGATCCCCAGTGCGCCGCCAACCATCACCGTTGGCATGATCGCCAGACCGTCCAGGCCATCCGTGAGGTTCACGGCATTGCTGGAGCCGACGATCACGAAGTAGGTCAGCACGACGAAGCCAATGCCCAGCGGGATACTGAAGTCTTTGAGCATCGGGATCAGCAGCGTGGTTTCCACTGGCGATTGCGCAGTCATATAAAGGAAGATCGCCGCGCCCAGGCCGAACACCGATTGCCAGAAGTATTTCCAGCGGCTCGGCAGCCCGCGCGAGTTCTTCTCGATGACCTTGCGGTAGTCGTCGACCCAGCCGATGGCGCCGAACAGCAGCGTGACAATCAGCACGACCCACACATAACGGTTGCTCAGATCAGCCCACAACAAGGTGGCGATGCCGATCGCAGACAAAATCAGCGCCCCCCCCATGGTCGGCGTACCGGACTTGGACAGGTGCGATTGGGGTCCGTCATTGCGTACGGATTGACCGATCTGCTTGCTCTGCAGGGCGCGGATCATCCACGGGCCCAGGCACAGGGAAAGTGACAGTGCAGTGAGCACGCCAAGGATCCCGCGCAGGGTCAGGTACTGAAAGACCGCGAAGCCTTTGTAGAACTGTTGCAGATACTCGGCCAGCAGCAGCAGCATTAATGTTTCTCCAGGCGTGTTCCGCATAAGGCCGCTACGACGTTTTCCATCGCAGCGCTGCGTGAACCTTTAATCAAAATGGTGGTGTTTTTATCGTGCTCGGCGCCGAGCGCTTCGATCAGCTCGGCCTGAGTTTCAAAATGGCGGGCATCCTGCCCGAAAGCCTTGACCGCATGGGCCATCAACGGACCGACGGCATACAGCGCGTCGACTTTGCCGACGGCGTACTCGCCGACATCGCGATGCCCCTGTTCCGCCCAGGCGCCCAGCTCGCCGATATCGCCCAGCACCAGAACCTTGCGGCCCGGGAAACCGGTGAGGATGTCGGTCGCGGCAGCCAAGGAAGTGGGGTTGGCGTTGTAAGTGTCATCAATGACCCGCATGCCGTTCGGCGCGAGCTGCGCGACGGTGCGGCCTTTGACCGGCTGTACGTCATTGAGCCCGGCAACGATCCCCGCCAGCGACACGTCCAGCGCATGGGCGGCAGCAGCAGCGGCCAATGCGTTGGCAACGTTGTGTGTGCCCAGCAGATTCAATTGCACCGGCGCGGAGCCGTTCGGGGTGTTCAGCGTGAACGCCGGGCAACCGCGCGCATCAACGCCCAGATCACTGGCATAGAAGTCGGCACGGCTGTTTTTGAGTGCAAAACTCAACACGTTGCGTGAGCCGGCGCGGGCCACCCAGATATCGAACGCCTTGTCGTCGAGGTTCAATACCGCCACGCCGCGGGCGTCCAGGCCTTCGATGATCTCGCCCTTGGCTTCGACGATCTTTTCCGGGCCGCCGAACTCGCCAACGTGGGCGGTCCCGGCGTTGGTGAGCACGCAGACGTGGGGCTTGGTCAGGCTGACCGTGAAAGCAATCTCGCCCACCCGCGACGCGCCCAGCTCGATGACCGCGGCGTCAAATTCCGGCGCCAGTTCCAGCAACGTCAGCGGCACGCCCAATTCATTGTTCAGGTTGCCGCGCGTCGCCAGCACAGGACCGCGGGTGCGCAGGATGCTCGCAAGCATTTCCTTCACGGTGGTCTTGCCGCTGGAACCGGTGATCGCAGCGACCGGCTTGTCTATAAAGGCATTGCGGTTCAGCGCGCCGAGTTGCGCGAGGGCTTTGCGGGTGTCGCCGACGATCAACTGTGGCAACGAACTCCCCGGGATCTCGCGCTCAACCAACGCGCCGACTGCGCCTTTGGCCGCCACTTGATCGAGGTAGTCGTGACCATCGAAGCGCGGGCCGGTCAGCGCCACGAACAATTGGCCGGGCGTGATCGCGCGGCTGTCGATGCTGACACCGGAGAAACTGCAGTCATGGCCCACACGACGCGCATCGAGCGGCACGAGCAGTTCACTGAACGAGAGCGGCTTAAGCATGTGCGGCCTCCCAGGCGTCGAGCGCCTTGATGGCTTCTTCCAGATCGGAAAACGGTTGACGCTGTCCGTTTATTTCCTGGTAATCCTCGTGGCCCTTGCCTGCCAGCACGATCACATCAGCGGCGGACGCCTGAGCAATGATCTGCGCGATGGCCTGACCGCGACCGGCAACGAAATCGACGGCGTTCGCCGAGACGAATCCAGCACGGATGTCATCAAAAATACGCGCCGGGTCTTCGCTGCGCGGGTTGTCGTCGGTGACCAGCACTTTGTCGGCCAGACGCTCGACCACTTCGGCCATCAGCGGACGCTTGCCGCGATCGCGATCGCCGCCGCAGCCGAACAGGCAGGTCAACTGACCTTTAGCGTGCGGGCGCAAAGCCGCGAGCACTTTTTCCAGCGCGTCAGGGGTGTGGGCGTAATCGACCACGACCAGCGGACGCGAGCCACCGCCCAGACGCTGCATCCGGCCAGCAGGGCCTTCCAGTGTTGGCAGGACTTTGAGAATGTCATCCAGCGGGTAATCGAGACCCATCAAAGCGCCGACCGCAGCCAGCACATTGCTCAGGTTGAAACGACCCAAAAGGCTGCTGCGCAGCGCATGGCTGCCTTGGGGCGTTACCAAGGTCGCGCGCACGCCATCGTCATCGAAACGCGCATCGCGGCAGAACAGGTAAGCGCTGCTGTCTTCCTGGCTGTAGGTAATCAGACGCGAAATGTGAGGCGCAGCTGCGAGCTGGCGACCAAACGCGTCGTCGAGATTGACCACACGGCAGCGCAGGTCATTCCAGGCGAACAGCTTGGCCTTGGCGGCAGCGTAGGCCTCCATGCTGCCGTGGTAATCGAGATGGTCGCGGGACAGATTGGTCATCACCGCCACGTCAAAAGCCAGCGCGGTAACCCGGCCCTGATCCAGCCCGTGGGACGAGACTTCCATGGCAATCGCTTTGGCCCCGGCCCTTTTCAGGTCGTAGAGCGTCGATTGCACGGAGATCGGATCCGGCGTGGTGTGAATGCCGCTTTTCAGCTCGCTATAGAACCCGGTACCCAGCGTGCCGATGATGCCGCAGTGCTGCCCGAGCTTGTCCAGCGCCTGCGCCACCAGCTGAGTCACGCTGGTTTTACCGTTGGTGCCGGTCACGCCGATCAGGTTCAGGTTGCGGCTCGGGTCGCCATAGAAGCGCCCGGCGAGGTCGGACAGCTGTGCTGCCAGGCCCTTGACCGGCATCATCGGGATGTCAGTGATCGGCAGTACCTTGGCGCCTTCGGCTTCATAAGCGATGGCCGCCGCGCCGTGTGCAATGGCGTCGGTGATGTGCTCACGGCCGTCGACCTTGAGGCCTGGAATCGCCAGAAACAGATCGCCCGGACGCACTTTGCGGCTGTCCAGGGTCAGTTCGCGAATCAGCAGATCGCGATTGCACTGCGCAAACAGCTTGCTCAAATTCAAAGACATCAGCCACGTCCTCCCTTGACTGGGGCGACGGCGGGCACAGCGTTGGCTTGTTGCTCAGGCGGAACCGGCGCGAGGTTGTCCGGGCGCACGTTCATCAAACGCAACGTGCCCGACATCACCTTGCTGAAGACTGGAGCGGAAACCAGACCACCGAAGTAACCGCCTTTGCTCGGCTCATCGATAACCACAACGACCGCATAGCGCGGGTTGCTCATCGGGCCGAAACCGGCGAACAGCGAACGGTACGAGTTTTCGGCGTAGCCCTTGGTGCCCACGGACGTTTTCCGCGCGGTACCGGACTTACCCGCCACGTGATACGACGGAACGCGCGCACGGTAAACGCCGCGCGGGTCTTCGATCACCTGCTGCAACATGCCCTGCACGGTCTTGGCCGTCGCTTCCGGAATGGCCTGCACCGACTCGGCTGGCGTATCGGTTTTGAGAATGGTCAACGGCACTATCTTGCCGTTGTTGGCCAGTGCCGCGTAGGCGTGCACCAGCTGCAGCGCCGTGACGGACAGGCCGTAGCCGTACGACAGCGTTGCGGTTTCAGCCTTGCGCCACTCGCGGTAGTTCGGCAGGTTGCCGACGCGCTCGCCCGGGAAGCCGAGGCCGGTGTATTGGCCCAGGCCCACACGCTGCATGGCACGGAAAATCGCTTCGCCACCGACGTCGAACGCCACTTTACTCATGCCGACGTTACTGGAGTTGATCAGGATGCCGGTCAGGTCGAGGATCGGGCCTTCGGTTTTGGTCACGTCACGGATGGTGTATTTGCCGATCTGCAACGTGCCCGGGTACACCTCGACCTTGTCGCTCGGTTTCCAGCGGCCGCTTTCCAGTGCGGCGGTCATGGAGATCGGCTTCATGGTCGAACCCGGCTCGAACACGTCGATGATCGCGCGGTTGCGCATCGCTGCCGGCACCATGGTGCGACGGTTGTTCGGGTTGTAGGTCGGCTGATTGACCATTGCCAGTACTTCGCCGGTCTTCACGTCCATGATCACCAGGCTGCCGGCCTTGGCGTCGTTTTCCTGAATGGCGTTGCGCAGCTCACGGGTCGCCAGGTATTGCAGGCGCAGGTCAATAGACAAAGCCAAGGTCTTCCCGGCCTTGGCGTTTTTCTTCACTTGCAGGTCTTTGATCATCCTGCCGCGCCGGTCCTTGATGACCTGGCGCTTGCCGGGGACACCGGCGAGCCAGTCTTCATACGCCAGCTCTACGCCTTCACGTCCGTGGTCATCGAGGTCGGTAAAGCCGACCATGTGCGCGGTGACATCGCCCGCAGGGTAGAAACGGCGGAATTCTTCCTTGCCGTAAACGCCCGGGACTTTCAGATCGAGTACCGACTGACCCTGCTCCGGGGTCAG
Source organism: Pseudomonas petrae (assembly GCF_021728295.1). GTDB lineage: Bacteria > Pseudomonadota > Gammaproteobacteria > Pseudomonadales > Pseudomonadaceae > Aquipseudomonas > Aquipseudomonas petrae. The sequence continues at coordinate 260,362 of NZ_JAKJXE010000005.1, forward strand.
GCCACGGACCAGATAGATGAATTCTTTGCTTGCCTGTTCATTGAGGCGATCCGTCAGTGCCTTGGGTTCCTGCCCCAGAGCCTGCGCGAGTTGGACCCACTTGGTCTTGTCGGCCTGCATTTCGGACGGGTTCGCCCAAATGGTGGTGACCGGCGTACTGACGGCCAACGGCTCACCGTTACGGTCGGTGATCAGACCACGGTGGGCAGGGATCGAAACGGTACGCAGGCTGCGCGCATCGCCCTGTTCGATCAGGAAACGATGGTCGATGACTTGCAGGTCGACGATGCGGTAGCAGATCGCGATGACCATGACCGACAGCAGGCCGACCACGACACGGAACCGCCACGGGTAGAGCGCCCCTTCGAGTTTCATCATGGCGACACCATCCGGATATCGGCGGCGTTCGGGATGCGCATTTTCAGCTGATCGGTGGCCAGGGCTTCGATACGGCTGTGGGCGGTCCAGGTGCTTTGCTCAAGAATCAGACGGCCCCACTCGGCCTGCGCCTTGTCGCGCACGCTGAGCTCACCGTAAAGGGAGTTGAGCAGCTGACGGTTCCAGTGCGCGCTGTACGCCACACCGATCGCCGAAACCAGCACGGCAACATACAGCAGGAGCATAAAGAAGCTGCCGCCCGGCAGAGGCTTGAAGAAACCGCGGCTCATCGGAGTTTCTCCGCGACGCGCATGACGGCGCTGCGCGAACGCGGATTGGCGCGGGTTTCGTCATCGGAAGCGAACTGTGCCTTGCAGATCAGCTTGATGCGCGGCTCGAAGGCCTGATGACGGATCGGCAGGTTGCGCGGCAGGTTGTCGGCTTCGCCCTTGACCAGCTTGCGCATGAACAATTTGACGATGCGGTCTTCCAGCGAATGGAAGCTGATGACCACCAGACGGCCGCCCACTTCGAGGGCTTCCAGCGCAGCGTCAAGGCCGGCTTCAAGATCACCCAGTTCGTTGTTGACGTGAATGCGCAGGCCCTGGAAGGCGCGGGTCGCGGGGTTCTTGCCCTTCTCCCACGCCGGATTGGCAACTTTCAGGACTTCGGCCAGATCGCCGGTGCGCTCGAACGGCTGAGTCTCGCGACGGGCCACGACAGCACCTGCCATGCGGCGGGAGAAACGCTCTTCGCCGTATTCCTTGAAAACGCGGGCGATTTCTTCGGCGGGAGCGGTATTGACGAACTCGGCTGCGCTGACGCCGCGGGACGGGTCCATGCGCATGTCGAGGGGGCCATCGTTCATGAAGCTGAAGCCGCGCTCGGGGTCGTCCAGTTGTGGCGACGACACACCGAGATCCAGCAGAATGCCGCTGACCTTGCCCGCCAACCCGCGTTCTTGAGCTTCGGCGCCCAGTTCAGCAAAGCTGCGCTGCACAATGACAAAGCGGCCGTCTTCGGCCGCCAGCGTTTGCCCGGTGGCAATCGCTTGGGGATCTTTATCGAATCCGAGAAGCCGACCCTCCGGACCCAGGTTTTGCAATATAAGGCGGCTATGTCCGCCACGACCGAACGTGCCATCCAGATAGCAGCCATCGGCGCGCACCGCGAGAGCCTCGACGGCTTCTTCGAGCAGTACGGTGATGTGGGTAAAGCCGCTATTCGTAGTCACAGGATCAAATCACGCAGTTCATCGGGCATCGCACCCGGTTTTTGAATGGCCGCAAGGTCCGCATCAGCAAGTGCGTTCCAGGCGTCCTCATCCCACAGTTGAAACTTGTTGAGCTGGCCTACCAGCATCACTCGCTTATCGAGCTTGGCGTATTCACGCAAACGTGGCGGCACCAGGAAACGCCCACTGCCGTCCAGCTCCAGATCCACCGCATTACCGATCAACAGCCGCTGCAGACGACGGTTTTCTTCACGGAACGTGGCGAGCTCGCGCAACTTGGCCTCGATCAGCTCCCACTCGGGAAGCGGATAGATGCACAAGCACGGGTCGACGGTATCAATGGTGACGATCAACTGCCCTGCGCTACGCGAATCCAACTCGTCACGGTACCGGCTCGGCATAGCGAGACGGCCCTTTGCGTCGAGATTGATTGCGTTTGCACCACGGAACACAGGCGCGATCTCCAAATATTATCTTTTTGAGCTTAAAAAACCCACTTCACGCCACTTTCCGCCACTCGCGCACACTATAGGAATGCGCCCACCACACCGTCAAGGCGACTTCACGAGGAAAACCCTTATAGGACGGATATTTAGGAGCACTTACGAAGGAGATGTGGCGGATTTCGGATCGGTCCTACGGATATTTCCGAGGACGAACAAATGGATGACGTTCGAAGTTAAAGTGATTTGTGAGGTTTAAGATTTTTTTGGTATTACCGAAGGGGATAAATCGTACAAACGAGGGGGAGAAAGAGGTGGAGAGTCGATCTGTAAGCCGGGTTCTGTCGAGGACAGTCATTCCTCTACGACGGCCGTCACCGGACGTCTTTAGCAACCTACCCGGTTCCAGCGCGGGCCACGCCTTGGAACCCTATTTGGTCTTGCTCCGAGTGGGGTTTACCTAGCCACGAACTGTTGCCAGACGTGCGGTGCGCTCTTACCGCACCTTTTCACCCTTACCGGCACCGAAGTGCTTAGGCGGTTATTTTCTGTGGCACTTTCCGTAGGCTCGCGCCCCCCAGGCGTTACCTGGCACTCCGCCCTATGGAGCCCGGACTTTCCTCCCCCCTCCATTGCAGAACAATGAAAGGCAGCGACTGTCCAATCGACTCTCCGCCGCCAAGGTTAATGGGAGGACGGCTCAAGAACAAGCTTTAATCGGGTTTCCGGCCATTTGCCAAGTTGCCCGCGACATCCCGTGACACGCCTTTCTGTTTGTCCAGCGCCACCTGATAAAGCAGGTTTTTGCGTACGCCGGTGATCTCTGCTGCCAGCGCAGCTGCACGCTTGAGGGGCATTTCTTCCAGCAGCAGATCCAGCACCCGCCGCGCTTCGGCGCCAATCACATCCTCGCCTTCGGGTTCGCTCCAGCCTGCCACCAGCACCACGCACTCGCCTCGCTGCTGATTACTGTCGCCTTCAACGAAGGCACGTAGCTCGGACAGCGGCAGTCCTTTGAGGGTTTCGAACGTTTTCGTCAATTCGCGGCCAAGCACGGCGGGACGGTCCGGGCCGAAGATGTCTTCCATGTCCTGAAGGCATTCGAGAATGCGATGGGGCGCTTCATAGAAGATAAGCGTGCGCGGTTCTTCTTTGACGAGTTCGAGCCGCGCCTTTCGGCCCACCGATTTGGCCGGCAAGAAGCCTTCGAAGATAAAGCGGTCCGAGGGCAACCCCGCCGCCGACAGCGCGGCAATCAGGGCGCAGGCGCCCGGCACGGGGATCACTTGAATCCCTGCTGCACGTGCCTGACGCACCAGGTGGTAGCCAGGGTCGGAAATAAGCGGCGTGCCGGCATCGGATATCAGCGCGACGTTATCGCCCGCCAGCAGTCGGGTGATGAAGCGGCTGCCCTCCTCGCGCTCGTTGTGCTCGTGACAGGCGGCCAAAGGGGTCGGGATGCCGAAGTGCTGCATCAGCCGTAACGAGTGGCGGGTATCCTCGGCGGCAATCAGCGAAACATCGCGCAGCACCTTCAAGGCACGGGCGCTGATGTCATCCAGGTTGCCGATCGGCGTGGCCACCACATAAAGCGCGCCTGTAGTGGAATTCGAAGCACCCGGAGCAGTCAAAGCGCACACCTCATGTTGTGTAAAAGCCTGCATTGTACAGGCTGCGGCGGACAAAACAGGACGTCGCACCCCGTGAGTCCAGAAAAGCAGCTCGAACGCCAGCAGCACGGCAGCGACTCCGCGACAGTCCGACTCACGTCAACTGACGCGCCCGGAGACGACCAATATCACCGCTTTAACGCCTTCAACGTCGCGCCCCGGCCAGTGCTTGGGTACACTTCCACGCTAATTTGCTCGAGTATCAGGAACATACACATGATCGCTTGCCTGCGGCTGTTCTCTGCCCTCTGCCTGGCTGCCCTCCTGGCTGCCTGTGCCGGTTCGCCCTCCTCCAGCCTTGGCGAATTGCCACGCACCCCCGATGCCAGCATCGAACAACTGCTCGAACAGGCCGCTGCGGCAAAGTCGCCTGATCAGGCAGCGTTGCTGAAACTGACGGCGGCCGACCTGGCAGCGCGCCAGAACAACCCCAGCCGCGCCGCAAGCATCCTTGAGCAGGTGCAATTGGACCAGCTCAAGACCGACAAACAAATCTATGCCAACACCCTGTCTGCCGAACTGGCATTGGGTCGCAGCCAGCCGAAAGCCGCGCTGACCGCTCTCAATCACCCGAGCATGCAGCATCTGGGCGAAATGCCGGTTGACCTGCAAACCCGTGCTCACACCGTCCGCGCCCGCGCTTTTGAGGCAGACGGCCAGACCCTCGCAGCCGCGAGTGAGCGCGTGTTCATGGGCCCATTGCTGCAAGGCGACGCCCTGAACGCCAACAACGACGCGATCTGGACGCTGGTTGCCGCGCTGCCACCCGAACAGCTGCAAAGCTCGGCCAACGATGACATGGGCGGCTGGCTGAGCCTGGCCCGCGCGGTCAAGGGCGCCGGCACGCTGGAACAGCAACAGGCGGCTATCGACAACTGGAAAGCGCAGAATCCGCAGCACCCGGCGGCACGTCAGCTGCCGACTGCCCTCGCGCAATTGCGTGAACTGAAGAGCCAGCCGTTGACCAAGATCGCGTTGCTGCTGCCGCAAGACGGTCCGCTCGCCTCGGTATCACGCGCTCTGCGTGACGGCTTCATGGCCGCGAACTATCAAGCTCAGCAGGCCGGCGAGAAGCCGCCTGCGATCGAAGTATTCGACAGTTCCCGCGTGACCTCGATGGACGCCTTTTATGCACAAGCCAAAGCTGCAGGCGTGCAACTGGTGGTGGGTCCGCTGGAGAAGCCACTGGTTAAACAGCTGAGCGCTCGCCCTCAATTGCCGATTACCACGCTGGCGCTGAATTACAGCGATTCCAGCACTCAGGGCCCTGCCGAGCTGTTCCAGTTCGGGCTGGCGGCCGAAGACGAAGCCCGCGAAGTGGCACGCCGTGCCTGGGCCGATGGCAAGCGCAGTGCGGTTGCCATGGTGCCGAAGGGCGAATGGGGTGATCGCGTACTGGAGGCCTTCCGTCAAAGCTGGCAGGCCAAAGGCGGCACCTTGCTGGGTGCTGAACGCATCGATCAGCCGGTCGCACTCGCTCAACAGGTTGCCGATCTGTTCCAGTTGCGCAACAGCGAAGGCCGCGCCCAGCGCGTGCAAAGCGCCACTGGCACGCAGATGGCCGCTCAGCCTTCCCGTCGCCAGGACGTAGACTTTATGTTCCTCGCTGCAACGCCTCAACAGGCTCAGCAGATCAAGCCGACCATGGTCTTCCAGTACGCTGGCGATGTTCCGGTCTATGCCACTTCGCACCTGTTCACCAACAGCGGCGACGCGGCGATGTACAACGACCTGAACGGCGTGCGTTTCTGCGAAACCCCGTGGTTGCTGAACGCAAACGACCCGCTGCGCCAGCAAGTGACCGCTCAATGGCCACAAGCAGCCGGCAGCCTTGGCCGTCTCTACGCCATGGGCATCGACGCGTACCGTCTGGCGCCACGACTGACTCAGCTGAAAACCCTGCCCGACAGCCGCATCGATGGCCTGTCCGGCAGCCTGGCGATCGGTCAGGGCCAACGCATCGAGCGTCAGCTGCCATGGGCAGAGTTTGTGGACGGCAAGGTCCAGCGCCTGCCGGACACCGCGCCTTGACCTCAGGCACGACCCGTCAAACTGCAGGGCGCGAGGCCGAAGCCTACGCCCTGCGTCACCTGCAACAGCAGGGATTGCAGCTGATTACCCGCAACTGGTCATGCAAACGCGGCGAGCTTGATCTGGTCATGCTCGACGGCGATACAGTAGTATTCGTCGAAGTTCGGTATCGTCGCCACGCCGGTTGGGGTGGCGCGCTGGAAAGCGTCGATTTTCGCAAGCAGGAAAAGCTCACACTGGCGGCTCAATCCTTTCTGCAAAGCGAGGTGCGCTGGGCCGATTCGCCGTGTCGCTTCGACGTCGTCGCGATCAATGGTGACCCCGGCACGTCACCCGCGCTTAACTGGCTGACGAATGCGTTCGATTGCTGAAACGCGATGATTCCGTGGGGTTTGCAGCGTAAGATCGGCCGCCTTCCCGGCTAAAGCCGGTCCCACTGGAGGCGCATCTGGCCCTGTAGGACCTGCTTTAGCTTTGTAGGACCGGCTTTAGCCGGGAAGCTCTGTTGCTGAGCTTTATTCCTTACTACCCAACGAACCACACTGGCTCTTTTGCTCTTTGCTTTGCGGGCTGCACAGTTTTGTGCCGGGACGCCGATGCCTTATCGGACGCCGTCCCGATCAGCCGCCCCTATTAAGGTTTTCATAGATGGACATGCAATCCCGAATTCGCCAGCTTTTTCAGGCCAGCATCGACACCAAGCAACAGGCGATGGATGTTGTTGCACCCCACATCGAGCAAGCCAGCCAAGTGATGGTCAACGCCCTGCTCAACGAGGGCAAGATACTCGCCTGCGGTAATGGCGGTTCGGCTGGCGATGCCCAGCACTTTTCCTCGGAGCTGCTCAACCGTTTCGAACGCGAGCGACCGAGCCTGCCCGCTATCGCGCTGACCACCGACACCTCCACCATCACCTCCATCGCCAACGACTACAGCTACAACGAAATCTTCTCCAAACAGATTCGTGCGCTGGGCCAGCCGGGCGATGTGCTGTTGGCGATTTCCACCAGCGGCAATTCGGCGAACATTATTCAGGCCATCCAGGCCGCACATGATCGTGAAATGATTGTCGTAGCCTTGACCGGTCGCGATGGCGGCGACGTTGCGTCGTTGCTGTTGCCGGAGGACGTTGAAATCCGCGTCCCGGCAAAAGTCACCGCACGTATCCAGGAAGTCCACCTGCTGGCGATCCACTGCCTTTGCGACTTGATCGACAGCCAACTGTTCGGGAGTGAAGAATGATATCCAAACGTCTTAGCCTGCTGGCCGTGACGCTCTGCCTGGGCATCAGCGGATGCAGCTCGGTGATCAACGCCAGTCGCGAAGCGCCGATCGATGACGATCGCGGTACACGCACCTTCGGCAGCAAGATCGACGACTCACTGATCGAGACCAAGGTCTCGGTCAACATCGCCAAGGCCAATCCTGATCTGGACAACGCCTCGCACATCGTCGTGACCAGTTTCAACGGCATCGTGCTGCTGGCAGGCCAGACACCGCGCGCCGACCTCAAGCAACTGGCCGAGCAAACGGCCAGCCAGGTGCAAAAGGTCAAGAAGGTCAACAACGAGCTGCAGGTCACCGGCCCGTCCTCGATGCTGGCGCGCAGCAACGACGCCTGGCTGACGAGCAAGATTAAAACCGAAATGCTCACCGACAGCGCCATCCCCGGCTCGCGCATCAAGGTCGTGACTGAAAACGGCATCGTCTACCTGCTGGGCCTGCTGACCCAGGCAGAAGCCACCCGCGCCACCAACCTGGTGCAAGGCGTCGGCGGCGTGCAGAAGATCGTGAAGCTGTTTGAGTACATCGACTGACGGTGTTGCAGCCGCCAATCGGCGCATACAACAAAGGCGATACAGCGCTTGTTTGCAGCGTCAGATTTGCCAAACATTTTTAAGCCCTCCAAGTGAGGGCTTTTTATTGCATCGCTTTGGGTCCGAGTGCCAGCCAGGATTTAACGATAAGTGGGTCTACATTGATGGTAGCCCGGCAGACTGGCGGGGGCGGCTTCTTTTCCAGTTGCGGCGCTATTCCGCCCGATTGGCAAGCAAATAGAACCGACGCACACGCGAGCTGGAAAACCTCCAGAAACAAAAACCCCGACTCGAGGCCGGGGTGGGTGTTTCGTGGTCTTTGCAAAAAGTCTTAAGCTTTCGCTCATTGGAGCTCATTGCCAACCTGGTACGAATCCTATGGTTGGTTGACATGCATGTCAACCCACATTCATACAGGCCCCTCGCGGAAAGGAAGCCGAGCATGCCGCACACCGTCCAGTACAGACCCGTGCTGATTGATCAGATCATCAGCTCTCACCGAATCTCCAGCTACAGCAAGGTTTTTTCCGTCACCAATGACGTGGAGCTGGTCGGCGCATACCTATGGAATTCCCATGCCTGCGCGTCCCTCTAACCGTTGCTCAGCGCTGCTGAAGTCACGCTGAGGAATGCGATTGACTCAGCTTTAACGGCTGACATCGGTAAATTCTGGTGGAAAAAAGGCAAGCTTCGCTACAGAAGCTACACCGCCGGCATTGTGAACACGCCGCAGCCAGTTGAATATTTGACCAATAATTTCCAGTCAGCCTTCAAGATTGCCAGAAGGGAAAAAGGGAAACGACCGGGCAGCAATGGCGCTCCCGATCACCAAGAGATCGTCTCCCAAGCTGATTTCTCCACATGGGAGTTCGTCCTTGATAATGAATTCATGGGCAACAATCTGATTTGGCCGAAGAATCTGGGGCAGGTGTTTAGAGGCACATGGCCTACGAGTGCGAACATGCTCCAGTTCTGCAAAGACCGAGTTTCGCTTGTTCGCAACTTTCGTAACCGAGTGTTCCACCATGAGCCGGCATGGAAGCGCTTCGGCGTTACGGACGAGCAGCAGGCAGTGGATCATTTACATGAAAAAATCCACAAAATTATCGAGCTGATTTCATGGATTCGGCCAGAGAAAATTGATCTGCTTGAGAAGAGCGGGGTGATCCGAAGTGCCTATCGAGCATGCTCCATTGCCGAAATTGAACGGTTCAAATGTCAGTCAAAGACGAGCACGATCAACAGCATGACCAAGCTCATCAAAGTTGCTGAAGCTGTTAGCGTCCGTAACGAGGTCATGAAAATTGCAGTCTACGGGAAGCGCAAAGTGACATACACGATTCAGCGAACCTGAACCAAGTTTGGATGGATATCAGCGCACACAAAAAAGGCGATCCCTCGGGATCGCCTTTTTCTTTACTGCAGAAGCGACTTACTTGACCACTTTCAGACTCGGCCGGCCCGTAGGGCGTGGCGGCTCGTCGTTCGGTGGCGGCATGTCGTCTTCGACGTCCAGATCTTCGTCTTCATCCACAGCAGGCTCCAGGTCGAAGACCATGCCCTGCCCGTTTTCGCGGGCGTAAATGCCCATGATCGCGGCAATCGGCACGTACAGGCTGTGGGGAACGCCACCGAAGCGGCCTTCAAAACTCACCGCGTCGTTGTCCATGTGCAGATGGCGAACGGCGCTCGGTGAAATGTTCAGAACGATCTGCCCGTCATTGGCAAAGCCTTGCGGGACTTGTACCGCCGGGTACTCGGCATTGACGAGTACGTGCGGTGTGCAATCGTTATCCACGATCCACTCATACAGCGCGCGGATCAGATAAGGGCGACTGGAGTTCATCAAACGGCTCCTAAGGCCTTAGCGCATGTCGCGTTCGACACCAGACAGACTTGCCTGAAATGCCTCACGCGCAAATTGGCGCTCCATGTAGTCAAGCAGCGGCTTGGCGGGCCGCGGCAATTCGATACCCAGAATCGGCAGGCGCCAGAGTATGGGCAATAGACAGCAATCGACCAGACTTTGCTCGTCGCTCAGGAAAAAAGGCTTATCCGCGAACAACGGCGATACGCCGGTCAGACTTTCGCGCAGTTCCTTGCGCGCCTGAACACGTGCGCCTTCTTTGCTGCGCGGGTCCAGAATCAGATCCACCAGACCGCACCAGTCGCGCTGAATCCGGTGGATCAGCAGGCGGCTGTTGGCACGCGCCACCGGATAGACCGGGAGCAGCGGCGGATGGGGATAACGTTCGTCCAGGTATTCCATCACCACCGTCGACTCGTACAACGCCAGGTCACGATCGACCAGGGTTGGCACGCTGCCGTACGGATTCACCTCGATCAATTTGGGCGGATGACGGCCCTCGACAACTTCAATGATCTCGGCGCTGACACCTTTCTCGGCGAGCACAATGCGCACGCGATGGGAATAGTGGTCGGCGGGGTCGGAGTAACAGGCCAACCGATTGGTCACGCCCATGGCGGTCCTCCTCGCTTGTAGATATTCAAAAAGCAGAAATACGGATGCGCCGCGAGGGCGCTTTCGGCGACGTCCACGATGATCGGGTGTTCAACGCGGGCGACAAGATAGCTCATTTACTCAAGGTAGATTCTGCAATCTTCAGCCAGCCACTATACCTGCTCTCCCCTCATTACCTGAAACAGCGCAGCGGCAAGCGGCGCAGACCCGCGAATCAGACGTCCGCTCAGTGGATGTCTTTCCAGAATTCGCGCTTGAGCAGCCAGGCCAGGATGAACAGCACGGCGAGGTAAAGCAGCACGTAGGTGCCGATGCGCTGGTGTTGCAGTTTGTCCGGGTTGGCCGAGTAAGCGAGGAAGGTGACGAGGTTCTTCACCTTCTGGTTGAACTGTTCTTCAGTCAGCGCGCCAGTGTCGGGCACGATGATCAGCTGATCGCAGGTTTCATGAGTCTGAGGCGTGCTCGTAAGCGGGTCGTATTGTTTTTTGCCGTCTTCAACGCGCTGAACCTCCTTGCAGCCGATCCTCTGACGCCCCTGAAGCCCTTCCAGCACATTGGGCATGGCCACATTGGGGAAAACCCTGTTGTTCACGCCCCAGGGCCGCGTCGGGTCCTCGTAGAACGAACGCAGGTAGCCATAGAGCCAGTCCGTTCCGCGAACGCGTGCGACGAGGGCCAGGTCGGGCGGCACTGCGCCAAACCAGTTTTTCGCATCCGCCGGCTGCATGCCGATGGTCATGTGATCGCCGATCTTCGCCCCGGTGAACACCAGCTTCTCCAGCATCAGCTCGTGGGGAATACCGAGATCGTCCGCAACGCGCTCGTAGCGCTGGAACCTGGCGCTGTGGCAGCCCATGCAGTAATTGACGAACGTCCCCGCGCCATCCTGCATGGCAGCCTTGTCCGAGACGTCGATGTCGACGCTTTCCAGGTCCGCGCCATGCTCACCGGCGAACGAAAACGCCGGCAACAGGGCAATGAGCAAGACAGCGAGCAGCTTGTTCATCAGCTCGTCACCCTGTCCGGCACCGGCTTCGTCCGCTCCATTCGCGTGTAGAACGGCATCAGGATGAAGTAGGCGAAATACGTGAAGGTGCAGACCTGCGACAGCAATGCACGCCCGGGGCTCGGCGGCAGAACGCCCAGCACCCCGAGCGTCACGAAGGACACGCAAAACAGCAGCAGCCAGACGCGGCTCAGCCAACCCTTGTAGTGCATCGATTTAACCGGGCTGCGGTCAAGCCACGGCAGCACGAACAGTACGGCGATGGCCGCGCCCATGGCCATGACACCGAGAAGCTTGTCCGGGATGGCGCGCAAGATCGCGTAGAACGGCGTGAAGTACCAGACCGGCGCAATGTGCTCCGGCGTCTTGAGGGCGTTGGCCTGCTCGAAGTTAGGTTTCTCGAGGAAGTAGCCGCCCATCTCCGGGAAGAAAAACACCACCGAACAGAAGATGAACAGAAACACCACGACGCCGAGGATATCCTTGACCGTGTAGTACGGGTGGAAGGGAATACCGTCCAGGGGTTTGCCGTTCTCATCCTTGTACTTATTGATGTCGACGCCGTCGGGGTTGTTCGAGCCCACTTCATGCAGCGCCAGAATATGCAGTACCACAAGCCCCAGGATCACGATCGGCAAGGCCACGACGTGCAGCGCGAAGAAGCGATTGAGGGTGATGCCCGAAATCAGGTAATCGCCGCGAATCCACTGCGCGAGGTCATTGCCGATGATGGGAATGGCGCCGAACAGCGAAATGATCACCTGAGCGCCCCAGTACGACATCTGCCCCCACGGCAGCAGGTAGCCCGTAAACGCTTCCGCCATCAGCGCCAGATAAATCAGCATGCCGAAGATCCAGACTAACTCGCGCGGCTTCTGATACGAGCCGTACAGCAGCCCGCGAAACATGTGCAGGTAGATGACGATGAAGAACGCCGACGCGCCGGTCGAATGCAACAGCCGCAGGATCGAGCCGTATTCGACGTCACGCATGATGTACTCGACCGAGGCAAAGGCCCCCTCTGCCGTGGGCGTGTAACTCATCGTCAGCCAGATGCCCGTGAGGATCTGGTTGACCAGCACCAGCAGCGCCAGTGCACCGAAAATATAGAAGAAATTAAGGTTCTTGGGCGCGTAGTACTTGCTGAGGTGGTTTTCCCACATTGAAGTCGCGGGAAAGCGCGCGTTGATCCAGTCCATGAGCCTGCTCATCACGCTTTCTCCTGATCCACACCGATGACGATGATTGAGTCCGACTCGTAGGAATGCGGGGGCACTGACAGATTCAGCGGTGCAGGCTGCCCCTTATAGACGCGTCCGGCCAAGTCGTACTGGGAGCCGTGACAGGGGCAGAAATATCCGCCGACCCAGTCCTTGCCCAAGTCGGCGGGGGCGACTTCGGGGCGAAACGTAGGCGAGCAGCCAAGATGGGTACAGATGCCGATCAACAGCAGGATTTCAGGCCGGATGGAGCGGACCACCGGATCGACATAGGCGGGCTGGGCGGAGTCCTTTGATTCGGGGTCGGAGAGCTGCCCGCTAATCTGGCCCAGACTGGAAAGGATTTCTGGCGTGCGACGGAGAATGAACACCGGCTGACCGCGCCACTCGGCAATCATCTGCTGGCCGGGCTCGATCTTGCTGATATTGACTTTGACAGGCGCTCCCGCAGCCCTGGCCTTGGCGCTCGGGAACCATGAGCCCACGAACGGCACTGCGGCGCCGACCGCTCCTGCTGCGCCCACCACAGACGTGGCCGTCACAAGGAAGCGACGCCGGCCCGTGTTAACGCCGTCATTGGCCATTCGGTCCTCTCCCGTCAGCATCCGAGATCTCCTTGGCCAGGCCCTCAGCATCAATAAAAGACAGCCATAAAAGACAGCCATAAAAAAACGCCCAGCTTCGTATAGAAACTGAGCGTTCTTTTTGAACGGAAGCGAATTAACGCTTCGAGTACTGCGGACGCTTACGCGCCTTACGCAGACCGACTTTCTTACGTTCAACTTCGCGAGCATCGCGAGTTACGAAGCCTGCTTTGCGCAGAGCGCCACGCAGGGTTTCGTCGTACTGCATCAGAGCGCGGGTGATACCGTGGCGGATTGCGCCAGCTTGACCACTCACACCACCGCCGATGACAGTGACGTAGATGTCGAATTTCTCGACAGTCTGAGTCAGTTCCAGCGGCTGACGAACTACCATGCGGGCAGTTTCGCGACCGAAGAACGAGTCCAGGGAACGGTTGTTGATGGAGATGTTACCGGTGCCCGGACGCAGGAAAACGCGAGCGGTTGCGGTCTTGCGACGGCCAGTGCCGTAATTTTGAGTCGCCGACATAATGAACTATTCCGTTAAAACTTCAGTTCTTGGGGCTGCTGAGCAGTATGAGGGTGTGCAGCGCCCGCATAGACTTTCAGCTTACGATACATGTCGCGACCCAGCGGGTTCTTAGGCAGCATGCCTTTGACCGCGGTCTCGATCACGCGCTCAGGAGCTTTGGCGATCAGCTTTTCAAAGTTGATCGACTTGATCCCGCCCGGGAAACCGGAGTGAGAGTAGTAGATCTTGTCGGTGGTCTTGGCACCGGTCACACGGATCTGCTCGGCATTGATCACGACGATGTAGTCGCCAGTGTCAACGTGCGGAGTGTATTCCGGCTTGTGCTTGCCACGCAGACGGCTCGCGATTTCAGTGGCCAGACGACCCAGGGTCTGACCAGCAGCGTCGACGACGAACCAGTCGCGCTTTACTGTTTCCGGTTTAGCGGTAAAAGTTTTCATTCTTTATAGCCTCAAAGGCCGCCCTGAAAAAATAGACGGCGGAGCATACTCATTAGTACGGTCTTTGACAAGTCAAAGGCCGCCGGGCACGAACGCTATAGGGGGCTCGGGTCAGCGCGTTCGATCGCAGCGGTTTCTTTTGTCGCAGGGCATCACTCCAGCGACAAAGAGGAGCGGAATTATGCAGATTGCGAAAAAAATTTCAACCTGCTTTTATGGCTCTTTTAAACAGGAGAGCCAAATGGACTACCGCCAACTGGGCAGAACCGACCTCAATGTCAGCGCAATCTGCCTCGGCACCATGACCTGGGGCGAGCAGAACAGCCAGTCCGAGGCCTTCGCGCAGATCGAACGGGCCAAGGCCGCCGGCATCAATTTCATCGACACCGCCGAGATGTATCCGGTCCCGCCGAAGAAAGAAACCTACGCCAGCACCGAGACCATCCTCGGCAACTGGTTCAAGCAGAGCGGCGACCGTGCCGACTGGATCCTCGCCAGCAAGATCGCCGGCCCCGGCAACGGCATCGATTACATTCGTGACGGTCAGCTGAAATTCAACCGCGATCACATCGTCGCAGCGCTGGATGCCAGCCTCAAACGCCTGCAGACCGACTACCTCGATCTGTACCAACTGCACTGGCCTGAACGCAGCACCAATTTCTTCGGCAAGCTGGGTTACAAGCACAGTGAGGAACAGTTCACCCCGCTGCTGGAAGTGCTCGAAGCGCTGGACGAGCAGGTCAAGGCCGGCAAGATCCGCCATGTGGGTCTGTCCAACGAAACGCCGTGGGGCACCATGAAGTTTCTCGCCGAATCGGATGCCCATGGCCTGACGCGTCCGGTGTCCATTCAGAACCCCTACAACCTGCTCAACCGCAGCTTTGAAGTAGGTCTGGCAGAAGTGGCGATTCGCGAGCAATGCGGCCTGCTGGCCTACTCGCCCATGGCGTTCGGGATGTTGTCTGGCAAATACGCCGACGGCGCCCGCCCTGCCAAGGGCCGCTTGAGCCTGTACAGCCGCTTCACGCGCTACTTCAATCCGCAATCGGAAGCGGCCTGCGCGAGCTACGTTGCCCTGGCTCGCGAGCACGGTCTTGATCCGGCGCAAATGGCCCTGGCGTTCGTGACCGGGCGCAGCTTCGTCACCAGCAACATCATCGGGGCCACCACGCTGGAGCAGCTGGAAAGCAACCTGGCGAGCGCGGAACTGGTGCTGTCGGATGAAGTGCTGGCGGGCATTGAAGCGATTCACAAGGATCAGCCGAATCCTGCGCCTTGATCGGTGATTAATTGTAGGAGCGCGCTTGCCCGCGAATAGCGTTTGATCAGTCACTGACGGTTTGACTGACCTACCGCCATTTCGCGGGCAAGCGCGCTCCTACAGTCCTATGTCGACCTTCAAAGCGACCGGGCAATGATCTCTTTCATGATTTCATTGGTGCCCGCATAGACCCGCTGCACCCGCGCGTCCGCCCACGCCCGGGCGACCGGGTATTCCCACATGAAACCGTAGCCGCCATGCAGCTGCACGCATTCGTCCAGGACCTTGCATTGCAGGTCGGTTGACCAGTATTTCGCCATGGCCGCCGTTGGTACATCCAGCTTCCCTTCCAGGTGCAACTCCAGGCATCGATCAATGAACGTACGACCAATCTGAACTTCAGTGGCAATTTCGGCCAGCTTGAAGCGGGTGTTCTGGAAGTCGATGATGGCCTTGCCAAACGCCTTGCGCTCCCGGGTGTAGTCGAGCGTCCACTGCAAGGCGGCTTCGGCAGAGGCAATGGCGCCGATGGCGACCGTCAGACGCTCCTGCGGCAGTTCCTGCATCAGATACGCGAAACCCATCCCGGCCTGACCCAACAGGTTCTCCCTGGGCACTCTCACGTCCTGGAAGAACAATTCCGACGTGTCCTGCGCCTTCATGCCGACCTTCTCCAGGCGCTTGCCCTTCGCAAAGCCGGGCGTGCCCGCTTCCACGACAAACAGACTGGTGCCCTTCGCGCCCGCCTTGGGATCGGTCTTCGCGACGACGATCACCAGATCAGCGAGAAATCCGTTGGTGATGAACGTTTTCGAACCATTGATGACGTATTTGTCGCCGTCCAGCACCGCAGTGGTCTTGACCCCTTGCAGGTCGGACCCTGCGCCCGGCTCGGTCATCGCGATGGCGGTGACCAGCTCCCCGGAGACCAGCTTGGGCAAATAGTTGAGCTTCAGCGCCTCGCTGCCGTAATGCAGGATGTAAGGCGCGACGATGTCCGAATGGAGGGAAAAACCGATACCGGTCAAGCCGAGGCGGGAGATTTCCTCGATCACTACCGTGGTGTAGAGAAAATCCGCGCCCATGCCGCCGTACTCTTCCGGCAGGTGCGAACACAACATGCCCTGCTCCCCCGCCCGGTTCCACAGCGTACGATCGATGTGGCCCTGCTTTTCCCACTGGGCATGAAAGGGCACCGCGTGCTGTTCGAAGAACTTGCGGACGCTGTTGCGGAAAAGCTCATGCTCTGAGCTGAAGAGTGTTCTGGGAAGCATGGCTGCACCTGATGCGAAGGATTGTCGGACAAAACCTCAGCAGAGCGTAGGCCCAGCGAGATGACGGCGACACTGGACACATCCGACAAAAAATAAGACGATCACGCCGTTGCTTGACCACTTTCCCATATAAGAACAACAGATCATGTCTATTCAACCCAACACGCCGTTGCGGCGTGTCAGCATTCTTGCGATTGATGGAATTTTTGCCTCCACGCTCATGCAAGCCAAAGACTTCTTTCACCTCGCCAGCCTGCGCTACGGCAAGCAGTTGGGACAGGGCTTCAAGCCGGCCTTCGAAACCCGACTGGTCAGCCCGGACGGCAAGGAAGTCCGCAGTTTCAGCGATGTCGTCATCCCTGTAGACGGTGTGCTTGAACACAGCGACATCATCATCCTTCCGGCTTTCGTCGAAGACTTCGACACCCTGCGTGAACGCTACCCGCAAATCCTGCCGTGGCTGCGTGAGCAACATGCGCGCGGCGCCGTGCTCTGCGGAGAAGCCAGCGGCGTGTTCTGGCTCGGCGATGCGGGACTGCTCGACGGCAAGGAAGCGACCACCTACTGGCGGTTTTTCAACGAGTTCGCCGAGCGTTTTCCGAACGTGCTGCTGAATCAGGAAAAGCACCTGACCGACGCCGATAACCTGTATTGCGCAGGTGGCACGATTTCAGCGTGTGATCTTTATATTTACCTGATCGAGCGCTTCTGCGGCGCCCATGTCGCGCAGACCGTCGCCCGCGACATTCTCTATGAAGTACAGCGAAGCTACGCGCCGGGGCGGATTGGTTTTGGCGGGCAGAAGCTGCATCAGGACGTGATCATCCTGCAGATTCAGCATTGGCTTGAAGAACACTTCGCCGACAAATTCCGTTTCGAGGATGTGGCCCGCGAGCACGGCATGAGCATCCGCAACTTCATGCGCCGGTTCCAGACGGCAACGGGCGACAAGCCGCTGCATTACCTGCAACGCCTGCGCATCGAAACGGCAAAGGGCTTGCTGTCGGGCTCACGCAAGAGCATCAAGACCATCAGCTATGAAGTGGGCTACGACGACGCCAGCTTCTTCGCGCGGCTGTTCCGCCAACACACCGACCTGTCGCCGAACCAGTACCGGCAGCAGTTTCAGCAGGCGGCCTGAAACGAAAAAACCCTGCGGACATGCAGGGTTTTGGCAGATTCGGATCGTAGGAGCCGGCTTGCTGGCGAATGCAGTGTGTCTGCGCTCAATAAGCCGACTGACACGCCGCGTTTGCCAGCAAGCGGGCGCCTACAGGTCTGCGTTCCGACAAAATTTTCCGGAACGCCCCCGACTGAGTGGCATCAGGGCTTGTGCGCCCGCGACAGGAATTCGTGGGACTGCATTTCCAGCAACCGGCTGAGCGTGCGCTGGAATTCGAAGTTCAGGCGGCCGCCGGTGTACAGGTCTTTCAATTCGACTTCCGCCGAGATGATCAACTTGACGTTGCGGTCGTAGAACTCGTCGACCATGTTGATGAACCGACGCGCGATATCGTCGGTGGTCACGGTCATCTGCTCGACACCGCTGAGCAGCACCGCATGGAAGATCTTGCCGAGTTCGATGTAGTCGTTCTGGCTACGTGGCCCGTCACACAGCTCACGGAAGTCGAACCACGCCACGTCGTCGCACGTACGGATGGCCTTGATCTGCCGATTCTCGATGATCAGCACATCGTTCTCGATGGCCTTGGTGCATTCAGGGGTCAGCGCGCGGAAGCTTTTGCGCATGCTCTCCTCTGCCGCTTCGTTCAGCGGAAAGTGGAACAGCTCGGCTTGCTCCAGGTGACGCAGGCGATAGTCGACGCCGCTGTCGACGTTGACGATCTCGGTGTTCTGCTTGATCAGCGCAATCGCCGGCAGGAAGCGTGCACGCTGCAGACCGTCCTTGTAGAGACCGTCCGGGACGATGTTCGACGTCGCGACCAGGGTCACGCCATTCTTGAACAGCTCTTCCATCAGCGTGCCGAGGATCATCGCGTCGGTAATGTCCGATACGAAGAATTCGTCGAAACAGATCACACGCGCTTCTTCGGAAAACTGCTTGGCGATCAGGGTCAGCGGGTTCTTCTCGCCCTTGAGGTTTTTCATCTCCTCGTGCACACGCTTCATGAAGCGGTGGAAGTGCGTGCGCGTCTTGTCTTCAAACGGCAGCGATTCGAAGAAGGTGTCGACCAGGTAAGTCTTGCCCCGGCCCACACCGCCCCAGAAATACAGCCCCTTCACAATCGGGGCTTCTTTCTTGCCGAACAGCTTGCCCAGCAATCCCGGCTTGCGGTCATGGGCGGCGACCAGATCGTCGTACAGACGCTGCAGATGGCGCACCGCATTCTCTTGGGCGGCGTCTTGGAAAAAGTCCGGACGCTTCAGGTCAGCTTGGTATCGTTCTAGAGGGGTCATAGTCGCTTGCAAGGGAGCAAAAACGGGCCGTCACTGTAGCGATGGCCCATTGGAATGGCAATTAATCCTGTTGCGGCGCCAGCGCCAGCTTCAGGCTCTCGATCGCGGCGTCACGGGCGGCGGCATCGGCGAACGCCGGGCTGTCGGCGACATAGGCATCACTCAGCCACAGGGTGAAGGCATCGCCTTCGGGCCGGATGTCCAGCTCACCGCCCTGCTGCAGCTGCTTGGTCACGGCCCCGGCCGCTTTACCGTCTGCGAAGTTGCGCGACAGGAGCAGTTGCTCGCCATCGGCCGCCAGCAGCCGGAAGCGGAAGCTGCCGTCGTCTTCACGGAAACTGACGAAGCGCGCGCCTTTGCTGGCCTTCTTCTTGGTCGCCGTGACGGTTTGCGCCGCAGTGCGGAATGAACGCAGGCCAACCGCTTCGCGCAGCTCACCCAGAAACGGGGTGGCCACACGACGGGCCTTCTCGGCGCCCGCTTGCAGGATGTCTTCCAGGTCGGCTGGTCGCTCGATCAGGCGATGGTAATTTTCGCGTGCTTCGCCCAACTCGGCGTCGAGCAACTGGAACAAGCGCTGCTTGGCATCGCCCCACCCCAACCCCTGCAACAGGTCGGCGCGGAACTCGTCGCCTTGCTCTTTCGTGGCGAATGCCTGGTACAGCGTGAACAGATGCGACGTATCCGGATCCTTGGCTTCGCCCGGCAGGCGGGAGTCAGTGACGATGCGCGAGATCGCCTCTTTCATGTCCTTGGCGCTGCTGAACAGAGGGACGGTGTTGTCGTAGCTTTTCGACATCTTGCGGCCGTCCAGGCCAGGCAGGGTCGCGACGCTTTCTTCGATCAGCGCTTCCGGCATCACGAAGAACTCTTTGCCGTTCCCGAACAGGTGATTGAAGCGCTGACCGATATCGCGCGCCATTTCGACGTGCTGGATCTGGTCGCGGCCGACAGGCACTTGATGGGCGTTGAACATCAGGATGTCGGCGGCCATCAGCACCGGATAGCTGAACAGCCCCATGGTAATGCCCGCGTCCGGGTCTTCACCGGCTTCGACATTCTTGTCCACCGAGGCCTTGTAGGCGTGGGCGCGGTTGAGCAGGCCCTTGCCGGCAACGCAGGTCAGCAGCCAGGTCAGTTCCGGGATTTCCGGAATGTCGGACTGGCGATAGAACGTGACGCGCTCGACGTCCAGCCCTGCCGCGAGCCAGGTCGCGGCGATTTCCAGACGCGAGCGCTGAATGCGCAGCGGGTCATCGCATTTGATCAGCGCGTGGTAGTCGGCCAGAAAGTAGAACGAGTCGGCGTCGCTCTGGCGGCTGGCAACGATGGCCGGGCGGATGGCGCCGGCGTAGTTGCCCAGGTGCGGCGTGCCGGTGGTGGTGATACCGGTCAGGATACGAGTGGTCATGGCTAGTCGCTTATTTTGGGTGCTGCGATCAATTCGAAAGGCGCGGCAGGATCAGATCCTTGAGATCGGTCAGCTTGCCGTGAAAAAAGTGCCCGCATTCTGCCACTTTCAGCAGCTCATGGGGGCGCGGGAGTTTGTCAGACCATGCGTACACACGTTGTGGGTCAACGACCTCATCGGTTTCCGGCTGGATAAGCGTCAGCGCACCCTTCTGCGGCAATGCCTCCACGTTGGCGATGCGCATCACGGCGGGGGCGACCATGAACAGATGCTTCAGGGTTTCGCCCTCAGCCTCAAGCCGCCCACCCAAGGTGGCCGCCACGAAACCGCCGAAGGAAAATCCGAACAAGGTCATGGCCAGGTCGGGATGCTTGCCGCGTAGCCAACTCGCCGCCGCCTGTGCGTCGTCGACTTCGCCCTCGCCCATGTCCGAGCTGCCGGCGCTGGCGCCAACGCCGCGATAGTTGAAGCGCAGGGTAATCAGGCCGGCATCGCGCGCGGTGCGTTGCAGGGTCGAGATCACTTTATTGAGCATGGTGCCGCCCTGAACCGGGTTAGGATGGCATATCAGCGCGATGCCTCTGGCCTCATCCAGATCGAGGTACAACGCTTCAAGTTGGCCCGCCGGGCCGTCGATGAAAACAGGGGTCTCACGCATGAGCAAGAATGAACTCCGTGACCTTCAATTGGGTCGACTCGTCTAGCTGATTGTCTGTGGCTGGCATGCTGGCGACGCGTCGCCGCTATACAGCGCAGGTTCGAGCCGTTAACGTAAAGCAAAGCCGTTTATAGAGGAAGGACTCGTGGATTACTCGCTCTTAGTTTGGTTGCTGCCGACCATCGCCCTGGTGGTTGGTGTGATCATCGGATTCTTTGTGGCGCGCGCGCTGCCCAATGCCGTGCCTAACGGGACCCAGCGCCAGCTGGATGACGTTCAGGAGCGTTTCGATACCTATCAGAATGAGGTGATCACTCACTTCAACAGCACAGCCAATCTGGTGCAGAAGCTGTCGCAAAGCTACCACGATGTTCAGGAGCATCTGGCCGAAGGCGCCAACCGCCTGGCCACCGACGACATCACCCGTCAACGCCTGCTGGCCGCGCTGCACCCGGACGCCCTTCAGCCACCCCGCGATCGCTTGACGCCACCGCGCACCGCCGCTGAACCGCCGAAGGACTACGCGCCCAAGTCGGGTGACTCCCCCGGCATGCTGGATGAGCATTACGGCTTGAAGAAGTAAGCGCACACGCTTCACGAAAAGCCCGCCCCTGAGGTGATCAGGGGCGGGCTTTTTTTATGGGATTTAGACCTCAATTGTTGATCGGGGGACATTTGGTCGAGATTGGGCGAAGAAGTCACGCTGCGGATTTTGCCAGAGCGGGCAATTCGCTGCGATAGACC
Organism: Pseudomonas petrae; assembly: GCF_021728295.1. Taxonomy (GTDB): domain Bacteria; phylum Pseudomonadota; class Gammaproteobacteria; order Pseudomonadales; family Pseudomonadaceae; genus Aquipseudomonas; species Aquipseudomonas petrae. The sequence continues at coordinate 281,965 of NZ_JAKJXE010000005.1, forward strand.
GATAGGCTAATGGCTGCCGTTAGAGCAGTGTGATCGCGCCGCCAGAACTCACGTATTGCCAGGGCAGGCGCAGTACCAAGGCTTGAAGTAGCTCGGCGTCCAACTGTATTTCATAGCCATGGCGAATGCTTGGCCAGTGAAATTTACCTTGGTTCAATCGGCGAGCATCCAGCCAGACAGGAGCGGCGGGGTGGCCGTATGAAATACCCACTTAAAAGGCTAGTACTGGTGCCCACTTAAGTTTAAATGCTCACCATGTCTTGGCTTTGCGGTGCTGGGTAGGTCATTTTGACGGACGGATACGATACGGTCACATTGTTTTCCTTTCTTTGAACGTCTGCGGAATGCAACCTTTGATGAGCGGGTTTTATAGGCTGACGCTGTTAAAAACAGTCGGTTTCCATTTCCACTGGTCGCGGCAGTCCAGTACGTAGGGAAGATAGATATTCGCCAGCAGCGGAGATATCACTGCGCCTTGGGGAGTCCCCTTGGTCGCAGCCACCCTACGGCCATCCTCCATAACACCCGCTTGAAGCCATTTGCAGATAAGCCCGAGCAAGCGCCGGTCTGCAATCCGGTGCCCCAGAAACATCAGCCTTCCGTGCAACTCGGTCACACGCTGGAGAGGATCTTCCTCATAGTCTCGCCACGAAATGCCGTCCCCCCCACCGCAAGGACATAAAAGCTCTGCGTCAATAACTGTGGTGTGATGTGGTGCAGTAATGCCGTGAACTGCATGCCCTTGTTCCTTCGGGCTACTTCACGTACACCTTCAAGTCCCATCGACGCGCAACCAATCCGGCTCTGTGTCCGGGTCGCTGGAAGCCTGTCGGTGTTTCCCTTGGCTACGCCACTGTCCTCCACTCTCTCCGCAGGGCCGGGCCCTTTGCTCGACGGCTTCTCAGGTACTAAGGACGTATCCGACTGCTCAGCGGCGTGGCCAGCAGGGTTACGGCTTTTGGCCTATCCTGCCCGCCCGGTGCTTGCGCACCGGGCACCGCTGAGATCTCCCAGTTTCTGTTCAAAGGACTTCCCGACGTGCGCAGGGTCTCCGACCGCGCGGCACCAGAGCATGACTGGCGTATAACACCATGCTCCGTATTGCCGTCTGCTTCGCTTAACAGCATCGGCATCCCGAATTCCTGATTAAGCGGCTCAATGGCTGGCCCATCGATTTCTCCTGTCAACGCATCACACTGCACCTCGACGTGCAACACGCATGACTCGGGGCCTCGTTGATTCGCCATTTCTTACCAGTATCGAACTTTCATAGACTATCCTCCGCCACTTTAACTGGCGCTCTGAGCGGGCAGGCATCACATCTTGGCTTGCGACATACGCACAAACGATTACGGCCGTTGCAGTCCTTGCACAAACGGTTCGACTAACCCCATTAATCCTTGGGCCAACGGGATAACCAAACCGCTAACGTTAGTCGTCTTAGTATCATCACATGCACAGACGACGGGTCAGATCATTCAGAAGCCATCGGCCTGCTTTCCCTAAAGAGTGATTTTGCATGTGCGCTGCGTAGATCGTAAGTGTGTCTGGTGTGCGCTGAAGTTCGGCGGTTAACTCGATCGGCAGGAGGCGTCCGGAAGCCAGATGATCCGCAATCAGATGCTCTGGCATTCGGCACCAACCGAACCCGGCGAGCAAAAAATCCAGCCGCCGAGCCAAATCTACAAACCGCCACTGGTGACTGCCCGTCACCCCATAGCTAGGGCTGTCAGGAGAAACCGGATCGGAAAGTACCAGTTGCACATAAGGCTTGAGGTCTGCACTTGTTGCCTGACGGCCTAACATAGCAAGGGGATGCCCGCTGGCTACTACCGGCCTCAAGTCGACGCTGAGCAGCGGCAGTGCGGTCACATCGTCGGGCACTGTCGGAATCAATGTGCAAAGCGCCAGTGCCGCATCGCCGCTGCGCAATCGTCGCTCTGCGCCGCCTAGGCCTTCTGTAGAAAAACTCACTGCCAGATGCGGAAAAGCCTCTCGGATAGCGCGCAGGCTTTCGATGAGCGGTGCGCTAGGGACTAAAGGGTCTATGGCGAGCGCTAACTCTGGCTCAACCCCTGCTGCCGTACTTGCGGCCACCGCTTCAAACTGGGCAGCGCTTGCCAGCACTGCGCGCGCTTGAACCACGAGCACTCTACCGACCTCAGTGAGAATTGGACGATGGCCGCTTCGATCAAACAGCCTCACACCTTGAACTGACTCAAGTGTGGCAATCGACTGGCTAATGGCAGATTGAGCACGCCGCAGGTGACGTCCCGTTGCCGAGAAACTGCCTGTATCAGCAATGGTTACGAGGATCCGCAACTGATCCAGGCTGAGACTTTCGATCATGACCCATCACTTAAACAGATGGACTCAATCATATTTACATCACTCCTGCGTAGAGATCGCATTGGGTAGAGTGTGTCGCACATCGCCTAGAGCGACAACGCAAAACATACCGCCGCGTCACCGCGCAGGAGTTACTTTCATGTCCAGGCTTCTCACCATTGAAACCAGCCCACGTGGGGATACTTCAATCTCCCGGCAGCTCACTCGCCGATTTGTGGCCGCGTGGGAAGCCGCACACCCTAGGGGCGCCACTCAAATAAGGGATCTAACGGACACTCCGCTTACGTTCGTCACCGCCCCCTGGTTACAGGCTTACTTCACCCCAGAAGCCCAACATTCGCCTGAAATGAAAGCCGTGTTGCAGCTATCCGATGAACTTGCCGCCGAGTTACTGGAAACCGATCACGTGGTTATTTCAACGCCGGTCTACAACTATAACGTCCCTGCGGCGCTCAAGGCGTGGGTGGATCACGTGGTACGTAAAGGCCTGACCTTGGGCTTCGATGGTAAAGGGCTGGTGACCGGTAAAAAGGCAACGGTGCTGATCGCCTCGGGAGGTGTATACACCAATGACTCCCCGATTAGAGACCGTGACATTGCGACCCAGTATTTGAAACTGATCCTGAACGTCCTAGGTATCACGGATGTCACCTTTATTGCGGCCGGCGGCGCTAAAGCTGTAGATCTCGGAGAAATCAGCATGAATGATTTTCTGGATACATTTGATCATCAAATTCAAAAGTCGCTAGTTTAGGCAACATTTCTCCTAACCCATAAGATTCTGCCCTATCGACTTTGCGTGGTTAAACAGGCATCTGCTTATGCGGCAGCAGCTGATTGATTTCACCCGCCCGCTGCGCTGTACCTCACCTGGGAGCGATGATGCAGTAGAACTTAATTATCTTTTTAATCTGAGAAAAGTTGAGTTACACACTTCCGGATACGCCGCATGATGAGCCAGATGAGCATCTACCTGCAGGAAATTTGCATGCAAGAAGACTCCGGCATTCTGGCAGTACGCAAGCCGATTGCATGACTGCTGCAGCACTGATTGAAGAAGAAAAACACGTACGAAAGCCTGCCCCTGAGGTGATCAGGGGCGGGCTTTTTTGTGGGTGGATGGCTCATCGCAAGCCGGTATGTACGAGTTCCACGCCAGCCATATCATGTCGATACGACGACGGATCAGTGTGGGAGCGCGCTTGCCCGCGAAGGTAGTGGGTCAGACGACGTTGAGGGCGCAGACAGATTGCGTTCGCGGGCAAGCGCGCTCCTACACTGGAATTGCGCCAGGCACACCCTTTGCGACCAGCACAGGCCCGACAACAAAAAACCCGCCATCACTGGCGGGTTTTTTGTACAGCGTACGGCGTTTAGATCACGCTGCGGGTCCGCAGCAGATCCAGCACCTGTTTGACGCTTTCTTCGACGTTCAGCGACTGCGTGTCGATGACCAGGTCGGCGTCCAGCGGGACATCATAGGGGAAGGATTCACCCGGGATGTTGTCCTTGTCGGCGGCGTAGAGCCCTTGCGGGTCACGCTCGCGGCAGACTTGCGGCGACGCCTGAACGTACACGGTGATCAGTCGATCATCGCCGATCAGGGCCTTGGCATTCTGCCGACCGCCCGCGTCCGGCGCGACGAACGCCGCCAGGGTCAGCAGGCCCGCTTCGTTGAACTGACGCGCAACGTGCGCCGCACGACGCCAATTCTCGGTGCGACCGGCGCGATCCTGCGGCAAGCCCTTGTTGAGGTCGTGGCGCAGGTTCTGGCCGTCGAGGACAAACACCGCACGGCCCATGTCGAAGAGCTTGCGCTCCACGGCATACGCCAGCGTGCTTTTGCCTGCACCCGACAAACCGCTGAACAGCACGGTCGCCGGCTTCTGGCCGAAGCGCTGAGCGCGCTCTTCTACCGAAACATGGGCCAGCGCGCCGTGATGACTCCCGCCACCCGCGACCGCCGGCTTGGCGATGATCATGCCCGCCGCCACGGTGCCGTTGGTCAAACGGTCGATGACGATGAATGCGCCCGTGGTGCGGTTGCTGTCGTAACCGTCGAGGGCAATCGGCGCGTCCAGTGCGATCTTCACGCGGCCGATTTCATTCAGCTGCAGCGAACTGGCCGGGCCCTCTTCCATGGTATTGACGTCAACACGATGGGTGATGCTGGCAATGGAGCCAGGCACGTAGGACGTGGCGCGTTTGATGTCGTATTTCTTGCCCGGCAACATCGGCTCTTCGGCCATCCACACCAGCATGGCGTCGAAGGCGTCGGCCACTTGCGGGACATTGTCGGCATGCACCAACAGATCGCCACGGGAGATGTCGATCTCGTCTTCCATGGTCAGCGTCACGGCCTGACCCGGGCCCGCATGCTCAAGCTCGCCTTCGAAGGTGACGATGGATTTCACGCGGCTGCTCTTGCCGGACGGCAGCACAACGACTTCGTCGCCCTTGTGCACAATGCCGCTCGCCAGGGTGCCGGCGAAACCGCGGAAGTTCAGGTTCGGACGGTTGACGTACTGCACCGGAAAACGCAGATCGGTGAAATTGCGGTCGTTGGCGATCTCGACGGTTTCGAGGATTTCCATCAGCGACTTGCCGGTGTACCAGGGCGAACGCTCGCTCCTGTTGACCACGTTGTCGCCCTTGAGGGCCGACATCGGCACGAATTCCATGGTGGTCGGCTTCAGCGCAATGCGGTCGGCGAACGCCCGGTAATCGGCCTTGATCTGCTCGAAGATGTTCTCGTCGAAGCCATTGAGGTCCATCTTGTTGATGGCGACCACGATGTGCTTGATGCCCAGCAACGAAGCGATATAGCTGTGGCGCTTGGTCTGGGTCTGCACGCCGTAGCGGGCGTCGACCAGAATGATCGCCAGGTCACAGGTGGACGCACCGGTGGCCATGTTGCGGGTGTACTGCTCATGGCCAGGGGTGTCGGCGATGATGAACTTGCGCTTGGACGTCGAGAAATAGCGGTACGCGACATCGATGGTGATGCCCTGCTCCCGCTCGGCCTGCAGGCCATCGACCAGCAGCGCCAGATCGACTTCGTCACCCGTGGTGCCGGACTTTTTCGAATCACGGGTGATGGCTTCCAGGTGATCTTCGTAGATCATCTTGGAATCGTGCAGCAGACGCCCGATCAACGTGCTCTTGCCGTCGTCGACGTTGCCACAGGTCAGGAAACGCAGCATTTCCTTGCGTTCGTGCTGGCCCAGATAGGCGAGGATGTCCTCGCTGATCAATTCAGATTGATGCGACATGTTCAGACACCCTAATTAGAAATAACCCTGACGTTTCTTTTCTTCCATCGAGCCTGCGCCATCGTGGTCGATGACCCGGCCCTGGCGCTCGGAAGTTCGCGTCAGGAGCATTTCCTGAATGATGTCGGTGAGGCTGGTGGCCTCGGACTCGACAGCGCCCGTCAACGGGTAGTCGCCCAGTGTGCGGAAGCGGACCTTCTTCTTGACGATGCGCTTCTTGTCCTCGTCGGACAGGTGATTACGCAGGCGGTCGTCGTCGATCATGATCCAGGTGCCGTTCATCTCGATGACTTCGCGCTCGGCGGCGAAATACAGCGGGACGATCGGGATGCCTTCGAGGTAGATGTACTGCCAGATATCCAGCTCGGTCCAGTTGGAGAGCGGGAACACGCGGATCGACTCGCCTTTGTTGACGTTGCCGTTGTAGACATTCCACAGCTCGGGACGCTGGTTCTTCGGGTCCCAGCGGTGCTTGGTGTCGCGGAAGGAATACACGCGCTCTTTGGCGCGGGATTTCTCTTCGTCACGACGGGCGCCGCCGAACGCCGCATCGAAGCCGTGCTTGTCGAGGGCCTGCTTGAGGCCCTGGGTTTTCATGATATCGGTGTGCTTCGAGCTGCCGTGGGTCAGCGGGTTGATACCCTGCGCGACACCTTCCGGGTTCACGTGCACGATCAGGTCCAGACCCATTTCCTCGACCATCTTGTCGCGGAAGCGGTACATCTCCTGGAATTTCCAGCGGGTGTCGACGTGCATCACCGGGAACGGCAGCTTGCCCGGAAAGAAGGCCTTGCGCGCCAGGTGCAGCATCACGGCAGAGTCTTTACCGACGGAGTACAGCATCACCGGGTTATCGAACTCGGCGGCGACCTCGCGGATGATGTGGATGCTTTCCGCCTCCAGCTGTTTCAGATGCGTCAGTTTGTCGACCATGGTTACTCACGGGATAACGTACGTGTGTGGAGAGCCTGCGGGCTCTATCGAGCGAGGCACTTTATCATGGGGCCTGATTCTATTCAGCGGCGGGGATAGATCGAAACGATCTAACCATATAGCTCAGGCATCGGACCCTCGGACTGTTAAATCGGGTTCGGGCAGTCGATGAACAGATGCTCCAGGGCAAAGCGCCGCGCCAGGTAATCACCCAGGGCCTGCACGCCATAACGCTCGGTGGCGTGGTGGCCGGCGGCAATGAAACTGATGCCGTTTTCCCGGGCACTGTGGAAGGTCTGCTCGGACGCCTCGCCGCTCAAATACAGGTCCACGCCGGCCAGCACGGCTTGATCGATGTAGCCCTGCCCACCCCCGGTGCACCAGCCGACCCGGCGAATCATGCCGTCACCTTCGATCAGCAGCGGCTCGCGCCCCAATGCAGTCTGCACGCGGCGGGCGAAATCCCGTGGGGTCATCGCCTCGCTGAGTGAGCCGACCAGCCCGACGATGCGCGGATTGTCCGGGTCCAGCGGGCCTTCGACGGTGATCTCCAGTTGCTCGGCCAACTGAACGTTATTGCCCACGTCGGCGTGGAGGTCGAGGGGCAAGTGATAGGACAGCAGGCTGATGTCGTGCTTGAGCAGCGTTTTCAGCCGACGCTGTTTCATGCCGGTGATGCAGGGGTTCTCGCCTTTCCAGAAATAGCCGTGATGCACCAGCACCAGATCGGCGTTGGCCTCCACCGCCGCGTCCAGTAACGCCTGACTCGCAGTGACCCCGGAGACGATCCGGCTGACCTGCGGCCGGCCCTCGACCTGCAGGCCATTGGGGCAATAATCCTGAATCCGCGCGCTACCGAGATAGCGGTCCGCTTCTTCCACCAGGGTGCTCAGGGCAACGGCCATAAAAGTCTCCTAAATATGCAGTCCAGACCGTGTCGGTCCTCGTATAATGCCGGCCATTATGGCGCAGCTAGGCGCTTCTACCTTCAGGACTCCGCTCAATGTTCAAAGCGCTGCGTTTTCTCGGCTGGCCCTTGCTCGCTGGTGTGCTTATCGCTTTATTGATTATCCAGCGCTATCCCCAGTGGGTCGGGCTACCCAGCCAGGACGTGAACCTGCAGCAAGCGCCACAGCAGGCCTTCGTGCAACAGGGCCCGGTGTCGTACGCGGACGCCGTCAGCAACGCCGCGCCCGCCGTGGCCAATCTGTACACGACCAAGATGGTCAATAACAACAAACCCAATCACCCGCTGTTCGAGGACCCGCAGTTTCGCCGGTTCTTTGGCGACAATCTGCCCAAACAAAAGCGCATGGAGTCGAGCCTGGGTTCGGCTGTGATCATGAGCCCGGAAGGCTACCTGCTGACCAACAACCACGTGACCTCTGGCGCCGACCAGATTGTCGTTGCGCTTAAAGACGGTCGCGAGACGATTGCCAAAGTGGTCGGCAGCGATCCCGAGACCGACCTTGCGGTTCTGAAGATCGACCTCAAGAATCTGCCTTCCATTACCCTGGGCCGTTCTGATGCCATCCGCATCGGCGACGTTGCCCTGGCCATTGGTAACCCGTTCGGCGTCGGCCAGACCGTGACCATGGGCATCATCAGTGCCACCGGGCGTAACCAACTGGGCCTCAACACCTACGAAGACTTCATTCAGACCGACGCGGCGATCAACCCTGGCAACTCGGGCGGCGCGCTGGTAGACGCCAACGGCAACCTGACCGGGATCAACACGGCGATCTTCTCCAAATCCGGTGGCTCGCAAGGCATCGGTTTTGCGATTCCGACCAAGCTGGCCCTGGAGGTGATGAAGTCGATCATCGAACACGGCCAGGTGATTCGCGGCTGGCTGGGCATCGAGGTACAGCCGCTGACCCAGGAGCTGTCGGAATCGTTCGGACTGAAGGACCGTCCGGGCATCGTGGTCGCCGGCATTTTCCGCGACGGCCCGGCGCAGAAGGCAGGCTTGCAACTGGGCGATGTGATCCTGAGCATCAACGGCGAGCCAGCAGGTGATGGCCGTCGCTCAATGAACCAGGTGGCTCGCACAAAGCCCACTGACAAAATCGCCATTCAGGTCATGCGCAACGGCAAGGAATTGAAACTGAACGCCGAGGTGGGCGTGCGCCCACCGCAGACAACGGCGCCTGCGGCGGAGGATTGATCGGTTGCCGGTCAGCAACCGTCAACTCAGCTCGACAAGTCCCCCAGCGCATCCACCAGCGCCTGATTCTGTTCAGGCGTGCCGATGGTAATGCGCAGGAATTGCGCGATGCGCGCCTGTTTGAAGTGGCGCACGATCACGCCCTGCTCGCGCACCTTCGCCGCCAGACTGGCAGCGTCGTGCTGGGGGTGGCGGGCGAAGATGAAGTTCGCGGCCGAGGGCAGCACTTCAAAGCCCTTGCCCTCCAACTGCTCGACAAGCGCTTCGCGGCTGGCGATCACGCGCTGGCAGGTGCGCTCGAAATACTCGCGGTCATCGAATGCCGCTGCTGCGCCGACAATGGCCATGCGGTCCAGCGGATAGGAGTTGAAGCTGTTCTTCACCCGTTCCAGCGCTTCGATCAGGTCCGGATGCCCCACCGCGAGGCCCACTCGCAACCCGGCAAGCGAGCGCGATTTGGACAGCGTTTGAGTGACCAGCAGGTTCGGATAGCGATCCACCAGGCTAATCGCGGTTTCGCCGCCGAAGTCGATATACGCCTCGTCGACGATCACCACTGAATCCGGGCTGTTCTTGAGGATCTGCTCGACGGCATCAAGGGCCAACAGACAGCCGGTGGGTGCATTCGGGTTCGGGAAAATGATGCCGCCATTGGGACGCACGTAATCTTCGACGCGAATCTGAAACTGCTCGTCCAGCGGCACGGCTTCGTAGTCGACGCCATACAGGCCGCAGTACACCGGATAGAAGCTGTAGCTGATGTCCGGGAACAGCAGCGGTTTGTCCTGCCGGAAGAATGCGTTATAGGCGTGGGCCAGCACCTCGTCCGAACCGTTGCCGAGGAACACGCGATTCGCGTCGACGCCGTAATAACGCGCTACGGCTTGCTTCAGCACGTCACTGTTGGGGTCGGGATACAGACGCAGCTCGTCACTGACCGCAACACGCATGGCATCAATCGCCTTGGGCGACGGGCCATAGGGGTTTTCGTTGGTGTTGAGCTTCACCAGTTTGGTCAGTTTGGGCTGCTCGCCCGGCACATACGGCACCAGGTCGTTGACGAAGGGACTCCAGAATTTGCTCATGTTCAGTTGCCCTCTTGTTCGGTGTCGACGATGCGGTATTCGGCGCTGCGGGCGTGGGCGGTCAATGACTCGCCGCGTGCCAGCACCGAGGCCGTTTTGCCCAGCTCGGACGCGCCCTGCTCCGAGCAAAAAATGATCGATGAGCGCTTCTGGAAATCGTACACGCCCAACGGCGACGAGAACCGGGCGGTGCCCGAAGTAGGCAGCACGTGGTTGGGACCGGCGCAGTAGTCGCCCAAAGCTTCGGACGTGTGGCGGCCCATGAAGATCGCGCCGGCGTGGCGAATCTGCGGCAGCCAGGCCTCGGGATCAGCCACCGACAACTCCAGGTGCTCCGGCGCAATCCGGTTGGCGACTTCAATGGCCTGAGTCATGTCGGCCACTTTGATTAAGGCGCCGCGGCCATTGATCGAGGTCTGGATGATTTCCGCGCGCTCCATCGTCGGCATCAGTCTAGCGATGCTGGCGGCGACGCGATCAAGGAAGTCCGCATCCGGGCTGACCAGAATCGCCTGGGCGTCTTCGTCGTGCTCGGCCTGGGAGAACAAGTCCATGGCGATCCAGTCCGGGTCAGTCTGGCCGTCGCACACCACCAGAATCTCCGACGGGCCGGCGATCATGTCGATGCCCACTTGGCCGAACACGTGACGCTTGGCGGTGGCCACATAAATGTTGCCCGGCCCGACGACTTTGTCCACCTGCGGGACGCTTTCGGTGCCATACGCCAGCGCTGCAACCGCCTGCGCGCCGCCGATGGTGAACACCCGATCAACGCCGGCGATGCAGGCCGCCGCCAGCACCAGCTCGTTGAGCTCACCGCGCGGGGTCGGCACGACCATGACCACCTCGCCTACGCCGGCGACTTTGGCCGGAATGGCGTTCATCAATACGGAGGACGGGTAAGACGCCTTACCGCCCGGCACGTACAGCCCGGCGCGATCCAGCGGCGTGACCTTCTGGCCCAGCACGGTGCCATCGGCCTCGGTGTAGCTCCAGGAATCCTGCTTCTGCCGCTCGTGGTAACTGCGCACGCGGTCGGCGGCTTTTTCGAGCGCCTGGCGCTGGGCGGGCGTGATGCGGGTCAGTGCCAGCTCCAGACGCTCGCGCGGCAGAATCAGGTCCGCCATCGACGCCACGTCCAGCCCGTCGAAACGGCGGGTGTATTCCACCAACGCCGCATCGCCGCGCTCGCGCACGTTCTTGATGATGTCCAGCACACGCTCATTGACCGAGTCGTCAGACACACTTTCCCAGCTCAGCAGATGATCCAGATGACGGGCGAAGTCCGGATCGGCAGCGTTGAGTCGGCGAATAGCGTTGGAAGTGGTCATAGCTTGGCCTCGATGGATGGCGATTTCTCAGGTGGCGATTTCAGGTGCAAGGATAGGCAGATGCCTAAGCTAGCAAGCCATCCGCGCGGGCACCTGAGAAATTTGGCTATGACACGGATAGCTGGGCGTGATCCTGTTGAGGGTCACGCGATGCAGTCAACCGCGGTGTCGCGACTCCACGGCTGTGCGCAGGGTGTCGATCAGCGACTGAATACGGGCGTGCTGCATCTTCATGGATGCCTTGTTCACCACCAGACGCGAGCTGATGTGGGCAATCATGTCCTGGGGTTCGAGGCCGTTGGCACGCAGCGTGTTGCCGGTGTCGACGACGTCGATGATCTTGTCCGCCAGGCCCACAAGCGGCGCGAGCTCCATGGAGCCGTACAGTTTGATTATGTCGACCTGACGGCCCTGTTCCGCGTAATAGCGCTTGGCAACGTTGACGAACTTGGTCGCCACACGCAGCCGGCCCTTGGGTTCGACCGCGCCGACCGCGCCTGCGGTCATCAGCTTGCACTGGGCGATTTGCAAGTCGAGGGGCTCATACAGCCCTTGACCGCCGTATTCCATCAGCACGTCCTTGCCCGCGACGCCGAGATCCGCAGCACCATGCTCGACGTAGGTCGGCACGTCCGTGGCACGCACGATCAGCAAGCGCACGTCGGCCTGGGTCGTGGGGATGATCAGCTTGCGGCTCTTGTCCGGATTCTCGGTCGGCACGATGCCTGCCGCAGCGAGCAGCGGCAAGGTGTCGTCGAGGATTCGGCCCTTGGACAGTGCGATGGTCAACATGGGAAACGTCAGTCCTTATCAGCAGCGCGTGCCGGGTCGCAACTGGCGCCCGACAACCTCCGGCTCAAGAAGCCAGGGTGAAACGAATCAGAAAGTCCTGGCGCAATGGCCAGACACGTCGCCCGAGTCGATCACATCGACCCGGGCGAACGCGCAGCAGCTGACTAGCCCGGAACGCGACGGATCTTCGCGCCCAGCATCTGCAGTTTTTCTTCGATGCACTCGTAACCACGGTCGATGTGGTAGATGCGGTCGATCAGCGTGTCGCCTTCGGCAACCAGCGCCGAAATGACCAGGCTCGCCGATGCGCGCAAGTCGGTCGCCATCACTGGCGCGCCTTTGAGCTTGGTGCAGCCGGTGACGATCGCGGTGTTGCCTTCGACCTGAATCTGCGCGCCCATGCGGTGCATTTCATACACGTGCATGAAGCGGTTTTCGAAGATGGTCTCGATGACCGCACCCGTGCCTTCGGCGATGGCGTTAAGCGAGATGAACTGCGCCTGCATGTCGGTCGGGAAAGCCGGGTACGGCGCAGTGCGCACGTTGACCGCTTTCGGACGCTTGCCGTGCATGTTCAGCTCGATCCAGTCCTTGCCCGTGGTGATCTCGGCGCCGGATTCACGCAGCTTCTCGAGTACCGCTTCGAGAATCGTCGGATCGGTGTCCTTGAGTTTCACACGGCCGCCGGTTGCCGCCGCCGCCACCAGGTAGGTGCCGGTTTCGATGCGGTCGGGCATGACGCGATACGTCGCCGAACCCAGACGTTTGACGCCATCGATGGTGATGGTGTCGGTGCCGGCACCAGAGACTTTACCGCCCATGGCGTTGATGAAGTTCGCCAAATCCACGACTTCAGGCTCACGCGCGGCGTTTTGCAGGACGCTGCGACCGTTGGCCAGTGCAGCAGCCATCATGATGTTCTCGGTACCGGTCACGCTGACGGTGTCGAAGAAGAAGTTAGCGCCACGCAGGCCGCCTTCCGGCGCCTTGGCCTTGATGTAACCGCCTTCGACGTCGATGACCGCGCCCATGGCTTCAAGACCACGGATGTGCAGATCGACCGGACGCGAACCAATGGCGCAACCGCCAGGCAGCGCCACTTCGGCTTCACCGAAACGGGCAACCATCGGACCCAGGACGAGGATCGACGCACGCATGGTTTTCACCAGTTCGTACGGAGCGATCAGGGTCTTGATGGTGCGCGGATCGATTTCGACGCTGAGCTTCTCGTCGATGATCGGCTCGATGCCCATGCGACCGAACAGCTCGATCATGGTGGTGATGTCGTGCAGGTGCGGCAGGTTGGCGACGGTCACAGGACCATCAGCCAGCAGCGTGGCTGCGAGAATCGGCAGGGCAGAGTTTTTCGCCCCGGAGATGCGGATTTCGCCATCAAGACGAATGCCGCCAGTAATAATCAGTTTATCCATTGGAATCTCGACGCCGTTTTGGCTCAGGTGCGCTCGGCCCATGCAGCGCGGCTGAAAAATTTCATGGTGACCGCGTGGATGCTGCCATCGGCGATCCATGGGTTCAAATGCGTGTAGATCTGCTGCTGGCGCTTGACCGGACTGAGTGCGGCCAGTTCGTCGCTGATCACGTTCAGCTGGAAATTACAGCCTTCGCCTTCAACTTCGACCTGGATATCTGGCAACTTAGCTTCCAGGAAGCTTTTAACTTCTACGGCCTGCATGCTTAACCTCAATCGGCGCCCTACGCGCGCGGGTCGGCCATCATACAAAAAAGCCCTCTCGTTGCGAACCCTACTTTGCAAGGGGCGGACGAGGGGCTTGATCGATGAAAGCAATTAATGATGCTGCAACAGCTCGGTCAGGCCGGAGACCTGGGCAATTTCCTGCATGTCTTCAGGCAACGCCCGGACGGTGACTGACTTACCCTCCTCCTGTGCATCCCGCATAAAGGCGAGAAGCAAAGCCAGGCCGACACTGCTGGACTTTTCGACGCCGGAACAATCCAGCGTCAGGGCCGCAGCGGTGCTTGCCTTGATCAGCGCCGCGCCCTGCTCACGTAAGGCGGGGCCGGTCCGATAGTCGATCACGCCGGAGAGCATCAGCTCTCCGCCGCCAGCGGCAGTGACGGACGCTTGACTCATTTGACGACCTTGTCGCTGGAGGCTTCCGAGGCCTGCTTGGCCTTGGCGACTTCGCCAGCCCAACCGTCGATGGTTTTGTCCAGGTCGTTACCGTTACGCTGCATGGCGTCAGCGAACTGATCGCGGAACAGCTTGCCGATGTTGATGCCGTTGATGATCACGTTCCGGACTTTCCACTCACCACCGATTTTGACGAGGGTGTAGGAAACAGGGTAGACCGCGCCGTTGTTGCCTTTGACCGACATGTCGACGGAAGTGCGATCAGCAGCTTCCTGCTTGGCCGGGGAAACGGTGATGCCCTGGTTGTTGTACTCGAGCAGCGCATTGCCATAGAACTGGATCAGGCTACGCTTGAAGTTTTCCTGGAAGCGTTGCATCTGCGCCGGGGTGGCGTTGCGCGAATACTTCACGGTCATGATGCTTTTGGAAATGCCATCAGCGTCGATGACCGGGCCAACGATGCCGTTAAGTGCATCGTAAAAGGCTTGCGGATTGGACTTGTAGGTTTCCTTGTTCGCGGACAGGTCAGCCAGCAATTGCTTGGTGGTGCGATCAACCAGATCGTGGGCAGAAGCATCGGACGCCGCTGCGTTAGCAAACAAAGGCAGGGCGGCCAGCAGCACCAGAAGGCCACGGCGCAGAATCGAGATCATGAAAAAACTCCTCATTTGGCGTCTTTGCCCACTGAATTGAGCAGGAATTTACCGATCAGGTCTTCGAGTACCAACGAGGACTGGGTGTCATGGATGGTGCCGCCGTCTTTCAACAGCTGGTCATCGCCACCGACACTGATGCCGACGTATTTTTCACCCAGCAGGCCTGCGGTCAGGATGGAAGCGGTGGAATCCGAAGGCAGGTTGTTGACCCGCTTGTTCACTTCCATCGTCACACGACCTGTGAAGGTATCGTGATCCAGATCGATTGCAGTGACCTTGCCGATGTTCACACCGGCCATGGTCACTTTCGCTCTGACAGTCAAACCGGCGATATTGTCGAAATTTGCGTAAAGTTTATAAGTGTCGGTGTTGGCGCTGGCGCTCAGACCGCTGACGCGCAGGGCGAGCAGGAGCAAAGCCAGGATCCCGGCCAGCAGAAACAGGCCTACACCGGTTTCGAGGGTGCGGTTTTGCATCAGAAGTCTCCAAACATCAAGGCGGTCATAATAAAGTCAAGGCCCAGTACGGCCAATGAGGCGTAGACCACGGTCTTGGTCGTGGCACGACTGATCCCTTCGGACGTGGGCTCGCAGTCATAACCCTGGAACACGGCAATCCAGGTGACGACAAAAGCGAACACGACGCTCTTGATGACACCGTTGAGCACATCATCGGAAAACGAAACACTGTTCTGCATGTTGGCCCAGAAGGAGCCTTCATAAACGCCCAGCCAGTCGACTGCCACCCACGAACCACCCCATATGCCGACCACGCTGAAAATCAGCGCCAGCACCGGAAGCGAGATGAAGCCTGCCCAGAGGCGCGGCGCGACGATGTATTTGAGCGGATCGACGCCAATCATCTCGAGGCTGGAAAGCTGCTCGGTGGATTTCATGTTGCCGATTTCAGCGGTGAGAGCAGAGCCTGCACGACCGGCGAACAATAGAGCGGTGACGACGGGGCCGAGTTCACGCAGCAACGTCAGGGCAACCATCTGCCCCACGGCCTGTTCGGAGCCATACTTGGCGAGAATGCTGAAGCCTTGCAGCGCCAGCACCATACCGATGAACACACCGGACACCACGATAATGGCCAGTGACATGACGCCAACCGAGTGCAGCTGACGAAGGAGCAGCTGAAAGCCGCCGCCAATTCCGCCGCGCCCAAGCAACGCATGAACCAGAAAAATCCCTGAACGACCCAACACTGCAACTATATCGATCGCCGAACGCCCCATCAGGCGTACGCGATCCATTAAAGACACTCTGCGCATCAGCGCTTCCCCAAAAGATCGTCGCGATAATCCGGCGCCGGATAATGGAAAGGCACCGGCCCGTCGGGATCACCCGTCATGAACTGACGTATACGAGGGTTATCCGACTGCATCAGTTCCTGCGGTGTGCCCTGCCCCAGTACCTGACCGTCACCGACGACATAGAGATAGTCGGCGATGCTGGCGGTCTCGGCGAGGTCGTGGGACACCACGATACTGGTGATACCCAGCGCATCATTGAGCAGCCGGATCAGCCGAACCAGCACGCCCATGGCAATAGGGTCCTGGCCCACGAAGGGCTCGTCGTACATGAGGATCTGGGGATCCAGCGCGATGGCGCGCGCCAGTGCAACACGGCGCTTCATGCCACCCGACAGTTCGTCAGGCATCAGATCGACCGCGCCACGAAGCCCGACCGCCTGCAACTTCAGCAGAACGATGTCGCGGATCATGTCTTCAGGCAGCTTGGTGTGAACCCGTAGCGGGAACGCCACGTTTTCGAAAACGTCGAGGTCGGTGAACAGCGCGCCGCTCTGAAAGAGCACGCCCATCTGCTTGCGCGCATCGAAAAGATCGCTGCGCGAAAGCTTCGGCAAATTCTGGCCATTGACCCAGACTTCGCCGGCGCTCGGACGCAGTTGTGCCCCCATCAACCGCAGCAGTGTGGTTTTACCACTGCCCGACGGCCCCATGATGCCGGTGACTTTGCCCCGGGGGATGCGGATGTCCACATTATTGAAGATGCTGCGCGTACCGCGCTTGAAGGAAACGCCCTTCAGCTCGACCGCGTAGGCGTTATCGGCACTCATCTAAACTCCTTGCGATGCAACCTGTCTCTCAGATGCCGCGTTCTTGACGAACGACACACTTTTGGAGGGGCCGAACAAGCGGCGGACTATACCACCGCTGTCGCACGCCGCCCAAGCCTCAACGTGTCAAGTCGCAAACAAAGAAGGGTATCAAGGAGGGCGTGGAATTTTCGTACCCATCGCCAGCCTTTATCACGCAGTTGCTGAAGGACGTGTCCCTTCATTAAACAAACAGCAACGATGAAGCGTGAGGCTTTTGAACATTGCCGCTATAATCCCCGGCTTTTCACCAAGCGACCCCTTCCGATATGTCCAATGCGCGCAATCTGATTGAATCGGCACAGAGCACCATCCGCCTTGAAATAGAAGCTGTGGAAGGTTTGCTCGCGCACATCAATGCCGATTTCGTCAACGCGTGCGACATGATTCTAGGCAGTCAGGGCCGTGTAGTCGTGGTCGGCATGGGCAAGTCGGGGCATATCGGAAAGAAGATCGCCGCTACCCTCGCCAGCACCGGCACTCCTTCGTTTTTCGTGCACCCGGCCGAGGCCAGCCACGGCGACATGGGCATGATCACCAGCGCCGACATCATTCTGGCCCTGTCCAACTCGGGCACGACGGCCGAGATCGTCACGTTGCTGCCGCTGATCAAGCGTCTGGGCATCAAGATGATCAGCCTTACCGGCAACCCGGAGTCAACGCTGGCCAAGGCCGCTGAGGTCAACCTCAATGCGCGGGTCGAGAAAGAAGCCTGCCCGCTGAATCTGGCGCCCACCTCCTCCACCACGGCGGCGCTGGTCATGGGCGACGCCCTGGCCGTTGCACTGCTGGACGCCAGGGGCTTCACCGCCGAAGACTTCGCGTTTTCCCACCCGGGCGGCGCGCTGGGTCGTCGGCTGCTGTTGAAGGTTGAGCATGTCATGCACACTGGCGCCAACCTGCCGCAGGTTGTGCGGGGCACGCCGCTTCGCGATTCGCTGATGGAAATGACCCGCAAGGGGCTGGGCATGACCGCCATCCTCGAGAGCGACGGCCGCCTGGCCGGTATCTTCACGGACGGTGATTTGCGCCGCACGCTGGATCGCCCGATCGACATACGCCAAGCGACCATCGATGAAGTGATGACCGTCCATGGCAAGACCGTGCGCCCGGAAATGCTCGCGGCCGAAGCCTTGAAAATCATGGAAGACAACAAGATCGGCGCACTCATCGTGGTCGACGAGAACGATCGCCCGGTTGGCGCGTTCAACCTTCAAGACCTGCTCCGTGCAGGCGTCATGTAAATGAGCGCCGATATGAATGATCTGATGCAACGCGGCAAGAACATTAAACTGGCGATCTTCGACGTCGACGGCGTACTCACCGATGGGCGCCTGTATTTCCTCGAAGATGGCAGCGAGTTCAAGACGTTCAACACCCTCGACGGCCAGGGCATCAAGATGCTTATCAACTCGGGTGTGACGACTGCCATCATCAGCGGGCGCAAGACCCCCGTGGTTGAGCGGCGCGCGAAGAACCTCGGCATTGCACACCTTTATCAGGGTCGCGAAGACAAACTCGTGGTCCTCGACGAGCTTTTGCAGCAACTGAATCTAAGCTACGAGCAGGTCGCGTACCTGGGTGACGATTTGCCTGACCTCCCGGTCATTCGCCGGGTCGGTCTGGGCATGGCCGTAGCCAATGCTGCCGGCTTTGTCCGCGAGCATGCCCACGGCATTACCCAGGCACGTGGCGGCGAAGGCGCTGCCCGCGAATTCTGCGAGTTGATCCTGAAGGCTCAGGACAACCTCGAAGCGGCTCACGCCGCCTACCTATAGAAGTGCATTTATGCTGAGCAAAAAGTTTCGAACGTTTCTGCTGTTCGGTGTGCTGGCACTGCTGCTGGCAGCGGTCGGCTACTGGAACATCAGTCCGGAAAGCTTCCTGGATCAACCCAAGGCTGCCGTGGATGAAAGCGCTGTCGATTACTACGCGACCAACGCCCACAGCATTCAGTACCTCCCCGACGGGACCATGCAGTACGACATGACCGCCGACAAGGTCGAGCACTTGAAAGCCACGGACGTCACCCTGATGACCACGCCGGTGCTGCAGATGTATCGAGGTTCTACCTTCCCGTGGCACGTGCAGAGCGTTCGCGCCGAAGTGTCGCCGGGGGGTGATCATGTCGAGCTGATCGACTCGGTGCGCATCAACCGCACCGACGAAAAGAACCGCACCACCATCATCACCAGCAGCCGCATGACTGTATTCCCGCAGAAGCAATATGCGGAAACTGCCCAACCCGTTAGAATCGACGGCCTTGGCGGTGTAACGACCGGCACGGGTATGAAAGCGTATCTGAAAGAAAGCAGGATGAACCTGCTATCCAACGTAAGAGGACAGTATGAGGCTCGTTAAAACCCTTCCTTTTTTGCTCGGCCTGGGCGCAGCACTGGGAAGCGCGAGCGCCTGGTCTCTGCCGACGGATCGCGATCAACCCATCCACATCCAGTCGGATGACGCGCAGCTGGACGACAAGCAAGGCATCGCCACTTACAAAGGCAATGTCATCATCACCCAGGGCACGATGAAGATCACCGGCAACACGGTGACCATTACCCGTACACCGCAAGGCGACGTGGACGTGTTCACGTCCGTGGGCAACCTGGCCTACTACGAGCAAAAGCCATCGGTGGACAAGCCGATCGTTCAGGCCTGGGGTGTCACCATCCAGTACTTCGCGGCCCAGAACCGCATCGTGCTGATCGACAAGGCCAAAGTGGTCAACGACGGCAACACGTCCGAAGGCGAGAAAATCGTCTATGACACCGTCAAGCAGGTCGTGAACGCCGGTCGTGCCAATGGCACCAAGGTCACCACCCCACGCCCTCGCATCGACATGGTCATCCAGCCGAAAAAGAAAACCGACCAGCAGAAGGCTCAGTAATGGCAACGCTGAAAGCCCAACACCTGGCCAAGGCCTATAAAAGCCGCCAGGTCGTACGTGACGTCAGCCTGTCCATCGAGAGCGGCCAGATTGTCGGCCTGCTCGGCCCCAACGGCGCCGGCAAGACCACTTGCTTCTACATGATCGTCGGTCTGGTTCAGGCGGATCAGG
The DNA here is from genome assembly GCF_021728295.1 of Pseudomonas petrae. Taxonomy (GTDB): domain Bacteria; phylum Pseudomonadota; class Gammaproteobacteria; order Pseudomonadales; family Pseudomonadaceae; genus Aquipseudomonas; species Aquipseudomonas petrae. Next base: position 301,845 of record NZ_JAKJXE010000005.1, read on the forward strand.
GTCGCGTACTGATCGACGACCAGGACGTCAGCCACCAGCCGATGCACGGCCGCGCACGCGCCGGTATCGGGTACCTGCCACAGGAAGCGTCGATCTTCCGTAAGCTCTCCGTCTCGGACAACATCATGGCGATCCTGGAGACCCGCAAGGAGCTCGATCGCGCTGCCCGCCGCAAGGAGCTGGAAAGCCTGCTGCAGGAATTTCACATCACCCACATTCGCGACAACCTGGGCATGAGCCTTTCGGGCGGTGAACGCCGCCGTGTGGAAATCGCACGCGCCCTCGCCACTTCGCCGAAATTCATTCTGCTCGACGAACCCTTCGCCGGTGTCGACCCTATCTCCGTAGGCGACATCAAGCAGATTATTCACCACCTCAAGGCCAAAGGGATCGGCGTGCTGATCACCGACCACAACGTGCGTGAAACGCTGGACATCTGCGAAACCGCCTACATCGTCAACGATGGGCAGCTGATTGCCGAGGGCGACGCCGAATCCATCCTGGCCAATCAGTTGGTCAAGGAAGTGTATCTGGGTCACGAGTTCCGCCTGTAACCGCAGTGATGACATGAGGTTGTGCGGTAACCCGCAACGTGCGCCATCGCCGACCTCATTTTTAATTGTCATCACACTCTAGGCAAACCCTCCAGCTTCAGGCATATAATTTGCTTAAGTTGGCGCCCTCGGCGCCCTGGTAGTAAATGGCGCGCAGTGCGCCGGCGAATAAGGTGTTAAGCCCTGCCATGAAACCTTCGCTAGTCTTGAGAATGGGCCAGCAGCTGACGATGACACCTCAGCTGCAACAGGCAATCCGCTTGCTTCAGTTGTCGACGCTGGATCTCCAACAGGAGATTCAAGAGGCGCTGGAGTCGAACCCGATGCTGGAACGGCAGGAGGAAGGCGACGATTTCGACAACGCCGACCCCTTGGCGGATAATGTAGAGCAAAAGCCCAACGCTGATGTTCAGGAACCTACCTACCAGGAATCGGCGCCTACCGTCGACAATCTGGAAGAAGGCGACTGGAACGAACGCATTCCCAACGAGCTGCCGGTCGACACCGCGTGGGAAGACGTCTATCAGACCAGCGCCAGCAGCCTGCCCAGCAACGACGATGACGAGTGGGATTTCACCACCCGTACCTCCGTCGGCGAGAGCCTGCAAAGCCACCTGCTCTGGCAACTTAATCTGGCGCCCATGTCGGACACCGATCGCCTCATCGCCGTGACCCTGATCGACTGCATCAACAACCAGGGCTACCTCGACGAAACACTCGAAGAAATGCTCGACGCCTTCGATCCCGAGCTCGATATCGAGCTGGACGAAATTGAAGCCGTTCTGCACCGCATTCAGCAGTTCGAGCCTGCCGGCATCGGCGCTCGCAACCTGAGCGAATGCCTGCTGCTGCAGCTTCGCCAGTTGCCGGCCAAAACCAAGTGGCTGGCGGAAGCGCAGAAGCTGGTCAGCGAATACATCGATCTGCTCGGCAGCCGCGACTACGCGCAACTGATGCGCCGCATGAAGCTCAAGGAAGACGACCTGCGTCAGGTCATCGAACTGGTCCAGAGCCTCAACCCGCGCCCCGGCTCGCAGATCGAGTCCACCGAAGCCGAATACGTCGTGCCTGACGTCATTGTGCGCAAGGACAACGAGCGCTGGCTGGTTGAGCTGAACCAGGAATCCGTGCCGCGCCTGCGGGTCAATCCGCAGTACGCAGGGTTTGTGCGTCGCGCCGATACCAGCGCCGACAATACGTTCATGCGCAATCAGCTGCAGGAAGCTCGCTGGTTCATCAAGAGCCTGCAAAGTCGAAACGAGACGCTGATGAAGGTGGCCACGCAGATCGTCGAACACCAGCGAGGCTTCCTCGAGTACGGCGACGAGGCCATGAAGCCGCTGGTTCTGCATGACATCGCTGAAGCGGTCGGCATGCACGAATCGACGATTTCCCGGGTGACCACGCAGAAGTTCATGCACACCCCGCGCGGGATTTACGAACTCAAATATTTCTTTTCCAGCCACGTCAGCACCTCGGAAGGCGGCGAATGCTCGTCAACGGCGATTCGCGCGATCATCAAAAAACTGGTCGCCGCGGAAAATCAGAAAAAGCCGTTGAGTGACAGCAAGATCGCTGGTTTACTGGAAGCACAAGGCATTCAAGTGGCCCGTCGCACAGTCGCCAAGTACCGCGAATCCCTTGGGATCTCGCCGTCCAGCGAACGCAAGCGACTCATGTAAAGGTCACACGTCAAAGCGTTCCAGTGGCAGGCATTACGCCTGCCTCTTAATGCACTGGCAACGAAGGAGAAGCTGTATGCAAGTCAACATCAGTGGACACCAACTGGAAGTGACCGAACCTCTGCGTACCTACATCGGCGAGAAACTCGCACGATTGGAGCGCCATTTTGACAAGATCACGAATGTGCAGGTCACGATGGAGGTCGAGAAGCTCAAGCAGAAGATCGAAGCCACCCTGCACGTTCCTGGCGCTGAAGTGGTTGCCAACGCCGAACACGACGACATGTATGCAGCCATTGACCTGCTTGCCGACAAGCTTGACCGCCAACTCAAAAAACATAAGGAAAAACAGCAAAGTCTGCTGCAAGGCGCGACTGCTCGCTGACACTCCCCACTCATGATCCGACTTGAAAATATCCTGACCCCTGGCCGTTCACTCGTGAACGTGCCAGGCGGCAGCAAAAAAGCCGTACTCCAAAACATCGCCAGCATGATCGGCAAGCAAGTGCCTGATCTGGATGAGCAGGTTGTGTTTGAAAGCCTCATTGCCCGTGAAAAGCTCGGCTCCACCGGATTCGGTAATGGCATCGCCATACCTCACTGTCGCTTAAAGGGCTGCACAACGCCTGTTAGCGCAGTCTTGCATCTGGAAAAACCCACAGATTTCGACGCCATCGACGGCGAACCGGTTGATTTGCTGTTTGTGCTGCTGGTCCCGGAAGCGGCCACCGATGCTCACCTGGAACTGCTGCGCCAGATCGCCAGCATGCTCGACCGTGACGATGTGCGTAAGCGCCTGCGCGGCGCCAAAACCCACGAAGAGCTCTACAACGTCGTGCTCGACGTCCAGAACGGTCACTGATCATGCGCATGATCATCGTCAGCGGCCGCTCCGGCTCCGGCAAGAGCACGGCCCTCGATGTCCTTGAAGACAGCGGTTTCTACTGCGTTGACAACCTGCCCGCCGGCCTGCTCCCGGAGCTGGCCGAGCGCGCGCTGATCAACACCGAGCTCGCTGAGCCGCTGCTGGCCGTCTCGATCGACGCCCGCAACCTGCCCAGTCACCTGACGCGATTCCCACGCATGCTCGCCGAGGTTCGTGCCCGGCACATCCAGTGCGACGTGCTGTTCCTCGACGCCGATGAATCAACCCTGCTCAAGCGCTTTTCCGAGACCCGCCGTCGCCACCCGTTGAGCACGGCAACACGCTCGCTGGCCGAGGCGATTCGTGACGAGAAAACCCTGCTCGGTCCGATCATCGACCTGGCTGATCTGACGGTCGACACCACGCACCTGAATCTCTATCAGCTGCGCGACATCCTCAAACTGCGCCTGCTGAACAAACCCGAACCGGGCACAGCCTTCCTCATCGAATCCTTCGGCTTCAAGCGCGGCATGCCCGTGGACGCCGACCTGGTGTTCGACGTGCGCTGCCTGCCGAATCCGTACTGGAAGCCCGAGCTGCGTGAGCAGTCGGGCCTCGACAAACCGGTCGCCGATTACCTTGCGGCTCAACCGGACGTCGAAGAAATGTTTCAGGACATCTTCACGTACCTCAATAAGTGGTTGCCGCGCTTCGCCGCCAGCAACCGCGCCTACGTCACTATTGCCATTGGCTGCACCGGCGGACACCACCGCTCCGTCTACCTGACCGAACGTCTGGGTCAGGTGCTGCAGCAATCGCTCAAGAATGTTCAGGTCCGCCACCGCGACCTAAGCTGAAAGGATCTCCATCGCGATGCCCGCTCTAGAAATCACCATCATCAACAAGCTGGGTCTGCATGCCCGGGCCGCCGCCAAATTCGTGGGTGTCGCCGGCAAGTATCCGTGTCAGATCAGGGTCGGCCGCACGCCGGAAACCATGGTCGATGGCAAAAGCATCATGGCCGTCATGATGCTGGCTGCCGGCAAGGGCACCCTCATCCACCTGGCCACCGAAGGTGAAGACGCCGAGGCCGCGCTGGCGGGGCTGGTAGAACTGATCAACAACAAGTTTGACGAAGGCGAATAAGCCTTACCGCTGCACGACGCGTCCATTCACCCTCAGAGATGATCGATGCCACTGACAGCCATGCCTCCATCTGCGCGAGGGATCAGATCAGGGTCCGAGAAGATGCTGATGCTGGGCAGCGCCTTGGCGGTGGCAGCCATCCTCGCCATCGTGACCTCGTTGCTGTTTCGGGAGCTGGGCACGGCCAACGAGGCCGCTGTGCGCTCGGCAAACAATGTGGTGCAGTTGATCGACGCGGACGTGCAGCGTAACGCCGAACTGTACGACACCTCTCTTCAGGGCCTGATGGCCGCATGGCGACGACCTGACGTCATGACCATCTCGCCGGAATTACGGCGGTTGGTCCTGTTCGACCGCGCCACGGCGGCGCCCTATAAAGGCGACCTGGTGCTGCTTGATGACACCGGGCGCATCGTTGCGGACTCCACCTCGCTGACGCCTCGGCAGGACAATTTTTCAGATCGGCCGAGTTTCCAGAAACACCGGGACGACAGCTCGCTGGCGCTGCGGGTGGACGGACCATTTCTGTCGCGCTGGGGGTTCAAGGACCTGTGCATCAGTTTCAGTCGCCGCCTTTCCTCTGACAACGGCGCGTTTGTAGGGGTCGCCAGCGCCTCGATGCGGCTGTCCTACTTCAACCAACTGTTTCGTACGCTCGACATCGGCCCCACCAGCACGATCAATCTGGTCAACGCAGACGGGGTGCTTCTCGCCCGGCAACCCGATGACAACAACAGGACATTCATCGGCCAGAATTTCAGCATGCGGCCCAACTTCAAACGCATTTTGCGGGAGGTCAACGGCAGCTTCGCAGCCGCGTCCGACCTGGACGGTGCTCAGCGGGTTTATACCTTCTCACGTGTAGGCGATTTGCCGTTGATCGTGGTGGTGGCTCAATCCCGGGACGACGTCTATGCCGTTTGGAAACGCAACGCGCTGCTGGTAGCAGGGGCGACCGGGTTGCTGTGTGCGGGGATTCTCTGGCTGTCTTGGCTGTTGGGCCGCCAACTGCGCCTGCGCCAGCATGCCGAGCGCGAATTGTCGGGCCTCGCTGCCACGGACGAGCTGACTGGCCTGGCCAATCGGCGCAGGTTGGATGAGGTCCTCAAGCAGGAGTGGGCGCGAGGCATACGCTCGGGACGGCCTTTGGCGTTACTGATGGTTGATGTGGATCACTTCAAGGCGTTCAACGATCGACATGGGCATCACGGTGGCGATGTTGCGCTACGCAGCGTCGCCGAGACCCTCGCCGCCAGCATCCGCAGGCCCGGTGATCTGGCCGCCCGTTACGGCGGTGAGGAGTTCACGGTGGTGCTGCCGGAAACCGACAAGGCAGGTGCCTGTGTCATCGCAGAGAAGCTGCGCCTGGCCATCGAAGCACTGCCGCAATTCGCCGACGACACCATGCCAATCACCGTAAGCATCGGCGTCGCTACTCATCTGCCGACGACCGACGACCTGCCGGAACCCCTTTTTTACGCCGCTGACCGGGCCCTGTACCGTGCCAAGAAAAATGGCAGGAACCGCGTAGAAGTCGAACCGTACGTTGCGCCCTCCCCCGAATTGCAGACATAAAAAAACGCCAGACTGGCTGGCGTTTTTCGAAGCTACTGCAAATTACTTATTGGCAGCACGAACGGTGTCACGCAGGGCTTTGACCTTGTCGTGGTTCGCCTGCACGCCCTGCAGCTGGCGCTGGATCAGGGTAGTGACGTTGACTGGCAAATTCTTCTCGGTAGCTTCCTGTGCGGCCTTTTTGTAAGCCTTCAGCGCGTGATCTTCGCCGCTTTCGACTTCGTTGAGGACCGCTTCGTCGTTCTTGCCACTCAAAGCGCTTTTCAGGTTGACCCACAGGCGGTGTACGCCGCCGGCAACGCTTGAGGAGTCTTCCGGATCGCCGCCCAATGCGCGCACTTCAGCTTGCAGCTCGGCAACAGAGGTCTTGCAGCCAGAAGAGCGGGAAAGCAGGTAGGCCTTGATTTCCGGGTTCTTGGCGTCTTCAGCAGCAGTGTGAAAACCTTTTTCACCGTCAATGCTGGTCTCGATCAAGTCATTCAGAACAGAGATGGCTTCTTTGTTGATATCCGACATTTTGCGGTTCCTTTCTGGCAGGTTTATCAAAGGCTTGGTTAACAAAACACTCGATACAGGGAATATTGCACTGTGCGTGCCAGCTTCTGTCTATAAATAATATCTTTGATTTTCAATGACTTAACAATATCAAGCGACAGTTAGGCCGCGCTTTCTGCATGATCTGTGTGTTTGCGCAATTGCAGAATGCACGTATCTTCCAAGTTCACTCGAACGGATAAGCGGCTATTGGATGAACCCGGAGAAACTCAAACTGTTGGTGACTCGCGAAATGCCGTTCGGCAAGTATCAGGGGAGATTGCTGGCGGACCTGCCAGGCGATTACCTGAACTGGTTTGCCCGTCAGGGCTTCCCGGCAGGGGAGTTGGGCAGCCTGCTGGCACTGATGCACGAGATTGATCACAACGGCCTTTCGGCGTTGCTGGACCCTCTGCGCACCCGACCTCGCGAACCGCTGCGGCCGGGCCCTTCGAAAACGCCCATACGCTTCAACTAAAACGTCTATTGATAACAGCGAGCCGCTTGATGAACAGCACTGCATACGCAATAACGGAAGTGGCGGATGAACAGGCTCGGGACGAAGCGCTCTGGCAGCAGATCGCGGCGCAGTACGACGTCGAGCCTGGGCCGGTCAATTTCGAATACGGCTATTTCGGCCGCATGACCCGCGCGGCACTGAAGGATTACGAACAGAACCTCGCTTACGTCAATCGCAGCAACTCGGTCTACGTGCGGCAGAAGTTCGATACCGAGGACAGCGAGATCATTCGCGCTGACCTCGCCGATCTGCTCAACGTGCCGGCCCGCGAAGTGGCCCTCACCCGCTCCGCGTCGGAGGCGGTGCAAGCGCTGATTCGCAACTACAACGGCCTCGTGGCAGGCGACCAGGTGCTGGTCAGCGACCTGGATTACAACAGCGTGCAGACCGGCATGCGCTGGCTGGCGAAGAACCGTGGCGTGGAGGTGATCGAAGTCACTCACCAGCACCCCGCGAGCCATGAAGGGTTGCTGCAGACCTACCGCGAAGCGTTTGCCGCTCACCCACGTCTCAAGCTGGTGGCGCTGACGTACGTCACCCACCGGACCGGGCTGGTGATGCCGGTGAAGGCCATCGCCGAGCTGGCCAAAGCCCACGGTATCGAGGTCATTCTGGATGGCGCCCATGCCTTGGGTCTGCTGGATTTCGAACTGGCAGACCTTGGCGTGTCGTTCGCCGGCTTCAACCTGCAGAAATGGATTGGCGCGCCGCTGAGCCTGGGTTTCATCTACGTGAAGCAGGAGCGCCTGAGCGCCATCGACCCCGACATGGCAGACGAGCGCTACGGCGCGGACGACATTCTCGGGCGCGTGCCTTACGGAACGCCGAATATTCCGGCATTGATGACCCTGCCAAAAGTGTTCGCCGATCACCGCGCCATGGGTGGCGCGCCCGCCAAAGGCGCACGCTTGGCCTATCTGCGAGACCTGTGGGTCACTCAAGCGCGCACCATCGAAGGCATCGACGTGCTGACGCCGGACGACCCACGGCTGTATTGCGGGATCACGTCATTTCGGTTCAGCAGTCACTCGGATCAGGAACTCATGGTCAAGCGCCTGCTTGATGAGCACGGCATTTTTGCGGTGACACGGGAAGGCTCGGCCTGCGGGACGTGCATTCGCATCACGCCGGGATTCACCACGTCGGCGAAGGACGTAGACGTGTTGGTCGCAGCACTCCGGGCACTGGCTTAGGGCCTGCTCCCGTGTGGCCGCGCCGGGATCAAAGCCTTCGGTGAGCCCGTAGAAAAAAAGACGGCGCCTTCATGACGAAGGCGCCGTAAATCCATCGAGAAACGAACTACAAAGGAGTGGCAAAGATAAGCGCTCCCGCCACTGACTGTGCGGTACATATGTATTGCGTATGAATAGCGCAAAAAAAAACGGCGTTCCCGACCAAGGAACACCGTTAAAAAGCCATGCAACAACGACTTCTGCAGCAACGCCCCGAAGGGCGCTATAAACGGATCATGCTCAGCAGTTAACCAGCCCCCACTTGAACGGAGGCTGTCGACGCTTGCGCCTGACCGGCGAATCCAGACTCAGTCGAACAACGCGATGGCTTCGGCAGTGGCGTCGGTAATCCGCTGCCAGTCGCCATTTTTCACCCACGCGTTATCGATCATCCAGGTGCCGCCGACGCACATCACGTTGGGCAGCGCCATGTAGCTTTTCAGGTTGGCCGCACTGACGCCGCCGGTTGGGCAGAAGCGCACTTCCGGAAATGGACCGCCCAGCGCCTTGATCGCACCAACGCCGCCACTGATTTCCGCCGGGAACAGCTTGAAGCGACGATAACCCAGCGCATAACCGATCATGATTTCCGAAGCGCTGCTGATGCCTGGCAGCAGCGGCAATTCGCTCAGCGCGGCGGCTTCGAGTAGATCCTGGGTGCTGCCGGGGGTGACGATGAATTGTGAACCCGCCTCCTCGGCCGCCTTGAGCATGTGGCGGTCGAGAATGGTGCCGGCGCCAACGCTCAGCTCTGGACGCGCATCACGCAGCATGCGAATGGCTTTGAGGCCGAACTCCGAGCGCAGGGTGATTTCCAGCGCATTCAAGCCGCCAGCGGCCAGGGCATCGGCCAGCGGCAGGACATCCTGTTCGCGGGCAATGGTAATGACCGGCAGAATCTTCGCTTTCGCGCAGAGTGCGTCGATCTGGGCAATCTTGCTCGCCATGCTATTCAACGGCTGTTTCACTTGGGTATTTTCCATGGCGGCTGATCCTTTGCTTATGGGCACCAGTAGATCTCTAGAGACGGGTTGAGGAACGCGCGCACCGGCATTTCGGCGAGGTCATCGCCTGACAGTGCAGCGCGCAATGTGTCGAGTTTGGCCTGACCGGAAACGGACAGGATGGTGGTCGCTGCCGACGCCAGCAGCGGACGCGTCAGGGTCAGGCGCTGATGCGGGACGGTCGGTGCAAGCATGGGCAGGCAACGACGGTCGCTGTTGAGGTCCAGCGCTTCCTTCAGATGGGGGCTGTTGGGGAACAGCGACGCGGTATGCCCGTCATCGCCCATGCCCAGAATCAGCACGTCAATCTTCGGCAGCTCCTTGAGCGCCTCGTCCGTTGCAGCTGCGGCTTCATCCACTGTCGTGGTCGGACGGTACAGGCTGAAGAACCCCGCCTCGGCCGCCGGCCCCTGAATCAGGAAACGCTTGAGCAGGCCTTCGTTGCTGTCAGCGTGCTCGGTCGGCACCCAGCGCTCGTCGGCCAGGCTCACGCAGACTTTCGACCACTCGAGCGGCTTCTCGGCCAGCGCCTTGAAAAACGCCACGGGGCTTTTGCCCCCGGACACCACCAACGTCGCCGTGCCGTGCGGATTACTGGAAATCGCAGCCGTCAGACGCTCGGCCACGTGATCGGCCAGCGAGTTCGCCAGCACTTCGGGATTATCGAATTCGTGGGCCTTCAGACCCGCCGGAAATTCAAGTTCACATATCGCCATACCAGGACCTCCCGTCACGCGTAATCAAAGCAATGGAGCTCATCGGCCCCCAGGAACCGGCCGGGTAAGGCTTGGGCGCGTCGCCCGCCTTTTTCCAGCCAGCGATCAACTGGTCACACCATTGCCAGGCGTATTCGATTTCGTCTTTGCGCACAAACAGGTTCTGGTTTCCACGCATGACCTCCAGCAACAACCGCTCGTAGGCGTCCGGAACACGGGCGCTTCGGTAGGCGTCGGAGAAGCTCAGTTGCAACGGATTGCTGCGCAGCTGCATGCCTTTGTCCAGGCCCTGATCCTTGGTCATCACCTGCAGCGAGATGCCTTCATCGGGCTGCAGGCGGATGATCAGGCGGTTGCTGATCTGCAAGCGCTGCTCGGGGGCGAAGATGTAATGCGGCGGCTCTTTGAAGTGGATCACGATCTGCGACAGCTTCTGCGGCATGCGCTTGCCGGTACGCAGGTAGAACGGCACGCCCGACCAACGCCAGTTACGGATGTCGGCACGAATGGCGACGAACGTTTCGGTGTCGCTCTGGGTGTTGGAGTTTTCTTCCTCCAGATAACCCGGCACCGGCTTGCCGTCGCTGTAACCGGCGATGTATTGCCCGCGCACCACCTGGGTGGCCAGACGCTCCGGCGTGAACGGCGCCAGTGCCTTGAGCACTTTCACCTTTTCGTCACGGATGCTGTCGGCGGACAGGTCGCTGGGCGGGTCCATCGCGATCAGGCACAGCAGCTGCAACAGGTGGTTCTGAATCATGTCGCGCAGTTGACCGGCCTGGTCGAAATAGCCCCAGCGCCCTTCGATGCCGACCTTCTCCGCCACGGTGATTTCCACATGGGAGATGTGATTCTGGTTCCACTGGGTCTCGAACAGGCTGTTGGCAAACCGCAGGGCAATGAGGTTCTGCACCGTGTCCTTGCCCAGGTAGTGGTCGATCCGGTAGATGCGGGTTTCAGGGAGAAACTTGGCAACGGCATCGTTAACGCGACGGGACGACGCGAGGTCGTGGCCGATGGGTTTTTCCAGCACGGCGCGGGTGCGGTCGGTAAGGCCGACCAGCGCGAGGTTTTCGCAGATGGCGCCGTAGACCGACGCCGGGGTGGCGAAGTAGGCAATCATGGTCGGCGCGTCGCCCACGGCTTCGGCGAGCGCGACGTAATCCTCGCCCTTGAGGAAGTCCACGTGCAGGTAACTCAGGCGGGCCTGAAAACGCTCCACATGCTCGGTCTCAAGCTGCGCCTCGGGGACGAAGCGGCGCAGGCTTTTGTCGATGTAGGCCAAGTGCTCCTCAGGAGTCCCAGGCTCACGGGCCAACGCAATAATTCGGGTCTCGGCATGCAGCAGTCCAGCTCGATCAAGCTGGTACAACGCAGGAAACAGTTTGCGTACCGCCAGGTCACCCAAGGCGCCAAACAACGCAAAAGTGCACGGTTCAACCGTAATCGAGAGCATAATGTTGGTTCTTTTATCAAGTTAAGCTACAAATACCTTTTTTAAAGGCGTTACTCAAGGCCGAATGTAGTAATAACCACAACATTCCCACCGGAACCACATTAGGGTGGTGATCACCACTGGCCCTCAGTACGATAGGCCACCTTTGCGACAGGCTAAAGGCCCAAATTCCCACTCTTCAAATAAAGGCCTGTTCACCCGCCTGTCGACGTTTCATCAGAAGGACAAACAATGGACCGCGTACGCAATCTTCTAGAGCAGATCCAGAATCGTCTGGAAGAGCTGAACAAGGCTGAGCGCAAGGTCGCCGAGGCGATTCTGAGTAATCCGCAGCAGGCCACCCGGTTCAGCATCGCTGCACTGGCGCAGGCCGCGAAGGTCAGTGAGCCGACGGTCAACCGCTTCTGCCGCTCATTCGATGTCAGCGGCTATCCGGAGCTGAAGCTGCAGCTGGCCCAGAGCCTGGCCAGCGGCGCCGCCTACGTCAGCCGCGCCGTGGAAGCCGATGACAACCCGGAAGCCTACACGCGCAAGATTTTCGGCAGCGCCATCGCCTCCCTCGACAGCGTGTGCCAGGTGCTTGATCCCAACCTGATCAGCAAAGCGGTCGACTTGTTGATTCAGGCGCGGCAGATCCACTTCTTCGGCCTCGGGGCTTCGGCGCCGGTGGCACTGGACGCGCAGCACAAATTCTTCCGTTTCAATCTCGCTGTCACGGCCCATGCAGACGTGCTGGTGCAGCGCATGCTGGCCTCGGTAGCTCACACCGGGGAGCTGTTCGTGATCATTTCCTACACCGGGCGCACCCGCGAGCTCGTGGAAGTGGCGCGCATCGCCCGTGAAAATGGCGCGTCGGTGCTCGGCCTGACGGCCGCCGACTCGCCGTTGGCAAAAGCCAGTACGCTTAGCCTGAACATCCCGCTGCCGGAAGACACCGACATTTATATGCCCATGACCTCGCGGATCGTCCAACTGACGGTGCTGGATGTGCTGGCGACCGGCATGACCCTGCGTCGGGGCGTCGACTTCCAGCCACACCTGCGCAAGATCAAGGAAAGCCTGAACGCCAGCCGTTACCCGGCGGACGATGAGTTGAATTGAGGAAACGCCTCATTTGTAGGAGCGCGCTTGCCCGCGATGAGGCAGTCCGGACCGATACATCTCTGTCGCTGGAACTGTTTTTCGCGGGCAAGCGCGCGCCTACAGGGGTTGCGGCAGTCGATTGACTGCATTCGTCGCCACGTCGCTCAATGCACCAAAGTCGCCTGCAGGCTCAAACTGGCGTGCTGCCCGGGCGCCAGGCGGAGGCAATCCTCAACACCTGACGCCGCCTCGACCCGCAAAAAACCCATGGCTTCATCGCCACCCACACCGAGCAAGGGTCGGCTGCCCGGGTGCCAGACCACGGTGCTGTCGCTGTCGCCGGTGTCGATGCTCAAACGCCGCTGCCAGGCGTCGTCCTGCAACTCAAGCATGCCGGCGTGCTCGAACACCCGCTGACAACTGCCATGTACGCGCAGCTCGCCCCTCTGCTCGCAGGCGCTGCGGCTGAGTTCGTCGTAACCGTGCGCACCGTCGAGCCCCTGCAACGCGACGTCCGCCACATCGCTGATGCGCCAGTAGGCGTGCAAGCCATGGCCGAAGTGACAAGGCTCGCTGTCGTCGTGACGCGTTTCCAGGCGCAGGTCCATCGAATGCCCCAGCTCAGCGTAGAGATCGGCCTGCCAGTCCCACAGCTTGAGTTGCCAGCGCAATGTCACGCCCGCCTCGTGCTCGTGGCTTTCGACCAGCTTCCAGTCCAGCAGTCGGCCCCAGCCATTGGCCGGCCAACCGCTCTCGCCCGGATGCCGTCCCACCCAGGGCCAACTGACCGGCACGCCGCCGCGGATCGCGCCGACCAGGGGCCAATGCGCGGCACACCACAGCCAGGGTCTCTGCCCGGCAGGTTCGAAATGCAACAGCTGAGCGCCCTGCCGACTGAACACGGCCTGGCACTGCGCATGATTGATCACCAGCACATCACGCTGTTGGTAGCGTTCCCACTGAAAGGTCGGTTGCGGTCTCACCGAGGTGAAGAAACGCTGAAGAGGATGCTCGGTTGAGCCGGGGTCCCTGAAGGGCATCGTTGTAGCACTCCAGATAGCGGTGACTCGTCACGCGAGAAAAAATGCTCCAAATGCGGAGCCGTTGCGGCGGAATAAACAGCGCGAAAAAAAACGGGCAGCCAGGCTGCCCGTAAAGCACACACGACCCTTGATCGTTTGTGAAGCGCGGAGGAGCGTCCGCTTTAACTTAGAACTTGGACTGAATCTTGATACCGGCAACCAGTGCGTTCTGAACGTCGTCCACACCGCCCGGGCTCTTCACGTACTGCAGGTTTGGACGCACGGTCAGCCAGTCGGTTACGTGCACGCCGTAGTAGATTTCCGAGTTGTATTCGGTCTTCTGGATCGGCAGGTAGCCCGGGTTGTCGTAGTCCTCGATACCGTTAACGGCGTTGACCAGACGACGGTTGTCCTGGGCATCGTCGTTCACGTGGATCCGCGCGACGCCGATACCGATGTCATCCTTCGGACGTGCATCGAACGGGCCTTTGTAGACGAAGCCGACCTGCTGGTAGTTGTCGACGAAGTTGGTGGCTTTGTCGTGCACCGTCGCGTTGGCGAAAATGCTCAGACCACGGGATGCGTCGCCGTTGTGAGCGGTCAGCTGTTGCTGAGCCACAACCCACCAGCCGTGCTTGTCTTTGTGGGACTTGAAGTTACCGCCAGCAGTCGCCTGAGGCTGACCGTTTTCGTTCTCGTAGAGATCGTCGGCGCTCGGGTTACTCACGTAGTAGCCCAGACGGTATTCGCCTGGCAGGGAGTTGACGTTTGGCGACCACACCACTTCAACCGGTACGACGGTGCCTTTGGAGCCGCTGCCACTGAGTTTGAAGCTGTTGCCGGTTTCGAGGTACGAAGGGTTCTGCTCGTAGACACCGATCTGGGCGAACAACTCAGGCGTGATGTTGTACTTCACGCGTGCAGCCCACTGGCTGACAGGCCAGTTGTACCAGGTGTTTACGTAGTTACCGACCTGCGAGCCGCAGAACGAAAGGTTCTGGAAGTCGCAAGGGAAGCTGTTGAAGTCTTCGCCTTCACCGAAACGGCCGACCTTGATATCCAGCTTGCCGTCGAAATACTTCTGCTTGACCCACATCTGGGTCAGACGCCAGGTCTGGCCACGGCCCCAGACTTCCTGGGAGGAGCTGAGCGTGCCGGCACGCGGATCGCCGATCCGGTCGTTGGAAATGTTCCTGCCGCTACGCTCGGTGATCGCGAGCTTGAACTCTGCGTCGTGCCAGCCGAGGATTTTTTGCAGGTCCATTTGTACGCCGAACGCGAACTGGTCGCTGTAGCGGGCAGTCGTGTCGTCGTTATAACCACCGTTGAGGTTGCTGGCGGCTTCGCCTACGTACTCGATCGGGAAGTCGTAACCCTTGTCGTACAGCTCTTGACGCAGACCACCCCAGTCACCGGTCATGTGCTCGCTGGCTTTGAAAGGCTCCATTGCAGACGCCGTTCCGGAAATCGTCAACGCGCTCAGGACAGACAACCCACCGATCAGCTGAAACTGGTTAAGCGACTTGTTACGTACCTTTTTCATCCCTTGGATCCTCGTTTTATTGTTATTAGCTTTTGAACAGCGTTGTAACCACGTACATCGTGTGCATGACGGGTTTTGTACGGCAGACATCCACCCGTCACAGGTGCTCGTTTGTGCAGTGCTCCTGCACGTCGGGGTCAGTTGCGGTTGAGCCGCGTGACATTTCCCATGTTTTCTACCGACTGACTCGGTGCCAGGACGCCAAGGCGCTCGCCGGTTTTGGCGTCGAACAGCAGAACCTTCGCCGGATCGAACTGCAACGTCAAGGTCTCGCCCACAGCGGGTGCAATATCCGGCGCCAGACGGCAGCAGACCTTGCTCTCGTTGAGGGTTACGAAGACCAGCGTATCCGGACCGGTCGGCTCCGTCACCTGGACTTCGGCGCGAATGGTTGGCAGACCTGCAGCATCACCGGACGCTAGCACGATCTGCTCGGGACGCAGGCCCAGAATCACCTCACGGTCCTCAAGACCCGCGTCGTTCATGCTCATCGGCAACTCGCAACGGGCCTGACCGCTGTCGAGCAGTGCGACGAGGCGACCGTCCTTGCGTTGCAGGCGCAGCGGGATGAAGTTCATCGGCGGCGAGCCGATGAAGCTGGCCACGAACAGGTTTGCCGGATCGTTGTAGATCTGCTTCGGCGTGCCGAACTGCTGAATGATGCCGTCCTTCATGACCGCCACCTTGTCGCCCAGGGTCATTGCTTCGATCTGGTCGTGAGTCACGTAAACCGTGGTGGTCTTCAGGCGCTGGTGCATCAGCTTCATTTCGGTACGCATCTCGACGCGCAGTTTGGCATCGAGGTTGGAAAGCGGCTCGTCGAACAGGTAGATCTTTGGACGACGGGCCAGCGCCCGGCCCATGGCCACACGCTGTTGCTGACCACCGGACAATTGCCCCGGCTTGCGGTTGAGCAGGTGCTCGATCTGCAGCAGCTTGGCAACCCGAGCCACTTCGGCGTCGATGTCGGCCTGATTCATCTTGCGAATCTTCAGCCCGAACTCGATGTTCTCGCGCACGCTCATGGTCGGGTACAGCGCGTAGGACTGGAAGACCATCGCGATGTCGCGATCCTTCGGGCTCATGCCGCTGACGTCCTGATCACCGATCATGATCGCACCGCCGGTAATGTTTTCCAGCCCGGCGATGCAGTTCATCAGGGTCGACTTACCGCAGCCCGAAGGGCCGACCAGAATCAGGAACTCGCCTTCTTTGATGGAGAGTTCGATGTTCTTCAGGGTGTCCGGCAGACCGGCCCCGTAAGTCTTGTTTACATTGCGTAGTTCAAGCGTTGCCATGATTACCCCTTGACTGCGCCGGCCGTCAGCCCGCGCACGAAATACTTGCCTGCGACCACGTAGACCAGCAGGGTCGGCAGCCCGGCGATCATCGCCGCCGCCATATCAACGTTGTATTCCTTGACGCCCGTACTGGTGTTGACCAGGTTGTTCAGCGCGACCGTGATCGGCTGCGAATCACCACTGGAGAACACCACGCCGAACAGGAAGTCGTTCCAGATCTGGGTGAACTGCCAGATCAGGCAGACCATGATGATCGGCGTCGACATCGGCAGAATGATCCGGCGGAAGATGGTGAAGAAGCCGGCACCGTCAAGACGTGCCGCTTTCACCAGAGCGTCCGGGATACTCACGTAGTAGTTGCGGAAGAACAGCGTGGTGAACGCCAGACCGTAAACGACGTGGACGAACACCAGCCCCGTCGTGGTACTGGCCAGGCCCATTTTGCCGAGGGTGAAAGACGCGGGCAGCAGGACGGTCTGGAACGGCAGGAAGCAACCGAACAGCAGCAGGCCGAAGAACAACTGCGAACCGCGGAAGCGCCACATCGACAGCACGTAGCCGTTCAGCGCACCAATGGTGGTGGAGATCAGCACCGCCGGAACAGTAATCAGGAACGAGTTCCAGAAGTAACCTTTCACCGTCGCCCAGGCTTTGATCCAGCCGATGGCCGTCACTTCGGTCGGCCAACTGAGCAGGTTGCCGCTGCCGATGTCTTCCGGCGACTTGAAGCTGGTCAACAGCATGACCACCAGCGGTACCAGGTAAATGAACACCGCAACGATCAGCACCGCATAGATGGCGACGCGGCTCAGGCTGAGGGCGGGCTTGTTGGCGAGACTAGTCATTGCGCTTGGCCCTCAGCTCGGAATACAAATAAGGCACAAGGATGGCGAGAATGGCGCCGAGCATGAGAATCGCGCTGGCGGAACCCATGCCCATCTGGCCACGGCTGAAGGTGAACGAGTACATGAACATCGCGGGCAAGTCAGACGAGTAGCCCGGGCCACCGGCCGTCATGGCAGCGACCAGGTCGAAGCTCTTGATGGCGATGTGCGCCAGAATCATGACCGCACTGAAGAACACCGGACGCAGGCTTGGCAGCACGACCTTCCAGTAGATTTTCGGCATGCTCGCGCCATCGATCTGCGCGGCGCGGATGATCGACTGATCGACGCCGCGAAGACCCGCCAGGAACATCGCCATGATGAAGCCCGAGGCCTGCCATACCGCAGCGATCACCAGGCAATAGACAACGCGGTCCGGATCGATCAGCCAGTCCAGGCGAAAGCCTTCCCAGCCCCAGTCACGCAGCAGTTTGTCCAGGCCCATGCCCGGATTGAGCAGCCATTTCCAGGCCGTACCGGTGACGATCATCGACAGCGCCATCGGGTACAGGTAGATGGTGCGGATGAAGCCTTCGCGGCGGATGCGCTGGTCCAGAAAGACCGCCAGCAGCACGCCAACCACCATGCTGATGCCGATGAACATGCCACCGAACACCGCGAGGTTTTTGCTTGCTACCCACCAACGGTCGTTGTCGAACAACCGCGCGTATTGCGCCAGACCCACGAATTTGTAGGTCGGCAGGAAAGTCGAGTTGGTGAACGACAGAACGAACGTCCACAGGATATAGCCGTAAAAGCCCACCAATACGATGAACATGCTGGGCGCCAGCACCAGTTTGGGTAGCCAGCGCTGCAGTGCATCGAACGGCGAGGCTTTGCTGAACACAGCAACAGAACTCATGGTGAAATCCAATAAAAAGTGAAAGCAGCTGCAAGTCGTAAGCCTCAAGCTACAAGTCAGAAGCCAATCATCGATCAGCTTCAGACTTGCAGCTTGCAGCTTGCCGCTAGTAGCTGGCGTTTATTTGGCAGACTTGATCGCAGCGCCCAGCTTCTTCGCCGCGTCGGCCGGATCGGCTTTCGGGTCGTTGATGAAGTTGGTCACGACGTCAAAGAAGGCGCCTTGCACGGCCAGTGTGGTAGCCATGTTGTGCGCCATGCTTGGCTGCAGGCCGCCCGTTTTGGCGTCAGTCAGGAAGTCCTTGGCAGCCGTCTGGGCGCACGAGTCGAAACCGTACTTGCCCATGTCAGCCAGCATGTCGTTGCGAACCGGGATCGAGCCTTTGTTGATACTGAAGACTTTCTGGAAGTTTTCACCCAACACGACCTTGGCGATGTCCTGCTGACCGGCAGCAGTACCCGCGTCCTTCTGCTTGAACACAGCCAGGGAGTCGATGTTGTAGGTGAACGCCTTGTCGGTGCCCGGGAACGCTACGCACTCGTAGTCCTTGCCGGCGACTTTCTTGGCGGCGGTCCATTCACTCTTGGCCCAGTCACCCATGATCTGCATGCCAGCCTTGCCGTTGATGACTTTGGCCGCTTCCAGGTTCCAGTCCTGGCCTTTGCCGTCGGCATCCATGTAGGTGGCGACTTTCTTCAGCTCGGTCAGCGACTTGACCATTTCAGGACCGGTCAGCGCAGCGTTGTCGAGGTCGACCAGTGCTTTCTTGTAACCATCGGCGCCCATGACAGAGAGCACGACGGCTTCAAAAACAGTGCTGTCCTGCCAAGGCTGGCCACCGTGGGCCAGGGGGATGAAACCTGCCGCTTTGAGCTTGTCGCCCGCTGCGTAGAATTCTTCGAGGGTGGTAGGGGCTTTTTCGATACCGGCTTTCTTGAAGACTTCCGGGTTGATCCACAGCCAGTTGACGCGGTGGATGTTCACCGGCACGGCCACGTAATCACCGTCGTACTTCACGGTATCGGAGACCTTCTTGTCCAGCAAGCTGTCCCATTTCTCCTCTTTGGAGACGGTTTTCAGCACGTCGGTATCAAGCAGGCCAGTGGAGGCCCACTCCTGAATGTCCGGGCCTTTGATCTGCGCAACGCCAGGCGGGTTGCCAGCAACGGCGCGGCTCTTGAGCACGGTCATTGCGGTTGCACCGCCGCCGCCTGCGACAGCGCCGTCTTTCCAGGTGAAACCGTCTTTTTCAACTTGAGCCCGGAGCACATCGACAGCGGCTTTTTCGCCACCGGACGTCCACCAGTGCACAACTTCAACAGTGCCTTTGGCATCAGCCGCCATGGCGCTCAGAGGCAACAACGAGGCGAGGGAAATAAGTGCAGCGAGACGGGAAATCGAATTCATATCTGACCTTTCTTGTTGTTATGCATGAGCAAGTCGTGGCGCTTGCGCTGCGTGGATTCTAACCAAGGGCCCAGAGCGGACGGTAACGAAGGGATGCGCGAATGTCACAAAGCTGTGACATTCATAAAGCGACCCGGTCGACTGCAGGAGCGCGCTTGCCCGCGATGGCGGCCGCCCATTCGACACATCCTGTGTTGCCGGGAAAAATTTTCGCGGGCAAGCGCGCTCCTACAGGGGAGATCCGGCGCCGGATTACTCCGCGCCACGCGGCAAATACAGCGTCACCCGCAGGCCGCCCTCACGCATGTTCTGCAACGTCACTTCGCCGCCATGGCTATGGGCAATATTGCGGGCGATTCCGAGCCCCAATCCATACCCCTGCTGGTGTTTGCCGGCCAGCCGGAAGTGTGGCTCGAAGACTTGTTCCATCCGCTGCTCCGGCACACCCGGGCCTTCGTCTTCGACGTGCAGAATGAACGCATTGGCATCGTCCTCCACAAACAGGTGCGCACGGTCGCCGTACTTGATGGCGTTGTCGATCAGGTTGCCCATGCACCGGCGCAGCGCCAGTGGCTTGCCGTAGTACATCGACATCGCATTGCCCTGCAACGTGACACGGCCCGCGCCGTCGGGGGCGAGATAAGGTTCGATCAGGCAATCCAGCGCGTGGTTGAGGTCGACCGGCTCGATGTTCTCGTGGATGTCGGTGTCCTTCACGCACTGCAACGCGCCTTTGACCAGCAGCTCCAGCTCATCCAGATCGCGGGTGAATTTGGCCTGCATCTGTTCGTCTTCCAGCAGCTCGACGCGCAGCCGCAGGCGAGTGATCGGGGTGCGCAGGTCGTGGGAAATCGCACTGAACAACTGGCCGCGTTCAGTCAGGTAACGGCTGATGCGGTCACGCATAGTGTTGAACGCGCGGGTCACCTCCACCACTTCACTGCCGCCGCCCTCCACCACCGGCTCGACGTCGGCACCCAACGACAGATCCCGCGCAGCATGGGCCAGACGCTTGAGCGGGCCGCTTTGCCAATGCACGAGCAGGCCGATGAAGACCAGCAGAAAAATACTCGTCAAGGCAATGAACCAGACTTGCTGCGAGGGCAGACCTTCCGCCTCGAGCATGGTGTAGGGCTCAGGCAGCAGCGAGGCGATGTACAGCCATTCGCCGGGCGACAGCTCGATCTGCGTGACCAGCACGGGCGGATTGACCGGTTCGAGGGTCAGCGCGTAATGGGCCCATGAGCGCGGAAGTTCGTCGAGCCTCAAGCCGCTGTTGAAAATCCGCAGGTCTTCGGGACGCACGAAGCGCACGAGGATATCCGGGTCGGCTCCGAGGTTCTGCCGCAGCACCTGGCCGACCACATCGATGACCGCCGTCTTGCGCACGGTAGGCTCAAGCACCTGCATTTCCAGCGGACGATCGTTGAGCGACACGAAGAAACGCGTGCCGCCCATGCTGCGCAGCTGATCGAGTACCAGCGGCCGAAAAGCGACAGGCAACGAGCGGAAGTAACTCACGCTCGCCGCCATGGAAAAACCCAGGCTGCGGGCACTGGTGACCAGGCCTTCCATCTGCGTGGCGCGCAATTGTGAGAGCCAGATCAGGCTGGACAGGGTTTGCGCCAGCAACACGGCGAGCAAGGTCAGCAGCAACATGCGCCCGAGCAGCGAGCGCGGCACCGGCAAGCGGCGTTTCTTGTCGGCCACCATCAAGGGCTAGTAACCGTTGCCGGCTTGCGGCTGCACATTGGCTGCCAGCAGATAACCACTGCCTCGCACGGTACGGATCAATCGTGGCGCCTTCCCGGTGTCACGCAAACGCTGACGCAGGCGGCTCACTGCCATGTCGACGATGCGCTCAAGCGGCATCAGCTCACGGCCACGGGTGGCGTTGCCGATGGTGTCGCGATCGAGAATCTGTTGGGGGTTGTCGAGGAACAGTTTGAGCAGCGCGAAATCGGCGCCGGACAAAATCACTTCTTCACCGTCGTTGTGGAACAGCCGATGACTGACCATGTCCAGCCGCCATTCATCGAACACCAGCACTTCACCACCGCTGCGCTCCTGGCCGAACTGGGCGCGACGCAACAACGCCTTGATTCGGG
Organism: Pseudomonas petrae; assembly: GCF_021728295.1. GTDB lineage: Bacteria > Pseudomonadota > Gammaproteobacteria > Pseudomonadales > Pseudomonadaceae > Aquipseudomonas > Aquipseudomonas petrae. Next base: position 323,339 of record NZ_JAKJXE010000005.1, read on the forward strand.
CCTGAAGTTCACGGGGGCTGAAGGGTTTGGCCATGTAGTCATCGGCGCCGAGTTCCAGACCGATAACGCGATCGGCCTCGTCGGAGCTGGCGGTGAGCATGATGATGGGAATATGCGGCTGACGCGGATGCTGCCTGACCCAGCGACACAGGCTGAAGCCGTCTTCATCGGGGAGCATGACGTCGAGGATCAGCAGGTCGCTGGCCTCTTCGTTGAATGCCTGACGAAATTCGGCCCCATCGCCGACCGTGCGCACCTGAAAACCGGACCGGCTCAGGTAGGCTTGCAGCAACTCCCGAATCTCCTGGTCATCGTCGACCACCAGAATCGATTTACTGACAGCGTTCACATGGTCGTCCTTGTGAGCAATGGATTGTTGTTATGGGCACAAATAACACATCAGCCTGACGATTGGGTTCACCAGCGAACCGGCTTCCACGAAACCCATCGCAGGCATAAGCCACTGTAGGAGCGCGCCTGCCCGCGAGGACGGCAGTCAATCCAACACATCCTGGTCGCCAGAGCAATTTTTCGCGGGCAAGCGCGCTCCTACATGTCTAGGCCTGCGCGAGCTGGGTCTGATCCAGCGCCACGCCAGCACCCATCAAGCCCGGGTACTCAGCCGTGACCAGCCAGACCGGCACGTCATTGAAATAATCCTTCATCAATCCCTTCTCGGCGAACGCCTTGTTGAAGCCGCTCTGCATGAAGAAATCAACGAAGCGCGGAATCACGCCACCGGCAATATACACGCCGCCGCGTCCGCCGACAGTCAGTACGTTGTTACCCGCTACGCGCCCGAGGAACACGCAGAACTGCTCCAGCACCGCGCTGGCGACCGGATCGCCCTTGAGCGCCGCCGAGGTGATGGCCGCCGGGGATTTGAGTTCGGGCTCGATCTCGTCCAGCCCGCAGCTGACCTGGTAAAGCAGTAACAGGCCGGCGCCACTCAGAATTGTCTCGGCGCTGACGTGCTCATGGGTCGCCATCAAACGCATCCACAGCAGGGCCTCGCGAGGCGTGCCGATCGGCAGATCAACGTGACCGCCCTCCCCGGGTACGGCTGACCAGCGGGCTTCGCCAGAGCGGATCAACGTGCCGACGCCCAATCCGGTGCCGGGCCCGATCACTACCCGCGCACCACGAGGATCGCCCTTGCCATGGCGCACGGTCAGGTACTCGTCGTCCTTCAGGCGGGTCATGCCCAAGGCCATGGCAGTGAAGTCGTTGACCAGGATCAGGTGGTCGATCTTCAGCTCGGCGCAGAACGCCTGCCGGTTGATCTTCCAGTGGCTGTTGGTGAAGTGGAAATCGTCGCCGGTCACCGGCCCGGCCACGGCCAGGCAAATGGAGGTGACATCACCGCGCTGCAATTCCAGGTCCTGCAGATAGACCGTCAGGGCCTTTTCAGGGCTGGCGTAATCGACCGTTGCGAACACGCGGATCGAATGCAACTGATCGTCTTCCCAAATGGCAAACCGCGCATTTGTGCCGCCGATATCACCCACCATCGCCAATGTCACTTGAGCGTCTCCAGATTCGAAGTAAAGGCGCTGGCACCCTTCTCTGCCGAGCTGAAGGCCATGCGCATGAAGCCGAACAGTTCGCGCCCGCTGCCCACGTTATGTGACAAGCGACCGATGGCCGGCTCTCTGGCGGCCAATTCTGCCGGTTCGACCAGAACTTGCAACGTTCCTTTCACGCCATCGACACGAATGAGATCCCCATCACGCACCAACGCCAGCGGTCCGCCGTCGGAGGCTTCAGGGCAAACGTGAATCGCCGCCGGGATTTTCCCGGACGCGCCGGACATACGCCCGTCAGTAATAAGCGCCACTTTGAACCCACGGTCCTGCAGCACGCCCAGAAACGGCGTCATCTTGTGCAGCTCCGGCATGCCGTTGGACCGCGGCCCCTGGAAACGCATGACCGCCACAAAATCGCATTCCAGTTCACCGGCCTTGAAGGCGTCCGCGAGGTCTTGCTGATCTTCGAAGACTTTGGCGGGTGCTTCGACGATCTGATGCTCCAGCGCAACGGCGGAGACTTTCATCACGCCACGGCCCAGGTTGCCTTCCATGACCCGCAGGCCGCCCTCGGCCGAGAACGGACGTGCGATGGGGCGCAGGACGTTTTCGTCGAGGCTTTCGATCGGGCCATCGCGCCATACCAGCGTGCCTTCTTCCAGGAACGGTTCCTGGGTATAGCGACGAAGACCACGGCCCATGACCGTATTGACGTCTTCGTGCATCAGGCCGGCATCGAGCAGCTCGCGGATCAGGAAGGACATGCCGCCGGCGGCCTGGAAGTGGTTGATGTCGGCTTTGCCGTTCGGGTAGACGTGGGACAGGGTCGGCACGACTTCCGAGAGATCGGCCATGTCCTGCCAGGTCAGCTGAATGCCCGCGCACTGGGCAATCGCCGGCATGTGCAGCGTGTGGTTGGTGGAACCGCCCGTCGCGTGCAGGGCAACAATCGAGTTGACCAGCGAACGTTCGTCCACAATCTCTCCGAGAGGGATGAAGTCGCCGCTTTGTTTAGTCAGACGCGTAACCTGGAACGCCGCCTCGCGTGTCAGAGCATCGCGTAGCGGCGTGTAAGGATTGACGAAAGAGGCGCCCGGAAGATGCAGACCCATGACTTCCATGAGCAACTGGTTGGTGTTCGCCGTGCCGTAGAACGTGCAGGTGCCCGGGCCATGGTAGGACTTCATCTCAGAATCCAGCAGCTCTTCGCGAGTTGCTTTGCCTTCGGCGTAGCGCTGACGCACGTCGGCTTTCTCTTTGTTGGAGATGCCCGACACCATCGGCCCGCCCGGCACAAAAATCGTCGGCAGATGACCGAAACGCAGCGAGCCCATCAGCAAGCCCGGAACAATCTTGTCGCAGATGCCCAGCATCAGCGCGCCGTCGAACATGTTGTGGGACAACGCCACGGCCGTTGCCATCGCAATGACTTCTCGGCTGGCGATACTCAACTCCATGCCCGGCTCGCCTTGGGTGACGCCATCGCACATCGCCGGAACACCGCCGGCAAACTGCCCCACCGAGCCGATTTCGCGCAGCGCTTTTTTGATCTGTTCGGGGAAGTGTTCGTACGGCTGATGGGCCGAGAGCATGTCGTTATAGGAAGAGACAATGGCAATGTTGGCCGCATTCATCATGCGCAGGCTGTTCTTGTCTTCGGGACCACATGCCGCGACGCCGTGGGCGAAGTTGGCACATTGCAACTTGCCGCGCATCGGCCCGTCGCTCGCCGCACCCCGGATCAATTGCAGGTAGCGTTGACGGGTTTCACGGCTGCGAGCAATCAGCCGTTCGGTTACCTCAAGGACGCGGGGATGCATGTCATGGACTCCAGGCTAGCGGATGTGGTCACCCGTTCAGGCGCTTTCACCAGGCTGCGATCAAATCCGGGCTCAGACGTGAGCGGCGGCAAGCACTTGATTTTCAGCCAGTTGTGACGGCCAGACGGGTTTCTATTTGTAGATAAAACAAAATACTGCCACTAAAAGGGGTTGTTTTCTATTTTTATGAGAATAATCTTGTAATTCCAACAACAAATTCTTGAGGACGGGTGTATGACTCTCCGCATCGCAATCAATGGCTTTGGCCGAATCGGCCGCAACGTCCTACGCGCACTCTATACCCAAGGCTACCGTCAAGACCTGCAAGTCGTCGCCATCAATGACCTGGGCGACAGCGAGATCAACGCCCACCTCCTGAAATTCGACACCGTGCACGGGCCGTTCGACGGCACCGTCGAACACGATCAGGAAAGCCTGACCGTCAATGGTGACCGAATTGCGGTCAGCGCCATCCGCAACCCGGCCGAGCTGCCGTGGAAATCCCTGAACATCGACGTGGTGTTCGAATGCACCGGTCTGTTCACGGATCGCAACAAGGCCGCCGCGCACATCACCGCCGGCGCCAGGAAAGTGATTATTTCAGCACCGGCCAAAGGCGCTGATGCGACGATCGTCTACGGCGTCAACCATGACGTGCTGCGCCAGTCCCATCAGGTCATCTCCAACGCGTCGTGCACCACCAACTGCCTGGCGCCGGTCGCTCAGGTGCTGAACCGTGAGCTGGGCATCGAGAGCGGTCTGATGACCACCATCCACGCCTACACCAACGACCAGAACCTGATCGACGTCTACCACACCGATCCGTACCGCGCGCGTTCGGCGACTCAGTCGATGATCCCGAGCAAGACGGGCGCTGCCGAAGCGGTCGGTCTGGTGCTGCCGGAACTGGCGGGCAAGCTGACCGGCATGGCCGTGCGTGTGCCGGTGATCAACGTGTCGCTGGTCGACCTGACCATTCAGCTCAAGCGCGATGCGACAGCCGAAGAGGTTAACGCGATCATGAAAGAAGCGGCGCAGCATTCGAAAATCCTCGGTTACAACACCCTGCCGCTGGTGTCCCACGACTTCAATCACAACCCTCTGTCGTCGATCTTCGATGCGAACCACACCAAAGTCAGCGGTCGACTGCTGAAGGTGCTGGCGTGGTACGACAACGAATGGGGCTTCTCCAACCGCATGCTGGATAACTGCCTGGCGTTGATGAACGCCGAGTAAGTAACGGGATCACCCTGTGTAGGAGCGAGCTTGCTCGCGAAGACGGACTTCAAGCCGCTGGATAGTCAGCGGATGCACCGATCTCTTCGCGATCAAACTCCCTCCCTCAGTAATGACTGCCGTCCCGGTGAACGGCCCTTACAATCTGTGCAAATCCCTGCCTTGACCTGACCTCCAGATGATAAGCATTATCATCTGCTGAATTCTGGTCGGGTGTCCCCGTGACTCAGTCGCACTTCAATACTGTCTTTCTCGCCCGGCGAACCATGCTGTTGCGCACGCTTCAGCGCATGGTCCGCAGCCACACCACCGCCGAAGACCTGCTCCAGGAAACTTACCTGCGTGTCACCCGCGCGCTCACCGAGCGAGCCATCGAGCACCTTGAACCCTTCGTTTTCCAGACCGCGCGCAATCTGGCGCTGGATCATCTGCGCGCCAGGCGCACTCACGCGCGCACCATCATTGACGATGCGCCGATTAGCGATATCCATAATGTCGTCGCACCCGACTCCGCGCTGGAGGATGCCGCCCACGCCATCCGTCTGCTGGAAAGCCTGAGCGCGAGCCTGGAAACCCTGTCGCCCCGGCAGCAGAAAATCTTCACCCTCAGTCGGCTCCACGGCGCGAGTTATCTGGAGATCGCCGAGCAACTGGGGGTGTCCACCAGCACCGTGCAAAAAGAACTGAAGCTGATCATGACGGTCTGCCTGAGCGTGGCCGCGCGTCTGGATCACTGAGCATCATCCGCAAGAATCGTCAGCTGGTGCTTGAGAGTGACGCTACACTGCCGCCCAAACCGTGGAACCGAGGACGCTGCTTGACGGACGCCCAATCACCCCGCCGCACCCAGGCCGAGGCGGCGCGCGCCGAGACGATGGATCAGGCCCTGACTTGGCTGATCGAACTGGAAATCGCCGATGCCGCAACACACGCGCGTTTTCTGGAATGGCTCGAAGCCGATCCCGCCCACCGCGAAGCGTTCGCCAGCGCCGAAGCCGTGTGGCACTCGCAACCGGTGTTCGATGCCGCAGCGGTGCTGGCTGCGCGGAAAAAAACATAGCGCCGGACTGTGCTCGCCCGCCTGCGGCGCCATTGCTTCGAATCTGGTGTCCTGACACTCACCGAAATTATTTTTACGCGATAGCCGCAGCCCGTACGTCTAGTCATAGCCAATGCAATTGATTCCTATTTGAATCATCTCGCAACAACTATGACGACCCGCACGACAGGGAGCGCTATCCATGCTGTCCAGCTTCAACCTCGTACCACTCTCCTCACCCAAAGCCACTCACCACTTCGGGCTTTCGCTGCTGACGATCGCCATTTTCACTGCAGCCCTGCACAGCCCCGCCGTCGCTGCCGCCGAGCAAGACAGCGCGCTGGAACTGGAGCAAATCACGGTCAGCGCCACGCGTCAGGCGCAATCAGTGGATTCGGTGCCCAGTACGGTGACGGTACAGGACCGCGCGGCACTGGATCGGCGCAACGTCAACAGCATTCGCGACCTGGTACGCGACGAGCCTGGCGTTTCCGTGGGCGGGGCTGGCCAGCGCGCGGGCACCAGCGGGTACAACATTCGCGGCATCGATGGCGACCGGATCCTGACGCAGGTGGATGGCGTCGAAGTGCCGGACAATTTCTTCCAGGGTCCCTTCGCCAATACTCACCGCAATTACGTGGATCCGGAGATCATCAAGCGCGTCGAGATCCTGCGCGGACCTGCGTCGGCACTGTATGGGAGCAGCGCCATTGGCGGGGCGGTGAGTTATTACACCCTCGACCCCGAGGACATCATCAAGCCGGGCAAAGATGTCGGTGCCCGCCTGAAAACCGGCTACAGCTCGGCCGACAACAGCTGGCTGAACTCATCCACGGTTGCCGGCCGCGCGGGGGATGTGGACGGTTTGCTGCACGTCAGTCAGCGCAACGGCCACGAGACCGAGTCCTACGGTGAGCATGGCGGGACCGGGCTGTCCCGCACGGCGGCCAACCCGGAAGACGCCCGCGCCACCAATGTGCTGGCAAAGCTGGGCTGGAACTATGGCGACAATGATCGTCTGGCGTTCACTTACGAGAAGTACAAGGACGATACCCATACGAATCAGAAGAGTGTGGTGGGAGGGCCTTTCAACGAGGGTCGTGGCTTCGGCTACTACGGTTCACGCGAAGGGAACGACGTTATCACTCGAGAGCGGTTTGGCCTGGAAAACAGTTTTGCGCTGGACAGTCTGTTGGCCGACAACGCCAAGTGGAGCTTGAACTATCAGATTGCCAAGACTGATCAAAATACCTTTGAAAGGTATTTGCCCTCTAACCCCAGAAGCGGGGCGGTTTTGCGAGATGTCTGGCGCACGCGCGACACCCAGTACAAAGAACGCCAATGGATCCTCGACGCACAGCTGGATAAAGCATTCGACATTGGCGACACCCAGCACTTGCTGACGTACGGCACGACCCTCAAGCAACAGAAGGTGACAGGGCTTCGAACAGGATCAGCCACCTGTGCGTCGGTCCTCGGAAGCTGTCGCACTCTCGGCGCAGTCAGTACCACCTCGTCGGACATCGTTGCACCCACCAACGACTTTCCGAACCCGACGATCACCAGCTACGCCTTGTTCGCCCAGGATCAGATCAAATGGGGCGACTGGACCTTCATGCCCGGCGCCCGCTACGACTACACCGCGCTTGACCCGCATGCCACGGACTCATTCCTGAAGAGCGTCAACCTGACCAGCAAGAGCCAGTTCGACGACAGCACGAAAAAATGGCATCGCCTGTCACCCAAGCTAGGGCTGACGTATGCGTTCAACGACGCCTACACCTGGTACGGCCAGTACGCCGAGGGTTTCCGCACGCCGAGCGCCAAGGCGTTGTATGGCCGCTTCGAGAACACCCGGGGCAATTACGTCGTCGAGCCCAATCCCGACCTGAAACCGGAGACTAGCAAAAGCTACGAAACCGGCCTGCGCGGTCACTTCGACGAGGGCACGTTTGATCTCGCGGTGTTCTACAACACGTACCGCGACTTCATTAATGAGGACGCGGTGATTCCCGCCAAGTCCACCACCACGACCTTCCAGTCCAACAACATCAAGCACGCCACGATCAAGGGCATCGAGCTCAAGGGTCGTTTGAACCTGGACAGCTTCGGCGCACCCGAAGGCCTCTACACCCGAGGCTCGCTGGCTTATCTGTACGGCCGCAACAACGACACCGGCCAGCCCATCAACAGCATCAACCCGCTCACCGGCGTGCTGGGCCTGGGTTATGACCAGAACACATACGGCGGCTTGCTGAACTGGACGCTGGTCAAACGCAAAACGCGCGTCGACACCCGCAACTACTACGCCCCCGACGGTGCTACCCGGTTCAAGACCCCGGGCTTCGGTCTCGTTGACCTCACGGGTTATTACAAAGTCTCCGACGACGTCACGGTCAGCGGCGGCCTGTACAACCTGGCGGACAAAAAATACTGGCTGTGGGACGACGTGCGCGGCTACGACAGTGTCGGCGAAGCAGGCGCCACCGCCCCCGCCAACCTCGACCGACTGACCCAGCCAGGCCGCAATTTTGCCGTCAACGTGGTGTGGAACATCTGATCGAGTCCCGTTGCAGGCGCGTGATTTTTACGCTCCTGCGACGCTTGCTCGTCTCGTCAACAAGCGCCTCATTTACAAGGAAGACCCCATGACCGACCACTCGATTCGTCGCTCGCAACGACTGAACCAGATCACCCATGCCCCCCATGAACAACTCGACAAAGCGGTGAAAGCCAACGCGCCGTTCGAAACGCTGGCCAGCTACCGCCGGTTCCTCAGCGCCCAATACCTGTTTCAGGAAGAACTGAAAACGCTGTACACGCACCCGCAGTTGATCGAGCTGATTGCCGACCTGCCCGATCGCTGCCGCGCCGAACAGGCCAAAGCCGATCTGCTCGACCTTCAGGCTCCCTTTCCCGGCCCCGTCGCCGGTGCCGTCGATGCGCCCAATCTTGCCGAGGCGCTGGGCTGGCTGTTCGTGTCGGAGGGTTCGAAGCTGGGCGCCGCCTTTCTGATCAAACGCGCCGTGGCCTTGAACCTCAGCGAGACCTTCGGCGCCCGCCATCTGGGAGAACCGTCAGGCGGTCGAGCCGATGGCTGGAAACGCTTCATCAGGATCATTGACGATCTGCCGTTCAACGCCGAGCAGGAGCGCGAGATAGACCGCGGTGCGGTGGCGGCCTTCGAACGCTTCAACGTGCTGCTGCAACACGCCTACGCTCCAGCGTCTGAAGCCGAACCGGCCTGACGCCGGGTCTTTTGGGCTCGGCACTGATAAGCTGAGCGCCTTTGCGGGACGTGAAAATCCCGCAACACCTGCTCACTCTGCATTACCGAGACCATGACCAGTACTCCACCCGGCAGCAAACTGTCCCGCATCCTGTTTGGCATTCTCGCCTACGTGAGCCTGACCATCGGCATCATCGCGATTTTCATTCCGGGCCTGCCCACCACCGAATTCATTCTGCTGGCGGCATGGGCGGCAACGCGAAGCTCGCCGCGTTTAAGCGCCTGGCTTGAAAACCATCGGCTGTTCGGACCGATGCTGAGCAACTGGCGAAACGGCAAGATGATTGCGCGCAAGGCTAAGATCAGCGCCACGGTCACCATGCTGATCTGCGCGGTCATGATGCTGGTGCTGCTGAAACACAATTGGTGGATCTACTTCGCAGTGGCCGGAATGGTGCTGGTCAATCTGTGGATATGGTCACGGCCTGAGCCTTCTCGCCTTTCGCCCGCACAGCCGCTGTCTCCGTCGCCCAATCGTAACGACACTCCCGGACACTGAAATGTAGGACCTGCTTTAGCCGGGAAGAGGCCGGTTTGAACACTGTCAGTTCCGGGGTGTGACGTCTGACGCTTTCCCGGCTAAAGCCGGTCCCACAAACCTCGCGTCGCGTATGAACCCGAGGCGGCCCCATGGGTCTGTCTTCTTAGGTGCATTCACTTTCCCAGGAGCCATCGTCATGTTCGAGCCAGGTCATCTGCACATCGTCCACCCCGCTCTGCAACCACACGATGTCGGCTACGACCTTCATATCCGTTACGAAGTCAGCCAGACCGATTCGGGTCCGGGCATGCAGTTCACCCTGGAAGGCGACATCAGTGGCCAGGCGGTCAATGAAACTTTCGAACTGCCCAAGGACAAGGCCTACAACTTCGCCAGCGAGGCCTCGCGCAGACTCGAGAAGCATGGCCTGCCGAGAACCACCGACCTGCACGCGATGCACGGCGAGTACGACCAGATGTTCGAGGACATCCGCCACAAGCTCGACATGAAATCCGGTGATCCGGTGAAGCCGGAGCATCTGGAATAGACCAGCGCGCTTTCACGGTCTCGGGATGGGCAATGAGATTACTGGCATAATCGCCCACCTCACTCCCGCGAACCCTATCCCTCCCCATGCGCATTCACGTCACGTTCATTGACCGCGTCGGCATCACCCAGGAAGTGCTGGCCATCCTCGGCGCGCGCAACCTGAACCTCGATGCCGTGGAAATGGTGCCGCCGAACGTCTATATCGACGCGCCGACGCTGAGCCATGACGTGCTTGAAGAACTCAAGGACCGGCTGTTTCGCGTGCGCGGCGTGGAAGCGATCACGGTGGTCGACATCCTTCCCGGCCAGCGCCGCCACTTGCAGCTCGACGCCCTGCTGGCAGCGATGACCGACCCGGTGCTTGCCCTCGACAGTGCCGGCCATGTGTTGCTGGCGAACCCGGCGCTGGTTGCGTTGTATGGCCGGGAACCGACGGGCGAGTCGATTGGCGAGCTGTTTTCCGATGCGGGCCTGCAATCGGCGCTGCTGGAAAACGGCTTTCGCCTGCCGCTGCGGGAAGTCACGCTGAACGGCGAAGCCTTGCTGCTGGACGCGACGCCGATCACCAACGCGGGCGCATTGCTGACCCTTTATCAACCGAGCCGAATCGGCGAACGCCTGTCCGCACTGCATCACGATCACGCCGAAGGCTTCGATGCGCTGTTAGGCGACTCAGCACCGATCCGCACGCTTAAAGCCCGCGCACAGCGGGTCGCGGCACTGGACGCGCCGCTGCTGATTCAGGGCGAAACCGGTACGGGCAAGGAACTGGTGGCGCGGGCGTGTCATGCAGTGAGCGCGCGCAACGGAGCGCCTTTTCTCGCACTGAACTGCGCGGCGTTGCCGGAGAACCTCGCCGAAAGTGAACTGTTCGGTTACGCACCTGGCGCCTTCACCGGCGCTCAACGGGGCGGCAAACCCGGCCTGATGGAACTCGCCAACAAGGGCACGGTGTTTCTCGACGAGATCGGCGAAATGTCGCCATACCTGCAAGCCAAACTGCTGCGCTTTCTCAATGACGGCAGCTTTCGGAGGGTAGGCGGCGACAAGGAAGTGCAGGTCAACGTGCGCATCTTGAGCGCCACCCACCGCGACTTGGAGAAAATGGTCGCGGAGGGCACTTTTCGCGAAGATCTCTTTTATCGCCTGAACGTGCTCAACCTGGACGTGCCACCGCTGCGTGAACGCGGTCAGGACATCCTGATGCTGGCGCGCTATTTCATGGAGCAGGCCTGCACGCAGATTCAGCGACCGGTCTGCCGCCTTGCGCCGACTACATACCCTGCCCTCCTTGGCAATCGCTGGCCGGGCAACGTTCGCCAGTTGCAGAACGTGATCTTCCGCGCAGCGGCCATTTGTGACAGCTCGCTGGTCGACATCGGCGACCTCGACATCGCCGGCACGTCGGTGGCGAGGGGCAGTGATGGCGAAATCGAAAGCCTTGAAGCGGCGGTCGAGGATTTTGAAAAGTCGCTGTTGGAAAAGCTCTACAGCCAGTATCCCTCGACGCGCCAATTGGCCGCGCGACTACAGACATCCCACACGGCGATCGCCCACCGCTTGCGGAAATACGGGATTCCGGGGAAAGACTGAAAAGTGATACACCCGGACGAGATGTCCTGTCGCACACAGGCCGCGCAGTCGCTCAAGACTTCTCGACTACGCTCGATATTGCATTACCCGGTATGGGGCTCGACGAAATTAGCCCGAGGCCTAGATGGCGGCCACACCGCCATCGACAAAAAGCTCATGTCCAGCGACAAAGCTGCTCTCGCTCGATGCCAGGAAGAGGACTGCCCGTGCTACCTCGTTCGGTTCCCCCAACCGCCCAAGCGGAACGCTTTTATTCAGCGCCTCTTCGACCTCTGGTTGTGAGTCGAGGTAACTTCGGATCATGCGTGTTTCCGTTCCACCCGGCGAGACCACTTTCACGCGAATGCCTTGCTCCTTGAGTTCATTCGTCCAGCTTCGGGCGAACGAGCGCACCGCCGCCTTACTGGCGTTGTAAATAGACTGGTTTGGCAGGCCCTTGCTGCCAGCGATGGAGCCGTTCAGGACGACGGCACTTCCCGCTTTCATCAGTGGCAGCGCTTTTTGCACGGTGAATACCATGCCTTTGACATTGACGTTAAAGGTCGAGTCGAAGTGCGTATCGTCAATCGCATCGAGTGGAGCGCCCTCGTAAATGCCCGCATTGGCGAACACGACATCGACCTTTTGGTGGTCGCGCTGGATTTGATCGTAAAGCCGAGCGACATCAGCAGCGTTGGCGACGTCACCCTGCACACCGACCGCCCCGTGGCCGATTTCGTTGACGGCTTCGGTGAGCAGTTCCTGCCGGCGCCCTGTGATGTATACGTATGCACCTTCGGTGGCGAAAAGTTTCGCCGTTGCGAGGCCGATGCCATCGCTGCCACCCGTTATCACTACGACTTTGTTTTCGAAGCGCCTAGTCATTTCCCGGTACCCATCTAATAAGTGGAGGATTGCTCCACATAAGATATGGAGGTAGCCTCCGCTTGACAAGCGAAAGAGGAAAAAAATTGAGTACTGAACCTGGCCTCCGGGCTGACGCGCAGAAAAACCGCGAACTGATCCTTACTGCCGCCGAGGCGCTTTTCCTGGAAAAAGGAGCGGGCGTTTCTTTGGAAGAAGTTGCCAAGCGCGCAGGCGTTGGCATCGGTACGCTTTATCGTCGCTTTCCCACGCGCGAGGCACTGTTGGCTGCTACCAGCAATGAGCGTTTCTTGTCGCTGGCGGAGACCAGCCGTGCGCGCGACCCGGATCTCACCCCTGGCGAGGCGGTGCGAGCTTATTTAGAGGAGCTGGCCAAGGACACGAGCACTTATCAAAGCCTTGCTGCTTCGATCGGGATGGTTTTCCAGTGCGGGACGCCAGGGTGTACTGCGATCACCGCAGAAGGGCATCGACTCCTCAAGCGTGGACAAGAGGCAGGCACCATCCGCCGCGACGTCACTTACGAGGATTTCATTTACGTAATAACTGCCATTTCCCTCGCGATTGAAAATGACGGTTCATCTAAAACGCGTATTGGGCATTTGGTAGATCTGTTCCTGAATGGCATAAGCGTGAAAGATCCGGATTAAAAGGATTCACTGCGAATGAGAGCGCACTTGCGTGGAATGATTTCGAAACACCGTATTGAAATCATTCCAACCGCCCGCACCTCAGGTCCCGTAGGCCGTCGCTCATTCACCCCTGCCTGAACATACGTACCGCGTATCGATTTCGTTCCAGCAGCTGCCCCGCGAAAACACACAGCCATCGCCCGAAACCAACGTTTACGGCACCCTCCCCCACCTTGGCCGCAAACTTGCTATGCACTCCCCCATCACGCCCGGGCATAACGGGCGATTTGCCATCTGGGGAGATTTCATGAGCGAGTTGCGTTTTACCGAAGACCACGAGTGGCTGCGCGCCGAAGCTGATGGCAGCGTCACAGTCGGCATCACCGCCTTTGCGCAGGATGCACTGGGTGACGTGGTTTTCGTGCAACTGCCGGAGCTGCAGTCCTACGACAAGGGCGCAGAAGCGGCCACCGTCGAATCGGTCAAAGCCGCCAGCGGCGTGTACATGCCCCTTGATGGCAAAGTCGTCGAAACCAACCCCGCGCTGGACGCCAACCCCGAACTGGTCAACGAAGAACCGCTCGGCCAAGGCTGGTTCTTCCGCTTTATTCCTTCCAATCCCGATGCTGTCGGCCAATTGCTGACCCAAGACGCCTATGATCGTCTGATCAAAGCCAACGCCGAAGCCTGAGGAGCGCGCAATGACTGACCGTATTGAACTGAGCACCGCCAACGAGTTCATCGCCCGCCACATCGGCCCGCGTGCCGCTGATGAAAAAGCCATGCTCACCACCCTGGGTTATGACTCCCTCGATGCGTTGACTGCCAGCGTCATCCCTGAATCCATTAAAGGCACCAGCGTTCTCGGCTTGTCCGCCGGGCAAAGCGAAGCCGACGCGCTGGCCGACATCAAAGCCATCGCCGGCAAGAATCAGCTGTTTAAAACGTACATCGGCCAGGGTTACTACAACACCCACACGCCGGCGCCGATCCTGCGCAACCTGCTGGAAAACCCGGCGTGGTACACCGCTTACACGCCGTATCAGCCAGAGATTTCCCAAGGCCGTCTGGAGTCGCTGCTGAACTTCCAGACCCTGATCAGCGACCTGACCGGCCTGCCGATCGCCAATGCCTCGCTGCTCGACGAAGCCACCGCCGCCGCCGAAGCCATGACCTTCTGCAAACGCCTGAGCAAGAACAAGAGCAGCAACAAGTTCTTCGCCTCCGCCCATTGCCACCCGCAGACCCTCGACGTGCTGCAAACCCGCGCCGAGCCGCTGGGCATTGAAGTGGTTGTCGCGGACGAGTCTCAACTGACCGATGCCAGCGAGTTTTTCGGCGCGCTGCTGCAATACCCCGCCAGCAATGGCGACGTGTTCGACTACCGCGAACTGGTCGAGCGCTTCCATGCCGCCAACGCCCTGGTCGCCGTGGCAGCGGACCTGCTGGCCCTGACCCTGCTCACCCCGCCCGGCGAATTTGGCGCTGACGTGGCCATCGGCAGTGCGCAGCGCTTCGGTGTGCCGCTGGGTTTCGGCGGTCCGCACGCGGCCTACTTCTCTACCCGCGACGCCTACAAGCGCGACATGCCCGGCCGACTGGTCGGTGTGTCCATCGACCGCTTCGGCAAGACTGCCCTGCGCTTGGCCATGCAAACCCGCGAGCAACACATTCGTCGCGAGAAAGCGACCAGCAACATCTGCACCGCGCAGGTTCTGCTCGCCAACATCGCCAGCATGTACGCCGTGTACCACGGCCCGCGTGGCCTGATGCGCATCGCCAACCGCGTGCATCACCTGACCGCGATTTTCGCCGAAGGGCTGAGCCAGCTGGGCTTGAAGGCCGAGCAGTCATTCTTCTTCGACAGCATCACCCTGAACACCGGCGCCAAGACCGCCGACTTGCACGCCAAGGCGCGGGCACACGAGATCAACTTGCGTGAAGTAGACGTCGAGCGTTTGGGCGTTTCGCTGGACGAAACCACCAAGCAAGCCGACGTCGAAGTGCTGTGGTCTCTCTTCGCTGCAGAAGGTCAGGCCCTGCCTGATTTCGCCGCGCTGGCTGACAGCGTGGAAGCGCGCCTGCCTGCCGAGTTGAAGCGCCAGTCGGCAATCCTCAGCCATCCGGTGTTCAACCGCTATCACTCCGAAACCGAGCTGATGCGCTACCTGCGTCGCCTGGCGGACAAGGACCTGGCGCTGGATCGCACGATGATCCCGCTGGGCTCGTGCACCATGAAGCTCAACGCTGCCAGCGAGATGATCCCGGTGACCTGGGCCGAGTTCGGCAACCTGCACCCGTTTGCCCCGGCCGAGCAAAGCGCCGGTTATCAACAACTGACCGATGAACTGGAAGCGATGCTCTGCGCCGCCACCGGCTATGACGCGATCTCCCTGCAGCCGAACGCTGGCTCCCAGGGCGAGTACGCGGGTCTGCTGGCGATCCGCGCTTACCACCAGAGCCGTGGCGATGAGCGTCGCGACATCTGCCTGATTCCGTCATCGGCCCACGGCACCAACCCCGCCACCGCCAACATGGCCGGCATGCGCGTGGTCGTGACGGCTTGCGATGCCCGCGGCAACGTGGATATCGAAGACCTGCTCGCCAAGGCCGTCGAGCACCGCGAGCACCTGGCGGCGCTGATGATCACCTACCCGTCGACCCACGGCGTATTCGAAGAAGGCATCCGCGAAATCTGCGGCATCGTTCATGACAACGGCGGCCAGGTGTACATCGACGGCGCCAACATGAACGCCATGGTCGGCCTCTGCGCGCCGGGCAAGTTCGGCGGCGACGTGTCGCACCTCAATCTGCACAAAACCTTCTGCATTCCCCACGGCGGCGGCGGCCCGGGCGTTGGCCCGATCGGCGTGAAATCACACCTGGCGGCGTTCATGCCGGGTCACGCCAGAATGGAGCGCAAGGAAGGCGCGGTCTGCGCGGCGCCGTTCGGCAGCGCGAGCATCTTGCCGATCACCTGGATGTACATCCGCATGATGGGCGGCGAAGGCCTCAAGCGCGCCTCGCAACTGGCGATCCTCAACGCCAACTACATTTCCCGTCGTCTGGAAGAGCACTACCCCGTGCTCTACACCGGCAGCAACGGCCTGGTTGCGCACGAATGTATTCTCGATCTGCGCCCGCTGAAGGAAACCAGCGGTATCAGCGTTGATGACGTCGCCAAGCGCCTGATCGACTTCGGCTTCCACGCCCCGACCATGTCCTTCCCGGTCGCGGGCACGTTGATGATCGAGCCGACCGAAAGCGAATCGAAAGAGGAGCTGGACCGCTTCTGCGACGCCATGATCAAGATCCGCGAAGAAATCCGCGCGGTCGAAAGTGGTGTGCTGGACAAGGACGACAACCCGCTGAAAAACGCGCCGCACACTGCCGCTGAGCTGGTAGGCGAATGGAGCCATCCGTATAGCCGCGAGCAAGCCGTTTACCCGGTGGCGTCGTTAATCGAAAGCAAATACTGGCCGCCGGTCGGTCGCGTCGACAACGTGTTCGGCGACCGCAATCTGATCTGCGCCTGCCCGTCCATCGAAGACTACGCATAAGCGGCAGTTCCAGGCGCTCCGATGTGTTTGCATCAGAGCGCCGATCTCTGGAGGAGCCAGCTCGCTGGCGAACTCGTTCATCATAAACATTCATGTTGACTGATCTGACGCGTTCGCCAGCAAGCCGGCTCCCACAGGGACTTTACCTAATAAGAACAATCCCGGAACCCAATCATGTCGCTGAGCGTATTTGACCTGTTCAAGATCGGCATTGGTCCCTCCAGTTCCCACACGGTGGGCCCGATGCGAGCGGCGGCGCGATTTGCCGAAGGCTTGCAGCGCGATGGCCTGCTGGAAACCATCATCTGCGTCAAAGTCGAGCTTTACGGCTCACTCGGCGCCACCGGCAAAGGCCACGGCAGCGACAAAGCCGTACTGTTGGGCCTTGAAGGTGAGCATCCCGACACTGTCGATACCGAAACTGTGGCGGCTCGGCTGCAACAGATTCGCAGCAGCGAACGCCTGAACCTGCTCGGCCAGCACAGCATCGAATTCATCGAAAAGCATCACCTGGCGATGATCCGCAAACCCTTGGCCTACCACCCCAACGGCATGATTTTCCGTGCCTTCGATGCCTCCGGCCTGCAAGTGCGCAGCCGAGAGTATTACTCGGTCGGCGGGGGTTTCGTGGTCGATGAGCAAGCCGCTGGCGCAGACCGCATCGTGGAAGACCAGACGCCGCTGGTGTATCCCTTCAAAACGGCACGGGATCTGATGGCACACTGCACCGCCAGCGGGCTTTCGATCAGCCAGATCATGCTGGCCAACGAAGCCGCGTGGCGCCCCGAGACCGAGACCCGCCAAGGCCTGTTGCACATCTGGCAGGTCATGCAGGACTGCGTCGAAGCGGGTTGCCGCAACGAAGGCATCTTGCCGGGCGGCCTGAAGGTCAAACGACGTGCGGCAGCGCTGCATCGCCAGTTGTGCAAAAACCCGGAAGCCGCGCTGCGTGATGCATTGTCGGTGCTCGACTGGGTCAACCTGTACGCGCTGGCGGTCAACGAAGAAAACGCCAACGGCGGCCGTGTGGTCACCGCGCCCACCAACGGCGCGGCCGGCATCATTCCGGCGGTGCTGCATTACTACACGCGCTTCATCACCGGGGCGAACGAGGATGGCGTCGTGCGTTTCCTGCTCACGGCGGCGGCCATCGGCATTCTCTACAAAGAGAACGCCTCGATCTCCGGCGCCGAAGTCGGCTGTCAGGGCGAAGTCGGCGTGGCCTGCTCCATGGCGGCCGGCGCGCTGTGCGAAGTTCTGGGCGGCAACGTTCAACAAGTGGAAAACGCCGCTGAAATCGGTATGGAACACAACCTCGGTCTGACCTGCGACCCCATCGGCGGCCTTGTTCAAGTGCCGTGCATCGAACGCAACGCCATGGGTTCGGTGAAGGCCATCAACGCCGTGCGTATGGCTTTGCGCGGCGACGGCCAGCATTTTGTCTCGCTGGATAAAGTGATCCGCACCATGCGCCAGACCGGCGCCGACATGAAAAGCAAATACAAGGAAACAGCCCGTGGCGGGCTGGCCGTGAACATCATCGAGTGCTGACATCAGCCCGAATTCATTGGATTCCCTGCCCTGCGCAGGGAACCCGGAACCGCTTTCAAGGAGTCCCCCATGACCACCGAATTGCTGAAGACCCCGCTCAACGCCCTGCACCGTGAACTCGGCGCGAAAATGGTCGAATTCGCCGGCTACGACATGCCTGTTCAGTACCCCGCCGGGGTCATGAAAGAACACCTGCACACCCGCGATCAGGCCGGCCTGTTCGACGTTTCGCACATGGGTCAGATCCTGTTGAGCGGGGCGAACGCAGCGAAAGCGCTGGAAACCTTGGTGCCGGTAGACATCATCGATCTGCCGGTCGGCATGCAGCGCTACGCGATGTTCACCAACGAAAACGGCGGCATTCTCGACGATTTGATGGTCGCCAACCTGGGTAACAATCAGCTCATGCTGGTGGTCAACGCCGCCTGCAAGAACGAAGACCTGGCGCACCTGAAGCAACACATTGGCGGCCAGTGCGAGATCAAGCCGCTGTTCGACGAACGCGCATTGCTCGCCCTGCAAGGTCCGCATGCCGTCACCGCACTGGCGCGGCTGGCGCCGGAAGTCGCGAAGATGACCTTCATGCAGTACACCTCGACGAAGATCGACGGCATCGACTGCTTCGTCAGCCGCTCGGGCTACACCGGTGAAGACGGTTACGAGATTTCGGTGCCGGCGGATCAGGCGCAATCCCTGGCGCGTCGACTGCTCGCGGAGCCTGAAGTGGCGCCGATCGGCCTGGGCGCGCGCGACTCGCTGCGACTGGAGGCCGGCCTTTGCCTCTACGGCCATGACATGGACGCCGACACCACGCCGATCGAAGCGAACCTGCTGTGGGCGATTTCCAAAGTGCGTCGTGCCGACGGTGCGCGTGCAGGGGGTTTCCCCGGTGCCGACAAGATCTTCGCCCAGCACCAAAGCGGTGCGGCGCGCAAACGTGTAGGCCTGTTGCCGCAAGAACGTACGCCGGTGCGCGAGGGCGCTGAAATCGTTGACGCTGATGGAACGACCATCGGGATAGTCTGCAGCGGCGGCTTTGGCCCGACGCTGAGCGCGCCATTGGCGATGGGCTATGTCAACGCCAGTTTCACCGCGCTGGAAACACCGGTCTGGGCAATCGTCCGCGGCAAGAAGGTTCCTATGCAAGTGACGAAAACCCCTTTCGTTCCGCCACGTTACTTCCGCGGCTAAGTAACATCGTCAAAAAATGCGGCACCGCAACAGTGCATTAAACTGTGCGAGTGCCGCAGTCTGACGCCAGCGTTAAGTGCATTCAAAACTGTCAAAATATTGAACTTCGATAACCCTCTAAACAGTAAAAACTATCGATCTCCCGAACGTGGTTAATGTTTTTAAAAAAGCCGAAACCCCCCATGAATACTGGCCCAAACGGGGCTTGTTTTTTCGACGAGAGTTAGCGTAGAGTTTCTCGACTGTGTTTGCATGGGTCGCTGGGATCGTGACCCGGGCAGTAGCGCCAAAAGCAATGCTACATCCCGCTCTACGTTTCTTCTTCCTGCAACCAGCCCAGTACTCTTTCGTGTGAAAGAGACTGTCATTAATTTTATGCGCTTGGGAATAAGAAAATGTCTACACGTCAGAGCGGCACCGTTAAGTGGTTTAACGATGAAAAAGGTTTTGGTTTTATCACTCCTGAAAGCGGTCCGGATCTGTTCGTCCACTTCCGCGCTATTCAAGGCAACGGCTTCAAAAGTCTGAAAGAAGGCCAGAAAGTGACGTTCGTCGCGGTGCAGGGCCAAAAAGGCATGCAGGCTGACGAAGTACAAGCTGAAGCCTGATTAGCAACGCAAAAGCCCCTGATGGCCAACATCAGGGGCTTTTTTTGGCCTGTGATTCCGTAAACTGCCCGCTCCCGTGTGAACGAGCGCTGCCATGACCTCAGCTGACAATGACGCGCAGGTGTTACGCCCCCAAGGCGACTTTCCCGCCGTGGGATTGGGCCGGCGCATGGCTGCGATCAGCTACGACGCGCTGCTGTGCGTGGCGCTGATGATGGTCACCACCTTCCTCTACAAGCTGGTCTGGATGGGGGTTGTCGGCGAAGCCAGACTGCGCCAGCTCTCCGAGTCCGGCGCTCTTGATGCCGACCCGCTGCTGTCCTCGATTTTGCTGATCACGCTGTTCGGCTTCTTTGCCCATTTCTGGACCCACGCGGGCCAGACCCTGGGCATGCAGGTCTGGGGAATACGCGTGCAGAACGCCAATGGAACGGCCATCAGCCTGTGGCAAGCACTGCTGCGCTTCGTCGTCGCCATCGCATCGTGGCTGTGTATCGGGCTGGGTTTCTTCTGGAGCCTGTACGACACACAGAAACGCTGCTGGCATGACCTGTATTCCGAGACACAACTGGTGCGAGTCCCCAGAACCAACAAGTGAGCCCGCCCAGGAAAAGCCGACACTCCCACCATTTACCGGAGAGATACGGTCCGCGGGAGCCGGCTTGCTGGCGAAACCGATCAACCGGTGCCATCCAGCGACTGACACGACGCGTTCGCCAGCAAGCCGGCTCCTACAGAGTTTCGCGTACATCCGCAGCTGATCATCAGCCGCAGTTCAGTGGAGAAACGCACTCGCGGACTTCCCCTACCTGTGCAATGCGCCCACAAAAAAGCCGACCCTGGGGTCGGCTTTTCTGAACGCAGCAGGTATCAGCCAGCGCGACGCAGCAGCCAGATGCCCGCCAGGGCGCATACACCTGCCGGAATCAGCACGGCGAAGAGTGGCGAGAAGCCGAACACAAGGCTCGACGGGCCCAGCAGATCCTGAGCGATGCGGAAGGTGAAGCCCACGAGCACGCCCGTGAAGACACGTTGCCCCAACGTCACCGAGCGCAACGGCCCGAAGATGAAGGAGATCGCCATCAGCACCAGCGCCACAGTCACCAGCGGCTGAAGAATCTTGGTGTAGAACGCCAGCCAGTAACGACCGTTGTTCAACCCCTGATCGGCCAGATAACGCGCGTAGCCATAAAGTCCGGTCATCGACAGCGAATCAGGCGGCAGGACCACCGTGCTCAGCAACTGCGGGCTCAACGCGACGTTCCAGCGCTCTTCAGGGGCGGTGACCACTTCGGTGCGGCCGTCGTGGAACACCGTCGTGGTGACGTCTTTCAACAACCAGTAATCGGTCTTGAAGTTGGCCTGCTTGGCGAAGCTTGACGTCAGCATGTGGCGCTGGTCGTCGAAATGGTAACGGGTGACGCCATACAGCAGCCCGTTCGGTTGCACCGTGTTGATGTGGATGAACTCCTCACCCTGACGGTGCCACAGACCGTGCCTGGCGCTCTGCGCGTCGCCGGTGCCTTGAGCCAGCGAGCGTGCGGCCTGGGCCGAGGCTTCGGTTACCGGCGCAACGTACTCGCCGATCAACAGCCCGGCCACCATCAGCACCAGCATGGGTTTCATGACCGCCCAGACGATACGGCCAATCGACACACCGGCGGCACGCATGATCGTCAGTTCGCTGCTGCTGGCCAGCGCGCCGAGACCGATCAGGCAACCGATCAGCGCGGCCATCGGCAGCATGTCGTAAAGGCGGCGCGGCGCCGTCATCACGACAAAGCTGCCAGCGTCCCAGAAGGTGTAGGTGTCACTGATGTCGGCCATCTCGTCGATGAAGGCGAACAGCGAGGCCAGCCCGAGGATGATCCCCAGTACGGCGAGGATCGCCATGAACACGCTTTTGCCGATGTAACGATCAAGCTTAACCATGAGCCACCCCCGACACGCTGCGGCGACTTGCGATCTTCAGGCGCAGAGGCTCCCAGTAGAGCAACGCCAGTCCGATGGCCAGAAACAGCGCATGCACCCACCACAGGCCGAGGCCCATCGGGATCTTGCCCTTCTCCAGCGCACCGCGCGCAGCAATCAGAATGGTGAGATAAGCCATATAAAGAAGAATCGCCGGAAGGAGCTTGAGGAAGCGACCCTGACGCGGGTTGACCCGGGCCAGCGGCACGGCCATCAGCGTCACGATGAACACCAGGATCGGCAGCGAAACCCGCCATTGCAGCTCGGCCCTGTTGCGCAGGGTGTCTTCGCCATTCAGCAATTCGCTGGTGGAGATGGCATCGCGGTCGGTGATCTCATCGCTGATGTCCGGCTTGGGCAGCAAGGCGCCGTAGGTGTCGTATTTGATCGCGCGGTAATCGGCCTGACCGGGGTTGCCGTCGTAGCGATAGCCGTTATCGAGAATCAGGTATCGCGTGCCATCGGGCTTGATTTCCTGCCGGCCTTTTTCAGCGACCAGCACGGTGATGCCGTGGTCTTTCTTCTCGTCGAGCTTCTTCTCGGAGATGAACACGCCGCCCAGGTTGATGCGGTCGTCGCTCATGGTCTCGGTGTAGGTCACGCGGCTGCCGTCACGCAGAAGCTGGAAGCGACCCGGCACCAGCGTGTCGAATTCGGTCATCGCGTCCTGCTTGTTGATCAGCAGCTGGAACTGGGTCGCGCCCTGGGGGGCGAGGCTGAAGCTGAGCCAGGCAACCAGCAGCGAGACCAGCGCAGCCGGGGCGAGGGTGATCAGCAGCAGGCGTTGCTGGCTCATGCCGGTGGCGGCCAGTACGGTCATTTCGCTTTCGAGGTACAACCGGCCGTACGCCAGGAGAATCCCGAGGAACAACCCCAGGGGGAGGATCAGTTGCAGGAAGCCCGGCAGACGGAAACCCATGATCAGAAACAGCACGCCCGGATCGAGTATGCCCGATGCGGCCTGGGCCAGGTATTTGATGAAGCGGCCACTCATGATGATTACCAGCAGCACAGCACTGACAGCGCTCAGGGTAACCAGCACTTCTCGGGACAGGTAACGGAAGACAATCAAACCAGACACTCCAGGGTTGTCACGCTAAGGCGGCATGACAATGAAATGGATCAGCCATGATGCGCGGGACGGCGAACCACCAAAAAAATATGCGGCATTATCCTGTGATTGGGTGTGTCTGTCACTGCGCGCGCGGGATACTTCTGCAACCGGCACACGCGCGCACCCGGACGGGGTTGTCATCCATTGGCTCGCAGGGTCAAACTGCGGGCCTTGCCGCAGGCATGCCGGTGTAAATACCTCTGCGCCGCTGCCGAGCCGTGTGCTCAAGTGCGATAACTCACAGTTTATTCGGGGACCCCGACATGGAATTGGTTGTTAAAAGCGTCAGTGCAGAAACCTTGAAGACCGCCACACTGGTGGTTGCCGTCGGTGAAGGCCGCACGCTGAGCGATACCGCAAACACCCTCGACACCCTGAGCGGCGGCGCCATCAGCGCTGTACTCAAGCGCGGCGACCTGTCGGGCAAGATCGGCCAGAGCCTGTTGCTGCACAGCCTGCCCAACCTGAAAGCCGAACGCGTATTGCTGGTCGGTTCAGGCAAAGAGCCGGAATTGAACGATCGTCAGTTCCGCAAAATCATCAGCGGCGCGCTCAGCACCCTGAAAAGCCTGGGTGGCGTCGATGCAGCCTTTGCCCTCGATCAACTGAACGTCAAGAATCGCGACGTTTATGGCAAGAACCGCCTGTTGGTCGAGACCCTGGCCGACGGCGAATACGTCTTCGATCGGTTCAAGAGCCAGAAAGTCGATCCTCGCGCCCTGAAAAAAGTCATCCTGCTGACCGCCAAGGCCAACGTCGCCGACGTCGAGCGCGCGGCCAAACATGCACAAGCCATCGCCGCCGGCATGGCCGTGACCCGTGACCTGGGCAACATGCCGCCGAACATCTGCCACCCGACCTACCTGGGCGAGCAGGCCAAGGCAATGGGCAAAGCCAACAAGGGCCTCAAGGTCGAAGTCTTCGATGAGAAAGACATCGAAAAGCTGGGCATGGGGTCGTTCCTGGCGGTCGGTCAAGGCAGCGCTCAGCCACCACGCCTGATCGTCATGCAGTATTCCAACGGCAAGAAAAGCGAAAAGCCTTTCGTGCTGGTCGGCAAAGGCATCACCTTCGACACCGGCGGCATCAGCCTCAAGCCGGGCCTGGGCATGGACGAAATGAAATTCGACATGTGCGGCGCCGCGAGCGTTTTCGGCACGTTGAACGCCGTGCTCGAACTGCAACTGCCGATCAACCTGGTGTGCATCGTCGCGGCGGCTGAAAACATGCCGAGCGGCAACGCGACGCGTCCGGGCGACATCGTCAAGACCATGAGCGGCCAGACCGTCGAGATCCTCAACACCGACGCCGAAGGCCGTCTGGTGCTGTGCGACGCGCTGACCTACGCCGAACGCTTCAAGCCACAGGCCGTGATCGACATCGCCACGCTGACCGGCGCTTGTGTCGTCGCACTGGGCGGTCACACATCCGGCCTGCTGGGAAACAGCGACGCGCTCATCACGCAGGTACTGGAAGCCGGCAAGCGCGCCGACGACCGTGCCTGGCAGCTGCCGTTGTTCGATGAGTACCAGGAGCAGCTGGACAGCCCGTTTGCCGACATCGCCAACATCGGCGGACCGAAGGCCGGCACCATCACCGCAGCGTGCTTCCTCTCGCGCTTTGCCAAAGCCTACGAGTGGGCGCACCTGGACATCGCCGGTACGGCATGGCTGAGCGGCGGCAAGGACAAAGGCGCAACGGGCCGTCCGGTTCCGCTGCTGACCCAATACCTGATCGACCGCGCTGGCGTTTAAGCCGCTGCATACGCGCCGGCCTCCCGGTCGGCGCGTTCAGCGTTCTGGAATCACCCATGACCCAAGTCGATTTCTACATTCTGCCGAGTGCCGACCCCGTCGCGCGCCTGGACTTCGCCTGCAAACTCACCGACAAAGCCTGGCGCCTCGGCCATCGGGTGTACCTGCATTGCAGCGATGCCGAGCAACGCGAGGAACTGGACGCCCGACTGTGGCGCTTCCGGGGCGAAGCTTTCGTTCCCCATGGCTCGGTCGAAGACGATCAGGACGCTCCCGTGGCGCTGGGTATCGGCAGCGACCCCGGCCAACATCAGGATCTGCTGGTCAATCTCGACCTGCGCATCCCGGAATTCTTCAAACGATTCGCGCGTGTCGCCGAGATCGTTGTCGAGGACCCAGCCATCCGCCTAGCGGCGCGCGAGAGTTTTCGCTTCTACCGCGAACAGGGCTATCCTCTGCAAGATCACCGGCTGCAGCGTCTTTGAGCACACGATGGATAATTCAAAACACCTGAAAGATTCAGCGCACCTGCTGGATGACCTCGAGTCCATTCGCCAACTGTTGGGCGATGATCCGGCCCAGCCTCCCCTGCTGACCGAGTCCGTGCACAGCGACGAGCAGATTCCGCTGCTGTTTGACGTGGTCACCGGCCAGGTCGTGACGCTCGATGAACACGAAGCCCACCTCAACGACATTCCCCTGCTAACGCCCGAGCCCCCGGCGGCTATTAAACCTCCGGCGCCAGCTGGTAACGCTTCGAGCGCCAAGGCCCCGAACGCTGATGCGCTGCTGCACCTGGACGCCGAGCTCCGTGCCGCTGCGCAATTGATCATGCAAGACGTGATCGACGACTTCGCCCCGCACATCGAGAACGAGATCAAACGCCGCCTGGATGCGCGGATGGAACGGCTGCTGAGTCAATACAACAGCTGAACCCGTCCTCTTTCCCGACCCGGCATCGCGGACAAGCGCAGTCCTACAGATGCCCGCGACGATTCCGGGCATCACCGCTCATAGCCGCCGACCTCCCGCTTGTAGCTTGACGCCGCCTTGAAAAGCTATACTCGTCGGCTTTTCCGACTCAAAGCAGATCAGGTTCCCGCCTCGCATGGACAAGACCTACCAGCCGCACGCCATCGAAACTTCCTGGTACCAGACCTGGGAGTCCGAAAACTATTTCGCTCCGCAAGGCGCGGGCGACTCGTACACCATCATGATTCCGCCGCCGAACGTCACCGGCAGCCTGCACATGGGCCACGGTTTCAATAACGCGATCATGGACGCCTTGATCCGCTTCCGCCGCATGCAGGGTCGCAACACCCTATGGCAGCCGGGCACCGACCACGCCGGTATCGCCACGCAGATGCTGGTGGAACGTCAGCTCGAAGCCCAGGGCCTGAGCCGTCACGATCTGGGTCGCGACAAATTTCTCGAAAAAATCTGGGAATGGAAGGATCAGTCCGGCGGCAACATCAGCCGTCAGATCCGTCGCCTGGGCTCGTCGGTCGACTGGAGCCGCGAGCGCTTCACGATGGACGACGGTTTGTCCGAAGCCGTTAAAGAAGCGTTCGTACGTCTGCACGAAGACGGCCTGATCTACCGTGGCAAACGTCTGGTCAACTGGGACACCAAGCTGCACACCGCGATCTCCGACCTCGAAGTGGAAAACCACGACGAGAAGGGGCATCTGTGGAACCTGCGCTACCCATTGGCCGATGGCGCAAAGACCGCTGAAGGTCTGGACCATCTGATCGTCGCCACGACCCGCCCGGAAACCATGCTCGGCGACGCGGCTGTTGCCGTGAACCCGAACGACGAGCGCTACAAGGCGCTGATCGGCAAGTTCGTCGAGCTGCCGCTGGTAGGCCGTCGCATCCCGATCATTGCGGACGACTACTGCGACCCTGAATTCGGCACCGGCTGCGTGAAGATTACCCCGGCCCACGACTTCAACGACTACGACGTCGGCAAGCGCCACAACCTGCCACTCCTGAACATCTTCGACAAGAACGCTGCCGTGCTGCCCGCTGCGCAAGTGTTCAACCTCGACGGCACGCTGAACGATACTGTCGATGGCACTCTCCCTGCCGAGTACGCCGGCCTGGACCGCTTCGAGGCGCGCAAGCAGATCGTGGCCGCGTTCGACGCCGCCGGCCTGTTGGTCAGCGTTGACGACCACGCCTTGAAAGTGCCGAAGGGCGACCGCTCCGGGACCATCATCGAGCCGTGGCTGACGGATCAGTGGTACGTGTCGACCAAGCCGCTGGCCGAACCCGCCATTGCCGCCGTTGAAGACGGACGCATCGCCTTCGTGCCCAAGCAATACGAGAACATGTACTTCTCGTGGATGCGCGACATTCAGGACTGGTGCATCAGCCGTCAGCTCTGGTGGGGCCACCGCATTCCGGCCTGGTACGACGAGTCGGGCAAGGTTTACGTCGGCCGCGATGAAGCCGAAGTCCGCGCCAAGCACAACCTGGGTCCTGACGTTGCCCTGCAGCAGGACAACGACGTGCTCGACACGTGGTTCAGTTCCGGCCTGTGGACGTTCTCCACCCTTGGCTGGCCTGAGCAGACCGATTTCCTGAAAACTTTCCACCCGACCGACGTGCTGGTTACCGGCTTCGACATCATTTTCTTCTGGGTTGCCCGGATGATCATGCTCACCATGCATCTGGTGAAGAACGAAGACGGCACCGCGCAAGTGCCGTTCAAGATCGTGTATGTCCACGGACTTGTACGCGATGGTCAGGGCCAGAAAATGTCCAAGTCCAAGGGCAACGTCCTTGATCCCCTGGACATCATCGACGGCATCGAGCTTGAAGCCCTGGTGCAGAAACGCACCTCCGGCATGATGCAGCCCAAGCTGGCCAAGAAGATCGAAAAGCAGACCCGCGACGAGTTCGCGGACGGCATCGCCAGCTACGGCACCGATGCCCTGCGCTTCACCTTCTGCTCGCTGGCGTCTACCGGTCGTGACATCAAGTTCGACATGGGTCGCGTCGAAGGCTATCGCAACTTCTGCAACAAGATCTGGAACGCTGCGCGTTACGTGCTCGACAAGGGCGAAGACTGCGGTCAGAACGGCGAAGCGTTCGAGCTTTCGCTGCCGGATCGCTGGATCATTTCGCAGCTGCAACGTACTGAAGCCGAAGTGACCCGTCAGCTGGATCAGTTCCGTTTCGACCTCGCGGCGCAGGCGCTGTACGAGTTCATCTGGAACCAGTATTGCGACTGGTACCTGGAGCTGTCCAAGCCGGTTCTGTGGGACGAGACGGCGCCGATCGAGCGTCAGCGTGGCACCCGTCGTACGCTGGTTCGTGTGCTGGAAGTCGCATTGCGTCTGGCGCATCCGTTCATGCCATTCATCACCGAAGAAATCTGGCAGCGCCTCGCGCCGCTGGCCGGCGTTGAAGGCAAGACCATCATGCTGCAACCGTGGCCAGTCGCGAATGATGCGCGCATCGACGTCGCAGCCGAAGGCGACATCGAGTGGCTCAAGAGTCTGATGCTCGGCGTGCGCAACATCCGTGGCGAAATGAACATCGGCCCGGGCAAGCCGCTGCAGTTGTTCCTCAAGAACGTCAGCGCCGAAGACCAGCGCCGCCTGAACGAGAACGAGCACCTGCTGAAAAAGCTGGCCAAGCTTGAATCGTTCACCGTGCTGGAAGCCGGCGCCGAAGCACCACTGTCCGCGACCGCTCTGGTCGGTGAGATGGAAGTGCTGGTGCCGATGGCCGGCCTGATCGACAAGGACGCCGAACTGGCGCGTCTGGACAAGGAAATCCAGCGTTTGCAGGGCGAAGTGCAGCGGGTCGGCGGCAAGCTGTCCAATGCCGCGTTCGTCGACAAGGCGCCGCCTGATGTGATCGCCAAGGAACGCGCGAAGATGGCCGAAGCCGAACAGGCGCTGGGCAAACTGGCCGAGCAGCACGCGCGGATCGCGAGTTTGTAAGTATCATCTTCCAGATGAAATGCCCTGCCAGCCTGCAACCGGGCTGGCAGTCGCAACGAAATCCTTGTAGGAGCGCGCTTGCCCGCGATGAGGCCAGCCCAGACGCCATCAGTCCATCGTAGGGACTGCGGCGTTCAATCCGATGTCATCGCGGGCAAGCGCGCTCCTACAGGGGTGCGGTGTCTGTCACCTGAATTGATACCCATGACAAACCCACTGCACACCAAACCTGCGCGCAAGAAAGCCAAACCTGTTCAACAGGCCAAGCCTGCCGCGCCGCGTGAGAAAGCCACCCTGCACCCGCGCAACCGCCATCAGGGTCATTACGATTTTCCCCGCTTGATCAAAAGCAGCCCCGAACTGGGCAAGTTTGTGATCCTGAATCCCTATGGCAAGGAAAGCATCGACTTCGCCAATCCGGCCGCTGTGCGGGTGTTCAACCGCGCATTGCTTAAAGCTTTCTACGGCATTGCACACTGGGATATTCCGGCGGACTACCTCTGCCCGCCGATCCCGGGGCGCGCGGACTACCTGCACTTTCTGGCTGACCTGCTGGCGGAACGCAACGACGGGGTTATCCCGCGCGGAGCGTCTGTCACAGCGCTGGACATTGGCACGGGCGCCAACTGCATCTATCCGCTGATCGGTCAGGGCGAATACGGCTGGTCGTTCCTGGGCTCGGACATCGACAAGATTGCCCTTGCGTCGGCGACGACCATCGTCAAAGCCAACGGCTTGAGCAAGAGCATCAGCTTTCGGGAGCAGACCCATCAAAAGCACATCCTGACCCACTTGATGCATCCCGATGAGCGCTTCGACATCAGCGTATGCAACCCGCCCTTCCACGCCTCGGCTGAGGAAGCATTAAGCGGGAGCCAGCGCAAATGGCGAGCCCTCGGCAAGGCAGACCCCAAACGCAAGTTGCCGGTGCTGAATTTCGGCGGTCAAGCTGCGGAGCTGTGGTGCGAAGGTGGCGAGGCGCGCTTTGTGACGCAGTTGATCAGTGAAAGTGCGCAAGTGGCGACGCAGGTGTTGTGGTTCAGCACGCTGGTGTCCAAGGCGTCGAACCTGCCGCTGATTCAAAGCGCGCTGAAAAAAGCCGGGGCCATTGAAAGCCATACGGTGGAGATGGGCCAGGGTCAGAAACAGAGCCGCTTCGTCGCCTGGACCTTTCAGGACAGACCTCGTCAGCACGCTTGGCGGGAACAGCGCTGGACCGCGCGCAAGCCCTGAGTCCCAAATGGTAGTGTCATTTCTACCAGTAGACGGCAAACATCCTCGTTCATAAGCTGAATCCTCGTCGCGTGCCCCAGCACAAGGAGGTCAGCCATGCGCGCTTTAGCCTGCGTTATCTGCGTGTTGATGGTCTGGAACTGCCCGTCGTGGGCAGTTGAATTGAAAAAAAACCTTGATCCGGTCGAGACTGTCAGGCGCATCAACGCCAGTTACAACCGGATCGACAACCACTGCACAGAGCCGGACACCGGCGCCGCCCGGGGCCATTACTACTGCAGCGGCATCACGTTGCGGATGGTCAATGACGGCAACTTCAATCCTTGGGATTACAGTCCCTACGCCCTGCAAACCGGGGCAACGTCCTACACCTGGATACGCCGGGACCTGAGCACAACAGTGCTTGTTCACCCCGCTGGCTTCATCCTCAGGACGCCAACGGACGGGCTCGCGCTGCAGCTCCCGGTCAAGCAGGAGGGCTGGGCCTGTATCTACACCTTCGATGGTTACACCGGACCGGATCGCAAGTGGTACGGCTGCGGCCCCTTCAACGACAGCACGTTCGTTCCCCCTTCCCAACCCACTACGGCGAACAAGAACGCTGAATGGGCCTACGGCACCTGCGCCGATCAGAACGTCAACACGGCCGATCAGTGGAAACAGAAATACCAGGGCGGCGCCCGACAACCGATTCAGACGACACAGTGCTCGTGGAACGCCGAAGTGCCTGCGCAGTGGGACGCGATGATCCAGGCCCATGAAGCCAGAGTGACCACCACCAACGCCGACCCTTATTCGCGCAAGGACTTCTTCAACGAATTCATGCTCAAGAATGCCGCCGGCGGCAGCGACATCATGGATGACATCGATGCGTTTATTTACCAGGGCAAGAATACGTTCAACTACCCCGTCCGAGGCGACAACGGTAAAGCGGCGGTACAGCAGGACGGCTTGGCCAACGCGCGCAGCTTTCAACGCAAACTCTATGATCAGGGCTACGCGGTGCCCATTCTGAATATCGATTTCACCCGGCCGCCAGGGCAACGCTTCACTTACAGCGCCGCCGATCAAAGGGTGTCGCTGAACCTCAACCACAACGTGACCGCGAAATACATCGCATGGAGCAACTGGGAGCAGCGCCTGGACCCAGGCACGGGTAAAACGGAGTGGACGCTGAATGTCGTGCTGACTGAGCTTGGCAAAAAAGTGCAGGCGAGTCAGCAGCAAGACGTTTATCAGGAGCTGTACGACTTGCGTGGTTCGGACCTGCAGTGGCGCAATGAAGAAAGAGACTTAGGCAGCATGAAGCAGCAAATCGCCTGCATCGTGCGCAACTATCCACAACGCGCTGACTGGAACCTGGAACCCTTCCGCCCGGTGGTGTCAGAGGCAGCGGCGAAAGCGGCCGGGTGCAACCCCTTCAAGAAATAGCGGGCACAAAAAAACCGTGTCCGGATTGCTCCGTCACACGGTTTCCTCATCCAAGCAGCGTTTTCGCTTACTTGTTGACCGAGTCAGTCAGCACCTTGGCTGGTACGAACTTGACTACTTTCTTGGCGGCGATTT
This sequence comes from Pseudomonas petrae, assembly GCF_021728295.1. Lineage (GTDB taxonomy): Bacteria > Pseudomonadota > Gammaproteobacteria > Pseudomonadales > Pseudomonadaceae > Aquipseudomonas > Aquipseudomonas petrae. The sequence goes on from NZ_JAKJXE010000005.1 coordinate 354,871, forward strand.
CGATGGCTGCGCCAGTCGAAGGGTTGCGGCCGGTGCGTGCTGGACGCTCGGTGACCTTCAGTTTGCCGATGCCTGGCAGAGTGATTTCACTACCGTTTTCCAGTTGGTCAGCGACGATTTGACCCAATTGGTCGAGAGCGTTGCGCGCGGTGGTTTTCGGCGCGTCGATTGCTTCTGCGATATCGGCGATCAATTGGTCTTTAGTCAGAGCCATGGTGGTGTTCCTTCCCTATCAAATTCGAATGGTTTGCAGAGTGTGGTACAGACGCGAAATGTAGATACTGTAAACGGCCTTTGGTTCGGCCGAACGCCCACAAACTGCACGCCTGGCGCGCTTGGGCGCTCAGGACCGGGCAAAACTAGCACAGCGCAACGCAAATATCCGCCCCTACCTACCCATTTGGTCAGCTTTATCGCCCGAGAGGCGTAAAAAAGTCATATTAATGGGCCCAGGTCAGCGTTTTCGGCCCTTCCAGAGCGTTCCGGGGCCCGTCTGCGGTACACTTGCCGACCTTCGCACGGGCCTGGTCTGGTCCCGTTCAGTTCCACTTCAGCAGCCGAGAAATCCATGCCGATCCGCCACGCCATCGTCCACCTGATCGACAAAAAACCCGACGGCACGCCCGCCGTGCTCCACGCCCGGGACTCGGAACTCGCCGAGTCGCAGGCCATCGAGAACATGCTGGCGGACCTCAACGAAAGTTATAACGCCAAACAGGGCAAGGCCTGGGGTCTGTTCCATGCCGAGTCCGGCGCGCACCCGTTCAGTGGCTGGCTGAAGGAATATCTCGATCAGGGCAAGGATTTCACCCAGTTCAGCCGCATCGCGGTCGAGCATCTGCAGAAGCTGATGGAAGAGTCGAACCTGTCGGTCGGCGGTCACGTACTGTTTGCGCACTACCAGCAGGGCATGACCGAATACCTGGCGATCGCCCTGCTGCACCACAGTGAAGGCGTGGCGGTGAACGAAGCGCTGGACGTTACGCCGTCCCGGCATCTGGACCTGGGCCAGCTGCACCTTGCGGCTCGCATCAACATTTCCGAGTGGCAGAACAACAAGGCGTCCAAGCAGTACATCTCGTTCATCAAGGGCAAGAACGGCAAGAAGGTTTCCGAGTACTTCCGCGACTTCATCGGCTGCCAGGAAGGCGTCGACGGACCGGGCGAGACCCGCACCCTGCTCAAGGCCTTCAGTGATTTCGTCGAGAGCGAAGACCTGCCGGAAGAATCGACCCGCGAGAAGACCAAGGCGCTGGTCGACTACGCCAGCAGCCAGAGTAAAATGGGCGAGCCCATCGCCCTGGAAGCGCTGTCCGGCCTGATCGACGAGGACCGCCCGCGCGCCTTCTACGATCACATCCGCAACAAGGATTACGGCTTGTCGCCCGAGATTCCTGCGGATAAGCGCACGCTGAGTCAGTTCCGCCGTTTCACCGGCCGCGCCGAAGGTCTGTCGATCAGCTTTGAAGCGCACCTGCTGGGCGACAAAATCGAGTACGACGAAGAGAAAGGCACGCTGATCATCAAAGGTCTGCCCACTCAGTTGACCGATCAGCTTAAACGCCGCTGAGCCCTGCCGAGGAGCCGAGACCCGAATGTTCGTTCGTACGCTGAAGAAGTTCTTGCTCATCATGCTGGTGGTGGTCGTGTACCAGAACTGGGGCAAGATCGAAAACCTGGTTCACCCCTCCTCAGCTTTATCGGAACACGCGCAGGCCAACGCGAAGGTGACGTTGTACGCCACCGACTGGTGCGGCTACTGCAAACAGACACGGCGGTTTCTCGACAGCAAAGGCATCCCTTACACCGAATTCGATATCGAAAAGGACGCTGCAGGGCGCAAAGCGTATGAGGCGCTCGGCGGTCGCGGTATTCCTCTGATCGACGTGAACGGCACGCTGATCAGAGGCTTCAGCGAAGAGCAGATTCTCGCTGCGCTGAAGTAACACCGAACGCTTGGCTGGCCGGGGTCAAACCGGATTGCAACCCGCCGCCTCGGCCTTCTCTTCAGAGAGATCGGGGCGGAACGGCTCCAGATTGAATTCACTTTTATTGCGCGCGATGTTGAAGTGGCACACCAACTGACGGCGCATGCCACCGCCGTCATTTTGTTTCCACTGAAAATCGTTTTTGTACTTGCGGACCAATTCGGCATACACCGCGTCAGAGCCTGAAGAGCCCGTTTGCTTCTTGCCCCATTCGGTCAGCACGACCGACAGTGACCACTCTTCGTCTCCCGTGCCCGGGTCAGGGCGTAACTCCCACGTGGCGGACTGGATATAGCGATTGATGGTCTTGCCCGATTCAGAGACGGCCTGATCATCGGCGTCACAGGAAAAAGTTGCGTCTTTAGAGGGGGAATCCGGAAGTGTCATTGCGATAATCGGCACCCAGACACCGGTTTGTGAGTAATAGCGTTGCTGATCAAACCGGGCATCGTCTTTGCCGCCCCCAGGTTCGGGCAAATAGAAAAAGGCCTGAATCGGCAAGTTCTTATCAGGCGTTTCAGCACTCCAGGTGTCCAGCCTGAGTTCATTCTGCTTATTGAAAGACGTCTTTCCCATCTCGCGCATGGCGCTCAAACTTGCATTGAAGTTGTCGGTTGCGTGCCGGTCCAGCGGATCGCGCACATCAAAACCGCACTCGTTGCGGTTATCGCCCTTGGTCTGCGTCTTGTACTGTTCTGCCCATTGGCGACCGGTCTCGATCTTTTGCGAAAAGCATTCAGCGCCTTTGCCTGGCGCGGTCGCCACCGGCGAGGTGCCGCAGCCTTTATCGATCCGCGAGTCAGTGCCGCCGTCCATCGGGAACGTACACAGCACGTTGTAGGGGGTCTTGTCCGTCGGCAGACCCTGGATGGGAAAGAGCACGTAGCCATTGTTTTCATAGCGGACGAGCCGGGAAAACTTGGCGTCCTTGCGCAGGTAGGAGAACGACGTACCGCCGCTTTTGACCGAGGCCGGGCTCGGATCCCAAGAGTTGTAGTCATCCGACGGAATGGTAGCCCTGAATATAACGCCGTTGCACAGAAACGCAGGTGACGAGGCTTTGCCGCAGTTTTCCCTTGTATCGTTATATTGACGTCTCAGCGCGTTGGCCGTATCAGCACAACTGGCCCCATAAACATCAGCGCATTGCAGTGCAATAACCAGTAGCGGTACCCCGAACGTTTTTGCGTTGGCCATGACGTACTCTCCTGTCCCTGGAAATAAACCGTCCGATGTCACAGAGCATTTGAAGATAACGGCGGCACCCGGGGGCACCGACGTTTTCCTTGACCGGACAACTTTTATTCAAGATGAAACAAGAGAGTAAGCCGCGTGGCTTTTTTAACAACTGTCACAACTGACAGTAGCGACGACTGTGCATTAATACATCAGATTGATGCGCAATTAAAACAAAGCGCTTATTCGGCGCCGCGATAAAGCCCGGCGTTGCACCGGGCTTATCTTCACATCAGATACTCAAACCGCCTTGATTTGAAAACCGAAGCGCGGGAAGTGCACATGCACGGTGCCCGCGCGGTCGTCTTCGCGGCCCAGGATGATCTCTTCGCGCCCGCTGAACACCAGCTCCCCCGCCACCGCGTCAACGCCGTAATCCACCGCAGACACCGTGACCTGCTGGCCGACGGTAAAACCATTCGGGTCGGTGAAATCTTCGTCAGGCACCGGCGCCGGGGTAGCAGCACGCGCGATTTCAACGGCGTCGCCCGAACTCAATTCGCTTGGTGCTCCATGGCCAAAAGCAATAACCCGCTCGTACCAGCTCAGCACCGCCTGATAGGCATCAACCAGCGGGGAGGTGACAGGCGTTTGTTTGAGGAACCACAAGGTGTGAGCCACCGAGAAATCAGCAATCGAGGGCGAGCCCAAGAGGAAATCACCGTTGCGCTCAAGCTGAGTTTCCAGCCGCGCCATCAGCGTCGGCCATTGATGCTGAGCCACTTCCAGTGGCAAGCGATTGGCGCTGCCGCCATTGAACAACGTGGCGCGGTCGGCAACGAATGCCTTCACGGCCTCAGGCGGGACTTTGGCAAAACGCGCAGCCATGGAAGCAGGTTGAAATACCAGACTGACAGCGTGCAGAAACAGCACCGAATCCGCCCACGCCGCCAGGCTTGCCGAAGTGAACTCCTGACCTTCGGGGTAAAAGGTTGGCGAAGACTTTTCCTGCTCCAGGCGCCGGGCGATCAACGCGGTGTCGCAGTAGATGTCCGCGCCCACTTGCAGAACGGGGGTTTTGCGATAGCCACCGGTGAGGGGCATGAGGTCGGGCTTTGGCATGATCGACGGGATGTTGACCGAGCGCCACGACAGGCCTTTGAAGCCCAGCATCAGCCGGGCTTTTTCGGCGAACAGTGACATTGGATAGTGATGAAGAATCAACTCAGACATGCTTCGGGCCATCCGCAGGGGGAAAGCCCCAGCTTAGCCTCCTGCGCCCTCACGGCATACCCGCTCAGGCTGATGGCGCGGCATCACTCGGCTGGATGTAGCTGGATGCCAGGCATTCCTTGGCGCTTTTGCGCAGTTTTTTGATCAGGCGTTCCTGACGCAGGGCATCCCCCTTGTCGCGACAGACTTCGACATACACCAGCGCCAACGCCGGGCTCGAACTGAAAAAACGCGCGCCTTTGCCGCTCTGATGCTGAGCAAAGCGGCGCTGCGGATCGTTGCTGATGCCGCAGTACAACGCGCCATTGGCCGCGCGCACCAGATACACGAACCAGGATTTGACCGGCGTGGCTTCGGGCACGGTTGCGGTGGCGATTTCGGCTTCAGACATGCAGGACCGTGGCGCATTAGGGGGGGAGCGGATTCTATCAAAGCGTCAGCGATTGGCCTGAAAAGCCTTCAGCCCTTTCTGGCCCTGTGCACGGATGGCGTTTTGCACAAACGGCGCCCACCCCATTAAAGCGCCCCGTGCACCGAGCGCCTGACGCGACCAGCGCCATAGATCGAAGTGGTCGTGATGCTCGCAGATCTTGCCGTCCCGAAAAACAAACCGCGCCTGGATGTCGTTGACCACCGTGCGACCGGTCTGGCTGAACAGGTAGGTCGCGACCCAGTGCGCAGCGCCGGTCGTGGCATCCGCACGGACGTGATCGAAAACCACCGAAAAGTCACGGGCGCGGGAGGTCAGCATGCGCCACATGTCGCCGGCATCCCGCCCGCGCAGCTCGCCAAACACTGGATCACTGAACAGCACGTCTTCGCTGTAACAGGCGGCCATCGTTTCGGCGTCCAGACGGCTGAATGCCTCGTAAAAGCGTGTGATCAACGCGCTGTTATGCTCGCTCGAAAAGGTCTCACTCATAGGAACGCCGTCCATGGAAATAGGGTGCCTGCACGATAAGCGGCCGCACGGCGTTTTGCCATGAGCATTCGCAGGGGAAATACCGTCCCTCAGACTTTCTCGCTGGTGACACCCACGTAAAGCGCGCGCCCGGCGCCAAGGCCGGCAATGATCGCGGCGACGCCGATGATGCCGAAGATCCAGCCCACCGAGTCCCAGTTGCCGGTCCAGTCATGCACGACGCCCACCGCAAATGGGCCGAGTGACGCCAGGGTGTAGCCGAAGCCCTGGGCCATGCTCGACAGATTGGCGGCGACGTGAGAGTCGCGCGAGCGCAACACGATCAGCGTCAGTGCCAGGCTGAACGTGCCGCCCTGCCCCACGCCGAGCACCACGGCCCAGCCCCACAACTGCTCAAGCGGCGCATACAGACAGCCGAACAGACCGGCCAGTGTCAGCAGCATCACCAGCACAATGGCGATGCGCTGATCCTTGCCACGCGTGGCCAGCCACGGCGCGGTCAGCGAGCTGATCAGTTGCACCATGATCGAACCGGACAGCAGCAGCCCGGCTTCAGTGGCAGTCAGTCCGCGCCCGATGAGGATCGACGGCAGCCAGCCGAACACGATGTAGGCCAGCGACGATTGCAGGCCCATATAAAGGGTGACTTGCCAGGCCAGAGGATCGCGGCGCAAGCCACGCACCCTGTAGGCCACCTGATGCTGGCCGTGGCGCTGGCGCGTCTGCGGCCACCAGAAGATTGCGGCGAGAATCGCCGGCACGATCCAGAATCCAAGCCCCAGTGTCCAGTCACTGCCGTTGCCGTTACCCAGCGCTTCGCTCAACGGAACCGTGGAGCCCGCCGCGACAGCAGCGCCCAGGCACAGCGCCATGGTGTAGACGCCCGTCATGGCGCCGGCCTGCTTGGCGAAGTCGCGCTTGACGATGCCGGGCAGCAATACCCCGATGATGCCGATGCTGGCGCCGGCCATGACGCTGCCGGCGAACAGACCGAACTCGCCCAACGAGCTTCGCAGAATGATGCCGCAGGCCAGCGTCAGCAGAATGCCCAGCACCACCCGCTCGCTGCCGAACCGCCGCGCAAGGATCGGCGCAAGCGGCGCAAACAGCCCCAGACACAATACTGGCAGCGTGGTCAGCAACCCGGCCGTGGCCGCAGAAAGCCCCAGACTTCGTGACACTTCGCTCAACAACGGCGCCATGCTCGACAACGCCGGACGCAGGTTCAGCGCCACCAACACCAGGCCCAACAACAGGAACCACGGACGCTTGAGCACGGGATGTTGCTGCTGCACTTGCGCGTCATCGGCTTCTGCATCGATCAGCAGCTCGTCGATGTCGTGGTAATTCGAAGCATTGGAACGGGGACTGCTCGCCGTCGGCGCCTTGGTCGTCATGGGATTCTCGTGGGGGCAGGAGGATGTAACAGCGCATTGCGCAAAGAAGGCATCCTGTTCGAGAACAGCACGGAACACAAGTTTTGGGACGGATTGGGTACAGTCTCAAGACCCGCAGATGTGCTTCTGCCCGGAGCACGTTGGAGCGCACGTACGCAATGCTGTAGGAGCGCGCTTGCCCGCGAAGATTTAGGTACATCCGACCTCTCGTCATCGCCTGACAGATTTTTCGCGGGCAAGCGCGCTCCTACAGGTATGTGTGCGTAAGTGCGCTCCCGCAGGGCGATCAGCAGGCATAAAAAACCCGGACCTGAGCCCGGGTTTCTCACGCTGCCACTTCAACCGATCAATGCAGGATCTGGCTGAGGAACAGGCGCGTGCGATCACTCTGCGGGTTGTCAAAGAAGTCGTTCGGCGCGGCTTGTTCGACGATTTCACCTTTGTCCATGAAGATCACGCGGTTGGCTACGGTGCGGGCGAAGCCCATTTCGTGGGTCACGCAGAGCATGGTCATGCCTTCTTCCGCCAAGCCAACCATGGTGTCGAGCACCTCTTTCACCATTTCCGGGTCGAGGGCCGAGGTCGGCTCGTCGAACAGCATGATCTTCGGCTTCATGCACAGCGCGCGGGCGATCGCCACCCGCTGTTGCTGACCACCGGACAGCTGGCCCGGGTACTTGTGAGCCTGTTCCGGAATGCGCACGCGCTCCAGATAGTGCATGGCGATTTCTTCGGCCTTGCGCTTGGGCATCTTGCGCACCCACATCGGCGCCAGCGTGCAGTTCTGCAGGATGGTCAAGTGCGGGAACAGGTTGAAGTGCTGGAACACCATGCCGACTTCGCGACGAATCGTCTCGATCTGCTTCAGGTCCGACGTCAGCTCGGTGCCATCGACCACGATGCGACCCTGCTGGTGTTCTTCCAGACGGTTGAGGCAGCGAATGGTGGTCGACTTGCCGGAGCCCGAGGGGCCGCACAGAACGATACGCTCGCCCTGACGCACGTTCAGGTTGATGTCTTTCAACACGTGGAACTGGCCGTACCACTTGTGTACGCCTTCCATCCGGATCATGCCTTCGGCGCCCAGAGGCTTACTGATAGCTTCACTCATCACAAAACTCCTAACGCTTGTGGCCTGTGTCCAACTTACGCTCCAAATGCATGGAGTAGCGGGACATGCCGAAACAGAAGATCCAGAACACCAGGGCCGCGAACACGTAACCCTCGGTCGCCATGCCGAGCCACTTGGGGTCGGCGGCAGCTTGTTTGACGCTGTTGAGCAGGTCGAACAGGCCGATGATGATCACAAGGCTGGTGTCCTTGAACAACGCAATCACGGTGTTGACCAGGCCGGGAATGACCATCTTCAGGGCCTGCGGCAGAATCACCAGCCCCATGCGGCGCCAGTAGCCGAGGCCCATGGCCGCAGCCGCCTCGTACTGACCCTTCGGAATGGCCTGCATGCCGCCGCGAACCACCTCGGCCACGTACGCCGACTGGAACAGAATCACACCGATCAGCGCGCGCAGGAGTTTGTCGAAGTTCATGCCTTCAGGCAGGAACAACGGCAGCATCACCGACGACATAAACAGCACGGTGATCAGTGGGACGCCTCGCCAGAACTCGATGAACGTCACGCACATCACGCGAATGGCCGGCATTTCGGAGCGACGCCCCAAAGCCAGCACCACGCCTAGCGGCAACGCGCCAGCAATACCCACCGTGGCGATGACCAAAGTCAGCATCAAGCCGCCCCACTGACTGGTGGCGACCTGATCCAGGCCGAACACGCCCCCATGCAGCAGGAAGTAGGCAACGATTGGGTAAATGAACAGGAACGACAGGCCGTAGATCGCCTTGCGCGGCATCACCTTGATGAACAGCGGCGCGACGCCGATGATCGCCAGCCAGACGGTCAGATCAACCCTCCAGCGCAGTGCCTGTGGGTAGTAGCCGTACATGAACTGGCCGAAGCGCTGTTCGATGAACACCCAGCAGGCGCCAGCCTTGGTGCAGTCCTGGCGCGTGGTGCCGACCCAGTTGGCATCGAAGATGGCCCAACTCAGCAGCGGTGGAACAACCAGCCAGATCAGGTAGATCGCGAACAGGGTCAACAGCGTGTTGATCCAGCTCGAGAACAGGTTCTGGCGCATCCATGCCACCGGGCCGAACACTTTGCTCGGCGGTGGCATGTCGGGTTTGAAAGTATGGGATGTCATGCGCGTTTCCTCACCGCTCGATCAGCGCAATGCGCTTGTTGTACCAGTTCATCAGCAGGGAAATGCTGATACTGATCGCCAGGTACACGCTCATGGTGATGGCAATGACTTCGATGGCCTGGCCGGTCTGGTTGAGCACGGTACCGGCGAACAGAGAAACCATTTCCGGGTAACCGATACCGGCAGCCAGCGACGAGTTCTTCGCCAGGTTCAGGTATTGGCTGGTCAATGGCGGAATGATCACCCGCAGCGCCTGCGGAATGATGACCTTGCGCAACGTCGGCCCGGGACGCAGGCCCAGCGAGCGTGCCGCTTCGGTCTGGCCATGGCTCACCGACTTGATGCCCGAGCGCACGATTTCGGCGATGAAGGCTGCCGTATACACCGTCAGGGCGAGGGTCAGTGCGAGCAGTTCCGGGATCAACACCCAGCCGCCAACAAAGTTAAAGCCTTTCAGCTCAGGCACTTCCCAATGCACCGGCGCACCGAAGACCAGCGCGCAGAGCGCCGGGATCACAATGAACAGCGCAAGGCCTGCCCAGAACTTGTGGAACGGTACACCCGTGGCTTCGAAGCGCTTGTTCGCCCAGCGCGTCATGGACACGATGGCAACAATGGCCAGCACCACGCTGATGACAAACGGCCACGCCGCATCGGTGGCAATCGCGGCAGGCATGTTCAAGCCACGGCTGCTGACGAAGAACGACCCGAGAAACCCGTGGGCAGCCCTTGGACCCGGCAGGGTCAGGAACACCGCGAAGTACCAGAACAGTATCTGCAGCAGCGGCGGAATGTTACGGAAGACTTCAACGTAAACCGTCGCCAGCTTGTTGATGATCCAGTTGTTGGACAGACGCGCGACGCCGACGATGAAGCCCAGCAGAGTCGCAAGGATCACGCCGATGAACGTCACCAGCAGCGTGTTGAGCAAACCGATCAGGAAAACCCGCGCGTAGGTGTCCGACTCCGTGAACGGAATCAGGTGCTGCGCGATGCCGAAACCGGCACTGTTTTCAAGGAAACCGAAACCTGAGGTGATACCCCGGTGTTGCAGGTTGGTCTGGGTGTTATCGAACAGATACCAACCCATCGCGACTACGGCGACAACCGTAATTATCTGAAATAGCCACGCACGCACTTTAGGGTCGCTGAGGCTGAGCCTCTGCTTTGGTGCGCTGATTTGATTTTGCATGGAGTGCCCCGGAAGAAATGCAACAAAGCGCCCGGCTGCGATTCACGCAGCCGGGCGCAGGTCAATCAACGCACAGGTGGTGCGTATTGAATGCCGCCAGCGTTCCACAGAGCGTTCTGACCGCGAGCGATCTCCAGAGGAGTGGCTGCGCCCAGGTTCTTCTCGAAGATTTCGCCGTAGTTACCGACTTGCTTGACGATCTGCACGACCCAGTCTTTCTTCAGCTTCAGCTGCGGACCGTAATCGCCGTCGGCACCCAGCAAGCGGGCCACGTCAGGGTTCTTGGTGGATTTGGCTTCGGCTTCAACGTTTTTCGACGTGACGCCAGCTTCTTCCGCGTTCAGCAGCGCGTAACCGACCCAGCGAACAACGGTGGTCCAATCTTCATCGCCACGGGCGACAACAGGGCCCAACGGTTCTTTGGAGATGGTTTCAGGCAGAACGACGTAATCCTTCGGCGAGGCCAGCTTGGAGCGCTGTGCGTAGAGCTGGGATTTGTCGGAGGTCAGTACGTCGCAACGACCGGATTCCAGCGACTTGGCGCTTTCGTCGGAGGTGTCGAACGTGATCGGGGTGTACTTGAGGTTGTTGGCGCGGAAGTAGTCCGACACGTTCAGCTCAGTGGTGGTACCGGCTTGAATACAGATTGTAGCGCCGTCCAGTTCCTTGGCACTTTTCACGCCCAGCTTGCTGTTGGCCAGGAAGCCAACGCCGTCGTAATAAGTGACGAAGCCCGGGAACACCAGACCCATGCTCGCGTCGCGGGAGCTGGTCCAGGTGGTGTTACGCGACAGGATGTCGATTTCGCCGGACTGCAGCGCGGTGAAGCGTTCTTTGGCGTTCAGCTGGCTGAACTTGACCTTGGTCGCGTCGCCAAAAATCGCAGCAGCGACGGCGCGGCAGAAGTCGGCGTCGATGCCCTGGATCTTGCCGCTTGCGTCCGGAACCGAGAAGCCTGGCAGACCGTCGCTGACGCCGCACTGAATAAAGCCCTTCTTCTGAATGGCGTCCAGCTTGGCACCCGCTTGAGCGAACCCGGTCAGACCGAGCGCTGCAGCGGCGGCCACTACAGCCAGGGTGGATTTCAACATCTTCATTCAAACCTCCAGTTTGCTCTTTGTTGTGTAGGAGCCTTAGCCCCGTCGCACCCTTGTGAGGCATTCATGACCCGCGTTGGCTTGTTTTTGGGTCATGCGACGTTGAACCCGTTTACCGCCACCGACGCCAGGCATCTGGTCATCGCGTGTTCGGCATGTTGCGAGTCCAGCAGACTGAAGCCCCATGATGTCCTTGAACCCCGAGGTTCAAAGCGAATCGTGCCGGGAATCCTGCTCGATGATTCCATGCTGCCTCTGACGCAACACTGGGCTGTCTGCTTGATAGCCTATTAGTGTTACCGCCCGAGGTGATCGCCTTCACTCCGCGGGTTGTGTAGCAAAGCTCGTACCACCATGCTGGCAATGTCGAATTAGCGACAGGTCAAGATCAAAACTTGTAACCTTGCGACATGATGAATCCCACGTTGACGGCCCAACGCACCGCCTTAAAGCGCTGCGCCGACGGCACTGCACACTAATGGAGCACACATGACTGAACCGCTGATCATCGACCCGGAACTGGCAGTCGACGCCTGCGTGATCTGGCTGCACGGCCTGGGGGCTGATCGCTACGATTTCCTGCCGGTGGCCGAGATGCTGCAGAAGACGCTGAAGACCACGCGGTTCATTCTGCCGCAGGCGCCGACCCGGGCGGTCACCATCAACGGTGGCTACGCGATGCCCAGCTGGTATGACATCAAGGCCATGAGCCCGGCCCGCGCCATCGACAGCGGCGAGCTGGAAGGCTCGGCGCAAGACGTCATCAAGCTGATCGAACAGCAACGCGACAGCGGCATCGACCCGGCCCGAATCTTCCTGGCAGGATTTTCCCAGGGCGGCGCGGTGGTGTTGCACACCGCCTTCCTGCGCTGGGAAGGCCCCCTCGGCGGCGTGCTCGCGCTGTCCACTTACGCACCGACTTTCAGCGACGAAATGAGCCTGTCCGCCAGCCAGCAACGCATCCCGGCCTATTGCTTGCACGGCAGCAATGACCCGGTGGTTCTGCATGCCATGGGGCGAGCGGCTTACGAGCATTTGAAGGCCCAGGGCGTCACCGTGACATGGCAGGAATACTCAATGGAGCACCAAGTGTTACCGCAGGAAATTTCCGACATAGGTGTCTGGCTCGCGGATAAGCTTCGCTAGTCCACTCATTTGATCCTTCCAATTACGTTGCGGATTTGCTAGGACACTACGCCGCGCCGGGTTCTTGCTTTACACTCCCCGGCGTACATTCCTAAATCAATCGATGAGATCACCGTGCTCAAAGCACTTAAAAAGATGTTCGGAAAAAGCGAGGCTGAGCCGCTCGCGCCTGCTGCTCCCCTCCCCGTCCCCCAGCGCCAGACCGAAAGCGTCTCGCGGGAACCGTCAGCAGCAGAAGTGCACGTGCCTGCGCCCGAGCATTTGGCAGCCACCGCACCGGCCGTTACATCGCCCGTCAGGGCTGAACGCCCGCGCCGAGAACGTGCGCCAAAGCCCGTCGTCATTCCCTGGAACCTCGAAGACTTCGCCGTCGAGCCCCTGGAAGGCAAAACCCGTTTTCACGATTTTCCCCTCGCCCCCGAATTGATGCATGCCATCCAGGACCTGGGCTTCCCGTACTGCACGCCGATCCAGGCTGGCGTTCTGGGTTACACCCTCAAAGGCCGAGATGCCATCGGCCGCGCCCAGACCGGCACCGGCAAGACCGCCGCCTTCCTGATTTCCATCATTACCCAGCTGACCCAGACGCCTCCCCCGAAAGAGCGCTACATGGGTGAACCCCGCGCGCTGATCATTGCGCCGACCCGCGAGCTGGTGGTGCAGATCGCCAAGGACGCCGAGGCGCTGACCAAGTACACCGACCTCAACGTGATGACGTTCGTGGGGGGCATGGATTTCGACAAGCAGCTCAAGCACCTCGAAGCACGCCACTGCGACATTCTGGTCGCGACACCAGGCCGCCTGCTGGACTTCGCCCAGCGCGGCGACGTGCACCTGGACATGGTTGAAGTCATGGTGTTGGACGAAGCCGACCGCATGCTCGACATGGGCTTCATTCCTCAAGTTCGCTCGATCATTCGCCAGACTCCCCACAAGGGCGAGCGCCAGACGCTGCTGTTCTCCGCCACCTTCACCGAAGACGTGATGAACCTGGCCAAGCAGTGGACGACAGATCCTGCGATTGTCGAGATCGAATCGCTGAACGTCGCCAGCGACACCGTCGAGCAGCACATCTATGCCGTGGCCGGCGCCGACAAGTACAAGCTGTTGTTCAACCTGATCAATGATCACGGTTGGGAGCGGGTGATGGTCTTCGCCAACCGCAAGGACGAAGTGCGGCGTATTGAAGAGCGCCTGGTGCGTGACGGCATCAATGCCGCGCAGCTCTCAGGCGACGTGCCACAGCACAAGCGCATCAAGACGCTGGAAGGCTTTCGCGAAGGCAAGATTCGCGTGCTGGTGGCCACCGACGTGGCGGGGCGCGGGATCCACATCGACGGCATCAGTCACGTGATCAACTTCACGCTGCCGGAAGTCCCGGACGACTACGTGCACCGCATCGGCCGCACCGGTCGTGCAGGCGCAGACGGCGTGTCGATCAGCTTCGCCGGTGAAGACGATTCGTATCAGCTGCCGTCGATCGAAGAGAAGCTGGGCCGCAAGATCAGCTGCGAAACGCCGCCGACCGTGTTGTTACGGCCGGTGGTGCGCGTGCAGCGGGCGATTCCTGCGGCGGAATGATGGCTATTTGTAGGAGCGCGCTTGCCCGCGAACGTGGTGGGTCAATTGGCCCGCCTGTCACAGACATAGCGCAATTCGCGGGCAAGCGCGCTCCTACAGTTACGTGCGTTTAGCCCTCCTATTTCCAGCGATCCGCAGCCTTGTGGTCGCTGTCGCGCCCTTCAACCCAGCGCGGGCCTTCTGAGGTGTTTTCCTTCTTCCAGAACGGCGCTCGGGTTTTCAGATAATCCATAACGAAATCGCAGGCCTCGAACGCGGCCTGGCGATGGGCGCTGGCTGCCGCGACGAACACAATCGGCTCGCCCGGCGCCAACTCGCCCACCCGGTGAATCACTTCCAGCTTGAGCAGCGGCCAGCGCTGTTGCGCTTCGTCGACGATGTTGAGCAGCGCTTTCTCGGTCATTCCGGGGTAGTGCTCGAGGAACATCCCCGCCACTTCACGGCCGTCGTTGAAATCCCGTACGTAGCCCACAAAGCTGACCACCGCACCCACGCCGACGTTGGCGTCGTGCATGGCGTTGACTTCCGCGCCTGGATCGAACGCGGCGGCTTGCACTCGCACGCTCATATCAGCCTCCGGTGACGGTGGGAAAGAACGCCACTTCATCGCCCGGCTCAACGGGCGTGTCCAGGGAGCACAGCTCCTGATTACGGGCGCACATGATGCCTTTCTCGCTCAGCACTTCCCACACACCGCCGCGCTCCAGCAAATGCTGGCGCACGGCGTCGACGGTGGCGAACACGCCTTCGAGGTTCTCGCTCTCGGTGCCGAGGGTTTCGCGAAAACGCGCGAAGAACTGGACTTGCACGTGAATGGTCATTGGGCGCTCACCTGGTCGTCGGCGATGAAGTGTCCGCTCTTGCCACCGAGTTTTTCGAGCAGCCGCACGTGCTCGATGGTCATGCCGCGGTCCACCGCCTTGCACATGTCGTAGATCGTCAGGGCGGCGATGCTGGCGGCGGTCAACGCTTCCATTTCCACCCCGGTCTGGCCGGAGAGTTTGCAGCGAGCAACGATGTGCACGGTGTCAGGACTTTCGGCGGTGAGTTCGACCTTCACGCCCGTAAGCATCAACGGATGACACAGGGGAATCAGATCGCTGGTTTTCTTCGCGGCTTGAATGCCCGCAATGCGCGCGACGGCAAATACGTCCCCTTTGGGATGCCCGCCTGCGACGATCATTTGCAGGGTTTCGGGCAGCATGCGCACGCGCGCTTCGGCCGCGGCTTCACGGAACGTCACGTCTTTTTCAGTGACGTCGACCATGTGGGCGCGACCTTGGGAATCGAGATGAGTGAGCACGGGATGACTCCTGAACAGGAGCGGGGATTGTAACGCCGATGCGACCCGAACTGTAGGAGCGCGCTTTCCCGCGAACGCGTTGTGTCAGTCAACATCTCTATGACTGATCTGACGCATTCGCGGGCAAGCGCGCTCCTGCAGATTCAAAACCGTTTTACAAATGGCTCTCCGCGTATTCAGCCAGGATCGAGCGTGGGACACCTTGCAGACTGATGTGTACGCCGTTGGGGAAATCCTTGAAGCGCTCCGTCAGGTAGGTCAGCCCCGAACTGGTGGCCGACAGATAAGGGGTATCGATCTGCGCAAGGTTGCCCAGGCAGACCACTTTGGAACCGGCGCCGGCACGGGTGATGATGGTTTTCATCTGGTGCGGCGTGAGGTTCTGGCATTCATCGATCAGGATCAGGCTCTGCTGGAAGCTTCGGCCCCGAATGTAGTTGAGGGATTTGAACTGCAGCGGCACCTTGCTCAGGATGTAATCGACGCTGCCATGGGTGTTTTCGTCATCCATGTGCAACGCTTCCAGGTTGTCGGTGATCGCGCCAAGCCATGGCTCCATCTTTTCCGCTTCGGTGCCGGGCAGAAAGCCGATCTCCTGGTCGAGCCCCTGCACGCTACGGGTGGCGATGATGCGCCGATAACGCTTGCTGACCATGGTCTGCTCGATGGCAGCGGCCAAGGCGAGAATGGTCTTGCCCGAACCGGCCGCGCCGGACAGGTTGACCAGATGAATATCCGGATCGAGCAGCGCGAACAGCGCCAGCCCCTGATAGATGTCACGCGGCTTCAGCCCCCACGCTTCCTGGTGCAGCAGCGGTTCTTGATGCATGTCCAGCAACAGCAACTCATCAGGTTTGACGCCTTTGACCCAACCCACGAAGCCTTGCTCATCAATGATGAATTCGTTGATGTGCACAGACGGAATCTGCTCGATCATCTGCACTTTGTGCCAGGTACGGCCGTGATCCTGACGGGTGTCGACTTTGCTCACCCGGTCCCAGAAAGAGCCGGTCATGTTGTGGTAACCGCGGGACAGCATCGACACGTCGTCGACCAGTTGGTCGGTGCTGTAATCCTCGGCCTCGATGCCGCAGGCCCGCGCTTTGAGGCGCATATTGATGTCTTTGGTGACCAGTACGATACGCGTGTCCTTTTTCCGCGCATGCAGGTCGATCAACTGGTTGATGATGATGTTGTCATTGAGGTTGTCGGGCAGCAGACGGTTGGGCTCTTGCCGCTTGTTCATGAGGATGGACAGATAACCTTTGAAAACGCCTGTACCGCGATCGATCGGTACGCCTTTTTCGACCTCCTCCGGGGTCGCTTCGCCGAGTGTCTTGTCAATCAACCGGATCGCCTGCCG
Source organism: Pseudomonas petrae (assembly GCF_021728295.1). GTDB lineage: Bacteria > Pseudomonadota > Gammaproteobacteria > Pseudomonadales > Pseudomonadaceae > Aquipseudomonas > Aquipseudomonas petrae. The sequence goes on from NZ_JAKJXE010000005.1 coordinate 371,488, forward strand.
ACATTCAGCAGCCACCGAGTGCTTGCCCGCCTTGAGCTTGTCCAGTTCTTCCAGGACCGTCATGGGGAGTGCAACGTGATGTTCTTCGAAATTCAGAAGCGCGTTTGGATCATGGATCAATACGTTGGTATCGAGCACGTAGAGGATTGGCTGGTTAGAGGAAGGGGTGCGTCCGTGGTCATCCATACTCGCTCACCTTTGTAGTAGCCAAGTGACGCAACACACAGCGATGCTGCGCCACGAAAAGGCCGCCGAGGCTTTCCCCTTGAGGCAGGAGAAAATTGCGCAAAGTGGGGTCTGGAATGACGCCACCTGTGTTGCAGGGTTCGGCGGTCTGTTGTCGTAATACCGCAAAACCGATGACATAAAAACGCGTTTCGGCGCTTTTTGAAGTTTATTTTTCAGGGGGCGAAATAGCCCTTGGCGGATGGGTCAGCCGCGTTTAAAGTCGGAAGTCCGGTCCGGGACAAATCCTCAGAAATTTCCGAAATACCCCCCCTCGCTATTCCTTTTGTTTCGCTGGCGGTGCCGTCTGATTGACCGCTGCACCCGGCTGATCGACCGGCTCTTCGGCGGCGTCATTGTCCGGCGTGTCAGCCTCCTCATCCGGCACATCTTCTTCGTCCGCCAACTGCTGCGGATAGATATGACAGTCCTCCCACATCACCCCGCTTTGCGCGGTATTGGCCATCAGCCATGGCACCGCCTGCTGAGGCTTGTCCGTGCTGTCATGGAACACCACATTGCCGCGCCGCCAGAGCAGCATCAGCGTGAGCACCCGGTTGGCAGCCTGCTCGGCGCTGATGCGTCCGGTGCCGTCCTGGGAATCGATGTTCCACAGCGAGACACGCAGCTGCTGATCACGGAAGAACGGCGCGCTGTCGGCACGACGATGCCCGTAAGGCGGGCGGAACAGCGGCACGAAATTGTCCGGCAGCACCTGCTGCACCAGCGCGGCCGTACGCTCGATGGAGTCTTGCCAGTCGCGCCAGTGGGCATGGGACCTGAACTCCCAGCCTTGCAGGCCGACGCATTGCTGCCGGTAGACGTTTTGCAGCGCTTGCGGCGAAGTGCTGTCGAGACGACTCTGCAGGCTTTTGCCCAGGACGAAGAACGTCGCGGTGATCTTCTGTTGGCGCATGAAGTCAGCCAGCCAGTCCGTGGCCCCATCAGCGACGGTCGGACCGCTCTCGAAGTTGAGCAGGAAGGTCCGGTCCGGCATTTCCTCGCCGCTGAGTTCGTCGGAGTTGTAGCGCTCGATCTCGCTGCTGGTCTGCGGGAACAAGGCGGCCATGCGCAACAGTTCGTTGAGATAACGCTGGTTGAAGGCATCGGCCGGCGCTGCCCACTGCGCATAGAAGGAATCATCGGCCACTTTGTATTCGGCGGCGCGCTGGCGCAGCATGGGCACATCGTCAACCAGCACACAGAACGAGGCGTCGGCGTCACAGGTTTTTTCAGCGAATGTCCAGTTCTCGAACAGGCGCGTCCATAACCGTGTGCGGATGAGGTTCACCGTCGGCAGATTGATCTGGCGCAGGCCCAGGCGCGCCCCAAGCTGGGCGTCACTGAGGTTTTCGCTTTCCAGCAACTGATGGGCGAAGCTGAGAATTTGCGCGCGAGACGCGACGTCGAACAGCTGCGGCGTTTCCAGAGCCTCCGGCCAGACTGCGCGATCCAGCATCGCAATTTCGCCCGTGGCCGCCTGTGCGTTGAGCCCCAGCAAACAGGCTCCGATCAATAACAGCATGCGCAACACGACGTGCTCCCAATCCTTGATAAAGAGGCCGAAAACCGGCGAAGCACTATAGCGGATTTGCCCTGGGCCAGACTGCCGGATTCAGGCATCGTTGCCGTAGAAGCGCGCCTGTCGACACCATAGCTGGAGTGATCCGCACGCAACCCCTAGAATCGCCCGACGATTAAAGGAGACCTGCCCATGCTGATGGTGATTTCCCCAGCCAAAACCCTCGATTTCGAAACGCCGCCCACCACCACGCGTTACACCCAGCCGCAATTTCTGGATCACTCCCAGGAGCTCATCAGCCAGCTGCGCGACCTGACCCCGGCGCAGATTGGTGAGCTGATGCACCTGTCCGACAAACTCTCGGGCCTCAATGCCGCCCGCTTTGGCAGCTGGAATCCGGCCTTCACTCCCAAAAACGCCAAACAGGCGCTGCTGGCATTCAAGGGCGACGTGTATACCGGTCTCGACGCCGACACCCTGAGCGGACCCGATCTGACGTACGCCCAGAAGCACCTGCGTATGTTGTCCGGGCTCTATGGATTGCTGCGTCCTCTGGACCTGATGCAACCGTATCGGCTGGAAATGGGCACAAAGCTGGCGAACGCGAGGGGCAAGGATCTTTACGCATTCTGGGGCGACCGCATTAGCGGGTGGCTGAACGAAGCGCTGAAAGAACAAGGCGACGACGTGCTGCTCAACCTGGCGTCGAACGAGTATTTTTCAGCGGTAAAGCGTCCGGCACTCAATGCCCGTGTCATCGAAACCGAGTTCCGCGACCAGAAAAACGGTCAGTACAAGATCATCAGTTTCTACGCCAAGAAGGCCCGGGGGATGATGACTCGCTTCGTGATTTCCGAGCGCATCGGCAAGCCCAAGGACCTGACGCAGTTCGACGCCCACGGCTATCGATACAGCAAAGAGCTGTCCTCCCCGGACAAGCTTATTTTCCTGCGCGACGAACAAGACGCCTGAGTGTATCTTTCCTTTCCAGCGCCAAAACGCCTGCCCGTTTCCAACCGTTGACGGGCACCGCGACGCCATTTGATCCCCACTTCGGTGCGTTTCGAAAGGCAACTATCCAGTCGTTTTAACGCGAAACGACTAATCCCATCATTCGAATGCATGCGCCCACCCAACCGGCGGCAAAGACAAACAGTGATCTTGTCGCAAATTCCCACACTTACTTAGTTCATAACCTGCAGTTTGCGCGGACAAACGGTAGTGCTGCCGACTAATTGGCGCCAACTAAAAGTCAAAAACTAATGGTTCTTTTTTTTCTCAAAAATTTAACAACTTTTTTTTCAGATTTCGTTCTGTTGATTTGAACTAGTGGCACTCCAGTCTGCAAGCCGGCCAGAGCCTTATAAACCAAGGCTCAAACCTTGATTGCCCGCGTGTTGGATCCCGTGAAAAACCATTGAGTGTACGAAAAATCTCAAAAAGAGGACGAGCGGCCCGGAACTTATGGGGAATGCCCACGCTCCTACATCCCGTAACAATTCTCGTCCCCCATGTAGGAGATCTCTTACATGGCACATGGACAGATCTGGAAGTTGCTTCTCAACGAAGTTAGACCCGTCGGTCAAGTGGTACGTACAAGGAGTCACGCACCAAACTAGTTGAAGTGAAATGAGCTAGCACCATTCGGGTGCCCGCAGTCGTGAATCGGGGCTGATTCATCGGGAGACGGCCAAAAGCCTTGTCCTTGACCGCCTGAGCATGACGCGCAACCCATCCGTTGGAGTGCCTGCCACATCCCAGATCGGGAACCTATATAAATATGTATGGGCGACTCGACACTGTTGATCTGTAACATTCGGGTTTGCCTTTCATATAGGTAACTCACCCCTTAATTCTGCCTGTGCTTGTCACGCGACATTCATTTGCCGTGCGTACGAGTGCGCGAAAGTTGTAAGACAGTTTTTATATTCGGCCAACTAATGGCGTAAACATCGAGGAGATTACTATGCGTATCAGCATCTTTGGTTTGGGCTATGTCGGTGCAGTCTGCGCGGGCTGCCTCTCGGCGCGTGGTCATGATGTTGTTGGTGTGGACATCTCCGCTGCCAAGATCGACCTGATCAACAGCGGCAAGTCGCCGATCGTCGAGCCAGGTCTGGGCGAGTTGCTGGAGACCGGCATCAAGACCGGCAAACTGCGCGGCACCACCGACTTCTCCGAAGCCATTCGCGCCACTGACCTGTCGATGATCTGCGTCGGCACGCCAAGCAAGAAGAACGGCGATCTGGAGTTGGACTTCATTGAATCGGTCTGCCGCGAAATCGGCTTCGTACTGCGTGACAAGAGCACCCGTCACACCATCGTCGTGCGGAGCACCGTTCTGCCGGGCACCGTCGCCAACGTTGTCATCCCGATCCTCGAAGACTGCTCGGGCAAGAAAGCCGGCGTTGACTTCGGTGTTGCGGTCAACCCTGAATTCCTGCGTGAAAGCACCGCGATCGCTGACTACGACCGTCCTCCGATGACCGTCATCGGCGAATTCGACAAAGCGTCCGGTGACGTTCTGCAGTCCCTGTACGAAGAACTCGACGCACCGATCATCCGCAAGGACATCGCCGTTGCCGAAATGATCAAGTACACCTGCAACGTATGGCACGCGACCAAGGTCACCTTCGCCAACGAAATCGGCAACATCGCCAAGGCAGTCGGCGTCGACGGCCGTGAAGTGATGGACGTGGTCTGCCAGGACAAGGCTCTGAACCTGTCGCAGTACTACATGCGCCCAGGCTTCGCGTTCGGCGGTTCCTGCCTGCCGAAGGACGTCCGTGCCCTGACCTACCGCGCCAGCACTCTGGACGTTGAAGCCCCCCTGCTCAACTCCCTGATGCGCAGCAACGTTTCCCAGGTTCAGAACGCTTTCGACATCGTCGCTGCCAGCGACACTCGCAAAGTCGCCCTGCTGGGTCTGAGCTTCAAGGCCGGTACCGATGACCTGCGCGAAAGCCCACTGGTCGAGCTGGCAGAAATGCTGATCGGCAAAGGCTACGACCTGAGCATCTTCGACAGCAACGTCGAATACGCTCGCGTTCACGGCGCCAACAAAGACTACATCGAGTCCAAGATCCCGCACGTTTCGTCCCTGCTGAACTCGGACTTCGACGCAGTCATCAACAACTCCGACGTGATCATCCTGGGCAACCGCGACGAGCGCTTCCGTGCACTCGCCAACAATGCGCCAGCCGGCAAGCGTGTGATTGACCTGGTGGGCTTCATGAAAGGCACCACCACCGAAAACGGTCAAATCGAAGGTATCTGCTGGTAACACACAGCGAGCTGCAAGCCACGAGCTGCAAGTTTCAGGCTTCATCCCTTCAGTCCCGGGCGTCAGCGCCTGCGACTGGAGGTTTGAAGCTTGCGGCTTGAGGTTGCAACTGACTTAGGGATACACACTATGCAAAGGCTGAAGCACGGCTTCCTCCAGGCCGCAGGTTGGCTGTTTTATCTGACGTTGCTGGCGGCCATTGCCATGGCGCTGCCTGCATCGCTGTTTGACTCGCACTCCAAAGATTTCATTTTCCTGATCGGTATCGTCGGTATCTGGCGTTACTCGATGGGCGCAACGCACTTCGTGCGCGGCATGATTTTCCTGTACATCGTCTACCCGCACCTGCGCCGTAAAGTGCGCAAGCTGGGCAAGGCAGCCGATCCGTCCCACGTGTTCCTGATGGTCACCAGCTTTCGTATCGATGCGCTGACCACCGCTCAGGTGTACAGCTCGGTGATTCGCGAAGCCATCAACTGCGGCTTCCCGACCACCATCGTGTGCTCCCTGGTGGAAATGTCCGACGAGCTACTGGTCAAGGCACTGTGGGCCAAGTACAACCCGCCGGAGCACGTGAAGCTCGACTTCGTGCGCATCGCCGGTACCGGCAAGCGTGATGGTCTGGCGTTCGGTTTCCGCGCCATCTCCCGCCACATGCCGGACGACCGCGCCGTGGTTGCAGTGGTCGACGGTGACACCGTTCTGGCTGAAGGCGTGGTGCAGAAAACGGTTCCGTGGTTCCAGCTGTTCGGCAACGTCGGCGGCCTGACCACCAACGAGTTCTGTGAAGTACGCGGCGGCTACATCATGAGCGAGTGGCACAAGCTGCGTTTCGCTCAGCGTCATATCAACATGTGCTCGATGGCGCTGTCCAAGCGCGTGCTGACCATGACCGGCCGTATGTCGGTGTTCCGCGCCACCGTGGTGACGGACCCGGCTTTCATCGCCGACGTGGAAAGCGACTCGCTGCAGCACTGGCGTCTGGGCCGCTTCAAGTTCCTGACCGGCGACGACAAGTCCAGCTGGTTCAGCCTGATGCGCCTGGGCTACGACACGTTTTACGTGCCGGATGCCGCGATCAACACCGTTGAGCACCCGCCGGAAAAAAGCTTCCTGAAGGCCAGCCGCAAGCTGATGTACCGCTGGTACGGCAACAACCTTCGGCAGAACTCCCGTGCGTTGGGTCTTGGTGTTGGCCGTCTCGGGGTCTTCACCAGCATCGTGCTGTTCGACCAGCGCGTGTCGATGTGGACGTCGATCCTTGGCCTGACCGTCGCCATGCTGGCAAGCCTCAAGTTCGGCATCGAATACCTGCTCGCATACCTGCTGTGGATCGGCATTACACGTCTGATCCTGACCCTGCTGCTGTCGTGCAGCGGGCACAAGATCGGGCCGGCGTATCCGATGATTCTCTATTACAACCAGATCGTCGGCGCATTGATGAAGATCTACGTCTTCTTCCGTCTCGACCGACAGTCCTGGACCCGCCAGGACACAAAACTGAGCCGCGACATGGCCAGCTTCCAGGGTTGGTTCAACACCTGGTCGTCGCGGACCATGACTTTCTCGGCTGGCAGCATCTTCGTTGCCGTGCTGCTGACAATGGTCTGACCGGGCCTCTGACCGAAACAATGGATCAACTCGATTAATCAGGAATTACCACCATGAATACAGCCGTGAATGCCAATGTCGTACATGAATCCGAAGCCCAGCGTCAGCACGCACGGGTCAAGATCCCGGCCAAACTGCGACTGCTCAATGGTCAGCCGAACGCTCCGCTGGTGCGTGTCGAAGACCTTTCCGCAGGCGGTCTGAGCTTTGTCGCTCCTGCCAACCTGCGTCCAGGCGTCGGTGAGGTCATCAAGGGTCGTCTGCAGTTCCTGATCGACAACCTCGGTCTGGCAATGGACGTCGACCTGCAAGTGCGCACCATCGATTCGAACACCGGCCGTGTCGGCTGCCAGTTCCAGAATCTGGAATCGCAAGACATCTCGACCCTGCGTCACCTGATCACTTCGCACCTGTCGGGCGATCTCATCAGCATGGGCGAAGTGCTTGCGACCCTGCAGCGCGATAACTTCACCAAAGCACGCAAATCCAAAGACAGCGGCAGCGGCCTGAGCGCTTTCGGTCGTCTGCGCGCCGTGACCTTCAGCATCGGTATCTTCGCCGTTGGTGTGATTGCGTTCGGCTTCGTCGCCAAATCGGTCTATGGCATGTACTTCGTCAGCCACTCCACGTCGGGCCTGGTCAGCGTACCTAGCCTGGATGTCACCATGCCCCGTGAAGGCACCGTGACCAGCCTGGTTACGCCGAACGGCAACGTCGCCAAAGGCGCACCGCTGGCCACCTTCAACACCAGCATGCTGGACATGTTGAAAGGCAACCTGGACCCGGACGAAATGCAGCCGGCCAAAATCGAAGAGCTGTTTGGTCGTCAACTGGCCGGCACCATGACCAGCCCTTGCGATTGCGTCGTGGCCAAGCAGTTGGTCGCCGACGGTCAGTACGCAAGCAAAGGTCAAGTGATCTTCCAGATGGTCCCGCGCAACGTTGCCGCCAATGTCGATGCTCGCTTCACCTACCGTCAGTTCGCCGATGTACAGCCGGGCGCTCGCGTGACCTTCCAGGTCGCTGGCGAAGACGGCGACCACAGCGGCAAGATCGTCAGCGCCACGGCCCTGAGCCCTGCTGACCTGTCTTCCGACATCCGCGTTCAGATCCAGCCTGACGAAGCCATCAACAGCAGCCTGGCAGGTCGTCCGGTTGAAGTGGTGAGCACCCGCGGCCCGTCGCTGAACTGGTTGATCGATAAAGCCACGGCGGCAGGTTTCTAAACATGGCTAGCCCACTACGAAGCTTGTCAGCCCCTACATTGTTGAGCCTGGCGATCGCTATCGGTTTGGGCGGCTGTGCCGGCCTGCCCGATCAGCGCCTGGCCAACGAAGCCCTGAAACGCGGCGACACCGCGCTGGCGGAGCAAAACTATCGGCAACTGGCGGACCTGGGCTACAGCGATGCACAGGTCGGCCTCGCGGATATCCAGGTGGGTACCCGCGACCCGGAGCTGATCAAGCAGGCCGAGGCGACTTATCGCGCTGCAGCCGCCACTTCGCCTCGGGCGCAATCGCGTCTGGGCAAGTTGCTGGCGGTCAAGCCGAACTCCACCGAAGCCGAGCAACGTGAAGCCGAAGGTCTGTTGAAGAAGGCCTTCGCCAATGGCGAGGCCGGCACGCTGATTCCGCTGGCGATGCTCTATCTGCAATACCCGCACACGTTCCCGAACGTGAACGCGCAGCAGAAGATCAACGAATGGCGTGCTACCGGTTACCCGGAAGCGGGTCTGGCCCAGGTGCTGCTGTATCGCACCCAAGGGACCTACGACCAGCATCTGGCAGAAGTCGAAAGCATCTGCAAGCAAGCGCTGCGCACCACTGACGTTTGCTACACCGAGCTGGCGACGGTCTACCAGAAGCGCGGCGAAGCCGACAAACAGGCTGCGCTGATCGAGCAGATGCAAAGCGGCTACGCCATGGGCAGCGTACCTGCCATGCGTGTCGACAGCGTCGCTCGCGTGCTGGCGGATTCGACCCTCGGCAAGCCGGACGAAAAGACCGCGCAATCGCTGCTGGAGAAAGTTGCCCCCGGTTACCCCGCTTCCTGGGTCAGCCTGGCGCAGTTGCTGTACGACTTCCCCGAGCTGGGTGACGTCAACAAAATGATGGAATACCTGGACAACGGCCGTGCTGCGGATCAACCGCGCGCCGAACTGCTGCTGGGCAAGCTGTATTACGAAGGCAAGCTGGTCTTGCCGGATGCGAAGAAAGCCGAAGAGCACCTGACCAAGGCTGCTGCGACGCAAATCTCCGCGCATTACTACCTGGGCCAGCTTTATCGCCGGGGTTATCTGGGCCATCCAGACCCGCAGAAAGCTGTCGAGCAGTTGCTGACCTCCGCACGCGGTGGCCAGAACAGTGCCGACTTCGCCCTCGCGCAGTTGTTCTCGCAAGGCAAAGGTATCAAGCCTGATCCGATCAACGCATGGGTCTTCGGCCAGCTCGCACTGGCCCAGGGCACACCGCAAGCGACGGATCTTGCGCAACAACTGAACGAACAATTGCCGCCTGAGAAGCGCGCCCAGGCGCAGAGTCTTCTCCAGCGAGAACAGCAGGTCCGCGGCACAACCGCGCAAAACGCGTTGGCCTTGCAGACACTGCAAGAAGAAAAAGACGGCGGGGACGCACCTCTATGAAGCTTAAGTTGAACCCTCTGATGGCGGCCGGATTCGGTCTGGGCTTCTCCCTGATCTGGGCCACGCCGACATTGGCAGCCCTGACCGATACTCAGAATTTCGGCATCGAAGTCAAAGCGACCGGCCAGATGGAAGACGACCGTGACCTCGGTACCCGCAGCGGTGGCGACGTCAACGGTGTCGGCCTGGATCTGCGTCCGTGGGCGTATGGCGAGTGGGGCAACTGGAGCGGTTACGCGATGGGCCAGGTAGTCACGGCTACCGACACCATTCAGACCGACCCGCTGGATCAACAGGTCACTGACGCAAACGGTCAGAGCGCCCAACGTTCACGCAGCACGTCAAACAGCCGCAAAGTGGATGACAGCTACGCGGCCCTGCGCGAATTCTGGATCGGCTACCGCGGTTTCACGCCTTACCCTGGCGAGATCCTGAAGGTCGGTCGGCAGCGTCTGCGCAATGACGACGGTCAGTGGCACGACACCAACATCGAAGCGGTGAACTGGACCTTCGACACCACCCTGCTCAAGGCAGAAGTGGGGGCCGCCCAGCGCTTCAGCGAATACCGCACAGACCTGACCGAGCTGTCGGCACAGGACAAGGATCGCTCGCACCTTTATGGCGACGTGGAATACCAGTGGACGCCAGGCCAATGGGCCGGCGTTCGTGCTCACCACAGTCATGACGGCGGCAGCCTGAAACAACAGGGCTCAGCCATCGACGATCTGGACAAGACTTCGCGTGGCGACTTGACCTGGCTGGGTCTGCAGGCCAACAGCGACGCGTACAACTACCGCAACCTGAACACCGTCAACTATTGGGGCAGCCTGACCTGGCTGACCGGCGATCGTGACCGCATCGGCACCACTTACGACCCCATTGGCGACCAGTACGTGGCCGGTGAGAAGAACAACGAAAACGTCAACGGCTGGGCGACCGACCTGGGCCTGCGTTTCCGTCTGGACCCGATGTGGCAAGTGGGCGGCGCCTACTCCCGCGCCAGCAAGAACTACGAGCAGAACGGTCTGGAAAGCAACCGCTCGAACTGGACCGGTACCCGCTCGCGCGTGCATCGCTTCGGTGAAGCGTTCCAGGGCGAAATGGCCAACGTAGAGTCGGGCTCGCTGTTCGCGTCCTGGCAGATGCAGGACGAGTACGACGCCTCGCTGATCTACCACAAGTTCCGTCGTGTCGACGGCCATTCGGGAATCGGCGGCGCGGGTATCAACCCTGCTCAGGAAAATGTCGATGACGATGGCGTCAGCACATTTGCCTCGCTGCCGCTCGAAGACGGCCGCAAGGACCTGGGCCAGGAAATGGACCTCGTCGTCACCAAGTACTTCAAGCAAGGCCTGCTGCCTGCTGCGGTAAGCCAGTCGTTCGACGAACCGTCGGCGCTGATTCGTCTGCGTGCAGGCGTGTTCAAACCGGGCGATGCGTATCACAGCGGTGTAGACGATTACATGCACCGCGCCATCGTCGACGTCATCTGGCGCTTCTGATGCAAGCCGCGATAGGAGTGCAATGAGATGAACAGTCAAGCAAGCAGATTGCGTCACCGGGCATGGCCCTATGCCCTGCTGGAAAGCGCTGTGCTGAGCAGCGCCCTGCTGCTCGCCAGCACTGCGGCCATGGCCAACAGCCCGTTGCCGGTTCCCGCCCCTGCGACGCATCCGGCGGATGGCAAGGATGTGGTGGTCAAAGGCCTGCACCAGGCCAAGACTTACACCATCAGCAGTCCGCCCATTGAGCCGCTGTTGATGGACAAACCAAAACTGCCTGACCTCTCGGGTTACACCCAGCAGGCCATGCAGAAGAAGATCGTGCGCAGCAAGCCGGGCAAGGTTGCGATCAAACGCATGATGCAGGAAGACTCGCTGAAGGAATTCATCGGCGGTGACAACAAGATGGCCGAATGGGTAGCCCGTCAGCACGGCATCCCACAGGCGATCTTCATCGAAGATGGCTACATGACCCTGCAGGAGCTGGCAAAGAAGGTGCCTAAACAGTACCTGAGCGAAACCTCCCCGGGCGTCTTCCTGGCGCGTCTGCCGATCGTTGTCGGCAAGAACGGCATCTTCGAAATTGACAAGAAGACTACCGAGCTGCGCCTGTCTCAGGATGCCGGTGCGTTTCTGGTCAACGACAACCTGCTGTTTATGTCGGACACCAAGCTGACCGGCTGGAGCGAGAAAGCCAACGGCCCGTCGACGTTCAAGGCGCCGAAGGAATTCCGTCCGTTCCTGCTGTCCTGGGGCGGCACCCAGACCTACATGTTCAACACCAAAGTGGCGAGCCTGGGTTACAACAACAGCAAGTCGTACGGCATCAGTATTTCCCAGTACACGCCGAACATGAAGGCGCAGATGAACCGCGCCGAGCCAACCGGCTGGATCGTTAATTCTGACTTCTCGGACATGTGGTACGGCTTCTACTGCTATGAAACCCGCGACTTCGTGGTCAAGGGCAGCACCTACCACGACAACATCATCTACGGCATCGACCCCCATGACCGTTCCCACGGTCTGATCATTGCCGAGAACACGGTGTACGGGACCAAGAAAAAGCACGGGATCATCGTCTCCCGTGAGGTGAACGACAGCTTCATCATCAACAACAAAAGCTACGACAACCACCTGTCCGGCATCGTCCTTGACCGTAACAGCGTGAACAACCTGGTGGCGTACAACGAGATCTACCGCAACCACACCGACGGCATCACCTTGTATGAGAGTGCCGACAACCTGCTGTGGGGCAATCGTGTGTTCGCCAACAAGCGTCACGGCATCCGGGTTCGCAACAGCACCAACATCAAGCTGTACGAAAACCTGGCCATCGGTAACGGTCTGATGGGCGTCTACGGCCACATCAAGGACCTGTCGGACACTGACCGCGACATCAAGCTCGATCCATTCGATGCCGAAGTCTCGCTGATCATGGTCGGCGGCGAACTGACCTCCAACGGTTCAGGCCCGCTGTCCATCGACTCGCCTCTGAGCGTCGAGCTGTACAAAGTCTCGATGCTCGCACCGACCAAAGCCAGCGGGATCAGCTTTAACGGTGTACTGGGCGACCGTCAGGACGAAATCCTCGATCTGCTGGTGCGCCAACAGAAAGCCGTGTTGATCGACCCGGTCGAAAGCCAGAAACAACTCCGGGACTGAGGAAGATATTTCTATGCACGCACATTTGATCAAACTGCTCAGCCTCTCGGGCCTGACCGCTGCACTGTTCGCCGCCAGCAATGGCGCGTATGCAGCGGACACCACTGCCCCGAGCTTCACTGCCGAGCCTTGCTGCAGTCTGTGCCCTGAAGCGCACGACGAAAAAAACTACGTCAGCCGCTACCAGCAGAACTTCACCACGCTGGTTCAGGCCGAGGGCGACTGGTTGTTCCGGACCCGTGAAGATCTGCGCACCGAATTCGACACCACGCCTGAAGGCTATCGCCGCATGCAAATGCTGCACGACGCGTTCAGGAGCAAGGGTGTCGAGCTGGTGGTTGTGTATCAACCCACCCGCGGGCTGGTCGATCGCAACAAGCTGTTCCCGGCTGAACGCGACAAGTTCGACTACAACACCGCGTTGCGTAACTACCAGGCCATGCTCGGTCGTTTCGCGAAAATGGGCTACACCGTCCCGGACCTGTCGCCGTTGACCAACGAGCAACAGGCCCACGATTTCTACTTCCGCGGTGACCAGCACTGGACGCCGTATGGCGCTCAGCGCACGGCGAAAATCGTCGCTGATTCCGTGAAGAAGATGCAGGCCTTCGCCGGTGTTCCGCGCCGTGAATTCGAGACCCACTTGTCAGGTCGCATGGGCAAGAAGGGCACTCTGCACAATATGGCCGGTCAATTGTGCGGCACGAGTTATGCCATCCAGTACATGGACCAGTTTGAGACAGAACCCAAAGGCGAAGCCGCCGACGGCGACCTGTTTGGTGACTCCGGCAACCCGGAAATCACACTGGTCGGTACCAGTCACAGCGGGAAGAACTACAACTTCTCCGGCTTTTTGCAGGAATACATTGGTGCTGATGTGCTGAACGTCGCCTTCCCCGGCGGCGGCCTTGAAGGTTCGATGCTGCAGTACCTGGGCAGCGAAGACTTCCAGAAACACCCGCCGAAGATTCTCATCTGGGAATTCTCGCCGCTTTACCGCCTGGATCAGGAGACCATCTATCGCCAGATGATGTCGCTGCTGGACAACGGCTGTGAAGGCAAACCGGCGTTAATGAGCACCAGCACCACCCTCAAACCAGGGATCAACGAGTTGCTGGTCAACGGCAAAAACGGCATTAAGGATGTGCGCAACGGCAGTAATCAGATCGACATCAAGTTCGCCGACAACTCGGTGAAAACCCTTCAGGCGCGCCTCTGGTACATGAACGGTCGCCACGAAGACTTGAAGATCGAAAAACCTGAAACATCTGAAACCGACGGGCGCTTCTCCTTCGAACTGCGCGATGACAAGGACTGGGCTGACCAGCAATTGCTCGCACTGGAAGTGCAGGGTCCGGAAGCGGGCGCTGCGCCACAGCAGGTCGAAGCGAAAGTATGCAAACGCAACGTGTTCCCGAATGTCGCGCATCAAACCGCGCAAGCCGGGTTATGAGGCTCTTATGCACACTCCAAAACTGATGCTCCCTACCCTTCTGTCGCTGGCGATGATGTCTTCGGCGTTGTTCGCCACCGGCGCCAGCGCTGCGTCGACACTCGTGCCGCCGCAGGGTTACTACGAAGGTGTCGAGAAATTCAAGACGGGCCAGGGCAAGTTCAGCTGTGACGCCGCACCGCAGCCCTACACCGGCCCGCTGCAGTTTCGCAGCAAATACGAAGGTTCGGACAAGGCGCGCGCCACGCTGAACGTTGCTTCCGAGCAGGCGTTTCGTGACGCGACCAAAGACATCACGAACATGGAGCGCGCCACCAGCAAGGTGGTGATGCAGTACATGCGTGACGGTCGCCCTGAACAGCTCGATTGCGCGCTGAACATGCTGACCACATGGGCCAAGGCCGATGCGCTGGAGTCGACCGACTTCAACCACACCGGCAAGTCGATGCGCAAATGGGCATTGGGCAGCATGTCGTCCGCCTACCTGCGCCTGAAGTTCTCCGAGTCGCATCCTCTGGCCACCCGCCAGCAGGAAACGCAGGTTATCGAAGCCTGGTTCAGCAAACTGGCGGATCACGTCGTCAGCGACTGGAACAATCTGCCGCTCGACAAGACTAACAACCACTCGTACTGGGCGGCCTGGTCCGTGATGTCCACGGCAGTCGCGACGAATCGCCAGGACCTGTTCGACTGGTCGGTGAAGGAATTCAAGATCGCCGCCAATCAGGTTGACCCGCAAGGTTTCCTGCCAAACGAGCTCAAGCGCAAACAACGCGCGCTGGCGTACCACAACTACGCGCTTCCGCCGCTGGCCATGATTGCGAGTTTCGCCCAGGCCAACGGTGTCGATCTGCGTCCGGAAAACAACGGTGCGCTCAAGCGTCTGGGTGATCGCGTGCTGGCTGGCGTGAAGAATTCAGGGAGCGAATTTGCAGCACGTGACGGTGAAAAGCAGGACATGACGGACCTGAAAACCGACATGAAATTCGCCTGGCTGGAACCGTACTGCTCGCTGTATGACTGCGGCCCGGATGTGCTTGAGCAGAAACACAAGATGCAACCGTTCAAGAACTTCCGCCTCGGCGGCGACCTGACCCGCACTTATGACCCGACGCATGAAAAGGGTGACAAAGACGGTTCGTAAGAGCCTCCACGTGAAAATGTAGCAGCGCGATTGCCCGCGAAAGCGATTTTCCAGACGACATAACTGTGTCGGATGTACTGGCCTCATCGCGGGCAAGCGCGCTCCTACAGGGTCAGCGTCGGAAGTTCAGATCTACGTTTCACCCCTCCATTTTTCGTGGGGGGTCTGGGGGGGCTTCGGCCTTTGATGTTGGACAAATGGAGAGATAAAGGATGGTTTTCTCATCCAACGTGTTCCTGTTCCTGTTCTTGCCGATGTTTCTCGGCTTGTACTACCTGAGCGGGCAACGCTATCGCAACCTGCTGCTGCTGGTCGCCAGCTACGTGTTCTACGCGTGGTGGCGAGTGGACTTCCTGGCACTGTTCGCAGGTGTGACGCTGTGGAACTACTGGATCGGCCTGCGCGTAGGCGCCGCCGGGGTCAGAACCAAACCGGCACAGCGCTGGCTGCTGCTTGGCGTGGTGGTCGACCTGGGCATCCTTGGCTACTTCAAGTACGCCAACTTCGGCGTGGACAGCATCAACGCAATGATGACGTCGATCGGTCTTGAGCCGTTCATCCTCACCCACGTGTTGCTGCCGATCGGTATCTCGTTCTACATCTTCGAGTCCATCAGCTACATCATCGATGTGTACCGTGGCGACACGCCGGCAACGCGAAATCTCATCGACTTTGCAGCGTTCGTGGCGATCTTCCCGCACCTGATTGCAGGGCCGGTACTGCGTTTCCGCGACCTGGTTGATCAGTTCAACAATCGCACGCATACCCTCGACAAGTTCTCCGAAGGCTGCACGCGGTTCATGCAGGGCTTCATCAAGAAAGTCTTTATTGCCGACACGCTGGCGGTGGTCGCCGACCATTGCTTCGCCCTGCAGAACCCGACCACAGGTGACGCATGGCTCGGCGCGCTGGCGTACACCGCTCAGCTGTACTTCGACTTCTCCGGTTACAGCGACATGGCGATCGGCCTGGGTCTGATGATGGGTTTCCGCTTCATGGAAAACTTCAAACAGCCCTACATCAGCCAATCGATCACCGAGTTCTGGCGTCGCTGGCACATCAGCCTGTCGACTTGGCTGCGTGACTACCTTTACATCACGCTGGGTGGCAACCGTGGCGGCAAGGTCGCGACCTACCGCAACCTGTTTCTGACCATGCTGCTGGGTGGTCTGTGGCACGGCGCCAACATCACTTACATCGTCTGGGGTGCCTGGCACGGTGTGTGGCTGGCGATTGAAAAAGCCATCGGCCTGAACACTGCGCCGCGCACGTTCAACGTGGTTCGCTGGGCGTTCACCTTCCTGCTGGTGGTCATGGGCTGGGTCATCTTCCGCTCGGAAAACCTGCACGTTGCCGCCCGCATGTACGGCGCCATGTTCAGCTTCAGCGATTTCGGGCTGTCGGAACTCAACCGTGCAAGCCTCACAGGCCTGCAAGTGGCGACCCTGGTCGTGGCGTACATCACCCTCGCCTTCTTCGGCCTGCGTGATTTCTACCGCAACCGGGCACCGGCCAAGCCGACCGACAAAGCCGTGCAGGCCGACGGCCCTGCCGCTGCCGAGCCAGGCCTGATCAAGGCCGTGCCAGGCGACAAGCCGGGCAGCATCCATCAACCGGGTTACATCGTCGGCACCGAAGCGCAGGTTCAGCCTGCCTACTGGACCGCCGACTGGTCGCGCTATGTCATGCGCGCCCTGATCCTGCTGGCGTTTGTTGCATCCATCCTGAAACTCTCGGCGGCCAGTTTCTCGCCGTTCCTTTACTTCCAGTTCTGAGGAGCCTGACATGACCCGTTCATTACGTTTCCTCTACATCTTCCTGTTTCTGGCGATTCTGCTGGTGCTGGGCCTGTGGTCGCTGCGCAGCTTCATCGGTTTCTCGACGTCGAAAGAAACCACCGTGCTCAATGGTCACTGGACCAAAGCGGTGGAAACCCACTACGACGAAGCATTTCCGATCAAGCGTCTGGGCACCAACCTCTGGGCGGCGCTGGACTACAAGGTGTTCAACGAAGGTCGTCCGGGCGTGATCCTGGGCAAAGACCAGTGGCTGTACACCGACGAAGAATTCGACGCCGTTGCCAACAGCGAGCAGAACGAAGCGGACAACCTGGCGATCATTCAGGGCGTGCGAGACACCCTGAAAAAGCAAGGCACGCAACTGGTGCTGGCGATTATTCCGGCCAAGACGCGTCTGTACCCGGAGCACGTCGGTGACAACAAACCGGCCACGCTGCACACCGATCTGTATCAGCAGTTCCACGCTCAAGTGAATCAGGCCGGCATCCTTGCCCCGGATCTGCTGACGCCGCTGCAAAGCGCCAAGGAGAAGGGCCAGGTATTCCTGCGCACCGACACTCACTGGACGCCAATGGGCGCGGAAATCGTCGCCCAGCAGTTGGGTGACGTGATCAGCAAGCAAGTACCGCTGAACGTTGAACCGCAGAACTTCGTCACCGAAGCCAAGACGACCGAACCCTATAAGGGCGATCTGACCAACTTCCTGCCGCTGGATCCGCTGTTCAGCAACCTGCTGCCCAAGCCGGACGACCTGCAACAGCGCAGCACCAACCCGGCTCAGGCTGACGCTGAAAGCGGTGATGCCCTGTTCGCTGACGACTCGGTTGCGGTGGGTCTGGTCGGCACCAGCTACAGCGCCAACCCCAACTGGAACTTCGCCGGTGCGCTCAAACAGGCCCTGCACGCAGACGTCGTGAATTACGCCGAAGACGGCCATGGCCCGATCCTGCCAATGCTCAAGTATCTGCAGACCGACGCCTTCAAAAGCAGCCCACCACAGGTGCTGATCTGGGAATTCCCTGAACGCTACCTGCCCGCTCACAACGACCTGACCGAGTTCGACCCACAGTGGATCGCTGAACTCAAAAAGGCCCGTGACCCCCAACAGAATCTGGCGGACAACGCCAACAACTCCAAGTCGCCCAACCGGGCGCAAAACTGAGAGGACTCTTTGACTATGACTTCGCAGAACCCAATGCCAGTGCGTTCGAGCAAAACCAACCTGCTGAAAACCTGCGTGCTGGCCGCGAGCCTGGGCTTCGTATCCCTTTCCGCATTCGCCGGCGACGCCGCCCTGTATGGCCCGACCGCACCAAAAGGCTCGACCTTCGTGCGTGTTTACAACGCCAGCAGCAGCGAAATCTCCGCCAGCGTCGGCAACACCAGCCTCAACGAAGTCGGCCCATTGGCCAGCAGTGATTTCGGCTTCATGCCACAGGGCGACTACACCGCCAAGATCGGCAGCCAGTCGCTGCCGGTGAAACTGGCCAGCGATCACTACTACACCATCGTCAACAACACATCCGGCTCCCCGCAACTGGTTGAAGAGCCGCCGTTCAAGAACAAGCAGAAGTCTCTGGTTCGCGTACAGAACCTGAGCGACAAGGCGCTGACCTTGAAAACCGCTGACGGCAAGACCGACGTGGTCAAGGCTGTGTCTGCCAAGGGCACCGGCGAGCGTGAGATCAACCCGGTCAAAGTCAGCTTCGCGCTGTTTGACGGCGACAAGAAAGTGGCTGACCTGAAGCCAGTTGCACTGGAGCGTGGTGAGGCCGCCGTGCTGTACGTCACCGGCAGCGGTAGCAGCCTGTCGCCAGTCTGGGTCAAGCGCCCGACGGGCACTCAGTAACAGATTTGAATCTGGCCGAGAGGCCGCCGGCAGCGCGCGTGATCACCCGCGCGCTGCCACGGATAAAGCGTTCGGCGTCAGGCACTGCGGAGCAAGCAGACAGCCATGAGGGCGCCGGGCGATGCAAGACAAAAACCAGAAAGACCGAAAAGACCTACAGCCCATTCGAACGATTTTTGCTTAACGGAGAAACAAAATGATTCCAGTGATCTTGTCAGGTGGCAGCGGTTCCCGACTCTGGCCTCTTTCGCGTAAACAGTTTCCTAAACAGTTCCTGGCACTGACCGGCGACCACACCCTGTTCCAACAGACCGTCGAGCGCCTGCAATTCGACGGCATGCAGCACCCGGTTGTGGTGTGCAACAAGGATCACCGCTTCATCGTCACCGAGCAGCTCAATGCATTGGGCCTGGAAACTCAGGCCGTGATCATGGAACCGTTTGGTCGCAACACCGCGCCAGCCGTTGCCATCACCGCGATGATGCTGGCCAACGAAGGTCGCGACGAGTTGATGCTGGTGCTGCCAGCCGACCACGTGATCAACGATCAGAAAGCCCTGCAACGCGCGCTGGCCCTGGCCACCGTTGCTGCAGAGCGCGGCGAAATGGTGCTGTTCGGTATCCCGGCGACCAAGCCCGAAACCGGCTACGGCTACATCAAGTCCACCGCCGATGCCCTGCTGCCGGAAGGCGTCAGCCGCGTGCAGCAGTTCGTTGAAAAGCCTGATGAACAACGCGCCCAGGAATTCGTCCAGGCCGGCGGTTACTACTGGAACAGCGGCATGTTCCTGTTCCGCGCCAGCCGTTACCTGGAAGAGCTGAAAAAGCACGATCCGGACATCTACGACAATTGCCTGCTGACCCTCGAGCGCAGCAAGCACGAAGGCGACAGCATCTCCCTGGACGAGGCGAGCTTCGCCTGCTGCCCGGACAACTCCATCGACTACGCCGTCATGGAAAAAACCCAACGCGCGTGTGTAGTACCGCTTGATGCGGGCTGGAGCGATGTCGGCTGCTGGTCGTCCCTGTGGGACGTGCACGCCAAAGATGAGAACGGCAACGTTGCCAAGGGCGATGTCGTTATTCAGGACAGCCGCAACTGCATGATTCAGGGCAACGGCAAACTGGTCACCGTCATCGGCCTGGACAACATCGTCGTCGTCGAAACCAAAGACGCCATGATGATCGTCCACAAAGACAAGGTTCAGGGCGTCAAGCAACTGGTCAACACGCTGAACGAGCAAGGCCGCAGCGAAACCCAGAACCACCTCGAAGTCTATCGCCCATGGGGCTCGTACGACTCCGTGGACATGGGCGGCCGTTTCCAGGTCAAGCGCATTTCCGTCAAGCCTGGCGCCAGCCTGTCGCTGCAGATGCACCACCACCGCGCTGAACACTGGATCGTTGTATCGGGTACCGCTCAGGTCACCTGCGACGACAACGTGTTCCTGCTGACCGAAAACCAGTCGACCTACATCCCGATTGCCTCGGTTCACCGCCTGCGCAACCCGGGCAAGATCCCGTTGGAAATCATCGAAGTCCAATCGGGCAGCTACCTGGGCGAAGACGACATCGAACGTTTCGAAGACGTCTACGGCCGCTCCACCCCCGGCATCGAAGCCGGCGTGAAGACGCAGACCATCGCGCGTTAATACCGCTTTACCGAGTAGTACTAGCCCCCGTCAACTCTCTGCGTATTCCCCATCCGCAGAGGGTTTTCGGGGGCTTTTTTATTTGAATGTGGGAACACGTCATGTGCGGTTTATCCGCGACAACGTCAAGACCAGGTAGATCGATTGGCTATACGCGTTGACCAAGTTCACTGTTTCTTTTCTAACTGGATAACGCAGTCCGTTATTTGTGCACACCCGCGTTTTTTGCTCATCGCTACCTGTCAGTAGTGACAGTTGTCACGCTGATAGCCTCGCTATAGCTTGGATAGCAGAGGCACACCGCCTCGCTGATATTCAGGAGCAACATCATCATGAACTGGGACGCGAAATTAAAAGAAATCACCCAAGGCAAGAAATTACGAGAGCTTGACAAAGCAGAAGCCAAAAAACTGACCACCCCGTCTATCAAGGACGCTGCAAACTTCCAAATACCGGTGGGTTCAAAGCTGACATTGATTCTTCCGGCATTTGAATCCGCTTACTACGACACCGTTATTTTAATCCTGGTGGGCGACACTGATTCGGGTCCTTATGGGTCAGGCACAGTGGTCAATGGTCAAGAAACGCAGGTCGTTATCCAAGAAAACGACTTTAAAGCGGGTGACAGGGTCCGAGTGCTCAGCTATTTGCACATCGAAAACGGAGATGTTTTCGTCAAGGGCCTGGAGTCTGGCTACTACACGTTCACGTAAGCTCAATGTCGAGAAGCCGCATGGGTAAGGTGTAGGCAGCGGCCAATCCGCCTCACTTTGATCTTCGGTCAAAACGAGTTTCACATCAGCTCGCGCCTCTTCCTCGCCTATCGTTATTCGCAAGGGGGGCGCGGGAGTTTTAGCTCAATTCCGATTAACAGGAGCCACTGGCGAAGTCAGGCATTTGGTCTATCCCTCCCCTTTCGGTACGATGCCCGCATCTGCAATCGCGAGATCGACACGATGATTTTCGGCGCCGTACTTCTGTTCACCTGGCTGGTCCTGCTCCTGCGTTACCCCTCCAGAGCCCTGCCCGTTTCACTGGCGGCGGCGCTTGGGCTGGCAGTGGTGGCGGCGTTTGTGGTCTGGGAAGACAGCCGCGACGAGCAGCGCCTTGAGCGCCTGCAAATGCGCGTGAACTATGCGCCGCAGCAATGCCCGACGGGTCGCCCGTTGCTGGTGCTGATCGATAACGGCAACACTGTTTCGCTCACCGAACTGCGCTGGAAGATCGCGGCCTACGCGCCGGGCGATACCGTGAATCTGGCCGAAGACACTTACACCGCGCCGCGTTATCGCGGGCCGGGCGATTTGTTGCCCGGCAGTCAGTGGCAAGATTGCTTGCCGATGCCACCGCTGCGACCAGGTTATCGGCCGCAGACCCTGGAGTTCCGCGCCGAACGCCTGCAAGGCACGTTCTCCGGCTGAGCGCCGCCCTTCTCTTTTTTCAAGGACTGAACCATGTCTGTGGTGTTGATCACCGGTTGTTCCAGCGGCATCGGCCGCGCCATGGCGGATGCGTTCAAAGCGGCAGGCCATGAAGTCTGGACAACCGCACGCAAGCCGGCCGACGTGCAGGCGCTGACCACTGCCGGTTTTCATGCCGTGGCCCTGGACGTCAATGACAGCGCTGCGATTGATCTGCTGGTCTGCGAGCTTGATCAACACGGCAAAGGGCTCGACGTGCTGATCAACAACGCAGGCTACGGTGGCATTGGCCCGCTGCTGGATGGCGGTGTCGAGGCCATGCGCAGGCAGTTCGAGACCAATGTGTTTTCCGTGGTCGGCGTGACGCGCGCGCTGTTTCCATCGCTGCGCCGCAATAAGGGGTTGGTGGTGAATATCGGCAGCGTTTCGGGCGTGCTGGTTACGCCGTTCGCGGGCGCGTACTGCGCGTCCAAAGCCGCCGTCCATGCCATGACCGACGCATTGCGCATGGAACTGGCGCCCTTCGGGATACGCGTGATGGAAGTCCAGCCGGGCGCCATCGACACCCATTTTGCGCAAAACGCCAGCCACGAGGCCGAGCAAGTGATTCACCCGGATTCGCCGTGGTGGCCGTGGCGTGAAAGCATCCGCGCCCGGGCCAATGCTTCGCAGGGCAATCCGACACCCGCCGCCGACTTCGCCCGCGACGTGCTCACCGCCGTGCAACGCAGCAATCCACCGCGTCTGCTGCGATCCGGCAACGGCAGCCGCGCGCTGCCACTCATGGAACGGCTGCTGCCCAAGGCATTGCTCGAATGGATTCTGAGTAAGCGCTTCAAGCTGGATAAGAAGGGCTGAATACCACCGCGGGCCTCCTGCATCCTCCGGCAGGACGCGAGTCTGCTGTGTGACGCAGCTTAAAGTGTAGGAGCGCGCTTGCCCGCGAAGGCGTCAGCATGGACGACGGAGATGCGTCGGACGCACCGGCCTCTCGCGGGCAAGCGTGCTCCTACAGGTTTTGTGTTGAGCCGACGTATCGCGTTCACCCAGTCACCCTCGCCGCGCACAGATCGCGGGACAGACCACGTTCCTGCATCCTCCGGCAAGACACAAATCTGGCGCATGGTGCAGCTCAAAGTGTAGGAGCGCGCTTGCCGGGAGGCGTCAGCATGGACGACAGTGATGCGTCGGACGCACAGGCCTCTTCGCGGGCAAGCGCGCTCCTACAGGTTTTGTGTTGAGCCGACGTATCGCGTTAACCCAGTCACCGTCGCTGCGCAACAGATCGCGGGACAAACCACGCTCCTGCATCCTCCGGCAGGACACAAATCTGGCGCATGGTGCAGCTTAAAGTGTAGGAGCGCGCTTGCCCGCGAAGGCGTCAGCATGGACGACGGAGATCCGTCGGACGCACCGGCCTCTCGCGGGCAAGCGTGCTCCTACAGGTTTTGTGTTGAGCCGACGTATCGCGTTCACCCAGTCACCCTCGCAGCGCACAGATCGCGGGACAGACCACGTTCCTGCATCCTCCGGCAAGACACAAATCTGGCGCATGGTGCAGCTCAAAGTGTAGGAGCGCGCTTGCCGGGAAGGCGTCAGCATGGACGACAGAGATGCGTCGGACGCACAGGTCTCTTCGCGGGCAAGCGCGCTCCTACAGGTTTTGTGTTGAGCCGACGTATCGCGTTAACCCAGTCACCGTCGCTGCGCAACAGATCGCGGGACGAACCACGCTCCTGCATCCTCCGGCAGGACACAAATCTGGCGCATGGTGCAGCTCAAAGTGTAGGAGCGCGCTTGCCGGGAAGGCGTCAGCATGGACGACAGAGATGCGTCGGACGCACAGGTCTCTTCGCGGGCAAGCGCGCTCCTACAGGTTCTGTGCTGAGCCTTCCGTTTCGGGATTCACAATCACCGTGCAGGTGATTCCCGCCGCCAGCACAACCCCTTCAGGCACGTGATCCAGGTGAATGCGCACGGGCACACGCTGGGCCAGTCGTACCCAGTTGAACGTCGGGTTGACGTCGGCGATCAGCTCGCGGCTCTCCGGGTTGTCGCGATCGTAGATGGCGCGGGCGATGCTCTCGACGTGGCCCTTCATCACTTCGCCGCTCATCAACTGCATATCCGCCGGATCGCCGATTCTGACGTGGGGCAGTTTGGTCTCTTCGAAGAAGCCGTACACCCAGAACGAATTCCTGTCGACGACGGCCATCTTCGCTTCGCCGATGCGCGCGTAGTCGCCGCGATGCACGTTGAGGTTGGTGACGTAGCCGTCGACCGCCGCCAGCACTTTGGTGCGTTGCAGGTTCAATTGCGCGGCTTCGAGCTGCGCGACCGCCAGTTGATAATCCGCCTGGGCAGAGGTGGCAACGTTGCTGGCGTCTTCGCGGCTTTCGGCGGAGATCACCAGGGCGTCCATGTCCTTGCGTCGATTGGCGTTGACCTTGCGCATCTCCCACGTCGCCTTGCGCGACGCCACCATCGCCTCCGCCTGCTTCACCGCCAGCTGATAGTGCTCGGGATCGATCTGCATCAACAGATCACCTCTTTTCACCGGCTGGTTGTCCTTCACCGGTACATCGATCACCACGCCGCTGACATCGGCGGCGACGTTGATCACGTCGGCGCGCACCCGACCGTCGCGGGTCCAGGGCGTGTCCATATAGTGAATCCACAGCAGCCGGCCGATCCAGATGGCCAGCGCCAGAATCAACAAAGTTGCGATCAGACTGAAGAGCTTTTTCATCTCAACCAACGTGCCTCAACGGTAAACAGTGAGCGCCATGGCGCCGAAAATGCAGCTGAACAGGCTCAGACGCAGCAGCGCCGGATGCCAGAAAAAACGGTACAGGTCGAGCCCGGACATGAAGCGGTCCAGCGCCCAGGAAAGCACCATCGCGACCAGAAACATGACGGTCACGGTCGGTATGTAAACGCCGTGGAAAGCGAGTTCACGAGGCATTGGGTTGTCCTTGCGGCGAGGCCGCAGACACCTGCTCCGACGCAGCGCCCGCCAGCGGCGATTGCGGGTCCAACAGACAGGTGCGGATGAAGTGCAGGTAGCTTTTCACCCGGCGCAACGCCGAGGTGTCGAAGTGCGGCGCAAAGGGCTCGTCGGTGTTCTGCACACAGACGATGGCGTGGTCCACGGCCGACAGGCTGCGCGACAGGTTGTGCCGATCAGGCTGGATGAACAGCCGAATGAGCGAGCGGCCCATGGCGCGAATCGCTTGCCGCCAAGGTTGCGATTCGTAGCTGGGGTGCACCGGCAGGATGTCCTGCTCGCGGCGCAACTCGATGATCGCGTGGCCGATCTCCAGCACCACGAACATCCAGCGCAGCAGGTTGCGTTGCACTTCCGGTTTGCCGGCGGCCAGTCCATAGGCCTGATGCAGGAGGTCCCGGGTGCGGCTTTCGAAGCTGGAGCGGATCCCGCGCAGCGGCGCGCTGATGGCGAAACTGACTTGCTGACGCAGATTGCCTTCCAGCCGCTCCCACAACCAGCGACTGTTCGGCGGCAGAATGATCGCCCCCGCCGCCGCGCACAGCAGCATGCCAAGGACCATGGCGATGTAGTCATTGATGAAGGCATACGGGTTGTAGACCGTGAGGTTGTCCGGCGCCGAGCCGATGCTGAAGAAAATCAGCAGCCCCAGCCCATATCCCACCCACTGCGGCCGCGTGGTCAGGAACGTCCCGAGCACGAACACCGGCGCCAGCACCATGCACAGCAGGGGAAAACCATCGATGCGCGGCAGCACAAAAAAGGTGATGAAAAACCCCAGCACCGCCCCCAGGAACGTCCCGCAGGCCATCTGGAACGACATGCGCCTCGGGTTCGGCGTTGTCGCGGAAAGCGCCACTGTGGCGGCAGACACCAGGGTCATCGACGCACCGCTCGGCCAGGCCGTCGCCACCCAATACACCGACATGACCCCGAGAATAAACGTCGCGCGCACGCCGGATGCCAGCGAAGACAGCCAACTGGTGGTGGACACGAACGGCTCGACCCACTTCTCCCGCGCATGGCGGTGATCGGCCAGGGATGCGTGGGTCTGGGCGTAGTCGTGCATGTCGTCGACGAAGCGATACAGCAATTCGTACGCGGTGTGGAAATCCAGCAGGTCGTCGTCGCTGGGCCCGGTCTTGACGAACTCGGCACGCAGACTGCGCACGTGTTCGGGCAAATCGGCCTTGTACACGCTCAACCGATTGGCGAGCAGCGCGGCGTCGGCGTTGGTCAGCGCACGCCCGGCGAAGGGCTCCAGCAACCGGGTCAGCGCAGCCAGGCCGGGGTCGATGGCCTGAACCGCCGGCGTCACACCGCGCCGACGCAAGCGTTCCAGCAATTGATGCAAGGCGTTGAAGCGCGTGGTGATGGTCATGAATTCGCTGTTCAGGCGATTCAGCCGGCCATTGCGTCGGCGCATGTGCGGGTCTTCGAACACGGTGACGGCGCGCAGGCCTTCGAGCCCCACGGCATCGGCGATGAAGCGCACGTTGCTGGCTTCGAACGACGCCGGATCGCTCTCGCCGCGCAGGCCGTTGATGACGAATTGGGCGAAGGTGCCAAAGCGCTGATACAAGGTATTGCGCATCGCCGCGCCAGCGCTTTGCGGCAGGATCGCGGCGCTGACGAGAGTCGAGCAGACGATGCCGAGGGAGATTTCCAGTACCCGCCACATGGCCGCCATGAACGAGGTGTCCGGGTGAGCGAGCGCTGGCAATCCGGTCATCGCGGCGGTGTAGCCGGCCAGCACGAAACCGTAGGCGCGAAAGTTGCGATAGCGCGCGGCGCCGGCGCAGCAGAAGCCGACCCAGATCGCCAGGCTGCCGAGGAACAGCTCGCTGTTTTGCGCGAACAGTGCCATCAGCGTGACCATCACCACGGAGCCGGCGAGCGTGCCGAGCAAGCGGTAGAAACTCTTGGCGAACACCTGACCGCTCTGCGGCTGCATGACGATGAACACGGTAATCATGGCCGTGCGCGGTTGCGCCAGCTCCAGGCGCATGGCGATCCAGTACGTCAGGAATGCCGCGGTCAGCACCTTGCCGATGTAGATCCACGTCACGCCATCACTGCGTGCCCAATCGTTCAGGCCGCGACGCCATTCGAGGGACTTGAGCCAATTTCGCACCATCTTAATTCAAACCCTGTGGTGGCTGATCCGACGCATTCGCGGGCAAGCGCGCTCCCACAGGTGATGGCGTTTCGGCAGTCCCGTCGGCGTAGGCAAAGGATCGCGTTTCGGCAGGCCCACCCATCTCGATGTCCGATCGCGCGTTATCGGACAAACACATTCCACTGTAGGAGCGCGCTTGCCCGCGATGGGGCCCGTCCGTGCGGTGAAAGATCATCTGGCTCACCGATCAAACACCGCCAACGACACCGGCGTTTTCGGCGCAGCGGTCTTTTCCGGCGCGGGGGAGTCGTTGCCGGCCATCAACCCGCCGCCCAGCGCCACCACCAACTCCGCATGCACCGTCAGGCGTTCGGCCTGGACGTGTTGCTGCACCTGCTGCTGATGGAACAACAGCGTCTGCGCGTTGAGCACATTGAGGTAATCGGTCAGGCCGCGCTGAAAGGCAACCATCGCGATGTCGTAGGTATTCTGCGCGGCGGCCACGGATTGATCGGCGAACTGTTGCTGTTTGTCCATCGACTCGCGACGAATCAGTTGATCGGAAATACTCTTCAGCGCCATCACCAGGGTCTGGTTGTACTGCGCGACGGCTTCGTCATAGCCCGCTGACGCCACGCCCAGTTCGGAACGCAAACGCCCGCCGTCGAAGATCGGCAAGGTGATCGCCGGGCCCACGCTGTAGTTGAATTTCTTGCCGGCGAGGAATTCCAGCATGCCGCCGCCGGTGGCCATGTAACCAAGGCTGCCCATCAGATCGACGTTCGGATAAAACCCGGCATGGGCCACATCAATACCCCGTGCTTGCGCCGCCACTCGCCAGCGACTGGCGACCACATCCGGACGCTGGCCCAGCAATTCGGCGGGCAGCGCAGAGGGCAACTTCAACGCGGCGTTCAGCGAAAGCGTCGGGCGCTGCAGACTCGCGCCCTCGCCCGGGCCTTTGCCCGCCAGCGCCGCGATCTGATTGCGGCTCAGGGCAATTGCCTCGTCCAGGGCGTCTATCTGGCGATGAGTTTCAGGCAACGGAGTTTCGGCCTGGCTGACTTCAAAATGGGTACCAATGCCGCCTTTGAGACGACGCTGGGCCAGATCAACGATCTGCTGCTGTTGCGCGAGGGTCGCTTCGGCAATGTCACGCTGGGCGTAGTTGAGCGACAGCTGGATGTACGCGCGGACGATGTTGTCCTGCAATTCCAGCTGCGCCTGACGCTCCTGCGCTGCGCTCATGTGCGCCATGTCCAGCGCCTGTTCGGAGTGATTGCTCTCTTGGCCCCACAGATCAAGGGAATAACTCAGGCCCAGCGAAGCGTTGTTGTCCCACGTGCTGGTGTCCGACAGCTCACCCGGGCCGTAGAACTGATCCGTCGGCCAGTTATGCCGTTTCAACGTGCTATCGCCGGAGATGTGCAGGGATTCCGCCGACTCCGCAATGCCCGCCATGGCCTTGGCCTGACGCACCCGCGCAGCAGCGATCGCCAGGCTGGGGCTGCCCAGCGCGGCCAGTTCGATCCAGCGATTGAGTTGTTCGTCGCCATAGGCGCGCCACCACTGACCGGCCGGCCAGTGGGCGTCTTTGTCGGCCGCCTTGATGGCGTCGTCGGTGGCCAGCGCGTCGGGCGACAACGCTGTGCCTTGTGGGGCGATTCCGCCAGTTCCGATGCAGCCGCTGATGAGTAACGTTAAAGCCCACACACTGAGGGGCTTGAGCCCTCTGACGAGACGACGCGGCACTGCTGCAATTACCTGAATGGAGGGGGAATCGATGTTGCGGCGATTCTAGGGCGCGTCTAGCCCGCCGATAAGCCGGGACTTCTGCGAATCTTTGTTACGGATCCGGAGATAATCCTTTGGTATGGCTGACATGGATCAGTTACTTCATGTCACAATTTGCTATCTCACCTGAGAACGGCCAATGGACACTCTGCAAAACATGCGCGCCTTCACTTGCGTGGCGCAAGCGGGCAGCTTCACCGCTGCCGCCGCTCAACTGGACACCACCACCGCAAACGTTTCGCGCGCTGTCTCCAACCTCGAAGCACACCTGCAAACCCGACTCCTCAACCGCACCACGCGGCGCATCGCCCTGACTGAAGCGGGCAAGCGTTACCTGCTGCGCTGCGAACAGATTCTCGGCTACGTGGAAGAGGCGGAAGCCGAAGCCAGCGACGCCCATGCGCGCCCGGCGGGGCAGCTGAAAGTCCATTCGATGACCGGCGTAGGCCAGCATTACGTCATCGACGCCATTGCCCGCTACCGGCGCAATCACCCGGACGTGTCGTTCGACCTGACCATGACCAACCGCGTCCCGGACCTGCTGGAAGAGGGTTACGACGTGTCCATCGTGCTCGCCAGCGAGCTGCCGGACTCGGGCTTCGTGTCCCAGCGACTGGGCATCACCTACAGCATCGTTTGCGCCTCGCCCGCTTACATCAAGGCATTCGGCATGGCGCACCGGCCGGCTGACCTGCTCAATCACGCCTGCCTGCGCCTGGTCAGCCCGGTGTTCCCGCTGGAAAAGTGGGCGTTCGACGGCCCCGAAGGCCAGGAAACCGTGACCATCACCAGCTCGCCGTTTCTGGTGAATTCGGCCGACGCCATGCAGGCGGCGATCAGCAGTGGCATGGGCATCGGGATTCTGCCGATCTACTCGGCCATCGAAGGCCTGCGTAATGGCTCGCTGGTGCGGGTATTGCCGCAGTACCGGTCCCACGAGCTGAACCTGTACGCGATCTACCCGTCGCGGCAGTACCTGGATGCGAAGATCAAAACCTGGGTCGAGTACCTGCGCGGCTCGCTGCCGGAAATCATGGCGGCCCACGAAGCGGACCTGCAGACCCATGTGTTGCCGGAGACGGTTTAACGCTCGGCCACAACGGGCGACGTCCCCATCGACCCTGCCAATCCCTCGGCAAGAATGTTAGCTTGCTACGCAATGCCCTTCTGACCTGCCCGAGAGAAGCTATCCGATGAAAAAGACCGTCCTTGCCTTCAGCCGCGTGCCCCCGGAAATGGCCGAGCGCCTGCAGCAAGACTTCAACGTGATCATCCCCGACCCGAAAAAGGGTGATCTGAACGAGCAGTTCAACGAAGCCCTGCCCCACAGCCACGGCATGATCGGCGCCGGTCGCAAGCTGGGGCGTGAGCAACTGGCGAATGCCAAACAGCTGCAAGTGGTGTCGAGCATTTCGGTCGGTTACGACAACTACGACGTCGGCTACCTCACCGAACGCGGGATCATGCTGACCAACACCCCCGACGTGCTGACGGAGAGCACCGCCGACCTGGGCTTCTCGCTGATCATGAGCAGCGCCCGCCGCGTCGCCGAACTGGACGCCTACACCAAAGCCGGCAACTGGAAGCGCAGCATCGAGGCGCCGCATTTCGGCACCGACGTATACGGCAAGACCCTGGGCATCGTAGGCATGGGCAACATTGGCGCAGCGGTTGCGAGACGCGGTCGTCTGGGTTTCAACATGCCGATCCTGTACAGCGGCAACAGCCGCAAGACCGCCATCGAGCAGGAACTGGGCGCGCAATTCCGTACGCTGGATCAGCTGCTGGCCGAGTCGGATTTCGTCTGCCTGGTGGTGCCGCTCAGCGAAAAGACCCAGCACCTGATCAGCACCCGCGAGCTGTCGCTGATGAAGAAGAGCGCGATCCTGGTAAACATCGCCCGCGGCCCGATCGTCGACGAACCGGCGCTGATCAAAGCGCTGCAGGACGGCACGATTCGCGGCGCCGGTCTGGATGTCTACGAAAAAGAGCCGTTGTCTGAATCGCCGCTGTTCGCCCGGAGCAACGCAGTAACGCTGCCCCACGTCGGTTCGGCGACTGACGAAACCCGCCAGGCCATGGCCGACCGCGCCTACGCCAACCTGCGCGCCGCGCTGTTGGGCGAGAAGCCGCAGGACCTGGTGAATGCGCAGGTATGGAAGGGCTGAGCCGCCCTTTTGACTGGACGCGATACCTCATGATCGTTCCCACGGTCCCCGTGGGAATGGTGTTCCCGGCGCTCCGCGCCATTCGGGCAGGGTGACGCGGAGCGTCACAGGCTGCATTCCCACGCAGAGCGCGGGAACGATCAGCCGGCTCCCACAGGTTTTCTGATCGCCGGCTCCTCACTGTTGCCCATCACGCCAACTTCGCACCCACCGGCACAACCACCCTCGGTTTCCTGAACACCAGCACGTTCCCGGCCATCACCAGCACCAGCCCCATCAATGCGGGGGCGGTCCATTGGTAGCCTTCGACAAACGCCGACACATTCAACGCCACCACCGGAAACAGCACCGTGCAATACGCCGCGCGCTCGGGGCCCATGCGGCCGACCAGGGTGAGATACGCGGTAAATCCAATCACCGAGCCCGGTATCACCAGGTACAGCAACGAGCCGATGTACCGCGCGTTCCACTCAAACGCGAACGGCGTGCCGCTCAGCACGCAATACACGCACAGCATCGTCGCGCCATACAGCATGCCGTAGGCATTGGTGGTCAGCGGGCGCAGGCCGGCCTTCTGTTGCAGGCTGGAAAGCATGTTTCCCGCCGAGAAACACAGCGTGCCGAGCAGGGTCAGCGCCAGGCCGATCAAGGTCTCGCGACTGGCGCTGTGCCCGACTAACTCCGGCCAGAACAGGCAGGCCAGACCGATCAGCCCCAACGTGCCGCCCATCACCACGTTGCGCGCGATTTTCTGTTTGAAGAAGATCCGGGCGTTGAGCGCGTTCCACAGTGTCGCAGTGGAAAACACCACCGCCACCAGACCGGTCGGGATCCACTGGCTGGCGGTGTAGAAGCACATGAAGTTGACGCAGAACAGGCACAGCCCTTGCGCCAGACAGATGAGCTGCCCGCGCCGATTGACCTTCTGCAATTTCCCGGTCACCAGCAACAGGGCGAAGATGATCAGTGCCGCGAGTCCAAAGCGGTAGACGATCGACACCGGAATAGCGACTTCGCCCAGTTGCAGTTTCAAGGCGATCCAGGTCGTGCCCCAGATCAAAACGGTCAGCAGATACAACGTGATGTTCATGTCGGGCTCCCCAGTGAAGCCTCAGTCTGGCGGCGCGGGTCTGCGCTCACTTGCAGAAACTTGCGCATTTGATCGTCATCCCGCTGGCAGGCGGCAGCGCTCGGAGTAGGATGCGAGGCGTAGAGGAGTCCCCATGTCGTCACTCGAAACCATCCAGGTTTTTCAATCCCTGAACAGCTCGCCCCACGCGCAGCTGGAGAAGTGCGCACCCTTGGGTGACGGGGTGATGGCGGCGTTGTGGAACAATCGTCATGACGCGCAGAACTACCACGCGCCGACGCACCACACCCTGTCGTGCTACATCGGCGGCGGCACCGGGACATTCCGCCGCGATCAACCGGACAGAAAAGGCGCTCCGGACAAGATCTGCACGCTGCCAGCCGGCCATCAGTCTTCCTGGGTGGTGAACGGTGAAATCCGTCTGGCGCATTTGTACATCAGCCCGGAACAGTTCGCCCTCAATTGCGTCACGCTGCTGGATCGCGAGCCACGCCAGTTGGCGTTGCAGGAGCACACGTTTCTGGATGATCCGCTACAGGCCGAGCGCTTTCATCGCCTGATCCGCATGGACTGGAGCGAGCCCGGCGACCGCATGCTCACCAGCAGCCTGGCCCATGAGCTGCTCGATCATATGGTCCTGCGCCAAGTGGGATTGCGCGAAGGATTGCGCTTGAAGGGCGGATTGGCCCCGCACTTGCGCCGTCGGTTGGTGGAGTTCATCGAGCTGAATCTGGCCGAGCCGTTAAGCCTCGGGCAACTGGCAAGAATGTGCGCGCTGTCGGAATACCACTTCGCGCGGATGTTCCGCGAAAGCTTCGGCCTGCCGCCTCATCAATACATGCTCGCCCGGCGCCTCAACCGCGCACGAGAACTGCTGCGTTCGACGCGCAAGCCGTTTGGCGAGATTGCCCTGGAATGCGGCTTCGCGAGCGCCAGCCACTTCAGCAACCGGTTCAAACAGTCAGTCGGCGCGACGGCAGGCGAGTACAGGGCTGCGTTTCAGTAAATGCTTTTCAAGAGCCACCAACACCAACTGGTCAACCCCATATAAAACTGTAGGAGCGCGCTTGCCCGCGAAGAGGCCGGTACTCCCACCGATTCTGCATGGCCGGAAACAAAGCCTTCGCGAGCAAGCTCACTCCTACAGGGATCAAGCGTCTACCGGCAGAACCGGGTCAGCCTGTAACGGCTTAAAACTCCAGAGTCGTCGCCATGACCACCTGCCGCGAATCCCCCTGCGACACGAAATAACGGCTCACCGCGGAGCTGTAATAGGTGCGATCAAACAGGTTTTTCACGTTCAGCTGAAACTTCACTTTCTGCCCGTCCAGACGAGTTTCATAGGTCGCGAAGGCATCGGCGACGGTGTAGCCGGGCAGGTCAAAGTCGTTGTCGGGATTGCCCGCACGTTCGCCGACGTAATGGGCGCCTGCTCCCGCCCGCAGCCGGCTGGCGCCCAACACTGCGCCAAAGTCGTACACCGCAGAGATGGAGCCGCTGTGCCGGGGCACGTTCTGCAAGCGGTTGCCCTTCAACGTCGGGTCTTCAACCACCCAGGCATCGGTGAAGGCGTAACCGCCAATCAGGCTCCAGCGCTCTGACAGCTGCCCGCTCACGTCCAGTTCCAGACCCCGGGAGCGCACTTGACCTGCGGTGGTGTACACCGTGTTCGCCGTCAGCGAGTCAAAATTCGCCACCAGCACGTTGCGCTTTCTGATGTCGAACAGCGCCAGCGTCGCACTGATCCCGTCGGCCGGATCCCACTTGGTACCCAGCTCCCACGCCCTGGATTCCTCCGGCAACGTTGCGGAATCCAGCACCGTGCCGCCCGCCAGCGTAGCGATGCTGGAGTTGGGCTTGAACGCCTCGGTGTAACTGCCATACACCGACAGCTCATCGCTGTAGCGGTAAACGACGCCCGCTCGCGGAATCCACTTTTGCCCGTTCAAATCGGTGTTGCGCGTGAACGGCGAGCCTTTGCCTGCCTGCTGATCGAACACTTGGTAGCGCGCACCCGCGACGAAAATCCAGCGATCTGTGAGGTGCACGGAGTCCTGAGCAAACACCGAGTCAGTGCGCAGAATGTCGAGCTGATGGCTGTCCGTCGCACTGACCTGAGTGCCCTCCGCTTCCTGGCCATACACCGGATTCACGTAGCTGAACGTGCCTTGGCTTTTCTGGCGGATCAATTCACCCCGCGCGACTTTGCGGTATTCGTCGTCGACGCCGATCAGCACTTCGTGCCGCAAGCCCGCCAGCGAGGTGTCGCCGCTCAACGTGAGCGTGGTGAAACGATCGGTGCTCAGGGCGTTGCCGGTCCCGTCGATAGAGCGGGTCAGCGTGCCGGTTGCCGGGTCCACGGCGGTCACGCGCACCTGACTGGCGTCGTAGGTCTCGCGGTTGTAGCTGTAACCGAGGTGACCTTTCCAGGTGTCGTCGAACGTGTGGTCGAGCTCGAATCGATACAGATCCGAGCGCCCTTCCATGTTGTTGAAGGGCTCGTCCAGACGTCGGGTGGAAGGTATATCCAACGGATGATTGGTGCGTGGATCAATCGCGGTGCCGCGATCAAACGGCGAGAGAAATTCCCGGTGCTCGTAGGACGCCAGCACTTCGGTGTCATCGCCATACCAGGCCAGCGACGGCGCGATCAGCGATTCACGATGTACGCCGTAATTGCGCCAGTAATCTTCATCCTCGTGGTCGGCAATGAAGCGATACGCCAGCCCGGTCGACGCCCGTCCAGCGCCACCAAACGCGCCGGTGCTATCAAGTGTTCCCCCACTGCCGTTTTTGCCTGCGCCGTAGCTTGAACCCCGAGCGGTCAGAGCGTTGGCCGACTGCAACTGCGGGCGCTTGCTGACCACGTTGATCACCCCGCCCGGGTCCTGAATGCCATACAGCAGCGACGCCGGTCCCTTGAGAACTTCGACGCGCTCGGCCGTGGCATTCAGGTTGCGACCCTGCACCACCGGCATGCCGTCACGCATGATCGAACCGTCGCGATTGTCGCCAAACCCGCGCTTCATCAGCGTGTCCTGGGTGCTGCCGAGGGTGTTGCCCTGGGTCACGCCACTCACGTTTGCCAGCGCATCGTCTAGGTTGCGCGGCGCCTGATCGCTCAACGCTTGCGCCGGAACAACGCTGACCGCCTGCGGGTTTTCCAGCGGCGGCGTCGCGCTGCGCATCACCGATGTCTCGGCAGGCGGCTGATAGCTATAGGCACCGCTGCGAGTGGAATCGATCTGCGTCGCGCCAAGGGTGACCGCGCCCTCAGCGGGCCGGGATTCCAGCGTGAAGGTGTCGTCGGTGGCACGGCGGAACGTGAGGCCGGACGTGCTCAACAGCAGGCCTAACGCCTGTTCCGCACTGAACGGGCCAATCAACGCCGGGGCATCGACGGTGTAGGGCGCATCCTGGGTGTAAATCACGCCCTGCCCTGTCACCCGACTGAAATCCCTGAGGGCCTGGGACAGCGGTTTGGCCGGGATCGAAAAGTCGTAGGCCGGCCCGGCTGCCTGAGCGCACGCGCTCCAGACCGCTATCACCAAAACGCCGAACCTACTTCTCACATCAACCAACCCCGTTTGAATGCGATACACCTCAACTCGCTTGCGATCAACGGATCACAATCACCCGCCCGAGCGCTTCGTACTGTTGAAAACCAACGACGGATTTCAACGCCGCCAGCACGGCCTGCGGATCTCGACTGGGGAAGCTGCCGCTGACGGTCTTCGCGGCCAGCTGATCGTTGAGCAAAATGATCCGGCCCGGGTAATAGCGGTTCAAATCGCTAATAACGTCAGCAAGGGGTGTGCGGGCGTAATTGAGCCAGCCCTGACGCCAGGCCAACTGGCTTTCGCTGTCGATGGGCTGCGGATCGCCGGTGCGTTCACGGTCATAACTGGCCCGTTGACCTGCCGTCAAAATCTGCTGC
Source organism: Pseudomonas petrae (assembly GCF_021728295.1). Lineage (GTDB taxonomy): Bacteria > Pseudomonadota > Gammaproteobacteria > Pseudomonadales > Pseudomonadaceae > Aquipseudomonas > Aquipseudomonas petrae. The sequence continues at coordinate 407,366 of NZ_JAKJXE010000005.1, forward strand.
GGGGCATCGGCGGCCGCTTTGACGCCAACGCGCCCCGAAAGCACGGTGACTTGCGCCCCGGCCGGCTGCAACCGTACTTCGAACTGCGTGCCCAGCACCCGGGTTTCCCCGCGTCCGCCATCGACCACAAACGGCTCGCCGGTGTGGGTGACTTGAAAGAATGCGGCGCCACGGCGCAACTCGACATGCCGTTCTCCGTCGTCAAAATGCACGGCGATCGCGCTGTCGGCGTCCATCGTCACCTGCGACCCGTCTGCCAGTGTCACTGTCCGGACCTGCCCCGGTGCCGACACATGATCGGCGCCCAAATCCTCTGTCCAGCGCTGCGGATTCCAGCCAAGCCCGACGCTCACCGTCAGCACCAGACACGCCGCCATCGCCAGCGCCGCTCCCCAGCGCGGCAGCCTTTGCGGCGTGGGCGCGTCCATTTTCCGCAGCAGGGCGTCGAGCGCGGCGGCGTCTTCGTCGGCCAGTGTGGCGGCAGGCTCTTCACTGAGTTCCCACAGCACCTGAGCCTGAGCGTAAGCCTCGGCATGGGCAGGATCGGCGTGCAGCCAGCGGCTGAAACGCGCCTGATCGGCAATAGTCGGTTGGTTGTGCAACACACTGAGCCAGCTCAGGGCCATGGTGTGGGGATCGATATCGGGATGAGCATTCGGATCAGGAAAGGCGTTCATCGACGTCCACCTCCGGATTTCCCGACAAGGGGCACAACCCGAGCGACGTCCCGATTGATGCTCGCCTTGCAGACCTGCAGGGCGCGCATCATGTGTTTCTCCACGGCACTCTGCGAAAGCCCCATGGCCTTGGCGATTTCGGCGTACTTGCGTCCGTGGATACGGTTGAGCAGGAAGATCTGCCGGGTTTTCGCCGGCAATCCGCGCAACGCCGTTTCGATGTGGCGCAGATCATTGCTCGCCTCCAGCGCCGCCTGAGGTTCGTCAGTCTCAGGCCGATGCGCGTCAGGCAGCAGCTCGTCGCTGAGCCGGGCGCGGGTGCTTTCATTGCGCAGATGGTCAATGGCGATATTGCCAGCGCAGCGCAGCAGGTACGTGTTGAGCTCCTCGACCTGCACCAGCGGACGCCGCCAGAACCTGAGAAACAGGTCCTGCACCAAGTCCGCCGCCGTCGCTCGGCAACCCACTCTTCGGCTGACCAGCGCCTCCATTTGCGGACGCTGGGACAGAAACACCTCCAGAAACCGCGCGCGTGCAGCCTTCGGAGCCTCGTGGTCGAGGTCCTGACACGCTGAGTTCAAGGACGGAGGCGGATCGATCATGGTTCATGCACGAGGTGAGGGGAGGATGCGAGGCGCGATATTAATGATAAATATTCTCATGCGCAAAAGATGTCCGACGAATCTCGCCACAAATCTGCAGCACCTGAAACTAGACCCTGAAAAGGCGCAGCCCAGTAAAAATGGACCTGCCGGTCGAGTTCCCGCATTCGCGAAATATATTCTCGGTTCCAAGGGGTTGAATTGTTCGTGGATCGGCGCCAACACTGTGAATGAGGGCAGACGAAAAACACCTCGTCCAGACTCTCCCGAGCAAGCCAAAGTAAGGGAAGAACTATGCAAATCCAGGTCAATAGCGATAACCACATCGAAAACAGCGTCCGTCTGGAGGAGTGGGTACGAACCACGGTTGAAACTACGCTCGAACGATACGAAGAGGATCTGACCCGCGTTGAAGTCCACATCAACGACGAAAACGGCGACAAGCCCGGCCCGCATGACATCCGTTGCCAGATGGAAGCCCGGCCAAAAGGACACCAACCTATTTCCGTGACCCACAAGGCCGATTCGATCGATCAGGCAGTGGATGGCGCAGCGGTCAAACTGGACCACGCCCTGGAACATCTTTTCGGAAAACTGCGCGGCAACAAACGCGGCGCGGCTCCGGTGATTGAAAGCGATCTGGATGACGAGCCCGTCAGTGCTGATGCGTTGCTCGAAGAAGAATTTCTCGAGAAGGATGAAGCATTGCACGGCTGATGCAGCAGCCTTGAAACACTGAACTGCTTAATGAGGGGTGGGCCGGGAAACGGGCCCGCCCCTTTTTTTGCGCGGTCACCAAGCGCCGAGCGCTCGAATGAAGAGCCGCAATAAATACGCGGCGAGTTCATTTGCGACCTTACGCACACAAAGAACGCATGAAGCGCGCAAATGGTGCCAAGTGGGAATATGCCAAGCAGTTCGCCAGTACAAGATGGATGCCGAAACAATGACCTGCTTCTCGATTCAGAGCCCCGAGGGCCAGCTATTAGAAGCATTTACACCTTTCGTCCCTTGTGGCCCAAACCCTGCAAGCTTTGTATCGTCGAGCTTACACCTCACCTGCACGCCGCGAACTTATTGGCTCCGCGCGCAGTGACTCGCTCAATGAGACGACGTTTCAACGGACCACTTATGGATATCACCGCGACTTCAGCGAGAGCGGCCAGGGCAGGAATCATTAACCGTTGATCGGCTTCGAGAACTAAAGGGATTCACCCCCAGTCAACTTATGCAGATCGTTAACAGGTAACAGGCCATGGATAACCCTTTTCAACTGATCACCGACGCTTTCCATCCCGACTACCGGGTCAACTTGAGTATTCAGGGCCTGGACGGGACCATCATGCTGACACTGTCGAATGAGTCAGGCGTGGTCGCCAAACGCCTGCTTAGCGCTGAGCAACGCAACTCGCCCAAGCGTCTGCGTCGCTTGATCGAAAGCATCCAGTTCGGCATTGCCATCGAACAGGGCCACAGCGCCATCAAGATCCTTGCGGCCATGACCGACGGCGACCTCAAGCAACTCTCGCCACCGCCCACCCGAACCAGCTTCCTCAGCCGTCCGCAATTGACAGTTGGCATCTGATTTTTTGATGCGCATGGAGTGAGGCGACACCTATCGCCTCGCCAGCGCAGCCCCTTCGGGACATCATTCTTGATGCGCCCTACCCCCGCCGATGATCGCCAACTCTCCTGTAAGTCCCGCCGATTCAGCCCCCAGACAGAAAGCACCTGTTACAACAAACCTGTAGCAAGCCGGCTGCCCCGTTAGAAAACACGGCGAGCAGCAGAGTCTGGAAAAGTCTGAGGTGACGATATGTCTCTACGATACATAGCGCTGATTGGCGCGCTGGCCCTGGCGACGGGGTGCGTGGAAGAAAGAGTGGTGCACGAGCGGCGAGTCGTAGACCGACCCGCGCCCCGCGCCGAATACGTCGAAGTCGTCGCCCCGCAAGCGCCGCCGGTGCGCGTCATCGAAGAAGAACCCGCTCCGCGCGCGGGCTATGTCTGGTCCCACGGCTACTGGCGCTGGAACGGCAACCGATACGTCGCCGAGCACGGCCACTGGGAAGCGGTACGGCCGGGCTATCGCTATCAACATCCGTACTGGGAAAGCCGGGGCGATGGCTGGCATTACCATGTTGGGGTGTGGGTGAACTGACGGGTCGCTGCACATGAAAATGCCCCGCTGAGACGGGGCATTTTTTTGAGATCGCTTGCAGCTTTATTGAGGCAAGG
>NZ_JAKJXE010000006.1 GCF_021728295.1 Pseudomonas petrae
CGAGGGGCGTCAACACCTAATTTGAACTTTCAGTGAAAAAGGTAAAACTTTAAGGAAATCCTGTAGTTGCTTCTGTTTATATAGACCTTGGCTATACACACCTGAAGAAGCATCAGCCTTCAAAGTACACCCGCCTCACGCAGCATCATCACCTCGGCGTCTGATAAGCCCAATACACCGGTAAGAACCTCCAACGTGTGCTCCCCCAACAACGGCGGCCCTCGCCGGTATTCAACAGGCGTCGCTGACAAGCGGATCGGACTGGCGACCTGAGGGACAGTACCGCCCAATGCATGTGGTAAATCCACCTGCAAACCGCGGAACTGCACCTGTGGGTCTGCGAATACCTGGGCGACATCATTGATAGGCCCACACGGAACGCCCGCCCCCTCTAACGCCGTGACCCATTCAGCCGTCGTCTTGAAGACGGTGGCCTGCCGGATCAGCGGAATCAGCTCGGCACGATGCGCCACGCGCTGTGTATTACTCGCGAACCGCGGATCGCTCGCCCACTGCGGTTGCCCGGCCACTTCTGCGAATTTGCGGAACTGGTTGTCGTTCCCCACCGTGAGAATGAAATCGCCATCGGCAGTGGGGAAATCCTGGTAGGGCACGATATTAGGGTGAGCATTACCCAGTCGCCTTGGGGACACGCCCGTCGTCAGGTAATTCATCGCCTGATTCGCCAGGCACGCTACCTGCACATCCAGCAGCGCCATATCGATGTGCTGACCAGCCCCTCCCTGATCACGATGCGCCAGAGCAGCGAGAATCGCAGAAGTCGAATACAGCCCTGTCAGAATATCCGTCAGCGCTACACCGACCTTAACCGGTCCCGCGCCATCTTCCCCCTCGGGACGACCGGTAAGGCTCATTAGCCCGCCGAGCCCCTGGATCATGAAGTCGTAACCTGCTCGCTTGGCGTAAGGCCCCGTCTGACCGAACCCTGTAATAGAGCAATAGATGAGCCTGGGGTTTTCCACCTGCAGGGATTCGTAATCCAGTCCGTAGGCCTTCAGCCCGCCAACCTTGAAGTTCTCGATGACGATATCGGACTTCGCCGCCAACTCCCGAACCAGCCTCTGCCCTTCAGGCTGAGTGAAGTCTATGGTGACGGACTGTTTGTTACGGTTGGCAGACAGGTAGTAGGCAGCTTCGGACGTGTTTTCTCCGCGCGGATCCTTCAGAAAGGGCGGCCCCCAGGCGCGCGTGTCGTCGCCATTGCCCGGTCGCTCGATCTTGATCACCTCCGCACCCAGATCAGCCAGAATCTGCCCTGCCCACGGGCCTGCGAGCACCCGAGACAAGTCCAGCACACGCAAATGCGATAGCGCGCCCATGGCGGACCCCTTAATAGAAGGCCTGGATGCCGGTTTGCGCGCGACCCAGGATGAGCGCATGGACGTCATGAGTACCTTCGTAGGTATTGACCACCTCCAGGTTGACCAGATGCCTGGCGATACCGAACTCATCAGAGATGCCGTTACCACCCAGCATGTCACGCGCCATACGCGCGATGTCCAGGGACTTGCCGCAGGAATTGCGTTTCATGATGGAGGTGATTTCGACCGCTGCGGTGCCCTCGTCTTTCATCCGGCCAAGACGCAGGCAGCCTTGAAGCGCCAGCGTGATCTCGGTCTGCATGTCAGCGAGCTTTTTCTGGATCAGCTGATTAGCTGCGAGCGGACGGCCGAACTGTTGACGGTCCAGCGTGTATTGACGCGCGGTGTGCCAGCAAAACTCGGCAGCCCCCAAGGCGCCCCAAGAGATGCCGTAGCGGGCGGAGTTCAGGCACGTGAAAGGCCCTTTGAGACCTCGGACGTCCGGGAAGATGTTCTCTTCCGGCACAAACACGTTGTCCATCACGATCTCGCCGGTGATCGAAGCGCGAAGGCCGACCTTGCCGTGAATCGCCGGAGCAGTCAGGCCTTGCCAGCCTTTTTCCAGCACGAAGCCGCGGATGTCCCCAGCGTCATCTTTGCCCCAGACAACAAAGACGTCGGCGATCGGGCTGTTGGTGATCCACATCTTGCTGCCGGTCAGACGATAGCCGCCTTCGACGCTCCGCGCACGGGTGATCATCGCCCCCGGATCCGAACCATGATTGGGTTCGGTAAGACCGAAGCAACCAATCCATTCACCGGACGCGAGTTTTGGCAGGTACTTCTGCTTTTGCGCTTCGGTGCCGAATTCGTTGATAGGCACCATGACCAGAGAGGACTGCACGCTCATCATCGAGCGATAACCGGAATCGACGCGCTCGACTTCGCGAGCGATCAAGCCGTAACACACATAGTTCAGGCCGCTACCGCCGTACTGCTCCGGGATCGTAGCGCCGAGGAGTCCTATCTCACCCATCTCGCGGAAGATGGCCGGATCCGTCTTTTCATGCCGGAAGGCCTCAAGCACGCGCGGCGCCAGCTTGTCCCTGGCGAACTGCTCGGCGCTGTCGCGGACCATGCGCTCTTCTTCGGTGAGCTGCTGATCCAGCAACAGGGGGTCGATCCAACTGAAACTTGCCTTGCCGCTCATGATTCTCTCCTCACCAAATGCGCTTCCGGACCTGCCGGAAAAGTAATGGAGCGAGCCTAGGCCTGAACCCTTAACGGAGCAAACGACGATTTAGCATCATCTTGTGCTAATTTCTCACTCCGAAACACGCCAGGCAGCAGTCGGCCTACCCTTCTAAGTGAGGCAAAGGTACATGCGTCGTAAAATCCCAAGCACCGCTGCGCTGGTGAGCTTCGAGGCAGCCGCGCGGCACGAGAGCTTCACCAAGGCGGCCGAGGAGCTTTCCCTGACCCAGAGCGCAATCTGCCGACAAATCGCGAGCCTGGAAGAGTTCTTGAATGTCGGCCTGTTCCGACGTTCGCGACGGGGTGTGAAGCTTACTGAGGCTGGCCTTTCCTACAGCCGGCGCATCGCAACGCAACTCGACGCCGTTGAACGCGACACGCTGTCGGTGATGGGTCATCAGGGCGTCAATGTGATCGAACTCGCGGTAGTGCCTACGTTCGGCACGCAATGGCTACTTCCGCGCCTGAAGGATTTTCAGAAAAAACACCCTGATGTCACCATCAACTTGACCAACCGCACGCGGCCCTTTTTGTTCGCGGATACCGAATTCGACGCGGCGATCTACTTTGGCGATGGTGATTGGTCCGGTACCGAATCCCACAGACTGATGGGCGAAAACCCGATGCCGGTCTGCAGCCCCGCGCTGCTTGGGGCACGGCACAGCATCAGCGCTCAAGAACTGGCCGAGATGCCGCTGCTCCAACAGACCACTCGGCCCTACGCCTGGCGGCAATGGTTCAACTCGCTGGACATGGGCGTGGCCCGCGACATGACAGGTCCGCGTTACGAACTATTCTCTATGCTCGCGCAGGCAGCCATGCACGACATGGGCGTCGCGCTGATCCCGCCATTTCTTATTCAGCATGAACTGGCCGAAAAGCGCCTGGTGATTGCCAACCCGCACCAGCTCTCGAGCACAAAGGCGTATTACCTGATGATTCCGGAGCGCAAAACGGAATCGGCATCGCTGAAGGCATTTCGCGACTGGCTGATACAGCAGGCCGGCACCTACTCCCTGCCTTGAATGCTGATTCGCACACTACGTTTCCATGTAGTACGGATTTTTAAAAACCTACATATATCTTGATTTGTCGCATCTGTGACACACCGTTCTTCTTAGACCTGAACACCCCAATAGTCATACAAATAGCGTCCTGCAGCCTGATTCCATGTCATTTTTAGAACTCTTGCATCAGGATGCCGGCGAGAACCTAAAATCCTTAAAAAACCATATGGATCAAGCTCTTGAGCGATCTAGTGCGTCAACCGGTCACGGGGTGACTTGTAGTACATTTTTCGTTCAGTTACAGAAACCCTTGAAGCCCCTCTGTATCCCCTGCAAAATGCCGCGCCCGGCTGTTTTAACGGGCGTAGTGATCGCAATCCCAGCCCTCGGGCCGTAGCGCGCTGGCCTAATTAAAGACAATAAGATCACGCAGGAGATTTGACGTGCACATTGGAGTCCCCCTCGAAACCCAGCTTGGTGAAACCCGGGTCGCCGCCACTCCCGAGACCATCAAAAAGCTCATCGCCCAAGGCCACACGGTGACTGTCCAAAACGGCGCGGGCATTGCGGCGAGCGTGACCGACAGTGCTTATGAGGCAGCAGGCGCATTGATCGGGAGCGCCGTCGATGCGTTTGGTGCCGGGCTTATCCTCAAAGTTTCGGCTCCCAGTGACGCCGAGCTCCCGCTGATCAAAAACGGCGCAGTGGTTGTCGGGATGCTCAACCCTTTCAATAGCGACATGATCGCCAAGCTGGCCGAACGCGGGATCACTGCCTTTGCCCTCGAAGCTGCGCCACGCACATCCCGAGCGCAAAGCCTCGACGTGCTGTCTTCCCAGGCCAACATCGCCGGCTATAAGGCTGTGCTGTTGGCGGCGCATCACTACCCGCGCTTCATGCCCATGCTGATGACGGCGGCCGGTACGGTGAAAGCAGCGCGCGTGCTGATTCTCGGAGCGGGCGTTGCGGGGCTGCAGGCCATCGCCACTGCCAAACGTCTGGGCGCGGTCATTGAGGCTTCGGATGTACGTCCGGCCGTTAAGGAACAGATCGAGTCGCTAGGGGCCAAGTTCGTTGACGTGCCCTACGAGACTGACGAGGAGCGCGAGGCTGCCGTGGGCGTCGGTGGTTACGCCCGCCCGATGCCGGCCAGCTGGATGCAGCGTCAGGCAGTGGCCGTTCATGAGCGCGCCAGGCAGGCGGACATCGTGATTACCACGGCGCTGATCCCCGGTCGCAAAGCGCCGGTGCTGTTGAGCGCTGAAACAGTCGCGCAGATGAAGCCCGGTTCGGTGGTGATCGATCTGGCTGCAGCGCAGGGCGGCAACTGCCCGCTGACGGTGGCCGACCAAGTGGTGGTCGAGCACGGCGTGACCATCGTCGGCCACACGAATCTGCCCGCCATGGTCGCGGCGGATGCGTCTGCTCTGTATGCCCGCAATCTGCTGGACTTCATGAAGCTGCTCTTCACCCCCGAAGGACAGTTCCAGATCAACCTCGAAGACGACATCGTTGCCGCGTGCCTTATGTGCCGCGATGGCCAAGTCATCCGCAAGAACGGCTGAGGATAAAAATAATGGAAGAGTTCATCTCACCCGGTATCTACAACCTGATCATTTTCGTGCTGGCCATTTACGTCGGCTACCACGTGGTCTGGAACGTGACGCCTGCGCTGCACACGCCGCTGATGGCAGTCACGAATGCCATCTCGGCCATTGTCATCGTTGGCGCCATGCTTGCCGCAGCGTTGACAGTGACACCACTGGGCAAAACCATGGGCACCCTGGCCGTCGCGCTGGCTGCCGTTAACGTCTTCGGCGGTTTTCTGGTCACCCGGCGGATGCTGGAGATGTTCAAAAAGAAAGCGCCCAAGGCAAAAGACGAGGTGGCCAAGTAATGAGCATGAACCTCGTCACCTTGCTGTACCTCGTCTCTGCGATCTGCTTTATCCAAGCGTTGAAGGGCTTGTCTCACCCAACCACATCGCGTCGAGGCAACCTGTTCGGCATGCTCGGCATGGGCCTGGCTGTTCTGACTACGGTCGGACTGGTATTCAAACTGGCCGCGTTGTCCACCGACGGTGCCAGCGCAGGCATTGGCTATATCCTTATCGGTTTGCTGGTCGGCGGCACTGCCGGTTCGATCATGGCCAAGCGCGTCGAAATGACCAAGATGCCGGAGTTAGTCGCCTTCATGCACAGCATGATTGGTCTGGCAGCCGTGTTCATCGCCATCGCTGCAGTGGTCGAGCCACAGTCGCTGGGCATCGTTCACCACTTGGGCGATCCGATTCCTGCGGGCAACCGTCTGGAGCTGTTTCTTGGCGCGGCGATCGGGGCGATTACGTTCTCCGGTTCGGTCATCGCCTTCGGCAAGCTGTCGGGCAAATACAAATTCCGCCTGTTCCAGGGCGCACCGGTGCAGTTTGCCGGTCAGCACAAGCTCAATCTGATTCTGGGTCTGGCGACGCTACTGTTCGGCATCACGTTCATGCTGACGGGTAGCCTGTTCGCGTTCAGCATCATGCTGATCCTGGCGTTCGTGATTGGCGTGCTGCTGATTATCCCGATTGGTGGCGCGGACATGCCGGTCGTGGTGTCGATGCTGAACAGTTATTCAGGCTGGGCAGCGGCGGGTATTGGCTTCTCGCTGAACAACTCGATGCTGATCATTGCCGGTTCCCTGGTCGGCTCTTCCGGCGCGATTCTGTCGTACATCATGTGCAAGGCGATGAACCGCTCGTTCTTCAACGTGATCGGCGGCGGCTTCGGTGGCGCAGTGGATGCCGGTGCTGCGAGCGGCACCAAGGAAGCCCGTCCGGTCAAATCGGGATCGGCTGACGACGCGACCTTCCTGCTGACCAACGCTGATACCGTGATCATCGTTCCGGGCTACGGGCTGGCGGTTGCTCGCGCGCAGCACGCGCTAAAAGAGCTGACCGAAAAGCTGACCCACGCAGGCGTTACGGTGAAGTACGCGATCCACCCGGTGGCCGGCCGGATGCCGGGGCACATGAACGTGCTGCTGGCGGAGGCCGAGGTCCCTTACGATCAGGTGTTCGAGATGGAGGACATCAACTCCGAGTTCGGTCAGGCGGACGTCGTCCTGGTGCTTGGCGCCAATGATGTGGTCAATCCGGCGGCCAAGAATGATCCCAAGTCGCCGATTGCCGGCATGCCGATCCTCGAGGCGTACAAGGCCAAGACCATCATCGTCAACAAGCGCTCCATGGCCAGCGGCTACGCGGGCCTGGATAACGAGCTGTTCTATCTGGACAAAACCATGATGGTCTTTGGTGACGCCAAAAAGGTCATCGAGGACATGGTCAAAGCGATCGAATAACCGCTGCAACCCGCGATAAAACAACCCTCGGCGCAGGTCATGGCCGAGGGTTTTTTACAGCCCGGGTAAAAGTGTTTCTCGCGCAGAGGCTCTAATTAGAGCCTTTATTGCGACCTTGGTAGCGGGACGAACAAACTTCAAATCTCTAGACTTCGCTCACGCATCTTTGTCATGAGATTAAACAACATGCACCGTGAACGAATCCGTCTGCCCTCGCTGATGAGCAAGATAATGAGCGCGACCGACGCCGCTTCCTTGATCAAGGACGGCATGACCGTCGGCATGAGCGGCTTCACCCGCGCTGGCGAAGCCAAAGCCGTACCCCGGGCGTTGGCTGAACGGGCCAAGACAGTTCCGCTGAAGATCAGCCTGATGACGGGGGCCAGCCTGGGCAACGATCTGGACAAGCAACTGACCGAAGCGGGCGTACTCTCCCGTCGCATGCCTTTTCAGGTCGACAGCACCCTGCGCAAGGCCATCAACGACGGCAGCGTCATGTTTATTGACCAGCATCTGTCCGACACCGTCGAGCAACTGCGCAATCGCCAGATCAAGGCCGTGGATATCGCCGTGATTGAATGTGTGGCGATCACCGAAGAAGGCCACCTGGTGCTCAGCACGTCAGTTGGCAACTCGGCGAGCTTCGCCATTCTTGCCGAACACGTGATCATCGAGATCAACCTCGCCCAGCCCTTGGAGCTCGAAGGGCTGCACGACATCTATATACCTACATACAGGCCGACGCGCCTGCCGATCCCGGTGCTGAAGACGGACACCCGAATTGGTAGTCAAGCCGTGAAGATAGATCCGGCCAAAATCGTCGGCATCGTGATCAGCAATCAACCCGACTCGCCGTCGACGGTATTGCCGGCAGACAACGACACCCAAGCCATCGCAGGGCATCTGGTCGAGTTCTTCAAGAACGAAGTGCGGCTGAACCGCCTGACCAATCAGCTTATGCCGCTGCAGGCAGGGGTAGGCACGATCGCCAATGCCGTCATGACAGGGCTGATCGATTCACCCTTTCACGGCATGACCATGTATTCGGAAGTGCTGCAGGATTCGACGTTCGATCTGTTCGAGGCAGGCAAACTGGACTTTGCTTCGGGCTGCTCCATGACGCTGTCCGAACGCAAGCACGCCGCGGTCTATGACAACCTCGAGCAGTACAGATCCAGACTGTTATTGCGGCCTCAGGAAATCTCGAACCATCCGGAGGTCGTCCGCCGCCTGGGCATCATCGGTATCAACACCGCTTTGGAGTTCGACCTGTACGGGAACGTCAACTCCACTCACGTAGGTGGCACGCGGATGATGAACGGGATAGGTGGTTCGGGAGATTTCGCGCGTAACGCCCATCTCGCCATTTTCGTGACCAAGTCCATTGCCAAAGCCGGGGCGATCTCAAGCGTGGTGCCCATGGTCAGCCATGTGGACCACACCGAACACGACGTGGACATCCTGGTGACAGAGATCGGACTGGCAGACCTGCGAGGCCTGGCACCCCGCGAACGAGCCCGGGTCATCATCGACAACTGTGTGCACCCGGCCTATCGCGAGGCGCTGAATGACTACTTCCTCCGCGCCTGCGCGATTGGCGGTCACACTCCGCATGTTCTGCGGGATGCACTCAGTTGGCACCTGAACCTGGAAGAAACCGGCCGCATGTTGGCAATCTGAAAATACAGTTTGAGAGTGGCGACGACCTTTCGTCGCCACAGTTCGCAGACTGAGCCCAAATCCTGCAAAAACTGTACTGCTGTACGGGTTACTGCGCCCAGGCAAAACCGGAAATCATCCGTACAAGCATCGAAAAAGCACGCTTATGGTGCGGACCCGTACAGTTGCCCCACTTCCGAACAAAACAGTGTGGTTTAACAGTTAACTGGAGCAGCACAATACAAATGAACTGTGTCTAGAGAGAAAAGGACAATGAGAGGAATATTGTCACCAATCAAGTCACTCTCTAATCCCGCCACAAGCGGAAGGAAGAAGCATCATGGAACGCACCGTCAGTTCCGAACTGTTCTACGAAGACACCGCAAAAACCGCACAAGCCTCCCTGCCGCTGCGCATGTTTGCCAACCTGATGCTTTGGCAGCGTCGTCTGTCCAGCCGCCATCAACTGGCTCGTCTGGATGCACGCTTGCTGGCTGACGCCGGTATCAGCGAATCCCAGCGTTACGAAGAGCTGAGCAAGCCGTTCTGGCGCTAGTTTAGCGTCTGCTGGTCCCAGGCTACGCGCCTCTCACCAGCAACCCCAATTGTTCAAACAAAACCCGTCAGCAGATCACTGCTGACGGGTTTTGTCGTTTCAGCCGGAGGCGAACCGCAGCAAGTGAAAAACAGTACAGTTTTATAATCGCCAAGACAGACCTATACAGACCAATGATTCCGGTCGATTTCGGCAGTTAGGGGCCGCACCGCGGCAACTGGCATACGGCTGGGATGGTTCGCGCGACCGCTTATAAGCTAATCTTGCGCCACCTTGACCACGCACTCGCGAGACAGCTACCGCTGAGCTTCCGATTTAAGCGTCAGTGGTTTTCGAATCCCGTTATTTTGGAGTGCCTGTATGTCTCGCGTTCGCCTGTTGAATGCTGCTTTCCTGATCGTTGCTGCCACCGGAGCCCAAGCTTCCAGTTTCGTGGTCACTACCGACACCATCGTCCGTGCGCTCGATGCTTCGTCCAATGCCACGTCGAAAATCTCCTCCTCCTTTCATGACGACAAGATCGTCCTGGCCGCCCGCGACGACGCAGCCAGCTTCGTTGCCAGCGAAGGCGAGATCCGTGGCGTGAAGCTCCAGGGCGCCTTGCAACACATCCGTGAGGTTGCACCCGGCCTGCAAGCGTCGGACGCGCAGCTCGCGCAAGCGATTCTTGCCATCTGATTCAGTATCGCGACAGGTTTTTCCAGCGCGCGCCCAGGTCTTTGCACTAGCCCTGGCCCAGGTGTTGCGCTAGCCTTGCGACTCGTATCGCAGAACCTGAACAGCCCTGAATAGCCATGCATTCGTTGTCTCGCCTAGTGCTTGCCGTCATCGCCACCTTGAGTATTTGCACTCAGGTTCTGGCGTTCGATGTGACCACATAAGGCCTGGTCAAAACCGGATACGCCACCAGCCAGGTGACGACCGGGCCTTTCGATAGCAAGTTGATAATTGCCGCCCAGGATGATGCTGCAGTGTTTGTCGCCAGTGATGGCCAACTGCGAGGAGCACGACTGGAGTCAGCGCTGGCATACCTGCGTCAAACCCGTCCAAAACTTCATGCAAGCGACCTTGAACTGGCGCAGGCAATCCTCGTCCAATAATCACTTTTTTGTAACTTCCGTATTTGGAGACGTTCCATGCGTACCCCGTTGATCGCTGCCGCCATCGGCCTGCTCCTGCTGACTGATATGGCACAGGCACAAACCCTGAAGGCCACCAGTAACATCGTCGTTCGCGCCCTCGGCCGCAGCATCGACTTCACCTCCGACACCACCTCATCCGTGCGCAACTGGAAACTCGTGCTTGAAGCCCGTGACGATGCCGCCAGCTATGTCGCCAGCAACGGCGATATCCATGGCGCACTGCTCGACGCAGCCTTCATGACCCTGCGCGATCGCCTGCCTGAAGCGCGTAACGCCAGTGATCAGGACCTCGCCGAGGCCATCCTCGCACTGTGAAACGCCTCGCTGTCTGGCTGCTGACGTCGGCGCTCTCGCTGATCTGCACGAGCGCCTTCGCCGACCTCAGCCTGTCGCTGCATACCGACGGGCTCAGTCCTGCACAACAAAAGGCCAGCCAGACGTTGCTCGACGAAGCCATGGCGCACCTGCCGCCACTGTTCGTCCGCAAACTTGATCGCAAGGTCGAAGTGCATTGGACCGACGACATGCCGTCCAATGCCTACGGTCGTGCAGACGGTCCTTACCGGCTGGACCTGAATCAGCACCTGCTCGCAGGGCTGACTGACGGCAGCGCCGCAACGACCCGAACAAACCGTCCTCACGGCACCGTGCGCGAGGAAATGCTCGCCACGGTCCTGCATGAGCTGACCCATATTTATGATCACGCGCAGCTCTGGTCCCCTGAAGACCGCAAGCTGATTGTCGCGTGTGTCCGGCAGGGCAAGAGCGTGGGCAAGGTTGGCCTGCGTGACAGTTGCCGGGGTCAGACCGACCGACGCTTCACGTTGAGCGATGATCCGCGGCTTCTGGATCTGGCGGGATGGCCGCAGTACGTTGGCCGCCGCGGTGACAGGGAAGAGCGCAACGGCCAAGTCGCTCGCAGCCCGGACATCTATGAGATCAGCAGCCCGCTGGAATTCGTTGCGGTGAACATGGAGTACTTCCTCCTCGACCCAGCCTACGCCTGCCGCCGTCCGGCGCTGTACGACTATTACAAGGCTCGGTTCGACTGGGCGCCCGCGACGAAGGATCAGTGCCCGACGTCCTATCCTTATCTCAATGCCGGTAACGACTTTGCCCGAGAGCCGTTGGGCAAGCTAGACCCCGAGCGGGTGTACGAAGTCGATTACCTGCTGGCCGAGGCCAACCAGAATCTGGCGAGCCGTTGGGGCCATAGCATGCTGCGGCTGGTGATCTGCAAGCCCGGTCGCCCGCGTGGCCCCGACTGTCGGCTGGACCTGGATCAGCACCTGGTGCTGTCCTATCGCGCCTTTGTCAACGACCTGCAGCTGTCCAGCTGGAGCGGATTGACCGGCAAGTATCCGTCGCGCCTGTTTGTCCTGCCGCTGGGTCAGGTCATCGATGAGTACACCAAGACCGAACTGCGCGGGCTGGCCTCGGTCCCGCTGAAACTGTCCCGTGAGGAGATCAACGGTCTGGTTCAGCACTCTGCCGAGATGCACTGGGCCTATGACGGGGATTACTGGTTCCTGTCCAATAACTGCGCGGTGGAAAACCTGAAGCTGCTGCGCAGTGGCACTTACGATCCGCGGCTTGTCGGGCTGGACAGCATCATGCCCAACGGGCTGCTGGAAGTCCTGAAGGGCAGGGGGCTGGCGGATACCAGCGTGCTGGACGATCCGAAGAAAGCGCTGCGCATGGGCTACCGCTTCGACTCGTACCGCGACCGTTATCAGGCGATGTTCGATGTGCTGCGCAAGACCACCAGCGTCAAGCAAACCACGGTGGAAGACTGGCTGGCATTGACGCCGCAGGAGCGGCGTCCATATTTCGCTCAGGCGGATCTGCGCACTAGCGCGGCAATGCTGCTGCTGGAACAGGCCGGGCTGCGTCGTCAGCTATTGCTCGCGCAGGATGAGGTCAAGCAGCGATACCTCAGTGCCGTGGAGCAGAAGGATAACGGCGTCTCCAAGGCGACCGGCACACTGCAGGATATCCTGGCTAACAGCGGATTCCTGAGTCGCCCGGCAGAACTGCTCGGCAGCGGCGGCTACGGTCTGCCGCAGGAAGGCGAGTGGAAGCGTTTGGAGGACGAGAGCAGTCAGCGGCAGAAACAGCTCCAGCGGCTCAGCGGCGATCTGGACAAAGAGGTGAGGGCGCTGCTCGATCCCGACCGCGCCGCCGAGATCGCCGCGACCGAAGACAATCTCAAGCAGGTCGGCGAGCACCTGCGGGCATTGCACAAGGCAGCCGGCGGGCTGGAGCTGCCTTGATCGTTGCGCAGCTGCACGGCCCGCAATGATTCAGGCAGTTTCCCCAGGCTCACCCGGCAGATGCTCGTCGAGGTGCAGCCAGGGCAGGTGGCTGTCGGTCCAGATGTGTCGATCGGCAGGCGTCACCTCCGGGTGATCAAGGGTAGCGATGGTCACGTCCATGGTCTCCGGGCTGTTGCGGCTGAACAGCGCGACCTGCGCCCCACAGTTATTGCAGAAGTACCTTACGCACGTCGGACCTGAATCATAGGTGGTCGGACTTCCCGCCAGCCATTTGAAAGCATCGACCGGCACGCTGGTCCACGTCATCACGATGCCGCCTGACGTGCGCCGACAAATCGAACAGTGGCAGTGGGCAACGTCATCCACGGGGCCATCGAGCTGGTAACGCAGATTGCCGCAATGGCATCCGCCGGTATGCAATTCACTCATGAGCACTCTCCCGGTTGTGTATGGGTCTGACCGCATCCTGAGGTCGATAACTCAAACTCCCGCTCGTCAACTTGAGAAGTGCAACGAAAGCTGGCTGAAAGCTTCCCCGTTTAGCATCCCCTCACCGCCGGCGACAGACCGGTCGGCCAGGACGAACGCGCTTGACGTTCTCCGGCCCATCTACAACAACAATTAGGTGATTTCCGATGCTTGCATGTGCCCTGCAGTACCCCCTCCGTAATCCCCGACTCCACGCGCCGCTCGTTTTGAGCTGATCGATTCGTCTCGTCCGTTCCCCGCCGCGTAACGCTGGAGTATTGCTATGTTGACCTTTCTCGGCTTCGCCATGGTCGTCGCCTTCATGTACCTGATCATGAGCAAGCGCCTGTCAGCGCTGATTGCCTTGATCATCGTCCCTATCGTTTTTGCCTTGTTCGGTGGCTTCGCCTCCGAAATCGGCCCAATGATGCTTGCGGGCATCACCAAGCTTGCGCCAACGGGCGTGATGCTGATGTTCGCCATCCTTTATTTCGCACTGATGATCGACTCCGGGCTGTTCGACCCGGCCGTGCGCAAGATCCTCAAGCTGGTGAAAGGCGACCCCGTCAAAGTGTCGGTCGGTACGGCGGTGCTGGCGCTGGTTGTCTCGCTGGACGGTGATGGCGCCACGACGTACATGATCTGCGTGGCCGCCATGCTGCCGCTGTACAGCCGTCTGGGCATGAGCCCGCGCATCATGGCCGGCTTGATCATTCTGGCCGGCGGTGTGATGAACATGACGCCCTGGGGCGGCCCGACCGCGCGTGCGGCGAGCGCCCTGCATGTCGATCCATCCGACATCTTCGTGCCCATGATTCCGGCAATGCTGGCGGGCATCGTGGCGATTCTGGTGATTGCCTACTTCTACGGCAAACGTGAGCGCGCGCGCCTGGGTGAGTTGCAGCTGCCCGGTGACGAAGGCGATCACAGCGACATCAGCGTTTCGCAGTTTCCCGACGCCCGTCGTCCCAAGCTGATCTGGTTCAACGGTGCTCTTACGCTGGTGCTAATGGTCGCGCTGATCATGGGCCTGTTGCCGCTGCCGGTGCTGTTCATGATTGCGTTCAGTATCGCCATGATCGTCAACTATCCCTGCCTGCAAGCGCAGAAAGACCGTGTTGCGGCCCACGCCGGCAGCGTGCTGGCGGTGGTCGGACTGATTTTTGCTGCGGGGATCTTTACCGGTATCCTGTCCGGCACCGGGATGGTCGACGCGATGTCGAAGAGCCTGCTGGCCGTGATCCCTGAAGCGATGGGCCCTTATCTGGCCGTGATCACTGCGATTGTCAGCATGCCGTTCACCTTCTTCATGTCCAACGATGCTTTCTACTATGGCGTGCTGCCGGTACTGGCCGAAGCGGCTTCGCATTACGGCATCAGCCCGGTGGAAATGGCACGTGCCTCGATCGTCGGCCAGCCCGTCCACCTGTTGAGTCCGCTGGTGCCTTCGACGTATCTACTGGTGGCACTGGCGGGCATCGAGTTCGGTGATCACCAGCGCTTTACCCTCAAATGGGCCGTGCTGGTGTGCGTGTGCATTTTGATCGCTGCGCTGCTGATGGGGATTTTCCCGTTCTTCAGCACTCTATAACGCAACTCAACGCTCCCTCTGACGCAGCCGCGCCAGCGGGAATACGAACGCTCAAAGGAATACGTAATGGAATGGCTGACCAACCCTGAGATCTGGGTTGCTTTCTTCACGCTGACTGCCCTGGAAATCGTGCTGGGCATCGACAACATCATCATGATCTCGATCCTGGTCAGCCGCATGCCCAAGGCGATGCAGCCGCGCACCCGAATCTTCGGTCTGGCGCTGGCGATGGTGACGCGGATTCTGCTGCTGCTGTCGATCACCTGGGTCATGCGCCTCACCGACGACCTGTTCGTGGTCTGGGGGCAAGGCATTTCCGGACGCGACCTGATCCTGTTCTTCGGTGGCCTGTTTCTGTTGTGGAAGAGCTCGCAAGAGATCTATCACGGTATGGAAGGCGAAGAAGAGACGCTGGACGAGCCGAAAGGCAAGGGCGGCCTGTTCCTGTACACCATCCTTCAGATTGCAATCATCGACATCGTATTCTCGCTGGATTCGGTCATTACCGCCGTCGGCATGGTGTCCCACGTACCGGTGATGGTCGCGGCGATCATCGTGGCGGTGCTGATCATGATGCTGTGCGCGGGCGTCATCAGCGACTTCATCGAGAAGCACCCATCGCTGAAGATGCTGGCGCTGTCGTTCCTGATTGTCGTCGGTACCGTGCTGATTGCCGAATCGTTCGATGTGCATGTGCCGAAGGGCTACGTTTACTTCGCCATGGCTTTCTCGCTGGCGGTCGAGGCGATCAACATCAAGATGCGCACCTCGATGGCTAAAAAGCGTGCGATGCAGGACCCGGTTAAACTTCACAAGGACGTGCCGGGTCAATAACCTCCGCCGCATAGACGTCAATACAACGGGGCTGTGAATGCCCCGTTTTTTATCGGCAGGGCGCAAAGGTGTGGCTTTCAAACACCTGATTTATGACAGATTTGTTTCAAGAAATAATCCCCTGTGCCATGCTGGCATTAAGGCCACAGGCCGACTAAAGCTTTAGTTGAGCGCGCTGTTCGATGCACCTCAAGCGCCTACGCTCGCTACACGCTGGACCTTTTAACTTTGCCCAATGGGCAACCTACAGGGGGCTCTCCGTATGCTGACCCTGCTCGATTTGCTTTCCGCCGTCGCGCTGTTGATCTGGGGCACACACATCGTTCGGACCGGCATTCTGCGTGTCTACGGCTCGCAACTGCGCCGGGTCATTGGCCAGAACATGTCCAAACGCCCGCTGGCATTTGTCGCGGGGATACTGGTCACCGCGTTGGTGCAGAGCAGCAATGCCACAGCGATGCTGGTGACATCCTTCGTCGGCCAGGGCTTGATGGGGCTGACACCGGCGCTGGCCATCATGCTCGGTGCCGACGTCGGTACGGCGGTGATGTCGCGAATCCTGACGTTCGACTTGTCGTGGCTGTCGCCGCTGCTGATCTTTCTGGGCGTGATCTTCTTTCTGTCGCGCAAACAAACCCGTGTGGGGCAATTGGGTCGTGTCGGCATCGGGCTGGGCCTGATCATTCTCGCCTTGCAGCTGATTGTTACTGCCGCCGCGCCGATTACCCAGGCGGCCGGGGTGAAGGTGCTGTTTGCATCACTGACGGGCGATCTTCTGCTCGACGCATTGGTCGGCGCCATGTTCGCGCTGATCTCCTACTCAAGCCTTGCGGCCGTGCTGCTGACGGCGACCCTGGCGGGCGCGGAAATCATCAGCCTGCCAGTGGCGATCGGCCTGGTGATCGGCGCCAACATCGGCAGCGGCCTGCTGGCGTTCCTAAGCACCAGCATGCAAAACGTCGCCGGCCGGCAGGTAGCGCTGGGCAGCCTGCTGTACAAACTGATCGGCCTGTTGCTGATCACCCCGGTGCTGACCCCGCTGGTGGCCTGGATGGACACGCTGAATGTCAGCCCGTCGAGCCTGGTCATCAGCTTTCATGTGATCTACAACTCGCTGCGCTGCCTGATCATGCTGCCGACGGTGGGGCCGATGGGGCGTCTGTGCGCGTCGATTCTGCCGCAGCAGGGCGAGATCAACGGCCAGACAAAGCCTCGCCATCTGGACCTGACCGCACTCGCCACGCCGAGCCTGGCGCTGGCCAATGCCGTGCGCGAAACCCTGCGCATGGGCGATCTGATCGACAGCATGCTCAATGCGATGCAAGAAGTGCTGCGTGGCAACCAGACGGCGGTCACTCAGGAAGTGCGCCGGCTCAACGATGATGTCGAGGTCCTCTACAACGCCATCAAGTTGTACCTGGCGCAGATGCCCCGCGACGACCTCAGCGATCAGGACAATCGCCGCTGGGCCGAGATCATCGAGTTGGCGATCAATCTGGAGCTGGCCAGCGGGCTGATAGAGCGCATGCTGCGCAAGGTCCAGCAGCAGAAGACGTCACAGCGCCGGTCGTTTTCCGACGTCGGCCTGGAAGAACTCTCCGGGCTGCACGAGCAACTGATGGCGAATCTGCGTCTTGGCCTGTCGGTCTTCCTCAGCGGCGACCCGGAAAGCGCGCGCCAGTTGTTGCGCGAGAAACGTCGTTTTCGGGCACAGGAGCGGCGCCTGGCCCACGCCCATGTCAGCAGACTGCAACGTAAGATCGTGCAGAGTATCGAGACCAGTTCCCTGCACCTTGAGCTCATTTCCGACATGAAACGCTTGAACTCGCTGTTCTGCAGCAGCGCCTACGCGGTCCTTGAGACCACTGACACAGGTGCCTTGTCCAGCGAGGGCAACGCGGATTAATCGTGGTGAACGCAGGGGCCGCTGCGAAGTCTGTTACACATACCGGCCCGCAAGGAAGCCCGTTTTTATGCGTTGCCTGCTGTTCGTTTGTTTGGTTCTGACATCCCTTTCTTCCATGGCCCTCGACCGGTTTCAGGTCGAGGGCTACGTGCTGCCCAACGGTTTGCAGTTGCTGCTCAAGCCTGCGGACAAAGGCCACGTTTCCATTCGTCTCGTTGTCGGCATTGGCTTCGATGACTTCAAATGCGAAGACAAAGAGCTGCCGCACTTGCTTGAGCATCTGCTTTTCAGCGGGATCGATAACAGCGGTGAGGGCGGCCTTGAGCAGCAGATGCAGGCGTTGGGCGGCGAGTGGAACGCGTTCACCAGCAACACCGACACCACCTTCGTCATCGAGGCGCCGGCGCAGAATCAGCGCAAGGTGCTCGACCTGCTGCTCAATCTGCTGACCCATACGCAAATCAATCAAGCCAATCTGGACACCGCCAAGCGCATCGTCGCCCGTGAGGACGGAGGCCATTATTCGCATTTGCAACGCTGGCTGGACAAACGCGATCTGGGCCACGGCGCCAGCAGCCAGCTTGCCGTGGAGCTTGGCCTCAAGTGCCCGGAGCGGCCTGAGGTCGATCACCTCACCCTGGAGCAGATCGAGAATATCCACGACAACTGGTACGCCTCCAACAACATGACGCTGATCATCGTGGGCGACCTCGACAAGTTGTTGCCCGCCTACCTGGAGCGCACCTTCGGCCAGCTCAATGCAGTCGATCCAACGGAACATCCGCCGCTTCGCTCGATGACCGAAAAGGCCGACCCTGAGCGCACGTTGATCCGCGGCGCGTTGGGCGATGGCGCAAAGCTGCATCTGCTGTTTTCCGAGCCGGACATGGGCGAGCAGCACGACGAAACCTGGGATCTGGTGAAGGCGTATCTGGACTGGGCGCTGTACAGCGAACTGCGCCTGGACAAGGGTTATTCCTACGGGCCATGGGCTGATCGCGAAGCGTTTGGGGACACCGGTTTTCTCAGCCTCAATGCCGATCTGAACCGCGAAGATGTTGATTCGGCCACTGCCGCAGTGCGCTCGATGCTCCAGCGGTTGCGCAAGGAAGGCATGGACCCGGCCACCTTTGCGCGGCTGCAGCAGGCGTCCATTGCCAAGCAGGCCTGGTCGGTTCAAGGCAATAGCGCGCTGGCCGACTATTACTGGGGTGCGCTGAATGATTACGACGATGGCCGCTTCCAGGACCCCGCGAAGCAAACCCGTGGTGTGAGCCTGGATCTGGCCAATCAGGCGATGCGTCAACTGCTGGCGCAACCCGGGTATCTTCGCGTTGAGGAGCCACTGCTCAGCTACGATGAGCTGTATGCAGTCGGATGCCTGCTGACGGCGTTGGTGGCGTTGCTGATTCTCTGGCGGTGGCGGGTTTACAAGAAGCGGCCGCTGTAAGCGAGGCGCATAGCTCTGTAAGATTTCGTCGAAGTGGCGCAGTTCGTTTTTGGTTATTTTTTATACACCTCGACCTATACCTAAGAGCGACGCCCCAAGATGCCGGACATTAACGCAATCATTCATCACTCGCTGGTACAGCGCGTGCTGGAGTTCATCAAGCGCTACCCCGGGCTGATTGCGTTTTTCGGGTTCTGCTCAGGGATCGGCAGCTTCATTCTGGTGGATCGCCAAGCCAAGCTGGCGACCTGGATTGCGGTCATTCTGCTGGTGAGCTGGATCTGGCTGATGGTGGAAAACAGCGCGGTCGCCCTATTCGCGAAAATGTTTAAACGCGAGATTCCGCAGCCGCTGTTGCGCTACGGCACTCAGATGATCCATCAGGAAAGCCTGTTTTTCGTACTGCCGTTCTTCTTCGTAACCACCACGTGGTACAGCGGCCAGCTAGCGTTCACCGGGCTGCTCGGGGCGGCAGGCCTGATTTCGATCATCGACCCGCTGTACTACAAATGGCTGGCGCCGCGCCGCTGGCTGTTCATGGCCCTGCATACCCTGACTCTGTTCGCCGCACTGCTCACGGCGCTGCCGATCATCGTTCACCTGACCACGGCCGAGAGCTACAAGCTGGCGCTGGGCATTGCGATGCTGCTGTCGTTCCCGAGCCTGGCGTCGGGCTATCCGATCAACAACTGGAAACGCGGCCTCGGCGTGGTGGCCATGACACTGGCCATCGGTGGTGCAGGCTGGATGGCGCGATTCTGGGTGCCGCCGGCGACGCTCTGGCTGACCGAGGCGGCGATCAGCACGCGCTTCGATAACCAGAATCGCACCCCCGGCGAGAGCGTTCAGGAGATCGGCGTCAACCAGCTGCGCAGCGCCGGGCTCTACGCCTACACGTCGATCAACGCCCCGCGCGGCCTGAACGAACGGATTTATCATGTGTGGCGCCACAACGGCGAGGAAATAGAGCGTATTGCTCTAGACATTAAGGGCGGTCGTGAGGAAGGCTATCGGGCCTGGACGCACAAGCAGAATTTCCCGCCGGACGTGCTCGGCAAATGGCAGGTGAGGGTGCTCACTGAGGACGGGCAGATGATTGGTGTGCTGCGCTTCAACGTCACTGAGCGCGACCAGCCGGCCGTCACTCGCAACAAGATCAAGCCGGCAGGCCTGAAGCCAGGCACCGACGCTGAGGATCCGGATGACTCCGAGGCGAAAAAACCCGCAGACAGTGCGCCAGCCGAGAACCCTTCTGCCCCGGCTAAAACCAACTAAGCTCGTCGCTATGACCCCACTGACCACGCAGGCTTCCTCCGCGCCCAAGGTTCCAGGACGCGTCTTGATGGACACTTCGAGCAATCCGGTTCAGCTGCGGATCGCCGGAGACTGGACGCTCGCCCACTACCGCGAACTCAAGCGCCAGACCGATGCATTAAGCGCCGGATTCAGTCCAACTACCCTCGTGGACATGGACGAACTCGGCGCGCTCGACACCGCCGGCGCGTCGTTGCTGGTAGAGCTTCTCGGCGTGCAGCGCCTGCGTTTGCTGGCCGTGCAAGCGCCTAATCTGCCTGAGTCCAGCCGCGCGCTGATGCAGACCATCCAGAGCGCATTGGCTGACTATTGCCGGCCAGTCCGGGAGCCTGACGCCGCCGTGGGCATGCAGCTGCTGGCGCGAATTGGCGCGGCGGTGGACGTGATCTTGAAGGACACGCTGCAACTGCTGGGCTTTATCGGGCTCATCCTGCAGACCTTCGCGTCCACTCTGTTTCGCCCCCGGCGCTGGCGTACCACATCCGTCATCGCCCACATCGAGCAAATCGGCCTGGACGCCGCGCCCATTGTGGCGCTGCTGACGTTCATGGTTGGCGCGGTGGTGGCCTTCCTCGGCGCCACGGTGCTGAAGGCCTTTGGCGCGACGATTTTCACCGTTGACCTGATCGGCTTCTCTTTCCTGCGGGAATTCGCCGTGCTGTTGACCGCCATCCTGCTGGCCGGTCGCACGGCCAGCGCCTTCACCGCGCAGATCGGCTCGATGAAAGCCAACGAGGAACTGGATGCGCTGCAAACCCTGGGGCTGAGTCCTACAGAGCTGCTGGTGCTGCCCCGCGTGCTGGCGTTGCTCATCTCACTGCCCATGCTGACGTTTCTCGCGATGATCTGCGGCATTGTCGGTGGCGGCGTGGTGTGCGCTTTGTCGCTGGGCATCTCGCCGGCGATGTTTCTGTCGTTGATGCAGGCCGATATCGGCGTGCAACATTTTCTCGTGGGCATCGCCAAGGCACCGATCTTCGCGTTCTTCATCGCCGCCATTGGCTGCCTGGAAGGCTTCAAGGTCGAGGGCAGCGCCGAATCTGTCGGGGCCCACACGACGTCGAGCGTGGTGCAGTCAATTTTTGTGGTTATCGTGCTGGATGCCTTGGTCGCGATGTTCTGCATGGAGATCGGCTGGTGACCCGCCGTTGCGTACAACCCGTCGAGAAGGTGATTGAGGTTCGCGGCCTGAGCAATCGCTTCGGCTCGCAAGTGGTGCATGAGAACCTCGACCTGGACCTGTATCGCGGGGAGATCCTTGGCGTGGTGGGCGGCTCCGGCGCAGGCAAGTCGGTGTTGCTGCGCAGCATTGTCGGGCTGCAACAGCCCGCCGCAGGAAGTGTCCACGTCTTGGGTCAGGACTTGCTGAATCTGTCCGACAACGCGCGCTCTCAGGTGGAACGACGTTTCGGGGTGCTGTTTCAGAAAGGCGCGCTGTTCTCCTCGCTGACCATCACGGAGAACGTGGCGTTACCGCTGATTGAACACGCCGGGCTTAGCCGCGAGGAAGCCGAGCATCTGGCCGGGATCAAAATGGCGTTGGCCGGACTGCCGCTGTCGGCGGCGCATAAATACCCCGCGTCGCTCTCCGGCGGCATGATCAAGCGCGCGGCGCTGGCGCGAGCACTGGCGCTGGATCCGGACATCCTGTTTCTGGACGAACCCACTGCCGGGCTCGATCCGATTGGCGCCGGCGCGTTTGACCAGTTGATCCTGACCCTGCGCGATGCGTTAGGCCTTAGCGTCTTCATGGTCACCCACGACCTCGACACGCTTTATACAATCACCGACCGCGTCGCCGTGCTGGCGCAGAAGCGCGTGCTGGTCGCGGACAGCATCGACAGGGTGTCTGCGACCAAGGACGCCTGGATTCACGAATACTTTCATGGCCCGCGCGGCCGCTCGGCCTATTCGGCGGCCACCCACCCACACGAGGTCTCATGATGGAAACCCGCGCCCATCACGTTCTGATCGGCCTGTTCACGGTCATCGTGGTCGCCGCCGCGCTGCTGTTCGGTCTGTGGCTGGCAAAATCCAGCGTCGACTCGGCTTTCAAGGACTATCAGGTTGTCTTCAACGAGTCGGTGACCGGTTTGTCTCGCGGCAGTCCGGTGCAGTACAGCGGGATCAAGGTCGGTGACGTCGTGCAGTTGCGCCTCGATCCTCAGGACCCACGCCGCGTGCTGGCGCAGATCCGCGTTGCCGGCGAAACCCCGATCAAGCGCGACACCTTCGCAAAACTGGCACTGGCCGGCATCACTGGTACCTCGCTCATCCAGCTCAGCGGCGGCACACCGCAAAGCGAGGAGCTGAAGGGTGAGGGCGGCAACCTGCCAGTGATCATCGCCTCGCCGTCGCCCATCTCGCGCTTGCTGAACGACAGTGACGACTTGCTGAGCGGCACCAACGCATTGCTGCATAACGCCAACGCGATGTTTTCTTCGAACAACGTGGAGACGCTGTCGCGCACGCTGCAACATCTTGAGCAGACCACCGGCGCGATCTCCGATCAGCGCGACGACATTCGTCAGGCTTTGAAGCAAATGACGCTGCTGAGCAAGCAGGCCGGAGCAACGCTGGAGCAAACCTCAACACTGATGCGCAACGCCAACCAGCTGCTGACCAGTGATGGCAGGCAAACCATTGCCAGTGCGCAACAGGCGATGAAATCCCTCGAACAAAGCAGCCAGACCATCAATACGCTGCTCAAGAACAACCAGAATTCGGTGAACGACGGTCTGCAAGGGCTGGGCGAACTGGGCCCGGCGATTCGCGAGCTGCGTGAAACCCTCAGCTCATTGAAAACCATCTCGCGCAGCCTGAATGCCAACCCGAGCGGCTACTTGCTGGGCAGCGAGAAGAATAAGGAGTTCGAGCCATGAGGCTTGTCGGTCAGTCCATTACTCGACTGTTGTTGGCGGCAACCCTGTTGTCGCTCGGCGCTTGTTCGATCCTCCCCGAGCAGGCGCCGTCAGACGTTTACCGTTTGCCGGCGGCATCCCCCGCCAGCAAGGGGACGTCGCCGGTGGCGTGGTCGCTGCGGGTGGTGCGGCCCAAATCCAGCGAGACACTGGACAGCCCGCGCATCGCCGTCATCCCCCAGGGCAATGTCATCAGCAGCTACAAAGGCGCGCGCTGGAGTGATCCGGCGCCGGTCCTGCTGCGCAATCGACTGACCGATGCTTTCTACCGCGACGGGCGAATACAGTCGATCAGCACCGACGACAGCAACCTGCAGGCTGATTTCGAATTGGGCGGGGAGCTGCAGGCGTTTCAGAGCGAGTATCGCGGGGCCACCATTGAAGTGGTGATTTGCCTGGATGCGCGGCTCGCTGACGATCGCCAGCGAATTGTCGCGAGCCGGCGCTTTGAAGTGCATCAGCCGGTGGCCGACAAGCAGGTGTCGGCGGTGGTCTCGGCATTCGGTCAGGCCAGCGATACGCTGGCCGCCCAAGTACTGCAATGGACCATTGAGCAGGGCGAGAAGCGTTACACCGCCGAGCCGAAGAACCAGTAGCAGACGGCAATCGCAGCAACCACACCGGCGAATTCCGCCAGCAGCGCGCAGCCCACGGCGTGTCGCGCGCGCTGAATCCCTACCGCGCCGAAATACACCGCCAGTACATAGAACGTGGTTTCGGTGCTGCCTTGAATCGTCGCCGCGACGAGGGCCGGGAAGCTGTCGACGCCTTGGGTTTTCATGGTCTCGATCAGCATTGCCCGCGCCGCACTGCCGGAGAACGGCTTGACCAGTGCAGTCGGCAGCGCATCGACGAAACGGGCGTCCAGGCCCATCCATTGAATCCCGTGACGAATCCCCTCAAGAATCAGATCCAGCGCGCCCGATGCGCGCAGCACACCGACGGCGCAGAGCATCGCGACTAGATACGGCAGCAGGTTCTTGGCGACGTCGAAGCCTTCCTTCGCGCCTTCGACGAAGGTCTCGTACACCTTGACCTTGCGCAGTGCGCCAATCACCAGGAACAGCATGATGATGCCGAACAGCGTCACGTTTCCCAGCACCGATGACAGGCTCGACAGCGCAGCGGCAGACAACCCGGCCAGTACCGTCATGAACCCGCCCAGCAGCAACGCGCCGGGAATCAGGTAAGCGAGCACCACTGGGTCCCATAACTTCAGGCGCTGCATGAACGCCACCGACAGCAGACCGACCAGCGTCGAGGCGCTGGTCGCGAGCAGGATCGGCAAGAACACCATGGTGGGGTCAGCCGCGCCTTGTTGGGCGCGGTACATGAAGATGGTCACCGGCAGCAGCGTCAGCGAGGAAGCGTTGAGCACCAGAAAGAGGATCTGCGCATTGCTGGCGATGGTCTGGCTGGGGTTGAGCTCTTGCAACGAGCGCATGGCCTTGAGGCCGATGGGTGTGGCGGCGTTGTCCAGACCGAGCGCGTTGGCGGCAAAGTTGAGGGTGATCAGGCCCAGCGCCGGGTGGCCACGCGGCACTTCGGGCATCAGGCGATGAAACAGCGGCGCCAGGACTTTGCCCAGCCAGTCGACGATTCCGGCCTTCTCGGCGATGTTGAGAAAGCCCAGCCACAGGGTGAGGGTGCCGAACAACAGCACCATGACTTCCACCGATAGCTTGGCCATGGCGAAGATGCTCTCGACCATGGCGGCAAAGACGCCGGCATTGCCTCCCACCAGCCATTGCGCCAGCGCAGATATCGCCGCGACCACAAAAAACCCAAGCCATAGGCCGTTCAGCATACAAATCCCCTCGCAAGATGCGGCGATGATAACGGCGGGGGCAGAAACAACAAACCCCGGCCGGGGCCAGGGTTTGATGATTCACGCCAGACAGTGATTACTCGACCGTCGATTGACCCGCCGGCAGAGGGTCCTTGCCACGCCAGTGCGGCAGGGAGTTCCAGTAGCGCTCGCCCTTGGCATCGTCGTACATGCCTTCCCAGCGCGAGATCACCAACACCGCAAGTGCGTTGCCGATCACGTTCAGCGCCGTGCGCGCCATGTCCATGATGCGGTCGACGCCGGCAATGAACGCCAGGCCTTCCAGCGGGATGCCCACGCTGCCCAACGTTGCCAGCAGCACGACAAACGACACGCCCGGCACACCGGCGATGCCCTTGGAGGTCACCATTAGGGTCAGGACGAGCATCAACTGCTGGCCGATCGACAGATCAATGCCATACAGCTGAGCGATAAACAGCGCTGCGATGCTTTGGTACAGCGTCGAGCCGTCGAGGTTGAACGAGTAACCGGTCGGCACCACGAAGCTGCTGATGGCCTTCGGCGCGCCGTACGCTTCCATCTTCTCGATCACGCGCGGCAGCACGGTTTCCGAGCTGGCGGTGGAGTAGGCCAGCACCAGTTCGTCCTTGAAGATGCGCATCAGCTTGAGTACCGAGAAGCCAAACAGGCGCGCAATCAGGCCAAGCACCACGAAGGCAAAGAAGGCGATGGCGACATACACCAGAATGACCAGCTTGGCCAAAGGCAGCAGCGAGGCGAAGCCAAAGTTGGCGACGGTCACGGCAATCAGTGCAAATACGCCAATCGGTGCGTAGTTCATGATCATGTGGGTGACCTTGAACATGGTCTCCGAGACGCCCTGGAATACCTTCACCAACGGATCACGCACCTCCGCGTTCAGGCTCGACAGGCCCAGTCCGAAGAGCACCGAGAAGAAGATGATCGGCAGCATGTCGCCACGGGCAACCGCCGCGAAGATGTTCGACGGGATGAGGTTGAGGATCGTCGCAACAAAGGCATGGTCATGCTGTACTTCCGCAGTGGTCTTCTCGTACTGCGAGATGTCCACCGTGCCCAGCGTGCTCATGTCGATGCCCGTACCGGGATGGAAGACATTGGCCAGCAGCAGACCCACCACGATGGCAATCGTGGTGACGACTTCAAAATAGAGAATGGTCTTGAGACCGATGCGGCCAAGCTTCTTCGCGTCGCCGACGCCGGCGATTCCGACGACCAGGGAGGAGATCACAATCGGGATAACGATCATTTTGATCAGGCGGATAAAGATGTCGCCCGCTGGCTGCAGGATATTGCTGATCCACCAGGCTTTCTCGGTGCTGAAGTGGTTCAGGACGGCGCCAATGGCGATACCCAGGACCAGGCCGATGAGGATCTGCCAGGCGAGGCTCAGTTTTGCCTTCTTCATGTCATTACCTTGTTGTCATTGCCGGGACATCCCCCAACCACACGTTCATCATTGCGCTTGCCAGCAAGCGTGATGCCGCGGTCGCCGTCAGGACTGTCTCGTGAGTGGCCGCAGGCGAGCATCCGAGCTCTGAGCAGGCGAAAAAGGCGCAACTATTCCCACGGTGACTGCCATCGTCTAATGCCGTAAACGACTACCCTATGCCGAATCGGCATGATGTAAATCAATCACTTACGCTAGGGTGCGCCAAAAGAGGGCGAATGTGCTCGACGCTAGAATGCTGAGAAGTGGCTAAAACGTCGTCTGTAGCGGATTTACGCGAAACGCGATGGCAAAGCGACGGATTGGTCACGGATGGCCGACAAGCCATTTAAGCGGGGGATTTTTGGCGATATACGGTCGTAGGAAACGTAGAAGAGGATGTGTAGGACGCTAGATGAACAGAGACCTTGAAAGGCTTTGAGGATATTTGCGCCTCACAAGCCCACTGTCGGATACAGGCTAAAACCGTATCGGACGATGGACTTGCGCTGCGGCTTGCCTGACCCGGCCCACGCGTGGGAGTACTCCTTGTACACCTAGGACGCTTCAATCACTCCCTTGATCGTAACGCCCCGGCCCCATGGTCATACGCGCACCGTCTTCGGGCTGCGCGTCTATCAGGAAGGTCTGTCAGGGACAGGTCTCCCATCATTCAAATCAGTACCAGTTCGGATCTTTCTTGAGCTGTTCTTTAAGAAGGCCTTGCATGCCTTCATCCGGTTTGCCCAAAAACCGGTAATCCGCATGACGCGTCGGCGATTTGTCTGCGGGAAGTCCCGCCGGCACTTCGACCAACATTGCGTACGCATGGGACTTGTTCAGACTGAACGCGACAATGAGGCGCTTATTGCGGCAAGTGTCCTGGGTTTCGCAGAGCGGCCCTACCAGATACTTGTCGCCGTCTTCGGTCACGGCATTCATCTGCTCAGCTGCACCAGAGAGATTGATCACCCAATCGGGCAGTCGCTCTTCCTTCTTCACCACGCTCGACCACGTTTCACGATACTCGGGATCCGAGCTCAGAAGCTCGTTTGCCCGAGACTGACCGTCGTTGGCCGCCATGGCTGTAACGCTGGCGCTCCCAAGGAGCGCCAATGTCAGTGCACGGAAATGCTTGAAGCCCATATTCAGCCTCGGCCGCGACGGCCAAAGAAGAACGACACCACGAACATGACCAGGAAGACGACGAACAGGATCTTGGCAATGCCGGTAGCAGTACCTGCGATACCACCAAAACCAAGGACGGCTGCAACGATAGCGATGATCAGAAATGTGATTGCCCAACTCAACATGGTGACTCTCCTTACTGTTTATTGATTTTTGCTACGTCGAGGCGTCGGGACGACCCTCGGGGTAGATCGCGTCTTCGACCCGGAGGATCAGAAAACCCAGCTTTGCTGACGTGGCGCTTCATCAGTAGTAGCGGCCGCATCATCAACTTGCATGCTCAAGACGACGTCCGACGCTTTCAGCGCACTTACCTTGGCAAACGGTGCGGTCTGAGCGCGGGAGTAGTGGACCTGAGTCACTTCCTGATTCTGATTCCAGTGAATGAACTGCTGCACAACAATGAGCGTAATCATCAACGCCAGACTCGCAAACAGACCTTGCTGCAAATGCAGAGGGGAGATGCGCAGTTTGTTGGCGAGATGTTGAGCGTTCATTCAGCTGACTCCTGGCAATCTTGTCGGCCGTCTGTTCGGGCCTTTGTTACCAAGGGTGTTGCACGGTGTGTGCCAGCTTTTTTCCAATTGATTAATCTTTATAAATCAATAACTTATGAAGTCTATTCAGAAGTGTCGTACACGCAAGCTGCACGATTGAACATTTGCCATCGTGCGGAATGCACGAATGTGCCTGACACCACGTATGCGGCCGAATTCATTCCGGGTGCGAATTCTGTTCTAACACCCGTCATCCGACCGCGTGTAGCGCTCTAGCCCGCGCTGCGCGCTGTAACGCGCAAGGTGTCGGCATCGACGCCTTTGACCCCGCGAATGTTTCGCGCAATTTCGACCGCCAGTTCCTTCTCGGCGTAGTTAGCCACCACCCCGTCCAGCGTTACCACACCGTTCTTGGTCTCGACCTTGATATTCAAACCGTCGAGGGTGCGGCTATATATAAGGCTGGATTTCACTTTGCTGGTGATCCATGCATCGCTGAATTCTTCCCGGACGGCATTGGCCTGGAGTTCGCTCTGCTCTTTGATTGCCTGTGTATCTCGCGCGCTGACGCTGATGAGGTTGTTCACCTCCGTCACGCCGTCCGTATTGGTGGCCAGGCTTCCAGCCAGCTGCTTGGCATCCGCGTCTTTCGCCTGGCCCTTGAGGGTGACGACCCCCTGAGCGGCGCTGACATCGATATTCAACGCCTCGGTCACGCTATTCCACAGCAGCTTGGATTTAATGGTTGCTGTCAGCGTCGCGTCATCGAAACGCTGGGCCATGGTGGCTTTGGTGCCCGGATCGGCAGCGACCTGCGGATCGATCTCAAGTTGGTTATCGACCTTGTTGATCCCCTGAATGTCGCCCGCTATCTGCGCCGCCAGATCCTTGTCGACCTGGTTCTCGACCTTGCCCTTGAGGATTGCAGTGCCTTGTTCCACGTCCACGCTGATCTTGAACGGGCTCAAATGCCGGTTCAGGGCAAAAGCGGTCCAGATCGAACCCTCCTGGCGCGCCTCGGCCAGCTGGGTCTGCAGATCGGCGGCTGCGGCGTGGGCGATGACGGGCGTCAGTCCGAGCAGGCTGGCGGTGGTGATGGCCAGGGCGATCTTCTTCAACGTGGGCATGGGAATCTCCAGACAATTGCAAAAAGGTACCTCTGGACAGACTGGTCTTTCGCCCAGATGTTCGGCGCGGCCTGATTTTGCATACATGAGGATTCGAGCCGACGGCTATTGGACGTGACCTGCCGTGGATCAGCGCATGACGGCTTTTTTCAGAAGATCGCTACCATGCAGCGTAAAGAATCAATCAGAATGAACCATGCAACTTGCCCGATGTTTCCGGGACTAACACAGACTATTCATTGAGGAGCGTAGGAAAAATGGAAGCAGCCGCTGAGAATCAGGGCCGTATTCTGCTCGTGGATGATGAATCCGCCATCCTTCGCACCTTCCGTTATTGCCTGGAAGATGAGGGCTACAACGTAGCCACCGCCAATAGCGCGGCGCAGGCAGAGGCGCTCTTGCAGCGTCAGGTATTCGACGTGTGTTTCCTCGACCTGCGTCTGGGTGAGGACAACGGGCTGGATGTTCTGGCACAAATGCGCGTGCAGGCGCCCTGGATGCGCGTGGTGATTGTCACCGCGCACTCGGCCGTCGACACCGCTGTGGACGCGATCCAGGCGGGCGCTGCCGATTACCTGGTCAAGCCCTGCAGCCCGGATCAACTGCGCCTCGCCACCGCCAAGCAGCTCGAAGTCCGCCAGTTGTCCGCGCGACTCGAAGCCCTTGAAGGCGAAGTTCGCAAACCAAAGGACGGCCTCGATTCCCACAGCCCGTCGATGATGGCGATCCTCGAAACCGCCCGACAGGTCGCCAATACCGACGCCAACATCCTTATCCTCGGTGAATCCGGTACGGGTAAAGGCGAATTGGCGCGGGCGATTCACGGCTGGAGCAAGCGCGCGAAGAAGGCCTGCGTGACCATCAACTGTCCGTCGCTCACTGCCGAGCTGATGGAAAGCGAACTATTCGGCCACAGCCGTGGCGCCTTCACCGGTGCCAGCGAGAGCACACTCGGCCGGGTGAATCAGGCGGACGGCGGTACATTGTTCCTCGATGAAATCGGCGACTTCCCGCTCACGTTGCAGCCAAAGCTGCTGCGCTTCATTCAGGACAAGGAATACGAACGCGTCGGTGACCCGGTCACCCGTCGCGCCGACGTGCGCATTCTGGCGGCAACCAACCTGAACCTCGAAGACATGGTCCGCGAAGGACGTTTTCGCGAGGACCTGCTGTACCGCTTGAACGTGATCACCCTGAATCTGCCCCCTCTGCGCGAGCGAAGCGAAGACATCCTGACGCTGGCGGACCGATTCCTGGCGCGCTTCGTCAAGGAATACAGCCGCCCGGCGCGTGGCTTCAGCGAACAGGCGCTCAGCGCGCTGCTCAACTACCGCTGGCCCGGCAACATCCGCGAGCTGCGTAACGTGATTGAGCGGGCGAGCATTATCTGCCCGCAGGAAAAAGTCGAAATCACGCACCTCGGCATGGCCGAACAGCCGGCCAACAATGCCCCGCGCGTCGGCGCGGCATTGAGTCTGGATGAGCTGGAGAAAGCTCACATCGGCGCGGTGCTGGCCACCAGCGATACGCTGGATCAGGCCGCACGCACGCTGGGCATCGACGCCTCGACGCTGTACCGCAAACGTAAGCAGTACAACCTGTGACAGGGCGCCGATGATGTTTGCGATGAAGTTGCGCATCCGACTCTTCCTGAGTATTTCAGCCCTCATCACCGTTGCCCTCCTAGGGTTGGTGCTGGGGCTTGTCAGCGTTATGCAGATGGCAAAATCTCAGGAGTCATCGATTCGGCATAACTTCATCACCCTCGATATCGGCCTGAAGCTGCGACAGAACCTGGGCGACCAATTGGTCATGATGCTCCAGGACAGCCCCGATAAGGCGGCGATCAAGCGCAATCAGGAACAGTTCCAGAATCTGCTTGATCAGGGCATCGAACATGATCAGCAAACCGGTGTGCCCAGCGGGTTCGAAACGGCCCGGGTGAACTACGCCCGCTTCGTCAAAACCATTGAGCAATCCAGCGAACATGGTGACGCGATCCGCGACGATGAGGCCGTGACCGAGGCGTTCAACACGTTGCGCAATGGCCTGCTCGACGCCCACCGCCAAGCGCTTGAGAACATCAGTCAGGCACAAAGCGCCTCAAGATCGCGAGCGCTATGGGTCTCGGCCCTGCTGGGATTGGTGGGGCTGGCGGTGCTGGTGATCGGCTTCGTCACCGCCCACGGTATCGCCCGGCGTTTCGGCGGCCCCATCGAGCAGTTGGCCAAGGCGGCGGACCGAATTGCCCAAGGTGATTTCGACGTCACGCTGCCTACGTCCTCGTCGGACGAAATGAATCTGCTTACCCACCGTTTCGGCATGATGGCCGACGCATTGCGTCAGCATCAGAAAACCAACGTCGATGAGCTGCTCGCCGGCCAGCAGCGTTTGCAGGCGGTGCTGGACAGCATCGACGACGGCTTGCTGATGATTGATCGCCAGGGGCGGCTTGAACATTTGAACCCGGTCGCGCAACGGCAGTTGGGCTGGGAAGAAAGTCGCCTGGGCCAGGGTCTCGGCGAAGCGTTGCAACGTCCGGAGCTGGACGAGCAGCTGTATCTGGTATTGCGTGGCGGCACGCTGGAGCGTGCGCCCGATGACCTTTCCATCGAGATCGATGGCGAAGTTCGCCTGCTCACCTACAGCCTCACGCCGGTCAGCCACACCAAAGGGCACATCGTCGGCGCCGTGATGGTGCTGCACGACGTCACCGAGCAGCGGGCATTCGAACGCGTGCGCAGCGAGTTCGTGCTGCGCGCTTCCCACGAGCTGCGCACGCCCGTCACTGGCATGCACATGGCCTTCGGCCTGCTTCAGGAGCGGGTGCATTTCCCGCCGGACTCGCGTGAGAAGGACCTGCTCGATACCGTCAACGAAGAAATGCAGCGCCTGATGCAGTTGATCAACGACCTGCTCAACTTTTCGCGCTATCAGAACGGCCTGCAGAAGCTGACGCTCGAACCCTGTGATATCAGCGAATTGCTCGAATCGGCGCGTCAGCGCTTTGCCGACACCGCCCACGATCAGGACGTCATGGTGCTGCTTGAAACCCAGGAACCACTACCGCGGGTGCAGGCGGACAAGGTGCAGCTCGACCGCGTGCTCGACAACCTGCTCGATAACGCCCTGCGCCATACCCCCAAATCAGGCCTGATCCGCTTGCAGGCGAGGCGTCACGGCGAGCGTTTGATCATCAGCGTGGAAGACAACGGCGAGGGCATTGCTTACGGCCAGCAGGCCCGGATCTTCGAGCCGTTCGTACAGGTTGGACGCAAGAAAGGCGGCGCAGGCCTGGGGCTGGCCTTGTGCAAGGAAATCGTTCAGCTGCACGGCGGGCGAATGGGCGTCTACTCTCGACCGGGGCAGGGCACGCAGTTCTATATGGCGCTGCCGCTGTAGAACGGTCTCGCTGCGCTACGCCACATCATCCGCACGACGCCCGGCGCTGCGCCTGCCGCCGGTCACCAGCTCAGTGAACTTGGTCGCGCTCAGCGGCCGGGCGAACAGCCAGCCCTGGCCATAAATCACCCCTTCGCTTTTCAGCAGCATTGCCTGCGACTCAAACTCGATGCCTTCGGCGATCACCCGCAATTGCAGCGCATGGGCCATGCGGATGATGTGCGGCGCCACGCCACTACTCGCCGCATCATGACCGAGTGCGTCAATAAAGGCCTTGTCGATTTTCAGGCAATCCACCGGCAGCGTCTGCAGGTACGCCAGACTACAATAGCCGGTGCCGAAATCGTCGATTAGCACCTGATGGCCCCGATCGCGCAGCGCCTGGAGATGGTTGCGCGCGACCACCACGTCCACGAGGCCGCGCTCAGTGACTTCAAACGCAATCTGCCGAGGCGCCACTCGGTGTAACGCCAGCAGCTTCGCCGTCACTCGACCGATGCGTGGGGCCATGACGTCGCACGCCGCCAGATTGACCGACACGTACAGGTGCGGATTGGCACGTAGCAGATGGCCCAGTTGCTCAAGCAACTGCTGAAGCACGAAGTCGGTGATCTGGCGGATCTGCCCGGTGTTTTCCGCGAGTGGAATAAAGAGGTCAGGGCTGGTCAGCGTGCCGTCCGGTCGTCGCCAACGCACCAGGGCTTCAGCGCCCACGCACAGCCGGGTATTGAGGTCGAAAATGGGCTGATACAAAACCTTCAGCTCCCCCCGACGCAGGGCCCCCTGCAGCTCGCCCCCCAGCGACTGGCGTTGACGTACCAGTTGCAGGACAAGAATCCCGAGGCACAGCGAGATCAGCAGGCTGGCGGGGACGAGCAACCACCACGCCCCTGTGACCTTCTGTTGCAAGCCACTGCGCGGCGTAATAAGAACCAGTTGATATTCCGGGCTCTGGGTCGGCATCCGGTAGACGAGCTTGTCCTGGGTGGTCATCAGCGTTTCGGTGGAGGTCGGCGACCAGTCGGGGGTGGGTGGCCATGTCTGAGCCGGGCCTAGGACCGGTACTGCTTTGGAGCCGCGATCGAGCACCACCACCAGACTTCCGCCCGCCGATAGGTCGACAACATCCGTCAGGTGACCGCGAGAGGTAGAAACACGAAACTCCCCGCGCCCCAGCATCAAGGAAGCAAGGTTATCGTCAGGCTGGGTGGAGGTGTTTAGCCAGTAATCGTAGGTGGGGCCGCGAATGTCCGGCGGCCTGGGCTTGCCAATCAGGCTCTGCCGCGTCCAGCTGGAACAGAACTGGCTTTCGCTAACGTACGCCGCTTCGTAGATAAAGCGGTAGCGTGAGTTCACCTGACGCAACTGCTCGATCATCTCGGGGCTACAACCGCGCAACGGCTGTGCTTCAAGCTGATCGAGCCCGGCCCTCAACTGGCTGAACAACTGCTCCAGCCGCACCAGAAAGCGCTCGCCCTGTGCATTCATTTGCGCACGTTCGTCCTGCCGGGCCTGATGCATCGCCAGACCAAGGCTGCCCGCCAGCAAGACGGCCGCGCTTAACAGCGCGGCCAGTAATGCCAGAAGCCAGGGACGGTAAAGGAAAGAGCGCAGTCGCGGCGTCGCCGTGAACATCGGCAGTCATCCAGATGGTGGGGTTTCCATAACCACTGAGGTATAGCAACAAGCGCAGAAATAGCCCAAAAAAAACCGACAATTAGCGGAATTTAGTGCTTGAAGTTAAGTACTTGCAGCATAGCTGCACTTTGCAGATCCGGCTCACCGTCAAATTTTTGTGGTCGGTAGTGCATCTGGAACGCAGCCAGAGTGTGACGTGTTGCGATGTCCAGCTCACCGGTCTGCGGCGTCGGGTAACCCAGTAGCGCCAATTGCTGCTGGAACCACACGATATTCGGGACAACGCCCATCAACTGGGTTTGACGCTGCGCGACCTGCTGTTCATCCGGCCAGATTCCCAGCCCTTCCTGAGCCAGCCGCTTCCACGGGAACAACGGCCCCGGATCGAGCTTGCGCAGCGGCGCAATGTCACTGTGGCCAATGACGTGGCGCGGTTCGATGTGATTGCGTTTGACGATGTCTTTGAGCAGCACGATCAGCGCTTGAATCTGCGCCTCGCTGTAGGGATACCAGAGCCGGCCCGTAGGCGTGTCGCGGTAGCCCGGATTGACGATCTCGATGCCGATGCTGCTTGAGTTGAGCCAGGTGCGCCCGTCCCATTCGCTTTCACCGGCATGCCACGCGCGCTGGGATTCGTCGACCAACTTGTAGGTGGTGGCTGGACCGTCGCCGATCAAGTAATGCGCGCTGACCTCACCGTGGGTCAGCAATGCCAACGACCGCTCGAGAGAGGCAGAAGTGTAATGAACCACCACAAACTGCACGCGGCTGTCGAAATTGACGGAAGGGTGGCTGGTGTCGATCTTCGGACTGCTGCTGCAAGCGGTCAGCAGCAACAGCATAAATAGGGCGGGAATAGACTTCATGGCAGCACGACGTGTAGGCAAATAATGCAACAGTGTAACGTAACGTCGGCAGCGCATCCAAAAATGCATCGTGCCCACGCAGCCAGCCAGACGAACCGTTCAGCCCTGCTCTATCCGGTTTCGCCCCTCGCGCTTGGCGCGGTAAAGCGCCTGGTCCGCACGCTTGAGCACAGCATCGCTGCGCTCACCCGGAGCGAACAGCGTGATGCCCATGGACACCGTGACGGTCACCCGCTCGCCCTTGAAGTGAAACGGGCACTGTTCGATGCCTTCGCGCAGACGCTCCAACAGCCCCAGCCCTTCATCCATCGGCGTGGTTGGCAGCAGGATCACGAACTCTTCCCCGCCAAAACGCGCAATGAAGTCCGAAGCCCGCAACCGCTTTCTCAACTGACCGGCGATGATCTTCAAGACCTTGTCGCCTGCCAGATGGCCGTAGCCGTCATTGATGCGTTTGAAGTGATCCAGGTCGAGAATGCCGAGCAGCAGGCTTGAACGCTTCCTCTGCAACTGGTTGATCTCATGCTCCAGCCGTTCGTTCCACGCCGCGCGGTTTGGCAGGCCTGTCAGCGTATCGATCAGCGCCTTCTGCCGTTGCTCTTCCAGGTGAACCCGGAAACCCAGTGCTTCCTGCTCCATCGTGGCCACGCGACTGGAGAGTGCTTGCAGTCGGGTGGCGACTTCCTGTTCGCGCTCATCGCGTTGCTTCTGATGATGATCCATGGTGCCAATCAGCCCTTCGAGACGGCTCTCCAGCAAGTGCTTCAGGCTGTCGAGGTCGGCCGCCTGCTGCACGCTGGTTTGCAGGTCATCGACGTGCTCGCGCAATTGATGGTCAAGTTGCCGCGACGCCGACTGCTGATCGGCATGGTCTTCGCTGGCAGCCAACAAACCGCTCTGAAACGACTCAAGGCGCTCATTGAGCTGCTTGAGATAGGCCTCGAATTCATGCTGGCCGCTGTCGGTGATGGCGAGCATCAGCACGGCGAGATCGTCGAGGATGGGCAGCAGTTCGTACCAGTTCAGCCCATGTTCAAGCCGGGCGCGCATGGCTTCGGCTTGCGGACGATGGTGTTCGGGCAGCGTCAGTTCATCGAGCAGGCCCAGCAACGTTTCTTCGATGTGGGCGGCGACGGAGCTGTAACTTGGCTCGGGCGAGGAGGGCAGTGCGTAGGGGCTGTCGTCTTCGGTGGCGGTCTCGTCAGGCGCTTCGTCTTCAGCATCGATTTCGATATCGTCGGCAATAACGCCGGCTTCAACAGTCTCTTGAGGCTCCGGGGAGCACTCTTCAGGCACAGGCTCGGCTGCTTCTTCGTGTGGAGCCTCACCGGCGGAGGGCGGTGGGAGGTCAGCGGTGTGGAGCGATGCTTCGGGCTCTTCGTCAGTCTTGGCAGCCGGCTCGGGCTCGGGGGTGACCGGCTCGACTGCAACTTCCGGGTGGGGCTCCGGGATGGAGCGCTCGGGCTCTTTGGCGACTGGCTGAGGAACCGTGAGGATAGCGCTGCGCAGCTCAGCCTCAAGTTCAGTGTTTTCTGAGGCAGCTTCCGACACCGCGACCGATGGCTGCGGCCCATCGTCAGACGCTTGCGGCTTGAATCCAACTGGGTCGGGGGCCGAATGCGGAAACTCGGCCGGCTGCTCCCCCTCACTGACAGCCTCACGATTGCCACCGAACAATCGCTGCAGAAAACCCGGACGCGACCCTTCATCCGGGTGTTCGATCTGCGACAGCGCCTGCCCTTGAAGTCCGCTCAACTCACTTAGCAGCAGCGGCAGCTCACGGGCTTGGGTGATGCGATCTTCCAGACTCTTGGCGAATCGCTTGAGCGGCTTGCTGACGTCTTTGGGCAACGGCAACGCCTGCAACTGCGCCACCAACGACGTCAACGCCGTGCCCATTTGCTCGACGCGCTGCTCGCGACGTTGTTCGGAGTCCAGCACCGCTTTTTCCAGGCGCGGAATCAAGGCGGCCAGGCCTGCGTCCATATCGTCCTTGCGAACGATCTCGCGCATTTCCTTCATGCACGCATCAACTGCCTTGTCTGCACCTTCTGCCGCCAGGCTGCTGCGCACGAGGCCTCGACGCAGCAAGTCGAGCCGCGCGTTCCAGCGCCGCTCCAGTTTGTCTTGCTGCTCGATGCTCTTGAGGTACTTTTCTTTCCAGCGCTGCGCTTCGTCGGTCATTCCACAGGTCCGCGAGGAGATGTGCTTGTTATCGGCAGCGAGTCACCGATTAATGAGGCCGGCAAGCGAATCTCCACCGCGACGGGCAGATGATCGGAAATGGGCTGCGCCAGCACCTGCACTTTTTCAAGGGTCAGGGTCGGGCTCAGCAGGATGTGGTCCAGGCATCGCTGCGGGCGCCAGCTGGGAAAAGTCGCTTCGATCTGTGGCGCAAGCAGGCCGAGATCGCGCAGCGGCGACGTTTGCAGCAGGTCATTGGCGTGGGTGTTCATGTCGCCCATCAGCACTTGATGGCGATAGCCGCCAATCAGCTCACGAATGTACGCGAGCTGCCGGGTGCGGGTCCGCGCGCCCAGTGCAAGGTGCATGACCACCACAACCAGCGCATCCGGACCTTCGCCGAAGCGAACGAGAATGGCGCCACGCCCGGCCGGGCCTGGCAGCGGATGGTCTTCGATGTCCCACGGACGCAAACGGCTGAGCACGCCATTGCTGTGCTGGGCGAGGCGTCCGAGGTTTCGATTGAGTTGCTGGTGCCAGTATGGAAACGAACCGAGCTGGGCAAGGTGTTCGACCTGGTTGATGTAGCCCGAGCGCATGCTGCCGCCATCGGCTTCCTGCAACGCGACCAGATCGTAGTCGCGGAGCAGATCGCCGATCTTCTGCAGGTTCCCGGCTCGACCGTTATGGGGCAGCAGATGCTGCCAACCCCGGGTCAGGTAGTGCCGGTAGCGTTCGGTGCTGTTGCCCACCTGGATGTTGAAACTGAGCAAGCGAAGCCGACCGTCGGCCGGCAGGCCTGTCTCGTGAAGATGATGCTCGTTGACCTTCGGCGTGTGCCGGGCAACGACCCGTTCAGTAGTTCCCCAGCGCGCCATGGTCAGCCCTTACTTGGCGGTCAGCGTCGCGCGCTCTTTGGCGATCAGCTGATCGGCCACTTGCAGCGCTTGCTCGGGACCACCGGCAGTGCCGAGATCAAAGCGGTACTTGCCGTTGACGATCATGGTCGGCACGCCAGTGATTTCGTACTTCTTGGCCAGTTCCTTGTATTGGGCGATCTTGCCCTTCACGGCGAACGAGTTGAAGGTTTCGAGGAACTTGGTCTTGTCGACGCCCTGAGTGGCGACGAACTCGGCCATGTCGTTCGGGTCGGTCAGACGCTTGCCGCCTTTTTGAATCGCGTCGAAGACGGCGGCGTGGACTTTCTTCTCCACGCCCATGGTGTCCAGGGTAATGAATAGCTGGCCGTGAGCGTCCCAAGGGCCGCCAAACATGGCGGGGACGCGGATGAAGTGGACGTCGGCGGGAAGTTTTTCAACCCATGGATTGATGATCGGCTCGAAGGCGTAGCAGTGCGGACAGCCGTACCAGAACATTTCGACGACTTCGATCTTGCCCGGCTCAGAAACAGGAACAGCGCTTTTCAGCTCGACGTATTGCTTGCCGGCTTCGATGGGCTCTGCTGCTTGAGCGGTCAGACCGAACAGGCTGGTAAAAATCAGAGCGGCGCTGAGAATCAGATTACGCATGCTTAACTCCTGGGCATGGAAGGTCACTTCGGTGGCCGCAGTGCGACCGGCCGAGGTGATATGAGGTCGCAAGTGTAACGCCTGCGGCCACAAAAAAGGGCAGCCGTTCGCTACCCTTTTTGGCCCGTCCGGGCAGGTCCGCCGGCATTTTGTTTTACCAACCGTGTCCGCCAGGATCGCTGTTCTGACGCTTAATGCAGCCCTTGAATGTACGCCGCCAGCGCCTCGATATCCTTATTGCTCAGCTTAGCGGCGATGGTGCGCATGACCAGCGTGTCGCCGTCATTGGTGCGGTCACCTTCGCGAAACGCCGTGAGCTGTTTCTTGGTGTATTCGGCGTGCTGCCCGCTCAGGTGCGGAAAGCCTGCCGCAGCAAGGCCTGCGCCACTGGGAGAATGGCAGCCAATGCAGGCCGGCATGCCCTGATCGAGCTTGCCGCCGCGAAATAGCGCCTCGCCTTGGGCGACAAGATCGGGATCGGCAGCGCCGGCACTGCCTTTCTGGCCGGCGTAGTAAGCGGCGATGTCCGCCAGGTCCTGATCGGTGAGCGGGTTGAGCAGACCGGTCATTTCCAGCACGACACGTTTGCCGTCTTTGATGTCGTGCATTTGCTTGAGCAGATAGCGCTCGCCCTGACCGGCGAGTTTCGGGAAGCTGGGCACCATGCTGTTGCCGTCGGGTCCATGACAGGCGCCGCAGACAGCCGTTTTTGCTTGTCCGGCGACCGGATCGCCCACTGGCGACTCGGCGGCCTGCACGAAGGCATTCAGGCTCACGGTCAACAGCAGACTCGGCAGAAATAGGTTCATGGGCTAATCCGATGCGGCTGAAAGTGCCGTCTTCAGGACTGACTGTCTTGAGGGGAAGCGGCCTGTTTTTGTAAGGCTGAGGCTACGCGCCATGCGGGTTTCGCTTCGGCAATACCCTTGCCGGGGTCGGACAAGGCACACATGAAATCTGCGGCATTATATACTCGCGCCCATTGAACGGAAAACGACACCCCGTTGCCGCGCACGCCGCAACGCCCTCACCGGATATCCCATGCAACTCAAGAACCCTATTCTCGGCCTGTGCCAACAAGCCAAGTTCATGCTCAGCGCTGCCAAAGTCGACCAATGCCCGGATGACGAAGGCTTTGAAGTCGCGTTCGCCGGCCGCTCCAACGCCGGCAAATCCAGCGCGCTGAACACCCTGACCCACGCCAGCCTTGCGCGTACCTCGAAAACCCCGGGCCGTACCCAGCTGCTGAACTTCTTCAGCCTGGATGACGACCGGCGGCTGGTCGACTTGCCAGGCTACGGTTACGCGAAGGTGCCGATTCCGCTCAAGCTGCACTGGCAGCGTCACCTCGAAGCCTATCTGGGCGGCCGTGAAAGTCTGAAGGGGTTGATCCTGATGATGGACATCCGCCACCCGATGACTGACTTCGACCTGCTGATGCTCGACTGGGCCATCGCCAGCGGCATGCCGATGCACATCCTGCTGACCAAAGCCGACAAGCTGACCTTCGGCGCGGCGAAAAACACGCTGCTCAAGGTTCAGTCGGACATTCATCGTGGTTGGGGTGACGCAATCACTATCCAGCTGTTCTCGGCACCCAAGCGCATGGGCCTGGAAGAGGCTTACACCGTCCTGGCCGACTGGATGGAACTGGAAGACAAGGCACCGGCGGCCTGAATCGCAGGCAAAAAAAACCCCGGACTTCATGTGGGGAGGGGAAGTTCGGGGTCCAAGTCCAGACCTCTCGGGAGGGGTCCGGATATCTGCCAACACTTAACACAACATAGGAGCATGAACGGCTACGTCAGCCATTCGCAAAATCAGACCGGGGTTTGTCCGCCGAAGTTCAAAACCGGCAGAAATTTAATGGATGGCGCGGTTCCGATTCCGCGCAGAATCGGAACGACAAGGCCGTATTAATGCGCCTCGTCCCAGTTGTTCCCCACACC
The DNA here is from genome assembly GCF_021728295.1 of Pseudomonas petrae. Classification (GTDB taxonomy): domain Bacteria; phylum Pseudomonadota; class Gammaproteobacteria; order Pseudomonadales; family Pseudomonadaceae; genus Aquipseudomonas; species Aquipseudomonas petrae. The sequence goes on from NZ_JAKJXE010000006.1 coordinate 40,680, forward strand.
CACTTCGACCAACAGCGGAACATCCAGCTCGGCCGCGCCGCTCATGTGCACGCGGATGTCCTTGCTGATCTGCTCGACCAGATCCTCACGCACTTCCAGCACCAGCTCATCGTGAACCTGCAGGATGACGCGAGCATCCAGACCTGACGCTTCCAGCCAGCCATTCACCGCCACCATCGCCCGCTTGATGATGTCAGCCGCCGTCCCTTGCATCGGTGCGTTGATCGCCATGCGCTCGGCACCTTTGCGCAACGCCTGATTCTTCGCGTTGATGTCCGGCAGGTACAGGCGACGACCGAAGATGGTTTCGACGTACCCTTGTTCCGCCGCTTGGGCACGGGTGCGTTCCATGTAATCCAGCACGCCCGGATAACGCGCGAAATAGCGGTCCACATACGCCTGGGATTGCTTGCGATCGACCCCAATCTGCTTGGCCAGCCCGAACGCGCTCATGCCGTAGATCAGACCGAAGTTGATCGCTTTGGCGCTGCGGCGCATGTCGTTGGTCACGTCCGGCAGTTCGACACCAAACACCTCGCCCGCCGTCGCCCGATGCACGTCCAGGTCGTTGCGGAAGGCGTGCAGCAAGCCTTCGTCCTTGGCCAGATGCGCCATGATCCGCAGTTCGATCTGCGAGTAGTCCGCCGCCAGCAGCTTGTAGCCTTGGGGGGCGACAAACGCCTGACGGATGCGACGACCCTCGGCGGTCCGGATGGGGATGTTCTGCAGGTTCGGGTCGCTGGAAGACAGACGCCCGGTCACTGCCACCGCCTGATGGTAGGAGGTGTGAATCCGCCCGGTGCGCGGGTTGATCTGCTCCGGCAGGCGATCGGTATACGTGCTCTTCAGTTTGCTCATCGAGCGGTATTGCATCAGCACCTTCGGCAGCGGATATTCCTGCTCGGCCAGTTCCGCGAGCACCGCCTCAGCCGTGGAAGGCTGGCCGGTGGCGGTCTTGCTGATGATCGGCATGCCGAGCTTTTCGTAGAGAATCACCCCGAGCTGCTTGGGCGAGCCGAGATTGAATTCTTCACCGGCGATGGCAAACGCTTCGCGCTCAAGCTCGGTCATTTTGTTGCCCAGCTCGACACTCTGATTGCCCAGCAGATTGGCATCGACCAGCGCGCCTTGACGCTCGATGCGCGCCAACACGGGCATAAGTGGCATTTCGATGTCGTTCAGCACAGGCGCCAGACTCGGCGTTTTGGCCAGTTTATCCTGCAGCACTTCGTGCAGGCGCAGCGTCAGGTCGACCTCTTCAGCCGCATACGTTCCGGCCTGTTCCAGCGCGATCTGGTCGAAACTCAGCTGTTTTGCGCCCTTGCCCGCGATGTCCTGGAAATTCACCGGCGTGTGATCCAGGTACTTGGCGACAAGGCTGTCACGGTCGTGACGCGTCGCGGTGGAGTCGAGCACGTAGGATTCGAGCATTGTGTCGAACTTGACGCCCTGAACGTTGATGCCTTGGCTCTGGTCGCCGTCAATGGCGCAGTTGGCCAGCAGGTTGATCGCAAACTTGGCGTGCTGGCCGACCTTGATTTTGCTCGCATCCTCCAGCATGGGCTTGACTGCTTTCAGCACCGCGTCGCGATCGAGTTGCTGCTGCACACCCATATAAGAATGGGTGAGCGGGATGTAACAGGCTTCGTGGGTCTTGATCGCGAACGACAGGCCAACGATCTGCGCGCGCTGGGCGTCGGTGCCGTTGCTCTGCACCACGAAGGCGAACAACTGAGCGTTCTTCAGCTTCTTCAACCAATCATCGAATTGGGTCTGCTCAAGAATGAGTTCGTACTTGGCCTCGACGATCGGCGCCGGCTCGGCAGCGGGGACGACTTCCGCGCCTTCCTGGCGGGCATCACGCTGCAGGTCGGTAATCCAGCTCTTGAATTCCAGTTCGGTGTACAGCGCCATCAGCGCCTCACGATCAGGCTCGCCGCAGTGCAGGGCGTCGAGCTCGATGTCTAGCGGCACGTCGATCTTGATGGTCGCCAGCTCGTAGGACAGGAAGGCCATTTCCTTGTGTTCTTCGAGCTTGGCCGGCAGGGATTTAGCGCCCCGAAGCGGAAGCGCTGCCACTTTGTCGAGGTTCGCGTAAAGCTCTTTCAGGCCACCGTTGATGCCCACCAGCAGGCCTGCTGCGGTTTTCTCACCGACGCCGGGAACGCCGGGGATGTTGTCGACTTTGTCGCCCATCAGCGCCAGGTAATCGATAATGTGTTCCGGGCCGACACCGAACTTCTCTTTCACGCCGGCGACGTCCAGCACGCTGCCAGTCATGGTGTTGACCAGCGTGATGTGGCCGTCGACCAGCTGCGCCATGTCCTTGTCACCGGTGGAGATGACCACCGGACGATCGGCGGCAGCGCTGCTGCGCGCCAGGGTGCCGATTACGTCGTCGGCCTCCACGCCTTCAACGCACAACAGCGGGTAGCCCAGGCCTCGCACGCAGTTGTGCAGGAAGTCGATCTGCACGCGCATGTCGTCCGGCATGCTTGGGCGGTTGGCTTTGTATTCGCCGTACAGCGCGTCGCGGAACGTTCCGCCCTTGGCATCGAAAACCACGGCAAACGGGCTTTCGGGATATTGCCTGCGCAGGCTTTTGAGCATATTCAGCACGCCCTTGACCGCACCGGTGGGCAGGCCTTTGGAGGTCATGAGCGGCGGCAGCGCATGGAACGCGCGGTAAAGATAAGAAGAACCGTCCACCAGGACGAGGGGCGCAAGACTCATGTGCAAGATCAACCTTTTCGGCGGGGTCGGCGCTAGAATGCGCGGACCGTTGACGACAAAGGCACAAGGTTATCATGCGCGCGCTGAATCGCCTGTTACTGCTCGGCGGGTTGCTTGCCTGTCCGTGGCTGGCGGTCGCGGCGGACGATGAAGCGCCCTCGGCAGAGCCTGATGTGACGATTCGTCAGGACAGTGATGGCTTCATCAAGGAGTATCGTGCGAACGGATTCGTGTACGCGGTGAAGATCACGCCCAAACACGGCAAGCCCTACTATCTGGTGCGCGCCGACGGCACAAGCGGTCAATTCATACGTTCGGATCAACCGGACATGCTGATACCCCAATGGGTACTATTCAGCTGGTAACGCCCTACATTCACTCTCGTTGGCAGTCTTCTATGTCCGTTTTTACTCCCCTGGCTCGGCCCGAGCTGGAAGCTTTTCTCGCCCCGTACGGGCTTGGCGCCCTGCGTGATTTTCAGGGCATTGCCGCTGGAAGTGAAAACACCAATTTCTTCATCAGCCTGGAGCAGGGCGAGTTTGTGCTGACCCTGGTCGAGCGCGGTCCGGTTCAGGAAATGCCGTTCTTCATCGAGCTGCTGGATGTTCTCCATGACGCCAACCTGCCCGTGCCCTACGCGTTGCGCACCACCGACGGTCAGGCCCTGCGCGAGCTGAAAGGCAAACCGGCGCTGCTGCAACCGCGCCTGTCCGGCAAGCACCCGGCTCAACCCAACAACCAGCACTGCGTGCAGATCGGCGAGTTCATGGCGCACATGCACATGGCCACACGCAGCCAGACCATCGAACGCAAAACCGACCGTGGCCTGGACTGGATGCTGGAGGAGGGCGCTAATTTCATCTCTCACCTGGACGAGGCGCAAGGCGCGCTGCTGACCAAGGCGGTCGAGGAAATCCAGCGCCGCAAGGCGAGCATCATGGCGCTGCCGCGAGCCAATCTGCACGCTGACCTGTTCCGCGACAACACGCTGTTCGAAGGCACCCACCTGACGGGCGTGATCGATTTCTACAACGCCTGTTCCGGGCCGATGCTGTACGACGTGGCGATTGCCGTGAATGACTGGTGCTCGTTTGAGAACGGCACCATCGATGCACCGCGCGCCCGTGCGTTTCTGGGTGCGTACGCTGCGCTGAGGCCGTTTACCGCCGCCGAAGCCGAGCTGTGGTCGACGATGCTGCGAGTGGGTTGCGTGCGCTTCTGGCTGTCGCGTCTCATCGCCGCCGAAACCTTTGCCGGCCAGGACGTGCTGATTCACGACCCGGACGAATTCCGCAAGCGCCTGGAACAGCGCCAGGAAACCCATATTCCGTTGCCGTTTGCGTTGTAAACCTCACCAAGCGTTCGCGGGCAAGCGCGCTCCTACAGGTGATGCGCCGGTCGATAGTTGGCGGCGGACATGGCTCAAACAACCGTGCTACAGGGATAGGGGTTCCAATTGTAGGAGCGCGCTTGCCCGCGAAGGCGTTGGGCCAGACGCTATAAACTCTCCAGACACCCCGCCAGATCATCTGCCAGTTTGCTCAGCAATTGCTCGTAACCCTGCGCAGTGGCGGGTGTGTATCCGCCCAGTCCGTCCAGTTCCGCCAGTTTGACCGGCAAGCCCGCACTCAGCGTGTCGGCTAGACGCGGGCGAAGGGGCGGCTCGCTGAACACGCAGGTCTTGCCGAATTCCGTCAGCCGCGCGCGCATGGCGGCGACGTGTTGAGCGCCCGGCTGAACCTCGCTGCTGACGGCAAATACGCCCGCATGCTTCAGCCCGTACGCTTCTTCGAAATAATCGAACGCTTCGTGGAACACGAAATACTGCTTGCCTGAAATACCTGCGACCCGTTGTTTGATTTTAGCGTCCAGCGCGTCAAGGCGTGCGTCGAAGGCCTTCACATTGCTCTCATAACGCGCCACATTGGCCGGATCGGCCTGGCTCAAGTCAGCGGCCATCTTCGCGGCAATCAGCCGCGCATTGACCGACGACAGCCACAAATGCGCATCGACGCTGCCCGGGCGGTGGTCGTGGTCATGCTCGTCTTCGTCATCATCATGGTGCTCGCTGCCAGCCGTGAAATGGCGCAGGTGCATGCCCGGCAGCGACTCAACCGGAACCGAGGCCTTGCTGCGCCCGGACAGCACGCGGGGAAGGAAGGTCTCCATGTCCGGGCCAATCCAGTAGAGCAAATCGGCTTCCTGCACGCGCCGTACGTCGGACGGCCGCAGCGCATAGTTATGAGGGGAAGCGCCTGGCGGAAGCAGGACTTCCGGTACTGCGATTCCGTCCTGCACAGCGGCGGCGATCAGCTGCAGCGGCTTGATGCTGGTCAGTACCCGGACGCTGGCTTCGGCGGCAGTGATGGTTGAAAAACCGCTGATAAATACGACAAAAAGTAAAAAAAGTCGGGACACGATAACCACTCATGGGGGCAGGAACGGGTAACATAATAACGTCTCTCTCAAAGGCCGTCGCCGCTCATGTCTAAAACACCCCTGGCCAGTCGCCCCCACGATCACTCCCACTGCGTGCACAGTGCGCTCACTGAAGCCGACACGCTGTGCGCGGGCAAAGGCTTGCGGCTGACGGCCCTGCGGCGTCGCGTGCTGGAACTGGTCTGGCAGAGCCACAAGCCGCTGGGCGCCTACGACATCCTCGCAGTGCTCAGCGAAGAAGACGGCCGCCGCGCCGCACCGCCGACGGTGTACCGCGCGCTGGACTTCCTGCTGGAAAACGGCCTGGTGCACCGCATCGCGTCGCTGAACGCCTTCGCCGGCTGCAACCACCCGACCCACGCGCATCAGGGTCAATTCCTGATCTGCCGCGAGTGCCACGCCGCCATCGAGTTGCAGCACGCCACCATCAGCTCGGCCATCGTCGACGCTGCCAATGAGGTCGGCTTTGCCGTCGAAGCCCAGACAGTCGAAGTGGTCGGCGTATGTGCCGGGTGCAAGGCCGCCTGATGAGTGATGCACTGATCCGCCTGAAGGACGTCAGCGTGGCGCGCGCCGGCCAGAGCGTGCTGGAAAATATCCAGCTGAGCGTGAGTTCAGGCGAAATCGTCACCCTGATCGGCCCGAACGGCGCGGGCAAGACCACATTGGTACGCGCCGTTCTCGGGCTGCTCAAGGCTGATTCGGGCGAAATCTGGCGCAAGCCGAAACTCCGCGTCGGCTACATGCCGCAGAAGCTGCACATCGACGCCACGCTGCCGCTATCGGTCCTGCGTTTCCTGCGTCTGGTCCCCGGCGTTGATCGGGACACCGCGCGGGCGGCACTGATCGAGGTCGGCGCCGAGAAAGTCATCGACAGCCCGCTGCAAGGGATTTCCGGTGGCGAGATGCAGCGCGTGCTGCTGGCGCGAGCGCTGTTGCGCAAGCCGGAGCTGCTGGTGCTCGACGAGCCGGTGCAGGGCGTTGATGTCGCCGGGCAGGCCGAGCTGTACGCGCTGATCACTCAGCTGCGCAACCGGCATCAATGTGGCGTGCTGATGGTTTCCCATGACCTGCATCTGGTCATGAGCACCACCGATCAGGTCGTCTGCCTCAATCGCCACGTGTGTTGCTCCGGTCACCCCGAGCAGGTCAGTAACGATCCCGCCTTCGTGGAGCTGTTCGGCCTGAACGCGCCGAGCCTGGCGATCTATCACCATCATCACGATCACGCCCACGACTTGCATGGCGAAGTCTGCCAACCCGCACCGGCTCACGACCACGTCCATGCCAACACCCACAATCACGACCACGGGGACAGCTGCAAGCATGGCTGACTTTCTTCTTTACGCCTTGCTCGCAGGCCTCGCGTTAGCGGTAGTGGCAGGCCCTCTGGGGTCTTTCGTGGTCTGGCGGCGCATGGCTTATTTTGGCGACACGCTGTCCCATGCCGCACTGCTCGGCGTGGCCCTGGGCTTTCTGCTGGACATCAGCCCGACGATTGCGGTGACGGTGGGCTGCCTGCTGCTGGCGGTTTTGCTGGTGACCCTGCAGCAGCGCCAACCGCTGGCCTCCGACACGTTACTGGGCATTCTCGCGCCGAGCACCTTGTCCCTCGGGCTGGTGGTGTTGAGCTTCATGCATGACGTGCGCATCGACCTGATGGGCTATCTGTTCGGCGACCTGCTGGCCATAAGCCCGAACGATCTGGCCTGGATCCTCGCCGGCAGTGCGTTAGTGCTGGTGTTGATCTGTGCGCTGTGGCGACCGCTGCTGGCGATCACCGTGCATGAAGAGCTGGCAACGGTCGAAGGCCTGCCGGTGGCAACGCTGCGCATGACGTTGATGCTGCTGATCGCAGTGGTCATCGCGGTGGCCATGAAGATCGTCGGCGTGTTGTTGATTACCTCGCTGCTGATCATTCCCGCCGCTGCGGCACAACGTCACGCCCGTTCGCCGGAGCAAATGGCCTTGGGTGCGAGCATTATTGGCGTCATTGCGGTGTGCGCGGGTCTGGCGCTGTCCTGGTTCAAGGACACCCCGGCAGGCCCGTCTATCGTGGTCTCGGCGGCGGCGCTGTTTCTGCTCAGCTTCCTTTTGCCCAAGCGGTAGAACCTTGGGTGGCGGGTAGAGTCATACTCCGCAATAATCAAATGGCGGCAATGTGCAATGACTCCTTGCGCGCCTACCCATAGTGATCAGTTATTTTCGGTGCAAGTCAGTTGTGTGTAGACTTGCTCGTTTTTTGCGCAAATAGAGAATCGCAGGAATGAAGCCGTTCGCATCCCGTTATCTGCTGCTTGCTGCATTTTCCGTCCTGTTGAGCGCTTGCCAGAGCAAGCCCGTCGAGCAGCCCGCGCCTGTGGCTGCGCCCGATGTCTATCAGCAGCTGGAACAGAACATCGCCAGCAGCGAGTTGGCGACCGCCGAAGATCAATTGGCGGCGCTGCAAAGCAAATCCCCGGACGATCCCCGACTCGAGCAATACCAGCGTCAGTTGGCCGAGGCGTATTTGAGCCGCAGCCAGATCGTGCTGCAAAAAGGCGACATGAATGCCGCCGCTACTGCGCTCAGCCGCGCCCGCGCCCTGATGCCAAAAGCCCCGGCGCTGACCAGTGGCGTCAACGGTGCCATCGCCCACGCGCGTAAGGCCGAGCTGGAAAAGGCCGAAGCCGATCTGCGTGCTGCCGAAGCCAAGCGCAAGGCGAAGGTGATCGACCCGAGCGCCGAAAGCACGACTATTGAGCTGAAGCTCGGCGACATGAAACAGCTGCGCCGTCAGTTGAGTGACATCGCTGAAGATGTGGCAGCCTTCAACTGCGACGTCACTGTGCAGGTGCCGCGCACGGACGATTACCCTTGGCTGGCGACCTTGCTGACCAAACGCGTGGCGAAGATCAACCCGGACTTCGAGTTGCAGATGCAGCGTGAAATCGAGCGTTCCGAGCCTGCGAAGATTGTGTTGAAGCCCGCTCAGCTCTGATCGATTTTTGATCAAAAGAAAAGGCGTTGCCCTCGCGGGCAACGCCTTTTTTGTTACGCGCTAGTCCTGCAAGTTATGCAGGAATCGCCTTCGCCTTTGGCTCACGTGCCCAAACGCGATGTTGCTGGATCGCATCGAAAAACGCCTTGAACGAGGCGCTGTCCGAGACTGCCAGCAAGCCCGCATCGGCTTCCAAACGGAGCAGGTCGATCAGTTTCTGGGCGTCACCGCCGTAAGCAATGGCTTTGAGGTGCTTGTAGGCCTCAAGCACGTAATGCAGTGCCACGCCGTCGCCACTCAGGGCCTTGATCGAAGCGTCGCCGCCGGGGATGAAGACGGCGTCGAACGCGACCGATGGCAAACCTTCCATCGAAGCATCAACGGCCAGGGACGCACCACTCGCGGTTTTAACCGGCGCGGAGGTAGGGCCCAACACCTTGGCGTGTGCGCCTTCGGCTTCCAGCGCCGCTTTCATCGCCGCTACAGCTTTGTCGTCGACGCCATTGGCAACCAAGATGGCAACTTTGCGCGAAGCAATGTCGGCAGGCAGCAGGTTCGCCTGGCTCAGCAGTGGCGACTTGTCGACGGTCAACTTGCCGTTGCTTTGCGCCTGGACAGTCGGGGCGGTCGGCGCTGGCAAGCCAAGATTTTCAGCCACACGTTTAGCCAGGGTGAGGTCGATGTTCGCGAGAATCTCGTTCACCTGACGCGCGCGGATGTGCTCACGCTCCACCTTGCCCAGCTCGAAGCTGTAGGCCGCGATGATGTGCTCTTTCTCGTGTTCGCTCATGCTGTTGAAGAACAGCGTGGCCTGCGAGAAGTGATCGCCAAAGGAAGGGCTACGCTCACGCACCTTGTGTGCTTCGACGCGTTCTGGATACGTCTCGAAGCCGCCATCCTGCGGACCAGCGGGCGTTTCTTTCGGCCAGCCGCCGTCGATCGAGTTTGGCTCGTAGGAAGCGCGACCCTTGTCGATGGTGGTGCGGTGCTGAGCGTCGCGCTGGTTATTGTGGTTCGGCGAGACCGGACGGTTGATCGGAATCTCGTGGAAGTTCGGCCCACCCAGTCGGCTGATTTGCGTATCGGTGTAGGAAAACAGCCGACCTTGCAGCAGCGGATCGTTGGAGAAGTCGATACCCGGCACGACGTGGCCTGGGCAGAACGCAACCTGCTCGGTCTCGGCAAAGTAGTTGTCCGGGTTACGGTTGAGCACCATCTTGCCCAGCGGCGTCACCGGCACCAGCTCTTCCGGGATGATTTTGGTCGGGTCGAGAAGGTCGAAGTCAAACTTGTGCTCGTCTTCCTCGGCGACAATCTGTACGCCCAGTTCCCATTCCGGGTAATCACCCGTCTCGATCGACTCCCACAGGTCGCGGCGATGGAAGTCGGTGTCCTTGCCCGCGAGCTTCTGCGCTTCGTCCCAGACCAGGGAGCACGTGCCGTACTTGGGCTTCCAGTGGAATTTGACGAACGTGGACTTACCTTCGGTATTGATCATGCGGAAGGTATGGATGCCGAAGCCCTGCATGGAGCGCAGGCTTTTCGGGATCGCACGGTCGGACATGGTCCACAGCACCATGTGCGCGGATTCCGGCACCAGGGAAACGAAGTCCCAGAACGTGTCGTGAGCAGAGCCGCCCGTAGGGATTTCGTTGTGAGGCTCTGGCTTCACCGCATGTACGAAATCGGGAAACTTGATGGCGTCCTGAATGAAGAACACCGGCATGTTGTTGCCGACCAGGTCGTAGTTGCCTTCGCCGGTATAGAACTTGACCGCGAAACCCCGTACGTCACGGACAGTATCGCCGGAGCCGCGTGGGCCTTGAACCGTAGAAAAACGAACGAACACCGGGGTTTTCTTGCCCGGATCGCGCAGGAATTCGGCCTTGGACAGCGCGGAATGGTTCTCGTAGGTCTGGAAGTAACCGTGAGCCGCCGTACCGCGCGCGTGGACGATGCGCTCTGGAATGCGTTCATGGTCAAAGTGAGTGATCTTCTCGCGCATGATGAAGTCTTCGAGCAGCGATGGGCCGCGCGATCCGACTTTCAGCGTGTTCTGGTTGTCGGAGATCTTTACGCCCTGATTGGTGCGCAAAGCCTCACCGGTAGCGTCGGAGCGGAACGTTTCGAGACTTTCAACCTTAGCGTTGGTGTTGCCACGGTCCAGCGTGTCAGTGCCCGCCAGCTCACTGTTGGCGTTGGGGCTAACAGGTGGATTGGTGTTCTTACTCATCAGACAAAACTCCTCGGTTCAGACGGCTCCTCGTTCGGCGTTCCATGGTGTGGAGGCAGCAGGAGCTCGTAGGCGGAAATGCCTGACACGAGGTCAGGCATTATTCAGGCGCTAAGTAAGTGACTGACGATGAAAACAGCCGTTCCGTTTGTTTTTTCGATTCTTCAATTTCCAGCGCCAGCCTGACAGTCGGCCATCCATATGACCGTTCGGCAGGTGAAGTGCGAAATAAATGCTAAGAATGCTGGGCCCAACCCGGATTCGACAGGCTAAAATGCGCGCCCGGTTTACCCAGCCGAAGCCGAAATGGCATCGCTCAGCAGCGTGATGAAGGCAGTAGCCCTACGCTGATTTTTCAACGCGCCCCACAAGGTTCGCTCCGTGATCGAGTTTCAAAACGTCCACAAAACCTATCGGGTCGCCGACCGGGAAATTCCCGCGCTGCACTCCACCAGCCTGCGCATCGAAAACGGCCAGGTGTTTGGTCTGATCGGCCACTCCGGCGCCGGCAAGAGCACGATGCTGCGCCTGATCAACCGCCTTGAAGCGCCGAGCGGCGGCAAGATCCTGGTCGATGACGTCGATGTCACCGCGCTGGATGCCGACGGTCTGCGCGGCTTCCGCCGTCAGGTCGGCATGATTTTCCAGCACTTCAATCTGCTGTCGTCAAAGACGGTGGCCGACAACGTCGCCATGCCGCTGACGCTGGCCGGGGACATTTCCCGCGCGCAGATCGATCAGCGCGTGGCCGAGTTGCTGGCACGCGTGGGTCTTTCCGACCACGCCAGAAAATACCCGGCGCAATTGTCCGGCGGTCAGAAGCAACGCGTCGGCATCGCCCGCGCGCTGGCAACCAAGCCGAAGATTCTGCTGTGCGATGAGGCCACCAGCGCCCTTGACCCGCAAACCACGGCGTCGGTGTTGCAGCTGCTGGCCGAGATCAATCGAGAGCTGAAGCTGACCATCGTGCTGATCACTCACGAAATGGACGTGATCCGTCGCGTCTGCGATCAGGTGGCGGTCATGGATGCTGGCGTGATCGTCGAGCAGGGCGCTGTGGCCGATGTGTTTCTGCACCCCAAGCACCCGACCACTCGCCGCTTTGTGCAGGAAGACGAAGAGGTCGACGAAAACCAGCTGAACAGCGATTTCGTCCATGTTCAGGGCCGCATCGTGCGCCTGACGTTCCAGGGCGAAGCGACCTACGCGCCATTGCTGGGTACGGTCGCGCGGGAAACCGGCGTGGACTACAGCATTCTGGCCGGCCGTATCGACCGCATCAAAGACACGCCTTACGGGCAACTGACGCTGGCCATCACCGGTGGTGACATGGACGCCGCGTTTGCCCGCTTCACCGCAGCCGACGTTCACATGGAGGTCCTGCGCTGATGGACACCTTTCTCAACCTGTTTTCCAACGTCGACTGGTACGAGATCTGGCTGGCGACCGGCGACACCCTGATCATGCTCGGCGTGTCGCTTGCCTTCACCGTCCTGCTGGGCTTACCGCTTGGCGTGCTGATGTTCCTGACCTCGCCGCGTCAGTTGCTTGAGAACAAGCCGGTTTACACCACCGTGGGCTTGATCGTGAACATGCTGCGGGCGTTGCCGTTCATCATCCTGCTGATCGTGATGATGCCGCTGACGGAAATCATCACCGGCACCTCGCTGGGCATTCTCGGTACGCTGCCGCCATTGATTGCAGGCGCCACGCCATTCTTCGCGCGACTGGTGGAAACCGCGCTGCGGGAAGTGGATCGCGGCATCATCGAGGCCACTCAGGCGATGGGCGCAACAACCCGGCAGATCGTGATCAAGGCGCTGTTGCCTGAGGCGCGCCCGGGCATCCTCGCAGCAATCACCGTGACGGCGATTGCGCTGGTGTCGTTCACGGCCATGGCCGGTGCGGTCGGCGCAGGAGGCCTGGGCGATCTGGCGATTCGCTACGGTTACCAACGCTTCCAGAACGATGTGATGTTTGTAACGGTCGTATTGCTGCTGGTGCTGGTGCAGATCCTGCAAACCGTCGGCGACAGACTGGTCGCGCACTTTTCACACCGTTAACCGAATTCGCCGGTCACTGACCGGCAGATGCACGCCGCTGCGCGTGCGTCTCAGGAGTAGTAGAAATGAAAAAGTTGTTGGCTGTATTCGCTGCTGTGGCGGCCCTGTCTGCCCATGCTGATGAGACCTTGACCGTGGCGGCCTCCGCCGTGCCCCACGCCGAGATTCTCGAGTTCGTGAAGCCGATGCTGGCGAAGGAAGGCGTGACGCTGAACGTGAAAGTGTTCAACGATTACATTCAGCCGAACGTGCAGGTCGACCAGAACCGTATGGACGCCAACTTCTTCCAGCACCAGCCGTATCTGGATGAGTTCAACAAGGGCAAGGGCACGCATCTGGTGAGTGTGGCCAAGGTTCACATCGAGCCGTTTGGCGCCTACTCGGACAAACTGAAGAGTCTGGCCGAGCTGCCGGATGGCGCTAACGTGGCCATCCCGAATGACGCCACCAACGAGGGCCGTGCCCTGTTGCTGCTGGTCAAGGCCGGTCTGATTACCTTGAAGGACCCGACCAGCATCACCGCCAAGCCAAGCGACGTGCAGCAGAACCCGAAGAACCTGAAATTCCGCGAGCTGGAAGCCGCGACCCTGCCACGCGTACTGACGCAGGTGGACCTGGCGCTGATCAACACCAACTACGCCCTGACCGCCAAGCTTGATCCGACCAAGGATGCGCTGATCATCGAAGGGCAGGAATCGCCTTACGCGAACATCCTGGTGACCCGCGAAGACAATAAAGATGCCCCGGCCATCCAGAAACTGGTCGCCGCGCTGCACAGCCCGGAAACCAAGGCGTTCATCGTTGAGACGTACAAAGGCGCCGTGGTTCCGGCGTTCTGATCGCGCCGTTAGGCGGGTGGCGTCGCGGGAGCCGGCGCCTACAGATAGTGCACAAGCTCCGATTGATCATCCGCCACGACCCCGTGTAGGAGCGCGCTTGCCCGCGAAGACTGAGGTACAGACGATAGAGATATATCGGATGTAACGACCATTTCCATTTCGCGGGCAAGCGCGCTCCTACCATGATCGGCAACGCCGACATCATCAGTCCTTACTTCCTCTCAACCAGCCCAGGCAACTGCGCCACCAGCTTCTGGCTGTTCAGCGGCGCGCGGATGAAGCCGCGTTGGGTGCCGTCGGGTCCGAGGAGGGCGAGGTTGCCGCTGTGGTCGACCGTGTAGTTCTGCTTGCTGGTGTCCGCCGGGATGTACGGGATGCTCACGGCATTCGCCAGCTTCTGCAGCGTATCGACCGGCGCCCTTAGGCCGACGAACTGCTTGTCGAAATAACCCAGGTATTGCTTGAGCTGTTGCGGGGTGTCGCGATCGGGATCGACGCTGACCAGCACGATCCGCAGTTTGTCGACGGCCTCACTGGGCAGCTCGCTTTTGATCTGACGCAGTTGGGCAAGGGTAGTCGGGCAGATGTCCGGGCAGAACGTGTAGCCGAAGAACAGCACCGTCCATTTGCCCTTCAACTGGCTCAATAAAAGCGGCTGGCCGTCCTGATCGGTGAGCGAAAGATCCGGCACATTGCGGCTCTGCGGGAGAAGGATGATCCCTGCATCGACAAGCGCGGTCTGGTCGCCCTGGTCAGTTCCGGACAGCGTACGGTAGACGGTCAAGCCAAGCACCAGCGCCACAAGGGCCGCCAGGATGAAAACGGTTTTCTGGGTTCGGGTCATGAGTTCAGCCCATAAGTGGTCCACGAGCGCGCGATTATGCACATAACCATGAAGCTGTTATGACAATTACGTCTTAGCGTCATTTGTGGGCAAGCTAAGGTATGGACTTCCCTATAATGACCGCCTGGTTTCACTGCCTATGGAGCATCCATGAACACCGCCGCATTGCGCGAGCAGATCACCCGAGCCCAAGAACACGAAAACCAATCCGGTCAGCTAGCGCGCCAGTTGGAGTCGCAACTTCCTCATCTGCACCCGTCCATTCACCTGCCTGACGTAGACGCGCGAGGCGTGCTGACGCGTTTCGTCATCGCCTACATCGGTCAGGTGCCGGACTTGCTGGACGCCGCCCATGACGTCGCGTTGCAGGCGGGCATTGAAAGCCAGATCAAGCCGGTCCTGAAAATCGCCGAGCAATTCTTCAGCGCGCCGCCCGCCATCATGGCGGGCCACGAAGGGCTGGATGGGCTGTTGGATGAGGCGTATCTGGCCCACCGTCTGGTGGAGGAAGTGAATGATCTGTACATCAAGCATTTCGGCCAGCCGTTGATACCGATGAACACCACCGTGGCCAGCGTCATCGCGCACCAATTGATCGGCGAATCGTTCGCCAACCAGCTGGACGAAGTGGTGCATCACGCCATCGACGAAATGCTCAACGACGACAGTTTCTCGCTGGAATCGGTGGAAGCCTACCGCGAGCGCCTCGCCAGCCCGGACACCGACGCGGCGTGGAAGCGCTGGCCCAGCCTGTCACGTCAGCTGGGCGTGGGGCTTGAGCTAGAGTGCGGGAAAGACTGATCCCGCACACCCTTTACCCGCCTCAGTGCAGCGCTGCCCCTCCGATCGACGTGCGGATCCTTCCCTCCACGCGACGCTTGAGCAGCCGTTGCTCCAACAGCAAACGCGAGCCCTGCGCTGCGTTGGCGCGGCCCCATTCTTCCAGCAACTCCAGGCAGGAATGGTCGATGTAGGTCAGGTTACCCAGCGGCACATGCAGCGTGGTGCCGGGCGGTACGGTTTCCAGCGTCTGCGTCAGCGCCGGCACCTTGAGGAAGGTGGCCGAACCATTGAGGCGCAGCTCCATTTCCCCCTCGGCCGGCAGGTCGACGAGATTGATCTTCAAGCGCGATGCATTCAGCGCCAGCTTCACCAGGGTCAGGCCAAAGCCGATCAACACGCCGGTCAGCAAGTCGGTCAGGACAATCGCGCTGGCGGTCGCGCCGTAGATGAACATCGGCATGCGGCCATAGCGTCCCAGCCCTTTGAGTGCTTGGACATTCACCAGCTTCACGCCGGTGTAGACCAGCACGCCGGCCAGGCTCGCGACAGGAATGCTCTGCAGCACACTGGACAGCAACAGCACGAACGCCAGCAGCCACAGACCGTGGAACATCGCCGACAGCCGCGTCTTGGCACCCGCCTGCACGTTCGCCGAACTGCGCACGATCACGCCGGTCATCGGCAACGCGCCGACCAGACCGCAGAGCATGTTGCCCACGCCCTGGGCACTAAGCTCCTTGTCGAAGTCCGAACGCTGGCCGTCGTGCATCCGATCCACCGCCGCTGCCGACAACAGGGTTTCAGCGCTGGCAATGAAGGCCACGGCAATCGCCGCGATCAGGATGGCAGGATCAGCCAGGTTCAGCAGGTCTGCGGGGCGCAGCCAGTCGATGGCTTCAGCAAGGTTGGCCGGGACCTCGACGCGCTTGACCTGCAAGCTCATCACCAGACTCACCACCGTCGCAATGCCGACGCCGAGCAACGCGCCTGGCACAAACCGCAGCGCATGGGGGCGACGCTTTTCCCACAGCCACATCACTGCGATGGTCCCCAGCCCGAGAAGACCGGCCTGCATGGCGCTGCCCGGGCCAATGGCGCCGAGAAGGGTTTGCGGGAACGCCACCAGATTATCCAGCCCGGAAGGTTTGGGCCCGCTGTCGAACATGACGTGAACCTGGGAGAGCACGATCAACACGCCGATGCCCGCGAGCATGCCGTACACCACCGCCGGTGCCGTGACGCGAAACCAGCAGCCCAGCTTCAATCGCCCAGCCAACAGCTGCAATGCGCCGGCGAGGAGCAAAATCGGGCCAAGCATGGCCATGCCATGTTCCCGGACCAGCTCGAACACCAGCACCGCCAGACCTGCCGCCGGGCCGCTGACCTGTAGCGGTGAACCCGCCAGCCAGCCGACCACCAGACCGCCAATAATGCCGGTGATCAAACCTTTGGACGGCGGCATACCGGACGCAATGGCTATCCCCATGCACAGCGGCAGGGCCACCAGAAAAACCACCACGGAAGCCAGTAGCTCCCGTGGTAACAACGCTTTCAGATCAGTAGTAGCCATGACGACTCTCCAGAATTCAGACGTGACAACGCCCGGCGGCACGCGCTATGCGCGGCCGCTACGAGCTTGTATGAGGGTGGAAGCGTCAGGGCCGACGCCGCTGCGCTCTGGGGCAGCGGGTCAGCCGGCGATCAATATCGCCCGCGGGGGATCGACGCCATCGGCACTGGATGGTCGCCATCCAGAGGCAGGAAGCAGTCCTGCTCGGCATCGTAGGCGCGGATTTCGCTGGTCTCGATGTCGTAAACCCAACCGTGGATGAACAGCTGACCGCTGGCCAGCTTGGACGCTACGGAAGGGTGCGTGCGCAGATGTTGCAGCTGCGCGATGACGTTTTCTTCGGTGAGCACGTGCATGGTTTCGTGCTCGCTGGTGCAGTTGCAGTTGTCCTGCACAACGGTCTTGGCGACCTCGGCGTGACGCAGCCAGGCTTTGACCGTCGGCATCTTTTCCAGGGTGTCGGGGTTGAGCACGGCGCGCATGGCCCCGCAATCGGAGTGACCACAAACGATGATGTGCTGCACGCCCAAGGCCAGGACGGCGTATTCAATAGCCGTCGAAACGCCGCCATTCATTGGGCCATAAGGCGGAACGACGTTACCCACGTTACGGGTGACGAACAGGTCGCCTGGCGAGCTTTGGGTGATGAGTTCCGGGACGATGCGCGAGTCGGCGCAGGTGATGAACATGGCCCGGGGATGTTGGGCGGTGGCGAGTTTCTTGAACAGTTCTTCCTGCTGAGGGAAGACGTCATGGCGGAAATGCTTGAAGCCATCAACGATGTGCTTCAGCGCCATTTCGGCGGTTTCCACCTGAGGCGTTACGCCTGTCGTCGCAGCCTGAGGCTGCTTATCCTGGTCACTCATGTTTCATCCTCTCTGACGGATTTAAGTGGATTTTCCGGCGAACCCTGTGGATGACCCACTTTTTTCTGGCCTTCGTACGACTTTTTTCCTACAAGGCCAATCGGTCACTTCCGACTCACCTTAACGACGCAAACTTAATTGAAACTGAATGCGTGGCTCTAGATCGCGGGTCTTGCGTTAGAAAATCTAATCCGCAAGCTCGCGGCGAAAGCTGCAGGAGCGCGCTTGCCCGCGAACGCTTGCGGTCAGTTGCCGTTTTTTTTACTGACAGACCGCAATCGCGGGCAAGCGCGCTCCTACAGTGGCAACGCGTCTTACGCAGCGAGATCAGCATCTCGCGCTGTAAGACGCCCGTGGAGTCACAACAGCGACATCTGACCGCCAGGCGGGCAAAACGCGCTGCAGTCCAGCTGAAAACTCTCCCGCCGGTTCAGGCCGTGCTTTTTGATGGCGAGGCTGTAACGCTGCGCCAGCAGTTCGGCGAACACCCCCTCACCGCGCATTCGCGAGCCGAAGCGGCTGTCGTAGACCTCGCCGCCGCGGCTCTGTCGTACCAGGCTCATCACATGCTCGGCTCTTTGCGGATAATGCGCCTGGAGCCACTCTTCGAACAACGGGGCGACCTCCAGCGGCAGGCGCAGCATCACATAGCTCGCACTCAACGCGCCGGCGGCCTTGGCCTCGGCCATCAGCTTTTCCAGCTCCATGTCATTGATCATCGGAATCATCGGCGCCAGCAAAACGCCCACCGGCACGCCGGCATCGCGCAACACCCGGATCGCCCGCAGCCTGGCCTTGGGCGCGGCAGCACGGGGCTCAAGGATGCGCTTGAGCTCATCGTCCAGCGTCGTAAGGCTGATGAACACTGATACCAGCCGCAGCTTTGCCAGCTCGGCCAACAGGTCCAGATCCCGAAGAATCAGCGAGCCTTTGGTGATGATCGTCACCGGATGGCGATAGCGCAGCAGCACTTCCAGCGTCGCCCGGCTCAATTTGTATTCGCGCTCGATGGGCTGATACGGATCGGTGTTCGCGCCCAGGGTGATCGGCGCAACGCTGTAGCCAGGCTTGGAGAGCTGTTGCTCCAGCAGGGCAGCAGCATTGGTTTTGGCGATTAGTTTGGTTTCGAAGTCCAGCCCCGGCGACATGTCCCAATAGGCGTGGCTCGGCCGGGCGTAACAATAAATACAACCGTGCTCGCATCCCCGGTACGGATTGATGGAGCGGTCGAAGGGGATGTCGGGCGACGAGTTGCGCGCGATGATGCTCTTGGCGGTTTCCAGCGTGACAGTGGTGCCCTGGGTCAGCGGCACTTCCTGATACCAGCCGTCGTCTTCGGCCACGGATCGGTTGGGCGCAAATCGGTTATGCGGGTTGGTCGCGGTGCCGCGCCCGCGTGGGGGCAAGTGAATGGACATGACGGCTCCTCGATAACTGGTTATGCATACAGTATCGCGAAACGCTCATGCCCTTCACGCGCAGACCCGGAAAAACATCCCGGCGCCGATCAACGGCTTTCACCAACTTTTGACACGCGCCTCACAGCGCCTTGACCCTGGGCAGCGAAAACTTGCCCCATCGATAAATGGCTGGTTTCCACGGTACGTCTTTCATGCGCCTTCGCCCGCTCGCTGCTCAACTCCTCCTGCTGCTGGCCGTGTCATCTGCCTCTCTCGCTCAAGCCGAGGATGTTTCACCGGCGCAATCGTCACGCCCGGCGCAGTGGGCACAACTCGTCGACCCGCACTACAACCTTTACCAGATCACCCCGACGCTTTACCGCAGTCGCCAGCCGGACGCAGCAGCACAGCCGCTTCTGCAGCGGCTTGGCGTGCACACGGTGATCAACTTCCTCAAGGAAAGTGACAGCAAATGGCTGTCTGACACCTCCGTGGAGCAGGTGCAGATTCCGCTGCAGGTGGTGCATATTGACGACGCCGACGTAATCGAAAGCCTGCGGGCTATCCAGACCGCGCAGCAAAACGGGCCGGTGCTGATTCATTGCAAGCACGGCCTGGACCGAACCGGTCTGGTGGCAGCGATGTACCGCATCGTCGCCCAGGGCTGGAGCAAACAGGCAGCGCTGGATGAGATGGAACACGGCGGTTACGGCGACGAAGACAGCCTCAAGCGCGGGATTGCCTACATCAACAATGTCGATGTGGCGGCGCTGAAGTCGGCGATGGACACGGGTGCATGCAGCACAAGCGTGTTTGCCCGCTGCTCGGTCAAGGGCTGGTTTGAGAAAACCGATGTGATGGGGGTGCAGACGATCTTGTGGCGGTTGTGAGGCCGGATACTGCACACATAGTGGGACCGGCTTCAGCCGGGAAGACGTCGGGCATCACACTGCAAAACTGAGGGGTGTTCGCACCGGTCTGTTCCCGGCTAAAGCCGGTCCTACGGAAATGCAGCAAAGCCGGCCCTGCGGAAATGCAGCGCGGCGTATAGACGGACGCCGCGCGATATCAACTCGGATCAACCGGCTTCTTCAGTTTCGGATTCGGGAAAAACTGCACGCCCTGCACCTTAGGATCGGCCGGCTTGACCACAGGCTTGTTCACCCGTGTGCCGAGTTCTTTCGGGATCGACTGCCCTTGCGCATTGAGGGTGTCGGAATAACCACAATGCACGCATTCACGGTGCGGCACGTCGTCTTCGTTCCACATCATCAACTTGTCAGGCTCGCTGCACGCCGGGCAGACCGCCCCGGCGATGAAGCGCTTCTTGGTAACCACCTGCGGTGTTTCGGTCATGCTGCCGCTTCCTCACTCAAGCCCGAATGACGCAAGAGTGCGTCAATCGACGGCTCGCGTCCGCGGAAGTCGACGAACAGCACCATCGGCGCCTGGGAACCGCCGCGCGCCAGAATGGCCTCACGGAACGCGCGACCGGTCTGCTCGTTGAACACGCCTTCTTCCTCGAACTTCGAGAAGGCATCGGCAGACAGTACTTCAGCCCACTTGTAGCTGTAATAGCCCGCCGCATAGCCGCCGGCAAAGATGTGCGCGAAGCTGTTCGGGAAGCGGTTGTACGCAGGCGGACGCATCACCGACACCTCGTCACGCACGCCTTCGAGCACTTGCAGCGTGGTGCGGCCGTCGCCATGGGTGGCATGCAATTCGAAGTCGAACAGTGAGAACTCCAGCTGGCGGACCATCATGAGGCCAGACTGGAAATTCTTCGCCGCCAGCATTTTCTCCAGCAGGTCCTGAGGCAGCGGCTCACCGGTCTCGTAATGGCCGGAGATCAGCGCCAGACCTTCCGGCTCCCAGCACCAGTTTTCCATGAACTGACTTGGCAGCTCGACCGCATCCCAAGCCACGCCATTGATGCCCGACGCGCCCGCGTGTTCGACGCGGGTCAGCAGGTGATGCAGGCCATGGCCAAATTCGTGGAACAGGGTGGTGACTTCATCGTGGGTGAGCAGCGCGGGCTTGCCGCTGACCGCCGGGGTGAAGTTACAGACCAGATTGGCCACCGGGCTTTGCAGTATGCCTTCCGCGGTGCGACGACGATCGCGGGCGCCGTCCATCCATGCGCCGCCACGCTTGTTGGCGCGGGCGTAGAGATCAAAGAAGAAGCGCCCGACATGCTGGCCGTTTTCCTTGATTTCGAACAGGCGAACGTCAGGGTGCCAAGTGTCGAAGCCCTTCTGCTCAGCGATTTCAATGCCGTACAGTTTTTGCACGATCGCGAACAGGCCGGTCAGCACTTTGTCGACCGGGAAGTAGGCGCGCAGGGCTTCCTGGGAGACGCTGTAGCGTTGCTCGCGCAGCTTCTCGCCATAGAAACCGCTGTCCCAGCTTTGCAGGTCCGGGCAGCCTTGTTCGGCGGCATAGGCTTTCAACTGCTGCAGGTCCTGAACGGCAAACGGCTTGCTGCGCTTGGCCAGATCACGCAGGAAGCTGAGGACGTGATCGCTGGACTCGGCCATTTTGGTGGCCAGGCTCAGCTCGGAAAAGCTGGCGAAACCCAGCAGTTTGGCCAGTTCCTTACGAAGGTCGAGAATCTGCTCCATGATCGGGCCGTTGTCGTTTTTGCCTGCGTTCGGACCCTGGTCAGACGCGCGGGTGCAATACGCCGCGTAGACTTCTTCACGCAGCGCGCGGTCTTCGGCGTAGGTCATGACGGCGTAGTAGCTCGGAAACTCGAGCGTAATCAGGTAGCCCTCCAGGTCTTTCGCCTGGGCTGCGGCCGCCATTTGCGCCTTGGCCGAATCGGTCAGGCCGGCGAGGGCAGCTTCGTCAGTAACGTGCTTGCTCCAGGCTTGAGTAGCGTCGAGCAACTGGTTGGAGAACTGGCTGCCCAGTTCGGACAGCTTGCTCTGCACTGCGGCATAGCGTTTTTGCTGTTCCGGCGGCAGATCAATGCCCGACAGGCGGAAGTCGCGCAGCGATTGTTCAAGAATAGTCTTCTGGGCGACGTCGAAATTCGCCGCTTCCGGGCTGTTGGCCAGGGCTTCGAAGGCCTGGAACAGCTCGCGGTTCTGGCCCATTTCGGTCGAGTAGGCGCTCAGTGCCGGCAGGCAAGACTCATAGGCCTCACGCAGTTCCGGGCTGTTGCACACGGCGTTCAGGTGGCTGACCGGACTCCAGGCGGCGCCCAGGCGATCATTGAGTTCGTCCATCGCCAGTACCAGGCCAGCCCATGTAGGCTGCGAACCTTGCTTGGCGAGGATGTCGGCAATCGCGGCGCGGTTGTCGGCGAGAATCTGTTCGATGGCAGGTTTCACATGCTCGGCGCGAATCGCCGAGAAAGGTGGCAGGTCGTAGGATTGCAACAGAGGGTTGTTCGCGCTCACGGTTTGGCACCTTGGCTAAAAGAAACACCCACGCATCTTAATTACAATCGGCGCCGACCGCAGCTATCGGCGCCAGAGAAGGAGCCTATCGTGGCCATTCGCACGTTCCAGAACCACACCCCGGCCCTTGGCGAGCGGGCGTTTGTCGATCATTCGGCGGTTGTAATCGGCGATGTCGAAATCGGCGCCGACAGTTCGGTCTGGCCGCTGACCGTCATCCGTGGCGACATGCACCGCATCCGCATTGGCGCGCGCACCAGCGTGCAGGACGGCAGCGTGCTGCACATCACCCACGCCGGGCCGTTCAATCCCGACGGTTTCCCGCTTTTGATCGGGGATGAAGTGACCATCGGCCACAAAGTGATGCTGCACGGCTGCGCCGTCGGCAATCGCATTTTGATCGGCATGGGCACCACGATCATGGATGGCGCGGTGGTGGAGGACGAGGTAATCATCGGCGCGGGCAGTCTGGTCCCGCCCGGCAAACGCCTCGAGAGTGGGTTTCTCTACGTCGGGCGTCCGGTGAAGCAGATGCGCCCGCTGACCGAAAAAGAGATCGCGTTTTTTCCGTACAGCGCGACCAATTACGTGAAGCTGAAAGACCAACACCTGGCCGAAGGCTTCGACAAACCCTGCTGAGAGCACCCATGCATTACCAGAATATTCTGTTCGACCTGGATGGCACTCTGACCGATCCGCGCGAGGGTATCACCCGTTCCATCCAGTTTGCCTTGAGCAAGCTGGGCATCGACGAACCCGACATTACCAAGCTCGAGCACTTCATCGGCCCGCCACTGTTGCAGCAATTCATGCGCGCCTACGACTTCGACGAAGCGAAGGCCTGGGAAGCTGTGGGGTTTTACCGCGAGCGCTTCAAGGTGACGGGCCTTTACGAGAATCTGGTGTTCGACGGCATTTTCGAACTGCTGGACATGCTGTCGGATCAGGGCCGGACGCTGTTCATCGCGACCTCCAAACCCTGGGTGTTCGCCCATGAAATCGCCCGGCATTTCGACTTCGCGCGCCATTTCAAGTTGATCTATGGCAGCGAGCTGGACGGCACCCGCACTGACAAGGTCGAGCTGATCCGGCACTTGCTGGATAAAGAGCAGCTCGACCCGAAACAGACGCTGATGATCGGCGACCGCAAACACGATTTGATGGGCGGCAAGCGCAACGGCTTGGACGTGGCAGCGGTGGGGTATGGGTTTGGCAGTCGTGACGAGCTGGAAGCCGAGGCGCCGACGTATCATTTTGATTCGGTGAGCGCGCTGCATCAGGCGTTTCTCAAAAGCTGAAAGCACTCAATCTGTAGGAGCGCGCTTGCCCGCGAAAGCACCGGGTCAGCTAAGAATTAATCAACTGACACTCCGCTTTCGCGGGCAAGCGCGCTCCCACACGTCCGACGTCATGCAGATAGCTTAGCCAGCCGCTCCAACGCCGCTTTGCGTTCTTCCTTGGGCAATCCGCCCAGCTTTTCCACCGCCGAATAAAACGCGGGCCAGTCGCCGTTCACCTGCCTGAACAACGCTTCAAACGCGGGCACCCATTGATCATACAAACCAATGGGCAGCAGCCGTGCGTTGTTCATCGGTGCATACACCCAGGCGTCAAAGCGCTTGTCTCCGCCCCACTGACTGTCACGCAACTGCCGATACTCGCTGCGCAGACGCTCGAACTCAGCGGCCTTGCGTTCGCGCATCACCTGCGGACTCAGCGGCTCGGCGTACAGCGCCTTCAGCCGATCGCGGGTGTCGAGCGCCAACTGGGTGAGCTGATCGCGTCGCCGGGCTTCCGAAGACCCACCTTCGGCAGGCAAACCACGCGCCGCGCGCCACTGACGCGTGCCTTCCTGCTCGACGAAACTGGCGAAGGACTCGTTGAACTCGCTGTCGTCTTTCACGTAAAACCGCTGGTGCCCCAGCTCGTGGAAGATCAGCGTGGCCAGTCGCTCATCGCCCCAGTTCATCATCGAGCTGATGATCGGGTCATCGAACCAGCCGAGCGTCGAATACGCCTCCACGCCGCTGACATACACGTCTTTGCCCTCAAGCTTTTGCACAGCCGCGTCCCCGCGCGCGGCGCCTTGGGTGTAATAGCCGCGGTAGGCCACGCACCCGGCGATGGGGAAGCAATGGGTGACAGGATCAAGGGAAAATTCGCCCGTCGCGAATACGTTCCAGACGACATACGAACGATGGATGTCGGCATAAAGGCGGTAGCTGCGGTTATCCGGCAGATGCAGATGCTCGGTCGCAAACGCACGGGCTTGCTGAGATGTGCGCAGATGATCGCGCAGCTTGGGGTCGCGATTCGGGTCAGCGATGACGTTGGCAACCGGCTCGCGCGCCCGCAATAGGGCCATTTGGCCACTGGCCAGTTGCGAGTAATAGGAAAGACTGGAACAGCCGCTGAGGAGTAAAGTCGCCAGCACCGGGAGGCCCCGCTGCAGCCAGCCCTTTTTTGATCGAATCATGCAGCAGCCTTAACGTCGATATTCATGAAGTGCAAACATCAGCGTTATGCCGGACAGCCCGCCTCTGACGCAACCCTCATCGCCATTTGTCCTACTGCGGAGTTCGTCATGCGCTTGCTTCTGACCATCGTTGCCCTGAGTCTTCTGGCCGGATGCGCAGGGCCGCTACCTGCTGTTGATCCCCAGCAGGCGTGGATCGACCTGCACACCTTTACCGGCAAAACCCTGATGGCCGACAAACTGGACGGCGTGCGCACCTACGACGGTCGCTTCTTTCAGGTGACACCCGGCAAGCACAAGCTCGAGGTGCGTTATGACTACGACTACGCGCCCGGCGCAATGGGCTTGTCGATGGACATCTACAACGAGCGAACCTGCTACGTGACGATCAACTACGACCGCTTCGAGGCCGGCCACCGCTATCGTCTGGATGTGCGCAATATCACCAACAGCATCGACGCACAGTTGCGCGACGAGCAACGCAACGTGCTCGCGGAGGAGGGGGACATCTTCTGTATTCCATGAGGCTTCTGCATTCCGTGACGCGTGGTCGGGTCAGCGCGCACACGAACTCTTTCACCTGAGGCTCACGGAAAACCTTCATCTCACGCCCGGACTACCGATCGTTGTTCTGGTAAATGATCTTCTTGGTGCCGTTTTCGCAGGTGCCGACGACCATGTTCTGATCATGGACATCTTCGTTGGTCACGACTTCCAGCGTGTAGGAGCTAACGTTCTGAGCCTGGATCTTGGCTTCGATTTCGTCCTTGAGCTCTTCACAGGGCTTGGGCGCAGCTAAGGCGCTGGTGGTCAGCGCACCGAGAATCAGCATTGCGGCGATACGTTTCATGATCGACTCCTTCGACACCGTGCGATACGCATCGGCCTTGCATGTGACCGTGGGGGCGCACGCCGGTTCTGGCGTGCCCATAACGAAGATGGCCCGCAATTGCGGGCCATCCAGTACAGCATTAACGCGAAATCAGCTCAGCAGCGTGGCATCGAGCGTGATCTTGGCGTTCAGCAGCTTCGACACCGGGCAGCCTTCTTTGGCCATACCGGTCAGTTTCTCGAATTGCTCTTGGGTCGCGCCCGGCACTTTAGCCTTGAGGATGAGGTGCACAGCGCTGATTTCAAAGCCACCTTCGACCTGATCAAGGGTCACTTCGGCGTGGGTATCGATGCTCTCGGCGGTCAGATTTTCCCCACCGAGGATCATCGACAGCGCCATCGAGAAGCAGCCGGCATGCGCAGCGCCAATCAGTTCTTCCGGGTTGGTGCCCTTGCCGCCTTCGAAACGGGCCTTGAAGCCGTAGGGCGCTTCGCGCAGGACGCCGGTTTCAGTAGAGATGCTGCCGATACCCGACTTCAGGTCACCTTCCCAGTGGGCGGATGCTTTCTTGACGA
The DNA here is from genome assembly GCF_021728295.1 of Pseudomonas petrae. GTDB lineage: Bacteria > Pseudomonadota > Gammaproteobacteria > Pseudomonadales > Pseudomonadaceae > Aquipseudomonas > Aquipseudomonas petrae. The sequence continues at coordinate 66,717 of NZ_JAKJXE010000006.1, forward strand.
TGCTCATGGTGTCTCCTCATGAAAAAGTGCGATTTCGCTCGCACGCGGACCAAAGTTCTGAGGAGTGTAGGCGGGACTTAGTTCAACGCTTATGCCGCATGTGCTTTTTTGCGAACGGGCGCAACGTTAAATCCGACCAAATTAGTAGGAAATTTCGCATTGCCCATTGCAACTCTCAAATCCGCCCTTATCCTATGGCTTAACGCAAATATTTAGTCTTAATGCCGGTTTGCTCGCGTGATGTCCCCGACGGATGCGCCGATTCAAGCTCAAGAGGATCAACAACGGCCTATGAAACGATTAGCTGATGTGAAGATTTCGACGCTCGATCTGGTGCCTGTCCGCGCAGACAAAGGCCCGGCGGAATCGCTGCGTAATGCGCTGGATCTGGCTCAACACGTCGAGAAATGGGGCTACAACCGTTTCTGGGTGGCCGAGCACCACAACATGGACGGCATCGCCAGTTCGGCAACCTCTGTTCTGCTGGCCTATCTGGCCGGTGGCACATCGACCATTCGGGTTGGGTCGGGCGGGATCATGTTGCCCAACCACGCGCCGCTGGTGATCGCCGAGCAGTTCGGCACGCTGGAAAGCTTGTTCCCAGGGCGTATCGACCTCGGCCTCGGCCGCGCGCCGGGCTCCGATCAGATGACCGCTCGCGCCCTGCGTCGCGAGCGCTCCGGCAGTGCCGATGATTTCCCGGATGACGTGACTGAACTGGTCAACTACCTCGGGCCGCGTCAGCCTCATCAGCGAGTCATTGCTGTGCCGGGCACCAACACCAATGTGCCGATCTGGCTGCTGGGTTCGAGCCTGTTCAGTGCTCAACTGGCCGGTGAGCGAGGGCTGCCGTATGCATTCGCGTCGCACTTCGCGCCACGTTTCATGCACGAAGCGATTCGCGTCTACCGCAGTCATTTCAGGCCTTCTGAAGTGCTCGACAAACCCTACGTGATGCTCGGCGTGCCGTTGGCAGCGGCGGAGACCGACGAGCGCGCCGAATATCTGGTGACGTCGGTGTACCAACGCATCCTGAGTCTGATGCGTGGGCAGAGTCTGATGCAGAAGCCGCCCGTCGAGAGCATGAATGGCTTGTGGCTGCCCCATGAACGTGACGCGGTGATGGATTTCCTGGGACTGGCGGTTGTCGGTGGCCCGGAGAAGATTCGCGCGAAGCTGGACGTGCTGCTTGAGCAGACCGACGCGGACGAGCTGATCTTTACGTGCGACATGTACGAACACGCCGATCGCCTGCGCTCCTACGAGATCCTGGCGCAAGCAGCGAGGGGCTGACTCAGGGCCACGCGCTGAAACCTGTTCGCCATAAACAAAAAAACCGACGCCAGATGCGTCGGTTTTTTTGTATCCGCGGTTGGTATCAGCCGCGCTTGTAAACGATTTCCTTGATGCCGCCTTCGCAGGTGCCGACGACGTTGCCGTCTGCCGAGCTGCCTTTTTCAACAGCTTCCAGCGTATAGGACGAAACGCCTTTGGCTTTGATTTTCGCGTCGATGTCGGCTTTCACGTCATCGCACGATTTGCCGGCGGCCATGGTAGTGCCCGCAATGCTCAACAAGCCTATGGCCAACAGAACTTTTTTCATCGGTACATCCCCTCGTCAGGCGCAATTTTCGGATCAACAAGGCCGCTCCAATCGGGCGGCCTGACTACATGAACCTGCGTCATGAACCTTGGCAAAAGCCACGACTGCGCGGTATGTATAGCGAAGGTTGTGGCACTCGGCCACTTTAAAAGTTCAGCGACTCAGCTGTTGTCGATGCGGAAACCGACCTTGATGGTCACCTGGAAGTGGCCAACTTTGCCGTCTTCGATGTGGCCGCGGGTTTCCAGCACTTCGAACCATTCCATCAGTTTTACGGACTTGGCAGCCTGGGCGATTGCGTTTTGGATCGCGTCGTCGGTGCCCACGGTCGATGACCCGACCAGCTCCAGCATTTTGTAGGTGTGATGATCAGACATGGCAGTTCTCCTGAAAGGGTGTTGCGCGGTGGCAGCGCCGCAGTGATGGTGTTCACTATCTCTGTGCCGAAATGCGGCCTAAAAGTTCAGAAGAAACGGTACTTCGCATCACGCACTGCACTTTCTCGAAACCCTGTAGTCGGAAACAACACACGCCACTCATCACAGCAGGAGAGTCAAACCATGGCATTCACGTCATCCCGTAAAGCGTCGTTGCAAAGCATGGAAGCCGAGATCGAGAGTCTGCTCAAGTCGCTGGAAGGCTTGAAGTCCGATGCTTCCGACGAGTCGCGCAAGACCCTGAAAAACCTGAAAGCCAACGCTGAAAGCGCGCTGAGCCATTCGCGCAGCCTGTTGAGCGATGTCTACGAAGACGTCAAAGTCAAAACCCGCGAAACCAGCGTTGCGACCCGTGACTACGCCCAAGAGCACCCTTGGACCACCGCAGGCGTCGCTGTTGGCGCAATCGGCCTGCTGGCCGCTTATCTGCTGTGCAAGCGCGGCTGATCAAGCCCGCCCCGATCGCTCGAGTTCCTGCTTGAGCCATCGAGCCAGGTGCTGGGCACGTCCATCTGCGGCGCGTCTTGGTACCCACAACGCCAGCTGTGCCGGGGTTTCACTGAAACCCCATGGCGCAGCAAGGCGTCCGGCTTTCAAGTCCTCAGCCACCAACGGCTCCGGCGCGATCGCCACCCCCAGGCCTGCGACGGCCGCTTCCAGTAAATAGTACAAATGCTCGAAATCCTGTCCGTAGCTCAATGCGTCGGGTTCGATGCCGTTCTGCGTCGCCCATGCCGGCCAGGCTTGCAGCCGTGAAGTGGTCTGCAGCAACGGCTCGCCCACAAGCGCCTGTACGGGTGCGTGTCGCAGTGCTTCAAATCTCGCGAATCGCGGACTCAAGACAGGACCGATACGCTCGCTGGCAAGCTCGAACACCTGCATGTCTGCCGGCCAGGGTGGCTCGGCGAATATCAGGAGAGCGTCAAGGCCCGGGCGCCGTGGGTCGAGGTCTCCTTCTCCCGCAGACAAGTGCAGCCGCAGGTCGGGAAGGTCCGCGTTCAAGCGCCCCAGTCGCGGGATGAACCAGCGCGCAAGCAGGCTTCCAGAGCACCCCAAGACGAACGGCGCATCCGCACTCCCTTGGCTGAGCTCGGCACAGACACCTCGCAGACGATCAAACGCTTCGCCACTCGCATCGCGCAGTCGAATCCCGGCATCTGTGAGTTTCAGGCCACGTCCGTCCTTGATGAACAGGCCAACGCCCAAGTGCTCTTCCAGCACTTTCAGCTGACGGCTCACGGCACCGTGGGTAACGTGCAATTGCTCAGCCGCCTGACTAACACTATTCAGTCGGGCAGTGGCTTCAAATGCACGCAATGCGTTGAGGGGCGGAAGGTCTCGGCTCATGTGATATGTGAGTTTTCCTGACAGGTCGTGCCGATCTTATCGGTTTTCATCGTCGCTGGCGCCGTTTAGAGTGTGATCACTGCCTGACGGCTCATCCTATTCGCATCCCCGGAGGTCCACATGACCCAGACCCAGACTGCATACCGCGAAGGCCCGGACGATCGTGGCATGTTCGGCGCTTTCGGCGGCCGCTACGTCGCTGAAACCCTGATGCCGCTGATTCTCGATCTGAACCGCGAGTACGAAATCGCGAAGACTGATCCTTCGTTCCTCAAGGATTTGGCTTACTTCCAGCGCGATTACGTGGGTCGTCCGAACCCGCTGTACTTCGCCGAGCGTCTGACCGAACACTGTGGCGGCGCGAAGATTTACCTGAAGCGCGAAGAGCTCAACCACACCGGCGCGCACAAGATCAACAACTGCATCGGCCAGGTCCTGCTGGCGCGGCGCATGGGCAAAAAACGCATCATCGCCGAGACCGGCGCCGGTATGCACGGTGTTGCAACCGCGACCGTGGCTGCGCGCTTCGGTCTGGAGTGCGTCATCTACATGGGCACCACTGATATCGACCGTCAGCAAGCCAATGTGTTTCGCATGAGGCTACTGGGCGCCACGATTATCCCGGTAGTCGCGGGTACCGGCACCCTGAAAGACGCGATGAACGAGGCGCTGCGCGACTGGGTCACCAATGTCGACAGCACGTTCTACATGATTGGCACCGTTGCAGGCCCACACCCCTACCCGGCGATGGTCCGCGATTTCCAGTCTGTGATCGGCAAAGAAACCCGCGTGCAGATGCAGGAGCAGGAAGGTCGTCTGCCGGACAGCCTGGTGGCGTGCATCGGCGGTGGCTCCAATGCAATGGGCCTGTTCCACCCGTTCCTGGATGACACGAGTGTGCGCATCATCGGTGTGGAAGCGGCCGGTCACGGCATCGAAACCGGCAAGCACGCCGCCAGCCTGAACGGAGGCGTTCCGGGCGTCCTGCACGGCAACCGCACTTTCCTGCTGCAGGACGATGACGGCCAAATCATCGACGCCCACTCGATTTCAGCCGGTCTTGATTATCCAGGCATCGGCCCGGAGCACGCCTGGTTGCACGATATCGGCCGCGTCGAATACACCTCGGTCACCGACGATGAAGCGTTGGCTGCATTCCACCAGTGCTGCCTTCTCGAAGGCATCATTCCGGCGCTGGAAACCGCTCACGCCCTGGCTGAAGTTTTCAAACGTGCGCCAACGCTGCCAAAGGATCACCTGATGGTGGTCAACCTGTCCGGTCGTGGCGACAAGGACATGCAAACCGTGATGCATCACCTGGATCTGTCCCAGCAGGAGAAACACTGATGAGCCGCCTGCAAACGCGTTTTGCCGAACTGAAAGAACAAAATCGCGCAGCTCTGGTGACCTTCATCACGGCAGGCGATCCGGGCTACGACACCTCTCTGGCGATCCTCAAGGGGTTGCCGAAGGCAGGCGCCGATGTGATCGAGCTGGGTATGCCGTTCACTGACCCGATGGCCGACGGCCCGGCGATTCAGCTGGCCAATATTCGCGCTCTCGATGCCAAGCAAAACCTGGCGAAAACGCTGCAGATGGTTCGCGAGTTTCGCGCAGAAGACACCTCAACGCCGCTGGTGTTGATGGGTTACTACAACCCGATCCACAATTACGGGATTGAGCGCTTCATTTCCGAAGCCCATGCCTCTGGCGTCGACGGCGTCATCGTGGTGGACCTGCCGCCGGAGCATAACGCCGAGCTGTGCGACCCTGCGCAGGACGCCGGCCTGGACTTCATCCGTCTGACCACGCCGACCACCGATGACGTTCGCTTGCCGACCGTGCTCAATGGCAGCTCCGGTTTCGTTTACTACGTGTCGGTAGCAGGCGTGACGGGGGCAGGCTCGGCAACGATTGATCACGTCAAGGATGCTGTGCAACGCCTTCGCCGCCATACCAATCTGCCAATCAGTGTCGGCTTCGGGATTCGCACGGCTGAACAGGCAGCAGCCATTGCGCGCGTGGCCGACGGTGTCGTCGTCGGTTCGGCATTGATTGACCAGATCGCCAATGCGTCCTCGCCAGAACAAGCGGTCAGCGGCGTGCTGGAGTTGTGCGCGCAGTTGTCGGAAGGCGTGCGTAAAGCCCGGGTAGCCGAAGGTAAAGTTTCTGATACAGAGGAATCTCAGTCTCTGGCAGCACACTAAGCGGTACAGCGAAGGGGTTCAGGACCACGTCCTGAACCCCTTTTTGCTGCCCGTATCTGCTCAGGAGCGCGCTACATGAAAGTCTCGAATCGTTTGATCGCCGGATTGGGCGTGTTGATGCTCAGCGCCAGCGCGCTGGTTCAGGCTGCACCACCGGATCAACGCGGCGGCGATGACAACGGCCCGGGCCAGCATCAGGACCACGGCCAGCAAGGTGGTCCGCAGGGCGATCGCGGCAATGGCAACGGTAATAACAACGGCAACGACCATCGCAACGACCCGCGCGCCGATAACCGTGGCAACAATCAGCGTGGCGGCCGTCCTCCAGCTGATTTCGGCGACGTGCGCCGGACCATCACCGAGCACCGGGAAATCATCGGTCGCGGTCAGCCGCTGCCCCCTGGCGTCCACATCGTCAAAGGCCACCCGCTGCCACGCGGTTATGGCCGTAGACTGGACCAACGCTCGCTGCAGTACCTGCCGCAATACGATGGCTACGAATGGCGCCGCCTGGGCCCGGACGTTGTGCTGATCGCAATCGGCAGCGGTGTCGTTTATGAAATCCTGGATGGCGTGCTGAACTAAGGGACTTTGGAAATGGTGTCCATCCACGCGTTGTGAGACGGACTCCAAATTGGTAGGAGCGCGCTTGCCCGCGAAATGCAGTCGTCCTGACAGATAAATTCTGTTGGCACACCGCATTCGCGGCAAGCGCGCTCCTGTACGGTCCCAATGCCAAGCGCTAAACCGCAATCGACGGCAGTGCCTTGCCCTTCAACAAATCCCCGCTCAACGCCTGTTCACTTCGTAACCAGTCCACGAACCGCTGCACAATCTGCACGCGGCGTTTGCGTTGCGGCAGGACGATGTAATACCCGTATCCGGAGACGGCGCTGGCTTCGATCGGGCGGCACAACAAACCCTGCTCAAGCAAATCATCCACCAGATGTCGCCAGCCGATGGCCACACCCTGGCCGCCGATCGCCGCCTGAATCAGCAGGGTGTAGTTGTCGAATCGCAGCTGCCCCGGTGCGGGTGCCTGAGGGATATTCAGGGCGCGGAACACGCCAGCCCAGTCAAACCAGTTGTTGCCGCCTTCGCCGCGAAGGTGCAGCAGCGCGAAGTCTTTCAGCGCTTCGGTGGGCAAGGGCAGATCGCGACCCTTCAACAATTGTGGGCTGCAGACCGGGAACACTTCTTCGCTGAACAACCAGTGGCTTTCCCCCTGCTTGAATCGCCCGTCACCGAACAACACGGCCACATCGATATCTGCGCGGAGCATGCTGTGGCTGCGCTCGCTGGTGACCAGGCTGACGTCGACGTCGGGGTTGTCCTTGTGGAAACGGTGCAGGCGCGGCATCAGCCAATACGCGGCGAAGGCGAAGTCGGTCGCCACTTGCAGCACCTCATGCTGATGCTGCCCGGTGATTGCATTGAGGCCGGCGTTTATCGACTCCAGCCCTGTCTGTACGTGATTGAAGAGAATCAGCCCGGCGTCCGTCAGCTCGATGCCGCGATAAATGCGATCAAAAAGCCGCGTCGCCAGTTGCTCCTCCAGTCGCTTGATTTGCTGGCTGATGGCCGGCTGAGTGGTGCCGAGCTCGATGGCCGCAGCGGTAAAACTGCGCAACCGTGCTGCGGCCTCAAAGCCGCGAAGCAAATCCAGCGATATGGCACCAAGGGCTTCAAACATAAGCTGCACTTATCCTAGGCATTGCCTCTCATGGGCTTTACCGCAGACGGCATGGGCACCATCCTCGGTCGGAGCACTTTCGCATAAATAATGACTATGGGATGCCGCGAATACATGAAGCGCAAAAACATTCTTTTCATCATGGCCGATCAGATGGCCGCGCCCATGTTGCCGATGTACGCCTCTTCTCCCATCAAAATGCCCCACTTGAGTCGCCTTGCCGCTGAAGGCGTGGTGTTCGACGCCGCCTACTGCAACAGTCCGCTGTGCGCGCCGTCGCGCTTCACCTTGGTCAGCGGTCAGTTGCCGAGCAAGATCGGCGCTTACGACAACGCCGCTGATTTCCCCGCTGATGTGCCGACCTACGCTCACTACCTGCGTCGTCTCGGCTATCGCACGGCGCTGTCCGGCAAGATGCATTTCTGTGGCCCTGATCAATTGCACGGCTACGAAGAGCGCCTGACCAGCGACATCTATCCGGCCGATTACGGTTGGGCCGTGAACTGGGACGAACCAGACGTGCGCCCGAGCTGGTACCACAACATGTCATCGGTGCTGCAGGCTGGTCCTTGCGTGCGAACCAATCAGCTCGATTTCGACGAAGAAGTGGTGTTCAAGGCGCAGCAGTATCTGTTCGATCATGTGCGCGAAGACGGCGATCAGCCGTTTTGCCTGACGGTGTCGATGACCCATCCCCACGATCCGTACACCATTCCCAAGTCTTACTGGAATCTGTACAGCGACGACGAAATCCCGATGCCCCACGCGCCGTTGCCCCAGCCCGAACTGGACCCGCATTCTCAGCGCCTGCTGAAGGTCTATGACCTGTGGGACAAGCCGCTGCCGGAGCAGAAAATTCGCGACGCGCGCCGCGCCTATTTCGGTGCATGCAGCTACATTGATGACAACGTCGGCAAACTGCTGAAAACCCTGGAGGAAACCGGCCTGGCCGATGACACGATCATCGTGTTCTCCGGCGACCATGGCGACATGCTCGGTGAGCGCGGGCTCTGGTACAAAATGCACTGGTTCGAGATGTCGGCGCGGGTGCCGCTGCTGGTGTACGCTCCGGGGCAGTTCAAGGCCAGCCGCGTGCAGGCCGCGGTGTCCACCGCCGACCTGTTGCCGACTTTTGTGGCGTTGGCTGACGGTCAACTGGACGCCTGGTTGCCGCTCGATGGCCGTTCGCTGTTACCGCATCTGCAAGGCGAGGGCGGTCACGACGAGGTGTTCGGCGAGTACATGGCTGAGGGCACCAACAGTCCGCTGATGATGATTCGTCGCGGCGCGTACAAATTCATTTATTCGGAACGCGACCCCTGTCTGCTATATGACGTGGGCAACGATCCGAAGGAGCAGGAAGAGCTGAGTCGATCCGAGGCTCATCGCGACCTGTTCGCTGCGTTCCTGGCCGAAGCACAGGCCAAGTGGGACATTCCGGCGATACACCACCAGGTGCTCGCCAGCCAGCGACGCCGGCGTTTCGTCGCCGAGTCGCTGGCCATCGGCAAGCTGAAGAGTTGGGATCACCAGCCGCTGGTCGACGCCAGTCAGCAGTATATGCGCAACCATATCGATCTCGACGATCTGGAGCGCAAGGCCCGTTATCCGCAACCTTGAACCCTGCCAACACCTAGAAAACCAAAAAAGGGGCACACCATGAATAAGCTGTTCACCACGCTGGCGGTTGGGGTCTTGAGCTTGAGCAGCGTCGTGGCCTATGCCGCCGACGCTAGCTGTAACACCGTGCGGATGGCCGATCCAGGCTGGAGCGATATCGCTGCAACCAACGCCACCGCAGGCTTTTTGCTCGACGGCATGGGCTACAAAACCAAGATCGACACCCTGGCGGTGCCTATCGCCTACGGTGGTCTGAAGGACGGGCAACTCGACGTGTTTTTGGGCAACTGGATGCCGGCGCAGCAGGGCTTCTATGACAAGTTCATCGCCACAGGTGACGTGACGCAATACGCCAAGAATCTGGAAGGCACCGAGTTCACCCTCGCGGTTCCGGATTACGTCTATGACGCGGGCGTTCACGACTTCGCCGACCTGAACAAATTTGCCGACAAGTTCCACAAGAAGATTTACGGCATCGGCTCGGGAGCTCCGGCCAACGCGTCGATTCAGGAGATCATCAAAAAGAACGAGTTCGACCTGGGTGACTGGAAATTGGTGGAGTCCAGCGAACAGGCGATGCTGGCTGAAGTGCAGCGCAACGTGAAGAAGAATGAGTTCGTGGTGTTCCTCGGCTGGACGCCGCACCCGATGAACGTGCAGATCAAAGGCATGCACTACCTCAAAGGTGGCGAGAAGTATTTCGGTGATACCGGCAGCGTCTACACCGTGACCCGTAAAGGTTTTGCCGACGCGTGCCCGAACGTCGCCAAGCTGCTTTCCAACCTGGTGTTCACCCAAGACATGGAAAACTCGATCATGCAGACCGTGGTGGATAAGAAGGTCAGCAACACCGAGGCGGTGAAAGCGTGGTTGAAAGCCAATCCGGCAGTGCTGGACAAATGGCTCGACGGCGTGAAAACCGCTGACGACAAGGATGCGCTGCCAGCGGTGAAGGCCAAGTTGTAAGCAGAAAAAAACCTTGTAAGAGCGCGCTTGCCCGCGAAATGCAGTGAGTCATTGCCAAGTGCATCGACTGACACAATGTCTTCGCGGACAAGCGCGCTCCTACGGTACATCGCCCGCCATAACAGCCGGTCAGGTCTGCGCCATCAACCGCCGCAGTTCCGCCAGTACCGGCGCTGATTCCGGTCGCACGCCGCGCCACAGGTAAAATGCCTCGGCTGCCTGCTCGACCAACATCCCCAAACCATCCACTGCCTGTCCGGCGCTGTGTTCAGAGGCCCAGCGGCAGAATGCAGTCGGCTCTTTGGCGTACATCATGTCGTAGCAAAAGGTCGCGCCTGGCTGAATCAGGCTAGGCGCAATGGGCGGTACTTCGCCCGACAGGCTGGCCGACGTGGCATTGATGATGATGTCCACCGGTTCCTCCAGCCAGTCATAGCCTGCGGGCAGCACCGGGCCGATGTCGGCGAACTCCTGGGCCAGTTGTTCGGCCTTTGCTACCGTGCGATTGGCAACCACCAACACGTAGGGATCTTCCGCCAGCAAGGGTTCAAGCGCGCCGCGCACCGCACCGCCAGCCCCCAGCACGAGAATGCGTTTGTCCTTGAGGGTGACGCCATGATTGACCTTCAGGTCCCGAACCAGGCCTGCTCCGTCAGTGTTGTCGCCCAGCAGGCTGCCATCCGCTTGAAGGGCCAGGGTATTGACCGCCCCGGCTCGACGGCCGCGCTCGGTCAACTGATCGGCCAGCCGATACGCCCCTTCCTTGAAGGGCACGGTGACGTTGGCGCCACGGCCGGTCTCGAAAAACGCCTTGGCGAACGCGGTGAAGCCGTCCACCGGCGCCAGTGAGGTCTGGTAGTCGAGCGCCTGACCGGTTTGCTGGGCGAACAGGCGATGAATCAGCGGCGATTTGCTGTGCGCAATGGGGTTGCCGAAGACAACGTACTGGTCAGTCATCACTGTGCCGCCTCAGCCAGCCAGTCGCGATCCTGCAGAAAATACTCGGTCAGGCGTGCTTCCTCACTGCCCGGCTCGGCCTTCCAGTCATAGCCCCAACGCACTTGCGGCGGCAGCGACATGAGGATCGATTCAGTGCGACCACCCGATTGCAGCCCGAACAAGGTGCCGCGGTCGTACACCAGATTGAATTCAACGTAACGCCCACGACGAAACTCCTGAAATTCACGCTGCTGCGGCGTGTACGGCGTGTCTTTGCGGCGCTGAACGATGGGCAGATACGCCTCGACGAATGCATCACCGATGGCGCGGATGAATCCGAAGCTGGTGTCGAAATCCCATTCGTTGAGGTCGTCGAAAAACAATCCACCGACGCCGCGCGGCTCATTGCGATGCTTGATATGGAAGTAGCGATCGCACCACGCCTTGTAACGGGGATAGACGTCAGCGCCAAAAGGCGCGCAGGCCTGCTCGGCGACGCGGTGCCAATGAACGCAGTCTTCCTCGACGCCGTAATAGGGGGTCAAGTCAAAGCCGCCGCCGAACCACCACACCGGTTCTTCGCCTTCTTTCTCTGCGATGAAGAACCGCACATTGGCGTGGGCAGTCGGCACATGGGGATTGTGCGGGTGCATCACCAGCGACACGCCGAGGGCTTCGAAACCACGTCCTGCCAGCTCCGGTCGATGGGCGCTGGCCGAAGGAGGAAGGCCTGCGCCGAAAACGTGGGAAAAATTGACCCCGCCCTTTTCGAGGATGTAGCCGTTCTCGATCACGCGGGTTCGTCCGCCACCGCCCGCAGGCCGTTCCCAGGCGTCCTCGACAAAACGGGCGCTGCCATCTTCGGTTTCCAGCGCGGCGCAAATGCGGTCCTGAAGATCGAGCAAGTAGGCTTTGACGGCATCGGTGCGAAAGGACATGGCGGTACCTGCATAAACTGAAACGTGCGTCGGGAGCGGGATTCGACCGTTCTTGGCGTTGATGGCACGCCCGGCTGAGCAAATCCCGTCGGCGAAATTCGGCCCGTAGCATATCACCGGCTTGGCAGATGCCGCAGTTGACGAAGCGCGAGCGAAGGAGTCCGATAGAGCCCTTTCGCATCGACAGTCATCCCCTGCAAGTCCGATCCATGACGGAGAAAGCAAATGGCAAAACGTATCCAGTTCAAGGCTTATGGCGGTCCCGAAGTGCTCGAGTACGTGGACTTCGAACCCCCGGCGCCAGGCCCCAAAGACGTGCTCGTGCGTAACAAGGCGATTGGCGTCAACTTCATCGAGACCTACTTTCGCAGCGGCCTGTACCCGGCGCCTTCGTTCCCGTCGGGGTTGGGCAACGAAGGCGCGGGCCTGGTTGAAGCGGTCGGCAGCGAAGTCACCCACGTCAAAGTCGGCGACCGGGTGGTGTACGGCACAGGCCCGCTGGGTGCGTACGGGGACGTGCACGTAACACCGGCCGCAAATATTGCCAAACTGCCCGACGGCATCAGCTTCGAGCAGGGCGCCGCCGTCATGCTCAAGGGCCTGACCGTGCAGTACCTGTTTCGCCAGACCTATGAGATCCGCCCTGAAGAAACCATCCTGTTCCATGCCGCTGCCGGCGGCGTGGGATCGATCGCCTGCCAGTGGGCCAATGCCTTGGGCGTCAAGCTCATCGGCACGGTCAGCTCGGCAGAGAAGGCTGCGCACGCCAAGGCACTCGGCGCGTGGGAAGTGATCGATTACAGCAAGGAAGACGTCGTTCAGCGTGTACTGGAATTGACCGATGGCAAGAAAGTCCCCGTGGTCTATGACGGTGTGGGTAAAGACACGTGGGAAACGTCTCTGAATTGCCTGGAATTGCGAGGCCTGCTCGTCAGCTTCGGCAATGCATCAGGCGCGGTGACCGGGGTGAATCTGGGGGTTCTCGCTCAGAAAGGCTCGCTCTACGTCACTCGCCCGACATTGGGCTCCTACGCGAACACCCCGGAAGCCTTGCAGGCAATGGCGGATGAAGTGTTTGAAATGGTTGCCACCGGCAAAGTGAAGGTTGACGACATCCAGAAGTTCGCCCTCAAGGATGCCGCGACGGCGCACACCGAACTGTCCGGCCGCAGAACGGTTGGGTCGATCATTCTGGTGCCTTGATCCCGCATTTGACGTTGTAGGAGCGCGCTTGCCCGCGAATGCGATATGTCTGTTACGCCTTCAGCGGCTGACAAGACGTTTTCGCGGGCAAGCGCGCTCCTACAGGCTTTGCACCTTAGCGCTAGTCCGGGCTGGCATTACCCCGCCCTTACCACCTCAGCCGTCACCAGATCACGGATCACACTAGGATTGCGGCGCCCGCCAAGACTGCCACCCAGAACCATGTCCAGCTGCTCGTGGAAATACTGCTCAACGCGCAATCGCGAGCGGGCAGCGGGGCGGCCGGTAGGGTTTGCGGAAGTCGACACCAGCGGACCGGTCAAGGCGCACAGCTCGCGTACGGTCGGGTGATCGCTAACCCGGAGGGCGACGGTGTCGTGCTTTCCGGTGATCCAGTCCGGCAACAGGCCTTGATGGGGCACCAGCCAGGTATTCGGTCCCGGCCAGGTGCTGGCCATGCGATCGATCCACAGCTCAGGGAAGTCCTCGAAGAGAAAATCAAACTGACGGATGTTGTCTGCGATCAGGATCAAGCCCTTATCAACAGGCCGCGCCTTGATTGCCAGCAAGCGATACACCGCCTCCGCATCCCAAGGGTCACAGCCCAACCCCCACACCGCTTCGGTTGGATAGGCAATCACCGCCCCGGCCTGAATTTCTCGTGCGGCTTGCTGCACTCGCCAACTGCTGACCATCGTCCGTTCTCCCAAATTGCGCAGGCGGCAGTTTAACCTCAGCGTGCCCGGGCAAACCATCGCCCGGCTTCACAGGCCACGCTGCTGTCGATTTCAAGGTCGGTCAGCGCCGCCAGGACTTTGGGCAAAGGCCAACCGCTGTTATGGGCCAGCGCCTCGCCGGTTTGCGGCGCTGCGTGCAAGAGCGCCAGAAGCGGGTGCAGTGGGGTCGACGGCTTATCAACGACGTCAGGACTCGGCGCGACGTTTTTCCAGCCCTGCAGCGCTTCAAGAATATGGTCGATGGTTTCCACCAGCACCGCCCCTTCACGGATCAACTGGTGACAACCCCTGGCGCCCGGATGATGGATAGAGCCGGGGATGGCATAGACCTCACGGCCCTGTTTGGCGGCAAGACGTGCCGTAATCAGCGATCCGCTGGCGACGCTGGCCTCGACCACCAGCACACCCAGGGACAGACCGCTGATGATTCGATTGCGCCGGGGAAAGTTGCTGGCGTGGGGGCCTGCGTCCAGTGGCAGCTCGGAAATCACTGCGCCGCCATCGGCCATCATGCGCGCTGCGAGTTGGCGATGCCGCTGTGGATAAAGTTTCTCGATGCCGGTGCCAAGCACACCGATTGTCCCGCCTTTTACATCCAGCGCACCTTGATGAGCGGCGCCATCGATACCCAGCGCCAGCCCGCTGGTGATGACAAAACCGGCGCCCGCCAGGCTCCGCGCGAACGCCGCAGCGGTGTCGAGCCCAGGCTTGGAAGCGCGTCGACTGCCCACCATTCCCAACTGCGGACGTTCGAGCAATGCGCGGTTTCCTGCGATGAAAAGCAGCGGCGGTGGATCCGGAATTTCTGCCAGCAGCGCGGGGTAGTCAGGGTCGTCCCACATCAGCAAATGCTGGCCCGGGCGCTCTAACCAGGCCAGTGCAGCGCTGGCGCCGTCGCGTACTTCAGCACTGCGACGGGCGTCGGCACTGGCCGCCGGCAGACGTAATGATCGCCACGCTGAAGCCGGCGCACTCAACGCGGCAGAGGCGCTGCCGAACGCATCGATGAGGGTATGGAAACGTTTTGGGCCGATTTCCGGCAGCCGATGCAGACGCAAGCGTGCTTCCAGCTCGGCCGGCGACTGACCGGCCTTTTCGAACAACGGCATGTGATCTTCCTTGATCAGTGGTCCACCTTAATCAATGAACCAAGCTGTGGATAAGTCTGTTAACAACAATTTGATAAGTGAAGCATGCCGGTGGAGAAAAGTGATTTACAGCTGATACATAGCATTACGGATTGCGGACTTTGTCCTGCACCGCCAGAGATCGGGTTGCGTGAAGCACCATGCCGTAGCTCAGTCGCTCGTACGTGCGGAAGACCATCAGTAGCCCAGAGCGCTCGTCCGGAATCTTGACTTGGTCACCATTGACCCGGTCGCGCACCGTCTCACCGGTCTTGTAGATCGCCAATACGTTGCCTTCGGCCAAGCCATCAAGCCGACCACGATCAATAGTGACCACGTCGAACTCGCCGATCTGGGTTACGCCCCGCGGCACGTCGATGATAGTGCCGTCGACCGGCTGCTGAGGTTCGCTGGGGACAAAGGTGGAATTGATCCGGCGCTCTTCGCTGACAAACAGTCGGTCGCCAAGGCGCACTTCCTGGGTGGAGCGCTGCATTTGCAACGTCGCCACATCGCCTTCCGTGGCGACGATTTCGCCGCTGCCGATGTCATCGGCATTGATGCCCAACACCACGCCGGTGACCGGATCGACGTACGTCTTGCCCTTGCGATAGATGCCGTACGCCACATGGCTCGGCTCGAACTGTCCGCGGGCATAGATGCGATCACCCGCGCCACTGAGCACCCGCTCGCCGGGGCCGGCCACGACATGGGGCGCGACTTCAAACTGGTTAGCGTTATCGATGATTCGGTTGTTCAGCAGAAACGCATTGATCGCGCCCAGCGGAATGGTCGGAATCGCCTCGGCAATCGGCGTACTGCGCACCCGCGGGGACAATTTGATGGTGCCCCGGGACTCGCCGCGGTTGACCACGATGCGTGGCTGACCATCGACATAAATCAGGTTGAGCGTATCGCCGGGGTAGATCAGATCAGGGTCGTGGACCTGTGGATTGGCGCGCCAGAGCTGCGGCCACTTCCAGGGCTGGCTTAGAAATTTTCCGGAAATGTCCCAAAGTGTGTCACCGGCGACGACGGTGTAACTCTGTGGATGGCCATCCCTGAGCTGTACTTGCGCCTGGACAAGGCCGGTCGCGGCCAACAGCAGCAGGGCGAGTAGTGATTTCCTCATGCGGTGAATCCCTTTATCATGTTGGCTTCGCGTGAAACGCTGAGTCTTGCGAGACTTCCGGTTTTACTAGGGCTGCAGCTTGTGACGTCCCAAGCCTAGCAGCCGATTTTGACTTTACCCTACAGTGCATCCCTTACGTATATGGCCATTCTAAACATCCTCGAATTTCCCGATTCGCGCCTGCGCACCATCGCCAAACCGGTGGCTGAAGTGGACGACGGCATTCGCCAGTTGGTCGACGACATGTTTGAAACCATGTACGAAGCACCTGGCATCGGTCTGGCCGCGTCGCAGGTTAACGTACACAAGCGCGTGGTGGTGATGGATCTCTCCGAAGATCGCAGCGAGCCGCGGGTGTTCATCAACCCCGAGATCGAGCCGCTGACCGACGAGATGGACCAGTACCAGGAAGGCTGTCTGTCTGTTCCGGGTTTCTACGAGAACGTGGATCGCCCGCAACGGATCAAGGTCAAGGCGCTGGACCGTGATGGCCAGCCCTACGAATTCATCGCCGAGGGCCTGCTCGCCGTGTGCATCCAGCATGAATGCGACCACCTGAACGGCAAGCTGTTCGTTGATTACCTGTCCAATCTCAAGCGCGACCGGATCAAGAAGAAGCTGGAAAAACTCCACAAGCAAAACGCCTGATCCAGCCGTCCTCCTTTCTACTGTAGGAGCACGATTGCCCGCGACTGCGACCTGTCTCTGATGCATCCGTCGGCTGACACCACGCTATCCGCGGGCACACGCGCTTCTATTGTCATACCTCACAGAGAAGCCCATGACTGAGCCACTGCGCATCGTGTTCGCCGGCACCCCGGAATTCGCCGCCGAGCATTTGAAAGCCCTGCTCGACAGTCCCCACGACGTCATTGCGGTGTACACCCAGCCAGATCGCCCGGCCGGTCGTGGCCAGAAGCTGATGCCGAGCCCGGTCAAGCAGCTTGCCCTCCAGCACAACATTCCTGTCATGCAGCCGCCTACCTTGCGCGCACCCGAAGCCCAGGCCGAGCTGGCTGCGTTACAGCCGGACCTGCTGGTGGTGGTCGCCTATGGCCTGATCCTGCCGCAGACCGTGCTGGATATTCCGCGTCTGGGCTGCATCAACAGTCATGCCTCGTTGCTGCCACGCTGGCGCGGTGCTGCGCCGATTCAGCGCGCGGTGCAGGCGGGCGATGCCGAAAGCGGCGTGACGGTCATGCGCATGGAAGCGGGGCTGGACACCGGCCCGATGCTGCTCAAGGTGACCACCCCGATCACGACCGATGACACCGGCGGCACGCTGCACGATCGTCTCGCTGAGCTCGGCCCGACTGCGGTGATTCAAGCCATTGCCAGGCTAGCTGAGGGCACACTGGTTGGCGAAGTGCAGGACGACAGCGTCGCGACCTATGCGCACAAACTGAACAAAGATGAAGCGCGCATCGACTGGAGCCGCCCGGCGGTTGAGCTGGAGCGACTGGTACGCGCCTTCAACCCATGGCCGATCTGCCACAGCACGCTGAACGGCGAAGCGCTGAAAGTGTTGGCCGCGCAGGTTGCCGACGGGGAGGGCACGCCCGGCAGCATCATCGACGCGAACAAAGAAGGTCTGGTGATCGCGTGCGGGGTTGGCGCACTGCGTCTGACCCGTCTGCAACTCCCGGGCGGCAAACCTCTGGGCTTCGCTGACCTGTTCAACAGCCGCCGCGAGAAATTCGCCGTGGGCACCGTCCTCGGCCAAGCGGTGGATGCGCGATGAACCCGCGTCTGGCCGCGGCCAAGGCTCTGGCTGCCGTACTGAGTGGCAAGGCATCGCTGAACAGCTCCTTGCCCACGCAACTGGACAAGGTTGAAGACCGCGACCGCGGCCTGACTCAGGACCTGGCATTTGGCACCGCGCGCTGGGAGCCGAGGCTCTCCGCGCTGGCGGCCAAGCTGCTGCAGAAACCTTTCAAAACCGCTGATAACGACGTGCAGGCTTTATTGCTGGTGGGTCTGTATCAGCTGTTCTATTCGCGCATTCCCGCCCATGCTGCTATCGGCGAAACCGTAGGCTGCGCCGACAAGCTGAAAAAGCCGTGGGCAAAAGCGTTGCTCAATGCCGTGCTGCGTCGAGCCCAACGGGAAGGCGAGGCATTGCTGACAGAGCTGGAACACGATCCGGTGGTGCGCACTGCCCATCCACGCTGGCTGCAAAAAGCGCTGAAAGCCGCGTGGCCCGAGCATTGGGAAGCGATTTGTGCGGCGAACAACGCCCACCCGCCGATGATTTTGCGGGTTAACCGCCGGCACAAAACCCGCGAGCAGTACCTTCAGCTGTTGCTGGACGCAGGCATCGCCGCAACGCCCAGCACGTTCAGCCAGGACGGTATCGTGCTCACCGAACCGGGCGATGTTCGCTCACTGCCGGGGTTCGCCGAGGGCTGGATCAGCGTTCAGGACGAGGCAGCCCAACTGGCCGCCAACTTGCTGGACTTGGCGCCGGGTCAGCGTGTGCTGGACGCCTGTTGTGCGCCAGGTGGCAAGACCTGCCACCTTCTGGAAGTACAACCGGATTTGGCAGGCGTGGTCGCGGTGGACCTGGAAGCCAAGCGCATGGTGCGGGTCAAAGAGAACCTGGATCGCCTGGGCCTGAGCGCCGAACTCATCGCCGCCGACGCCCGCGCCACCGATCTATGGTGGGACGGCAAACCGTTCCAGCGCATTCTGCTCGACGCGCCTTGCTCGGCGACTGGCGTGATTCGCCGCCACCCCGACATCAAGCTGACACGCCAGGCGGATGACATTCCCGCCCTCGCCGCGCTGCAAGGCGAATTGCTCGACGCGCTGTGGCCGACGCTGCAGGTCGGCGGCATCTTGCTGTACGCCACATGCTCGACGCTGCCGACTGAAAACACCGAAGTCATCGCTGCATTCCTGGCGCGTACGTCTGGCGCACGGGAGCTGGACATTGCCGGTCAACAAGGCAATCCACCGCCCGGTCTGAAACAGCCCCACGGCCGTCAGTTGCTGGCCCAGGAAGGCGGGCATGACGGGTTTTACTACGCCAAACTGATCAAGGTTGCTGCGGCGGTCTGATGCCTGTCTCCTGTGGGAGCCGGCTTGGTGGCTCCTACGGTCCGAAAACGCCGCAGGTATTCAGCACACGCAACTGACCCGATCATCATTTCAAGGAGAGACTGATTGAAGATCATCATTCTCGGCGCAGGGCAGGTCGGCGGTACGCTGGCCGAGCACCTGGCCAGCGAAGCCAACGACATCACCGTCGTGGACACCGATCAGGATCGTCTGCGGGCGTTGGGTGATCGCCTCGATATCCGCACCGTTCATGGTCGCGGCTCATTCCCGACCGTGCTGCGTCAGGCCGGCGCCGACGACGCTGACATGCTGGTGGCCGTGACCAGCAGCGACGAGACCAACATGGTCGCCTGCCAGGTCGCGTACACGCTGTTCCAGACCCCCACCAAGATTGCCCGTGTTCGCGAGTCGGCGTACCTGACCCGCTCAGGACTGTTCGCCAACGGCGCCATTCCCGTGGACGTGCTGATCAGCCCCGAGCAAGTGGTCACCCATTACATCAAGCGGCTCATCGAATACCCCAGCGCGCTGCAAGTCATCGACTTCGCCGGCGGCAAGGTGCAGATGGTGGCGGTCAAGGCGTACTACGGCGGGCCTCTGGTGGGGCAGCAACTGCGTCAGCTGCGCACGCACATGCCGAATGTGGACACCCGCGTTGCGGCTATTTTCCGTCGCGACCGTCCGATCATTCCTCAAGGCGATACGGTTATCGAGGCTGACGACGAGGTCTTTTTCATCGCTGCCAAGGCGGACATTCGCGCCGTCATGGGCGAGATGCGTCGCCTGGATGAGAGCTACAAGCGCATCGTGATTGCTGGCGGCGGTCAGATTGGCGAGCGGCTGGCGGAGGCCATCGAGAACCGGTATCAGGTCAAGATCATCGAGATGAACCCCGCCCGATGCCGTCACCTCTCTGACACGCTCAACAACACGGTGATCCTGCAAGGCAGCTCTTCCGATCGCGACCTGCTCGTGGAAGAGAACATCGACAACGCCGATCTCTTTCTGGCGCTTACCAACGACGACGAGGCGAACATCATGTCGTCGTTGCTGGCCAAACGTCTCGGCGCGAAGAAGGTGATGACGATCATCAACAACCCGGCGTATGTCGATCTGGTGCAAGGGGGAGAGATTGATGTCGCCGTCAGCCCTCAGCTCGCCACCATCGGTACGTTGCTGGCGCACGTGCGGCGCGGCGATATCGTCAGCGTGCATTCATTGCGTCGGGGCGCGGCTGAAGCCATCGAGATTGTCGCCCATGGCGATGCCAAATCGAGCAAGGTGATTGGCAAAGCCATCATGCACATCAACTTGCCGCCCGGCACGACCATCGGCGCAATCACCCGCGCCGACCAGGTGATCATCGCCCATGACAGCACAGTGATCGAATCGGGCGATCACGTGGTCATGTTCCTTGTGGATAAAAAGTACATCCGCGACGTGGAACGACTGTTTCAAGTGGGGTTGAGCTTTTTCTGACAGCTCAATACCAGCGCTTCTCACCCTCGGGGCGTTTCTTGAAGCGCTTCATGGTCCACATGTATTGGCTCGGATAGGCCCGCACGTACTTTTCAACCACCTTGCTCATGGCAGCTGCCGACGTTGCGGTGTCGGTGCTGTACATGTCGTCCGGCGCGGCTTCGAGTACGACTTTGTAACCAGAGCCATCCTCCAGACGCATCGCGTGAAGAAACACACCAACGGCTTTGCCGCCCGCCAGCATGTTCGGCACGAACTTGCTGGTCAGCGCCATCGTCCCGCAGAAGGGCACGAATATCCCTGCCGACTCAGCGGGTTCAGGGTCAGCCGGAATGCCGACCGAGCCACCTTTGCGCACTTCCTTGATGACGCTGAGAATGCCTTCCTTGGTGGACGCGGCCACGCGGTTACCCAGCTGCACGCGCTGCTTGCGCAGCAGATCGTCCACGGCCTTGAGCTTGGGTGGCCGGTAGAAAATGATCGGTTTGCACTGGCTGCAGTAGAAGTGGTTGAGCACTTCCCAGTTGCCCAGATGGCTGGTGATCCCGACGACGCCCTTGCCCGACGCCAAGGCGTCTTTCAACACCTGAAGCCCTTCGACTTCGCGAACCAGATTGATCGACTTCTGCGCCGGCCAGATCCACGCGCAGGCGCTTTCGGTCAGGGTCTTGCCGATGTCCATCAGGCTGCGGCCGACCAGTGCTTCGAGTTCTTCAGGGCTCAGTTCGGGGAAGCACTTGGACAGGTTGATGCGCGCGACGTCGCGGGACCTGTTAGGCAACTTCCACATCAGCCAACCAATGCAGGTGCCGACCCATTGCACTGCGCGCCACGGCAACAGGGCAAACAGGCGCAATGCCCCAACCATCAAGGCGCCTTTGAACTTATCCACAGATCACTCCCGAATACATGAGGCGGCCATTGTAACCATTCATGGGAGCCGATTATCCACATCACCCGCCAGCTCGGCGTATCGATCGCAGTCAACCGTATGGTCCATCACCATTCCGGTGGCCTGCATGTACGCGTAACAGATGGTCGGGCCGACGAAGGTGAAGCCGGCTTTCTTCAGCGCTTTGCTCATCGCCTCGGCCTCTGGCGTAATGGCCGGGACCTCACTGCGGCCCTTGAAGTGATTGACCTTCGGCTCGCCGCCGACGAAGGACCAGACAAACGCAACCGGATCCTCCAGCTGCAACCAGGCCAGGGCGTTCTTGCGTGCGGCATTGAGTTTGAGGCGGTTGCGCACAATGCCGGGCTCCAGCATCAGCGCTTCGATTTCAGCATCGGTCATCGCGGCGACGCGCTGGACGTCGAAGCCGAACATCACTTCGCGGTAGCGCTCACGCTTTTTCAGGATGGTGATCCACGACAGTCCGGCCTGGAACCCTTCGAGCAACAGGAACTCGAACAGCATCTGCGCATCGCGCAACGGCACACCCCACTCTTGATCGTGGTAGTCCATGTAAAGCGGATCTTCGTTGCACCAAAAGCAGCGTGGCATAGGGCTCCCAAGGGTGGAGGCACGGCCGAATCGGGTATACTCCCGCTCTTTAAATCGCAGCCCCCCAGTACAGGTGAATTTCGTGAGCCAGCCTACGCCAGCCGTGCGTACCTTCCAAGACTTGATCCTCGCCCTCCAGCAATACTGGGCTGAGCAAGGTTGTGTGGTACTTCAGCCCTACGATATGGAAGTGGGCGCCGGCACTTTCCACACCGCTACGTTTCTGCGCGCCATCGGCCCGGAAACCTGGAACGCCGCCTACGTACAACCGAGCCGTCGTCCTACCGATGGCCGTTATGGCGAGAACCCGAATCGCCTGCAGCACTACTATCAATTTCAGGTCGTTCTCAAGCCCAATCCGGACAATTTCCAGGAGCTGTACCTTGGCTCGTTGAAGCACGTGGGTCTTGACCCACTCGTGCACGACGTCCGCTTTGTCGAAGACAACTGGGAATCCCCCACCCTCGGCGCCTGGGGCCTGGGTTGGGAGATCTGGCTGAACGGCATGGAAGTGTCGCAATTCACCTATTTCCAACAAGTCGGCGGTATCGAGTGCTACCCGGTCACGGGCGAAATCACCTACGGCCTCGAGCGTCTGGCGATGTACCTGCAAGGCGTCGAGTCGGTCTACGACCTGGTCTGGACTGACGGCCCGTTCGGCAAAGTCACCTACGGCGATGTGTTCCATCAGAACGAAGTGGAGCAATCGACCTACAACTTCGAGCACGCCAACGTCGACAAATTGTTCGAGCTGTTCGATTTCTATGAAAGCGAAGCCGTGCGCCTGATCGAAGTCGAGCTGCCATTGCCGAGCTACGAAATGGTCCTCAAGGCCTCTCACACCTTTAACCTGCTGGATGCCCGTCGCGCGATTTCCGTGACGGCGCGTCAGCAGTACATTCTGCGCGTCCGCACCCTTGCTCGCTCCGTGGCCCAGGCGTACCTGATGGCCCGGGCCAAGCTCGGCTTCCCGATGGCCGCGCCCGATATTCGCGATGAAGTGTTGGCCAAGCTGGAGGCTGCGCAATGAGTGCTCAAGATTTTCTGGTTGAATTGGGCACCGAAGAACTGCCACCCAAAGCATTGAATACCCTGGCCGATGCGTTTATGGCCGGTATCGAAAAAGGCCTGCAAGCTGCCGGTCTGACCTACAGCGCCAAGCAAGTCTATGCAGCCCCACGTCGCTTGGCCGTGCTGGTTACTCAGCTCGCCACCGAGCAGCCGGATCGCAGCGTCAACCTGGATGGCCCGCCACGCCAGGCGGCGTTCGATGCCGCGGGCAATCCGACCCAGGCCGCCTTGGGCTTCGCCAAAAAGTGCGGCGTGGACCTGAGCGAAATCGATCAGAGCGGCCCGAAGCTGCGCTATAGCCAGAGTATCCCTGGCAAGCCAACGTTGAGTCTGCTGCCGACCATCGTCGAAGATTCGCTCAACGATCTGCCGATCCCGAAGCGCATGCGCTGGGGCGCGCGCAAGGAAGAGTTCGTACGTCCGACCCAGTGGCTGGTGATGCTGTTCGGCGATCAAGTCGTCGACTGCACCATTCTCGCCCAGACGTCCGGCCGCGAATCCCGTGGCCATCGCTTCCATCATCCGGACAGCGTGCGCATTTCGTCGCCGGCCAACTACGCCAGCGACTTGCGCGCGGCCCACGTGCTTGCGGATTTCAACGAGCGTCGTCAGTTGATCAGCAAGCGCGTTGAAGAGCTCGCCACGCAACACGAAGGCACCGCCATCGTGCCGCCGGCACTGCTCGATGAAGTGACTGCGCTGGTCGAGTGGCCAGTGCCGCTGGTGTGCTCGTTCGAGGAGCGTTTCCTTGAAGTACCGCAGGAAGCCCTCATCACCACGATGCAGGACAACCAGAAGTACTTCTGCCTCCTGGATGCCGAAGGCAAGCTGCTGCCGCGCTTCATTACTGTCGCGAACATCGATAGCAAGGACCCTTCCCAGATCGTCCACGGTAACGAGAAGGTGGTTCGCCCGCGTCTGACCGACGCCGAGTTCTTCTTCAAGCAGGACAAGAAGCAAAAGCTGGAGACGTTCAACCAGCGCCTGCAGAACGTGGTATTCCAGGCTCAACTGGGTACGGTGTTCGACAAGGCCGAACGGGTTTCCAAGCTGGCTGCGTTCATCGCGCCACGCATCGGCGGCGATGCTCAGCGCGCCGCACGTGCAGGCTTGCTGTCCAAGTGCGACCTGGCGACCGAGATGGTCGGCGAGTTCCCGGAGATGCAGGGCGTTGCAGGCTACTACTACGCCTTGGCCGACGGCGAACCCGAAGACGTCGCACTGGCATTGAACGAACAGTACATGCCGCGCGGCGCTGGTGCTGAATTGCCAGGCACGTTGACCGGCGCCGCAGTTGCCATCGCCGACAAGCTCGACACACTCGTGGGCATCTTCGGCATCGGCATGCTGCCGACCGGTAGCAAAGACCCGTACGCCTTGCGCCGCGCCGCGCTCGGCATTTTGCGCATCCTGATCGAGAAAAAGCTGGATCTGGACCTGGTCAAAACCGTGCAGTTCGCCGTCGCTCAGTTCGGTGTGAAGATCAAACCGGCCGGTCTGCCGGAGCAAGTGCTCGAATTCATCTTCGATCGTCTGCGCGCGCGCTATGAAGACGAAGGCGTCGACGTTTCTGTCTACCTGTCGGTGCGCGCCTTGCAGCCCGCTTCGGCACTGGACTTCGATCAACGTGTTCAGGCTGTCCAGGCCTTCCGCAAATTGCCTGAGGCTGCAGCACTGGCCGCCGTGAACAAGCGCGTTTCCAATCTGCTGAGCAAGGCGGATGGCAACATCGCCCAGACCGTCGAGCCAAAGTACTTCGATAACGCCAACGAGTTCTCGCTGTACTCGGCGATTCAGCAGGCAGATCAGGCCGTAGCGCCGATGTCCGCCAGCCGTCAGTACAACGAAGCGCTGACGCGTCTTGCGGCACTTCGCGAGCCTGTGGATGCGTTTTTCGAGGCAGTGATGGTCAACGCGGAAGACGCCAGCGTGCGGGCTAACCGTTACGCCTTGCTCGCCCGTCTGCGCAATCTATTCCTCGGCGTTGCCGACATCTCCTTGTTGGGCTGACAGCGGAGCGCATGCCAGTGAAGTTGCTGATTCTCGATCGGGACGGGGTGATCAACCAGGACTCCGACGCCTACATCAAGTCGGTGGACGAGTGGGTTCCGATTCCCGGCTCCATCGAGGCCATTGCGCAACTAAGTAAGGCGGGCTGGACGGTGGCAGTGGCCACCAACCAGTCCGGCATCGCTCGCGGTTACTACGATCTCGCCACCCTCGATGCCATGCACGCACGCTTGCGGGAACTCGTGGCGGAGCAGGGTGGTGAGGTCGGACTGGTCGTTTATTGCCCTCATGGCCCGGACGCCGGCTGTGATTGCCGCAAGCCAAAACCGGGCATGCTGAAGACAATTGCCCGCCATTACGCCGCCGATCTGCGCGGTGTGTGGTTTGTGGGCGACAGCAAGGGTGACCTGGAGGCGGCGGTGGCCGTCGATTCACAACCTGTTCTGGTCATGACTGGCAAAGGTCAGAAGACGCGAAGCGGTGCATTACCCGAAGGTACGTTGGTTTTTGACGATCTGGCGGCGGTTGCCGCAGAACTTATTCACAACAGCGCCCTGTTGAACAGCTAACGGCTATTCAATGGCTCGCTCAATTCGGGCAATTGCCCCGTAACGGTAAAAGCAGCTATGTCGATTGTGCAGGCCATCAGGATTTTCTTCTTTTACCTGCTGCTGGGCACTACCGCCCTGCTGTGGTGTTCGCTGAGTTTCTTTATTGCACCTTTCCTGCCGTTCCGTGTTCGTTATCGCTTCATCAATGTTTACTGGTGCCGCTGCGCCTTATGGCTGACCCGAGTGTTCCTCAACATCAAGGTCAACATCACCGGCCAGGAAAACATCCCCGAGACCCCGTGCGTGATCGTCTCCAATCACCAGAGTACTTGGGAAACGTTCTTTCTCTCGGCCCACTTTCAGCCTTTAAGCCAAGTGCTCAAGCGGGAGTTGCTGTACGTGCCGTTCTTCGGCTGGGCAATGGCGATGCTGCGTCCCATCGCCATTGATCGCAACAATCCCAAAGCGGCGCTGAAGGTTGTGGCGAAGAAGGGCGATGAGTTGCTCAAGGATCGCGTCTGGGTGTTGATCTTTCCTGAAGGCACACGCGTGCCGTACGGCCAGATCGGAAAGTTCTCGCGCAGCGGTTCGGCACTGGCAGTTAACGCGGACTTGCCCGTCCTGCCCATTTCCCACAATGCCGGCCGGTATTGGCCTAAAGAGGGATGGGGTAAAAAGCCGGGCACCATCGAAGTCGTGATTGGCAAACCGATGTACGCAGAGGGCACTGGCCCTCGCGCAATCGCTGCGCTGAACGATCGCGTCTCGGCATGGAACGAGCAAACCCAGCGTGATTTGGGATCGCCCGCAATGCCTGCGCCTGCACCCGAGAAATCACCGGCGTGAATTGTGGATAACCTGTGCACGAATAAATCGAAATTCGAAAAATTAGCGTCTAACTTGTTAATTTAAATACTTATTTCTTCCGACGCTTACAGCGTCCAAAACGTGCATAAGTTTATTCTTCTTGTCTGCCGCTGACCTGAAAAGACCGGTCTTGAGCCTGTGCAGCCCAAGACCGACGTGTGGATCAAGCCGCTCTGGCCGGCGCTGATATCCACAGATTGCATAGCGCCCCCATACCAACCAATGCAATCCCTCCACACGCCGCTGCGACAAATCCCATGGCGGGGGAAACGCTGTCGATCGCGAATCCCACAATCGGCGCGGACAGCGTCTGGCCTATTCGGTAAGCCGAATCGTGCAGCCCCATCACTTCACCTCGCACGCTGGAAGGCGCCAGCTTGGCAACCGCTTCCGAACCTGCAGCCAGCGTAGGCGTGCACAGCAGATTGGTGGGCAACAGCGCGAGCATCAGCCACCACCAGACGTCATCAAAGAACACTACGGGCAGCAGCAGCAGGCTCATTGCCAAAGCGAGTCTCATCTGCGACCACGACCTGTGGACAATCCCGTGGACATATCCGCCCACAATGGATGCAATGGACATGGCGGCGATGACATACCCGGTAAAGGCAAGCTGATCGCTGGCGCGCAGCACGGCGATCAGTGCCAACTCGGTGCCGTACAGCACGAACAAAGCACCCGCACTGACGAACATGACGGCCAGCAAACGGCCGCTCATCCATGTGCGGAGTTTGGGTCGCACGCGATCAGGATTTGCTGCGACTTCGTCCACATTGCGCGTAGGCCAGTTCAACACGTAAAGCACAACATAAGAGAACGCACGCCAGAGGCCGATACCCGCCAGAGTGGCAGTCGCCGAATAGGTAGTGATCAACAGGATGCCGCTGGCAGGCCCGATCACGAATGAGAGCTCCATGAGCATCATGTTGAGCGAGTATGCAGGCCGGCGCTGATCTTCCGGCACCAGGCTGGCGACGAACTGCCTGGCGAGTGAACCCGTCGGCACCGTAAACAGGCCCGCCACAAAAGCCAGAAGGACGTAGAGCCAGTAGCTCACCATCGGCAGCAGTATCCAGGCGATAGTTGACAGCGTCCCGCAGACGGCCACTACCAGGCGCAGCCCGTGACGGTCAATCATCCGGCCGAGGAGGGGAGAGCCCACCGCGAACCCAAGGGCGGTCGCTGTTCCCACCACGCCTGCATCAAAATAGCTGCCGCCCATTTCGTTGAGTACATGCAGGCTCAGCGTGAGCCCCATAATGGTCAGGGGCAAACCCGCAACAAACATGAACAACGTGGCAGGCAGCACTCGAGGAATGGCCAGCACTCTCTGGTATTTGCGAATCGACATATGACTGCGGCTCCTTGGTCTTACATCTGTCCTGATGCAACGGTTCAATCGGCGGATATCTAAGTTTTTGCCGCTGTCATTGGCCAATCCAGGCGCAACGGCACACTCCCGCCTAACAAAAACTATCGTTCGAGTTTCAGGGCCAAATTATTGGCTGACAGGGCATGCAGATAATCCGCATCCCGATTAGAGATGCCAATTAGACGCGCAGCACCCCCAGTGTATCGTTCAAGCTCAAAAACCATTTCCAACCCTCTCAATATCGCGTGTCCCCGACGGCGTGAGCGTCACAGCGGTGAATGGATCGAACCGATATGACCCTGATCGCGCGCGGAGGCAGTATGAATACGTTGGGTGACTTGGCGTCCAGACGAAACAACAACTTCAACTTGATCAGAATGCTTGCCGCCACGGCGGTACTGATTTCCCACAGTTACCCTCTTGCACTCGGCCATGATGCGGTCGAGCCGCTCTCGAACTGGATTGGCCTGTCACTCGGTGAACTGGCGGTAATCACCTTTTTCTGCGTCTCCGGCTTTTTTATCTCCCTTAGCCGTGATCGCGCAGGCAGCACGCTGGATTTTTTCACCGCCCGGTTTCTGCGGATCTACCCAGGGCTGACACTCGTGCTGCTGCTCAGCGTGTTTCTGATCGGGCCTTTATTTACGACACTGAGTGCGTGGGAATATTTCAGCTCAGGTGAAACATACGGTTATCTCACCCATAACCTGACGCTGTTCAGCATGAAGTTCCAGCTGCCTGGCGTGTTCGAGAACAACCCTTGGCCCGGAATCAATGGGTCGCTGTGGACGCTCTTTTATGAAGTCGCTCTCTACATCCTGGTCGGCGGGCTTGGCAAATTTGCCTTTTACAGTGAAGGACGTAAATTCGCCGGCTTTCTACTGTCTTACGCCGCGCTGTACGTCGCCTTCAAAGCCTTGATGTTGAACAGCGCTTTGCTCAATGACGTCCACCGCGCCGAGTTTTTCTTCACGTGGAGTTTGCCGTTTGTGCTGGGCATGTCCTTCTACCGATATCGTCATCACATTCAGCATCGATGCATCGGCTTCCTGCCTTTCGCCGCGTTAGCCGCCGTCACATGGCGCACGACCTATTTCTTCGAGTGCTTTGTGCTGGCCTGGACGTATCTGATTTTCTACCTCGGGTTCGCCACTCACCCCCTGGTCGACCGCTACAACCAGCTGGGTGATTACTCGTACGGCGTTTATATCTATGCCTTCCCGATTCAGGAAATCCTCGCCCATCTGTTCAAAGGCATCGGGCCTGTCAGCATGATGCTGCTCGCGTTCCCGCTTGTGTTACTGGCAGCCATGTTCTCTTGGCATGTTATCGAGAAGCTCGCTATGGCCTGGCGCCGTGGGCTTGCCGGGTCTTTAAGCATTCGCCTGGACAACTTGAAAACCCGCTGGACCGGAACCGGGAAAGGTACCGCATGAGATGACCTGCGCACCGAGGGAGAATCTAAACGCATCCGGCATGGATTCAACAGGGAGTTTGCGATGAAGAGATTTCAAGTGCTGGACGGCTTTAGGGGCATCTGCGCACTGAGCGTTGCGGTCTATCACATCCACATTCCACAGAGCTTCGGCGAATGGGCGTTCTTCCGAAATGCTCATTACCTGGTGAGCTTTTTCTTCGTCCTGAGCGGGTTTGTCATGGTCCACACCTACGGACAGCGGCTGGCAACGACGGACCAGTTCAAGCAGTTCTTCATCACTCGCACCTTCCGACTTTACCCCTTGCACGTCTTTGTGCTCCTGCTCGCTATCGCATTGGAGGTTATGAAGCTGGGTGCGGAGAATGCCGGCATAGCGTTCAATCAGCCCAGCTTCACCGGGCAGCGCGCGCCCCAGGAAATCATCCCCAACCTGCTGCTGTTGCAGTCCTGGTGGCCGGGATTCAATCCCCAGTCGTTCAACTTTCCGGCGTGGAGCATCAGTGTCGAGTACTACATTTACATGATCTTCGCGGGGATACTCTTGTGTACCCCACGCTTCGCCACGCTGATATTTCTGATGATTTCGTTGATGGCTACGGTGTGCTTGTCCTTGGGACTTGCCTATCTGATGGAGCCTGCATTGCAGGGTCTATCCTGTTTCTTTGCAGGCGTGATGACCTATCACCTCTATCGGGTTATCCACAACAAGACCATTCCGCGCTGGCTGCACACAGCTTTGGAAGTCGTCGGGGTCTGCCTGACAGTGAGCTTGCTGGTGAGTAACATCGATCACAAGCAGATCATTCTGACGTTGGGCTTCTGCGCGCTCATGTTGATTTTCTCCTTTGAGGGAGGAGTGATCTCGACCTTGCTGAAGGCTCGCCCGTTCGAGAAGCTGGGCGCGCTGTCCTACTCGATCTACATGACCCATGCGATGGTCCTATTCGCCTTCACCCTCGCCATGCTTCTTGTAGGGAAAGTCGCCGGCAACACCATCGTCACATACGCTGCCGCGGCGCCAGGCCCGATGCTTTCCTTCCACGACGAAGTGGCTGATAACTTCCTGCTCATCGGTCTGTTGATCTTGATTGTGGGTATATCTGCGGTCAGCCACCGACTCATTGAACTGCGCAGTATCGAATGGGGCAAACGGTTGAGAAGCGGAGGGCGGACCACGTTGGCGATCAATCCCATGAAAACCTTGAGCTGAATCCCTAAACGAAACAGCCCCAATCGATTCGCATCGTTGGGGCTGTTTGGTTAGCAGGTGAACCTTAGAAGTCCAGGTTCGACACCGCCAGTGCGTTGGCTTCAATGAAGTCGCGGCGAGGTTCTACTGCGTCACCCATCAGGGTGTTGAAGATCTGATCAGCGCCGATGGCGTCTTCGATCGTCACCTTGAGCATGCGTCGCACGCTCGGGTCCATCGTGGTTTCCCACAGCTGATCAGGGTTCATCTCACCGAGACCTTTGTAGCGCTGAATCGTATGACGCTTGGTGCTCTCTGCCATCAACCAGGCCAGTGCTTCCTTGAACTCGGTGACCGCTTTCTTGCGTTCGCCACGTTGAACGTAAGCGCCTTCTTCAAGCAGCGTGCTGATCTGAGCACCCAGCGCGGTGACTGTCTTGTAGTCGTTGCTGCCAAAGAAATCGCGGTTGAACGTTACGTAGTTGGACAGACCATGGGAGATCAGCTCGACCTCTGGCAGCCACACGTTACGCTCGCGGTCTTCACGCAAGCTGGCTTTGTAGACCAACCCGGATTTCTCTCCCACACGCAGGCGTTCATCGAACTTCGCCAGCCACTCTTGCATGGCCGCATGATCCGACAACTGCTCCATTGGCACAGCCGGCAGGTAGACGAAGTGCTCAGTCAGCTCTTGCGGGTACAGACGGGACAGACGTTTCAGGGTCTTCATGACCATGCGGAAGTCGTGTACCAGTTTCTCCAGCGCTGCACCGGAAATACCAGGCGCCGATTCGTTCAGGTGCAGGCTCGCATCTTCAAGGGCCGACTGGGTCATGTACTCTTCCATGGCCTCGTCGTCTTTGATGTACTGCTCTTGCTTGCCTTTCTTCACCTTGTACAACGGCGGTTGAGCAATATAGATGTAGCCACGCTCAACCAGCTCCGGCAACTGACGGAAGAAGAAGGTCAGCAACAAGGTACGGATGTGCGAACCGTCGACGTCAGCATCGGTCATGATGATGATGTTGTGGTACCGCAGCTTTTCGATGTTGTACTCGTCACGACCAATACCGCAACCCAGTGCAGTGATCAACGTGCCCACTTCCTGGGACGAGATCATCTTGTCGAAGCGCGCCTTCTCCACGTTCAGGATCTTGCCCTTGAGTGGCAAGATGGCCTGAGTCTTACGGTTGCGTCCCTGCTTGGCGGAACCGCCAGCAGAGTCACCTTCCACGAGATACAGTTCGGAAAGAGCAGGGTCCTTTTCCTGGCAGTCAGCCAGTTTGCCGGGCAGGCCTGCGATATCCAGCGCACCTTTGCGGCGAGTCATCTCACGTGCTTTGCGCGCAGCTTCACGAGCACGTGCTGCATCGATCATCTTGCCGACAACGGCTTTCGCTTCGTTCGGGTTCTCTAGCAGGAAGTCAGAGAAGTGTTTGCCCATCTCCTGCTCAACCGCAGTCTTCACTTCTGAGGACACCAGCTTGTCTTTCGTCTGCGAGCTGAACTTCGGATCAGGGACTTTGACGGAGATGATTGCTGTAAGGCCTTCACGCGCATCGTCGCCGGTGGTGGCAACCTTGTGCTTCTTCGCCAGACCTTCCTGCTCAATGTAGTTGTTCAGGTTACGTGTCAGGGCAGAACGGAAGCCGACGAGGTGGGTACCACCGTCGCGCTGCGGAATGTTGTTGGTGAAGCACAACAGGTTCTCGTTGAAGCTGTCATTCCACTGCAAGGCAATTTCAACGCCAATGCCATCCTCACGCTGGATGTTGAAGTGGAAGACCTGATTCACAGGCGTTTTGTTGGTGTTCAGGTATTCAACGAATGCGCGCAGACCGCCTTCATACTTGAACAGCTCTTCCTTGCCGCTGCGTTCGTCCTTAAGAACGATACCCACACCGGAGTTGAGGAAGGACAGCTCACGAATTCGCTTTGCCAGGATGTCCCAGCTGAAGTGAATGTTCTTGAAGGTTTCAGCGGAAGGTTTGAAGTGAATCTCGGTACCCGTGGAGTCACTTTCACCAACAATCTGCATTGGCTCTTGTGGAACACCGTGGACGTACGTCTGCTCCCAGACTTTTCCGCTGCGGCGCACAGTGAGGTTTAAAACCTCGGACAACGCATTAACGACCGAGACGCCCACACCGTGCAGACCGCCGGATACCTTGTAGGAGTTATCGTCAAACTTACCGCCGGCGTGCAACACAGTCATGATGACTTCGGCAGCAGACACGCCTTCTTCTTTATGCACATCAACCGGAATGCCGCGACCGTTATCGCGAACAGTGATCGATTCATCCGGGTGAATGATGATGCTGATGTCGTCACAGTGACCGGCCAATGCCTCGTCGATCGAGTTGTCCACAACCTCAAACACCATATGGTGGAGGCCGCTGCCATCGTCTGTGTCGCCGATATACATACCAGGACGTTTGCGTACGGCATCGAGCCCTTTCAGCACTTTGATGCTGGTCGAGTCGTACGTTTGGTTTTCGCTCATGCCTTCACTCCCGGTGGTCGTGGGTCTGGGTGATATTGCCGTGTTCCACGTGGAACAAAGCAACTGGCGTTTCCGTCTGCCAGCCTTCCCTCAACAATTCATGATCTACGCAGGTGATAAATACCTGGCAGCGTAATTCTTCCAGCAGGCGACATAGCGCACCGCGGTGATTCTCATCGAGCTCCGATGGCAGATCGTCGACGAGGTAAATACATTGGCCACGACGGGCCGTGCTGACTAAGTGTCCCTGAGCGATACGCAGGGCGCAGACCACGAGTTTCTGCTGCCCGCGGGAAAGAATATCCGCTGCATTGTGTCCGCCAAGTCGCAGACGTAGATCTGCACGTTGCGGCCCTGCTTGCGTATGACCCATCTGTTGATCACGGTAGAGCGAAGATGCCAGCACGTCACTCAGGTTCTTTTCCTTGTCCCATCCTCGATAGTAACTAAGCGTCAGCCCATCGATCTGAACAAGCTCACTCAAGGTTTGCTCGAACACTGGTTTCAACGCTTTGATGTAAGCGCGCCGAAACTCGTCAATTTCATCGCTCGCCAGACACAGTTCACGGTCCCATGCGGCCTGCGAAGCGGCGTCAAGTGTACCATGGCGAAGCCACGAGTTTCGCTGCCTGAGGGCCTTCTGAAGCCGCTGCCAGGTCGACATAAAACGAGGTTCCACGTGGAACACTCCCCAATCCAGAAACTGACGCCGGATCTTGGGTGCACCTTCAAGGAGTCGGAAGCTGTCAGGATTGATCAGCTGCAGCGGCAACGCCTCGGCAAGTTGGGCGGCACTCTTGGCGTTCTGCCCATCGATACGAATCTGGAAATCACCCTGACGCTCTCGGGAAACACCAAGGCTGCTGTGGCCACCTTCGGCGAGTTCAACTTGGCCAAAGACCGTACACGCAGGTTGCTCGTATTGAATGACCGGCTGCAGTCGAACGCTGCGGAAAGAGCGCGCTAAACCGAGGAGATAGATGGCTTCAAGAACACTGGTTTTCCCACTACCGTTGGCGCCGTACAGGATGTTGATGCGGGGAGAAGGAGAGAAGGTCACCGGTTGCAGATTGCGCACCCCGGTGACCGAGACGCGGCTAAGAGACATTGATCAACTGCTGTTACAGGCGCATCGGCATAACGACATAGGCCGAGTCGTCATTGCCGGATTCCTGCACCAACGCACTGCTGTTGGAATCCGAGAGGATCAGACGGACTTGCTCCGTAGTCATGACACCCAGTACGTCGAGCAGATAGCTCACGTTAAATCCGATCTCGAGCGAGCTGCCGTTGTATTCGACACTGATTTCCTCTTCGGCTTCCTCTTGCTCCGGGTTATTCGCTTGAATCTTCAACTGGCCGTTAGCCAACTGAAGGCGAATACCTCGATACTTCTCGTTGGAAAGAATCGCCGTGCGGCTGAACGCTTCCCGCAGTGCCTGACGATCACCCACTACCAGCTTGTCGCCGCCCTTGGGCAGCACTCGCTCATAGTCAGGAAATTTGCCGTCTACCAGTTTGGATGTGAACGTGAACTCACCCGTGGTCGCACGAATATGATGCTGACCGAGCACAATGCTGACCAGTCCATCTTGCTCGGTCAGTAGCCGCGCCAGTTCAAGTATCCCCTTACGCGGCACGATCACTTGGTGACGGTCAGCTTGCTCGATCTCAGCCGCCATGGAGCACATCGCAAGACGATGCCCATCAGTTGCAACCGCGCGCAGAATGCCTGACTGAACCTCAAGCAACATGCCATTGAGGTAGTAGCGAACGTCTTGCTGGGCCATGGCAAAGCTGGTGCGCTCGATCAAACGGCGCAGCTTGCTCTGAACGAGACTGAATGTGAGAGACCCCGGGCCTTCTTCGACGGTTGGGAAGTCGTTGGCGGGCAGGGTAGACAGGGTGAAGCGGCTACGGCCGGCTTTGACGATCAGCTTTTGCTCGTCGAGCTTGATATCGATGAGCGCGTCATTGGGAATGCTTTTGCAGATGTCCATCAGCTTGCGCGCAGGCACCGTGATTTCGCCCGGCTCGGCAGGCTCCTCCAGCTGCACACGGCCGACCAGCTCGACTTCCAGGTCAGTACCGGTCAAAGACAGCTGCTGGCCCTGAACGACCAGAAGCACGTTCGACAGAACCGGCAAGGTCTGACGGCGTTCAACAACGCCCGCGACCAGTTGCAGGGGTTTCAACAGGGCTTCGCGTTGAATGGTGAAATGCATGGTCTAGTCCCTTGCCTTGATAAGCTGCGTCGGCATCACGTTGTCAAAGTCCGCAGCAGGTTCTTGTAGTCCTCGCGGATGTCCGCATCGGATTCTTTCAATTCATTGATCTTCCGGCACGCGTGCAACACGGTTGTGTGATCGCGGCCGCCAAACACATCACCGATTTCGGGAAGGCTGTGATTGGTCAGTTCCTTGGACAATGCCATCGCCACTTGCCGCGGTCTCGCGACGGACCTGGAACGGCGCTTGGAAAGCAGGTCAGAGATCTTTATCTTGTAGTATTCAGCGACAGTCCGCTGGATGTTATCCACACTCACGAGCTTGTCCTGCAACGCTAGCAGGTCCTTCAACGACTCGCGGATCAACTCGATCGTGATGTCACGGCCCATGAAGTGTGAGTGAGCGATGACGCGCTTCAGCGCACCCTCAAGCTCTCGCACATTGGAACGGATACGCTGTGCGATAAAAAACGCAGCGTCGTGAGGGAGATCGACTTTCGCCTGATCCGCTTTCTTCATCAAAATCGCCACCCGTGTTTCCAGCTCCGGGGGCTCGACGGCGACCGTCAGGCCCCAACCGAAACGCGACTTGAGGCGCTCTTCAAGGCCTTCGATTTCTTTAGGGTAGCGGTCACTCGTGAGAATAACCTGCTGACCACCTTCGAGAAGGGCGTTGAAGGTGTGGAAAAACTCTTCCTGGGAACGTTCCTTGCGCGCAAAAAATTGAATGTCATCAATTAGCAGTGCGTCGACGGAGCGATAGAAGCGCTTGAACTCATTGATAGCATTGAGCTGTAGCGCCTTGACCATATCCGCCACAAATCGCTCGGAGTGCAGATACACGACCTTGGCATTCGGGTTTTTCTTGAGCAGGTGGTTACCCACAG
This sequence comes from Pseudomonas petrae, assembly GCF_021728295.1. Taxonomy (GTDB): domain Bacteria; phylum Pseudomonadota; class Gammaproteobacteria; order Pseudomonadales; family Pseudomonadaceae; genus Aquipseudomonas; species Aquipseudomonas petrae. The sequence goes on from NZ_JAKJXE010000006.1 coordinate 102,824, forward strand.
CATGCATCAAGTGAGTTTTACCCAGACCTACACCGCCATAAAGGAAGAGCGGGTTATAGCCATGCTTGGGGTTGTCCGCTACCTGCCAGGCGGCCGCACGCGCCAGTTGGTTGGATTTACCTTCGACAAAGTTTTCGAATGTGAAGGTCCTGTTCAGATAGCTGGTGTGCTTCAGAGCGCCCTCAACCTGAACATTACGCTGCTCGGCCCGCGCAGGAGCTTGCTGGGAACTGGCGCCCGCCATTGGATCAAAGCTAGCTCGGGAAGGCTCATCCTCGACATTCAAAGAGGTCTGAATCATTGGAGCAGGCGTTGCGACGGACTGCGGTGCTCGTGCTGTAACCGGCGCTTCGCTAGTAGCTGCCATCTCGGCGGCCTGAGATGCGGCTGCCGCCGCAGCAAGCGGTGCATTCGGGGCTGCACGTGGGGCCGAGCTACGCTTGCTGCCTATTAATAAGGAAAGCGCCGGGGCAATACCCTGACCGTGCTCGCCCAGCAACTCGAGCAATCGACCCAGGTACTTTTCATTGACCCAGTCCAGCACAAATCGGTTGGGCGCATACACGCGCAATTCGTCGCCTTCGGCTTCAACCTGTAACGGACGGATCCAGGTGTTGAATTGCTGGGCAGGCAGCTCATCGCGCAAAAGCTCAACGCATTGCTGCCAAAGTTCCACTGACACAAATATCCCCTAGATTCTGAAGCCGGCGCGGCAAAAACAAGCGGCCATTGTAACCACCCCTAACTGACTTATCCACACGAAGGTGGGGTGCTGACGCACGATATCCATGGGAAAGCGCATAAAAAGACGACAACCGGTGGATAGTTAAGGTCTGTGGATAACCACGCTTCAGCTCCTTGCATAACCCTGGGCTAAAAGCTGTGGATAAAGCCACTGTGGATAACTATACGTTCTGTGCACAGCTTGTAATCAGCTGCCGCACAGCCCGGGCACTGCTTGTGGACAGACTTTCAGTCCTCTGTACATCAAGCAATACGTGGCCCGCAGAGCTTTATCCACAGAAATCCTTCCCTTAAGCTTTTATAAGCTTTACAAAGAAGCTTTAAATACCTTCCTTCTTTATTTCTATATCTACGCTCCAAGAATGCACCGGCTGATTGATCGCTGTCGATGAATTGCACTCAGGAACTAAATGCAAGAAACGTTGGTTGGAAATTGACCTGCGAGCCCGCTTTCTCTAGAATCCCCGGTCTCTTAAAACGGGGGCCATTCCGGCCCGTTGTGGACGAACCAGGTAACACGCCATGAAACGTACTTTCCAACCCAGCACTATCAAGCGCGCTCGCACCCACGGTTTCCGTGCTCGTATGGCCACCAAAAACGGTCGCGCAGTCCTGTCGCGTCGTCGCGCAAAAGGCCGTAAGCGTCTGGCAGTTTGATTAATCGGCACAGGTGGTGAGTCAGGACTTCAGTCGGGAAAAGCGTTTGCTGACACCCCGGCATTTCAAGGCAGTCTTTGACTCCCCCACCGGCAAGGTTCCGGGGAAAAACCTCCTGCTCCTTGTGCGCAACAACGACCTTGATCATCCCCGTCTCGGGCTGGTAATCGGGAAGAAGAGCGTAAAGCTCTCCGTCGAGCGCAACCGTTTGAAACGCCTGATGCGTGAGTCGTTTCGCCTTCACCAGGACAACCTGGTCGGATGGGATATCGTCGTCGTCGCACGCAAAGGCTTGGGTGACATTGAAAACCCCGAATTGATTCAGCATTTCGGCAAGCTCTGGAAACGTCTGGCGCGCAGCCGGCCCGATCCCGAACTTAAAACCGAAACTGCGGGGGTAGACAGTCCTGATGCGTAAACTGGCGCTCGTTCCGATCCAGTTTTACCGCTATGCCATCAGTCCTCTGATGGCCAGTCACTGTCGTTTCTACCCCAGTTGCTCCTGCTACGCGTACGAGGCCATTGAAAATTATGGTCTGGTACGCGGTGGCTGGCTGACCTTACGTCGCTTAGGTCGGTGTCATCCCTGGAATCCCGGTGGTTATGACCCGGTTCCACCTGCTCCCACCTCCCGTTCCTCTTCGATGGCCGAGTAATCATGGATATTAAACGCACGATCCTGATCGTCGCCCTGGCAATCGTGACCTATGTCGGTGTCCTGAAATGGAACCAGGACTATGGTCAGGCTGCCTTGCCGACTCAGAATGTTGCTGCCAACACCAATACATCCGCTATTCCTGATGCTCCGCAAGGCTCGGCGACTGCCAATGCAGACGTCCCTAGCGCCACGGGCGAAGTGGCTGCGCCGGCGGAAATGCCGGTGGCCACCAGCAAAGATCTGATTCAGGTGAAGACAGACGTCCTCAACCTGGAGATTGATCCAGTGGGCGGCGACGTGGTGCAGCTTCGTTTGCCACTTTATCCACGCCGTCAGGATCACCCGGAGATTCCTTTCCAACTGTTCGATAACGGTGGCGAGAGGATTTTCCTTGCTCAGAGCGGTCTGACTGGCGCGAACGGTCCTGATGCCAGAGCCACTGGTCGTCCGGTCTACTCGGCTACGCAAAAGAGTTACCAGCTGGCTGATGGCCAGAACGATCTGGTCGTCGATCTGAAATTCAGCGATGGCGGCGTCAACTACATCAAGCGCTTCACGTTCAAACGCGGGCTGTATGACCTGACCGTTTCCTACGTGATCGACAACCAAAGCCCGCAGGCGTGGAACGGCAACCTGTTCGCACAGCTGAAACGTGATGCGAGCGCTGATCCATCCTCGACTACCGCTACGGGCACCGCCACCTATCTCGGTGCTGCCATGTGGACACCTTCGGAACCCTACAAAAAGGTTTCCATGAAGGACATCGATAAAGGATCAGTGAAGGATACTGTTCAGGGTGGTTGGGTCGCCTGGTTGCAGCATTACTTCGTGACCGCCTGGATTCCGAACAAGACTGACAGCAACACCGTCACCACCCGTAAGGACAGTGCCGGCAATTACATCATCGGTTTCACTGGCCCGGCATTGACGGTCGCACCTGGCGCGAAAGCCGAGACAACTGCAACGCTTTACGCCGGTCCCAAGAGTCAGGCAGTCCTGAAGGAGTTGTCCCCAGGTCTGGAACTGACAGTGGATTACGGGATTCTGTGGTTCATTGCCCAGCCTATTTTCTGGCTGCTGCAACATATCCACAGCATCGTCGGCAACTGGGGCTGGTCGATTATTTTCCTGACCATGCTGATCAAAGGGCTTTTCTTCCCTCTGTCGGCTGCCAGTTACAAATCCATGGCACGCATGCGCGCAGTCGCGCCGCGCCTTGCCGCGCTGAAAGAACAGCATGGCGACGATCGTCAGAAGCTGTCTCAGTCGATGATGGAACTGTACAAGAAAGAGAAGATAAACCCGTTGGGTGGATGCTTGCCGATTCTGGTCCAGATGCCGGTGTTCCTGTCGCTGTACTGGGTACTGCTTGAAAGCGTCGAAATGCGCCAGGCACCGTGGCTGCTGTGGATAACTGACCTGTCGATCAAAGATCCGTTCTTTATTCTGCCGATCATCATGGGCGCTACCATGTTTATCCAGCAGCGCTTGAACCCGACACCTCCGGATCCGATGCAGGCCAAGGTCATGAAGCTGATGCCAATCATCTTCACGTTCTTCTTCTTGTGGTTCCCGGCTGGTCTGGTGCTGTACTGGGTTGTGAACAACACCTTGTCCATCACTCAACAGTGGTACATCACCCGCAGCATCGAAGCGAAAGCCAAGAAAGCTGAAGCCTGATCTACCCTGTTAACAAGTCACTCAAAACGCCCCCTCGTGGGGCGTTTTGCTATCCGTCGGTTGCCCAGGAGTCGGCCCATGAATGTTCTTTTTGAAACCATTGCGGCCATTGCCACGGCTCCCGGACGTGGAGGCGTCGGTATCGTCCGTATTTCCGGCCCCCAGGCCGGCAAATGTGCCGAGGCGATTCTCGGCAAACTGCCACAACCTCGTTATGCGCACTACGGCGCTTTCAAGGGAGAAGACGACGCTGTAATCGACGAGGGCATTGGTCTCTATTTTTCAGGCCCTCACTCGTTCACCGGGGAAGATGTGCTGGAGCTTCAAGGGCATGGCGGGCCTGTTGTGCTGGACATGTTGCTGCAACGTTGTGTGCAGCTGGGGTGCCGCCTGGCGCGGCCGGGTGAATTCAGCGAACGCGCGTTTCTCAATGACAAGCTTGACCTTGCCCAAGCCGAGGCGATCGCTGACCTGATTGAAGCGAGTTCTGCTCAGGCCGCGCGCAACGCCTTGAGGTCGCTACAGGGTGCATTTTCCCAAAGAGTGCATGAGCTCACGGAGAAACTGATCAGCCTGCGCATTTACGTTGAAGCGGCCATCGACTTTCCGGAGGAGGAAATCGACTTTCTCGCGGATGGCCATGTGCTGAGCATGTTGGATAACGTACGTATCCAGTTATCCACAGTGCTACACGAAGCCAATCAGGGCGCGTTGCTCAGAGATGGCATGAATGTGGTTATTGCAGGCAGGCCAAATGCCGGGAAATCCAGCCTGCTGAATGCACTCGCGGGCAAAGAAGCGGCGATCGTGACTGAGATTGCCGGCACAACCCGGGATGTCCTGCGCGAACATATCCACATTGATGGCATGCCGCTTCACGTGGTGGACACCGCAGGTCTGCGCGATACCGACGATCAGGTGGAAAAAATAGGCGTTCAACGAGCGCTCCAGGCGATAGGCCAGGCAGACCGCATTTTGCTGGTAGTGGATGCAACAGCGCCCGAGGCCGGCGATCCCTTTGCATTGTGGCCTGAGTTCCTTGATCAAAAACCTGACCCGGCCCATGTCACCCTGATTCGTAACAAGGTGGACCTGAGTGATGAACCGGTGGAACTGGTGACCAGCGTCGATGGCCACGTCACCATCAACCTCAGCGCCAAGGCCGGTGGTGAGGGCGTGGAGCTTTTGCGCGAACATCTCAAGGCGTGCATGGGGTATCAGCAAACAGCTGAAGGAAGCTTCAGTGCACGCCGGCGCCATCTTGAGGCGTTGCACAAGGCAAGCGCTTCTCTGGAGCATGGACGCTCGCAGCTGACCTTAGCCGGCGCCGGCGAGCTGCTTGCAGAAGACTTGCGCCAAGCCCAGCAGTCCTTGGGCGAAATTACCGGCGCATTCAGCTCGGACGACTTGTTGGGACGAATTTTCTCCAGCTTTTGCATCGGCAAATAACGCCGCGATCTATCCCCTGGCAGGTCAATCTCTCTGGATCTGCCCCATCTCGATTCATTCTTCTGACTTTTCTTGAACCCCCGATCAATGCGCGGCGGGATAACTGCGTCTCGAATTTGCCCGTTTAGCGCTGGAGTGCTCGGATAAGCCCTGTGCATAACCGCGGCTAAGGTCAGTTGATAAGGAGGCCTCTGAGCTGAGGATAATCGCGCCTGTGGACAACTGGCTATTTAATCCACAGGCTTAGACAGGTTATCCAAGGGTCTCTTGGCCACATGGACACAGGCTTTTGAATCTATGTACATCACGTATTTAAAGGCCTTCAGGACTTTATCCACAGAAAGGTAGCTCAGTAAACATAAACATAAAAACAAAGATCTTATAAATTTCTTTCTTTTTAATTTATATAACCGCCATTCATCCACAGCTGGTTAGATTTTGCGCAACGGGTTTCTTAAGGGGGGGTAAGTCCCTATACTTGCCGTCATTCCTATTCCCCCCAATCAACAGGCACGAGGTGCGTGGTGGATTTCCCTTCCCGTTTTCAAGTGATCGTCATCGGCGGCGGTCATGCCGGTACCGAGGCAGCACTGGCGTCCGCACGTATGGGTGCTACCACCCTGCTGCTTACGCACAACGTGGAAACCCTCGGCCAAATGAGTTGCAACCCGGCCATTGGTGGCATCGGTAAAAGTCATCTTGTCAAAGAGATCGATGCACTGGGCGGTGCGATCGCCACCGCTACTGACAAAAGCGGCATCCAGTTTCGTGTGCTTAACAGCCGCAAGGGCCCAGCTGTCCGGGCGACGCGCGCCCAAGCGGACCGCGTGCTTTACAAGGCGGCGGTCAGAGAAATCATCGAAAACCAGCCCAACCTGTGGGTATTCCAGCAAGCATGCGACGACCTTATCGTCGAGCAGGACCAGGTACGCGGCGTCGTCACTCAGATGGGACTGCGTTTTCTGGCTGACTCCGTGGTTCTGACAACAGGGACCTTCCTGGGCGGACTTATCCACATTGGCCTGCAGAACTATTCGGGCGGTCGTGCCGGTGATCCGCCGTCCATTGCGCTTGCACGCAGGCTTCGGGAACTACCGCTGAGAGTGGGTCGCCTGAAAACGGGTACACCTCCGCGCATTGATGGTCGATCTGTGGATTTCTCGGTGATGACTGAACAACCGGGGGATACGCCGATTCCCGTGATGTCGTTCATGGGCTCCAAGGCTCAGCACCCGAGCCAGGTCAGTTGCTGGATTACCCACACCAACGCCCGGACCCACGAAATCATCGCTGCGAATCTGGATCGGTCGCCGATGTATTCTGCTGCCGGGGAGATCGAAGGGGTCGGCCCGCGTTATTGCCCGTCGATCGAGGACAAGATTCATCGCTTTGCCGACAAGGAAAGCCATCAGGTGTTTATCGAACCGGAAGGTTTGACGACCCATGAGCTTTATCCAAATGGCATATCGACCTCGCTGCCGTTCGACGTTCAGCTGCAGATTGTTCGGTCTATTCGCGGGATGGAAAATGCCCACATCGTGCGGCCTGGCTATGCCATCGAGTACGACTACTTCGATCCGCGCGACCTGAAGTACAGCCTGGAAACCAAGGTTATCGGTGGGTTGTTTTTCGCGGGACAAATCAACGGCACAACCGGTTACGAAGAGGCCGGTGCCCAAGGTTTACTCGCGGGTGCCAACGCAGCGCTCCGGGCTCAAGGCAAGGACAGCTGGTGTCCGCGTCGCGATGAGGCTTACATCGGCGTGCTGGTGGATGACCTGATTACGCTGGGCACCCAAGAGCCGTACCGGATGTTCACCTCACGCGCCGAGTACCGCCTGATTTTGCGCGAAGACAACGCGGACTTGCGTTTGACCGAACAGGGTCGGGCGCTCGGATTGGTCGACGATGCCCGCTGGGCGGCGTTCTGTGCCAAGCGTGAAGGCATCGAGCTGGAAGAACAGCGACTGAAATCTACCTGGATTCGTCCAGGAACCGAGCAGGGCGATGCGGTCTCGGCGCACTTCGGCACCCCGTTGACCCACGAATACAATCTGCTGAATTTGCTGAGCCGTCCCGAAGTGGACTACGCCAGTCTGGTTGCGCTGACCGGCCACGGTTCGCCTGACCCGCAGGTCGCTGAACAGGTCGAAATCAAGACCAAGTACGCCGGTTACATCGACCGTCAGCAAGATGAGATCGCTCGTCTTCGTGCCAGCGAAAACACACAGCTCCCTGCTGATATCGATTACACCGGCATTTCCGGTCTGTCCAAAGAAATCCAGAGCAAGCTGGGGATAACTCGTCCGGAAACGCTAGGCCAGGCCTCGCGGATTCCAGGCGTCACACCAGCGGCGATTTCTCTGTTGATGATTCATTTGAAAAAACGCGGCGCGGGCCGTCAGTTGGAGCAAAGCGCTTGAGTTCGATGGTTACCCCGCAGCATGCAGAAGAACTGACCCTTGGCGCTCGAGAGCTCGGCGTCGAGTTGAGCGAGAGCCAACACGGCCGGTTGCTTGCGTATCTGGCCTTGCTGATCAAGTGGAACAAGGCCTACAACCTGACTGCTGTTCGTGATCCAGATGAAATGGTCTCCCGCCATCTGCTGGACAGCTTGAGCGTGGTGCGTTTCATCGAAGGTGAGCGTCAGCTGGATGTCGGCAGCGGCGGCGGGATGCCCGGCATTCCGCTGGCCATCCTGTTTCCGGACATGAAAATCACGGTGCTCGACAGCAACGGCAAGAAGACCCGGTTTCTGACGCAGGTCAAACTTGAGCTCGCGCTCGCCAACCTCGAAGTTATCCACAGCCGTGCCGAAGCATTCCAGCCTGCGCTGCCGTTCAACGGCATCATCTCCCGCGCCTTCAGCAGTCTGGAAGACTTTACCCAGTGGACTCGGCACATGGGCGACGGCGAAACGCGCTGGTTGGCAATGAAGGGTCTGCATCCAGTGGATGAACTGGTAGCATTGCCCGCAGATTTTCATCTGGAAAGCGCGCAAGCCTTGGCCGTACCCGGTTGCCAAGGTCAACGGCATCTGCTGATACTGCGCCGCACGGCATGACAGGGAACACACGCAAGAATGGCTAAGGTATTCGCGATAGCGAACCAAAAAGGGGGTGTGGGTAAAACCACAACCTGCATCAACCTCGCGGCTTCGCTGGTGGCTACCAAGCGTCGGGTGCTGTTGATCGATCTCGATCCGCAAGGCAATGCCACCATGGGCAGTGGTGTGGATAAGCACGCGCTTGAGCATTCGGTCTACGATTTGCTGATTGGCGAGTGCGACCTGAATCAGGCCATGCACTTTTCCGAACACGGCGGCTATCAGCTGCTGCCGGCAAACCGCGATCTGACGGCTGCCGAGGTGGTCCTGCTGGAAATGCAGATGAAGGAATCGCGTCTGCGTTCAGCACTGGCACCCATCCGCGAAAATTACGATTACATCCTCATCGACTGCCCTCCATCGCTTTCGATGCTGACGCTCAACGCGCTGGTTGCAGCCGATGGCGTCATTATCCCCATGCAGTGCGAGTACTTTGCGCTCGAAGGTCTGAGCGACCTTGTGGATAACATCAAGCGCATCGGTGAGTTACTCAATCCTCAACTCAAGATCGAAGGTTTGCTGCGGACCATGTACGACCCGCGGCTCAGCCTGATCAACGATGTTTCGGCACAGCTCAAAGAGCACTTTGGCGAGCAGCTGTACGACACCGTTATTCCGCGCAACATTCGTCTGGCCGAAGCGCCTAGCTTCGGTATGCCGGCGTTGGCGTATGACAAGACTTCTCGCGGCGCGCTGGCTTACCTGGCGCTGGCGGGCGAGATGGTCCGTCGCCAACGTCGCGGCAGTCGCACCGCGGCTCAGCCCACTTAAGGAAATTCCATGGCCGTCAAGAAACGTGGACTCGGACGTGGGCTGGACGCACTGCTGAGCAGCCCAACCGTCAGCGCACTGGAAGAACAGGCCGTTAAGGCCAGTGAGCGCGAGCTTCAGCACATTCCGCTGGACCTGATTCAACGCGGCAAATATCAGCCGCGTCGTGACATGGATCCCCAGGCACTGGAAGAACTTGCGAACTCGATCAAGGCGCAAGGGGTGATGCAGCCGATCGTGGTCCGCCCGATTGCCGATAACCGCTTCGAGATCATTGCCGGTGAACGCCGCTGGCGCGCCAGCCAGCAGGCAGGGGTCGAAACGATTCCTGCCATGGTGCGTGATGTGCCCGATGAAGCAGCCATTGCAATGGCACTGATCGAGAACATCCAGCGCGAGGACTTGAATCCGATCGAGGAAGCGATTGCCCTGCAGCGTCTGCAGCAGGAATTTCAGCTGACCCAACAGCAAGTGGCCGAAGCGGTCGGCAAGTCGCGAGTCAGCGTCGCCAATCTGCTGCGACTGATCGCATTGCCGGAAGTGATCAAGACCATGCTCTCCCATGGTGATCTGGAGATGGGCCACGCCCGTGCGCTGCTGGGACTGCCTGAAGAACAGCAGGTTGAAGGGGCGCGACATGTTGTCGCACGCGGTTTGACCGTGCGCCAGACTGAGGCGCTGGTTCGCCAGTGGCTGAGCGGCAAACAGGAGACTGCCGAGCCGGTGAAGGCCGATCCTGACATCACACGTCTGGAGCAGCGCCTGGCCGAGCGGCTGGGCTCCGCAGTGCAAATTCGCCATGGACAGAAGGGCAAAGGTCAGTTGGTTATCCGTTATAACTCGCTGGATGAGCTACAGGGTGTGCTCGCTCACATTCGCTGAAACAAATCATGCGTAGCGCGTAGTCGGAAATCACTACCTGGCAGTTGAATAGGGGCTGAACCGCCCCTATACTCTGCGCGCATTTTGTCGGCACAATTTATGCCAAGTTATTGATTTTGGCGGCCGGCTTACGAGGAGCCCATGTGATGGAGACACGCACGCCAAACCGCTTGCCATTCCATCGCCTGGCTGTTTTCCCGATCTTGCTGGCTCAGTTGATTGTCCTCTTGGGGGCTGCGCTGGCGCTTTGGCAGTGGCACGGTGTCGTAGCCGGGTATTCGGGGCTTTGCGGAGGCCTGATAGCCTGGCTGCCGAATTTGTATTTTGCTCATAAGGCATTCCGGTACTCCGGGGCCAGGGCAGCGCAGGCCATCGTTCGGTCGTTCTACGCCGGCGAGGCAGGCAAGTTGATTTTTACGGCAGTGCTATTTGCGCTGACGTTTGCGGGAGTAAAGCCGCTGGCTCCGCTGGCGGTTTTCGGCGTGTTCATACTGACCCAGCTGGTCAGTTGGTTTGCGCCCCTGCTACTGAGAACAAGACTTTCGAGACCTTAGGGCGTTTGAGGCAACCATGGCAGAGCAAACAGCTTCGGGCTATATCCAGCACCACTTGCAGAACTTGACCTTTGGTCATTTGCCTGACGGCAGTTGGGGCTTCGCGCATTCCGCAGCGGAAGCAAAAGAAATGGGCTTTTGGGCTTTCCACGTCGATACCCTCGGCTGGTCGGTCGCATTGGGTCTTATTTTCGTCCTCATCTTCCGCATGGCCGCAAAAAAGGCGACTTCCGGCCAGCCGGGCGCGCTGCAGAACTTCGTTGAAGTGCTCGTCGAGTTCGTCGATGGCAGCGTCCGCGACAGTTTCCATGGCCGTAGCGCCGTGATCGCCCCTCTGGCATTGACCATCTTCGCCTGGGTGTTCCTCATGAACGCCGTCGACTTGATTCCTGTCGACTGGATCCCGCAGTTGGCGATCATGATCACCGGTGATCACCACATTCCTTTCCGCGCCGTATCGACAACCGATCCGAACGCGACGCTGGGTATGGCACTGTCCGTCTTTGCCCTGATCATTTTCTATAGCATCAAGATCAAGGGTATCGGCGGCTTCATCGGCGAATTGACCCTGCACCCGTTCGGCAGCAAGAACATTTTCCTGCAGGCGCTGTTGATTCCGGTGAACTTCCTGCTTGAATTCGTGACTCTGGTGGCCAAGCCGATCTCCCTGGCACTGCGACTGTTCGGCAACATGTACGCGGGTGAACTGGTGTTCATTCTGATCGCGGTCATGTTCGGCAGCGGCCTGTTGTGGCTCAGCGGTCTGGGCGTGGTCCTGCAATGGGCGTGGGCTGTGTTCCACATCCTGATCATCACCCTGCAAGCGTTCATCTTCATGATGCTGACCATCGTCTACCTGTCGATGGCTCACGAAGATAACCATTGAGACCCGCCTGGCGAGTCTGATGATCCCCTCGCTTCGGTGAGGGGGTGCCCGCGAGGGCTTGATGTAAGAAACGATTTTGCTTTACCGCTTTAATCTAAGAAAACCTAACCAATACGACGTAAAAGTCGGGAGGAAAGATGGAAACTGTAGTTGGTCTAACTGCTATCGCTGTTGCACTGCTGATCGGCCTGGGCGCACTGGGTACTGCAATCGGTTTCGGCCTGCTGGGCGGTAAATTCCTGGAAGGCGCTGCGCGTCAACCGGAAATGGTTCCAATGCTGCAAGTTAAAATGTTCATCGTGGCTGGTCTGCTCGACGCCGTGACCATGATCGGTGTTGGTATCGCTCTGTTCTTCACTTTTGCGAACCCCTTCGTTGGTCAACTCGCTGGCTGATCACTCGAATTTTCGAGTTGATTGGTGTGATGGACAACGAACGAGCGAGGTGTTGGCGTGAACATTAATGCAACCCTGATTGGCCAGTCCGTTGCGTTCTTCATTTTTGTGCTGTTCTGCATGAAGTTCGTGTGGCCTCCGGTCATCGCGGCTTTGCACGAACGTCAGAAGAAGATTGCGGATGGACTGGACGCTGCTACACGAGCAGCTCGCGACCTGGAGCTGGCCCAAGATAAAGTGGGTCAGCAACTGCGCGAAGCTAAGGCTCAGGCAGCCGAGATCATTGAGCAAGCCAAGAAACGCGGTACCCAGATTGTCGACGAAGCCCGTGAACAGGCTCGCGTCGAAGCTGACCGCATCAAGGCTCAGGCTCAGGCCGAGATCGAACAGGAATTGAACGGCGTCAAAGACGCGCTGCGCGCCCAATTGGGTAGCCTGGCAGTCAACGGCGCAGAGAAGATCCTGGGTGCCACAATCGATCAAAACGCGCACGCGGAGCTGGTAAACAAACTGGCTGCTGAAATTTAAGCGAGGGCGATCATGGCAGAACTGACCACGTTGGCCCGACCTTACGCTAAGGCAGCCTTCGAGCATGCACAGGCGCACCAGCAACTGGCCAATTGGTCAGCCATGCTCGGCCTGGCTGCTGCAGTGTCGCAAGACGACACGATGCAGCGCATGCTCAAGGCCCCGCGACTGACGAGCGCAGACAAGGCAGCCACTTTTATTGAAGTGTGCGGCGACAAGTTCGATGCCAAGGCACAGAATTTCATCCAGGTCGTTGCAGAAAACGACCGCCTCCCGCTTTTGCCGGAGATCTCCGAGCTGTTCGACCTGTACAAGGCCGAGCAGGAAAAGTCGGTAGATGTGGATGTGACCAGTGCTTTTGCATTGAACCAAGAACAGCAAGACAAACTCGCCAAGGTTCTCAGTGCACGGCTCGGCCGGGAAGTGCGCCTGCACGCTGCGGAGGATGCCACCCTGATCGGTGGTGTCGTTATCCGCGCTGGCGACCTGGTTATCGATGGCTCAGTTCGCGGCAAACTCGCGCAACTAGCCGAAGCATTGAAATCTTGAGTTTGAAGGGGCAGCAGAGCAATGCAGCAACTCAATCCTTCCGAAATAAGTGAAATCATCAAGGGTCGCATCGACAAGCTCGATGTGTCCTCCCAAGCCCGTAACGAAGGCACTGTCGTCAGCGTATCTGACGGTATTGTGCGGATTCACGGTCTCGCCGACGTAATGTATGGCGAAATGATCGAGTTTCCAGGCGGCGTCTTCGGTATGGCTCTCAACCTGGAGCAAGACTCCGTAGGTGCCGTTGTACTGGGCTCCTACCAGTCTCTGGCTGAAGGCATGAGCGCCAAGTGCACCGGCCGCATCCTTGAGGTTCCGGTTGGTAAGGAACTGCTGGGTCGCGTTGTCGACGCACTGGGTAACCCTGTCGACGGCAAAGGTCCGCTGAACAACACCGAGACCGACGCGGTCGAGAAAGTTGCTCCAGGCGTGATCTGGCGTAAGTCGGTAGACCAGCCTGTACAGACTGGCTACAAGGCTGTCGATGCCATGATCCCTGTCGGCCGTGGCCAGCGCGAGCTGATCATCGGTGACCGTCAGATCGGTAAAACCGCTCTGGCGATCGACGCGATCATCAATCAGAAAGACAGCGGAATCTTCTGCGTCTACGTAGCAATCGGTCAGAAGCAATCGACCATCGCCAACGTGGTTCGCAAACTGGAAGAGAACGGCGCTCTGGCCAACACGATCATCGTGGCTGCCAGTGCTTCCGAATCCCCAGCGCTGCAATTCCTGGCACCGTACTCCGGTTGCACCATGGGTGAATACTTCCGCGACCGCGGTGAAGATGCGCTGATCGTTTATGACGATCTGTCCAAGCAGGCTGTGGCTTATCGCCAGATTTCCCTGCTGTTGCGTCGTCCACCAGGCCGTGAAGCCTACCCAGGCGACGTGTTCTATCTCCACTCCCGTCTGCTGGAGCGTGCATCCCGCGTTTCGGAAGAGTACGTAGAGAAGTTCACCAATGGCGCAGTGACCGGCAAAACCGGCTCCCTGACCGCATTGCCGATCATCGAAACCCAGGCTGGCGACGTTTCCGCGTTCGTTCCGACCAACGTGATTTCCATCACTGACGGTCAGATCTTCCTGGAATCGGCCATGTTCAACTCGGGCATCCGCCCGGCAGTGAACGCCGGTGTTTCGGTATCCCGTGTGGGTGGTGCCGCTCAGACCAAGATCATCAAGAAGCTCTCCGGTGGTATCCGTACCGCTCTGGCTCAGTACCGTGAACTGGCAGCATTTGCCCAGTTCGCCTCTGACCTGGACGAAGCGACCCGTAAGCAACTTGAGCATGGTCAGCGCGTTACCGAGCTGATGAAGCAGAAGCAATATGCGCCAATGTCGATTGCTGACATGTCGCTGTCGCTGTATGCCGCTGAGCGTGGGTTCCTGACTGACGTCGAAATCGCCAAGGTTGGCAGCTTTGAACAAGCGCTGATTGCTTACTTCAACCGAGATCACGCCGATTTGATGGCGAAGATCAACGTGAAGGGTGACTTCAATGACGAAATCGATTCTGGCCTGAAAGCCGGTATCGAGAAGTTCAAGGCCACCCAAACCTGGTAAGCCGCAGCGGGAGCCGCGAGGCTCCCGCTTGCTAACCTGATAGGTGTTACATGGCAGGCGCAAAAGAGATTCGCAGCAAGATTGCGAGCATCAAAAGCACGCAAAAGATCACCAGCGCCATGGAAAAAGTGGCGGTCAGTAAAATGCGCAAGGCTCAAATGCGCATGGCTGCTAGCCGTCCTTACGCGGAGCGCATCCGCCAGGTGATTGGTCATCTCGCCAACGCTAATCCGGAATACCGTCATCCCTTCATGATCGAACGCGAAGTCAAGCGCGTCGGTTACGTCGTGGTGAGCAGTGACCGCGGTCTGTGTGGTGGCTTGAATACCAACCTGTTCAAGGCTTTGGTCAAGGACATGGCGAAGAACCGTGAAAACGGCGTAGAGATCGATCTGTGCGTGGTCGGCAGCAAAGGTGCGGCGTTTTTCCGCAACTTCGGCGGTAACGTCGTCGCTGCGATCAGCCACTTGGGCGAAGAGCCGTCGATCAACGATTTGATCGGCAGCGTCAAGGTGATGCTGGATGCCTACCTGGAGGGCCGTATTGATCGCCTGTCCGTGGTGTCCAACAAGTTCATCAACACCATGACTCAGCAACCAACGGTCGAGCAGTTGATTCCGTTGGTCGCGACCCAGGATCAAGAACTCAAGCACCACTGGGATTACCTGTACGAACCCGACGCCAAAGAGCTGCTGGACGGCTTGATGGTCCGTTACGTGGAGTCGCAGGTCTATCAGGCGGTGGTCGAGAACAACGCGGCTGAACAGGCTGCGCGGATGATCGCGATGAAGAACGCCACTGACAACGCCGGTGACTTGATCAGCGATTTGCAGCTGATCTACAACAAGGCGCGTCAGGCAGCGATCACCCAAGAGATCTCGGAAATCGTCGGCGGCGCTGCCGCGGTTTAACGGTTCAAATATTCAGAGGATCCAGCTAATGAGTAGCGGACGTATCGTTCAAATCATCGGCGCCGTGATCGACGTGGAATTTCCACGCGACAGCGTACCGAGCATCTACAACGCGCTGAAAGTACAAGGCGCGGAAACTACTCTGGAAGTTCAGCAGCAGCTGGGCGACGGCGTAGTTCGTACCATTGCGATGGGTTCCACCGAAGGCTTGAAGCGCGGTCTGGACGTTATCGACAGCGGCGCAGCCATCTCCGTACCGGTCGGTAAAGCGACGCTTGGCCGGATCATGGACGTACTGGGCAACCCGATCGACGAAGCGGGCCCGATCGAAACCGAAGAGCGCTGGGGCATTCACCGTCCTGCGCCTTCGTTCGCTGATCAGGCTGGCGGCAACGACCTCCTGGAAACCGGCATCAAGGTCATCGACCTGGTTTGCCCGTTTGCCAAGGGCGGTAAAGTCGGTCTGTTCGGTGGTGCCGGTGTCGGCAAGACCGTAAACATGATGGAACTGATCCGTAACATCGCCATCGAGCACAGCGGTTATTCCGTGTTCGCTGGTGTGGGCGAGCGTACCCGTGAGGGTAACGACTTCTACCACGAGATGAAGGACTCCAACGTTCTGGACAAAGTAGCGCTGGTCTACGGTCAGATGAACGAGCCGCCGGGTAACCGTCTGCGCGTCGCCCTGACTGGTCTGACCATGGCTGAGAAGTTCCGTGACGAAGGTAACGACGTTCTGTTGTTCGTCGACAACATCTACCGTTACACACTGGCCGGTACTGAAGTATCCGCACTGCTGGGCCGTATGCCTTCTGCAGTAGGTTACCAGCCGACGCTGGCTGAAGAGATGGGCGTGCTGCAAGAGCGCATCACTTCGACCAAGGAAGGCTCGATCACCTCGATCCAGGCGGTATACGTACCGGCGGATGACTTGACCGACCCATCGCCAGCCACAACGTTTGCTCACTTGGACGCCACCGTCGTTCTGTCCCGTGACATCGCTTCCCTGGGTATCTATCCAGCGGTCGATCCACTGGACTCGACTTCGCGCCAGCTGGACCCGAACGTCATCGGTCAGGACCACTACGACACCGCTCGCGGCGTTCAGTATGTTCTGCAGCGTTACAAAGAGCTGAAAGACATCATCGCGATCCTGGGTATGGACGAGCTGTCGGAAACCGACAAGCAGTTGGTATCCCGCGCTCGTAAGATTCAGCGCTTCCTGTCGCAGCCGTTCTTCGTGGCTGAAGTCTTCACCGGTGCCTCGGGTAAATACGTTTCCCTGAAAGACACCATTGCTGGCTTCAAAGGCATCCTCGCCGGTGACTACGACCATTTGCCTGAACAGGCGTTCTACATGGTCGGCGGCATCGAAGAAGCGATCGAGAAAGCCAAGAAACTGTAATCCAGGCGCCCGGTAACGGGCGCTAATCAGGTTGAGGCAAGCAAATGGCTATGACAGTCCATTGCGATATCGTCAGTGCGGAAGGAGAGATTTTCTCCGGTCTGGTCGAGATGGTGATTGCACACGGTAACCTGGGTGATATCGGTATTGCTCCAGGTCACGCACCGTTGATCACCGATCTGAAGCCGGGTCCGATCCGCCTGATCAAGCAGGGTGGCGAAGCCGAGGTGTTTTACATCTCCGGTGGTTTCCTTGAGGTTCAACCGAACATGGTCAAAGTGCTTGCCGATACCGTGCAACGCGCTGCTGATCTGGATGAAGCCTCAGCTCAGGAAGCCGTCAAGGCTGCCGAGCGTGCTCTGAATGAAAAAGGCGCAGATTTCGATTACGGAGCTGCTGCTGCACGTCTGGCGGAGGCCGCAGCTCAGCTGCGCACCGTTCAGCAAATTCGCAAGAAGTTCGGCGGCTAACCCCGACGGCTCGTTGCGCGATTGAGTAAAAGGGTAGCCTCGGCTACCCTTTTTCTTTTTTCGGCTTTCTCGCCTGAATCATCAGCCCGGCTAATGTGGCCTGCTCGTCTGGAATCCCTTCATGTCTCTCGATATCGTCATTCTCGCCGCGGGTCAGGGCACTCGCATGCGTTCCGCTCTGCCCAAGGTCTTGCATCCTGTGGCCGGTAAATCGATGCTCGGCCATGTTATCCACAGCGCACGCCAGCTTTCGCCCCAGGGCATTCATGTGGTTATCGGCCATGGCGCCGAGCGGGTCCGCGAGCAACTGGCCGGCGATGATCTGAGTTTTGTCCTGCAGGACAAACAATGGGGGACAGGTCATGCAGTCGCGCAAGCGTTGCCGGTGTTGACCGCTGAAACGGTGCTGATTCTTTACGGCGACGTCCCGCTTATAAAAGTGGAGACCTTGCACCGATTACTTGCCTTGGTAAACGATCAGCAACTGGGCCTGCTAACAGTCACGCTGGATGACCCAACCGGCTACGGTCGTATCGTTCGGGACACGCAGCACCGCGTCAGCGCTATCGTCGAGCATAAGGATGCGACTGAAGCGCAGAGGGTTATCAAGGAAGGGAACACCGGGATTCTCGCCGTACCAGGCAAGCGACTGGCCGAATGGCTGGGCCGCCTCTCCAACAACAATGTTCAGGGTGAGTATTACCTGACTGACGTTATTGCCATGGCCGTCAACGATGGCCTGGTGGTCGCAACTGCCCAGCCTGACGATGCGATGGAAGTGCAGGGCGCCAATGATCGTAAACAGCTTGCCGAACTCGAGCGTCATTACCAGCAGCGCGAAGCTCGCCGGCTCATGGCGTTGGGCGTCACGCTGCGCGACCCGGCGCGTTTCGACGTTCGTGGCGACGTCACCACGGGCCGCGACGTGATGATCGACGTGAACGTCATCCTTGAGGGGCGAGTCGTCATCGAAGACGACGTCTCGATCGGGCCAAACTGCGTGATCAAGGACAGCACCTTGCGCAAGGGCGCGATCATCAAGGCAAACAGCCACCTTGAAGGCGCAATCGTTGGCGAAGGCGCGGATGCAGGGCCTTTCGCTCGTCTGCGCCCGGGCAGTGTTCTCGACGCCCGTGCTCATGTGGGTAACTTCGTCGAATTGAAGAATGCTCATCTGGGCGAGGGTGCCAAGGCAGGTCATCTGACCTACTTGGGTGACGCGGTCATCGGTGCGCGCACCAACATTGGCGCAGGCACCATTACGTGCAATTACGATGGCGCGAACAAGCACAAGACGGTGATGGGCGAAGACGTGTTCATCGGCTCGAACAACTCGCTGGTTGCGCCAGTGCATATCGCCTCAGGCGCTAGCACGGCGGCGGGCTCCACCATCAATCAGGATGTGCCGGCCGAACAGCTTGCGGTCGCCCGTGGTCGCCAACGCAACATCGAAGGCTGGAAGCGTCCGGTGAAAATCAAGAAAGACTAAGTTATCCACAGGTGAGATCAGCTGCTTGCCAGATGAGCAGCTGATGCCTGGTGTCTGATCGGCGATCGTTCGAAAAAATCCTCTGTTCATTCCCCCCAAATGCCCATTTCCCCTTGACGTAAATCTTTCGATGAGCTTTCATTGCGTTCGTTAACTTTCGAAACGAAACTTAAGATCACCATGTCGAAACGTAATACCCCTCAACGCCGCCATAACATTCTTGCTTTGCTCAATGAGCAGGGCGAGGTAAGTGTGGATGAGTTGGCCAAACGCTTTGAGACCTCCGAGGTGACGGTTCGTAAGGATCTGGCTGCGCTTGAAAGCAATGGGTTGCTGCTTCGTCGTTACGGCGGCGCCATTCCCATGCCCCAGGAATTGATCGGCGAACCCGGCCAGCCCGTTTCCAGATTCAAACAAGCCATTGCCCGCGCCGCTGTTGCCCGCATTCGCGAACACGCACGGATCATCATCGACAGCGGCAGTACCACCGCTGCGATGATTCCGGAGCTGGGTTTGCAGCCGGGCCTAGTGGTGATGACCAATTCCCTGCACGTCGCCAACGCGCTGGGTGAACTGGAGCACGAACCGGTCCTGCTTATGACCGGCGGCACGTGGGACCCGCATTCAGAGTCTTTTCAGGGCCAGGTGGCTGAACAGGTGCTGCGTTCCTACGACTTCGATCAGCTGTTCATCGGCGCCGATGGCATTGATCTGATCCGCGGTACGACCACATTCAACGAACTGCTTGGCCTCAGCCGGGTGATGGCCGAAGTCGCCCGGGAAGTGATCGTGATGGTCGAGGCCGACAAGGTCGGTCGCAAGATTCCCAATCTGGAGCTGCCCTGGAGCAGCGTCCATACCCTCATTACCGATGACCGCCTGCCTCAAGAGGCACGCGAACAAATTCAGGCTCGCGGCGTAACCTTGATTTGCGCTGCTGTTTCCTAGGAGAAGACCATGTGTGGAATTGTCGGCGCTGTTGCTGAACGGAATGTTACTGCCATCCTGCTGGAGGGCCTCAAGCGCCTGGAATACCGGGGCTACGACAGCGCCGGCGTAGCGTTATTCAACAACGCCGGCGTGCTCGAGCGTCGTCGTCGCGTCGGCAAGGTCAACGAACTGGAGCGCGCACTCGCCGGCGAACCGGTCACAGGCCGCCTCGGCATTGCTCACACCCGTTGGGCAACGCACGGCGCACCGTTGGAGCGCAACGCTCACCCACATTTCTCCAACGAGCAACTGGCGGTGGTGCACAACGGCATCATCGAAAACCATGAGCCGCTTCGCGAGCGTTTGAAGGGCCTGGGTTATGTGTTTACGTCTGATACAGACACCGAGGTCATCGTCCACCTGCTGCACCATAAACTGCAGGACACGCCCGATCTGGCCGCTGCCTTGAAGGCTACGGTCAAGGAACTGCACGGCGCTTATGGCCTTGCGGTCATCAGCGCACAACAACCGGATCGCCTGATTGCTGCTCGCAGTGGCAGCCCGCTGGTTGTGGGTCTGGGCCTTGGGGAAAACTTCCTCGCCTCCGATCAACTGGCGCTGCGTCAGGTGACGGACCGCTTCATGTATTTGGAAGAGGGCGACATCGCCGAGATCCGTCGCGACAGCGTGCAGATCTGGGACGCATCCGGCCTGCCCGTCGAGCGTGAGATCGTTCAGTACCACGAGGGCGCAGAAGCGGCGGACAAAGGCGAGTACCGCCACTTCATGCTCAAGGAAATCCACGAGCAGCCAAAAGTCGTGCAGCGCACCCTGGAAGGCCGCCTCGGTCAGCAGCAGGTTCTGGTGCAGGCATTCGGACCGCAAGCGGCGGAGCTGTTCGCCAAAGTACGCAACGTGCAGATCGTCGCCTGCGGCACCAGCTATCACGCCGGCATGGTCGCGCGTTACTGGCTCGAAGGCCTGGCCGGCATTCCCTGCCAGGTCGAGGTGGCCAGCGAATTCCGCTACCGCAAAGTCGTCGTCCAGCCGGACACGCTGTTCGTTTCGATCTCCCAGTCCGGCGAGACCGCCGATACCCTGGCCGCGCTGCGTAATGCCAAGGAGCTGGGTTTCCTTGCCAGCCTGGCGATCTGCAACGTTGGCATCAGTTCGCTGGTGCGTGAATCCGATCTGACCCTGCTCACTCAGGCCGGCCCGGAAATCGGTGTCGCGTCGACCAAAGCGTTCACCACACAGTTGGTCGCGCTGATGCTGCTGACGCTGTCACTGGGTCAGGTCAAAGGCACGCTGGAAGCTGGCGTGGAAGCAGAACTGGTTGAAGAACTGCGCCGCCTGCCGACTCGCCTGGGTGAAGCATTGGCAATGGACACGACGGTGGAGAAAATCGCCGAACTGTTCGCCGAGAAGAATCACACCCTGTTCCTGGGCCGTGGCGCGCAATTCCCGGTGGCGATGGAAGGGGCGTTGAAGCTCAAGGAGATCTCCTACATCCACGCCGAAGCCTATCCGGCCGGCGAACTGAAACACGGCCCGTTGGCACTGGTGGACAGTGACATGCCCGTCGTCACCGTCGCGCCCAACAATGAGTTGCTGGAGAAACTGAAATCCAACCTGCAGGAAGTCCGTGCGCGCGGTGGCGAGCTGATTGTTTTCGCTGACGAACAGGCCGGGCTGGTTAATGGAGAGGGCACCCACGTGGTTTCCATGCCCCACATCCTCGACGCCTTGACGCCGATTCTTTACACGATTCCGCTGCAACTGCTTTCATATTACGTGGCAGTGCTGAAGGGTACGGATGTGGATCAGCCGCGTAACTTGGCGAAGTCTGTGACTGTGGAATAATTTATCCACAGCGCATTGGCTGGGTTTTTCCAACGAATAAAGATTGTCACAAGGCTCTATCCCGGTGCTTTTGCCGGGGTAGTGGCAGGTTTGGAGTAATGGATCATTATCTACCTCGCCAATGTGACTGCTGTCTTGGTTGAGCCCGCTCCTGAATTCCTCACAGCACACGCCCAGTGCCGTTCTGATCGCGTGGCCGCCTAACGATGAGCGACTTGAGCCTTAACTTTCGTCATCCTGTGTAGCCGGGTACTCAGGTTCCCGTTGTTATGACCACAGACTTCCTTATCACTTTCATAGATTCGGCGGGCGAAGAAAGGCTGGCCGCGTTTTCGTGAACTGCAAGCCCTTGTTCCTTCGGGCTGCTTCACGTACACCTTCAAGTCCCATCGACGTGCACCTGATCCGGCTCTGTGTCCGGGGCGCGGGGGACGTGTCGGTGTTTCCCTTGGGGAGCACCCGCTCTTGGTGTAGGTGTGGGCAGCCAAACGGCAAGACCGCCCAAAAGAGTCCGCATTGCTAGCCCGCGCACGGGCGGAGTTCTACCAACCTGCGCGATATCTTTCCCGAGCCACCACCTGCCGAGCTGGCCCAGAATTGTGGTGAAGCTGGTGTATTAGGGGTGTTGCCGGGCATTATCGGTTCGATCCAAGCATTGGAGGCAATCAAAATCCTGAGCGCAGTTGGGGAACCCTCGGTCAACCGATTGGTGTTATTCGATGCCTTGAGCTTGCAACTGCGCCAAGTGTCGGTTCGCCACCGGGCCAGTAATCCGCTCAGTGGCGAGCGGCCGCGGATCCGGCAACCTCAGGTCATTGAGGCTAATTGCGCAGTGGCGGTTGGCGCGCAGTATGCTATTTCGCCCCTGGCCCTGGAACAATGCCTGCTCAGCGAAACTGCGCTGCAATTGATTGATGTGCGGGACGGGCACGAGCATCTGACGCTGTCGTTGGGCGGGATCAACATTCCGTTTAGGGAGTTGCCACAACGCCTGGCCGAGACAGTGGCTGGCGTCGAGACGGTGGTCTACTGCAAAAGTGGCGTGCGCAGCTTGAAAGCCTTGCATGCAATCAGCGCCGCCGTCGGCGAGGGCCGCTGCCGCAGTTTGACCGGTGGACTAGACGCCTACGTTGCAGCAGGCTGCCTGGAGCACCTGCGCCGCGCCGAGGTGGGGCAATGAGTAATCCCTCCCTCGGTGGGCTGGGACGGGATTTCTACCTGATCCAACTGGCAGCGTTCTTAAATGCGGTGGGAACGCGTTGTGGTCAATTCGCAATCGCTTGGTGGGTGCTGGGAAAAACCGCAGACCCCGTTGCCTTTGCAAGCTATGTCGCGGTGGCCACCCTGGCGGATGTGCTGGCACGAGCGGTGTTTGGCTGGCTCGGGGATCAGTATGACAGGCACCGCTTACTTGTGGGCTGCTACATCATCAGCGCGACGATGACCCTAGTATTGGCCTGCCTAGGCACCCTAGATCTTTACCTGCCCTGGGTGATCGGGAGCTGTCTGGCGATTTCCGGGGTAACCATTGGCATTCGCGACCCGATCCAGATGAGCTTGACACCCACATTGGTTGCCGCGCACAGGATCAGCGATGCGGTGCGCCTAAGAAGCATCGTCGGTTCGTCATCTGCGCTGATGGGGCCTCTGGCTGCGGGCATTTTATTGGGCCCGCTGGGAGTGTTGGGAACTCTCTGGCTCAACTCCTTGGCAGTCATGGTGGCGTTAGCACTGATAGTGCTGGTCAGGGCGCCCGCTGCCAGCCACAGCCCTGGCACCACTCGGCAGATGTCCTATCTGGCGACTTGGTACACACGCACCCGTGAAGGTTTTACCGCGCTCTATCGGGTCAAGCCTGAATGGAACCTGAGCCTACTAGCGTTCATCGTCAACTTCTCGCTGTACCCGCTCTTCGCGGTGCTGTTCCCTGTGCTGATCAATCGCTATTTCTCCCAAGACTTATGGTTGATCGCCGTCACCGAGGGCGCCTTCGCGTTGGGCCTACTGGCCGGCAGCCTGTTCCTAGTGAAACGCGCCAATGAGCGTTGTGGCCGGCCCTATGTAGTATTCGGCGGTCTCCTGCTGGTTGGGCTGGCCATGTTTGGTTGTGGGCTTTTCAGCCAATTCTTCCATGTCAAGCCCGGTTGGTTCGCCGGAGTAACTGTGCCCTTGCTGTTTATCGCAGGCATCGGCCTGGTCATGGTGACCGTAAACACCTCGACCGTGCGAATGCTGGCCACCCCCGACAATTACCGCAACCGGATCGGCTCTGCGACCTCGTTTGTTTCCGGCATGGTCATCCCCTTCGGGGCGCTATTCGGTGGGGCTTTTTCTGAAACGCTAGGCGTGGGCTACGCCATGGCAGCCTTGGGTTTGCTCATTATCCTGGCATCCCTGCCGTGCATGTTCAGTGGGGTACTGGTGCGTGTCCTGAGCATGGGCGATGAACAGATCAAGAATATCTACAAGGATTTTTACCCTGATGCTTTCCCGGATTGAAGGTGAATCATGATTACTGCCACGACCTGCGCCCACTTGTTCGACGCAAACAATACACCCACCGTACCGGCGGCTTTCTGGGAGCACTTTGTCAGCCTCTCAGATGACAAGACGCAGCCGGTGGTGCTTGAGCAGGACACATTGATAGAGCCACTGCTGAGTCTGGAGGACGCATTCGATCTAGCCCGAAATGTTGTCGAATCAGGTGACATGACCGTCAACGCAGATGGGCAGATGCTCAAGCAACCAGGGGTCCCTAACTTCCCTCCCGACTTTGACGGGTTCGAGCAGTTTGTGCGCGACTTTCCCGCGCTCAATAACGCAGACGGCATTACCTTCACCCGTGACTATTGCCTCAAGCATTCCAGTACCGTGACGACGAAACTGCGCGTGTTTACCCATGGCTACAACGAGCGCTACGGCGTGCCTTACCCTGGCGCCAACGCAGTATTTGTAGGCGGCCGATACCATTCGACCTGGATCGGCCTGCACAACGATTCATGCGACACCTTTCTGTTTCCGTTATACGGCCGCAAACGGATGATGATCTGGCCGCCGGCGTATTTCGATGACATGGCCCTAGAGAAAAAGTCAGCGCTTAATGGTGTCTGCTTCGGCCATATCGATGTCACGCCCTATGCCGCCGACGCAACCATTTATGAAGTCGGCCCTGGGGAGATTTTCTTCATTCCCGCAGGGTGGTGGCACTACAACAAGCTCGAAGAACTGGAAACCACCCTCACCGTATCGGTTGGCATGTTCAGTCATGGCACGGCCCAAGGGTTCTGTGAAAACCCGATCAAGACTTAAATGCGTATTTAGCTGCGCCTTCATCGCTCAACACGCTTGACCCAGCAAAACCCACCTGCCGAGCTGACGTTGCGCGTAAGGCAAGCACAAATCTCAGACGTTGAGCGACTGAGGAAGCTAGTGCCGTAATTTAATACTTGGGATCCACTTCACAGAACCCGCGCGAACTTTCCTCCATTTCTCGGTACTAAGTATCTCGGCAGTAGATTGATGGCTAATTAATGGCATCCGGGTAGCGCCGTTGCCCGCGATTGATGGTGCCGCTTGTCGGAATAAACAGGTCATCAACAGGTTGTTACTCTTTTTTCCTTACTTTATTTTGTTAATAATCAACGACTTGAATGCAGATATGTCGCGAATGCCCATCTGATCCAACGCTTTGGATCGACGGGGGGTTCGATGTTAATTTGCCGCCCCTTGATTTTTCGACGGATCGAACATGCCCTTGTCATTGCCACGGATTCGGTTATTGCTGTGCACTCTTCTGCTTACGTGTGTGAGCCTGAACAGCGCCACCGCCGCCCCAACGCCCGGCGATCAGGATCTGATCCGCGACCGGCAGAACCGCCTGCTCGAAGAGCAGAACCGCCGCCTCCAAGAGCTTCAGGACTTGCCCGGCAAACAGGCCAAGCCCGAGGCCCCGGCCACACCGGCCGACAGCCGTTGCTTCCTGATCAAGGACATCGAACTCAAGGGTGCCGACAGCCTGTCCGCCACCGACCGCACGCGCCTGCTCAAACCTTACATCGGCCAATGCCTGGGCGTGACGCAGCTCAATGAACTGCTCAAGGTCATCACCGACTACTACATCGACAAGGGTCGCGTCACCAGCCGTGCCTACTTGCCGCAACAAGACCTCTCCAGCGGTCACCTGCAGGTGCTGGTGGTCGAAGGCAAACTCGAAGAGTTGAAAAGCGCCGAGGGCAGCACCGTGACGGAACGCGAACTGGCCATGGCCTTTCCCGGTCAGGTCGGCGAGGCGCTCAACCTGCGCGAGATCGAGCAACTGGTGGACCAACTTAACCGCTTGCCCTCCAGGCAGTCGCAAATGGAACTGACCCCGGGCCAGCAGATCGGCGGCAGTGACGTGGTGGTCAAAAACGTCCCGCAAAAGCCCTGGCGCGCCAGCCTGTCGCGTAACAACGACGGCCAGGAAAGCACCGGTGAACAGCAATGGGTCGCGGGCCTGGAATGGGACAGTCCGCTGGGCCTGGGCGACCAATTGATACTGCGCAACGGCCACGACGCTGTCAGCGACCACCAGGAAACCTCGAAAAACAGCATGCTGTATTACAACGTGCCGTGGGGCTGGTGGAACTTCAGCTACACCTACAGCGAAAGCGACTACCGCACGTTCGGCCAGACCGACAGCAGCAAATTCAAGCTCAATGGCGACAACGAGAACCACCAACTGCGCGCCGAGCGGGTGATCCATCGCGACGACGTGAGCAAGACCTCGGTGAACGTCGGCCTGGCCCATCTGCGTACCAACAATTACGTCCTCGACGTGCGCACTGAGCCGAGCAGTAACCGCCTCAGCGAACTCCAGCTCGGCCTCAACCACGGCCGGCGCATCGGCAATGCGTTCGTCAACCTTGACCTGGGCATGCAGAACGGCATCGGCCTGCTCGACGCGCAGTCTGAAGAAGAACGCGATGAGCTCGGCAATCGTCAGGCCAATTCGCGCTACCGCAAATACACCGGCACCGTCAGCTACCTGCAGCCGTTCACGCTGTGGGGCGAGTCGTTCAGTTTTTCCAGCCTGGCCACCGGTCAGCGCAGCGAAGACATCCTCTTCAGCCCGCAACGCATGAGCCTGGGTGGCTCGGCCTCGGTACGCGGTCTCAAGGACCAGCGGCTGACCGGCGACAGCGGCGGTTACTGGCGCAACGAAGTGCGCTGGGCACGCCCGGTAACGCTGGATTGGATGCGCCCGGCCTTTGCCGAGTACGGTACCAGCGTCGGCTACGACCAGGGCGTGATCAGCAACGACCGCTACAACGGCGACGTGCATGGTCGCGTGTCCAGCAATTCCCTGGAGCTGTTCGCTCGGGGCAAGTACGTCAGCACCAGCGTGACCTTTGCCCATTCTTTAGAAAGACCGGGAGTAGTCACCGAGCGCGAAGCGCCGATCTACTTCCGCATGGATTTCTTCCTGTAATTCAACGCCCCGTTACATCGAGAATCTGACAATGGACGTTCGCCAATTTGCCTTCCTCGCCCGCCAACCTTCTGCTGCGCTGAAGCCGCGGGACTCGTTCTTCGGTCTGCCCAAGCGCGGCCTGGTGCTGATCCTGATCAATGCGCTGTTCTGGCAGCCACTGCTGGCTCAGGCCGAAGGCATCGTGGTCAGTGCGCCGGGCACCACCGTAGGTCAGGCGGGCAACGGCGTGCCCGTGGTGAACATCGCCACGCCGAACGGCAGCGGCCTGTCCCATAACAAGTTCCAGGACTACAACGTCGGCCCCAACGGCGTGATCCTCAACAACGCCACCGGCACTGTAGCCAACACCCAGTTGGGCGGCTACATCGTCGGCAACCCCAATCTCAAGGGCGGCGCGGCCAACGTTATCCTCAACGAAGTCACCGGCAGCAACCCGAGTCAATTGCGCGGCTACACCGAAGTGGCGGGGCAGTCGGCCAAAGTCATCGTTGCCAACCCGTACGGCGTCACCTGCAGCGGCTGCGGCTTTATCAACACACCGAACGTCACCCTCACCACCGGCAAGCCGGTGCTCGACGCGAACGGCCAACTGAGAAGCTACCAGGTCGACGGCGGCGCCGTGACCATCGACGGGGAAGGCTTGAACGCCAGCAACGTCGACCGCTTCGACATCATCACTCGCTCGGCCAAGATCAACGCGCAGATCAATGCGCGCGAACTGAATGTGATCGCCGGTCGCAACGATGTGGACGCCCAAAGCCTGACAGCCACACCCCGCGCCGACGATGGCAGCACCAAGCCCGAGCTGGCGATTGACTCGTCGGCCCTTGGCGGTATGTACGCCGGCGCGATCAAACTGGTGGGCACCGAGGCCGGTGTGGGCGTGAAGCTCGACGGCACGCTGGCGGCCAGTGGCGGGGATATTCAACTGGATGCCAATGGGCGCCTGAGCATGGCCCAGGCAGCGGCCACCGGTAACGTCAGGGTTACGGCGCAGAGCGTCAACCTGACTGACAAGGTTTACGCTGGCACAGCGCTGGAGGTGCAAACCCAAGGCGATCTCACCAGTAGTAAAAGTTTGGCTGCACACGACCGCATCGCGCTCTCCATCGGCGGCACACTGACCAACACCGACATTATCGAAGGCGGCGTCAACAGCGATAACACCCGCAACGCAATGGGCGATGTGAGCCTGCGTGGCAAGGCCATCAATAACAATGGCGCCAGCGTCATCGCCAGCCGTGCGTTGAGCGTGGATGCCCAGGCCCTCAACAACCAGGGCGGTACCCTCAGTGCAAAGCAGCACGCACAGATCAACGCCACCTCGGTCGACAACCAGAATAACGGACGCATTCTCAGTAACAACAGCCTGAATATTACCGCTGGCAGCCTGCAGAACACCCAAGGTGGGCTGGTCACCAGCGATGGCGCGCTGACCGTGTCCGCAGATGATGTGCAAAACCGCGGCGGTGAACTCTCCAGCCTGGACACTGCAACCCTGACGGTCGCGACCCTGGATAACTTCACTGGCCTGATGACGGCTGGCAAGGCGTTGAGCCTGAATATCGGTGCCCTCAACAATCAGAACGGGCTGATCACCAGCCAAGGCACCGTCGCTGTCGCCGGCAATAGTCTGGACAACCGCCAGAAAGGCCTAGTCGCCGGTATCGGCGGCGTGCAGGTGAACGTGGTCAACACCGACAACCGCAACGGCGAGTTGTCGAGCCAGGCGAGCGTGTCGGTCACCGGCACGCAACTGGATAACAGCGACGGCGGGTTGGTAATCGCCGGTAGCGGCTTGAACCTGAATGTCGATCAATTGCTCAACCGCAACCAAGGGCTGATCAGCAGCGAAGGTCTGCTGAGCGTGACGGCGGGCACTCTGTCCAACCGCGCAGGTACGCTCTCAAGCGCCGGCCCGCTGACCATCAGCACGCGCGGCGCTGTGGACAACCAGGGCGGGCGCATGGTGACCGATAGCAGCCTGAACCTGGCCAGCGCAAGCCTGGACAATAGCCAGAACGGCACGCTGAGCGCGCGTGAGTCTGCCCAGATCACCACGGCCGATCTGAACAACCAGCAAGGCGGCCAGCTGACCAGCGCCGCCAGCTTAACCCTGGAACTTAATCGTGGCCAGTTCAACAACCAGGGCGGGCTGATCAACGCACCGCTGCTGATGCTCAACAATCTCAAGGATGTGAATAACCAAGGCGGCGAAATTTCCAGCAGCCATGCATTCACGCTCACCGCTGACAACCTGGACAACAGCAACGGCAAACTGCTGAGCAATACCTCGCTCACCCTGCGCATCGGGCAGGCCCTGGCCAACGTCAAAGGCATGATCGCCGCGGCTTCGGTGGATGCCCAGGCTGCAACCCTGGATAACAGCGGCGG
Source organism: Pseudomonas petrae (assembly GCF_021728295.1). Taxonomy (GTDB): domain Bacteria; phylum Pseudomonadota; class Gammaproteobacteria; order Pseudomonadales; family Pseudomonadaceae; genus Aquipseudomonas; species Aquipseudomonas petrae. The sequence continues at coordinate 132,184 of NZ_JAKJXE010000006.1, forward strand.
TACCGTCACCAGCCGTGGCGATACCCTGCTCAACGTTGCTGGCCAACTGGTCAACCGTGATCAGGGCCTGCTGAACGCCGCCAACACCCTGACCTTGAACAGCGCAGGCGTGGACAACCAGAACGGCTCGTTTTTGGGCAGTGCGATTGCGTTGGACTTCGGCACGGCAACCGGCGACCTGAATAACGCCGGTGGCCTGATCACCACCGCAGGCAACCTGAGCATCACTCACCTGCGCGACCTGACCAACAGCGGCGGTGAACTCTCCAGTGCGCAAACCCTGAACCTCACCGGCCGCACCCTGAATAACAGTAACGGCAAGGTAATCAGCAATAACCTGCTGGTGCTCAATGCCGACAATCTGATCAATCAGAATGGCCTGATGTCCGGCTGGCAAGGCTTGACCGTCAGCGGCGCGAACCTGGACAACCGCAACAACGGCACACTGTCGAGCCGTTACGGCGACCTCAATGCCACGCTGACCGGCAGCCTTCTCAATAGCGGTGCGGGCGCGCTTGTCAGCCAGAAGGCGCTGACCATTAACGCTGGCGAACTGGATAACAGCGCCAACGGCGTGCTGTCCAGCGCCGCCGGCCAGACGCTCACAGTGGGCGGTTTGTTGAACAACGCCCAAGGCGGCGTCATCGACAGCGCTGCGACGCTCAGCCTTAACGCACAGAACCTGGATAACACCGCCGGCAGCATCAGCGGCGGCACCGCCACCACCCTCGACCTGCTTGCGACGCTGACCAATACCAACGGCAAATTAGCCAGCGGTGGCCCGCTGCTGATCAGCCGTGTAGCGCAGATCAACAACCAGGGCGGTCAACTCGCCAGCCAGGGGCTGCTGACCCTGTTGACCGGCGGCCTGGATAACCGCAACCGCGGCACGTTGGCCGCCAACGACCGCGTGAGCCTCACCGCCAGCGGCTTGGTGCAGAACGGCAGCGATGGTTTGATCTATAGCCAGAACGCAGACCTCACGCTCACCGCCAACCGCCTGGACAACGGTAAGGGCGCCGTGCAAAGCCAGAATGGCCTGACCCTCGACGTGGCAGACGCCATCGACAACCAGAGCGGCAAACTGATCGCCCTGGCCGGCGACCTGAATGTCAACGCCGCCAGCCTCAACAACCGTGGCGGCACTCTCGCCAGCCTCAAGGGCTTGCTGCAGACCCGAGTCGTCGGCGTGCTTCGCAACGGCTATGACCTCAACAATAATCGGCAGGGCGGCGTGATCCAGGGGCAGACCCTGGACCTGCAGGCCGGCGCTGTGGACAACTATGGAGGGCGCATTTCCGCCCAGGGCGGCAACGGCCTGGTCACCACCGGGAATTTCGACAATCGCAACGGCGGGCTTTATGCCGAAGGCCTGATGCGCGTGGTCGGGCAGAACTTCGATAACAGCGGCGACAACGACGGCCAGATTGCCGCCGGGCAGATCGACCTCGACCTGAGCGGCGCCCTGAATAACCGCCTGGGCATCATCGAAAGCGAATCCACTCTCAAGGTCCGCGCTGCCAGCCTGGATAACCAGACCGGCCGCCTGCGCGCGCTGGGCAACACCGGCACTACCGAGTTCGCCATTGGCGGCCTGTTCGATAACCGCAACGGCGTGCTGGAAACGGCCAATACCAATCTGGCACTGGATGCCGGCAGCTTGCAGAACCTCGGCGGTAATGTGCTGCACGTGGGTACCGGTAACTTTGGCATTGCGCCCGCCAACCTCAACGATGTCGGCGGCAGCCTGGTGACGCAGGGCGACCTGACCATCACCCAGGACAACTGGACCAACAGCAGCGTCATCCAGGCCGGGCAACTCACAGTCAACGTCAACACCCTCAACCAGACAGCAACGGGGCAATTGCTCGGCGCGCGGCGCTTCATCGGCAATGGCGGCAACTGGGTCACCAACGGCCTGATCGCCAGCGACGGCGAACTTGACCTGACGTTGAGTGGCGCCTTGAACAGCGGTGGACGCATCAGCAGCCTGGGCACATTGAACCTCACTGCCGCCCAGGCGAATTTGAGTGAGACCGCCAGCATCGCCGGTGGTGGCGTGACCAGCGCAACCATCAGCGGCGTCCTGAACAACCGTGGCCGCCTGACCTCGGCAACCGACCTGCTGATTAACGCGGGCACGCTGAACAACTACGCCACCCTGGGCAGCGGGCAAAACCTCACTGTCACCACCGGCGCGTTGCTCAACGACCATGGGCTGATCTTCAGCGGTGCCGACATGAGCCTGCGCGTCGCGTCGTTGAACAACAGCTACGGCGACATTTACAGCATGGGCAACCTGAGTGTCGATCGCGACGGCAAGGGCGGGTTGGCCGACAGCATTATCAACAGCTCGGCGAGCATACAGAGTGATGGTGACCTGAGCCTCGCAGCGGCAGTGATGCGAAACGAGCGCGCGGTACTGACCGTAAATGACGCGGGCGTATACACCGCCTCCGCCACCGAAGGTACGTGCATCGAGTCTGTCAACGCCGGTGACTGCCATGCCGGTGGCACGGGCCGTAACTACGTGTGGGAAGTAGTGACCCGCGACAAACTGGAGGTGACTGCTGCCAGCGCGGGTTCGAGCATCACCTCGGGGAGAAACATGACCTTGGCAGGCGGCGACCTGCTTAACAGCAGCAGTTCGATTGCAGCCGGCGGCAACTTTACTGCGCGCCTGAACAACCTGATCAATACCGGGATCGAAACCGGCGAGACGGAAACCTATCGGCTTTTTACCTCACAACGCACCGAGCATCCGCGCGGCTGGTTCGATGCCGCCAGCGCACTGACCAATAAATATTGGTATTTGAGTTCTGGCTACACGCCCAATGACCTCGGCGGTCTCGAAGCCGCCGTTGGCAACTTCATCGGCTTAATGGAGAGCGAGCGCACCGAGTTCGGCAAGGTCACCAAAATCGCCAGCGATGATCAACGCTATGCCGCAGTGATCCAGGCCGGCGGCGCGGTGGACGTCAGGGCGCAGGCCGGCATCGACAACAGCGCGGTGCGCCTGGGTTACCACTACATCGGCGCGGGCGTCAAAACCGGTACCGATGCTACGGGCGCCAGCGGTGCTACCGGTTACTCGACCCGCATCACCCTTAACCAGCAATTGCCTCCTGATCTGGCTCAGCAGCAGATCAATCCGCTGAGCTTGCCCGGCTTTACTTTGCCCAGCGGGCAGGGCGGCCTTTTCCGCCTTAGCGGTGAAAGCGCCAGCGCGCCCGCCAGCACCGCGCCTCAAGGCTGGACCCTGAGTGGCGGCACCGTTGACCGTGCGCCGGCCAGTGGCCCGGTCGTACCCGGCAGCAACACATCGGCCGACGGTGTAGTCATCAATCGCGTGCAAGGCCTGCCGGACAGCCAGTTCGTCTCCAACCCGCAGAAATACCTGATCGAAACCAACCCTGCACTGACCAACCTCGGTCAGTTCCTCAGTTCCGATTACCTGCTGTCCAAACTGGGCTATGACCCGGACCAGGCGCAGAAACGCCTGGGTGATGGTCTCTACGAACAACGCCTGATCCAGCAGGCCATCATCGCCCGCACTGGCCAGCGCTTCATTGATGGTCTTACCAGCGATACGGCGATGTTCAGGTACCTGATGGACAACGCGATCGGCAGCAAGCAGGCGCTCAACTTGTCGGTAGGCGTGAGCCTTACTGCCGAGCAGGTCGCCGCCCTGACCCACGACATCGTGTGGATGGAAAACGCCACCGTCGCCGGCCAGCAAGTTCTGGTGCCGGTGCTCTACCTGGCCCAGGCCAACAACCGCCTGGCGCCAAACGGCGCTTTGATCACCGGCAGCGATCTCAACCTGGTGTCCGGCACCGACCTCAACAACGTCGGCACCCTGCGCGCCACCAATAACCTCGCCGCCAGCGCCGGGCGCGACATGGTCAACAGCGGCCTGATCCAAGCCGGGAACCGCCTCGACCTGCTCGCCGGCAACAGCCTGACCAATCGCGCTGGCGGCATCATCGCCGGGCGTGATGTCAGCGTGGGTGCCATCAACGGCGATGTGCTCAACGAACGCAGCGTAACCAGCCACCAGAGCAGCAGCGGCTACCGCACCGAACGCACCGACTTTGTCGACAACGCCGCGCGCATCGAAGCCGCCAACACCCTGACCCTGCAGGCCGGACGTGACGTCAACAGCACCGGCAGCGTGCTGAAAAGCGGCGCCGATACGCGGATACAAGCCGGTCGCGACGTAAACCTAGCCACTGCTGAACAGCGTAGCGCCAATATCGTCACGACTTTCTCACGCGGTAGCAGCGTGGCCCAGTACGGCACTGTCGTGGAGGCGGGGCGAGACTTCCAGATTGTGGCGGCACGGGATATCAGTGCGATTGGCAGTCAGTTGAATGCAACGCGTGACCTTGCGATGGTGGCCAAGGGCAATCTGAACCTAGCTTCGGCGGCGAATGAACAGCACTCGGCCATTAACTCCAAGAAAGTCACCAGTCAGGAAGACCACGTTCAGCAAGTGGGCACATCGCTTGTGGCCGGTGACAACCTTTCCCTGAGCGCAGGCAATGACCTCGCCCTCAGCGCCAGCCGAGCGAGTGCGGGCAAGGAAGCCTACCTTTACGCAGGTAATGATCTGGCGCTGAACGCCGCGCAGAACAGCGACTACAGCTATTACCGCAAAACCAAAACCAGCAGCGGGTTGTTGTCGAGCAGCTCGAAAACGCGTATCGACAGCAGTAATCAGATAAGCCAGCAGGGTTCTTCCATCAGCGCCGACACCGTCGTCGTACGTGCCGGTCGAGACATTGGCACGGCTGCCAGTGACGTGGTTTCCACCAACGCCACCAGCCTGATTGCCGGGCGCAATGTGGTGATCGACGGAGCGACGGAAACCTTTGAACAAAGCCATTCGTCCTCGACTAAAAAATCGGGCCTGCTGAGCACCGGTGGGATTGGTGTCACATTGGGCTCAAGCAGTAACAAGAACACGTTCACCAGCAGCACCGAAACTACCCGGGCCAGCAACATCGGCAGTGTGCTGGGCAGCGTGGATGTACAGGCTGGCAAAGACCTGACCATTCGCGGCTCTGACGTGGTTGCCGGTAAGGACATCAGCCTGATTGGGCAAAATGTCAGCGTCCTGGCTTCTGAGAACAACAACCGCAGTGAGCAGACGGCCAAAAGTAAAACCAGCGGGTTGACCCTGGCGTTGTCCGGCACCGTGGGTGGCGCAGTGGACGCCGCTTACCAGACCGCCAAGCAAGCCAAGAACGAGGACGACAGCCGCCTCTCGGCGCTGCAAGGTGTTAAAGCAGGGTTGACCGGCGTACAGGCCTGGCAAGCAGCGCAGCAAAACGGTGGAATGACCGGAGACAACGCGGCGCAGTTTGTAGGTATCAGCCTCTCCGTGGGCTCGCAAAAGTCCGAATCCAGACAGACCCAAGAGCAAACCCTTAGCCAGGGCAGCAGCCTGACGGCCGGCAATAATCTCACCATCGTGGCGGACGGTAATGGTATGCCTGGCGACGCGGGTGATATCCATGTTCAAGGCAGCAAGCTTCAGGCTAGCAATGAAATGCAGCTGGCTGCCGAGCGCGATATTCGCCTGGAAGCTGCGGCTAACAATCAAAAGCTAGATGGGAAAAACAACAGCAGCGGGGGAGCGCTTGGCATCAGCTTTGGCGTTGGCTCCGAAGGCGGTGGCCTGAGCGTTTTCGCCAATGCGAACAAGGGCACCGGAAACGAAAAGGGTACCGGCACGACCTGGACAGAAACGACGCTAGATGCGGGCAACCAAATCAGCTTGGTCAGTGGGCGAGATACCGTCCTCAAAGGTGCTCAGGTCAGTGCAGACCAGATTAAAGCCACAGTAGGCCGCGATCTTACGCTGCAAAGTCTGCAAGACACCGATGACTACAAGTCCAAACAGACGGATGTCAGCGGGGGCATCAGCTTCGCCATCATCGGCAGCGGTGGTAGCGCAAACCTGAGCATCAGCAAAAGCAAGATCGACTCCAACTATAAGAGTGTGCAGGAGCAAACCGGCCTGTTCGGCGGCAAGGGTGGTTACCAGATCGATGTGGGCAACCATACCCAACTCGATGGCAGCGTGATCGCCAGCACTGCTTCGCCGGACAAAAACCGCCTGAGCACTGGCACGCTTGGCTGGAGCGTCCTAAAGAACAAGGCCGACTACACCAGCCAGTTGCAGAGCGCGAGCGTCAGCAGTGGCAGCGATGGCACCAATGCTTTCATCAGCAATATGCCCACCGGCACCTTGATCGCCTTCAACCATGGCGACAGTGCCAGCGGCACGACCTCATCGGCCATTTCCAATGGCACTCTCGACATTCGCGACCCTGCCAAACAGCAGCAGGACGTTGCGACGCTGAGCCACGATGTTGAACACGCCAACGACAGCATCAGCCCCATCTTCGATAAGGAGAAGGAGCAGAAGCGTCTGCGGCAGGTGCAGTTGATTGCGGATATTGGTGCTCAAACCGTCGATATTGTGCACACGCAAGGCGAGCTCAACGCCAAAGAGGCGGGTCGCAAAGAACTGGCCGGGAAAGGTAATGATCAGCCGACGCCGGAACAAATCGCTGCCAGCGATGCGTACAAAAAAGTCATGGCTGACTACGGCGTGGGCGGTGACTACCCTCGTGTAGCTCAGGCCGTAACAGCGGCGCTGCAAGGGCTGGTTGGGGGCGATATCGGCTCAGCCATTGCGGGCGCATCAGCGCCGTACCTGGCGCAAGTCATCAAGAAATCAACTGGCGATAACACCGCGCTCAATATCATGGTCCATGCTGTATTGGGCGCGGTGGTGGCGCAGGCACAAGGCAATTCTGCGGGAGCGGGGGCTGCGGGAGCTGCGACAGGCGAGCTCATCGCGCACCAACTCTATCCGGGCACGGCAACGGCGGATCTGACGCAGGAGCAAAAAGAAACGGTCTCAGCGCTGTCGGGCTTGGCGGCAGGGCTGGCTGGGGGGATTGCTGGTGGTGATCTGAGCGGTGCGGTGACCGGCGCGCAGGCGGGAACAAATGCTGTTCAGAATAACTACCTGAGCAAAGCGCAGAAAGCCCAGAGAGACAAGGAGATGGAGGGGTGTCCGAGTGTGGTGTGCAGGACAGGCACTGCTACCAAATGGACAGCGATTGATATCGCCCAGGACACTATTTTTACATTAGGCACAGCCACAGGAGCCGTTCTGGAGCTGAACGACACCGTTGATGGCATCGTACGCACGGCTGGGAATCTCACGGAGACTTATTCGGCGCTGAAAGCGGTGGTTGAGAGCGGTGGTGTTTGGGACTCGGTCAAGCAGTCGTACCTCGACCGTATTGATCGCTTGCAAGTGCAGTATGAGGAGGCCGGGCCCAGTGGTTCATTTCAGGCTGGGGTCGAAACTGGAAAGCTGATCAGTGATATGGCTGCGGTTCTTTCAGTCGGTGGTGGCGCGTTGAAGGGGGGGGCCTTGCTGGCGGAAAAAGTTACGGCTAAGGTCGCTGCTAGGGCAGAGCTGGCGGGTGCGAAAGACCTAACGCCTAGTCTTGAGCCATTTAATGAGCAGAACTTTACGCTTAGTGGCCAGGCGCAGTTTGTTGAAAGCCGATTTATTCAACCGAATACGACTGTGCGTCTTTCGGAAGATTTTACGCTTAAGACAGGCATTGTAGTCCCGAAGGGAAGCATAGTTACGGTCAGTGATGACGTCATGAAAGTAGTTGAGCCTAGTGGTGCTAGCTCAATTAGATCGTACGATAAAAATGTCGGTCAGCCATTAATGTTAACTGACAGTGGAGCGAAGACTTTCACACTGGACGATGTTCGCAATTTGAGTGGCAGGGAGAAATGGGAAGCCGGAGAAACTTACGTTCAAGAGCTTTACGGGTCGACGGGTCAACGATACTATCCCGTCCCAAGTACAGGCGGGCGCTATGTCGATGCCCCTGTAGATATACCCAATGGCACCATTTCCGCAAACGAAGTGAAGACGTACCAGCGGATTGTAAGCTCTACGGGGAAGCTGAATGAAGTCCCGCTTACAGAAAAAATCTATGCTCAGATCGAGAAAGATCTTTATCTCCGAGATACCGTTAAGGGTTATGAGCCAAAATGGATATTTTTAGAAGCGCCACCTGCAAAAGAACTTTCTAGAATTTTGCAGCTGAACAAAATTGACGTGATTATTCACAACTGATTGTTGAGGTGTATGATGAATAATGCTGGCGAAACACCAGAAGATCTACTGGCACGACGTGTCGCTGGATTTCATTCATTCAAAGCAGAACGACTCCCGGTACTTCATGAGTTTTGTAAGAGTTTGGGGTTTGATGAGCCGCACGAAGTGCTGAATCGACCTGAGAAATTTCTGTCAATGTTGGACAGTGGCTTTATGAACGCTGTTGTCAGTGAAGAAAATAGGGTTTGGCTTATCACTCGCATGGGGTATTACATCGGGGAGTACCTAGTGTGCCTCTACGACGGTCTCTGGTTGGTTGATCAAGATCCATCGGCACCAACATTTGCTAAGTATGTAGTCGGCGACTTTTCGTTTGAAGGCGTGATTGCCGGGGTTGTTGATCCATTCGATACGGCTCAGCGCTATGTGGATACCCCAGTTCCTCGATACTTGAAGAAAGATATCGAGAAGGCATTAGTAAAGAAATAGAAAAACGGGTCAGACCACGATTATTTGGGGAGTATTAACTCCCTAGATTTGGTTCTTTAATAATTTGGCGCTTATTTTTTCGATAAAACAGCTAAACTTTTTAGATTTTCAAACTTTGGGTTCGAAATAGAATATGTAATAATATGTGCCCGAAATTTGGGGTTTGTTTATGGGTAGCTATTATAGCTATTGCAAGGTCAAGCTCAGCCACTAAAGCTTAAACGAAAGATCTGACGCGAGAGCAAAAGAAACGGTCTCAGCGCTGTCGGGCTTGGCAGCAGGGCTGGCTGGGGGGATTGCTGGTGGTGACCTGAGAAAGCTTTGTTGGAGGCGCTTAAGAAATGACAGGTATAGCTGATAGAGATTTTGGTGAGCTGAATTTTGATGGAGTTTGGACAGGGTTATTTGAAATATTAATTTTTGGAAGCTTGCGTAAGGTGGAACTTGTTATTCAGGTTTTTGATGAGGATTCTATAGCTGAAGTTCAAAGACTTGCATTCCGAGAATTTGATCTAAATAAAAATTCTGTTTCTATGGCTTTAGAAAAGGCGGTATTTAGCTATTACTTTCGTAGGGTTGAAGAGTACCGAGAGGGCTTTGATGCTGATGAGGCAAATATCAAAGCGCCCAAGGCTCAGGCAGTTGATGATATGCGGGATTTGGTTTCTTTGAGGTGCATTAAGGTGATGTCTCCTTTTGACTCGGGATCGCGTCAAATTGGTTTTATTTTTGACGCGACCTTCGACCCTCAGCTTGGCTTGGGTGTTCTAGTTACGAACGGCTCCGTGGAGACCGTAGATACGCAGGATTTCTTGCTGGGCTGACGTTCTAACGTCCCCAAAATGCCTAGGCGAGGGTTTCTATGAACAACGCCTGATCCAGCAGGCCATCATCGCCCACACCGGCCAGCGCTTGATCGGCGGTATTACCCGCGATGTGGCGATGTTCCAGTACCTGATGGACAACGCGATTGGCAGCATGCAGGCGCTTAATTTGTAGGTGGGCGTGAGCCTTCGACGTACCGGTCCTTGCCGACGCTGGAAGGACTTATACCCCCGACGAAACGGTTCGTCTGCTTCAGGACTACCGACTCAATCGGTCTGGCGATTACTACAATCCGCGGATCAACGAGGAGTACCTGGTCGGGAAATTTGACCCTGTTGTGAATCAACCCGATTTCTATTCGAAAAACCTATTTTATGGCGCATCCCTGGGAGAGACGATAGAAGGCCTCGGAACTGGACTTCCGCTGGGTTTGGCTGACGGGGTTGTGAGCACCGGCCAAGGCATCTTGGCGCTTACCGCAGGCGTGTTCACCGATTTCCCAGGTGTAAGCTCGCAGATGGCGAATGGGGTAGTGGCCCTGCTATCAGGGCGTGGACAGGAGGCCGACACTGAGAAACAAGCGCAGAGCTTCCTGTATCTGCTCCAAGGGAACGAAATTGCCAGGGCCAGGATGGCCGCCAAGAGCTCGACAGAGTTTGCGCTGGCGATGATTCCTGCGGGCCGAGCGGGTGCGCTGGGCGAAGTAGGGGAGATTGCTGCTGGCGAAGGATCTGCAGCGGGTTTACTGTCGGGAGGTGCAAAAGGGCCGGTGCAGGTTGTCCCTGATGCAACCAGCCCCCCAAGCTCAGCTCGGTTGAAGACCTGTTTGGTCAAACGTTTGAAAGTATCCCGTTGTCACATCTTCCCAATTGGAAGACCGGCTCTCTGGTAAATGATGGCAAGCTCGGCGAGCAACTGTCCCTGCAAACCCTTAACGAGAAAACCGGCCTCAATTTCAAACCTCTGCAAAACACTAGCAACCACGGCTGCGATGGCTGCGCGGTTGCGATCAATGGCGATACGATTACCGTGTTAGTGATGGATGCGAAGTCTTCTGTGAATGGCGTGAGTAAGGCCGGTACGCCGCATGGGGACCCGAGGACGCGGTTGGAGGGGTGGCTGGGTAATAATCAATTGCCGACTCTGATCCTGCTTTACGCGATGCTTTGCAAGCGGCGTTGGATTCAGGAAAAGCCAAGGTTCAAGGTGTAACAGTCAAAGTCGGTGTTCCCGCCCCCGGTAAAACAGGTGTAGCAGAATTTAAGGTGGAACCATGGACCAAGAAGTAATTCAGTGCGAGCGCTCGGGCGTAAACCCGAAATGGCCCTCCTACAAAAGTGTGCTGGGGCGCATAGCCAAGGGGCCACACGTCTCAGATGAATACGAGTTGAATGGCATCCGTGAATATGTTGAGCGCGGCGATGCATTTGCGAAGCCATCAATGCCTGTACCGAATAGTGACAACGTTACGCGTAGTAGTTCCGAATGGATGGCCGTCACACGAGCCCACAAGGTATTGGCAACCGCACCAGACAATCCGCGATGGCTTCTGGAATTGGCCCATTGGCTGCGCTATTACCAAGTCGGAATTTGGCAGTTGTTCTTCTGGGCGGGCCAGTTCGACATTATTGCCAAAGCGGCAGGCAATGATCGACGCCGCCAAAACTACAGCATCCAAACCGCCAGCAATATGATGGCCGCCATGGCGATCCTAGGCTGGAAGGATGCCGTCATCCATCAGGGCTATCTCACCCATGCGGCTCTCAACCGTGGGCATCAATTAGTGATTGAGTACGAAGAGCAACACCGCCGCGCCCAAGCCTTTATGCTGCGTGTGTTTGCCGATTGGGTGGGCGATGTCTCGCACCAATGGCCTGCTTATGCTTACGACGAACCCATCTACGAAGCCTTGTTGGCTAAGTGGCGCACTCCCAGCCCCGACGACCTTATGCCCTGCCTGTTGGCCGCGTGTGACCGCCACACTTGGCAAACCGGCAAAGAGAGCCAGAAGAATTCCTACGATTTCAATCAGGACTGGCACCTCGAGCGCGTGCCGGTGGAAATTCTCTATATCCTGCGCCTGCGCCAGTGGGAAGGTTTAGCCAATCCGCAGAGGATTGATCATCCGCTGCTGGCCGCGCCCTTTGACCAAATGCCGCCCGAGCAGCCAGTGCCTGAGTTGGACGCGTTGATGCAAGGTGTGCTCAAACGCGCAAGGGAAGACTGGCCACAGTACGATGAAATACTGTCGTTGCCAGCATTGAGGAGTTGAATAAGCGCTAAAGGATATGCGTATCGGTTTGCCGTTTGGCGAGCCAAAAGTTAGCAGGTAACGGTACACCAGATGCTGATGATGCGTGCTTTAAAGCAACATCCAGATCAGGATGGAAGAGCATCGCGAGTGATGCTCTTCGGTCCCTCTGGTGCAAAAGAGACTCCCTGCGCCTGCAGTGGGGGGATTAGATCTTTCAAAGGTCGACGCATTGACCATAAAAGACGCACGCAAGCTGGAGGGCGAAAATAAAGGTTTGATCTTCGTACAAGAACCTCAGGGAGATGTTAGTAAGCCGTTCGTGAAATTCAAAGCGGGTACAACAGGAGCGTTTTCAGACGTTCTGTCGCAGCGTAAGGCCGTGCCGGCAATACGGTTTGACAACCCAAATCCTAACGGTAACAACACGTGAAGGTTGACGGCGTTGAGGATGTCAATGGTATTACCTTAATTGACCGAAAAACAGCACTGACATCGTTTGATAAGCAGATTCAAAGTGTTCAGCGAGTCTCGAATGCGTTGAAACAAAACCCTGGTATCAAGGCAGTTTTTTAATTTCCAAGTCAAAAAGCGGCTGATAGAGCAACTAATATTTTGATTCAGTAAAATATCAGAAACATTACTGTGAGGGTTGCACCCTGATGACTACGCATAAGCTTGAATTTCGTCACAGGCCAAAATTTTCAGAGCCTATCGAAAAGCGGCACGAAATTTTTTTGGAAAAGTTGTCCGGCTTAGGCACGCCTTGGGATTTGGCGGGTGCTGTAGAAGTTCCCGATATTGAAGGCGAGCTTGTTATTTCTGTTTCTTTAGATAAGAGTCTTCCAAAGGGAATAAAAGGCCGAATTGTATATTCTCTTAGAAGTGAAAAATATCTAGAAGATGATGCTCAATTTGATGACTCTCTATTCGTTGACTTTTCGATTGCTAAAATTGATTATTCGGACTTGTTGAAAATGGTTTTCCCTGCGTACATACATGCCTTTGGTGCCTATAGAGCTGCGCTGCATGATTGGTCGGTCACTAGAAGCGACTGGCCGGCAGTAGTAGCTGCATGCGATGCTACAAAAAAAGATGTTAACGGGAGAGATGGTGTTTTTCGTATAAACGCGATCAATTATTTTGATGAGGAGTTGTGCCTTCGCGCATTTGGAAAAAGTCCTCAACAGATTATTAGCTGTCTCAAGGGGCACGTTGAGGAGGCGTCGGAATTGGCCGGAGGTGTGTTGATTGTTGTTAGCTATACACCGCTATCCACCAGCGAGATAACTACTGCTGGAGAGCGATTAAAAGAACTTTTGGTTGGGTGATGCAAATCGTATGGTTGAAATTGAAGTTGTTTCCAGCGAGAGGCTATATGATTGCGCTTCAGCCGTATGGGGGAGCCTGATCCAACCGCTCAGACATTTTAATGAGAGTGCCGTCATTGATGGATTTACGGGCAAGAAAATATTGTTGGCGGACTTTTCGAGTTATTTGATAAAAAATAAGTGTCAGAGTTTTTGTATTGAGCTGGCAAACGGTTCTGTCGAGTTTTCGTATGTGGCAGATAAAGGGTTTTATCGGCTTGATATAAAAAGATTGGCGAATTCGATTGATGTGGCGCAGTCCTTGATTGGAGCGTTGATCGATAAGTCCGGCTTTGTTCAGGCTCGGATTTACGACGCCGAGTATGATCGGTGGCAAAATGCCGAGAGTCTTACGCTCTTTGAAGTTGAGTGCGTTGAACACGCTCATCTGCCTAAGAAAAGTAACGGGCTTCCTTTTCCGCTGACCCAAGAGATTGTAGATATATCCAAAAATCCTGGGCGTTGGATTTTCAGAAGCAGTTATATTGAGGCAGTCGGCGCGTTCATGTGGGTGAGTAAATCCTTGCTTAAGGTAGTGGGTGTGGACGAAAAGACGTTAATGGATGTCGACTGCTTTGCAGTAGAAGATTTGGGCGGCGTTTTGAAAATTGCTGCCTATGATCAGTGCTTCACTTTAGCCGTAGGGGCTCAGGCTGAGAGGCAGGCCTTGCTGAGGAAAGTTTTGTTTAACGCGTGAAACTTGAGCGAGAAGCGAGCGGAAACATTTAAGTGGTTAAGTCTTTTGCGACTTGAATGAGTCTGCATCCTCTATCTTCCTCTTGCTGCTCGTTGACTGCTTTTGCAGTCTATGGGCAGGGTGCGAGATAACCCCCGCAGAGTCCTATGTCACGTCGACGCGACTGCAGCCAGCTTGCAGCCCACCAGATAGTCTGGTCCTAGGGAAAACCGTTGTTAACGCTCAAAGGCAATTTAACTGGAAGCTGGTGCTTGGCATGTAGATCAGATTGTCAATGAAACTCTATCTGGTAAGAAAATTTTCACGATCTCCATGACGCTCACAACCGGCGAGGCAATATTAGCAGGGCAAAAAATCTCGGCCTCGAGTACAGAGAATTTGGTAAGCCCGGCTCTGGGATGGTTCACAGCGCTAATGGTACCAAGGAGATCCGTATCGACTCAGGATCTATATCAAGAGAATAGCCCCCGGGAGTTCCACATTTACATTTCGGAGTAAAAGACCTTGTAACTGGGAAATATATTTCTAACAATCATGTTCCCTATGCGGACTAGGATATGGATTATGTCTATCATTCGTACTGGTATTGTTGCCACTGGTGAATATTCTGGCTGGCAAATTGCTGTTGCGGACGACCGAGATGGCTCCACTGGCGGCTATTATCTTTACTTGAAGAAAAGTGATCATGAAGCGTTTGACTATTGGTTTGAGCATGAGGCAGGGCTTCAAGCTCAGCTAGTTGATTTTGAGGTTGAGTGGATAGTTTAGTGAGCTTAATTAGCATGGCTTTTTAATTTGCCTTCGGTCACCCTGCCTACATCCTTGCTGAAGTAAACTGCACCTCTTCTGCACCCACCTTGATGACCTACGACCTATAAGGTTCAAGGTTTCCCTCGCCGCGTCGATAGCGTCTCAGGTCAATGCGAGCGCACCCCATGTTCAATACCCGGTTGAAAGACAAAATCCAGCAATTGGAAAACGGCTGGGGGCTCTTGAGCAGGTCAAGGCAACGCTGGATCTCGAAACCGTGTCCGTCACGTTGGATGCGGGAGGCGTCATCCTGGAGGTGAATGCTCTGTTTGAAACAGAGCTGGGATTCACCCAGGCTGAACTGTCCGGTCGTGCCCTGCGTGAATTCAGTCCTTCTGAACTGAGCGGTGACGTACATCAGCGTCGGGCTCTTGATGCAGTTGCCCAGGGCAAGCATTACAGCGGCACGTTGCGCCTTTGCAGCCGTGAAGGTCGACACGTCTGGCTACGGGCAATGGTCATACCCTTCGCATGTGACAGCGGGCGGGTCGAACGCATCGTTTTGTATTCAAGCGTGCTGACGAGGACGATCGAAGCCTCCAGGGAGAATGAAGCGCTGTGGGCGCTCTGATGCGCTCCACTGCCGTAATCGAGTTTTCTCTGGATGGGCTAGTGCTGACAGCCAATCAGAATTTTCTGGACGCTATGGGCTATACGCTTCCCCAAATCCTGGGCAAGCACCACCGAATCTTTTGCGTGCCATCCGACGCTCAGTCAGAAGAATATGATCTGTTTTGGCAGACGCTTAGACAGGCATCCCATGTCGCGGGAAGGTTTTGCCGGGTGGATAAATCTGGCAACGAGGTATGGCTGGAGGCTTCCTACAATCCAATCGTGGATGCCAATGGCAAGCTGTACAAGATTGCCAAAATAGCGACCGTTATTACCGAACAGGTCACCCGCGAGCGCGCCGTGTCCGAAGCAGCCGGCATGGCCCACGGCACGTCGGTTCGAACCAATGCCAGCGCACAGCAAGGTCGCGAAGTCATTCAGAACACCGTCACGACCCTCAATACGCTTTCGGCTCTGATGGAAGATGCTGCCCATGGCATTGAAGCACTGGATGCCCAGAGCCAGGAAATCGGCAGCATTGTCAAAACCATCGGCAGCATCGCGGACCAGACCAATCTATTGGCCTTGAACGCAGCAATCGAAGCCGCACGTGCCGGGGAACAGGGCCGGGGTTTTGCTGTGGTCGCCGACGAGGTCAGAAATCTGGCCCTTCGAACCACTAAAGCGACGGCGGAAATCTTCGAGGTCGTGAAAAACAATCAGGTTTTGGCGTCCAGCGCTGTGACCATGATCGGAAAAAGCAGGCAGCAGGCCGGGGCGGCGCTGGATTTGGCGAGTGAGGCGGACGAGGTGATCAAGGACATTCAACAAGGTGCCAACAGTGTTGTGGTCGCCGTTGGGCAGTTCTCAGGTCAAGCCGGATAATAGTGATTGTTGCAATGCTTCACGTCTGCACTTCTCAGTGACCCCAAGGTAAAGCGCGATCCAGGTGATCCTTATGCTCGATGCTCTCAAGCAATCCGTAAACGATCTGCACAAGGTCGACCGGCCCAGACTGGAAGATGAGTGCGACGCGCTACTCACCCGGATCGAGCAGGCACGAACAGAAGGGACTGTGACTGGCGAGCAGGCCACACAGCTGTTCTATGACGTCCGTAACGAACGTTCACGGTGCTTTCGCAGCGCAAGCCAGCGGCGCATCGCAGATTCCCAAGCCGACGGAAAGTCGTGCGAGTCGTAGGCACCCACAAATAAAACTCACCTCAGTAAGCGTTAGGCAGCATAAAGCGTATTTAAGTGCTTATTAATTGGCTCTCACATCGCGCTAATACTCAACTTGGTTTACCTTAAGCAAGATAAGGTAAACCCAGGTGAGTTTTATGACTGACTTCTTCCCCGTCGCCTGCGCCGACAGCCTCGCCAGAATTGGGCTTTTGGTAAAGGCTCGACGCTTATCAGTAGGCTTGCGCCAAGCTGATCTCACAAGCTCGATCGGCATCTCCGCGCACACGCTACGCAAGATCGAAAACGGCTCGGAACGGGTCGACTTGCGATCATTCATGCTCGTGCTGTGGCGTCTGGGCTTGAACGATCTGGTTTTCGCGCCATTGGACGGGATTGAAAAAACGTCTGAAATCACCCGCTATGCCAGCGACGAAGACGCGAAGGACAGCCTCGCAGCGCGACGGGTGCGGTTGGCGAAACCCAAGTCGGAGGACTTTTGATGTCTCGCGCCTATATCTATATGGAAGACCCCAAGACCAAAGACGTGATGACGCTCGGCAGATTGACGCTCAAAGGCGCGGTGGGTGAGTTTCTTTATGCGCCTGATCACGTGAAACGGGGTGGATGGGTGCCAGATCCCATCAACTACCCTCTACGGTCCGAGGCCTACACGGGCATCACGAAAAATCGTGGCGTCCCTGGTTTCATCAATGATGCGATGCCGGATGGCTGGGGCGAGCGACTGCTTCATCGTGCGTTCGGCCAAACATTGGCGCCGATCGACTATCTGCTCAAGTCGCCGAACAATGACCGTATTGGCAACCTCATGGCCGGTACAACCTCCGCGCCCCCACAGGGGCTCGGAGAAAGCCCGATACCCACGCTCAAAGGTCTGGCGAAATTCATCGAAGCCTGTGAAGCGGTTTACGACAGGCAGCTGGATGCCGAATCGCTCGTAACGCTAAACATACGGCAGCAGCGTTCGTCCCTCGGTGGCGCCAGGCCCAAGCGAACGCTACAAGACAAAGGCATGCTGATCCTGGCCAAGCCCCGTGACCGGTTTGATGAGTATGATTTCCCCTCCATCGAATTTGCTTGCATGACCTTCGCCGCTTCCAAGGGCATGCGCGTCGCGAACACCGGGTTGTACGCCGGGCACCCATCGACCTTGTTGGTCGAACGTTTTGACCGTACTCCTGTTGCTGACGGCGCGCGTCGCATTCCAATGCTGAGCGCACTCACTTTGCTCGATTCAGAGTGGAACGAACCCCATCACCGCGACTGGCGGTATGCATCGGTGGCAGACGAGATGCGGCGCAGAGGAGTTCCGGACGAGGACCTGCAAGAGCTGTTCAAACGTATGTGCTACAACGCATTGGCCGGTAACAGCGACGACCACCCACGCAATCACGCCATTATCTGCCTCGAAGGGAGGTGGCGACTCTCGCCTATGTACGATGTCCTGCCGATGCTCGATGAGGGGCCGGCTAAGACGTTGGCCATGGCTGTTGGGCGCGACGGAAGCGCAATCAACCGAACCAATATGCTCAGCCATCATGCCCATTTCGCTTTATCCCGCTCTGAAGCCGAGCAGGTGCTGCAGGAGGTGGCGAGTTGGGAAGATGAGCTCAAAGCTCATTACGGCAAATGGCTAAGGGGCACAGATTTGCATATGGCATGCGACGCCGTCAGTTCAACACGTATGACCCAGTGAAACCCACCCGCCGAGCCTCGTGAATCAAGCCACCTGGCTCGCGCTTTCAATCTCCCGCATATGCCCCTTCGCCGTCTTGCTCGCCTGCTGCACGGCCCACTTCATGAACTCCGCAATCGCCCACTCCTCGCGCCGTTCTTTCGCGCAATACACGAAATAGTCGAACTTGAGCTCTGCCGTGGCATTGGTGACCTGCACCAGCCTCTTGCTTTGCAAGGCCTCGGACGCGAAGACGCTGTTGACCAGTGCAATGCCTTGACCCGCACAGGCCGCACTTATCAACAGGGACTCGTCGCCGTAGCTGGAACCCTGAATCATCTTGCGGTGGCTCATGCCGAACGCGTTCATCCACACTTTCCAGTAGTTGCGCTCGGTGTCCTGTAGCAGCGGGAACGTCAGGCAGTCCTGGGGGCTCTCGATATTGCGCTGGGTGCTGAGTAGATGCGGGCTGCACACGGGGATCAGGTAGGACGACCACAAATGCGTGGCGTGGTTTTCGCAACTGGCTGCCATCTCGCGCTGAATGCAGATATCCACATGGCCGTGCTTGAGCTCCGAAAGACCGTTGCAGATCTGAATCGAGATTTCGACACTGGGGCAGCGCGCCTTGAAGCCGCCCAGTGCCGGGATCAGCCAGGAGCTGGCAATCGTGGAGGTCGTGCTGATCACCAGGCGCGTTTGACGTGGCGGCTTGAGCGCCGCGCCCGACCACGCTTTTTCGATGACGTCGAACGTGCCGGCGAGTTCGTCAAACAGGCTGCGTCCGGAAGGAGCGAGCTGGATGCCCTTGGCGTCTCGCTCGAACAGGCGCCTGCCGATCTGGTCCTCCAGCCCTTTGATCTGCTGACTGATGGCGGCCGGTGAGACGCACAGCTGATCCGCTGCACGTTTCATGCTCCCGGCCTTGCACACCTCAACGAACGTGCGGAGGGCTATCAACGGGATCGCTCTGCTCATCCTGCATACCTCGCCGTGAGATTGCTGCCAGTGCGCCAAGAGACGGAAAAGCGTTTTGGTGTTGCCATCGGATGAATCCCAAAAGGGTGTTTATCACCCACCGTCGGATATTTCAGGCGCAGCCGGGCCCTGCCGGTATTCACTGGCATGAGAATCCGTTGTGGATAACTTTTTTATCAGGTTGTTGCGGCGCGTTCCTGGGGAACAGGCGCCGGTTTAGGCTTGCTTTGACTTAACACGAACCAGACGGCCAGGCAGATGAGGCCGCCGCCGTAAAGGTGCCCGGCGGAAACCTTCTCACCGAGGAACATCACCCCCCACAGAACGCCGAATGGCGGGATGAGGAAAGTCACCGTCAGCGAACGGACCGGGCCGATATCGGCAATCAGGCGGAAGTACAGAATGTAGGCGCAGGCCGTGCACACGAAACCAACGGCCGCCAGGGACAGCCACACGGTCGAGTCGCCCCAGGTGGCCGGCGGGTTGACGGTTGCGGAGACCGCGAAGAAGGGCAGCAAAAACAGCGTTGCGCCAATCTGACTGCCGAAAGCCACGAGCTTGGCATCCAGTCCTCCGCGATCGCCGATCCACTGACGGGTCAGAAATCCTGCAGCGCCGTAGCAACTGGTCGCGACCAGGCAAGCGAGTGCGCCCATGACCACCGACGTGGTGAAAGTAACCGGGCCTGTGGTGGTTAACAAAGTTATCCCCAGCAAACCGAGAAACACGCCGACGGCTTTTTTGGGTGTCAGCGAATCATTGAAAAATATCGAGCCTATTAACACGCCCATCAATGGTGTGGTCGCATTCAGGATGGCGGAATAACCCGCAGGTAATAACAGGGCCGCCATGCTGTACATCAAAAAGGGAATGCCGGAATTGATAATGCCGAGGATCAAGGTGGATTTGAACTTGCCGTTGAATTCATGCCGGGTTCTTAAAATGGCCAGAATCACCATTAAGCCAATGGCGCCTAGCAATACCCGAAAGAAGGCGGTCGGCAATGCGCCCAATACCGGGGCAGCAACGCGCATGAAGAGAAAACTAGCCCCCCAGATGGCGGCCAGAACAATCAGTCGAACACAGTCGGACACTTTCATTGCGCTTCCTTTCTTGACCCGTATCACTGATCCGCCGACCGAGAAGTTGTTGATTGACGCTCGTCGAGTCGGGGTGTGATGATTTGAGCAGTGTCTGGGGCGGTGCTCAAGCGAGCTTTTCTTAAGCACATTAGATTTTCTTAACTGAGGTCAGGCATGAAATTCCCGCCCCTGCACGCGCTGTTGTGTTTTGAAGCGACGGGGCGCCACGCCAGCATGAAAGGCGCGGCCGGCGAGCTGTTCGTAACTCCGGCGGCCATTAGCCAGCAGATCGCCAAGCTCGAAAAAGCCGTTGGCGTCACGCTGTTCATCCGCAATACCAAGCGCCTGGAGCTGACCGCCGAGGGCAAGATTTACCTGCGAGCCATTCGCCCCGCGCTCGGGCAGATCTCCGATGCCACCCAGCGTCTGATGAGCGACAACGGCCCCAATACAATCACTGTCAGCTGCACCAGCGGTTTTGCGATGCAGTGGCTGCTGCCCCGGCTGCCTGATTTTCAGGCCATCTGCCCCGGCATTGAGGTGCTGATCAGCACCACTAATCGGCTGGTTGATTTGCTCGGCGACGGCGTTGACTTCGCTGTGCGACACGGTCTTGGGCGTTACCCCGGTCTGGAAGTGGAGATGCTGATCAACGACCGACTGCAGCTTGTCTGCAGCCCTTCATTGCTGCCGGACTCTCGGTATCTGTCGTCACCCATTGACCTGAAAAGCTACAACCTCCTGCACGACGAACACCGCGAAGACTGGGCGTTATGGCTTCGTGCAGTGGGTATCGAAGACGGCGAGGCCGCCGTGCACAAAGGTTCGGTGTTCGTTGATTCCAACGGGGTCATCGAAGCCGCGCTCGCGGGGATGGGCATTGCGCTGGTACGCCGCTCGCTGATTCGGGAAGAGCTGGCGTCCGGCCGTTTGGTCGTGCCGTTTCGCGCGACGATCGACACGCCGATCGCCTATTACCTGGTTTATGACGAGACAGCCATTCTCCCCAAATCCAGCAAACAGTTTCGTGACTGGCTGGTGTCTCAGGCCATCGCCAGCCAGCGTGAATTCACCACGCGATAGTTCGCGTTCACGGACACTCGAGTCTGCGTTGTAGCCACAGACGTTTTCCCGGCTAAAGCCGGTCCTACAGTGATTACGCGGTGTGTGAGTAGGACTGGCTTTCGCCGGGAAGAGGCCAGTGCGTACACCCTCAATTTCGCGGTGTAATAAAGTATTGGTGAGTTATCAAGGCAGTTAAGTCCTGCTTCAGTGTCCGTAAGTGATACAACCACGCTGGTAAAACCAGTCAACTTGCTGATTACTAAAACAATTAAGCCAAGGCTCGTTAAGTCAAACTTAACCGCTGATTGCGGATTTCTAGTTTGCCCCGTCGCGCACTTTTCTTCAGTTTATCCCTTAACTGGCACGCGCCCGTCAGCTCAGTCTGGCGCCGATAAAACAGCGAGCAGGATGCTCTGGCTGAAGGGAAAACCTCATGACTGATTTCGATATTTTTCGTCCCATGGCGTGGGACAAACTGGTTCATGAATATGACCTGGATGGCGCACGGTTACTGCCGTGGAACGGCTATCCGACGCCCATCGGCGGTGGTTGGTGCGTCGTACGGCCCCACACCAAATCCTTGTCGCACACGCAGATAGACCAGGAATTCTTTATCGGCATCAAAGGCACCGCGCGGTTGATCGTCGGGGATCAGACGTACCCGTTCACCATGGGTGACATCGCCGCCATTCCCAAACACACCGATCACTATGTGTTCAACGACACTGACGAAGACTTCCACTTCTACGTCGTGTGGTGGGATCGCGATTCCGCCAACCGCTTCCTCGATGAAGACGCCCAGCAGGCAGTGGCCGCCAATGAGTTTGCCCTGCACAGGGCGACGGTCCATGACGAGTCCGATCAGAGGGCGTCGTGATGGGCAAGTTACTCGTGACGATCACGCCGCCGACACCTAATGGTGATTTGCATATTGGTCATATGGCAGGCCCTTTTCTCGCCGCGGACATCTACACCCGCGCTCAACGCCAACGCGGCCACGATTGCACCCTCGTCTCGTACTCCGATGACTATCAGTCCTACATGCTGCGTCGAGGTATCGAACTGGACCGGGCGCCTCAAGCACTGGCGCTGGAGAACACCGACAAGATCAACGACACGCTCAAGAAGATGGGCATCCAAGTGGATTTCTGGATGCGCCCGTACCGCAACAGCTACTTCAAGAACGCCGTTGAGGAGATGTACGAGTGCGCGGTGAAGGCGGGGGCCATTTACAAAAAGGTCAGCCAGGAACCGTATTGCGAACACTGTGATAAGTGGGGCTATGAAGCTTTCGGGCGGGGTAACTGCGATCACTGTGGCTCGGATTCGGATGCCAGCCAGTGCGAAGAATGCGCGCACATGCCCAATGCCTCGAAGATGAGCAACTTCCGCTGCAAGTTATGTGCGGCTTCGATGATCTGGCGGCCGATAGAACGCGAATTTCTGGCCCTGTCGAACTTCCGCAACCACCTCAAAAACACGTTTGAACATGCGCCGCTGCGGCCTTTCATTCGCCGTTTTTTGGAGGAGGAATTCGATATCGGCCCGGCGGATTGGGGCATCACTCGGCCCCAAGACGGCGGACTGGATCTCAAGCCGGATGGCAGCCGGCGCATACACACTTGGGTCATGGGGCTGTCCGGTTACCTGGCGGCCTTCCGCGAATACCTCAACGAACACAAGCTTGCGCCGTGGGAGTACGACGAATACTGCCGCTCCGGCAAAGGCCGGCTGGTGCATTTTCTGGGCTACGACTGCGCCTTCAGCCACATGATGGTTTACCCCTCACTGCTGCAGACCATGCACGGCTATCGCATGCGCCAGACCTTCTACACCAACCAGTTCCTGACCTTGAACGGCAAGAACCTTTCCACCAGCCGCAACTATGCGATCTGGGCGCGGGACCTGGTGGCAGACGCCTGCACCGACAGCGCGCGCTTCTATCTGGCGCTGATCGCTCCGGAACAGGACACGGATGATTTTGATGTCGAGAAGTTCTCAGCCTGGCGTGAGCAAACCTTCAACGAGGTGCTGGTGAAGCTGGCCGCGCAGGCCGAGCGCGAACGGGTGGACGGCGACAGCCTGAAAGTCAGTGCGGCGGACGCGGCGGCCCTCAAGATTCTGGTAGCGCGCTGGTTCGAAGCGACGTCGGTGGATCACTTCAGCATGAAGGGGCTCGCGGTGCTGCTGTCGGACATCATCAACGCCGCCCGTGATCGTCAGACGCTCGGCAAGCGGATTCTGCCGTACATGGCGCTGATCGGTGCCATCGGCGCGCCGGTGTTCCCGGATCTGGCGAAACAGATCCTGCGCTACTGCCGTTTTACTGAAAACGAAGTCCTGCAGCAGCTGGTGTATGTCAGTGCGGTCGAGTACGAAATCTGACCGAGAGGCGCGTGACGACGATGAAAACTTCATTTGATGTGATCGTGATCGGAGCCGGCATCATGGGCGCTTCGATCGCAGCGGCGCTGGATGAAAGCGGCCTCGATGTGGCGCTGATGGAGAAGGGCATCGCTGGCGCCCAGGGCGCAACGCGGGACACGGGCGGCATCGTTCGCGGTCTGGAGCTGGACGCGGCGCTGCGTCCCTTGACTCGCCGCGGATCACTTTACGGCAATCCCGGCATCGTTCACGCCCTCTACGAGAGTTCACTCAACCGCAGTGGCGTCGCTTACATCGCCAGCGCCGAAGTATGCGGGCAATACCTGGAAGCGGTGGACAGCGAAGGCTCCGAGAGCATTGAGCTGCACGCTTCGGTCGACGCACTGGATAACGGGCGTTTCTCGCCTTTTTGTGTCGGCGATTGCTTGCTTATCGAACGCAGTGGCGGCACGGTCGATGCCCGCGTCACGGTTTCGAATCTGTGCCGCTACGTCAGTGAAAAAGCGACGTACCTCGATCACCTGGCCGTCGACCGCTGCGTCGAACTGGACGGCTATGTTCAGGTTCATGCCGGCAAGCTATGCCTGGAAGCGACGTGGGTCGTTGATGCCTGTGGCGCCAGCGGCCCGTTGCCCCGGCCGCACAACGCCGTGCACGCGCGGACGATTCCGTTCACGCGCTTCGGCTGCGACCAGGCCCCGAGCATGCCGATCATTGCTCACCATCTGAATACCTACCTGCTGCCGCTGGGACGCAATCTCGTGCAAGTCGGCGGCCAGCGACGCCAGCGCGCAGAACATGCGGATCAGCTGAACATGGCGCCGCTGGATAATGAGCAAGATGTCATGGACCGCATCTCTCGTCTCGGCTACGACCGGCACCACAGTTTGCCGGTGGTCACACAGGTTGGCTGGGACGCGTACACCGAAGACGGGCGTCCCCTGATCGGTCGTTCCAGCGCCAAGAGCCACCTGTTTCTGGCCACCGGGTTTTGCGGCATCGGCTTCAAAATGGCACCGAATGTTGCCGAGTTGCTGGCGTTCGAGCTGGGCGGATTGATGTCCGGCTTATCGATGGATGCCGCTTATAGATCGGTCATGGAAGCGTTCCGCCCTTCGCGGTTTGCCGAGGTGGCGTTGTCATGATGCGCCTGGGAATCTGCGCGGCCCTCGACGTCGGCACCACGCTGCACGCGCGCGGTTTCTTGCGTAGCGTTTACCTGTCCAGCCATCTGTTCCCCCATGTGCGCCGCGCGCGCCATTATTACTTTGATGACGGCGCGAGCGCGGAGGGCGGCCGTGCGGCGGCGAGGCATTTCATCAACGCAAAGGTGGATGCTGTGATTGGTCACTTCGCTTCGGACTCTGCCGCCGCAGCGGTGGAAAGTTATGCACAGGCCGGGATTCCGCTGATCTTGCCCGCATCCACCTGCGCAGACTTGACCAGCGCCGGAGAAACCACGTTCCGCATTTGTGCGTCTGACCGACTCCTCGCCACGCGGCTGATCGAATTTGCCGAATCTGAAGGCCTGCGCCGTCTCGCTTTGTTCACTGATCCGAGCCTGCACGGGCGTCAGCAGATGCAGGAACTGCACGCAGCCGCGCAGTTATCCACAGTCGAGTTGGTGGACGAAGTGAATAATGCCGATGCCGTGGTGTTTTGCGGGCGCTTGAGGGCCAGCCGGCAGTTCCTTGTGGATAACCGCGCTTGCGGCTGTGAATTGCCCCTTTTCTTTACCGACGACGCCGCGTCACCGGCGCTGGTGAAAGGCTTGGCGCAAACCGGCACGGTGTACGTCATCAGCTTCCCGATCGCGGGAGATGTGGCTGAGGCGCAATCATTCAATGCGGTTTATCAACAGATCTACGCCGAGCAGGCACCGGTTTACGCCGTCGAGACGCTTGCGGCATTTGCTCTGGTTGACCTGGCTGCCGCCGGGCAGCGCGGACTGCTTGACGCGCTGCGCTTTGATCAATTTGCCACCCCTGCCGGCCCTGTCAGTTTCAGCGATGGGGAGAACGATCACGCCCGGGTTTCGCTGTGGGTCTACACCGACGAGCACGTCCACGAACGACGTCTGCTGTGTTGAAGCGGCCTGCCCAAAAGCTCGCCACATCTTTTGCAACGTTCAGGAAGAATGACCATGACTCAGTATGAAATCGAAGGTGTGCGTGAAACGCTGGACGTCGTTTCGATCGGGTTTGGCCCTGCTGGTATCGCACTGGCCTGTGCGCTGGAAGACGAGGCGGAAGACAACGGCCGGAAGCCTTTCCAGCGCGTGCGCTTCTTCGAAAAAGGGCGTGATTCGACCTGGCATGGCGCGTTTCTACTGGCGGGCACTGACATTAACCACCATGTCTTTCGAGATCTGGTGACGCCGCGCAATCCACGCAGCCGCTTCTCCTTCGCCATGTACCTGAAGGAAAAGGGGCGTCTGCATAAGTTTGGCCTGCTCGGGCGTCCGGCCAGCCGTGTGGAATGGTCCGACTACATCGCCTGGGTCGCCGCACAACTCAAGGACTACGTTGCCTACGACGAAGGTGTGCTCGACGTATTACCGGTGGCGGAAAAGGGCATCCTGAAGGGCGTTGATGTCGTCACTGCGAAGGGCACCTATCGCACCAAACGGCTGGTGCTTTCCCACGGCAGCCTGCCCCGTATACCGGACGCGTTCAGCCCGCATCTCGGCGGCCGTGTCTTCCACACATGCCAGTATCTGAAAAACATCCACCTCGGCGGCGGCCCTATCGCGCAGCGCTGGCTGGTGCTGGGCTCGGGTCAAAGCGCGGGGGAGGCGGTCACACACCTGCTCGGCGCCGCCCCCACCACGCAGGTCCATTCGGTGCACCGCGGCGTGGGTTTCAAGGTGGGACAGCTCGGGCAGTTTCCCAACATGGCTTTCCTGCCGGAGCACATCGACTATTTCCACGACCTTGAGCCCGGCAGACGCAGCCGGGTATTCGAAGAGATCCGGTCGACCAATTACGCAGGCATCGACGTCGACGAGAGTCAGGCGCTTTACTCCTTCCTGTACGAAGGCGAGGTCACCGGCCACCGACGTCTGAACCTGCATGTCTGGTCCGAAGTGGCCTCGGTGGAAAAAGTCGGCGATGCCTATTCGGTGGTGCTGCGTGACAGCAATACCGGCGTTGAAACCGTGCTGTACGTCGACGGGATTGTCTTGGGCACAGGCTACGAGCAGCTTGCAGTGCCACCCCTGCTGACCCTGCTGCAACCGTGGCTGGTCCGCGACGAGGACGGCACGCTTGCGGTCGACCGGCATTACCGCGTCGCCCTGCAGCACAGCGAGGGCGTGCAGATTTTGGCGAACGGCACGTCGGAAAAGACCCACGGCATCAGCGACGCTCAGTCGTTTTCCATGGTTGCCGTACGGGCGCAGCACCTGACCGACGCGCTGCTGGCGACCCATCCCCGGCAGCGTGCGCCGGTGGTGACCATGCCGAGCTACACCCGGCCCGCACGCGTCGAGGCACGGCCATGAATTTCATTTCCCATATCGTCGGCGATTCGAACTTCGTCAGGGTAAAAGGCCTGGGTTTTGAAAACCTGCATCTGAAGCTTGAGTCATGCAACCCTGCGGGCTCGATCAAGATGAAGACGGCCATCGGCTTGATCGACTCCTATGCCGAGCGCCGACTTATCCACAAGGACACCGTGCTGATCGAGTCCTCGTCCGGGAACCTCGGCGTGGCGCTGGCGATGATCTGCGCCGAGCGCGGCTACAAATTCTGCTGCGTCGTCGACCCCAACACCAACCTGCACAACATCAAGATGATGGAAGCCTTTGGCGCACAGATCGTCATCGTCACCGAGCGCGATGACAACGACGGCTATCTGGGCACCCGCATTCGGTACATTCGCGATGCCGTGGCCCGCGATCCCCGTCATCTGTGGCTCAACCAGTACAGCAACCCGGCCAACGCCCGGACCCATGAACACACCACGGCGCGCTCGATTCATATCGCGTTTCCGGCGCTGGACTATCTCGTGGTCGGCGCTGGCACGACCGGCACCTTGATGGGCTGCGTGCAGTATTTCCGCAAGCATTCGCCGCGCACCAAGATCATCGCGGTAGACAGCGCCGGTTCGGTGACTTTCGGTCAGGCGCCCGGCCCGCGTTTCATTCCGGGACTCGGCTCCAGTCAGATGCCGCCGATATTCCGCGCCCATCACTTGCACAAACAGCAGGTGGTGGATGAGCGCGCCACCGTGGCCATGTGTCGCTGGCTGGCGAAGTCGAATGGCGTGCTGGCGGGCGGCTCCACCGGGACAGTGGTGGCCGGACTGGCAGCGCCCTCGCTGGGAATACCCAAAGACGCTGTTGTCGTGGCGATTTCGCCGGACGCCGGCGAGCGTTACCTGGAAACCATCTACAACGACGAGTGGGTCATGCAGAAGTTCGGGCGTGCCGAGTTGA
This sequence comes from Pseudomonas petrae, assembly GCF_021728295.1. Taxonomy (GTDB): domain Bacteria; phylum Pseudomonadota; class Gammaproteobacteria; order Pseudomonadales; family Pseudomonadaceae; genus Aquipseudomonas; species Aquipseudomonas petrae. Next base: position 160,171 of record NZ_JAKJXE010000006.1, read on the forward strand.
CTGCGCTCAGTTCGCAGCCGATCACCCGGTATTTGAAGCAGTACGTCCACACGTTCGAGGGAGAAGAGCTAAATGTCTGACTTTCACGTGATCCCCGGCGCTGTCATCAAACACATCCTCGACAACCACTCCCACGACATGGTGCGGCGCATCGAGCAGGTGTATCTGCAGCACCACGACGGCCAGACGCTCAACCCGGACAGTTACTTTCTGCGTTTCCCTCAACAACCCGCCAACCGGATCATTGCGCTGCCGGCCGCGCTGGACGGAGAGGACGCCGTGGCGGGAATCAAATGGATCTCCAGCTTTCCCGGCAATGTCGCGCAGCAGAAGCCGAGGGCGTCAGCCGTGGTCATCCTCAACGACCGCGAGACCGGCTATCCCTATGCGTGTCTGGAAGGTGCGCAGATCAGCGCGGTGCGAACGGCGGCTTCGGCGGTGTCAGGCGCTTACTGGCTCAACGGCCAGTCTCGTAAGGCTCTATCCGTAGGATTTATCGGCGCAGGGGTAATTGCCCGCAACATCGCGCGAATGCTCAGCGTTGAAGGATGGGACATCGGCCACGCTGTTGTGCACGATTTCGACGTGGCGTCTGCGGACGCTCTGACAGGCTTTATCGAAAATGCCGACTTATGCACAGCCCGGACAGGATCGCTGGAGCAGGCGCTGGCGGCAGATTTGGTGATCTTCGCCACCACGGCCGGGGAGCCGTACGTCAAACCGCCAATGGCGTTTCGCGCCGGGCAGGTTGTGCTGAACATTTCGTTGCGGGACATCGCGCCGCAGTTGCTGCTGGAGGCGAACAACCTCTGCGACGACATCGAGCACTGCATGAAGGCCAACACGTCGCCGCACCTGGCAGAGCAATTGACCGGCGGCCGCGCTTTCATGAACGGGACGCTGGCCGGCCTCATGCGTGGCGAGGTCGAGCTTGATCCTGCAAAGCCCTCGATCTTCTCGCCGTTCGGCTTGGGCGTACTCGACCTGGCGCTGAGCAAATTCATCGTCGACACGGCACTGGCAGAATCCCGCGGCGTCGCCATTGACTCGTTCTTCGGAGAAACCCTGAGATGGAACTGAGCGCTGCGCTGCCGGGCGAAAAGTTATCCCCAGGGTCTGATAAACCCGCCATCAGGATCGGCATTGTCGGGTGTGGCTCACGCGGGCTGACGGTGCTGGAGCGTATCTGTGCGCTGGCGATCAACACGGCCCGGCGAATCGAAGTAAACGTATTTGACCCCCAGCCCCCGGGGCCAGGTTTGCATGCCGTCGACCAGCCTGAATATCTGATGCTGAACACCGTTGCTTCGCAGATATCGATGTTTCCTGACACGGCCGCCCTTGACGGACGCGTGGGACGCCAGGGACCCAACTTTTATGAATGGTGCCTGCGTTTTAAATCGGCGGAACGCAATGTACAGCCCAATGAGTTCCTGCCGCGCAGTTGGCTTGGGGAATATCTGGCGTGGACCTATGAACAGGTGATTCTCGGTCTGCCAGCAAACGTGTGTGTCATTCATCATTCCCACGCTGTGGATAACATTGAGCACACCGACATGGGCCAGTTTGTTTTGTCCACAGGTGAGTTGGATTGTGCAGTGGATTGGCTGGCAATTACCGTTGGCCACGCGCAGCCGCAAAGTTCGAACGGAGTGCTGCCCACACCATCCGTAGCTTATTCACACCTCGGTTCACTCGATTCGGTGTTATCCACAGAAGCGGTTGGTATTGAAGGGCTGGGCCTTACCGCTATGGATGTTGTCGCGGGTCTGACGGTCGGGCGTGGAGGCCAGTTTAGCAAACTGCCGGACGGTGTGCGCTATGAGCCTGGCGGACGGGAGCCGACTATCTACCTGTTCTCGCGTAGCGGTCTGCCGTACCGCACTCGGCCTGACATCGTGCCCCATCGGACCTCAAATGCTGCGTTGATTTTCACATTGTCGGCCGTAGCAAGTCTGCGAGAGGAAAACCCTGACGGCCTGGATTTCGAGCAGCAGGTCCTTCCGTTGATCAAAGCTGAAATGCTCGCAGAATACTTCGGGATGATTGCGTCCCAAAAAGGCGAGTCGGCAGTAAGGATCAAAGCGGAGATTGCGCGCGCATATTACTTGGACCGGCTTGAAACCGTGTCGGCGGAAATGGCTGCGCGTTTCCAGGCGCTGCCGCTGGATGACGCTGTGTATAACCCGCGCGTGTCGACTACGGACGCTGCGGATTATTCTCAGGCCATGCGCGCATCTATCGAACGCGACGTCGCGCAAAGTTTATTGGGCCTTGATTCGAGTCCGATCAAGGCGGCGATCGAAGTCTGGAGAAGCTGTCGCGAACAGCTCCGTCGGGTTGTGGATAACCGAGGGCTGACCACTCATTCAGGCCGTGTCTTCTTCGGCGAATATGCGCCCCACGTCAATCGAATGGTCGCCGGACCGCAGAAGGAGCGTCATCTGGAGCTGCTGGCCTTGGCCGACGCGGGAATTGTCCACTGGGTGCGCCCTTCTCAAGTTATCCACAGTCCGGGCGGTGAACCGGCCGCCGTGAGACTCTCGGAGAATCTGGCGGTGCCGTTACAACCTCTGCAAAGCGTCATCAAGGCACATGTCAGCAATGCCTGTGACATTTCGTCGCTGCCAAAAATTATCCGATCGCTCATGAGCAGCGGAATTATCCACAGCCTGAATGGCGGTGGGGAGGGCGTGCTTGTCGACAGCGAAGGCAAAGCACAACCCAATTTGTGGATAACCGGTCCTCTTGTCGAAGGCTCGACGTATTACAACCACTACGTTCCGTCCTCGGGCAGCTATTCCCGCGCCTTCGTCGATGCCGACCGAATCGCCCGCGAGATGTTGGGGTTGAATGTGGGGGTCAGGGCAATCGTTTGAGCGTTCGCCAGTAGGACTGGCTTCTGCCGGGAAGGTCACTTCCCCACCTGCGTCCCCGGCAAATACTTGCGTCGAATGCGCTCCAGCTCGCCCGTCTTGTTCAGGCTATCGATCGCGCTGTTGATCCGCGGCAACCACGAGGCGTATTGGGGTTGAAGCTTGAACACCAGCGGCGCTTCGCTGAGTCGTGCGCCCTGGACGAACTGGCCGGGATCGAGGTCATTGCTTGAAATCAGCTCATTAAAGATGTCGTCGACCATAGCGATGGCGTCGACGCGTTTGCTCTGGAGTAGCTTGATCAGCGCTTCGTCCCTGGAAGTTTCCAGCCGGTTCAGGCGGCGCTCTTCGATGGCCGGGTCCAAGGCCCAGTAGTTATAGCCCCGGACCATGCCAATCGTAAGGTGCTCCAGTTGTGCGATGGTCTGGCCACGCGCAGGGTGGTCAGCCAGAAAGTACAGGTGCTCTCTGACCGTGGAATAGGGCTTGGAGAACGCGTATAGACGTTGTTCCTCAGGGCTGTTCCAGATCAGCGCGTCAGCGAAGTTGATAGTGATCTCGCCCTTGCGCAGCATCGACTGCAGGCGGTTGACCGGGTAGATGACGAAGGTAACGTCCAGGTTGGCCAGCTTCATCACACGTCGCGCGATGTCGATGGAGATCCCCACCAGATGGCCGTCCTTGTCTTGGTAGGCATACGGCTTCCACTGGGCTCCGCCCGCAACGTAAGGCTCAGCCACTGCTGGCAGCCCGAGCAGCCCGAGCAAACAGCCAACGACGAATCTTCCTCGAAGCCCCATATGTTCCCCCGGCAGCGTGTCTGCCCAAGGCCGTAAGGTAGCAGTAAGACATGTCCAGTAAATGTTGTATTGCCACTGTCTATATCTGCAGCACATAAAAAAACCCGCGCTGACAGGGTCAGGCGGGTTCGCACAGGTGCGGCCGTCAGGCGTCGCGGCTCAGACGTCAGGGCTTAGGCGAATGATTTTCGGAAACTCCGTCAGCGTCAGCCGGGCCGAGCAGCGCTGGGCATCGCACACCCACTGCTGCGCAGAGTCAGTCATGCCTTTGTCCGGCGTTTGCGTATCGAGTATGCGCACCGGTTTGGTTTTCATGGCCGCGGCGCTGATGCTGACTTCGTGTTCGTGTTCGTGTTCGCGACCGCTGACCCACGCCACCAGAATCCGCTCGCGGCCTTTGCTGAATGCCAGTTGGAAGACACCGTCGGACTGGAGGCTGTTTGCCGGCTCGTAGGTGAAATCGGGTAGGTAAGGGCTGATGGCCTTGAGCACCGAATAAGCCGGTTTCGCGCGGAGATCGGCATCCAGCAGGCCGAAGTTGTGCTCCTGCTCGTTGCGGTTGGTGCCATCGTTGATCAGGTCATACCACCACATGCCTTTGACATTCGGCACCGTGCGGATGAGGAAGTACGCGCGCGCCAGGTACGCAGACTGGCGCTCGGCGTTGACGCCGCAATTGCCATTGTGGCTTGGCCAGCTCATCTCGGTCAGATACAGAGGCACCGGCCTCCCAACCTTGGCGCTGATTCGACGGTCCAGATCACGCATCCAGCCGATCCAGCTTTCCGGCGTGTTGCGGTAGCTGCCTTCGCAGTGCACATAGGGATGCAGCGAGAGGCCATCGGCGTACTTCATCACCCCTGCAGTCAGGATTCGGTCGACGAAGCCACTCTTGATGCCCATGGTTGTCACGGCGCCTGCGAGTACGAGCGCCTGGGGATTGTTCTTGCGAATGATCGGTGCAGCGTCCCGGACCAGCGTGGCGTAGTCATTGCTCAGGCGCGGATCCGCTGGGCCGTCCAGATCCCACTCGTTCCAGACCTCATAGAACCTGACCGGATTGCCCAACTGGCGAGTGAGGTAGTCCACGTATTTCAGGTACGGAATCTTGACCGCAGGTATGCGTGGCTTTGCGCCCCCCTGATATGAGCTGCCGTAGCCGAGAATGACCATCGGGGTGAGATTCAGTCCCTTGGCAGTGCTCAGCCATGCGCGCCACGGCGCAATGATCTGCATCTGGCCGCGCGCAGGTTCGGCCGTAGACCAGAAGGCGTCATCGCGAATGGACGTGACGCCAGCCACGCTCGCCATCTGAAGGCTGCGCAGCGGTTGCCCGGTGTTATTCATCGAATGGGTGGCAACGCCGACGATGAAAGGCTCGGCCCCGACGACATTGGCAGCGCACAGGGCGGCCATCAGTGCCAGGCCGCTCAGGCCGATGCTGCGAAAGCTCATAGGATTGCCTCCGTCAACTCAGGCCCGGCAGGCCGTTCCACGTGGGCAACTCATGGGGCTTTGGGGCCGGCAGTCTGACCCGCGATTTCATGGCCAGTGCATGCCCGATGGCCATGCCCAGGAACATGTTGGCGAGGGTCACTTCCAGCGTATCGGTCGTCCAGCTGACAATGCAGATGCAAAAACTGGTCACCAACAACGCCTGGCCGTAACGGCTGACACTGTCGGCCAGGATGAAAAACAACGGGATGTGCAGGGCGTAGAGAAACAGCCCGACCAGGCCAAACATCGCCCACAGGTAAACTACGGTGCTGTCGGAAACCATAAAGATGTCGGCGCCGGCAACCGGGAAGGCGGCCACGGCGCTGCCAACCAGCCCGAAGCCCACACCGGTGAGCGTTCGATCCTCCTCCATCAGCGTCCGAATGATGTTGGGCCAGGTGTTTATCAGCCGGTCGTAGATGGATGCGAGTGAACTCGTGGCCGAGATTTTGTTGGCATCGAAGTCGGTCATCATCGCCACGAAGGGCAGCGACATACCGAGTACGACCGCGACAACGATGGCCGCCCGTGCCGTCCAGCGAAACCGCATGATCAGCAGCAGACCGGTACCACCGATGAACGCCAATGCTGGCGCCTTGCTCGTGGTCAATATCACACCGGCGAGGCCTATCACGCAGACCACCAACCCCAGCAACTTCGAGCGCAGGGTCGCCATCAGGTACAGGCTGAGAATCGAGATGATGATGGCCAGTGAGCTGGAGATTCGCGCGAATCCGGCCGGGCGGTCCATGTCTTCGGAGGCCCATGCGGTGTTGGCGCTCAGCTCGGTGCCGCCGACGGTGTAGCTGTAGCCCTTCCACGGCAGATTGACATACCGGTCGAGGGCAATGCCGCCCAGCGAAGCCAGCAGGCAGAAGGCAATCGCCCACATGAACAGGCGCTTGTGGCGAATGATCTGGTCACCGCAGGCGATCCCGAAGAGCAGCGGGCTGATCCCGTACAGCGCGAATGCGAAATTCCCGGCCTGGGCGCCATTCAGCGCTGCCCATCCCGCCGACAGGAACAGCACCAGCAGGCTCAGCCAGACGCCCGGCCCGGCTTTGAAGCTGCGCAGCTCCAGTGCGAAGAACAGCAGGCAGGCGACCTTCGGGGCGTAGAGCAATACGGAAATCCCGGCCTGATCCAGATAGAAACGCAGAGCCCCGTTGAAGGTCTCGACCAGCATCAGGCTGATCGCAACCAGCGCGATCGCCGTGGATTTATCGAACGAAAGCGAAGAAGGTTTTTCAACGTAAACGGGGGAAGTCGACATCATGTGCAGCCCCTCGGGAGCATTTGTACGTGTGATGAGCGTCAGCGTGCGAGCAGGCCGCCGGGCGGAAAAAGCTACCGCCCAGCCGAGCGGCAATGGCCGTCGGTGGTGTGCAATCGCGATGGTTTGGGTGGTCGCAGCGGTTGAGCAGAAGGGCGTTTCAGTCCCCTCGCGAGCGGCGCGACAGGGATATATCAGCCGCAGATCGGAGGGCTGTCAATCAATTAGTCAAATTTACGGACATATCGAGTCATGGCGAAATATCGCAAATCGTAAGCCATTGATTTTGATAGCAGATAGAAAATTGACGCTGTTAAAAAGAGAAGAAATCCGGGCCTTTTGGCGACCTTCTATGACTCATTTTCGTTACACGTTCTCGGTCCCGGCCGCTCTTATGAGATGTGTGTACCCGAGTCGCGGCAGGACTCATCGTGAGCGTTGGCTTGCTCGCGAATACGGCAGCACACCCGTTGAATATTCAGCGGCTGATACGCCATTTCGCGAGCAAGCTTGAATCCCGCTACGCCGTTAGCTAATCAACCTCAGGTGTAGCGGCGCTTGTCCGCTGCGGGCGGGAAGTACTGGTACAGCCAGGTCTCGCTCAGCGTGCGATCACCGGTTTTGATGAACATGCGCATTTCCACCGGCTCCACGGAGTCGCTGGTCGGGTACCAATCGAACGTCACGCGGAAACCCTTGATGTCCGGCAGCACCAGCACATTGAAATCCTGAACCTTGCCGTGGGACACGGTGACCACCGGCTCGATGCCCGAACCTTCCGGCAGTCTGTCCAATCCGCCGCCGTTGAAGTCCACGGCAAAACGCCGCGCCCAGACTTCGGGGTAGTGCTCGCCCGGTGCCCAGCCTTCGATGAAACCGCCCATGCCTGAACGCGTCGCGTGCACTTGAGCCAGCGGCGTGCTGACCGGGGGCAGTGGGCTCCAGTAGAGCTTGTAGCCGTAGTTCATCGACATGCCGGCCTTGACCGGCACTTTCGGATTCCAGAACGCGACGATGTTATCCAGGGTTTCGCCCGTGGTTGGCAGTTCCAGCAAATCGATTGAGCCTTCACCCCATGCCGTCGTCGGCTCGACCCACAGACTCGGCCTGCGGTGGTACCAGTCCACGGTGTCCTGATAGGTCTTGAAGTCATGGTCAGTCTGCACCAGGCCAAAGCCTTTCGGGTCCTTGTCGGCGAAGGCGTTGAACTGGATCTTGGCCGGGTTATTGAGCGGGCGGCAGATCCATTCGCCATTGCCACGCCACATGGCCAGCCGGTCGGAGTCGTGGATTTCCGGGTGGAGGGTGTCGCACATGCGGCGTTCGTGGGTGCCGCAGCTGAACATGCTGGTCATGGTCGCAATGCCCAGCTGCTCGATGTCGGCCCGCGCATTGATGTGCGCGTCGATGTCCATCACCACGCGGTCAGCCTGGCAATCGATGTCGAAGCGGTACGCGCCCGTTGCACTGGGAGAGTCCAGCAACGCGTAGACCACAAAGCGGGTGGCGTCTTTTGTTGGCTTTTCGAACCAGAATTGCGTGAAGTCAGGGAATTCCTCAGGGCTATGGGCATAGGTGTCGATCGCCAGACCCCGGGCGGAAAGACCGTATTGCTTGTTGCTGTCGATCGCCCGGAAGTAGCTGGCGCCCAGGAACGACAGAATGTCGTTGATGGCGATCTCGGGCGCTTTGAACAGTTTGAATCCAGCGAAGCCCAGGTCGCCCTTGAGCTGGCTCTGGTCGATACGACTGGCTTCATAGTTGAACAGCTCAGGCCGGAAATGCACTTCACGTGCCTGCTGGGTCGCCGGGTCGACGCTGTACATGCGCACCGGCGTCTTGAACCCCGCGCCGACGTGGAAGAAATGCACGTCCAGTTGGCCCTTCACATCATTCCACAGTGAATGGCCAGCGTCGTACTTGATCGCGTTGAACTGCTGAGGCGTCATGTTCGCCAGGGTGGGCGGCAGGTTCTGCTTGGTGCTGACGTAAGGCTTGCCGGCCATCTGTTTGGCGTTGTCCTGCAAGGTCTTGAAGTCAAAGTGTTCGATGTCGCCATCGGCCGCCGCAGCCAGCGCGCGTGCCGCATAAAGACCTGAGGCGGGCAGCGCGCTATAGGCTGCCAGCGCCATGGACGCTTTCAAGAGATTCCTGCGATTCATATGGTGAAGCCTCTGAAGATGCTGTGCCTTCCTGCACAAAAAAGTGCGCTTTCCCAATCCTTGCTGAACGCAAATTACCAACAAACAGATAACAATCTCGGCATCTTGTTCGCGCAAAGGGAAAAAAATCGTTTCAGGACACAACCGAGTTTGCTTCAACGTGTTGCTCGTGCGGCCAATTTTGGCAGCACACTTCAGGGCTTCGACGTGCCTATTCCCGGCTAAAGCCGGTCCCCGAAGTGCGCTTCAGTGGGACCTGCTTCAGCAGGGAAGCTTGCCCAACAGCATCGAGGCATTGCCGCACGATAGCTTCAAGTCTGCGTGGTATGCCCCCCGACGGCCATCGCCGCCTGACGCAGCGCCTCAGACCGTGTCGGATGAGGATGGCTGGTCAGGGCGATGTCTTCGGCGGAGGCGGCGAACTCCATCGCCACGCAGTACTCCGCGATCATCTCGCTGACGCTTGGGCCGACGAGATGTACGCCAAGAATCTCATCGGTGCTCTCATCCGCGAGCACTTTCGCGAAGCCGTCCGTTTCGTGATTGACCTTGGCGCGGCTGTTGGCGCTGAACGGGAATTTGCCCACTTTGTAAGCGCGGCCTTCCTCCTTCAGTTGCTCCTCCGTTTTCCCGACGCTGGCCAGCTCGGGCTGGGTGTAGATGACGTTGGGGATCAGGTTGTAATTCAGCTCACCCTTCTTGCCGACGATACGCTCGACACACACGCCGGCTTCGTCCTCCGCCTTGTGCGCGAGCATCGGGCCGGACGTGACGTCGCCAATCACCCAGATACCCTCTACCGCCGTGCGATGCCCCTTGTTGGGCAGGACGCCGCGCTTGTCCACGTCCAGCCCGACGGTTTCCAGGCCTAGCCCTTTCGTCACCGGGCGACGGCCGATGGACACCAGCACGTAGTCCGCTTCGATCTGCTCGGCTTCGCCACCGGCGGCGGGTTCGATGCTCAGGGTGACGCCGGTTTCCACGGTGACGGCAGAGGTGACCTTCGAGCCGAGTTTGAACGCCATGCCTTGACGCGACAGCGAGCGATGCAGCGTCTTGCCTGCCTCTAGGTCCGTGCCGTGGGCCACATGGTCGAGAAATTCGACCACCGTCACTTTCGCCCCTAGCCGACGCCAGACCGAGCCCAGCTCGAGACCGATGACCCCCGCGCCAATCACCACCAGATGCTTGGGCACTTCGCTCAACGACAACGCGCCGGTGGAATCGAGAATACGTTTGTTGTCGATGGTCACGCCTGGCAGGGGCGTCGGCTCGGAGCCGGTAGCGATGATGATGTCCTTGGCGGTCAACTCGGTTTCGGCACCTGCAGCGTCGGTGACGATGACCTTGCCGGGCCCGGTGAGTCGGCCCCAGCCCTTGATCCAGTCGGCTTTGTATTTGCGAAACAGAAACTCGATGCCCTTGGTCAGGCCAGTCACGCTTTCGGCCTTTTGCGCCATCATCTGGGTCAGGTTCAGCGTCGGCGTGACCTCGATGCCCAGCTTCTTGAATTCCTCGCCCGTCGCTGCCTCATACAGCTCCGAGGCGTGGAGCAACGATTTCGAGGGAATGCAGCCTACGTTCAGGCACGTTCCGCCCAACGTCTCACGGCCCTCGATGCACGCCACTTTCAGGCCTTTCTGGCCCGCATGGATCGCCGCGTTGTAGCCGCCGGGGCCGCCACCGATGATGACAACGTCGTAGTGACTCATGAACGTACTCCTCGAGGAAACCGACAATGGAGGCAAGCGTAGCCGTGTCCAGGCAAATGTCGCGCGTTGTTCGGGCTGCTTAAATGATGGCCGTAATATTTCTCCCGGAAGACTTCAAAGTCAAGCGTGTGAACCCGGCGCTATTCCCCCGAACATCTCGTAGGACCGGCTTCAGCCGGGAAGGCGCCCTCCGTCTGGTCGGTGGTTTGAGCCCATACGACGGCAGGCGATGTTTACCTGTCTGCTGCCTGTCTGAACCCGCATCCAGCGCTGCGCAAACGAATAATCAGACGAAAATTTCACGACTTCTGTTATATCGTAACGCCCTGTGTCAGCGTGGCTTGAAGCAGTGTCACGCAACGCCAGTGGGCGGGCGGGAAGGGTGATGATTACAGCGTTAAACGGGCTTTGGAGTTGCAATGCGGGTTGATCTGGATGATGAGGGCGCTGCACCGGCGAGCCTGCCACGGTTTCAGCGGGCGGTTTTGCAATCGCGGCGTCTTTCACGGCTGACGTATCTGACAGGAGCGATGGGCGTCATCGGCCTGTTGGTGTCGCTTTTCGTTGACCTTTTTTCTCCCAACTCGCTGTGGACGGCGGTGCTGACCAACAGCGCCACCAGCCTGCTTGTGCTGGCGGCGGCATTGCAGTCGGCGCACGTGGTCAGCCAGTGGCGCGTCGGCGTCATCGCACCGCCCTCTGCAGCTGCCTCTGACGATGAAGCGCTGCTTCACTGCGATGAGCAGGGTTGGTACGACCGCGTGCTCGGACGCATCAGCGGCGCCGGCACCTCAATGGTCGGCCAGGTTGGGTTGCCGGTGTTCTGGCTGGCAGGCTGGGCGTTGCTGTCGCTGATCAGCATTGGCCTGATCTGGAACCTTGCGCTGTCGGGCAGCAGTGTCAGCCTGGTCGGCAACGTGGTCGGCGGCCTGCTCCTGTTGATGGGGTTTGCGCTGCTGGTGCTGGAGCGGCAATTCAGCAATGAGTCCCAGGCCAGTTGGCCTGAAGCCGAGCAGTTGGCGCAGATCACCCGGGTCGTCATTGGCACGCTGCTGGTCACGGCGTTCTGCCTGTTTTTCTCCTCCGTTGATCGCGTATGGCCCGCCCGGCTCGCGGTGTTGATTGGCCTGCTGCCTGGGCTGGTCGCCGTCGAGTTACTCATCCGCGCCTTCTTGTCCGTCTTTAGTCCACGCAACGAACGCCTTGAACCGCGCCTGATTGCCAGTAGCTTCGTTGCCGGCCTGTTGCGCTGGCCGCCGCGCCCGTTGCTGGCGCTGCAAAACGAGCTGCACAACCGCTTCGGCATCGACCTGCGGCAGATCTGGGCGTTTACCTACATGCGCCGTGCCTTTCTGCCGGTGCTGGCGGTCATCGTCGGCCTCGGATGGTTGCTGAGTGGTGTCCATGAAATCCCCATGCAGGGCCGCGGCATTTACGAGCGATTTGGCAAGCCGGTTGAAGTCCTGGAGCCGGGTCTGCACGCCGGTTTGCCCTGGCCTTTCGGAACGGTGCTGGCGGTGGAAAATGGTGTGGTCCACGAGCTTGCGACCAGCGTCTCTGAAGGCGCGGGTGCCGAGCAGGCGCTTGACGCTGCCGAAGGCCCGCCGCCTGCCATTGCCAACCGGTTGTGGGACGCCACGCACATCAATGACAAATCGCAAGTGATCGCCAGCGGCTCCGGTGATAAGCAGAGCTTCCAGATCGTCAACATGGACGTGCGCTTTGTGTATCGCATCGGTTTGACGGACGAGGCCGCATTGGCCGCGACCTATAACAGCGCCGACATTCCCAGCCTGATTCGCAGCACCGCCAGCCGCGTGCTGGTGCACGACTTCGCCTCGCGCACTCTCGACGAATTGCTCGGTGAGCAGCGCAATGATCTGGCGGCTGACGTCGGCGACGCCGTACAGCGCGACCTGAAAAAATTCGACAGCGGTGTGGAAATTCTCGCGACCGTGGTCGAGTCGATTCATCCACCGGCGGGCGCGGCCAACGCCTACCACGCTGTGCAGGCCGCACAGATCAGCGCCCAGGCACTTATTGCCCGGGAGCGTGGCGCGGCGGCCGATCAGGCCAATGTGGCGCAGTTACACGCCAGCATGGCCCACGATCAGGCGGCGGCCACCTCGCGGGAAGTCATGGCGACGGCGCAAGGTGCGGACTTGCGTTTCAGCGCCGAACAACAGGGCTACGCCAAAGCGGGCCAGGCGTTTCTGCTGGAGCAGTACTTCAGTCAGCTGACCCAGGGGCTGACCCACGCCAAGTTGCTGGTGCTGGATCATCGGCTCGGCGGCACCAGCGCGCCGACCATCGATCTGCGTTCTTTTACCCTCCCGGTCGACCCCGCAGCGTCGACTCAATCAGCTGACCAGCCCTCGGCTGAATAAGGAGTCTTCCCTTGAGCCTGTTTCATTCCCACGATCATCACGACCATTCCGGTCACGACCACAGCGGTCACGGTCATGGCGGCCACCATCACGGTCATCACCATGGCGACGCCTCCGGCCCGGCCGTGTTTCCGTGGCGCCGCGCGGCGTTGGCAGCGGTGCTGATTGCTTTCGCGGTCGCGGCGGCGAGTCTGGTGCAGGTGCGCTCCGGCGAGGCGACGGTCATCACGCGCTTCGGCAATCCCGCCCGGGTGCTGCTCGATCCCGGCCTGAGCTGGCGCTGGCCGGCGCCATTCGAAGCAGCGATCCCCGTCGACCTGCGTTTGCGCACCACCTCAAGTGGCTTGCAGGACGTCGGTACCCGTGACGGCCTTCGCATCATTGTTCAGGCGTACGTGGCCTGGCAGGTGCAGGGCGATCCGGACAACGTGAAGCGCTTCATGCGCGCCGTGCAAAACCAGCCGGACGAAGCCGCGCGGCAGATCCGCACCTTTGTCGGCTCGGCACTGGAGACCACCGCCGCGAGCTTCGATCTGTCGAGCCTGATCAACACCGACGCCAATCAGGTGCGCATCGCCGATTTCGAAAACCAGCTGCGTCAGCAGATCGACAAGCAACTGCTGACCACCTATGGCGTCCGCGTCCTGCAAGTGGGTGTCGAGCGTCTTACGCTGCCGTCGGTGACCCTCAACGCGACGGTCGACCGCATGCGCGCCGAGCGCGAAACCATCGCCACTGAGCGCACCGCCATCGGCAAACGCGAGGCGGCGCAGATCCGCTCTGCCGCCGAGCGCGACGCGCGGATTGTCGAGGCCGACGCCACCGTGAAAGCCGCCGACATCGAAGCGCAATCCCGCGTCGAAGCGGCGCAGATTTACGGCCGCGCCTATGCCGGTTCCCCGCAGCTTTACAACTTGCTGCGCTCCCTGGACACCCTCGGCACCGTGGTGGGGCCAAGCACCAAACTGATTCTGCGCACCGATGCTGCGCCGTTCCGCGTGCTCGTAGACGGCCCGCCGACCCTGGATGGCAAGGCTGGAACGCAGCCATGAATGAGCAAGACGCGGCGCACATCGAGCGGCCGGTGGTGAACAGCCCCTGGCTGCAGGCCAGTCGGCTGGCGTTTCTGGGGTTGTATGTCGTAACGCTGCTGGCGGCGCTCGGCTGGGCTGTCTCCAATGTGCGGGAAATCGATCCACAGAACCGTGCCGTGGTGTTTCGCTTTGGCGAGCTGGATCGCGTGCAGAACGCCGGTCTGCTGCTGGCCTGGCCGCAACCGTTCGAGCAGGTCGTGCTGTTGCCTTCTGCTGACCGCGTGATAGAGCGCCATGTCGAAACGCTGTTGCGTTCACCCACAGCGTTGGCAGCCGACAAGATCACCAGTTTTGCGACGCCGATGAGCGACGCGCTGGCAGGTTCGGGCTATCTGCTCACGGGCGACGCCGGTGTCGTCCAACTCGACGTGACGGCTTACTACAAAGTGACGGACCCACGAGCGTTCGTGCTGCAAGGCGAGCACGTGCTGCCGGCGCTGGATCGTCTGGTCAATCGCAGCGCCGTCAGCCTCACCGCGGCGCGGGACCTGGACACCATTCTGGTAGCGCGTCCCGAGCTGGTGGGCTCCGACAGCCAGTCTGCCGAGCGGCGCGAGCGTCTGCGTGGCGACCTGGTGCAGGGCATCAATACGCGGCTTGGCGAGCTGACGACCACCGGCGTGGGTCTGGGCGTTGAAATCGTTCGTGTCGATGTGCAGTCCAGTCTGCCGGCCGCTGCGGTGAATGCGTTCAACGCGGTGCTTACCGCCAGTCAGCAAGCCGATCAGGCCGTGGCGAACGCGCGCACGGACGCGGAAAAACTCAATCAGACCGCCAATCAGCAGGCCGACCGTACCCTGCAGGTCGCCCATGCCCAGGCGTCCGAACGGCTGGCCAAGGCGCAGACCGACACCGCTGCGGTGACGGGGTTGGCCCAGTCGATCCAAAACAATAGCGACCCCGGACTGCTGTTGCGGATCTACCGCGAGCGGGTGCCTGCCATCCTGAAACAGGCGGGTTCAGTGACCACGGTCGACCCCCGCGACGATTCCCGCCTGATCATTCAGGGAGCTGACAAATGAGTGGCGAAGCCGTACATAACCATTCCCACGACCACGCCGCGCCAGTCGCGCCCGGCAGCATGCTCACCAGCCGCGAGCAGAGCAGTGCGGCCCGTCAGTTGACGCTGGCGATGCTTGCCCTGGGCTTGCTCGCATTGGGGCTGGTCTGGCGATTCTTCTCCCCCGAGCAAGTCGGCGTCAGCCAATTGCTGTTGGGCGCCGCCTCGCTGTTGGTCGCAATCCCGGTGGTCAGCGCCGGCTGGCACAGCCTGCGCTACCCCAGCCTGCACGGCATTACCGATCAACTGATCGCACTGGCCATGCTCGGCGCCTGGGCGACGGGCGATCTGATGACCGCCGCGCTGCTGCCCATCATCATGATCTTCGGCCATGTACTGGAGGAGCGCAGCGTGATTGGCTCCCAAGAGGCGATTCAGGCGTTGGGCCGTCTGACCCGCAGCCACGCCCGGTTGATCGACAAGTATGGCTCGATCCGCGAAGTCGACAACGGCACGCTGGTGGCCGGTGATTGCGTCGAAGTGCGTGCTGGCGACCGCGTACCGGCTGACGGGTTGGTGATCTCGGGGCAGGCCAGCCTCGACACGGCGCCCATTACCGGTGAGTCCGTCCCGCTTGAAGCGCGCGCGGGCATGGAAGTCTTCGGTGGCGCGATCAACCTCGACGGCCTGCTGCGTATTGAAGTGACGCGTATTGGCAATGAGTCGACCCTGGGCAAGGTCATCGCGCTGATGCAAAGCGCTGAGCGCTCCAAGCCGCCTATTACTCGCCTGCTGGAAAAGTACGCCGGCAGCTACATGGTTCTGGTGCTGCTGATCGCGGCCGTGACGTGGTTCATCACCAACAACGCGCAGGCCATGCTGGCGGTGTTGGTCGCCGCGTGTCCCTGCGCGTTGGTGCTGTCGGCGCCGGCGACAGCCATCGCCGGTATCGCTGTCGCCGCGCGCCACGGCATTCTGATCCGCAGTTCGGCATTTCTTGAAGAGCTGGCCGACCTGACTTCGCTGGTCGTCGACAAGACCGGCACGCTGACTTACGGGAGTTTGCGTCTGCAATCGGTCCAGGCCGAGGAGGGTGCGGGCGACGACGTGATCGCGCTGGCGGCAAGCCTGGGTTCGGCGAGCAGCCATCCGGTCAGTCGCGCGCTGGCCACTTTGGTCGACAAGGATCATCTGCTCCCACTGGACGACATTCGTGAGCGCCAGGGGCTGGGCGTCGTCGCGCAGACAGCCCGGGGTGAAGCCGCGTTGGGGCGGCCTGAGCTGTTCGCGCAGTTGGGCATTGCGACCTCGCCGGTTCCCGATCACGATGGCCCGATTGCCGGGCTTGCGGTGAATGGCCATTTCCTGGCCTGGCTGCTGCTGGCCGACAGCCTCAAGCCCGAGGCACGTCAGGCGTTGAGTGAGCTGCGCGAGCTGGGCATGGGTCGGCAGTTGTTGCTGACGGGGGATCGGCAAAGTGTCGCCGACAGTCTGGGCCACGAGGTCGGCATCACTGATATCCACGCCCAGGCGTTGCCCGAGGACAAGCTCAATCGGGTTATGAGTGAAATCAAAAAAGGCTTTCGTCCGATGGTCGTCGGCGATGGCATCAACGACTCGTTGGCGCTGAAGGCTGGGGTGGTCGGCGTTGCGATGGGGGCAGGCGGGGCGGATATAGCGTTGGCCTCCGCCGACATCGTATTGATCGGCAGTGACCTGCGCCGCCTGGGCACCTGTGTGCGACTGAGCCGCCAGTGCCGTCACACCTTGCAGGTGAACGTGATCATCGGACTTGGCTGGACGCTGGCCATTGTCGCCATGGCGGCTTTCGGTGTGCTGGGTGCGGCAGGCGCCATGATTGCTGCGGTCTTGCATAACCTCAGCACGCTGCTGGTGCTTGGCAATGCCGGGCGACTGCTGCGTTTTCACGAGCCCATCGCGAAGTTTCACAATCCTTCCTGAGCCAGATTTCCCGGCGCCTGCACCGAGAGCGCCGGGTTAGAGGGCTCCACTAAGTATTAAAATTCGCTTGAGCTTTGAAGAACTCTGTTACAAATTAACTTCAGTCTTGTCGGGGGTGATCCATTTGCAGGCGTCACATTGGCTCGAATTCTGGGGCATAGGGTCGTACCCGTTGTAGGTTCGTCGTCGTTCAAACAAGCCGATCGCCTGACGGCTCCTGATCTGGAGTCGGTTATGGACTACCCTTTTCCATGTAGCTGGATCAGGGGGATTTCATATGCTCGCGCAACTTCCACCGGCGTTACAGAACCTTCATCTACCGCTGCGTCTCAAGCTCTGGGACGGCAACGAACTCGACCTGGGGAGTGATCCCCGCGTCACGATCGTGGTCAAAGATCCTTCGCTTGTTTCTGATTTCACACAC
Organism: Pseudomonas petrae; assembly: GCF_021728295.1. Lineage (GTDB taxonomy): Bacteria > Pseudomonadota > Gammaproteobacteria > Pseudomonadales > Pseudomonadaceae > Aquipseudomonas > Aquipseudomonas petrae. Next base: position 177,358 of record NZ_JAKJXE010000006.1, read on the forward strand.
CCGAGCCTGGACCTTCTGGGCAGCGCCTTCGTCGAGGGGCGGCTGGAACTGGAAGGGTCTATCAGCGAAGTGGTTCGAGTGTGCGACGAGCTGACCAAAGCGCTGGTGGACGAGGCCGACGACAATCTCCCTGTGCGCACCGAGCACGACAAGGCCACCGACGCCGCGTCGATTTCCTACCACTACGACCTCTCCAACGACTTCTACCGCCTGTGGCTGGACCGGGAGATGGTCTACTCCTGCGCGTACTTCAAGACCGGCAACGAGACGCTCGATCAGGCGCAGCAGGACAAGTTTCACCACCTGTGCCGCAAGCTGCGCCTCAAGCCGGGGGAGTACCTGCTCGATGTCGGCTGTGGCTGGGGAGGGCTTTCCCGATTCGCCGCGAGTGAATACGGCGTCAAGGTGTTCGGCATCACGTTAAGCCGCGAGCAACTGGCGCTGGCCCAGGAGCGGGTGCGCGCGGATGGTCTGCAGGACCGTGTCGAACTGCAGCTGCTCGACTATAGGGATCTGCCCAAGGACGGCCGTTTCGACAAGGTCGTCAGCGTCGGAATGTTCGAGCATGTCGGCCACGCCAATCTCGAGCTGTACGCAAAATGCCTGTTCGATGCGGTGAAGGAGGGGGGGCTGGTAATGAACCACGGCATCACTGCCAAGCACACCGACGGGCGTCCTGTCGGGCGCGGCGCGGGCAACTTTATTGATCGCTATGTGTTTCCCAACGGTGAGCTGCCGCACCTGTCGATGATTGCCGGGTTCATCAGCGAGGCGGGTCTGGAAGTCGTCGATGTGGAAAGCCTGCGCCTGCACTACGCCAAGACGCTCGAGCACTGGAGCGCCCGTCTGGAAGAGAAGCTCGACGTCGCGGCTGCGATGGTGCCGGAGCAAGCGCTGAGGATCTTTCGGTTGTATCTGGCTGGCTGCGCGTACGCGTTTTCCAAGGGCTGGATCAACCTGCACCAGATTCTGGCGGTGAAGCCGCATCCCGACGGTAGCCATGACTTGCCGATGACGCGGAATGATTTGTACAGGTGAGTGCCTGAAGCCTGTGGACGTCAGCTCACTCCCACAGGCCATGGGTAGGCACTCAAAGGATGGGCGAAATCAGCCTGGCGACCCGCATTCCCAACTGCTGCAAATGATGGGTCTCTTTGCTTTCTTCGCTGGAGATTTCGTGGGAGAGGGCGAAGTCGTCGATCAACATGGCTTCGACCTCGCGTGCGAAGTCCTCATCCACGGTCAGCAGCATGAGTTCGAAATTGAGCCGGAACGAACGGTTGTCCAGGTTGGCGCTGCCGATCGCCGAGATCGCGTTATCCACCAGCACCACCTTCTGGTGCAGGAAGCCAGGCTTGTAGCGGAAGATGCGCACGCCTGCGCGGACTGCTTCAAACGCAAACAAGCTGGAGGCGGCGTACACCGTGTAGTGGTCAGGACGCGACGGCAGCAGCAGGCGCACATCTACACCGCGCAGGACCGCCAATCTCAGCGCCGCCGACACCGCTTCATCGGGAATGAAATACGGTGTCGTGATCCATACCCGTTCGGTTGCCGCGTGAATAGCTTCGACGAAGAACAGCGAGCAGGTTTCCTGCGCATCGGCCGGGCCGCTGGCGAGTAACTGGCACAGCACGCCGTCTTCCGGGTAACTGTCCGGCAGGATCAGCGGCGGGATTTCACGAGTCGCCCAGAACCAGTCCTCGGCGAACGATTCCTGCAGACACGCCACGACAGGTCCGACAACGCTAACGTGGGTATCGCGCCACGGCGCCAGCGGCGGCTTGAGGCCCAGGTATTCATCGCCCACGTTGTGCCCGCCAACGAAGCCTTTGACGCCGTCAACCACCACGATCTTGCGATGGTTGCGGAAGTTGATCTGGAAGCGTGTCAGCCAGCCGCCTCGTGTGGCGAAGGCTTTAATCTGCACGCCACCGGCCCGCAGCGTTTCGATGTAATGCGCCGGCAGCGCGTGGCTGCCGATGCGGTCGTAGAGCACATGAACGGCAACGCCCTCGGCGGCCTTTTCCAGCAATAACCCTTGCAGGCGGCGGCCCAAGTCATCGTCGTGGATGATGAAAAACTGCACGAACACCACTTGCCGGGCGCTTTTGATGGCCTCGAATATCGCGCCGAATGTTTCATCGCCGTTGATCAACAGCTTCACTTCGTTGTTCGCCAGGCACGGCATGCGTCCCAGTTTTGGCATCGCACGCAGGGATCGATAAGCGTCCGAGCGCCGCGCTGCCACCGCCTCTTCAATCCATGGCTTCCAGTTGAAGTCGGCGATCGCTGTGCGCATCTCGGTGTTCGCCTGACGCCGCGCTTTGATGTAGGCATCGAACGTACTCCTCCCGAAAACCAGATACGGGATGAGTGCGACATAGGGGATGAAGATGAGGGGCATCGCCCAGGCAATCGAGCCCTGAGCAGTACGAACGGTGAGCAAGGCGTGGATTGCTGCGACAATGCCCAGCAGGTGAGTGAAACCCAGCAAATAGCCAAAGAAATACGGGCTGTGGTAATCCATGCGCAACCTTGTTCTAGAGCTTATTGGTGTCTAACAGACCACACCGCACCGGGATTGTCGCTATTTTATTGCGGGTGCAACTGGCCACCCTATCTGCCGTCTAACCGTCATCGTTCAGTGGCTTGCAAGCAGGCCGCATCAAGATGCCCAAGAGAAAAAAAGGAAACCCGATTCATGAAAAAGCGCGTACTGGCGTTGATGGTTTGTCTGACTGCGCCCTTCGCCCAGGCGCAGGTGTTGCAGCCGGGACTGTGGGAGTTGAGCTCAAGCAACATGCAGGTGGACGGCCAGCAGATGCCGGACTTGCAGGTGATGCTGTCTCAGCTGCAGATGATGGCGCCGCAGCAGCGAGCGGCCATGGAACAAATGCTGGAAAAACAAGGCGTTACTCTGGGCGGGAAGGGCGTGCGTATTTGCCTGACGCAAGACCAGGTCAAGAATGAGCAGATCCCGCTGACAGATCCGAAGTCGGGCTGCACCCAGCAGGTCACCGAACGTACCGGCGCTACCTGGAAATTCAAGTTCAGTTGCCCTCGCGCTCAAGGCACTGGCACTGCCCAGTTCCTCAGTGACCGTGAGTTCAACACCCATGTCATTGGCTCCTTCAACGCGACAGGCCAGCAGCAGAACGGCAGCATGGACACGCGCGCTGTTTGGCTGGGCCAGCAGTGTGGCACTGTAAAACCGAGGACCTGATTCGCCCTGCTTGTTAAGCGCCCTGACTTGTCAGGGCGTTTTTGTCTGTACAGACAAAAGGTCGTGTTCCACGTGGAACATCTTGCTGTTTCACATGAGCTTTTCCTCCTTACGCGTTGAACACGCTCATTAAAAGCCCCGCCAATCTTATAAAAAGCTTCATCTTCGGCAGATATTCCGGATGTTATATTGTAACCATCGTCCTCCATCTCAGAGCCGGGATGCTCTTCGCCTTCGGAACGTGCCATGCACCGACGTCAAATGCTGCTCAACATGCTTTTGGCCAGCGCAGCCTTTGCGCTTCCATTTTCAGTCAACGCGACGCAGATTCGAAACGCTCGCCTGTGGCGATCCGATAGCAAGCTTCGTCTCGTGTTCGACCTGAGCGGCCCGGTGCAGTACAAGACCTTCACGCTCAGCGCGCCTGAGCGGATTATCATCGATGTCAGCGGCGCCCGACTTGAGGGCAACTTCAGTCAGCTGGCGCTGGAAAACACGCCGATCAAATCCATTCGTTCCGGCCACTTCGGTCAGAGCGATACGCGCATCGTCCTCGACCTGACATCGCCCGTGCAGATCAACAGTTTCCTGCTGGGCCCCGATGGCGCTCAGGGTAACCGGCTGGTCCTGGATCTGGGGCATGACGTACTTGCCCATCCTCCGGTTCAGTTGGCAGCAGCCGCACCGTTGGCAAAAGAGCCACCCGCGCAGACTACGGGAAGGGACCGTTCCAAGCGCGACATCATGGTGGTCGTCGACGCCGGCCATGGTGGCAAAGACCCTGGCGCCGTTGGCTCGAAGGGTGAGCGGGAGAAAGACGTCGTGCTGTCCATCGCGCAGTTGCTCGCCAAGCGTTTGAAGCGCGAAAAGGGCTTTGATGTGCGCCTGGTCCGCAACGACGACTTCTTCGTTCCGCTGCGCAAGCGCGTCGACGTCGCACGCAAATACAACGCTGACATGTTCATCTCGGTCCACGCCGACGCCGCCCCTCGGTTGACCGCCTCTGGCGCGTCGGTGTTTGCCTTGTCGGAGAACGGCGCTACATCGGCAACGGCGCGCTTCATGGCCCAGCGTGAAAACGGCGCCGACCTGATCGGCGCGACCAGCCTGTTGAACTTGAAAGACAAAGACCCGATGCTGGCCGGCGTGATTCTCGACATGTCGATGAACGCCACGATCGCCGCGAGTCTGGATTTGGGCCACACCGTACTGGGTAGCCTGGAAGGGATCACGACGCTGCACCAGAAACGCGTGGAACAGGCCGGTTTTGCGGTGCTGAAGTCACCGGATGTGCCGTCGATTCTGGTCGAAACCGGCTTCATCTCCAACAGCCGCGATAGTCAGCGACTCGTCACAGCGCGCCATCAGCAGGCCGTCGCCGATGGTTTGTTTGATGGTATGAAACGCTACTTCGAGCGCAATCCGCCGGCAGGCTCGTACGTTGCCTGGCGGCAAGAGCAAAATGCGAATGAGGCGTTGGCCTAAGGCTCACGATGCCGAGCGGCGGGGAGAGCAGATTGACTCTCCTCGGAAACGGGTCAGCCGTGCAGCTCACCGACAACCCATCACTCGGTCGCAGGTGATTTTGGTCCGGCTCCCGCTCGAACTCGACACCCGAGTGATCGTCGTCCAGCCCACTTTCTGGGTATACCCCACCCAGGTCTCGCCGTCTGATGCCAGCCCGGTGAAAAACGTCAGCGGCCCATAACGGCTGTTAGTCTGCGCCCAGCGGCGCTTGCCCACGTTTTCGAAGCCGCGCACAAACATGGTTTTCCCGGCCACCGCCACGCTGTACGTGTTGTTGTCGGCATCGATGCAGGCCAACAGCGTCGCGGTGCGCGTGCATAACGCCTTGTCCAGCCCGGGCGAGGGCGGCAGGGCGAACACCTGCGTGCTCAGTACCAGCGAACACCCTGCCAACAACCAAAACAACCGAGTCATGAAGCTGCCTTAAAAAAGATTAGCGTTTAAGTATCGTTATACTATAACGTAAAAATCGATCACATTCGCACTCTGGTGAGACCTTCATGAACCGCCTTCCCGTTACTGTGCTTTCCGGCTTCCTTGGCGCTGGCAAAAGCACGCTGCTGAACCACATCCTGCGCAACCGCGACAACTTGCGCGTCGCCGTGATCGTCAACGACATGAGCGAGATCAATATTGACGGGAGCGAAGTTCAGCGAGACGTCAGCCTCAATCGGGCGGAAGAAAAACTGGTGGAGATGAGCAACGGCTGCATCTGCTGCACCCTTCGCGAAGATTTGCTGGAAGAGGTCAGTCGGCTGGCCCATGAAGGCCGTTTCGACTATTTGTTGATCGAATCCACTGGCATTTCCGAGCCGCTTCCCGTGGCGGAGACATTTACCTTTCGCGATAAGCAGGGCCGGAGCCTGGCCGATGTCGCCCGTCTCGACACGATGGTGACGGTGGTCGATGGGCTGAATTTTCTGCAGGACTTCAACGCCGCAGAAAGCCTGGCCTCACGCGGAGAGACCCTGGGCGAGGATGACGAGCGTGCGATTACTGATCTGCTGATTGAGCAGGTCGAGTTCGCCGACGTGATCCTGATCAGCAAGATCGATCTGATCAGCTCAACCGACCGCCGGGAGCTGATGGCGATCTTGCGCCGCCTCAACAGCCAGGCGGAGATTCTGCCCATGGTCATGGGCGCCGTGCCCCTCGGCAAGATCCTCGACACGGGCCGTTTTGACTTCGAGCGCGCGGCGCAGGCACCGGGCTGGCTCAAGGAGCTGCGTGGCGAACGTGCGCCGGAGACCGAAGAATATGGCATCGCGTCCACGGCTTATCGGGCGCGTCGGCCTTTTCACCCCCAACGCTTTTTCGACTTCCTGAATGCGCCGTGGGAAAACGGCCGACTGCTGCGCTCGAAGGGTTTTTTCTGGCTCGCAAGCAAGCACGAGGACGCGGGCAGTTGGTCCCAGGCCGGCGGCTTGATGCGTCACGGTTTCGCCGGACGTTGGTGGCGCTTCGTACCCAAGGCGCAGTGGCCGCAGGACGACGAAAGCACGCAGGTGATCATGCGCAGCTGGGAGGCGGAGACCGGCGATTGCCGTCAGGAACTGGTGTTCATCGGGCAGAACATCGACTTCGGCCGGCTGGCTACCGAATTGGATGAATGTCTGCTGACTGACGCCGAGATGGCGGCCGGCGTTGTAGGCTGGCGCTCAATGCCTGATCCGTTTGGCGACTGGTACGGCGATGCGGCATAGCGCCGCTGGATGCCCCTCAGTCTTACTGCGTTTTCCAGATGCCGTTGCTCTGCTGCTCGCAGAACGGTTTGAGAAACGCTGCGTCGCTGGCCACGCCGTAATAGTGAATGTTCTGCCGATAAGGCATATTGGCCACCTGCGCGTTGCTGCACTGACCAAATGATCCGGCAGGGCACTGTTCCGAGTACGTGACCTCGGTTTTCTGATCCTTGAGCTGGGGTTTGCAGAAACCGTCATGGAACAGGTCTGGCGGGATGTTCAGATTCTCCTGACAGACTTTAACGTCCACTCGCTCGCCTTGGCTGTGCACGACGCACGATTCGGCCCAGGCCTGCGTTGACGTCATCGCCAACAGCGCCCACACCAGCCCCATGGGCGGCCAGATTGCTCGCATCAATTACCTCCGTCAGCGCTCATTTCAGGAGCGATCTCAAGAATGGCCGACATACTGCAGAACATCCCCACTCATGTCATTGCTGGCCCTTTAGGTGCCGGCAAGACGAGCCTGATCAGGCATCTTCTCAAGCAGAAACCTGCGGGCGAGCGCTGGGCTGTTCTGATCAATGAGTTCGGCCAGATAGGCCTGGATGCCGCGCTGCTGACGACCGGCGACGATGGTATCGCACTTGGCGAAGTGGCTGGCGGTTGCCTGTGCTGCGTCAATGGCGCGCCTTTTCAGATTGGCCTCGGCCGGCTGTTGCGCAAGGCCAGACCGGATCGCTTGCTCATCGAGCCCTCCGGGCTGGGGCATCCGGTTCAGTTGATCAGGCAATTACACGAGGCGCCCTGGATCGGAGTGCTGGCGATCCAGCCGAGTGTCATGGTGCTCGACGCCCAAACACTCGCCCAGGGCAAAGAGCTGCCTGACACTCAGCGAAACGCCCTGCCGCAGGCGGGCCTGCTGGTGCTGAACAAGTCTGAAGGGCTGGACTCAGCGACGCGAAAGGCGATTGCCGATGCCCTGCCTGCTCGCCTGCTGCGCTGGACAGACCACGGCGTATTGTCACTGGATTCATTGCCCGGCATCGACGTCAGCGCTCACGCTGGCTCTGACAATCCGGCCGTGCCCCGGTCATTGGCGCAACTTCCCCCAGCATGGGTAGACCCGATGACGCCGGTCTGTCTGAGCCAGCAACAGGCGGAAGGCTGGAGCATTGGCTGGCGCTGGCACCCTGAGCGGGTATTTGATGCGGCGAAGGTGCAAATCTGGCTGCAAACCTTGAGCTGGCGGCGCGCCAAGCTGGTTATCCACAGCGAAAAGGGATGGGTATCGGGCAACGCGCTGAATGGGAGCACGCTGGAATGGGCATCGAGCGAGTGGCGCAAGGACTCGCGCCTTGAGCTGATCTTCGAGGGGCCTCAGGACGAGGCCGCTCTGCAGACGGCGCTGGCGGGCTGTCTGCTCTAAAGCGAGTTATCCACAGAGGATCACTGCTTCCACTTGTTGTGTTCCTGACGCCACTGGCTCAGCTGAATGATCTCGGCGGTAGGCTTCGGATCTTTGATCTCGAACGGGTAGGGCGCCAGTTCGATCTGCGCCGCATGGGCACCGAACATGGTGATCGTGCCGGGATGCCGATGCTCGCCGGTGACCGTGAACTCAAAGTTATACACCCGCGCCAGGCGCTTGCGGCCTTCATTGTCACGTTTGAAGGCGAGGCGCTTCAGCGCCACGTTGCCGTCTAGCAGCTCGAGATCGAGTTTGGCGCAATGTTGTTTGACGCGTTCTAGCGCCCGTTCACGCAGGCCATGGGCGTGCCACAGCCAGGCGCCGGCCGTCGCCAGCAGCATGAGGACGAAAATGTTGCCCAGGGTCAGCATGGAAAAGGAACTCCAACAGAAGACTTGCAGCTTAACTGCGTCGGGTGACAGACAGCCATAGCCCGAAAGTTTAATTTCGCTTCACTTCGTCCGGCATCGCCACTACTGTGCCTTCCCGGTCTCAGGAACCTGTCATGAAACGTACGCCCCATCTACTCGCCATCCAGTCGCATGTCGTGTTTGGTCACGCCGGCAACAGCGCAGCCGTGTTCCCTATGCAGCGTATCGGCATCAATGTCTGGCCGTTGAATACCGTTCAGTTCTCCAACCACACTCAGTATGGACACTGGGCGGGGGAAGTCCTGGCGCCGCAGCAGATTCCGGCGTTGGTCGAGGGGATTGCCGCGATAGGCGAACTGGGTAATTGCGACGCGGTGCTGTCGGGGTATCTGGGGAGCGCAGCGCAGGGACGGGCGATTCTGAGCGCCGTTGCACAGATCAAACGCGCTAATCCGCGCGCGCTGTATTTGTGTGATCCGGTGATGGGGCACCCGGAGAAGGGCTGCATCGTGCCGCAGGAGGTCAGCGATTTCCTGCTGGACGAAGCCGCTGCGGTGGCCGACTTTCTTTGTCCGAATCAGCTGGAGCTGGACAGCTTCTCCGGTCGCAAACCCGAATCGTTGCTCGACTGCGTGGCAATGGCTCGGGCGTTGCTGGCCCGAGGCCCCAAGGCGGTCGTCGTCAAACACCTGGCCTATCCGGAGAAACCTGCAGACGGCTTTGAGATGCTGCTGGTGACCGAACACGAAACCTGGCACCTGCGCCGACCGCTGCTGGCATTCCCTCGGCAGCCGGTCGGTGTGGGCGACCTGACTTCCGGGCTGTTCCTGTCCCGGATTCTGCTGGGTGACGACCTGCGCAGCGCCTTCGAATTCGCGGCGTCAGCGGTGCATGAAGTGCTCCTGGAAACCCAGGCCTGCGGCAGCTACGAGCTGGAACTGGTGCGCTCGCAGGACCGCATTGCTCATCCGCGCGTAAGGTTCGAAGCGGTCCGGCTTTAAGCCGAATTCCGGCGCTGGATTACACCGGCTCATCCTTGATTTCACGATAACGCTTCTCCAGTTCCTGACGGATCTGGCGGCGTTGTTGTGCCTGCACGTAACGGCGCTTGTCTTCGCTGTTGGCCGGCGTCAGCGGCGGTACGCTGGCAGGTTTGCGCTGGTCGTCTACCGCCACCATGGTGAAGAAGCAGCTGTTGGTGTGACGAACCGAGCGCTCGCGGATGTTTTCGGTCACTACCTTGATGCCCACTTCCATGGACGTATTGCCGGTGTAGTTGACCGATGCCAGGAATGTGACCAGCTCGCCGACGTGAATCGGCTCACGGAAAATCACCTGATCCACCGACAGCGTCACCACATAGCGGCCTGCGTAACGGCTCGCGCATGCGTAGGCAACTTCGTCGAGGTACTTCAGCAGCGTCCCGCCGTGCACGTTGCCGGAGAAGTTGGCCATGTCCGGGGTCATCAATACAGTCATCGACAGTTGGGCGTTTCCGGGTTCCATAGCGTGCTCACGGTCAAAAAGGGTCAGAAGGCACCTTGCTCAGGTGCTCGAATGCAGATTGGCTACAAAACCATCGATACCGGGACGCCGACGACCGCTCCGCCGTCACGCCCTGCACCCATCTGTTTCCATATATTGCACTGGCTTCTGCCGCTTTTGTGCGGTGTTAACCTGCGGAAGCCCTTGGATGGGGTAAATCCTGCGTCTCAGTCAGAATATTCAGGCTTTATTGGCGAGTTTTCGTACAGCAGTCGTCTCTCTTTCAGACGGATACGCGTATTTCACCGATTGCCAGCAGGAGCAGCGCCTGTGCATGCCATCAGTTTCATTCAAGACCTGGCTGTGATCATGCTCATCGCTGGCGTCGTAACGGTGGTGTTTCATCGGCTCAAGCAACCCGTGGTGCTCGGCTACATTGTTGCCGGGTTCATCATCGGCCCACACACCCCGCCCTTTGGCCTCATTCACGACGAAGACACCATCAAGACCCTCGCCGAACTGGGCGTGATCTTTCTAATGTTTTGCCTTGGCCTGGAATTCAGCCTGCGCAAGCTGTTCAAGGTGGGCGCGACGGCTTTCATAGCTGCGTTTCTCGAAATCATGCTGATGATCTGGATCGGTTACGAAATCGGCCAGTTCTTCGCCTGGAACACCATGGACTCGCTGTTCCTGGGCGCCATTCTGGCGATCTCGTCCACCACCATCATCGTCAAAGCGCTCAACGATCTGAAGATGAAAAACCAGCGCTTTGCCCAGCTGATCTTCGGCGTGCTCATCGTTGAAGACATCCTCGGCATTGGCATCATCGCGCTGTTATCGGGCATCGCCGTGAGCGGCACGGTCAGTTCCGGCGAGGTGATTTCAACCGTCGGCAAGCTATCGCTGTTCATGATCGTCGCGCTGGTCATCGGCATTCTGGTGGTGCCGCGGTTGCTGGCTTATGTGGCGAAGTTCGAAAGCAACGAGATGCTGCTGATCACGGTGCTGGGCCTCTGTTTCGGCTTTTGCCTGCTGGTGGTCAAACTCGAATACAGCATGGTGCTGGGCGCGTTTCTTATCGGCGCGATCATGGCCGAATCTAGGCAACTGGCGAAGATCGAGCACCTGGTCGAGCCCATCCGTGACATGTTCAGCGCGATCTTCTTCGTCGCGATCGGCTTGATGATCGATCCGAAAATTCTGCTCGACTACGCGTGGCCCATTGCTGTGATCACTGTCGCTGTGGTGCTGGGCAAAATGATTTCCTGCGGGTTGGGCGCCTTTATCGCCGGCAACGACGGTAAGACCTCGCTGCGGGTGGGAATGGGGCTGTCACAGATTGGCGAATTCTCCTTCATCATCGCAGCGCTGGGGATGACGCTGCAGGTCACCAGCGACTTTCTCTATCCGGTCGCCGTGGCGGTCTCCGCAATCACGACGCTGTTGACGCCTTACCTCATCCGCGCAGCAGATCCGCTGTCCCACACGCTGGGCGCCATTGTTCCTGCACCCGTGGCGCGGGTGTTTGGCCTGTACGGAGAGTGGCTGCGCAGCATTCAGCCGCAAGGGCAAGGCGCGGTGCTGGCGGCGATGATCCGAAAGATCCTGCTGCAAGTCGGCATCAATCTGGCGCTGGTCATCGCCATCTTCTTCACCGGGGCATTCTTTGCGGAGCGGATTGGCGTGTATTTCAGCGATTGGGTCAGCGACGTCGGGCAGCAAAAAGCCTGGATCTGGGGCGCTGCATTGCTATTGTCGCTGCCGTTTCTGATCGCTGCTTACCGCAAGCTCAAGGCGCTTTCGATGCTGCTGGCAGAGATAAGCGTGAAGCCGGAGATGGCGGGCAGGCATACAGCGCGCGTCCGTCGGGTGATCGCCGAAGTGATCCCGTTGCTGTCATTGATGGTGATTTTTCTGCTCATCGCATTGCTGTCATCCAGCATGCTGCCGACGCGCGAATGGCTAATGCTGATCGTCGTGGTGGCGGCCGCGGTGGCTGCCGTGTTGTGGCGCTGGTTCATCCGGGTGCACACGCGCATGCAGATCGCGTTGCTCGAAACCCTGGGCAATCACCCTGAGTCATGAGCGCTGAATCAGCCTTGAGGTTCGTGCCTCAAGGCTGATTCAGGAGAGCAGTTGTGCTTCTCAGCTTTCCAGCCAGACATCCCGCGCCCAGTGCCAGACGGATTCCCAGCTCTCTTCGGTCACGAGTTCTTCTTCGCCAGACCACAACACCACAGTGCCGTCTTCTTCAACGCAGTAGTAATCCTCGCCGTCCTGACAGATCGGGATCAATTCGCGCGGCACGCCGATGTCCCAGGCGGTCGCTGCCACTTCCGGCAGATAGGTATGCGAGCCCGGATCAGTGACGGTGACGGGCTCAAGGCTGCCGTAGACCACGTCGCTGACGGTCAGCAAGAACTCCTTGAAGACGAAGGGGATATTGATGAACAGCTGCTCCTCAACCTCGACCAGCTGATCTTCATCAGGCAGCTCAAGCGGGACAGGGACCGGCTCATTGGCTTCACGGAGTTGTTCGATGACTTCTTCCACGACGTGGATCCTCTAACGATTTGCGCGGGTTATACAGTAGCTCAAAGACATCGCCAAATTAACTTGGCTTCTCTAAAAACAGAACCCCGGAACAAGTCCGGGGTTCATTTGCAGCAGCTCAGCGGTATTAGCCGTTCTGACGAATACCTGCCACCAGCCAGGGCTGGTTGTCGCCTTGAGGACGTTCCATGTTCCAGCTCTCGCTGAACACTTCGCCCTGGTCAAAGCGCGACGTTTTCGACACACCGTTAAACGTCAGCGTGGCGATGGTCTTGTCGGCGCGATCATCCAGGCCGTCAAGTTGCACGGTGAGGTTGTCGATGAACGTGGACTGGAAACCATCGCCCAGATCGGCGCGTTCTTTTTTCAGGAACTGCAGCATCTGCGGGGTCACGAACTCCGAGATCTTGTCCATCTCGTTCGCGTCCCAGTGCTGTTGCAGCGACTGGAAGTGGCCGCGCGCCGCTTCAAGGAAGCGTTCTTCGTTGAACCAGGCCGGCGCGTTGATCACCGGACGGGCTGCCGCTGCTGGAGCGGAACCGCCGAAGATCGAATTCTGTGCCGGTTGTGGCTGTTCGAAGGTTTCACGCTGATAAGGAGCACCAGCGGGGGCCATCTGTGGCTGCTGTTTGCGTCGACGCGCTGCGATGAAGCGGAAGATCACGAAAGCGATGATCGCCATGATCAGGATATCGAAGAACTGCATGCCCTCGAAGCCACCGCCCATGAACATGGAAGCCAGAAGACCACCCGCAGCGAGACCGGCCAATGGGCCCAGCCATTTTGAAGCACCGCCCGCAGCAGGCGCAGGACGGCCGGCGGCGTTAGGTGCTGCGGCAGGAGCAGAAGGAGCTGTTTGACGCGCCTGGTGACTTGGCGCCGAGCCCATGCTCTTGCCACCACCGAAACGCGCAGCATTGACATCGAGGCTCATGGTGAGCCCGATAATCATTGCCAGAGCGATGCTAAGAAAACGTTGCATAAGGGAATTCCCGTTTGTGGATTGCACGCGCGCCATGTTGCACAGGACAAATGGGGATGACCAGCGGCCATATGTTTCCGGCTTTTGCGTGAATCTTCACCTGCCTGTTCTACTTGGGTTGTAGGCAGATGAAGAAAGTTCTGTAGGAAAGATGGGGGGTGGATGTGGGAATGCAAGGGGCGCGTCGAAGCGTTGTCAGTCGTCGGTCACACCGGCTCGAGCTTCGCGTACCCCAGCATCAGCCACTTGCTGCCTTCCGAAAAGTTGACCTGGACCCGCGCCTGAGCACCAGATCCCTCGAAGTTGAGGATCACGCCTTCGCCAAACACCGCATGCTGCACGTGCTGACCCAGGGAGAACTGGCTCTGCGGAATGGCTTCGCCATCGAACAGACGACTCGGGGCCATGGTTTTAGAACCGCCGAACGGCCGCGTCACGCTGTTGGACAGCCGCACTTCCTGAATCAGATTGGGCGGGACCTCCCGTACGAAGCGCGAGACCTTGTTGTAGGTTTCGCTTCCGTACAGGCGTCGGGTTTCTGCATACGTCATCACCAGGTGCTGCATGGCACGGGTGATGCCCACGTAAGCCAGTCGACGCTCTTCTTCCAGACGACCCGGCTCTTCCAGGCTCATCTTGTGCGGAAACAGACCTTCTTCCATGCCCACCAGGAACACGTACGGAAACTCCAGACCTTTGGCGCTGTGCAGCGTCATCAACTGAATGCTGTCTTCGTGCTCGTCCGCCTGCGTATCGCCTGCCTCCAGTGAGGCATGGCCGAGGAATGCAGCCAGTGGCGTCAGGTCCTCCTCTTCGTCGCTGTTCTCGAAGGCACGCGCGGCGCTGACCAGTTCCTCAAGGTTTTCCACCCGGGCCTGGCCTTTCTCGCCTTTCTCTTCCTTGTGGTACGTGATCAGGCCGGACTGCTCGATGACCGTTTGGGTCATCAGGTGCAGCGGCATGTCCGCGGCCTTGGCGGCGAGGTTTTCGATCAGTTCGATAAACGCGCCCAGCGCGCCAGCCGCACGACCAGTCAGCCCTTTATTGGCGACCAGCAGGCGCATGGCTTCCCACATCGACACGTCGGCATGGCGCGCATGCTCGCGAATCGCTTCGACGGTTTTCTCACCAATGCCGCGCGGCGGGACGTTGATCACCCGTTCCAGCGCCGAATCGTTACCGCGCCCGTCCAGCAAACGCATATACGCCATGGCGTTCTTGATTTCGGCGCGCTCGAAGAATCGCTGGCCTCCGTAAATACGGTACGGGATGCGCTCGCGCAGCAAGGCTTCTTCGAGGACCCGCGACTGGGCGTTGGAGCGGTACAGAATGGCGATGTCGCTGCGCGCGAGGCCGGTCTTGATCGCGCTTTCGATGGTCTCGACCACGTAGCGCGCTTCGTCGTGTTCGTTGAACGCGGCATAAAGGCTGATCAGTTCGCCATCGCCGACGTCAGTCCACAGCTCTTTACCCAGACGCCCCGTGTTGTTGACGATCAGGCCGTTGGCGGCCTTGAGGATACTCGCGGTGGAGCGATAGTTCTGCTCCAGGCGAATGGTCTCGGTGTCGGGGAAGTCTTCGGAATACTGATGAATATTTTCGATCTTCGCGCCGCGCCAGCCATAGATGGACTGGTCGTCGTCGCCTACCACCATCAGGCTGTCGCCACCCTGGGCAAGCAGGCGCAACCAGGCGTATTGAACGGCGTTGGTGTCCTGGAATTCGTCCACCAGCACGTGACGGAAACGACGCTGATAGTGCGCAAGCAGGCTCGGGTTGTCGCGCCACAGGTCCAGCGCGCGAAGCAGGAGCTCGGAGAAGTCGATGACGCCGGCGCGCTGACAGGCCGCTTCATACGCCTCGTAGACCGACTTCATGGTCGTCAGAAACAGGTCGCCCGAGGCCTGAATGTGTTTAGGGCGCAGGCCTTCGTCCTTTTGGCCATTGATGAACCACTGCGCCTGCCGTGCCGGCCAGCGCTGCTCATCCAGATTCAGCTCGCGCATGACGCGCTTGACCAGTCGCTGCTGGTCATCGCTGTCGAGGATCTGGAAGCTCTGGTTCAGACCCGCTTCCTGCCAGTGCGCCCGCAGCAGTCGGTGCGCCAGGCCGTGGAAGGTGCCCACCCACATGCCGGCTGGGTTGATACCCATCAACTGCTCGATGCGATGGCGCATCTCGGCAGCGGCCTTGTTTGTGAACGTCACCGACAGGATCGAGTGCGGCGAGGCGTTCTCGACCTGGATCAACCAGGCGATACGGTGCACCAGCACTCGGGTTTTGCCGGAACCAGCGCCGGCCAGGACCAACTGACGACCCACAGAGGCAGCTACGGCCTGGCGTTGGGCATCGTTGAGGGAGTTAAGCAGAAGGGAGAGGTCATCGCGCATCGGGGCATTCTAGGGTGCCGTGAAGGCATGGGCAAACCCTAACGCTGGCCGGTCGTGATGTTGTCGGTCCCATTTTGCCGTCTGTAGATTTTAATTGATGACTGTTTGGTCTCGACGGTCCCTTGTGTATCCTCCGCGAACGTTCAAGGCCACCAATTATAAGAAACGCCATGACCTTCAGCTCCGAAGCCCCGGCAGACTCTGTGGCGACACGTCGTGTCATCTGCAAGCAGTTCGCGACCCAGCTTGCCGTCGAGCGCACCCGCCTTCTTTACCAGGGATCGCTGCTGCCGACCCTGTTCATGTTCATCAATGGTTTGCTCTGCGCGTGGCTGCTCTGGAGCCCCGAGCGTTATGTGCTGGTTGGCGTCTGGCTGGGATGGCTGTCAGCGCTGGTGTGCCTGCGCGTGCTGCAAGTCGCAGCGTTTAGGTCGGCATCGCTTGATCGTCGATCGCAACCGATCTGGAATCGCATGTTTCTGGCCGGCGCCTGCGTCAGCGGTTTCACCCTTTCCAGCGCCGCGCTGGTGCTGATGCCGGCGCAAAGCCTGGCCCAGCAGGCCTGGGTGTTCGGCCTGATCGGCGCTGCGACGCTGTCTGCCAGTGTGGCCTATGCGGTGAGCATTCCGGCGTTCCTCACATTCACGCTGCCGTGTCTGCTGCCGCCCATCCTCTATCTGTTCTGGACCGACGACCCACAATGCCATGGCTGGGGCTGGCTCGGACTGATTCTGCTGCTGGCACTGATCGTGGTGGCCGCGCAGGTCAACCGTTTGATCGAGCGGGGCCTGATCCGGCGATTCCAGAACGTGGCGCTCATCGAGCATCTTCAACAGGCCCAGGCCGAAAGCAACGAGCTTAACCGCGAGCTGACGCGCCAGTACGAAGAGCGTACGCGTTATCTGACCCATTACGATGAGCTGACCGGCCTTGCCAATCGGGCGCTGTTCAACGAGCGCTTGCGTGAGGCCAATCAGCGTGCGCGTCATGGCGGGCGCACGCTGGCGCTGCTGCACATCAATCTCGATCGCTTTAAGTTGCTGAACGACAGCCTGGGCCACGACATGGCTGACCAACTGCTGCGCCTTGTTGCGCGCCGGCTGAATGCTCACGTGGGAGACGCCGATACCGTCGCGCGGTTGTCGGCCGACGAGTTTGCCGTGCTGTTCGACAGCCACGGCAACCTGACCACGTTGGCGCGGATCACGACGCGCCTGCTGGCGAAACTGCGCTTGCCGATATCGGTGTCCGGCCATGAGCTGGTGGTCAGCGCCTCGATCGGCATCGCTTTGCTGCCGGGATCTGCAAGGGACATCGCCGCCCTGGTTAGCCAGGCGAATATGGCCATGCAGCACGCCAAGCACCTGGGCGGCGATAATTTCCAGTTCTACAGCGAGAGCCTTGAGGCGGGCACCCCCGGTCGCTTGCAGCTGGAAATCCAACTGCGTCGCGCGATTGCAGAAGGGCAGCTGGAGGTTTTTTATCAGCCGAAGCTGGAGCTCGAGAGCGGGCGCCTCAATTCCGCGGAAGCACTGGTGCGCTGGCGTCATCCCGAGCGCGGTCTGATTTCGCCCGGCGAGTTCATCGGGTTGGCGGAGGAGACTGGCCTGATCGCCAACATCGGGGAGTTTGTGCTGCGTAAAGCCTGCCATCAGGCCTGCGAATGGCAGCGGGAGGGCATCGCTCCGATCAGGGTGTCCGTCAATCTCTCGGTGCATCAGATGCGTCAGGGCAAGCTGGTCAGCCTCGTGCGGCAAGTGCTCGAAGAGACCGGGCTCAAGCCCGAATACCTGGAGCTGGAGCTCACCGAGAGTCAGCTGCTGGAGAGCGTCGAGCACATCATCACCACGTTCCAGCAACTGCGCGCACTCGGCGTGAAATTGGCCATCGACGATTTCGGCACCGGCTATTCATCGTTGAGCTACCTGAAACGGTTTCCGGTGCACTGTGTGAAGATCGACCAGGCCTTTATTCGTGGTTTGAATGAAGGCGCGGAAGACGCGGCGATTACCCGGGCGATCATCGCGATGGCCCATAGTCTTGACCTCAGGGTCGTGGCCGAGGGCGTGGAAGATTGCGAGCAACTGGAGTTTCTCAGGTCTCACGGTTGCGACGAGGTACAAGGCTACTTGATCAGTCGGCCGGTGGAGGCCAGCGTCATGGGCGGCATCCTGCGCAGGCGGCAAACCGAAGCCTGGAGTCCTGTGCGAAAAGCCCTACACTGCAAAGCGACCTGAGCCTCAACACCGATCGGTTGACCACGGGAAGATCGTTTAACTGTGCGGTTTGCAGGTCATGTAGTATAACTACAAGAAAGCTACAGCCCGGCCCATCCTTCACTTGAGTCCTGCCCTTTGAATCTGTTGCAGCACATCGCCCAGTCACGCCATCTCTTGCGCAAGTCGGAGCTGAAGGTAGCCGATCACGTGCTGCTCGATCCGGCGGCCGTGATGCACAGCTCCATGGCCGATCTCGCGCATGCGGTCGGTATCAGCGAGCCGACCATCGTGCGTTTCTGCCGCGCCATTGGCTGCACCGGTTTCCAGGATCTGAAACTCAAGCTGGCGCAAAGCCTTGCCGCCGGCGCGAGCTTCGGCCAGTTCGCTATCCACGAAGACGATTCCGTTGCCGATTACAGCCTGAAGATTTTCGACACCACGCTGCACACGCTGATAGAAGTGCGCGAAAAGCTCGACCCCCATGCCTTGCAGGCGGCGGTGACGGTCATGGCTGCGGCGCATCGTGTCGAGTTCTACGGTTTCGGCGCATCGGGCGCAGTCGCGGCTGACGCCCAGCACAAATTCTTCCGGCTGTTACTGACGGCAGCGTCCTACTCCGATCCGCACATGCAGGCGATGTCGGCCGTGACGCTCAAGCCCACGGATGTCGCTGTATGCATCTCCCAGTCCGGTCGTTCCAAGGATCTGTTGATCACGGCCAATCTGGTGCGCGAAAGCGGCGCCAACCTGATCACCCTGTGCCCGAGCCAGACGCCACTGGCCGAGCTTTCCACGGTCAACCTGGCGATCGATGTGCACGAAGACACCGAGATCTACACGCCGCTGACTTCACGCATTGCGCACCTTGTGGTCATCGATGTTCTGGCAATGGGCGTCGCAATGGCGCGCGGTCCGAGCCTGGTCAATCACCTGAAAAGCGTGAAGCGCAGCTTGCGCAGCCTGCGGTTGTCGCCGAAGTCGATCAAATCGTCCGAAGATTGAGCTGAGCCCGCGCAATGCTGAAACCTTCACCAACCTGTAACGCTTCCGACGTCTGATCGTCACCGCATCCCGCCACTCTGTACTCCCGCACACGAATGGGAGACAGGATATGCCTCGGCACTACGATGACTCGCAGCAGCACAGCACCTCCAGCACCAAGACCCGCCGTCAGCAGGAAGACCAGCGCCGTATGGCGTTCCGTCGTGCGATCGAAAGCCATTCCGAAGAGCGCCGCCTGAACCAGGAACTCTCGAGCTACCTTGATGGCGCCACCGCCCACTTCTGGCAGAGCGCTAACGCTTCGGAAGGTGGCCATCAAAGCGCGCGACCAGCTCGCTGATCTGCGTACGCTCCGTGCGAATGAATGACAGGAACGCGTGAGCCACCGGCGACAGACGTTTGTCCCGTGCCTGTACGACGCACCAGCTTCGGTACAGCGGCAACTCGGCCACTGGCAGCTCGATCAGCGTGCCAGTGGCGAGTTCCAGGCTCAGCGCATGGCGCGTCAGCAGTGCGACGCCAAGCCCCGCCACCACGCATTCACGCTGTGCTTCGGCCGAGGACACCTCCAGCGTGTGCTCGAAGTGGATGCGCTTCTCCTTGAAATACTCCTCGCAAGCCTTTCGCGTCCCTGAACCCTGTTCGCGGACCACCAATGTTGCTGATTCCAGATCCTTCAGCGTCGGACTGGGCAACAGCGTCAATGGGTGATCCGGCTGCGCCACGGCAACGATCGGGTTATTCAGAAAGGGTAAGAACTCCAGGCCCATGTCCTGCGGGACCATCGACATCACCACCAGATCATCGCGGTTATCCGAGAGTCGCCGAATCACCTGCGCCCGATTGACGACCGTGAGGTTGAGCATGACTTCCGGGTATTTGCGCTTGAAGGCCGCGAACAGGTGGGGAACGAAATACTTGGCACTGGATTCGATCGCCAGTTTGAGCTGCCCCTGCAGCGAGCCCTGCATGTCGGAGAGCTGCATGTCGAGGTTCTCCAGCCGACCGAAGATGTCGCGGCTGGCCAGCTGCAGTGCCTCGGCTGCCTCCGTGAGATAGAGCTTTTTACCCACGTACTCGAACAGCGGCTGGCCGACCAGCTCTTCCAGCTGACGAATCTGCAGGCTCACCGCCGGCTGGGTCAGCGACATTTCCTCAGCCGCTCGACTGTAAGAGCGCAAATCGCAGACCTCATTGAAGATCCGCAATTGACGCAATGTCATGCGCATCAATGACTTACGCATTTAACCACTCCTGGCCGCTTAGCTAATACTGGCAACTATAAGGTTTTGCTTATGGTTCACCCAATATTTATTCATTTTTGTTAATTGCTGATTCGTCATAGGGTGGCTTCACCTGCGAGCAACATGCAGTAACGGAATGTCGCGCGGTATCGGCCAGCCATCTGGTCCGTCTGCTAATCGGTTGAGGAAATACCAGTGATAAAAAAAATCCTGATCGCCAACCGTGGGGAAATCGCTGTCCGAATCGTGCGCGCCTGCGCCGAAATGGGCATCCGCTCGGTGGCGATCTATTCCGACGCGGACCGTCACGCGCTACACGTCAAGCGTGCCGACGAAGCTTACGGCATTGGGTCGGAGCCCCTCGAAGGCTATTTGAACCCGCGCAAGCTGGTGAACCTCGCCGTGGAAACCGGCTGTGATGCGTTGCACCCCGGCTATGGATTTCTGTCGGAAAACGCCGAGCTGGCTGATATCTGCGCTGAACGAGGGATCAAGTTCATCGGTCCGTCCGCTGAAGTGATCCGCCGCATGGGCGACAAGACCGAAGCCCGCCGCAGCATGATCAAGGCGGGCGTACCCGTGACGCCCGGCACGGAAGGCAACGTGGCCGACATCGCCGAAGCACTGGTTGAAGGCGATCGCATCGGTTACCCCGTCATGCTCAAGGCCACTTCGGGCGGCGGCGGTCGCGGCATTCGTCGCTGCAACAGCCGGGAAGAGCTGGAACAGGCGTTCCCGAGGGTCATTTCCGAGGCCACCAAGGCGTTCGGCAAGGCCGAAGTCTTTCTCGAAAAATGCATCGTCAATCCCAAGCACATCGAAGCGCAGATCCTCGGCGACAGCTTTGGCAACGTCGTTCACCTGTTCGAGCGTGATTGCTCGATCCAGCGCCGCAACCAGAAACTCATCGAAATCGCCCCAAGCCCGCAACTGACGCCGGAGCAGCGCGCCTACATCGGCGACCTTTCCGTGCGCGCCGCCAAGGCCGTGGGCTACGAGAACGCCGGCACCGTGGAGTTCTTGCTGGCCGAGGGCGAGGTGTACTTCATGGAGATGAACACCCGCGTGCAGGTCGAGCATACGATCACCGAGGAAATCACCGGGATCGACATCGTCCGCGAGCAGATTCGCATCGCCTCGGGACTGCCGCTGTCGGTCAAGCAGGAAGACATCATCCATCGCGGTTTCGCGTTGCAGTTCCGCATTAACGCGGAAGACCCGAAAAACAACTTCCTGCCGAGCTTCGGCAAGATCACCCGTTATTACGCCCCTGGCGGTCCCGGCGTGCGCACCGATACGGCGATCTACACCGGTTACACCATTCCGCCGTATTACGACTCCATGTGCCTGAAGCTGATCGTCTGGGCGCTGACCTGGGAAGAGGCGATGGACCGCGGCCTGCGTGCGCTGGATGACATGCGTCTGCAAGGGGTGAAGACCACGGCCGCGTATTACCAGGAAATCCTGCGCAACCCGGAATTCCGCAGCGGCCAGTTCAATACCAGCTTCGTCGAGAGCCATCCCGAGCTGACCAACTACTCGATCAAGCGCAAACCCGAAGAGCTGGCCCTGGCTATCGCCGCCGCCATCGCTGCACACGCCGGCCTATGAACACGTTAGCTGCAAGCTACAAGCGGCAAGCTGCAAGCAGGAGCGCAATCGGCTTTTGCTTGAGGCTTGCAGCCTGGCGCTTGCAGCTCTGAGGAGATAAAAATGACCAAGAAGATCCATGTCACCGACACCATTTTGCGCGACGCCCACCAATCCTTGCTGGCGACCCGCATGCGCACCGAGGACATGCTGCCGATCTGCGACAAGCTCGACAAGGTCGGCTATTGGTCGCTGGAAGTATGGGGCGGGGCGACCTTCGACGCCTGCGTGCGCTTTCTGAAGGAAGATCCGTGGGAGCGCCTGCGCCAATTGCGCATTGCGCTGCCGAACACGCGTTTGCAAATGCTGCTTCGCGGTCAGAACCTGCTTGGGTATCGCCACTATAGCGATGACGTGGTCAAAGCCTTCGTCGCCAAGGCAGCGGACAACGGTATCGACGTGTTCCGCATCTTCGATGCCATGAACGACGTGCGCAACCTGCGCGTTGCGGTTGAAGCGGTGAAGGCTTCCGGCAAACATGCCCAGGGCACGATCGCGTACACGACCAGCCCGGTGCACACCATTGGCGCGTTTGTGGCGCAGGCCAAAGAAATGGAAGCGATGGGCTGTGATTCTGTAGCGATCAAGGACATGGCCGGCCTGCTGACCCCTTATGCCACGGGCGAGCTGGTCAAGGCGCTGAAGGCCGAGCAGTCGCTGCCGGTGTTCATTCATTCCCACGACACGGCCGGCCTGGCTGCGATGTGCCAGCTCAAGGCCATCGAAAACGGTGCCGACCACATCGACACCGCGATCTCCAGCTTTGCCTGGGGCACCAGCCATCCGGGTACCGAATCGATGGTCGCCGCCCTGAAAGGCAGCGAATTCGACACCGGGCTGGACTTGGAACTGCTGCAGGAAATCGGCCTTTATTTCTACGCGGTGCGTAAGAAGTATCACCAGTTCGAAAGCGAATTCACGGCGGTCGATACCCGCGTGCAGGTCAACCAAGTGCCGGGCGGCATGATCTCCAACCTCGCCAACCAGCTCAAAGAGCAGGGCGCTTTGAACCGCATGGGCGAAGTGCTGGCCGAGATTCCGCGGGTGCGCAAAGACCTGGGCTATCCGCCGTTGGTGACCCCGACTTCACAGATCGTCGGCACCCAGGCATTTTTCAACGTGCTGGCCGGCCAGCGGTACAAAACCATCACCAATGAAGTGAAGCTTTACCTGACGGGCGGCTACGGCAAAGCGCCAGGACAGGTGGACGAGACCCTGCGCCGTCAGGCCATCGGCAGTGAAGAGCTGATCGACGTGCGCCCAGCCGACCTGCTCAAGCCGGAAATGACCAAGCTGCGCGGCGAGATCGGCGCGTTGGCCACCACCGAAGAGGACGTGCTCACTTACGCCATGTTCCCGGACATCGGCCGCAAGTTTCTCGAGGAGCGTGCGGCGGGCACTCTGGCGCCAGAGCCTCTGCTGCCGATTCCAGAGCCCGGCGCAGTGGCGAAAGCAGGCGGCGAGGGCGTCCCGACCGAATTCGTGATCGATGTTCACGGCGAAAGCTACCGCGTCGATATCACCGGCGTAGGCGTGAAGGCCGAGGGCAAGCGTCACTTCTATCTTTCCATCGACGGTATGCCGGAAGAAGTGGTGTTCGAGCCGCTCAATGAGTTCGTCGGCAGTGGCATCGGCAAGCGTGCGCAGGCCAGTAAGCCAGGTCATGTCAGCACTTCCATGCCGGGCAATATCGTCGACGTGCTGGTGAAAGAGGGCGATACCGTCCGCGCCGGTCAGGCGGTGCTGATCACCGAAGCGATGAAGATGGAGACCGAAGTCCAGGCTGCAATCGCTGGCAAGGTCGCGGCAATCCATGTCGCGAAAGGCGATCGCGTGAACCCGGGCGAGATTTTGGTCGAAATCGAGGGCTGATAGCCGCTGCACAGTTAACGGCCTGCCGCGCACAGACGCGGCAGGCTGAACGGTTACCTCTGGGGGAGCTCTTGTGGCTCCTCTTTTTTTGCCTGACGCTGGGCGCCTCCGGCGGTTTCGTTTCAACGCGCTCAACTGCCGCGCAGTTGCTCCAGCGTCCTGATTTGCTGACCGTCCTTAAAGTTATCCACAGCCAGCCACCCTTCGAACGCCTGATTTGCAACCGGCCATTCGCTGTCGATGATCGAGTACCAGGCGGTGTCGCGATTCTGCCCCTTGAACACCGAATGCTGGCGGAATGTGCCTTCGAAGCTGAACCCGAAGCGTTCGGCTGCACGCTTGGAGCGGGCGTTGTTGGCATTGCATTTCCATTCCAGGCGGCGATTGCCCAGCGCAAAGGATTCCCTCGCGAGCAGGTAAACCGCCTCAGTAGCTTTTGGGGTGCGCTGCATCGAGGCGCCGAAGGTCACATGGCCAATTTCGATGCGGCCCGCGCTTGGGAAAATGGACATCAAGCCCAGAAAGCCATGGATGGCGCCGGTCTGTTGATCGACGACGGTGTAGAACCACGGATCGGTCGAGCCTTCCAGCCCTGCGAGATAGTCATCGAATGCGCCGCGCTCGGGAAACGGGCCCACGAACAGGTAATCCCACAACTTTCGGTCAGCGGCCGGACCTTCCAGCGCCTCCCACAGGCCATCGCCATGGCGGGCGGCATTCAGTTTTTCCAGACGAATAAAGCGTCCTTGCAGCGTGCGCGTGTCCGGCAGCTTGGCCGGTTGCCAGTGCGTGAGATCCGACATATCGAGAGTTCCTGGTCTTACAGCGGTTTGCGAAATTGAATATAGCCCGGCCGCTCAGCAATACGCTCGTAGAGCTGAATGGCAGTTGCGTTGGTCTCGTGGGTAAGCCAATGGACTTTGTCGGCGCCGTCTTGTTTGGCGGTCGCATAGACGTACTCGATCAACTGGCGGCCAACGCCCGTGCCGCGCTGTTCCGGCACCACCAGCAAGTCCTGCAAGTAGCAGGCATTGCTGATGCTCCAGTTCGAACGGTGATAAATGAAATGCACCATGCCCACGGCCTTGCCGTTCTCCCAGGCGAGGGCAGCGTTGGTGGGCTCGCTGCTGTCCAGAAACCGCTGCCAGGTGCTCTGTGTGACTGCATCGGCCAGCGTGGTTTTGTAGAAGGTCAGATAGGCTTTCCACAACGGCAGCCAGGCGTCGTGATCTTCGGCGGTGACGGGACGGATGTGGAGGTCAGACACGCGTTGCTCCCTGGCTCATTAATTGAGCGATTTTCTGATCGGATGGGTCTTGGCTGAGTGCCAGGCCTTTGCTGACGCCGGCGATGTCTGCGGCGCTGCGGTTCTGGTTGAGCTTGCGCTTGCCTTCCAGTCGCTCGATGGGGATCGCGAAGCCGACAATGCCGTTGAGCATCTTCTCGATGTAATCGGCGGGTGCGTCGCTGACAGCCCAGGGCTCGGCGCGGCTGGCTTCGTGTTTGTCGGTCAGGCCGGTGACAACCCGCAACAGCCGCTCGGGATCAGTGAACACATCGGCACGGCCATACGCGTGCACCGCTAGGTAATTCCATGTAGGCACCACTTTGCCATGCTCGGCCTTGGCAGCATAAAAAGAGGGGCTGATGTAGGCGTCTGCGCCCTGGAAAATCAGCAGCGCTTCGGCGCCCGTCTCAAGGGCTTTCCACTGCGGATTGGCCTTGGCCAGGTGCCCGTACAGCGTGCCTTGCGGACCCTGAGTGGGTTCGAGCAACAAGGGGATATGACTCGCTTGCAAACCGGTCTCATCAAAAGTGACCAGTGTCGCCAAGCGCGTGGCTTCTATCCGCCCGTGCAGGCTGGCGAGGTCTTCGTCTTTGAAATAGCTGGGCGTATACATGAGATTTTCCTTGGCGGCTGAGCCAATCCTAGGCAGCCTAATGGTTCGTTGTAAGAGCCATTAATGGTCAATCTCATAGGGCCAATCCCATGCACGCACCCTCGCCAGCGCTGACGTTCGATTTCGCCGGCATCGAGCTGAACCGCCGCCATGGTCTTAGCCGCCAGCTCTATCAGACGCTGCGCGAGCGCATCCTCGACGGGCGCGTGTCGGGAGGCACGCGCTTGCCGGCGAGCCGGGATCTGGCGCTGTCCCTCGGCATTTCCCGCAACAGCGTGATGCGGGCCTATGACCAGCTCTATGCCGAAGGCTTTACCGAAAGCCGCGTGGGCGATGGCACTTACGTCGCCCTGCTGAGGGAAAAGCCGCCGGCTGCAAAAAAACTATCCACACACCTGTCCACAGGGTTATCACCAACCTTATCAACAGCTTTATCCACAAAGCCGTCGATAATGACGGGAGAACTGTCGAGCAATGTTATCCACAGCACGGCGATGCATACGCTGGAGCAGCACCATTTATGGCCCCCGAAAAGTGGCCTGCCGAAGGCGTTTCGAACGGGGGTTCCGGCATTTGATCTCTTCCCCTTCGACACGTGGGGCAAGCTGCACGCGGCTTTCTGGCGTAAACCGGGCCTTCAACATCTGGGCTACGGCGACCCGGCCGGCGAATGGCGGCTGCGAGAGCTGATCGCTGCATATTTGAGGACCTCCCGCGACCTGCGCTGTGCACCTGAGCAAATTGTGATCACCAACGGTGCGCAGCAGGCAATTACCCTTTGTGCACAGCTGCTGCTGGAGAAGGGCGACGTGGTGGCAATCGAAAATCCGGGGTATCGCGCGGCCGGTCATGCTTTCGGGGTGGCTGGCGCAAAGTTGCAGGGCATGCCGGTTGACGCCGAGGGCATGCGCAGTCCGGCTCGCGATGATGCAAGCTGCAAGTTGGCTTACGTGACGCCCTCTCATCAATACCCGCTGGGCGTGACGATGAGTCTGGCGCGGCGGCTGGAACTGCTCGCGTGGGCCGAGCGCAATCAGGGCTGGATCGTCGAAGACGACTACGACGGCGAATACCGCTACAGCGGCGCCCCGCTGGCGCCGTTGGCAGCGTTGGATCGTAGCGGTCGCGTGCTGTATGTCGGGACATTCGGCAAGGTCGCATTTCCGGCCCTGCGTCTGGGTTATCTGGTGCTGCCGCGCAACCTGGTCGAGCCGTTCAGCCGGCGCCGGGCCGTGGACATGCGTCATTCCGAGGTCGGCACGCAGATGGTCATGGCCGAGTTCATCGCGGCAGGCCACTTTCAGCGGCACATCCGCCGCATGCGCCGGGCTGCGTTGAGTCGACGCGACGCATTACTGGCCGGCTGGCCTCAGGGGCTTGCGGGTTGCAGCCCGATGATCAAGCCGGTTGCAGGGCTGCACGTCACTGTCGCGGTGGACACTCTCGAGCGCGAAACGGAACTGGTGACCAAAGCGGCCAGTGTCGGCGTCGAGATCGCGCCCTTGAGTGAGTATTGGCTGCCGGAGTCAACGACGCCGGTGGATGATCGGGCAGGACTGGTACTCGGATTTGCGGCGGTGCCAGCAGCCGATATCGAATCTGCCTTGCGGAAACTGCGCGAAGTCTGGAAATAGCTGAGTATTTAATATTAAGCGCCACGCTTCTTATCGCGATTGGTAATGCGCTATAGCGAAACCATTACTTGATAATCAGGAATGGTTCTATCCCTGCCCTTGTTATGTCGTCATGATTCGAGTAACTATTTGCGAGTGGTCAAAGCAAACCTTGACTTCGTGATATGCGCATGACTACGTAAGAATCAAGTGTCGCAACAGCAGCGGCTTTGTGCCGTTACAGCGTTGCGTTATTTAAGTTATTGATTGGGTGAGATCATGAGTACAAAAGTAACGGAAAATAAGGACGATTTGGCTTCACGAGTACCGGGTTCATTTCGCGTCACGACCAATCTGGAAAACTTTGATGATAATAATCCTCGTGTCATGGTGGATGCCGGAGTTTCGATTTATGCGTCCAGCGGGCAAAGCACATTTGTGTGCCGCTTAAGCAATAACGTCGAGAACAAGCAATATGATCTAGCCACCTCAACGGATGAGATAGGGCTTATCTATATCTACCCGGTAAATTCTGAGCTGGCGGTCATGAGGGCCAACAGCGGAAATGCGACCGTGGAGTGGGACAGAGCCGCCGGGACACTGGTTGTGACCTTCGAGTGCGAGAGCTCCGACACCCCCGGATTCGTGGCGAAGGGTGACCTGAACCTCGACATTTTAGGTTTTCCTGGCTTGAACTGGATGACCGCGCTCGCCAATGCCGCCCCGTTCATTTCCAGTACGACGAGGGGCTTCATCAGCGAAGACCGAATGATCATCTCCGGGACAACTGATAAGCCGCCGGTCTTGGGGAGCTATGCGCTTCTCTCATTTCCCGCAGTCTTAAAGGTAGGAACTTACACCGTGGGAGAACCGGAATTTGATGGCATACAGATGAAGTTCGCATTAGGCGATTCTTCTGTCAGCGATGCCGCTGAGGGGTATTTTGAGTTGACCCGTTATGATCGTGCGGAGCAATCAGCACACGGCAAGTTCGAATTCACAACAGAAGAAGAGGTAAAGATAACCAGTGGTCAGTTTGTTATTGAGCCAGAGGCGGTTGGTCGAAGCGCCAGAAGAGCGTCGGTTTCCGGAACATTTGAAGCGACCATCAACAGCAAACCCGTTCAGTCCACACAACTGGACTCCGTCCTTGGCGATGGACAGTTGCAAGTGACGGTGTTTTTCGATGGTGGGCAGTTAGCCTTGTCCATGCCGCAGGGCTTGGCCACCGGACGTCACCCTATTGTCCCTTTCTCCCAAGCTGGGGTGCATGTTGTTTATCTGGGTCATGAAGTTGCCCGGGCCACCGCCGGCACGTTGGTTATTGAATCCCTACAATGGCCCGGGCCGAAACTGGCTGCGACATTCGATTGCAACGATGGGTCCGCAAACAGATTGGTCATTACAGACGCTCGTATCGAGATCGCCGGTGTGGAGTCGACCGTTTATGTCCAGGCTGATGTAAACGGGCAAGCGTTTCCCGCGAAAGGGTTCATCGATGTCTCTACCCCTTATCACTATTGCGTCATTGCTGAGACTGAGAATGCAAGTCTGCTCGCGATTCAGGTGGACAAATCACTTGAGCCGGGAACGTATCCGCTCCCGGATACCCGGGTGATCGTGACCTACAAGCCGCCTGAAGGTGAGCGGATCTGTGGGAAAAACGGGTCTGTGAGCCTTGTAAAAGAGCCGGGGGGGCCAGTTTCGGGAGCATTCTATTTCGACAACGACGGTTATCAGGTGACCAACGGCAAGTTCTCATTCTGAGCAATGCTGCCTGAGCGTTACGTTTAAACCGGCTCGGAGCAACGACCAGCCGTTACCATCGCAGCGGATGACCCGGGTTGTTCGAGCGATGGTTTTTTTTCGGGTATACCCGCTCTTTCTTTCGGTGAGGGCCAGGGCATTCGCCTTCATGGCCGATGCCCCCTGTTTATTGCTAAAACCCCCGGATTCAGGTGCGTATACTCGCGGTTATTGCAACCATTGTTCGAGATACGCCCATGAGTCTTCCTCTCTCTGCGGCGCCGCAGCGCAAGCTCGGCACGCCGCTGATCGCCTTCCTCTTGCTGGTAGTCGGCGCTCTGTTTCTGCAAGCCGCCGTTGGCGGCAGGCAAGTGCTGTTGCTGATCGTTGGCGCCGCGCTGGGCCTGACGCTTTATCACGCGGCCTTTGGCTTCACCTCAGCCTGGCGGGTGTTCATCAACGAGCGACGCGGCGCCGGCCTGCGCGCGCAGATGGTGATGCTGGCCGTCGCGGTGGTGCTGTTTTTCCCCGCGCTGGGCGCGGGCACGCTGTTCGGCACGCCGGTGACCGGCCTCGTGGCGCCGGCCGGCATGTCTGTTGTGTTCGGCGCTTTCATCTTCGGCATCGGCATGCAAATGGGCGGCGGCTGTGCGTCCGGCACGCTGTTCACCGTCGGCGGCGGCAATGCACGGATGCTCGTGACCTTGCTGTTCTTCATCATCGGCTCACTGATCGCCACCCATCACGTCGATTGGTGGTTCTCGCTGCCGTCGTTCCCCGCCACCTCCATTGTCAAAAGCTTCGGTGTGATCCCTGCGCTGCTCATGAGCCTGGCGCTGTTCGCGGTCATCGCCCTTGTCACCGTCAAGCTGGAAAAGCGTCGGCACGGCGCTCTGGAAGCGGCCGTCACCAGCGAACATGTCGGCCTGCGCCGCTTTCTGCGTGGGCCCTGGCCGCTGGTGTGGGGCGCCGTAGGTTTGGCGCTGCTCAACTACGCCACCCTGGCTTTGGCAGGTCGCCCTTGGGGAATTACCTCGGCGTTCGCCTTGTGGGGCGCCAAGGTGGCGAGCGGGTTGGGCGTGGATGTGGGCAGTTGGCCGTTCT
This sequence comes from Pseudomonas petrae, assembly GCF_021728295.1. Lineage (GTDB taxonomy): Bacteria > Pseudomonadota > Gammaproteobacteria > Pseudomonadales > Pseudomonadaceae > Aquipseudomonas > Aquipseudomonas petrae. Next base: position 207,396 of record NZ_JAKJXE010000006.1, read on the forward strand.
GGCAGATGCCAGCGAATGCCAAGGCGTTGGCGGCTCCCGTATGGGAAGACATCACCACCGTCATGGACATCGGCATCATGCTGGGTGCGGCAGTGGCGGCCGGCCTTGCAGGACGCTTCGCCCCGAGTCTGAAGATCCCGACACGCTCGCTGATCGCTGCAGTGCTTGGTGGACTGTTGCTCGGTTACGGTTCGCGCCTGGCGTACGGCTGCAACATCGGCGCGTATTTCAGTGGCATCGCCTCGGGCAGCCTGCACGGCTGGCTTTGGCTGGTCGCTGCCTTTGCGGGCAACGCAGTGGGCGTGAGGATTCGGCCGTTCTTCTTCGAGGGTGAACGTCGGCCCGCTGTTTTGACCGGATGCTGATCGAGTGAGCTCAAGGAAGGAGCGCGCTTGCCCACTGTTTGCGAGCAAGCGCGCCTGCACAGGGTTTAACCGGCGATTTGCTCTTTCGCCAGCTTGGCGATGTTTTGCGCCGTGAATCCATACTTGGCCTGCAGCTTCTCGATGGGAGCCGATGCACCGAAGGTGTTCATCACAATCTTCGCGCCGGTCTGACCGACATAGCGATCCCAGCCCACTGGCCCCGCCTGTTCCACCACCACCCGGGCTTTAACGTCCGGCGGCAGCACGCCGTCGCGATAGGCCTTGTCCTGGTCCTCGAACAATTCCCAGCTCGGCATCGACACCACTCGCGCCGCAACGCCTTCGGCCTTGAGCTTCTCGAACGCCTCGACGGTCATGCCAACCTCGCTGCCGGTGGCGATGAGGATGACGTCCACTTTGCCTTCCACCGCATCGGCCAGCACATAAGCGCCTTTGGTCAGGCCCTCGGCGCTGGCGTATTTCGAGCGATCAAGGGTTGGCAGCGGCTGACGCGACAGCACCAGACACGACGGCCTGCTGGTTTGCGCCAGCGCGATTTTCCAGGCCTGCGCCGTTTCGTTTGCATCGCCCGGACGAATCGTCAGCACACCCGGTGTCGCCCGTAGTTGAGTCAGTTGCTCGATGGGCTGGTGGGTCGGGCCGTCTTCGCCGACGCCGATGGAGTCATGGGTAAAGACAAACACGACCGGCAACTCCATGATCGACGCCAGACGAATCGGTGGCTTCATGTAGTCGCTGAAGACGAGAAAAGTCGAGGTATACGGGCGGATGTAAGACAGCGCCAAGCCATTCGCAATCGAGCCCATGGCATGTTCGCGCACGCCGAAATGCAGATTTCGGCCGCTGTAATTGCCCGCTTCGAAGCTGCCAGCACCGTCGAACGTCAGGTTGGTTTTGGTCGATGGCGAAAGGTCTGCGGAGCCGCCAATCAGCCACGGAATCTGCTCGGCGAAGGCGTTAAGCACCTTGCCACCGGAAGCACGCGAGGCGATCCCTTTGGCGTCTGCTTCGAAATTCATCTGCTTGTCTTGCCAGCCGTCGGGCATTTCCCCGGCACGCATGCGCTTAAGCTGATCTGCAAGCTTTGGCTGGTCGTTTTCGAACTGGTTAAGGGTCGCGAGCCAGGCGTCGTAATCACTCCCGCCACGTTCCAGCAGCGCATCACGCAAGTAATGGCGAGCATCTTCCGGGACCAGGAAGCTGCTGTTTTCATCCCAGCCGTAGGCTTTCTTCGTCAGCTTGATTTCGTCGTCGCCCAGCGGTTCACCGTGGGCAGCGGAGGTGTTGTGTTTGTTGGGCGAGCCGAAACCGATGATGCTGTCGACCACAATCAGGGTCGGCGCGTCGTGGGTTTGCTGGAAGGTCTGGAGCGCCTTTGCCAGGGCGTTGGCGTCGTTGGCGTCTTTGACGTGTAGGGTCTTCCAGCCGTAGCCTTCGAAGCGCTTCTGCACATCGTCGCTGTAGGCCAGCTCGGTATGGCCTTCGATGCTGATGGTGTTGTTGTCGTAGATCCAGCACAGGTTCGACAGCTTGAGGTGCCCGGCAATCGACGCCGCCTCGCCCGTCACGCCCTCCATCATGTCGCCGTCGCCGCAAAGTACGTAAACGTTGTAATCGAACAGCGTAGCGCCCGGCGTGTTGAAGTGCTCGCCCAGCCAGCGCTCGCCCATCGCCATGCCGACGCTGTTGGCGCAGCCCTGGCCCAGCGGGCCGGTGGTGGTTTCCACGCCCGTGGTCATGCGGTATTCGGGGTGGCCCGGGGTTTTGGAGTCCATCTGGCGAAACTGCTTGATGTCCTCAAGGCTCACCGCAGGTTTGCCCGATGGTTTGCCGTGCTCGTCGATCTCGATCACACCCGCCAGGTGCAGCAGTGAATAAAGCAGCATCGAAGCGTGACCGACCGATAGCACAAAGCGGTCGCGGTTTGGCCAGTCAGGGTGTTCCGGGTGATAGCGCAGGAAATCTTTCCACAGCGTGTAGCCGACAGGTGCCAGCGCCATCGGCGTACCGGGGTGCCCGGAGTTGGCTTTTTGCACGGCATCCATGGCCAGGGTGCGGATGGTGTTGATGGTCAATTGGTCGCGGTCGTTGTGCGGCGTAAACGCGCGCACTGCGCCTGATCGTTCGGTGGAGTGAGAGTTGGCAGACGAGCTCATTAACGTTCTCCTCGTGACGGGTAGCGGAAGCATCCAGATAGGTGTTGAGCCTCTGGAGGCGGTGATCGTTCCATGAACAATCGGTCAGCCGGTTCAGGGGAGAAGCGATTCAGCTTTCCTTGAGTATTTGGTTACATATAGCCTGTGGCCGAAACGAACCAACTTGCTCGCAGGTATTCGAAGCTGTGGGTCGAGCCTTTGCCGACTGATTCAACGTATTGCGACGGAGGTGGCTTTTGCAGGAATTGATCGTCAAGAAGTACCGGGCCATGATCCGGACGTTTACCTACATCGGTTGGTCCTTGTTCTGGCTGCTGATATGGGACGTCGTCGTTACCGTCGACTTCATGCTGTTTCTGGATCGCAAGATCACCCTGCCATCGATGCCCCTGACGCTGCTGGGTTCTGCGCTGGTCGTGCTGACCAGTTTCCGCAATACCAGTGCGTACAACCGCTGGTGGGAGGCGCGCACGTTATGGGGTGCGCTGGTCAACAACTCCCGCAGCTTCGCCCGGCAGGTGCTGACGTTCATTGATGACGAGGACGGGCTGAACCCGGTCAAGGCCACGCTGTTGCGCCGGCATGTGGCCTATGTTGAATGCCTGTCGGCCCATTTGAAGGGCAGCGATTGCGGCGAGCAGGTCACCGCGATGATTTCCCGGGAAGAGTACGAGCGCCGCATGCGCACCAACAACTTCCCCAACGCGATCCTCAATGAGTCCGCCGCGATCATTGCTCAGGAATATAAAGCCGGCCGTCTGGACAGCATCCGTCTTGAACGGCTCGAAGCGACGCTGGTGGAAATCTCCAACAACCAGGGCGGAATGGAGCGCATCGCCAATACCCCGTTGCCTTACCCGTACGTGACGTTCCCGCGCCTGTTCATCACGCTGTTCTGCATCATCGTGCCGATCGGTCTGGTGGAAACGCTGGGATGGTTCACGCCGCTGGCGTCCACCGTGGTCGGGTTCATGCTACTGGCAATCGAGAAAATCGGCACCGACCTGCAAAGCCCGTTCAAAGCCTCCGAGCACGAGATCCAGATGAAAGCGCTGTGCGAAAACATCTCCGGCAATCTGAATTCGATGCTGCAGGATGCGATCGATAAGCGGCCGGTTGAGGTGGCTTATTCGCGATGAGGTCATGCCGTTGTTTCAAGGGAGCGTTGACCAACGCTTGGGAGAGTGCCAAACATTGATAGGGCGGGTTGCCCCCTAAAACTCCCCTTAGTACCGAAATGCTGCGCGGGTATAGCCTGATTTCGAAAGACCTGTAGGAGCCGGCTTGCTGGCGAAAGCGATGATACAGACACATTGTTGGTGAATGACTAATCCGGTTCGCCAGCAAGCCGGCTCCTACAGTGGGATTGAGTTAGCCATCGCGATCGTGCTGACTGGCACTACACGCCTCAGCGCAACTCCCCGCACACGTCCAGCTCAACCAGCCGCCGCACTTTATCCCCATCCAGTCCAGCCCCCAGCAGTGCATGCAGCTTGCCGAACGCGGCTTCGCGGGTCATGCCGCCGCCGGACAGGACGCCGACACCGCGCAGACGACTGCCAGCCTCATACACATCCAGTTCGACGCCGCCTTCGTGGCATTGGGTAATCGCCACGACCACGACACCTTGCCGGTGCGCACGCTGCAGGCTAGCAAGGAAGCCGGGGTTATCGCTGGGCCCTGTGCCGCTGCCGAAACACTCCAGCACAACACCTTGAATACCGCTGTCGATCAAACCGTCGAGCTGAGCAGCGCCGATGCCGGGAAACAGTGGCAGCACCGCAACATTCGCCAGTTGCTTGGGCTGGCGATAGTCCAGTGCCGCCGGCAACGCCGATGCGGCCTCACCACCCCGTGCGCGATTAAGCGCCGCGAAAGGGTTGCGGCCGAAGCTGCGAATCTTCGCGCAACGAGTGGGTTCGAGCAGCTCGCCGTGGAAGTACAGATGCACCCCCGAGGCGAGCCCTTGACCCAAGGCTTGCAAAGCGCCATTGACGTTTTCCCAGGCGTCGCTGTCCGGCACGCCTGCCGGCAACATGGAGCCTGTGAACACAACCGGCGCCTTCAGGCCCAACAGTTGAAAGCTCATGGCCGCTGCGCTGTAAGCCAGAGTGTCGGTGCCGTGCAGGATCAGCACGGCATCGCAACCTTGCGTTTCAATTGCATCGACCACCGCCTCACGCAGGCGCTGCCAGTAGGCGGGTGTCATGTTGGCGCTGTCGATCAAAGGAGACATTTCGCGGAACGACCACTGCGGCACCACCATTTTGGGCAGTGCAGCCAGTTGCTCAGCCATGCGCGCTTCAAAGCCGGAAGCGGGTGCCAGCCCGTTTTCGCTGGCCTGCATGCCGATGGTTCCACCGGTATACAGCACCATCACCTGGCGGGCTGCTGTGTGGTTTTGGCGATTCATGCCTGTCTCCCTGGACCGACGTTCAAATGATCAATGCGCGTCTGCGACCGATTTGCCGCTGACCGTCGCCGAGGTTGCCGCAGGCTGCGCGGCATCAAGCTTTGGCCAGGCTTTCAGGTCCAGGTCCAGATCGGGGAACTGGCTGGAGTCGAAAACCGGCGTCTTGATGCCGGCTTTACGCTGGGCATCGTAGTCGTTCAACACCCGCAGCGCGATTTTGAACAGCATCGCCAGCGCGATCAGGTTGACGAAGGCCAGCAGCGTCATGGTGATGTCGGCGAAGGCGAACACTGTGCCCAGATCCTCGACCGCGCCCCACAGAATCAGCGCAAGGACCAGCACGCGGTAGCCGAAGATCGCCTTGCGGTTCTCGCCCATCAGGAAGCGCAGGCTGTTTTCGCCCAGGTAGTAGTTGTAGAGAATCGAGGTGAACACGAACAGCGCCAGCGCCACACTGATGAACAGCTTGCCCCAGTCACCGACGACGGCGGCGAGGGAGTTCTGCGTCAGGGCAATGCCATCGCCTTCGAAGCCCGGGGTGTAGAAACCGGACAGCAGGATCAGCAACGCGGTGCAGGTGCAGATGACGAAGGTATCGAGAAACACGCTGAACGCTTGAACCACACCCTGTGCAACCGGGTGCTCGACCTGCGCCACCGCTGCCACGTTGGGCGCACTGCCCAGGCCGGCTTCGTTGGCGAAGACGCCACGTTTGACGCCCATCACAATGGCGCTGCCGATCAGGCCACCAAACACTTCATCCATGCCGAACGCGCTTTTGACGATCGTCATCAGCATGTGCGGAACGTGTTCGAACTGCACGCCAATCACATACAGCGTGACCGCGATGTAAACCAGCGTCTTGATCGGCACCAGCAGGTCAGCGACCTTGGCGATGCGCTTGATCCCGCCGACGAATACCAGGCCCAGCAGAATCGCCAGACCGACGCCGGCGTAGCCTGGCGAGATCTTGAACGCGTCGTTGAGCGAGTGGGTCACTGCGTGGGATTGCAGGCCGTTGAAGGCGAAACCGAAGGTCACCAGCAACAACACCGCCATGATCATGCCCAGCCAGCGTTTGCCCAGGCCGTGCTGAATGTAATACGACGGACCGCCGCGGTACTGGCCTTCGGCGTCGCAGCGTTTGTACAGCTGGCCGAGGGAGCATTCGAAGAAGCTGCTTGCCATGCCGACAAGGGCAGTGACCCACATCCAGAACACCGCGCCGGGTCCGCCCAGGGTCACGGCGATGCCGACGCCTGCGATGTTACCGGCGCCGACGCGGCCGGCAAGGCTCAGCATCAGGGCCTGGAATGAACTCAACTGGCCCGCGCTGCTGCGCAGACTGTCGCGAAACACCGCGAACATGTGAAAGAAGTGACGGAACTGAACGAAACGCGAGCGAATCGTGAAATATCCACCGAGCCCGACAATGAGCACGATCAGTACTTTTCCCGAGAGGAAGTCGTTGATGACTTCAAGCATTGGTGTTTCCTCGCTTTCTTAGAGGGTGCGCACTATACCGGCGCGCGTTATTGGAGTCTTTATCCGGTTTGCTTCAAGCCCGAATGACGCTGGGCAAAAAAAAGGGCCAGGAAGCGTGTGCTTTCGGCCCTCAAAAGGGTGAGGGGTGTCTAGACCCTCAGCCTGGTGATCGTGTTGCAAGTGCTGCAGAGCCGGACGATCAAGCCTTCAAAGGCACGAGTCGCGGCGCAATCATGTTCTCGGGGCGCAGTATGTCTGCCAGCATGACGTCGTCCAGCAAGCCTTCTTCGCGCACCAGCTCGAGCACGCCACGGCCTGTTTCGAGCGCGACGCGGGCGATGCGAGTGGCGTTTTCGTAGCCAATGTACGGATTCAGCGCAGTGACAAGGCCGATCGAGTGCTCGACCAGTTCACGGCAGCGCACTTCGTTGGCGGTGATGCCGACGATGCAGTGCTCGCGCAGCATGTCCATGGCGCGCTGCAGCAGGCGAATCGAGTCGAAGATCTTGTAGGCGATCAACGGCTCCATCACGTTCAGCTGCAATTGACCGCCTTCGGCCGCAATCGTCAGTGCCAGGTCGTTGCCCATGATTTCGAAGGCGCACATGTTCACCGCCTCCGGAATCACCGGATTGACCTTGCCCGGCATGATGGAGCTGCCTGGCTGACGGGCAGGGAGGTTGATTTCGTTGATGCCGGTGCGCGGGCCGCTGGAGAGCAGACGCAGGTCGTTGCAGATCTTCGACAGCTTGACTGCAGTGCGCTTGAGCATGCCTGAGAACAGCACGAAAGCACCCATGTCGGAGGTGGCTTCGATCAAGTCCGCAGCCGGCACCAGCGGCTGGCCGCTGATGGTCGCCAGACGCTGAACGGCCAGGTGCTGATAACCAGGGTCGGCATTGATCCCGGTACCGATGGCGGTGCCGCCGAGGTTGACTTCGGTCAGCAGCTCAGGCGCCAGGCTGCGCAGGCGGTTGAGGTCTTCAGTCAAGGTGGTGGCGAAGGCGCGGAATTCCTGACCCAGGGTCATCGGCACGGCGTCCTGCAGTTGGGTACGGCCCATCTTCAATACGTGGTTGAACTCGTGACCTTTGGCCGCGAACGCCTGGATCAGGCTGTCGAGGCTGGCGAGCAACGCGTCGTGGCCAAGCAGCAAACCCAGGCGAATGGCCGTCGGGTAGGCGTCGTTGGTGGACTGCGCCATGTTCACGTCGTTGTTCGGGTGCAGGAATTTATATTCGCCCTTGGCATAGCCCATCGCTTCGAGCGCGATGTTGGCGATGACTTCGTTGGCGTTCATGTTGGTGGAGGTGCCGGCGCCGCCCTGAATCATGTCGACGACGAACTGATCGTGGAAATCACCGCGGATCAGTCGTGCGCAGGCATCGCTGATGCCCGCATGCTTCTCGGTGCTCAAATGGCCCAGCTGATGGTTTGCATCCGCTGCTGCCTGCTTGACCATCGCCAGCGCTACGACCAGCTTGGGGTAGTGCGAAAGCGGAACGCCAGAGAGGCGGAAGTTGTGCACTGCGCGCAGGGTCTGGATGCCGTAATACGCTTCAGCGGGTACTTCGAGAACGCCAAGCAAGTCTTTTTCGATGCGAAATGATGCAGCGGAGGACATGATAGAGAAAGTCTCAAGATGGGCACGGACTAAGCCGGAACGCCCTTGATACTAGGCCTGTGGGCTATTCTGGACCAATGCTGTAAAACGCTGCCCTATGCACAATCGGCATAATGTCACTGTGACGCGGGGATTGTTACGAGCGTGTGAATCAGTGTATGAGGCTCCCGTCCGCACCCGCGAATGCGCAACTTCTAAGGCTGGAGAAACGATGAACCTGGAAAGCAAATGGCTGGAAGACTTCAGTGCGCTGGCCGCGACCCGCAGTTTTTCCCAGGCAGCGGAGCGTCGGTTCGTCACGCAACCGGCCTTCAGCCGGCGCATTCGCAGCCTTGAAGCGGCGCTTGGGCTGACGCTGGTCAATCGCTCGCGCACGCCGATCGAGTTGACGGCGGCGGGGCAATTATTCTTGGTCACCGCCCGAACGGTGGTCGACCAGCTCGGCGAAGTGCTGCGTCATTTGCACCACCTGGAAAGCGGGCAGGGTGAAGTCATGCAGATCGCTGCCGCGCACTCGCTGGCGCTGAGCTTCTTCCCGCGCTGGATCGCGCAGCTGCGTAACGAAGGGCTGAACATCGCCACGCGCCTGGTCGCCACCAATGTCGGCGACGCAGTGCACGCGCTGCGTGAAGGGGGCTGCGATCTGATGCTGGCGTTCTACGACCCCGACGCCGCACTGCAGATGGACGCCGAGATCTTCCCGTCGCTGCATCTGGGCATGACCGAAATGCTGCCAGTCTGCTCGACGGACGAAGCGGGGCGGCCGCTGTTCGACCTGGAAGGGGAGCAGAGCGTGCCGCTGCTGGCGTACAGCGCAGGTGCGTTTCTGGGTCGCTCGGTGAACCTGCTGTTGCGCCAACGCAGCGTGCGCTTCACGACGATTTATGAAACGGCGATGGCCGACAGCCTTAAGGGCATGGCGTTGCAGGGGCTGGGTATCGCGTGGGTGCCGCGCCTGAGCGTGACGGCGGAGCTCGAACGGGGGGAGCTGGTGATCTGCGGCGGCACTCAGTGGCACGTCCCGCTGGAGATTCGGTTGTACCGTTGCGCGTTGGTTCGCAAGGCCAATGTCCGGCTGTTGTGGCGCAAGCTGGAAGCCGGCGGCACCTCGCCGGCCGCCTGACCTCGGAGTCAGTAAATCCGGACTTCCATGGGCCGGTTTGGTTGGCTGACGGGAGGTCGCCGGCAGTCTGTCAAACGAGAATCTTTGCGGTATACTCCGCGGCCTTCGGCCGGTTCGACTGGTCATAATTTGTACGACAAGCCACGCCGGTTTTCCCGCGTGGCTTGTTGTTTTTAGCCGCGCCTGCGGGCGCCCGATGAGAGGCACGACGATGAGCGCACTGGTTGGCGTGATCATGGGCTCCAAGTCCGATTGGTCCACCCTTAGCCACACCGCCGACATGCTTGAAAAGCTCGGCATTCCGTACGAAGTCAAAGTGGTTTCGGCGCACCGCACGCCCGATCTGCTGTTCAAGTACGCCGAAGAAGCCGAAGGCCGTGGCATCGAGGTGATCATCGCCGGTGCCGGCGGTGCGGCTCACCTGCCAGGCATGTGCGCTGCCAAGACTCATCTGCCCGTTCTGGGTGTCCCGGTTCAGTCTTCCATGCTGTCGGGCGTTGATTCATTGCTCTCCATCGTGCAGATGCCTGCCGGCATTCCGGTCGCGACCCTGGCCATCGGCAAAGCGGGCGCGATCAACGCCGCGCTGTTGTCGGCCAGTATCCTGGGCGCCAAGCATCCACACTTCCACGCAGTGCTGAAGAAATTCCGCGCTGAGCAGACAGACAGCGTTCTGGACAATCCAGACCCACGCGAGGCCTGAGGTTTTCATGAAGATCGGCGTAATCGGTGGCGGCCAGTTGGGTCGCATGTTGGCACTGGCGGGCACCCCGCTGGGAATGAACTTCGCCTTCCTTGACCCCGCACCGGACGCCTGCGCCGCTGCGCTTGGCGAGCACTTGCTCGCCGATTACGGCGATCAGGAACACCTGCGTCAGCTGGCCAATGATGTTGATCTGGTCACCTTCGAATTCGAAAGCGTGCCGGCTGAAACCGTTGCCTTCCTGTCGCAGTTCGTGCCGGTTTACCCGAGTGCCGAAGCGCTGCGCATCGCCCGCGATCGCTGGTTCGAAAAGAGCATGTTCAAGGACCTCGGTATCCCGACGCCGGCGTTCGCCGACATCCAGTCCCAGGCGGATCTGCACGCTGCGGTGGCCAGCATTGGCCTGCCGGCTGTGTTGAAAACCCGCACGCTGGGTTACGACGGCAAGGGCCAGAAAGTCCTGCGCACCCCTGAAGATGTGAGCGGCACTTTCGCCGAGCTGGGCAGCGTGCCGTGCCTGCTTGAGGGCTTCGTGCCGTTCACCGGCGAAGTCTCGCTGATCGCCGTACGCGCCCGTGATGGCGAGACCCGCTTCTATCCGTTGGTCCACAACACCCACGACAGCGGCATCCTGCGCCTTTCCATCGCCAGCACCGATCACCCGTTGCAGGCGCTGGCTGAGGATTACGCCGGGCGCGTGCTCAAGCAGCTGGATTATGTAGGCGTTCTGGCCTTCGAGTTCTTCGAAGTCGATGGCGGCCTGAAAGCCAACGAAATCGCCCCGCGCGTCCACAACTCGGGTCACTGGACCACCGAAGGCGCCGAGTGCAGCCAGTTCGAGAACCATCTGCGCGCCGTTGCCGGGCTGCCGCTGGGTTCGACTGCCAAGGTCGGCGAAAGCGCGATGCTCAACTTCATCGGTGAAGTGCCCGCTGTGAGCGGGGTCATCGCCGTCGAAGATTGCCACCTGCATCACTACGGCAAGGCCTTCAAGGCCGGGCGCAAGGTCGGCCACGCCACCGTGCGCAGCAAAGACCGCGCGACGCTGGATCGTCAGGTGAAACAGGTCGAGGCGTTGATCAAAAACTGATCAATACTTGCTAGGGTGGATGCTGTGCCGGCCGCTGAATAATGGCGCCCCGGCGCCGTTTACTGCAGGAGCGCGCTTGCCCGCGATGCGATCTGTCTGAACCTGATTCGTGTCTGACCCACCGCCATCGCGGGCAAGCGCGCTCCTGCAAAGACCGGTGTACTTTCCAGTTGAACCATTCGTTATCCCCACCCCTCTCATAGCGTGTTGCCGTTTGCCAGCTAGGCTCTCGGCATATTCATTCAAACAGAGGGACATGGCATGGGAATCATCGGAACCATCTTCATCGGCTTGATCGTAGGTCTGCTGGCGCGCTTTCTGAAGCCAGGCGACGACAGCATGGGCTGGATCATGACCATCCTGCTCGGCATCTGCGGCTCGCTGGCCGCCACTTATGGTGGTCAGGCGCTGGGTATCTACCGCGCAGGCGAGGGTGCAGGTTTCCTCGGTGCGCTCGTCGGCGCGATCATCCTGCTGGTGATCTACGGCATGATTAAAAAGCGTTAAGCACGCCTGGCCTTCTGCGTAATTGCTGCGCAGAGGGCTAGAATGCCCGGCACTCAACTCCTCCCGCCGAGCATCTCCAATGCGTCATCTCCTCTTCGTTTCACTGCTGTTGGTCTGCGGACTGGTACGCGCCGCTGAATTACCCGAAACCGACTGGCTTGAACTGATGCCGAAGTCGGATCAGAAAGCCCTCGAAGCCATGCCCGAAATCGACCATAACTCGCCGGAAGGCCAGGGAACGTTCGACAGCAAGGGCGGTTTGAAGCAGAGCAAAGGCTTGCCTGCCGTCATGTACTCCACCAAAACCGTCGCGTCGATGAACGACAAAACCATTCGCCTGGGTGGTTATCCGGTGCCGCTGGAGACTGACGCGAAGGGTCACAGCACGCTGTTCTTCCTCGTCCCGTACCCGGGCGCCTGCATCCACGTGCCGCCACCGCCGCCGAATCAGCTGGTGTTGGTGCGTTATCCGAAAGGCCTGAAGATCTCGGACATCTACACACCGTTGTGGGTCATCGGCACGTTGAAGGTCGAGAAGGTCAACAACGATCTTGCCGACGCCGCCTATGCGCTGGACGCGTCGAAAGTGCGTGTGGTGGTTGAGGCGGATTTGTAGGGATTGGGGCAGGGCCTACATCTGGTGGGACTGGCCCTGAACCTCAGTGTAGGACCGGCTTTAGCCGGGAAGGCGTCGTCTGTTACACCACAAATTGATGGTGCTCAAACCGGCTCCTTCCCGGCTAAAGCCGGTCCCACTGGAGCGCGTTCGCTCAGTAGGACTGGCGTAGACGCCATTCCCACAGGCTGTCAGGCTTCTGCCAATGGCTCGGCCCAGATGCTCACGCTCAGCGCATGCATATCACCGGGCTTGAGCGTCACGACGTCAGTCATGACGTTAGCCGTCTCAACGCACACCATGCCCTTCCAGCCATCAGACTGCATATCGTCGAAAGTTTTGGTCTTGTCGACCCACGGGTTCCAGACGATGGCCGATTGCGAGCCCGTCGTTTGAATCTGAATCCGGCGTTTCCATTGCGGGTCGACCACTGAGATCAGGTCGGGCGTGTCCTGGTAAATACGGTCCGTCTCGCCGGTGAACGTGATGTCACCCACCTGTACGTTCTGGGTCTCCCAGCTTTCCAGTGTGTTCAGGTACTCGACGCCATCCAGCCCTTCGATGCTGATCTGGCTCACATCACTCACCGCGAAATAACTGTGCAGCGCCTGACTGAGCGTGACGTCTTCAGCGCCAGCGTTGAAGCTCACCAAACTGACATTCAGCGCGGCATCCAGGCGGATATGCAGCTTCAGGCCAACAGCGTGCGGCCAGCCTGGCAACTGTCCTTCGGCCTGGGGCTGGATGAATTCGACGATCAATGCGTCGCCGTCCTCACCCACGCCCATCAACTCCCAGTCGATCGCCCGGACTTCGCCGTGGGCCTTCGCCGGTTCGTCGCTCTCGCGCATTGCCTGCACGCTTGACGGATTACGCTGAAAATTGCCAAACCACGGCCAGCAGATCGGCATCCCGCCGCGAATAGGCTTGCCCGATTTGAACAACGCGCCCGGGTTGGACCAGATCAGCGGCTCATCACCGTCCACCTGGTAACTGATGATGTGCGCGCCTTGTTGGGCGATTACCAGCTCCGCCTGGCCGTGGCGGATGCGCCAGCAGTTAAGCTCACCGAGCTGGAAGGATTCGACGTTTGACGTAGGCATAGGGGTACTCACTCGAAGGACAGTGACTGAATCAGACTGCGCCAAGCTTGATGAGTTTGTTGCGCAAAGCCAAGGGCGGGCACATTGACGCCCACCCTGGCTTCATGATCAGCGTCGAGCCGGCACCGAACGGGTACGGCCGCTGCCGTCGATGGCGACAAAAACGAACACCGCTTCGGTCACCTTGCGCCATTCGCTGGACAGGGGATCATCGCTCCACACCTCAACCATCATCTGAATCGAGCTGCGGCCGATTTCCAGGGTTTGGGTATAGAACGACAATTGCGCCCCCACCGCGACGGGCACCAGGAACGCCATGCGGTCGATGGCAACAGTCGCCACACGGCCACCGGCCACCTTGCTCGCCATGGCAGTACCGGCGAGGTCCATCTGGGCAACCAGCCAGCCGCCGAAAATGTCGCCGAAGCCGTTGGTTTCGCGGGGTAGGGCGGTAATCTGCAGGGCAAGATCGCCCTGCGGTATCGGATCTTCTTGTTCGAGCTCAATCATTACTGGGTTCCTCTGACCCTGCAGACCCTGTGAAAACTACTACAGGCTGGGCACCTTCGGCGTTACGCACACAATACTGCGTTAAAAGCAGGCGGAAAATGCTCATTTAGGAGCCTCTAGACTCCGCTTTTCCGCCTGCTTTTGCCTTGTCTTGCCTTCGCTCGTGACGTTTTCACAGCGTCTGCTGACTCTAGGTAGTCTTCATTTCGTTTAAAGGGAAACTCTGCGAAAACGACTTGGGCAAATGGCTTCGCACAACTTCCCTGAAGAGACCGGTTGAGTCGCGGCCGGCGAGTATATCGGGCGCGCCGTCTCGAAACGACCGCCGGTTTTCCATAATGCCTTCGCGTCATTGCAATCCATGTGCATTTGTACGCAATTTGCTATCGTGCCGGACCGACTTGGCGCACTACGCCATTTTTGGCACGCAATTTTGATGCCCGATTAACTTTTCGAGTCGAGAAATCGCGTGTGAAGCCGTTACCCACGGTTGAGTCACCGTTGATTTTTCGCCCAAAGAGAGCCTCAAAAGAGAAGCCATTGTTATGTCCTCTGTGCCTTTAAGTGCCACGCAGCCTTCGCGCCCGCTGAACCGCAACGATTACAAAACCCTTTCACTGTCTGCCCTGGGCGGAGCGTTGGAGTTCTACGACTTCATCATTTTCGTGTTCTTCGCAGCAGTGGTGGGCAAGCTGTTTTTCCCCATAGACATGCCCGAATGGCTGCGTTTGATGCAAACGTTTGGCATTTTTGCCGCCGGTTATCTGGCTCGGCCGCTGGGCGGCATCGTCATGGCGCATTTCGGCGATCTGCTGGGTCGCAAGAAAATGTTCACCCTGAGCATTTTTCTGATGGCCGTGCCGACGCTGATCATGGGCCTGCTGCCAACCTACGCGCAGATAGGCATCTGGGCGCCGCTCTTGCTGCTGTTGATGCGCGTCATTCAAGGTGCCGCGATCGGCGGCGAAGTGCCTGGCGCGTGGGTATTCGTTTCCGAACACGTTCCCGCCCGTAACGTCGGTTACGCCTGCGGTACCCTCACGTCCGGTCTGACTGCCGGGATTTTGCTCGGCTCACTGGTCGCCACCTGGATCAACAGCGTGTACTCGCCGATCGAGGTTTCGGACTACGCATGGCGTATTCCTTTCCTGCTCGGTGGTGTCTTCGGTCTGATGTCGGTTTACCTGCGCCGCTGGCTGCACGAAACCCCGGTCTTCGCCGAGCTTCAATTGCGCAAGCAACTGGCTGACGAAGTGCCGCTCAAGGCAGTGCTGCGCGATCATCGCGGCGCCGTTGTGCTGTCGATGCTGCTGACCTGGCTGCTCTCCGCGGGCGTGGTGGTGGTCATTCTGATGACCCCGACCCTGTTGCAGAAGGCCTATGGTTTCGCCCCTGCCGACACCCTGAAAGCCAACAGCCTCGCCATTGTTTTGCTGAGTCTGGGGTGTATCGGGGCTGGCGCGCTGGCGGATCGAGTCGGCGCGGGACTGGTGTTCCTGTTCGGCTCGCTCGGTCTGCTGGTGAGTTCGTGGACCTTCTACCACATGATCGGCACGCACCCGGATCTGCTGTATCCGCTGTACGCCATCACCGGCTTGTTCGTCGGCACCATCGGCGCGGTGCCGTTCGTGATGGTCAAGGCCTTCCCGCCGGTGGTGCGCTTCTCCGGGCTGTCGTTTTCCTACAACCTGGCGTACGCCATCTTTGGCGGTTTAACGCCAATGGTCGTCAGCCTGATGTTCGCTGCCAACCCGATGGGTCCTTCCTGGTACGTGGCGATTCTTTGCGCCATGGGCATGGGGATCGGTGTTTTCCTGATGAGAAGAAAGCCGGTCGAGTCCTGATCGAGGCAAAGGCAAACCTTCCCGCTGAAACCGAGGCCGCCAGTCGTAATGACTCGCGGCCTTTCATTTGATTGTCATATTCCGGTCATAGAGTGGTCACATGGCCACCATCGACGGCGGCACTCTTCACCTCGCCAGGAGCAAGGCATGACCTTCAAACGTTTGATGACGGCGCTGACTTTCGTTGCGGCGGGCGCGGCTCTCGGCAATGCTTGCGCCGCCGTCGACCCGGCGATCAAGCCCTACGTCAAAACCAGTGGTGTCTCCGGGAATCTATCCAGCGTGGGCTCCGACACCCTCGCCAATCTGATGACGATGTGGGCCGAGGCCTATAAGAAAGAATACCCAAGCGTGAACATCCAGATTCAGGCCGCCGGCTCCTCGACAGCGCCGCCCGCACTGACCGAGGGCACTGCGACACTGGGGCCCATGAGCCGCAAGATGAAAGACGGCGAATTGTCGGCCTTCGAGCAGAAGCATGGCTACAAGCCGACGGCGATTCCCGTGGCGGTGGATGCCTTGGCAGTGTTCGTCCACAAGGACAACCCGATCAAGGGTCTGACGTTGCAGCAGGTCGACGCGATCTTCTCCGCGACCCGGCTGTGCGGCGCCAGGACCGATGCAAAGACCTGGGGCGATGTGGGCGTAACGGGGGATCTGGCCGGCAAGGCCATCCAGCTGTTCGGGCGCAATTCGGTTTCCGGCACCTACGGTTACTTCAAGGAAGAGGCGCTGTGCAAGGGCGACTTCAAACCCAACGTTAACGAACAGCCCGGCTCTGCTTCGGTGGTCAGCTCCATCAGCAATTCGCTGAACGGCATCGGCTATTCAGGCATTGGTTATAAAACATCCAGCGTCCGCACCGTACCCCTCGCGAAGAAAGAGGGCGGCGAGTTTGTCGAAGACAACGAAGCCAATGCGCTGAATGGTACCTACCCGCTGGCGCGTTTCCTTTATGTGTACGTCAACAAGGCGCCGAACAAACCGTTGAATCCACTCGAAGCCGAGTTCGTCAGATTGATCCTGTCAAAACAAGGTCAGGAAGTTGTCATGAAAGACGGGTACATTCCGTTACCAGCCAAGGTCGTCAGCAAAGCCTTGGCTGATCTGGGGCTACAAGAACGGTAGCGAGCACGCTGCCCAGACAACCCTGATGCGGGGTGACAGGTTCGTCCCGCCCTAAACGATAAAGGCCTTATGGAACGAGGCTCGCAGAACACTGAACAGTCCGTTGCCCCGATTAAGGAGCGGCGGGCTTTTTTGCGTCACCTCGCTGTCATGTATTTGTCATACACAGCGGCTACGGTGTGCGCATGAATGATTTGGCCAATTCATCAATGACCGAAAACCCCCGTCCCGAGCGCATCGATTTCAATGCGCCCGAGCTGCAACGCAAGCGCAGGATTCGTGCGCTCAAAGACCGCCTGACGCGTTGGTACGTGTTGGTGGGCGGTCTTGCCGTGCTGGCCGCCATCACGCTGATCTTCTTCTACCTCGCCTACGTCGTTGCGCCTTTGTTTCAGGGTGCGAAGCTGACGCGCGACGATGCTCAGACGCCTGCCTGGATGCAGGATTCCGGCAAGCCCATGGTCCTGGTCATCGAAGAGCAGAACCAGGTCGCCATGCGCGTCTCCGACAAGGGCGAGGCGCTGTTTTTCCACCTCAAGGACGGCGGTGAGATTTCCCGTGTAGCCTTGCCCATCCCCGCTGGCGCGCAGGTCACTTCAGTGGCGCAGGATCAGCCCGGCAAGCCCTTGATCGCGGTTGGCCTGTCCAACGGACAGGTGCTGGTGTTCAAGCACGCTTACCCGATCAGCTATCCCGACAGCAAAAAAACCATCACCCCCACGATTACCTATCCCTACGGCGAGACGCCGCTGGTGCTGGATGAAGGCGGGCGGGCGCTTGAGCACGTCAATCTGAATGCCAGCGACACGACCCTGATTCTGGCCGGTGCAACCGGCACCCAGCTGCACGTGTTGTCGCTGACCCAATCCGAAAACCTGATGACCGGCGAAACCAACCGCGAGCAAAGCCGCATCGACCTGCCGCAGCTGTCAGCGGCGGTCAAAGCCATCTATGTCGACCCGCGCCAGCAATGGCTGTACGTGATCAATGGTCGCGCGCTGGTGGATGTGTTCGACCTGCGCGATCGCACGTTGAACGGTCGCTACAAACTGCTTGAAGACGCCAACGCCGAAACCACCGCCAGTGCGCAGCTGGTGGGCGGCATCTCTCTGGTGATCGGCAGTTCCAGGGGTAACATCGCACAGTGGTTCATGGCGCGGGACGTCGATGGCGAGATGCGTCTGCAGCATATTCGTGACTTCAAAATGAGTGGCGCGCCGATTTCCCAGATCACCGCCGAGCAACGCCGCAAAGGCTTCATTGCCATGGACACCGCCGGCAAGCTCGGCGTGTTCCACAGCACCGCTCACCGCACGCTGTTGATCGACCCGATTGCCAGCGGCCCGGCCGTGATGGGTTTATCGCCACGGGCGGATCGCATCATTGTTGAAGACAGCGGCAAGCTGCTGCCTTTGAGCCTCGACAATCCGCACCCGGAGATTTCCTGGAGCGCGTTGTGGGACAAGGTCTGGTACGAGAACTACGACGAACCCAAATACGTCTGGCAATCCACCGCGTCCAACAGTGATTTCGAGCCCAAGCTTAGCCTCGCGCCGCTCACTTACGGCACGCTCAAAGCCGCGTTCTACGCCATGCTGCTGGCCGCACCGATCGCCGTCGCTGCGGCGATCTACACTGCTTACTTCATGGCGCCGCGCATGCGCCGCAAGGTCAAGCCGATCATCGAGCTGATGGAAGCGATGCCGACCGTGATTCTCGGCTTCTTCGCAGGGCTGTTCCTGGCGCCGTATCTGGAAGGGCACCTGCCGGGGATTTTCAGTCTGTTGATCTTCACCCCCATCGGCATCTTGCTGGCGGGCTTTGGCTGGACGCGCCTGCCTGACTCGATTCGCCAGCGGGTACCTGAGGGTTGGGAAAGCGCGATTCTGATTCCGGTCATTCTGCTGATTGGCTGGGCCTCACTGAGCATGAGCCCGCACCTGGAGAACTGGTTCTTTGGCGGCGACATGCGCTCTTGGATCAACGACCGGGGCATCCTCTACGATCAGCGCAACGCATTGGTGGTCGGAATCGCGATGGGCTTTGCGGTCATTCCCAACATTTATTCGATTGCCGAGGACGCTGTGTTCAGCGTGCCGCGGGGCCTGACGCTCGGCTCGCTGGCCCTCGGCGCCACGCCGTGGCAGACGCTGGTTCGTGTGGTGCTTCTCACGGCCAGCCCGGGGATTTTCTCTGCGCTGATGATCGGCATGGGGCGTGCTGTCGGCGAAACCATGATCGTACTCATGGCCACCGGCAACACGCCGATCATGGACATGAACCTGTTTGAAGGCATGCGCACGCTGGCGGCCAACGTAGCGGTGGAGATGCCCGAGTCGGAAGTGGGCGGCAGTCATTATCGCGTGCTGTTCCTCGCCGCTCTGGTGCTGCTGATGTTCACATTTGTCATGAATACCTTGGCAGAGCTGATTCGTCAGCGCCTGCGCAAGCAGTATTCGTCTCTCTAGGGCAGGTTGAAACCGATGAAGCAGACCTCCCTCAAGCGATGGTTCAACAGTGGCGGCCCCGGCGTCTGGCTGAGCGCGGGTGCGGTATCCATCGCGGTGATCATGACCATCGGCCTGCTGGCGGTGATCGCCGTGCGCGGGCTGGGACACTTCTGGCCCGCCGATGTCATTTCCGCGCAGTACGACGTTCCCGGGCAGGAGAACCATGTGCTGGTGGGCGAGCTGGTTCAGTCTGAACAAGTGCCGCGCGCCAGGCTCAAGGCCGCCGGGTTGCCAGTCCCTGATCAGGGGCCCGAGTTCATGACCCGCGATCTGTTCAAGGTCGGCAACCGGGATATCAGCCCCAGCGATTTCAACTGGGTCATTGGCGAGTGGCTCAAGGATCAGAGCAAGCCAGCGGAGGTGATGACGCTGGAGCGCCGCGAGTGGGGCAACTTCTACGGCTATCTGGTCAACGTCAAGGAAGACGGCAAAGTCGTCGCGGAAGGCGAAGCCGCATGGCCGCAACTGCAGGCGCGTATCGAGCGTGTGCAGGGCATTTCCGATCAACTGGACGACCTGGAGAAGGGCGAGATCGGCGCGATCAACCATGGCATCGAGCGGCTGCGTCTGCACGCCCGCAAGCTTGAGCTCAACGGCGAACTTGATGCAGCGGCCCAGGCCGACATGGCCACTGAACGCGCCGAATACGACGCCCGCTACAAGGACGTCGAATCGCGGCTGGGCGCGTTGCACGCCGAATACAATCGCGACAGCCTGACGGCGCGTGACGCCAACGGCAAAGAGATCGAGATCAGCATCGGCAAGGTGGTTCACGCGTATCAACCCAACGCCATGGGCACGATGACCAAGCTGGGGTTCTACTTCCAGAAGCTCTGGGAGTTCCTCAGCGACGACCCACGCGAGGCCAACACGGAGGGCGGGATTTTCCCGGCGATCTTCGGCACCGTGATGATGACGCTGATCATGGCCGTCATCGTGACGCCCTTTGGCGTGCTCGCGGCTGTGTATCTGCGTGAGTACGCCCGCCAGGGCGTGATGACGCGCTTGATCCGCATCGCCGTGAACAACCTCGCGGGCGTTCCCGCGATCGTCTACGGCGTGTTCGGGCTGGGCTTTTTCGTTTACGTGCTGGGCGGTTCTCTGGATCAGCTGTTCTTCCCCGAAGCCCTGCCGGCGCCGACGTTCGGCACACCGGGCTTGCTGTGGGCGTCACTGACCCTCGCACTGCTCGCCGTGCCGGTGGTGATCGTCGCCACCGAAGAAGGTCTGGCGCGTATCCCGCTGACGTTGCGCGAGGGCTCGCTGGCTCTGGGCGCGACCAAGGCCGAAACGCTGTGGAGGATCGTTTTGCCGATGGCCAGCCCGGCCATGATGACCGGCCTGATTCTGGCCGTGGCGCGGGCGGCGGGTGAAGTGGCGCCGCTGATGCTGGTGGGTGTGGTCAAGATGGCGCCGTCTCTGCCGCTGGACGGCAATTACCCGTACCTGCACCTCGACCAGAAGATCATGCACTTGGGTTTTCATATTTACGACGTCGGCTTTCAAAGTCCCAATGTCGAGGCCGCACGCCCGCTGGTGTACGCCACGGCGCTGTTGCTGGTGTTGGTGATTGCGCTGCTGAACCTGTCGGCGGTGACGATTCGCAACCGCCTGCGCGACAAATACAAGGCCTTTGAAGACTGAGGCAGCTACAAGCGGCAAGAAGGCCAGCTGAAAGCCGCGTACTGTATTTGCATCAAACTTGCAGCTTGCAGCTTGCAGTTTGCAGCTTGCAGCTCAACGCGTGCAGCTCAACGCTGGCAGCTACGAACGGAGAGAGACCATGCAACACGAACCCCACGCCCACGGCATCAACATGTCGGCCCTGGGTCGCAAGCGCCAAGTACTGGATCTGGCGAACGAAGCCGTTGCGCTGGAAGTGCCGGGGCTGGATCTCTTCTATGGCGAGAAGCAGGCGCTGTTCGACATCCGCATGAACATCCCGAAACAACGCGTCACCTCGTTCATCGGGCCGTCCGGGTGCGGCAAGTCCACCTTGCTGCGCACCTTTAACCGCATGAACGATCTGGTGGACGGCTGTCGCGTCCAGGGCGAGATCAAGCTCTATGGCCACGACATCTACACCAAGGGCGAAGACGTTGCCGAGTTGCGTCGTCGGGTCGGCATGGTCTTCCAGAAGCCCAACCCGTTCCCCAAGACCGTTTATGAAAACGTGGTCTACGGGCTGCGTATTCAAGGCGTGAACAAGAAGCGCGTGCTCGATGAAGCCGTCGAATGGGCGTTGCGTGGCGCCGCACTGTGGGACGAGGTCAAGGACCGCCTGCATGAGTCGGCGCTCGGACTTTCCGGTGGTCAGCAGCAACGTCTGGTGATCGCCCGCACCATCGCCGTCGAACCCGAGGTGCTGCTGCTCGATGAGCCGTGCTCCGCGCTCGACCCGATTTCGACCCTGAAAGTCGAAGAGTTGATCTACGAACTGAAATCCAAATACACCATTGTGATCGTTACCCACAACATGCAGCAGGCTGCGCGCGTGTCGGATTACACCGCGTTTCTGCACATGGGCAAGGTGGTCGAATACGGGGACACCGATACGTTGTTCACCAATCCGACCAAAAAGCAGACTGAAGACTACATAACCGGTCGTTACGGCTAGCACGTGTTTCGTCAGCCTTGAACCACCGCGCAATTAATCGGACGGACACTCATGATCAAAGACAGCCATACACATCACATCTCCCAGCAGTTCAACGCTGAACTGGAAGAAGTTCGCAGCCACCTGCTGGAAATGGGTGGTCTGGTCGAGAAGCAGGTCAACGACGCCGTCACCGCGTTGATCGAAGCCGACTCGGGCCTGGCCCAGCGAGTGCGCGAGGTGGACGACCGCATCAACCAGATGGAGCGCAACATCGATGAAGAGTGCCTGCGCATTCTGGCCCGTCGTCAGCCTGCCGCTTCCGACCTGCGTCTGATCATCAGCATCTCCAAGTCGGTCATCGACCTTGAGCGAATCGGCGATGAGTCCACGAAGATCGCCCGGCGTGCGATTCAGCTGTGCGAAGAGGGTGAGTCGCCGCGCGGTTACGTCGAAGTGCGCCACATCAGCGATCAGGTCAGCAAGATGGTGCGCGATGCACTGGACTCGTTCGCCCGCTTCGATGCCGATCTGGCGTTGTCGGTTGCGCAGTACGACAAAAACATCGACCGCGAATACAAGACCGCATTGCGTGAGCTGGTCACCTACATGATGGAAGATCCGCGCTCGATCTCCCGAGTGTTGAACGTGATCTGGGTCTTGCGTTCGCTGGAGCGCATCGGCGATCACGCGCGGAACATCTCCGAACTGGTGATCTACCTCGTGCGCGGTACCGACGTTCGCCACCTTGGCCTCAAGCGCATGCAGGAAGAAGTCAAAGGCCTGACCGCCGAAAGGATTAATGTTCTGGACACGCCTGACGATAAATAAGATTGCCTGAGAAAAAACGCCTGGCGACCGCCGGGCGTTTTTGTTTCTCCGGTCTGCCCGTAGTTTTCAAGTCACCCGCGAATAAAAGTCCCGGTGTCGTCAAACAGTTTGGCAGCTGGCCACCCGCCAGCGAATGCTCGCCATTTACGGTGAACACGCCATCAGGAGCGTCGATGAGTAAAGTCAGTGTATTGGTGGTGGATGACGCACCGTTCATCCGCGATCTGGTCAAGAAAGGCCTGCGCAACGCCTTCCCGGGAATCGCTCTGGAAGACGCAGTCAATGGCCGCAAGGCGCAAGTCCTGCTCAGCCGGGAAGTGTTTGATCTGGTGCTTTGCGATTGGGAAATGCCCGAAATGTCCGGGCTGGAATTGCTGACCTGGTGCCGCCAGCAGGACAACCTGAAGACCATGCCTTTCATCATGGTCACCAGCCGTGGCGACAAGGAAAACGTGATCCAGGCGATTCAGGCCGGCGTCTCGGACTTCATCGGCAAGCCGTTTACCAACGAGCAGCTGCTGACCAAGGTCAAAAAAGCGCTGCACAAGGTCGGCAAGCTCGACGCGTTGATGTCCAGTGGTCCGGCTCGCGTCAATGCGGCGTTTGCCAATGACTCGCTCAGCGCCCTGACGGGTAATCGCCCCGAGGTCGTCAACACGGCGCCCGCAGCTTCTGCGGCACCCCAGGCCGCTCAGCCTCTGGCCCAGCCGATGGCCAATGCTGCTCCCGCCGCCGCACCCACGGGGCGTGGTCAGGGTCAGTTGCGTCTTCCGAGCGGGACCCAGCCCTGCGTGATCAAGGCGCTGACGCTCAAGGAAGCGTCACTGCTGGTCCGTCGTGGCGACGTCCTGCCGCAGATCCTCGAAAGCGCCGTGCTCGATCTGGAGCAGGGTGAAAACGCCGAGGTCGCGCGTCTCAATGGCTATCTGCACGCGATTGCCGCGTTTGAGCAGAAGCCAGACAGCGAGTGGCTGCAGGTCACCTTCCGCTTCGTCGACAAGGACACCCAGAAGCTTGATTACCTCTCGCGCCTGATTGCCCGTGGCACAGCGCAGAAGCACTTCGTGCCGGGTGCCTGATTCGCAAGCCAGTTCGCTGCGCGCACGCGCAGCGTCTGGACGATGGGCATGTCAGCGCAGGCGAAGAACGGTCTGACGAAACGCACGCCTACCCTGCATAGAAATTGCAATTCCGATCGCGCCCCGTCCTGACGCGATTTCCTTGACGCTTCGTCTATTACCGATTGATTCGGATGAGTCCAATTGCGTCGGCATCGCTGTTAGGCTGGGCGCCAATCGTCCACTCACCAGGTCTATCCCGATGTTAGAGCGCGTGCTGGTTGTCTGTGCCTTACTGCTGGCCACGCAGACCGCCGGGGCAGTCACGATCTATCGGTTCACCGATGCTAATGGCGTTGTGTCGTTTACCGACCAGCCTGTACGTGGCGCGCAGGTGATGAAGCTTCGCGAGCGCATGGTCGAGCGCATCGACAGCCAGGTGCGCCTGAGCGTCAAGAAAGCCAACGGCAGCGACAGCCTGTACGTGCGAAACGACCTTTACGCGCCTGTCGAAGTCGAGCTGCGTCTGGCCGGGGTGAAGAACGTGGTGGGGGTATCGGACCAAGTCATTCGCCGCACAATTGCGGCGCGCAGCAACGAACGCCTCATCGCCCTCAGCCCGCAAGTCGCCAGCAAGGCCATGACCTACAAGCCCAGTCTGCGATCAATCGTGGGCGACCCGCAGCGGGGCGTCTCGGCGAGTGGATTTGCCTATCGCTATCCGTTGCCGTGGGTGGGCGGGCCGTTTCGCATCAGTCAGGGTGCCAATGGGTCCTACAGCCACATAGGGGCCAAGAGCCGCTATGCGATCGACATCGCGATGCCCGAAGGCACGCAGATCATCGCTGCCCGGGGCGGTACCGTGGTCAAGACCGAGAATGCCCAGTCGGGCCGAGGCGCAAATCCATCGGGCAACTTCGTGCGCATCCTGCACGACGACGGCACGATGGGCGTTTATCTGCATCTGCAGCAGGGATCGGTGAGCGTCAAGGAAGGCCAGCATGTGGCAGTGGGCGCGCCGCTCGGGCGCTCCGGCAACACCGGCAACAGCACCGGCCCGCATTTGCACTTCGTGGTGCAACGCAATGTCGGGCTGGCGCTGGAGTCGATTCCGTACGAATTCTCGCAACCGGTCCAGAGCCTGCCTAACTTCGCGATTGGCGGGAATTAAACCTCTGTCAGCAACGCGCTACCTGATGTAGGAGCGCGCTTGCCCGCGATCTGGCGCGCAGCGGCAGCAAGATGGCACATCCAGGATCCTGCCAGCGGCGAGGTCAATCCAGCTTCAACACTTTCGCCAGCACGATCTTCGGGCCTTTCATCTTTTTGATGATGATGCGCAGGCCTTCGACTTCCATGACCTCCTCTTCCTCAGGCACGCGCTTGAGGCTGTCGTAGATCAGGCCTGCCAGGGTTTCGGCTTCAACGTGGTCCAGATCGATACCCAGCAGGCGCTCGACCTTGAACAGCGGCGTGTCACCACGTACCAGCAGCTTGCCCGGCTGATAAGCCAGGATGCCGCGCTCGGCCTTGCGGTGTTCGTCCTGAATGTCGCCCACCAGCACTTCCAGCACGTCTTCCATCGTCAGGTAGCCGATGATCTTGCCGTCGGCCTCTTCGACCAGCGCAAAGTGCGCACCGCCCTGACGGAACTGCTCCAGCAGACGCGACAACGGCATGTGCTTGGACACGCGCTCAAGCGGCCGCGTGAGCTCGGCGAGGTTGAAGGATTCGGGAAGGTGATCCAGCGCCGCCAGCTCCAGCAGCAGGTCCTTGATGTGCAACAGGCCCACAAATTCATTGCGGTCAGAGTCGTACACCGGATACCGGCTGAACTTGTGCCGACGGAACATGGCGAGGATTTGTTTAAGCGGGGCGTTGAATTCCAGCGAGACCATGTCTTCGCGGGAATTTGCCCAGTCCACCACTTCCAGCTCGCCCATTTCCACAGCGGAGGCCAGCACGCGCATGCCCTGGTCGCTCGGGTCCTGACCGCGGCTTGAGTGCAGGATCAGCTTGAGTTCTTCACGGCTGTAATGATGCTCGTGATGCGGGCCGGGCTCGCCCTGGCCTGCGATGCGCAGAATGCCGTTGGCGCTGGCGTTGAGCAGGTAAATGGCCGGGTACATCGCCCAGTAGAAGAGGTACAGCGGCACCGCCGTCCACAGCGACAACAGTTCGGGTTTGCGAATAGCCCAGGATTTTGGCGCCAGTTCACCCACCACGATGTGCAGGTACGAAATCATGAAAAAAGCGCTGAAGAACGACACGCCCTTAACGACTTCAGGCGACTCCACGCCAACCGTCTCAAGCAACGGCGCCAGCAAGTGCGCGAACGCCGGCTCGCCCACCCAGCCCAGACCCAGCGACGCCAGCGTAATACCCAGCTGGCAAGCCGACAGATAAGCGTCCAGCTGGCTGTGAACGGTGCGCAGAATGCGTCCGCGCCAGCCGTTGTTGTCGGCAATGGACTCGACGCGGGTGGAGCGCAGTTTGACCATGGCGAACTCGGCCGCAACGAAAAATCCGTTGAGCAGAACCAACACCATTGCGAAAAGAATCATGCCGAAATCGGCGAAGAGTGAAGCCAGGCTAATACCAGGGGAAGGGTCCATGATTGGGTTTTGCAGGTTCCGTTTTGAAGTGTGGAATGAAACAAGCCCTCACAATTGGAGGGCACAAGGGACGCAATTTAGCGGCTATCTACCGGCTTGCCTAGGCTTTGGTCATCTGGGCCGGGGCAAAGTTGCAGATAAACACACTGCCCTTGCCGGGGACGCTGTTGATTTCCAGTGCCGCGCGGTGGCGCAGCAACACGTGCTTGACGATCGCCAGGCCCAGGCCTGTCCCGCCGGTGTTTGACGCGCGGCTGGAATCGACGCGGTAGAAGCGCTCGGTCAGGCGCGGAATGTGTTTGCTGTCGATGCCGATGCCGGAGTCCTGCACGCTCAGGTGCGCGCCACGGCCGTCACTCCACCAGCGGATGCGGATCTTGCCCTCGGCCGGCGTGTATTTGACCGCGTTGAAGATCAGGTTGGAGAACGCGCTGCGCAGCTCCGCCTCGCTGCCCTTGAGGCTGACGTCACTTTCCAGCTCCAGGGTGATCTGCTGATTCTTGCTCCCCGACAGCGCCTGAGCATCGTTGGTGATGCTTTGCAGCAGCGACGACACGGCCACGGGCTGGTTATCGGACGGGTAATCGGTGGCTTCCAGCTTGGCCAACAGTAATAGGTCGTTGAGCAGCGTCTGCATGCGTCCGCCTTGCTGATGCATTTGCTGCAACGCACGGACCCAGCGCGGATTCACTTCTTCGACGTTATCCAGCAGCGTTTCCAGGTACCCGCAGATGACCGTCAGCGGTGTGCGCAGCTCGTGGGACACGTTGGCGACGAAGTCTTTGCGCATCTGCTCCAGCTGATGCATGCGCGTCACGTCTCGCACCAGCATCAAATGCTCGTTGTTGCCGTAGCGGGTGATCAGCATCTGAATGCGCAGGCGGTCATTGAACGGCGAAGGGATCTCCAGCGGCTCGGCGTAATTGGCGTGCTCGAAGTACTCCTTGAAGCGCGGGTGGCGCACAAGATTGGTCACCGGCTGACCGCTGTCCTGGGGTGTCTTCAGGCCCAGTAAGGTCTCTGCCGCGCGGTTCCACCATTCCAGGTTACCGTCGCTGTCGAGCATGATCACGGCATCTTTCAATGCGGCGGTGGATTCCTGGACACGGTCGATAACCGCTTGCAGGCGGCCACGCACGCGCTGGTCACGACGTTGCAGATGGTAAATGCTGTCGAAGACTTCACCCCACAAGCCATAGCCATCGGGCGGCGGCTCGTCGGGTTTGTGATGGCGAAGCCAGTCATGCAGGCGAAGCAGCTGTTTGAGGGTCCAGGCCAGATAAAGCCCCAGACCGATTGCCAGACACCCGCCGTAATGCCCGCTGATCAAACCGGCCAGCAGCGAGGCTGTGACCAACATCAGCAAGTGGCGGATCAGGGTGCCATGCCAGTTGTGATTCAATTAACGCGTCCTTGTCTTCAGCGGTCTGAATCGCTGCCAAAAGCTTTTTCAGCTTTTGGTGGAGAAACGGTAGCCAGTACCGCGGACGGTTTGTACCAGATTTTCGTAAGCCTCGCCGAGGGCTTTGCGCAGACGCCGGATGTGGACATCCACGGTGCGCTCTTCCACGTAGACGTTTCCGCCCCAGACCTGATCGAGCAACTGCCCGCGGGTGTAGGCGCGTTCCTGATGGGTCATGAAGAATTGCAGCAGGCGGTATTCAGTCGGGCCCATCTCGGCAGGTGTGCCGTCGATGGTCACGCGGTGGCTGATCGGGTCCAGCAGCAGACCGCCCACTTCGATCGGCGATTCGCCATCGTTCGGGGCAGCCCGACGCAGCACGGCTTTGAGCCGGGCGACCAGCTCGCGGGGAGAGAAGGGTTTGGTGATGTAATCATCGGCGCCGACTTCAAGGCCCTGGATCTTGTTGTCCTCTTCGCCTTTGGCCGTGAGCATGATGATCGGGATGTCACCGGTCAGCTCGTCACGCTTCAAACGGCGGGCCAGCTCGATGCCGGATGTGCCGGGCAGCATCCAGTCCAGCAGGATGAGGTCCGGCTTGCGGTCGACGATAACAGCGTGGGCCTGTTGCGAATTCTCAGCCTCAATGCAGTCATAGCCGGCCATTTCCAGTGCGACGGCAATCATTTCGCGAATGGGCGCTTCGTCGTCGACGATCAGAATACTCCTGCCAGCCATGCCTCGAACCTCATGTCATTTAACTGTCTTGGGGCGCATTAGATAACGGAATTATTGCAGTCGTGTGACAGGTTAGTTCGAGCTAGGCGTATTCGCCGGTCTAGCGCTAAGCTGGCGACTTGTCCTACAAGAAATGTCCATCCAGCGACAAACAAAAAGAGGATTCATCCATGGCTAAAATTTCTACCGCTTTGATGCGCCTTTTGGCAGCAGCAGCGTTGGCGTCCTCCGGCATGGCATTCGCTGCCGCGCCAGCGATGACCACTGACGGCATGCTCACTGATCATAAAAGCATGACCCTCTACACCTACGACAAAGACACGTCAGCGGGCAAATCCGTCTGCAACGATCAATGCGCAACCAACTGGCCGCCGCTGACTGCCACAACAAGCGACAAGCCTGAAGGCGACTGGACCATCATCAAGCGCGATGACGGTGCTTCGCAGTGGGTTTACAAGGGCAAGCCGCTGTACACCTTCAAAAATGACAAAGCCGCTGGTGATAAAACCGGCGACGGCAAGGGTGACGTCTGGCACATCGCCAAGCCGTGATCTGAGCCTTCAACCGCTGCGCTGGCCCGAATCGGTCAGCGCAGCGCGTAGGCCGCCACGATACCGACAAAAATCGCCAGCCCCGCCCAATGGTTATGCAGAAAAGCCTTGAAGCACGCTTGAGGGTCTTTATCGCGCGTCGACCAGAACTCCCAGGCGAAGCATCCCGCCGCTACCAGCAGGCCGATGAAGAAATACAGGCCCAGCTCGAAGCGCGTACCCGCCAGCATCAGGCAGAACAACGCCAGGCATTGCAGCGTCAGGATAATCACCCGATCCGCGTCGCCGAACAGCACCGCGGTGGATTTCACACCGATCTTCAAGTCGTCCTCGCGATCCGTCATCGCGTAATACGTGTCGTACCCAACCGTCCACAGCAGATTGGCGATGTACAGCAGCCACGCGGCCGCCGGCAGCTCGCCGGTCTCAGCGGTGAACGCCATTGGCATGCCCCACGAGAACGCGGCGCCAAGCACCACTTGCGGGTAGTAGGTGTAGCGCTTCATAAAGGGGTAACACGCCGCGAGGGCAAGACCGCCGAAAGACAGCCAGATCGTCGTAGCGTTGGTGAACAACACCAGCACAAAGCTCAGCGTCACCAGCACTGCGAACAGAATCAGCGCTTCTTTCGACGTCACCCTGCCACTGACCAACGGCCGCTGCTCGGTACGTTTGACGTGGCCGTCCACCTTGCGGTCGGCGAAGTCGTTGATCACGCAGCCCGCCGCGCGCATCAGGAACACACCGATGACGAAAATCAGCAGCGTGCTCAGGGATGGTGAGCCTTTGCCGGCAATCCACACGGCCCACAAGGTTGGCCACAGCAACAGGTAAATGCCGATAGGCTTGTCGATGCGCGTGAGCTGGATGAAGTCCCAGGCGCGCGGGTGCAGACGGTTCAGGGATTTGAGCAACGACAGGTACATCAGCGGCCCTCTTGGGCGAGCAGGGGAAGGTTGGCTTCGATGGCGCGCCATGCGGTGGGTAGAAATACTTCTGCCACCAGAATGCTGAGAGTCCCACGGCTGAAACAGGAGCGGCGTCCCCACAAACCCTGCTGTGCATCAGTCTCGGGCAGCCACTGTGCAGGATAGCGGCAGACCTGCAGCGTGCCGCGGGCGAAGGCTTTATCGCTGAACAGTAGCTCGCCCAGCGACCGGGTGCCGAGTTCGTCCATGTGCAAGCCGTCATGCTCCAGCGCGCTGCGGGCGGCGACACTGCGGGCAAACACCCATCTTTCATCGCGGCCAAGCAAATAGACCTCACGCACCCAGCCTTCGCTGCCCTCAGGCAAGTGCAGCGCGGCGCATTCATACTCACGCAGGCGCTGCCAGCCTTCGAACTGCGGCTTGACGCAAAAGCGGTCGTCAGAGAGCCGGGTCAGGCGTCGGGTCAGGGAATCTTCGTGGAACAGCCACTCAAGAACGACGGGCGAGGGTGCTTCGATCAACTGATCGCGCAAAAGCCACTCGGGCGCTGGAAATGCAGGGGTTTGCTGGATCACGGGAGACAAACACAGGCGGCAATCGAGGCGGCGAGCTTAGCATGATTGCGATTTTTGACCGACGACCGGAGCACTGGCCATTTTTGCGCTGAGGCACCGGACGCCTTCCCGGCTAAAGCCAGTCCTACTGGCGACATGCGGTGTTAGTAGGACCGGCTTCAGCCGGGAAGAGGCCGGTGTGTGTGCCATCAATTTTGCGGTGTGATGCCCGACGCCTTCCCGGCTAAAGCCAGTCCTACTGGCGATATGCGGAGTATTAGTGGGACCGGCTTCAGCCGGGAAGAGGCCGGTGTGTGCGCCATCAATTTTGCGGTGTGACGCCCGACGCCTTCCCGGCTGAAGCCAGTCCCACTGGCGATATGCGGTGTTAGTAGGACCGGCTTCAGCCGGGAAGAGGCCGGTGTGTGTGCCATCAATTTTGCGGTGTAACGCCCTACGCCTTCCCGGCTAAAGCCAGTCCTACTGGCGATATGCGGTGTTAGTAGGACCGGCTTCAGCCGGGAAGAGGCCGGTGTGTGTGCCATCAATTTTGCGGTGTGATGCCCGACGCCTTCCCGGCTAAAGCCAGTCCCACTGGCGATATGCGGAGTATTAGTGGGACCGGCTTCAGCCGGGAAGAGGCCGGTGTGTGCGCCATCAATTTTGCGGTGTAACGCCCGACGCCTTCCCGGCTAAAGCCAGCTCCCACTAGAAAGTGCACGCGTTGTGAATCGATGAAACTTGCGTCATGGCGCTGTGATCAGTAAAAGGCCTGACCTATTCGATAAACTTCGCGAAGACAGCGGAGCGTCTGGGACGTCTAGCCTGAAACCAAGAGAATCGAGCGATGAAAAAGTGGCAATGCGTAGTCTGTGGCCTGATTTACAACGAAGCCGACGGTTGGCCGGATGACGGCATCGCGCCGGGCACGCTCTGGCAGGATGTGCCGGAAGACTGGCTGTGCCCTGATTGCGGCGTCGGCAAAATGGATTTTGAAATGATCGAAATCGGCTGATCCGCCGACTTCCACGACCCCTCTGGAGAAATGAATGAACGCACCTGTCGTGATCATCGGTACCGGGCTGGCCGGCTACAACCTCGCTCGCGAATTTCGCAAGCTGGATGGCGAGACGCCGCTCTTGCTGATCACCGCCGATGATGGCCGTTCGTACTCCAAACCCATGCTCTCCACCGGTTTTGGCAAAAACAAGGATGCCGACGGCCTGAGCATGGCTGAGCCGGGCGCCATGGCCGAGCAGCTCAAGGCCGAGGTGCGCACGCACACCCGCGTCAGCGGCATCGATCCAGGTCACAAGCGTCTGTGGATCGGCGAAGAAGCGGTGGCCTACCGCGACCTGATTCTGGCCTGGGGCGCGGAAACCGTGCGGGTGCCGGTGGCGGGTGACGCTGCCGACGCCATATTCCCGATCAACGATCTGGAGGACTACGCGCGTTTCCGTGCCGCAGCCTCTGGCAAGAGGCGGGTGCTGATTCTGGGCGCAGGCTTGATCGGCTGCGAGTTCGCCAATGATCTGATCCTGGGCGGTTACGAAATCGACTTGGTTGCGCCGTGCGAGCAGGTGATGCCGACGTTGTTGCACCCTGCGGCTGCCGCAGCGGTACGGGCCGGACTTGAAAGCCTGGGCGCGCGTTTTCATCTCGGCCCCTTGCTGACACGGCTTGATCGTGCCGACGACGGGCTCGAGGCGCACCTGTCCGATGGCGAGGTATTGCATTGCGATCTGGTGGTGTCGGCCATCGGCCTGCGTCCCCGCACTGATCTCGCCGCAGCGGCGGGCCTGGAAATCGGGCGTGGCGTGGTGGTCGACCGGCATTTGCAGACCTCCCACGCAAACATCTATGCGCTGGGCGACTGCGCTGAAGTCGATGGGTTGAATCTGCTCTACGTCATGCCGCTGATGAACTGCGCCCGAGCATTGGCGCAGACTCTTGCTGGCACACCCACACCCGTCAAATATGGCCCGATGCCGGTTACGGTGAAAACGCCGGTTTGCCCGCTGGTGGTATCCCCGCCGCCCAAGGGCTCGGAAGGTGTCTGGACCGTGGATGGTGAGGGTGCCGACATCAAGGCGCTGTGCTGCGACAGCGACGGCAACCTGCTGGGTTACGCGCTGACAGGCGCTGCGGTGATGGACAAGCTCGCCCTGAACAAGGCCTTGCCCCCGCTGCTGGCATGATTGACAGTCGTTCTGTCGGATAAGCCATCTTTTAGTTGAAACAAACGTGGCCCACGTACTGGCGCGGGTCCCGGTGGCGTGCCATTCTCATTCCGGTCTGCCGCAACGTAGAGCTGTTGCGGCACCTGCTCGCTGTCCGCAAGGGCTGCACGGGACATAAAAACAAAAAACCGTAAAAGAGGCTTCATATGCGTAAACCAGAACTCGCAGCGGCTATTGCCGAGAAAGCAGATCTCACCAAAGAACAAGCCAATCGCGTCCTCAACGCGGTGCTCGACGAAATCACCAACGCGCTGCACAAAAAGGACAGCGTCACGCTGGTTGGCTTCGGTACTTTCTTGCAACGCCATCGTGGCGCCCGCACCGGTAAGAACCCTCAGACCGGTGAGCCCGTCAAGATCAAGGCCAGCAACACAGTGGCATTCAAGCCGGGCAAGTTTCTCAAAGACAGCGTTAACCCGGACGCGGCAAAGCCAGCGAAACCAGCCAAGCCGGCTGCAGCCGCCAAAGATGCCAAGCCTGCCAAGGCCGCAGCGGCCAAAGTACCTGCAGCAAAGAAAAAGTAATTCGCTGAGCGCTCTGCGGAGGGCGAGCAGCGGGGAGATGGGCATGCCGATCGGTCGGCATGCCCATTTTTTTATGGGCGGCGAATCAACCTGCGCGGCCCTGCGCGTTTCGTCTAGCCCGCCACTTTGCGACTGACCGGTTCTGTTTGCTCGCCGGTCAATCAAGCTCGCTACACTGCGGCTGGTCACCCTGACCGCCGCTGATCCCATGAGGCCCATGCATGAAGTTTCGTTTTCTACTCTGGATGTTGGGCTTCTTGATGGGCCGCGCCAGTCGCAATAATCCCGCTTTTCAGCAGCAACTCGCGGGGAAGGATCTGGCTTTCCAGTTGCAGACGGCTGACGGCTGACGGCAAGATCGCCCGGCATTTCATCGTGCGCGATCAGCGCGTCAAGAGCCGCGCCGGCACCTTTGCGGCGCCTGCTTTCGTGATTTCTTTCAAGGATGCCGATTACGGCTTTGCCACCCTCCAGGCCCGGAACAAGCAACTCGCTTTCATGCAGGGCATTCAGGACAAGAACATTCTGGTCACCGGCAACGCGGGCCTGGTGATGTGGTTCCAGGGGCTGACCAAGTATTTGAAGCCGAGGAAGAAGAAGGTCGTGGGCTGAGCGACGAAGCCTATGATTTAACAGATTCAGCACTGAGCTGGCTGCTGATCCAACGTCCGATAAAGATACCGACCCCAACACGAACCTGCAGGAGCCGGCTTGCCGGCGAACGCGGTTTGTCAAGTATGAACATGCTGACTGACACAGTGCATTCGCCAGCAAGCCGGCTCCTGCAATTGCTCCTCAGCCTTCCTCAGCCTTTCTCGGACACTTCGAAGTCAGCTGAACTGCGAGGCCAGCTCCCGCAACATCACTTCGGCCTCCAGCACTTTGTTCACGACGTCCTGTGCTTTCTCGCGGGACAGATTCAGACGCTCAAGCAGTTCGTCCGGAATGCTTTCCAGAGGGCCTGAGCCGATGCCTTCGTTGCGCAGCAGTCTCACAGCCAGGCACACCAGGTTTGCATACTTGTGATGCTCACCTGCGTAATGCGGGTCGTGCTGAAAACGCAAGGCGATGACCAGCTCCTCCGGCATGTCCCAGTTGCGCATCAGCCAGGAGCCGATCTGCTCACGGGTGATGCCCAGCAGGTGCTGCTCGACGTAACTGTGATGCAGATGCGGATTAACTTCGATCTGGCGGCAGATCAGCGAAAAGTGTGGCGGAAACACATGCGCCAGCAGCAGATAGCCGAAGTTGTGCAGCAAGCCGGCGAGGTACGTCAGGCCACTTTCCGGGCGCTCGGCACGGGGCATGGCGCGGGTCAGGCCTTCGATGACCGCAGCCGTGTAGATCGACTGCTGCCAGTACGGCGTCGCCTGCTGCGGATGATCCTTGGGCAACGCCAGGGTTTTGCCCAGTGCCAGACCGAGCGCCAGATTGATCACCAGATCAAAACCCAGCACGCGAACGATGGCATCTTCCACTGAGCGGATTTTGCCGGCGGAGCCGTAATACGGGGAGGCCGCCCAGCTCACCACCTGTGCCGCCAATGCCGGGTCGGTTTCCACCACGCCGGTAATGTCGTCGATGGTTGCGTCGGGGTCGACACGCAGCTTGATGATCTTCTGCGCCGTGTCGGCCAATGGCGGGATTTCCACCGTGGATTCCAGACGCTGCTGGATACGCCGGGCAGTGAAGTTCTGTACCGCTTTGGTGATCTCCTCGCGGTCGTCATCGGGACGCGTGAGGTTGGGCGTGACGGACGTCACCGGTTCGCCAAAGCGGGCGGCGCTGGCCTTGGTCAACAGCGTCCTGAAGTCCTTGGTGCTGATTTCCAGCAAGAGGCCCGGCTCACCGGAATCGATCAGCACAGTCGGGCCGGACAGAATCCGCTCTTCATACAGGCAAGGCGAACTGGTCAGCGAAGGCAGGCCGGGCAGCGTGCCCAGTTTATGTTTTTGCAGCATGAGTTCGAGCGACTCTTTCGGAAGCGCTTTCAACTTGCGGCCGGTCAACTCTGTGATGCGATTGAGGTCGAGCAAATGGTTCTGTGGAAACAGGATAAACAGCGCGCCGACTGAGTCGTCGACCAGAATGGCCTGCAATTTCTGATCAAGCGGAAGAGACTCGTCGTCAGTCACTTCACGGAAGTTGATAGCGGCTTTGCCCAGCAGCTGCCGAATGACAGAAGGGCAGTGTGGGGTTGCGTCAATGTGGGCAACTTCTGTCATGGCCTGTATCCAGATTCCTACAATCGCTGAAGTATAACCAGCTTAGTTGTTATAGAGGTGAGACACCCTGTTATTGCGTTGACTGCTTCACACTTGGCCGTATTGCTGGCCATGGCGGAGCCAGCGTTCCAGCAGCGGACTGACATGTTGCGGCCAGCGCTCAAGCAGCGCCTGGGCGGCGTCCCTGACTGCCGGCAGCAAGTCTGCATCGCGCATCAGGTCAGCCACTTTGAACTGCAGCAGCCCTGTCTGACGCGTGCCGAGCATCTCGCCCGGCCCGCGCAGCTCCAGGTCTTTTTCAGCGATGACAAAGCCGTCGTTGGTTTCACGCATGATGCCCAGCCGCTGACGACCGATCTGCGAAAGCGGCGGGTGATACAGCAGCACGCAATGGCTGGCGGCGCTGCCCCGACCAACTCGCCCGCGTAATTGATGAAGCTGCGCAAGGCCCAGGCGTTCGGGGTTTTCGATGATCATCAGGCTGGCATTGGGGACGTCCACGCCGACCTCGATCACCGTCGTGGCGATCAGCAGATTCAGATTGCCCTGCTTGAATTCGGCCATGACGGCGGCTTTTTCGGCGGGCTTCATGCGCCCGTGAATCAAGCCGACCTTGAGCTCGCCCAGCGCGCTTGTCAGTTCCTCGAACGTGGTTTCAGCGGCCTGACACGTCAGCTCTTCGGACTCCTCGATCAGCGTGCACACCCAGTACGCCTGCCGGCCTTCGGCGCACGCATTGCGTACGCGCTCGACGACTTCGATACGTCTGCTGTCGACCACCAGCACGGTGTTCACTGGCGTACGCCCGGGTGGCAGTTCGTCGAGGATCGACGTGTCGAGGTCGGCGTAGGCGCTCATCGCCAGCGTGCGCGGGATGGGGGTGGCGGTCATGATCAACTGATGCGGACACATCGAGCCGCCGACGCCTTTCTTGCGCAGGGCCAGACGTTGCTGAACGCCGAAACGGTGCTGTTCGTCGATGATGACCAGCGCGAGGTTTTTGAACTGCACCTCGTCCTGAAACAGTGCGTGGGTGCCGACCACCATCGGCGTGCCGCCGGCGATCTGCGCCAGTGACGCCGCCCGCGCCTTCCCTTTGAGTTTGCCCGCGAGCCACGCCGTCTCGATGCCGAGAGGCTCCAGCCAGCGGGTGAAATTGATGAAATGCTGCTCAGCGAGGATCTCGGTGGGCGCCATCAGTGCAACCTGATAGCCCGCCTCCAGCGCCTGTAACGCCGCGAGGGCTGCGACGACTGTTTTGCCAGCGCCCACATCGCCCTGAATCAGCCGCAGCATCGGCTCGTGCTGACTAAGGTCGTAGGCGATCTCGTTGCCGACGCGCTGCTGCGCACCTGTGGGCGGGAATCCGAGGTTGGCGAGGAATTTCTTCGGCAGGCGTTTCGCCGGTGGCAGTG
The DNA here is from genome assembly GCF_021728295.1 of Pseudomonas petrae. GTDB lineage: Bacteria > Pseudomonadota > Gammaproteobacteria > Pseudomonadales > Pseudomonadaceae > Aquipseudomonas > Aquipseudomonas petrae. The sequence continues at coordinate 244,272 of NZ_JAKJXE010000006.1, forward strand.
CAGGCGCGCGTTGCGAGCGCAGGCTTTCACGCAGGCGTTGCTGGGAAAGCTGGTGCGTCAGCAGCTCTTCGAACGCCAGTCGGTGCTGCGCCCAGTGATGGCCCAGCGCGAGTTCTTCGACGTCGGCATCGGCAGGCGGGTTGTGCAGGTAGTGAATGGCGTCAGCCAGGGGCGCGAGTTGATAGTCGCGCGCCAGCTCATCCGGCAGCCAGTCAGGCAGGCTCTTGGGGCCGAGCATTGACAGGCTCTGCTGACACAATTGCCGCAGGCGCTGCTGAGTAAGGCCTTCGGTCGTGGGATAGATCGGCGTCAGCGTCTGCTCGACAGCGACCGGCTCATCGCCGGTGATTGCGCGGTATTCCGGGTGGTAGATCTCAAGCCCCGAAGCGCCGGGCCGGGCTTCGCCGTAACAGCGCACGTGGGTACCGCGCTTGAGGCCGTCCTTCTGCGCGTTGCTGAAGTGGTAAAAGCGCAGGCTCAACACGCCGGTCCCGTCGCCAATCCTGACCAGCAAACTGCGGCGCTTGCCCATGACCACGTCGGCGCCGCTGACCACACCTTCGATCACCGCGTCCTGGCCCGGGCGCAACTCGCCGATGGGCACAACGCGAGTCCGGTCCTGATAACGCAACGGCAGGTGAAACAGCACGTCCTGAATATTCTCAAGACCGACTTTCGCCAGCTTTTCAGCCATTGCCTCACCGACGCCTTTTAGCGCCGTGACCGAGACATGAGACAGCTCCGTCATACCGTCCCTTAACTCGCTTCAGCCTGAGCTTTAGGACGAGCAACGGAACACAGACGAATCGAGTCAGCGAGGATTTCGATGGCTTTCGGACGCGGGAAGCTGGCACGCCAGGCGATTGCCACCGTGCGGAAAGGCACCGGCGGCGACAGTGGACGGACTTCGATCACGCCGGGCGCGTAGTGATGGCTGTCGACGGCGGACATCGGCAGGATGGAAATGCCCAGCCCCGAGGCGACCATGTGCCGAATGGTTTCCAGCGAGCTGGATTCCACGGTTGTGTGCTTGGCAGCGTCGCCGCCCTTGACCAGCGTCGGACAGGCTTCGAGCACCTGATCGCGGAAGCAGTGACCTTCACCGAGGAGCAGCAGGCTCTTGTCGTTCAGCGCCGAGGCATCGATGGTCTTTTTCTGGGTCCATGGATGATCGGCCGGCATCAGCACGTAAAACGGCTCGTCGTACAGCGACAGCGTCAGGACATCGGCCTCGTTGAACGGCAAGGCGATAATGATCGCGTCGAGCTCGCCATTGCGCAGCTTGTCTCGCAGCACGTGGGTAAAGTTTTCCTCGATGTACAACGGCATCTGCGGGGCGACCCGGTGCAGTTGAGGAATCAGGTGAGGAAACAGGTATGGGCCGACGGTGTAGATCGCGCCGACTTTAAGCGGCGCGGTCAGTTGATTCTTGCCGGTCTGGGCCAGTTCACGAATTCCCTGCGCCTGCTCAAGCACCTTTTGCGCCTGAGCCACGATGCCCTCGCCAACCGGGGTCAGACGTACGGCACTCTTGCTGCGCTCGAAAATCAGCACACCGAGTTCATCTTCCAGCTTTTTGACGCCCACCGACAAGGTCGGCTGGCTGACGTGACAGCGTTCAGCGGCATGGCCGAAGTGCTGCTCTTGAGCGAGGGTAACGATATAGCGCAATTCTGTGAGGGTCATAACGTGCGTCCATGAAGTTGCGGCCCCAGCATAGCGGGTGCAATCGATAGACGCACGTTATCAACCCGCCGCGGCTGACAAAATTCTGGTTTCAGCGTTTATCCAGGGAATAAACGAAGGGCGCGACCACTTCCAGCGACCCGTTCTTCAGCAATTCCGGCGGCGGCTTGGGCAATGGCTGCGCGCGGCGGATCATTTCCAGTGTCGCTCGGTCCAGTGAAGCGCTTCCTGAACCTCCGGCCAGTTCATAGGACAACACGCGGCCTTCGCCATCGACCACGAAGCGCAGACGACTGGTGCCCTGCATGCCCCGACGTCGAGCATCTTCCGGGTACCGCTTGAACTTGCTCAGGTGACTCAGCAATTCACCCTGCCAGGTGGGTAATGCATTGCTTGGCGGCGTGGGCGGAGCAGGTTGCGGCGACGCTGACTTCTCCGGCTTGGCGTTGGATGGCGGTGCGTCCAGCGGCTTGTCGTCGGCTGGCTTTTCTTCCTTCGGCGGCTCGACCTTCTTCACAGGTTTTGGCGGCTGTGGTTTGGGCTTGGGTTTGACCGGCTTGGGCACAGCGATTTCGGCCTTGGGCGCTTCGGCGACTGGCGGAATCGGCAGTTGTTCTTCAGGCGCAGGCGGCTGCGGCGGTTGTACGACTTTTGGCGGTGGCGGCGGGGCTGGCTCGGGAACGGGCGCGAGCTCGACCATCATCGCTGCCGGCGGCAGCTCGATGGCCTGCGAGGAGGGCCAGCGCAATGCGACGACAATCGCCACGGCATGGACCGCCAGCACCAACAACAGACTACCGCTATAGCGCGTCAGCTTTTGGCGCGTATTGATCATTTCTTGCCGACCGTCTCGAGACCCACCAGGCCCACCTTAAGGTAGCCCGCGCCGCGCAGGGCATTCATGACGTCCATCAGGTCGCCGTAGTCGACGCCCTTGTCAGCCTGGAAGAAGATCGTGGTGTCTTTCTTGCCCTTGGTTTTGGCATCCAGCACCTGACCAATCTGCTCGCGAGCCACTTTTTCATCGCCCAGGTACAGGCTCTGGTCGGCTTTCACGCTCAGAAAAATCGGCTTCTCGGGTCGTGGCACCGGTTTGGCCGTGGAGGCGGGCAGGTCAACCTTGATGTCCACGGTTGCCAGCGGTGCGGCAACCATGAAGATGATCAGCAGGACCAGCATGACGTCGATGAACGGCGTTACGTTGATTTCGTGGTTCTCGGCGAGATCGTCATCGCCTTCCTTCAAATGCAGGCCCATGGTTTACCCCATCTTTACCATGTGCGGCGGTTGGCTGCGCTCGGCCGCAGGCTGGTGATCCAGATCGCGGCTGACCAGCAACAGAACCTGCGCCGACGCGTCGGACACTTGTGCCTTGTAGCCAGCGATAGAGCGGGCGAAGACGTTGTAGATGACCACGGCCGGAATCGCTGCAACCAGGCCCAGCGCGGTGGCCAGCAAGGCTTCGGCGATGCCCGGTGCCACAACGGCCAGGTTGGTGGTCTGGGTTTTGGCGATGCCGATGAAGCTGTTCATGATCCCCCAGACGGTGCCGAATAGACCCACGAAGGGCGCAGTCGAACCGATGGTGGCCAACACGCCGGTGCCCATGCTCATGTTGCGGCCGCAAGCGGCGACCAGCCGTTCAAGGCGGAAAGCGACGCGCTCCTTGATGCCTTCCCGTTCGCGAGTGTTGACCGACAGGCGCATCTCTTCCAGTGCGTCATGCACCAGCAAATGGGAAAGGGTGCCTTCTTTCTTCGCCCCTGCGCTGGCTTCGTCCAGATTGCGTGCGCGTTTCAGCGCGGCGATTTCGCTGCGCAGACGACGCTTGGCGCCCAGCAATTCGAAGCCCTTGGCGATCCAGATGGTCCAGGTGATGACCGATGCAATGGCCAGACCGATCATTACGGCTTTGACGATGATGTCCGCGTTCTTGTACATGCCCCATGGCGAGAGATCATGGGCCATGCCCAGGCTGTTATCTTCCGCGGCGTCGAGCGACTCAGTCGGAGCAGATGCCGGGGTCAGTTCTTGAACGCCTGACGCTGTATCAGGGTCAACCGGTGTGGCGGCTGGCGCCTCGGCTTGTACGGCGGTTTTTTGTGCAGGAGCGTTGGAGTCGGCGAGCGCTACGGGCGTCAACATCAGGCTCAACAGCAGCGCGGCAATGGCGCGTCCTGCGCGTGGCAGACCTCGATTGGCAATTGACGAAGCGGGGGTTTGAATAGATGTCATGCTGGCCCGACCTGATATGAAAATAGGTGTTCGTTCTGAGAGCGTCACGCTGGCGCGAGGCGAGCGGAGGAGAACAAAGGGCCGTCATTATTGCAAGTAATTCTTGTTAACAAAAGTAAGAGCGTCTCTTTTTCCTGAGAATGCTTCCCAATGGTCGGTTTTATAGCCCGCTTTGCGGGCTGAAATTCAATGAGTGATGTGGAGATTGGACATGTCAGCGCCATCCGTTTTGATTGCTGGATGTGGCGACATCGGGAGCCGACTGGCCTCCCAACTGTTGCCTGATGACTGGACGGTGTACGGCCTGCGCCGCTCCGTTGAGAAACTGCCCGCAGGCGTGCTCGGCGTCAGCGGCGACTTGTTCGACGCCCGCATTCCCGCGCACTGGCCGGAAGGCCGGCTTGATTACCTGGTCTACTGCGCCACACCCACTGACCGGGATGAGGCGGGTTACCGTGCGGCTTATGTAGAAGGCCTCCGCCACGTATTAGGCTGGAGCGAGCGCAGCGGACAGCGACCGAAGCGGATATTTTTCGTGTCCAGCAGCAGCGTTTACGGTCAGCAGCAAGGCGAATGGGTTGATGAAACGTCGCCCGCCGAAGCAAACGGTTACTCGGGCCAGGTCATGCGCGAGGCAGAGCAAGTGGCGTTGGACAGCGGGGTGCCAGCGACCATTGTCAGGCTGACCGGAATCTACGGTCCGGGACGCAGTGACCTGATGAATCGGGTACGCCAGGGCTACAGCGTTGCGATCAATCCGCCGCTGTATGGCAACCGCATTCATGCCGATGATGCGGCCGGACTGCTGGCGTTTTTGCTGCGAGCTGCCTCGGACGAGGTACCGCTGGAAGACTGTTATATCGGCGTCGACGATGCACCCGCGCCGCTGGCCGAAGTGGTCGACTGGATACGTCAGCGTCTGGGCGTTACAGAGTGGTCGGATGAGAACACTGTCCGCCGCGCCGGGAGCAAGCGCTGCCGCAACGCCCGCGCCAAGGCGCTGGGCTGGACGCCGCGTTATGCGACCTATAAGGAAGGGTATGAGGCGATGCTGGCAGACCAGCACGAGTAGATCGGATCATATAACCCCTGTAGGAGCGCGCTTGCCCGCGAATGGATTTTTCCGGCTATACCGTGCCAGATGACCCACCGCAATCGCGGGCAAGCGCGCTCCTACATTTTCGAGCGTGGCGACTTAGTTCTTCTCGAACACCCAACGCCGCTCGCCCGGGCGCAGGTCCGGCATCTCGGTTGCCTGGGCGTTGTTTACCGCCTGGAACAACTCAAGCTGCTTGCCGTTGCGAACGAAGATCCACGGGTTGCCGCGCTCGTTCTTCTCCAGCCACATGCTGTCGTATTCACCGCTCATGGCCGCGCAGTCGCCAGCCAGGCACAGCGCATAGCGATCATTGCCCGGCAGGCCGCTGACGCTGCCGTCCGGCAAGAACTCAACCGTGCTGCCCTGGCCTTCACCATTGACGATGGTCCACTTGCCGCCGAGGTAGGCGGTGTAAAGAGCACGCTCGAAGCTGGTGCCGGGTTGCGCCCCGGCCGGAGGTGCTTCCTTGGGCGTGCGGAAATGCTGCTCGGGCCCGGTGTCGCTGGCGCGCTGCACCAGCTCATCGCCCTTGATGGTCAACTCATCAGACGCATTGCCGTAGAAATCAACACGCAGCTTGCCGTCGGTATTGCTGGCGATCTTGCCTTCACTCAGCTCGAAGCCGTTGGAAGCAGTGGCCTGCCCGGCCTTGGTGTTGATGTTCCATTCCAGATTAGGGCCGTAAGCCAGCAGCGCCTGACGCAGGTTGCCGCCCTGGGCTGCTGCGTCGATGGCGGCCTGGTTGATCCAGGTGCCGTCCGGGCTTTTGTCGGAGTGGCTGGCGCAGCCGCTGAGCAGTGCGACCAGCAGCGAGAGGGCAAACGCAACGCGCATGGGTGCAGTCCTTCCTTTTCTGAGGAGGCGGAGCGTGCTTGGGCTCCGCACCGGGATTTACTCGATGACCAGAATGGCGTCCATTTCGACCTGCGCGCCACGCGGCAGCGCAGCAACGCCAATGGCGGCACGCGCCGGGTACGGCTGCTCGAAATACTTGCCCATGATCTCGTTGACCTTGGCGAAGTGGCTCAGGTCGGTGAGGAAGATATTCAGTTTGACGATGTCCTTGAACGAACCGCCTGCGGCTTCGGCCACAGCCTTCAGGTTTTCGAAGACCTGAACGGTCTGTGCTTCAAAGCCTTCGACCAGCTCCATGGTCTTGGGGTCCAGCGGAATCTGGCCCGACATGTAGACGGTGTTGCCCGCCTTGATTGCCTGGGAATAGGTGCCGATGGCGGCAGGGGCTTTGTCGCTGGAGATGACGGTCTTGCTCATGAAAAACTCCTGTTTGCGGTTTGACTACGCGCGCATACGGGTGATGCGGATCACGCCGGGCAGCGCGCGCAGTTTCTTGATCACGCGGGCCAGGTGCACGCGGTCGTGCACGCTGACCACCAGTTGGACCACGCTGATGCGACCATCGCGTTCATCCATACTGATTTTTTCGATGTTGCCGTCTGCGGCATTGACGCTACTGGCGAGCAGGGCGATCAGGCCGCGCTGGTGTTCCAGTTCGACGCGCAACTCGACATTGAATTCGCCGGTGACGTCTTTGGCCCAGGACAGCTGAATGCACTTCTCGGGGTTGTGGCGGATTTCCGCGATGTTCCGACAGTTGTCCAGGTGCACGACCATGCCTTTGCCCGCGGACAGATGCCCGACGATCGGGTCGCCTGGAATCGGTGTGCAGCACTTGGCGTAGCTGAGGACGAGGCCTTCGGTGCCACGAATAGCCAAAGGACCTTCTGCGTTCGGCAGTTGATCGCCCTCACTGGCCAGCAATCGGCGAGCCACCACGTAAGCCATGCGGTTACCAAGGCCAATGTCTTCGAGGAGGTCTTCGATGACCTCGACCCGATACTCGGCAAGGATCAGGCGCACGCGTTCGGCCGGAATCTTTTCCAGTGTGCTGTCGAAGCCGTTGAGGACTTTGTTCAGCAAGCGTTCGCCGAGATTGATCGACTCTGACCGGCGCTGCAGTTTGAGCGCATGACGGATATGCGTTCTGGCCTTGCCGGTCACGACAAAGTTGAGCCAGGCCGGATTCGGACGAGCCCCGGGAGCACTGACGATCTCAACGGTCGAGCCGCTTTGCAGCGGTTCGGAAAGCGGGGCCAGCCGGCGATTGATCCGGCAGGCGATGCAGCTGTTGCCGACGTCCGTGTGCACGGCATAAGCAAAATCGACCGCCGTGGAGCCTTTCGGCAGCTCCATGATTCGGCCCTTGGGCGTGAACACGTAGACCTCGTCCGGGAACAGGTCGATCTTTACGCTCTCGATGAATTCCAGCGAATTGCCCGCACGCTGCTGCATTTCCAGCACGCCCTTGACCCACTGACGTGCCCGCGCGTGGGTGCTCTTCGGCTGTTCATCGCCAGACGACTTGTACAGCCAGTGCGCGGCGATGCCGTTGTTGGCCATCTCTTCCATTTCGCGGGTACGAATCTGGATCTCGATGGGCACGCCGTGCATCCCGAACAGGGTGGTGTGCAGCGACTGATAGCCGTTGGCTTTCGGGATCGCGATGTAATCCTTGAAGCGGCCGGGCAGCGGCTTGTACAAATTATGTACAGCGCCGAGCACGCGATAGCAGGTGTCGACCTTGTCTACGATGATCCTGAACGCGTAGACGTCCATGATCTCGTTGAAGGCCCGGCGCTTGCCGCGCATCTTTTTATAGATGCCATACAAGTGCTTCTGACGGCCGCTGACTTCGCCTTCGATGCCGTCAACGGCGAGGCAGTGGCTCAGCGACTCTTCGATCTTGTTGACCAATTCCTTGCGGTTGCCACGCGCGCGCTTGACGGCCTGACCGATGCGCGAGGAGCGCATCGGGTACATCGCCTTGAAACCGAGGTCTTCGAACTCGATACGCACGCTGTGCATGCCAAGGCGATTGGCGATTGGGGCGTAGATCTCGAGGGTTTCTTTGGCGATGCGACGGCGCTTCTCTCCGGAAAGGACTTCCAGCGTGCGCATGTTATGCAGGCGGTCGGCGAGCTTGACCAGAATCACGCGGATGTCCCGCGCCATGGCCATCGCCATCTTCTGGAAGTTCTCGGCCTGAGCTTCGGCTTTGGTCTCGAAGTTCATCTGAGTCAGTTTGCTGACCCCATCGACGAGTTCAGCTACCGTTTCGCCAAACTGTGCACAGAGCGCTTCTTTGGCGATGCCGGTGTCTTCGATCACGTCATGCAGCATGGCGGCCATCAGGCTCTGATGGTCCATGTGCATGTCGGCAAGAATATTGGCCACCGCCAGCGGGTGCGTGACGTAGGCTTCGCCGCTGCGACGGCGTTGGCCGTCGTGGGCTTGTTCGGCGTAGAAATACGCCCGGCGGACCAGATTGACCTGGTCTGCGCCGAGGTAGGTCGCGAGGCGATCGGCGAGGGCGTCTATGCTCGGCAAGATAAATCTCCTTGCCGAAGGCTGTGACCCTGCGCCTTGCTACGTCGACCAGGCATAGGCTTAGACGGCCTCGCTGGACTCGTCCTCGAATGCGGCGAACAGTGGTTCATCTTCAACGATTTCGGCTTCTGCGATAACAGCGTAATCCATCAGGCCTGCAGCGATTTCACGCAGGGCCACTACGGTAGGCTTGTCGTTTTCCCATGCCAGCTTTGGCTCTTTGCCACCGGTCGCCAGTTGACGCGAGCGCTTGGTGGCGAGCATGACCAGCTCAAAACGGTTATCTACATGTTCCAGGCAGTCTTCAACGGTCACGCGGGCCATGGGTATTCCTCGTAGCAAATGCGATATGCGCGGTGCCCGAATGGGCGAGCGGACTCGACAGTCTAAAAAATCACCAGCGTTTAGGGAAGCGCTGATTTTAAATGGATCGGGTTTGCCGAATAAAACCGGTCAGGCCAGCAGTTGAGCCAACAGCTCCGCGTGGCGCTGCTGTTGATGTTCCTGGCTCAGCAAGTTGGCGCGGAAGATCGCTTTCAAGTCTTCGAGCGCCGTGGCGAAATCGTCATTGATCACAATGTAATCGTATTCGGCGTAGTGACTCATCTCGCTGACGGCTTCGCGCATGCGGCCCTCAATGATCTCGTCGCTGTCCTGACCTCGATTGGTCAGGCGCTGGCGCAGCGCCTGCTGGGTCGGCGGCAGAATGAAGATCGAGCGCGCGTAGGGCATCAGTTTGCGAACCTGCTCGGCGCCTTGCCAGTCGATTTCCAGAATCAGGTCGTGGCCTTCGTCCAGCGTCTGCTGCAAACGGCTCTGTGAAGTCCCGTACATGTTGCCGAAGACTTCAGCCTGTTCGAGAAAATCGCCGTGCTCGATCATGCGCACGAACTCGGCGCGGTCGACGAAGTGGTAGTTCACGCCGTCTACTTCGCCCGGACGCATCGCCCGGGTGGTGTGTGACACCGACACGCGGATTTGCGGCTGAGCGTTGATCAGGGCGTTGACCAGGCTGGTCTTGCCCGCGCCCGATGGGGCGGAAATGATGTACAGGGTGCCGGTGCTGTGGGTCATGTGGGAAGTGGCCTTACTCAATGTTCTGCACTTGTTCGCGCATCTGCTCGATCAACACTTTGAGGTTGACGGCGGCTTGCGTGCTTCGAGGATCAAAGGCTTTGGAGCCCAGGGTGTTGGCTTCGCGGTTGAGCTCTTGCATCAGGAAGTCCAGCCGGCGCCCGGCTTGCCCGCCAGCCTTGAGTACGCGACGCACTTCGGTGACGTGAGTGCTCAGGCGGTCGAGTTCTTCGGCGACGTCACTTTTTTGCGCCAGCAGGACCATTTCCTGTTCCAGACGCTGCGGATCGAGCTCGGCCTTCATGTCGGCAAAACGATCGAGGACCTTCTGGCGCTGGGCGGCGAGCATCTGCGGCACGAGGGTACGCAAGGTCGCGACTTCAGTCTTGATTGCGGTAAGCCGTTCGTCGAGAAGCCTGGCCAGATCGGCGCCTTCGCGGGCACGACCGGCCTTGAGCTCTTCGAGCGCTTCGGTGAACAAGGCCAGTGCGTCGTTGTTCAGCGCTTGCGGATCGGCAGCGTCGGCAACCAGAACGCCGGGCCATGCCAGCACTTCAAGCGGATTCAGCGCAGCAGGTTGCTTGATCAGGCTGGCAACGATCTCCGCTGCCGCGACCAGTTGCCCGGCGCGTTCGCGATCAACCTGCAGCGGCTTGCCTGCGGTTTCTTCAGTGAAGCGCAGGGTGCATTCGATTTTGCCCCGGGAAAGGCCCTGGCGCAGCGCCTCACGCACGGCGCCTTCGAGGTCGCGAAATGATTCCGGCAGACGCAGATGGGGTTCGAGGTAACGGTGATTGACCGAGCGCATTTCCCAGCTCAGCGTGCCTTGTGGGCCGGCTCGTTCAGCGCGGGCAAAAGCCGTCATGCTGTGCACCATGGGAAGTACCTCTATAAATTCAGGCGTTTGCGGATAGCCGGTCCGGGATGAATCCCCGGCAAAGTGTCGTGGGGAAACGACTGGCTATAAAGGCGCAGGATTGTAGCTCAGTGCAGGGTGTGCGCCCAAATGTGGCATTGTCGCAAGCGATGCGCGGCGTTGTGATCGTGCTGCCTGGCGTGCAAATCTGCAGCGCCCGTCGTGAGCAATGCGTCATTAGATGTCCCAAGCCGTGCCTGCACCTCTATAATGCAGACCGGTTTTCCGTCTCCCAGTACAGGTATCCCAGATGAAACGTCCAAGTGGTCGCGCTGCCGATCAGCTTCGCCCGATCCGCATCACCCGCAACTACACCAAGCACGCCGAGGGTTCTGTGCTGGTCGAGTTCGGTGATACCAAGGTGATCTGCACCGTCAGCGTTGAAAACGGCGTTCCGCGTTTTCTCAAGGGGCAGGGCCAGGGCTGGTTGACGGCCGAATACGGCATGCTGCCACGCGCAACCGGCGAGCGTAACCAGCGCGAAGCCAGCCGTGGCAAGCAGGGCGGCCGTACCCTCGAGATCCAGCGCCTGATCGGCCGCTCGCTGCGCGCTGCGCTAGACATGTCCAAGCTGGGTGAAATCACCTTGTACGTCGACTGCGACGTGATCCAGGCGGACGGCGGGACGCGCACTGCGTCGATCACCGGCTCGATGGTCGCCCTGATCGATGCCCTGAAGTCCATCAAAAAGCGTGGCGGCCTCAAGGGCGGTGATCCGCTGAAGCAGATGATCGCGGCAGTGTCGGTGGGCATGTATCAGGGCGAGCCGGTTCTGGACCTGGATTATCTTGAGGACTCTGCGGCCGAGACCGACCTCAACGTGGTCATGACCAACGCGGGCGGTTTCATCGAAGTGCAGGGCACTGCCGAGGGCGCGCCGTTCCAGCCTGAAGACCTGAACGCAATGCTGGCACTGGCTCAAAAGGGCATGAACGAAATCTTCGAACTGCAGCAGGCGGCATTGGCCGACTGATCGGTTTTTACTGCGTCAGAACACTACGTCAGAGCACTACATCAAAACAGGGAAAGCATGATGATCGAGAGTCAGTCGCCGTTGCCAACGCCGAGTAAGGAAGTCCGTCAGTGGGCAATGCTGTGCCACTTCGCGGCGTTTTTCGGCCTAATCTTTCCGTTCGGCAATTTGCTAGGGCCGCTGATCGTCTGGCAGCTCAAGAAAGAAGTCGATCCGTACATCGATGCTCAAGGCAAGGAAGCCCTCAATTTTCAGATCACTGTCGCCATCGCCGCGATGATCTGTTTTTTGCTGATGGTGGTAATCATCGGCTTTCCGCTGTTGATGCTGGTGGGCGTCGGCGCGCTGGTGCTGACGATCATCGCGGGCGTCAAGGTCAATGACGGCGTCGCCTACCGCTATCCGTTTACCTGGCGGTTGATCAAGTAAGTGTTCCCGAAGATCGGGCGACTGCCTGATCTGCGGACAAACAAAAGCCGACTTCACGTCGGCTTTTTTTGAGCAACTGAACGTCAGATGGTGAGCGTCCAGTCGTAGTCCACGATCAGTGGCGCGTGTTGCGAGAAGCGCGGCTGCCGTGGAAGACGTGCACTGCGGACGAAACGACGCAGGCCCGGGGTCAGCAGCTGATAATCGAAGCGCCAGCCCAGATTGAGCATCTCGGCCTGTTCATTATCAGGCCACCAGCTGTATTGATCGCCTTCGCGGCTGACTTCGCGCAGGGCATCGACATAACCCATGTTGCCAACGATCTCGTCCATCCATGCACGCTCTGGTGCCAGGAAGCCTGGAGATTGCTGGCTGTCGCGCCAGTTTTTGATGTCCAGCTTCTGTTGCGCCACGTACAGCGAGCCACAGTAGATGTACTCGCGACGTTTGCGTCGCTGCTTGTCGAGGTACTTGCCGAAATCGTCCATGAGCTTGAATTTCTGATTCAAGTCTTCATCGCCGTTCATCCCGGAAGGGAGCAGCAAGGTTGCGATACTGACTTTGTCGAAATCTGCCTGCAGGTAACGCCCGTAACGGTCAGCCGTCTCGAAACCAAGACCGTTGATGACCGCCTTCGGTTGCAGCCGCGAGTAAAGCGCCACGCCACCCTGGGCAGGCACTTCGGCTTCGCAGGCGTATAGGAAGTAGCCGTCCAGTTGGAAGGCTGGGTCGTCCAGTTCAAAGGCGGAGGCGCGGGTGTCCTGAAGGCAGATGACGTCGGCATTCTGGGCTTGCAGCCAACTGAGCAAACCACGCTCGACTGCAGCCTGAATACCATTAACGTTCACACTGATGATCCGCATAAATGGCCCCAAAAATCACGTGCGTGTATGATACCCGAGCTCTACCTAATTAGCTAAATCCGTGGTATTCGGGGCTTTTTTCATGCAGGCGTATCAACGCGATTTCATTCGTTTTGCCATCGATCGCGGAGTTTTGCGCTTCGGTGAGTTCACTTTGAAGTCTGGGCGCACCAGCCCTTACTTCTTCAATGCCGGTCTTTTCAACAGTGGTTCGGCCCTTGCCCAACTGGGTAAGTTCTACGCCGCCGCCGTTGTTGAAAGCGGTATCTCCTTCGATGTTCTGTTCGGCCCGGCCTACAAGGGTATTCCCCTTGCAGCGGCGACTGCCGTGGCCCTTGCCGAGCATCACAGTCTCGACCTCCCTTGGTGCTTCAACCGCAAAGAGGCGAAGGCCCATGGCGAGGGCGGAAGCCTGGTGGGCGCGCCGTTGACCGGCAATGTGCTGATCATCGACGATGTCATCACCGCAGGCACCGCTATTCGCGAGGTCATGCAGATCATCCAGGCCCAGGGCGCAAACGCTGCCGGCGTGCTGATCGCGCTGAACCGCCAGGAGCGTGGCAACGGTGAGCTGTCTGCCATTCAGGAAGTCGAGCGTGATTTCGGCATTCCAGTGGTGAGCATCGTTTCGTTGAATCAGGTGCTGGAATTCCTGGCCGACGATCCGCAGCTCAAGCAGCATCTGCCTGCCGTCGAAGCATACCGGGCCCAATACGGAATCTGAGCCTCCAAAAGGATGCGGTTTATGCTCAAGCTGGGCACGTTGGGTTTTTGTCTGTCGCTGGGTTTGGGTTGCATCGCGAGCGTTCATGCGGACGACGCGCCGGGCATCGTGCTGTATCGCTACGTCGACAGTCGCGGCGTGACCGTAATCGATCGCCAAGGCGTGCCCCCGGAGTACGTCGGCAAGGGTTATGAAGTGCTCAATCAGCGCGGTCGCGTGGTGCAGACGATACCGCCTGCACCGTCCGCCGATGAATTGCGCGAAGCCCAGGCCGCCAAGCTTCAGTCCGACGCCGACGCGCATCTGCTGCGGCTGTACAGCAGCGTCGAGGACGTCGATCGGGCGAAGAATCGTCGACTCGCCGAACTCGACGGCCTGATCGTTGTGGCGCAAGGCAATATCCAGAACCTCGTTACCCAGCAAGGCACGCTGCAGACACAGGCGGCTGATCAAGAGCGGGCAGGGCACCCTGTGCCGAAGACGCTGCTTGATCAGATGGATGATCTGCGTGATCAGCAGCAGAACCTGAAGATCGACATCCTGCGCTACCAGACGGCGCGAACCCAGGCTGAGGCCGAGTTTGCGCAAGATCGGGCGCGGTTGCAGAAACTGCTCGGTCGGTGATAACCGCTTATGGGCGCCGCCAAAATCCGGCCACAAAAAAGCCCCACCCAGCGTTGAGCCGGGCGGGGCTTTTTACAGCAGCAATCAGTGACGCTTGCGATTGCTGATCAGCGTGCCGACGCCGGTGTCGGTGAAGATCTCCAGCAGCACGGCATTCGGCACACGGCCGTCGATGATGTGCGAGGTGTTCACCCCGCCCTGAACCGCTTCCAGTGCGCAGCGGATCTTCGGCAGCATCCCGCCGTAGATGGTGCCGTCGGCGATCAGGCTATTCACCTGCTCGGTGGTCAGGCCGGTCAGCACTTTGCCTTCCTTGTCCATCAGGCCGGCGATGTTGGTCAGCAGCATCAGCTTTTCGGCCTTCAGGGCTTCAGCGACTTTGCCTGCCACCAGATCGGCGTTGATGTTGTAGGACTCGCCATCTGCGCCCACGCCAATTGGCGCAATCACCGGAATGAAATCGCCCTTCACCAGCATGTTCAGCAGGTCGGTGTTGATGCCGACCACTTCACCCACATGACCGATGTCGATGATTTCCGGCTTGAGCATCTCCGGGGTCTGGCGCGTGACGTTCATCTTTTTCGCACGGATCAGCTGCGCGTCTTTACCGGTCAGGCCGATGGCGCTGCCGCCGTGGCGGTTGATCAGGTTGACGATGTCCTTGTTGACCTGGCCGCCCAGCACCATTTCCACCACGTCCATGGTTTCTGCATCGGTCACGCGCATGCCGTCCAAGAAGTGGCTTTCGATGGACAGGCGCTTGAGCAGGTCGCCGATCTGAGGGCCGCCGCCGTGAACCACGACCGGGTTGATGCCCACCGCCTTCATCAGCACGATGTCGCGGGTGAAGCCGGTTTTCAGCTCGTCACTCTCCATGGCGTTGCCGCCGTATTTGATAACAAGCGTCTTGCCGACAAAGCGTCGGATGTAGGGCAACGCTTCGGAGAGGACCTTGGCGGCATTGGCTGCGGCATCACGTTCGAGGGTCATTTGGGCTCCACTCAAAATAGGGTCAAAAAGGAAGTTCTAGATCCGGTGCTACGTGTTTCAACTGGGTGTGGAAGACGTCCTTGATCCGTTGCAGCTCGAGCTCGGTTTCGGCCTCGAAGCGCAATACCAGCACGGGCGTGGTGTTGGACGCGCGAACCAGGCCCCAGCCTTTCGGATAATCAACCCGCACACCATCGATGCTGGTGAGGTTGGCGTTGCCCCACTGCGCGTCACGCTCCAGCGCTTCCATGATGCTGAACTTGCGGGTCTCGGTGACTTTGATGTTGATCTCAGGCGTTGATAGATCGTTTGGAAAGGTCTGGAAAAGCTCCTCGGCGCTGAGTTTTTCCTGACTGAGGATTTCCAGCAGACGCGCTGCGCTGTAGATGCCGTCGTCGAAACCGAACCAGCGCTCCTTGAAGAAGATGTGTCCGCTCATCTCGCCTGCCAGCAGCGCGCCGTTTTCTTTCATCTTCTTCTTGATCAGCGAATGCCCAGTCTTCCACATAACCGGGCGGCCGCCGTATTCATGGATCAACGGTATCAGGCGGCGTGTGCATTTGACGTCGAAAATCACGTCGGCCCCGGGATTGCGCTTGACCACATCGCGGGCAAACAGCATCAGCAGGCGGTCAGGGTAGATGATGGTGCCGGTGTTGGTGACGACACCGACACGGTCGGCATCACCGTCGAACGCCAGGCCCAGATCGGCACCGGTTTCCCGGACCTTGGCGATCAGGTCCTGAAGGTTCTCCGGCTTGCCAGGATCAGGGTGATGATTGGGGAAATTGCCGTCGACCTCGCAGTACAGCGGGATGACTTCGCAATTCAGCGCTTCGATCAATTGCGGGGCGATAACGCCGCCTACGCCGTTGCCGCAGTCCACCACCACTTTCATGCGGCGCGCGAGCACGACATCGCCGATGATCTGGCTGGCATAACGGTCGAGGATATTGACCTTGATGATGCTGCCCTTGGCGGCCGGCAGGTCATTGCCCTTGATGCGTTCGTGCAGTGCCTGAATTTGCTCGTCTGCCAGTGTGTCGCCGGCAATGACGATCTTGAAGCCGTTGTAATCCTTCGGGTTGTGGCTGCCCGTCAGCATGACGCCTGTTTTGCCCGCCAGTACGTGGGTGGCGTAGTACAGCGCCGGAGTGGGCACCAGGCCGATGTCGCTGACGTGGCAGCCGCTGTCGTGCAGGCCCTTGATCAAATGCGCGACCAGTTCAGGGCCTGAAAGTCGCCCGTCGCGGCCCACCGAAACATGCGGCTCGCCCTGCGCCAGACTCTCTGCGCCCACGGCTCGGCCGATCCAATAGGCGGTTTCGGCGTTCAGCGTATCGCCAACAATGCCGCGAATGTCATAGGCGCGAAATATCGACTCGGAAAGGGGCGGTGCGCAGGAAATGCTGCTGCTCATGGCGTGGGAGGGCTCCGGCTGCGGGAGTTCCTGGGGTTCATCGATCAAGTCGAGGTCAAGAATATCGGTATCCTGGAACAGCGGGTCGGTCAGATCGTCTTCCTCGGACACGACCGGAAGGAGCGGTGCAGGACCGTTCAGCGGTGTCCCGGTTGTCGATGCGTGATCCGCCGGCGCAGCGCCCGTCGGACTATTGCGCAGCGAGAACCGCGCCATGCTCTGGGCGAGCCCGTTCAACGCGGGCAGGCTCAAGCTGAAGGCTTTGACGGCCTTGCCTCCGGAGAGTTCTTGCAGCAATTGCTCAAGCTGCCGCGCATCAGCCGCCACTCGGCGCTTGAGCGCACTCTCGTTCAGGTACAACCCCAACAGCATCGCCCCGGCGGCAACCAGCAAGGCGAGCAGCAGCATCAGCCAGGGCGTCGAGCCTTGCAGTGCGGGGCCGGCGGCAAAAGTCAGTTTCCAGTTGGGGTAGCCGGTGGAGAATTCCTGGGGACGGCTGCCGTCGTCCTCGCCACGCGTGAGGAAATTCTGCGCAGTGGCGTTACCGAACTGCTGGACGAGCACCACTTGGCCCACATCGGCGGGTGTCTCGGGGAGTGCGTAGATCAGGCGCTGCGGATTGAACGCCAGCAACAGGGTGCCGGTGATCGGCGCGTCTGGCGCCGTGCGCAGGGGCGCGGCGCTGTAGATCAGCCATTTATCGCCGACCTTGCGCGCTTCGGGAGCAGGCGTTTCACCCCTGCCGGCCTTGGCCAGCATGTCCAGTGTGGCGAAGCTGATCGGCAGCGTGCCTTGGGTGTCTACGCCGTTGAACCCCACAGGGTTGAGCCGTGCGCCCACCACGCCGTCCCGATAACGCAGCTGATTCTGCGCGCCTTCGATGACCGACGGATTGTTGCTCAAAAGGCCCTGGCTCAGCGCGGCATCCATTGCAGCGGCCTGGGTGTCGGCGTTGATCTGGCGCAGTGCCTTGTTGACGGCCCCGGCTTGCGCGCTGCCCCAGGCCTGAACCAGCTGCTCCTGTTGCTGCGGCTGGCTTTGAATGGCAAGCCACACCAGCACCATGGCCGCGAGCAAGCCGATGAGCGCAGGAATGAGACCAGGGCTCGCCAGGCTTAGATTGGCGTCTTTGCCGGCCGGGACAGTTGTGTCCGCGGTGGGGGTCGCTTTGGCTGTGCGTTTGATGCCTTTCAAACTAACTCTCCCTGCTTGGTCGTCCTGACGCATTCTTGTTGTTTTCGCACCGCTCAAAGCCAGTCAGGCCACAAGCGATGCGTTAGCCAAAGTGAGTGTTTGTTGCTGGATCAGTGGCTGCCGGAGTGACCGAAGCCGCCTGCGCCGCGCTGACTTTCATCGAACTCTTCGACAATTTCAAAGTGCGCCTGCACGACCGGTACCAGTACCAGTTGGGCCAGACGCTCGCCGATGGAGATCTTGAAAGGAGTCTGGCCGCGGTTCCAGCAGGAGACCATGAGCTCGCCTTGATAATCGGAGTCAATCAGGCCTACCAGGTTACCCAGCACGATGCCGTGTTTATGGCCCAGGCCCGAGCGCGGCAGAATCAGCGCAGCCAGGCCAGGGTCTGCGATGTATATCGACAGCCCGGTGGGAATCAAGAGGGTCTGGCCGGGCTCGAGCAGGGTGTCTTCTTTCAGCATGGCCCTCAGGTCCAGGCCAGCGGAGCCTGAAGTGGCGTAAGCGGGAAGCGGGAATTCGCTGCCAATGCGAGGGTCGAGAATCTTGGCTTGTAGAGCGTGCATTCGTGATTAAACCTGGTTCATGCGATCGGCGATAAAAGTCACCAGCTGCCGCGCGATCTTGGCCTTGCTGGTCTGGGCGAAGAGCGTCGCTTGCAACGCTCGGTCGATCACGCTGCAGGCGTTTTCTTCGCTGTTGAAGCCAATGCTGGGATTGGCGACGTCATTGGCGACGATCAAATCAAGGTTCTTGTCCTTGAGCTTGCGTGCGGCGTAATCAAGCAGGTGTTCGGTTTCGGCCGCGAAGCCGACGCTGAAAGGGCGATCCGGGCGCTGGGCAATGGTGGCGAGAATGTCCGGGTTGCGGACCATCTGCAGCAGAAGACCATCACCGGTCGTGGGATCTTTCTTCAATTTCTGTGTGGCGACGACTTCCGGCCGGTAGTCCGCAACGGCTGCGGAGGCGATGAAGAGATCGCAAGGCATGGCGTCTTCGCAAGCAGCGAGCATGTCGCGGGCACTGACGACGTCGATGCGCGATACCCGGTCAGGCGTCTGCAGGTTCACCGGGCCAGTGATCAGGGTGACTCGCGCGCCCGCTTCGGCAGCCGCTTCGGCCAGGGCGAAGCCCATTTTTCCGGAGCTGTGGTTGGTGATGTAACGAACCGGATCGATGTTTTCTTGCGTAGGGCCGGCGGTGATCAACACGTGCTTGCCGGTCAGCGTCAGGCGCTGGAAGCAATCGGCGGCTGATTGCGCCAGATCACCGGGTTCGAGCATGCGCCCGTAGCCCACGTCGCCACAGGCCTGGCTGCCGCTTGCCGGGCCGAACATTCGCAGGCCGCGCTGTTCGAGCAGTTGCAGATTGGCCTGCACGGAGGGGTCGCGCCACATGGCCTGATTCATCGCGGGCGCGACGGCGACGATGGCATCGGTCGCCAGCACCACGGTGGTCAGCAAATCGTTGGCAATGCCTTGGGCCAGCCGGGCCATGAGGTCGGCGGTGCCCGGTGCGATGAGGATCATGTCGGCCCACTTCGCCAGCTCGATATGGCCCATGGCGGCCTCCGCTGCGGGGTCGAGCAAATCCAGGTGAACGGGGTGGCCGGACAAGGCCTGCATGGTCAGCGGGGTGATAAATTCAGCGCCGCCTTTGGTCATGACGACGCGGACTTCTGCGCCGTGGTCGCGCAAACGGCGGACCAGTTCGGCGCTCTTGTAGGCCGCGATGCCACCGCCGACGCCGAGAACGATGCGTTTTCGATACAGCCGCTGCATAGGCCTGCCTTTAGGTCGGTTAACACGCGGCAATCATTACGCCTCCCCAGGCCTGACTGTCGCGCAAAAAAGAGCGGCTAAGATAGCACAGCGACCGCACGGGAACAGCGGCGCCACAGACAGGGAGCTGCTATGAGTATTCGCGATTGGCCGGCGGCAGAGCGTCCGCGGGAGAAGCTGCTGGAACGGGGGGCGTCGAGTCTCTCGGACGCTGAATTGCTGGCGATTTTCCTGCGAACGGGGGTCTCGGGCAGAAGTGCCGTGGACTTGGCCCGGCACCTTTTGAATCAGTTCGGCAGCCTGCGCGCGTTGCTCGAAGCCAACCTGACGGCATTCAGCAGCGAGCTGGGTCTGGGGCCCGCCAAGTTCGCGCAGTTGCAGGCGGTCATGGAAATGGCCAGGCGCAACATGGGCGAGGATTTGAAGCGCGATTCTGTTCTGGAAAACCCGACCCAGGTGCGTCGCTACCTCAAGGCGCTATTACGGCACGAGCCCCATGAAGTCTTTGGTTGTCTGTTTCTGGACAGCAAGAACCGGGTTCAGACGTTCGAAGTGCTGTTTCACGGCTCGATCAACACGGCGCATGTTCACGCGCGGCAAGTGGTCAAGCGTGCACTGGCCCACAACTCGGCAGGCTTGATCCTCTGTCACAACCACCCCTCCGGCGTCAAAGACGCCAGCGAAGCCGACATCGACCTGACGCGGCATCTCAAACAGGCGCTGGCGTTGGTGGACGTGGTGGTGCTGGATCACTTGATCATCGGCGACGGCGATCCGCTGTCGATGGTTGAGTATGGGTTGATGTAGCGGCTTTAGGACTGGCTAATCACGGAGATTCTGGGGCTGGCCGCCGAACTCATCCAGGACTGGCTTTAGCCGGGAAGGCGTCGGCAGTCACGCCGCATAACTGACGGCGCACATATGGGCCTCTTCCCGGCTGAAGCCGGTCCTACTGAAAAGCATCGCGCACATCCTGAGGTATTGGGCGTGACCTCGACCGTGGGACCGGCTTTAGCCGGGAAGGCGTCGGCAGTCACACCGCATAACTGTCGGTGTGCAAACGGGCGTCTTCCCGGCTGAAGCCGGTCCTACTCAAAGCGTCGTGCGCATCCAGTGGCATCGGCTGTGACCTCGACAGTGGGACCGGCTTTAGCCGGGAAGACGTCGGCAGTCATACCGCAAACTGGCGGTGTACAAACCGGCCTCTTCCCGGCTGAAGCCGGTCCCACTAAAAGCGTCGTGCGCATCCAGAGGTATTGGGCATGACCTCGACCGTGGGACCGGCTTTAGCCGGGAAGGCGTCGGCAGTCACACCGCATAACTGTCGGTGTGCAAACCGGCCTCTTCCCGGCTGAAGCCGGTCCCACTAAAAGCGTCGTGCGCATCCAGAGGTATTGGGCGTGACCTCGACCGTGGGACCGGCTGTGACCTCGACAGTGGGACCGGCTTTAGCCGGGAAGACGTCGGCAGTCACGCCTCATAATTGAAGGTGTACAAACTGGCCCCTTCCCGGCTGAAGCCGGTCCTACTGAGCGCGCTCACTTCCATGGTTTTTGCGAATTACTTCACGGTCACTTTGGAAAAATCCTGACGACCAAACGGGCTCACGCTGTAACCCTCAACATTTTTGCGCGTCAGGGCGTAGGCCGTTGGATGTGCGAGCGGCAGCCATAATGCCTGCTTCTGGATCTGCTCCTGAGCCTGGTGATACAGCTTGCTGCGCTGTGCCTGATCGGTCACGGCCTTGCCCTGGCTGATCAGCTTGTCCAGCCCTTCATCGCAGTAGCGCGCGAAGTTGGTGCCGGATTTGACTGCAGCGCAGGAGAACTGCGGCGTCAGGAAGTTATCCGCATCGCCGTTATCACCCGCCCAGCCCATGAACAGCAGGTCGTGCTCGCCGGTTTTTGCGCGGCGAATCAGCTCGCCCCATTCGATGACTTTGATCTCTGCCTTGATCCCTACCGCCGCCAGATCGTTCTGCAGCAACTGCGCGCCAGCGTTCGGATTGGGATTGAGTAAGCTACCTGATGGGCGAGTCCAGATCGTCGTCTTGAATCCGTCTTTCAGACCGGCCTTGGCCAGCAGTTCCTTGGCTTTCGCCACGTCATGTTTGTAGCCGGGCAAGTCGCTGGCGTAACCCCACGTTGTAGGCGGGTACGGACCGTTGGCCGGGCTTGCCGAGCCTTCGAACACCGCTTTCAGGTAAGTGTCCTTGTCGAACGCCAGGTTGATTGCCTGACGGACTTCCGGCTTGTCCAGCGGCGGATGCTGACTGTTGATCGCCAGGAAAGCGGTCATGAAGGCAGGCGTTTTTTCGACCTGCAGGTTTGAATCCTTCACGGCTTCTGCGACGTCAAGGGGCTTTGGCGACAGGGCGACCTGGCACTCATTCCGGCGAATACGCTGCAGGCGAACGTTGGCGTCAGGCGTGATCGCGTAGACCAGCGTATCGACGGCGGGCTTGCCGGCGAAGTAATCCGGATTGGCCTCGTAACGCACCACCGAGTCTTTCTGAAAGCGCTTGAAGGCGAAAGGACCGGTGCCGATCGGCTGGCTGTTGAGCTTCTCCGGAGTGCCGGCCTTCAACAACTGCGCGGTGTACTCGGCAGAATAAATAGAAGCGAAGCCCATGCTGAGCGTCGCCAGAAACGTCGCATCCGGGTGGTCCAGAGTGATGCGCACTGTAGTGGCGTCGGTCGCCTCGACTTTCTTGATGAGCGATGGCCATTGCATCGACTGCGCGTGTGGGAAGCCCTGCGCAGCGACCTTATTCCACGGATTGGCCGGATCGAGCATGCGCTGGAAGCTGAACACCACGTCGTCAGCATTGAGCTCGCGCGTCGGGGTGAAGTAGTCGGTGTGATGGAATTTCACGCCGGAGCGAAGCTTGAAGTCATACGTCAGTCCATCAGGCGACACACTCCAGCTCTGCGCCAGGCTCGGCACCAGCTTGGCGTCCCTGGCGTCATAATCAACCAGACGGTTCATCAGCACGTCGGCCGAAGCGTTGGTGGTTGTCAGCGAGTTGTACTGCACCACGTCAAAGCCTTCGGGGCTGGCTTCCGTGCAGACGCTCAGCGTCGTTGCCGCCTGGGCCAGGAATGGCGTGGACAGGGACGCGAGCAATAGGGGTAAAACGGCTAGGCGCATGGCGATTTTCCTTTCAGAGATAGCCCATCTGCCGGCGCAGTCTGGAGAGTCAGTAACCCTAGACCATCGATTGATGCAGAACAATCGCTGCGGCGCGACGAGTGGTATATTTCCCGCTGCGCCTAACGCTGCTGGCCTTGCCGGGTTTAAAGCCCTGGCTTTCTAACAGGCAATTCGTGGTTTGTGTTGTTGCACCGGGGGCTTTCTGGTATAAAGCAGCGCTCTTTTCTAGGGGCCCGCTGCCTTCACCGCAGGTGTGGCCGGTAAGACCCCTGAAGAAACGCGGCGCCTGGCGCCAAATGACTGAGAGATTAAGCGGCCAACCCATGCCGGGTTGGGCATGTGGTTTTAGAGGGCTGAGGCATGTCGAGAGTATGTCAAGTTACCGGTAAGGGTCCGGTAACCGGGAATAACATTTCCCACGCAAACAACAAAACCCGTCGTCGTTTCCTGCCAAACCTGCAGCATCACCGCTTCTGGGTTGAAGAAGAGAAACGCTTCGTACGTCTGCGCGTATCTGCTAAAGGCATGCGCATCATCGACAAGCGTGGTATCACGGTTGTTCTGGCCGAAATCCGCCGTGCTGGCGCGAAGGTTTAAGGGAGAAAATCATGCGTGAATTGATCCGTTTGGTGTCGACCGCTAACACCGGCCACTTCTACACCACCGACAAGAACAAGCGCACGACTCCGGACAAAATCGAAATTAAAAAATTCGATCCGGTTGTTCGTAAGCACGTGATCTACAAAGAAGCCAAAATCAAGTAATTGATTTTTGCGTCTTACAAAAAAGCCCGCAGCGATGCGGGCTTTTTTGTGGGTGCACTAAAGTCGGTCACATAACACTCAGACCTTCTGTTCGAACACCACATAGATCTTGCGGCATGCCTCCAGCACCTCCCACGTGCCTTTAAAACCTGCGGGAATCACGAACCGGTCACCGGCGCGCAGGGTTTTCGACTTGCCCTCTTCGTCACGAAGTACCGAGACGCCCTGCACGATTTCACAGTACTCATGCTCGGTGTAATTCACTTTCCACTGGCCGACTTCCCCTTCCCAGACGCCTGCATTCAACTGCCCGCACGGGCTGTTGTAATGGTTATAAACCGTCTGGTTCGGCTCGCCCTTGAGAATCTTTTCAGCAGCAGGCGTGAAACGCTCCGCTGCAGTAGTGGCTTCGCTGAAGTCGACGATGCTTTCGATGCTCATATTTGATTCCTGAAAGTGGGGGCTGCGTGATTGTTGCTCGCAGAGGGCCGGATGGAAAGCGCAGGCGAGCCCGGGCGGCTGTTGAATAAAATGCACGATCCGGCCAGGTTTCGCCCGCTTCTGTCCAACATATTGGAAATCCGCCCAATGCTGGTTTAGGGTGGCGAACGCCTTCGGCCGATCCGATGACGCTTCAGGACCTGTCCTGAAGCCCGATTCGAGTGCGAAGACGCGCCTATTTCATAAGAGGAGGACGTTTCATGACCACCCTGACTCATGCTGACTGGGAACAACGCGCCCAGGATTTGAAAATCGAAGGCCGTGCTTTCATCAACGGTGAATACACAGACGCCGCATCCGGCTCGACGTTCGACTGCATCAGTCCGGTCGATGGCCGCTTCCTTGCCCACGTAGCCAGTTGTGACGCCGCCGATGCGCAACGCGCCGTCGAAAATGCCCGGGCTACGTTCAATTCCGGCGTCTGGTCGCGATTGGCGCCGGCCAAGCGCAAGGCAGCCATGCTTCGTCTGGCCGAGCTGATCAACGAGAACGTCGAAGAGCTGGCGCTGCTCGAAACCCTCGACATGGGCAAGCCCATCAGCGACTCCTACGGCATCGACATTCCCGGCTCCGCTCAGGCGTTGAGCTGGAGTGGCGAGGCCATCGACAAACTGTACGACGAAGTGGCGCCCACCCCGCACGATCAGCTGGGGCTGGTGACTCGCGAACCGATTGGCGTGGTGGCGGCCATCGTGCCGTGGAATTTCCCGCTGCTGATGGCTTCCTGGAAACTCGGTCCTGCGCTGTCGAGTGGCAACTCGGTGATCCTCAAACCGTCGGAAAAATCCCCGCTGACCGCCATCCGCGTCGCTCAACTCGCCATTGAAGCCGGTATTCCGGCTGGCGTGCTTAACGTGCTGCCAGGTTACGGTCACACTGTGGGTAAGGCACTGGCGCTGCACATGGACGTCGATACGGCGGTGTTTACCGGTTCGACGAAGATTGCCAAGCAGTTGCTGATCTACTCGGGCGAATCGAACATGAAGCGCGTCTGGCTGGAAGCCGGCGGCAAGAGCCCGAACATCGTCTTCGCCGATGCGCCGGATCTGCAAGCTGCGGCCGAATCTGCGGCCAGCGCCATTGCTTTCAACCAGGGCGAGGTCTGCACGGCCGGTTCGCGCCTGTTGGTCGAGCGCTCGATCAAGGAGAAATTCCTGCCGATGGTGATCGACGCGCTGAAAGCCTGGAAGCCGGGCAACCCGCTTGATCCGGCAACCACGGTCGGCGCGCTGGTCGACACCCAGCAGATGAATACCGTCCTGTCGTACATCGAAGCCGGACACACCGACGGCGCCAAGCTGGTCGCCGGTGGCAAGCGCATTCTTCAGGAAACCGGCGGCACCTACGTTGAGCCGACGATTTTCGACGGCGTGACCAACGCGATGAAGATTGCTCAGGAAGAGATCTTCGGGCCGGTGCTTTCTGTGCTGACCTTCGATACCGCTGAAGAAGCCATTCAGATTGCCAACGACACGCCTTATGGCTTGGCCGCGGCGGTGTGGACGGCTGACTTGTCCAAGGCGCATCTGACCGCGAAGGCGTTGCGCGCGGGCAGCGTGTGGGTCAATCAGTACGATGGCGGCGACATGACCGCGCCGTTTGGTGGCTTCAAGCAGTCCGGCAACGGGCGCGACAAGTCGCTGCATGCGTTCGATAAATACACCGAGCTGAAGGCGACCTGGATCAAGCTGTAAAAGGCCGCGCGCGCTTCAAAACTCAGTCGCTGTAAAAAACCAACGCAGCCGGGCTTTTCTCAAAGCCCGGCTGTTTTGTTTCGTCCCTTTGAGCCACAGGAGCGTGGTGATGCGTTGGGGTACTTATTTCGCTGTGCTGGCGTCGGTGTTGAGCGTCGGCCTGGCGCTGGGCGTGAGCATGCCGCTGGTGTCGCTGCGGCTGGAAGCCTGGGGTTACGGCGCGTTTGCCATTGGCGTCATGGCCGCGATGCCTGCGATCGGCGTGTTGCTGGGTGCCAGCCTTGCCAGCCGACTCGCTTCAAGACTCGGCACCGCCAACCTGATGCGGCTGTGCCTGTGGGCCGGGTCATTTTCAGTGGGTTTGCTGGCGTTACTGCCCAATTACTGGATATGGCTGGTCCTGCGCCTGATGCTCGGGACAATCCTCACCATTGTGTTCGTGCTCGGCGAAAGCTGGATCAACCAGTTGGTGATCGAAAGGCTGCGCGGCAAGCTGGTGGCGCTGTACGGCAGTTCCTACGCGCTGAGTCAGCTGGGGGGGCCCGTGCTGCTGGGCTTCATTGGCACGGAAGCAGATTACGGGTTCTGGGTCGGGACCCTGTTGCTGGCGGTATCGCCGTTTCTATTGCTGGGCAGAACAGGCGCGCCGAGCGCGGAGTCCAGCCATGTGACGCTGCGCGATCTTGGCGGCTTCTGTCGGAGTTTGCCGGCAATTGCATGGGCCATCGCGCTATTCGCCGGGTTTGAAGCGATGATCCTGACCTTGCTGCCGGTGTATTGCCTGCAACAGGGTTTCACGCCTGAAGTGGCCTTGGCGATGGTCAGCACCGTGGTGGTGGGTGATGCGCTTCTGCAACTGCCGATTGGGGCGCTGGCCGACAGGGTTTCCCGTCGGCGGTTGTTTTCCGGGTGTGCGCTGGTGCTGATGGTGTCGAGCCTGGCGATCCCGCTGCTGGTCGACACCATCGTCATCTGGCCGTTGTGGGTGCTGTTCGGCGCAAGTGCGGGCGGGCTGTTTACGCTGTCGCTGATTCTGATTGGCGAGCGCTATCGCGATGACGCCCTGGTGCGCGCCAATGCCCACGTCGCCCAGCTGTGGGGAATCGGTTGCCTGCTCGGCCCTTTGGCCGCAGGCGCTGGCAGCCAGTGGGTCAGTGGTCAGGCGCTGCCGCTGCTAATGGCGGCGGGCGCGCTGGGGTTGGTCATTCTGTCCCAGCGTCCCAAGGCATTTGGCGCGCCAGCGGTGGCGGCTTAAAGCATCTTTTCCAGGCCGACCGCCGTGCTGAACCAGGCGTTCATCCGGCGCCACCAGTCGCCAGGCTCTTTGGACAGCGTGTGGATTTTGCCGTTGTCCTCGGTCACCCACACCAGTCGGTCGTTCTCCAGCTTGACCTGATAACTGATGGCCGGCGCCATACCCTGGAGCGCCAGCTCGCGCAGGTATTCGGTCAGCTCGGGGCTGTCGACCAGCACGCCGACTTCAGTGTTCCACAGCACTGACCGTGGGTCGAAATTGAACGAACCCACAAACATCTTCTGTCGATCAAAGATCATCGCCTTGCTGTGCAGGCTCGATTCCGAGCCGCCCTTGATCAGGTTTGTGCGCAAAAACTTCGGCCCGCTTCCCCCGGCATTGCTCGGGTCGCCTGGCTGGCGGCGCAGTTCGAACAGCTTCACGCCGTGCTCCAGCAGCGCTCGGCGGTAAGGCGCATAGCCGCCATGCACCGCCGGCACATCGGTGGCCTCCAGCGAGTTCGTCAACAGGTTCACCGACACGCCTTTATCGGAGAGCCCGGTCAGGTACACCAGGCCTTCCTGCCCGGGCACGAAGTAGGCAGAGATCAGCATCAATTCCTGATGCACGTTGCCCAGGTCAGGACTCAATTGGGTTGCCAGCAGCAGGTGCGGATCAGGCTCGCCGCGTGACAGTACCTTGGTCGGCGCGTCCCACAAGGCCTGGTTGTGCGCCCATATCAGCTCATTGAGCCAGGTCTTCATGCGCGGGTGAGGACGATAGTCCATCAGCCGTTCATACAGGGCCTTCTTCTCTACGTGGGCCTGATCCAGCGATTCGGCCAGACGCACGCGCGCCTTGGCCAGATCCTTGCGGTCGGGCGGCCAGTAGAGGAAGTCGTTGATCGGCTTGCTGAGCGTGCTGTTCCAGTACTGATCGAAACTGTGACCCAGCTGTTCCGCGACCGGGCCCACGCTGAGCATGTCGATGTCGGTGAAATTCAGATTGGGTTCGGCGTCGAAATACTCGTCGCCCAGATTGCGCCCGCCGACGATGGCCACGGCGCCGTCGGCCAGCCACAGCTTGTTGTGCATGCGTCGATGCTGCTGGGACAGGTTGAACAGCCGACCCAGATTACGGGTGGCGCCCATGCTGCGGCCCAGATTGAGCGGATTGAACAGGCGGATCTGGATGTTCGGGTGCGCAGCGAGTGTGGCGATGACTTCATCCAGCCCATCGCTGGTGGTGTCATCCAGCAGGATGCGCACGCGGACGCCGCGATCGGCGGCTTTGAGCAATTCATCAACCAGCGCCCGGGTGCTCAGGCCGTCGTGAACGATGTAGTACTGCAGGTCCAGGCTGGTTTTGGCGTTGCGAATCAGCTCGGCGCGGGCCATGAAGGCTTCGGTGCTGTTGGGCAGCAGGCGGAAGCCCGAGCGACCTTCGTGAGGTGCCGCCTGGGCCATGATCGAGCGCCCGAACGAAGACTGCGCCGCTGGCAAGGCCTGACTCGGACCGTCGGGGGCGGGCGTGTGCGCGCAACCGCTGAGGCCGAGAGCAAGAGCCAGCAGGAGGGGCATTGCCCGTAAGTTCGTCAACGCGGTCATCCGAAAATCAGTCATGGCGATATGACCGCGCTTTCTGGAAAAGGTTAAAAGCTGCAAAAGGTTATGCAGGCTCGACGCGCTGCATGAGCAGCGCCGTGGCAGCGCCGACCTTGCGGACTGCGTCCTCGATTTGCGCGGTCGGTTTGGCGGCAAAATTCATGCGCAGGCAATTTCTGTATTTACCCGACGCCGAAAAGATGCTGCCGACGGCAATCTGTACGCCTTCCCCCTGCAACGCGCGGTTCAGGCGCAAGGAGTCGAAATCTTCCGGCAGCTCGATCCACAGCATGAATCCGCCCTGGGGACGGCTCACCCGGGTGCCTTCCGGGAAGTAGCGCGTGACCCAGCCGGTCATCAGGTCGCGACTGCGCTGGTACTGGCCGCGCATCCGGCGCACGTGCGGCTCGTAGTGCCCGGCCTTGAGAAAATCGGAAATTGCCAGCTGCGGCTGGGTCGCGGTCGAACCGGTGCTGATGTATTTCATGTGCAAAGCGCGATCAAGGTATCGACCGGGCGCGACCCAACCGACGCGCAAGCCAGGCGCCAACGTCTTGGAAAACGAGCTGCAGAGCAGGACGCGGCCGTCTTCGTCGAAGGATTTGATCGTGCGCGGGCGAGGGTAGGTGTAGGCCAGATCGCCATACACATCGTCTTCGATGATCGCCACGTCGAAGCGTTGCGCCAGCGTCAGCAGTGCGCGTTTGCGGTCCTCCGGCATGATGTAGCCCAGCGGATTGTTGCAGCTCGGCGTCAGCTGTATGGCTTTGATCGGCCACTGTTCCAGCGCCAGCTCCAATGCGTCGAGGCTGATGCCAGTGAGCGGGTCGGTGGGGATTTCCAGGGCTTTCATGCCCAGCCCCTTGAGCGCCTGCATGGCCCCGTGAAAGCTGGGCGAGTCGACTGCGACGATGTCGCCCGGCTCGCAGACCGAACGGATGCAGATGGCCAGTGCTTCCTGGGCGCCGGTGGTGATCATCAGGTCATCGGGGTCAACGCTGGTGCCCGAATCCAGCAGCAGCCGCGCGACTTGTTCCCTCAGGCAGCGCCGACCGTGGATGTTGTCGTAATACAGGCCGGGCATGTCCGAGCGACGGCTGATCCGGCCCAGCGCCTGGGTCAGTGGGCGCAAGGTCGGGCTGGTGACGTCGGGCATGCCGCGACCCAGCTGAATCACGTCAGGGCTGGGAGCCGCTCGCGCCAGTTCCAGCACCTGATCCCACTGAGAGATTTCCACAGGGCGCTGCGCGGGGCGGCCTATCGCAGGCAGGGCGGGCGTCTTGCGGCCAGCCGGTACGAAATACCCGGACTTGGGGCGTGGTAGTGCGAGGCCGTTGTCTTCCAGCAATCGATACGCCTGCTGCACCGTGCTCAGGCTGACGCCATGCTCAAGACTCAACGCACGCACCGAGGGCAGCCGGTCGCCGGGGCGATAAAAGCCGTTTTCGATGCGTGTGCCGAGTAATTCGGCAAGGTTGACGTAGAGGGTCATGGCGTACTCCCACAAGGTAATGCGATCGGCAAACCGATACAGATGTTGGGAAAATACAGCATTCAGCGCGGGATGAAACCGATCTGTATGCAAAGAATAATAATTCTTTGGATCTGTAATGGTTTTCCATACAGACACATCATGAATTCACTCGAAACCTACCATGAGGTGTCTGGAAATGAGCGGAATAAGTGATGTTCGGTTAACGCTGTATGCAGGTGAGCTGGTCCGTGAGCATGACGCGGGCTCGCGCATCAACGCACCGGAAGGGCTGGGGATGTGGGGGCTGTTTCAGCATCGCCGAGCCACTCGGCGCGCATTGTTGAAACTGACTGACGAGCAGTTGCGGGATATTGGCTTGAGCAGCGAGCAGGCGCGCCATGAAGGCCTCAAGCCTTTCTGGCGCGAATGAGGACTGTGACAGTTGCCCTCACAGGGCGAGGCCGGTTACACCAGCTCTTTGAAGCGGTGCCACAACATCCCGAGCGCCAGCAGCGGCGAACGCAGATGTTTGCCGCCTGGGAAGGTGATGTGAGGGACTTTGGCAAAGAGCTCGAACCCGCCACTGTGTTGGCCGCTGATGGCCTCAGCCAGCAACTTGCCGGCCAGATGCGTCGCGTTCAGCCCGTGCCCCGCGTACGCCTGGGCGTAGAAAACGTTTGGATGCTTATGGAGCCTCCCGATCTGCGGCAAGCGGTTGGCGCCGATGCCGATCATCCCGCCCCACTGAAAATCGATCTTCACGTCTTTGAGCTGAGGGAACACCTTGAGCATCTTTGGCTGCATGTACGCGGCAATGTCGCTCGGGTCCCGGCCTGAATAGTGACAGGCGCCGCCGAACAGCAGGCGCCGATCAGCCGACAGGCGAAAATAATCCACCGCCACGCGCTGATCGCACATCGCGGTATTGCGTGGAATCAGCTGGCTGGCGAGTGCTTCACTCAGCGGCTCGGTGGCGATGACGTAACTGCCGGCGGGCAGGACCTTGCCGCTCAACTCCCCATCGAGCTCATTGAGATACGCATTGCAGCCCAGCACCAGCGTACTGGCGCGCACCCGCCCGTGGGCTGTATGAATGTTGACCTCTGCCCCGTATTCCAGCCGCGTCGCTGCCGAGTGTTCGAACACCTGCACGCCCAGCGACCGGGCGATGGCGGCTTCTGCCAGCGCCAGGTTCAGCGGATGCAGATGGCCCGAGCCCATGTCCAGCATGGCGCCGGCATAGTTGGGCGAGCCGATGACGCTGCTGACGTTGCCCGCTTCAACCAATTCAAGCGGGTGTCGGTAACCCAAGCTGCGCAGCTCTTCTGCGTCCTTGGCGAAACCCTCGAATTCCTTGGGCTTGTTCGCCAGATCGCAGTAACCCCACGTCAGGTCGCAGTCGATCTGGTATTTGCTGACGCGCTCGCGGACGATTTCCACCGCTTCGAGGCCCATCAGCTTGAGCTGACGAACGCCATCCTCGCCGATGACATTGCTGAACTGGTCCACATCGTGACCGACCCCGCGGATCAGTTGCCCGCCATTGCGCCCGCTCGCGCCCCAGCCGATTTTGTGCGCCTCCAGCAGCACCACCTTCAGGCCGCGTTCAGCCAGTTCGATCGCCGTGTTCAGCCCGGAAAATCCGCCACCGATGATGCAGACGTCGGTTTTGATCTCGCCTTGCAGGGCAGGGGAGTCAGGCTGGGGATGGGAGGTGGCGGCGTAGTAAGAGGCCGCGTGATCAGACAATCCGGGCTGGGGAGACCGAGCATTCATGTTGAATATCCCGAGAGCACTGTTTGGAAAATTTTACGGAGGGTAGCGGGGTCGGGTTGTACGGGCAAGAAAATGCCAGCGGATGATCACCTAGGTGTCAGTCGCAGTGGCGCTGGGGCACAATCAGCACCTTTCACAGGGGAAACTGCCGCTATGAGCTGCAACAGCGAGAAAATCCGCGATCTGCGGCGGCAGATTCCGTCGTTGGAATGCGTCCCGGGTTGCCACGATTGCTGTGGGCCGGTTACCACGTCGTCCGAAGAGATGTCGCGTTTGCCGCGCAAGACGCCTGCCGAGCAGGAAGCGGCGCTCAACGAGCTGAACTGCGTACACCTGGGGCCCAGTGGCTGCACCGTCTACGACGAGCGACCGCTGATCTGCCGTCTATTTGGCACCACGAAAACCCTGCCATGCCCCAATGGCCGCCGCCCTGACGTCTTGATTCACCCTCGCGCCGAGAAGCAGGTGCATGAGTTCATCGCGTCGACGCGGCAGGTATTGGTTTAGCCGAAGCCAGTTGCAGTGAGCCCGTTACGCATGCTTACTCCGGAATGGGCAGGCACAAACTCTCCTTCACCTCTTCCATCACGATGTAGCTCTTGGACTCCCGCACATGGGGCAGCTTGAGCAGAATGTCGCCCAGCAGCTTGCGGTAAGACGCCATCTCTGAAATCCGCGCCTTCACCAGATAGTCGAAATCCCCTGACACCAGATGGCATTCCAGCACGTGGGGCAGTTTGAGTACCGCGCGGCGGAATTCTTCAAAGGTGTCACCGGATTTGTAGTCCAGGCTGATCTCGACGAACACCAACAAGCTTGCCTTGAGGTTCTGCGGATTGAGGCGGGCGTTGTAGCCCATGATGATGCCTTCACGCTCCAGCCGACGGACCCGTTCTGTACACGGCGTGGTAGACAGCCCGACCCGTTCGCCCAGTTCGGTGAAGGAGATCCGGCCGTCGTTTTGCAGGATGCGCAGGATGTTGCGGTCGATCTTGTCCAGCTCGCGTTTGGACTGGTGCTGGGTGCGCATCGAAAAGCCCTCTGCCAAAGCGTCGGTTGCCGGGAAGAAACGCCGAATATAGGCGTTTATATAGTTAAAAGCACTGCTCGGGCCTTTTTATACTCCGCACATCCTTGCTTAAAACTTGAAAACGTCAGCGGATATCCGCGATGAGGGAATCAACATGCGCGTTCTGGTCCTTGGAAGTGGCGTAATCGGTACCACCACTGCGTATTACCTGGCGCGTGCGGGCTTCGAGGTGACTGTCGTGGACCGTCAACCGGCCGCGGCCATGGAAACCAGTTTCGCTAACGCCGGGCAGGTGTCGCCGGGCTACGCCTCCCCATGGGCCGCGCCGGGTGTGCCGCTCAAGGCCCTCAAGTGGTTGCTGCAGCGCCACGCGCCGCTGGCCATCAAGGCGACAGCCGATATCGATCAATACCTGTGGATGGCGCAGATGCTGCGCAACTGCACCCAGAATCGCTATGCGGTGAACAAAGAGCGCATGGTTCGCCTCTCCGAATACAGCCGCGATTGCCTCGATGAGCTGCGTGCCGAGACCGGCATCGCGTACGAAGGCCGCAGTCTGGGCACCACCCAGTTGTTCCGCACTCAGGAACAGCTGGATAACGCCGCCAAGGACATCGCGGTCCTCGAACAGGCCGGCGTGCCGTATGAAGTGCTCGACCGTGAAGGCATTGCCCGGGTCGAGCCAGCCCTGGCCAGTGTCAGCAACATTCTCAGTGGCGCGCTGCGCCTTCCGAACGATCAGACCGGCGACTGCCAGCTGTTCACCACGCGCCTGGCCGAGATGTGCGTGAAGCTGGGCGTTGAATTCCGCTTCGGCCAGTCGATCGAGTCCATTGATTTCGCGGGCGACGTCATCAATGGCGTGCGCATCAACGGCAAGCTCGAAACGGCTGACCGCTACGTACTCGCGCTCGGCAGCTACTCGCCACAACTGCTCAAGCCGCTTGGCATCAAGGCGCCGGTTTATCCGCTCAAGGGCTACTCGCTGACGGTGCCGATCACCAACCCGGCAATGGCGCCGACCTCGACCATTCTCGACGAGACCTACAAAGTCGCGATTACCCGCTTCGACAACCGCATCCGCGTGGGTGGCATGGCCGAGATCGCAGGCTTCGACCTGTCGCTCAATCCTCGTCGCCGCGAGACGCTGGAGATGATCGTCAACGACCTCTATCCTCACGGCGGCGACCTGCAGCAGGCCAGCTTCTGGACCGGTCTGCGCCCGACGACGCCGGACGGGACGCCCATCGTAGGCGCAACGCCGTACCGCAATCTGTTCCTCAACACCGGCCACGGCACGTTGGGTTGGACGATGGCCTGCGGTTCAGGCAGATTGCTGGCTGACCTGATCGCTCGCAAAGCGCCACAGATCAGTGCTGAAGGCCTCGATATTTCTCGTTACGGCAGTTCCAAGGAGATCGCAAGACATGTCCATTCAGCGCCAGCTCACCAATGAGCGCATGAGCCAGTTGGTTGTCCATAACGGCACCGTTTACCTTGCCGGGCAAGTGGCCGACGACATGGCGGCGGGGATCGAGCAACAGACCCGCGAGACGCTTCACAACATTGAGCGACTGCTGGACCTGGCCGGTACCGACAAGACCCGCATCCTGTCGGTGACGATTTACTTGAAAGATATTGATGCGCACTTTGCCGGAATGAACAGCGTATGGGACAAATGGTTGCCGAGAGGCCTTGCCCCCGCCCGTGCGACGGTTGAAGCCAAGCTGTGCGAGCCGGAGATTCTGGTGGAGCTGTCAGTGGTTGCGGCGCTGCCGTAGCTCATTTGCACGTTGCACGCCCGTGTGCCGCTGAACCTTACGCAACATCTTCCTGTAGGAGCGCGCTTGCCCGCGAAAAAAGGGTTAGCTGCATCGACCTCGCCTGACACACCGCAATCGCGGGAAAGTGCGCTCCTACAGATTCCGAAACCCTGACCAAGAAGCCCCACCATGCGTCCAGCCCGCGCCCTTATCGATCTTCAAGCCCTGCGCCACAACTACCAACTGGCGCGCGATACTGCGGGCGCCAAGGCGCTTGCCGTCATCAAGGCAGATGCCTACGGCCATGGCGCGGTGCGGGTTGCGCAGGCGCTGGAAGCCGAAGCCGATGGCTTCGCGGTGGCGTGCATTGAAGAAGCGCTGGAGCTGCGTCAGGCCGGAATCAACGCCCCGATTCTGCTGCTGGAGGGCTTTTTTGAGGCTGACGAACTGGCGCTGATGGTCGAGCATGATTTCTGGTGCGTGGTGCATTCCCTTTGGCAACTCGATGCCATCGAGCAAACCGCCCTCGGCAAGCCGCTGAACGTGTGGCTGAAGATGGACTCGGGCATGCACCGAGTGGGCATTCACCCTGCGGATTTTCAGGCGGCGCATCAACGGCTGCTGAACAGTGGCAAGGCCGCGAAGATTGTCTTGATGACCCACTTCGCCCGCGCCGACGAACTCGACAGCGTGCGCACCGACGAGCAAGTGGCGATTTTTCAATCGGCGCGTTCCGGCCTGACCGCGGAAGTCAGCCTGCGCAATTCTCCTGGCGTCATGGGCTGGCCCAGCGTGCCGAGTGACTGGGTGCGTCCTGGCATCATGCTCTACGGCGCGACGCCGTTCGATCAGCCGCAATCTGTCGCCGATCGTTTGCAGCCGGTGATGACCCTCGAGTCCCGCGTCATCTGCGTGCGCGATCTGCCCGTCGGTGAGCCAGTGGGCTACGGCGGTACATTCGTCGCTGAGCGCAACATGCGCATCGGTGTGGTCGCGATGGGCTATGCCGACGGCTATCCACGACAAGCGCCGACCGGCACACCCTTGATGGTCGACGGTCAGCGCAGCCAGTTGCTCGGCCGTGTGTCGATGGACATGCTCTGCGTCGACCTCACCGACGTGCCGGGCGCAGGGCTGGGCAGCCGCGTCGAACTGTGGGGCAAGAACATCCTCATCAGTGAGGTTGCGTCGAGCGCGGGCATGATCCCCTACCAAATCCTCTGCAATCTCAAGCGAGTGCCGAGGCTCTATACCGGGGCCTGATCGCCGCTCGGCAATCCCCTCTAAACCACCCCTTCGCGGCCAGTCACGGCCGCCAGTCCCTTTGCTGTTCCGGCCATGGGCTCAAGTGTTGTAAATACTGAACGCTGTTGCCATGATGGCGGCCACTTGACCCAACTTGATCATCAGGAGGACTCCCGCATTGGACGTCGGTGAACGACTGCAATCCATTCGTAAACTCAAAGGTCTGTCCCAGCGTGAACTCGCCAAACGAGCGGGCGTGACCAACAGCACCATATCCATGATCGAGAAGAACAGCGTCAGCCCCTCGATCAGCTCGTTGCGCAAGGTGCTGGGCGGCATACCGATGTCCATGGTGGAGTTCTTTTCCGAAGAGCTCGAACCCGAAAACCCGACCCAAGTGGTCTATAAAGCCAGCGAACTGATCGATATCTCGGACGGTGCCGTGACCATGAAACTGGTCGGCAAATCCCATCCGAGCCGTGCCATTGCGTTCCTTTCCGAAGTCTATCCACCGGGTGCCGACACCGGCGTCGAGATGCTCGTGCACGAGGGCGAGGAGACCGGGATTGTGGTCGAGGGCCGTCTTGAGCTGGTGGTCGGTCTCGACACCTACGTGCTTGAAGAGGGTGACAGTTACTACTTCGAGAGCTCTCGACCGCATCGCTTTCGCAACCCGTACGACGTCCCTGCGCGTCTCATCAGCGCTGCCACGCCAGCGAATTTCTGATCAACGACATGATTAGCCGAAAGCTGATCTTCCTCGGGCTGGCCGTCTTGCTCTTCGCCGATACTGCTGACGCGACGATGCGCTGCGGCACGGCGCTTATCAGTCTGGGGGACACCACCGATGTGGTCCGTCAAAAGTGCGGGGC
This sequence comes from Pseudomonas petrae, assembly GCF_021728295.1. GTDB lineage: Bacteria > Pseudomonadota > Gammaproteobacteria > Pseudomonadales > Pseudomonadaceae > Aquipseudomonas > Aquipseudomonas petrae. The sequence goes on from NZ_JAKJXE010000006.1 coordinate 280,795, forward strand.
GCCTGACAGTAGCGTTGATCAAATGCCTGCGCTCAGGAGCAACGGGGTTCCGAAGCTCGGCACTGCCAAGGTCAGTTTGTGGTTGTACGGCCCTCGCAACGGTGCAAAACAACACCTGCGATTTGTCGAGGACAAGCTGGTAGAAATCGAGACGAAGCGGGATTGAGTCGCCGAGTTGCAGTCGTTTTATGAGGGCGCAAGCGGCGCATTGCAGCAAATGCCCTGAAGGCCCGGTCCAACCCCCATCAAATAACAAAATCAGGAGAGGCCGGATGCCGCATTCCTGCTCGATCGAGCAAGCTGTCGATCACGTGCTGGCCGAGTTGCCGGCGCATGTCCATATGGGTATGCCGCTGGGGTTGGGCAAACCCAATCGCTTTGCCAACGCGTTGTATGCCCGAATCAAATCGCTGCCGGATCGGCAACTCACGATCTACACCGCCTTGTGCCTCGGGCGACCGGATGGCGGCGACGGTTTGCAGGGACGGTTTTTGGAGCCTTTTCTGGAGCGCGTCTTCGACGATTACCCTGAACTGGATTTCCTCACCGATCTGCGCCGGGACGACCTCCCTCCCAACATTCACGTCCAGCAGTTCTTCATGCAGCCCGGTAGCCTGCTGGGCAGTGTTGAAGCGCAGCAGGATTACGTCAGCAGCAATTACAGCCACGCTGCGCGGGACATCAATGCCAACGGCCTGAATCTGATCGCGCAACTGATCGCCCGTGACCCGCAACGGCCCGATCACCTCAGCCTGAGCTGCAACCCCGACATCACCCTCGACCTGCTGCCGATGGTGGAAAAACGCCGTGCGGCGGGCGAGCGCATTCTGATGCTGGGCCACGTCCACTCGGATTTGCCGTACATGCAGGGTGATGCCGAGGTCGGCGTTGACACCTTCGACCTGCTGATCGAGCACGAAGAGCGCAGCACGCTGTTCTCGACGCCGAACATGCCGGTCGGTGTTCAGGATCATTTCATTGGCTTGTACGCGAGCACGTTGGTCCGCGACGGCGGCACGTTGCAGATCGGCATCGGTTCGATGGGCGACGCCCTGACCGCCGCCTTGCTTGCGCGCCAGGCCGATAACGAAACCTACCGCGCGTGCCTGGCCGAGCTGGACGGCATTTCTACCTGGAAGCCGTTGATCGAGGCGCAGGGCGGGGTGATGCCCTTCGCCACCGGGCTTTATGGCTGCAGCGAGATGCTGGTCAACGGCCTGCTGGTGCTGCTGGACGCGGGGATCATCCGCCGCAAGGTGTACGCCGACATTGAGCTGCAGCACATGGCCAATGCCGGGGTGCTTGATGAGTCGGTTTATGGCGACGGCGTGCTGATTCACGGCGGTTTTTTTCTCGGCCCTCGCAGTTTCTACGAGCGACTGCGGGAATTCACGCCGGCGCAGATCGCGCAGATCAACATGACGGCGATCAGCTACATCAACGAGCTTTTCGGCAACGAGACCCTCAAGCGTCTGCAACGACGGGATGCGCGTTTCATCAACAGTTGTTTCACCGTGACCTTGCTGGGCGCAGCGGTTTCAGATCAGTTGGCCGATGGCCGGGTGGTCAGCGGTGTCGGGGGGCAGTACAACTTCGTCGCTCAGGGCCACGCGCTGGAAGGCGCGCGTTCAGTGCTGATCCTGCGCAGTTGGCGTGAGTCGGCTGGGGAGGTCAGTTCCAACATCGTCTGGGACTATGCGCACACGACAATCCCGAGGCATCTGCGCGATATCGTCGTCACTGAATACGGCATCGCTGATCTGCGCGGGAAGACCGATGCTGCGGTGATCGAGGCGCTGCTCAATATCAGCGATTCACGCTTCCAGCCGGGCCTGATCGATCAGGCGCAAAAGGCCGGCAAGCTGCCGAAGGATTTCCGCCTTGATCCGCTGTTCAGCCAGAACACGCCCGAGCGGCTGAAGGATATCCGCGACCAGTTCCCGTCGCTGTTCATCGAGTATCCGCTGGGCAGCGATTTCACGCCCGAGGAGCGCGATCTGCTCCGTGCGTTGAACTGGTTGAAGAGCAAGTTCAAGCTCACGGAAATCATCGAGCTGGGCAAGGCCACGCTGGAAGCGCCTGACGTGAGCGCGTACCCGGAGCATCTGCAGCGCATGGGCCTCGCTCATCCCCAGGGGTTGCGCGACGAGCTATATCAGCGGCTGGTGCTGGCGGGGTTGCAGGCCACGGCTTGATTACGGACGCGGGCACGACATCGTGAGAGCGACCGGGGTGGCGCTCCACCTTGCTCGCGAATGCAATTGTGTCAGGCAACCCTGATGTGACAGACCCACCGCCTTCGCGACCGTCGTAACCTCCGATTGCTCCTACAGGGATTTGCGTCAGGCACAGATATTGGGCGCGGGGCAAGACGGTAGGAGCGCGCTTGCCCGCGAATGCATTGAGTCAGGCAACCCTGATGTGACAGACCCACCGCTTTCGCGACCGTCGTAACCTCCGATTGCTCCTACAGTAGATTTGCGTCCGACGCAGATGTTGGACGTGGTGCAAAACTGTAGGAGTGAGCTTGCCCGCGAATGCGGTTTGTCAGCCAGCATCGATGTCACAGACCCACCGCGTTCGCGACCGTCGTAACCTCCGATTACTCCTACAGTAGATTTGCGTCCGACGCAGATGTCGGGCGCGCGGCGAAACTGTAGGAGTGAGCTTGCTCGCGAACTGCACCCGCTCAACCGAGGGTTTTGATCACCAGCAACACTGCGGCAAAAAAGCCACTGACCGCAAACAACTGCTGCAACCTCGGCCCGGCCAGATATCGGCTGACCTGCCGGCCGACTACCAGTCCGGCGACGGCCCCGGCGGCGAACGGCAGGCCCACCGTCCAGTGCATCGCGCCGCTGACGCTTGCCGTGATCACGCTGCCGGTCGAGACCAGGGCGATCACCGCCAGCGACGTGGCGACGATGCTCTTCATCTCAAGGTCGGTGTATCGAGTCAATGCCGGCACGATGACAAAGCCGCCACCCACACCAAGCAATCCTGACAACAGCCCGGCCAATGCGCCGGTCGCCGCCAGTGAACGTGCGCAAGGCAGGGTCCAGCGCAGCCGACCCACCAGCGGATTGACCACACAGGGCCTGAATGCCCCTCGATCCGGTGGCTTGCCGTGGCGCAGCTCGTGAGCGGCTTTGCGGTAGATCCGCCCGCACACATAAAACAGAATCAGCGCAAACCCCAACGCCAGCGGTGCATTGGGCAATTGATGCGCCAGCCACAGGCCTACCGGCGAAAGCGCGATGCCAATGATCGCGATGAAAATCGCCGCGCGGTAACGGACGATGCCCTGACGCAGCCCAAGCGCTGCACCGACGGCCGAAGCCAGTCCAACCGCCAGAAGGCCCACCGGCGCTGCTTCGATCATCGTCAGGCCAAGCCCGAAAACCAGCAGCGGCACCGCAAGAATGCCGCCACCCGCGCCCGTCAATCCCAACACCGCGCCAATGATCGTACCGAGGCCGGCTCCGATCAGTTCGTGTTCATTCATGTCAAGTGAGCATGTTCAGTGGGGGCTGTGCATTAGATAAGCGCGCCTGATCGGCGCGCTCGGCAGGATTTACAGCGCATTGATCGGAACCTTCAGGTAGCGCACGCCGTTGTCTTCCGCTTCCGGCAGATGGCCGCCGCGCATGTTGATCTGCACCGAAGGCAGGATCAGCACGGGCATGTCGAGGGTGGCATCGCGTTTCTCACGCATCTCGACGAAGGCGTCCTCGTCGATGCCTTCGCGCACGTGGATGTTGCTGGCGCGTTGCTCGGCGACGGTGGTCATGAACATTAGCTCACGGCCATTGGGCAGGTAGTCGTGGCACATGAACAGGCGCGTCTGCGGCGGCAGGCTGAGAATCCGGCCGACCGAGCGATACAGCGTGCGCGCATCGGCACCGGGGAAGTCGCAACGAGCGGTGCCGTAGTCGGGCATGAACAGCGTATCGCCGACAAACGCGACGGCTTCGTTCCCCGCTTCAATCACATAAGTCATGCACGCCGGTGTATGGCCAGGGGTGTGCATGGCTCTGGCCTGCAGTGTGCCGATCTGAAAGTGCGCGTCATCTTCCAGCAGTCGATCAAACTGGCTACCGTCGCGGGCAAAGTCGCCTTTGGCGTTGAATAGCGTGCCGAAGACTTTTTGCACGCGGGTAATGTGGCTGCCAATCGCGACGGTGCCGCCGAGCTGTTCTTTCAGATAAGCCGCCGCCGAAACATGGTCGGCGTGGACGTGGGTTTCCAGAATCCACTGCACCGACACGCCCAGCTCGCGAACCCTGTCGATCAGCTTGTCCGCGGACAGCGTGCTGGTGCGCCCGGATTTCGGGTCGTAATCCAGCACGCTGTCGATCAGCGCAGCCTGAAGCGTAGAGCGGTCAATGACCAGGTAACTGATGGTCGAGGTCTGCGGATCGAAGAACGCCTCTACGCTCAGTGTTTCGCCAATGATCATGTGTGCTCTCCTTTGTTGCCGATGCAGGGACGTTGCGCTGTGTCTGTGATGCGGAGGTTGACGGTTACGGCGTCTTCGCGGGCAAGCGCGCTCTTACAGGAAGTGCGGGGTGTCAAATTCAGGCCTTGGGGGATCAAACGAACGTTACAACGCCATCTTTCAACGACTGCACACGCGCCAGTGACTCTACACGATAGCCCTGACCGTCCAGCTCGGCGCGGCCGCCCTGGAACGACTTCTCGATCACGATACCCAGGCCGGCGACGGTTGCGCCTGCCTGCTTGATGATCGAGATCAACGCCTGGGACGCCTTACCGTTGGCCAGGAAGTCGTCGATGATCAGCACCCGATCGCTGCTGTTCAGGTGACGGGTGGAAATGGCGATGGTGCTTTCGGTCTGTTTGGTGAACGAATACACCGACGCCGAAAACATGTTTTCAGTGAGCGTCAGTGACTGATGCTTGCGCGCGAAGATCACCGGGATGCCCATCTTCAAACCGGTCATGACCGCAGGGGCGATGCCCGACGCCTCGATGGTGACGATTTTGGTGATGCCCGAGTCGGCGAACAGCGCGGCGAATTCGTCGCCGATCTGCTGCATCAGGACCGGGTCGATCTGATGGTTGAGAAACGCGTCGACCTTCAATACCTGGTCGGAAAGCACGATGCCTTCGTCGCGAATTTTCTTGTGCAGTGCTTCCACGTGGGTGGTCCTCAGAGCGCGATGTGCGCGAAATGAACGTTATCTTTTCAGCATGGCGCGTATGTCCGCCAAGGCTGTATTGCCGCGTACGGCTTTGACTTCGACGGGCGTGTCATCGTTGCCTTCCCAGGCCAGATCATCCGGCGGCAGTTCGTCGAGGAACCGGCTCGGCAGGCAATCGATGATTTCGCCGTATTGCTTGCGCTTGGCGGCGAAGGTGAACGCCAGTGTCTGCCGGGCGCGGGTGATGCCCACGTAGGCCAGGCGGCGCTCTTCCTCGATGGTGTCGGCCTCGATGCTGGAGCGGTGCGGGAGGATTTCCTCTTCCATGCCCATGATGAACACGTACGGAAACTCCAGGCCCTTGGAGGCGTGCAAGGTCATCATCTGCACGCCTTCGGCGCCGTCTTCCTCTTCCTGCTGACGTTCAAGCATGTCGCGCAGGACCAGCTTGCCGATGGCCTCCTCGATGGTCATGCCGCCTTCTTCGTCTTTCTCCAGCGTGTTCTTCAGCGCCTCGATCAGGAACCACACGTTGCCCATGCGGTAGTCGGCGGCCTTGTCGCTGGAGCTGTTCTGACGAATCCAGTTTTCGTAATCGATGTCCATGACCATGCTGCGCAAAGCGGCGATCGGGTCTTGCGTCGCGCATTGCTGGCGCACGCCGTCCATCCAGTGCTTGAAGCGTCTGAGGCGGTCGGTGAAGCGGGCGTCCAGATGCTCGCCCAGGCCGATCTCGTCGGTCGCGGCGTACATCGACACCTTGCGCTCGGTCGAGTAGTTGCCCAGCTTTTCAAGGGTGGTCGAGCCGATTTCCCGGCGCGGCACGTTAATCACGCGCAGGAAGGCGTTGTCATCATCCGGGTTCACCAGCAGGCGGAAGTAGGCCATCAGGTCTTTCACTTCCTGGCGTCCGAAGAAGCTGTTGCCCCCGGATAGCCGATACGGAATCTGATGGTGCTGCAGCTTCAGCTCGATCAGCTTGGCCTGATAGTTACCGCGATAGAGGATCGCGAAATCGCTGTACGGCCGGTCGGTGCGCAGGTGCAGGCTGAGGATTTCGATGGCCACGCGCTCGGCTTCGGCGTCTTCGTTCTTGCAGCGAATCACGCGGATTTCGTCGCCGTGACCCATCTCGCTCCAGAGTTGTTTCTCGAACGCATGGGGGTTGTTGGCGATGAGCACGTTGGCGCAGCGCAAAATGCGGCTGGTGGAGCGGTAGTTCTGCTCCAGCATCACCACTTTCAAAGACGGGTAATCGTCCTTGAGCAGCATCAGGTTTTCCGGCCGCGCACCGCGCCAGGCGTAGATCGACTGGTCGTCGTCGCCCACGACAGTGAACTGGCAGCGCGTGCCGATGAGCATTTTCACCAGCAGGTACTGGCTGGCGTTGGTGTCCTGGTATTCGTCGACGAGCAGGTAGCGCACCTTGTGCTGCCACTTTTCCAGAATGTCGGCGTGCTCTTCGAACAGCTTCACCGGCAGCAGAATCAAGTCGTCGAAATCCACCGCGTTGTACGCCTTCAGCGTGCGCTGGTAGTGGCTGTAGACGATGGCGGCGGTCTGCTCCTTGGGATTGCGCGAATTGGCGAGAGCCTCGGGCGGCAGGATCAATTCGTTTTTCCAGGCGCCGATCATGTTCTTGATCTCGTCGACGCCGTCGTCGCCCGAGTATTCCTTCTGCATGATGTCGGTCATCAGCGCTTTGACGTCGGTCTCGTCGAAGATCGAGAACCCGGGCTTGTAGCCCAACCGGGTGTGTTCCTTGCGGATGATGTTCAGGCCCAGGTTGTGAAACGTCGAAACGGTCAGGCCGCGCCCTTCGCCGCTGCGCAGAAGGGTCCCGACGCGCTCTTTCATCTCGCGCGCGGCCTTGTTGGTAAAGGTCATGGCGACAATGTACTGGGCACGAATGCCGCAGTTCTGGATGAGGTGGGCAATCTTGCGTGTGATCACGCTGGTCTTGCCGGAGCCAGCGCCGGCGAGCACCAAAAGAGGGCCGCCGACGTAGTTCACGGCTTCCTGTTGCCGGGGATTGAGTCGGGACATGGGGAAAAATGGGGTCGCCTGGAAAAGGGCGGGCATTTTAACAGGGTCAGCGGATTGTGCAGCCACCGTCCGACCCTGTGATGCGCCGTGCTATCTATATTCCGCCGTTTTGTTACATTTGCGCATTGCGGATGATTCTCGCGTTTGACGAACCTCATTCGAGGGTACGTCAAGGTCTTTACGTTTGTGTGGGGAGTTAGCTTGTCTACGCCTGTCGAACCCTTGCGTTTGCTGCTTCTGGCAGATTCGCCCGAATGGCCGGCATCGTTGCGCGAGTGCCTGGCGCCGCTTGGAGACGCCGCTGTCCTTGACTGCGCGCCGAGCTGGGACGCTGCTGGCGATCAAACTGACCTCGCAGCCCCCGGAATCCTTTTCACCACTGAAGCCCTTCAGCCCACCGCTGGCCAATGCAACTGGCCTACCGTATTGCTTTTCGACACGGAGCCGGACGAAGAGCCCGTCGGCGTCAGCGACTGGCTGGTGCGCGACGCCCTTACTCCTCAGGCCCTGCGCCGCTGCCTGCGTCATGTGCGCGAACGGGGCGTGCTGGAAACCACGCTCAACCGCCTCGCCGAGCAAGACCCTCTTACCGGCATCGCCAACCGACAGGGCTTTCAGACGCTGTTGGCCGCCCGGCTGGCCGAGTTCGACGGTCGTGGCCTGGCGCTGGGGCATCTGGACCTGGACAACTTCCGGCGTGCCAACGACGCGTTGGGTCATCAGGCGGGGGATCGGCTGATCCTGCAAGTGGTGGCGCGGTTGAAAGGCCAGCTGGAGGCGTGCGATCAACTGGCGCGATTGGGCAGCGATGAGTTCGCTCTTCTGATCGACACTCGACGCGCCCCTGAGCGCGCGGAGTCCATTGCCGAGCGCATCACCGAAGCCTTGTCCGAACCGTATTGGGTCGATGGCGAAAGCCTGTTGATCGGGTGCAGTCTGGGCATCGCCTATGCGCGCATCAACGGCGGCGCCGATCCCTTGATGTGGCACGCGCACATCGCCATGCAGCAGGCCAAGGGCACTCAAGGTTGCACCTTTCACGTCTTCAACGAACGCATCAACCGCAATGCCCGCAGCCTCGCCGATCTGGAAAGCGAACTTCGCCGCGCCTTGCGGCGAGACGAGCTGGAGCTGCACTACCAGCCGCGCCTGTGCCTGAATACCGGACACATTCTGGGGCTGGAAGCCTTGGTGCGCTGGCGTCACGCCGAACGTGGACTGTTGCCGCCGAGCGAGTTCGTGCCGCTGGCCGAGCAGAGCGGGCTGATCGTTCCGCTGGGCTACTGGGTTATCGCCCGTGCCCTGCGAGACATGCAGACCCTGCGTGAACAAGGCGTGCCACCGCTGCACATGGCGATCAACCTGTCGTTCCGCCAGTTTCAGGACAACCAGCTGCTTGCGACGCTCAGCCGCTTGATCGCCGATCGCGGCATTGACGCGCAATGGCTGGAATTTGAACTGACCGAAACAGCCGTCATGCGCCGCAGTGACCTGGTCAAGCAGACCATGGACGCGCTGGGTCGCCTGGGTGTGCGCTTCTCGCTGGACGATTTCGGCACCGGCTTTTCATCCTTCGTGCACCTCAACAGCCTGCCGATCACGCTGCTGAAGATCGACAAGAGCTTCGTCGGTGAAATGGAGCAGCGTGAGGAAAACCGCAAGCTGGTCCACGCCATGATCAACCTGGCCCACAACCTCAGCCTCGAAGTGGTGGCCGAAGGCGTCGAAACCCCAGAGCAACTGGCATTGCTGCGCAGCTTTAATTGCGATCAGGCTCAAGGGTTTCTCATCAGTCACCCGCTGGCATTGCCGGAGCTGATGGATTATCTGGCGATGGATCAGAGCAAAGGGATGGCGCTGCAGAGCCAGTGAGCGGCGGCGCAATTTTTCGACATGCCTCGGACAGATTCTGTAGGAGCGCGCTTGCCCGCGAACGCGGTGAGTCACCGACATCTATATGTTTGCAGGTATAACGCAATCGCGGGCAAGCGCGCTCCTACAGGTCTGAGTCGCTTACCCCATCACCACAACACCCGTTGCCTCTTTGCGCAGCAGCCTCGCCGTCTTGCGCTCGAACGCCCAAGTCAGTGCAACCGCTGAGCAGAGCAGGCCGATCGCCAATCCCCACCAGACGCCGACCGCCCCCTGGTTTGCCAGAAAACCCAGGCCCCACGCCAATGGCGCGCCCACCACCCAATAGCTCGCCAGTCCGATCAGGAACGTGGTTTTTGCGTCCTTGAATCCCCGAATCGCGCCCATTGCGATGGTCTGTGTGCCGTCGAGAATCTCGAACCAGGCGGCGATGGCCAGCAGCTTCACCGCCAGTTCGACCACACCCTGGTATTTCGGATCGTTGACGTCCACAAACAGCCCGATGACCGCGTGGGGCGCGACCCAGAACAGAATGCCGAACGCCAGCATCAGCAGCCCGCCGAAACCAATCCCCATGCGCCCGGCAGTGCGCGCCAGCAGCAGGTTTCCGGCCCCGTAATGCAAGCCAATGCGCATGGTCACCGCGTAGGAAATCCCGACCGGAACCATGAACGCCATCGACACCGACTGCAGGGCGATCTGGTGCGCGGCCATCTGGGTGCTGCCCATGGCGCCCATGCAGAACGCCGCAAAGGTGAACAGCCCCACTTCCACCGCATACGTGCCGCCGATGGGCAGGCCCAGACGCCACAGCTCTTTCAGGCAACTGCGCGAGAGCTTCATCAGTTCTTTGTGAAGGGGATACGCCGCATAGGCGCTGTGATAACGAATGTGAAACGCGAGGGCCAGTGCCATGGCGTTGGTGACGATGGCCGTGACCAGGCCGATGCCCATCAGGCCCCAGTGCGGCAGGCCAAACAGCCCGTGGATAAAGGCGTAATTGAGCCCGAAGTTCAGCGCCACCCCCACCAGACTGATCACCATTACCGGGGTCGCACGCCCCAATGCACTGGTGAAACCGCGCAGAGCCATGAAGCTCAACAGGCCGGGCAGCGCCAATGGCAGCGTGATCAGAAATTCGCTGGCCATGTGCACGTTGGCTTCATCTTGACCGAACTGCAGCAGAATCGGCTCGAGGTTCCACAGGATCAGCGCGGCAATCAGCGCCATGCCCCATGCCAGCCACAAACCGGCCTGGGTCAAACGGGTGACGCCTGCGTGATCATTCGCGCCCTTGCGGATGGCAACCAATGTGCCGACGGCTGCCATGACACCCACGCAGAAAAATGACACGAAGTTATAGCTCGCCGCGCCCAGTCCGCCACCGGCAAGGGATTCCGGGCCCAGCTTGCCCATCATCACGGTGTCGGTGAACACCATCAGCATGTGCGCCATCTGCGAAGCAATCAGCGGCCCGGCGAGACGCAGGATGATCCACAGTTCTTTGAAGGCGTGCTGGTGCATGGTTTTTACGCTCGGGTTTGCGGGTGTTGGCAGGCCGGTCATTGTGGGGATTCAGACGGGGATGCACAAAGGGATAAATCCGATCACTCGCATGAGTAAAACTCATCCTGCCATTTCTGCATTAGAGTGAGCGCACTCGCTTGACTGCCTGAGGAATCCCCGCCGATGTCTCGCACTCTTCCGCCTTTGTATGCCCTGCGCGCGTTTGAAGCCGCTGCGCGACACAGCTCGTTCACGCGCGCAGCTGAAGAGCTGTCGATCACCCAGAGTGCGGTGAGTCGGCATATCCGCACGCTGGAAGAGCATTTTGCCTGCCGTCTGTTTCGCCGCAACGGCCGCAATTTGCAGCTCACTGAAGCCGCGCGCGAATTGCTGCCGGGCGTGCGGGAAGGCTTTTCAGCCCTGGAGCGAGCGTGCAGCGCGTTGATGGCGGAGGAGGGCATCCTGCGCATGAAAGCCCCGTCGACCCTGACCATGCGCTGGTTGCTGGCGCGGCTGAGTCGTTTTCGCCATCTGCAGGTGGGCAACGAGGTCCAGCTGACCAGCGCCTGGATGGACATCGACAGCGTCGACTTCACCCAGGAGCCGTTCGATTGCGCGGTGTTGCTCAGCCACGGGCATTTCCCGCCGGAGTGGGAGGCGACCTACCTGTTCCCGGAATTGCTGATTCCCGTGGGCGCCCCGACGCTGCTGGATGATGCACCGTGGGACGCCGAGCGATTGGCTGGCGCCGAACTGCTGCACCCCACCCCCGATCGCCGCGACTGGCGCCGATGGCTGGAGCGCATGGATTTGTCTGACCGGGTCTCGCTCAAGGGAGGGCAGGTCTTCGACACGCTGGAGCTGGGCATGATTGCGGCGGCTCGGGGTTACGGCGTTTCCATGGGCGATCTGCTGATGGTGGCAGAGGATGTCGCTCAGGGCCGACTCAGCCTGCCGTGGCGCACGGCGGTGGTCAGCGGCGAAAACTACTACCTCGTCTGGCCGAAGACTCGCCCGGGCGGCGAGCGTATGCGGCGGCTGAGCGACTTTTTGCAGGGCGAAGTGCAGGCGATGGAATTACCGGAGGTGGCGGTCCTGGAGTGAGCGGAGGAGGCTGGTCTCGTGAAAGGGGGGCGGCCCGGGCGCTGTGGTCCGCTGCGAGGACCGTTAAAGACGGAAAAGATTCCGTCCAAAACCGGTGTAGGACTCAAGTATTTCAATTGCCGGCCGAAGGTGTAGCTGCACAGCCGATTCACCTCAATCGGTTCATCGATTCCCTTTAATAGAATTCGTCCGAATGGTGTTCCTGAGATCAGGACGACCCAGTCGTTCGGCAAGGAGCCCCCATGTCTCAGCCTCGCGCCCGAATTGCTTCGCAACTCGGCATCGCCCTGGCCGTTATTCTGGCCGTCGTCATTAGCGGCAGCACGCTGTTCGCCCTGCGCTCACTGGACTCGGCAAACCTGGCCATCCGTGAAGAGCACATGGGAAGCGAGGCCCGTTTGCTGGCCGACCAGTTGAACACCTTCCACAGCACCCTGCGTGACAGCACCCAGCGTTTGAGCGGCCTGTTCGAGAAGCGTTTTTCGGGCGGTCTGAGCCTGCAGGCTGATCAGCAGATTGCGGTCGCGGTCGCGGGCGTGCAGACCCCTACGCTGCTGCTGAACGGCACGGCACTGAACAACGATTTCATGGAAGTCGACGATTTCAAGAAAATGACTGCCGGTGTTGCGACGGTCTTCGTTCGCAGCGGCGACGACTTCGTGCGCGTCAGCACTTCCCTGAGCAAACAGGACGGCTCGCGCGCCATCGGCACCTCGCTGGATCACAAACATCCGGCCTATGAAAAGCTCCTCGCCGGGCAGGGATACGTCGGTCGCGCGCTGTTGTTTGATCGACTGTACATGACTCAATACAGCCCTGTGCGTGACGCCAGCGGCAAGGACATCGCCGTGCTCTTCGTCGGATTCGATTACACCGACGCGCAAAAGGCGCAGTTCGACAACCTGAAGAACTTTCGCATTGGCTCCACCGGATCGCTGGCGCTGCTCGACGAGCAGAACAAATGGCTGGTGCCGCCTGCGGGCGTGAAAGATCTGGATAAGGCAAGCACCACCCTGGCCGGGTTCGCCGAGACGCCAAGCGTCGGGCGTTTCTGGCAGGACGCCGGTGAAGATTTTTACACCGTCGGCGAGAAGTTTGCCGGCGGCCCGTGGACGGTTCTGGCGACGATGCCCAAGGATGAAATCAGTGCGGTGACCTGGAGCGTCGGTACCCAGCTGGCCATTGGCAGCCTGCTGGCGATGCTGATCGCTGTCGGTGCCGCGATCTGGCTGTTGCGCAGCAAGCTGCGGCCGCTGTCGGATCTGGTCAATCAGGCCGAAGCCCTCGGCGCAGGTGACTTGAGCGCACGTCTGAACATTTCCAGCCATGACGAAATTGGCCAGTTGGCGGGCAGCTTCAACAAGATGGGCCAGGCGCTGGAAACCATGGTGTCCCACATCCGCACGGCGGCGCTGGAAGTCAGCGGTCGTGCCAACGCGCTGTCCGGTCTGTCGGGCGGCGCTTATGAAGGGATGGAGCAGCAATCCGGCGAAATCACCAGCATGGCCGGTGCAGTGGAGGAGTTCAGCGCCACGGCCCTGACCATCGCCGACAACATGGGCACCACCGAACGCATGGCGCAGGGCAATGCCCAGCAGACGCGTATTGGCCGCACGTCAATGGAGGAGGCATCGGCCTCACTGGAGCAAATTGCAGGCTCGCTGAGCAGCACCGCGACGGTGATCGATACCTTGGGCCAGCGCTCGCAAGAGATCGGCGGGATTGTCAGCGTCATCACCTCGATCGCCGAGCAGACCAACCTCCTGGCCCTCAACGCCGCGATTGAAGCAGCGCGCGCCGGCGAGCAAGGCCGTGGTTTTGCGGTGGTGGCGGATGAAGTCCGCAGCCTGGCATCACGTACGCGCCAGGCCACCGACGAAATCTCCGGCATGATCAGCAGCATTCAGCTGGAGACCAGCAATGCCATCAGCACCATGCAGCAAGGCAACGCGCTGATGCAGGAAGGCCTGTCGCGCAACGCCAAAGTCGCTGCAGCGCTGGCCCAGATCGACGAGCAAAGCCGCTCGGCCGGTGAGCAATTTACGTCCATCACCACGGCGAGCCAGGAGCAGAGCAACACCGCCACCCTGCTCAGTGCCAACCTGCAAAGCATCGCCCTGGCGAACAGCGAGCAACGCGAAGTCGTGTCCAACCTGGCGATCACGGCTCAAGAGCTGAACGCCGTGGCGGCTGACTTGCAGAAGGAAGTGGATCGGTTTCGGTGAGGCGGGAGAGCTGCCTAGGCGCTTGAGCAAACCCGCCTTGGCATACTTGCTCCATTCAATTGTCAGCACCGCGCTTCCTTTGGAGTAATTCGGTAGCGGCAGCCATCACGTCCTCGTGAGAGTGCGTCGGGCCCGAGTCCTCCATGGCTTCACGCACCTTGGCCCTGAACCATTGATCGTAGGCGTCCGGGTGTGCGCCGAGGCCTGCGGGTAAACCGCCTTCCCGGACCACCCGCGTAAGCAAAATACGCACGGCATCGGAAATGGTGAGGCCGAAGTTGGCCAAGGTCTCCGATGCCTGGTTTTTAAGTGCCTGATCAATTCTCACATGCAGCATTGAAGTCTGGGTTGTCATGAGGGCTACTCCTGAAAAAGATCACTATGTATCTCATTTGAGATACGCATAACGAAGATCTTTAGTTCGTCGAAGGCCGATACTGCAAAGCCTCGGCAATGTGGCATCGGGCGATTGCGTCGACCTTCTCCAGATCAGCCAGCGTGCGCGCCACTTTCAGGAGGCGGTGGGCGGCGCGCAGTGACAGGTTCAAGCGTTCGCAGGCGTTTTCGAGCCAGGCTTCGTCTTCCGGCAACAGTGCGCAGTGTTGGCGCAGCGCGGGCAGATCAAGAAAGGCGTTGGCGCAGCCTTGGCGTCGTTGTTGGCGCTGGCGTGCATCGGACACCACCTCCGCTGCGCTGGCGCTTTCACTTTTGCAGTCGGGCGTTCCCGCTAAAGACGTGGTTTCCCGGGCGACCGTCAGGTGCAGGTCAATCCGGTCGAGCAACGGGCCGGACAGCTTGTTGCGGTACCGCTGAATCTGGTCGGTTGAGCAGCGGCAGCGCCCGGTCGGCTCGCCGTGATAACCGCACGGGCAGGGGTTCATCGCCGCGACCAGTTGAAAACGCGCCGGAAAGCGCACCCGATCCCGCGCGCGGGAAATCACGATGTGGCCCGATTCGAGGGGCTCGCGCAGGACCTCCAGCACACGCCGATCAAATTCCGGAAGCTCGTCCAGAAACAACACGCCGTGGTGCGCGAGGGTGATTTCTCCGGGTTGCGGGCGACTGCCACCCCCGACCAGTGCAGGACCTGATGCCGAGTGATGAGGCTGACGAAAAGGACGCTGGGGCCAACTGGTCAGCGGGGCATGACTGGCGACCGATTGGATCGCCGCCACCTCCAACGCTTCGAGTTCATCCAGCGGCGGCAACAGCCCCGGCAAACGGCTAGCCAACAGAGTTTTCCCGGTGCCGGGAGGGCCGCTGAAAAGGAGATTGTGTGCCCCGGCGGCGGCTACCAGCAGAGCCCGCTTGGCGGCGGTCTGGCCTTGCACCTCACTCAAATCAGGATAAGGCTGCGTCTGCAGAATCAGGCCGTTGGATTTATATGGCGGGATGACCGTATGCCCATTCAGGTGGGACACCAGCTCCAGCAGATGACTGACTGCAATCACCTTCAGGCCTGACGCCAGACACGCTTCCTCGGCATTCACCGCCGGCACGATCAACGTGTGGCCCGCCTCCCGCGCAGCCAGTGCCGCCGGGAGCACGCCCTGCACGGGCCGAATCGCACCGGACAGCGCCAGCTCCCCCAGACATTCAATGCCCTCCAGTGCAAGCGTCGGCACCTGCGCGCTCGCGGCCAACAACCCAAGTGCGATGGCGACATCGAAGCGTCCGCCGTCTTTGGGTAGATCGGCAGGGGCCAGATTCAACGTGATCCGCCGCGCGGGAAATTCCAGTCGACAGTTGAGGATCGCACTGCGCACCCGATCCTTGCTTTCCTTCACCGCCCCTTCCGGCAGACCCACCAGCGTCAGGCTCGGCAGCCCGTTGGCGAGATGGGTTTCGACGGTGACGGCAGGCGCTTCAACGCCAACTTGGGCACGGCTCAGAACAATCGCGAGGGACATGTCTTTCCTTGTAGGCAGCACCGCTTCCTGCGGCGAGCTGAAGGATAGTCATTGGCCCGGCGCGTGGGCAGGGCATGTTTTTCGGGGTGTGTATGAATCGAAGGATTGAGGTAAACCATGACCAGGACTGGAATGCAGCCTGTACGTCCGGGAGAAATTCTCACCGAGGAATCTCTCAAACCGTTGTCAGCTGCGGACAACACTTTAGTCACCTTCGCCGCGGCGCGAGCCGGTGACTTCGAAGCGCTTGTTGCCATCCGGATCGACGCCATGCGTGAGAGTCTTGAACGCATTGGTCGCTTCGATCCCTTGCGTGCTCGGGAGCGTTTCCGGGAGGGCTTTGCGCCAGAATTTACTCGACACGTCGAGGTTTCTGGCGAGCGGGTAGGGTTTGTCGTGGTCAAGCCGCGTGTCGACGGGTTGTCGCTCGATCACCTCTACATCAAGCCAGGCGCACAGGGATCAGGGATCGGTTCGATTGCTCTTCGTCAGATCTTCATGGAAGCGGATGCGGCGGCGCTGACTTTATACGTTGGGGCGCTGAAGGAAAGCGCTTCAAATCGGTTTTACACCCGTCATGGTTTTCAGTTTGTCGAATCTGGCGAATTTGATAATTATTATGTTCGGCACTCTGCTCAAGGCTGCCCGTCAGTGGGTAGCTGAACAAAGCCTTCATAGACAGTGCCGACATGGCGCTACTGCTGGCAGCCTGTTTTGAGACCACCCCGGGGTTTTGGCTGAACTTGCAACTCACCTCCGATCTGCGGCAAGCAGAGATCGAGCGAGGGGAGGCGATCAGGGCCCAGGTTCAGCGCATTGCGCACTGCGCCTGAGCACCCTCGGGATTCAACGCTCAATCCTGTGGCTCAGCCCCTGACGCTTTCGGTTGCGTCGCCAACAGCGCTTCCATTTCCGCCATCTTCGCTTCAAGTGCCTCAAGACGGGCGCGGGTGCGGGCGAGGACGATCATCTGGCTGTCGAATTCTTCCCGGCTGACCAGGTCCAGCTTGCTGAAGCCGCTCTGCAGCAGCGCCTTGAACTGGGTTTCGAATTCGCTGCGTGGAACCGGGGTTTCGCCGTTGAACAGGCGGGAAGCGTGACCGCTCAGGGCGTCGAGAAAGGCTTTGGGGGCGAGCATGATGGAATTCCAGAATCAGATGACGCGAGTGTAGCACGCAGCTTTTGGCCACTTGGGGCAGGGGATGCACTGCACGCTTTTCGCGCATGGCCTCGGGCACGTGCGCACCGTTGTTGTGCGGTGATGGCAATCGACGACTACGCTAAGGCATGAATTAACAGTCTAAGGGCCGAAATTCATGCCGATCGATGAGATGGCAAGCTTTCTGCTTAGTGGCTTGTAACCCATGCACTGATGCAGTCGCTGTGACGAATGCAGTGCGGCAGGCGGAGCGGGGAATGTTTCGTCAGAAGCGGTTTTCTGGAGTTGGTCAGGTCTGTTACGGACACGACGCGTTACAAAGCCAGACACTGCGCTTAGACTTGAGTCGGGTTTGTTTTCCTGGGGCAAGTCCACCAATTCGGGAGAAAGTTTCATGAAGCTAGTCACTGCCATCATCAAGCCGTTCAAGCTGGACGACGTACGCGAGTCGCTGTCCGAAATCGGCGTGCAGGGCATCACGGTTACTGAAGTCAAAGGCTTCGGACGTCAGAAAGGCCACACCGAGCTGTATCGCGGTGCGGAGTATGTAGTCGACTTCCTCCCCAAGGTGAAGATCGATGTTGCGATCGACGACAAGGATCTGGACCGCGTTATCGAAGCGATAACCAAAGCGGCCAACACTGGCAAGATCGGTGACGGAAAGATCTTCGTGGTCAATCTGGAACAGGCCATCCGCATCCGTACCGGCGAAACCGATACCGACGCAATCTAAGCCGCCAAACCCCAACGCCCCAGGAGAAAACAATATGACTCTGCGTCAATTCGCAGGGCTAGGAGCCCTGTTGTCCCTCGTAACCCCTGGCTTGGCCATGGCGGCAGACGAAGTGGCAGCCCCCGTACTGAATTCCGGCGACACCGCCTGGATGCTGACATCGACGGCGCTGGTGCTATTCATGACCATCCCCGGTCTGGCGCTGTTCTACGGCGGCATGGTCCGCTCGAAAAACATTCTTTCCGTGATGATGCAGTGCTTCGCCATTACCGGCCTGATCAGCATTCTGTGGGTCGTCTACGGCTACAGCATGGCGTTCGACACCACAGGGATGGAAGCCAACGTCGTCAACTTCAACTCCTTCGTCGGCGGTCTTTCGAAGGCGTTCCTGGCAGGCATTACCCCAGCCAGCATTACAGGTCCTGCAGCACTGTTCCCGGAAGCCGTCTTCGTGACCTTCCAGATGACCTTCGCCATCATCACCCCGGCCCTGATCGTCGGCGCCTTCGCAGAACGCATGAAGTTCTCCGCGATGCTGATCTTCATGGGAATCTGGTTCACCCTGGTTTACGCCCCAATCGCGCACATGGTCTGGAGCGGCGTCGGTGGTCTGTTGTGGGACTGGGGCGTTCTCGACTTCGCGGGCGGCACGGTTGTTCATATCAACGCCGGTGTGGCTGGCCTGGTAGCGTGCCTGGTACTCGGCAAGCGTAAAGGTTTCCCGACCACCCCGATGGCTCCGCACAATCTGGGTTACACCCTGGTAGGCGCGGCCATGCTCTGGGTGGGCTGGTTCGGTTTCAACGCCGGTTCCGCAGCTGCGGCCAACGGCACCGCGGGTATGGCAATGCTGGTCACCCAGATCGCTACGGCTGCTGCAGCGCTGGGCTGGATGTTCGCCGAATGGCTGACCCACGGTAAGCCAAGCGCTCTGGGCATCGCCTCGGGTGTGGTTGCCGGTCTGGTGGCGGTGACTCCAGCCGCCGGTACTGTAGGCCCAATGGGCGGCCTGATCATCGGTCTGGCGGCAGGCGTGGTCTGCTTCTTCTGCGCCACCAGCCTGAAACGCAAACTGGGCTACGACGACTCCCTGGATGCCTTCGGCGTTCACGGTATCGGCGGTATCCTCGGCGCGATCCTGACCGGCGTGTTTGCAGCGCCTTCGCTGGGCGGCTTCGGTACAGTGACCGACATCGCGGCGCAAGTCTGGATTCAGTGCAAAGGCGTCGGCTTCACGGTCATCTATACCGCGATCGTGACCTTCATCATTCTCAAGGTGCTCGATATGGTCATGGGCCTGCGCGTCACCGAAGAAGAAGAAGCGGTCGGCCTGGATCTGGCGCAACACAACGAACGTGGCTACAACTTGTAATCCACGCATGAAAAAATGCCCGGGTCTCCGGGCATTTTTTTGTCTGGCGTTTGTCGATAGGGATGTCCGAACAGGGGGCAGGCGTTCCAGCCAGGAACATCCGCTGCAATATTCGGCCAAACCTGACGGTTTTGGACGCTTGCGAGGGCATAAATGCCCTTGTTCAGCGCTCTTGAAAATCGTCGCTCATTACGCACTTTGTTTTTTTTTCCAGCGCGTTAGAATGCGCGCCGAAGGGCGGAGAACGGTATGTGGCAACAGACCTTGATCACGCTGCGGGCAAGGCCTCGTGGTTTCCATCTGGTGACTGACGAGATCGTCGCAGGCCTTCGCGAATTACGCGAATGCCGCATCGGCCTGCTGCATGTCTGGTTGCAGCACACCTCGGCCTCGTTGACCGTCAACGAGAACGCCGACCCGGCAGTACGTCGCGATTTCGAGCGTTTCTTCAACCGTCTGGTGCCTCAGGGGCGCGACGGCTACGAGCATGACGACGAAGGGCCCGATGATCTGCCTGCGCACTTCAAAGCCAGTCTGCTTGGCTGCCAGCTTACATTGCCGGTTACAAATGGACGGCTGGCGTTGGGCACATGGCAAGGTATTTATCTGGGCGAGCACCGCGATTCAGGCGGTGCCCGTAAAGTCCTCGTCACGCTTCAGGGTGAGGGGCACGACCGCTGAGAGTACGCGGTAGTTGAATTTTTTCCGGCTGTCCAAGAAATCACGCCCAGCTGGGCTATAACTAATCTGCTTTCGCAAGTCATGAGGTAGAACATGAGCGACGACGACATTGAAGAAGGTCTGGAAGACGATCTGGAAGAAGGGGAGGACGGTGAGGGGCTTGCAGCGGCTTCCGATGAAGATGTAGTGGAGGTCGACGACAGCGCTGAAGTCTCTGCGACTCCGGCCAAAGGCAAGGCCAAGGCCGCCGTCTCGGTTGACGAATTGCCCAGCGTGGAAGCCAAGAACAAAGAGCGTGATGCTCTGGCTCGCGCGATGGAAGAGTTCCTGGCTCGCGGTGGAAAGGTCGTGGAAGTGGAGGCCAACGTGGTCGCCGATCCGCCCAAGAAGCCCGATAACAAGTACGGCAGCCGTCCTATCTAAGGGAATGGCTGTGCGCTTGATGAAAAACCCGCTGTCGCTGCGGGTTTTTTATTGCCTGCGATTTAGCTTGTCAGGTACTGGCGTCGGGCAATGCTGCAGGAGCGCGCTTGCCCGCGAACCGCGATGTGCCTGATATAAATGTGTAGCTGACCCACCGCAGTTCGCGGGCAAGCGCGCTCCTACAAAGAGCGGCGTTCACCAAGCGGGAAGTAGTGATCAAGCCCAGCGCGCCAGCACCTCTGGCAACTGCGTCAGACTGCTGATCTCGGCATCCGGCGCTTTTTCAGCCTCCCAGACTTTACCGCCGGGGTTGTACCAGATCGCCCGCAGACCGGCCTGTTGAGCGCCCGCAATGTCGTCACCCGGGTGATCGCCGACATGCACGGCTTGGCTGGCATCGGCATTGCCGCGTTTCAGCGCTTCGACGAAAGGCGCAGGGTCGGGTTTGCCGATACCCAGATCTTCGGCGCACAGCGCGAAGGCGAAATAGTCGGCCAGACCAAGGCGGCGGACGTCGGCATTGCCGTTGGTCACGACGCCTAGCGTGTAAGACTTGGTCAGGATCTCCAGCGTCGGAACCACTTCGGGGAAAATGTCCAGCTGGTGTCGCCCCTGAAGGAACACTTCAAAGCTCTGGTCCGCCAACTCATGGGCTTCGGTATGACCATAGCCGGCATCCTCCAGCGCATGAAAAAGCACCTTGCGGCGCAATGCACTGATCCGGTGCTTGAACGTCGGGTCCTCGTCTATCAGCCGCGAGCGTATTTCCCACAGATGCTCGACCGGAACCGGCCCGAGTTTTGGCGCGTTAGCAGCCAGCCACTCACGCAGCTTGGCTTCGGCACTGACAATCGCCGGTGCGGTTTCCCACAGCGTGTCGTCCAGATCGAAGGTGATCAGCTTAATGCTCATTGTCGGCGTTACCTTTGCGCTTGGCCCGTGGATGGGCGCTGTCGTACACCGTGGCCAGATGCTGGAAATCCAGATGGGTGTAGATCTGAGTGGTGGCGATGTCGGAGTGGCCCAGCAGTTCCTGCACGGCGCGCAGGTCCTGGGACGACTCCAGCAAGTGACTGGCGAATGAATGCCGAAGCATGTGCGGGTGCAGGTTCTGGCCCAACTCGCGTTCGCCGGCGGCCTTGACCCGCAGTTGGATCGAGCGCGGCCCTAGACGGCGGCCTTGCTGGCTGACGAACACCGCATCGTCCTGCGGATTGGCCAGCGCCCGCTGTTTGAGCCATTCCTCCAGCGCTTCCCGGGCCTTTCTTCCGACCGGCAAAACGCGGCTTTTGCTGCCTTTGCCGAGGACCTGCACAAGACCGTCCGCCAGATCCAGGTCTGCGCAGTTCAGCCCGGTCAGCTCGGACAGGCGCAGGCCTGACGAATAGAACAGCTCGAGGATGGCCTGATCGCGCCGGGCCAGAAAATCGTCTTCGACCCCGCCTTCAAGCAGTTGCAGGGCGCGGTCGGCATCCAGGGTTTTCGGCAAGCGACGCTCGCCCTTGGGCGGTGACAGGCCATTGGCCGGATCGTGATCGCAAAGGCCTTCGCGGTTGAGGTAGTGATAAAAGCCGCGAACGGCTGACAGCAGTCTGGCCAGGCTGCGCGAGGATTGTCCCTGCTGGTGAAGGCGAGCGACAAGGCTGCGCATGGCCTGGATATCCAGCGCTTTCCAGCTGTCGATGTGCTGCTTTTCGCAGAACGCCAGGACCTTGTTCAGGTCGCGACGATAGGCTTCAAGCGTATGGCTCGACACTTGGCGCTCACTGCGCAGGTGCGTGCAGTAAGCGTCCAGTTGCCGCTCCATGACTAGCGAACCGACCGCAGCGAATTGGTGAAGCGTGGCAGCAGGCGGCTGAGCACGTCGGCGATGTAGCTGAGAAACAGCGTGCCGACCGAGCTTTTGTAATGCTGCGGATCACGGCTGCCGATCGCCAGAACGCCGTGCAGGCCTTGGTGGCTGAGGGCGGCCAGGGCGGTTGAGCCCACTTCCTTGCTTTGCTCGCTGCCGAACAGAAACTCGAGTTCATGCTCACGCAGCGCGCCACACAGGGTCTTGCCGCCGGACATCAGCCCGCCAATGGCTTTCTGCGCATCGGCGGCGCTTACCCAGCGCCCGACGGTCATCGGGTTGTCGCTGAACAGGATAAGGCTGACGAAGGGCACCTGAAACTCCTGGCGCAGGCTGTCTTCCACGCAGATGACGATCTCTTCAAGACTGGTCGCGTCCATCAGATCGAGAATCAACCGGCGGGTTTTTTCAAACAGCCGGTCGTTGTCCCGGGCCACGTCCATCAGTTGCGAGAGCCGGTGCCGCATCTCGATGTTGCGCTCGCGCAGCAGTTTCAGCTGGCGCTCGACCAGCGAGACGGTGTCGCCCCGTTGGTGCGGGACGCGCATCATCGCCAGCAGCTCGTCGTGCTCGGCAAAGAAATCAGGGTGTTGTTGCAGCCAGGCCGCGACCGCCTCGGCTTCAAGGGCAGGCACTGCGTTCTCGGCAGGGGACTGGCCGGGCGTGTCGTTTGAAGTCTGAGGCTGGTCGGTCATTGGACTCTCACTCATAGACGTACTTGGCCTTCGTAAACCCGGACAGCCGGGCCAGTCATCATCACAGAATGGCCGGGGCCTGCCCACTCGATGGACAGGCGTCCGCCCGGCAGGTCGATCAGCATTGGCGAATCCATCCAGCCCTGAGTAATGGCCGCGACCGCTGCCGCGCAGGCACCGGTGCCGCAGGCCTGGGTTTCCCCGGCGCCACGTTCCCACACCCGCAGTTGCGCGCGCTGGCGGTCGACGACGTGGAGAAAGCCCACGTTCACCCGCGCCGGAAAGCGCGGATGGTTCTCGATCTTCGGTCCCAGCACATGCACCGGTGCGTTGTTGATGTCGTAGACGCGCAGCACGGCGTGCGGGTTGCCCATGGACACGGCCGCGAGCTCGACGGTCTCGCCATCGACATCAAGCGAATAACTGGCGGCCTGCTCTGGCGCATCGAACGGGATGTCCGACGGCAGCAGACGCGGCGCGCCCATATCAACGCTGATCTGGCCATCGTTGCGGATGTCCAGCTCGATGATGCCGCTCTTGGTCTCGACGCGGATCTGCTTCTTGGCGGTCAGCCGCTTGTCCAGCACGAAACGGGCGAAGCAGCGCGCACCGTTGCCGCATTGCTCCACTTCGGAGCCGTCGGAATTGAAGATACGGTAGCGGAAGTCCACGTCCGGATTATTCGGCGCCTCGACCAGCAGCAGCTGATCGAAACCGATACCGGTATGGCGATCGCCCCATTGCTTGGCGTGCTTGGGCAAAATGTGCGCGTGTTGGCTCACAAGGTCCAGCACCATGAAATCATTGCCCAGGCCATGCATCTTGGTAAAACGCAGCAGCATGGGATTACTCCGGCAGCAGGCTTTCGCCGGCAAACAGCTCAGTCACGGTTTCACGGCGACGCACTTCGAAGGCTTGCTCAGCATCCACAAGCACCTCGGCGGTACGCCCGCGGGTGTTGTAGTTGGAACTCATCACGAAGCCATAGGCGCCGGCCGAATGCACCGCCAGCAGATCGCCTTCAGCCAGTGCGAGTTTGCGCTCCTTGGCCAGGAAGTCCCCGGTTTCGCAGATCGGGCCGACGATGTCGTAAGTGCGTTTGGCGCCGTCGCGAGGTTTGACCGCTGTTACGTCCATCCACGCCTGATACAGCGCCGGACGAATCAGGTCGTTCATGGCGGCGTCGACGATGGCGAAGTCTTTGTGCTCGGTGTGCTTGAGGTACTCCACGCGGGTCAGCAGCACGCCGGCATTGGCAACGATGAAACGGCCGGGCTCGAACATCAGCGCCAGATCGCGGCCATCGAGGCGTTCACGCACGGCTTTGATGTAGTCGCCCGCGAGTGGCGGCTCTTCGTCGCGATAACGCACACCCAGACCGCCGCCCAGATCGATATGCTTCAGCAGAATGCCGCAATCGCCCAGCCGGTCGACCAGATCGAGCAAGCGATCCAGTGCATCAACGAAAGGCGAGAGCGTAGTCAGCTGGGAGCCGATGTGGCAGTCGACGCCGATAACGTCGAGATTCGGCAGCTGCGCGGCGCGGATGTAAACGTCTTCGGCGTCCGCGATGGCGATGCCGAATTTGTTTTCCTTGAGGCCGGTGGAGATGTAGGGGTGGGTGCCGGCGTCGACGTCCGGGTTGACGCGCAACGAAACCGGAGCGCGCACGCCCATTTCGGCGGCGACGACTTGCAGGCGTTCGAGTTCGTCGGTGGATTCGACGTTGAAGCAGTGCACGCCGACTTCCAGCGCACGGCGCATGTCATCGCGGGTCTTGCCGACGCCCGAAAAGACAATCTTGTCTGCCTGACCGCCCGCCGCCAGTACGCGCTCCAGTTCGCCACGGGAGACGATGTCAAAACCGGCGCCCAGACGCGCCAGGACATTGAGAACGCCCAGATTTGAGTTGGCTTTGACGGCGAAGCAGACCAGATGCGGCATGCCGTTCAGTGCATCGGCGAAAGCGCGGTACTGCGCTTCGATGTGCGCGCGGGAATAGACGTATGTCGGCGTGCCGAAGCGTTCGGCGATGGCAGACAACGCCACTCCTTCCGCGAACAGCTCACCGTCGCGGTAGTTGAAGGCGTCCATGACTGATTCCTAGTAGGTCGAAGTCTGATGCTTGTGCGAGTGCGATTTGGTCTGGCTGGTGCCGTCGGCGGACGAGTCGTCGTCGGGCAGATACAGTGGACCTTTCTGACCGCAGGCAGAGACCAGACACGCAACTGCAAGCAGCGCGGCCAGGGAGGAAATCAGGCGCTTCATGGCGAAATCCTTTGTATAAGCATTAATTGCGCCCGAGTATACCGACCACCCGACAGATTGCCTATGCGCTGGAGTTCCCGTCCGGCGGGGGTTTGACGCCGCCGCGCAATTAGACGGCGCTGCACGCGCGGATTTCTGACGCAGCCTGCAGTGGAGCGAGAAGCTTGATGCCTTCTCGGCCAAAGCCGTTCCCACAATTGCACTTGGGCGGGTAGGCTTTGCATTTGCCGGGGAGCGACCGTATCGTGCGTCGCTGCGCCATCCGCTGACACTTTTGAGGTTCATGCAATGAGTTTGACCGAAGCCCGTTTTCACGACCTGGTCGATGCCACCCAGGAAAAGCTCCAGGACATCTTCGACGAGAGCGGTCTGGATCTGGACGTTGAGAGTTCGGCCGGTGTGCTGACCGTCAAGTTCGAAAACGGCTCGCAGTTCATTTTCAGTCGTCAGGAGCCGTTGCGTCAGCTGTGGCTGGCGGCTGCGTCGGGTGGTTTTCACTTTGATTACGACGAAGAAGCGAAACACTGGATCTGCGACAAGAGCGAAGAGCTGTTGAGCGAGATGCTCTATCGTCTGGCAAAGCAGCAGGCCGGCGAAGAGATCGACTTCGATGCCCTCGACGGCAGCGATGGCAACCGCCAGTGACCGTTAACGCAACGCCGGTCAAACCGCCAAAACCGCTGTTCAGCAACGTCAGCCCGGCTGTGCCGTCGCCGTGCATCAGCATCTGCCGGCTCGACGAGGACAAAGTCTGCACGGGGTGTCAGCGCCACGTCGAAGACATCCGTGAGTGGCGGGCGGCGACCGATGAACGCCGGCGCGAGATCGTGCGGCAGGCGGATCAGCGTCGCAGCGCGACTTCCGATCGCTTGTAGGTCACGCCTCGTCCATCGCGGCATTCAATGACTGTTCCAACTCGGCTTTGTAGCGCAGGAACAGGATGGTCTGCCCGCGCGTATCCCCCAGTATTCCGGACAGGTCCAGGTCGGTGATGTAGCAGCGGTAACGTTGCGGCTCGCGGCGCTGCTCGAGAATCCTGTGCGCCACGACGCTGAACAGCTGATCGCCAAACTCCAGTTCGGAGAACTCCATCCCGTCGCAGTACAGCGTCACGCTGACCTGGCCGGGGGACGCCTCCTCGATGATCGCCTGCACATCAAAAAACGATTTGTCGATGAGCATCGCCGGGCTCGGACGATGCTCAACGCGGCGGGCCCGCCCTGATCCATCGGGGGTTATGCGGTAATACAAAGCCTCCAGCGAGGTTGATTCCAGCGGGTGATCCAGTGGCAGCAACGCCACGCGCCGGTACATCAACGATTGAAAAAAGCGCTGCAGCGGCACCAAAAGGCTGGATTCAGCGTGATAAGGCACCTGCTGATGCCATAGCGCATTGCGCTCATCAAGCACGTACAGGTCGGCATTCGGCTCGTTGATCCGGTAAAACACCTGAATGCACTCAGGCTGGCCGTACGGGATGAACAGCGACAGGTCCGAGTCGTCCAGTGCCTGGGGGTCCAGATGAATCGGGCTGTAGGCGGAAAGCTCTTCTCCCAGATAGTCAAAGAGCGCCGGCAAGTGGTCGAGTGTGACATGACTGATCTGACCGGGGATCATTTCCAGGACGTGATACCGCTGCTCGACCTGGATGAGATAGCGATGATTCAGGCGCCGGTCCAGCAGCAGTTGCGCTGTGCCGATGAGCTCCTCCACGCGCTGGGCGATGGCCTGCGCGCGGTTGTGGCAAAAGCAGCGCACGCGGATCACAGGCCTCGCGGACTTTTCCGGCAGGCCGTTGAACAATTCTGTCAGGCAGTCCAGCAGCGCATGGGGGCCGTCGAAGCGATTGACCAGCACCTCGTTCCAGCTGTTGAGAGTGATCTGGTCAAAAGTCAGCACCAGATTTTCGCGCACACCGGCGTAGCTCAGCGAGTCGGTTCGCTCGGTGGTCATCAGGATGTTCAGGTCTTTGTGATGCCTGAGGGGATCGACGCCGACGTTGACCAACAGCAGAATTTCGCGGGGCACGCTCGCGCTCAGCAGCACCTCTTCCTCGACCATGCCCGGCGGTAGCGCAATGCTCTGCTGCAATGCGCCTTGCAGATTGAACAGCTCGAACTCGGTCAGATCGCTGATGCCGGGGTGCAGCGCCAGGCGCGTGCTGCTGTCGATGACGTTGTTGCGATGGCACCACGTAAGCAATTCCAGCAGCTCGCGACTGCGCTTGATCGGCGCAAACGTCTCCAGCTCGTGGGCGCTCAGACTGCCGTTGTAAAGACACCATTGATACCTGCCGGGCTCGCGCTTGTTCGGCAGTTGCGCCAGCGTCAGCGTGTCCTCGGCCAGATCCGGCGCGATGCCCGGATTGAGAAATTCCACTTTGCCGGCTTTGCGTTCAAAGGCTGCGTACAGACGACGCCCAAGCACGTTCAGATCGCGCTTGTTGATCGAATTGACTGCCTTTTGCGCCCGCGCGAACTGGGTCAGGAAGCGGTAACTGAAGTTGAGCTCGCCGACCAGTGCGCGGCGCTCGCTGGCAACCTGACGCACTTTCCACTGGCTGCGGCTGTCGAGCAGCGCCAGCTGGCGCTCGTCCCAATTCCACTCATTGACCAGCCGCTCCAGCAACAGGCGCTGCCAACCGTTGCTGCGGTGGCGGGTGGAACCCGTGAGTTTCTTGTTCACTTTCAGGTACAAACTGCGGCGTACCAGTTCCAGCCGCTCGGGCTCACCCCGCGCCAGCAGGTACTCCTCAATGCGCCGGTACACCATTACATACGGGTCCAGCTCGTCGAGGTCGGCGCGGTTGGCGAACACGGCTTTCTTGAAGCGCATGCTCAGGCACTGCACCTGCGGGTGTTCGCTGGCGTAGACCTCGGTGAGCAGCAGCTTGAGCACCGATTTGTAAGGCGATTCGATGCCTTTGAACAGCTGCCACAGTCCGGCGCCGATGAATTCGCCCGGCGGGATGTGCGACATATTGCCGAGGTCCAGCACCTCGTCAGCGCGAATAAAGCGTTTCGACAGCAGAGTGTGGGCGTATTCGGCGTAGCGCGTTTCCTCATAGACCGGCACCAGCCACCACATCGGGGTGCGCCCGGCCAGCCAGATGGCGGTGCGATAAAACTCGTCGAGCAGCAAATAGTGCTGCGTCGTGCCGCAGTCCTCGCCGCTCAGCTGCGCGTCGCGTTCGCCGACGACAAAACGCTCCGGATCGACGAGAAAGAAGTGCGCCTCGGCGCCCATGCTTGCTGCCCAACTTTCAAGCGACTGGCACTTCCTGCGCAGCTCCTGGATTTCGTCTGCCGACAGTAGCGGGTCGTGGCAGATCCATACGTCCATGTCGCTCTGGTCGGCCTGGGCGAGGGTGCCAAGGCTGCCCATCAGGAAAATGCCGTGAATCGGCTGCGGTGGGTTCACCCGGCGTGGTTTGTAGGAGAACGACCGCGTCAGGCGTTGCGCTTCAGCAAGGGAATGGGCGTCAGGCTCGTAATGGGAAACGCCAGCGGGGGTCGAGCCCGACACATAGCCCGGCAACAACGGATGATTGACGTGGAAAAACAGCGGAAGCAGCGAGAGCACGCTTTGCTGACGGCTCGACAGGCCTTCGTACGCGCGCGCCAGTCGACTCTCGCTCAATGCCAGGAAGCGGCTGCGTAACTGAGCGAGGACCTTGCGATCAATGCCCTCATCCAGATCCGGGCGAATTTCGGAACTACGCGTCATCGCGACTCGAAGCCGGCGGGCGGCACTGCATGAAGTGAGGGTGTAGCGATAATCAAGACAGCTGGGCGTCAGGCCGTTACGGCTCGACTGCGCGTCTTTTTTATGGCGCCATTATTTTATCGGCGCAGCATCGTCGAAATAGAGGATTCGCGAAACCTTTATTTGATGCGTCCAGGCAAAGGTTTCGCGAGGGACGAAGTCAGGCAGCTTCCTGGCTTGTGGCAAGAATGATCAGCAGCGATTGCGCGTGGTCGGCGGCATCCAGCCCCAGGCTGGTCAAGTAGCCTCCGTCGTTTTGCGTGGTGAGGCCTTTGTCGAAGAGTCGTTGGGCGGCGGCGACGGCCGTGGGAGCCGCAGAATGGTGGTGGACCTTCAGTCCCTCTTTGGTGTTGCGCAGATTGAACAGTGACAGGATTTCCAGCTCGGCAACCAATTCAGGGGTAAACGACATAGGTGCTCCAGACTTTTTCCAGTGGATACACCGCGATCAGAATCGCAGGCGTGACGGCCCCGTCGCCATGCGGCAGCGAGGCTGTTGGAGTGTAGTCAGGTCTGGGGATTTTGCAGAAAGTATCTGGCCGGTCGTCAGGTCGGGTGGGCGACCGGCATGTGTGGCGGGTTTTACTCGTCTTCCGCCAGTCGCACGCCCGGCGGCATGTCGGGCAGTGCACGCAGGGCCGCTTCGTACCAGACGGTATTGAACGGGCGATCTTCGGCCAGGATCCCGTCGATCTCCAGCGCCAGAATGTGAGCCATCATCTGCAGAATCTCTTCGCGCTCGATGCCCACCAGGGTCAGTTTGTTGAACGTGGCTTTGGCCGCAGGCGGATTGTCGCTCTCGATCTGATTTTCGATGGCTTCAATCAGCGTCGCTTCAGCGAACTCTTCGTCGTCGATTTCGATGTTGTCGCTCATGTTGTTCTCGATGTCCTGCCAATTGAATGGGGTAGCCCGCACCGGGCGACCCCGTTTATGCGTTTAGCGGGTGGCGAGCAAATGCTGGCCGCGAACAGCCGCTGCCTTTACCTGATCCGGCGCCGTGCCGCCGATATGGTTGCGGGCATTGACCGAACCTTCGAGCGTCAGCACCGCAAAGACATCCTGCTCGATCTGGTCACTGAACTGACGCAGTTCGTCCAGCGTCATCTCTGCCAGATCCTTGCCGGTCTCAACGCCATATTTCACCGCGTGCCCGACGATCTCGTGGCAATCGCGGAACGGCAGGCCGCGGCGGACGAGGTAGTCGGCCAGGTCGGTGGCGGTGGAGAAACCGCGCAGCGCGGCCTCGCGCATGATGGCGTGCTTCGGTTTGATCGCCGGAATCATGTCGGCGAAGGCACGCAGCGAATCGCGCAAGGTGTCGGCAGCGTCGAACAGCGGCTCCTTGTCTTCCTGATTGTCCTTGTTGTAGGCCAGCGGCTGGCCCTTCATCAAGGTCAAAAGCCCCATCAATGCGCCGAATACGCGGCCGCTTTTGCCGCGGACCAGTTCGGGAACATCAGGGTTTTTCTTTTGCGGCATGATCGAGCTGCCGGTGCAGAAACGATCAGGCAGGTCGATGAACTGAAATTGCGCGCTGGTCCACAGCACCAGCTCTTCCGAGAAGCGCGACAGGTGCATCATCGCAATGCTCGCGGCGGAGCAGAACTCGATGGCGAAGTCGCGATCGGAGACGCTGTCCAGCGAGTTGCCGCCGACCGCTTCGAAACCCAGCAGCTGGCAGGTCAGTTCGCGGTCGATCGGGTACGTGGTGCCGGCCAGCGCGGCGCTGCCCAGTGGCATACGGTTGGTGCGTTTGCGGCAATCGACCAGACGCTCGTAATCGCGGCTGAGCATTTCGAACCACGCCAGCATGTGGTGGCCGAAGGTCACCGGTTGCGCGGTCTGCAGGTGAGTGAAGCCCGGCATGATGGTGTCGGCTTCGCGCTCGGCCAGCCCCAGCAGACCTTCTTGCAGGCGAGTGATCTCAGCCAGAATCAGGTCGATTTCATCACGCAGCCACAGGCGGATGTCGGTGGCGACCTGATCGTTACGGCTGCGCCCGGTGTGCAGTTTTTTACCCGTGACGCCGATGCGATCGGTCAGGCGCGCTTCGATGTTCATGTGCACGTCTTCGAGGTCCACGCGCCAGTCGAACGTGCCGGCTTCGATCTCGCCCTGGATGCTCTTCAGCCCGTCGATGATCGTGTCGCGCTCGGCGTCTGTCAGCACACCAACCTTGGCCAGCATCGTGGCGTGGGCAACGGAGCCCATGATGTCGTGGCGATAAAGGCGTTGATCAAAGGTGACGGAGGCGGTGAAGCGTGCGACGAAGGCGTCGACGGGTTCACTGAAGCGGCCGCCCCAGGACTGGTTGGTCTTGTCGGTGCTCATGATTCGCTCGCTGCTGTGCTGGTGGCTGAAACTGATGAAAAACCGGCGCCGGCCGATTCTAAAGACGCGGGCGATGATAACAGCATTGCCGTTTATTTATCCCCGGCGGCTTGCCCGCAACGGTATGAGCGAAGAGACTGGCGGCCATGCAAAACGAGCGCAAACAACCGGGGCAGAGCAGTGCGCCCGGCAAAGAGTTCTTCCTCCCGGAACTGTGCCTGCCCCAGGCGTTGCTGATGCTGGTCGTGCTGGCGGAGTTGCTGGTCTTCGTGCTTGTGCTCATCGAACCCATGCGACCGGATTTCGACTGGGTGCGGCTGGCGCTGATTTCTCTTTTCGTGCAGTGGATCGTGCTGTTGTCCGCCGCGCTGCTGTGTGGATTGCGCCCCTGGCTGGCGCGCCTGCGTGCTGGCGTGGCCGGCTGCATCGGTTGTCTGCTGGTGGTCGCGGTGACGCTGATGTGCACCGCCGTGACTGACTACTACCAGGTCAATCCCCCGACCTCCTTCGATGGCGTCGTCGAGCGGTACCTGCGCTACGCACTGATCGCCTTGATCATGTCCGCGCTGATGCTGCGCTACTTTTATCTGCAGAGTCAGTGGCGCAAACAGCAGCAGGCGGAGCTTCAGGCCAGGATCGAGTCCCTGCAAGCGCGTATTCGTCCGCATTTTCTGTTCAACACACTCAATAGCATCGCCAGTCTGGTCACCAGCGATCCGGTCAAGGCGGAGCAGGCGGTGCTTGATCTGTCTGACCTGTTTCGGGCCAGTCTGGGCAAGCCCGGCAGCCTGACGACATGGCGCGAAGAGCTTGAATTGGCGAAACGCTATTTATCGATTGAGCAATATCGACTTGGCGAGCGTCTACAGTTGGACTGGGCCGTAAGTGCAATTCCTGACGACTTGCCAATTCCCCAGCTAACCTTGCAGCCATTATTGGAAAACGCGTTGATTTACGGCATCGCGCCCCGTGTTGAAGGCGGCGTGGTCAGAGTTGAGGCAGACTACGAACGGGGAGTATTTATATTGCGCGTCAGTAACCCTTACGATGAGGTCGTCTTACGGCAAAACCCAAGCGGCACTCAGCAGGCCTTGGCAAATATCGGCGCTCGACTCACGGCACTTTTCGGCCCTCTCGCCAGTCTGAGCGTGGAGCGCCGAGACGGTCGTCACTTCACCTGTCTACGCTATCCTTGTGCGAGACTCACGCAGGAAGCCAGAGCAATATGAATGTCCTGATCGTTGATGACGAACCCCTAGCCCGAGACCGCCTGAGCCGTATGGTAAGTGAGCTCGAGGGTTACAAGGTTCTGGAACCCAGCGCCACAAATGGCGAAGAAGCATTGCAGCTAATTGAAAATTTGAAACCCGACGTGGTGTTGCTGGATATCCGCATGCCTGGCCTGGACGGACTTCAGGTCGCGGCAAAGCTATGCGAGCGCGACACCCCACCTGCCGTCGTGTTTTGCACGGCCCACGACGAATTTGCGCTGGAAGCCTTCCAGGTCAGCGCCGTGGGTTACCTGGTCAAACCGGTTCGTCCCGAGCATCTGCTTGAGGCGTTGCGCAAGGCCGAGCGGCCGAATCGTGTGCAACTGGCGGCGATGACCCGGCCTGCTGCGGAAAGCGGCACCGGCCCGCGCAGCCACATCAGCGCACGTACCCGAAAGGGCATTGAGCTGATCCCGCTGGCCGAGGTCATCTATTTCATCGCTGATCACAAGTACGTGACCCTGCGCCACGAAGGCGGCGAAGTGCTGCTGGATGAGCCGCTCAAAGCCCTGGAAGACGAATTCGGCGACCGTTTCGTACGCATCCACCGCAACGCGCTGGTCGCCCGGGAACGCATTGAACGCCTGCAGCGCACGCCGCTGGGCCATTTCCAGTTGTTCCTGAAAGGGCTCAACGGCGATGCGTTGATCGTCAGCCGCCGGCACGTTGCCGGTGTGCGCAAGATGATGCAGCAGTTGTAAGCGAGTGCCGCGAGGGGCATGCCGTGATGCGGGCGACACGCCGTCGCATGGCGTACGCAGGTTGATTGAGATCATGATGCGCGCAGATTGAATACAGTCATTCGGCCCGATCTGGCCGAGCTGTTATTATTCGCCGCATTCACTCAGTACGGACCGGTTCATGTCTTCTCGCGAAATCCGCATCGCCACCCGCAAAAGCGCCCTGGCTCTTTGGCAAGCAGAGTACGTCAAGGCGCGTTTGGAGCAGGCGCATCCCGGCCTGATCGTGACGCTGGTGCCGATGGTCAGTCGCGGCGACAAGCTATTGGACTCGCCGCTTTCGAAAATCGGTGGCAAGGGTCTGTTCGTCAAGGAGCTGGAAACAGCCCTGATCGAGCGCCAAGCCGACATCGCCGTTCACTCGATGAAAGACGTCCCGATGGACTTCCCTCAAGGGCTCGGCCTGTTCTGTATCTGCGAACGCGAAGACCCGCGCGACGCCTTCGTTTCCAACACCTATGCCAGTCTCGATGAGCTGCCCGCCGGCGCCGTGGTCGGGACGTCAAGCCTGCGCCGGCAGGCTCAGTTGCTGGCGCGTCGGTCTGACCTGCAAATCCGGTTTCTGCGCGGCAACGTCAACACGCGCCTCGCCAAGCTGGATGCAGGTGAGTACGACGCGATCATCCTTGCCGCGGCCGGCCTGATCCGTCTGGGTTTCGAAGACCGCATCACCGCCCCCATCAGCATCGACCACAGCCTGCCGGCAGGCGGGCAGGGCGCGGTGGGCATCGAATGCCGCAGCGTCGATATCGAACTTCATGCTTTGCTGGCCCCGCTGCATCATGACGACACCGCCGTGCGGGTCACGGCTGAGCGTGCGCTCAACAAGCACCTCAACGGTGGTTGCCAGGTGCCGATCGCCTGTTATGCCGTATTGGAAGGCGAACAACTGTGGTTGCGCGGTCTGGTGGGCGATCCCTCCGGCACAGTGCTGCTGCACGCTGAAGCGCGTGCGCCACAAGTGGACGCTCAAGCCTTGGGCGTACACGTGGCCGAAGCGCTGCTGGCTCAAGGTGCGGCGAAGATTCTCAAAGCGGTATACGGCGAGGCAGACGACGAGTGAAGGCCTGGCGTTTGCTGCTCACGCGTCCTGCTGAAGAATCGCAGGCCCTTGCGCAGACGCTGGCTGAGGTCGGCGTGTACAGCGCCAGCCTGCCGTTGTTGGAGATCGAGCCTCTGCCGGTTTCAGAAGCCAACCGTTCCATCATTTACGACCTCGCGGGGTACTGCGCCGTCATCGTCGTCAGCAAGCCGGCCGCGCGCCTTGGGCTGGCGATGCTCGATGAAGTCTGGCCGCAGCCGCCGATGCAGGCGTGGTTTACCGTCGGCGCTGCAACCGCCCAGATCCTTGATGACTATGGCCTGCACGTGTTCTTCCCCGAACACGGCGACGACAGCGAAGCGTTGCTCGACCTGCCGCAGTTTCAACAGGCTCTCTCGGGCTACGACCCCAAAGTGCTGATCATGCGCGGCGAAGACGGGCGCGAGCTGCTCGCCGAGCGTTTGCGTGAGCGTGGTGTAGTGGTCGATTACCTGCCGCTGTATCGTCGGCACCTGCCGCAATACCCGGCTTTCGCGCTGCCCGACACGGTAAAAGCGGAACGCTTGAATGGGCTGGTGGTCAGCAGTGGACAGGGTTTCGAGCATCTGCGTGAGTTGGCGGGCGACGCCTGGCCTACGCTTGCGCAGATGCCTTTGTTTGTACCAAGCCCCCGGGTCGCCGAAAAGGCGCGTGCTGCCGGGGCTCTTAACGTAGTGGACTGCCGTGGCGCGAGCGCCCCGGCCTTGCTGGCAGCATTGCGCGAACACCCCGCGCCTGCCTCACAGGCGTAATGGTCGATCAGTCGGATTACGCGACGCCCAAAATGCAAAGGATGGATACGTGAGCGAAACAGTCTTGCCAAAAGATGACGTTGAACCGGTACTGGCCAAACCTGAGGCGCTGCCGGATCCAACGTACAAAGAACCGTCGAATCGCCGAAGCAGCAACGGGCTCGCCATACTGGCGCTGTTGCTGGGCGCTGCGGGCGTTGCCGTTGGCGGCTGGAGCGTTTGGCAACTGCGCGCCATGCAGGCCGGTCATCAGGAGCAGTCGGGGCAGTTGCAGGACATCGGCGCTCAGACTCAAGCCCTCAAGCAGAGCGAGCAGCAAATCGCCGCACGTCTGGGGCAATTGCCACCGGCTGAAGAGCTGGAAGATCGCCGTCGCCTCGTCACGCAGTTGCAGGGTGATCAGCAGCGCCTGAGCCAGCGTGTGGAGACCGTGCTCGGTGCCAGCCGCAAGGATTGGCGGCTCGCCGAAGCGGAGCATCTGCTGCGCCTGGCAAGCCTGAGGCTGTCTGCGCTGCAAGACATCAACAGTGCTGCAGCA
This sequence comes from Pseudomonas petrae, assembly GCF_021728295.1. Lineage (GTDB taxonomy): Bacteria > Pseudomonadota > Gammaproteobacteria > Pseudomonadales > Pseudomonadaceae > Aquipseudomonas > Aquipseudomonas petrae. The sequence goes on from NZ_JAKJXE010000006.1 coordinate 316,287, forward strand.
CTGGTGCAGGGCGCTGACGAGATTCTGCGCGAGCAGGACGATCCCGGCGCCTTCGCGGCCCGCGAGCAATTGGCCAAAAGCCTGACTGCGCTGCGCAGCGTCGATCAACCGGATCGCACCGGATTGTTCCTGCAACTGGCGGCAGTGCGTGATCAAGTCGCGCAGCTGAATGAGCTGGCGCCGGAATACAAGGACAAGGGCGATTCACTGTTCGGTTTGACCGATGGCAGCGAGGACAGCTATTGGGCCAAGTGGTGGGACAAGATCTCTCAGTACGTGCGAATCGACTTCCATGCGGACAAAAATATTCGTCCGTTGCTGGCAGGCCAGAGCCTGACCCAGGTTCGCCTGGCATTGAGCCTGGCGATCGAGCAGGCACAATGGGCCGCGCTCAACGGCCAGGCCCCGGTTTACGAAAAGGCCATGGCTGAAGCCCGAAACGTTCTGGACAACAATTTCAATCGCGATAACCAGCAGAGCAAAGCCCTCGGCCAGCGTCTGGATGAGCTGGGCAAACAGCCGGTTTCAGTCGCCACCCCTGACCTGACACAAAGTCTGGCTGCGGTTCAGGCGTATCTCGAACAGCGTCACACGCCTGTAGGCGGTGCGCTGGAGAAACGCGCTGAAGAGGCGCAGCCCGGGAAACAGCCATGAAGCGCGCTTACGTCATCCTCTTCGTGCTGGTGGTGGCCGCGGCGCTGATCGGTGTCGCGATCTCCCGCCATGCGGGTTACGTGCTTATTTCCTACGACACTTTCCGCTACGAATCGAGTATCTGGGCAGCGCTGGCGTTACTCGTCGCCGTCCTGTTCATTCTGTGGCTGGTGCGCGTGCTGATCACGTTGCTGACGACTTCTGGCGGGGTGGTCAATCCCTGGTCGCGTCGTAACAGAAGCCGCCGTGTGCAAAACGCGATCGAGCAAGGCCAGATGGACCTCGCCGAAGGCCGTTGGGCCAGCGCGCAACGCAATTTGCATCGCGCCGCCGAGGCGGAACGTCAGCCACTGCTTTACTACCTCGGTGCAGCCCGGGCAGCGAACGAGCAGGGCCGTTACGAGGAAAGCGATAACCTGCTTGAGCGCGCGCTTGAGCGTCAGCCGCACGCCGAACTGGCCATTGCGCTGAGCCACGCGCAATTGCAGGTGGACCGCGGGGATCTCGACGGAGCGCTGGTTACCTTGCAGGCCATGCAGGAACGCCATCCGCATAACCCGCAGGTGTTACGCCAGTTGCAGCGCCTGTACCGGGAGCGCGGTGAATGGGCGGAATTGATTCGCCTGATGCCTGAGCTGCGCAAGGACAAAGTGCTTCCGGCGCAAGAGCTGGCGGAACTGGAGAGACGCGCCTGGGGCGAGAATCTTTCGCTGGCGGCCCATCGTGAATCCGACAGCGATACCGTTGCCACGGGTTTACCGTCGCTGGAAAACGCCTGGCAGCAATTGACTTCGGCCCAGCGCCAGGAGCCTGCGCTGGTGCTGGCGTACGCCGAACAACTGCGGCGTTTGGGCGCCGACGTGCAGGCCGAGGAAGTTTTGCGCACGGCCATGAAGCGCGATTACAACACCCACCTTGCGCGGTTGTATGGACTGGTGCGCGGCGCCGATCCTGCCAAACAACTGCAGACCGCCGAAGGTTGGCTGAAAAGTCATACCAATGACCCAGGCTTGCTGTTGACCCTGGGCCGTCTGTGCCTGCAAAGCAGCTTGTGGGGTAAAGCACGTGATTATCTCGAGTCGAGCTTGAGGTTGCAGCGCAACCCGGAAGCGTGTGCCGAACTGGCTCGTTTGCTTGCGCAACTGGGCGAGACCGATCGCAGTAATCAACTGTTTCAGGAAGGCCTGGGTCTGCTGGATGAGCGTTTGCTCGCACGTCCGTTGCCAGCGCTGACACGCGCTTAGACTGGAGTAGGACGTCAAACCGAAGAGGCCCGATCGCGGGCCTCTTCAGTGTCTGATTCGCTGATTTGTGTAGGACTTTTCTGTGCTTGTTGTGGCTTGTTGAGAGGATCTTAGGGCTATCGGTACAACCTCTTAAACACGGCGTCGGGATTTACCTACATCAACAAAGAAATATCCTCCGTTGGGTGCCTTGAAAGCGACTCGCGCTTTCCTCTACCGTAGCCGCCTTCGTCTTTTGTTACGGATCTTCCATGCAGCTGGCTCGTACGCGCTCCTTGTTCTCTCTGGCGTTTCTGGCCTGCGCATCGATTGTGGGAGCGACGGTTTATCTCGGCCCTGTGGTTGATGCGGCGCCATGCCCGATGTGTCTGCTTCAGCGTGTGCTCATGGCGTTATCGGCGGGTGTGTGCCTGCTCGCCGCGCTGCACGCGCCGGGCAAATCCGGCTGGCGTATCTACGCGGGCTTTCTTTTACTGTTTTCCGCTTTGGGGGCGAGCGTCGCGGCACGTCAGGTCTGGTTGCAGGCATCGCCACCCGAGAACATGGCGGCGTGCATTGAAAACCTTCACTACCTGATGGAAACGCAAATCTACGTGAAGGTCATGGCGATGGTGCTGGCGGGAAGTGCAGGGTGCTCCGAGATCAACTGGTCGCTGTTCGGCATCAGCTTGCCGGAGTGGAGCCTGTTGGCATTTTCCGGCTTGGGACTGTTCGCGCTGTACTACCTTTTTATCGAGTTCCGTCGATTCAGATCAATGGATCTGGGGACCCCGGATTAAACACTTGTATGAACTTTCTGTCCTGCGTACCTTGATGGGCCAGTCATGCGGGCATAATCTGGCCCGCACGCATCATCGGATCAATGCTGCTGGCTACGCTTTCCCGGCCGGCTCCGACACATCTCGGGCCGAACAGGAAAGCGCTTGAAGCAGCATGCCCCTGAAGGGAAGAGAGAACATCATGCTGGAAAGTTGTCAGAACGCTCAGGAACGCTGGGGTGGGGTCCATAAGCTGATCGACCGCTGGTTGCTGGAGCGCAACGAGCTGATCAAGGCCTACGACGCCCTGGGTGCAGAGCCGGGAGCGTTCTCTGAAAAGCGCGTGCCCTTGCAGGACTTCTGCGGCACTTTGGTCGATTACGTGTCGGCCGGCCATTTCGAAATCTACGAGCAACTCACCAGCGAAGCCAAGGCGTTCAACGATCAACGCGGCCTCGAGCTGGCTGACACGATCTATCCTCGCATCGACGTCATCACTGAAAAGCTGCTGGCGTTCAACGATCTCTGTGATCAAGGCGAGTGCGTCGCCGAGAAATTCAAAGAATTGGGCGGCTTGCTGCACGAGCGCTTTGAACTGGAAGATTGCCTGATCGAAGTGCTGCATAACGCGCACAAGGAACAGGTCGAGGAAGAGGTCTGAAAAGGCCGCTGATGTAAGAAAGGGTGCCTTGGGCACCCTTTTTTTATGATCTGTCGCGGCGAGCCTCGGCCACTGCCGGCGCTACTGCGATACCCCGATCAGCTCGATTTCGAACACCAGTGGCGTGTATGGATCGATCAGATCGCCTGCGCCTTCTGCGCCATACGCTTGAGCCGAGGGAATGACCAGCCGCCATTTGGCACCCACCGGCATGTCGGCAAGGGCGGTGGTCCAGCCGGCGATGACGCTGTCCAAACGGAACCATTGTGGCTGCTGGCTCTGATCGAAGATCGTGCCGTCAGGCAGACGGCCCACGTACTTCACTTGCACACGGCCATTGATGTCGGGTTTGGGGCCGTTGCCCGGCGTCAGCTCGGTCATCAGGATGCCGTCCGCGAGCTGGCGAACGCCCGGTTTGGCCTTCTCCCCGTCCATGAACTTGCGCTCGTCCTTCAGTGCCGCCTCAGTCTGCGGTTCGGTCTGGCCTGAGTTTTCAGCTTGGGCGAGGGCGGCGTCGTGGTCGCTGAGAATCTGCTCCATGCGTTCCTGTTTGATCGACAGCGGCTTGCCTTGATACGCCGACTGCAGACCTTCAAGCAGCGCGGGCAACTGCAGGTCGGGTGCTTCCTGACGCAGGCGCTCACCCAGGCTTGCGCCGAGGCTATAGGATAGGTCGTGGGTGTTGTCGGACGCCGGAGCATCGGTCGCGTGAGCAAGGGGTACCAAGAGGAACAACGACATAATAAACAGGTAGCGCGACATGAATGCTCTCCGGCCTGGGAAGTGAGCGATTATGCCAGCGCTTAAGCCCGAGCGTGACGGGTATTGCCGCGTTTTTCGGCGTCTTGCAACAGAGCGGGGATTGTAGTGTCAAGATGCCCTAGCGGCGGTGCGGGCGGAGGTCTAGTATGGCCGCACTCAAATCAGCCAGGAGGTAAGTCATGTCGGCCACCAAGAAGCCAGTAAACACTCCGTTGCATTTGCTACAGCAGCTTTCAGGCAGCCTGCTCGAACATCTCGAGAACGCCTGCTCCCAAGCATTGGCTGACGCTGAAAAACTGCTCGCCAAGCTCGAGAAACAACGTGGCAAGGCGCAGGAAAAACTGCACAAGTCGCGCACCAAATTGCAAGACGCTGCCGCTGCCGGTAAAGCCAAGGCGCAAGGCAAGGCCAAAGACAGCGTGTCCGAGCTCGAATCGTTGCTCGATGCTTTGAAAGATCGTCAGACCGAAACCCGCAGCTATATCCTCAACCTCAAGCGTGATGCTCAGGAAAGCCTGAAGCTGGCCCAAGGCATTGGCCGCGTGAAGGAAGCCGTTGGCAAAGCGCTGAACGATCGTGCCGCAAAAGCCCCGGCTCAAGCTGCTGCCAAGCCTGTCGCGGCAAAATCACCTGCGAAAACACCTGCGAAATCAGCAAAACCTGCAGCAAAAGCGGCCCCGGCAAAGCCTGCTGCTAAAACTGCAGTCAAAGCCGTCGCTGAAAAAACCGTTGCCAAGGTGACTGCGAAAACCGTCGCCGCCAAGCCGGCTGCGAGCAAGGCACCGGCTGCCAAGCCAGCCGCCAGCGCCGCGAGCAAGCCAGCTGCTAAAACCGCTGTTGCCGCGAAATCGGCCGCCAAGCCCGCCGCTGCCAAACCGGCTGCCGTGAAAGCCGCTGCCAAACCTGCTCCGGCTAAAGCGCCTGCTGCAAAACCGGCCGCCAGTGCCGCCGCCAAGCCTGCCGCCAAAGCGAGCCCGGTTGCCAAGCCGGCCGCCAAGCCAGCAGCATCGAAGCCTGCTGCTGCCAAGCCAGTCGCAGCGAAGACTGCGGCAAAACCCGCCGCCAAGCCTGCTGTCTCCGCAACAGCCAAGCCAGCGGCCGCAGCGCCTGCTGCTCCGGCAGCGTCCCCTGCGCCAGCCGCTCCGGCAGCGCCAGCTGCTGATTCGACGTCGAACAGCGCGTCCTAAGCGATATCGGTCCCGGCGCGAAGCAGAATCTGCAACGCGTCGGGACTGGCTTGAGCAGCACCTCCCGCCAGCGCTTCCAGCCACACTCCCGTAGGTTGAGCACCTCGCTCAGGCCAGCCTTTGGTCAGCCGTTGCAGCCGCACCAGTAACTCACGCTCGGCATCAAGCTCCAGGGTTTTGAGCCTGTCGCGTAACGCCGTCAGTTCTTCGTCTTCTGCCGCGTCGGCCTTCCAGCGTGTCCGAATATCCCTCAATGGCCCCACCACATTCTCGTGCCACGGGTCGGCCAATTGTCCGATTTGTCGCGCTCGCTCTGAGTCGAACTGCACACCACGCCGGTCCATCCAGACGCCGCACAGCAGCGCGCAGACATTGGCGCCATTGGCTTGCAGGTTCAGGCACGCTTGCTCGACGCCTGGGCGAGCATAGAAATCGAGGGTGAAACTCCATAGGTCCGAAAGCATCGTCATCTACCTGTTCTGGGCGAAGCTGGTAGACTCCGCCGCCATTATGATCAGACTTCAAAGCCTTACCTTACAGCGTGGTCCGCAACGTCTGCTAGAAGACGCCGAGCTGACCCTGCACGCCGGCCAGAAAGCCGGTCTGATCGGCGCGAACGGCGCCGGTAAATCCAGCCTTTTCGCGCTGCTGCGGGGTGAACTGACCCCCGACAATGGCGACTGCCTGCTGCCCGCCGATTGGCGCATCGCCCATATGCGTCAGGAGGTCGATACCCTTGATCGTCTGGCGGTCGACTACGTTCTCGACGGCGACCTGCGTCTGCGTCAGGTGCAGCATGACCTCGCTGCTGCCGAGGCCGCCCAGGACGGCGCCGCGCAGGCGCGTCTGCATTCGGAGCTCGACAGCGCCGATGGCTACACCGCCGATGCGCGGGCGCGCAAGTTGCTGGCAGGTTTGGGCTTCGCCAATGAGCAGATGGAGCGCCAGGTCAGCGACTTCTCCGGTGGCTGGCGGATGCGTCTCAACCTGGCGCAGGCCTTGATGTGTCCTTCGGACCTGCTGCTGCTCGACGAGCCGACCAACCACTTGGATCTCGATGCCATTCTCTGGCTTGAAGACTGGCTCAAGAGCTACCAGGGCACGCTGCTGCTGATCTCCCACGACCGCGATTTTCTTGATGCGGTGGTCGATCACGTTGCCCACGTCGAGCAGAAAAAGATCACGCTTTATCGCGGTGGTTACAGCGCTTTCGAACGCGCCCGTGCCGAGCGCCTGGCCCAGCAACAACAGGCCTACGACAAGCAACAGGCCCAGCGCGCGCACATGGAGAAATTCATCACGCGCTTCAAGGCCCAGGCCACCAAGGCCAAACAGGCCCAGAGCCGGATCAAAGCGCTTGAGCGAATGGAAGAGCTGTCGGCGGCCCACGTCGATTCTCCGTTCGACTTCACCTTCCGCGAGTCGAACAAGATCTCCAGCCCGCTGATGGATTTGTCTGACGCGCGACTGGGCTACGGTGACAAAGCCATCCTGCAAAAGGTGAAGCTGCAACTGACGCCGGGTGCACGCATCGGCTTGCTGGGCCCGAACGGCGCCGGTAAATCCACGCTGATCAAAAACCTCGCGGGCGAACTCGAGCCATTGAGCGGGCGCATGGTGCGTGGCGAAAATACGGTGGTCGGCTACTTCGCCCAGCATCAGCTCGACTCTCTGGACGCCAAGGCCAGTCCGCTGCTGCACCTTCAGCGTATCGCGCCCACCGAGCGCGAACAGGCATTGCGGGATTTCCTGGGCGGTTTCGACTTCCGTGGCGCGCGCCTCGACGAACCGGTGCTGAATTTCTCCGGCGGCGAAAAAGCGCGGCTGGCGTTGGCCCTGATTGCCTGGGACAAACCCAATCTGCTGCTGCTCGACGAACCGACCAACCACCTGGATCTGGAAATGCGCCTGGCCCTGACCATGGCGCTTCAGGAGTTCAGTGGCGCGGTGCTGGTGGTCTCCCACGATCGTCATTTGCTCAAGAGCACGACTGACAACTTCCTGCTCGTTGCCGATGGCCTGGTTCAGGAGTTCGATGGCGATCTGGACGACTACGCCCGTTGGCTGGTGGACTACCGCCTGCGCAATGCGCCGACAAGTAACACGCCGGTGAACGTCGACAAGACCGACAAAAAAGCCCAGCGTCAGCAGGCCGCCGCGTTGCGCCAGCAACTCGCGCCGCACAAGCGCGAAGCTGACAAGCTTGAAAAAGAGCTCGGCACGTTGCACGAGAAACTGGCGAAGATCGAAGTGGCCCTGGGCGACAGCGGCATTTACGAGGCGGCCAACAAAGATAAGTTGCGCGACCTGCTGGCCGATCAGGCCAAGCTCAAATCCCGTGAGTCCGAACTCGAAGAAGCGTGGATGGAAGCACTGGAACTGCTGGAGTCGATGCAGGCCGAGCTGGAAGCGTTGTCCTGATGGCGTCACCTGCGTTGGCCGTATAACGCAGCTGACCGGAACAGCTGTCTGCCAAGTCGCCGCAACAGTCAGAAATGGCTGGCCTTTAAAGGCCCGGAAACACTAGGTTAGGCGAAGATTTCGTTGCCTGAGGTGCGTGATGTCGCTCGAAACATGGTTGGCGTTCTTCGCCGCTTGCTGGGTTATCAGTCTGTCTCCGGGCGCGGGCGCCATCGCCTCGATGTCCAGCGGTCTGCAATACGGGTTCTGGCGCGGCTACTGGAATGCGCTGGGCCTGCAGGTCGCCCTCGTCGTGCAGATCGCCGTGGTCGCCGCCGGGCTTGGCGCAGTGCTGGCCACTTCGGCGTTGGCGTTCACCCTGATCAAATGGTTTGGCGTCGCCTACCTGGTCTATCTGGGCATCAAGCAATGGCGTGCGCTGCCGAGCGATCTGGCGGATGAGTCGTCGGTACGCCCGGTGGGCAAGCCGCTTGTGCTCATGGCCCGTGGCTTTCTGGTGAACATCAGCAACCCCAAGGCGCTGGTGTTCATCCTGGCGATCCTGCCGCAGTTCATCGACACGCACCTGCCGCTGCTGCCGCAATACCTGATCATCGCCGCGACCATGGTGTGCGTGGATCTGATCGTCATGGCGGGCTACACCGGCCTGGCCTCGAAGGTGCTCCGCGCCCTCAAGACCCCCAAGCAGCAACGCCGGATGAACCGCACCTTTGCCGGATTGTTTGTCAGCGCAGCGGCGTTCCTCGCCACCTTGCACCGGGCCTGATTCGGCAAAAGCCCGCTCCACAGTTGAGTCACAGCCGATCTCATTGGCTGCGCGCGGTGTTTTGTAGGACCGGCTTTAGCCGGGAAGAGGCCAGTGGCAGCACCCTCACCTCTGCGGTGTGACGGCTTAAGTCTTCCCGGCTAAAGCCGGTCCTACAATTGGGTCACAGCCATCAACGCAGCGCTTGAGTCCTCAGCGCCTAACATGAACAATGGCAACCCTTCGCATTCCTATTTGAGAACCACCCCCATGTTCCGCTCCCGCTTTTTGACCTGCCTGAGCCTCGTGCTGTTGAGCCTGTTCAGCGTCGGTGCCTGCGCAGCGCCTGCCGAGGACGCAGCTCAGGCTTTGCATTTGCTCGATTACGTCGGGGCGGACTACCCGGCGACGGTCGCGGACGGCAAGGTCGTGGATGACGCCGAATACCGCGAGCAGGTGGAGTTTCTCGCGGCGCTGCAGGGCACGATCGCCGCGTTGCCGGCCAAGCCAGAACGCGCAGAGCTGGAGCAGGGCGTCAACGCGCTGTTGAATGCAGTCAAGCAGAAGCAGGACGGCGCTCAAGTGGCCCGTCAGGCGCGTCAGCTCGGCGCGAAGCTGGCAGTGGCGTACGAGGTCAGTCAGGCGCCGGCGATCACCCCGGATCCCGCACGTGGCGCGCCCTTGTATGCGCAGTATTGTTCGGTGTGCCATGGCGATGCGGGCGCAGGCGACGGCCCGGCCGGAATCGGTCTTTCGCCGCCGCCCGCCAATTTGCGTGACGCGGCGCGGGTGGACCGCCTGAGTCTCTACGACATCTACAACACACTCGGGCTGGGCATTGAAGGCACTGAAATGCCTGCATTCGCGGACCAACTGGATGACCGCCAGCGTTGGGACGTCGCGACTTACATCGCAGGCTTCAGCGCGGATTCCGCTGCGAAGCAGGACAAGCCCTACAACCTCGCTGATCTCGCGCGGCAGACACCCGCTGAGGTCAGTGCCAGCGAAGGTCTGCAAGCCGCAGCAAGCTTCCGTGCCCAGCGCGCGCAGCCGCCTCAGGTTCAACGCGGCCCGGCGCAGCTGCTCGATTACACCAGCGCAACCCTCGACAAGAGTCTCGCCGCGTACCAGTCCGGTGATCGCGAGCAGGCGTATGACCTGTCCGTGGCGGCGTATCTGGAGGGTTTCGAGCTGGTCGAAAGCTCGCTGGACAACGTCGATGCTACCGTGCGCAAGGACACCGAAAAAGCGCTTATGGCTTACCGGCAGTCGCTTCAGGACGGCTTGCCCGCCGCGCAGGCTGCGCAGAAGCTCGCTGATGCGAAGGTCAAGCTCAAGGAATCGGCCGATCTGCTCGGCAGCGATGGCCTGAGCACCTCATTGAGCTTCATCTCCGGTCTGCTGATCTTGCTGCGCGAAGGGCTGGAAGCGATTCTCGTGCTCGCCGCCATTCTCGCGTTCCTGCGCAACACCGGGCAGCAATCGGCGGTGCGCAGCGTCAACGTCGGTTGGGGGCTGGCGTTGCTGGCGGGCCTGGGCACCTGGGCCTTGGCAGCGTACGTCATCGATGTCAGTGGTTCGCAGCGCGAGCTGTTGGAAGGCGCGACGGCGCTGTTCGCCAGCGTCATGGTGCTGTGGCTGGGCGTGTGGATGCACGACCGACGTCATGCCGCTGCCTGGCAGGACTACATCAAGAGCAGCCTGGTCGGCGGCGGTGGCCGTTTTGGTTTTGCGGTGCTGGCGTTCTTCTCGGTCTATCGCGAGCTGTTCGAAGTCATTCTGTTCTACGAAACCCTTTGGCTGCAGGCAGGCCCCGCTGGCCACAATGCCGTTTTGGCTGGTGGCGCCACGGCGCTGGTGCTGCTAGTCGGCTTGGCGTGGGTGATCCTACGGGGTTCTGCGAAGCTGCCGCTGACGCTGTTCTTCGGCATCAATGCTGCGCTGCTGTGTGCGCTGTCGGTGGTGTTTGCCGGCCATGGCGTCAAGGCGTTGCAGGAAGCCGGGATTTTCGGGACGCGTCCGGTGCCGTTCTTCGATTTCGACTGGCTGGGTATTCACGCCGACGCCTATTCCCTTGGCGCGCAAGCCATAGCCTTGGCGGCGATTGTGGTGTTGTATGGTCGCAGTCGGATAGCTGAGAAGCGCCGCGCGGCAACTGCCTAAATTCATTTTCTGAAATCGGAGTCGCGTATGCGCGTCTGGATCGATGCCGACGCCTGTCCCAAGGCTGCCAAGGACCTCGTCATCAAGTTCGCCCTCAGGCGCAAGTTCGAGGTCGTGCTGGTGGCGGGGCAGAGCCAGATCAAGCCGAGCCTGAGCCTGGTGAAGTTGATTGTCGTGCCCAGCGGGCCGGATGCGGCTGACGATTATCTGGTGGAGCACGCCGTGCCGGGCGAGCTGGTGATCTGCAGCGACGTGCCGCTGGCTGATCGGCTGGTCAAGAAGGGCGTCGCGGCGCTCGATCCGCGGGGCAAGGAATTCGATGCGCAGAACATGGGCCAGCGCCTGGCGATGCGTAACCTCTTCACGGACCTGCGTGAGCAAGGCCACGCCAGTGGCGGGCAGGGCACCTATGGCGAGCGGGAGAAACAGGCGTTTGCCAACTGCCTCGACCGGATCCTGACACGGTTGGCGCGCGAGTATCCCGCGCAGCCCACAGGCGAAAACCCGCAGGGTTGAAGGCTAGTGCGCGGTAAATGCGTTACCAGCCCTTTTTCAAATCAGTCGGGAAGGCGATCCTCGTTTTCCTGCACCAGCTCCAGAACCCGATCCACCAGCTTGTTGATCCCGGATGCCGCTTCACCAATGGACGTGGCGACCATGTACGCGGGTGTGCTCACCAGTTTGCGGTCCTTGTCTTCGACGATTTCCGTGACCTCGCACTCCTGGTGAGTGCCGCCCATGCGGGTGATGGCTGCAGCGGTGTCGGCGTCGTTGCCGATCGTGCAGGTGACGCCCGGTCCATAGATTTTGGCGGCCAGCGCCGGCGATACACAGATGAGCCCGATGGGTTTGCCGGCTGCGGCGAACGCTTCGGCCATCGCCAGCACTTCAGCCTGGACCTTGCAGCCAGCGCCTTGGGTAGAGAAGTCCGACAGGTTTTTCGCGGCACCGAAGCCGCCGGGGATGATCAATGCATCGAATTCAGTGACGTCGGCTTCGCGGATGTCTTCGATGGCGCCACGGGCGATGCGGGCTGATTCGACCAGCACGTTACGCGATTCGGGCATCTCTTCGCCGGTCAGGTGATTGATGACGTGGTGCTGAGAGATATTGGGTGCGAAGCACTTCACCGCAGCGCCGCGCTGATCGAGGCGCAGCAACGTCAGCACGCTTTCGTGGATTTCCGCGCCGTCGTAAACGCCACAGCCAGAAAGAATAACGGCCACTTTTTTGGTCATTCGCGTGTTCCTCTCTCGGGCGCTCCGGTCAGTAACCGGTTACGCAGGTCAGCATTGCGCTGATTGTCGCAAGCCATGAACCTAGGACAACGCCGTCAGCGAATGTCTCCGGATTCATCGGCATGCGCCGAGGATTTACTCGTCAGGGGTGTTCCTGGCTTCTACATTGCCTTCGGCATTGGCCGCGACGGCCAGCTTCTCTTCTCGGGCGATACGTGCGTTTTTGATGCGCCGGCGGACCCACAGCAGCACACCGATCACCAATAATGCGCCCAGAACCCACAGCTCGTATTTCTTGACGTTGCCCAGCAGGCCTTCAAGCACCGAACCGAACTTGTACGCCGCTGCGCCCAGCGCTGCCGCCCATACTGCTGCGCCGATACCGTTGAGCAACAGATAGCGCCCTGGTGGATAACCGGACAGGCCGATAGCAACCGGCATGACCGTGCGCAAGCCGTAAACAAAACGGAAGCTCAGCACCCAGATGTCGGGGTGGCGCCGGATATGCTCCAGTGCACGGTCGCCCATCAACTGCCAGCGAGGCTTGCGTGCCAAGAGCTTGCGGCCATGCTTGCGTCCCATGAAATACCAGAGCTGGTCGCCTGCGTAGCTGCCGAAGAAGGCAACGACCACGACCAGATTGATATCCATGTATCCGCGGAACGCAAGAAAGCCGGCAAGCACCAGAATGGTCTCGCCTTCAAAAAAGGTCCCGAGGAAAAGGGCGAAGTAGCCAAATTCTTGTAAAAAATGCTGGAGCATTATTTGGGTGCTGGCGAAATGAACGCGCAGCCTAACGCGCCCAAGTCATTCAGGAAAGTATGCAAATGTGTCACCGCGTTAAAGTTTCCTACGTTCGGGAGCGATTATTCGCTTGGAGAGGGGGTTTGTATCGCACACCTTACGTCGCAATTACACCTGTCACGCGAGTGTCATAATCGCCGCTTATAAATGTCACGCTTGCCCGCTTGGATGGGCTGGGAGCATTCCGTGCGCGTTGCCCTCATCTGCGAAGTTCAGCGTGCCAGTCCAATGGACTGCACCGATTCGTCCCCAACACTCGCTTTTAAGAGCCCGCTGTCGCCGCCGTTACCGTTCTCCTCGCGTGTTCCCGGACCCGAAATCCTGCTCGCGGGCGCAGGCAACCTCAGCGTGTTTGCAGATCAGGGGTTGCACGGCACGGAAAAATCCGTAGCGTGGAGAGTCAAACCGCTCACCGCATCTCGCCTGACGCCGGCCGCCCCGCCGCACAATATCGAGTCAGGCTGCAAACATCTTCAGAACTGCCACGCCCTGGGCGTGACCGTTGTTCCGCGCTGTACGTCACCACTGTTGTGGCGCAAGCGGCATTCCGACATCGGCCGTATGCGCGGCCCAACTGTTACAAGGCCAATTGCCTTACAGGATTATTCATGAGCACCGAAGGATCTATCGAAGCCGCAGTCGAGCTTGACCCTCAGCCCGTCAATCAGGAAGTCACTCCTGTGGTCGAGCCGACCATTGAAGTGGTCCCCGCGCTGGAACCGCATCATCCACCCCCGCATGTCATCGCGGTGCCCAATCTGGATGACAGCAGTCTTTATATCCATCGCGAGCTGTCGCAGCTGCAGTTCAACATTCGCGTGTTGGAGCAGGCGCTGGACGAGTCCTATCCGTTGCTCGAGCGGCTCAAGTTCCTGCTGATTTTCTCCAGCAACCTCGACGAATTCTTCGAAATCCGCGTCGCCGGTCTCAAGAAGCAAATCACCTTTGCTCGCGAACAGGCCGGCGCTGATGGCCTCCAGCCTCACCAAGCTCTGGCGCGCATCAGCGAGCTGGTGCACGGCCACGTGGATCGCCAGTACGCCATCCTCAACGACATCCTGTTGCCGGAGCTGGAAAAGCACCAGGTGCGCTTCATTCGCCGTCGCAACTGGAACGCCAAGATAAAGGCCTGGGTGCGCCGTTATTTCCGTGACGAGATCGCGCCGATCATCACGCCGATCGGTCTGGACCCGACGCACCCGTTCCCGCTGCTGGTGAACAAGTCGCTGAACTTCATCGTTGAGCTGGAAGGTATCGACGCTTTCGGCCGCGACTCGGGTCTGGCGATCATCCCTGCCCCGCGCCTGTTGCCGCGTATCATCAAGGTGCCGGAAGACGTGGGCGGCCCAGGCGACAATTATGTATTCCTGTCGTCGATGATCCACGCCCACGCCGATGACCTGTTCCAGGGCATGAAGGTCAAAGGCTGCTATCAGTTCCGTCTGACCCGTAACGCCGACCTGGCCCTCGACTCCGAAGACGTCGAAGACCTTGCCCGCGCGCTGCGTGGCGAGCTGTTCTCGCGTCGTTACGGCGACGCAGTGCGTCTGGAAGTAGCAGACACCTGCCCGAAACAGCTGTCGGACTACCTGCTCAAGCAGTTCAATCTGAGCGAGAGCGAGCTGTATCAGGTCAATGGCCCTGTGAACCTGACGCGGCTGTTCAGCATCACTGGCCTGGACAGTCACCCCGAGCTGCAGTACATGCCGTTCACTCCGGCGATTCCGAAGCTGCTGCAGAACAGCGAAAACATTTTCAACGTGATCAGCAAGCAGGACATTCTGCTGCTGCACCCGTTCGAGTCCTTCACCCCGGTCGTCGATCTGCTGCGCCAGGCGGCGAAAGACCCTCATGTGCTGGCCGTGCGCCAGACGCTGTACCGCAGCGGTGCCAATTCGGAAATTGTCGACGCGCTGGTGGACGCCGCGCGCAACGGCAAGGAAGTGACCGCCGTTATCGAGCTTCGTGCGCGTTTTGACGAAGAGTCGAACCTTCAACTGGCCAGCCGCCTGCAAGCGGCCGGTGCCGTGGTGATCTACGGCGTAGTCGGTTACAAGACCCACGCCAAGATGATGCTGATCCTGCGCCGTGAAGCTGGCGAGATCGTCCGTTACGCGCATTTGGGTACGGGCAACTATCACGCCGGCAACGCGCGTCTCTATACCGACTACAGCCTGCTGACATCGGACGATGCGCTGTGCGAAGACGTCGGCAAACTGTTCAGTCAGTTGATCGGTATGGGTAAGACGCTGCGCATGAAGAAGCTGCTGCACGCGCCGTTCACCTTGAAGAAAGGCATGCTGGACATGATTGCCCGGGAGACGCAGTTCGCGTCCGAGGGCAAGCCTGCGCACATCATCGCCAAGTTCAACTCGCTGACCGACCCGAAGATCATTCGCGCGCTGTACAAGGCCAGTCAGACCGGGGTCAAGATCGACCTCGTCGTGCGCGGCATGTGCTGCCTGCGCCCTGGCGTGCCGGGTGTGTCCCACAACATTCAGGTGCGCTCGATCATCGGCCGCTTCCTTGAGCACACGCGGGTGTTCTACTTCCTTAATGGCGGTGACGAGCAGATGTTCCTGTCCAGTGCCGACTGGATGGAGCGCAACCTCGACAAGCGCGTCGAGACTTGCTTCCCGGTGGAAGGCAAGAAGCTGATCTTGCGTGTGAAGAAAGAGCTGGAAGGGTACTTGACCGACAACACCCATAGCTGGCTGCTGCAGCCGGACGGGCGCTATATCCGCAGCACCCCGACCGGCAACCAGAACCCCCGCAATGTGCAGGCGAGTCTGTTGGAAAAACTCAGCAACCCGGTCCTCAGCGTACGTTGAGGATGATGCCGACTCGGGTCAGCCACTCCGCTTCGAGCGCGAAGTCGGCCTGAGTCAGCTGGTTGTTTTCCAGCCAGCCATCCGGGAACACGATGTCCAGGTGGTTATCGTTGGCGGTCAGCACAGGCTGCGGCATTTCCTGAGTGCCGCGAATGTGGTGAAACAGGATCGCAAAACGCAGCAGCACGCACAGACGAATCAGCTTCACACCTTCATTGCCGAACTCGGCAAACTTGTCCTTGGGAATATTGCGACGATGACCGCGCACCAGCAGTGCGAGCATTTGCTGGTCTTCGCGCGAGAAACCGGCGAGATCCGAGTGCTCGATCAGGTAAGCACCATGCTTGTGGTAGTGATAGTGGGCAATGTCCAGACCCACTTCATGCACCTTGGCGGCCCAGCTCAGTAATTCGCGATACGAATTGTCCTCAAGCTCCCACGCCTTCGCCACTTGCTCCAGCGCCGACAGCGCCTTGCGCTCGACACGAGCGGCTTGTTCGAGATCAACGTGGTAGCGCTCCATCAACGAGCTGAGGGTGCGTTCGCGCACGTCTTCGTGGTGATGACGGCCAAGCAGGTCGTAGAGCACGCCTTCACGCAGAGCGCCTTCGCAATGGTCCATGCGCTTGAGGTCGAGGGCGTCGAAGATGGCTTCGAGAATCGCGAGGCCCGCCGGGAAGATCGCCCGACGGTCCGGTTTGAGGCCTTCGAAATCGATCTTGTCCACTTCGCCCAGCTTCATCAGCTTGCGCTTGAGCCAGGCCAGGCCTTCGGCGTTGACCTCGCCATTGCCGTGGCCGCCTGCCTTCAGCGCCAGGCCGATGGCGCGGATGGTGCCGGACGAGCCGATGGCCTCATCCCACGTCAGACGATGCAGCGCGTGCTCGATGCTCATGATTTCCAGCCGCGCTGCGGTGTAAGCCTGGGCGTAGCGCGCCGGGGTGATCTTGCCGTCCTTGAAGTAACGCTGAGTAAAGCTGACGCAGCCCATCTGCAGGCTTTCGCGCAGCAAAGGCTCGAAGCGCTGGCCGATGATGAACTCGGTGCTGCCGCCGCCAATGTCGGCGACCAGGCGTTTGCCGGGCGTGTCGGCCAGGGTGTGGGAGACACCCAGGTAGATCAGTCGCGCTTCTTCACGGCCGGAGATGACCTCGACCGGATGGCCGAGGATTTCTTCGGCGCGGTGAATGAATTCGTTGCGGTTGCGGGCTTCGCGCAGGGCGTTGGTACCGACGATGCGCACGGCGCCGGGCGGCATACCGTTGATCAGCTGGGCAAAACGCTTGAGGCAGTCGAGCCCGCGCTGCATGGATTCTTCGCTGAGGCGGCGGTCGTCATCGATCCCCGCGGCCAGCTGCACTTTTTCACCGAGCCGCTCAAGGATGCGAATTTCGCCCTGATTGGCTTTCGCGACAACCATATGGAAGCTGTTGGAGCCCAGGTCGATCGCGGCGATCAGCGAGAGGTTTTTGGCTGTGGATAGCGGCATGGTCAAAAGGTCTCGGTCGATAACTCCGACATCGTGCCACGATCCATCACCGTCGCCAAACCGGCAACGCCTCGCCGACACTTTTGCACGGTAAGCAGGACCGGCTTCAGCCGGGAAGAGGCTGGTGTGTGCGACATCAGTTTCGCGGCATGACAGCTGACGCCTTCCCGGCTAAAGCCGGTCCTACAGTCACCCCTGCTCAACCGAACCAATGAAATTCGCCAGCTCGGGCGTCTTCGGGTTGGCCATCAATTCTTTCGGGTCGCCGACTTCATGCACCTTGCCCTGATGCATGAACACCAGCTTGTCGCCCACCTCCCGGGCGAAGCGCATTTCGTGGGTCACCATGATCAGCGTCATGCCGTCTTTGGCCAGCTCGCGAACGACCGCGAGCACTTCGTTGACCAACTCCGGGTCGAGCGCCGAGGTGATTTCATCGCACAGCAGCACTTTGGGCGACATCGCCAGCGCACGCGCAATCGCCACGCGCTGTTGCTGACCACCGGACAGCCGGTCAGGGAAGGCGTCGAATTTCTCACCCAGGCCCACGCGATTGAGCATTTCCTTTGCCAGCTTGGTTGCTTCGGCTTTAGAGGCTTTCTTCACCACCTGCGGCGCGAGCATCACGTTCTCGCCCACCGTCAGGTGCGGAAACAGGTTGAATTGCTGGAAGACCATGCCGACTTTTTGTCTCAGGCTGCGCAGGTCAGCCCGCGCGGCGTCGAGGTATTCGCCGTCGACCTCGATCACCCCGTCGTTGATGGACTCAAGCCCGTTGAGCGTGCGCAGCAGCGTGCTCTTGCCCGAACCGCTGCGCCCGATGATCGCCACGACCTGGCCTTCCTCGACGCTGAGGTCGATGCCCTTGAGCACATGGTGGTCGCCGTAATACTTGTGCAGGGCGGAAATTCTAAGCAGAGGCATGAAGTCTCCTTTCCAGGTAGCGCGCGCTGAGCGACAACGGATAGCAAAGCAGGAAGTAGCCCAAGGCAACGAAGCCGTAGACCATGAAAGGCTGGAACGTGGCATTGGCGAGCATGCCGCCGGTTTTGGTCAGCTCGGTGAAGCCGATGATTGACGTAACGGCCGTGCCTTTGACCACTTGCACAGAGAACCCCACGGTCGGCGCCACCGCAATGCGCAACGCCTGGGGCAGAATCACATGGCGCAGTTGCTCGAACGGCGTCAGCGCCAGACTCGCGGAAGCTTCCCACTGGCCGTTGGAAATCGACTCCACGCAGCCGCGCCAGATTTCAGCCAGATACGCACTGGTGAACAACGTCAACGCCAGCGCCGCCGCGAGCCAGGGCGAAATGTCGATGCCCATCAGTGCCACGCCGAAGAACACCAGAAACAGCTGCATCAACAACGGTGTGCCTTGAAACAGCTCGATGTAGCAGCGCGCGAGCCTGCGCGGCATTGCCTTCTCGGAGATGCGCATGGTCATCACCAGCAACCCGATCACGCCGCCGCCGATGAACGCCACCAGCGACAACGCCAGTGTCCATTGCAGGCCGGTCAGCAAGTTGCGCACGACGTCCCAAAGGGTGAAATCCATCAGCGGCTCCTCGCGATGTAACGTCGGCCGATCCACGCCAGAAACTGGCGCACCAGCAGCGCCATGCAGAGGTAGATCAGCGTGGTAATGATGTACGTCTCAAACGCGCGGAAATTGCGCGACTGAATGAAGTTGGCTGCAAAGCTCAGCTCCTCGGTAGCGATCTGCGAACAGACCGCCGAGCCGAGCATCACGATGATGATCTGGCTGCTCAACGCCGGCCAGACCTTGCCCAGTGCCGGGACCAACACGACATGGCGGAAGGTCTCGAAGCGGGTCATCGCCAGCGCGGCCGAGGCCTCGATCTGGCCGCGCGGAATCGCCTGCACGCCCGCACGGATGATCTCCGTCGAATAGGCGCCGAGGTTGATGACCATCGCCAGCACGGCGGCCTGCCACTCCGATATCTGCAGGCCCAGCGACGGCAGCCCGAAGAAGATGAAAAACAGCTGCACCAGAAACGGCGTGTTGCGGATCAGCTCGACATAGACACCGAAAATGGCCGAGAACGGCTGGATTTTCCACGCCCTGACAATCGCCCCGACGATGCCGAGACTGACGCCGAGCAGGGTGCCGATGGCCGTCAGTTCCAGCGTGAACAGTGCGCCGCGCAGGAGCAGGTCAGTGTTTTGCAGGACCGGGATAAAGTCGAACTGGTAAGCCATTTAAGCGTCTCGGCAGTCGATGATCAGAGGTCGGCAGGCAATGGCTGCTTGAGCCAGGTCTGCGCGTTCTTTTCCAGCGTGCCGTCTTTCTTCGCCGCTTCGAGGATCTCGTTCACTTTGGCGAGCAACTCGGGCTGACCTTTGTTCACACCCACGTAGACCGGCGAGTCCTTGAGCTTCACTTTCAGCTCAGGGATGCGCTTGGGGTTCTTCTCGCTGATGGCGACCATCACCACGTTGCCGCTGGCGATCAGGTCGGTCTGCTTGGCCAGATAGGCCGCAATGGTCGAGTTGTTGTCTTCGAAGCGTTTGATCGTCGCTTCCTTCGGCGCGACAGCGGTCAGCTCAATGTCTTCGATGGCGCCACGGGTCACACTGATGGTTTTACCTTTCAGGTCGTCCACGGTTTTGATCGCGTCTTCAGGCGGACCGAAGACAGCGAGGTAGAACGGTGCGTAGGCGCGGGAGAAGTCGATGACCTTTTCGCGGTCCGGGTTTTTGCCGAGGCTGGAGATGACCAGATCCACCTTGCCAGTGGTCAGGTACGGGATGCGGTTGGTGCTGTTGACCGGCGTCAGTTGAAGTTTGACCTTCAATTGGTCGGCAATGAGCTTTGCCGTGTCGATGTCCAGTCCACGGGGCTGCATGTCGGGGCCGACCGAACCGAAGGGTGGAAAGTCTTGCGGAACAGCGACTTTCAGCGTGCCGCGGGCGGTTACATCATCCAGACCATTAGCGTGGGCGGGGGCCTGGCCGAGCATCAGGCTGGCAAACAGGGCGGCGAGCAGGGCGCTGTGACGCTGGGTCATGTGGTGTCTCCGAATCGATCAATGTGTAGGCGAAGCCCGAGTGATGGCCAAGCACCAGTGCACAGCCCATGCCAGCCGCTTGTTTGCGACCATGGAATGCGGCCCGCAGACTTGATCCGGTCTAACTGGTCTGAACAGTGAGTTGGCGGGCCGCCCTGCTTTGGCGCGCCTGAAAGGCCCGGCGCCCTTCGCTTGGGCGTCACTTGCCGGATGCCTCCGATGGCGATACAAGGGATTTTTCCTACGGTTTATGCACCTTGAACGCCATGCATCCGAGCCCTGTCGCTGTGCCTGAAGCCGCCTTCCAGGCGATCCGCAAATTGATCGCCGAGCAGGGCTATGTCCCCGGCGACAGACTGCCCTCACAGCGGGATCTGGCGATTCGTCTGGGCGTCAGTCGCGCTTCATTGCGTGAGGCATTGTCATCGTTGAGCGCGTTGGGACTGGTCAGCGTGCAGCCCGGCAAAGGCGTGTTTGTGCAGGCGGTTTCTGAACCACAACGGAGCACGAGCGGATTTTCCTGGCCGTATGCAGCGCACGCATCACCTGCCGAGACTTTTCAGCTGCGCTATGCGCTAGAGGGGTTTGCCGCAGGGCTTGCAGCGGTCACGCTGACAGCCGATGAGCGCGATGTATTGGAAGACAACGTCGAGGCCATGCGCCTTGAGCTCAAGGCAGGGGATTTTGACTGCGCGGCCCGGCTGGACTTTGATTTCCACCGGCGCATCCTCGTCGCCAGTGGCAATCAGGCGATTCTGGGGATCATCACCACCAGCGCCGACATTTTTCTGGAGAGCCAGAAACTGCCTTTTATTCGGGCGGGCAGGGCCATGGAAACCTGGCAGGAGCACCGCAAAATTCTGCGGGCGCTGGCGCGAAACGCGTCTGGCCCGGCGCAGAAAGCCATGCAAGAGCACATCCGCGGAGCAGCATTACGCACCGGCATCGTGTTCGTCGCACCCTCCGGTTGAATGTTGGTGATTGACGCAACCATACCGACTCATAGCGAGAGACAATTAAGCTCGGCTTCCTGTCACCGCGTGACACAGTTATGATGGCCCACGTTTTTTTGCCTATGACCTCGGAGAAATCTCATGAGTAGCGACCTGATCAAACACGTCACCGACGCGAGCTTCGACGCCGATGTCCTCAAGGCCAGCGGTCC
Organism: Pseudomonas petrae; assembly: GCF_021728295.1. Taxonomy (GTDB): domain Bacteria; phylum Pseudomonadota; class Gammaproteobacteria; order Pseudomonadales; family Pseudomonadaceae; genus Aquipseudomonas; species Aquipseudomonas petrae. The sequence goes on from NZ_JAKJXE010000006.1 coordinate 337,441, forward strand.
TGTACTGGTCGACTACTGGGCTGAATGGTGTGGTCCGTGCAAGATGATTGCCCCGGTTCTGGATGACATCGCCGGCACTTACGAAGGCAAGTTGACCATTGCCAAGCTGAACATTGATGACAATCAGGAAACCCCGGCCAAGCACGGCGTTCGTGGTATCCCGACCCTGATGCTGTTCAAGGACGGCGAAGTCGCGGCGACTAAGGTCGGCGCACTGTCCAAGTCGCAGTTGCAAGCGTTCCTCGACGCCAACATCTGATGACGATATAGCCCCGCAAATCGCGGGGTTTTTTTCGGGCCTCGTACTAGACGCTCAGAAAATCAAGTGGTACATTCGGCCCCGCAACGGCTTCTCCGTTGCCCCCTGCTAGCCGTCGCCGACCGTCTCCTTTCGATTTGCACGCGATCCTGTCGCCTTCTCTGCGGCGCGGCCTCATTAAGCCAAAAGCTTAATTTCCCCCTCCATACATGATTACGTCATTCCTATATGAACCTGACTGAACTCAAGCAAAAGCCTATTACCGATCTGCTCGAAATGGCCGAACAGATGGGCATAGAAAATATGGCCCGTTCGCGCAAGCAGGACGTAATTTTCTCCCTGCTGAAGAAGCACGCGAAAAGCGGCGAGGAAATCTCGGGTGACGGTGTGCTGGAGATCCTCCAGGATGGCTTCGGCTTCCTTCGCTCTGCAGACGCCTCCTACCTTGCCGGCCCAGACGACATCTACGTCTCTCCCAGCCAGATCCGCCGCTTCAACCTGCGCACGGGCGACACCATTGTCGGCAAGATCCGTCCGCCGAAGGAAGGCGAGCGTTATTTCGCGCTGCTCAAGGTCGACACCATCAACTTCGACCGTCCAGAAAACGCGAAGAACAAGATTCTGTTCGAAAACCTGACGCCGCTGTTCCCGACCATTCGCATGAAGATGGAAGCCGGTAACGGTTCCACCGAAGACCTCACCGGTCGCGTCATCGATCTGTGTGCCCCGATCGGTAAAGGTCAGCGCGGTCTGATCGTTGCTCCGCCAAAAGCGGGCAAGACCATCATGCTGCAGAACATCGCGTCGAACATCACGCGCAACAACCCTGAAGTCCATCTGATCGTTCTGCTGATCGATGAGCGTCCGGAAGAAGTAACCGAAATGCAGCGCACCGTGCGCGGCGAAGTGGTCGCTTCCACCTTCGACGAGCCGCCTACCCGTCACGTGCAGGTCGCCGAAATGGTGATCGAAAAGGCCAAGCGCCTGGTCGAGCACAAGAAAGACGTGGTCATTCTGCTCGACTCCATCACCCGTCTGGCTCGCGCCTACAACACCGTCATTCCAAGCTCCGGCAAGGTCCTGACCGGTGGTGTCGATGCCCACGCCCTCGAGAAGCCAAAGCGTTTCTTCGGTGCGGCACGTAACATCGAAGAAGGCGGCTCGCTGACCATCATCGCCACCGCGCTGGTTGAAACCGGCTCGAAGATGGACGAAGTGATCTACGAGGAATTCAAAGGTACCGGCAACATGGAGCTGCCTCTGGATCGCAAGATCGCAGAGAAGCGCGTCTTCCCGGCCATCAACATCAACCGTTCCGGCACACGCCGCGAAGAGTTGCTGACGGCCGACGACGAGCTGCAGCGCATGTGGATCCTGCGCAAGCTGCTGCATCCTATGGATGAAGTCGCAGCCATCGAGTTCTTGATCGACAAGCTGAAACAGACCAAGACCAACGATGAGTTCTTCCTGTCGATGAAGCGCAAGTAACACCGCGCTGAACCGAATGTAGAAAGATGGTGTCCTTTTGGACACCATTTTTTTTGCCTCGAATTTGAGGCTCGGAGCGTCATGCACACGTTTGGCAATCGTCGCGATATCGACGGACTGCGGGCCTTGGCCGTGGTCCCGGTGCTGTTGTTTCACTTCGGTCTTGGCCTGAGCGGCGGCTTCGTCGGCGTCGACGTGTTCTTCGTCATTTCCGGCTACCTGATCACGTCCATCATCTTCCGCGAGATCAGCGCAGGGCGATTCAGCTTCATCGATTTCTGGGCCCGTCGCGCGCGGCGTATCGTCCCTGCCGTGACCGTTGTTGTGCTAGCGACGTTGATGTTTGGCTGGATATTGCTGACGCCCAAGGACTACGCCGAGCTGGGCCGCGAAGTGCGGTATCAATCGATGTTCATGTCCAACCTGCTGTTCATGCGGCATGACGGCTACTTCGATTCCGCGTCAGACTTCAAACCGCTTCTTCACACCTGGTCACTGGCGGTGGAAGAGCAGTACTACATTTTCTTTCCGCTGTTGATGGTGCTGGCGACGCGGTACGTGCGGCACTGGCGCTGGTTGCTGCTCGGCTTGCTGGTGCTGTCGTTCGGGCTGAATATCTGGGCGATCAAGCACAAACCCGAGGCGGCGTTCTTTCTGCTGCCGATGCGTGCATGGGAACTGCTGTGCGGTGCCATGCTGGCCGTTGCGCCTGCGCCTAAACGCCCGCTGCCGAGTTGGGTGTACCAGGCAATCAGCCTGAGCGGCTTTGCGGCAGTCGTGCTGGCGATGCTGAGTTTTGACAAAACCACTCAATTCCCCGGCTGGGCGGCGCTGCTGCCGGTGCTCGGCACCACGGCAATGATCTGGGCCAACGGTCATCCTGCGTCTTGGGTCGGACGTTTGCTGAGCATCAAACCGCTGGTGGCGATCGGGCTTATCTCCTACTCGCTGTACCTGTGGCATTGGCCTATTCATGTCTACGCCAACGCGATTTCCGCCGACGGTATTTCCGATCTGGAAGCGATCGGCTGGATCCTTCTGGCAGGCGCCCTTGCCTGGCTGAGCTGGCGCTTCGTTGAGCTGCCGTTCCGTGAACGCCGCGTACTGGCCGGCCGCAAACCGGTGCTGATTGGCGGCCTGCTGACCCTGGCCGTTCTGGCGCTGATGGGGCAGGCGGTACGCTCCAGCGATGGCGTGCCGCAACGCATGTCAGGTCAGGCGCTTGCGTATGCTCAGTCGCAGGAATGGAACGCCGGCCAGATGGACTGCTTTCTGCTCGGTTCAAAGCACAGCAAAAGCCTGGACAAAGTCTGTCGGGCAGGTGGAAATGCGGACGCCGCGCCGTCCCATCTCATCTGGGGCGACAGTCATGCGGCGGCCTTGTGGCCTGGCGTCAGAATCGCGGCCGAGCAAGCGCACGTGCCTGTCTGGCTGGCGAGCATGAGCGGATGCCCGCCGCTTGTCAGCACCGCAACAAGTAAGCGCTGTCAGGACTTCAACGCCCTGAACGTCGAGCGCGTCCGAACGCAGAAGATCCCTGCCGTGACGCTGGCCGCGCGCTGGAGCTTGTACATCTATGGGCTGGAGGGCGGTGACAAGGGCTACGTGCTGCTGAAACGGGAATCCATTGCTCAAAACCAAGCGTATTTCGCGGACGCCCTGAAAGCGCAGGTCGCTGAGTTGCGGGCAGCCGGCGCGCAGGTCTGGCTGTTCAAGGAAGTGCCGCAGCAGCGCAAGGGCGCGATCGAGAGATTGAGCAGCCTGGCGAGAGTCGGGCGCTCGGCTGCGCAGGTTGGACGTCCATTGGTAGAGCTCGATGCGCGGCAGGCGTTCATCAATCAACTGTTCGCCAGCCTGAGCGAGGCGGATGCGGGCGTTCACCTGATAGACCCTAAACCGCTGCTGTGCGAAGGCGGCTTGTGCCCTGCCGAAGTTGACGGGCGTTCGCTGTACAAAGACGAAGATCACCTGTCGGATCTGGGCGGCGAGAAGATGCAGCCGCTGTTCACGCCGATATTCCGCGACTCACCGCGCATTTGATTTGGACACAAGCTGCTGTCTGCGGTCAGAGCAGGTAGGATGTGCATCTATTTGGTGAGTGGCCGGGTTAATGAAATTCAAGGATCTACGGGATTTCGTGCAGCAGCTTGAGCAGCGCGGAGAGTTGAAACGCATTCAGGTACCCATTTCCCCTGTGCTGGAAATGACCGAAATCTGCGATCGGACCCTGCGTAGCAAAGGGCCGGCACTGCTGTTCGAGAAGCCAACGGGTTTTGACATTCCGGTGCTCGGCAATCTGTTCGGTACGCCCGAGCGGGTCGCCATGGGCATGGGCGCCGAGTCGGTGTCCGAGCTGCGGGAAATCGGCAAGCTGCTGGCGTTCCTCAAAGAGCCCGAGCCGCCCAAGGGCTTGAAAGACGCCTGGTCCAAGCTGCCTATCTTCAGAAAAGTCATCGCCATGGCGCCGAAAGTCGTCAAGGACGCCCCGTGCCAGGAAATCGTGATCGAGGGTGACGACGTCGACCTCGGCATGCTGCCGGTGCAGACTTGCTGGCCCGGCGATGTCGGCCCGCTGATCACATGGGGCCTTACGGTCACTCGCGGGCCCAATAAGGAACGGCAGAATCTGGGTATCTACCGCCAGCAGGTGATCGGCCGCAACAAGGTGATCATGCGCTGGCTCAGCCATCGTGGCGGCGCGCTGGATTTCAAGGATTGGTGCGACAAACACCCGGGTCAGCCATTCCCGGTGTCCGTGGCCTTGGGCGCTGACCCCGCCACCATTCTCGGCGCCGTGACGCCAGTGCCTGACAGCCTCTCCGAATACGCATTCGCCGGCCTGCTGCGTGGCAATCGTACCGAGCTGATCAAATGCCGTGGCAACGACCTCCAGGTCCCGGCCAGCGCCGAAATCGTCCTCGAAGGCGTGATTCATCCCGGCGAAATGGCCGATGAAGGTCCGTACGGCGACCACACCGGCTACTACAACGAGGTCGACAGCTTCCCGGTCTTCACGGTCGAGCGCATCACCCACCGCATCAAGCCGATTTACCACAGCACCTACACTGGCCGGCCGCCTGACGAGCCCGCCATCCTGGGCGTTGCGCTGAATGAAGTGTTCGTGCCGATCCTGCAGAAGCAATTCCCGGAAATCGTCGACTTTTACCTGCCGCCCGAGGGGTGCTCGTACCGCATGGCGGTCGTGACGATCAAGAAACAGTATCCCGGCCATGCCAAGCGTGTGATGTTGGGTGTCTGGTCGTTTCTGCGACAGTTCATGTACACCAAGTTCGTTATCGTCACCGACGACGACATCAATGCCCGTGACTGGAATGACGTCATCTGGGCAATCACCACGCGCATGGACCCCAAGCGCGACACGGTGATGATCGACAACACGCCAATCGATTACCTCGATTTCGCCTCGCCGGTCTCCGGTCTGGGTTCGAAAATGGGGCTCGATGCCACGCATAAATGGCCGGGCGAAACCACCCGTGAATGGGGTCGCGCTATCGTCAAAGACGAAGCGGTGACCCGCCGGATCGATGAAATCTGGACTCAGCTGGGAATTGATTGATGCGTGTAACCTTGCAGCCATCGGGCGCAGTCATCGAGACATTGCCAGGCGAGCGGATCCTCGACGCCGCTCAGCGCCTGGGCTACGAATGCCCTCAGAGCTGTCGAAACGGCAATTGCCACATCTGTTCCGCGCTGCTGGTTGAAGGCAGCGTTGAGCAGGCCGGAGAGATCCGCACCCACGGCGAAATCTATACGTGCCTGGCGGTGCCGCAGCAAGACTGTGTTGTCCTCTGGGACAGCGTGCTGGCGCTCGGTGAGTTGCCGGTGCGCACGTTCGCCTGCCAGGTCAGCGAGTGCGTTGAAGTCGGAGGCGATGTCTGGCGGGTGATGCTCCGTGCGCCTGCGGGCAAGCCTCCGCGTTATCACGCCGGTCAGTACCTGATGATCCATCGGGACGACGGCGAGAAATCAGCGTTTTCCATGGCTTCAGCGCCGGAGAGCGGGCGAGAACTGGAAATCCACGTGCTTGCCCGCGAGGCGAGTGCGCAAAATCTGATCAAGCAGTTACAGCGCGATGGCATGGCCCGGGTCGAATTGCCGTTCGGCGACACTCATCTGGGCGAATTGCCCGACGGGCCGCTGGTATTGATCGCAGCAGGCACCGGTATGGGGCAGATGCACAGCCTGATCGAGCATTGCCGATCCAAGGGTTTTCCGTATCCGGTGCATGTCTATTGGGGAATGCGCCGTCCGGAAGATTTCTATCAGCTCACGCATTGGGATGAATGGCAGACGCTACCCAACCTTTTCCTGCACAAGGTCGTCAGTGATCTGTGCGGTTGGGAAGGGCGCTGCGGCATGCTGCACGAGGCGGTCTGTGAGGACTTCAGCGATCTGAAGTCGCTTTATGTGTACGCCAGCGGTTCACCGGCCATGGTCTATTCGACCCTTGATGCGCTGGTGCTGGCCGGCATGGATGCGCAGCAGATGCGTGCCGATGTTTTCGCTTACGCGCCGAGGCCCTAAAGCGCAGCCACTCACCGAGCCGGATGTGGACAGCGTATTGCATGACTGTTTGTCAGATATCGGTTTTCCGGCGTGACCAATGCGCCGGTGGCCGAGTCACAACGTCACACTGCCTGCGATGCCGTCTGATTGTTCATTCGTTGTTGCCAGACCCGTTTCATGAGTGTTCAGCGTTGCACCGGCGTCAGCCTTGCCGGTGGGGGGAACCAGATGGGGAATCAAATCAATATCCTGGCGGAAGCCGTCCATGACGGCTTGGGCTTGTCCTACCCGCCGGTCATCGATCTTGGGCCGAAACTGAGCCGCGAACAGCTGCTTGCTTCCATCCATGCCACGATGAGCCGCCATCAGGGCGGTCCGATCTGGTTATTCGCTTACGGATCATTGATCTGGCGACCCGAGTGCAGCGCCGTCGAGCGTCAGCGCGGTCGGGTCCATGGCTATCATCGCGGTCTCTATCTCTGGTCCCACGAACACCGTGGCACGCCCGAGCAGCCAGGGCTGGTATTCGGTCTGGATCGCGGCGGCTCCTGCAGCGGATTTGCCTACCGATTGCCCGAAGACAATATCGACGAATCCCTACTGGCGTTGTGGCAGAGAGAAATGCCGTTCCCGTCCTACCGCCCGCACTGGCTCAACTGCCGACTTGAAGACGGCACCAAGGTGCAGGCTTTGGGATTTGTGCTGGAGCGGCATCTGCCCAGTTACGCCGGCAACCTGCCCGACAGCGTGCTCACGCAGGTGCTGGCCAATGCCAGCGGGCGATACGGAACCACGTGGGAATACGTCGAACAAACCATCCACGCACTGCGCACCCACGCCATGCCGGACTTGAGCCTGGAAGCGCGGTTCAAGCGGTGTAAGCCGGTGTTGTTGGCGATATAGCCGCCTGACTCGCTCACGTTGGTTCTGACTGATGGGCACGCCTTAGCGCTTCACCTGTAGGAGCGCGCTTGCCCGCGAATGCTTTGTGTCAGTCAACAAATCTATCTCAGACAGATCGCAATCGCGGGCAAGCGCGCTCCTACATTTTCGCTGAGAAAGATGCTAAGCCATTTCCTCTCGCGACTGACTTGCCACCCGCGTATGCCGCAGCGTCGGCACCAGGAACGCCATCGCGAGGATGCAAGCGGACACCAGCAGGACGAAGCCGCCGTCCCAGCCGAAGTGGTCGACCGTGTAACCCATCAGTGCGCTGGCCGCGACCGAGCCACCGAGGTACCCGAACAAGCCAGTGAATCCCGCTGCGGTGCCGGCTGCTTTCTTCGGTGCCAACTCAAGCGCTTGCAAGCCGACCAGCATCACCGGGCCATAGATCAGGAAGCCGATCGAGACCAGAGCAATCATGTCGACGGTGGGGTTGCCTGGGGGATTGAGCCAGTAGACCAGCGTCGCAACAGTCACCATCGCCATGAACACAATGCCGGTCAGGCCACGGTTGCCACGGAAGATCTTGTCGGACATCCACCCACACAACAGCGTGCCCGGAATGCCCGCCCACTCATAGAAGAAGTAGGCCCATGAGGTCTTGTCTACGTCAAAGTGCTTGGCTTCTTTCAAGTACGTTGGCGCCCAGTCCAGCACGCCGTAACGCAGCAGGTAAACGAACACATTGGCCAGCGCGATGTACCAGAGCATTTTGTTGCGCAGAACGTATTTGACGAAGATCTCTTTGGCGGTGAATTCCTCTTCGTGGCTCGCGTCGTAGCCTTCCGGGTAGTCGTTCTTGTAGTCCTCGACCGGCGGCAAGCCCACCGACTGCGGGGTGTCGCGCATGGTGACGAAGGCGAACAGGGCGACAAACAGGGCAACCGCCGCAGGCACGTAAAACGCTGCGTGCCAGTCGTTGGTCCATCCAAGTCCGAGCAGGAACAGCGGGCCGATCAAGCCACCGCCGACGTTGTGCGCCACGTTCCACACCGACACTACGCCGCCACGTTCCTTCTGCGACCACCAGTGCACCATCGTGCGTCCACTCGGCGGCCAGCCCATGCCCTGGGCCCAGCCATTGATGAACAGCAGAATGAACATGATTGTCACGCTGGACGTCGCCCAGGGCGCGAATCCGAACACGAACATCACCAGCGCGGAAATCACCAGCCCGAAGGGCAGGAAGTAACGCGGGTTGGAGCGATCAGACACCAGCCCCATCAGGAATTTCGACAGCCCGTACGCAATGGCAATCGCCGAGATCGCAAGCCCCAGCTGACCGCGGGTATATCCCTCATCGATCAGGTAAGGCATGGCCAGCGAGATATTTTTGCGCAGCAAATAGTAGCCGGCGTAGCCGAAGAAAATGCCGGCGAAAATCTGCCAGCGAAGGCGGCGGTAGGTGGAGTCGACACGCTCCTCAGGCAGCGGAGCCTGATGTGCGGCAGGACGGAAAAAGGCAAACATCGGGACACTCCATTTATTTTCTTGTTATGCGAATCCGAATATTACATTTTCGTTACAGAAAATAGGAAGGCTTCTCATCGGATAATAAGGGCGTAAATACGGGCCAAGAGCGAATTCCTTTGCGAACATCGCGTTTGTGCAGTGCTGCGTACAGTTGGGTTTCGGTGCGCGGGACAGGTAAAGTGGCGCGCTCATGCGCTCACGATTGGCAAACCCACATGCAGTCACCCACGCTTGGGATTCGGAATCAAAAGATCATCATTCTGTGCCGCGATGTCGGCGGATACCTTGGCCGGCTCAGTCACTTTCTCGGTAAGTCGAACGACGTTGTGTTCATTGACCTGACCCAAGGCGCGAAAGAGCTGCCCTGGCTTCCGGGGAAAATGCGGCGATGGCTGAAAAAGTACCTGATCGTTCGGCGTGCCAAGGCTGCGATCCGGGCAGCAGGGGATGTCGACGCGTTGCTGGTGGTGAACCCGAGTCAGCTGGATCACGGCCTGGTCCTGCAGGCCCAGGCTGCGGCAACGCTCACCGTCGCGTATTTGTCTGACGGGATTGCGCGATTGTCGATGCCGATTGATCAACTGGCGACCTTCGACAAGGTCTACACCTTCGATGGCGCTGATGCTCACGAGTATCAACTGCGCAAGCTCTACAACTACATCTACGAAGAACACGCCGATTTCAAAACGACGTGCGACTTCAAGGCTTTTGTCGTGATGGGCGGCAAGCACCGCGTGGATGTGCTCGGCCGGGTGGCTCAAGCGTTTGAACAACTGGGCTACACCAGTACCTGCAAGTTTCTGGTGCAAAGCAAGCCTGTGCCGGGAGCCAGTCCACTACTGACCTTCTTTCGCCAGCGCATGGGCATCGATGAAACGGCCGAATACGTCAGGCGTTCGGAAATACTGATCGACATCGTCCGGCCGGGGCACGCGGGTTTGAGCTTCCGTTTTTTCGAAGCGCTGCTCTATCGCAAGAAAATGATCACCAACAACGCATCGGTGGCGGATTACGACTTCTATGATCCGCGCAACATTCTGATCATCGACAGCGGTCACCCCATGATCCCTGAAGCGTTCATCAGCGGGGAATACGTGGACCCGCCCGAAGAAGTCGTGCAGCGGTACAGCATGGCCAGCTGGGCGAACGAGGTTTTCAGCCCATGACTCCATCACCTGCCGATGAGCAAATCTTAAGGTCGCAGCAAGGCTGCGTCGGCCGTCGCAGACTTCTTGCGCAGGAACGGATGCTCGATGCACCAGTACGTCGCGACGCTGATACTGCTGGTCAGCAAGATGATCAGTGGTAAGTACAGTGCGTAGCTGAGTGGATCCGACGTGGCGAAGTCATACGCGCCCATCAGACTGAACACGCTGTAGATGACGATGCCATGCAGCAGGTAAATGCTGAAGCTGGCCTCGCCCAGAATCTTCAACCCTCGAATCTCCAGCACCCCGTGCAGGCTGTTGCCGAGCACGAACAGCGCAAACGGAACCCCCAGAATCAGCATTTGCAGCGTCGAGTACGATTTGAGCTTCATGCTGATCAGCAGTACCGCGACCGCAACCAACGTGCAGCGCACGCCCGTGAAGTCGATTCGCCAGCGGCGCATCCGGTCTTCAGAGACCGCCACCGCGATGCCGACAGCAAACAGTTTGATGAACCGGTTGTGAAAGTGATGATGGTACTCACCCCACAGGCACGCCAGCGCAATCAGCGCGACGACGACGGCCATGCCGGGGAGCTTGCGCCGAAGCAGGCAATACAGCACCGGCAGCGACAGGTAGAAGACCGCTTCATAGAGCAGCGTCCACTGCACTGAAGCATTGATTCGGACTGTGTCCGGGAAACCATTGATGGGGCTACCGATGAAAATCACCCATCGCCCGAGCGCCTTGATCGTGTCCATGACCGGCGCGTTGACGCCTGCGGATTGATACAGCGCGATGGCCGTGATCAGCGCGACGCTGAACAGGTACATCGGGAAGATTCGCCGTACCCGTGAAGACAGGATCAGCCGCCATTTCGGCTCGCTTCGGTAGATCTTCGCGGTAAACAGGTAACCCGTGATCATGAAAAACAGCGACACCGGTACCGTGCCCATGTTGTTCAGCACGCGGCTGTCCGTGGTTTCCCAGACCCCGTTGACGTGCCAGTAATAACTGACGATGAAGTGATGAACGATGACTGCGGTTGCGAGCACGCCACGCAGCCCGTCCAGCGACGAAACACGATGGAGCGCTTCTTGGGAGAGGATCGGCATTCGCTGAGTGGCGAAGCAAAACATTGCGATCGTCAGCACGTACAGCGTGATCAGAATCAGGGTGACGGTCATCAACACGGGGTCCGCAGTTCGTATGGGAGTCGATACCGAATGAGCTCGTGTTCGGTATGTATCGGCCGTGAAATATACGGAACACATCAGGCGCCGTCGCGGGTTGTTTAACGAGGTGTTGATTTTGGGACCCGTCCTACGCAGCGTTGGGAAGTCATGAGCTGTTGCAGGCGCAGACCAACGCACAAAATGCGCGCCCGCCTTTTGCACCCACGCAGGAGGCAGACCGGAAAAAGCGCACAGGTGATAGCAGTGATGAGCAGGTGGGTTTTATGTGTGATCTGTGCAATCTGTATCGCGGCCAACGCGGAGGAAGGCGATGTGGAGTTTGACTACCGCAGGGCGCCCGCTTGGCCGTATTCGCTGCAGAAGTCGGGCGTGTCCGGGTGGGTTCTGCTCGACCTCAAGGCGCATCACGACGGGCGTGTTTCTGAGCCTGAAGTGCTGGAAAGCTCCCATCCCCTGATGTCCCGCGCGGTGGTAAATATTGTGCCCACATGGCGCGTGAAGCCCTGGGCGGTCAGTGACGAGCGTCCGGCAGTCGTCTCACTGCGCCACGAGCATTATTTTCTCCACCCGCGGGAAGGCACCAATCCTGTCACCTGGCTCCATCGCAGCCTGCGTCACCTGACCTGCACCCGGTTCAACAACCGGCTGGAGGACTTCCAGCAAAACTCATCCGGTCTTGAAGAGATCGACATGAGCGTTTTCCGACACACCTTCAAAGTGCTGGCGAGGGTCGCCACTTACCGCAAGCTGTCCGACGAGCAACGGTTCGCGCTAGGGGATGCGCTGGCAGTGGCCGCTCCGGAAGTCATTCAGCGCTGCGGCGCGAATCCTGAACTGCGTTATAAGGACGTGCTGCCTGATGAGGTGAGGAGGATGCTGTGAGCGCGTGCAGAAACCTGCAGGATCAGCCCCGTTTCTCAACGATCGGGTTCGATCCCGATGCACGCTACCTGACGCTAACCACCACCTTGCCCACCGCCTTGCGCTGCGCCAACGATTCAATCGCTTCACCCGCCTGCTCCAGCGGGTAAACCTTCGACACCAGCGGCTTCAGCTTGCCCTCGCTGAACCAGGTGAACAGTTGCTGGAAATTCGCCGCATTGTCTTGGGGCTGGCGTTGGGCAAATGAGCCCCAGAACACACCCACAACCGAGGCGCCTTTCAGCAGCGCGAGATTGACCGGCAGCTCGGGGATGCGACCACTGGCGAAGCCGACTACCAGCAATCGACCGTTCCAGGCGATGCCGCGAACAGCTTGATCAAAAAGGTCACCACCCACAGGGTCATAGATCACATCGACGCCGTTGCCGTTGGTGAGGCGTTTGATTTCATCCTTCAGATTGCTTTCGCTGTAGTTGATCAGCTCGTCGGCGCCTGCGTTTTTGGCGACCTCAAGCTTGTCTGCGCTGCTGGCAGCGGCGATCACGCGAGCGCCCATGGCTTTGCCGATCTCCACGGCAGCAAGGCCGACGCCTCCCGAGGCGCCAAGGACGAGGAGCGTTTCGCCGGCCTGCAGATTGGCGCGCTGTTTGAGGGCGTGCATGGACGTGCCGTAGGTCATGCTGAAGGCGGCGGCGGTGGTGAAGTCCATCGCTTCGGGAATGGGCAGGACGTTGTAACCGGCCACCGCGATCTGTTCTGCGAAGCTGCCCCAGCCGGTCAGCGCCATCACCCGGTCACCCACACGAACATGGCTGACCTTTTCGCCGACAGCCGTCACCACGCCCGACGCTTCACCTCCGGGCGAAAATGGAAAAGGCGGCTTGAACTGGTATTTGCCTTCGATGATCAGCGTGTCAGGGAAGTTGACCCCGGCAGCGTGTACGTCCATAAGAATCTCGTTCTTCTTCGGCTCCGGGCTGGGGATGTCCTCCAGCACCAGATCTGCAGCGGGACCGAAGGCTTTACAAAGCACGGCTTTCATCGAAGGCTATTCCTTTTTCGGGGATGGCCGATAAGTACAGGTAGCGAGGTTGTGGGGTCAATGAGCATGCCCCGGCCTGATAGGTGTGCATAAGCTGAAGTAAGCTGTGCGGCGAAGCGGATTGAGGAGCGGACTGTGAAAGCGTGGATTCTGATGTTGATGGCATTGTCGATGCCTGTTGTGGCGCTGGCCGAAGAGGGCGGCGAGAAAGAAGATCCGAACAAGGTTTCCTACGTGGCGTTGACGCCACCCTTCGTAGGCAACTACTCACTGGACGGCAGCCCGAAACTGCACGTCTATAAGGCCGACGTCGCCTTGCGGGTGACCGGCGCCGAAGCGCAGAAACTGGTGAAGCAAAACGAGCCACTGATTCGCAATCAACTGGTGGCGTTGTTCACTCAGCAAACGGTCGACAGCATGGGCAACGTCGATGCCAAGGAAAAACTGCGTCAGGAAGCGCTGAAGCAGACCCAGCAAGTGCTGACCCAGGAAACCGGCAAGCCCGTGGTTGACGATCTGCTGTTCAACAACTTTATCGCCCAGTAACGCGCGGCATTCTGAACTCAGCGCAGGCCCAGCACTGCGGCCCATTGTTCGTCCGTCACAGGCATGACGGACAAGCGGCTGCCTTTCTGCACCAGAGGCATCTGCTCCAGTGCGGCTTGTTGCTTCAGAAAACCCAGCCCCAGCACGTTCGGAAACGCCTCGACGAATGCCACATCAAGAGCGCTCCAAGTGTTTTTCTCCTCGGTGGCTTTGGCGTCGAAGTAGGGGCTTTTGCCGTCCAGCGCGGTGGGGTCGGGATACGCGGCTTTGACGATTTTACCGATGCCGGCAATACCCGGCTCCGGGCAGCTGGAATGGTAGAAAAAGAACTGATCACCCACCGCCATCGCGCGCAGAAAGTTACGGGCCTGATAGTTACGGACCCCATCCCAGCGCGTGTGCCCAAGCTTTTTCAGCCCGCTGATCGAGAGCTCGTCGGGCTCGGATTTCATCAGCCAATAGGCCATTTATACGGCTCCTGAACAGGTGTTGGGAAAGTTGTCCTACGTTTTTATGACAACCCGACAGTCGGCTGGCGTCAGTATTTGCGTGTTGCGTCACGTTGCCGCAGAATGCCGGCATTTTAAGGGCTGCACGATCTGGCAGCCTGTTTAAACGTTATTGATTTCAGATTCTGATTCGTTACAAAGGGGACGATGAATGCGACGCAAGCCGGATGTACTGTGGATTTTGGCAATTTTGTTCGGCTTGGGAATCGTCACCACCGGTTACGCGCAAAGTCTGTGGGCCGCGAAGGCAGACGCGCCGGTTGAAATCACTCAGCAACAGCAGCCACAGCTCCGCCGCTAAACCGCTTTTTCGCAGCGCGCTTTTTTCCCAGGAGCGCGCCATGCTGACGATTCACCCCGCCATATACCAACGCTTATCCGTGACCGTTCCCGACAACGGGACATCCCAACTGGCGACCGCCAGCTTCCCGACTTTCTGACACTCGTGGGCCAGTCCCAGCAGCACCGGCTTGCGCCAGGTTTTACGACGCGCGAGATACGCCAGGCTGCGGTCGTAAAAGCCGCCACCCATGCCAAGACGACCCCCTTCCGGATCGAATCCCACGAGCGGCATCAGCACCAGGTCCAGCGTCCAGATCTTGCGCTGTCGCTTGGCATTGATGCGTGGCTCCGGGATGCGGAACCGGTTCGGCTTGAATTTCTCCCCGGGGCGCACGCGCTGAAACACCATTTTCGTTCGCGGCCAGGCACTGAGCACCGGCAGGTAGGTGGTCTTGCCGCGTTTTTGAGCGGCACGAAGTAGCAGGCGCGGGTCGATCTCACCGTCCATCGGAAGGTAGAGAGAAACGTGCCGGGCGCGGCGAAAGAGTGGATTTTGCGCAAGCTGACGGTACAAGCCCTGCGCCGCCTGTCGCTGTTCTGCCGGGCTGAGCGCGCGACGATTATGGCGAAGCAGCCGGCGCAACTGTGGCCGAGAGAGGCTTGAAGGATTTGGGAGGGGAGCGGCGCCGGATGAGGTCATGCTGGCGGGTCCGTGAGGCTTTGAAAAGTGATGTCGTGGATCAGGCAGATTCACGATGCCCACCGCCAGACGGGGCGCCTGGCGATGGGTAGAAGGTTCGAGACTCCCCGACGAACCGCTGTCGGTGTAGCCCTTGAACCCGAAAGTTCAAGGTGGAGATTGCAGGAGGTTTTAAGGCTTTCCGTCGAGCGGACATGCACACCAACCCCAACGTGCAACCCCCGTGGTTGTGCGTATCGGCTCAGGGACATGACCGACTGGCAAGCACTCCAGGGAGCGGTCGCAAGTATACCGAATCATGTCCCAACAATCAGCCTTGTGCTTTATCCGGATCCGTGGCAAGGACCAGGTCCACGCGGTCCAGCAAGTCGCGAACCTGTTCGCGGTTAGCGCCATTTGTCTGCGCTTGGGCTGGAGGCAGTTCCTGCTTGTGCAGAAGATCGTGGGTAATGTTCAGTGCGGCCATCACCGCAATACGGTCAGCGCCGATGACTTTGCCGCTGCTGCGGATCTCGCGCATTTTGCCGTCCAGGTAACGCGCGGCGCTGACCAGATTGGTGCGCTCCTCTTGCGGGCAGATAATCGAATATTCTTTGTCGAGGATTTGCACGGTGATGCTGTTGCCATTACTCATGAGTCTTGCTCCAGGGCCTTGAGGCGCGAAATCATGGACTCGACCTTTTGCCGGGCGATTTCGTTTTTTTCAATGAGTTGAGCGCGTTCCTCGCGCCAGGATTTTTCCTGAGCTAATAGGAGTCCGTTTTGACTTTTTAGTTGCTCGACACGATTGATCAATAACTCCAGTCGAGCCATCAGCGCTTGCAGGTCGTTGTCTTCCATTGTTTTCCACTGATTACTTTCAGATGAGTGGTGCAGGCGCTGGCGTCTGGATTCGCCCCGGACATCGCCTGATAGCTTGGGCGCGTCTGCCGGTGCTACGATACAAGGCCTTCATTCTAGACATTGCGCCGCCTGGCGCCTAGTTGCCCATGCCTATTCAGAATTCCCCGTACAACGGCTTCGCCACCCTGCTTGCCAGCAGTGGTCATCATGTATCTCCTGCCGAATTGCACGGCCTTTTGCTGGGCCGCAGTTGCGCCGGCGCAGGCTTCGATGCAGATGATTGGTTGGCAGACGCTCACCTGCTGCTGGAAACAGAGCCTGACGACAAAGTGCGCCAAGCCCTGATCGGCCTGCAGGCAATGGTCAAAAACGAACTGACCGGCGACGACATGACTGTCGTGTTGCTGTTGCCCGGCGATGATGAGCCTCTGGCTACCCGCACCGCCGCCATGGCCCAGTGGTGCCAGGGTTTCCTAAGCGGCTTTGCCCGGGTGGGTGGTCAGTCACTGAGCGATGATGCCAGGGACGTGCTCCAGGATTTGGCCGCCATCGCTCAGGTTCATGACGCGCTGGACGAGTCCGAAGACGGCGAGAGCGACTACATGGAAGTGATGGAGTACCTGCGCGTTGCGCCGTTGCTGCTGTTCACCGAGTTCAACCAGAAAACCGAAGCTGAAGACGAAGCCAAGCCGTCTTTGCACTGACAGCGCGTCATTGCTGCTTCGGCCACGCCGCCTTTGTGCGACGAAGGCCCAAGCGCACCTCCCGGAGAACCGCACTTGCCCATGATTCATATCCCGAAAGCCGAATATGTCCGCCGCCGCAAGGCGTTGATGGAGCAGATGGAGCCCAACAGCATCGCCATTCTGCCAGCGGCGGCTGTGGCGATTCGAAATCGGGACGTTGAGCATGTGTACCGCCAGGACAGCGACTTTCAGTACCTGAGTGGATTCCCCGAACCCGAAGCGGTGATCGTGCTGATCCCTGGCCGCGAGTACGGTGAGTACGTCCTGTTCTGTCGCGAGCGCAATCCCGAGCGCGAGTTGTGGGACGGCCTGCGCGCGGGTCAGGACGGCGCGATGCGCGAGTACGGCGCCGACGATGCCTTCCCGATCACCGACATCGACGACATCCTGCCCGGCCTCATCGAAGGTCGCGATCGGGTGTATTCGTCCATGGGCAGCAATCCTGAATTCGACCGACATGTGATGGAGTGGATCAACGTCATCCGCTCCAAGGCGCATCTGGGTGCGCAGCCGCCGAAAGAGTTCGTTGCGCTGGATCACCTGCTGCACGACATGCGCCTGTATAAATCGGCGGCCGAAGTGAAAGTGATGCGTGAGGCCGCGCAGATATCGGCCCGGGCCCACGTGCGGGCGATGCAAGCCAGTCGCGCCGGGCTCTACGAGTTCAGCCTGGAAGCGGAGCTTGATTACGAATTCCGCAAGGGCGGCGCTAAGATGCCGGCCTATGGCTCCATCGTCGCGTCGGGGCGCAACGCATGCATCCTGCACTATCAGGAGAACGACGCGCCGCTTAAAGACGGCGACCTGGTGCTGATCGATGCCGGTTGCGAGATCGACTGTTACGCCAGCGATATCACCCGCACGTTTCCGGTGAGTGGCAAATTCTCTCCCGAACAAAAAGCGATTTACGAGGTGGTGCTCAAATCCCAGGAAGCGGCGTTTGCGGCGATCAAACCCGGCAATCACTGGAACCAGGCCCACGAGGCTACGGTTCGTGTCATCACCGAAGGGCTGGTTGAGCTGGGGCTGCTGCGAGGCGCGGTGGATGAACTGATTGCCGCCGAAGCGTACAAAGCTTTTTACATGCACCGCGCCGGACACTGGCTGGGCATGGACGTGCACGACGTCGGCGAATACAAGGTCGGCGGCGAGTGGCGTGTGCTGGAGGCCGGTATGGCGCTGACGGTCGAGCCCGGCATTTATGTGTCCCCGGACAATCAGACCGTCGCCAAAAAATGGCGCGGGATTGGCGTGCGAATCGAGGATGACGTCGTGGTGACCAAAAAAGGCTGTGAAATCCTGACGAGCGATGTGCCGAAGACCGTTGCCGAGATCGAGGCCTTGATGGCCGCAGCACGAACGCAAGCCGCATGAGCCGCTTTAATCTGGCCATCGTCGGTGGCGGACTGGTCGGCGCAAGCCTGGCCCTCGCCCTGCAAGCCGGGGCGAAAGCGCGGGGCTGGAAAATTGTCCTGATCGAGCCGTTTGCGCCTGGCGATACGTACCAGCCCAGCTACGACGCGCGGTCTTCAGCGCTGTCTTTCGGCGCGCGGCAGATCTACGAGCGCCTGGGGCTGTGGCAGCACATCAGCCGCCGCGCCGAGCCGATCCTCAACATTCACGTTTCCGACAAAGGCCGGTTCGGCGCTGCGCACCTGTCTTCGATGGAGGAAGGCGTTCCGGCGCTGGGCTATGTGGTTGAAAACGCCTGGCTGGGCCAATGCCTGTGGCAGGCGCTGGACAAGGACGTGATCAGTTGGCGCGTGCCGGCCGAAGTCACACACATGCAGGCGCTTACCGACGGCTACCGCCTGACCCTGAACGACGAAACTCAGCTCACCTGCGACCTGGCGGTGCTGGCCGACGGCGGCCGTTCCAGCCTGCGCGAGCAGCTGGGCATTGCAGTGCGAAATACGCCTTACGATCAAAGCGCGCTGATCGCCAACATCACGCCGGGCGACGCCCACTGTGGCCAGGCCTTCGAGCGGTTTACCGAAGATGGCCCCATGGCGTTGCTGCCACTTCCGGATAACCGCTGCGCACTGGTCTGGACGCGCACCGGCAATGACGTTCAACGGCTGATGGCGCTGGACGACCGAAGCTTCCTGGAAGAACTGCAGGGCGTCTTCGGCTACCGGCTGGGCGCGCTGAAACAAGTAGGTGCGCGCCACAGCTATCCGCTGGCGCTGATCGAGGCCGAAGAGCAGATCCGCTCGCATCTGGTGGTGCTCGGCAACGCCGCCCACAGTCTTCATCCGATTGCGGGGCAGGGCTTCAACCTGTCGCTGCGTGATGCTGCCTCGCTGGCCGAGGCGCTGCTGGCCAGTGAAGCGCCGTTGGGCGAGCTGTCGACGTTGCAGGCCTACCGCGAGCGCCAGCGGGTTGATCAAAAACTGACTGTCGGCTTTTCCGATCAGGTTACGCGGGTGTTCAGCAGTCAGCAGTCCCTTGTGACTGCGGGCCGTAACCTGGGCCTCCTGGGCCTGGATCTGTTGCCTTCAGCCAAGAGCTGGTTCGCCCGTCAGGCCATGGGCCTGGGAACGCGAAGCGATGTCTGAACACTTCATTCATTCGTGGCCTTCGCCACAACCGAGAACGATTTAAAGCATGGAAACGCGCGCAGATCTGCTGATTGTCGGGGCCGGAATGGTGGGGAGCGCGCTCGCGCTGGCGTTGCGAGACAGTGGGCTGAACATTCTTGTGGTGGATGGTGGACCGCTGACGGTCAAGCCGTTCGTGGCCGACGCGCCATTCGAAGCGCGTGTCAGCGCGCTGTCCATCGCCAGTCAGCGCATTCTCGAGCGGCTGGGTGTCTGGGACGGCATCGTTGCGCGGCGCGTCAGCCCCTACAGCGACATGCACGTGTGGGATGGCAGCGGCACGGGCAAGGTGCATTTCTCTGCCTCCAGTGTCCACGCTGACGTGCTCGGGCACATTGTCGAAAATCGCGTGGTGCAGGATGCACTGGTCGAACGTCTGCATGACAGCGGCATCGGCTTGTTGGCTGATGCGCGTCTTGAGCAGATGCGTCACTCCGGCGATGACTGGCTTCTGACCCTGTCCGACGGCCGTACCTTGCGCTCACCGCTGGTGGTTGCAGCCGATGGCGCCAACTCGACCGTGCGACGCATGACCGGCACTGCGACGCGGGAATGGGACTACCTGCATCACGCCATTGTGACGAACGTGCGCACGGCGGACTCCCATCGAAAAACCGCGTGGCAGCGCTTCACTGACGAGGGCCCGCTGGCCTTTCTGCCGCTGGATCGAGAGGGCGAGCATTGGTGTTCCATCGTCTGGTCGGTGACGCCGGAGCAATCCGAGCGGTTGATGAAGCTCGACGACGAGCGCTTTTGCCGTGAGCTGGAAAATGCGTTTGAAGGCTGCCTCGGGCAGGTAATTTCTGCCGACCCCCGACTTAGCGTCCCGCTGCGTCAACGCCACGCCAAGCGCTATGTGGCTCCCGGCCTTGCGCTGATCGGCGATGCCGCGCACACCATCCATCCGTTGGCGGGGCAGGGCGTCAATTTGGGCTTTCTTGACGCAGCAGTGCTCGCCGAAGTGCTGCGCGATGCGGTCGAGCGCGGGGAGCGTCTGGCCGATGAACGTGTGTTGAGCCGTTACGAGCGTCGGCGCATGCCGCATAACCTGGCGTTGATGGCGGCGATGGAGGGCTTTGAACGACTGTTCCAGGCCGACGCGCTGCCGGTTCGCCTGTTGCGTAACGCCGGGCTGAAGATGGTCGATCATTCGGCAGAAGCCAAAGCGCTGTTCGTGCGCCAGGCCTTGGGCCTGACCGGTGATTTGCCCGAGTTGGCAAAGCTCTGACGACACAGCACTTTCACTCCGCGCGCTTCACTGTGGGACCGGCTTTAGCCGGGAAAGCGCCATTCGTTACGCCGGGAATCTGATGGCGTTCAAGCTGGCCTCTTCCCGGCTGAAGCCGGTCCCACTGAAACCGCGCGCGTATCCAGTGAGTCTGGGTGTGGCACCGCTGGCACTCAGCAACATCCGGTAACGGCTCAATCCTGACTTCGGTTGAGATGGCAGATGCGATTCACTACCATTTCGCTTCGTTTTTCCCCTCTCTCGAATCAGGAGAACCTGCATGCAGGCGAGCAAGCGTCTTTTGGCTGCCTTGGCATTAACCATGCTCGGCAGCACCGCCCAGGCCGCAGATGAAGTGGTGGTGTATTCCTCCCGAATCGATGAGCTGATCAAACCGGTGTTCGATGCCTACACCGCCAAGACCGGCGTGAAGGTCAAGTTCATCACCGACAAGGAAGCGCCCCTGATGCAGCGCATCAAGGCCGAGGGCCAGAACGCAACGGCTGACCTGCTGCTCACCGTCGACGCCGGCAACCTCTGGCAAGCTGAACAGATGGGCATCCTGCAGCCGTTCACTTCGCCGGTCATCGACGCAAACATTCCGCCCCAATACCGTTCTTCCACCCACAGCTGGACCGGCCTGAGCCTGCGCGCGCGGACCATTGCCTACTCCACCGATCGCGTCAAACCTGAAGAACTCACCACCTACGAAGCGCTGGCCGACAAACAGTGGGAAGGGCGTCTTTGCCTGCGTACCGCCAAGAAGGTCTACAACCAGTCGCTGACCGCCACGCTGATCGAAACCCATGGCGCCGAGGCGTCGGAGAAGATCCTCAAGGGCTGGGTGAACAACCTCTCGACCGACGTGTTTTCCGATGACATCGCGGTGCTGGAAGCCATCAATGCAGGCCAATGCGACGTCGGCATCGTCAACACCTACTACTACGGTCGCTTGCACAAGGACAATCCGGATCTCGCCGTGCGCCTGTTCTGGCCCAATCAGTCGGACCGTGGCGTGCACGTCAATCTTTCCGGCATTGGCCTGACCAGGTACGCGCCCCATGCCGACGCCGCCAAAGCGTTGGTGGAATGGATGACGGGCCCCGAAGCCCAGACGATATTCGCCGGCACCAATCAGGAATTCCCGGCCAACCCGAAAGTCGCACCGTCTGAAGAAGTGGCGAGCTGGGGCGCGTTCAAGGCGGACACGATCCCGGTGGAAGTGGCGGGTCGGCGGCAGGCCGAGGCGATTCGCATGATGGACCGCGCGGGCTGGAACTGATTGCAACCAGGCAGCACCCTTCTGTAGAAGTGCGCTTGCCCGCGAAGGCTATGTCTGTGACATAAAAGGTGTCTGACACTCTGTCATCGCGGGCAAGCGCGCTCCTACAGGGGATCTCTAACGCTATGAGTATTCTCCTTGGCCCACTCCCCCCAGCGTCGCTGGTACCCCCTGGTTTTCACCATCGCCGCCCTGGTGCTGCTGCCGTTAAGCGTGCTGCTATTCTCCTGGCAAACCATCGATCAGCAGATCTGGTCCCACCTCTGGGAAACCCAGATGCCACGGTTGCTGGGCAACACCTTCACGCTGATGATCGGGGTGGGTCTTGGCGTTACGCTGCTGGGCGTGAGTCTCGCGTGGCTGACGGCGCTGTGCGAGTTTCCGGGACGGCGCTGGCTGGACTGGGCGCTGATGCTGCCGTTTGCCATCCCGGCGTATGTGCTGGCGTTCGTCTTTGTAGGTTTGCTGGACTTTGCCGGCCCGGTGCAGACGCTGTTGCGCGAGTGGTTCGGTTCGGGTCTACGTCTGCCTCGGGTGCGCTCTACCGGCGGTGTGATTATCGTGCTGGTGCTGGTGTTTTATCCCTACGTGTATCTATTGGCACGCACGGCATTTCTTGCGCAGGGCAAAGGCCTGATGGAGGCCGCCCGGATTTTGGGGCAGTCGCCGTGGCAAGCGTTCTGGCGCGTGGCTTTGCCCATGGCGAGGCCGGCAATCGGTGCCGGTGTTGCGTTGGCGTTGATGGAAACCCTGGCTGATTTCGGCGCGGTGTCGGTGTTCAATTTCGACACCTTCACTACCGCGATCTACAAGACCTGGTACGGCTTCTTTAGCCTGTCGAGCGCGGCGCAACTGGCGAGCCTGCTGCTGCTGGCCGTCATGGTCCTGCTGTACGGCGAGCATCGCGCGCGGGGGGCGAGCCGGCCGAGCAACGAGCGCCCGAGGGTGAAGGCGCTGTATCACCTGCATGGCCTGAAAGCCGCCGCCGCCAGCGCATGGTGTGTACTGGTGTTCGCCTGCGCGTTTGTCGTGCCGCTGTTGCAGTTGATTGCCTGGGTCTGGCAACGCGGGCGTTTCGACCTCGACGAGCGCTACGCCGGGCTGATTCTGCACACGCTTTATCTGGGCGGCCTCGCTGCGCTGGTCACGGTGTGCGTCGCGATGATCCTCGTGTTTGCCCGGCGCCTTGCCCCCACCCGCGCCATTCGCTCGGGCGTCAGTGTCGCCAACATTGGCTACGCGCTGCCCGGCTCTGTGCTGGCGGTGTCGATCATGTTGGCGTTCAGTTATCTGGACCGGGAACTGGTCGTGCCGTTATCCAGCTGGCTGGGCGGTGCTGGCAGGCCATTGCTGCTGGGCAGCCTGGGGGCGCTCGTGCTCGCGTATCTGGTGCGCTTCATTGCGGTTGCGTACGGGCCGCTCGAGAACAGCCTGTCGCGCATTCGCCCGTCACTGCCCGAAGCCGCGCGCAGTCTGGGGGTCAGCGGGCCACAATTGTTTTTCAGGATTTATCTGCCGCTGCTCATACCGGGTACGTTGAGCGCTGCGCTCCTGGTCTTCGTCGATGTCCTCAAGGAAATGCCCGCCACGCTGCTCATGCGCCCGTTTGGCTGGGACACGCTGGCCGTGCGCGTCTTCGAAATGACCAGCGAAGGTGAGTGGGCACGTGCGGCTTTGCCTGCGCTGACGTTGGTGCTGGTCGGGCTCCTTCCGGTCATCGGTTTGATCAGACGTTCGGCCAAGCCGATTGGTTAGGTGCGGGGTCCCAACCTTGCGGCTACAATGCGCCGCAATCGACTCGGTCTGTCAGACAATTCCACAAATTAGCAAAGGTTTCAGACCCCAATTCACGGGGGATTTGCGGGATTGCCAGTGACTGCGTCTTCGCCACGCCCGGAAGGAGAAACCCATGGGACAGCGTACGCCCCTCTTTGACCTGCACCTCGCGCTCGGCGCGAAGCTGGTCGATTTTGGTGGTTGGGACATGCCCTTGCACTACGGCTCCCAGGTCGAGGAGCACCATCAGGTGCGCCGGGACTGCGGGATTTTCGACGTGTCGCACATGCATGTGCTCGACGTATCCGGCAGTCAGGCCAAGCCCTGGCTGCAGCATCTGCTGGCCAACGACGTCGGTAGATTGCAACAGACCGGGCAGGCGCTTTACAGCGCGATGCTCGACACCCACGGCGGTATCGTCGACGACATGATCGTTTACCAGACCGACGAAGGTTATCGACTGGTGGTCAACGCAGCCACCGGCGACAAGGACCTGGCTTGGATGAACGCCAACCTTGCCGGCTACGACGTGCGCGTCAAGCACCGCTCGGAGCTGGCCATGCTCGCCATTCAGGGGCCGAACGCCCGGCAGAAGATCGGCGAACTGGTCAACCAGGAACGTACCGCGCTTATCCACACCCTAAGACCCTTCGAAGGCCAGCAAGAAGGCGACTGGTTCATCGCGCGCACGGGTTATACGGGTGAAGACGGCCTGGAGATCATCCTGCCGGCCACCGAAGCCTGCAGTTTCTTCAACGACATGGTCGGTGCCGGCATTTCACCAATCGGACTGGGCGCACGCGATACGCTGCGCCTGGAAGCGGGCATGAACCTGTACGGTCAGGAAATCGACGAGCAGGTCTCGCCGCTGATCTCCAACATGGCCTGGACGGTCGCGTGGATGCCTGAAGAACGCGAGTTTATCGGTCGCGCTGCGCTTGAAGCAGAGCGAGCGCGAGGCATCTCCTCAAGGCTTGTAGGACTGGTCCTCGAAGAGCGGGGCGTTTTGCGCGCTCATCAGGTCGTCCGAATAGCGGAAGTTGGCGAAGGAGAGATCACCAGTGGTAGTTTCTCTCCTACGCTAAGCAAGTCGATCGCGCTGGCGCGAGTGCCGATGGCCACCGCTGACCGTGCCGAGGTTGAAATCCGGGGCAAGTGGTACCCGGTTCGAGTGGTTCGACCCGCATTCGTGCGTCACGGCAAGGCCCTGATATAACCCTGATTTGAAAGCCATCCCTGGCGGGTTTTCCGCTGACCTGATGAAGTAGAGAGGATAAGAACATGAGCACTATTCCCGCCGAACTGCGTTTTGCCGAGAGCCACGAGTGGGCGAAGCAAGAGGGTGATCTGATCGTTGTCGGTATTTCCGATCATGCGCAGGAAGCGCTGGGTGACGTCGTGTTCGTCGAGCTGCCTGAGGTGGGCAAAGTTTTCTCCGCCGCAGGCGATCAGGCCGGTGTCGTTGAGTCAGTGAAGGCTGCGTCTGACATCTACTCGCCAGTGGCGGGTGAAGTCGTTGAAGTCAACGAGGCGCTGGCCGGGGAGCCAGAGGCATTGAACAACTCGCCTTACGATTCGTGGATCTTCAAGGTCAAGCCTGCCAATGCCGCAGACCTGGGCAAGCTGCTCGATGCAGCGGGCTACAAGGCACTGATCGGCGAATAAGCCGGTCGGTCAGACACAAAAAAGCCGCTCGGATGAGCGGCTTTTTTTTGGGAGCGAGATCGGCTTTATGTTGCCAACTCGTCACGACAGGTCCGACTTATTGCTCGGCAACCAGATTCTTCGCCAGGATGGCGTTTGCCAAGTCCATGTCCGATGCCTTGAGGGCCGGGTTGTCCTTGCGCACCTGGTCCATGGCTGCTTCCAGGTATGGGCCACGGATTTCGCCGTTGCTGGCCACGAAGCTGCCAGCGTCGTCTTGTGCAGCGACGATCAGCTTGTGGTGACGAAAGGTGAGGTAAGTGGAACCGGTTGTGGCACCAGACGAAAGCACGTCCCGCAGAAAACCGTCGGCCATCGCTGAACCGACCGGCAGGGAAAGCAAGGCTAACGTGGCTACAGCAAGTTTAAGACGCATGAAGGGTACTCCGATGTTGGTTTGTTCTGAAACGATTTGATACGCCATCTCCCGTTCTAGTTCCCCATGCGCAGGGCCTCATATAGCCTCGACCTGCAAAATCGTCCCGTCCTGGGCAATCACCCGGACCTGGTCGCCGGCCGGCGTATCCGGGCCGGTGACCATCCAGACGCCGTCGCCGACTTTGATTTTGCCGCGGCCGCTGACAATGGCGTCGTGGACGGCAAACGTGTGCCCGATCAATTCCGAACCGCGCATGTTCAGGCCAGGCTGATCCGACCTGCGCTGCACACTGCGCTGACGCCGCCACCAGTACAGCGCCGTCAGGACCGACAGCACGGCGAAAAGCAGGAACTGCACTTCCCAGCTCAAGCTCGGCAGAATGTAAGTGAGAACGCCGACGCCCGCCGC
The DNA here is from genome assembly GCF_021728295.1 of Pseudomonas petrae. Lineage (GTDB taxonomy): Bacteria > Pseudomonadota > Gammaproteobacteria > Pseudomonadales > Pseudomonadaceae > Aquipseudomonas > Aquipseudomonas petrae. Next base: position 363,404 of record NZ_JAKJXE010000006.1, read on the forward strand.
AGCGACCCCGATCCACAGCAGATAACCGCCCGCGCCGAACACCTCCAGAATCAGCAGCACAGCGCCGAGCCCCAGCCAGTCCCAGAACGACAGATCTTGCAGATAATTCCACATGGCTCACACTCGCTTGCCGGCTTCAGGCTTGGGCGTGTCGAACGATGCCTTGACGATCTCGCTGATACCGCCAATGGCTCCGATCATCTGACTGGCCTCCAGCGGCATGAGGATGACCTTGCTGTTATTGGCCGACGCCAGTTTCCCCAGCGCATCAATGTATTTCTGCGCGACGAAATAATTGATTGCCTGCACGTCACCTGCCGCGATGGCTTCGGAAACCACCTGGGTTGCGCGTGCCTCAGCCTCGGCCTGACGCTCCCGGGCTTCGGATTCCAGAAAGGCTGCCTGGCGCTCACCCTCGGCTTCCAGAATCTGCGCCTGCTTCTTGCCCTCCGCAGTGAGAATGGCTGAAGCGCGAAGGCCCTCGGCCTCAAGGATCTGCGCACGCTTGATACGCTCGGCCTTCATCTGGCCCGACATCGCCGCCATGAGGTCGGCGGGCGGGCTGATGTCCTTGATTTCAATCCGGGTGATCTTGATGCCCCAAGGGGCAGTGGCCTCATCAACGATGCGCAGCAGGCGCTCGTTGATGCCGTCACGCTGGCTGAGCATCGCATCCAGCTCCATCGAACCCAGCACGGTCCGGATATTGGTCTGCAGCAGGTTGCGGATAGCGTGTTGCAGGTTGTTGACCTCATAGGCGGCCTGGGCGCAGTTGACCACTTGATAGAAACACACGGCGTCGATCTGCACCGTGGCATTGTCGGACGTGATGACCTCCTGGGGCGGGATGTCGAGCACGGTCTCCATCATGTTCAGCTTGTGCCCGATGCGGTCGACCAGCGGCACGATGATGTTCAGTCCGGGCTTGAGCGTGTTGGTGTAGCGCCCGAAGCGTTCGACGGTCCACTGGTAACCCTGGGGCACCACCTTGAAGCCCATGAACACGATGGCGATGGCCAGCGCCACGAAAAGTAAAACCACACTACCGGTTTGCATAACGGATCCCTGTTGATGACGATGAGAAGTTGATAAGGCAGAGTACGGTGACTGGCTTATGCGCCGCGAACCTTTCTTGTATCACTGGAAGAATAGCTGGCGCAGCACATTGAGATTTAAGCGGCAAAAACAATAGGAGGGCGTCATGGCTGTTCTGGAAAGTTTTCGTCTCGACGGCAGGGTGGCGCTGATCACCGGCTCCAGCGCAGGTATTGGTCTGGCCATTGCCCGGGGCCTGGCCGAAGCGGGCGCCACGGTCGTGCTCAACGGCCGCAGTGCCGAGACGCTGCAATCGGCCGTCCAGGCCCTGGCGGCCGAGGGGCATGCGGTCCACACCCAGCGTTTTGATGTGACGGACAGCGCGGCGGTCGCCGCTGCGGTTCAGGAAATCGAAGAGCGCGTCGGGCCGCTGGAAATCCTGGTCAACAATGCAGGCATCCAACGGCGTGGGCCGCTGGCGGAGTTCGCCGAGGCGGACTGGCACGAGCTGATGCGCACCAACCTGGACAGCGCCTTCTTCGTCGGCCAGGCCGTCGCGCGCTGCATGATCCCGCGTGGACGCGGGCGCATCATCAACATCTGTTCGGTGCAGAGCGAGCTGGGCCGCCCGGGTATTGCGCCGTACACGGCAAGCAAGGGCGCGCTGAAGATGCTGACCAAAGGCATGGCGATTGACTGGGGCCCGTTCGGGCTCAACGTCAACGGGATCGGGCCGGGCTACTTCAAAACCGAGCTGAACGCTGCGCTGGTGGCCAATACCGAATTCAGCGACTGGCTGGTGCAGCGCACGCCGAGCCGTCGTTGGGGCGAAGTGTCGGAGCTGGCGGGCGCGGCGGTGTTCCTGGCCTCCGACGCGGCCAGCTTCGTCAACGGCCACATCCTTTACGTCGACGGTGCCATCACGGCATCGCTGTAATCCGGAGAATGACCATGCAAGCGATTGTCTGCCATGCCGCGAAAGACCTGCGTGTCGAGCCCGGCAACGAAGCATTGCCGCTGACTGCTGGCCAGTTGCGCGTACGCGTTGCTCGAGGCGGTATCTGCGGCTCGGATCTTCACTACTACCAGCACGGCGGCTTCGGTGCGGTTCGGCTGAAAGAGCCGATGGTCCTCGGTCATGAAATCTCGGCGGTCATCGAAGAAGTCGGCGACGCGCAGAGCGCGTTCAGCGTCGGGCAACGGATTTCCGTGTCACCGTCACGGCCGTGCGGAGACTGCAAATACTGTCACGAAGGCCTGCCCAACCATTGCCTGAACATGCGTTTTTACGGCAGCGCGATGCCGTTTCCGCACATCCAGGGCGCATTCCGCGAGCATCTGGTGATCGAATCGAGCCAGGCCCATGTGCTGGCGCGGACCACTAGCCTGGCTGAAGGCGCACTGGCCGAGCCCCTGTCGGTCGGGCTTCATGCGATCCAGCGTGCCGGCGGTGTGTTCGGCAAGCGTGTGCTGGTGACCGGCTGCGGCCCGATCGGCAATTTGCTGATCGGCAGCCTGCGCGCGGCGGGTGCGTTGCAGATTATCGGCGCAGACCTGAGCGACAGCGCGCTGGCGTGCGCGCGCCGCATGGGTGCCAGCGAGACCCACAATCTGCGCGACGAGCCCGAAGCACTGGCGCGCTATACCGCCGACAAGGGTTATTTCGACGTGATGTTCGAGGCCTCCGGCAGCGCGCAAGCCTTGCGCGATGGCCTGACCTGCATACGCCCGCGCGGGATTGTGGTGACGGTCGGGCTCGGTGGCGATGTGGCGATTCCGCTGAATCTGGTGGTGGGCAAGGAAATCGACCTGCGCGGCACCTTTCGCTTCCACCCCGAATTCGCCCAGGCGGTGGATTTGCTCAATCGCAAGGTGATCGACGTGACGCCGGTGATCTCCCACACCCTCGCGTTCCAAGACGCGGTCCAGGCGTTCGAGCTGGCGGGCGACAAGCAGCAGGCGATGAAAGTCGTGCTGGATTTCGGGGTGCCGGACCAGTGACTAACGCTGCTCGCTCTGCGGTGTCACACGCAGCACCTCTTCAACCGTTGTCAGCCCCGCTGCGACCTTTTGCGCGCCGGACAACCGCAGGCTGCGCATGCCGTCCTTGAAGCCCTGGCGACGCAACGCCGTCAGGTCCAGGTCCGCCGTGATCAGTGACTTCACGGCGTCGGACATCAGCATGATCTCGTACACCCCCGCACGCCCGCGATAACCCGTGTCCCGGCACTCCGCGCAACCCACCGCCCGGTGCGCGCCGCTTGGAACGGGTGCCTGCCACGGCCGCGTCAGGGTCTGCCAGTCAACCTCATCCATTTCGATCGGCGCCTTGCAATGCGGGCAGAGCGTACGCACCAGGCGCTGGGCCATTACGCCGAGGATCGTCGCCTTGAGCAGGTAATGCGGCACACCCAGCTCCAGCAGACGGCTGATGGCGCTGGGCGCGTCGTTGGTGTGCAGCGTCGACAGCACCAGGTGACCGGTCAGCGCCGCCTGAATTGCCATTTCTGCGGTTTCCAGGTCGCGAATCTCGCCGATCATGATGATGTCCGGGTCTTGTCGCATCAGCGCGCGCACGCCGCTGGCAAAGGTCAGGTCGATATTGTGCTGCACCTGCATCTGATTGAACGCAGGCTCAACCATCTCGATCGGGTCTTCGATGGTGCAGAGGTTCACTTCCGAAGTCGCGAGCATCTTCAGCGTCGTGTACAGCGTGGTGGTCTTGCCGGAACCGGTCGGGCCGGTCACCAGAATGATGCCGTTGGGCTGCCGGGTCATGCCCTCCCAGCGACGCAGGTCATCGCCGGAGAACCCGAGCTGGTCGAAGTCCTTGAGCAGCACTTCCGGGTCAAAAATCCGCATGACCATCTTTTCGCCGAAGGCCGTGGGCAGCGTCGATAGCCGCAGCTCCACTTCGCCGCCGTCTGGCGTCTTGGTCTTAACCCGGCCGTCCTGTGGCTTGCGCTTCTCGGCCACATTCATCCGACCAAGGCTTTTCAGGCGGCTGGTGACGGCCATCGCCACCTGTGGCGGGAATTGATAAACGTTGTGCAGCACGCCGTCGATGCGGAAGCGGACGGTACCGGCTTCACGGCGTGGCTCGATGTGAATGTCGCTCGCCCGCTGCTGGTAGGCGTACTGGAACAGCCAGTCGACGATATTGACGATATGCGCGTCGTTGGCGTCCGGCTCCTGATCGCTGGCGCCGAGTTTGAGCAACTGTTCGAAATTGCCCATGTTGCTGATTTTCTGATCGCTGGCACTCGCGCCGCTGACCGATTTCGCCAGCCGATAAAACTCGACGGCCAGTTTCTGCACGTCGACGGGATTGGCGACGACTCGCTTGATCGGCATCTTCAGCACGTGGGTCAGGTCGGCTTCCCACGCATTCACGTAGGGTTGCGCGCTGGCGATGGTCACCGCGTCGCGATCGACGTCCACTGCAAGAATCTTGTGGCGCTGGGCGAAAGCGTAGGACATCAACGGGGTCACGGCGGCCACGTTGATTTTCAGCGGGTCGATGCGCAGGTACGGCTGGCCGGATTGCTCAGCCAGCCAGGCGGTCAGGGTTTCGAGGTCGAGTTTCTTGCCGGGCCGTTTGTGGTTGTCGAACTGCTGGGTGGCGATGAGTTCGAGCGGGTGGGCGTGGAGGTTCTGCGCGGCTCGGCGCAGCGTGAGCGCATATTCGGCGTTGTCCTGATCGAGGTATCCCTGCGCGACGAGGTCACGCAATACTTCGTTCAGATCCAGCCAGCGGTCCTGAGATGATGAGGCGAGGACGGACATGCGGGCTCCTTCGGACGAGACGGCTTACTTCGGTGATAAGCAAGAGTAGTCCCAAGCGTGCCAGTTGTTGCGCCCTGCCGGTAGCGAAGCGTTGCCAATATTTTCGGAGCACTCAACTGGCGGCGAGTGAGACGGCCTCGGTTACGACGTGCAAATCGCCCATGGGTTCAAGTTCGACCGAGCAAACACTGACCAGGTTGCGCATTTTTTCGCCAATCACCCGAGCGCGGTGCCACGTCATGCCGCCCACCTCGACGCTCACCATCAGCATGCCTTCCTGCTGCAACACGCTGATCTGTTGGGGAATCAGGTACTGCATCGCGAACAGGTTGAGCAGCCGGCAGAGTACGTCAGCTTCTGCCTCGGCGAGGATTTGATAGCGCGACAGGCAATGAGCGTTGCCGACGGACCAGACATCGTGGCGAAGAGGTGCAGGGCTGGCGGGTTCGAAATGCGGCATGTGGATCTCCTGACAGTCTCGTCGTTGCAATGACGTTGAATGGCAGAAAGTTTTACACGCTGAAAAAGAAATTTCTGATCGAAGACGCGCTTTATTAGTCTGTGCCAGACTTGTTTATGTGCAGAAGCCTACTTTCAGGAATTGACTATGCAAATTGCGCTGGATGCCTACGATCGCAAGATTCTGGCGCTGCTGCAGGAAGATGCGTCGCTGTCCAGCGCGCAGATCGCCGAGCAGGTCGGCCTGTCGCAGTCGCCTTGCTGGCGGCGGATCCAGCGGCTCAAGGAGGAGGGTGTGATCCGGCGGCAAGTGACGCTGCTGGATCGCAAGAAGATTGGCCTGAATACGCAGATCTTTGCGGAGGTAAAACTCAACGCCCACGGTCGGTCCAATTTCACTGAATTCACCGAGGCGATCCGTGGTTTTCCCGAAGTGCTGGAGTGTTATGTGCTGATGGGGTCGGTGGACTTTTTGCTGCGCATCGTTACGCCCGACATCGAAGCGTACGAGCGATTCTTCTTCGAAAAGCTCTCGCTGGTGCCGGGGATTCAGGAAGTGAATTCGACAGTGGCGCTGTCGGAAATCAAATCGACGACGAGCTTGCCGATCAACAGATAGGGTGCCAATTCCGCGCTGCGTGCATTTAGTGGGACCGGCTTCAGCCGGGAATGCGTCGGTAGGCACGCCGCAAAACTGCGGGTGCTGCAACTGACCTATTCCCGGCTAAAGCCGGTCCTACGAAACAGCGTCAGCCGGTCCTACTGACGGCGTCTTACAACTTCAATAATGTCTTCCACGCCCGGCTTTGCAGCACGGTGATGGTTTGCTGGACGCGGGCATCGAGGATTTCGTCGGTGATGTCCAGATGCGCCAGTTGCTCGAGCTTGTTCAGCTCGCCGTACAAGCGATCCAACTCAGGCAGGTCGAGTGCCTGGCGGGCGTAATGCAGCCAGACCTGAATCCGTTCGATGCGTGGCAGCTGCTCGGCAAGGTCTTCCGGCTGCTGCTGATAGCGCGGCAGGTTCAGCGCGGTGGCTTCATCGCCCAGGAAACGCGGCACCCAGCTGCTGAGCATCGCGTGGCCCTGACGGTTGCCACGGTTGTTACGCTCCACCGTCCAGCTGCGCGCCATCAACCAGCGCGAGGTGGTCAGCGAGAACAGACCCCAGCGGGTGTCTTGCAGCTCTTCGATGAACTGCTCGTGGGCGGCGGCGCGTACATCGCCATCTTCCTGGCCGGCGAGGACCAGCGTGCGCCAGTCCTCCAGCAAGGCATCCAGCGCAGCACGCAGGTCATGGGTCGTTGCGCGCGGAGCGGCCTGACCGAGGCTGCCGGCCAAAGCGCGCAGTTCAGCGAGCACTTCGACCCATTCCTGCAACAGGCTCCAGTGACCGTTGAAACGGTATTGCTCGGCCAGACGCTGGCTGCTGCCGAGCAGGAACCAGGCGATTGCGCTGAACGCGTCGTCTACCGAGAGTTCGCCATCCAGCTCGGGCGTCGGCAGCTTGATCGAGTAGCTGCTGGCGTCGAACAGGCGATAGCCACGTTCGGCCTTGCTGATATCGCAGGGCATCAGCGGCAGTTTCTCGGCCAGCTCTGCGGCCAGTTCCAGCAGCGCGGCAGGGTCGCCTTCGCGCAATTCCAGTTCCAGCTCGCAGATTTCTTCCTGCTGCTTGCCGGCGACCACCTTGCCCAGGTCCAGCGCTGCCTCGATCACCACCTTGGACTTGCCACGGCCCCAGGCGATTTCCGCTTTCTCACGGACGAAATCAGTGGTGAACACCGGCTTGATGGTTTTCTTGTCCAGATCCGCCAGTTGCTCGGGCCAGCATTCGCCGTCGAGCTTCTTCAGGTCCAGCTTGGCCTTTGGCACGTCCCAGTTGTATTCGTTGCGCTCGGACAGGCCCGCCACGCTCTGGCCGCGGGTCTTGAGGGTCTGAATGATTGCGTCGCCGTCGCGGCGCAGGCGTAGCGCAACCTTGGCATGGGCCAGCTCGCGCTCGGGAGTGTCGAAGTACTGGTTAAACAGCTCCAACCGCTCCCAGCCGCTCTTGTTGCGCTTCTTCAGCAACGGGTGCTCGCGCAGGGCTATGAGGGTTTCGCGGCTGACGCGGAGTTTGATTTCGGTTTCTTTCTGCATGGCCGGAGAATCCAAACGCTCTATCGCTGATAACAGGGGTCGCAGCCGGAATCGACACAGCTGCGTGGGCCGTGCAGTGTACAGGACATCAACCGTGACAGTTTATTCATGCGGGCCAATCGACCTATGATGGCTTGCGTGTCGCACCCCATCACCGGAGTCGCCTATGCCGTTGCCGTCCATGAAAGACCAGTTCGCCGCCCTGATCGCCGCGCCTTCTGTGAGCTGTACGCAGCCTGCGCTCGACCAGTCCAATCGCGCCGTCATTGATCTGCTGGCAGGCTGGCTGGGCGACCTGGGTTTTGCCTGTGACATCCAGCACGTGAGCCCCGGCAAGTTCAATCTGCTGGCGACGTATGGCACCGGCCCCGGCGGGCTGGTACTGGCGGGCCACAGCGATACGGTTCCTTACGACGATGCGTTGTGGAAGACCGATCCACTGAAACTGACCGAAGTTGACGGCAACTGGGTAGGGCTGGGCAGCTGCGACATGAAGGGCTTCTTCGCCCTGGCCATCGAAGCGCTGCAGCCCCTGCTCGATCAGCCGTTCAAGCAGCCGCTGATCATTCTCGCCACCTGCGATGAGGAAAGCTCGATGGCCGGTGCCAAGGCGCTGGCTGCGGCGAGCGGTGTGCTGGGGCGCGCCGCGGTTATTGGCGAGCCGACCCGGCTCAAGCCGGTCCGGCTGCACAAGGGCGTGATGATGGAGCGCATCGAGATTCTTGGCCGCAGCGGTCACTCCTCGGACCCAAGCCTGGGGCGTAGCGCACTTGAAGCCATGTACGACGCCATTGGCGAGCTGAAAGGCCTGCGCCGACAATGGCAGGAGCAGTACCGCAATCCGCAGTTCAGCGTGCCGCAACCGACCCTGAATTTCGGATGTATCCATGGCGGCGACAACCCGAACCGGATTTGCGGGCAATGCTCGCTGGAGTTCGACCTGCGCCCGCTGCCGGGCATGGACCCTGAAGTGCTGCGCGCCGCGATTCGGCAGAAATTGCAACCCCTCGCCGAACTGCATCAGGTGCAGATCGATTACGCGCCGCTGTTTTCGGAAGTGTCCCCGTTTGAAGAAAGCGCCGATGCGGAACTGGTGCGAATCGCCGAGCGGCTGACCGGTCACACGGCCGAAGCAGTGGCATTTGGCACTGAAGCGCCTTATCTTCAGCGCCTTGGTTGCGAAACCATCGTGATGGGGCCCGGGGATATTGCCTGTGCGCACCAGCCCGGTGAGTATCTTGAAATGTCACGTTTGCAGCCTACAGTGCGTCTGTTACGTCAATTGATCGAACATTACTGCCTGGCTACCCCTTGAGTGTGCCCAAGTGCTGCTTGAGTCAGGGCCTGTCTGAGCATTACCCGAAAAGGAGAATACGCGTGTTGCTATGCCTGTTCCGACGATAACGCTCATGCCGTCTTGAGTGTTTCCACCCTTCGTCCATCCACTACAGGCTCCTTTCGGATATGCCCGATTATGTCAATTGGCTCCGCCACGCGTCTCCCTACATCAATGCCCACCGGGATTGCACCTTCGTCGTCATGCTTCCGGGCGATGGCGTCGAGCACCCCAACTTCGGCAACATCGTCCACGACCTTGTGTTGCTGCACAGCCTCGGCGTGCGCCTCGTACTGGTTTATGGCTCTCGCCCGCAGATCGAAAGCCGCCTGCAAGCGCGTGGCCTGACGCCGCATTTCCATCACGACATGCGCGTGACCGATTTCGCCACGCTCGAATGCGTGATCGACGCCGTCGGCGCCCTGCGAATTGCCATCGAAGCGCGTTTGTCGATGGACATGGCCGCCTCGCCAATGCAGGGCTCGCGGCTACGTGTGACGGGCGGCAACTTTGTCACGGCGCGCCCGATCGGCGTCCTTGAAGGCGTCGATTTCCAGCACACCGGCGAAGTACGCCGCATTGACCGCAAGGGCATCAGTCGGCTGCTCGACGAACGCTCCATCGTGCTGCTGTCACCGCTGGGGTATTCGCCCACTGGCGAGGTCTTCAACCTGGCCTGCGAAGACGTTGCGACGCGCGCGGCGATTGATCTGGGTGCGGAAAAGCTGCTGTTGTTTGGCGCCGAGTCAGGCTTGCTGGACGAGCAGGGCCGATTGGTCCGTGAGCTGCGCCCACAACAGGTCCCTGCGCACCTTCAGCGCCTGGGCAGTAACTACCAGGCGGAGCTGCTGGATGCGGCGGCTCAGGCCTGTCGCGGTGGTGTGGCGCGCAGTCATATCGTCAGCTACGCCGAAGACGGCGCGCTGCTCTCCGAGCTGTTCACCCGCGCCGGCGGCGGCACACTGGTGGCCCAGGAGCAATTCGAACTGGTGCGCGAAGCGTCGATTGGCGATGTCGGGGGGCTCATCGACCTCATCACCCCGCTGGAAGAACAGGGCATTCTCGTGCGTCGTTCGCGAGAAGTGCTGGAGCGGGAAATCGAGCAGTTCAGCGTGGTCGAGCGTGAAGGCTTGATCATCGCCTGCGCGGCGCTGTACCCGATTGCCGATTCCGAAGCGGGTGAGTTGGCGTGTCTGGCGGTGAACCCCGAGTACCGCCATGGCGGGCGCGGCGATGAGCTGCTCGAACGCATCGAGGAGCGTGCCCGGGCATTGGGTCTGAAAACCCTTTTTGTCCTCACCACGCGCACCGCGCACTGGTTCCAGGAGCGTGGTTTCGAGGTCAGCAGCGTTGATCGTCTGCCGAGCGCGCGTGCGTCGCTGTACAACTATCAGCGTAATTCGAAGATTTTCGAGAAGGCGATCTAAGGTGTCATGCCGGATTTCAAACCGGCATCGACCCGACCACCTGTAGGCGCGCGCTTGCCCGCGAACGCATTCTGGCTGTGACGGATCTGTTGTTGACACTCTGCCTTCGCGGGCAAGCGCGCTCCTACATTGCGTTGTTGCACACCGAAGATGGGCGTTGGATGCTAAACCTGTTGGAGTGAGCTTGCTTGCGAAGGCGGTGGGTCAGCTGCCCAGGTGCTTAACGACCGAAATCCACTGTAGGAGCGCGCTTGCCCGCGAACGCATTCTGGCTGTGACGGATCGGTTGATTGACACTCCGCCTTCGCGGGCAGGCGCGCTCCTACAGGGGGGCGTGGCACTCCCGCAGGGTTGATCGGGTCGTGTCAGTTGATGACACGACCCATTTTGATCAGTTACTGATCGCCAGAATGCTCGCCTGATACGCGCCCACAAACGTGTCGAAATCCACTTTCTCTTCGGTCTGTTCCAGTTCCGCTTGCTGAGCCAGGGACTCGCGTGCCTTGCTTTCGAAATGGGTCTGGTCCTCGGCGCTCAGCGGATTGCTGCGGAAATGATCAGCGTGAAGCTGTGACTGGCGCAGCGAGAAGGCCGTGAAGCCTTCCTTGTGCTCGGTCATCGCAGACAGCACTTGTGCCGAAGGCGTCAGAGACGCGTCCGCCACCTTCGCGCGCTGAACGTCCAGCGACTTGACGTGCTGATCCGTGCCCTGGCTGGCATCGAGCAGTTCACAGATCGGCCTGATCGTGTCCAGCATCTCGTTGGCCCAGACTTTCAGGTCGATCGTCGTGTCGTTGCGGTTCAGTTGCAGGCCGGGACGGCGACCTTCCTTGACCACGGTCAGGAAGTTCGTGCTGGCGTTGCCGCACTCGTTGCTCGCCAGCTGCGGGCTGTCGTGCAGTGCGCAATACAGAATGAACGCATCAATGAAGCGCGATTGCTGAAGGTCGATGCCGACCGGCAGGAACGGGTTGATGTCCAGGCAGCGGACTTCCACGTACTGCACGCCGCGCGCGACGAGCGCCTGAATCGGGCGTTCGCCGGAATAGGTGACGCGTTTCGGACGGATCGTCGAGTAATACTCGTTCTCGATCTGCAGCACGTTGGTGTTGAGCTGAATCCACTCGCCATCCTTGTGCGTGCCGATTTCGACGTAGGGCGCGTAGGGCGTTGCCACCGCACGGCGCAGGCTGTCGGTGTAAGTCAGCAGGTCGTTGTAGCAGGGCGTCAGGTCCGCCTGGGCATTGCTCTGATAACCCAGGTCGCTCATGCGCAGGCTGGTGGCGTACGGCAGATACAGCGTTTCGGCGTCGAACTGCTCAAGCTGATGCGAACGGCCGCGCAGGAAGCTGGCGTCCAGCGCCGGCGACGCGCCGAACAGGTACATCAGCAGCCAGCTGTAACGACGGAAGTTGCGAATCAGGCCGATGTAGCTCTCGGACTGGAAATCACGGTCATCGCCTTCGAATTTCGCGTCCTGCTTGAGCACCGGCCAGATGGCTTCGGGCAACGAGAAGTTGTAATGAATGCCGGCGATGCACTGCATGGTTTTGCCGTAACGCAAGGCAAGGCCCTGACGGTAGACGTACTTGAGCTTGCCGATGTTGGAGGTGCCGTAATAGGCAATCGGAATTTCCGCTTCGGCCGGCAGCGGGCACGGCATCGAAGGGCTCCAGATGTATTCGCTGCCCAGTTTGCTGTACGCGAAGCGATGGATCTTATCCAGGCTCTCAAGCGTATCAGCAGGGTCGGCCAGGGCCGGAGTGATGAACTCCAGTAGCGACTCGGAGTAATCGGTGGTGATTTGCTCGTTGGTCAGCGCCGCGCCGAGGGCTTCCGGGTGCGGGGTTTGCGCCAGACGGCCTTCGCCCGTAACGCGCAGGCATTCACGCTCGATGCCGTGCAAGCACTTCTCCAGAAGGGAGAGGTTGGAGCGCTCGCCAAGCAGAGTCAGGCGGCGGTTGAGAAGTTCGCTCAAGTTGGAATCCTTCACGCGTCAGTCGGCCCTATATGGGGGCGATATGGCGGTCTACAAGGGTGAAGAAAGGAACTGGCGTTTTCGCCTCGTCGATGGCCCTAACGCCGATGCCCGTCGCTGATCGTTCCTACAAGGAAATCAGAAAATTTCGACACTGCTGAACAGTGCCGAAATTAACCCATAACGCCATCGGACAGCTAGACGATTGCGAACGTGCCCTGCGCTTTGGCAACCAGCTTGTCGTTCTGGCGAACGTCGGCTTCGACCACCAGCGTTCGGCGTCCGGCATGCAGCACCGTGCTGGTGCAGATGACTTCGCCCTCGGCCACGGCGCGCATGTAATTGATTTTGCATTCCACCGTGACGCTTTGCTTGTCGAAGCCGTGGGCGCTGGAACAGGCCAGCCCCATGGTGATGTCGACCAGACTGAACAGCGCGCCGCCATGCATGACGTTGCCGCGATTGCGCAGGTGCGGCTCCAGCGGCAAGGCCACAACAGCAACGCCCTCGTCCAGTTGCACCACCCGGCAGCCGAGCGTCTTGAAATAGGCGCTCTGGGTCAGTTCATCAGGGATATCCATCAGCGCTTCTTCAATGGCTTGGCGTTAGCGAACAGCGACGCCATCGGATTGTTGCTCGGCGCCGGGGTGGCGGCTTCCTTGCGAGGGGCATTGCTTTGCTGCTGACGTGGCGCTGCTCCAGGACGAGCACCGCGAGCGCCGTCGACTTTCTCGCCCGGCGTGTCGCTCATGCGCATCGACAGACCGACGCGCTTACGCGGGATGTCCACTTCCATCACCTTCACCTTCACCACATCGCCAGCTTTGACCGCTTCGCGAGGGTCCTTGATGAACTTCTCCGATAGCGCAGAGATATGCACCAAACCGTCCTGATGCACGCCGATATCGACGAATGCACCAAAGTTGGTGACGTTGGTGACCACGCCTTCCAGGATCATGCCCGGCTGAAGATCCTTCAAGTCTTCAACGCCGTCCTGAAACTCAGCGGTCTTGAAGCCCGGGCGCGGATCGCGGCCCGGCTTTTCCAGCTCTTGAAGGATATCGGTGACGGTGGGGAGGCCGAAGGTTTCGTCGGTGAATTTCTTCGGGTCGAGACGCTTCAGGAAGCCTGCGTCGCCGATCAGCGAGCGGATGTCGCGATCGGTCTGGGCGGCGATGCGCTGCACCAGCGGATACGCCTCAGGGTGAACGGCTGACGAATCCAGCGGGTTGTCGCCGTTCATGACGCGCAGAAAGCCGGCGGCTTGTTCGAAGGTTTTCTCGCCCAGACGCGGGACTTTCTTCAGCGCCGCACGGGTCTTGAACGCGCCGTTCTGGTCGCGGTGGGAAACGATGTTCTGCGCCAGCGTGGTGTTCAGGCCGGAAATCCGCGCCAGCAGGGCCACGGATGCGGTGTTCACATCCACACCCACGGCGTTCACGCAGTCTTCCACCACCGCGTCGAGGCCGCGGGCCAGTTTGAGCTGCGAGACGTCATGCTGGTACTGGCCAACGCCGATGGATTTCGGGTCGATTTTTACCAGCTCCGCGAGCGGATCCTGCAAGCGGCGGGCAATGGACACGGCGCCACGGATCGAAACGTCGAGGTCCGGGAATTCCTTGGCAGCGAGTTCCGACGCCGAGTACACCGAAGCGCCCGCTTCAGAGACCATGACTTTGGTCATCTTCAGGCCTGGATACTTTTTGATCAGATCGCCGGCCAGCTTGTCAGTTTCGCGGCTGGCAGTGCCGTTGCCGATCGCGATCAGGTCGACCGAATGCTTGGCGCAAAGGGCTGCCAGCACGGCGATGGTCTGATCCCACTGGTTTTTCGGTACGTGGGGGTAAACCGTGGCGTAGTCCAGCAGTTTGCCGGTGCTGTCGACCACGGCGACCTTGCAACCCGTGCGCAGGCCCGGGTCGAGGCCCAGCGTGGCGCGAGGCCCTGCGGGTGCGGCCAGCAACAGGTCGTGCAGGTTGTGAGCGAATACGTTGATCGCTTCGGTTTCGGCACCTTCGCGCAGCTCGCCGAGCAGGTCGGTTTCGAGGCTGGAGTACAGCTTGACCTTCCAGGTCCAGCGCACGACTTCGGCCAGCCACTTGTCCGCAGGGCGGTTCTGATTCTGCAGGCCAAAGCGCTCGCTGATCATCATTTCGCACGGGTGCAAAGTGCCGGGCAGCTCTTCGCCGACTTTCAGCGCCGAACTCAGCACGCCCTCGTTGCGACCCCGGAAGATCGCTAGCGCACGGTGCGACGGCATGCTCTTGAGCGGCTCGTTGTGTTCGAAATAGTCGCGGAACTTGGCGCCTTCTTCCTCTTTACCCGGCACTACACGCGCACTGATCACGGCTTCGTGCTTGAGGAAACTGCGCAGCTTCTCCAGCAGCGTCGCGTCTTCGGCGAACCGCTCCATCAGAATGTATTTGGCGCCTTCGAGCACGGCCTTTACGTCGGCGAAGCCTTTTTCGGCATCGACGAAGCGCGCGGCCTCGGCTTCTGGGGTAAGTGTTGGGTCGTTGAAGATCCCGTCGGCCAGCTCACCCAGGCCGGCTTCCAGTGCGATCTGGCCTTTGGTGCGGCGCTTCTGCTTGTACGGCAGGTACAAGTCTTCAAGGCGGGTCTTGGTGTCGGCGAGTTTGATGTCGCGCGCCAGTTCAGGGGTCAGCTTGCCTTGCTCTTCGATGCTGGCAAGGATGCTGATGCGGCGCTCGTCGAGTTCGCGCAGGTAGCGCAGGCGCTCTTCCAGATGACGCAGTTGCGTGTCATCGAGGCTGCCAGTGACTTCCTTGCGGTAGCGAGCGATGAAAGGCACCGTTGAGCCTTCATCCAGTAGCGCGACGGCCGCTTCGACCTGTTGCGGGCGGACGCCGAGTTCCTCGGCGATGCGGCTGTTGATACTGTCCATAAAACCACCTGGCAAATGTGTGTGCATTAAATCAGCGGCTGGCGAACCGCCTTGAACGAGCGTTGCCTGACCTTGAAGGCGGCGCATTATACCCAGTGAGCCCTGAATAGGGGATCGGCCAGTCGATGCGCCGATTTCAGCCCGCGCAGCCGCTGTGAATCGCGCTCAAGTGACTGAGCGAGAGCACCCATGTGGATTCAGGAAAAATCTGCTAACAATGCACACGGTGCGCATAACTGCAGCTACGCCATAATGCGCGCCGAGATCAAAGGAGCTTCCAATGAGCAGCACTGCACAAACGGCTGAAGGCGAGAAAATCCTCATCGTTGACGATGACCCGGGCTTGAGCAGCCTGCTAGAACGCTTTTTCAACAGCAAGGGCTATCGCGCCCGGGCTGTGCCCAACGTGGAGCAAATGGATCGGCTGCTGGCGCGCGAAGTGTTCCACCTCGTGGTCCTTGACCTGATGCTGCCAGGCGAAGACGGCCTGTCCGCCTGCCGCCGTTTGCGCGCCGCGAACAATCAAGTCCCCATCATCATGCTCACCGCCAAGGGCGACGAGCTCAGCCGCATCAAGGGCCTTGAGCTCGGCGCCGATGATTACCTCGCAAAACCTTTCAACCCTGACGAGCTGATGGCCCGCGTTCGCGCTGTGCTGCGTCGTCAATCCGCACCCGTCCCTGGCGCGCCTGCCACGGAAGACGAAACCGTCACCTTTGGCGATTACGCTCTGTCGCTCGCCACCCGCGAGCTCAAGCGTGGCGACGAAGTGCACATGCTCACCACGGGTGAATTCGCCGTGTTGAAGGCGTTGGTCATGCACGCCCGTGAGCCGCTGACGCGGGACAAACTGATGAACCTGGCCCGTGGCCGTGAGTGGGACGCGCTGGAGCGCTCCATCGACGTCCAGATCTCCCGCCTGCGTCGTCTGATTGAAGTGGACGCTGCCAAGCCGCGTTACATTCAGACGGTCTGGGGAGTGGGTTATGTTTTCGTTCCAGACGGTGCCAACAAGCAGTAACAGCAAGTTCGACGGTAACCTGCCGGGCCTGTCTCACGCCCGCCTACGTTAGCCAGTCACCTCAATGTTCGTGAAAGCGGCCATTGGCGTGACTGGTTTTTGCTGTGTCATGTGTTCCGCAAATTCGCGAGCCTGGCTCGCTTCCGCAAAGTGTGCAGCTGCTGTTATGAAGACACCGCTCTGGTTCCCGCAAAGTTTTTTCTCCCGCACCCTGTGGCTGGTGCTCATTGTCGTGCTGTTTTCGAAAGCGCTGACCCTCGTCTATCTGCTGATGAACGAGGATGTTCTGGTCGATCGCCAATACAGCCACGGCGTTGCACTCACTTTGCGGGCTTACTGGGCGGCCGATGAGAGTGACCGGCAGACCATCGCCGACGCCGCCGGGCTGATCCGCGTGGTGGGTGGTGGAGTGCCGGAAGGCGAGCAGCACTGGCCGTACTCCGAGATCTACCAACGGCAGATGCAGGATGAGCTGGGCGCGGACACCGAAGTGCGCCTGCGTGTCCACGCGCCCCCTGCGCTGTGGGTGAGGGCGCCGAGTCTCGGTGATGGCTGGCTGAAAGTGCCGCTGTACCCGCATCCGTTGCGCGGGCAGAAAATCTGGAGCGTGTTGGGCTGGTTCCTGGCGATCGGATTGCTGTCGACGGCATCGGCATGGATATTCGTCAGCCAGCTCAATCAGCCGCTCAAACGCCTGGTTTTTGCCGCCCGCCAGTTAGGGCAGGGCCGCAGTGTGCGGTTGCCGGTGGGCGACACGCCCAGCGAAATGACCGAGGTGTACCGCGCGTTCAACCAGATGGCCGAAGACGTGGAGCAGGCGGGGCAGGAGCGCGAGTTAATGCTCGCCGGGGTGTCCCATGATTTGCGGACGCCGTTGACCCGTCTGCGTCTGTCACTTGAATTGATGCCGACCAACAATGAGTTCATGGAAGGCATGGTCCGCGACATCGAAGACATGGATGCCATCCTCGATCAATTCCTGGCATTCATCCGGGACGGGCGCGATGAAGAGGTCGAAGAAGTCGATCTGGTCGAGCTGGTCCACGAAGTCGTCGCGCCGTACAACAACCCTGTGGAGCAGGTCCGGTTGTGCCTGGAGTCCATTCCGCCTTTCCCGCTGCGACGGGTTTCCATGAAGCGGCTGCTCAATAACCTCATCGGCAACGCGATGCACCATGCCGGTGACGGCGTTGAAGTAGCGGCCTATGTTTCTGGCGACAGCGGTGCGCCTTACGTGGTGCTGAGCGTGCTGGATCGGGGTATGGGGATTGACCCGTCGGAATTGGAGGGGATTTTCAATCCTTTCATTCGCGGCGACCGCGCCAGGAGTGGAAAGGGGACAGGGCTTGGCCTGGCGATCGTCAAGCGCATTGCCGCGATGCACGGCGGCAATGTCGAATTGCGTAATCGTTCGGGAGGCGGGCTGGAGGCCAGAGTTCGGCTGCCGTTGGGGTTGTTGCTGCCGCGGGATGCCGACTGATTCGTTCGTGATTCTGCCTGGAGGCCGCAGGCGGGGGGCGTGCTCGCGACCAACGCCTCCGTGCAGAAATGGGCGTAGGCGTTAGCCCTTGCCCTTGGTGCGGGTCATGTGCGGCCCGCCGTTTTTCTCGATGTACTCGATTATTATCCCCGCGACATCCTTGCCGGTGGTGGTTTCAATGCCTTCAAGACCGGGGGATGAGTTCACTTCCATCACCAGTGGCCCGTGGTTGGAACGCAGGATATCGACGCCCGCGACACTCAAGCCCATGACCTTGGCCGCGCGAATGGCCGTCATGCGCTCTTCCGGGGTGATCTTGATCAGACTGGCAGTGCCGCCCCGGTGCAGGTTGGAGCGGAATTCCCCGGGCTTCGCCTGACGCTTCATCGAAGCAATGACCTTGTCGCCCACCACGAAGCAGCGGATATCGGCGCCACCGGCTTCCTTGATGTACTCCTGCACCATGATGTCCTGCTTGAGACCCATGAAGGCCTCGATCACGGATTCAGCCGCTGTCGCGGTTTCGCACAGCACCACGCCAATGCCTTGCGTCCCTTCGAGCACCTTGATCACCAGGGGTGCGCCGTTGACCATTTGAATCAGGTCAGGGATGTCGTCCGGTGAGTGAGCAAAGCCGGTGACGGGCAAGCCAACACCGCGTCGCGACAACAACTGCAGCGAGCGCAACTTGTCGCGGGAGCGCGCGATGGCGACGGATTCGTTGAGCGGGAACACGCCCATCATTTCAAACTGACGCAACACGGCACAGCCGTAGAAGGTCACGGAGGCGCCGATGCGCGGTATCACCGCATCGAAACCTTCCAGGGGTTTACCTCGGTAGTGAATCTGCGGCTTATGACTGGCGATGTTCATATAGGCGCGCAGGGTATCGACCACCACGACCTCGTGGCCGCGCTGAATCCCAGCTTCGACCAGACGACGAGTTGAATACAGACGCGGGTTTCGCGAAAGCACAGCGATCTTCATGCAGCACCTGTGGCAGAGAGATTTGAAGCCGGGAACACCGGCTTGTCCTGAATATATGTAACACCCGGATTGACCACCAATTGGCCGTCAATCAGGGCTTTGGAACCCAGCAGCAGCCGGTAGCGCATGGCCTTGCGACAGGCCAGCGTGAATTCCACCGGCCAGACCCGATCCCCCAGCGCCAGCGTCGTACGAATGACGTAGCGAACCTGGGCGTGGCCATTGGAGCTTTTGATGGTTTTCATCGCCACCAGTTGTGCCTCGCAGCGACGATGGCGCAGTTGCACCACCGTCCCCAAGTGCGCGTTGAAGCGCACCCATTTTTCGCCGTCCCGTTCGAACGGTTCTATTTCTGTCGCGTGCAGGCTGGAAGTGCTGGCACCGGTGTCGATTTTAGCGCGCAGCCCGGCGACTCCCAGATGGGGCAAAGCCACCCATTCGCGAAGGCCGATGACTGTCAGATGGTCAAATGTTTTCAAAGCGGTTCCGTTCGTTTACACGTTCTGCCATGCGCCGGCATCGATGTGCGCCAGCGCCTGGAATGCAGGCTTGGCGAACCAGTAGCCTTGCATGAGGTAAATGCTGCAGTCGGCGAGGAAGTCTCGTTCGCCTGCCTGTTCAATGCCTTCGGCGATCACTGTAACGTTCAGCTCCGTACACATTGTGACAATGCCGCGCACGATGGCCTGCCGTGCGGGGTCCAGATGGACGTTGCGCACCAGCGCCATGTCGAGCTTGATCAGGTCGGGCTGGAAGTCGGCGAGCAGGGTCAGTCCCGAATGCCCGGCGCCGAAGTCGTCGATGGCAGTCTTGAAACCAAACTGGCGGTACTCCCGAAGGATGTTGGTCAAGTGACTGTTGTTACCCACGTGCTCGGATTCGACAGTCTCGAAGATCAGCCGGTCCAGCGGAAAGTTGTGGGCGCGAGCCGCTTCAAGGGTGGTGCGAATGCACAGTTCGGGGCGATACACCGCGTTGGGCAGGAAGTTGATCGACAAGTATTCATCCATTCCCAGCCGGGCGGCAGTTGAAATCGCGCGGGTTCGGCACAATTGATCGAAGCGGTAACGGTTGGTGTCGTCAACCCGGTTCAGTACGGACTGCGCCCCCTCGCCATTAACCCCGCGCACCAAGGCTTCATGGGCAAATACCGAGCGGTCGCGGACGTCCACGATAGGCTGATAAGCGAATTCAAATTCGAAATCCAGCGCGGAGCTTTCTCTGCAGCCCTGGCACCCACCAGTCAATGACGTTGGGAAGTCTGTCACGTCGTTCTCCTGAAGCCGGTGCTTTAGTCTTGGTGGGCAGTGTAAACGAGGGTTGAGGTTACTGCGTCCCCGGCGTGACGTAGTACGATTCTGACCATTACACGATTGAGGAATTCAGATGACACAGAAGTCAGACGAGGACGACAAGGTCCGTCTGGACAAATGGCTTTGGGCGGCGCGATTCTTCAAGACGCGTGCGCTGGCAAAAGCCGCCATTGAAAGCGGTAAGGTTCATTGTCGCGGCGAGCGTTGCAAGCCGGGAAAAGAGCCGCGCGTAGGGGATGAGTTCCAGATTAGAGCGGGCTTCGATGAGCGGACCGTGGTGGTTCAGGCGTTGTCGATTGTCCGGCGAGGTGCCCCCGAGGCTCAGCTGCTGTACAGCGAAACGCCGGAGAGCCTCGCCAAACGCGAGCAAGCCGCCGAAATGCGCAAGGCTGGAAGCTTGGGCGTGACCACTGACGGCAGGCCGACCAAAAAGCAGCGTCGGCAATTGTTTCATTTTCATTCGGGTGACGACTGACGATCTCGCAGCTTGTCCGGGATCGCGAATTCATCGACCCCGGACGGCTCAGTAGCGACAGGCAGCTTACAAATGGGAACCCGACTTCATGATGCTCAGGCATTTGAGCAGCGGCAGGCGGCCAGGCATATTGAAGACCGGCGCGGTCAAGCGAAACAGGAAGGCGGTAGCAGTGGCCACGAACGGGGTGTAGCAGCTCCAGCCCAATGCCAGCAAAGCGATCATCACGCCGCCAATGTAATCGTCCTGCCCCCAATGAGCGCCGGCGACCAGGCGCGGCATCATGAACAGGAACGCCTGCGCCCAGATGACCACGCGCTGGCCGACCGTACGGCTGTAAACGCTCATGAACATCGCCCAGATCAGCAGCACGGAAGCGTGGTCACCGGGAAAGCTTTGGCTGGAGCGGTCCTTGAGCTGCCACTTGTCTTCCAGCTCCGGGAATATGTCGCTGAGCTTGATGGCATCAGGGATCATCACCGACGCGCTGTCATGTTGCAGCGCGCTGTGGTCGATGATCTTGGAAAACACCGTGCGGATGATCAGCAGCAGGATCAGCGTCAGCACAAAGCCGATCAGCGCCGCCCGCGTTTGCAAGGATTTGAACACCCAGTCGCCCTTTATAAGCAGCGTGAGAAGAATCAGGCCGACGACGATATCGAAGGGCCGCATGCTGGCAATCGTCCAGATCCACAACCACGCCTCGTTTTGCTCAAGCGGGCGGTTCAGTACGTGAAACAGGCCTTCGTCGAAATGCGTGAAAGCCGCGTGGCCCGTGGGCCAGATCCACAGCAGCAGCAGGGCCAGCGCAACCAGATTACACAGCAAGAATTTTTTGGCGTTCCACTTGGGTTGGAACAACGCGGGATAGTCCATAAAATGCCCCCATCGGCATGACAGTGCACCCGTCGGTGCTAAATCGCGCTTTATAGGCGTTTGTCATCATTTTGTCATCCATTCAGATACCTTCTCCTATGCCAGACTTTCCGGATACCGATTACACCCAGCGCTTCATCTTCGACGAGAGCGACGTTCGCGGCGAACTCGTGGCCCTTGAGCGCAGCTATGCCGAGGTACTTGCCAAGCACCCGTATCCCGAGCCAGTCGCTCAGTTGCTTGGCGAGATGCTCGCCGCCGCCGCGCTGCTGGTGGGCACGCTGAAGTTTGATGGCCTTTTGGTTTTACAGGCGCGGTCGCTTGGACCGGTGTCGTTGCTCATGGTCGAATGCTCCAGCGAGCGCGAACTGCGCGGCATCGCGCGTTACGACGAAGCCCTGGTCACGCCGGACGCCACGTTGCTCGATCTGATGCCCAATGGTGACCTGACCATGACCATAGACCCGCGTCAGGGCAAGCGCTATCAGGGCATCGTAGGCCTGGACGGCGTCGACCTGTCGGCGTGCCTGTCCGAGTATTTTGTGATGTCGGAGCAACTGCCGACGCGCTTCTGGATCAAGGCCGACGGCAAGCGCGCACGCGGGCTGCTGCTGCAACAGTTGCCAGCTGAAAAGCTCAAAGAGCCGGAAGAGCGCGAGGCCAGCTGGCAGCACGTCAATGTGCTGGTCGACACCCTGACCGCTGAAGAATTGCTCAGCCTGACCAACGAAACCGTATTGAAGCGGCTGTTCCACGAAGACGTCGTGCGCATGTTCGATGTCCAGCCACTGGTGTTCCGTTGCAGCTGCTCGCGCGAACGTTCTGGCAATGCGTTGGTCAGTCTTGGTCTGGAAGATGCACAGCAGTTGGTGATCGAGCATCACGGTGCGGTTGAGATTGACTGCCAGTTCTGCAATCAGCGCTATCTCTTCGATGCAACCGATGTAGCGCAGCTGTTTGCAGGGGGTGGGGTGGATACCCCTTCCGATACCCGCCATTAATGTAGTGCGGGTCCTGCGCTGAAAGCTTTCCGCCCGGCCCGCTTGACTCTTCTTCATGTAGTTCTGACAGGAGGGCCCTACCTTTTTTGGGCTTTTCTGGCATAATCCGGCCACTTTTTAGCTGTAGTAGTGTTGGTTTTTCTACTACAAAACGTTTGGAGCACTCGGCCACCGAGCCGACGGGGAATCTCATGACGCAAGCCAATAACGCCGTTCACACCGATCTCAGTGTCGACGATCTGGTTAAAGAAGCCCTCAAACGCGAAGAAGGCGTGCTGTCCGATACTGGCGCACTCGTCGTGGAAACAGGCCACCGTACAGGCCGCTCGCCTGTCGACCGCTTCATCGTAGACGAACCCTCCACTCAGGCCGCGATCGCCTGGGGCCCGATCAACCGCAAATTCCCGGCCGACAAGTTCGACGCCCTGTGGGCGCGTGTCGAGGCGTTCAACAACGCCCAGGAACACTTCGTTTCCCACGTTCACGTAGGCGCAGCCGAAGACCACTACCTCGCGGTCAAGATGACCACGCAGACTGCCTGGCAGAACCTGTTCGGTCGCTGCCTGTTCATCAATCCGGCCCAGTACAACCCGGCCGGCCGTGAAGAATGGCAAGTGCTCAACGTGGCTAACTTCGAGTGCGTGCCTGAGCGTGACGGCACCAACTCCGACGGTTGCGTCATCATCAACTTCGCCCAGAAGAAGGTCCTCATTGCCGGTATGCGTTACGCCGGTGAAATGAAGAAAGCCATGTTCTCGGTGCAGAACTTCCTGCTGCCGGCGTCCGATGTGCTGCCAATGCACTGCGCAGCCAACATCGGTGAAGACGGCGACGTGACGCTGTTCTTCGGTCTGTCCGGCACCGGCAAAACCACGCTGTCCGCCGACGAGACCCGTTACCTGATCGGTGATGACGAGCACGGCTGGGGCGAAGGCGTTGTCTTCAACATCGAAGGCGGTTGCTATGCCAAGTGCATCGACCTCTCCGAGAAGAACGAGCCCGTTATCTGGAAGGCCATCAAGCACGGCGCCGTACTGGAAAACGTGGTGCTGGACGGGGCCGGTCATGCCGACTACGCCGACAGCACCCTGACTCAGAACAGCCGCGCCGCTTACCCACTCGAGCACGTTGAAAAGCGCTCCGAGAAGAACCTGGGCGGCGAGCCAAACGCGGTGATCTTCCTGACCTGCGACCTCACCGGCGTGCTGCCACCCGTGTCGATCCTCAGCGAAGAACAAGCGGCCTACCACTTCCTGTCGGGCTACACCGCACTGGTCGGCTCCACTGAAATGGGCTCAGGCGCCGGCATCAAGTCGACGTTCTCAACCTGCTTCGGCGCACCGTTCTTCCCGCGTCCGGCGGGCGAATACGCAGAGCTGCTGATCAAGCGTATCCGCGGTTTCGGCTCCAAGGTCTATCTGGTCAACACCGGCTGGACCGGCGGCGGCTACGGTGTCGGCAAGCGCTTCAACATTCCGACCACCCGTGGCGTCATCGCAGCCATTCAGAGCGGCGCGTTGATCGGTGCTGAAACCGAGCACCTCCACACCGTTAACCTGGACGTTCCGACTTCTGTGCCAGGCGTTGAAACCGTACTGCTCAACCCGCGCAACACCTGGGCTGACAAAGCGGCGTACGACGAAGCAGCCAAAGCACTGGCCGGCCTGTTCATCGAGAACTTCAAGAAGTTCGAAGTGAGCGACGCGATCAAGGCAGCGGGTCCGAAGTTGTAAGAGCGGAACCTGCTAAAAAGAAACCGCCCTTCGGGGCGGTTTTTTATTAACGGATGTTAAGTCAGCGCTGTTGCTACCCCTCTGCCTTCGTCGTCACCGGAAAGTCCTGAGTGATGTCAAAGCTGCCCTTTGCCACGACGCTCTTCGCGTTACACAGCTTCGCGTCGAACCCTGGATGGCGTTCGCCATGCTCGGCGGCGTAGGCAGCGGCTTCGCGGGTGCATTCGTCGGTGGGTTGCTCAGGGGACAGCGCCGCGTTGAACTGAAACGTACCGATCAACCGGTAGCGGTCGAGCAGTTTGTTGGGGGAGCTGAGTTTCTCGATTTTGCTGAAGACGAGCTGGACATTGCTGTTGTTGCCGCCCTTGTCCGCATCGAAATACTGATAGTACGAACCGGTGTCGTAGGACGCGCTGTTTTCATCGTGGGCAACCTCGACGCGGCCACCCTGAAACATGATCGCTTTCTTCTCCTGATCAGGGTTGTCGAAAGAGAACCCAAGGATTGGCCCGATGCTTACCTCATTGCGGTCGCCTTCGGCTTCCTGGTCCGCGCTCAGTGTCAGCCAGTTGGAGCCGGGCAGTTTGCCGGGCAAGAAACCAACGCCGACCTGATCCCCCGTCGCCTTGTAGTGCAGATTGAGATCGCCGCTCACGTCCACCGTCATTGACTTCGACAAGCCGCGCGCATCGGCAGTGGCCGGAGCGGGTTTGTCGGCGTCGTTGTCGCCGCACCCCGCGAGCGTGGCAATCGTGGCAGCGAGCAAAAACGGCAGGTAGCGGGTGTGAATCATGGGGTCTTCCTGAAGTGATCGGCGTGAAAGCCTCTGCTTGGCGAAAGGTATGACCATGAATTCGAAGGGAGGATCGCAACGTCGCGTAAAAAGTTGCTATCCCATTGGGTTGAAGCTGCTCGCTGCGCTGCAATAGCGCTGATGGGAGGCGTCATCACCGCCTTTGCGGCACTCATTTCGGAACCAGACCTTCGCGCCCTTGCGGCATTCACGAAACTCGATAGAGCCGCGCCGCAGGTTGGCGCAGACGCTGGTGCTGTCGATCTGATTATTCAGAACCAGCCAATGCGCCGTGTACCAGGCTTTGCCGTCCCACTGCTGGACAAGCCGTGTTTCGCTGAACTGCTCGTGCGGTCTGTCGGCCCGCTGTTGGCCCGCTTTAAACTGTGCCATGTACGCTGTGGAAACCATGCCCTGAGCTTGCGGGTTATCGCGGGGTTGAGGGTGTTGGCCGAAGCGGCACCGCACAACGGTTTCGTCAATCATATTGCCGTCCTTGATGCAGTCCGCCAGAGGCTGCGGGACGGCGGCCCGGGCTTGCATGGCTGGGCGGGGCGGGTCGACGGGTGTTGGCGTGACCTCGACATCGCGGGAGGGCGCAGGCGCAGTCTGTTCGGGACGGCGCTCATGCAGGAATAGGTAAGCGCAGCCGACAAGGGCGGCCATCAGCAGGAAAACATTGCGGTACAGCGTCGAGCCGGCAACGGCGCGACTCCGGGGCCGGAGATCGTCTTCGTCAGCACTCATGCGCTCGCTGCGCGCCCAGTCGTCCGGGTCATGCTTCATTCGGCCTGGCCCTTTCAACGCGAAGACGTGAAATCACGGCTGATACGTCCGCGCGGCATCGCAGTATTGCTCTTGCGCCAGTTTGTTCTTGTCACTCTTGTCTTTGGCGGCGCGCTTGCTCCAGTCGCTGCACATGTCTTTGAAGTAGGGTACGGCGGCGCGGCGGCATTCACGGTGTTCGACACTGTCGGCCAGGAAGTTCATGCAGACACTGCTGGTTTCAATGTGGTTGTTGGAAATGCGATAGCGGGCTTCGTAGCGATTGCGTCCGTCAATTTCACGGATAAACACACCCGCTACTTCGTAACGCCGAGCGGAATCAGTTTTGGGTTTGACGGCGGCGGCCTTGTAGTTCGCCATGTAACGATCTGAAACCATGCCTTGGGGACGGATGGCTTGAGAGTCGTTGGCCTGAGCTTCACCGAAGCGGCAATTGATGACATCCCGGTCGATGACGTTGCCGTCCTTCAGGCAGGCGTCGAGCGGCCGGGCCGTGGCGGGCTGGGAGACATCAGCCTTGGGGGCGATATAAACGACTTGTTCAACGTTACGCACTTGAGCAACGGGTTGTGCGGGCTCAGGCTCGCTGACGACTTCTGCGATGGGCGGGGCGGGGATGACCGCCGCTGCCTGCTTGGGTGTGCGAAACATCTGGGCGATAAGAAAGATGATTGCGATCAGCAGCGCGAGGCAGATCAGAACGCTGCTGAGCGGCCAATTGCTTTTGCCCGATGCGACACTGCTTCGGGCGGGATGAGAACCCAGCACGACGTCAAACTGACCGGGCGCCAGCCGTTGCATGATGAGCCCGTCATCCTCAGGCTGCGGTGTGGGTTGCATTGCCTCTCCTTGGCGAACTTTCTGACGCCGACCGGTTTGCAGTCGAACGGGCTGCCTGACGTGCAGCGGTTAGATACGTCGCGCGAGAATAATCTTCGGAATGCCGTTTTGCCAGCATCGCGCACGGTGTTTGTATCCGGGATGTATCCTGTCCGATATTTCTGTAATGGTTTAGGTGTATTGCGCCCAGACCCACCGCGCTATGGTTCACGGCCTTGCGACGGTCAAAGGAGTGGCACACATGCATCAAACCCTTGAGCAGGTTTTCGGTTATCGGCAGTTTCGCGCCGGACAAGAGGCCGCTATCACTGCGGTGTTGGCAGGGCGCTCCGCCGCGGCGATATTTCCCACAGGTTCCGGTAAATCTCTCTGCTATCAGCTGCCGGCATTGCTGCTACCGCATCTGACGTTGGTGGTGTCGCCGCTGTTGGCGCTGATCCAGGACCAGTTGGCGTTCCTTCAGCGACACGGCATTGCAGCGGCGAGCATTGACTCCGCGCAAAGCCGCGACGATGTGGCCGATGTCATGGCCAGGGCGCGTTCCGGTGAGTTGAAAATCCTGATGATTTCCGTCGAGCGCCTGAAGAACGAGCGCTTTCGGCATTTCATCACTCAGGTGCCGATCTCCCTTCTGGTCGTGGACGAAGCGCACTGCATCTCCGAGTGGGGCCACAACTTCCGGCCCGATTACCTCAAGCTTCCTGACTACCAGCGTGAGTTCAACATCCCCCAGGCGCTGCTCCTGACCGCGACCGCGACACCCCAAGTCATCGATGACATGCAGAGCAAGTTCGGCATCGCGCTGGACGACGTGGTGACGACGGGCTTCTACCGACCCAACCTCACGCTGCGGGTCGAGCCGGTTGCGGGGCGGGACAAGCGTCGGCGTCTGGTGGAGTGGCTCGGCGAACGGGCCGGGCAGCCAAGCATTGTCTACGTCACGCTGCAGAAGACTGCCGAGTTCGTGGCCGCTCATCTGTCGCAGAACGGTATTCCGGCATACGCCTACCATGCCGGTCTGCCCCACGATAAGCGCGAGTCGATCCAGCGCCAGTTCATGGATGGGCGTCTGAACTGCATTGTCGCCACGATCGCTTTCGGCATGGGCATCGACAAAAGTGACATCCGCAACGTCGTGCATTTCGATTTGCCCAAATCCATCGAGAACTACAGCCAGGAGATTGGTCGTGCGGGTCGCGACGGGGCGACGTCGGAGTGTCTGGTGCTGGCCAATCGCGACAGCCTGAACGTCCTCGAGAACTTCGTCTACGGCGACACACCGGAGCAGGAAGGCATCCGGCTGGTATTGGAAGATCTGCAAGGCGCGCGTAACGACAGTCAGTGGGAGTTTCTGTTGGCGCCCTTGTCGGACCTCAGCAACATTCGCCAACTGCCGCTTAAAACGCTCCTCGTGCAGCTGGAACTGCGCGGGATCATTGCGCCGCGTTATTCGTACTTCGCGGAATACCGCTTCAAATACCTGATCGAACCGCAGGTGCTGGTGCAGCGCTTCCAGGGCGAACGACGCGAATTTGTGCAGGCGCTGACCGAGACTTCAAGCCGGGCGCGCACCTGGGCAACCGTCAACTTCGACGCGATGTACCAGCAGTATCAGGCCGAGCGCGGGCGTGTTGTGACGGCGCTGGATTTCTTTCAGGAAAAGGGCTGGATCGAACTCGAAAGCAAGCAGATGACCGAGGTCTACAGTCTGACCGCCGCCGACTTCGACGCGCAGGCGCTGAGCGAGGAGTTGCATGACTACTTCGTCCATCACGAAAAGACTGAAGTCGCGCGTATCCACGCGATGCTCGAACTGTTCGCCAGTGAGCAGTGCCTCAGTCATCGTCTGGCTCAATACTTTGGCGACGACCGTGCGCCCGAGCACTGCGGCCATTGCTCGGTGTGCGAGGGGCACGTGGCCGTGCTCCCCGAGCCGCCAGCCCTGACGCCTTTGAGCGAGCAGGACTTCGCGGACTTGTGCAGTGAGTTCGTCGGCAAGCACCTTGAGGCCCGAGGGCATGAGCCGGGCGCCGAGTGCCTGACGCGGTTTCTCTGCGGGATCAGCGTGCCGATGTTTACCAGGCTCAAGGCTCGGAACATCGGCGGGTTTGGCGCGTTGGAGGCGTATCCGTATGCCGAGGTGCGTGAATGGACTCAGAGCCAGATTCAATAGCGGTCACGGATTTCATGAGCGAAAAAACGACAGACAAACCGGAGGAAGCCACATGAACGACACCCCGCAGCGCGACGACTATCGCCACTTCCAGCCGATCGTGACGCGCTGGCACGACAACGATGTGTACGGACATATCAACAACGTCACGTACTACAGCTTTTTCGACAGCGCGGTGAATACCTACCTGATCGAACAGGGCGGGCTGGATATCCATGACGGTGAGGCGGTGGGGTTTGTGGTGAGTTCGTCGTGCGATTATTTTGCGTCGATTGCCTATCCGGAGCTGATAGAAGTCGGGCTGCGGGTTGGCAAGCTGGGCAACAGCTCGGTGCAATATGAGCTGGCGGTGTTCAAGGCGGGGGAAGACGAGGCGCGCGCAGCAGGCCGCTTCGTGCATGTGTTCGTGGATAGAGCGTCCAATCAGCCGGTACCGATCCCGACGGGGTTGCGGCAGGCGCTTGAGCGATTGGTGGTCTGAAAATGAAACCGGCCGCGTTATGGGCGGCCGGTGTTCATCGGGTCAGGTGCGCGCGTCGGACTCGACGGCGTTAGTCACGATGGTGCTTGCGATGACCGTACGCGTGACCGCGACCGTGTTTGTAGTCGCGGCGATCGCCACGGTAGCCACGGCCTCGGTCGTCGTCACGGCGGCTTTCGTCGCCCATGTAGTTGCCGAGTGCGCCGCCGGCGCCGCCGCCCGCTGCTGCGCCGATCAGACTGCCGGTGCTGCCGCCGACACTGCGGCCAATCACGTTGCCGCCAGCGGCACCCAGGCCGCCGCCGATTGCGGCTTCGGTACGGTTCCGGCGGTTGGCGCCCACTGCGCCACCGGCCGCGCCGCCAAGCCCGGCACCGATTGCCGAACCTGTGCTGCCGCCGACCTGCTGGCCAACGACGGAGCCGAGTACCCCACCCAATGCGCCGCCCACGCCGGCCGTCACGTTATCGCCTGCTGAGGCAAAACCGCTGACCAGTGAGAACGACAACAACAGAATCGAGGAATACTTCATGTATGGATGCTCATAGGGATGACGCCGCGATCCTGCAAGTATGAAGAAAATGTCACAATCGAATTCCGACGAATAACACGACTTGTATGCAAAACGCTAACTTATTGTTTTGACTCGGGAACCTAAGTCAGGTTAATGAGTCATACGCTACTTGATAAAGGCCTGAATCTCGCGATTCGGGCCTTTTTTTGTGGCTGGCGAATACATCGGGAATGCAGGTGCGCTTGCCCGTGAAGAACGTCAGGCGGCGTCGATGTTGATTTTGCCGACGCCTTCGCGGGCAAGCGCGCTCCTACAAGGCTTTCAGCTCGGAATCAAATGATCCGCGCTGTCTCCACGTGCCTTTCCAGTTTGATGGCGACGAACTTGGACGTTGGCGTGCTGCTGCCGTCGCCCACGCTTTCCAGCGGTACCAGCGGGTTCACTTCCGGGTAATACGCGGCAGCCTGGCCGGCCGGAATGTCGAACGGCAGCAGCGTGAAGCTTTTTACGCGACGCGTGATGTCATCGCCCCAGATCGACACGATGTCCACCTTCTGACCCGGTACGAAGCCCAGGCGAACGATGTCGGCCTCGTTCACAAACATCACGTCACGCTGACCTTTCACGCCGCGATAACGGTCGTCCAGGCCATAGATGGTGGTGTTGTACTGATCGTGCGAACGCATCGACTGCATGATCAGGTCCGGCACGATGCCTGTCCCGCGGACGCTTTCATGCACCAGATCGCTCGGCAGTACGTTCGGCTTGAAGTTGGCCCGCGCACTTGGCGTGTTCCAGCGACGGGAGCCTGCGGCGTTGCCCAGATAGAAACCGCCCGGGTTCTTGATCTTCTCGTTGAAGTCCTGAAACGACGGAATGGTGTCGGCGATCAGGTCGCGAATGCGGCTGTAGTCCGCCACCAGCCACAACCAGTCAACCGGCTGCTTGCCCAGTGTTGCGTTGGCGATGCCCGCCAGGATCGAAGGCTCGGAACGCATCTGCGGCGACAGCGGCTTGAGCTGACCGTTGGACGCATGGACCATGCTGAACGAGTCTTCAACCGTTACCGCTTGCGGGCCTTCGGCCTGGATGTCGATGTCGGTACGGCCGAAGCACGGCAGAATCAGCGCTTCCTTGCCGTGGGCCAGATGGCTGCGGTTGAGCTTGGTACTGATCTGAACCGTCAGGTCGCAGTTGCTCAGGGCTTCGAAGGTGCGCGGGCTGTCCGGGGTGGCCTGGGCGAAGTTGCCGCCCAGACCGATGAAGACCTTCGCGCGGCCTTCCAGCATCGCGTGAATCGCTTCAACGACGTTATGGCCATTTTCACGCGGCACTTTGAACTGGAAACGTTTCTCCAGCGCATCAAGGAAGAACGCCGGCGGACGCTCGTTGATGCCCATCGTGCGGTCGCCCTGCACGTTGCTGTGACCGCGCACCGGGCACAGGCCTGCGCCCGGCCGGCCAATGTTGCCGCGCAGCAGCATCAGGTTGGAGACTTCCTGGATGGTCGGCACCGAATGGCGATGCTGAGTGATGCCCATCGCCCAGCACATGATCACGTTCTTGCCTTTGGCGTACATCCGCGCGGCGAGTTCGATGTCGGTCAATGGCAGACCCGATTGCTCGACGATGAATTCCCACGAGGTGTCGTCGATGGCGGCCAGGTATTCCAGCACGCCATTGGTGTGTTCGTTGAGGAAGGTGTGGTCGAACACCGATGCTTCGTTGTTCGCCTGGGCTTCACGTTCCCACTGCAGCAGGAACTTGGCCATACCGCGCAGCAGGGCCATGTCGCCGCCCAGTGCCGGACGGAAATACGCCGTGTTGGTCGGCTCGGAGCCGTTGCTGAGCATTTCCAGCGGGTGCTGCGGGTGCTGGAAACGTTCCAGACCACGTTCTTTCAGCGGGTTCACGCACACCACTTGCGCACCACGTTTGACCGCTTCACGCAGCGGTTCCAGCATGCGCGGGTGGTTGGTGCCCGGGTTCTGGCCGAGGACGAAAATCGCGTCCGCGTGCTCGAAGTCCTCGAACGTCACCGTGCCTTTGCCGACACCCACGCTTTGCGACAAAGCAACGCCGCTCGCTTCATGGCACATGTTCGAGCAGTCAGGGAAGTTGTTAGTGCCGTAGGCACGCACGAACAGCTGATACAGATACGCCGCTTCGTTGCTGGCACGGCCCGAGGTGTAGAACTCGGCCATGTTCGGGCTTGGCAGGTTGTTCAAGTGCTTGGCGATCAGCGCAAATGCGTCGTCCCAGGCGATCGGCTTGTAGCGATCGGTCTGAGCGTCGTAGACCATTGGCTCGGTCAGACGGCCCTGGTATTCCAGCCAGTAATCACTTTGTTCGAGCAGCGAGCTGACGCTGTAGCGGGCGAAGAACGATGCATCGACGCGGCGCTTGGTCGCTTCCCAGTTGACTGCCTTGGCGCCGTTCTCGCAGAACTTGACCATGCCGCTTTCCGGCGAATCGCCCCACGCGCAGCCCGGGCAGTCGAAGCCGCCGTTCTGGTTGGTCTTGAGCATCGTGCGGATGTTCTTCAGGGCGTTGTCGCTGGTCAGCCAGAAGTGGGCGACGCTGATCAATGCGCCCCATCCGCCGGCCGGGCCTTTGTAGGGCTTATAGCGGGGGGTCGATACCTTGTCGGCTTCTTTATGCATGCTCACGCTTGATTCTCCAACGCAGGACTGTAAACCCGCGGCGCACTGTGTTTAGGCAGATGAATGAGGTTGAGGTTGTGGCGGCGAGCCCATTGCAGCGCCAGGCCGGTCGGCGATGACAGGCTGACAAGGGTCTGAATGCCGGCACGTAATACTTTCTGAATGAGTTCGAGACTGCAGCGGCTGGTGACGATGGCCAGGCCGCCCGTGGTCGGGATGTCCTGGCGAATCAGTGCGCCGATCAGCTTGTCCAGAGCGTTATGTCGGCCGATGTCTTCACGACCTAAAAGAATTTCGCCGCGAGCGTCCATGAACATCGCCGCATGAACCGCGCCGCAGTGTTCGCCCAACGGCTGAAATGCGCCCATGCGTTCGCGCAGACCTTTCAGCCATTCAGCGGGGGGAAGGGGCGCGCCGGGCAGCACGTTGAGCTCGGGCAATGCCTGCTCGACGGCTTCGACGCCACACAGGCCGCAACCGCTGGTGCCAGCCAGTTGCCGACGCTGGGTCTTCAGGTTCCAGAAGGCACGGCTGGCGATTTCGACTTCTGCGGTCTGCGCAGAGCCACAACCACCGAGCTTGATGTCGTAGATCTCATCCGGTGATTCGATGAGGCCGCTGCCGATGCTGAAGCCGACGATAAAGTCTTCCAGATCAGTGGGCGTGACCAGCATGACCGCCTGACTGATGCCGTTATAGGCAACCGCCAGCGCGACTTCCTCGGCAAGCACATTGGGCTCGCTGACGTCGTGTTCGAGGTTGGAGTAGCTGTAGGACTGGCTTGCGGCGGGCGCGGGCAATTGCTGTGCGGGCGCCGTGATATCCATGTGCTTGGCGTGCATCGGGAGTAACCGGCAGAATAATTAGGCTTAAGCCTAGGCCCCTGGTCGGATAACGTCTAATCGCTAGTACTGATGCACCGATAGATGACGTCGATCAAGTCTCTTCCATCATCGTGTGATAGAGCGCCAAACAGGCTTCAGCCAGTGCCGAGCGCGGCGCTGAGCGACGCATGATCAAGCCCAGCCGAGCCAGGGTCTGCGCGTCTTCGATGGGTTGCAGCCGGAGGTGCTCGGTCAGTGATTCAAGGCCGCCGTCCAACGGCATGATCGCGCAGCAGAAACCGCCATGAACCGCCTGCAGCAGCTGATGTACGGCGTCCGTCTGAATGATCGGCTGCGGATGAAGGCCCCGGCTGTGGAAGTTGTGATCGATGGATTGCCGAAAGTGCATGCCGCTGGTGAGCAGGCCCAAAGGGAGTTCGGTCAGGCTTTCCCAGCTTGAAGTTTCTTCGGCAAAACTGAAATAGCGCTGGTCGTACATCACACCCATGCGGGTCTCGGCCAGTTGCAATGAGTCGAAACGCTCGGAGTCCAGTCGGTCCAGATACGAAACCCCGAGGTCCAGGCGGTTGCTGGCGAGTTGATCGAGGATCTGCTCGGAGCTCAGCGATGAAAGCTCGAAGCGCATGTTCGGGTGCAGGGAATGCAGGCGTTGCAGCAAGGGCAGCGGATCGAAGTTCGACAGCGGCACCACGCCCAGGCGTAATGTGCCGACCAGATGCCCGCGACAGGCGGCCGCTTCAGCCTGCAAACCGTCGTATGCCGCCAGTACCGTACGCGCCCATGCCAGAACGCGTTCGCCCGGCGCGGTAAACCCTTCGAAGCGTTGGCCGCGATTGACCAGCGGCAGGTCCAGCTCTTCTTCAAGGCTGCGCAGACGCATCGACAGTGTCGGTTGCGTGATATGGCAGCGCGCAGCGGCCTGTCCGAAGTGACGGGTTTCGTCGAGGGCGATGAGAAATTTCAGCTGTTTAATGTCCATCTTCATTCCTTGAGGCACAGGCTCGCCCGGCGAAGTCTATCGCGACCGAACGTCGAATGGCTTGAAACCTTGAGGCGCGGCATCGGGTCGGAGTTTTGTCGGGCAATGTCAGCGGATTCGATGTTGCGCGGGAAACCACAACGACACTACAAAGACACTAAGGAGAAACCCATGAGTCTGTTCAGTTTTGTGAAGGAAGCGGGCGAGAAGCTTATCGACCTGCTCACCCCAGGAAACGCCAACGCCAGCGATGAGCTGAAAAAGCACATCGAATCTGTCGGGTTGGGCAATCCCAACGTTCATGCAACGGTCGACGGCGACACGATCACCTTGACGGGCGAAGTCGCCAGTCAGGAAGAGAAAGAGAAGATCGTATTGGCCGCCGGCAACATCGCCGGTGTAGGCAGCGTCGATGATCAACTGACCATCGCCGCCGGCGCACCTACAGTTGCCGCTGCGAAGTTCGTCACCGTTGAGAAAGGCGACACGCTCAGCGCTATCTCCAAACGTGTATATGGCGATGCCAACAAGTATCAGAAGATCTTCGACGCCAACAAGCCGATGCTGAAAGATGTGAACAAGATTTACCCAGGTCAGGTTCTGCGTATTCCTGAGTAAGGCGGCTGTCTTACTGACCGGACGCAGGCCCTTGTAGGAGCGCGCTTGCCCGCGAAGATTCTTACATCCGATGCAGATGAGTCGGATGTGCCAGTTTTTCGCGGGCAAGCGCGCTCCTACAGTTGTTTTGCGGTGCTCATAAACCTTTTATCAACGACCGATAGTCTTCAACCGCTTCGAACTCTTCGGTGTCCTTCGGACCTTTGCGACTGTCGGGCTCACGCACCGCCAGCAAATGGCCGATCCCGTATCGTCCTGCGCTGCGCAAGATCGGCAAGGTGTCGTCGATGAACAGACTGCGCGCAGGGTCGAACCTGATGTCGCCCTGCAGCGCGTCCCAGAACTGCGGGTTTTCCTTGGGATAGCCGTAGTCATGGGAGCTGATCAGGCGCTCGAAGTAAGGCGCCAACTCCAGTCTTTCCATCTTCAGCGACAGCGAGTCGCGGTGAGCGTTGGTGATCATGATCACCCGTTTCCCAGCCTGCTTGATGGCGGCCAGAAACGTCTCAGCGTCGGGGCGCAAGGCGATGAGGTGGGCGATTTCGACTTTCAGGTCTTTCACCGGCAGGTTCAGCTCCGAACTCCAGAAGTCGGTGCAGTACCAGTTGAGGGTGCCGGCGTTTTTTTCGAACAGCGGCATCAGCTCCAGTTGCGCCATCGCCAGGCTGACTCCGTGCACCTCGGCATAGCGCTTGGGCAGATGCTCCAGCCAGAAGTGATTGTCGAAATGCAGGTCGAGCAGGGTGCCGTCCATATCCAGCAGAACGGTGTCGATATCGCGCCAGGGCAAAGAAGGCATACAGGTCTCTCGGCGTTGGATGAGTCGCGTGGGTTTGCGGCGAAGACATCCGCAAAAGCCACGGTATAGTAACCCGTCTACGCCAAGGAGCTCGTCATGCAGCAGAAACCTACCGTCCTCTCTCGCGAAATCGTCGCGAGCAGCCGTCTGTTCCGCGTTGAAGAAGTGCAGTTGCGCTTTTCCAACGGCGTCGAGCGTACCTATGAGCGGCTGGTCGGCAGCGGCAGTGGCTACGGCGCGGTGATGATCGTGGCGATGCTGGATGCCGATCACGCCGTGCTGATCGAGGAATACTGCGGCGGCACTGACCAGTACGAGCTGTCGCTGCCCAAAGGCTTGATCGAGCCGGGCGAAGACGTGCTGGCCGCCGCCAATCGCGAACTCAAGGAAGAAGCCGGTTATGGCGCGCGGACCCTGGTGCACCTGACCGAGCTGTCGCTTTCGCCGGGCTACATGAGCCAGAAAATTCAGGTCGTCCTGGCCACCGATTTGTATGAGGAAACGCTGCCCGGCGACGAGCCTGAGCCTATGCGCGTGGACAAGGTCAATCTGCGTGAGCTTTCCGCTCTGGTTCAGAATCCGCAGTTCACTGAAGGGCGCGCGCTGGCTGCGTTATACCTTGCCCGCGACCTGCTGGCCGAACGTGGGGATTTCCTGCCATGAACCCGACATTCGCCCATTTGCCGCACCCGCTGCTTGCGCCCGTGATCGAACTTTGCCGCCAGGCTGGCGAAGTCATTCTGCCGTTCTGGCGCTCCGGCGTGGAGGTCACGGTAAAGTCAGACGATTCGCCTGTCACCGCCGCTGACCTGGCCGCCCATGAGCTGTTGGTGGCGGGCCTCAAGGCGCTGGATCCGAGCATTCATATCCTGTCCGAAGAGGACGCCAACATCCCGTTGAGCGAACGCAGCCAGTGGCAACGCTGGTGGCTGGTGGACCCGCTGGATGGCACCAAGGAATTCATTGCCGGCAGTGAAGAGTTCACCGTCAACGTGGCGCTGATCGAGAACGGTCGTGTGGTGTTTGGCGTGGTGTCGATGCCGACCAACAACCGCTGCTATTTCGGTGGCGCCGGGCTGGGTGCGTGGCGCAGTGACGACGCGCAGCATCTGGCGCCGATCAGCGTGCGCAATGAGCCGGGCGCGGGAGAAGCGTTCACCGTGGTCGCCAGCCGTCGTCACTCCAGCCCCGAGCAGCAGAAGCTGCTGGCCGGTTTGTCGGAAGTGTTGGGTGAGCTGCAGCTGACCAATATCGGCAGCTCGCTGAAGTTTTGCCTGCTGGCCGAAGGGGCCGCCGATTGCTACCCGCGTCTGGCACCCACTTCTCAGTGGGACACCGCTGCTGCCCAGGGTGTGGTGGAAGGCGCAGGCGGCGTGGTGTTGAACCTGGACGGCACGACATTTGATTACCCGCCGCGCGAGACACTGCTGAATTCATTCTTTCTGGCGCTGCCGGGGGAAGCCACTTGGCGCGGCGCGTTGCTGGAGTTGGCGAGGCCTCGTAGCTGATCGACTACTCCGGATCGCGCTGCTGATTGCTGACCGCATACCTTGGCCTGACATCAGAT
>NZ_JAKJXE010000007.1 GCF_021728295.1 Pseudomonas petrae
CCCCTAATTTAATGAAACTGTCATATCAGTCAAAAATAGCTGATGGGGTGGGCAAGTTTGGGGACTCGCCCACCTAAAGCTTTAAAGACTCGGGAAGGCGAACTGCGAGGCCTCGTGACTCGCGCGCTGCGGCCACCGCTGTGTAATGGCTTTGCGACGGGTATAGAAGCGAACGCCATCCGGGCCATAAGCATGCAGGTCGCCAAAAAGTGACCGCTTCCAGCCGCCAAAGCTGTGATAAGCCACAGGTACAGGCAGCGGAACGTTCACCCCAACCATACCCACTTCGATCTCGTCGCAGAACAAGCGCGCCGCTTCACCGTCTCGGGTGAAGATGCACGTGCCATTGCCGTATTCGTGGTCGTTGATCAACTGCATGGCATGTTCGAGGCTATCCACTCGCACGATGCACAGCACCGGACCGAATATCTCTTCTTTGTAGATGCGCATCTCGGCTGTGACATGGTCGAACAGGCATCCACCCAGGAAAAAACCATCTTCGTGTCCGGGCACCGTTAACCCACGACCGTCCACGACCAGTTTCGCACCCGCACCTACGCCTTCTTCTATATAGCGGGTAACTTTGTCGCGATGTTGCCCGGTGACCAGGGGGCCCATATCGAGACCGCTGGAAGTCCCGGCGCCGATCTTCAATCCGTTGATGTGCGGCACCAGCTTGGCAACCAGCGCGTCGGCGACCTGGTCACCCACGCACACTGCAACCGAAATCGCCATGCAGCGCTCGCCGCACGAACCATAGGCCGCTCCCATCAATGCGCTCACGGCGTTATCCAGATCCGCGTCGGGCATCAGCACCGCGTGGTTCTTCGCGCCACCCAATGCCTGTACCCGCTTGCCGCGTGCGGTGGCTTCCTTATAGATGTACTCGGCGATCGGGGTTGAGCCCACAAAACTCAGCGCTTTGACTTCGGGGGCTTCAATCAACGCATCAACCGCTACCTTGTCGCCATGCACGACGTTAAGTACGCCCATCGGCAATCCGGCTTCATGCAGCAACTCTGCGATCAGCAAGGTTGAGCTTGGATCGCGCTCGGACGGTTTGAGGATGAAACAGTTGCCGCAGGCGATCGCCAACGGGTACATCCAGAGGGGAACCATTGCGGGGAAGTTGAACGGGGTGATGCCCGCCACTACGCCAAGCGGCTGAAAGTCAGACCACGCATCGATGTTCGGCCCGACGTTGCGGCTGTACTCGCCCTTCAGGATTTCAGGCGCGGCACTGGCGTATTCGACATTCTCGATACCGCGTTTAAGTTCTCCCGCCGCGTCTTCGAGGGTCTTGCCGTGCTCTTCGCTGATCAGTCGGGCAATACGTGCCTCGTTCTGTTCCAGCAACTGTTTGAAGCGGAACATGACCTGCGCACGCTTGGCAGGAGGGGTATTGCGCCACGCAGGGAAGGCCGCTTTGGCAGAGTCGATCGCCTGTTGCACGGTTTCGCGACTGGCGAGCGGTACAGTGCGGATGGCCTTGCCAGTCGAAGGGTTGAATACATCGGCGCTACGGCCGTTTTCGCTGACCCGCTCGCCATGTATCAAGTGTTGGATGGTGCTCATGCATAACTCCGGAAGATATCAGCCCACAGGCGCTACCGAAGTGGCGCCTGCAAGCCTGCAAAGGGGATCAGTCGATTTGATTCAGGGCCTGGCCGACTGCGTCAAACATGCGGTCGAGATCTTCTGGCCTACTGTTGAAGGTCGGGCCGAACTGCAGGGTGTCGCCGCCGTAGCGCACGTAGAAACCTGCCTTCCATAGTTTCATGGCCGTCTCGAATGGACGCACAATGGCGTCGCCGTCGCGCGGCGCAATCTGGATGGCGCCTGCGAGCCCGTAGTTACGGATGTCGATGACGTTTTTGCTGCCCTTCAGACCGTGCAACGAGCTTTCGAAATGGGGCGCGGTTTCAGCCACTTGCTGCACCAGGTTCTCTCGCTGAATGATCTCCAGCGCGGCAAGGCCGGCGGCGCAGGCGACCGGATGCGCTGAATAGGTGTAGCCATGGGGAAATTCCACGGCGTACTCAGGCGTCGGCTGATTCATGAACGTCTGGTAGATCTCGGTGCTGGCAATGACTGCCCCCATCGGGATCGCGCCGTTGGTGATCTGCTTGGCAATGCACATCAGGTCCGGCGTCACGCCGAAGCTGTCGGCGCCGAACATCGAGCCGGTACGCCCGAAGCCAGTGATCACCTCATCGAAAATCAGCAGTATGTTGTGCTGGTCACAGATTTCACGCAGACGCTTGAGATAACCCTGCGGCGGAACAATCACCCCCGCAGAACCTGCCATGGGCTCAACGATCACCGCTGCAATGTTCGAAGCGTCATGCAGTTCGATCAGCTTGAGCATTTCCTCGGCCAGCGCAATGCCGCCCTGCTCCGGCATGCCCCGTGAATAGGCGTTGCTGGCAAGCAGCGTATGAGGCAGATGATCGACGTCCATCAATTGCCCGAACATCTTGCGGTTGCCGTTGACGCCACCCAGGCTGGTGCCCGCGATATTCACGCCGTGATAACCACGGGCGCGGCCGATCATCTTGGTTTTGGTCGCCTGGCCTTTCAAACGCCAGTAAGCGCGCACCATTTTTACCGCAGTGTCAGCGCACTCCGATCCAGAGTCGGTATAGAAGACGTGATTCAGCTTGCCGGGTGTCAGATCGGTGATCTTTTCAGCCAGCTGGAAGGACAGCGGGTGTCCGAACTGGAATCCTGGCGAGTAGTCCAGCGTACCCAACTGGCGGGAAACCGCTTCCTGGATCTCCTTGCGCGTATGCCCTGCCCCACAGGTCCACAGCCCCGACAAACCGTCATAAATTTTGCGACCCTTGTCGTCTGTCAGATAGCTGCCTTCGGCGGCGACGATCAGCCGTGGATCACGATGGAAGTTTCGATTCGCCGTATAGGGCATCCAGTGGGCATCTAGTTTGAGCTGGCTCGCCAGAGACATGTCGGACGATTCGGGCATATTCATCGCAATTAACCTCACTGGGCGTGGGTGGCCTGATTTCCTGATTGGAGTACGGACAGGAGCAGGCCGGTTGCAGCTAAAGTGCCACGGGCATAAAGTCTGGAAAATCCTGCTTTTACGATCTTCAGTTGACCGGTTACTAAACTATGAGCACCCGCCGTAACGACCCTCTGGCGCAAGTCAGCGATTTTGATATCCGTCTGTTGCGAATCTTTCGCAGCGTCGTCGAGTCCGGTGGCTTTTCCGCAGCAGAAAGCGCGCTAGGCATTGGTCGCTCCGCCATCAGTCAGCAGATGAGTGATCTGGAGCAACGCCTGGGACTGCGTCTTTGCCAACGAGGTCGTGCGGGGTTTTCGCTT
Organism: Pseudomonas petrae; assembly: GCF_021728295.1. Lineage (GTDB taxonomy): Bacteria > Pseudomonadota > Gammaproteobacteria > Pseudomonadales > Pseudomonadaceae > Aquipseudomonas > Aquipseudomonas petrae. Next base: position 3,346 of record NZ_JAKJXE010000007.1, read on the forward strand.
ACGGAGGAAGGCCGCGAGGTCTATCAGTCATCGCTGCAGTTATTGAGCGCCCTCGAAAGTTTTCGTACGGAGGTGAATGGTCTTCACCGACACCTACGCGGCGAACTGAACATCGGGCTGACGGACAATCTGGTCACCCTCCCCCATATGCGGATTACCCACGCGCTTTCCCACCTGAAAGAACGTGGTCCGGACGTGCACATCAATATCCGCATGATCGCGCCCAACGAGGTCGAGCAGGGTGTGCTCGACGGCAGCTTGCACGTTGGCGTCGTACCCCAGGCCAGCGCCTTGTCGGGACTGGAATATCAGCCGCTGTATAGCGAGCGTTCGCTGCTGTATTGCGCGGTCGGCCATCCGTTGTTTTACGCAGACGATGCACTGCTTGGCGACGATCGACTGTCCGCGCAGGAGACCATCGCGCCGACGTTTCGTCTGCCGAGTGAAATCCAGGCCCACTATCAGGCGCTGAAATGCACCGCGAGCGCGTCGGACCGGGAAGGCATGGCGTTTCTGATTCTGACGGGGCGTTACATCGGCTATCTGCCTGATCATTACGCCAGCCTTTGGGTGCAGCAGGGGCGGCTGCGTGCGCTGAAGCCTAAAGCGCGGTTTTACGACGTGAGCCTTGTGACCGTCACGCGCAAAGGACGCCGCCCCCATTTGGTGCTGGAAAGTTTTCTGGAGAGTCTGGCTGCCACACGATGAAGCCGCTTCAGTACGTAGGTACCTCAATGACGCGCAGTCAAACGGCGCCGACATACGTGTATCCCCTTGATAGCCGTGCATATCAGGCGAATCAGCAGACAGGTATCTGATCAGTTGGACAGGTTTTTGCAGTAAGGCTGAATGTAGGAGCCCCACACACAATCGAGAGCCAGCATGCAGCCTGAAGCGCCAGACAATAACGACCTCATTTATGGCCTCAACGACCGGCCGCGCCCCGGGCCCGCCCTCCTGGCGGCAATCCAGCATGTGCTCGCCGCATTCGTGGGCATTATCACGCCGCCGCTGATTATCGGATCGGCGCTTGGCCTCGGTGCTTACATGCCTTATCTGATCAGCATGGCGCTAATGGTCTCGGGGGTGGGCACGTTCATTCAGGCGCGCCGGCCGTTCGGTATCGGCGCCGGCATGATTTGCCTGCAAGGTACCAGTTTTGCGTTTCTCGGCGCGGTGCTGTCGGCAGGCTTCATGGTCAAGCAGCGCGGTGGCAGCCCGGAGGACATCATGGCCATGGTGTTCGGTGTGTGTTTCTTCGGCGCCGTCGTGCAGATTGTGCTCAGCCGTTTCATCGGTCAGTTGCGTCGGGTGATCACGCCACTGGTGACCGGCATCGTCATCACGCTGATCGGCGTCAGCTTGATCAAGGTCGGCGTGACTGATCTGGGAGGCGGCTTCAAAGCCCCGGACTTCGGCGAGCCGGTCAATCTGGCCCTCGGCGTTTTCGTGCTGGCAGTGATCATCGTACTCAACCGCTCGAGCGCGCCCTGGTTGCGGCTGTCGGCCATTATTATCGGGCTCGCAGTCGGCAGCATTGCAGCCTGGTTCAGCGGCAAGCTCGTGCCTCACTCCATTGCCGACGTTGCGCTGATCAGCGTTCCTGTGCCCTTCCGCTTCGGATTCAGCTTCGACTGGGCCGCTTTCCTGCCAGTCGCGCTGATTTATCTGATCAGCAGTATCGAAACCGTCGGCGACCTCACCGCCAACTGCATGCTCTCCCGCGAGCCCATCAAGGGCCCCAGCTACATTGCCCGGCTAAAGGGCGGTGTATTGGGCGACGGCGTCAGTTGCATGATCGCGGCGACTTTCAGCGCGTTCCCGAATACCACCTTCGCGCAGAATAACGGTGTGATTCAGCTCACCGGCGTCGCCAGCCGGTATGTGGGTCTGTACATCGGAGCGATCCTGTTTCTGCTAGGACTGTTCCCGGTGATCGGTGCGATCCTTCAGCAGATTCCCAAACCGGTGCTTGGCGGCGCGACATTGGTGATGTTCGGCAGCGTCGCCGCGGCAGGGGTGCGGATCCTCGCGCAGGCGCCACTGGATCGCCGTAGCATGTTGATCATCGCCACCTCTTTCGGTGTAGGACTGGGTATCGCGGCGCAACCGACGCTTCTGCATCATTTGCCACAATTAGTGCAGAGCCTGTTCGACTCGGCAATCACCAGCGGCGGGCTGACGGCCATCGTGATGTGCCTGGTACTTCCGGAAGCCAAGGAATCGAGCGAAGCCAAAAAACAGACCGCGGAATCCTTTGAGCACTGATTTACGAGGGCAACGCTTGTCGGATCCTCGCGGGTGCGCTATGTGTTCACCGCGTCGCACCCAATGATCCGTCTGGAACCGCACATGACCCTCGAAGTCCCCGCTCACCGCCCCAGCGCCACCAAACCGGCCAGCCGCATTCGCCAGAAGAACGAAGAAGCGATCCTCAAGGCGGCCGAGGACGAATTCGCTCGGCATGGCTTCAAGGGCACCAGCATGAACACCATCGCGCAGAATGCCGGGTTGCCCAAAGCCAACTTGCACTATTACTTCACCAACAAGCTGGGTCTGTATATTGCGGTGCTGAGCAACATTATCGAGTTGTGGGACAGCACCTTTAACAACCTGAGCGCAAACGACGATCCGGCACAGGCGCTGACGCACTACATACGCGCAAAGATGGAGTTCTCACGTCGCCAGCCACAAGCTTCGCGCATCTTCGCGATGGAGATCATCAGTGGCGGCGAATGCCTGAACCAGTATTTCAGCCAAGACTACCGCGAGTGGTTTCAGGGCCGTGCCGCCGTTTTCCAGGCGTGGATCGACGCTGGGAAAATGGACCCGGTCGATCCGGTGCATCTGATTTTCCTGCTGTGGGGCAGCACTCAGCATTACGCTGACTTTGCCACGCAGATTTGTCAGGTGACAGGCCGCTCGCGGCTGACCAAGCAAGACATAGAGGCCGCTGGGGATAACTTGATCCGCATCATCCTAAAAGGATGCGGACTCACGCCTGCTTTATAACGCCTGAAAACCCAAGCGCAGTCTGGAATTTCAATGCCTTTTACGCTCATCGGCCCCTGCGAGTTTCGCGAAGAGATTCGCAAGAGCCGCTTCATTACCCTCGCCGCGCCCGTCGAAACGGCTGCCGATGCCCAAGCGTTTATTGAGCAACACAGTGATCTCGACGCTACGCACAATTGCTGGGCCTGGAAGCTGGGCGCGCAGTACCGCAGCAACGACGATGGCGAACCGGGCGGCACGGCTGGGCGGCCGATACTCGCGGCCATTGATGCTCAGGATTTTGATCGGGTCGTCGTGCTGGTCATTCGCTGGTATGGCGGGATTCAACTGGGCACCGGCGGGCTGGCGAGGGCCTACGGCGGGGGTGCAAATAAATGCTTGCAGCGGGCTGATCGTGTGCCGCTGATCGATCGCGTGTCGTTGCAATTCGATTGCAGCTTCAGCGAACTGGTGCTGATAAAGCTGCGAGTGGCCGAACTTAACGGGCTTGTGGAGGATGAGCGCTTCAACGCAAACGGCGTCACGCTCTCAATCGCTCTAGGGCCCGTGCAGATTGGAACCCTTCAGCGCCAAGTGTCCGACATCAGTCGCGGACGGATTGTGTTGCAGCCGCCGCAGTAATCGATCCTCAGACGTATCGACGCTTTCCCGGCTAAAGCCGGTCCTACAAAAAATGCGACGACCTTAATCGCCGGTGGCATTTGCCCACATCTACTGTGCATCCGCCTGTGGACAAGCTGAGCACACACCGCCGCAGGCCTTGATCCATAAGGCTTTGGGTCGCTTGATCACTTTTTAGCCAAAACAGTGCGTTATGAGTAAAAGCAACCGTAAAACAGGACGTTAGCGCCATTTATGTCGATGCGGTGCTCGTTTCGAGCGGGTTATATCGCCAAACCACAGCCACCTCCATTACCTGTGGAGCAATCTGTGGATAACCCGTGCAAGCCTTTGCGGGCTGCCGAGTAAACCGCACATTGCCGGAGCCGGATGTTTTTATACAGACGTACCGCCAGGCAGGCTCGAGCGTGCGCAGTCCTGATAGCCTGACATTCATATCGGAAACGTCCACTCACATATGTCGTGAGCCTCTGTCATCCTCTGCAGCTAACTTATGCGCCTCGCGGCACACAGCGCTTAAGGAAACAAAATTCCCGCCGCGTCGCGATGTCCATCGATTGAGTGTAATTTTTCGTTCGTTTGTACAGGAGTCATCTCAATGTCCACCCCTAAAACAGCCCTGATCATCGGAGCTTCGCGCGGCCTTGGCCTTGGACTGGTGAAACGTCTGACCGAACTGGGCTGGGAAGTCACCGCCACTGTCCGCGATGCCCAGAAGGCCGACGAGCTGAAAGCCCTGCCGAATGTCCAGTTGCAGACACTGGACATCGACGAGCAATCGTCCCTCGAAGTGCTCACCCACAACCTCAAGGACCAGACGTATGACCTGCTGTTCGTCAACGCGGGCGTGATGGGCCCGATGCATGCCAACCCCACCGACGCCACCGCCGGCGAACTGGGTCAGCTGTTTCTCACCAACGCCGTCGCGCCAATACGCCTGGCCAAACGCTTCGTCGACCAGATCCGTCCCGGGACCGGCGTGATCGCGTTCATGAGCTCGGTGCTCGGCAGCGTCACCATGCCGGACGCGCCAGAGATGGCGTTGTACAAAGCCAGCAAAGCAGCGCTGAACTCAATGACCAACACCTTCGTGACGCAATTGAGCGAGAACAAACCCACCGTGCTATCGATGCACCCCGGCTGGGTTCGTACGGCAATGGGCGGTGAAGGCGCCGACATCGACGTCGAAACCAGCGTGCGCGGAATTGTCGAGCAGCTCGAGCGGTTTGCAGGAAAAGGTGGTCATCACTTCGTGAACTACAAGGGTGAAACGATTCCCTGGTGATTGCGATGCAAGTCACGGCAGCCTGAGCTGTCGTGACTTGCCCGATCCAGTGACAACACTCTAGAATCCGCGCTCGCCTGGCAGCGCGTTCGATGCTGCGGCGACCCTGGATCAGCAGACAGGGCAACACTGAGCTGGCGACCTGAACCCACTTTCAGAGGAGCCGGCCAATGCCCGCGATCCGTACCTGGTTGAAAAATCCCCTTGCCGTTTTCACGGCCAATGAGCTCGATGCTCGCGGCGGTCTGGTGGTCGAAGGCGGGGTTATCGTTGAGACGCTCCCGCTGGGGCAACAGCCTGCACAGCCTTGCGATCACGTGTTCGATGCACGCGAGCATGTCTTGCTGCCCGGTCTGATCAACACACACCATCACTTCTATCAAACCCTCACCCGCGCCTGGGGTCCGGTGGTCAATCAGCCGTTGTTCCCCTGGCTGAAAACCCTGTATCCGGTGTGGGCGCGGCTAACGCCGGAAAAACTCGCACTGGCCAGCAAGGTCGCCCTGACCGAGTTGCTGCTGTCGGGCTGCACCACCGCCGCCGACCATCATTATCTGTTTCCGCAGGGGCTGGAAGACGCCATCGATGTCCAGGTGGAAAGCGTCCGCGAACTGGGTATGCGCGCGATGCTGACACGGGGTTCGATGACCCTGGGCGAGGCAGACGGAGGCCTGCCACCCCAACAGACCGTCCAGCAGGGCCAAGTGATTCTCGATGACAGCGTGCGGTTGATCGAGGCCTACCACGAGCGGGGTGACGGCGCGCAGATCCAGATTGCGTTGGCGCCGTGCTCGCCGTTTTCCGTGACAACCGAGATCATGGCTGAAAGCGCGGTCCTGGCGAAGAAGCACGACGTGCGCCTGCACACGCATCTGGCCGAAACCCTGGACGAAGAGGACTTCTGCCTGCAGCGCTTCGGCCTGCGCACGGTTGATTACCTGGACAATGTCGGTTGGCTTGGCCCTCGTACCTGGCTGGCGCACGGTATTCATTTCAACAGCGAAGAGATCACTCGCCTCGGCCAGGCGGGCACCGGGGTCTGTCATTGCCCGAGTTCGAACATGCGCCTTGCGTCAGGCATCTGCCCCACGCTGGACCTGCTTGCCGCAGGCGCGCCGATCGGTCTGGGTGTCGACGGTTCTGCGTCAAATGACGCCTCGAACATGATGCTTGAAGCCAAGCAGTCGCTTTACCTGCAGCGCTTGCGTTACGGGGCGGAAAAGATCACACCGGAACTGGCATTAGGCTGGGCGACCAAGGGCTCGGCGCAATTGCTGGGCCGGCATGACATCGGCGAGTTGGCCGTGGGCAAACAGGCTGATCTGGCGCTGTTCAAGCTGGACGAGTTGCGCTTCTCCGGCAGTCATGATCCGCTCTCGGCGCTGTTGCTGTGCGGCGCTGATCGCGCAGACCGGGTGATGATCGGCGGCAAATGGCGGGTGACTGATGGGCAGATAGACGGGCTGGATCTGAAGGGGTTGATTGCAGACCATCGGCAGGCTGCTGCGGAATTGATCAGGGGCTGATGCGCTGTTACAGCCGTGGGGAAGTGAAACTGCTGACTCCCCCACGGCTGGCTTCAAGCCGAACCTGGTCTATAACCCCATCAGAGACAGCATGATGAAGGTGGCAAACAGCACGAAATGCGTCATGCCTTCGATGGCATTGGTTTCGCCGTCGTTAAGGTTGATGGCGCAGACCAGCAAAGTGACGAAGATCATCACTGTTTGCACCGGTGTCATCGCCATCTGGAACGCTTGGCCGCTGTAAAGGGCCATGCCTTCCATGACCGGCACGGTCAGGATCACCGTCGACAGCGAAGCACCCAGGGCAATGTTGACCACTGACTGCATGCGATTGGCCAGCGCGGCTCGCAACGCGGTCAGGATCTCCGGCGCCGCCGAAATGGCCGCCACCAGAATCGCCGTCATCACCGGTGGAGCGCCGCTGCCTTCCAGACCCAGATCGACGGTTTTAGACATGACCTCGGCCAACGCGCCAATCACCACTACACCGAAAACCAGCGTGGCAATCGAGCGCGTCAAGTTGACTGGCTCGTGCGTTTCTTCCGCCTCACCCTTACGGCGCTTCTTGTCCGGGTAGCTGTAGCTGAAGAAGTAACTGTGCGGCCCAACCTGCATACGCAGGAACAGCGCATAAAGCAGGATCATCGCGCCGATGGTGAAGGCCGAATACAGCTTCCACTTCCCTTCCGGAATGAATTCCGGCACTACCATCGACACCGCCATGGCAGTCAGAATCATCACGCTGTAAGACCGCGCGGAGTCATCGTTGTAAGACTGTTCACCGTGCTTGAGCCCGCCCATCAACGCGGCAAGACCCAGAATCCCGTTGATGTCGAGCATCACGGCCGAATAGATCGTGTCCCGCACCAGCGTGGGTGAAGGTTCATTGCTCATCATGATCGCCAGAATCACAACCTCAACCAGCACCGCCGACAACGTCAGGATCATCGTGCCGTAGGGATCACCGACCTTTTCCGCCAGCAACTCGGCATGGTGAGCCACTCGCAACGAGGCGCAGATGATGAAGCCCACCAGGGCGATGCCCGCGATCAGCGCGACGGTATTGCCGTTGCTGAGCAATTGGTGTTCGTAGAAGTACGCGAAAAAGGTCGCAATGACCGCCAGTAGAAGAAACTTTTCCTGCTTGAGAATCGTGCCCATCGCTGCCTTTTAGCCCTTTGCGACCCTGGCCGCACATCCATGAGGTGAAGTTTACTGAAGCGCTTGAGAGTGTTGATGTAAACAAAGGTTTCTAGACAGGTTAGCAGCGGGTCGCGACACATCGTCGCGCCGCCGCGTCAAATTGCCTTCACCCTGACTGTGTTCGGAACATCCAGGCCCCGAGAAACGCCTGCGACTGCGGCTTCTCGTTGCGCGGACCTGCAGTGATGCGAGCCAATGTACTGGGTGAACCGTCCGGTCAGGTTTTATTCAGCCCGCTCGCCTGACTCTGTAGAATGCCCGCCATTGCACCTTACGAGACAACGCCCATGTACGACTGGTTGAACGCCCTGCCCAAGGCAGAACTGCACCTGCATCTGGAGGGCTCGCTGGAGCCGGAACTGTTGTTCGCTCTGGCTGAGCGCAACAAGATCGCCCTGCCTTGGGCGGACGTCGAAACCCTGCGCAAGGCCTATGCCTTCAACAATCTGCAGGAGTTTCTCGACCTGTATTACCGCGGCGCCGACGTGCTGCGCACCGAGCAGGATTTCTACGACCTGACCTGGGCTTACCTGGAGCGCTGCAAGGCGCAGAACGTTATCCACACCGAACCGTTTTTCGACCCCCAGACCCACACCGACCGCGGCATTCCATTTGAAGTCGTGCTTAACGGGATTGCCGGCGCTTTGAAAGACGGCAAGGAAAAGCTCGGTATCGGCAGCGGCCTGATCCTTAGCTTCCTGCGCCACTTGAGCGAAGACGAAGCGCAGAAGACCCTCGACATGGCCCTGCCCTACCGCGACACCTTCGTGGCCGTCGGCCTGGACAGCTCTGAAATGGGCCATCCGCCGAGCAAGTTCAAGCGCGTTTTTGATCGTGCTCGCGGTGAAGGCTTCCTGACCGTTGCCCACGCAGGTGAAGAAGGTCCGCCGGAGTACATCTGGGAAGCACTGGATTTGCTGAAAATCCAGCGTATCGATCACGGCGTGCGCGCCATCGAGGACGAGCGCCTGATGCAGCGCATCATCGATGAGCAAATCCCCCTGACGGTCTGCCCGCTGTCCAACACCAAGCTCTGCGTTTTCGATCATATGGGTCAGCACAACATTCTCGACATGCTTGAGCGCGGCGTGAAAGTGACCGTCAACTCCGATGACCCGGCGTACTTCGGTGGCTACGTTACCGAGAACTTCCACGCGCTGCATACCCATCTGGGCATGACCCAGGATCAGGCCAAGCGCCTGGCGCAAAACAGCCTCGACGCCCGCCTGATCAAGCCTTGATCAGCCACGCCCCTTGAGCAGTAAAAGCGTGTGGACGTTCTGCTCCACACGCCGCGCGCCCCTTTCGGGGGGTCACGCCGCCGAGGCGATCTTGCTGATTTCTCGTTGACCATTGGAAGAGACCTGCAACGTGGAAGCCTCTTCCGTCGTCCGCAGCCAACCCAGCTGCATAAACAACTGCAAAAGCCCCGCCCCCAACGCGCCGCCCAAGTGCGGCCTGCTTTCATGGCAGTCGACACAGGCACACACGGCCTCGCGTCGTCTGTGGGCCAGTGCGGGAATGAAAATCCCCCGTTCGGCAAAGCGGGAAATACCGACACTGGTAACTTCCAGCCGGTGTTCGGATTGTTCGATCCAGCCCGCGCCCAGCATCCTTAAATACAGCTCGGCACCCATCTCGCCGCCCAGATGATCCGCGCAAACACTGGCACGGCATAACGGCAGGGGCGGCAATGGTTGCGCCATGCTGCGGCTGATCAAATCCGCGCTGACCATCGATGCGCTGACCAGTGCCTGGACGGCGGTCCGGACTTCCGGAGCAGCTAGCCTGAAGTAGCGCTTGCGGGCGCGTACTTCGTGGCGCAGCAATCCGCCGGCAGCAAGACGCGCCAGGTGCGCACCGGCAGAAGAAGTGGAAAGACCCACCAGCGAAGCTACTTCATTGGCCGCCCGCGATGTTCCGTCCATCAATGCCCACACGATCGCGCTGCGTTTGGGGTCGGCGAGCAACGCAGCGATCTGGCTGATGCAAGGTACATATTCCATGTCTTCACTCCCTGTTGAACATTATCTAAGCGGACCGGCGCCGGTGCGCAGATCGAGGCGTGCCATTGGCGCGGAGTCACGGGCGTAATCAGTTGAAAGCGCCGGACCGTTGCTGTGGTGAACCATCATGGGTGTATAAGGCGAAAACGGACCCTGATTTAAATCACCTCATACGAACTCTGATCGCTGGAACTTGCATGCAATACAGACAGCTGTGCCCGAGCAATACAGTTAGAAAAATGAAAATTAAATCGGATCCATGACGGCGCTTAGTATAAGACCTGCAGCCGATCGGCGGATAAACTTGTCCATTGCCTCGCCCTTTATTTGTGGGCCGTATTGGCAAATGTTCAGCACAATTCGGCTGCCCATTTACTGCGCAGATTCAGCCAGATAGCCGGAACCCCTTAAACGACGGGCATTTGCGCGGACAATCGCAGCTCACGAATTCAGCGTCAGGGCGATTGCCTACACAGCAAACTCCTGATCCCTTCAAGAAAATAATCTGCTCACGGGGCGTGTCAGAAGGGACTGCTCTCGATCAAGCACGAGACCCAGTTGCGAGTTTTTAATAGCTGTAAGAAGTTTCCAATTCCGAAGTAGTAAACAGCCGTATATAACCCGCTCTTTTTCAACAGGCTGAACATGCTTGTACAGGCTTGGGTTAAACCTGGCGAAAGTCGGCAACGCGTTAACGTTGCCGATGTCGGTTAGATACGAACATCCGCGTGGGGAATCAGCGCGTCTCGTTTCAATTGTGCTCGGCGGGTAACAACCGCAAGCGTCACAGCGAGTAGGCCGCACAGTGTAATTACGGTCGCCATCGGCACGGCCGTTCCGTCATGCAGTACGCCAACCAGTGCCGCCGCGCCCGCAGCGACACTGAATTGCAAGCACCCCAGCAAAGCCGACGCGCTGCCTGCACGTTTGCCCTGTCCACTCATTGCGCACGCCGAAGCGTTGGGAATGATGCAGCCCAGGCTGGCGATGTAGATGAACAGCGGAATCAGCAGCGGCCACAGCTTTTCGGTGTGCAGGGAGGCGATGGTCAACAGCGCGAGGGCGGCAGCGAGATAGATCCAGACAGTCCGCGACAGCAGCCACGCCGGACCATAGCGGCCAACGAGTCGGGCGTTCACCTGGGCGATGAGGATGAAGCCTGCAGCGTTGATGCCGAATAACCAGCCGTAGTGTTCCGCCGGGACGCCATAGAGCTTGATGAAAACGAAAGGCGAGCCTGCAATGTAGGAAAACATCCCGGCCATCGCGATGCCGCCGGTGAGCGCGTGGCCCAGGAAGATACGGTCACCCAGCAGATTCCGGTACGACCCGAGCGCGCCCGAGAGCGGCAGTCGCGGATGGCCGGCCGGCATGCTTTCCGGCAAGCCCCTGAAAACCGCCACCGCAGTGAGTGCGCTGAACACCGTCAAGGTCAGGAAGATGGCCTGCCAACCCACGACGTTGACCAGCAACCCGCCCAGCATCGGGGCAAGGATCGGTGCCAGGCCCATGACCAGCATCAATTGCGAGAACACCTTGGCCGAGTCGACCGGCGAGCATTTGTCGCTGACGATCGCCCGCGACAGCACCATGCCCGCACATCCCCCCAACGCCTGTATGAAGCGGGCAGCAATCAGCCATTCAAGAGAAGGCGCCAAGGCGCACGCCAGCGATGCGAGGGTGAACAAGCCGACGCCAAATAACAGCGGGATCCGGCGGCCGAAGCGATCGGCAATCGGGCCGTAGGCGAGTTGGCCGATGCTCAGGCCGAGGAAATAGGAGGCCAGGGTCAGTTGAACGTGTTTCTCGTCGGTGCCGAACGCCAAAGCGATGGCCGGGAAACCTGGCAGGTAAAAGTCGATGGCCAATGGGCCAAAGGCGCTGAGTGCGCCGAGGATCAGAATCGTTCTGAGGTTCATTAATCTTCCTAAACGGTTTTGCGCAGCGCAACAGTTTAACAACCTTGAATCTAGGCGGCCGGCTCACAGGAAAATTACCAGAAGTTTTTTCGAGACGTCGTCGCTGGGCAAAAAAGGTGGAACTTATTGCGTGCGACCGAGCATCGGTTAATGGATTTCCTACAGCGTTTTTACCAATAACTCACAGAAGCGCTTCTAAACTTTTCTCAAGCAGTGAGGAAATCAAAATGAATGCGCGATGGGCTGTGCTGTGGTGCGTTGTAGTTGTCGCCGGATGTCAGTCTACCCACGACCAGTTATTGGCCGAAGGTTACCCACCGGCATTCGCTGACGGTTTTCAGGATGGCTGCGGGAGCGGGCGACAATCCATCGATGTCATCAAGGGACAATTCAAAAAGGACGTGCCGCGCTATTTGCGTGACACGCTGTATGCACAAGGCTGGTCGGACGGATTTCGTCAGTGCCAGGCCCAACTTGCCAATAGCAATGTTCAGGATCAGGGCCGCGACAGCATCTGGAACGATCGCGATCGCGACTGGGACCATCAGAGAACTCAGGACGCCGCCAAAGCCTACCGCTCTCATTGAACGCCGGTCACGCCTGGATAGCGGGTGAAACTATCGGGGACCCATCATGGCCCAATGTGACTAAGCCATGAACAGGAGCCCCGCCATGAGTCGCGCCTTCGTCAACGAAGACAACGCCGCCGCGCAAATCGACCCGCCAGTTGAACGGCAGATCAGCGCCCAGACCAATTACGTCACCCAGCGCGGCCTTGATCAATTGCACGATCAGGTTGAGCAGCTGCAAGCGCAATACAGCGAACAGAACGCTCAAGGTGATGACGCTGACAAGCAGCGCATGGCAGAAATCGAACGTGACCTGCGTTATTTCAACCAGCGCCTGCAGAGCGCCCAAGTGGTCAGCAGCAACTCAGATGACAAGGTTCAGATTGGCAGTTGGGTGACCTTTGTAGACGAGGACAGTGTCGAGCAGCGCGTGCAATTGGTCGGCGAGGATCAGGCTGATGCGGGCAGTCGGTTGATCAATTGGGCGTCACCGCTGGGCAAGGCCTTGGTCGGCGCCAAGGTCGGGGACGAAGTCACTTGGAGTCGACCGGTCGGCGATGCAGTCATCGAGGTCATACAAATTGAGGCCGGCGACTGACTCATTCCCCTGACAATCAACCAGACACAAAAAACGGAGCCCGAAGGCTCCGTTTTTTGTGACACCAACCCGAATCAGGCCAGTTTCTTGTGACGCACGCGGTGCGGCTGAGCGGCTGCGTCGCCGAGGCGTTTCTTGCGATCGGCTTCGTACTCGGTGTAGTTGCCTTCGAAGAACACGGCTTGCGAATCGTCTTCGTACGCGAGGATGTGAGTCGCAACGCGGTCAAGGAACCACCGATCGTGAGAGATCACAATGGCAGCGCCCGGGAAGTCCAGCAGGGCTTCTTCGAGGGAACGCAGGGTTTCAACGTCGAGGTCGTTTGACGGTTCGTCGAGCAGCAGGACGTTGCCACCCTCCTTCAACGTCAGCGCCAGGTGCAGACGACCGCGCTCACCGCCAGACAGGTCCTTCACGAACTTCTGCTGATCGCCGCCCTTGAAGTTAAAACGGCCGACATAGGTGCGCGAGGGTATTTCGTAGTTGCCGATCTTGATCTGATCAGAGCCGTCGGAAATCTGCGCGAACACGGTCTTGCTGCCGTCCAGGTCGTCGCGGCTCTGATCGACGCACGCCAGTTGCACGGTTTCGCCAACTTCAATGGAGCCGGAGTCAGGTTGTTCCTTGCCCATCAGCATGCGGAACAACGTCGACTTACCGGCACCGTTACCGCCGATCACGCCGACGATGGCGCCTTTAGGCATGGAGAACGACAGGTTGTCGATCAGCACGCGGTCGCCGTAGCCCTTGGTGACGTTCTTGAACTCGATGACCTTGTCGCCCAGACGCGGACCGGCGGGGATGTAGATCTCGTTGGTCTCGCTACGCTTCTGGAATTCCTGCGACTGAAGCTCTTCGAAGCGTTGCAGACGGGCCTTGGATTTCGACTGGCGCGCCTTGGCACCTTTACGGACCCACTCAAGCTCTTCTTTCATGGCCTTTTCATGGGCCGATTGCTGCTTGGATTCGGCCGCCAGACGATCGGACTTGGCTTCAAGCCAGCCGGAATAGTTGCCTTCATACGGAATGCCCGCGCCGCGGTCGAGCTCCAGAATCCAGCCAGCGACGTTGTCGAGGAAGTACCGGTCGTGCGTGATCGCAACCACGGTGCCCGGGAAATCGTGCAGGAAATGCTCGAGCCAGGCGACGGAATCGGCGTCCAAGTGGTTGGTCGGTTCGTCGAGCAGCAGCATGTCGGGGGCGGACAGCAACAGGCGGCACAGGGCCACGCGGCGTTTCTCACCACCGGACAGGTGTTCGACCTTGGCGTCCCAGGCCGGCAGACGCAGCGCATCGGCGGCGACTTCCAGCTGGCGCTCCAGGTTGTGGCCATCGCTGGCCTGCAGGATTGACTCAAGTTTGGCCTGTTCGGCGGCCAGCTTGTCGAAATCGGCGTCCGGCTCGGCATAAGCGGCATAGACTTCGTCCAGACGCGCTTGAGCGTTTTTGATCACGCTGACCGCTTCCTCGACCACTTCACGTACGGTCTTGGTCGGGTCGAGCTGCGGCTCTTGCGGCAGGTAGCCGATGTTCAGCTCAGGCATCGGGCGCGCTTCACCGTCAAACTCGGTGTCGACACCGGCCATGATTTTCAGCAGCGTGGATTTACCCGAACCGTTGAGGCCGAGTACGCCGATCTTGGCGCCGGGGAAAAACGAGAGGGAGATGTTTTTCAGGATTTCCCGCTTCGGCGGAACAACTTTGCTCAGCCGATGCATGGTAAAGACGTATTGAGCCATGGAATGAAAACCTGGAATGGGACTGTGAATAAAGGCGCGAGCTTAGTGCTGCGTCGCAAAAAATGCGTTTATCTTCGCGCCGCAACTTGCCGTAGCGCGATTCCGGGCCTTGAATTGATCAGAGCCAGACCGGCGCGGCCGGGACAAACTTCCGAGGACCGGTATTAAAGCTGGAGCAATGCTTGCACGTCTTCTGAAACCTGCAAGCACGCCGTGCAGAACCGGCGCGTCGTGCGTGGCGCAAAGCTACCCGAATGCACGCAACAGGGCAAACCGTCCGGCCCATTAGCGCTGGCACTTAGCCACAGCTCGGTGGCATGCTAGCCGCCTTTTACGCACCGGGCTTATAGTGCGTTTCGCACATGCTGATTCAGTCCAGTAGTCAGGATCACAGTTTGCTCAAACCGACCCCCATCTCGCCCCTGCGCCCATCTGATAGCGCAACGACTGTGCCTTTAAAAGGCGTACTCAGAGGTGCGCTCGCGGTTTTGGTCCTGATGATGTTGATGCTGTTGTTATGGCAGATGATCGTGCAGTTCCAACAGTCTCAGGAACGTCAGCACAACCGCAGCATCGACTACAGCGTGCAGCTCGCCGACCGGTTGAACCTGAGCATGGCCCTGAACGCGCAGGTGGCACTGAACGTGCTCGACAAAGCACACGACGCTTTGCAATCCGCAGACGAATCAGCGGCAGTGCTGGCGAGTCTGCGTCAGTCCATGCCGGCGCTGAAAAGCCTGGTCTGGCTCGACAGCGATGGGAATGTCAGCGCCGACAGCGACGGCGATACCCGTGATGTCGGCTTTTTGACCCAAATGCATTCGGTCATCCAGGGTCACCCGTATTTTTATGCCAACGACCCAAGCGCCTCGACGTTCTATCTGTTCATCCGTCAGCCCGGCACCGGCAATGAGCGCTACTGGGCGCTGCGACTCAAGCCCGACATGCTGAAATCCCTGACTCGCCAGGGCGATCTGGATTACCAACCCGTCTGGCTGCTGGAAGATATCAGCAGTCACCGACCCCTTTACAAAAACCTGCCAGACGCCGATCGGTCCGCTGACAGCGAGTTGCAGACAGTCCTTCTGCAACCGCTGACCCACAGCGACTGGCAACTGCGCGGCCTGTTCGACCTGCAGAAAGCCCGCCAGACGCAGCTCTTCCCGCTGATCGGCAAATGCCTGCTCGCCCTGCTCTGTTCCATCATTCCGTTGTTTGCGTTGCGCAGCCTGCGTCGCCGCCAACTCCAGCTGCATCAAAGCCGTCGACGCTACAAAGACATTTTCGAAGGCACCGGCGTCGCGCTGTGCGTACTGGACCTCTCCGGTCTGCCGGCTTATCTAAAGCACCTGCAAGTGAACAGCGGCGAAGACCTGAACGCGCGCCTGATCAGCCAGCCCGAGCAAATCAGTGACCTGCTTCAGCAGTTGCGCATCACCGAGGTCAATCAGGTTGCCGCTCAATTGTTGCACGCAGAATCGGCACAGCATGTCTGGCAGAAGCTGATTGAAGGTTGCCCCCGCGCCAGAAACGGCATCGGCCTGCAGATACTCCAGGCCGTTCTCGACGGGCAACGTCAGCTGGAGCTCGAAATCCTGCTACCCGGCGTTCAGGGCAGTGACCAGCATCTCTGGCTGGTCATGCGTCTCCCCGAGCAATCCGAAGACTTCAACGCCGTCATCCTCAGCATCAGCGATTTCACCAACCGCAAGCAGGCCGAGCTGTCGCTCCAAGAGCGGGAGCGGTTCTGGTCGGATGTGGTGCGCACTGTTCCCGACCATCTGTACGTACAGGATGTGGTCACGCGGCGAATGATTTACAGCAACCACCACTTGGGCGAGACGCTGGGTTACAGCCGGGCCGAACTGGACGAAATGGGCGAAAACTTCTGGGAGTTCTTGCTGCACCCGGACGATCTCGGCGCTTACGAGCAATTACGCTGCGCCCATGGCGAGCCTGGTAGCAGCGAGATGACACACTGTCACCTGCGTTTTCGCGACCGGCACAGCAACTGGCGCCTGCTCGACATCCGCGAACAGGCGCTGGCGGCGGACAACGACAGTCTGGTCAGGCGCATTGTGGGCGTCGCCAAGGACATCACCGAGCAAGTGGAAGCCAGCCAGTCCCTGCGCGAGAGCGAACAGCGTTACCGGATGCTGGCGGAAAGCATCAGCGACGTCATTTTCTCCACCGATCGGCAACTGCGAGCCAACTACTTCAGCCCCTCGGTCAATACGGTGCTGGGCTACAGTGCCGAGTGGATTCTGCAGCACGGCTGGAAGGCGATCATCGCTAACCCTCAGCAGCTCAGCGGCTTCTATGCGCTGCTGCAGCGCATCAGTAAAGCGCTGAACAAGCCCGAAGTGTTGGCGGACCTGCGCAGCGAGATCACCACCCAATTGTTCCTGTTCGATTGCCTCCGCGCTGATGGTCGCAAGATTCCCGTAGAGCTGCGTCTGGTTCTGGTGTGGGATGAATCCGGGGCGTTTGAAGGCGTTCTCGGCGTGGGACGTGATGTCAGTCAGCAGCGGCGCGCCGAAAAAGACCTGCGCATGGCGGCCACGGTATTCGAACACTCGACCTCGGCCATTCTGATCACCGACCCTGCGGGCTATATCGTGCAGGCCAACGATGCGTTCACCCGGGTCAGTGGCTACGCCGTGTCGCAGGTGCTGGATCAGCTGCCAATGATGCTGACCGTCGAAAATCAGCAGGCAGCGCACCTGGGTTACATCCTCAAACAGCTGAGCCAGCGCGGCAGCTGGGAAGGTGAGTTGTGGCTCAAGCGTCGCGACGGCGAGCACTACCCGGCTTGGGTCGGGATTACCGCCGTGCTCGACGATGAAGGCGACTTGGCCAGCTACGTGTGCTTCTTCAGCGACATCAGCGAGCGCAAGGCCAGTGAGCAGCGTAT
The DNA here is from genome assembly GCF_021728295.1 of Pseudomonas petrae. Taxonomy (GTDB): domain Bacteria; phylum Pseudomonadota; class Gammaproteobacteria; order Pseudomonadales; family Pseudomonadaceae; genus Aquipseudomonas; species Aquipseudomonas petrae. The sequence continues at coordinate 20,738 of NZ_JAKJXE010000007.1, forward strand.
TCATCGGCTGGCTTATTACGACGCACTGACCCATCTGCCCAACCGCACGCTGTTTCAGGACCGTCTGCACAGCGCGTTGCAACACGCCGAGCGTCAGCAGGCGTGGGTGGTGCTGATGTTCCTCGACCTTGATCGTTTCAAACCGATCAATGATTCGCTGGGCCATGCTGCCGGCGACCGGATGCTCAAGGAAATGGCCTTGCGCCTGCTCGGATGCGTCGACGAGGACGACACCGTTGCGCGCATGGGCGGCGACGAATTCACGCTGCTGCTGCAACCTCGCCCCACCCAACAGGCGGCGCTGAACCGGGCGATTCATGTGGCCGAACAGATTCTCGCCAGCCTGGTGAAACCCTTCGTGCTGGAAGGTCGCGAGTTTTTTGTCACGGCCAGTATCGGCATTGCGCTCAGCCCGCAGGATGGCAACGAACTGAGCCAGTTGATGAAGAACGCCGACACGGCGATGTACCACGCCAAGGAACGCGGCAAGAACAACTTCCAGTTCTATCAAGCCGACATGAACGCCAGTGCGCTTGAGCGTCTTGAGCTGGAAAGCGACCTGCGCCATGCCCTGGAGCAGGGCGAGTTCACGCTGTATTACCAGCCGCAATTCAGTGGCGACGGCAAGCGCCTGACCGGCGCCGAGGCCTTGCTGCGCTGGCGTCATCCGCGTCGCGGCCTGGTGCCGCCAGTGGAATTCATCCCGGTGCTCGAAGAGCTCGGGCTGGTGGTCGAAGTCGGCGAATGGGTGATCCGGGAAGCTTGCCGCCAGTTGCGCGAGTGGCATCTGGCGAAGGTTCGCGTGCCAAAAGTGTCGGTGAACATTTCCGCGCGGCAGTTTTCGGACGGTCAGTTGGGCACGCGCATCGCCGGCATCCTCCAGGAAATCGGCCTGCCGCCCGCCTGCCTCGAACTTGAACTGACTGAAAGCATCCTGATGCGTGAGGTGAGCGAAGCCATGCAGATTCTGGCCGGGCTCAAGCGGCTGGGCTTGAGCATTGCGGTCGATGACTTTGGCACTGGCTACTCGTCGCTGAATTACCTGAAGCAGTTCCCCATCGACGTACTGAAGATCGACCGCACGTTCGTCGATGGCTTGCCGTCCGGGGAACAGGATGCGCAAATCGCCCGGGCGATCATCGCCATGGCCCACAGCCTCAATCTGTCGGTGATCGCCGAGGGCGTGGAAACCCACGAGCAGTTGGAGTTTCTGCGCGAACATGGCTGCGACGAAGTTCAGGGCTACCTCTTCGGCCGACCGATGCCAGCGGCGCGGTTTGAGGCACAGTTCAGCAACGATGCGCTGTTTATGCTCGACTGAAGAGACACCGATCACCTGTAGGAGCGCGCTTGCCCGCGAACCACTCGTACATCCGACACAAATGTGTCTGGCCCAAAATCGCATCGCGAGCAAGCGCGCTCCTACAAGATCATTCGTCAGTCATTCTCCCGCATGAAAACCGCTTGTCCCGGACATGACCCGCTTTCATATGCCAGATAAAACCCGATGGGTTAGAATGCCCCCCTTTTCTACTGCCCGATCCCCGAGGACCGCCATGTTCAGCCGCAATTTGACCATCGCCAAGTACGACTACGACCTGTACGCCGCTATGGAACAGGAAGCCAAGCGTCAGGAAGATCACATCGAGCTGATCGCCTCGGAGAACTACACCAGCCCGGCCGTCATGGAAGCCCAGGGCTCGGTCCTCACCAACAAATACGCTGAAGGCTACCCAGGCAAGCGTTACTACGGTGGCTGCGAATACGTCGATATCGTCGAGCAACTGGCCATCGATCGCGCCAAGCAACTGTTCGGCGCCGATTACGCTAACGTCCAGCCACACGCCGGTTCCCAAGCCAATAGCGCGGTGTACCTGGCGCTGCTCAATGCTGGCGACACCATTCTGGGCATGAGCCTTGCCCACGGCGGTCACCTGACCCACGGCGCCAGCGTTTCTTCCTCGGGCAAGCTGTACAACGCTGTTCAGTACGGCATCGACGGCAACGGCCTGATCGACTACGACGAAGTCGAACGTCTGGCGGTCGAGCACAAACCGAAGATGATCATCGCCGGTTTCTCGGCCTACTCGCAGATCCTCGACTTCCCGCGCTTCCGCGCAATCGCTGACAAGGTCGGCGCTTACCTGTTCGTCGACATGGCCCACGTGGCCGGTCTCGTCGCCGCAGGCGTTTACCCGAACCCGGTTCCGTTCGCTGACGTCGTCACCACCACCACCCACAAAACCCTGCGCGGCCCACGCGGCGGCCTGATCCTGGCGCGCGCCAACGCCGAGATCGAGAAGAAGCTGAACTCCGCTGTCTTCCCGGGTGGCCAAGGCGGTCCTCTTGAGCACGTCATCGCGGCCAAGGCGATCTGCTTCAAGGAAGCGCTGCAGCCTGAGTTCAAGACCTACCAGGAACAAGTGGTGAAAAACGCCAAGGCCATGGCCGGCGTTTTCATCGAGCGCGGTTTCGACGTGGTCTCCGGCGGTACTGAAAACCACCTGTTCCTGCTGTCGCTGATCAAGCAGGACATCTCCGGTAAAGACGCAGACGCCGCACTGGGCAAAGCGTTCATCACCGTGAACAAGAACTCCGTGCCAAACGATCCACGCTCCCCGTTCGTCACCTCCGGCCTGCGCTTCGGCACCCCGGCCGTGACCACTCGCGGCTTCAAGGAAGCAGAGTGCAAGGAACTGGCCGGCTGGATCTGCGACATCCTGGCAGACCTGAACAACGAAGCGGTGATCAACGCCGTTCGTGAGAAGGTCCAGGCCATCTGCGCCAAGCTGCCGGTTTACGGCGCTTGATCTGACGCCCCAGCAGTACATGAGAAGCCCGGCTCTTGAGCCGGGCTTTTTTTGCGCCGTGTCTCATTGCAGGAGCGCGCTTGCCCGCGAACGCGGCGTGTCAGTCACCCTAGACGTATTTGAAATGACGCATTCGCGGGCAAGCGCGCTCCTACAGTTGATCGGCAGCGTGGCTCGGACTCAATCCGCCGCGACTTGCGCAAAGCCGGCCCGGATCTTCTCCTCCGGCAGTTCGTCAGCAATGAACACGATCACGCTTTCGCGTTTCTCGCCTTCCGCCCACTCCACATCGAAATCAAATCCGTAGAGCTTCAGCACCCCCTGAAACACCAGCTTGCGGTCTTCGCCGGCGATGCTCAGCACGCCTTTGTAGCGCAGCAGTTGTTTGCCGTGCGCTTCCAGCAACTCGTTCATGAACGTGCTGAGCTTGTCGATATCCAGCGGCTGATCACTGCGCAGGACCAGGCTGCTGATGCGGTCGATGGAGCGGCCTGCCGGAGCCGCCGGGCGCAGGGTCATCCCGCCGATGTCAGCGTTGAGGTTGAAGCCGCGCACATCCAGCAGTTCGGCGAGGTCGATCTTGCCGTGTTCGACCACGCGGATCGGCGCACGTCGGTTGATGCGGGTCAGTCGCTCGCTTAGCGCTTTGAACGTTGCTTCATCCACCAGATCGGTCTTGCTCACCAACAGACGATCCGCGAAGCCGATCTGCGCTTGGGCGATGGTCTGCTCCAGGTGCGTATCGGCATGGGCTGCGTCGACCAGCGTGATGATGCCGTCGAGGATGTATCGCTCGCGCAGCTCTTCGTCGACGAAGAAGGTTTGCGCAACCGGTGCGGGGTCTGCCAGCCCGGTGCATTCGATGACCAGCCGGTCAAACGCGATCTCGCCGCTGTCGAGGCGTTCCAGCAGCAGATACAGCGCCTTGGTCAGGTCGGTGTGAATGGTGCAGCAGACGCAGCCGTTGGACAGGGTCATCACCTGTACCGGCTCGTCGCCGAGCAACTGAGTGTCGATGCCGGCGTCACTGAATTCATTCTCGATCACGGCAATCTTCAGGCCGTGCTCTTCCTTGAGCAGATGGCGCAGCAAAGTGGTTTTGCCGGCGCCGAGAAAGCCGCTGAGGATTGTCACGGGGATGGGGTGCGAAGCGGTCATGGGTTCTCCTGACGTGTCACTGTTCAGACTGTGGGAGCGCGCTTGCCCGCGAATGCAATCTGTCTGCACCCTCTTCGGAAACAGTTGAAAGGCATTCGCGGGCAAGCGCGCTCCTACAAGGTGGAACGGCTGCCGGTGGAAGTGGCAGACGCGAACGCGCCACGACTGGCGTGGCGCGTTGTTGAACCAGGCGTTGCAGGGATCAACCCTTTAACAGCACTTGGGCCCGCCCTTCCCGCCGTAACGTGCGTCCTGGCGTTCCCGGAAGAACGCTTCGTAGGACATCACCGGCTTGTCCGGGTGGGTCTTCTGCATATGCTCAACGTAGTTGTCGTAATCCGGCATGCCCACCATGAGGCGAGCGGCCTGACCGAGATACTTACCCAGGCGACTCAGATCGTTGAACATATGCAGCTCCTCGCGTTACAGCGCACTCAATGGGTTTCCGGGAAGGCCTGGAACGGCGATTCCTTGTCGGTACGCTCTTTCTTGACCCACGCCGCACGGCCGACCTTCAGCGCATAGAACAGAATGCTCAGGACCACGAACAGGAACAGCGTGGTCAGGGTGGCGTTGGTGTAGGCGTTGAAGATCACGTGCTGCATCTGGTCCATGGTCTTGGCCGGGGCCAGCACCTGACCGGCGTCAGCCGCCGCGCTGTATTTCTTCGCCAGCGCCAGGAAGCCTACCGCAGGGCTCGGGTCGAACAGCTTGATGAAGCCTGCGGTGACGGTGCAGATCAGCAGCCACGAAGCCGGAAGGATAGTGACCCAGACGTACTGCTGACGCTTCATTTTGATCAGCACAACCGTCGCCAGCATCAGCGCGATACCCGCCAGCATCTGGTTCGAGATACCGAACAATGGCCACAACGTGTTGATCCCGCCCAGCGGATCGATCACGCCTTGATACAGCAGATACCCCCACAGCGCGACGCAACCACCGGTGCCGATGGCGTTGGCGGTCCAGGACTCGGTGCGTTTCAGCGCGGGCACGAAACTGCCCAGCAGGTCCTGCAGCATGAAGCGACCGGCACGGGTACCGGCATCCACTGCGGTCAGGATGAACAGCGCTTCAAACAGAATCGCGAAGTGGTACCAGAACGCCATGGTGTTCTGACCGGGGAACGCCTGGTGCAGGATCTGCGCGATCCCCACTGCGAGAGTCGGGGCACCGCCGGCACGAGCCAGGACGGTGTTCTCGCCGATGTCTTTCGCCACAGCGGTCAACTGATCCGGTGTGATGAGGAAGCCCCAACTGCTGACCATCTGCGCGACCGAGTTGACGTCGGAACCGACGATGGCAGCCGGGCTGTTCATCGCGAAGTACACGCCTGGCTCGATGACCGAAGCCGCGACCATGGCCATGATCGCCACGAACGACTCCATCAGCATGCCGCCGTAACCGATGTAACGGGCGTTGACTTCGTTATCCAGCAGCTTCGGCGTTGTCCCCGAAGAAATCAGCGCGTGGAAACCGGATACGGCGCCACAGGCAATGGTGATGAACAGGAACGGGAACAGGGTGCCTTTCCAGACCGGGCCGGTGCCGTCGGTGAACTGGGTCAGCGCAGGCATTTTCAGCTCGGGCGCAAGAATCAGGATGCCGATCGCCAGCGCGATGATGGTGCCGATTTTCAGGAACGTGGACAGGTAGTCGCGAGGCGCCAATACCAGCCAGACTGGCAGCATCGCAGCGACAAAACCGTAACCGACCAGCATCCAGGTAATCTGCACGCCAGTGAACGTGAACATCGGCGCCCACTCAGGACTTGCTGCTACAAGACCGCCGACCCAGATCGACAGCAGCAACAGCACGACGCCCACCACCGAGATCTCGCCGATGCGGCCCGGGCGGATGAAGCGCATGTAGATGCCCATGAACATCGCGATCGGAATCGTCGCCATGACCGTGAACATGCCCCATGGGCTCTCGGCCAGTGCCTTGACGACGATCAGCGCCAGCACCGCGAGGATGATGATCATGATCAGGAAACAGCCGAACAACGCGATGGTGCCGGGAATCCGGCCCATTTCTTCGCGGACCATGTCGCCCAGAGAGCGACCGTTACGACGCGTGGAAAGGAACAGGATCATGAAGTCCTGAACCGCACCCGCCAGCACGACACCGGCGATCAGCCACAGCGTACCCGGCAGATAGCCCATCTGCGCGGCGAGCACCGGACCGACCAGCGGACCGGCGCCGGCAATGGCAGCGAAGTGGTGACCGAAGAGAATGTGTTTATTGGTGGGAACGTAGTCGAGCCCGTCGTTCTTGAGCACCGCAGGGGTGGCCCGGGTCGGGTCGAGTTGCATGACTTTAGTTGCGATGAACAGGCTGTAGTAGCGATAAGCGACCAGATAAATGGCCACGGCGGCGACCACAATCCAGAGTGCGTTGATCGCCTCCCCGCGACGCAAAGCAACCACTCCCAGGGCCCAAGCCCCAAGGATCGCAACAATCAGCCAGGGCACGTGGCGCAGCAGACCATTATTATTTTTCATTTTTTTTGTTTCCAACTGAGTGGACTTATTTTTGTTCAGCAAGCGGAGTTTAGCGCCGCCGGAGCGAAAGGCTACCCCCACGATGGTCTAGCGCGATATTTGTCCTATAGTCAACGCAGCGGGCGCTTCAGGCGCTGAAGGAGTAGTTGCGTAATGACCGATAACCACAAAGATCGTCGTCGCTTCAAACGTGTTGCATTCGACGCGAAAACAAAACTCACCCAGGACGGCCAGACCTGGACCGTTCAGCTGATCGACCTGTCGCTCAAGGGGCTGCTGATCCAGAAGCCCTCGCCCTGGGACGGCGATCCCGACGAGCGCTTCATGGTCGACATCGAGTTGCAGGACGGTATTGACGTCGTGATGGAAGTGCAACTGACCCACGATGATCACAATCACCTAGGATTTGTTTGCAAGCACATCGAGCTCGATTCAGTGACGCACCTGCGTCGACTGATCGAACTCAACCTTGCCGATCACGGTGAACTGGAGCGCGAGCTCGGGGCACTGATACACATATAGGCCGCGCTGCCTTATTCGAACAACGCGTCCAGCGCTTGATCGAGGCGAGTCACGCCAATCACTGTCAGACCCGGCGGCGACTCTTTCGGGGCGTTGCCCTTGGGCACGATGGCGCGTTTGAAGCCGTGCTTGGCCGCTTCCTTGAGTCGCTCCTGACCACTGGGCACGGGGCGCACTTCGCCCGACAAGCCCACCTCGCCGAAAACCAGCAAGTCGCCCGGTAACGCACGGTTGCGCAGGCTGGACATCACAGCGGCCATCAAGGCCAGGTCGGAAGCGGTTTCCAGCACTTTCACCCCGCCCACGACGTTGAGAAACACATCCTGGTCATGGGTGGGAATGCCGCCGTGGCGGTGCAGTACGGCCAGCAGCATGGCCAGCCGGTTTTGATCCAGTCCCAACGTAACGCGCCGCGGATTGGAGAGGTGGCTGTCATCGACCAGTGCCTGCACCTCGACCAGCATCGGCCGCGTGCCCTCCCATGTCGCCATGACCACGCTGCCTGCGACTTCTTCCTGCGCTCGTGTGAGAAAGATCGCCGAAGGGTTCGAGACTTCTTTCAGCCCCTTGTCGGTCATGCCGAAGACGCCCAGTTCGTTTACAGCACCGAAGCGGTTTTTAACTGCGCGCAACAAACGCAGGCGGCCATCGGACTCGCCCTCGAAATACAACACGGTGTCGACCATGTGCTCCAGGACGCGAGGCCCGGCCAGCGCGCCTTCTTTGGTGACATGCCCGACGAGAAAGATCGCCGTGCCGCTCTGCTTGGCGTAACGCACCAACAACGCGGCGCTCTCGCGAACCTGGGATACGCCGCCGGGCGCTGACTGCAGCTGTTCGGTGAAGATGGTCTGGATCGAGTCGATTACCATGACCTTCGGCTGCTCGATGCGCGCCGTGGCAATGATCGTTTCAATGCAGGTCTCGGTCATGACCCGCAGTTTGTCCTGGGGCAAGCCAAGCCGACGGGCACGCATCGCGACCTGCTGCTGCGACTCTTCGCCGGTGACGTACAGCGCGGGCATGCGCTCGGCGATGGCGCAGAGGGTCTGCAACAGAATGGTTGACTTGCCGATGCCGGGGTCGCCGCCGATCAGCACCACGGAACCATCCACCAGACCGCCGCCCAGCACGCGATCGAGTTCGGTTGAATTGGTGGAAAAACGCGGGATTTCTTCGACGCTGACTTCCGCCAGGGTTTTGATCTGTGCCTGTTGGCCGGTCCAGCCGGAACGACCGCTGGGCGCAGCCGCCGTGCTGTTGTCGATGACGGTTTCAACGAGGGTATTCCAGGCGCCGCATTCGCTGCACTGGCCCGCCCATTTGGGAAACGTCGACCCGCACTCGGTGCAGCCGTACATGCGTTTGGCCTTGGCCATGAGACCCCCGATGTAAAAAGGGGGCAATCATACCCGATGCGTCAAACCGCGGGCGCAGCGCTAACGAGCATGCATGCTTTTGGAGGATTAAATAAAACTTACCGGGACGTACCCGGTCGATTGCATGGATTAAGCGAGATGCAGGTAGCTGACTTACACTGCATTTACCACTCTCATCTGTAACAAAGGAATACACCCATGAGCGTACTAAGCGAGTTCAAAGCCTTTGCCGTAAAAGGAAACGTCGTCGACATGGCCGTCGGTATCATCATCGGCGCGGCATTCGGCAAGATCGTTTCGTCGTTCGTCGGCGATGTAATCATGCCGCCCCTCGGGTTGCTGATCGGCGGCGTGGACTTCAGTGATCTGGCTATCATGCTGCGGCCCGCCGAAGGGAACGCCCCTGCTGTGATGCTGGCTTACGGCAAGTTCATCCAGACCGTAATCGACTTCATCATCGTGGCCTTCGCCATCTTCATGGGCGTCAAGGCGATCAACCGTCTTAAACGCGAAGAGGCCAAAGCACCAACCCTGCCGCCAACGCCGACCAAAGAAGAGCTGCTGCTGGGCGAGATCCGCGATTTGCTGAAAGAGCAGAACAACAAACCGGCTGCGCCATTGCCGGTGACGCCTGACCGGTTCGTTTAAGGACACTGACTGTAGGAGCGGCCACAACCTGTTGCGGCCAGAAAATTTGTAGAAGCGCGCTTGCCCGGGAACAGGGTGTGTCAGACAAGGCAGATGTCACTGACAGATCGCATTCGCGGGCAAACGCGCTTCTACAGTGATTTTGCGGTGTCTCCAGCGGGATCCGACCTACCAATAATTCTCCACCGCAATCTGACCCGGCTTGCGCGTCAATGCCAGGCGCATGTCTCGGGTTTTCAGGACCGCGCGGGTGTCTTCGATCATCTGCGGATTGCCGCAGATCATCACCCGTGAGTGCTCGGGTGTCAGCGCGACGCCGGCCGCCTTCTCCAACTCACCGTTCTCGATCAGCGTGGTAATCCGTCCGTTGAGCGCCCCGGGATGAGGCTCCCGCGTCACCGTCGGGATGAACATGAACTTGTGCGCGTACTCGGCCAGGTATTCGCGCTGGGTCAGCTCGGCAAGGAGCTGCTGGTAGGCCAGCTCCCGGGACTCGCGGACGCTGTACACAAGAATGATGCGCTCGAATTTTTCCCAGACCTCGAAGTCCTGCAGAATCGACAGGAACGGCGCAACACCAGTGCCTGTGGACAACATCCAGAGGTCGCGACCGTCCGTGAAACGATCAAGGGTCAGGTAGCCCACCGCCTGTTTTTCCACCATCAGCGTGTCGCCCTGACGAAGCCGGCTCAGCTCGCTGGTGAATTCGCCGTTGGGTACCACGATAGAGAAGAATTCGAGGAATTCATCGAAGGGCGAGGACACCACCGAATACGCCCGCCATACGGTCGTGCCATCGGGTTTGGTCACGCCCAGACGTGCGAATTGTCCCGCCGTGAATCGGAAACCGGGATCGCGGGTGGTGCGAAAGGTAAAGAGACTGGGAGTCAGCGGCGTAACGTCCAACAGTGTTTGCCGGGTGAATTTCTCTGCACTGGCCGTCATGGGGCGCTCCTGGCTCCTGTCTCACAAAAAGGGTGATCAGTGTCCCGCAAACCCGCCGCGATAAACACCGTCGGTTTGTAGTGATATCCGCAACGGCCCGGGCAATTTTTAGAGTATTTCGCTATCGGCGTTATCGCCAAGTGGTTCATGTGGCGACGCTAAACCCTCTTAACCTGTTGATTATAATGGCAATTAAAAAAAATGTTGGCGGCTCATCGGGTGCTACTTCGGCGCGCTTACCAAGCACGCTCCATTCGAGGCCGTGATTGTTTCCTAGACTTCGATCAGGACGATCAAGACTGAGCACGGAGGCACACGATGGAAACTCGAAAGCTGGGGGAAGACTGCACGGCGAGCGCGGAGACGCTGACCTACAAGGGCCTGACGATCAGAGAGGTGGAGGTATTGAAGTGGTCCGCTACTGGCAAGACAGCGGCAGAGGTCGCGTTGATTCTTGATGTCACAGCGCGCACCGTTAATTTCCACGTGGGCAAAGCCATCCAGAAGATCGGCGCCTGCAATAAGATGTCGGCAGTGGTCCAGGCAACGAAAGACGGGGTGATCTAGGCACAAGGCGAAGCAGGGGTGAAAAGCCCGGTGCGCGCGGGCAAAAAACACGTAAAATCCCCGGCTTCGCGAATCTGGACACGCCGGTCGCGCCATCCACGACTGGAACTGCTCCGCCCATGCCCCTGCTTACCACCCCGTTTGCCCAGCTCGACCTGATCCGCCAGCCGGAACAGTCGGATGAGCCCTTGCAGGCCTTCGATGCCGCCGACGAGTATCTGCTCAACCACGTCGCTGAACAGGGGGTGACGCTGCAAACGCGGGTGCTGGTGCTCAACGACAGCTTCGGCGCGCTCGCAACCAGCCTCGCGCCCCATGCGACAGTGGTCAGCAGCACGGATTCGTACCTCGGCGCTCAGGCTCTGGAAAAGAACCTGGTGCGCAACGGCCTGACCTATGACGCGGTGCCGGTGATCCCGGCGAGTGCGTCGTTGACCGGCCACTTCGACTGGGTGCTGATTCGCGTGCCGAAGACCCTGGCCTTGCTGGAAGAACAGCTGATCCGTTTGCAGGGCCAACTGGCCCCGAACGCCAGAGTCGTCGCTGCCGGGATGATCAAGCACCTGCCCCGCTCGGCTGGCGAGCTGATGGAAGAATACATCGGCCCCGTGCAGGCATCGCTCGCAGTAAAAAAAGCGCGGCTGCTGCTCTGTACCCCTGAAGCCAAAACCGTTCAGCCCTCGCCCTACCCCACCCGTTACACGCTGGACGAGCCAAAAATCGAGTTGATCAACCACGCCAACGTGTTCTGCCGCGACGGTCTGGACATCGGCACCCGGGCCTTCCTGCCGTACTTGCCCAAGGGCCTGGGCTCGGCGCGGGTCGCAGATCTGGGTTGCGGCAATGGCGTGCTCGCCATCACCAGCGCGCTGGACAATCCCGACGCGCATTACACGCTGGTGGACGAGTCGTTCATGGCGGTGCAGTCGGCGCAGGAGAACTGGAGACTGGCGCTCGGCGAGCGTCCTGCGATGATTCACGCAGGCGACGGGCTGGCAGCGCAGGACCCCGATTCGCTGGACGTCGTCCTGTGCAATCCGCCGTTTCACCAGCAGCAAGTGGTCGGCGATTTCCTCGCCTGGCGGATGTTCCAGCAGGCGCGCTCGGCCCTGGTCACCGGCGGCGCGCTGTACATCGTCGGCAACCGTCATCTGGGCTATCACAGCAAATTGGCGCGGCTGTTCAGAGGGGTGGAGCAGGTGGCTGCGACGCCGAAGTTCGTGATTCTCAAGGCGCGTAAATAGCGCTCGTCGCGCTCCCTGTGCGGCCTCCAGATGTGAGGCCCAAAAAAACCCGCCGAAGCGGGTTTTTTATCGAGCGCGAATCACTCAGTGCGACTTCATGCCTGCCGCTGTCATGAACATGCGCAGCAGCATGGCGACGACGAACAGCGCCAGCACGCTGCCGGTCCAGATGATCAACAGCCAGCCGATGCGTTGCCACAATGGTTTGCCCTTCGCTGGATCAACCTCGCGTTCAAGATCGTTGCGAGCCTGTTGCGGATCCTGGTTCCGGGTCTCGTATTGAACAGATTCTTTAACCGACATCGCTAAACCCTCTTCTCCCGCAGTCAGGCCCCGGCGATAAACCGGGGCCTCTTTCTGCTAGTGATAGCCGTGTTCGTGGGTGACTTTGCCGCGGAATACGTAATAGCTCCAGAACGTGTAACCCAGGATCAGCGGAATGATGAACAGCGTACCGATCAGCATGAAACCCTGACTCTGTGGCGGCGAGGCCGCGGCCCAGATGGACACTGCTGGCGGAATGATGTTCGGCCACAGGCTGATGCCCAACCCGCTGTAGCCGAGGAAGATCAGCACCAGCGTCAACAGGAACGGCGCGTAGTTGGCGTTGCGCGCCACCGCTTTGAACAGGCCGTACATTGTCACCATGACCAGTGCCGGCACCGGCATGAACCACAACAGGTTTGGCAGGCTGAACCAGCGATCGGCGATGGCCTGATGCGCCAGTGGCGTCCACAGACTGACGATCGCCATCACCACCAATGTCGCGAGGGCCAAGGGTCGTGCCAGATCGTGCATGGCTTTCTGCAACGCCCCCTCGGTCTTCATGATCAGCCAGGTGCAGCCGAGCAAGGCGTACGCCACGATCAGCGCCAGACCGCAGAAGACCGAGAACGGCGTCAGCCAGTCCAGCCCACCGCCGGCATAGGCACGATCGACCACAGGAATGCCGTCGATGTACGCGCCCAGTGCCACGCCCTGGAAGAACGTCGCCACCAGCGAACCGCCGATGAACGCCTTGTCCCACAGGTGACGCTTGACGTCAGTGGCCTTGAAGCGGAACTCGAACGCCACGCCGCGGAAGATCAGCCCGAACAGCATGAAGATCAACGGCAGGTACAGCGCTTCAAGCACGACCGAGTAGGCCAGCGGGAAGGCGCCGAACAAGCCGGCCCCGCCCAGCACCAGCCAGGTTTCGTTGCCATCCCAGACCGGCGCGACGGTGTTCATCATCACGTCGCGGTCGGTCTTGTCCTTCATGAACGGGAACAGTATCCCGATGCCCAGATCGAAGCCGTCCATGATGACGTACATCATGACGCCGAAGATGATGATCACGGCCCAGATCAGTGGAAGATCGATATCCATGGCTCAGTTCCCCTCAGTCAGACTGTCTTTGCGGTGGTCCGTGCTGCTTTCATCAGCAGCAGAGAGAGGACGCGCCGGGGTGCGTTTCTGCCCTGGTCCGCCGTGTGCCGGAGTGTCGCCTTCATGGGTTTTAGGCCCTTTGCGCACCAGACGCATCATGTAGCCGAAGCCCGTGCCAAACAGCAGGAAATACACCACCACGAACAACACCAGGGTAATGCTCAACTGTTCAACGCTGTGCCGGGACACCGCATTCGCCGTGCGCATGATCCCGTAGACCACCCACGGCTGACGCCCGATTTCGGTGGTGAACCAGCCCGCCAGCATGGCGATCAGACCGGCCGGCCCCATGCACATGACCAGACGCAGGAACCAGCGGTTGGTGTACAGCCCGCCGCGCCAGCGCAGCCAGGCGCTCCACAGACCGACCGCGATCATCAGCATGCCCAGCATCACCATGACGCGGAACGACCAGAACACGATCAGCGAATTCGGACGGTCTTCCGGAGGGAAGGACTTCAGCGCCGGGATCTGCTTGTCCAGGCTGTGGGTCAGGATCAGGCTGCCCAGATACGGAATCTCGACCGCGTACTTGGTGCGCTCTTCTTTCATGTCCGGGATGCCGAACAGAATCAGCGGGGTCGGCTCGTCACCGACGTTTTCCCAGTGACCTTCGATGGCAGCGATCTTGGCCGGTTGGTGCTCAAGGGTGTTCAAGCCGTGAGCGTCGCCCACCACTGCCTGAATCGGCGCAACGATCAGCGCCATCCACATGGCCATGGACAGCATTCTGCGGATCGCCGGGTTGTCGCGGCCACGCAGCAGATGCCAGGCCGCCGATGCGCCGACGAAAAACGCCGTGGCGACGAAGGCGGCAATCGCCATGTGCGTCAGACGGTACGGGAACGAGGGGTTGAAGATCACCGCGAACCAGTCCACCGGGATGATGCGGCCATCGACAATCTCGAAGCCCTGCGGGGTCTGCATCCAGCTATTGGAAGCCAGAATCCAGAAGGTTGAAATCAGTGTGCCGACTGCCACCATTGACGTGGCGAAGAAGTGCAGGCCGCGGCCGACGCGGTTCCATCCGAACAGCATGACGCCGAGGAAACCCGCTTCGAGAAAGAAGGCGGTGAGCACTTCATAGGCCAGCAACGGCCCGGTGACAGCGCCGGCGAAGTCGGAGAAGCGACTCCAGTTGGTGCCGAACTCGTACGCCATGACCAGACCCGAAACCACACCCATGCCGAAGTTGACGGCAAAGATCTTTGACCAGAAATGGTAGAGGTCGCGGTAGGTGTTGTCATGGGTTTTCAGCCACAAGCCTTCGAGCACCGCAAGGAAGCTCGCCAGACCAATGGTGATGGCAGGGAAAAGAATGTGAAACGAAACGGTGAATGCAAACTGGATTCGGGCGAGATCGAGCGCCTCTAAGCCGAACATAGGTCTTCCTCTGTCAGGTGGAACTGGCTTCAGACTCGGGGCCTGCAGCGACTGCCCCCACGGGGTATTGAGTACGAGGTGTGGCGTTTGTTCTCGTGGATTCGTACTCAGGTCGGCGACCGGGGAGATGCGTCAGGCGGCCAGTTCGACCAATACAGGCCAGAGCATTGATCCAGGTCAGCTGACAGTGAAAGAGTAGTCCCATTTCGGCACTTGCTCCGCGTGGTCTTTTGTCGCGTGGCGAGTTGACTCACCTTTCAGGGCGGCGCAGTCGGCGGCAAGCAGAACAGAGTGGGCTGATTCGCAGCGCAGCACTTACCACGTCTAAGTGGTGGTCCTACAACGGATAGCGAATAAAGCCCAACAGCGCAGAGACCAGTCGCTGATAAAGCGCGTCCACTTCTGGCACCTGGCTCTTGGCCCTGAGACTGCCGTGGAGCAGCCCGAGCCCGGGATCGAACTCAGTGCGCACACCCGCTTCACGCAGCGCGCGCTCGTAGGCGATGCCGTCATCACGCAAGGGGTCGAACTGTGCGACGGCGATGAACGCAGGCGCCAGATCGTGGAAGTCCCCGGCGTTGAGTGGCCGGGCGTAGGCCGATTGTTCGTCCTCCGTCATGTAAAGCTGCCGGTAATACGCCAGCTCATCGGTGGAAAGAAGTGGTGCGTCGGCGCACTCACGGCGTGAGGGCAGATCGTTGGCGCCCCCCAACTCCGGGTAAATCAACGCCTGCCCGACCGGTTGACGTTCACCGGAATCGCGCAATACCAGACACACTGCAGCAGCGAGATTGCCACCGGCGCTGTCCCCGGCGATGGCGATGCGACGCGGGTCGATGTCCAGCCGCTGCGCCTGAATCTGCAAGGCGTGCCAGACCGCCAGACAGTCGCCGAACCCTGCGGGAAAAGGGTGTTCGGGAGCCAGCCGGTAATCCACGGCAACGACCACGGCGTTGAGGTCGGCCGCCATGGCTGCGGTCAGAAAGTCGTGGGAATCGAGATCGCCGACGACCCAGCCGCCGCCGTGGATGTACATCACGCACGGCGCCGGGTGTTCGAGGGACAGCCGCTGAGGCCGGTAACTGCGCACCGCCACACCGCCGAGGGCGAAATCCCTTACATCGAGGTGCGCCGGACGGGTGGGCGTGAACGCTTCACTCATCCGGGAATACGCGCGGCGCTGCTCGTTGATATCCTCAGACGCGCTGCTGAAGCTTAGCGTTTTGGTCACGAACGCCGTCATTTCGGGGGACAGCGGGTAAGACTTGGGCATTGGCTGCTCCAGCCCGAGCCCTTGGCCAGGCCTGCGTGTTTATTTATTCACCGCCACTTGCACGGCGGCCGCTGCGTCTTTGCCATCGAATGTCGTCACGCCATCCAGCCAGCGCTTCATGTCTTCAGGATGATCCTTGAGCCACTGCCGAGCAACGTCGTTCGGCGCCTTGCGGTCCATGATCGGCACCATCATCTGGCTTTCCTGAGCGGCGGTGAACTTCAGATTGCTCATCAGCTTGCTGACGTTCGGGCAGCGCGACGCGTAATCCGGCGCCGTTACCACTGAAACGGTCGCCGCGCCTTCACTTGGGCCGAATACGTCTTCACTGCCGGTCAGGTAGGCGATCTTCATGTTGATGTTCATCGGGTGCGGGGTCCAGCCGACGAATACCACCCATTCATTACGCTTGATCGCACGTTGCACCGCCGCGAGCATACCCGCCTCGCCGGACTCGACCAGCTGGAAGCCGCCAAGCCCGAACTGGTTGTTCTCGATCATGCCCTTGATGTTGGCGTTGGCACCGGTGCCGGGCTCGATGCCGTAGATCTTGCCGCCAAGCTTGTCTTTGAATTTGGCGATGTCGCCGAAGGTTTTCAGCCCGCCCGACGCCACATAGTCCGGCACTGCCAGCGTCGCTTGGGCATCACTCATGCTCGGCACGTCGAGCACCTTGACCTGATTGGCCGCCACAAAGGGCGCGATGTTCTTGTCCATCGCCGGTTTCCAGTAACCCATGAACACGTCGAGCCGATCGTCACGCAGACCGCCAAAGACGATTTGCTGGGCGGCGCTGGTCTGTTTGACCTCGTACCCCATGTTCTGCAGCAGCACTTCGGCGACAGCGCTGGTGGCGACGACGTCCGTCCAGTTGACCACACCCATGCGCACGTTCTGGCATTTGGCGGGTTCTGCAGCCAGCAGGACGGTGCTGCTCAGCATCAATACACCGCAACTGATATGACGAATAAATGACTTCATGCGTGCTCCTCGGGTCGGCTCGTTATTTTATTCAGCTCTTTTCGGCAGTTTTTCAAGGCTTGAAGACCCACGGCAATACGGTGGCTGCCGCGTTGATGCAAAGTACGCAGCAGGCCTGAGCATCAAGCGCACCAGCGCGACCTGTGCTTGCACTGGGGCGACATTGAATGAGGGAGTATTGGAGGGCACAGCAAAGAGACTGTAGGAGCGCGCTTGCCCGCGAACGCGGTGTGTCAGTGACGTAATCGTTCTCTGACACACCGCGGTCGCGGGCAAGCGCGCTCCCACAGGGTAAGGCGTGGTTAAAGCACCTTATCCAGCGTAATCGGGAATTCCCGAACCCGCTTGCCCGTGGCGTGGTAGACGGCATTGGCGATGGCTGAGGCCACGCCGACGATGCCAATCTCGCCCACACCCTTGGAGCCCAGATCGTTGACGATGCTGTCGTTCTCTTCAACGAAAAACACGTCGATCTCGCCGATGTCAGCGTTCACCGGGATGTGGTACTCGGCCAGGCTGTGGTTCATGAAGCGCCCGAGGGTGTGGTCGGTCTGGCTTTCTTCCTGCAAGGCCTGACCGATACCCCAGACCACGCCGCCGAGGATCTGGCTGCGCGCGGTTTTCGAGTTCACCACCCGTCCAGCCGCAACCGCGTCCACCACACGATTGACGCGAATGGTGCCCAGGTCTTCATCCACTAACACTTCGACGAACACCGCCGAGTGCGTCGCCGTCGAATAACCCTCGCGTTTGTCGTCAGGTTTGGCGTCGATCTGTACATCCAGCGTCTCGTGGGACGACTCGCGGACGATGTCGGCATAAGCAAAACGCTGATCGTCGATGAGCAGATAACCGTCGCCGTAACCGACATCGGCCATGTCCACCACTGCGTATTGCGGATGCGCCATGCGCACGGCGTCGAGCAGCTTGGCGCGCAAGGCACGGCAGGCTTGCTGCACAGCCGTACCGACGGACGACACCGTGAACGAGCCGCCCTGCAACGGCGATGTCGGCAGCGAAGAATCACCCAGAACGAACGTGACGTCTTCCGGGTTCACGCCGGCGGCCTCGGCGGCGATCTGGGTCATGACCGTGTAAGTGCCGGTGCCGATGTCAGTGGTGGCGCTGCTCACGGTGATCTTGCCGCTGCTGTCGATGCTGGCCTTTGCGCTGGCCGGCATTTGCATGGCTTCCCACACACCGCCGGCCATCCCCCAACCCACCAATTGCCGGCCCTGACGCATGCTGCGCGGCTCGGGGTTGCGCTTGCTCCAGCCAAAGCGCTCGGCGCCTTGCTCATAACAGGCCAGCAGTTCTTTGCTGGAGTACGGCTTACCTTCGTTGCCGTTGCTGTCGGCAAAGTTGACGATCCGCAACTGCACGGGGTCGATGCCGGCCGCAATGGCCAGCTCGTCCATCGCACATTCCAGCGCGACCATGCCGGAGGCGGCGCCTGGTGCGCGCATGTCCAGGGGCGTGTAAACGTCCAGCGGCGCCAGCTTGTAGCTCAACTGCACGTTGTCGCACTGATAGAGCATGCCGCTCCATTCAACGACGTGCTCGGTGAAGTCTTCGAAACGCGAGGTCTGGCCGATCGCGTCATGGGCGATCGCCATCAGCTTGCCGTCTTTGGCAGCGCCAATGCGCATGTGCTGCAGGGTTTGTGGACGATAGCCGAAGGTAAACATCTGCTGGCGGGTCAGCGTCAGGCGTACCGAACGCTGAAGTTTCAGCGCCGCCATGACGGCCAGCGGCAGCTGGTATTGCGGGCGCAGGCCGGAGCCGAACGCGCCACCGACGAAGGCGGCGAGAATGCGGATCTTCTCTTTCTCCAGGCCAAAAACGCTGTGCAGGTAATCCTGGCAGTTCTGCGTGCCCTGGGTTTTATCGTGGATCTCCAGGCTGCCGTCAGGCTTGTAAAACACCGTCGACGCGTGCGGCTCCATCGGGTTGTGGTGTTCGTTGGGCGTGCTGTAGTGCGTGTCGACAGTCACCGCGGCGTGGGCGAATGCGCCCGGAAAATCTCCGCGCGGCTTCGGCGTTTCGGCCGGCGCCGTATGCGCGTCACCCTGGCCGACGCTGAGGTCGGTCTGGTGCGACTTAATTTCGTATTCGATACGCACAAGGGAGCCGGCATGCCGCGCCAGCTCAAGGGTGTCTGCCACGACCAACACCAGCGGCTGACCGCTATAGAGCACCCGATCATTGTAAAAGGGGCGGAACGGCGAACCTTCAGCAGAATCGGCGTCTTGATAGTCCTCGTCATAGCTGGCGATGGGCGGGCGGTTGGTGTGATCGATGACCGCGATTACGCCAGGAACCGCCAGCGCCTGCGAGGCATCAATGCGCACGACGCGGCCGGAGGCGATGGTGCTGGAGACCACGCTGCCATGCAGCAAGCCGAGCTCCGGGTACTCGCCGGCGTAGCGGGCCTGACCGGTGACTTTCAGGCGTCCATCAACGCGGTCCATCGGTTGCCCCAGCGCGGAGCTTCCCGGGATTGGTGTGTTCGCGTTCATTAAACAGTTCCTCCCAAGGTGGCGTCGCTCAAGGCGCGAACGATCGCGCGGCGCGCCAGCTTGATCTTGAAAGCGTTGTGCGCGAGCGGCTGAGCGTCGCGCAGCATCGCGTCGGCAGCGGCAACAAAGTTTTCCCGCGAGACCGGCTGCCCCTTGAGCGACTGCTCGACGGCCGTGTCACGCCAAGGTTTGTGTGCCACGCCACCCAAGGCGATGCGCACATCACGAATCACGTCGCCATCCAGTTCAACGGCCGCTGCCACCGAGATCAGGGCAAAGGCGTACGACGCGCGGTCACGGATTTTCAAGTAGTGGCTGTGCTGCTGAAAACGTGGCGCAGGCAGCTCGACGGCGGTAATCAGTTCATCGTCGGCGAGCTGGTTGTCGCGCTGGGGTGCATCCCCCGGCAAGCGGTGGAAGTCAGCGAACTCGATGACCCGGGCGCCGGCGCGGCCCTGAACGTGTACGCGGGCTTCGAGCGCTGCCAGAGCAACGCACATGTCCGAAGGGTGCGTCGCGACACAGGCATCGCTGGCGCCGAGAATCGCGTGAATGCGGTTCAGCCCGTCTTTGGCCGGGCAACCGGTGCCCGGCTCGCGCTTGTTGCACGGCACGGTTGAGTCGTAGAAGTAGTAGCAGCGAGTGCGCTGCAATAGGTTGCCACCGGTGCTCGCCATGTTGCGCAACTGCGGCGATGCGCCCGCCAGAATGGCTTGGGACAGCAGCGGATAGTCGCGCTCGATCAGCGGATGCCACGCCAAGTCGGCGTTACTCACCAGCGCGCCGATCATCACGCCGCCGCTGTCGGTTGCGCGCACGTCTTTGAGCGGCAGCCCGGTGATGTCGATCAGGTGCTCGGGGCGCGCGATGTTTTCTTTCATCAAATCCAGCAGGTTCGTACCGCCAGCAATGAAACGGCTGGCAGGACCCGCGAGGTTAACCGCCTGAGCGATGTCGGACGGCTTGCTGTAGCTGAAGGGATTCATTGGCCGCGCCCTCCCTGATCCGGCGCGGCATTCATGGATGGCAAAACTTCCACCACCGCTGCGCGGATATTGCTGTAGGCGCCGCAACGGCACAGGTTGCCGCTCATCAGTTCTTTCACTTCGTCATCGGTGCTGGCGCGGCCTTCGTTGGCCAGGCCCACCGCCGAGCAGATCTGCCCGGGCGTGCAGTAGCCGCACTGAAAGGCGTCATGCTTGATAAACGCTTGCTGCATCGGGTGCAGCGTGTCGCCGTCGGCAAGCCCTTCGATCGTGGTCAGCTCGGCGCCGTCACACATGATCGCCAGGGTCAGGCAGGCATTGATGCGTTTGCCGTCGCGCAGCACGGTGCATGCACCGCATTGGCCGTGGTCGCAGCCCTTTTTGGTGCCGACCAGATCGAGCTGCTCGCGCAGCAAATCCAGCAGCGTGGTCCAGGGCTGTACGTCCACTTGTCGGGTCTGGCCGTTCAACGTCAGAGCGATAGAATGCCCTGCGAACGCCTGTTCATTGGTTGCACTCATGGGAAGCCTCACGGTAGGTACTCGATCAGCGCAGTGATCTGCGTCTTAAGGGGTACGACTTGCGGGGTTTCGGAAACGTTCAGGGTTTGTGACGAGCGTTTTGACTCAGTGCGGCAGATGGCGGCGCAAGGCCAATCCGGACATTTGCAATCCGACGACAAGCGCCAGGCCCCATCGCCCGGAGCTGCTGGTATGATGCGCGGCTTTTTGCAACTGGCAGAATTTGTGCAAGCCGTTTCGGTGAGCTGTGCTTTGCTGTTTCAGTCGACTACATAAATGACGCGGAGCGTCACCGGGGAGCCTTAAATGCTGGAGCGGTTGTTTCAACTCAGGGCGCATAACACCAATGTGCGCACCGAAATTCTGGCCGGGGTCACGACCTTTCTGGCCATGGCCTACATCCTATTCGTGAACCCGAGCATCCTTGGCGAAACCGGCATGGACAAGGGCGCGATCTTCGTCGCGACGTGTCTGGCCGCGGCCATCGGTTCCACCGTGATGGGCCTGATCGCCAACTACCCGATCGCGCTCGCGCCGGGCATGGGCCTTAACGCCTTCTTCACCTACACCGTCGTGCTGCACATGGGCCACACCTGGCAAGTGGCGCTGGGCGCGGTGTTCATTTCGGCGGTGATGTTTTTCCTGCTGTCGATCTTCCGCATCCGTGAATGGATCATCAACAGCATCCCGCTGCCGCTGCGCTCGGCCATCGCTGCCGGTATCGGCCTGTTCCTGGCGCTGATTGCCCTGCACAACGCCGGTATCGTGGTCAGCAACCCCGCCACGATGGTCGGCCTGGGTGATCTGGCCAAACCGGCGCCGATCCTCGCGGCCCTGGGTTTTGCGCTGATCGTGGCCCTGGAAGCTTTGAAAGTGCGCGGCGCGGTGCTGATCGGCATTCTGGCCGTGACCATCATTTCGATTGCGATGGGCTTCTCGCCATTTGGCGGCGTGGTGTCGATGCCTCCTTCGCTGGCGCCGACCTTCCTGCAGCTGGACATTCCCGGCGCACTGAACATCGGTCTGGTCAGCGTGATTTTCTCCTTCCTGTTTGTCGACCTGTTCGATAACTCCGGCACCCTGATTGGCGTCGCCAAACGCGCAGGCCTGATGGGCAAGGACGGGCACATGCCGAAGATGGGCCGTGCGCTGATCGCCGACAGCACTGCCGCGATGGCCGGTTCCTTGCTGGGCACCTCGACCACCACCAGTTACATCGAATCGGCTGCTGGCGTGAGTGCTGGTGGGCGGACCGGTCTGACGGCCATTGTGGTTGCCGTGTTGTTTCTGCTGGCGCTGTTTTTCGCACCGCTGGCCGGCAGCGTTCCGGCATTCGCCACCGCCCCTGCCCTGCTGTTCGTGGCCGTGTTGATGACCTCGGGCCTTGCCGAAATCAACTGGGACGACATCACTGAAGCGGCGCCGGTGGTGATCACCGCGCTGGCGATGCCGTTCACCTATTCAATCGCCAACGGCATCGCTTTTGGCTTCATTTCCTGGACCGTGATCAAGCTGCTGTCGGGCCGGGGTCGCGAGCTGAATTCGGCGCTGGTCGTGCTGTCGATTCTGTTCGTGATCAAGCTGGGCTTTTATCCATGAGTTCTACGTTCGACCCTGCAAGCTATACCGCTCAGCTCGATGAGAAAGCCGCGCGCCTGCGCGAGTTGCTGGCGCCGTTCGAGGCGCCGGAACCTCAGGTCTTCGATTCGCCGCGCGAGCATTACCGCCTGCGCGCCGAGTTCCGCCTGTGGCGCGACGACGGCAAGCGCCACTACGCCATGTTCACGCCGGGCGACAAGCACACCCCGATCCTGATCAACGATTTCCCCATCGCCAGCCAGCAGATCAATGCGCTGATGCCGGTGCTGCGGGACCGTTGGGAAGCCAGCAAAACGCTCAATCACAAGCTGTTTCAGGTGGACTTTCTGACCACGCTGGCCGGTGACGGCATGATCACCCTGTGCTATCACCGCCCGCTGGATGACGCCTGGCAGGTCGAGGCCGAGCAATTGGCGGCTGATCTTAAGGTCAGCGTGATCGGGCGTTCGAAAGGTCAGCGTCTGGTGATCGGCCGCGATTACGTGACCGAGAAGCTGGAAGTCGCCGGCCGCACGTTCAGCTATCGCCAGCCGGAAGGCGCGTTCACTCAGCCCAATGGCACGGTGAACCAGAAAATGCTGAGCTGGGCGTACGATGCGCTGGGCGACCGCGACGATGATTTGCTGGAGCTGTATTGCGGCAACGGCAACTTCACGCTGCCGTTGGCGACCCGCGTGCGCAAGGTGCTGGCGACCGAGATCAGCAAGACGTCGGTCAACGCGGCATTGAGCAACCTGGCGGACAACGAGGTGAATAACGTGTCGCTGGTGCGACTGTCGGCTGAAGAGCTGACAGAAGCGCTGAATGAGGTGCGCCCGTTCCGTCGTCTGGCCGGTGTCGATCTGAAAAGCTACGACTTCGGCAGCGTGTTCGTCGACCCGCCCCGCGCCGGCATGGACCCGGACACCTGCGAGCTGACGCGACGCTTCGAGCGCATTCTGTACATCTCGTGCAACCCGGAAACCCTGGCCGCGAACATCGCACAGCTGCACGACACCCACCGCGTCGAGCGGTGCGCGTTGTTTGATCAGTTCCCGTATACCCATCACATGGAGTCGGGGGTTTTGCTGGTTCGCCGCTGACACCCTGGTGTGCTGGGTCAGTTCAAATTGCAGGAGCCGGCTTGCTGGCGAATGCGGAGTGTCAGAGTCATGGATGTCGACTGACGCTCACGGTTCGCCAGCAAGCCGGCTCCTACAGAGCGGTGTGTCAGTGGGACCGGCTTCAGCCGGGAAGAGGCCCTCAGCCATTACACCACGCCACACTGTGCGCATCACATCCATGCGCACGCAGCATATCCCGTACCATCCATCATTAAATTCCTGACAGCTAGCGGCTAACTGCGCCAGACCGGTGTATAACTCTCGGCCGTCTTTCGCTTCGATGGATGCCTTGCCTTGAGCCCCGAATCGCCCGCCCCGTCCTCTGAATCCTCCGCTAAAAGCGCCCTGCGGCTGCCCGGCTTTTTTGCCTTCCTGACCGCGCGTCTTGCTGCCGTTTTCGCCATGCAGATTCAGGCAGTGGTTGTCGCTTGGCAGGTCTACGACATGACCCGCAGCCCGATCTCCCTGGCCTATGTTGGCCTGGCACAGTTCATTCCGATGCTGCTGCTGTTGATGCCAGCCGGCGACCTGATCGACCGCTACGATCGCAAGCTGATCCTGACCATCAGTTGGTCGGTGCAAGCGATGTGCAGCCTGATGCTGATGCTGTTCTCGGTCACGCACCATCAAGACACTCGACTGATCTACGCCACCCTGGCCCTGTTCGGATGCGCGCGGGCGTTCACCGGGCCGGCGTTGCAGAGCCTGCTGCCACAAGTGGTACCGCGGGAAAAACTCGCCTCGGCCATCGCCACCAACAGCATGATCATGCGCATCGCCACCATCGCCGGGCCTCTGGTCGGTGGCGGGTTGTATGCGGCAGGCGGCGGCGGGCTGACCTATTCAGTGTGCATGGCCAGCTTCATCGCTGGCGTGCTGTTGCTGATCCGCGTGCCGGTGCTCTATGCCGGGAAGAAGCAGATCCTCGAGTCCACGGCCTGGAAGCGCTTCACTGCCGGCATCGCCTTCATCCGCTCGCGACCGATCATCCTCGGCACCATTTCCCTGGACCTGTTTGCCGTGCTGCTCGGCGGCGTGGTGGCGCTGCTGCCGATTTATGCCCATGAAGTGCTGCACCTGGGACCCCAAGGTCTGGGCGCGCTGCGCAGTGCGATGAGTCTGGGGGAGGTCAGCACCGGTCTGTACCTGAGCTTCCGGCCTTTTGATCGACATGTCGGTCTGGTCATGTTCATCGCCGTCGCGGTGTTCGGTGTCGCCAATCTGGTGTTCGCCCTGTCGACGCTGTTCTGGCTGTCGCTGCTGGCTTTGATGATCGCCGGTGCGGCGGACATGGTCAGCGTCTATATCCGCTCCACACTGGTGCAGTTCTCGACGCCGGACGACATGCGTGGGCGGGTCAACGCCGTGAATATGCTGTTTATCGGTTCGTCCAACGAGCTGGGCGAATTCCGCGCCGGCAGCAGCGCAGCGCTCTGGGGTGCCGTGCCCGCCGCGATCATCGGCGGCCTGTGCACACTGGGTGTCGTGGGCGCCTGGATGGTCGGCTTCAAGGCCCTGCGCCAAGTCAACCACTTCGCCGACGCCTCGCCTGTCGAGACCACCGAGAAGCAGACGGCCAGGGTCTAAACCAGCCGCTGAATCTCAGGGGCGAGCTCAAATTACGCTCGTCCCCTTCGCAGCTTCGTCACCCTTACAAAAACAATGGACGGCGGCTAGACGTCTAAACGCAGGTTCCAGGTACCTGATCGCCTGAACCATTCCCCCTCCCCTCCTCTCTTAGTCCAGCAGACCAGACGGCGCACGCCCGCCGTCTACACTTCCCACACGACCAAAAGAGGATTCCCCCATGCTATGGAAAAAAGGACGTCGCAGTGACAACGTCGTGGACGCACGTGGCGATTCCGGGGGTGGCGGTGGTGGCGGGATGCGCATTGGCGGCAAGGGGCTGGGGATTGGCGGGATCGTGATCATCGTTGCGATTGGCCTGCTGACCGGGCAGGACCCGATGCGGATTCTGGGGGAGATCACCGGCCAGATGGGTTCGGAGCAGACCGCAGCGGTCAACCCGCAAACGCGCCAGGCGCCGCCGGCCAATGACGAGCAAGCCGATTTCGTGCGGGCGATCCTGGGCGACACCGAGGACACGTGGCAGCAGGTGTTTCAGCAAAGCGGGCGTCAGTACAAGGCACCGACCTTGATCCTGTTCAGCGGTCGGGTGCAATCGGCCTGTGGCTCCGCCTCTTCGGCGAGCGGCCCGTTCTATTGCCCGGCTGACCAGCGCGTGTACCTGGACATGGAGTTCTTCCGTGAAATGAGTCAGCGCTTCAAGGCGGCGGGAGATTTCGCTCAGGCGTACGTGATTGCTCACGAAGTTGGCCATCATGTGCAGACCTTATTGGGGGTTTCGGCTAAAGTTGACGCCGCCCGCCAACGCGGCATGAAAATGGAAGGTGACAACGGTTTGCTGGTGCGTCAGGAGCTGCAAGCTGACTGCCTGGCAGGTGTTTGGGCCAACAACGCACAAAAGCGTTTGAACTGGCTGGAGCCGGGTGATATTGAGGAAGCGCTGAACGCCGCCAACGCCATTGGCGACGACCGCTTGCAGCAACAGGGTCAGGGCCGGGTCGTGCCAGACTCGTTTACCCACGGCACCTCTGCCCAGCGGGTTCGCTGGTTCAAGACAGGTTTTGCCCAGGGACAAATCAACCAATGCGATACGTTCGCCGCCAAGAGCCTCTGATCACATGATGAAACCGCTTTCGATCCTGTTGTTGGGCACCCTGATGAGCCTCAATGCTCATGCGGCGGATCAGGCGGTTAAATCCATCAGCCCCGACCGGCTGCAGATCAACGGGACGACCCAGGCCACCCTCGGCCTGAGTCAGAACTGGGTTCGTCCCAGCCCCCAGGTCCAGCGGGTGGTCATTGTTTTTCACGGTCGGCTGCGCAACGCGCAAACCTACCTGCGCAGTGTCGAGCGCGCAGCCAATCAGTCCAGGCAGCGCTCGAAAACGTTGCTGATCGCGCCTCAATTTCTCGACGAAAAAGACATCGCAGAGCACCGCCTGCCCGAGTCGGTACTGCGCTGGCACGCCAATGACTGGATGGCGGGCGAGAAGTCGTTGGGTCCCAAGCCGGTCAGCTCCTTTGTGGTCATCGATCACATCCTCAAGCGTCTGAGCGACAGCAAGCTCTTTCCCAATCTCAAAGAGATCGTGATCGCTGGCCATTCGGGCGGTGCTCAGGTGGTGCAGCGCTACGCAATGATCGGTGGCAAGGAAGACGCGTTGCTGAAGAAGGAAGGCATCAAGCTACGCTATGTGATCGCCAACCCGTCCTCGTACGCGTACTTCGACGCGACCCGACCGATGCCGGTCGATGCGGCGAGCTGCCCGACCTTCGACACCTGGAAATACGGCCTGAACAAGCTACCCGCGTATGCCGGCAAGGAAACACCCGCCGAGCTTGAGGCCGCATACGTGAAGCGGGACATTACTTATCTGTTGGGCGAGCTGGACACCGATCCGGAGCACCCGGCGCTGGACAAGGATTGCGGTGCAGAAGCTCAGGGGCCGCAGCGTCTGGCCCGCGGTCACAACTACTTCGATTACCTGACCAAGCGCCACCCGGAAGGCTTGAATCAGCGTCTGGTGGAAGTGAAAAACGTCGGGCACAACGGCGACGCGATCTTCACCTCACCTGAAGGGCAGACGGCGTTGTTCAAGGCGAATTGATATCGGTTAAAGGCTGCGGTGGGTCCCGGCTCATTCCCGGCTGAAGCCGGTCCCACTGTCTAGACGCGGCACTACGTAGGACCGGCTTTAGCCGGTAAGAGGCCAGCACGTACACCTCCAATTTTGCGGTGTATCGCCATACGCCTTCCCGGCTGAAGCCGGTCCCACTATTTGAGCGCGATTCGACAGTGGGACCGGCTTTAGCCGGGAAGAGGCCGGTGTGAACACCATCAATTTTGTGGTGAATTGCCGGACGCCTTCCCGGCTGAAGCCGGTCCTACTATTTAAACGCAGCCGCATCAGCGACTCGCGCCAATCATCTTCCTCAACGCCACGCAGTCGGCCGCATGCCAGTCGGTCAGTTCCGGCCATGGATTTTCCGGGAGATTGACCAGCACGGTCTGAGTGCCTGCCGCCCGACCGCAGGCCAGGTCGAACTGATAGTCGCCCACCATCACCATTTCCGACGGCTGCACATTCCACGCTTGCGCGAGTTTCAGCAGGCCGCCCGGATCAGGCTTGGGCGCGGCCTCGTCACGGCCGAGCACGTCTTCTACCGCAAAGCAGTCCGCGATGCCGATGGCGTCCAGCGTCACGTGGGCAAGCTCCCGGGCATTGCGCGTCAGGATACCGAGACGATAGCCTCGCCCCGCCAGCTCCCTCACCAACTCAACCGCGCCAGTGGCGGGTCTGGACTCAATCGCCAACGCGCGCTCGTGCTCCAGCAGCCAGGCGTGTTTCGCCGCCGCAACATCGGCAGGCAGCGCGGCGAGATGGCCGAGAATGTCGTCCTCCTGGGGGATATCCAGCGCGCGTTTGATGGCCGGAAAATCATGGGCAGCGACGGTCAGCGTGCCGTCCATGTCGAATACCCAGTGGCGTACCTGTGTGAGGCTCATGACCAATCCTTACGGTGGCGAATCAAACCTTCCTGACTGACCGAAGCAACGAGCTTGCCCGCGCGGTTGAACACGCTGCCACGGGAAAACCCGCGTGAATTGCCCGCCCACGGGCTGTCCATGGCATAGAGCAGCCAGTCGTCGGCGCGCAGTTCGCCGTGGAACCACAGCGAGTGATCGAGGCTGGCGATCTGCATGTCCTTCTGCCAGACCGTCTTGCCGTGGGGCAGCAACGACGTGGTCAGCAGGTTGAAATCCGACGCGTAGGCAAGCATGTAGCGGTGCAAGGCAGGGATGTCGGGCAACGTGCCGTCAGCGCGAAACCAGATGTATTTGACCGGGTCAGCAGGCTTCGGGTTGTAGGGATCAGACTCGGTGACTGGCCGGAACTCGATGGGCTTGGGACACAGCAGCTTGTCCTTCATGTGCTCCGGAATCAGGTGCTCGCGCTGACGCATCAGTTCCAGCTCCGACGGCAGGCTTTCCGGGCCGACCACTTGTGGCATCTGGGTCTGGTGCTCGAAGCCTTCTTCGTCGTACTGGAACGACGCGCTGCAGGTGAAGATCGGCTGCCCTTTCTGGATCGCCGTCACTCGGCGCGTGCTGAAACTGCCGCCATCACGGACCCGGTCGACCTGATACACCACTGGCAAGTGCGCATCGCCGGGCCGCAGGAAGTAGCCATGCAGTGAATGCACATGACGCGCGTCTTCGACCGTCTTGC
This sequence comes from Pseudomonas petrae, assembly GCF_021728295.1. GTDB lineage: Bacteria > Pseudomonadota > Gammaproteobacteria > Pseudomonadales > Pseudomonadaceae > Aquipseudomonas > Aquipseudomonas petrae. The sequence goes on from NZ_JAKJXE010000007.1 coordinate 49,626, forward strand.
TCGCCGCCGACAGCGACTGCCCCAGCACCTGACCGCCAAACAGCTGGCGAAAGCCAAGGTCCTGGCTGCGTCCGCGGAAGAGGTTTTCTTCGATCGGCTCCAGGCTCAACAGCGACACCAGATCATCCAGTACGTGACTCATTCAGGGTTCCTCACACGGTCGTCTCGCCGACCGTCATCACATCAATCAGGCCATGGGCGGCGAAGGTCGGCGCCCATGGAAGTTGGGCGAAATGATACAGAGGTTTGTAGTCCGATTCCCGCAGCGAATCACAGGGTCGCCAGCCAGCCCTTTCGGTTGATTCGATACAACACGTGGGGCCTGAGGGGATGGCCGGTGGGTAATTTGGGGTGATCGAAGTTGTCGGCCGGATCATTGCGCATGCCGATGGCCTGCATGACCTTCTGCGAGGGCAGATTATTGACCGCCGCAAACGCCACGATTTCGTCCAGGTCCAGATGCTCGAAGCCGCAGCCGAGCACTGTCCAGGCGGCTTCGCTGGCATAACCCAGGCCCCAATGCTCGCGGGCCAGGCGCCAGCCGATTTCCACCGCAGGCGTAAATCCTGCCTCGAAGCCCACCACACTCAAGCCGGTGAAACCGATGAATTCGCCGGTGTCCTTGCGCTCAAGGGCCCAGAACCCAAAGCCGTACTCGGCAAAATGCCCGCGCACGCGGCCGATCAACTTGGCGCTTTCCATGCGGCTCAAGGGCTGCGGAAAGTAGCGCATCACTTGTGGATCGGCGCACATCTGCGCGAAGGCTGGCAAATCATCATCTCGCCATTGACGCATCAACAAGCGCGCGCTGCTGAGCTCAAGAATCGGCTCCATCGATCGTCTCCCTTTTGCCTCGCCTTTCAAATTGCCCGCCGGCTGGCGATCTCCCCGCTCAGGCAAATCGCTGTGCGGTGATCGTCAGAACTGGCAAGATTCCCCTTCGAACCAGACGCGTGCATACCATGCCCCTGCCCCTCATTTACCACGAAGACTACAGCCCGGACTTTCCGGCCGACCATCGCTTCCCGATGGACAAGTTTCGGCTCCTGCGCGACCACCTTATCGACACCGGCCTGACAACAGATGCTCAATTGTTTCGCCCGCAGGTCTGCCCAACGGACATCCTCGCGCTGGGCCATGACCCTGGTTACATCAGTCGCTATATGGAAGGCGCGCTGTCGAGGGAAGATCAACGTCGCCTTGGCCTGCCGTGGACCGAGGATCTGGCCCGACGTACGGTACGCGCGGTGGGTGGCTCGCTGCTGACAGCGGAACTTGCGCTGCAGCACGGAATGGCCTGTCACCTCGCCGGCGGCACCCATCATGCGCATTACGATTACCCGGCCGGGTTTTGCATCTTCAACGACCTGGCGATCATCAGTCAGTACCTGCTGCAAAGCGGACGCGTCGACCGGGTGCTGATTTTCGATTGCGACGTGCATCAGGGCGACGGCACCGCGCGGATCCTCGAACACACCGATGACGCAATCACCGTCTCGCTGCACTGCGAAAAGAACTTCCCCGCGCGCAAGGCCCAAAGTGACTGGGACATTCCGCTGCCGATGGGCATGGGTGACGACGACTACCTGAAGGTAGTCGACGACACGCTCAATTACCTGTTGCCGCTGTATCGGCCTGACCTGGTGCTGTACGACGCCGGCGTGGATGTGCACAAGGACGATGCGCTGGGGTATTTGCAGCTGACCGACGCAGGTGTTGCCCGCCGTGACGAAGCGGTGATGCGTCATTGCCTGGGCCGGGACATTCCGGTGATGGGCGTTATTGGCGGTGGCTACAGCAAGGACCGAGAAGCGCTCGCCCGGCGGCACGGGATTCTGCACCACAGTGCGCAGCGCGTATGGGTAGAGCGCGGGCTTTGAGTGATGACAGAACTTACCCACATCCCCTGTGGAACGGCCTGTGGATAACCTGAGCGCAAGGTCATGATCCCCTGACAAGACTGGGCCTGGCGCGTACTGTACGTTTTTTGATCGATTAGTTTTCCACAGGCTGGCCGCGTTTCACGAAGCTCGCGTAGAATGCGCGCCCCTCACCCAACCAGTGTCCGCTTAGCCATGACGTTAACCGCCACCTCAAGCACCCAGACAGTCGCCATCATCGGCGGCGGCCCTGCCGGCCTGATGGCCGCTGAAGTGCTGAGCCAGGCAGGGTTCAAGGTGGATCTTTACGACGCCATGCCGTCAGTCGGGCGCAAGTTTCTGCTGGCCGGCGTCGGCGGCATGAACATCACCCACTCCGAGCCTTCGCCTGCGTTTGTTGCCCGCTACGCCGAGCGCGCCCTGGTGATCGCGCCCTTGCTACGCGGCTTCGGCGCGCAGGCGCTGTGCGAGTGGATTCACGGATTGGGCATCCAGACCTTCGTCGGCAGTTCGGGGCGCGTGTTCCCCACCGACATGAAAGCCGCGCCGCTCCTGCGCGCCTGGCTCAAGCGCCTGCGTGAGTCCGGCGTAGTTATCCACACCCGTCACCGATGGCTGGGCTGGAATACCGACAATATGTTGCGGATCGCCGGCCCCGAAGGTGAACTCGCCCTGAACCCTGCCGCCACGCTGCTGGCGTTGGGCGGGGCAAGCTGGTCGCGGCTGGGCTCGGACGGTGCGTGGTTGCCGCTGCTGCAACAACGCGGTGTCAAGATTGCGCCGCTGCAAGCCGCCAACTGCGGGTTCGAAGTCTCGGCCTGGAGCGAACTGCTGCGCAGCAAGTTCGCCGGCGCGCCGCTGAAGAACATCGCGATGGGCCTGCAGGGGCAAACCCTGCGACTGGGCGAATGCGTGATCACGCAGACTGGCGTGGAGGGCAGCCTCGTTTACGCCTTGTCCGCGCAGATCCGTGAGGCGATCAATCAGTCGGGCTCGGCCACGGTCGAGATTGATTTGCTGCCCGGCAAAACCGTCGCCGAGGTGCAGAAGGCCCTGAGCAAACCGCGCGGTTCACGCTCGATGTCCAAGCATCTGCACAGCCAGTTGGGCCTCGACGGCGTAAAGGCGGCGCTGTTGCGTGAGCTCCTCTGCGCAGCGTCATTCGCTGATCCGGCCCTGCTTGCGCGTTCGATCAAGGCCTTGCCGCTGACACTGATCAAGCCGCGCCCGCTGGACGAAGCCATCAGCACGGCGGGCGGGGTGAGGTTCGAAGCGCTGAACGAGCAACTGATGATTCCGTCGCTGCCCGGCGTGTTCTGCGCCGGCGAGATGCTCGACTGGGAGGCGCCAACCGGCGGCTATCTGCTCACCGCCTGTTTCGCGAGCGGCCGCGCGGCAGGGCTGGGGGTGGCTGATTGGCTGCGCCGCGAGTAAGGCTCAGCGCAACCATTGGGGGTTCACGCCGCGCGATCGACCTGCGGCTTCAAGCCACCACCAATGCCCTGATTGACCGGCGCCTTGCCCTGCGATCGCCCGAACATCCACTTGCCCAACTCGACGCCCTTCAGCTCGATGTACGTGTGGGCCAGAGCAGCCAGGCCGATCGCCACGAGGGTGACGGCAACCACCAGCGCGTTGTTGCCCAGCTCTGAACCGGTGTCCATGAAACGCTGACCATTGATCATTGGCGACAGGTCGCGGCCCGTAAGCTTCTGCGCCACGATGAACGCCGTCGACAGGCAAAACAGCAGCGCGGCGTGGGTCATATAGATGGAGTACGACAATTTGCCCAGCAGCCTGAAGACGGCGGTTTTCAGGAGAGACGATACCAGCCCGGCTTCGAATGCGAACACCAGCACCAGCACGCAGAACGTCAGACTGGCAATGGGCGAGCGGTCGCTGTAGTCATTCATCACCATCCAGTACGTTGTGCACGTCAGCGCCACTTCGAGCAGCGTCATCAGCCAGCGCACCGGCACGAATCGGTCGCGAATCAGCAGGTAGGCCAGGTACGTGATGTTGCCGGCGAAGAAGCAGGACAGACCCAGCATGGCGCGCCAGACCAGCGGTTCGTTTTCGGTGAAGATCATTGTGAATGCAACGACGGCCACGCAGGCAAACATCAGAAAGCGGCTTCTCAACGAAAGCAGGCACAGCGCGCCGAAGAGCATGTAGATGTAGAACTCGATGCTGATGCTCCACGACGGGTAGTTGAACGACATCGTTTCGGTGAGCGGCGTCCAGGCTTGCACCAACAGCAGATTGGGCAGGATCTCTGACGGGGCGAAGAGCCCGGTGAACGGCACGTTGTTCAGGGTGAAGCCTTTCTTGTAGGCCGCCCAACGCACCCCTTCGAAGAGGATAAACACCAGCAGCATCACGACGTGCAGCGGGTACAGGCGGAACATGCGTGAGATGACGAAACGCTTGAAACCGAACTGCGGCTTCAGCCCATACGAGTGGGCCAGGACAAAACCGCTGAGCACGAAGAAGAAGTTGAGCAGGATGTCAGCTCTGCGAAAAAACGGCAGCTCGATGAAAGCGCCCACGACATGCAGGTGATAGAACACCACCAGTAAGGCGAAAACGCCCCTGAAGCTGTCTAGCGTGGTAAATCGCTGAACTGATCCCATGGCCCAACGTCCCGTCCTGATTGAGAAAACGCACTCGGCGGCAGCGAAGTCTCGCGGCCTATGCACGGTAGGGGCTTGGCCGACCGATCAACAGTTGAAATATTTCATGTCCGATACAAAGGACGGCACAAAGATTGACGCCAGCGTTTGACGATGATGACCCACGAGTTACGTTGAGGGTGCCGGGTCGCTGCGTTAGCGACGCCCGTCAATGTTTTGTTGCCAGCCTTGCCAGCGGTCACGCGGAAGAGAACAGCGCTTGCATCGGGGCGAGCCGCCGGTGGATCAACTATCAACGCCGACGATGTTCGCTACCAATCGTATTGAGTTCTGATTAATTTTGCGGCGAGTAACATCAGCTCCATACCGAGTTACCCACTCATCTAACGTACTGGAGCAACCCTCATGAAAACCAACACACTGATCCTTGGCCTGGCCTTCTCTGTACTGGCAACCAGCGCTTTCGCCCTCCCCGCTGTTGATGCCGCCCAATTTGTGAACGCACCTGTCGTCGCTGAAAACGGTTCTTCCCACACCAACATCAATCGTGTTGCCGCTGATGGTGCAGACCGCGTTGGTGCAAACCGCGTTGCCGCTGATGGTGCTGATCGCGTTGGTGCAAACCGCGTTGCCGCTGACGGTGCTGATCGCGTTGGTGCAAACCGCGTTGCCGCTGACGGTGCTGATCGCGTCGGTGCAAACCGCGTTGCCGCTGACGGTGCTGATCGCGTCGGTGCAAACCGCGTTGCCGCTGACGGTGCTGATCGCGTTGGTGCAAACCGCGTTGCCGCTGACGGTGCTGATCGCGTTGGTGCAAACCGGGTTGCCGCTGACGGTGCAGACCGCGTTGGTGCAAACCGCGTTGCCGCTGACGGTGCAGACCGCGTTGGTGCAAACCGCGTTGCCGCTGACGGTGCAGACCACGTAGGTGCCAGCCACTTGAGCTGATCGACGCCTCGCTCCTCCCCCAGCCCGGCCATTGCCGGGCTTGATTGTTTCTGGACCCCGCTTTTTTCCCCTGCCTATCCCCCGCCTCGAACACCACTGTCGGACAATTCCGACATCGATTTCAGATTCTCCCGAACCTGCCGATGCATTCGTACACCTGAATGTTGTGCTGGTTTTCCATAACAAAAACCCTCCAGCTGACGATTTCAAATATTTACGGATTCTGGAGAAATGGAATGAACAGCTGGATGGCCAACATCAGCGTCAATAAGAAGCTAGCCCTCGGCTTCGGCGTCGTACTTGTATTAACAGCACTGCTGGCCCTGGTGGGCTGGAACAGTTTGGGCCAGATGAGCGCCCGCAGCCAATGGGTGGGTGATATCAACAAGCTCAGCCAAAAGCTCACCGACCTGCGGGTGACGCGCCTGCAATACATGCTCAGCAACGGCGACGAAGCGGCTGCGCAAGGCGTTCAGACCGCGCTCGACGGATTCAAGGCGCAGCAGCAATTTCTGCAGAAGACCTTCACTAACCCCCTGAACGTCCCGCTCATCAAGACGATGGGCGAACAGATCAGCGCTTATGAAACTTCGTTGAAAAAGATGCGCGAGGCCTACCAGGCGAGTGCCAAGGTGCGCGATGCCATGGGCGTCGACGCGGTGAAAGCGGCCGACCTGATTGCCGCGATCAACGATGATGTGATGAAGCTCGACCCGACTGACGAACGCCGCTTCGAGCAGTATCAGGCGGTCATCAAAGCCCGCGAAGACGTGATGCTGGTGCGCTATGAGGTGCGCGGCTATACGGCCAACGTTTCGGCCAAGACCGAAGACACGGCCATGCGCCAACTGACTAGCGCCATTGACGGCCTTGCGCCGCTCAACGCCATGTTTAGCGGCACGCAGGCCGAGCGCCTGAAGCAGCTGGAAGCGGCGCTGGTGGGCTATCGCACCTCGGTGCAGGGTTTCAAGGTCGCCACCGGCAATATCAATGCTGCGCGAACGGAAATGACCGAGGAACAGAGTGTCATCGTCAAGCTGGCGCAACAGCTCACTGACCTGCAGAACACCTTGGGCCAGGCCGACAGTCAGCAGGCGCGCACGCTGCAGGTGGCCGGCACGCTGCTGGCGCTGATTCTCGGCACGCTGGCGGCGATCATCATTACCCGTCATATCACCCGTCCGATTCAACAGACACTGGCAGTGGTGGATCGCATCGCTTCTGGCGATTTGTCCCACGACATGGTCGTGACCCGCAAAGATGAACTGGGCGTTTTGCAAATGGGCATTCAGCGCATGGGCGCCACGCTGCGCGAATTGATCGGCGGCATCCGTGACAGCGTCACGCAGATCGCCAGCGCCGCTGAAGAGCTGTCGGCCGTGACCGAACAGACCAGCGCCGGGGTCAACAGCCAGAAAGTCGAAACCGACCAGGTCGCCACCGCGATGCACGAAATGTCGGCCACTGTTCACGAGGTGGCGCGCAACGCCGAGCAGGCATCGGTCGCCGCTTCTGCCGCTGACAAGCAGGCACGCGAAGGTGACAAAGTGGTGGGTGAAGCGATCACCCAGATCGAGAAGCTGGCCACCGAAGTCGTTCGTTCCACCGACGCGATGTCCGTGCTGGAACAGGAAAGCAATAAGATCGGCAAGGTCATGGACGTGATCAAGGCCGTCGCCGAGCAGACCAACCTGCTGGCCCTCAACGCTGCCATCGAGGCCGCGCGTGCCGGTGAAGCCGGTCGCGGTTTTGCCGTGGTCGCCGATGAAGTCCGTGGCCTGGCGCAACGCACCCAGCAATCGACCGAAGAAATCGAAGGCTTGGTCGCGGCGCTGCAAAACGGTACGCGCCAGGTCTCGGAGATCATGCTCAGCAGCCGCAACCTGACTGACAGCTCCGTTGCTCTGACGCGCAAGGCCGGTACGTCGCTGGAAAGCATTACCCAGACGGTGTCGAACATTCAGGCCATGAACGAGCAGATCGCCGCCGCTGCCGAGCAGCAAAGCTCGGTGGCCGAAGAGATCAGCCGCAGCATCGTCAACGTGCGCGACGTTTCCGAACAGACTGCCGCTGCCAGCGAAGAAACCGCCGCGTCCAGCGTCGAACTCGCCCGGTTGGGCAATCAGCTGCAAATGCTGGTCAGTCACTTCAAGGTGTAAACCCGCTTTATCTGCGTCGGGCGAAAAGCCGTCCGGCGCAGGCGGTCCAAGGGGTTGAAGACGAACAGCGCAGGTGCACTGGCAAGAAAGGGATTTACTGATCTCACAATTGCCACATACTGCCCGCGCTGTTTTATTTCGTCATATTCATCTCCAACGCCGGGTTTATCTCCATGAAAAGAATGTTGCCTTATCTCCTCAGTGCCGCCCTCTCCCTCGTCCCAGTCGCTTTTTCCCATGCCGCTACGGCACCTGCACCTGTCCAGCTGATCGTGCTGAGTTCAGGCGGGATCATGGGCGCGTTCAAAGCTGTAGCCCCCGATTACGAACAGCGCGCCGGCGTGAAGCTGCAAGGCGAAGTAGCGCCGTCGATGGGCGCGACACCCCAGGCAATTCCCAACCGACTGGCCCGCCACGAGCCAGCCGACGTGGTGCTGATGGTCGGTGCGGCGCTGGACAAGTTGATCAAGGACGGCAAGGTCGATCCGAAAACCCGCGTTGATCTGGGCAAATCCTACATCGCCATGGCCGTGCGTCATGGCGCGCCACACCCTGACATCAGCACCATGGACGCCTTCAAGCAGACCCTGCTTGACGCCAAAAGCATCGCCTATTCGGACAGCGCCAGCGGCGTGTACCTGTCTCGCGTGCTGTTCAGCCAGATGCACATCGCCGACCGGATTCAGAGCAAAAGCCGCATGATTCCCGCCGAGCCGGTCGGCGAAGTCGTCGCACGCGGAGACGCCGAGATCGGCTTTCAGCAGTTGAGCGAGCTCAAGCCGGTGGACGGCATCGACATCATTGGCCTGATCCCCGACCAGGCGCAGCAGATGACCCTCTACTCCGCAGGAGTCGTGACCATGAGCAAACACCCTGACCAGGCCAAACAGTTTCTGGAATTCCTGAGTTCATCGGCAGCCGCCCCGGCCATCAAGGCCAGCGGCCTGGACCCGATCGCGAAGTAGGTGTGTTTGGACGGCGAACGCTGTTACATCTGCAGGAGCCGGCTTGCTGACGAACGGGGTGCTCCAGGCGACGGGGATTTCGCAGCCAGATCGCGTTCGCGGGCAAGCGCGCTCCTACGCCTGTCGGCAGAAGCGAGCCCGAGACACGCAGAGCTTATTTGAGCGCCAGTTCGATCAACTCACCGCGCACTTCATCACCCTCGATGTGCAGCATGCCCACCGTGATCGGCAATTTGAAGCGTCGCGGTCCGGCGCTGCCCGGGTTGATGAACAGCACGCCGTCGCGCATCTGCTGCAAGGGCCGGTGGGAGTGCCCGGTGACCACGACGCGCACCCCCTCCGGTAATGATTTCGGCACGTCGGCCAGTATGTGCGTGGTGTAAATCACTACGTCGCCGATCCGCAAAACCGCTTCATAGGGCACGTCGCAAGCCCAGGCATCGTCGGTGTCGTTGTTGCCTCGCACCACCGTCAGTGGCGCATTGGCTTTCAATGCGTCGAGGATTTCCGGTTTGCCGATGTCGCCGCCGTGGATCAGGTAATCGCAGCCCTGCAACGCCTCCAGTGCCTGAGGACGCAGCAAGCCGTGGGTGTCCGAGATCAAGCCGACTTTCACGCTCATTGCTCAGCTCCCGGACGCCGACACGGCGGCCTGTTTTGATTGCACGCGTTTCATGCTGATCATCGCCAGCAAGGCAACCACGGCCACCAGCGAGGCGAAGAATTCGCCCACATGCTCCAGACCAAACACTCGCACGCTGAAACCAACCGCCACCACTGGTACCGAGATCGACACGTAAAGCACCACGAAAAATGCGGAGGTCACGGCAGCCTTCTGGTCAGCCGGACTGCTGGCGGTGACCGCTCCCATGCCGGCGCGCAGGATCATGCCCTGACCGATGCCTGCCACCAGACCTGCCGCGATCAACAGCCCCAACTGCGACGTGGCAATGCTCAGCCCCAGACAGACCATACCGACGATCAACCCGACGCAGCCCAGCGTCATGTGTCGGGCCTTTGGCAGCACCTGCAGCAACGCCTGGCCGATGATCGACGCGACGAAAAACAAGCCGATCACCGCGCCGATCAACAGCCCGCCTTGTTCGTGCATGACGTGAATCATCACCGACGGCACCATGCTGGTGAACAGGCCCGCCACGCTGAAACCCGCCAACCCGGCGATGGACGCGGAAATAAACACGCTGCGCACGGACGCCGGAACCGAAGGCTTCTGAATACCCAGTTTCAGCGTCGCCGGACGCTGCACGGTTTCGCGAATCAGCGCGATACCGACAGTCGCCAGCACGAGCATCCCCACGTGCACGTAGAACACCAGGTGCAGAGGGTCCGGCAGAAACTGCGAGGTGTAGCCGGCGAGCAAAGGCCCGATGCCGAGGCCGAACATATTGGCGGCTGTGGCCACCAGCGTGGCGTTCTTCCAGGTCTTGGGGGCCAGTTCGATGACGGCGACGGTTGCCGTGCCGGTCATGATGCCAGCGCTGAAACCGGAAAAAAGCCGTCCGATCAGCAAACCGCCAATCGAATCGCTGAACAGAAAGATGACCGCGCTGACTGCCCCCATCGCCAGCCCTGCCAGCAACAACGGCTTGCGCCCCAGTTGATCGGACCAGCTGCCGACCGCCAGCAGCGCTGCGATAACGCCCGCCGCATAGATCGAGAAAATGATCGTCAACCAGCTTGCGTCGAAGCCGAGCCGCTGTTGATAGAGCGCATACAGCGGCGTGGGCAGCGTGGTGCCGACCATGGCAATAAGCAACGCGCAGGCAGCGAAGATAAAGTCGCGCGTAGAAGAAGAGGAAGCAGGCAAGGACATGAGCGCTCCGGGCACCGGTATAAACAAGACACACAGTGTCGCTGATACAGACCAGGCAAGGTAGACCTGCGAGCGCTATCGAGGGCTCATACTTCAGTGATTCTGAAGTATGCGTGAACATATTCATCATCATGTTAAACACTTTGACTTTACATGCTTCACGCATGCCAGCGCCGATCAAAGGCCCGACATAACCATACTGGCGCGACAATCATGTCGAAACCGCAATTTAAAAAAACCGCAATAGCGGACATAACAACAGGCTTTTACTGAAGGGAAGAAGAACTAAAAAAAAGAACTTATCCGCTGTTTGGCTCGCCCGGGAAAGTTCTTTAGAGTCGCGCCCCTTAATATCCGCTTGGCAGTGAAAACATGTGAATAACGATCTACAGCTGATTAAATCAGTACTGACCGCTTTAGCGTCATGCTGACGCTTACCCTCTTCAGCATCGGCATCCCTTTTGCACCCTCCATCGTGCTAGCCTTGGCACTCTTTGGAGGGATGCGACTGCCCCGCAGGTTGTCCCGGATTTCAGGCAGCCAATCGCCCATGAGCAAGAAAACCCCCGTCACCATTTCCGACATCGCCCGCCGCGTGAACATGACACCTGTCACTGTTTCCCGGGCGCTGAACAAACCCGATCTGGTCAAGCCCGCCACCCTGGCGCGCATCCTGGAAGTGGCGCAAGAACTCGATTACGTCCCCAATGCATTTGCCCGCAGCCTCAAGCGCAGCGAGAGCATGATCATCGGCGTCATTACCGCGTCGGTGGACAACCCCTTCTACAGCGAGATGATCAAGGCGATCTCCCGCGAGGCGAAAACCCGCGGTTACACCATCATGCTGGTGGACACCGACGGTTCTGAAGAACTCGAAGCCAAGGCAGTCGATACCCTCCTCAGTTATCGCGTGGCCGGCATCGTGTTGTCGCCGGTGTCGGACGAGCCGGTGTACCAGCCGGTCTATCTCAGCCGCCTGAGCAACGGCGACATTCCCGTGGTGCAACTGGACCGCGCGCTGCCTGCCAGCCCGTTCAGCCATGTGGTGCTCGACAACTATCACAGCGGCCTGAAAGGTGCGCGTTACCTGCTGGCGCGAAGCCCGGCGATGCGACGCATGCTGGTGCTGACCGGCCCTGCGCATTCGCGGATTTCCGAGGAACGTCTGAAGGGCGTGAAGGCGGCGATCGCAGAGAGCGGCAAGCCGGTGCAACTGGATGTATTTGCCGGTGACTACACCTTGGAGCCGTCGCGCCAGAGCACGCTGGATTACCTGCGCGACCACCCGCTGCCGGACGCGATTTTCGGTTTCAACCAGCTCATCACCCTGGGCGCCATGAAAGCCCTGCGCGACCGCGACATCGCCCACAACAGCGTGGCCATCTGCGGTATCGACCGGCTGCCGTTCGCCGACATCTTCGGCATCCCCATCGCCTGCATCGCCCACGATGCGTCTCTGGCCGGGAGCAGCGCGGTGAAGATGCTGATGGAGCGGATAGAAGACCGGCATTTGCCGAAGGCGCAGGTAGTAATTGTCGGGGAGCTGGAGAATGGAATCAGCCAGTGACGCGTACTCGGCACTTCACCCGAGACCGATGGCCTGAAATCTGCGCGGTCTCCCAGCCGACGTTGTCCCCTGTAGGAGCAACCGGGGTGGCGCTCCACCTTGCCCGCGAACGCGGTGTGTCAGATAAAAGGTTTTCGCTGACACACCGCAATCGCGGGCAAGCGCGCTCCTACAATGTGTTGCGTTAGTCGGCAGATTCGCGTTTGTCGGGGGATTTGCGTTTGTCCGCCAGGGCTGTGGCGAAGCCGCCCCTTCAACGGCTCGTATACCCCCCATCAATCGGCAGCGACACGCCGCTGATCATCGACGCCGCGCTGCTCAGCAGGAACAGGATCGGCGCCGCGACTTCAGCAGTTTCGGCGAAGCGGCCGAGGGGAATCGCAGCCAACGCCGGGTCGCGTTTGCTCGGCTCGCCCCAGGCCATCTGCGCCATGGGCGTCAGCGTCACGGTGGGGTTCACGCTGTTGACGCGAATCCCGTGCCGACCCCATTCGCCACACTGCACACGGGTCATGGCGTCCATGGCGCCCTTTGACGCGCAATAGCTCAGGTGGTCGTCCAGCGCCACCAACGAGGCCTGGCTCGACACATTGACGATGCTCCCCGCCACGCCTTCAGCGATCATCTTCTTCGCCACCGCTCCCGCTATCATCGCCGCTGCACGCACGTTGACCGCCATGACCTGATCGAACGCCGCAGCGCTGACCTCGGTCGCGGATTCCAGTATGGAAATCCCCGCGCAGTTGACCAGTCCGTGCATCACCGGCAAGTCCGCCAACATTGCGGCCAATGGCTGCTGATCGGCCACATCCACGCGCAAGACCTGACAGCCCTGCCCCGCGAGTTTTTCCAGAGCGGCTGCATCGCGGCCGATGGCATAGACCTCGGCGCCACTGTTCAGCAGTTGCTGCGTAACCTCCCAGCCGATGCCGCTGCTGGCGCCGGTGACCAGAACGCGCTGGCCGCTGAAATCAAATTGAGCCGTGTTCACAGTCACGCTCCCTGCAGGCGATGCATGATCGGTTTCAGCGCCGGGTACAGCGCCACGTAATCGGCGAACAGTCGCGAATACAGTGCGACGTTATCCGCTTGAGGCTCCGCCCGGCGCTCCAGTTGAACCCAGCCTTTGTGAACCTGCGCTTCATCCACCAGCCCGACCGCGTGGGCCGCCAGCAAGGCTGCACCGAGCGCGGCTTCGACCTCCTGCACGATGGTGTAGACCGGGAAGTTGGTGACGTCGGCAATGATCTGCATCCACAGATCCGAATGGCTGGCACCGCCGACGACGATCAGCCGAGGGTCCAGGGATTGCGCGCCTTTGGTGCCCGCTTCGATGTTGTGCCGAAGCGCGAAAGTGACGCCTTCGAGCACCGCGCGATACAGATGGATTCGGCTGTGATAAAGGCTCAGGCCGACAAAACTGCCGCTGGCTTTTGCGTCCCACACCGGGCTGCGCTCGCCCATCAGGTAAGGCTGGAACAGCACGCCGTCGCTGCCGGCGGGAATCTTCATCGCCGCACGTTCGAGAATGACGTGACTGTCTTCGCCGCTCTCCCTGCCTTGCTGCTCTTCAGCCTGGCAGAACTGCTCGCGAAACCAGCTGACCGACGCGCCGGCGGTGATCGCGCCGCCGAAGATGTAGAGGTCCTTCGCGCCGTTGAAGACGTGGGGGAAACTGACCAGACCGTGCCGGGCATCGACCTGCTGATTGAGATAGCCCCAGCACATGCTGGTGCCAATCATCGCCACATGGTTGCCGGCTTGGGTGACGCCGGCGGCGAAGGTCGCCATGGCGGCATCGACACCGCCACCGAGCAGCGGAATGTCAGGGGTAAGCCCAAGGCGATCGGCCCATTCGGGCAACAGGCCACCGACGACATCACCGGAGTGAACCAGCCGCTGGGGCATCATCGACGCCGGGATACCCAACGCGTCGAGCATTTCTGCCGACCAGCCCCGTGCCTTGATGTCGTAGACACCGCCGATGTTGCCGGCAGAGCTGTGATCCACCGCGACCTCGCCGGTCAGGCAGTAATTGATGTAGCTGTTGGGCGGCAGCAGGTAGCGCGTGTCAGCCCAGATCTGTGGCTGTTTGTCCTTGAGCCAGAGCATTTTGGTGAAGCCGTAATAGCTATCCACCGAGTTGCCGGTGATCGCGTACAGCCGCTCGAGATCGACGTGCTCGTTGACCCACTCGACCTGTGCTTCGGCGCGGCGGTCCATCCAGATCAGGCATGGGTACAAGGGCTTGATCTGCGCATCGACCGCAATGCCGGAGCCGCCGTACAGGCTGCTGACACACAGGGCTTTGACGCTGTCTCTGGGCAACGCGCTTTTGCGCATGCAGGCGGCGACGCAGATTTCCACGGCGTCGAGCCAGACCTCTGGCCATTGCTCGGCCCAGCGCGGTTTGGGGGTGTCGACCTTATAACTGTGGCTGTGCTGCGCGATGATCCGGCCTTGGCCATCGACCAGCAATGCCTTGGTGCTTTGGGTGCCGATGTCGACACCGATGACGTAATCCATCTGGGTGCGCTCTTGTTGTTATTGGGTAGGTATGCAAGACCTGTAGGAGCGCGCTTGCCCGCGAAAGCGTTGTGTCAGACGGTACTGACGATTCTGATACACCGCCATCGCGGGCAAGCGCGCTCCTACAGGTGGTCACTGATTCACAGGCTTGAGCAGCACCTTGATCGACTTGGTCGAGTCCGCCAAGGCGAACGCTTCGGCGTAGTCGTCCAGACCGAAATCGTGGGTGACGATGCCTTCCGACGTCACCAGCCCGCGCTCGAACAGGTCGATGGCAATCGGGTAGCAATACGGGCCCAGGTGAGCCCCGCGCACGTCGAGTTCCTTGCGATCGCCGATGATTGACCAGTCAGCACTGGTCTCGGCGCCGAACACGCTGAACTCCACAAAGCGGCCCAGCTTGCGGATCAGATCAAGGCCCTGAGTGACGCCGATCGGCACGCCTGTAGTCTCGATATAAACGTCGCAGCCGTAGCCGTCGGTGAGCCCGTTGATGATCTCTTTCGCATTGTCGCGGCTCGGGTTGATCACCACGTCGGCGCCGAATTTTTTCGCCAGCTCCAGACGCTCGTCGACCATGTCGATGACCACCAGCTTCTTCGGCGTTTTCAGCGCTGCGACCTGCACCATGCACAGACCCAGGGTGCCGGCGCCGGCGATCACCAGCACGTCGTCGAGCTGAACATCACCACGGTTCACCGTGTGAATCGAACAGGCCATCGGCTCGATCAGCGCCGAGTCTTCCAGTGACACCGACTCAGGGATGTGATGCACGATGGCGGTCTTCGGAATGCGCATGTACTGCGCCATGCCGCCCTCGGCGACGTCTTTCTGGAAGCCGAAGATGTTGTGCACTTCGCACATCCAGTACTTGCCGGACTTGCAGAACTTGCACTTCTCGCACGGGACGATCTGCTCGGCGATGACCTTGTCACCCACCTTCACGCCGAAGTGCTCTTCAGCACCCTCGCCTACCGAATCGACGTAGCCGAAGAACTCGTGCCCCGGTACCACCGGCGCCTTGACCCACGGGCTCTCGCCGCCCCAGAACATCGCCGCGCCCGAATGGCATTTGCAGTCACTGGCGCAGATCCCGCAGGCACCGATGCGAATCACCAGTTCATTGGCACGCGCGACGGGCTTGCTGATCTGCTCCAGACGGTAGTCTTTCGGGGCATGGCAGACGATGGCTTGCATGGTGTTTGTAGTGTTTTGTTCCATGTCGGTTCACCTGTTTGGGTTTGTTTGATGACCTGTAGGAGCGCGCTTGTCCGCGATGGCGGCGGACCCGTTGCATTCTTGTCGTCTGACGCGACGCCATCGCGGGCAAGCGCGCTCCTACAGGTTAGGGTTCGAGATCGGTTTATTTATGCCGCTGCCGACTGATGAAGATCGCCAGCAAAATGATTCCGCCCTTGATCACGCTCTGCACATAGGGCGAGACGCCAAGCATGTTCAGGCCGTTGTTCAACACGCCCAACAGCATCGCGCCCACCAGCGTGCCGATGATCACGCCGCGACCGCCGGCAATCGACGCGCCGCCCAGTACCACGGCCGCAATGGCGTCCAGCTCGAAACCGACGCCCGCGTTAGGTTGACCGCTCATCAGCCGCGACGACAACACCAGCCCGGCAATCGCCGCCGTCAGCCCGCTGATCGAGTAGACCAACAGCTTGAACCGCGAGGCGCGCACGCCGGAAAGGCGCACGGCTTCTTCGTTGCCACCGATGGCGTAAACGTAGCGGCCAACGCGGGTGTGCTGCAGCAGCACCCAAGCGAAAAAGTAGGTCGCCAGCATGATCAGAATCGGCACCTGAATGCCGAACAGCGTGCCGCGCCCGAACCAGGCGAACCAGTCCGGCATGCCCGCAATCGGGTAGCCGTCGGTGTACATCAGGCCCAGCCCGCGAGCGATGCCCATGGTCGCCAGCGTCACGATGATCGGTGGCATTTTCAGGTACGCGACGAAGATGCCGTTGCCCACCCCGAAGCCCACGCCAATCAACAAACCGATGAGGATCGCAATCGGCGCCGGGACGCCTGCGACCATCAGCCCGGTGGTCAGCGTGCCGGACAATGCCATCACCGGACCCACCGACAGATCGATGCCGCCGGTAAGAATCACGCAGGTCATGCCGACCGCGATGATCGCGTTGATCGACACTTGGCGGGCGATGTTTTCCAGATTCGCGCCGGTGAGAAACTTGTCGCTGGCAAAGATCATGAAGACCGTCACCACCACCAGGCCAACGAAGGGATAGAAGGCGGGCGAGCGGATCAATCGCGCGAAGTTGAGCTTCATCTGGCTGGGCTGCACGGTCATGGGTTTAATGGAGGTGTTCACTGTTCAGGCTCCCGGTGGCGTGGCGCATCACTTCCTGCGGATTAATGGCCGAAGCCTCCAGCACATTGACGATAGCGCCCTTGTTGAAAACGGCCACGCGGTCGCACATACCGATGATTTCCGGCAGTTCCGAAGAGATCATGATGATCGCGAAGCCTTGTTCGGTGAGTTTGCGCATCAGGGTGTAGATCTCCGCTTTCGCGCCGACGTCGATGCCTCGGGTCGGCTCGTCAAAGATCAGGATGTCGCAGTGGTGATTGATCCAGCGCGCGATGACCACCTTCTGCTGATTGCCACCGCTCAAGTTGATGACCCGGCTTTCACCGCTCGGCGCCTTGATCGACAGCTGCTTCATCAGCTCGGCTGTGGTGGTGTCTTCCTTGTGCCGGTTAAGCAGGTGCGCCGGGCCTTCGTACTTGCCCAGGTTGTTCAGGGAGATATTCTCGCGAATGCTGAAATCCACGATCAGCCCTTCGCTCTTGCGGCTCTCCGGCAACAGGCCGATGCCACTGGCCAGCGCCTGCGCCGGATCATTGAGGTGCGCCGGCTGCCCCCGCAGCAGCACATCCTTGCTGACCACAGGCAGCGCGCCGATCACCCCAAGCGCCAGTTCCGTTCGCCCGGACCCTACCAGCCCGGCAAAACCGAGAATCTCGCCCTTGTGCAGATTGAAACTGTTGTGCGGACCGTTGCGGGTCAGCTGGATGTCGCGCACCTGCAGCACCATTTCGCCCTGGGCGCGGGACTGCTTGGGCGGAAAGCTTGCTTCCAGTCGCCGCCCCACCATCATCTCCACCAGCGTATCGATGTCGCTGTTGGCCACGGTCAGTGCGCCGACATTGGCGCCATCGCGCAGCACGCTGATGCGGTCGCAGACCTGAAAGATTTCCTCCAGGTGGTGGGAGATGAAGATCACCGCCACGCCCTGGCTTTTCAGCTCGCGCATGATGTCGAACAACAGCTCGGCCTCGGACGGCGTCAGGGTGGCGGTGGGTTCGTCGAGAATCAGCAAACGCGCTTCAAGGGCCAGTGCCTTGGCGATCTCGACAAACTGCTGCTCGGCCACGCTCAAGTGTTGCACCGAGCAATCCAGATTGATCTTCACGCCGAGCCGGTCGAACAGCGCGATGGCTTTCTCGCGCATCTCGCCTTTACGCAGCAAGCCGAAGCCGTTGACGATCTCGTGACCGAGGAAAATATTCTCCACGGCATTGAGATAGGGGATCAGGCTGAACTCTTGAAAAACGATACCGATGCCGGCCGCAATGGCTTCGTTGTAGGTCGCGAAATGCTGCTCGGCGCCATCGATGAGAATGCTGCCTTTGTCCTGATGCTCGACGCCCGCGAGGATCTTCATTAGGGTCGATTTGCCCGCGCCGTTTTCACCGAGCAGCGCGTGAATTTCGCCGCGCTCGACCTGCAGGTTGATCGACTTGAGCGCCTGCACGCCAGGGTAGCTTTTACAGATGTTTTCCAATTGCAGAAGGCAGCTCATGCGCACCTCATCGCAGCAGAACATCGCCGCGCAACTCAAGAAAATCCGTGGCGCCTGCCTGAGCAAAAGCCTCAGGCGAGCAGCGCCACGCCCGTTACCAGGTGAAGGTTTTTGCCTTCGCCTGATCCACCAGCAGGATGTCGACCGGGATGATCGACGGGACTTGTGAGCCCCATTTCCTGGCGAGCGCCAGCCCTAGCGCCAGACGTACCTGATCGCGTGGGTATTGGGCAGAAGTGGCGATGAACTTGCTGTTGGGCTTCTGGATTTCCTTGATGGCTTCAGGCGCGCCGTCGACGCTGGTCAGCTTGACGTCCATGCCGCTGGATTCAATGGCGGCCAGGGCCCCAAGCGAACCGTTGTCGTTGACGCTGAACAGGCCTTTTAGATTGGGCTGCGCCTGCAACATGTTTTCAGTCACGGTCAGCGCTTGATCACGCTCCTGCTTGCCGTTCTGAATGCTGACAATCTTGATGTCTTTGTACTTGCCCAAGGCTTCCTTGCAGCCGCGCACGCGCTCGAGAATCGGCACCACGGCAATCCCGTCGAGAATCCCGACGTCACCCTTCTCGCCGATGTTCTTGGCCAGGTAATCGCACGCCTGCACGCCAGCGTCGAAGTTCTTCGAGCCGACGAACGAATCCAGCGGGCCATTGGCTTGAGCATCCACCGCAACCACCACCACGCCTTTATCGTGGGCCTGTTTGACGGCGGACTGAACGCCGACAGAATCGGTCGGGTTGATGATCAGGATATCGATGCCTTTCTGCAGCATGTCTTCGATGTCGCTGATCTGTTTGGACACGTCGTGGCGCGCGTCAGTGACCAGCAGGGTTGCACCGATGCTGGCGGTGGCGTCCTGAAGGGCGTCCTTCATGGACACGAAATAGGGGTTGTTGATCTCTTGAAACGAAGCACCAACTTTTAGCGGGCCGGTCTTGGCGGCGTCTGCGGCCTGGACATTGATGGCACTGCCGCAGGCGACAGCCACGGCGAGGGAACAGAGAGCGGCGGAAAAGCCCTTCTTGAGGCGAGTTGTCATAGCGAAAATCCCGTTGTTTTTATTGTTAAAGCGGAAAATGTAATCGTTAACATTTTCGAAATTAGCAGAGAAACAGGGGGTTCGCAATATCTGTAGGCGACCGTTGGTAAGGCCGGCATGACGACCGCCGGCGAGTTTCCTGGCCCGGCGCGTTGACAGCCCAAAGATCTCTGCCGATACTCCGGGTCGCGTTGTACGACAACGCATAACCGATAACAACAATAAAAAGGAATGCTTTATGACGATGACAGTCAATCGGCGCCTGTCGCCCCGAAAAATCCGCTACACCTCCCCTTTTGCTTCTGCATCCCCCGCTTTGCCTGCGCGCGCGCGTGCGCCTGTGTTTGCCGACGCAACTGCGAGCGATTGATCGACGACGGCCGTTTCGATCAGGCAGTGAGCCTCATTCAAAACCGGTGACTTGAGCACCCATGTCCACTCCTTCGGCGCCTCGGCGATGACCTTGGGTGCGGGACCGTTTTGTCAGCAGAAAGGGAGAACAATAAGAAATGAAGATCCAGACCAACCGTTCGTGGCTGCTGCTTGGCGCTGGCAGCGTCGCATTCAGCCTGCCATTGATGAGCCTAGCTGAAGGCTTTATCGAGGACACCAAGGCCACGCTCAACCTGCGCAATGCCTACTTCAACCGAAACTTCACCAACGCGGCGAACCCTCAGAACTACGCCGAAGAGTGGACGCAAAACTTCATCCTCGACGTGAAATCGGGCTTCACCCCGGGCACGGTCGGCTTCGGCCTCGATGTCCTGGGCCTGTACTCGCAAAAACTCGATGGCGGCAAGGGCACGGGCGGCACTCAGCTGTTGCCGATCCATGATGACGGGCGCCCCGCCGATAACTTCGGCCGCCTGGGCGTGGCGGCAAAAGCGCGGCTTTCCAACACGGAATTGAAGATCGGCGAATGGATGCCGGTGCTGCCTATCCTGCGCTCCGATGACGGCCGCTCTCTGCCGCAAACCTTCCGCGGCGGGCAGATCACTTCCAGGGAAATCGCCGGCCTCACGCTGTACGGCGGCCAGTTCCGCGGCAACAGCCCACGCAATGACGCGAGCATGGAAGACATGTTCATGAACGGTAAATCCGCTGCGTTCAAGTCGGACCGCTTCAACTTTGGCGGCGGCGAATACACCTTCAACGAGAAGCGCACCCAGGTCGGGCTCTGGTACGCGCAGCTGGAAGACGTCTACCAGCAAGAGTTCTTGAATCTCATCCACAAGCAGCCGATCGGCGACTGGACCCTGGGCGCCAACCTGGGCTACTTCCTCGGCAAAGAGGACGGCAACAAGCTGGCCGGCGAGCTGGATAACAAGACCGCCTACGCCATGCTGTCCGCCAACTACAAGGGCAACACCGTCTACCTCGGCCTGCAAAAGGTCTATGGCGATGACCAGTGGATGCGCGTCAACGGCACCAGCGGCGGCACGCTGGCCAACGACAGCTACAACTCAAGCTACGACAACGCCAGGGAACGCTCCTGGCAACTGCGCCACGACGTGGACTTCGCGATATTCGGCGTCCCTGGCCTGACGATGATGAACCGCTACATCAGCGGCGATAACGTGCACACCGGCACCGTGACCGACGGCAAGGAGTGGGGACGTGAGTCCGAGCTGGCGTATACGGTGCAAAGCGGCACGTTCAAAAGCCTCAACGTCCGGTGGCGCAACTCCTCGATGCGGCGTGATTACAGCACCAACGAGTTCGACGAAAACCGAGTGTTTATCAGCTACCCAATCTCGCTGATGTAAGAGGCTAAAACGTCGTCTCCGATAAGCGGCGAGTCATGGCGATCCACACCATTGGCTTAGCCTCGCCGCGCTTTGGAGGGCGTTTTGAAACAGAGCCCTGAATGGCTTACACCTTCGTCGCGTTGACAAAATTTGTGGGCCCTGTTGATAATCCCGCAAACGTCATATGACAACCGATGACACCATAAAAACAACATCAGAATCAGGGCTTCCCACGATGACTGAATTCAACGCCCCGGCCCCGCTCAACCGCATTTTGCTAACGGGCGCCGCTGGCGGCCTCGGTAAAGTCCTGCGCGAAAGCCTGCGTCCGTTTACCAGGATCCTGCGCCTTTCCGATATCGCCGACATGGCACCGGCGGCCGGCCCCCACGAAGAAATCCAGATCTGCGACCTGGCCGACAAAAATGCGGTTCATCAGTTGGTCGAAGGCGTCGACGCCATCGTTCACTTTGGCGGCGTCTCGGTCGAACGGTCCTTCGAAGAGATCCTCGGCCCGAACATCTGTGGCATCTTCCACATCTACGAAGCGGCGCGCCGACATGGCGTGAAGCGAGTGATCTTTGCCAGTTCCAACCACGTCATCGGTTTCTACCGTCAGGATGAAATCATCGACGCCAGCGCCATGCGTCGCCCGGACAGCTATTACGGCCTGTCGAAATCCTACGGCGAAGACATGGCCAGCTTCTACTTCGATCGCTACGGCATCGAGACCGTCAGCATCCGCATCGGCTCCTCATTCCCTGAAGCACAGAACCGCCGCATGCTCGCCAGCTGGCTGAGCTACGACGACCTGACCCAACTGATCGAGCGCGGCCTGTTCACCCCGAACGTCGGCCACACCATCGTTTACGGCGCGTCCGACAACAGCAAGGTCTGGTGGGATAACCGCTTGGCCAATCACCTGGGCTATCAGCCGAAAGACAGCTCCGAGCCATTTCGCACCAAGGTCGAAGCGCAGCCGATGCCAGCCTCCGACGACCCCGCCATGGTTTATCAAGGCGGTGCGTTCGTGGCGAGCGGGCCGTTCGGCGACGAGTGAGACTGAACGACGACCACGCCGACTGCGAGGTCGGCCTCTCCTAATAAAAAACAGGGAATGATCGTCATGGAAGCAGAGCTGATTTTCGATGCACGCAACGCCACCGGTGAATCGCCGGTCTGGAACGCCCAGGAACAAGCGCTCTACTGGGTCGACATTCCGGCCCGCCGCCTCCACCGGTGGAACTCGCAAGACGGTCTCACAACAGGCTGGGAAGCGCCGGAAATGCTCGCCTGCATCGCACGCTACAGCGACGGCAGCTGGCTGGCCGGCATGGAAAGCGGCCTGTTCCGCCTTCATCCCCAGGACGATGGCACCGTTACTACGCAACTGCTCAGCAACGTCGAGCACGCGACCGACAACATGCGTTTCAACGACGGTCGCTGCGATCGCCAGGGCCGCTTCTGGGCCGGCACCCTGTTCATGGACATGGCCAAAGCGTTGGCGGTGGGTTCGCTGTATCGCTACAACGCCGGCCAGGCCGAGCCGCTGACCGCGCAGCTCACCGACATGATCGTGCCCAACGGCCTTGGGTTCAGCCCGGACGGTCGCGTCATGTACCTCTCCGATTCCCACCCTTCCGTGCAAAAGATCTGGGCGTTCGATTACGACACCGACACCGGCACGCCGCACAACCGCCGACTGTTCGTGGACATGAATCACCACGCCGGCCGCCCCGACGGCGCAGCCGTCGACGCCGATGGCTGCTACTGGATCTGCGGCAACGATGAAGGCGTGATCCATCGTTTTACTCCCGAGGCAAGGCTGGATCGCTCGCTCAAGGTGCCGGTGAAAAAGCCCGCCATGTGCGCCTTCGGCGGTTCGGGTCTGGACACCCTTTACGTCACCTCGATACGCCCCGGCGGCGACATCAGCGACCAGCCCCTGGCCGGTGGCGTGTTCGCGTTAAACCCTGGCGTCAAGGGCCTCGAAGAACCCCTGTTCAAGGGCTGAGCCACACACTCGGCTCCGTTCTGCTGCTACGCCGTTCCACCGTTCTATCTAAAAAACAATAACAACACCGGAGAACATCCATGGACTTCAAACGCACGTTGCTCCTCGCCGCACTCCCTCTCGCGCTGTGCCTCTCAAACACAGCGCTGGCGGAAATCAAAATCAAGTTCGCAGAAGTACACCCCGCAGGTTACCCACCCGTTGTCGCTGAACAGGACATGGGCAAAAAGCTGGTAGAGCAGAGCAAGGGCGAGTTCAGCTTCAAGATGTTCGCTGGCGGTGTGCTCGGCTCCGAGAAGGAAGTCGTCGAACAGGTCCAGGCCAACGCGGTCCAGATGACCCGCATCAGCCTCGGCATCGTCGGGCCGGTGGTGCCGGACGTGAACGTGTTCAACCTGCCGTTCGTGTTCCGTGATCACGCCCACATGCGCCACGTGATCGATGGCCCGATCGGCCAGGAAATGCTCGACAAGATCACCAACTCCGAAGCCAAACTGGTCGCACTGGCCTGGATGGACGGCGGCACGCGCAACCTGTACACCAAGAAGCCGGTACGCGACCTGGCCGACCTCAAGGGCATGAAGATCCGCGTGCAGGGCAACCCGGTGTTCATCGACACCATCAACGCGATGGGCGGCAACGGCATCGCCATGGCGACGGGCGAGATTTTCAGCGCCCTGCAGACCGGCGTCATCGACGGCGCCGAAAACAACATGCCTACGCTGCTCGAGCACAACCACTATCAGAACGCCAAGTTCTACACCCTCACCGAGCATCTGATCCTGCCGGAACCCGTGGTGATGTCCAAAGCCGCCTGGGAAAAACTGAACCCGGAGCAACAGGCGCTGGTGAAGAAGCTGGCGGTCGAAGCCCAGGCTGAAGAGCGCGTCTTGTGGGACAAAAAGTCAGCCGAGAGCGAGGCCAAGTTGAAGGCGGCAGGCGTCGAGTTCATCACGCTGACGCCTGACCAGAAGAAAGCCTTCTATGACGCAACAGCCGAGGTGCGAGCCAAACATGGCGCGCCTTACGCTGAACTGATGAAGCGCATCGAAGCCGTTCAATAAGTCCTTCAGCCCGATAGCACTGCGGTGGCGGCCACGGCCGTTCACCGTCGTTGTGGTGAGCCTATGAAAAACACGATTCTGCGCTTCAATGACGCACTGTATCGCCTCTGCATCGGGATCGCGGGCCTGTCGATGCTGACCATGGCGCTGATCATCCCGTGGGGCATCTTCGCCCGCTACGTCCTGGGTACCGGCTCCAGCTGGCCGGAACCGACCGCCATTCTGCTGATGGTGGTGTTCACCTTCTTTGGCGCCGCCGCAAGTTACCGGGCCGGCGCGCACATGGCGGTGAATATGGCCACTGACCGCCTGCCGGAAGGCGCGCGTAAAGCCGCTGCCGTGCTGGTGCAACTGCTCATGGCGGTGGTCTGCGTGTTCATGGCGGTCAAGGGCATGAAGCTGTGCGTGAACACTTGGAACCAGTTTCTGGGCGAGATGCCGGGGCTGCGGGTTGGCATTTCCTATCTGCCGATCCCCATTGGCGGTTTACTGACGCTGATCTTCGTTCTGGAGAAGCTGTTTCTGGGTGACCAGCGTCACCGCCGGGTGGTGAGTTACGACGTGGTCGAATCCAGCGAAGAGGCAGCATGATGGACGCATTTATTTTGTTGGGCAGCTTCATCGCACTGATTCTGATCGGCATGCCGGTGGCGTACGCCCTGGGCCTGTCTGCGTTGATCGGCGCGTGGTGGATCGAGATCCCTTTCGACGCACTGATGATTCAGGTCGCGGGTGGCGTGAACAAGTTCTCGCTGCTGGCAATCCCGTTCTTCGTGCTCGCCGGCGCGATCATGGCCGAGGGCGGCATGTCACGGCGTCTGGTGGCGTTTGCGGGCGTGCTGGTGGGTTTCGTGCGCGGCGGCTTGTCGCTGGTGAACATCGTCGCTTCAACCTTCTTCGGCGCCATTTCCGGCTCGTCGGTTGCCGACACGGCATCGGTGGGTTCTGTGCTGATTCCGGAGATGGAGCGCAACGGCTATCCCCGTGACTTCTCCACGGCGGTGACGGTGAGCGGGTCGGTCCAGGCATTGCTGACGCCCCCCAGCCACAACTCGGTGCTGTACTCGCTGGCCGCCGGCGGCACGGTCTCGATCGCGTCGCTATTCATGGCCGGGATCATGCCGGGGTTGCTGCTCAGCGCCGTGATGATGGTGCTGTGCATGATCTTCGCCCGTAAGCGCAATTACCCGAAGGGCGAAGTGATCCCGTTGCGCAAGGCCCTGAAAATTGCCGGTGAAGCCCTGTGGGGCATGATGGCGATGGTGATCATCCTCGGCGGTATCCTCTCGGGCGTGTTCACGGCCACCGAGTCCGCAGCGATCGCTGTGCTGTGGGCGTTTTTCGTCACCATGTTCATCTACCGCGATTACAAATGGCGCGACCTGCCCAAGCTGATGCACCGGGCCGTGCGCACGGTTTCCATCGTGATGATCCTGATCGGTTTCGCTGCCAGCTTTGGCTACATCCTGACGCTGATGGAAATCCCGATGAAGATCACCACGGCGTTTCTGACACTGTCAGACAACCGCTACGTGATCCTGATGTGCATCAACATCATGTTGTTGCTGCTGGGCACGGTAATGGACATGGCGCCGCTGATCCTCATCCTCACCCCGATCCTGTTGCCGGTGATCATCGGCATCGGCGTCGATCCGGTGCACTTCGGGATGATCATGCTGGTCAACCTGGGCATCGGGTTGATAACACCGCCTGTGGGGGCTGTGCTCTTCGTCGGCGCTGCGGTGGGCAAGGTTACGATCGAGGCCACGGTGAAAGCGTTGCTGCCGTTCTATGTCGCGCTGTTCCTGGTGCTGATGGCGGTGACGTACATTCCTGCAATCTCGCTGTGGCTGCCAAGCGTGGTGCTGTAATTCACGTGAGCTGAAAGTGCTGAAAAGACGCCCTCATCCCCGAGGGCGTTTTGCTTATCGCGCCCCCTTGACAGCCTTGCCCGGTTCGCAGCCGAAGCAGGTTGAGACATATTCAGTGACACAAATTCGTTACGCTTCGTGGCCCCTCTAATTCGAGCGTTGTGCGTCGATCTGTTTCATAAACGGACAGAAAACAGCATTTTTTTCGTGAAAATAAACATTTGGAAATATTCCCTTCTTGCGCATGGATAAAGTTGTGCTAGCTGCTAGGCTCTGGCCTCGCCCGGCTGAAACGGTACATCTCAAGCAGTAGGTCCGATGGGCTTCTTTGTTCCTCGGTCTACGTTATGAGGTTGCCGCCAGATGCCTTACACGACTTTTTCGGAAGCTCAGGTCCAGAGCTTGATCAAGGCCATCGACAGTGACGGATACGCTGTCTTGCCGGGCTGGGCCAGCCCGTCCCAACTCGAATCACTGCAAGCGCTGGTTGCCCGGACGGTTGCCGATTGCGGTCACGATTACGTGGCTCTCACGGGCCGACAGGCCGTGCAAGGCACGCCGCTTCATGAATGGGGCACGTCGCGGGACTTCATCGATCTATGCCGACGCATCGTGGCGGGCGTTACCGGTGAGCGCTCAAGCGAAAATGGCATGACCCAGACGTTGCGCTGCCTGACCGGCAGCGGTGGGCGTCGCGAATCGCTGATCTTCCACTACGACTCGTTTGTGCTGACCACCATTATGCCGGTCTGCATGCCCACCAGCGGAGAACGCGGCGACCTGCTGATGCTGCCGAACCGTCGGCCGATCCGCCGCACCTACTTCGCCAACCTCCTCGACAAGGTGCGAGTGGACAACGGTTGGGTGCAGCGCCGCCTCAGGAGCAAAGTCGCGAGGGATGAAAAGGCCTATACCCGCATCGCCATGCAACCCGGCCACCTGTACCTGTTCTGGGGCTATCGCTCACTGCACACCAACATGCCCGTGGCCGAAGACGCCCTGCGCGCCACGGCGGTGTTTCACTACCACAACGTCCATGGCAGCAGTTCGCTGGCCAGCCGACTGCGTAAATCACTGGGCGCGTGGAAGGGTCAAGGGCTGCAAGAAGACGCGCCGCAGATGTGAAGTGATCACGCTTCGTCGTCTGGCACGATCCATCTGTAGGAGCGCGCTTGCCCGCGATTGCGGTGTGTCATTTGGCAATGATGTCACTGACAGAACGTCTTCGCGGGCAAGCGCGCTTCTACAGATGATGCACTTCACCGACGATGCAGGGCCCGCAAATTCAGCTCGCCGCTTATGACATCCTCCCCATGACATTAACCTCACGCATAAACTCTTCTTCTATATTTATGCCAAATAGTGATTAGCGGAGCGCCGATTTATATCCTTATGATCTGAACCACAACAACCCAGATCGAGGTTCAGGACATGGCGATTCAGATCAAACCCGTTGCGGGGAAAATCGGTGCCGAGGTGAGCGGCATCAAACTTTCCGCCAACCTTTCCGCTCAAGATTTCGATGTCATCAATCAGGCGCTGCTCAAGCACAAGGTGCTGTTCTTCCGTGAGCAGTTTCTCAGCGACGAACAGCACGAGGGCTTCTCCCGCCTTTTTGGCGATCAGGTCCCTCATCCGACTGTTCGCTCTGCTGAAAAAAGCAGCGCCATCCTGCATCTGGACGCCAGGGAAACCCGCGCCAACTCCTGGCACACCGACGTCACCTTCGTCGCCAACTACCCGAAAATCTCGATCCTGCGCGGCGTGGTCATTCCGCCCTATGGCGGCGACACGGTATGGGCCAACACGGCAGCCGCCTACGCTGATCTCCCCGACAGCCTGAGAACCCTGGCCGACGGCCTTCGCGCGCTGCACACCAACGTCTACGACTACGCAGTGCCCCGCGACACCGGCGAAGCGGGCGTGAAACGCTACCGCGAGCAGTTCACCGCCGAAGTCTACGAAACCGAACACCCACTGGGGCGCGTGCACCCTGAAACCGGCGAGCGCAGCCTGTTGCTCGGCCACTTCGTCAAACAGATTCAAGGCGTCAGCAGCAATGACTCGAAACAGCTGATCCGCTTGTTCCACGACCGCATCACGCACCTGGACAACACCGTGCGCTGGCGCTGGAACGAAGGCGACGTGGTGATCTGGGACAACCGCGCCACTCAACACATCGCCGTCAACGACTACGGCCAGGCCGAGCGCGTGGTGCGCCGTACCACCGTGGCAGGCGACGTTCCGGTCGGCGTCGACGGACGCACCAGCCAGGCCATCAAACCCACACCCGAAACCCTCTCGCCCAAGACAGAAGCCGACAAGAAACACTTGGCTGCCTGATCGCGCGTCATCCACTTTTAAGGAAGAAACGTCATGGCAAACGCCAAGCGAACATCTCTATTCAGCACAACAAGCGTAGCTACCGCACTGGCGGCGCTGCTGATGATGCCCTTGGCCGAAGCCGACGTTCTGCGCATTGGCGTGGCCAGCGCCGGTGGCGGTGATCCGGTCACGTTCAGCGGCTCGCCATTGGGCATCGTGCGCAACCAGCAGCTCCTCGAAAAAGCCTTCGCCGGCACCGACACCCAAGTGCAGTGGTTCTTCTTCAAGGGCGCCGGGCCGGCCGTCAACGAGGCGCTGTCCAATCAGCAACTGGACTTCGCCTACGAAGGCGACTTACCCGCGGTAGTCGGCCGTTCCAATGGCCTGGACACCAAATTGCTTGCGGCCATCGGCGTGCGCTCGAATGTGTACCTGGCCGTGCCGAAAGGCTCCGACATCAAGACCGTCGAAGCCCTCAAGGGCAAGAAGGTCGCGGTGTTCCGTGGCACCAACGCCCACCTGGTTTCGATCAAATTGCTCGCCGATCACGGCATGACCGAACGCGACCTGAAAGTGATCAACCTGGACAGCGGCAGCAGCCAGGCCGCGCTGGCATCCAACGGCGTTGACGCCGCATTCGGCGGTCGCGAACTGTTCAAGCTGCGCGATCAAGGGCTGGTCGACATCATCTTCGACAACCCTGACAACAACGTGCGCTACACCCGCCAGTGCGCCCTGGTGGTCCGTGGCGATTACGAAAAACAGCACGCCGACAATGTGCAGAAAGTCGTTAACGTGCTGGTCGATGCTGCGCGCTGGGAGTCCGAAGCCGGTAACCGCGACGCCGTGCTCAACGAGTGGGCGAAGACCAATGAGCCACTGGCCTCGCTGCAAGCTGACTTCGGTCGTCTGGATTTGCGCGACAGTGCGTCACCGCTGGTGGACGCGTTCTTGCGCGACAGCTATCAGGCCGTCGCAGATCAAGCCAAGGACGAGAAGATGATCCGCCGGCCGGTGAGAGTCGAGGGCTGGTTCGACACTCGCTATCTGGACAACGCCCTCAAGGCCAAAGGCCTGGAGCACTACTGGACTGCCTATGGCGCAGACGGGAAAGCCGCGGACACGGCGACGGCGTCTTCGGACAAATCCGTCAACAACGGAGGCTGATGCCATGGCCCGAGCCACCGCTGAAGCGCTTGATCGGCAGCACCTACCGGCGAAAAACCTGGCGCCGGTCAAGCGCCTGCCCAACGCCCCCACCCGCCCCGCTCGGCGAGTCGCGGTGCCGAAATCCACTAAGGCCTGGCAAACCCGCGCTGCCAACATTGCGCTGGCCTGGCTGCTGCCCGTGGCGCTGCTGGGCCTGTGGTACATCGGCACTGAACGCGGCTGGTTGTCGGAGCAAGTACTGCCCCCGCCCGCTTTCGTTTACCAGACGCTGGGCGATCTGGTCAGCAGCGGCGACTTGTGGCTGAACGCCTCCGCCAGTCTGCAGCGCGTGGTTGTGGGCTTTCTGATCGGCTCGGCGTTGGGGGTCGCCCTGGGGCTGGCGATGGGTTTGTCGAAAACCGTCGAGGATTATCTGCTGCCGACTTTCAACGCGCTGGTGCAGATTCCGGTATTGGGCTGGATGCCGTTTGCGTTGCTGCTGTTCGGCATCGGCGAGCCACTGAAATACGTACTGATTGCCCACGCCGCGCTGGTCCCGGTGACGCTGTGTACGCTGCAAGCCTTCCATGAAGTGCCCAAGCGCCTGCTGGAAGTGGGCCGCGCGTACGGGTTCAGCCAACGCCAGATCGTCACCGATATCGTCCTGCCCTCCGCCGTCGCGCCGATCTTCACCGGTCTGCGTCTGGGCTTCACCAAAGCGTGGCTTTCGCTGGTGGTGGTTGAGCTGTTGGCTTCCAGCGAAGGGTTGGGTTACCTGATCGCTTACAGTCGGCAGTTATTTCAGCTGGATCTGGTCATGGCCGCCGTAGTGGTGGTTGGCACCATCGGGCTACTGATTGATCGCGGTTTCGAATTCATCGAGCGGCGCCTCAACCGAGGCCGTCCGGTCAAGACCGGGAGGTTGGCATGAGCACGCTGACAATCCCACACGCCACCCAGACCCACCGCTATCGAGGTTGGGTTGTTCCCATCGTGGCGGTGGCGATCTGGTGGCTTGCGTCCAGTCAGGGCTGGAGCAGTTCCGGTTTGTTGGTCTCGCCGCAAAAGGTCGCCGTCACCGCCTGGGAGCAAGTGACGTCGGCGCAGTTCTGGCGCGCGATTTCCGCCAGTCTTGCGCGTGACCTGAGCGGCTTCTTCATCGGCACCACGCTGGGCCTGGTGCTCGGTTGCCTGCTGGGGTTTTCGCGGCTGTTCGAGCGGTTGGTGGGCCCGAGTTTCAATACCTTCAAGCAGATCTCGTTGTTCGCCTGGATTCCGCTGATCTCGGTGTGGTTCGGTCTGGGCGACGTCGCCAAAGTCGTGTTTCTGTCCCTCGCCGCGCTGGTGCCGGTGGTGGTCAACACGTGCGACGGCTTGCGCAGCGTTTCTCCGGCGCTGCTGGAAGTCGCGAAGGTCTACGGATTCACCCGCTGGCAGACAATCATCGGCGTCATGCTGCCGGCAGCGCTGCCTTCGATCTTTACCGGCATCTACCTGGCGCTGGTGTATTCGTGGCTGGCGACCATCGGCGCGGAATACCTGCTGGTGTCCGGCAGCGGCATTGGCAACACGCTCATCGATGGCAGCGAGCACTTCATGATGGACCTCGTGCTGTTCGGCATGATCGTCATCGGGCTGGTGGGTTGGGGGCTTAACGTCCTGGCGCGCCTTCTTGAACGACGCCTGCAACGGCTGTACGGCATCGCCCCGCGCTGAGGCCGACGTGTTCAGCCTCAATCGAATCTCTCGCTTCGCTAAACTGATTTTCTGAAGGAAAGCCCATGTCCGCCACTCGACCACTTACCACCCAGCACGTGGCCCAGGCCACCGTCCAACCACAGGACAATGGCCTGCGCCTGGAAAACATCAGCAAGCACTTCACCAGTGCAGGTGCCGACACCCAGCTGCACGTTCTGGACAACGTCCAGCTGGACATCGCGCCGGGGGAGTTCATCACCATCGTGGGTGCCAGTGGTTGTGGCAAATCAACGCTGCTCAGGCTGATCCTCGGCCTGGACGAAGCATTCGATGGCCGCATCCTGCTGGACGACAAGCCGATCAGGGGCACGGGTCTTGAGCGCGGCATCGTGTTTCAGGATCACCGGCTTTTCCCGTGGCTGACGGTTGAGCAGAACGTCGCGGTTGGCCTGAAGAACGCACCGCTGAGCGCGGCGCAAAAACGTGAGACGGTGCGCGAACATATTCAGTTGGTTGGCCTGCAGGATTTCACTGAGTCGTACCCGCACCAGATTTCCGGCGGCATGGCGCAACGGGTGGCGATTGCCCGCGGACTGGTCAATCGGCCCAGCGTGCTACTCCTCGACGAACCCTTCGGCGCGCTGGATGCGCTGACCCGTACACGATTGCAGCGTGAGTTGCAGCACATCTGGCAGCAGGAAAAGATCACCATGGTCCATGTCACCCATGATGTGGATGAGGCGGTTTATCTCGGTGATCGGGTGGTGGTGATGCAGCCGCATCCGGGGCGTATCCGGCGTATCGTCGACGTCGACCTGCCACGCCCGCGCAATCGCAGCGACGCGCGGTTTATTGCGCTGCGGGATGACGTGCTCAGCGATTTCGCGGAGTTGTCCTAGCGGGTGAAGATCGCTTTCGATGCAGACTTCATGATGCAGCGTTCATAGCGGCCTTCAATCCGAGGCATCCACGGACACGCGATTGCGCCCGTTCTTCTTGGACTCGTACAGCGCCTGGTCCGCGCGCTCGATGAGCATCTTGTAGTCGTCCATCGGCGAGGTCATGTCAGCGACGCCCAGGCTGATCGTGCAATGAATGGCTTCGCCTTCCTGCATGACGTCAAGCGCCTCGACGGCAGCGCGCAGACGCTCGGCAAATATGGCGCCGCCTTGCTTGTCCGTATCGGGCAGCAGCACCGCGAACTCTTCGCCGCCGTAACGGCCTGCGATGTCAGCGTCGCGGATGTGCTCACGCACGACGTCCGCCACCCGCTGGATCACCCGATCGCCGCATTGATGCCCGTAGGTGTCGTTGACGCGTTTGAAGTGATCGATGTCGAACATCACCAACGCCGCCGAGGTGCCGTAACGCACATGCCGCGCATGCTCCAGACGCAGTGCTTCTTCCCAATGGCCGCGGTTGTACAGGCTGGTCAGGCGGTCGGTGCTCGATAGCTTCTGCAGCTCGCGGTTGGCCGCCTGCAATTGCAGACGGTTCGTTGCCACATCGGTGACGTCGTAGATCACCAGGCACACATGGGTCACCATCCCGGTCGTCGACCGCAACGGAAACATCGTGGTGTTCTGGTACATGAAGTCTTCTTGCCCGGTGATGGGCTGATAGCTCTTGAAACGAACCAGAAAAGGGCGCTGCTCCCAGATCGTGAACGCTGGCGTGCCGAGGGTAATCACGCTATCGATCTTGTTTTTCAGCCAGCGCTCGTTGATCTCCGGGAACAACGAAAAGAACGAACGGGTCGCCGCCTCGTACGACAGTATCCCGGAACGGTTCTCCATGAAGGTGTTCCAGACCTGCACCCGGTATTCCTGATCCAGCACCACCACGCCGACGTCGATGCTCTGCGTCACGGTGAGCAGCCAGTGCAATTCCTTGAAATCGATACGATCGTTCATGAATCAGCTCATCAAGTGGGCGAGTTTCCGCGACAGCAGCTCGACCGAATCTTCGGTGAACAACATCAACAGATCGAAATGGATGTTATGACCTTCCAGGCTGTAACTGATCTCCACAGCCAGCGTCTTCTTCCAGCGCCGCTCGTTGAGCCGGATCAGCTCTTCAATGCCGCTGTGCAAACCCAGGACCTGAGGGTGGCCCTGTGAAAATGCGATGTCGAGCTGCTCCGCAATGCCGCTCAGACAAGCGCCGATCAGGATGGAGGACAGGTCCAGCAACATCTCCATGTCGGAATAGTCGGCGTCGTCGATCTTCATCAGTTGCGCCATGTCGGCGATTTCCGAGTCATGAAACAACAACAGCGCTTCGCCGGCGATGCCGCCACCGATATAGCCCTGACACACCGCCGTGAGCCGGTCATTGGCCTGTGCATCGGCCAGCGCCATGTGCAACTCACCTACTTCCAGCATGTTGACGTTAGGCACCGGCAGTTGCACGAATACGCCCAACACCCGCGCCAGCAAAGCGGCCGCGCGGCCCATCGCGACGTTAACGGTCTCGCGGAATGCGTCGTTAAAACTGATGGCCACCTGGTCGACGCTCGATGCCGGGGCGAGCGATGGACTCGCGCCCTCCCCCAACAGGCCCAACCGCTGAAGGGTTTGCTGCAACTCATGTGGATCGGCCGGTTTTTTCAGGAAGGCCAGCGCGCCCAGTTCGAGGGTACGGCGCACCGCCTCTTCCTGAACGTCGCCAGAGACGACAATGACGCTGGTCTGCAGGCTTTCCGCGCGGATGGCGGCCAGCGTCTGGTAGCCGTCCATGTCCGGCATCGTCAGATCCAGCAACACCACCCGGCCCAGCCCCTGACGAATCGCCTCGATCCCTTCACGGCCGTTGGTCGCCGTGGACACTGACACATCCCACTCGGTCGGCAGGGCCTTCATCAGCTGCTTGCGCGCCATGTTGGAGTCGTCGCATATCAGTAAGGGAATCGTGGGCATCTACTTCTCACAGCAAAAGAGTTTCAGGCCGGGCCCGGTGTAGAGCAGCGTCACAATGGGTGAACAAACACTCACGCCAAACTGTAGCTGATGACAGGTCATCAAAGCGTTAAGCCTGTGGGTAGATTCTTCACCCATTCAACAATGGGCTGCGTGACATGCAATTACTGTGCACAGCTGATCCGGTTCATCTCAGCTGGATAGACCAAATCCTTCCATTTGGATGGCAAGAAGCACAGCAGGGTAACGCAGTGCGTGTGGCGAGAATATGTCAAATGCGCCGTCATTGGTGAGGGAGGCCAGAGGATGTGCGGAAATCAGCGCATAAAAAAGCCCCGACGCAGGCGCCGGGGCTTTTGATGACCACATCCTTGTGGCCTTTCGCATGAACCTTGAATCAGGCGGCTGACGACTTTCACGCTGTCAGCCGATTATCCCGCAGGTTCTACCGAATGGAATTACTCAGCTTTCAGGCCGTCAGCCGACACAGCTTTCACGCCTTTGATTTTCTTGGTGATCGCCACAGCGGTAGTTTTCTGTGCATCAGTGATAGCGACAGTCGACGACAGGGAAACCACACCTTTGTTGGTCTCAACCTTGATGTCGGAGCCAGGAATGCCTTTTTCGGTCAGCAGATCAGATTTGACCTTGGTGGTGATCCAGGTATCAGAACCAGCTTCTTTGGTCTTTGCGACTTCGTTTGCAGCTACAGTCATTGGCGCCTGAGCAGAGGTCTGAGCCATGGCTACGTTCGCCATAGTCAAAGTCAGAGCAGTGGCGGTAGCAGCAGCAATAGCGAACTTCTTCATACGGGTAACTCCTGTTTTTCTCAGAATCTGCGCCAATCTGATTGGCTGCAGGGTTACTGATATGTCGCAAGCACTGTGCCAACCCGCGCCATCGAATAAATTCCTTATATATCAATAGCTTATATTTTCCCGCATCCACTCCCGTCGTGCAGATTGCCCGCTTCAGGAAAGTTCCGCTTGCAAGATGCATGTTCTGACGAGGCGCGAAGCCACTGATCTCGTCGCTAAGCCCTTAATTGCGCTCAAAAAAAAGAGCCCCGAAGGGCTCTCTTTATCAGCAGCGGGGAGAGCGGGTTAAACCCCCGACGCCTTGGCAGCTGCAACGTCTTTGATCGACAGCTTGATGCGACCGCGGTTGTCCACGTCCAGCACCAGTACTTCGACTTCCTGACCTTCTTTCAAGATGTCAGTGACTTTCTCTACGCGAGCGTCGCTCAACATGGAGATGTGCACCAGACCGTCTTTGCCCGGCAGGATGTTGACGAACGCGCCGAAGTCGACGATGCGCTCAACCTTACCGATGTAGATCTTGCCGATCTCGGCTTCAGCGGTGATACCCAGAACGCGCTGACGTGCAGCTTCAGCAGCTTCCTTGGTTTCGCCAAAGATCTTGATCGAGCCGTCGTCTTCGATATCGATCGACGCTTTGGTCTCTTCGCAGATGGCACGGATGGTCGCGCCGCCTTTGCCGATCACGTCGCGGATCTTGTCGGTGTCGATCTTCATCGCGATCATGGTCGGCGCGTTTTCCGACAGCTCGGTGCGCGACTGACCGATGATGGTGTTCATCTGACCCAGGATGTTCAGACGTGCTTCCAGTGCCTGACCCAAAGCGATCTCCATGATCTCTTCGGTGATGCCCTTGATCTTGATGTCCATCTGCAGCGCGGTCACACCCTTGGCGGTACCGGCCACTTTGAAGTCCATGTCGCCCAGGTGGTCTTCGTCACCCAGGATGTCGGTCAGGATGGCGAACTTCTCGCCTTCTTTAACCAGACCCATGGCGATACCGGCAACCGGCGCCTTCATTGGAACACCAGCGTCCATCAGGGCCAGCGAAGCGCCACAGACCGAAGCCATGGAGCTGGAACCGTTGGACTCGGTGATTTCCGATACGACACGGATGGTGTACGGGAACACGTCGGCAGCAGGCAGCATGGCCTGAACCGAACGGCGGGCCAGACGGCCGTGACCGATTTCACGACGACCTGCGCCACCCATGCGACCACACTCGCCCACCGAGAACGGAGGGAAGTTGTAGTGCAGCATGAACGGGTCTTTTTTCTCGCCTTCGAGGGTGTCGAGCAACTGAGCGTCACGCGCGGTACCCAGGGTGGCCACGACCAGCGCCTGAGTTTCGCCACGGGTGAACAGCGCCGAACCGTGAGTCTTCGGCAGAACGCCGACTTCGATGTTCAGCGGACGAACAGTCTTGGTGTCGCGACCGTCGATACGCGGCTTGCCGTTGACGATGTTTTCGCGAACGGTGCGGTATTCGATTTCGCCG
This sequence comes from Pseudomonas petrae, assembly GCF_021728295.1. Classification (GTDB taxonomy): domain Bacteria; phylum Pseudomonadota; class Gammaproteobacteria; order Pseudomonadales; family Pseudomonadaceae; genus Aquipseudomonas; species Aquipseudomonas petrae. Next base: position 86,125 of record NZ_JAKJXE010000007.1, read on the forward strand.
AACGCTGCTTTGACTTCGCTGGCGGACGGGCTGCCGTCTTCAACAGCCAGCTTGGCAACGACCTGATCCTTCAGCTCACCCAGACGAGCGTAACGATCGGCCTTGACGGTGATGGTGTAGGCCTCGGAGATCGCTGTGCCGAACTCGGAGCGGATAGCGCCCAGCAATTCAGTGGCTTCAGCTTTCGGCGCCCAGTTCCAGGTTGGCTTGGCAGCTTCGGCGGCCAGCTCTTTGACGGCCTTGATGACCGACTGGAATTCGTCGTGGGCAAACAGCACGGCGCCCAGCATCTGGTCTTCGGTCAGTTCTTTGGCTTCCGACTCAACCATCAGCACCGCTTCTTCGGTACCGGCAACGACCATGTCCAGGCTCGATGCTTTCAGTTGCTCGTAAGTCGGGTTCAGCAGGTAGCCGGTGCTCTCGTGGAAAGCAACGCGCGCGGCACCGATCGGGCCGTCGAACGGAATGCCGGAGATTGCCAGGGCAGCCGAAGTACCGATCATCGCAGCGACGTCCGGATCGGTTTTCTTGCTGGTGGAGACGACGGTGCAGACAACCTGCACCTCGTTCATGAAGCCTTCTGGAAACAGTGGGCGGATCGGACGGTCGATCAAACGCGAAGTCAGTGTTTCTTTTTCGGAAGGACGGCCTTCACGCTTGAAGAAACCACCAGGGATCTTGCCAGCGGCGTAGGTCTTTTCCTGGTAGTGAACGGAAAGAGGGAAAAAGCCTTTGCTTGCGTCTGCATGCTTGGCGCCGACCACAGTCACGAGAACGGTGACGTCGTCGTCAACGGTGACCAATACAGCACCAGAAGCTTGACGGGCAATACGGCCAGTCTCGAGGGTTACGGTCGATTGACCGAATTGAAATTTCTTGATTACCGGGTTCACGGTTTCCTACCTTCTTTGTGGCTCTTGGGGAACTGGTTTCTTGCGAATTCTTGGGCAGCGAGGGGAATCGGACCCTTCGGCAGTCCAGATACAACTAGAGGCTGGGAGCCCGCCAGCCCACTGGTAAAACCAGCGGAACATGACGACCAACCAACCTCTATCCGAGTCGTTATTAGCGACGCAGACCCAGACGACCGATCAGGGCGCTGTAACGGCTAACGTCCTTACCTTTCAGGTAATCCAGCAGCTTGCGACGCTGGTTTACCATACGGATCAGACCACGACGGGAGTGGTGATCCTTACCGTTGGCCTTGAAGTGGCCTTGCAGTTTGTTGATGTTGGCGGTCAGCAGTGCAACTTGCACTTCTGGCGAACCAGTATCACCAACAGCTTGCTGGTAGTCGGTTACGATCTGAGCTTTATCTTCAACGCTGAGTGCCATGTGGGCATTCCTTTTATCAAGAAACCGCTCCAGGGAGACGGTTTCAACAGGCCGAGAGCTGACTCTCGTATTTAAATGTGAGGAGTGACCATGCCTGTTAACAGCCACCCTCGTACCGCCGTGCCAGGAAACCCTGCCGCGACGGGTCCGGTCACTCTGACCGAATTAGTCGACGTGGCGCAATGCGCCCGTCTTCACTCACTTCACCGATCCCGATGAAGCGTCCTTCATGATCCTGCACCCGCACCATGCCAAACTTCGGCGCGTCGGGGGCTCTTACTGGCTGACCGTGCAGCCAGTAAAACGAACTGTGCTCGGAGAACTGCAGCAGCGGCCAATCCAGCAACCCGCTGTCCGATGGCATCAGGAAGCGATCAACCGCTTCGTTTCCGCCTTCGGCATGCACCGCTTCCAGCTCTTCCAGCGTTACCGTCTGGGCCAGCGTGAAAGGACCGGCCTGGGTGCGACGCAACTGAGCGACGTAAGCACCGCAGCCCAGCTTTTCACCGATATCTTCCACGAGGGTACGAATATAGGTGCCTTTGGTGCAGTCGACAGCCAAACGAGCGGTCTCACCTTCACACGCCAATAATTCCAGGCGCGCAATAGTAACAGAACGTGGTTCGCGCTCCACCACTTCCCCAGCCCGGGCCAGCTTGTATAACGGCTGACCGTCCCGCTTGAGGGCGGAGTACATCGGCGGTATCTGACTGATATTCCCGCGAAATGCCGGAAGCACCGCTTCGATATCCGAGCGACCAACGGTCACAGGCCGCGTCTGCAGAACCTCACCCTCGGCGTCGGCCGTGGTGGTGGTCTTGCCGAGCTGCATCAGGGTTTCATAACCCTTGTCGGAATCGAGCAGGTACTGGGAAAACTTTGTTGCCTCACCGAAGCACAGCGGCAGAACGCCAGTTGCCAGCGGATCGAGACTGCCCGTATGGCCGGCTTTTTCTGCGTTGAGCAACCAGCGCACTTTTTGCAGCGCGGCGTTGGACGTGAAGCCCAGCGGCTTGTCGAGCAGGATGATCCCGCTGACGTTACGGCGAATACGCTTGACCTGAGCCACGCCTTATTCCTCCGGACCGTCTTGCTTGGGTGCGGTTTGGTGCTGACCATCTTCAGCCACTGCACGCTCGATCAATGCCGACAAATGCGCGCCGCGGGCAACGCTTTCGTCGTAATGGAAATGCAGTTGCGGAACGCTGCGCAGCTTCATCTCACGGGCCAGCTGCATACGCAGGAACCCTGCAGCAGCATTGAGCACCTTGATCGACTGCGCGATTTCTTCGGCGCTGTCCTGCCCCATCACGGTCATGAAGATTTTTGCGTGGCCGACATCACGGCTGACGTCGACGGCGGTGATGGTGACCAGCCCCACGCGGGGGTCTTTGATTTCACGACGGATCAGCTGTGCCAGCTCACGCTGCATCTGATCGCCGATACGTTGGGTACGGCTGTATTCTTTTGCCATGTCTTGTTACCTGTCACTGCTGACCCATGGCAAAAGCCATGTGGTCTGAAAGCGGCAAACGCCCGGCCTGGCGAGAGCCGGACCGGGCGTTGCGTTTAGAGTCCATAACCGGCGCCTGGCATTTTCATGCGGCGCAAGCCATGACTCCTGAAGCTCGCGATTTAGAGGCTGCGAGCCACTTGGACCTTCTCGAAGACTTCGATCTTGTCACCGACCTTGACGTCGTTGTAGCTCTTGACGCCGATACCGCATTCCATGCCGGCACGTACTTCGGAAGCGTCATCCTTGAAGCGACGCAGGGATTCCAGCTCGCCTTCGAAGATAACGATGTCTTCACGCAGTACACGGATTGGACGGTTACGGAAGACGACGCCTTCGATGACCATGCAACCTGCGATCGCGCCGAATTTCGGCGAGCGGAACACGTCGCGGACTTCAGCGATACCCAGGATGTTCTCCCGAACGTCGCTGCCAAGCATGCCGGTGAGGGCCTTCTTGACGTCTTCGATGATGTCGTAGATGACGTTGTAGTAACGCATATCCAGACCTTCCTGCTCGACGATCTTGCGCGCGCCAGCATCGGCACGCACGTTGAAGCCGAACAGTACAGCGTTGGAGGCCAGCGCCAGGTTGGCGTCGCTTTCGGTGATACCACCGACACCGCCGCCCACTACGCGCACTTGCACTTCGTCGTTACCCAGGCCATTCAATGCGCCCTGCAACGCTTCCAGAGAACCACGGACATCGGATTTGAGGACGATGTTGAGCGTCTTCTTCTCTTCCTGACCCATGTTCTCGAAGATGTTTTCCAGCTTGCCGGCGTGAGCACGGGCCAGCTTGACTTCGCGGAACTTGCCTTGACGGAACAGAGCCACTTCACGGGCTTTCTTCTCGTCGGCAACAACGCTCATCTCGTCGCCAGCATCCGGCGTACCGTCCAGGCCGAGAATTTCGACAGGGATCGACGGACCGGCTTCTTTGATTGGCTTGCCGTTCTCGTCGAGCATTGCCCGAACGCGACCGTAGTTGGAGCCGACCAGAACCATGTCGCCTTGACGCAGCGTACCGTCCTGAACCAGAACAGTTGCAACCGGGCCACGGCCCTTGTCGAGACGCGATTCAACTACAACACCACGCCCAGGAGCCGACGGCGTTGCCATCAATTCCAGAACTTCGGCCTGCAGCAGAACGGCTTCAAGAAGCTCGTCAACGCCAGTACCCATCTTCGCAGAGACAGAGACGAAAGGAGTCTCACCGCCCCACTCTTCGGACGTTACGCCGTGAACGGACAGTTCACTGCGGATACGGTCCAGATCAGCGCCCGGCTTGTCGATCTTGTTCACGGCAACTACCAGCGGAACACCGGCAGCCTTGGCATGTTGCACGGCTTCGATGGTCTGCGGCATTACGCCGTCGTCGGCAGCGACAACCAGAATCACGATGTCGGTCGCCTTGGCACCACGAGCTCGCATTGCGGTAAACGCAGCGTGACCCGGGGTATCGAGGAACGTCACCATGCCACGTTCGGTTTCTACGTGGTACGCACCGATGTGCTGGGTGATACCACCGGCTTCGCCAGCAGCAACCTTGGCGCGACGGATGTAATCGAGCAACGAGGTCTTACCGTGGTCAACGTGACCCATGACCGTTACAACCGGCGCACGGGAGAACGTCTCACCTTCGAACTTCAGGGACTCGGCCAGGGAGTCTTCCAGCGCGGTATCGCTGACCAGAGTCACTTTGTGGCCCAGTTCTTCAGCGACCAGCTGGGCAGTTTCCTGATCCAGAACCTGGTTGATGGTGGCCGGAGTACCCAGCTTGAACATGAACTTGATGATCTCGGCAGCTTTGACCGACATCTGCTGAGCGAGATCGCCCACGCTGATGGTCTCGCCGATCTTCACTTCACGAACGACAGGGCCGGTAGGGCTCTGGAAACCGTGCGCGTTGCGCTTCTTCAGCTTGGCCTTGCCGCGACCGCCGCGACGGAAGCCATCGCTTTCTTCGTCGGTAGTACGAGGAGCAACGCGTGGCGTTGGCGCCTTTTCTTTGACCGATGCACGATGCGGAGCGTTCTTGCGATCGCCGTCACCACCGCCGCCGCTGCGACGATTGTTGTCGTCGTTGCGTGGTTTGTCAGGCCGACGCTGTTCGTCTTTCTTGCGATCGACGACAGGCGCAGGTGCCGCAGCCGGAGTTTCCCGGGCTGGCTCGGCAGCTTGCGGTGCCGGTGCCGGCGCTGCAACAGGCTCGGCAACTGGTGCACCCGACGAAGGCTGACGGCGCGCTTCTTCTTCAGCACGCTGACGGGATTCTTCTTCAGCCTTTTGACGAGCGGCATTTTCTACCGCACGACGTTCGTCCAGCTCGCGCTTGCGTTCGGCTTCGATTTCTTCCGGGCTGCGCTGAACAAAAACTTTCTTTTTGCGGACTTCAACGCTGATGCTTTTGCTGCCAGCAACGCGCAGGGTACTGGTGGTCTTGCGCTGCAAGGTAATCTTGCGCGGCTCTTCCACCTTGGCCTTGTGACCGCTTTTCAGGTGGGTCAACAGGGCTTGTTTTTCGATATCGGTCACAACTTGCTCGGCGGCGTCGTGCGGCAAACCTGCCTCACGCATCTGCTGTAACAGGCGCTCTACCGGTGTGTCGACCGTCTTGGCCAGTTCTTTCACCGTGACTTGCGTCATGCACTTCTCTCCTCAGGCCGCATCTACTTACTCGAACCAATGGGCTCGGGCGGCCATGATCAACTTGCCGGCACGATCATCGTCAATGCCGTCGATGTCGAGCAGATCGTCAATAGACTGCTCGGCCAGGTCTTCGCGGGTAATTACGCCGCGCACCGCCAGTTCCATCGCCAAATCCTTGTCCATACCCTCAAGCGAGAGCAGGTCTTCGGCCGGATGGGCGTCTGCCAGCTTTTCCTCAGTAGCGATGGCTTTAGTCAACAAACGATCCTTGGCACGAGCGCGAAGCTCGTTGACGGTATCTTCGTCAAAGCCGTCGATGTTGAGCATTTCTTCCAACGGTACGTAGGCAATCTCTTCCAGGCTGGTGAAGCCTTCGTCTACCAGAACCTGAGCGAGATCCTCATCGACTTCCAGCTCGTCGATAAAGTTGCGCAGGATGTCACCGGTTTCCGCTTGCTGCTTGGCCTGGATGTCCGATTCGGTCATCACGTTAAGGGTCCAGCCAGTCAACTGACTGGCCAACCGCACGTTCTGGCCACCGCGGCCAATCGCCTGGGCGAGGTTGTCTGCGCCTACAGCGATGTCCATGGCGTGGGCATCTTCGTCAACGATGATCGCTGCCACCTCGGCAGGCGACATGGCGTTGATGACGAACTGCGCCGGGTTATCGTCCCAAAGCACGATATCCACACGCTCGCCGCCCAACTCGCCGGAAACAGCCTGCACGCGCGAACCACGCATGCCGATGCACGCGCCTTGCGGGTCAATGCGTTTGTCCTTGGAGCGAACTGCGATCTTTGCACGCGAACCAGGATCACGAGAGGCAGCCATCACCTCGATGAGTCCTTCGGCGATTTCCGGAACTTCAATCCGGAACAGCTCGATCAGCATTTCCGGCGCGGTACGCGACAGGATCAGCTGAGGGCCGCGGTTTTCGGTGCGGATCTCTTTGAGCAATGCACGAACGCGGACACCCACGCGGAAAGTCTCCCGCGAAATGATGTCTTCACGCGCCAGCAGAGCTTCGGCATTGTTGCCAAGGTCGACGATGACATTGTCACGTGTAACTTTTTTAACAGTGCCGGAAATGATTTCGCCCAGACGCTCACGGTAGGCGTCCACGACTTGAGCTCGCTCGGCCTCGCGAACCTTCTGCACAATGACTTGCTTGGCAGTCTGCGCAGCGATGCGGCCGAACTCGATGGAATCGATCTTTTCTTCTACTACGTCGCCAACGTTGGCACCCGGGTGCGTCAGGGCAACTTTGCTCGGCCACGTTTCGATCGCCGGGTCGTCGAGATCGTCTTCTTCGACAACGGTCCAACGACGGAAAGTCTCATAGGCACCTGTTTGACGATTGATCTCGACACGCAGGTCTACTTCGTCTTCAAAACGCTTCTTGGTGGCCGTAGCCAGAGCTATCTCAAGCGCTTCAAAAATCACATCGGCCGGTACGCCTTTTTCATTGGATACCGATTCAACAACCAGCAGTACTTCTTTGCTCATCGTACGCCTCGCCTTTCGCAAGCCATTGGATCCGCGGGATCCGCTGTATCTGGCACGTCTTAGTCAAACGTGGGAATAATGTTGGCTTTGTCGATCAGATCGATCGGCAACAGAAACTCGTGATCTTCAACCTGAACCACGACGTCCTGCTCCTCCACCCCGCGGAGAAGGCCTTGAAAGTTGCGTCGACCTTCAAACGGCGAACGCAGCTTTATCTTCACTTGTGCCCCGGCAAACTCCGCAAACTGCTCAATGGTAAACAGTGGGCGTTCCATGCCTGGAGAGGAAACTTCGAGCGTGTATTCGGAGCTGATTGGATCTTCTACATCCAAAATACCGCTGATCTGACGGCTGACGATCGCGCAATCGTCCACCAACACGCCGCCTTCTTTATCGATATAGACGCGCAACATCGAGTGACGCCCTTGAGACGAATACTCGATACCCCAGCATTCATAGCCTAGGGCCACGACCACCGGGGCCAACAAGGCCTGCAACTCTTCTAGCTTGCTCGACACCTGAACCCCCTCGTGCATGCTGCAAATAAAAAATGGGCAAAAGCCCAATCATGAAAAACGCCTGCGAAAAGCGGCGTCATAAAGTGTCCAGCTAACAAAAAGCCCCTGAAAAGGGGCTCCGCTAAAACTGGTTGCGGGGGCTGGATTTGAACCAACGACCTTCGGGTTATGAGCCCGACGAGCTACCAGACTGCTCCACCCCGCGACAAAGCTGGGGCGGAAGTATACGACCGATCCAAATTTGGGTCAATCCGACACATCCACCTACAAGAAAGCCCGCTACTGCGGGCTTTCTTGTTAATTGGTACCGAGAAGGGGACTCGAACCCCTACACCCTATGGGCACAACCACCTCAAGGTTGCGTGTCTACCAATTCCACCACCTCGGCATTACAACTCTTTTGCAGCCCCAAAAACAGCTGCGAATCCGGTATTACTTCTGCTCTGGAGTAACAGGAACATCAGCAGGTACTGCAGCTGGTTTCTGTTGCCCTTCCAGAACCGGAACATCATCTGCCGCCGGCTTTTGCTTCACTTCCAGTACCGCTGGGTTTGGCAAACCTACTTGAGTCAGCTGGTGAGCTTTCTCTTTAGCAAAGTAACCTAACCCTAAGCTAGTCATGAAGAAACAGGCGGCAAGTATAGCAGTAAGTTTACTGAGAAAGGTAGAGGAACCTTGTCCACCGAACACAGTATTTGATGCACCTGCTCCAAATGACGCGCCTGCGTCGGCACCTTTACCCTGCTGCAGCAAAACCAGAGCAACAACGCCCAGAGCACCCAGCAGATGAAGAACGACTACGACTGTTTCCAGCATTTTTTCAGTTTCCCGCGGCGCGAATGATCGCACCGAACTCATCTGCATTCAGGGAGGCACCACCAATGAGGCCTCCATCGATATCCGGCATGCCGAACAGTTCGACCGCATTGGCCGCCTTCACGCTGCCGCCATATAGAAGACGCACACCTTGTGCGACTTCAGAACTCTCTTTATTCAACTGCGCACGAATCGCTGCGTGTACTTCCTGGGCCTGTTCCGGCGAGGCAGTCAATCCGGTACCAATGGCCCAGACTGGCTCATATGCGATTACCGCATTAACGAAAGCGCCGATGCCAAGTTCTTCGATGATGCTTCCAAGCTGCTGCCCGACAACTTCAAGCGTCTTGCCGGCTTCTCGCTCTTCGAGCGTCTCACCGATGCACAGTATCGGCGTCAGACCCGCTGCCTGTGCAGCCTCGAACTTACGATTAAGGACTTCATTGCTTTCGCCCATTATCTGGCGACGCTCCGAGTGCCCGACAAGCACATACTTGCAGCCTGCGTCCGCCAACTGAGTCGACGAAACTTCTCCGGTCAACGCGCCCTGCCCTGCCTGATGGGCGCAATTCTGCGCGCCGACAGTGATCGACTGCCCTTCCAGGCAATCAACCACAAGACTCACGTGCAGGCTCGGCGGGAAGACCGCCACATCTACGCCACCCGGAAGGGCGAGATTTGCAAGACCCTCGATCAGCTCAGCGACGCTGGCGCGGGTACCGTGCATCTTCCAGTTACCAGCTACCATAGGGCGACGCATGCTATACCTCGTCGGTCAAAGTGGGCGCAGATGTTACCCAACAGTTTCAACACTGGCAAGCCGAAATCAGGCGCAAACCTCAGCAACCAGTTTTGCCAGTTCATCGGCATACCCGCGGACCAGGATTTCGTCCTCGCCCTCAACCATTACCCGAACCAGCGGCTCGGTACCGGACTTGCGCAGAAGCACACGTCCACGCCCGCCCATGGCGGCGGTCACGCGGTCACACGCTTCAATGACGGCGGGATGCTTGACCGGATCAACGCCTCCACCCTCAAAGCGCACATTGATCAATACCTGAGGGCATTTCTTCAGGCCTTCGCGCGATTGCGCGAGGCTCTGCCCGGTACGTCTCATCGACAGCAGTACCTGCAATGCAGCGATGATCGCATCCCCCGTCGTGGTATGCCGGAAGCACACGACATGGCCCGAGTTCTCGCCACCCACTTGCCAATCGCGCTCCAGCAGCTCGGCGATGACATAACGGTCGCCGACGTTGGCGCGCACGAACGGGATGTTGAGATCCGCAAGTGCCAGCTCCAGCCCTAGGTTGCTCATCAGGGTGCCAACGACACCTCCCTGCAACTGGCCGCGTTCTTGAAGGTCCCGCGCAATGATGTAAAGCAGTTCATCACCATCGACGATCGCCCCGGTATGGTCGACCATCAGCACACGGTCGCCGTCACCGTCGAAACCGATGCCCAGGTCAGCGCCTTGCTCGACAACGGCGGACTGCAGCGCTCCCATGTGGGTGGAGCCGCAGTTGTCATTGATGTTGAGCCCATTGGGCGCCGCCGACAGCACAGTGACCTCGGCGCCAAGCTCACGGAACACATTTGGCGCTACCTTGTACGTCGCACCATGGGCGCAATCGACAACGAGCTTCAGCCCGGCAAAATCAGTACTGGTCGGAACGCTGCTCTTACAGAATTCGATGTAACGGCCCGCGGCGTCGTTGATACGCGACACCTTGCCGAGTTTCTCGGACTCCTCGACGGTCATCGGCGAGTCGAGCAGTTCCTCGATCATGAGTTCGATTTCATCAGGCAGCTTGGTGCCCTGCCCGGAGAAGAACTTGATGCCGTTGTCGTAATGCGGGTTATGCGACGCACTGATCACGATGCCCGCTTCGGCATGAAACGTACGCGTCAGATAAGCAATCGCAGGCGTCGGCATCGGACCCAGCAGCATCACGTCCGCGCCCGCAGCGGACAAACCCGCCTCGAGCGCGGACTCGAACATGTAGCCCGAAATACGTGTGTCCTTGCCGACCAGAATCCGACATGCGCCCATTTTTCGGAATGCCATCCCTGCCGCCCAGCCGAGCTTGAGCATGAAGTCAGGGGTGATCGGGAATTGGCCTACACGACCGCGGATACCGTCGGTGCCGAAATATTTTTTAGTGCTCATGGGTGCTCCAGATTTCTTATTTTGCTGACTGAACAGCAGCAATCATACGCACCACGTCTACCGTCTCGGGGACGTCGTGCACACGTAGAATTTTTGCGCCTTTGACCATCGCCATGGCGGCAAGCGCCAGCGCACCATGCAGACGCTGATCAACGGGCTTGTCGAGAACCTTGCCGATCATGCTCTTGCGGGAGACACCGACCAACAGAGGACGGCCCAATGCATGGAGCGCCTCCATATGCTTGAAGAGGCTCAGATTATGCTCAAGGGTCTTCGCGAAGCCGAACCCTGGATCAAGGATAATCCTCTCGGCAGGGATGCCTGCGGCAACGCACTGCTCCATGCGCTCACGCAAGAATGCACCGACCTCGTCGACCAGGTCAGTGTATTGAGGGTCATTCTGCATGTCTGTCGGCTCGCCGCGCATGTGCATGAGGCAGACAGGTAAACCTGTCGCCACAGCGGCATCCAGCGCTCCGTCACGGCGAAGCGAGCGAACATCGTTGATGAGTCCTGCCCCCAGGCGTGCAGTCTCACGAATGACGGCCGGCGTCGAGGTGTCCACTGAAATGATCACATCCAGCTCGGCGCTGATCGCCTCAACAACAGGCGCTACGCGCTCCAGCTCTTCAACGGGAGAAACAGATCGCGCACCAGGACGCGTCGACTCGCCCCCTACGTCGATCAGGGTCGCACCCGCCAGCATCATCGCTTCGGCATGACGCAGCGCCAGATCTCGCTGCGCGAAACGACCGCCGTCCGAGAACGAATCAGGAGTGATATTAAGGATTCCCATCACGTGCGTGCGGGATAAATCAAGAACCCGGTTGCCGCAAGGCAACCGGGTCGGGTGAAGCGCAGGAGTCATGTCAGACCTTAGTGTTCTGCAGCAGGGCCGCCAATTGGCGATTCCGGACGCGGACCTACAGGTGCGATCGGGGTCCCGGAATCTCCGGAGCCACCTTCCCAATCACGAGGCTCGCGTGGTGTGCGGCCTGCCATGATGTCATCAATCTGCTCGGCATCGATGGTCTCGTATTTCATGAGCGCATCAGCCATCGCCTCCAGCTTGTCACGGTGTTCGGTGAGGATCTGTTTCGCTGTGCCGTAGCACTGATCAATGATGCTGCGCACTTCGGAGTCAATCAGACGGGCAGTGTCACCGGAGAGGCTGGCATTCTGACCGCCACCGCCGCGACCCAGGTAACCGCCTTCTTCCTCGTCCGAATACATCAACGGACCGAGCTTCTCGGACAAGCCCCACTTGGTGACCATATTCCGAGCGATCTGGCTTGCACGCATGATGTCGTTAGAGGCACCGGTGGTCACACCATCGAAGCCCAGCGTCATTTCTTCAGCGATGCGACCGCCGTACAGCGAGCAAATCTGGCTGATCAATGCACGCTTGGACAGGCTGTAGCGATCTTCCTCGGGGAGGAACATCGTGACACCCAATGCCCGACCGCGCGGGATAATCGACACTTTGTAGACCGGATCATGCTCTGGCACGACGCGGCCAACGATTGCATGACCTGCCTCGTGATAAGCCGTATTGCGCTTCTCTTTGTCGGACATGACCATCGATTTGCGCTCAGCGCCCATCATGATCTTGTCTTTCGCCAATTCGAATTCTTTCATTTCGACAATACGCTTGCCGGTACGGGCGGCGAACAGTGACGCCTCGTTGACCAGGTTAGCCAAATCAGCACCGGAGAAACCCGGGGTACCACGAGCAATCACGCCTGGCTGAACGTCGTCACCCATTGGCACTTTGCGCATGTGTACTTTAAGAATCTGCTCACGACCCCGGATATCGGGCAAGCCCACGACGACCTGACGGTCGAAACGGCCCGGACGCAGCAGCGCAGGGTCGAGGACGTCTGGACGGTTGGTGGCGGCAATCACGATGATGCCGTCGTTCATTTCAAAGCCGTCCATCTCAACCAGCAACTGGTTGAGCGTCTGCTCACGCTCATCATGACCGCCGCCCATGCCGCCGCCACGGTGGCGACCTACAGCATCGATTTCGTCGATGAAGATGATGCAAGGCGCGTGTTTCTTGGCCTGTTCAAACATGTCACGAACACGGCTTGCGCCCACGCCGACGAACATTTCGACGAAGTCGGAACCGGAAATCGTGAAAAACGGAACCTTGGCTTCACCCGCGATAGCCTTCGCTATCAGGGTTTTACCTGTACCCGGAGGGCCTACCATCAGGACGCCGCGAGGGATGCGACCGCCCAGGCGCTGGAACTTGCCCGGGTCGCGTAGAAACTCGACGAGCTCGCCGACTTCCTCTTTGGCTTCATCACAACCGGCCACGTCAGCCAATGTGGTTTTGACCTGATCCTCGGACAGCAGGCGCGCCTTGCTTTTACCAAAGCTCATCGGTCCGCCTTTGCCCCCCGCACCACCTTGCATCTGGCGCATGAAGAACATGAAGACAGCAATAATCACGAGGATAGGGAAGCTGGCGACGAGGAGCTGGGTCCAGATGCTCTGCTGCTCCGGCTGCTTGCCCTCGATCACAACGTTGTTGTCAACCAGATCACCGATCAGACCGTTGTCCTGAATGGCAGGCCTGATGGTCTTGAAGGAGTCGCCATCGCTGCGCTTACCGGTGATGACGTATCCGTCAACGGCAACTTTCTCGACCTTGCCGTCTTTCACCTGCTGGATGAATTCGGAATAGTTGAGGGTCTGCGGCTCGTTAGGACTGGAGAAGTTGTTCATCACGGTCACGAGAACCGCCGCGATGATCAACCACAGGATCAAATTCTTTGCCATATCGTTCAATTAGCTACCCTCTGAAGCAAGCTCCACGCTGGAGCGTGCCTCGCATGATATTCACCGGCCTAACTTACTACAGATCCTACAGGCGTGGCAGGCGGCGTCTGTAACCCTTTGTGAAACTTTGACTACACAATGTTGGTTACGCTCCCTTGATAAAGCCATTTGAAAAAAGCTATCGCTTGATCAAAGGCGCTCATCGCTTGCCGATCCTTCAATGCCGCGAAATCCGCGACCCAACAGGTATTGCTCTCTGGAACGATCCCGCGATGACAGCGGCTTGCGCATCTGCACCTTGTCGAACAGCTTGCGGATGTCCTTGTGGTACACGTCAAAGCCTTCACCCTGGAAGACCTTGATCAGGAAATCGCCGCCGGGGCGAAGCACTCGGCCCGCCAGATCCAGCGCCAATTCGCACAGGAACATTGCGCGAGGCATGTCCACAGCGCTCAATCCACTCATATTGGGGGCCATGTCGGAAATCACAAGGTCTACCTGCGTATTGCCGACAGCCTCGAGGATCTGCGCAAGCACTTCATCCTGGGTGAAATCCCCCTGAATGAAGGTCACGTCGGGGATGCTGTCCATTTCCAGGATGTCCGATGCAATCAAACGGCCCTGACCACCAATCAGACGACTGGTCACCTGCGACCAACCCCCTGGCGCTGCACCCAAGTCGATGACCGTCATGCCGGGACGGATGATCTTGTCCTTCTCCTGGATCTCGAGAAGCTTGTAACTGGCGCGGGAACGGTAACCATCCCGCTGCGCCATTTTGACGTACTTGTCGTCGAAGTGTTCTTTAAGCCAGTTATGGCTGGTTTTGGAACGTGCCACGGAGCACCTCAAAAAATTAGGACGAGTCGCGATTAACCGGGCGGTCCCGGACTAGCTCGGGTAAACTGGCCGCCGCTTTTTACAAGATCAGACGCAGAGGTCAGATTATGCCGCTCACTCAAGAGCAGAAGAAACAATACAAATCCATTGGCCACCATCTGAAACCGGTGTTGATCGTGGCGGACAATGGTCTGACTGAAGGTGTGTTGGCCGAACTGGAGCGCGCGCTGGGCGATCACGAGTTGATCAAGATCAAACTCAACATCCTCGACCGCGAAAGCCGCCTGGCAGCCATCGCTGAACTGTGCAAAGTCGGCAAGGCCGATCTGGTGCAGGTCATCGGCAAAATGGCGCTGATTTATCGCAAGAACCCGAAGGTAAACAAGCAGCTGTCCAACGTCCACCGCTTCAACTGATCCTGCCGGGTCAGCGGCTAACAAGCGCTGACCCTCAGATTCGGTGCCCACCTGTAAAGATGAGCGCCGACCCGATCAGACCGGACATGCGACCGCCGGTTCGAAGGATCAGACAATGACCTTCGAACCAGTTGCCTGAATCAACCCCCGCGCAATGCGGGTGTCGATTATCAAACGTGACGCACTTCCACGATTTCGTACTCGATCACGCCGCTCGGTGTTTTCACAGAGACGACATCGCCCTCTTCCTTGCCAATTAAAGCGCGAGCAAGCGGCGAACCCACAGAAATTTTGCCCAGTTTGAAGTCGGCTTCGTCTTCACCCACGATGTGGTAGGTGACGCGCTCGTCCGTCTCCACGTTGGCGATCTCGACAGTCGTGCCGAAGATCACCTTGCCAGTGTGGGGAATGGTAGTGACGTCGATGATCACCTGATTCTGGATCCGGCCTTCGATGTCGCGGATGCGCGCTTCGATCATGCCCTGCTGCTCGCGAGCGGCATGATATTCGGCGTTTTCCTTGAGATCGCCAAGCTCACGCGCAGTCCCGATGTCCTGGCTGAGCTTGGGACGAACCACCTTGGTCAGGTGCGCGTGTTCTTCTTCCAGGGCGCGAGCGCCCTGAACGGTCATTGGGTACTTGATCATGCTTTCAGTCCTGCGTGTAGATCCTGCAAGCGGCGCACGGTTTTTTCAGGACCGAACTTCAGCGCTTCACAGATAGCCTCGCCCGCAGCGATGGTCGTGGTGCAGTAGATCTTGTGCTGCAGGGCATTGCGGCGAATGGAGTAGGAATCCGCGATCGACTGACGCCCTTCGGTCGTGTTGATGATCAGCGTGACTTCGTCATTCTTGATCATGTCGACCACGTGTGGACGCCCTTCGGTCACCTTGTTGACGCGGCGAACTTTGAGCCCCGCCTCTTCGATCAGGCGTGCTGTGCCGGCGGTTGCAACGATGTCGAAACCCAGCTCGATCAAGCTGCGTGCGACACCTGCCACCAGCGGCTTGTCGTCGTCACGCACGCTGATAAATGCCGTGCCGCCAGTCGGCAGCACTTCACTGGCGCCCATCTGGGCTTTGGCGAAGGCTTCGCCGAAGGTGTCGCCGACACCCATGACTTCGCCGGTTGACTTCATCTCTGGGCCGAGGATCGGGTCAACGCCCGGGAACTTGGCGAATGGGAACACCGCCTCTTTCACGCTGTAGAAGTTCGGAATGATTTCTTTGGTGAAGCCGAGTTCTTTGAGAGTCTTCCCGGCCATTACGCGAGCCGCGATCATCGCCAGCGAGACACCAATGCACTTCGAAACGAACGGCACCGTACGCGATGCGCGCGGGTTCACTTCGATGACGTAAATGTCTTCACCCTGCAATGCCAGTTGCACGTTCATCAGGCCGACAACGCCGAGCTCCAGGGCCATTTTCTTGACCTGCTCACGCATTTCGTCCTGGATATGGGCCGGCAGCGAATACGGTGGCAGCGAGCATGCCGAGTCACCCGAGTGAACGCCGGCCTGTTCGATGTGCTGCATGATTGCGCCGATCACCACGTCGGTACCGTCGCAGACCGCATCAACGTCCATTTCGATGGCGCAGTTAAGGAAGTGGTCAAGCAGCACCGGGCTGTCGTTGGACACTTGAACCGCTTCACGCAGGTAGCGCTTGAGTTCGTCTTCTTCGTAGACGATCTCCATCGCACGGCCGCCCAGTACGTAGGATGGTCGAACCACCAGCGGGTAGCCGATCTTCGCTGCAGCCCGAATGGCTTCGTCTTCGCTGCGCACTGTCGCGTTTGGCGGCTGACGCAGGTTCAGGCGC
Source organism: Pseudomonas petrae (assembly GCF_021728295.1). Classification (GTDB taxonomy): domain Bacteria; phylum Pseudomonadota; class Gammaproteobacteria; order Pseudomonadales; family Pseudomonadaceae; genus Aquipseudomonas; species Aquipseudomonas petrae. Next base: position 102,497 of record NZ_JAKJXE010000007.1, read on the forward strand.
TCGACCATCTGCTGGAAGCGCTCACGGTCTTCTGCACGATCAATGGCGTCAGGGCTGGTGCCAATGATCGGCACGCCCGCGGCTTCCAGTGCACGCGCCAGCTTCAACGGGGTCTGGCCGCCGTACTGGACAATTACGCCTTTCGGCTTCTCTACGCGCACGATTTCCAGCACGTCTTCGAGGGTCACTGGCTCGAAGTACAGACGGTCGGAGGTGTCGTAATCGGTCGATACGGTTTCCGGGTTGCAGTTGACCATGATGGTCTCGTACCCGTCTTCACGCAGCGCCAGCGCAGCGTGCACGCAGCAATAGTCGAACTCGATGCCCTGGCCAATGCGGTTCGGACCACCACCCAGAATCATGATCTTGTCGCGATTCGTCGGGTTGGCTTCGCACTCTTCCTCATACGTGGAGTACATGTACGCGGTGTCAGTGGCGAACTCGGCGGCGCAAGTGTCAACGCGCTTGTAGACCGGCAGCACGTCCAGCTTGTGACGGTGCGTGCGCAAGTTTTTCTCGGTCACACCCAGCAGCTTGGCCAGGCGTGCATCGGAGAAGCCCTTGCGCTTGAGGCGATACATCAGGTCGCGGTCAATCGCCGACAGGCCGAGGGTTTTGACCTTTTCTTCGTCCTTGATCAAATCTTCGATCTGCACCAGAAACCAAGGGTCGATCATGTTCATGCCGAAAATCTGTTCAACCGTCATGCCGGCACGGAAAGCGTCAGCGACGTACCAGATGCGCTCGGCACCCGGAACCGTCAGCTCGCGCTTCAGAATGCTCATGCTTTCCGGATTGCTCAGGTCCAGCTTCGGATCGAGACCGCTGACACCCACTTCAAGGCCGCGCAGGGCTTTCTGCAGGGATTCCTGGAAGGTCCGGCCGATGGCCATGACTTCGCCAACGGACTTCATCTGGGTGGTCAGGCGCGCGTCGGCTTTAGGGAATTTCTCGAAGGCGAAGCGTGGCAGCTTGGTGACGACATAGTCGATCGATGGCTCGAACGACGCCGGGGTCTTGCCGCCGGTGATTTCGTTCTGCAACTCGTCCAGCGTGTAGCCGACGGCCAGCTTGGCGGCAACTCGCGCGATCGGAAAGCCGGTAGCCTTGGAAGCCAGCGCAGAAGAGCGAGAGACCCGCGGGTTCATCTCGATCACGACCATGCGGCCGGTGTCGGGGCAGATACCGAACTGAACGTTCGAGCCGCCTGTTTCGACGCCGATCTCACGCAGGACCGCCAGCGAAGCGTTGCGCAGGATCTGGTATTCCTTGTCGGTGAGCGTCTGTGCCGGCGCGACCGTGATGGAGTCGCCGGTGTGCACGCCCATCGGGTCGAAGTTTTCGATGGAGCAGACGATGATGCAATTGTCCTTTTTGTCGCGGACAACCTCCATTTCGTATTCTTTCCAGCCGATCAGAGATTCGTCGATCAGCAGCTCTTTGGTCGGCGACAGGTCGAGACCGCGGGCGCAGATCTCTTCGAATTCTTCACGGTTGTACGCGATGCCGCCACCGGTGCCGCCCATGGTGAAGGACGGACGAATGATGCACGGGAAGCCCAGCTTTTCGAGGACCGCATTGGCCTCTTCCATGCTGTGGGCGATACCGGAACGCGGGCACGCCAGGCCAATGGACTTCATGGCCTTGTCGAAACGCGAACGGTCTTCAGCCTTGTCGATGGTGTCGGCATTGGCGCCGATCATTTCAACGCCGAACTTCTCCAGAACGCCTTCGCGCTCCAGGTCCAATGCGCAGTTCAGAGCGGTCTGGCCGCCCATGGTTGGCAGCAGCGCGTCAGGGCGTTCTTTTTCGATGATCTTGGCGACGGTCGCCCATTTGATCGGCTCGATGTAGGTCGCATCCGCCATGGCCGGGTCGGTCATGATGGTGGCCGGGTTCGAGTTGACCAGAATGACGCGGTAACCCTCTTCGCGCAGGGCCTTGCAGGCCTGGGCGCCGGAGTAGTCGAATTCGCAGGCCTGGCCGATCACGATCGGGCCAGCACCAAGAATCAGGATGCTTTTAATGTCTGTACGTTTTGGCATGGGTTGTCACTCGAATCCTGTGTCAGTCGGCAAGCCGTCTTGAACATCTCAGGTGCCGGGCGGGCTGTCGGATTTGGTCCGGTCCGCCGCGGTCACCTGCTCGCTACAGTCGCAAGGCAGCCTTAGCGGCGCTTGTCCATGGCTGTGATGAAGCGATCGAACAGCGGCGCGACGTCGGTCGGGCCCGGGCTCGCTTCAGGGTGACCCTGGAAGCTGAACGCGTCCTTGTCGGTGCGTTCGATGCCTTGCAGGCTGCCATCGAACAGCGACTTGTGAATCGCGCGAACGTTGCTCGGCAAAGTGGCTTCGTCCACCGCAAAACCGTGGTTCTGGCTGGTGATCATGACCACGCCGGTGTCCAGGTCCTGAACAGGGTGGTTGGCGCCATGGTGGCCCAGATCCATCTTGATGGTCTGAGCGCCGGAAGCGAGCGCCAACAGCTGGTGGCCCAGGCAGATACCGAACACCGGAATGTCGGTCTCCAGCACGTCCTTGATCGCCTGAATGGCGTAGTCGCAAGGCTCCGGATCGCCCGGACCGTTGGACAGGAAGATGCCGTCGGGCTTGAGCGCGAGCACTTCACTGGCAGGGGTTTGCGCAGGTACGACCGTTACACGGCAACCGCGCTCGACCAGCATGCGCAGGATGTTCAGCTTGACGCCGTAGTCCCAGGCGACCACGTGGTACTTCAAGACGGCGGCGGCAACTTCGGGGCTGCTGTCGGACTGCAGGTTCCAGACCGTGGAGCGCCACTCGTAGGTCTCTTTGGTGCTGACTTCCTTGGCGAGGTCCATGCCTTTCAGGCCCGGGAAACCTCGTGCTGCCGCGATGGCTGCTTCTTCGGAAATGTTGTCGCCAGCCATGATGCAGCCATTTTGAGCGCCCTTCTCGCGAAGGATGCGCGTCAGGCGGCGCGTGTCGATGCCCGCAATCGCAACGGTTTTATTGGCTTTCAGATACTCGGCCAGCGGCATTTTGTTACGCCAGTTGCTCGCAACCAGTGGCAGGTCGCGAATCACCAGACCCGCGGCCCAGACGCGGTCAGATTCGGCATCTTCCGGCGTGGTGCCGGTGTTGCCGATGTGCGGGTAAGTCAGGGTGACGATTTGCTGGGCATAGGAAGGATCGGTAAGAATTTCCTGATAGCCGGTCATTGCGGTGTTAAACACCACTTCACCAACGGTTTGACCGTCGGCACCAATGGCTTCGCCGCGAAAAATGCTGCCATCAGCAAGGGCGAGTATGGCTGGCTTAGTCAAGAAGACCTCCCGTAATAAAGCCTGAAAGGGCGATCGCAGGTTGTAAAAAAGCGGAATGACGTATAGACACGTCACCCCGCTTTTTTCATAGAATTATCTGCGCGCTTTTAGTGGACACACTAAAGCTGTAGCTTACAGAAAGAGGTCTTTTTAATCCACCGCTAAAATTGCCGTGAGGGCTGGGGAGTGCGACGGGACATCGCGTAGCGGGTGTGTAATGGCTTGAAACTGTGGGCAGGATACAGGGAAAGCCCCTCTCCTGCCCGCATTGTTGCCTGTCACATCTGGAGCGCCACAAGACTCAGCGCAGATCGAGTACGTCCTGCATGTCGTAAAGACCCGGCGCCTTGCCATCGAGCCACAGCGCGGCACGCACTGCGCCCTTGGCGAACGTCATGCGACTCGACGCCTTGTGCGTAATCTCCAGACGCTCACCTTCAGCGGCGAACAGCACAGTGTGATCACCTACGACGTCACCGCCACGGACCGTGGCGAAGCCGATCGTCTCGCGCTCACGAACACCCGTGTAGCCCTCACGACCGTAGACAGCGACCTTGCTCAAATCACGCCCCAGGGCATTGGCAACGACCTCACCCATGCTGACCGCCGTACCCGACGGCGCGTCGACCTTGTTGCGGTGATGAGCTTCGATGATTTCGATGTCCGCATCTCCACCCATCACTCGAGCCGCCAGATCCAGCAGCTTGAACGACAGGTTCACACCTACACTGAAATTGGACGCGAAGACCACAGGGATGTCCCGGCTCGCTTCGACCAGCAGGTGCTTTTGTTCGACGCTCAAGCCGGTGGTACCAATGACCATGGCCTTGCCCGCCTGACGGCAGAACGCCAGGTTTTTCAGCATGACGTCCGGCAATGTGAAGTCGATCAGCACGTCGAACTCGTCGGCAACCTGCTCCAGACTAACGTTCAACTGAACACCGATACGCCCCAGCGATGCGAGCTCGCCGGCGTCGGCACCGATCATCGTGCTGCCGGGACGAACGATTGCTGCTGTCAGCCCGGTGAGCGGCGCACGATCCTGCACCGCCTCGATCAGGTTCTTGCCCATACGCCCGGCGGCGCCCATCACAGCAATACGTCGCATGCCCTGCTCCTTAGAGATCGCCGAAGAAGCGCTTCACGCCTTCGAACCAGCCGCTGGCCTTGGGCGAATGAGAGCTGTCGCCTTCAAGGGAGGCACGGAATTCTTCGAGCAGCTCGCGCTGGCGACGACCCAGGTTCACTGGGGTCTCGACGGCGACACGGCACATCAGGTCGCCGGCGCCGCCACCACGCACAGGGGCAACGCCCTTGCCGCGCAGACGGAACTGCTTACCGGTTTGCGTGCCTTCAGGGATCTTCAGCTTGACGCGACCGTCCAGCGTTGGCACTTCCAGCTCGCCACCCAGCGCAGCGTCGGTGAAGCTGATCGGCACTTCGCAGTACAGGTGCTTGCCGTCACGCTGGAAGATCGCATGCTCACGCACATTGATCACGACATACAGGTCGCCCGTTGGACCGCCTTGCGTTCCCGCTTCACCTTCGCCGGACAGACGAATGCGGTCGCCGGTATCCACGCCTGGCGGCACCTTGACCGACAGCGTCTTGGACTCTTCGACACGGCCTTCGCCATGGCAGGAGTCGCAAGGGTCGGAAATGATCTTGCCATTGCCGTGGCAACGCGGGCAGGTCTGCTGAACAGAGAAGAAGCCCTGCTGCATTCGCACCTGGCCGATGCCACCGCATGTAGGACAGGTCACCGGGGACGAGCCTTTTTTGGCGCCACTGCCGTCGCACGGCTTGCAGTTGACCAGTGTCGGCACGCGGATGCTGACAGTCGTGCCACGCACTGCTTCTTCAAGATTCAATTCGAGGGTATAGCGAAGGTCGCTGCCACGCTGGGCACCGCCACGACCACCGCCGCCGGCGCGGCCGCCGCCGAAGAAGTCGCTGAAGACATCGCCGAAGATGTCGGAGAAGTTGGCGCCACCGCCGCCGAAACCGCCGCCGCCCATGCCTTGATCGACACCGGCATGACCGTATTGGTCATAGGCCGCGCGCTTGCTGGCATCGGACAGCACTTCATACGCTTCGTTGGCTTCTTTGAAGGCGTCTTCCGAAGCCTTGTCACCCGGGTTACGGTCAGGGTGAAATTTCATTGCGAGACGGCGATACGCCTTTTTCAGGTCCGCTTCGCTGGAGCCACGCTCCACTCCCAATACTTCGTAATAATCACGCTTTGACATAAATTTTCCGCACTCTTGAGGACGTCCGGCATGACCCTCCTGAGTCTGCCGAACTCGTTGAGCCCCTTTCAGGCCCGGACCCAACTCACGTCAATTCAACGATCCTGGTCTTGGTTCAACGGCCTTTGATCGACCGAGAAAAGCGGCTGAACAAGCCGGAGTGCAGGAGCATCCGGCTTTGCCACAAAGCCCGCGATACAGCTTCGCGTGCTCGATAATTTTGGGTGTTCCAGACACGCCAACGCGGGAGCAAGCTCCCGCGCGGCGACATCCTACCAGCGACCACTAGAAAGCGGTCAACCGGCGATCAAGTGAGCCTGCGCTTACTTGTGGTCTTTTACTTCTTCGAACTCGGCGTCGACAACGTCGTCAGCCGGCTTGCTTTCTTCCTGAGCGGCCTGAGCACCGCCTTCAGGTTTTTCGGCTTGCTCGGCGTACATCTTCTGAGCGACCGGCGCGGAGACTTTCGACAGTTCCTCGATCTTGGCGTCGATGGCAGCCTTGTCGTCGCCTTTCACAGCGGCTTCAAGTGCAACCAGTGCGGCCTCGATAGCGGTCTTCTCCTCGGCGGTAACTTTATCGCCAGCGTCGGAGATCATTTTGCGAGTCGAGTGAACCAGCGCATCGCCCTGGTTGCGGGCAGAGGCCAGCTCCTCAAACTTGCGGTCTTCGTCCGAGTTCGCTTCAGCGTCGCGAATCATCTGCTGGATTTCTTCATCCGACAGACCGGAGTTGGCCTTGATCACGATCGACTGAGTCTTGCCAGTCGCCTTGTCTTTCGCGCCGACGTGCAGAATGCCGTTGGCGTCGATGTCGAAGGTCACTTCGATCTGAGGTACGCCGCGTGGTGCTGGCGGAATCTCGGCCAGATCGAACTTGCCCAGGGACTTGTTCTGAGCGGCTTGCTTGCGCTCGCCTTGCAGGACGTGAATGGTCACTGCGCCCTGGTTATCATCGGCAGTCGAGAACACTTGCGATTTCTTGGTAGGAATCGTGGTGTTTTTCTCGATCAGCGCTGTCATTACGCCGCCCATGGTTTCAATACCCAGCGTCAGCGGGCTGACGTCCAGCAGCAGGACGTCTTTCACGTCGCCGGCCAGCACCGCACCCTGGATGGCTGCACCCATGGCAACGGCTTCGTCAGGGTTGACGTCTTTGCGCGCTTCTTTACCGAAGAACTCGGTGACCTTCTGCTGAACCAATGGCATGCGGGTCTGGCCGCCGACGAGGATCACGTCGTTGATCGCGCCGATGTCGATACCCGAATCTTTCAACGCAATACGGCAAGGCTCGATGGTGCGCTGAACCAGGTCTTCAACCAGCGATTCCAGCTTGGCGCGCGAGATCTTCACGTTCAAGTGCTTAGGACCGGTGGCATCTGCAGTGATGTACGGCAGGTTCACGTCGGTCGAATTGCTCGAAGACAGCTCGATCTTCGCTTTCTCGGCAGCTTCTTTCAGACGCTGCATCGCCAGCGGATCACCTTTCAGGTTCATGCCGGATTCTTTTTTGAATTCGTCAACCAGGTAATCGATCAGGCGGATGTCGAAGTCTTCACCACCCAGGAAGGTGTCGCCGTTGGTGGCCAACACTTCAAACTGGTGCTCGCCATCGACTTCAGCGATCTCAATCACGGAGACGTCGAAAGTACCGCCACCCAAGTCATAAACGATGACGGTGTGATCGCCTTTCGCTTTGTCCATACCGTAAGCCAGCGCGGCTGCGGTAGGTTCGTTGATGATGCGCTTCACGTCCAGACCGGCAATACGACCGGCGTCTTTGGTGGCCTGACGCTGGCTGTCGTTGAAGTAGGCAGGGACGGTGATGACCGCTTCAGTCACAGTCTCGCCGAGGTAGTCTTCGGCGGTTTTCTTCATCTTCTTCAGGATTTCAGCCGAAATCTGAGGAGGGGACATTTTCTTATCGTTGACTTGCACCCACGCATCGCCGTTGTCAGCCTTGGCGATTTTGTAAGGCACCATCTTGATGTCTTTCTGCACGACTTCTTCGTCGAACTTACGGCCGATCAGACGCTTCACCGCGTACAGGGTGTTGTGCGGGTTGGTGACTGCCTGACGCTTGGCCGATTGACCCACGAGGATCTCGCCATCATTGGCATACGCAATGATCGAAGGGGTGGTACGAGCGCCTTCAGCGTTCTCGATAACCTTGGCTTTACCGTTTTCCAGAACCGAGACGCAGGAGTTGGTGGTCCCCAGGTCGATACCGATAATCTTGCCCATTTTGACTCTCCCGAAACTTAAATTTGGTTGCCGCAACTGCATTTACAAATTGCGGTAATTCTTAAACGCTTGGCCTGTAAATGGGGGCCGCTCAGCTTAATTTCAAGCCTGCTCGTCAATAGACGGCGAAACAGGCGACGGCGCCTTGCTGACCACGACCATGGCCGGGCGAAGCAAACGGCCATTGAGCTGGTAACCCTTCTGGAACACCTTGAGCACGCTGTTCGGCTCCACGTCCGCGCTTTCCTGCATCGCCATTGCCTGATGGTGCTCGGCGTTGAACGGCTGGCCATGAGGGTCGATGGCTTCCAGGTGGTAGCGCTTGAGCGTGTCGTAGAACATTTTCAGCGTCAGTTCGATGCCTTCCCGCATCGGGCGGATGTTCTCGTCATCCGAGTTGGACAAGTCCAGACCACGCTCAAGGCTGTCGACGATCGGCAGCAGATCACTGGCAAACTTCTCAAGCGCAAACTTGTGCGCCTTCTCGACGTCTTGCTCGGCACGGCGGCGGACGTTCTGCAGATCCGCAGCCACACGCAGAGACTGGTCCTGCGCCGCCTTCAGCTGTTCTTCAAGCACTTGCACACGCGTTGCCAGATCATCTTGAGAAGTCGCCGCGTCGGCAGCCTGATCCTGGGCCTGCATGTCCGGGTTCTGTTCGTCAGCCATAAATTCTCTCCTTCTAATTACATCCGTGAGCTCAACTCACGCCTCTGCCCGGCTATATGGGGCCGTAATTTTCGGGTTCAAGGGTTTGGGTGCAGGATCGGCTGAATAACCCTACAAATGTTCCGACATGAGTTCGGCAGGCACACGCGGTGGCAAAATGCAGGATTGATGCTAAAAATTGGCAGTGACCTTTCAAATCGAGCTAAGGCCGGGCATTGTCAGCCCAAAGCAAAACACTGTATAAATAACCAGACAAATTGTTTGGGAGCCGCTCTGATGCTGGTCCACCTGTCCATACATAACTACGCCATCGTTGAACATCTCGATCTCGAACTTGATCGCGGCATGAGTGTGATCACCGGGGAAACAGGGGCCGGCAAGTCGATCATGCTCGACGCGCTCGGCCTGACGCTGGGCGATCGCGCCGACAGTGGCGTGGTAAGGCCAGGTGCCGACAAGGCAGACATTCTGGCAACCTTCGACGTGTCGGATATCCCTGAAGCAAGCGCATGGCTGAAGGAGCGTGACCTCGAAACCGACGGTCCCTGCATTCTGCGCCGCGTCATTACTGCCGAAGGCCGTTCACGCGCCTATATCAATGGGACGCCATGCCCCCAGGGCGATCTGAAAGTACTTGGCGAGCTGGTCATCGACATTCACAGCCAGCACGAGCATCAGTCGCTGCTCAAGACCGATACCCATCGGCGACTGCTGGACGAATACGCGGGCGCCACCGACCTCGCACGTCAAGTGCAACTGGCCTCCCAGCGCTGGCGGCAAACGCGCCAGGAGCTTGAGCGTCTTTCAAACTCAGGTGACGAGCAGCGCGCCAAGCATCAGTTGCTCAGTTATCAGCTTGAAGAGCTGGAAAGCCTGAGCCTCGGTGAAAACGAGCTTGAGCGGCTGGAACAGGAACACACCACGCTGACCAATGCCGAGAGCCTGCTGGGCATCTGCCGGCAAGTCGTCGAACTGTGCAGTGAAAGCGATTCCGGCAATGCTCTGAACGCACTGACCGCTAGCCTTAACCGACTCAGCAGCGTGAACAACACGCCCGACGCGTTGAATGAAGCGACCAACCTGCTCTCCAGTGCACAGATTCAGGTTGAAGAGGCCGTCGGCGAGATCAATCGTTTCCTCGATCGCTTCGAAGCGGACCCCGCCCGCCTGCAGCAAATTGAAGAACGCCTCGACACGATTTACACGCTGGCACGCAAACACCGCGTGCAGCCAACGGAAGTCGCAGCGCTGCACCAGAAGTTGCTCGACGAGATCGAGACCCTCAACGCCAACGATGAAGCGATTGAGAGACTGGAACACGAGGTGGGATCCTACGCGCGGCACTATCAAGAGAAGGCGCGCGAACTCAGCGACCTGCGCCACCGTGCTGCACCGGAGCTGGCCCACAAGGTCGAACACGAAATTCAGCGGCTGGGCATGCCGGGCGGCCGCTTCAATATCGAGCTGCGCGAGAACGTAGACAAAGAGCTGTCACCCAACGGGCTGGAGCAGGTTGAACTGCTGGTCAGCGCCAACCCGGGTCAGCCGCTCAAGGCGCTGGCGAAGGTGGCGTCGGGCGGGGAACTGTCGCGGATCAGCCTGGCGATTCAGGTGATAACCGCGCAGACATCTCGCGTTCCGACGCTGGTATTTGACGAAGTGGACGTCGGTATCGGTGGCCCTACGGCTGAAATCGTCGGCCAACTGCTGCGCCGCCTGGGCGAACGCGGCCAGGTCATGACAGTCACTCACTTGCCGCAAGTCGCCGCCCAGGGGCATCAACACCTGTTCGTGCACAAGGTTCGTGAAGCGGATGTGACGCGTACGGCGGTGTCCAAGCTGAGCAAGAACGAGCGGGTGGAAGAAGTGGCGCGGATGCTGGGAGGGATCGATTTGACCAAGGAATCGCTCGCGCACGCAAAGAAAATGGTGGTCACTTCCAAATCGTGAGAATCATCACGGCTTAACCCGGGCGGCGTCGATCTGGCAGCATCCTGATCGCGAAACACAGAAACAACAAAGGCGACCCAAGGGTCGCCTTTGTCGTACTTCACAAAAGGCTTACACCTTTTGCTTGCGTACGTAGAGCACCAGATTGTGATCCACCAGCTCGAAGCCGTGCTTGCTCACAATGGCTTTTTGCAGCTTTTCGATTTCTTCGTCGAAGAACTCGATGACCTCGCCGGATTCCACGTTGACCATATGGTCGTGGTGGCCTCCGTCAGCCAGTTCGAATACCGCGTGGCCGCCGTCGAAATTGTGGCGAACCACCAATCCGGCTGCTTCGAACTGAGTCAGAACTCGGTAAACCGTTGCCAGACCGACGTCTTCGTTGGCCTCCATCAGCGCCTTGTAGACGTCCTCCGCGCTCATGTGACGCTGCTGCGCAGAGTCGAGCATTTGAAGGATCTTGACCCGCGGCAGGGTCACTTTAAGTCCGGCTTTGCGTAGTTCGCTATTTTCAACCATGGTCAGCTTTCTCGCAGACGCTGCTTCGCAGCTTCTCTTAATGCAGGTATGATCGGGGTTTACGTTGTCCCAGCCAAGATAGTGGAAGTCGCCCACCGATGCAAAACACCAAGCTCTTGCTAACCAGTTTCACCTTCGTGGGACTGCTCGCACTCGCCGGTTGTTCATTCCCCGGGGTTTATAAAATCGACATCCAACAGGGCAATGTCGTCACGCAGGACATGATAGACCAGTTACGCCCGGGAATGACCCGTCGGCAAGTAAGGTTTATCATGGGCAATCCCTTGTTGACCGACACCTTTCACCCTGAACGCTGGGACTATTTGTACAGCCTGCAGCCTGGTGGTGGCGAACGCCAGCAGGAGCGCGTCAGCCTGATCTTCAATGGCACCGACCAGCTGGCGAGCCTGTCCGGTGACTTCAAGCCGGGTGTCAGCCGCGACGAGGCCATCCTCGGCAAGAGCAGCGACACGACTGTCACCCCCGAAAATCAAGGGACGCAGCCGCCGAAGGAAGAGCCACCGAAGCCTGGTTCTTTGCTTGAGCAGATTCAGAACGACGTCGACAAGGTCGAGACCGTGCCCGTTCCTTCCCAGGAACCACTGGACACAAACCCGCGCTGATCCACCGTTTACTTCTGGAATCAGCCGCATGAAAAAGCCCGGACATCCCGGGCTTTTTTACGTCTCTCAATCGAGCCGATGAGAAAATTTAAATCGGTTTTTGCGCCTTTCTTGCAGCTGCGGCTTTTAAAGCGCGCAGACGGCGTACTTCTTTCGGATCGGCCAGCAACGGGCGATAAATCTCAACCCTGTCGCCGGCTTCCAGCTCGCGCTGCTCCGGGTCGCCAACGAGCTTGCCGAAGATGCCAAACGGGCACTGTGCGAGATCCAGTTCAGGAAACCGCTCGGCCATGCCCGACGCAATGGCTGCTGCGCGTACCGATGTTCCGACGGGCACGTCCAGCGCCAGCAACTCCTGACGGTCGACGGTGGCATAGACCACCTCGACGCGAATCATCGGCTCAGCCATGCAGCTCTTTGGCTCGTTGGCAGAAAGCATCAACCAGGGTGTTGGCGGCCTGATTGAACAGCGGCCCCAAGGTCGCGCGGACGATCGAGCCGCTGTAGTCGAACGACAGGTCCAGGCTGATCTTGCAGGCCTTTTCATTCAAAGCCTTGAAGGTCCAGACGCCGTGAAGCTGACTGAAAGGCCCCTCCTCCAGATTCATCTCGATGACCTGTCCCGGCGTCAGCGTATTACGCGTGACGAAGTGCTGGCTCAAACCGCCTTTGGCGATCTCGACACGCGCACGCATTGAGGTATCACTCTGCTCAAGCACGGTGCCGGCGGAACACCACGGCAGAAATTCAGAGTAGCGACTCACGTCATTGACCAGGTCGTAAAGCGCCTGGGCGGGATATGGCAAAAGGGCGGAACGTTGAATATGCGTAGTCATGTCAGCGTCATTTCCAAAGCTGAGCGGCAAAGACAATCACGATGCCGATCGGCGCCACATAGCGCATCAAAGAGAACGTTAAGGCGAACAGAACCGGGCTGCGTACCGACAATTCGTCGCGCACCGCACCGCGTCCCATCACCCAACCTGCGAATACCACAAAGCACAATCCACCCAGCGGTAGCATGATCCGCGAGGTGAAGAAATCGATCACGCCAAAGAAATCCAGCCCCGACGACGCTCCCCACTGATAGAGGTGAAAGCCGCCGCCTTCGTTCACGAAGAATTTGGCCTGCTTCCAGATGTTGAACGAGAAAACCGTACCCAACCCGACAAACCAGCAGATGAACGATAGCCAGAAAGTCACCCAGCCGCGGCGAACCTTTGTGCGCTCTACCAGGTAAGCGACCATGGGTTCGAGCAAGGAAATGGCCGAGCTCCAGGCCGCAACGGCGACAAGGATAAAGAAGACCACGCCCATCACGGTACCGAAGGCGACGTTACCAAATGCATACGGCAGCGTAACGAACATCAGGCCCGGCCCTTCGCTTGGGTTTAGCCCTGCCGCAAACACAATCGGAAACAATGCAAGGCCCGCCAGCAGCGACACGAATGTGTCGAGCAATGCCACGCCCACGACAGTTGCGCTGATCGACGCCTCTTTGGTCATGTACGCGCCGTAGATCATGATCGAACCGACGCCTACACTGAGCGAGAAGAACGCGTGGCCCATGGCCGGGAGCAGGCCATCGAGCAGCTTCTCGGGCGTGAAGTCGAACATGAAGTGCACGCCCTCCATGAAATGCCCGGTGGTCAGGCTGTAGCCCAACAGAATCACGATGAGCACGAACAGCAAAGGCATCAGGATACGCAGGCTGCGCTCGAGACCGGCGTTGACGCCCTTGGCAATGGTGATCGCCGACAGCAGCATGAACAGCGTGTGCCAGCCGACCAGGCGCCATGGATCAGCGATCATCTCGCCAAAATAGGCACCGACACCGTCAGGCGTCACGCCTTTGAAATCGCCCTTGCCAACATCGATGATGTACTCGAGCGACCAGCCACCCACGACACTATAAAAAGAGAGAATCAACAGCGCAGTGACCATGCCGGCGAACGCGCCCCACGACCACTTCGACGAATGCCCGGCGGCGAGTGCCAGCGCACGCAGCGCGTTGGCCGGGCTCTGCCTTGCGCGGCGGCCTATGAGTGTCTCGGCGATCATCACCGGAATCCCGATCAGGGCGATGCAGGCGAGGAACACCAGCACAAACGCACCGCCGCCGTAGACGCCGACCATGTAAGGGAATTTCCATATGCTGCCCAACCCCACGGCAGAGCCGGTGGCAGCCAGGATGAACACCCAGCGACTGGCCCAACTCCCGTGAACTGAAACCTTGTCCGTCGACATCGTTGACACGTCCAACACGCAAAAAAGATCGCGCATTGTCCGGGATTCACTCCACGTGCTCAAGCACACAGCTTCAGCGTGCCGAGCCCATAGCCGAGACGCCCGTTGATCCCTATAATGCGTCGCCTATGGCTAAGCTCAAGAAACATCCCACAGGGACCATCGCGCAAAATAAAAAGGCGCGTCACGATTACTTCATCGAACACAAGTTCGAGGCCGGTCTGGTCCTGGCTGGCTGGGAAGTAAAAAGCCTGCGTGCCAACAAGGTGCAGTTGGTTGACAGTTACGTGTTGCTCAAGGACGGCGAGGCCTGGCTGATGGGTAGCCATATCTCGCCGCTGACGACAGCCAGTACCCACGTCATCGCTGACCCGACACGCACCCGTAAACTGTTGCTCAACAAGCGCGAGCTGGAAAAGCTGACGTCGTCTGTTCAGCAAAAAGGCTATGCCTGCGTGGCCCTTGCCCTTTACTGGAAGCAGCACTTGATCAAGTGCGAGATTGCTCTGGGCAAAGGCAAGAAGGAATACGACAAGCGCGACACCGAGCGCGAACGCGACTCCAATCGCGAGCTGCAACGCGCAGTGCGGAACAAGGGCAAGGAAGACTGATTCTTTCGGTGTCTGATTTGACGCCCCCCGCCAGAGGCCGCTGAAAGCAGCGTTGAGCTTTCTGGTTGATGCGGGAGCTGTAGGAGCCGGCTTGCTGGCGAACGCGTCATTGTGGTCAACATTGTGATGACTAAAATGGAGGGTTCGCCAGCAAGCTGGCTCCTACAGGATCTATATCAGTGGTCAGTTATGGGTCCCTGGCCCAACCGATATTTTTCAAATCCGGTTGCGCCGTTCAGCCCGCGCAGTGCGCTGCACTTGCTGGCGCACTTCCTCCAGAACCTCCTGCACGTACAGCAAATGACGGCTCGACACTTCTCGAGCATCGTCCGCCCGCCCTTCGATAATCGCCAGGTACAACTCACGATGCTGATCGATCAGCATGTCGCGGGTTTCTGCGCGCTGTTTGTACATGCCGCCAATGTTAGTGACGACACTGCGCCGCAGCAGATCGAACAGGCCGCGAATGGTGTGCAGCAAGACAGCGTTGTGGCTGGCTTCGGCGATGGCGAGGTGGAAATTGGCGTCTGCCGCGCCCTCCTCCGCACGGCTCACTTCCTCCGCGCGGTGGTAGCAGTCCTGCAACGCATCGAACGCTTCGCGCAGCCGCAGCCGATCGACATCCGTCGCGCGTATGGCCGCGTAGTAGGCGCATGAGGCTTCGAGGGTGTGGCGGAACTCAAGCAAGTCGCGCTGGGCTTCAGGGCTACTTTCAAGCAGATGAAGCAGCGGATCGCTGAACGTCGACCCTAGACTGTCGACGACGTAGTTGCCGCCACCCTGACGGCTGACCAACAGCCCTTTGGCCGTCAGCTTTTGAATGGCTTCGCGCAGCGAGGGACGTGACACACCAAATTGCTCAGCGAGCGCTCGCTCAGCCGGCAGACGACCGCCGGAGCGCAATGTGCCCTCCAGAATCATCCTTTCCAGCTGCTCGACAATGTCGTCGGACAAGCGGCGCTGACGCACCTGATCAAAGCCCATAACCCTTCACTCCACAACCCGGCTGCCCCCGTCTGACGTAGCTGCGGGGCACATATTCTCGCCGATCACGATCAGACATTCACCCGGCAGATGTAGGAGAAATCGTCCTGTCAGGCGTAAAGCAGGTGAAATCCGAGCGAGCTGCTACGAAAGTTTATGCGTCATAAATTGACACACCGTCAGCAAGGCTTCTAACCTACCTCCAAGACATTGTAAATTGGTATTACCAATTTTCAATGCCGGCGACGGACGGCTACCGCTGTACCACGCCGCAGGCACTTCCCGACGGCGGAACGCTTGAGCTGGTGAGCTGTGCGACTCGTTCGTCAGCGCCGACAGGAAGACATACAAGCAGTTGTCGCCTGCAGGAGCCGCGCACGTAAGACATGGACACCGGGCCTAACCAAAAACAATTAGGGGCCTCATACATGCAAACCTGGCAACAGCTCTACACACCTCTTGGCGGCTTGGGCCTTTCGGCGCTGGTGGCTGTCATTCCGATCGTCTTCTTCTTTTTGGCGCTGGCGATATTCCGGCTCAAGGGCCACGTCGCAGGGGCCATCACGCTGCTGCTAGCCATACTGATCGCGATCTTCGCGTTCCAGATGCCTGCCGACATGGCCGTCGCGTCCGCCGGTTACGGGTTCCTCTACGGCTTGTGGCCCATCGCGTGGATCATCATCGCGGCCGTGTTTCTCTACAAACTGACGGTCAAAAGCGGCCAGTTCGAGATCATTCGCAGTTCGGTCATGTCGATCACTGACGACCAGCGCTTGCAGGTCTTGCTGATCGGCTTTTGCTTCGGCGCGTTTTTGGAAGGGGCGGCAGGCTTCGGCGCACCGGTGGCGATCACCGCTGCATTGCTCGTTGGCCTGGGATTGAACCCGCTGTATGCCGCAGGCCTCTGCCTGATTGCGAACACCGCACCGGTAGCCTTTGGCGCATTGGGTATTCCGATCATCGTGGCCGGTCAGGTGTCTGGCCTCGACCCGTTCAAAATCGGCGCCATGGCCGGTCGTCAACTGCCGCTGTTGTCGGTGTTCGTGCCGTTCTGGCTGATGTTCATGATGGACGGCGTGAAAGGCGTCAAAGAGACCTGGCCAGCGGCGCTGGTTGCGGGCGGCAGCTTCGCCATCGTCCAATTTCTGACCTCCAACTTCATTGGCCCGGAGCTGCCTGACATTACCTCGGCGCTGGTCAGCCTCGTGTCTCTGACTTTCTTCTTGAAAGTCTGGCAGCCAGCTCGCGCAGCCGACGCGCAAATCGCCGGTGCATCCGGCGGTGCTGCGGTCATGGGCGGCGGCGCAGGTAACGCGGGCGGCTTTAGTCAACCGCGCACTACCAAGAAATCGCCTTACTCGGCGGGCACCATCATCAAGGCATGGTCGCCCTTCCTGATCCTGACCGTCGTCGTGACGATCTGGACGCTGAAACCGTTCAAGGCGCTGTTCGCTGCAGGCGGTCCGCTGCAAGCGCTGACCATGAACTTCCCGGTGCCGCACCTGGATCAACTGGTCATGAAGATGGCGCCGATTGTCGCCAACCCGACGGCCATGCCAGCGGTGTACAAATTCGACCTGCTCGCCGCATCGGGCAGCGCGATTCTGATCTCGGCGATTCTGGCGATGATCGTGCTGCGGATCAGCGCCAAAACCGGGCTGACCACGTTCAAAGAAACGCTGATCGAACTGCGCTGGGCGATCGTGTCCATCGGCATGGTGCTGGCCTTCGCCTTCGTCATGAACTACTCCGGCATGTCCTCGACGCTGGCGCTGGTCCTCGCCGGGACAGGCAGCGCCTTCCCGTTCTTTTCGCCATTCCTAGGCTGGCTGGGGGTGTTCCTGACAGGCTCCGACACGTCGTCGAACGCGCTGTTCGGCTCGTTGCAGGCCACCACTGCGCATCAACTGGGCGTCAGTGACGTGCTTATGGTTGCGGCGAACTCGAGCGGCGGCGTGACCGGCAAAATGATCTCCCCGCAATCGATCGCAGTGGCCTGCGCGGCGACCGGGCTGGTGGGTAAAGAATCCGACCTGTTCCGCTTCACCCTCAAGCACAGCATTTTCTTTGCCACGATCGTCGGCTGCATCACCTACGCCCAGGCGTACTGGTTCACCGGCATGCTGGTTCATTAATCAGACGAGCGCCGGGTGTGCTTCTTGCGCGCCCGGCTGTGGCTCCGCTCACTCATCTGCGAGATCCCATGATCATTTCTGCCTCCACAGACTACCGCGCCGCCGCCCAGCGCAAGCTCCCGCCCTTCCTGTTCCACTACGCTGACGGCGGCGCCTACGCCGAGCACACCCTGCGCCATAACGTCTCCGACCTGGCCAGCATTGCACTGCGCCAGCGCATCCTGAAGAACATGTCCGAGCTGAGTCTGGAGACGACGCTGTTCGGTGAAACCCTGAGCATGCCGATGGCACTCGCCCCGGTCGGCCTGTGCGGCATGTACGCCCGCCGTGGCGAAGTGCAGGCCGCCCGCGCCGCGGATGCCAAGGGCATTCCGTTCACGCTGTCGACGGTTTCGTTGTGCCCGATTGAAGAAGTCGCCCCCGCGATCAAGCGGCCCATGTGGTTTCAGCTTTATGTGCTGAAAGACCGCGGCTTCATGCGTAATGCGCTGGAGCGAGCCAAAGCCGCCGGCGTGAAAACACTGGTGTTCACCGTCGACATGCCCGTCCCGGGCGCTCGCTACCGTGACGCGCACTCCGGCATGAGCGGCAAAAGCGGGCCGATGCGCCGCGTCTTGCAAGCCATGACTCACCCGCAATGGGCGTGGGATGTGGGCATCAATGGCCGTCCTCACGACTTGGGCAACGTGTCGGCCTATCGCGGCAACCCTACCGGTCTCACCGATTACATCGCCTGGCTGGGCAACAATTTCGATCCGTCGATTTCGTGGAAAGACCTGGAATGGATTCGCGATTCCTGGGACGGCCCGATGATCATCAAGGGCATCCTCGACCCTGACGACGCGCGCGACGCAGTGAAATTCGGCGCCGACGGCATCGTCGTGTCCAACCATGGCGGCCGCCAGCTTGATGGCGTGTTGTCCAGCGCCCGTGCGCTGCCTGCCATTGCCGACGCCGTGAAGGGCGATCTGAAGATCCTCGCCGACTCCGGCATTCGCAGCGGGCTGGATGTGGTGCGCATGATTGCCCTCGGTGCCGACACCGTGTTGATCGGCCGCGCGTTCATCTACGCCTTGGCCACCCACGGCGAGGCCGGCGTGAAAAACCTGCTGGATCTGTTCGAGAAGGAAATGCGCGTGGCGATGGTCTTGACCGGCGCCAAGTCGATCAGCGAGATCACCCGCGATTCGCTGGTCCGCGAACTGGGCGCTTGACCCGCGCAGATCCCGCCCCATGCGGCCCGACAGAGGCCGCAGCGCCACCGAGATGCCCCACGAGGAAAACCGCATGACCTTGCCCGCCGCGTTTCTGGCCGGTGTGAACAGCCTCGTTCCAACCGGGCGACGCTTCGACGACCCGCTCTCGACCCTGGCCTTCGGCACCGACGCCAGTTTTTATCGGTTGATCCCCAAGCTGGTCATCCGCGTTGAATCAGAAGATGAAGTCGTGGCGCTGCTTAAACTGGCGCAGGCCGATAAAGTCCCCGTGACCTTCCGCGCAGCCGGCACCAGCCTGTCGGGGCAGGCCATCAGCGACTCGGTGTTGATCGTGCTCGGCGACAACTGGAACGGCCGTGAAATACGCCAGCAAGGCGCGCAGATCCGTTTGCAGCCCGGCGTTATTGGCGCACAGGCCAACGTCTGGCTGGCGCCATTCGGACGCAAGATCGGTCCAGATCCGGCGTCCATGCATGCGGCAAAAATCGGCGGCATCGTCGCCAACAATTCCAGCGGTATGTGCTGCGGCACGGCCCAGAACACCTATCACACTCTTGCTGGCATTCGGCTGGTGCTCGCCGACGGCGCCCGCCTGGACACGGAAGACGCCGGCAGCGTCGCTGCATTTAAAGTCAGCCATGCCGAGCTGCTCGATCGCCTTGCGCAACTGGGCCGTGAGACCCGCGCCAATACCGAACTCGCCGCGAAGATTCGCCACAAGTACCGCCTGAAGAACACGTGTGGCCTGTCGCTGAACGCCCTCGTGGATTTCGACGAGCCGCTCGACATCCTCAGTCATCTGCTGGTGGGGTCAGAGGGCACGCTGGGTTTCATCAGCGCAGTGACGTACGACACAGTGCCCGATCACCCCAGCAAGGCGACGGCGCTGATTGTCTTTCCCGACATCGAAACCTGCTGCAACGCCGTGACGGTTTTGAAAACCCAGCCGGTCGCTGCCGTCGAATTGCTTGATCGACGCAGCTTGCGCTCGGTGCAGAACAAGCCAGGCATGCCGGCATTCGTTCGTGAGCTGTCGGAAGGCGCCTGCGCACTGTTGATTGAAGCCCGCGCCGCGACACAACCGTTACTGCATGAACAACTGGCGCAGGTCATGGCGTCCATCGCGCATTTCCCGGTCGAGAAGCAGGTTGATTTCACCGAAGACGCGACCGAGAACGCACGGCTCTGGGCCATTCGCAAAGACACCTTCCCTGCCGTCGGCGCGGTGCGTGAGACCGGTACGACCGTGATCATCGAGGACGTGACTTTCCCCGTCGAGCAACTGGCCATCGGCGTTCGGCGGTTGATTCAGCTGTTCGAAAAGCACCGCTACGACGAGGCGATCCTGTTCGGCCACGCGCTGGAGGGCAACCTGCACTTCGTCTTCACCCAGGGCTTCAACGATCCGCAGGAGATCGCGCGTTATTCCGCGTTTATGGATGACGTCACACAGCTGGTGGCCGTGGAGTTCAATGGCTCACTGAAAGCCGAACACGGCACCGGCCGTAACATGGCGCCGTTCGTCGAGCTTGAATGGGGCCTCGAGGCTTACGCGCTGATGTGGCAACTCAAACGGCTGCTCGATCCCGCTGGCATTCTCAATCCGGACGTCGTCCTCAGTGACGATCCACAGGTGCACCTCAAGCACCTGAAACCCATGCCGGCTGCCGATGCGATCATCGACAAATGCATCGAGTGCGGCTTTTGCGAACCGGTGTGTCCGTCGAAAGGGCTGAGCCTGAGCCCAAGGCAACGGATCGTCATGTGGCGTGACATTCAGGCAAAAAAACGCGCGGGCACCGACACGGCTGAGCTGGAGCGTGACTATCAATACCAGGGCATCGATACCTGCGCGGCCACCGGCTTATGCGCGCAACGTTGCCCGGTGGGCATCAATACCGGCGAGCTGGTGAAAAAGCTTCGTGGGCAGCAAGCGCATCATGACAAGGCCGCCAGCTGGATCAGTCAGCACTTTGCAACCGCGTTGAAGGGTGCGCGATTTACGCTGCATGCGGCCAATGGCGCCCGCATGCTGCTTGGCGCCCCGAGGCTGGCGAAGATATCCAGCGCGCTGAGCAAGGCGTCGTCTGGCCGCGTGCCTCAGTGGACGCCGGCGATGCCGCAGCCGGAGAATGCTATTCGGTTCACTCCGCCGGTTGAAGATTCGCGGCCCCGTGTGGTCTATCTGGCGGCCTGCGTGTCTCGCGTCATGGGGCCTGCGGCGGGCGATCGCGAGCAGATGTCGCTGATGGACAAGACCCGAGGGCTGCTGGAGAAAGCCGGTTATCAAGTGGTGTTCCCGGAAGACCAGGACAGTCTGTGCTGCGGCCAGCCTTTCGCCTCCAAGGGCTATGCCGAGCAGGCAGAAGACAAACGCCAGCAGATGCTTGCTGCGCTGACCAAGGCCAGTCGCGGCGGGCTCGATCCGATCTATTGCGACACCAGCCCCTGCACCTTACGTCTGGTTCAGGACCTCAAGGAAACCCGTCTCGACCTGTATGACCCGGTACGTTTCATCCGTACCCATCTGCTGGACAAACTGGTGTTCACCCCGCAGCAGGCGGCCATCGCCGTTCACGTGACGTGCAGTACTCAACACCTGGGCGAAAGCCAGGCGCTGATCGAGCTTGCGCGAATGTGCAGCGTGAATGTGGTCGTGCCCGAAGGCATTCATTGCTGCGGGTTCGCGGGCGACAAAGGCTTCACCACACCGGAGCTGAATGCCCATGCGCTGCGCTCGTTGAAAGACGCGGTTCAGGACTGCGATGAGGGCATTTCAACCAGCCGGACGTGCGAGATCGGGCTCACGCAACACGGCGGTATCGACTACCACAGCCTGGTCTATCTCGTGGATCGAGTGACTCAACCAAGAACCGCTTGATGCACACAAATGGGGCGTAGATCGCCCCATAATCCCGAAACATATGGCAACGTGGCTTTTTCACAGCATTGTGAAAAAAATATAGAACCCCTGCGATGAGCGGCAGTCCATCTCTTTAGGCGCCACAACTCATTTGGCGCTTTTTCCTCTATCTCGGGCACCGGCGAATCGACCGGCGATACCGAGTCAACAGGCTCAAGGAGATACACATGAAGCGCACTGCACTGACTGGACTGTTTCTTACCGCTGCACTGTTGGGCTCCCCGGTTTTCGCTGCTGATGACCTGTGCGGCGCGAACATCGCGGCATTGAAAAATGCTGAGGCGTCCACCACTACTAACCTGACTGGCGACAGCAAGACTGACATTGAAAAAACCGTTGCTGATGCCACTGCCGCGCAAAAGAGCGGCAATGAGAAGGAGTGCATCTCGATCACTACCAAGAAAATCACCGAGCTGAAAACCGGTGGTGACGGCAGCGACGGCGGTGCCGCCAAGTAATTGCCAAATCGCGACTGGCGCAAGCCCGTCGCGAGCGGAATGTCAGGCGGGAGGTCGACGTATCTCATTGATTCGGGTAGACTCCGCCGCCTGACTGCTAGAGCAGCAGAATTGGGGCCGATTAGGATTCGACGCCGGTGATGAAACTCTAGGGGCATGCCGACTTGGTAACAGAAGTCGTAAATCCACTGTTGCAACTTTCTATAGTTGCCAATGACGAAACCTACGGGGAACAAGCTCTCGCCGCGTAAGCGGTGCTAGCCTTCCTTCTGGTAGCTTCGGCTCCAGCAATCACCAGGGGATGCCTGTAAACCCAAAGTGATTGTCATATAGAACAGGATCGCCGTGCAGTACGCTGTGGACGAATCGGCTAAAACTTACACAGCTCGCCCAAAGCACCCTGCCCGTCGGGTCGCTGAGGGTTAACTTAATAGACACGGCTAAGCATGTAGGCCCGAAAGCGGAGTACTGGCGGACGGGGGTTCAAATCCCCCCGGCTCCACCACTTCAACATCTAAAGACGTCCACGGACGTCTTTTTTTGTGCCTTAAATCCGGTAAAAACAAGGGTTTAGGGTCCAATAGCGTCCGTCAACGTCCAAGACCATCCACGATTTCCTGTATTCCAAGTGGTATTCCAAGCGCTCTCCTGCTATTTTTTGGAATACATAACTAGCACTGGAATACATCATGGGGGCCCAAGCCACGCGTCTTTCAGACGTAAAAGTCAAAGCCGCGAAGCCAAAGGATAAGGACTACATTCTCACGGATGGCAACGGCCTTCAAATGCGAGTGAGAATCAATGGCTCCAAGCTCTGGAATTTCAACTACATCCAACCTGTGACGAAAAAACGGATAAACATGGGGCTGGGAACCTTTCCCGAGGTCAGCCTGGCGCAAGCACGCAAGAGAACTGTGGAAGCGAGAGAGCTTGTCGCGCAGGGGCTAGACCCTAAAGAAAAACGCGACGCCGAGCGTCACGCGAAGAAAGCAGCCACGGAACACACTTTTGAAAACATCTCTAAAGCGTGGTTTGAGCTCAAAAAGGATTCAGTCACCCCAGCGTACGCCGAGGATATTTGGCGCTCCCTCAAGCTTCATGTTTTCCCTGACCTGGGCACTACCCCAATCTCAGCTATCACGGCTCCCAAGGTCATCAATTTGCTTCGCCCCCTAGAAACGAAAGGCAGCCTCGAGACTGTTAAACGGTTGACACAGCGTCTCAATGAAATTATGACCTATGGAGTCAATTCGGGATTGATTCACGCTAATCCACTCAGTGGGATTCGCTCCGTTTTCAAGAAGCCAAGAAAGAAGAACATGGCGGCACTCGCTCCGGATGAGCTAAAAGAGCTCATGGTGGCGATTGCCAATGCCAGCATAAAAAGAACCACGCGTTGCCTGATTGAATGGCAGCTCCATACCATGACTCGGCCAGCCGAGGCAGCAACCACCTGCTGGGCAGATATCGATTTCGAAAAACGTATTTGGACGATTCCTGCGGAACGCATGAAGAAACGCCGCACGCACATTATCCCGCTCACGGAGCAAGCCTTGGCACTTTTGGAAGCAATAAAGCCCTACAGCGGGCACCGAGAGTACGTGTTCCCTGCAGATCGCAATCCTCGTACTCACTGCAATAGCCAGACAGCCAACATGGCGCTAAAGCGCATGGGCTTCGAAGGCCGCTTGGTAAGCCATGGCATGCGCTCAATGGCCAGTACCATCCTCAACGAACACGGTTGGAATCCGGAGCTGATCGAGGTAGCGCTTGCCCATGTTGATAAAGATGAGGTTCGCAGCGCCTACAACCGAGCGGACTACATTGATCGCAGACGCCCTATGATGACCTGGTGGAGCGAGCACATCCAGGAAGCTGCTACCGGCAGCCTATCAGTCTCAGCGCTTCACGCAACCCAAGGCTTAAACGTCGTATCGATACGCTGACAGATCAATATTTAGTCACTGGCCGCAACCGGTGGACATGGGCCTGTCGTGACCGGCTAAAGTCGGCCGATTCTGTTGCAAAGGCCCGTTTTCTGAAACGGCCAGAAAACCGACTGCTGAAAACGCCTTTTTAGCACGCTGCCACGTGAAATCTGAGTCCGGAAACTACGTGCATTTGTTATTAAACATACCGGATGACTAACTCATTTTCACGAAGTAACATGATTACAGGTCGTCGCGCACACTAATTTCTAATCCTAGCCCACACCGTGGAACAGGCCTTAGGCACGAGAACTTGTATGACTACATTGATTGCGTGGGCATCCTACAGCAACACAGGCCAATCGGCACATCTGCCACGCGCGATTTACGTGGCCAGTGATAGCAGAATCACTTGGGGTTCTGCAGCAAGGAGATGGGAGGCCGGAAGGAAGGTCTTCACGCCGCTAAAGGAGCCGCATATATTTGGGTATTGCGGGAACGTGGTGTTTCCGAGTCTTGCTTTAGGGCAAGTTATATCGGCTATCGATTATGAAATTCTGTTCCCCCCTGAAACAAGTGCGAACGATAAGAACGAGATAATATTCGAGACGATAAAGGAGTCGCATAGACAGAGACTCAACGTCCCCGAACAGAACTTCCAGATCTTACATGTTCACCGCACTCAGAACTGGCCATCGACCGCTTTTGCTGTATGGATCATTAGCTACGATGCAGCAACAGCCTCCTGGAGCTGTAACCAAGTCCCCCTTCCTTCAACCACAGGGATAGCTATAGCGCTAGGAACCGGAGCAAGTGCTGCGAAATTTCACGCTATCAAATGGGGGGAATCCGACGTTGGAGGTACGAGCAGAGCTATATTTTCGGCATTCTGCGATGCAGTGACTTCGGGAAATGATCCTTTTTCTGGAGGCACTCCTCAGATCTCGGCTCTTTATACGGAAAGTGTTCCCCGCCCGCTGGGCTATGTGGAGGATGGACTTACGTTTCTACACGGTCTTCAGCTCGGACCTAGCGGTGCCCTTACCAACATAGAATGGCGCGACCGCTTGTTTCAACGAGTCGATCCCACCATGCTGAGTCCAATAGCAGGCGCTCGGAGGTTTGCGCGTCCGACTCTGAAATGAACTCTCATCGCTCATCCTCGAGCCGACTAAGTTGGGTGAACTTTATCATGACCACGACCAACATACGTGGCCTTACTCAACGTCCTAGACATTTAGCCACCGGAGGGGAGCCGAGATTTCGAGCGTGATTTAGATGCCTGAATCGATGTTCCCGCACCTCTGGCCAGGAGTCTGCTCCCAACCTATTATGGCGTTAGCCGAGTATCTCTGGCCAGCTTCCACGGGCGGTTCGATCAGCGGAATCAGATACCCGGAATGATGTCAGGACAAGCCGCTTTCAACCTAAATGTAGGCGCTTAAGGTTTGCCCCCCTCAACCTCGACCCGTTACTACATTTCTCTCGCCCCAGCATTTCTGGGACACTCATCCATGCCGGGTAGTCACGGCGTGCCTCATGTGGCATCTACCCCGAGCAGCCGGGCGCGAGTTTAAAACCCTCACCTGACCGAACTTTCCCTAAGAGAGATACAGCAGCTTCTGAGTATTTTCTAGTGAAGCTACTATCTGACTTACCAGTTTTTAATTTGAAATGATAAGGATTGTCGGAGTTTTTCATGTCAAACCCTGACATTTGCTCCAATAACTCAATAAGCTTGTGCGCACTATTCCAAGTAGTGAACCCAAGCTTCTCCGCCAGTAACTGGAGCGTATAGGGGTAATTGGCGTTTACACCAGCCGGACCATCAAGCGATGTGATACCCAATATCTTTGCAAAATTTTCATCGCTTTCTACTGCATGTTCCAACATCGAGAAATTTACTTCCACCTGCTTGACTAGCGTATCTCTTCGTACGAGATTATAAGCTCTAGCCATCAGCGCTCGCAGCAGCTTGACGTTGATTTGCTCTAACGCCCCGTTGTTGCCGAACGCCTTGAATACCCATTCGAAGGAGGCTGCCGTGATACTTTTCACTCGAATTGTTACATCCCCCCCAACATTTATTATTCTTTCACGGGCAGGATAAGATGCCTCGCTCACATCTTTATCCCACTCCAATATATAGATATTAGGAGTCAAAGCTTGGCCAGCCTTAAACATGCGAGTGACATCGTACAGTATACTTTTTATGTTTGGATCCTCAGCCTTGTACCCCACAAAAAGTAATGGGTGCTCCGCAAAATACGTGAGCAGCTTCGCACTCAAATATTTTTTGTCCGCCTCAAATACTTGGTAGTCTTCCTCGGTAAGCACGATAGATAAAGGATCGGAAATGCATCCGTGAATTTTAAATATCTCTCCTACAGAAAGATATGGCTTGCTCAATACCTGCTGTCCAACCACTTGTTCAAAATCTGGAAAAATCAACTCTAGCAATTGATCGTAGTTTGTAGTGATAAGGGCATGCGGACTCATGGCATGGAGAGCTGCGACCTCAGCGTCTAATTGAGCCGATCCGTAAGAGCCACTATCTTCTGGGCCCATACCATTGAGAATGGTTGCGATAGCATGCTTTATGAAAATATCAGACGGATAGGACTCTGAAAAATACTCAGCGGGAAACTGCGCCCGTCCATCTGTCCACGCCCACTCCCGGAAGTGATCCGAAAATATACTGCCAATTTCAACAAGACTTTTATTTTTTTTTTTGTAATAAGCTAGGTCTAAGCTGATGTTTGGGCACATAGATGCTAAGACCTTCAATAGCTCTTCCCAGCTAGGTCCGCCGGCATATCGTTTCGAAAAACCGGAGCCCACAAACAGAATGGGCTGGCAGGCGGCCTGCCCAAGCACATTAAGGATGTCGGTAGTCACTTCTTCTTGATACTGCTGGTAGCTTAAAAGCATACGTGCTCCAGATATTCATCCGTGGACAGCGATGGTTTCACTTATCACCATTCAGGATCATACGGTAGTTTTCAGCTTACTCACCAGTATCCTCACCTAACATTGTGGGCTGGCGTAGTTGAAAGCTTTTGGCCGATTGCGGCAGTCGCTCGCCATAGAGCACCTCACGATTCGACTCAATAAAACTTCAGTCATACATCACTGCCATGAACATCCCTCATGGAGACTAAACCATGTCATTGCAGTGCCCTTGCTGTAACTCCCCAAAAATCGCTTCACTCAGAACAGCCACGAAGATTAGCGCAGCTGTCGGCACCGTGGGTGGCGCTGCACGCGGCGCCAGCGCTGCGATGGCCGGTAGCCAGGTCGGCGCTACCGTTGGTGCCGTTGCTGGCCCACTTGGCATCACACTAGGCACGGTCTCTGGTGCCATCATCGGTGGACTTATCGGAGGTGCCGGCGGTTGCGCCATTGGTGCTCAACTCGGGGAAAAGCTGGATCGCCACATGCTCTCCAATAACCTCTGCCTAACCTGCGGCTATCGCTTCAACCTTCCTGTCTGACCAGGCCTCCTCTTCTTTGATATCTCCGGCCGAGGCTGCGCAATTGCGCAGCCTCTATGCTGTTTTTCCCTAAAAGGAATCACTCCCATGTCTCATCTCGTCGAACAAATGGCTTACGTAGGCGCAGCTCCCTGGCATGGTCTGGGTAAACGTCTGACGCAAAAGCAACCTCTGGAAGTTTGGCAACGCGAAGCCGGCATGAACTGGCAAATCCAGGAAAGTCCAGTGCATTTCAAGGCCGACACTGTCGGTAACCTAAGCACGATCCACTCATTTCTAGAACAGAAGGTGCTGTACCGCTCTGACAGCAAGGCCCCGTTGTCGGTGGTTTCCAACCGTTACCAGGTCGTGCAACCGCGTGAGGTGCTGGAGTTCTACCGTGACCTTACCGAAGTCTCAGGTTACGAGCTAGAAACGGCTGGTGTACTCAAAGGCGGTCGCAAGTTCTGGGCGTTGGCTAAAACCGGCCAGGGGATTGCTCTGAAAGGCAACGACCAGGTCAACGGCTATCTGCTGCTAGCGACCTCATGCGACGGCACCCTGGCCACTACAGCGACCCCGACCACGGTGAGGGTGGTCTGTAACAACACGCTGACGATTGCCCTCGACGGTACCATCAAGGCAATCAAGGTCCCGCACAGCACCCGCTTCGATCCGCAGGCGATGAAAAAGCAGTTGGGAGTCGCCGTCTCGCAGTGGGACGCCTTCATGTACCGGATGCGGGCACTGGCGGAGCGTAAAGTTCAATGGCATGAGGCCCTGGGTTTCTTCATGAATGTGCTGTGTGATGCCAGTCCGAACAGTCCACTACCGACAGTACTGCCCAACGAGAGGGCGCTGCGCAAGGTGCAGAGCCTGTATGAAGGTCAAGGCCGCGGAGCGACACTTGAATCAGCCCAAGGAACGGCGTGGGGCTTGCTCAACGCAGTGACGGAGTATGTCGATCACGAGCGCCGTTCCCGGAGCAATGAATACCGCATGGACTCTGCCTGGTTCGGTCAAGGAGCGCTGATCAAACAACGCGCCCTGACAGCAGCCCTGCAACTCGCCGCCTAGTTCCGCTCACCTACCTAACGCTTAAAGCGCCTGGCCAGCTTCTGCTGGCTGGGCGTTTTTTATGCCGAAAAGGAAACCATCATGACAATGCAAACGTTGCAACGCCCCAGCAGTAAACCCCGTCCGGCGCTGCGCCTGGTGGGCACCAAACAACTACCCAGAGAGGATTGGCTGGCCATACGTCAACGAGGTATTGGCAGTTCGGATGCAGCCGCGGCCGTAGGGCTCAATCCTTACAAGTCCCAGTTGGAGCTATGGCTGGAGAAAACTGGCCGTGATGCATCACTGCCCAAGCTTAATCCGCAGGATGAAGAGAGCCCTGCTTACTGGGGCACTATCCTGGAACCAATTGTCGCCTCGCACTACACCCAGCGCAGCGGCAACCGAGTACGGCGGGTCAATGCGTATTGCAGCATCCTGATCCTCAAGTGCCTTGGATGCCGGCCAACATCGATCGTGAGGTCATCGGCGCCGAGGATGTGCAGATCCTCGAATGCAAACCACCGGTATCAACGGGGCTCGCCTATGGAAAGAAGGTGTGCCCAAGTATGCGCAATTGCAAGTCATGCACCAGCTGGCCGTGACGATGCAGCGGTATTGCTAGGTGGCCAGCACCTGGAGATTCACCGAATCGAACGGGACGAGTCAGTGATTGCTCGGCTGATCTACCTGGAGCGGCTGTTCTGGGATTACGTGGTCAGTGATACCCCACCACCGGCCAATGGCACGGCCTCAGCGGAAGTGGCGTTGCCCTGCCCTCCACCGGATAGCTGTTCACTGGCCCAAGGCAATGCCTGCAAACCTTACGGCCGACTGAACGTGGTGATTGATGATGACGATCCGCTGGGCTGCTTTGTATTTCTTACCACCGGGTTCAATAGCATCCGCACCCTGGCAGCACGCCTGCATTATTTCCGAGCCATCTCCGGCGACCGCTTGGCCTGCCTGCCGCTGGAGCTGCGCTTGCGCGGTAAATCCACCCGGCAGAGCCACGGTATACCGATCTTCTATCTCGACATCACAGTTCGCAGTGGCCTGAGTCTGGAAGACGGTTTACTGGAAGCCAAGCAACGGGAGGGAAACCGACAAGCCGCTGGCTTTGACCAAATCGCCTTGGATCAAGCGGCCCGGCAGGGCTTTAAGAACGGGGCCTTTGAAGATAGTGAAGAGGACACCGGGACCATCGTCGAGGAGTTCTACCCAGCAGTTGAAGGCTCTCCCAGCAACGCAGAGACCCAACTCCAACCGGCAGCGCCTAAAAAGCCATCACTGGCTCGGAAGCTGGAGTCTCAGGCTACCCGACACAACGGCAGGCCTTCTATCCAGTAATGCCCTTCTCAACCTTCCCAGCGTTTTCACGCATTCGCACAGGATTACCAGCATGAAATATCACAAGCTAAGCGCCGGTGAAACGACTGGCACCTATGTCATGGAGTCCCCCGTCACTGAGGCCGATATCCTGCAAATGGCTCAACAGCTGGCAATGAGTCGTCTGTCTAAAGGCAGGGCACTGACTGAGCCTAAGCACGTCTTCAGCCACCTGCAAACACTGCTGCAATACCACGAGTACGAAGTCTTTGCTGTGCTGTTGCTCGATACCAAGCACCGGGTAATTGGTTTCAGGGAGCTTTGCAAAGGCACGCTGGATGGCGCCACGGTGTATCCACGGGAAGTCGTCAAGATTGCCTTGGAGCACAACGCTGCGGCTGTGATCCTCGTGCATAACCACCCTTCCGGTGACCCAGAGCCCAGCCTGGCCGATCGCACATTGACCACCACCCTCAAGAATGCACTCAACATGGTTGGCACTCGGATATTGGATCATGTGGTAGTTGGCTATGAGGGCTGCGTATCGCTGGCAGAACGGGGACATCTGTAGGAGCGCTTTGCCCATGGCCTCGCTAAGCGAGCCGATCCAACACGTGACAGCCGCCACGCCCCGGACCTGAACCGCCCCAACTCAAGGAGATCACGATGGCGTTGATACGTTTCCTGATTACACTTCTAACCTTCATCGGTGTACTGGCAAGCGCTTCAGCAGCAGTGCTGGGCGTGATCCTGATGTTACGATTTCCGCCGGTCTTGATTGCTGTAGCCATTGCCTTCTTACTCTTTCACTGGGTGCTCAAGCTCCTCCCCAAAATCGAATAAAGGACATAAAGCAGACAGGAGGCTAGAGTGCCTCCTGCCTGTCTCAATGCCATTTTCTTTTTTTGGTCTGGACTGCTGAAAAATTAAGCCCTGGTCGAACTCTGCACGTGTGCCCCTGCAACCTTCTTCATCAACTCATACACCACCGTCAGGGACACATCCTGAGTTGCCTCGTCGCTCAGTAGCTTGGTCGCCATGCTGGTGTGGCTACTCATCTGCCCAACCTGATCGGCGAGAGCGTTTACCGTGCAACATCGGGCTACACCACCATGACGGCCTTTGCCAGGGACGTGCAAAAGTTTCAGTTCGGCCACTATGACTGTCTCTGCTTACGCTGTGGTGCCAAGTTCGATCAGAACGCCGATACCTGAAAGCGTCGCAGACGAATTGCCGTTTGTGCGACGTAAGGCTCGTGTTTGCGCTCCCTTGTCAGACGTCGACTGGTGCCGTCTTCCAGACATCCTTCGCCAGGGCAATGAGCATTCCGTGTCGCTTCTCAATAGATGCGGCCCCCCACCATGAGAACGCTTCCAGCTTTGCGTTGATCCGGGAGATGGACGTGTTCTGCCCAACATCAGTCAGCTCAACCAAACTGCGAGTCAGGTAGTTGCTGCTCTTGCGGTACTCCGTCTGCTTCGCCTCGTAAAAGTCGTTCCCAGCGACAATGTTGATCGGCTTTTCCAGTAAGGTCAGATTGCCGAGTCGGTTCTTGTGATCATCATAGGCGGCGTCTGGATTTTCATTCGCCCACTTGGCGCGCAATTCAGCCGTGGGATTGTTGGGCAGGATGTGCTCGATGTCCAACTTGGTAAATGGCTCCAAACTCCCCGGAATCCTCAGACCGCTGAACGCCATGTCGACATGCTGCGTCAGCCGCGCCAGCAGGTAACGCGTTCGGTACTGCTGCATCGAATAGAGCGTGAAGCGTTTAAGGGCATCGGCCAGCTCCTGCGACTTGCCCGCCATGTTCTTCTCGAAACGGTCGGCGACGAAGACGTTAAGCTGCATCTTCTGCTTCACCGGATCGGCCCCCTCTGCAATCGCGCGCAACTCGTCAGCCCATTGCGAGAAGCTGCGCTCCAGATCCTTGGTCGGCGTCTTGGTGAAGATGTAGTAGAAAAGGAAGCTCTCCAACTGCGCCACAAAATGGTCGAACAGTGGCTTGGGGAAATTCGCCGCTGCCAGCAGCAGGACGTAGTGCAGACTGAAAGCACCACCTGCCAGCCGCTTGAGGCTGTCCATCACAAGACTGGGCTTGCCATCGTTGCCGAGACCGTTTGAGAACGCGAGATAGTGCTCGACGCTCCGGATGACCTTGCGGACGAACTCGAAGGGCTTATTGGCGTAATCGCATAGCTCCGCGTTATCTTTGTCTACAAACCAGTCGTAGATCTCGTCTTCCCGAACAACTGCATCACCACGGTCGTTCTTGATGACATAGTTGGCCATCAGGAAGTAGCGCAAGAATCGCAGCGGCTTCTCCTTCCCCTTTTCGAGCGGCTTGGTGATCTTTTTCCATTCATCTTTCAACTGGGTGAACTGCACTTGCTTGACCTGCGTGAATAGCAGATTCTTGAGCAAGTCCATCGGGTTGAGACCAACACCCCGCTCGTTGATAGTCTCGAAGATCTTCAGGGCACTACTCACATCCGTCGAGATCTGAATGAACACTACATTGTTGGCCAGGTAGCCCCAATACTTCTTCAGCTTGGGCGTCCCCTCATAGTTATCCTTCAGGTAGCGGTACAGCGTGCTGTAGGCGTTGACCAAATTCTCCAGCGACCCAAAGCTGGCGATACCCGCGGCCTGAATGCCTGCCCGCACGGTCTGCGGGTCGGCGTCGAGCTCCACCAACTTGGTAATGACCTCACCCGCGCTTTCGTATCGCGGCTCCAGCTTAAGACTCGTCCGTGTTTCCCCGTCGCTGTCCGTGTAGCTAGTCGATATCAAGCCACTGACAGTTTGTCGTTGTGGCTCTCCTAAAAACAGATGCTTAAGGGCGCACAGCAGCAAGAAGAGCGTAGTCAGCCGCTGCTGGCCATCGATGACCTCGTAGTGGTTCTTCTGGTCGGTCGGCGACACCAACACGGTGCCTATGAAGTATTCCCGTGTCGATCCGGCATCAATCTGCTCGTCGATATCCTCAATCAACTGATGCACTTCCTTGTCCGTCCAGACGTACTCACGCTGGTAGTCCGGCACGATGTAGAAGCACTCCCTAAAGGCTTCCTCGATGCTGTACTTGTGGTTTTCGATGCGAGCCATTCCGTTAGTCACCTTTGCGATACGCTTATTTTTCACCCTGCAGGCATGCCAGAAGAGTGATCGCTCCCTGCTGCTGCACTGTCAAATATCCTGCTCCAGCAGTGCGCCATGTTTCAGTAGCCATGCCTTGGCCTTCTCCATTGTTGGCGCCTGAGCGTTTACGATGTTCCAAAAACGGGGCGTGTGGTTAGTTTCGATAAGGTGGGCCAGCTCGTGTACAACTATATAGTCGATCACGAACATAGGAGCTTTGATCAAGCGCCAGTTGAAGATCACGTTGTCGTTCGGTGTACATGAGCCCCAACGGTACTTGCCGTCCCCGATTTTGGCTTCCTTGTAGGTGACACCGAGATTGTTGGCATATATCTTCACGCGCGGCAGTATTTTTTCCTCGGCGCGCGCCACGAACCAGTTTCGGAATGCCGCAGATTTTCCCACCAGCGCTTCCGGCACCAAAAATCTCTGCTCGAAGCGAATGCCACCAGCGCCTGCCACCAGCTCAATTCGGTATTGCCGCCCCAGATAGGGCAGGGATTCTCCGGACACCAGCTCCTTACCCGGCGGATCTGGCGGCGGGCTGTATTTCTGCGCATGGCGGGTCTTTTCGTAAAGCCACAACTTGCGCGATTCCACGACCCGATGAATCTTTTCTAGCGTTGTACCTTCCGGCGCCTTTACCACGATAGAGCGGTCACGCTCGACCGAGATGGTTAGGCTCTTGCGCTTCGAGTAGACAACTTTATAGGCCAGTTCCATATCAACTCGCGTAGAGAATCAGGTCGTTGTTCTTCTCGGCAATTTCCATCACACGCGAGATGATCTGGTGACGAAGGGTGACTACCCTTGGCAAGGAAGCAAAAGACTCCGACAGCAGAATCTGCTGAATCTCCGCCTTCAGCTTGCTACGCGCCGGCACACTTTCCCAGAAGCTTGCCAGTTTCAACTCACGTTCAATCACTAAGTAGATCTGTTGGGTCAGATCAATTAGCACGGCGATACTCTCATCCGGTTTTCCTGCGTAGCCTGGGTGTTGGTCCATGGCATTACCCAGCTCGGCCTGAAGCATGCGAAAGAACGGCATCTGCTTTTTCTTGTGCAGGCCGTAGGTCGGCTCGTTGGCAGCTTCGATTATTCGTTCGCGCAGTTTCTCAAGCTCTTCGTAAATCTTCTGCCAATTGTTGGCGAATTCTTGCAGGATCTCCGCGAGCGCGGCGGAAAAAGAAGCCTGCAGCTCCGGGTCGTCGTCCAGCTCTATGTCCAGATGGTGGCGGATGGCGTGCTCCACCTCGGCGGCCTTGGTTTTGGTGCGCTTACGTTTGCCAACCTGGCTCTCGAAGTCCTCGTCGAGGATCGAAATCGGCTTTACCTTCTGATCAATGCCTTTCGAGGCCAGATATTCATCTGTTATAGCCCGCAACTTGGGCGGAATGCCCTTCATACTCAGACGCTGGTCGTTCAGGTGGCGGCCGGCCAGCACATTGATCTCGGTAAGCGCGTTGTAAGCTTTCAGGTACCCCAGCGCCTCCTTGGCAGGGAAAACCAAGTCGAGACTGCGGGTCAGTTTCTTGTAGGCCAGCATGAATTCAAAGCGCACATCCTCGTCGTAGAACAGGTCAAAGAAGGCATCGTGGTCGTTGAAGTCGGTCAGACCGTACTTTTCCAGCAGATCCATGATGGCTTTGTAGTCGGCCTGCAAGGCGCGTAGTTCGTCGTCGGGGAAGCTCAGACAGTCGAGCACTTCCTTCTGCTCGCGTTCGTCATAGTTGTCGATGGCCTTCTTGAGGTGATGGCCGATGCCCACATAATCGACGATAAAGCCCTTCTCCTTGGCTGCTCCGCCTACCCGATTCACTCGGGCGATAGCCTGCAGCAGGTTATGGGCAACAATCACCTTGTCCAGATACATCACCTGCTCGATGGGCGCATCGAAGCCAGTCAGCAACATGTTATTGACGATCACAATACCGATATCACCAGTCACACCCTCATCGCTGCCGTCGAAGGGCAACTTGAAGCTCTTAATGGTGCGCTGGTGTCGGGAACTGTCGGTGTAGGCCTTGATGTGGGGCAGGTCGTTGTGGCTACCGGAGATCACCACGTCAGTCTTGAGCTTTTTCAACCGCTCTAGGTCGAGGTTAAGCGGATTGGCCTGCTCCAACTTCTCGATGGCCGCCGCCAAAGCCGCATCCAGCGCGTCCTTGTAGCGCACCGCAGCCTCACGCGAGGTGGCCACCACCTGGGCCTTGAATCCGTTGGGAAACACGTGTTCCAGATAGTGCTCCACCATATCCGTGGCCTTGGCCACGATGGTGGATTTGGCTTCTAGATAGGCGTCGCGGGAGCCGTAACCAAGGATCTCCAGCCGCTGCTCCAAGTTGTATTCACTGAACACGTCGGCGAATACGCTGTCCATGCTAGCCTGGTCCGCCAACTCAGCGTTGTGGGTGCGGCCTTCATAGACGATCTCCAGCGTTACGCCGTCCTCAATGGCCTGGCGCATGGTGTACTTGTCGATATAGTCACCGAACACCGTTTCGGTCTTGTCGATGGGTGTGCCGGTGTAGCCAATGCGCGCTGAGTTGGGGATAGCCCTGTCCAGATTCGCGCCGAGTAAAGAGTATTGCGAGCGGTGCGCCTCATCGGTCATCACTAGGATGTTCGCGCTGCTGTTCAACTCCGGGAAGGTTTCCGACAAGTCCGCCTCGCGGAACTTGTGGATCATCGCCATCACCAGGTCGGAGGAGTCACTGCGCAACAGGTCCTTCAGTTTGGCGATGCTGTCCGCCACCTTTACGGTAAAGCCGATACTGCCGCCTGTATCTCCGAGCTGCTGCTCCAGTTGCGTGCGATCGGTAACGAACACTACCTTCCACTTTGAGAGCTGGGCGTGGCGGTACATCTCGCGCACCATAAACATCATGGTCAGCGACTTACCGGAGCCCTGGGTGTGCCAGACGATGCCGCTGCGCGCCCTCGGGGTCTTGCCACTCAACAGACGCTGCACCGCCAGCTTCACGGCGCGGAACTGCTGGTAACGCCCGACAACCTTGATTAGCTCGCCCTTGTCCGATTCCGAGAAAATGGTGAAGGTGCGGATGATGTCCAGTAAGTTCTGCCGGTCTAGCATCCCCACCACTAGGCGCTGCTGGTCGTTGGGGCTGCTACCGCCGTGGGCGAGGTCTTCCACCGTGCGCGGCCAGGGGTCGGACCAGCGGTAGAAGTGCTTTTCGATGTGGGTGGTGATGGTGCCGAACTTAGCCTGGTTGCGGCAGGTAGCCACCACAAACTGATTGAAGTAGAACAGTGGCGCGCTGCCCTCACCCTTTGCTCCGCGCTGTTCGCTATAACGCAGCATCTGGTCGATGGCTTCAGGAATCGGCTCCTTTACCTTTGGGGACTTGCACTCGATCACCACCACCGGCAAACCGTTCAGGAACAGCACTATGTCCGGCACAATATGGTGCTCGGTACCTAGGATGCGCACCTTAAACTGGCAGATGGCAATAAAGCGGTTGTTGGACAGGGTGGCAAAGTCGATGTAGCGCACAGTCGGTCTTTTTTCGCCAGTCTGGCGGTTCTCCGCCACGCTTGTGTTTTCCAGCAGCAGGCTGAGCACATGGCGATTGTTTTCCAGCAGGTTGTTGCCGGGGAAGCCAGCAGTGAGGCGCCTGGCAACTTCCTCCAGCTGGTCGTCCTCCAGCCAGGGATTGATCACCTTCAACTGCTCGCGCAGCACCGGCCCCAACACCACCTCGTTGAAGCTCTCGCGAAAGCTCTGGCCTGGCTCCTGCTTCATCTCCAGATCCATGACCTGCCAGCCCAGTTCCTGCAACTGATCGAGCAGCGGCTTCTCGACGTGGTTGCGTTCGTCGATGCGGATGTGGGCGGGCGTATTGTCCTGATAGGCCATGCGACTGTCCTTGTTATTGTGTAGCGGCTTGTGTGAGAAGCGAGGTAACGCGTCGTTCGCCGGTGAGTAGGTCGTGCATTAGCCCAACTTTGAAAGAGCAAAGCTTTTCGGAGAGCAGTTCCTTTTCGACAAGATCAGCCGAAATTGATCGAAGTACACATTCGATCTGCTCAAGCTCATTCCGCGGTGGCACGGGTAATTTTGTGGTACGCAAAGTCTCTGCACGTATCGATGCCATTATTCCCCCCTGCTCATCTTTCGCGAAATGCTCGAGAACCCAAGGAGAATAATTTATCTGGAAGCAAGCAACGTAGGGGGAATACTTAGCTTGATCTATTGATATGGTCCATACATGTTTCGATGACAGAGCCTCCCCGATATCGTCGGGAACCACGCAACAGCGTCCAACCGTTCCCATAATCGTTATCATTAAATCACGAGGCCGAACAAGGTATCTTCTTAATTGCTCTGCCTTCTTGGGTGGAACGAATCTCTTGTAATCGGAAACAAACTCTTCAGGAAGGACATTATCGATACCGAGCAACGGAATTCCGGCCTCTGCCAGTTCCTCCTTCAATAGCGCGCTTCCAAATGGGCCACTACGCATCGCTGGGTCTACATCGGCGAGCAGCGACTTTAACTCCTTAACATCCCATTCCACCGGAATCCTCCCCAGCGGGGAATCCTTGAAGACGTGGGTGGCTTCAGAGCGGAGGTTGCCGTGCTTGTCGATCCCCTTGGTGAGCAAGTCCTGCATCAACCCAGTCCTGATAAGCTGCTGCTTGGCGATCAACGCCTCGGTTTGCTTGATGGCACGGTCAAGATTATTAAGAATATTTGCGACAAGTTTCTGCTCATCCGGCGGTAGTTTCAGTATTTCAAGCTTACCCAGCACCTCTTTGTCCACGTGCGGGATGCCGGAACCGGAAGTCTGACCTTTGAGATACGACTCCCACCGCTTAACTGCATAAAAAAAGTATTCTGGCTCGAACTCATCGCTGTGTTTGATTAGCGTCATGGTCGAAGAAAGCAGACCACCACGCGCTCGAAAAACCTCGCCAGCGTTTGAGCCGTCCCACAATAGAATGGTTTCGTCGTCGTTTACCCGTACTCCATTTGCTGCCGACTTAGCCGACTCAGCAACTCCTTTACCGCGCAAAAATTCTGGGCTGAGGTACAGTTCTGCGCCTTTTCCAAAGTACGGCATCTCCGAAGGAGGCTTGCCTTTGGTCAATGTGATGCGATCACCAAGCTTCAGCATTGGTACCGTCATTGCACAAGCCCCAAATAGCCCAGACCAGAGAGGCATTTTTTGAGCGCCAACAACGTGTTTTCTCGGTCTTTTTCCAGCGTCTGACTCGACACCGCATACTTGTCCCACAAGTTCTCGACAATGGCGAACAGCGCGCGTTTCTCAGCATTTAGATAGCTCAGTAGCGCCTTGTTAGCGTTGTCGTGCAGTTTTTTCAGGATCAGGCGCTTCGCATCCTGTACCCCCAACTGGCCACCAATTGCGATGAGCAGATCGTCGATACGGGCGACTCGATTCTCCAGCACAACCACGTCCTTTTGCAGGCCGGTGAGCTTTTTCTTCTGGTCCTTTACCGTAGCATCCAGAGTCTGAATAACGCCCTTGGCATGGGCGATAATCGTCCTGGCCTCAGCCTTTACTTCTTCTCCACCAATACGTTTTAGTTGCAGCTTCTGCTCCAGCTCGCCCTGCTTGATCTTGAGTCGGTCCTTGAAGTCCTTGATGCGCTTTTCGATAGCGCTAATACCGTCGCGCAGGTTGACGTACTGCTTGCGCTCCTTTCTGGCGGAGTCGGTTCTGGCATCAGCCAAGTCGTCGATCAGGGTCTTCAAGTATTTCTTGATGACGGCGGCAGTGAGTTTGACCTCGCCTTCGTCGCCTTCAGCATCTTCCGGCTCGTAGTTGGCAGCTTCGGTGGCGGCCTCGACAGCCTCAGCCAGCTCGCCCTGGGCTTCGTTGATCTTGCACTCCAGCGCCTCGATCTCTTCAGCCTCCTTCTGAAAGTATTCGGCGATGAGGTAGCTGTCCGGGATCAGCGTGTGGTGCCAACCGGTGGAGACGACGGTTTTCAGGTCATAGCGGATGCCTGCCACCAGTTGACGAACACGCCCGCGCTCTTGAATTCATCCAGTACACCTAGAGGCTGGAGCTTGTGCTTGAGCGTGGAGAGCAGTTCGCTGCGCACGTCGGGCAGCTTACGTCCTTCCCTCAGTTGGGCGAAGTCGTCCCGCGCCACCTGCCACCATTGCTCGAGTGCGGAGTGATGCCCAGCGACCCTGGTATGAAGGTTCTGGTCCGACTCCAGTATCGCCTTGATAGCAGGCTTGGTGTCCAATGCGGGACCGAAGGCCAGGTAGCCCGGGCGCAGAGGCTCAAACAGGGTGTCGGGTTGCACGCCAAACTTGTCGAACTCGGACTGTTTGGCGGCGACCTCGCTCTCGGGAATGCCGCCTATAAGGTGAGCCTGCACGTCTTCCGGTTCAGGGGCGGGGGTGTTGTCCACGTAGCGGCGGATGTTGAGGTTGTAGTCGTGCTGTTTGACGATCACCTCCTTATCTACCAGGCGGCTGTATTTATCGATGGTCAGCTTGTGGGTGAAGACGTGGTCGATCTTCTCGATGTCTTCGGGGCGTAGATTGTTCTGGTTTTTGCCCTCGGCGTATTCGCGATCGGCGTTGATGAACAACACTTGATTGCGCAGCTCGTCGGGCTTGCTTTTGTTGACCACCAGCACACAGGCGGGGATGCCGGTGCCGTAGAACAGGCCGGGCGGCAAGCTGATGATGGCCTCTAGATAATCGTCCTCGATGAGCAGCTCGCGGATGAGTTTTTCTTTGCCTCCGCGGAACAGCACACCGTGGGGCATGACGGTAGCCATGTGGCCGTCCGGCTTGAGGCTGGCGATCATGTGCTGCACGAACATGAGGTCGGCCTTCTTGCCAGATTCCGGACAGAACTCGCGGAAGCGGTTGGTGAAGCTCATAGTGGCGCGGCTGTAGTTCTGCGAGAACGGTGGGTTAGCGAGAACACAGTCGAACTTGCGCGGCTGGCTATTTTCAAGAATCTGCGGATCTTCCAGAGTATCCCCGTGTTCGATGGTGAAGCGGGTGATGTTGTGGAGAATCATGTTCATGTTGCAGATGGACCAGACCGTACCGTTGGAGTCCTGGCCGTAGAGAGCGAGGTCATTCGGGTCCTGGCCCTGCTCTTCCACATACTGGTGCGCCTG
Source organism: Pseudomonas petrae (assembly GCF_021728295.1). Lineage (GTDB taxonomy): Bacteria > Pseudomonadota > Gammaproteobacteria > Pseudomonadales > Pseudomonadaceae > Aquipseudomonas > Aquipseudomonas petrae. The sequence goes on from NZ_JAKJXE010000007.1 coordinate 142,693, forward strand.
AATGAGAAAGCCACCGGAGCCGGCGGTGGGGTCGTAGACGGTATTGCCGGCCTGGGGCTTGGTAAGCTGCACCAGCAGGCGCACCACTTCGGCGGGGGTATAGAACTCACCGCCTTTCTTACCGGCGCTGTCGGCGAAATACTTAATCAGGTATTCGTAGGCGGCACCAAGCAGGTCGGGGAACTCGAAGTTGTCATTGACCAGCACGAACTGGGGCTGGTTGAAGTGATCGAGCAGGTCTTTCCACTTCTGATCAGGGATCTTGGTCTTTCCCTTGACGGTGTTGAATTCGATGTTGTTCTTCAGTACCCCGGCCAGGGCGTCGTTCTCATCCTCGATGGCAGCAATCGCTTTGTTAAGCATGCTGCCTATATCGTGCTTGAGGTGCTTTAGCGCCGGCACCTCGTTGCCCTTCTCATCCATCCAGCTCTCGTGCCAGCGGGCGCGGGGCGGCACAAAGAAGGTGTCGCCGTAGGAGGTCTTGTCATTGAGCAGTTCCTCCAGCAGCTCAGGCCGGTCCTTTAGGTGGGCGTAGGTGGTATTACGCAGCACCCCGCGCTTGCGGTCGAACTCGTCGGACAGGCGTTTGATGAACAGCATGCCAAAGATGAACTCCTTGAACTCACTGGCGTCCATCTTGCCGCGCAGGATGTCGGCGGCTTTGAAGAGGAAACCTTCGAGCTGGGAGAGGGTTATTTTTTCTAGTTTCATGAACAATTCACTTTTCTGGGTTCTTTGCCGTGTTGTCTGCCCGGCTGGCGTTCAAACCTTCCATCGACTGCTGTTTGATCCACATATCGATGTCAGTGCGCGAGAAGCGCCATGTCCCTCCGACCTTAAAGGCCGGGATCTTCTTGGCTGCTGCCAAGCGATAGACCGTTCGCTTACCTACCTTCAGGTAAGCAGCCACGTCGTCGAGGGTGAGTATTTCGCCAGTCTCGTCTTTCATCGTGTCCTAAGCCGCTGTGGCGGCCCGCACCCGTTGTGATGGTAATTTTGGCAAGGATAAAGCTAACTTGAGCATCTATGTACAAATAGTTGGTAGAGCGTGGGATCCAGCGTCGTACTGAGCGAGGTGTCGACTGCAACCCAAAAGCCCGCCCTTAGCAACTCCGGGAGCACAAATGGATCAGGCAACCCAACCCAGGGCAAGCGGCTCATACACCACCAACCTCCTCGGCAACATCCGGAGCCATTTGGCCGGGCTGCAAGGCTACGACGTGATGGCGGTGGAGCTCATCCAGAATGCGGATGACGCGAAAACCGAGGAAATCGTATTCGACATCATGGACAGCGGCTTAGTGATGTACAACAGCGGCCAGCTGGTAACCACCTGGGCAAATCAGAGCCAGCACGATGGTACTGACCCGTAGACTTTTCAAGTCGTTGCTCTGTGAATACGGCCAGTGCGGTAGGTTCTCGCCCCAGCCGGCTTCATGCGCAGATATTGGCTGTCCTTGGTCAGGTAACTCATGGCTTCGATGACCTTTCGGCATGCCACGCTGTCAGCTCGCTTGATGACCCCGATTCCGAGCTCGTCACCATAACGGGCCTTGTCATCGTTGCAGCTGAAAAAGTAACCCTGGCCACGAGTGATCTGTTCCCACAATTCGCCGACCTTTCTCGCTTTAGCGAAATCGCTGCGTACCTCTGCACCGTTGAAGAAGAATGCTGCATGGATATGAAAGCCTTTATCCTCTCCATGCTCGACTGTGCAGACATAGCCGGTCTCATGTTCGAAGATGGGATTACGCTCCCGCGCACGAATGAACCTATCCAGGTCACTGAAAACATGCTCAATGCGCAGGCGTGGACGAACCATCGTTCGATAATGCAGATCCACACGAACGACCACCGTGCGGGAGTAACGATCAAGCACCTGGCTGACGTACTCGCTGAGCGTGGCTTGCTTGCGACTAGCTTCGTAGCGACGGTCATCCGCCTTGCGCTTGTATCGCTTGCTGCTGATCAGTTGACGAATCCGAGCGACCAATACGTTCATTGAATGATGGAAATCCAGATATGCCGTCTTATGCTCATTCAGACAGATCATGCCTGCCGGACTACGCTCCAACCCTATGTCCTGACAAGCTTCCCAGAAGGCTTGCAGGTGCTCGCTGTAGACGTAGGAGTGACGATCATCGAAGAGATCGAACATCTGCTGCATGGAGTCAACGTATTTGGAGAGCCTGGTCCTTTTTGCCCGTTCGTATCCAGATTGGGCTTGGATGATCTCGAAAGCTGGCTTGTCAGTACGCTCAATGGACTGAACAAGTCGCTCGATCCTGATCGAGGCTTGAGACTGGGAGAAGCTGGTGAAAATGGTATTGCTGAATGGGTACATGATTGAGTGCCTGAGTGGTTGGATGCACACCAGGTACTTACTAAGTATGTTTTAACTGCTGAGATGTTCTCTGCTTGAAACTATTGAAAGGTAGTAGCAGATTAGATATGACTATTAGATATATCAATAAACCAGCTTCGCCAAGGAAGGCACTGTCCAGGGAAACGGCACAATGGAAGGCGATTGCCTACCCTATGGGAGCTTTTTGCACTTAGTCCAGTGGGGGAGTTGTCTGAGATGGGAACCGCCCGGCCAGCTGATGCGGCATAAAGCACCAGGACCAGGGGAAGCCCAAGTCATGGCGCTTGCTAATACTCTTTTCAATTAGGTTGCAGTGACCTCGGCTAGGTCACGCTCCTCGACCCTTGCCATGATCCAATCATGCACCTCGCCTTCAACCCAGCCGACGCAACGGTCACCCAGCGAGACCGGTTTGGGGAAGGTCCCTTCTGAGATGAACTTGTAGACGGTGGACCGGCCCAGACCGGTGGAGTCGATGACGTCTTTCAGACGAATAATCCTCATGAACAGGCTCCTCATGTTTGTTCAGAGGATTGGCAGGGACGGTGAATAAATACGCGCCATGCCCACTGCATAAAGATAACCACCCAGGGTTTCTTGGAGACTCGGCCTGAATAAGCGCCGCATAGCCTTGAAGCTCAAGTTAACGAGTATCTGGCCGTAAACTTGACCGGCGCCACAATAGAGCGGGTTTCAGTAACCAACACTGGTTGAGCAAGACACTCACTCCAGCGTTGCCGCGTAGCCGACTGCTTGATCATCAGGGATGCAGGTTATGTATCAATTCTTCTGGGCACAGCCCAGAGATCGCTCAATGCCAGCCCAATCCGCCCACCAAAATTACAGACGCCTACCCTGATCAGTCGCTCGCGACAGTAAGCGAGTCCTCAACATCACATTGCGCTGCAAACGGTACGCCCCGCACTTGCCAATAGACTCGATGACATACGCTCCTCCAGGTGCATGGCAAAGCGTCACTGACGTCTTAGTGACCGCCTTCAAGACTTCCGGCGTAAAAAGCAGACGCGGTTCACAAGGTCAAAACTTACCAACCACTGCTAAATCACGAATATTTTCGGCGAAAGACCAATTAAATAAAGGTTCGCAAGGAAATTTAGAATTCTAGAATAACCCTAGAATAACCCTAGAATAATCCTAGAATAATCCTAGAATAAAGATAGATCGGAATCTAATAAACATAGGATATCAATAAAATAGGTATCGAATCGTGCTAGAATCATGCCATTACTAATAGTTTAAATCTTAAATTTATAATTCTCGTATAGGTTTTGACTATGAAAGAGAAGGATGATCTTGTCTTAAGGGATGACTGGCACGATGAGCTGAGCCGACTGATAGAGGACCAGCGAAACAATACTCGTCGAGACATCTGGCTATGGCTCTACCTGTATTTTTACGAAAAGGCCGACCTAGACCCTGTTACATGCAACGGCACCACCATGAGGAGCGCCATCGCCCGCTTTTTGAAGCGAAATACCCGCATGCTTGAGAGAATAAATTCGGATAAAGACCGGTTTATGCTCCCAAATGACTACCTCAAGTGGATTGACGGAGGTGAAAGACAGTATCAATGGCTGCTTAGCAGGATTGAAAACATCACTGGGTTGCGACCTCTTCGAGGATTGCCTGAAGGGCTAGTGCACCTCACCGGCAGAAATCATCTCATCGCCCTGCTCGATCTCTGGGATATCGACATCGCAAAGAAAGCAGAAAATATCGAACGCCTTCGCAAGGAGTGGCTTGGGCACAAGGCAAGTGACAGTGATTTCGAGTGGTTCGAAGACAAAAAAGACGGCGCCAAACGCTGTCAATGCGCTTGGGAGTGGCTGGAAAAGAACCATAAATCCATACCTGATGAACAGCTCCCTATCAGCAATTACACGGCGCTGCTTCTGTACTTCGATAAAGCGAAGCTTAGCCGCACCGAACAGAAACTCACCATCCAGGAAATCAAAAAGAGATGGAGCCGAAAGCAGTTCGGCGAACGCAACGATGGCAAAAAGCAGGTTAACGTTTGGCTCTCGAAAACTGTAATCGACCTCCTCGACGAGCTGGCAGAAAAGCGCAATCTGAAACGAGCTGAAGTATTGGAGCATCTGATAAAAATGGAGTCTGAAGCTGGCGCATACCTGGCAGACAAACTGAAGGTCAGTAAATGAGCAGTCTCCTAAAAGAGAAGGGACGATCGCCCCCTCCCTTGCCGCACTCACCTAGCGCACCGGTATTCCAAAAGGTATTCCAAGAGAAAAAAATGGGTAATAATTCATTTTAAAATCAACAAGATAATGCATAGGTTCAGATTACCCCGGCCCACCAAATCCAAAAAACAAGACGTCCTAGGACGTCTTTTTTTGTGGGTGTGATTTGGTTGCGCGCACCTGCTACTCGCACTGGCTACTCAGATGTGCCCCCGTTAATCCAGCTTGCGCCAGCTTCGCGCCCAAGACATTTTCCCCTGATCATCCTGCCCGAGAGGGCGGAAGATTCTGATATAGGAAACTCCGTCTAATTCGACCTGTTGCCGGCTTCGGGCATAGGGGAATTTCTGGTCCAGCTCCCGCCATATGCTTTCTTCTTCAGTAAGCGGCAACAGCCCCAGCGCCTTGAGTCTTTCTTCGATCAGAAGCACGTGGTCCTGAAGCCTGACCAATTCGGCCTGCACGCGCGGATCTGCAAGCCGCCCCCTGGAATCCTTCAAGCAGTCGAGCAGATCTCGTCGTGCCTCGATCAATTCAAATTCAGTGAACTCTGCCGTGAAGTTCTCGCGCTCCAGGATGGCCAGGACATCTTCCTTGGAGACCACCGAAAGATTGATCAGCGCGTAAGCATATGCACCCGTCGGGTACGACCCACCCTCGTTAGTGGCGATGCAGCTCAGCTGGATAGTGTTCATCTTGCCTGGATAGAAGAAGGCGAATAGCGCGTCGAACTCTTCCTGGTCGAGCTGTTCCATGTGGCTTGAACCAATGCCTGCGCCCTCGGGGGAGTCGATTTCGGTGATGTAGCCCCGATCACCGAGTGCTTCAACCAGCGCTGAGAAATTAATGTCGCCGGTCAAAACCCTGGATTTCAAGTAGCCGTGATAATCGTAGTCGTCAGGAAACATTCGCCCTCCTGGGCTGCTGAATCTCTTACAGCACTGGGGCTAACACATGCATTTCCCAGTGATTTTCTTGGCTCCGGAGCGCATTCAATTAGGCTCGCGTTCGCGTCAGAGGCTCTTCAGTGTGAGGGCGTGTGGTGACAGCGTCCACATGCCCCAAGCCTGGCACTGGATCGACGGCATGAAGACATTGATTAACGAATCAGGCTCTTGCGCGCTTCGAAGTTGATGGCGCTCACACCGGCCTCTTCCCGGCTGAAGCCGGTCCCACTGAGTGCGCGCGTCAGACAGTGGGACCGGCTTTAGTCGGGGCCCCTGGCCCAGTGTTTCCAGTCAGGCTGAAGGATGGGTAGTTGCACAGACTTGCCCACCCGTTTGCATTCAACTTGACCAGCCATTTGCATCGAACTTGACTACCAGCGTCGTAGCGGTGACCGGCAGAGAACGACCCATAGCTGCCGCTCCACGACCTACCAGTTGCCGGTTATGCACCGATCGCGCGGTGCGTTGAACTTCGTTCATGGCTTGGCCCAAGCGCACACGGGCGGGCGAGTTCTTGGATTGATCCTCATTGAAAGTGCTCAAGGTTTTTTGTGTCTGTTGCAGTGCCCCCCGCACATCAAGGTTCAAGGCGCTATTGACTTGTTTCAGGGGCCTTTTCAGCTCCGCAAAACTACCGTTCAGGTTAGTGGCGAGCTCGCCTAGTGGCACCCCTCTAAGCTTGTCTACAAACGCCTTTAGCTGTTCCTGTAGCTTATCGAAACTGCCCGCTAGGCTTGGGATTTGTATTGGCCACACACTGGCATCATAGTCGACTAGCTCGGAGGTTTTCGGATCAAAAGCCATGGCTACGTATAATTGCCCTGTCAGCGGGTTGACGGATCGCATCTGCGCACGAAGTCCAATGGCTACGAAGCCTGCCAGGATGCTAGTTGCTCACTGCTCGTCGAGTCCGCCCCCGACATTCTCCTTGAATCTGGTAGTCGCTGCGCCTGGAAGCTCGAGCCGTGCCCTGTTGCCGATGCGCCTGCAAACGCTCTAGCCCGGCACCGCGTTCTGCGCTGTCAGCAACGCCCTGCATTTATCCTCCCGCGCTAAGCCTTCCCGCCTCAGGTTCATCGCTAATCAGCCGATAGAACCCAGGTAACCGTGGACGCTTTCACAATTACACCACCACGCTCGCACTCGATTCTGCCCAACAACTCAAAAACCTATGCGGAAGATCTCATGAACATCAAACAGAAGCTGACGTGGGGCTTCGCGGCCATCGCGTGTGTCCCGGTGCTGGTGGTGGCGGGGCTGGTGGTGTTTAACGCGCGCGATGCCGCCGAGGCGAACTTTGTCGACAGCAGCGGCCGCGAGATCCGGCAGATCGATAACGGCATGACGCAGTTCTTTGAAGCCATCAGCCAGAACGTCGATTACCTGGCGAAGGATCCTCGGATCGTGGCCGCCAAAGACCTCAAAAACTACTCGGGCGCCGACGCTCCGCAGATTCCGCTCACCGAAGGCAATAAGCGCCTGTTGGAAATTTTCGACGGCTTCGCCAAAACCCATCCGACCACGGCATACCTGTCGGTCGGTCTGAGTGACGGCGGCTACGCCAGTTGGCCCGATGACCCGAAGATCAGCAAGTACGATCCGCGCGAGCGGCCGTGGTACAAGGCCGCCATCGCTGCACCCGGCACCACTGTGCGCACCGGCGCTTATTACTGGGCCCCGGATGATGTCTCGCTGATCGGCACCGTGCATACAGTCGCTGACGCAAGCGGCGCCATCCTTGGGGTGGTCGGTCTGGACGTTTCGCTCAAGCAACTCACCGAGCTGGTCAAGCACATCAAACTGGGCGACAGCGGCTACCTGATGCTGGTCGAGGCCAATGGCAACGTGCTGGTCGACCCCAGCGACGCCAAGCATAACTTCAAGCCGCTGGCCGATCTGGGCGCCAACTACGCCGAACTGGCCAAGAGCGGCGATGGCGCGACGCAAATTGAGATAGACGGCAAGGTCTATATGGCCAACGTGATCAGCTCCAAAGGTTTGGGCTGGCGCTTTATCGGTTTGATCGAGCGCGATGAGGTGATGGCCAAGGCTTCCAGCCTGACCTGGTTGATCGCCGCGATCGCTGCTGCGCTGGCGATCATTTTTGCCATTATCGGTGCGAGTTTTGCCGGCGTCATCGTTCGTCCGATCCGCGGGGTGGCGGATGGCTTGCAGGAAATCGCCGAAGGCGAGGGCGACCTGACGCGCCAGCTCAATGTCCATGGCAAGGACGAAACGGCGACATTGGCGGGCTGGTTCAACCAGTTCCTCGGCATGATCGCGCAACTGATGCAGCGCATCGGCGGCGCGTCATCGGACCTGCAGAACGCCGCAGCGGACACCAGTGAAGTGGCGCGCAATATGGACGAGGCGGCCGGGCGCCAGCGCGAAGCGGTCGAACTGGTCAGCACCGCGTTCAACGAAATGGTCGCCACGGCCAACGAAGTTGCCCGTTCTTGCAGCCAGGCCGCGTCCAGCGCCGACGCCGGTTATCGCGACGTACATGCCGGGCAGCAACACATCAGCGAGGCAAACGGCAGCGTATTGAAACTGAGCAAGGAGCTGCAGCAGTCCACTGAGACCATGCAGTTGCTCGAGCAGGACAGCAAGAACATCAACAGCATTCTCGACACCATTCGCTCGATCGCCGAGCAGACCAATCTGTTGGCCCTCAACGCGGCGATCGAAGCGGCGCGCGCCGGGGATCAGGGCCGGGGTTTCGCCGTAGTCGCCGACGAAGTTCGCGCCCTCGCACGACGCACCGCCGATTCCACCGGCGAGATCGACAGCCTGCTCGGCAATCTGGCCAGGCGCACCCAAGAAGTGACGGTGCAGATGCGCGGCAGCCTGGAGGTGTCGAACATCAGCGTCGAGTGCATTCAGCAGGCGCGGGAAAGCTTCGACAAGATCCGCACGTCAGTGGATTCCATTCGTGATCAAAACACCCAGATCGCCACCGCCGCAGAAGAGCAACATCAGGTGGCCGAGGAGATCAACCGCCACATCGCCCAGATCCACACCGACGCGCAGTTGGTCGAAGAATTCGCCCATTCCGCCCAAGCAGGGTCGGGTCGACTGACGGTTATCTCCGGTCAGCTCAAAGGGCTGGTGGGGCGGTTCAAGTACTAAGCAGGGCCTTGGTTGACTTGTTGAAAGGGACTGATTGTTCATGGCGTTACGTAATGCTCAGCCGACCCGATACGTTTGGAACGCAAAGGGAGAGGAGATTTTGAAGAAAATCCAACGTGCGCGTGAGGCGCTTGAAGCCGTGCAAGAAAAATAAGTTATTTCGAAAACAGCACACTAGATCGCGGTACGGCTTTCACATTCGCAGAGCAAAAAAATACCCCTCGAAGAGGGGTATTCGTGTAGCAAAAACCTGAAAAGCCCCAAATTATGTATTCCAAAGTGGGAGGAATAATGAGTCAGCGGGGCTTTCCGGTTCAACGCGAGTCGATCAGACCCCGCCCTTCCCCGGCAGCGGCTCATCGTTACCGCGCCGAGTGGTTGGCCCTTCAGTCACCGGATCATTCTCGGTCCGAGCGGGTTCGGTAGGGTCTACCTGCGGGTCGGAAACATCGGGCGATTGCTCATTGAAGCCAAGCTCTTTGTCCGGATCCGTCTGCGCGGTGGTCCCTGTAAGCGAAGTGGCATTAGCCATGAATTCGATCTCCTCGTTTACGTGCGAGTTATCCGCACCATAACCATGAGAATCCCCTGAGCGCACCAAGTGCCCCGGATTAGACGGGCGGTTTCGTCCACGGCGCCTCACGTTGAACGCGGATCTCACTGCTCACTATTTTTTTTGCTAATGCCAGAAGCCACCGCTGTAGCGCGCCTGCGACAAATGAACGCCCCTGCTCAACCCGGAGCTGCGTTGTGACAACGTTTACAACGGCGTAGAATCCGCAACATCTCGTCGCACCTCCCCATACTCATAATATTCAGCTGACCGCATGCACCGCCCAGGCAAACGCCTCGAGCGGTCTTCCTGCTTGTCGGCGTTTTTACCGGGGAAACGGCAAACGAAATTCTTCAGGAGGGCATTCGTTTTAATGAATACCACTAACGCACACACCGGAAGTTGGCTGAGCGTCATCGCGCTGGCCCTGGCGGCCTTCATTTTCAACACCACCGAATTCGTGCCGGTGGGTTTGTTGAGCGCCATCGGCCATAGCTTCGACATGACCACAGCGCAGGTCGGCCTGATGCTCACGGTCTACGCGTGGATCGTGTCGCTGACCTCCCTGCCGATGATGCTGCTGACCCGCAACATCGAGCGGCGCAAGTTGCTGTTGTTTGTGTTTCTGATGTTCATCGTCGCCCACGTGATGTCGAGCCTGTCGTCGAGCTTCGGCATGCTGTTGGTCAGTCGCGTCGGCATTGCGGTGGCCCACGCCGTGTTCTGGTCGATCACCGCATCGCTGGCCGTGCGAGTGGCGCCGGAGGGCAAGCAGGTTCAAGCACTCGGGCTCCTGGCAACCGGCACCGCGCTGGCGATGGTGCTCGGCATTCCGCTGGGGCGCGTGCTTGGCGAAGCGCTGGGGTGGCGTGCAACGTTCCTGGCGATAGCCTTAGCCTCGGGCCTCACTGTGGTGGTGCTGATGAAATCGCTGCCGCTGCTGCCGAGCCAGAACTCGGGTTCGTTGCGCAGCCTGCCAATGCTGTTCAAGCGCCCGGCGCTGATGTCGCTCTATCTGCTGACGGCTCTGGTGGTCACGGCACAGTTCACGGCCTACAGCTACATCGAACCGTTCGCACAGCTCGTGGCGAAGATGACCGGCGACATGACCACCGTTATCCTCTTGCTGTTCGGCGGGGCCGGGATCGTAGGATCCGTGATCTTCAGCCGCTACAACAACCGTTACCCGCGCGGCCTGCTGATCACCGCGATCGGCGTGCTGGCGGCGTGTCTGATTCTGCTGCTGCCGCTGTCCGGCAGTGCCTCGTCGATGGGTACGCTGAGCGTGGTCTGGGGCATGGCGATCATGTGCTTTGGTCTGGTGATGCAGTCCAAGGTGCTGGCGATGGCGCCGGATGCAACGGACGTGGCAATGGCGCTGCATTCGGGCATCTACAACATCGGCATCGGCGGCGGCGCGCTGCTGGGCAGCGTGGTGATCAGCCAGCTCGGCGTGGCCAACATCGGTCTGGTGGGCGGGATGGTAGCGATCAGTGGCTTGCTGCTGGCGTGCCTGGCGACGCATCGGTATGGGGAAACCCTTCGGGCGTGAGTGGCGAAATCCTGCAAGAGGGCGGGCAGACGCACAACCTGTTATAGAGGGCGTCTGCCCATGAATCACGTTGGGTCAGAAAGTATGAAGCGCCTGACTGGACGCATTCGCGGGCAGGCGCGCTCCTACAGGATTCCCGATCCATCATTCCCGTCGATAACCAACATTCCCGGGAATGCCTTCCGCTCAAAACTCATGGGCGTACCATCGCCCTCACACCCAAACACGAACCGAGGGCAGGAAAAATGATCGTTCATCTCCTTACTTGCTTGACGCTCGCAGCGCTCACCAGCTACGTCGTCGCCCTCAAACTCTTCGATCTGGGATCGGTCGTCATGACCGCGGACGAAGAGGACCATCGTGTTGTGGCACCGGCCAACTAAGGCCAAGTAGCTGACACTTATCAGCACCTTTCACGCTTTCAACTTTCTGTTAGATGCGGAGCAATCGACATGACCCGAGACGTCACTTTGCACGTTAGTTTTCCCAGATTTGGAAAGAACTATTACTCACAACATGTCGTTGCCCGCAAGAACAGCCATGGTCTCGTTGAGGACAATCGCTTCGGCGGCTTCATGATGCCTTCGGCGGAAAACCACTTCAGCAATGAGGTGGTGGGCTTTAACGATCAGTTCCGGTTTTTGACTGACGTATTGGCCATGCACTTGCTGGAAGTTGAAGAGGCCCGACCTGCACGCCGAGCTCGACAGTCAGCTCAGTCGCGCAGTTTGTGAATGCAGCTTTGCACAGCGCCACCCACGCAGCCAGGTAACCCCGACCTTGGCGACAGGGGTGGCTTTCTTTTGCGCGCATCTATTCCATGTCTCAAGCGTCTTGAATCAAGCCAGCGCTCTTCACGTTTGCCTTGGCCGGCCAATCCATTGAAAATCCCCGCGCTTTTATCCCCTCTCTTGAAATGTGTTGATCGTGAAAAACCTCCTACGCAGTTTCATCCCCCACTCGCTTAACACTCACCCTGCCGAATGGTCGCGCGCCGCAATCGGCGCGTGCCTGGGCATCTTCGTCAGCGCGGTATTCTGCCGCGAGCTGTATGACATCGACATCACGCTGCACCTGCTGGGCCCGGTCGGCGCGTCGGCGGTGCTGCTGTTCGCCGTGTCGACCGGCGCGCTCGCTCAGCCGTGGTCGATCCTCGGCAGCTATCTGATCGCCGCGCTGGTGGCGCTGTTGTCCATCAGGCTGCTCGGCAACACCATTAACGCCGCCAGCTTGGCGGTCTGCTCGTCTATCCTGCTCATGTGCGTGTTCCGCTGCCTGCACCCGCCCGCTGCGGCGGTGGCGATCTGCATCGTCACGTCGAAGAACGAGCTGTCGCCCATGGGCCTGCACGTGCTTGGCCCGGTGATGCTCAACGCGGTGTGTCTGCTGGCCGGCGCGCTGATCTACAACAACCTGACGAGGGTGCTTTATCCCAAGGCGCAGGCCGGAGAGCTGCCGGTGCCCGAACAGGTGCCACTCAACAGCGATGGCTTCAACGCTGAGGATCTCGACAGGGCGCTGGAGGAAATGGGCGAGTTCGTCGACGTCTCCCGCGAGGACCTCGAGGAGATTCTGCACAAGACCGAAGAGCACGCGCTGCGGCGCAACCGTTCAGATATCGACGCCGCGCGGATTCTCTCGCGCAGTACGCAAAGCCTGTCCCTGGAGCACTCGATGGCTGACGCGATGAAGATGCTGGCCACGAATGACAGCAAATACCTGCCGGTACTGGATGGCGACAAGAAGGTGGTGGGCATCATCACGCTGGTCAAGTGACAGCTCGCGTTAAGCACCCACTGGCGGAAATTCAGAATCTGAGGTCTGATGCGCAAAGCTCGTACAGATAACGAGCCACACACTTACTTCTGCGGAAACCCACATGAAACACGCCCTGCTCGCCGGCTTGCTCCTGACTGCATGTGCCCTGCCCTTCGCGGCAAATGCCAACGACGACAACAATCAGTGCCAGATGAACCTGAGCAAGGTTCGTGACGCGAAAGTCGCCAATCCCAATCTCAGCGACGCGGTCAAAAACGATATCGACACCACCGTGCATCGCGCCGAAGCGGCCTTGGCGCGGCACAACGATGACGGCGGACGTGAGTGCGTGGCGCTGACGCAGCAGGCGCTGCAAAAGGCCCAGAGCAACTGAGCCGGAGGTGCGCCAGATCGCCCACCTCTTTCAGCGCTGAAGTTATTTCAACACCAGCATCCGATAAAAACCCGCTTCGCTTTCAATCCCGTGGGTGTCGTGGGTGAAACCGGGGAATGACCGGTCGAAGCTTTCCAGCGCCCGAAGATAGGCCAGCAACGGCCCGTCCGCAGTCCCTGCGTTTTCCCCCGGCATCAGCAGCGGGATGCCCGGCGGATACGGCACGATGCCCGTCGCGGCAATACGCCCAGCGGCCTCCTCCAGGGTGACCTGCTCCACCTCGTTTTTGACCAACTTCTCGTAAGCCTCCACCGGGCTGAATTCCGCCTTGGGCAACGTGCCGAACGCCTTCGACATGGCCGCCGTGGTCTTGGTCTCTTTCATCGCGGCAAAGATGTCTTCTGCCAGATCCTTCAGCCCCATGCCGGCATAGCGCTGCTGGTTCGCAGTGAGCAATTCGGGCAGGCAAAGCTCCAGCTCAAGGTTGGTGTCGTAGTCGCGTTTGAAATCCAGCAACGCGTTGACCAGCGTGCCCCACTTGCCCTTGGTGATGCCGATGGAGAACAGGAAGAGGATGGTGAAGTCGGTGGTCTTCTCGACGACGATGCCCTGATGCCCTAGATAGGCACTGAGCACACAGGCCGGAATGCCGAAGTCCTGCAGGTTGCCGTCGTCGCCCATGCCCGGGCTGAGGATGGACACCTTGATCGGGTCGAGCATGCAGTAGCCGTCTTCGATGTCGCCGAAGCCGTGCCACACCTCGTTGGGGTGCAAGACCCAGCAATTTGGATCGGTCTTGAGCTGGACGGGATCGACTTCGTGAAACGCAATCGCCGTGGCCCCGACCTGCACTGTAGGCGGCTGCCAGCAGGAGAAAAACCAGTCGTCGTGGCTCAGCATGTCGGTCTGCATGCGCGAAATGACCTGACGGAACGCGACGGCTTCTTCGATGGATTCGTTGGTCAGAATCTGTCCACTCGGCGCTTCCATCATCGCCGAGCTGACATCGCAGGACGCCATGATCGCGTAATTGGGCGAAGTCGACGCGTGCATCATGTAGGACTCGTTGAAACGCCCGTGGGGAATCGGGTTGCGGCCGTTACGGACATGAATCATCGAGGCCTGAGACAACGCCGCGAGCAGCTTGTGAGTCGACTGCGTGGCAAATACGGTGGGCTTGGACGGATCGTGATCATCCGGGCTGCCGTGCATGGCGAAGCGGTCTTTGTAGAGCGGGTTGAACCGCGCGTAGCCGTACCAGGCTTCGTCAAAGTGCAGCCGGTCAACACTCTGCCCCAGCAGCTCTTCGACGCGGGTGACGTTGTAGGTCAGGCCGTCGTAGGTGGAGTTGGTGACGATGGCATGCACCGGCGTCGGGTCGGTATGGCTTTTGACCAGCGGGTTACTGGCGATGGCGGCTTTGACGCTCTCGGGGCTCAGGGTCTGCGGCAGGATCGGGCCGATAATGCCGAAGCGGTTACGGGTCGGCACCAGATAGGTGGGGATCGCACCGGACAGCGTCATCGCGTGCTCGACAGACTTGTGACAGTTGCGGTCGCACAAGGCGATCTGGTCACGAGTTACGCTGGCCATCAGGATCACGCGGTTGGACATCGATGAACCGTTGGTCACGTAGTACGTTCGGTGGGCCCCGAACACCTTCGCCGCATAGCGCTCGCCCTGGCCGATCGGGCCGCTGTGGTCGAGCAACGAGCCCAGTTCGCCGACGGAAATCGACAGGTCGGAGCGCAACAGGTTTTCGCCGAAGAACTCGTAGAACGCGCGGCCTGCGGTGCTTTTCAGAAACGCCGTGCCGCCGGCGTGGCCCGGGGTGTGCCAGGAATATTCGTAGCTGCGGGCAAACTTCAGCAGCGCGCCGAACATCGGCGGCAACACCGCCTGACGATAGCGCTCGATAGCCGCCATGATGCGCCCGCTGAGGAAGCGGCTGGTGTCTTCCGGCAGCCAGATGAAGTCGTCGGCGTGCTGCATGACAATCAACGGCACACTCGACGCCGTGCTGCGATCGCTGATCAGAAACACCGGCACGCGCGTGTTGCGCTCGCGCAGGGTCGTGAGCAGATCGATGCATTGATGATGGTCCTGGCTGTCGTCCATCTCCCAACTGAGCAACACGCACTGGATCGCCGGATCGGTGCTGAGAATCGACTTCGCGTCGCTCAAGCTTTCGGAGGTCAGCACGCTGATGGATCGTTCTTCCACGTCGCTGATCAGCTGGATCAGGGCCCGGCCGAACACGCTGCGTTTGTCGGGCTGGCTGCTCACCAGCAGCGCCAGCATGCCGAGCAGGTGTCTGTTGTCGCTCATGGTCGAGTCTCCAGAGTGGCCAGGTTCAGGTTATTGACGGGGATCGACTCGCCGACGATGTGCTGCGCCGCGACAGTCTGTGTCGGTACGCTGTTGTTCAGCGCTTCAAGCTTGATCAGGCGAGTGTTGACGAAGCCGAACAGGGTGTAGCCGACGATGGTCGCCACCCCGCCGAGCATCAACGCTTCAGCGCCGGAGCTGTACAGCGCCAGATAGCTGTACGCGGTTGCGATGCCAGCGACGATGTTGGTGATGAGGGCTTTTTGCGGCGGTACGTTGGAGACCTTTTGCAGGGTCATCAGCGTTGCCATCGACAGGATGTACGGCACCAGGTTGGTCACCACGGCAAGATTGACCAGCGTGTCGAATTGCTTCGCCAAGTCAGGACTGATGGTCAACAGCGCGAGGCCTGTCTGAATCGCCAGCAAGATGAGCATGCTGATGATGGGCACCCCGTGCTTGTTGGCTTTGGCAAAGATCGGCAGGAAGTAACCGGTGTCCGCCGAGCTTTTGAACACCTGCGCCACCGTGAACTGCCAGCCCAACAACGAGCCGACGCAGGCCAGTATCATCAGGCCCATGACGATGTCGCCGATCATGGGGTTGAACATCTTGGCGAACACCAGCCCGAAGGGTGCGGTTGAAGAAACAAGCTCCGCGTTGCCGACGATGCCGGCGATGACGTTGGTCGACACGATGTAGATCACCGCTGCACCGAGGGTCCCGCCGAGCACCGCGATGGGCACGTTCTTCTCGGGGTTTTCGACGGCATCGCCGTTGGCGCACGCCGACTCCAGCCCGAGAAACGCCCACAAGGTAATCGCCACCGAAGCGCCCGCTGCCTCGTACCAGGTTTTGTCGTGGGGATTCCATCCTGCCGCATACGTGCTGCTGTCGAACCAGAACCAGCCGATTGTCGATACCAGCACCACGGGAGCAATAACACCCCATACGGTCACTGCGCCAATCTTGCCGGTAATACTCGCGCCGCCGAAGTTGGCGAACGTGGTAATCCATAACAGCGCGATGGTGGCCAGGCCGACTTCCAGGGAGCCCAACTTAATATCAAACAGCGTTTGAATATATCCAACTGCGGTGATACTGATAGCCACGTTCGCAATCAACAACGACAAACCGTATGTGTAGTTGGTGATGTAGTTGCCCGATTTACCGAATGTGTATTCCGCGTAGCCGCCCATGCCGCCGGTCTTGCGACTGAGCATGCCGCACCGCGCAAAAGCGTATGCCAGAGCCAGCGAGCCGGTGGCCGTGATCAGCCAGGAAAGGATGGAAATGCCGCCGACCTCCGCGAGCTTGGTGGGCAACAACACAATGCCGGATCCCAGCATGTTGACCGCAGTCAACATCGTGAGCTGGCCCACGCTCATTTTCTTAGCGACTGACATTGCGTTGCCCTATTTGAAAAAAGCGAGAAGGTTTAGCTATAGCAAAGGATTCTTGTTAATCAAGAATCAACCTGCCGCTAATTACTGGCGACAAGCCATCCTTGCTTGGCTAATTATATTTTTGAAGGATGGATAACTTTGAAAAAAGAAATGTTAGTTCAGAGGGATGGCGGCGTCTGGCCGAAGGCAAAGCAGGATAGCGTCAGGAACCGGCGGGGTATTGATCTATGTCAATCAGCGGTCAGGTAGCGAAGCGGCAACGCTGGTCAATTCGCAGAGGGTGGTTTGGGTCAAGCGACGCAAGTGCTGAATACGCGGGAGCCGGCTTGCCGGCTCCCGGCGATTCAAACGAATAACGTGATCAACGCAAAGCCGACGTACCAGACGATGGCCGAGCGGATGAGCAATTCCCAGAGCACGTCCAGGCTGTTGACACCTTCGACGCCCACCACTGGCGCGGGGACCTCGCCGGCGACGCAACCGACTTTGCTGATCAGGCGCGAGGCGCTGATGTTCCAGTTGAGCAGTTCGCTGAGCATCACCCGGCTGACCGCGACGAAGTTTCCGACCAGTGCAAAGCTGGCCGCCAGCAAGCGTACGGGCACCCAGTCAAATGCATGCCTGGCCTGGGTTGCGCGTTCGACCAGCGCAGGGGTTTTGCCATGCTCCGAAGCGAGGGCCAGTAAGCGGTACGCTAACGCGGCCACCGGGCCGAGCACGAAATACCAGAAAATCACCGCGAAAAAGCCCTGATAAATCTGCCACAGCAAATACGTTTGAGCGCCGCCCAATAGCTGTTCTTCATTCTCGGCCTGGACACCCAGATCACGTTCCGCGACCAGCACCGCCGCTTCCTGATCACCCCGACGGCAGGCGTCTCGAAACGAGCCGAGCGTGGCTTTGACGTCGCCACGGCCCAGGCTGTAAATCAGCACCAGCAAATGGATCGGCAGCGCGAGCCAGCCATAGGCAACCGAGCCGACAATCACCAATACCAGGGCGAGGACCACCAAAGGCAGCACAACCGTCACCATCAAAATCCACCACGGCCGTTTGGCTGAGCGTGGGTTGGATTCCAGCCGGCTCAATTGATTGAGCCATGGCCCGTCGCGCTGAATTCGCTGGCGCAGGGCCGAGAACTTCTCGATCCACACCGCCAGCAGCAAAACCAGAAAACTCATTAGCTGTTCCTCACTTCAAACTTCAAGGGCGGCACGAAACCGCGCCCAGTCAAAACACGGACCCGGATCGGTCTTGCGCCCCGGCGCGATATCGCTGTGACCGCATATGCGTACCCCCGTGATCGCCGGCCACGCCGCCTGCAACTGGCGGGTCAATTCGATCAACGCCTCATATTGCGCGTCAGTGAAAGGCTGATCATCAGTGCCTTCAAGCTCGATGCCAATGGAAAAGTCATTGCACGTCTCGCGACCGTCGAATACCGAGACACCTGCGTGCCAGGCACGATCGAGGCACGACACGAATTGAGTCACCTCCCCATCGCGCTCGATCAGGAAATGCGCAGACACCCGCAGCTCGGCAATGCCTTCAAAGTAAGGGTGTTCTGTGACGTCCAGCCGGTTCTGAAAAAATGCCTGGACCTTGCCGGTCTTGAACTGCGCGGGCGGCAGGCTGATGTTGTGGATCACCAGCAACGAGATTTCGTTTTCAGGGCGGCCATTGAAATTGGGTGAAGGGCAATGCTGCGCGCCGTGGCACCAGCCGGTGGCAGGGTCCAGATGCATGGGAAGTCCTTTGGGCGTGAAACGACAGCGCGCAGTATGCCCGCGACAGAAACAGAAGTGGATGGCGAATCTACGCTAAGGTCGCGCGGATACGCAGTCAGGGGTCGTAGGACCGATCTGGCCTTAGCTCTTGAGCTTGCGCAGATTGCCCAGTACCGACTCCAGTGCGCGGTCGAACAGCAGAGCGTCGTCGAGGACACGAATGGTGCCGCGACGGAATTCCACCGCCAGGCCCATGCGGGTTTTCTCAAGCACCTTCATACCGGTGCGATTGACGAACACATAGCGCCCGCTTGGCTCGACGATCGCCGCCAGCTTGCAGCGCAGCTTGTGGGATTCGTCCTCGTGGATCTCGACCCAACTGCCCAGACGGAGCTTTTCGACTTGCATTAAACCTTCGTCATCGGCGGGCAATTGCATCGACGGCTCAGCCTGAATCTGCTCGCCCGGCCCAACCAGCACGATCTCTTCGACCACTGCCATCATCGTCGGCCCGTAATCAGACCCGGCCTGATCGCCATCAGTAGTCGTGCCGGGTGCTCTCGTCACGTGGCTGAACGCCTGGACGTGAAGCACCTCGAGCTGGCTGAAGAATTCGCTGGTGGCAAACGGATCAAAAGCGGCGCTGCTCAAGCCGTCGCGCAGGGATTTCAGCAGCCCGGGCACCAGCTCGAGCAAACGCTGTCGGGCTTCCGGCTCGTCATGGGGCTCGACGCTCCAGATCAGATCGTCCATGGCCTGAAGCCCTGACGTCCACTCGATCGACCGATCACCGTGTTTCAGACACGTGAGTAACAGCACCTTGCTCCAGGCCTCCTGCAGCAGGCGAACAACCACCTGCGGCAGGGTCTTGCCGAGCAGGCGATCATTCAGCGCCTGCTGCACTCGCTGACGGGCCAACTCGGCCAACGCGCGGCCTTGTTCGGCGTCACGGGTACGCTGCTCAAGCAATTCGCTGCGACGACGCTCGTCGCTGGTGAAGGCCAGAAAATCTACCAGCAGCTCAGTAAAGATAGCCGGGTCATCGACAAAGTCGTGGAGCAGGCGCTGGACAATCTGATCGATGCGGGCATAAAGCGAGTCGCGCTGAGTGTCGTCGCGACCACCCCAGCCGAGCGCCGCAGAAGCGATTTCGTTCAGCAGCCGGCGCGCAGGATGGCTGCCACGGCTGAAGAAACTCTTGTCGATGACGGCGACCTTGAGCATCGGGATCTGCAAGCGGCCGATCAACGCGCGCAGTGAACCCGGCAGGTTGCGGTCGTCGAGAATGAATTCAAACAGCATCGAGATGAGGTTGATAACATCCTCATCCATCGTGCCGACGACGCGAAACTTGCCGCTCCTTGCGCTGACCCGGCTGATCAACTGCTCAAGCTGAGCGCGAAGGTTGAAGTCATCGCTCTCTTCGGCTTTCGGTACATATTGCTGCAAATGGGACAGCAGACGCAGCAGGTCCTGACTGGAAATCGGGCGCGCATCGGCCACCAACTCGGGGCGCGGCGTCAGGTTGCCACGGACGTGCACCAGCAATTCCTGCAGGGCAGAAAACACGTCCTGCACGCTTTTATCGAGACTTTCCGTCGCCTGAAGAATGGCGGCGTTGTCGGCACGCACGGCTTCGCTCGAAGGCGGCGCGCTGGCGCTACGATCAGTCGAACGACGGGACGGCAGCACTTTGAGTTCCGGCAATACACCGGCGGAAATTAACAACTGGTTGGCTTCCTCATAGAGCTGATCGGCGTTGCTCAAGGCGTACTTCTCGAACAACTTCAAAATGATCAGCTTCACCTTGATTTCAACGCCAAGACTGCGCCCGGCCTGCAGGAAATAGTCGCACAGCAGCGTCGGCCCCAACGGATTGGTCCCATCGGTCAACGGCTGGGGGATGAGTACGTTCAAACGCGTGGTCAGTTGACCAAGGGGGATACCGTCGCGACTCATGACCTTGACCACCATTGCGTCAACCGCGACGGTGCGTTCGAGATCATCGTTATGGACCAGTGCAAGCTTGTCGTAGGAAACGGGCTCGGGAATAGGGGGCTCAGACACTTCGTACTGGCCAAGGCGCAGGAATGCTTCAAAGAATTTGTCGAGGAAGTTGCGCTCGATGCTCTTGCGCTTCAGGCGCAAGTCGCGCATGGCTTCGAAAAAGATGTTCTGCTCAGCGTTGTTGTGAGCACGGTCGGCCATCTCGAAAAGCGTGTCGTCAGCGTTATCGAACAGCGTTTGCAGGCTTTCCTTCAACTGCTGCGCCGCCCGGTCACGGACCTGAAGCAGAACGACGGGCAGCCGAGCGACTGGCGAGGATCCCGGATGATCCGTACCTGCCTTCAAGGGCACCACTTTGTTAGCGTCGTTCTGCATCAAGGACTCCTCACACCGTCGACACAACTGCTTTAACAACAGCTACACCCCGCAGCGAATGAAGACTCGACTCCATTCGGACGGATCTCAAAATTTTATCCCTGGGGATGTTGCAGGCTAACGTCAACGCTATGACGTCAAATACAAGGCGAAAGTATCAGGTAAATCAGGCCCGCTCGCCAGCGGCCACTTCGCCTTGATTGGAATAATAGGAGGCGGCGAAGCGATGTGTGCAGCGATAGACCATCAAAATCACAATCTGTCGCATAACCGAGGAAAAAACCGACAAAGTGCAGGCCATGCACCCGACTGGGCACCTGGCGTACGTAGGTTGGTACACGCGTCTGCCATATACTCGGCGCACTTAGTCCGTGGAGCCTGATATGCCAAACCTACGTCTTGACGCCCTCACTGCTGAAATAGAAGCCAACGTGCGCCGTGCGTTGCTGGAGGATGTGGGCAGTGGCGACATCACCGCGCAGCTGATTCCGGCGGAGCGACTGGCCAAGGCCACTGTGATCTCCCGCGACGCAGCGGTAATTGCCGGCACGGCGTGGGTTGACGCTGTTTTCCGTCAGCTTGACCCGCGCGTCGCGGTCCATTGGCAGGTCGTTGACGGCGATCGCGTGCAGCCCGATCAGGCGCTGTTCCACCTGGAAGGCCCCGCCCGCTCCCTGCTGACGGGCGAACGCAGCGCGCTCAACTTTCTGCAGCTGCTGTCAGGCGTTGCCACCCGTGCGCAGCGCTACGCCGACATGGTCGCGGACACTCAGGTCAAACTGCTCGACACCCGCAAAACCCTCCCGGGCCTGAGAATGGCGCAGAAATACGCCGTCACCTGCGGCGGCTGTCATAACCACCGCATCGGCTTGTTCGACGCCTTCCTGATCAAGGAAAACCACATCGCTGCGTGTGGCGGTATTGCGGAAGCCATCACCGCCGCGCACAAGATCGCGCCGGGCAAGCCCGTGGAAATCGAAGTGGAAAGCCTCGACGAACTTGAGCAAGCCCTCGACGGCGGCGCCGACATCATCATGCTCGACGAACTGAGCCTGGACGACATGCGCGAAGCCGTGCGCCTCACCGCCGGCCGCGCCAAGCTGGAGGCCAGCGGCGGTGTGACCGACGCGACCTTGCGCACAATCGCTGAGACCGGCGTTGATTACATTTCTATCGGGACGCTGACCAAGGATGTGACGGCGGTGGATTTGTCGATGCGACTGAGCATCTGAGATCGCCCCGGCGTCTTTAAGGTTGAACTGCGCCGACTGGTCGGGCTCTGCTTGTTATTACCTTCATAGGGAGAACCAGCATGAACTGTTATCTGTGCCAGGCAGAAGCTGACCAGCGTGAGCCGACTCAGGGTGGTCAGGTGGTTGTCTGCCGTGACTGCGGCGAATATCTGATCTCAGATGTGGTGCTGAGGCAGCTGCCGTCGAAGCCGCTTAATTTTTCCAAAATGCGTGAAGATCTGCATCGGCAGCGGCAGTCCAATGCCACGTCTCGGGCGCAGATCAACAGCGAGACGGCGGTTTGGGCTTGAGCTTTTTGGCTTTCGGTTTTTTGATAGGGCAGATGAGGAAATGACGATGGCTGACGAGAAGAAACCTGACGAGAAAGAACAACCTGAGAAGGACGTGCCGGCTCACTCGACTGAGGAAGAGAAGGAGCGGTTGAAGGATCTTAATAAGGACGGGATTCCGCCGGGGATTTGTTGATTGCTTTGTAACTCGCAGAGCCCTGTTTCACGGGGCGCTGCGCATTCTAAGGTAAGACTTCGTCGGCTTTAAATAATCAACCGAACAAGGCCCTGCGTAGCTTCAAGCAAAGCGCGGCGCACAGGCATACCTCGGTTAGAACGGTGGCGAGGGCCGCCCCCTCAACGCCTATCACCGGAATCAAGGCGAAGTTCAGAGCGACGTTGACGGTGACAGCAACCATTAAGCTTTTTGCAAACCATCGCTCCTGCTGGGTGGCGATGGCATGCTGTGCCATCACGTAGTTCGGAAGCGCAAAGATCAGTCCGGCGAACAGTAGACGAATTATGGTGTGAGCCCCATCTGAGAAAGCGCTCCCAAACAAGATCCCAACCACCCAGGGGCCAAGTACCCACCCGCCCACCGCCAAAAGCAAACCGACGAACGCCGCTCCGACAACCGAATTGCGGCTGAATCGGTTTCCCTCGTCGCCATCTACCGCCAGTATTCTCATCCTCCGAAACAGCATCAAAGCCACTGGCGTAGCTAGCGCCATCAGGCCATCTTGAATCCTCGTCGCTACCGCATATTGACCAATGGCAGGCACTTCCCCCAACAGGTGCCGAAGAATAACGATGTCGATGTGGTGATAGAGAGTAGAAGCGAGACCGACCGCGAAGAAACTGACCGAACTGCGATAGGCCCAAACCGGCACCTTACACTCAATACGGCGCAACGTTGGGAAGTGCTTGAAGTGGCATGCGAGCGTCAGGCCCAGACCAAGCGCCCAAGCGAGAAAAATCGACACTGGATCAGCGCCAGCGATGAGCACCGACCCAAGTACAAGCAAGGCGCTTACGGTTCTGCCATAGAAAAGAAACTGGGCATCTCGCTCAAAATTTCCGGCGCCCTTAAACCAGGAGGACTGCCATTGCGTGAGAGTGATCATGGCGAAGCAGAAGATGCCGGCCATGAGAGCAGGCCCGTCTATCCAAAGGTGCAATGCGCCAGCAAGCAAAACGAAAACTGAAGTTGTTAGCAGCAGGTGCATCAGCGCAGTGCTTGGTAGTTCTGAGTAACGTGTGCTTAGAGCAGCGGATGGCGACGCTCGCTCCCGCATCAAGAGTGTGTTGAAACCTGCATCCTGCATAAGCACAAGAACGCTCACCAGCACATAGATGTAGGTGTAATGCCCAAACGAGCTCGATCCCATACTGCGCGCGAACAGGACCGAAAGGCCCAACGAGACTGCAGCGGAGTAAGCCGTCACGCCCCACTGCATTGCCAAGGGCGCCAACTGCTTGATCAGTGATGCTCTCGGCGCTAGCTCCATTGCAAATACACCTTCAGGCAGGAACCGTGATGCTGGCGAGTCGGGCAGATTGGAGATATGGAGCTATTCGATGGAGGTAACACGAACCGACCTTCTTTATAACTGCGGAGGAAGGTCGCGAGACCGGAGTGATGCTCGGGTTGACGCTTATGCTCGTTGAGCTTTGGGCTTCTGTGTGACCGCTGATGAGAAATGGTGCCGAAAATAGGAATCGAACCTACGACCTTCGCGTTACGAGTGCGCTGCTCTACCGACTGAGCTATTTCGGCTTCGGATGGAAAATTAGCAGGCGCCCTTGGTTCCGGCAAGCTACGGCGGCGATTCTGCAATCACTCCTTGCTGCCAAAACCGTGGCTGCAGGATTCCGCCGAAATCACGACCGTATTGATCTTCACGCCTGTCGAGGTCGGGAAAGTCTCGGACCACCGTGTACATGAGCAAGCCGACTGCGAGAATCAGTGTGGCGCTCCAACACCAGCGAAATGCCACGTTAGCCGACTCCGAAGAGGACCATTCATGGATACCCATGAGCCAACCCACTACAAGCGCCATCCAAAGTTGGGAGTAAGGCATGACTATTACGCCGTCCACCATAGCCTGCGTCAGTGCGCCCAGCAGACTCCCAAAAAGGCAGATTCTTAATATATCGACAGACCCACTCGACGCGATTCGTTTCCTGATCAACTGCAAAGTGGCCAGCAATCCTCGCGCCACGGGCCCCGTCACTAAAAGTGTTGAGGGGATGCCCCACTCACATGCCCATTGCAAAAAAATCTGGTGAGGATGTGCCGCAACCTGGTTGTGGATGTCCGCGAAGTGCATGGGGCCAAAGCCGAGCAGAGGGCGCGCTTTAATCATTTCCCACGCTTGCTGCCAGATTATTTCACGCGCGGATAATGAGGTGTTTAGCCGGTCGCCTGCAAAATTCGTCACCTCAACATTCATGTAGCCAGGGAGAAAGCTGAAAAAAAACAAAAACAGAGCTAGCCCGGTTGCTGCTGCGGTGATTTGCCATCTGAACCAACGTCGACCGCCGGCCCCGCAGCAGCAAAAAATGAATATCGCAGCGCACGCCATTCCTAACCAAGTGCCACGAGATCCGCCCGCAATAGCCATCATCCACCAGCACCCAAGGAGCAGAAACACCCAGAATTTGGTAGAGATCTTTGTCGCTGCTAATAAAAGTGGCAATGCTAGTAGAGGTAACGTGAAGGTCTGAAATTGTCCGTAAAAGCGTCTATTCGAGAAACCCTCAAACAGTAAAGTGGAATCGAGGGTAGCAATGCCACTGAATAACGCCGCAGCGAGGGCAGCAATGAATTGCAGACTTTTTACCGCACATAAAAAAATCACAAATGAAATAAGTATCCGGTCAAGATCCTGCCCAAAGCGGGCGCGCTCAAGCGCGAATGCACTGACGATGCAGCAGCTGCTCAATAAGACCGCGAGCTCAACCAAGGCCCATTGGGGCTGATGAGACTTCCAGATGGATAACAGACCGAGGCCTAATACGACCGTACCTAGGCTTACAGTCACTTTATCCAGAAATGCACGCGACTCGTGCCTTCCACTAGAGACCAGAGCAAAGCAGCACAATAGGGAAACTACCGATTGAGCAACGCGCTGCCAGTCGTTTCCGGATATCGGCGTAAACACGGCAGAAACAAAATACAGCGACATACAAAAATAAAAGTAAAGCCTGGGTTGCGCTGATCTTTCAAAAAACATGACGCCCCACTACGAAAAAAGGACCTTTTATAAAAAAGGCGCTTTTCAGCGCCCTTTTTACACCTAGATCAAGAACCTGCTGGTTTGCAGAGAGTAGGGCTGGAAGTAAGGCAGCCACCGCCAACAGTCCAAGTAGTAGCACCATTAGCGATAACCGGCGTCAGCGAGTACGTAGCCGCCGCAAGAATGCTGCCGGCACCGCTAGGAGTTACTAAGATAACGCCGTCTGTGACACCCACGCTTGTGACGTAAGGAGTAGTCACTGAACCCGGAATATCATTAGTCCCGGCACTGCAGCCGGTTCGGCTATTCAGCGAGGAAATACACATCGCAACAGCCGTCTTGTAGCCATCAGCAACGGAGGTAACTTCTGTATAGCGTGCGCGCATCGTGTAGTTTTGATAGGCAGGCAGTGCAACCGCAGCCAAAATCCCAATGATCGCTACCACGATCATCAATTCAATGAGGGTAAAGCCTTTCTGTGTTTGCATAACGTACATCTCCGATCGTCAATTTGGTGTCGCGTCTGAGTGACCTACGCATATGCCGTGCCAATCTCCTCAGTTGCTGTAATCTGGCCGTAATGATTCGTGCCCTTCTCGCAATGCCGTCGGCGATCAGCAGAATGTGACAAATATGGTCACATAGCTGGGGAGTATTTGGCAGCAAAGCCCGACTGCGATATAAACCAGTGACTGTCTGTGTGTGGTGGTTTTAATGACTGATGTCGTGCTTACGGGTTTGGCCAAACAGCTCGTTGTCGCTGAGCTCCTGAATGAAAAAGCTGCGCAGCAGGCTTATCTTCAGGCTCGCCAGAACAAAGTCTCACTGGTTAGCTACTTGGTGCAGAGCAAGCTGGTCAGAAGCCTGACGCTTGCAGAAGTGGCATCTGATCAGTTCGGGATCCCGTTTATGGATCTCACAAACCTTGATAAGGACAGCCAGCCGCGAGGCCTTGTGAGCGAAAAACTTATTCGCCAACACTCGGCGCTGCCCCTGTGGCGTCGCGGCAATAAGCTGTTTGTGGGTATTTCTGACCCCACTAATCATCAAGCCATCACCGATATCCAGTTCAGCACTGGCCTTACCACTGAAGCTATCTTGGTGGAGGATGACAAGCTCACCGCAGCAATCGAAAAGTTTTTCGACAGCCACGCTGGCATGGGTGATTTGGCTGATGTGGATCTGGGCCTTGAAATCGAAACGGTCGATGAGAGCAAGGAGTCATCCATCGCCGGTCAGGACGCTGATGACGCTCCGGTGGTCCGCTTCGTAAACAAGATGTTGATGGATGCCATCCGATTAGGCTCTTCCGACCTGCATTTCGAACCCTACGAGAAAATCTTTCGCGTGAGACTACGTACGGACGGCATTCTCCATGAGGTGGCAAAGCCACCGATTCACTTAGCCGGCCGAATAGCCGCGCGACTAAAAGTGATGGCAAGCCTGGATATTTCTGAACGTCGCAGGCCTCAGGACGGCAGGATAAAGCTGCGCATTTCCAAAAATCGCGCCATCGATTTTCGTGTCAACACGCTGCCTACGCTCTGGGGCGAGAAAATCGTTATGCGATTGCTTGACCCAACGAGTGCCCAGATGGGTATCGACGCGCTGGGTTACGAGCCCGAGCAGAAGGCACTTTATTTGGAGGCGTTAAGCAAGCCGCAAGGAATGATCTTAGTCACAGGTCCAACAGGCTCTGGCAAAACGGTTTCCCTCTACACCGGTCTGAACATACTGAATACGGTCGACATCAACATCTCAACAGCTGAGGATCCCGTTGAAATCAACCTGGAAGGTATCAACCAGGTCAACGTCAATCCACGCCAAGGGATGGATTTCTCTCAAGCGCTTCGTGCTTTCCTGCGCCAGGATCCCGATGTAATCATGGTCGGGGAAATTCGAGATCTGGAGACCGCGGAAATTGCCATTAAGGCCTCCCAGACGGGGCATATGGTGCTCTCCACACTTCACACTAATAGTGCCGCTGAAACACTTACCCGGTTGCACCACATGGGCGTTGCGGCATTCAACATTGCCACTGCGATCAACCTGATTATTGCGCAGCGCCTCGCACGGAAGCTGTGCCCGCTCTGCAAGCAAGAGGTCGACATCCCACGCGAGACATTGGTTGCAGAAGGTTTCCCGGAGTCGCAAATCGGCTCATTCAAGCTTTACTCCCCTGTGGGCTGCGAACACTGTAATGCCGGCTACAAGGGCCGGGTCGGCATTTACGAGGTCGTTAAAAGCACTCCCGCCTTGGAGCGCATCATTATGGAAGAAGGCAACTCCATAGAAATTTCGGAGCAAATGCGTAAGGACGGCTTCAACGACCTGCGTACATCCGGCCTGATCAAGGCAATGCAAGGGGTTACAAGCCTTGAAGAAATCAACCGGGTGACCAAGGATTAAGCATGGCGACCAAAGCAGTAAAAGTCAGCGTTTACACCTGGGAAGGTATCGATAAAAAAGGCGTGAAACAGAAGGGAGAGGTCAACGGGCATAATCAGGCACTGGTTAAAGCGCAGCTGCGCAAGCAAGGCATCAACCCTACCAAGGTCCGGAAAAAACCGGTCTCCATTTTCGGTTCTGGCAAAAAAATCAAACCATTGGACATCGCTTTTTTCAGTCGCCAGATGGCGACAATGATGAAAGCGGGAGTGCCACTGCTGCAGTCCTTTGACATTATTAGTGAGGGCTCAGACAACCCGAATATGCGCAAGCTTGTGGACGACATTAAACAGGAAGTCGCCGCCGGTCACAGCTTTGCAGCCGCCTTGCGCCAAAAGCCGCAATACTTTGACGATCTTTATTGCAGCTTGGTAGATGCTGGCGAGCAGGCCGGCGCCCTTGAAGCACTTCTGGAGCGTGTGGCAACGTATAAAGAAAAAACTGAGTACCTCAAAGCAAAGATCAAAAAAGCCATGACCTACCCAATCGCGGTGGTGATCGTGGCGCTCATAGTCAGCTCGATTCTATTAATCAAAGTGGTTCCTCAGTTCCAATCCGTTTTCGCAGGCTTCGGGGCGAAACTTCCGGCATTTACGTTGATGGTGATTGGCCTTTCCGAGGCACTGCAGAGCTATTGGTACATGTTCCTTATCGGCCTTGTCGCAGCAGTGCTGGCATTCAAAAACGCCCATAAGAAATCAGAAAAATTTCGAAACTGGATCGATAGATTACTGTTGAAAATTCCAATTATCGGCCCACTTTTGTACAAATCCGCTGTGGCTCGCTACGCCCGTACACTTTCCACAACCTTCGCCGCCGGTGTCCCGCTGGTTGAAGCCTTGGATTCCGTGGCAGGCGCGACCGGCAACGTCGTCTTTAGAAATGCCGTCAACAAAGTCAAACAAGACGTATCAACGGGCATGCAACTGAACTTCTCTATGCGCAGCACAGGCGTATTCCCAATGTTAGCAGTACAAATGACCGCCATTGGCGAAGAGTCTGGCGCGCTGGACTCTATGCTCGATAAGGTGGCTACCTACTACGAAGACGAAGTCGACAACATGGTCGACAGTCTGACAAGCCTCATGGAGCCTATGATCATGGCCTTCCTCGGTGTCATTGTCGGCGGGCTCGTCATTGCCATGTACCTTCCAATATTCCAACTAGGCAGTGTCGTCTAACCATGCCCCTCCTCGACCTCCTGGCCAGCTCCCCGCTGGCCTTCGTTCTATGCACGCTCATCCTAGGCCTACTCGTCGGCAGCTTCCTCAACGTAGTCGTCTACCGCCTCCCAAAAATGATGATCCGCGACTGGAAAGCCCAGTCCCGGGAAATGCTCGACCTCCCCGCCGAACCCCAAACAGAAACCTTCAACCTCATCCTCCCCCACTCCCGCTGCCCGCATTGCTCTCACAAAATCCGCGCGTGGGAAAACATTCCGGTCGTGAGTTATCTGTTCCTCGGCGGCAAGTGTTCCCAGTGCAAAGCCCCGATCAGCAAGCGTTACCCACTGGTTGAATTGGCGTGTGGCTTACTTTCGGCCTTCATCGCCTGGCATTTCGGTTTCGGCTGGCAGGCAGCAGCGATGCTGGTGCTGACGTGGGGGCTGTTGTCGATGAGTTTGATCGACGCCGATCACCAATTGCTGCCGGACGCGATCGTGTTGCCGCTGCTGTGGCTGGGCCTGATCGTGAATGCGTTCGGGCTCTTCACGTTGCTGACCGATGCGCTGTGGGGCGCGGTCGCGGGGTATCTGGTGTTGTGGTGTGTGTTCTGGCTGTTCAAGCTGATCACCGGCAAGGAAGGCATGGGTTATGGCGATTTCAAGTTGCTGGCGATGCTCGGCGCGTGGGGCGGGTGGCAGATTCTGCCGCTGGCGATTCTGCTGTCTTCGATTGTCGGCGCAGTGTTGGGCCTGATCTTGTTGCGCTTGCGCAATGTTGAAACCAGCACGCCGATCCCCTTCGGTCCTTATCTGGCGCTCGCGGGGTGGATCGCTTTGCTCTGGGGTGATCAAATAACGACTTCGTATTTGCAGATCGCCGGTTTCAGATGACTTCTCCTGCGTCAAAACCCTGGATTCTGGGCCTCACCGGTGGCATCGGCAGCGGCAAGAGTGCGGCGGCTCAGTGCTTCGTCGATCTGGGCGTGCACTTGGTAGACGCCGATAACGCTGCACGCTGGGTCGTCGAACTCGGGCGCCCTGCCCTGGCGCAGATTGCCGAGCACTTCGGCGCGAGCGTGCTGCAGGCCGATGGCACGCTGAACCGCTCGGCGTTGCGCGAGCTGATTTTCAAGGACCCGCAACAGCGGTTCTGGCTCGAAGGTCTGCTGCATCCGCTGATCCGCGAGGAAATCCGTCAGCACCTGGCGCGCGCTGAATCGGCTTACGCGATTCTGGTGTCGCCGCTGTTGCTGGAGACTTCTCAGCACCAGATGGTGCAGCGGGTATTGGTCATTGATGTGCCGGAATCGGTGCAGATTGAGCGCACGGTGTTGCGCGACAAGACCAACGAGGAACAGGTGCGGGCGATTCTCAAGGCGCAGGCCAGTCGCGAGGAGCGCTTGAGCCGGGCCGATGATGTGATCGTCAATGACCGTGACCCGGCCTGGCTGAAAAGAGAAGTCGAGCGTCTGCATCACTTTTATTTAACTTTGCGTGGAGGCCAGTGATGAGCCAACCAATGACCGTCGATTGCCCAACCTGCGGAGCGCCCGTGGAATGGACGCCGGAGAGTAAATTCCGGCCGTTCTGTTCGGACCGTTGCAAGCTGATCGACCTGGGCGCCTGGGCGTCGGAAGAACACGCGATTCCCGTCGCGCCGGATGCTGAAGACGAGCTGTTTTCAGGTGATTTCGACCCTCGTCAGCATTGATCAAACGCAGCGCTCGAAGGCTTAGTCGTTCAAGAGCGCCGACAGGTAACGGGGGCGGTTGACCTTCTTCAGCCACTCCGAACCGAACATCACTCGCGCCGCTACATTCCCCTCGTTCCAGATGGAGATCGAATTGCAGGAGCGCGCTTGCCCGCGATGGCGGTGGGTCAGGTAGTTAGATGTTGGCTGTGCTGAAGCATTCGCGGGCAAGCGCGCTCCTACAAGGGTTTGCGGTGTTCGATAAGCATGTGATCAACATCAGTCTGCTCTGCCGTTACAAACCCATAAACGAAAAAAGCTTCGCGACCTTGATCGCGAAGCTTTTTGTAGCCGAGCGTTTTAGCCCAACTTACGCTGCGGCGCGCCGTGAACCATGGTATACGCGTAGTCGACGCCCATGCCGTAGGCACCGCTGTGTTCCAGGACCAGTTCCATCACCGCTTCGTAGGTGTCCTTGTGTGCCCAGTCGCGCTGGAACTCAAGCAGCACCTGCTGCCAAGTCACCGGCACGGCGCCTGCCTGAATCATTCGCTGCACCGACATGTCGTGGGCTTCCTTGGTCGTGCCGCCGGAAGCGTCAGTGACGATGTACACCTCGTAGCCTTCAGCCAGTGCGTCCAGCGTCGGGAAGTTCAGGCAGACCTCGGTCCACAGCGCGGCAATGATCAGCTTCTTGCGACCGGTCGCCTTGACCGCTTCCACCAGTTTTTTGTCTTCCCATGAGTTCATCGACGTGCGCTCGATCGGCTGCTGATCAGGGAACACCGCCAGTAGTTCAGGCCAGATGAAACCGCTGAAGCTTTTGGTTTCGACCGAGGTGTAGATGGTCGGCACGTTGAAGATCTTGGCGGCTTTGGCCAAGCCAACCGTGTTGTTCTTCAGCGTCTGGCGGTCGATCGACTGGACGCCGAAGGCCATTTGCGGCTGGTGGTCGATCAGGATCAGGGCAGCGTTGGATGGGTTCAGCAGTTCGCGAATGGACATGGGTAGGTTCCTTTAGAGGGTCAGCAGTGAGTTCGTTATGGGTTAGCCGCTGTGCTGGTTAAGCGTGTTGGCTGGCTTGGGAGTGAATTTACGGACTGGCTGCTAAAGGAACAATCCCATAAAATCGGGACTCATTGTTTCCAAATAAGGAACGCTCATGGATCGTATCGAATGCATGCGCGCTTTCGTCGCCACGGTGGGCGCCAACGGCTTCGCGGCTGCGGCCCGCGCGCTGGACGTACCGCGCTCGAAAGTCAGCAAGCAGATTCAGGCGCTGGAAGAAGCCATCGGTGTGCAGTTGTTGCAGCGCACCACGCGCAGCCTGCATCTGACCGAAGCGGGCGCCGAGTACTACGACGCGTGTCGGGATGTCATCGCGTCGTTGGACGAAGCCGAACAACGGGCCCGGACCGGGATGGGTGAAATACGCGGTGTGTTGCGGGTCAACGCGCCGATGTCGTTTGGGCTGAGTCGTCTGGGCCCGCTGATTCCGCGTTTCAATAAGCTGCATCCGAACGTCGAGCTGCAAGTGGTGTTGAGCGATCAGCAAGTGGATCCGGTCAAGGGCGGTTTCGACGTGACGATTCGTATCGCCAGCCTGCCGGATTCGTCGATGATCGCGCGCTCACTGGCCCCGGCGCCGAGGATCATGGTGGCCTCGCCCGATTACCTGGCGCGCGAAGGCACGCCGCAAACGCCCAAGGATCTGGCAAACCACAAGTGCCTGAGCTACGGCTATCTGCAGAGCGGCGTGAGTCTGCAGTTGTGCAACGGCAAGGAGACCCAGCGGGTGACGGTGAGCGGACCGTTGCACGCCAACAACGGTGACATTCTGGCGCAGGCTGCGGTGGCGGGAATGGGCATCGCGCTGCTGCCCAATTTCATCGTCGAGCGCGCGGTGGCGGATGGGCGCTTGGTGCCGGTGCTGTGCGATTGGGAAGCGCCGGCGATTACGGTGAACGCCGTGTATCCCTCGGCCCGACGCGTGCCGATGAAGACCCGGGCGTTTATTGACTTTCTGGTGGCTGAGCTGTCGATTGAATCCGGGGCGTTTTAAGAGGAAGTCTGGGAGATGCTCACGAGCCAACGCCCACGAAATCTGGTTCGCCAAGAAACCTGCAAACCATGCGCGCCCATGTAGGAGCGCGCTTGCCCGCGAATCGGTCGTACATCCGACAGATTTCTATCGTTTGTACGTACGTCATCGCGGGCAAGCGCGCTCCTACGCTTGACGTGCGGCGGCGCGGGCTCTGCGTTGTACCTCAAACTGTAGAATCCGGCTTGCTGGCGAAGGCAATGGGTCAGACACTGCGGCAGTGGGTGATAAACCGTATTCGCCAGCAAGCCGGCTCCTACGGGGTAATACGGGCAGGCCAATGCAACTTTAAATCTAACCCTATGTTTCTTCTCCCCTCCGGAGCGTTAAGCTTGGCGCCATGGATGACTCCGATTATCTGCGTCTTTTGACGAGCCAGGCCGAGCAAGCCAATGCGTTTCTGTCCAATGCGCGCAAGTGGGAGCGCGAACGTTGGGTGTGCGAACGGTTGCTGCAAGGCCTGAACATTCCCCATCGCACCGAAGACTTCCTGCCTGCCGGGCAAGAGCCGCCGGACGTACTGTTTCGCGATGCGTGTTTTGAAGTGTTCTTTGTTCTGGACGAAGGTCGTCGGCTCAACGATGAGTGGCGCGAAGAACTGCAACGTCGGCGCAGCGCGTTTTCCCTCAGCCAGCTGGTGCGGCGCGAAGCCAAACCCAAACGCATTCCCGCTGCCGAGTTGCTCCGGCGCCTGGCACCCACGCTTCGTAAAAAGGCCCACAACTACAAAGAGCGTGGGCTGGATTTGAGCGAGCTGGACATCATTGCCTTCGCCAGCCTCAAGCGCGAAGTGCTCGACCTGAACAGCCATTTTCCGCCGCCCACCGAATATTTGCGTCAGGGCTGGCGATCTCTCTCGCTGGTCGGGCCGACCTTCGCCCGGGTATTGTTCGCCCATCCGGATGCTCCGGATTTCCTGCGGACCAATCTGGGCCGCAGCGTGGTGTTTGATGTAGGAATCAGTTTATGAGTCCGTTGCACGAATTGATCGCCGATGTACCCCAGCGCGGGCGTGTGCGCTGGATCGGTGTGCGCCCGGAGTCCCGTGGCGAGATGGTTGAACTTGACGCCGTGGAAGCTCGTCGCGAAGCCGGCCTGACGGGCGATCACGCACGGCCGGGGCCGCGCAACGCCCGACAGGTCACGCTCATCCAGTGGGAGCATTTTGCGGTGGTCAGCTCGCTGATGGGGCGAGTCGAGGACAATCCGGTGTTGCCCCAGGATTTGCGACGCAACATCGTGGTCAGCGGCATCAACCTGTTCAGCCTGAAAAATCGGCGCTTCCGCATCGGCCAGGCGATCTTCGAAACCACTGGCTGGTGTCAGCCCTGCGCGCGCCTTGAGCAACGCCTGGGCCACGGCATTTTTCAGGCCGTTCGCGGCCATGGCGGAATCACCGCGCGGGTGATACAAAGCGGCATCGTGCGTCTGGACGACGTTTTGTGTATCGAGCCAATCGAACCGAGCGTCCAGGACTTTGACGCAGCCAACAGCGCCGTTTCCTGATCCGGGTCAATATTGATAAAGAGCCTCAAATGACCAGCCGCCTGAAACCTGACGACCCAGCGCGTGTCGAAGAGTACCTTCGAGCGCCGGCCTTTTCGGCCTTGGCTGCTCCTCGTTGTTGTGCTGGTCGTGATGATCGGACTGGGCCCGTTGAGCCGTTTACTCAGCGATCTGACGCTATGAGCTGCCTTGCGCTCGCGCGGATTGCGCTGACACAGAATTCCTTAAGCCTTATGAGATATCCCCATGACCCATCGT
This sequence comes from Pseudomonas petrae, assembly GCF_021728295.1. Classification (GTDB taxonomy): domain Bacteria; phylum Pseudomonadota; class Gammaproteobacteria; order Pseudomonadales; family Pseudomonadaceae; genus Aquipseudomonas; species Aquipseudomonas petrae. The sequence goes on from NZ_JAKJXE010000007.1 coordinate 177,382, forward strand.
ATTGTGATTGTCGGCGGAGGCGCTGGCGGTCTGGAGCTGGCTACCCGTCTGGGTAAAACCCTGGGCAAGAAAGGCACCGCCAGCGTCACGCTGGTCGACGCCAACCTGACCCACATCTGGAAACCGCTGCTGCACGAGGTGGCCGCCGGTTCGCTCAACTCCTATGAGGACGAGCTGAACTACGTGGCGCAAGCCAAGTGGAACCACTTTCAGTTTCAGATGGGTCGCATGACCGGGCTGGATCGGGAGAACAAGCAGATCCATCTGGCCGAGACCCTCGACGAAAACGGCCATGAGCTGGTCCCGGCGCGCAGCCTGGATTACGACTCGCTGGTGATTGCCGTCGGCAGCACGACCAATGATTTCGGCACCAAAGGCGCCGCTGAACACTGCCTGTTCCTCGACACGCGCAAGCAGGCCGAGCGCTTTCATCAGCAATTGCTCAATCGCTACCTGCGGGCCCACGCCAGCCAGAATGATGTGGCCGAAGAGATCAACGTCGCCATCGTCGGTGCCGGTGCTACCGGTGTCGAGCTGGCCGCGGAACTGCACAACGCGGCGCACGAACTGGCGGCTTACGGACTGGGTCAGATCAAGCCGGAAAACCTGCGCATCACGGTGATCGAGGCGGGGCCGCGCGTCCTGCCGGCACTGCCGGAACGTATTGGCGGCCCGGTGCACAAGACGCTGGAGAAACTCGGCGTCACGGTGCTGACCAATTCGGCGGTCAGCGAAGTGACGGCTGACAGCCTGGTGACTGCGACCGGTCAAGTGATTCCTGCAACGCTGAAGGTCTGGGCGGCGGGCATCCGCGCTCCGGCATTTCTGGAAGGCATCGCCGGCCTTGAGACCAACCGCATCAACCAGCTGCAAGTGCGGCCGACGTTGCAGACCACCCGCGACGACAATATTTTCGCCTTCGGTGACTGCGCGGCCTGCCCGCAAAAAGGCACCGACCGCAACGTCCCGCCCCGCGCGCAAGCGGCGCATCAACAGGCGTCGTTGCTGGTGAAATCACTGAAGCTGCGCATCGAGGGCGGCACGCTGCCGGAGTATCGCTACCAGGATTACGGCTCGCTGATTTCGTTGTCGAAATTCTCGGCGGTCGGCAATCTGATGGGCAACCTGACCGGCAGTGTCATGCTTGAAGGCTGGCTGGCGCGGATGTTCTACGTTTCGCTGTACCGCATGCACCAGATGGCGCTCTACGGCATGTTCCGCACGCTGATGCTCATGCTGGGCAGCCGAATCGGTCGCGGCACCGAGCCACGGATGAAGCTCCACTAAGGCCGAGTCCTGCAGGTCTGCCGCGCAAAGTGCGGCGGACCTGGCTTGAAAATCAACCTTCTCAGGCATACCTCGCTTCCGCTTCCGCTTCTGCCGAAGGCGCAGGACCGCGCTTGCCGCGAAAGGGCCGGTACATCGGACATATTTGTATCGACTCTTCCTACGTCTTCGCGGGCAAGCGCGCTCCTACAATGACAAGATGCTACCGGGATACGCGCTTGGCTTAAGGCGTAGGAGCGTGGCTTGTCCCGCGATCTGGCGCGCAGCGGCAGCAAACCCGCCAATGCGGTGTGCCTGATAAAACAGGGTCGTCTGGTTGACTACCGGTTCCCGGCAGATCGCGGGACAAGCCGCGCTCCTACACCCTCCGTCCAGAATCAAAACCCCAACCTTCTCAGGCATACCTCGCCCCGCTTCTGCCGCAGGCGTAGGACCGCGCTTTCCCGCGAATGGCCGGTACATCGGACATATTTGTATCGACTGTTCCTACGTCTTCGCGGGCAAGCGCGCTCCTACAATGATGGTGGTGCTGCGGGATACGCGTCTGGCCCAAAGTCCGGGAGCCTTGCTTGAGCCACAGCACGCTATGGCATCACCTGTCCTTTGCCCAGATGCTTGGCCTTGTACATCCAGCGGTCGGCTTCGCGCATGAGTTCGTCAGGGGCTTTGCCGGAACCGGGTTCGTACATGGAAAAGCCGATGCTGGCGTTGCTGCGAATGACATCGCCTTTGATCGTGAGGGGCTGTGCAATCGCGAACAGGAGTTTCTGAGCCACTTCCCGCGCTTCGTCCACCCCCGGCGTGATGCCCTCCAGAATCACGATGAATTCATCACCGGCGAGCCGAACCAGGCTGTCGGTCCTGCGAATGCAGTTCTGCAAACGTGTGGAAATAGCGCGAAGAAGATCATCTCCGGCATCGTGTCCGTAATTGTCATTGATGAATTTGAACCCATCCAGATCGATGAACATCAACGCCAGCTGCAATCTGGAGCGATCCGCACGCGCCTGAGCGATGGGCAATAGCGAGTCCAGCGCGCGGCGATTGTGCAGACCGGTCAGGGAGTCATGTCGGGCCTCTTGCTCAAGCTCCTTGCGCGCTTGAATGTTCTGGATGATCGAAATGAAATATTCCAGCTCTCCTGCTTCGGACAGCTTCTTGGTCACGCTCAGATTGACCCAGACCGCGCTGCCGTTTTTGCGCAGGTAGCGCTTCTCCATCTGGTAGCTGTTGATTTGACCGACACTCAGCTGATGCAGCATCTCAAGATCACTGTCCAGATCGTCGGGGTGAGTGATGTCCTGAAACGTCAGGTGCTTGAGCTCATCGGGTGCGTAGCCAAGGACATCGCACAGCGCGGCATTGACGCTGATCCAGCCACCGCCCGGCGCGATCAGCGCAATGCCCACCGACGCCAGCTCGAACATTGAGCGGTAGCCCGCCTCACTGGCTTTGAACAAGGCCTCGGAGCGACTCTTCTGAACCTGCGCCAGCATGAGGTTTTCCCGCAGTTGCATTTCGCGGCTGACGATTTCGGCCAGGTCGTGGAGGATGGACAGCTCGTCTGGGGTGAGGATTCTGGGCTGCGCGTCAATGGCGCAAAGCGTGCCCACGGCGAAGCCCTGACTGGTGCGAATGGGTACGCCAGCATAAAAACGGATATGGGGATCGCCTGTGACCAGCTGGTTGTCGCAGAACCGTGCGTCTTCGAAGGCATCGGGCACCACAAGCTCGGTGGCTTCAAGGATGGCGTGCGCACAGAATGCGACCTCACGCGGCAACTCCGCCGCTTCAAGCCCCACTCGGGACTTGAACCACTGGCGGTCCTGATCCACCAGCGATATCAGAGCGATCGGCACGTTCAGCACTTGCGCTACCAGACGGGTGATGCGGTCCAGCGCGACCTCGGGTGGTGTGTCGAGTACTTCGAGAAAATGCAGCGCTTCAAGTCGCTGTTGCTCGAATGAAGGAGTTGGCGACTTCATATAACGGCCGATCCTGAAAAGACTGCCTGAAGTCTATACCGGGCCTCATGAATCCGCACCCGGAGCGACGTGTAAATAACCGGCCTGGCCGTCGCGATTGATCAACCTGCCGATGAAGAAAATCTGTCATGCCTTGTCATAAAAACGTGCTGTTTGCTGTGATCCCATCAACGCAACTCACCCCGATGTCGCTCGATTACAGGAAGTCATCCATGTTGCAGCTCTCCCGACTGATGCTGGCCGCAGGCCTTGGCATCGCGCTCAATCTATCCATGGCCGCCACGGCAGGCGCAGCGTCCGAGGTCACCGGCGCCGGCTCCACGTTCATTTATCCGGTGCTGTACAAATGGGCCACCGATTACAACCAGAAGACCCAGATCAAGGTTAATTATCAGTACATCGGCTCTGGCGCGGGCATTGCCCTGATCAAGGAAGGTGCCGTGGATTTCGGCGCGACTGACCGCCCGATGAGCTCGGCAGACCTTCAAACTTTCGGCCTGCAGCAGTTCCCGTCGGTGATCGGCGGCATTGTTCCTGTCATCAACGTCGCCTCGGTCAAACCGGGCACCCTGAAATTCACAGGCCCGGTGCTGGCCGACATCTACCTGGGCAAAATCAGCAAATGGAATGACCCGGCCCTCGCCGCCCTGAACCCGGGCGTGAAATTGCCTGACGCGAATATCAGCGTGGTGTATCGCTCGGATGATTCCGGCACCACGTTCAATTGGGTCAGTTATCTGGCGAAGGTCAGCCCGCAATGGAAGAACCAGCTCGGCGCGGGCACTTCGGTCCACTGGCCGGTGGGCATGGGCAGCAAAGGCAGCGAAGGCGTGGCGACGTACGTGAAGCAGGTGCCGAACTCGATCGGCTACGTCGAGTACGCCTACGTCAAACAGCAGAAGTTGAATTATGGGATGTTGCAGAACGCTGCTGGCACCTTCGTGACGCCGAGCACCGAGAGCTTTCAGGCGGCAGCCGCTACGGCCGACTGGAAAAACGCGAAGGATTTTGATCTGTCGATGCTCGACGCACCGGGGGAAAACGCCTACCCGATTACCGCCGCGACGTTCATCGTGATGTACAAGCAGCCCAAAGACGCCGACCGGCAGAAGACCGTTCAGGATTTTTTTCGCTGGACGCTGGAGAGCGGGCAGGAACACGCACGCTCGCTGGACTTCGCACCGATCCCTGACGATCTGAAAAATCAGATCGAGGCGTACTGGGCTAACCCGCCCAAGGCTCAGTGAATGCCAGAAACGAAAAAAGCGTCCCGAAGGACGCTTTTTTGTAGCTTCAGAGAGAATGTCGCTGAAGCGGTATTTTCTACCTGGATCCTGCTCAGGCGAAAATGGTCGGGGTAAGGGGATTCGAACTCCTGACATCCTGCTCCCAAAGCAGGCGCGCTACCGGACTGCGCTATACCCCGGTGAAACAAAGAAACACCTTACAGCATTTCCAGAGCGGGTGACGCGATTTGCGTCACTCCCTAAGATCCAACCCGATGAAGCCAGGTCAAAAATGGTGGGTCGTGTGGGATTCGAACCTACGACCAATTGGTTAAAAGCCAACTGCTCTACCAACTGAGCTAACGACCCAAATAATGGTCGGGGTAAGGGGATTCGAACTCCTGACATCCTGCTCCCAAAGCAGGCGCGCTACCGGACTGCGCTATACCCCGACGGTACTACCTCTTGAAATTGGCTCCGTGACCAGGACTCGAACCTGGGACCCAATGATTAACAGTCATTTGCTCTACCGACTGAGCTATCACGGAACGATCTTTTCAAATCTATCAATTTCAGATGCAGCGTTTGACGCGCTCCAATACAACAAATTCAGTAAATCTTCACCAGACGAATCTGGCGCTTACCTCACTGAATCTACCGCATTTTCAGCCTCTTCAACCTGTTTGCATCGCTGCGTTCACGTCTCTGAGGCGCGCTATTCTACATTTCCAGAAACACCTGTCAACCCTCTAAATTGCTTTTAAGACAATGATTTGCGACTTTTCTGCGGATAGCCCTCAAGCCCCCGAAAATCCTGCGGTTCAGGGAATAAATCACCGCGCATAAAAAAGGGCCCTCGCAAAGAGAGCCCTTCTGCGCCGCTATATAGAGGCGCAGATCAGCCGAAGACGATCTCGTCGTCCTGCACCGTGCCTCTGATGCCGGTGCCTGGCATGAAGCCACCCGACAGGATCAACTGAGCCAGCGGGTTTTCGATCCAGCGCTGGATCGCTCGTTTGAGCGGTCGTGCGCCGTACACAGGGTCGTAGCCGACGGCGATCAGCTTGTCCATCGCCTCGCTGGACAGCTCCAGACGCAGATCGCGCTCCGCCAGACGCTGGCGCAGACGGCCCAGCTGGATTTCGGTGATGCCTGCGATCTGGTCGCGGGCCAGCGGTTCGAAGATCACCACTTCGTCCACCCGGTTGATGAACTCCGGACGGAAATGCGTGGTGAGCGCATCCATGACCGCCGCGCGCTGCCCTTCGCGATCGCCAACCAGCTCCTGAATGCGAGCCGAGCCCAGGTTGGAGGTCATGACGATCACAGTATTACGGAAATCGACCGTACGCCCGTGACTGTCAGTCAGACGCCCGTCCTCAAGCACTTGGAGCAAGACGTTGAACACGTCCGGGTGCGCTTTCTCGACTTCGTCCAGCAGGATGACCGAGTAAGGCTTGCGGCGTACCGCTTCGGTCAGATAACCACCCTCTTCGTAACCGACGTAGCCTGGTGGCGCGCCGATCAGTCGGGCCACGGAATGTTTCTCCATGAACTCGGACATGTCGATCCGCACCATCGCCTCTTCGGTGTCGAACAGGAATTCGGCCAGCGCCTTGCACAGCTCGGTCTTACCCACGCCGGTTGGGCCGAGGAACATGAACGACCCGCTCGGACGATTCGGGTCCGACAACCCGGCACGCGACCGGCGCACAGCGTTGGCCACCGCGACGACCGCTTCGTTCTGGCCGATCACGCGCTGGTGCAGCAGCTCTTCCATTTTCAGCAGCTTGTCCCGCTCGCCTTCGAGCATCTTCGAGACCGGAATGCCGGTCCACTTGGACACGACTTCGGCGATTTCTTCCTCAGTCACCTTGCTGCGCAGCAACTGATTCTCGGGCTTGCCGTGCTGATCGACCATCTGCAGGCTGCGTTCCAGATCAGGGATGACCCCGTACTGCAATTCAGCCATGCGGTTGAGGTCGCCCTTACGCCGCGCCGCTTCCAGCTCCTGGCGCGATTGCTCGATCTTCTGCTGGATCTGCGCAGAACCGGTCACTTCAGCTTTTTCGGAGGTCCAGATTTCTTCGAGGTCGGCGTATTCCCGCTCAAGGCGCTGAATCTCTTCCTGGAGTTTTTCCAGGCGCTTGATCGCGGCCTCGTCGTCTTCCTTCTTCAGCGCCTGCGCTTCTACCTTCAGCTGGATCAGGCGACGTTCAAGACGGTCGAGCACTTCCGGCTTGGAGTCGATCTCCATGCGAATGCGGCTGGCCGCTTCGTCGATCAGGTCGATCGCTTTGTCCGGCAGCTGCCGATCAGTGATGTAGCGATGGCTGAGCTTGGCCGCCGCGATGATCGCGCCGTCGGTGATTGCCACCTTGTGGTGAACCTCATAGCGTTCCTTCAGGCCACGCAGAATGGCAATGGTGTCTTCTTCGCTCGGCTCATCCACCAGCACTTTCTGGAAGCGACGCTCGAGAGCGGCATCCTTCTCTATATATTGGCGATACTCGTTGAGCGTCGTGGCGCCCACGCAATGCAGCTCACCACGGGCCAGCGCCGGTTTCAGCATGTTGCCGGCATCCATCGAGCCTTCGGCCTTGCCGGCGCCCACCATGGTGTGCAGCTCGTCGATGAACAGAATGATCTGCCCTTCCTGCTTCGACAGTTCGTTGAGCAGGCCTTTCAGGCGTTCTTCGAACTCGCCACGGAACTTGGCGCCCGCAATCAGCGCCCCCATGTCCAGCGACAGCAGACGCTTGCCACGCAGGCCGTCCGGCACTTCGCCGTTGATGATGCGCTGGGCAAGGCCTTCGGCGATGGCGGTTTTACCCACGCCAGGCTCACCGATCAGCACCGGGTTGTTCTTGGTCCGACGCTGCAGTACCTGAATGGTCCGACGGATCTCGTCGTCGCGGCCAATCACCGGGTCGAGCTTGCCTTCCTCGGCGCGCTTGGTCAGGTCAACGGTGTACTTGTCCAGCGCCTGACGGGATTCCTCTGCGTTCGGGTCGTTGACCGCATCGCCGCCACGCAGGTTGCTGATGGCGTTTTCCAGCGCTTTCTTGCTGACGCCCTGACCAAGCAGCAGCTTGCCGAGTTTGCTGTTTTCGTCCATTGCGGCGAGCAATACCAGTTCGCTGGAAATGAACTGATCGCCTTTCTGCTGAGCCAGGCGATCGGCCTGGTTCAACAGGCGCGCCAGATCCTGCGACATGTTGACGTCGCCGGTGGGGTTCTGGATCTTCGGCAATTGGTCGAGCTCTTTGCTCAGCGCGGTGCGCAGGCTGTTGATGTCGAAGCCCACTTGCAGCAGCAGAGGCTTGATCGAACCGCCCTGCTGTTCAAGCAGTGCCTGCATCAAGTGCGCGGGCTCAATGGCCGGATGGTCCAGGCCCACCGCCAGTGATTGAGAATCTGAGAGAGCGAGTTGTAATTTGCTGGTTAAACGGTCAATACGCATTCGTCACCTTCCTATATGGGCAGGCCGGAGCAATGAACACACCTAATAAAGAAAACCTGCCAGATGGTTCTTTAGATGCGGTCGATTAGGCAGGATTCAAGCGCTGACGGGTTGACATGGATCAACATTAGCTTGAACGAAGGGATTCGGAAGGATTTAGTGCTGGAGCGCGGCTGAGGCTACCGGGCTTCGATCCAGACAAGCGAAGCGAACCGTCCGGTGCGTGCGCCACGGCGATAAGAGAAGAATCGCTCATCGTTGTAGGTCGAAAAACCTCCGCCGTAGACCGCTGCGACACCGTGGGCGGCGAGACGCAGACGCGCCAATTGGTAAATGTCGGCCATGAATTTGCCGGCGTTGGCGCCCGGCACGAATGCATCGGCTGTCTCGGGGTGCATAGCCATAAAGGCCTCGCGCACTTCCGGACCGACTTCAAATGCCTGCGGCCCGATAGCAGGGCCGAGCCAGACAAGGATGTCGGAGGGCGCATCGGCAAAACTGTCCACCGCCGCCTCAAGCACACCCGCCGCAAGACCGCGCCAGCCGGCATGGGCAGCAGCGACCTGAGTACCCGCTTTATTGCAAAAAAGCGCCGGCAGGCAATCGGCCGTCATGATGGTGCAGGCCACGCCCGCCGTCTTGCTCCAGCTGGCATCAGCCTGAAGCACTTCTGCCGGCGCCGCCTCGACAACGTCAATACCGTGAACCTGCGTCAGCCATGCAGGCTGAACGTTCAGGCGTGTGGTCAGTGCCGAACGGTTATGAGCAACGGCTGCTGGATCATCGTCAACGTGATCGCCGAGATTGAAGCTGTCGAACGGCGCCACACTGACACCGCCCGATCGCGTCGTGACGCACGCTTTGACACCCGCCGGCGCAGGCCAGTCGGGAATCAGCCAGTCCGTCACGGGTTCAGTCATCCGATGAACGCTTCGCGGTCTTGCTTGAGCAGGGTCAGCAGCCAGACAAAGTCGTCCGGCAGCGGCGATTCCCAGCTCATGCGCTTACCGGTCGTCGGATGATCCAGTTCAAGGAAACGCGCATGCAGCGCCTGACGCGGGAAATGTTTCAGGGATTCGACCATGTTGACGTTGGCAGCAGGTGGAATCCGGAATCGACCGCCGTAGGCAGGATCGCCTACAAGCGGAAAATTGATGTGGGCCATGTGCACACGAATCTGGTGGGTACGTCCGGTTTCCAGCTTGACCCGCACGTGGGTGTGGGAACGGAAACGCTCCAGAACCCGGTAATGGCTGACCGCAGGCTTGCCGCCTTCCATGACCGCCATGCGCTGACGCTGCTGGCCATGACGACCGATCGGTGCGTTGATCTTGCCGCCGGCAGTCACCACGCCGATGACGATGCACTCATAGATACGGCTCACGCTGCGGTTCTGCAGCTGGGTAACCAGTTGGGTCTGCGCCTGAATGGTCTTGGCGACCACCATCAGGCCGGTAGTGTCCTTGTCCAGGCGGTGCACGATGCCGGCACGCGGGACATTGATGATGTCCGGCACGTGGTGCAGCAAGGCATTGAGCAGGGTGCCGTCGGCGTGACCCGCTGCCGGATGCACAACCAGACCGGACGGCTTGTTGATCACCAGAATCTGGTCGTCTTCGTAGACGATGTCGAGCTCGATGTCCTGCGCGATCCACTCGCCCTGGGCTTCCTGCTCGGCTTTGAGGAGCAGAACGGCGCCGCCATGCACGATGTCACGCGGGCGCAAGACGCCTCCGTCAACAGTCAGGCGGCCGTCTTTGATCCAGGCGGAAAGGCGCGAGCGCGAGTGCTCTGCGAATAGTTGGGCGGCGACTTGGTCGAGGCGTTGACCGCCCAATTCGGACGGCACCTCTGCGCGGAGTTCTATGATCTCAGACATGCTCAAACTAGGAGGTGGCACTGGCCTTTGGTTTCGGCTGTGCGCTTGTGGTTAAATACGGCGTCTTTTGTCCCGGGGGTTCCACGGGGCGCCCATCATAACAGGACGGTCCTGCGCAAGACAGCAGGCCGTTATAGGGACGCAAGCCGCCATGCAAGTGAAACACCTGCTGCTGATAGCCATCCTCGGACTTACTGTTGCCTGTTCTTCGAAGAAAGAAGTCATCGACGAAAACCTCAGTGAAGTCGAGCTGTACCAGCAGGCGCAGGCCGATCTGGACAACAACAGCTATAACAGCGCCACCGAGAAGCTCAAGGCGCTGGAGTCGCGTTATCCGTTCGGTCGCTACGCTGACCAGGCCCAACTTGAGCTGATCTACGCCAACTACAAAAATGGCGAGCCGGAAGCTGCCAAGTCGGCGGCCGAGCGTTTCATTCGTCTGCACCCGCAACACCCGAACGTCGACTACGCCTATTACCTCAAGGGCCTGACCTCGTTCGACCAGGACGTCGGCATCATCGCCCGCTTCCTGCCGCTGGATCAGACCAAGCGCGACCCGGGCGCTGCTCGCGATTCGTATAACGAGTTCGCCCAGCTGACCAGCCGCTACCCGAACAGCCGCTACGCCCCTGACGCCAAGCAGCGCATGATTTACCTGCGCAACCTGCTGGCGGCCTACGAGATTCACGTTGCCGACTACTATCTGACCCGTCAGGCCTACGTGGCAGCGGCCAACCGTGGTCGCTACGTGGTTGAAAACTTCCAGGAAACCCCATCGGTCGGTGACGGCCTGGCGGTCATGGTCGAGGCCTATCAGCGTCTGCACCTGGACGACCTGGCCGACACCAGCCTGCAAGTCCTGAAGACCAACTACCCGGATCACCCGCAACTGGTAGACGGCAAGTTCGAAGCGCGCACGGCAGAAGCCGACAACCGCTCGTGGCTGTCCAAGGCGACGCTGGGCCTGATCGAAAGCCGTCCGCCGCTGCCGCCAGGACAAACCCGCGCCAACCAGGACGTGATCAAGCAGTACCAGGACGCCAAGGAAGCCATCCCTGCCGACCTGTTGCCTGAGAACCAGTCAGCTGACGAAGAGAAGAAAAACAATGACGACGACGGCACGCCGAAAAGCCGCTCGATCTTCAGCTACATGACCTTTGGCCTGTTCGACTGATTCAGTCCCTGCCAAACGTCAGTTAAAAGAGGCCCTTCGGGGCCTTTTTTAATGCCCGGCCGTTTTCCGACAGCATCCGGTGATGGAGATGACTGTGCGCCCGACACCCGCTTGGCTACACTGCGCGCTCTTCACTTCATAAGCTGACAGACATGATTCGCTTGATTATGTGGATCGCCCTGATCGTGGCGGCCATCTGGTTTTTCAAACGCTTGACCAAAGGCCCTGCCCCTCGCCCGAAGCCCGCGACGCCGGAAATCGACGCTGCGCCCATGGTGCGATGCGCGCAATGCGGCGTGCATGTCCCTCGCGATCGCGCGCTGAGCCAGGACCAGCAATGGTATTGCACCGAAACACACCGTTTGCAGGGCCCCGCCGCACGTGACCGCTGACAGCCTGTCGCTGAAGACGCCCCAGGCCCAACGCATCCTGCGGCTGTATCACTTGTATCGTCTGAGCATCGGCGTGCTGCTGGTGCTGCTGATTTCCACCAGCCTGGATGCCGAACTGCTGGAGCTGGCCGACATCGAGCTGTTCCGCATCGGCTGCTGGCTGTACCTGGTGTTCAATATCCTCGTGGTGGTGCTGCTCGAACGACCGAGCCGCCAGGGGCAACTGTTCTCCCTGGCCATGGCCGACACGCTGATGCTGGCCGCGCTTTTTTATGCCGGAGGAGGCGCACCGAGCGGCATTGGCAACCTGATCATTGCCTCGGTGGCGATCAGTAATGTCCTGCTGCGCAAGCGGACCGGACTGCTGATTGCCGCGCTCTCGGCCATCGGCATCATTTATCTGACTTTTTACATCAGCTATCACAAGCCCTCCGCCGCCAATCATTTTGTGCAGGCCGGCTCGCTGGGCGCCCTGTGCTTCGCGGCGGCACTGCTGGTTCAGGCCCTCGCACGGCGACTTCAGCTCAGCGAAGACATCGCCGAACGTCGCGCCGCTGACGTCGACAACCTTGAAGAGCTCAACGCGCTGATCCTGCAGCGCATGAGAACCGGCATTCTGGTGCTCGATGAGGATCACAAAGTACTGCTCGCCAACCAGAGCGCGCTGAATCTGCTGGGCCACGAGCGCCTGCTGGGCGAAATTGTCGACGCTTACTCGCCGCAACTGGTCGAGCGCCTGGGTCAGTGGATAACCAATCCGTCCATGGCGCCACGCAGCATTACCACCTCGGCCATTGGTCCGGTGCTGCGCCCGGGTTTCATCGCACTGGCGCGCGGCAGTGATCGCCACACCCTGGTGTTTCTCGATGACCTTTCTCAGATATCCCAACAGGCCCAGCAGCTCAAACTTGCCGCGCTGGGCAGACTGACTGCCGGTATCGCCCACGAGATCCGCAACCCGCTGGGCGCCATCAGTCATGCCGCCCAACTGCTGCTGGAATCCGCGGAACTGACGGCGCCGGACCGGCGTCTCAGTCAGATCATTCACGATCAATCGCGGCGGATGAATCTGGTGATCGAGAACGTTCTGCAGTTGTCTCGTCGACGTCAGACCGAACCCCATCTGCTCGATCTCAAGCAGTGGCTCGAGGAGTTCGTCCGTAACCTTCGCGATGAGCTGACGGCTAATCAGGCCGTGCACCTGGACATTGGCCCGGGCGTCCTCAGTACGCAGATGGACGCCGAACAGTTGCAGCAAGTGATGAGCAATCTGCTGCAAAACGGATTGCGCTACAGCGGTCAGCTGCACGAACACGCGCAAGTCTGGCTAAGGTTGTTTCAAGCCCCATTCAGTGAGCTGCCGACGCTGGAAGTCCTTGATGACGGGCCGGGCGTTGCCGAAGAGCACCTAGCCAAAATCTTCGAACCCTTCTTCACCACCGAAAGCAAAGGAACCGGGCTGGGCCTGTACCTGTCGCGCGAGCTGTGCGAAAGCAATCAGGCGAGCCTCAATTACACTCCACGGGAAGGTGGCGGAAGCTGCATGCGAATTACCTTCGCCCATCCGTTCAAGCTGAGCTGAACATGAGCCAACGGCAAAAGATCCTGATCGTCGACGATGAGCCGGACATTCGTGAGTTGCTGGAAATCACGCTCGGACGGATGAAGCTGGACACCCGCAGCGCGCGCAACGTCAAGGAAGCCCAGGAGTGGCTGGCGCGCGAGGCGTTCGACCTGTGCCTGACCGACATGCGCCTGCCGGATGGCAATGGCCTGGAACTGGTGCAGCACATTCAGAAGCGCCACAACCAGGTGCCGGTGGCGATGATCACCGCCCACGGCAGCCTCGACACAGCGATCCATGCACTAAAAGCCGGCGCGTTCGACTTCCTCACCAAGCCGGTCGACTTGACGCGGTTGCGTGAACTGGTCGCCAGCGCCTTGCGCCTGCGCATCGCGCCTGCCGAGGACAACCGCATCGACCATCGCCTCCTCGGCAGCTCCCCGCCGATGCAGTCGCTGCGCAAGCAGATCGGCAAGCTGGCCCGCAGTCAGGCGCCGATCTACATCAGCGGCGAATCGGGCAGCGGCAAAGAACTGGTGGCCCGGTTGATTCATGAGCAAGGCCCGCGCGCCGAGCATCCGTTTGTGCCGGTCAACTGTGGCGCGATTCCGTCAGAGCTCATGGAAAGCGAATTCTTCGGGCACCGCAAAGGCAGCTTCACCGGCGCCCACGAAGACAAGCCCGGGCTGTTTCAGGTTGCGAATGGCGGCACCCTGTTTCTCGATGAAGTGGCTGACCTGCCGCTGGCGATGCAGGTAAAACTGCTCCGCGCTATCCAGGAAAAATCCGTTCGCGCGATTGGCGGCCAGCAGGAGCAAGTCGTGGACGTTCGCGTGCTGTGCGCGACTCACAAGGACCTCAATGAGGAAGTGGCCGCCGGGCGTTTCAGGCAGGATTTGTATTACCGGCTGAACGTCATCGAGCTACGCGTCCCGCCCCTGCGCGAACGCCGCGAAGACATCGAAGAGATCGCCAACAGCGTGCTTCGCCGCCTGACCGAGTCAGCCGGCGAGCCTGCCACCCTCCTCCCGCCCCACGCGCTGGCGGCGCTTAAGGGCTACCGCTTCCCCGGCAATGTGCGCGAGCTGGAAAACATGCTAGAGCGGGCGTACACGTTGTGCGAAGACGATCAGATCAACACCGCAGACCTGCGCCTGGCCGAGCCGTCACGTCCCACCGAGCAGGACGGCCCAAGCCTGGCCGACATCGATAATCTGGAAGACTATCTGGAAAGCATCGAGCGCAAACTCATCCTGCAAGCGCTGGAGGAAACCCGCTGGAATCGCACGGCGGCGGCGCAGCGTTTGAATTTGACGTTTAGGTCGATGCGTTATCGGTTGAAGAAGCTAGGGCTGGAGTGATGGATTCGACGACGCCGGACAGGTCCCAAATAGGGACTGATCGTTCCCTTTATGGGACCTGTTATCTGGCTGAACCACTCAAGCGTTAAGCCTTCCCGCAGGCGCATACGGCGCCTCATCAATAATAGGCTCATCCCCCAACAGCAAATCCGTCAGCAACTGACACGACGCCGGCGCCAGCACCAGGCCGTTTCGGTAGTGCCCGCAGTTCAGCCATAAGCCTTGATGATTCGGCACAGGTCCGATGAAAGGAATGCCATCAGGCGAGCCCGGTCGCAAACCTGCCCAATGCCCGACCACCTGCGCGTCCGCCAGCGCGGGGATCAGTTCGATCGCCGAGGCTTTCAGGCTTTCCAGGGCATTTTCGGTGGGTGTCTTATCAAACCTTTCGTGTTCGAGCGTACTGCCGATGAGGATATGCCCGTCACGCCGAGGGATGGCGTAACGGCCCTTGGCGAGGATCATGCTCGGCAGAAAGTCGGCGGCGCACTTGTAGAGGATCATCTGCCCTTTAACCGGTTCGACGGGCAGTGCCAGCCCCAGTTTGCCGAGCATATCGCCGCTCCATGCGCCCGCCGCCAGCACCACGCTGTCGCCGAGCACATCGCCGTCTTGCGTCGTGACACCCAAAACGCGATCACCGTCGCGCACAAAGTCGATGACATGGCAGTGCTCACGAATCACCACGTTGGGAAGCGCCAGCAGTGCCGCCTTGAGCGACTTGACCAGACGCGGGTTGCGGACGTTGGCGACGTCGGCCATGTGCACCGCACGTGAATACCCGCCGCCCATGACGGGGACGGCATCGTACACGGCAGAAATATCCACCGATGTCAGCGGACGATTCATACGCGCGGCCCACTCGAGCGCCTCGGCCTCGTCATCCAGGTCCAGCCAGTAAAGGCCGGTCTTGTGCACTTGCGGATCGATGCCGGTCATCGCCAGCAAGCGCTCGGCGAGCTGCGGATAAAAATCCTGCGACCAGTGTGAGAGCGCCGTTACGGCCGGGCTGTAACGCCACGGGTAAAGCGGCGACACGATGCCACCCCCGGCCCATGATGATTCCTGGCCGACTTCCGAGCGATCGAGCAGCGTGACGCTTCTGACCTTTGAGGCGAGGTTGAAGGCGGTCAGGAGACCGATGACGCCGCCGCCGATGATGATGACTGAATCATGATTTAGCACGTCGGCCACGGCCTGTTCACCCCCATGCATTCAACGGCCCCAACAGTCTTTGTTCGACAGCCCCGTAGAGTTACGGCGCACGCCGGTGTTGGTGATCTGAAAATTGCCGCACTTGTCGCCGTTCATCATGGAGTCGGGGATAGGTGTTGCCGTCAAGGTGAAGTCCGTAGCGGTGGGCACCACCGCAACGGTGTACCAGGCATTCGAGCCCGTCACCGTCGCAAGGGTGTATTTGCCATTCTTAGTAAAGTAGCGCTCCAGAACCTGGCTCTGCTCCATTAGGACTCCGGCAATCTCGGTCCGATGAGTGCGCCGTACGTACTCGGTGTAACTGGGGTACGCAATCGCCGCGAGAATACCCACAATGGCCACCACGATCATTAGCTCTATGAGGGTGAATCCCTTCGTTTTACTGCCCATCATTTTTCATTCCTCATCTGATCTGTCTCCACATGATGCGCCGATCTGACACGCCACCTAACTCGGTAACTGTTAGAGGGACAGCCAGACCGCCCACAGCGATAGCCTGATTACCATTAGCTTTATCAAGCCTGACAACCGAAGGCACGCCGCCGCTCACCAGGAAGCCGCTTGAAGTAGCGTCACCGCTGTTAACCTGCCCATCACCGTTTGTATCCAGAACCGGATAACTGAGCATTCTCCCGCTCAACGCATCAAGATCCACGAACCTGCCAGATCCGGAACTTGAGCAAGGATCCCCGGTGTCGACAATCGCCGTGGTGAACTGAACGCGGCCAAACGCAAGGACAGCAGGATATATAACCCGCTCCCCTGTCGCGACGCTGTTGTAGATCAGCGGCAGATAGAAACCCTTTTTGGCGGCGTAGTTGACGTCGTTCTGAGTGGTGGTAAAAATCGGCCCCGACGCTGCGGTGGAGACCCCATTGATCGCCTGCGCCACGAGATCGCTTTCGCGGTAGTTGGCACTCGTCCCGTCATTGTCCCAGACCGCATAAAACGCCTGGGTCGCGGTCGTCGTTTTGTCCGAGGCTTCGAGCAATTTACCAGTGCCGAAATACACCATCTTGCCGCCGTTAGGGTTATTCCCCACGACCGGCTGAGCCGTAATCGGCTGATTCGCCCCGCCTGAAGCAGTAAACAACGGACTCCCACCCAAGCCGACTTTCCAGGTGGAGGCGGTCTGCCCTGTGAAATCAAACTTCCACATCTGCCCTTTCAGGTCACCGCCATAAGCGTACTGAACGACACTCTGGGCATTGACGCGCAACTTAACTGAAGACAGTCCGTTGTTGCCTGACGTATCAACGGGGATCTCCTTTATCAGCGCCCCGTTGCTGACATCGACGACAAAGAGCGACGCTATGCCAGTGGTACTGCCATAGCCGTTCGAAATGAAGGCTGCCCATCTGCCATCCGGCAACTGCGCCACTTCCGGTTTGGCATAGGCGTAGCCCATGTTGGCAAATCCTGTACTAACGCTGCTGATGTCCCAAAGCGCTTTCACCGTATTCAAGGCGCCAGCGTTAAAGAGTTGCAGTGCATAAAAGCCCTTGCCACCCGAGCCTGCCCCCCCAATGGCTAGCGTTTTCCAGGATGACGCAAACTGAACGTCTACGATCGAGATTTGCCCATCCACTAAAAATTTGTGCGAAACCCCATTGATATAGTTTGGATCAGCAACGTAATGCAGGTTCGCGAGGACCGTGGACGGCATATAGGCATAACGCCTGTCGCCCGTTGAGGGATTGATCACGTTTACCAAGCCATCGTTGGCATTCACCACGAGGCTGGGAGTCATTGAGTTTGATTTGATATCCAGATACGTGGAGTAGCTATTGTCAGAAGCAGGGTCAGACGCCGGATTGTCGGTAGGTGAGGCGTACGCCAGGGGCGAGTTGATTACATCACCGAGCAGCACCGAACGCGTTTTCAATCCTGTCTTGTTTATCCCTTTACTCCATTGCACCAAATCCAGCCCAGAAATTCCGAGTGGCAGATTGGCGCTAAGCACGAGCTGCTGCGGCAGTGAAAAGCTGAGAAAGGACAACGGAATAACCGCACTGGTCAAAGAGTTCCAGGACTCATAAGTAGCGGTAATACCTGGAATGATCTGTTTGTCAGTGGACCAGAGCGGGGCTGCGGCATTGATTGTCCCATCAGCCGAAATGGCCAAGGCCTTGATCGTACCGCGCCAGTCAGTCGGATCGTATTGAGTCTGGAAAAAAACAGATGTGCTCAACAATGAGGACGAGTTAGACGCTACACCTCCCCCGGTTCCTGCGCGGGAAGTGATGTCGTTTAGAGCGGCGGATAATGCGGTGTTCAGACCGGCGCTGTCCGTCGCCTGATAATAGGTACCCTTACCGTTAACGGCCGCGTTCGAAAGCATGGCATTGGCCGCTGTGAAGCCAACGGTATACGTAAACATGTTTTGCTTTATGAAGTCGGTCGCATCCCAACTCTTGCCGGCGGCATCGGTGCCGCCAATCCGCATATCAATGTCATAGGCGAATTTGGCAATATCGTCCAGGTACAACGTGTCACCCTCACCATCGCCACTGAGGTTGTCACCGTCGTTATCATTGGGATCCCAGTTGGGCAAGCTTGCGCCGCCCAGAGGATCGTTAGTGGGGAAAGTTCGATCGTAGGTCGGCAGACCGTCGGTAATTACGACACCATAGTTGCGCTGACACCGGTACTGAATCGGGCTGGTGTAGGTGGTAGGGGTAGAGTTGTAATACGGCGTCATCCCACGAAAGTATCGGGTCACTTCGTAATACGTTTCAGCCAGTGGCGTGTTCGCGATTGCTGCCAACCCGTTGATGGAGGAAATCAGCGCATTGTAGTTGGCCGTCGCCTGGTTGGCGGTGGTGGAGGTTGTCAGGGACAAATCGCTGATTGCCCTCGCAATGTTGCCGCCAGGTCCGGAATCGCGGCTCGTAGGTGGGTTGAACGTCGCCAGGCCGATGCGCAGATTTCGGTTGCTGGCGACCAGCGCCGCTGACACTGTCCGAGCAACGTTGATACGGTAATCGTCGGGAATCGAATCATCCGTGTAGTCTTTTTTGGACAACGACGTGCCGTAAAGCAAGTAGCTGATGTAAGCAGTGGTGTACCGAGTATTACCGCTGCCCACAGGGTCGGGGAGTTTGAGACAGACTCGGGCACGTGTGGTGAACTTGTAGAAACCGTCATACCCAGGATCGCACCCGCCAGTACGCAGGTTTCCTACAAAAAAGTTGGTGTCAGTCATGTCCATGGCAGTGACGTTGTTGCAGTTGAAATCCGAACTGCAGCTGTACACCGGCACCGGATCCGCGTTGGGATCAAACCCTGAGGCCCAGATGATACTGTTCATACTCCCGGAGTCATCTACCAACAGCATGACGTTCGGCGTCACCGACCCCACTGTTAACAAGGGGGAGTCAGACGGCACAAACGCGGCGAACGCGGTGGCCGAGCCATAAAGACCAAGCAGTGCGCCCATCATCAGCTTGCCCAGATAAAGTCTTGCTCTGCGGCACCACTCAACGTTTGGCATAGATACTTTCCACTACAGTTCGCGAGTTACCGGACACGCCAACACCGGTGATGCGATACAGCGTCCACGACTCGCTTTCATCCCACCCGACGAGATTAACGTTGACCGGGTCTTTCGTTGTCGCGATTTTCTGGACAGCCCAAAAACCTCCCGGAATCGCGGTCCATGTCACTCCCGAGGCAGCATTGGCACCTGCGACTTGTACGCTCGCGGCCTCCGCCGGTGGAGTACATTTAGTGCAGGTCGCCAGTTTGTAACTGGTGGCCTGAACCGCAGACTCCCCCAGACGCACAGCCGCCTCTGCGAACTGAAACGACTCATTGCGTAGCTTGACGCTGCCCGACATCTTCTCCTGAAGCGTCGCATTCTGCATTGACGAAATCCCGATCAACGTCAGCAGCAGGAGAAACACCAGACTGACAATCAGCGCCATTCCACGCTCACGGTCCCGGGTACGTTGAACAGTTCTGAGTCTAGCTACTTTCACGATGGCAACACCTAATAGAGACGGTTGCGTAGAGCGGTCAACACGCTGAACGTCTGGTTTTTAACTCGACCTGTTGCGTCTGTCATCTCCAGTGTCAGCCGCACGCTACGCACCAGATTCGTGTTGGCAGGCGTCGCGGTGTAACCCGTAATGACTGTGTCGGAAGCCGTGTTGGCAGTGCCGAACACTACCGTGAACTTGTTCACGTTATTGACGATGGCAGCCCCCCCTAGAAGTATCTGCTTATTCGCAAACTGGTAGACGAGCTGACGTATCGGAAACGCCAACTCATTGGCGGCAGGGACGGCAGTACCGCTTCTAGCGGTCGCTCCCGACTTGCAGTCAGAGGTAACGGTCCAGGTTGGAACACCGCCGTTGTTCCCCACATCTGCTGTCACCAGCGTGAGCTTCGTTGTAGCGTTATCCCATTGGATCGGAGTCACCTGCGCAGCATTGAAGTCGCTTTTGGCACTGGCGTCAGTGATCGTCGCAAGACAGCCAAACATCCCGACCATGCGTATTTCCTGGGCCATTTTAGTAAGGATGAAACGCGCGTCCTCCTGCATGACCGCCGAGGCATTCTGGGACAGATAGGTGTTCTTGGCTGAAATGAAAATCTGGATGACGCCCGCCACTATTAGCAGACCCAACAGCAGCGAGATCATGATCTCGATCAGGCCGAAGCCTTTGGCGCGGTGCATCATTGCGCCACCTTCGTATCTATCGCTACACGACTCTTCACCATAAATGTCTGCAAAGTATTTGCCTTGTTTGCGGCCCGGGCATCACTCCAGCTCACAGTAATGGTGACCTCCCTCTTGTTGACAACAATGCTTCCATCACCTGTCGCGAGGTCGAGGTTCTGAATGTTAGTCTTGAAATCATAGAGATCCTGCGTACGCGGGACATTCAGATCACCACCAGACGGTGCTGCCGAAAGGGACGCCAGCTGATAATCAACATCCGGATTGGCACGTATGCGGTCCATCATGTCGTAGGCAATGAAGCTGGCCTGGCTGCTCGTTCTTGAACTGTCGGTGTATTTCAGCGCATTCAACTGGAGCGCTGCCGCACCCAACAGTCCGATGGCCAGAACAAGCAAGGAGACCAACACTTCAATCAGCGTCGTGCCTTTTTGCCGGGAAGTCATTTTCGCGTTCATCAGCAGCCGCCTAATACGATACGACCGCTGAGGCATATGTTGATCACTCTGGTGATGGTGCCGCGGTTATAGGTGATGACCAAAGCAGCCGCAGGCGTCGGCACCGGGGCGGCCAAACCGCCCAGGTTGTTGAAGTCAATCGCGCTGGGATTACCACTTACTGCGAGGACTGATCCAGAGTCCATCGCCGACAGGACTCGCAGAATCGGAATCGGTGCCGCAGGATCAATGGCAGTCAACTGAGTATTCCAGGCACCACCCGCCACGGCTGGTGTTATACGAATGACAGTTCCACTGTTTATCGCTTGCTGGCGCGCATAGTTAAGGAAACGCTGAAAATCGCTTACTTCCGTGTCGGCCTTGGTGTTCTGGATGGTAGTACTGAAGCTTGGAATGGCGATCGCCGCGAGGATGCCGACCAACGTGATGGTCACCAGCAACTCGACCAGCGTAAAACCCCGACACCGTTTGGGCATTTAATCTCTCCTTAATGGAGAAACTATATAGCAACCGGTTGTTTCAATATTTGCCGGGGGGATGTGTGGCTGTTTTCGACGGACGAACGCCCTGACGCCCTGTGCCGCAGCCCTCATATGTCATCTCAGCGCCCCCAACACCCCGACACACTGGCAGCCCCCGACATCCCGAGGTTGTCGCGCCTGCCGGTGTGTTCCAGCACAAAGCTGCCGCAGGCATCACCTCCCATCATCCCCCCGCCCATCGGAGACGCGGTCAGCGTAAACGCCCGCTCCTTCCGCTCAGCCCCTATCCGATAAAACGCATTCCCGACCGACACCTCATGACTAAACGCCGGCGGCCCGCTGACGTCCGAGTATTGCCCTGCCCGCGAATGAAACCGCTCCAGCTTCTGCGCCTCTTCAACCAGCACCCCAGCGATCTCGGAGCGGCGGGCTTTCCGGGTGTATTCGCTGTATTGCGGGTACGCGACGGCGGCGAGTATCGCGACGATGGCGATGGCAATCAGCAGTTCGATCAGGGTGAAGCCTGCGGTTGCTCTGTTCATTGCCGCTGCCGCCACATGACGCGACGCTCCTGGGTGTGAATGCTTTCGAGCACGGTGCGTGAGTCGCCCGCGATGCCGATGGCCGTCACGCGATACAGGGTCCAGAGTTGATCGTCTGCGCCACCGGCCGGTTGGTCGGTTTGGCCGACATGCTGAATGCCGTAAAAACCACCCTTCGTCGCGACCCAATCCATACCCGAGACCCCGCCCGGTCCGCTGCTGGACAGGGTCAGCGCTTCAGGCGGCGGCAGACACCTCGCTGGCGACGAACAAGCCGGCAGGGAGAATACGGGCGCCATGAGTTTCGCTTCCGCGATGCGCAGCGCTGTCTCGGCGGACTGAAACGATGCATCGCGCCGCGTGAAGGTGCCGGCCACTTTTTCCTGGAGCGTGGCGTTCTGCATCGACGATGTCGCCAACAGGGTCAGCAACAAGAGGAACACCAAACTGACGATCAACACCGCACCACGTTGTGCATTCACGCTCATGCCCTCACCCCAGCCGATTACGGAGGGCAGCGACAACGTCAATGGTTTGTTCCTGCACCCGGGCCGCAGGGTCGAACAAGGTCAGGGTCAGTCGCACGCTGCGGACCAGAGAGGGGTCGGCAGCGGCGGCGTAACGCGCAATGGAGCGCTCGTTGATCGAGCCGGCGACGCCAAACAGCACGCTGAACGCGCGCACGTTGCTGACCAGAGGCTGGCCGTTCAGTGACAGTTCATTGCGCGCTTTGTTGAAGCGATACACCTGCCGGTGCAACGGCATTGCGGCCTCATCCGCAGCAAGTCGGGGCGCCCGGCCATTGGAGTACGCGGTGGCGGATGACACGCAGTCGGTGTGAATGACCCAGGTCGACCAGCCGCCACCCTCTCCTGTTCCGGCCGTGGCGAGGGTCAGTGTCTGAGAGCTGGCGTCCCAGTGGATCGGCTCTTCAAACGCCTTGGAGAAGCCATTGCCGACGCTGGCGTCGTCGACTTTTCCCAAGCAGCCGAACATGCCCACCAGCCGCACTTCCTGGACCATTTTGCTGAGCACAAATCGCGCGTCTTCCTGCAGGCTGGCGGACGATGTCTGACTGGCATAGCTGCTTTTTGAGCTGATGAATATCTGCATCAAAGCCAGCGACATCACCAATCCCAGCATCAGCGCCAGCAGAACTTCGACGAGGCCAAATCCCTTCTGCACAACTTTCATGGCCGTGCGCTCCGCTCGGCAGAGACATCGGCGGTCAGCGTGAGCGTTTGCTGATGCGCGGCCTCTTGGCTGGCGCGGGAATCGTCCCATTTCAAGGTGAGGGTCACGCTCGATCCCGCCACCGCAATCGATGCCTCGGCGTCGTCACCGACCGCGCGTTTCAATTGCGTCGCGAAGTCATACAGGTCTTGCTGTCGAGGGACGGCGAGACTGCCGGACGTCGGCGCCTGACTCAGCGACGCCAGCGCGTAACTGGCGTCCGGATTGGCGCGGATGCGCTCGAACAGATCATGGGCGATGAAGCTGACGTGCATGCTGCGCATCGAACTGTCGGTGTATTTCAGCGCGCTGAGCTGCAACATCGCCACGCCCAATATGCCAACGCTGAAGATCAGCAACGCGACCAGCACTTCAATCAATGTCATCCCTGATTGCATCGTCTTCGCTCCCATCACCCACCTCTGCCATTGCCATGCAGCCACCAGTGAAGCCGATGCGCGGCGGTTTGCCCGGAGGATGTGTAACGGCGGCTTGCGGACATATCGGCTGACAATCGGCCCGGTTGTCAGGGCGGCTAGGCAGGTGTTTCCTTGAGCGTCGCACTCAACGGAAGACGCTCGTGAAACA
Source organism: Pseudomonas petrae (assembly GCF_021728295.1). Taxonomy (GTDB): domain Bacteria; phylum Pseudomonadota; class Gammaproteobacteria; order Pseudomonadales; family Pseudomonadaceae; genus Aquipseudomonas; species Aquipseudomonas petrae. The sequence continues at coordinate 200,915 of NZ_JAKJXE010000007.1, forward strand.
GCAAGGATTAACGCTGATTGAACTGCTGGCAGGGTTGGTGATTGTCGGTATCGTCGCCACGCTGGCGATTCCCGCCTTCGGGCAACTGATCGACTCACAACGACGTCAGGACACGGCTCAGCAACTGGCCAGCGGGCTGCGAATGGCGCGGACCGAAGCGATTCTGCGCAGTCAGCCGGTGGTGATGCAGGCGCTGGAAGATGACTGGAGCCGAGGCTGGAATGTGTTCGTCGACAGCAACCGCAACCAGTTCAGGGACGAGGGCGAGCTGTTACTGGCCGAGTTCGCCACCCACCCCAATGTCAGGGTGGTGGGCAACAGCAAGGTGGCCGTGCGCATTGGTTTTGATAACACGGGGCGGCTGCTGAACAACGCCAACGGGACACTGGCGGTCTGTCTCAAAGACCCACCCGCCAGTCGCTATCAGTTGGCGATTGCGGTGACCGGCAGGGTCACGCTGCGATCCGAGGGATTCGGCAGCGAGCCCTGCGCATGAAGCGGTTACAGAATGACCGGATTACAGCAGCGACTTGACGCGCAATTCCTTCGGCATCGAGAAGGTGATGTTTTCCTCGCGCCCGGCCAGTTCGTCCGCGCCGGTCGCGCCCCAGGCGTGCAGCTGCTGGATCACGCCACGCACCAGGACTTCAGGCGCCGAAGCACCGGCGGTGATACCGATGCGTCCAACGCCGTCGAACCAGCTGCGCTGCATGTCTTCGGCGCCGTCGATCAGATAGGCCGGGGTCGACATGCGATCAGCCAGCTCACGCAGGCGATTGGAGTTGGAGCTGTTCGGGCTGCCGACCACCAGCACCACGTCACACTCATCGGCCAGAACCTTGACCGCATCCTGGCGGTTTTGCGTGGCGTAGCAGATGTCGTCCTTGCGCGGACCGCCAATGGCCGGGAATCGTGTGCGCAGGGCGTCGATTACTCGGCTGGTGTCGTCCATCGACAGTGTCGTCTGGGTGACGAAGGCAAGGTTCTCAGGGTTGCTCACCTGAAGATTGGCGACGTCTGCTTCGTCTTCGACCAGATAGATCGCGCCGCCATTACTGGCGTCGTACTGGCCCATCGTACCCTCGACTTCAGGATGGCCGGCGTGACCGATCAGGATGCACTCGCGGCCGTCACGGCTGTAGCGCGCCACCTCGATATGCACCTTGGTCACCAGCGGACACGTGGCGTCGAACACTTTCAGGCCGCGACCTGCCGCCTCGGTGCGCACCGCCTGTGACACACCGTGGGCACTGAAGATCACGATGACGTCGTCCGGCACCTGATCGAGCTCTTCGACGAAGATAGCGCCACGGCTGCGCAAGTCTTCGACGACGAATTTGTTATGAACCACTTCATGGCGCACGTAGATCGGCGGGCCAAACACTTCCAGCGCGCGATTGACGATTTCGATCGCACGGTCCACCCCGGCGCAGAATCCACGTGGGTTGGCGAGCTTGATTTGCATGATGTGCCTCGTGTCTACGCGCTATGAAACATAAAAACGAAAAGGCCCCGAGCAGTGCCGGGGCCAGGCGCTCTGGCGATGCTCAGAGTGCCTTCACCTCGAAAATTTCCACTTCGAAGGTCAACGTCTTGCCCGCCAGCGGGTGATTGAAATCGACGGTGACCTGATCATCGTCCATCGCTTTCACCACGCCCGGCAGTTCGGTATTCGCCGCATCGTTGAAGATCACTAGCAGGCCTTCGGACAGCTCCATGTTCTGGAACTGCGAGCGCGGCATGATCTGCAAGTTTTGCGGGTTCGGCTGACCGAAAGCGTTTTCCGGTGGCACCTGAAGCGTGCGTTTGTCACCTGCTTTGAAGCCAAAAATCAGCGCTTCAAAACCAGGAAGCAGGCTGCCATCGCCGACCTTGAAGGTCGCCGGCGCCTTGTCGAAGGTGCTGTCGACAGTGTCGCCGTTTTCCAGGTGCAGTGCGAAATGCAGGGTGACTTCCGTGTTCTGACCGATGCGTGTTTCCTGTGTAGCCTGTTCGGTCATCAACTGATCAGTCATTGACGGTTTCTCCGGTTTTCTTGCTCTTGAACATGTCCAGAGCCAGCATGATCGCGCCAACGGTAATGGCGCTGTCCGCGACATTGAAGGCCGGGAAGCCGTGTTCTTTCCAATGCACGAAAATGAAATCTATCACATGGCCAATGAAGATTCGGTCATACAGATTGCCAAGCGCCCCGCCCAATATCAGGGCAAGGGCAATCGCCAGCCAGGTCTCGTCGCGCCCGAGCCGCTTGAGCCAGACCACCAGCACCCCACTCACCACGACCGCAATCAACGCAAACAACCAGCGCTGCCAGCCGGAACTGTCGGCCAGGAAGCTGAACGCAGCCCCGGTGTTGTAGGCCAGCATCCAGCTGAAGTAGTCAGGAAGGATGACGATCTGCTCGTACAACTCCAGACGGTTTTCGAAGTAGAACTTGCTGGCCTGGTCAATGACCACCACCAGCACGCTCAACCACAGCCAACCCAGTCGGCCCATACGGCCAGCCGATGCATTAGGCATAGTGACGAACCTCGCCTGCGCCGCTGATGTTGTCGACGCAACGGCCGCAGATTTCCGGATGCTCGGGATTGACCCCGACGTCCTCGCGGTGATGCCAGCAGCGCGCGCACTTGGCGTGGCCGGATTTGACGACCTTGAGCTTCAGACCGGCGACTTCGGTGACCACGGCATCGGCGGGCGCACTGACGAAAGGCGCGACGCTGGCCGTTGATGTGATCAGCACAAAGCGCAGCTCATTGCTCAGCTTGGACAGATCCGCCACCAGCGCGTCCTCGGCGTACAGCGTGACCTCGGCCTGCAAGTTGCCGCCAATGGCCTTGGCCGCGCGCAGGTTTTCCATTTCCTTGTTGACTGCCACCTTCACCGCCATGATCCGCTCCCAGTAGGCGCGGTCCAGCTCGAAGCCTTCCGGCAGCTCGCTCAGATCCCGGTACCAGGTGTTGAGCATGACCGACTCGTTACGCTCGCCCGGCAGGTACTGCCACAGTTCATCGGCGGTAAACGCCAGGATCGGTGCGACCCAGCGAACCAGCGCTTCGGAGATGTGGAACAGCGCGGTCTGGCAAGAACGACGCGCCTTGCTGTTGGCGCCGGTGGTGTATTGGCGATCCTTGATGATGTCGAGGTAGAAACCACCCAACTCCTGCACGCAGAAGTTGTGCACTTTGGAATAGACGTTCCAGAACCGGTACTCGCCGTAGTGCTCTTCCAGCTCACGCTGCAGCAGCAGCGCGCGGTCCACGGCCCAGCGATCCAGTGCCAGCATGTCTTCGGCTGGCAGCAAGTCGGTGGCCGGATTGAAGCCGGTCAGGTTCGAGAGCAGGAAGCGCGCGGTGTTGCGGATGCGACGGTAAGCATCGGCGCTGCGCTGCAGGATGGTGTTGGAGACGGCCATTTCGCTGGAATAGTCGGTCGCCGAAACCCACAGACGCATGATGTCGGCGCCCAGGGTGTCGTTGACCGTCTGCGGCGCGATGACGTTGCCCAGCGACTTGGACATCTTGCGGCCGTTCTCGTCCACGGTGAAACCATGGGTGAGCAATTCACGGTACGGCGCGTGATTGTCGATGGCGCAACCGGTCAGCAGCGAGGAGTGGAACCAGCCGCGGTGCTGGTCGGAGCCTTCCAGGTACAGGTCGGCGCGTGGACCGGTCTCGTGGCCCATCGGGTGCGAGCCGCGCAGGACGTGCCAGTGGGTGGTGCCGGAATCAAACCAGACGTCCAGAGTGTCGGAAATCTTGTCGTAGTGCGGCGCTTCGTCACCTAGCAACTCGGCTGCGTCCATCTTGAACCAGGCTTCGATGCCTTCCTGCTCGACGCGCTGAGCGACCTCTTCCATCAGTTCGACGGTGCGCGGGTGCAGCTCGCCGCTTTCCTTGTTCAGGAAAAACGGGATCGGCACGCCCCAGTTACGCTGACGGGAAATGCACCAGTCAGGGCGGTTGGCGATCATTGAGTGCAAGCGCGCCTGCCCCCATGCCGGCACGAATTTGGTTTCTTCGATGGCTTTCATAGCCCGATTGCGCAGGGTGTCGCCCGACGTCGGCTGCTTGTCCATGCCGACGAACCACTGCGCGGTGGCGCGGTAGATCAGCGGCGTCTTGTGGCGCCAGCAGTGCATGTAGCTGTGAGTGATGGTTTCGGTGTGCAGCAACGCGCCGACTTCGGTCAGCTTGTCGATGATGGGCTGGTTGGCCTTGAAGATGAACTGGCCACCAAAGAACTCCAGCGACGGGCTGAACACGCCGTTGCTCTGCACCGGGCTGATGATGTCGTCGTTGGTCAGGCCGTAGCTTTTGTAAATCACGAAGTCATCGACGCCATAGGCGGGCGAGTTGTGAACGACACCCGTGCCAGCACCCAACTCGACGTAGTCGGCCAGATAGATGGGCGACAGACGATCGTAGAACGGATGACGGAAATTGATCAGCTCGAGCGCCGAACCTTCGGCCGTCGCCAGCACCGAACCTTCGAGGTTCCAGCGCTTGAGGCAGGACTCGACCAATTCCTCGGCCAGCACCAGAAGTCGCTCGCCGGTATCGACCAGCGCGTAGGTGAATTCCGGATGAACGTTGAGCGCCTGGTTTGCCGGAATGGTCCACGGGGTGGTGGTCCAGATCACGATGGCAGCAGGTTTGCCCAGGCTTGGCAGACCGAAGGCGGCAGCAAGCTTGTCGGCATCGGCAACCGGGAAGGCCACGTCGATGGTGGACGATTTCTTGTCCTGGTATTCGACTTCCGCTTCAGCCAGCGCCGAACCGCAATCGAAACACCAGTTGACCGGCTTGAGGCCCTTGAAGACGAAGCCGTTCTTGACCATTTCAGCCAGCGCGCGGATTTCCCCGGCTTCGTTGGCGAAGTCCATGGTGCGGTAGGGGTTGGCCCAATCGCCGAGCACGCCCAGACGAATGAATTCGGCTTTCTGCCCTTCGATCTGCTCGGCCGCGTAGGCACGGCACAGCTCACGGGTCTTGTCCGCTGGCAGATTTTTGCCGTGGGTGACTTCGACCTTGTGCTCGATCGGCAGACCGTGGCAATCCCAGCCCGGAATATAGGGCGCGTCGAAGCCCGAAAGGGTCTTCGAGCGAACGATCATGTCCTTGAGAATCTTGTTGACCGCATGACCGATGTGGATATTGCCGTTGGCGTATGGAGGCCCGTCGTGCAGCACGAACTTGGGCCGATCCTTGCCAATTTCGCGCAGCTTCTGGTACAGGCCAATGCTGTCCCAGCGCTGCAGAGTTTGCGGCTCGCGCTGGGGCAGGCCGGCCTTCATAGGGAAGGCGGTGTCCGGAAGATTAAGCGTGGCTTTGTAGTCGGTCATTTCAGGCTCTAAAGTTTAGCGGTTGGTCGTGCCAGTGGGCACGAGCGGCAGCGACATCCGCATCGATCGCCGTCTTGAGCGCCTCAAGGGAGGCAAAGCGCTGCTCATCACGCAGCTTCTGGTGGAATACCACCGTCAAACGCCGGCCATAGATATCGCCGGTAAAATCCAGAAGGTGAATCTCCAGGTGGGGACGTCCATCGCCTGCCACGCTGGGACGCACGCCAATGTTGGCGACGCCCGGCCACACCTTGCCGTCGATCAGCGCGCTGACCAGATAGACACCGGTCAATGGCACGCGACGACGTTTGAGTTGCACGTTGGCCGTAGGCGTACCCAACTGACGCGCCAGCTTCTGGCCATGCAGCACGCGGCCGGATATCTCGAAAGGACGGCCCAGCAAATGCTCGGCGAGGGCAAAGTCTGCCGCAGCCAGCGCAGTGCGCACCTTGGTGCTGCTTACACGGACGCCATCGATTTCGACGGTCTGCGCCGCTTCGACGGTGAAGCCCTTTTCGGCGCCGACTTTTTGCAGAAAATCGAAATCGCCCACTCGGTCACAACCAAAACGGAAGTCGTCTCCGACCTCCAGGTGCTTCACGCCCAGGCCATCGATCAGCACGGTGTCGACAAACTCGGATGCACTGAGCTTGCTGAAGCGCTGATTGAAGGCCAGACACAACACCAGATCAACGCCCTCGCCAGCAAGCAGATCAAGCTTGTCGCGCAGCCGGGCCAGACGGGCCGGCGCCGTCTCGGGAGCGAAGAACTCGCGTGGTTGCGGTTCGAAGATCACCACACAACTGGGCAAGCCCAGCTCGACGGCACGCTCACGCAGCCGCGCCAGGATAGCCTGGTGACCCCGGTGAACACCGTCGAAATTGCCAATGGTGGCGACGCAGCCCCGGTGCTGCGGGCGCAGATTGTGAAGGCCTCGAACCAGCTGCATAACGCGCTTCTTGCTCATAAAGTGGCCGATTATAACCACACACCGCCGTCAACGACAGGCGACACATCCGGGCAAACCACAACAATCGACGTTAACCGGCAGAAAACGACGACTGATCCTACAGGATCGCCTTGCGAGCGAAATGCCTGACCCGGAAACCCAACACCAGCAGGGTGCCGAAATACGCCACGACCCCCGCCACCACCAACGCGCCCAGGCGCAGGAATCGCTGCAGCATTTCACCGTCTGACCAGGCGGGCATCACATGCATCAGGCCAAGCAGTACGGCGGACATCACCGCCACAGCGATAATCAGCTTGCCCAAAAACACCGGCCAACCCGGCTGCGGCTGAAACAGGTCCTGCTTGCGCAATTGCCAGAACAGCAGCAACGCGTTGAGGCACGCCCCCACGCTGATCGCCAGCGCCAGACCGGCGTGCGCCAGATGGATGACGTAGACGAAAAGCAGGTTGAACAGTTGAGTCACTATGAGGGTGAAGATCGCTATTTTCACCGGCGTGCGGATATTTTGTTGCGCGTAAAAGCCCGGTGCGAGCACCTTGATCACAATGATGCCCAGCAGCCCCACTGAGTACGCGACCAGCGCGCGCTGGGTCATCGCGGCATCTTCGCCGTCGAACTTGCCGTACTGGAACAGCGAAACTGTCAGCGGCTCGGCGAGCAGTCCGAGCGCCAGCGTGCACGGCAGCACCAGCAGGAAACACAAGCGCAGGCCCCAGTCGAGGATGCGCGAATATTCGTGGCGATCCCGGCTGGCGTAGGTTTTCGAGAGAATCGGCAGAAGAATCGTCCCCAACGCCACGCCCAGCACACCGGAAGGCAACTCCATCAGGCGGTCGGCGTAGTACATCCACGACACCGATCCGGCGACAAGGAACGAGGCAAATATCGTGTTGATAATCAGTGAAATCTGACTGACGGAAACCCCGAGCATGGCCGGCAGCATCTGCTTCATCACTCGCCAGACACCGGTGTCGCGCAGGTTGAGGCGCGGCAGCACCAGCATGCCGATCTTTTTCAGGTGCGGCAGTTGGTAAAGAAGCTGCAGCAGCCCGCCCGCCAGCACCGCCCAGCCCAGCGCCATCACGGGCGGGTGGAAATACGGCGTAAGGAACAGGGCGAAGAAGATCATCGCCAGATTGAGCAGCGTTGGCACGAACGCCGGAACGGAGAAGCGATTCCACGTGTTAAGGATCGCACCGGCCAGCGACGACAGCGAGATGAGCAATATATAAGGAAAGGTCACCCGCAACAGGTCCGACGTGAGCTGGAATTTCTCAGGCGTGTCGGCAAACCCCGGCGCAGTCGCCCAGATGACCCAGGGGGCGAACACGACGCCCAACACAGTGACGATCGCCAGGGCGAGGGTCAGGAGGCCGGTGACATACGCGACAAATGTGCGGGTTGCCTCTTCGCCCTGCTGGCTTTTGTATTCCGCCAGGATCGGCACGAATGCCTGTGAGAAAGCGCCCTCGGCAAAAATTCGGCGCAGCAGGTTGGGCAGTTTGAACGCGATAAAGAAGGCGTCAGTGGCCATGCCGGCGCCAAACGCGCGTGCGATGATGGTATCGCGGACAAAGCCCAGCACCCGCGAAAGCATCGTAATAGAGCTAACGGCGGCAAGCGATTTGAGTAGATTCATCGAAAGGTTTGTACGCCTGACCAAAGGAAGCGCCAAAGCGCGTTCCATATATGCGATACTCCGCGCCGCAAAACAGCTCAGAGCCAAAGCCCGCGAGTTTACAGGTCGCACGCCGGAAAGAAATCACCTCGGCACCACACTGCGACCACTCAGCGGAACGCATCAACTGCCCTTGACAAGTGTCAAACTCATCGGCATGATTCGCGGCCTATTTTGTTAGCTATTTCCCAAGTCTTTCGAGGAGCTCGACGGTGGCCAACACACCTTCCGCCAAAAAACGTGCAAAACAGGCTGAGAAGCGTCGCAGCCACAACGCCAGCATGCGTTCCATGGTTCGTACCTACATCAAGAATGTAGTTAAAGCCATCGACGCTAAAGACGCTGAAAAAGCGCAAGCTGCTTATGTTCTGGCCGTGCCAGTTATCGACCGTATGGCCGATAAAGGCATCATCCACAAGAACAAAGCTGCTCGCCATAAAGGTCGCTTGAATGGCCACATCAAGGCTCTGAACCTTGCTGCTGCAGCCTAAGCGATTCGCTTGTTAAAAAACCGACCCCAGGGTCGGTTTTTTATTGCCTTCGATTTGACGCTTCAGCATCAAGGCGCAGGAGCAGGCGCCCACGGCAGAATCGGGATCGCGGTCACGGCGTTCTGCGGACTGCCCTCGATCACCCTGTCGCTGTAGACGAGATACACCAGCGTGTTGCGCTTCTTGTCGAGGAATCGCACGACCTGCATGGTCTTGAACACCAGCGAGGTCCGCTCCTTGAACACCTCGTCACCGTCCTTCAATTGCTCCTTGAAATGAATGGGACCGACCTGCCGGCAAGCGATGGACGCTTCGGCACGATCTTCAGCAAGGCCCAGCCCACCCTTCACCCCACCGGTTTTCGCGCGGGACAGATAGCACGTCACGCCGTCGACCTTGGGGTCGTCGAATGCCTCGACCACGATCCGGTCGTTCGGACCCACCATCTTGAACACGGTGGATACCTGGCCGATCTCTTCAGCCGATGCCAGCAACGGCAACATCAGCAACGCGCCTACCAGCCCTTTCATGACTCGCATTTATGCTTCCTTTTTTGATGATGCAGTTCAGACCAGAATCAGGTTGTCACGGTGCACGAGCTCAGGCTCGGCCATGTAACCCAGCTCTTTGACGATTGCATCAGAGGGCAGACCAATGATCTTCTGCGCTTCGAGCGCGCTGTAATTGCTGAGACCGCGGGCGATCTCGCGACCGTCGGCCGCCACGCATACCACCATCTCGCCGCGACGAAAGCTGCCCTGCACCAGCTTGACGCCGACCGGCAACAGGCTCTTGTGGCTGTGGGTCAGCGCTTTCACCGCACCCTCGTCCAGCACCAGCGTGCCACGGGTTTGCAGATGCCCGGCCAGCCATTGCTTGCGAGCCGCGAGCATTTCGCGCTCAGGAGACAGCAACGTGCCCAAGCGCTCACCGGCTTTCAGCCGCGCCAGCACGCGCTCGATGCGGCCACCCACAATCACGGTGTGCGCGCCAGAACGGGCGGCGAGTCGCGCAGCACGCAATTTGGTCTGCATGCCGCCACGACCCAGCGCCCCGCCGGTGCCGCCAGCGACTGCATCAAGGGCGGGATCATCGGCACGCGCCTCATAAATGAGCTGCGCTTCAGGATTGTTGCGAGGGTCGGCATCGAACATGCCGTCACGGTCGGTCAGGATGACCAACAGGTCGGCTTCCACCAGGTTGGCCACCAGCGCCGCCAGCGTATCGTTGTCGCCGAAACGGATCTCGTCGGTGACGACCGTGTCGTTTTCATTGATGACAGGAATAACACCCAGCTCAACCAGGGTGCGCAGCGTGCTTCGGGCGTTCAGGTAGCGCTTGCGATCGGACAGATCGTCGTGGGTGAGCAGAATCTGCGCGGTGTGCCGCTGATGCTCGGCGAAGCTGGATTCCCACGCCTGCACCAGACCCATCTGACCGATTGCTGCAGCGGCCTGAAGCTCATGCATGGCACTCGGTCGCGCAGTCCAGCCCAAACGGCTCATGCCGGCCGCTACCGCGCCGGACGACACCAGGACCAGTTCGACACCCGCCTCATGCAGGGCCACCATCTGCTCGACCCAAACACCCATCGCGTTGCGATCCAGACCCTTGCCGTCCGCTGTCAGCAGCGCACTTCCGATCTTTACCACCCAACGCTGGGCACCTGTCACCTTGCTCCGCATGATCTTTCAACCTTAAGCCAGAGAGTCCGAATTCTAGATACTAAAACGCCGCTTCAAGAGCGGCGTCGTAGTTTACTTCAGTCGATCAGTCGCGGACGTAAATGATTTCCGGACCATCTTCGTCTTCCACGTCTTCCTCATCCCAATCATCATCGCCGATGTCATGCACGCTCTTCACGCCGCTACGGCGCAAGGCACGCTGATCATCCAGCGCCTGCAACTGGGCGCGGGCTTCGTCTTCGATGCGTTGATCCAGCTCAGCCAGCTCGGCGGCGTACGACGGGTCATTGGCCAGACGATCAGCGCGATCTTCGAGATAGCGCATGATGTCGTGGGTCAGGCGATCAGTGCCTTCTTTGGCGATGGCCGAGATCACGTAGACAGGGCCGGTCCACTCCAGACGATCGATGATCTCCTGCTTGCGGGCCTCATGCTCTTCTTCGAGGATCTGGTCGCACTTGTTCAGCACCAGCCAGCGATCACGGTCGGCCAGCGCAGGGCTGAACTTGAACAGCTCGGTGACGATGACTTCAGCGGCATCCGGCGCGCTGCTTTCATCAAGCGGCGCCATGTCGACGAGGTGCAGCAACAGACGCGTACGCGCCAGGTGTTTGAGGAAACGAATCCCCAGACCGGCACCGTGGGAAGCACCTTCGATCAGGCCGGGAATATCGGCCACAACAAAGCTTTTCCAGCGATCGACACTGACGACACCCAGGTTTGGCACCAGGGTGGTGAACGGGTAATCAGCGACCTTTGGCTTGGCTGCCGATACCGAACGAATGAACGTGCTCTTGCCAGCGTTCGGCAAACCGAGCAGACCAACGTCAGCCAGCACTTTCAGCTCAAGCTTGAGATCACGCTGCTCACCCGGCTTGCCCGGCGTGGTCTGACGCGGTGCACGGTTGGTACTGGATTTGAAACGCGTGTTACCCAGACCGTGCCAGCCGCCATGAGCCACCAGCAGACGCTGGCCGGCTTTGGTCAGGTCGCCGATCACTTCCTGGGTACCGGCGTCGATCACGGTGGTGCCGACCGGCACGCGCAATACCAGCTCTTCACCCTTGCGACCGGTGCAGTCGGTGCTGCCGCCGTTCGAACCGCGCTCGGCGTCGAAATGGCGGGTGTAGCGATAGTCGACCAGGGTGTTGAGGTTTTCGTCGGCGATCATGTAGATCGAGCCGCCGTCACCGCCATCACCACCGTTGGGCCCACCGTTCTCGATGAATTTTTCGCGGCGGAAGCTCATGCAACCGTTACCGCCATCACCGGCCTTTACTCGAATGGATACTTCATCAACAAATTTCATAGCGCACGCCTCCCGTCACAAAGACGAGCAAACAACATAGATTCATAAGGCTCTTGCAAAGATGAGCGTTGCGATACCGATCAAAAACCAGCGACTTCACACCACAACGGCCCACACAAACAGCTTTGCAAGAGACTCACCAGAAACAGGACCTTCTACAAACGAAAAAGCCCTGTCATCGACAGGGCTTTTCAGCTCAGGAGGTGTGAAGGTCAAGCCCTCACACCCCCTGAACGCAAGATTATGCCGCGACTTCAGTCTTTGGCACGATGCTTACATAGCGACGACCGAAGGCGCCTTTAACCTGGAACTTGATCACGCCTTCGACTTTGGCGAACAGGGTGTGATCTTTGCCCATACCAACGCCGTAGCCAGCGTGGAATTGGGTGCCGCGCTGACGCACGATGATGTTGCCCGGAACGATAACCTGGCCGCCGTACATCTTCACGCCAAGGCGTTTGGCTTCTGAGTCGCGACCGTTACGGGTACTACCACCAGCTTTTTTGTGTGCCATGAGTCAATTCTCCTAGTGAGGATTAGGCTGAAATTAAGCCTGAATACCGGTGATTTTGATCTCGGTGTACCACTGGCGGTGGCCCATACGCTTCATGTGGTGCTTACGACGACGGAACTTGATGATGCGGACTTTATCGTGACGACCCTGGGAGATCACTTCAGCCACAACGGTAGCGCCTGCAACAACTGGAGCGCCGATATTCACGTCGTCGCCATTGGCAACCAACAGAACGCGATCAAAAGTAACGGATTCGCCGGTAGCGATTTCCAGTTTTTCAATCTTCAGGTATTCACCTGGGGCGACCTTGTATTGCTTGCCGCCAGTAACGATTACTGCATAAGACATGGTGTATCTCCGATAATCCTGCTCACCCAGCTCTTTATAGGAAGAGGTATTGGCTGGCATGGCTGCACAAGGCTGGAAGGCCGACATGCAATTGCGTAAGGCAGGTGCTGCCCAGGAAGTTAGGGTGCGCGATTGTACGCAAGCGATCAACGCCTTGCAAGCTGCGTTATGTCACGCCTTGACAGGGTGGGGCCTGCAACCTAGCATGCCGCGCAACCCTTCTGGAGCACGTCTCGCTGATGCAACCCCAAGCCTTCTACACCGCTGTGGCGGACGACTTTACAGCCGTCGACCACATTATCAAGAAGCAGCTGACATCGCGCGTGCCGCTGGTCTCCAAAATCGGCGACTACATCACCTCTGCTGGCGGTAAACGCCTGCGCCCATTGCTCGTTCTGTTGTGCGGCAAAGCGCTGGGCTCTGGCGGTGATGATTTGCGCCTGCTGGCAGCGACCATCGAGTTCCTGCACACCGCTACCCTGCTGCACGACGACGTCGTCGACATGTCCGGCATGCGCCGTGGCCGCTCGACCGCCAATGCGATGTGGGGCAACGCGCCGAGCGTACTGGTGGGTGACTTTCTGTATTCGCGCTCGTTCGAGATGATGGTCGAACTCGGCTCGATGCCGGTCATGCAGATCCTGTCGAAGGCCACGCGGATCATCGCGGAAGGTGAAGTACTGCAGCTGTCCAAGGTGCGCGACGCCAGCACCACCGAAGAAACCTACATGGAAGTCATCCGCGGCAAAACCGCGATGCTCTTCGAAGCGTCGACCCACAGCGCCGCAGCCCTGGCCAACGCCGGCCCGGAGCAAAGCGAAGCGCTGCGCACCTTCGGTGATCATCTGGGTGTCGCTTTCCAACTGGTCGACGACCTGCTGGACTATCGCGGCGATGCGGAAACCCTTGGCAAGAACGTCGGTGACGACCTCGCCGAAGGCAAGCCTACCCTGCCGCTGATCTACACCATGCGCGAAGGCACGCCTGAACAAGCCGCGCTGGTTCGTCAGGCCATTCAGAAGGGCGGTCTGGAAGATCTCGAAAGCATCCGCGATGCCGTGGAAAAGTCAGGCGCCCTTGAATACACCGCCCAACTGGCACGCGACTACATTGCTCGCGCCATTGCCTGTCTGGATGTGCTGCCGCCGAGCGTCTACCGCGACGCCCTCGTCGAGTTGAGTGAATTTGCGGTCGCTCGCACACACTGACCGCTGCCCTGCCCCGCCGAAAGCCCGTCCACGTGACGGGCTTTTTGTTGTGCGCGATTCAACGCCACCCTTGAAAGCCCCCCCAAAGCAGCCAATGCGAATTAATCTCAAATAGATCCTTGCCATTCTTCAGATAAGAATTATTCTCATTGAAACACTCAAGGAGAATCACATGACGTATCTGATTGATGCCTGGCTTGATCGGCCACAGCCCTACCTGCGCATCCTCGATCGCGAGACGGGCAAAGTGTGTGCGGTGCTGGAGGAAGAGGCGCTCGACGAATTGCGCGATCAGGGGGATCTGGATGTCAGCAGCCTGAGTTCGAGCGAACCCTGCGTTCAGAAAGAGATGGTACGAAGTCTGTTTCTGTTCTGTTATGCACGGGCATTGCGTCCGACCAGTGAACTGCATTGATGAGAACAGATAAAACGACAATGCCGAGCCAGCGCGGGGCTGACTCGGCATCTGTCGAGCGTGAAGCGGTCGCTACAGAACCTTACAGAACGTCGAGCAGCTCGACGTCGAAGACCAGAACGCTGTGCGGCGGAATGCTGCCAACGCCTTGAGCGCCGTAGGCCAATTCGCTAGGAACGTACAGACGCCATTTGCTGCCGGCCTTCATCAGTTGAAGGGCTTCGGTCCAGCCTGGAATCACGCCGCCAACCGGGAATTCAGCCGGCTCACCACGATCGTAGGAGCTGTCAAACACAGTACCGTCGATCAGCATGCCGTGGTAATGGGTGCGCACGTTGCTTTCGCGGGTCGGCTGAGCGCCTTCGCCCGCAGTGATCACTTCATATTGCAGACCGGAGGCCAGAGTGGTCACGCCATCACGCTTGGCGTTCTCGGTCAGGTATTCCTTGCCGGCGCCAGCCGCTGCTTCAGCTTTGGAAGCTGCTTCGGCTTGCATGATTTCGCGGATGACTTTAAAGCTCGCGCCCATTTCTTCCTGGCCAACGCGGCTCGGCTTGCCGTCGAAGGCGTCGGTCAGGCCGACCAGAATAGCGTCGAGGTCGACACCCGGTGGCGGGTTGTCACGCAGTTGGTCGCCCAGCTGACGACCAATACCGTAGCTGACGCGGGTTTCGTCGGTGGACAGATTGACTTCGGACATGACACTGCTCCGCTGAAGAGCACCCGTGGGCGCTCACATTTAAAGGCCGGGCAGACTAGCACAAAGCACAATATCGAGTAACAGCCTACCAAGCCGACCGGATGGACAGGGGAATCTTGACGTTCTGATCCAGGCCGTCTTCCACACCGCACATCTCATCGTGAACCACGGCGTGGACCAGGCTGAATGACAGCGGTGGGACCGACTGCAGGAGTTGGCGTGCGTGCTCGACTGAACGCAGGTGCAATGCTCTGTTCTGCGCGTCGACCAGACGATGTGCGACGCCCTGCATCCGTGCTTCCAGCAGGTAGATGCCGCCTTCGATGGAAATGAGGTTGAGTTCGTCGATGCGGCCGGCGCCGGCGTGTGAGTTGAGTTCCTGCAAGTTCATGGCAAAGCCTCGTGGTCACTGGCTGAATGAGCGAACCCCAAGTCTCGCTGACGCTGGCCTGAGCGCAAGGGACCAGCAGTGCCGCTGGTCATATTTGCTTCGAAAGCTGCTATCACCGCACGGCCACAAGCGCAGGCAATCAGTGCTTGGTCAGCTTGTCCAGGTAGCCCATCGCGAAGGCCGAGACCACGAAGGTCATGTGAATGATCACGTACCACATCAGGTATTGCGGCTCGATATTCTTGGCATCCATGAACACCCGCAACAGGTGAATGGACGAGATCGCGACGATGGACGCGGCGACTTTCATCTTCAGCGACGAAGAATCCATCTTGCCCAGCCAGTTGAGCTTCTCCTTGCCTTCGTCGATATCCAGCTGGGACACGAAGTTCTCGTAGCCGGAGATCATCACCATGACCAGCAAACCACCGACCAGCGCCATGTCGATCAACGACAGCAGCACCAGAATCAGGTCCGATTCAGCCAGCGCAAACACGTTGGGGATGATGTGGAAAATTTCCTGAAAGAACTTCAGCGCCAGCGCCAACAGCCCCAGAGACAAACCAAAGTAGATCGGCGCCAGCAACCAGCGCGATGCGTACATGGCATTTTCGATAAAACGTTCCATTGAAGCTCACAGATAATTTAAAAGCTCGCGAGTATAGGGCGAAGGCCGGAGCACAACCCACCGCGAAAAGAGTTGAAACAATAACGCCAGATCAGGCGTAGGGGACGCTCGACAAATCCGCATCTGCAGACCGCAGAAGGCAAACGCAGGACTCGTCGAAGCGCTGGGGTCAGTTGGCGGGAGACGTCCGCTGCCCCTGGGCAGCGTCGCTGTTGATTCTTCGCAGCTCCCCCTGAAGGTGAAGACCCCAGATCGGGATTTCCTCTGCCGTTTGATAGCCATGCAACACAAGGCTTTCGGCAATGGCATCAAGCACCGATTCGGCAGCAATCGGTCCATGAAAAGGCCCTTGAGCCTTGAGTGCGGAGGGCTGTTCGCCAGACATTCCGGCAGCGAACAATAAGGTCCACATTCCTTTATCGCCTGACAGCGGGCGAACGACACATTCGATTCGGGTCACCAGACCCAGGCATTGGCGAGTAAGACAGAGGCTGCGCGGCATGGCGAGCTCCTCATTGATTGCAGTATTCATCTCCTCGCATAACGAGGGAACGCGTCAGTCCCTTTGACAACTGCTGCAACCCGACAATATCGAACAAATACCCCGTTGGAAAAGCGCGAAAACGAAAAGGGCGCCGAATGGTCATTTTGCCATCAAGCGCCCTGTTTCATTGACGTCAAAGGCCTAGCTTTTCAGCTCAGGCTGTAATTGTGGCGCCTCCTTTTCGAGCTCTTTGAGGTCGTCGTCGCTGAGCATTTCAGCGATGTCGCGCAGGCGGTCCACCACCCTGCCGTTGACCGAATCGTCGGGGAATTGACCGTCTTCGTCCGCTTCACCGACCGGCATGCCCACCAGCAGGCTCAGCGCCTCATCCACCTGACGCACGGCGTATACGTGGAACTGCCCGGCGCGCACGGCTTGCAGCACGCGCTCGTCGAGCATCAGCGTGGCGACGTTGGCATGAGGAATGATCGCGCCTTGATCGCCCGTAAGACCTCGGGCTTCGCAGAGTCGGAAGAAGCCTTCAATCTTCTCGTTGACGCCGCCGACCGCCTGGACTTCGCCGAACTGGTTGATCGAGCCGGTGATGGCGAAGCACTGCTTGAGCGGGGTTTTCGACAGTGCGGAAATCAGCGTGCAGACCTCGCCGAGGGAAGCGCTGTCGCCATCGACATAACCGTAGGACTGTTCCAGCGCGATGCTCGCGGAAATGGCCAGCGGGAATTCCTGGGCATAACGGCTGCCCAGATAACCGGTGAGGATCATCACGCCTTTGGAGTGAATCGGCTGGCCCAGGTTGACTTCCCGCTCGATGTCGACGATGCCGCTGCCGCCCGGGTAGACCGTCGCCGAGATGCGCGCCGGCACACCGAACGCCGAATCGCCCACTTCCAGCACCGTCAGCCCGTTGCACTTGCCAACCGCCGCACCATCGGTGTCGATCAGGATGATGCCCGCGAGCATGTCATCGAGAATTCGGGCCGACACCCGACCGGTGCGGGTGGCCTTGGCCTTCAGCGCGCGCTCGATGTGCCCGGCGTCAGTACGTTCGTCACCGGCCACGCTGCGGATGAAGTCTGCTTCGCTGACCAGTTGAAACAAGTCGCCAATGCGCGCCGACAAGCGCCCCTGGTGCTCGGCGAGACGTGCACTGTACGTGGCAAGACGCGCAACCGCATCCGCCGTCAGGGGCGCCATGCCCTCTTCCGAGGTCCGGGTTTTGAGCAACTGGGCGAACTGCTCCAGGCTCTCGTCGACCATGGGAATGTCTTCGTCGAAATCCACCAGCACCCGGAACATCTCCTGGAAGTCCGGATCGAGGTCCTGCAGCGTGTAATACAGCGACCGCGCGCCAATGATGATGACTTTGACCTGCAGCGGAATGGTTTGCGGGGTCAAAGTCACGGTGGCAAGACGACCCAGCTCACCCAGTGGCGCTTCCATTTTCAGCTTGCGCGATTGCAGGGAGCGCTTGAGGGCGTCCCACACGAACGGCTCGCTGAGCATTTTCTCGGCTTCGAGCACCAGAAAACCGCCGTTGGCGCGGTGAAACGCCCCGGGCCGCAGCTGACGATAGGTGGTGTAAAGCGCGCCCTGATCGGTGCTGTATTCGATGCGGCCGAAGAGATTGTCGTAGGTCGGGTGCGGCTCGAACACCACCGGCGCGCCACCGCTGGCGGAGTGGCCGACCATCAGGCTTGGGCAGTATTGCTCTTCGAGCAGCTTGCGCGCCTGGGCATCGGTTTTGCTGTCGTCAACCAGTTGCTCGACCACGGTTTTAAGCAGATTGACCTGCACCGCCTGAAGGTAGGCGCACACTGCGGCGTTCTCGGCGTACTGCTCGGACAACGGTGCCAGCAGCGGCTGAAGCGCAAGGATGATGGTCTCTTCATTGAGCTCACGCATCTGGTTGTTGGACTCGCGTTTCCACTGCGGCAGGCTGGCGAGTTCTTCATTCAACCGCTCTTCCAGCGTCGAAATATCGGTGTGAAAACGCTCGCGCTCAGCTTCTGGCAACTGCGAAAACTCGGCCTCGTCCAGAGCCTTGCCTTCGAGCATTGGCGTGAATGCAATGTTGGTGTTGTCGCGGTACAGCGCGATGTCCTTTTCCAGCGCAAGACGCTCGATGACATCGAGGGCGCGGTCGTAGCGCTGATTGAAGGCGCGGTCGATCGAGCTCTTCTTCTGCTGGTAGGACGGATGCTCGAACACCGCAGGAAACGTCGACAGCAGGTTGTCGATCAGTCCGTTGATGTCGGCGATGAACGCGCTGGCGCTACCCGGCGGCAGTTCCAGCGCGCGGGGCTCACGGGCGTCATCAAAATTGTTGACGTACACCCAGTCCGACGGCGTCTGCATGCGCTTGGCTTCGGCCTTGAGGTAGCGCTTGACGAAGGAGAAGCGGCCGGTGCCGGGCTCGCCCATGACGAATACGTTATAGCCAGGGCGCGGCATCGCGACCCCGAATTGCAAGGCTTCGACCGCTCGTTCCTGGCCGAGCACGCCGCGAAAGGGTTCCAGATCGTTGGTTGTCGTGAAGCTGAACTGTTCAGCGGAAAAGGGACGGGTCAGCGCTTCGGGCGCAAGTCGCAAGCTGGCAGCAACAGAATCGGGCATCGGACATCCTTACATCAGGCAGGGCAGATGGGCGCATTCTGGCGCTCGTCGCACCGCACTGGCAAGGCAAGAACCACGTGAGCTTTTTTCCTCGTGACGAACCGGCCTACACACCCGGCGGAGGTGGATTACACCCAACAATCTGTAATTACTCACGGAACGTTCATATCGTGCCTAAACTCCAACTTGCGCGACCGGTAACAATTTAAATAACCGGTCCGCCCTGGCGCCCTACCGGCCAGGAATCCGACCCTTGGTTGAAACAACAGAGACTAAAGCTATGAAACGGATTCTTCTTGGTACTCTCTTCGCCGCTGTGTCCATCAACGCCATGGCTCAAGCTCCTGGCGGTCCGGACTGCGGCTGGGGCAACATGCTGTTTGAAGGTCAACGCGGCACTCCAGCTCACTTCCTCGCTTCCACCACCAACGGTACTTCGGGCAACGCCACCTTCGGCATGACCTCGGGCACCAACGGTTGCTCCACCAACAGCGCGCTGACCTACGGCGGCAAATCCTGGATTGCCATGAACGGCATGATGGATGAGCTCTCCAAAGACATGGCCATGGGCCAAGGCGAAGCACTGACCACGTACGCGGTCGTGTTGGGCGTTGCACCGGAAGACCGTGCGCATTTCGCCGCAGTCACCCACGAGCACTATCAGCAGATCTTCACCAAGGCCGACGCCACTGCTGAAGATGTTCACACCAACACCATCGACGTCCTGAAGAACGATCCGACTCTGGCTAAATACGCGACCCAAGCTTAAAGTCGTGCCGCCTGCCTTCCTCCCCGGAAGGCAGGTTCTCCGCCCTGCCCACTTCTGACTAGTTGCCAATCTATGCTCAAACGCCTTGCCTGGCTGGTGCTCTGTGTCTGTGCCCCGCTGTACGCCGCGCCTCACGTCGACAATGATCGTTTGCAGCAACTGGCCAATTCCAGGTTCTGGATCTCCATCGGTCACTACGAAGCCGGCAAGCTGGGTGGCTGGCGCAGCTATGTCGATGACCCGAAGTTCTTCCTCGCCCAGAACGGCGCCCATGACCCCGAAGCCGAGCTGGCGGCGACGCTTGAGGCGATCTATCGCCCCGTCACCCAAGGCCAGGAAAACGCCCATCCGCAATGCGTTTACCCCTCCCGCACGCGATTTTTGCGTGACGAATTGAAGCTGACCGATCTGCCTGCGGTTGACTGCAAAGAATTCAACAAATGGTTTTCCGATGTGGCCCCGGACAGCACAGTGCTGATTTTCCCGGCGGCGTACCTCAACAGTCCTTCGTCCATGTTCGGCCACACGCTGCTGCGCATTGATCAGGCTGACGTGCAGGCGAACAAGACCGCTTTGCTCAGCTACGCAATCAATTTCGGTGCATACATCGAAGGCGCCGACAACAGCATTTTGTATGCGTGGAAAGGCCTGATGGGAGGCTACCCGGGCTTGTTCGCGCTGGTGCCATACCAGGAAAAACTCTCCGAGTACCGTAGCCTTGAGAACCGCGATCTGTGGGAATACCGCCTCAATCTGACGCCGGAAGAAACCCGCCGCATGGTCGAGCACGTGTGGGAACTCAAACAGATCCGCTTCGGATATTTCTTCTTCGACGAAAACTGCTCCTACCGTTTGCTTGAGCTGCTTCAAGTGGCGCGCCCTAGCCTGGACCTGACACCACAGTTTCGCCTGACGGCCATTCCCACTGACACCGTGCGCGCGGTGAAGGACGCGGGGCTGGTGGAGAAGATCGACTATCGCCCGTCCAGAGAGCGCGAGCTGCTGAGCCGTGCCGAGCCGTTGAATCACGACGAGCAGCAATGGGTTCTGAAGGTCAGCGCGGACCAGAAGCAAATGCAGAGTGCCGATTACACCGCGCTGCCGAAGGAGCGTCGCGCGCTGATTCAGGATGCGGCCTACAGGCTGGAGCGGTATCGCGCCAACGGCCAGGAGCGTGATCCCACCAGCGCCCAACGCAGCTATGACCTGCTGCGCGCGATCAGCACCAATCCGCCGCCGGCGCTTGAGATTGAGCGCCCGGGGCTGCCGGAAGACGGGCATGAGTCGCGCACATGGCAACTGGGTGCGGGCACGCGGGATGACAAGGCGTTCGCCGAATACGGCCTGCGCATGGCATATCACGATTTGAATGACAACGCGTATGGCTTCCCGCTGGGCGCCCAGATCGAGATTCTGCAGCTCAAGCTGCGCCAATACGAAGACAGCCATTGGCAGGTACAGCGGCTCGATCTGGCGACCATCCGTTCGCTAACACCGCGCAACGAGCTGTTGCAGCCTTGGTCCTGGCAAGTGGCGGGCGGCCTTGAGCGTGTACTGGGCAAGCATGGCGACGAGAATCTGGTGAGTCACGTCAACGGTGGCGCAGGTGGCACCTGGACGCTGGGGGATGACGTGCTGGGCTTTGCGATGGGAACGGTGCGAGTCGAGCACAACAACGATTTCTCGGCGCTGATTTCGCCAGCGGCGGGTTTCAATACCGGTGTGCTATGGCGCAATCCGCTGGGTAATTTCAGCCTGGAAACCAAGGGCGATTACTTCACCAATGGCGAAGTGCGGCGCAACATCAGCCTCAATCAACAATGGGAGCTGTCGCGCAACCTCGGGCTGCGGCTCAGCGCACAGCGGGATTTCAGCCAGCTGACCTCTCCGGTGAATGAAGTGATGCTGGAGCTGAAGTGGTATCACTACTGAGTGATGCGTTCCTGATTTTTTCAGTGTGATGCCTGACGCCTTCCCGGCTGAAGCCGGTCCTACAGATGTTCGCGGCGTTGGAGTGGGACCTGCCCAACCGATCCCACAGGTGTACGCGGTGTTTTAGTAGGACCGGCTTTAGCCGGGAAGAGGCCGGTCGGGTCAGCATCAACTTTTGCGGAGTAACCTCTGACGCTTTCCCGGCTGAAGCCGGTCCTACTGAGCGCGCGTTGCGGTGTAGCCCTCTTCCTGGATAAGTCCCATGACCTGCTCAGCCTCAAGCTGGCTTTGCACTTTCACCTCTCCCTTCGCCAGATCAACCTGCACCTGCGCCGTCGGGTCTTGCTCCTGGATGGCGTTAGTGACGGCCCGCACGCAGTGTGCGCAGGTCATGCCTTGAACGTTGAATACCTGCATGTGCTGACTCCTCGTCTCATTGAAAAACCTGATGACGCCATCTAAGACCTTCCCGTCGGGGCAAGGTCAAGTTTCCGATAGATCTGCCGGGCTGGCATATATCCGCACTCTCAGCCAGAGTGCGCCTACAACCGTCATATCAGGAGAATCGGCCATGCGCTGGTCAGCCTTTCGTATTGCAGGTTTCGCCGGCCTGTTGGCTTGCGCATCCTGGGCGCACGCCGATCAGGACTATGGCGTGCTGATCATTTCCCGAGAGCGCCTGGAGGTCTCTACTTCCTGCGAAATCGGGATTTTCATGCAGGACCAACTGGTCGGCCGCCTGTATCAGGAAGAATCTCGCTCCTTCAACTTGCCCGCCGGCGATGTGTCGGTACGCTTGCGTGTACTGCCGGGCCAGACGCCGGGTTGCTCGCCCGGCATTGAGGCGCAGAACAGCACGCGTCTGCACATCAATGCGGGCGACGTTCTGAAATACCGCATTGCGTCCGGCCCAAACGGTATGTACCTGAAGAAAGCGGATTTGAATTACTGATAACAATCCAGAACGACGTCGTCAGCCGGGCCATGCGCTCATGATCCAGTCACAGAACACGGTGACGATAGTGACTACGTTGGTGGTGGCATAAGTTCGGTTTGATCCGCAGGCAGGTAAGAGAAGGTCGCTGGGTCAGTTGTAGTGCGTGACAACCTGACGCTGATAATCGGAATCAATCTACCATCCGTAGCCTTCAAGTCCCGCTGGTTACGCTGCGCATCCGCCAGGCCGTTTGTGCCAGAGAGGTAAAAAAACGCCTCCAGCGGCAGCGTCTTCCCCAGGCCGTCCACCCAGGCGGCAATAATGAATTCGTTTTGTTCATTAAAGGATTCCACGCCCATCAAGTGCATCGCGCCGAGTCCCGCGGCGAAGGCTGGTCCTGCTAATGCATTGCGACCATCAGTGACGTCAAAGCCACACTGGTAAGAGTGTCGGCTAGATGCATGGGCGTTGTAGTGGGTCCAAAATTGCGCCGCAGTCGCAACCCCCTCCAAATGACAAGGCCCGCTTCCGGCAAAACCGGGATAAGCCCCGCACCCTTTATTGGGTCTGTTGGCCGTCCCTGCGTCAATTGGAAAAAAGCACAAGACTTCCGGATGAAGTTGATTATCAGCGTAAAAATAGGCATTAAAAATAAACCCGTTGGTATACCCATAGGCCAGTCGGCTATACGTCGAATCGGCCCGTAGATAAGAAAATGAGACCCCACCTTTGGCAATAGAGGCCGGACTATTATTCCATACATGGTAACTTGGATTGCTAGACGTGCCCCTGATCGTGACGCCACTGCATAAAAAAGCGGGCTGCGAGTCCGTACCGCAATTTGTTCGAACATCGGCGTAGCGTGCCGTCAAGTGCCGGGCAACTTGCTGCCCAATGTCTTCCCGAATAACCGATGCTTGCTGTATTGCGACAGAAGTCGTGCCTCTGTCAACGGTTGTGCATGACGTGATCGCCACAACAAAAAAAGAAAAAAACAGTGCTCTTAGTCTCAACATGGCTCAGACCTCCCGGTCGATTGTCTCCTGACGTATGCAAACCACCGAGCCGCAAGAATCCCCCACAAAAAAGGAGACTTAAAATTCAACAGTCGACGCTGCGCCATCATATTTCGCTCAAGACACGCAGCCAGCAACTGTCAGAATTGACAGTACATTAAACCGAATGGCAATAAATCATGAGACTCTAATTTCGAATATTCATAAAGAATAAAAACGATGCGAAAACTTGACGATTTAAAACCCCCTTCCTAGCATTAACTTCTCATCTTATCGTTTTAAACCCGCCGAGGAGCTATTCATGAAACTGCCCACGCCTTCTAATGCCCAATCGTCACGAGACATGGACATGATTAATATTTACGACGGCGAAGCCCTGCTGGGCACGGCTACAAGTACTGGCAATACTTGGTCATTCACCGCACAAAATCTTCCGCTTGGCCTGCACACGTTTACCGCACGCTCCACTACGGGGCGCTCCAACGAGTGGCGTATTACGGTGACCGAAGAAGCGATGAATCTGGTGGTACCTCATGTAAGGGAGGCAACCTCGGTTGCGGATAACAGGGAGCGCCTGGATTATTATCAGGTGAACGATGATATCCACTGTATTGTTCCTGACTACAACATGAAAATCGGCGATACCGTGAAAATGTATTGGGTGGGCCGGACCATTACTATTGGCTCTACCCTACAAACGGTGGGAAGCTCACTGTCGCTGCAACCGTTTCCGATATCCAAATACGAAGTCATTGATGTCATAGGCCATAACGCATCCATCTACTACACAGTGAAACGCCCTCCCAGCACAGAAACTTTTACCTCGTTAACACTCCTTCTCACGGTAGATGGGCATTCATTTCAAGTAAATGCCCCTACCCTCAACGCTGGGCACGATAATCTCAGGGTGCAAAAACAAACTCAGTTCAATAACAGCAGCACCGTGGGCGTTCGGGCCGTTGGCGCCGAAGGTGACGAGTGGTCGGCGGACGATATGCCCGTGTTTGGCAGTAATCCGTATCTCAACTTCACCATCGATCCTTCGTGGCTAATGCGAAACAAGGGGAAGCCGGCGATTTTCAATTGCAGCGTAAGGGTAAATCCGGCAGATCCTCATTACTTGTTCTCGCAACTGCTGAGAGTAGCTTCGGTATGAACGCAAAAACCCGGCCGAGGCCGGGTTCTCATCAAGCGATTACTGCATCCAGGGCGGAGGCGGTTCTTCGGACTTGTTCGGCGGTGCATCGTCCGCGGTCCGCGCGGCCTGGCGCCTTGCATCATCCAGTCGCGCCGCTTCAATCTCGCGCAACACACTGCCGACGTCGGCAATCTCGTCTGGATCAGCGAATTCGCCCGTCAGCACGGTCGCTGGGGACAGCGTGCCCGCTTCGAAGTGGGACCACATCTCACGGGCGTAGCGCGTTTCTTTAAGCTCAGGCGCGAAGCGGCCGAAGTAAGACGCCATGTTGCCGACGTCGCGCTCCAGCATCGTGAACGCATGGTTGTTGCCCGCAGCATCCACCGCTTGCGGCAAGTCAATAATGACCGGGCCAGTGGGCGTGAGAAGCACATTGAACTCGGACAGGTCACCATGCACCAGACCGGTACACAACATCAGCACGATCTGCTGAATCAGGAACGCGTGGTACTCGCGCGCCTGATCTGGCTCAAGCGTCACGTCATTCAGACGCGGCGCGGCATCACCGTACTCATCAGCGATCAGTTCCATGAGCAGTACGCCCTCAAGGAAGTCGAAAGGCTTGGGCACTCGCACGCCGGCGCCTGCCAGACGGAACAGAGCCGCGACTTCGGCGTTCTGCCACGCGTCTTCGGTTTCCTTGCGGCCGAACTTCGACCCCTTGGCCATGGCGCGGGCCTGGCGGCTGTTGCGGACCTTGCGGCCTTCCTGATATTCCGCTGCCTGACGGAAACTACGTTTGTTGGCCTCCTTGTAAACCTTGGCACACCGCAGCTCATTGCCACAGCGCACCACATAAACAGCTGCCTCTTTACCGCTCATAAGCGGGCGCAGCACCTCGTCCACCAGACCGTCTTCGATCAGGGGTTCAATGCGTTTAGGAGTCTTCATCAGCTTTTATTGGGGGTCCTTCGTTGCCAAACACGCGATTGTTGCTCGTTATACGGCAATCTTCTGCCAGCGAGTAGGGGGTCAGGTCGATTGACTGTATGCCAGCTGTCTCACGATATCCCTGACACTTGGCCAAGCAGCATTCGTGCCGACGCATAATTGCAGCGCTCGATCGCCTGTACTGCAGCGCTTATCGACAGGCGGCGACAACGCGACTGGACAATCTTCACTCATCATCCGCGAAACAGTTCGCCGGGTGTCTTCCCGAACAGCCCTTTGAAAGCAGCAATAAAAGCCGACGTCGAATCGTAACCGCAGTTGAGCGCCGTGCTCGTAACGCTCACGCCTTCCTCCAACGCATTGAGTGACGACAGCAGGCGTGCCCTCTGCCGCCAGCCCCGAAAGCTCAAGCCGGTTTCGCGCTGAAACAATCGCGTCAGGGTCTTTTCCGACATATTCAAACGCGCTGCCCAATCATTCAGGGTGACCGCTTGATCCGGCGTTTCGACGAGCTCCGCGCACAGCAACAGCAGGCGCGCATGACGAGGCAGCGGCAAAGAGAACCCGACTTCCGGCAGGGTCGCCAGTTGGTCAAGCAGTACCTGAACGAGCCGAGACTCCGCGCTCTCACCCTCGTGATACTCCGCGGGCAGCTGACAGAACGCCTTGATCAGCTCTCTGGCCAACGGCGTGACCTCCAATACACGGCAGCGGTTCTCTGCCCATGTGCAGTCTTCTTTGCGCACGTACAAGCTGCGCATCTCGGCGCGGGTTGAGGTGACGACTTCATGCTCCAGCCCGGCCGGAATCCACACGCCCCACTGCGGCGGTGCGAAGAAGCTGCCATGGGGTGTGTGCACGCCGAGCACGCCACTGATGGCGTATGAAAACTGCACCCAGTCGTGGCGGTGAGTCGGTGTCCAGGAACCCGCGCCAAGGCTTTCGGCGCGGGCATAGAGCGGACGCGGAAGGTCTTCTAGCGAAGGGACCTGTCGCTCGGTCCCGGGCTTTCGCAGGGAGGTGTGTCCGGTGGTGGGCATGGACTGGCCTGTGGTGAGAGGCAGCAGTTTAGGCGGGCCGGAAAGAGGGGGCCAGCGGTGATGGGGACTCTGCGCCGTTATCAAGAACCCCTTGGATCAGTTCCCCCTAAAAAATCTTATCGCTCAATAATCGCTGTCACGCCTTGGCCACCCGCCGCACAAATCGATATCAAGCCGCGCCCTGCCCCTCTCTTGCTCAGCAACTTCGCCAGGTTCGCCACAATTCGCCCACCCGTTGCTGCAAACGGATGCCCGGCCGCCAGCGAGCTGCCTTTGACGTTGAGTTTGCTGCGGTCGATCGAGCCCAGCGGGGCGTCCAAACCGAGGCGGGTCTTGCAGTATTCCGGGTCTTCCCACGCCTTCAACGTACACAGCACCTGCGCGGCAAACGCTTCGTGGATTTCGTAATAGTCGAAGTCTTGCAGCGTCATGCCGTTGCGCGCCAGCAGGCGGGGGACGGCGTAGACCGGGGCCATCAGCAAGCCTTCGTTGCCGCGCACGAAATCCACAGCGGCGGCCTCGCCATCCCGCCAGTAAGCCAGAACCGGCAAGCCGCGCTCACGCGCCCAGTCTTCGCTGGCGAGCAACACTAGTGAGGCGCCGTCGGTCAGCGGCGTCGAGTTGCCCGCCGTCAGCGTGCCTTTGGCGCTGCGCTCATAGGCGGGCTTGAGCGAGGCGAGTTTTTCAAGGCTGGCGTCGGCCCGCAGGTTATTGTCGCGTGTCAGCCCGAGAAATGGCGTAAGCAGATCGTCCTGCCAGCCTTGCGCATAGGCGGCGGCCATTTTCTGGTGACTTTCCAGCGTCAGTTGGTCCTGCGCCTCGCGCGGGATGCCCCAGGTTTGCGCCATCAGTTCGCAGTGCTGGCCCATCGACAAACCGGTACGGGGTTCGCCATTGCGCGGCAGCTCCGGCTTGAGGTTATGCAGGCGCAATTGCGTCAGCGCCTTGAGTTTGTCGGCCGTAGTCTTGCTGCGATTGACCTGCAACAGGATCTGCCGCAGGTCTTCGTTGACGCCGATGGGCGCATCGGAGGTGGTGTCGACACCGCCGGCAATGCCGCACTCGATCTGGCCGAGGGCGATTTTGTTCGCCACCAGCAGCGCCGCTTCGAGCCCGGTGCCGCAGGCTTGTTGAATGTCATAGGCCGGCGTTTGCGGCGACAGCCTTGAGCCGAGCACGCATTCACGGGTGAGGTTGAAATCCCGGGAGTGCTTGAGGACCGCGCCGGCGGCGACTTCACCCATGCGCAGGCCGTGCAGATTGAAACGCTCGATCAGACCCTCCAGCGCAGCGGTCAGCATTTCCTGATTGCTGGCGGTGGCATACGCGCCGTTGGAGCGTGCGAACGGAATGCGATTGCCGCCGACAATGGCCACGCGTCGTGTCTGAATCATCGAAATCTCCCTGCCCTGAATGCGTCTATCGTTTAAGAAGCGCTGCCTAAGAGCGTAGGACCTATTACCCACCCACGCGGTCCATTGGTTTGAACCCCGACTCAAGGAGAGTGTTCCATGGCATCCGATCGCTACATTGACTTCGTCAACTCCGACCTGGGTCGCAAGCTGGTCGGCGCCGTCGGTTTGCCAGCGCCCGCACGTCTGGAGCGCTGGCAGGCGGGGCGTCTGCGTCCGGTGGAGGGCGCGCTGCTACTGAGCACGGGGCCACTGGCCGAGCGAGTCAACACCTTCGCGCCGCGCCTGACCGATGTGCTGTTCAGTGCTGGCGGTGCAGTGACTGGCGAAAATACCGGTGCTCACCCCTGGAATGCCGAGCAGAGCGCGAAGATCAAGGCCGTGGTCTTTGACGCCAGCACGCTGCTGCACACCGCTCAGTTGAGTCAGTTACGCGAATTCTTCCAGCCAGTGCTGCGTCATCTGGAAAACAGCGCGCACATTGTCATTCTCGCGCGCGCGCCGGATGCTCAATCTGATCCGCTGGCAGCGAGCGTTCAACAGGCCATAGAGGGGTTTAGCCGCTCGCTCGCCAAGGAGATGCGCAACGGCGGCACGGTTCAGCTGCTGCAAGTAGAGGACGGCGCCGAAGAGCAACTGGAAGGCGCGCTGCGCTTTTTCCTGTCGCCAAAGAGCGCGTTCATTTCCGGTCAGGTCATTCGCCTCAGCCCATGCGGCGAGCAGGTTCAGGACTGGACCCGTCCGCTGGCCGGACGCAAAGCTTTGGTAACCGGCGCAGCCCGAGGCATCGGCGCGGCCATCGCGGAAACCTTGGCTCGCGACGGTGCAGAGGTCGTTTTGCTGGACGTCCCCCAGGCTAAATCCGATCTCGATGCGCTGGCTGCGCGTCTTGGTGGGCAGGCGCTGGTCCTGGACATCTGCGCACCGGACGCTGCCGCTCAGTTGATTGATCACCTCCCCGGCGGGCTCGATATCGTCGTGCACAACGCCGGCATCACCCGGGACAAGACGCTGGCCAACATGCCGGCGGACTTCTGGGACTCGGTGCTCAACGTCAATCTCAATGCGCCGCAGGTGCTGACCCAGGCGCTGATCGACAGCGGCGCATTGCACGAGAATGGCAGCGTGATTCTGCTGGCGTCGATCAGCGGTCTGGCGGGCAATCGTGGGCAAACCAATTACACCACCAGCAAGGCCGGCCTGATCGGCTATGCCAAGGCTATGGCGCCGACCCTCAAAGCGCGAGGCATCAGCATCAACGCCGTGGCGCCGGGTTTTATTGAAACCAGCATGACGGCGCACATGCCCTTTGCCCTGCGCGAAGCAGGCAGACGCATGAGTTCGCTGGGCCAGGGCGGTCAGCCGCAAGACGTGGCAGAAGCGGTGGCGTGGCTGGGTCAACCGGGTTCCGGCGCCATGAGCGGCCAGGTGCTGCGGGTGTGCGGCCAAAGCGTCCTCGGCGCCTGAGTCCGCACTAAGAAGACGAATGTATGAATAGCCGCCCCGTCGATCCGAGGCGTGCCGGATCTGCAGCATGACCACTGGAGAAACTCGATGAGTGCGCACTGGCGGTATCTGGATACGCCACCGGCCCTGCCCGGCCTGTTCATGCAAGCGGCGCTGCGGCGCAAGGTCAGCGGCACGCAACTGCCGGATCAGGGCCTGCGGTGCTGGATGTCGGTGGATCCGGACAAAGTGAAAGCCTTTGCCCACGTCTGCGGCTTCGTGCCCGGCAGTCTGCTGCCGCCGACGTATCCCCATGTGCTGGCCTTCCCGCTGCAAATGAAGCTGCTCACCGACAAGGACTTCCCCTTCCCGCTCCTCGGGTTGGTCCACCTGCATAACCGGATCAGCATTCGTCGGCCCCTTGGCAGCGTGATCAAAGTGCAGGTCAGCGTGCGTGCCGGCCACCTCAAGCCTCACGCCAAAGGCTCGACGTTCAGCCTGATCACCCAGATCGAGGATGCGCTCGGCCTGCTGTGGGAGGAAGAGAGCACGATGCTGTGCCGGGGAGTCCAGGTGGAGGGCGAGGTCGAGGGCGATTACGAACCTGCGCCACTGCCGATGACGGAACTGGCGACGTGGTCGGCGCCGTCGGACATTGGCCGTCAGTACGCCAAGGTCAGTGGTGATTACAACCCGATTCACCTGAGTGACAGCAGCGCCAGGCTGTTCGGCTTTCCCAAGGCCATCGCCCACGGACTGTGGATAAAAAGCCGCGCGTTGGCTGCGCTTGAAGATCACCTGCCGGCGTCGAATGTGGAGATATCGGTGGAATTTCACAAACCGGTGCGGCTGCCGAGCGGCGTGACGCTGTCGGCCAGCGCGGCGGGGTCACATGGGCAGTTCAAGCTGGAAGGCGCGGAAGGGATCGTGCATATGGTGGGGAGTTGGCAGCCTGCGACGGAGTGATGGCTGCGCCTATCGTGCGCCAGTTGTTTTGCGGTGTGACATCTGTCGCCTTCCCGGCTAAAGCCGGTCCCACTAAAAAGCGTGGGTCGTGTCAGTAAAGTTGGGGCGCAGGCTGTTAAGTGGGACCGGCTTTAGCCGGGAATAGCTCCACCACCGTCGCATGTCAATCAGCTGCGTCCCGGCGGATCAGCACCCCTTGCATCAATCGCCTATCCCCCTGAAGCTACGCACCTTCAGGAGCCCCCCATGAACCTCGACGAACTTACTCAACGCCTGCATCGCATTCGCGATAATAACGACTGGCGGCAATTTCACAGCCCGAAAAACCTGGCCATGGCCGCCAGTGTGGAAATGGCCGAGCTGGTGGAGATCTTCCAGTGGAAGACCGAAGAGCAGTCGCGTCAGCTGCCCGCAGATGAGCTGGCCCACGCCGGGCAGGAAGTCGGGGACATAGTGTTGTACCTGCTGTTGTTGTGCAGCGAGTTGGGGCTGGACATGGATGAAGTGGTGCGCGCCAAACTGGCGGACGGCGAACGGCGGTTCAGCAAATGAGTGACCGTCATTTCGATCAACTGGCGACGCGCTTCGCTGAAAAGATTTACGGCGGCGCCAAGGGTGCGATCCGCTTGGCGGTGCTGCAGGCTGACCTTATCGAAAGCCTGCCGAACCGCCCGCTGCGCGTACTGGACATCGGCGCCGGGCTTGGGCACATGTCGCTGTGGCTGGCCGAGCGCGGGCATAACGTAACGCTGGCCGAACCCGCCGCCCCCATGCTCGAAGGCGCTCGTCAGCGATTTACCGACGCGGGGCAGACGGCGAACTTCATTCAGGCGCCGTGGCAAGCACTGCCCGATATTCTGACCGAGCGGTACGACCTGGTGATCTGCCATGCAGTGCTGGAATGGCTGGACGAGCCGTTCACGATTCTGCCGGTACTGCATCAGTTGACCGAGCCCGACGGCTGGCTGTCACTGGCTTTTTACAACCGCGACGCACTGATTTATCGCAATCTGCTCAAGGGCCACTTCCGCAAAATGCGCAAGAACACCCTGGCCGGCGAAAAACAGAGCCTGACCCCGCAGGAGCCGCTTGATCCCCGCGAATTGGCGGCGCAACTTGGCTCCCTGTGGCGAGTCGAAACCCAAAGTGGCATTCGGGTTTTTCACGACTACATGCCGATCGAGTTCCAAGCCAAAGTCGACCTTGCGGATCTCCTGGAAATGGAGCTCGCGCATCGTCGCCACCCGGCCTTCGCCGGACTGGGACGCTACCTGCACTGGATATGCCGGGCTGTTTGACCCAGGCTGGTTGCTACACGCTGCATAACACTCGCTGCGGAGACCCTCATGAAACGCCGTCTCGCTTTGCTGTCCCTCTGCCTGGGCCTCGCCGCCTGCCAGAGTCCCAACCCTTATCGCGCCGTGTCTGCGGCCATTCCACCGGCGCCACCTCAGGCCGCCAATGCCATCGACATGAGCGCTTACCCCGCGGCGCCTCGCGATTATGGCCGCTATCGCAACTGGGCCTGGCTCAACGGCCAGTTGCCGCCGGGTACGCTCTGGGCAGACTCGGCTCAACTGGCCGAAGCCGTCAGCAACGGGCTGGATCAACGCGGCCTGCGTCCGTCGCAAAACCCGCAGGCGGCGGACCTGCGCGTGGCCGCCGATGCCCACGCGGAGACCCGGATCCGTCAGGTGCGCGATGACTATTACGATCCGTACTACGGCGGTTCAGGTGTGGGCTATTACGGTGGCAACGGCTACCGCAACGGTTACGGCGGCTATGCCAGCGTCCCGATCGTGCGCACCTACCAAGAGCAGGTCGTTGTGGTGCGCATCAGCCTGTTCGATGCCCGCAGCGGCCAGCCGGTGTGGAGCGCCAGCGCCGAAACCGCCAGTGGCGGCGATCAGTCAACACGCGCCAAAGCCCTGCGCCAGGCCGTACAACAAGCACTGACGGCTTACCCACCGTCCTGATTTCACGTCCTATGGCGTTTTGTTTTCACGCTGGAGAAACTCATGTACCGCCGCATTGCTGTCCTCTGTGTCGCCCTGCTGCTCGGCGCCTGCCAGACCGATCGGGTCAACCGTGACTTCGACGCCCAACGCGATTTCGGCGCCTACCGGTCCTGGGCGTGGAAAGAGCCCGGCTTGCAATATCAACCGAACGATCCGCGCATCAAAAGTGATCTGACCGAGCAGCGCATTCGCCAGGCGGTCGGGGAGCAACTGGAGCAGCGCGGCCTGAGCATGGCGGCGCCCGGCGTGAAAGCAGACGTTCAACTGCAGGCATGGCTCATCGTTGAAAACCGCCAGCAGACAGTCACCACCAACTACGGCGGCGGTGGCGGTTATTGGGGCAATCCATGGGGCGGCTACTGGGGCGGCCCGATAGGCACTGAGACACGCAACATCGATTACAAAGTCTCAACGCTGCAGATCGACATGCTCGACGGCAAGGACGGCAAGCTGGTCTGGCGTGGCAGCACCGAGCAGATGGTCAGCGACGGCAACGCCAACCCGGCCGCCCGTGAGCAGGCACTGCGCCAGACGGTGCAGAAAATCCTGCAGCAATACCCGCCCCACTGAGGTTGAGTCGGTTGTCAGCCAGTGAGGTGGCAACACACCTTCTAAGCGGGATTGAGGCAAACCCTGCCTCAATCCACCACACTGAACTCCACCCGTGCGGTCTGCCCGCTTTCATCCAGCACGCTCAGTTGGTAGCGCCCCAGGCGTGTGAAAGTGTGGGTGTAGCTATCCTGACTGGCCGTGTCGCCGACCGGCATGCCGTCGATGAACCACCAGCGCCGGCCACTCCCGCCCAGCGCCGACAGCGTGAGCCGCAACAACTGCTGACTGCCGGCCGGCAAACGCAACTGGTCGCCCTCACGTACTCCCACCACGGATAACGGCGGCGCCAGGCTCAATCCCTGGGGCGGGCATGATAAGTCAACGTCCGGGAGACGCGCCTCGCGTCGCTCGCTCTTCGGCAGCCAAGGCTCAAGCGGCGCAGGCCAGAGGGCGATCTCTTTTGGTTGAGCCTGTGGACAACTTGCCGCGACGCGCAGGCCCTTGTCGTTCAGCCAGACTTTCTCCGAGAGCCCCAACCCCAGTGGCTGATCGGTCGCCTGCAAGGTCGGCGGCGTCGTGCCGTCGAGGGTCCAGGCGAAACGTTGGCGACGGCAGTTCGGGTCGCTCTTGCTCATCGGCTGACCCAGCGGCCAGCAGATCGCCGCGACGCCAACGTTGAGCGGCACCGGCAACACAGGCGGCAGGATGTTGCGCTGGGCATCGCGGTTCACCAACAGGTCGTGAACCTGCAGCATCAGCGGCGCTGCCGACGCCAGCCCGAACTGCCCGGGCACCGGTGTGCCGTCGGGCCTGCCGATCCACACGCCAATCAGAAACCTCGGCCCGACGCCAATCGACCACGCATCACGAAAGCCATAGCTGGTGCCGGTTTTCCAGGCCAGTTGCGGCCGCTGCACGAGTTCCGCATGGGGGTCGAGGTCAGGCCGCGACTGGCCGCTGAGGATGCGCCGAATGATCCACGCCGCCCCCGGCGACATCATTGGCCGGTCACGCAATCGATCATCGGGCTGCAAGCGAATGTCCGCACTGCGCCCGCCACGCGCGAAAGCGCTGTAGCCGCCGACCAGATCCTCCAGTCGGCTGCCCGCGCCGCCGAGAATCAGCGCCAGATTGGGCTCGGCCAGGGGCGGCAGGGTCAGCGGCACACCGCCGTTGCGCAATTCGGCGGCGAAGCGCTTGGGTCCGTAGGCTTCCAGCAACTGCACCGCCGGCAGGTTGAGGGACATCGACAGCGCCGAACTCGCCGCCACCGCGCCGTTGAAACCCGACGAGAAATTGCCGGGACGATAGTCGCCATAGCGTCGTGGCACGTCCTGCAGCAACGATTCGGAATGGATGAGCCCGGCGTCGATGGCCTTGCCGTAGAGAAAGGGTTTGAGCGTCGAGCCGGGCGAACGCAGCGCGCTGACCATGTCCACATGGCCAAAACGTTTGGCGTCGCCAATGTCCACCGAGCCGACGTACGCGCGCACGGCCATGTTCTGCGCCTCCACCACCAGAATCGCGGCGGACGTGCGCTCGGGCAAACGGGCGCGCCAGCCCAACAGCAGGTCCTCGAGACGACGCTGCAGCCCGGCGTCCAGCGTAGTGCGGATCAGCGGCGGGCTGTTCGGGCGATTCAGGCGTCGGGCCAGCAATGGCGCCAGGCTCGGTTCCTGACGAGGCGCGAGCAGCAGCGGTTCTTCCAGCGCTTCGTCAACAGCACCCTGCGGCCATGTGCCGAACTCCGCCAGACGCCGCAGCACTTTGTCCCGCGCGACCTGAGCGCGTTGCGCGTGGCGATCAGGACGCAAGCGACTCGGCGCCTGGGGCAGCACCGCCAACAGCGCCGCGTCGGCACGGGTCAGTTGTTGCGGGGACTTACCCAGGTAGGCCCAACTGGCGGCGGCGACGCCCTGCAACGTGCCACCAAACGGCGCGCGGTTTAGGTACAGCACAAGGATGTCCTGTTTGGACAGGTGCCATTCCAATTGCGCAGTCCGCCAGAGCTGCCGAAGTTTGCCCGCCAGCGTGCGTGAATGCGGGTCGAGCAAACGCGCCACCTGCATCGACAGCGTGCTGCCCCCGGACACCACGTGGCCGCCGCTGAGGTTTTGCCAGGCGGCGCGCGCCAGCGCCATGGGGTTCACGCCGGGATGCTGATAGAACCAGCGATCCTCGTAGGTCAGCAGCGCTTCAAGGTAATAGGGCGACACCTGATCGACCGTCACCGGGTAGCGCCAGACACCATTGGCATCGGCGAATCGCCACAGCGGCGTGCCGTCTTCGGCGAGCACCACGCGGGCCAGATCATCCTTGGGCAAGGGCAGCGGCCATATCCGGTCGGCGAGCCAGAGCAGCAGACACACGATAAGCAGGCTGCCGATGAGCCAGGCGAAAGCGCGGGCACAGCGTTGATTTATTCGCGAGCACGCTCGCTCCCACAATCCCGAGCGGATCTGTCGCAGCAATAATCGTGTGATCTTCACAGAAAGCCTTTACCCGACAGGGAACTCGCCCAGACAATCGACAGCCAAAGCGAGCAACGCCGTTTTTGGTCCACGTCCCTCATCAGGAAGCAAATATGCAGGTAGAAAGCGTTTTCGAATGGCTCGGCCAAGTGATTGGCGCCGTGATCCGCTTCGTCGTCGACGGCTTAAGCTGGTTGTTCAACATGTTCACTCACGCGGGCGGCAATTTCGTTGACGGCCTGTCGCGCACGCTGGGCATGGACACTTCAATCGTCAGCATCGTGGCCCTGGTCATCGGGCTGATGCTGCTGTATTCAGCGATCCGCGCCTTCATGCGCGCCTCGATCATCATGGGGATCATCTGGCTGTTTCTGGGGTTGTGGCTGTTGAGCTGGATTATTCATTGATCGGCAAGTAGCCGCGTGATCGTCCCCTCGTTGCGCTGATCGTTCCCACGCTCCGCGTGGGAATGCAGCCTCAGACGCTCCGCGTCACCTAACGCGGAGCGCCGACCGAGTCGCTACCACGCAGAGCGTGGGAGCGATCACCTTGGTCACTTCTACTTCTTGCCCTTCACCACCAACTGCGCCGGCGCTTCGCCCAATGCCTGCCAGTTCGGCCGGTACATCGACTCCACTTGCGGCGGCGGCACGCGGTACACGCCCGGCGTCACAGCCCGCGCCAGATACAGCAGGTGCACCGTGTTGAACCCTTCCAGGTCCACCGCAGCCACATAACGATCGCCGCGGAATTCCTGATGCTTCACGCCAGCGTTTTCCATCGATTCGCGCCACTGCTTCACGGACTCGCTGGCGTCCTCCAGGCTGGCCGAGCTCTGCGCCAGATTCTGATTCTCGATCTCCAGGCCCGCGGGCAGCAGGTCCACCACCAACGCATCCGGCACGCGCTCCTTGGCCTTGATCTCAAGATGCACCAACACCAGTTCTCCGCTCTTCAGTCCATTGAGGTTCAGCGCCTCCCCGTCCATGCCCAGGTAATCACGGCTGATCGACAGGTTCTCGCCCCCGGCCGCAGGCGGCTGCGACGGATAACCGGAAATCGTCATCTGCTGATACAGCGTGTCGCCGCCGGTATTCTGCACCGTCAACGGCGCGGCCAGCACTGAACTGTCGAGCTTGACGCCCGGCTGATCGTTGCTCAGTTCGCGATTATTGCTGCCGCTGGTCAACGTCGCCGCCCATTTGGCTTCGGGCTTGCCGAGCAGATCGCGACCGGCGAGGAACAGCGAATTGCGCTCCTGCGTCGACAGGTACCGGTTCGCCGCGACCTGATCGGACAGCGCAAACAGCCGCTCCTCGACCTTGTCCGGCGCCAGTTTGTTTTCTTCCAGCAGCGACAGAATCAACGCCTGATCACGCAGCGGGCTGCCGTAATCGGCGAGCCAGTCGTTGGCCTTGCGACCAGCCGCCAACCCTGCGAGCAGGGCTTGATCAGCGCGGGGTTTGTCACCCATTTTCTCCAGCGCAATGGACAGCTGCACCAGCGGCAGGCCTGATCGCGCGTCGCTGCGGCGATCGAACAGGCTGCGCAGCGCACCCAACGGCGCCTGCTGACTGCGCGACAGCACCAGACCGGCGTAGGCCTGCACGGCGAAACGGGTGTGATCGGCGTTCTCGCTGTAATTCACCTCGATCTGATTGCGCTCCTGCAAGTAACGCAGCAGCCGCTCGTTGGCCTTCTTCAGCGCATCCG
Organism: Pseudomonas petrae; assembly: GCF_021728295.1. Taxonomy (GTDB): domain Bacteria; phylum Pseudomonadota; class Gammaproteobacteria; order Pseudomonadales; family Pseudomonadaceae; genus Aquipseudomonas; species Aquipseudomonas petrae. The sequence goes on from NZ_JAKJXE010000007.1 coordinate 238,078, forward strand.
GCGGCACGGCAAAGCCTTGGTCGCGGGCGCGCAGCAGGAAGTCGGTGACGTACGCGGTCAGCCAGTATTCCTCCTCGCCGTCCGCCGCCCACAGGCCGAAGCTGCCGTTGTAGCGCTGCATACCGATCAGTCGCTCGATGCCCAGTTCGATCTTGCGCTTGCGCTCGGCGTCGGATTCGCCTTGCAGGCCCAGACGCTTGAGCGTTGCGGCGTCGGCGTAAAGCGACGGGTACAAGCCGCTGGTGGTCTGCTCCAGGCAACCGTAGGGGTAGGCTTTCAGCGCGCGTATCTGTTCGCCAAGGTTCAGCGGCGGACGGCTCGAAACCGACAGCAGCGCCTCGCGCCCCGCTGGCTCGAACGCCTCAAGCGCGCCGTCCGGCAGGCTCCATGCCTGATCTTTGAGCACAGCGCGGTATTGCTTGAGCATCGCCGGGTACGCAGGGCGTACGCCGATGGTCCACTCGCGGCTGAAGGCCGACAGGTTCTCACCCGGCAGGTCCAGACCGTTGACCGTGACCCGAATGACGCCCTGACCGAAACCGCCCAGCGCCTTGACCGGAATCTGCAGGGTGGTTCGCTGCCCCTGATTCAGGCTGACGGCTTTGGCGCCGTCGCCTTCAGCCAGACTCAACTGCCCTTCAGCAACCACTTGCACGTTGAGCTTCTGCGCCTTGCCGGACAGGTTCGACAGGTCGAGCGCTACCTTGGTCTGGTCGCCGCCCGCCAGGAATCGGGGCGCCGACAGCTCGGCAATCAGCGGCGCCGCGACAACAGTTTTCGCCTCGGCCATGCCGTAGCGCTCGTCGGTCCAGGCCTGGGCCATGATCCGCAGCTCACCGTTGAAATCCGGGATGTCGACGCTGACTTCCGCGTCGCCCTGCTCGTTCAGGGTCACCGGCGCGCTTTGCAGGGCGACGATGGTGACGCTGGTTTCCGGCCGCTTGCCGCCTTTGGCCAGCGCCGCGTCACCGCCGAAGGCCAGGCTGGCGAGACGATTACGCCCGGCCTCGATCAACTGCCCGTAGATGTCCAGTTGATCGGCGCCATATTCCTTGCGCCCGAACATCGCCGCGAACGGATCCGGCGTGGCGTATTCAGTGATGTTGAGAATGCCGACGTCCACCGCAGCGACCAGCACATGCACGCTCTTCGGGACCGTACCGTCGGCGTTCTTCGCGTTGACCTTCAGCTTGAGCGGCTGCTTGGGTCGCATCTTTTCGGGTGCCGTGACGGTCAGCGCCAGCTTGCGCTGCGAGCGGTCCAGCGGCAGGTGCAACACGCCCACGGCGCGTTTCGGCGTGACGTTGGCTTTGCGCTCACCCGGACGAATCACCAGCGCGCTGACATAGAGGTCATGCCGCGCCCATTTCTTGTCCACCGGGATGTCGTAGGTTTTGCCTTCTGCAGGCACATCGATCTCTTGCCACCACAGCGGCCCTTCGCTCGATTCCACCAACAGATAGCCCTTGCCCGCAGACGGCGGCGTGACCGTCACTTTGGCGGTGTCGCCGTCGGCATAGGCCGGTTTGTCCAGCGCCAGCTTGACCTGATCGGGACGCACAGCGCCGCCTTCGGCATTGTCCTGCCAGCGATAACCAGCCCAGAAACGCACGCTGCTGATCAGGCCGGTGGATGGATCCTCGACTTCGACGCGATAAGGGCCCCACTCCACCGGGAAGCTGATTTTCGCCGTCGAGTCCTTCTTCACGCTGAGGGTTTCTTCGGACAGGTTGAGAAACTTCTCGTTAAAGTGGTAACTCCAGCCATCGCTGTCGGAGTAGTTCCAGTAGTAATCGCGGCGCTCGCGGACCAGCCGCACCTTGAGGTTGTCGGCGGCCAGTTTGTGGCCTTGGGCGTCGGCCATCAGCACTTCGAACTCAACCGGGCCGTCGCCATCAGTGGCTTCGCCGTCGTACAAGCCACGCAGGCCCGGCATTGCATCGGCGGGCCAGACCGGCTGGGTCAGTCGCCGCGTGATCGGACGCCCACCCGACTCCTGCAAACTGGCCTGCAGCACCAGCTCCAGCGGCGAACGGGCCTTGGCCCATTGGCTGTCGATACTCAGGTCGAGCTTGCCGTTGGCATCCAGCGTGCTGTCTTCGATTTCCAGGTCTTGCTTGAGGTCTTCCTCGGTCACCGAACCAAACTGATAACCCGGCAGACCGGGCACGGCTTCCCGCAGAGGACGCACATACAGCTGACCGTTCAGGCGATTGCCCGACGCGGGTGCGCCGTAGAGGTATCGACCGGTAATCGCCACATCGAACGGCGCATCGGGCGCCAGCGGGGTGTCGCTGCCCTTGAGTTCCAGCGCCATGCGCTCCGGCAGGAAGTCCTCGACCTGGAATTCATACAGCTGCGGCTTGCCGTCACCGAGGTCGAAGACCAATTGCCAGCGACCTGTCGGTGCTTCGTCCGACAGCTGCAATTGATACTGATACAGCCCGGTGGCGTCAGCGTCCCAGACGAACTTGCGACTGACCTGCTCATCCGGGCGACGCACTTCCACAGTGATCGGCTGAGGTTTCACGCTCTTGCCGTCGCTGTCACGCAGCAAGCCGTTGAGCAGCACCACTTCGCCCGGCCGATAGAGATCGCGCGGCCCGAAGATGAAAAATTGCAGCGGGTGGGCCTTGGGGCCGGTGATGTCGAATTCCGCCAGATCCAGCGCAGCGCTGTTCAGGCGCAGCATGCTGGTCTGCTCACCCTGATGCGCCAGCAGCACTTCAGCCTTGGCCGGCAATGGCAGCTCGGCGTGGCCCGCGTTGTCGGTCTTGCCCTGGCCGATCACGCGGCCCTTCTCGTCATACAGCTCGACGTCAACGCCGCTCAGGGCTTTGCCGCCTTCCAGCGCCTGAGTGAAGACGTCCAGGCGATTGGCGTAACGGTGCGCCGACAGGCCGATGTCACTGAGGGTGAACAGCGTGGCAGGTTGCGTGTAGTTGTAGGTCCCGGAGGCGCGCATCACAGCCAGATAAACGCCCGGCTGCTGCAGCGGTTTGAGGCCGGAGATCGGCAGCAGAACGGTCTCTCGGGTGTTGCGCGCAGGGTTCAGGTCGAAACGGCCGCTGTAGACCAGATCGGCCAGGGGCAACAATTCTTTGGATTGGTAACTCTCAAGACTCGACGAGCCTTCCCACGAGCCAAGAAACGCAGGCAGTGACTCAGGCTTGATGCGGAAGAATTCGACATCGACTTTATCGACATTGAGGGCGATCACCGGCAGGCCTTCAGCGAGCCGGGTTGGCAGCAGACTGCCGCGACTGGCGAAGCCCACGGTCGCCTGGAGGTCAGAGGTTTCCAGCCGCGCGGAATACTCGGCCGCCAGGGTGTTGTTGTTCACCGCCACCAGACCCGGGTCGATGGTCAGCACCAGTTTGCGCTTGGGCTCGAGGTGACGAAGGCGTAGCTCCATGAGGTTGTCCGACAGCTCCCAGGCGCCATCGACCTTGCCGTCCTTGCTGTCGACCAAGTGCACTTTTTCAGCAAATTTCTGATCGGGGTTCAATGGCACCGAGAAGCTCAACGAGAGCGTGCTGGCGCCATCGAGCTGAACTTCGGAGACGTCCACCACCGTCAACTCGCGCCCGGCGTACCGCTTGCTCAGCGCGGGAATGTCCACCGCAGGTTTGGGCTTGGCATCGGCGGGGCCAGATTGCGCAGCTGCAGCGGCAGGTGGAGCGGGGACAGGCGCGGGCTTGTCGGACGAAGAGGAATCGCAGGCACTGAGCAGTACCAGCGCGCAGGCCAGGAACAATCCTTTGTTTAGCATGAGGCACTCATTTGGACGGCAGCGATGAGGGAGCAGAAGTTATAGCATCGCTTTGGCGTTCGTAAAGCGCGGCGCGCAGATAGACCGTGGGTTTGTGCGTTTGTTCTCGCTACACTCGCGCGCTTGCCCGGGAGCCTTCATGTCCAACTTCTTCAACGACTGGCGTCAGCGTGCGACGCATCGGCAGGTGTGGGCGCTGGCCGCACCGATGATCCTGTCTAATATCTCCGTGCCGCTGGTTTCGCTGGTCGACAGTACGGTCATCGGCCATCTGCCCCACCCCCACCAACTCGGGGCTGTGGCGGTCGGCGGCACGCTGTACAGCTTTCTCGCGTGGGCGATGGGTTTTCTGCGCATGGGCACGACCGGTTTCGCCGCCCAGGCCGCCGGGCGCAATGATGGCGCGGCGCTACGGCAGGTGCTGTTGCAGGGTTTGCTGCTGGCGATGGGGTTTTCTGTGCTGCTGGGGCTGATCGGCTTGCCCTTCCAGCACCTGGCGCTGGAAATGATGCAGCCCTCCGATGATCTCACCGACCTGACCCGCGACTTTTTCCACACCCGGCTGTTTGGACTGCCGGCAGCGCTGGCGAGTTACGCGCTGGTGGGCTGGTTCCTGGGGCTGCAGAACGCCCGAGCGCCGCTGGCCATTCTGCTGACAACCAACTTGGTCAACATCGCGCTGAACCTGTGGTTCGTCATGGGCCTGGACTGGGGCGTGGTCGGCAGCGCACGGGCGTCGGTCATCGCCGAATGGACCGGCGCGCTGCTTGGCCTTGCCCTCACCCACAGAGGGCTGCGCGCGTATCCGGGACAGGTGGCAGTGTCCGCGCTCAAGCGCTGGCAGAGCTGGCGGCCGCTGCTCACGGTTAACCGCGACATCTTCATTCGCAGCCTGATTCTGCAATCGGTGTTTTTTTTGATCACCGTGCAAGGCGCGCGACTGGGCGATGCGACCGTGGCCGCCAATGCGCTGCTGCTCAACGGGCTGTTGCTCGTGGCGCACGCCTTGGACGGACTGGCCCATGCCGTGGAAGCGCTGTGCGGACACGCCATCGGCGCACGGGACCGCGAGGCGCTACGGCGCTCGTTGAATGTCTCCGGAGGCTGGTCGCTGATGTGCAGCGTCGCGTTTGTGGGGCTGTTTCTGCTGGGCGGGCACCTGTTCATCGAGATGCAAACCGACATCGCGGCAGTGCGCGACATCGCTTTCATCTATCTGCCTTATCTCGCCGTGCTGCCCTTTGTAGCGGTCTGGAGTTATTTGCTCGACGGCCTGTTCATCGGCGCAACCCGTGCCCGCGAGATGCGCAACGCGATGGTCGTCACGGCAGTGATCACCGCACCGTTCGCCTGGCTGGCAAGCGGGTTCGGCAACCACGGTCTGTGGCTGGTGTTCTTGCTGTTCATGGCATTGAGAGCGCTGACGCTGGGGTATCTGGCCAGGCGCTTGAATCGCAGCGGCGGTTGGTTCAATGGCTGACCGAAACGCTCGACACCTGCGCCTGATCCTGGGCGTGGATGAACGCTACAACTTCCTCCAGCACCGGCGCGAGGCTGCGTAACGGCCTGGCAAATGCACCCACCAGCGTGCGGTGGTTGGTGCGAGCGAAATACAGCTCGCGCACTGACACGCCCTGAGCGCGCAAACGACTGGCCATGCCCCCCGTGTTGCGTTGCGGGTTTACCTCCGTGTCATCGGCGGAAGCGAGCAGCAGCGCCGGCGGTGACGCTGCACTGACATGGTTGATCGGCTGGGAGTCGGGTGGCGAATTCGGGAAGTAAAACACCGGCTTCACCTCCGGGTCTTCGATGGGCAGGAAATCATAGGGTCCGGCCAGACCGATCCAGCCCTTGATGATGGAAGGCGTCGTGCCCGCAGCCGCCAGCCATTGCGGATCGAGGGCCAGCATTGCCGCGTTGTAGGCCCCGGCACTGTGGCCCATCACATACAACTTCGCCGGATCCCCGCCGAACTGACGAATGTGCTCGCGGGTCCAGCCCACTGCCTGGGCGCTGTCCTGCAGCAGCTCCTGGTAATGCACTTGTGGGTACAGCCGGTAATCGGCAAGTACCGCAACGATGCCCCGGGACGCGAGCGCCTCACCGACGAAGGCGTAGTCACCCCGCGATCCGCTGGTCCAGCTGCCGCCATAGAAGAACACGACGACCGGCGCGTCCGGCGCTGCATCTTTGGGCGTGTAGACATCGAGTTTATTGCGCGGGTCCGGGCCGTACGCCAGGTCGGACGCTCTGCTGAACGTGTTGCCTGGGGTGAACGCGTTGAGCACCTTCAACGGCGAGCAGGCCATCAACACTGTCATCAGCCAAGCGGTAAACACTGCTTTGAGCGCCAGCTTGATCATCGTTCATTCTCATAAAATACTGGAGGAGGCCGTGCGTGCAGGATGACGCCGGTACGCGCCGATTAGCATTGCAAACGAAGAAAACGGGCCACCGGGGCCCGTTTTTTCAGATCGCCTGCATCATCACGACGACAGGTAGGAAGACCGCGTCAGGCCCAGACGCAACGCATCCAGAAACTGCGTGCGTTCACGCGTGGTGATCTTGGCGCTGGCAACTTTGTCCCGGTAATGGGTCATCAGTTCTTCCGGCGACAAATGCACGTAACGCAGCATGTCTTCGATGGTGTCGTGGGTTTCGATCCCGGCCGAATACGCGCTGCCATCCTGATTCTGATAGATGTTCACCGAATCGGTGTCACCGAACAGGTTGTGCATGTCGCCCAGAATTTCCTGATACGCACCGACCAGGAACACGCCCAGCAAGTAATCCTCACCCTCGTTCAACGAGTGAACCGGCAGGCTGGTCTCGATGCTCTGCTCGTCGACGTACTGATTGATCTTGCCGTCGGAGTCGCAGGTCAGGTCTTGCAGCACGGCACGACGCAGCGGCTCTTCGTCCAGACGGTGCAGCGGAATGATCGGCAGCACCTGATCGATCGCCCAGGTATCCGGCAGGCTCTGGAACACCGAGAAGTTGCAGATGTACTTGTCGGCCAGCTTGTCGTTGAGTTCGTCGAGCACCTGACGATGGGAGCGCTGGCGGGCTTTCAGCGAGTTGTGCAAACGACGGCACACCGCGAAGTAGCACTGCTCGCCCAAGGCTTTCTGCGCCAGGGTGATCTTGCCGTCGGAATACTGGGAAGCGATGTCGCTCATGTAGTGCGTGGCGCGCCAGTAGGTCTCGGTGACCATTTCGATGTCGGTCGGGCCGAGCAGGTCGATCAGCCACTGCAGGGTTTCCGGCAGGCTTTCCTTGTCGGTGATTTCCGGCACTTCGTCGTTGTGACGCTCGACGTCCGTGACCTGGATCACCAGCATGGCGTGGTGCGCGGTCAGCGAACGGCCGCTTTCCGAAAAAATGTGCGGATGCGGCAGGCCCTGCGCATCGCAGAACTCCTTGAGCATCCCGACCACGACACCGGCGTAATCGTCCATGTCGTAGTTGATCGAACTGGCGTTGCGCGAATGCGTACCGTCGTAGTCGACACCCAGGCCACCGCCCACGTCGATGTGGTCCACCGGCAGGCCGAGGTTGCGCAGCTCGCCGTAGTAACGAATTGCTTCCTTGAAACCATGCTGGTAGTCAGCCAGGTTGGCGATCTGCGAACCCATATGGAAGTGCAGCAGACGAATGCCCTGATCGAGCCCTGCCTTGGTGAAGCGTTCGACGACCGACAGCAATTGCGCGGCGGACAGCCCAAACTTGGACTTCTCGCCACCCGTGTCGGCCCACTTGCTGGAAGCCAGGGACGACAGGCGCACACGCAGACCCACTTGCGGCGCGACCTTCAGCTCGGCGGCTTCTTCGATGACCAGTTCGACTTCGGACTCTTTCTCGATGACGATAAATACGTTGTGGCCCAGCTTCTGACCCATCAAGGCCAGACGAATGAACTCGCGATCCTTGTAGCCGTTGCAGACGATGGTGCCGCCCTTCGGCGCCAGCGCCAGCACGGCCATCAGTTCAGGCTTGGAACCCGCTTCGAGACCGATGGACACGTTTTGCGTAGCGATGATGTTTTCCACCACCGCTTCCTGCTGGTTGACCTTGATCGGGTACAGCGCGGTGTATTTGCTCTGGTATTCCAGGCGGGCGATGTTCTCGTCGAACGCACCGGTCAACTGACGCACGCGGTCCTGCAGAATGTCAGGGAAGCGCACCAGCAATGGCAGGGACAAGCCGCTCTTGCGCAGCTGGTCCACCTGCTCGTAAAGATCGATGGGCGAGCTGGTCGGCCCGTTGGGGCGAACTTCAACGCGGCCGGCTTCATTGATTGCGAAATAACCGGCCCCCCAATGACGGATCCCGTAGACACTGCGGCTGTCTGCCACGGTCCATTGGCTGCCATCGTCTTTGCGTGTGCGTCGTACGGACATCAAAGTCCCCTATAGAGAAGTCATAAAGCCCCGGCCTGACCGGCTGGGCGCAGTGTAGAGCGTGGAAATGACGGTTTGGCGCCTGCTCGCTACGGGGCAATAGACCCGCATTGCGCAGCAGAGTTTGCATGGGTGACTGCGGCCAGACCGACGACAAAAATCAAAGGGCTTGAAACGGACGGCTCAACCGCCCGACTTCTTCGCCTTGAAACCCTGCTTGACCAGCTCGGCCAGTAGCGTTTCGACGTGATCGCCCTGGATCTCGATCACGCCATCTTTCAGCGCGCCGCCGGTTCCGCAACGTTGCTTGAGCGTCTTTGTCAGGTCCTTGAGCGCGTCCTCGGCCAGCGGAACGCCGGTGACGGTCGTGACGGTCTTCCCGCCGCGGCCTTTGCTTTCACGGCGCACGCGGGCGATGCCATCACCTTCCGGGATGAGCGTGCTTTTGCAGGTGCAGGCGTCGACAGGCTGACGGCAGTCGGGACAATGCCGACCGGCATCGGTTGAAAATACCAGGCCACCCAGGGCGGCGAAGGATGCGGCTTTTTTGGCCACCGGCAATCCTCTTGTTGAGGAGCGAAGTCTGGCCGGCAGGAACCGACCGCGAAGCCCCACTCAGGCAGGGGCGGCGCTACCGGATCGCAAGGGCGGTCCGGCTTGAAAAGTCGCGCAGTGTAACGGCAAAAGGCGCCGATGCTAAGTGCAAATATGCGCCAATTTACGGGACATTTGCGACGCCTTCCAAATAGCGCTTCAAGGCGGCCAACGAGTCCGGGCAATAAGACTTTTCAGTGGTTTCGCGCAGCACTTGGTCGATGCCGAGAAAGCGCGCTTCCAGCACTTCTTCCGGCTGCAGTTCCAGTGGCCCGTCCCAGACCGCCGAGAACACCGCGCACCACAGCCGGTTGTCCGGCTGATCGAAGAAGAACCGCTCGTGAGCCGCAAGCTGTACGCCGGAGACGCCCAGCTCTTCCGCCAGTTCACGCGCCGCCGAGAGCTCATAGCTTTCATCGGCCTGCACCATACCGCCCGCCGCCACATCCCAATGGCCGGGATAAATTGCTTTGCTCAGCGTGCGTCGATGCACACACAACTCGCCCGCTGAGTTGAACAAGAGGATATAGGTGCCACGTCCGATGAGACCGCGCTCACGCAGCTCTGCCCGAGGCAGCGCGCCGAGCAATTGATCGTGACGATCGACCCAGGCAATCAGCTCGGCGTCGGAGGCCGCACGGTGGGCGGCCTCTTGATCGGAAACACTCATCGATCAGCCTTGCGACAGCAGCTGACGCAGGTCAATCACCGCCGCGTTGGCACGCGACAGGTAGTTGGCCATGACCAGCGAGTGGTTGGCGAAAATGCCGAACGGGCTGCCGTTGAGGATCATCGGGCTCCAGATCGGCTCTTGCGAGGCTTCCAGTTCACGAATGATCTGACGCACGCTGACGGTTGCGTTCTTCTTCGCCAGAACATCGGCGAAATCGACTTCGATCGCGCGCAGCAGGTGCGAGAGCGCCCAGGCCTGACCGCGGGCTTCATAGAAGACGTTATCAATCTGCATCCATGGGGTTTCAACGATTTCTTCGTCAACCTGAGGGACTTCGCCCGGCTTGACCGTGACCGTGGATTGCGCCTCGGTTTTCAGGGTGCTGTTCAGCTTGACCCGACCCACGCTGGCGGAAAGCCGCTGGGACAGAGAACCCAGTCGCGTGCCCACGTCGCCCAGCCAGTTATTCAGGTTGTCAGCGCGAGTGTAGAACAGCGCGCCCTTTTGATTGGGGTCAGACAGGCGCGCCTGATAGCGGCTCAAAGCAGCGATGCCGTCGCGGTATTGAGACTCGCTCGAAGGCAGCACCCAGCTCTTGTTGTCGAAATTGAACAGCGGCTCGGCGCGTGCCAGGTCGCCATCTTCGGCGGACTGCGACTGCGAGCGGGCGAAGTCTTTACGCAGCGCACGGCTCAGGTCGCGCACCTGGACCAGCACGCCGTATTCCCAACTCGGCATGTTGTCCATCCACAGACCGGGCGGCGAGCGGTCGTTGGAAATGTAACCGCCCGGTTTATCCAGCAGAGTGGAGGCGACGGTCTTGAGGGTTTCGACGGTGGTGTAGCCCAGCACCATCTGCTTGCCTTCGCTTTGCGCGGCAGCCTGGGCTTGCTGCTGGACCGGAAACAGTGGCGGTTCGCTGCTCCACCAGATGCCGAGCACGACGGTGACCACCAGATAAATGCCCACCACGGCGCCGACGGCGCGACTGAACAACAGGCCGCCCCAATAACCGCGAGGCGCCTTGCCCATCGGCTTTTCGTCAACGCGTTCAGTTCCCGCGCTGCCCGAGCGCTTCTTCCAATCCAGCATGGCCTTGTCCTTTCAATCACGGAATTCAGTGCTTCTGACCGCAACCTTACAGCAAGGTGCGTTTGGCAGGAATGTGGTGGCAGGTGCAATTCTTTAGCAACTGAGTCGTGCGGATTCTGCTAGCTGCGTTGCCCCTTCCGGCCCCTTCCCGGCTAAAACTGGTCCTGCCAGGGATGCGCGGTGGCAGTAGGACCGCTTTAGCCGGGAAAGGATAGGCCTTGTGATTCAGTAGGACCGGCTCTACCCGGGAAGGGGCAAGTTCGCGCGCCGCCAGGGTTTCGCCTCAAGGCACCTCATCCATTCTCTTACTCCCCACGACCCGGCCAGGCTTCCCGTCTGAATCGAACCAACTGGTTCGAACACTCAAAATGAGTCAAAAGATGGAAATTTGACGGATAAAACCGTCAAAAATAACGAGAAAATGACTTGCGGCATCCTGACTAGGGAAAAGTAGTGCTAGCATAGCGCCAGCATTTATATCGGGGTTTCCCCTATAAAGAAGTCAGAACATGACCGAAGTAGAAGATCCGAGCCGCGACCGGCTCAAACACCACTTTGCCCAGCGCGTTATCCATCAGGCTCGTCAGATTCTTGAGGTGTGGCAACGCCTGCAGCAAAGTGAATGGTCGGCAACGGACATGGCTGAACTCACCGAGGCCAACAAGCGGCTACTGCGATTCGCTGAACGTTTCGAGCAGGCCGAGCACGCGCAACTGGCCAACGCGATCAGCCTGGCGTTGCTTGACGTCGAAGCCAACCGCGGCCGCTTGAGCAGCGCCCTGATCACCGACCTCAATCGCCTGATGCAACGCCTGTCCCGAACCGGCCTCAGGCATGGCGACCGTCTTGAGCAAACCGCCCTGCCGCCCCTGCGCAAGCCGATTTACATCGTGCTGGAGGATCATGAACGCGGCGAGCGTCTGGCCAAGCAACTGGAATTCTTCGGCCTGAGCGCGCGGTCGCTGGGCAGCGTCGACACGTTCCACATGACCATGGCCGAGCGCTTGCCCGCCGCCGTTGTCATGGACGTCGACTTCGGTGGAGCGGGCCAGGGCCTGAAGCTCGCCACTCAGATGCAGGAAGGACTCGAGCAAAAACTGCCGCTGCTGTTTTTTAGCCATCACGAGACAGACACGCTCACGCGCCTCGCCGCCGTGCGCGCCGGAGGCGAAGAATTTCTGACCGGCACGCTTGAAGCCTCAAGTCTGCTGGAGAAAATTGAAATCCTGACCCGGGTCGCGCAGTACGAACCTTACAAGGTCCTGATCATCGACGATTCGCGCGCCCAGGCGACGCACACCGAGCGCTTGCTAAACGGTGCCGGAATCGTCACCAGGACCCTGCTCGACCCAATCAAGACCATGCCTGAACTGGCCGACTTTCAGCCTGACCTGATCATCCTCGACATGTATATGCCCGGCTGCACCGGCACCGAGTTGGCCAAGGTGATCCGCCACAATGACCGCTACGTCAGCGTACCGATCATCTACCTCTCGGCTGAAGACGATCTGGATAAGCAGCTGGATGCGATGAGCGAAGGCGGCGACGATTTCCTCACCAAACCCATCAAGCCTCGCCATCTGATCACCACCGTGCGCAATCGCGCGGCACGGGCTCGCAACCTCAAGGCGCGCATGGTCCGCGATAGCCTGACCGGCTTGTACAACCACACGCACATCCTGCAATTGCTCGAAGATTGCAGCTTCCGCTCGCGGCGTGAGAACAAGCCGCTGAGCTTCGCCATGCTGGACATCGACCACTTCAAGAAGGTCAACGACAGCCACGGCCATCCCATGGGCGACCGGGTGATCAAGAGCCTGGCGCTGTTCCTCAAACAACGCCTGCGCAAGACCGACTACATCGGTCGCTATGGCGGTGAGGAATTCGCCGTGGTCATGCCGGACACTGATCTGTCAGCCGCCCACCGCGTGCTCGACGAAATCCGCCAGCGCTTCGCCGAAATCCACTACCCCGCGCAGCCAGTGGACCTGTTCTGCACTTTCAGCGCAGGGGTGGTGGAAATTTCCGAGAACGACGACGTGCTGATGATGGCCTCGCAAGCAGACGAAGCGCTGTACCGCGCAAAAAAAGCAGGCCGCAATCAGGTGCATGGGCTAGAGGTACAGGTAGCCGTGTCGTCTCTGAGCAAACACACTCAGCCGGACATCGTTTGACTGGCTGCGTCCTACATCATTTTCAGACCGAAGCTCTGACCGAAGAACTACAGCCCTCCCTGCACGCCCGCAGCCACTCCGCTATCATGCGCGGACTTCTGTGATGCGAGACCGCCATGCGCCGCCTGCTTTGTCTGTTACTGCTGATCTGTGCCCTGCCCGCCGTCGGCGCGAGCTTTCTGGAGAACAGATCGAGCCCCACACTGGGCGGCGCAGCAGTCGACAACAGCAAAGACTTCCTGCCGGTTCGTCAGGCGTTCCAGCTGAACCTGAGCGACACCACCCCTGAGTCCATCAAGCTGCAGTTTGTCGCCACCGAAGGCTACTATCTGTATCGCCATCGCTTTCAGTTCCGCACCGAGCCCGCCGACATCGGCCTCGGCGCTGCGCAACTCCCGGACGGCGAAAAGAAACCCGATGAGTACTTCGGCGACGTCGAGGTGTATCACGGCATTCTCGATGTCAACCTGCCGCGCAAAGCCGGCGACACCCGCCCTTTTACACTTGTCGTCACCTATCAGGGCTGCGCGGACAAAGGGCTCTGCTATCCGCCGGAAACCGAGCGTCTGAGCATTGGCGGCGCGAGCCCTGCAGCGTCCGATACCCCACTCGCTGGCGAGGTCGCCAACGTCGAGTTCAGCTGGAAACAACTGGCGCTGTTTTTCCTCGCTGGCGTCGGGCTGACCTTTACGCCGTGCGTGTTGCCGATGCTGCCGATCCTCTCTGGCGTGGTCCTGCGCGGGCAGATCGGCGGGCTGCGCGGCTTCTCTTTGTCCTTGGCCTACGTGCTGCCGATGGCAATCTGCTTTGCCATCCTTGGCGCAGTGATGGGCATGTTTGGCGCCAGCCTGAATCTGCAGGCGCGTCTGCAATCGGCGTGGGTGCTCGTGCCGTTCGCCGGGTTCTTTGCGCTGTTTGCCGTCGCCATGTTCGGCGCGTTCGAGCTTCGCCTGCCCCGCGCGCTCAATGACCGACTGGACCGCATCGCCGGCAATACGCAGGGCGGGTCTCTGTGGGGAGCGGCAGTTCTGGGCGTGGTATCAAGCCTGCTGGTCTCGCCTTGTGTCTCTGCACCATTGGCCGGCGCACTGCTTTATATAAGCGCGAGCGGCGATGCGCTGGGCGGGGCCTTGAAACTGTTCGTTCTGGGCCTGGGCATGGGCACCCCGCTGGTGCTGGTGGCAACGGGCGGCGCGGCGTGGCTGCCTAAAAGCGGGCCGTGGCTGGTCGCTGTAAAGAACGCCATCGGCGTGCTGTTGCTGGCCCTCGCCATCGGTTTGCTCAGCCGGGTGATTCCGGGGCAGGCCACGTTGCTGTTGATCGGGCTGCTATGGGCCGGCGTTGCGCTTTTCCTGGGGGTGCTTGAGTTTGGGCAAAAGACCACGCGGGGCCGCCTCGCTCAATTGCTTGGCCTGTTCTTGCTGGTTTATGCCCTTGCCTGCTGGTACGGCGCGTTAAGCGGTCAGACCGACCCGCTGCGTCCTCTGGGTCAATCCCAGATCATTTCGGGCCGTGCTCAACCGACCTCGGAAAGCCGCTGGCAGACCGTGACCCAGGCCAGCGAACTGGACCGAATCCTTGAGGAGTCGAAAAGCGCGGGCCAAGCGGTGCTGGTCGACTGGTACGCCGACTGGTGCATCAGCTGCAAGGTCATCGAGCATGAGGTTCTGCCGGATCCGAAAATCGTCAGCCAGTTGGGCGCTTTCAGGCTGATCCGTTTCGACATGACTGACAGCAACGCCGAGCAACGCGCGTTGCTGGATCGCTACAAACTGTTTGGCCCTCCCGCGCTGCTGTTTTTTGGAAAAAACGGCAACGAGCTGGAAAATGTGCGCGTCGTCGGCGAAATCGACGTCCAGGCGTTCGCAGAGCGGCTTTCTAGAGCAAATGACCAAATTTAGCGCCATGGTCACAAACTTCGCGCGAACATCGGGCATCGTGCTGAATATTGTGGGTAACTGGACAGTCCATCGTACTTTCCGGCATAGTCGCTGCCCATCAGCGGCTCACTCTGTGCGTGAGCGTCGAAAACGCGAACAACAAGGAACACTCGATGGCGACTTTTCTGGTTCTTCACGGACCTAACCTGAACCTGCTGGGGACCCGTGAACCGGGGATCTATGGCTCGATCACGTTGGCCGATATCAACCAGGACCTGGAACAGCGTGCGCGCGAAGCCGGTCACCATCTGATGTACCTGCAGAGCAACGCTGAATACGAATTGATCGACCGCATCCACGCTGCACGCGATGAAGGCGTGGACTTCATCCTGATCAATCCGGCTGCTTTTACGCACACAAGCGTTGCGATACGTGACGCGTTGCTGGGAGTGAGCATCCCATTCATCGAAGTGCACCTTTCAAACGTGCACAAGCGCGAACCTTTCCGCCATCACTCCTACTTTTCAGATGTTGCTGTAGGCGTGATCTGCGGCCTTGGCGCCAGCGGTTACCGACTGGCCCTGGAGGCCGCCCTGGAACAATTGGCCAATAGTTCGAAGGCGTGAACGGCACAGTCCCGTACTGAGCCAGACCGCCGGAACCGGCTACCAAATCCCCCTGACCGTCCCTTGGGAGTTGATGATTAATGGATATCCGTAAAGTCAAGAAACTGATCGAATTGCTGGAAGAGTCCGGCATCGACGAACTGGAAATCCGTGAAGGCGAAGAATCCGTACGGATCAGCCGTCACAGCAAGACTCCAGCACAGCAGTACTACGCGCCTGCCCCGGTTGCCGCTCCGGCACCTGCCCCGGTTGCAGCGCCAGTGGCCGCCGCCGCTGAAGCGCCTTCTGCTCCGAAGTACAACGGCAGCGTCATCAAATCGCCAATGGTCGGTACGTTCTACCGTACTCCGGCGCCTGGCTCGCCAGCGTTCGTTGAAGTCGGCAAGACCGTCAAGAAAGGCGACACCATCTGCATCGTTGAAGCGATGAAAATGATGAACCACATCGAAGCTGAAGTCAGCGGCACGATCGAATCCATCCTGGTAGAAAACGGTCAGCCGGTTGAGTATGACCAGCCGCTGTTCACCATCGTTTGAACCGGGGAGAGCCTGCGATGTTGGAAAAAGTCCTGATCGCCAACCGCGGCGAAATCGCCTTGCGCATCTTGCGTGCCTGTAAAGAACTGGGCATCAAGACCGTCGCGGTCCATTCCACGGCAGACCGTGAGCTGATGCACCTTGGCCTGGCAGACGAAACCGTCTGTATTGGCCCGGCGCCAGCCAACCTGTCGTACCTGAACATTCCGGCCATTATTTCGGCTGCAGAGCTGACTGGCGCCACGGCGATTCACCCGGGCTACGGTTTCCTCGCGGAAAACGCAGACTTTGCCGAGCAGGTAGAGAAATCCGGCTTCGCCTTCATCGGCCCGAAAGCCGAAACCATTCGCCTGATGGGCGACAAGGTTTCCGCCAAGGACGCCATGAAGCTTGCCAACGTGCCGACCGTTCCCGGTTCCGACGGCCCGTTGCCAGAAGACGAAGAAACTGCGTTGCGCATTGGCCGTGAAGTCGGCTATCCGGTGATCATCAAGGCCGCTGGCGGCGGCGGCGGTCGCGGCATGCGCGTGGTGCACAAAGAAGAAGACCTGATCGAAGCGGCCAAGCAGACCCGTGCTGAAGCGGCTGCGTGGTTCAGCAACCCGATGGTCTACCTGGAAAAATACCTGACCAATCCGCGTCACGTGGAAGTGCAGGTGATTTCCGACGGTCAGGGCCAGGCGATTCATCTGGGCGATCGCGATTGCTCCTTGCAGCGCCGTCACCAGAAGGTCCTGGAAGAAGCGCCGGCGCCGTTCATCGACGAACAGGCCCGCAAAGATGTGTTCGCGGCCTGTGTCAAAGCGTGCATCGACATCGGCTACCGTGGCGCCGGCACGTTCGAGTTCCTGTACGAGAACGGCCGCTTCTACTTCATCGAAATGAACACCCGTGTTCAGGTGGAGCACCCGGTTTCGGAGATGGTCACCGGTATCGACATCGTCAAGGAGATGCTCAGCATCGCCGCCGGCAACAAACTGTCGTATACCCAGGATGACGTGGTCATCACCGGGCATGCGCTGGAATGCCGGATCAACGCTGAAGATCCGAAGACCTTTGTCCCGAGCCCGGGCCTGGTCAAGCATTTCCATGCGCCAGGCGGTAATGGCGTGCGTGTGGATTCGCACCTCTACAGCGGCTACAAGGTTCCGTCCAACTACGACTCGTTGATCGGCAAGCTGATCACCTGGGGCGCAACCCGCGACGAAGCCATGGCGCGCATGCGTAACGCCCTGGACGAAATCGTGGTCGACGGGATCAAGACCAACATCCCGCTGCACCGTGATCTGACCCGCGATGAAGGCTTCTGCGAAGGCGGCGTCAACATCCACTACCTGGAACACAAGCTGGCGGCTGACAAGCATTGATCTGCCAGTAAGTGCTACAGACCAACAAAGCCGCTTTCGAGCGGCTTTGTTGTTTCTGGACCCTGCCACCTGGGTTTGAGCCGTCTCATTTGTAGGACCGGCTTCAGCCGGGAAGAGGCCGCTGCGATCGCCATCACCTTTGCGGTGTGAACACTGACGCCTTCCCGGCTAAAGCCGGTCCTACCTATTCACCTTCCCCCGCCAGAATCACACGCACGCCACAGATCGCCACACCCACTTTGTTGTTTCCCCGCGAACCCCGTAAACTTGCCGGTCTTTCGTGGCCGTCGGCCGCCGTTCAATTTTCCAACTCGAAGGTCACCCGCCATGCCTTGGCTGCAAGTCCGTCTCGCCATTAGCCCAGAACAAGCCGAAACCTACGAAGACGCCCTGCTTGAAGTCGGCGCCGTATCGGTGACGTTCATGGACGCTGAAGACCAGCCGATCTTCGAGCCAGAGCTGAACACCACGCCGCTGTGGTCGCACACGCACCTGCTGGCGCTGTTCGAAGCCGACACCGATGCCGATCACGTACTCGCTCACCTGAGATTGCTCACCGACGCCGAGCTGCCGGAACACACCCACGAAGTGATCGAAGATCAGGACTGGGAACGCAGCTGGATGGACAACTTCAACCCGATGCGCTTCGGCCAGCGGCTGTGGATCGTGCCGAGCTGGCACGCCGCGCCGGAGCCGGAAGCGGTCAATCTGTTGCTCGACCCTGGCCTCGCATTCGGCACGGGTACCCATCCGACCACTGCGTTGTGCCTCGAGTGGCTCGACGGCCAGGACCTCGCCGGCTGCAACGTGCTGGATTTCGGCTGCGGCTCCGGCATTCTCGCCATCGCCGCACTGCTGCTGGGCGCTGAACAAGCCGTCGGCACCGATATCGACGTCCAGGCCCTTGAAGCCTCGCGCGACAACGCCGGCCGCAACAACGTCCCGGCCGAGAAATTCCCGTTGTACTTGCCTGAAGACCTGCCCCAGGTGCCGGCCGACGTGCTCGTGGCCAACATCCTCGCGGGCCCGCTGGTTTCTCTGGCGACGCAGTTGGCGAGCCTGGTCAAACAAGGTGGCCGTCTGGCGCTGTCCGGCATCCTTGCCGAGCAAGGCGATGAAGTCGCTGCCGCTTACGCTGATACCTTCGAGCTGGACCCGATCGCCAACCGCGAGGGCTGGGTACGGATCACCGGTCGTCGCCGCTGACAGCCAGTTGCCCTAAGATCCAACCACCAGGCGCTCTTTAACCCCGGATACCCGCATGACCGACAGCTTCGTCACACAGTGCCCGCATTGCCAGACCAGTTTCCGCGTCAGTCACGCTCAGTTGAGCGTGGCCCGAGGCATGGTGCGCTGTGGCTCATGCCTGCAGGTGTTCAACGCCGCGAAACAGCTGTTGGAACAACGCGGCGGGACAACGCCGGAAACGCCGTCGCCCTCCGCGCCAAACGCCGAAAACGTTGAGAAAAAGCCGGAAATCCTCGCGCCGCAGTCCCTCGTCGTCACCCAGCCAGCGCCACTGCCGGTCAAGCGTGAAGAGCGTGATGTCGACCTGGACAGCCTGGACCTGGACGACCTCGACGTGGAATTGGCCCGTCTCGAACAGCGCGAGATTCAGCTGCCCGAGTCCTTCGGGCGGGTCAGCAAAGCGCGCGATCACGACGAAGTCGAGTCCTTCAGCGCCCGACGCGACGAGCCTGACGTCGCGCAGGAGTCGTGGGCCCACGGCATGAGTCACGACGATGTCGACCGGTTGCCCGAACTGCGTGCCGAAGTCGTCGAGGAACGCGAAGAGCACACCGACCACTCGATAGACGAAGGCCCGCTGGAAGAACCGATCAACCAGCGCGACCGCCATCGTACCGAGCCTTCATTCTCGCTGACCCCGGACGATCTGGACGACGAACCCGCTCGCCCCCACTCGCTCAAGCCTCAAGCCGAAGCTGACGATCAGCCGTCGTCGGAACGTTTCTCTGCCCTGGATACCCACAACGATCAGGATCGCCTCAGCGCACGTCAGGATGAGGACGACGATGAGCCTCCGCGCGCGTCTGCCGACGGCAAGCGTGGCGGCCGCAACGAACCGGGCCTGCGGGACAGGGCGCTGGTCGACCTGACGGATGACCCGCTGCAGTTATCCTGGCAGAAGCCCAAACCGCGCTGGGGGCGGCGTCTGCTGTGGATGCTGTTGATCCTGATTGCGCTGGGCGCACTGGCCGGCCAGTACATTGCCTACCACTTCGAGGAGCTGGCGCGACAGGATCAGTACCGCCCCGTTTTTATGGAGCTGTGCCCGACACTCGGCTGCAAAGTCCCGTCCAAGGTCGATATCAAACTGCTCAAGAGCAGCAACCTTGTCGTGCGCAGCCACCCCGAATTTCAAGGCGCACTGGTGGTCGACGCGATCATCTATAACCGTGCGTCCTTTTCCCAGCCGTTCCCGCTGCTCGAACTACGCTTTGCCGATGCGACGGGTCAACTGATCGCCAGCCGTCGATTCAAACCGGGCGAGTACCTGAGCGGCGAGCTGGCGGGCAAGGACGAAATGCCGCCACAGACGCCGATCCATATCGCACTGGACATTCTCGACCCGGGCCCAAAGGCGGCGAACTACAGCCTGAGCTTTCGTTCGCCGGAGTAAAACGTCGCGCGCAGCGGTTTTTCCGCACCGAAATGCAGCACCTTGCACGGGACGGGATGCCCGAAATCCGACGACACTTTTATGACAATCCTGGCCTAAACCTAACCGTTTGCGATAAGAACGGAGCTGTTCAGATTTTATCCAATTCAGCCTTTATCCAGTCATCGAGAGCGGGTATCATGCCCACCCTTTTTCATACTCTGGGTCCCGTCTGAATTGGCGCTGAAGCACTTTTCGGACCAGACCTCGTGATTCGGCCCCACAACAGGTCACCCTATGTCGGCGGTACGCATCGGCCCTTACACATTGCAAAACGGCTTGATTCTCGCCCCGATGGCGGGTGTCACCGACCAGCCCTTCCGACAACTCTGTCGCCAGCTCGGCGCAGGTCTGGTGGTCTCGGAAATGGTCACCAGCGACATGAGCCTCTGGAACAGCCGCAAGTCGCGGTTGCGCATGATTCACGAAGGCGATCCCGAGCCACGCTCGGTACAGATCGCTGGCGGGGACCCGCAGATGCTTGCGGACGCAGCACGCGCCAACGTCGAACTCGGCGCGCAGATCATCGACATCAACATGGGCTGCCCGGCGAAAAAGGTCTGCAACAAGGCCGCCGGCTCCGCGCTGTTGAAAGATGAACAGTTAGTGACCGAAATCCTGCACGCGGTAGTCGCGGCAGTCGAGGTACCGGTCACGCTGAAGATTCGCACCGGTTGGGACCGGGCGAACAAGAACGGTCTGACCATCGCCAAAATCGCCGAGCAAGCCGGCATTCAGGCGTTGGCGGTGCACGGGCGAACCCGTGCCGATCTCTACACCGGTGAAGCCGAGTACGACACCATCGCCGCCATCAAGCAGGCGGTGTCCATCCCGGTGTTTGCCAACGGCGACATCGATTCACCGGAAAAGGCCCGCTACGTCCTGGACGCTACCGGCGCCGACGGGCTATTGATTGGCCGGGCGGCCCAGGGGCGCCCATGGATTTTTCGCGAGATAGAACACTACCTGCAGACCGGGGAAAAACTTCCGGGCCTGCCCGTCGGTGAAGTGGAACGCATTCTGCTAGAGCATCTGGCTGCGCTTCACACGTTCTATGGTGACGTGATGGGCGTGCGAATCGCCCGCAAACACGTCGGCTGGTACCTCGCAACGTTGCCGGGCGCCAGGGAGTTTCGCGCCCTTTTCAACCGTTTGGACGATACAGAAGCACAGTGCGCCAACGTTCGGGAGTTCTTCTCCCAGCGCGATAAATCCCGCCCAGCAGGGAACGAAGAAGAGGTGGCCGCATGACGATGATGACTGAGACTTTAGTGAGTGGAACAACACCCGTGAGCGACAACGTCAATTTGAAACAACACCTCAATACGCCGAGCGAAGAGGGTCAGACCCTGCGCGGAAGCGTCGAGAAGGCGTTGCACAACTACTTCGCTCATCTGGAAGGTGCGGCCGTCACTGATGTCTACAACCTGGTGCTCTCGGAAGTCGAGGCGCCGTTGCTCGAGTGCGTGATGAATTACGTCAAGGGCAATCAGACCAAGGCCTCCGAACTGCTGGGGCTGAATCGCGGCACCCTGCGCAAGAAACTCAAGCAGTACGACCTGCTGTAAGCATCCGAAAAACAAGCGACCTCACTTCAATGCGGTCGTTTTTTTTGCAAAATTCTTTTGCTTTTGATGGAAGTTGAGATGACCGACCAGACGACCCGCCTGCCGATCCGCCGCGCCTTGATCAGCGTATCCGACAAGACCGGTATCCTTGAATTCGCGCGTGAACTCCAAGCCCTCGGTGTCGAGATCCTCTCCACTGGCGGTACGTTCAAGCTGCTCAAGGACAACGGCGTTGCAGCGGTAGAAGTCGCTGACTACACCGGCTTCGCTGAAATGATGGATGGCCGGGTCAAGACACTGCACCCCAAAATCCACGGCGGCATCCTGGGCCGTCGCGGCATCGACGACGCCATCATGAGCGAACACGGTATCAAGCCGATCGACTTGGTCGCCGTGAATCTCTATCCGTTCGAAGCGACGGTTTCCAAGCCGGGCTGCGACCTGCCGACGGCCATCGAAAACATCGATATCGGCGGCCCGACCATGGTTCGCTCCGCCGCTAAAAACCACAAAGACGTCGCCATCGTCGTCAACGCCAGCGATTACACGAACGTGCTGGAAAGCCTCAAGGCCGGCGGCCTGACCTACGCGCAGCGCTTCGACCTGATGCTCAAGGCGTTCGAGCACACCGCCGCCTACGACGGCATGATCGCCAACTACCTGGGCAGCGTTGACCAGTCCGCTGAAACCCTGAGCACCGAAGGCCGCAGCGAATTCCCGCGCACCTTCAACAGCCAGTTCATCAAGGCGCAGGAAATGCGCTACGGAGAGAACCCGCACCAGAGCGCGGCGTTCTATGTGGAAGCCAGGCCTGCCGAAGTCGGCATCGCCACCGCGACTCAACTGCAAGGCAAAGAGCTTTCCTACAACAACGTCGCCGATACCGACGCGGCGCTTGAGTGCGTGAAGAGCTTCGTAAAGCCTGCCTGCGTGATCGTCAAACACGCCAACCCGTGTGGCGTTGCGGTGAGCCCGGATGCCGAAGGCGGCATTCGTCAGGCCTACGAGCTGGCCTATGCCACGGACAGCGAATCGGCGTTCGGCGGCATCATCGCCTTCAACCGTGAGCTGGATGCCGAGACGGCCAAGGCCATCGTCGAGCGTCAGTTCGTCGAAGTGATCATCGCCCCGAGCGTCAGCGCCGAAGCTCAGGCCATCATTGCCAGTAAAGCCAACGTGCGTCTGTTGACCAGCGGCCAGTGGGACGCAGAACGCGCGCCGGCCTGGGATTACAAGCGGGTCAATGGTGGCTTGCTGGTGCAGAGCCGCGACATCGGCATGATCGGCGCAGACGACCTGAAGGTGGTCACCCAGCGCGCGCCGACCGAGCAGGAGATCCACGACCTGATCTTCGCCTGGAAAGTCGCCAAGTACGTGAAGTCCAACGCCATCGTCTACGCCAAGAATCGCCAGACCATCGGCGTCGGCGCAGGCCAGATGAGCCGCGTGAACTCCGCGCGCATTGCTGCGATCAAGGCCGAACACGCCGGTTTGCAGGTGCAGGGCGCTGTCATGGCTTCCGATGCGTTTTTCCCGTTCCGCGACGGCATCGACAACGCCGCCAAGGTCGGCATCACGGCGGTGATCCAGCCAGGCGGCTCAATGCGTGATGCCGAAGTGATTGCGGCAGCGGACGAAGCGGGTATCGCGATGGTATTCACCGGCATGCGCCATTTCCGTCACTGATACATCAGGACCGGTTCGCGCGATTGGCTTTTGTGGGACCGGCTTTAGCCGGGAAGGCTGCATGACTGACCCGACAGATGTGTCGGATGTATTGCCCTCTTCCCGGCTGAAGCCGGTCCCACAGTCTGCGTTCGACGCCCCACACTGTTTGCATCCGGATTTTTACGCGTTGTCGATATAGAGGTTTTGGAAATGAATATTTTGATCATTGGCAGCGGTGGCCGTGAACACGCTCTGGCCTGGAAGGTCGCGCAGGACGCTCGTGTCGAGAAAGTCTTCGTCGCCCCCGGCAATGCCGGCACTGCCATTGAAGCCAAGTGTGAAAACGTCGCGATCGACGTGCTGGCGCTGGAGCAATTGGCGGACTTCGCCGAGAAGAACGTCGCGCTGACCATCGTCGGTCCGGAAGTACCGCTGGTGGCCGGTGTCGTCGATCTGTTCCGCGCCCGTGGCCTGAAGTGCTTCGGCCCGATCAAGGCCGCCGCGCAGCTGGAAGGCTCCAAGGCATTCACCAAGGATTTCCTGGCGCGCCACAATATTCCCTCTGCCGACTACCAGAACTTCACCGAAATCGAACCGGCGCTGGCGTACCTGCAAGAGAAAGGCGCACCGATCGTCATCAAGGCCGACGGCCTGGCAGCGGGCAAAGGCGTGATCGTCGCGATGACCCTCGCGGAAGCAGAAGACGCCGTACGTGACATGCTGGCCGGCAATGCCTTCGGCGACGCAGGTTCGCGCGTGGTGATCGAGGAATTCCTCGATGGCGAAGAAGCCAGCTTCATCGTCATGGTCGACGGCGAGAACGTGCTGCCCATGGCCACCAGCCAGGACCACAAACGCGTCGGCGACGGCGACAGCGGCCCGAACACAGGCGGCATGGGCGCATATTCCCCCGCCCCGGTGGTCACCGCCGAGGTTCACCAGCGCGTGATGGATCAGGTCATATGGCCGACCGTCAGGGGCATGGCCGCCGAGGGCAACATTTACACCGGTTTCCTCTATGCTGGTCTGATGATCGACAAGGCCGGCAACCCGAAAGTCATCGAGTTCAACTGCCGCTTTGGCGATCCGGAAACCCAGCCGATCATGCTGCGTCTTCAGTCGAGCCTGGTGTCGCTGGTCGAGGCCGCTCTGGCGCAAACGCTGGATACAGTGGATGCTCAGTGGGACCCGCGTCCGAGTTTGGGGATCGTGCTGGCCGCCGGCGGTTATCCGGCCGACTACGCCAAGGGCGACGAGATTCACGGGCTGGACGCTGCGGCCGCGTTGCCGGGCAAAGTGTTCCACGCTGGCACCGCGTTGCAGGATGGCCGCATCGTGACATCCGGTGGTCGCGTGCTGTGCGCGACGGCCCTGGGCGACACCGTAGGCGCTGCGCAAAAACAAGCGTACGAACTGGCTGCAAAGATTGACTGGAACGGTTGTTTCTACCGCAAGGACATTGGCTATCGCGCCATTGCCCGGGAACGCGGCGAAGATCTGGCGTGAGCCTCGGCCCGATCAGCGATTCTTCGTTGAGTCGCTGATCGGTCATCCGGTGCCCCAGAGTTAAACAGGCTTCATTCACGAAGGGATTTCGCCGTGCGCTGGCTCAGGATTGCCACTCGTTTGACCGTCACAATGCTGACCCTGCTCTGTATATCCTCGGCCGCCGCCGAGGTCAGTGCAGGCTGGTCAACCCTTGTCGACGATCAGGCGAGCCTGAACCTCAGCGACATTCGCTCCCCCCACTACGAATCCCAATTCAGCCCGGTGGAGCTCGACAAGGTGCGCGCGACCAGCCGCGACGCTGCACTGTGGCTGCACTACCGCCTGCCCCCGACCACCCATGAACAACTCGTGCGGATCTTCGCGCCCGACCTGGCAACGGTCGACATGTACGTGCTCGACGGCGACAGCCTGATCGATCATTCGCGCTCCGGTAACCGGGTGCCGCGCGAAGCGCAACCCCTGCCGTCACTGGACTTCCTGCTGCCGGTGCCCCACAGCGACAAGCCGCTCGACTTGTATTTGCGCCTCAAGTCCGAGCAGGAACTGCGCCCGAACATCACGCTGGAGTCCGCAGTCACCAGCGCCGCCGACGAGCGCCGACCGCTGCTGCTCGGCCTGTTCTTCGGCTCGCTGGCCATGCTGATCGTGCAAAACATAACGCGCTTCGCCCAGTCCCGCTCGGTCAGCAGCTTGTGGCTGGCAGCCTGCGAGGGGTTTCTGGGGCTGAGCGCCCTGTTGCTGCTCAACCTTCAGGCGCCGTGGCTGCCGCGCTGGCATCTGGCGCAGACGCCGAGCGCTCACCTCGCTCTGCTCCTCGCCGCCGCGACGGGGCTGATGTACACGTACTGTTTCTTCATTCAGCGCGGGGTCGAGATGCTCAATCGGCTGCTGATGGGCGTGCTGCTGGTGGTCGGCTTTGGCGCGCTGCTGGTGCTGTTCGTTGAAACGCTGCCGCTGAACATCATGACGTTCCTGCTGGTGGCACTGACCACGGTCAGTATCACGCTGGTGTCGATCTACCACTTGCAGAAGGGTTACTCCCCTGCCCGGCCGTTCGTGATCGCCATGATCGCGTTCAATCTCGGCAATCTCGTGGTGCTGCCGGCCATGCTCTGGCTAACGAGCATTCCCGCGCAGACGCTGATCATCGGGGTGCTGGCGGTGTTTTGCCTGTGCGGCCTGCTGATGAGCATCGCCCTCAGCGAGCGTCATCGCAGCATCACCGAAGACAACTTCAGCATCAGCCGTGAACTGGCGGCGAGCACGGCAGAGATCAACGCCAAGGCCGAGTTTCTGGCGAAGATCAGTCACGAGATCCGCACGCCCATGAACGGCGTTCTGGGGATGACCGAGCTGCTGCTGGGCACGCCGTTGTCGGTCAAACAGCGCGATTACGTGCAGACCATTCACAGCGCCGGCAACGAACTGCTCACTCTGATCAACGAAATCCTCGACATCACCAAGCTGGAGTCCGGGCAGATCGAGCTGGACGACGTGCAGTTCGATCTCAACGCGATGATCGAGGACTGCCTGAGCATCTTCCGCGCCAAGGCCGAGCAGCAAAGTGTCGAGCTGATCAGTTTCATTCAGCCCCAGGTGCCGCGAGTCATCAGCGGTGACCCGACGCGCCTGCGGCAGACGCTGCTCAGCCTGCTGGAGAACGCCTTAAAGAAGACCGACGAGGGCGAGATCCTGTTGGTCGTCGCCCTCGACTCCCGCGGTGGCAAGCCACGACTGCGCATCGCCGTGCAGGACAGTGGCACGCCGCTGACGCCCAAGGAACGCGACGCGCTGCTGCACGCCGAACTGCACAGCAAGAATTTCCTGGCTGCCAGCAAGGTCGGTGGCCACCTGGGGCTGGTCATCGCCCGGCAGTTGATCCTGTTGATGAACGGCGAGTTCGGTATCCAGAGCGGCACCAATCAGGGCAGCACGCTGTGGCTGAGTCTGCCACTTGATGCAGAACGACTGGAGCAGCCCCCCGCCGATCTGGACAGCCCGCTCAAAGGCGCGCGGGTTCTGGTGGTCGACGACAACGACACCTGCCGCAAGGTGCTGGTCCAGCAGTGCAGCGCGTGGGGGCTGAATGTCAGCGCCGTGCCCTCGGGCAAAGAGGCGCTGGCGCTGCTGCGTACAAAAGCTCACCTGCGCGACTACTTCGATATCGTCTTGCTCGACCAGAACATGCCCGGCATGACCGGCATGCAACTGGCCGCCAAGATAAAGGAAGACCCGAGCCTGAACCATGACATTCTGTTGATCATGCTCACGGGCATCAGCAACGCGCCGAGCAAGGTCATCGCGCGCAATGCCGGGGTCAAACGCATCCTCGCCAAACCGGTCGCCGGTTACACGCTGAAGACAACGCTGGCGGACGAGCTCAATCAGCGCAACAAAGGCAATGCGCCCTTCTCTGCGGTGCCCGGGCTGATCAGCGACCTCGACGTGCCCAGCGACTTCCGCATTCTGGTCGCCGAAGACAACAGCATTTCCACCAAGGTCATTCGCGGCATGCTCGGCAAGCTCAACCTGCAGCCGGACACCGCCAGCAATGGCGAAGAGGCGCTGCTGGCGATGAAGACCCAGCGCTATGACCTGGTGCTGATGGACTGCGAAATGCCGATCCTCGACGGGTTCTCGGCCACACAGCAGTTCCGCGCCTGGGAAACCGGCAACCAGCGCATTCGCACCCCTGTGGTGGCGTTGACCGCGCACATTCTGGCGGAGCACAAGGATCGCGCGCGCCAGTCCGGCATGGACGGCCACATGTCCAAGCCGGTGGAGCTATCGCAGTTACGCGAGCTGGTCGAATACTGGGTGGAGCAACGTGCCCGGGATGACGCGACCCGCGCCACCCGCGGCGAAGACCGTTATGAGCAAAACTGACCGCCAGGTGGGCGTGACGGGCTGATAGACTTGGCGCTGTCCCAGTCTGCTGCCATGAGCTCAAACCATGCTTCACGTGCTGTTCAGCGTTTACCTGAAGATGCTGGTGCTCTATAGCCCGTTCTTCGTCCTGTCCTGTTTCATTTCCCTGAGCCGCGGTTATTCGCGCAAGGAACGTCGGCACCTGGCCTGGAAGATAGCCTTGGCGACCCTGGTTTCCAGCGTCTTGCTGTACCTGTTCGGGCGGGTGATTTTCGGGGTCTTCGGCATCACCGCCGACGCCTTCAGAATCGGCGCCGGCAGTGTGCTGTTCATCTCCGCCCTGGCCATGGCCCAGGGCAAGTCCGGCGTGCAGACCGACAATGTGCAACAGGACATCGCCATCGTGCCGCTGACCATTCCCATCACAGTCGGCCCCGGCACCATTGGTGCACTGCTGGTGATGGGCATCAGCCAGCCCCATTGGGATGACAAACTCACGGCCATCGTGAGCATCGCGCTGGCCAGCCTGACGGTGGGCGTAATCCTCTACCTGTCCAACAGCATCGAGCGAATTTTAGGGGATCAGGGGCTACAGATTGTCAGCCGCCTGATGGGGCTGTTCGTTTGTGCCCTCGCCGCCCAGATCATTTTCACCGGCATCAAAGGTTATTTGATCCCCTGACGCTGGTACGATCGGGCCCGCAGTGGGTCACCATCAGGTCGATGGCATTGCAGGCTTGACTGACATCAACGAATCGAAATAGAGACGTGAGTACCGTTCCAGCGTGCTCTGGACCTTCTCGCGATAAGGCTCGAACGCTTTTTTATCGTAGAGATAAGAGCCGCCATTAACATGGATTTCCATCGTGAGCCGAGGTGCAGTCAACCAGGCTTTGGTGGCAGTCTCGACGAGCATGTTCAGACCACAGACCATGACCTCGATTTGGCCGTTCGACGCTTTTCTGCACGGCACCACCTGAAAAGCTTCAGCCCTGCCCGTACTGAACCAGTCTTCGAAGAAGGATTGGACCTGGCTACTCCGCAGCATGGCTTCCAGTGCCGAGCGACCCTGCACCCCCAAGTGAGGACTCCCCGTCGACTGGATGCTGCTTCTTACGACCTCGGGCAACTCTCGCCGGTGCTGAATGCGGATGACATTGCTCTCAAGCACACCGCCCAACTTGAAACCACTGTTGAACAGCCCGGCCTGGTAGCGCTCTATCCATCTCTTCCACGCATGCTGGCGATCAAATTTCCGGTCAGCACGCATCTCTGTGTAATTCAGGCAATCGAGAATGTCGTTCTTTTCCTGATCTGACACACCCGACGAAAAGGTCACCAGGTTCTGGCCGGTCAAGAGTGTATCCACGCGGGCCTCAGCCATTTGACTCAACCTTCGGCGCGTCAGGCTCGGCATGGCAAATGGGCAGGATCAGGCCATCACGCCTCGTTTCCAGAAATGCCTCTACTTTGTCCCGTACCTGTTTGAATGCGACGAGGTCCAGGTGCCGTTTTACGAAGCGAATGTCGATGGAGCCGATAACCTCGCTGCGGGTGAACGATTGTTCGAACAGATCATTATTTATTTCAGCTGTAGTCTTGAACGCTATAACGCAACTGGAGAGGACTTCCCCTGCCGCCGCATAGCTCAGCATCAGGTTCACGACAGTCGTTTGAGGCATTGGTAGCCGCCCGGAATCGATGGCCGGCGGCTCATTCGTATGCTCGTCAGTACACGTTTGCAATGCGCGTGTTTTAAACAAAATCTGCGGAGCGGCGTCAGGTTCAATGGATGCCATACGCTTGAGCATTTGCCTGACGTCATCGGCAGCCAATTCCGGCAAGCGACGGCACAGTTCCTGATCCAGCACATGGCCAATATTGATGCGCTCGTTAACACCTAGCGCGATTGTGTGGGTACGCAAATCTGACAGCATCCATTTAAGGTTGCGCAGAGCATTATCATGCTCCTCAGACCAGCGAGCAGGCGAATCCAGCCTTGCGCATTTACCATCGGCATATATCTGCGAAAACAGTAGCGAGTCGAGGATGTCTTGTCGCACTGTTGCCTTAATAGCTTTCGAACTGCAAACCAGGTGACCTAAAACGACTGCGTTTGTTATTGAACATTCCATTGTTCTAGCCCATTGAGTCAATAGAGAAAGGGGCCGCCCAGCAGCCCCCCTGAATATTTATTTTTTCAAACTGTTGAAAAAATCATCTGCCTCGCCACCCAGATAGCCATTAATTCGTTCTTTATTACGTTCAAAAGATTCCTTCGAGAACTGCACGCCTTTCGCCAGACGTTTCACGCTCATCCTCGAGACAGACCACTTCCAGAACAGCGCACCGCCCGTTTCCGTATGATAGGTGGCATGTACAGAAATCAAATAAGTAACCGGAATACCGGTAGACGATTCGACGCAGGGAACGATGCGGAAGCTGGATTTATTGCCCGACTTTGCATTTCTTTCAAACAGCTTCATCACCGGATCGGAGTTCTGAAGCTTGTCGAGAACGATGTTCATCAGCGACAGCACGGTGGCCGCATTAGGGCCTGCGATGGCGCTGACAAGCTCCATTACAACCGAATCCATGGTGAGCGACGTATTGCTTGTTTTGTATTCGCCATATTCGCTTCCGCCCACGGTCAACCAGCCCGCATGACGCAGCGCCAACGCATACTCCTTGAGCCACTGCACGGGATCGGAATCCACGCTGACCTTGGAAGTTGCAACGGTTTCTGCAAACTCTACACCCAACAAAACAGCAGAGCGGTTTTCAGCGCTGACACCATCAGCGAACGCTACAATCGCCGGTGCGTCCTTGCTGACCTCTGCGACACTGTCGCTTTTATCTTGATCTGCACTGAGGGATGAGAATGCAGCCAGGCGAACGCGGGTAGGCAGGCTGCTCAAATAAGCAATGGTTTCGGCTTCGGTGGGAGCAACGGTATTAATATCAGTTGTCATAATTGCAATCCTTGCAGTGAGTTATTAATTGCGGTCTCGCTGACCGCACACGAAACTTAGTTCCGAACTTCCTTAACTGCAACGAGGAACACGTTACGACTTACGTCGAACACTGACTAAACAATAAATCCGGCGTGCAAACAGGCGCCAGAGTTGGCTCTTCATTGAGGAACGTTGCTTCAGATGTGAATCAAAGAAGAGCCCTGCCGCCTTATGAGCCCGCAACTGTTCCAGCGGCAGCTATAAGTCGGCAGGTGTGATGATCAGGCGATGTCCGGCTTGGCACCGTACCAGCGCGGCGTGTAGACCCACGGCTGGCCATTGGCGCGAGGGAATACGCAGGTGAGCGACGAGCCAATCAACACCATCGTGCGCATGTCGACATGTTCAGGCATCAGCTCACCCAGTGTGACGACCCGCAACGTCTGCCCCGGCCGACCCACATCACGCCCCAACGTCACCGGTGTTTCAGGGCTTCGATGCTGGCGCACGATTTCCAGCGCCCGTCCCAACTGCCAGGGCCGGGAGCGCGAGATGGGGTTGTAGAACGCCAGTGCCAGATCGGCCTGACAGGCGAGATCGAGACGCTTCTCGATGATCTCCCAAGGCTTGAGGTTGTCCGAGAGGGACATGACGCAGAAGTCATGACCCAACGGCGCACCCGCCAGCGCCGCCGTCGCCAGCGAGGCCGAGACCCCCGGCAGGATGTGCAAGTCCACCCGATGCCAGTCGGGATTGTCCGACTCGTGCAGCGCTTCCAGCACCGCTGCGGCCATGGCGAACACGCCCGGATCACCCGATGACACCACCACCACCGAACGCCCTTCAGCGGCCAGCTCGAAGGCATGCCGGGCGCGCAGCATTTCTTCGCGGTTGTCAGTGCAGTGCAGCACTTGGTCGGCGCGGAAAGGCCCAGCCATGCGCACGTAGGTTTCGTAGCCCAGTACATCGTTGGCGCGCGCGAGTTCGGCCTTGACTGCGGGGATCATGAATTCGGTGGCGCCCGGGCCGAGCCCGATGACAGCCAGCCGCCCTCGTGCGCAGCCAATCTGTTCAACCTCCAACGGCTGCGCCGCGACAGCAATGGTAATGCCCGCCGCTGACGTAAGCGGCGGCAACAATTGCGGCAACACCTGCTGGGTCATTTCGGCGGGCGTGTCGGCGTCAGTGAAACGCAGCGCAACGCCCAGGGATTCGGCAGCCGCATGCAGCGCAGGATTGGCCATCTCGGCTTTGCTGGCCAGCAAGCAGCCCAGCGCCTGAACAGCAATGCGCGAATCATGTAGCGCGGCTTTCACGGTATCGGCCACAACCTCGGCGGGATCAGCCAGATCACCGCTCAGCGCCACCAGTACGTTACGAGGGTAGATCAACAGCTCGTGGTCGCTGGGTTCTCGCTCGCCATAGCCGACGTGGATCGCCAGCTGCGCCTGATCATTCTCAGGCAGTTGCGCCTGCGCCAACCAGGGCGCATCGCCCTCGACGCGCACGCTTTCGCCCGACAGCAAATCACTGACGAAGCGCTTGCCCAGCTCCAGATCGCCCAACGCATAGCCGGCGGGAGGATTAAGCAGGCAGGTACCGAAGCGCAGCTCGCCGCTGGTGGTGATGGCCGCTGCGGTGTTCAATGCCGCGGCAATTTCCCGGGCCATGACATTGACGCCGCCCAATCCGCCGAGCAGCGGCACCACCGCGCTGCCATCTTCGGCGACGGCCAGCACCGGCGGCTCGACGCCCTTCTCCAACAACACCGGCGCCAGGGTGCGGATGACGATGCCCGCTGCGCACAGCGCAATGATCGGCGTGTCTTGCTGATAAAGCTGGCGCAGCGTCGCACCAAATTCCGAATAGCTGCGGTCGGCGTCTTCGACGCGCCCGGCCAGCCCGTAAATCAGCGCTTGGGGGTACAGCTGCTGAATATGTCGCGCCGTCGCCAGCGCGCCTTTGCCCAGAATGACAATGGCCGGGGCGTTGAGAGTGGTTGTGCTCATCAGCCCTGCCACCGTTCGCCGGGGACAATGATCAGCGAGAAATACGGCGACGACATGGGGTCGACCTCGGCCAGCGGCACGATCTTCTGATTGGCCATGGTCGCGCGTTCAACGTACAGGGCGCGCTCTGCCAGCCCGGTTTCCACCAGCACCTGACGCACTTTCGGCAGGTTGCGCCCCAGCTTCATGATCACCGCAGCGTCGGCATCCTGAAGCTTGCGTTTGAGTTCGTCGGCAGACAACACGCCGGACAGCACCGAGAGACTTTGATTGCGGTACACCAGCGGCGCACCCAATACCGAAGCGCCGCCGAGCATCGAGCAGACACCGGGGATGACTTCGGCTTCATAGCGATCGGCCAAGCGATCGTGCAAGTACATGTAAGACCCATAAAACATCGGGTCGCCCTCACAGATCACTGCCACATCGCGCCCGGCGTCCAGATGCGCAGCCAGATCGGCGCTGCATCTGTCGTAGAACTCGCTGATCACTTGCTCATAAGACATGTGAGAGGGCAGCGCCTCCGTGGTCACCGGGTACACCAGCGGCATCAGCGTCTGAGCCTGCTGCAAATGGCCTTCGATGATGCCGAACGCATTGCCCTTCTTGCCCTTGGCGACGAAGTACGCGACCACCGGCGACTCGCGCAGCAGGCGCAGCGCCTTGACGGTAATGAGTTCCGGATCACCCGGCCCCACGCCCAGGCCAATCAGACGACCGCGTGGTGCCATCATTCGATCTCCGTGGCGAGTGAGTTGACCGCCGCCGCCGCCATGGCGCTGCCGCCGCGACGGCCCTGCATGATCACGTAAGGCACGCCGCGACTGTCGGCAGCGAGCATGTCCTTGGATTCAGCGGCGCCGACGAAGCCCACCGGGAAACCCAGGATCAGCGCAGGTTTCGGCGCGCCGGCATCGAGCATTTCCAGCAGATAAAACAGCGCGGTCGGTGCGTTGCCGATCACCACAACCGCCCCTTCCAGGTGCGGGCGCCACAGCTCCAGCGCTGCCGCCGAGCGTGTGTTGCCCAGCTCCCGCGCCATCTCGGGCACGCGTTCGTTTTTCAGGGTGCAGATCACCTGATTGTTGGCCGGCAGGCGCGTGCGCGTGACCCCTTCGGCAACCATGTGCGCGTCACACAGGATCGGCGCACCGGCTGCCAGCGCGCGGCGACCTGCAGTGCCCGCGCCGGGCGAAAAGCGCAGGCCTTCGACCGCATCGACCATGCCACAGGCATGAATCACCCGCACGGCGAGTTTTTCCAGGTCGGCCGGGATGGAATCGAGCCGGGCTTCGGCACGAATGATCGCGAAGGAGTTACGGTAGATCTCCTGGCCGTCGCGGATGTAATCAATCATCGGTGTTGCTCCGTGAGTCGGCGGTCAACAACGCGCCGACTGCTTCAATAGTGAGGTCACGTGCATGCAGATCGCCGAATCCGGACATGTCTGCATGACGAAAATAAAGGTCGTAACGACCGGGCGAAGCTGCCAGCAGGGTCACCGGCATCACGTGCGCAGCGGCGCATGAACGCGCGCAGCCGGACAGATGCACCGGATGGCTGATGGCGTTTTCCTGCAGCAATGCGGCCAAACGGAGACCGTCGGCCTTGGTGTCAGCCAGCCCTTTAGCGCAGGCAGCGGAGCCGGTGCAGGCGACAATTTTTGTCAGCGACTGAGAGACATCGACGAGCAAGCCCGCCTGGCTCAAGCCATCCATCACGGCCGCTGACTTGTCTGCCGGGACATTTCGCAGCATCAGGCTTTGCCACGGTGTCATGCACAACTGGCCGTCGCCAGACGCAGTCGCCAATCGGGCGGCTTCACGCAACATGGACGGCCGCAAACGCCCCAACGGCACCCCTGCGCCCACGGCCACGACGCCGGCTTGTGCCTGGGAGTACGTGCCGATGTGCGCAAACGACCGAATCGGCGCGCGCCGCCAGTCGGTTACTTTTTGATCAACCACAAGTGGCTGCGGCAAACGCGCGGCGACGTGTTCGAGGAATCGGGCGACGTGCATTTCTTTCAGCAGATCGCGCATGCGTGCCTGATCGAGGCGAGCGAGATCCAGAAAGGTTTCCAGCACCGCGACGACCAAGGCGTGCGCTGCTTCCGGCGCCACCACAGCCACCGGCGAATCGGTGGCCGGACAGCCCGCCAGCCCGACACCCAGCAGCGTCCGGCCATCGATCTGCAGTGCAGACAGCCAGAGATCATGGGGATGCTCGATCATCGCCAGGCCCTCGCCGCCGTCCAGAGACAGCGCGAATTTGGGCGACAGTTCATGGAAACGCGGGTGGTGTTCAAGGGAATGCAGGATCTGCCCGGCCAGCGGACGCACGTCCAGCAGTTGCAGTGGATCAAGGCCTGCGGTCGGGCTGAGCATCAGGTTGCGCACGTCGTCGCTGGCCGGGTTGCTCGGCCCCAGACCGGCATTGAGCAGGCTCGCAATCAGCCCGTCATGGTCGGCGCCTATGCCGCGAATCTGCAGATTGCCGCGATTGGTTGCCTCGATCACCCCATCGGCAAACCGCTCCGCGGCGTCCGCCACGGCCAGCGCCTGATCCGCTGAAAGCACCCCGCCCGGCAGCTTGATCCGGCAGATGCCGCCGTCCAGCGCCGGGACGATACGCAGCAACCCCGGGCAAGCCGAGGGGCGAATGGGCGCAGCGGATGGGCGAGCGGACAACGGCTCGGTCAATGGATCACCTGGCGTAATCGGACTGGGCAAGTGGGAAACGAATGGTTACAGGCGGCGTATTATGCCTGCTTTGGCGGCGGGCATGAAAAGACGGTCTGTCGGATCGCTCATCCCGCAGATCTGCAGCCCCCCGGCTTGCCGCGAGTGGCGGGTTTGAAATCGCTGACCGCCGGGGTGGTGATTGGCATTGGCGAGTTTGCTACCAGAGCTTTCCCAAGAGCGCCATTGCTATGAGCATTGTGACTAGGCCGACGCCCCCGAGCCGCGACGGCATATATATCCATCGTCGGAGCCTTACAGAAATGTTGTTGACTTGATCAAGATCGGCCAAGCCATGTTTGTCCAGAAGGCGAGGACACGTCAGCACCAAGCTAGTCATCGAATACCGATACATCTTCCCGGCATGGCTGTATTCCCCCCAAAAAGCCTTGGCATCCGTGACGAGCTTGCAGTGGGACAACTGCGCTTCAATCTCCGGAAGGACTACATACGCGGCGTAGAGCGCAAGGAGATGTCCGATAAGCAAAAAGCCAGCCGATACTACGGCTACCCATAGCAAGAAGACGTCATTCATTGCAAAGTCCAAGGCCCTCGTAAATCACTGTAGGCATCGTTGATATCTTTCAAGGTGCTCTCAACCTGACTCAGGTGCGTGCCCCTGGCCGAGGTAACGCTGCCAATGCCGATAGAGCCGTAGAAACCACTGGCAAGCCTGACAGCCAAGGGGTGGTGATTGGCGTTGGCACGTTTGCTACCAGAGTTTTCCAAGAAGCGCCAAAGCGGTGATGCCAGCAAAGAATGCTGTCAAAGCAACTCTTTCGGGAATGCAAATCCATCGTCGCTGATGGGCAGAGATGCTCTTTACCTCATTTATATCCACCATATCTTGTTGTCGCAGAAGCTCGGTTGACGTCAGCGCCAGGCTCACAGCTACAAGCCGATAGCGTCGACCGACAAACCCCGAGTTATCCCAACAGCGCTTCGCATCAATCACGATACGACAGTTTTAGCCGTTCCTCTATTTCAGGAAGGATGAAGTATTTCACGTACACGTCTACGCAAAAGCTAACAACGCTTATAACGCCGGAGACGATGACGACTCCCCCTAAAAGGCCGTCATTCATCGTCAGCCAACTCATACAGCCAGTTACCAATGTGTTCCCCCACGTTGCTACCTCCTGCTCCCCCAAACCATCCGCCAGTAGCTCCACCTGCGATACCACAAACAACCAGGCTGGCACCGCGACTGGGCCCGGCCATCCTGAAGCACATCGATACTGCTGCCTTCGCGCCAATCCCTCCAATCGTAACGGACGTTGGAATCCCCACCATCATCTTCCCCACTTCCACAAACTTGGCCTTCGTGCACTGCTGCTCACGCCCGGCAGAACACGCTTCGCCGATCTCCATCAAACCCGCGCTGACGTCCAGCGCGACGCCTATCGCCGTCCCGCTGCTCAACGTACGGGCCACATTGTTGATGCGCTTCACGTTCCTGGCGTAATTGGCGACTTCCCCCGAGCGCAGGAAGCGCTTGCTGGAGATGCCCAGCATCTTCTTGATCGTCGAGTTGTTTTTCAGCCCCGTACCCCAGCGCCCAATACCCCGCAACTGCCCATCAAGGACGCTGAATAACTTCTGACGCCTAGCCATGAACTGGTCCTTGGTCAGGGTTCCGGCACGCCAGCGCT
The DNA here is from genome assembly GCF_021728295.1 of Pseudomonas petrae. GTDB lineage: Bacteria > Pseudomonadota > Gammaproteobacteria > Pseudomonadales > Pseudomonadaceae > Aquipseudomonas > Aquipseudomonas petrae. Next base: position 274,841 of record NZ_JAKJXE010000007.1, read on the forward strand.
GGTAGGCATCGTTGATATCTTTCAGGGTGCTCTCGACCTGACTCAGGTGCGTGCTCCAGGCCGAGGTAACGCTGCCAATGCCGATAGAGCCGTAGGACATGATGCTTTGCAGAACGTCGTAGTTCTGTGTCAGAACCCTTGCGCTGGCGTGGTCGGTGGCGATCAGGGATTGGCGCACGTCACGAGCGTAGGACGCAAGTAGATTGTCCTCGGGCGTACACATGCTGGTGGAGTCGTCGCCCACGACAATCAGCTGGCCCGGCAAGACAATAGAAAAGGGGCTGATGTCAGGATTGAGCCGATCAAACTTGGTCCGGGCATCATTGCCATTGGGCAAGTTGTCTCGAAACGAGGAGAGATTCTGATTTTCGTCATTGATGAACGCATAGGCCCCGGACATCCGCTCAGCACCCTGTTCGGCTTGATGAGCGGCGCACGATAGGTTTGCGCTTTGGACGTTGTCATTAAACGTTGCGTGTAAATCGCCGTGATTACGGCAATTTCAGAAAGGCCCCACAAGCAAGCTCCCAGCCGCCTACAAAATAAGGCTGATTGTCCCCAGCACGACGAGGCTACCTCAGCGAGGTATCATGCAGCCCTGGTATCGACAGGCCGTTATGACAGGCCTGTCGCACGTATTTGGTTGAGGACAATTCATGTCGCCCTGGCTGACAGTCGTGGGAATCGGTGAGGACGGCTACAAGGGCCTGGGCAAGAATGCCCGGCATGCGCTGTTGCAGGCGCGGCAGGTGTTTGGCAGCTCGCGCCAGCTCGACCTCTTGCCGCTGTGCATTGGCGCCGAGCGTCGTCAGTGGCCGAGCCCGTTTTCGTTGCATGGTGTGCTGGAGCAACGTGGTGAGCCTGTCTGCGTGATCGCCAGTGGCGATCCGATGCTGTTCGGCGTGGGCGTGAGTTTGTCGCGTCAAGTCCCCATCGACGAGATGCGCGTGATCCCCGCCCCATCTTCTTACTCTCTCGCCGCCGCGCGTCTGGGCTGGGGGTTGCAAGATGTCGTGACGCTCTCGGTCGTCGCTCGCCCCTTGGCCGCACTGAATGCCCACCTGCAAAACGGCCTGCGCCTGCTGGTGCTGAGCAACGACGGTTCGAGCCCGGCGGCGATTGCAGCGCTACTGCGTGAGCGCGGTTTTGGCCCGAGCCAGATGACGGTGCTAGAACATCTGGGCGGCGCCTCGGAGCGACGAGTGGATGCGACGGCCAATGAATGGTCCGATCCTGAAATCGCTGCGCTGAACCTGGTCGCCATCGAATGCCGTGCACAGCCAGATGCGCTGCGTCTGTCGCCGCTGGGCGGTCTGCCGGACGAGGCGTTTCGGCATGACGGTCAGCTCACCAAGCGCGACGTGCGCGCGATTACCCTGGCCCGTCTCGCGCCCGTTCCTGGTGAATTGCTGTGGGACGTGGGCGCAGGCTGCGGCTCCATCGGCATTGAGTGGATGCGCGCGCACCCGACCTGCCGCGCCATCGCCGTCGAGTCCGATGAGGGCCGGCAACACTTGATCGAATTCAATCGGGATGCGCTGGGTGTGCCCGGCCTTCAACTGATTCGCGGACGCGCGCCCGATGCGCTTGAGGGCCTTGAGCAACCGGACGCCATCTTCATCGGCGGCGGCGTGACGCGCGAAGGTGTGTTGCACGCATGCTGGCAAAACCTGCGCTCGGGCGGCCGACTGATCGCCAATGCCGTCACGTTGCAAAGCGAGGCGATGCTGGTGAACTGGCGGGAGGAGCATGGCGGCGAGCTGACCCGCATTCATCTGGCCCATACCAAGCCGCTGGGCGATTTCGACACCTGGCGCCAGACGCTGCCGATCACCCTGCTCGAAGCGATCAAACCCTGATGCGCGACGAAACCGCCGAACAGCCCGCGCCGTTGCGCAGCGGCTTGACCACCGGCAGCTGCGCCACGGCGACATCCCTTGCCGCCGCGCGTCTGTTGCTGGCCGGCGAAACCAACGATGCGATCGAAATCACGCTGCCCAAAGGCAAGTGCGTGCAAATGCGCCTGGAATTCTGCCGCCTGATTGCGGACGGCGCCGAGGCCGGCACGCTCAAGGATGCCGGGGATGATCCGGACGTGACCCATGGCGCGCTGGTGTCTGCCCAGGTCAGGCTGATCTCTGAGCCCGGCGTGCGTTTTGTTGCGGGCGAAGGCGTTGGCACCGTCACCCGCCCGGGTCTGGTGCTGGGTGTCGGCGAGCCGGCGATTAATCCGGTGCCGCGCAGGATGATGGCCGAGCACCTCACGCATCTGGCCCAGGAGGTCGGCTACGGCGGCGGGTTTGAAGTGACGGTCTGCGTCGAAAACGGCAACGAACTGGCCCTGAAAACCATGAACCCGCGACTGGGAATTCTCGGCGGGCTGTCGATTCTGGGCACCAGCGGCATCGTCAGGCCCTTCTCGTGCGCGGCGTACATCGCGTCGATCCATCAAGGCATCGACGTCGCCCGCACCAACGGTTACCAGCACATCGCCGCCTGCACCGGCAACGCCAGTGAAGACACGATGCGTCGGGTGTATCAGATCCCGGACATCGCGCTGATCGAGATGGGTGACTTTGTCGGCGCTGTGCTCAAGCATCTGCGCAAAACCCCAGTGGAACGGCTCAGTGTCTGCGGCGGCTTCGGCAAGATCAGCAAGCTGGCGGCGGGTCACATGGACCTGCACAGCCGCCACTCCAGCATCGATCTGGATCAACTCGCGCGATGGGCCGCCGATGTGGGCGCCGATACCGAGCTGCAACGGAGCATTCGCGAGGCCAATACCAGTCAGCAAGCGTTGGCCATGGCCTCGGCCGTCGGCATCGAGCTGGGCGATGCGGTGTGTCAGCACGCACTGAATTTCGCCCGCAGCGTGGTGCCGACGCAGGTCCAGGTCGAGGTCTTTGCCATCGACCGACAGGGTGGGATCGTCGGGCACGCGGGAGGCTTTGTTTGAAACCCGCCACCATGAAGCGCGTGCTGTTGCTCGGCGGCGTCACCGAAGCACTGGCGATTGCGCGCACGCTTGGGCCTCAGCACGTTTACAGCCTGGCGGGTGTGGGGCGTGTGCCGACTGACTTGCGCTGTGAAGTCCGGGTTGGCGGGTTTGGTGGCGCTGAAGGGTTGGCAAATTTCGTCCAGCAAACAGGCATGGACCTGATCTTGGATGCGACGCACCCTTACGCGGCGCAGATCAGCCAGAACGCTGTCACGGCGTCGAAGCTGACCGGCGCTCCATGCTGGGCGTTGCGGCGGCCGGCATGGCAGGCGGGGCCGGAGGATGACTGGCGCGAGGTTGAGGACTGGACAACACTCATCGCCGCCCTCGCCCCCTTTGTGCGACCGCTATTTACCTTGGGCCGCGAGCCTTTGCAGCATCTGCAGGAGATTCCACCCCATCAGTTCTGGACGCTGCGGGCCCTGGACGTCTACCCCGGCAATGAACGCTGTGAAGTGATCGGGGCGCGCGGCCCCTTCCGCCTGGAGGACGAGCGTGAGCTGTTCGAGCGCCGCAACATTGATGTCCTCATCAGCAAGAACAGCGGCAGCACGGCCACCGAGCCGAAGCTGGAAGTGGCGCGGGAGCGCGGGGTGCCGGTGCTGGTCTTGAAACGGCCGGTGCTGCCGGAGGTGGATCGGTCGTTCTGGAGTGTGGGTGAGGTGCTGGATGCGTTGCGGGACATTGGCTGACGCAGGCCGAAAATGCCCTAAAAATCGTCTGGGTTTGCGGATCGGTCCGACTTCCACCGTCTGACTCGCCTGACATCGGAAATGTATCCTCCGGGATACCTTTCCCGTATGATTTTTTTCGAACGATCCACCTCATTCAACAAGTGGTTGACGTCTTTGAAGGACAAGACCGGGCAGCAGCGCATCATTGCGCGGATTCGATCAGCACAGCGAGGCAACTTTGGAGATTGTGAATCAGTAGGTGGCAGCGTTTTTGAAATGCGTGTTCACTACGGGCCGGGTTATCGAATTTATCTGACCCGCCATGGGAACGCGATCTATCTGCTTCTAGTTGGTGGGGACAAATCGACTCAGAAAACGGATATCAGACGTGCCAGGGAAATGGCGGAACGCCTCACGGCGAGGGAACAATGATGAAAGAAGAATTCAAACCATTCGACGCAGCGGAATACTTGGAGACAGTTGAAGACATGGCAGGGTATCTCGATGCCTGTCTCGATGAGGACACCGGTGACGGCATGCTAGTCCGACTGGCCCTGAAAGACATTGCGCGCGCTTATGGGATGACACAGATTGCACGCGACACGGGTTTGGGCCGCGAAAGTCTATACAAGGCATTAGGCAGAGGCGGCAATCCCGAATTCGCCACCATCATGAAAGTCATCAAAGCCCTGGGCCTGAAGCTCCACGCTTCAACCGCCTGAACCCTTCCTGAACCAAACCCGCAGCGCGACATAAGGTCGCGGGCGGGCTTTTTACATCTGGCGGCCGATCAGGCTAAATGGCCGACATGAAAAAACAAGAAGATCAAATCACCACGCAGAAGCGGCGCCGGGCGTTTGCCTGGGTGGCCTGTTTCGCGTTGCTGTTTGGCGTGCTGGCGATGCCGATGACACCGACCATGCCCCGCCCCGAGGGTGAGCGGCTGGTGTGGGGAAACGGCTGCACAGGTGAAACGTCACGACTGGCGATGACGCCCGTTGAAGTCATCGACAGGCAAACGCCCCAGCACCCCGACATCGCATTCGTGCAGCACTGCGCCTGTTGCACAAACGCAATGCCATTGGTTGCGGTGCCGACCAGCATCGGTTTTGGCTTGTTCGCCCTTGTCGAACCGGTGCGTTTCCCTGTCGCGGTATTGGTGCTCCGCGCGCCGCCCCGTCAGCACTGGCCTGAACGCAATCCGCACGCCTCACCCCGGGTCTGATTTGCCGATTGTGCCGTCGCGTACCTGAATGAACCGGAGACCTGTGTTGATGCTGAACAAAATCCTCCTGCTGATCGCCCTCGCGCTGCCAGCCGGTTTCGTTGACGCCCAGGATTACGCCAAGGGGCAACTGAGCGTCGCGCAGCCATGGTCCATGGCGCTGCCGCCCAACGCGCCCACCGTCGCTGCCTATTTTGTGATCACCAACAATGGCCCTGACGCCGATAGGCTCGAAGCGGTCGACAGCCCCATCGCAGGTGCGGCCCAGTTGCATGAGCACGTGAGCCAGGACGGCCTGATGAAAATGCAGCACGTCGACACTGTGGATGTCCCTGCCGGCGGCAACGTGACCTTCGCGCCCATGGCCTATCACGTGATGTTGCTGGACCTGAAAGACCGCACCCGACTCATCGACGGCCAGACCTTCCCGCTGACCCTACATTTTCAAAAAGCGGGCGACCTGACCGTCAACGTCGTGGTACTGAAACAGCCACCCGATGCTGCCGCTCCGGTCCACGCCCACTGACCCGCTGAACTCCGACGCCGCCCTCTTGAACCGCCCGCCCGCGATCCGCGCCCGATCCGCCTCTACCCCGCGTAACCCGCAGGGCGCGTGGCTGAGCCTGTTCGCCATGCTGATGATTTTCATCGGCCCGCTGATCTCGCAATCCATGCCGATGGAGCATCACAGCGGCATGGCAATGCCTGCGCCGGTATCGATGTCGATGTCGATGTCGATGCACGGCGAAATGGACATGTCGGCGTCGATGGGCATGGGCAAAGACATGGGCGCCGACGAGCACAGTGGTCACGTCAAGGCCGAGCAGAGCGCCGACGTCGATCACGTCATCTGGGCCAAGTGCGGCTATTGCACGCTGCTGTTCAGTTGCCCGGCGCTGACCAAAACCGTGGCCGTCCTGGCGCCGGTCCCGCCCCGACCCGCCGACTTCTATAACGAGGCCACGCAACACGGCCACGCCCAGCGCAACGTCTTCCCCAACGCCCGCAGTCGCGCGCCGCCCCTCTCGTCAGTCGCCTGAAAACCACCAATTAACTCGTACCCGCTGACGGCTTTTCCAGCCGTCAGCGCGCTGCGCCGTGTTTTCCCTGACGGGAGCGTTGCACCATGTCCAAACCGAATGTGTCTTTCTACAACCTGGCGTGGCGATGGCATTTCTATGCCGGCCTGTTCGTCGCGCCATTCATGATCCTGCTGGCGGTCACCGGGATCATCTACCTGTTCAAGCCGCAGCTCGACGCGCTGATGTACAGCGACCTGCTGACGGTCAAACCCGCTCACCACTCACTCAGTGCCGATGACCTGCAAAAGCGCGTGCTGACTTCCTTTCCACAGGCCCAGGTGACCAAGTACCTGCCACCGCTGAATGCCGAGGGCAGCGCGCAGTTCGTGGTCAAAAACGACGGCCGCGAAGTGAACGTGTTCATCGATCCGTACAGCGGCACGGTGCTCGGCACCCAGGACGCGAAGCAAAACCTGCAAGCCATCGCTCGCGAGCTGCACGGCGAACTGATGATTGGCACCGTCGGTGATCGGCTGGTGGAACTGGCTGCTGGCTGGGGCATCGTGCTGGTGGTTTCAGGCGTGTATCTGTGGTGGCCGCGAGGGAGATCACCGGCTGGCGTGTTATGGCCGCGCATCAGCGCGCAAGGTCGCATTCTCTGGCGCGACCTGCACGCGGTGACCGGATTCTGGGGTTCGGTGGCGCTGCTGTTCATGTTGCTGAGCGGCATGACCTGGACCGGCATGTGGGGAAAGGTCTACGCCGATGTCTGGAACACCTTTCCGGCGGCGATGTGGAATGACGTGCCCAAGTCGGACAAACAGGCCGGCGCCTTGAACAGCGCCAGCGTGCAGACGGTGCCGTGGGCCATGGAAAACACGCCGATGCCGGTGTCGTCCGGGGATCATGCCGAGCACATGAATCACGCGCACCTGTCCAGCGCTCCCGCAGCGCCGGGCATCCCTCTGCAGCAAGTGGTCGACATCGCCAAGGCGCGCAACATCGAGCCGGGCTACAGCATCACGCAACCGAAAAGTGCTGACGGCGTGTTCACCGTTTCCGTGTTCGCCGACGACCCCCGCGAAGACGCCACGCTGCATGTCGATCAGTACACCGGCAAGGTGCTGGCGGATGTGCGCTATAGCGATTACAGCACGGTGTCCAAGGCGACTGAACTGGGCGTGATGTTGCACGAAGGCAAGATGTACGGCTGGGTAAACCAGCTGCTGATTCTGTTCATCTGCCTGATGGTGCTGCTGAGTTCGGTGAGCGGGATCGTGATCTGGTGGAAGCGTCGCCCGCAGAACGGCTTCGGTGTTCCGCCCCTGCGTCACGACCTCCCGCGCTGGAAAACCGCAACGGCGGTAATGATCGTGCTGGGTGTGGCGTTCCCGCTTGTGGGAGTTTCGATGCTGGGGGTGTGGCTGCTCGATCGAATAGTGCGTTCGCGCTTTGCCAAAACGGCAGCAACAGCTTAGATTGCGTCTCGCGGGGCCTGGAACCTATTTTGGGTGGTTTAGTGATGAATTCCTCCTCATTTCTGGTTTCAGGCTCCGCACCTGTTTTTTCGCCTGCCGCCTTCCCCCTCTTCGCCACTCGATTCCCTTCTCGGCACCCCGCCCCAGTTGAGCGCGCCTGACGCACCACCCGACCTGCACCGATCCACATTGGTGCGCAGCGCCCTGAGCAGGCGACGTTTTCATTCCATTTTGCGACGTGAACAGCCTTGGCCCAGCGTTTGCTAAAGCCTAAGCAGACTCAACTCTGCACCGCCAACAGCCGTCATCTAAAAAAATCAAAGAATGGAGCTAGCCAATGAAGCGTCGTAGTTTGCTGAAAGCGTTCACTTTGTCTGCATCGATCGCAGCGATGGGTTTGACCTGGACCGCTCAGGCGGCCGAGACCATCAAGGTCGGCATTCTGCATTCTTTGTCCGGCACCATGGCCATCTCCGAGACCTCGCTCAAGGACATGGCGCTGATGACCATTGATGAAATCAACGCCAAGGGCGGCGTCAACGGCAAGATGCTTGAGCCGGTGGTGGTCGACCCGGCGTCGAACTGGCCGTTGTTTGCGGAGAAGGGCCGTCAGTTGCTGACCCAGGACAAGGTCGCTGTGGTGTTCGGCTGCTGGACCTCAGTGTCGCGCAAGTCGGTGTTGCCGGTCTTCGAAGAGCTGAACGGCTTGCTGTTCTACCCGGTGCAGTACGAAGGCGAAGAGATGTCGCCGAACGTGTTCTACACCGGCGCCGCGCCTAACCAGCAGGCGATTCCAGCGGTTGAATACCTGATGAGCGAAGACGGCGGCGGGGCCAAGCGATTCTTCCTGCTGGGTACCGACTACGTTTACCCGCGCACCACCAACAAGATCCTGCGCTCGTTCCTGCACTCCAAAGGAGTTGCAGACAAGGACATCGAAGAGGTCTACACCCCATTTGGTCACAGCGATTACCAGACCATCGTGTCGAACATCAAGAAGTTCTCCGCAGGTGGCAAGACGGCGGTGATCTCCACGGTCAACGGTGACTCCAACGTGCCGTTCTATAAAGAGCTGGGCAATCAGGGACTGAAAGCCACCGACGTACCGGTGGTGGCGTTCTCGGTCGGCGAAGAAGAACTGCGCGGCGTCGACACCAAACCTCTGGTGGGCAACCTGGCGGCGTGGAACTACTTCGAATCGGTGAAGAACCCGGTCAACACCCAGTTCGTTGCCGACTGGAAGGCCTACGCCAAGGCGCACAACCTGCCGAACGCCGACAAGGCCGTGACCAACGACCCGATGGAGGCCACGTACGTGGGTATCCACATGTGGGCGCAAGCGGTCGAGAAAGCCAAATCCACCGATGTGGATAAAGTCCGCGAAGCCATGGCCGGCCAGACCTTCGCCGCGCCTTCCGGCTTCACCCTGACCATGGACAAAACCAACCACCACTTGCACAAGCCGGTGATGATCGGCGAGATCAAGGCCGACGGTCAGTTCGACGTGGTCTGGCAGACCAAAGAGCCGATTCGTGCCCAGCCGTGGAGTCCGTTCATTCCGGGCAACGACAAGAAGCCTGACTATGCGGTGAAGAGCAACTAAGCGACGCGTTGTCGGGCTGGCACTGATCCCGGCCCGACACAATTCCCTTGTAGGAGCGCGCTTGCCCGCGATTGCGGTCTGTCTGTGACATAGATGGCGTCTGACACACCGATATCGCGGGCAAGCGCGCTCCTACAGGTTCCCCGTCTGACGTTACCTCATGCGGGTGCTCCCAGGACTCGATATGCCCAGATACTTCCACCACCTTCTTCTCGCGCTGTGCCTGTGGCTGCCCTTCGCCGCCCACGCCAGCGATGCCGGCGACTTTGTCGCGGCCCAATCCTCCGAGCGCGCCCAACTGCTGGAAGCCTGGGCCGCCAAGCCTGACCCGGCGCGCGTCGAATTGCTGGTTGCCCTGCAGGATGGCCGCGTCGCTGCCGACAGCAGCAACCGGGCGTTTATCCAGAACGGCGACAGCTTCGGCGCCGTCGATCCAGACGCCCCCGCGCTGGCTGATGCGCCAAACCCCGACACGCCGCAAGCCATCAGCCTGAACAACCGCCTTCGCGGCCTGATCAATACCGCGCTGGCCAGCCATCAACTGCTGGCAGGCGACCCCAGGGTTCGCCTGGCCGCCGCGCAAATCCTGCAAAAAAGCGCCCGTCCGGCGCAGTTGCCCTTGCTGGTGCAACAAGTGGCCAGCGAACAGGACGACAGCGTCCATTCGGCCCTGAACCTGGCGCTGGCCAACCTGCAATTGGTCGACGTCAGCCCCACCGTTCGGCTCGCCGCAGTGCGTCTGCTCGGTGAGACCGGTGATCCGCTGGCCCGCACCCGGCTGGAAACCCTGCTCGAACCCAACGTTGAAACCGACCCCACCGTGCGCCTGGCGGCTGAAACCAGCCTGGCTCAGGTCAAACGCAAGTTGATGATCGGCGAGATCCTCGGGCAAGCCTTCGCGGGCCTGTCGCTCGGGTCGATTCTGCTGCTGGCGGCGCTGGGACTGGCGATCACCTTCGGCCTGCTGGGTGTGATCAATATGGCCCACGGCGAGATGCTGATGCTCGGCGCTTACGCCACCTACGTCGTGCAGATGATGTTTCAGCGTTACGCCCCCGGCGCCCTTGAGTTTTATCCGCTGGTGGCGCTGCCGATCGCGTTTTTCGTCACCGCGTGCATCGGCATGGCGCTGGAACGCACGGTCATCCGACACTTGTACGGTCGCCCGCTGGAAACACTGCTGGCGACATGGGGCATCAGCCTGATGCTGATCCAGCTGATTCGCGTGGTGTTCGGCGCGCAGAACGTCGAAGTGGCCAACCCGGAATGGCTGTCGGGCGGCATTCAGGTGCTGCCCAACCTCGTGCTGCCCTGGAACCGCATCGTCATCATCGCCTTCGCGCTGTTCGTCGTCGTGCTGACCTGGTTGCTGCTGAATAAAACCCGCCTGGGCCTGAACGTGCGTGCCGTCACCCAGAACCGCAACATGGCCGCCTGCTGCGGCGTGCCCACCGGGCGCATCGACATGATGGCTTTCGGGCTCGGCTCCGGTATCGCCGGGCTGGGTGGCGTGGCACTGAGTCAGATTGGCAACGTCGGCCCCGACCTGGGCCAGAGCTACATCATCGACTCCTTCCTCGTGGTCGTGCTCGGCGGCGTCGGTCAACTGGCTGGCAGCGTCACGGCGGCCTTCGGATTGGGCATCGCCAACAAGATCCTCGAACCGCAGATCGGCGCCGTACTGGGCAAGATCCTGATCCTGGCGCTGATCATTCTGTTCATTCAGAAACGTCCGCAAGGCCTCTTCGCACTCAAAGGACGGGTGATCGACTGATGAATCAGCCATTGATGGTCACTGCCGCGCAACGTGCCGGCACCCAAGTCACGGTCGCGGTCGGCGTGGTGATTCTTGCCCTGCTGATCGCCCTGCCGTTGTTATCCCTGCTGCCTGAAAGCAACAGCCTGCAGGTGTCGGCTTATACGCTGACGCTGGTGGGCAAGATCCTCTGCTACGCGATCGTCGCGCTGGCGCTGGATCTGGTCTGGGGCTACGCAGGCCTGTTGTCCCTCGGCCACGGGCTGTTCTTCGCCCTGGGCGGTTACGCGATGGGCATGTACCTGATGCGAGAAGCGTCGGGTGACAGCCTGCCGGCGTTCATGACCTTTCTGTCGTGGACCGAACTGCCGTGGTACTGGGTGGGCACGCAGCATTTCCTCTGGGCGATGTGCCTGGTGGTGCTGGCGCCGGGGTTGCTGGCGCTGGTGTTCGGCTTCTTCGCCTTCCGCTCGCGGATCAAGGGCGTGTACTTCTCGATCATGACTCAGGCCCTGACCTTTGCCGGCATGCTGCTGTTCTTCCGCAACGAAACCGGCTTTGGCGGCAATAACGGCTTCACCAACTTTCGCAGCATTCTGGGGTTCAGCATCACCTCCCAAGGCACCCGCGCGGTGTTGTTTCTGCTCACGGTGGTGTTGCTCGCGGGCAGCCTGTTTGTCGGCTGGCGTCTGGCGCACAGCAAGTTCGGTCGTGTGTTGACCGCCGTGCGCGATGCAGAGAACCGCCTGATGTTCTGCGGCTACGATCCGCGCGGGTTCAAGCTGTTCGTGTGGGTGTTGAGCGCCGTGCTGTGCGGCCTGGCCGGGGCGTTGTATGTGCCGCAGGTCGGCATCATCAACCCGAGCGAGATGTCGCCGACCAACTCCATTGAAGCAGCCGTCTGGGTAGCCCTGGGCGGTCGCGGCACGTTGATTGGCCCGCTGCTCGGCGCCGGTCTGGTCAATGGCATGAAGAGCTGGTTCACCGTGGCCTTCCCTGAATACTGGCTGTTCTTCCTTGGCGCGCTGTTCATCGTGGTGACGTTGTACCTGCCCAAAGGCGTGATCGGCCTGATCAAGAAAAGGAGCGAGCCATGAAGAGCACTCCGACTCCTGCGTTTGATCCAGTGCTCGACCCGAACAGCGACGCCGGCACCAGCCGCGACGCCATCGGTCTCGGGCAGGTCGCCGGCAAGGGACTGAATACCTTGCACGGCACGATCCTGACGCTCGAAGACATCAGCGTCAGTTTCGACGGTTTCAAGGCCCTCAACGATCTGAATCTGTACATCCGCGTCGGCGAGCTGCGCTGCATCATCGGCCCCAATGGCGCGGGCAAGACCACGCTGATGGACGTGATCACCGGCAAAACCCGCCCCAGTCACGGCAAGGCCTGGTTCGGCGAAACCCTGGACCTGACCAAGATGAGCGAAGTGCAGATCGCCCAGGCAGGGATCGGCCGCAAGTTTCAGAAGCCCACGGTGTTCGAAGCGCTGAGCGTGTTCGAAAACCTGGAGCTGGCGCAGAAGACAGACAAATCGGTCTGGGCCAGCCTGCGGGCCAGGCTCAACGGCGAACAGCGCGACCGCATTGATGAGGTGCTGGAGACCATTCGCCTCACGTCATCGATGTCACGCCCCGCCGGGCTGTTGTCCCACGGCCAGAAGCAGTTTCTGGAGATCGGCATGCTGCTGGTCCAGGACCCGCAACTGCTGCTGCTCGATGAGCCCGTCGCTGGCATGACCGACGCCGAAACCGAATTCACCGCCGAGCTGTTCAAAAGCCTGGCCGGCAAGCACTCGTTGATGGTGGTCGAGCACGACATGGGGTTCGTCGGCACCATCGCTGACCACGTCACCGTCCTGCACCAGGGCAGCGTGCTGGCGGAAGGATCGCTGGAAGATGTGCAGGCGGATGAGCGGGTGATTGAGGTTTATCTGGGGCGGTGAACCGCCGACTGCTGATCGTTCCCTCGCTCCGCGTGGGAATGCATCCGGTGACGCTCCGCGTCACCCAGCAGACGCAGAGCGTCTGATGCGGCGTTACCACGCAGAGCGTGGGAACGATCATAGGATTTCTTGAGAAACTGGCCATGCTCCAAGTCGAAAAGCTCCACCAATACTACGGCGGCAGCCACATCCTCCGGGGTCTGTCGTTTGACGTGAACATCGGCGAGGTCACGTGCCTGCTCGGTCGTAACGGCGTGGGCAAGACCACGCTGTTGAAAGTGCTGATGGGGCTGCTGCCCGCCAAAGAAGGCGTGGTGCAGTGGGAAGGCAAGCCGATCACCGGCTTCAAGCCCCACCAGCGTGTGCATTCCGGGATCGCCTACGTGCCCCAGGGCCGGGAGATTTTCGGGCGGCTGACCGTTGAGGAAAACCTGTTGATGGGCCTGTCGCGCTTCCCGGGCTCGGAGGCCAAGGAAGTCCCGCCGTTCATTTACGAGCTGTTCCCGGTGTTGCTGCAGATGAAGCACCGGCGCGGTGGCGACCTGTCCGGCGGTCAGCAACAGCAACTGGCGATCGGTCGCGCCCTGGCCAGTCGTCCTCGCCTGCTGATTCTCGACGAGCCCACAGAAGGCATTCAGCCCTCGGTGATCAAGGAGATTGGCGCCGTGATCAAGAAGCTCGCCGAGCGCGGTGACATGGCGATCCTGCTGGTCGAGCAGTTCTACGACTTCGCCGCCGAGCTGGCGGATCAGTACATCGTCATGTCCCGCGGCGAGATCGTCCAGCAGGGCCGTGGCGAAAACATGGAAGCCGAAGGCGTTCGGGGTCTGGTCACTATTTAATGCGCCGATCAGCTAAGGTACGGTCCTTCGATAACACGATAATCGACTTATGAATCTTCCTGCCCACACCGCCCTGTTCACCCCCAGCTGGCATGCCGAGCTGGAGCTGGCGTATGGGCGTTTCGGCGACAGCACGCGCCCGACCCAGCGGCGTCACAAAGGTCCATTGCGGGTGCAAAAGCATCTATATGCCGAAGGCCCGCAGGTCTGCCAACACATCATCGTTCACCCGCCGGGCGGCATTGCCGGCGGCGATCGGCTGGACATCAGCGCCAGCGTCGGCGCCAACGCCTGGGCGCAATTGACCAGCCCCGGCGCGGCGAAGTGGTACCGCGCGGCGGGTCCCGCTTATCAACAGCTGGACATCAACGTCGCTGCAGGCGGCACGCTGGAATGGCTGCCGCAGGAGAGCATCGTCTTCAGCGAGGCCAAGGCTGAACTGACCACGCGGATCGACCTTGAGGGTGACGCCCGGCTGTTTTATTGGGACGTGGTTGCGCTGGGCCGGCCGGCCAGCGGCGAGCGTTTCGATCAGGGCCACTTTCAGGCGCATCTGGATATCCGGCGTGACGGCAAGCTGTTGTGGCACGAGCGCCAGCGCATCGTCGGCGGTGACGGTTTGCTGGATTCGCCGATCGGCCTTTGTGGCAAACCGGTGTTCGCGACGCTGATCGTGACCGGGGAAATCGATGCAGCATTGATGGAGCGTTGCCGTGACCTGGCCGAGCACTCAACCGTGCGCGGCGATTTGAGTCAGTTGCCCGGTTTGATCATCGCCCGCTGCCTGGCCGATGAAGCGCTGCACGCGCGGGCCTGGCTGATTGAATTATGGAAACTGCTGCGCCCTGCCCTGCTGGGCCGCGAAGCGGTGGCGCCGAGGATTTGGAGCACCTAGGAGCTGCGGATATCTGTAGGAGCGCGCTTGCCCGCGATTGCGGTGGGTCCGTCGCCATTTATGTCACAGACACACCGCAATCGTCCGGATGCGGCCCAGACCAAGCGCGCTCCTACAAAGGCTATTTCAGCGCTGACTCATTCAGTTATTTGAAACGGACAAAACCCATGGATCTGACTCCACGCGAAAAAGACAAAATGCTGATCTTCACCGCAGGCCTGGTCGCCGAGCGGCGGCTGGCACGCGGTCTAAAGCTCAACTACCCGGAAGCGATGGCCTTTATCTCCGCCGCCCTGCTGGAAGGTGCGCGCGACGGCCAGACCGTCGCCGATCTCATGCACTACGGCACCACCCTGCTGACCCGTGAACAGGTGATGGAAGGCATCCCGGAAATGATCCCGGAAATCCAGGTCGAGGCCACTTTTCCGGATGGCACCAAGCTGGTCACCGTGCATCAGCCGATTGCCTGAGCCGCCCTTTGAAACAGCCACACAGGAACACGTGGAAACGAACATGACGTATACGATTCGTGACGCATTGCTGACTGACATGCCGGCCGTGCTGGCCATCTACAACGACGCCGTGCTCAACACCACGGCGATCTGGAACGAGCAGCCGGTGGACCTTGCCAACCGCCAAAGCTGGTTCGCCGCGCGCCAGGCCCAGGCGTACCCGATACTGGTCGCCGTCGACGACCACGATCAGGTGCTCGGCTATTCGTCGTTCGGCGACTGGCGGCCATTCGAAGGGTTTCGCCACACCGTTGAGCACTCGGTTTACGTGCGCGCCGATCAACGCGGCAACGGCCTGGGTCCGCTGCTGATGAAAGCGCTGATCGAATGTGCCCGCGCCTGCGAAAAGCACATGATGGTCGCGGCCATCGAAAGCGGAAACGCGGCGTCGATTCACCTGCACGAGCGCGAGGGTTTCATTACCACCGGGCAAATGCCCCAGGTCGGCACCAAGTTCGGTCGCTGGCTGGACCTGACCTTCATGCAGCTGGACCTGTCGCCAGGCGCCTCTGCTCCACCCTCGCAAGCGCCCGGCATCACGCCTGTCGCCTGAATGTTCATTCTGAAAGGATTCCGCCCCATGAATGCCGCCCACTTACGCCGCGTCACGCCGGAAAGTTTCGCCCACTACCGCCCAGGTCTGGTGGCGCTGTTGCTGGACGCCGTCCACCACGGGGCGTCGGTCGGGTTCATGGCCGATCTCGACAGCGAAGAGGCCGCCCACTGGTGGGACGGCGTCAAGGCCGAGGTCGAGCAGGGCAATCTGCTGCTGTGGGTGGTGGCAGAGGAAGACCAGGTGCTGGCGACGGTGCAACTGGCGCTGTGCCAGAAGGCCAATGGCCTGAACCGCGCGGAGGTGCAGAAATTGCTGGTACTCAGTCAGGCGCGCCGGCGCGGGCTGGCGACACAGTTGATGACTGCCGTGGAACAGACAGCGCAGCAGCATCAGCGCGGGCTGTTGTTTCTGGACACGCTGGCAGGCTCCGATGCTGAGAATTTTTATCGCGCGCTGGGTTACGAGCTGTCCGGCTTGCTGCCGGACTACGCCTGCAACCCCGACGGCGAATACAAGGCCACGGCCATTTACTACAAGTTACTGTCGAGGAAGAGCGCATGATTCCTGGTGAATACCAGATCCAGCCGGGCGACATCGAGCTCAACGCCGGTCGCCGCACCATCACCCTCAGCGTCGCCAACAGCGGCGACCGGCCGATTCAGGTCGGCTCGCATTTCCACTTTTTTGAAACCAACGACGCCCTGACCTTCGACCGCGCCGCCAGCCGAGGCATGCGCCTGAACATCCCCGCCGGCACCGCCGTGCGCTTCGAGCCGGGGCAGGCGCGGGAAGTGGAGCTGGTGGACCTGGCCGGGTCAAGGCGGGTTTTCGGGTTTGCCGGGCGGGTGATGGGGGATTTGTAGCGCTGTTTCTGTGTAGGAGCGCGCTTGCCCGCGAATCGGTTTCTGTAGCCGAAATCAATGTCGTATGACACGACGCATTCGCGGGCAAGCGCGCTCCTACAGGTAGAGCGCTGTTGATCGTTCCCACGCTCTGCGTGGGAATGCAGCCCCTGACGCTCCGCGTCATACATCGGACGCAGAGCGTCCAGCGAGGCGTTACCACGCAGAGCGTGGGAACGATCCATGAATTCAAGGAATCGCCATGAAAATTTCCAGACAAGCCTACGCCGACATGTTCGGCCCCACTGTCGGCGACCGTGTGCGTCTGGCCGACACCGAGCTGTGGATCGAGGTCGAGCAGGATTTCACTGTCTATGGCGAGGAAGTGAAGTTCGGAGGCGGCAAGGTCATTCGTGACGGCATGGGCCAGGGCCAGGGCGTTGCCGCCGAAGTTGTCGACACGCTGATCACCAACGCGCTGATCATCGATCACTGGGGCATCGTCAAAGCCGATGTCGGACTCAAAGACGGGCGCATCGCGGCCATCGGCAAGGCCGGCAACCCGGACATCCAGCCCGGGGTCACCATCGCCATCGGTGCCGCGACCGAAGTCATCGCCGGCGAAGGCATGATCCTCACCGCCGGCGGCGTCGACACGCACATCCACTTCATCTGCCCGCAGCAGATCGAAGAGGCGTTGATGAGTGGCGTCACCACCATGATCGGCGGCGGCACCGGCCCGGCGACAGGCACCAATGCGACCACGGTCACGCCCGGAAAGTGGCACATGATGCGCATGCTGCAAGCCGCCGAAGCGTTCCCCATGAACATTGGTTTCACCGGCAAGGGCAACGTCAGCCTGCCCGAGCCGCTGATTGAACAGGTCAAGGCCGGTGCCATCGGCCTCAAGCTGCACGAAGACTGGGGCACCACGCCCGCGGCCATCGACAACTGCCTGAGCGTCGCCGATCAGTACGACGTTCAAGTGGCGATCCACACCGACACGCTGAACGAATCCGGCTTCGTCGAAACCACCCTGGCCGCATTCAAGAACCGCACCATTCACACCTACCACACCGAAGGCGCCGGCGGCGGCCATGCACCGGACATCATCAAGGCCTGCGGCTTCGCCAACGTGCTGCCGAGCTCAACCAACCCGACCCGGCCGTTCACCCGCAACACCATCGACGAGCACCTGGACATGCTGATGGTTTGCCATCACCTGGACCCGAGCATCGCCGAAGACGTCGCGTTTGCCGAGAGTCGCATCCGCCGCGAAACCATCGCCGCCGAGGACATCCTTCACGATCTCGGCGCGTTCTCGATGCTCAGCTCCGACAGCCAGGCCATGGGCCGCGTTGGTGAGGTGATCATGCGCACCTGGCAGACCGCCGACAAAATGAAACGCCAGCGCGGGCCATTGCCCGGTGACGGTGAAGGCAACGACAAC
Organism: Pseudomonas petrae; assembly: GCF_021728295.1. Lineage (GTDB taxonomy): Bacteria > Pseudomonadota > Gammaproteobacteria > Pseudomonadales > Pseudomonadaceae > Aquipseudomonas > Aquipseudomonas petrae. Next base: position 292,642 of record NZ_JAKJXE010000007.1, read on the forward strand.
TTCCGCGCCAAACGCTACATCGCCAAATACACCATCAACCCGGCGATCACCCACGGCATCAGTCATGAAGTGGGCTCGGTGGAAGTGGGTAAATGGGCGGACCTGGTGCTGTGGCGCCCGGCCTTTTTCGGCGTGAAACCGACGCTGATCCTCAAGGGCGGCTCGATTGCCGCGAGCCTGATGGGCGACGCCAACGCCTCGATCCCGACGCCGCAACCGGTTCACTACCGCCCGATGTTCGCCAGCTACGGCAGCTCATTGCACGCCAGCAGCCTGACCTTTATCAGCCAGGCGGCGTTCGATGCCGGCGTGCCGGAGCGGTTGGGCCTGAAAAAACAAATCGGCGTGGTCAAGGGCTGCCGCCGTGTGACCAAGGCGGACCTCATCCACAACGACTACCTGCCGAACATCGACGTCGATCCGCAGACCTATCAGGTCAAGGCCGACGGCGTGCTGTTGTGGTGCGAGCCGGCCGACGTGCTGCCGATGGCGCAGCGGTATTTTCTGTTCTGACCGCTACCAGCGCCTGCGACACATACCTGTAGCAGCCGCGCTCGCCGGCGGTGTTTAACCGACACCACCGCCGACAAGCCGCGCGGCTACAGGCCACGCCTTAGATCACGAAGACTGCCGGATGAACGCAGGCAATGTGGTTTTGTGATCAAGCAAACCCAACGTCTGAAGCACGTCGTTGACTGCCCCTAAAACGCCTAACTCCTGATTGGAGAGCTTCTCTTTTCTCACGCTGTTTTTTATCGATGAATAGACCAGCAGCTTGCCTTTGGACACATCATCGTCAGGGTCGCCGGGCGCATGCTTGTCATCTTGGATTTTTTCGGTGACAAGCCTGATTTGCTCATCCAGGTATGCGTTGAGTTCCTGTGTCGACATGATTGCTCTCCTGAGCTGGCGGCTTACGTGATAGCGGGCGATAGCGAGTTGCCTACTCCAACATTGCGTCGATTCTTTTCTTTATCCAAAACTTCAGATGGAACTCAGGGGCTCGTTGAATGAACAGCAATGCAGGGGCTTCTGTGACCCCACACAGCCTGGCCGACTTAGGATTGCCATCCAGATCGACACGCACAAATTTCACCCGGTCGCCATAGTCCGCCGAAAGTCCGTCAAGAATCTCCTTGGTGCGGCTGCTGTTATTGGGCTGCTCCGTCACCTGGCCGGTCTTGGGGTCCGTGTACCGATTCACACCCGGTTTACTGAACTCCACCACGACCGGGATGGATGCTTGCAGGACTTCTTTCGTAAAATTTTCATCATTCGCTTCAATGATCGTCATGACCGATCTCCTTTCGGTGTTACCGCACGTGGCTTCCATAGCTGGGAGCCGGAGGTTATGCACTGGCTGTCGGGAAGTTGGACATGCCAACTCACCAACCTCAGGCCTTCAATGCTGCATCGACCTTGTCCTTGAAGCTGTCGGCAAGACAGTTGCCGATGGCGCAGCGGTATTTCCTGTTTTGAAGCCCAACGGGGGCTTGTAACTCCCTACCCAATCTTCTTGTCGATTTTGGCCTTCAGCCACTCCTTGGTGTTGCCACCGACGACCTCCTCAATCTGGAGAAAGAGGAACGTGGGCGCGGACTGAATATCAAAACGCGTGGCGATTTGCGGATTGCTCCGATAATCGACCTCAAAAAAACTCAGCCCCACCTTGTCGTTGTAATCGGTTGCCAACTCCGCAAGGAGGTCGCTTGCCTTCTCGCTTGCTTTCTTGGGCTGCTCGCCAGTGGCCTTTACTCCATTGGTGAACAGCACGACAGACAAAGCACCGCCCTTATCCACCGAGGGCGATAACCACACGTCGTTGTCAAAATTCTCGTCTGTTAGTGTCATCACTTCCATGGTCAGCTCCTTGCTCTTGATTGGGAGTCTAGTGAGGGCGCAGTTAGCGGCTTGAGCTTGAAATCGCAGAATCCCGATTCGTCCTATCCCCGATAGCGGCCTGTCTCAACCCTATGCTTGACCCCGGCACAGCGTCTACTGTCAGAAATGACAGTGCCACATTGCCCCTCCTGAAAATCCGTGATGCTTCCTGCAACAACATGGCGGTACTATGCGCGCTCTCATTCAGCGCCCCACCAGCAAGGTAGTTCCACATGCGTCTTTCGGACTTCATCGTTCAGAATGTCGATCGCATCGTCGATGAGTGGGAACGGTTTGCGGCCACGCTGACGCCCGCAGCCGCCCAGATGAGCTCAGTCGAGCTGCGCGACCACGCCGAGGCGATCCTTCTCGCGGCGGCGCGTGACATGAACACCGCCCAGACCAAAGCCGAGCGCATCTCCAAGGCTCAGGGCGAAGACATCGGCAAAACCCCGACACTCGATCAGGCCGCCTCCAGTCACGGGGCGTTGCGGCATATCGTCGGGTTTGATCTGGTACAGATGACCTCCGAATTCCGTCACCTGCGCGCCACGGTCGTGCGCTTTTGGGCAGACAGCCAGGCGGCGCCTCAAGCCAGTCACCTCACTGACATGATTCGCTTCAACGAAGCCATCGACGAAGCCCTGGCCGAGTCGACCTCCGCCTACGCCGATCGCGTGACACGGTCGCGTGACATATTTCTCGCCATTCTCGGCCACGACTTGCGCGCACCCTTGCAGGCCATCGGCATGTCGTCCGAAGTGCTCATGCGCAAGACCACGCTGGCGGACGCCGATATTGCGTACATCAAGCGCATCAAAAGCAGCAGCCTGTCGATGGGGACAATGATCAGCGATTTGCTGGAATTCGTCCGCAGTCGTCTGGGCGTGACGCTGCCGGTCGAGCGCAAGCCAATGGAGATGACCCTGGCCTGCCGCGAAGCCATCGACGCCGCCACGGCAGGACAGCCCGATTGCAATGCGGTGTTCACCAGCACCGGGGAGACACGGGGCGAGTGGGATCCGGCACGCATCGCGCAATTGCTGCAAAACTTGATTGGCAACGCCTTGCAGCATGGCGCGGCGACGCGTCGGGTCACCGTGACGCTCACCGGCAGCGAAAACCATGTGAGCCTCTCTGTGCATAACGACGGCGAGCCGATTGCGGAGGAAGCCATCGGCAGCATCTTCGACCCGCTGGTTCGTTCGGCCAACGAAAAGGCCGGCATCCACACCCCGTCCACCAGCCTGGGCCTGGGGCTGTTCATTGTGAAAGAGGTGGTGAATGCCCATGGCGGCGGCATCACGGTCGTGTCCAACGTCGGAGACGGCACGACGTTTACCGTGGAACTGCCCAAGAAAGGGTGATGGACGGTTATCCCCTGCTGCGTCGATCACATACAGCAAACAACATGATCCTCTGTAGAAGCGCACTTGCCTGCGATGACGTCGGCACAGTCGACTTCGTGCTCGACTGACCCACCGCACTCGCCAGCAAGCCGGCTCCTACAGATTTGCGTCGATCACGCATGATGTGGACGAGATCAGGACACTGCAGGAGTGAGCTTGCTCGCGATGGCGTCGGCACATTCAACAGCTCCTCAGTCCAGAAACCGCCCCAACCGCTGCCTGAGCATGCGGTTTTCCGCTCTCACGCGTTCAAGCTCTTCGAGCAGGTTGAGCGCCAGGGCGACGCCGTCCCATTCCAGCTGCAGTTCGTGATGCAATTTGACCGCACGCCTGGCGATCGACAGCGCTGCACTGTCGAACAGCCAGTCGTCCGGCTGCCTTCCCTGGGGTTCGAGAATGCCGTGCTCGACAATCTCGATGACGAAGGCGGCCGGCATGTCGACCACCTGACAGAACTCCTGCATGTCTATGACCAGGGTGTTGCTCATGATCAGTTACTCCATTGAGCCCTCGGATCGAACGCGGCCTGCTCGGCCAGCTTCTCCCACAGCGCTTTGGTAGCCTCATCGGTGGATTTGGGCATGACGATTTTCAGTTGCGCGTACAGATCGCCGCGCTGGCCCTGCTTGTTCAACAGACCATTGCCTTTGACCCGCAGCCGCTGTCCGTTCTGACTGTCCGGACGGAGGGTCAGGTTGATCTTGCCGGTCAGCGTCGGTACCGCCACCTTGGTGCCGAGCGCCGCTTCCCACGGCGCGATCGGCACCGTGATGATCAGGTCGTGGCCCTCGACGTCGAACATCGGATGCGGCGCCAGACGGATGATCAGGTACAGATCGCCCTTCTCTCCACCGGCCACGCCCGGAGCGCCCTGCCCCTTGAGGCGAATGCGCTCGCCATCGGTGACGCCCGCCGGGATTTTCACATTCAGCGTCTTGGTGATGTCCGCCATGCGCTGACCGTTGGCGCTGTGTTGCGGCACCTTGAAGCTGATCTGCTTGGACTCGGTGGAGAGCGTCTCCTCCAGAAACACCGCCAGTTCCATCTCCACATCCTGCCCTCGACGCCCCGGGCTCTGCGCCCGACCGCCTTGCTGACCACCACGATTGCCGAAGATGGAGCTGAAGAAGTCGGAGAAATCTCCGTCCTCGAAGCCGCCGCCACCAAAGCCCGGACCCGCGCCAGCACCGCCACGGCCCTGCCAGCCAGGCGGCGGCTGGAACCGGCCCTGACTGCCGTACTTGCGAATCTCGTCGTATTCGGCGCGTTTTTCAGGATCGCTGAGCGCTTCATACGCTTCGGAGGCTTCTTTGAATTTGTCTTCCGCGCCAGGCTCTTTGCTGACGTCGGGGTGATACTTGCGCGCGAGCTTGCGATAGGCGGTCTTGATCGTCTTCTCGTCCGCCGTCGGCTCTACGCCAAGGATCTTGTAATAGTCTTTGAAGTCCATCTGACGGTCACCCAATTCTGGAATATCCAGCCCAGTCCGCAGCGCGTTTCACATGTGAACGCTGGCCGCGTTGAACGTTGCAATGTTATCGGCACGCAGTCTCGCGAAATGAAACGCTGTCCAGACCGGCCAAATGTATTAAGAGTTGCCTGCTAGATTGGGGCTCGGGGCTGCAGTTCAAGCCAGACGCGCGAAATAGATGCCGGGCGGGCGATAAACCGACGTTTCGCGCTACGCATCCGGTGCGCACTCGCATACACTGCGCGGCCGTTTTTCGACTGGTATGCAAAGCAGATGAGCACCCCATCCCCGGCCCGTGCCCTTGGCATCGATTTTGGCACGTCCAACTCCACGGTCGGCTGGCTGCGTCCCGGAGTGGAAACGCTGATCGCGCTGGAGGACGGCAAGATCACGCTGCCCTCGGTGGTGTTTTTCAACATCGAAGAGCGCCGCCCGGTCTACGGTCGCCTCGCCCTTCACGAATACCTCGAGGGCTACGAAGGCCGCCTGATGCGCTCGCTCAAGAGCCTGCTGGGTTCCAAACTGATCAAGCACGACACCAGCGTGCTGGGTACGGCAATGCCGTTCAAGGACCTGCTCGGGCTGTTCATTGGCGAACTTAAAAAGCGCGCCGAAGCCGCTGCCGGTCATTCCTTCGAGCAAGTGGTGCTGGGCCGTCCCGTGCATTTCGTCGATGACGACGCTGCCGCCGACCAAGAGGCCGAAGACACGCTGGCCGACGTAGCGCGCAAGATCGGCTTCAAGGACGTTTCTTTCCAGTTCGAGCCTATCGCGGCGGCGTTCGACTATGAGTCAACGCTGGACCGTGAAGAGCTGGTGCTGATCGTCGACATCGGCGGTGGTACGTCGGATTTCTCGCTGGTGCGTCTGTCGCCGGAGCGCCGTCTGATCGATGACCGCCACAGCGACATCCTCGCCACCGGCGGCGTGCACATCGGCGGTACCGACTTCGACAAGCAACTGAGCCTGCAGGGCGTGATGCCGCTGTTTGGGTACGGCAGCCGAATGAAAAGCGGCGCCTACATGCCTACCAGCACGCACATGAACCTGGCGACCTGGCACACGATCAACTCGGTGTATTCGCAAAAGTCGCAACTGGCGCTGGGCAGCATGCGCTACGACATCGAAGATACTCAGGGCATTGATCGGCTGTTCAAGCTGATTGATCAACGCGCCGGCCACTGGCTGGCGATGGAAGTCGAAGAGACGAAAATCCAGCTGACTCAGGCCGACAGCCGCCTGGTGCCGATGGACCGCGTCGAGCCCGGCCTGAGCGTCGACCTGACGCGCCAGCTGTTCGAATCATCCATCGATGCGCTGCTCGGACGCGTGCGCGCCAGCGTGACCAACCTGTTGAATGACGCGGGCGTTGGCGTGACCGATGTCGACACCGTGTTCTTTACCGGCGGCTCCAGCGGCATCCCGGCCCTGCGCAACAGCGTCGCCGCCATGCTCCCCAAGGCCCGGCACGTCGAAGGCAACATCTTCGGCAGCATCGGCAGCGGCCTGGCGATCGAAGCGAAAAAGCGCTACGGCTGAGTCCCCGCTGTCTCGCCCTCAGTGGGACTGACCGCGTGCCCATGTAGGACTGGCTTTAGCCAGGAAGGCGTCAGGCGTCACGCCGCAAATCTGAGGGTGCTCAAACCGGCCTCTTCCCGGCTAAAGCCGGTCCTACTGACTGACCGCGTGCTCTTGGTGGGACTGGCTTTAGCCAGGAAGGCGTCAGGCGTCACGCCGCAAATTCGAGGGCGCTCAGACCGGCCTCTTCCCGGCTGAAGCCGGTCCTACTGACTGACCGCGTGCTCTTAGTGGGACTGGCTTTAGCCGGGAAGGCGTCAGGTGTCACGCCGCAAATCTTGTGGCGCTCAAACCGGCCTCTTCCCGGCTGAAGCCGGTCCTACTGACTGACCGCGTGCTCTTAGTGGGACTGGCTTTAGCCGGGAAGGCGTCAGGTGTCACGCCGCGAAATTGAGGTTGTTCGCGCAGGCCTCTTCCCGGCTAAAGCCGGTCCCACTGACTGACCGCGGGCACATAGTAGGACTGGCTTTAGCCAGGAAGGTATCAGGTGTCACGCCGCAAATTCGAGGGCGCTCAAACCGGCCTCTTCCCGGCTGAAGCCGGTCCTACTGACCGCATGCACCTGTAGGACTGGCTTTAGCCGGGAAGGGATCGAGCGTCATGCTGCGAATCTGATGGCGCTCAAACCGGCCTGTTCCGGGCTGAAGCCGGTCCTACACATCGCGTGCAGCTGTGGAAATGGTTAAAACCTGCGGCTAAACCAACTCCGCCCTGCGCAGTTCGCTCTTCAGGTACGCGTAATAAATCGGCCCTGCCACCACCCCCGGCAGGCCGAAGGCGGCTTCGAAGATCAGCATCGCCAGCAGCAATTCCCACGACTTGGCGCTGATCTGCCCGCCGACGATGCGCGCGTTGAGGAAATACTCGACCTTGTGGATCACGATCAGATAACCCAACGCCGCCATCGCCACCCAGATCGACAACGACATGCCGACGATAAAGATCAGCGTGTTGGACATCAGGTTGCCGACCACCGGAAGCAGGCCCAGCAGGAAGGTCAGCACGATCAGGGTTTTGGTCAGCGGCAGGTGCACGCCACACAGCGGCAGGATCACCGCCAGGAAGATCGAGGTGAACGCCGTGTTCAGCAGCGAGATCTTGATCTGCGCGAAAACGATATTGCGGAAGGCCTGACTCAGCAGGTGCAGACGCTCGAACAGCGCCGCCGCCAATGGCTTTCGCTTGGTGACATCGGGGATGCGCTGCAAGGCGATGATCGCGCCCAGCACCATGCCGATCAGCAACGTCACGAACATGTGCGCCGCGCCCTTGCCGAGCAATTGCAGCTCGCCGAGGTGCTTGGTCAGCCAGGCGCTGAGCGACACCTGAAACTCGGTGGCGCTGGCCGGCAGGTAGTTGTCGATGAAGGGCGGCAGCTGACCGCGGGCGCGGTCCACCAGAATCATGAATTTATCCAGCGACGCGCCGGGGTTTTCCGCCTCGTGCAGCAGGAAACTGATCGCGCCGGCAAACAGCAACGCCAACACGGTCACCACCAGAGTCCCCAGCAACGCCACCGCCAGCCAACGCGCTCGCTCGCCGGCAATCAGCCGTTGCAACTGCGGGGTGAGCATGTCGACCAGTTCATACACCAGCAAACCCGCCAGCAGACTGGGCAGAAGGTTGAGCGGCAGGACCAGCAGCAACCCGCCGAACACGAGAATGCAACTGGCCAGATAGACTTGACGGGGCGTAAACGTTGGCATACAGCCTCAAAACGAGCGGCGTGAAGGATGGGCAGTCTGCCAGCGTTCTGAGTGGAGAACCAGCGACGCGAAAGCCCTTGAGGACTCGAGCGTGGGGAGGCTGCGATTGCAGGCCAGATCATTGGCCGCAATCGCAGAAACTACAGGCGGTAGCGCCGCATTTCGATGCCCGCCATTGGCTCGGAAAATTATTTCTTTTTAAGACAATCGCTCATAAAAGCCTTGCGCGCATCACCCTTGAGCGCCTGGGTGCTGGCCGTGGCGTTGCAGGTTTTCATTTTCTCTTGCTGGGTGGCGGCAGGCGCAGGCGCGGCCTTCAGGCAGGTGCTCATGAACGCCTTGCGCTCGTCGCCCTTCAGGGATTTGGCTGAGGCATCGGCGTTGCAGGTGGTCATCTTGTTTTGTTGTGCGGTGGCGGCAAAACCCTGGGCGCTCAACAGCAGGCCCATCACCAGCAGAGGAATACGCAGCATCGTCATCGCTTTTCTCCGGAAGCGCCACGCACCCGCATGGCTTTCGGAGCAGTGTAGCCAAAGAATGTTGCTGCATATTTCTGCAAATGCGCAGCGTGCGCTGGACGTGCGGACTGACAGGCCGATAATGGCGCCTCATTCAGCCGCCGGTTCGGTCATGCAATACCTTTATCCTCTGCTCACCGTCATGATCTGGGCGGGCAACAACGTCATCACCAAAGCAGCCGCCGGGCGTATTTTTCCGGCCGAAATCGGTTTCTATCGCTGGTTGCTGGCGGGCGTGCTGTTCACGCCGTTTCTGCTCGGCCCCGTGCTGCGCAATCGGGCGCAGATCAAGCCAATCATCGGCAAGGTTGTGGTGCTGGGCGTGTTGGGCATGGCGATTTATCAGAGCCTGGCGTACTACGCGGCAAACATCACGACGGCCACCAACATGGGCATCATTCTGTCGCTGGTGCCGGTGATGACCCTGGGCATGTCGATCGCCAGCCTCGGTACCCGGCTGACCGCTGGGGCGCTGGTTGGCGCATTCGTGTCGTTCGCGGGCGTGTTGTGGGTGGTGTCGCAGGGGAGCTGGAGCTTGCTGGTTGCCCATGGCATTAACCTCGGCGACGTCATGATGCTGGTCGCGACACTGGCGTATGCGACCTACAGCACGCTGCTGAAGAAATGGCAGTTGCGCATGCCGCCGTTGCAGCTGCTCTATCTGCAGATTCTGGTGGCGATCATTGCGCTGTTTCCGCTGTTCGTTATTTCACCGAAAACCGGCCTGAACCCGAGCAACATTCCGTTGGTGCTCTACGCGTGCATCCCGACTTCCATGCTCGCGCCACTGCTTTGGATGAAAGCGATTTCCATCCTGGGGCCAAGCCGTACCACGTTGTTTTTCAACCTGGTGCCGATCCTGACGGCGCTGGTTGCCGCGCTCGCGCTCGGCGAGCAACTGGCGTCCTATCACTTCATCGGCGGTGCCCTGACGCTGGGCGGGGTGATCCTGGCAGAACGCTGGACCACACCGCTGCGCAAGGCCGCAATCCGTTAAACCTGTCCGTCGGATAAACCCGGCAATCAGGCTTTGTCGTGATCCTCCGCAGCATGAATCGACACGTCGGTAATGCCCAGCACATGGGGCAGACCGATGGTGTCTTCACCGGTATCCAAAGGGTCATCTTCAACGGCCACGTTGTGCTTGAGTGCCAGCTCGTGCACAACCTCGATGATCGGCACGTCGAGGTTTTCAATCAGATCGACATGGTGCTCACCGGCCAGGGTGTACTCGATTTCGTAAAGCTCTTTATCGCTCATCGCATCACTTCCTACGCGACCTCACGGGTCGACTGATCACGAACTACGGCCAAAAAAGTCAAAGACCGGCGGCTTTGAGACGCGCGGCATGTTCAAGGAGCAACCCCACGGGATCGGCTCCCCTGTCCACCAGACCGAAGTGCTGGTTGACGATGTCGAAATGGTCGAGCGGGTGGTCATCACCGATGACTTTACCCAGGTGAGAACTGCATCTCCCGACCATGCCATCAGATTGACCTCGCTGTTTCGCGAACGTGCGAGCAATTTTCGCCAGGCAAGATTGACGATAATCAGGCCAAGGTGGCCGGGAATTGCTCATGAACACGAAAGGAGCGGGTAATGCCCCATCGCCATCAATTTGATCGAACTCTTTTGCCTCTTCAGTGCTCCTAACAGGAACGGGCCAACAATGGCCTTTTTCGCGGAGCGATTCGAATGTTCAAGCAATCCCTGGCAGTAGTGATTTCCATGGCCGCATTGGCTGGTTGCGCATCGACCACCCTGCCGAACCCGGTTGATTACGCGACCTATCGCAATGAGCCGCTGGTCAAGCAAGTCGAAGAAGGCATGACCAAGGAACAAGTCCTGACCATCGGCGGCACGCCATCAACGGCTATTCAGCGTCGCGCCCACCCAGGCACTTGCAACAACTACGTGCTGAACCGCGAAGGCCACCAGCAGGCTTACTACGTCACCTTCGACAACAATGGCCGCGTCAACAGCAAGGGCTTCATGACGTGCGAACAGCGTGACGCCAACGAACGCGCCATGTGACCTGACGCCCTTCTTATGAATGGGTGAGTCCGCCCGCCATCACGAACGCCGGGGCATCGCAAGGATGCCCCGCCCGGCCGTGATCACGGGCGATTCATCCTGAAGCACGCGCACCCTGTCGTAACTCAGCATCAGTCTTGCCCCGCGACCATCTGACCCCGCGTCAAAAAGTCCCCGAACAAAAATCAAACTTTTGCCAGCGCCCACCACTCACACCTTAAGACCCCGATCCTGCCGGGCGCCTGCTTTAGCCATGGCGCAACAGAGTGCGACGGAAAAAACCGGAACAGCCCTGGAGAAATCTGATGATTAACCTGCACCCTATGACCGATGTCGCCACGTTGCGAGAGCGCGCGCGCAAAAACGTTGAAGACGGCGCCGTCACTGAAAGCTACAGCGCTGACCGTGAAGAGGTTCTGCGTCTGCTGAACGCTTCGCTGGCCACTGAACTGGTCTGCACCCTGCGTTACAAGCGTCACTACTTCATGGCCAAGGGCATCAAGTCCCACGCCGCCGCTGATGAGTTTCTGGAACACGCCAAGCAAGAACTCGAACACGCAGACAAGCTGGCCGAACGTATCGTGCAGCTGGGCGGCGAGCCGGAATTCAACCCGGACCTGCTGAGCAAGAATTCCCACGCGCAGTACGTGGCCGGCAATACCCTGAAAGAGATGATCACTGAAGATCTGGTGGCCGAGCGCATCGCGATCGACAGCTACCGCGAAATCATTCAGTACATTGGTGATCAGGACCCGACCACCCGCCGCATCTTTGAAGAGATCCTGGCGCAGGAAGAAGAGCACGCCGACGACATGGCGGACCTGCTCGACGGCCTCTGATACAAAGCACGCAATGCAAAAAGCCAGGGCACATGCCCTGGCTTTTTTTTGGGGGGAGTGGATACGGCACAGAATCCTGTGCCGAACCTACTTCACCGTCTTCGGCGCCTTGCCCGAGCGCATCTGTTCCAGCAACGGGGTGCACTGGTTAGGCGCGTCTCCACTGCTCGGTGCCACCAGCGCCAGCAATCCCGCCGCCGGCCCGACTGCCGCGCCCAACAGCACCATGCCTGCTCCACGCAGCAGCAATGGACCTGATTCAACACCCGCATTGGGCTTGCTGAACGGCCCGCGCACATACAGCGGCGAACGCAAGGAGAAGACCCGGAAGCCTTTCGATTCCGGCGTGATCTTCATATCCAGTTGCTCGGTCTTCAGGTTCGCCGTGCCATCGACGTAAATGATCGCGTTCTCGGTATCGAACACGAACACCTTGGTGCTCGCCAGTCCGTCCTTGAAGCTCACGTCAGAGGCCGCGCAGTTGATCTTCACGTCCTTGTCGCCAAACAGCTTGCCAACCACGAAATTGCCCACGTTCAGGCCGGCGATCTCCATCAGGCCACGGCTGACGGCGCCGTCGTTAATCAGCATTTTCAGCTCACCGTTGGACGTTCCCAACAACGCCGCCACCGAGTTGCCACGGCCACTGAGGTCCGCGTCACCGTTGAGCTCACCAAAGCTGGTTTTCATCGGTTCGAAGGTCGGGAACAGCTGCTTGAGCTTGAAGCCCCGAGCCGACAGTCTGGCGCGACCCTCCAGCGGCTGCGTGTGACCGTTGAGCTTGATGTCGGCGTCGAGCTTGCCGCCCGCCACGCCGAAGCGCAAAGGCTGCAGGCTCAGCACGCCATCATTGAGCACCACATGGGTGTACAGATCGGTGAACGGCAGGTCGGCGCTCTGCACGATGCGCTTGCCCGTGAACTCAACGTCGGCGTCCATGGCAGCCCAGCGGTCGGTCTTGAATTCCTCGACCGGCAGCACTTTGTCCGTTGGCTGCTTGCTCTCGCCGCCGCGGGTTTTCTGCTCGGCATTGGAGTCGGCACCAATCAGCGGCTTGAGGTCCGCCATCAGCAATTGGTTGGACACCAGCGCGCCGGTCAGTTTGGGACGTGGCGCGCTTGCTACGAAACCGAGATCGCCGTGAATATCGCTGTCGCCGATCTTGCCGTTGAAGCCCTTGTACTGGAACGACGCACCCGCCGGGTCATGCAATTTGGCAATCAGACGGCCATCGGTGGAGTACGGCGGAGAATCCGGCAGCGTCACGCCGGTCAGCGGGAACAGATTGCTGAGGCTGTCGCCGGACAGTTTCAGGCGCAGGTCCAGTTCACCGAGGTTCTGCGGATCGGTGACCGTGCCTGCGATAGCAACACGCAGGGCGCCAGCGCTGACGTCGGCCTGCACCGGGAATGGCAACGCCGCGTCTTTCAGCGCCAGCAGTCCACCTACTTTGCCGCTACCGTTGAGTTTCTGGCCGTGATACTGGCCTTTGGCGGTAAAGCCGAATGCGTAATCCTGAGCCGAAGCGCCCTTGTCCTGGACCTTCTTCGCTTCGCTGCTGCCAACGATGTCGCTGTAGGGAATCGGCTTGCCCAGCGGGTCGATAACGACGTCAATGGCCGTGTTGATCTTCTGGTCGTTGTAGCTCACGAAGCCTTTGTCGAAGCCAATCGAGCCGATGTCGACCACCCAGCTCGAAGGTTTAGCGTTCGGGTCGCTCTTGGGCAGGTCAAACACCCAGTTGGCGCGGCCATCGGCCAGACGCTCGATTTTCGCATTGGGCTCGGTCAGGTTGATGCGCGGGATGACCACGCGCTGGGCCAGCAACGGCAAGGGGGACAAGCGCAGGTCGACGCGCTTGAGCGTGACCATCTGCGGCGTCTTCGACCATTCCGGATTGCCCAGTGCGATGTCTTCCGCCGACAGGTGCGGCCACGGCACCCAGGCGCGCCAGCCGCCTTCGTCGGGCTCACGGTGCCAGCTCACGGCCAGATTGCCGTTGATGGCGAAGGGGCGATGCAGTTCTGCAGACACCTTCTCGTTGATGGTCGGCTTGAGCCGATTCCAGTCGAACGTGGCGATCACAATGATCAGAATCACCAGCAACAGCAGCAGGATTGCGGCTGTCCAGGCAAAGATTTTACGGCCTCGCGTCATTGCGTTGTCTCCCCAAAAACAGACGCGCCGTCCAGGGCGCGTCTCGTACGTCGTAACGGTTCGACTGAGAAAACCCGCGTCGGTTTGATCGAATCTGTATTCGCGACGTGAAAAGTTCCGCCAACCGCCGATACCGTACGTCCAGACGGGCCCGGAAGTTGACCTGTAACACGTTGAAAGGCCCGCCGGGCAAGGGGGCGGGATTCGCATCATTTCTGTCGATGGTCACCATCAGCCCGCTGAACTTCATTATCGAGCGGGCAGCGGTAGAATCCCCAGCACGTTCACACAACCCTTTACACCCGAGCATCCCTCCATGAAACGCCAATTGATTGCCCTGACCCTTTCCCTACTTGCCTCGACCGCGTTCGCGATGCCTGCCAGCGAACAAGCGAGCCTCGGCGAAGCGAAGGCGACGCAGCATTCCGGTTTGCCGACCGTTGCACAGGACGGCCCGGATCGATTGATCAATCAATACCAGCGCGTCGCCGACAATGGCCCGGATCGGTTGATCCAGCAGTATCAGCGCGTTTCCTGATCGATACCCGATGCATTTAACAGCTTCCCGGCTAAAGCCAGTCCCACAGAAGACACGCGCATGTCCTGGTAGGGCCGGCTTTAGCCGGGAGAGGCCGGTTTGAGCACCCTCAATCTGCCAGCCTAAGCACGGGAACAGCCCGGCCTCCATCGCCGGGCTTTTTATTGCCCGACGTAAAACCGGGTTCGACGCAACGCAAACGCATTTGCTAGAGTTGCGGCCCATGCCTCCATCAGATACACGCCCCATGCTGCCCCGCGCCGAACAGAAACAGCAGACCCGCCATGCCCTGCTCGATGCAGCCCGGGGCCTGATGGAGAGTGGGCGTGGTTTCGGCAGCCTGAGCCTGCGTGAAGTGGCGAAAACCGCCGGCATCGTGCCCACCGGTTTCTATCGGCATTTTGATGACATGGATCACCTGGGCCTGGCGCTGGTCAGCGAAGTCGGCCAGACCTTCCGTGAAACCATCCGCCGCGTGCGCCACAACGACAACATCGACAGCGGCATCATCGACGCATCCATCCGCATCTTTCTGGATGTCGTGGCCGCCAACCGCTCGCAGTTTCTGTTCCTGGCGCGCGAGCAATACGGCGGCTCGCTGAAAGTTCGTCAGGCGCTCGGCGCGCTGCGCGAAGGCATCATCGCCGACCTCGCGACCGATTTGGCGTCGATGCCCAAATTCCAGCACCTGAACACCGACGATCTCTCGGTCATGGCCGACTTGGTGGTGAAGAGCGTGTTCGCCATGCTCCCTGAGTTGATCGACCCGCCGCCCCCGGCGTTGGCCGCACACTTGACCCCGCGCGCGAAAATCACCCAGCAACTGCGCTTCATCTTCATCGGCGCCAAGCGCTGGCAGGGATTGGGCAGTACTGAGTGATTCGGCGCCTGCGAAGCCCATTCGCGGGCAAGCGCGCTCCTACAGTTGGCCGCGGTATCAATCGGGGATCACAGTGATGGTGTTGAAGGGTCGTCGCAGGCGATGGAAACCTGAGTGTGGAAAGCGATCCCTTGTAGGAGCGCGCTTGCCCGCGAAGACCTGGTGTCAACGGCTGAAGATTCCAGCACCTTACCGATGAGTCGCGACGCCACCTAGGCGCACCATGCAGGTGCGCAACCTTTCGCAGCGCCCCACCATAGAGCATCGAGCCTTTGGGATCCTGGCTTCCTGCACCGTATTCAGGCAATTTCTGTTCTGCCCGCCTGTTGGCAAGCCACTTGCTCTAGACCTTGCATCGCACATTGCTGGAAGCTTTCTGATGCTGGTGATTCATCAACGGATCGAACCTCAGGCTGAATGGGCCGCAGAGCTGCACTTGCTATTCGAGGCGCGGAGTAAAAGCCGGCTGCGCTGTTTCAGTGCCGAGGGTGAGGACGTAGGGCTGTTCCTCGAACGGGGTCAGCCGCCGCTGCGTGACGGCGACTTCCTCAAGGCCGAAGACGGCCGGATCGTGCGCGTCTGCGCGCGCCCCGAGCAGCTGATGCACGTGACCTGCAGTAACGCTTTCGAGCTGACCCGCGCGGCGTATCACTTGGGCAACCGCCATGTGGCGCTGCAAGTGGGCGACGGCTGGCTGCGTCTGCTCGACGATTACGTGCTCAAGGCCATGCTCGACCAACTGGGCGCCACGACCGAATCCCTCGACGCGCCCTTCCAGCCGGAGCACGGCGCCTACGGTGGCGGCCATCACCACTCGCGCGCCGGTGAGGAAGATTTCAACTACGCGCCGCGCATTCATCAATTCGGCGTGCGCACGTGAACGCCGCCTGGGCGCTGCTGCGTCTAGCGAGCCCGCAGCTGCCGATCGGCGGCTACAGCTATTCCCAAGGCCTGGAAATGGCGGTCGAGCAATCGACCGTTCACGATTCGGCCAGCGCTGCCCGCTGGATTGGCGACCAGTTGCTGCTCAACCTTGCGCGATTCGAAGCGCCGCTTTTACTGGCGCACTGCACAGCGGCTGCCGAAGAAGACTGGGCGACGCTGCTGCAATTGAGCGAAGCACACCGCGCCAGCCGAGAAACCCGCGAGCTGCACCTGGAAAGCCGACAAATGGGCTATTCACTGCAGCAATTGCTCAACGGCCTGCCGGAAATGGATCAGCCCGCGCGGGATTTTCTACAGCGCATGGGCGAGCCGCATCTGGCGCTGGGTTGGGCGCTGGCTGCGCGCGCCTGGCAGATCAGTCCTCAGGACGCACTCGCTGCCTGGCTCTGGAGCTGGCTGGAAAACCAGCTGGCGGTGCTGATGAAAACCCTGCCAATGGGGCAGCAAGCCGCGCAGCGCCTCACCAGCGAGTTATTGCCGCTGTTGCAAAACGCCCAGCAACACGCGGCCGCACTGAACCCTGAACACATCGGCAGCGCGCCATTCGGTCTGGCCCTGGCGAGTATGAACCATGAGCGGCAGTACAGCCGCCTGTTCCGATCATGAGGTGGCCGCCATCGCCGCAGCGCCTCGAACCGCACAACACGCTTAACGGAGAGAACGAATGAACAGCCAACCTTTGCGCGTCGGCATCGGCGGTCCGGTCGGTTCCGGCAAGACCGCACTGACGCTCGCGCTGTGCCTGGCCCTGCGCGATCGCTACAACCTGGCGGTGGTCACCAATGATATCTACACCCGTGAAGACGCTGACTTTCTGGTGCGCAACGAAGCACTGGCACCCGAGCGCATCATCGGCGTGGAAACCGGCGGCTGCCCGCACACGGCGATCCGCGAAGACGCTTCGATCAATCTGGAAGCCGTCGACCAGCTCAATCGGCGCTTCGAGGGACTGGACCTGATCATCGTCGAGTCGGGCGGCGATAACCTGTCCGCAACGTTCAGCCCGGAGCTGTCGGACCTCACCATTTATGTGATCGACGTGTCGGCAGGCGACAAGCTGCCGCGCAAGGGTGGCCCCGGTATCTGCAAATCCGATCTGCTGGTGATCAACAAGATCGACCTCGCGCCGCTGGTGGGTGCCTCGCTGGAGATGATGGACCGCGACACGAAGAAGATGCGCGGCGACAAGCCGTTCGTGTTCAGCAACCAGAAAACTGGCCACGGCCTGGAGCAGATCATCGCGTTCATCGAGCGCCAGGGCCTGCTGACCGCAGCCTGATTTCGTACACCAAAGTGGCTCACACCCAAGTGAAGCAAGGAATTCATTCATGAACTGCAAAAAAGTATTCGGCGCGTTGGCGCTGCTCCTTGTTCCGGCACTGGCCTTCGCCCACCCCGGCCACGATGAAAGCGGTCTGGTGGCCGGTATCAGCCATCCACTGGGCGGTATCGATCACCTGCTGGCGATGATTGCTGTAGGGCTTTGGGCGGCGCAACAGAAAGGCGCGGCACGCTGGGCGCTGCCGTGCACGTTTGTCGGCACCATGCTGATTGGCGGCTTGCTCGGGTTTGAAGGCCTGGCATTGCCAGCGCTGGAGAGCGGCATTGCGGCGTCAGTGTTTGCGTTGGGCCTGGCGGTGGCGCTGGCCGTACGTCCGCCGCTGTTGGTGGCAGTGGCGGCGACGGCGCTGTTTGCGATGCTCCACGGCGTGGCCCACGGTCTGGAACTGCCCGAGATGTCGAGCCCGTGGGGTTATGCGCTTGGCTTTGTCGGCGTGACCGCTGCGTTGCACGCGACAGGTTATGCCGTGGTGCGCTTGCTGCCGGCAGCGGCGGCGCCGGTGGTACGGATCGCTGGCGCATTGTCGGCCGCGACCGGCGTCTGGTTGTTCGCGGGCTGAATGACATCCGAAATGTAGGAGCGCGCTTGCCCGCGATTGCGACCTGTCAGCGACAAATATGTTGTCTGACACACCGATATCGCGAGCAAGCGCTCCTACACTGGACCGGTGTTCAATACGGATCCAGGGGCTGCCAGGCCCCGCATCTGACGCAAGATCCCCACCGCCTGCTACCATATCGCGCAATTTGCCCCTGCCGTGACGCCATCCAATGCCTGACGCTTCTCTTCCCACCGCCAAGTCTGAACTGTCCGCCCTGTTCACTGAGCTGCAGCAGCACTTCATGCGCGTAGTCGTGCCGTTGTGGCAGGGCCCGGGGTGGAATGCCGAGATGGCGCTGCCGTTTGAGGCGGTCGACGCCCGGCATCGGCCTTTGCCGCCGCAGCGCTATAGGGCCATGGCCTGTGCGCGTCAGCTGTTTCTGTTTTCAAGCCTGATCGATCACCCCGACGTGCCAGACGCCGCGACCCGCGCAGCCGCGCTGTTTCGTTCGTTGCAGCAGCACTTTCACGATGCCGAGCACGGCGGCTGGTTCTACAGCATTGATCCACAGGGCGCGCCGCTGGATCGCCGCAAGGACCTCTACACCCACGCCTTCATCGTCTTCGCCTGCGCCCATTACTGGGGCAAAGTCCGTGAGCCGCTGGTGGAGTCGGTGCTCAATGCCGCGTTGAATGTTGTCGCCGAACGCTTTGCCGATGGCGACGGCTTGTATGAATCCGTGCTGGCCGAAGACTGGTCTTCGCTAAACGCCGGCCCGCTGCAAAACCCGCTGATGCATCTGGCCGAAGCGTTTCTCGGCACACTGGCCGTGCGCGATGACGCTGACACGCAGGCGGCGCTGGATGCCTTGGTGGAAGCCATGCAGCGACGCTTTGTCGATGTTGAGCACGGTGTGATGCTGGAGAAACCGCTGGACGCTGTGGATAACTGGTCCGAGCCGGGTCATCAGTTCGAATGGTTCTACTTGCTGGCGTCTTCCGCGCATCTGCGGGGCACGCCGCTGTATCGGTCGCTGGAGACTGCGTTCGCCCACGCCGAGGCGCAGGGCGTCGATCAAACGACTGGCGCGGTTGCGGCGATGCTGGAAGTGGACGGTTCGGTGAAAGACGGCACGCAGCGCATCTGGGCCCAGGCTGAATACCTGCGCGCGTTGACGTTACGGCCTGAGAGCGAGCGATTGCTGGCCCGCCAGTTAAAAGCGCTGCAAGCGCAGTTCCTGCACCCCTCCGGCTGGAACGAGTGCCTCGACAGCCAGGGGCAGATCAGCCGCAGCGACATGCCGTCCACGACCCCGTATCACCTGGCGACGTGCTACATCGGGCTTGCCGAGTTTTTCAGCGGCTGAGCTGATTATTTAAATCTGCCTCTGATCGTCCCCACGCTCTGCGTGGGGATGCCGCCCAGGAAGCTCCGCGTCCAGCGGTTGGCGACGCGGAGCGTCGGTTAGCGCATTCCCACGCCGAGCGTGGGAACGATCAACATCAGTAAAACTACTTACTTCTCCCCACGACTGCGATCAATCGCGAACCCGGCCCAGGTCTGGCTCACGGGCATCAGTTCCAGGCTGTTGACGTTGACGTGTGCAGGCGTGTTCATGATCCAGAAGATGGTGTCGGCGATGTCCTGGGGCTGGATCGGCTCTGCGCCTGCGTAGGTTGCGTCGTACTTGGCCTGATCGCCGCCGAAGCGCACCAGCGAGAACTCGCTTTCACACAACCCCGGCTCAAGGTTGGTCACCCGTACGCCGGTGCCGACCAGGTCGTTGCGCAGGTTGAGCGAGAACTGTCCGACGAACGCTTTGGTGCCGCCATAAACGTTGCCGCCCGGGTACGGATAATTCCCCGCCACCGAGCCAAGGTTAACGATGCTGGCGCCGCGGCCGTAGGCGATCAGACGCGAGAGCAGCAAGCGCGTCGTGTACACCAGACCTTTGATATTGGTGTCGATCATGGTGTCCCAGTCATCCAGATCGCACTTGGGTGCCGGATCAATCCCCAGCGCCAGGCCTGCGTTGTTGATCAGGCCGCGAATCTTCGCGAATTCAGCCGGCAGGCTTTCCACAGCGCGCTCCACGCCCGCGCGATCGCGCACGTCCAGCGTCAGCGTGTGTACCTTGGTCTGTTTCGACAATTCAGCGCTCAGCGCCTGCAAGCGGTCTTCACGGCGACCGGTCAGTACCAGCGACCAGCCCGCCTCGGCAAAACGACGGGCGCAGGCTTCGCCAAACCCGGAAGTGGCCCCGGTAATGAATACGGTAGAGGTCATTTCTTTCTCCTGACTAACGATGCGGGCTTATCAAGCCAAGCGGGAATGTCACGCAAGCAGCGTTGCGTGTAGGAAGGTTCTGGAGAATGCCCGCGCAGACAGGGCGGGATCAAGCACCTTCAGCAACATCGTCATACAACTGCTCTGCTGTATAAAAAACAACCAATTGCTCCAAGGCCTTATGCCGTGTGGCCTACAGACACTTTTGCCCACCTTATCCACAGTCAGGCCTACCTTTTCTGGGGGCAACTCGAAACGCCGAGAGTCCCGGCATACGGCGCGTGTGGGTAACTTGAACGACCTTTTTACTTGACCGGCCATGGGCCATCTGCCGTCGAATTTTCCGAGGACTTGGGTGCTCGGACAGGAATGTCCCGTCGAGAGAGATTGCGCTATCTGCGGCAGTCTTTCCAACGGTTGCACACAGACTTATCCACAGGCCGGCACCGTATAAAGACTGTATAAAAAACCAGCGAGAACAACGTTGACAAACCCCACCGAAATACCGGCCGAAACAACTGGTCAAATATTAACCAGATCGCTGTAAGCCACGTAAACAAAGGGCTCCAGCCAGCTGCTCCCAAGTTATTCACAGTCACCTCCACAGTAAAACTGAACAAGTCAAAAGCGTGACAAAACAGCGATTTGCAGCGGCTATATGTCGCGTTTTCGCATAGGCCCAAAATTGTTTTCCACAATTCGGCTGCGCTATAAAAAAGCCCCGGAAGTTATCCACCCGGGGCTTGTTTTTACAACTGTGACCTGTAATCAGTGACCGCCGAGATAGGCGTTCCTGACTTCCTCATTAGTAAGCAATTCCTTACCCGTACCTGTCAGGCGAATCTCGCCGTTGACCATCACGTAAGCGCGGTCCGACAGCTTCAGCGCGTGGTTGGCGTTCTGCTCGACCAGGAAGATGGTCATGCCGGTCTGCGCCAGCTCACGCAGCGTCGCGAAAATCTGCTTAACGATGATCGGCGCCAGCCCCAGGCTCGGCTCGTCCAGCAGCAGCAACTTAGGACGGCTCATCAACGCACGGGCGATGGCGAGCATTTGCTGTTCGCCGCCGGACATGGTCATCGCCCGCTGGTTGCGACGCTCCTTGAGCCGCGGGAACATCTCGAACATGCGCTGCATGTCTTCACTGGCGTGTTTGTCGCCGATGGGGATGGTGCCCATCATCAAGTTCTCTTCCACCGACATGTCCGGGAACACGCGGCGGCCTTCCGGCGATTGCGCGATGCCGTTGGACGCGATGTAGTGCGACGATTTGTGGGTGATGTCGGTGCCCTGATAGATGATCTGGCCGCTGGCCGCGCGTGGCTGGCCGAAGATCGACATCAGCAGCGTGGATTTACCCGCGCCGTTGGAGCCGATCAGGCTGACCGTTTCGCCCTCATCAATGTGCATCGAGACTTTCTTCAGGGCCTGAATCGGCCCGTAATACACGTCGATCTCTTTCAGTTCGAGGATCGGCTTACTCATACCAACTCCTCTTCATCAGCGCCCAGATACGCCGCGATCACTTTCGGATCGTTGCGGATCTGCTCCGGTTTGCCCTTGGCGATCACGTTGCCGTGGTCGAGCACGACGATGTCGTCGGAAATGCCCATGACCATGCCCATGTCGTGCTCGATCAGCACGATGGTCATGTCGTGATCGTCGCGCAAGTGGCGAATCATGCCGCTCAACGCCTCGGTTTCCTGGGGGTTCAAGCCGGCCGCCGGCTCGTCCAGGCAGATGACCTGCGGACGCGTGCACATCGCTCGCGCGATCTCAAGACGGCGTTGCTGGCCGTAGGAAAGCTCGCCGGCCAGACGGTTGGCGCAGTCCACCAGATCCACCACTTCGAGCCAGTAGAACGCGGTGTTCATGGCGTCGTCTTCGGCCTTGCGATAGGCCTTGGTGTTGAGGATGCCGGCCAGCATGTTGCGGTTAACCCACATGTGCTGTGCGACCAGCAGGTTCTCGACCACGGACATTTCCTTGAACAGGCGAATGTTCTGGAAAGTACGCGCAAGCCCTGCACGGTTTACCAGGTGCGTGCCGCCGAACATCTTGTAGTACAGCCGGCTGCCGAAGCGCTTGGGCGAAGCGAAGTCGGCGGCGCGAAACTGCTCGCCGAGCAGCTGAATCACGTTGGTCTTCTTGCCCCGCGCATTGAGCTCGATGCGCCCGCCGGTGGCCTTGTAGAAGCCGGTCAGGCAGTTGAACACCGTGGTCTTGCCGGCGCCGTTCGGGCCGATGAGGGCGAAGATCGAGTTGCGCCGCACTTGCAGGCTGACGTCGCTGAGGGCCTTGATGCCGCCGAAGTGCATCATCAGGTTTTCGACGGACAGAACGATTTCGTCGCTCATCACGCGCCCTCCACGTTGGCCAACACGCCTTTGCGTGGCTGCACGCCGGTACGGCTGATGCGAATCAGGCCACGCGGACGCCAGATCATCATCAGCACCATGAGGATGCCGAACAGCAAGACGCGGTATTCCGCGAAGCTGCGCAAGAGTTCCGGTGCGACGGTCAGCACGAATGCCGCGATGACCACGCCGACGGTCGAGCCCATGCCGCCGAGCACGACGATGGCCAGAATCAGCGCTGACTCGAAAAAGGTGAACGAGGTCGGGTTGACGAAGCCTTGATAGCTGGCAAAGAACACACCGGCCAGACCCGCCGTCGAGGCGCCGATGGTGAAGGCCGAAAGCTTGACCAGCACGTGGTTCAGGCCCATGGAGCGGCAGGCGATCTCGTCCTCACGCAGTGCTTCCCACGCGCGGCCGACCGGCATGCGCGTCAGGCGGTGCTTGACGTACAGCACAGCCAGCACCACCAGGAACAGCACGGTGTAGATGAAGATGAATTTCAGGTCCGGGTTGTATTCGAAGCCGAAATACTCGTGGATCGGGATGCCGCCGTCTTTGGCGCGACGTCCGAATTCCAGGCCGAAGAAGGTCGGCGCCGGGACTGCCACGCCGTTCGGTCCGCCGGTGAAAGACAGCCAGTTATTGAGCACCAGACGAATGATCTCGCCGAAACCCAGGGTCACGATCGCCAAGTAGTCCCCGTGCATGCGCAGCACCGGAAAGCCGAGGATGCAACCGGCAAGTGCCGCTGCAATTGCTGCCAGCGGCAACGCCGACCAGAACCCCAGACCCAGATACTGATAACCCAGCGCCAGGCCGTACGCGCCAATCGCATAGAAGGCCACGTAACCCAGATCGAGCAGACCGGCGAGGCCCACCACGATATTAAGGCCCAGGCCCAGCAGCACGTAGATCAGGCCGAGGATAACCACGGTCAGCACGTACTTGTCAGCGAAGATCGGGAAGATCACCGCGATCAGGATCATCAGCGGGATGATAAAGCGCAGGCGCGTCTTGTAACCCGGCGGCAGCACGTGCACGCCAGAGCCCGAACTTTCAAAGCTCTGCGCGATGGCCACGCCCTTCGGCGTCTGCAGGAACAGGCTCATGAAGAAACGACCGACAACGACCACGCCCACCAGCACGGCGACGCGGCCCGGTTGCAGGTTGAAGCCGTAGCCGTCCAGCACAATGCCGACGATCGGGCCGAACACGATCAGCGCCAGCAGCCCGGCGATCACCGCGTCGACCAGGCTTTGTTTGATATCAATGGGTTTAGTAGGTGCAGACATGGTTATACCTTCGCCACGAGTGGGCGACCCAGCAGGCCTTGGGGACGGAAGATCAGAATCACTACCAGCAGGCCGAAACTGAACACATCTTTGTAGTCGGAGTTGATTAGGCCGGAGAACTGCGACTCGGCAACCCCCAGGATCAGGCCGCCAAGCATGGCGCCCGGCAACGAACCAATGCCGCCGAGTACCGCTGCGGTAAACGCCTTGATGCCGATGACGAAGCCGGCGAAGAAGTCGAACGTGCCGTAGTTCATGGTGATCAGCACGCCGGCCAGTGCCGCCATGGCCGCACCGATGACGAACACGTAGGAAATGACCCGGTCGGTGTTGATGCCCAGAATCGAGGCCATCTTGCGATCCTGCTGCGTGGCGCGGCACATCCGGCCCAGCTTGGTGTACTTGATGATGTAAGTCAGTACGCCCATGCCGACGAAGGCAGCGATCAGGATGAAGATTTTGGTGTAGGTAATCTGTACGAAACCGCTGCCCACATCGAAGCGCATGGCGCCTTCGAGCAGGGTCGGTACGCCTTGCTGGCGTGGGCCCTGAGCGATCTGCGCGTAGTTCTGCAGAATCAGGGAAATGCCGATCGCACTGATCAGCGGCGCCAGACGGGTCGAGTTACGCAGCGGTTTGTACGCCACTCGCTCGATGACGAAACCGTACACACCGGTCACCACAATGGTGAAGATCAGTGTGCCGAGAATCAGAAAGGGGAATGACTCAACGCCGAAGAACGACAGCACGGCGAGGCCGATGGCTGCGAGGTAGGCGGAGATCATGTACACATCGCCGTGGGCGAAGTTGATCATGCCGATGATGCCGTAGACCATCGTGTAACCGATGGCGATCAGGCCATAGACCGAGCCCAGTGTCAGGCCGTTGACCATTTGCTGCAGGAAAATACCGTCCATCACGCACGCTCACGAACTTGAAAGGCCAACCTGGCGCGCGGCGACCAGTCCCTCGTGAGGAATAGAGCGGCGCACACAGTGGCAACAGAAGAAATCCGGCGCCGCTGTCTGACAGCGCCGATTACCGGATCAGGTTGTTTCCCGGCTCACCCCCGGGAAACAACCGATCCGACTAAGCGCTCAACTCACTTCTGCTTTTCGAGCTGGTGGTATTTGCCGTCCTTGTCCCACTGGTAAACAACGTAGTCAGAGACTTTCAGGTCGCCCTTGGTGTCCCAGGCTTTCTCGCCCATGACGGTTTTGACAGGATGGGCTTTCAGGAACTTGGCAGCGTCTTCGCCTTTGTTCGACTTGGCGCCGTTGAAACCGGCGGCCAGGGCCTGAACCGACGCGTAAGCGTAGAGGGTGTAGCCTTCTGGCTCGTAGCCGGATTTGCGGAACTGCTCAACCACGGCCTTGCTGTCTGGCAGCATGCGCGGGTCGGCGCCGAAGGTCATGTACACGCCATCGACGTATTGCGCGCCGCCAGCGGTGGTGACCAGTTCGTCGGTGACAACGCCGTCGTCGGACATGAATTTCACGTCTTTCAGGCCTTGTTCACGCAGCTGGCGAACCAGTGGACCGGCTTCCGGGTGCAGACCGCCGAAGTAAACCACGTCAGCGCCAACGGAACGGATCTTGGTGACCAGGGCGCTGAAGTCTTTCTCGCCGCGGGTCAGACCTTCTTCCAGCACAGGCTTTACGCCACGCTTGGTCAGCTGCTTGGCGGTGGCATCTGCCAGGCCTTTGCCGTAGGTGTCCTTGTCGTTGATGACGGCGATCTTTTTGCCCTTGAGCACATCGACGATGTAGTCGCCGGCAACGATGCCTTGCTGATCGTCACGGCCGCACATACGGAACATGGCGCTCAGGCCGCGCTCGGTCACGGTCGGGTTGGTGGAGCCAGGGGTGATCGCGATGATGCCGGCTTCGTCATAGACTTCCGACGCCGGGATGGTCGAGGAGGAGCAGAAGTGACCGACAACGCCGGCGACTTTGTCAGACGCGGCCTTGTTGGCAACGGCAACGGCCTGTTTCGGTTCGCAAGCGTCGTCGTAGGCGGTCAGGACGATTTTATCGCCGTTGACGCCGCCCGCAGCGTTGATGGCATCGGCAGCTGCTTGAGCGCCCTTCATGTACTGCTCGCCGAATGAGGCGTTGGCGCCGGTCATCGGGCCTGCAACGCCGATCTTGATGTCGGCTGCCTGCGCAAATGAAGCCGCACCCATGGCAGTAGCCACTGCGAGTGCAAGAAAGCCTTTCCTGTAGAACGTCTGCGACATGAGTTGGTGCTCCTGGGTTTTTTAATTAGCACTGCGACCACAGAGCTGCTGCGAGCAAGTGGCGTGCCATCGGTTTTTTATTCTTGAGAAACTCGTCGTTTTGTCGCTATCCGACTGATTTCTGCCCATTTTCACAGGGCGTGCAACCGTCTAAACCGCGCAAGGTGCAACCTCGCGACTTCAAAAGAGCAACCTTTGGGAAGCAGGCGCGCAACCGCGCCGTCCCCACCTGTACAACCCTGTTGTTACAGCCTGCGTCACCGAACTGCACACCGCCGGTGCGGACCCGCTACGGGACGCACCATTTGAGGGTAGTGGATGTAGGAAAAAGTGTAGTTTTGGAGAGAGATTTCTTCTCAGATCACGATTCTGAGGCATTGGCCCGCATGGTATAGCGAAAAGCCAGCCTCGTACAAAGAACTGCGCAGTCCAACGGCCGCCAGCGGCTGCATCTGCGCAAAGGGGATGGGTAGAACACTGGCGTTGCCGCTGCACAGATAATCGGCGAATGCTTTACCGACCACCGTCCCTGTGGTGTTGCCGCGTCCGTTGTAACCGGTGACCGCGACCAGTCCGGGTGCAGGTTCGAACATTCGCAGCAAGTGATCGGGCGTAAACGCGATGCAGCCGGTCCACGTGCATTCCCAATCAACTGGTTTGAGATACGGGAAATAATGCTGCTGCACGCGATCGGCCCATGCCTTCAGAAACCAGCCGGGCTTCTGATTGCCATTACCCAGACTGCCCAACAACAGCCGGCCCTCGGCATCGCGACGAATGCTGCTGAGCACCTGCCGCGTGTCCCAGGAGCCCTGCCCGCCCGGCAAAATCTGCTGCGCCGCGTCTTCGGTCAGTGGCGCCGAGGCCACTTGATAGTAATAGCCGGGGAAGAAGTTGCGCCGAAGCTCCGTCCACTCGCCCTCGGTATAGGCGTTGGATGCGATAACAACTTGCTCGGCAAGCACCGCGCCGCTTTCGGTGATCACGCACCAGCGCGAGCCTTGTCGCTCAAGGCGTTTGACCGGCGAGTGATCGAAACGCTGACCGCCCAATTGCGTGACGGCCGCCGCCAGCCCGCTGGTGTAGGCCATTGGGTTAATGGTGCCAGCGCGGTGATCGAGTAATGCGGAGGTAATCTCGGTGGTGCCGGTCGCTTCCTGACAGGCCTTGCCGGTGAGCAATTCCACAGGCGCGCCGCGACGTTTCCATTGTTCCTCACGGCTGCGCAGGTCCAGCTCGCCCTTGGCGTTGTGCGCCATGTGCAGCGTGCCTTTGCGCGTCGCCTGGCAGTCGATGCCGTATTTTTCTAACAGGCTGAAGACCAGCGACGGCGCATTGCCGAGCATGGTGTTGAGCTGGCTGCCGACTTTCTCGCCGAACCCGCCTTCAATTTCGTCAGGCGGAATCCACAGGCCGGCGTTGACCAGTCCTACGTTCCGGCCGGACCCGCCTTGCCCGGTGCGATGGGCTTCGACGACAGCGACCGTCTTGCCTTGCTCAAGCAGATGAATGGCCGCCGACAAACCCGTGATGCCTGCGCCAATGACGCACACATCGACAGTCACTTCCCCGCTCAACGCGGGCGCTTCGGGCCTTTGTGGCGTCAGCGTTTCCCACAGACATTCTTCGCGTAACGGCATCGCAAAACCTCGGAGAGAGACAGCCAGACCTGATCGTTCCCACGCTCCGCGTGGTAATGCAGCCGGTGACGCTCCGCGTCACAAAAATCGGGCGCGGAGCGCCTGGGGATGCGTACCCACGCAGAGCGTGGGCACGATCAAACTTACTGCCGCTGCGCGCCAGATCGCGGGACAAGCCACGCTCCTACACAAAGCATCAATCAAACGTAATGCCCTGGGCCAGCGGCAGTTCGCGGGAGTAGTTCACCGTGGCGGTCTGGCGACGCATGTAGCCTTTCCACGAGTCCGAGCCGGATTCGCGGCCACCGCCGGTTTCTTTTTCCCCACCGAACGCGCCACCAATCTCTGCACCACTCGGGCCAATGTTGACGTTGGCGATGCCGCAATCGCTGCCCAGCGCCGAAATGAACTGCTCCGCCTCGCGCACATCGGTGGTGAAGATGCAGGAGGACAAACCTTGCGGTACGTCGTTGTTCAGGCGTACAGCCTCGCTGAACTCTTCGTACCCGACCACGTACAGAATCGGCGCAAAAGTTTCGCTGCGTACGACATCGCTCTGCTCCGGCATCTCGACGATGGCCGGCGAGATGTAATACGCGTTCGGAAATTTTTCCTCCAACTGGCGCTTGCCGCCGAACACCCTACCGCCTTCGCTCAACGCCTGCTCCAGCGCTTCCTGCATGTTTTCATAGCTTTGCTTGTCGATCAGCGGACCGACCAGATTGCCTTCCAGCGGGTGCCCGATGCGCACTTTGGCGTACGCCGCTTTCAGGCGCTCGACGAACTCCGCCTTCACTGACGAGTGCGCGATCAAACGGCGCAGGGTGGTGCACCGTTGACCCGCTGTGCCGACGGCACTGAACAGCACCGCGCGCACGGCCAGATCCAGATCGGCACTCGGGGTCAGAATCATCGCGTTGTTGCCGCCCAGCTCCAGAATACTGCGGGCGAAACGTGCAGCGAGTTTCGGCGCCACTTCGCGGCCCATGCGCGTGCTGCCGGTGGCGCTGATCAGCGCGACGCGGGCGTCATCCACCAACGCCTCACCGGCTTCGCGGCCGCCGACGATGCATTGGGTGAGGTACTGCGGAGCATCCGAAAATTCAGCCGCGACTTTATCGAACAGCGCCTGGCAGGCCAGCGCAGTGAGGGGCGTTTTTTCCGACGGTTTCCAGATCACCGAGTTGCCGCAGACCAGCGCCAGGGCGGTGTTCCACGACCAGACAGCGACAGGAAAGTTGAACGCGCTGATGACGCCGACGACGCCCAGCGGATGCCAGGTTTCACGCATGTGGTGGCCCGGGCGCTCGGAAGCGATGGTCAGGCCGTACATCTGACGCGACAGGCCGACGGCGAAGTCGCAGATGTCGATCATTTCCTGCACTTCACCCAGCCCTTCCTGAGTGATCTTGCCGGCTTCCCACGACACCAGCTCACCGAGGTCGGTTTTGTGTCTGCGCAGCGCTTCGCCAAACAGACGAATCAGCTCGCCGCGACGGGGCGCAGGTACTTTGCGCCACGCTTCGAATGCGTGGTCGGCGCGGGTGATGCGCTGCTCGACTTCAGCGGCGCTTTCCCAGCTCACCGACGCAACCTGGCTGCCATCGATCGGCGTGTGAACAGGCTTGTCGCCCTGTTGATAAAGCGCGGCATCGACACCGAGTCGGGTAAGCAGATCGTTGAGCATGGTTTCTCCTGAAACTGATCGTAAGCGCAAAAGCGGAATGCCAAATGTTGGTTATTTCGTCAGCCTCTAGTAATAGCTGGCAGGCGACACTGCAACAAACGACGATTAAGCGAGATATCATTCCGTTTTTTCATGCTGACGCTGAACGAGCCGAATATGCTGAGCAAACGCCATCTCCCGTCGGTCACCGCGCTGCAATGCTTTGAAGCGGTGACCCGTCACCTGAGTTTCACCCGCGCAGCCGAGGAGCTGAACCTCACACAGAGCGCCGTCAGCAAGCAGGTCGCCCAGCTGGAAGAATTGGTGCAGCACCTGTTGTTCCGAAGGGTTCGTCGGCGCCTGCAACTGACGCCAGCCGGTGCGCTGTACCTGGGGGAAGTGCGCAAAGTGCTCATGCAGATGGAAATGTCGACGCACTTCCTCCGTTCCTACGGCGGTGAGACCGAAGTCCTGCGCGTGTCAACGCCGTCGACCTTCGGCGCCCGCTGGCTGGTGCCGCGACTCAAGGGCTGGCGTTTGCGTCATCCGCATATTCATCTGGATTTGGTCAACGAGCAGGAAAGCGATGACCTGGCCCAGAGCCGCTGCGACCTGTCGTTCTATTTCGGCGGTGGCGCCCGACCCGGTGCCGAAAGTGTGAAGCTGTTCAGCGAAGAGCTGATCCCGGTCTGCGCCCCCGGCAGCGTGCCCGACGAACCCTTCACCGATCCTACGCAACTGACCGATCTGGTCCTGCTGCAAAACGCGCACCGCCCCCAGGCCTGGCATGACTGGTTCGAGAGTCAGGGCTACCAGACCGAGCACAGCTACCACGGCCCGCGTTTCGAAACGATCTACATGTGCATTCGCGCGGCGCAAGTGGGCTGCGGCGTCGCGCTGCTGCCTCGGTTTCTGGTGGAAGAAGAACTGGCGGACGGCAAGCTGATGATCCCATGGCAACACGCCCTGCCGAGTCAGGATGCTTACTACCTGGCGTACCCGGAGCATGCGGCCGAAGTGCCGAAGATTCGCGTGTTTGTGGAATGGATGCTCGAACAGCTCAACGAGCCAACGCCGCAGTGACAGCATTCCCGGCTAAAGCCGGTCCCACAAGTTGGGGTCCAGCCAGTCCCATTGGGTGCACGCGATGCTTTTAGTGGGACCGGCTTCAGCCGGGAAGAGGCCAGTTTGCGCACCATGAAATCTGCGGTGTGACCACCAACGCCTTCCCGGCTAAAGCCAGTCCTACAAGTGCACGGGATCCCACAATTGGGTTCCAGACAGTCCCATTGGACGGACGCGGTAAATTTGTGGGACCGGCTTCAGCCGGGAAGAGGCCCGTGTACGCACTCTCAAGCCTGCGGTGTGACGACTGATGCATTCCCGGCTAAAGCCAGTCCTAGAAGTGCACGGGATCCCACAATTGGGTTCCAGACAGTCCCATTAGATGGACGCGGTAAATTTGTGGGACCGGCTTCAGCCGGGAAGAGGCCCGTGTACGCACTCTCAAACCTGCGGTGTGACGACTGACGCATTCCCGGCTAAAGCCAGTCCCACAGTTAACGTTCAGCCGGTCCCAGAATTGGAGTTCAGGCCAGCCCCTACAATCGGAGTCCAGCCGGTCCAACGGGAGGCACTCGGTCAGTCGCTGAAACATTTCTGCCCCTCTTCCACGACGACTGGCATTATGTGGGCCATCGTCAATCACAAACCGGACGTACCGCCACAGCGCTACCGCAAGGTTGTATGCGACACCCAATTGAATCCCGGGCCGCACCTTGGCGGCCCGCTGCTGGCTGGAGCGACACAATGAGTGAGAGCGCTTTCGCGGATCGCATCGTGCAGAACCTGCTCGATACCGACCTCTATAAGCTGAGCATGATGCAGGCCGTGCTGCACAACTACCCCAACGTCGAAGTGGAGTGGGAGTTTCGCTGCCGCAACGGTGAGGACCTCAGGCCGTATCTGGCCGAGATCCGCCATCAGATCGAGCAGCTCTGCGACCTGTCGCTGAGTGTCGAGGAGACCGGTTTCCTCGAACGCATCAACTTCATGAAGCCCGACTTCCTGCGTTTCCTCGGGCTGTTTCGTTTCAACTTGCGCTACGTCCAGACCACCATCGAAAACGACGAACTGTGCATCCGCCTGTCAGGCCCCTGGCTGCACGTGATCCTCTTCGAAGTGCCCGTCCTGGCCATCGTCAGCGAAGTCCGCAATCGCCATCGCAACCCGGAAACCCTGCTCAGCCAGGCCCGCGATCAGCTGTATCGCAAACTCGACTGGCTGAACGCAACCGCTACCGCCGATGAGTTGGCGGAGTTAAAAGTGGCTGACTTCGGCACGCGCCGGCGCTTCTCCTACGCGGTGCAGGAAGACGTCGTTTCGGTGCTGAAAAAGGATTTCCCCGGCCAGTTCGTCGGCACCAGCAACGTGCACCTGGCGCGCAAATTCGACCTCAAACCGCTCGGCACCATGGCCCACGAATGGATCATGGCTCATCAGCAACTCGGTCCGCGCCTGATCGACAGCCAGATTGCCGCGCTCGATTGCTGGGTGCGCGAGTACCGCGGCCTGCTGGGTATCGCGCTGACAGACTGCATTACCACCGATGCCTTCCTCGGTGATTTCGACCTGTTCTTCGCCAAGCTCTTCGACGGCCTGCGCCACGACTCGGGCGATCCTGTGCAGTGGGCCGAAAAATGCATCCGTCATTATCAAAAGCTGGGCATCGAGCCGATGAGCAAGACGCTGGTGTTCTCCGACGGGTTGAATCTGCCCAAGGCGCTGGAAATATTCCGCGCGCTGCGTGGTCGCATCAACGTCAGTTTCGGGATCGGCACCAACCTGACCGCCGACATCCCGGGGATCCAGCCGATGAGCATCGTGCTGAAAATGACCGCCTGCGCCGGCCAGCCCGTCGCCAAGATTTCCGACGAGCCCGGAAAAACGCAGTGCAAGGACCCGGAATTCGTGTCCTATCTGCGCCACGTATTCAAGGTGCCAGCCTGAGTCGAGCACCGACCGCCGCCCCTTTTCTATGCCATTCCTTTTTTGCTCAAGGAGTCAATCATGCAAGACGTACAGCGCGAGATCGCCCGGCAGCTCAACGTCCAGCCGCCTTTTGCCAATGACCAGGCGCTGCAGGCGGAAGTCAGCCGCCGCGTGCAATTTATCAAGGACTGCCTGCATAACGCTCGCCTGAAGGTACTTGTGCTGGGTATCAGTGGTGGCGTGGACTCCCTGACGGCCGGCTTGATGGCGCAACGCGCCATTCGCGAGCTGCGTGAAAGCACTGGCGACAATGCCTACACCTTCGTTGCCGTACGCCTGCCGTACCACATCCAGCACGACGAACATGAAGCCACGGCATCGGTGGATTTCATCAATCCCGACGAGCGCCACACAGTGGACATCGCACCCTCGGTGAAAGCGTTGGTTGAGCAGATCAAGGCCTTCGAGGGCCAGGCCGCCAGTGCCGTGGATTTCGTCAAAGGCAACATCAAGGCCCGGGCGCGGATGGTCGCGCAGTACGCCATTGCCGGCGTCAAAGGCGGTCTGGTCATCGGCACCGACCATGCGGCTGAAGCGGTCATGGGCTTCTACACCAAGTTCGGCGACGGCGCTTGCGACCTGGCGCCGTTGAGCGGTCTGGTGAAGAACCAGGTCCGCGCGATCGCCCGCAGCTTCGGCGCACCGCAAAACCTCGTCGAGAAAGTCCCCACCGCCGACCTCGAAGAGCTGGTTCCCGGCAAACCGGACGAAGCGGCACACGGCATTAGCTACGCAGAGATCGACGCCTTCCTGCACGGCGAGCCGGTGAAGCCGGAAACCGCCGAGCTCATTGTCAGCACCTACCGCAAGACCCAGCACAAGCGGGATCTGCCTTACGCGCCGTAACCCTTTCGGGAACGGAAACGTGCGCGCCTGTGGGCTGGGAATCCAGTCCATCGGACGCATGCAAGTCCTGTAGGAGCGCGCTTGCCCGCGAAAGCGTTTCGTCAGTTGCCATCTGCGTAACTGACCCAACTCATTCGCGGGCAAGCGCGCTCCTACAGTGATTCACGCGATCCGCGACACAGGCCAAATGGCGCTGCATTCAAAAACGGAATGAACCCGTTATTTCTTTTCGCTTGATGGCGTTCGCCATCACGGCTTACATAGCGCTCTGACTTTCCCGCCCAGAGCCGCTATCCATGAACGCTTTCCAAGGCCTCTTCACCCTCGTTGCGTCCACCGTCGGTCAGCCCGCTGCGGCATGGCTCGAACACCGCGTCGAGGTGCCGCAGGCGCTGGGCGGGTTTTCCTGGTCTGACGAGGCGGTCCATCGGGTCTGGCTCGCCGAAGCGTTGAACCTGTGCCTGTTCCACAAGCTGGTAGAGGCCGTGCCCGACGGGCTTCGCTATGTGGACGAGCAATTCGAGGGCGGCCGCAAGGTGGTGTTTGACCACGGCGCCATCCGCACCGTCGATTGGGCGGACAACGGCGAATTGCCGCGCGGTCGTCAGGCCTTCTCGCGCTTGCTGGAGCCGCTGGGCTTCACCGATGTGCGCACCTATCCGCTGACCAGGCTGAACATGACCGGTTGGGGCTATCGCCAAATGGACCTGCCCGAAGACATCGCGCAGTTCTTCGTTTCCGAACTCCATCCCGGGCGTCTCAGCCAGGGCTTTCAAGACGCGGTCAGCCGTGTCGTCGGTTCGAGCCGCGACCCGTTGAGCCCTGAAGACCTGAGCGTTCTGAATCGCCTGCGCACCACCCGCCATTGCAGCGTAGCCGAAGCCACGCGCCTGCTACCGGCGCTGTATCGCGCGTTTGGCCGCCAGCACGGCGTCGTTCGGGAAGATGACTATCGCCAACTGCTTGGCGAAAGCGCGGAGATGGCGTGGATCGCGACCGAAGGCAACAGCTTCAATCACCTGACGGACCGGGTTGCGGATCTGGAAGCGACGGTGGCCGAACAGAATCGGCGCGAGCGGCCGATGAAGGACAGCATCGAGGTGTCTGGTTCGGGAAGGGTCATGCAGACCGCGTACAAGGCCTGCACGGTGAGCCGAGCGCTGTTGAATGCCGAGGGCGTCGTGGTGACGCACAAGGTGCCGGGCTCATTCGTTGAATTCATCCAGCGCAAGATCGACCCTGACAACGGCAAGATCGATCTCAACTTCGACAGCAGCAACGCCCAGGGCATCTTCAAGATGACCGACTCGAAGCAGGTCTAGCGGTCACTTCAGCGTGACAGTGCCTTTCATCATGGCGATGTGGCCAGGGAACGAGCAGAAGAAGCCGTATGTCTCGGCCGGGTCCAGCTTGGATACGTCGAACGTGACCGAATCCTTCTCGCCTCCGCCGATCACTTTGGTGTGGGCAATTACGCGCGCGTCACCCTCCTTCAGATAATCCTTATCGATGCCGACGCTCAAGCCATCGGTCGCGATCGGCTGCATATCGGCTTCTTTGCTGATGACCAGGTTATGGCCCATGACGGCCTTCGGCAGGCTGCCCGTGTGTTTAAGCGTGACGGTGAACTGCTCGCAGCTCTTGTCGATTTCGATGGCTTTGGTCGTGAACGACATCTGGTCGGTGGAATCGACTTCGGCCGAGCATTCGGCCGCCAGCAGGTGCCCACTGGCCAAAGTCAGAACGGATGCAGCGACAAGCTTGCGAATCATGGTGCGTCTCCTGGTGGGGCAGCCCTTTACTTTGTATACAAAGACTGCCCTAAATTAGAACAATTTATCAACCGTTATTACTGAGCACCTCTGGGCGGCCTCTATCAGGGCCATCGAGACAATCAAACAGTCAGCACTACGATGGCTGCATAAGATCGCCCTGTCACCCACCTTCAGGACGATCTCATGCAACTCTCCAGCATTTTGCGCAGCCTGCTCGCCGCTTACGCCTGTGGCGCATCGGGTAATTACGACCGCGCCAGCCAGGATTACGGCGTCTATCAACGCGCGGCTTCCAACGGTCAAGACCTGTAATGGCGGGCAACTGACCGGCATCGATGACCCGGTGAGGAAAAATACCACGCCGGTTTTGCACCATTCTCAGGCAGAATGTGCTGACTTATCGCCTGCCTCGAGGACTGCCCATGGCCAAACCCAACTATTCCTTCGCCAAACGCCAACGTGATCTGGCAAAAGAGCAAAAGAAAGAGGAAAAAGCACAGCGCAAGCAGGCCGAGAAGGCTGAAGCAGAGGCTGGAGAAGGTGAAGTCGTAGACGGTGAAAACACCGAAGGCTCCACCGAAGCTGAAGACTCCACCGAAGTAAAAGGCTCCGCCGAAGAAAAGCCTGCTGAGTGATTAGAACCTCAGATTGCTGAACCATGCCTGGCATGGATGAACGCTGAACATTGTAGGAGCGCGCTTGCCCGCGATGCATTTACTGAATCCCACGCATCTACGTTGGCAGTAACATTTTCGCGGGCAAGCGCGCTCCTGCAATGCGTCTCCCTTCTCACATCGCAATCGGCATCACGGTCACACGCACTTCCGGATCATGACTCCCGCCTCCCAGAATCACCCCCCGCAACGGCGACACGTCAGAAAAGTCCCTCCCCCACGCCAGACTGATGTGCTCAAGCGCAGGCTGAACGTTGTTGGTCGGATCGAAATCCACCCAACCCAGCGCCGGACAGAACACCGACACCCACGCGTGGGACGCATCGGCGCCGATCAGCCGTGGCTGACCGGGCGGCGGCTGGGTCAGCAGATAGCCGCTGACATACCGCGCCGCCAGACCGCGCGAACGCACGCACGCCAGCATCAAGTGAGCGAAGTCCTGACAGACACCCCGGCGGGTTTCCAGGACTTCCACCAGCGGCGTCGCAACTTGAGTCGCCTCGCCATCAAAGGTGAATTCTTCGAATATCTTCTCCATCAGCGCCTGCGCGCACAGCAGCATAGGCCGCCCCGCAGGAAAGCAGCTGGCAGAGAACTCGACGAATGTCTGCTTCAGGTGTACGTAAGGCGATTCGAAGCGATAGCGGCAGGCATCGAGGATGTCCGGTGCCATCCTCGACGCGCTGTAGGTCAGCCGGTGCTGCGTCTCGTCCCATGAAGCGGACCCATTGAAATCCAGCAGCGGCCGTTCCAGCACTTCAATGCGCAGGCGCGCGTTGACCTGCAGCTCATCGTGGGGACGTTCGAATGCCAGGCGCGTCAGCGGATTGCCGAACACGTCCAGCTCATCGCGGCGCGTGGTCGGCGTCGGGCTGATGACCAGATGCTTTTCAAGGCAACGCTGCCAGGGACTGCGCCGCGGCCACAGATGCGCGAGCTGCTGCGCCAGGGAAACCGGGCTGTCGTATTTGTAGTGAGTGTCGTGGATGATCTGATACTGGGCGCTGTTCATCAGACCGACACCGTGCGCTGACTGACGTCGTCTACGTGGGCGAAATGACGCAGCGCAAGCCGGTCAGAAACATGGCCGCTGGTATCGCCTATGGTCTGCAGCAAATCCGCCAGCCCATCCAGCGCCGCCTTGACGCTGCTCTCGCCGAACAACCCTTCCTCCAGGCAGCCCAGATCAAAGACCGACAGCCGCTGAATCAGCGCCGCGAGGCTGTTGTCCTGGGGCACGCCGAAATCCTCGTTCATGCGTTTCACCGAGCGGGCCACCAGCTTGAGCTGGAACAGCACCGCATGGGGGTTTTGATCGTCCAGCACCAGCAAATCAAGCACCGGGATCAGCTGCGGCAGGGCCAGATAGCGCGAGCGGTAGGTGATCCCGCTGTTGCCCAGTTCAAGCAGCCCGTCCAGGGCGTCCTGATGAAACACTGCCTCGCTGCGCAGGAAGGCCGCCAGCGTCGTGCACAGAAACTGCAAGCGCTCGATGCGCCGCCCGATCATCAGGAAGCGCCAGCCCTCGTCGCGGGTCATGTCGTCCAGGGCGAAACCTGACAGCGCCGCCAGCGACATCACCAGTCGGTTGAGAAAATCCAGCAGCTCGCCGAAATCAGGGGTCTCGGTCTCCAGGCTCATGGCTTCACGCTGCAATTCCACCAGCGCCTGCCAGTTCTCGCGGGACAACTTACCGCGCACCTGGGACGCCGCCCACTGCAAGCGCTGCAAGTTCGAGCGCAGGCTGAACGGCCAGTCGTCGCCCAACAACGCTTCGAGCAAACGCTCATGCAGCTTGCTCGGCTCATCTTCATCCTCGAGCGGAAGCAGATTCAACCGTTCCGCCAGCTCGACCGCCGCTTGCAGGGCGACCGGATCATCGCCATCGACATAGCGCGTCAGCATGATCCGCAGCAGGCGCGCGCTGTTGTCGCATCGCTCGCAATAACGACCGAACCAGAACAGGTTTTCCACGACCCGAGACGGCAGATACGGGTCGCGACGAATCAGGTCGTGTACGCCCAGCGAATGGCGATTCTTCCACGGCTCGCTACCCAGCGGACGCTCACCGAGGATCCAGGTGTCCTTGCTTGCGCCGCCGCGCTGCATCGACACCACGTCGGCGTCGGCATCGGCGGCCACGCGGGTCAATCCGCCCGGCAGCACACGATAGCCATCGGCCGTCGCCACTGCGTACACGCGCATGCCGATGGCCCGGGGCTGCAGCTGACTGTCCTCGCCCTGCCAGACCGGCGCGTGGGACAACTGCGCCAGTTCCTGCGCGACGTAGGCATAGGGACGGGCCTGCATGCGCGCGGCCAGGGCCTGACGCTCTTCCTCGCTGAGATCGCGGCCGAACACCGGGGCGAAACTCTGGGACGGAAACGCGGGTTTGATGAGCAGCTCAGGCATCTTCTCCAGCGCCTGCGCCAGCACCGGCGGCTCGCCGCACCACCACGTGGCGATCGATGGCAACAGCAGCTCTTCGCCAAACAGGTGTTCATTGATTTTGGGCAGAAAACCCAGTAGCCCGGGCGACTCCAGCACGCCGCTGCCCAAGGCGTTGGCAACCAGCACGCGACCCTGTCGCACGGCTTGCAGCAGGCCCGGCACGCCCAGCGCCGAATCCGTGCGCAATTCCAGCGGATCGCAGAAGTCGTCGTCCAGACGGCGCATGATCGCGTGAACTCGACGCAGGCCGCTGAGGGTTTTCAGGTACACCGTGGCATCGCGCACGGTCAGGTCGCTGCCTTCCACGAGCGGATAGCCCAGCTGACCGGCCAGATAAAGATGCTCGAAATAGCTCTCGTTGAAACGTCCGGGCGTCAGCAACACCACCAGCGGTGCTTCGTGGCTGGTCGGTGCCTGGCGCGCGAGTGTTTCCTGCAGCGACCGAAAGAAATTCGAGAGGTGCTGGACTTGCAGATCCCGGTACAACTCGGGAAACGCCCGCGACACGATCAGGCGGTTTTCCAGCGCGTAACCCGCACCCGACGGCGCCTGAGTCCGGTCGGCGGTGACCCACCAGCGACCGTCGGGCGTGCGCGCCAGGTCCACCGCGTACACATGCAGAAAGGTCCCTTCGGGCGGCGTCACGCCCTGGCATGGCCAGAGAAAATTGTTGTGGCCGAACACCAGTTCCGCCGGCAGCAGACCTTCGGCGATCAGTTCCTGCGGGCCGTAGAGATCAGCCAGCACGGCATTGAGCAGACGCGCGCGCTGGGCGATGCCGGCCGCCAGTGGCTGCCACTCTTCCAGTGGAATCACGTGGGGCAGCATGTCCAGTTCCCAGGGCCGATCGGCACCCTTGGGGTCGGCGTAGACGTTATAGGTGACGCCGTTTTCCTGAATCTGCCGGGCGAGCAGCGCCTGACGCTGGATGAGCTGCGCAGGTGTGCTGCGCTGGAGATGCTCGTGCAGACGCTGCCAATGCGACCGAACGGCGCCGCTGGCATCCAGCATCTCGTGATAGGTACCCGGGGTGAGCGGATAGTGGTCAAGCAGGTCAGGCATGGAAGGCTCGGCAGACAACAAAAGGACTCGAATCAACAGCGCTTAGACTAGCGCAGACAACATGACACGCAGGGGCGCTCTCCATGTTTTAAACGGGCGGCATGGCGACCTGACCCCACGTCAGGTCGCCGGCGCGGCTACCGATGCAGGCGCAGGTCCAGGGTCATCGGCAATTCATCGTTGAGGGTCAGCGCAGGAACCTCCAGTTTGCCGGGGCTGTGGCCGACCCGGAAGAACCGCGCCAGACGTCGGCTTTCCGCTTCATTGGCGTTCACCGGCAGGGTTTCGTAATTGCGCCCGCCGGGATGGGCGACATGATACTCGCAGCCCCCCAGCGAGCGCTGCATCCAGGTGTCGAGGATGTCGAAGACCAGCGGCGCATGCACCGGGATCGTCGGCTGCAAGGCGTTGGTCGGCTGCCAGGCGCGGTAGCGCACCCCCGCAACGAACTCGCCCACGCGCCCAGTCGGTCGCAAAGGCACCGGCACGCCATTGCAGGTGAGCATGTAACGCTGCGGCGGCAGACCCGTGACTTTCAGCTGCAAGCGCTCAAGTGACGAGTCCACATAGCGAACCGCGCCACCCGCTGCACCCTCCTCGCCCAAGACGTGCCACGGCTCCAGCGCCTGACGCAGCTCCAGCTCGATACCGCTGACGGCGTAGTCGCCGACCTTCGGAAAGCGAAACTCCAGATGCGCCGCAAACCACTCGGCGCGCACGGGATAACCCGCATTGTTGAGCTCGGCGATGACGTCGGCGAAATCCTGCTCGATGAAGTGAGGCAGCATGAACCGGTCATGCAGCTCGGTGCCCCAGCGCGCCAGCTTCGTCGGTGCATAAGGCTCGCGCCAGAAACGCGCGACCAGTGCCCGCAGCAACAACTGCTGCGCAAGGCTCATGCGCGCGTGCGGCGGCATCTCGAACGCGCGCAGTTCCAGCAGACCCAAACGGCCGGTGGCGCCATCGGGCGAGTACAGCTTGTCGATGCAGAATTCCGCGCGGTGGGTGTTGCCGGTCACGTCGATCAGCAGGTTGCGCAGCAGCCGGTCCACCAGCCACGGCGCGCATTCTTCGCCCGGCTCGGGCATCTGCGAAAAGGCGATTTCCAACTCGTACAACGAGTCGTTGCGCGCTTCGTCGACCCGCGGTGCCTGCGAGGTCGGGCCGATGAACAACCCGGAGAACAAGTAGGACAGCGACGGGTGGTTATGCCAGTAGCTCAACAGGCTGCGTAGCAGATCCGGCCGACGCAAGAAGGGCGAGTCGCCCGGCGTCGCGCCACCGAGGACAAAATGGTTGCCGCCGCCGGTGCCTGTATGGCGCCCGTCGATCATGAATTTTTCAGTGGTCAGCCGGGTCAGGCGCGCCTGTTCGTAAAGAAATTCGGTGCGTTCGACCAACTCGTCCCACGTCGACGACGGCTGCACGTTCACTTCAATCACGCCAGGATCCGGGGTGATACGAAAGTTCGCCAGACGCGGATCGCTCGGTGGCTCGTAACCTTCCAGTAACACCGGGCAGCGCATGTCTTCAGCCGTCGCTTCGATGGCGGCGACCAATTCCAGATAGGCCTCAAGGGATTGCAGCGGCGGCATGAATAGATATAACCGCCCGCCGCGCGCCTCGGCGCTCAGTGCGGTGCGGGTCAACCAATCGGCCGACTCGTCGATCTCGGGTTCGCGGTCGACACTGGGATCGCCCTGCTCTGCCAAGCCGTCCAGTCGCGACTGAACCTCGTCGCGGTCGGGCAGCTCGGCAAATGCCTGGTTGTGATCGGTCGGATGGATGTAGGGGTATTCCGCCGCCTTGACCCACGGCTGCGAAGCCAGGGGCAAGCGATAGC
Organism: Pseudomonas petrae; assembly: GCF_021728295.1. Taxonomy (GTDB): domain Bacteria; phylum Pseudomonadota; class Gammaproteobacteria; order Pseudomonadales; family Pseudomonadaceae; genus Aquipseudomonas; species Aquipseudomonas petrae. The sequence continues at coordinate 333,666 of NZ_JAKJXE010000007.1, forward strand.
CAAGGGCGGAATCCCCCGGAACCAGACGGCAATGCTCGTCGCGCAGGTACCAGCGGCCGCTCTGCCAGTGATCGTCGGCCGCGGTTCGCGCCAGCGGCAGAACGTGGCCGATGATTGTGTCGAGCCCTTGAGAGAATACTTTGCGCAGGCGGGCACGCTCGAGGGGGTCCTCAAGACGCGAAGCTTCGGCGCTGACGTTTTTGGGCAGCGCGCCCTCACGCCACAGGTAATAGAAGTTGTCTTCGTACGCGGGGAAAACGAAGCGCGTCGGCAGCTTCAGCCGCTCGGCAATGCTGCGCAGGAAACTGCCTGCCATCTCGCTGTCGGCGCCATAGTCCCGGGTTTCGTCGGCAACCAGCGCGTTGTTGCGCCACACGGATTGCCCGTCCTTACGCCAGAAGCAGTTCAGCGACCAGCGCGGCAACTGCTCACCGGGGTACCACTTGCCCTGACCGAAATGAACGATGCCCTGAGGCGCGTAATGGTTGCGCATGCGCTGGTACAACTCGGCCGACAGCAGACGCTTCTTCGGACCCAGCGCGGCGGTGTTCCATTCATCGCCGTCACGGTCGTCGATGGACACAAAGGTCGGCTCGCCGCCCATGGTGAGGCGCACGTCATGGGCGACCAGATCGCTGTCGATCTGGCGTCCCAGCGCCTGAATGTCCTGCCACTGCTCTTCGGTGTAGGGCTTGGTGACGCGCGGCGCTTCCCAGATACGCTCCACCGACATCTCGTGGCTGAACTCGGTTTTGCAGGGTTCGACCAGCCCGCTGATTGGCGCCGCCGAAGAAGGCTCGGGACTGCACGCCAACGGAATGTGACCCTCACCGGCAAACAAGCCGGAGGTCGCGTCAAGGCCCACCCAGCCAGCGCCCGGCAGATACACCTCGCACCAGGCGTGCAAGTCAGTGAAATCAACGTCGGTGCCGGACGGTCCGTCCAGCGCTTTGACATCGGCCTTGAGCTGAATCAAATAGCCGGACACAAACCGCGCGGCCAGGCCCAGGTGACGCAGCAATTGCACCAGCAGCCAGGCCGAGTCACGGCACGAGCCGGAGGCGTTTTCGAGGGTGTATTCCGGCGTCTGAATGCCCGGCTCCATGCGAATCAGGTAACCGATGTCATTGGCCAGACGCTGGTTAAGACCCACCAGAAAGTCGATCGCCGGAATCGGCGTGCGGTCGATGCTGTCCAGATACGCCTGAAATCTCGGGGTCAGCGGCAGCTTTTCCAGATAGGGCTGCAGCTCGTGATGCTCTTCGCGGGCATAGGTGAACGGGATCTTCTCGGCGTAAGGCTCAAGGAAGAAATCGAAGGGGTTGAACACCGCCATCTCGGCGACCAGGTCCACTTCGATACGTAGTTCGTCGGTTTTGTCCGGAAAAACCAATCTCGCCAGGTAATTCCCCTGCGGGTCCTGCTGCCAGTTGATGAAGTGGTTTTCAGGAAGGACTTTCAGCGAATACGACAACACGCGCGTACGGCTGTGGGCCGCCGGGCGCAAGCGGACGATCTGCGGACCCAGCTCTACCGCGCGTTCGTAGCGGTAATGCGTAACGTGGTGCAAGGCAATGTGAATCGACACGGCGTGCCTCCTGCGAGCCTGGACGGTAACGGAGCTGCGCAAGACTTATGCCACCCCGGCAAATCAGGCGCCCCCGGCATTGAGGTAGCTTGTTCAGCCAAGCACAGCACCAAAATCGCGCCAGCTTCAACGAATGGTGCAAGGGTCGCACGGAAATGAGGCGGGTGGGATTATTTGCACCGGAATGCAAAACGCCAGCTCGAAAGCTGGCGTTTTGTTGGAGCGAAGAAGATTTGGCGAGAGGGCATTGGCGCGAATGCGTCAGCGTGGAAACACCGGCTGGCGCGAAGGCTTCTTGCTTTTGCCGCCTTTGCCACCCTTGGCGGCATCAGCGCGTTCCTTGGCGGCGTCCCTGTTACGAGCAGCCGCAGCGGCCTTGGCCTCTTCGCGCTTGTCCCAAGGCTTGCTGCCGTCGCTTGCACGCTGAGGCAAGCCCGTGTGCTGCGTCAGGATCTTGGTGGTCTTGGCAACCTTGTGGCTACCAGCCGGCGTCGAGTTCTTGCGGCGCGCGCTCTGATAGGTGTCGGTTTCCGGCTGGTGCAGCGGAATCAACTGATGCTTGCCCGGCCCGATCAGATCGGCACGGCCCATACGCTCCAGCGCTTCACGCAGCATCGGCCAGCCCTTCGGATCGTGGTAGCGCAGGAACGCCTTGTGCAGACGGCGCTGCTCTTCGCTCTTGACGATGGTGACCGAATCGCTCTTGTACGTGACCTTGCGCAGCGGGTTCTTGCCAGAGTGGTACATGGCCGTTGCACTGGCCATCGGCGACGGATAGAACGCCTGCACCTGATCTGCACGGAAGCCGTTGCCCTTGAGCCACAGCGCGAGGTTCATCATGTCCTCGTCGGTCGTGCCCGGGTGGGCCGCGATGAAGTAAGGAATCAGGTACTGCTCTTTGCCCGCTTCCTTGGAGTACTTCTCGAACATGCGCTTGAACTTGTCATAGCTGCCAATGCCCGGCTTCATCATCTGGTTGAGCGGACCTTCTTCGGTGTGCTCAGGCGCAATCTTCAGGTAACCGCCGACGTGGTGGGTCACCAGTTCCTTGACGTACTCGGGCGATTCCACGGCCAGGTCGTAACGCAGACCGGAGGCGATCAGAATCTTCTTCACGCCGGGCAGTTCGCGGGCGCTACGGTACAGCTGAATCAATGCCGAGTGATCAGTGTTCAGGTTTGGGCAGATACCAGGGAACACGCACGACGGCTTGCGGCACGCCGATTCGATTTCCGGGCTCTTGCAAGCGATGCGATACATGTTCGCCGTCGGCCCGCCGAGGTCGGAAATCACGCCGGTAAAACCAGGGACCTTGTCACGGATTTCTTCGATCTCGCGAATGATCGAGTCGTGGGAACGGTTCTGAATGATCCGGCCTTCGTGCTCGGTGATCGAGCAGAACGTACAGCCGCCGAAGCAGCCGCGCATGATGTTCACCGAGAAACGGATCATGTCGTAGGCCGGGATCTTCTCCTTGCCGTAGACCGGGTGCGGAATGCGCGCGTAAGGCATGCCGAACACGTAGTCCATTTCTTCGGTAGTCATCGGAATGGGCGGCGGGTTGAACCAGACATCCACTTCGCCGTGCTTCTGAACCAGCGCGCGGGCGTTGCCGGGATTGGTTTCCAGGTGCAGTACACGGTTGGCGTGGGCATACAGCACCGCGTCGGCGCGCACCTTCTCCATCGACGGCAGACGGATGACCGTTTTGTCGCGGGTCATGCGCGGGCTCGCCAGAATCTGCACAACCTTCGCTTCGTTCGGATCCTCGACGTCACCCTTTTCCTGCTCGATGGCACAGGCCTGGGTATCTTGAGTATTCACGTACGGATTGATGATCTTGTCGATCTTGCCTGGACGGTCGATACGCGTGGAGTCGACTTCGTACCAGCCTTCCGGCGTATCACGACGAATGAATGCCGTGCCGCGCACGTCAGTGATGCTTTCGATCGTCTCGCCATAGGACAGGCGAGTAGCCACTTCGACGATGGCCCGCTCGGCGTTGCCGTACAACAGGATGTCGGCGCAGGCGTCGATCAGGATCGAGTTGCGAACCTTGTCCTGCCAGTAGTCGTAGTGAGCGATACGGCGCAGCGATGCTTCGATGCCACCCAGAACGATCGGCACGTTCTTGTAGGCTTCCTTGCAACGCTGGCTGTAGACCAGACTCGCACGGTCCGGACGCTTGCCCGCCATGCCGCCCGGCGTGTACGCATCGTCGGAGCGAATCTTTTTGTCGGCGGTGTAACGGTTGATCATCGAATCCATGTTGCCGGCCGCGACACCGAAAAACAGGTTCGGCTCACCGAGCTTCATGAAGTCGTCTTTTGACTTCCAGTCAGGCTGCGCAATGATCCCGACGCGGAAGCCTTGGGACTCCAGCAGCCGGCCGATGATTGCCATGCCAAATGAGGGGTGATCGACGTAGGCATCACCCGTGACGATGATGATGTCGCACGAATCCCAGCCAAGCTGATCCATTTCTTCCCGGCTCATCGGCAGGAAAGGCGCTGGTCCGAAACATTCGGCCCAGTACTTCGGATAGTCAAATAACGGCTTGGCTGCTTGCATATCGATGACCAGTGTTCGTGTCAGGGGGCGATTTTCGCGTAGAAATTCGCGGGCGCGGAGAATAGCACAAATTTTGATCAAATCCGACGACAGTAGTCGGATTAGTGAACGGCATGAATCGCGACGCTGAAGCCCTTCGGGCCTTTCCCGGGCAAGCGCGCTCCTACATTTGTTTAAACGTGCCGCATTCCGATAGACCTCTTTGCCAGCCTCGCTTAGCCACACTCAATCGAGCGATTGCTCAAGGGCTATCAACTCGGTTAATCAGGCCGTGGCACGTTGCAAACAATGTAGGAGCGCGCTTGCCCGCGATAGGCCCGCAGGGCATCAAAGTCGCAGTCTACCGACTACCTACTCATCATCATCAAAATTATAACTACCCGGCGCGAGGTTCTCGAAGCGGGTGTACTTGCCGATGAACGCCAGCCGGATGAACCCGATCGGGCCGTTCCGCTGCTTGCCGATGATGATTTCAGCGATGCCCTTGTGTTCGGTCTCGGGGTGATACACCTCATCGCGGTACACGAACATAATGACGTCGGCGTCCTGCTCGATCGCTCCGGATTCACGCAAGTCGGAGTTCACCGGGCGCTTGTTGGGACGTTGTTCGAGGGAGCGGTTGAGCTGGGAGAGCGCGACCACCGGGCAATTGAATTCCTTGGCGAGCGCCTTCAGGGAACGGGAGATTTCGGAAATCTCGTTCGTCCGGTTATCGCCGCTCGAACCAGGGATCTGCATCAGCTGCAGGTAGTCGATCATGATCATGCCGATATCGCCGTGCTCACGGACCAGACGCCGCGTGCGCGCACGCATCTCCGACGGGCTAATGCCGGCCGTGTCGTCGATGAACAGCTTGCGATCGTTGAGCAGGTTGACCGCCGACGTCAGGCGCGGCCAGTCATCGTCATCGAGCTGACCGGAACGGACCTTGGTCTGGTCGATACGACCCAGCGACGAAAGCATACGCATGATCAGCGATTCGCCTGGCATCTCGAGCGAGTAGACCAGCACCACCTTGTCACTGCGTAGCACCGCGTTTTCCACGAGGTTCATCGCGAATGTGGTCTTACCCATCGACGGACGGCCCGCGACGATGATCAGGTCAGACTGCTGCAGACCGCTGGTTTTCTCATCAAGGTCGGCGTAGCCCGTGGAGAGGCCGGTGATGCCGTCGCCGATGTTGAACAGCGTATCGATACGGTCAATCGCGCGGGTCAGCAGGTCGTTGACGCTGACCGGGCCGCCCGTTTTGGGCCGCGCCTCGGCGATCTGAAAGATCTGCCGTTCGGCTTCGTCGAGAATCTCTTCGGCGGTACGCCCTTCCGGGTTGAACGCACTGTCAGCGATTTCGGTACTGATGCCGATCAACTGGCGCAGCGTCGCGCGCTGACGAACGATCTGGGCATAGGCCTTGATGTTCGCGACAGACGGAATGTTCTTCGCCAGCTCCGACAGGTAACCCAGGCCACCGACTTGCGAGGTCTGGCCTTCCTTGTCGAGCTGCTCGGCCAGGGTCACGACGTCGATCGGCTGGTTCTGATCCGCCAGCTTGGCAATGGCGCGGAATATCAGACGGTGGTCATGACGATAGAAGTCGCCATCCGACACCTGATCAAGCACGCGTTCCCAGGCGTTGTTGTCCAGCATCAAACCACCGAGCACGGCCTGTTCGGCCTCGATGGAATGCGGCGGAACCTTCAGGGCAGCGGTTTGCAGATCATATTGCTCGGGAGCGGAGATGTCGTTCATGGCCACACGGAAATCAGGGGGTTGAATCAGGATACTCAGAAATGACAAAGGGCACGACCTGCGAACAGGAACGTGCCCAATGCTAACCGACCGAGGAGCGAGTCATCAGCCGGTCAGACTTCTGCACCGAAGCGCAGAAACCATACTGCTTAAGCAGCTACAACAACAACGCGAACGGTAGCTTCAACGTCGCTGTGCAGGTGCACGGCTACGTCGTATTCGCCAACGTTACGGATGGTGCCGTTCGGCAGACGAACTTCAGCCTTAGCCACTTCAACGCCAGAGGCGGTCAGTGCGTCAGCGATGTCGTGAGTACCGATCGAACCGAACAGCTTGCCTTCGTCACCAGCGGTGGCAGTGATAGTCACTTCCAGCTCAGCCAGTTGAGCAGCACGAGTTTCAGCAGAAGCTTTCTTCTCGGCGGCAGCTTTTTCCAGCTCTGCACGACGCTCTTCAAACGCGGCCACGTTGGCAGCGGTTGCAGCGGTTGCTTTGCCGAAAGGCAGCAGGAAGTTACGACCGTAGCCAGCCTTAACGTTTACTTTATCGCCCAGGTTGCCCAGGTTGGCGACTTTTTCCAGCAGGATGAGTTCCATTTGGTAAAACCTCTTAACTTTAACCTTCACCGTTCGCAGAACCGTTATCGGCATCTTTCGACGCCAGACGGCCGCGAAAATCAATCAGGCTGTCGACAATGGCAAACACCACCAGCAACGGATAGATCAGCTGCATGAACAGCAACAGCGTGACGTACAACCCCACCAGCCAGAACCGTGTCAGGCGCTTTGCAGCCACCAGACCGTGAATCAGGGCCAGGCCCGCGAACATGAGCGGAACGCTGCACAACGGTGTCAGCATCGCCAGTTGAGGACCGAAGTTCGGCCCCACCAACATGCACACCAGCAGCACCAGCATCGGTGCCCGCGGGAGTTTCAGGCTGCGAAATTCGCGTCCGAAACCGCCCGGGTTATACAACAACGCCTGCCAGTAACGCCCAAGGAGCAGGCATACCACGCTGACGATCTGCAACAACGCTGCAATCAGGCCATTAAGGACGGGAGTAATCAGTGCCCCCAGACGCGCTCGCTCTTCTACCGACATCTGCTGGTAGACATCACCGAAGACGTGGGGCAAGAGCTTTTGCAGCTCTCCCGCCATGGCTTCGATGGGCTCGCGAAACACCGCGCCCAGAACCACTGCATACAACAATCCAACCGCCACGCTGACCAGCAGCACGCGGACCCAGGACTCGCTGGCACGCAACACGGCGGCCAACCCCCAAGAACCCAGCAACACCATCAGGGTGCGAGGTTCACCGAAATACCACCAGACCAAAGCCGGCAGTAGAGCCCAGGCAAGGACGCCCAGGGCGCCACTCATCCCGCGCCGCAGGAGCACAAGGCAACCTGCGGCAGCACTCAACCAGAACAACAGCGGCAATGCCGCACATCCAACCACTACGAGAGTGGCCTGCATGCGGCCGCGCATGATGAATTCAGCCATGGCGCGCATGCGATCTATCCCTTACTGCGTTTGTCGACTACCTGGTCTCAGCGGCCGTGGCTGTCGGTGTAGGCCAACAGGGCCAGGAAGCGGGCGCGCTTGATAGCGGTAGCCAGCTGACGCTGATAACGAGCTTTGGTACCAGTAATGCGGCTAGGAACGATCTTGCCGGTTTCAGATACGTAGGCTTTCAGGGTGTTGAGATCTTTGTAATCGATCTCCTTCACATTTTCAGCTGTGAAGCGGCAGAATTTACGACGACGGAAGAAACGTGCCATGTAATGGGCTCCTCAAAAGGTCCGTGGATTACTCGTCAGCGTTATCGCTGTTGTCGCTGTCATCACCATCGGCGCCATCGGCGTCGGAGTGCTCAGGACGGTCGCGACGCTCACGGCGCTCACTGCGGTTTTCTTCAGCCTTGAGCATTTCGGACTGGCCAGTAACAGCTTCGTCGCGACGGATGACAAGGTTACGGATCACGGCATCGTTGTAACGGAAGTTGTCTTCCAGCTCGGCCAGAGCCTTGCCAGTGCACTCAACGTTCAGCATCACGTAGTGAGCCTTGTGAACATTGTTGATTGCATAGGCCAGTTGACGACGGCCCCAATCTTCCAGACGGTGGATCTTGCCGCCGTCTTCTTCGATCAGCTTGGTGTAACGCTCTACCATGCCGCCGACTTGCTCGCTCTGGTCCGGGTGAACCAGAAAGATGATTTCGTAATGACGCATGAATGCTCCTTACGGGTTGTAGCCTGCCGCCAAAGCGGTCAGACAAGGAGTGAATAACACTGGTTTATCTTGCACAGGGACAGGCACATGAGCACCTGCCATTACAGCAAGGGACGCGATTGTAGAGAAGGGGTCGGAGAGGCGCAAGGAGATTGGTGAATATTTGAACAATGGTGATGAGCTACAAGCTACAAGCTGGAGCGTGGCCGGCTTGCAGCTTGAGGCTTGGAGCTTGCGGCTCTTGACTGACTACTTCTTGGCCGCGGCGCGCTGGCGCAGGGCTTCGAACAGGCAGACGCCTGTCGCAACCGAAACGTTGAGGCTGCTAACGCTACCCGCCATTGGCAGGCGTACCAGATAGTCGCAGTGCTCGCGGGTCAGGCGGCGCATGCCCTTACCTTCGGCACCCATGATCAGGATGGTCGGGCCAGTCAGGTCCTGCTGGTACAACTCCTGCTCCGCCTCACCCGCAGTGCCGACGACCCAAAGGCCACGTTGCTGGAGTTTTTCCAGCGTTCGCGCCAGGTTGGTCACGGCTACGAGAGGAATGACCTCCGCCGCACCGCATGCCACTTTCCGCACGGTCGGCGTCAAGGTCGCGGACTTGTCCTTGGGCACGATCACCGCCAGAGCACCGGCCGCATCGGCAGTACGCAGGCAGGCGCCGAGGTTATGCGGGTCGGTCACGCCATCCAGAACCAGGATCAGCGGCGGGCCTTCGGTGCGGTCGAGCAGCTCGTCAAGCATAGCCTCGCCCCAGACCTGGCTCGGACTTACGTCCGCCACCACGCCCTGGTGAACACCTTCTACCCAGGCATCCATTTCGCGGCGCTCGGCTTGCCCCACCGAAACACGGTTCTGCGCGGCGAGCTCGATCAATACCTGAACCCGTGGATCGCTGCGGCCTTCAGCCAGCCAGATCTGCTTGACCCGCTTCGGGTGATGACGCAACAGCGCCTCTACGGCATGAACACCGTAGATTTTTTCCAGCTGACTCATGTCTTGGCCTTAGGTTTGCGCACACTGCCACTGCTTGCAGCAGGGGCGGAGCCCGATTTCGACGAACCCTTGCGATGCTTGCTGGCTTTACCGGAAGCGCCAGCGAGATCACTCCCCGACCTTCCCGACGATGCCTTGCTACCACCCTTGGCTTCGGTCAGCAGCGCTTTCTTCATTTCACGACTTTTGCGCACTTCTGCGTTCTTGGCAGCCGCGTCACCGGGCCGATAGGCCTCGGCAACAGGCTCTTTCGCGGTTCGGCGACCTGGCTTGGAAGCAGACGACGATTCCTTGGAATCCTTGCCCTTCTCTGCCGCAGCAGGTTCGGACGTTCGACGCTTGCGGCCGATCGGCGCGCTGGTGGTCTTCTCGGACATTTCGAAGTCGATCTTGCGCTCGTCAAGATCAACGCGCATGACGCGCACTTCAACGGTGTCGCCCAGGCGGAAGCTGCGGCCTGTGCGCTCGCCGGCCAGACGATGGTGGACCGGATCGAAGTGGTAGTAGTCACCCGGCAATGCGGTGACGTGAACCAGGCCTTCGACGTAGATATCGGTCAGCTCGACGAACAGACCAAAGCCGGTAACAGCTGTGATCACGCCCGGGAACGACTCGCCAACGCGGTCTTTCATGAACTCGCATTTCAGCCAGTTCGTGACGTCGCGGGTCGCCTCATCGGCACGGCGCTCGCTCATCGAACACTGCTCGCCCAACTGCTCAAGCATCGCTTCGTCGTACGGGTAAATGCGGGCCTTCGGAATAACCGGAGCACCGGCGCGGCGAACGTGCGGGGTTTCCTGCTTGGAGCGGATCACACTTCGGATCGCACGGTGAGTCAGCAAGTCCGGGTAGCGACGAATCGGCGAGGTGAAGTGGGTGTACGCCTCGTAATTCAAGCCGAAGTGGCCATGGTTATCGGAGCTGTAAACCGCCTGGCTCAACGACCGCAGCATGACGGTCTGGATCAGGTGGTAATCCGGGCGGTCCTTGATGGTTTCGAGCAGCGCCTGATAGTCCTTCGGCGTCGGGCCGTCTTTGCCCTTGTGCAGGGAAAGACCCAACTCGCCGAGGAAGGCACGCAGCTTTTCCAGTCGCTCAGGCGGCGGACCGTCGTGGACGCGGTACAGCGCAGGGATCTCGTGCTTCTTGAGAAACGCTGCAGTCGCCACGTTCGCCGCAAGCATGCACTCTTCAATCAGCTTGTGCGCATCGTTGCGAGTGGTCGGACGGATCTCGGCGATCTTGCGCTCGGTACCGAAAATGATCCGGGTTTCCTGCGTTTCAAAATCAATGGCACCACGAACATGCCGGGCGCCCAGCAGCACTTTGTACAGCGCATAAAGCTGTTTCAGGTGCGGCACGACGTCGCCATACTGCTCGCGCAGCTGCTTGGCTTCGGCGGCTTTCGGATGCTCCAGCATCGAGCTGACCTTGTTGTAGGTCAGACGGGCATGGGAGTGGATGACGGCTTCGTAGAAAACGTAGTCGGTCATCTCGCCGGTTTTGGAGATGGTCATCTCGCAGACCATCGCCAGACGATCAACCAGCGGATTCAGGGAGCACAGGCCGTTGGACAGCTGCTCAGGCAGCATCGGGATCACGCGCTCGGGGAAATACACCGAGTTGCCGCGCACCTGAGACTCAGCGTCGAGCGCCGAACCGAGCTTCACATAGCTTGATACGTCGGCGATCGCCACGTAGAGCTTCCAGCCGCCGGAGAACAAGCGCAGCTTGCCCGGCTTGGCTTCGCAGAAAACAGCATCGTCAAAGTCGCGGGCATCTTCACCGTCGATGGTGACGAATGGAAGATGACGCAGATCGACGCGATTTTCCTTGTCCTTCTCTTCGACTTCCGGCTTCAGCTTGGCGGCTTCTTTAAGCACCGCCTCGGGCCAGACGTGAGGAATGTCGTAGGTACGCAGCGCGACATCGATCTCCATGCCGGGCGCCATGTAATTACCCACCACTTCAACTACGTCGCCTTGCGGCTGGAAACGCGGGGTTGGCCAGTGGGTGATTTTCACCTCGACGAACTGACCGACCTTGGCGCCGTTGTTACGGCCCGGGGTGATCAGCACTTCTTGCTGGATTTTTGGGTTGTCCGGCTGGACGAAACCGATGCCGCTTTCTTCGAAATAGCGACCCACCACGGTTTCGTGCGCGCGGGAGATAACTTCGACGATCACGCCTTCGCGGCGACCGCGACGGTCCAGGCCCGAGACGCGCGCCAGGGCACGGTCACCGTCGAACACCAGACGCATTTGCGCAGGGCTCATGAACAGGTCGTCAGAGCCGTCATCCGGGACCAGGAAGCCGAAGCCGTCACGATGACCGCTGATGCGACCCAGGATGAGGTCCAGCTTGTCGACTGGCGCGTACGTGCCGCGGCGGGTGTAAATCAGTTGGGCGTCGCGCTCCATGGCACGGAGCCGACGTCGCAAGGCCTCGATCTGATCTTCAGTCGTCAGGCCAAACTCTTCCACCAACTGCTCACGGGCAGCGGGCGAACCGCGCTCGGAGAGGTGCGCCAGAATCAGCTCACGGCTAGGGATGGGGTTTTCGTATTTTTCCGCTTCACGAGCGGCCTCGGGATCGAGGGACTGCCAATCGGCCATTAGAATGAATTCACCTTATCTGTATGTAATTAGTTTGGCATATACCAGATTGAAACGCGAAGACAGCGTTTGCTGGGACTTTTCGCTATTTCAAATTATTTTTGCACGGGGGCTTTACAGCCTTCAATCTCCTCCGTAAGATGCGCCCCACAACGACGGCACTGCCTAGTTGTAGTTGAAATCGAACGAAATATCGAATGAAATCAACGAACTGCCCAGATGGTGAAATTGGTAGACACGCCAGCTTCAGGTGCTGGTGACCGCAAGGTCGTGGAAGTTCGAGTCTTCTTCTGGGCACCAATTCAACGAAACCGAGCTTAGGCTCGGTTTTGTGCATTTTGCGGTTTGAAAAGTCAAGCCTGGCAAAACAGCCCTCAGCGTAGATCACTTCACCTGCCCTGTCCCTCGCTGCAAATGAATCATCCCGCCGCCTCTCCAACAAATTCAAAAATTCAGTTGCACTCCCGCGAAAAATCTAATTAAATCAGCGCCATGCCCAGATGGTGAAATTGGTAGACACGCCAGCTTCAGGTGCTGGTGACCGCAAGGTCGTGGAAGTTCGAGTCTTCTTCTGGGCACCAAACAAACAAAACCGAGCCAAGTGCTCGGTTTTGTGCTTTCTGGGGGTCTGCCATTCCCCCCAGTCGCGCGCACAGCTACGCCCGGAACTGCCCCAGACTGGCCTTGAGTTGCGCAGCAAGCCTGTCCAGTGTTTTGCCGCTGGCGGTCGTTTCCACCACGGCTTGCGCAGCCTTCTCGGCTTGGGCATGAATAACCTCTACCCGCCCCCGCACCGCTTGCGCGCCCTGAGCCTGATGCTCTGCCGCCCGAGTCGCCAGACCGATCGCCGCATGAACCTGCTCGACAGATACCTGCACCGACTGCTGCAGCCGCGCGCTGTCCTTCAACACCGCAAGCCCTTCCTTAGCCTGACGCCCGGCAACACCAATCGTTGCCACTGCTTCGCGCGCCCCGGACTGCAGCTTGGCGATATGTTCCTGAATGTCGCCCGTCGAGCTTTGCGTCTTGCTTGCCAACGCGCGCACCTCATCGGCGACAACGGCGAAACCTCGACCGGTCTCGCCCGCGCGCGCTGCTTCAATGGCAGCGTTGAGGGCAAGCAGGTTGGTTTGCTCGGCGATGCCATGGATCACTTCCAGCACCACTTCAATCTGCTGGCTTTGCTGCGCCAGCCGCTCGATGACCTGGGCACCGGTCTCCACCTGCCCGGCGAGCGCCTCGATCAAGCTGCCCACCTGATTGGACGTGCGTGTGTTTTCATCGGTTGCCTGGCGAATGTCCACCACCTGCCGCAATGCTGCCTGCATCGCTTGGCTCTCGGCCTGCGCCTCGTCCGCCATCTGCGCCAGCGCTTGAAGGCTGGCAGCCACCTCATCGCGCTGCAACTCGGCCGCAGCGCCGGCACCCGCATTGCGCTTGCTCATGGCGCCAATCTCGACGCCAGTCTGCTGCGCCACATCGCCGGCCTCTCGAACGATCGGCTGCAACTTGTCGACAAAGCGGTTCACGGCCGCAGCCATGTCGCCTATTTCATCGTTGCTGTTGAGTTTGACGCGCTTGGTCAGATCGCCTTCGCCTGCCGCCAGATCATCCAGCGCACGATTGAGCAGTTGCAAGCGAAGCACGACACGGCGCCCCAGCACAATGGCCAACACCACCAGCACCCCGAGCCCCACCAGAGACAGCCCTACGCCGATTCTCCAGCGCAGCGTGGTCGCAGCCTCCTGCACAGCGGAGCTGGTATTGGTTGCCATCGCGGTGGCCGACGATTGCGCCGTTTGCAGACGCGAGCGCAACGCGGCAGAGCTCTCGGCCGCAGCGCCGCCAAGACTTTCCGAGACCAACTGATCGCTGCTGCCGATTAACGCAATGAAGCGCTTGTCCAGCGCCACCAGATTCTCTTCTACCGAAGTGGTCGAGACGCCCATGCGGACTTTGCCGATCTCGACGCCGTTGGGGCTGATCGATGCTTCGACGTAATACACCGAAGGGTCTTTCTGCGCCGCGTTCAGGACCTTGTCCATGGCGCGCTCGCCCTCACCTTTCGCCAGCAGGGCCTTGATCGATTCGTTCTCGCGGTTGAGGTAACGCGTCAGGTGCTCGCCCTGAGCATCGTCGTAGACCACGAACAGCACGTTCGGATTGCGTTGCGCACGGCGCGCGAACTCCGACAGCGTCGGCGTATCGCCATCCCACATCGCCCGCGGTGCGACAGCAGCCAACAGCTCGGCCATGTCCGTCGCTGAATCCTGAAGGTCTTTCTCCAGCGTCGCACGCAGTTGCTTCTGTTCATCTTTCAGACGCGTCGACAGGCCGGCGCTCAGGCGCTGACGTGTATTTTGCGAAAGACTGTCCAAGCTGGACGTTACATCACGGCTCGCCTGTTCCAGTTCGCCGGTCAAGTGTTGCGAATCTACACTCAGGCGCGCCGCCAGCTCAGCTTCGAGCGCAGTGACGGTGCTCCGAGTGAGGGCGACGGCAACCAGCACCTGCACCAGAAGGGCGATACCAAGAGCAATGAATACAGGCCGCAGCAAGCGGCTGCGCAAAAGAGAAGTAACGGCCGACACAGGAGATCCCCCACAACACACGCCATTAAAATGATGGCATCGCGTAATACGTGGAATCACAGCAAGGGTCGTGCCGCAGTGGTGGGTTTGATTGGAGGTGAGAGCCAACAGGCAAAACAAAGGGCCGCCGAGGCGACCCTTTGTTTTGGTTTCAACGACTTATCAATCGAACGGATGACGCAGAACGATCGTCTCGTTGCGATCAGGGCCCGTCGAAATAATGTCGATCGGTGCGCCGACCAGCTCTTCAAGGCGCTTGATGTAAGCACGAGCGTTGGCAGGCAGCTCTTCGAGGGTCTTGGCGCCCAGGGTCGATTCCGACCAGCCCGGCACTTCTTCGTATACCGGCTCCAGGCCGATGTAGCTGTCAGCGTCGGTCGGTGCATCGATTACTGCACCGTTCTCGTTCTTGTAGCCCACGCAGATGTTGATGGTCTCAAGACCGTCAAGCACGTCCAGCTTGGTCAGGCAGATGCCCGAGATGCTGTTGACGTCGATGGCGCGGCGCAGGATAACGGCGTCGAACCAGCCACAGCGACGCGCACGGCCAGTGGTTGCACCGAACTCGTGGCCACGCTTGGCCAGGAACGCGCCGACGTCGTCGAACAGCTCAGTCGGGAACGGACCCGAACCCACGCGAGTGGTGTAGGCCTTGGTGATGCCCAGGATGTAGTCCAGGTACATCGGACCCATGCCCGAACCGGTGGCGATGCCGCCCGCAGTGGTGTTCGAACTGGTGACGTACGGGTAGGTACCGTGGTCGATGTCCAGCAACGAACCCTGGGCACCTTCGAACATGATGTCTTTGCCGGCGCGACGCATTTCGTGCAGCGTTGCGGTCACGTCGAGCATCATCGGCTTGAGCAGCTCGGCGTATTCCATGCACTCGTCGAGTGTCTTCTGGAAGTCGATCGCCGGCTCTTTGTAGTAATTGACCAGAACGAAGTTGTGGTAATCCAGTAGCTCGCCCAGCTTGGCGGCGAAGCGCTCGCGGTGGAACAGATCACCGATGCGCAAACCACGACGCGCAACCTTGTCTTCGTAGGCCGGGCCGATGCCACGACCGGTCGTGCCTATCTTGTGCTCGCCACGGGCCTTTTCACGGGCCTGATCAAGGGCCACGTGGTAGGACAGGATCAGCGGGCAGGACGGGCTGATGCGCAGACGCTCGCGCACCGGAATGCCTTTCTCTTCCAGCTTGGTGATTTCGCGCATGAGTGCATCAGGCGCGACGACCACACCGTTGCCGATCAGGCACTGCACGCCTTCGCGCAGGACGCCGGACGGAATCAGGTGCAGGACGGTTTTTTCGCCGTCGATCACCAGTGTGTGGCCAGCGTTGTGGCCGCCTTGGTAGCGCACTACCGCGGTTGCATGTTCGGTCAGCAGATCAACGATCTTGCCTTTGCCCTCATCACCCCATTGGGTGCCCAGGACTACGACATTCTTACCCATAACACTTGTCCTCATTCGCGCAAACTTGGTGCCGGCAGCGGCCGGCGGGGAAACTCAAGAGGCCAGCGGCATTACCTGCCAACGCTCGCCCTGCTGAATCAATTGCCGATCGCAGTCGGCGTCTTGCGCCGCTGAAACCGGTTGGCCTGGCAACGCCTGAACCACGCGCTGACCTTCAGCGCGCAGCTGACAGACCTTTTGCCACAGCGCCGCATCAGTGCTGTCCGGCATCCAGATACCGCCAGACGGTAGCTCGATCTGCGCCTGACCGCGTGTCACCAGGGTTTTCAAATCGGTGGAAAATCCCGTTGCCGGGCGGGCACGACCGAAGTCGGCACCAATGTCATCGTACCGACCGCCCTGGGCGATCGATTGGCCAACACCGGGGACGAACACCGCAAACACCACACCGGTGTGGTAGTGGTAGCCGCGCAATTCGCCGAGGTCAAAGTACAACGGTAGCTCAGGAAACCGCGCCGACAGACGTTCGGCGATCTCCTGCAGATCATCCAGCGCTTCAATGACCGGCGCCGGCGCATTCGCCAGACGGTCGCGCGCCTGTGCCAACACGCTACGGTCACCACACAGATCCACCAGCGCGCGCAGCATGCTGGACACATCGGCCGGCAGCCCTTCGGTCAACGCAATGACCTCGTCGATGGCTTTGCGCTGGAGTGCATCAAACAGCTGTTGCTCGACTTCGCCGGATAACCCGGCGGCACGGGCAAGACCGCGGTAAATCCCGACGTGTCCCAGGTCCATATGGACGTCCGGCACATCAGCCAGTTGCAGCATCGCCAGCATGAGGCTGATGACTTCGACGTCACTGCTCGGGCTCGCATCGCCGTACAGCTCGGCGCCCAGCTGGATCGGGCTGCGCGAGGACGACAATGCACGTGGCTGGGCATGCAGCACGCTGCCAGCGTAGCAGAGACGGCTTGGGCCTTCGCGACGCAGGGTGTGGGCATCGATGCGGGCGACCTGCGGCGTGATATCCGCGCGAAAACCCATCTGCCGACCTGATTGCGGGTCGACCACTTTGAAGGTGCGCAAATCCAGATCCTGGCCCGCACCGGTGAGCAGCGATTCGAGGTATTCGATGTGCGGGGTCACGACAAACTCGTAGCCCCAGCTCTGAAACAGATCCAGCACCTGACGACGCGCGACTTCAATGCGCGCAGCTTCCGGCGGCAGTACTTCTTCGATGCCATCCGGCAGCAGCCAGCGGTCAACCGTTGCCATTACGCCTTTCCCCTATGATCCGGGCGGCCGGCCCTTGGGCAAGCCTTGAGTGAAGCAGACAGCATTCTGCGGACGCAGGGCAAGGAAAGCTCGCCTGCCTAATGCGCCGCAATTGCGTGAACACCGTCCTCGAAAAAACTGCCGCTCACGGAATACGTCACGGCCAATCAATCGTGCAGACGCAAAAAAGCCGGGAATTTCCCGGCTGCCGCATCATACACACGTTTTGTCGCGCGATCACCCCGACGGGCAGTTTTGCCGCCCGGCGGAGTGATCAAGTGCTGATGCGATTACGGCTTGGATTTTTGCAGGTAGCGGAAAAACTCGCTGCTTGGGTCCAGCACCATTACGTCGCTTTTGTTGGCGAAGCTTTCACGGTAGGCGCGAAGGCTACGGTAGAACGCGTAGAACTCCTGATCCTGACCGTAGGCCTTGGAGTAGATCGCGGACGCTTGAGCATCACCATCACCGCGTGCCTCTTCAGACTCGCGATACGCTTCAGCCAACAGAACGCGGCGCTGACGATCGGCATCGGCACGGATGCCTTCAGCCAGCTCGTTACCCTTGGCGCGATGCTCGCGGGCTTCACGCTCACGCTCGGTGCTCATACGCTCGAACACGCTGCGGTTCACTTCCTTCGGCAGATCGATAGCCTTGACCCGAACATCGACAACTTCGATGCCCAGCTCTTTGCCGGCCATGGTGTTGAGCGACGCAGTGATGTCAGCCATCAGCGCGTCACGCTCACCCGAAACCACCTCGTGCAGGGTGCGCTTACCGAACTGGTCACGCAGACCGGACTCAAGACGACGAGAGAGACGCTCATCGGCAATCTGCTTCAGGCCGGATGTGGCGGTGTAGAAACGCTCAGCGTCCTTCACGCGCCATTTGGCATAGGCATCAACCATTACGGCTTTCTTTTCCAGCGTCAGGAAACGCTGAGTCGGCGCATCAAGGGTCATCAAGCGACCATCGAACTTGCGGACCTGATTCACGTAAGGAATCTTCACGTGCAGGCCTGGCGAAACATCTGCCTGAACCACACGGCCGAATTGCAGCAGCACCGCTCGCTCGGTCTGAGCGACGATGTAGAAGCTGTTCCATGCGACCACGGCCAACACGACGCAGACAATCAGGGCAACCAGAGATTTATTGCTCATCAGCGAGTCTCCCTAGTGCGCGTGTCACGCTGCTGTTGCATATCCGCTGCCCGTGAGCCCGGGTCTGCCGGTGCCGCAGCAGCGCCGCCGGTAGACGAATTGGAACCGTTACGGCTGCTATCGATCATTTTGTCCAACGGCAGATAAAGCAGGTTGTTCTGACCTTTGTCGCCGGTCACGAGTACCTTGCTGGTGTTGCTGAAGACTTCCTGCATGGTGTCCAGATACAGACGCTCACGCGTGACTTCCGGTGCCTTGCGGTATTCGGCGACCAGCTTGGTAAAGCGATCTGCCTCACCCTTGGCCCGAGAAACCACTTCATCGCGATAGCCGTTAGCGTCTTCGACGATACGCTGAGCCTGACCCCGCGCTTCCGGGATCACACCGTTGGCGTAGGTTTCAGCCTGGTTACGTGAGCGCTGCTCGTCTTCACGGGCGCGGATCACGTCATCGAACGCTTCCTGGACTTCGCGCGGCGCCGCAGCGCTCTGCACGTTGACCTGAGTCACCGTGATGCCGGTGCGATAGGTATCGAGGAAGCGCTGCAACCGCTCCTTGATTTCGCTGGCCATCAACTCACGACCTTCAGTCAGCACCTGATCCATGGCGGTCGAACCGACCACATGACGCAAGGCACTTTCGGTCGCATGCTGCAGGCTGACTTCAGGCTGATCAACGTTCAGTACGAAGTCCTGCAGATTGGTGATCTTGTATTGCACGGTCAGTGGCACTTCGACGATGTTCTCGTCTTCGGTGAGCATCTGGCCTTGCTTGCTGTACGCACGTTCGCGCGTCACGTTTTCAAGGTACTTGCGATCGAATGGCGGGAAATAGATGTTCAGACCCGGCCCGACGGTTTCGTAGTACTTGCCGAAGCGCAGCACAACGGCCTGCTCCTGCTCGTCGACCACGTAGATTGCGTTGTACAGCCAGATTGCGAGCAGCACGACCAGACCGATGCCGAGCAGGCCGAGGCCACCGCCCTTGCTCGATCCACCGCCGCTGCCGCCGCCATCGCCACTGCGTTTCTTGCCACCACCGAACAACCCATTCAGGCTTTCCTGCAGCTTACGGAAGGCCTCGTCGAGATCCGGTGGCCCCTTGCGGTCGCCGCCCTTGCGCTTACCACCCCAAGGATCCTGATTATTCGAGTTGCCACCCGGCTCATTCCAAGCCATAGCGCTCTCCATCTGATAAAGCAAAGACGCGCCCGCGGCGCGCCGACCAATGCTACAGAATGCCCGTCAAAGCGGTACAACCGCTTTGTCAGGCTTTTATTGCAAAGTGTGTTGCTCGATGAATTCCAGCGGCTGCAGTCCTTCGCGACTCACCAGGCGATTGAATTCAACTCGGGGTAACCGAACAGCCAAAAGACTCTGGCCTTCTTCGTCGTGTTCTTCGCTCTGCACCGCACCCAGGTTGAAAAACTGGGCACGCAACCGGGCGAACTCCTGCGTCAGGCGCAGCGTCCCCACAAAGAGGTCATTGCCCAACACTTCGGCGATGGCTTGCTTGAGCAAATCCAGACCACGCCCGTCACGGGCAGAGACCCAGACCCGCTGCGGCTTGCCATCGGCATCGCGTTGAATCTGCGGCTCGACCCCTTCGAGCAGATCGAGTTTGTTATAGACCTCAAGCATCGGCAAGTCCTGGGCGCCAATCTCGCCCAGCACCGCCATGACCTGCTCGATCTGCTCAAGGCGATCGGGCTCGTGAGCGTCGATCACATGCAACAGCAGATCGGAGTTGCTCGACTCTTCGAGCGTAGCCCGAAAGGCCTCGACCAGCTTGTGCGGCAAATGGCGGATGAAACCCACCGTATCGGCCAGCACAATCGGCCCGAGGTCTTTGACTTCAAGGCGGCGCAGGGTCGGGTCGAGGGTCGCAAACAGTTGATCGGCCGCGTAGACGTCGGAGTCGGTCACCGCATTGAACAGCGTTGACTTGCCTGCGTTGGTGTAGCCGACGATCGAAACCGTAGGGATGTCGGCGCGGGTGCGGCCACGACGGGCCTGATCGCGCTGACTGCGGACTTTTTCAAGCCGACCCTTGATCTGACGCAAGCGCACACGCAACAGCCGTCGGTCCGTTTCAAGCTGGGTTTCACCCGGACCGCGCAGACCGATACCGCCGCCCTGACGCTCAAGGTGAGTCCAGCCACGGACCAGCCGCGTACTCATGTGCTCAAGCTGGGCCAGTTCGACCTGCAGCTTGCCTTCATGGGTACGCGCCCGCTGGGCGAAGATGTCGAGAATCAGGCCCGTACGGTCAAGCACGCGACACTCGAAGACACGTTCGAGGTTACGTTCCTGACTGGGTGTAAGGACATGATTGAAGATGACGATATCTGACTTTTCGGTTTTGACCAGGTCGCGTAACTCCTCGACCTTGCCGCTGCCTACCAGATACTTGGCCGTTGGCCGATGCCTTGGCACGTTGACGAACGAGACAATATCGGCGCCGGCCGACAGCGCCAGTTCCCTGAACTCCTGCGGATCTTCGCGCGCCTCAGGGTCCTGACCATCCAAGTGAACGAGGATCGCCCGCTCACCACCACTGTGGCGCTCAAAGAACAAAGCAGACTCCTATCAGGCGTTACCTGGCTCGGCGTCAGCCTGCTCGGATTCGGTAGCGCTTGGCAGACGAATCGGGCGGACGGGAACGACAGTCGAGATGGCGTGTTTGTAGACCATTTGGCTGACAGTGTTCTTCAGCAAAATAACGAACTGGTCAAAGGATTCGATAGTGCCTTGCAGCTTGATACCGTTTACCAGGTAGATCGAAACCCCAACCTTTTCTTTACGCAAAGTGTTCAGGTAAGGGTCTTGTAGCGAATGCCCTTTTGACATGTGCCGCACTCCTTTAAGGATCAATAGAATAAATTCGAAAACATTGGCTTGGGCCGCTACCTCCCGAAGGCTATCCCCCAAGGATAGACGGCTATTGCAAGGACTCAGCTCAATATGGAGACCGACCCCAGGTATTTCAAGGCGCGTGGCAGATTGTCGCAAGCCAGGCTGTCCAACCAGTGCAAATCCTGCCAGCTGCGTAGCCAGGTGAACTGCCTCTTGGCCAACTGGCGCGTGGCAATGATGCCGCGCTCCTGCATCTCGTCCCGAGTCAGCTTGCCGTCCAGATGATCCCAGACCTGGCGATACCCTACAGCTCTTATAGACGGTAAATTCGAGTGCAGATCACCCCTCGAACGTAGCGCTATGACTTCTTCAACGAATCCTTCATCAAGCATTTGCCTGAAACGCACAGCAATTCGGTCGTGGAGCACCTTGCGATCCGTCGGTCCGATCGCCAGATTTGCGACAGTATAGGGCAATTGATGACGCCCCGAAGCGCTCGCTTGAGCACTTTGCGCACTTTGTTGTTCACGGTGCGCGGTCATGCTCATGCCGCTAACCCGAAAGACTTCCAGCGCGCGAATCAGCCGCTGAGGATCGTTGGGGTGAATTCTCGCCGCCGAGACCGGATCGATGCTCGCCAGCTCATCATGCAACGCCTGCCAACCCTGACTGGCCGCTTGCGCCTCGATCTGCGCCCGAATCTCGGCGTCAGCCGCAGGCATATCGGCAAGGCCTTCCAGTAGAGCTTTGAAATACAACATCGTGCCGCCCACCAGCAGGGGAATTTTGCCCCGGGCGGTAATTTCCGCCATGGCCTGCAAGGCATCGGTTCGAAAATCCGCCGCAGAGTAGCTCTGGCTGGGGTCGAGGATATCGATGAGCCTGTGCGGATACTTGTCCAGAAGCGCTTTTGATGGCTTGGCCGTGCCGATGTCCATGCCGCGATAGACCAGCGCTGAATCCACGCTGATCAGTTCGCACGGCAGCACTTTGGTCAGTTCGATGGCGAGATCGGTTTTCCCGGCGGCGGTCGGCCCCATCATAAAGATGGCCGGAGGAAGAGCACTCATCAGCGACCGCGCAGGAATAGTTTGTCCAGATCATCCAGACCCAGCTGGGTCCAGGTGGGCCGTCCATGATTGCATTGACCGCTGCGCTCGGTGTTTTCCATGTCACGCAGCAGGCCGTTCATTTCCGGAATGGCCAGCCGCCGATTGGCGCGAATCGCACCGTGGCACGCCATGGTGCCGAGCAGTTCATTCATGTGGGCCTGAACGCGATCGCTTGTGCCGTACTCCATCAGATCGCCCAGCACGTCGTGCACCAGTCGATTCGCCTCAGCCTGCTTGAGCAGTGCAGGAATCTGCCGGATCGCGAGAGTCTCGGGGCCAAGGCGCTGCAACTCAAAGCCCAGTTGCTGGAAGGTCGCCATGTGTTCCTCGGCGCAGTCGGCCTCTCGCTGGCTGACCGCGATGGACTCCGGCACCAGCAGCGGCTGACCGCTCAGGCCTTCGCTGGCCATGGCGATCTTCAAGCGCTCGTACATGATTCGCTCATGGGCGGCGTGCATGTCCACCAGCACCAGGCCGTGGGCGTTTTCCGCGAGGATATAAATGCCTTTGAGCTGAGCGAGGGCATAACCCAGCGGCGGCACATCGCCCTGAGAGTCGGGCAACGAGACGCTGCCTGCGCCCGCCGGAGCCTGCGCACCGGGCAGCGGGGCAAAGAATTCGCTGTAAGCGGCACGCGCCTCTTCAGCCGGAAGCACCGACGACGGCCGCGGCGTGTATTGATATTGGTAGCCCGCGCCACTGCCAGAGCCGGGTGCGGATCCGGCCGGCGTATTCCAGGCCTGACCTTGCGGGGTCTCGAGCACGTTATTGGCCAAGCGCATTTCGCCCTGCGGCCCAAACTCGCCGGCATCCGGCCCGCTTGGTCGCACCAGTGCGGTGACCGAGGTGGTGCCAGCAAGCTGATCTTCAGGCCGTACATCGCCAAGCGCCCGATGCAGCGTGCCGTACAGGAAATCGTGAACCATGCGCCCGTCGCGGAACCGCACTTCGTGCTTGGTCGGATGGACGTTAACGTCGACGACCGCCGGATCCACCTCGAAAAACAGCACGAAGGTCGGATGCCGGCCGTTGAACAACACGTCGCGATAAGCCTGACGCACTGCGTGGGCAACCAGTTTGTCGCGCACCGCACGGCCATTGACGAAGAAATACTGCAGATCGGCCTGACTGCGTGAAAACGTCGGCAGCCCAACCCAGCCCCACAACCTCAACCCGTTGCGCTCGACCTCGATCGGCAGCGCCTGCTCCAGAAACCCGGGGCCGCAAATGGCCGAAACCCGCCGCGCGCGCGATACGTCATCGCGGGCTTCGTGCAGGCTCAGGACGGTCTTGCCGTTGTGGCGCAAATGAAAGGCCACGTCGAACCGCGCCAGCGCCATGCGCTTGATCACTTCCTGGAGATGATCGAACTCGGTTTTCTCGGCTTTAAGAAACTTGCGCCGCGCAGGGGTGTTGAAGAACAGGTCGCGCACTTCCACGGAGGTGCCGACGGGGTGCGCAGCAGGCTGAACGCGCGAAGCCATGTCGCGGCCTTCGGTCTCGACCTGCCAGGCCTGATCGGCATCGCGCGTACGTGACGTCAACGTCAAGCGCGCCACGGAACTGATCGACGCCAGCGCCTCGCCCCGGAAACCAAGGCTCATCACTCGCTCAAGGTCTTCCAGGTCGCGGATCTTGCTGGTGGCATGTCGGGCCAGTGCCAGGGGCAGGTCATCCGAAGAGATGCCGCCGCCGTCGTCGCGAACACGCAACAGCTTGATGCCAGCCTGCTCAACGTCGACATCGATACGGCGCGCGCCGGAATCGAGGCTGTTTTCGAGCAGCTCCTTGATCACCGACGCCGGTCGCTCGACGACCTCGCCTGCAGCAATCTGGTTGGCAAGCCGAGGGCTGAGCAGCTGGATACGCGCGGCTTCTGCCGCAGGTAAATCGGGGCTCACGCTGACATCCAGTTCCTGGTCACCGAGCAACAGGTCAGTCACGGCTCACCTGCCAGTTCTGCGCTGGGGATTCTCAGTTGCTGGCCGACTTTCAACTCATCCGAGCTCAGATGATTGGTGGTACGGAGCATCGGCATGGTCATGTCGTAGCGCGCCGCGATCATGCTCAGCGATTCACCGTGACGGACCGTGTGCTCGCGCGCCCCCATGGCGAGCTTGCCGTTATCCCGCAGCCAGGCGATGTACGTGCCTTGCGGCGGATTCTGCTGGAAGAACTGCTTCACGCCCGCCGTGATGGACCGCGCCAACGCTTGCTGGTGGCTTGCGCCTTCGAGCTTGTTGGCTTCCGCCGCGTTGGAGATAAAGCCGGTCTCGACCAGAATCGACGGAATGTCCGGCGACTTCAACACCATGAAGCCGGCCTGCTCGACGCGGGACTTGTGCAACGAGGTCACGCGGCCGATGTTGGTCAGAACCTTCTGGCCGACGTTCAGGCTTGAAGTCAGCGATGCGGTCATCGACAGATCAAGCAGTACGCCAGCGAGCATGCGGTCTTTGTCATCGAGGCTCACGGCCCCGGCGCCACCGATCAAGTCGGAACGGTTTTCACTGTCCGCCAGCCAGCGTGCTGTCTCCGAGGTCGCACCGCGTTCGGACAAGGCAAACACCGAAGCGCCGAAGGCAGCGGAAGAAGGCGCCGCGTCGGCGTGAATGGACACGAACAGGTCAGCCCCTTTGGCGCGGGCAATTTCCGTGCGCTTACGCAGCGGGATGAAGTAGTCGCCGGTGCGGGTCAGCTCTGCGCGGTAGCCCTTTTCGCCGTTGATCTGGCGCTGAAGCTCCTTGGCGATCGCGAGCACGACGTTCTTTTCTTTCTCACCGCGGCCGCCGGATGCGCCCGGGTCTTCACCGCCGTGGCCCGCATCAATGACCACGACGATGTCACGTTTGCCATTCGGCACAGGGGTGAGTTTGATTTCAGGCTTGGACGGACTGACCGGCACCGCAGGCGTCGCCGGAGCAGCGGTGGCCGGGGTATCGGCAACCGACGGCGGCGGATTGGCATCGGCGGCGTTGTCGTACAGGTCGACCACCAGACGGTTGCCGTATTGCTGGTTCGGCGCGAGGGTGAAGCTCTTCGGCGTCACCGCCTTTTTCAGGTCGATGACCACGCGCAGGTCGTCAGGCGTGCGCTGCGCCGAGCGCATGCTGGTGATCGGTGTGTTGGCTGTCGGCACGTTCAGCGGCCCACCCAGCGTGGCGCCGTTGATGTCGATGACCAGACGATCAGGGGACTGCAGCGTAAAGACGCTGTGCTGAACGGGGCCAGACAGGTCGAAAACCAGTCGAGTGTTATCCGGAGCACGCCATAAGCGGACACTTCGTACCTGTGAAGCGGCCAACGCGTCGACAGCCAGTGTCGCCAGCAGCAGTCCAATCACAGTAACCAGCGCGCGCATGCGCATACCAAACCCCATATCTATTGAATGTCTATTTAAACGACGGCGCCAAAGCGGCACACCACATCTCGCCACGCGAGCTTTTCGGGCTCAGCGTCAGCGCGCGACCTTCATCGAGCGGCCTTATGGTAATGATCAGGTCAGGCTTTGGCAAAAAGCCTGCACCCAGATTGGGCCATTCGATGAGACAAAGGGCATCGCCTTCGAAATAGTCCCGGATGCCGAGGAATTCTAGCTCTTCTGGATCAACAAGTCGGTAGAGATCAAAGTGATACGCGCGGTTTCTCCCAATTTCGTAAGGTTCTACCAGCGTAAACGTCGGACTTTTTACCGCGCCGGTATGGCCGAGGCCGCGAATGATTCCTCGGGACAGCGTGGTCTTGCCCGCCCCCAGGTCACCCTCCAGAAAAATAATCCCATTGCTTTCAGTCACTTGGGCAATACGTGCGCCGAAGTTGGTCATGGCCTCTTCACCCATGAGGTCCAGGGTTAGCTCAGACACGGTTGGTGCTCCTCCAGAAGCTGGCGAATAACAGGAATCAGATCAGCGGCAGCCAGCCCTCGCCCGCTGGCGCCGCATTGTTCACCGGCGAGGGCGTGCAGCCAGACGCCCAGACAAGCAGCATCGTAAGCGCTCATCTTTTGCGCCATCAACGCGCCGATGACACCGGACAGCACATCGCCCAGCCCACCGGTCGCCATGGCCGGATGGCCGTGATCGGCCAATGCGAGGTCACCTGCCGGGTTGGCAATCAGGCTGCCGCTGCCTTTTAAAACGCACACGGCATTGAATTTTTTAGCCAGCGCCCGCGCCGCAGCCGGGCGATCGGCCTGGATGTGCTTGGTGTCGGTGCCCAACAGCCGCGCAGCTTCGCCAGGATGCGGGGTGATCACGCAGCCCTCGGGCAGTTGCACCGCGCCGGTCGCCAGCTCATTCAGTGCGTCGGCATCCCAGACCTGCGGCAATATCGCGTTGGCGGCCGCGGACAGCAGACTTTTCCCCCAGCTGTGCTGGCCGAGGCCCGGACCGACCACCAGCACTGACGCGGGCTCAATCAAGGCGCGAAGCTGGTTGGCCGAGCTGATGCCGGCGCTCATGACTTCGGGGAATCGCGTCAGCGCGGCGCTGACGTGTTCCGGCCGTGTTGCCAGCGTGACCATGCCGGCACCGGCTCGCAGCGTGCTTTCTGTGGCGAGCAATGCAGCACCGCCGAAGCCCTGATCGCCACCCACCACCAGCACGCGGCCGAACATGCCCTTGTGCGCAGTGCGTGAGCGAGGGGCCAGGGCTGGTAGATTGAAGGTGTCCAGCCGTCTGACGCTGATGGGGGTTTGCCGAATGATCTCGGCGTCCGCCTGCAAGTCATCGAACACCAGCTCACCCACCAGCTCGGGCGCATCGCCGGTGAACAGCCCGACCTTGAGGCCGATGAAGGTGACGGTCAGATCGGCGCGGACTGCACAGCCGAGGGTTCGCCCCGTATCTGCGCACAGTCCCGAAGGGAGATCGACGGCCACGACGGGCAATCCACTGTCGTTGATGGCCTCAATGGCCGCAGCATAAGGCGCGCGCACGTCGCCCGTCAGTCCAGTGCCCAGCAGCGCGTCGACCACGATGCCGGCCAGCGCCTGCTGTTGCCATGGCTGAATATCGACATTGGCGGCGACGGCCTCTTCATAGGCCGTTCGGGCATCGCCGACCAGCGCGGCGCAATCACCCACGGCCAGCACGTTAACTTGCCAGCCGGCACGCCGGGCCAGCGCAGCGATGAGATAACCGTCCCCGGCGTTATTACCGCGACCGGCCATCACCGTCAGCTGTTTGTCCTCAGGCCAGCGGCGGCGTATTGCCCGCCACGCGGCATGGGCGGCACGCTGCATCAGCTCGAAGCCGGGCGTGCCGGCAGCAATCAGGCGCGCGTCGAGGTCGCGCACCTGGGCAGCGCTGTACAGCGCGTCGGGAAATGGGGGTTTGCTGTGCAACATGCGTCTTTGGGCTCCGATGTCTGGCAGAATTATACGCACCTGCGCCCCGGTGTCCTCCTTGCATGTCCGCGATAACTGTAGATCCATCAACAGCCTCAACGCCCCTCACGGCGGCCGGGCTTACAGACCTTGCCCAATCGATCAAGGAGTGGGGGCGCGAGCTTGGCTTTCAGCAAGTCGGGATCTCGGGACTGGACCTGGCTGAGCACGAGCAGCACCTTGAGCGCTGGCTCGATGCCGGGTACCACGGCGAGATGGACTATATGGCAGCGCATGGCAGCAAACGTTCGCATCCGGACGAGCTGGTGCCGGGAACACTGCGTGTGGTGTCGTTGCGCATGGACTATCTGCCCGGCGACACGCAGATGGCTCAGTTGCTGGGGCAGCCCGAGAAAGCCTACGTTTCCCGTTACGCACTGGGCCGTGATTACCACAAGCTTATCCGCAAGCGCGTGCAGCAACTGGCGGAGCGTATTCAACAGGCGATCGGGCCATTCGGTTTTCGCGCGTTCGTCGACAGCGCACCGGTGCTGGAGAAGGCCATTGCCGAACAGGCCGGGCTGGGCTGGATCGGCAAGAATACCTTGGTGCTCAATCGCAAGGCCGGCAGTTATTTCTTCCTCAGCGAGCTGTTCGTTGACCTGCCGCTGCCGGTAGACGCGCCACACGCCACCGAGCATTGCGGGCGCTGCACGGCGTGCCTGGACGTATGCCCGACCAATGCGTTCGTCGGGCCCTACGTGCTGGATGCGCGCAAGTGCATTTCCTACCTGACCATCGAGCTGAAGACGTCGATCCCCGAAGACTTGCGTGCGTTGATCGGCAATCGGGTGTTCGGCTGTGATGACTGTCAGATCGTCTGCCCGTGGAATCGCTTCGCCCGGCCGACCGATCAAACGGATTTCAAACCCCGCCACGGCCTTGATAACGCCGAATTGACGACGCTGTTTTTGTGGGATGAGACGACATTCCTGAGCAACACCGAAGGCTCACCGTTGCGGCGCGCCGGGTATGAGCGCTGGTTGAGAAATCTGGCCGTGGGACTGGGCAATGCGCCGTCTACCATCCCTGTGATCGAAGCGCTCAAAGCGCGGCGGGAGCATCCGTCAGAGATGGTGCGCGAGCATGTGGAGTGGGCGTTGCGGCAGCATGAAGCCAGGGCCGCAAACCACCTGCTGTAGGAGCGCGCTTGCCCGCGAACGCAATCGGCCAGTGAATGCGTTGATGCCTGACGAATCGCAATCGCGGGCAAGCGCGCTCCTACAAATAGCGGCGCGGCTCAATGCCCGTCCTTGTAAACAAACTTCGGCATTTCCCAGCGAAACCTGATCGCCAGCAGCCGCAGCAACAGCCCGCCAAACAGGGTGATCAGCGTGCCCTGCTCCACCGGCAACCCGGCGTACTGACACAGCAAAAAGCACCACGCGGCGGCAAACGACACGCTGGCATACAGCTCGCGGCGGAAGATGAGGGGGATGTCGTTGCAGAAAATGTCCCGCAGGATCCCGCCAAACACGCCCGTAATCACCCCGCTCACGGCGGCGACGGTCATGCTCAAGCCCATGTCCAGCGCGGTCATACAGCCGATCAGCGTGAACGCCACCAATCCCAACGCATCGAGCACCAAAAACAGTGAGCGCAGATGCCGCATGAGCGGCGCGATGAAAATGGTCACCAGCGCTGCAACACTGGTCAGGATCAGGTACTCAGGGTGCTTGACCCACGTCAGCGGGTAATGCCCCAGCAGCACGTCGCGGACCGAACCACCGCCCAACGCCGTGATGCACGCGATCAGCACCACACCGAACCAGTCCATGCCGCGACGGCCTGCGGACAGCGCGCCGGTCATGGCTTCGGCCGTAATAGCGATCAGGTAGAGCATCAACAACATGGCGGCAGTCCCTGCGAGAAAGGGGCGCAGTCTAACCACTCGACCGAGGCACCAAAAGAGAGCGTTTAGCGTTGTGCTCTCTCTGGAAGACCGCGATTGGCCGCCGGCGCCCTGCTATCAAGACTTGATGAAGTGCTCACGGTAGAAACGCAGCTCGGCGATCGACTCACGGATATCATCCAGCGCCAGGTGCGTGCTGCCCTTCTTGAACTTGAGATCAGGTGACCAGCGTGCGGCCAGTTCCTTGAGGGTCGAGACGTCGAGGTTGCGATAGTGGAAATAGTTTTCCAGCGTCGGCATGCGCTTGTACAGGAAGCGACGGTCCTGGCAGATGCTGTTGCCGCAAATGGGCGAGCTGCGCTCGGGGACCCACTGCTTGATGAACTCAAGCGTCATGGCCTCGGCTTCGTCGTTGGAGATTTTGCTTTCGCGCACACGCTGGGTCAGGCCGGAACCGCCGTGCTGGCGGGTGTTCCATTCGTCCATGCCGTTCAGAAGCTCATCGCTCTGATGAACCGCGATGACCGGGCCTTCGGCCAGGGTGTTGAGTTCGCTGTCGGTGATGATAGTTGCCATCTCAATGATGACGTCGTTATCAGGGTCCAGACCGGTCATTTCCAGGTCGATCCAGATAAGATTCTGTTTGTTCTGCATATGTCGGCTCCTCAGCGTTGGCGCGCAGTTTAGCCCACCCGGGCGTGCTAGACTCGCTCGCGCTTTATCAAATCAGCACCTTTATGCGTCTTCAAACGGAACACTGAACACCCATGGCCAAACGCCAACTCAACCGCCGCCAGAACTGGCGCATCGAAAAGATTCAGGGCGAGCGCGCAGCGCGTGCCGCCAAACGTGAATCAACCGCTCTCGAAACGCTGGAAGGCGGCGATCTCGGTCCCGAGCAAACGGGTCTGGTCATCGCGCATTTTGGCGTGCAGGTAGAAGTCGAAGCGCAGGACGGCGAGCTGCAGGGTCAGGTTTTTCGATGCCACTTGCGCGCCAACCTGCCGGCGCTGGTGACCGGCGACCGAGTCGTGTGGCGCGCTGGCAATCAGGGCATCGGCGTCATCGTTGCACAGTTGCCCCGCGATACAGAACTGAGCCGCCCGGACAGCCGGGGCCAGCTCAAGCCGGTCGCCGCCAACGTTGACCTGATCGTCATTGTTTTCGCACCGATGCCCGAACCCCACGCCAATCTGATCGACCGTTACCTGGTGGCCGCTGAGCACGCAGGGATTCGCCCGTTGTTGCTGTTGAACAAGTTTGACCTGATCGACGATCAGAATGCTCCTGCGCTCAATGCGCTGCTGGCGGTGTACCGCACGCTGGGTTATCCGGTGCTGGAAGTCTCGGCCCACCACGGCGATGGCATGCAGCAGTTGCAGGACCAGCTGGATGGCCATATCAGTGTGTTCGTCGGCCAGTCCGGCGTCGGCAAATCCTCGCTGGTCAACAGCCTGCTGCCGGAAGTCGGCACGCGCGTCGGGCCTTTGTCGGAGTACTCGGGCCAAGGCACCCACACCACGACCACCGCGCGGCTGTTCCACTTCCCGCGCGGCGGCGACCTGATCGACTCACCGGGCATCCGTGAATTCGGCCTCGGTCACGTCAGCCGTGCCGACGTCGAGGCGGGCTTCATCGAATTCAACGACCTGCTCGGCCGATGCCGCTTCCGTGACTGCAAGCATGACCGCGAACCCGGCTGTGCCTTGTTGCAGGGCCTGGCAGACGGGCGCGTGCAGCAGCAGCGAATGAACAGCTATCGCTCGATCATCGCGAGCTTGCCGGAAAGCAGTTACTGACGGGCGCCGCCCAGTGCGGCGCACCTGTCCGAAATCCAACGCATTCGACGAAGATTTGTAGGAGCGCGCTTGCCCGCGAAGGCGGCGTGTCAGGCAATCGACTCGTCACAGGAAGATCGCTTTCGCGGGCAAGCGCGCTCCTACAATTGAATTGCGCCACACAGCCTCTGCGGCGCACGCAACTTGAATAAGGACTCGGCTGTCGAGAGGCACAAACGAAAAACGCCGCGATCATCGCGGCGTTTTTGCGTCGTCTACACAGGTATCAGTTCTTGGTTTCGTCGATCTTCAGCTGGCCCTGATCGAAGATGTTCAGCTTCTGCCGAATCTCGTGGGGCTGGGCGTAAGCCTGCGGATCGACGGCAGGTGTGGAAATCGACGCCCCCGGCTGATTGGCCGACCCGGTAGCGCCAGGTAAAGGCGATGGCGCAGCGGCTCCAGGCGCATCCGGCGTTTGCGGTGCTTCACCTGAATTCTGCGCGCCTTCGATCCGCTGCTGGGCTTTCTTGGTCATCACCACAATGTCGATGCGACGGTTGATCGGATTTTGCGGGTGCTCCTTGTCATACAGTGCCGAAGACGCATAGCCCACTACGCGCGCCACCTGCTGATCCGGATACCCTCCCGCGAGGAGCGCCCGGCGAGCGGCGTTCGCTCGACCGGACGACAGCTCCCAGTTGCCGAAGCCGTTATTGCCGATAAAAGGCGTCGCGTCGGTGTGACCGCTGATGCTGACCTTGTTCGGCACCGCTTTGATGGTGTCGGCCATGGCCAGCAAGATGTCTTCGAAGTACGGTTTGAGCTTCGCGCTGCCGATGTCGAACATCGGGCGGTTTTCGGCATCCGTGATCTGGATGCGCAAGCCGTCCTGGGTGATCTCGAACAGAATCTGGTCCTTGAACTTCGCCAGTTGCGGATTCTCGTTGATCTTGGTCTGCAACTCTTGCAGCAACATTTCCAGACGGTCCTGCTCGACTTGCTCGGCGGCAGAATCCTGCTGATCCGCGTCGACCGGCACGCGATCCGGCGCAGGCGTGGATTGCACCTCCGGGTTGAGCGTCTGGTTAGGGGACATTTCGGGCGAACCGCCCAGGTCAATCACGTAAGGCGAGCCGCTGTCGGAAAAACCGACCGGGTCCTTGAAGTAACCGGCGATGGCGAGCAGTTGCTCGGGCGTGGCCGATGACATCAGCCACAGCACCAGGAAGAACGCCATCATCGCCGTCGCGAAGTCGGCAAATGCGATTTTCCAGGCGCCGCCGTGATGCCCTCCGCCGTAGCGCTTGACGCGCTTTATGATGATCGGCTGATTATTTTCCATAGATCAACGACCGCGGACAGCTTGTTCCAGCTCGCTGAAGCTGGGGCGATGGGCCGGATACAGAACCTTGCGACCGAACTCCACGGCCAGCGAAGGCGGCACGCCGGACGCTGACGCCACGAGCGAAGCCTTGATCGATTCATAGACGTTCATTTCTTCCTTGGCATCGTGGGCCAGGCAAGTGGCCAACGGGCCGAAGAAACCGTACGCCGCGAGGATACCGAAGAACGTACCGACCAGCGCCGCACCGACGTGCATCCCGATCGCTGCCTTGTCGCCGGAGCCCAGGGAGGCCATGGTCACAACAATACCCAGTACCGCGGCAACGATACCGAAACCCGGCAGGGCGTCGGCGACGCCGGTCACTGCGTGGGAAGGATGCTCGAGCTCTTCTTTCATGCTCAGCAATTCCATGTCGAACAAGCCTTCCAGCTCGTGGGGCGCCATGTTGCCTGAGGACATGATGCGCAGGTAATCGCAGATGAAGGCGATCATGCGGGTGTCTTTGAGCACGCCAGGGTATTTGGCGAAAATCGGGCTGTTCTCGGGCTCTTCGATGTCGCCTTCGATCGCCATCATGCCTTCGCGACGGCTCTTGTTGAGGATCTCGTAGACCAGGCCCAGCACTTCGAGGTAGTAGCCGTGGGTGAACCGGGAGCCGAACATCTTCAAGGACTTCTTGAAGACCAGCATGGTCATATAGCCCGGGTTGGCTTGCAGGAATGCACCCAGCGCCGCACCGCCAATGATCAAGACCTCGTAAGGCTGGATCAACGCAGCGATCTGACCGTGGGACAGTACGTATCCGCCGAGAACGCTCGCGAAAACGACGATGATGCCGATAATTTTTGCCATAGGTAGGAAATACTTACTGAGTCGGGTTCATGGTCATTGTGCGAGAAGCGCTTGAAACTCTTGTCCTGCTTATCGGCATGAATGCGCCAGACTATAGTCAGATCACAGGAAAATGCTGACCGATGTGTGGCGCCGGACGTTGCGCCGCGAGGGCCAGCATGATGCCAGTATCCGACATCGATCTAAACCTCCCAGCCGTACGGGTGTTGTGAATGCAATCAGATAAAGCTTCTTCGCTACCTGTCCCGCGCACCCTGGATAACTGGATAAAACAGCTCGACGGCATCGCCTTGCCGGTGCCTGCGGTGGCGTATCAGCGCGTGCAGGCGGCATTGACCGACAGTCGCCGCTCGCTGCGCGATATTGCCGACCTCATGCAGGACAGCCCGGCGCTGGTGCTCAACGTTTTGCGCGAAGCCAACCTGAACAGCCCCGCCACGGCCCAGCCTGCGGAGAGTCTTGAAGTCGCCATCAACCGATTGGGACTGGCGCGTACCGAAGCGCTATTGGCGCGGCTGCCCAGTGTCGATGCGCGGGACATCCCGCTGGCGTTGCGTCAAATCCAGATGATCAGTCAGCACGCCATGCAACAGGCTTACGGCTTGTTCGCCAATCAACTGGCCCGGCTGTGGCAGGACATCCATCTGGGCAGCCTTCTGTTTCTCTCGCCGCTTTGGCCGATGGCGCTGGCGCACCCCAAACTGCTGGAAGAATGGGAACTGCGGGTTATCCACAAGGGCGAGTGCGCTAAGGCTGTAGAGCAGGCACTGTTTGGCGTGCGGCTGGTGCATTTGTGTCAGGCGCTGGCGCAGCACTGGCGCCTGCCGATCTGGGTGACCCAGGGCTACGAATTGCTGACCTCCCAGCAACGCAATCTGGTGAAAGTGTTGCGCATCGCCCACAGCAACGGTGACCCACTCAAACAGCAACAGCAACTCGACGCCGACCTGCCGCTGCGGCGCTGGCTCAACCAGCCCGCCAATACGATTCTGCTGGCCAACGGCCTCGCGCTGTCGGCGCATCAGGCATGGGACACACCGCATAACCTGCGCTGGCAGCTGCTGACCAGCCTGTATCTGCAACAGTCACTGGATGATCTCCAACAGCAGGTTCACCAGAACGCAGCGGCCAGCGCGCGTCAGCATTCCGGCCCGGACATCTGGCACCCCGCGCAGGCTTTGCTCTGGCCGTGGAATGCCCGTCGGGTACACAAAGGCTTGCTGCCTGCCCCGCCACCATCGCCCGACGCCTTGCAGCTGTGGCGCAAGCACTGCGCCGATCTGTTGAAAGAGCCTGGCATTTTCATCAACGCGATACACCTGACCACCTGCGCCAGGGATGCACTGGTGGCAGCGGGCATGCAGCGGGTGGTGCTGCTGATGACCGATCGCAAGACCGACAGTCTGCGCGTGCATCAGATCGCGGGCGTGGACAAGTCGGCCGCTGCGTTGCTGGTGCCCTACAAAGACAGCACCGTGCTGCAACGCCTGCTCGCCCAACCCACGCAATTGCGCCTGACACCGGCCAACAACGCCCAGTTTTCCGCGTTGCTGCCGCCGCAACTGCGCAACCTGTTCAGCGGCGAAAACCTGCTGATTCGCTCGCTCGCCAGCAATGGCCGTGTGGTGATGGTGGTGGTGGCCGATCAGGGCGGCGGGCTGTTTTCCGAAGTCTCCGTCCAGGCTTTCGGAAAAACCGGTCAGTGCATCGAGAAAGCCCTCACCACCTTTAGCCATCGCAATGGCTGACGGCTGAGCTACAATTCGCAACCTTTTCGCGATCCGGAGACGCTACATGTCTGCCTTTTCAAGCTTGCCGCTGGTCATCGAGCCCGCAGACCTGCAAGCACGCCTCAGCGCGCCAGAGCTTATTCTGGTCGACCTGACCAGCCCGGCCCGCTACGAGGCCGGCCACATCCCGGGCGCGCGATTCGTCGATCCGAAACGCACGCAACTGGGCCTGCCACCTGCGCCGGGGCTGCTGCCCTCGCACACGCATCTGGAAGGGCTGTTCGGCGAACTGGGCCACAACCCCGACGCGGTGTACGTGGTCTACGACGACGAAGGCGGTGGCTGGGCCGGCCGGTTCATCTGGCTGCTCGACGTCATCGGACACAAAAAGTATCACTATATCGACGGTGGGCTTCTCGCCTGGCAAGCCGAAGGCCTGCCACTCTCGACGGAAGTGCCAAAAACAGTCGGTGGCCCGGTTTCACTGACCTTGCACGACGAGCCCACAGCCACCCGCGAATACCTGCAAAGCCGCCTCGGCGCCGCTGACCTGGCAATCTGGGACGCGCGCGCGCCGACCGAGTACTCCGGCGAAAAAGTCGTCGCTGCCAAGGGAGGTCACATTCCCGGCGCCGTGAATTTTGAATGGACGGCCGGCATGGATCAGGCGCGCAACCTGCGCATCCGCAAGGACATGCCGCAGATCCTCGAAAGCCTGGGCATTACCCCGGAGAAAGAAATCATTACCCACTGCCAGACCCATCATCGTTCGGGCTTCACCTATCTGGTGGCCAAGGCGCTGGGTTACCCGAGGATCAAGGGCTACGCCGGCTCCTGGGGCGAGTGGGGCAACCATCCGGACACCCCGGTCGAGAAATAAATCGGCGCCCGACGTGGCGTAGATCCGTATTCCCTTCTTCAAACGTTTTAGGAATCTTGATGAAACAGCGTCTGTTTATCCTTTTCCAGTATCTGCTTCCCCATCATCTGCTGTCGCAACTGGCGGGCTGCGTGGCCGAATGCCGCGTGCGCTGGTTCAAGAACGCTTTCACCCAGTGGTTTGCGCGCCGCTATCAGGTCGACATGTCCCAGGCTCAGGTCGAGGACATCACCGGGTACCAGCACTTCAATGACTTCTTCACCCGCGCCCTCAAACCGGGAGCGCGCCCGTTGGACCCAACGCCAGGCGCGATCCTTTGCCCTGCAGACGGCGCGGTCAGCCAACTGGGCCCAATCGAACACGGTCGGATTTTCCAGGCCAAAGGACACAGCTACAGCGTACTGGAACTGCTAGGCGGCGATGCGCGCCTGTCCGCGCCGTTCATGGGTGGCGAATTTGCGACCGTTTACCTGTCACCGAAGGACTATCACCGCGTGCACATGCCGCTCGCCGGCACCCTGCGCGAGATGGTCTACGTACCGGGCCGGCTGTTCTCGGTGAACCAGATCACGGCGGAAAACGTGCCGGAGCTGTTCGCCCGTAACGAACGCGTGGTGTGCCTGTTCGATACCGAGCGCGGTCCGATGGCCGTCGTGCTGGTCGGCGCGATGATCGTCGCCTCGATCGAAACCGTATGGGCGGGCCTGGTCACGCCGCCCAAGCGCGAGCTCAAGACTTTCCGTTACGACGAAGCAGCGCGCGCGCCCATCCATCTGGAAAAAGGTGCCGAGTTGGGTCGCTTCAAACTGGGCTCTACGGCCATCGTGCTGTTCGGGCCAAATCAGGTGAAGTGGTCCGAGCTGCTGGCGGCCGGTTCGGCCGTTCAGATGGGTCAGGGCCTCGCGCTGCCATTACAGGCCTGATTCTTGCCTTAACTCATATCTGTGAGGCGTGATGCTGTTTTTCTGGCGCGAACTGCTTTAAGCCGTCGCGCAGCATCACGCTTGACCAGGGATGCGGGGTCTGGCTGCAGGACAATGGGCACAGGCTGCGACGGTTGCAGGATGCTGCTAGAGTCCAGTTGTCAGCGCTGTAGGAAACTTCGCTTTCAGTGGACGTAAACGTGCTCTTTTCGCTCGGCGAGGGTGCTTGCCCCCGGAGTTGGACGCCGCCGTTCAGGCCTGTAGTCGTTGGAGTTTGCCTGTCACATGAGTAATTTAAGCCTCCCGCTGTTGTTGCGCGCACCTGTGCCGACGCAGTCGAGCCTGTCGTTCTGTGACGCGACGCCCAAAGACATGAAGCGCTGGATCGCTACCCTGCCCAAGGCCAATCTCGGTGAAATGGCCCGCCAGCTCTATCAAGGGCTCGGCGAACTGAACCAGTTGCTCACCCCCAGCGACAACCGCATGCAGCTCCTCGAACTGCTTCGCCCGGAAGTATTTTTCGTGTGCAAGCACCTGGAGCGTCACTTCCTGAACCAGTCAGTCGTTCTCGAAGAGCGTCCGCGCAAGGTCGCCAACCTGTGCCAGGCCCTGCAAAACCACCTTGCCATCGGCTACAAACAGATCATTGCGCGGGTCGCGGTCAAGCTCGGCAAAGACCGCATCGGCCTGCTGACCACCGCCCTTCAGCGCGCGCTCAGCTGCCTGAACGGTCCGCTGATCCGCGCCAACCAGCTTTACTGCCCGGTGCAGGACGGCTTGTGGCTGGAGATGCACCAGATTTATCAGATCGCCCGCCAGCATCAATTGCAGAACGTGCCGGTTGCCGACAGCCTCGCCCACAACACCCAGGCGATGAGCGTCGAACAGACTTACATCGTTGCGCTGCTGATGGGCTGTTCGCGCTGCAATCAGATGCGCCAGCACAACATCGGCAAGCTGGCCGAGGCGCTGGATGCGTGGAGTGCGATGGTCACGCTGCAGCAGCCGATGGACACCAACAGCCTGTACGCGGTGTCGCCAGGCACGGACACAGCGCCGCGCTATGCCGCACTGTACGACGATGATCAGCGGCCGAATTTGCTCGGTATCAACTCGCGCCCTCTGTCGGCTGCACTGGAGCGTTACACCGAAACGCCCGTTGAAGAACGCTCGAAGTCCGCGCTGAAAGTGCCGCCGGGGTTGTCAATCGACGTCCTGCAGCACCTTGCCGCCGCTTGGGGCGATGTGTCGGAACGTGCGTTTCAGCGCACCCCGGGACAAGGCACACTGACCGTCTGCGTGGGCATGAGCGCCCTGCATTATTACGTCGGCGGCCAGCAGTCCTTCAGCGACCTGCTGCAAATGTCGACCCTGTCCAGAGTGGCCGAATACACACTGCAGCCTTTGCAGCCGGCCAAGCATGATCCATGGGCGCAGACGGCAGAAGCGCAACGCAATGGCAAATCGAACAGCATGCTGCCGTTCGAGGAAATCGAATACAAACGTGACGATGCCGAAGCCAGCGCGGCGTCCGACGGGCAAAAGAGTTTCCCGACGTACGCCCTGCATATCGTCAATCACAGCCCGGGCGGCTACTGCCTGGCCTGGCCGAAAGAGGTACCGGACCAGTTGCAGGCCGGTGAGATGATCGGCATTCAGGACCATGGCCACGGCTGGAGCATCGCGGTGGTGCGCTGGGTGCGGCAGGTCCGCGGCGGTGGCATGCAGATGGGCGTTGAACTGATTGCGCCCTTTGCCCAGGCCTGCGGCATGCAGCTGACCCGCGCCGAGCAGAGCAGTCAGTTTTTGCGCGCGCTGCTGTTGCCGGAAGTTCGCGCCATTGATGTGCCCGCGACAGTCATCGCCCCGCGCCTGCCGTTCGAGGACGGCTCCAAGGTGCTGATCAACACCAGTGGCGAACAGCGACGCGCGAGCCTGAGCAACCGTCGTGCGACGACGGGAAGCTACAACCAGTTTGAATATCAGATTCTTGAAGGGCCGAAAAAGGTTGCGACGCCAGACGCCGGCGGCCCGGAGCAGGAATTCGACTCGCTGTGGACGGTGCTCTGAGCCATCGAGGCATCCGTTGCAGATGCCTCAACGCTCACGCTTTTAAACGCTGCGCCCTTCCCGGTCGCGGAACCCCAGCAAATACAACACGCCATCCAGACCCAGTGTCGAGATGGCCTGCTTCGCCGACTGCCTGACCAGCGGCTTGGCGCGGAACGCCACACCCAGGCCGGCGATGGCGAGCATCGGCAAGTCATTGGCGCCATCGCCCACCGCGATGGTCTGTTCCAGACTCAACCCTTCCTTGCTGGCGAGTTCGCGCAGCAGATCGGCCTTGCGCTGGGCGTCGACGATCGGCTCGATCGCGTTGCCCGTGCACTTGCCGTCCACCACTTCCAGCTCGTTGGCGAAGATGTAGTCAATGCCCAGTTTGGCCTGCAACTGGCGAGCGAAGTAGGTGAAGCCGCCCGACAGGATCGCGGTCTTGTAACCCAGCCGCTTGAGTTCGGCGAACAGGGTTTCAGCGCCTTCCGTCAAACGCAACGAAGCGCCGATCTCATCCAGCACCTTCACATCCAGGCCTTTGAGCAGCGCCAGTCGCTCTTTGAAACTGGCGCGGAAGTCCAGTTCGCCACGCATGGCGCGCTCGGTGATCTCCGACACGCGCTCGCCGACGCCGTGGGCTTTGGCCAGTTCGTCGATAACCTCGGCTTCGATCAGTGTCGAATCCATGTCGAACACCGCCAGACGACGGTTGCGGCGGAACAGTGAATCCTGCTGGAACGCGATATCGACGTTCAGCTCGTGGGCAACGTGGAGGAATTCGGCCTGCATCTGCTGAGGATCGACCGGCTCGCCGCGCACGGAAAACTCGATGCAGCCCTTGCTCTTCTCGGTGGGCATGTCCAGCGGCATACGCCCGGAAAGGCGA
The DNA here is from genome assembly GCF_021728295.1 of Pseudomonas petrae. Lineage (GTDB taxonomy): Bacteria > Pseudomonadota > Gammaproteobacteria > Pseudomonadales > Pseudomonadaceae > Aquipseudomonas > Aquipseudomonas petrae. The sequence continues at coordinate 373,522 of NZ_JAKJXE010000007.1, forward strand.
TCGATGCGGTCGATGTTCAAGCCATATTTGGCTGTGATCGCACTGACCGTCTGCAGTTGCTCGGCGGTGACCTTGCGCGTCAGCAGCGTCACGATGTGCCGCGCCTTGCCCTGACCGTCGACCCAGTGCTGATAGTCGGCTTCGGACACGTGGGTGAAGCGCACTTGCTGACCCAATTCCTCGACTGTTCCCTGCACGTTCTGGCGCACTGCCGCGCCTGCTTCGGTGTCGGGGATCTCGACCAGAAGGCCGAACGACAGCGCGTCGTGAATCACCGCCTGACCGATGTCGAGAATGTTCACGCCGCCTTGGGCCAGCACACCGGTGATGGCCGCAGTGAGACCCGGACGGTCTTCACCGGTGATGTTTATCAGGACGATTTCGCGCAAGGCGCACCCCCGCAGTGGAAAAAAACCGCATTCTACGCACTTTCAGTGACCGCCGGGCACAGCCAGCGCTTTGCCGCCACAGGGTCGCTCGCTATACTGCGCCCCAACTTCACCAAGAGAGCCGTGCTCAGTGAACCGGCCCACGCCCGTAAAAACCGATAATTTCTTCTTGCTGATCTTCCGGGCATTGCGTCATCGACGTGTACCGATTGCTTTGCGCATCGCCAGCCATAACGTGATCCTCGTCGCGCTGGCTCTGGTGATCTACGCCTGCGTCATGGGTTTGCAATTCAAGCAAGCCATGCACGAACAAGCCGACGCATTGGGGCAAGCCCTGACCACCCAGACCGCCACGTCCGCCACCGAGCTGCTGGTGTCCAACGACATCCTCAGCCTCAACGTGCTGCTGGGCAATCTGGTGAAAAATCCGCTGGTGGCCCACGCGGCTATCTATAGCCCCGACAACCGCATTCTTGCCGAAGCCGGTCAGCGTCCGAAAAACGGCTTGCTGGGTGAGGCGGAAGGTCTGTACGAGATCAAGATCACCTTCCAGGACGTGGTCGCCGGCACGCTGCGCATCAGCCTGGACATGGCCCAGTTCCAGCAACCGCTGACCATCAGCTTGCAGAGCATGGCGATTCTGGCCGGTATCCTGCTGGCACTGGCGTTGGCCTTGAGCCTGCGCCTTGGGCGCCATATCTCCACGCCGATGCTGCAACTGCGCATGTGGCTGCGCTACATCGACCCGTACACGCCAGCCACTGATCGTCAGGACGAGATCGGCGATCTGGCGCGTCAGCTGAAGACTTCCTACGCGCCGCCAGAACCGGAACCGGCGCCCATTCCCGAGCCTGCACAGGTCGAGGACGAGGAAGACGCTTCGCCGGAGTTCGACAGCAGCGACCTGAGCGACCCTGACTTCGACGATGCGCCCAAACCGCGCGCCACGGTGATCCCGGCACGACGCATTGCCGCCGAGGAAGATGAAGAAGACGAAGAGGATCCGTTTGCGGACCTTCGCGACCACTCCCCCGCTGCGCCGAAACCTGCGCCGCGTCCGATCCTTCCGGTCGTGCCAACGCAACCGCAATACAGCGCGGTGCTGGCGGTGCAGCTGGGTTCTCAGGAGCAACTGCGTCGGCTTCCGCGCACGCGCCTGACCGAGCTGCTCGAGCGCTACCGTGACTGCATCGATCAGGCCGCTTCGCTCTACGACAGCGAGCTGCATACCCTGAACGACGGCAGTTCGCTGATGGTGTTCAGCACCCAGGACAGCGGCGATGACTACCTCACCAACGCCATCTGCTGCGGCGAGTTGCTGCGTGCATTGAGCCATGCGTTGCAGATCGAAGTCGCCGACAGCGGCATTACCCTGCAACTGCAGTTGGGCCTGACACTGGGCGAAGGCTTGCACGGCATGAACCAGATCGATCTGCTGCTGACCGAAACCGCGCAGGACGCCCTGGCCCTGTCGCAACACAGCCGTAATCTGTTGCTGGTAGAGCGCAAGATCAGCGAAGACCCGACCATCCGCCAGCGTGCGCGCATTCGCCCGATTGCGAGCCCTGAAGGTGCCAGCTGTGTGGAGCGTCTGATGGAGCCGTATCCGTCGATGCTGGAGCGCCAACTGGCGCGTATGCACGAGGCGCGCAGGGTCTAGCCGTCACCCACAAAAAAGCCCGCATCGCTGCGGGCTTTTTTGTGGGCGCTCATCCTAGAAGCGGAACACTTCCAGATCAGTGCGGATCGGTGATGCCATCGGAATCTTCGGCTTGTCTTGATCAGTGCGGGTTTTCGCCGGCGCCGCGGCCTTCTTGGGAACGTCCGCCACATACGGCTGACTGGCGATGGGCTTGACCGCGACGCTCAGCTTGTCAGCCAGGCGTTGCAGCAGAATTCCCTGCGCCTTGACCTGCGCAGCTGAAGAACCTGCATGCGGTTCTTCCAGGTGAATCAGCTTGCTGTCGCGCACATTGCCGCGGCGGTCGAGCAAGCGCCACTGGGCATCCAGTACCGCCGGCTGCTTCTCGCCTGAATCCAGGCGGGTGATGGACAGCACCACTTGGACATCCGGCGTGAAGTTGGCCGCGGCAGGGGCCATGACCACGCGTTGACTGTCAAGCTTCCAGGCCAGTTGGCGCAGAAGCAGCTGATCGATATCAGAGGACAGACTGCCGGCCCAGCGACCGTCGGTGGACGCCTTGAGACTGCCGTCCGGCTGACGCTGCAATAATGTTTCGCGTTGCAGATAGTCAGCAATCGCCACAGGGCCCAGCAGAACTGCGACCCCGCCGGTGTGTTTCGGTTGCCCGGGGTCGCCGCTGTCCAGCTGATAGAGCGACGTGGGCTGATGAACGCTGCACCCGGCCAAACCCAGAACGCCGGTCAACAACAGAACACAGGGAACACGTAGAAAATTCATCATCCCGTCCAAGTGAACGCCGTGTATTGCGTCCACGCTGTTAAATACTTTGAAAACATGAAGGCATTCCGCCATGGCGGCGCCAGAGGACGTCATATCATCCGTGAATATGCGCGTTGACTCCAGCGATTCTGCGTCGCTCTCGTGACGAAACGAAGAGCGACCGCCGAACCAACCGCTTTAGCCAGCGGTTTCCACTAACAGCGCATCCACGCGCTGGAATCCACGCGGCAGTTTGTTGCCCCGTCGTCCGCGTTCACCTTTGTAGTGCTCCAGATCGTCGGGCTTGAGCGACAGATTGCGCTTGCCCGCCTGCAGCACCAGTGTGGCGCCGTCAGGGACCACGGCCAGGTCGGTCACGTACTCTTCCCGACTGGCAACGCGCTCGCCCGGAATGCCGATGATCTTGTTGCCTTTGCCTTTGCCCAGCTGCGGCAGATCGCTGATTTTGAACACCAGCAAACGGCCTTCGGTGGTCACGGCGGCGAGCCAGTTGTGTTCACGATCCGGTACCGGACGCGGCAGGATCACCTTGGCCCCGGCCGGTAAGCTCAACAGCGCCTTGCCCGCCTTGTTCTTGGCCTGCAAGTCTTCACCCTTGACCACGAAACCGTAGCCGGCGTCGGAAGCAACCACGTACAGCGCGTCATCTTCGGGCAACAGCACGCATTCGAAAGTCGCACCGGGCGGCGGCGTCAGACGACCGGTCAGCGGTTCGCCTTGGCCACGGGCCGATGGCAAGGTGTGCGACGGCACCGAATAACTGCGACCGGTGGAGTCGATAAACACCGCAAACTGGTTGGAACGACCCGGCGCCAAAGCCTTGAAGCCATCCCCGGCCTTATAAGAGAGCCCGGTGGCGTCGATTTCGTGACCTTTGGCGGAGCGAACCCAGCCTTTTTCCGACAGCACGACCGTCACTTTCTCGTTCGGCAGCAGATCGTGTTCGGTCAGGGCTTTGGCTTCGATACGCTCGACGATAGGCGAACGACGGTCGTCGCCATAAGTTTCGGCATCCTTGATCAGCTCGGTGCGTACCAGTTTCTTCAGCTTGGCCTCGCTGCCCAACAGGGCTTGCAGCTTGGCTTGTTCCTTGAGCAATTCATCCTGTTCGGCACGCAACTTCATTTCTTCCAGTCGCGCCAACTGACGCAAACGGGTGTCGAGAATGTAATCAGCCTGGATTTCGCTCAGGGCGAAACGCGCGATCAGCGCGGCTTTCGGGTGCTCCTCGGTGCGGATGATGTGAATCACTTCATCCAGGTTGAGGTAAGCGATCAACAAACCATCCAACAGGTGCAAGCGACGCTCAACCTTGTCGAGGCGGAATTGCAGGCGACGACGCACGGTCTGTACCCGGAACTCCAACCACTCGACCAGCAATGCGCGCAGGTTTTTCAGCTGCGGCTTGCCGTCCAGGCCAATGATGTTGATGTTGACCCTGTAGCTCGACTCCAGCTCAGTGCTGGCGAACAGGTGCTGCATCAGCGCATCGTGGTCGAAATTCTTGCGGGCGCCCGGGATGATCACGATCCGGCACGGGTTTTCGTGGTCGGATTCGTCACGCAGGTCAGCGATCTGCGGAGCCTTGGACGGCTTGGCCTGCATCATCGCCGCGATCTGCTCCAGCACCTTGGCACCGGACACCTGATGCGGCAGCGCTGTGACGATGATGTCGCCGTCTTCGATGTGGTACACGGCGCGCATACGCACCGAGCCCTTGCCGGTTTCGTACATTTTCAGCAGGTCGGCGCGGGGCGTGATAATTTCCGCTTCGGTCGGGTAGTCCGGGCCCTGGATATGCTCACAGAGCTGTTCGACCGTTGCTTTGGGCTCATCGAGCAAACGCACGCAGGCTGTCGCGACTTCACGCAGGTTGTGCGGCGGCACGTCGGTGGCCATGCCGACAGCGATGCCGGTGGTGCCGTTGAGCAGGATGTTCGGCAGGCGCGCCGGCAAAACAGCGGGCTCGTCCAGCGTGCCGTCGAAGTTCGGCACCCAGTCCGCCGTGCCCTGACCCAGTTCGGTGAGCAGCACTTCGGAGTAACGCGACAGACGCGCTTCGGTGTAGCGCATGGCCGCGAATGACTTGGGATCGTCCGGCGCACCCCAGTTGCCCTGGCCGTCGACCAGCGTGTAGCGATAGCTGAAGGGCTGCGCCATCAGCACCATGGCTTCGTAGCAGGCCGAGTCGCCGTGGGGGTGAAACTTGCCGAGCACGTCACCGACGGTGCGCGCCGACTTCTTGTGCTTGGCGTCGGCGTCCAGGCCCAGCTCGCTCATCGCGTAGACGATGCGGCGCTGCACGGGCTTCAGGCCGTCGCCGATGTGCGGCAACGCCCGGTCCATGATTACGTACATGGAATAGTTGAGATAGGCCTGTTCGGTGAAGTCAGCCAGCGATCGGCGTTCTACGCCATCCAGGCTGAGGTCAAGGGAGTCGCTCATGCGGGCCTCATCATTTTGTCGTCTGGCGCAGCAGCAAGGTGCCGCCGCGCTGTGTGAATTCGAGTTGTTTCACGGCGCTCATGCCCAGCAGCACCTGCTCACCGTCCAGACCGGGCACCACTAGGGCGCGCACGTTGTTCAGGACAATGTCGCCAATCTGCAACCGTTGCAGCGTGGTCCGGAACGCGTCGGTGCGTCCGTTGGCCGTACTCACCTGAACACGCTCGCCGCGCTCAAGGCGCAGCGTCTGCGCAACGCTCTCCGGCACGGCGACATTCGTCGCGCCGGTGTCGAGCATGAACTGCACGGGGCGGGTATTTATCTGCCCGGTCATGACGAAATGCCCGTCACGATTGCTCGCCAGTTTCACCTCGACATAGCCGTCTCCATGTTCGGAGGCGACGATGGTATTCGGATTTTCCTGACGCTGCTCCCACTCGCCAAAAAACCGCGTCGCCAGAAACAGCGCCGCCGCCCAGGCGATGATCAGCATCAGCCGCCCGGCGCGCTTGCCGGGAGGTGCCTGGGTCAAGGCTTGCCGCTCCAGCCACCCTCGGGCGCGGCGAAGCGCCAGACGATGGGACGTTTTTCGCCATCGGCGCGGACACCGAAGTTATTGTCCGTGCCGACCCATGCGCCTTTGTCATCGACGATCAGCGCTTCGGTCAGGCCGTATTTCTGGTCATACAGTCGGTTGGGCTGAAGCGCCTCTTTGGCGAACGACCAGCAGGTTTCCAGCTGACCTGTCGCCAGAGCCCGGCGGCAGATTCGGTAAGCCGCGCGCTCCAGAGTGAACAGCTTGCCCTTGTACAGCGAGATGTCGGAAAAGTCCTTGGAGACCGCCTTGCCACCCAACTCGGGCGGCAAAATGTCATTGCCCGAGTCGACTCGCAGGATGCAACTGGCATCACAGGCCCAGCCGTCCTTGCCAAGCTTCGCGGTCAGCAGGCCGCGCTTGTCACGTTCGGCGGCGAGCCATAGCTGATCGCCTGCCGGGTTGACCGCGATGCCTTCGAAGATGGCGTTGAAATGCTGCAGCATCCCGGCCGACTGCGCTTCCTCAACGACCTTTCTGGGCAGATCCAGCCAGACTGGCGCGCCTTCAACCGGCACTTGGAGCACAGCGGCATAGGCTTCGCTGACGAGGTAACGGTTGCCCGCCGCGTCGCAACTCACGCCTTCAAAATCCAGATCGCCGCCCCGAATCATCGCCGAGGCCTTGGCCATGCTGCGCAGGGTCGCGGACAGGCCGCTGTCCGGGATCGGCGGGATTTCCAGCGTCTGCGCCTTGGCTTTCCAGACCGTTGCCGACGTGTCGAGGCTGTAAAGCAGGGTGTCGTCGCGGTCCGAAACGGTCCACAGTACGCCGTTGCAGGACGCAAGCCCGGACAGGTTGCCGCCGATCATGTCGTCGACCGGATGCTCCGACAGCAGCTTGAGCTCTGGCAATGGCGCTGCGAAAACGGGCGTAGAGATCAATAACAGCGCTGCAAACCAGCCCCGCATCAGACCAGCACCTCGGCCAGATTGCCTTTGGATTCGAGCCAGCTCTTGCGGTCGCCTGCGCGTTTCTTGGCCAGCAGCATGTCCATCATTTCCGACGTGGCTTCGAAGTCGTCCAGAGTCAGCTGCACCAGGCGACGGGTGTTCGGGTCCATGGTAGTTTCGCGCAGTTGCGGCGGGTTCATTTCACCCAGGCCTTTGAATCGGGTGACCTGCGGCTTGCCGCGCTTCTTCTCGGCCACGAGTCGGTCGAGAATGCCGTCGCGCTCGGCTTCGTCCAGTGCGTAATAAATGTCTTTGCCCAGGTCGATGCGGTACAGCGGCGGCATGGCGACGTAGACGTGACCGGCATCCACCAGCGGGCGGAAATGCTGGACGAACAAGGCGCACAACAGCGTGGCGATGTGCAGGCCGTCGGAGTCGGCGTCGGCGAGGATGCAGATTTTGCCGTAGCGCAGCTGGCTCATGTCCGCAGCGCCCGGATCAACCCCGATCGCCACGGCGATGTTGTGCACTTCCTGGCTGGCGAGTACTTCGCCGCCGTCGACTTCCCACGTGTTCAGGATCTTCCCGCGCAACGGCAGGATGGCCTGGAATTCCTTGTCCCGGGCCTGTTTGGCGGAGCCGCCAGCGGAGTCACCCTCGACCAGAAACAGCTCGGAGCGCATCGGGTCCTGACCCGCGCAATCCGCCAGCTTGCCCGGCAGTGCCGGGCCTGACGTAATACGTTTGCGCTCGACCTTCTTGCTCGCCTTGAGACGACGACCGGCGTTGCTGATCGCCAGCTCGGCCAGCTGCATGCCCATTTCCGGGTGCGCATTGAGCCACAGGCTGAAGGCATCCTTGACCACACCGGAGACAAACGCTGCCGCCTCACGGGACGACAGTCGCTCTTTGGTCTGGCCGGAGAATTGTGGCTCCTGCATCTTCATCGACAGCACGAAAGCGATGCGCTCCCAGACGTCTTCGGGCGCCAGCTTAACGCCGCGGGGCAGCAGATTACGGAACTCACAGAAGTCACGCATCGCGTCAAGCAGGCCCTGACGCAGGCCGTTGACGTGGGTGCCGCCCTGGGCGGTCGGAATCAGGTTGACGTAGCTTTCCTGAACGCTGTCGCCGCCCTCGGGCAACCACAGCAGCGCCCAGTCGACGGCTTCTTTGTTGCCTGCGAAAACGCCGCAGAACGGCTCGTCCGGCAGGCGCAGAAAGTCGGCCACCGAATCCTGCAGGTACGAGCGCAGGCCGTCCTCGTAATGCCACTCGACCTTCTCGCCGGTGCCTTTGTCCTCGAAGCTGACCAGCAGGCCCGGGCACAGAACCGCCTTGGCCTTAAGTACGTGCTTGAGGCGGCTGACAGAAAATTTCGGGGTGTCGAAGTATTTGGGGTCCGGCGCGAAATACACGCTGGTGCCGGTATTGCGTTTGCCAACGGTGCCAATCACCGCGAGCTCACTGGCCTTGTAGCCATCGGCAAAGGTCATTTCGTATTCGTTGCCATCACGCTTGACTCGTACCCGTACCTGGGTCGAGAGCGCGTTGACCACGGAAATCCCGACGCCGTGCAGGCCGCCGGAGAACTGGTAGTTCTTGTTGGAAAACTTGCCGCCGGCGTGGAGCTTGGTGAGGATCAGCTCGACGCCCGACACGCCCTCTTCCGGGTGGATGTCCACGGGCATGCCGCGACCATCGTCGGAGACTTCCAGCGTATTGTCGGCGTGCAGAATGACTTGCACGGAGCGGGCGTGGCCTGCCAGCGCTTCGTCGACGCTGTTGTCGATAACTTCCTGCGCCAGGTGGTTGGGGCGCGAGGTGTCGGTGTACATGCCCGGCCGTTTGCGGACCGGGTCGAGGCCCGAGAGGACTTCGATGGCGTCTGCGTTATAAGAGCTAGCGCTGGGATTGGCCATGGGGTCTCGTCATCAAGTCGTTCATGAAATTTCGGAGTGCTACTGTTGTAGAAGAATGTTCTACATATTTATTGCAGCAATGGCTCAGGTCAGAGCCCTGTCAGATCGACGCCCTGGAGCAATGCGGGAGCGAATCCGGCGAAGCTCAACAGCGCTGGGATTTTTGCAGCGAAACCCTGAAACCCGTGATCGCCGCCCGCTTCGATGCGCAATGCACAGGCCCGATAGAAGCTCTGGGCACGGCGGTAATCCAGCGTCTCGTCGCCCGTTTGCAGCCACACCTGAATACGCTGCGGGTCCTGTGGGGCAGGCACTTCCAGCCCGGCCAGCGCCGCCACGTGGTCGTGCGTCAGCTCCCAGCTCTCGCCGGTATAAAGGTTTTGTTGGGTGCCGAGAAAACCATCGAAGAGCTGATGCGGATTGACCGCCGGGTTGATCAGCACAGCCTTGAGGCCGTGGCGCTCAGCCAAGTGAGTCGCATAGTAGCCGCCGAGCGAGCTGCCGGCCAGCAGCGGCCGACCGAGTTCCTCGATTGCGCCCTCCAACTGAACCAGCGCCTGACGCGGATGATGATGCAGCTCAGGCACGCGCAAGTATTCGCTCAAACCCAGACGCGCCATCAGCGCCGTCAGCTGTGTGGCTTTCTGCGACTTGGCCGAGCTGTTCAGGCCGTGAATATAAAGAAGCGTCGATTGATCCTGGTTCACGCAGTTGCCTCCCAAACGGCAATCGATACATCCCGGACGGGCTGGCCTGCTGGCGCTCATCAGGGCAAAGCCACGCAGTTTACAGGGTCAACTGCGCGAAGACTCGGCTGTTGATAAATCGCGGCAAATTGAGGAAATGTCTTTCAGTAGCCCGCGCCGTTGATGTCGACGTCGAACAGGTCGGGGTCGATGCGCGAAACGCCGGTGTCGATCCGGCCGTCATCGTGCAGACGCAGCCAGCGATAGCCGGGCGCAAGGTCATCGAGACCGAAATCAGCGCTGTTTGGCGCGAACTGTATGCAGGTTGAAGGCGAAGCCATTAGCCGCACGCCGTCGCGAAGCTGATCGAATTCCTGATGCACATGGCCCCAGAGCACCGCGCGCACCTGGGGAAAACGCTCCAGCACGGCGAACAGCGCTTCGGGATTGCGCAAACCGATGGGCGCCATCCACGCCGCCCCGATTGGCACCGGATGATGATGCAGACACACCAGATGATGGCGCTCCGGCGCTTCGCTCAAGGCCTGGGCGAGCAACTGAAGCTGGCCGTCTTGCAGAAAACCGGGGACGGAACCGGAAACAGCCGAATCAAGCATTGTGATCCGCCAATTGCCGACGTCGACGACAGGCTCGAGAAAGTCGCTGTTCTGCGCGGCAATCGCCATCTCCCTCAGCTCGTCGTGATTCCCCGGAATCCAGCGCGCGGGCGCATTCAGGCGATTACTCGCGTCGCGGAACGCCTGATACGACTCAACCGAACCGTCCTGAGACAAGTCGCCCGTTGCCAGCACCAGATCGATCGCCGGCTGTTCGATGAGCACACGCTCGACCACCGCATCCAGACTGGCGCGCGTGGGCATGCCCAGCAGCGCGCCGTCCGCTTCGGCGAACAGATGACTGTCGGTCAGTTGAACGACCAACACGGATGAGGACTGAGAGGATGCGCTCGACAATGGCCGTCTCCTTGAGCGGATGTGGCCGGATTATGGTGGTTGCGAGATGGCATATCAAACCAAGAAATGCGCACCGTTTCGCGGTTACAACGATTACGTTGCGATCCTGCTCTACTGGCGCCGCGAGCTGAGCACTTTGTCAGTGAAGTAGCCTACAACGAGCATGCCGACTACCGCACTGCACACAAGCCAGGGAAGCACTTTCTCGTAGCGCGTAGTAGGGAAAACGAACATAAGGGGCATCGGCCCAAATAGCCCCAATACTAAACCCGCGAAGCCGCCGACCGCCCACCCCCATGAAATGTAGCGCGCTGCATATGCGCCTGCTCCAAATCCCATGGCCGTCAGCAGCCCGTACGCAATCGACTGCAATGGCTCGCCTTGATATAAAAACAACCTTACTAGCGGTGGCGCGCCTACGCCTGACAAGAGCCCGATTAGCATGGCCTTCATCCAATTCATCGCCATAACGAAGGACAATTCATAAGACTCCAATCATCGGCCCCACCAGCGTCAAGAACTTCTTCAACATAACTGACGCAGTTATTGGGTACGACGCCCCAATGCCACCGTTTGACACTGAGCTCTTCCAGCTTGCGCTGGGCACCCTCCGAATCACGAATGTACACTTGGCGCCTGAACAGCTCCGACTTACCCGCTTCCCTCATGTATCGTTGATAGTCGTCCTCTGTAAGGCAGTAAGGACGGTTCGCCCAACCATCAACATGAAAATAGAAAAATCCCGCTTTGAGTAGTGCATGGCCACACACATTAGGACCATCCCCACTTACCACTACCAGCCATGTGCAATGCCAGCTAAAAGACACGGCCTTGCAGGAATTCATATGATGCCCAACAAAATTCATAACGCGCTTCCGAAGAAAAACGCGATGAAACATATAGGCGGAATGCGCTCAATAAAACCAGAAATTCCCGCGGCTGTTAATTTTCAGAAAGCACTTACAGACATGTCCTACATAACCGTGACCTATGCAACAGTGACCTGTATTTCAAATATCAGCGGACTGCCTCAAACTCATGCCCGCAGGCCAGGCAATGGCTCAGCCACTCACCCAGAAACACGTTGAGCTGAGCCTTTTCGTCGGGCTGGTGCATGTCGGCGTTGGGATAGGGATAGATACCCTGGAAACGACGTGCATGTTCGGCGCCGATGACCTCGGCCATTCGCGCGTCGTGGTAGACCTGCACTTCGAGCACGGGCACCGGCAGCCAGGGCAGGCTGTGCTCCTGACGCACCTGCAGCGTGGTGGTGTACGGGCAATCGAGGATGACCTCGACCGCCAGCACGCCCAGCATCTGGTCGCCCTGAGTCACGGCGACCCGGCGTGAGCGTTGTTGATTGCGCATATCGGGCAGCAAACGCATCAAGCGCGCGTAGTTCGCCTCGCAGGCGGCTTGCAGCCCGGCGAGGTCGACACGATAGCGCTCGCGCAGAAGATTCACGACCATAGCCCCCTTACTTCGGCGCGATTGAGCGCCAGCCATTGCATTGCAATAATAGTTGCGGCGTTGACGATGCGCCCGTCCTTGACGGCTTGCATCGCGTCGTCGAATGACCAGACCGAAACCCGAATGTCCTCGGCCTCTTCTACCAGTCCGTGCAGCCCACCTGCCCCCTCGCTGTCGCACTTGCCCAAGTACAGATGCACGAACTCGTTGCTGCCGCCCGGCGATGGAAAGTATTTGGTGATCGGCCAAAGGGCGTTGAACGTCAGCCCAGCTTCCTCTTGTCCCTCGCGGTGAGCAACCTCTTCGGGCTCCTCTTTTTTATCGATCAGGCCGGCGACCATTTCAATCAGCCAAGGGTTCTCATGCTTGCCGATGACGCCGACGCGGAACTGTTCGATGAGCACGACTTCATCGCGTTTGGCATCGTAGGGCAGCACGCAAACCGCATCGTGGCGAACGAACAACTCACGTTTGATTTCCGGGCCCATGCCGCCCGCGAACAATTCATGGCGCAACTGAAGACGGTCGAGCTGGTAAAACCCCTTGAAGCAGGTCTCACGGTGTGTAATTTCGTAATTCGTCGGCGCCGATCTGTTGCTATCCGTCATAAATTTCTCACTGCTTGAGCACTGTGTCCGGGCCCATCCTAACGCGCTGTGGTGCGGGATGCAGCCCTTTGAGTTCGCAAAAATAGCCACCGGGGTAGACGGCTGCCGGGGAAAGCACTCTAATCCGCCCGATGGCGAACTGATTGCGCCCCACACAGTCGAAGGACGTTGCCGTTACCTGCGACGTGACGCCCCTTTTATGCCGATGCCAAGGATCAACATGTCTTTCCTGAAGATCATTTCGCTGGCCTGCGTGGCCCTGATTTTGGGCGCCTGCCAAAGCCTGTTCCAACCCAATCTGCGCAGTCCGCTGACCGTTCAGCGTGACGCCTCCGAGCTGATCAAGCCCGGCTGCACCACCGATGATTGCCCGCTGGTAAACATCGACACCGTGCATTTCCCCGACGAGCCGAAACTCGACGAGATCGTCCAGCGCACACTGCTGCAACTGACCCGCAGCGACAGCGATGGTCCGGTGCCGCCGACGTTGAAGGCGTATCAGGAGCAGTACCTGAGCCGCGCGCCAGCGCGCAACAGCAGCTACCTGCAGGCCAAAGTACGTGAGCAGCATGACGGAATCGTGGTCGTCGAGCTGTCCAGCTACGTTGATTCCGGCACTGGCCAGGGTAATCCGGGCCGCGCGTTCATCAACTATTCCCGCCAGCAGCAGCGCGTGCTGACACTGGCCGACATGCTGATCCCGGGTCAGGAAGCTGCATTCTGGGACAAGGCCCGGCTGGCTCATCAGGCCTGGCTGATCGGCAGCAAACTGGACAAGGATGCCGAGTTCCAGAACATGTGGCCATTCAAGCAAACTTCAAACATCGCCCTGACGTACGGTGCAGTGATCCTCAAGTACCCGGTTACAACCATCGCCCCCTATGCGATGGGCCACATCGAGCTGAAGATCCCGTATCCGCAGTTGAACGGCATCATTAAGCCTGAGCTGTTTCCCGGCCGGAGCTGATCGTTTTACTGAGTACCAGCTGCAAGACGCCAGCCACAATAAGCGAGGGCAGCGTCGCGCCGATGTCCGGATACAGGTTCGCCAGCAGATGGTAGGTGCAGATTCCGCCGATCCACGCCAGTAGCGTCATCCAGCGCAAGCCCGTTGTCGCAACGCCGTGACGGCGGCGACGCAGGATGAAGTGATCCACCAGCACCACGCCGAACAGCGGCGCGAACACGGAAGCGATCATCAGCAGGAAGTTCTGGTATTGCGCCAGCGGCGCGAAGCAGGCGATCAGCGTGCAGATAACGCCAATGGCCAGCGCCAGGTGTTCGACTTTGGCCTTTAGCAAAATCCCGCTCGACACTGCAGCGGAGTGAATGTCAGCGAACGCGTTTTCCGACTCGTCCAGCAGGATCAGCAGCAGCGGAATACCCATCCCCGCCCCAGCCAGCGCCAGCAGCAGCGCATTGGCTTCACCACTCGGCGCGAAGGCCAGGGTGTATGCCACGCCAAGGGACATCAGCCAGAAGTTGCCAATAAAGAAGCCCAGCGCTGTGCCGCCGAATACCCCGGTGGCGCGCTTGCCGAATCGGGAATAATCCGCGATCAGCGGCAGCCACGACAGCGGCATGGCGATGGCAATGTCGAAGCCCACGGCAAATGGCATCGAACCATCTCCCGCTCGTGACCATAAGGCCGTCAAATCGGCCTTGCTGAACAGGTTGAACGTCAGCCAGGCGCACGCCGCCAAGAGCAGCCAGATGCCCCATTTGCGCAGGATTTGCCGGACGAACGCCAGCGGCCCACTCACCGCCAGCAAGGTCGCGAGGGCGCCGAAGACGATTGTCCAGAGCATCGGACTGGCCCAGAGGCTGGCTTCGGAAAAAGCGCCCGCGCCCAACAGGCTGGCGGCGTCGCGCATGACGATGATTTCGAACGAACCCCAACCCACCAGTTGCAGCAGATTGAGAATCGCCGGAACGCCCGCGCCTTTGCTGCCGAGGCTGAGCTTGAGGGCAGCCATCGACGACAGGCCCGTGTCACTGCCAATGACGCCAACAGCGGCGAGCAGCAAAACGCCCACCAGTGTGCCGAGCAGGATCGCCAGCATCGAACCGGACATGCCCAGCCCCGGCGCAAGCAACGCGCCGGTCTGCAGGACCATGAGGCCGATGCCGAGGGAAAACCACAGAGAAAACAGATCGCGCCCGCCAAAGACCCGCTTGGCAGCGGGCACGGGAGCGTCGGGTGAATAGGTGCCGGGTGTGTTCACGTTTGTTGTCCCGAAGAAACTAATAGTCGATCGTTCCCACGCTATGCGTGGGCACGATCACTTGGCGCTAAATAAGCGCATGCAGATCAAACCTTTGTATAAAGCTGACTGCCTTCCTTCCTGAACCGCTCGGCCTGCTCGCGCATGCCTTCGTCCACCAACACGTCCACCGCGTTGATCTTCTGGTTGGCGGCGTACTCGCGCACTTCCTGGGTGATCTTCATCGAGCAGAACTTCGGCCCGCACATGGAGCAGAAATGCGCGACCTTGGCCGAGTCTTTCGGCAGCGTCTCGTCGTGGTAGGCGCGCGCGGTGTCAGGGTCCAGCCCGAGGTTGAACTGGTCTTCCCAGCGGAATTCAAACCGCGCCTTGCTCAGCGCGTTGTCACGAATCTGCGCACCGGGATGTCCTTTCGCGAGGTCCGCTGCATGGGCGGCTATCTTGTACGTAATGATCCCGGTCTTCACGTCGTCCTTGTTCGGCAATCCCAAGTGTTCCTTGGGCGTGACATAGCAGAGCATCGCGCAGCCGAACCAGCCGATCATGGCCGCGCCAATGCCCGACGTGATGTGGTCGTAACCCGGTGCGATATCAGTGGTCAGTGGGCCAAGAGTGTAGAACGGTGCCTCATCGCAGCACTCCAGCTGTTTGTCCATGTTCTCCTTGATCAACTGCATCGGCACGTGGCCCGGGCCTTCGATCATGCATTGCACGTCGTGTTTCCAAGCGATCTTGGTCAGCTCGCCGAGGGTCTCCAGCTCACCGAACTGCGCTTCGTCGTTGGCGTCGGCAATCGACCCCGGACGCAGGCCGTCGCCCAGGGAGAAGCTGACGTCATAGGCCTTCATGATTTCGCAGATGTCGTCGAAGTGGGTGTAGAGGAAGTTTTCCTTGTGATGGGCCAGGCACCATTTGGCCATGATCGAACCGCCACGGCTGACGATCCCGGTCACGCGCTTGGCGGTCAGCGGCACGTAACGCAGCAGTACACCGGCGTGAATCGTGAAATAGTCGACGCCCTGCTCCGCCTGTTCGATCAGCGTGTCGCGGAACAGCTCCCAGGTCAGGTCTTCGGCGGCGCCCCCGACTTTTTCCAGGGCCTGATAAATCGGCACGGTGCCGATGGGCACCGGCGAATTGCGGATGATCCACTCGCGGGTTTCATGAATGTGCTTGCCGGTGGACAGGTCCATGACCGTGTCCGAGCCCCAGCGAATGCCCCAGGTCAGTTTCGCCACTTCTTCTTCGATGGACGAGCCCAGCGCGCTGTTGCCGATATTGCCGTTGATCTTCACCAGAAAGTTGCGCCCGATGATCATCGGCTCGAGCTCAACGTGGTTGATGTTGGCGGGAATGATCGCGCGACCGCGGGCGATTTCTTCGCGGACAAACTCTGGGGTGATCTCTTTCGGAATGCTCGCGCCGAAGCTGTGGCCGGCGTGCTGCTGCGTGAGCAGGCCGGCGGCGCGGGCCTCCTGCAGCTTCATGTTCTCGCGGATGGCGACGTATTCCATCTCGGCGGTGATGATGCCCTGACGCGCGTAGTGCATCTGGCTGACGTTAGCCCCCGACTTTGCCCGACGCGGATTGCGCACATGGGCGAAACGCAGCCTGGTCAGTTCGGCATCGGCCAGGCGTTGCTGGCCGAAATTCGACGTCAGACCTGCAAGGCGCTCGGTGTCGGCACGGGACTCGATCCACGGCGAACGCACGTCGGCCAAGCCTTTGCGCACGTCGATGATGACGTTGGGGTCGGTGTAGGGGCCGGAGGTGTCGTACACGCAGACCGGCGCGTTGATCTCACCCCCGCCGTTTGTTCCAGAGAAGCCAGTCGGCGTGACGTCCAGGCTGATCTCGCGCATGGGCACACGGATGTCCGGACGCGAGCCCTGAACGTAGATTTTCTGCGAGCGGGTAAACGGTTGAACCGACCCCGAATCGACTTGGGCGGATTCACTCAGATTGGCGTTTTTTAGTGTTGTACTCATCACGGGCTCTCCAGACATCATCCAGCAGCGGAATGAATTGTCGGAGCTTGAGCCTGATGGACACGGACGGATGCACCCTGAGACGGCATGGATGCTGAGAATCGAAAGGCGCGGACTGTTCAGAAAATGAACAAAGACGACCCCGGACGACACTCAAGAGGACCCGCCGGGAGACGAGAAATCTTGTTCCCTACGCAGGCGCTAACCTGATCAGGTTCAACGGGATCCGGATTATCCGATCTCAGCCTCATATCAAGGCACCCCGACAAGAACGGCGTCAGTCTAGTCGTGGCGCAGGCCAAACGCCAAGCGCGGAATTCAAACGCGCGTTAAATGGCTGATTTGCCCGATTGTTGTCCCTAGCCTCTGGAACTACACTCGCTACGCGTCGCCAAAGCCATCTGGACCGGACGCAACGTCAACGTCTTCATACCGCTTGAATTACTAGGGAATGTCTATGCTGCGCAAACTTTCACTGGCCATTGCCGTGTCGTGTGCTTCGAGTGCGATGGCCGGGGCAGCAGACATGCCGCTGCCAACCAGGACCGGTTTGGTCAGCGTGTATCAGGAAGCGGTCAACAACAACGCCGATCTCGCGGCGGCACGCGCCAGCTATGACGCCCAGAAGGAAATCGTGCCTCAGGCACGCGCCGGCCTGCTGCCGAACATCTCTGGTGGCGCCGACATCAATGACACCCGCACCTCAATTGACCAGCCCTCCGCAGTCATCAGCCGCAGCGGTACGGTCTATCGCGCGACCTTGAGTCAGCCGATCTTCCGCGCTGACCGCTGGTTCCAGCTTAAGGCGGCGAAGGACGTCAACGAGCAGGCCATCCTGCAGCTCTCGGCCACCGAGCAAAACCTGATTCTGCAAAGCGCCGAAGACTACTTTGCGGTGCTACGCGCACAGGACAATCTCGCCTCGACGAAGGCGGAGGAAGCAGCGTTCAAGCGGCAGCTCGATCAGGCCAATGAACGCTTCGATGTCGGCCTGTCGGACAAGACCGATGTGCTCCAGGCGCAAGCCAGTTACGACACTGCCCGCGCTGCGCGGATCGTCGCCAAGCGCCAGGTGGACGATGCCTTTCAGGCGCTGATCACCCTGACCAACCGCGATTACAATTCCATCGAAGGTATCGTGCACACCTTGCCGGTGCTTGCGCCAACGCCCAACGACGCGAAAGCCTGGGTCGACACCGCGACGCAGCAGAACCTGAATCTGCTGGCCAGCAACTACGCCGTCAGCGCCGCTGAAGAAACCCTGCGGCAGCGCAAGGCGGGCCACGCGCCCACCGTCGATGCGGTGGCGCAGTACGAGAAAGGCGACAACGACCCTCTGGGCTTCACCAACCCCAACTACACCGGCCAGAGTTTTCACGGCAGCGTCGAGCAACGCACCATCGGCCTGCAGGTGAACATCCCGATCTACAGCGGCGGGCTGACCAGTTCCCAGGTGCGCGAAGCGTATGCCCGTCTTGGTCAGAGCGAACAACAGCGTGAAGGCCTGCGTCGGCAAGTGGTAGAAAACACCCGAAACCTGCACCGCGCGGTGAACACCGATGTCGAGCAGGTGCAGGCGCGCAAACAGTCGATCATCTCCAACCAGAGCGCGCTGGAGGCCACGGAAATCGGCTATCAGGTGGGTACGCGCAACATCGTCGACGTGCTCGATGCACAGCGCCAGCTGTACGCATCGGTGCGCGATTACAACAACACCCGCTACGACTACATCCTCGACAACCTGCGCCTGAAACAAGCTGCCGGGACGCTGAGCCCGGGGGATTTGCAGGATCTGTCGCGCTTCCTGAAAGCCGATTACAACCCCGACAAAGACTTCCTGCCGCCGGATCTGGCGAAAGAAGCGGCGAAGAACTTTGAGCGGCCGACGGAGCGGTGACAGGCCGATTGAAAGGTTCCGGCGACCCGAGTAGCATCCGCGCGATACAGTGAATACATGTATTGCGGAGAAGTCGCATGCCTACCTCAATTCGCCTCACCCCCGAGACTGAAGCACGTCTCGACGTTCTCGCGGCTAGCACCGGCCGGACCAAAGCCTTTTATTTGCGTGAAATTATCGAGCAAGGTTTACCTGAGCTTGAAGAGTATTACCTGGCAGCGGACGTACTCGAACGCGTCCGAAAGGGCAAGGAAGCCACTTATTCATCCAGCGATGTAAGGAAAGAGCTTGGCCTGGACGATTAAGTACACCGAGACGGCAAAGAAACAGCTCAAGAAGCTCGACAAGCAAACCGCCCGGCGCGTGCTTGACTTCATGGACGAACGGGTGGCTGTCAGAGACGACCCTTGCAGCGTGGGCAAAGCGCTAACAAGTCCCAAGGGCGGGCTGTGGCGCTATCGAATTGGGGATCTACGAGTGATCTGCGATATCCAAAACGGCGAGCTAACCATTTTGGTCATCGAACTGGGCAATCGTCGGGAGGTGTACCGGTAGCCCTTTCATGTCCCGCTCACAACTCTGCTACCGCGTCGCGCCAGATCGCGGGCAAGCTCCCTC
>NZ_JAKJXE010000008.1 GCF_021728295.1 Pseudomonas petrae
GGCTTCCTCGAACAGGCCTTATACATAGATGCAACCGGGTGGCGGTGTTTAAAAGCGGGTAGACAGTGGAGGCGAGTCCATACATAGGAGCCGGCTTGCTGGCGAATCCGCTGTGTCAGGCTGAATCGATGGCGCTGACAGATCGCATTCGCGGGCAAGCGCGCTCCTACAGTGGATCTCTGCAACGCACACAATCGTCGGCGTACATAAAGTTCGTACGAGCCGGCTTGCTGGCGAACCCGGCCTGTCAGATGAGCGCGAATTGTCTGGAAGGACGCTTTCGCCAGCAAGCCGGCTCCCACGGAATTTTGTTCGCCGCAGATGATGGGGATTGTCGAAATCCATTGTAGGAGCGCGCTTGCCCGCGATCTGGCGCGAAGCGGCAGCACAACAGGCGACGCCTCCGGGCCTGACTCACTACGATCAATCAAGCCACCGCCACCCCATCAAACCTTCAACTCAACCCACGTCGGTGCATGGTCACTGGCGTGGGGCAGGTCCCTCACCCAGCGATCCACCCCGGCATTTTTCAGCTTGGGCGCCAGATCCTTGCTCAACAGCAGGTGGTCAATGCGCAGCCCTGAGTTGGTCTTCCAGTGATTGCGGAAATAATCCCAGAACGTGTAAACCCGCTCGTCCGGGAATTTCGCACGCAGGGCGTCTGTCCAGCCCTGGTCCAACAGGCGCTCAAAGCACGCGCGGCTTTCCGGTTGCAGCAAGGCATCCTTCAGCCATGAGCGGGTGTTGTAGATGTCGTCGTCGGTGGGGATGACGTTGTAGTCCCCGGCCAGCACCACCGGATGCTCGCTCTTGAACAGCGAGTCGGCGTGTTTGATGAAGTGCTCGAACCAGTCCAGCTTGTACTCGAACTTCGGCCCCGGCTGCGGGTTGCCGTTGGGCAGATACAGGCAGCCGACGATCACGCCCTGTACGGCCGCCTCCAGATAGCGGCTGTGACTGTCCTTTTCATTGCCCGGCAACCCCCGGCGAATCTCCAGCGGCTCACTGTCCCGGGACAGAATCGCCACGCCATTCCACGAGGGCTCGCCCTGCCAGATCACGCCGTAGCCGGCATTGCGGATGTCATCGGCGGGGAAGGCTGAGTCGGCGGCTTTCAGCTCCTGCAAGCAGACGATGTCGGGCGCTTCTTTTTCCAGCCACTGCAACAGAATGGGCAAACGCGCGCGGATGCCGTTGATGTTGAACGTGGCGATTTTCAGCGTGGCCATGGCGTTCGCCTCCAATGAGTGTGCAGCGTTGGAGGTCGCCGGATCGATGAAGATTCCATCGGCGTGCGCGCCGCTTACTCTGTGTTCGCCCCGTCGGGCTTCGCACACTCAGGCAAAGCGTTGCGACACCCGAATCACCTGCCGGGCGATGTAGGCGCCGGTGACAATCACGCCGAACAGCCGTAGCGTCTGCATTGCCAGCACGAAGCCGACGTCCGAATGGGTGTCGATGGCAATGATCGCCATCGCATCAAGGCCGCCGGGGCTGGTGGCCAGGTACACCGAGAGAAAGTCCTTGCCCATGATTTCAGCGATGCCCCAGGCCGACAGGGCGCAGAGCAGAATCAGCACCAGCGCGCCGGCGATCATCGCGGGCAGCCGCCGCCAGACATAACTGATGGTCACGCGGTCGAAGCGAAGGCCGATGTAACTGCCGATTGCGCCGTAGGCAATCGCCAGCACCCAGGTGGGCAGGGTGATCTGCAGCACGCCGCTCAACTGCAACGCGCCGCCGAGCAGCAAGGGCACCAGCAACGCCCCGGCCGGCAACCGACTGCCGAGCATCACGCCGACCACGATCACCAGCAGGCTCAGACCCAGATTGAGCAGGTTCATCCCGTGCAGCAGTGCGTCCGTGCTGTGGGCCTCCGAACCGCCGGCATCGGCGCCGATCAACCGACTGACCAGCGCGCCGACCATCACCACGCAGACCACCCGCACGTATTGCATGGTGGCAACCACCCGCGAGTCGGCGCCGTAATCCTCGGACATCGCGACCATCGCCGACGCCGCGCCCGGCGAAGTCCCCCACGCCGCTGTGCTGCTTTGAATGCCGCCCCAGCGCGCCATGCCAATGCCGACCACCGCACTCAACGCCACCGTGAGCAAGGTGGCGAAGACCATCACATGCCAGGATTGCATCGCCGCAAGTAGAACGCCGACGGTCATGGAATGGGCGACCAGCACGCCGACCGTCCCCTGACCCAGGCGGAACACGTGCTTGTTCAAGCGAACACTGGCCCCGGCGACGCCGAAGCCGATCGCCACCAGCATGGGCCCGAGAAACAGTGCGGCGGGGACGTGGAAGTATTTGAACAGTTGGCCGGCGCTGCCGGCCATAAGGATGAGCAGCAACCATTGGGTCAGCGGGTGCTGGTGGGCGAGGGCAAACGAGGCGGGGCGTGGCAACGCGGATCTCCAGAGCATTGGCTTTTCCTGGCAATTGGCTTCTCCTGATAAGGAGTGAGCTGAGGTGCTTCCGTGCCGAGTGCATTTCCAATGACGCCCAGTATCGACAGCGCAATCGATCAAGTCTATTTTCTAATAATCATGAATTGATAACTTTGGTTGATATATGGACCTGCGTGACCTGACCTATTTCGAAACCATCGCCGAGCTCGGTCATCTGGGGCGCGCGGCTGAAAAACTCAATCGCAGCCAGCCGGCGTTGACCAAAAGCATTCAGCGGCTGGAGGAATCCTTCGGCACCAAGCTGTTCCAGCGCGACGGTCGCAGAATCAAGCTCACGCCAGTCGGCGAACTGCTGCAGGCAAGGGGCAAGGTGTTGCAGCAAAGCATCGCCCAGACCCAACGCGAGGTGCGTGATTTCGCCAGTGGCGCGGTCGGGGATATCCGTCTGGGCTGTGCGGCGACCATGGCCGAGTACCTGCTGCCCGAACTGACCAACGCGCTGCTCAAACGCTCGCCGCAGGTGACGCTCAAGCTGGTGATCGGTCAGGACGACATGCTGCGCGAGCAGCTGCGCTCCGGGCATCTGGACATGATCATCTGCGCCCAGCGCAGCGCTGAGGAGGAGTTCGCCTTCTACCCGATCCTTACCGACGAAGCCGTGGTTATCGCCAGCCGCAATCACCCGATCTTCACCGCGCCGTTCGAGATGCGCGACTTGTGTCGGTACCGCTGGGTGTTGCCGCCGTCCGGTGTGTCGTCGCGCATCTGGGTCGACGACGCCTTCGCTCGCCACGACCTGCCGCTGCCGGAAGTGCAGATAGAATCCAACTCGATCTCCCTGCTGCCGCGCCTGATTGCCCAGACCAGCCTGCTGAGTTTCATCGCCCGGGAGACGCTGGAGTTCGGCAAGAACATGCAGGACTTGCGCGAGGTGTCGCTGGAACAGACCACCATGGCGCGGACCATTTGCGTGATGCTGCGCCGCGAGGGCTACCTGTCGCCTGCCGCCCACGCCATGGTGCAGATGCTGCGCGATGACGGCGGATCCTTCCTCAGTTGGTCGTAACCTGTGCTTTTAACCCGCCGGGTGGGTTAGCCTGCGTAACGACATTCACCTACGGAGCGTCAATGATGCAGGTACAGATGCAGGTACAGACAAGCCAGCCGGATACCTTCGCAATTACCTATTTGGCACACGATGGCGAGCATTTTGGCGGCGACCGGTCGCCCCTCAACGACGCCGATTCCGATGAAGACCGCGACCCCGAGGGCGAGCTGGACCTGAGCGAACTGGATCTGGACGAGTTTGCCGACGCTGACAAGCTGGACATCAGTTCATCGAACCTGGAATAGACGAGGGCGTTGGTGATCGCATGACCTTAATGACGGCACCGCAGATGGATCTGCCGTCAGATGACCTGTAGGAGCGACCGGGGTGGCGCTCTACCTTGCCCGCGATGGCGGTTTCTCAGTCAATGATGAGGTGACTGATACGCCGCCATCGCGGACAAGCGCGCTCCTACAGGGCTTGGGTTCAGTCAGCGAGATGCGCAGCCAACGCCCCGATCGCTTCTTCGGCGGTCTCGCTGCTGCCGGCCCAGGTACACGCCAGCATCAAATTACGCGGCAAACCGAAATCCTCTACCTGAAACCCCTGCCCATCGAAGCCGGCCGCGTCATGGGCGATCTGATCGCGCAACGCGCCATTCGCCGCGAAATACGCCCACACCGGTTTGCCCAGCGCAGCGGCCATCCCCACTTCGAAGGCTGTACCTGAATCCGGCTCGGCGCCACGAAACGGGTTTAGATTGGCCAGCACCGCGTCGCAGCGTTTGATCATCGCGATATTGGCGTTGCAAATGACTGCGGCCGCCTCTTCAGGCCTCAGCCCCTGCGGCACTTCGTTATCAAAAGGGTACAAACCCTCAAGACCGTGCTGATCGCACAGGGCTTTCAACGCGCGGCCGTGCTCGATGGCGTCGGCGCGAAACACGTCGAAGCCAGCGAGATAAACAAGGGGTTTGCCGGCGGAAAGCATGGTGATCTCCTGAACAATGCGTGAAGCGAGTCTAACGGGTGAGCAGGGGCCGTTGATCGGGCCGGCGCCATCCTACAGCAGGCAGGGCTGGAATCTGTACGGATAACCAGTATCCTGACGCTCTTCCGTCAGCCTTTACGTGACCTCGCCATGAGCCTTTCCCCCCTCGACAATCCGTTTTACTACCTGGAAAACTTCCGCCAGGTGCTGAACTGGATCGCCCAGCGCTACGACGACTTGCTCGACGAAGACGAGCGTCGTTTCATCGACGACTTTGCCCAGCTCCCGCAACCTGCACAGGCGCTGCTCGTTCGCATGGTCATGCGCAAAGGCACGCTGTTTCGCGCCAGCAAACTGGATTACGCAGAAATCGGCGATGTCCGACTGGCCGCCGCGCCCTTGCTGGAATCAGGTTGGGTCGACGGCCAACCCCATCTTGATCTTCACGCCCTGTTCGCGTTGCTGCGCAAAGACGAACTGGGCCAGTGTTTCAAGGCCCACGGCGTCAAAAACGCGGAGAAAAAATCCGACCTCCTGCAGCGCCTGCTGCCGATCTACGAAGCACCCCAGCGCCTGGAGCACTGGTTTGCCGGGTTCGAAGAAGTGATCTTCGCCCTTCAGGTCATGCCACTGTGCGACCGGCTTCGCCTGCTGTACTTCGGCAACTTGTATCAGGAGTGGTCGGAGTTTGTACTGGCGGACCTGGGCATCTATCGCTACGAAAAAGTCGAATTTTCTGTCGAGTCCCGTGGCATCAACCAACGCGCTGACATCGACATCTGCCTGCACCTGCACACCTGCCGACAGGCGCTTGAC
Source organism: Pseudomonas petrae (assembly GCF_021728295.1). Classification (GTDB taxonomy): domain Bacteria; phylum Pseudomonadota; class Gammaproteobacteria; order Pseudomonadales; family Pseudomonadaceae; genus Aquipseudomonas; species Aquipseudomonas petrae. The sequence continues at coordinate 5,275 of NZ_JAKJXE010000008.1, forward strand.
GACGGCATGGCACTGGCCGACCTGGCTCCGCAGGCGCTGGCGGTCAAGACCGACAACCCCTGGCTGGCCATGCGTCGCGCCAAGTTGTTGTTCAAGATCGGCCAGCAGGCCGAACGCGAGCAGGACTGGCCGCTGGCGTTGAGTGTCTACGCGCAGTCCAGCTACCCCGGCGCCCGTGTGCGCAGGATCCGGGTGCTCGAACGCAGCGAGCAATTCCTCGACGCCATGACGTTGCTGCTGGAAGCGCAATCGGCGCCGGAAAACGACGAAGAAACCCAACACCTGCTGCGCATTCAACCGCGTCTGAAGCGCAAGCTGGGCGAGGGCAGTGTGCAGAAGAGGATGAAACGCACGGTCAGCCGGCTTGATTTGAGCGTGTTGCCACTGCCCGATCACAGCGTCGAACGGCTGATCCAGCAGCACTTGGCGGAAGAGGGCAGCGAGGTGCACTACGTCGAGAATGCGCTGGTCAATTCACTGTTCGGCCTGCTTTGCTGGCGGGCGATTTTTGCGCCGCTGCCGGGGGCGTTTTTCCACCCGTTCCACAGTGCGCCGAGCGACCTCTACAGCCCGGACTTTTACCAGCGCCGGGCGGCCCTGTTCGACGAATGCCTGGCACAACTTGACGACCATCGCTACGAAGCGATGATCCGCGACACCTACCTCAGCAAATTCGGCCTGCAATCGCCCTTCGTGTTCTGGGGCACTCTGACCCCCGAACTGCTGGACCAAGCGCTGCATTGCCTGCCGGCGCAACACCTGAACCGCTGGTTCCGGCGCCTGCTGCAAGACATCAAAGCCAACCGCACCGGCATGCCCGACCTCATCCAGTTCTATCCCGCGCAACGCCGCTACCGAATGATCGAAGTCAAAGGCCCCGGCGACCGCCTGCAAGACAACCAACTGCGCTGGATCGACTTCTGCGCCGAACACGAAATGCCAGTTGTTGTGTGTTACGTGAAGTGGGCGGAAGAAGTGCTGGCAGCGGGGTGACCCCGGTTTTCCCGACCTCGTACATCCGCAACATTGCCAGCGCCCACACTGGCCTCTTCCCGGTCCCACGAAAGCACCGCATCCAGACAGTTGGGTTCCCTTCAGCAGTTCCCATTTGAACACCTCATCCAGCCCGTTGGACTGGCTTCAGCCGTTCCCATTTGAACACCGCGTGCTGCTAGTGGGACCGGCTTCAGCCGGGAATGGACGCGGAGCGTCCCGGGATGCATGCCCACGCGGAGCGTGGGAACGATCAAGATCAAAGGCTTCCCGGCTAAAGCCGGTCCTACCACGCGCGCTTCTGATCTGCTTTTGATCTTCGAACGCAAATAGACCAGACACCGCCAATCGCGACTTGGGTGCAGGCCGAACGCAGACGACGCGCAGTGGGCCGAGCCGCATGGATGCGGCGAGAGCGCCGTTAGGACATGGATGTCCGTTCGGCGCGGGCCCACGGAGCGTCGTCGGAGAGAGGGTACTCCGACGGAGGAGGAGCCAAACCAGGAGCAAGCACCCTTGGTTACTTGGGGTGCTTTTCCAAGTAACTCGCCGAAGGCGAAACAGTCTGCCCCCAGGCAGACGCTCTTGATCTTGATGTGCTTAGCGTTTCACCTTTTTGGCCACCGCCGGCAACGGCGCAAACAACGCCGCAATATCCTCATCCTGCAACTTCCAGTCCCCGGCCTTGCGCCCATCCAGCACCCCGGCCGCCAGCGCAGCCTTCTCCTGCTGCAAATGCTGAATCTTCTCCTCCACCGTCCCCCGGGCAATCATCTTGTAGACAAACACCGGCTTGTCCTGACCAATCCGATACGCCCGATCCGTCGCCTGATTCTCCGCCGCAGGGTTCCACCACGGATCGTAGTGAATCACCGTATCGGCCGCCGTCAGATTCAGCCCCGTGCCGCCTGCCTTCAAACTGATCAAAAAGATCGAATGCTTGCCGCTCTGGAAATCCTGTACCGGCACCCGCCGATCCTTGGTCTTCCCGGTCAGCAGCGAATACGCGATCCCGCGCTGCTTCAACTCCGCCTCGATCAACTCCAGCATCGACGTGAACTGCGAGAACAACAGAATCTTGCGATTCTCCGCAAACAACTCCTCCAGCATCTCCATCAGGCTGTCCAGCTTGCCCGAACTCGACTGCCGTGGATTGACCGGCCCGCTCTTGACCAGCCGCAGATCACAGCACACCTGACGCAGCTTGAGCAGCGCTTCAAGAATGATGATCTGGCTGCGCCCGACGCCCTTCAGGGTGATCTCGTCGCGGACCTTCTTGTCCATCGCCAGGCGCATGGTTTCGTACACGTCGCGCTGGGTGTCGTTGAGCTCGACCCAATGCACGATCTCGGTCTTCGGCGGCAGCTCGGTCGCCACCTGCTCCTTGGTCCGGCGCAGCAGAAATGGCTTGATCCGCGCGTTGAGGTGCTCCAGGCGCTGCTCGTTGCCGAGCTTCTCGATCGGCGTGCGGTAATTGCTGTTGAACTGCTTGGCATCCCCCAGCCAGCCGGGCATCAGGAAATGAAACAGCGACCACAGCTCACCCAGGTGGTTTTCCAGCGGGGTGCCGCTCAGGCACAGACGCTGTCGCGCATTCAACTGACGCGCCGCCTGCGCCGCTTTGCTGTTGGGGTTCTTGATGTATTGCGCTTCATCGAGCACCAGCACGTGGAGCAGTTGCTGGCTGAGCACTTCGACATCCCGCGGCAGCAGCGCGTAAGTGGTCAGGATCAGGTCGTACTCCTGCAGGTGCTTGAAATCCTGATGGCGCTGGGTGCCAAACAGCGCCAGCACCTTCAGTTGCGGCGTGAAGTGCTTCGCCTCGTCCATCCAGTTGGGGATCAGGCTGGTGGGCATCACCACCAGCGCCGGTCGGTCGAGACGTCCGGCCTGTTTTTCCAGCAGCAGGTGCGCCAGGGTTTGCAGGGTCTTGCCCAGGCCCATGTCATCGGCGAGCACGCCGCCGACTTCCAGCTCGCGCAACGCCTGCATCCAGCTCAGACCCTCCAGCTGATAGGGCCGCAACGTCGCATTCAGGCCTTGCGGCACCTCACCGCGCACATCCTTGATGTTCACCAGTCGCTCGGAAAACTGCCGCAGCCGGTCGCCGCCCTGCCACACCAGCGGCAGGTCGTCGAGCTGCCGGAGCCGCGCGGCGTCCGCGGTGTTCAGGCGAATGGCGTTGTTGCCGTCCTCGCGCCAGTAGAAATCGCCGAGGGTCGCCAGCACCGGTTTCAGGCGGCCATAAGGCAGCGCCACCTGAATCGGCACGCCGCCGCGCTGGGTGAAATGGTTGAGCTGAACCAGCAACTGCTCGTCGTCGCGCCGCTTGGCGATGCCACTGACGGTCATCAATTCCGGGTGCGTGCGCAGCAGATTGATCAGGATCGGCAGCAGACTCAGCCGCTCGCCGTTGACGATGATCCCCAGCTCCAGATCGAACCAGTCGCGCTCCGGCTCGTCGTCGACCACGGCGTACCAGTCGTCCACCGGCGTCACGTCGAAGCCGAAGTCTTCGCTCATTTCGATCTGCCAGCCTTCGGCGCGCAGCCGGGGCAATTCATCAAGGATGAAGCTCAGCCAGGCTTTGTCGGTGGGCAGCTCGAACATCTCGCCGGCACTGTCGGGCAGCGCCTTGCTCTGTCGTGTCGCGATGCGAAAGCCCAGTTCCTGCAGTTGCTTGCGGTATTCGCCTTCACGCTCCGGATGGCGGCGCATGCGCAGCGTCTCGTCCGGAAGATGCCAGAGGATGTCGCCGCCACGGCCGGGGGCGGGCACGCCGGACACATAGGATTCGCGGTAGCGAAACGCCAGGGCGGCGCGGTGCTGGATGTGCCGCTGCATCTTGCCATTGCGCGGCTCGTAGGCGCTGTACTCGAAGCTGGCGAGAATCAGCCGCGGCTCGGGCTTGATGTTCTTTTCCAGGCGCTCGGGCAACTTGGGTTTTTGCTCGACGACTTTTGGCCTGCGCGCAACCGACTCGCCATCGACCGCTGCCAGGATCCCGGCGTTGTTCTCCGGGTCCTGCAAGAAGAACAGCGCCGCCGCACAGTGCTTGCAGTTGTTTCTGACCGGGCAGGTGCATTTGCCGACAATGAAATTGCGCGTGCGCTCCGGGTCCTTGAACAACAGCGTCTGGGTGTAGATCTCCAGGCTCGAGCCCCGGCAAACCGTGCGCACGACATCGCCGCTCAAGTGGTCGAGCATCACGCGCTTCTGCCGCGCGTACGCCAGACCGCGCTCGACTGATTGCGTTTTGAACAGCGGTTCCCACGGCAGGGCGAGGGCTTTTTCCAGTAGGGACGCCACGTCTAGGCCTGCGTCAACGCGGTGGCTGGACAGGAGAAACCTTGATCAGCATGGCGAGGCTTCCGTTGTCCATGTAAGTAAGTTCTCCGTTTCTGACCCGGGTGGCCTGCCGCATGCGCTCGCTGGTCATCAGCACGCCGTGGCTGTCCAGCTGATTGACCCAGAAGTTCGCGTCGATGTCGGTAAAACGCGCCAGACCCAGGCTCACCGTGCCCTCGATGGGGAAGTGGCCGAACTGCTCCTGGCCGTCGCTGATCGCCACCTTGCTCGGCGCAGCGCTGAGGTCCTGTTGCCAGGCTTTGTGCAGCAGCACTTTATAGCCGTCGCTCGATTCCAGCTTGTTCACCAGACCGTCCAGCGCCGTGGGCGTCTGGCTGTCTGCGCCCAGCCGTTGCGCCCCGGCGGCCCAGTCTTCCGGCGCGGGTTGATTGGTGGCCGCCGGCTCGCCGTTCTGGCGGAACAGGATCAGTTCCACCTGATAGGCGCCATCGGCGAAGGCCGCAGGGGCAAACAGCACCAGCAGCAGGGTGAAGAAGCGGAACAGACGCATGGTGAATCCTTAAACCGATTTTTTGGAAGACGGCGGGGTCAAGCGTTCCAACAGCGCTTCCAGCGTGGCGAAACGCTCCTCGGGACGCTCCATCGGCACCATGAACTTGAACAGCGTGGCGCCTTCGAACTTGTAGCGTTTGGGCTGGCTCTGGATCAGCTTGATCAGCGTCAGCGGGTCTACCGTGGTATCGGCCGCAAATTCAATGCGTCCACCCTGAGGCCCGGCGTCGACTTTCTTGATGCCCAGTTGCTCGGCCTTCAGCTTGAGCGAGGTCAGGCGCACCAGATTCTTGGTCGGATCCGGCAACAGACCGAAGCGGTCGATCATCTCGACCTGCAGGTCCTTGAGGCCTTCTTCGTCGGCGGCGTTGGCGATGCGCTTGTACAGAATCAGGCGCGTATGGACGTCCGGCAAGTAGGCTTCCGGAATCAGCCCCGGCACCCGCAGATTGATCTCCGGACCGCCACCCAGCGGTTGGTCGAGATTGGGCTGCTCGCCCTTGCGGATCGACTTCACCGCGCGTTCGAGCATTTCCATGTACAGGGTGAAACCCACCGCCTGAATCTGCCCGCTCTGGCCATCGCCCAGCAGCTCGCCGGCGCCACGGATTTCCAGGTCGTTGGTGGCGAGCACGAAGCCTGCGCCGAGGTCCTGGGTGTTGGCGATCGCCTCCAGACGCTTCTCGGCATCCGGGGTGATCTGCTTGCGCGGCGGCGTCAGCAAGTAGGCGTAGGCCTGGTGGTGACTGCGCCCGACCCGGCCGCGCAACTGGTGCAGCTGGGCCAGACCGAATTTGTCGGCGCGTTCGATGATGATGGTGTTGGCGCTCGGCACGTCGATGCCGGTCTCGATGATGGTCGAGGCGATCAGCACGTTGAAGCGCTTGTGGTAGAAGTCGCTCATCACTTGTTCGAGATCGCGTTCGTGCATCTGCCCGTGGCCGATGCCGATGCGCGCTTCCGGCACCAGTTCGGCCAGGTCCGCAGCGCATTTCTCGATGGTCTTCACGTCGTTGTGCAGGTAGTACACCTGACCGCCGCGCAGCAACTCACGCAGCAACGCTTCTTTAACCGTCGGCTTGTTCTGCTCCATGACGAAGGTGCGCACCGACAGCCGGCGCGCAGGCGGGGTGGCGATGATCGACAGGTCGCGCATGCCGGCCACCGCCATGTTCAGGGTGCGCGGGATCGGCGTCGCGGTCAGGGTCAGGATGTCGACCTCACTGCGCAGGGCCTTGAGCTGTTCCTTCTGGCGCACACCGAAGCGATGCTCTTCATCGATGATCACCAGCCCCAGGTTTTTGATCTTGACGTCGTCCTGCAGCAGCTTGTGGGTGCCGATGACGATGTCGATCTTGCCCTCGGCCAGGTCGGCCACGGCGGCGTTGATCTCTTTCGCCGATTTGAAGCGGCTCATCACTTCAACCGTCACCGGCCAGTCAGCAAAACGGTCGCGGAAACTGTTGTAGTGCTGCTGGGCGAGGAGGGTGGTCGGCACCAGAATCGCCACTTGCCGGCCGCCGTGTACGGCGATGAACGCCGCGCGCATTGCCACTTCGGTTTTGCCGAAACCCACGTCGCCGCAGACCAGACGGTCCATGGGCTTGGGCGCGAGCATGTCGGCGCGCACGGCTTCGATGGTGGTCTGCTGATCCGGGGTTTCTTCGAACGGGAAGCCGGCACTGAACGTTTCGTAGTCCAGTTTCGGATCGGCGAAGGCATACCCTTCGCGAGCCGCGCGGCGGGCATAGATGTCGAGCAGCTCTGCGGCCACGTCGCGCACCTGTTCGGCGGCCTTGCGCTTGGCTTTCTGCCAGGCTTCCGAACCCAGGCGGTGCAAGGGCGCGAGCTCGTCATCGCTGCCGGTGTAGCGGGCGATCAGGTGCAGGTTGGCCACCGGCACGTACAGCTTGGCCTCTTCGGCGTAGGCCAGCATGAGGAACTCGGCGACCTGATTCTCGACCTCCAGCGTTGCCAGCCCCAGATAACGGCCGACCCCGTGATCGATGTGCACCACCGGTGCGCCTTCACGCAGCTCGGCAAGGTTTTTGATCACTGCATCGCTGGCGTGGCTGTCGGCGCGCTTGTCGCGACGACGACGCTGCATGACCCGCTGACCGAACAGCGGGCTTTCCGCCACCAGCGCCAGCGCTGGCTGCTCCAGCACCAGGCCTTCGTCCAGCGGCGCGATGGTGATCGCCAGACGCTCCTTGCTGTCGACGAACTCCTGCCAGCTGTCCAGGGTTTTCGGGCGCAGCTTCAGGCGTTCGAGCAATTCCAGCAGCACTTCGCGGCGACCGGCAGATTCAGCGGTAAACAGCACGCGGCCGGGAAACTCGCCGAGGAACTTCGACAGCGCCGCCAGCGGTTGACTGGCCTTGGCTTCGATCGCCAGATCAGGCAGCACCTGCGCCGGAAAACGCTCGCGGCCAACGCCGGTCTCGACGTCGTCCTGGCTGGCGACCACCCGCGGCCAATTTTTCAGGCGCGCGAAGCAGTCGTCGACCGGCAGAAACAGCTCGGCCGGTGGCAGCAACGGGCGTTCCGGGTCGACACGGCGCTCTTCATAGCGATTGCGCACGTCCTTCCAGAACGTCTCGGCTGCCGCTTCGATGCCCGGCAGGGAAAACACCTGGGTGTCCTGGGGCAGGTAGTCGAAGAGCGTGGAGGTTTCTTCGAAGAACAACGGGATGTAGTACTCGATACCGGCGGGCGTGATGCCGCTGTTCAAGTCCTGGAAGATCGGGCTGCGGCGGAAGTCGACGTCGAAGCGCTCGCGGAAACGCGCCTTGAAACGCGTCACGGCTTCCTTCTGCAACGGGAATTCTTTCGCCGGCAACAGACGCACCGAATCGACCTTGTCGATAGAACGCTGGGTTTCCGGCTCGAACGTGCGCAGGGTTTCGATTTCGTCATCGAACAGGTCGATGCGGTAAGGCAGCTTGCTGCCCATCGGAAATAGGTCGATCAGCGCGCCACGGACGGTGAACTCGCCGTGCTCGTACACCGTGTCGACATAGCGATAGCCGCTGGCTTCAAGGCGGGTGCGCATGGCGTCGACGTCGAGCTTCTGGCCGACGTCGAGGACCAGGCTGCTGCCCAGCAGGAAACTGGTCGGCGCCAGACGGTGCAGGGCGGTGGTGATGGGCACCACCAGCACGCCGTGCACCAGCTCCGGCAGCCGGTAAAGGCTGGCGATGCGCTGAGAGATGATGTCCTGATGGGGCGAGAACAGATCGTAGGGCAGGGTTTCCCAATCGGGGAAATGCAGCACCGGCAGATCCGGGGCGAAAAACTTCAGTTCCTGCTCCAGTCGCTCGGCGCTCTGGCTGTCTGCAGTGAGCAGCAGGGTGAAGCGTTTCGCGGCGCTGGCAGCCTCGGCGATGGCGAGACTCAGGGCGGCACCGGGGAGGTTACCCCAATGTTGTTTGCCTGCCGCAGCAGGCAGAATCGGAAGGCGCAGAACGGGCACGGAAGTTAAAGCTCCAGGCGTTGCGGCAAAGCCGGGGAGTGTAACTAATCCGCAGAGACGCTGTCAGTTTTGTGCGCTCGCAATTATGTAGTGCTCCAGGTCGAGGAAAGTCTGGATTGCTCATAAACAAAGGCCTGTGCATAATGTAGTCCCTTTTTTCAGCCCCTACATGTGGAAGGTTCCCGTGACTCAGAAGCCCGACCAGTGTCTTGGTGAATGGATCGATCGTGAAGCCCTCGCCGAGGCGATGATCCCGCTTATCGGTCAGCTCTACCGCAATAATAATGTGGTGAGTTCGATCTATGGCCGCAGCCTGATCAACCGTTCAGTCATCGCAATTCTCAAGGCACACCGCTTTGCGCGTCACCGTCAAGCGGACGCCAGCGAGTTGTCCGTACACGAGACTTTCCCCCTCGTCAAAGCCATGAGCGAGCTCAAACTGGGCGCCGCTTCGGTGGACCTGGGCAAGCTGGCCGTCAAGTTCAAGGCCGAAGGCAACGGCCGCACCCCTGAAGAATTCATCCGCGAAGAAATGGCCGAAGTCATTGGTCAGCAGAATTCCGGCGAGCGCAAAGGCACTGACGTCGTACTGTACGGCTTCGGTCGCATCGGTCGTTTGCTGGCGCGCATCCTGATCGAAAAAACCGGTGGCGGCGACGGCCTGCGTCTGCGCGCCATCGTGGTCCGCAAAGGCGCTGAAAACGATCTGGTCAAGCGCGCAAGCCTGCTGCGCCGTGACTCGGTCCACGGTCCTTTCGACGGCACCATCACCATCGATGAAGCCAACAACACCATCTGCGCCAACGGCAACCTGATTCAGGTGATCTACGCCAAGAACCCGGCCGAGGTGGATTACACCCAGTACGGTATCAAGGACGCGCTGCTGGTCGACAACACCGGTGTATGGCGTGATGCCGACGGTCTGGGCCAGCACCTGCAATGCCCGGGCATCGACCGCGTGGTCCTGACCGCGCCGGGCAAGGGCAAGCTGAAGAACATCGTGCACGGGATCAACCATCAGCAGATCACCGCCGATGACAAGATCATCTCTGCGGCATCCTGCACCACCAACGCCATCGTGCCGGTGCTCAAGGCGGTCAACGACAAGTTCGGCATCGTCAACGGTCACGTCGAAACGGTTCACTCGTACACCAACGACCAGAACCTGATCGACAACTTCCACAAGGGCGATCGCCGTGGCCGCAGCGCCGCGCTGAACATGGTCATCACCGAAACCGGCGCGGCCACCGCTGCAGCTAAGGCACTGCCCGAGCTGGCCGGCAAGCTGACCGGCAATGCGATCCGCGTTCCAACGCCGAACGTGTCCATGGCCATCCTCAACCTGAACCTGGGGACGGCAACCACGCGGGAAGAGATGAACGAGTACCTGCGCCACACGGCGCTGTATTCCGATCTGCACAAACAGATCGACTTCGTGAACTCCCTGGAAGTGGTCTCCACCGACTTCGTCGGCTCGCGTTACGCCGGCGTGGTGGATGCCGAAGCGACCATCGCGATGGATAACCGCGTTGTGCTGTACGTCTGGTACGACAACGAATTCGGCTACAGCTGCCAGGTGGTCCGCGTGATGGAAGAAATGACCGGGGTCAACCCGCCAGCCTTCCCGAAGTAGGTTGAAAGCAGCGGTAAGCTGCAAGCTGCAAGTTGAAGCAAAAAAAACGCCCCGAACCAGTCGGGGCGTTTTTGTTGGTTGTTGTGCTCGGCGTAAGACCGGGCCATGCGCGGTCTCCTGTGGGAGCCGGCTTGCTGGCGAAGGCGCAGTGTCATCTAATATTGCACACACTGACCCAACGCATTCGCCGGCAAGCCGGCTCCTACAGGTCCTGACCTGACGCGGCTTCCGGATTCAACACCGATCACCTGTAGGAGCGCGCTTGCCCGCGATCGGGGCGTGTCAGCCGCTGGATACTTTGACTGACCCACCGTCATCGCGGGCAAGCGCGCTCCTCCAGTTGGCGTCGATGTCCTGCCGAAACAAAAACGCCCCGAACCAGTCGGGGCGTTTTTGTTTTTACTTGCAGCTTGCAGCTTGCAGCTTGCAGCGATCAGCCGACCGCCGTCACGCCCTGAATCCGGGTCTGACCTTTGCGGAACAGCACCAGCGTGGCGATCAGGCCCAGCACCGCAGCGCCGCTCAGCCAGATGCCCGGTGCCGCTTTGTTGTCCAGCACGTGGATCAGGTAGGTACAGGCTGCGGGCGTGAAACCACCGAACGTCGCGGTCGCCAGGCTGTAGGCCAGGGAGAAGCCGGTGGTGCGCACTTCGACTGGCATGATCTCGGTGAGGGAAACCACCATCGCGCCGTTGTACGAGCCGTACAGGAAGGACAACCACAGCTCGACCATCAGCAGATTGACGAAGCTCGGGTTGGCGGTCAGCCAGGACAGGGCAGGGTACGCCGTGATGATTGCCAGAATGGTCGCCGCCAGCAGCAGGGGCTTGCGGCCGATTCGGTCCGACAGCGCGCCCATCACCGGCAGCCAGATGAAGTTCGAAATACCGACGCAGACGGTCACCAGCAAGCTGTCCAGATCAGACAGGTGCAGTTCGTTTTTGCCGAACGTCGGTGTGTAGGCGGTGATCAGGTAAAACGATACGGTGGTCATCACCACCAGCGCCATGCCGGCGATAACCAGACCGAAGTTCTGACCGATCGACTTGACCACTTCGCCCAGGCTTGGGCGGTGGTGCTGGGCGCGGGCTTCGAACTCAGGGGTTTCTTCGAGCGAACGACGGATAACGAAGATCGCCGGAACAATCAGGCAGCCAATCAGGAACGGCACGCGCCAGCCCCATTGGCCCATGTCTTCCGGGCTCAGCCAGTGGTTCAGAGCAACGCCCAGCAGACCGGCGAAAACCACCGCCGCCTGTTGGCTTGCCGACTGCCAGCTGACGAAGAAGCCCTTGCGGCCCGGCGTGGAAATCTCTGCCAGATAAACCGACACACCGCCCAGCTCAACCCCGGCCGAGAAGCCCTGCAGCAGACGCCCTATCAGCACCAGCAGCGGCGCGGCGACGCCCAGGGTCGCGTAGCCCGGCACGCAGGCAATCAATACCGTACCCATGGCCATCATCGCCAGCGTAATGACGAGACCTTTTTTCCGGCCGTGATGGTCGATGTAGGCGCCGAGGAAAATGGCACCCAGCGGGCGCATGAGGAAACCGGCACCGAAGGTCGCCAGCGACAGCATCAACGATGCGAATTCACTGTCGGCAGGGAAGAAGGTTTTGGCGATGGCTGTGGCGTAGAAGCCATAGACCATGAAGTCAAACATTTCAAGGAAGTTGCCGCTGACAACGCGAAATATCGCCTTGCCTTTGCCTGTGTTCGAGGCCATCTGGAATTACTCACTTAGGCTGTCTAGCTGGGGGATCCGTTGTATTTATGCGTCCTCTGCTGCGGCGCCCGAGCTTGGCCTCGCGTACCGCAGATTTGTAACGATATGTGTAAAGCTGGCGGTTGGCAATCAGAACCCCCTGCGCAGCGACCACATGCCTCCCGCTGCACCTGCGTAAAAACAATATCTATGTATCCCACCGATGGCCTCACTCCCGGTTTAACTCCGCAAATTCTCTCAGCACCTGACAGGCCCCTGAGCGATCCTCGATCCATTGCACGAGTTAACTGGCAAATGAGCTCAAACATTAATCTGATCGCTGCGTTTTCCCAGCGACCGACCTTGCAGGATGTCGCGATCAAGCAGCTGCATTGCGCACTGCAACAACAATTTCCGAACCTTGAAATCGATCCCGAGATTTGCGTCATCACCCGAATCGCCTCTGACGGCAGTCAGCGCGCGGAAACGCTGTTCAGAAATCTGCAGCAGGTATTCCTGACGGGCAAGACTCCACGCTGGCGTGCCGAGACCAACACACTTGTCATCAATCCCGCCGCTCAGGGCGCCACCGCGACACCGATTGATTTCGATCAGTTGAATATTCTTGCGGATACGGTTGCTCTGGCGCTGAACGAACAGTTTCAGCAGGCGCTGGTGGATTTCTGGGGAGCGCCGGCAGCAGATGGACAAACCCCATGGGCGCAGCTCGCCGATGTGTTGAAGAAGGGCTATCTGAAGGCGTTAGGCGACACCCTGGGGCTGCACGAAAACGAGGGCGATTTCCTGCGTCCCATCGCCTCGTTTTCCGATCAGACCCAGCGCAATTTCATGGTGAATCTGGACCAGGTCCATCCGGACGATGTCATTCGCGCGTGCATACCTCAGGCAGTAGACGCTTCTTCACCGGCGTCAGTGCTGGCCGTGCTGGCGGTTACCGGTCTCTGGGGCGGCACGGAGATGTTTTTCACCTGGCAGTCGCCGGGTCTTGTCGTCAGGCATGGCTCGCTGACTGATCTGATGGCCAGCATCGATACTTCGCCGTCAGCCACCCCGCCCGAAACCTGGACGCTGCGCGAGGTTAAGGGCGATCTGTTCTACGCGCTGGCCCAGTCGATACTGGCCCATCAACTGCAGCAGATTGCCCGGCTGGACCACGCCGACGCGGAGGATTTTGCTGATCTGGATCGCCGTATGGCCGTTGCCACCGACATCACGCCTTTTCTGCTCCCCGCCTTCCCCGGGATGGAAAGCCCCGAAACCCTTCCGGACTGGTTGCGCAACGTCAGCGTTGCCGACCGAATTGATTTCAGCCGTCGAATGATTGCTGTGGCGAGCGCGTCGGCAGGGGCAGGGAGTACCTTTAACGAAGACATTCCGCCATTGCTCGATTACGCCAGCCAGCAACTGCAGCGTGAAATGCTCACCGATCACCCGGAGGCCGCAGATCTGCTGATCGCGGATCTGGACGTCATTATCCGCACAGTGGTCGCCGCCGCGATTCCCAGCGGTGGTCAGGTGGTCGCCTCGGGCCTGGTCGAACCGGTACGCATGAGCCTCGCCGAGTTTGCTCTGGAAAATCTTTCCGGCGAGCCGGCCGGTGCGCTGCACGTTGTGCACAGGGACGGCACCCCGGCGCCGGACTGGTTCAGCGCCGATTATCTGCGGCTGCTGGTGTGTCAGGTGGACATCGGGCGCCACTACCCCGCGCTGCTGAAGAGGGTTCTCGTGACTGACCCCGCTGAATCTGGCAAGCGCCAGGCGGCGTACATCGACCAGCTTCGCGCTCAGCTGCCACTGCAGGCGCTGGCGCTGAAGCTACGTAGCGAGGGGCAGTTTTGCGACAGCGCCTATCAGCAAGTTGCCGCCCTCGTGAGGCCTCCGGAGCAGCGCCCTTCAGCGCTGCGCAACACGACCCTGCGCCCGCTGGCCTTCCACGCAACGGTCGGGTCGCAGGCGGATGAGGTCGCTAACATGTTCGTGATCGGTGATCGCGATACGACCAGAGGACCGGTGCTGCTGTACCGGCCGTTTTCGCATCAGTCGCTGACCGAGTTCACGTCCTGGGGTGCACTGCGTACCGCGATTGTCGAGCCGGGTGAGCTGCACGACGAAGTGCTGACCTGGATGGACGATCACGCGCGGCAGGTGTATGCCAATGGCGGGTTCGATCAGCCTCACATCGTGCGCTTCGGCCAGGGTTCGGAGTTCGCGCCCCTCGAAACCCCGTCGCCCGCGCAGTTGGCTGTCGATGAAGTGGTGGGTGATCCACTGATTGCGCTGTTCAAGGCCAACGCGTCCGCGCTGATCCAGCTGGCGGACAGGCAGTCCACCTCCAACGCCGAAAGCCGCTGGGCGTTGCTCAAACGTGGCGGCTGGCTGGCGCTGGAGACCATCATGCCGTTTATCTCCGGACCGGTGGGTAATGCGCTGTGGCTGGTGCAAATGATGAACGAAGCGCAAGGGGTCCTGGCCTCTGAGCGCAATGCCAACGCCAGTGCTCGCGCAGAGTCCATGGGCAACGTGCTGCTCACCGTGGTGATGCTGTTGCTGCACAGCACGCAGGGCAAGCGGGTCAGCCCGGTGCGCGGGCGAGCAGCGGGGCTTGCACGGGCGAATCTGGCTGGCTTGTTTACAGCGCAACTGCCGCAGCGAGTACCTGAGCCGGTGCCCGCTGTGGAGCCCGACCCGCTGCCCGGCAGAGCGAGAGCACGGCTGGATTACTCCTGGTCGCGAGCCGATCTGAGCCTGACAGCCGACCAGCAGGCTGCGCTGCAAGCGTTTGAAATCCTGCCGGCGCCTTTGCTGCCTGATCCTTCACGCGCCGCCGGCACGCAGGGGCTGTATGAGCTGAATGGCGCGTGGTACGCGCGCATCGATGGCGCGGTGTACAGGGTTCAGGCCAGCGACGACGTGCAAATTGTCGACCCGCGCAACGATGAACCCACCGGGCCTTGGCTTGCGCGGGATGGCGAGGCCTGGCGCCTGGACCTGACCCTGCGCCTTCGCGGCGGCGGTCCCAAGCGCAGTGCCCGGCAGTTGGCGCTGGAAAACGCCGCCCGGCTCAAGTTGGCCCTGGCGGAGAAGTCCGAGCTGCTGAAGCGCCAGACCGATTTGTACGGCAGGATTGTGGAGAACGACAACCGTATCGATGGCATGCCGGTCGAGAGGCATCACGAGGTCACTTCGTTGCTGGAAGCAGACATCCGCGCCGTGATGGAGATCATCGACCGCAAGAATGCAATCGACCAGGAACTGCGTCCTGCCGATCGCACCCCTGACAAAACCTATGCCAGGGATCTGCAAGGTATCGCCCGGCGGATCTGTCTGCTGGAGGGTGTACTGCTGAGCGACATGCTCATTGTGGCTAAAGACGAGCTGGCCCGGATGCGCGCGGTGTCTGCGAAGGTCTCCTCCGAGAATGTCGGGATTTATCTGGGGCTGTTCGAGAAGTCTCTGGTGTTGCAAGAGAGCGGCGTGCACTGGTCCATTGTCAGGGAGGGGTTATGGCAGAGGTTGCGCGAGGTGCCGAAAGTCGGGGAGGCATACTGGCGCGCGGAAGCGCTGGAGTTCTACAGCAGCCGGATGTACTCCCCCATCGATTGGCGCGCCAGCCGCATGTGGTCGTCCCTTGAATTGTGTTTCAGTGCCGAGACCATTCTGGATACCCACAGGGCGGTGACGCTAAAGCGCCTGATCAACGACGACTCGCTGCACTCGGCGCTAACGTCGCAGGCGGAACTGGAAAGGCCGCACGATTACACGATCGCCGAACAGATCGCTGTGCTGGAAAGCTCCCTCAGGGAATATGACCGAGCGTCGATCGTCGCCCTGGCCGCTTTCGAGAGTGAGCCCGAATCGGTCAATACCGCGCATTTCAACCGTTTCTTCGAGGACCTGTCGGCGATTTCCGACCGCGCCGAGCACCGGCTTTCGGACCTCATTTGCGAGAGCGAGGAGCCCGCCGAAACGCCTGCGGAATATGTCCCGAGGGCCGCCCAGACGCGCAAGCGGGTGATCAAGACCCGAGGGCAACGCACGTTGATCGGCCGTTTGCGTGAAGGCGAGGAGCCTTCACTGGGTGAGGTTGTAGAAGTCACTGCGGCCACCGGCAATCGCGTGGTCGGCGCGTACCATCAGCACGCGGAAGGGGAATGGGTTGAGCTCGAGGAGCAGCGCCGCAAGCCGGTTAATCGAGACAGCCTTGTCCCACTGGCAGAACTCATGCGTCGCGGCCGCGCCCTGCTGGAGCGGGTAGAACCTGACATCGCCAGTGCGGTGCGCCAGTCCCTTCGCGCCAGTGAGCCCGAGGACATGGAAGACATCCTGGTGCAAAAGGCCGACAAGCTCGGTGAGCTGGCGGAGAAGCTGCAGATTCATCTGGACGATCCCGATGCAGGAGACAGCAAGGGTCAGCCGGTACAGACCTTGCTGGACGATTTGCGCGCGGCCGGACAGCGATTCCGCGAGCAGGGCCGGCATTTACGCATCGAAATGATCAAACGCCAGCCGCCGACAGCCAGCCGGATCAGTTATCTGGATCGACAGCACGAGGTTCACATCGCCCGTGTCGAAGGCCGAAAAAATATGTCGGGCGCCCGCCGCAACGACTTCGTGCAGGAATACGCCATTCGCGACAAGCAAGACCACCTGCTGTGGTGGGCGCATTTTCACTACGCCACCGAGGACGCGGCGGCGGATGCCTTCACCGCCGCGCACCTTAAACTGCCGGAACAGCGGTTGATGGGTTACGGGGCCATGCTCAAGGCGGCCAAGGACAACAAGGAAGTGGTGAGCGTGTATCGCAGCGCCATCGGCAAGGAACTGGCGCAGCGGTTGTTTCTGCATCTGGCTGAGTAAATTCCATCAGTCCTCTGCAGGAGCCGGCTTGCTGGCGAATGCATTGCGCCAGTAGACATCGCCTCGCCTGACCCACCGCGTTCGCCAGCAAGCCGGTATCTACAGAAGCACGGTCGATGCGTGGGTGTGCGATTTTTTTAGGATTCGTCACGCAAGGGATTTATCATCCGCAGCAATTCTACAGTCGGGTGAGGTTTCCAGCACTCGACTGGCGGCAGTGCAGAAAGGTTTGCCGGGGACGCGACCAAGGGTTAATGGTTGTTTGCCCTCGGTGAGACTAGACTGCGCCGCGAGTTTCGATCCTTCATGCCGCCCGCGGCGGCGTGATTCAGCCGGAGGCACCAGAGTGGTGTCTCGGCCAGTTCTGAGGAGTACGCATGGCTGTCTACAACTACGACGTGGTAGTGCTGGGTTCGGGCCCGGCGGGTGAAGGCGCGGCAATGAACGCTGCCAAGGCCGGGCGTAAGGTGGCAATGGTCGACAGCCGTCGGCAGGTCGGCGGCAATTGCACGCACCTGGGCACGATCCCTTCGAAGGCCCTGCGTCACTCGGTCAAGCAGATCATCCAGTTCAACACCAACCCGATGTTCCGCGCCATCGGTGAACCACGCTGGTTTTCGTTCCCGGACGTTCTGAAGAACGCCGAGAAGGTCATCAACAAACAGGTGGCGTCGCGCACCGGTTACTACGCGCGCAACCGTGTCGACGTCTTCTTCGGCACCGGCAGCTTCGCCGACGAGCGCAGCATCGACGTGGTCTGCAGCACCGGCGTCGTGGAAAAACTGGTTGCCAATCAGATCATCATCGCCACCGGCTCGCGGCCTTATCGCCCGGCCGATATCGACTTTTCCCATAAGCGCATCTACGACAGTGACACTATCCTCAGCCTGGGTCATACCCCACGCAAACTGATCATCTACGGCGCAGGCGTTATCGGCTGCGAATACGCATCGATTTTCAGCGGCCTCGGCGTCGAGATTGAACTGATCGACAACCGTGACCAACTCCTGAGCTTCCTCGACTCGGAAATCTCCCAGGGCCTGAGCTATCACTTCAGCAACAACAACGTGATGGTTCGCCACAACGAGGAATACGAGCGCGTTGAAGGGCTGGACAACGGTGTGATCCTGCACCTGAAGTCCGGCAAGAAGGTCAAGGCCGACGCCTTGCTGTGGTGTAACGGCCGTACCGGCAACACGGACAAGCTGGGTCTGGAAAACGTCGGCATCAAGGCCAACGGGCGCGGGCAGATCGATGTCGACGAAACCTACCGCACCAGCCAGCCGAACATTTATGGCGCAGGCGACGTGATCGGCTGGCCGAGTCTGGCCAGCGCAGCGTATGACCAGGGTCGTTCGGCGTCGGGCAGCGCGGTGGACAACGGCGCATGGCGGTTCGTCAACGACGTGCCGACCGGGATCTACACCATCCCCGAGATCAGCTCCATCGGTCAGAACGAACACGACCTGACCGTGGCCAAAGTCCCGTACGAGGTGGGCAAGGCGTTTTTCAAAAGCATGGCCCGCGCGCAGATTTCCAACGAGCCGGTCGGCATGCTGAAAATCCTGTTTCACCGGGAAACCCTGCAGATCCTCGGCGTGCACTGCTTCGGCGACCAGGCCTCAGAGATCGTGCACATCGGTCAGGCGATCATGAACCAGCCGGGTGAGGCGAACAGCATCAAGTACTTCGTCAACACCACGTTCAACTACCCGACCATGGCCGAGGCCTATCGGGTAGCGGCGTACGACGGCCTCAACCGGCTTTTTTGAGCGGCTCCGGCCGGTGGCCTGAGCCGGCCGGGGAGACCGATTTCAGTACTTCCCAAGGGTGGCGCTGGCCAAACCGGGAAAGTCTGTAATCAGGCTGTCAACGCCGAAGTCGGCGAGTCTGCGCATCAGCGCGGGCTCGTTGACTGTCCACACTGACACATGCAGGCCCTGATTCTGGGCTTTCTTCAAGCGCTCGGGCGTGCACAGCGTCCAGTTCAGCGCGAGTATCTCGCAGCCGTAGCCCTGCGCGACTTTCAGCGGGTCGAGCCACGCGTATTCCGCCACCAGCCCGCGTGAAATGTCCGGCGTCAGCTCCAGCGCGGCGCGCAGCACCTCCCGGGAGCTGGACGTGATCGTCACTTTATCCAGCAGGCCGTGGCGCTGAGCCATTTCGCGAATGGCCAGCACCGTCGTCGCCGCACGGGTGCGCGACGCGCTTTTGACTTCCAGCTGCCAGTGATCGAACGGGCACTGCTCGAACAGCTCTTCCAGGCGGGGAACGGGGCAAGGCTGCACCCAGCCCGGCCCGCCCTTGCGCGCGTCGTAGGTCACCAGGTCGGCGGCATCGTGTTCGACGACTTTGCCCCGGCGGTCCGTGGTGCGCTTGAGTGTCGGGTCGTGGATCACCATCAGTTCGCCGTCGCGGGACAGGTGCAGATCCAGTTCGCAGCGTTTAACGCCGTGTTTTAGGCACTCCTGAAAGCTGGTCAGGGTGTTTTCCGGTGCTTCGCCCTTGGCGCCGCGGTGGCCGTAAATAAGGGTCACAATTACTCCTTGGTAGGCGTAGAGCTGGAATAAGTCGCGCTGGAATCAGTTGGGCTTTGCGTCGGGGTCGGTCTGCTCACGGGCCAGGCGTCGCTGCGCGGCTTGTCGTTGCAGAATGTGTCGGGCAAGCAGTTGGCGCTGGGCGTCGGTGAGGTCGATCCACTCGGTGCCGACGTCGAAATCGCCGATGGTCAACGCATGGCATTGCGTCACCCGCGCGCGCAGCATCATCCCCGAAGCCTGGGGCATCAGCACCATTTTCACCGACAACAGGGTGCCGGGCGGGAAGGGTTGAGGGGTCTCGAATTGCAGGCCACCTTCGGACATGATCACGCGCTGCGGGGCGCCCAGCTTGCCCAATGCCGTGTGCGCAACCACTTGGCCCAGCAGGTCGATGCGCTTGCTCATGGCCCGAAGAAAGCTGTTGGTGGTGCGGTCGCGATCATCCAGCTGCCGCAGCAGGTGCTGGGATTCGAACTCGGCGACGTGCAATTCGCTCAGCAGATCGAAGAGCGTGGAAGTGTCGTGATGGCCAGGTTCATCTCCCGTGCCGGGGCCGGCGATGCGGTTAATTTCCAGTGCGACGCTGTCCTCGATACGGTAGTATTCGCGGCGTTCTTCTTCATCTAGTGTCGGCATGGCGAACCCGTGTTAGCGGCGGTTGTCAGAGGGATTGCTCAGAATCATAGCTCAGCGACTCGAGCGCGATTCAACTGTGATTCGAGTGTAAAGCCGCTTGCCCAGGCCCGCCACAAGGACGTTCCCATTCCTTCGAACAAGCCCCTACATGTTCAGACCTCTTTTTGTATTCATCGGCACGCGCTACACCCGTGCAAAGCGCCGTAATCATTTTGTCTCCTTCATTTCCCTGACGTCGATGATCGGCCTCGCCCTGGGCGTAGTCGTGATGATCGTCGTGCTGTCGGTCATGAACGGCTTCGACCACGAGATGCGTACCCGCGTGCTGGGCATGGTGCCCCACGCCACCATTGAGTCCGGCGAGCCGATCAATGACTGGCAGGCCCTGGCCGCGCGCGTCAAACAGAACAAACAGGTCGAAGCCGTTGCGCCTTTCATCCAGATGCAAGGCTTGCTGACCAACAACGGCAATGTGCAGAAGATCCTGCTCAACGCCATCGACCCGGCGCAGGAGCGCAAGGTGTCGATCATCGACGGCTTCATGAAGCAGGGCAGCCTCGACGATCTGGTCGCGGGCGGCTTCGGCGTGTTGATCGGGGACAAGGCCGCCACCAAGCTCGGTGTCGGGATGGGCGACAAAGTCACTTTCGTGTCCCCGGAAGTCACCGTGACCCCTGCCGGCATGTTCCCGCGCATGAAGCGTTTCACCGTGGTCGGCATCTTTCATGTCGGCGCCGGCGAACTGGACGGCTACCTGGGCGTCACCAACCTGCAGGATCTGGCGCGTCTGCACCGCTGGAAGCCGGACCAGGTGCAGGGCTTGCGTCTGAAATTCACCGATCTTTTCAAAGCGCCGCGCACGGCGTACGAAATCGCCCAGAATCTCGGTGAGCACCAGTATTACTCCCGCGACTGGACCCGCACCCATGGCAACCTGTACCAGGCGATCGGTATGGAGAAATCCATCATAGGCCTGCTGCTGTTGCTGATCGTGGCGGTCGCGGCGTTCAACATCATTTCCACGCTGGTCATGGTGGTCAACGACAAGCGCGGTGACATCGCCATTCTGCGCACGCTGGGCGCGACCCCGGGCCAGATCATGGCGATCTTCATGGTCCAGGGCACCGTGATCGGTGTCGTCGGGACGCTGATCGGCGCCGGGGTCGGCATTCTTGCGGCGCTCAACGTCAGTTCGGCGATTTCGGCGCTGGAAGGCCTGATCGGCCACAAGTTTCTCAATGCGGATGTCTACTTCATCGACTATCTGCCTTCGCAATTGATGGCCCAGGACGTGCTGCTGGTATGTGGCGCGGCGCTGGTCCTGAGTTTCCTCGCCACCCTGTATCCAGCCTGGCGTGCTGCGCGCACCCAGCCGGCGGAGGCGCTACGTTATGAGTGAGTCGGGCATGAGTGATAAAGCTGTACTGAGCTGCCGCAACCTGGGCAAATCCTACGAGGAAGGTCCGGAATCCGTGGTCGTCCTGTCGGGCCTGCAACTGGAATTGCACCCGGGCGAACGCGTGGCGATCGTCGGCAGTTCGGGGTCGGGCAAAAGTACCTTGCTCAACCTGCTCGGCGGCCTCGACACGCCCACCGAAGGCAGTGTCTGGCTGGCGGGCGAAGAGCTTTCGGCGCTGAACGAGAAGGCCCGCGGCCTGCTGCGCAATCGTGCCCTTGGCTTCGTGTATCAGTTCCACCACTTGCTGGCCGAATTCACTGCGCTGGAAAACGTCTGCATGCCGCTGCTGATCGGCAAGACGCCGATTCCGGAAGCGCGTCAGCGCGCAACCGCGCTGCTGGAGCGGGTAGGGCTCAAGCATCGGATGGCGCACAAGCCATCGGAATTGTCGGGTGGCGAACGTCAACGGGTGGCGATTGCCCGCGCGCTGGTCAACCAGCCGGGTCTGGTCATGCTCGACGAGCCCACCGGCAACCTCGATTCCCACACCGCACAAGGGATTCAAGACCTGATGCTGGAACTCAGCACGTCGTCGCGCACCGCGTTTCTGGTGGTGACCCACGACATGGCGCTGGCCCGGCAGATGGATCGCGTGTGGCGTCTCGAAGAAGGCCGTCTGGTCGAAGCGTGACCCGCACAACCGGTGTCTCTCGGGCATCGGCTTTTTACTTTTAGCTGCTTAGTTACGGTGCTCCACGAATGTTCAGACCGTTATCCATCTTTATCGGTACGCGCTACACGCGGGCCAAGCGTCGCAACCACTTCATCTCGTTCATTTCCATGACCTCGATGATCGGGCTGGCGCTGGGCGTGCTGGCGATGATCGTGGTGCTTTCCGTGATGAACGGTTTCCAGCAGGAAATGAGTTCGCGGATCCTCGGCATGGTCCCCCATGCAGTCATCTCCGGCGTGAAGCCGCTGGACGACTGGCAGCCGGCTGCCAAAGCGTCGCTCAAGGATCCGCAGGTGACGGCCGCCGTGCCGTTCACTGAAATGGACGGCATGCTGTCCTACAAGGGCTCGATGCAGCCGATTCAGATCAACGGCGTCGACCCGGCACTGGAATCCAAAGTCTCCATCGTCACCCAGCACATCGTGCAGGGCCGGCTGCAGGACTTGAAAGCGGGCGAGTTTGGTGTGGTGATCGGCGAAATCACGGCCCGGCGCTTTCGTCTGAACGTCGGCGACAAACTGACGCTGATCGTTCCGGAGATCAGCAGCGCCCCGGGCGGCATTACCCCGCGCCTGCAGCGCTTGACGGTGGTGGGCGTGTTCAAGGTGGGCGCAGAGCTGGACGGTTCGATGGCGTTGGTGAACGTTGCCGATGCCGCCGTGATTCAGCGCTGGCAGCCCAATCAGGTGCAGGGCGTGCGCCTGGCGTTGACGGATCTGTACGCTGCGCCGCAGGTCTCGACGGCCATTGCCGCCGGCCTCGGTGCGGACTACAAGGCGGATGACTGGACCCACACCCAGGGCAGCCTGTTCAGTGCCATGAAAATGGAAAAGACCATGATCGGCCTGTTGCTGCTGATGATCGTCGCTGTGGCGGCGTTCAACATCATCGCCACGCTGATCATGGTGGTGAACGACAAGGGCGCCGACATCGCGATCCTGCGCACCATCGGCGCTACTCCTGGCCAGATCATGGCCATCTTCATGGTGCAGGGCACCGTCATCGGCATCGTCGGCACCGTGGTCGGCGGCGTGCTGGGCGTGATCGCGGCGATCAACGTCAGTCAGATCGTCGGCTGGGTCGAGCGCGTGACAGGTCAGCACATCTTCACGTCGGACGTGTACTTCATCAGCAATCTTCCGTCGAAGCTCGAAGGCAGCGATGTGGCGCTCATCTGCAGTGCCGGGTTTATCCTCAGCTTTCTGGCGACGATCTATCCGGCCTACCGCGCCGCGCAGATCCAGCCGGCCCACGCCTTGCGCTACGAGTAGGAGATGCCGATGTTGCCCCGTCATTTCGCTATCGCCCTGCTGCTGGGTGCAAGCCTCTCGGCGCAGGCGTCACCCGGCGAGCATTTCGCGTTCGGTCACCCGGCCGATGCCGCCCAGGCAACGCGCACGGTTGAAGTGACGCTGGGCGATATCTACTTCGAGCCAAAATCGCTGGACTTGAAAAAGGGCGAGACCGTGCGGTTCATGCTGGTCAACAAGGGCCGGCTGCTGCATGAGTTCAACCTCGGGGATGCGGCGATGCATGCGGCGCACCAGCAGGAAATGCTGAAAATGACGGCCAGCGGCATGCTCACCCCGACCGGCATGAAGCACGACATGGCCGGCATGGATCACGGGATGGCCCACGGCGGGGAGCAAGGCCCGGAGCAGGGCGCCGCGGGCATGAAACATGACGATCCCAACAGCGTGCTGGTGGAGCCGGGCAAGACCGCCGAACTGACCTGGACCTTCACCGACGCCACAGGCCTGGAGTTCGCGTGCAATATTCCCGGGCATTATCAGGCGGGTATGGTCGGCAAGGTTGCGATCATTCAGTAAACGCTGAAAACCCGGCCCGAACCCGATAAACTGCGCGGCCTTGGTTTTTAACAGCCGCTTTTCTCAGGTTCAGGTCCCGCCATGCATCCCGCAGCCGAACACTCGCCGCTGGGCAAGTCCAGCGAATACATCGCTACGTACACCCCGTCTCTGCTGTTCCCGATTCCGCGCGCTGCCAAGTGGGCGGAACTGGGACTGACCGCCGAGACCCTGCCTTATCAGGGTGTGGATTTCTGGAATTGCTACGAGTTGTCCTGGCTGCTGCCGTCGGGCAAACCGGTGGTAGCCATCGGTGAGTTCAGCATTGCGGCGGACTCGGCCAATATCATCGAATCCAAGTCGTTCAAGCTCTACCTGAACTCGCTCAATCAGACCGCGTTTGCGTCCGAAGCCGAGCTGATCGCCACGCTGGAGAAAGACCTGTCGGCCGCCGCAGGCAAGCCGGTGGGGGTCCGCGTTCGCAGTTTGAAGGACATCGAGGCTGAGGGTATCGTCGCGGTGCCGGGTGTGTGTGTCGATGACCTCGACGTCAGCATTTCAAGCTACGACCGCCCTCAACCCGAACTGCTGCGCTGCGATGAGTCGCGGGTGGTGGATGATCAGCTGCACAGCCATCTGCTCAAATCCAACTGCCCGGTGACGAGCCAGCCGGACTGGGGCAGCGTCGCGGTCGAGTACCGTGGCGCGGCGCTCGATCACGCAAGTTTTCTGGCGTACATCGTCAGCTTCCGCCAGCATTCGGATTTCCACGAACAGTGCGTGGAGCGCATCTTCATGGACCTGCAGCGCTTGCTGAAGCCGGAGAAACTGACGGTGTATGCGCGTTACGTGCGCCGCGGCGGGCTGGACATCAATCCGTACCGCAGCACGGAAACACTGACGCTGGAGAACGGGCGTCTCGCGCGGCAGTGAGGCATTGCTGCCCCCATTCGTAGGAGCCGGCTTGCTGGCGTCCCGAATGCTCAGCCGATGCGAGGGTGACTGCCCCACCGCATTCGCCAGCAAGCCGGCTCCTACAGAATGGAGCCGGTCTGTTTCAACGAGGTGAGCCCGCGGGTGCCTGAATCAGATCCCCATGCTGCCCAGCGACACCAAAACATTGCGCAATGTGGTGGCGATGGTGGGGTGATCGACTTCAAACCGCTCGACCGCGAGGTTGACGCCATCGGCAATGCTCGGGTCCTGGGACACTGTCTCGAGTTCGATCTGCGCCTGGATCTGCTCCATAACCTCGGTCAGATTCCCGCGCTCTTCCAAAGTCAGCTGCGGATTTTGCTCAAGCTGCTCGCGCAAAGTGTTGAGTTGTAGTTGCAAGTCGCTGACGGACATGAGGTGTTCCTTAATCTGATTAGTCTCACGATGGACCGCAATGCGCAGGCAAAGGTCCTTTACTGCCTTAGACTAATCCACTCCAGCCCGCTGTGCATGACGCCAGTCAGATCAAGGCTTTTCCGACTTCTGCCGGCGTAGCGTGATATCCGCCAGACACGACTCCAATTCGCCCAAGTGATCGATGACCGAATGCGCGCCGGCGGCATACAGCTCAAGGGTGGCGCGGCCGCGACGGCGTTCGCGGTCCAGGTCGCTCAACGCCTCCCATTGCTCAGGCGACAAACCGCACAGCGGCCCGCATGACGCCAGCCCGACCGTCCATAGCCCTGCGTTTATCCCGGCCATGAGCAGGCGCGGATCGCCGCTGACCAGCACGCAGCCGTCCAGTTGCTTGACGCCGAGGGTCATCAGCGCCTGCCAGCACGCATCAGGCGCTGGCCAGCGGTTGGTCGGCGCGGGAGTGGGAAGAATCAACGAGCTGAGGGGCGCAGCCAGCTGATCGGTGATCGAGGAGGGGTATTCATCGATCCAGGCGCAGGGAATGCCGTGCTGCTTGAGATGCTTCAGCGCATTGATCGCACCGGGAGCCAGTGCTGAAAAGGGTTGGGCGTCCTGGGAGACGAGGGACTTGCCATCGCTGGCAAGAAGCGTGCGCGTCTGGGCGCCGAAGTCGACGAGGCATCCGCTCAATCCGAACAATACAGCGGTGAACGACGGAGCAGCGACGGCAACCGGGGCGAGCATGGCATTCCCTCTCAAAGCCGTTGACGCTAAGGGATTGCCATGACAAATCGATGACTGAACGATGACAGCGGCTCCAGATGTTTATTGCCCTACAAAACACCGACCATTTCAGCGACGTAAATAGTCACAGAAGGCTTTATACTCCTGCCTTTGGTTTGGGGCGTAGCGCCCGCTTCATTACTTTGACTGGGAGTCTCAGCTATGCCCGAGAACGGTGCTGGCTTTATCAATCGTCTGGTTCGAACGTGCGTGTGGGCCAGTCTGGCCGTGGCGCCGATGGCTGCAAACGCGGCGGACGAAGATCCGTGGGAAGGCGTCAACCGTGCGATTTTCCGTTTCAACGACACCGTCGACACCTACGCGCTGAAACCCATCGCCCAGGGCTATGAGTTCATCACGCCGCAGTTCCTCGAAGACGGTATCCACAACATGTTCAAGAACGTCGGCGAAGTGACCAACTTTGCCAACGACGTGCTCCAGGCCAAGCCTGAGGCAGCCGGCGTCGACACCGCTCGCCTGATCTTCAACACCACTTTCGGCCTTCTCGGCTTCTTCGACGTCGGCACCAAGATGGGCCTGCAGCGCAACGACGAAGACTTCGGCCAGACCCTCGGCCACTGGGGCGTGGCCAGCGGTCCGTTCGTAATGGTGCCACTTCTCGGTCCAAGCACCGTGCGTGACGCGTTCGCCAAATACCCGGACACCTACACCCAGCCTTGGCGCTACATCGATCACGTGCCGACGCGCAACACTGCGCTGGGCGTGAGCGTTGTCGATACTCGCGCCAGCCTGCTGTCGGCTGAAAAGCTGATCAACGGCGACAAGTACATCTTCATCCGCAACGCTTACCTGCAAAACCGCGAGTTCAAAGTCAAAGACGGCAAGGTCGTCGACGACTTCTGATCCAGCCGGTCTGGAACACGATGCTAAAAAGGCGACCCGAGGGTCGCCTTTTTATTTTCGCCAGTTTTCGAAAATGTGACGGAGTTCCGGGCTGCCGTCACTTCATCGCCAGGATGGTCAGGCCCAGTTTCTGCTCACCGCCGTCGATGTCGGCAATCCAGACCACCTCGGTATCGGCCTCCAGGCCCTTGAGCGCGGCGTGCTCGGAATCGATGCTCACGCTGATCTTGTCGCCCACCTGGAACGAGCGGGGCGCCTGTATCTGCATGCCTGAGCTGGATAAATCCACGCAGACCGCCGGGATAATCTGGCCGGCGTAGATCAGGCTGATGTCCGCATCGACCCGCATGCGAATGTAATCCCGTTTTTCTTCGTAATCGCGATCGAGCTGGCCCATGGCACATCCTTTGTTTTGATTGCTGATTTAACGGTTCTTATAACTCCGGGCGATTTGCGATGTAAAGACACCGCTCGGCAGCGGGGCCCGCTTGAAACGCCAGGCGGATGGGAGTACCGTCTGCGCCTTGAAGGGCAGCTCTGTCATGTGAAGCGTTTGACCAAAAGTCCGCTACCTGAGCCAGAGAGGCTAGAAGCGAATCCAGTACGCGGGCTGACTGCAACCAGCCGCCTACGCCAACCTAATCTGGCGCCGTTTGCCCACATGCAAAAAACCAGTGCCACGCTGCTGATCATCGATGACGACGAAGTAGTGCGCGCGAGTCTCGCGGCCTATTTGGAAGACAGTGGGTTCAGCGTTCTGCAAGCCGGTAATGGCCTGCAGGGTCTACAGACTTTCGAGCAGGAAAAGCCCGATCTGCTGATCTGCGATCTGCGCATGCCGCAGGTGGGCGGTCTCGAGCTGATTCGTCAGGTCACCAGCCTTGCGCCGGAAACGCCGGTCATCGTGGTGTCTGGCGCAGGCGTCATGAGCGATGCCGTCGAAGCGTTGCGCCTTGGCGCCGCCGATTACCTGATCAAACCCCTCGAAGACCTCGCCGTGCTGGAGCACTCGGTTCGACGTGCGCTGGATCGAGCGCGCCTGCTCCACGAGAACCAGGAATACCGACAGAAGCTGGAGACCGCCAACCGCGAGCTTGAGGCCAGCCTGCACTTGCTGCAGGAAGACCAGGACGCGGGCCGTCAGGTGCAGATGAACATGCTGCCTACCAGCCCCTGGGCCATCGACGCGTTCGAATTCGAACATGAGATCATTCCGTCGCTGTACCTGTCGGGCGATTTCGTTGATTATTTCCGGGTCGATGAGCGCCGTGTTGCGTTCTACCTGGCGGACGTGTCCGGCCATGGTGCGTCGTCTGCGTTCATCACCGTGCTATTGAAGTTCATGACCACGCGCCTGCTGTTCGAATCAAAGCGCGGCGGCAGTCTGCCGGAGTTCAAGCCGTCCGACGTGCTGGGCCACATCAACCGCGGGCTGATCAGCTGCAAGCTGGGCAAGCACGTGACGATGGTGGGCGGCGTGATCGACGAGGACACCGGGCAGTTGACCTACAGCGTCGGCGGCCATTTGCCGCTTCCGGTGTTCTACACACCCGGTGACACGCATTACCTTGAAGGTCGTGGTCTGCCCGTCGGGCTGTTCAACGAAGCGACTTACACGGACCACGTCATCGATCTGCCTGAGTCCTTTAGTCTGACGCTGCTGTCCGACGGCATTCTGGACCTTCTGCCAGGTGATACACTCAAAGAGAAAGAAGCCAACTTGCCCGAACTGGTCAAGGCGGCGGGGGGCAGCCTGGATGGTCTGCGCCAGACGTTTGGATTGGCCACGCTAGGGGAGATGCCGGATGATATCGCCTTGTTAGTGTTGAGCAGGAACCTTTAATGAGTACCGGTAGAATCCAGTTCGCCGAGCAAGACGGCACATTCGTCCTCAAGTTTGTGGGTGAAGTGCGTCTGACACTGTGCTCGGCGTTGGATGCGACAATTGAACGGATCTTCACCTCGATGAACTTCTCGACGGTGGTCATCGATCTGACCGAAACCCGCAGCATCGACAGCACGACCCTGGGTCTGCTGGCCAAGCTGTCGATCCTCTCGCGCCAGAAGGCCGGGTTGTTGCCGACGGTCGTCACCACCCACGAAGACATCACGCGCCTGTTGCAGTCCATGGGCTTCGATCAGGTGTTCAACATCGTTGGTCGGCCGATTCCACGTCTTGAGGCCCTGAGCGATCTGCCGACCCAGGATCAGTGCGAAGACGTGGTCAAGGCCAAGGTGCTTGAGGCCCACAAGATTCTGATGGGCTTGAACGATTCGAACCGCGAGGCCTTCCGTGATCTGGTCAACGCACTTGAACACCAATAGCAATGCCAGTAACGCGTTTCGGTGCTGAACCGAGGCAATAAAAAAGGGCGGCACCTGTGAGGGTGCCGCCCTTTTTACATGCCTGACGCTTTAGGCTTTGGCCGACAGCATCTTTTCCAGTGCCACCTGGTCACGGGCGAACTGACGAATTCCTTCGGCCAGCTTCTCGGTGGCCATGGCGTCTTCGTTGGAAGCCCAGCGGAACTGGCTTTCGTTGAGGGTCACGCGCGGCTCGCCACCATTGCCCGGCTTGAGTTTCTGCTCCAGCGTGCCGTTGTCTTCCGCCAGCTTCTGCAGCAGGTCAGGGCTGATGGTCAGACGGTCGCAGCCGGCCAGTTCTTCGATCTGGCTGAGGTTACGGAAGCTGGCGCCCATGACCACGGTCTTGTAGTCGTTGGCCTTGTAGTAGTTGTAGATGCGGGTCACCGACTGCACGCCCGGATCTTCTGCACCGACGTAGTCTTTGCCTTCGGCTTTCTTGTACCAGTCGTAGATGCGGCCCACGAATGGCGAAATCAGGAACACACCGGCATCGGCACAGGCCTGGGCCTGAGCGAAGGAGAACAGCAGGGTCAGGTTGCACTGGATGCCTTTCTTTTCCAGCACTTCAGCGGCCTTGATGCCTTCCCAGGTCGACGCCAGTTTGATCAGGATGCGGTCGCGGCCAATGCCGAAATCTTCGTACAGACCGACGATGCGGTCGGCGCGCTCGATGCAGGCCTGGGTGTCGAACGACAGGCGCGCGTCCACTTCGGTGGAGACGCGGCCCGGGACGACTTTCAGAATCTCACGGCCGATGGCGACGGCGAAACGGTCGCTGGCGACGTTGATGTCGCCCTTGCTGCCGGTGAACGCTTCTTTCAGGCGGTCAGCGTTGCTGTCGCTGGAAGCGGCCTTGAGCAAGAGGGAAGGGTTGGTGGTGGCGTCGACGGGTTTCAGTTTTTCGATGGCAGCGAAATCGCCGGTGTCGGCCACGACGGTGGTGAATTGCTTGAGTTGTTCCAGCTTGGAAGTCATGAGCGTGCTCTGTCCTGTGGGTGTACTGACATTACCCGAGCACCGCCGGTCACTCAAGGGCGTAAACCGCGACAGACAGGCGGGTTTAGACGCCTGCATTTGCGCAAACGGCGTGCCTGCGCTTCAGCCATGATCCGGGCGATGCAAGTTTTTTCAAAGGGCGGCGCGGGGTCATGGTCTGTCGGTTCCCGAGGAGGGCGGATACTCGATCCAGATTGGTTGGAGCCCGGACTGCCCGGGATGTTCCCGCGGGCTGGCATCTTATCCGATGACGGTCAGGGGCTGGTCCGGGCAGGGAGGGGGCTGAGCGGCTAATCCTTCTAAACCCGCCGCCGTCTGAATCA
The DNA here is from genome assembly GCF_021728295.1 of Pseudomonas petrae. Lineage (GTDB taxonomy): Bacteria > Pseudomonadota > Gammaproteobacteria > Pseudomonadales > Pseudomonadaceae > Aquipseudomonas > Aquipseudomonas petrae. Next base: position 35,619 of record NZ_JAKJXE010000008.1, read on the forward strand.
GCGAGCCGTCGTCTCGCCGCAGTCGCTGTCCAGCGCTTTGATCAGTGTGCTCTGGTCGAAGACGTCCAGATGAACCTGACACGTCGCCTCGGCCCGCAGGTTAAGGCTCACGCTGTTAGCCGGTACGCCGTTCTGCAGGTCGCCCTGCTGGTTGATGGTCGAGGTGCCTTGGGCGCTGATCTGCCTGACGGTCATTCGGTATTGCAGCGTCAGAGGCGCAGGGTTTTCCAGGTGCGGGCGGATCACCGCCGTCGAGCCGCTGCGCTGGGCGTCAACCGTCACCACCAGTTTTATCGTGCGATCACTTACCTGAAGGCGACTGCTCAGCTTCATCATCGTCAAGGTCGCTAAGGAGGTCGTCAGAATTATCCGTCACCGGGTGTGGAATGTCTGCCAAAATCCCCTCTCTATCGCAATGTCTCAAAAAGAAATACAGTGAAGAGTCAATTATTTTTAGGAGTTTGCTACCTCGGTCGTAATCAACAAACGGGGGTTGGATGCGTTTATTTATTTGATGCTGCGTAATGTTATGGAGAAATGCCCCTAGATCCCCAGATCTTACATCATCGGGTCTGTGATGGATCTTCCTAATTCCTATTAATAGGGATGACCGAGATAATCCATTTTCGATGTTGGTAAGATCAGTCGTCAGCAATAAGTTAATGAAATAGTAAGGAAAAGCAAGAGAGGGCTTTCCACTTTGATTGCTTGTTTTTCTAGTGATATCTACAAATGATTCAAAGTTTCTGATATGCCGACCTCCATATTCACCTGATTTTATTTCAAGTGCGGTGGAAAGATGGTCTTGTGTGATGAAAACCTCTTTCGTTGCAGTTTCGTTAACTCCCGCCGCGATACAGCATTGCTTGCAAAGCTCTTGGAGTACCCCTACGCTGTCAAAAGTAGAATTGATCAAATCTTTCATCACGTTTGAAAAATTTACCTTTAAAAGTGCCGAGCCTTTTTCAATAACTTTGATAAAGTCCCCGTCTGTCCAAGGCTCAACTGGCACCTCGGTAACGCGGTCAAGCAGATCCCCATTAAACTGGACCAGTCTGTTAGCTTCTCGCCATATGCCTAGAACAATAAATATCACTCCGAGATCCTGAAAAACTCTGAGGTCGTAAGCCAAGCTTTCTTGAACCTCTAGGGATAAGTAATGAAAATTTTCAAGGACGATAAATTTGTTGATTTCCTTCTTTTTTAGTAATTCTGAAACATCCTGTGCTAGCTCAAGGTTGTATTCAATATAGAGCTCTTTGGATGTGTCGCTCTGAGTTTTTTTATCTGCGTCCGAAGCGCCTAATGAAGCCTCGCCTACAAATGGAACCTTAACTTTAACACCGGCGTTGAGATTTGAAGAAATTTCGAAGCTTATACCCTATGTGTTGCTCTCAAAATAGGTGATATTTGATTGTCTGAGTATTGATCGGTAGATATCAATTGTTCGAGTTTGCGGCGAGCACTCAACTTTAACGTACTGTGATGGATCTAGATGCTTAAGAGTTAGTGAGGTTTTACCTTGCTTGGAGGAACCATAGACGATAACTTGGTTTTTGTCTTTTAGCGCTGCGCTAAATAGTTCGTCAACTGTTGGTCGTTCAATGTACGACTCGATGAGTAAGCTTCTGACGCCGAATACATCACTGGTTTTATGCATTTTTGACAATATCCTTATTTGCAGATGGATTTTTCGTAGATTCATATCACTTTTGTGCGTTGCCCGTCTACAGCAAAGCTATCCATTGTTTTTCTGCGCTAGCCGTTCAAGCGAGTGAATATCTGGCGACATGCCTAACTCCCGCGGTCTCACCAGATTCCAACTGCACTTTTCGGACGAATTTCCACGGCTATTTAATAATTTTGTCACAATCTTTTCCCTGATTGAATGTGGTGCTGCAGTCACCAACGACTTCGATTTAATACGATTGCTGAGATCGAGGTGGTGAGTATGGTGTCTAGTCGCGGCATAAATACATAAAGCAAATGTGCCGCGGCTGTACGCCGTGATCTAAGCCAGTTCACAGAGGTCAAGATGATAGGCTCGCAGTCTTATATTGAAGCGATCAGCGCTGGCCCGTACCGAATCTTCGGGCAGATTCCAGCCCAGACCTGTAAAGCTCCGGCGAATTTCTAGCGGGCTTTGGCCATGAATGGCTAAGACGGAGCTCTACGACGCGCTTGGGTCAGTTAAACTGTTCGACCATGCTGGTCGATTGATGTCCGAACCGTGTCGCTGACTGAGTCACTCCTGCCTTTATGTGATGTGATAGTCATCAATTTCGCTTTTGGCAGCTTTTCCTAAGCCTGACACGTCGTTCATGTGCGCTGAAAATCGCTGAAACTTCAAGATTTGCTAATGATAGGCCTTCAAAAAATGCAACCTCGTATTGCGCAAACTGCCCGTCCTGAATGGTCTGTGCTTTCTCGCCGCTTCTCCGTGGCGCCAATGATGGACTGGACGGATCGTCACTGCCGTTTCTTCCTGCGTCTGCTGTCGAAAAATGCGCTGCTTTACACCGAGATGGTCACCACCGGCGCGTTGCTCCACGGCGACACCGAGCGCTTTTTACGCCACGACGAAACGGAGCATCCGCTCGCGTTGCAGCTTGGCGGCAGCAACCCGGCCGATCTCGCGGCCAGTGCGCGTCTGGCGCAGGCGGCGGGCTTTGACGAGGTCAACCTCAACGTTGGTTGCCCGAGCGATCGCGTGCAGAACAACATGATCGGCGCGGTGTTGATGGGGCATCCGCAGCTGGTGGCCGATTGCGTCAAAGCCATGCGCGACGCCGTGACGATTCCGGTGACGGTCAAGCACCGCATCGGCATCAACGGCCGCGACAGCTACGAGCAACTGTGTGAGTTTGTCGGCACCGTGCGCGACGCCGGCTGCAGCAGTTTCACTGTGCATGCACGTATCGCCATTCTTGAAGGCCTGTCGCCTAAGGAAAACCGTGACATCCCGCCGCTGCGCTATGACATCGCCGCGCAGTTGAAGCAGGATTTTCCCGAGCTGGAAATCATCCTCAACGGCGGCATCAAGACCCTGGAGCAGTGCCAGGAGCACCTGAACACCTTTGACGGCGTGATGCTCGGTCGTGAGGCGTATCACAACCCGTACCTGCTGGCAGGCGTGGACCGCGAACTGTTCGGGAGCGACGCCCCGCAGATCACTCGCGCTGAAGCCCTGACGCTGATGCGCCCTTATGTCGAAGCGCACCTTCGCGACGGTGGCTCGATGCACCACATCACCCGCCACGTGCTGGGCCTGGGCACCGGCTTCCCCGGCGCGCGCAAGTTCAGGCAGATGCTCTCGGTAGACATTCACAAGACGGACGATCCGCTGGGGTTGCTGGATCGGGCGGGGGAGTTGCTGGAGGGGCGGTGAGCGGATTACGGATCCCCGATGGCGTCCGATCGCTCACTGCCCGGTTGATTGACACACCACGGACTCCGTAGGAGCCGGCTTGCTGGCGAACCCGTTTTGTAAACTCACATATTCATCTCTGACCCACCGCCTTCGCCAGCAAGCCGGCTCCTACTGACTCGAGTGTGATGAAAGTCAGTGTGGTTAAGCACTCACCGCCGTCCAGCCCGTGTACTCACATCCACCCACACCGCCAGCACCAGAATGCTGCCCTTGACGATCATCTGCCAGTAGCTGTCGACATCAAGCATGGACATGCCGTTGTCGAGGCTGGTGATGACGAGGGCGCCCAGCAGTGCGCCGTAGACGGTGCCCGAACCGCCGCGCATGGAGGTGCCGCCGATGAAGCAGGCGGCGATGGCGTCGAGTTCGCCCATGTTGCCCGCGGACGGCGAACCGGCGGCCAGGCGGGCGGTGTTGACCAGGCCGGCGAGCGCGCACATGACGCCCATGATGCCGAAGATCCACAACTTCACCGCCTGCACGTTGATGCCGGACAGGCGCGTGGCCTCCATGTTGCTGCCTACCGAATAAATGCGTCGGCCGAAAACGGTCTGGGTGGTGATGTAGCTGAACACCCCGAGCAGGACCAACAGCAGCAGGACCGGCACCGGAATCCCGTCATAGCTGTTCAGCGTGTAGACGAAGCCGGCAAGGACAGCGCCAATCGCCGCCACGCGCACCCCATCCCGGGCCAGCGAATGCGCGGCCAGCCCATGCAGCGCGCGGTTGCTGCGCTGACGCCAGGTCAGGAACAGTGTCAGCGCGAAGAGCAGCACGCCGAGCACGATCCCCACCAGCGGCGGCAGGTAACCCTGACCGATGTAAACCAGCTCCGGCGACACCGGGGCGATGGTGGTGCCGCCGGTGATCCCCAGCAGAATGCCGCGAAACGCCAGCATGCCGCCCAGGCCGACGATGAACGACGGGATGCGCAGGTACGCAGTCATGCAGCCGTTGGCGAGACCGATCAACAGCCCGCAGCCGGCGACGATGCACAGATTCAGCGGCAGCGGCACGTGGTAGACCACGTCGAGAATCGCCGCCACGCCGCCGAGCAAGCCGAGCAGCGAACCCACCGACAGATCGATCTCGCCGCTGATGATCACCAGCACCATGCCGCAGGCCAGAATCCCGGTGATCGACATCTGCCGCAGCAGGTTGGACAGGTTACGCGGCGTCAGAAAGCCCCCATCGGTTTCCCAGCTGAAGAACAGCCAGATGACCGCGATGGCGATCACCAGTGCGAGCATTTTGTAGCGGGTGAACAGTTGCTTGAGCTGATTCATTGACGCGCGTCTCCCACAGCACCTGGCCGGTCGTTATTGTTTTTGTTGTGCGCAGTGTCGCCGGACTCGCTGAGTGCCGCCGCGAGCACCTGTTCCTGGGTCAGGCCCTGATTGACGAAGTCCCCGCGCAACTGGCCATCGCCGATCACCAGCACTCGGTCGGAGACGCCGAGCACTTCGGCCAGTTCCGACGACACCATGATGATCGACACGCCGCTGGCCGCCAGCGCGCCCATCAGTTTGTAGATCTCGTATTTGGCGCCAACGTCCACGCCGCGGGTGGGCTCGTCGAGAATCAAAACTCGCGGCTGAGTCAGCAGCATCTTCGCCAGCACGGCTTTTTGCTGATTGCCGCCGGACAGGCTGGTGATCGGCAGGAACGGGCTCGCGGTCTTCAGGTGCATGCGCGCGATTTCTTTGTCGATGCTGCCCAGCTCGGCTTCGGCGTCGATGCGCGTCAGGTGGGCGAAGCTGTCGAGCACGGCGAGGGTGATGTTCTGGCCCACGCCCAGGTCCGGAATGATGCCCTGACGCTTGCGGTCCTCGGGAACCATGCACAGGCCCGCGCGGATTGATTTGAGCGGCGTGCGCGTGTCGATGAGCTTGCCGTCCAGCCACACTTCGCCGGTGTACCGGCCTGGATAGGCGCCGAACAGCGCCGAGACCAGTTCGGTGCGGCCGGCCCCGACCAGCCCGGCGATGCCAAGGATTTCCCCGCGCCTGAGCACGAACGAAATGTCGTCCACGCGCTTGCGCTTCGGGTTGTCGACGTCGTAGCAGGTGACGTGGCGCGCCTCGAAAATCACGTCGCCGACGGTGTGGGGTTCGGTGGGGTAGAGGTTGCTCATCTCGCGGCCGACCATCTGCGTGATGATCTTCGGGATGTCCATGTCAGCCATGGCCGTGGTCGCGATGTGCTTGCCGTCGCGGATTACTGAGATGGTGTCGCAGACGGCGGCGACTTCATCGAGCTTGTGGGAGATGTAGACGCAGGCGACCCCCTTGGCTTTGAGCTCGCGGATGATGTCGAGCAGGACCTCGATTTCCGAGCGGGTCAGGGCAGAAGAGGGTTCGTCGAGGATCAGCAGGCGCGCCTGTTTGTTCAACGCCTTGGCGATCTCAACCAGTTGCTGATAGCCGCCGCCGTATTGCGAGACCGGCAGCGCAACGTTCATGTCCGGCACTTTCAGTTCGCGCATCAAGGCTTCGGCGCGGTAGATCATCGCCGGGTAATTCATGCGCCCGCCCGGCAGGGTCAGTTCGTGGCCCATGAAGATGTTTTCCGCCACCGACAGGTCGGGGACGAGGGTGAGTTCCTGGTGAATGATGACGATCCCGGCGGCCTCGGTTTCGCTGATGGATTGCGCCTTCAACGGCTGGCCGTCCCAGAGGATTTCACCCTCCCAGGTGCCGTGGGGGTAGACCGCCGAGAGGACTTTCATCAGCGTCGATTTGCCGGCGCCGTTCTCACCGCACAGGCCCACGCATTCGCCGGCCCGCACCTTGATGTCGATGCCGTTGAGTGCCTTGACGCCGCCGAAGGATTTGACGATGCCGTTCATTTGCAGCAGGTAATCGGACATTTCAGGATCTCACGCAGAAGCAGAAGACGGGTGCGGCAGTGCCGTTTGCGCAAAACCCTGCGGCACCGAATCACGTCGGTCCCACAGGGTTTGGCATTAATGCGGCGAATCAGGCCTGTTCAGCTTGATGCCTTACTTACCCGCGATCTGATCCTTGGTGTAGAACCCGTCCTTCTCCAGCAGATCGATGTTGTCTTTGGTCAGCGGCGTCGGGGTCAGGAGGATGGTGTCGACCTTCTTCGCGCCGTTGTCGTACTGCGAGCTGAACTGTGGCTTTTCGTTGCGCGCCAGTTGCACTGACAGTTTCGCGGCTTCCGAGGCGATCAGTTTCAGCGGTTTGTAGACGGTCATGGTTTGCGTGCCGTCGATCACGCGCTTGACCGCAGCCAGGTCGGCGTCTTGCCCGGAGATCGGTACCTTGCCGGCCAGCTTCTGCGCGGCGAGGGCCTGAATCGCGCCGCCGGCGGTGGCGTCGTTGGAAGCGACGATGCCGTCGATCTTGTTGCTGTTCTTGGTCAGGGCGTTTTCGACGATGCTCAGGGCTTCGGTCGGGTTCCACTCCTTGACCCATTGCTGGCCGACAATCTTGATGTCGCCCTTGTCGATGGCCGGCTGCAGCACTTTCATCTGGCCTTCGCGCAGGACCTTGGCGTTGTTGTCGGTGGGGGCGCCGCCGAGCAGGAAGTAATTGCCTTTCGGGGCCGCCTTGAGCACGCCGGCCGCCTGCATTTCGCCGACTTTTTCGTTATCGAAGGAGATGTAGGCGTCGATGTCGGCGTTGAGGATCAGCCGGTCGTAGGACACCACTTTGATGCCGGCCTTCTTGGCTTCGGCGACGGCGTTGGTCAGCACGGTGGCGTTGAACGGCACGATGACGATGACATCGACGCCACGGGAGATCAGGTTTTCGATCTGGGAGATCTGCTTCTGCTCGTTGGCGTCAGCGGACTGCACGTACACCTTGGCGTCCATTTTTTCTGCCGCCGCGACGAAGTAGTCGCGGTCTCGGGACCAGCGTTCCAGGCGCAGGTCGTCGATGGAAAAGCCGATTTTCGGATGGGCAGAATCGGCCATGACAGGCAGGCTGAGCAGGGCCAGGGCACTGGCGAGCAGGGTGGTCTTGAAACTCTTCATGGGGTTGCGTCCTGTTATTTTTGTTTAGAGACACTGTCCGAGCGTGTACCGGTGGAACTGTCGAGACTGGCCGCGCGCCGCGAGCGGGGAATTGTCGTGAGAATGTAACCGGCCTCAATGTGCAGTAGGACCGGCGGACGTTAGTAGGACCGGCTTTAGCCGGGAAGCTTTGCGATCATCACCTGTCACGGATAAATAAACCGGTTCACCACGCCCTCGAGCATTTCTTGCCGACCACTCACGGCTTGCGGGTTGAGTTCGTTGTCCAGCGCGTGCTGCGCCAGGGAATCCAGGCTGAAATCCCCCGGCAATACGGCGCGCCCGAACGGTTGGTCCCAGCCGGCGTAGCGCTGGTCCTTGAACGCTTGCAGCTTATCGTCCTGAATCATCGCAGCAGCCCGTTCCAGCTACAGCGCGAGCACGTCCATGGCCGCGACGTGGCCGTAGAACAGGTCGATTTCGTCCAGGCTCTGCCGGCGCACTTTGGAATCGAAGTTGTAGCCGCCGTTCTTGAAACCGCCCGCCTTGAGGATCTCGTAGGTGGCCAGGGTCAGCTCTTCGACGCTGTTGGGAAACTGGTCGGTGTCCCAGCCGTTCTGCGGATCGCCACGGTTGGCGTCGATGCTGCCGAAGATGCCGAGGGACGCTGCCGTGGCAATTTCATGGTGAAAACTGTGGCCGGCGAGGGTGGCGTGGTTGGCCTCGATATTGACCTTGATCTCCTTCTCCAGACCGAACTGATGCAGAAAGCCGAACACCGTGGCCGTGTCGTAATCGTATTGGTGCTTGGTTGGCTCCTGGGGCTTGGGCTCGATCAGCAGGTCGCCGGTAAAACCGATCTTGTGTTTGTGCTCGACCACCATGCGCATGAAGCGGCCCAGTTGCTCGCGTTCGCGCGCAAGGTCGGTGTTGAGCAGCGTTTCGTACCCCTCGCGGCCACCCCACAGCACGTAGTTCGAGCCCCTGAGCCGTTGGGTCGCGTTCATCGCGCTGCACACTTGGGCGGCGGCGAAGGCGAACACTTCCGGGTCCGGATTACTCGCCGCGCCGGCAGCGAAGCGCGGGTTGCTGAAGCAGTTGGCGGTGCCCCACAGCAGCTGAATGCCGCTCTGTTCCTGATGGCGCTCCAGTTCGTCGACCATCTGCGCGAAGTTATGGCTGTACTCCTTGAGGCTCGCGCCTTCGGGGGCGACATCGGTGTCGTGGAAGCTGTAGTAGTCGATGCCCAGCTTGGAGAAGAATTCGAACGCCGCATCGGCCTTCAACCGCGCCAGTTCCATGGCGTCTCCCGGTTTGACCCATGGCCGCTTGAAGGTGCCGACGCCGAACATGTCGGCGCCCGGCCAGACGAAGGTGTGCCAGTAGCACGCGGCCATCCGCAGGTGTTCGCGCATGGGCTTGCCGAGGATGATCTTGTTGGCGTCGTAATGGCGGAAGGCGAGGGGCGACTCGCTGCCGGGGCCTTCGTAGCGAATGGTGTCGACATCGGGGAAGCAGGGCATCGGGGTTTCCTTCTTGTTCTTCACGTTTTTTGTTCTTGGCTGTTCCCGATACTAGCAACGGCCCCGTCCGCGCCGATTGCGAAAATCACCAACTCGGTGTTCGATTTTGAGTATTGAGATTCCCCCGGCGCAGGCCTAGTCTGTGCCGACTCGCTTCACAGGCCCGGGGAACAATAATGAAAACCGTCCCGCCCGCTCACCGCATCGCGCTGCTGTTCAACGGCGGCAAGATCTATGACCGCGGCATCATCACCGGCATCGGCAATTACCTGAGCAGCACCCGTGCCTCCTGGGACCTGTTTCTGGAAGAAGACTTTCTCTGCCGCCTGAAAGGCATCGAGCGCTGGCAGGGCGACGGCATCATTGCCGACTTCGACGATCCGCTGATCGGCGAGGCGCTGGCCGGAAGCACCTTGCCGGTGGTGGCCGTGGGCGGGTCCTACGAGGACGAGCGGGCCTATCCGAAGCACATTCCCTACGTTGCGACCGACAATTTCGCGCTGATCAAGCTGGCGTACGATCACCTGATCGAGGCCGGTCTGACGCGTTTCGCCTGTTTCAGCCTGCCGGAAGCGCAAAGCAATCGCTGGGCCCAGGAGCGTGAGAAAGCCTTCCGCCGGCTGTTGCAGCGCGACGGTTTGCACGGAGAGGTCTATCGCGGCCTGAGCACCAGCGCGCCGTTGTGGGACAGCGCCGTCGAACAACAGATCACCTGGCTGCAAAGCCTGCCCAAACCCATCGGCATCATCGCCGTCAGCGACGCCCGTGCGCGGCAGTTGCTGCAGGCGTGCCTGACGGCGGGCATTGCAGTGCCTGAGCAGGTGGCGCTGATCGGCATCGACAACGACCCGCTGACCCGCACCCTGACGCGGGTGCCGCTCAGTTCGGTGACTCAGGGTACTCAACTGATGGGGCGCACGGCGGCGCAGTTGCTGCACCAGATGCTGCACGGCATGCCCTCGACCACTCGCCAGATTCTCGTGCCGCCCGAGGCCATCAACGTTCAGGCCTCCAGCCTGCATCAGCCTCTTGGCAACCCTTATGTCATGCAGGCGCTGCACTTCATTCGCCAGTACGCGTGCCAGGGCATCAAAACCGCCCAGGTCGCGGGCTACGTCGGCATTTCCCGTTCTTCGCTGGAATCACACTTTCGCAAGGCGCGCGGCTGCAGCGTGCATGATGAAATTCTGAACTTCAAACTGACCGCCGCCGCTTCAGGGCTGAAACACGGTGACGCGGCGATCGCCGACATCGCGCAAAACTGCGGCTTCAAGTCCGCGCAATACCTGCACACGGTGTTCCGCCGGGAGTTCGGCTGCACCCCTCGCGAATATCAGCAGGGCGAGGCAGCACCCATTCATTAATTTGCTTCAGGGCGTCCCGTCTGGGGCGCGTCCGTCATAACAACGACAACATCACAGGAGTCATCGATGCATCCAATTCGTTTAGGGCTGGTGGGTTACGGCAAGATCGCCCAGGACCAGCACGTGCCGGCGATCCGAGCCAGTGACCGGTTTGAGCTGGTGGCCGTGGCGACGCTGGGTCAGCACTGTCCGGGCGTGCCCAATTTCAGCTCGCTGGCTGAGCTGCTGGCGCAAGGACCGGCGGTGGACGCCATCGCGTTTTGCACGCCGCCTCAGGGGCGTTTTGCGCTGGTTGAAGAGGCGCTGAAGGCCGGCAAACACGTGCTGGTGGAAAAACCGCCGTGCTCGACCCTGGGCGAAGCGCTTGCCCTGATCGACGAGGTCAACGCAGCGGGCGTCAGCGGCCTGTTCGCCTGGCATTCCCGCTTCGCCCCGGGGGTGAGCAACGCGGCGCAATGGCTGCAGGGCAAGATCCTTAAGCAGGTGCGGATTGACTGGAAAGAGCAGGTGCGCAAATGGCACCCGGGCCAGGCTTGGATCTGGCAGGCGGGTGGGCTGGGTGTGTTCGATCCGGGGATCAACGCGTTGTCGATCGTGACCGAATTGCTGCCCCGCGCGCTGTTCGTCGAGTCTGCCAATCTGAGCGTGCCGAGCAACTGCCAGTCGCCCATCGCAGCGTCGTTGCAGATGCGCGCAGGTCGGGACGTGCAGGTGATTGCCGAACTGGATTTCGACCACAGCGTCAACGAGCAGTGGAGCATCGAGTTGCACTGCAATGAAGGCGTGATGCGCCTGGACGCGGGGGGCGCGCAGGTCAGCATTGACGGCGTGGCGCAGACCGTATCGGAGGAGGGCGAGTACCCGGCCATGTACGGGCACTTCGCGCGACTGATCGACGCGGGTAAAAGCGATCTGGACCTGCAACCGCTGCGCATCGTCGCCGACAGTTTTTTTGTCGGCAGCAAGGAGACGGTGGCTGCTTTCTACGAATAAAGAGCGACGAGTGACGATGATTGCCCGGTCTGGCGTGTTGGACCGGGCTTCGGCGCTTACTGCACGGCTACAGACAGCGTCAGATGTGCACCACTCCCACCAGGGCGATAGAGAACGAAACGATGAGGGCCAACAGAATGGTCATGTTGATGGACATTGCGGGCAAATCCTTGTCTGGTTAATCAGTGCCGCCATCATCCGGATTTGCACGAGCAAACTGAACGGCGTTCGTGCCTATGTTGGCAATCGATGGAAACAATAGTTCGGGGTTTTTGCGGGTCGCGCGCGTGTTTGACCCTTTACCAAGGCGTTGCCTGATCCGACGCTTTCGCGGGCAAGCGCGCTCCTACACTCAACCTCCGTAGCACTGTGGAACTGCGTCGGACTCAAGACCTGCAGGAGCCGGCTTGCTGGCGAACGCGGTGGGCGATTCACCCTCGCAGCGGCTGACACAGCGGGTTCGCCAGCAAGCCGGCGCCTACAGAGTGATTGCGTTGAATCAGTGGGATTACCAGTGGCAGTTGAATCAGCGGGATCACCGCCGGCAATTGATATCAAAAAACGCATTCATCAAGGACCGCTATATGCCCCCTAACTTCATCCGCATCACCGATGAACAACTCCTCTCCGACAACTGGTACGTGCTCAAGAAGTACAGCTTCGAGCTGCAACGCCGTGACGGCAGTTGGCAATCGCAGACCCGCGAGGTGTACGACCGGGGCAATGGCGCGACGATTCTGTTGTACAACCTGGAACGGCGCACCGTTGTGCTGACCCGCCAATTTCGCATGCCGGCCTTCGTCAACGGCCACAGTGGTTATTTGATCGAAGCGGCAGCAGGGTTGCTGGACAACGCCAGTCCTGAAGAACGCATTCGACTGGAAGCCGAGGAAGAAACCGGCTATGTCGTGGGTTCGGTGAAGAAGATCTTCGACGCCTTCATGAGCCCCGGTTCGGTGACAGAGCGCATTCACTTTTTCATCGGCGAATACCAGGCCGACGATCGGGTCGGCGACGGCGGCGGACTGGAAGAGGAGGGCGAAGACATCGAAGTGCTGGAGCTGGATTTCGAGCGGGCCATCGCCATGGTGGAAAGCGGCGAAATCAATGACGGCAAGACCATCATGCTCCTGCAATACCTGGAGCTGCGCCTGATGAAATGAGAACGGCAGGGCCAAAACGACTCGGGTATCGACGATAAAGTTTCACCAGTCGGTAAACTTTCTTACGTTGCAATGAGAATCGTTTGCGTTATCCTTCGCGTTCCTTTGTTACCAGGGATGTCGAACAAGATGGATTTTCGCCCTGCAATGAGCCAGCCCACCCGGCTCTGCTCACCGTGTGTTGGCGCCACCCGTGGCGCGAGAGACCCGCGCCTCGACGCGCTGATGGGCACCTACAACACCCACCGCGAAGCGCTGCTGCGGCTGGCGGCAAAATTCCTCGGCTGTCGCGCCCGCGCCGAAGACGTGGTCCAGGACGCTTTCGTGAAGATGCTCGAAAGCGACCTGGCCTCTGCGGAACCGGCGCGCTACATGTTTCGCGTTGTGCGCAATCTGTCCATCGACCGTCTTCGCCGCCAGCGTCTCGAACGCAACCACGGCGCCGAAGCCGAGCATGAAGAGCAGATACGTTTCGAGGTGTCCCCGGAACGCGTGCTGGCCGGTCGCGAGTCCCTCGGTCAACTGGTCGGTGCGCTCAACGAACTGCCCAAGCGCATGCGCATCGTCTTCGACCTCAGCCAGATCCAGGGCTACACCCAGCGCGACGTGGCCAAGGTCATCGGCACCTCGCCGACCATGGTCAATTTCCTCCTGCGCGACACCCTGTCTCACTGCCGCGCGCGGCTCGGCGAGATCTAGGCACCGCCGCTTCATTTCCCCGTTTTCACTGCCCGGAGTCATTCATGAAATTAGTTCGTCTGGTCTTCCAGCAATACCGCTGGCCGCTTGCATGGGTGCTGCTGCTGAGCGTCAGCAGCGGGCTGTTGAGCGTCGGCGTGATTGCCTTCGTCAACCAACGCATGATCAGCAGCCACGAAGGCCTCGGCACTGCGCTGTGGCAATTCGGCCTGATGCTCGCCGTGCTGCTGGCGCTGGCGTCCGGGGCGTCGTTGTCGCTGACCGCGCTGGGCCATCGGTTCGTATACGGCCTGCGCCGGGTGATGGTCAAGCGCCTGCTCGACACCCACATCGAGCGTATCGAATCCATCGGCGGGGCGAAGATCTTCGCCAGCCTGTCCAGCGACATTCGCGCCGTGACCATGGCCTTCGTGCAACTGCCGGACCTGATCTACGGCTCGGTGCTCAGCGTTGCGTCGTTCAGTTACCTGGCCTGGCTGTCGCCGTCGCTGTTCATCACCACGCTGTGCTGGATGGCGTTCACGTTGGGGGTCGGCTGGTTGCTGGTGGGCAAACTCAACGCGCACATCCGCGCCCTGCGTGAGTCCGAAGACAAGCTCTATCAGAGCTACCAAGGCGTGATCGACGGGCGCAAGGAGCTGACCCTCAACCGCGACCGCGCGCGCCGGCTGTACGACGAAACCTTCGATGTCGCCGCTCAGCGCTACCGCGAGCATTTCACCCTGGCCGACCGTTATCACGGCCTCGCCAGCAACTGGGCCAACATCATGGTCCTCGGCACCATCGGCCTGGCGTTTTACCTGGCCAACGGCCTGGGCTGGGCGCCGACTGAAGTGGCGGCGACCTATGCGCTGACCGTGCTGTTCATGCGCACGCCGCTGGTGCTGGCGGTGGCAGCCATTCCGGCGCAGATCTCCGGACGCGTGGCGCTGGATAAAGTCGAGTCGCTGGCCCTGGCCGAGCACCACGAAAGCTTCGACGTCGCGCCAAGCCACATCGCCGGCCACTGGCAGACCCTCGAACTGCGTGACGTCGAATACCACTATGCGCCCCAGGGCGACGAGCCCGGTTTCGATGTCGGCCCCGTCAACCTGACCCTGCGCCGGGGCGAAACGGTGTTCCTCATGGGCGGCAACGGCAGCGGCAAATCCAGTTTGGCGCGTTTGCTCAGCGGCCTGTATCGACCGTCGGCGGGTGCGATCCTGATCGACGGCCAGGTCATCGGTTCGGATGACTGGCTGGCCTACCGTCAGCTGTTCGCCAGCGTGTTCACCGACTTCCACCTGTTTGCTCAATTGCTCGGCGCCGATGGGCAGAACGCCGATGTCGCTGACGTCGAGCACTGGCTGGAAAAACTGCACATGAAGCACAAGGTGCAGCTCGCCGACGGGCACTTGCTCGACACGCGCTTCTCCCAGGGGCAGCGCAAGCGCCTGGCGCTGATGCTCGCGCTGCTGGAGAAGCGCGACATTCTGCTGCTGGACGAGTGGGCCGCCGACCAAGACCCGTTGTTCCGCCGCTTCTTCTACCGCGAGCTGCTGCCAATGTTCAAAAGGGCCGGCGTCACGGTGTTCGCCATCAGCCACGACGACCCGTATTTCGACTTGGCCGACCGCCTGGTGAAGATGGAGGCCGGGCAGCTCATTGAACTGCAGGGCGATCGCCGGGAAAACGCCAGCCGCGACGCGGTGGAAGAAATCGGCGCCGCCTACCGGATGAAAACAGTAGAGACGTTGTAAGAGTTTTCCGCGACCGGGACTAAACAGCCGTCAGCCTCAGTCGTCATGTTAATGAGAATCAGTCTTAAACATTTTTGATCTGCGTGAACGGCCATCCGGCGCCAGCGACTTTATCGCGCGGCCTGCCGGAGTCGATCGCGCATCGCGCTACGAGAGGGAAGCATGGAACTCGTCTACGACTTCATCGGCATCGGTTTCGGCCCGTCGAACCTGGCTTTGGCCATTGCCACCCAGGAGCATGCCCAGCGCAGCGGTCTGGCGCCCCACGTCTGTTTCCTCGAGAAAAAGCCGGCGTTCAACTGGCACGAAGGCATGCTGATCGACGGTTCCACCATGCAGATTTCCTTCCTCAAGGACCTGGTGACCCTGCGCAATCCGGCGAGCCGTTTCACCTTCGTCAACTACCTCAACGAGCGCGGCCGCCTGCAGGACTTCATCAACCTGAAGACCTTTTTCCCGACGCGCGAGGAGTACACCGACTACCTGACCTGGGCCGCGTCGCACTTCAACGAACAAGCCCATTACGGCGCGGAAGTGATGTCGGTGGAACCGCATTTCGAGGATGGCCGCTTTGTCGCCATGGACGTGCTGTCCCGGGATGAGCACGGCGAAATCTCCCGTCGTCGCGCGCGCAATCTGGTGTTCGGTATCGGCGGCATTCCCCAGTCGCCGGCGGCCTTCGACGGTCTTGAAGATGCGCGCGTGCTGCACTCTGCCGGCTATCGCGGCGGCATCGAAAAACTCCTCGCCAACCGTCCCGGCCCGGTGCGTGTGGCGGTGGTCGGCGGCGGTCAGAGCGCGGCGGAAATCTTCGAAGACCTCGCCTCGCGTTTCGACAACGTCGAGGCGACGCTGGTGATTCGTGGCAGCGCGCTGAAACCGTCCGATGACAGCCCCTTCGTCAATCAGATCTTCAACCCGTCGTTCACCGACACCATTTTCAATCACAGCCAGGAACGTCGCGTCGCGCTTTTCGACGAGTTCCGCAACACCAACTATTCGGTGGTCGACACCGACCTGATCGAAACCATCTTCCAGCGCATGTACCAGCAGAAGGTGCGCGGCGAAGAGCGTCACCGCATGCTCACCAACCGTGAAGTGGTCCACGCCGAAGTCGCCAGCGATGGCATCGAATTGTTCCTGCGCGATGCGCCCCATGACCAGATGCACAGCGAGTCATTCGACGTCGTCGTGCTCGCCACCGGTTACCGCCGCGACTATCACCTGGAACTGCTCTCGGGCATTCAGCAATACATCGAGGGGGCCAACGTCGACCGTCATTATCGCTTGCCCCTGAGCCCGGGCAGCGAGGCGGGCATCTTCCTGCAGGGTTGCTGCGAAGACAGTCACGGTTTGAGCGACACCCTGTTGTCGGTGCTGGCGATCCGCTCTCAGGAAGTCGTCGAATCGATCTTCGGTGACCAGGCGCAACCGTGTTCGGCGCGCGCTGGACACGCGCCGGCACAGGTTGAGCCTCGCGTGGCACTCAAGCTGGCGCGCTAAGCCCGGGGTTTACGCCAAAGCCCGTCACAGCGGTGGTCGTCAGCGGCCACCCACTCTTTTCTCACAACGTTGTGGGCCGCCTCTGCGCTGCCTGCGGGTTGAGCCTTGCCGATACAAACAGGTGAAAGAATGAAATCCATACGAGATCAGGCCGCGCATTTTCCCGAACTGGTGGGCTTTTATGCGCAGACCCAGCCGGACCGGATTGCCCTTCGACACATCGTCCACGAGGATCAGCCGCCGCTGCTGACCACCTACGCCCAGCTGGATGCCAAGGCGCGGTCCATTGCCGCCTGCCTGCAGCAGCACCTTGGCGTGCAAGGCGGCGAGCGTTGCGTGCTGATCCTGCCGACCGGCGCCAATTACGCGGCGGCGTTCCTCGGCTGTTTGTACGCCCGGGTCATCGCGGTCCCGGCCTTCGCCCCCGAGTACAACCGGCAGACGCACCTCGACCGGCTGACCGGCATCCTTCACGACGCCGCGCCGCAGATGGTCCTCGGGCGTCGGGAAGACCTGGAAAAGTTCCAGCACCTGTTGCAGCCGTTCATGCCCGCTGGCGGGCGCTTCGCCGCGGTAGAAGAGATCACCGACGGCCACGCAGGATTTCAGGCGCCGTTGATCGACACCGCGTCGCTGGCGTTTCTGCAATACACCTCGGGCTCCACCAGCGCACCGAAAGGCGTGATGGTCTCCCACGACAACCTCATGGCCAACGAAGTGGCGATGGCTCGGCACTTCGTCTCCGATTCAGGGGTGGAGAGCTGGGTCAGCTGGCTGCCGCTGTACCACGACATGGGGCTGATGTGCGGCCTGCTGTTGCCGCTGTACTACGGCGGCACCCTGACGCTGATGTCGCCGAACTATTTCCTCGGCCGGCCGGCGCGCTGGCTGGAAGCGATGAGTCAGTACGGCGGCACCTTCTCCGGCGGCCCGGATTTCGCCTATCGCCTGTGCGTCGAGCGCATCAAGCCCGCCGCGGTGAAAGGCCTTGTGCTGGACAACTGGAGCCTGGCGTTTTCCGGCTCCGAGCCGATCCGCATCGCCACCCTGGATGCCTTCAGCGAGCATTTTGCACCGGCCGGTTTCAACCGCCGCGCCCTGACGCCGAGCTACGGCCTGGCCGAAGCGACCCTGTATGTGAGCGCCGCCGAGCGCGACAGGCCGTTCGGCATCAAGCATTTCGACGGCAGCCAGCTCGCCGCCGGGGACGCCGCTGAGGCGGTTTTCGCCAATCAGAATGCCAAGAGCCGTCTGCCGGGTTGCGGCTGGTGCCGGCCCGATCACGACCTTCGGATTGTCGATCCGGCCACGCTTCAGCCCCTCGCGTCGGGCCACGTGGGTGAGGTCTGGATTGCCGGGCCAAGCGTCGCCCAGGGCTATTGGCAGAAAGCCGAAGCCACCGCGCAGACTTTCGTCGAGGAAGATGGAAAGCGCTGGTTGCGCAGCGGCGACCTGGGCATTGCCCGCGACAACGAGTTGTTCATCACCGGCCGCCTGAAGGACCTGATCATCCTCAACGGCCAGAACCTGTACCCCCAGGACATCGAGCAGGCGCTGGAGAAAAGCGTCGAGCTGCTGCGTCGCGGGCGCATCGCCGCCTTCCCTGTGACGGACGAGCAGGGCGTCGAAGGGGTTGGCCTGGCGCTGGAAATCAGCCGCAACGTGCGCCGCCTGATGAAGCCGCCGATGATCTGCGAAGCGGTGCGCGACGCGATGTCCGAACTGTTTCTGGTGGCGCCGAAAGTCATCGTGCTGCTGGAACCGGGCGCACTGCCGCGCACCACCAGTGGCAAATTGCAACGTTCCGCCTGCCGCAGCGGCTGGCAGAACGGCAGCCTGGACAGCTTCGCGATCTGGCAGGACGGGCGTTTGCTCGATGCTGACAGCGCGGACGTCTCGGTTGAGGCTTCGCCTTTGCTGCCGGAAGTCCTGGCCGCGTGGCAGGAAGTCTTGGGCAAAAGCGACCTGAATGCCGACGACCAATTCTTCGCCCGCGGCGGCGATTCAGTCGGCGTGGTGCAAGTGCTGTCGCGCCTGAACAGCGAACTGGGGCTGAAACTTGAACCCGCGCACCTGTTCGAACACCCGACCCTTGGCGCCTTCAACGCCCACGTCGCCGCGCATGTCTCCGCCCACGTTGCCACCCCGGGCCGCAGGGCCGAGCGGCCTGCTGGCGTACCGCGCATCTCCCGCGACACCGATCCCGAGCAATCCTTCGCCCAGCAGCGCCTGTGGTTCCTTGCGCAGCTTGAACCCGACAGCAGCGCCTATCACCTGTGCGGCCAGTTGAGCCTGACCGGCGCGCTGGATGACGCTGCCCTGCAACGCAGCCTCGACGATCTGGCCGCCCGTCACGAAAGCCTGCGCACCACCTTCGCCATCGACGCCAACGAAAAGCTGGTGCAGCGCATTCACGCGCCGGCCCCGGTGCTGATCGAACGCCATTACCTGAGCGAGGACACCGACCCGCAGGAAGCATTGAGCGAGCTGGCCAGAGCGGCGGTCGAGCAGCCGATGGATTTGCAGAACGGCCCGTTGTGGCGCGTGCTCAACGTGCGGTTGGCGGCGGATCGTCAGCAACTGGTGCTGGTGCTGCACCACATCATCGCCGACGGCTGGTCGGTGCAGGTCATGCTCAAGGAATTCGCGGCGCTGTACAGCGCCCATGCAACGGGGATAGAACGGGCGTTGTCGCCGCTGCCGATTCAATACGCCGACTTCGCCGCCTGGCAGCGCGCGCGTCTGGCCGGTGGGGAAGGGCAGCGGCAACTGGCGTACTGGCGTGGGCAGTTGGGTGATGCCCAGACTGTTTTGAATCTCCCTGCCGACCGCCCGCGTCCGGCCCAGCAAAGCCATCGCGGCGCCCGCTACGCCATCGCCCTCGACAGTGCGTTGAGCCAAGGCCTGCGCGAACTCGCCAGCCGCCACGGCGCGACCCTGTTCATGGTCATGCTCGCCGCTTACAAAACCCTGTTGCAGCGTTACAGCAGCCAGACTGACCTGCGCGTCGGCGTGCCGGTGGCGGGGCGTACCTGCACCGAATCCGAAGGGTTGATCGGCCTGTTCGTCAATACGCTGGTGCTGCGCAGCGAGGTGTCGCCCCAGCAGTCGTTCAGCACGCTGATCGAGTCGGTTCGCCACACCGCCCTGGGCGCGCAACACCATCAGGACCTGCCGTTCGAGCAACTCGTCGAAGCCCTCGGCGTGTCGCGCAACCTCAGCCACAACCCGCTGTGCCAGGTGAAATTCACCCAGCAGTTCCCGCTGCCGCAGAACGTCGACATGGCTGGCGTGCGCATGGACGTCAGCCAGCTCGACGACTACTCCGCGCACTTCGATTTAGGCCTGGACATCACTGACGACGCCGACGGCATTCAGGCGGTGTTCACCTACGCTTGCGACTTGTTCGATGAACCGCGCATCGCCGGTCTTGCCGGTGACCTGCTGCGGATCTGCGCGCAAGTGGTGGCGCAACCTCAGGTGCGTCTGGCTGATCTGCAGATCGGCGCCGAGCCTTCCTGCCTCGCTGCCGAAACTGTGACCTTCCCGGCCACCGATGTGCTGAGCCTGTGGGATGCCAGTGTCAGTGCACAGCCGAATCGCCTGGCCCTGCAAGACGAACAGCGCATCGCCTGCTTTGCCGAAGTCGATGCCCAGGCCAATCAGCTGGCGCAGCACCTGCGTCAGGCCGGTGTGGGCGTGGAAAGCCGCGTAGGGATTCTGCTGGAGCGCTCGCTGGAGTTCGTCGTTGGCCTGCTGGCGGTGCTCAAAAGTGGCGCCGCATTTGTGCCGATGGACCCGAAATGGCCGGCCGAGCGTCAGGCGTTTGTGCTGGCGGACAGTGGCGCAAGCGTGTTGATCAGCGACGTGGCGGCGCCGGGTGACTTCCATGGCAACCTCATCAGGGTGGCGCCCGATGCCCCGTGGCGTTTATTGCCGGCGCACGCCTTGGATCTGCAACCCCACGCCGATCAGGCCGCCTACCTGATCTACACCTCCGGCACCAGCGGCACGCCGAAAGGGGTGGTCATCAGTCACGGCGCGCTGGCCGATTACGTCCAGGCCTTGCTGCCCCGTCTTGATCTGGCGCCCGAGGCGAGCATGGCGATGGTTTCCACCGTCGGCGCCGACCTGGGCCACACCGTGCTGTTCGGCGCGCTGTGCTCGGCGCGTTCGTTGCACCTGATCAGCCCCGACCGCACCAACGACGCCGACCGCTTCGCCGCGTACATGGCCGAGCACAGGGTGGGCGTGCTGAAGATCGTGCCGACCCATTTGAACGGCCTGTTGCAGGCGACGAATGCCGCCGATGTGCTGCCCGAACACGCGCTGATCCTTGGCGGCGATACGCTGCCGTGGGAGCTGGTGGCGCAGGTCAAACGCCTGAAGCCCGGCTGCCGGGTCATCAACCACTACGGCCCGACCGAAACCACCGTTGGCGTGCTGAGTAATGAGGTGTTTGAAGAGTCGGTGGGCGACAGCGTGCCCGTCGGCCGTCCGCTGCCCAACGCCGTGGCGCTTATTCTCAACGACCAGCTGCAACCGGTGGTGCAGGGCGACATCGGCGAGCTGTACATCGGCGGGCCGGGGCTGGCGCGCGGGTATCACCAGCGTCCGGCGATGACCGCTGCGGCGTTCATTCCTGACCCAAGCGGCAGCGGTGCGCGGCTTTACCGCAGCGGTGACCGCGCGCGCTTGCTGGCCAACGGGCAGATTCAGTTCCTGGGTCGTGCCGACGATCAGGTCAAGGTGCGCGGCTACCGCGTCGCCCTGGGTGAAATCGCCCAGCGCCTGCGTCAGCTCGACGGCCTGCGCGACGCCCATGTGCGCGTCGATGATCGCGGTCAGTTGATCGCCTATGCGCTGCTCGATGCTAAAGTCGACAGCGGCGCGAAGGTGGACGGCGAGGCGCTGCGCACGCAACTGGCGCAAAGCCTGCCGGACTACATGGTGCCGAGCCACATCCTGACCCTCGACGCTTTCCCGCTCACCGCCAACGGCAAGCTCGACGCCAGCGCGCTGCCGACGCCGACCCTGGCGTCCGACGATTTCGAAGCGCCCCGTGAAGGGGTCGAGACCGCACTCGCCGCGCTATGGCAAGCGGCGCTGAACGTCGAGGCGGTGGGCCGTCACGATAACTTCTTCACCCTCGGCGGCGACTCGATTCTCAGCCTGCAGATCATCGCCCGTGCTCGCCGTCAGGGCATTCGCCTGACGCCCAAGCAGTTGTTCGAAAAACAGACCATTGCCGAACTCGCCCAGGTCGCCACGGTGGCCGAGGCCAAGCCTGCTGCCGCGTCAGTCCCGGTAGCCGTCGTACCTAGCGAGTTTGCCCTGACGCCGATTCAGGCACGCTTCTTCAGCCTGCCGGTCGCCCAGCGTCAGCACTGGAACCAGTCGCTGCTGCTCGACGTGCCCGAAGCGCTGGACGCCGCGCTGTTGCAGCAGGCCCTCGCCGCCGTGCTGGCCCTCCACGACAGCCTGCGCCTGAGTTTCCATCAGAACGACGAAGGCCAGTGGCAGCAGCGTTACCGCGACAGCGAAAGTGCCGAGCGCGTGCTGTGGACCTGTGAACTGAGCCGCGTAGACGACCTCGATTCACTCAACGACGAAGCCCAGCGCAGCCTGAACATCGACACCGGTCCGCTGTTGCGTGTGGTCCATGCGCGCCTGCCGTCGGGTGAAGCGAGGCTGTTGCTGGCGATCCATCACCTGGCCGTGGACGGCGTGTCGTGGCGGGTGCTGCTGGAAGATCTGCAACTCGCCTACAAACAACTGGCCGCCGGGAACAACGTAACCCTGGCCGACAAAACCGCCAGCTTCCAGGCCTGGTCGCAGTCGTTGAGCACCCTGGCGCGCAGCCCTGAGCTGCAACAACAACTGCCGTACTGGCAAGGGCTGAACGCCGCCGACGCCATGTTGCCGGGCGATGCCTCGGTTGAAAGCCTTGTCGGCGACAGCGAAACCCTGCACCTGACCCTCGACGCGTCCGCCACCCGCCGCCTGCTCAGCGACGCCCCGGCGGCGTACCGCACGCGCATCGATGACCTGCTGCTGGCGGCGCTGTCCCAGGCGCTGTGGCAGTGGAGCGGTCGTCGTCGCCACGTCATCAGCCTCGAAGGCCATGGCCGCGAGGACGCCACCGGCGCCCTGGACCTGAGCCGCAGCGTCGGCTGGTTTACCAGCCTGTACCCGCTGGCGCTGGACGCCGCGGATGACGGGGTCGCCACCCTCAAGGCAGTCAAGGAAACCGTGCGCGCCGTGCCGGAAAAAGGCCTTGGCTATGGCGTGCTGAAGTACATCGCCAAGGCCGATTTGCCGGAGCTGATCGGCCAGGGCGTGACCTTTAACTACCTCGGCCGTTTCGACGACAGCGAGGGCGCGCTGTTCTCCCTGTCGAGCCGCACGCCGGGCCATCTGCGCGACCCCCAAGGGCCGCTGGTCAATGCCCTGGCGGTTGACGGTCAGGTGCGCGACGGCCAGTTGCAACTGGACTGGACCTTCAGTCGCGAGCGTTATAGCCGCGACAGCATCGAGCAACTGGTGGCGCTGTATGAAGCGCAGTTGCTGCAGCTGATCGCCCATTGCAGCGATGAAACTCACGCAGGCCTGACGCCGTCGGACTTCCCGCTGGCCGGCCTCAATCAGGCCCAACTCGACGCCCTCGGCATTCCTGCGCGGGAGATCGAAGACATCCTGCCGCTGGCGCCGATGCAGCAGGGGATTTTGCTGCACAGCCTGCTGGAGCAGGGCAACGGCATTTACCTGATGCAGGACCAGTACGACGTCGGCAGCCACGTGGATTTCGAGGCGTTCAAGTTCGCCTGGCAGCAAGTCGTGCAGCGCCACCCGGCCTTGCGCACTGCGTTTCATGGTCTGGAAAGCGGCGTGCAGCGGCAGGTGGTGATGCGCCGCGTGCCGTCGCCGGTGCAACTGATCGACCTCAGCCATCTGTCCCGCGACGCCGCCGAGGCCGAGCTTGATGATTTGCTGAAAAGCGAGCGCGAGCAGGGCTTTGATTTTGCCCGGGCGCCCTTGCTGCGCCTGCGCCTGATCAAGTTCGGCGAGTCCGATTTCCGCATCGTCCAGAGCCACCACCACGCCTTGATCGACGCCTGGTGCCGGGGCCTGATGCTCACTGAGTTCTTCGCCCATTACCGCGCCTTCCTTGACGGGCGTCAGGTCAGCCTGCCGCCGGCGCGGCCGTATCGCGACTTCCTCGCCTGGCTCGCCGAGCAGAACGAAGCGGTGAGCCGCGATTACTGGCGCAACGCGCTGGCGGGGTTCACTGACGTCACGCCGCTGCCGTATCGCCACAGTCCGCAGCGCAACCGGCAGGGCGAAGCGCACATGCGCGACGTGACCCTGGCGCTGGGCACCGAGCAGACCGCCAAGCTGGCCGAGCAAGCGCGTCAGCATCGCCTGACGGCGAACACCTTCGTGCAGGCCGCGTGGGCCTTGTTGCTGATGCGCCATGCCGACCGCGACGAAGTGCTGTTCGGCGTGACCGTGGCCGGTCGCCCGACCGAGCTGGAAGGCATCGAAGGCGCGCTGGGGCTGTTCATCAACACCTTGCCGCTGCGCATCCGCCGGCCCGGTATCGGCGCCTCGGCGCTGGAGCTGCTCAACGCCTTGCAGGGGCAGAACGCCGACATGCGTCAGCACGAACACCTGTCCCTAGCCGACATTCAGTTGCTCGCCGACACCCCGCGCGGTCAGCCGCTGTTCGACAGCCTGTTTGTCTTTGAGAACGTTCCGTTGGGCGCCGAGGTGCAGCAGGCCGTGAACGAATACCGCATCAAGCCGCTGGCCAACCGCACCCACACCAACTACCCGTTGACCGTGGTACTGCTGCCGGGCGAATCCCTGCAATTGCAGCTGACCTACGACACCCGGCATTTCAACGACGCCGATATGGGTGCGCTGGTCAGCCACTTCCGCCGCCTGCTGACGCAGCTGATCGACAACCCCGAACAAACGCTGAGTCAGTTGCAGATTCTTGAGCACAACGAGCGCGAACAGTTGCTGGCTCAAGGTCTCGGCCCGGTGAAACAGCATTGGTACGACATCAGCTACCTGGAGCGTTTCGAAGCGCGGGTGCTGGCCCATCCAGCCCAGGAAGTAGCGCGCTGTCAGGGCCAGAGCCTGAGCTACCGCGAACTCAATCGTCAGGCCAACCGCATCGGTCACGGCCTGATCGCGGCTGGCGTACAGGGCGACGACGTGGTGGCGCTGTTCGCACCGCGCGGCCTGCCGTTGTTGAGCATGATCGTCGGTGCGTTCAAGGCCGGTGCGGCGTATCTGGCGCTGGATGATCGCCATCCGGCCGGGCGCAGCGCGCGCATGTTGGTGAGCAGCGCCGCGCCAGTGTTGCTGACGCCGCGGGAGTGTCTGCCCCAGGTCGAGGCGATTGTTGCCCTGGCCGAACGCAAGCCCCGCGTGCTGGTGCTTGAGGACATGCTGACTGGCGCCGATCAGTCCGCCGACGAGAACCCGGGCCGCTACGCGACGGCCGAGCAACTGGCCTACGTCATCTACACCTCCGGTTCCACCGGCGAGCCGAAAGGGGTGATGGTCAATCAGCGCGGCATGCTCAACAACCAGATGTCCAAGCTGCCGTACCTGCGTCTGGGCGAGGGCGATGTGATTGCCCAGACCGCCGCCACCGGCTTCGACATTTCCGTGTGGCAATTCCTCACCGCGCCGCTGTTTGGCGGGCGCGTGGAGATTCTGCCGGACGCCGTGGTGCAGGACCCGCAACGCCTGCTGGAGGAAGTCGCGGCCAATCAGGTCAGCGTGCTGGAATGCGTGCCGGCGGTGATCGACGCCATGCTCGCGGTCGCGCCCCAGCGGCTCGATGCCTTGCGCTGGCTGCTGCCGACCGGGGAAGCGCTGACCACCGACCTCGCCGCGCGCTGGTTTGCGCGCTACCCCGAGGTGCCGCTGGTCAATGCCTACGGTCCGGCTGAGTGTGCCGACGATGTCGCGTTGCACACCTTGACCGCAGCGCCAGCACTCAACGCCAACATGCCGATTGGCCGGCCCACCGACAACAACTGCCTGTACGTGCTGGATTCCAACCTGCAACTGGCCGCGCCGGGTGTGGTGGGCGAGCTGTACATCGGCGGTGTCGGTGTGGGCCGTGGCTATGCCGCGCGGCCTGGCTTGACTGCCGAGCGCTTCCTGCCGGATCCGTTTGGCGAGGCCGGTGCGCGGCTGTATCGCAGCGGCGACCTGGCCCGCTGGAACGCCGACGGCGCGCTGGAATACGTCGGCCGTGCGGACTTCCAGGTGAAGATCCGCGGCCAGCGCATCGAGCTGGGCGAAATCGAAAACCTGCTGCTGGCCCAGGCCTCGGTGCATGACGCCGTGGTCAGCGCGCAACCGACGCCCCACGGTCCGCAACTGGTGGCGTATGTGGTTGCCGAGGCGCAGCAGGCGCTTTCCAGTGACGTGCTGAAAACCGCACTGGCGCAAACCCTGCCGGGGTTCATGGTGCCGGCGCACATCGTCGTGCTGGCACAGATGCCGCGCAACGCCAACGGCAAGCTCGACCGCAAGGCGCTGCCGGCGCCGAGCCTGGAAGAACGCGTGTTCGAAGCGCCCGAAGGCGAGCGTGAGGAAGTCCTTGCTGAGCTGTGGCAGAGCCTGCTGAAGGTTGAGCAGGTCGGTCGTCACGACAACTTCTTTGAATTGGGTGGCCATTCGTTGCTGGCAACGCGGCTGCTGTCGCGCATTCGCGAGCGCCTCGGGGTGAGCATCCCGCTGGCCCAGGCCTTCGAAGCCACCACCGTCGCCGCCCAGGCGGCGCTGATCGACACCTTGCAGGGGCAGACCCTGACACTCGACCGGCTCGATGCCCTGGACGCGTTAATGAATGAGCTGGAGGAAAGCAACTGATGTCGCAACCGAGCATGACTTCACAGAGCAAGCTGCTGGCCCTGGCCACGCGTTTCCTCAGCCTTGGCAGCGCTCAGCGTCGGGTGTTTTTGAACAAGCTGCGTGAGCAGGGCCTGGATGCGTCGTCGCTGCCGGTGCCGCCGGGTGTAGCGGGCGAGCGCAGCCCGGCGTCGTTTTCCCAGCAGCGTCTGTGGTTTCTCGAACAACTGGAACCGGGCAGCAGCACCTATCACCTGCCGGGTGCCTTGCGCCTGAAGGGCGAGCTGAATGTTGGGGCCGTGCGAACGGCGTTCGAGCGCGTGGCCGAGCGTCATGCCAGCCTGCGCACGGTGTTCGCCACCGCTGAAGACGGCACGCCGGAGCAGGTGATTCAACCTGATCAATCGTTGCCATTCGAGCGTCTGCGCGCAGACGACGAAGGCGAGGTGCAGGCACTGGCCGAGGCCTTCGCCCGACGCCCGTTCGACTTGGCCCAGGGCCCGCTGTGGCGCGTGGCGTTGATCGAAGGCGGCTCGGATGAGCACGTGCTGCTGGTCTGTCTGCACCACATCATCGCCGACGGTTGGTCGATTCAAGTGCTGCTGCTGGACTTCGTCGAGGCCTACCGCGCTGCCATTCAAAACGATAATGACTCACTGCCACCGCTGCCTCTGAGCTACGCCGATGTCGCCCTGTGGCAGCGCGCCTGCCTGGACGCGGGCGAGGGTGATCGGCAACTCGCCTACTGGCAGCAACAATTGGACGACGAGCCGCCGGTGCTGGAATTGCCGGCGGACCGTCCGCGCCCGGCGCGCCAGAGTTTCCGTGGCGCGCGCCTGCCGTTCAGCTTCGACGCGGCGCTGTCCGGCCGTATGCGCGAACTGGCCCGGCAGCGCGGCGTGACGCTGTTCACCGTCCTGCTCGCGGCCTATCAAGTGCTGTTGCAGCGGATGAGCGGGCAGACCGATCTGCGCATTGGCGTACCCATTGCCGGGCGTCAGCGCGCCGAAACCGAGGGCCTGATCGGCTTCTTCGTCAATACCCAGATTCTGCGCGGCGATGTACAGGCCGACGCCAGCTTCAACCAGATCATCGATGGCGTTCGCCTGGCCTCCCACGGTGCCCAGGCCCATCAGGACCTGCCGTTCGAACAACTGGTCGATGCCCTGGCGCCGGAACGCAGCCTCAGTCACAACCCGCTGTTTCAGGTGCTCTACAACCATCAGCAACGCCAGGACGAAGCGCTGCAATTGATGCCCGGCCTCAACGCGACACTGATGCCGCTGGACAACGGCAGCGCGCAGTTCGACCTGGCGCTGCACACCTGGGAAAACGCGGCGGGTGAACTGGCGGGCAACTGGAACTACACGACCGACCTGTTTGATCACGGCAGCATCGAGCGCCTGCATGGGCGGTTTGAACAGCTGTTTGCCGAGCTGCTGGAGCGGCCGGACATTGCGATTGGTGATTTTGAATTGCTGGATGTTGAGGACCGTGCGCAGTTGGCGTTGGTCAATGACTCGGCGCGGGATTGGGGTTCCGAACCCTTTGTTCATCGCCACTTTGAGCGTCTGGCGCAGGTGCATCCCGAGCGGGAAGCTGTGCGCTTTGGCGATGCGGTGTTGAGTTATCGGGAACTGGATCAGCGGGCCAATCAACTGGCCCATTACCTGCAAAAGCAAGGTGTTGGCCGCGAGTCGCTGGTGGGCGTGGCGGCGTTGCGTTCGGTGGAAATGGTTGTTGCGCTGTATTCCGTGCTGAAAGCGGGTGCTGCGTATGTGCCGCTGGACCCTGAATATCCGGCTGATCGCCTGCGCTACATGCTCGAAGACGCCGGGATTGGCTTGCTGCTGAGCCACGATGCAGTGATCAATGACCTGCCGTCCGCCGAAGGCCTGCGGGTGGTGAATCTGGATCATCTGGCGCTGGCGGATTACCCCGTCACGGCGCCATTGGTTGATCTGCACCCTGAGCAACTGGCCTACATGATTTACACCTCCGGTTCGACCGGCAAACCCAAAGGCGCCGGCAACACCCACGCGGCGCTGTTCAACCGTCTGGCGTGGATGCAGGACGCTTACACCCTAGACGCCTCGGACGCCGTGCTGCAAAAAACGCCCTTCAGTTTTGACGTCTCGGTCTGGGAGTTCTTCTGGCCGTTGATGGTGGGGGCTCGGCTGGTCGTGGCCCAGCCGGGGGATCATCGCGATCCGCTGGTGCTGAAATTGCTGATTGAGCAACAGCAGATCACCACGCTGCACTTCGTCCCGTCGATGCTCGGCGCCTTCATGGCTCAGGACGATCTCACCGGCTGCGCGTCCCTGAAACGCATCGTGTGCAGCGGCGAAGCCTTGCCTGCCGATCTGGTGCGGGAAACCCTGCAGCGCCTGCCGAACGTAGGCCTGTTCAATCTTTATGGCCCGACGGAAGCGGCGATCGACGTCACCCACTGGACCTGCCGCGACGAGCCGGGCGTTTCCGTGCCCATCGGCGCCCCCATTGCCAACCTGCACATCCACATCCTCGACAGCCGCTTGAATCCACAACCCATCGGCGTGCCGGGCGAGCTGTACATCGGCGGTGACGGCCTGGCGCGCGGCTACCATTTGCGCCCCAGCCTGACTGCCGAGCGCTTCGTCGCCAGCCCGTTTGGTAAAGGCGAGCGTCTGTACCGCACCGGCGACCTGGCTCGCTGGCGTGCCGACGGCGTGGTGGAATACCTCGGCCGTCTGGATCACCAGATCAAACTGCGCGGCCTGCGGGTTGAAATCGGAGAAATCGAAGCGGCGCTGCTGGATCACCCGTCGGTCAGCGAAGCGGTGGTCATCGCCCGTGAACTCAGCACTGGCATGCAGCTGGTGGGCTATCTGGTCGCCGACGATTTCGACGAAGAACACCTGCGCACCCAGCTCAAACAACGCCTTCCGGATTACATGGTCCCTGCGCACTTCGTCACGATGGACCAACTGCCGCTGTCGGCCAACGGCAAGCTCGACCGCAAAGCGCTGCCCGACCCACAGATCCAGCAGCGGGCCTTCGAAGCGCCGCTGGCCGGGGTCGAAACCCAACTGGCCGCGCTGTGGCAAGACTTGCTAGGCGTCGCGCAGATCGGTCGCCAGGACAATTTCTTTGCCCTCGGCGGCGACTCGATCCTCAGCCTGCAAATCATCTCCCGCGCGCGCAAGGTCGGCATCGTGCTGTCGCCCCGGCAGATGTTCGAACGCCAAACCATCGCCGAGCTGGCCCAGGTCGCTCAGGTGGTCAGTCAGGATGCGCCGGTCGTCGAGCGCATCGAGCTGAAGCGCGACATCCCGCTGACGCCGATTCAGCACTGGTTTTTTCAGCAGCCGATGCGCACACGCAGCCACTGGAACCAGTCGCTGCTGTTGAACCCGAGCGAAGGGCTGGAGCTCCCGGCGCTAACCCAGGCCTTGACCGCAGTGCTCAACCATCACGACGCGCTGCGGATGCGCTTTGTGCAGCAGGATAACGGCCAGTGGCAGCAACGCTATCGCGCCGAGCTTTGCCCCAACGAGCTTTCCGCTGACGAGCAGGCTCAAAACCGCCTGTTGTGGCAGCGTGAATCCAGCCTCGCGCAACTCAATGCAGCCTGCGACGAAGCCCAGGCCAGCCTCGATCTGAGAGACGGCCCGCTGCTGCGCGCCGTGCATTTCACCCTGGCCGAAGGCGGCGAGCGTCTTTTGCTGGTGGTTCATCACCTCGTCATCGACGGCGTGTCCTGGCGCATCCTGCTGGAAGACCTGCAAAACGCCTACACCCAGGCCCAGGCGGGCCTCACCATCGACCTCGGTGACAAGACCGCATCGTTCCAGCGCTGGGCGAACCGTTTGCTCGATTTTGCCTACAGCGACGCCGTGCTGGCCGAAGCTGATTACTGGCGCAACCTGCCCTCAGCACCCGCATTGCCCTGCGCCAATCCCCGGGGCGAAGCGCGACAAGGCAACGTGCGTCAGCTGCACCTGCATCTGGACGCCGCCCGCACCGAAAAATTGATCAGTGAAGCGCCGGCGGCGTATCGCACGCAGATCAACGACCTCTTGCTGACTGCTTTGGTGCGGGCGATGAAGCGCTGGAGTGGCGAGGCCCAGGCGATGATCGCCCTGGAAGGCCACGGCCGCGAAGACCTGTTCGACGGCGTTGATCCGGCGCGCACCGTCGGCTGGTTCACCAGCCTGTACCCGGTCAGCCTGCGCGCCCACGACGACCTCGACGCCGCGCTCAAACACACCAAGGAAACCCTGCGCGCCGTGCCCCACGGCGGCCTGGGTTATGGCCTGTTGCGCCATCTGCGCGGCGAAGCCTTGCCGGCGCTGGACGGCTGCGTGCTGTTCAATTACATGGGCCGCCTGCAAAGCAGCAGCGGACTATTCCGCCTGGCCGAGGAGGGCAGCGGTGCCCAGCGCGCCGGCGATGCACCGCTGAATGGCGAGCTGTCCATGGATGCGCAGATCCGTGACGGCCAGTTCAGCCTGACCTGCAGCTACAGCGGCGAACGCCATGAGGCAGCGTCGATTCAACGCCTGCTCGACGCCTACGGCGAAGCGCTGGACGAGGTGATCGAACACTGCCGCCACCACTCTGCGGTCACTCCGTCGGACTTCCCGGCACTAGCGTTGACTCAGGCACAACTCGACGCACTGCCGGTCGCCGCCTGGGACATCGAGCAGATGTACCCGCTGACCCCAATGCAGCAAGGCCTGCTGTTCCATACCGAGCTGAGCGGCAGCGAGATGGCCGATCAGGGCAGCGCCCGGGACCTGTACATCAATCAGGTGGCGCTGGACATCGAGCACCTGCCGGTGACCCGCTTCAAATCGGCGTGGGCGGCGGTAGTTCAGCGTCATCCGATCCTGCGTGCGGCGTTCCTGCGCGTGCCTGGCAGCGAACAGCCGGTCCAACTGATTCGTCGCGATGCCGCGTTGGTCGTACGCGAACTTGACCTGCGCAGCAGCGATCAGGCACTGGCCGACGTATTGGTGGCCGAGCGCGAAACCCCGTTCGACCTGCACGCCGCGCCGCTGATGCGCGTGTTGCTGATTCGCCACAGTGAGACGCTGTGGAAACTGGTCTGGACCTTCCACCACATCCTGCTGGATGGCTGGAGCAGCGCGGCGGTGCTGGGCGAAGTGATTCAGGCGGCGATGTCCGACGCCACGCCGCAGCCCGCCGGGCATTACGCCGACTACGTCGAATGGCTGCTGAGCCGCGACGCCGAGCACAGCAAGACCTTCTGGCAGACCCACCTGGCCGGTTTCGACCAGCCAACGATGATGGCCGCAGCGCTGACCGCGCCGACATCCAGCACCGGCGAGCCGTTGCCGAATCAGGTGCGGGTCACTTCCATGGACCTGAACAGCGAAATGCTGAACAGCGCCGCCCGCCGCCAGCGAGTGACCATCAACACGCTGATTCAGGCGGTGTGGGTGCTGCTGTTGCAGCGCTACACCGGGCAGCAGCGCGTCGCGTTCGGCGCCACGGTGTCAGGTCGTTCCGCGCAGATTCCGGGTATCGAACGCATGCTCGGGCTGTTCATCAACACCCTGCCGCTGGTGCAGGCGCCGCAACCGCAGCAGAAGGTCGGCGACTGGCTCAATGACCTGCAAGCGCACAACCTGGAGCTGCGCGAGCACGAACACACGCCGCTGTTCGAGGCCCAGCGTTACGCGGGCCACGCCGGTCGTGACCTGTTCGACAGCCTGCTGGTGTTCGAAAACTACCCGGTGGACGCGGTGCTGCGGGACAAGCAGGCCAACGGCGTCAACCTGGGTTCCGTCGAACTCAGCGACAAGACCCATTACCCGCTGAGCCTGGCGGTGGTGGCGGGCGAGCACGCCCATGTTCACGTCAATTACCACAGCAACGTGTTCAGCGCCGAACAGATCTCGCGCCTGTGCGGGCATTTCCAGGCCTTGCTGGACGGCATTTGCCGCTTCCCCGAGGCGCGCATCGGCGACCTGTCGATGCTCACCGAGGGCGACATCAACGCCATGCACGCCTGGAACACGCCGCCGTTTTCGCCTTACGTTGATCGGCCGATCCATGAGCTGATTGCTGATCACGCACGCATTCGCCCCGACGCCATCGCGCTGGTCCATGGCGAGCAGCGTCTGACGTTTGCCGAGTTCGACCGTCGTGCCAACCAACTGGCCCATGCGCTGCGGGCGCGGGGCATTGGCACCGAAGTGCGGGTGGCGATTGCCATGGAGCGGGGGATTGATTTGTGGCTGGCGTTTTATGCGGTGCTCAAGGCGGGCGGGGCGTATATCCCACTCGACCCTGATTACCCGACCGAACGCCTGCGCTACATGCTGGAAGACGGCGGCGTGAAGCTGTTGATCAGCCATGATGCGGCGCTGGGTCGTGTGCCGGTGGGTGATGTGCCGTTGCTGAACATCGATGAGCTGGATTGCTCGTCTGAGGCGGTTACAGCGCCGGATGTGATGATTCACCCGCAGCAACTGGCGTACCTGATTTACACCTCGGGTTCCACCGGTAAACCGAAGGGCGCGGCCATCGCCCACGCCGACATCTCGATGCACATCCAGACCATCGGCGATCGCTACCGCTTCACGCCGGAGGACCGCAAATTCCACTTCCTCTCGATCAGCTTCGACGGCGCCCATGAAGGCTGGATGATGCCGCTGTGTTACGGCGCCCGGGTGGTGCTGCGTGATCAGGAATTGTGGAGCGTCGAGCAGACTTACGCCACGCTGATTCGCGAAGGCATCACCGTGGCCTCGTTCCCGCCGAGCTACTTGCGTCAGCTGTCCGACTGGGCGGGCGTTCAGGGCAAGGGCCCTGGCGTGAAGACTTACTGTTTCGCCGGTGAGGCCTTCAGCCGCGAAATGCTCCGCGACGTAGTTCGCAACCTTCAGCCGCTGTGGATCATCAACGGCTATGGCCCAACGGAAACCGTGGTCACGCCGACGCTGTGGTTGGCCTCTGCCGAGACCGCTGACTTTGCCACCGCCTACGCGCCGATCGGTGATCTGGTGGGCAATCGTCAGGGTTACGTGATGGACGCGGATTTGAACCCGCTGCCCCAGGGCATTGCTGGCGAACTCTATCTGGGCGGTGCCGTCGCCCGGGGTTATCTGGACCGTCCCGGCGCGACCGCCGAGCGCTTCCTGCCGCATCCATTCCGCGCCGGTGAACGCATTTACCGCAGCGGCGATCGCGTGCGCCTCAACAGTGAAGGGCTGCTGGAATACCTCGGCCGTATCGATCACCAGATCAAGATTCGTGGCTTCCGCATCGAGGCCGGTGAGATCGAAGCGGCGTTGAAAGCCTGTGAAGGCGTGCGCGAAGCCCTGGTCATCGTCCGCGATGGCGCGAACGGAAAGCTCCTGCTGGGTTATGTCAGCGGCAACGCTCTGGCCGAAGACAGCCTCAAGCAGCAGCTGAAAAACACGCTGCCGGAATACATGGTGCCTGCGCATATCGTGGTGATGGAGCGTCTGCCGCAGTTGCCCAATGGCAAGCTGGACCGCAACGCGCTGCCCGATCCTCAGGTGATCTCCAGCGATTATCAGGCGCCGCAAACGCTCTTTGAACAGCAATTGGCGGCGCTGTGGCAGCCACTGCTGGGCATCGACGCCGTGGGCCGCAACGATCACTTCTTTGAACTGGGCGGCCACTCGCTGCTGGCGATGCAGCTGATCTCCCGGCTGCGCCATGAACATCAGTTGAGCGTGCCGTTGCGCGTGCTGTTCGACGCGCCGCGCCTCAGTGATTTCGCCCAGCGCATCGCGGGCATGACCCACACCGACGCCACCCACCTTGAGCTGACCCCACGCCAGCAGGACCGCGCCGTGCAGTCGTTTTCCCAGCAGCGCTTGTGGTTCCTCGATCAGCTGCAACCCGCCGGCCATGCCTACAACCTGCCGGGCGCCGTGCGCTTGTGCGGCGAGCTGAACGAGGCCGCGTTGCAGGCGGCATTCGACGGCCTGACCGCGCGCCATGAAGTACTGCGCACGCGGTTTATGGCGGTCGATGGCGTGCCGATGCAACAGATCGAAGAGGCTCAAGGGGTGCAGATCGAACGGATGGATATCCGTCATGAAGGGGATATCGATACCGCCTTCAACGCCTTGGCCCAAGCCTTCGTCAAGCGTCCGTTTGACCTGTCCCGCAGCCCGGTCTGGCGGCTGGCGCTGGTGCGTGTCGCGGCGGACGAACAGCGTTTGCTGCTGTGCCTGCACCACATGATCTCGGACGGCTGGTCAGTGCGCGTGCTGCTGCAGGAATTCTGCGAGCTGTACCGCGCGGCTGTGGAAAACCGCGCGCCACAACTCGCGCCGTTGCCCGTGCAATACACCGACTTCGCCGCCTGGCAGCGCGAATGGCTGGCGGCGGGCGAGGGCGAGCGGCAGTTGAGCTACTGGCGCGAGCAACTGGGCGACGAGCACCCGGTGCTGGAACTGCCGACCGATCGGCCGCGTCCGCCCCAGCAAAGCTATCGCGGCGACCGCGTGCTGTTCGCCTTCGATGCCGCGTTCAGCCAGAGCGTGCGCGGGTTCGCGAAACAGCAGGGCGTCACGCCGTTCATGGCGATCCTGTCGGCGTACCAAGTGTTGCTGTACCGCCTGAGCGGGCAGAACGACCTGCGCATTGGCGTGCCGATTGCCGGCCGTTCGCGGCTGGAAGTCGAAGGGCTGATCGGCTTTTTCGTCAGCACCCAGGTGCTGCGAGCCGAAGTGTCTGCCGAGCTGACCTATCGCCAGGTGCTGGAACAGGCCAAAGCGCGGACCCTCGGTGCACAAGCCCATCAGGATTTGCCGTTCGAGCAACTGGTCGAGGCGCTGCAACCTGCGCGCAGCCTG
Source organism: Pseudomonas petrae (assembly GCF_021728295.1). Lineage (GTDB taxonomy): Bacteria > Pseudomonadota > Gammaproteobacteria > Pseudomonadales > Pseudomonadaceae > Aquipseudomonas > Aquipseudomonas petrae. Next base: position 70,737 of record NZ_JAKJXE010000008.1, read on the forward strand.
AGCCACAACCCGTTGTTTCAGGTGGCCTACGACCACCAGCAGCAGAATTTCGAGTCACTCGCTGGCTTGCCCGGCCTGCGCGCCGAGGTGCTGCCGCTCGACGACGGCAGCAGCCAGTTCGACCTGGCGCTGAACACCCACGAAGACGCCGAGGGCGGGCTGGTTGGTTCGTGGACTTACGCCACGGATTTGTTCGATCACGGCAGCATCGAGCGTTTGCATGCTCGCTTTGAGCAGCTGTTTACGCAGTTGCTGGAGGAGCCTGAGGCGGCGATTGGCGACTTTGAACTGCTGGATGATGAAGACCGCGCGCAACTGGCGTCGGTCAATGACACGGCGCGGGAGTGGGGCTTCGAACCTTTTGTTCATCGTCATTTTGAGCGGCTGGCGCAGTTGCATCCTGAGCGGGAAGCCTTGCGCTTTGGCGGTCAGGCACTGAGTTATGAGGAACTGGATCAGCGCGCGAATCAGCTGGCCCATTATCTGCGCGAACAGGGCGTCGGCCGCGAATCGTTGGTAGGGGTGGCGGCGTTGCGTTCGCTGGAAATGGTGGTTGCGCTGTATGCGGTGCTGAAAGCGGGCGGGGCGTATGTGCCGCTTGATCCGGAGTATCCGGCGGATCGCCTGCGCTACATGCTCGAAGACGCAGGGATTGGTTTGCTGCTGAGCCACGGTGCGGTGATCGATGATTTGCCGGCTGTTGAAGGCCTGCGGGTGGTGAATCTGGATCTGCTTTCAGTGTCTGGTCAACCAGTCTCCGCGCCGGTTGTTGAGCGGCACCCCGAGCAACTGGCGTACATGATTTACACCTCCGGTTCGACCGGGAAACCCAAAGGCGCCGGCAACACTCACGCGGCGCTGTTCAACCGCTTGGCCTGGATGCAGGACGCTTATGCACTCGACGCCTCAGACGCGGTGCTGCAAAAAACGCCGTTCAGTTTTGACGTGTCGGTCTGGGAGTTCTTCTGGCCGTTGATGGTCGGCGCGCGTCTGGTTATCGCTCAACCGGGCGATCATCGAGATCCTGTTGCCCTCAACAAGCTGATCGAAAAACAGCAGATCACCACGCTGCACTTCGTCCCGTCGATGCTTGGGGCTTTCATGGCCCAGGACAATCTAAGCGGCTGCGCGTCCCTCAAACGCATCGTGTGCAGCGGCGAAGCTCTGCCTGCCGATCTGGCGCGGGAAACTCTTCAGCGCCTGCCAAACGCAGGCCTGTTCAACCTGTATGGCCCGACGGAAGCGGCCATCGACGTTACTCACTGGACCTGCATTGATGAGCCTGGCGTTTCCGTGCCCATCGGCCGCCCGATAAACAACCTTCAAATCCACATCCTCGACAGCCGCCTGAATCCCCAACCCATCGGCGTGCCCGGTGAGCTGTACATCGACGGCGACGGCCTGGCGCGCGGTTACCATCTGCGCCCCGGCCTGACCGCCGAGCGTTTCGTCGCCAGCCCATTCGGCACCGGCGAGCGGCTGTATCGCACCGGTGACCTGGCCCGCTGGCGTGCCGATGGCGTGGTGGAATACCTCGGCCGTCTGGATCACCAGATCAAACTGCGCGGCCTGCGGGTTGAAATCGGCGAGATCGAAGCGGCGGTGCTGGATCACCCGTCGGTCAGCGAAGCGGTGGTCATCGCCCGTGACCTCAGCACTGGCATGCAGCTGGTTGCCTATCTGGTGGCCGAGGACTTCGACGAAGAACACCTGCGCAGCCAACTGAAACAGCGCCTGCCGGATTACATGGTCCCGGCGCACTTCGTCACGCTGGACCAACTGCCACTGTCCGCCAACGGCAAGCTCGACCGCAAAGCGCTGCCCGACCCACAGATCCAGCAGCGCACTTTTGAAGCGCCGCTGGCCGGGGTCGAAACTCAACTGGCTGGGTTGTGGCAAGAGTTGCTCGGCGTTGCGCAGATCGGTCGTCAGGACAACTTCTTCGCCCTGGGCGGGCATTCGCTGCTGGGCATTCAACTGGTGGCGCAGATCCGCCGTGACCTGAAGCTTGAGCTGCCCTTGCGTGCGCTGTTCGAGTCGCCGGTGCTGGCTGAACTCGCTCACTACCTGAACACCCAGGCGGGCGCCACGGCGATGCCGGCCCTGCGCCCGCGCACCGAGCGGGAGTTCGCGCCGCAGTCCTTCGCCCAGCAGCGCTTGTGGTTCCTCGCGCAACTGGAGCCCGAGAGCGTCGCGTACAACCTGCCGTGCGTGCTCAACCTCAGCGGCGCGCTGAAACTCGACGCCCTGCAGCAGACCTTCGACGCATTGGCGGCCCGTCACGAAACCCTGCGCACCTGTTTCCGCCCATCCCCGATGCAAAACGGTGAGGCGGTGCCGCAGCAACGGATTCTGCCGGTCAGCAGCGTGCACATCGCCCGTCACGACCTGCGCGACAACGCGGCGCCGGAAGCCGCATTCGACGCGCTGGCAGAGGATTTCATGAATCAGCCGTTCGACCTCGACGCCGAGCGCGCGCCGTGGCGGGTGGCCCTGGCGCGGGTGGCGGACGATCAGTGGCGCCTGCTGCTGTGCATGCACCACATCATCTCGGACGGCTGGTCGGTGCAGGTCATGCTCGAAGACTTCGCCGCGCTCTATCGCCGGTTCGCCCAGGGCAGCGACGTGCAACTGGCCGAGCTAAGCGTGCATTACGCCGACTACGCCAGCTGGCAGCGCGAACACCTGAGCGGCACCGAACGAGAGCGCCAGTTGAGCTGGTGGCGTGAAGCCTTGGGTGACGAGCAGCCGGTGCTGGAGTTGCCGGCGGACCGTTCGCGCCCGGCCGAACGCGACGGCAAAGGCGGGCGGCATGCCTTTGTGCTGCCGCAAGATCTGGCCGACACGCTGCGCCACACCGCGAAAGCCCACGACGCCACGCTGTTCATGCTGTTCCTGGCCTCGTTCGACACGCTGCTCTATCGCCTCAGCGGCCAGCGCGATTTGCGCATCGGCGTGCCGGTGGCGGGGCGTGCCGAGGTGCAGACCCAGGGCCTGATCGGCTTCTTCGTCAACACCCTGGTGCTGCGCGCCCAGGTCAGCGGCGACCAGCCGTTCACCGCGCTGCTGGCCCAGGTCAAGGACAACCTGCTCGGCGCCCACGCCCATCAGGACCTGCCGTTCGAGCAACTGGTCGAAGCGCTGCAACCGGCGCGCAGCCTCAGCGTCAACCCGCTGTTCCAGGTCAGCTACAACCACCAGCAACAGCCGGATATGTCGCTGCTGCAGTTCGACGGCCTGAGCTGCGAAGCCCGGCAGTGGGACATCAAAGGCGCCCAATTCGATCTGGTGCTGGGCACCTTCGAGCACCGCGACGGCAGTATCAGCGGCTACCTCGATTACGCCACCGACCTGTTCGACGCTTCGACCGTGTCGCGCTTGTTCGAGCAACTGGTCACGCTGCTGCGGGCGATCTGCGCCCAGCCCGACGCCGCCATCGGTGACCTGCCGTTGCTCGGCGAGACGGACCTGGCCGCCTTGGATCAGTGGCACACGCCGCCGTTTTCGCCTTACGTCGACCGACCGATTCATGAGCTGATCGCCGACCACGCGCGCATCCGCCCTGATGCCATCGCGCTGGTCCATGGCGAGCAGCGCCTGACCTTTGCCGAGTTCGACCGCCGCGCCAATCAGCTGGCCCACGCCTTGCGCGCCCGGGGCATCGGCACCGAAGTGCGGGTGGCAATCGCGATGGAGCGCGGGATCGATCTGTGGCTGGCGTTTTATGCCGTGCTCAAAGCCGGTGGCGCCTACATCCCGCTCGATCCGGATTACCCGACCGAGCGCCTGCGCTACATGCTCGAAGACGGCGGCGTGAAGCTGTTGATCAGCCACGACGCCGCGCTGGATCGTGTGCCGGTCGGTGATGTGCCGCTGCTCAATCTGGACGAACTGGACTGCTCGTCCGAGCCGGTTACAGCGCCCGATGTTGTCATTCACCCGCAGCAACTGGCCTATCTGATCTACACCTCGGGTTCGACCGGCAAGCCAAAGGGTGCAGCCATCGCCCACGCCGATATCTCCATGCATATCCAGACCATTGGCGAGCGTTACCGCTTCACGCCTGAGGATCGCAAGTTCCACTTCCTGTCGATCAGCTTCGATGGCGCCCACGAAGGCTGGATGATGCCGCTGTGTTACGGCGCCCGCGTGGTGTTGCGCGACCAGGAATTGTGGAGCGTCGAGCAGACCTACGACACGCTGATTCGCGAAGGCATCACCGTCGCCTCGTTCCCGCCGAGTTACCTGCGTCAGCTGTCCGATTGGGCGGGTGTGCAGGGAAAGGGCCCGGGGGTGAAAACCTACTGCTTTGCCGGTGAAGCCTTCAGCCGCGAGATGCTCCACGACGTCATTCGCAACCTGCAGCCGCTGTGGATCATCAACGGCTATGGGCCGACGGAAACGGTGGTTACGCCGACGCTGTGGCTGGCGTCTGCCGAGACCGCCGATTTCACCACGGCCTACGCGCCGATCGGTGATCTGGTGGGGGATCGTCAGGGCTATGTGATGGACGCGGACCTTAATCCGCTGCCTCAGGGCATTGCCGGTGAGCTGTACCTGGGTGGCGCGGTGGCCAGGGGTTATCTGGATCGTCCGGGCGCAACCGCCGAGCGCTTCCTGCCGCATCCATTCCGCGCCGGTGAACGCATTTATCGCAGCGGCGACCGTGTGCGTTTGAACAGCGAAGGGCTGCTGGAATACCTCGGTCGTATCGACCACCAGATCAAGATCCGCGGTTTCCGCATCGAGGCCGGCGAGATCGAAGCGGCGCTCAAGGCCTGCGATGGCGTGCGTGAAGCGCTGGTCATCGTCCGCGACAAAGGCAATGGCAAGCAGTTGCTGGGTTATGTCGGCGGCTACGTTGACGGCAACGGTCTGTCTGAAGACAGCCTCAAAGATCAGTTGAAAAACACCCTGCCGGAATACATGGTCCCGGCGCACATCGTGGTCATGGAGCGTCTGCCGCAGTTGCCCAACGGCAAGCTGGATCGCAACGCATTGCCAGATCCGCAGCTCGGCAGTCAGGCCTTCGAAGCGCCGGAAGGTGAGCGCGAAGTCGAGCTGGCGCGGGTCTGGCAGCAGTTGCTGGGCGTTGAGACCGTCAGCCGTCAGGACAGCTTCTTCGAACTGGGCGGCGACTCGATCCAGTCGCTGGCGGTCATCACCCGTCTGCGTCAGGTCGGTTTCAAGCTGCTGCCCAAAGACGTGTTCAGCCATCCGCGGCTCAAGGATCTGGCCCTGCGCCTCACGGTCATCGAGGCCAGCGCAGCGCTGCCGGTTGAGGACGCGCCGCAGGGCGAGCTGCCGTTGACGCCGATTCAGGCGCATTTCTTCGAGCAACCGATGAGCAACCGCGCGCACTTCAACCAGGCGCTTTTGCTGGACGTGCAGCGTCCGCTGGAAGCGCCGCTGTTGAGCAAGGCGCTGGACGCGCTGCTGGGTCATCACAACGGGCTGAATTTGAGTTTCCATCATCATGCGGACGGTCGCTGGCAGCAGCAGTATCGAGCAACACCTGCCGCTGACAGCTTGTGGCTGCGTGACGTGGCCGACGACCGCGCCATGACCGCGCTGTGCGAACAGGCTCAGCGCAGCCTTAATCTGCACGACGGTCCGCTGTTGCGCGTGGTGCTGGCGCAGATGCCCGAGGGGCAAAAGCTGTTGCTGGTCGCTCATCACCTGGTGGTCGATGGCGTGTCGTGGCGGGTGCTGCTGGAAGATCTAGCGCGGGCTTACGCGCAGGTCGCTTCGGGCAGTGCGGTTGATCTCGGGCCGACATCCAGCAGCTTCCAACGCTGGGCCCGGTATCTGGTCGATGCGGCCCAAGCGCCTGAACGTCAAACCGAAGTGCGGCAGTGGCTGGAACAGGTCGGCAGCACCGAGCCGCTCTGGCCGGTGGACCACCCTGAAGGCCGCGCCACGCAACAGGACCTTGAACAGTGCGAACTGCTGCTGGACGCCGGGCTGACCCGTCGACTGCTGCGCGAAGCCCCGGCGGCACTGGCGGCGCGCACCGATGAAATTCTGTTGGCCGTGCTCGCTGAGGCACTGAAAGTCTGGAGTGGCCAGCCCGACACGCTTATCGCGTTGGAAGGCCATGGTCGCGAAGCCCTGGCTGACGGTCTGGAGGTCGGTCGCACGGTGGGTTGGTTCACCAGCCTGTTCCCGCTGCGGGTGCGTGCGGCAAACGATATCCGCCAGACCCTCATTGGCGTGCGCGACAGCCTGCGTGGCGTGCCGGACAAGGGCGTTGGCTTCGGTCTGCTGCGCTATCTGGGCGACGCTTCGGCCCGTCAGTCACTGGCCGCGCTGCCGGAACCCAAGGTGGTGTTCAACTACCTCGGTCAGTTCGATCAGGACCTTGGCGATGGCCGCTTCTCGCCATCGAAGGTGTCGGTGGGGGCGCTGGTCGATCCGTCCACGCCGCTCAATCGCGAGCTGGAAATCAACGGCCAGGTCTTCGCCGGGCAACTGGGGCTGACCTTCCGTTTCAGCGGTCAGCGTTATCAGCGCCAGACCATCGAGCGCCTGCAAACGGCCTATCGCGATACGTTGGTGGCGTTGCTGGAAAGCCTGCCATTCGCACAGCCTGCCGCGCCGCAATCGACTGCACCGCAAAGCCTGCCGGTCAGCCGCGACGGCGCACCGAATCCTCTGATCCGCCTGAGCAGCGGCGCCAGCGACAAGCCGCCAGTGTTCTGTGTGCACCCGGTCAGCGGCACGGTGGTCGGTTACTACGCACTGGCCCGGCGGCTGTCAGCGCAGTGGGACGTGTGGGGCATTCAGAACCGCCAGGTGCTGGACGGTCAGTGGCGCGACATTTCCATCGAGCAAATGGCCTGCGACTACGTCAAGGCGCTGCTCGAACAGCAGCCGTCCGGCCCATACCGGCTGACCGGCTGGTCCATGGGCGGGACCCTGGTGCTGGAAATGGCGCGGCTGCTGACCCGACTCGGCAAGCGCGTCGAGTTCGTCGGCCTGATCGACGGCTACGTGCCGGGCGCCGGTCAGCCGCGGCCTGCCGTGCCAGAAAGCCCGGTTCTCGACGCCGATGACGAGGGTCTGGAAGCCGACGCGCACTGGCAACAGTTGCTCGGCGTCGAGCGGCACATGCGCCAGTTGGCCAATCAATGCCGCGAGATCCACGCCCTCCGCGTGCCGGTCTACGCCTGGTGGGCCGAGGGCTCGCCGGAAAATAACGATAACGCACCGGCTCTTCTGGAGCAGGGCATGGGTGTTCGCTTGCAGGTTTCGGCGTGGATCGACGCCGACCACCTTTCGATCGTCCGTGATCAGCCGTTCATCACTCAGCTTGCCGAGGCCCTCGCGCAGGTTAACGAACGCCCTCATTCCTACGATTTCCAGGAGCACGAACATGCATAGCCAACACAACGTGACGCCGATTGCCGCCCGCCACAGCGAGGCGCTGTCGGGCAGCCCGGACATCGCCGTCGCCAATGCCGACTACCGCTTTGCGCCGACCCCGCGACTGGAGCGGCAGGCCGCCGTGGAATCCAACGCCCGCAGCTACCCGCGACGCATTCCCCTGGAACTCAAGCGCGCCCAGGGCATTCACGTGCAGGACAGCGAAGGGCGCTGGTTCATCGATTGCCTGGCCGGCGCCGGCACCCTGGCGCTGGGGCATAACCACCCCGAGGTGATCCAGGCCATGCGCAACACCCTCGACGGCCAGCGTCCGCTGCACACCCTGGACCTGATGACCGAAGCCAAGGACGATTTCATCAACGAGCTGTTCGCGTTGCTGCCGAAGGAATTCGCCAAAGACGCGCGCATTCAGTTCTGCGGCCCGGCCGGGACCGACGCGGTGGAAGCGGCGCTGAAGCTGGTGCGCACCGCCACCGGACGCAGCAACCTGATGGCCTACCACGGCGCCTATCACGGCATGACCCAGGGCGCGCTGGCACTGATGGGCAACCTCGGGCCGAAAACCTATCTGGACGGCATGGCCGGCGGCGCGCAATTCCTGCCGTTTCCCTACGACTACCGCTGCCCGTTTGGCGTCGGGGGCGAGGCCGGCGAGCGCATCGGCCTGCACTACATCGAGAACCAGCTGACCGACCCGGAAAGCGGCGTGTTGCCGCCCGCCGGAATGATTCTGGAAACGCTGCAAGGGGAGGGCGGCGTGGTGCCGACGTCGGCGAACTGGCTGCGGGAAATCCGCCGCATCACCCGCGATGCAGGCGTGCCGCTGATTCTCGACGAAATCCAGTGTGGCGTCGGCCGCACCGGCAAACCGTTCGCCTTCGAACACGCGGGCATCGTGCCGGACGTGCTGGTGCTGTCCAAAGCCATCGGCGGCAGCCAGCCCATGGCCGTGGTGGTCTACAACAAGTCTCTGGACGTGTGGAAACCGGGTTCCCACGCCGGCACTTTCCGTGGCAATCAGCTGGCGATGGTCGCCGGTTCCACCACATTGCGCATCGTCCGCGAACAGCAACTGGACCTGCATGCTGCAGCGATGGGCGAACGCCTGACCGGGCACCTGCGCTCGCTGCAGAAAGACTATCCGCAGATGGGCGATGTGCGCGGCATGGGCTTGATGCTCGGGGTGGAAATGGTTGATCTCGAGGGCCGCCCCGACGCCCTTGGCCACTTCCCCCACAGCGGCGCGCTGGCCTCGACCATCCAGCGCGAATGCCTGCAACGCGGGTTGATCATCGAAGTGGGCGGGCGGCACTCGTCGGTCATCCGCTTCCTGCCGCCGCTGATCGTCACTGCGGCGCAGATCGACCAGATCGCCGACATCTTTGCGTCGGCCGTTTCAGCGGCCGTCAAACAGCGTTAAACCCTTGTTGTAACAGCGTTGAAACAGGGCGTAGGACCAGCAGTGGCCTCCGCCCTTTTTTACGATAAGAATAGTAATGAGAAACGTTCTCTGTTACATTTTCACGCTTTTTTGACACAAGCAGTCAACTTTGGGGCATTGCCCCGTGTGATTTAAAGGGAGGGGGAGTTCGGATGGCGAGCAATAACAAGGGTCAATTCAAGGTCAACGCCTTGGCAGCACTGGTCGCAACGGTCGCCTGCCACGGCGCCGCATGGGCTGCGGATGCCCCGGTCAAGGCCGAGCAGGGCGCCACCATCGAACTGCAGAACTCGGTGGTCACCGGCGAAGCGCCCGAAGGCCAGGAAACCGTTGGCTATCAGGTGAAGAACAGCACGGCGGGCACCAAGACCAGCACACCGCTGTCGGAAACCCCGCGCTCGGTGTCAGTGGTGACACGCCAGCGTATTCAGGATCAAGGCTCGCAAACCCTCACCGACATCCTCGGTTACGTGCCTGGCATCTTCGCCCCGCCCTTTGCCGTCGGCGATGGACTCGCGGGCGATCTGTTCTCCATTCGCGGCTACAACGCCACCGACTACGGTTACGGCCTGCTCAAGGACGGCCTGCGTCTGCAAGGCAACCGCTACGACACCACCACCGAACCCTATGGCCTGGAGCGCACTGAAGTGTTCCGTGGCCCAAGCTCGATCCTCTACGGCGAAAACGCGCCGGGCGGGCTGGTCAATCTGGTCAGCAAGCGCCCGACCGAAACCGCTCAGGGCGAGGCCAAGTTCAGCTACGGCAGCAACAACCGCCGCCAACTGTCCCTCGACGTCTCCGGCCCGCTGACCGACGACAACCGCATCCTCGGCCGCGTGGTCATGCTCGGGCGCAACGCCGACACCCAGGTGGTTTCGGTTCTGGACGATCGCATTTATATCGCGCCGTCGATGACCTTCAACTTCGACGAAGACACCGCGCTGACCCTGCTCTCGTCCTACCAGCGCGACCGCACCAAGCTGCTGCTCGGCTACCCGGCGGCCGGCACCTTGCTGAACAATGTCAACGGCAAGATCGGCAAGGATCAGTTCAACGGCAACCCGAACTGGGACGACTTCGAGCGCGAAACCTGGACCCTGGGTTACGAGTTCAAGCACCAGCTCAACGACACCTGGCAGTTCCGTCAGAACTCGCGCTTCATGGAGTCGCGCCTGGACCGTCACGAGACCTGGCCGAACAACCTGAACAACGCCGGTTTCGGCAGCACCCTGACCAGCACCGCTTATGATCGCGACAACAAGTCGATCACCTATTCGCTGGACAACCAGTTCGAAGGCCACTTCACCTCGGGCGCGCTGGAAAACACCGTGTTGCTGGGCGCGAGCTACGACCGCACTTCGTTCAACCAGGACTGGGCGGCCGGCAACGGCGGTACGTACAACGCCTTCAACCCGGTGTTCCCGTCGGGCGATCCGCGCATGATCGCGACGGTTCAGAACTCGCAGCTGGACCAGCAGATGTACGGCGCGTACGGCCAGTTGCAGAGCAAGTACGACAACTGGATTTACCTGTTGGGCGGTCGTCAGGACTTTGTCAACAGCCAGTACCGCAACCGCGCCGGCACCACCAGCGGCGCTGCGGATCTGGACGGCTGGGACCATCGTTTCAGCTGGCAGACCGGTTTGATGTACCAGTTCGAGAACGGTATTTCGCCGTACGTGAGTTACTCGACGGCGTTCACGCCGGTGCAGCAGTCGTCACAACCGAACGGCGAGCTGCTCGATCCGATTCTCAGCGAGCAGTACGAGATGGGCCTGAAGTACGAGCCGACTGGCTGGAACACGACGTTCAGCGCGGCGGTGTTTGACCTGACCAAGACCCATGACGTGGTTGCCGGTTCGAACGGTTTCAGCCGTCAGATCGGCAAGAGCGAGTCGAAGGGCGTGGAGCTTGAGGTCAACAGTGATGTGACGAAGAACCTGAGCCTGACGGCGTCTTACACCTACACCGATGCGCGGGTGACGAAGGACAGTCCGGGTTCGTTGTACGAGGATCATCAGTTGACCGGCGTGCCACGTAATCAGGCCAGTACGTGGGCGACGTATCGGTTCCTCGATGGTCCGATGAGCGGCTTCCGTGTGGGTGGCGGGGTGCGTTATTTCGATAATACGTTCGCGTATACGGCACCGAGTCTGTACGGGAAGTTGAAGACGGGGGATGTGACGCTGGTGGATGCGTTGGTGGGGTATGACATCGATAAGCATTGGTCGGTGGATGTGAATGCGAAGAATCTTTTCGACAAGGAGTATGTGAGCGGCTGCAATAACGCGGGTCGGTGTTATTGGGGCGAAGAGCGGACGGTGCTGGGGACAGTTGCGTTCCGTTGGTAACTCCTTAGGTTCTGCGTAGCGAGAGATCAAGATCAAGAGCGTCTGCCTAAGGGCAGACGTTTCGCCTTCGGCGAGTTACTTGGAAAAGCACCCCAAGTAACCAAGGGTGCTTGCTCCTGGTTGGGCCCGACTTCGTCGGGTTCCTTCACTCCGGTCCCGCTCCGTGGGCCCGCGCCGAACGGACATCCATGTCCTGACGGCGCTCTCGCCGCATCCATGCGGCTCGGCCCACTGCGCGAGACCTCCGTTCAGCCTGCACCCAAGTCGCGATGGGTGTCGCCTGGACTTCCTGCGTATGTAGATCAAAAGCAACGGCAACGGCAACGGCAACGGCAACGGCTTCCCGGCTAAAGCCGGTCCTACAGGCGCGCGTGGTCTAATTAGTGGGACCGGCTTTAGCCGGGAAGAGGCCAGCCCAGGCGCCAACAATTTTTGCTGATGGCACCCCTCCCTGTATTGATCGTGCCCACGCTCCGCGTGGGCATGCATCCTGTGACGCTCCGCGTCACCCCACCAAAGACGGGACTCGGAGCGTCCTGGGCGGCGTCACCACGCGAAGCGTGGGAACGATCACGAAACTACCGGATATCTATGGGCGGACACCCTCCCTGTCGGAGCGAGCTTGCTCGCGAATGCTGTTGCTTTTGATCTTGGTGCACAAAAAGCCCAGTCACCGCCAAACGCGACTTAGGTGCAGGCTGAACGCAGACGACGCGGAGTGGGCCGAGCGGCATGGATGCCGCGAGAGCGCCGTCAGGACAGGGATGTCCGTTCGGCGCGGGCCCACGGAGCGTCGTCGGAGTGAGGGAACCCTGACGAAGGAAGGGCCCAACCAGGAGCAGGCACTTTTGCTTACTTTTGGTGCTTTTCAAAAGTAAGTCGCCGAAGGCGAAACAGTCTGCCCCCAGGCAGACGCCCTTGATCTGCTTTCAAGTTTTTCGCAAAAAAGACTAACCACTTAGCCCCCTCATTCGTCTTTCAGGTAAGGCGCGCTTACCTGCGCCGTTCCAACACCACGAGGGTTTCCACATGAGCTTCGACAGCGAAAACACACAGTTCCGGGTCGTCATCAACCACGAAGAACAGTACTCCATCTGGCCCGACTACAAAGCCATCCCGGACGGCTGGAAAAGCGTCGGCGTCGAAGGCGACAAACAAACCTGCCTCAACCACATCGAAAGCGTCTGGACCGACATGCGCCCCCTCAGCCTGCGCAAGGCCATGGCCTGAACCCACCACCTTCAGCCCCAGGAGCGTATCGCCCATGAACATGCGCATGCTCACCCCCGAACACCTGCGCCTCGAAGCCGGCTTTCCCCTGCGCGTCCAGCCCGGCCAGCCCGGCGTCTCCCTGGCCGCCGAAATCGACGCCCTGCGCAGCCTCGTTGACCACTCGCTGGAACGCGACGGCGCCATCCTCTTCAGCGGCTTCACTCCCGAAGGCGTCGAAGGCTTCCAGCGGTTTGCCGCCTCCTTCGGCCACCCGCTGCTCAATTACGAATTCGGCTCCACCCCGCGCAGCCAGGTCGATGGCAAAGGTGTCTACACCTCCACCGAATACCCGGCCCATCGCTCGATCCCGCTGCACAACGAACAGGCCTACACCACCGAATGGCCCATGCGCATCTTCTTCTACTGCGCCAAAGCCGCGGTCAGCGGAGGCGAGACGCCGATTGCCGACAGCCGCCGGGTGTTCCAGCGCATCAGTCCGGCGCTGCGCAAACGCTTTGAAGAAAAGCGCCTGATGTACGTGCGCAACTACGGCAACGGCCTGGACCTGACCTGGCAACAGGTCTTCAACACCGACCGCCACAGCGACGTCGAAGACTACTGCCGCACCCGTGGCATCCAGTGCGAATGGAACGAGGACGGCGACCTGCGCACCCGGCAGTTAGTGCAAGGCGTGGCCCAGCATCCGCGCACCAAAGACTGGGTCTGGTTCAACCAGGCGCACCTGTTCCACCTGTCGAACCTGGACGAGGACATGCAGGAAATCCTCCTCGACACCGTCGGTGAAGAAGGCCTGCCACGCAACGTCTACTACGGCGACGGCAGCCCGCTGGAGGCCGACGCGCTGGCGGAAATTCGCGGCGTGCTGAGCGAATGCGAAGTGGTCTTCCCGTGGCAGACCGGCGACGTGCTGATGCTCGACAACATGCTCACGGCGCACTCGCGCAAGCCGTTCAGCGGGGAACGTAAAGTCGTGGTCGCGATGGCCGAAGGCGTCAGCGGCAACACCCTGCACACCCTTTCCTGAGTCCGATATTCATGCAGAAAACCAAACTTGTTTACGTCTTGTCGTTGCGTAACGCCGCGGCGGACAAGGCCGGTCAATACGTCGATTACCACGGCGAGCAGCGCTACATGACCTCGCCGCTGGAGTATCTGGTCAAGGCGCTCAACGACACCGCCCTTGGCGATCACTACTCTCTGGAAGCGATCATCTACGACGAAAACCCCGAGTCGGCCCGCGACCGCGAGAGCATCAAGGACTATGGGTTCAAGCCGGGGCAGGGCGCGCACTGGTTCTACCCGGCGGGCCTGACGGTGCAGGGGCGCAAGGTCGATGACCTGCTGGAAAACGTGCCGTCGAGCTACCGTGCCTTGCCGTTGGGCGACAGCGCGCGCCCGGCCGGCAAGTCGGATTTCGAGCGACGTCTCGGTGAGCGGCTGCACGCGCTGGGTGCCGACATCGTGGTGCTGGACGGGTTGCTGGTGATTCTCGATGAGCTGGTGCGGGAAGGGGCTGATTTCCACAGGCGCATCTTCAACGTGCACCCCGGCATCACGCGCCTGGAATCGCCTTACGAGCGGCGCGGCGCGTATGCCACCCTCGACGCGCTGTACGGCGCCCGGGGCAAGAAAGTGGTCGACTGGACCACGCGGGAGATGGTCGACATTCCGGTGGTGAACATGACCGGCGCGTCGTTCCATTACGTCGACACCGGCATCGACTCGGGTGAGGTTGTGTTCGACGTGCTCGACACGCCCATCGCGCCGGACGACACCATCCTTGAACTGCGCTGGAACAACTTCAACAACAGCCTTTTTCCGGCGCTGGAGCAGGGGTTGTGGGTGCTGGCGCGGCAGCAGTCCCATTGATCGCGCTCAATTGAACAGGCCGTCGGCGCAGGGAATCACCCCATGATTCCTGCGCTGGCGCCGTTGTTCATTGCCGATTTCGAGCACTACCGCGACGTGCTCGTGCTGCCCGACGATCCTCTCGAGGGCGTGCCTATGCGCACGTTTCTCACCGGCGACTACCTGGACGATGTTCTGACGCGATTTGGCACTGCCTATCCCGACAGCGACCCGCGCGGACTCGCGTCGATCTGGAGCAAGCACTACTTCATCAAACTGATTCCACCGATGGTGGCCGCGTCGCTGATCCTCAACCAGCGCCTGCCGCTGAGCCTCGATCATCTGCAGCTGATCCTCGACGACGATGGCCTGCCGGCCGGCTTCAAACTGCCTCACTCGGGACAGCGCTGGATGCCCGCGCCGGCTGATCCTTTCGAGCGTTTCGGTGAATTACTCGACCACCACATCAGGCCATTCATTGAGGCCTTGGCCCGGCATGTGAGCCTGTCGCCCAAGGTGCTATGGAGCAACGCCGGCAACTATTTCGAGTGGCTGTTGGGCGTCCTCGCAAACGCAATGCCCCATGCGGATGTGAGTCATGGTCACCAGCTGCTAAACGCCCTATACCTGCCCGATGGAAGCCGCAACCCTCTGTTTCAACCGGTGCGCTACATCAAGGTCGACCGCCAAGACGAACTGAAGCGCCAACGCCGCGTGTGCTGCATCCGTTACCGGGTAAACGGCCTCGACTACTGCGGCAATTGCCCGTTGTCCTGACTGCCCGCTCACAGTGTAGGACCGGCTTCAGCCGGGAAAGCGTCGGTCTTCACACCGCAAAAGTGAGGGTGATACCACTGGCCTCTTCCCGGCTAAAGCCGGTCCCACGGGAGGAATGCGTACAGTCAGTGGCACCGCGTACAGATAGTGGGACCGGCTTCAGCCGGGAAGGCGTCAGTCGCCACACCGCAAAGTTGAGGCTGTGACCACTGGCCTCTTCCCGGCTAAAGCCGGTCCTACTAAGGCGTCGCGTACACCGATTGGGACTAGCTGAAACCAGATATTAGGACCGGCTTCAGCCGGGAAAGCGCCAGTCGTCACACCGCAAAAGTGAGGGTGCTGCCACTGGCCTCTTCCCGGCTAAAGCCGGTCCCACTAGAGCATCGCGTGCAGCCAGTGGGACCGGGTGGAACCGCGATTTGTAGGACCGGCTTTAGCCGGGAAAGCGCCAGTCGTCACACCGCAAAAGTGAGGGTGTCGCAACTGGCCTCTTCCCGGCTAAAGCCGGTCTCACAAAGGCATTGCGCACACCGATTGGGACTGGGTGGAACCGCGATTTGTAGGACCGGCTTCAGCCGGGAAGGCGTCGGTCTTCACGCCGCAAAAACGAGATCACGCCCCCCGCCCGCGCAACCCATTACGCCCATAAAACGCCACCACCACAAAACACCCCAGCGGCAGCAGGTACGCCAGCGCTGTGGAGAAGTGATCCGCCACCAGTCCCATGAAATACGGCATCAGCGCGCCGCCGACGATGGCCATGATCAGGAACGAGCTGCCGCGTTTGGTGTGCGGGCCGAGGTTTTTTACGCCCATGGCGAAGATGGTCGGGAACATGATCGACATGAAGAAGAACACCGCGACCAGCGCCACCACCGACACGCTTTCCACGCCGCTGACCACCACCGCGCACAGCACAACGTTGATCCACGCGTAAACCATCAACAACCGCTGCGCCGGAATGCGACCCATCAACCAAGTGCTGAAGAAGCGTCCGCACATGAAGCAGATCATCGCCACCGACAGCAAATAGGCGGCGGTCTGGCTGGTCATGCTCGCCCAGTGTTCAGTCACGTAATTGATGAAAAACGCGCCCACGCCGACCTGCGCCGCCACGTAGAAAAACTGCGTGACCACGCCGCCGACGAATTCCCGGTGCTGCCAGAGGGTCTTGTTGTTGTGGCGTTGAATGCTCGATTCCTGCTCGCGCAAATCGGGCATTGGCGTGCGCGCAAACAGCGCCGCCACCAGCAGGACGATCACCGCGATGACCACATAGGTGGTTTGCAGCGAGCTGTTGTCGCTGCCGGCGTTGCTGCCGCCGAAGAACAACGCGCCCCCCAGCAGCGGCCCGACGAACTGGCCGAGGCCGTTGAACGACTGCGCCAGGTTGAGCCGCCGCTCCGCATCTTTCGGATCGCCCAGCACGGTGGCGTAGGGATTGGCGGCCGTCTCCAGACAGCCCAGCCCCAGGGCGATGACGAACAGCGCAAACAGGAAAAACGGGAAGCTCGCCGCGTTGGCCGCCGGCATGAATAACAGCGCGCCGGCGGCGTACAGGCACAGGCCCAGCAGAATCCCGGCCTTGTAGCCGAAGCGGTCCATCAACAATCCGGCGGGCAGGGCGATGATGAAGTATGCGCCGAAGTACGCGGCTTGCAGCAGCCCGGACTGGGCCTTGCTGACGTGCAGTGTTTCCTGAAAATGCTTGTTCAGCACATCAAGCAGCCCGTACGACAGGCCCCAGAGGAAAAACAGGCTGGTCACCAGCATCAACGCCACCCGCACCGACGGCGCAGCGTGCCGGTACGCTGGTGCCTGGACTTTGCTGTGTTTGGTCAACATAACGCTCTCCTTTTTGTTGTTGTTGAAGCGTGCTGCGTGATGAAGCGGATGTTTGGTTAACGCCGGGATCGCATCACTTCACGGACCTGTAGGAGCGCGCTTGCCCGCGATTGCGATACGTCAGCCGCCAGTGATGTTGAATGTGCCGGCACAATCGCGGGCAAGCGCGCTCCTACCATTGAAGCGCTTCAAGGCGGCTGATCCGACAGGCTGAAAATCCGCGCCATCGGCTGCCATTTATTCCCCGGCTCGGTCCACGGCGTCGGCTTCTGAAACCGCCACATCAGCGCCTCCCATTCCTGCACCTTGGGATGGGCCGCCGACGCCTGATCCATCGCGTCGGCGCTAAAGCCGGGGGCCGTGTCCATGACCATGAACAGCCGCGTGCCCAGCCGCCAGATCTGCATGTCCAGCACGCCCTGGCCGCGCAGGTGTGCGGCAATCTCCGGCCAGATGCGCCGATGCAACTGCTCATACTCGGCGATCAGACTTTCGTCATCGGCAAGGTCCAGCGCCAGACAGAACCGCTGCGCGCGTGTCTCAGTGCTCATGTCAGAGCCCGGTCAAGATGCGTATAGCCGCCGTCCACCACCAGCCATTGCCCGGTGGTGTGGGACGCTCGCGGGGACAGCAGAAACAGCACACTGTCGGCAATCTCCGTCGGCGTGGTCATGCGCTGGCCGAGGGGGATTTTCTTGACGATCTTTGCCAGCTTCGCGTCAGGGTCGTCGAAACCGGCAATCCAGCGTTCGTACAGCGGCGTCATGACTTCGGCCGGGATCACCGCGTTCACCCTCACGCCATCGCTCAGCAAAGACGCGGCCCATTCCCGGGTCAGCGACAGTTGCGCGCCTTTTGACGCGGTGTACCCGCTGGTGCCGCCCTGGCCGGTGAGGGCGGTTTTCGAACCGATATTGACGATGGCACCCTTGCTGGCCTTCAGCGCGTCGACGCAGAAATGCGCCATGACGTAGTAGTGAATGAGGTTTTTTTCCAGCGACTCGATGAACGCGCTGCGACCGGCCTCCAGCCCGACGTTGTCATTGACCCCGGCGTTGTTGACCAGCCCGTCGATGCGACCGAAACGCTCCAGCACCTTGCTCACCGCCGCCGCGCAAGCGGCCTCGTCGCGCAGCTCGACCTGGACGAACAGGGTCTGCGGCTGGCGCCTGTCCAGTTCCGCCGCGAGTTCGGCGGGCAGCGGCTGATTGGCGAAGATCACCGGGATTGCGCCTTCTTCGGCCAGCCCCAGCGAGATGGCTGCGCCAATCCCCGAGCCGCCGCCGGTGACGATGATGACCTTGTCTTGCAGGTGCAGATTCATGGGCAGTTTCCTTGCAGGCCGTAAAGGCGAATGGCGGTGCCGCCGCGCAGCGCGTTTTGCTCATCGACGGAGAGCGAGCTGATGGCGGTTTCGAACAATTGGTGCACGTCGCTGTAATTGCCCGCCACCAGACAGACAGGCCAGTCGGAGCCGAACATCAGTCGTTGCGGCCCGAACAATTCCAGCGCCAGATAGAAATACGGCAGCAGCTCCACCGGTCGCCAGCGCTGCCAGTCGGCTTGGGTAATCAGCCCGGAGAGCTTGCAGGCGACATGGGGCAGGGCGGCCAGCGGGGCAAGACGATCGGCCCAGGCGACGGGGTCTTCCCGGGACAGATCGGGTTTGCCGAGGTGATCGAGGACCAGGTGATGCCGGTCGTGGCGTTGGCAGAAGTCGGTGGCGGCGTGCAGGTCTTTGTCTTTTATCAGCACGTCGTACGCCAGTCCCCGGGCTTGTACTTGCCCCATGCCACGGGCGAAGGCCGGGTCGTGGAGGAACAGCGACGGTGCCGGTTCGTCCTGGACCAGGTGACGGAGGCCGACCAGTTTTGCCGCGTCGGCCCAGCGCGAGAGTTGCGCGTCGAGGTCATCCGCGCGCAGGTCCGCCCAGCCGACCACGCCGAAGATCCACGGATGCTCGGCGGCGTGGGTCAGCAGTGCGTCCGTTTCGTCGACACTGTGCCGTGCCTGCACCGCGACGCAGCCATCGATGCCCTGCTGATCGAGCAGCGGTTTCAAATCGTCCGGTAGAAAATCCCGTCGTAACGCCCCATGGCGCGGGTCGATCCACGGGTAGTCCTGCGCGGTGTAAGTCCAGAAATGCTGATGGGCATCCACCCGCAAGGGCAGTGCCGGAACGCTTGAGTGTCGGGACGACATTGTTGTTGTACTCCGTCCGTTTCATGCCTGATGCAATCTCTACGGCGCGCGCATCTGTAGGAGCCGGCTTGCTGGCGAATCAGATGGGCCAGGCGACTCAGCAGCGTCTGAACGGACGCATTCGCGGGCAAGCGCGCTCCTACAAGGGTCCGGCGGTGTGTTCAGCCCTTGTACGCGTACTGCTCGCGCGAAGCGGCCTTCATCTGAATCGAGAACCCCGGCGCGGTCGGCGGCAAGTACGCCGCATCGCGAATCACACAAGGGTCTTCGAAGTGTTCGTGCAGGTGATCGACGAACTCCACCACCCGCCCTTCATGGGTGCCGGCGATGCACAGGAAGTCGATCATCGACAGGTGCTGCACGTACTCGCACAGCCCGACGCCGCCGGCATGGGGGCAGACCGGCAGCTGGTATTTGGCGGCCATCAGCATCACCGCCAACACCTCGTTGACCCCGCCGAGGCGGCAGGCGTCGATCTGCACCACATCGATGGCGCCGCGCATGATCAGCTGTTTGAAGACGATGCGGTTCTGGCACATTTCGCCGGTCGCCACTTTGACCGGGTGCACGCCCAGACGAATCGTGCGATGGCCCTCGACGTCGTCGGGGCTGGTCGGTTCTTCGATGAACCACGGTTTGGCGAACGCCAGCTCGCGGACCCAGTCGATGGCCTCGCCGACCTCCCAGACCTGATTGGCGTCGATCATCAAATGGCGATCCGGCCCCAGCACTTCCCGGGCGATGCGCACGCGGCGGATGTCGTCCTGCAGGTCGCGGCCGACCTTCAGTTTGATGTGGGAAAAGCCGCCATCGACCGCTTCCTGACACAGCCGGCGCAGCTTGTCGTCCGGGTAACCCAGCCAGCCCGCCGACGTGGTGTAGCAGGGGTAACCCTCGGCCAGCAGCGCTTGCAGCCGTTCTGCTTTGCCCTCGGCGCGCTCGGTCAGCAGCGTCAGGGCTTCGTCCGGCGTGAGGCAGTCGGTGATGTAGCGAAAATCGATGCAGCGCACCAGTTGCTCCGGGGTCATTTCCGCCACCAGTTGCCACACCGGCTTGCCCTCGGACTTGGCCCACAGGTCCCAGGTGGCATTGACCACGGCGCCGGTCGCCAGGTGAATCGCGCCCTTGTCCGGGCCGATCCAGCGCAACTGGCTGTCGCTGGTGACGTGGCGCCAGAAACGGCCCATGTCTTCGGCGATCCACTCCAGCTTCAAGCCGACCATCACGCCCGCCAGGGCCTTGATCGCGGCGCAGCAGATCTCGTTGCCTCGGCCGATGGTGAACGTCAGGCCGTGGCCCTGAAGGGTGGGGTGATCGGTTTCGAGAATGACGTAGGCCGCCGAGTAATCGGGGTCCGGGTTCATCGCGTCGGAGCCGTCGAGCAATTGCGACGTGGGGAAACGAATGTCTTCAACGCGCAAGGCGGTGATGGTGGTCATGGCGGGTCCCTTTGGCATGGTTATGGGCAGCGCGCTTGCTTGGGAATTCGGGAGAAACTGTCTGCTTGGCACCCCATGGATCTCAAACGGATGAAACCCTTGTAGGAGTGAGCTTGCTCGCGAGGCTTCTCTGCGGCCGATGAAGATGCAGAGAACGTACTGGCCTCTTCGCGAGCAAGGTGGAGCGCCACCCCGGTCACTCCTACAGGTCAGGCGTCGACGGTCAGTTGCTGCTGTTCGCCCAACCCTTCGATGCCCAGACGCATGGTCTGGCCGGCGCGCAGGAACACCGGCTCCGGCTTGATGCCCAGGCCCACGCCCGGCGGCGTGCCGGTGGAAATCACGTCGCCCGGTTGCAGGCTCATGAACTGGCTCAGGTAGCTCACCAGCGTGGGGATCTGGAAAATCATCGTCCGTGTATTGCCGTTCTGATAGCGCTTGCCGTCGACTTCCAGCCATAGGTTGAGCTGATGGGGGTCGGCGATTTCATCGCGGGTCACCAGCCACGGACCGATCGGGCCGAAGGTGTCGCAACCCTTGCCCTTGTCCCAGGTGCCGCCGCGTTCGATCTGGAATTCACGCTCGGACACGTCGTTGATCACGCAATAACCCGCCACGTGCTCCAGCGCATCGGCTTCGTCGATGTACCGACCGCCCTTGCCAATGACCACGCCCAGCTCGACTTCCCAGTCGGTCTTCTTCGAGTTGCGCGGGATTTCCACGTTGTCGTTGGGCCCGACGATGGCGCTGGTCCACTTGTTGAAAATGATCGGCTCTTTCGGGATATCCGCGCCGGTTTCAGCAGCGTGGTCGGCGTAGTTCAGGCCGATGCAGATGAACTTGCCGATCTTGCCCACGCACGGGCCGAGGCGCGGATTGCCCTCAACCAGCGGCAGGCTGTTGACGTCCTGGGACTGCAAGTGCGCGATGCTTTCCGGACTCAGCGCGCTGCCCGACAGGTCGCCGATGAGATCGGTCAGATCGCGAATGCGGCCGTCGCTGTCCAGCAGGCCTGGGCGTTCTTGACCGGGTTCGCCGTAACGCAGCAATTTCATGGGGTGTCCTCTGCAGGTAAATAATCGGTTAAATAATCGGTTAAATAATCGGGTAAATGATCAGGATTGAGTGATCAGAATTCGGTGTGATGGGGCTGCACGGGATTGGCGGGCGGGCTCAGTTGCTCCAGCCGCCGTCGATGATCTGCGCGGTGCCGGTGGTAAAACCGCTGGCGGACGAGCCGAGGTACAGCGCCAATTGGGCGATTTCCTCGGGCGTACCCAGGCGTCCCATGGGCTGGCGGGCTTCGAACGCCGCGTACACCTCGGCCTCTTCCCGGCCCTCACGCACAGCCTGATCGGCCACGCGCTGACGCAGGGAGGGGGATTCCACGGTGCCCGGGCAAATGCAGTTGCAGCGGATGTTCTGCCCGACGAAATCGGCCGCGACCGAACGAGTGATGCCGATCACGGCGGCCTTGCTGGCGCAGTAGGCGAAGCGGTTGGGCACGCCCTTGATGGCCGAGGCGACCGACGACATGTTGATGATCGATCCGCCGCCGTTGGCCAGCATTGCCGGCAGGAATGCGCGGATCATCTTGTACATCGCGGTGACGTTGAGGTCGAAGGCGAAGCGCCAGTCGTCGTCGGAGCATTCGAGGATGTTGCCGCTGTGCACCACGCCCGCGCAGTTGAACAGCACGTCCAGCGCACCGACTTCGGCGGCCAGCCGCTCGATGGCGGCGTGATCGGTGACGTCGAGCACACGCTTGTGGGCGCCCTGGAGGTGGTCCAGCGCTGCGCCGTTGATGTCGACGGCGAAGACTTCTGCGCCGGCCTGGAGATAAGCCTCGACGCTGGCTTGCCCGATGCCCTGGGCGGCGGCCGTGATCAGCACTCGCTTACCGGTGAGGTCCATGATGATCCCTTGTTTTTATTGTTGGGACGACCTGTGTGGCTATCGAGCGGCTCAGGTCAGCTGACCGGGCCACAGAGCCCGCATTCAGGCGAAGACGATGCACGCGAACCCCATTGGGTTTTGCTATGCTCCGCTCACTGCAGCGCTCCAATGGTCAGGCCATTGGTCCTGTTTTTAGCACTTGTCATGGACCGCAACAAGGTCATTTGTCGATCCAGTGCGCTGTAAATTTCCGAGCCGATTCCCGATGCCAATCCAAGTAATTGATAACCAGAGACTTTATCGCCAGATCGCGGATCAGCTGCGCGCGCTGATCGACAGCGGCGAATTTCCCCCGGGCAGCCGCCTGCCGGCCGAACGTGAATTGGCGAAGATGCTGGGGGTGAGCAGGGCGTCGGTGCGCGAGGCGATGATTGCCCTTGAGGTGATCGGGCTGGTGGATGTGCGCGTGGGCAATGGCGTGCTGGTCTGCGAACCGCCGGGGCAGAAGCTGTCCGATGAACCGGTGATGACCCAGGTCACCCGCGATCAGTGGAAGGACGTCGATCCGGAGCTGGGCATCGAGGTGGACTTCAGCGCGGAGATCCCGCCGTTTGCCCTGCTTCAGGCCCGTCGGTTGATCGAGCCGGAAGCGGCCGCGCTGGCGGCGCAGAACGCCAGCGATGAAGAGCTCGAAGCGATCCGCGAGGCCTTCGAACGCAACGCCCGCGACAACCGCGAGCATTCCCATACCCACCCGGGCGATCGGTTGTTCCACATCCGCATCGCCCAGGCCTCGGGCAATCCGGCCTATGCGCTGATGATCAAGCACCTGCTCGGGCATCAGTACGGCAGCATGTTCCAGCGCTTGCAGGCGCACTACACCTCCGACGACATGCCGTTCCGCTCCGAGCACGAACACCGCCTGATCCTCGACGCCCTGCAAAACCGCGACGCGGAAGCCGCAAGGCAGGCGATGGCGGGACATCTGGATGAAGTCATTCGGATATTCAGTCGCGGCGGGGTTTAGCCTATTTCTGTTGTCGGACCAGACGTCACTCTTGCTGGCTGACGCGCACCCTGTAGGAGCGCGCTTGCCCGCGAATGCGGTTTGTCAGACGAGGCTAATGTCACAGACACACCGCCTTCGTCCGGATGCGGCCCAGACCAAGCGAGCTCCTACAGTTTTTGCATCAGTCGGCGGCATTTACGTCTGTCACCCATCCGTCGAGCGCGAAACCTCTTCCCATTCCGCAAACTCGGCTTCCAGCTGCGCGAGCTTTTCCCGCACCAGCTTCAGTGCATCGCTGCCCAAGAGCAAATGCGCGGGCGGGTTCTTGCTGTCGATCAGCTTGAGCATCGCGTCGGCTGCTTTAACCGGATCGCCCGGCTGTTTACCGCTGCGTTCTTCACGGGCCTTGCGAATCGGGTCGAAGCTGGCGTCGTAGTCGGTGATCTGCCGCGCGGTACGCTGCATCGAGCGCCCGGCCCAGTCAGTACGAAAGGAACCCGGCGCCACCGCAGTGACGAATACGTTGAACGGCTTCAGCTCCTTGCCCAGGGATTCGGAAATGCCTTCCAGCGCGAACTTGCTGCCGTGGTAGTAGGAAATCCCCGGCATCGTGATGAAGCCGCCCATGGAGGTGACGTTGAGGATGTGCCCGCTGCGGCGCTGGCGGAACAGCGGCACAAAGGCCTTGATGATCGCCACTGCGCCGAACACGTTGACGTCGAACTGCCGACGCAATTCCTCCAGCGGTGACTCTTCCAGAATACCTTCGTGGCCATAGCCGGCGTTGTTGACCAGCACGTCGATGGGCCCGAACGCGTTGTCGGCCTCGGTGACCACGCGGTCGATGGCGTCGAAGTCGGTGACGTCCAGCAGCACGCCGTGGGCGCGACCGGGTGCCTGGGCTTCGAATGCCTGCACGGCGTCTTCATTGCGCAGGGTGCCGATTACGGTATGACCCGCCGCCAGCGCCTGTTGCGCCAACGCCTGACCGAAGCCGCTGCTGACACCGGTGATGAACAGGGTTTTTGATGTGCTCATTGTGCGTTTCCTCACGAGGCCTAAGCCGTTGGTCGTAGGCCCCCATGGTAGGAACCCTGCGCGCCAAACCGATGACCCAGTCCTACGCGATGATTGCCTGATCCTGCCCGGGCTTGATTGACGAAAATTAAACCCGCGGATTGGCCGTGTTCTTCGTCACCAGCCGCAAGCCGCTTGCCACACTGCCCACTGCGGCAAAGCCCGCGCCGATGCTCAATGCCAGCACCGGGCCGTGGGTGTTGGAAATGCCGAAACTCAAGGCCACCAACGCCGCGCCCGTGGCCTGACCGATCAGGCGTGCCGTCGCAATCGTGCCGCTGGCGCCGCTGGAGCGTTCTTTCGGCGCGCTGGTCATCAGCGCTTTCTGGTTCGGCGCCTGGAAGAAACCGAAGCCGATGCCGCACAGAATCATCCGCGCGATGATCGACATCACGCTGGCGTCGGCCGGCATGCTTGCCAGGGAAATCATCCCGATACAGAGGATGGCCAGGCCAATCCCGCCGAGCAGCCCCGGCGCATAACGGTCAGACATGCGCCCGGCAAACGGCGCGATCATCGCCACCACCACCGACCATGGCGTCATCAGAAACCCGGTCTGCACCGGATCGCGGCCCAGGGTGCTTTCAAAAAAGAACGGCAGCGAGACGAAGGCCAGCCCCTGGGTGGCGAACGAACAGAACGCCGTCAGGGCCGACAGCGCAAACATCGGCCGCTTGAGCAAATCCAGCGGGAACATCGGCGCAGGGTGCCCGGCCTCGCGCCTGAGCATCAACGCGCCGCCTGCCAGAAAGATCGCCAGGGCGATCAGCACGCTGGTCATGGAACCCAGCTGTGCCGCCTGACTCAAGGCAAAGATCAGCGCGCCGAAGGTGATGACGTTGAGCACGGCGGTGACGCGGTCGAACGTTAGCGTGCCGAGACGGGTCGCGGGCAGCGAATTCCAGGCAAACACCAGGGCGAACAGGCCGATGGGCAGGTTGATCGCGAACAGCCACGGCCAGCTTGCCACCGACAACACCAGCGAGGCCACGGTCGGGCCGATGGAAAACGACGTGCCGACCACCAGCGCGTTCATGCCCAGGCCGCGCCCCAGCCGTTCGTGGGGGAAAATCGAGCCGATCAGCGCGGCGTTGACGCTCATGATCGCGCTGGCGCCGATGCCTTGCAGCACGCGGGCGATGGTCAGCGTGGGCAATGACCAGGAAAGCGCACACAGCGCCGACGACACCACGAACAGAATCAGCCCGCCCAGATACACCTTGCGATGGCCGAGCACACCGCCCAGCGCCGCGAACGGCAACAGCGTGGCCACGGCAGCGAGCTGGTAGGCGTTGATGATCCACACGGACGCTGCCGGCGAGGCGTTCAGGTCAGCCGCGATGGCGGGAAGGGCGGTGTTGGCGATGGCGGTGTCGAGGGTGGCGAGGGCGATGGACATCAGAATCGCCGCCATGCCGCGGAATTCGCGAGGTGTGAGTGTATGACCGACGCGCGGGGCATCCTGAGTGACGGGCTGGACCATTATCGACAACGCTCCGGGGATGAACTTCAGGCAGGTCTGCAGGCGCAGACGAAAGCGTGATGGTGCCGTTTTGTTAGGGTGCTATGCAATGAAAGATGCGCGGAACAGAGCGGATGACGACGATGTGCGGCGCGGAGTGGCGGGAGTGGCGACGCTGCACTCAACTGTAGGAGCCGGCTGGCTGGCGAATGCTGTGTCGGCCGCCCGTTTCATAACTGATCCGACGCGTTCGCCAGCAAGCCGGCTCCTCCAGATGGGGTCAGGCAGGCATTAAGTGACCGACCTCAACCCCCCGCCGTATCAATGTCCTTATCCAGCTCACCGGTCTGCCGTTCCTCTTTGGTGGTGTCCGGCGACTCATGCTCTTCAGGCTCGAAATCAGGGGTGAAGCTGTTTTCGCCGGTCAGGTTGCCATTGTTCTCCTGACTCTGCGCGCCGTCCTCGGACTGGCTCTGCGAACCGCTCTGGTTCTTCAGCGCATCGTTCTGCGCCAGGCTGCTGTCGGGCGTCTCTGAATTGATCGCCGGGTCGTTGCGGTTGACGGTTTGATCATTGTTCTGGGTAGCCATATGCACCTCTGCTGTCATGTCCCGTTCACAGGACTTACAGATATCGAGGGCAATGGCGCGCAAGGGTTCGATCAATGTGCTGCCCGGCAGCCTGACGGTTCAGCTATCGCGATAGGCGCCGGTCACCGGCATGCGACCGCCCAGCCGATAGCGCGACGACGGATGCACCAAGCGCACGTAGGTCACCACTCTGCCGCTGTTCCAGGTGCGGCGCATCAGCACCAGACACGGCTCGCCGGGCTCGATCTGCAAATGCTTGAGCTCCTCGGCGCTCGGGTGGCTGGCCTCGACGATGTGCTCCATTTCATCGGGCTGAATGATCCGCAACAGGTAACGCGCTGACTGCAGCTCATCGCCGAAGGGTTGCTGCAGAAACTCCGGCGCGGCGTGGGGATTGACGTAACGGTCTTCCAGCTGCACCGCCACGTCGTCCTCGTAATGCACGCACAACAGGTGAAACACCGACGCGCCGGTGGCCAGCGAGAGGGCCGAGGCGATGGGCATCGACGCCGATTCCCGTGCCAGATGCAGCACCTGGCAGCGATAGCGATGGCCGCGGGCGAGGATCTCGTCGGCGATGTTGGTGATGCGCAGCAGGTTGGATTGCGGCTTGCAGGCGGCGACGAAGGTGCCGACCCCGGACACCCGCAGCAGGCGGCCTTCTTCGGTCAGCTCGCGCAACGCCCGGTTGACAGTCATCCGTGACATGCCCAGCTCGACCACCAGGCGGTTCTCCGACGGAATCAGGTCGCCGGGCTTCCATTCCCCCGACGACAGCTTGCCGTGAACGAAGGATTTCGCCCGCCGATAAAGGGCCTGGGGTGCCGGCTTGTCCATCGTTTTTCTCCCTTGCCGAACAGGCGTGCGTTGACGGCCCTAAAAAAAGCGCATCACGCCTTGGCGTCCTGCCAGAACGCGTTGCGGTCCAGGTAGTTCTGCAAGAACTGCTGCAACCGGGGTTGCTCGGCGTTGTGGAAAATCTGCTGGGGCGTGCCACGTGCGACGATTTCGCCCTGATCGAGAAAAATCACCGAGTCGGCGACCTGGGCGGCAAAGCCCATCTCGTGGGTAACCACGACCATGGTCATGCCTTCCTTCGCCAGGGTCTTCATCACCTGCAGCACTTCGCCCACCAGTTCCGGGTCGAGGGCCGAGGTGGGCTCGTCGAACAGCATGATGTGCGGCTCCATCGCCAGCGCCCGGGCAATCGCCACCCGCTGCTGCTGACCCCCGGACAGTTGCGCGGGATACGTTTCGGCCTTGTGCGCCAGGCCAACCTTGTCGAGCATCGCCATGCCGCGCTTTTTCGCTTCGTCGGCCGAGAGTTTGCGCACCCGCCGCAAGGCTTCGCAGACGTTGCCGAGGGCGGTCATGTGCGGCCACAGGTTGAACTGCTGAAAGACCATGCCGACGTTGCGCCGCACCTGGTTGATCTGCGATTGCGGCGCGCGGCGACGGCCCTTGTCGGTGTCCTGCCAGCCGAGCAACTGGCCTTCGATGCGGATCTCGCCTTCGTCGTATTCCTCAAGAAAAGCCATGCTGCGCAGCAAGGTGCTCTTGCCCGAGCCCGACGGGCCGATCAGGCACACCACTTCCGAGCGCTGCACCTGCAAGTCGATACCCTTCAGCACGCGCAGATTGCCGAAGCTTTTGCCCACTTGGCTCAGGGTCAGCACGGGCGACTGATCGCCGTTGGTTTTCATAGGTTCATCCAGGGATTCGCGGGTCGTTTCGCGGGTCGGGGCGGCCACGTTGCCGCCGGGTATCAGAAGACTGTTCATCGCGGTTGCCTGCTCATGAAACGGCCGACGCGGGTTTCCAGCAGCATGCCCAGCCGCGAGCACAGCTCCACCAGAATCAGGTAGCCGATGCACAACATCAGCAGGGTTTCGACGAAGGCGAAGGTCTCCGAACCGATGCCGGTAAGCACCATCGTCAGCTCGGGAATGGTGATGATCGACAGCACGGCGGTTTCCTTGCACAACACCGTGACCATGTTCACCAGCGCCGGCAGAATCATCACCAGCATCTGCGGCACCTGGATGCGCCAGATGCATTGCAGGCGGGTGATGCCCAGGCAATCGGCGGCTTCCAGCTGACCCCGGGCGACCGACTCGAAGCCGGTGCGGAAGATCTCGGCGAAGTACACGCTGCCGTAAACCCCCAGGCCGAGGATGCCGGCGGGGATCGGGTCGAGGCTGATGCCGAACGACGGCCCGCCGTAATACACCAGAAACAGCTGCACCAGAAACGGCGTGCTGCGGATCAGCTCGATGAACACCCGCAATGGCGCGCGCACGAAGCGGTTGCCGAACACCTGAGCGACCGCGATCAGCATGCCCAGCGCGAGGCCGAGCACGACGCCGCTGCTCCAGGTGCCGAGGGTGACCAGAAACCCGGATCCGATATCGCCCAGGTGGTCGGTAAAAATGCTCGGGTCGAAGGTCATGCCGTGCGCTCCTTCAGGCTTCGTTCGAGCAGGCTCGCGGCATACGCCAGCGGCACGTTGATCAGGCAGTAGAAGCCGGCGAGCATCAGGTAGTCCTGGACGAACATGTAATCGCTGGCCGCCAGGTTCTGCGCCGTGCGGGTGAGGTCGGCCAGCCCGACCACCGAGACCAGCGACGAAGCCTTGATCAGCAGAATCATTTCATTGACCAGCGCCGGCAGCGTCAGGCGCACGGCCTGGGGCACGCGGATACGCATGAGCATCTGCGCGTCGCTCATGCCCAACAGCCCGGCGGCCTCCAGTTGACCGCCGGGAATCGCAAGAAAACCGCCGCGCATGATCTCGGCGATGTACGCGCCGGCGGCCAGGGACAGGCCGATGATCGCCGCCACCGTGGGCGAGACGTTCGGCAGGCCGACCCGGGGCAGGAAGTAATAGATGAACAGCAATTGCACCAGCAGCGGAATGCCGCGGAACACGAAAATGTAGGCGCCACCGAGGCGGCGCAGAAGGGGGATCGGCGACAGGCGCAGGCTGCCGACGACGATGCCGATGACAAAGCCGAACACCAGCGCGGCGATCGACACCTGCAACGTCACCCACAGGGCGCCAAGCAAGAGCGGCGCGTTTTGCTGCAGCAAGGGCCAATCGAACACGGTGGGTACTCCGCTGTGTGCTTGAGGCAGATCCTGTAGGAGCGACCGGGGTGTTCATCGTGCTTGATGCAATGGAATCAAACCTCACCACGTCGGTTCGAAATCACCCTTCGGCACGTCCATTTCCGCGCCCAGCCATTTCTTCTGCAGCGCCGCCAGGCGGCCGTCGTCATGCATCTTGGTCAGGGCAGCATCCAGCGCGGCGATCAGGCTGTCGGCATCGGCGTCCTTGCGGCCCAGGTAGGCGAAGTAGGATTTCTTGCCGAACGGCGGCTGCACCACTTTGTACAGATTGCTCTTCTGCGCGGCGACGAAGGAGATGTTCGGCAGCGAGTTGGCCACGGCGACGATGCGCTTGGCGGCCAGGTCGGCGTAGGCCTGATTATTGTCGACGTATTCACGAATGGTGACCTTCTGCGGGAGGGTCGCGGCGAAGGCTTTCAGCTCTTCCAGCTGTGCCGAGCCCTTGCCGGCACCGACGGTTTTACCGGCGATGTCTTCAGGCTTGCTGATGCTGTCGTCCTTGGCCCCGGCGAGCAGGGCCACGGTCGCTTCGGCAATCGGCGACACGAAGTGGTAACGCTCCTTGCGCGCCTTGGTCACGATGATCGGACCGGCCACCACGTCGAATTTTTTCGCCTCAAGGCCGGGCAGCACGCTCGGCCACGGCAGGTCGAGGAACTTGATCTTGACCCCCATTTCCTGTCCCAGCGCCTCGAACAGCTCGGCATTCAAGCCTTTCTGCTTGCCCGCTTCGAGAAAATCGAAGGGCGCGAACTGCATTTCGGTGCCGACCACCAGCTCACCGGCCTTCTTCACATCGGCCAGTTGATCGGCGTGCGCCGACGATGGCAGCACTGCCAGAGGCAGCAGCGCCAGTGCAGCAGCGATACTCAAGCGGTTAAATGTCCTGCGGAACACAGAGTCGAGTGACATGGGGTGGCTCCTGGGTGGATGCGGCGTGTTGCGTCGATGCTGCGGGATCTTCGGTCAACGGGTGCATGGTGTTGCTTTGGCGTCTGCAACTGCAGTTAGCGTGCCATACCGGTATATACAACCGGCAGGTGGTTATCAGCCGAGGATCTTCCCCGGATTGAGAATGCCGTTGGGGTCGAAACTGCGCTTGAGTTCAGCCATCACCCGCAACGCTTGCGCGCTGACCGAGTGATGGAGAAACTCGCGCTTGAGCAGGCCGATGCCATGCTCGGCCGACACCGCGCCGCCCAGCTCGCCGACGGCGCTGTACACCAGCTCCTCGATCTCCAGCACCGGCGCGGGCTGCGGCAGCGAGTTGCAGTCCACGGTCAGGTGCAGATTGCTGTCACCGATGTGGCCGAAATACACGCTTCGGTTACCCGGCCAACGTGCGTCGATGCGCTCACGGCAGCGTTTGGCGAACTCACCGATGCGGCCGATGGGCAGGCTGATGTCGAAATTCAGCGGCGCCATGCGCTGGGGAAACTCGGCGGTGGCCTCGCGAATCTTCCACAACCCGCGGGCCTGGGCCTGGGAGGTCGCGAGAATGGCGTCGACCACTTCGCCGGCCTCGATCGCCGCTTCAAGGGTCTGCTCCAGCGCATTGCCGGGGGCGGACGATTCCAGCAGCACGTACAGCGGATGGTGATCGGGCATCGGCGCGACGGGCTTCTCTAGCCACGACACGCCAAGGCGGAAGAAGTCCTGCCACATCAACTCGTACGCCTGGGGCGTGCCGACGCTCGATTGAATCCGCCGCAACAGGGCGACGGCGCTCGGGTAATCGGGTAGGGCGCAGAGGAGCGTGGTGGCCGGGGCGGGTGGCGGCGCCATTTTCAACACTGCGCGGGTAATCACCCCAAGGGTGCCTTCGCTGCCGATGAAGCACTGTTTTAGGTCATAACCGCAATTGTTCTTGATCATCTTGTTCATCAGGTCGAGCACACGCCCGTCCGCCAGCACCACCTCCAGACCGAGCACCAGGTCGCGGGTCATGCCGTAACGAATCACCGCATTGCCGCCGGCGTTGGTAGCAATGTTGCCACCGATCTGACACGAGCCGCGGGCGCCCAGGTCCAGCGGAAACAGAAAGCCGGCGTCCGCCACGGCGTGCTGGATGTCCTCCAGCGTTGTGCCCGCACGCACGCTGACGGTCGCGGCCGCCGTGTCGATCTCCTCGATGCCGCGCAGGCGATCCAGCGACAGCGCGATATCGGTGGTGCGCGGAACAGCGCCACCCGCCAGCCCGGTCATGCCGCCCTGGGGCACTACGCTTTGGCCCGCCGCGTGGCAGATGCGCAGTGCGAGGGAGACCTGTTCGGTGCTGGTCGGCAAGAGCAGCGCGGCAGGGCAGGCCGGCGCGTGGCGGGTCCAGTCGCTGTAATGACGCGGGCTGATGGCCTCGCCGGTCAGCACCTGAGCATCGCCAAGGGCCTGGCGCAACTGGCTAATGGTTTGTTGCAGGTCGCTCATGGAATCCACTCGATCAATTCGCGTCAGGGGTGAGGCGTGCCTGAAAGCGGGGAGGCTGTATAGACAGCTGAGGCAAGATGCAGGCCAGTTGATCGACGCCGGTAGATTAAGGACGCTAAAAGCTTCCCGGCTGAACCGGTCCTACCTAGTGATCGTGAGGTGTCTGTAGGACCGGCTTCAGCCGGGAAGGCGTCGTATGTCACACCGCAGAATTGAGGGTGCGCGCACTGGCGCATTCCCGGTTGAAGCCAGTCCTTTGATCGCAAGGTGTCTGTAGGACCGGCTTTAGCCGGGAAAGCGTCGTATGTCACACCGCAGAATTGAGT
The DNA here is from genome assembly GCF_021728295.1 of Pseudomonas petrae. Lineage (GTDB taxonomy): Bacteria > Pseudomonadota > Gammaproteobacteria > Pseudomonadales > Pseudomonadaceae > Aquipseudomonas > Aquipseudomonas petrae. The sequence continues at coordinate 103,172 of NZ_JAKJXE010000008.1, forward strand.
GTGGACGCACTCCCGCATTCCCGGTTGAAGCCAGTCCTCCGAACAACGTGGTACACGGCGCGGCACAGTAAATGCTTGATCCGGTCTATACCGCCCAGTCTATTTCGTGCGCCCGGAGTCTGCCATGACCGTTACCGCCAACCTCCCGATCATCGACATGGCCGGCGTCCGCGAAGGCGACGATGCCGCGATCCGCCGTGCTGGTGAAGCCATTCGCAGCGCCTGCAGTGAGAGCGGCTTCTTCTACATCATCAACCACGGCGTGCCCCGGCAGGTGATCGACAAGACCATGGTGGCGGCAAAAACCTTTTTCGCCTTCGCGCCGGAGGTGAAGCGCCAGGTTGCGGTGAACAAGCGCCACCGCGGCTGGCATGCGTTGGGCGGGGCGCTGATGTACGAGGCGACCAAGCCGGATTTCAAGGAGTTTTTCAGCATCGGCCTGGAGTTGCCGGAGGATGACCCGAGCGTGCTGGCGGGGGAGGCGTTGCGCGGGCCGAACCAGTGGCCGGATTACATGCCGGCGTTGCGGGTGGCGCTGGACGCGTATTACGAGGAGATCGGCAAGGCGGGCGCTGATCTGTTGAAGGCAGTGGCCGTGGGCTTGGGCATCGAGCCCGATTTCTTTGCGCCGAAATACGGCAAGCGTTTGCAGCGGACGCAGATGGTCTATTACCCGCCCCATCCACCCCGGGCCGAAGCCGATCAGTTCGGCGTCGCGCCGCATACGGATTATGGCTGTATCACGTTGTTGCATCAGGACAACAGCGGCGGTCTGCAGGTGCGTGAGTTGGGCAGCGGGGCGTGGATCGACGCGACGCCGATCGAGGGCAGTCTGGTGGTGAACGTGGGGGATTTGCTGGCGCGTTGGTCGAACGATCGGTTCCGGTCGACCTTGCATCGGGTGATCAATCAGTCAGGGCATGAGCGGTATTCGATCGCGACGTTTTATGACCCGACGTATGGGGCCGTTGTTGATCCTTGCGATTTGGGAATTGAGGCGGGGGCGAGTCTTTATCCGGCAGTGGCGGCGGGGGAGTACATACTTAAGCGGATTGATGATTCGATGGCGTACAGGAAGAAGGCGTAGTCGTTTCGGATGGTTGTGTGTATATCCGTTTTCTCGGTGTGCTGTTGTTACGGTTCCGCCCTTACGGCGGGTCACTTTTGGCAAAAGCGCCCCAAAAGTAACCAAAAACGCTTTGCTCCTGGTTGGGCTCCTCCTTCGTCGGAGTACCTTCACTCCGGTCCCGCTCCGTGGGCCCGCGCCGAACGGACATCCATGTCCTAGCGGCGCTCTCGCCGCATCCATGCGGCTCGGCCCACTCCGCGAGACCTCCGTTCAGCCTGCACCCAAGTCGCGATAGGTGTCGTCTGGACGTTATGTGTTTGAAGATCAAGATCAAAAGCAGATCAACAGCTTCCCGGCTAAAGCCGGTCCTACAGTCGGGGTTACCGCACGCTCATCTCCGATCGTTCCCACGCTCCGCGTGGTAATGCCGCCTCGGACGCTCCGCGTCCTGCAGAAGATGTGCATCAGGCGAGGGATCTGACGCGGAGCGTCACAGGATGCGTTCCCACGCGGAGCGTGGGAACGATCAGCAATGCCAGCGCCCACACCGGCCTCTTCCCGGCTAAAGCCGGTCCCACTGAAACACCGCGCGCACTCGTAGGACCGGCTTCAGCCGGGAAGCCCTTGATCTGCTTTTGATCTTCATACGCAAAAGGCTCAAACACCGCCAATCGCGACTTTGGTGCAGGCTGAACGCAGGTCTCGTGGAGTGGGCCGAGCGGCATGGATGCCGCGAGAGCCGCCCCCCGCCATGGATGGCGGATGGCGGCGGGCCCACGGAGCGAGACCGGAGTGAAGGAACCCTGACGAAGGAAGGGCCCAACCGAGAGCAGGCACTTTTGGTTACTTTTGGTGCTTTTCAAAAGTAACTCGCCGAAGGCGAAACAGTCTGCCGTTAGGCAGACGCTTCTGATCTCGATCTGAAATCCTAAGCGGTTAGATAACCGCCAGGATCGCCGCTGTAACAGCCCCGATATTCGTTTTGTTCAACGCCGCCACACAAATCCGCCCGGTATCCAACGCATAAATCCCGAACTCACTGCGCAGACGATGAACCTGCGGCGTCGTCAGACCCGAATACGAAAACATCCCCCGCTGCCGCGCGACAAAACTGAAATCCTGCCCCGCCGCATTATTCGCCAGACGCTGCGTCATCTCCTCACGCATCCCACGAATCCGCAAGCGCATCTCGCCCAGCTCTTCCTCCCACTTGCCACGCAACTCAGGGCTGTTCAACACCGCCGCCACAATCGACGCGCCATGGGTCGGCGGGTTCGAATAGTTCGTGCGGATCACACGCTTCACCTGAGACAACACCCGCGCCGCCTCTTCCTTCGAATCCGTCACGATCGACAACGCGCCGACCCGCTCGCCATACAGCGAAAACGACTTCGAAAACGAACTGGAAGCAAAGAACGTCAGGCCGCTGTCGGCAAACAGACGCACCGCCGCCGCGTCCTCGTCGATCCCGTCACCGAAGCCCTGATACGCCATGTCCAGAAACGGCACATGACCTTTGGCCTTCAGCACCTCAAGCACCTTCTTCCAGTCTTCCAGCGTCAGGTCAACGCCGGTCGGGTTGTGGCAGCACGCGTGCAGCACGACGATCGAGCCGGACGGCAGGTTCTGCAAATCTTCCAGCATCCCCGTGCGGTTCACGTCATGGGTGGCGGCGGCGTAATAGCGATAGTTCTGCACCGGAAAACCGGCGGTTTCGAACAGCGCGCGGTGGTTCTCCCAGCTCGGGTCGCTGATCGCCACAACGGCGTCAGGGGAAAGCTGCTTGAGGAAGTCAGCGCCGATCTTCAGCGCGCCCGTGCCGCCGACCGCCTGGACCGTCATCACCTGACCCGAGGCCAGCAGCGGCGACTCGGCGCCGAACAGAAGGGTTTGCACAGCCTTGTCGTAGGCGGCGATGCCGTCGATCGGCAGATAGCCGCGGGGCAGGTGTTGAGCCACCCGGTTTTCTTCCGCTTCGACAACGGCACGCAGCAGCGGAATTTTCCCTTCTTCGTTGCTGTAGACGCCGACACCCAGGTTGACCTTGGTCGTACGGGTATCGGCGTTGAATGCTTCGTTGAGGCCCAGGATTGGATCGCGTGGTGCCATTTCGACAGCGGAGAACAGGCTCATTGTGCGGGGGCTCTGAGTGGGGGAGTGAATGGGTCGCGTCGCTCCAGCCGATTGCACTAGAGCGGTGCACAAACGGGGAGCAAGTATAAAGGCCCGCGCCACTGCGGGCGACAGTCCCGGGCAGGTTTTTCAGGGTTTTTCGCGAAATTTTTCGACCGTTAGTCCAGTGCTGCGGACTAATCTGCGGAGGGTGGCTTGAAAGGTGGCGCGGTCGACTCCACCTGTAGTCCCATCACTTCTTTTATGTACGTCTTTTCCGTGGCGGGATCAGCCGTTCGTGCTCAATTGCGTTGCTGCAGGATTTATCTGGCAGCGGCCCGTCCAGAGGTACGTTATGTCCGAGTTTCAGCTCGTTACCCGTTTTGAGCCGGCCGGCGATCAACCGGAGGCGATTCGTCAGTTGGTTGAAGGCATCGACGCCGGGCTGTCGCACCAGACCCTGCTGGGTGTAACCGGTTCGGGCAAGACCTTCAGCATCGCCAACGTCATTCAGCAAGTGCAGCGCCCGACCCTGGTGCTGGCGCCGAACAAAACCCTGGCCGCCCAGCTGTACGGCGAGTTCAAGGCGTTCTTCCCGAACAACTCCGTCGAATACTTCGTTTCCTACTACGACTACTACCAGCCAGAAGCCTACGTGCCGTCGTCGGACACCTTCATCGAGAAGGACGCGTCGATCAACGACCACATCGAGCAGATGCGCCTGTCGGCGACCAAAGCCTTGCTGGAGCGCAAGGACTCGATCATCGTCACCACAGTGTCGTGCATCTACGGTCTGGGCAGTCCGGAAACCTACCTGCGCATGGTTCTGCACGTGGATCGCGGCGACAAGCTCGATCAGCGCGCCTTGCTGCGCCGTCTGGCCGATCTGCAGTACACCCGCAACGACATGGATTTCGCCCGCGCGACCTTCCGTGTGCGCGGCGACGTGATCGACGTCTTCCCGGCGGAATCGGACCTGGAAGCCATCCGCATCGAGCTGTTCGACGACGAAGTCGAAAGTCTCTCCGCCTTCGATCCGCTGACCGGCGAAGTGATTCGCAAGCTGCCGCGCTTCACCTTCTACCCGAAGAGCCACTACGTGACCCCGCGCGAAACGCTGCTGGACGCGATGGAAGGCATCAAGGTCGAGCTGCAGGAACGTCTGGAATACCTGCGCGGCGCCAACAAGCTGGTGGAAGCGCAACGTCTGGAGCAGCGCACTCGTTTCGATCTGGAGATGATCCTCGAACTGGGTTACTGCAACGGCATCGAAAACTACTCGCGCTACCTGTCCGGCCGTCCGTCCGGCGCGCCGCCGCCGACGCTGTACGACTACCTGCCGGCTGACGCGCTACTGGTGATCGATGAATCCCACGTCAGCGTGCCCCAGGTCGGCGCCATGTATAAGGGCGACCGCTCGCGTAAAGAAACGCTGGTGGAGTACGGTTTCCGCCTGCCGTCCGCGTTGGACAACCGGCCGATGCGTTTCGATGAGTGGGAAAACGTCAGCCCGCAGACCATTTTCGTGTCAGCGACGCCGGGTAGCTACGAGGCCGAGCACGCGGGCCGCATCGTTGAGCAGGTGGTGCGGCCGACCGGTCTGGTCGACCCGCAGATCGAAATCCGTCCGGCGCTGACCCAGGTCGACGACTTGCTCTCGGAAATCCACAAGCGCGTGGCGATCGAGGAACGGGTACTGGTGACCACGCTGACCAAGCGCATGTCCGAAGACCTCACCGATTACTTGGCCGACCACGGCGTGCGCGTGCGTTACCTGCACTCGGACATCGACACCGTCGAGCGCGTCGAGATCATCCGCGACCTGCGCCTGGGCACCTTTGACGTGCTGGTGGGGATCAACTTGCTGCGCGAAGGTCTGGACATGCCGGAAGTGTCGCTGGTAGCGATTCTCGATGCCGACAAGGAAGGCTTCCTGCGGTCCGAGCGCTCGCTGATCCAGACCATTGGCCGGGCCGCGCGTAACCTCAACGGCCGGGCGATTCTGTACGCCGACCGCATCACGGGTTCGATGGAGCGCGCGATTGGCGAAACCGATCGTCGTCGCGAGAAGCAGATCGCCTTCAACCTGGCCAACGGCATCACGCCGAAAAGCGTGATCAAGGACGTCGCCGACATCATGGAAGGCGCCACCGTGCCCGGTTCGCGCAGCAAGAAGCGCAAGGGCATGGCCAAGGCCGCCGAAGAAAACGCCAAGTACGAAGCCGAACTGCGCTCGCCGAGCGAAATCACCAAACGCATTCGTCAGCTGGAAGAGAAGATGTACCAACTGGCCCGCGACCTGGAGTTCGAGGCCGCGGCACAGATGCGCGACGAGATCGGCAAACTGCGGGAGCGGTTGTTGGCGGTGTGATGCCGCGAGAACGCGCGGACTGTCGTGATGGCGCAGACTGTCGTCACGGCGCCATTCAATCCGTAGGAGCCGGCTTGCTGGCGAACGCGTTCTACCCGTCACCCCCCCGGCGACTGACACACAGCATTCGCCAGCAAGCCGGCTCCTACAGAGATTGCATTGATTCAAATCACCAAGGAGGTGGCCGGTCTGACGCTTTCGCGGGCAAGCGCGCTCCTACAGACGCGCGCCAGACCGCTGATTAATCAATGGGCCGCGCCACTCTTGACCCCCGACGGCAGCTTCCGCGTCAGCAACACCGCCAGCATGCTGACCCCCAGCGCAATCCCGACAAAATGAAACGCGTCGTTGTAGGCCATGATCGCTGCCTGTTGATGGGCGATCTCGCTGAGCTTGCCCAACGCCGCTGTTTCCCTGCCCAGCCGGTCGGTGAGCATCGCCATGCGCTCGGCCACTTGCGGGTTGGCGGGGGAGATCGATTCACGCAAATAGTCGAAGTAGGTCTTGGTCCGCGCATCCAGCAACGTTGCCAGCAGCGCAATGCCGATGGCGCCGCCCAGGTTGCGCAGAATGTTGAACAGGCTCGACGCCGACCCCGCATCCTGGGGCTGAATAAACGCCGTTGCGATCAGTGAGATGGTCACCATGATCAACGGCTGACCGAGCGCCCGCACGATCTGAATATGGTTGAACTGCGGCCCGGCGAAATCCGGATTGAGCACGCCGGACGAAAAGCTCGCCAGCCCGAACAAACCAAACCCCAGCGTACACAGCAGCTTGGGCGAAATGACCTTCATCAGTTGCGGCACCAGCGGAATCAGGAATAGCTGGGGCACGCCCATCCACATGATCACTTCGCCGATCTGCTGCGCGTTGTAGCCCTGAATCTGCGCCAGGTACAGCGGCAGCAAGTAGATCGACCCATAAAAGCCGACGCCCATGCCGACGCTGGAAATACTCGACAGCCCGAAATTGCGGTTGCCGAGAATGCCCAGGTTGATCAACGGTTTCGCCTTGGAAAGCTGAATGATCACAAAGCTGATCAGGCTCACCAGCGCAATGCTGCCCAGGCCGACGATCAGGTTCGATTCCAGCCAGTCCTTGCGATGCCCCTCTTCAAGAAACACCTGCAGGCAGCCCAGCCCGACGCCCAGCGTGACGATGCCGGCGTAGTCGGTGCTCTTGAGCAATTCCCAGTGCGGGGCTTTTTTTTCCAGCCCGTAAAGCAGCCCGCCGATCATCACCAGCCCCGGCGGGATGTTGATGTAGAAGATGTATTCCCAGCCGAAATTCTCCGTCAGCCAGCCGCCCAGGGTCGGGCCGATGGAAGGGGCGAAGGTGGCGGTCATGGCAAACAGCGCCATGCCCTTGGCCCGGTGATGCTCCGGCAGTTTGATCAAGGTCAGGGTAAACGCCAGCGGGATCAACGCGCCACCAGTGAAGCCCTGCATGGCGCGGAACATGATCATGCTCTCCAGGCTCCAGGCCATCGAGCAGAGCAGGGACGACAGCAGAAACCCCACCGACACCCAGACCGCCAGCCGGCGCGCCGAGAGCAACTGCACCAGCCAGGCCGTCAGCGGGATCATGATGATTTCCGCGACGAGGTAGGACGTGGAAATCCACGAGCCTTCTTCCAGCGTCGCCGACAGTGCGCCCTGAATGTCCTTGAGCGACGAGTTGGTGATCTGGATGTCGAGCACCGCCATGAATGCGCCGAGCATCACACTCATCACGGCAATCCAGTCGCGCCGGGTCGGTTCGCCGACCGGGCGGATCAGCTCGTCACCGGCCACGTTGCGGGTCGTTCGCCGGCCGGATATCGACCGAAACGGTCACCGACATGCCCGGGCGGATCTTGCCGTGCAGCGGGTTGTCCGGCGCGAAGGTCAGCTTGAGCGGGATGCGCTGCACGACCTTGGTGAAGTTGCCGGTGGCGTTGTCCGGCGGCAGCAGGCTGAACTGCGCACCGGAGGCGGCAAACAGGCTGTCGACGCGGCCCTCGATGGGCGTGCCGGGAAAGCTGTCGAACGTCAGCTGGGCGATCTGACCGATCTCCATGTGCTCGATCTGGGTTTCCTTGAAATTGGCCTGGACCCAGATGTCCTCGTCGGGCACGATCGACAGCAGATACGCGCCGGCCTGAACGAACTGACCATTGCGCGCCGCCCGCTGGCCGACCAGCCCGCTGAGGGGCGAGTGGATTTCGGTGCGCTGCACATTAATCTGCGCTTGAGCCAAGTCGGCGCGGGCGGTGGCGATCTGCGCGTCGAGGCGCTTGATCTCGGCGTTCAGCGCGTTGACCTGCTGGCGCTGACTCTGGGCATCGGCCTGGGCCTTGGTGACCTGGGAGCGAGCGACGTTGCTGTCGGCGGTCATGGTCGTGACCTGCGCTTCCGAGACAAAGCCCGGGGTGCGCAGCTTTTGCAGCCGCGCCAGGTCCAGTTGCGTGCGCCCAAGGGTCGCCTGATTCGCTTGCACCTGCGCATCGCTGGCGGCGATCAGGCTCGACTGCTGGGTCAATCGGCTCTGGGCTTGCAGGCGTTCCGCTTCGCGGGTTGCCAGGGTCGCCTGAGCCCGGTCGATGGCCAGGCGGAAATCATCCGGCTCAAGCCGCACCAGCAACTGGCCTTTTTCCACGTGCTGGTTGTCCTGCACCAGCACCTCGTTGATCCGCGCGCCGAGCTGGCTGGACACCCGGGTGATTTCACCCTGTACGTAGGCGTTGTCGGTGGACTCGTGAAAGCGTCCCTTCAGGTACCACTGGGCGAAGAAGGCGAGGGCGATCAGCAGGACCACCCCGAGGAAGATGAACAGGCGGCGCTTGAGTTGGGCGGGCATGGGCGTTCTGGATGATTGGAATGTAAGCAAATTTATCAGGATTGGCGGTCTGGCACCTAGCCATCGTCGCGATCATGACCGCCACTGATGGCGTGGCATGCGTTGCGAGACGCCTTGCAACTCGCTCAGGGCGCTGAGGGCAGGGCCGCCCGTCTCGTCATCGCCACGATTGTGCAGTCCGTCAGCGCCGAGGCTGGAGCCGCGCAGGCCGCGCCTGTTAACATTCGCGGCTTGTTCGACCTATCCGGGATTTTCCATGACCACCGTTCGCACCCGCATCGCGCCATCGCCCACCGGCGACCCCCACGTTGGCACGGCCTACATCGCGCTGTTCAACTATTGCTTCGCCAAGCAGCATGGCGGCGAATTCATCCTGCGCATTGAAGACACCGATCAACTGCGCTCGACCCGCGAGTCCGAACAACAGATTTTCGACGCCCTGCGCTGGCTCGGCATCGAGTGGAGCGAAGGCCCCGACGTAGGCGGTCCCCATGGCCCGTATCGCCAGAGCGAGCGCGGCGACATCTACAAGAAGTACGTGCAGGAACTGGTCGATGCCGGTCATGCCTTCCCGTGCTTCTGCACCGCCGAAGAGCTCGACCAGATGCGCGCCGAGCAGACCGCCCGGGGCGAAACCCCGCGTTATGACGGCCGCGCGCTGCTGCTGTCGAAAGAAGAAGTCGAGCGCCGCCTGGCCGCTGGCGAACCCCATGTGATCCGCATGAAGGTCCCGAGCGAAGGCGTCTGCGTGGTGCCGGACCTCCTCCGTGGCGAAGTCGAAATCCCGTGGGACCGCATGGACATGCAGGTCCTGATGAAGACCGACGGCCTGCCGACCTACTTCCTGGCCAACGTCGTCGACGACCACCTGATGGGCATCACCCACGTGCTGCGCGGCGAAGAATGGCTGCCGTCGGCGCCGAAGCTGATCCTGCTCTACGAATACTTCGGCTGGGAAAAACCGGCGCTGTGCTACATGCCGCTGCTGCGTAACCCGGATAAGAGCAAGCTGTCCAAGCGCAAGAACCCGACCTCGGTGACGTTCTACGAGCGCATGGGCTTCATGCCGGAAGCGATGCTCAACTACCTGGGCCGCATGGGCTGGTCGATGCCCGACGAGCGCGAAAAGTTCTCGCTGGACGAAATGGTCGAGCACTTCGACCTGACCCGCGTGTCCCTGGGCGGCCCGATTTTCGACATCGAGAAACTGTCATGGCTCAACGGCCAATGGCTGCGTGAACTGCCAGTGGAAGAGTTCGCCACCCGCGTGCAGAAGTGGGCGTTCAACAGCGACTACATGATGAAGATCGCGCCCCATGTTCAGGGACGCGTCGAGACCTTCAGCCAGATCGCCCCGCTGGGCGGCTTCTTCTTCGCCGGTGGCGTGACGCCGGACGCCAGGCTTTTCGAGCACAAGAAGCTGTCGCCAGAACAGGTGCGCCAGGTCATTCAGTTGATTCTGTGGAAGCTGGAATCCCTGCGTCAGTGGGAGAAGGACAAGATCACCGGGTGCATTCAGGCGGTGGTCGAGCACCTGGAGCTGAAGTTGCGTGACGCCATGCCACTGATGTTTGCCGCCATTACCGGTCAGGCGAACTCGGTATCGGTCACCGACGCGATGGAGATTCTGGGCCCGGACCTGACCCGTTTCCGTCTGCGCCAAACGCTGGACATGCTGGGCGGCGTGTCGAAGAAAGAGAACAAAGAGTGGGAAAAGCTGCTCGGCGCCATTGGCTGAGTGGCTACCTGAGTGAGCCCGGGCCATTGAGCAATTGCCCAATGGCCCGGCGTGAGCCGGTTTTCCGGGAGGCGGTAAGTGATTGTTATCCCGGAAAATTCTTTTGGAATTGTTTGAAAAAGAGTTTGACAGCTTTGTGGGTCGCACTTAATATGCGCCCCGTCCACACGGCAACGCAGAAACACGCGGTAACGCGGCGTTCTCTGTCAGTGTATTGTGGGGCTTTAGCTCAGCTGGGAGAGCGCCTGCATGGCATGCAGGAGGTCAGCGGTTCGATCCCGCTAAGCTCCACCAAATTAGAAGCTTCAAGGTTCGCTTTATTGCCTTGAAGTTTGTCCCGCTTCGGAACCAGCACTGATGCGGTACGCAAGGGTTACGTCCCCTTCGTCTAGTGGCCTAGGACACCGCCCTTTCACGGCGGTAACAGGGGTTCGAGTCCCCTAGGGGACGCCACGATTTCTCGCTCTGCGAGACCAAGGGTCATTCGATTATTGAATGGCCCTTTTGTTTTTCCGGGGTTTGAGTTCTCAGTTCCTTCTTTGTTTACCTCGTCTTCGTTCATCTCTCATCTAATCCGCCTGTCAGTCATCTCAAATGCCTGATGCGTCCTTGCCAAAGCAGATGATGAAGATAATATTATCGCCATCATCCCGGAGGCGGTCATGAACGATAAAAAAGCACAGACCCGCGAACGTATTCTTACTGCTGCCAGCACTGCACTGATCGCGCGCGGCCCGATCGAGCCCAGCGTCAACGAGATCATGGGCGCAGCCGGGCTCACGGTGGGCGGCTTCTACGCGCATTTCGACAGCAAGGAAGCGCTGATGCTTGAAGCGTTCAGCCAGTTGCTGGCCGAACGCCGTGAGATGGTCGCCGGCATCGACGATCAACTGCCAGGTGAGGAACGCCGCGCGCTGTTGGCGGCGTTCTACCTGTCGCGCAGGCACCGCGACGCCCAGGAGCACGCGTGCCCGCTGCCGACGGCGATAGGGGAGATGGCGCGTCTGTCCGACGACTTCCGCAACGCCCTGGCCGAACACGTCGAACTGATGGTGGCGCAACTCGCCGCCAGCCCTGAAGAAACCGACAAGACCCTGGCCGACATCGCATTGATGGTCGGCGGTCTGGCACTCGCCCGAGCCCTGGGGCCGAGTGAGCTGTCGGATCGCGTGCTGAGGGCGGCGAAGTCGGCGGTGCTCTGAGTCAGTCAGGACATTCTGTGTCGCCTGCATTCCTGTAGTAGGACCGGCTTCAGCCGGGAAGAGGCTGGTCTGGACACCATATTCTGCGGGGTGACATCCGACGCTTTCCCGGCTAAAGCCAGTCCTGCGGAATGCGCAGCGCTTTCCTGGCTCAAACGGGATCCCACTGAATCCCCGCGCCTTTGTAGGACCGGCTTCAGCCGGGAAGAGGCCAGCGCGACACCATCGATTCTGCGGTGTGACATCCGACGCCTTCCCGGCTAAAGCCGGTCCTACGAAAACACCGCGCACCCGTAGGACCGGCTTCAGCCGGGAAGAGGCCATTGGGGTCGGCATCAGTTTTGTCCGATGCTTTTGGTTACACTGCTCCGGTGATGAATTTGATAGGGCAGGAAGACATGGTCTGGGATCTGGAAACGCCGTTCGTCATCGATCTGCAGGTAGGCGAGGAAGATATCGACGGCTTGGGTCACGCCAACAACGCCGTGTACGTCACTTGGCTAGAACGCTGCGCATGGCGGCATTCCCAGCGGCTGGGCCTGGACCTGACCGAGTACCGCCGACTCGACCGGGCCATGGCCGTGGTCCGGCATGAGATCGACTACCTGGCCAGCGCCTATGAGGATGACCAGCTGCAACTGGCGACCTGGATCGTCGACTGGGACCAGCGCCTGAAGATGACCCGCCGCTTTCAGCTGAAACGTCCCAGCGACGGCGTGACCCTGCTGCGTGCGCAAACCACCTTCGTCTGCATCGAGTTGTCGTCGGGCAAACCCAAGCGCATGCCGAGCGAATTCATCGACGGATACGCCGCCGGCCTGCACCGCGCGATCTCCTGACGTCCGGCGCGCGTAAACCGTATCCAATCCGCCGGTCTCTGCGTAAACTGCCGGACTTTTTTTCGAGTGTGACCCATGCAAATTGCCCTGGCGCCCATGGAAGGCCTGGTCGACGACATCCTGCGCGACGTGCTGACTCAAGTCGGCGGCATCGACTGGTGCGTAACCGAATTCATCCGGGTGACCGAGCGTTTGCTGCCGGAGCATTACTTCCACAAGCTCGCGTCCGAACTGTTGCAGGGCTCGAAAACCCGCGCCGGCGTGCCCTTGCGTGTGCAGCTGCTGGGTTCAGACCCGGTGTGCCTGGCCGAGAACGCTGCCTTCGCGGCCGAGTTGGGCGCGCCGGTCATCGACTTGAATTTTGGCTGCCCGGCCAAGACCGTCAACAAATCCCGGGGCGGGGCGGTGTTGCTCAAGGAGCCGGAGCTGCTGCACACCATCCTCAGCCATGTGCGCCGCTCCGTGCCGGCGCACATTCCGGTCACCGCCAAGATGCGCCTGGGCTACGACAGCACCGAGCCGGCCCTTGATTGCGCCCGGGCCCTGGAAGCGGGCGGGGCGGAACACATCGTTGTCCACGCCCGCACCAAGGTCGACGGCTACAAGCCGCCGGCGCACTGGGAGTGGATCGGCAAGATTCAGGACGTGGTGAAGATTCCGATCATTGCCAACGGCGAGATCTGGACCGTCGACGACTGGCGCCGCTGCCGGGAAATCTGCGGGGCCCGCGACATCATGATCGGCCGCGGTCTGGTGGCGCGTCCGGACCTGGGTCGGCAGATCGCCGCCGCACAAGCAGGGCGTGAAGTCATCCCCATGACCTGGGCGGAGCTGCAGCCGCTTCTGCGCGATTTCTGGCTGCAGGCCATGGCCAAGATGACCCGCGTGCAGGCGCCGGGCCGGCTCAAGCAATGGGTGGTGTTGCTGACCAAAAGCTACCCCGAAGCGACCTTGCTGTTTGATGCCCTGCGCCGCGAAACCGACTGCGACCGGATCAGCCAGATGCTCGGTGTGAGCGTGCCGGAAGCCGCCTGAAAATTTTTTTGGATGAGGCTTGAAACGCAAATGGCCGTCCCTATTTTGGGATTACGCGATGCCGAAGGCGGGTCGCGGCGATAACCACTTGCTGATTTATCAGGAGATTTTCAGATGACTACTGCATTTTCCCTGGCTCCACTGTTCCGTCACTCCGTTGGCTTCGACCGCTTCAACGACCTGTTCGAGTCGGCGGCGCGCAACGAGTCCGCCAGCAGCTACCCTCCCTACAACGTCGAGAAACACGCTGATGACCAATACCGCATCGTCATCGCGGCGGCGGGTTTCCAGGAGGAAGATCTGGAGCTGCAAGTCGAGAAGGGCGTATTGACCGTCACTGGCAACAAGCGCGAGAACACCGCGGAAGGCGTGACCTTCCTGCACCAGGGGATCGCCCAGCGTGCATTCAAGCTGTCGTTCCGCCTGGCTGACCACATCGAGGTCAAGAACGCTGCTTTGGCCAATGGCCTGCTGAACATTGATCTGCTGCGCCTGGTGCCTGAAGAGGCCAAGCCAAAACGCATCGAAATCAATGCCCGGAAAACCCTGACTCATTAATTCCGAGCCAGGTAAAAAGGCGCCCTCCTGGGCGCCTTTTTTATTTCTGTCGCGTGCCCATCGCGAGTGTGGCGCCGATCAGAATTCATGACTGCTGCGCAGCCGATCGCGGGCAAGCGCGCTCCTACGCCCTCCGGGCAGAATCAAAAGCTCAACCTGACACCCAACCAATTCCGGATCCCCGCAAAACCTGTAGGAGCGCGCTTGCCCGCGAATGCAATCATCCAGATGAAGCAGCGCAGAATGACCCACCGCGTTCGCCAGCAAGCCGGCTCCTACGGATTTCGCGCTCAGCCACGATTCCTGATTCGCCGCAAACGGGCGCGAATATCACGCTCAGCCACGACTGATCATTTTCCGAAAAACCGGTGTAGGAGCGTGCTTGCCCGCGAATGCAGTCTGTCAGTCGCCTGAATGGGTGAGGTCGAGCGGGGTTCGCCAGCAAGCGCGCTTCTACAATTGCTCCAGCCCGGCGGCCTGGGCATCGAGCAGCGCCATGAATGCCCGCGCCGCGTTAGAGAGCGTGCGTTCCGTGTGGACGATATACCCCAGCCGGCGGCGCAACTGGATACCCGGCAACGGGATGGGCGTGACCTGCTCGTCGAGCATGGTCCGGGGCAGCACGCTCCAGGCCAGTCCGATGGACACCATCATCTTGATCGTCTCCATGTAGTTGGTGCTCATGGCGATATTCGGCTTCAGGCCTTGGGCCTCGCACAGCTCGCTGACGATGTGGTGGGTGAACGTGTTCTCGCCCGGAAACACCGCCGGGTAGCGGGCGAGGTCGGCCAGGCTGACGTTGGCCTGGGTTGCCAGTGGGTGCTCGGGCGCGGCGACGAAGTCCAGCGGGTCGTCCCAGACCCTCACTGCCTTCACCAGCGCGTGGGGCTCGGGCGCCAAGGTGATCACTGCCAGTTCCGCACGGCCATGGAGGATTTCTTCGTAGGCCACTTCGGAATCGAGAAACTGAATGTCCAGCGCAACGTCTGGATAGGTCTTGGTAAACGCCCTCAATAACGTAGGCAACCGGTGCAGACCGATGTGGTGACTGGTCGCCAGGGTCAGGCGGCCGGTGACTTCCCCGGTCAGGTTGGTCAGCGCACGACGGGTGTCGTCCAGCACATTGAGGATCTGATAAGCGCGGGGGAGCAGGGCGCGTCCGGCTTCAGTCAAGCTCACTTCGCGACCCAGTCGATCAAAAAGTCGCACGTCCAGCTGTTGCTCCAGGCCGGCAATGCGCTTGCTGACCGCTGGCTGAGTCAGGTGCAGGCGCTCACCGGCCGCTGAGAAGCTGCCCAGCTCGGCGATGGCAATAAAGGCATTGAGATTAGCCAGATCCATCTCGGATTCCTGTTGGTTATGCAAAGCATGAAAAATATGAATTTGAGTTATTTAAGCATATTCCATAGCATCATCCCCACAAGCCAAGGGTCTTTGCGGTGTCATTGCGACATCGGCGGCCGGGGCATAGAAATACGCTGATGAGGAACCGTCTGATGGCCGGCAAAACGCTCTACGACAAGCTCTGGGATTCGCATTTGGTCAAGCAGCGCGACGATGGCTCCGCGCTGCTGTACATCGACCGTCACATCATCCACGAAGTGACTTCGCCTCAGGCTTTCGAAGGCTTGCGCCTGGCCCGACGCAAACCATGGCGCATCGACGCCAACGTCGCGACCGTCGACCACAACGTGCCGACCACCCCGGACCGCAAGGACGGCGTCGACGCCATTGTCGATCAGGTGTCGCGCTTGCAGGTCAAGACCCTGGATGACAACTGCGACGAGTACGGCATCACCGAATTCAAGATGAACGACATTCGTCAGGGCATCGTTCACGTCATCGGCCCTGAGCAGGGCGCGACGTTGCCGGGCATGACCGTGGTCTGCGGCGATTCGCACACCTCGACCCACGGCGCTTTCGGCGCGCTGGCCCACGGCATCGGCACTTCCGAGGTCGAACACGTCCTCGCGACCCAGTGCCTGGTCGCCAAGAAAATGAAGAACATGCAAGTGAAGGTCGAAGGCAAGCTGCCGTTCGGCGTCACGGCCAAGGACATTGTCCTGGCCATCATCGGCAAGATCGGCACCGCCGGCGGTAACGGCCATGCCATCGAATTCGCCGGCAGCGCCATTCGCGATCTGTCCGTCGAAGGCCGCATGACCATCTGCAACATGTCCATCGAAGCCGGCGCTCGGGTAGGGCTGGTGGCGACCGATGAAAAGACCATTGCCTACGTGAAGGGTCGTCCTTTCGCACCGACTGCCGAGCAGTGGGACGCAGCGGTTGAAGCCTGGAAGGACCTGGTGTCCGACGACGACGCGGTGTTCGACACCCTGGTTGAGCTCGACGCGACCCAGATCAAGCCGCAAGTCAGCTGGGGCACCTCGCCGGAAATGGTCGTGGCCGTGGATCAGCATGTGCCCGATCCGGCCCAGGAAACCGATCTGGTCAAGCGTGGCTCCATTGAGCGCGCATTGAAGTACATGGGGCTTAAAGCCAATCAGGCGATTACCGATATTCAACTGGATCGCGTGTTCATTGGCTCGTGCACCAACTCGCGGATCGAAGACCTGCGCGCCGCAGCGGAAATCGCTAAAGGCCGCAAAGTAGCGTCTACCATCAAGCAGGCGATCGTTGTGCCGGGCTCGGGTCTGGTGAAGGAACAGGCAGAGCGGGAAGGGCTGGACAAGGTCTTCATCGAGGCCGGTTTCGAATGGCGCGAGCCGGGCTGCTCGATGTGCCTGGCGATGAACCCGGACCGCCTTGAGAGCGGCGAGCACTGCGCGTCGACCTCCAACCGCAACTTCGAAGGCCGTCAGGGCGCCGGTGGACGTACTCACCTGGTCAGCCCGGCGATGGCGGCAGCGGCAGCGGTCAACGGCCGTTTCGTCGACGTTCGCACCATGAGCCAGGCATAAGGAGCCCCGTATGAAGCCTTTTACCCAACACACCGGTCTGGTCGCTCCGCTGGATCGCGCCAACGTCGACACCGATCAGATCATCCCCAAGCAGTTCCTGAAGTCGATTCGCCGTACCGGCTTTGGTCCGAACCTGTTTGACGAGTGGCGCTACCTCGACGTGGGCCAGCCATATCAGGACAACAGCAAGCGTCCGCTGAACCCGGATTTCGTGCTCAACGCCGAGCGCTACCAAGGCGCCAGTGTCTTGCTGGCTCGGGAAAACTTCGGCTGCGGCTCGAGCCGCGAACACGCCCCGTGGGCGCTGGAGGAGTACGGCTTTCGCAGCATCATCGCGCCGAGCTACGCGGACATCTTCTTCAACAACAGCTTCAAGAACGGCCTGCTGCCAATCATCCTGAGCGAAAGCGAAGTCGATGAGCTGTTCAAGGTGGTCGAGGCGACGCCGGGTTACCAGTTGAACGTGGATCTGCAAGCGCAGACCGTGACCCGTGAAGATGGCAAGGTGTACCGCTTTGAAATCGACGCCTTCCGCAAGCACTGCCTACTCAACGGCCTGGACGACATCGGCCTGACCCTGGTGGACGGCGAGGCGATTGCCGCGTTCGAGAGCAAGCACCGCGCCAGTCAGCCTTGGCTGTTCAGGGATGCCTAATTGATACACGGTCTGTAGGAGCCGGCTTGCTGGCGAACCTGTTGGGTCAGGTTTGAAAATGAGGCTGACACCCCCTGTTCGCCAGCAAGTCGGCTCCTACAGACGGCATAGCACCTGCTTACATCATCGGCGCTTTTTAAGCGCCGATGCACTTATTGAAACGAGGACGTTATGAGCAAGCAGATTCTGATTCTCCCAGGTGATGGCATCGGTCCGGAAATCATGGCCGAGGCGGTCAAGGTGCTGGAACTGGCCAGTGAGAAATATCAGCTGGGTTTCGAACTGAGCCACGACGTCATCGGCGGCGCGGCCATCGACAAGCACGGCGTGCCACTGGCAGACGAGACCCTTGAGCGCGCCCGTTCGGTTGACGCGGTGCTGCTCGGCGCCGTGGGCGGCCCGAAATGGGACGCCATCGACCGCGACATCCGTCCGGAGCGCGGCTTGCTGAAAATCCGCTCGCAACTGGGCCTGTTCGCCAACCTGCGCCCGGCGATTCTTTATCCGCAACTGGCCGGTGCGTCGAGCCTCAAGCCTGAAATCGTGGCCGGCCTGGACATCCTCATCGTCCGTGAGCTGACCGGTGGTATCTACTTCGGCGCGCCGCGTGGCACCCGCGAGCTGGAAAACGGCGAGCGTCAGTCCTACGATACGTTGCCGTACAGCGAGAGCGAGATCCGCCGCATCGCCCGTGTCGGCTTTGACATGGCGCGCGTGCGTGGCAAGAAGCTCTGCTCGGTGGACAAGGCCAATGTGCTGGCGTCCAGCCAGTTGTGGCGCGAAATCGTCGAGCAGGTCGCCAAGGATTACCCGGACGTCGAACTCAGCCACATGTACGTCGACAACGCCGCCATGCAGCTGGTCCGCGCACCGAAGCAGTTCGACGTGATCGTGACCGACAACATGTTCGGCGACATCCTCTCCGACGAAGCGTCGATGCTCACCGGTTCCATCGGCATGCTGCCGTCGGCGTCGCTGGATTCGAACAACAAGGGCATGTACGAGCCTTGCCACGGTTCGGCGCCGGACATCGCCGGCAAAGGCGTGGCCAACCCGCTGGCGACGATTCTGTCGGTGTCGATGATGTTGCGTTACAGCTTCAACGAACACACCGCCGCCGACGCCATCGAAAAGGCCGTGAGTCTGGTGCTGGATCAAGGCTTGCGCACCGGCGACATCTGGTCCGAAGGCAATGCCCGTGTCGGGACGCAGGAAATGGGCGACGCCGTAGTCGCCGCGCTGCGCAATCTGTAATATCTCGGGCCCACGACTGTCAGGTTGAGCCCTGTGGCTCTCTGCGGTCGGGGCCCCACTTTTAATTAAGGTGTAGTTGCGATGAAACGTGTAGGTCTGGTCGGTTGGCGCGGGATGGTCGGTTCCGTGCTCATGCAGCGCATGCTGGAAGAGCAGGATTTCGATCTCATTGAGCCGGTTTTTTTCACCACCTCCAACGTCGGCGGCCAAGGCCCGTCGGTGGGCAAGGACGTCGCGCCGCTGAAAGATGCCTACAGCATCGACGAGCTCAAGACTCTGGACGTGGTGCTGACCTGCCAGGGCGGCGACTACACCAACGAAGTATTCCCCAAGCTGCGCGAAGCGGGCTGGCAGGGTTACTGGATCGACGCGGCGTCGTCCCTGCGCATGCAGGACGATGCGGTGATCATCCTCGACCCGGTTAACCGCAAGGTCATCGACCAGCAGCTGGATGCCGGCACCCGGAATTACATCGGCGGCAACTGCACCGTCAGCCTGATGCTGATGGGCCTGGGCGGGCTGTTCGAGGCCGGTCTGGTGGAGTGGATGAACGTCATGACGTATCAGGCCGCTTCCGGCGCCGGTGCGCAGAACATGCGTGAGCTGATCAAGCAGATGGGCGCGATCAATGCGTCGGTGGCCGACGAGCTGGCGAACCCTGCCAGCGCGATTCTGGACATCGACCGCAAGGTTGCTGACGCGATGCGTGGCGAGGGCTTCCCGACCGAGAATTTCGGGGTGCCGCTGGCGGGCAGTCTGATCCCGTGGATCGACAAGGAGCTGCCGAACGGTCAGAGCCGCGAGGAGTGGAAAGGGCAGGCGGAGACGAACAAGATTCTGGGTCGTTTCAAGAGCCCGATTCCGGTCGATGGCATCTGCGTGCGCATCGGCGCGATGCGGTGCCACAGTCAGGCGCTGACGATCAAGCTGAACAAGGATGTGCCGATCGCCGACATCGAGGGGATGATCAGTCAGCACAACCCGTGGGTGAAGCTGGTGCCGAATAATCGCGAAGCGAGCATTCAGGAGCTGAGCCCGACGTCGGTGACCGGGACGTTGAATATTCCGGTGGGGCGTTTGCGTAAGTTGAACATGGGTTCGCAGTATCTGGGCGCGTTTACCGTGGGCGACCAGTTGTTGTGGGGCGCGGCCGAGCCGTTGCGTCGGATGCTTCGGATTCTTTTAGAGCGTTGATCACCCGGTGGATCTGTGGCGTGGCCTAGTACGTCAAGATCAAGAGCGTCTGCCTAAGGGCAGACGTTTCGCCTTCGGCGAGTTACTTGGAAAAGCACCCCAAGTAACCAAGGGTGCTTGCTCCTGGTTTGGTTCCTCCTTCGTCGGAATACCCTCACTCCGGTCCCGCTCCGTGGGCCCGCGCCGAACGGGCATCCATGCCCTGACGGCGCTCTCGCCGCATCCATGCGGCTCGACCCACTCCGCGAAACCTCCGTTCAGCCTGCACCCAAGTCGCGATTTGTGTCGTCTGGACTTTTTGTGCACGGAGATCAAGATCAAAAGCGCGTTTAAAGCAGATCAAAAGCTTCCCGGCTAAAGCCGGTCCCACAGGTGCGCGCGGTTTGTTAGTGGGACTGGCTTTAGCCGGGAAGGCGCCGGTTCATTCACCATCGATTATCCGATCGTTCCCACGCTCCGCGTGGTAATGCCGCCTAGGACGCTCCGCGTCCTGCAGAAGATGTGCATCAAACCACCGATCTGACGCGGAGCGTCACAGGATGCATTCCCACGCGGAGCGTGGGAATGATCAAATCACCATCAATTTCGCGGCGCGCCCACTGACGCTTTCCCGGCTAAAGCCAGTCCTACTAACACCGCGCACACCTGTGGGACCGGCTTCAGCCGGGAAGCTTTTGATCTTGCACTTGATCTGCCTTTGCTCTTGCAACACAAGAAGTCCAGACACCGCCAATCGCGACTTGGGTGCAGGCTGAACGCAGGTTTCGCGGAGTGGGCCGAGCGGCATGGATGCCGCGAGAGCCGCCCCCCGCCATGGATGGCGGATGGCGGCGGGCCCACGGAGCGAGACCGGAGTGAAGGAACCCTGACGAAGGAAGGGCCCAACCGAGAGCAGGCACCCTTGGTTACTTGGGGTGCTTTTCCAAGTAACTCGCCGAAGGCGAAACCCGAGGCCGTTAGGCCGACGCCCTTGATCTTGATCCTGATCTTAACCCCGCCCGAAACCGCATGCCCGGCATCTCGACATACCGGTGAACCAACATCGAAACCACCACAACCGCCACCACCACCAACAGCAACAACAGATTGTCGTTCAACGCACTGCCCGTGCTCAAATACCGCACCAGCGACCCCGGAATCTCACCCGGCTTATCCACCAACAACGGATAACCGCCAAACTTCGCTGCCAGTGTCAGCCCGGTCGCGATGACGAAAATCACCGCCGCATGGGTCAGATAAATCGACAGCCACAACTTGCCCAGCGCCGGAAACACCCGCACCTGCAACAGCCGCGACACCACCCCGGCCTCCCAGGCGAACACCAGAATGCCCAGGCAAAACAACAGCGCCAGCTCAATCGTCAGTGGGGCGTCGCCGTCCACCATCAGCCAGCCGATGGTCGCCAATACCCCCACCTCAAGCACACTCGCCAGCACGATCCCCGGCGCGAAATTCCGCAGCCTCGCGTACAGCCGATACGTCACCGTGCCCGCGAAAAAACAGGCCGCGCCCCACAACACATAACGCGTCAGCAGATCGGAATCCGCGAACAACCCGACAAACGCCAAACCGCCCAGCAGCGTAAAAATCATCCGTGCCATCCCCGGCAGCGCGTAGCAGACCAGCCCGAAAATCAGCCACAGATAAAACGCGACGCTGACCCACCACGAGGGATAGTTGAACGACAGCGCATTGAAGCCCGGCCACCACGCCTGAATCAGCAACAGATTGGGCAGGATCTCACCAGGCGCCCGGTCACCACTGAACGCCGGGAAATTCAACAGCAGCCCGTAGCGCTCCAACACCAGCTTCGAACACTCGAAACCGATGAAGAACAACAGCACCGCGATGTGCAGCGGCATGACCCGGCAGGCGCGGGCAATCATGAAGTCGCCCAGCTGCCGCGAGGTGTTCAGCGTGCCCACGTAGCGCCGGTAAATCAGAAACCCGCTCAGGGCGAAGAACAAACCGGCGAACTGGCTGGCATTACGGAAAAACGACAGCTCGGTGATGCTTCGCTCGATGTGCGAGTGATGAACAATCAGGGTCAGGGCGCAGAGACCGCGCAGGCTGTCGAGCACGAGGAATCGCTTCATCTTCCGGATCCTTTTCAGATGAGTTAAGCGTGCGGGCACGCGAACAGGCGCCAGCAGGCGTGCAGGGCAGAGAGCGAAAGGGTGGGGCATGACAGGAAAGTTACCACCTTCGGCGCTGGGCTGATGAGTGGCGCAAGCAGTGTGAAAAACAGAAGGTGACGTATCGCTGGGTGGAGCCAAAAGCTAGCACGGGGTTCGTGAAAGTTTTGCCAGCGACGGTCCGCAGTATGCCCGAACCGTAAAGCCATCCGGAACAGGCAATCGCCGAAATGTCACTGCCTCACAACGGCCCGTCCCAATATATGGGATAGAACTTTATATATTGAGATTAAGGGTGCAACAGGTTTATAGTCCGCTCCGCATTCACTCATTAATAACAATCAGGTGAAGCCATGCAGGCGCAATTGATCGCGCTCGACTGGGGTACGACATCCCTTCGCGCGTATCGACTCGGCGAACACGGCCGGGTACTGGAACAACGCTCGCTCAGCGCGGGCATCATGCAGCTGCCATCGACGCCCCGTTCGATCGGCGGGCAGCAGGTTTCCAACGGATTCGAACTGGCTTTTGACGAAGCCTGCGGCGACTGGCTCGACGCCGAACCGACGCTGCCGGTGATCGCCTGCGGCATGGTCGGCAGCGCCCAGGGCTGGCGCGAAGCGGTCTATCAGCAGACGCCCGCCAGCGTTGCAGCGCTCAGTTCTGCGTTGGTCACGGTGCGCAGCGTGCGCGGCGTCGACGTTCACATTATTCCCGGCATCCTGCAGCGCTCCGAGCTGCCCAATGTGATGCGTGGCGAAGAAACCCAAGTCCTCGGCATTCTCGACTCGCTGCCCGCCAGCGAAGCCGCCAAGCCCTTGTTGATCGGTCTGCCCGGCAGCCACTCGAAGTGGGTGAGGGCGGTGGACGGCCGGATCGAGCATTTCGATACCTTCATGACCGGCGAGGTCTACGCCGCGCTGTCCAGCCACACCATTCTCGGCCGCACGATGCAGCGCAGCGAGACCTTCGACGCTGAAGCGTTTGACCGAGGCGTGGCGGTGTCGCGGTCGGCCAACGGTGCGGCAGGTCCGCTGTCGACCATCTTCAGTTGCCGCACGCTCGGCTTGACCGGCGAGTTGTCCGGCACCGCGCAATCCGATTACTTGTCCGGCCTGTTGATCGGCCATGAAATCGTCGCGCTGGCGCAACTGTTGCGCCAGGCCGACGCGCAGCTGCCTGCCGTGATCCTGATCGGCAGTGACGCTTTGATCGCACGCTATCAGCGCGCCCTCGATGCCAACGGCTTTGCCCAAGTGATCCTGGCGCAGCAGGCTACCGAGCGTGGCCTCTGGCAGGTCGCGGTGCAGGCCGGTCTGATTCAATCCTCCTCTTCGGCCGCTGCCCGGCCCCTTCACGTAGAGAACTGACATGCTCAAGCAAGCCCTCGTGCAAAACGGTCTGGTCGCGATTCTGCGCGGCCTGCGCCCTGAAGAAGCGCCGGCCATCGGTGATGTCCTGTACACCGCCGGTTTCCGCGTCATCGAAGTGCCGCTCAATTCCCCGCAGCCGTACGACAGTATCCGCCTGCTGCGTCAGAGCTTGCCCGCCGATTGCCTGATCGGTGCGGGCACGGTGCTGACGCCGGAGCAAGTGCGCCAGGTCAAGGAAGCCGGCGGCCAGGTCATCGTCATGCCCCACAGCGACCCGAAGGTGCTGCGCGCGGCCAAGGCCGAAGGCCTGTTCCTGTCCCCGGGCGTGGCGACACCGACCGAAGCCTTCGCGGCGCTGGCCGAAGGCGCCGACGTACTGAAGATGTTCCCAGCCGAGCAAATGGGCCCGGCGGTGGTCAAGGCCTGGCTGGCGGTGTTGCCGGCCGGCACGGCGCTGATTCCGGTCGGCGGCATCACCCCGGACAACATGAAAGTCTTCCTCGACGCCGGCGTGTCCGGTTTCGGCTTGGGTTCGGGTCTGTTCAAGCCGGGCATGAGCGCCGATGACGTTGCCAAGAGCGCCAAGGCCTACGTGGATGCCTGGAACCAGCACAAGCCTGCAAACAAACAGTGACCCACCTGCTCGTTGCGCCATCGAGGCTGTGTTTTTGAGCAAGTGCGCTAACAGCATGTGTTTTTGAATAAGAGAGACAAGACATGAAAATCACGAAACTCACGACTTACATCGTTCCGCCGCGCTGGTGCTTCCTGAAAGTCGAGACCGACCAGGGCGTCACCGGTTGGGGCGAGCCTGTCGTCGAAGGCCGCGCCCACACCGTGGCTGCAGCGGTTGAGGAACTGTCCGACTATTTGATCGGCAAAGATCCACGCAATATCGAAGACATCTGGACCGTGCTGTATCGCGGCGGCTTCTACCGGGGCGGCGCCATTCACATGAGCGCGCTGGCGGGCATCGATCAGGCGCTGTGGGACATCAAGGGCAAGGCGCTGGGCGTGTCGGTCAGCGACCTGCTCGGTGGCCAGGTGCGGGACAAGATTCGGGTGTATTCGTGGATCGGCGGCGACCGTCCGGCTGACACCGCGCGTGCCGCAAAAGAAGCGGTGGAGCGTGGCTTCACTGCGGTGAAAATGAACGGTACCGAGGAGCTGCAGTTCCTCGACACCTTCGACAAGGTCGATCTGGCCCTGGCCAACGTCGCCGCTGTGCGTGATGCCGTAGGACCGAACGTGGGCATCGGCGTCGATTTCCACGGTCGCGTGCACAAGCCGATGGCCAAAGTGCTGATGAAAGAGCTGGACCCGTACAAGCTGATGTTCATCGAAGAACCAGTGCTCAGCGAGAACTACGAAGCGCTGAAGGAACTGGCGCCGTTGACCAGCACGCCGATCGCCCTGGGCGAGCGCCTGTTCTCCCGTTGGGATTTCAAACGCGTATTGAGCGAAGGCTACGTCGACATCATCCAGCCGGATGCTTCCCACGCCGGCGGTATCACCGAAACCCGCAAGATCGCCAACATGGCCGAAGCCTATGACGTGGCACTCGCGCTGCATTGCCCGCTGGGCCCGATTGCGCTTGCGGCGTGCCTGCAACTGGACGCCGTTTGCTACAACGCGTTCATTCAGGAGCAGAGCCTGGGCATTCACTACAACGAAAGCAACGACCTGCTCGACTACATCAAGAACCCCGAAGTCTTCGACTACGACAAGGGCATGGTGAAGATCCCGAATGGCCCGGGCCTGGGTATCGAGATCAACGAAGAGTACGTCAAGGAACGCGCCGCCATCGGCCACCGCTGGCGCAACCCGATCTGGCGCCACGCCGACGGCAGCTTTGCCGAGTGGTGATTGATCCCTGGGATTGAGCCCAACTGATCGTTCCCACGCTCTGCGTGGGAATGCATCCCCCGACGCTCCGCGTCGACTGCCGGACGCAGAGCGTCCAGAGCGGTGTTACCACGCAGAGCGTGGGAACAATCAATTTATGAAACTCCAGACCTCAGATAACCATAAAAAGAGGCATTTCCCATGCGCACACAGACTGTTCCCCAGGCGCGGGCGACCACCGCCACGCCGACCCGCAAACGCTTTTTCATCATGGTGCTGCTGTTCATCACCGTGGTGATCAACTACCTCGACCGCAGCAACCTGTCCATCGCCGCGCCCGCACTGACCAGCGAGCTGGGCATCGACCCGGTGCACGTCGGCCTGATCTTCTCCGCGTTCGGCTGGACATACGCCGCCATGCAGCTGCCCGGCGGCTGGCTGGTTGATCGCGTTCCGCCGCGTATCCTCTACACCGTGGCGCTGGCGCTGTGGTCCATCGCGACCATCTTCCTCGGATTCGTTGGCAGCTTCATCGGCCTGTTCGTCCTGCGCATGGCCGTCGGCGCGCTGGAGGCCCCGGCCTATCCGATCAACAGCCGGGTCGTCACCGCCTGGTTCCCGGAAAAGGAACGCGCCACCGCCGTAGGCTTTTACACCTCCGGCCAATTCGTCGGCCTGGCGTTCCTGACCCCGGTGCTCGCGTGGCTGCAGACCCGTTACGGCTGGCACATGGTGTTCGTGGCCACCGGCGGCGTCGGCGTGCTCTGGGCGGCGATCTGGTACATGGTCTACCGCGAACCGCGTGACTTCAAAGGCATCAACCAAGACGAGATCGACCTGATCAAGGACGGCGGCGGGCTGGTCGACATGCAGACCGATGCCTCGAAACGCAAGAGCGGTTTCAGCTGGCAGGACCTGGGCATCGTGCTGACCAAGCGCAAGTTGTGGGGCATCTACCTGGGCCAGTTCTGCTTGAACTCGACGCTGTGGTTCTTTCTCACCTGGTTCCCGACCTACCTGGTCAAATACCGCGGGATGGACTTCATCAAGTCGGGCCTGTTGGCGTCGCTGCCGTTCCTCGCGGCCTTCGTCGGCGTGCTCTGCTCGGGGTTCTTCTCCGACTGGTTGATCCGCCGCGGTCACACCGTGGGTTTCGCGCGCAAGACGCCGATCATCGCCGGGCTGCTGATCTCCACCTCGATCATCGGCGCCAACTACGTTGATTCGACCCCATTGGTGATCGCCTTCCTGGCGCTGGCCTTCTTCGGCAACGGTCTGGCGTCGATCACCTGGTCGCTGGTGTCGACCCTCGCCCCGGCGCGGCTGCTGGGGCTGACCGGCGGCACGTTCAACCTGATCGGCAATCTGGCGGCGATCGCCACACCGATCGTCATTGGCTTCCTGGCGTCGGGTGATTCCTTTGCGCCAGCGATCACCTACATCGCCGTTCTGGCGTTGCTCGGGGCGTTGTCCTACATCCTGTTGGTGGGCAAGGTCGAACGCATCGAGTTGTAATGACGCTGTGCAGACGCTGAGCAGATTTTGTGCAGCGCTGGCAGGCTTCAAGGCTGGCGACGATAATGTCGCCGGTTTTCTGATTCGATAAGGCGCGCCATGCAAGATGCATCCGACACCGCCGTCACTGGCAAAGACCCTGCACCCACCGGCACGCAAACGCTGATTCGCGGCCTGGGCGTGATTCATGCGGTCGCCAACGGCGCTCGCGACCTCAAGGAAATCGCCCGGCTGATCGGCACCACCCGCAGCACCACCCACCGGCTCGCCAGTTGTCTGGTGGAGGAGCGTTACCTGCGGGTGTTGCCGCAAACGGGTTATGTGCTGGGGCCCCGGTTGATCGAGTTGGGGTTTCAGGCCCAGGAAGAGGTGCCGCTGCTGGTGCTGGCCAAACCCTTTCTCGACGAACTGTCGGCGCTCACCGGCGACACCGTGCACCTGGCGATGCGCGATGGCGACGAGGTGCTGTACCTGCATAAAAATCCCGGGCGCAACGGTCCGGAAATGCGTTCGCGGGTGGGCCATCGCATGCCGCTGGCGCGCACCGGCATCGGCAAGGCGTTGCTGCTGGACAGCGCGGAAAGCGAATGGCAAAGGCTGTACGAAATCAGCGTGCCGACCACCGGTAAAAACCCGTTGTGGCCGGCCCATGAAGAGCAGACCTGGGAGCAGGTGCAAGCGCGCATGCACGAGTACGTGCGAGGCGGTTATGCGTTTGATCTGGAAGACAACGAACCGTCGATCCGCTGTGTGGCGGCGCCAGTGCGTGATGCCAGCAAGCAGATTGTCGCCGGCATCAGCATCGCCAGCACCGTGCCGTACATGCCTTTGGAAAAGATGGCCGACCTGGTGCCGGTCATCAAGGACGCGGCGGCACGGTTGTCGGCGGAATTGGGCGGGTAGTGCGTCCGGCGGAACCCAAACTGTAGGAGCGCGCTTGCCCGCGATGGCGTCTTCTCGTGCAACACATGGGTTGCAGACATATTCCCATTGCGGGCAAGCGCAGCTTCTGCTGGGGCGACTGTTTGATCAGGCCTTCAGCGTCGCCATATCAATCACGAAACGGTACTTCACGTCACCGGCGATCATGCGGCTGTAGGCCTCGTTGATGTGCTTGATATCGAGCATCTCGATATCGCAGGTGATGCCGTGCTCGGCGCAGAAATCCAGCACTTCCTGGGTCTCGGCGATGCCGCCAATCAGCGAGCCCGCCAGTACGCGACGCTTCATCACCAGATTGGCGGCATGCAGCGCCGGGTCCACGGGTTCGATCAGGCCGACAAGAATGTGCACGCCGTCAAAACGCAGGGTTTCCAGGTAGGGGTTCAAATCGTGCTGCACCGGAATGGTGTCCAGCAGGAAGTCGAAATGGCCGGCAGCGGCTTTCATCTGCTCGGCATCCGTCGAGACGATGACGTGATCGGCGCCCTGACGACGACCTTCCTCGGCCTTGCTCGCCGAGCGGGTGAACAGCGTCACTTCCGCGCCCATGGCCTTGGCGAACTTGATGCCCATGTGGCCCAGACCGCCCATGCCCAGCACGCCCACTTTGTCGCCCGCCTTGACGCCGTAATGCTTGAGCGGCGAGTAGGTGGTGATGCCGGCACACAGGATCGGTGCGGCAGCGGCCGGGTCGAGTTTTTCCGGGATACGTACGACGAAGTGCTCGCTGACCACGATGCTGTTGGAATAGCCGCCCATGGTGTTGCTGCCGTCGATGCGGTCCGGGGTGGCGTACGTCATGGTCGCGCCTTCGAGACAATACTGCTCAAGGTCGCGGGCGCAGGCTTCGCACTGACGGCAGGAGTCGACCATGCAGCCGACACCGACCAGGTCACCGACTTTGTGCTTGCTGACGTTGGCGCCGACTTCCGTGACTTTGCCGACGATCTCGTGGCCCGGCATCAGCGGGTAAACGGCGATGCCCCACTCGTTGCGCGCCTGGTGGATGTCGGAGTGGCAGACGCCGCAGTAGAGGATCTCGATGGCCACGTCGTCCGGCCGCGGGCTGCGGCGGCTGAACGTCATGGGGGCCAGGGGAGCGGTGGCGGACTGGGCGGCGTAACCGATGGCTGTGTACATGAAGAACCTCGCAAAAACGATGACGGTTGAGGCGGTGCATTGTCCGCAGGCAGGGCATCGCCGGCCATGGTCATTCCTCCGCCTGTCATGCCTGATCCTCCGGATTTCTCATTCCGAGTAGGGCGGCCATCGGCTGATCTGCGATGATGGCGTTGTCAAATCCTCCGTATGGCTGCCCATGTCTCCTCTTTCCCATTCCGACGCCAACGCCCAGTTGGTCGCCCTCATCAAACCGCTGGCGCCGCGCCCCGGTTTCGTCGACACCCGTGTGCCGGGCGTGCAGGCGATGTCCTGGGATTACTACGTCGCCAGCAGCCCGCAAATCTACGAACCGAGCCTGGTGATCATTGCCCAGGGCAGCAAGCTCGCGCGCCTGGGCCCGCGAACGCTGGAATACGGCGCTGGTCATTATCTGGTGCAGGCGTTGTCGGTGCCGTTCATGTGCGAAACCTTCGCTACCGCGGATGCACCGATGTATGGCGTCGCGGTGTCGATTGATCGCGCGCTGCTGGGCGAGCTGGTGCAGGCCATGGGCGAGGCGCCGAACGTGAAGGTCAAGGCGCAGACGCCGGAGTCCATGACGTCGGCCGAGCTGGATGCGCCGATGCGTGAGAGTGTCGAGCGGCTTTTGCGCTGTCTGCACGATCCGCTGGACGCGCAAGTGATGGGCCAGGCTCGGGTCCGAGAGGTGGTGTATGCCGCGTTGCGCGGTCCCCAGGCCGGGGTGCTTCGGGCATTGGTCGAACAGACCGGCCACTTCGCGCGCATCGCTGCGTCGCTGCAGCACCTGCGCGACCACTACGATCAGGCCTTGAGCGTCGAGGATCTGGCCCGCTGCGCCAACATGAGCGCCTCGACTTTCCACGAACATTTCAAACGCAGCACCTTGCTGTCGCCGGTTCAGTACCTCAAACGCGTGCGGCTGCTCAAGGCACAGCAGATGCTGATTGGCGAGGGCATGGGGGTGGCGCAAGTGGCGCACAAGGTCGGGTATCAGAGCACGTCGCAATTCAGTCGCGAGTACAAACGCTACTTCGAGCGCAATCCGGGGGAAGAGGGCGAGCGGCTGAAGATATCAGCGTGAGGGTGGTTGCTGAACCTTAAGAGCTTCCCGGCAGTAGGACCGGCTTCAGCCGGGAAGAGGCCAGTGTGCGCAACATCAATTTTGCGGTATGGCCGCTGACGCCTTCCCGGCTAAAGCCGGTCCTACAGAGGGTACGCGGTGTCTTTGTGGGACCGGCTTTAGCCGGGAAGAGGCCGGTGTGCGCAACATCAATTTTGCGCTATGGCCGCTGACGCCTTCCCGGCTAAAGCCGGTCCTACTCAGAATCCATTACATATTGGGATAGGTCGGGCCGCCTGCGCCTTCCGGTGTTACCCACGTGATGTTCTGCGACGGATCCTTGATGTCACAGGTTTTACAGTGGACGCAGTTCTGCGCGTTGATCTGGAAGCGCTTCGCGCCGTCTTCCTGGGTCACCACCTCGTAAACCCCCGCCGGGCAGTAACGCTG
This sequence comes from Pseudomonas petrae, assembly GCF_021728295.1. Lineage (GTDB taxonomy): Bacteria > Pseudomonadota > Gammaproteobacteria > Pseudomonadales > Pseudomonadaceae > Aquipseudomonas > Aquipseudomonas petrae. The sequence continues at coordinate 133,424 of NZ_JAKJXE010000008.1, forward strand.
AGCAGGCTCGTCGTACTTGGGCAGGTTGACGCTGATCGGGATGCTCGGATCCTTCAGCTTCAAGTGGCAAGGCTGCTCTTCTTCGTGGTTGGTGCCGGAGATGAACACCGAACTCAGCTTGTCGAAGCTCAGCTTGCCGTCGGGTTTCGGGTAGTCGATCTTCTTCGAGTCGGCCGCCAGCTTCATGCACGCGTAGTCCGGCTTGGTATCGTGGAGGGTGAAGGGGATCTTGCCGCCAAACAGATTCTGGTCGATGAAGTTGAACGCGCCACCGAAGATCGCGCCGAACTTGTGGACAGCGGGCCCGAAGTTGCGGCTGGCGAACAGTTCTTCGTGCAGCCAGCTGGCCTTGAAACCCTCGACGTAGCCGTTGAGCGCGTCGCCACCCTCATTGCCGGCGAACAGCGCATCCGCCACCGCTTCAGCGGCGAGCATGCCGGACTTCATGGCGGTGTGGCTGCCCTTGATCTTGGCGAAGTTCAGCGTGCCCAGGTCGCAACCGATCAGCGCGCCGCCGGGGAAGACCATCTTTGGCAGCGAATTCAGGCCACCCTTGCAGATGGCCCGCGCGCCGTAGCTGATGCGCTTGCCGCCTTCCAGGTACTGCTTCAGGACCGGGTGGTGCTTGAGCCGCTGGAATTCATCGAACGGCGACAGGTAAGGGTTGGCGTAGGACAGGTCGACGATCAGCCCGACCACAACCTGATTGTTTTCCAAGTGGTAAAGGAACGACCCACCGGTGTTTTCGGTGCCCATGATGTCCAGCGGCCAGCCGGCGGTGTGCACCACCAGACCGGGTTGATGTTTGGCCGGATCGACTTCCCAGATTTCCTTCAGGCCGATGCCGTAATGCTGGGCGTCGGCTTCACTGTCGAGGTTGAAGCGGTTGATCAGCTGCTTGCCGATGTGGCCACGGCAGCCTTCGGCGAACAGCGTGTACTTGCCACGCAGTTCCATGCCGGGGGTGTACAGGCCTTCTTTCGGATTGCCTTCACGGTCCACGCCCAGATCACCAGTGAGAATCCCGCGCACCACGCCGTTCTCATCGATCAGCGCTTCCTGAGCCGCAAAGCCGGGGTAGATTTCGACGCCCAGGTTCTCGGCCTGCTGCGCCAGCCAGCGACACAGGTTGCCCAGGGAAATAATGTAGTTGCCTTCGTTGTGCATGGTCTTGGGCACGAACGCGCCCGGCACTTTCTGGCTGGCGTCGGCACCGGTCAGGACATAGATATCGTCACTTTTAACCGGGGTGTTGAGCGGGGCGCCGAGGGCTTTCCAGTCGGGGAACAGCTCGTTGAGGGCGCGGGGTTCGAACACGGCGCCGGAGAGGATGTGAGCGCCGACTTCGGAGCCTTTTTCCACCACGCAGACGCTGATTTCCTGACCGGCGTCAGCGGCTCTCTGTTTCAGGCGGCAAGCGGCAGACAGCCCGGCGGGCCCGGCTCCGACGATGACGACGTCGAATTCCATAAATTCGCGTTCCACAGGCTATCTCCTACTCAAGGCTCAACGGCGTATTTTTTAGGCGTATTTTTATAGATGGCTAAAACCGACACCGGGCAGGTCGTTGGCCCGGGTGTCATCTTGAAGGCGCGCATTATATCTACACCACCTCGCAGGTCCAATACAAACGTTTGTTTGAATCGGCCGAAACCCTGATAAATCATGGTGAGACGGCTTGTGACTGGCGTTTATGTCGTATTGACCCGACCCGGCGTTGCGTTCAAGATACGGGCGGTTTTGCGCTCGTTCCGGGTTGTTCGTCAGCCCCGGAATTTTTACAGCAGCGTACAGACCGTCGGTAGCAGAACACCGGTAAAAGCAACGTGAGCATCGCCCCCGCGCAACCGTCAGCCCCAGGCCGGCGGCGCGCTGCAGTTTACACGGGCGATCAACGTCTGGCTTGGATTGCCGCCCTGGCGTGGCCGCTTTTGCTGACATCCGCATTCAGCAACCGCGAATACGTTGTTTTCACAGGTGTTCTTTACACTGACGAGTACCCATCGCCGGGCAAGGCCTGGCGATTTCTTTTCACCGGAGAGAAACGAGGAATCCATGAAGGTTCTTGTAGCTGTCAAACGAGTGGTCGACTACAACGTCAAGGTTCGCGTCAAGGCGGACAACTCCGGCGTCGATCTCGCCAACGTTAAAATGTCGATGAACCCCTTCTGCGAAATCGCTGTAGAAGAAGCCGTCCGCCTGAAAGAGAAAGGCGTTGCGACCGAGATCGTCGTCGTTTCCATCGGCCCGACCACCGCTCAGGAGCAACTGCGTACCGCGTTGGCACTGGGTGCCGATCGCGCCATCCTCGTGGAATCCGCTGACGAACTGACGTCCCTGGCCGTGGCCAAGTTGCTCAAGGCCGTTGTTGACAAAGAGCAGCCGCAGCTGGTCATTCTCGGTAAGCAGGCGATCGACAGCGACAACAATCAGACCGGCCAGATGCTGGCTGCGCTGAGCGGCTACCCACAGGGCACCTTCGCCTCGAAAGTCGAAGTGTCCGGCGACAGCGTCAACGTCACCCGTGAAATCGACGCCGGCGCGCAGACCGTTTCCCTCAAGCTGCCGGCCATCGTCACCACCGACCTGCGTTTGAACGAGCCGCGCTACGCGTCGCTGCCGAACATCATGAAGGCCAAGAAAAAGCCGCTCGAAGTGCTGACGCCTGATGCGTTGGGTGTTTCGACTGTGTCCACCAACAAGACCCTGAAAGTTGAAGCCCCGGCTGCCCGCAGCGCAGGCATCAAGGTCAAGTCGGTTGCCGAACTGGTTGATAAACTGAAAAACGAAGCGAAGGTGATCTGATGACGACCCTGGTTATCGCTGAGCACGAAAACGGCGCGATCGCTCCCGCCACCCTGAATACCGTTGCCGCTGCCACCAAAATCGGTGGTGACGTCCACGTTCTGGTCGCGGGTCAGAACGTCGCTGCCGTCGGCGAAGCAGCTGCAAAAATCGCAGGCGTGTCCAAGGTCCTCGTGGCTGACAACGCCGCCTACGAGCACCAACTGCCGGAAAACGTCGCCCCGCTGGTCGTCGAGCTGGCTTCGGCCTACAGCCACGTGCTGGCCGCTGCAACCTCCAATGGCAAGAACATCCTGCCGCGCGTCGCGGCGCACCTGGACGTCGATCAGATCTCCGAGATCATCTCGGTCGAAAGCGCTGACACCTTCAAGCGCCCGATCTATGCCGGTAACGCTATTTCGACCGTTCAGTCGTCGGCAGCGGTGAAAGTCATCACCGTGCGTGCGACTGGCTTTGACGCGGTGGCAGCCGAGGGCGGTTCTGCTTCGGTTGAAGCCGTCAGCGCGGCCCATGACGCGGGCAAGTCGTCCTTCGTCAGCGAAGAGCTGGCCAAGTCCGACCGTCCCGAGCTGACCGCTGCCAAGATCGTCGTTTCCGGCGGTCGTGGCATGCAGAACGGCGACAACTTCAAGCACCTGTACACCCTGGCTGACAAGCTGGGTGCAGCGGTCGGCGCTTCCCGCGCGGCCGTCGACGCAGGCTTTGTGCCCAACGACATGCAGGTCGGCCAGACCGGCAAGATCGTCGCGCCGCAGCTGTACATCGCGGTCGGCATCTCCGGCGCGATCCAGCATCTGGCGGGCATGAAGGACTCCAAAGTGATCGTCGCGATCAACAAGGACGAAGAAGCGCCGATCTTCCAGGTTGCCGACTACGGCCTCGTGGCGGATCTGTTCGAAGCGATCCCCGAGTTGGAGAAGCTGGTTTAATCCACTTCCCTGACTTATAAAGAGAACCCGTTCGTTCGGGCTGCCGCCAGCGTCGATCATCGTTCACTCAATGATCAAGCGCCCAGGCAGTCGGAGCTGACGGGTTTTTTTATGGGCTCAAAGAAGGACGTCGTCATGTTGTCGCCAAAGCAGACGCTGGCTTCACTGCTGGGCGGGTTGCTGTTGCTGCCGTCGCTGGCCTGGTCTGCGGGCAAGTGTGACCGGCTGATCGTCACCGGCAGCCCGGACGCGCCGCCGTACCTGTGGCGCGACCCGCAGGACCCGAAACACCTGATGGGCGCCAATGCCGACCTGCTCAAGGAGGTCGCGCAACAGATCGGCGTCAAGGTCGAACTGCTGTATGGCGGCAAGCGCAGCCAGGCACGTGAAGAAGTGCGAAGCGGACGCATGGACATGCTGGCCGACACGCCACTCAACAGCGCCGAGCTGGAATCCCTCGATTTCATCCATCCGCCCATCGCCCAGAACGAAATCATGGTCTGGACGCGCTTGGGCCATGAGCAGCCGTTCAATTCGCTCGCGGATCTGCAGGGGCATCCCGGCGCCATGTCTGAAAAGACCCGGGTGACCGCCGGATTCGATGAGGCGATCAAGGCGCGCCTGACGCTGGAGAAGCAGGCCAGTCTTCCCCAGGCCTTTCAGAAGCTGGCGGCGGGGCAAGTCGAATTCGTCCTTGCCGGCCGCTATGCAGGGATGGCCGTGACCCAGGCGCTGGACATCGACAAAGACCTGCATACCCAGCCCATGCCCCTCGATCGCCCGGGCTTTTATCTGGCGCTGTCGTTCAACTCCGCTTGCAACGATCCATGGCTGCGCGGACAGCTGGCGAAAAAAATGACAGAATTGGCCGCTTCCGGTCGCTCCAGTGAAGCCGTCACGCGCAATCTGGACCTGTGGAAAATCCAGTTGCAGCAGTCCGGCAGCGCCCTCCATCAGTAGGAATGTGTTTTGAGCTTTCTTTTGAAAATCCAGCCTGTATTCGCCGCTTTCGTGCTCGCCGCGCTCGTCGGCTGTGCCAATGACCCGGCGCCCACCGAACAACTCAAGCTCACCGAACAGGCTGTCGCCCAGGCCACCGCGGTCGGCGCTACGGATGAAGAGCCGGACCTGGTGACAGCGCAGACGAAGCTGACCCAGGCGCGCGCCGACATGGCGGACAAGTCCTATAAGAACGCGCGCATGCAGGCTGAACAGGCCGAACTCGACGCGCGTCTGGCCGAGGCCCGGGTGCTGACGCAGAAGAGCGAAGCGCAGGTGGCCCAGGTCAACACCCGACTCGAGCGTCTGCGCAAGCAGTTGGGGGCCAGCCAATGAATGCCGTTGCGCGAAGCCTCAGCCTCGGCCTCTTGCTGGCCAGTGCCGGTCTTGCGGGCTGTGCCGGTCACCAGAACAGTGAGCAGGCGCTGCAGGGCGCCATTGCCGATTACCAGAAGGTCAAGGAAGACACCAACGTCCTGCGCAGCGCGCCAAAGGACGTCATCCGCGCCGGCGAATTGCTGGGCCGGGCAGAGCGCCTGTCGAGCTACACCGGCAGCGCTGACGACGTCAGTCATTACGCGTACCTGAGCAGCCGTTACAGCGCGATCGCCCGTGAGCACAGCAAGCTGCTGCTGAACCAGGAAAAGCTCGCGCGACTGGAGCTGGAACGTCAACGCCTGCAACTGGCCTTGCGTGAAGCCAAGCTGGCCGGCGCGCAGCAACAGGGCAAGTGGGCGGAAGATCAAGTGATCAGCCTGTCGACGCAGCAGAACGAACGCGGGCTGGTGATGACCCTCGGCGATATGCTCTTCGATACCGGCCGAGCCGAACTGAAAAGCTCCGCCAACCGCACGGTGCTGAAGGTCGTGCAGTTCCTGCAATTCAATCCCAAGCGTGTGGTGCGCATCGAGGGCTACACCGACGGCACCGGCGACGCTCAGGAAAACCTCGCGCTGTCGAAAGACCGGGCACAGGCCGTCGCGGACGTGCTGTCTGATCTGGGCATCGAGGAAGACCGCATTCAGGTCGAAGGCTACGGCGACCAATACCCGGTGGACGCAAACACCTCTGAGAGCGGCCGTGCCCAGAACCGCCGTGTCGAAATCGTCTTCTCGGACGACAAGGGCCATCTCAGCGCGCCTCGTTGAGGGACAGGGAATCGGCATCATTCAGGCGATTCAAACATCGCGCCCTCTAGCCGGAACAGGAACTGTCACCGTACACTTCCGAACTGTTCCGGTGATCCTTCTCTTCTGATTGCCGCACGCATGATCAAAGCACGGGATCGAGGGACGCGAAATGACCAGTCTGTTGCTTTACCAACGCATCGCCCAGCAGCTGGCCGAGGACATTCGCCGGGGCGTGTATCAGCCGGGCGAGCGCGTGCCCTCGGTGCGCAAGATGAGCTCCCAGCTCAACGTCAGTCATGCCACCGTCCTGCAGGCCTACGCCAACCTTGAAGACCAGGGTTTGATCCGTGCCCGGCCGCAGTCCGGTTATTACGTCCATCAAACCCCGGCCCTCACGGCGGCGACCCCCGATATTGCGCGAGTGGAGCGCCCCGGTCTGGTCACCCGCGCCAGCATCATTCAACAGGTACTGGTCGAAGCCCGGCGGGAAGGGGTGTTCGCGTTTGGCGCTGCTGTCCCGCATATCGATTACCTGCCGCTGCGCGCGTTGCATCAGCAACTGGCCAAGGTCACCCGCTTTCAGAGCCCTCGGGCGTTCAATTACATGTTCAGCCCCGGCTTCGAGCCGCTGCGTCGTCAGGTGGCGATTCGCATGCGTGACGCCGGCGTGGTGATCGACCCCTCTGAAGTGGTGATCACCCACGGCTGCGTCGATGCGCTGCAAATGTCGCTGCGGGTGCTGACCAGCCCGGGCGACCTGATCGCGGCAGAATCCCCGACCTATTACGGCCTGCTGCAACTGGCCGATCTGCTCGGCCTGAAAGTCATCGAAATCCCCAGCGACCCAAACACCGGGATCAGCCTGGAAGCGCTGCAGCTGGCGGCCAACCAATGGTCGATCAAGGCGCTGGTGATGACGTCGCGACTGAGCAATCCGTTGGGCAGCACCATGCCGGAAGAGCGGCAGAAACACCTCCTGCGCCTGGCGTCGGACTTCGACATTCAAATCATCGAAGACGACATCTACGGCGAGTTGATGTACGAGCAGAACAAGACCAAGGCGTTGAAGGCCTTCGACCGGCTGGGCCATGTCATCTACTGCTCCAGCTTCTCCAAGACCCTGTCGCCTGGGGTGCGGATCGGTTGGATGATCGCCGGGAAATACCAGGCGGAAATCCAGCGCCTGCAAACCTTCAGCACCCATTCAGCGTGCAGCGTGACGCAGATGGCGGTGGCGTCCTACCTTGAAAACGGCGGGTATGACCGGCACTTACGCTTTATCCGCCAGGAGCACCGCAAAAATCTCAGCGCGTTTCAGCTGGCGGTGCAACAGATGTTTCCCGAAGGCACGCAGATCAGCCGGCCTGCGGGCGGGTTCATTCTGTGGATCAGTCTGCCGGGACGGGTGAACACTCAGGAGCTGCACGTGCGCGCGCTGGAGCAGGGCATCAGCATCGCGCCGGGCCTGATTTTCAGTAACACGGAGCAGTTCAACCACTGCATTCGCCTGAACTGCGGGCTGCCGTGGAACCGTGAAGCGGAGAGGGCGTTAATGACGGTGGGCATGCTGGCCAAGCAGTTGTGCCAGGATGCCGGGCAATCCTGGTGAACTCGTAGGGTTGCCAGCTTTCCATACTATCGGGGGAGGCGGACAGGTCAACTTGTCAGCCGCCGTGCAAAGGGCCAGCATATGGCCCCTGTCTTACTTACTGCCGTTCAGACTATGAAATCACTGCGTTGTATAAGTGTGATGTTGTTGGTGTTGCTGAGCGCCTGTGATGCCGATAAAGCGCCCGCTCCACCGGCGAAAGCCACCGCTTCGGCGCCGGCCGCGCGTGTTGATGCGCCGGCCGAGGCTGCCAAGGCAGCGAAGCCCGTCGCTGAATCTGAGTCTGCGCCTGCGCCTGCATCGGCGGACAAGCCTGTAGCGGACGCGCCAGCGGTCCATTCCCTTGCGCCGAATATCACGACCGTGCCGGTTGTTGCGTCGGGCAAGGCGTCGGCTGAAGCGCCGCGAACGATCACCAACACGGCTGACAATAAGCCTGCAGGCGCCAACGCCAAATCCGCCAAGGTTAAAGCGGATAACGCCGAAGTCGCGCGGCGTGCCCCGGTTGCCAGCAAAAGCAAATCGGCCTCCCAGGTGGTGAAGGAAACGCGGCTGAACAAAGTCCCGCTGGATCTCAGCCTGCCGCCCGAGATGGTAAAACAGCTGACCCCGCCGTCTAACGTCATCACCTCCGCGTCGAAGGCTAAAGCCCCATCCTCGGGTGCCAAGCCGCTGCTACCGAAAATGTTCCCTGATGCAAACGCTGACCCTGACTTCCAGATGCAAGGCCGTCTGTTGAGCAACGAGATGGACCTGCAGTTGCGCAATGAGGCGCGCAAGGACGTGGAAGGCGCTGCGCTGGATTTCAAATTCAAACAGTGACGTTGGCCGGCAGTGCAAGCACGTCCGATTTCAAACGTGTGTTTTAGGGCGTAAGATCCGGCCATCGTCCTCACTGTCACACAGGTTCTTTTCATGGAATGCCGACCAGGCTGCGGCGCGTGCTGCATTGCGCCGTCCATTACTTCACCGATTCCCGGCATGCCCGACGGCAAACCTGCGGGCATGCGCTGCCTGCACCTGTCGCTGGACATGCTCTGCGGCATCTTCGGGCAGCCGGGGAGGCCGGCGGTGTGTGGTCAGTTTGCGGCGGAGCCTGAGGTGTGTGGCACCGGTCCTGAGGACGCGATCCGTCTGATCGGCTGGTGGGAAAAGATGACATCGGTGGCGTGAAGCACGGCCGAGGCACGACTGAACTTCAACAATAAGGAACAACATATGAGTTCGCTGTACCGCATTGCTTTCGGGTTGGGACTGACTGTATGGGTGGCAGCTTCAGCGCAGGCTGAGGAGTGGAAAGTCGCGAAGAACGAGGAGGGCATCAAAGTCTCCCTCAGCGAAGTGCCCGGTTCGCAGTACAAGGCCTATCAAGGCGTAACAACCATCAAGGCGGGCATCGGCAAGCTCAGAGCGTTGCAGGAAGACGTGGCCGCCGCGTGCGCCTGGATTCACGAGTGCAAGCTGCAGAAGATCATCAAGCACGATGGCGACAAAACCTGGACCTACTCCCAGTTCAACACGCCGTGGCCGGTCACTCCCCGGGATTCGGTGCTGAAGGTGACGACCGTTGAAGGCGCCGATGGCAGCGTGACCCGCGAGCTGGAAGGCGATCCCAAGTACATCCCGGAAGAGAAGGGCTTTGTACGGGTGGCGCAGGTTGAGGGGTTCTGGAAGTTTGTGCCCAAGGGCGACAACCTGACCGAGGTCACCTATCAGGTGCACACCGAGCCTGGTGGCAGCGTGCCATCCTGGCTGGCGAACAAGTTCGTGGTGGATGCGCCGTTCAACACGCTCAAGGCGCTCAAGGACCGGGCAGAGAAGGACTGATCGGTTCGCTTGCAACGCTAAAGCTACAAACGAAAAAGGCTGCCCGAGGGCAGCCTTTTTGTGTCTTCGTGGGCGCTGCCGAGTTACTTGCGCTCGGCCAGCGGGACGATGTCGCGTGACACTTCGCCGGTGTACAGCTGGCGTGGACGGCCGATCTTGTAAGGGCTCGACAGCATTTCCTTCCAGTGGGAAATCCAGCCGACGGTTCGCGCCAGGGCGAAAATCACGGTGAACATGCTGGTCGGGATGCCGATCGCCTTGAGGATGATGCCCGAGTAGAAGTCAACGTTCGGGTACAGCGAGCGCTCGATGAAGTACGGGTCGGTCAGGGCGATCTCTTCGAGACGCATGGCCAGCTCGAGCTGCGGGTCGTTGGTGATGCCCAGCTCGCGCAGGACTTCGTCGCAGGTCTGTTTCATCACGGTGGCGCGCGGGTCGCGGTTCTTGTAAACGCGGTGGCCGAAGCCCATCAGCTTGAACGGATCGTTCTTGTCCTTGGCCTTGGCGATGTAGGTGTCGATGTTGGACACATCGCCGATCTCATCGAGCATGGTCAGCACCGCTTCGTTCGCGCCACCGTGGGCAGGGCCCCAGAGTGCGGCGATACCGGCTGCGATACAGGCAAACGGGTTGGCGCCCGACGAGCCTGCCATGCGCACGGTGGACGTCGAGGCATTCTGTTCGTGGTCGGCGTGGAGGATGAAGATCCGGTCCATGGCCTTGGCCAGCGTCGGGCTGATCGGTTTGATCTCGCACGGCGTGTTGAACATCATGTGCAGGAAGTTTTCCGCGTAGCTGAGGTCGTTGCGCGGGTACATCATGGGTTGACCCATGGAGTACTTGTAAACCATCGCGGCGAGGGTCGGCATCTTGGCGACCAGACGGATCGCAGAGATTTCCCGGTGCTGCGGATTATTGATGTCCAGGGAGTCGTGGTAGAACGCCGAAAGGGCGCCGACCACGCCGCACATGACGGCCATCGGGTGGGCGTCACGACGGAAACCGTTGAAGAAGGTTTTCAGTTGCTCGTGCACCATGGTGTGATTCTTCACGGTGACGACGAATTCGGCTTTTTGCTCGGCGGTTGGCAGTTCGCCGTTAAGCAGCAGGTAGCAGGTTTCCAGGTAGTCCGATTGCTCGGCCAACTGTTCGATCGGGTAGCCGCGATGCAGGAGAATGCCGTTGTCACCATCGATGTAGGTGATTTTCGATTCACATGAGGCCGTGGACATGAAGCCTGGGTCGAATGTGAAGCGTCCGGTGGCAGTCAGGCCGCGTACGTCGATAACATCGGGACCAACGGTGCCGGTCAGAATGGGCAGCTCGACGGGGGCTGCGCCCTCGATGATCAACTGCGCTTTTTTATCAGCCATGTGGCCTCCTAATTATGCTTCAAATCATCAGACAGACCCCCCACGCAGGGCCCGCATCACTATAGTGAGATAAATTCTAAAGTCAATTTGCCAAAAGTCTTGTAGCAGAAGGCTTTAACGTGGGGTTTTCGTCGAAATTGCGGGCCATTTACGCCAATTATCGGGCTAAAGCAATCCACCCTTGGGACAGGGTCTGCGCGTTGTCATTAGTTGGCTAACTGTCTATACTCGGCGTCCGACCGCCAGGGGCTTTCAGGCCTGATTAAACGGGGTTGGTCACTTCCTGGGTAGTGGGTACCTGACCAGTACACTTCCCAACAACTTGCCCTGAGTGTTAGGGCTCTTCAGTGTGAAAAAAAGCCGTGAAAAGCCAACGACCTGTAAACCTAGACCTAAGGACCATCAAACTCCCTATCACTGCTTACACGTCCATCCTTCACCGTATTTCCGGTGTCATCCTCTTCGTCGGCATTGCCATCATGCTTTATGCATTGGACCTGTCGCTCGACTCCGAGGAAGGCTTCGCGTCGGTGAAAGCGGGACTGACCAGTCCGCTGGCCAAGTTTGTGATCTGGGCTCTTCTGTCCGCACTGCTGTATCACCTGGTGGCGGGCGTCCGTCATCTCATCATGGACTCGGGCATCGGCGAAACGCTGGAAGGCGGCAAGCTGGGCTCTAAAATCGTTATCGCCGTGTCTGTGGTGGTGATCGTTCTGGCAGGAGTGTGGATATGGTAACCAACGTCACCAACCTTTCTCGTTCGGGCCTGTATGACTGGATGGCGCAACGCGTTTCCGCCGTCGTACTCGCGGCTTATTTCATTTTCCTGATCGGGTACCTGATCGCGCACCCTGGCCTTGAATACGCCACGTGGCACGCGCTGTTCTCCCATAACGCAATGCGCATCTTCAGTTTGTTGGCCCTCGTTGCCCTGGCGGCTCACACCTGGGTTGGCATGTGGACCATCGCGACTGACTACCTGACGCCGATGGCGCTGGGCAAGTCCGCGACGGCGGTGCGTTTCCTGTTCCAGGCGGTGTGCGGCATTGCGATGTTCGCTTACTTCGTCTGGGGTGTGCAGATTCTTTGGGGTATCTGATCCATGGCTAACATCAATTCGCTTTCATTCGACGCCATCATCATTGGCGGCGGCGGCGCGGGCATGCGTGCCGCACTGCAACTGGCTCAGGGCGGCCACAAGACCGCTGTAGTCACCAAGGTCTTTCCGACTCGTTCCCACACCGTTTCCGCTCAGGGTGGCATCACCTGCGCAATCGCTTCGGCCGATCCGAACGATGACTGGCGCTGGCACATGTACGATACCGTCAAGGGCTCCGACTACATCGGTGACCAGGACGCTATCGAATACATGTGTTCCGTGGGTCCTGAAGCCGTGTTCGAGCTCGAACACATGGGTCTGCCGTTCTCCCGTACCGAGCAGGGCCGCATCTATCAGCGTCCGTTCGGCGGCCAGTCGAAAGACTTCGGCAAGGGCGGTCAGGCTGCACGTACCTGTGCTGCCGCCGACCGTACCGGTCACGCGCTGTTGCACACCCTGTATCAGGCCAACCTTAAAGCCGGCACCGTATTCCTTAACGAGTACTACGCAGTCGATCTGGTGAAGAACCAGGACGGCGCGTTTGTCGGGATCATCGCCATCTGCATCGAAACCGGTGAAACCTCTTACATTCGCGCCGACGCGACTGTACTGGCCACCGGCGGTGCCGGCCGCATCTACTCCTCCACCACCAACGCCCTTATCAACACCGGCGACGGCGTGGGCATGGCGTTGCGTGCCGGTGTACCGGTTCAGGACATCGAAATGTGGCAGTTCCACCCGACCGGCATTGCCGGCGCAGGTGTACTGGTCACCGAAGGCTGCCGTGGTGAAGGCGGTTACCTGATCAACAAGCACGGCGAGCGTTTCATGGAGCGCTACGCGCCAAACGCCAAGGACCTGGCCGGTCGCGACGTTGTGGCTCGGTCGATGGTTAAAGAGATCATCGCCGGCAACGGTTGCGGTCCTGACGGCGACCACGTGATGCTCAAACTCGATCACCTTGGTGAGGAAGTGCTGCACAGCCGTCTGCCAGGGATCATGGAACTGTCCAAAACCTTCGCACACGTGGATCCGGCCGTTGCGCCAATCCCTGTCGTGCCGACCTGCCACTACATGATGGGCGGCGTTGCCACCAACATTCATGGTCAGGCGATCACCCAGGACGCCGCGGGCGTCGACGCCATCATCCCGGGCCTGTTCGCGGTCGGTGAAGTGGCGTGCGTATCGGTTCACGGTGCCAACCGTCTGGGCGGCAACTCGCTGCTCGATCTGGTGGTGTTCGGTCGTGCTGCCGGTCTGCACCTGGAGCAGGCGCTCAACGAAGGCGTCGACTACCGTCGCGCTTCCGAAACCGACATCGATGTCGCGCTGGCTCGCCTCAACGGGCTGAACTCGCGTACCGATGGCGAAGACGTCGCGACCCTGCGCAAAGAGCTGCAAAGCTGCATGCAGAACTACTTCGGTGTGTTCCGTACCGGCGAATACATGCAGAAGGGTATTGCCCAGCTGGCAAACCTGCGCGAGCGCATCGCCAACGTCAAGATCAACGACAAGAGCCAGGCATTCAACACTGCCCGGATCGAAGCGCTGGAGCTGCAAAACCTGCTGGAAGTGGCTGAGGCCACGGCGATCGCCGCCGAGCATCGCAAGGAATCCCGTGGCGCTCACGCCCGTGAAGACTTCGAAGATCGCGACGACATCAACTGGCTGTGCCACACCCTGTATTTCCCGGGTGAAAAGCGCGTGGCCAAGCGTGCCGTGAACTTCTCACCGAAGACTGTTCCGACTTTCGAACCCATGATTCGGACTTACTAAGGGTGGCCGATATGTTGCAAGTCAGTGTTTATCGCTACAACCCGGATCAGGACGCAGCACCGTTCATGCAGGACTTTCAGGTCAATACCAACGGTAAAGACCTGATGGTGCTGGACGTGCTGGCCCTGATCAAAGAGCAGGACGAAGGTTTCTCCTATCGTCGCTCTTGCCGCGAGGGTGTTTGCGGCTCCGATGGCATGAACATCAACGGCAAGAACGGCCTGGCCTGCGTTACTCCGCTCTCGGCGGTGGTCAAGGGCAACAAGCTGGTGGTGCGTCCACTGCCTGGCCTGCCGGTCATCCGTGACCTCGCCGTCGACATGAGCATCTTCTACAAGCAGTACGAGAAGGTGAAGCCATTCCTGCAGAACGACACGCCTGCTCCGGCCATCGAGCGCCTGCAGAGCCCGGAAGAGCGGGAAAAGCTCGACGGCCTGTACGAGTGCATTCTGTGCGCTTGCTGCTCGACGTCCTGCCCGTCCTTCTGGTGGAACCCCGACAAGTTCCTGGGTCCTGCTGCGATCCTGCAAGCCTATCGTTTCCTGGCTGACAGCCGCGACACCCGGACGCAAGAGCGTCTGGCGTCGATGGACGATCCGTTCAGCGTATTCCGCTGCCGCGGCATCATGAATTGCGTCAACGTTTGCCCGAAAGGCCTGAACCCAACCAAGGCTATCGGTCACGTGCGCAACATGCTGCTCAAAAGCGGTGTCTGAGTTTGCCGCATCTGTAACACCGCAGCACCCGCTACTGCAGCACCCGTAAACGCTGCGGCGCAGGCTTCAACCGGCGCCGTAGTTTTAACCTGAGCAGTTGTCGTATGGCTTCAGCTCTTATTTTGAAGAAATGAAACCAGCAGGGGCATCCGGGCTGGTACCCGGACTATCTGCGTGATTCCTAGTGACTTGAAGTCGCTGCACATGGACTTTTCAAGTTTGCGCTGGCATCGACGCCGATGGTGTCCCCTAACCGAGGGTGACCAAGCATGCAAGAAAGCGTGATGCAGCGCATGTGGAACAGCGCCCACCTTTCCGGTGGTAACGCTGCCTATGTGGAAGAGCTCTACGAGCTCTACCTGCACGACCCTAACGCTGTGCCAGAAGAGTGGCGCACCTATTTTCAGACGTTGCCGGCTGACGGCAGCACTGCCACCGATGTATCGCACTCGACGGTTCGCGATCATTTTGTGTTGCTGGGGAAAAACCAGCGCCGCGCCCAACCGGTCTCTGCCGGCAGCGTGAGCAGCGAGCATGAAAAGAAGCAAGTTGAAGTGCTGCGACTTATCCAGGCATTCCGTATGCGCGGCCATCAGGGCGCGCAACTCGATCCTCTGGGTCTGTGGAAGCGTACTGCGCCAGCTGACCTGTCGATTAACCATTACGGTTTGACCAACGCTGACCTCGATACCACATTCCGCGCCGGCGACCTGTTCATCGGCAAGGAAGAAGCGAGCCTACGTGAAATCGTCGAGGCGTTGCAGCAGACATATTGCCGCACCATCGGCGCCGAGTTCACGCACATCGTCGATTCCAACCAGCGCAACTGGTTCATGCAGCGCCTCGAAAGCGTGCGTGGCCGTCCTGCCTATTCCGCCGACATCAAGAGCCACCTGCTCGAGCGTGTGACGGCCGGCGAGGGTCTGGAAAAGTACCTGGGCACCAAATACCCTGGCACCAAGCGTTTCGGTCTGGAAGGCGGCGAAAGCCTGATTCCGATGCTCGACGAGCTGATTCAGCGCTCCGGTTCCTACGGCACCAAGGAAGTGGTCATCGGCATGGCCCACCGTGGCCGTCTCAACGTGCTGGTCAACACCTTCGGCAAGAACCCGCGCGACCTGTTCGACGAGTTCGAAGGCAAGAAGAAGGTCGAGCTGGGTTCAGGTGACGTCAAGTATCACCAGGGCTTCTCGTCCAACGTGATGACCACCGGCGGCGAAGTCCACCTGGCGATGGCGTTCAACCCGTCCCACCTGGAAATCGTTTCGCCTGTGGTCGAAGGTTCGGTGCGCGCCCGTCAGGACCGTCGTAACGACGCCACTGGCGAGAAAGTGCTGCCGATCTCGATTCACGGCGACGCCGCGTTCGCAGGTCAAGGTGTGGTGCTGGAAACTTTCCAGATGTCGCAGACCCGTGGCTTCAAGACGGGCGGCACGATCCACATCGTGATCAACAACCAGGTTGGCTTCACCATCAGCAAGCAGGAAGACTCGCGCTCCACCGAGTACGCGACCGACGTTGCCAAGATGATTCAGGCGCCGATCCTCCATGTGAATGGCGATGATCCGGAAGCCGTGTTGTTCGTGACCCAGCTGGCGATCGACTACCGCATGCAGTTCAAGCGTGACGTGGTCATCGATCTGGTCTGCTACCGTCGTCGCGGCCACAACGAAGCCGATGAGCCGAGTGGCACCCAGCCGCTGATGTACCAGCAGATCGCCAAGCAGCGCACCACCCGTGAGCTGTACGCCGATTCGCTGGCCACCGCCGGCATTCTCAACGCTGAAGCCGCTCAGGCCAAGGTCGACGAGTACCGTAACGCGCTGGACAACGGCATGCACGTTGTCAAAAGCCTGGTCAAGGAGCCGAACAAGGAATTGTTCGTTGACTGGCGGCCGTACCTGGGTCACGCGTGGACCGCACGTCACGACACCAGTTTCGACCTCAAGACCCTGCAGGAGCTGTCAGCCAAGCTGATGGAGGTGCCGGAAGGTTTCGTGGTTCAGCGTCAGGTCCAGAAAATCTACGAAGACCGCCAGAAGATGCAAGTCGGTGGCCTTCCGATCAACTGGGGCTACGCCGAAACCATGGCCTACGCCACGCTGGCGTTCGAAGGTCATCAGGTGCGCATCACCGGGCAGGACGTCGGTCGCGGTACGTTCTCGCACCGCCACGCCGTGCTGCACAACCAGAAAGACGGCGCGACCTACGTGCCTCTGCAGAACCTGTACGCCGGTCAGCCTCGTTTTGACCTGTACGATTCGTTCCTGTCGGAAGAAGCCGTGCTGGCGTTCGAATACGGTTACTCGACCACTCAGCCAAATGCGCTGGTGATCTGGGAAGCCCAGTTCGGTGACTTTGCCAACGGTGCACAGGTCGTGATCGACCAGTTCATCACCAGCGGCGAGCACAAATGGGGCCGTCTGTGCGGTCTGACCATGCTGTTGCCCCATGGCTACGAAGGGCAGGGCCCGGAGCACTCTTCGGCACGTCTTGAGCGCTACCTGCAATTGTGCGCCGAGCACAACATTCAGGTCTGCGTACCGACCACTCCGGCTCAGATCTACCATCTGCTGCGCCGTCAGGTGATCCGTCCGCTGCGCAAACCGCTGATCGTGTTGACGCCGAAGTCGTTGCTGCGCCACAAGCTGGCCGTGTCGACCCTGGAAGATCTGGCCCATGGCTCGTTCCAGACTGTCATTGCGGAGATCGACACCCTCGATGCCGCGAAAGTGACGCGTCTGGTGCTGTGCAGCGGCAAGGTCTACTACGACCTGCTGGAAAAACGCCGTGCCGAAGGCCGCGAAGACATCGCCATCGTGCGTCTCGAGCAGCTCTATCCGTTCCCGGAAGACGACCTGATGGACGCGATCGCGTCTTACACCAATCTGACCAACGTGGTCTGGTGTCAGGAAGAACCGATGAACCAGGGCGCCTGGTACAGCAGTCAGCACCACCTGCGCCGCAGCATCGGCAATCACAACCGCAACCTCGTCCTCGAGTATGCCGGCCGTGATGCTTCCGCTGCTCCTGCTTGTGGATACGCTTCGATGCACGCCGAACAGCAGGAAAAACTGCTGAAAGACGCGTTTTCCGTTTAACGCCTTCGCGCACTAGAAACCGAATTAAAGGAATTACAGATAATGGCTATTGAGATCAAAGCCCCCTCTTTCCCGGAATCCGTTGCCGACGGCACCGTTGCTACCTGGCACAAGAAACCGGGCGACGCCGTCAAGCGTGACGACCTGATCGTTGATATCGAAACCGACAAGGTCGTGCTGGAAGTATTGGCCGAAGCTGACGGCGTGCTGGGCGCAATCGTTGCCGAAGAGGGCGCTACCGTCCTGTCGAACCAGTTGCTGGGCTCGATCGAAGCGGGCGGCGCTGCTGCCGCCCCAGCCGCTGCTGCATCGGCCCCGGCTGCTGCCGCTGCGCCTGCCCAGGCTGCCGCTGCACCTGCCGCCGCTTCCGGTGACGAAGACGCCATCGGCGCTCCGGCTGCCCGCAAGCTGGCTGAGGAAAACGGTATCAACCTGTCCAGCGTCAAAGGCACAGGCAAAGATGGCCGCGTCACCAAGGAAGACGTCGTTGCTGCCATCGAAGCGAAGAAATCCGCTCCGGCCGCCGCACCTGCCGCCAAGCCTGCTGCTGCCGCTGCTCCTGTGGCTGCCGTCGGCGATCGCACCGAGAAGCGCGTGCCGATGACCCGTCTGCGCGCCAAGGTTGCAGAGCGTCTGGTTGAAGCTCAGTCGAACATGGCGATGCTGACCACCTTCAACGAAGTCGACATGACCGAAGTCATGGCGCTGCGTTCGAAGTACAAGGACCTGTTCGAGAAGTCCCATAACGGCGTACGCCTGGGCTTCATGTCGTTCTTCGTCAAGGCTGCGACCGAAGCGCTGAAACGCTACCCGGCCGTCAACGCTTCGATCGACGGCACCGACATCGTCTACCACGGTTATGCCGACGTCGGCGTTGCCGTGTCGAGCGATCGCGGTCTGGTGGTTCCGGTGCTGCGCAACGCCGAGCAGATGAGCCTGGCTGAAATCGAAGGCGGCATCGCCACCTTCGGCAAGAAAGCCCGTGACGGCAAACTGTCCATCGACGAGATGACTGGCGGTACCTTCACCATCACCAACGGTGGTACTTTCGGTTCGATGATGTCGACCCCGATCGTCAACCCGCCGCAAGCGGCCATCCTGGGCATGCACAACATTCTGCAGCGTCCTATGGCGATCAACGGCCAGGTCGTTATCCGTCCGATGATGTATCTGGCGCTGTCTTACGATCACCGCCTGATCGACGGTAAAGAAGCCGTGACGTTCCTGGTGACCATCAAGAACCTGCTGGAAGACCCGGCGCGTCTGTTGCTGGACATCTGATTCAAGGACAGCTGCAAGCCGCAAGCGTCAAGCTGCAAGTTACAGCAGCCTGGCGCCGACGCTTGGGTCGTCGCAACATCCTAATGAACAGGCTGCAACTCGTCTGTAAAGCATCACGGATCAGCTTGCAGCTTGTGGCTTAAAGCTCGCAGCTAAAGAGGAACTCTTTTCTATGTCCCAGAAATTCGACGTGGTAGTGATTGGCGCTGGCCCTGGCGGCTATGTGGCCGCTATCAAGGCCGCGCAGCTCGGTCTCACGACTGCCTGCATCGAGAAGTATCAGGATAAAGAGGGCAAGCTGGCCCTCGGCGGTACCTGCCTGAACGTGGGCTGCATCCCCTCCAAGGCGCTGCTGGACAGCTCCTGGAAATTCTACGAAGCCAAGAACCAGTTCGGCGTTCACGGTATCTCGCTCAGCGACCTGAAAATGGACATTGCTGCGATGATCAGCCGTAAGGCGCAGATCGTCAAAGGCCTGACCGGCGGCGTTGCCAGCCTGTTCAAGGCTAACGGCGTCACTTCCCTGCAAGGCCACGGCAAGCTGCTGGCCGGCAAGAAAGTCGAGCTGACCAAGCCTGACGGCACCACCGAAGTCATCGAAGCCGAGAACATCATTCTGGCGTCCGGTTCGCGTCCCATCGACATTCCGCCGGCTCCGGTCAATCAGGTCACCATCGTCGATTCGACAGGCGCCCTGGAATTCCCGGCAGTGCCTGAGCGCCTGTGCGTCATTGGCGCCGGTGTTATCGGTCTGGAACTGGGTTCGGTCTGGGCTCGCCTGGGTGCCAAGGTGACGGTTCTCGAAGCGCTGGAGAAATTCCTGCCGGCCGCTGACGAAGCCGTTGCCAAGGAAGCGCAGAAGACCTTCACCAAGCAGGGTCTGGACATCAAGCTGGGCGCTCGCGTGACCGGTTCCAAGGTCAATGGCGACGAAGTCGTCGTGACCTACACCGACAAGGACGGCGAGCAGAACATCACCTTCGACCGCGTGATCGTGGCCGTTGGCCGTCGCCCGGTGACCACCGAGCTGCTGGCTGCCGATAGCGGCGTCGACATCGACGAGCGCGGTTTCATCTTCGTCAACGAGCAGTGCGAGACCAGCGTTCCTGGCGTGTACGCGATCGGTGACGTGGTTCGTGGTCTGATGCTGGCGCACAAAGCATCCGAAGAAGGCATCATGGTTGTCGAGCGCATCAAGGGTCACAAGACCCAGATGAACTACGACCTGATCCCGTCGGTTATCTACACTCACCCGGAAATCGCCTGGGTCGGCAAAACCGAGCAGACGCTGAAGGCTGAAGGCGTTGAAGTCAACGTCGGTCAGTTCCCGTTCGCGGCCAGCGGCCGTGCAATGGCAGCGAATGACACCGGCGGTTTCGTCAAGGTCATCGCTGATGCCAAGACCGACCGTGTACTGGGTGTACACGTCATTGGCCCTGGCGCTGCAGAGCTGGTACAGCAGGGCGCGATCGGTATGGAGTTCGGCACCAGTGCCGAAGACATCGGCATGATGGTCTTCTCCCACCCGACGCTGTCCGAAGCGCTGCACGAAGCGGCACTGGCTGTGAATGGCGGCGCCATCCACATCCAGAACAAGAAAAAACGCTGAAAATAACCACGACGGTCCGCCCGTCGTAGGTCCTGCTCGCAGGGCTTACCGCGGAAGGTCCGTTGGACTCGAACTCCCGGCAGCGAAGGACAGGCTTGATGCTTGGCTTGCGCTCTCCGGGAGAAGCGGTCACAGGTGGTGCGGCACGCTTTGACGAGCAGCACCGAATGCGCAGTACCTAACGAAGACGGTAATAAGCATGAATCTTCACGAGTATCAGGGTAAGCAGCTGTTTGCTGAATACGGCCTGCCAGTATCCAAGGGCTATGCAGTAGACACCCCGGAAGCAGCAGCAGAAGCGTGCGACAAGATCGGCGGAACCGAGTGGGTTGTCAAAGCCCAGGTTCACGCAGGCGGTCGCGGTAAAGCGGGCGGCGTCAAGCTGGTTCGCAGCAAGGAAGACGCAGCTGCGTTCGCTCAACAGTGGTTGGGCAAGCGTCTGGTCACTTACCAGACTGATGCCAACGGTCAGCCAGTCACCAAGATCCTGGTTGAATCGTGCACTGACATCGCCAAAGAGCTGTACCTGGGCGCTGTAGTCGATCGTTCGAGCCGTCGTATCGTGTTCATGGCTTCCACCGAAGGTGGCGTGGACATCGAGAAAATCGCGCACGACACGCCTGAGAAGATTCTCAAAGCCACCATCGATCCACTGGTTGGCGCTCAGCCATTCCAGGGTCGCGATCTGGCATTCCAGCTGGGTCTGGAAGGCAAGCAGGTCACTCAGTTCGCCAAGATCTTCACCGGTCTGGCCAAGCTGTTCCAGGACCATGACCTGGCACTGCTGGAAGTGAACCCGCTGGTGATCAAGGCTGACGGCGATCTGCACTGCCTCGACGCCAAGATCAACATCGACGCCAACGCCATGTACCGTCAGCCCAAGCTGAAGGCTTTCCACGACCCATCGCAAGATGACCCACGTGAAGCCCACGCTGCCAAGTTCGAACTGAACTACGTGGCACTGGAAGGCAACATCGGCTGTATGGTCAACGGTGCTGGTCTGGCCATGGGCACCATGGACATCGTCAACCTGCACGGCGGCAAGCCAGCCAACTTCCTCGACGTAGGCGGCGGTGCAACCAAGGAACGCGTTACCGAAGCGTTCAAGATCATCCTGTCCGACACCAACGTCGCAGCAGTACTGGTCAACATCTTCGGCGGCATCGTTCGTTGCGACATGATTGCCGAAGGCATCATTGGCGCCGTGAAAGAAGTCGGCGTGAAAATCCCGGTTGTTGTTCGCCTTGAAGGCAACAACGCTGAGCTGGGCGCTAAAGTATTGGCAGAAAGCGGCTTGAACATCATCGCAGCTACCAGCCTGACCGACGCTGCTCAACAAGTCGTCAAAGCTGCGGAGGGCAAATAATGAGCGTCCTGATCAATAAAGACACCAAGGTTATCTGCCAGGGCTTCACCGGCTCCCAGGGTACCTTCCACTCCGAGCAAGCCATTGCCTACGGCACCAAAATGGTTGGCGGCGTGACCCCAGGCAAGGGCGGCACCACGCACCTGAACCTGCCAGTGTTCAACACCGTGTCCGAAGCAGTAGAAAAAACCGGCGCCACCGCTTCGGTCATCTACGTTCCAGCTCCGTTCTGCAAGGATTCCATCCTTGAAGCAGCGTTCGGCGGCATCAAGCTGATCGTCTGCATCACCGAAGGCATCCCGACCATCGACATGCTCGAAGCCAAGGTCAAGTGCGACGAACTGGGTGTGGTCCTGATCGGCCCTAACTGCCCAGGCGTCATCACACCAGGCGAGTGCAAGATCGGCATCATGCCAGGTCACATTCACTTGCCAGGCAAAGTCGGTATCGTGTCGCGTTCCGGCACCCTGACTTACGAAGCTGTGAAGCAGACCACTGACGCCGGTTTCGGTCAGTCGACTTGCGTCGGTATCGGTGGTGACCCGATCCCGGGTTCGAACTTCATCGACATCCTGAAGCTGTTCCAGGAAGACCCGCAGACCGAAGCGATCGTCATGATCGGCGAGATCGGCGGTTCGGCTGAAGAAGAAGCGGCTGCCTACATCAAGGCACACGTGACCAAGCCAGTCGTTTCCTACATCGCGGGTGTGACTGCTCCTCCGGGCAAGCGCATGGGCCATGCGGGCGCGATCATCTCTGGCGGCAAAGGCACTGCAGACGAGAAATTCGCTGCACTGCAAGACGCAGGCGTCAAAACCGTGCGTTCGCTGGCAGACATCGGCAAAGCCCTGGCTGAGCTGACCGGTTGGGAAGTGAAGAAGGCTTAATCGCCCTCGTCTCACTGCCTGATCAACAGAAGCCACCTTCGGGTGGCTTTTGCGTTTCTGGCGTTTCGATTTGCCTGATGCCCGGCCGCGATTCTGTAAGACATTTCTGATATGCGACACGAACATGCATTCAGCGGTCGCAGCGCCCTGTATCGGTGCGCCAAATAGGGTAGGCTAGCCGCCGTTTTGTGCAGTCGGCTCCCACAAGGAGCGGCGGCACGCTCAGGGTCTGTCTTAAAAGGGCGGGCAGCATTTCCCCCACCCTCAGGGAAATCCTCTTCTTAATTCCGATTCAGCAGTGTGGTTTCCTTAATGAAAGTGTTGAAAGGCCAGGACATTCTGGCACTGGGTTTCATGACGTTTGCGCTGTTCGTAGGCGCTGGCAATATCATCTTCCCCCCGATCGTAGGCCTCCAGGCCGGCCCCAACGTATGGATGGCCGCCCTGGGCTTTCTGGTCACGGCGGTCGGCCTTCCGGTGGTGACCGTGATTGCGCTCGCCAAGGTCGGCGGCGCGATGGACGCGTTGAGCAGTCCGATCGGCAAGGTCGCCGGCACCCTTCTCGCCGCCGTCTGCTACTTGTCCGTGGGTCCGCTGTTCGCCACGCCGCGCACAGCGACGGTGTCGTTTGAAGTCGGTCTGGCGCCGCTGACCGGTGAAAGCCCGCTCGCGCTGTTTCTCTATAGCCTGGTTTATTTCGTGCTGGTGTTCTGGATCTCCCTTTACCCGGGTCGATTGCTCGACACCGTGGGCCGGTTCCTCGCGCCGCTGAAGATCATCGCCCTGGCCATCCTCGGGATCGCCGCGTTTGTCCTGCCAGCGGGTGAGGTCGGTATCGCAGAACCTGCCTACGTCGCGGCGCCGTTTTCCCAAGGGTTCATCAACGGTTACCTGACCATGGACACCCTGGGCGCGCTGGTTTTCGGCATCGTCATCGTCAACGCGATTCGCTCCCGCGGTGTCGAGTCGCCTCGGTTGATCACTCGCTACGCCATCATCGCCGGCCTGATCGCCGGTGTCGGTCTGGCGCTGGTCTACATCAGCCTGTTCCGTCTGGGCTCGGACAGCCATGCCGTTGCCGCCGGTGCAACCAATGGCGCCGCCGTGTTGCACGCCTACGTCCAGCACACCTTCGGCACCTTGGGCAGCAGCTTCCTCGCCGTGCTGATCTCGCTGGCCTGCCTGGTGACCGCGGTTGGCCTGACCTGCGCCTGCGCCGAATACTTCAGCCGTGTTCTGCCGCTGTCCTACAAGACGCTGGTGATCCTGCTGGCGGCGTTTTCGCTGCTGGTGTCCAACCTGGGCCTGACCAAGCTGATCCAGTTCTCGATCCCGGTGCTGACCGCCATCTACCCGCCGTGCATTGCACTGGTGACGTTGAGCTTCTGCAAGGATTTCTGGCATGAGCAGGGGCGGATCGTCGCGCCGGTCATGGCGGTGGCGTTCCTGATCGGTGCGGTGGACGCGGTCAAGGGGTCTGCGCTGGGTGTGTACCTGCCGGATTCGCTGGCTCACCTGCCGTTGAGCGAGCAAGGCCTGGCCTGGCTGACCCCGTCGCTGATCACGCTGTTCGTCGCGTTCGTGGTGGATCGCATGCTGGGCAAGCGCAGCGAAGCGCTGGCCTGAGGGGGGAGGTCGGCGCGCCGTGAGATCACTGCGCCGATCATTCTGAAGCAGAACTGATTTTTTGATACACAAAGCAAAGCCCGCTAAATGCGGGCTTTGCTTTTTGAAACTCTGGAAACTTACTGCTTAGTTGCAGGTGCTGCCTGGTTCGCTTCTTTAGCGCGCTCTTGAGCGGCTTCAGCGTTCTTTTGAGCGGCTTCCTGACTTTCTTTGGCAGCGTCGTTCACTTTGTCTTGCGCTTTTTGCATCGATTCTTGCGACTGCTCGGCAGCCTTGTTTGCATCTTGCTGTTTATCTTCGGATTTTTTGTCACAGGCGGCGAGGCCCAGAGTGGCAGAAAGCATGAGGGCAATAGCTAAAGATTTACGCATGGGGTGTTTCTCCTTATTGGTCATCAACGTGCCTTCGAGCATTCGGTTATAAAGTTAGTTCCATGTTCCGGCGGGATAAATACATAAGCGTCTCAGCGGTGTAACACCTCAGCCGGGCTGAGGTGGTTAATCGTTTATCTGCCGTCGTCAGATCAACAGATCGGCGGCTTGAAGATTTTCCGAGGTGAAGATTCTTCACCGGCAGCACGCCTGTCCCTTGAAATCGTCTCCCCAGCCCCCACCTTGTTGACAACGCGTTGCTCGGAGCCGCCCTCGGCGTTTCGCGCAGCTACCCCTATTTGTGTGGACTAATTGGAGTTTGATGACCATGAGTGTGGAAACTCAAAAGGAAACCCTGGGCTTCCAGACCGAGGTGAAGCAGCTGCTGCACCTCATGATCCATTCGCTGTACTCGAACAAGGAAATTTTCCTTCGCGAGCTGATCTCCAACGCGTCCGACGCGGTGGACAAGCTGCGCTTCGAGGCACTGTCCAAGCCTGAGCTGCTGGAAGGCGGCGCCGAGCTGAAGATCCGTGTCAGCTACGACAAGGACGCCAAGACCGTCACCCTGGAAGACAACGGCATCGGCATGAGCCGCGAAGATGTCATCACTCACCTGGGCACCATCGCCAAGTCCGGCACGGCCGACTTCATGAAGAACCTGTCCGGTGATCAGAAGAAAGATTCCCACCTGATCGGTCAGTTCGGCGTCGGTTTCTACTCCGCGTTCATCGTTGCCGATCAGGTCGAAGTGTTCACCCGTCGCGCCGGCTTGCCCGCCAGCGAAGGTGTGCACTGGTCCTCGAAGGGCGAGGGCGAGTTCGAAGTCGCTACCCTTGAGAAAGCCGATCGCGGTACGCGCATCGTGCTGCACCTCAAGAGCGCCGAAGACGAGTTCGCTGACGGCTATCGTCTGCGCAACATCATCAAGAAGTATTCCGACCACATCGGCCTGCCGATCGAGCTGCCGAAAGAACAAGCGCCGGTCGAAGGTGATGCCGAGCCGGTTGAAGAGTGGGAAACCGTCAACCGCGCCAGCGCGCTGTGGACCCGTCCGCGTACAGAGGTCAAGGACGAGGAATACCAGGAGTTCTACAAGCACATCGCCCACGATTTCGAAAACCCGTTGAGCTGGAGCCACAACAAGGTTGAAGGCAAGCTGGAATACAGTTCGCTGCTGTACGTGCCGGCCCGCGCGCCGTTCGATCTGTATCAGCGCGAAGCACCACGCGGCCTCAAGCTGTACGTGCAGCGCGTGTTCGTCATGGACCAGGCCGAATCGTTCCTGCCGCTGTACCTGCGCTTCATCAAGGGCGTGGTCGATTCCAACGACCTGTCGCTGAACGTATCCCGTGAAATCCTGCAGAAAGACCCGATCATCGATTCGATGAAGTCCGCGCTGACCAAGCGCGTGCTGGACATGCTGGAGAAGCTGGCGAAAAACCAGCCGGAAGAATACAAGGGCTTCTGGAAAAACTTCGGTCAGGTGCTGAAAGAAGGCCCGGCCGAAGACTTCGCCAACAAGGAAAAGATCGGCGGTCTCCTGCGCTTCGCATCGACCTCCGACGACAGCGGCGAGCAGAGTGTTTCGTTGGCCGACTATCTGTCGCGCGCCAAGGAAGGTCAGGACAAGATCTACTTCCTCACCGGCGAAAGCCACGCGCAGGTCAAGAACAGCCCGCACCTCGAAGTCTTCCGCAAGAAAGGCATTGAAGTGCTGCTGCTGACCGACCGTATCGACGAGTGGCTGATGAGCTACCTGAGCGACTTCGACGGCAAGGGTTTTGTCGACGTGGCGCGCGGTGATCTGGACCTGGGCAAGCTTGATTCCGAAGAGGACAAGAAGGCCCAGGAAGAAGTCGCCAAGGACAAGGAAGGCCTGATCGAGCGCCTGAAAACGGCGCTGGGCGATGCCGTCAGTGAAGTGCGAGTTTCCCACCGTCTGACCGATTCGCCTGCGATTCTGGCGATTGGCGAGCAGGACCTGGGTCTGCAGATGCGTCAGATCCTGGAAGCGAGCGGTCAGAAGGTGCCGGACTCCAAGCCGATCTTCGAATTCAACCCGTCGCACCCACTGATCGGCAAGCTGGACAACGAGCAGAATGAAGACCGCTTCGGTGATCTGTCGCACATCCTGTTCGACCAGGCTGCGCTGGCGGCCGGTGACAGCTTGAAAGATCCGGCTGCCTACGTGCGCCGTTTGAACAAGTTGTTGGTCGAGCTCTCGGTTTAACATCCGCGTCACGGCAGAACCCGCTCCGGCGGGTTTTGTCATTTAATCTCCCTCCATCCTTATCAGCAGGAGTTCGCTATGAGCAATGTGACCGTGCAGTCCGTCGTGTATGAAATCGACGGCGTGAGCTACGAGAGTCGTCTGGCCTTCAGCGAAGGCGGTCAGGCCGCACCGGGTCTGGTGATGGCGCCTAACTGGATGGGTGTGAGCGTAGACGCCGAGCAGATTGCCAAGGATGTGGCGGAGAAGGGCTATGTGGTGTTGCTGGCGGATCTCTATGGCCAGCACGTGCGCCCGTCCAATGGCGATGAAGCGGCGGCTGCCATGATGCCGTTGAAGAATGATCGTGTGCTGTTGAACAAGCGCATGAAGGCCGCACTGGATCACCTGACCACGCAGACTATAGCCACCGTCGACACGTCCCGGCTGGCGGCGTTTGGCTTCTGCTTTGGCGGTTGCTGCGCACTGGAACTGGCGCGCACCGGTGCGCCGTTGAAGGCTGCGGTGTCCTTTCACGGTACGCTCGACACGCCGAACCCGGCTGACGCCAACAACATCAAGGGCAAAGTGCTGGTGATGCACGGCGCGTCCGATCCTCTGGTGCCGAAAGAGCAACTGCCGGCGTTCGAAGCCGAGATGAACGCTGCCAACGTCGACTGGCAACTGCTGAGCTACGGCGGGGCGTTCCATTCGTTCACCGACCCGCACGCGAACAACCCGGGCGTACAGATGTACAACCCGACCGTTTCGAAGCGCGCGTTTACCTCGATGCACAACCTGCTGGACGAGGTGTTTGCGGGTTGATCAGCTGAAGCAGGTGGCTGCTGACTCGCTTGGACTTCCACTGTCAGCAGTTGCCTCGCCTGAAAGCTTCGCCAGCAAGCGGGCTCCTACAGAGTATGTGACCGAGCGGCTATCTTCGCGCCATCGGCAACTCAATCCGTTCCACTTCCCCCGGCACGGTCGGCCAGTCTCCGGTCGCCCATTTCGCCCTGGCCTGTTCAATCAGCGCCGGATCGCTGGCCACGAAATTCCAGTTCATCCTTCTCGGTCCATCCAGTGGCGCACCGCCAATCAGTACCGCGTGGCATTCGCTCTGCGCACAGAGCGTTGGCTCGCTGCCTGCATCCAGCACCACCAGACTGCG
The DNA here is from genome assembly GCF_021728295.1 of Pseudomonas petrae. Classification (GTDB taxonomy): domain Bacteria; phylum Pseudomonadota; class Gammaproteobacteria; order Pseudomonadales; family Pseudomonadaceae; genus Aquipseudomonas; species Aquipseudomonas petrae. The sequence goes on from NZ_JAKJXE010000008.1 coordinate 161,308, forward strand.
CGGCTGTACCGGCTCGCCATCCAGCAGTAAATCGCCTTCGATAACGTACAGCGCGCGCTGTTCGTGCTCGGCCGGGATTCGCAACGTCGTCGCGGTTTGCAGGTTCAGTTCGGCGTAGAGCGTAGGCGAGAGCACCGGCACCGGCGACTTCAGGCAAAAGCCTTCGCCGGCAATCACGCGGATCCGAATGCCCATGCCGTCGCTGACCGGCAGTGTGGCGGCGGGGTGATGGCTGTAATGACCTTCGCCTTGCTCATGGGATTTGGGCGACGCCAGCCAGACTTGCAGGCCATGCAGGCGAGAGCCGCTGGCGTGCAAGGCTTCGGGAGTGCGCTCGATGTGTGCGATGGCGCTGCCGGCGGTCATCCAGCTGACCTCGCCGGGTCTTACGTGCTGATCACTCCCGAGGCTGTCCTTGTGTCGGATTTCGCCTTCGAAGAGGTAGGTCAGCGTCGACAGGCCGATGTGCGGGTGCTGGCGGATGTCCATGCCGGTGCCGGGGGCGTAGGTGGTTTCCAGCATGTGATCGAAAAAAACGAAAGGCCCCACGCTCCGGCATTGCGCAGCGGGGAGGGGGCGCAGGATCGGTTGGCCTTCGACGTCTTCGGCGCGGGGAATAATGGTCAGCATGATGGCGCTCTCTTGGGACATGAGACACAGCATATAGATAGCCCGCGCAGTCGGCTGGAAGCGTCGTGCTACGAGGTCTTTGTAATGAATTATTACGAAGTACCTTAGAATTGTCCTACAGGACGTAATCCTGAAGCCGACATCAAGAGCAACTGCTCTTTTCAGCGCAGCGTCTTGGAAAGGGACTCGGTATGAGCGTGAGAAATATGAATATCGCACCCCGGGCCGCCCTCGGTTTCGGCGTGCTCGCCTTGCTGGTCTTCGGTCTTGGTGCCTTTGCACTGATACAGATGTCGAGCATGCGCAAAGAGTCGGATCAGGTCGAAAACAAATGGCTCCCCAGCGTGATGGAGCTGGGCAGCATGGGGCAGGACCTGATGCGGGTACGTACCCTGACGTTGCGACTGATGCTCAACCGCAGCGCGGATGCCCTGCGTGACAACACCGCCAAGCTCGATCAGCTCAAGGCGGGACTGCAAACCACCCAGCAGAACTACGCCACCCTGATCGGAACCCCCCGCGAGCGTGAGTTGTACGAAGCGTTTGCAGCCGCGCAACAGGCTTATTTCCAACGACAGAGCCGGGTGATGGAGCTGTCCGCAGCCAATCAGGTGGAGGACGCACTGCAGCTGGTCAACGGCGAGATGAACCAGTACGCCGACAAGATGACCGTCGCCCTGAACGAGTTGACGGCGTTGAACAAGGAGGGTGCAGAGCAGGCGAGCGATCTGGCTCGGGCAGTGTTCTCGAGCTCGTTCGGCTGGGTCATTGGCATGATGCTCCTGACGGCGTTGATCACGTTGCTCTTGGCGTGGGGATTGACCCGCAGCATCGTCAGACCGATCACTCAGGCGTTGGGGATTGCTCAGGTGGTCGCGGCGGGGGATCTCACCGGGGAGATCGTTGTGCAGGGGCGTGATGAACCGGCCCGATTGCTGGAAGCGCTCAAGTCCATGCAGCAGAGTTTGCGTAGCACGATCATGCGCATCGCCGATTCTTCGAACCAACTGGCGTCTGCCTCCGAGGAGCTGAGTACCGTCACTGAGGACGCAACGCGCGGCCTTCACCAGCAGAGCCTGGAGATCGATCAGGCAGCGACGGCGGTCAACGAGATGACGGCGGCTGTCGAGGAAGTGGCGCGTAACGCAGTCGCCACGTCCGAGGCGTCCGGGGAGTCTGACCGGATTGCCCAGCACGGCCGTCAGCAGGTTCGGCAGACCGTGGCGTCCATTGCTCATCTGGCCGAAGACGTGACCGACGCCGGCGAGCAGGTCCAGACCCTTGCGCAGAAGGTGTATGGCATCAGCAAGGTGCTGGACGTGATTCGCTCCGTGGCTGAGCAGACCAATCTTCTGGCGTTGAACGCGGCGATTGAAGCCGCGCGGGCGGGGGAGGCGGGACGCGGCTTTGCCGTGGTCGCGGATGAGGTGCGCGCCCTGGCGCATCGGACACAGTCATCGACCCAGGAAATCGAGCAGCTGGTGGGCGACATCCGCCAGGGCACCGATCAGGCCGTGGCCGCCATGCAAGGCAGCAACAGCCGCGCGCAGACCACCCTGGAGCTGGCGCAGTCCGCCGGGGTGGCGCTGGATGACATCGCTGCGGCGATTACACTCATTACCGAACGCAACGAGGTCATCGCCAGCGCGTCGGAGGAACAGGCACAGGTTGCACGCGAGGTGGACCGCAATCTCACCAACATCCGCGACATCTCGCTGCAGAGTTCGGCAGGCGCCAACCAGACCAGCGCGGCCAGCCACGAGCTGTCGCGACTGGCAACCGACCTGAACGGCTTGGTTGCAGCATTCTCGGTGTGACACCCGACGCCTTCCCGGCTAAAGCCAGTCCCACTGAAGGCACGCGGTGCTATTGTAGGACCGGCTTCAGCCGGGAAGGGGCCGGTTTGGCCGCCATCAATCCCAATGAATGCACGCGGTGCTTTTGTAGGACCGGCTTCAGCCGGGAAGAGGCCGGTGGGGTCGCCATCAAATTTTGCGGTGTGACGCCTGACGCCTTCCCGGCTAAAGCCGGTCCTACAAAAATCGGGTCCGAGCTGATGCATTTCACCCGCCCATAAAAAAGGCGCCCCGGAGGGCGCCTTTTTTTGTCTGCAACTGACTAATTACTTGCCAGTCCAGCGCTTCATCACCAGCGTGGCGTTGGTGCCGCCGAAGCCGAAGCTGTTGCTCATCACCAGATTCAGCTCGGTGTTTTCGCGGGTCTTGGTCAGGATCGGCATGTCGGCAACGGCTGGGTCCAGCTCGTCGATATTCGCCGAACCGGCCATGAAGTTGCCTTCCATCATCAGCATGCAATAGATCGCTTCGTGAACGCCGGCGGCGCCCAGAGAGTGACCCGACAGGCTCTTGGTGGAGCTGATCGCTGGCGCCTTGTCGCCGAACACTTCACGGACGCCTTCCATTTCCTTGACGTCGCCGACCGGGGTGGAGGTGCCGTGGGTGTTCAGGTAGTCGATGGTGCCATCAACGGTGGACAGCGCCTGCTGCATGCAGCGGATGGCACCTTCGCCGCTTGGCGCGACCATGTCATAACCGTCGGACGTTGCGCCGTAGCCCACCAGTTCGGCGTAGATCTTCGCGCCACGGGCCAGAGCGTGTTCCAGCTCCTCGACCACCACCATGCCGCCGCCGCCGGCGATCACGAAACCGTCACGATCAGCGTCGTAGGCACGGGAAGCCTGTTCCGGCGTGTCGTTGCGTTTGCTGGACAGCGCGCCCATGGCGTCGAACAGGAACGACTGGCTCCAGTGCTCCTCTTCGCCACCGCCGGCAAACACGATGTCCTGCTTGCCCATCTGAATCTGTTCCATGGCGGTACCGATGCAGTGAGCACTGGTGGCGCAGGCAGAGGCGATGGAGTAGTTCAGACCCTTGATCTTGAATGGCGTCGCCAGGCACGCTGACACAGTGCTGCTCATGGTGCGGGTGACGTAATAAGGGAGAACCTTTTTGATGCCTTTCTCGCGCAGGATGTCCAGCGCTTCCATCTGGTTCAGGGTCGAGGCACCGCCAGAGCCGGCAATCAGGCCGGTACGTGGGTTGGATACCTGCTCTTCAGTCAGGCCGGAGTCTTCCACGGCGCTCTTCATGGCCACGTAGGCATAAGCCGCCGCCTGACCGACGAAGCGCAGGGTCTTGCGGTCGACCAGTTCCTTGAGCGGCAGGTTTGGATCGATGGAGCCCGAGACCTGGCTGCGCAGACCCATTTCGGCGTATTCCGGATTGAAACGGATGCCAGGGCGACTTGCACGCAGATTGGCGGAAACGGTGTCTTTGTCATTGCCCAAGCAGGAAACAATGCCCAGACCAGTGATAACGACGCGGCGCATGCGAATACCCTTAGAAATTGTCAGTGGAAGTGAAGACGCCGACACGCAGGCCTTCAGCGGTATAGATTTCGCGGCCGTCCACGCTGACCGAACCATCGGCGATCGCCAGGTTCAGCTTGCCTTTGAGGACGCGTTTGATTTGGATGTTGTAGGTGACCTTCTTGGCGGTTGGCAGGACCTGACCGAAGAATTTCACTTCGCCCGAGCCCAGTGCGCGACCGCGGCCTGGCAGGCCTTGCCAGCCCAGGAAAAAGCCAACCAGTTGCCACATGGCATCGAGGCCCAGACAACCCGGCATCACCGGGTCACCTTCGAAGTGACAAGCGAAGAACCACAGGTCCGGGTTGATATCGAGTTCGGCGACCAATTCACCTTTTCCGTACTTGCCGCCTTCTTCGCTGATATGGGTGATGCGATCAACCATCAGCATATTGGGGGCGGGCAATTGCGCGTTACCTGGGCCGAACAGCTCGCCGCGACTGCAGCGCAGCAGATCTTCCCGGGTAAAGGCGTTTTGTTTGGTCATGCGAGCTCCTCGATAATCCTGTGCGGCAGGGTGTGGCGTTACTTACCCAATATGGCCAGCGGGTCATCCCTCTGCTGGCAGCCTACTCATAGACTATTGCGTTGTAGTGAAAGTCACAGCACGGGTGAAATGAATGTACACCTGTGCACTGAAATTTTTCGTCCGCGCGTTGGCGTGGGTCGAATCGGCACACAAGACTGCCGCAATTTATCATTTACCGCCAGTCGCAGATGCCTTAATGGTCAACCATCGCTGCAAAACCTGCTGTAAATCAGTACGTTTGAACGGCTTGGCCAGGTAATCGTTCATTCCGGCTTGCAGACAAATGTCCCGGTCGCCGTGCTGGGCGTTGGCGGTCAACGCAATGATGGGCAACGTCGCCAGCCCCGGCAGCAGTCGGATACGGCGTGTGGCCTCATAGCCGTCCATGACCGGCAGTCGGCAGTCCATCAGGATCAGCGCGAAGCTTTCCAGGCTGGCCATGTTCACCGCTTCAGCGCCGTCCGCCGCCACGCTCACCTGCAAACCCAGGCTGCGCAGCATCGCCTCGACCACCGTGCGGTTCACGGGGTTGTCTTCGACCAGCAACACACAGGCGTTGCGGCTCTGGGGCAATTCATCCACAGCGCCGGACGCGGGTTCGATCACCGGCTGTTGAACCCGCTGCAGAGAGATTTGCAGTTGGAAAACGGAGCCAAGTCCTTCTCTGCTCTGCGCCTGCAGCGACCCGCCCATGCGCTCGGCCAGATTGCGCGCAATGGGCAGGCCCAGGCCGGTGCCGCCATAGCGGCGGGAAATGGAGTTGTCCGCTTGCTGAAACGCGTCGAACATCGATTCCAGCAGATCCGGAGAAATCCCGACGCCGCTGTCGCGCACCGCGCAGGTAAACAGAACGTGGTGCGGGTCGGCGAGGGTAAAACCTGCCTCGACCCGCACGCTGCCAAATTCGGTGAACTTCAACGCATTGCCGATCAGGTTGACCAGAATCTGCCGGATGCGCGTCGGGTCGCCTTTTACCTGCAAGGCCTCCATCGAACGCGGCAAATCGAGTTCCAGTGCCAGACCGCGCTGCTGTGCGTTGTGGGTAAACGCCTGAACCGAGGTGCTGATGAGGTCGGCGAGGTTGAATGAAATGCTCTCTAGTTCCAGCGCATCGCGCTCGAAGCGGGAGAAATCGAGAATGTCGCTGATGACGCGCAGCAGGTGCTCAGTGGACTCCATGGCCAGCGCGGCATATTCGGCCTGCTCGTCGGTCATCTTGGTGGTTTCCATCAACTGCAACATGCCCAGCACGCCATTCATGGGCGTGCGCAATTCGTGGCTCATCATCGCCAGGAATTCTGACTTCGCGTTGTTGGCGCGTTCGGCTGCTTCGCGGGTCCGTATGAGTTCATCCATCGCCTGCTTCTGCTCGCGGCTGGCCTTCTCCAGGCCCAGGGCCAGATTGTTGATGTGCCGCGCCAGATCGCCCAGCTCGGCATCGTCCGCAACGGGCAGCGGAGCAGAATAGTCACCCTGCTGGATGGCCTTCACTGCGGCGCTCATGGCGCTGATTGGCTGGGACAGGCTCAGCGACAGTCGCCTCGCCAGAATGTAGGTAAACAGCAGGGCGAACATCGCCAGCACACCCGCTTTCAGCAGTATCTCCTGCTCGCGCTGATTAAAAGCGTCACTGGACATGCCCACCAGCACCCGCCCCAGATAACCTTCGACCGGCACGCTGGGGTTGTTATCGGAACCGGCCTCGTCGGCATTTTCAAACAGCGGCGCGGATCTGTCTGGCTGCAGGCGGATGGGCGCCTGGAACACTTCCATCTGCCGCGAATGCCCTTGTTCCTCGGCGGGCTCGACATGAACCAGCACCTTGCCGGCACTGTTGCGCACTTCGAGAAAACGCACATGGGGCGTGTTCATCGTGGCGTTCATGAGGTTTTCAAGCACGGCGTTATTGCCGACGATGACGCCGTACTCCGACGCGGGAGCCAGTTGGTTGGCGATAAGTTGCCCGGTGTGATTGAGTTCCTGTCGCAGGTCCTGAATGCGCACCACGGTAAAGAAGCTGATCAGCAGCAAGGTCAGCAGTAACGCCGGGCCCAGGCTGAGGATTTGCGTCCGGGTGCTGATGTTCCAGCCGCGCTGAGCTGTCACGAGGCGGTTCCGGGTGTCTGGGGCCGCAGGTTATGCCGATGTTCAGGCATGACGGAACCTGACGGGGCACGGGAAGTGGACGCTTGGTGTCATGTCACGGATCTCTTCGGGAGCGACCTGACGATAGCTCATCGGCGCCGTTGAGGAATTTTCATCTCGGGAGCGCATCTTAACCGAGCTGTGGGCATTTTCCTCGGCAAGAGTGGGGGATCGGCTATAAGTTCGTGGGGGCACCTTTTGCCGCTGGCCGCGAGCCTGACGCTCCGTATAATGCCCGCATCGCCAGATGTGATGGCCCTGAATGGATTGTTTTATGACCCAGCAGCAACCAATAGCGGTCCTTGGCGGCGGCAGCTTCGGGACCGCGGTCGCCAACCTGTTGGCCGGCAACGGTCATCGGGTGACGCAGTGGATGCGCGATCCGGAGCAGGCCGAGGCGATTCGCGTCAATCGCGAGAACCCGCGCTATCTCAAGGGCATCAAGGTGCTCGAGGGCGTCGAGCCGGTCACCGACCTGCACGCCACTTTGCAGGACAGTCAACTGGTCTTCGTCGCCCTGCCTTCCAGTGCGCTGCGTGGCGTACTGACTCCGCATGTCGACCTGCTCGCAGGGAAGATGCTGGTCAGCCTGACCAAGGGCATCGAAGCCGACACCTTCAAGCTCATGAGCGAGATCCTTCAGGACATCGCACCTGCCGCGCGGATTGGCGTGCTGTCCGGCCCGAACCTGGCCCGCGAAATCGCCGAACACGCCCTGACCGCCACGGTCGTCGCCAGCGAAGATGAGGACCTCTGTCAGCAGGTTCAGGCCGCGCTGCATGGTCGCACCTTCCGCGTGTACGCCAGCGCCGACCGTTTTGGCGTCGAGCTGGGAGGCGCGCTGAAAAACGTCTACGCCATCATCGCCGGCATGGCGGTGGCGCTGAACATGGGCGAGAACACCAAGAGCATGCTGATCACTCGCGCGCTGGCGGAGATGACCCGTTTCGCGGTCAGTCAGGGTGCCAATCCGATGACCTTCCTGGGGCTGGCCGGTGTCGGCGATCTGATCGTCACCTGTTCTTCGCCGAAGAGCCGCAATTACCAGGTCGGTTTTGCTCTGGGTCAGGGCCTGAGCCTGGACGAAGCGGTCACCCGACTGGGCGAAGTCGCGGAGGGCGTCAACACGCTCAAGGTGCTGAAGGCCAAGGCGCAGGAATTGCAGGTTTACATGCCCCTGGTGGCCGGGCTTCACGCCATTCTGTTCGAGGGCCGCACCCTGGCGCAGGTCATCGAGCTGCTGATGCGCGCCGAGCCCAAGACCGACGTCGATTTCATTTCAACCAGTGATTTCAACTGATCCTCACACGGAGAAGCTCTTGAACGAATCAAACCTCAAGCAACACGAATCGATCCTGCTGCGCATCTTGTGGATGGTGCTGTTTGTGCTGGTCTGGCAAGTGGCGGAAGTGGTGCTGGCGGTGGCTGTCCTGGTGCAGCTGGTTTACCGCCTGTTCAACGGCGCGCCGAGCCTCAGCGTGATGTCGTTCGGCGACAGCCTGAGCCAGTACCTGGCGCAGATCGGCCGCTTCGGCACCTTCCACACCGATCAGAAGCCATGGCCGTTCGCCGATTGGCCAACGCCGCGTGCGCCTGAGGGCGAGGCGCCGCATGTTGTGACTGTTAAGCCGCAACCGGCGCCTGCCGCGTCGCAACCGGCTCCCGTCACGCCGCAACCGGCGCCTGTCACTCCGCCCCCGGTTCCCGCGACGACGCAACCGGTTTCCGAAACGCCGCCGGTGGTTTCCGACACGTCGCACGCGGTTGCCGGCATACCGCCATCTGCACCGGTTAGGCCGGCGTCCCCGCCCGACGAGGAGCCGAAACCGTGAAGGTCTGGATTCTGCGCCACGGCGAGGCGAAACCTCAGGCGCCCACGGACGCCGAGCGGGAACTGACCGCCAAGGGCCGCGCAGAGGTCCTGCGCAGCGCCGCTCACTTGATGGGTCAACCGCTGCAGCGGATCATCGCCAGCCCGTATGTGCGTGCTCAGCAGACTGCCGAGCTGGTCCGTCAAGCGCTTGGGTTTACAGATGCCATTGTGACCGTCCCGTGGCTGACGCCGGACTGCAACCCGCACAAGGTGCTGGAGCAGCTGGATGCGTTCCGCGCGGAGAATGTGTTGCTGGTCAGTCATCAACCTTTGGTGGGCACGTTGATAGGGCTGGCGGCGCATGGTTCCTTGCAGCAGGCGCAACCGATGCACACCGCCAGTCTCGCTCAGCTTGAGGCGGATTTGCCCCTTGCCGGCGCGATGGAACTGGTGGATGTTCGGCACGCTGAATGATGGGGCGGTGAGCGGTTTCTGAGCTCCCCGCTGTTGAGTGTGAGATGCAGTGCAAACCTCCAATAACAAGGAAGAACCATGAGTGTATGGCGTAGCCCTCCGGACCTTGACGCGCTTAATGCGAAGCAGAAGAACACCATCGGTGAGGTGCTGGATATTCGGTTTGAAGCGGTCGACGATCATTCTCTGACGGCGAGCATGGCGGTGGATGAGCGTACTCATCAGCCTTACGGTTTGTTGCACGGCGGCGCGTCGGTGGTGCTGGCGGAGACGGTGGGGTCTACGGCCAGTTATCTGGTGATCAATAACGATCGGTTTTTTTGTGTGGGGATCGAGGTCAACGCGAACCATTTGCGCGGCGTGCGCAGTGGGCGGGTGACGGCGGTGGCGCACCCGGTGCACATCGGGCGTACGACACATGTCTGGGATATTCGTCTGACGACGGAGGAGGGCAAGGCCTGCTGTATTTCCCGGTTGACGGTGGCGGTCGTTCCTCATGGGGAGCAGCCGCCCGGGCGTTGAGCGAAGATCAAGAGCGTCGGCCTAACGGCCTCGGGTTTCGCCTTCGGCGAGTTACTTGGAAAAGCACCCCAAGTAACCAAGGGTGCTTGCTCCTGGCTTGGCCCCTCGTTCCTCGGGGTCCCTTCACTCCGGTCCCGCTCCGTGAGCCCGCGCCGAACGGACATCCATGTCCTGACGGCGCTCTCGCCGCATCCATGCGGCTCGGCCCACTCCGCGAGACCTGCGTTCAGCCTGCACCCAAGTCGCGTTTGGCGGTGTCTGGACTTTTTGTGTTTGAAGATCAAAAGCGCTTTTAAAGCAGATCAAGGGCTTCCCGGCTAAAGCCGGTCCTACGGTCAGCGTTACCGCTACGCTCTCGGACTGCACGCGCTGCGTTTCGTGGGACCGGCTTTAGCCGGGAAGAGGCCGGTTTGAGCAACCGAGATCTAATGGGACTGATCGTTCCCACGCTCCGCGTCCCCGTCGTAGGCTCTCACCCGCTCAGATAAACACCCCCATGACCGGAGTGGCCTCATCGATGGCAGTTCCGGTCATTGCCGCCCGGTCGGGCGGTGCGCACAATCGCGGCTTGTTCTGGTTGCTCTGGATGCGTCGGCATGGCTCAACTTCTGTTTTTCGCTCACGCCAATGGCTTTCCGTCGGGCACGTACGGCAAGTTGTTCGCGGCGCTTGGGCCTGAGTTCGAGATTCGCCATCTGGAGCAGCATGCCCATGACCCGCAATTTCCGGTGACGGACAACTGGCCGGAGCTGGTGGATGAGTTGATTCATCATCTGCGCGAGCAATCCCAACCGGTATGGGGCGTCGGGCATTCGCTGGGCGGCGTGCTGCATTATCACGCGGCGTTGCGTCATCCGGAGTTGTACCGGGGCGTTGTCATGCTTGATTCGCCGGTGCTGACGCGGTTCGATCAGTGGATGATTCGTGCGGCCAAGCGCTTCGGTTTCATTGATCGCATCACGCCAGCAGGCCGGACGCTTGGGCGTCGTGAGGTGTTCAGCAGCGTCGAGGCGGCGCGGGATTACTTTGCCGGCAAGTCGCTGTTCCGGCGTTTCGATCCCGAGTGCTTCGAAGCGTATCTGCTTCACGGGCTGCAAGCCGATGGCGACGGGTTGCGCTTGCGTTTCGATCCTGCGACCGAAATCAGCATCTACCGCAGCGTGCCCCACACCAGCCCTGGCCTTGCCCGTCATTTGCGGGTGCCGTTGGCGATGGTGCGCGGCGAGAGCAGCGATGTGGTGCGGCGCCACCATGCGCTGTCGGTCAAAAGCATGCGTGAAGGCGAGTATCTTTCTGTGCCCGGTGGGCATATGTTCCCGCTCGAACATCCCGAGGACACCGCCCACATGCTCATAACGCTGTTTTCCCGCTGGACGGCCAGAGCTGACGGCGCGACCGCTGACGCCGCGCTTCAAAGAGCCCGCGCATGACCTGCTCGGTGGAAGAAATCCGCCTGAGTCTGCCCCATATCGAGCTGGCCGCTCATCTGTTCGGTCCGCAGGACGGCATTCCGGTGATCGCCCTGCATGGCTGGCTGGACAACGCCAACAGTTTCGCGCGGCTGGCGCCCAAGCTTGAAGGGCTGCGGATACTGGCGCTGGACATGGCCGGGCATGGCCACTCCGATCACCGCCCGCCGGGATCGGCTTACGGTTTGCCGGACTACGCCCACGACGTGTTGCAGGTGGCCGAGCAGATGGGCTGGGAGCGATTTTCCCTGCTGGGTCATTCGCTGGGGGCGATCATTTCGGTGATCGTTGCGGCGGCGGTCCCCCAGCGAGTCAATCGTCTGGCCTTGATCGACGGCTTGGTGCCGCCGGTGGGCGAGTCGGAGTCTGTTGTCGAGCGCATGGGCGCGGCGCTGCAGGCGCAATTGACCCAGCAGAGCAAGCGCAAGCCCGTCTACCCGGACATGGACCGGGCGGTGGAGGCGCGGATGAAAGGGATGGTCGCGGTCAGTCGTGAGGCGGCCGAACTGTTGGCCCAGCGTGGCTTGATGCCGGTGCCGGGTGGTTACACTTGGCGCAGCGACAGCAGGCTGACCTTGCCCTCAGCGATTCGTCTGACCCGCGCGCAGGCGCTGTCTTTCGTCACGGCGGTGCGTTGTCCGGCGCAGTTGATCGTCGCCGAGGAGGGCATGCTCGCGCAGAACCGGGAGCTGCTCGCCAGCGTTCCTTTTACGGTGACGTCCTTGCCGGGTGGGCATCATCTGCACCTCAACGACGAGGCGGGGGCGCGCTCTGTTGCAGACTGTTTCAATCGCTTCTTCGCCGTTCCTTGACTTGCGACCTGCAACTGCCGAGGCTGGTGCAGTTGAAACAGGAGACTGCACGATGGACCACTGCCCACGCCCCGACATTTTATTTTCCAGCACGCCGCGCGTTGTCGCGGCTTTGTTTTGCCTGCCGATTGCCTTGCCTGCTGCTTCAATGGCTGCCTCGCCGATTGACCTGCCATGAGTGCACCCATGACGTTCACCCGCACCTTCACCCGCACGCTTACGCTGACGCTGCTGCTCTCCGGCCTCAGCGCTGCCACCCAGGCGGCCGACGTGCCCGGCAGTCAGGACTTGCCCATGCTGCCGCGACTGGCAGACGCTGAAATCGTCGATTATCGGCCTGCCGTTGAGCTGGAACGTATCTATCCGCTGGGCTCGATCCGCAAGATCAGCGGCCAGTTGCGCTTTGACGGGCAGGTGGCCGGGCGCGGCGACGTGACTGCCATCACCTACCAATTGCCGGTCGAGCACAGCGCCGACGAGGCGTTCACCGCTGCCCGTGAAGCGTTGCAGCAGCAGGGCGCGCAGTTGTTGTTCTGGTGTCAGGCGCGCGATTGCGGCGAAAGCAGTCTGTGGGCCAACGAGGTGTTCGGCAATGCCAAGTTGTATGGCGCCGACAACGGCCAGTCCTATTTGCTGCTGCGTATGGCCGCTCCGGCTGACAACACGCTCGTGGCGTTGTATGGCATCACCCGCGGTAACCGCCGCGCGTTCCTCCACGTCGAGCAGTTTCAATCGAGCACGCCGCTGGGGGATTTGCTGCCGACTTCCGCGACCCTGTTGCGCGAGCTGAAAAGCACCGGCGAGCTGGAGCTGCCAATGCTGACCGCAGAGCCGCAGGAGCCATGGATTACCTTGCTGTCACGTGGCCTGAATCTGGACAGCACCTTGCGCGTCACGCTTTCCGGGGATCAGCGCGAAGCGTGGCGTCAGGCGCTGGTGGCCAAAGGCGTGCGCGCTGCACGGCTGGAAGCAGGCGACCGGAAAAGTCCCGGCCTGACCCTCGAACTCATCCGCTGAGGCGGGTTCAGTTCCCGTCTTCAAGGCTGGCATGGATGTCAGCACGAGCAGGGCTGCGCGGTTCGACGGTATGCTTGTCAGATTCAACCCCCTCTTTTGCGGAATGACCGATGTTCAATAACGATCGCCTGTTGGTGCAGATTCTCCTGCTCGCGCTGCTTGGCGCCTGCCTGTGGGTGATGGTGCCGTTCTGGTCGGCGCTGTTCTGGGGTGCAGTGCTGGCGTTCGCCAGTTGGCCGCTGATGCGTTTGTTGACCCGCGCGCTCAAGGGGCGGGAATCCCTCGCAGCGGCGATTCTGACCCTGGGCTGGATGGTGCTGGTGCTCGCGCCGCTGGTCTGGCTGGGCTTCAATCTGGCTGACCACGTGCGCGACGCCACGGCGTTCGTCAAGGACGTGCAAGTGGATGGCCTGCCGGATCCACCCACCTGGCTGGCGGGCATTCCGCTGGTGGGCGAGCGGCTGGTGGGTTTCTGGAACACCATCGATCAGCAGGGCGCTGCGCTGCTGGTCAGCGTCAGGCCTTATCTGGGGCAGGTCGGCAACTGGCTGCTGGCGCGCAGTGCGCAGATCGGCGGCGGCATCCTCGAGCTGACCCTGAGTATCGTCTTCGTGTTCTTCTTCTACCGTGACGGACCGCGCGTGGCAGCGTTCGTGCTCAGCCTGCTGGAACGACTGATTGGTGACAGCGCTCAGTATTACCTCGACCTGGTGGCGGGCACGGTGCAACGGGTGGTCAACGGCGTTATCGGCACGGCAGCGGCACAAGCAGTGCTGGCCCTGATCGGCTTCTTGATCGCGGGCGTGCCGGGGGCGCTGGTTCTGGGGATCGGGACCTTCCTGCTGAGCCTGGTGCCCATGGGGCCGCCGCTGATCTGGATACCGGCCACGGCGTGGCTGGCCTGGAGAGGCGACTACGGCATGGCGATTTTTCTCGGCCTGTGGGGCACGTTCATCGTCAGTGGCGTCGATAACGTGCTCAAGCCGTACCTGATCAGTCGCGGCGGCAATTTGCCGTTGGTGATTGTCTTGCTCGGTGTGTTTGGCGGGTTGCTGGCGTTCGGCTTCATCGGCCTGTTCATCGGCCCGACATTGCTGGCGGTGGCCTACAGTTTGCTGCTGGACTGGGTCGGAGACAGTCGCGCGCGGCAGCCGGTCAAGTAGTCGGCACGCATAAAAGAACCGCCGCCGGGCTGGGCTCGCCGGCGGTTTTTTTTCGTCAGGCCGAGGTGCTGACGTATTTGCCGGACGTAGCGTTGCTGTTGAGGTTGTAGCGGTCACTGAGGGCCGCGACCATGCGGTTCAGGGCTTCAGTCGCCTGGGTGGTGGTTTGCGAAGCGGTTGTTTGCGTAGAGGCGGTCTGGCTGCTGGCGGACGAGGCGCTGGTGGAACTCGTCGCGCCCTGCAAGGCGCTGGTCAGTTCGGCGGCGCTGATGCTGCCGTCACTGTCGCTGTCCAGGCTGCTGAACAGGTCACTGGCGTCTTCCGCAGGCGGGGGAGGCGGCGGTTGTTGGGCCTGCAGGCTGGCGGTCAGTTCGTCGAAGCTGACGGTGCCGTCCTTGTTGGTGTCCAGGGCATCGAACACCTGGCCGCTGTCGGCGCTGCTGTCTGAACGGCTCAGTGCGGTGGTCAGTTCAGCGCTGCTGACCGCCCCGTCGCCATCGCTGTCCAGCGCGCTGAGCAGGTTTTGCGCATCATCGGCCGCAGCGCTGGCGTCCATCTGCATCGGCGGTGGGGGCGGAGGGGTGAGGGCGGCTAGTTCGTCGGCGTCGAGGCTGTCGTCGTCATTGCTGTCGAGATCGCCGAACGCCTTGCTCAAGCTGACGCTAATGCCGTCTTTGGAATCCGAGGAAAGTGCCGAGCTCAGCTCGTCCTTGTCGATACTGCCATCGCCATTGGCGTCGAGTTTCTTCAATAAATCGTCGGCGAACTTCTTGCCGTTGGCTGTACTGGTGGTGCTGCTCGTGCTGGCACTGGTGTAACTGGAATAACTGCTGCTGCCGCTGACGCCTGTGATCATCGGACTGACTCCCCATCAGATGGATAATGCCGGGGCGGTGCTCCGGCTTATGCAGCGTCAGGGCAAGGCGTGTCGTGGGTGTGTTGGGTTTGTACCGCCGAGCTTACGTGAGGCTTGCGTGAGACTTCGCTCAGTGGGACCGGCTTCAGCCGGGAAGAGGCCAGTCCGAACACCGTCAGATGTGCGGTGTGACGCCTGACGAATTCCCGGCTAAAGCCGGTCCCATAATGGGCTCTATCGCCAGTACCACCGAACGCACCCGGTCCCATCGCTGATGACGGCGCCGAGTCAGATTCGCGGCAGATCCAGCACCGCGGTCAGGCCGCCGCCGGGGGTGTGTTCGAGGCGCAAGTCGCCGCCCATTCGGCGTGCGGCTTCCCGGGCGATGGTCATGCCGATGCCTACGCCGCCCGAGTTGCGATTGCGCGAGCTCTCGACGCGATAGAAGGGCTCGAACACCACTTCCCGCAGGTCTTCGGGAATGCCAGGGCCGTGATCGATGACGCTGACCCGCAGGCGATCGCTGGCGTCTTCGATCTCCACCCGCGCATGCCCGGCGTAACGCAGGGCGTTGTCGATGAGGTTGTTCAGGCACGAGCGCAGGGCCATGGGCTGGGATTTCAGCGGCCGGCAGGTGCCGTTCGCCTGAATGTCGTCGCCGTTGTCCTGGGCGTTTTCGGCCAGGGATTCGATCAGCGCCTGCACGTCGAAGTACTGCAGCGCTTCGCTGGTGCGTTGTTCGTTGAGGTAGGTCAGGGTCGCGTCGAGCATGCCGATCATGTCGTTGAGGTCCTGGCTCATCTGCCCGTGCAACCGCGGCTCGTCAATCTGCTCGACCCGCAGTTTCAGGCGCGCAAGGGGTGTGCGCAGGTCATGGGACACGGCGGCGAGCATGCGCCCGCGCTGTTGCACCTGTTCGCGAATGCGCTCCTGCATCAGGTTGAACGCCTGCGCCGCCTGCCGTGCCTCGCGAGGGCCATTGGCGGCCAGCGGCGGGCTGTCGAGGTTTTCGCTGAGGCGTTCGGCCGCTTCGCTCAATCGGCGGATCGGCCGGCTCAGGGCCTTGGCGCCGAACCAGGCGGCGAGCACCAGGCTGATCAGCTGGAACAACAAGGGCACCAGCGGAATGCCCAGCAGTGGCGGGCGGCACGGCGGACGGCGCCTGTCGTTCTGGTCTGCATCGGCGGCAGGGTCGCGGTCGGGCGGCGCTTGCATCTGGCCGGCCATCGGCCGATCGCAGTTGGGAGGAGGCGGCATTCGCGGGCCGTAGTAGTGAAACCAGACGAACGCCAGCAGGTGGGCGAGGACGATCGCCAGCAGCGCTCCGCCGAACAGCCGGGCAAACAGGGTGTCGGCCGAGCGGATCAACCAATCTCCCGGGCGTCGAACATGTAGCCTTCGCCGCGCACGGTTTTGATCAGTTGCGGGGATTTCGGGTCATCGCCGAGCTTCTGCCGCAGGCGCGAGACGAGCAGGTCGATGCTGCGATCGAACGCTTCAATGGAGCGGCCGCGGGCGGCGTCGAGCAGTTGTTCGCGGTTGAGCACCCGACGCGGCCGTTCGAGGAAGACGCGCAACAGGCGGAATTCGGCATTGGACAAGGGCACGACGAGGCCGTCCGGCGCGGTGAGTTGGCGCAGGACGCTGTTCAGGCGCCAGTTGTCGAAGCGCAGGGTGGTGCGTTCTTCGGTGCGGTCATCACGTACGCGGCGCAGGATGGTCTGGATCCGCGCGACGAGTTCGCGGGGCTCGAAGGGTTTGGCCATGTAGTCGTCGGCGCCGAGTTCCAGGCCGATGATGCGGTCGGTGGGTTCGCAGCGGGCGGTGAGCATGAGGATGGGGATGTCGGAGGTGCTGCGCAGCCAGCGGCAGAGGGAGAGGCCGTCTTCGCCGGGGAGCATGAGGTCGAGGACGACGACGTCGTAGGTGTCTTCGGTCAGGGCCAGGCGCATGGCGTTGCCGTCGGTGACGCCGGTGCTGTGGATGTTGAAGCGGGCGAGGTAGTCGCAGAGCAGTTCGCGGATGGGGATGTCGTCGTCGACGATGAGGGCGCGGGTGTTCCAGCGGCGCTCTTCGCTCGGCGCGGTGGCGGTGGTGCTGTCGGGTGTTGTCTGCATGGTGCTGCCGCCGTGTGGTGCTGCCGATTGGGCCGCGGATAGGAGTCGACGCTGCCATGCTACTTCGCTGGCGAGCGGGGCGGAAGGGTGAGGGCGGCAGGTGTCGGTGGATTGTCTTGAATGTATCAAGTCAGGTACATCTGCGGCGTGGCTCATAAATGTCAAGGGCGTCTGCCTGGGGGCAGACGTTTCGCCTTCGGCGAGTTACTTGATAAAGCCCCAAGTAACCAAGGGCTTATGCTCCCGGTTGGGCTCCTCCTTCGTCGGAGTACCTTCACTCCGGTCTCGCTCCGTGGGCCCGCGCCGAACGGACATCCATGTCCTGACGGCGCTCTCGCCGCATCCATGCGGCTCGGCCCACTCCGCGAAACCTGCGTTCAGCCTGCACCCAAGTCGCGATTGGCGTCGTCTGGACGTCTTGCGTATGAAGATCAAGATCAAAAGCTTCCCGGCTGAAGCCGGTCCTACAGTCGAGGTCGCCGCTGCCCTCACTTGATCGTTCTCCCGCTCCGCGTGGGAATGCATCCTGTGACGCTCCGCGTCAGATCCCAGGCTTGATGCACATCTTCTACAGGACGCGGAGCGTCCGAATCGGCATTACCACGCGGAGCGTGGGAACGATCAACGCGCGCTGTTAGTGGGACCGGCTTTAGCCAGGAAGCTTTTGATCTGCTTCTGATCTGCTTCTGATCTGCTTTTGATCTTCATACGCAAAAGGCTCAAACACCGCCAAACGCGACTTGGGTGCAGGCTGAACGTAGACGACGCGCAGTGGGCCGAGCTGCATGGATGCGGCGAGAGCGCCGTCAGGACATGGATGTCCGTTCGGCGCGGGCCCACGGAGCGTCGTCGGAGTGAGGGAATCCCGACGGAGGAGGGACCCAACCAGGAGCAGGGCCTTTTTGGTTACTTTTTCGGCTCTTGGAAAAAGTGACCCGCCGTAAGGGCGGAACCGTAACAACAGCCCACATAAATAATGGATATAAACCCGACGTAAAGCCTGCAAACCCAATAAAACCCGCACTCTTTACGCTTTCTTTATGCCCCCCACCCCCGGTCGATCTCGTTCCTTTACACCCCCACTGAAGACAATTGCCCCACACGGCAGTCGCCGTATGACGGAGAGTTTTTCATGAGCGTTCTGGATGGGGTGTCACTGCTGCTCGCAGCAGGGTTATTCGTTTACTTGCTGGTTGCGCTTCTGCGCGCCGGCCGGGTCGAGGAGTAACGGCCATGCACGGTTACGACTACCTGCTGATACTGGCGTTTTTCGCCTTGGTGCTGTTGCCCGCGCCGCTGCTGGGACGGTTCTACTACAACGTCATGGAAGGCCGACGCACCTTCCTGACCCCGGTCATGGGGCCGGTCGAACGCATCTGCTATCGCCTGTCCGGCGTCGACCCCGCAGTCGAACAAAACTGGAAAACCTACACAATCGCCCTGCTGGCCTTCAACCTGGCCGGGTTCGTCGTCCTGTTCGCCATCCTGCTCCTGCAAGGCTCGCTGCCGCTCAACCCCCAAGGCTTGCCGGGGATGGAATGGTCACTGGCGTTCAACACCGCGATGAGCTTCGTCACCAACACCAACTGGCAGAACTACAGCGGCGAAGCGTCCCTCAGCTACCTTAGCCAGATGGCGGGTCTGACCGTGCAAAACTTTGTCAGTGCCGCCACCGGCATCGCCGTGCTGGTCGCCTTCTGCCGAGGCATCAGCCGCCGTTCCACGCAGCACCTGGGTAACTTCTGGACTGACATGACCCGCGCAACCCTTTATGGGCTGTTGCCGATGTGCATCATCCTGGCGCTGTTTCTGGTGTGGCAGGGCGTACCGCAAACGTTCGCCCATTACGTGGACGCCGTGACCCTGCAAGGTGCCGACCAGAGCATTCCGCTCGGCCCGGCCGCCAGCCAGATCGCGATCAAGCAGCTGGGTACCAACGGTGGTGGCTTCTTCGGCGTCAACTCGGCGCACCCGTTCGAGAACCCGACCGGCTGGAGCAACCTGTTCGAGCTGGTGTCGATCATTCTGATCCCGGCGGCGCTGGTGTTCACCTTCGGTCATTACGTCAAAGACCTGCGTCAGAGCCGGGCGATCATCGCCTGTATGCTGGTGTTGTTACTGATCGGCGGCGCCACATCCCTGTGGGCGGAATACCAGCCCAACCCGACGCTGAACATGACCACGGTCGAACAGACCGCGCCCATGGAAGGCAAGGAAACGCGTTTTGGCACCACTGCAACCGTGCTGTGGGCAAGCGCGACTACCGCGGCTTCCAACGGCTCGGTCAATGGCATGCACGACAGCCTCAACCCGCTGAGCGGCATGGTGGCGCTGGCTAACATGATGGTCGGCGAAGTGATCTTCGGCGGCGTTGGCGCAGGGCTTTACGGCATGTTGTTGAACGTGCTGATCGCGGTCTTCCTCGCCGGCTTGATGATCGGCCGCACCCCGGAATACCTCGGTAAAAAACTCCAGGCCCGAGAAGTGAAGCTGTTGGTCGCGACGCTGATCGTGATGCCTGTCGGCGTACTGGTGTTCGGCGCCGTGGCTGCATCTTTGCCTGGCCCGGCAGGCTCGGTGAGCAACCCTGGGGCCCACGGCTTCAGCCAGCTGCTCTATGCCTACACCTCGGCCACGGCCAATAACGGCTCGGCGTTCGGCGGTTTCAGCGGCAACACCCTGTTCCACAACCTGTTGATGAGCCTGTCGATGTTCATTGGCCGCTTCGGTTACATCCTGCCGGTGCTAGCGCTTGCGGGCAGTCTGGCGGCGAAGAAAACCGCGCCGCTCAATCAGAACAGCTTTCCGACCCATGGCCCGCTGTTTGTGACCCTGTTGACCGTGACCATTTTGCTGGTGGGCGGGCTGACGTTCTTGCCGACCCTCGCACTGGGGCCGATTGCCGAACATTTGAGCCTGGCCTTCTGAGGACCGAATCATGAACATGCAGCTTCCTGCGACAAATGAAACACCCGAACAGCCGTCCACCGTGGCCGGACCGGCGAAGACAGCGATGGCTGACCTTTGGCGGCCTGCGCTGGTTCAGGCTTTCGTCAAGCTCGACCCGCGCCAGTTGCAACGGGCGCCGGTGATGCTGGTGGTGGAACTGACCGCCATCCTGACCACGATTCTGTGCCTGATCCCCGACCCGGCTGTGCCGACCTTCGTGGCGGTGCAGATCGCCGTATGGCTGTGGTTCACCGTGCTGTTCGCCAACTTCGCAGAAGCGCTGGCCGAAGGGCGGGGCAAAGCGCGGGCCGACAGCCTCAAAGCAGGCACCGAGGGCTTGAAAGCCCGGCTCAAAAGCAGCAACGGTGCGTTTGAAATGGTCAACGCCAGCACCCTGCGCAAGGGTGATGTGGTGCGCGTCGAAGCCGGTGAGATGATCCCCGGCGATGGCGAGGTGATCGAGGGCATCGCGGCGGTCAACGAAGCGGCGATTACCGGTGAGTCTGCGCCGGTGATCCGCGAGTCCGGCGGCGATCGTTCGGCCGTTACCGGCAACACCCGACTGGTGTCCGACTGGCTGCTGGTGCGCATCAGCGCCAACCCAGGCGAATCGACCCTGGACCGCATGATCGCGCTGGTCGAAGGCGCCAAACGCCAGAAGACCCCCAACGAAGTGGCCCTCGACATTCTGCTGATCGGCCTGACCCTGATCTTCCTGCTGGTGGTCGTGACCCTGCAGCCGTTCGCGCATTTTGCGGGCGGTAACCTGCCGCTGGTATTCCTCGTTGCGCTGTTGGTGACGCTGATCCCGACCACCATCGGCGGCCTGCTCTCGGCCATCGGCATTGCCGGTATGGACCGGCTGGTGCGCCTCAACGTGATCGCCAAGTCCGGCCGTGCGGTGGAAGCGGCGGGCGACGTACATGTGTTGCTGCTGGACAAGACCGGCACCATCACCTTCGGCAACCGTCGCTGCTCGGCGGTGTATGCCGCGCCGGGCGTGACGGCCAAAGAGTTGAGCGAAGGCACGCTGCTGGCCTCGCTGGCGGATGACACGGCTGAAGGCAAGTCCATCGTCGAATACCTGCGTGGGCTGCACCCGATGACCGAGCCTGCGCCGAGCCAACTGACGGCGGTGCCGTTCACGGCGGAAACCCGCTTGTCCGGCGTCGACTACGAAGGCCGCGTGTATCGCAAGGGCGCCGTGGACTCGCTGCTGAAATTCCTCGGCCGTGACCGCAGTGACCTGCCGCCAGTACTGGCGCGGGAGATCGACAAGATCGCCAAGACCGGCGGCACGCCGCTACTGGTCTGCGGCGACGGCAAACTGCTGGGCGCGATTCACCTCAAGGATGTGGTCAAGCCGGGCATTCGCGAGCGTTTTGAAGAACTGCGCAAACTGGGCATTCGCACGGTCATGGTTACCGGCGACAACCCGCTGACGGCGGCAGCGATCGCGGCAGAAGCGGGCGTCGATGACGTGCTCGCCGAGGCCACTCCCGAGAAGAAACTGGAGCGCATTCGTCAGGAGCAGAACGACGGGCGTCTGGTAGCGATGTGCGGCGACGGCGCCAACGACGCGCCGGCACTGGCCCAGGCCGACGTCGGCATGGCGATGAACGATGGCACCCAGGCGGCGCGGGAAGCGGCCAACATGGTCGATCTCGACAGCGACCCGACCAAGCTGCTGGACGTGGTGCAGATTGGCAAGGAATTGCTGGTGACCCGCGGCGCGCTGACGACCTTTTCCATCGCCAACGACGTGGCCAAGTACTTCGCGATCCTGCCGGCGCTGTTTGCCTCGATCTACCCGCAACTGGGCGTGCTCAACGTGATGCACCTGGCCAGCCCGCAAAGCGCGATTCTGTCGGCCATCGTCTTCAACGCGCTGATCATCGTCGTGCTGATTCCGCTGGCGCTGCGTGGCGTACGGGTTCAGGCCGCGAGCGCTGCGCATCTGCTGCGCCGCAACTTGCTGGTGTACGGGCTGGGCGGGATTGTCGTGCCGTTCGTGGGGATCAAGGCGATCGACCTGCTGTTGACGGCCTTGCACCTGGTTTAACGCACTGATTGCGCTGCGCGGTGACTGATCCCGCGTGGCGCTCACTTCGAATGAGGAATGAATGATGTCCAGTGTATTGCGTCCGGCCGTGAGCCTGATTGTTCTGATGACCCTGATCACCGGCGTGGCTTACCCGCTGGTGGTGACCGGCGTCGCCCAGGTGGCGTTCCCGGATCAGGCCAATGGCAGCCTTGTGTACGACGACCATGAAAAGGTGCTCGGTTCGGCGCTGATCGCGCAGAATTTCACCGGCGAAGAATGGTTTCATCCGCGTCCCTCTGCCGGGGCCTATGCCACCGTCGCCAGCGGCGCGAGCAACCTGGCGCCGAGCAATCCGGCGCTGGCGACGCGAGTGGCCGATGATGCCGCCAAGGAAAAAGTCGAGAATCAGGGCCCGGTGCCGCTGAATCTGCTGACCACTTCCGCCAGCGGCCTGGACCCGCATCTGTCGCCAGCAGCGGCGCAATACCAGGTGGCCCGCATCGCAGCGGCGCGTAACCTGCCGCGCGAATCGGTGCAGAAACTGGTGGCGGACAACACCCAGACCTCGCTCATCGGCCCGCCGGTGGTGAACGTACTGGACTTGAATCTCAGTCTGAATCGGTTACCGTCTGGCAAAGTCGTGAACTGAGCCCGCTGGACAGTTTGGCTGGTACCGCCCCGGTCGCTCCGACAATGTATCTCGGCCGGGACAGACAGCTGTGGCGCACTTCGAAACTGTAGGAGCGCGCTTGCCCGCGAAGACTTAGGCACGGACGATAGAGAAACGTCAGATGTACCGGCCCATTCGCGGGCAAGCGCGCTCCTACACTTGGCCTCGGCCGGGGCAGACATCTGCGGCACACCGCGAACCTGTAGGAGCGCGCTTGCCCGCGAAGACTTAGGCACGGACGGATAAAAATCCGTCGGATGTACCGGCCGATTCGCGGGCAAGCGGGCTCCTACAATTGGCCTCGGCCAGGGCAGACATCTGTGGCGCGATGAACCTGTAGGAGCGCGCTTGCCCGCGAAGACTTAAGCACGGACGGATAAGAATCCGTCGGATGTACCGCCCAATTCGCGGGCAAGCGCGCTCCTACATGGGCCTCGGCAAGGGCGTAGATAGCTGATGCCCGCTGCGTGGGCGACAACCGACGATCAACCGTAATCCAACGGATCAGGACAACTTTCGTGAACTCAACCACCCGCGCCGATGCTTTGCTGGTCAATCTTGCTCGGGACGATCGCGGGCGGCTGAAGGTGTTTTTGGGTGCGGCGCCCGGCGTGGGCAAGACCTACGCCATGCTCCAGGCCGCGCACACGCAGATGCGCCAGGGCGTTTCGCTGCTGGCCGGGGTCGTCGAGACCCACGGCCGTGCCGAGACCGAAGCGCTGCTGGGCGGTTTGCCCCAGCAACCCATGGTCCGTTCCGAATACCGCGGCGTCATGCTTGAAGAGATGGACCTGGACGGTCTGCTCGCCGCGAAGCCCAAACTGGTGCTGGTCGACGAACTTGCTCACAGCAACGCCCCCGGCAGTCGCCACGCCAAGCGCTGGCAGGACATTCAGGAATTGCTCTCGGCGGGGATCGACGTTTACACCACGGTCAACGTCCAGCACCTGGAAAGCCTCAACGATCAGGTGCGCGGGATCACCGGCGTGCAAGTGCGCGAGACCCTGCCGGACTGGGTGTTGCAGGAAGCCTACGAACTGGTGCTGATCGACCTGCCGCCCCGGGAGTTGCTGGAGCGGCTGCGCGACGGCAAGGTCTACGTGCCCGAGCAGGCCCGCGCCGCCATCGACGCCTTTTTCACCCAGACCAACCTCACCGCGCTGCGGGAAATGGCGATGCAAACCGCCGCCGCCCAGGTCGACGACGATCTGGCGTTGGGCTATCGGCAGCTGGGTCAGGCAGCGCCCGCCGTGCGCGGCCGTCTGTTGGTCGGTATCGACGGCGACGCCCAGGCCGAGCGGCTGGTGCGCCACGCCAGCCGCGTCGCCCAGCGTCGGCATCTGCCGTGGAGTCTGGTGCATGTCGACAACGGGCGCTTTTTTGATGAACTGGCGCGCAGCCGTTTGCAGAATGCCCAGCAATTGGCCGAACGCCTCGGCGGGGAAGTGGTGGTGCTGCGCGCGCCGGAAGTGGCGAAGACGCTGATTCAGCATGCCACCGAACGCCGGGCGAGTCTGGTGCTGGTGGGCCAGTCGCGGCCTTCGCTGCGGCGTCGGGTGTTGGGTGGCGGCCTGGCGTCGCGTCTGCTGCGCAATGCGCACGGGCTGGAAATCAACGTGCTCGACAGCGAGTCGCGTCCTGATCAGCCGCAATCCACCTCGCCACGCAATCTGGTCTGGTTTGATTACGCCCTGGCGCTGTTCGCCACGGTCGGCGCCAGCGCACTGGCCTGGGCGGTGTCCAGCTGGTTGGCGCTGCCGAATATCTCCCTCGTCTTTCTCGCCGCCGTGTTGCTGGTGGCCGTGCGCAGCAGCGTCGGCCCGGCGATGGTCTGTTCGGTGCTGTCGTTTCTGGCCTATGACTTTCTGTTCATTCCGCCGAATTTTTCCCTGAGCATCCAGCGCGAAGAAGACGTGCTGACGCTGCTGTTCTTTCTGTTGATGGCCGCGCTGACCGGCAACCTCGCCGCGCGCCAGCGCCGCCAGTTGCAGGCTCTGCGCGACACTCAGGAAGAGACCAGTGAACTGCTCGACCTGTCCCGCCGTCTGACCGCCGCCACCGATCGCCAGGCGGTGCTCAGTGCGGCCGATCATCACCTGGCCGGTTGGAGCGAGTTGCAGCTGTGCGTGCTGGACAACGATCGCGAGCAGGGCTGGAAGGTCGAAGTGGGCGGGCCGCTGGAGTTTTCCGAGTTCGAGCGCGCGGCGGCGGACTGGGCCTGGCAGCACGGGCAACCCGCCGGCAAGGGTACCGGTACGCTGCCGTCGGGAAATTGGTGGTGGCTGCCGTTGTGGGTGGACGATGCGCCGCTGGCGCTGCTCGGCATTCGTGCCAAACAGGGCCAGACTTTCAGCCCTCAGCGTCGACGTTTGCTCACGGCGCTGAGTCAGCCGCTGGGTCAGGCCCTGGCGCGGGCGCGGCTGGCCGAGGACCTGGAAGCCGCGCGTTTGCATGGCGAGACCGAACAGCTGCGCAGCGCCTTGCTGGCCTCGGTGTCCCACGACCTGCGCACGCCGCTGACCGCCATGCGCGGCAGCATCGACAGCCTGCTGGCGCTGGGCGAGGCAATTCCGCTGGAAGACCGTCGCGAGTTGCTCGAAGGCACCCGCGACGAGGCTGAGCGTTTGGATCGCTACATTCAGAACCTGCTGGACATGACGCGTCTTGGCCACGGTGCGCTGAAGCTGGCGCGGGACTGGGTCTCGCCGGGTGACATCGTCGGCAGCGCGCTCAATCGCCTCCGCGCAGTGCTCGCACCGCTGCAGGTCATGACGCAATTGCCCGCTGAACTGCCGCTGCTGTATGTCCACGCCGCGCTGATCGAGCAGGCGCTGATCAACGTGATCGAAAACGCCGCGCGCTTCTCGCCGGTCAATGGCCGTCTGCAGATGGCGGTCAGTGTGCAGAACGAAGAGATCGTATTCGCCGTCAGCGATGAGGGGCCGGGGATACCCGAGAACGAACGGGCGAAGATTTTCGACATGTTCTACACCGCAGCGCGGGGCGACCGAGGCGGGCAGGGGACGGGGTTGGGGCTGGCGATCTGTCAGGGTATGGTCGGCGCCCATGGCGGGCGGATCAGCGTGGACGATGGCATCGACGGTCGCGGGACCTGCATTAGCCTGCACTTGCCGCTGCAGGCGCAGCCCGAGGCTGAAATGGACCCGGCGGTCTGAACCCGCTTTGCGCTACGCTAATGTCCGTTTGCTACCGACCTTTCATACATAACAGGACACCCATGAGCCAGACGGCAACCATTCTGGTGATCGATGACGAGCCGCAGATCCGCAAGTTCCTGCGCATCAGCCTCGCATCACAAGGCTACAAAGTGCTGGAAGCGGGAACTGGCAGCGATGGTTTGACTCAGGCCGCGCTGAATAAACCCGACCTGCTGGTGCTCGACCTGGGCCTGCCGGACATGGACGGGCAGGACGTGCTCAGTCAGTTTCGCGAGTGGTCGACGGTGCCGGTGCTGGTGCTCTCGGTGCGTGCCAGCGAGGGCGAGAAGGTTCGCGCGCTGGACGCCGGCGCCAACGATTACGTGACCAAGCCGTTCGGCATTCAGGAATTTCTGGCGAGGATTCGTTCACTGTTGCGCCAGGCGCCGGAGAGCAGTCAGGTGGAATCGGCGGTGGTCATTGGCCCGCTGAACATCGATCTGGCCTACCGCCGGGTGGCGCTGGGCGATGTCGAAGTCGCCCTGACCCGCAAGGAATACGCGGTGCTGGCGCAACTGGCGCGGCATCCCGGGCGGGTCATCACTCAACAGCAACTGCTCAAGGACATCTGGGGCCCGACACACGTTGAAGACACCCATTACCTGCGCATCGTGGTCGGCCACCTGCGCCAGAAACTGGGCGACGACCCCGCCGCGCCGCAGTACATCGTCACCGAAGCGGGGGTCGGGTATCGGTTGGTGAATGCGTGATGGATCGTGCTCCCTCCACTACCCGGGTACATCCATAGGACCGGCTGTGACCTCGACTGTAGGACCGGCTTTAGCCGGGAAAGCGTCAGATGTCACACCGCCTAATTGATGGCGGCCACACGGGCCTCTTCCCGGCTGAAGCCGGTCCCACTAAAGCATCGCGTGCATCCATCGGGACTGGCGGTGACCTCGACAGTGGGACCGGCTTTAGCCGGGAAGGCGTCGGTGGTCACACCGCGTGCTTGATGGTGGTCATGCGGGCCTCTTCCCGGCTGAAGCCGGTCCTACTCAGGTATTGCGTCCAGTCTGCGATTGGCGGTGACCTCGACAGTGGGACCGGCTTTAGCCGGGAAGGCGTCGGTGGTCACACCGCATGATTGATGGTGGTGATGCGGGCCTCTTCCCGGCTGAAGCCGGTCCCACTAAAGCATCGCATGCCTCCATCGGGACTGGCGTTGATCTCGACTGTGGGACCGGCTTTAGCCGGGAAAGCGTCATGTGTAACACCTTCAATGATCCTGCTCATACCGATCCAGCGTTTCCCTGGCGATCTCCCGCCCCAGCGCGATCAGCTCAGGCGCTTTGTAGAATTCGAAGAACCGGCACACGCGTTTCGGCACGTTGATCAGAATGTCGGGCGGGTAGCCGGCGATTTTGTATTGCGCCAGGGACGTCTGCATCACCTCGAAGCTCTGGTTGATCAGATCCAGCAGCGAAGCCGGGCCGACGTTGTCGATGATGATCGAGCCGCTGGCCGATCTCGGTGCGCCGGGCTGGGTGGGCGCGGCAGAGGGTTGCTGGCCCTGGGGGTCGGCGGATTCGATGTCAGCCATCAACCACGGATTGCCCGTCAGCATGGCGGCGCTGGGTTTAAGCCTTTCCTGCGCCAGACGCAAACCGTCTTCGCCGGTCAGGTCCAGCTTGCGGCGAAACGGCAGGTGCGAGCCAATGGAACTCATCAAGCCGTCGAAACGCTTCTTCACCGCAGGCGGACGCTCGATCACCGGCAACTGGTAATGCTTCTGGGTCGTGGAGTTGAGATTGACCGCGACGATCAAATCGCAATGGCTCGACACCACCGGCACAATCGGCAACGGGTTCAGCAATCCGCCATCGACCAGCGTTCGATTGCCCTGAACCACCGGGGTGAACAGGCTGGGGATCGCCGCCGAGGCGCGCATCGCCGAATGCAGATTGCCCTCCTGAAACCAGATCTCCTGCTGGTTGGTCAGGTCCGTGGCCACGGCGGTGTAGGGGATCGGCAGGTCCTCGATGTTGATTTCGCCGACGATTTCGCGAATCTTGCCGAACACTTTTTCACCGCGAATCGCCCCCAGCCGGAAACTCACGTCCACCAGCCGCAACACGTCCAGGTAATCCAGGCTTTCAATCCACGCCTTGTACTCGGGCAGCTTGCCGGCCGCGTAGATCCCGCCGATCACCGCGCCCATGGAACAGCCGGCGATGCAGGCGATGTCGTAGCCGCGATGTTCGAGCTCTTCGATGACGCCGATGTGCGCATAACCCCGTGCGCCCCCGGAGCCCAGGACCAGCGCGATGCGTTTATTCATGTGCGGTTTCCCACTGTCAGCGTTCGGGCGGCGCGCCAGGCGGCCGATTCATCACACACCAGCGTAACGCCAACAGCGCGAAACGGGTATGGTGCATCGCCCAGGTGTGGCACTTTTGCATCGCCGCACCGTCAAAGCCGCATCGTCGATTTCCTTAGTTGAGGTAACACCCATGAAAGCCTGGATCTGCCTGCCCTTGTTGGCGTTGGTTCTCACCGGTTGCGCCGGCAAAACGGCCTACCGCGACAGCTGCGCCACCAACCTTGACGCGGCCTGGCACGAGCTCGATCTGGCCAAGGCCGAAGGTTTCGCCGGCACGGTCAGCTACTCCAAGGCCTTGTCGCTGCTGACCGGCGCCAAGACCCAGCAGCAGTTCGAAGCGTTCGAGGGTTGCTCCGAGAAAGCCGAGAAAGCCCGTTTCTACATCCGCGAATCCCGCGCGGGTCGTTGATCTGCTTTACCTGCGCGGTGACTGACACCGCGCCGTCCCTTCCTCATCCCCAAGCTGATCCTGGCACGCGCCTCAATTCCCCACACTCGCTCTGGCGAAAAGGCCTACGCTGACCTTACAGTGGCTGCACGGCTGGCATCGTCTGCAGTCCTATCAGCCATGAGCAGTCGCCTGGGGAGGCCTTCCGATGGGCAGAAAACTGGATGCGTGTCTTAACGCAATCAATGAAGTGGTGCTGGGCAAGGAACCGCAGGTTCGCCTGGCGCTGACCTGCCTGCTGGGCGGCGGGCATCTGTTGATCGAAGACTTGCCCGGCATGGGCAAAACCACCCTCAGTCACACCCTCGCACGGGTGCTCGGCCTGAGCTTTCAGCGCATTCAATTCACCTCCGATCTGCTGCCGGGCGACATCCTCGGCACATCCGTTTTTGATCGCGACACCGGGCAATTCACCTTCCATCCCGGGCCGATCTTCGCCGAGCTGGTGCTGGCCGACGAAATCAACCGCGCCACACCCAAGAGCCAGAGCGCGCTGCTCGAAGCCATGGAAGAGGGCCAGGTCACCATCGAGGGCGCCACCCGTTTGCTGCCCGATCCGTTTTTCGTCATCGCCACCCAGAACCCGTTCAGCCAGGGCGGCACCTTCGCCCTGCCGGAATCGCAGCTGGACCGCTTTCTCATGCGGCTTTCGCTGGGCTACCCCGCGCGTTCGGCGGAGAAAGCACTGCTGCTGGGTGAGTCCCGTCGCGATCTGCTGCCGCGCATCGAGCCATTGCTGGACCACGCCGAACTCGCGTTGCTTCAGCAGCAGGCTCGGCAGGTGCGAGCCAGCGACGCCCTGGTCGATTACGTGCTGCGGCTGGTCGATGCCACACGCAGCCAGCCGCAATTCGCCTACGGCCTGTCGCCCCGCGCGAGCTTGGCGATCCTCTCGGCGGCGCGGGCCTGGGCGTTGCTCGCCGGGCGCGATTACGTGATTCCCGAAGACGTGCAGGCAATCTTGCCCGCGGTCATCAGCCACCGCCTGCGCGAGCGCACCGACCCGACCGGGCATGGCGGCGGCGCGCTGGTCCAGTGGCTACTGCGCGAGGTGCCGGTGCTGTGATCGAACGCTTCAAACCGGCCTGGCAGCGCTGGTTGGGACGCCGAATCCCTCCGGCGACGCGGGTCGAGCTGGATCACCGTCGAATCTTCATCCTGCCGACCCGGGTCGGCGGCACGTACGCGCTCATTCTGTTTTTACTGCTGCTGGTCTCGATCAACTACCAGAACAGTCTCGCCTACGGCCTGACATTCCTCATGCTGTCGGTGGGCGTGCTTGCCATTCTGCACACCTACCGCAACATCAGCGGGCTGATCCTCAGCGGCGGCCATGCGCGTTCGGTGTTCGTCGGCGAACCGGTGCAACTGCGCTTGCGTCTGGAAAGCACCGGCCATGGCCATCAGGCGATTGCCCTGGGTTGGGACAGCGAACAACTGGAGCAGACCGACGTCGAGGCCGAGCGTCTGGTGGAGGTCGGACTGACGCTGCCAGCGCTCAAGCGCGGCTGGATGCGGGCCCCGCGTTTGCGCGTGGAGAGCGTGTTTCCGCTGGGAATTTTTCGCGCCTGGAGTTGGCTGGACCTGGAACAGACCGTGCTGATCTACCCGAAGCCGGTGGCCGGAACGATGCCGCTGCTGCAAGGCGTGCAACCCCATGCCGAGGACGACGGCCACGCGACGACGGGACCGGGCGTCGATGATTATCAGGGCCTGCGCCTGTGGCAGCCGGGCGATTCAATGCGGCGCATGCACTGGAAAGCCTGGTCACGAGGTCAGGGGTTGATGGTCAAGGAGTTCAGCGACCTCAGCGGTCACGACTTATGTCTGGACTTCATGGCCTTGGGCGGGGACATCGAAGAGCGGCTGTCGCGCCTGTGTTACTGGGTGCTGGAATTGTCCCAGCGTCAGCAACCCTTCGCGCTGCGGCTGCCCGGTTTTGTCTCGGCCGTGGACAGCGGCGACACCCACCGCGAAGCCTGTTTGCGCCAGTTGGCGCTATATGGGGTGCGGGCATGAACGGGGGTTGGCAATGACGTCCTCAAGCCTGGCCAAACCCATTCCGCGGGTCAGCCTCAACTGGTTGCTGATCGCCCAGGCGCTGGTGATCGTGCCGTTCGCCTTGCACGTGCCGGTGGCCTTGATCGTGCTGTGGCTGGTGTGTTCGTTCTGGCGCATCCAGATCTTCCGTATGCGCGTGCGCATGCCCGGCACCTGGATCAAGTCGGGACTGCTGGTCGGCACCGCCGGGGGCATCTATCTGGCACGGGGCAGCCTGATCGGCCTGGACGCCGGTGCAGCGCTGCTGATCGCGGCGTTCATTCTGAAGATGCTGGAAATGCAAAACCGCCGCGACGCGCTGGTGCTGATCTTTCTCGGCTTCTTCTGCATCGCGGTCGGTTACCTGTTCGAAGACTCGCTGCTCTGGGGCGTGTTTACCCTGCTGCCGATCACCACGCTGCTGGCCGCGCTGATCGGCTTGCAGCAGTCCGGCATTTCCAGCAAGCCCGTCGCCACGCTGAGGCTGTCGGCCAAGCTGCTGTTGCAGGCCGTGCCGCTGATGATTCTGCTGTTCCTGTTTTTCCCGCGCCTCGAGCCGCTGTGGTCGTTGCCGCAACCGAGCAACAAGGCGCTGACCGGGCTGTCCGACAGCATGGCGCCGGGGGACATCGCCGAGCTGAGCAAGTCCGCCGAGCTGGTGTTTCGCGCGAGTTTTGACGGTCCGCTTCCGCCGCGCAATCAGCTGTACTGGCGCGCGCTGACCCTGGAGCAATTCGACGGCAGGCGCTGGTCGCAGTCCTCGCGGGCGCAAGTGCCCGACGCGCCGCAGTGGCGCCGGGAAGGCGAGCGGGTCAGTTACAGCGTGGTGCTGGAGCCGACCGGCAAACCGTGGCTGATGACCCTTGATGTAGGCCAGACCGATCTGGCCGGCGTCCGCCAGATGAGCGATTTCCGCTGGCAGCGGCGGCGACCGGTCGAGCAATCGATGCTCTACAACGTCGAATCCTGGCCCGACGCGGTGCGGGAAACCGTGCTCAGCGACGGCGCACGGTTGCAGGCCCTGCAACTGCCCGCCAAAGGCAATCCTCAGGTGCGCGAATGGGCGGCGGGCCTGCATCGGCGCCACCCCGGCACCGACGCTGTAGTGGACGCGCTGCTGTCGTATTTCACCTCGCAGCCGTTTCGCTACACCCTCAAGCCCCCGGCGCTGGGCGCCAACAGCATCGATGATTTTCTGTTCGGCAGCCGCGCCGGTTTCTGCGCCCACTACGCCGGGGCCATGACCTTTGCGCTGCGCGCGGCTGGCGTGCCGGCTCGGGTGGTGGCCGGTTATCAGGGCGGCGAGCTGAACCCGGACGGCCACTACCTGACCGTGCGCCAGTTCGATGCCCACGCCTGGGTCGAGTACTGGCAACCGAACGTGGGCTGGCGCAGCGTTGATCCCACCGCAGCGGTGGCGCCCGCGCGGGTCGAGCAGGGGCTTGAGCAGGCGCTGGCGGCGGACGAAGAATTTCTCAGCGATTCGCCGATGTCAGCCCTGCGCTATCGGCACCTGGCCTGGGTCAATTCGATTCGCATGAGCTGGGACAACCTCAATTACGGCTGGCAGCGGTGGGTCCTGGGCTATCAGGGTCAGCAGCAACTGCAGGTCCTGGGACGCTGGTTTTCCGGGTTCCAGGCGCCGGTGTTTGCCGGCGGCGCGGCGGTTATCCTGGGTTTGCTGGCGCTGTGGTTGTTTAAGCCGTGGCGTCGTGAAAGCGATTCGCAGCTGCGCCTGTTCAACCATTTCGAACGTCTGCTCGCCCGGCAGGGTCTTAAACGTCAGCCAGGTGAAGGCGCCCAGGCCTTTGCGCAACGTGCTGCCGAGCAACTGCCGGCGCACGCCGGAGCGATCAGTGATTTTGTCCGCGAGTTCGAGGCCCAGCGCTATGCCGGGGCAGACGGCTCCGTCGGGGCGCTGCGTCAGCGTCTGAAATTTCTGCGCCGCAGCCTGCCGTGGCGTTTGTCCGCTGTAAGGGGCAAGCGGCCGTAAATCATCAGACATTAATCTTCAATCAAGGAGTGTTTCATGTCAGCGATGGTCGATCACCTGGTCGCCGAGATTATCGGCCTTAACATCAAACTGCTTGCCTGCCACGCGCGGCTGGAAGTCTCCACCGACAGCGAAGCGCTGCACGATCTGCGGACCAACGTCCGCCGCCTGCGCAGTGTCTTGCGCCCGATGCGCGGCTTGCCGGGGCTGGATCAGGTGGAAGCGGCGGCCAAGGAGGTCGGTGCGCTGACCACGCCTTTGCGCGACATGCAGGTGCTGGCGGCGTTTCTCGAAGAACAGGGGCTGCCCCAGGCGGCGGCCAAGCGCGATCAATACCTTAAAACAGCGTGCCCCAAAGTGGCCAGCTCTCCAGAGCTCAATCGGCTGTTTGGCGTACTCGATCAATTGCCGGGCCTGCTGCGCACCCAGGAGCGCCACGGCCTGCTGGACAAGCTGCGGCAGCGCATCGAAAAGCGTCTGGACAAACAATGGAAGCAACTGCGCGAAGCCATGGGCGACCCTGCCCACGACCGCCATCGTTTGCGCCTGTTGATCAAGCGCGTGCGCTACGCTGGCGAGGCCTACCCGGAACTCAGTCATCAGCCCAAGAACATGGAGCGCCGACTCAAGGCGGCGCAAGGTGCGCTGGGCGATTGGCATGATCATCTGCAATGGCTGGAACAGGCGCGGCATCAGGCGGATCTGGCGCCGTGCATGGCCGGGTGGGAATTGGGCATCCATCGCGCCGAGCAAAAGTCCGACAAAGTATTGGAGCGGTTGTACCAGGCGTGCTTCGGCAAACATTCTCCACGCTAAGCGCGATTCGGGAGTGCTTAGGCAGTCTGGTCCGCAGGATTGGCGGTTATAAACCCTGTCCTGCGGAGGTTGCCCCGCTAACATCCGCCAATACCGCCTGCCACCCTGGAATGCGCATGAAATTCTCCGAGCTGCTTGACGCCGTCCGTACCCGTACCGAATCCGTCAGCATCCCCGCCTCATGGGCTCAGGGGCGGGCCTGCTTCGGCGGGCTGATGGCTGCGCTGATGTATGAAGCGATGCGCGCGAAGGTCTCGACTGAGCGGCCGGTTCGGTCGCTGGCGATCTGTTTCGTGGCCCCGCCGGCCATCGATACGCCGATTTCCTTTGAAGTGGAAATCCTGCGCGAGGGCAAAGCGGTCAGTCAGGTCCTGGGCCGGGCGATGCAGAACGGCGAGGTCATGACCCTGATTCAGGGCAGTTTCGGCGCCGCTCGTGAGTCGATGATTTCGGTGCACGCCGAGCCTGCTCCGGTGTTCAAGCCGGTCGACCAGATTCAGCCGTTTCCGTTTATCTCGGGTGTGATGCCGGAATACCTGCGCTTCATCGACCTGCGTTGGGCGCTAGGCGGCCTGCCGTTTTCCAACACGCCGTCCCCGGCGATTGGCGGCTATGCCCGCTTGCGGGACGTGGAAGAGGAGCCGTTGACCGAAGCGCATCTGCTGGCACTGGTCGACACTTGGCCGCCCGCCGTGCTGCCCCATCTGAACAAGCCGGCACCGGGAAGCTCATTGACCTGGACGATTGAATTTGTGCAGCCGTTGCCCGCGATGAACACCCATGACTGGACGCAGTACCGAGCGGTGATCGAGCATGCCCGCGATGGCTACGGTCATACCGCAGCGGCGTTGTGGACGCCGAAAGGGGAGTTGGTGGCGATCAGTCGCCAGACAGTGACTGTCTTCGGCTGATCAGAAGTGAATGCCGCGAGTCTGTTGACAACGTACTCACGTGACGCATTTTTGAATGTGCCAAACGCCTGAGGCCTTATTGGCCTCGGGCTTTGATGGCTTGCGCCGCGACCAGACCCAGCACGCCGATGGCGGCGGACGTCAGGCTGCAGTTCAACGCGCCGTCCAGCAGAAGCAAGCCGGAGACGATGGACAGCGGGAATGCCAGGGACGACAGCACGACATTTGACGGCAGGCCTTCCTTGCGCGATGGGTTGAAGAATTCGCCGATGTGAAGATCCGTAATGAACTTGGGCATGACGCGTACCTCGGTGAAACGTGAACAAGAAGTGTTTTCGATAAAGATGAGAATAGGCCCGGAGGTTCAGTTCGGCGAATCGAGGATTGCTATCAGCCTGATAGAAGGCAGATGCACTGGCTCCCACCGCTTTTATCGGAGCGCGCTTGCCCGCGAACGCGGTGGGTCAGTCACGAAGATGTCAGCTGACCCACTGCGTTCGCGGGCAAGCGCGCTCCTACAATTGGAATCTGTGCGGCCGGGAAATCTTTGCCAAGCGGCGGTTTTACGACTGTTGAGCGAACCCCGCAACCACCGGCAACGAAAAGAACGTCCGCGCGCAATCGGTGGTGTGGGCCGCGACATCCGCCGGGCTCTCGCCTCGGTGCAGCGCCACTTCTCGCAGGACCTCGGGCAAATAGGCCGGTTCGTTGCGGCCGTTCTTTGGTTTGGGCCGCAAGGTGCGGGGCAGCAGGTACGGCGCGTCGCTTTCCAGCATCAAACGGCCGCGCGGAATTTCGCGGACCAGCGGGTGCAGGTGCGTGCCCCGGCGTTCGTCGCAGATCCAGCCGGTGATGCCGATGTGCAAGTCCAGGTCCAGATAGTTGAACAGCGCGCGCTTTTCCCCGGTGAAGCAATGCACCACCGCCGCCGGGAGCTGGTCGCGGTAGTCCCGCAAAATGGCGAGCAGGCGCTCGTCGGCATCGCGCTCATGCAGAAACACCGGCAGTTGCAGCTCCACGGCCAGTGCCAGATGCGCTTCCAGGACCTTTTCCTGCTGCGGGCGAGGGGAGAAGTCGCGATTGAAATCCAGCCCGCATTCACCCACGGCGCAGACGGTCTTTTCACGCAACAGGGCCCTGAGCTGGCTTTCGGTTTCGCCCGTCCACGCGCTTGCCGAGTGCGGATGAATGCCGGCGGTGCTGAACAACCGCTCGGCGCTTTCATCGAGCTGGCGCGACAACACAAGGGCTTGTTCGCTGCCCTCGACGTCGGTGCCAGTGAGGATCAACTGACCGACGCCGGCGGCGAACGCGCGCTCCACCACCTCGCGTTCGCGGGCGGCGAAGCTGGGGTTGGTCAAGTTGACGCCAATGTCTATTAGTTGCATGGTGCTACCTCAGGCCAGAGGCCGAGAAGAATACCAGAGCGATTGAAGCGATAAAAAACAAGCAGGCTCAACTGCTTGGAATACCCGAACCCTGTGATCCCGCCTTTGTTGACGCACGCCGCGATGCACGCGGCGAGCCGGTCAGCTGCGCGACACAGACTTCAAGCCCGTTTTTTTCGGCCTTTCATCGGAGCGTCAATGATCCGAGCGTCCCTGTTTTCCCTGATGTGCGTCATGGCCGTGCCCAGCCTAGCGTCGCCGCGCCCCGCCGGCCCGCCGGTGGTGATCAAAAAGAGTCAGGTGCGCGACCTGCCGGCGATCCGCAGCGGCAAAGTCTTGCGGGTGCTGGTCAATCAGAGCCGCAACAGCTCTGCCGAAGTTCAGGGTGAGCCCGTTGGCGTCGAATGCCGTCGCTTGCAGGCGTTCGAAACCTACCTCAACAGCCACGCCCGCGACGGTCAGAAAATCTCCCTCAAACTCATTCCCAAAGCCAAGGACCAACTGCTCGCCGCGCTGCAACGGGGCGAAGGCGACATGGTTGCGCCGGGCGAACTGCTGGATGCCAGCGCCGCGCACTATGTTGATGCTTCTGAACCGGTGGTCGCCCAGGTGCCGCTGGTGGTCGTGGGCGTCAAAGGTGAGCGCGGGCTCAAGCATCCCGAGCAGCTCTCGGGCCGCACACTGATGCTGACCAGCGGCAGCGCCGCCGATGAAGCCATCCTTCAGCTCAACCAGAAACTGGCGCTGCGCAAGCTGCCGCCGGTGAAGATCGAATGGGTTGATCCGAGCCTGGCGGTGGAGGACGTGCTGGAAATGGTGCAGGCCGGGGTTTATCACCTGACCGTGGTCGAGCAACCCATCGCCGAGCGCTGGGCCAAAGTGATGCCGAAACTGCGGATCGACCGCGCTGCTGCCTTGAGCGATCCGGGGGACATGAACTGGTTCGTGCGCAAGGACGCCGTGGTGTTGCGCGGCGCCGTTGACCGTTTCCTGCAAACCTACGAACCGCCGCGCAATCAGGACGCCGCCTTCCAGGCCGCCTACAAGGACCGCTACCAGATCCACAATCCGCTGGCCCGCGAAGACCGTCAACGCCTGGAAAAACTTCGCCCCACGCTGCAACTGCATGCCGACAAACAGAAGATGGACTGGCTTGACCTCGCCGCCGTCGCTTTCAAGGAGTCGGCGCTGAACCCGGTCGCCAAGGGTGGCAGCGGCGCCACAGGGCTGCTGCAGATCACGCCGTCGGCCGCCCAGCGCGTCGGCGTCGACAACATTCACGACCTCGACGGTAACGTGCAGGCAGCGAGCAAATACATGGCGCTGCTGCGGCGCAAGTTTTTCGCCAGCCCGAAAATCAACGAGCGCGAGCGCATGGCTTTTACCCTGGCCGCCTACAACCTCGGCCCGGAACGCGTGCAGGCCATGCGCGCGGAAGCGAAGCGCCAGGGGCTCAACCCGAACCAGTGGTTTTTTCAGGTCGAGCGCGTGGCGATGGAACAGGGCGGCAAGAATGTCGTGAGCTACGTGAATAGCGTCAACAAATACTATCTGGCGTTTGATCAGGCCCGCAGTTCACTGGAACGTCCGGAGGTGCGCTGAGCCGAAAAGCCAGTAAGGCATCTAAAAAATAGATATGAATAACGCGTTTTTTGCGATTTTCATATTTATAGAATCGATTAAGATGGCGCCATTCTCAACTCAAACGGAATCAACCGCCATGAATGCTCAACTCAAATCGATCTTCACTACCCACGCCGGTTTCGGCATCACCAGCCTGCGGATTCTCATCGGCATCATTCTCATGGCCCACGGCAGCCAGAAGCTGTTCGGCCTGTTCGGCGGTTATGGCCTCGAAGGCACCGGCCAGTACATGGCAAGCCTGGGCCTGAACCCTGGCTACCTGATGGCGTTGATGTCGGGGAGCGCCGAATTCTTCGGCGGCCTGGCGCTGTTCCTTGGCTTGCTGGCACGGCCTGCGGCGTTGGTGGTGATCGTGATGCTGGTGGTGGCGATTCTTTCGGTGCACATCCACAACGGTTTGTTCATGGCCAACAACGGTTATGAGTTCGGCCTGGCGCTGATCGCCGGTGCGGTGGCGGTACTGTTCGAAGGCTCCGGTCGCCTGTCCCTCGACCGGTTGATCGCACGCCGCTGATTGTCGCGGTCAAATTCATCGCAGCCACACTCGTAGCAAACAAAAACCCCGGTCTCTCTGGACGCCGGGATTTTTTTTGCGTGCAGTTCAACAAACACACGACAGGATCCGCCGATTGACAATGCCCACGCCGCTTCTCTAGGATGCCGTTCATGCGCCGATTTAAACAGCTACTTGCGGGGCGCCTGGTGACGGTCATTCGTCATCGAAATTCCGCTAAAGCGCTGGTTCGGTGTTGCCTCTCACCGCTGCCCAGCGGATCAATGAGGCAGAGAAAACGACACTATGAGCCGTCATTCCCACCCGCGTCCCCTCGTTCGTCTGGCCCCCATCGCCAGCCAGTTCAATCGTCGTAATCCACAAATCCTTCTGGGCGGCGCCCACCAGCCGACGCTGCTGCGTTACCTCGACGGCTGGCCGCGTCGCCAGGGCGGCCCGCATGCCTTTCTCATTCAGTTCATCGAAACCAACGATGCCCTTGAGCGCTTCAGCAGCGACCA
Source organism: Pseudomonas petrae (assembly GCF_021728295.1). Classification (GTDB taxonomy): domain Bacteria; phylum Pseudomonadota; class Gammaproteobacteria; order Pseudomonadales; family Pseudomonadaceae; genus Aquipseudomonas; species Aquipseudomonas petrae. The sequence goes on from NZ_JAKJXE010000008.1 coordinate 199,701, forward strand.
GTTTGATCTGGCGGTGATTCAGGCGCCCACGGTCGAGCGCGCGGAGGCGGTGATTCACCAGTTGATCCGCGTCGCCCGACAGGGTCTGATCACCCGTTGCTGATCACCCGTTGCTGGCCGTTCGCCGCCTGGGTTGCAGCGGCAGATCGGGATGGCGCAGGTGGAAACGCGCACGCACAGCGTTCGCGTGACGGCAGTGCGCGACCAGCGCGCTGCGCAGGGTCCAGTCGGTGTTGATGATGTAGAAATTCTGGATGAAGCTGTTTTCATCCGTCGACGCAAACCACTGATCGATCTTCAGGCTCAAGTCGCTGGGCGCGTGCAGTGGCAGTGAATACTTGGCGCACTGGATGGCGGTCAGGCTGAACGCCGGTTTGTATTCCACCGCAACCTCATTGACGAACGCCTTCAGGGTGTTGGTGTTGAACAGGTTCTCCCCTGGCCAGCGCTGCTTGACCCCGTGCCACAGAAGATCGTCACCCGAGCTGTGATTGTAGGCGAGCACGACATTCTTGCCCGGATGATCCCGCCAGATATCTTCCAGCGTCAGCTTGCTCAGCTGCCGAGGCACGGCTCTGGAGCCGAGGCTTTTCGTCAGCAGGTTCTGAAACTCCCGATGGGTGATCTCGGTGAAATCCTTGAACCGGTGGAAGTCCAGGATGACCATTTCCCGGACGGGCGAGCCGCTGTGCTCAAGCTCCTGATAGAACGCGTCGACGCACGCCAGAATGTCCCCGGCGACCGTGCGCCCTGATGAGGTCAGGTGAAACAGCTGGAATCGCCGGGGGTCACCCTTTTCATACTTTGAATAAAACGCCACGCGCAAATCCAGCGCCCGCACTCCCTGGCGCAATTGCTCCAGGGGCGCGACGTCCTGGGCCTTTTCTTGCGGAATACCGGAGTTGGGGGAGAGCTTGTCGCTGCCGGCATTGTGCGCGCCGGGGAGGATGAGTTGGTCGATGCGCAACTGGGCGAGTTCGGGGATCTGCGCCATCCAGTCGAGATGGGGCGGACGGGGTGAAGCGGCTGCGTTGAGGGGCATACAGTCATTCCTTGACGTGTCATGAAGCTCCGAGGGCGGAGCGGCGTGAGCGGTCATTCGCTCGAAAAGTCCTTTGCTGGAGTTTGGCCATCGTCCCAAGCGCGTCAACCCCGAGAGCGTTTCCCGACTGTTGCACGATGTGAGTGCGCTGGTCGGGCTCTGGCGTTGATTGATTCTGGGGTCGCGCGCCGGACGACCATGTCCGGCGCGGGGTTCACCTGCATGCCGCTCATTTGACTTTGAGCACCACGCGACCGCGCACCGGGTGCTCGTCGAGGTGGTTGTGGGCCTTGCCGAACTGCTCGAACGGCCAGGTGCGGTGAATGTCCGGCTTGAGCAGGCCCTTGGCGGTCAGGTCGTTGATCACATCCAGTGCGCGTTGCAACGCAGGGGCATTTTGCTCGATGCCCAGCTCCGGCTTGCCGGTGAAGTTTTCCAGGCAATGCACGTGGAAGCGCATGTTTTTGCGAAACGCCTGCTGCGCCGGGAAGGGCGTTTTGTTGCCGCCGCGCAGGCCGTACAGCACCAGACTGCCGCGCGGCGCCAACACATCGCCGAGCATCGACATCTGCATGCCCCCCAGTCCGTCGAACACCGCTTCGATGCCATGGCCGTGGGTCAGGGACTCGATGCGCAGGCAGATATCGTCCTCGTCGGTGACGATCACCCGATCGGCGCCGTTCGCCAGCAGGTATTCACGGTCTTGCGCGTGGGGCGTCGCCGCGATAACCCGCAGGCCCAACGCTTTGCCCAGCTGCACGAAGGCAATTCCGGGGCTGTACGTCGCGTCGGTGACGAGCACGGTCTGGCCGGGTTGCACGTTGGCCAGGTCGACGAAGGCAAAGTAGGCCAGCAGCATCGGCGTGTAGTGAACGCTGGCTTCCACCGGCGTCAGCGCGTCCGGGTAACGGGTCAGGGCATTGCGCGGCACCATCACGTGGTCGCCACACACCGGATACTGGTTGGTACTCATGGCTTTGAAGCTCGCCACGTTGTCGCCCACCTTCAAGTCAGTGACGCCAGCGCCCACGGCTTCGACGACGCCGGCCATTTCGCTGCCCAGCCCCGCCGGCAACTGCACAGGCGCCAGCGACAGGTTCTGCCGCCACAACACGTCGTCCCAGCTGATGCCGATGGCCTCGGCACGAACCAGCACTTCCTGTGCACCGGGGGACCGGTCAGGCTGCTCTTCGCAACTGAGCACATCGGCTTTGCCGAAGCGATGAAATTTGATGGCGCGTGACATTTTCAACCTCGATGCCTGTCGTTGAGTGTTGCAACGACTGTATCGATGAGGGCCCTGGGGCACTATTTCTGTCGGTCGATACCCGACATGCCTGCTATCAATTCGCGTTGCCGAGTTCGTGGATGTCGCGAGCATTGATGTGTGCGGCCCGTTGATTGTGGCTTCTCGGGCAAACGGCCTGTGTGGCGTGATGGCTTATTTGCCCCAGGCGCGCAACGCGTGTTCGACGAACTGCCGCACCTTGGGCAGGCGATAGCGGTCCTGGGGGTACATCAGCCACAGCGTGCGGCTGGGCGGTTGGTAATCCTGCAGCAGCGGCACGAGCTTTCCGCTGGCCAGGTCCTCGCTGATCAGTACGTCGGGCAGCATCGACACGCCCATTCCAGCGAGCACGGCCTGGCGCAGCGCCGGCGTGCTGTTGACGATCATCGAGCCCGACACCGGCACTTCCATCACGCCGTCGGGACCGGTCAGGCGCCACAGTTTGTCGGCGGCACGCCAGTCGTCGCCTGCCGGGTAGGCGAATGCCAGGCAGTCGTGGTCTCGCAGGTCATCGGCAGTCATTGGCGTGCCCCGGCGTTTCAGGTAATTGGGCGCTGCGCAGATGGTCAGTGTGTAGTCCTGCAGCGGCCGGGCGATCAAGGCCGATGACTCCGGAGTGCCGAGGCGGATGGCGGCGTCGAAACCGTGCTCGATCAGGTCCATTGTCTGTTTGCTGAGCACCACCTCGACCTTGATCTCCGGGTACCGCTGGACGAAATCGCTGAGCAGCGGCGCCAGGCGTTCGGCGCCGAAGGCCGGCGGGGCGGTGACACGCAACGTGCCGCTGGGCTCGGTCTGCGCCTGTTCGGCCATGCGCTCGGAGTCATTGACCAAGCCCAGCACCTCGACGCAACGCCGGTAGTATTCCAGGCCAAACTCGGTCAGGTTCTGCCGGCGCGTGGTGCGCTGCAACAGGCTCACGCCGAGGCGCTGCTCCAGGGCTTTCAGGTGATTGCCGACCATGGTCGTCGACATTTCGCACTGGCGCGCGGCCGCGGTCATGCTGCCGCCTTCCACCACTTTGACGAAAACCGTCATTGCCAGAAACACGTCCATTATCAAGCCCTGCTTTAAAGTCACTGAAGGATGGCGGTCTTTATACATCAGAACGGGCTAACGATACTGGCATCACTTACCCGTGATGGAGCCACCGACATGACCGCCGCCTGCCTGATGAACACTTACAAAACGATGCCCTTGAGCTTCATTCGTGGCGAAGGCGCGCGGCTGTGGGATGACAGCGGCCGTCAGTACCTGGACGCCGTCGCGGGTGTCGCCGTGACCAACGTCGGCCACAGCCATCCGCACATTGTCGCGGCGATCAGCGAGCAGGCCGGGCTGCTCTTGCACACGTCCAACCATTACCGCATCGACTGGCAGCAGAAACTGGCGCAACGTCTGACCCGGCTGTCGGGCCTGGATCAAGTGTTTTTCAACAATTCCGGGGCCGAGGCCAACGAAACCGCGCTTAAGCTGGCGCGTTTGTATGGTTGGGCCAAGGGCATCGAGCATCCGCTGGTGCTGGTGATGGACAACGCTTTTCACGGGCGCACCCTCGGCACGTTGTCGGCCAGCGATAACGGCGCCGCGCGGCTGGGTTATCAGCCGATGTCGGGGGAGTTCGTGAAGGTGGCCTTCGGCGACATGGCGGCGGTTGAGCGGGCGACGCGGGTGTATGGCGAGCGGATCGTCGCCGTGCTGGTCGAGCCGATTCAGGGCGAGGGTGGCGTGGCGTTGCCGCCGCCGGGGTATCTGAAGGCGTTGCGCGTCCATTGCACTCACAACGGCTGGCTGATGATGCTCGACGAGATCCAGACCGGCATTGGCCGGACGGGGCGCTGGTTTGCCTTTGAGCATGAGGGGATCGTGCCTGATGTGATGACGCTGGCGAAGGCGTTGGGCAATGGCATTCCCATTGGTGCGTGTCTGGCGACGGCGGGGGTGGCGCGGTTGTTCACGCCAGGCAGTCATGGCAGTACGTTTGGCGGTAATCCGCTGGCGTGTCGGGTCGGTTGTACGGTGCTGGATATCGTTGAGGGGGAGGGGCTTTTGCACAATGCGGCGGTGCAGGGTGAGCGGCTGCTGGCGGGGTTGCGTGCCGCGCTGGCGGGGCACCCTGATGTCGTTCAGGTGCGGGGGATGGGGTTGATGATCGGGATTGAGTTGACGCGGCCGATTCGGGATGTGTGTCTGGTGGCGGCGCAGGAATATGGGGTGTTGATCAATGTGACGCGTGGGCAGACGATTCGGCTGTTGCCGCCGTTGGTGATTGACGAGGCGGATGTGGACCGGATCGTGGCAGGCGTCGTAGGCGCGCTTCGCGGTTCAGGTTTTTAAGGCCAAGATCAAGATCAAGGGCGTCGGCCTAACGGCCTCGGGTTTCGCCTTCGGCGAGTTACTTGGAAAAGTCGAAAGTCGCACCACCCCCAAGTAACCAAAGGTGCCTGCTCCTGGTTGGGTTCCTCCTTCGTCGGAATACCCTCACTCCGACGACGCTCCGTGGGCCCGCGCCGAACGGACATCCATGTCCTGACGGCGCTCTCGCCGCATCCATGCGGCTCGGCCCACTGCGCGTCGTCTGCGTTCGGCCTGCACCCAAGTCGCAATTGGTGTCGTTTGGACTTTTTGCGTAATGAAGATCAAAGGCGAAAATCAAAAGCTTCCCGGCTGAAGCCGGTCCTACAGAACACCGCGTGAATCCATTTGCTGATCGTGCCCACGCTCTGCGTGGGTATGCATCCTTGGACGCTCCGCGTCCATTCCCGGCTGAAGGCGGTCCCACTGGCTGCACGCGCTGCTGTTAGTGGGACCGGCTTTAGCCGGGAAGAGGCCGGCGTGTGCACCATCAATCTTGCGGTCAACGCTTGATCGTTCCCACGCTCCGCGTGGTAATGCCGCCTCTGACGCTCCGCGTCCCACCGAAACTGGCCTTTCAGTAAGTCCTGAGGAGCGTCAGCCTCGTTCTATTTTCCGGACAATTCCATAATCATCGCCGCCGTCAGGTACAGCCTCGGCGCGATGCTGGTGAGGTCCATGTATTCGTCGTCGGCGTGGAGGCCGGCGCCGACGACGCCCATGGTTTCGAGGACGGCAGGTTTTTGGCTGTCGGGGACGTAGGCGTAGCCGGCGTCGGTGCCGAAGCGCATGGCGATGGGTTCGAGGGTACGGCCGGTTTTGGCGTAGATCGCCTGGGCGGTTTTGGCGAGGTCGTCGGTCGCGGGGTTTTTTGCCAGTGGGGGACGGCCTTTGTCGAGGCGGAAGGTGACGTCGGTGCCGTCGATCATTTTCCCCTGCACGATGCGCTGTCCGTCGGCCAGCACACGGTCGGATTCGCTCAGGTCGGAGTAGCGCATGTCGCCTTCGGCGGCGGCGCTGGAGGGGATGATGTTGCGCTTCTCGCCGCCTTTGATCAGCGTCCAGTTGACCGTTGTGCCCTTGGCCGCGTCGCCCAGGTCCTTGAGCTGCACCAGTTGGTGGGCCAGTTCCATGGCAGCATTGCGCCCGGCTTCCGGGGCGGAGCCGGCGTGGGAGGACTTGCCTTTGACGTCGACGAACACGCCGTTAATGCCGTTGGTCGCGACCGTGACGGCGTCCTTGTCCGGTGGCTCGAACGAGAACACGTAATCGTGCTTGCGGGCCAGTTCGGCGATGAGGGTTTTCGAGCCGGCCGACCCCGTTTCTTCGTCGGGATTGAACAGCACGGTGATCTTACCGAAGTCCTTGAATTTCTCGTCTTCCAGCAGCTTCAGGGTATGCAGCACCATGGCCACGCCACCTTTGGCATCGGCGACGCCGGGGCCATACGCATGCTCGCCGTCGACGCGAAACGGTCGCTTGGCCGCAGTGCCGGGGCCGAACACGGTGTCGTAGTGGATCATCAGCAGAAAGGATTTGCTGCCCGTGCCTTTGAGGGTGCCGACGATGTTATCGCCCGCCGAGGGCGTCGCAGGCGTGGTTTCCACCTTTGCGCCCAGGGCCTTGAGCCGTTCGACCAGCACCGCGCTGACCATTTTCAGCCCGGGCGCCTGACCGGTCCCGGTGTCGATGTCGACCAGTTGCTTGACGGTGGCCAGATAGGGTTTCTGCTCGGCCTCGGCCTTTTTCAATAACTGCTCGGGGGAGACATCGGCGGCATAGGCGCTGCAGGCATAAAAGCCGCCACCGGTGAAAAGCGTGGCGAGGATGGAAGCGGTCAGGGCGGTGCGTCGAACGTGCATGCTGGATCCCTCAGATGATGGTCGAGTTGTTGTGATGTCCATGGGAACCACATCGTTCCCGCAGCCGTCGCGCTTTCCTGTGGCATTCACCGTAGAATCCTCGTCTGAAATAAAAAGCGACGAGGTTGCAGCGGTGGATTTACAGCAGGGCTTCGTCCTGACCCGGCATTGGCGCGACACGGACGCCGGCACCGAGGTGGAATTCTGGCTGGCCACCGATGAGGGGCCGCGCCAGGTGCGCCTGCCGTATCAGACCTCCGTCGCGTTTATTCCGGAGCAGCACCGCGAGCGCGCTGAAGCCGTGTTGCGCAACGAGCACCATGTTGAGCTCAAGCCACTGGAACTGTGTGATTTCCGCCATCGCCCGGTGCTCGGGCTTTACACACGGCAGCATCGCCAGTTGATGAACCTGGAAAGCGACCTGCGCAAAGCCAGCGTCGACGTTTACGAAGCCGATATCCGCCCGCCCGAGCGTTACCTGATGGAGCGTTTCATCACCGCGCCGGTGCAGTTCAGCGGGCGGCCGGACGCCAACGGCCTGTTGCTGGACGCGCAACTCAGGCCTGATCCGGGTTACCGGCCGACCCTCAAACTGGTGTCGCTGGACATCGAAACCACCGAACGCGGCGAGCTGTATTGCATCGGCCTGCACGGCTGCGGCGAGCGTCAGGTGTACATGCTCGGCCCGGCCAATGGCGATGCCGCCCAGGTGAATTTCAAGCTTGAGTACTGCGACACCCGCGTCGCGCTGCTGGAGAAACTCAACGAATGGATGGCCCGCCATGACCCTGACGGGATCATCGGCTGGAACGTGGTGCAGTTCGATTTGCGCGTGCTGCACGAGCACTCGCGGCGCTTGAATGTGCCGCTGCGTCTGGGTCGCGGCGGGGAAGTGATGACCTGGCGCGAACATGGCGCGCGCAACAATCACTTTTTCGCGGCGGCGGCCGGGCGTCTGATCATCGACGGCATCGAAGCGCTGCGTTCGGCGACCTGGAGCTTTCCCTCGTTCAGCCTGGAAAACGTATCGCAGACGCTGCTGGGCGAAGGCAAGGCCATCGACAATCCGTATCAGCGCATGGACGAGATCAATCGCCTGTTCGCCGAGGACAAGCCGGCGCTGGCGCGTTACAACCTCAAGGACTGCGAGCTGGTCACACAGATTTTCGCCAAGACCGAGCTGCTGACCTTCCTCCTCGAACGCGCCACGGTGACCGGCCTGCCGGTGGACCGCAACGGCGGTTCGGTGGCCGCGTTCGAGCATTTGTACATCCCGCTGATGCACCGCCAGGGCTTCGTCGCGCCGAACCTGGGCGAGCGCATGCCGGAAGCCAGCCCCGGCGGTTTTGTCATGGATTCGCGTCCCGGGCTGTACGAATCGGTGCTGGTGCTTGATTACAAGAGCCTGTATCCGTCGATCATCCGCACGTTTCTGATTGACCCGGTGGGCTTGATCGAAGGCCTCAAACACCCCGACGACAGCGAGTCGGTGGAAGGCTTTCGTGGCGCGCGTTTTTCCAGGACGCGGCATTGTCTGCCGGCCATTGTCTCGCGGGTGGCCGAAGGGCGTGAAGTGGCGAAACGCGAGCGCAATGCGCCGCTGTCCCAGGCGCTGAAAATCATCATGAACGCCTTCTACGGCGTGCTGGGTTCCAGTGGTTGCCGCTTCTTCGACACGCGGCTGGCGTCGTCGATCACCCTGCGCGGGCACGAGATCATGCACCAGACGCGGCTGCTGATTGAGGCGCAGGGTTACGAAGTGATCTACGGCGACACCGACTCGACGTTTGTCTGGCTGAAAAAAGCCCACGAGCAGGACGATGCCGCGCAGATCGGCAGCGCGCTGGTCAAGCAGGTCAACGACTGGTGGCGCGCTCATCTGAAGGCCGAGTACGACCTGGACAGCGCGCTCGAACTGCAATTCGAAACCCACTTCAAGCGCTTCCTGATGCCGACCATTCGCGGCGCGGAGGAGGGCAGCAAGAAGCGTTATGCGGGATTGGTGACCCGCGCCAATGGCGAAGACGAAATGGTTTACAAGGGGCTGGAGGTGGTGCGCACCGACTGGTCGCCACTGGCCCGCACGTTCCAGCAGGAGCTGTACCTGCGGATCTTCCAGCGCCAGCCGTTTCAGGAATACATTCGGGAGTACGTGGGCCGAACCCTGGCCGGGGAACTCGACAGCCAGTTGATCTATCGCAAGCGCCTGCGCCGGGCCCTCGACGATTACGAACGCAACGTGCCGCCCCATGTGCGCGCCGCGCGGCTGGCCGATGAGTACAACCGCCAACAGGGTCGGCCGTTGCAGTACCAGAATGGCGGGTGGATCAGCTATGTGATCACGGTCGCCGGACCCGAGCCGCTGGAAGTGCGGACGGCGGCCATCGATTACGACCATTACATCAGCAAACAGCTGCAGCCGATTGCCGACGCGATCCTGCCGTTCGTGATCTCGCGGACTATCGATCTGAGTTCCCAGGACCAGTTCAGCTTCGACTTCTAACCCGTATTTTCACGCCAGCGGATTGATCCGCAACGCGTCCGGCACCACGCGAAACGCCGCCGTGTGCTGGCGCCGGCTGGGGTAGTAAAGGTGATAGCCCTCGAACGGTTGTGGACCTGTATGACCGGGTGGATCTGAGCCCCTTCGCCCGCCTGACGTCGTTTTTTCAGACCCATCTGAAGTAATCGGCAGGCTGTTTGACGCCGCTCGATCCGGCGAGGTATCGACGGATCGAACGGGTTGATCAGGCGTTTACGTGGCGCGACGCCCAAGGGCGTCACGCCGCAGCCTCACTCCTTCACGTCCATAAAATCCTTGGCCCAGGCCACATAGCTTTCCGGGAAGGTGTAGGTGTGGGTCAGTTCGGTGGCGCTGTGGTTCGACGTGCTGTGGGTGACCTGACGTTGGGCACGGAGGCTGTCGTAGGTGGCCTTGATCGCGGCGAAGTACGCCGCGTGGCCGGCGACCACCACCCGCACGCCTAGATCGGCCAGGCGCTGGCGGTCATTGAGTTCCGGGTTGCCGTAGGTCACCAGCATCAGCGGCACGGTAAGCTTTTCCGAAATCTGCTCCAGGTGCTCGAAGTCCTTGATGCCGACGATGCAGATGCCGTCGGCGCCGGCCTTTTCGTAGGCCAGGGTGCGTTCGATGATGTCCTGGACCGGTAGCACGCCGGCGTTGGTCCGGGCCACGATTGTCAGTTCCGGATCGACGCGGGCTTCAAGGGCGGCCTTGACCTTGCCGATGCCTTCTTCGATGGAGACCAGGTCTGTGGATTTGCGCCCGAATTGCGCCGGCAGCAAGGTGTCTTCGATGGTCAGCGCCGCCACACCGGCGCGCTCCAGTTCCTCCACCGTGCGCATGACGTTCAGGGCGTTGCCGTAGCCATGGTCGGCGTCGGCAATGAAAGGCAGCTGCGCGACACGACCGATCCGGGTGGCCTGCTCGACGAACTCGCTCAGGGTAATCAACGCAAAATCCGGCGCTGCCAGCACCTGCAGCGACGCCACCGAGCCGCCCAGGATACCGACCTCAAACCCCAGATCCGCCGCAATGCGCGCCGACATGGGATCGAACACTGAAGCGGTCTCGACGCAGTGCTGCGAAGCCAGCTGCTCACGGAATTTGCGACGCAAAGCGGAGTGGGAAATTCTGGACATAAGGCTTCCTGATTCTGGCCGTCATCGAAATGCCAGCAATGCTACCGCAAATTCACGCTGAAACGACTCACCTCGACGAGCGACGTGCATGATTTGCCATTGCACCCCGATGGGACTGACCTCCGCAGCCCACAGCAGGACCGGCTTCAGCCGGGAAGGCGTCAGCATCGCACCGCAGAATTGAGGGTGATCATTCCGGCCTCTTCCCGGCTGAAGCCGGTCCCACTGAAACACCACGCGCGCCGAGTGCCGATCGTTCCCACGCTCTGCGTGGTAACGCCGCCCCGGACGCTCCGCGTCCAGCAGACGACGCGCATTCCAGAACGGGAGGTGACGCGGAGCGTCACAGGATGCATCCCCACGCGGAGCGTGGGGACGATCAAGAACCAAGGGTGACCTCACCGGCCTCTTTCCGGCTGAAGCCGGTCCCACTGTAGGACCCCTGCTGTTAGTGGGACCGGCTTTAGCCGCGAAGGGGTCAAAATTCACACCGCAGCGCTCAAACTATAAAAACCGAAGCAAGCGCTTGCGTGAATCGATTCAGCTGTTCTAGGATTCAGCTGTTCCGAAATATTTCAACGCAATTCCCGAGTGCCACCCGCGAAGAGGTGGCCCAGGCATAAAAACAAGAAACCTCGGAGGTCCACATGATCAGCTCGTCTGTTCGATTGCCGCGTGTGCTGTCCGCGCTCGTCACTTCTGCTTCATTGGCCGCCCGGCCATGAGTGCCGTCCTCTCTGTCTCTCCTCAGCCCGTGCTGGAAATGACCGCCATTTCCAAGACCTTCAACGGCCTGCGCGTACTGAAAAATGTCGCCCTCAAGGTCTACGCCGGTGAAGTTCATGCCCTGATGGGGGAGAACGGCGCGGGCAAGTCGACGCTGATGAAGATTCTGTCCGGCGCTTACCAGGCCGATGCCGGTGGCGAGATCCGCATCGACGGCCAGGCCCTCAGTGCATTCGACCCGTTGTCCGCCAAAGCGCGCGGCATTGCGGTGATCTATCAGGAACTGAGCCTGTGCCCTAACCTCAGTGTCGCCGAAAACATTTACCTGGGCCGCGAATTGCGCCGTGGCTGGAGCATCGACCGCAAGGCGATGGAAGCCGGCTGCGTTGACGTGCTGGTGCGACTGGGTGCCGATTTCAAACCGTCGACCAAGGTCAGCGTGCTGTCCATTGCCGAGCGGCAACTGGTCGAGATTGCCCGGGCGCTGCACGCCAACGCGAAAATCCTGGTGATGGACGAGCCGACCACGCCGCTGTCGTCCCGGGAAACCGACCGGCTGTTTGCGCTGATCAAACAGCTGCGTGACCAGGGGCTGGCGATCATTTACATCAGCCATCGCATGGCCGAAATCTATGAGTTGTCCGATCGGGTCTCGGTGCTGCGCGACGGCGAGTACGTCGGCATGCTGGAGCGCGACGCGCTGTCGGCCGAGGCGCTGGTGAAGATGATGGTTGGCCGCGATCTGTCCGGTTTCTACAAGAAAGAACACGCCGCCTACGACCCCGGTGCGGTGGTCATGCGCGTGCGCGACATGGCCGACGGCAAGCGCGTCAAGCCGTGCAGTTTTGACCTGCACGCTGGCGAAGTGCTGGGCATCGCCGGACTGGTCGGAGCAGGGCGCACGGAACTGGCGCGACTGATTTTTGCCGCCGACTCACGCACCTCCGGCACCCTTGAAGTGGCCGGCAAAGCGATCACCGATCTGCGCAACCCCACCGACGCAATCGGTGCAGGGGTGGTTTACCTGACCGAAGATCGCAAGGCCCAGGGCCTGTTTCTGGACATGAGCGTGCGCGACAACATCAACGTTTGCGCCTGCGTGCCCGACGCCCATGCCGGCGGCGTGCTGGATCGGGGACGTGGGGCTAAGCGGGCGATCGAGGCGATTCGTTCGCTGTCGATCCGCGTGGCCTCGGGCAAGGTCAATGTCGGCGCGCTGTCCGGCGGCAATCAGCAGAAGGTGCTGCTGGCGCGGCTGCTGGAGGTCAAGCCCCACGTGCTGATTCTCGACGAGCCCACCCGCGGTGTGGACATCGGCTCCAAGTCGGAGATCTATCGAATCATCAACGAACTGGCCAAGGCCGGCGTCGGCATTGTGGTGATCTCCAGCGAGCTGCCGGAAATCATCGGCACCTGCGACCGCGTGCTGATCATGCGCGAAGGAGAACTGGTGGCCGAAGTGGGCGGTGCGTCCGGGCAGGACATCTCTCAGGAGCGGATCATCGATCTGGCAACGGGGAGTGCGCAGGTGGCTCATGTCTAGACCCACCTCTCAGGCGCGACACTTAACGTGTAGGAGCGCGCTTGCCCGCGAACGCGTTGTATCAGTCAGCGCATTTGGCACTGACAGACCCCATTCGCGGGCAAGCGCGCTCCTACAGGAATCGCAATCTTCCGATAACAATAAAAAGGAAACCAGGCCATGAGTCTGCCCCTGGAAAACTCGCCCGCCGTTGCCGCCATCAGCAAGCGTGAACGGGTGCGGGAACTGATGCGCACCGTTGGCATGCTGCCCGTGCTGATTCTGTTGTTGATCGGCTTCTCGCTGATGACCGACACCTTCATGAGCTGGCAGAACCTGTCGATTATCACCCAGCAAGCCTCGGTCAACGTGGTGTTGGCGGCCGGCATGACCTTCGTGATTCTGACGGCGGGCATCGACCTTTCGGTCGGCGCGATTCTCGCGGCTTCGGCGGTGGTTGCCCTGCAAGCCTCGATGTCGCCGCAGTTCGGCATGCTCGGCATTGCCGCCGGCGTCGGTTTCGGGCTGCTGCTGGGTCTGGTCAACGGCGGCCTGATTGCCTTCATGCGCCTGCCGCCGTTCATCGTCACCCTCGGCGCGCTCACTGCCATGCGCGGTCTGGCGCGTCTGCTCGCCGACGACAAAACCGTGTTCAATCCCGACCTGCCGTTTGCTTTCATCGGCAACGATTCGGTGCTCGGCGTGCCGTGGCTGGTGATCATCGCCGTGGCGGTCATCGTGGTGTCGTGGTTCATCCTGCGCCGCACGGTGATGGGCGTGCAGATCTACTCGGTGGGGGGCAACCCCGAAGCGGCGCGCCTGTCCGGCATCAAGGTGTGGAAGGTGTTGCTGTTTGTCTACGCCGTCTCTGGCGCACTGGCCGGGCTCGGCGCGGTGATGAGCGCCTCGCGACTGTTTGCCGCCAACGGCCTGCAGCTGGGCCAGTCCTACGAGCTGGACGCCATCGCGGCGGTGATCCTCGGCGGCACCAGTTTCACCGGCGGCGTCGGCACCATCGGCGGCACGCTGATCGGCGCGCTGATCATCGCGGTGCTGACCAACGGCCTGGTGCTGCTGGGCGTCTCCGATATCTGGCAATACATCATCAAGGGCATCGTGATCATCGGCGCGGTGGCACTGGATCGCTATCGCCAGTCCGGTGCACGAACCTGATCAACCGCTGTATGGCTGCATGCGTTTCAACGAAGACTCCAACAATAATCACAAGAGAGAACCCATGAACTTCAACCGCAAATTCCCCGCTGTCATGTCCCTGTGCCTGGCCGCGTTGCTGTCCCAGGGCGTCGAAGCCCGTGAGCTGAAATCCGTCGGCATCAGCCTGGGTTCGCTGGGCAATCCGTATTTCGTCACCCTGGCCGACGGCGCCAAAGCCAAGGCCCTGGAGCTCAATCCCAACGCCAAGGTCACCGCCGTCTCCGCCGATTACGACCTGAGCAAGCAGTTCTCGCAGATCGACAACTTCATCGCCTCGGGCGTCGACCTGATCCTGATCAACGCTGTGGACCCGAAGGCCATTGCTTCGGCGATCAAGAAGGCCCAGGCCGCCGGCATCAAAGTCGTGGCCGTGGACGTCAGCGCCGCCGGCGTCGATGCCACCGTGCAGACCGACAACGTCGAAGCGGGCAAACTCGCCTGCCAGTTCATCGTCGACAAGCTGTCGGGCAAGGGCAACGTGATCATCGAAAACGGTCCGCAAGTCGCTGCCGTGACCGACCGCGTCACCGGCTGCAAATCGGCCTTCGCCGCCGCGCCGGACATCAAGATTCTCTCCGACGATCAGGACGCCAAGGGCTCCCGCGAAGGCGGCCTGAACGCGATGCAGGGTTACCTGACGCGCTTCCCGAAAATCGACGGTCTGTTTGCGATCAACGACCCTCAGGCGATCGGCAGTGACCTGGCGGCCAAGCAGCTGAAACGCAGCGGCATCATCATCACGTCGGTGGACGGTGCGCCGGACATCGAACAGGCGCTCAAGGCCGACACCTCGATTCAAGCCTCGGCCAGCCAGGACCCGTGGGCCATGGCGCAACAGGCAGTCGTCATCGGCAACGACCTGCTCAACGACAAGAAGCCGGCTGAAGCGGTCACCCAACTCACGCCGAAACTGATCACCCGCGACAACATCGGCTCCTACAGCGGCTGGTCCAGCAAGCACTGAGACGCAGGCCTGAAGGAGTCGGCGCAGTGATCAAAATGGAAGACGTGGCGAAGCGGGCGCGGGTATCGACGTCGACCGTTTCCCATGTGCTTAACGGCACGCGCAAGGTCAGCGACAAGACGGTGGAAGCGGTGCAGCGCGCGGTTCAGGATTTGGGCTACATCCCCAACACCCTGGCGCGCGCGCTGGCCCGTTCGCGCACCAACACCATTGGCGTGGCGATCTCGGCGCTGTCGAACCACTATTTCAGCGAGACCGTGCACGCCATCGAAACCGAATGCGCGCGCCACGGCATCATGATGTTGTTCGTTGACACCCACGACGATCCCGCCCAGGAATTGCGCGTGGTTCAGGCGCTGCACCATCGGCGCGTCGACGGCATTCTGCTTGCGCCGTCCAGCGATCCGCAGCAGGCGGCACTTGCTTATCTGCGCAGCAACGCGATCCCCAGCGTGCTGGTGGACAGGATGGCGGTCGAGGGTTTCGATCAGGTTGGCGTCGAGAATCGTCTGTCCACCTGCGAACTGGTCACTCATCTGATCGGCCACGGTCATCGGCGCATCGGCATGATTGCCGGGCATCGCGGCCTCAGTACGACGGAAGAGCGCATTGAGGGCTACCGGCAGGCGCTCGCCGAAGCGGGGCTGCCGTGGGATTCGCAGTTGCTGATTGACGGTGAGTCGAACAGCGAATCGGCACGGGTCGCCACTTCCGCGCTGTTGCGCCTGAACCCGCCGCCGACGGCGATTCTGGCGGCAAATAACCTGATGACCATCGGCGCCATGCACGCCTTGCGTGACGCGAACATCGCCGTGCCCGAGCAAATGGCCCTGGTGGGTTTTGATGATTTCGACTGGGCGGATTTTTTCCTGCCGCGCCTGAGTGTGATCGCTCAACCGGTGCAGGCCCTGGGCGCGCGGGCGGTGCAGTTGCTGTTGCAGCGCATCGATAATCCCGAGGGCAAACGACTGTCGGAGCGACTGGCGCCGACGTTACGCATTCGCAATTCGTGTGGATGCCCTTGAGGGTCCGCTGCCACGCGCCGGATTTACAGCCACCGCACTTTCAGGCACCGAATTTTCAGGAACCGAATCTTAATGAATCAGCTTGTTTCCCTCGGCATCGACCTCGGCACGTCCGAACTCAAGGCCATTCTGCTGGACGCTGCAGGCGAGGTGCTGGCCCAGGCCGGTGCGCGCGTGGAGGTCAGCCGGCGGCAGTCGGGCTGGTCGGAGCAGAATCCGGCCGACTGGTGGCAGGCCTGTGTTTCGGCGCTGGCTCAGTTGCGGAAAATCAATCCCCAGGCGTGGGCGCGGGTGGGCTGCATCGGTTTGTCGGGGCAGATGCACGGCGCGGTTCTGCTGGATGCGGCCGAGCAGGTGCTATATCCGGCGATTCTCTGGGACGACTCCCGCGCCGTGCTTCAGGCGTCGCGGCTGAACGAGGATTTCCCGGAGTACGCCGACGTCACCGGCAGTCTGGCCATGGCCGGGCTCACGGCGCCGAAGCTTGTGTGGCTGCAGCAGAACGAACCGCAGGTGTTCGCGCGCATCGCCAGCGTGCTGTCGCCGAAGGATTACCTCCGTTTGCTGCTGACCGGCGAGCAGGTCAGTGACATGTCTGACGCCGCCGGCACGTTGTGGCTGGATGTGGCGAAGCGCGAATGGTACGCGCCGATGCTCCACGCCACCGGGCTGACCATCGAGCAGATGCCCCGGTTGCTGGAAGCCGATCGACTGTCCGCCGGGCTGAGTGCCGAAGCGGCGGATGCGCTGGGTTTGCCGTCGGGTCTGCCCGTCGCCGCAGGCGGCGGCGACAACCCGGTATCCGCGGTGGGCATCGGTGCGATCAACGCCGGCGATGCTTTTGTCACCCTCGGCACCAGCGCGGCCATCGTCGCGATCACCGATCATCCGGCGGGCAATCCGGCCAGCGCCGTGCATAGCTTTTGCCACGCGTTGCCGCAGCGCTGGTACACCATGGGCGCGATGCTGGCGGGGGCGAGCTGCCTGCGCTGGGTCACCCGATTGTTGGGTCAGCCCAGTGAGCAGGCCTTGCTCGATCAGGTTCACGCTGGGTTGCCGGTCGATCAGCCAGTGGCGGTTTCCAGTCCGCTGTTTCTGCCGTACCTCGCGGGCGAGCGCACGCCCCACAACGACCCGCTGTTGCGGGGCGGCTTCATGAACCTGGGGCATGACAGCACGCCCGCCATGTTGGGCTATGCGGTGCTCGAAGGCGTGGGTTTCGGGCTGCTGGATGCGATGAATGCCACCCTGTCCGCAGGGGCCACGGTCAACGCCTGCGCCCTGGTGGGCGGCGGGGCACGCAGCGAATACTGGGCGCAGTTGCTGGCCAACATCCTTGATCGCGAGGTGTACACGTTGCACGGTAGCGAGCTCAGCGCCTGCATCGGCGCGGCGAAGCTGGGGTTTCTGTCGATCGGGGAGGGGGCTGAGTTGCTGAAGCGGGGGATGGCAGTGAAAGCGCGGTATCAGCCGTTGCCGGCGGTGCAAGCAGTGTTGAGGGCGCGCTACGGGAAATTCAAAGGGTTGCTGGGCGCCGCGCAAGGATTGATCGAGTGACATTTGATCGTCCCCACGCTCCGCGTGGGAACGCATCCTCCGACGCTCCGCGTCAGTTTTGAGACGCCGAGCGTCCAGTGCGGCATTCCCACGCAGAGCGTGGGAACGATCTTCCAGGGCTTCCCGGCTAAAGCCGGTCCTACAGCCGGCCCCACTGACGGCATGCGGTGCTTCAGTGGGACCGGCTTCAGCCGGGAAGAGGACGGTTAGGGCGCTGGAATTTCTGGTTTAAACCTTCATCGTCGGCGGCAACTCCATCAGCTTGTCCAACGTAATCGGCAGGTCCCGTATGCGTTTGCCAGTGGCGTGTGAGACAGCATTCGCTACCGCGGCCGCAAGCCCGGTAATCCCGATCTCGCCGATCCCGCGAGCGCCGAATTCGTTGAGCTCGAAGTCCGGGTAGTCCAGCAGGATCACATCGATCTCCGGTTGGTCGGCGTGCACCGGCACCACGTATTCGGCGTAGTTGTTGTTCACCGGCATGCCGTTGCGCTCGTCGAAGTCCGTCGCTTCAAACAGCGCCATGCCGACGCCCATGACAATCGCGCCTTCGACTTGGTTGAGCGCTGTTTTCTGGTTGATCACCTTGCCCACGTCAATCGCACTCACCACCCGCGACACGCGCAGCCGCGAGATGCCCGAGTCCCAGCGCACTTCGACAAAATGCACGCCGAACGAGCGGAACGAGTGCTTGCTGGTGTCGTTCATGCCGGTCTTCGCTTCGCCGAAGGCGCTGCCCTGCTTCTGTGCGTTGAGCACATCGGCGATGGCAAACGTCTTGTCGCCGCTCTTCAACTGGCCCTGCTCGAAGCTCACCTGCTCGGCCTTGGCCCCGGCAAACACGCCCTTGGGCGCGGTCGCGAACGCCTTTAGCTGTTCGACGGCCTGGCGGGTAGCTTCGGCAATGGCCGGCAACACGCTCGCGGTCGCCCATGATCCGCCCGACACCGGCGCCGGCGGGAACGACGAATTGCCCAGCTCGACTTCGATCTTGTCCAGCGGGATGCCGGTGATGCTGCTGACCACCTGGGCGACGATGGTGTACGTGCCGGTGCCGATGTCCTGTACCCCACAAATGGCCCAGGCCGTGCCATCGGCGCGCAGCGCGACTTGCGCCTCTGCGGGGGTGCGATAGGCGTCCCAGTTACAGGCGGCCATGCCATAACCGATGATCTCGGTGCCGTCCTTCATCGAACCCGGCGTCGGGTTGCGCTTGCTCCAGCCGAAGCGCTCGGCGGCCTTGTCGATGCACTCCTGCAGATGATTGCTCGACCACGGCAGGTTCTGGCTTTCGTCGCGCTCGGAGACGTTCAGCTTGCGGAATGCCAGCGGGTCCATGCCCACTTTATCAGCCATCTCGTCCATGGCCGATTCCAGGGCGAACAGCCCCGGCGCTGCACCCGGCGCACGCATGGAGGTCGGCGTGCCGCGATTGACCTCGATGATCTTGTGGGTGACCAGCACGTTCGCGCAGCTATAAAGGCTCTTGGTCGAGGTGCCGCAGTTTTCCTTGTACGGGTCGGTGAAGGACGTGGTGTTGATGGACTCGTGGCGCACCGACACCAGCTTGCCTTTGTCATCGGTCGCCAGGCGCATGCGCTGCCGGGTTTCCGGGCGGTGCCCGGTGGTGGTGAACATCTGTTGGCGCGGCACGACCAACTGCACGGGCCGATTGAGCACCCTGGCAGCGCCGCAGGCGGCGACCGAATGGGGCCAGATCCACAACTTGCTGCCGAAACCGGAGCCAATGAACGGAGCCCGGACTTCGACCTTTTCCGGGATCAGCCCGAAGATTTTCGCCAGGGAATTGCGGTGGGCAACTACGCCCTGGGTGGCTTCGTAAACGATTAGGCGTCCGTCTTCCCAACTGGCGACGGTGGCGTGCATTTCCATCGGGTTGTGGGTTTCGACGGGGGTCGAGTAGGTCGTGTCGATGCTGTGGGCGGCACTGTCGAAGGCAGCGGCGGCGTCACCCCGGGTGTGGTTCGGGCTGCCGTCCTGCAAGGCGCCCGCTTTCAGGCCCTGTTCGAGATTGGCCACTGCGTCGGTCTTGCTGTAGCTGACTTTGATCTTGTAGGCCGCGGCCCGCGCGTGCTCGAAGGTATCGGCCACCACCAGGGCGACGAACTGACCGGCGTAATGCACGGTGTCGTCTTCGAACGGCAGGCGGCTTTCGTCGGACTTGGCCGCCTTGAGGATCTGCGCGAAGGACATCGGCAGCGTCGAGTTGTGATAGAGCGACGGGAAGTTGCCGTGGTGCAGAATCTCTAGCACGCCCGGCGATTTGCGCGCCGCGTCCAGTTCCAGGCCGATGATCTTGCCGCTGGCGACGGTGCTGAACACGCCGTAGCCGTAGGCCATATTTTTCAGGTGATGGTCGGACGCGTACATCGCGCTGCCGGTGACCTTACGTTGGCCATCGATGCGGCGGGGTGCCGAGCCAATCATTGCATCAGTCATGGTGAATCCTCCGGTCAGGCGTTCAAGGTGCCGAGGTTGCGCACGATGGCCTGCTGCCCCAACGCGATCTTGTAGGCGTTGTGGCGATAGGCTTTGGCGCCCGTGAGGGCGATGGCGGCGACTTTCTCGAGGGTCTGCGGCGTCAGGGTCTGGCCCTTCAGCGCCTGCTCGGCATCGAGTGAACGCCAGGGTTTGGTGCCGACCCCGCCCAGTGCCACCCGTGCTTCGCGCACGGTGTTGCCGTCCATGACGACGATCACGGCGCTGGACGCCAGGGCGAACTGATACGAGGCGCGATCCCGCAGCTTCAGGTAAGCGGACGTGTTGCCGGCCAGCGGCGCAGCGAGCACCACGTGGGTGATCAATTCATCGTCCAGCAGCGCGTGTTCTTTCCACGGCGTCGCGCCGGGCAGCAGGTGGAAATCAGCAAAATCGACACTGCGCTTGCCCTTCGGGCCCTGCACCTCGACCGTCGCACCAATGGCGACCATCGCCACGCACATGTCAGAAGGGTGGCTGGCGATGCACTGGTCGCTGGTGCCGAGCACCGCGTGCACGCTGCGATTGTGGCCGTCGATGGCGGCGCAGCCTGAGCCCGGTTCGCGTTTGTTGCAGGGCGAATAGCCGTCGCGGAAATAGTTGCAGCGCACCCTCTGCATCACGTTGCCAGCCGTCGTGGCCTTGTTGCGCAGCTGAGTGGTGGCGCCGGACAGCAACGCCTGGGACAGCACGGCATAGTGCTCGACGATGTGCGGGTGATGGGCCAGTTCGGTATTGCTGACCAGCGCACCGATGCGCACGCTGCCGTCCTTCTGCACTTCGATCTGCTTGAGGGAAAGGTGGTTGACGTCGATGACCTGATCGGCGGGCATGATGTCGAGCTTGACCAGATCAAGCAACGTCGTGCCGCCGGCGAGGAAGAAGGTCGTCGGGCTTTTCGCGTGGGTCGTCACGGCCTGTTCGACGCTGTTGGCGCGCACGTAATCAAAGGCTCTCATCAGCTCACCTCCTGGACTTTGATGCGCGCCGACTGGATCGCCGCGAGGATGTTCTTGTACGCGCCGCAACGGCAAATATTGCCGCTCATGGCTTCGCGCACGCTGTGATCGTCAGTGCCGATGTTTTTGTCGTTCAACAACGCCGCCGCGCTCATGATCTGCCCGGAGGTGCAATAGCCGCACTGGTAGGCATCGTGTTCCCAGAAGGCCTCCTGCACCGGGTGCAATGTGCCGTTCTGCGCCAGGCCTTCGATGGTGGTGATGGCGTCGCCTTCGTGCATCGCCGCGAGGGACAGGCACGAATTGATCGCCACGCCATTGACGTGAACGGTGCAGGCGCCGCACTGGCCGTGGTCGCAGCCTTTCTTGGTGCCAGTGAGTTGCAAGCGATCACGCAGTACATCCAGCAGCGCGGCGTTGGCCGGCAGGTTCAGGGTGTGGGCCTGGCCGTTGACCTTCAGGGTCATGCGCCTTTCGTCGGCCGCAGGCGGGTCGATGTCATCGGCGACGGCGGCCTGGGCTTCCAGCGCCTGGGTCCAGATCGGCGCCGTCGCGGCAGCGAGGCTGGACACGCCGATGGATTTCAGAAAATTACGGCGGGAGGGAACGGTAAAGGCCTTGAGGTCGCAAGACACTTCTTGTTTGTTGGGACGATCAGGCTGATCGGTCATGAACGGGTTCCTCGTCAGCGTTGGGTCAGACCTGGCGGCCGACGGTGGGCGGACGCGCGGGCAGGGACGGCAGGTGGAACGGCATGCGGTATGGCTAGGGGCAACGGCAGTCTTCAACGATAACCAGTGCGCAGGCACTGCATTCAGTTGAATCCATGCATGCACGTGTGAGTCGTGCTCTCTAATCCTTGGCGCTTGTGTCAGCAGCGAGGGCTGGCGCCTTGTCGGGATCAGCAAAAGTAGGCGGCGCTGGCCATGGCTCAAGGGTTGTGACCGAAGCACCGGGGTATGGTTGCCGATATTTCTCAGGTGGAAAACACACAGAATGTTACGGCTGACCCGGGCCAGTGAAACCGGCCCGGGTGCCTGGCCCGTCAGGCGGCTGACGCTTCTTCTTTCAGGGTCGCCATGTCGATGACAAAGCGGTATTTCACGTCGCCCTTGATCATGCGCTCGTAGGCTTCGTTGATGTCCTTCATGTGAATCATCTCGATGTCGGAGACAATGCCGTGCTTCGCGCAGAAATCCAGCATCTCCTGGGTTTCCTGAATGCCGCCGATCAGCGAGCCGGCGAGGCTGCGGCGTTTGAAGATCAGGTTGAACACGCCTGGCGACGGGTGCGGCTGATCCGGCGCGCCCACCAGCGTCATGGTGCCGTCGCGCTTGAGCAGGTTCAGGAACGGATCAAGATTGTGCGGCGCCGCGACGGTGTTGAGGATGAAGTCGAGCTGATTGGTCTGGGTGGCCATTTCATCAGGGTTTTTCGAGACGATGACTTCATCGGCGCCCAGGCGCAGGCCGTCTTCACGCTTGTTCGGCGAGGTGGTGAACAGCACCACGTGGGCGCCCATGGCGTGGGCGATCTTCACCGCCATGTGACCGAGACCGCCCAACCCGACGACGCCGACTTTCTTGCCCGGGCCGACTTTCCAGTGGTGCAGCGGCGAGTAGGTGGTGATCCCGGCGCAGAGCAACGGCGCGACGGCGGCGAGGTTGTCGCTGTGGGAAATCTTCAGGACAAACTTTTCTTTCACCACGATCTTGTCGGAGTAGCCACCGAAGGTGTTCTCGCCGCCAAACACCGGACCGTTGTAAGTGCCGGTGAAGCCGTTCTCGCAGTATTGCTCTTCGCCTTCCGCGCAGGACGCGCAGTGCTGGCAGCTGTCGACCATGCAGCCGACGCCGGCGAGGTCGCCGACCTTGAAGTGAGTGACGTTGGCGCCGACCGCGGTGACCTTGCCGACGATCTCGTGGCCCGGCACCGACGGATACAGGGTGTTGTGCCATTCGTTGCGCGCGGTGTGCAGGTCCGAGTGGCAGACGCCGCAGAACAGGATGTCGATCTGCACGTCATCGGCGCCGGGGTCGCGGCGCTCGATCTGAAAAGGGGCCAGTTTGTCGGTGGATTTTTGCGCGGCGTAGCTGTAAGTCTTGATCATTGGGTGATCATCTCCAGTGAGGCAAAAAGACGGGTAACCGCAATCAGTGACAGGCGAGGGCGCTCAAAGGTCAATGCCGAAACATGAAACCGTCCCCGCCGGGCTGTTGACGAGCTGTGTGAAGCGGACTGTGTAAACCGGACTGCATAAACCGGACTGTATAAACAGAGTGCCGGGTTAAATCTTTCAATTTGCAGGCCGCTATATAGCCGTGCGCCCGGTAATTTCAACAAATGTCGTGGAATACGGTTTTTTCGTCGCGAATAGACCGCAAATGCGAATATGCCGCTTGCAACCTTCTGTCACACCCCATGAAGATAGCTCAGTCCGACGCTGCAATGGAGCGCCTATGAATTCCCCACTTTCGACCCTCTCCGGGTACACGTCGATGGCCGACGAGCGGATCTCTGCACCCGGCGATAACGGCGCGCTGGCCGTGGGTGGATTGACCGGGGATAATTCGCTGGACGCCTTGCTGTGCGCCGCCCGCCAGGCTTCGCCGGCGTTAAGTTGGGCCGCTTACCGTGCCGGCCAGCAAATGCACCTGCTGGGGCAGGGCAGTTCCGCCACGCCCTGGCCGACGCTGATACCCCGTGAAGAATTCGACGGCTACTGCCGCAAGCATCATTTGCAGCGTTGGGTGACCGGTCATGGCGAGTCAGCCCTGGGCTGGCTGTTGATGCCGGACGCGCACGCAGGCGATCCGTTTTTTGCCGAGCTGGCCGGACGCCTCGGCCTGCGCCTGCAAACCGATGCACTGGCCCGGGCACAGGCGACCCAGCGGGTGCTCTATGAAATCACCTACCTGGCCAGCTCCACGCGTGACCGTTCGGCGTTTTTGCAGGGCGTGCACAAGCAGCTGTCGACCCTGATCGACGCGGAAAACTTCTACCTGGCGCTGTACGAAAGCCACAGCGGCAAGATCACTTACCCGTATTACATCGACATCACCGACCTCGACGCCCTTGAGGCGGAAACCTACGAGTTTCTCGACCCCGAGCGGCTCTCCATGACCGGTTATGTGCTGACCACCGAGCAGGCGCTGTTCGTCGATGCCGTCGCCATCGAGCGGGCGCGGGCGCTGGATCGGTTCCACTGTGTGGGCCATCGCCCCGAATTCTGGATGGGCGCGCCGCTGAAAAACGCCTCCGACGACGTGTTCGGCATGCTCGCGATGCAGGTCTATGACGTCGCCCGGGTCTACAGCGTCGAGGATCAGGAGCTGTTTCTGGTGGTCGCCCGCCATGTGGCGATGGCCCTGGACCGGATTCTGCACCGCGCGCAGCTGGAAGAAACCGTCGCCCGCCGCACCCTCGAGCTGTCCCGCCTGAACGACGCCCTGCGCAACGAAGTGGCCGATCGCGAACGCGCCGAGCACTTGCAGAGCGCGCTGTTCCAGATCACCGAGTTGTCCAGCCAGCCCGGCGACATGACCGACTTGTTCAAGAGCCTGCACGGCATCGTCGGCGAGCTGCTGTTTGCCCTTAACTTCTATATCGCGCTGTTCGACGACGCCACCGCCGAGGTGACTTTCCCGTACTACGTGGACGAACGCCTGACTCGACGCCCCGATCCGCGCCGTGGCGAGCGCGGCTTTACCGAGTACGTCATTCGCCAGCGCCGGGCGTGCCTGATCGACGAGACCGAGGCGCGCTGGCTGGAAAGCATCGGTGAAATCACCCTGCAGAATGAGGTCAACCGTTCCAGTTCCTGGCTGGGCATTCCGCTATTCGACGGCGACGTGGTGCGTGGCGTGCTGGCAGTGCAGAGCTATACCTCCCATGTCAGCTATTCGCTGCGCGATCAGGAGCTACTGACCTTCGTGTCGCGCCACATCGACACGGCGTTGTCCCGGCGCAGCGCCGCCGAAGCCATTCATACCGCCAATCTGCGCCTGGAAGCGCGGGTTCAGGACCGCACCCGGGAGCTGGACTACGCCAACGCCAAGCTGCAGCACGAAAACGCCCACGACGCGCTGACCGGGCTGCCCAACCGCAGTTATCTGCAGCAGCGGCTGAAAGGCGCGTGGCAGGACTTCTGCGACCGGGGCGAGGAGCTGGCGGTGATGTTCATCGACCTCGACCGCTTCAAAATGGTCAACGACAGCCTTGGCCATCATTCGGGCGACTTGTTGCTGATCCAGGCCGCCGACCGACTGCGCCATTGCATGCGCGATAGTGATTTGCTTGCGCGATTGGGCGGCGATGAATTCGCCGTGCTGGCCTACGCCGCGCCGCCGGACGTCACCGTGGCAATCGCGGAGCGCATTCTGCTGGCGTTCGACGTGCCGTTCTACATCGACGGCCACGCAGTGTTTTCGTCATGCAGCATCGGTGTGGTCGGCGCCGATCTGCAGTTTCACAGCGAGCCGGCGGATTTGCTCCGCGATGCCGACACGGCCATGTACCGAGTCAAGAACGCCGGGCGCGACAGCTACGCGGTGTTCAACCAGGAAGTGCGTCGCGAGGTGTCCGACCAGATGGAGCAGGAGACCGCGCTGCGCAACGCCCTCAAGCGCACCGACGAACTGGTGCCGTACTTCCAGCCGATTATCGATGTCGCCAGCGGCCGGATTCTGGCCCTCGAAGCGCTGATTCGCTGGCGTCAGGCCGATGGCCGGATCGTCGCGCCGGGTGAGTTTCTGCCGGCACTGGAAGGGCTGCGCCTGATTGGCCGGCTGGACCTGTACATGTTGCAGCAGGTGGTGGTGATCCTCGCCCATCCCGACCATGCGCATTGGCCGACGGTGCACGTCAACTGCTCCAGCTACAGCATCACCCGCCCGGAATTTTCCAGCGAAGTGCTCGGTTTGCTGAGCCAGCATGGCGTGGCGCCGTCGCGCATCTGCCTGGAACTTACCGAAGGCGCGCTGGTGGCCGAGCCGGAGCTGGCGCGTCAGGCCATGAAGCACTTGGCTGACAACGGCGTGTCGGTGGTGCTCGATGACTTTGGCGCGGGGTTCTCGTCCCTCAGTTACGTGCACCAGTACCATTTCAGCGGGCTGAAGATCGACAAGTCCTTCACCCTGGAACTCACCACCAGCTCCCGCAGCCGCGCCATCGTTCGCGCGATCGTGCGCATGGCCGAATCCCTGGGGCTGACGGTGGTGGCGGAGGGCGTGGAAGACGCCGCGACCCTGGAACTGCTGCGGGAAATGGGCGCGGGTCAGGCTCAGGGTTACTACTTCTCGATGCCAGTGCCCCAGGACAAGCTGGATTTGAGCGCGTTGCTGTAACACGGAGCTGTCTGGCAGCCGAGGTTATTAAACTCGGCCTTTGCGATATCTTGAAACATTCCGCAACATTTCTCTTTGGAGCGAGTCAACGCTACATCTCCCTGCAAAGAATTGTTCATGAAGACCCCTCGACCCTCCGCACGCCTCAAGCCGCTCAACGAATTACGTAATCTGAAAATGGCTCGTTCCGCCCACGCCTATGTGCGCGGCAGCACGGTGCAGTTTTACGAATGGCTGCACAGCCAGTCCGGCCGGCGTCTGCCCAGCGGCCCGCCGGTGTGGATCTGCGGCGACTGTCACGCGGGTAATCTCGGGCCGACCGGCGATTCCAAAGGCCGTATCGACATTCACATCCGCGATCTGGATCAGACGGTGATCGGCAACCCGGCCCATGACCTGGTGCGCCTGGCGCTGTCCCTGGCCACCGCTGCTCGTGGTTCCGATCTGCCCGGCGTCGCCACCGCAAGAATGCTCGAAGAGATGATGCAGGGTTACGAGCTGGCGTTCGAAGACGGCGCCGATGAGGAGCCCGCGCGCCCGACGCAGGTGAAGGCGGGGATGCGCAGCGCCGTTCAGCGGACCTGGAAGCACCTTGCTCAGGAGCGTATTGAAGACACGCGGCCGACCATTCCGCTGGGCAAGCATTTCTGGTCGTTGTCCCGCGATGAGCGTCATGGCCTGAAAGACCTGTGCTCGACGCCGGAGATTCATGCGCTGGTGACGTCGCTGAAGGGCCGATCCAAGGATGACCGCGTCGAGATGCTCGATTGCGCGTACTGGGTGAAGGGTTGCAGCTCGCTGGGCCTGCTGCGCTATGCGGTTTTGTTGAGCGTGGGCGATGACGAAGATAAGGAATATTGCCTGCTCGACGTCAAGGAAGCCGTCGCTGCTGCCGCGCCGCGTACCCCGCGGGCGGGCATGCCCCGGGACAACGGCAAGCGCGTGGTGGAAGGCGCCCGGCACCTTTCCCCGGGGCTCGGCAACCGGATGATCGCCACGCGAATGCTGGATCACGGCTTCTTCGTCCGCGAACTGCTGCCCCAGGACATGAAGCTTGAGCTCGATCAGCTGAGCGAACGCGAAGCCATGAAAGCCGCCGGTTAC
This sequence comes from Pseudomonas petrae, assembly GCF_021728295.1. Lineage (GTDB taxonomy): Bacteria > Pseudomonadota > Gammaproteobacteria > Pseudomonadales > Pseudomonadaceae > Aquipseudomonas > Aquipseudomonas petrae. The sequence continues at coordinate 226,827 of NZ_JAKJXE010000008.1, forward strand.
CTGGCCCGCGTCGTCGGCCTGGCCCACGCCCGGCAGATGGACCTCGCCACGCGCTCGTCGTGGATGCGCGAACTGCAACTCAACCGCTCGCAGACCCTGGATGCGCCGTCATGGTTGTGGAGCAACGTCGTGCATCTGGTGGGCAGCCACGAGCAGGGCTATCTGGAGCATTGCCGGCGCTATGCGCTGGAGAATTGATACGCGCTGGAAATTCGATCCGGACGTTGACGCTCGCTTGACCTCCACTTAGGTGGAGGGTCGAGACTGGGCGCCCTCACGTCCAGGATCACTGCCATGACGCAAACCCCCGCTGCTTCATCCTTCGAGTTGTCCAACCCGCCAGGCTTGTATGATCCGGCTCCCAATGCGTATTCCCATCTCGCCGTTGTTGGCCCGAACGCCAACTGGCTGTTCGTCGCCGGGCAGGGCGGGGAAGATGCACAAGGTCTGCTGTCCTCCGAGTTTGCCGATCAAGCGGCACAAGCCATCGCCAACGTCCGCACCGCCCTGCAATCACGAGGGGCTGACATTCAGCACATCTTCAAACTGACGCTGCTGGTTGTCGATCACACCGAAGAAAAGCTGCGCATCTGGGTCGAGCACGCGGATCTCGCATGGGCGGGGCACATGAAGCCGGTGTGCACACTGATCCCGGTCCCGCGCCTGGCGCTGGACAGGATGCTGATCGAGATCGAAGCGGTGGCGGCGCTTATGCCCAGAGACTGATTGGTTTTTTGTGGGACCGGCTTCAGCCGGGAAGAGGCCAGTGTGAACACCATCAATTCTGCAGCGTGACTGCCGACGCCTTCCCGGCTAAAGCCGGTCCTACAGTCGAGGTTTGCCAATCCCACTGGGGGTACGCAGTGCTTTCAGTGGGACCGGCTTCAGCCGGGAAGAGGCCCGTGTGAGCACCATCAATTCTGCAGTGTGACTGCCGACGCCTTCCCGGCTAAAGCCGGTCCTACAGTCGGGGTCACTGCCAATTCCACTGCGTGCGCGCGGTCTCTTGGTAGGACCGGCTTCAGCCGGGAAGAGGCCAGTGTGAACACCATCAATTCTGCAGCGTGACTGCCGACGCCTTCCCGGCTGAAGCCGGTCCCACAGTCGAGGTTTGCCAATCCCACTGGGGGTACGCAGTGCTTTCAGTGGGACCGGCTTCAGCCGGGAAGAGGCCAGTGTGAACACCATCAATTCTGCAGCGCGACCGCCGACGCCTTCCCGGCTAAAGCCGGTCCCACAGTCGAGGTTTGCCAATCCCACTGGGGGTACGCGGTCTCGTGGTAGGACCGGCTTCAGCCGGGAAGAGGCCCGTGTGAGCACCATCAATTCTGCAGTGTGACTGCCGACGCCTTCCCGGCTAAAGCCGGTCCTACAGTCGGGATCACTGCCAAAGCCGGTCCTACAGTCGGGGTCACTGCCAATTCCACTGCGCGCGCGCGGTCTCTTGGTAGGACCGGCTTCAGCCGGGAAGAGGCCCGTGTGAGCACCATCAATTCTGCAGTGTGACTGCCGACGCCTTCCCGGCTAAAGCCGGTCGTACAGTCGGGGTCACTGCCAAAGCCGGTCGTACACGTTCGGGTTCAGCTAATCCTGCTTGCTCGGGTTTCGGTTATCGGCTGTAAATCATGTGGCAAAACCCATAACAGGCGAACCGGCCTGATCGCTTGCTGGTAAATTGGCGCACGCCTCGTTTGTTGAGCCATCATTGGCTCCAGAAAGGCGATTGACGCGGGCGCGGCAGCCCGCATCGCCGAGGCATTACCCTTATTCAATCTCTCCTGCTAAAGGGATTTACATCATGCGGCAATTTGCGGCCCTCGCTTTGTTTCTCAGTCTCAATGCCTTCGCTCAGGACGCGCCTCAGCCGATCGCCAAATGGACGCTGCTCGATCAGTTCGACAAGGCCTACACGCTCGACGACCAGGCCCAGGTGCTGTTGATCGCCCGCAGCATGTCGGCGGCGAAGATGGTCAACGCCGCACTTGAGGAGGGTCCCGAGGGTTACCTGGAGCAGCGCCACGTTGTTTACGTGGCGGACATCGAGAAGATGCCGTCGCTGGTAAAAATGGTAGCGGTACCTGCCATGCGTTCTGCCAAGTACCGCATCATGCTGGACCGTGACGCCCGGGTCGCCTCGGCCTACGACGGCGACCGCGACACCGTGCAGTGGCTGACGCTGAAAAACGGCGCGGTCGTCCGCCAGGAACGATTCTCGGACGGCGAACAACTCAAGCAGGCCATCGCAAAACTGGGTTCGCAGTCGGCTAGCCGTTGACTGCAGCCTTCTCGAAGATCTGCCGCAGGTAGCCGGCGATGGTCGAGGCGTCGCCGTAGACCTCACGCAGCGCGTGCTCGGCGCTGGACAGGTGCAGCGCCAGTTGCCGCTTGACCTTGTCCTCGCCGTACAGCGAAACGAAAGTGGATTTGCCGTCGTCCTTGCCTTGATCCTTGTCGCTGTCGGCGCAGCGGTCGCGCAGATCGTCGTACATCTGGAAGGCCTGGCCCAGCTCCATAGCGAAGTTCTGCAGCAGCGGTCGCTGGTCTTCCCGGGCGCCGCTGATCAGCCACGCCATGTCCATGATCGCGCCGAACAGCACGCCGGTCTTCAGGTTGTTGGTCAGGGCGATCTCGTCCGCGTCACGGCTGCGCTGGCCGTCGCGCAAATCCTGAAACTGCCCGCGCACCAGACCTTGCATGCCCACGGTATTGGCCAGCACTTCGACCAGTTCGGTGCGGGTGGTGGCGGCCAGATCGCTGATGGTGGCAACGACACCGAACGCACGGCTGAGCAGGGCGATGGCGGTCAGAATGGCCACATCTTCACCGAATTTCAGGTGGACCGTGGGCTGACCGCGCCGCAGCGCGGCGTTGTCCATGCACGGCATGTCGTCGAGCACCAGTGATGCGGCGTGGATCATCTCGACGGCGCAGCCCAGGTCCACGGCCTGACGCCTGATCGTGCGGCTGTTTTCACGGCCGTCCTCGACCAGCCCTTCAGCGGCGAGCACCAACAGCACCGGGCGCATGCGTTTGCCCGGCGCCAAAGTCGATTCACGCATGGCCAGCGCCACCAGGTCGCGCTCGTTGCCGGATTCGGGCAACAGCTCGGAGAGGCGCGTTTCGATGGCCTTCCGGACGTCTCCCAGTCGCCCGGCAAAGCCCGATTTGATTGTTGTGTCGACGTTACCTGCCATCGGTCTTTCCCTATGCTTTAGCGGTAATACTGTTCGTCGCGGGCCGGTAAGGAGGTGCGGGGCCGGTCGTCGCGGAACGACTGCTGTTTCTAAATGCCTCAAGATACGGCAAAGTTGTACAGGAAAATCGGTTTTGTACAAGATTGCGTATGCAGAAGACCGTATAGCCCGTTCAATAATTCAGCTGCATGGAGCGAGTATGACTCACAGCGATATGGGTCGTCGCAAAGACGATCACCTTGATATCGTGCTGGACAGGCGCGCCAGCGTGCGTTCCTCCTTTTCAGGACTGGACGACATCCGCTTCGAACACTGTGCGCTGCCGGAGTTGAATCTGGACGACGTCGACGTGAGCAGCTCGCTGCTGGGCATTGCATTGCGCGCGCCGCTGCTCATCAGTTCCATGACCGGCGGCGCCGACCGGGCCACCGCGATCAACCGTCATCTGGCCGAAGCCGCCCAGGAGCTGGGCATCGCCATGGGCGTCGGCTCGCAGCGGGTGGCCTTGCAAAGCGGCGGTGATCAGGGCCTGACCCGCGAACTGCGGCGTCTGGCGCCGGACATCGCGCTGCTGGGCAATATCGGCGCCGCGCAGTTGATCGAGCCTGACGGGCTGGACATGGCCCGCCGTGCGGTCGACATGCTTCAGGCCAATGCGTTGATCATCCACTTAAACCCCTTGCAGGAAGCGGTTCAGGTTGGCGGCGACCGGCGCTGGCAGGGCATTCTCGACGCCATCCACCGCGTGGTGCTCGGTGTCGGCGTGCCGGTGGTGGTGAAGGAAGTGGGCGCAGGCCTGTCTGCCGATGTTGCGCTGGCGCTGGTGGAGGCCGGGGTGCAGGTGCTGGACATCGCCGGACTGGGCGGCACCAGTTGGGCGGCGGTCGAAGCCGAACGCGCCCAAAACCCGGCCGATCGCGAAGTCGCCATGGCGTTTGCGCAATGGGGCATCCCCACCGCCGTGAGCCTGGCCATGGTTCGCCAGGCTTTGCCGGACACGCCGCTGATTGCCTCCGGCGGCATTCAAGATGGCATCGACGTGGCCAAGGCAATCCGCCTGGGTGCGGATGTCGTCGGTCAGGCGGCTGGCGTGCTGCGCAACGCAACCCTGTCCACCGCTGCCGTCATCGAACACTTCGACATCGTCATCCGCCAGCTGCGCATCGCCTGTTTCTGCACCGGTTCAGAGGATCTTCGCGCGTTGCGCAGGGCCCGCTTACTGGCGCCCAACACCCTGCAGTCGTTACTGTCATGACCCATTTTGCCGTCGTGGCGCCGGCGTTCTACAGCCACTTTCAGGCGTTTCAGGCCCTGGCCGGGACGCTGATCGACCGGGGTCATCAGGTGACCTTTTTCCAGCAGGCCGATGCCCGTCGCTGGCTGACCGATCCGCGCATCGGCTTTCATGCCCTTGGCGCCCTCAGTCATCCGCCTGGCAGTCTTGAAGCGGCGCTGCGGCGTGCCGCCTGTTCGAACAATCCGTTGCGCCTGCGCCGGGTAATCCGCGACATGTGCGACACCACGCGCATGCTCTGTGCCGAGCTTCCGTCTGCGCTGGCGGTGCGGCAGATCGAGGCCTTGCTGTGTGATCAGATGGAAGCGGCGGGCGGGATGGTCGCCGAGGGGTTGGCCTTGCCGTATGTGTCGGTGGCCTGCGCCTTGCCGGTCAACCGCGAGCCGCACCTGCCGCTGCCGGTGATGCCCTTTGCCTACGCCACCGATGAACGCAGTCAGCATATTTTCGAAGGCAGCCGCAAGGTGTACGACTGGCTGATGGGGCCGTTGAGCAAGGTGCTGCGTGATGCTTCGCGACGCCTGGCCATCGAGCCCCGCGACGGGTTGCATGAATGCCTCTCGCCGTACGCGCAGATCAGCCAGACCCTCCCCGGTTTCGATTTCCCCCGTCAGCATCCACCTGCGAATTTTCACGCGGTCGGGCCGCTGCGGGCGCCTCAAACCGAACAACAGGGTGAATGGCCGATTGACCCCACCCGGCCGTTCATCTTCGCAAGCCTCGGCACCTTGCAGGGCAGTCGTTTTGACCTGTTCAAGCGCATCGCCACGGCCAGCCGGCAGCTGGATGCACAGTTGCTGATCGCCCATTGCGGCGGGCTCGATGCCCGGCAAGAGCAGCGGCTGATCAAGGCCAGCGCGACCTGGGTGACCGATTTCGCGCCGCAACAGTGGGCACTGCAACAGGCCGATGCGGTGATGACCCATGGCGGCTTGAACACCGTGATGGACGCCATCGTGGCCCGCACGCCGATGCTGGTCATGCCCATCGCCTTCGATCAGCCAGGCGTGGCGTCGCGCGTTACCTACGCCGGGATTGGCCTGCAACTGCGGCAAGGCGCCGGGGCAGGGCTGATTCGCGAGCGACTTACGCAACTGCGCGGGCTGTCCGCCGAGCCTTTTGAGCGCCTGGCGACCGAGCTGGCAAACGCTGGCGGCACGTCCCGCGCCGCCGACATTGTCGAAGCGGTGGTGCGCACGGGTGAGCCGGTGCTGGCGGGGTTGGTGCCATGACGTATGACCTGATTCTCGCCGGCGGCGGGCTGGCCAACGGGCTGATCGCCTGGCGCCTCAAACAGCTGCGGCCAGAGCTGCGCGTGCTGTGCATCGAAGAGCACACGCACCTGGGCGGCAACCACACGTGGTCCTACCACGCGGGCGACCTCAGCGCCGAGCAGCATCAATGGCTTCAGCCGTTGGTGGTGCAACGCTGGTCGACCTATGACGTGCACTTCCCGCAACGCTCGCGGCGGCTGAACAGTGGCTACGCCAGCATCACATCGGAACGCTTTGCCGAAGTCATCGAGCCTGCCTTGGGCGATGCGCTGCTGACCGGCCGGCGCATCACCGAACTCACCCCGAACGCGGTCGTGCTGGACGGCGGCGAGCGGCTTCAGGCCAGCGCGGTGATCGATGGCCGCGGGGTGCAGGCCACGGCGCACATGGTGCTCGGACAGCAGGCGTTTCTGGGTCAGTTGCTGCGCTTGAAGGCGCCCCATGGCCTGAGCGCACCGATCATCATGGATGCCCGTGTCGCGCAGAGTGAGGGCTACCGCTTCGTCTACGTGCTGCCCTTTTCAGCGGACACCCTGCTGATCGAGGACACCCATTACGTCGACCAGCATTCGTTTTCCGCCGAGCAGCTTCGCCAGCACATTGTCGATTACGCCACCGCCCAGGGTTGGCAGATCGCCGAGTGCCTGCGCGAAGAGCAGGGTGTGTTGCCGATCACCCTGGCGGGGGATTTTGCAGGGTTCTGGCGCGAGGCCGCAGGGCAGCCACGTTCCGGTCTGCGTGCCGGGCTGTTTCATTGCACCACCGGCTATTCGCTGCCCCATGCCGTGCGGCTGGCGGAATGGATTGCCGCTCAGCCAAAGCTCGATTCCGAATCACTGGACGCAGGCATCCGCGCCATCGCGCAGCAAGCCTGGCAATCCCAACGCTTCTACCGGCTGCTCAATCGCATGCTGTTTCTGGCCGGACGTCCGTCCAATCGCTGGCAGGTGATGCAGCGGTTTTATGGCCTGTCCGAAGGCCTGATCAGCCGTTTCTATGCGGGGCGCAGTACCGTGGCCGACAAGTTGCGCGTGCTCACCGGCAAACCTCCCGTACCGATCAATGAGGCGGTCAAAGCCGCTGCCCGTTACCTGCCCAAGCATTACGAGAATTGAAATGACTCAAGCAAAAAGCGCAATTGTGATTGGTGCCGGTTTCGGCGGCCTCGCCCTGGCCATCCGGCTTCAGGCGGCGGGCGTGCAGACGACGCTGCTGGAAAAACGCGACAAGCCCGGCGGCCGCGCCTACGTCTATGAAGACCAGGGTTTCACCTTCGACGCGGGTCCGACGGTGATCACCGACCCGACGGCCATCGAAGAGCTGTTCACCGCGGCCGGTAAATCCATCAAGGATTATGTCGAGTTGCTGCCGGTGTCGCCGTTCTATCGCCTGTGCTGGGAAGACGGGACGAAATTCGATTACGCCAACGATCAGCAGTCTCTGGACACCCAGATCGCGGCACTGAACCCCAAGGACGTCGCCGGCTATCAGCGCTTTCTGGCGTACTCCAGAGCGGTGTTTGAAGAAGGCTATCTGAAGCTCGGCGCAGTGCCGTTTCTGTCCTTCCGCGACATGGTTCAGGCCGGGCCGCAGCTGGCGAAGTTGCAGGCATGGCGCAGCGTGTATTCGATGGTGTCGCAGTTCATCGAAGACGACAAACTGCGCCAGGCGTTTTCCTTTCACTCGCTGCTGGTGGGCGGCAATCCGTTTGCGACGTCCTCCATTTACACGTTGATTCACGCCCTCGAACGCCAGTGGGGGGTGTGGTTCCCCAAGGGTGGGACCGGCGCGCTGGTGCAGGGCATGGTCAAGCTGTTCGAAGACATCGGCGGGCGCTTCGAGCTGAACGCCGATGTCGCCAGCATTGACACCCATGCTGCGCGGGTGACCGGCGTGCGGCTCAAGGATGGCCGGCAGATCAATGCCGATTGCGTGGCCTCCAATGCCGATGTCATGCACACCTACGCCGAACTGCTCGGCGGCCATCCGCGCGGGGTCAAGGAAGGGGCGCGATTGAAGGGCAAGCGCTTCAGCAACTCGCTGTTCGTCATCCACTTCGGGCTCAAGCGCCCGCAGCCCCAGTTGCAGCACCACACCGTGTGCTTCGGCCCGCGCTACAAGGCGCTGATTCAGGAGATTTTCAAGGGCGCGGCGCTGGCCGAAGATTTTTCGCTGTACCTGCACGCGCCGTGCATCACTGACCCGAGCCTGGCGCCGCCGGGGTGTTCCAGCCATTACGTGCTGTCGCCGGTGCCGCACCTGGGCAACGCCGATATCGACTGGGAAGTGGAAGGGCCGCGCTACCGCGATCGCATTTTCGAGTACCTGGAGAAGCACTACATGCCGGGCCTGCGCGAGGACCTGGTGACCAGCCGCATCTTCACGCCGCAGGATTTCAAAGGCGAGCTCAACGCGCACTTGGGTTCGGCGTTTTCCCTGGAGCCGATCCTGCGCCAGAGCGCGTGGTTCCGCCCCCACAACCGCGACGCGAGCCTGAGCAATCTGTATCTGGTTGGCGCGGGCACCCACCCGGGCGCCGGCGTACCGGGTGTCATCGGTTCAGCCAAAGCCACGGCCGGGCTGATGCTGGAGGACCTGCACGCATGAGCGTCGCCGATCAGGCGCTGCTCGACCACGCCACCCAGAGCATCGAAGTCGGCTCGAAAAGCTTCGCTGCCGCGTCACGCCTGTTTGATCCGGTCACCCGTCGCAGCGCGGTGATGCTCTATGCGTGGTGCCGGCATTGCGACGACGTGATCGACGGTCAGGAAGCGGGGCACTCGGCATCGGTGGTCAGTCAGCAGGAAGTCACCGAGCGGCTGCAACGGCTGATTGCCCAGACCCACGCCGTGTATGCCGGCACGCCGACCCACAGTCCGGCATTCGAGGCGTTCAGGGAGGTTGTCCTGCGCCATGGCATCGAGCAGCGTTACGCCCTGCAGCATCTGGACGGCTTCGCGATGGATGTCAGCCAGCGCGACTACCGGCGCATCGACGACACGCTGGAGTACTGCTATCACGTGGCCGGCGTGGTCGGCTTGATGATGGCGCAAATCATGGGCGTGAGTGAGGAGGCAACCCTCGACCGCGCCTGTGATCTGGGTCTGGCGTTTCAACTGACTAACATCGCGCGGGACATCGTTGAAGACGCCTCGGTGGGCCGCTGCTACCTGCCGGGTGACTGGCTGGATGAGTTGGGCATTCCCCATGATCGCCTTGCAGCGCCGGAATACCGCCCGGCGGTGGCCGTGCTGGCGAAGCGCTTGGTGGACATGGCCGAGCCGTATTACGAGAGTGCCGACGCCGGCCTGACCGCGCTGCCGTGGCGCTCAGCCTGGGCGGTGGCGACGGCGGGGTGTGTCTATCGCGAGATTGGCGTCAAGGTCAGGCAGCGCGGCGCGCGGGCATGGGATACGCGGGTCTCGACCAGCAAGCTGGACAAGTTGCGTCTGGTGTTGCTGGGGGCGTGGAAGGCTAGCGCGTCTCGAGGTCGGCACTGGCCGGCGCGACCGACGAACCTTTGGCAGCGTCCGGGTCAGCTTTCTGCAACGGACCATCATGCAACCGTCGAAGCTGAGCGCGCAATCGAGTGACGCTCGGCGCGTAGAGAAAGCCGAACGACACGCAGCGCTCCTTGCCCGACACCGCGTGGTGCATCAGATGCGCCTGATAAAGGCGCTTGAGGTAGCCATTGCGCGGCACGTATTTGAACGGCCAGCGCTTGTGCACCAAGCCGTCGTGGGCAATGAAATACAGGAAACCGTAAGCGGTCATGCCCGCACCAATCCACTCCAGCGGGTGTGCGCCTGCGGTGCCCAGCGCGATCAGGACGATGGCGAACCCGGCGAACACCACGGCATACAGATCGTTCTTCTCGAACCAGCCGGTTCTCGGCTCGTGGTGCGACTTATGCCAGCTCCAGCCCCAGCCGTGCATCACGTACTTGTGCGCAAACACGGCAAAGCCCTCCATGCCGATCACGGTTGCGAAAAATACGAGGGCATTGATCATCGGGTTCATCCGCGGGGAGAGTCTCATCGTCAGACCGTAAAAGGGCCGACGGTGTTCGGTGCGTGATTGTCGCATGCCGTTGGCTTTAGGCGGAGGTCGGTTTGTCGTTTGCTGATTTGCGGTGTGAACACCGACTCCTTTTCGGCTAAAGCCGGTCCTGCAGGTTGATCGCATTGCTTCAGTGGGACCGGCTTTAGCCGGGAAGAGGCCAGTTCAAACGCCGTCGGTCTTCTGTTGATGGTGGTCCTTGGCACCGCGCGTCCACGTAGACTGAACTGTGCGCGCCACGTGCGGCCTCAGACTTACAACCGCTAAAGGAGGCCAAGGCCATGAACAACGACGAATTCAATCAATACGATGCAGAGCGCTTCCACGATCAGGTCGCCGAGCAGCTGGGCATCAGCGTGGAAGAGCTTAAAACCTGGATGATCAACGACATCGAGCGGGTTACCGAGGGTGGCGAGGAGGTGGGGCATATGGTGGTGTTCCGCGAGTCCACGCCGGATGAAGTGCTCGACAAGCTCAAGAACCCGCAGAGTCGTTTTACGGCGATGACGGGTGTGATCAAGACCGAGTAATCCCCAGGCGTCCGCCAACAGTGTCACCGGCGGGCCACGCCATCTTCCAAGTCCCCTGAAGCCAGGTCGTGGTGTTCACTTAGCTGTAGGTGGGCACCGTGTCTTGGCTTTTTCAATCGGACAGCCCCCGGGCCACCAACGCCCTGTATCCCTGAGCAATGCCCAACGCGCATCCAGGAAATAGCCTTAAATAACGGCTGGCAAGCGCCGATAAGGTATGCACAGCGGCAATTTTCCCATCGATGACCCGGGGCTTGATGATGTCGATAAAACTGCGTCTATTGCTATTGATCGGCACCAGCGTGCTCACGGTTGTGATCATCAGTATGGTGAATTATCTAAGTAATGCGCGGACGGAAGCCGCGATGATCGACAGTGAGGTCAGCATGACGGCGCTGAGCAATCATCTGGAAGCCGACATGATGCACGATGCCCTCCGCGCCGACGTGCTGTTGGCTATGCTGGTCGGCGTGGGCAAAAGTGATACCCGTCGGGAGGACGTAGTGGCTGGCCTGAACGAGCACGCTGCGCATTTTCGCAAGGTCCTGGCCGATAACCTCACACTGCCCCTCAAGCCAGGCCTCAAGTCAGCGATGGAAAACATCAAGCCCGGCCTGGAGGCCTATATCGTTGCGGGTGAGCGGATTGTCGAGCTGGCCATCAATAGTCCGGAACGGGCACAGCAGGAACTGGCGCAATTCAGCAGCGCGTTCACCCGACTGGAGGATCAAATGGCCAGTTTGAGTGAACTGATCGAGCGGAATTCCAAGGTCAGTGGCGAAGGCACTCGTGACGCGATCCGCAGTGCCAACATCGCCCTCGGTGTCGTGCTGGTGATCAGTCTGATGCTGCTGATCGTCCAGGGCTTCTGGGTGATGCGAAGCATCATGACCCCCTTGCAGATGGCTCGACGCATTGCCGACAGCATTGCCCACGGCAACTTGAGCGAACCTATCGCTGAACCCGGTAATCGTGATGAAGCCGGCCTGCTGATCCTTAGCCTGGCCGCCATGCAGCGGGACTTGCGCGGGATGATTGAGGCGGTGCGCAACAATGCTCAAGGCGTCGGCACGATCAGCCAGCAGCTGGCGGGCAGCTGTCATGAAGTCGCCGGGAGCAGTCTGCAACAGAGCACCGCAGCCGGCACCATGTCTGCGGCGACCAGCGAAATGACGGCGAGCATCGAGGAGATCACGCGACATGCCGCGCAGGCCCTGGCGATGGCCAATCAGGCTGAAACGCTGGCCAAAAATGGCGGCCGCGTGATTCATCAGGTGGTCAGCGACATGGATGGCATCGCACGATCCTCTCAGCAGTCGGCACAAGTGATCCGTCTGCTGGACAAAGAGTCCGAAGGGATCTTCAACATCATCCAGGTGATCAAGGGCATCGCCGACCAGACCAACCTGTTGGCGCTCAACGCCGCCATTGAAGCGGCCCGTGCCGGTGAGCAGGGGCGAGGTTTTGCGGTGGTTGCCGATGAAGTGCGCAGCCTGGCGGGACGCACCAGCGCGTCCACCCAGGAAATTGCCAGCATGGTGGCGCGCATCCAGCAAAGCACGCGCGAAGCCGTGACCAGCATGGAGGCGGGTGTGGCCCAGGTCGATAAAGGGATGGCAGTCACTGCCGAGGTGGAGCAGGCCATTGGCGAGATCCTTGAGGCAACGTTGAGCACCACTCAGTTGGTGAATGACATCACCCGGACCATTGGTGAACAAAGTCTGGCGAGCAACGAAATTGCCCATCAAGTAGAGATGATCGCCAGCATGTCGGCAGGCAATAGCCATGTCATTGGCGAGACGGCCAGTACCACCGATCAACTGTCGGCGCTTGCAGGCCAGCTCTCCCAATCAGTGGATCGTTTCCGGCTTTGAATGGGCGACGTGTCTGATGCATTGACCAGCGCACCGCTCAAACCGCAGACAAAAAAAAGCCCGATCACTCGGGCTCTTTTTTTGCCGCTCAGCCGCTGATTACTTCGACGGCAGGGCGTAGGCGATCAACGAGTCGCCCATCTTGGTCCCAAACGAGCCATGCCCGCCGGCCATGATGACAATGTATTGCTTGCCATTGCTTTCATAGGTCATCGGTGTGGCCTGACCGCCTGCTGGCAGGCGTGCCTCCCAGACTAGGTCGCCGTTGGTGACGTTGTAGGCGCGCAGGTAGTTGTCCTGGGTGCCGGCGATGAACATCAGGTTGCCGGCCGTGGAGATCGGACCACCCAGCATCGGCACACCGATTTTCAGCGGCGGCAGTTGAATCCCTTTCAGGCTGTCGCGGATGGTACCGATACGTTTGCGCCACACAACATCGTGAGTCTTCATGTCGACGCCGGCAACGTAGCCCCACGCCGGCTCTTTGCACGGCAGGCCGAGTGGCGACAGGAAGGCGTTAATCTCGACGCCATAAGGCACACCGTACTGCGGCTGAATACCCATTTCGGTGCCGGTGCCTGTGCCGGTGAGGCCTTCTTTAGGCCACAGCGGGTTGTTTGGGCCACGGGGAATCAGCTTGGACACGAACGGCAGCGCCATCGGGTTCATCAGCGCGACCTGACGGTCGGCGTTGACCGAGATGCCACCCCATTCGAAGACACCCAGGTTGCCCGGGAACACCAGTGTCCCTTGCTCCGACGGCGGCGTGTACTGGCCGTTGTAGGACAACTGTTTGAAGATCACCCGGCAGACCAGTTGGTCGAACATGGTCGCGCCCCACATCTCCTTGTCGGACAGCGTCTGAATCGAGGTCAGATTGAGGTCCGAGCGCGGCTGGGTCGGGCTGACCCGGTCGCCTGGCGCGGCTTGACCGGCGGGCACCTGCATTTCATGGACCGGCACGATTGGCTTGCCATCCCGACGGTCCAGCACGAACAGGTTGCCGGCCTTGGTCGGCACGTACACCGCAGGGACGGCTTCGCCGCTGCCCGTTTTGACATCAGCCAGCGTTGGCTGAGCCGGTACGTCCATGTCCCACAAGTCGTGGTGGGTGGTCTGGAAACTCCACACCAGCTTGCCGGTGGAACCGTTCATCGCGACGATCGAGCTGGCGTAACGCTCCATCACGGGTGTGCGATTGCCGCCCCAGATGTCTGGCGTCGGATTGCCGGTTGGCACGTAGACCACGTCGGTTTTCGCGTCGTACGCCAGTGGTGCCCAAGCGTTTGGCGAGTTGTTGACCAGGGTCTTGCCGTCGCCAGGAATCGCGTTCGGGTCTTCGGCACCGGTGTCGAAGATCCACTTCAGCGCGCCGGTGTTGACGTCGTAGCCACGGATTGCGCCGGAAGGCTCGTGCACCGACAGGTTGTCTGTCACCGAACCGCCGATGATCACGGTGGTCCCGGTCACGACAGGCGGGGAGGTGGGTTCGAGGCCGCCCGGATACGGGTAGGGCTGCAGGTGCAGCAGGTCCAGTTCGCCGTTTTTGGCGAAGTCGGCGCACGGTGCGCCGGTGTCAGCGTTGATGGCGAACAGACGACCGTCGTTGACCGGCAGGAACACCTTGCGCGGGCAACTGGTGGCGACCGGCTGGGTGCCTTCGAGGCTTTTCGCGAACTGGGTGGTGTCTGCCTGATCGAAGTACGCGACGCCACGGCAGGTCAAGTGCTGGAAGGACGGATCGGATTTGAGCTTGGGATCGAATCTCCACTTCTCTTTACCGGTGGCCGGGTCCAGCGCCACCAGGATCTGGTGGGTGGTGCAGATGTACATGTTGTCGCCAACCTTGATCGGCGTCAGTTCGTTGGTGGTTTCGCCGGAGTCGTTGGCGGTTTTCGATTCACCGCTGTTGAAGGTCCAGGCCACCTGAAGGTCTTTGACGTTGCCTTCGTTGATCTGGGTCAGCGGGGAATAACGCGTGCCCGACTGGGTGCGGCCATAAGCAGGCCAGTCGCCGTTGGCGATGCCCTCGACAGGCTGATGCTGCGCGGGTTGCGCGGTGGCCATGCTGCCGTTGATTTCCTGCGGGTCGTTGAAGATGGCATAGACCATCACCACGATCGCCAGCGCCAATGTCGCGGATAAAAAGGTTTTGCCCGGCTTCAGGCGCTCCGGAATATCACGGGTGACCCCCGGAATCAGCAGCCACAGGCCCAACACCCCGAGGATGTCGAAACGCGGCACCAGGGCCCAGAAGTCCGTGCCTGCTTCCCACAGGCCCCAGACCACGGTGATCAGCATCAGCGCGCCATACAGCCAGAGCGATGCAGCGGAACGTCGCCACAGCAGGACGGCAAACACCAGCAGCGCGACGCCCAGGAACAGATAATAAAAAGAGCCGCCCAATGTGAGCAGCCAGATACCGCCTACCACCAGAAACAGGGCAAATATGCCTGCAATGATGGAAGTAAAACGCCTCAGTCCTGAAGCTTTTGATAAGTCATTCATCGATGTTCCCCCTTGGGATGTAGTGCATGGACTGTGCGCCGTATATGGGGTTCAACTCCCGGGCCTGCGGTTTAGATGAAATTTTTCGGCGTCACTGACCACCCGCTCTTTCCAAGCATAGGCCGTGTTTGCGATCTGATCCCGGAGGAAAAGCATTCAGATGGCGAACGGCGCGGCGTTGCGCGCAGCGGCTTCATTCCATTGCTCACGTTGCGAGGGCTGTTGGTGCGTACTAGAGTCATCTACAGCCCATTCGGACTTACAGCAGGCGTATGCACGGAGGAGTCACTGGACTCCATCAAGCCTGCGAGTCAATAACGCGCTGGAAGTGCAAGTTCACTATGCATAAACGGTTTTGCAGGACGCGAGCCACACTGACGCTGTTAGGGGCGGCATTTGTGGTGTGCGCGTCTGGCTGTACTGGCACCGGCAGCAACGCCAAAACAGTTGGACTGTCGTTAGTGGATTACACCTCAGTGAGCGCGACGTCTGCGCCGGAAAAACTCACCGGACTGTGGGCCGGCCCTCATGCCGGCGGCACGTTCTACGTTGAAATCCTCAAGGACGGCGACCTGCGCACGTGCTTGAGCGCTCCGCCTTATTACCGCGCGATGGATGGAAAATACGCCGACGAGGCGTTGTATCTGGAAGACGGCACCCGCATCGAGTTCCAGCCGGTGGGTCCGCAGCGGATGACCCTCTATTCGCCTCCCGGCAGGCCGGTCACTACGCTGGAACGCAGCGCGCCAGGTCACTCCGCCAGCGAGTGCCAGGCAGGTGATGCCGAGGTCCGGCGCAAACTTTCCCACTGGGCTGCGCATTAGCGGCAGGGTTCGATAATTGAGTCAGTGCGCGGGTATCATGCACGGCTCGAACCCACCGCCCGACCCCGGATTCAGGATCACAATGTCTAGCCCCACCTTTACCGTCATGCGCCTCGACGCCACGCCACCGGAATCGATCAAGAGCCAGATCATGCAGATGGTGATTGATTACGTCACCGAGCTCAGCATGGTCGCCATCGCCCCGAGCAATCCGTTGTACCCGCTGTACCAGTACGGCGTCGGCCATGAAGTGCATCAGTACGTGCAAGCGATGGACGGCTCGCGGGGGATTGCGGTGGAATTGATCGTGGCGCTGGACGCCGAGGATCCTTCGGTCGTCATCGGCTTTTTGCTCTGTCTGCCGGTTCAACAGGACCCGCAGGCGTGCGCAGTGGCGTACATGGCGGTGCAAATGCCGCGCCGTCGTCAGGGCGTGGCGCGGGCCATGCTGATGAGGATGACCGAACGCTATCCCCATGCCGAGCTGGCGTGCTTCGTCGCGAAGGTTCCGGTGTTCGAGGCGCTGGGCTTTCGGGTGTTGGGTGCGCGCGGGCCGCAGGTGCTGATGAACACCCGCGAGCAGCAGACCGACGGCTTATTGGCCGTGCTGGACATCGCGCCGATCTACAACTCCCTGGAAGTGCGCCAGATCCACAGCTACCTGTTGAAGCAGCACGGCAAACGCGCGATGACCGATGCGGAAAAGCAGCGGGATCGGCACATCGACCAGTTGACCCGGCAGGCGCGGCTGTACGTGAACGGGCTGCTGGGCGAGTCAGGCGCGCAGGCCTTCATCGGCCCGCAACTCGTCTGATACAAAGATCAGCGTACCGCCTCGTTGAGGTCGATCCCGCGCGGGTCCTTGCTCCACATTTCCAGCACGAAATCCCGATCGGCGTGATGCAGCGTGCGCTCCATCGCCAAGTGCCGCGCAAGGACCTGATGCACCTCGCGGCCTTCCATCGGGCAGCCTTCGATGGGGTGCAGCCAGTGGCATGCCAGCACCGCGCCGTCCGGCGTCAGGCTTTCGCGAATGCGCTCGATGATCTCGCCAAAGGCATCCGGCGTCAGGTAATAGGCCCATTCGCTGATCACCACCAGATCGAATTCCCCCGCCGGCCAGTCCTGGGGCAGACAACCTTCCAGCACCTGAACATGGGGCTGCCCGCTCAAGCGGTCGCGGGCCAGGGTGACGGCCCGGGGGCTGAGGTCCATGCACAGCAGCGTGTCGCAGCGTTCGGCAAGGCGCAGGCTCAGCTCGCCATTGGCGCAGCCTGGCTCGAAGATGCGCGCATAGCGCTGGCGCGGCAGGGCGGCGAGGGTCAGGTCGCGTTTGCGGTGTTCGTACCAGCGCGTGCGGAAGGCCCACGGGTCGTCGCTGCTGGCGAACAGTTCGTCGAAATATTCACCTGTAATGCTCACAGAAACACCAGTTCGAAGGGTTGCAGCAAACGCTCCAGCGTCTGCGGGTTCAACACCGCCGGCGCGCCGGTGCTCGGGTCGTTTTCCAGCTGACTCAAGTGCGCCCCGATAGCCTCGCGCTTGCGCCGCAGTTGTTCATCGCTGAGCCAGAATTTGCGTGCCTGTTCCCAAGGGATTCGCGGGTCGTTCGGTTCAGCCCAATGCCAGGCCCACACCGGAATCTCCACCAGTGTCGCGCCGGTGTTGGCCACCGCCTGGGCCGCGCAATGGCCGACGGCTTCGTGGTCGGTATGGCCGTCGTGGCGCCAGGTGGTCAGCAACACATCCGAGGGACGCAGGTCCTCGCTGAGCAGCGCAATCAATGACTCGGCATGCTCGGCCACCTGTCCGTCGCCCATGCCGAGCCGCTGCCAGGACAACCTCGATACGTCCAGGCCCAGGTGGGCGACGGCTTGCTCGCTTTCCCGGCGCCGCTCGGTGCGCAGGCGTTGTTCGGGCCACAGCGGTGATTGCGGATGACTGCCTTCGCCGTCGGTCACAGCGACCAGTTGCACATCGTTCTGCCGCGGTGCCATCGCCGCGAGCAGGCCACCGCAGGTCAGCACTTCGTCGTCGGGGTGCGGCGCGAGCACGATCAGGCGCGCGCCAGGTGGGACCAGTTCTTCCAGGGTGATCGGGCGCACGCCGCGCAACGCCACGCTGTTTTGCCAGGCGCTCAACGGGGTGCCGGTTACGCCGAAAGGGTGTGCTTCGTTCATAGTGACCAATCCTCGGTTTCGCCCGTGGCGATTCGCTGGCCCAGATGCGCCAGGTCGCGTTCAGCGTGGCTTTGTCGGATAAACACCTGCAGGTCGGCGGCCAGCCGAGCAAAGTGCGGATCGCGGCAGAACGGTGTTGCGCCCAGCGCCCGGCCCACATGCCGGCACACCTGTTCGACCGCCATTTCGACCTGCGCACGCAGGCGCTGGACCGGCAGGCTCGCGTCGTCCTGCGGATGCGCGTCGATCCATGAGGCGCACTCGCGCAAGGCCGCCGCCGCGCCGCACAGCGCTGCATCAACGCTGCCCAGATGAGCGTCGGCGTGGGGTTCAGGCCGGCCGTGGTGTCGGTGCGCGCGCAAGCTTTTCGCCAGCGCCACTGCCGCGCCGTACCAGGCGGCAGCGATCCCGGCGCCGCCTTGCCAGAATCCTGGCCGGGAAAGGTAGTCGCCGTTGTTGCCTACGCAAATGCCGACAGCGCCGTCGAAGTGCACGTCGCCGCTGGCGGTGCCGGCCATGCCCACCGCCTGCCAGGTGTCGCTGCTGAAGCGCACGCCTGGCTGCTTCAAATCGACCGCCACCAGTTGCGGCGCCTCATCGCTCGCCCAAGCGGTGAGCAGGGCGTAATCCAGCTGTAGTGCGCCGGAGCACCAGGCCTTGCGGCCGTTGAGGCGAACCTTGTCGCCGTGGCGTTGACTGACGCCCACCTTGGCGTCGGGCGGTTCAGCGGCCCACACGCCCCAGATGCCGGGGATATCGAAAGGCGCGGCGTCAAGTTCCTGAGCTCTCAGTTCCTGAAGAATGGCGAGGGCGTCGGTGTGGCCTTCGTAGAGTTTGAGCAGCGCCAGATCGATGCCCGCCACCGTTGCCAATTGTCGCCAGCGCTCGAGGGTGCGACCGCTGCCGGGTAACGGCAGTTGATCGAGCCCGCTGTCGAGGCAGCGTTGCATGGCGTGACGCAGGGGCGCGTCCGGCACGTGGGGATTGTCACGGCGGGCGAAATCCGCCAGCAGTGATTCAAGTCCTTGTGCATCGTCCCGCATGGCTGACTGCCTCCGTCCCGTTGACGCCGACGCGAGGTGCGCGGGCTTTTTGCCTGGCCCGCTTGCGCGGCCTGCTGATCAAATTCGGCAGCATAAGCGGGGCGGGGTTCAAACATTTCTTCTCCCGGACCGGTTGATGGATTCCGGCAAGGAGAGTCCGCGAGGCCAGTGATCAGCGCGACGCGGCCAGGTGCGCGGTTTTGTCGCAGTGGGCGTTTCTCAACCCATGGGCGTCAAGGCGTACAGCGTCGTCGAATGGTGTCGGTCGAATCCGCTCGTAACGCATTCAGCCCGGTTTTGCGCGACACTGTCGGGCACCTGTTTTTTTCGCTTCGTCCCTCGCTGCTGCAGTGTGGCTGCCAATAACGCCTGCGGTGCCGCGAGGTGGACAACAAAAGGGTTGGCGTTGGCGCCAGCCGCTGCTCTCGAGAGTTCGCCAGATGAATGAGTTTCTGACCCGCCGTCAGGTGGTCACCGGCATGGGCCTGTTGGGGCTGGGCCTGCTGGCCGGCTGTGACGGTTCGACCACTGCGCTGGATTTCAAGTACGGCAAAGATCTGAGCAACAAGATCATGGGCCGCACCTTCAAGCTGACCGACACCGACGGTGAGGTCAAAACCCTGTCGAGCTATCGCGGGCTGATGCCGATGGTGTTTTTCGGTTTCACCCAATGCCCGGCGGTGTGCCCGACGGCGCTGGCCCGCGCTGCCCAGATCAGAAAGATGATGGGCGAGGACGGCAAGACGCTGCAGGTGATCTTCATCACCGTCGACCCCGAGCGCGACACGCCGCAGATCCTCGACGCCTACGTCAAACAGTTCGATCCGACGTTCGTGGCCCTGCGCGGTTCGCTGGAAGACACCGCCCACGTCGCCAAAGAATTCGGTGTGTTCTACGAAAAGGTCCCGGCGGGCAACACTTACACCATGTCCCACACCGCCACCAGTTTCGTGTTCGACTCCCGGGGCAACCTGCGCCTGGGGCTGTCGCCCTCGCTTTCCGCCAAGCAATGCGCGGAAGACCTGCTCACTGTCATGGAAGTCTGCTGATGAATGCTTTGTTGAATGTTCGCCCACGCTCGTTCGTCTCCCGGACGTTGGTTGTCGCCCTGTTGGCCGGCGTTAGCCTGAGTGCGGTTGCCGAGACGCGGGTTGAGGATCCGTGGGTGCGTGCGACGGTGGCCGGGCAGCCTTCATCGGGTGCTTTCATGCGCATTACCGCCGACACCGACAGCACGCTGCTCAGCGTTAGCTCGCCGGTGGCTAAAGATGTACAAATCCACGAAATGAGCATGACCAACGACGTCATGCGCATGGGCCCGGTCGACGCTGTGCCGCTGCCAGCGGGCAAGACAGTTGCGCTGGATCCTGAGGGTTACCACGTGATGCTCATGGGCCTGAACGGTCAGATCGAAGAGGGCGATCAGGTGCCGCTGACCCTGACCGTCAAGAACGCCAAGGGCGAGACCGAAGTCGTGAATGTCAGCGCCCCGGCCCGCGCCGCGATGGCGCCGATGGACATGGCTCATGACCCCGGGATGACGCACTAGGCAGGATCTTGTATTCCGGTAGGACCGGTTTCAGCCGGGAATAGACCAGGTGCCACACCGCAGAATTGATGGTGTTCAAACCGACGCCTTCCCGGCTAAAGCCAGTCCTACAAAAACACCGTGTACCCAGTAGGACCGGCTTCAGCCGGGAATAGACCAGGTGCCACACCGCAGAATTGATGGTGTTCAAACCGACGCCTTCCCGGCTAAAGCCAGTCCCACAAAAACACCGCGTACCCCAATAGGACCGGCTTCAGCCGGGAATAGGTCAGGTGCCACGCCGCAGAATTGATGGTGTTCGAACCGACGCCTTCCCGGCTAAAGCCAGTCCCACAAAAACACCGTGTACCCAGTAGGACCGGCTTCAGCCGGGAAAGGGTCAGGCGCCACACCGCAGAATTGATGGTGTTCAAACCGACGCCTTCCCGGCTAAAGCCAGTCCCACAGAGACACCGCGCACCCCAGTAGGACCGGCTAAAGCCGGTCCCACAAAAACACCGCGTATCCACTGTGGGACCCGCTTCAGTCAAGAAAGCGCCAGGCGCCACACCGCAAAACTGATGGTGTTCGAACCGACGCCTTCCCGGCCAAAGCCGGTCCCACAAAAACACCGCGTATCCACTGTGGGACCGGCTTCAGGCGGGAAAGGGTCAAGCGCTACACCGCAGAATTGATGGTGTTGAAACCGACGTCTTCCCGGCTAAAGCCAGTCCCACAAAAACACCGCGTATCCACTGTGGGACCGGCTTCAGCCGGGAACAGGTCAGGTGCCACGCCGCATAATTGATAGTGTTCGAACCGACGTTTTCCCGGCTAAAGCCGGTCCCACAGATTGAGTCCGTTCTCCTGTGGGACAAGCTTCAATCCCCAAAAGCCCCCAGCAGTAACACCACGTTCAGCACGATGATCAACAGTGCGATGCCCCAGGCCAGGGTCGTCAGCACGGGCCCGGTGACGAAATCGCCCATCAGCTTGCGGTCCGACACGAAGCGCACCAGCGGGACGATGGCGAAGGGCAGTTGCATCGACAGGATGACCTGACTCAGCACCAGCAACTTGGCGGTGCCCTGCGCGCCATAAATACTGGTCACCACAATCACCGGAATGATCGCGAGGCCCCGTGTCAGCAGGCGGCGGATCCAGCCCGGCAGGCGCAGGCGCAGAAAACCTTCCATGACGATCTGCCCGGCAAGGGTCGCCGTGACCGTGGAATTGATCCCCGAGGCCAGCAGCGCCACGCCGAACAGCATCGACGCCATGCCCACGCCCAGCATCGGCGAAAGCAAATGGTAGGCCTGCTCGATTTCCACCACGTCGGTCTTGCCGGCCTTGTGAAACACCGTCGCCGCCGTGATCAGAATCGCCGCATTGACGAACAGCGCCAACGTCAGCGCGATCGTGCTGTCGGTCACCGCCCAGCGCAGGCCGATGCGTCGACCTTCATCCGTGCGCGGATAGGCGCGTGTCTGCACGATGGACGAGTGCAGGTACAGATTGTGCGGCATCACTGTTGCGCCAATGATGCCGATCGCCAGGTACAGCGCCTCGGGATTGGTAACCACCTCGGCCTTGGGGATGAAGCCGGCAAACAGCTCAGCCAGATCAGGCTGGGCGAGCACCATCTGGATGGCGAAGCAGGCGAAGATGACCAGTAGCAGCGCAATCACAAACGCTTCAAGCGCCCGGAACCCGCGGCCCATGAGCAGAAAAATGAGAAACACGTCGACTGCCGAAATCACCGCGCCCCAGATCAGCGGAATACCGAACAACAGGTTCAGCGCAATGGCAGTGCCGATGACCTCGGCCAGGTCGCAGGCAATGATCGCGATCTCGCAGGCAATCCACAGGCCAATGCACACCGGCCGGCTGCAGCGTTCGCGGCAGGCGCGCGCCAGGTCACAACCGGTGACGATGCCCAGACGCGCCGAGAGCGCCTGCAGCACAATGGCCATCAGGTTCGACAGCAGAATCACCGACAGCAGCAGGTAGCCAAATTTCGAACCACCGGCAATGTCGGTGGCCCAGTTGCCCGGGTCCATGTAACCCACGGCGACCATATAGCCGGGGCCGGTGAACGCGAGCAGCCGCTTGAACCAGTTGCCGGTCTTGGGCATGGCGACACTGGCGCTGGGCATGCCCCCGCCGAGTGTGTCGTCGCCGGGGCTGGCAGGGTGATCGATGGGCGGCATTGGGGATTCCGGCGTTGAATATTGAATGATCGGAATTGGCGACTGGCTGGGCACTTTGGCCCCGCTGTTCGGTTTTAGCGCCTGTGTATCGCATACCAGCACGCTTGGCGTGGCGCGTCCAATCGGAGCGCCTTAGCGGGACAGCGACGTCGCTGCCAGTGAGTTTAGATAATCCCCAAAGCCTTCTTTGCACCGGTAGTCTTTTCGTGCGCTGGTGGTGACGCTGTTCGCAGAAATCCACGCGATGGACGCGCCGACGCGTTGCAGATCGGCGACCAGATGCACGTCTTCATGGGCGGCCAGCGCCTTGAAACCGCCGGCCTGCTGATAAGCATCGGCGCTGACGCCCAGGTTCGCGCCGTGGATGTGCCGATGGTCATCGACCGGGCGGTACAGCGAGTCGTAGCGTTGGCGCACATGCTCGGGGTGCCCGGACCAGTCATCGACTTCGACGATGCCGCACACCGCGTCCACCTTCAGGCTGACCTGATGCGCCAGCCAGGCATAGGGCACGACGCTGTCGGCGTCGGTGAACGCCAGCCAGCGGGCGCCACGTTCGAGCATCAGCCGCGCGCCTTCTGCGCGGGTCATGCCGACGTTGCGGTATGCGCAAACGTGGGTGCCAATGCCGTGGGCGGCCGCGACCCGGGCCGAGGCATCGGAGCAGTCATCGAGCATGATCAGAATTTCCACGGGCTCGCCGTGGAGGTCTTCGTGAACAGAAGCGGCGACCAGGGACTTGATGCAGTCGTCCAGGAAATCTTCTTCGTTGTGTGCGGGGACAATAATTCCAATCATCGAAGTGTCTCGTCTCGGCACCTGCGCTGATCGCGGCGTCCTTCGATGTCGACCGAAGCGATGGAAATTTGGTTTCAAGTATTTTCGTTTGTGAAGACCATCGCCTCGCTTGTCAGGCGTTGAGGCATGTCTCAAACCCATCGACGCCGCTGATCAGCGGCGTCGACGGGTTCTGCTTTATGGCCTGCGGATCAGGCTTCAGCCCGCCAGCAGCGCCTTGGCGATGGCCTCGTTGAACGCCGGCAGATCGTCCGGCGTGCGGGAGGTGATCAGCGTCCAGCCATTGGCCGGGCATTCCTTGACCTCGGCGTCGACCCAATTGGCCGCGCCGGCATTGACAAGGTCAGTGCGCACACTGGGGTAGGAGGTCAGGGTTTTGCCTTTGATCACGCCCGCATCGATCAGCAGCCATGGGCCATGGCAGATCGACGCGACGGTCTTGCCGGCGTCGGCGAACGCTTTGACCAGCTTCTGAGCATCGCTGTCCTGGCGCAGGGTGTCGGCGTTGACTGTGCCGCCGGGGATAACCAGTGCATCGAAATCAGCGGCAGACAGGCCGGCCAGCCTGGTGTCGGAGGTCACGGTCGCGTCTTTATCGGTGTCGTTCAGGAACAGTTGCGCAGTGCCGCCTTCGATGGAGGCGTGGGTGACCGCAGCACCCTGACCCTTCAACGCTTCCAGCGGCTTGAGCAGCTCGTCGCGCTCAATGCCGGTGTTGGACGTGATGATCAAAACCTTCTTGCCGTTCAGTTGATTGCTCATGCTTTCGCTTTCCTCTGAAATAAAAAGTGCTGAAGTTGAAACTGCGCCCGCTGTCAGCGGGCGGTGTCACTTTCAGAGGAAGCCGGAAAAGCAAAAGTTCAGACCGATTGCGTGGCCGGGTAGTGGGCCGTGGCGCATGACTCAGGCCGAATAGCCGCATTCCGTGCGCTTGCAGCAGTGCCGTGCGACGAAACGGCGCAGCGTGATTCACACCGTTGTCACAGGCACTCGCGGACCGCGTTTTCCAGCGCATTGCGGCCAAAGGCCGAAGACAGCGGGGCGCGTTGATAAAGGAAAACCCGGGTATTGGGGTTGCCTTTGTACACCTCGAGAATTTCATCGGAGGCGATCTTGCCGGAGATCAGTAATTTGTAGTGGCCCTTGCTCTCGGTCATGGTCGTGCCGGGCTTGATCTGCTGCCACTTGGGGTAGATGCACTTGGCGTAGTCAGACGGCGTCTTGGCGGTATCGAAATTGAACGACGGGTTGTTCGGCGTTGAACTGCAACCCGCCAGCACCACGGCCATGGCGCAGCCCAGTAGCGAGTACGGAAATAAACGGCGCATCAATTCATCCTGAATAAGAAAACGAAAACAATTCGACCGAGTCGGTGGGCACCTATGTTGACCAGCAACCGTGCAAATGAAAAGCGCACGTTCTGAAATTTTTCACCCCCTGTTGACGTCCCGGTTGCGCAGCCTTCATCCAGTCTCTGAGCGCTTCATTCTGATGAATGACATCGGTCAGCTACTTCGCTGCTTCGTGCTCGATTCGTTTGACAATGCTCGTTTAATGAATAAAGTGAGCGGAAACGAGCGCTCGACTAAGCGTATGTCTGCTCGTCCCTGCCTGATTGACGGAGAGCATATGCCACACGATGAACTGCAACGGGCTGCACGGTCAGTCTTGATGCCGGCGATTGCCGGCCTGGCGCTGGATGAACCCGTGCGCCGGCATCTGCAAGCCGGCGGCGTGTCGGTACTGCTGGGCGAGACCCGGGACGAATACGTGGCGCGGCGCATGAGTTTCGAGCGCCGCCGCGAAGAAACCGACGCGCAATTTTCCGCGATCGCCAGGGAGGCCGCGGCCTGTGCCGCGGCGCCGGTGCTGATCGCCGTCGATCAGGAGCTTGGCGGCATCCAGCGCCTGCACGGTCTGGTGCCCGGTATGCCGGCTTCGGCCGAATTGACCCACATGAGCACCGAAGCCATCGAATCGCGCTGTTATGAAATGGCCAGCTCGGCCCGGGTCATGGGCGTCAACCTGTTCCTGGCGCCGATTGTTGACGTGGTCACCGGGGCGAATCCCTGGCTGCACCAGCGCAACCTCGGGCCGGATCCCGCCGAAGTGGCGCGCATTGCCTGCGCATTCATCCGCGGCGTGCAGCGCGCCGGCGTGATCGCCACGGCCAAGCACTTTCCCGGGCATCACCAGGTCGAGCAGGACCCGGCGGTGGAGCGGGCTACCGTGACTGATGATGCCGCTGCGCTCAGCAACGGCCTGGACGTATTCCGGCAAGTCATTGCAGCAGGCGTCGGGGCAATCATGCCCGGACCTGCCGTGTTCCCGGCGCTGGATCCGCACCGGTCGGCCAGCACCTCGGCGGCGGTGATCGGGCTCCTGCGTGACGCGTTGGGATTTGAAGGGCTGATCGTGTCCGACGACCTCGATGCCGTTTCCATTCTGCGGGGCAACAGCATTGCCGACACCGCCGTCGCCGCCCTCAACGCCGGCGCGCACCTGTTGCTGGTGTCAGCCGAAGCGGGCCTGGATGACATCGCGCGAGCCATCGTCGATGCAGTGTCCAGCGGACAACTCGACGCGCAACGCCTGTTCGCAGCGGCCCACACCGTTCGCTTCCATGCCGGGACGTCGAGAGCCCAGGTGGATTCCGGCCTGTACGTCTCCTACCCGGTCTCAGCCGGGCACGTGACGCGCAGAGTGATGCTCTGATCACAGTGCCAGCAGCTGACGGCACAGCGCGTTTGTACTCACCGGTGGCATGTTTTACCCTCTGCGCCACTCCTCAAATGACAAAAGG
Source organism: Pseudomonas petrae (assembly GCF_021728295.1). Taxonomy (GTDB): domain Bacteria; phylum Pseudomonadota; class Gammaproteobacteria; order Pseudomonadales; family Pseudomonadaceae; genus Aquipseudomonas; species Aquipseudomonas petrae. The sequence goes on from NZ_JAKJXE010000008.1 coordinate 252,946, forward strand.
AATGCCAAATGAGCTGGTCCGCCAAACAGTACGCCCTGTTCGAACAGCAACGCACCCGACCGGTACGTGACCTCGTCGCCGCCATCCCTTTGGCGTCTGCGCGAGCCGTCGTTGATCTCGGCTGTGGTCCCGGCAACTCTACTGAAGTGTTGGCCGAGCGCTTTCCGGACGCCACGGTGACCGGGCTCGACAGTTCCGACGACATGCTGCGCGACGCCCGTCAGCGGCTGCCGAAACTTGCCTTCGAACTGGCGGACATTGGCAGCTGGAATCCGGCGCAGACCTACGACGTGATTCTCGCCAACGCGTCGCTGCAATGGGTGCCTGACCACGCGACGCTGTATCCACGGCTGCTCAGCCTGCTCAATCCCGCCGGTGTGCTGGCGGTACAGACGCCGGACAATCTTGAGGAGCCTGCCCATCGTCTGGCCCGTGACATCGCCGCGAGTGCGGAGTGGGCCGGCAGGATCGGCGACGTCAAGCACCCCGATCGACACACCGCCGCCTATTACTTCGAACTGCTGCGGTCGCATTGCGCCGAGGTCGATGTCTGGCGCACCACGTACCACCATCCCCTCGCCGGCGGGCACGCGGCGGTGGTCGAGTGGTTCAAAGGCTCGGCGCTGAGGCCGTATCTGCAAAAGCTGGATGAGTCGGCGCAGCAGGATTTTCTCGATGCATATCTGCAGGCGATCAGTCAGGCCTATCCTGCGCTGGACGACGGTACGGTGCTGCTGCCGTTCCCGCGCTTGTTCATCGTTGCGACACGTTGAGGGGGGCGGTTTGCTTCAAACGCCACGGCGCAGGAGCTTTGCGACCCGTGATCGCGATCGCCGTTTTCTGATGGAGTGAGGATGAACAACGACCCAAGCGAACTGGCCGCGCGCCTGATTCGCAACTTCAACGATGTGCCGCTGCAGCACGAGCGGCGTGATCCGTTGTACGAAAGCCACGCCGCCCGCCTGGGCACCGACACCGCCGCGCAGAAGCTGGGTGCGTCGGTGGACATCGTCGCGCCGGGCAAGCGCTCTTGCCCTTATCACTTTCATTACGCCCAGGAGGAGATGTTCGTGATCCTCGACGGGGAGGGCACGTTGCGCGTCGCGGGGGAAATGCTGCCGATCCGCAGTGGCGATGTCATCTTCATTCCGCCGGGGCCGGAGTATCCCCACCAGCTGATCAACACCTCGGACGGACCGCTGAAGTATTTGTCCATCAGCACCCGGGAGACGCCGGAAGTGTGTGAATACCCGGACTCCGGCAAGTATCAGGCGATGGTCACCATCAACGGCGCACGGGCCTTTGCCGCCGTCCAGCGCCCGGACGCGACGCTGGATTATTGGGAAGACGAGCCTTGATAAAAGACTCAGGCTGGGGCCAAGGACCTGTTTGGTTATAACCATAGAACGTCTCGATCTAGGCCCGATATAAGAAAAGCAGCGGTCCATAGCGCAAAAATCGCTATTCTGCCCGCCCGCTTTTGAATGTGCAGTCAGGCAGAGCAATGGATTTTGGCAACGCAGGTTTCGTCGTCGCAGGGCTGGTGGTGGGTTTCATCGTCGGGATGACGGGTGTGGGGGGTGGATCGCTCATGACCCCGATCCTGCTGTGGTTCGGCATCAACCCCGCCACAGCAGTGGGCACCGACCTGCTGTACGCCGCCATCACCAAAAGCGGTGGCGTGCTGGTTCACAAAAAGAACGACAACATCGACTGGGGCATTACCGGCTGGCTGACCCTGGGCAGTGTGCCGGCCGCCGGGTTGACACTGTGGTTTCTGAGCAGCTTGCACACCGCGCCGGACGCAATGAACTCGGTGATCAAACAAGCGCTGGGCGTGGTGCTGCTGCTGACCGCTCTGGCGATCTTTTTCAAGAAGCGCTTGCTGGCGTTTGCCCAGCGGCACGCCGGAGATCGCTACCGCCTCAGCACCAAAACCCTTAACGGGCTGACGGTGCTGACCGGCGTCATCCTTGGCACCATGGTGGCGCTGACGTCCATCGGCGCTGGCGCGCTCGGCACCGTGGCGCTGTTCCTGCTTTATCCTTTCCTCGAAACACGCCGCCTGGTCGGCACCGAAATCGCCCACGCCGTCCCCCTGACGCTCATCGCCGGCATCGGCCACGCCAGCATGGGCAACATGAACTGGTCGATGCTGGGCTACCTGCTGATGGGCTCGCTGCCGGGCATCTACATCGGCAGCCACCTCACCGGCCGCATACCCGACGCCATTCTTCGTCCCTGTCTGGCGCTGATGCTGTTGGCGATCGGTTACAAACTGGCGTTTTGAAAGGGGGTGGGCGTTGAGTCGGGTAAAAGCGCGCTGATTGACCCATCGCATTCGTGGGCAAGCGCGCTCCTGCAAGGGGATCTCGGCACTGTCCGGAATTTCCGGCGTATACAAACCGTGTAGGAGCGCGCTTGCCCGCGAAAAATCGCCTCCCAGCGAACAGGCAACCGACACCCCTTCGCTGGCATCTTCACCACCTGCAGCGGGTACACCCCAATTCATGGGAGCCGGTTTGCTGGCGAACCCAGTCAGTCAGACATGAAGATATCGCCTGACACGACGCCTTCCAGCTAGCACGCTCCAACACAGCTCGCGTGCACACGCTCAATCCTTCTCCGCTCCCCAATAACGCTGCATCTCGATGAACAGAAACGACGCGGTCCAGGTAATCAGGACCAGCCCTGTCAACGCCTCCAGCCCCGTCAGATATTTCAGGTGCCCGCTGGGCGTGATGTCGCCGAAGCCGATGGTGGTGTAGGTCGTGAACGAGAAGTACACCGAGTCCATGAAGCTGCCGTCGAAATTGCCCGTCAGGCGTCCCAGTGTGTCGGACCGGTTCATCAGGTAATAGCCCAGGGCGAAGATCCAGACTTCAACGGCATGGGCGACCAGTGCACCGAGCACGCCGATGACGACCGTGAACCGATGCCGGAGACCAAGCCTGGGCATGAGCTGGTTCAGGCGAATCAGGCATTCGTAATGCACCATCACTGCCGTGGTGATGATCACGATATTGATGAGGGTGACGGCAATCATCACGCGTCCCCAATCAAAGCGTCGTCAGGCCACGTTCACAGCCGCTGATCAGGGTGCGCAGCCGCCCGAGGTCGAGGATTTCCACCGCACGCCCTGAGATCCTGACGATTCCCTGACTGCGCAGCGAGCCGATGGCGCGGCAGATCGTCTCCAGGCGCAGGCCCAGATAACTGCCGATGTCCTCCCGGCTCATGTGCAGCACATAGGCAGTGCCGGAGTAGCCCCGGTCAGCCATGCGGCAGGAAAGATCGAGCAGCAAGGCGGCCATGCGTTCCTCGGCGTTGAGGTTGCCCATCATCAGCAGCATCTCGTGGTCCCTCACGATCTCCTGGCTGAGCACCCGGTTGAGGTTGCGCTGCAGGGAAGGCAACTCACGCGCCAGGCGCTCCAGCTGGCTGAAATGGATGGGGCAGACTTCGCTGTCCTCCAGAGCGATGGCGTCGCACTCATGACGATCATTGCTGATGGCATCGCAGCCCAGTAATTCCCCGGACATGGGAAATCCGGTGAGTTGTTCACGCCCGTCCCGGGACGAAAGGGTCGTTTTGAAATAGCCTGAGCGCACCGCATAGAGTGAGCGCAACGCATCGCCGGCACGGTACAACACCGCGCCTTTTTTGACTTTCAACCGTTGCGGGATGATGGTGGACAAGCGATCGGTGTCATGCACGCTCATGCCAAGGGACAGGCAGAGCTCGCCGACATTGAAGAACGCGCACTCTGCGTTGAGGAACAAACCGGGAACGGCAGCCAGATGGGCAGTCATGTGCATCTCCTTTAGCGACCCAGCATAGGCGCGTCCCCAGGCCAGTGACAGCAGGCATTGCTGAACTGGATGAGCGGGAAGGGTGATTCAAGCGTTTCTGATCCAGATCAATACCCGCCAACCCCGGGCGAGCACACTGGCTTCGGTTGATTCAGGTCAGCCACTCCCAAACCCATTTCAATCATGGGTCGCTCACGAGGGGGCTCCATGACTGATCACTCGCGCCCGCTTCTGCTGGTGCTGAACGCAGGCTCTTCCAGCGTCAAGTTTTCCCTCTACGACGCCACCGATAGCGGCGCGGGAAATCCGTGCCTGGGCCACGGCAGTCTTGAGGCACACACGGACACCGACCTGTTGATCTTCCGCCATGCTGACGGCGCGCAGCAAAGCGCAGCATGGCCACGCACAGACGGGGCGCCGGATACCGGCACCTTGCTGAACCTGATGCAGTGGATAGACCACCACGCCGAAGGACATCTCTGCGCGGCGGCGCACCGGGTGGTCCACGGCGGCGCTCGCACGCTGACGTGTGCCCGCGTGAATTCGACCCTCATGCGCGAGCTTCAGGCGCTCGTCCCCATGGCGCCGCTGCATCAGCCGTTGTGCCTGGCACCCATTCTCTATCTGGCGCGAGAGCACGGTGGGCTGGCGCAGTTTGCCTGCTTCGACACCGCCTTTCACCACAGCCTCGATCCGCTGGAGACCTCCTTCGGATTGCCCAGAGCCATGACCGAACAGGGTCTGCGTCGTTACGGTTTTCATGGGCTGTCGTACGCGTACATTGCCGGCGTTCTTCCTGAATACGATCAGCGTGCAGCGCAAGGCCGCACGATCGTCGCGCATCTGGGCAACGGGGCCAGCCTGTGCGCGATGCATAACCGGGTCAGCCGGGGCACGACGATGGGGTTCAGCACACTGGACGGCTTGCTGATGGGCACACGTCCCGGTCGGCTGGACCCAGGCCTGCTGCTGTTCCTGATGCGAGAGCGCGGCATGACCGCACAAGCCCTTGAAGACCTGTTGTACCACCAGTGCGGATTGCTGGGCGTATCCGGGGGTATCGCCAGCGACATGCGCGAACTGACGGCCAGCACCGCGCCGGCGGCAGAAGAGGCGGTCGCCTTATTTGTGCGCAGCGTGGTGCGTGAGATCGGGGCGATGGCGGCGGTCCTGGGTGGGCTCGATGCACTGGTGTTCACCGGCGGCATCGGGGAAAACGCCGCGCCCATTCGCAACGCGATTCTTGACCGCTGCGCATGGCTCGGCCTGGAGCACTCGCCCGATTCCCCCACACAGCATGGTGCCTGCCTGTCGCTTCCCGGCAGCAAGGTTTCAGCATGGACCATCGCGACTGACGAAAACGCCGTCATCGCCCGCCACGCCCTCGAGCTGCTGCACAGCAGCGCGTGAATCGACCGGTGCGCCTTCGTGCGCCGCATACCTTGGTATTGCACCCAGTGGAGTCGCCATGTACAGCTTCAACCCGTCATTCTCCAGCGCTGATGAAACCCACGTCAGCCGCGCATCCTGGATCGAGCCCGACACCTCGCCGGGCCCCCTGGCCCCCGAACTCTTATCGCGCCTGCACCACTACTGGAACGCCGCGAATTACCTCTGCGTCGGCCAGATCTATCTCAAGGCCAATCCCTTGCTGCGTGAACCGCTGCTGGCCGAGCACATCAAGCCCAGGCTACTGGGGCACTGGGGGACCTCGGTCGGGCAAAACTTTATCTATGTGCACCTGAACCGGCTGATCAGCGAGCGTCGCACAGAAACACTCTTTATTTCCGGTCCCGGGCATGGCGGTCCGACTCTGAACGCCTGTGCCTGGCTCGAAGGCACCTACAGCGAAGTCCACCCGGACATCACCCCGGACGAAGCCGGCATGCTGCGTTTATTTCGCAGTTTCTCCACACCCGGCGGCATCCCCAGCCACTGCGGCCCGCATACGCCCAACTCCCTCCACGAAGGTGGCGAACTGGGCTATTCGCTCATGCATGCCTTCGGCGCAGTGTTCGACAATCCCTCGCTGCTGGTGGCTTGTGTGATCGGCGACGGTGAAGCCGAAACCTGTCCGCTGGAAGGCAGCTGGAAAAGCGTGCACTTTCTCGATCCGCGACGGGACGGCGCAGTGCTGCCGATTCTCCATCTCAACGGGTACAAGATCTCCGGGCCAACGGTCGAAGCACGGCTGGCCGATGACGATTTGCTCAAACTCTATCGAGGCCGCGGTTACCAGCCGATCATCGTCGCGGGCGATGACCTGCCGGGCATGCACCAGCGCTTCGCCGCCGCGCTCAACCGCTGTGACGACATCATCTGCGAGATCCAGGCGGCCGCCAGAGAAGGCTCGGGAGCGGTGCGCGCGCGCTGGCCCATGATTATTTTGCGCAGCCCCAAAGGCTGGACCGGCCCCAAGGTCGTCGACGGTCTGCCGGTCGAAGGCACGTTCCGGGCGCATCAGGTTCCGCTCGCCAACGTCATCGGCAACCCCGAGCACCTCCAGCAACTGGAAGACTGGATGCGCAGCTATGAACCCCAGACGTTGTTCGATGACGAGGGACGTCTGGCGCCGGAGCTTCAAGCGCTGACGCCACCGCCTGCGCTGCGCATGGGCGCGGTTCCTTACGTGAACGGTGGCCGTATGCTGGTGGCGCTGGACCTGCCGAACTTTGCCGAATACGGCCTTGAGGTGCCTGGCCCCGGCCAGGTCATCGCTGAAGCCCCACGCAAGCTGGGCGAGTACCTGCGCGACGTCATGCGCAACAACCCGCGCAACTTTCGCGTATTCGGGCCGGACGAGACCAACTCCAACCGACTCAATGCGGTGTTCGACGCCAGCAACCGGACCGCCGCCGGGCCGTGTCTGGACATCGATGACCACCTCGCCTCCGACGGACGTGTGATGGAAGTGCTGAGCGAGCACCTCTGCGAGGGCTGGCTCGAAGGGTATCTGCTCACCGGGCGCCACGGCATGTGGTCAACCTACGAAGCGTTCGCGCAAGTGGTCGATTCCATGGTGACGCAGCACGCCAAGTGGTTGCAGCAAAGCCGTGAGTTTGCGTGGCGCCGGCCGCTGGCCTCGCTGAACATCCTGATCAGCAGTCACGCCTGGCGCAACGACCACAATGGCTTTAGCCACCAGTCCACGGGCTTTGTCGATAACGTGCTGCAACGTCGCTCGGATGTGGTTCGCGTGTACTACCCGCCGGACTCGAACTGCCTGGTCAATGTCTTCGACCATTGCCTGCGAAGCCGTAACTACGTGAACGTCGTGACCTGTGGCAAGCAGCCGGATTTCCAGTGGCTAGACTTCGATGCGGCGCTCAGGCACTGCTCCCAAGGCGCGTCGATCTGGTCCTTTGCCGGCAGCGATGACGAGGCACCGGACGTGGTGCTCGCCTGTGCGGGGGATGTGCCCACCACCGAGGCAGTGGCGGCCGCCTGGTTGCTGCAAAAGCATGTGCCCGGCATCCGGGTGAGGGTGGTGAACGTGGTCGACCTCGGCATTCTGAGTGCCCCCGAAGATCGGCCCCACGGCATGGATCACGTCTCATTCGAAGCGCTGTTCACCCGGGACGCGCCGGTCATGTTCGCTTTTCACGGCTCGACCTGGGTCATCCACTCGATGGTTCACGGGCGCGCCAATGAAGCACGCTTTCACGTGCGCGGCTTCAGCGACCGAGGCACCACCACCACACCTTTTGACATGGTGGTGCTCAACCGCATGAGCCGCTATCACCTGGCGATTGACGCGTTGAGCCACCTTCCGCATTTGCGCGCTCACAGCCTGGACGCCGTCCACTTCTTTGAAAGCCAGTTGCGCAAACACCACGCCTGGATTCGTGAGCACTTCGAGGACATGCCGGAGATCAGAAACTGGCGCTGGACAGCGGATTTCAGCGAGTCCGAGGCACCGCCACCGTTGGCCAAAGGGCATGTCCGCGGGCAGACCTTTACGGACGCGTGATCAATTGATTTTCCACCTGCAACGGAAGGCCGCCATCGCTTCAAGGTGTATACCTGCGCACCGAGGACGATGGTCGCATCCGCGCCTACGGGCATGTGCTCCAGCAGTGAGCGCCGCGAGTACCCGCCAGCCGAACTTAACCCGTTCCCAGCTAAGGAAAACCCCATGAAAGGCAAAATGAAGGCGGCAGTCGTCGAAGCATTCGGCAGCCCGCTGCTGCTCCGTGACTGGGACATTCCCACTCCGGGCCCCGGACAAATCCTGATCAAGACCGAAGCGTGCGGGGTCTGTCATACCGACTTGCACGCGGCGAGGGGAGACTGGCCGGTGAAGCCGACCCCGCCGTTCATTGCGGGCCATGAAGGTATTGGCATCGTGGTGGCCCTGGGTGCTGGAGTGACCCATGTGGTCGAAGGGGATCGCGTGGGCGTGCCGTGGCTGTATTCAGCCTGCGGCCACTGCGAGTATTGCCTGAGCGCGTGGGAAACGGTGTGCGCCAGCGCCGAGTTCGGCGGCTATACCCGCAACGGCGGGTTCGCCGAATACATCCTCGCTGACCCTGAATACGTCGCTCACATTCCTGCCGGGCTCACCCCCCACGAAGCCGCGCCGATCATCTGCGCCGGTGTGACCACCTACAAAGGCATCAAGGAGGCCGATGTCAGGCCGGGGCAGTGGATCGCGATTTCGGGGATTGGCGGGTTAGGGCATTTGGCGGTGCAGTACGCCAAAGCCATGGGCCTGCGCGTGTGTGCGGTGGATGTCGACGACGGGAAACTGGGCCATGCCACCCGGTTGGGCGCAGACGCGGTGGTGAACGCCCGCGCGGGTGATCCGGTGCAAGCCGTCAGGGACGTCACCGATGGCGGGGCGCACGGCGTACTGATCACCGCGCCTTCGCTGGCGGCGTTCAAACAAGGGGTGGGCATGACGCGCAAACGTGGCACGTGTGTGTTGGTTGTATTGCCACCGGGCGAGTTTCCATTGTCGCTGTTCGAGGTGGTCGCCAACTGCATCACCGTGCGCGGCTCGTTCGTCGGCACTCGGCAGGACATGGCCGAAGCGCTGGCGTTCGCCGCCGAAGGCAAGGTGAAGGCTGACATCGAGTTGCGGCCGTTGGCCGAGATCAATCAGGTGTTCAGGGAGTTGGGTGACGGCGAAGTGCAGTCGAGGATTGTCATCGACTTTCGCGGGTGATTCACGATAACTGCCGCATGCACCCAGCAGGACCGGCTTTAGCCGGGAAGGCGTCAGTCGTCACGCCGCAGAATCGAGGGTGTTCACGCTGGCCTCTTCCCGGCTGAAGCCGGTCCTACCAAATGTCTCGCATGCATCCAGTGAGACCTGCTGCGACGCTGACTTGTGGGACCGGCTACAGCCTGGAAGGCGCCAGTCGTCACACTGCAGAATCGAGGGTGCTCATACTGGCCTCTTCCCGGCTGAAGCCGGTCCTACAAAAATGTCTTGCATGCATCCAGCGAGACCTGCTGCGACGCGAACTTGTGGGACTGGCTTTAGCCGGGAAGGCGTCAGTCGTCACACCGCAAAATCGAGGGTGCCCAGACCGACGCTTTCCCGGCTGAAGCCGGTCCTACAAAAATGTCTTGCATGCATCCAGCGAGACCGGCTGCGACGCGAACTTGTGGGACTGGCTTTAGCCGGGAAGGCGTCATGCGTCACGCCGCAAAATCGAGGGTGCTCATGCTGGCCTCTTCCCGGCTGAAGCCGGTCCTACCAAATGTCTCGCGTGCATCCATTAAGACCGGGTAATGCTGACTTGTGGGACCGGCTTTAGCCGGGAAGGCGCCAGGCGTCACGCCGCAAAATCGAGGGTGCTCATGCTGGCCTCTTCCCGGCTGAAGCCGGTCCTACCAAATGTCTCGCATGCATCCAGTGAGACCGGCAGTGACGCCCATTTGTGGGACTGGCTTTAGCCGGGAAGGCGCCAGTCGTCACGCCGCAGAATCGAGGGTGTTCACGCTGGCCTCTTCCCGGCTGAAGCCGGTCCTACCAAATGTCTCGCATGCATCCAGTGAGACCTGCTGCGACGCGAACTTGTGGGACTGGCTTTAGCCGGGAAGGCGTCATGCGTCACGCCGCAAAATCGAGGGTGCCCAGACCGACGCGTTCCCGGCTGAAGCCGGTCCCACTAAATGCATCGCGTGCATCCATTAAGACCGGGTAATGCTGACTTGTGGGACCGGCTTTAGCCGGGAAGGCGTCATGCGTCACGCCGCAAAATCGAGGGTGCCCAGACCGACGCTTTCCCGGCTGAAGCCGGTCCTACCAAATGTCTCGCATGCATCCAGTGAGACCTGCTGCGACGCGAACTTGTGGGACTGGCTTTAGCCGGGAAGGCATCAGTCGTCACGCCGCAGAATCGAGGGTGCTCATGCTGGCCTCTTCCCGGCTGAAGCCGGTCCTACAAAATGTCTCGCATGCATCCAGTGAGACCTGCTGCGACGCGAACTTGTGGGACTGGCTTTAGCCGGGAAGGCGTCATGCGTCACGCCGCAAAATCGAGGGTGCCCAGACCGACGCTTTCCCGGCTGAAGCCGGTCCCACCAAATGTCTCGCATGCATCCAGTGAGACCTGCTGCGACGCGAACTTGTGGGACTGGCTTTAGCCGGGAAGGCGCCAGTCGTCACGCCGCAGAATCGAGGGTGTTCACACTGGCCTCTTCCCGGCTGAAGCCGGTCCTACCAAATGTCTTGCATGCATCCAGCGAGACCGGCTGCGACGCGAACTTGTGGGACCGGCTTTAGCCGGGAAGGCGCCAGGCGTCACGCCGCAGAATCGAGGGTGTTCACGCTGGCCTCTTCCCGGCTGAAGCCGGTCCTACTGCACCGCATGCGTCCAGCAAGAACGGGCACGCATCGCGTGCATCTGGATCAATTACCCGAACGAAACGGGATTGGCTGGCGGGGTGCTTCGGGTGTGGTGTGCGGCTGGCCGACCATTTCGTCGTAAACCACCGGGTGGACGATGAACAGTTTCACTTCCTGAGTGGACGACAGGCATTTGCGCGCTTCGTCGATCGACGCCACGTGCAGCACTTCGCCGTTGGCGCTGGTGACGGCGTTGGACTTGCCGTCCATGAGCGCATGTATGACGTAGGAGCCACCTTCGACCGAGACCAGATTGACCTCGGTGACTTCGCCGGCTTTGACGTGTTTGCTGAGCTTGTCCAGATCCATTACGGCACCTTAGTTACGCCTTCAGGCGTTGTCTGTTCCATGGATTGATGCGAAACCGTTGAACCGGCCTGCCTCCATTGGAAGACGGCGACGGTCCCAAGTTCAAGGCAAAATGGGCAAGGCGGACGAGGGGGCGTTTGCGGGAATTTTCAAGAAGAGTGCCGGCACATCAAAAACGAAGCTGGCGCCTGAAAAAAAGCCGCCACCTGCCAGATAACCATCAGCAGGCAGCGGCCGGAAGTCAGGACCTCGGCAATCAGCAGAGCTTGTCGATGACGCGCAGGCCAGGCGCTTGTTGCACGGCGCCCCATTCACTGCTCAGGGTTTCCAGCACCTGGCCGAGGAACTGCTTGTCCGCTGCGGCCTTCTTGCCGACGTAGCCGTGGCCCTTGCGGTACATCTTCAGCCGGGCACGCATGTGCGGGTGCTGACTCTCGAATTGTTCTTCCTCGGTGCAGGCACCCAGGCCGTCCATGTGCACGTTACCTTCCTCGCACACCCAGAGGATGTGGCTATCCAGGGAATCCTTGCGTGCGGCGAACAGTCGAGCCAATTGATCAATGGTAGGTTGGTTGTTCAGGTTCATGGTTGTTACCCCTTTTTGACCACTGGTTAATCTATCGAGTGAGTTCAAACGCAATGGCGAATCGTCCGTCGATTCGCAGTCCTTCCATACGCTGACAAGCAGGGTCCGTCGGTACACAGAGCCGGTGCCGGGCCACAAGTGTGTGGGTACTGATGAGAGCAGAGGAGGAAGGTCGGACCTGGGAGAGAAACGGCGGACGCCTTGGGGACACGGGCGACTGGGTGGTCGACCACAAGTGTCATGAGGACGTGTCGCCAGCGCTCGGCCTGTGGGTCGATCTTGCCGGTTCGGCTTCATCAATCTGCCTTGTGGGCAGCACACATCCAGAGGTGGTTCGACGGCTGTGTCGAACGGGCCCGGAATACTTTTGCCAGCTCTCCCGATCGGGGAGACGCCTGCACTATGCAGTCGGCAACAGGCCTCGTCAACGGTTTTGTAGTGATTTTTTTGGAGCACTACATGATTTGTAGTTTCAGAACACGAAGGTCGATTCGTGACTACAAAGTCAATGAAACTGGGGGGAGCAGCGCAGGCACAGGCCGCAGACAGGAAAACGGAGCGAGTAAAACGACGCTTGCCCGCGACCGAATCAGTCAGCCGTTGTTTCTGGCTGACCGACCCTGTCGCGGGCAAGCGTGTCGCTGTGAATCCAGACGCGAATACTTACGCCTGTGGAGCCTTCTGCAGCTCGAACAGCAACAGCGAACGCGGCGTGACCGTGTACTCAGTGTTGAACTCGAACTGATCCTTGCCATCGATCTCCGGCTGGTTGGTGTCGATCAGGCTGGTCCAGTTGAGGCCTTCCGGCACCTCCGGCAGCATGAAGTTGACGCCGTCATGGTGGGAGTTGACCACCAGCAGCAGCGTCGCTTCAGAGCCGCGACGACGGATACCGGTTTCTTGCGCGCGGCCATCCATCAGCATGCCCAGGCAGCGGCCGTTCGGGTCTTCCCACTGCTCGATGCTCATCTCTTCGCCGCTTGGCGACAGCCAGGTCACGTCCTTGACGCCCAGCGCCTCGTTGTAATCGCCTACCAGGAAGCGGCTACGACGCAGGATCGGATAGGACTGACGCAGCTTGATCAGACGCTTGACGAACGCCAGCAAGGCCTTGCCGTCTTCGTCCAGATCCCAGTTGACCCAGCCGATCTCGCTGTCCTGGCAATAGGCGTTGTTGTTGCCGTGCTGGGTGCGGGCGAATTCGTCACCGGCGACCACCATCGGCGTGCCTTGGGCCAGCAGCAGCGTCGAGAAGAAGTTGCGCATCTGACGCAGACGCAGCGCATTGATTTCCGGATCGTCCGTCGGGCCTTCGACGCCGCAGTTCCATGAACGGTTGTCGTTGCTGCCGTCCTGGTTGTTCTCGTCGTTGTCCTCGTTGTGCTTGTCGTTGTACGACACCAGATCGTGCAGCGTGAAACCGTCGTGGGCGGTGATGAAGTTCACCGAAGCGTACGGCCGGCGGCCACGCTGGTTGAACAGGTTGCCCGACGCCGTCATGCGGTTGGCGAAGTCCGCCAGCTGGCCTTCGTCGCCTTTCCAGAACGCACGGATGTTGTCGCGGAACTTGTCGTTCCACTCCGCCCAGCCCGGCGCGAAGTTGCCGACCTGGTAACCGCCTGGACCGCAGTCCCATGGCTCGGCGATCAGTTTCACCGAACGCAGCACCGGGTCCTGGCGGCAGGCCACAAGGAAGCTGTGGCGTTCGCTGAAACCATCGTGGTAACGGCCGAGGATGGTGGCCAGGTCGAAGCGGAAACCGTCGACGTGCATTTCGGTCGCCCAGTAACGCAGCGAGTCAGTGACCATCTGCAGCACGCACGGGTGGCTCAGGTCGAGGGTGTTCCCGGTGCCGGAATCGTTGATGTAATAACGCTTGTCATCCGGCATCAGGCGGTAGTAGGAGGCGTTGTCGATACCGCGCATAGACAAGGTCGGGCCGCGCTCGTTGCCTTCGGCGGTGTGGTTGTAGACCACGTCTAGGATCACTTCCAGGTTGGCATGGTGCATGTGCGCAACCATTTCCTTGAACTCGGAAATCTTGCCGTGGGCCAGGTAGCGCGGATCCGGCGCGAAGAACGCCAGGGTGTTGTAACCCCAGTAGTTGGTCATGCCTTTTTCCAGCAGGTGCTGGTCGTTGACGAAGGCGTGGATCGGCAGCAATTCGATCGAAGTGACGCCCAGACCTTTGATGTGCTTGATCACGTCGTCGACCATCAGGCCGGCGAACGTGCCTTTGACTTCATCAGGCACTGAAGGGTGACGCATGGTGAAACCGCGAGTGTGGGTCTCGTAGAAAATCGTCTTGTCCCACGGCACGTCGACGCGCTGTTCGCGGCCCCAGGTGTAGGCAGGGTCGATGACTTTGCACTTGGGCACAAACGGCGCGCTGTCACGCTCGTCGAAGCTCAGGTCGTCGTCCGGGTGACCGATGGTGTAACCGAACAGCGCTTCGGACCATTTTAGTTCGCCGACCAGTTGCTTGGCGTACGGGTCGATCAGCAGTTTGTTGTGGTTAAAACGATGGCCGTTCTTCGGATCGTACGGACCGTAGACGCGGTAGCCATACACCTGACCCGGGTGGGCGTCCGGCAGATAACCGTGGAAGATTTCGTCGGTGTATTCCGGGAGCTCGATACGCTCAAGCTCCACTTCGCCAGCGGAGTCGAACAGGCACAGCTCGACCTTGGTGGCGTTGGCGGAAAAGATGGCAAAGTTGACGCCGAGGCCGTCCCAGCTGGCGCCCAGCGGGAAGGGCAGGCCTTCACGAATCCGCGAGGCCGTGACTTCGGGGCTGCCAGCGTTGCCGGATTCATTCTGTGTAGCGGCTTTCTTATCTTGCGTGCTCATGTGTATTCCTGACGTTCGAATGAGTTCCTGAAGGCGAACAAAGCCGTGGCCTCAGTGCAGGACTGCGCCATCGATGCAACAGGTTTGAAAGTTACCGCAGGGTGACGATCGTTTTCAGGCGATCCCTGCGGTAGGGGTGTTAGCTGCGCAGCAGTGACGCGTTAAGACATGCGATCAAGGCGCAGGCTTGGCAGCAGCAGGCTTCTTGGCAGAAGACTTGGCGGCCGGCTTGGCCGGTTTGGCGGCAGCATCAGCACCGCTTGCAGCGGCTTTTGGCTTCGCAGGCGCTTTGGCTGCCGGTTTAGCGGCTGGCTTGGCGTCAGCTTTCGCCTCAGGTTTGCTTGCAGCCTGGTCAGCGGAGCTCTCTGCAGATTTAGCCGCAGGCTTGGCAGCAGACTTCGCAGCAGCCTTAGGCGCAGGTTTGGCGGCGGCAGCCTTGGGCTCCGCTTTGCCGTCAAGCTTGGACTTCGCCGTCTTCGCAGCAGCCGGTTTTTTAGGCGACTTCGCCTCGGCGGCGGCCAGCTTGCGAGCCATTTCCCAGTGGCGGGCGTCTTGCCCATGTGGCTTGCCTTCCGTTTCCCAGATCTGGTGGGCAAGTTCGCTGATTCTTTTATCGTCGGCACTCATCTCGACACTCCCGGTTTCACAAGGTTTGTATAAGCAGGTTTACAGAAATTTCCTTGAGCGCTGCGCTGAGCGACATTTCCTTGCTGGATGTGACTGTAGCCTGTGAAAAAAGTCCCTTCCAATTTGGATGTGAATCAGCGAACGGCAGGTTAATTCGTGTATCGCCCCAATTTGCTGCATTGATGAATGGAGTTTGCGCAGTGCCCAATAGTTCAGCCGGCAAGCGCGGAACCACAACAATAGCCCGCATCTCCTTCGTTACCCGGGCAAAAGCGATGACGTGATCCGCTTTTTCCCCGACCACCTCAAGCGGTTGATACTCGCCTTCACCGAACAGAGCGGGGTACTCATTGCGCAGATTGAGCACCTGGGCAATCACCGCCTGCTTGATCCGGCCGTCGTGCCAGTGGTTCAACAGCTCGGTGACCGGTGCGGACGTGTGTAACGCACGTTCGCGAGCGGGGTAATCCACCGGACGACGGTTGTCCGGATCCACCAGGCTGAAGTCCCAGAACTCGGTGCCCTGATACAGATCAGGCACACCGGGCGCCGTCATTCGCAGCAAAGTTTGCGCCAGACTGTTGAGCGCCCCGGCCGTCGCGATGCGATTGGCCGTGGCACCGATGGATTGGCGCAGTGCCAGGCCGTCAGCGTTGAGCAGCAAGTGCGCCAGGAACTCGCGGCAAGCGGTCTCGTAGGCTTCATTGGGCGCGCTCCAGCTGCTGTGCAGTTTGGCTTCGCGCAGGGCTTTTTCCTGCCACTGAGTCAGGCGTTTTGCATAGGCTTCAAAGGCCGGTTCGCCTTCGAGATCCAGCGGCCAGCTGCCGATGATCGCTTGATACAGCATCAGTTCGTCACCCGGGCTGATGTGGGTTTCGCCAGCCTTGAGCGGTGCCGACAGCTGCTGCCACCGCTCGACCTGCTCGGCGTACCAGGGCGCCAGTTCGCTGAGCACGGCCAGACGGGTACGCGTGTCTTCGCCGCGCTTGTGGTCGTGGGTGGCAGTGGTCAGCAAGTTGTTCGGAAAAGTCTTGTGACGCTCGATGCAGACCTGATGAAACGCCTCCACCGGCGCACTGAAATGTTGCGGGTGGAAGCCGACATCGTTGCGCGACAGCAGCAGGGCGGAGCGATAGAACGAGGTGTCTTCCACCGACTTGGCCGCCACCGGCGAGGTCAGTTGCTGGAAGCGATTGCCGGCCTTGCGGCGCATTTCGCGCAACGGGCCCGTCGGGTAGTCACGCAACTTCTCGCCGCCCAGCCACAGTTTGAGCGAATCCAATACCGGCCAGTCGCCTTCGCCGAGCATGTCGCGCGCGCCGTCCATGGCCTGCTGGAAGAAGCGCTCGTCTTCGGCAGAGCGGCCGCAGGCGGTGAGGTAGGTGCGATAGACCGGGAAGTTGCTGACCAGCGCCAGCAGCGCCCGGCGGATGGCGCCAAGGGTCATGTCACGCGTCATCACGTCACTGCGCGAGACTTGCAGGAGTGCCTGGGCAAGGTTCTCGAAATCACCCGCCAGTGTGCCGTGGAGGACCAGGTCGCGGGCTTCCAGCACTTCCTTGTTGAAGTCGGCCGTGCGTTCGCTGATGCGGCTCCACAGCTCGCCAAGCACGGCTTCACCTTTCGGATCGTGCTGCAGCAGCGACACTTGGTTCATGAATTCATAACCGGTGGTGCCGTCGACGTTCCAGTCAGTGCGCAGCTGCTCGTCAGGACCGAGGATCTTCTCGACGAAGATTGGCAGGCGCTCAAGCTCGGTGCCCGCCGGGCGCAGTTTCATCAGGCTGTCGACGCGACGGCGCAGCTTGCGGCAATAACCGCGCGGGTCGGCCAGGCCATCGATGTGGTCGATGCGCAGACCGTCCACCAGGCCTTCGGCGATGAGTTCGAAAATCTTCCCGTGGGTCGCCTCGAACACCTGCGAGCGCTCGACCTTCAGGCCGCCCAGCTCATTGATGTCGAAGAACCGACGCCAGTTGATGTCGTCACCCGCCGTGCGCCAGCTCGCCAGACGATAGTCCTGCTGCTCCAGCAAGCGGTGCAGGCGATCAAAGCCTTCCGGGGTGCTGGAGTCGAAGTGCGTCAGGCCCTCTTCGATGGCCTTTGCCAGCTCCGGCTTGGCCTTGACCAGTTCCGCCAGTTCAGCCTTGGCCTGACGGGCACGCTCGTAGGCCTGAGGGAAGTCGTCGAGCTTGGCAAAGCGCTGGGTCACGTCGTCCAGTTCCGGACGCTTCGCCGCGCTCAGCAACGGCGCATAGGTGGCCGGGTTGATCGGGAAGTGGTGCTGGTAGTGCTCGGCGTGGAAGCTGCCGTTTTCTGCATCGAAACGCAGCGGCACTTCGCCGTTCTGCAGCACGGTGCCGTAGTCAGTGCTCAGGAAGGGCAGCAACAGTTGGCCCTTGAGCAGCGGGTCCGGGGAATTCCACTGGATGTCGAAGAACTTCGCGTATGGACTGCGTTGGCCCCATTCGAGCAGGTCCAGCCACCACGGATTGTCATTGCCGCCGACTGCCATGTGGTTGGAGACGATGTCGAGAATCAGGCCCATGCCGTTCTCACGCAGCGCCGCGATCAGACGGCGCAAGGCCGGCTCACCGCCCAGTTCGGGGTTGATCACCCGTGGGTCGACCACATCATAGCCGTGCATGGAACCGGCGCGGGCTTTCAGCAGCGGCGAGGCATAGATGTGGCTGATGCCCAGGCTGGCGAAGTACGGCACCAGCCTGGTTGCGTCGTCGAGGGTGAAGTCTTTGTGGAACTGCAATCGCTGGGTAGCGCGCAGGGATTTAAGCGGGGTTGTCATTGATCACGCTCCGCGGCTTGTTGCCGTGCCGCTGCCAGAATTTCAAGGCGTCGCGCTGCATCGGCGTTGTCCAGCAGTGAACCGCTGTCGCCGTTGAGCCGACGTCGCCAATTGGGATGACTGTCGATGGTGCCGGGGAAGTTCGCCTGCTCTTCGATACCCAGGGCGTCCTCGATCGGGAGCAGCACCAGCGGTGCCGGGGTGTGGCCGAGGTACGCGATGCTGTAGTCGATGATGTCGCTCGCGCTGATGTTTTCACCGCTGCTCGGCAGTTTGTAGTTCTGCTTGAGTGCCGTAATCAGCCCTTGGCGCTCACGCTCGCGGCCGTCACGCATCTTCTGCTCGGCTTCGTCATCGACAAACCCGAGAATCTTGTTCCACTGGATGTCCAGCTCGCTCAGCCAGCCGGTGAGGGTGGGCAGGTCGTGGGTGCTGGTGGTCGCCAGTGCATCTTTGGACCACTTCATGATCGGCTTGAACGTTGCGTCGTCCTGCTCGAACAACAGCACGCGCATGCCGAGAATTTCGCGCTCGGACAGTTTCTCGTGGAGGCCTTCAGGCACCGTGCCGAGGTCTTCGCCCAAAACGATCGCTTCGTGACGCCAGGATTCCAGGCTCAACAAACGCAGCATGTCGTCCAGCGGGTAATTCAGGTAAGCCCCTTCACTCGCGGGCGATCCCAGCGGGACCACCCACAAGCGCTGCAGCCCCATCACGTGGTCGATGCGCAGGCCACCGGCGTGGGCGAAGTCGGCCCGAAGCATTTCAATGAACGCCTGAAAGCCGTTGCGCTTGAGTCCCGTCGGCGAGAATGCCGAGATGCCCCAGCTCTGGCCCGAGCGGTTGAGGATGTCCGGCGGCGCACCGACGGTCAGCGCGGAAAGCAGTTCGTCCTGACGGCTCCAGGCCTGACTGCCGGCACCGTCGGCACCCACGGCCAGATCGCCGATCAGGCCGACGCTCATGCCGCTCGACCGGGCAGCGGTCTGCGCGCGTTCCAGGCCGCGCGCGATCAGCCACTGCGCGAAGGCGTGAAAGCCGATCTCTATCTCATGCGTTGCGGCAAAGGCGTCGAGGGCAGGGTCTCGCGGATTCTTGTACTGCTCCGGCCATTCATGCCAGTTGCCGCCAATGCCCAGTTCATTGCCGGCATCACGCAACGCTTCGAAACGGCAGTGGTTTTCCAGCGCTTCGCCGCCTGCGCGACGGAAGCTCTTGAAGTCCTCGTGGAAGGGGTGATCGCTGCCGATGAAGCCGGCATACAGTTCGCGAAGCAGTTTCCATTTGGCCGTTGCGGCGGCCGGCCAGTCGATCAGCGGCAACGCTTCCAGACGCTTGAATTCTTCAGCCAGGCCGGTTTTCTCGATCGCCACTTCAACCGCGCGGTCACCCAGAATGGTCCCGGGCGCTGCGTACAGCGCGTTGAGGAACAGACGGCTGGACGGCGAGTAGGGGCTATAGCGCTCGCTGTCGTTGGAAAACATCGCGTGAACCGGACTGATTGCCACGGCCGAGGCGCCACGTGTGCCGGCGGCGCGAACGAAGGCTTCCAGTCCCTGGGTGTCGCCGATACCGCCATCGCCCTGGCGACGCAGGTAGTACAGCTGAGTGGTCAGGCCCCAGTCGCGGGCGATGGGCTTCTTGCTGGCCATGGTCAGGCTGAAGCAGGTCTTCGGCGCAACGGCGATGGTCAACTGTTGGCCGTCCACTTCCAGCTGGTGATAGCCCACTGTCGCTAACCCTGGCAGGGCTCCCTTGTCGGTCAGTTTCGCTTCGAGCAGCGAGCCGTCTTCCAGCGTTAACGTGAACGCGGTGGCTGGTGCGAACCAGCTCGACAGGTCGAGATCCTTGCCATGGTCGACGGTCATCAACGGCGGCGGGGTAGCCGGCTGGCTTTCTTCGTTCAGGCGTTTGAGGCTGGCGTCGACGTCTTCATCTGTCTCGGCGGGGTAACCCAGACCGCCGAGGACCTTGCGCAGGACCTCGGGGCTTACGTGTTGCGGCTTGGCGTTGGCGTCCTTCCAGTCAACCGACAGGCCCGCCTGGGCCGCCAGCGTTTCCAGTTGCTCATTGCTCATCCTGTTCCTCCACAACGTCACTCAATTTCAGGCTGACAATGGCCGTGTATGGATTGAGGGTGGCGGATGGGGAAAGTTCTGCGGACTTGGCGTGTGATTGATGAAGGACTCTGTAAGCCGCGTAGTCATCGGTGTCGACCGCCTCGGTGCCGAGGTTCAGATCGATGCGCAGTTCGCTGCCGTCGCCGAGTTTCCAGCGTGCGCTGACGGCTTTGTCGCCCAGCACTTTCACGCCAAGGGCGCTCGCGCCGTGCAGGCGAGGGAAGAGCTCGGTCCTGCGGATGTCAAGCAGCGTCTTGTACAGCGCCAGCCAGTTGCGATGGTCCTGGCCCTTGTCGGTGTCCAGCAGCAACGCGTCAAACCCCGGGCGCGATGCCTCGAAGGTTTTCAGCGCATTAGGGTCGGGGATCTGCTCGCGCTTGGCCGGATCCTTAAACGCGGCAAAGTCCTTGAACTCGCCACGACGGCCTTCACGCACGGCGTCTGCCAGCTCGTCATGGAAGTCAGTGAAGAACAGGAAAGGTTCGCTCGCGCCCCATTCATCACCCATGAACATCAGCGGAATCATCGGTGACAGCAGCAACAGCGCCGTCGCCGCCTGCAACGCCGGCGGTGGGCTCAGCTGGACCAGGCGCTCGCCGAAGGCACGGTTGCCGATCTGGTCGTGGTTCTGCAAAAACAGCACGAAGGAAGTCGGCGACAGATGGCCGCTCGGTTCGCCCCGGGCGTGACCATGACGGGTGGATTCGCCTTGATAGACAAAACCCTCACCCAGCAGACGCGCCAGCTTTTGCGTGGGTTTTTCAGCGAAGTCGGTGTAGTACGCATCAGTCTCGCCGGTCAGCAGGACGTGCAGCGTGTTGTGGCCGTCATCGTTCCATTGGGCGTCGTAGCCCTGATCCATGCGGCCGGCTTCGTTGAATTCGTTTTCCAGGGTCAGCCAGACGTGACGATCAGCCGGAATCACCTCGCGCACATGCTTCGCAAGGTCTTCGAGAAAAGTCGGGTCTTCGATGGCGTGCACGGCGTCGAAGCGCAGGCCGTCGAAGCGGTAGTCCTGCAGCCACATCATCGTGTTGTCGATGAAGAAGTCGTGCACTTCACGGCGGCGGAAATCGATCGCGTCGCCCCACGGGGTCTTCTTGTCGCTGCGGAAGAAATGGCTGGCGTAGGCGCCGAGGTAGTTGCCGTCCGGACCGAAGTGGTTGTAAACCACATCAAGAATGACCGCCAGACCCAAGCCGTGGGCCGTGTCGATCAGGTGCTTGAGCTGGTCGGGCGTGCCATAGGAAGACTGTGCAGCATAAGGCAATACGCCGTCGTAGCCCCAGTTGCGATCCCCCGGGAATTGCGCGATGGGCATCAGCTCGATGGCGGTGATGCCGGTGTCGACCAGGTGCTGCAGACGCTGTTCAACGCCTTGGTAGCCACCCAGTGCACCGACGTGCAGTTCGTAAATGACTGCCTCATGCCATGGCCGACCCTGCCACTCGGTGTTTTGCCATTGATACCCCGCCTGGTCGACGACCATGCTGTAGCCGTGCACGTCGCCGGCCTGAGCCCGGGAAGCCGGGTCAGGCACGATGAGGTTGTTTTGTGCATCGAGAGCGACGTTGTAGCGATAGCGTGTGCCAGCACCACACTCAGCGTCGAGAACGAACCAGCCGTCCTGCTCTGGCTGAAGGACCTGGGCAGGCCCGTTTTCGAATTCGACGCTGACGCTTTGGGCGTCCGGTGCCCACAGGGCAAACCGGGTGTGTTGTGAATCCAGCATGACGGCGCCGTGGCGCCAGTTTTGATCCGTGCGCAAAGGCATCCGTAATTCCTTAATCAGTAGGTATCAGTAGTGCACTGCCGCACCTGCGGTCTTCTTCAGCAGCTCCTGATAGAGATCGGCATAGGGTTCCACCGCTTTGTGCCAATCGAACGGAGCGGCCATGGCGCGGCAACGCATGGCGTTGAGCAGCAGAGCGCTCTCGAAGACCTTGAAGGCGCGGGTCAGGGCCTCGGTGTAGCTTTCGACGGTGGATTCATCGAACAGAAAGCCGGTGCAGCCGTCCTCGATGGTGTCCGCCAGGCCGCCGGTGCGACGTGCGACCGGCAAGGAGCCGAAGCGCTGCGCGTACATCTGGCTCAGGCCGCAAGGCTCGTAGCGCGAAGGCATCAGCAGAAAATCACTGCCGGCGAACATGCGACGTGCGTCCGTTTCGTTGAAGCCGACACGCACGCTGACCTGGCCCGGGAAGCGGGCGGCGAGGTCGCGCATGGCGTCTTCTTCGTCGGGCTCGCCACGACCAATAATTGCGATCTGGCCGCCATTGTTGACGATGTATTCGGCCACGCCGATGGTCAGGTCCAGGCCCTTCTGGTAAACCAGACGGGAGACCACTGCAAACAGCGGGCCGGTGGACGGCTCCAGCTCGAACAGTTCTCGCACGTAGTCGGCGTTGATTTCCTTGCGCGTCCACTCATTCGGCGCGAAGCGGCAGATCAGGTGTTCGTCGGTGGCAGCGTCCCAGCTCTCGTCGATGCCGTTGGGGATGCCGCTGAGCTGACCGCGATCGGCCTTGCTCTGCAGGAAGCCTTCCAGGCCGCAGCCGAAATCCGGGGTGGTGATTTCCTTGGCGTAGGTCGCGCTCACGGTGGTGATGTGACTGGAGTACGCCATGCCGGCCTTGATGAACGACAGTTGACCGTAAAACTCCATGCCTTCCGGGCTCAACGCTTCGTCCGGAATGCCCAGCTCGCGGCTGGAGGCAACGCTGACGAAGCCCTGATAAGCCAGGTTGTGAATGGTGAAGATCGACGGCGTGGTCTGACCGCGCCATTTCATGTACGCCGGCGCCAGGCCTGCTGGCCAGTCGTGGGCGTGAACCAGTTCAGGGCACCATTGGGTCTTGACCGCACCGGCAGCGAAGTCGGCAGCCGCCAGGCCCAGACGGGCGAAGCGAATATGGTTGTCGGACCAGTCGCGGCCGTCATTGTCACCGTAGGGCGTGCCTTCACGCTCGTACAATTCGGGACAGATCAAGACGTAAATGACCAGACCGTCTTTCATGTCCATCCGGCCGATCTTGCAGGGAGGCAGCGCGGCGTGGCCGGGCAGCTCACTGATGATGTGGATCGGGTTGCCACTGTTGATGACCTGTGGATAGCCGGGAATCAGCACGCGTACATCGTGCAGGTGGCGCATGGCGCGCGGCAGTGCGGCAGACACATCGCCCAGGCCACCGGTTTTCACCAGGTCGGCCATCTCTGAAGTCACGAACAGGACTTTCTTGCGGGTAACCGAAGAAATCACTGGTTGAACAGGAGGCAGTTGCAGCACAGGTGCGCTCGTCGTTGCGAAGACCGGCAGATGGGTCAGCTCGCTGGCCGGCTGATTAAAACTCTCTCCCTTCTGGGTTTTGACAGCGGCACTAATCATCGTTTTCTCCAGTTCGATATGCAGTGTTGGTACAGCACTTGGTTGTAAACGGCCATTTCCTATGGCCAGGCACACAAGACCTACGCAAGATCGATACCCATTTACCGACTGCACATTAAGGGACAAGGTGAAAGCGGACTCTGCTTCGATTTTTCAACAGCATAGTTGCTCTATTCACATGACCCCTGCGGCTATGCAGAAGTTTCGACAATTTTTCATGGCCATGTCTGGGATGCGGGGTTGCGATGCGGGGCATCGTAGAATTCTGGCTGCTGTACAACTGCGCAACGCGCTGATTGCGCCGCTGTGGAGCATGGGGTGTCGTCCTGTATAACGGGGTGCCGCCGGTCGGATTGTTGGACAATCATCGGGCCGATGGTCTACTCCGGTGCAGCCTCTGCGCTTTTATGGGACGCGGCACGCACAATTCGACTGCGCTGCTTTTTCTCAGTGCGTGCCGGAAGAATTCCTTACCGATCAGAGACATTTCCTACTTCTGTATAAGGATATTTTTTCAGCCAAGGCGTTAGAATCGCCGCCACGCGGCACGTCGGCACACTGAGTCGAGCGCCTGTTGAGGTTTCTCCAGCGGTAGAGGAAGTCAATGCAAGCCCCTGAGGTTCTGGTACTGCAAGCCAGCTACAGCAATTCGGTTCACGCTGAAGCGATCGGATTTCTGCTCAATCAATACGCCGAAGATGCCATGGGTGGCGGGCAGTCGCTGTCCGTGGACACCCGTCAGCAACTGGCGATCGAACTGGCCAAGCGCCCCCATGCGTTCAGCGTGCTGGCGTTCATCGCCGGCGAGCCGGTTGGCCTGGTTAACTGTTTCGAGGGTTTCTCGACCTTTGCCTGCCGGCCCTTGGTCAACGTTCATGATGTGGTGGTGATCGCCTCGGCCAGAGGGCAGGGCATCAGCCAGAAGATGCTGGCCAAGGTTGAGGAAATCGCCCGCCAGCGCGGCTGCTGCAAAAT
Organism: Pseudomonas petrae; assembly: GCF_021728295.1. Classification (GTDB taxonomy): domain Bacteria; phylum Pseudomonadota; class Gammaproteobacteria; order Pseudomonadales; family Pseudomonadaceae; genus Aquipseudomonas; species Aquipseudomonas petrae. Next base: position 277,272 of record NZ_JAKJXE010000008.1, read on the forward strand.
CACCCTGGAAGTGCTGGAAGGCAACGAAGCGGCCAAAGGCGCGTACCGCAAGCTCGGTTTCGCCGACTATCAGCTGGACCCGCAAATGGGGCGCGCGCTGTTCTGGCAGAAATCGCTGTAGCTGAGTGGTCATGGCGAAAGCCGATTCCACGGGATGCACGCGATGCTGTTAGTGGGACCGGCTTCAGCCGGGAAGGGGCCGGTTTGAACACCCTCAGTTTTATGGTGTGACGCAATAAGCCTTCCCGGCTAAAGCCGGTCCTACCCTGCGTTCACTCACCATCCCGCTGACTCCACGCGATGCTGTTAGTGGGACCGGCTTCAGCCGGGAAGGGGCCGGTTTGAACACCTTCAGTTTTATGGTGTGACGCAATAAGCCTTCCCGGCTAAAGCCGGTCCTACCCTGCGTTCACTCACCAGCCCGCTGAAAGCACGCAATCTCGTAGGACCGGCTTTAGCCGGGAAGAGGCCCGTATGCGCACACGCAGTTTTGCGGTGTGACGCCTGACGCCTTCCCGGCTAAAGCCGGTCCTACTGAATGCGCAAACCATTTGTAACAGTTCTGTCCTGTAAGGCGATTCCGAGAGCGCGATAGGATCGCCTCCCGTATTGCTTTCAGGACTCACATGTCGCTCTCTCTGGAACCTCCCAGTCGCCGATTCCCTTTACACCGGATTGCACGCGTTCATCTCGATTTATCCCGCTTAAACAAGATTGCTGCCTGGCTCGACCCACTTCGCCGTGCGTCGGGCCTTTTCGTGTCTGCCACAATGACTGTGAAGGGGCGCTGACCCATGGAATGGATTGCGGACCCCACGGCCTGGCTTGGCCTGTTGACCCTGATCGTGCTTGAGCTGGTGCTCGGCATCGACAACCTGGTGTTCATCGCCATCCTCGCTGACAAGCTGCCGCCCGAGCAGCGCGACCGTGCGCGAGTCCTGGGCCTGTCGCTGGCGTTGATCATGCGCCTGGGCCTGCTCGCGAGCATTTCGTGGATGGTCACGCTGACCGAGCCGCTGTTCGAGATTTTCGAGAAAAGCTTCTCCGGCCGCGACCTGATCATGCTGTTCGGCGGCGTGTTCCTGCTGTTCAAGGCGACCATGGAATTGCACGAGCGCCTCGAAGGCCACGTCACCCAGCGCGCGGGCAGCACGACCTACGCGCTGTTCTGGCCCATCGTCGCGCAGATCGTGGTGCTCGACGCGGTGTTCTCCCTGGACGCCGTGATCACTGCCGTGGGCATGGTCGATGAGCTGTCGATCATGATGATTGCCGTGGTGTTCTCGATCGGCATCATGATCATCGCCAGCAAGCCGCTGACCGCCTTCGTCAACGCTCACCCGACCGTCATCATGCTGTGCCTGGGCTTTCTGATGATGATCGGCTTCAGCCTGACCGCCGACGGCCTGGGTTTCCATATTCCCAAGGGCTATCTGTACGCGGCCATCGGTTTCTCGATCCTGATCGAGGTGTTCAACCAGATCGCCCGTGCCCGCCGCAAGCGCAGCGTCAAAGGCGACCTGCCGCGCCGCGAGCGCACCGCCCATGCCGTGCTGCGCCTGTTGGGTGGCCGCAGGCCGAGCGCGGAGGAGGTCGGTGAGGAGATCGCCGACATGCTCGACGGCGACAGCGACGAGGTGGTGTTCGACCGCCGCGAGCGGGTGATGATCAGCGGCGTGCTGCAGTTGGCCCAGCTGCCCATCCGCGGCGTGATGACGGTGCGCAATGATGTCGACGTGATCGATCTGGATGACACGCCGGAAGGCATTCGCCAGCGACTGATCAACTCGTCGTACTCGCGGCTGCCGCTGATCCGCGGGGGCCGTATCTACGAGCCCCTGGGCTTTGTGCACAAGAAGGAAATGCTCAACGCCTGGCTCTCCGGCGCCGAGCCGAACATTGAGCACCTGGCCCGACCGACGCTCAATCTGCTGGAAACCTTCTCGATCCTCAACGCCCTGGAACAGATGCGCGCGCAGTCCACGCACATTGCGTTCGTGATCAACGAATTCGGCGATTTCGCCGGCATCCTGACCATGACCGACATCCTCGAATCCATCGCCGGCGAGCTGCCGGACGCCAGCGAAATCGAGGGCCCTGACTTGATCGAGGAGGGCGAGGGCGTGCTGGTCAATGCCGCCATGAACCTGAGTCACCTGCGCGAACGCATCGGCTTCAAGGCGCGCGCGACCGGTGATTATCAGACCCTGGCCGGACTGGTGGTGAGTCTGCTGGATCGATTGCCGGTGATCGGCGATGAGCTGCAGTGGGAGGGTTGGCACATGAAGGTCGTGCAAGTGCAGGAGCGGCGGGTAACTCGCGTGCTGTTGCGCCAGACGCCCTCAACATAACCGTCTCTGACGCACACCCATCCCGGCAAAAAAAGGCCTGCATTGCGCAGGCCTTTTCATTTGGAACGAACGTTACTTCGCCTCTATTACTTTTGCACTACCTCGGGCGTGGCGCCGGGCTGGCTGGCGGCTTTCTCCATGTGGGCAAAATCACTCAGGCCTTTTGGCGCATAGGGATCGCCGATCATCCGCGGACGCGCCTTGAAGTCCAGGCTGACCAGGCTCTTCGTGGTGTCGAGTTCATCAAAGCTCAGCCCTGCCAGTTGTGCCCAGGTGTGGATCAGGCTCGAACTGGTGTAAGGACGGCCGTGGATGCTCTCGAAATTCCAGTCATGGGTCTGGCGCCATTTTGGCGAGGCGTAAGCAATGAACGGCACGGTGTACATCGGCATGGTCGGCTTGTTCTCGTTGCGGCCCAGAGTGTTACGGCCTGGCGAGTCATAGACGTCTTCGCCGTGGTCGGAAAGGTACAGCAGGAAGCCGTTCGGGTCAGCCTTGCCGTATTCCTTGATCAGGCTGGAGACCACGAAATCGTTGTACAGCACCGCGTTGTCATAGCTGTTGTAAAACTCCAGCTTGCTGTCATCGATGTCCGCCGGCACGCCGTCACGTCCGCTGAATTTCGCGAACTCCTCCGGGAAACGGTACTGATAAGCCATATGCGTACCGAGCAGGTGAACCACGATCAACTTGCGCGGCGCGGCATCCGTCAGCGCTTTGGTAAACGGCGCGATCACGTCGCCGTCGTACTGTCGAGCGTTCTGGTTGCGGTTGTTGTTCAGGTAAACCTGATCGTCAGCCTGCTCGGAGAAGGTGGTCAGCATCGTGTTGCGCTTGGTCATCGTCTGCTGGTTGGTGATCCAGAAGGTCTTGTAGCCTGCCTGTTTCATCACGCTGACGATCGACGGCGTTTTCAGGTAAAGGTCCGGGTTTTCCTCGTCCGCGAAGGTCAACACCTGCTGCAGGGCCTCGATGGTGTAAGGCCGTGGCGTGATGACGTTGTTGAACACCTGCAACTGGTCCTTCATGGCGTCCAGGTTCGGCGTCGTCTGGCGCGGGTAGCCGTAAAGGTGCATGCGTCCGCGGTTGGTCGACTCGCCGATCACCAGCACCAGGGTGGTTGGCAGGTTGGCCTGCTGGTCCTTGAGGTTTTTCAGCGGAGCGATGTTGTTGCTGCTGGTCAGCATGTCCTGCATGCCGTTCAGTTGCTGGGTGTAGCGGTGATAGGCAACGATCATCTGCCATGGCACCGCCGGCTCGATGCGGGACTCGAACGCTTCGAGGGCCGAGGCGGTGTCGTCATAGCGGGCGAACTGCTTGGCCAGCGGGTAACCGATGATGCCGATCAACAGTGCTGCCGAAACGGCGTAGGCGCGAGGGCGCGGCATGTACACCGGACGCAGGCGTGTCCACAGGAAAATCGCGAAAGCGGTGTGGGCGATGAACGCCAGCACGATCCACCACGCGAAGTACTGGGTCATGTATTCGCCGGCTTCAGAGATGTTCGATTCGAACATGATGAAGATGACGCTCTGGGAAAACTCTTGCTGATAGATGAAGAAGTAACCCAGGCTCGCCATGGAGCAGGCCCACAGAATCACGCCGATCACGGCCGCCATGACGCGGGTCTTTTGCGGGAACATCAGCATGGGCGCGAGCCAGATACCGCTGATGACGAACGCCTGACGGAAGCCGGCAAAACCGGTGATGCCGGTCAGCTGGATAAGCAGTTGAGTGATGCCGGAGAAGTACCAGAAAAACACGAACAGCCAGATCACGCCCGCCCAGTCGAACCCTTTCGGAGTCGCAGTGCTCCGTTTCATTGTTGCCATCAAGCGCTCCGCTATAGACCGTTCAGGCGACAGAACACCGCCCGAATTAATTCAAATGCCAGCAATTGGCCAGCAATCAATGTGTTGAGGGTCGGGATTATGTTTTCAACCGAGTGAAAATTTTGTCGGGAGAGTGTTGCGAAACAGCAGAAAGCAGCTACGGACGCGGACGATAGAGCAGAGCGGGGAACGTAACAGTCAGCGTCGGGTCCGACGGAGGGTCGAAACCGGTGCCAGGCATCGGGCGATGCACATTCATGCGAGGGATCAAACGATGCGCCGGCAAGCCTGCAGATCGGGCTTGCCTTGGCGGGGTGTAGCGAGGGGACGTCGCGGTCAGGCGTGCAGGGCGTTACCGCTGCCGATGAGCTGGGCGTGTTGCATCATCGAAGTCAGCTGAGCGACTTTCTTCTGCAACACGGCGCGTTCTTCCCTGAGCTGGCGCAGCTCGTCACGACGGATTGTGACGTACAGCGTTTGTGGAGCGTTGGCTGGTAATACAGTGCCCATTGCACACCTCGCAAATGGCGGGATTCAACTTCATAAGGTTCAAGCATGGACGCCTGCTACTTGGCATGTCCTGCTCACTACCTCTATCGGCCGGAATTCTGATTTCTTTTGCGAAAAAAAGGAACTTTTTTATTTTTAATTGTCGCGAACGTTTCTTGATCGCGAAAACACACGTCATAGGGCAGTCTTGCAGACCTCTGCGCCTCTGCACATGAAACTTTTTTCACCGGGAAACCATAGTTTGCCTCCCCGGACTAACCCACTATGCGGCACTGGGCTATAAACTGAGGCACCTCTGAATTTGATTAAGGAGCACCTCTACATGCAACTCGGGATTGTTGGACTAGGCCGCATGGGCGGCAACATCGCACGTCGACTGATGCTCAATGGCCACACGACTGTGGTCTATGATCGCGATGAGAAGTCTCGTACCGTGCTCGCCAACGAAGGTTCGACGCCAGCCCATGACCTCGCGTCACTGGTTTCGGCACTGGAAAAACCGCGAGCCGTCTGGGTGATGTTGCCTGCTGGCGCTCCAACCGAAGACACCATCAGCGAGCTGGCCACGCTGCTCGATGACGACGACGTGATCATCGACGGCGGCAACACCTTCTATAAGGACGACATACGTCGCTCCCTGGCGTTGAAAGACAAAAACCTGCACTACGTCGATGTCGGCACCTCCGGCGGCGTCTGGGGTCTGGAACGCGGCTACTGCATGATGATCGGCGGCGAAACCGACGTTGTCACTCGCCTCGACCCGATCTTCAAGACCCTGGCCCCAGGGATCGGCGAAATTCCGCGCACCAAGGACCGTTCCAAAGACGCCGATCCGCGTGCCGAGCACGGTTACATCCACGCCGGCCCGCCGGGCGCAGGCCATTTCGTCAAGATGATCCACAACGGCATTGAGTACGGCATGATGCAGGCCTTCGCCGAAGGCTTCGACATCCTCAAGACCAAGAATTCGGAAAACCTCCCGGTTGAACAGCGCTTCGACCTGAACCTGGGCGACATCGCCGAAGTCTGGCGTCGCGGCAGCGTGGTGTCCTCCTGGCTGCTGGACCTGACCGCCGACGCGCTGGCCACCGACCCACAGCTCAACGCCTATTCCGGCTCCGTGGCCGACAGCGGTGAAGGCCGCTGGACCATCGAAGCTGCCATGGAGCAGGCGGTGCCGGTTCCGGTACTGTCCACTTCACTGTTCGCCCGCTTCCGCTCCCGTCAACAAAGCACGTACGGCGACAAGATGCTGTCCGCCATGCGTTTCGGATTCGGTGGTCATAAGGAACCAAAATAATGGGCTTATCCCGCAGCAAGCAGAATGCGCCGGTCGCTCCGGCGACCACGCTGTTCCTCTTCGGCGCCCATGGTGATCTGGTCAAGCGGCTGCTGATGCCGGCCCTCTACAACCTGTTTCGCGACGGGTTGGTGGGCGAGGACCTGCACATCGTCGGCGTTGACCACAACACCGTCAGCGATGCCGATTTCGCCAAAAAGCTCGAGGATTTCATTCGTCAGGAGGCGGCCAGCAAGGTCGCTCAGGGCGGCGAAGAGCCTCTGGACCCGGCGTTGTGGGGCAGCCTGTCGAAGCGCATTACCTACATCACCGGTGATTTTCTCGACGATTCCACGTACGCGGACATCGACGCGAAGATCAAGAGCACGGGCACCCGCAACGCTGTGTTCTACCTGGCGACCGCGCCGCGTTTCTTCAGCGAAGTGACGCAGCGTCTGGGCTCTTCCGGGCTGATGGGCGAAGATGACGAGAGCTTCCGTCGCGTGGTGATCGAGAAGCCGTTCGGCCACGACCTGCCCAGTGCTGTGGCGTTGAACAACTGCTTGCTGAAGGTCATGAGCGAGAAACAGATCTACCGGATCGACCATTACCTGGGCAAGGAAACGGTGCAGAACATTCTGGTCAGCCGCTTCTCCAACGGTCTGTTCGAGTCGTTCTGGAACAACCACTACATCGATCACGTGCAGATCACCGCGGCCGAAACCGTGGGCGTCGAAACCCGTGGCAGTTTCTATGAAACCACCGGCGCGCTGCGGGACATGGTGCCCAATCACCTGTTCCAGCTGCTGGCAATGGTGGCGATGGAGCCGCCCGCTGCATTCGGCGCCGATGCCGTTCGTGGCGAAAAGGCCAAGGTGGTCGGCGCAATCCGGCCCTGGTCGGAAATGGAAGCGCTGGCCAATTCGGTGCGCGGTCAGTATTCCGAAAGCAGCATCGACGGCAAGCCCGTCACCGGATACCGCGAGGAAGACCGCGTCGATCCCGAGAGCAACACGGAGACCTACGTCGCCCTCAAAGTGATGATCGATAACTGGCGCTGGATGGGCGTGCCGTTCTACCTGCGCACCGGCAAGCGCATGAGCGTGCGCGACACCGAGATCGCCATCTGCTTCAAGCCCGCGCCGTATGCGCAGTTCCGTGACACCGATGTCGACCGCCCCGCGCCGAACTTTCTGAAGATCCAGATTCAGCCCGACGAAGGCATGTGGTTCGATCTGCAAGCCAAGAAGCCCGGCCCGACCCTGGACATGCAGACCATCGAGATGGGTTTCGCCTACAAGGACTTCTTCGAGATGCAGCCGTCGACGGGGTACGAAACCCTGATCTACGACTGCCTGACCGGCGACCAGACCCTGTTCCAGCGTGCCGACAACATCGAAAACGGCTGGCGTGCGGTGCAGCCGTTCATCGATGCCTGGGCCAAGGATCCGCAAGTGGAGCTGTACCACGCAGGCGAAGATGGGCCGTCGGCGGCCGATGAGTTGCTGGCGCGAGACGGCCGCACATGGCAGCGCCTGGGATGAGTGACGTTTCGCAGTCCCTCATCCAGTTCATGTTGTCCGACATTGACGGCACGCTGCTGCACCCCGATCACAGCCTGAGCCAGGCCAACATCGACGCCGTGCGCAAGCTGCAGGAGGCCGGTATTTATTTCTCGGTCGCCAGCAGCCGTCCGCCGCGTGCCATGCGTCAGCAGATCGAAGCCCTGGGCATCAAGCTGCCGACCGTGGCGTTCAACGGCGCCAACATCATCAACCCTGACGGCAGCCTGTTGAAGGCCCACCGCATTGAGGCCGCAGCGGCGCGCACCAGCCTTGAGCTGTTCGCCAGCGAGGCGGTGGCGGTCTGGGTCTTTGCCGATGACCAGTGGCTGCTGCTCAATCCCGAAGGGGATTACGTCGAGCATGAGCGCAACACCCTGGGCTACGACTTCGTTCAGGTCGACAGCTTCGACGACTACCTGGACCGCATCGACAAGATCGTCGCGGCGAGCAAGGACTTCGAGCTGCTCAAGCGCCTCGAGGCCAAGCTCAACCCGCTGATCGCCGAGTCTGCGTTGGCAGCGCGTTCACAATCCTATTACCTGGACGTTACCGCGCTGGACGCCAACAAGGGCACTGCCCTCGAGACGCTGGCCGATGCGTTGGGCGTGCCGCTGGCTCACACCGCAGCGATTGGCGATGCAGGCAACGACGTGGCGATGTTCCTCCGCGCCGGGCTGTCGATTGCGATGGGGCAGGCCGAGGTGGGCGTCAAAACCCAAGCCAACTACGTCACCGACAGCAATGCCGATGACGGGCTGGCCAGGGCCATCGAGCGCTACATCCTGCCCCGTTGATTCGGGGCGGCGGTTGCGCTGCTACTCATGGGTACAGCTACTCAAGGGCGCGGCGCACAACAAGATTAAAGTGCTAACCAAGAGGGATAACCGCCCGATGGCTGTATTGATCGAAGATTACGCGCTGCTCGGCAACTGCCGGACCGCAGCGCTGGTGGCCCGCGACGGGTCGCTGGACTGGTTGTGTTTCCCGCGCTTTGATGCGCCGGCCTGTTTCGCCGCGCTACTCGGCGACAGCAACAACGGGCGCTGGAAGCTGGCCCCGGTTGACGGCAGTGCTCAATCGCGCCGCCGTTATCGCGACGGCACACTGATTCTCGAAACCCTCTTCACCACCGACACCGGACAGGCGCTGGTCATCGACTTCATGCCCATGGAGATCGACAGCAGCGTGGTGCGCATCGTCGTCGGCGTGGAAGGGCGCGTCGATTTCTCGATGGATCTGGCGATCCGCTTTGACTACGGCAGCACCGTGCCGTGGGTCGAGAAGCGCGATCCGCACACCATGACCGCGGTTGCCGGCCCAGACATGCTGGTGCTGCGCACGCCTGCCGAACTGCACCCGATGGACCATCACACCGAGAGCCTGTTCAGCGTTGAAGTCGGTCAACGGCTGGGTTTCGCGCTGTCCTGGCAGGTCTCCCACGAGCCGGTGCGTGCAGGGTTCGACGTGGAAGTGGCGCTGCAGCAGACGGAAACGTTCTGGCGTGACTTTTCCGGACGCTGTCCGGATGTCGGCCCCTGGACGGATCAGGTCAAGCGTTCGCTGATTACCCTCAAGGCCATGACCTATGCGCCGACCGGCGGGATCGTCGCGGCGGTGACCACGTCGCTGCCCGAGCAGTTGGGCGGCGAGCGCAACTGGGATTACCGCTTCTGCTGGTTGCGCGATGCGACCATGACCCTGCTCGCGTTCATGAACCTGGGCTACTTCGAAGAAGCGACCGCGTGGCGCAACTGGCTGCTGCGTTCCATCGCCGGCAACCCTGATCAGGTGCAGATCATGTACGGCCTGGCGGGCGAGCGGCGCTTGCTGGAGTATGAGTTGCCATGGCTGGCCGGCTACGAGCACTCGCGTCCCGTGCGGGTCGGCAATGGTGCGGCCGGTCAGGTGCAGCTGGACGTGTACGGCGAAGTCGCCGACGCCATGACCCAGGCGCTTAAAAACGGTTTGCCGGCGCTGCCGCGTAGCACAGAAATCCAGAAAGTGATCATGCCGTTTCTGGAAAACGTCTGGCATCAGCCGGACGCCGGCATCTGGGAAATCCGTTCGGCGCCACGGCATTTCACCCATTCCAAAGTCATGGCGTGGGTGTCATTCGACCGCAATGCGGGGGTGTTGGCCAAGAGCGGTGACGCGGAAGACCGCGAGCGGGGACGGCATTACCGGGAAGTCGCCGACCAGATTCACGCCGACGTCTGCGCTAACGGTTACGACGCAGCACTGGGCAGCTTCGTGCAGACCTATGGCGGCCAGGAACTGGACGCCAGCCTCTTGCAGATTGCGCTCACCGGCTTCCTCCCCGTCGACGACCCGCGCGTCACCGGCACCGTTACACGGATTGAACAGTCGCTGATGAAAGACGGCCTGCTGCTGCGCTACGACAGCGAACGCAGCACCGATGGCGTATCGGGCAGCGAAGGGACATTCCTGGTGTGTTCGTTCTGGCTCGCCGACGTCTACGTGCTGCAAGGCCGCGACGAAGAAGCCCAAATCCTCTTCGAACGCCTGTGCGGTCTGTGCAACGACGTCGGCCTCCTCGCCGAACAATACGACCCTCAGCAAAACCGCATGCTCGGCAACTTCCCCCAGGCGTTCAGCCACATTGGCATCATCAACACAGCGCTGAACCTGCACCGCGTCATCTGCCCCGTAAAAAGCCGCGCGGCTGCTCGGTAATAGTGGGGCAGGGCGCTAGCCGATGTCGGTGATGGGGGATTGGTATTGCGTTATGGCGCGAGAATGGAGGTGCTCACACGGGCCTCTTCCCGGCTGAAGCCGGTCCCACTAGAACACCGCGTGCAGTCAGTTCAGTCCGGTATGGACGCGGAGCGTCCGGGGATGCATACCCACGCGGAGCGTGGGCACGATCAAATGAGGGGTCGGTTTGCGTTATGCCGCGAGATTGAATGTGCTCACGCCAGCCTCTTCCCGGCTAAAGCCTGTCCCACTAAAAACACCGCGAACAGCCTGTAGGACCGGCTTCAGCCGGGAAGCCTTTGATCGGCTTTTGATCTTGATCTCGCTTTTGATCTCCAAACACAAGAGGCCATTCACCGCCAAACGCGACTTGGGTGCAGGCTGAACGCAGGTCTCGCGCAGTGGGACGAGCCGCATGGATGCGGCGAGAGCGCCGTCAGGACATGGATGTCCGTTCGGCGCGGGCCCACGGAGCGAGACCGGAGTGAAGGAACCCTGAGGAACGAAGGGCCCAACCGAGAGCAAGCACCCTTGGTTACTTGGGGTGCTTTTCCAAGTAACTCGCCGAAGGCGAAACCCGAGGCCGTTAGGCCGACGCTTTTGATCTTGATCTTTAGATCTACAGCCTAATCACCGCGCCTTCCGAAACGTAAAATTAATCCGCTGCTCCCCCAACTGCGGATGCTCCCCCTGACGAACCGGCATCACCCCATGAAAGCGCAGCCGATCAACCCCGCCCCACACCACCACATCCCCATGAAATAACGGCACCCGCTGAGTCGGATCACGGCGCTCATCCCCGCCAAACAAAAACATCGCCGGCAACCCCAGCGACACCGACACCACCGGCCACTCCAAACCGCGCTCATCCTTATCCTGATGAAGCGACATCTTGGCCCCGGGGATGTAACGATTGATCAGACACGCATCAGGCACGAACGCGGCAAACCCCGCCGCCGAAGCCGCCGCCACCGCCAGCTCCATGAACACCCCGGGCATCGCCGGCCATGGCTGACCCGTGAGGGGATTGATCGGAGAATATTTATAGCCACTTCGGTCAGTGATCCAACCGAACTCCCCGCAACTGCTCAGGGCCACCGACATCGTATAACCACCGGGCGTGACCATGTTGCGGAACGGCGCCTGCGTCAGAACCGACTCCAGCGCAGGCAGCAATTGCTCGATGAAGGGCAGGGCGAAGCCGCGAAACACAAACGACTCCGGCCCGATCTGCTCCTGTGAAGGCAGTTGCGGCGTATCCTCCGCGAACAGATCAAACGTCGCCGGCGTCGTGCCTTTGCGCTGCATCGCCATGGGCTTCCCCGGTTCAGACCTCGTCTACAGCGCTTTGCTGACCTTCACATCGCTGATGACATCGTCACCGTCGGCGTGCATCTTCTGCAGGGCTGCCAGCGCTTCATCGGGGGAAGGCGACTGCAGCAGGGCAAACTCGAAACGACGTTCACCGTTGAGCTTGTAGCTGATGGCATATTTGACGACGGGGGCAGCGGTGCTCACATTTGACTCCTTGGAAAAGCTGACCGGATGTTCGCAAAAAAAACACAAAGATTTCACGCCATCCGGTGTTCAATGGTGCGTCAGCTCAGGCGCGAGGACGAGCGGCGGACAATTTTGATCGAATGGGTGAAAGCGGTTTTGCGCCCACCGTTGCTGTCCAGTTTGCGGCCAGCAGTGTCGATGGTGATGTTCCAGAAGCCGGTGCTGGGCACCGCGATCTTGGCAGGGAAACGGTCGAATGCGCCGCCGTGGTAGGTGTGACGGCCGCCGTTTTTGAAGCTGCGGAAGTTGGCATCACTCATCAGGCGTATGTTGCAAAGCTGGGAGCACTCGATGACGACCACGTCGTCTTCGTTGAGGTGCTCGCGCTGGTGAACGAATTTCATGGGTGTCTCCGGAGACAGCGTTCTCGAAAACCCGAAACGATAGCACGACGAGCCTGGGCATTGATCATTCCGGCGGGTTTTATTGCGCTGTCCTCAGCCCGAATCGGCGCAGCGCTGACCGCCAGGCTGGCAGTTAAAAAAGCAGACGCGCGGGATTTAATCCGGGTCAGGCTTGTCGTAAGCACCTTTACTGGAGGGATTGTATGAAATTGGCGGTTGTTATTCTGGCCCTGGCGATGACCGGTTGCGCCACAGTCACGGACATCGAACACACCCCGGCGACCATGAGCGTCATGTCCGGCAAGTCGCCGAAGGATTATGCCGCGTGCTTTGTCGGACGCATCTCGGACAGCCGCAAGCCGCCGCAGATCGAGCCGCGCCATGAGGGGTTGCGTATCATCGTTCCACAGAAGCTCTTGAGCAGTGACCCTGCTGCCATCGTCGACATCGAAACCCGCTCCAGCGGCAGCTCGATCAAGCTGTTCGAGCGCATGTCGAACAATCCGCTGCGGCCCAAAGACGTGCAGCACGCCGTGACGGCCTGCATCTCGGGCGAGTGAAGCGGTTATAGAGTGACGCGGTTCAGGGGCTAAACGGGTATAAGCGTTATTTGCAGACCACCAGCACTGTGCGGTTTTTATAATTGCCGACATCTACGCCCAGGGTCTTGTCATCTTCCTTGGGTTGCGGCGTGCCGTTGGTGCTGACGATGTTGTAGCCGGTGCCCGCGCAGGAGGCGTCAGCCTTTTCGTAGCAGGCGGCCCAGGACATGGCTTCGCCGGAGCAGTCGATGCTCAGTGCCTGCTTGCCGTCTTTGAGATAGGTGTTCTGCGCAGTCGCGCAGCCGGTCAAGCTCAGTACAGCAATGACGGATAAGATCTTGATCATGGTGGAATGCTTCGCGATGAGGGCTGGTGTGGAGTGTGCTGCGTTGATATTGCTAGTCTCAGACTTGGGCCGGGTGCCATCGTTCCGGCATCACCCGACATTTTTTGCAGGACGCACGCTTTGATTTAAACGCACCTGCGCGCCAGCTTTTTTTAACACCCGCCCGGGCCATGCCCCGTTGCAGAACTGGCCGGGCGAGGTCATCAATCTTTCTTGTCAGCCCGGCGACGCGGGGCCGGTGTGTCCTCGAACACGGCCGCGACTTCAATGGCGCTGCTTTCGCTGGAGAACGGCCCTGCAACGGCCTCGCCATCGTGGCCCACCAGCCACCATTGGCCGTCCTGGAGCTTTTGGATCAGGTAACCGTTCACGCTTTTGACTTCAGACATCGACTCATCTCGATCAGTGATTCAGGCGCCCATGATAATGGGCAAATGGCAAAGGGCAATCGCACAATTTTCCGCGAGCGCTGGCAGATTCCCATGCGCGCTGGCGAACATTTCCCCCCGCAGGCCGGCGAACAGGGCTACGCTTGCGAGGGTCAACGAACGGCGGTTACGCGGCGCTGGATGCCCTCGTACGATGGACAGCATGGAATTCCAATAATCAGTGGGTGAAGCGTGGCAAGGTCGCGGCAGGCAACCGCCTGTTCGAGAACGGCAACGTTCCGGACAATTCAGCGGAGCGGATTGGGGAACTATCTGCTTCAGCGTTCCTCTACCTAGGCAGCGAACGGCCAGTGGCGGGCATTGTAAGGTTATCGCCGCCTCATTAGACTGCGCCGCAACACCCCCAGCCTCATCAAGGATTTATATGATCAAGAAATGCTTGTTCCCTGCAGCCGGTTACGGCACTCGCTTTTTGCCAGCGACCAAGGCCATGCCAAAAGAGATGCTGGCAGTTGTCAACAAGCCGCTGATCCAGTACGGCGTGGAAGAAGCACTTGCTGCGGGTTTGACTGAAATCTCCATCGTCACCGGCCGCGGCAAGCGCGCGCTGGAAGACCACTTCGACATCAGCTACGAGCTGGAGCACCAGATCAAGGGCACCGACAAGGAAAAATACCTGGTCGGTATCCGCAGACTGATCGATGAGTGCAGCTTTTCCTACACTCGCCAGACCGAAATGAAAGGCCTGGGCCATGCGATTCTGAGCGGCCGTCCGCTGATCGGTAACGAAGCGTTCGCCGTCGTGTTGGCGGATGACTTGTGTGTGAACCTGGAAGGCGACGGCGTCCTGGCGCAGATGGTCAAACTGCACAAGCATTACGGCTGCTCTATCGTGGCGATTCAGGAAGTGCCCGCCAACGAGACCCACAAGTACGGCGTGATCGCAGGCGAAGAAATCAAGCCGGGTCTGTTCCGCGTTACCGACATGGTCGAGAAACCGAAGCCGGAAGACGCGCCTTCTAACCTGGCAATCATCGGCCGCTACATCCTGACGCCGGACATTTTCGAGAAAATCGAAAACACCGAGCCAGGCAAAGGCGGCGAAATCCAGATTACCGACGCCTTGATGAAGCAAGCGGCCGAAGGCAACGTCCTGGCGTACAAGTTCCAGGGTCAGCGTTTTGACTGCGGCGGTGCGGAAGGTTACGTTGAAGCGACCAACTTCTGCTTCGAGCACTTCTACAAGACCGGCAAATCGACTCAGTGATGCATCTGTATCGGTAGTCAGCGTCTAGCTGTGCTGTCAGACAAAGCCACCTTCGGGTGGCTTTGTCGTTTCTGTCCTGCGGAACTTGCCGAGCGCGCTCAAGCGGTTATGCTAGCGCATCGCTTAGGAGAGACACATGAGCTACGACTTTGACCTTTTTGTAATTGGCGCAGGCTCGGCCGGCGTCCGGGCGGCGCGTTTTTCCGCCGGTTTCGGTGCGCGCGTGGCCGTGGCCGAGAGCCGTTATCTGGGGGGCACGTGCGTTAACGTCGGTTGCGTACCGAAGAAGCTGATGGTCTACGGGGCGCACTATTCAGAAGACTTCGAGCAAGCAAAGGGCTATGGCTGGAGCAGTGGTGAGGCGCACTTCGACTGGCCCACCCTGATCGCCAACAAGAACCGTGAAATCAGTCGCCTCAACGGCGTCTACCGCCACCTGCTCGCCAACAGCGGCGTCAGCCTGATGGAAGGCCATGCGCGCCTGCGCGGTCCCCATGAAGTCGAAATCAACGGCCAGGTTCACACGGCCGAGCACATCATGATCGCCACCGGTGGCTGGCCGCAGGTGCCGGATATTCCAGGCCGCGATCACGCCATCACCTCCAACGAAGTGTTCTTCCTCGAACAGATGCCCAAGCGCGTCGTCGTGGTCGGCGGCGGCTACATCGCAGTGGAGTTCGCCTCGATCTTCAACGGCCTGGGCGCTGACGTCTCGCTGATGTACCGCGGCGAGTTGTTCCTGCGCGGCTTCGACGAAAGCGTGCGTACCCACCTGCACGAAGAACTCGCCAAGCGCGAGATGGACATCCGCTTCAAGACCGAAATCAACAGCATCGAGAAGCTGGCTGACGGCACCTTGCAACTGAGCCTGAACGATGGCAGCACGTTCAACACCGATTGCGTGTTCTACGCCACCGGGCGCCGTCCGATGCTGGACAACCTGGGCATGGACACCGTCGACGTCGAGCTGGATGACAAGGGCTTCATCAAGGTCAACGGTGACTACCAGACCACCGAGCCGTCGATCATCGCCGTCGGCGACATCATCGGCCGTGTGCAGTTGACGCCGGTGGCGCTGGCCGAGGGCATGGCCGTCGCGCGGCGCCTGTTCAAGCCCGAGCAGTACCGCCCCGTGGATTACCGCCACATTCCCACCGCCGTGTTCAGCCTGCCGAACATCGGCACGGTCGGGCTCACCGAAGCCGAAGCGCTGAAGGCCGGGCATGAGGTGCAGGTGTTCGAAAGCAAGTTCCGGCCAATGAAGCTGTCGCTGACCGACAACCAGGAGCGCACCCTGATGAAGCTGGTGGTCGATGCCAAAACTGACCGCGTGCTGGGTTGCCACATGGTCGGCCCGGACGCAGGCGAGATCATCCAGAGCCTGGCGATCGCACTCAAGGCCGGCGCCACCAAGCAGATTTTCGACGACACTATTGGCGTGCATCCTACGGCGGCGGAGGAATTCGTTACCATGCGCACACCGACGCGCTAAGGCTTGCATAACACGCGTTATTGAACACCGCACGGCACACGTGAACGGTCCGGCCTCCATGGAGGGAGCTGGACGAGCCATTGTTTTTAGGGACGGACCCACTCTTTGACCAGCACGAGTTTTTCGGCAGCCATGCCCTTGAATCCAGCAGGACCTGATGACCAGGCGCTTTCCAGAACCGAAGCGCTTGAGGAAAGTGAGCGGCAGTTTCGCAGCCTCGCCGACAACATGAGTCAGTTGGCCTGGATCGCCGACCCCGCCGGGCGCATCCATTGGTACAACGAACGCTGGTACAGCTACACCGGCACATCCCATGAAGCGATGATGGCGCTGGGTTGGCGATCGTTGCATCACCCTGATCATTGCCAGCGGGTCGAGTCGCGCCTGCAGCGCTGCTTCGCGACCGGCTCGTTATGGGAGGACACGTTCCCGCTGCGCGGCAAGGACGGCCAGTATCGCTGGTTCCTGTCCCGCGCGTTGCCGATCCGCGATGAGCGCGGCAGCATCACCTATTGGCTGAGCACGAGCACAGACATCACGGCGCAGGTCAGTGCCGAAGATGCATTGCGCGAGCTGAACGAGAGTCTTGAGCAGCGCGTTGCCGAGCGCACCCGCGAACTGGCCGAAAGCAACGAACGCCTGCAGATTGAAATCAGTGAGCGCGCCCAGGCCGAAGAGGCCCTGCGCCACGCGCAGAAGATGGACGCCATCGGCCAGCTGACGGGCGGCATCGCCCATGACTTCAACAACATGCTGACGGGCGTGCTTGGCGCGTTGGACCTGATTCAGCGTCGGGTGGCCGCAGGGCGTGTGTCGGAGATCGATCGTTACATCGAGGCCGCCATGGGTTCGGCCAACCGCGCCGCGTCACTCACCCATCGCCTGCTCGCGTTCGCCCGTCGCCAGTCCCTCAATCAGCGGCCCGTCGACGTCAATCACATGGTGACGTCGATGGAAGAACTGCTGCGTCGAACCATCGGCGAAAGCATCGAGCTGGAGGTCGATCTGCACGCGACCTCGTGCCTGACCAACACTGATGAGCACCAGCTGGAAAACGCCTTGCTCAACCTGGTTATCAACGCCCGCGACGCGATGCCCGATGGCGGCCGGCTGTTGATTCAGACCGAGCTGACCCACATTGCCCTGTTGCAGGATGCGCTGGCGCCGGGCGACTACGTGCGCCTTCGTGTCCAGGACACCGGGCTGGGCATGTCCAGCGAGGTCATCGCGCGGGCCTTTGACCCGTTTTTCACCACCAAGCCAATCGGGCAGGGCACCGGGCTGGGCCTGTCGATGGTTTATGGCTTCATCAACCAGACCGGTGGCCGGGTCAGTATTTCCAGCGAAGAAGGTCGCGGCACGCGGATCGACTTGCTGTTGCCGTGTCATCACGATGCCGCCGAGCGTCCGCCCGCCATTGACCGCAGCGTTGAGCCGCCTCGCGCCAGTCAGGGCGAGCGCGTGCTGGTGGTCGAAGACGAGCCTGACGTGCGCATGCTGGTGGTGGATGTGTTGAAAGATCTGGGCTATCGCGTCGAAGTGGCCGGCGACAGCCATGAAGCGCTGCCGATTGTACAAGGGGCAGAGCCGATCGATCTGCTGGTGACGGACGTTGGGCTGCCCGGTTTGAACGGACGCCAGCTGGCAGAAATCGCCCGTCAGCATCGCCCTGGGCTGAAGGTTCTGTTCATGACTGGCTATGCCAAAGAGGCGGAGGTCCGCGGGGACTTTCTCGACGATGGCATGGATCTGCTCACCAAACCCTTCAGCATCGACGAACTGGCCCAGCGGTTGCGACGTCTGATTGAGTCGAGGGTGTAGGACCGGCTGGATCAGTATGGCCGGCTTTAGCCGGGAAGCTTTCCGGCCGAATGGGCGGGTCGCCCAACCGAACCCTAACCAACAACGTCTTCTATTAATAAAGCATCCTTATAGTCAAAACCAATCGTTAGCATGAGCTTTGCCAATGAGTCCCTGCTGACGATTTTGCGTAGTATCCTCCCCATCGAATTTGTATCACCCATTTTCACAACCCTCAGGAGATTCACCGATGCCTATCATCAACAGCCAAGTCAAACCGTTCAAGGCAACTGCTTACAAGAACGGCAACTTCGTAGAAGTGTCGGACGCCGACCTGAAAGGCAAATGGTCTGTGGTGTTCTTCTACCCGGCTGACTTCACCTTCGTTTGCCCAACCGAGCTGGAAGACCTGGCCGACAACTACGCTGCATTCCAGCAGCTGGGCGTCGAGATCTACAGCGTTTCCACTGACACCCACTTTGCTCACGCTGCCTGGCACAACACTTCGCCAGCCATCGGCAAAATCCAGTACACCATGATCGGCGACCCGACGCTGACCATTTCCCGCAACTTCGACGTACTGATCGAAGAAGCAGGCCTGGCTGACCGTGGCACCTTCGTGATCAACCCGGAAGGCGAAATCAAAATCGTCGAACTGAACGACGGCGGTGTTGGCCGTGACGCTTCCGAGCTGCTGCGCAAAATCAAGGCCGCTCAGTACGTTGCTGCACACCCGGGCGAAGTCTGCCCAGCCAAGTGGAAAGAAGGCGAGGCCACCCTGGCACCGTCCCTGGACCTGGTTGGCAAGATCTAAGTCGTCATGACCGGATCGGGGGCGATGAGCCCATAAGCACGTAAACCGCATCGCCCCCAAAAAACGCCCGGGCGGTCATCGCTCGGGCGTTTTTTTTTGCAGAACCCGTTATCCAGACGCTGAAAAGCATCTAGACCCTGAAAGTGAAAAAGGAAGCCGAACCATGTTGGACGCCAATCTTAAAGCTCAGTTGAAATCTTACCTGGAGCGGATCACTCGCCCGATCGAGATCATTGCGTCCCTTGATGACGGCGCAAAATCCCAGGAAATGCTGACCCTGCTCAATGACATCGTCAGCAGCTCCGACAAGATCACCCTGGACACCAATGGCAGCGATGCACGCACGCCGTCCTTCGCCCTGAACAGCCCGGGCCAGGACATCAAGCTGCGCTTTGCCGGCTTGCCAATGGGTCACGAATTCACCTCGCTGGTGCTGGCGCTGCTGCAAGTTGGCGGCTACCCGTCCAAATCCTCCGAGGACACCATCGAACAGGCTCGCAGCCTGACCGGTGAGTTCAAGTTTGAAACCTACTTCTCGCTGACCTGCCAGAACTGCCCGGACGTGGTCCAGGCACTGAACCTGCTGGCCGTGCTCAACCCGAACGTGCAGCACGTCGCCATCGAAGGCAGCCTGTTCCAGCAAGAAGTGACCGACCGCCAGATCATGTCGGTGCCAAGCCTCTACCTGAACGGTGAGCTGTTCGGCCAGGGCCGCATGAACCTGGAAGAGATTCTGGCGAAGATCGACACCAGCGCCGGTGATCGTCAGGCCGAGAAGCTCCATGCCAAAGAAGCGTTCGACGTGCTCGTCGTCGGCGGTGGCCCGGCCGGTTCCGCCGCAGCGATCTACGCGGCTCGCAAAGGCATTCGTACTGCCGTGGCTGCCGAGCGTTTCGGCGGCCAGGTGCTGGACACCATGGCGATCGAGAACTTCATCTCGATGCAGCACACCGAAGGGCCGAAGCTGGTCGTTGCGCTCGAAGAGCACGTCAAGCAGTACGAAGTAGACGTCATCAACCTGCAGCGCGGCGAGCAGCTGATTCCGGGCAAGAATGGCGAACTGCACCAGGTCAAGTTCGCCAGCGGCGGCGTGCTCAAAGGCAAGACCGTGATTCTGGCGACCGGCGCACGCTGGCGTGAAATGAACGTCCCGGGTGAGCAGCAATACCGCAACAAGGGCGTGGCGTACTGCCCGCACTGTGACGGTCCGCTGTTCAAAGGCAAGCGCGTTGCGGTGATCGGCGGCGGCAACTCCGGTGTGGAAGCGGCCATCGACCTGGCCGGTATCGTGTCCCACGTGACCCTGCTGGAATTCGACGCCAACCTGCGCGCCGATGCGGTTCTGCAACGCAAGCTGCACAGCCTGCCCAACGTGACGGTATTGACCAGCGCGTTGACCAGCGAAGTGACCGGCGATGGCCAGAAGGTCAACGGCCTGCGCTACAAGAACCGCATCACCGGTGAAGAAATCACCGTTGAGCTGGAAGGTATCTTCGTGCAGATCGGCCTGCTGCCGAACACCGAGTGGCTCAAGGGCACTGTCGAGCTGTCGCCACGGGGCGAGATCATCATCGATCAACGGGGCGAGACGTCGATCCCGGGCATCTTCGCTGCCGGCGACGTGACCACCGTGCCGTACAAGCAGATCGTCATAGCGGTCGGCGAGGGCGCCAAAGCCTCGCTCAGCGCCTTCGACCACCTGATCCGCACCAGCGCCCCGGCGTGATGCCACGCCCACGCGGGTCCCACTGACTGCATGCAGTCTTCTAGTGGGACCGGCTTCAGCCGGGAAGGCGTCGGTTGCCACACTGCAAAACTGATGGGGTACACACCGGCCTCTTCCCGGCTAAAGCCGGTCCCACTAAAACGCGTTCCACGCATGCAGTGGGATCGGGTGTACGCCGACTTGTGGGACCGGCTTCAGCCGGGAAGGCGTCGGTCGCCATCCCATTGAACCAAGCGCCAGAAACAGAAAAACCTCATGAGCAATCATGAGGTTTTTTTTGCTCTGTAGCGGATGCGTTCATGGGACCACAGCCTTCCGGGCCAGGGCTCCATGATATTCTCGCACCCGTTTTCATCACTGCCGTGGGATCCCCGTGAAATTCATCCATCAACGCGAACACCTGAATGAAGGCGACATTGTGGTGATCGAGTCCTCGAACGCCTGCAACATCCGCCTCATGAGTGACGCCAACTTCCGCAGTTTCAAGAACGGCGGTCGGCACACCTATCACGGCGGCGCCTTCGACCGCTTCCCGGCGAAAATCGTCGTGCCCAGCACCGGCTTCTGGAACATCACCCTGGACACGGTCACCCAACGGGCGATCAGCGTGACGCGCAAGCCCAACCTCAAACACTCGATCAAGATCGTGCGCCGGACTGGCTCCACGCTTCAGCACTGAGTCCCTGATGACTGCGCATTCAGCGGCGCGAGTCAGGCCCGCCATTGCAGCGGGCCCGGGGCAGGGCGGTCAGAGTTTCGGCAGTTGACCGATGCGGCCCATCATCTCGGTGACGATCTGCAAGTCCAACAGGAACTGCTCGGTGGTCTTGAACTCGGCGTCGGTGTGACCGGTGTATTTGACGTCGGGTTTGGCCAGGCCGAACTGCACGCCGTTGGGCAGCTCATGCACTGACGTGGCGCCGGCCGAAGTGCCGAACTTGTGCTCCATGCCCAGGTTCTCGGTGGCCACGGCCAACAGCGCCTTGACCCACTCACCCTCGGGATTGCGGTACATCGGCTCGGCGATCGAGTAATCCAGGCCCGGCGTGATGTGGCTCTGCCGGGTCCATGCGGTCAGCTTCTGCGCGATGTCCGCCTTGAGCGCTTCCGGTGATTTGCCCCTTGGCACGCGCAGATTGACCGCCAGCTTGAAGGCTTTGTCGTCCATCGCCACGTAGGTCAGCGAGGCCGTCAGCGGGCCCATGAACTCATCGCTGAAGCCGATGCCCAGTTTGCTGCCGAGGTAATCCAGGCCCCAGTTGTCAGCGGCATAGCGCGCGGCGTCGGTGATTGCGTTGTGCTTGAGCGCGACTTTACCGTCCAGGCCGTTGATAAAATCGAGCATCCGCGCCACCGGGTTGACCCCGGACTCAGGCTCGGAGGAATGCGCCGACACGCCGGTGACCGTCAGCTTGACGTCCTTGCCGGCGACTTCTGCGTCGATCTTGCAGTTGCCGCCGTTGCGCTGGGCGTAATCGGAACCGGCTTTTTGCAATTCGGCCGCCAGTTCAGCCGGGCGATCGCTGACCAGCGTCACGACTGATTTCGACGGGATCTGGTTGGTCGCCATGCCGCCGGTTATCGAGGTGATTTCTGCGCCCGTGCCTTCGGCGGTGCGGCGGGGGAAGCTGGCCATGACCGTGCCGTAGCCCTTTTCCGCGATGACCACCGGGTAGCTGCCGTCGAGTGCCAGATTGTAGGCCGGCGTCGGGTTGCGCTCGAAGTAATAGGGAATGGCGTCGCCGGAGGTTTCTTCGGTGGTGTCGATCAGCAGCTTGAAATTGCGCGCCAGCGGCAGCTTCTCCTCCTTGATCACTTTCATGGCGTACAGCGCGACGACGATGCCGTTCTTGTCATCCTCGGTGCCGCGCCCGTACATGCGGTCGCCGATCAGGGTCACTTTGAACGGATCGAGGCGAGTGCCATCGGCCAGCACCCAGTTTTCCGGGGTGACCGGGACGACGTCGGCGTGGGCATGAATCCCTACTACTTCAGGGCTTGAGCCCTCAAGGGAAACTTCATAGACGCGGTTGTCGATATTGCGGAAGGTCAGGTTGAACGACTGGGCGAGGGTTTTGATTTTCTCGGCAATCTTGATGAACGCCGGGTTGTCGTGCTGTGCGACGCCTTGGGTCTGGAACGTGGGAATGGCGACCAGCTCGCGCAGGGTTTCGGTGGCGGCGCTGCCGTATTTCACCCGCGCATAAACCCCCAGCAGGCGATGGATATCGTTCTGCTCATCGGCGGAAAGCTTTTTATTGGCGAGGAAGGCGTTGATCGCCGGCTCGATGCCCGCAGCCTTGACCACGTCGGTGGTGCTGACGGTCTTGAGGAACTGGCGGAAATCAGTGACGGCGTTTTCTTTGAAACTGCCGACAATCGTGCTGCTCTGCTGCGCGGTGAGGTTGGCGAAGGCGGCGGGCGCGAAGGCGGAGACGCCGGCGAACATCAGCGTGGCGGCGGCGAGGTGCTTGAGCGAAAAGTCCATTGGGTGTGACATTCCTTGGCAGGCATGTTGAGAGAAATGTCTGATCGTTCGATCAGAAACTACCGCACGCTACCATCGCCGGTGGAGCAGGGGGAGTCCTCATTCTGATATCTGTCGCCTTGAAGGGTGAAAGCGGCGCAGAACCATAAATGACTCAGGCTATTGAATGGCCTGAAAAAATAGTCATGAACCCGCCTGGCTCCTACGACATAACCGTCTACGCTGATGGCGCAGCGCGACGGCATGGTGGTGATGTACATGGTTTTCCGTAGGCACAAACCTTTCAGGCGTATCACGCCAGGCTTTATCACTAAGGGACTCCATGAAACTGCGTCAATACGCTGACCGGGCACTGTGTGCACTGTTGGTCATGATGAGTGTGGGCTTCTGCCAGGCGGCAGAGCAGCAGCGCGTGAACATTGGCTCGTTGAACATGACCGGCGGCAAACTCACGCAATGCGCGTTGGCTTATCGCACCTACGGCACGCTGGCGGCCGATCGCAATAATGTCGTGCTGGTGCCGACCTGGCTGGCCGGACGGACGTCCGATCAGGCCGACATGATCGGCCCCGGCAAGTTGGTCGACACTGATCGTTGGTACGTCGTGGCGCTCGACGCTATCGGCAACGGCGTGTCCTGCTCGCCGTCCAACAGCCCCAGCGCGCCGCGCCTGAAATTCCCGCAGTTCGGCATTCGCGACATGGTCAAGGCGCAACATCGACTGCTCGCCATGCACCTGGGCATCGATCACGCCCACGCCATCGTCGGCATCTCCATGGGCGGTATGCAGGCCTTGCAGTGGGCGGTGATGTACCCGGACTTCGCCAGCAAGGTGGTGACCATCGTCGCCACGCCCCACCCGACCGAACGCGACCTGCAGGCGTGGAATTCGGAACTCGCCGCCATCGAACGCGCACCGGGCTGGAACGACGGTAACTACGCGCCGGGCACGGTGTTCAAACAGCTCACGGCGGTACACAACGGCTATTTGTGGACGCCCGAACGCAGCGCGGCGAAGACCCTGGCGAACAGGCCCGCGCCTGCCGGAAACCTGCCCGCGGCGACAGCCAGCCAGCCGTTCAGCACGGTCGACTGGTACCGGCAGTTGCAGGCGATGACGTCGTTCGACCTGCTGCGTCACGGCGACATGGCCGCGCTGGCCGGGAAAATCAAGGCGCGGTTGCTGATCATTACTTCTGAACAGGACCGCATGGTAGACCCGGCACCTTCCAGGGCGCTGGCGGCGCAGAAGGGCGCCCAGCTGCTGGTGCTGAACAACGATTGCGGGCACATGGCGCCGGCGTGTGAGGCGGACAAGGTGAATGAGGCGGTGAAGGGGTTTCTCAAGTAGCGCTGGTGACTGGTGGGTAGGTGGCAGATTGCTGTGGGTCATGCACTGCTGTGGCCACTGCGGCAACGCGGCGGCGAGAATCTGCCGCAGATGGCAAGCATTGTTTGATTACGCGGCCAGTCGTGGCTTGGCACGTGCTCTGCAGGCCAGTGCTGGCGGGCCTTTCAGGACACCTCACGCGGTATGGCATCGGTTTTGCTGCTGTCGGGCTACATCGGACAACCTGAACAGGAGGTGAAAGATGTTAATCGGCAACAGTGCCATCCAGCAGTTCGTGTCGAAGGCCGTAAGCCACACGCATTACGCCACGGCGGACACGGATGCCTACACCAGCGCCATGGCCGGCGCTGCCACACCCGTGGCGGCGATTGCGAGCAATGGCGAAGGCGCGGCGCAAAGCAGTAATGACGGCAAGCAGGGCTACGACGAGTCGTTTGCCAAAATGATGGTGAACCTCAAGGCAGGGGCGGCCAACACGGCGTCGTCGGTGACGGATGATGACAAGGCGGCAGCGGCTGCGGCGTTTGTGTCCAGCGCTGACAAGCAGGTCGCGTCGTCTGACACCGTCAGCAAGACCGTCTCCGATGAACTGGCGGCCAGTGATGGCGCGGCGGGTTCTGACGGCGTGGGTTCGGTGAAGGATCAGTTTCTGTCCTACATGAACCAGACGGATGCGGAGAAGGTGCGGCAGCGATTGACGGGCGTCAGCAAGGCGGAATATGACGCCATGACCCCGCAGGAGCAGGCAGCGGTGGACAAGCAGGTGACCGAGCTGCAGAAGCAGAAGACGGATCAGCAGGTCGCTGAGCAGGAGGTGAAGACCAGGATCGCCATGGCGAAGGCTGAGATGGCCTGATCGGTTGACACTTCGGGGGCTCTGCCTAACGGCAGAGCGTTTCGTTTAGGTCAAGGGCGTCTGCCTAACGGCAGACATTTCGCCTTCGGCGAGTTACTTGATAAAGCCCCAAGTAACCAAGGGCTTATGCTCTCGGTTGGGCCCGACTTCGTCGGGTTCCTTCACTCCGGTCCCGCTCCGTGGGCCCGCGCCGAACGGACATCCATGTCCTGACGGCGCTCTCGCCGCATCCATGCGGCTCGACCCACTGCGCGAAACCTCCGTTCAGCCTGCACCCAAGTCGCGTTTTGTGGTGTCTGGGCTTTTTGCGTATGAAGATCAAGAGCAGATCAAGAGCTTCCCGGCTGAAGCCGGTCCCACTGACTGCATGCACATTCATTGTAGGAGCGCGCTTGCCCGCGATGGCGTCCTGTCAGCCACACAGATGCCACTGACCCACCGCAATTCGCGGGCAAGCGCGCTCCTACAGGGGATCTTCATCACGCCGAAGGACGTTCTCGACACGCAGGCCGCAGATGCTGCTGGCGTTCTGATCGTTCCCACGCTCCGCGTGGTAACGCCGCCCCCGACGCTCCGCGTCCCGCAGACGACGCGCATTCAGGCCTGGGGAAGTGACGCGGAGCGTCACAGGACGCATTCCCACGCGGAGCGTGGGAACGATCACAGTGTGTACGCGGTGCTTTAGTGGGACCGGCTTTAGCCGGGAAGCTCTTGATCTGCTCTTGATCTGCTCTTGATCTTCATACGCAGAAAGCTCAAACACCACAAAACGCGACTTGGGTGCAGGCTGAACGCAGACGACGCGGAGTGGGCCGAGCGGCATGGATGCCGCGAGAGCGCCGTCAGGACATGGATGTCCGTTCGGCGCGGGCCCACGGAGCGTCGTCGGAGAGAGGGAATCCCGACGGAGGAGGGACCTAGCCAGGAGCAGGGCCTTTTTGGTTACTTTTTCGGCTCTTGGAAAAAGTGACCCGCCGTAAGGGCGGAACCATAATCCCAGCGCTCCTAAACAATGGATATGACTCAATATCCGGTGCACCGCTTTTAGAAGCAGAAACCTAGACGACTTCCGCCCGGTACGGCAAATCAGGCCCCTCACGGGTACAGGTCACCGCCGCCGCCGCCACCGCAAACTCCAGCATCTTCGTCAGCGTCGCCTTATCCACCCCTGCCAGACTGCCCGGCGCATCCAGACCCCGCTCCGTCAGAAACGCAATCAACGCCGCCTGAAACGTATCCCCGGCACCCACCGTATCCACTGTGTCCACCTTGCGCGCCGCCACCGACCACGTGCCCAGCGCCCGCGTAAACACCGTCGCGCCCTGACGACCGCGGGTCATGACCACCCACTGGCAATTGTCCTTCAGCCAGCCCTCGGCCACCGCTGCCGCGTCCTTCTCCGGATACAACAGCTCCAGATCCTCATCACTGACTTTGATGATGTGCGCGTGCTCGGCAAACTTCGCCACCTGACTGCGCCACAACTCAATGCTCGGCGCCGGGTTCAAACGCACGTTGGGGTCGAACGTGATCAACCGCTTCGCGCTTTCCCGTCGCACCAGCGTCAGCAGCGTATCGGCGACCGGCTGCACCACCAGCGAGAACGAACCCACATGCAGTCCACGCACGCTGTCGTCCAGCGTCGGCAGATGCTCGACGCTCAACATCCGGTCCGCGCAGCCTTCACCGCGAAAGCTGTAATGCGGCGAGCCGTCGGCGCCCACGGCGACCATCGACAGGGTGGTTGGCGCGTCGACGTGCACGAGAAAGTCATCGCGCACGCCTTCTTCCGCGAGCACGGTCGCCAGGCGCTTGCCCAGGTAATCGCTGGAAATCCCGGCAAAAAACCCGGCATCGATGCCCAGCCTGCGCAGCCCGACGGCGACGTTGAACGGCGAACCGCCGGCAATGGCCTGAAACCCTACTTTGTTGCTTTGTCCGCTGTCCGGCTGACAGAAAAAGTCGAACAGTGCTTCGCCACAGACCAGATACATAGTTGCTCCATTAAGGCCGACGGGGCTGTCCGTCAGAGGCCCTGCAATTGATTGCGATAGTGCTGATAAACCGCGTGGTACGCCGCAACGTGTTCGGCCACCGGCCGGGTTTCGCTGGCCGGATCGAGGCTGACGCAACGCTCGGTCAGCGCTTGCAGCGACTCACCGTCACCCTCGGCGTGGGCATGACACCACGCCGCCTGAATCGCCGCGCCCAGGGCTGCCGCTTCAGTGCCGGTAGTGCAGATGACCGGCGTGTCCATGATGTCGGCGACGATCTGCCGCCAGACCGCGCTTTTAGCGCCGCCGCCGATCAGGCGGATGTTATCGCTCTTAATGCCGCTGTCGCGCAACAGGTCCAGGCCGTAACGCAGGCCGAAGGTGGTGCCCTCGACCACCGCACGGCACAGGTTGGCCTGGGTCAGGTTGGTGCTGTCCAGCCCGAGAATGCTTCCGGTGGCGTGGGGCAGGGCGGGCACGCGTTCGCCGTTGAGGAACGGCAGCACGAGCACGCCCTGGGCGCCGATCGGCGAGGAAGCGACCGCCGTGTTGAAGGCGCCGATGTCCAGCGCGAACAGCTCGCGGATGGCACTGGTGGCGTTGGTCAGGTTCATGGTGCAGATCAGCGGCAGCCAGCCGCCTGACGAGGAACAGAAGGTCGCCACCGACGGTTGCGCGCTGACGTTGCCTGCATCGGCAAAGGCGTAGACCGTGCCCGACGAACCCAGGCTCATGGTGATCGAGCCCGGTGCGATATTGCCGGTGCCGATCGCGCCCATCATGTTGTCGCCGCCGCCGCTGGAGACGATGGCATTCGGGTTGAGGCCCAGACGCTGGGCGATGGCAGGGAGAATCTTGCCCACCGGGTGATGCGATTCGATGAGTTCCGGCAGCGCCTTGACCAGCCGGCCGCTGGGATCGATGTGCTCAAGGATCTCGAGGTCCCATTCGCGGGTGCGTACGTTGAAATAACCGGTGCCCGATGCATCGCCGAACTCGCTGCAACTGCGGCCGGTCAGCCAGTAATTGAGGTAGTCGTGGGGCAGCAGAATCTTGTCGATGCGGGCGAACAGTTCGGGGAACTGTTCTTTGCTCCACAGCAATTTCGAGACCGTGTAGCCCGGCGCGATGGCAATACCCAGACGCTCCAGCGAACCGGCCTCACCGCCCAGATACGCCAGCAGCTGATCGTTTTCCGGGGTGGATTCGGTGTCGCACCACAGCTTGGCCGGGCGCAGGACCTGGCCCGATGCATCGAGCATGACCAAGCCGTGTTGCTGACCGGAAACACCGATCGCCTGGATGTCCGCGCCGGACACCCCGGCCTGCTGCAATGCCGCCGCCGTTGCCTGCTCGAACGCATCGAGCCATTCCTGCACATCCTGTTCGCGGCGACCGTTGGCGCCACTGATCATGTGGTGCGCACCCGAGCCTTCGCCCAGAACCTTGCCGCTAACAGCATCCAGAACAATCGCCTTGGTGCCTTGGGTGCCGCAATCGATGCCGAGAAACATGTTCACCTCTTTACCTCTGAAGCTCAGACGGTTTTCGCTAACAGGTTTTCCAGGGTTTTGCTGACGCCCAATTGCTTCAGGCTGTTCAGGTTGTGCTCGAACGATGCCACGAACTCGGCCGACCGGGGAATCGCCGCGCCAAAGATTTCTTCCACGTCCAGCAGGCGCTGGGTGACCAACACGTCATCGGCCACCAGCGCCTTGCAGAAGTCGGCGCGCGGGTCGACCACGGTGTACGGCACGCCGTTTTCCCCGGTGAAGTCGCGGGTCCCGTTGCCCTGCAGGTACAGCGCCCAGGCTGCGACCACCAGCGAGGCGCGGTCCAGGTTGCCGCTGTCGAGGATCAGACGGTTAATCGTCGGCACGGTGAATTTCGGAAATTTCGACGAGCCGTCGGAGCACACGCGCTCCAGCTGATCGGCAATTGCCTGATTGGAGAACCGATCAATCAGGGTCTGTTTGTATTCGGTCAGGTCGATGCCCGGCACCGGCGCCAGTTGCGGGGTGACGTCCAGGTCCATGTAGGTGCGGATGTAATCGACGAACAGCGGGTCGTTCATGGTTTCGTGGACGAACCGATAACCCTTCAGCGCGCCGAGATAGGTCAGCGCCAGGTGGCTGCCGTTGAGCAGCTTGATCTTCATTTCTTCGTACGGAGTCACGTCGTCGGTGAACTGCACGCCGACCTTTTCCCAGGCCGGACGGCCGTTGACGAACTTGTCTTCCAGCACCCACTGCACGAACGGTTCGCAGACCACCGGCCAGGCGTCGTCGATGCCTTTCTGGTCGTGCAGTTGCAGGCGGTGGGCGGTGCTGGTCATTGGCGTGATGCGATCGACCATGGCGTTGGGGAAGCTGACGTTTTCAGCGATCCAGTCGTGCAGCTCCGGGTCGCGCAGTTGGGCGAACGCCAGCAGGGCCTTGCGTGTCACGGCGCCGTTGTGCGGCAGGTTATCGCAGGACATCAGGGTGAACGCCGGTGTGCCTTCCGCGCGGCGTCGTGTCAGGGCGGCGCACAGATAACCGAACACGGTCTTCGGTGTCGCGGGGTGTTCGAGGTCGTACTGGATCTGCGGCAGGTGGCTCATGAATTCGCCGGTGCTGTCGTCGATGCAGTAGCCGCCTTCGGTGATGGTCAGCGAGACGATGCGGATGTCTGCGCTGGCGAGTTTGTCGATCAGCGCCAGGTCACTGTCGGTGGACATGAGCATCTGGCTCATGGCGCCGATCACGCGGGTTTCGGTGTCCGGGGTGTCACCCAGTTCGAACAGCGTGTAGAGGAAATCCTGGCCCTTCAGCGCTTCGAAGTTGCCGCGGTCTTCTTCGCGCAGGCTGACCCCGCAGATGGCCCAGTCCAGGCCTTCGCCGCTGTGTTCATTTGCCCCGAGAGACATCAGCGCATCGGTGTAAAACGCCTGGTGGGCGCGGTGGAAACCGCCGACGCCGATGTGCGCGATGCCATGGCGACGCTCATCGAGGGAGTAGGCGGGGATGGCGATGCCGGCGCCCAGATTGGAGAGGTTCTGCTTGTTCAGTTTCATGACGGTGTTCCCGAATTCTGTGGAGTGCGATGAATCAGGCTGCGGCCTGCAGCGCGCGGCGGATGACCTGGCCCTGAGCGTCGAACAGGTGGCAGTGCGCGCTGTTCAGGTGCAGTTTCAGGGTTTCGCCGTACTGGCTGGCCAGGTCACCGCGAATACGCATGGTCAGCGGCTCGCCGGAGGTGGTGCGCACGTGGCAATAGGTATCGCTGCCCAAGCGTTCACTGACGTCGGCGATGACGGTCAACTGGCAATCACCCTCGTTGGCCAACTCCAGGTGCTCAGGGCGAATACCCAGGGTCACGGCATCGCCCACGCTCTGTTGCGCGTTGGTGAAAGGCAGCAGCACTTTCGCCCCGGCGTCCAGGGTGACTTCACAGGCCGACGCTTCGACGCGGCTGATCTTGCCCTTGAGGAAACCCATTTTCGGCGTGCCGAGAAAGCCCGCGACGAACAGATTGGCCGGGTGGTGGTACAGCTCCAGCGGCGAGCCGACCTGCTCGACACGACCGCCGTTGAGCACGACAACCTTGTCGGCCAGGGTCATGGCTTCGACCTGGTCGTGGGTGACGTAGATCATCGTCGCCTGCAGCTCTTTGTGCAGGCGCGACAGCTCCAGCCGGGTCTGCACACGCAGGGCGGCGTCGAGGTTGGACAGCGGTTCATCGAACAGGAAGATTTTCGGGTTGCGCACGATGGCGCGACCGATCGCTACACGCTGGCGTTGACCGCCCGACAGTTGCTTGGGCTTGCGTTCCAGCAGCGGGCCCAACTCGAGGATGCGCGCGGCTTCATCGACCTTTTTCTTGACCTCGGCCTTTGGCGTACCCGCCAGGTCCAGCGCGAACGACAGGTTTTTGCCAACGGTCATGTGCGGGTACAGCGCGTAGGTCTGAAACACCATCGCCAGGTCGCGCTTGGCCGGGGTCACTTGAGTGATCTCGCGGCCATCGAGTTCGATGCTGCCGCTGGTGACGTCTTCCAGACCGGCGATCAGGCGCAGCAGGGTGGACTTGCCGCAGCCCGACGGACCGACGAAGACCACGAATTCACGGTCCTTCACGTCCAGGTCGATGCCTTTGATGATCTGGTGGCCGTCGAAGCCTTTTTGCAGATTTCTGATTGTCAGGTTAGCCATGATGGGCTCCAGTTTTATTCTTCAAGAAGGGCCATGTGTTCGCGTGGCCTCAACACCGACCTGTAGGAGCGCGCTTGCCCGCGATCGCGGTACATCAAGCGATAAATTCACCGCTGACCCACCGCAATCGCGGGCAAGCGCGCTCCTACACAGGGCTGCGTTAGTTATTTCACGGCACCAAACGACAGGCCGCGGACCAGTTGTTTCTGGCTGATCCAGCCGAAAATCAGGATCGGTGCGCAGGCCAGGGTCGACACTGCCGACAATTTGGCCCAGAACAACCCTTCAGGGCTGGAATAGGAAGCGATCAGCGCAGTCAGCGGTGCGGCATTCGAGGAGGTCAGGTTCAGCGACCAGAACGCTTCGTTCCAGCACAGGATCAGCGACAGCAGCGCCGTGGATGCCAGCCCGCCCTTGCAGATCGGAATAAGCACCCGAAAGATTTCCTGCCGTGTCGTCGCACCGTCCAGCCGCGACGCTTCGAGAATCTCCCCGGGGATGTCCTTGAAGTAGGTGTAAATCATCCACACCACGATCGGCAGGTTGATCAGCGTGTAGATCACGATCAGCGCGATGCGCGAATCCAGCAGGCCGAAGGTCTTGGCCAGCAGGTAGATCGGCATCAGCACGCCCACCGGCGGCAGCATCTTGGTCGAGAGCATCCACAACAGCGTGCCCCTGGTGCGTTTGGTTTCGAAAAACGCCATGGAGTAGGCCGCCGGCACCGCGATCAGCAGGCACAGGATCGTCGCGCTGAAGGAGATCAGGATCGAGTTCCAGGCGAAGTGGAAGTAGTCACTGCGCTCCTGGATGTGCAGGTAGTTTTCCAGGGTCGGCGTGAAAATGAACTGCGGCGGCGTGGCGAACGCGTCGATCTCGGTCTTGAAGCTGGTCAGGACCATCCAGAAGATCGGGAAGAAAATCAGCGCCGCGATCAGCCACGACAAGGTGCCGAGCAGGGCACTTTGCAGGCGACGGGATTGTTTGAGCGTCATCATGGCCTTGCCCTCAAGACTTGTCGGTGAGGTTTTTGCCGATCATCCGTACCAGGATGATCGCGGCAATATTGGCGATCACGACGGCAATCAAACCGCCTGCCGATGCCATGCCCACGTCGAATTGCAGCAGTGCCTGGTTGTAGATCAGGTACGCCAGGTTGGTGGAAGCGAAGCCCGGGCCGCCGTTGGTGGTGGTGAAGATTTCGGCGAACACCGAGAGCAGGAAGATCGTTTCGATCATTACCACCACGGCGATCGGGCGCGCCAGGTGCGGCAGGGTCAGGTGCCAGAAGATCGCGATCGGGCCAGCACCATCCAGCCGCGCCGCTTCTTTCTGTTCCTGATCCAGGGACTGCATGGCGGTCATCAGAATCAGGATCGCGAAGGGCAGCCACTGCCACGACACGATGATGATGATCGACAGCATCGGGTAATTCGCCAGCCAGTCCACCGGCTGAGCGCCGAACAGCTTCCAGACCCAGGCGAGGATGCCGGACACCGGGTGGAAAATCAGGTTCTTCCAGATCAGCGCGCTGACCGTCGGCATGATGAAAAACGGCGAAATCAGCAGCACGCGCACGATGCCACGACCGAAGAACTCACTGGCTTCCAGCAGCGCCGAAATCAACACACCAAGGATCACGCTGATGGCCAGCACGCTGCCGACCAGCAACAGCGTGTTCATGGCGCCGGGCAGAAAACCTGCGTCGGTGACGAAGAATTCGAAGTTCTCAAGCCCGACGAATTCGTTTTCGCCGGGGTTGAGCAGGTTGTAGCGGATCAGCGAAAAGTAGATGGTCATGCCCAGTGGCACGATCATCCAGACCAGCAGCAACAGCACCGACGGGCTGACCAGAAACCAGCCGGGCTTGGTGACACTGCCTTTGGCGGACGACTTATCGTCAGCTGCGGCGGTGCGTGGGGTGAGGGTTGAGGTGTTCATGTTGACTCCGAACCGGGCAAAAGCGTGAACGTGGGCGGCAGGCAATTGGCGCCTGCCGCCTTCAAGCAGCGGGTGTCAGCCCTTCTTCGGGTAACCCGCGCGCTTCATTTCACGCTCGACCACGTTTTGCGCGCTGGTCAGGGCCTGATCCACGCTGGATGTGCCCACCAGTGCTGCCGAGAACTGTTGGCCGACGGAGGTGCCGATCGACTGGAACTCGGGGATAGTCACCAACTGGATGCCTACGTACGGAACCGGCTTGAGGGTCGGCGCCTTCGGCGTGACGGCCTTGAGGGATTCCAGGGTGATGTTGGCGAACGGCGCGGCTTGTTTGTAGGCATCGGTGTAGGTCGATGCGCGGGTGCCTGGCGGTACGTTGGAGACGCCGTCTTTCTCGGCCACCAGCGCGGCGTACTCTTTAGACGTGGCCCATTCGGTGAAGGCGCGCGCGTCCTTGTCGTTCTTCGCGCTGGTCGGGATCGCCAGAGCCCACGAGTACAGCCACGCCGAGCCCTTGTCGGTGACTTCATGGGGCGCATAGGTGAAGCCTACGCTGTCAGCCACTTTGCTCTGTGATTTGTCGGTGACGAACGAGCCGGCGACGCTGGCATCCACCCAGATCGCGCATTTACCGCTGTTGAACAGCGCGAGGTTTTCGTTGAAGCCGTTGCTGGAGGCACCGGGAGGTCCGTCTTTCTTCATCACGTTAGTGTAGAAGGTCAGCGCGTTCTTCCATTCAGGCTGGTCGAATTGCGGCTTCCACTGTTCGTCGAACCAGCGGGCGCCGAACGAGTTGGCGATGGTGGTGATCAGCGCCATGTTCTCGCCCCAGCCGGCCTTGCCGCGCAGGCAGATGCCGTACTGTTCCTTGGACTTGTCGGTGAGCTTGTCGGCGTATTCGGAGATCTGCGTCCAGGTCGGACGTTCCGGCATGGTCAGGCCGGCTGCCTTGAACAGGTCTTTGCGGTAGTAGGTGATCGAGCTTTCTGCGTAGAACGGCAGGGCGAAGAGTTTGCCGTCGACCGACAAGCCATCGCGTACCGACGGGAATACGTCGTCCAGCGCGTAGGACGCAGGCAGATTGGTCATTTCCTTGAGCCAGCCCTTGGCGCCCCAGAGTGAGGCTTCGTACATGCCGATGGTCAACACGTCGAACTGGCCGCCTTTGGTGGCGATGTCGG
Source organism: Pseudomonas petrae (assembly GCF_021728295.1). GTDB lineage: Bacteria > Pseudomonadota > Gammaproteobacteria > Pseudomonadales > Pseudomonadaceae > Aquipseudomonas > Aquipseudomonas petrae. Next base: position 311,808 of record NZ_JAKJXE010000008.1, read on the forward strand.
TGGTCAGACGCTGACGCAGTACGTTTTCTTCCAGCACGACCCACTTGAGCTTGATGTCCGGGTGCTGTTCTTCGAAGGTCTTGGACAGCCGCTGCATGCGGATCATGTCGCTGTTGTTGACGGTGGCGATGGTCACATCACCGGCAGTGGCGGCGGTGCAGAGAGACAGGAGGGTCAGACAGGTACCGGCAAGGAGAACATTTGCAGAGGTCTTCATTTATCACTCCTCTTCTGCGCCCAGGCGACGACAGAAGCTTGGTTATTGTTTTTGTTTCTTCCGGAGGTCTGGAAGAATGTCAGTTGATTACAGCCTTGTACGCGCTGGTTGACAAATCCTGCGACGCACTTGAACTGATACTTTTTTGCACTGGGAATTCCGACGGCCACGTCGTGGAACTGCACCAGCGCATGGTGCGGGGCAGTTCCAGCGTAGTTGAAGGGCGCGAAGGGGCAACGAATCAGTACAGGTTTTGTTCGGTCAGGCGCTGCACGGCAAGGCGGCGATAGTGCGAAGGGGTCATGCCTTTGAGCTTCTGAAAGCGCCGATTGAAGTTGGAGATGTTATTGAAACCCGACTCGAAGCAGACGTCGGTCACCGGCCGGTCGCCATCGGCGAGCAGTTCGCAGGACTTGCTGATGCGCAGCCGGTTGACGAACTCGACGAAGCAGCGCCCGGTGGCCTGCTTGAACACGCGGGAAAAATAGGTCGGCTTCATGCCCAGGTAGTCCGCCACTTCTTCCAGCGGCAGCTCGCGGGCGTAGTGGGTGAAAATGTATTCGACGGCTTTGTTGGTGCGCTCCACGGCGTGATCGTCGGACAGCCGGGACGCGGTGGTGCCCGACAGCAGTTGGAAATCATCACTCGCCGCCAGCACTTCCAGCAGAATGAAAAAGTGCCCCAGCCGGGTCATGCCCGTGGTATCGGCGATCTTTTGCATCAGTTTGGTGGCTTGGCGGATGGTGCGTTTGCAGCGGAATTCGATGCCGTACCGGGCACGTTCGAGCAGCGGCGCCAGGGTCTTGAGTTCGGCGAACACCTGATTGCCGCTTTCGAGCAGCTCTTCGGTGAAATTCACCAGCATGTCGCGCTTGGGCACGACCTCGTCTTCTTCGATCTGGCTGATCCAGTTGTGCGGAAGATTGGGGCCGGTGAGAAACAGCGTCTCGGGGTAGAAATTGCCGATGTAATCGCCGACGAAGACCTTGCCGGAACTGGCGACGATCAGGTGCAGCTCGTATTCCTTGTGGAAATGCCAGCGCACGAGCGGGCAGGGAAAACCGTGCTCGCGGTAGATGATCGACAGCCCATTGTGGTCATCCATCAGCTCGTAGGAAGGGTCGGTGACTCTTGTTGTTTTGGTCATGCGGGTGCCGGTCTGGAGAATGGCGTGGGGTTAATGTGCACTATTTGCCGGGCGGAATACAGACGCGGGTTTTAAACAGATGCAGATGAACGCACGAATTCAGTGGGACCGGCTTTAGCCGGGAAGAGGCCGTTTTGAGCGCCATCAATCCTGCAGAGTGACGTTCGACGCTTTCCCGGCTAAAGCCAGACCTACAGGTCGAACGCGGTGTTCCAGTAGGACCGGCTTCAGCCGGGAAGAGGCCGTTTTGAGCGCCATCAATCCTGCGGCGTGGCATCCCACGCTTTCCCGGCTAAAGCCAGTCCTACAGGTTGAACGCGGTGCTTCAGTAGGGCCGGCTTCAGCCGGGAAGAGGCCAGTCTAAGCACCATCAAATATGCGGCGTGACGTCCGACGCTTTCCCGGCTAAAGCCAGTCCTACAGTTTGAACGCGGTGCTTCAGTAGGACCGGCTTCAGCCGGGAAGAGGCCAGCCTGAGCACCATCAATTCTGCAGAGTGACGTCCGACGCTTTCCCGGCTAAAGCCAGTCCTACAGGTTGAACGCGGTGTTTCAGTAGGACCGGCTTCAGCCGGGAAGAGGCCGTTTTGAGCGCCATCAATCCTGCAGAGTGACGTTCGACGCTTTCCCGGCTAAAGCCAGACCTACAGGTCGAACGCGGTGCTTCAGTAGGACCGGCTTCAGCCGGGAAGAGGCCAGTCTAAGCACCATCAAATATGCGGCGTGACGTCCGACGCTTTCCCGGCTAAAGCCAGTCCTACAGGCTACACGCGGTGTTTTAGTAGGACCGGCTTCAGCCGGGAAGAGGCCAGTCTAAGCACCATCAAATATGCGGCGTGACGTCCGACGCTTTCCCGGCTAAAGCCAGTCCTACAGGTTGAACGCGGTGCTTCAGTAGGACCGCCTTCAGCCGGGAAGAGGCCAGTCTAAGCACCATCAATTCTGCAGAGTGACGTTCGACGCTTTCCCGGCTAAAGCCAGACCTACAGGTCGAACGCGGTGTTCCAGTAGGACCGGCTTCAGCCGGGAAGAGGCCAGTCTAAGCGCCATCAATTCTGCGGAGTGACGCTCGTCTGCGGAGTGGACTAACCATACCCATCAACAACCCGATACGCTGATGCACCTTGCGAATGCCTTCAGAGAACCGCCACCCCATGAAAAAAATCCACGTCATCGGCATCGGCGCGGGCAATCCCGAGCACATCACCGTTCAGGCGATCAAGGCGCTGAACAGCACCCAGGTGTTTTTCATCCTCGACAAGGGGTACGCCAATGACGACCTGCTGGCGTTGCGCCGGGACATTTGCGAGCGCTACATCGAGGGGCATGACTATCGTCTGGTGCAGGTGAGCGATCCCAGGCGCAAGGGCGATGCGCCGTCTTACCGCAGCGGGATCGAACACTGGCACGAGCAGCGCGCCGTGCTGTTCGAGCAGCTGATCGCCGATGAAATAAAGGCAGGCGAGACCGGCGCGTTTCTGGTGTGGGGCGATCCGGCGCTGTATGACAGCACAATGCGAATTCTCGATCAGGTGCTCGCCCGCGGCCGTGAATCATTCGCCTACGAAGTCATTCCCGGCATCACCAGCGTGCAGGCGCTCGCCGCCGGGCACCGCATCGGGCTGAACCGCATCGGCGAACCCATCAACATCACCACCGGCCGGGAGCTTGAAGCGGAGCAGGGCGAGCACATCAGCAACAGCGTGGTGATGCTCGACGCGCATTGCACCTTCGAGCGGTTCGTCGATCAGGCTTTGCACATCTATTGGGGCGCTTACCTGGGCACCCCTGACGAGATGCTTATTTCAGGCCCGCTGCACGAAGTCAGCGCGCAGATACGTCAGGCGCGTGAAGCCGCGCGTGCGCAGAAGGGCTGGATCATGGACACCTACCTGTTGCGCCGCGCCGTCAGCTAGACAAAATGCCTCAGGCGTTTTTGTTCTTGGCTTCGATCCACTGCGACATGTACTGCGTGCTTTTGTGCTGATGATGGCGAAGCATCGCGCCGGTGAAGTTGGCCGTGCGGTGGGCCTGCAGCGTTGCCCGCAGCAAAAGTATGCGTTCGATCAGCACAGCGCAATGGCGGTCATGGCCAAAGCGCGCCGGCAGCAATTGCCAGCCGTCCCGTTGCGCGTGTTCCCAGCGGCCCTGATCGCTGTAAAGACTGACTGCCGCGTCCGCCAGCCCTTGCGCATCACAGGCCACGGCGCCGGGAAATGCCAGTTCGTCGTGCATGGCCTCGGCGCCGATGGGCGTGGTGACGGTTGGCGTGCCGCAGATCATGGCATCGATGATCTTGCCCTTGATCCCCGCGCCGAATCGCAACGGCGCAAGCGATACCCGCGCCGCACCCATCACCTCCAGCGCATCTTCGGCCCAGTTCATGATGTGAAACCCCTGAGCAGCGTTATGCAACGCTGCTGCCTTGGGCGGCGTATAGGCGCCATACACATGAACCTGAGCGGAGGGCAATTGCGCGCGAATCAGCGGCCAGACGGTGTTTTTCAGCCACAGCACGGCATCCCAGTTCGGGGCGTGGCGGAAGTTGCCGATGGTGATGAAATGCGCCCGGTCTTCAAAGCGCTGCGGGCAAATGGGCACATCGCGCCGCTCTCGCACAAGCAGCGGTACCCAATGCAGCTGGGCGGCGGGCACCGAAAACAGCTCGGTCAACAGGCCGATTTCGACGTCGGACACCATCAGGCTCAGGTCACTGCGGTGGATCGCGGCGATCTCGCGCTGGGCCAGGTCAGTGGTCGCCATCCGTGTGAACAGCTGATCCCGAGACGTCTGGAAATAATCCGTCAGGTCCGCATCGGGCTTGCCGTCGAGCCGTTCCTTGACCGCCTGATGACGGGCATGGCGCAGGCTCTGCAGGTCGGAACTCTCAAGCAGGCGAAGCGCGTTCGGGCAGTGCTTTTCCACCCGCCAGCCGAACTGCTCTTCCATCAGAAACTGGTCGAACACCACCACGTCGGGCTGCAGTTCACGGATAAAGGCGTCAAAACTGCTGTGATTGAGGGCGATGGCGACTTCAGTGATGCCCAGCGCGGCCAGGTCCGCCTTGTGCTCGCCTTCGGTAGCGGCGCTGGCGAAGGTGATCTGCCAGCCCTGTTCGAGAAAACAGTCGATCAGCTGCATGACATGCCCGCTGGCCGCAGACGATCGCGGCTCGGGCCAGACGTAGCCAATGATCAGCACATGGATCGGGGATCGCTGCGCCGGTTGCTCAGTTGCCAAGAATGCCCTTTACCTTGTCACGCAGCTGGTCGATGGAAAACGGCTTGCCGATATTGTGCATGCCCTCTGGCACATCAACGGAATCCGCGTAGCCACTGGCGAACAGCACCGGAATGTCCTGGCGAATCTCACGTGCCTTCAGTGCCAGATCTTTACCGTTCATGTCGGGCAGGCCCAGGTCAGTCATCATTAAGTCGATGGTCTTGTCAGCGTTGTTCAGAACCGTAAGGGCCTCGGCTGCGTCGGCCGCTTCCAGCACTGTGTACTCAAGCTCCTCGAGGACGTCGACAATCAACATCCGGACGATGTTGTCATCTTCGACCACCAGAATCGTGCGGGGTGAATCGGACATGGCAAGTTCCTTAATTGGGCGGGGAGCGCATCACACGGCATCGGGGTTTACAGCGTTTCGCTGGGGGCGCAATTGTGACAAGTTCTGCGCCGCAACAACATGATTCAATTGAGTGTAGTGGCTTTTGAATTGCACTCAAATGTACAGTGCAAGGCCAGTTGTTCTCGATCTATTGTCAGAAAATTCAACCTTATACGTCTGAAGCTGGAGTTTTTGCAGAGGTTTACGGCAAACATCAACATGTGTTCACAATCCAGCGCCTACAGGCCTTATCTGGCCCATGATTTGGAGATACCTTGGCAGTCGTGACATCTTCGTGACAAGCGTTGTGACAAATCGTGACACCAGAGTTCTACATGTGCGCGATAAGGACCCCTCGCAGGCACACGACAAGGACCCCAAGCGAGGCCCCACGGGGGAGTCAGCGTGAGCAATACTATTGAGGTGGTCTCAGCCAAAATTTCGCTATTTTATCAAAAGCCCTCATCGCGCCCTAATACAGCCTCATCGGGCAACTGACAGTAATAGCTCTGAGTATTCGCGTAGGGACCATGCATGTCCTCAAGGGCCTTCCGCATGATGCTCACCAAGGTATTCAGACCGTTTGAAGAAACGTCACGATCCTCTCGGAATCCCTTACCGGGTCGTACCTGCTTGCCGTCAATACCTATGATTCCCTGCACCAGACCCGTTCGGGCGTTGATGTTGATACCCTTTGGATACCAGTCCTGAGAAGCAGAGCCGAACTTGTTTTGACCATTCTCACCGTGACTGCACGCCCGGAGGTTGCTTGGATGGTTATTGCTGGGGTTACCGTCTGCATGGTCAATTTCAAAATCAGCGTCAATCGGACCGAAAGCAATCTCATAGACGACACGGTGCACCATCTTCTTGTTCGGCTGCTTGCCAACCTTCCAGTACCCTTTCGGGGTCTTGCTGCCTGCTACGTCGCCTCGTTTATAGCCGTGGCCGTTCGTCTTCCACCTAAGACCACTTGGGCTCGTAGCGTCGATCATGAAGCGGTCTTTCGGCTGCAAGGTGGGTGAGTCTTGTTGGGTATCGGGTTTCAATTGTTGTACCTCCTTTCTGTCGCCTCGCTTCAATGACCATCCTTACGACCTCAGCCATCACAGCCACCAAGTAGAACACAGACGACATCCCCAAAGGCTTGGACCAAAGGACCACCTTGAGTAACTCCAAGAGTGACAGCGAGTAAACCAAGAAATCGATAGGTGACACGATGGGTAGCCAATGTGCGTAATACAGCGACACAGGTAGTCACCCACTGTGTAGTCATCTCATAGCCCTCCTTTAAGTTGAATTGTGATTAAGGTGGTGTGATTACACCTACCAGACAGGGCAACCTTAGAGGGACCTTTAAGAGCCAGAAAGAGAGTCTCTCTGTATATATACAAACAGGGGCCCTCCAGTAATAGTGAGTTCTTTTAAGAAGCCCGGACGACGTGGCCTGTAGAGGTGGTCATTTTGGTCAGAAGGGTCAAAACTGAAAAATAAGGGACCCGAAGGCCCCTCTGTCACGTATTTACACCCGCACTATTGGTGTTCTTAGCTTTGTTTTTTGCGGTAATGCTTTCCCCCTGCTCGTAACCGCTCACACCAGCAGAGACGATGTTTAAGGCATTCGCGATATTGTTCACTTTGTACTTATTGCCACCGAGGCCACGAACAGCAGCCTTAGCATTCTCCGAGCTGCCTACGCGATTCGCAAAGATGGCCTGATAGTCGCGCCTGTAGTTGTCAGTGATGTTCATCTTTTGAGCAGACGAGTCATTGCCGACTGAGTTCCGAATGCGGTCCATCGTGTTACCTGAAAGACCAGACTCGCCAATGGCAGTGTTAATGGTGCCTTGGTTCCGCATGGCCTGAAGGTTCACCTCAGTGAGCTGACGGCGGGATTCGTCTTGCTTGTCCACGGTCGCAAGCTTTTGATCGTTTTCCGAAAAGTTGGCCTGTTTGACCACTTCGTTTTGCTGCTTGCGCTCATTGTCTGTCATCTGGCCTTTTGCTTTAGCGCTTTCAGATGCGCTCATAGCTGCCGATGAGGCTGCAAGCCCAGCCATAGCAATTGAAATAGATACCGGTTCGCACATGATTACACTCCTTTATAACCAAAATCGTTTAAGTAGAAGCCCTGACGGCGCTTTGAAAAGACCTTCGCTAAATACGGCCCCAAGTTTCGTCAGTAGGCGAATATGTGCGTGATTGTGTAAGGCAACGAAATTAGTTAACTCCACTTCATTGGGAAGTTCATTGCGAATCTCAGCCAAATGCTTTTTGATAATCCGGTAAAAACTAAAGCGTTCGGCTTGCGATAAAACTGAGACGAATTTCGTGGTAACGAACCACACACCGCCTTTTGTATGCCCACCAACGGCCAGCACATGCCTCCCATCTGTGATGGTGTGGGTAGTGTCATCAAGGGCTGTTGTGAATACTTCCACTGGATCACGACCGTCTTGCATTGCGTTAAAGTCTGCAAGGTCATTTGAAGAAAGATTTTCTGAAGCAGTAATAAGATCAGTGAGCGTCGCTTTGATTTTTTGCATACATGGTCTCCATAGATTAAATAGTGCCAGGACCCTTGATGGCGTCCTGTATTAAAGTGGATGATATTTAACGAATCTCTACGCCCTGGTCTTCCATCATCATCAGCAAGAGCTTCTGACTTACCGGGTCATTAGGAACAAGCCCACGGAGCCCGTTGAAGACGCCCGTCATATACTCTTGATCAGCTCTACGGGAATCAGTACCAGCAGCCCCAAAGGCGTTGTAGCCAACCTGACCGGCGTTCGCGAGGACCCCATAAGCTGGGACCTGTTCGGCAATCTTCCCGAGGACCCCAGTGGTTCGGTCGTCCTTGGTCGCTGAGAACTTCATTGCACCCGGATCCCGCTGTTCTTTAGGGCCCCTTGGGAGGATCGACGAGCGGACCATTGCGGCCTGATCCAATCCCAAAGGTGCCGCAACGATATTCACCAGACCCATTGGGGCGCCTATGTGGGAACTTCGAGAGATAGCCGCATAGGCGAGCATCTTTGGATCAAGGGCTTGCTTCAGGAACTTGTCACGCTGGTCCTTGGGCATCCCTGCTGCTTGGCTGTACTTCATTGCGACGTAACCAGCGGTTGCAAGGCCTGTCGAGATGACAGCCTGTAGGGTCTGATCGATTGCCCGTCCGTTCTTGGTTGCATCGTGATAACCACGGATGAGACGCGAGTTGACTGAGCGCATGGTGAAGTTCTTGAACTGCATCGCCATCTTCACGCCAGCCCCGTAGGCCTCAGTGTCAGCCGAAGAGAACTTGTGAGGGCGCAGAATGGTTTCGTCTGCAATCTTGTCACCCATACGCCATAGATCCATGGTCCGAGGGTCACGTTGGAAGGCTGCTCTGTCAGTGATCTTGTAGGACCCGTCAGGCTGCTTCTTCACGTAAGCCTTAACCAAGTCCTTCATCCCTGCGAACTGGTCAGGGGTGATCGACATGGACTTCAGGCGAGTGTCCTCAAAGAGCTTCGAGGCCCGACCGTCCACCACGTGATTCACGAAGTCAGACAGCACACCCTGACGGCCAGCGTCGGAGATGTAGTTAGAGGACTCTGTGAGGAACTTCGTGAAGGGTGACCGGGCTGAGAGTTCCTGTGTGGCGAACTTGACGGAGCCTACAGCCTGAGCGATTGCCGGATTGGTCCCAGCTTGATCCCTGAGACGGTCCACGATGTCCTGCCGGGACGGTCTGATGTGGTTATCCAGCTCACGCCCGAAGACCATTGAGTGCATGTCTTCCAGGTCCTTAGGCTTGATCTTAGAGCCCCATCCCGTCATGTCCCTGAGCAACGGAACCCCTTTGAGCAACAGCCGTGTGTGACCCTTGGTGACCATGCTGGCAACCTCGGTGATGGACTGCACACCCATGTAGGCGTTCTTAGCGAAGAAGCTCATGTCTGTGAGGGATCTGGCAGCAGCCGCAAGGGCGCCTTCTGGGTCTCTCCGGGCACGGCCTGTGAGGATCTTAATGGACTCTTCAAGGGCCTTCCGCTCTACAGCCGTAGCGGTCTTCACTTTAGACATGTCGCTGATCAGCTCAGCCGTAGAGCGTCCAGTTGCCCCCATGATCCCAATGTCACCGTTCACACGGCGGTCATAGCTGGGAGTGATGCGGGACAGGTTGAACTCTCGCAGGTCATTCACTGAGAACTGAGAGCCATCCGAGAGGGGAACCGCCATGTCCGAATCGAACAGGTGACGCCCTTCAAGGAAGTTGTTAGACGCTAAGCCCATCTCGCCGGGGATGCTTCCTTGGTCCCCTAATGACAGCAAGTTGGATTCGTTGAAGTCGTCTGACTTGGCGATCCCATAAGCCTTCCTTGTGGCGTAGTCCTCTACGAGTTCCTGCAAGATGCTCTCACGTAGCTTCACGGTGTCCACTGGCGCCGCTGGCTTCTTACCGACAGCCTTAGGGGTCCGTGCGAGTAGCTCAGCGTCAACCTGATCCTTCAGGAAGTTGTCTACCCGAGCCTGTACGTGTGGCCGTGCTGCATAGCTGGCGAGCCATGATTCCCGGATAGCGTCCTGCAAGCCTTCCTCACCACCGAACTTCTGAAGGTGAAGATTCTTTGAGGCTGTCGAATAGATGTTCGGGATGTAGGACCCAGCGTGACGGGTCTCAGGAAGTACCGGCTTGGCGTTCCTGTTGCCGAACTGTGCGGGGGCTGCGAGGTAGTCTGCTTTGGTGTCGTAATGGCTCCTTACAGTGTCCATTAGCTTCCGTTCACCGGCTGTCAACTGACTCAGCTTGGTCCCTGACTTCTCTTCGATGGCCTCAGCAACCCGCCTGAATGTCTTCTCAATGTGAGCCTGACGGCCACCATCAGTCAGCGCATAGCTCGGGTCTTTGATGGCCTCAAGGACCTCTTCAGACATCTTGTTGTAGGTCAGATGGTCCTGCCCTTGGATGCGCTCAATGATGTCTGAGGCAGTAGCCCCGAACTTCCCGTTAGATCCACTTACGGTCCCTGTAGGGGATCGAAACAACTGGTTGCCCAGGGCGAGGACTTCAGGGTTCTCAGAGCGATTTAGCGTGTAGCCAATCTCTGTAAAGCCACCCATGGAAACCCCAGGCGCAGCCCGATCATCAGGCATGACCTGCATTGCTTCTTCGAGGGTCTTAGGGTTGAGCGGATTGGAAGCTGAGAGAATCGAGCCGTCCTGAAGACGCACAGCACCGGGCTCGCTTGGATGGTCCACGTAGGCCACACCCATGGATTCCTTAGGGGTTTCCCCAGCGGTCCAGGGATAGCGTGTAGGGTCTTCCTGACCAAGCTGACGGGCTGTCTCACGGGCTTCAAGGCGCATAGCAGGAGCAGCAAACTCGTTAGCGTCTGGCTCCATTGAGGGATGCAGGTCAATGCGTTCATTCGGCAAGGCAGACTCACCGTGCATCGCAAGGATCTTCTCAAGCTGATCATCAGGGACATCTTCACGCACAGCCTTAGCGACTGGACGCAGGGATCGACAGGGAGTTGATCTGATTGAGCTTGTTAGCTGCATACGTCGCCATATCGCTTTCTTTGAACTCCCCAGTGTTCTCGTTGACCGGCAGAAACTTAGGGGATACCGCAACGTTCTCTGAGGCCATGCGGCGTGTGTAGGCATCGTCAATGACAGCCTGACGGTTATCTGCCTGTGCCGATTGCTGGAGCTTAATGAGCCCTTGCTGAGAGTTCTGAGACACCTTGGCGATGAGCTGAGCCTTGGCCTGAATGAGCTTCTGCCTTTGAGGGGTCATTTGCTCACCGGTCTGTAACCAGTCGTTGCCCTGCTCAAGCTTGTTGAGTTCCTGCCAGCCAGCAGCGGGATCTGCCTGATTCACAGCGTTCGCAAGGCCCAGCTCAAAGGACTCGTTACGCTTGGAGTTCCTCGTGTAGGTTGAGGTAGCAGCCTTCATCTTCAGGTTGTCCATCATCTCAGGACCCAGCAAGTCAGAGACCTTCCGTTGACCGCCATAGACGTTCAGGGTCTTGTCCCCAATGTTGTCGAGCAGGGTCACACCGCCGTCTTTATCGACAGCCGCTGAGGCCACCCGTTGAAGGGCTTGAACTGCATGGGCATCACTCGGGAAGATCCCGGCCTTGAGGCCGTTGTTGAAGTAGTTCGAGAAGTGATCAGCGCTTGCAGGATTGCTCAGGACCTTAGGGTCATCTAAGAGAGGCTGAAGGTCGGCCTGTGTCTCAAGGACTGCCTGTGTCTCAAGGTTCTTCGAGAGGTACTGTGAGTGAAGGTCATAGACCGCCGCGCTACGTTGGGAGATGTCAGAGTTAAAGCCTGTCTGATAGTCCTTGTCGTTGGCGTCAATGCCCGCCATCTCAGCGTAGTTCTTTGACTCTGCTCCATGCGGGTCTGACGCCACTCATCAAGCTCCTGACGGGACCGGAAAGACCCCCGCTTGATTTCCTCTTGGACCTCATTGTCCACCTCATAGGCAGCATTACGGCCAGACTTGAGGCGAAGTTGTTGCATAGCGTCAGGGTCATCCGCATAGAGCAAAGTCCCTTCTCCGATAGCCTGACGGCGTTGCTCGGGGGACAGCTTACGGATGATTTCATTGGAGCGTTCGTCAGCAGTGGACTGCCTGTTCTGCTCGTAGGTCGCGAAGGCATCACCGCCAGCCTTCACGAAGTTCCGCATGGCATCTCCAAGGGAGTTGTCTATTACGGGCTTAGCAATACGAGCAGCTTGATAGCCTGTGCCCGGCCCACAGCGAAGCCCTTACGGCCCGAGGTGGTCTGAGCCGATTGCCCAAGGGCTTGTTGGATTTCATTCGCCATTAATTAGACTCCTATAAACGGATAGTTGATATTTAAGTCGATTCGCTCAGCCAATGTGGGCCTTAATTTCTCGCAAACTCTCCGTGAAAATGCTTCCGTAACTCATCCAGGTAAGTAGTAGCGGCCACTAAGGTTGCGAACACCTTGGTGTGGACTTTGTCTCGAATTGAAATTTGTGCCTGGTATTTGCCCCCCTTACCCATAGTAACGCCCTTCGGAAGCTCGCCTTTACCACGCTTCCTTGCATTCCGTAAGTTTTCTTGGTGAGTGCACTTTCGGAGGTTTTCAATACGGTTGTTCAGTGGGTTTCCATCGATGTGGTCAACTACGCTTTCTGCGGGATCGATACCGTGGTGCATGAAGTAGATAATGCGGTGCGTTCGGTAAAACTTACGGTTGAATTTCATACGCCAATATCCGTCGAAACCTAAACTGAGAACTGGGCCTACTTTCCCATTCCCTCCGATGACTGCTTTAAATCTGCTAAGCCCGGACGGGCTGTTTGAGTCAATGACATAAATTTCTTGTAGTTCGTAAAGATTTGGCATGGGTGTAGATAATCTCATCGTCTCGCCTCCTGATTTCCGAGACGGGATGTCTGCGGTCATAGTGAGGGCTTCTACGTGAGGTCAGCTTTAGAGAGGTTACCACTGAGCCACCAAGTTCACTTCCAGATTCAGCAAGACCATCGGTGCGAGCCTGTCAGCGGCGGGAGTGGACAGCCCTTCCACCTCACAGAGGGTCCGCATGAGTCCCTTATCAAAGTGATAGTGAGTAGTCGTCCCCGCCTGTCCAATGTAGGGACTTGGCTTGATGGCTTCTGCCAGGGCAACCACAGGACCGCGCAGCAAGAGCGACTCAATTAGGCCTTTAAGCTCACCTACCTCACCTCTGAGAGTCTTCAGCTCATCCATGACACCCACGGCGATTGGGTGTGAGGACTGCTCAGCGTCGTACTTGCCTGTCTTACGGATGGTCGGTAGGACTTCCTCTGTAACCCACTGGCGAAAAGGTGCAGTGAGAGGTGACTTTGAGCGAAGGAGGACGCCGTACAGCTCTGCCTCAGTGAACATTGTGGTGTTCTTACGCATCCGTCTGGCGTTCTCATCCACCGGCCACCCAATGGTGGAACTATCTTCTACCAGTACTTCCACTGCCCTACCTTCTTGCAGCTTATGGCGAGCGTGATAGATAGAACTCTTTGGGTCCTTCAAGCCAGCCGCACGGGCTACCTGAGTCGCTACGAACAGAAGGTCATGCTCAGGGTGTCCCACGAGTACATACAGTTCGATGCCCATGAAGTTGCGCTTTTCGATCAAGCAAAGGCGAACTCGCTGTCCAGAATCTCTTGGATGCGTAACGTCCCCTTCAGCGGCATCATAGGCATCTTGTCCAATTGGCTCTCATGGAGCTGCTCTAAGAACTGCTCACGGAAGTCCTCAAGGACATCGTTCTGTGTGTAGGTCTCTACCATAGTTTCCCGGACTGCCTTGAACATCTTCCCGGCCTTCGCTGGGATGGTCCCGAAGCTGTCATGGATCAGAGCGAAGAACTCCACGCCGTAGCACTCGGACGCCTTAACGACAGTCTTGCGAAGGTGAGACCCATCCTGTGAGTGGACGAAGTTAGGGGAAATCCCGGATTCCTGTTTGGCCCCATCAATGGTGTCTGAGTCACGGACGTTGATGGTTGCTTGCAGGCGCACAGTGCCCAGGAACATCAGGTCAATGCGACGTTGAACAGGCTTCATGTACTCCTGCCACACAGGGAAGCCATCAGGCGTGACCCAGTAGACGGGCATACAAGGCTTTAGCACGGCAGGGTTCGGGTTCTTCTTGGTCTTCTTGCCATCAAGGACCTCTGAGGCCAACAGCTTTGCAGCCTTCTGGAGCCAGTTCATTGCCTCAACAGCAGCGACCACAACGACGCTCACAGAGTCCCAAATGAGGTTCGCCATGTAGCGAGCACATTGCTGAGCATCAGGAAACCACTGCTCACCATCACCACGGTCAATGGCCGGCTGAATGATGTCTTCGCGGACCTGATCGGTGAACCCGAAGGCCTTTGAGCCATACGCCAGGGTCATGACAGAACGCTTGGTCACCTTGCGGTCAATCCCATAGCCCATCCAGCCACGGGCCATCGACTTTGTGCCCAGAACGCGACGCTCCTTGATTTCTCCGGTCTTCTCGTTGGTCATCATCTCTGAGCTGTCATCGGTGCCCTCTGTGAGGTCCTTCACGACCTTCTCAATGACTTCCTCAGCTACGAGGCGATAGATGTCTTGCACCTCATCAGAAGGGAGTAGGTTCACAGCGCGACCACCACGCTCATCCCGGAGCATCGCTGAGAAGTGCTGAATTCCCGAGCAGGAACCGTCAAAGGCAATCGGCAAGGCTGACTCCCAAAGGGCCCCATGTTCGACCACACCGGCCCACTCAAAGCAGAACGCCAGGAAGCAGAAAGGGGAGTCCATCTTGGTCCACTCAGGTTGCCCCAAAGGGTCCCGAGCAATCTCAAGGATCAGCTCTTGGTTCTCAATGACCCAGGCCTTGCGCTTGCTGAAGTCAACCTTATCGACGCCCGCACAGTTGGCCCCGTGGATCTTCAGCCACTCGATGCCCTCAAGGCCTACAGGTTCCGCAACGGAAGCCATGAGCATCCCTTTGGTCATGTCGTTGCCTTGTGGGTTGAATGCAGGGATCGCATAGACCCGGCCACGCCAATCGAGGTTGTACGGGAAGTAAATGGCCTCGTACTCAGCGAACTTCTCAGCCTGCTCAATGATGAACTCATAGGACAGGCGGCGACTCACACGGGCACGGTCACGGCGATAGACACCAGACGCTTCCTTCTTCCAGGCCTTCAACAGTGCTGGGTCTTCATCCATGCCTTCAGGTTGCACAGGGAGTTCCTCACGGTCCGCTGTAGGGAACTTGTCGATGGGAACGTGCTTCCATTCCATGACAGCCTTGGCTACTGCAAGGACCTTCTCGTTAACCTTCCAGGCCGAAGCCTGAGCGATGTTGACGGCCTTAAAGACCTCAGGCATGGACACGTCGCGGTAACGCTGCAAGGCTCTCTTAGAGCGCACACGGATGAGTGGGAGAGGGCGACGACCTTTGGCCCAGTAGCCACCACCAATCATGGTCACCCAGGACTTCGGAGGGACAATCATTGGTTGATAGCGTGGAGTGACCCCAGCGAGCGAATAGGCCCGAGCGCACAGCTTGTCGGACCACTCCTGAGTCAAGTGGACAAACTCACCGTCAAGCTTGGCGTTGCCTGCATGTTCCCGCTTCACTTCCACAAGCTGAGTGGACTCAATGAGCAACTCAAGGAGACGAATCCCCATGTGATAGGTCATGTCGTTCTCAAGGGAGTCCCAAGAGGTCCACGTTGAGGACAGCTCATTGGCTTCCTGCATGTGCGCCTCAACCTTCTCCAAATAGGCGACCTTGTAGGTGTGCCCATTGCGCTTGTTGAGGGCCTTGCGGATGTGCTTGAAGAAGTGCTCAGCCTCTTGGTCACGGATGCGGCCAAAGCGGGCTTCTTCTTCAAGGGCACGACCAAGGAACACAGCGACAGACTGAATGCTCTTCGGGCCTTTCTTAGCGATGATGTTCAAAACTGACTTGATGGTGATCGCGGCGACACTCTCAGCCTTGACCATTTGAAAGAACTGAAGCCCAATGTGCTTTCGGCGGACCTTAGTTACTTGATGTTCAACCCAGTTATCAAAGGCGACTGCCATTAAGGGAACCAGTGTGGACAACACAGGCTTAGCTGTAGCGTTCTCAGCGAATTCCCCGCGCTCTTGTTGACGCTCAAGGGTCTTCTTAAAGTGGGCCTCACCGAGCGTATAGGCTTCGTGTTCAAGGAAAAGTTGTTGGGCTGCAAGTTCCTCACCATGTAGCGCTGTAAGGGTGTCGAAGGCCCAAGTTGAAGAGAGGATGTCACTGAAGTCATGTTGAGCAGGCTGAATTACAGGCACAGTTACCCCGTCACGGGATTTAACCCGTTGATAAATAAGAAGGTTTGGGAAGTGGTGAGGCGCAAAGAGGCTCTCTAAGAGTTCTTTAAGAAGCTCTTGGAGTTAGGGCTTGGCGGCTCAATTGGATTTTCCAGTGCCTCGTGCGGCCCAGTGTTCGCGGGGGTCAAGTGTAGGCGGTATTCGGATTTATGTAAAGCCAAATAATGTACGTATATCGACGAAAGCCCCGACGATTCTTAGGGAATCATTCAGGGTTCTAAATTGGCGGGGTTGATAGGAGCCAGCGTGAGCGATGCTTTGGGATGCTCGCCTAAAGGTCAGCGCAGGGGATGCTTCTCTACGACCTCAATGAACGCCTGTCGAGCGTCTGCTTGTGTGACCTTCAACGCAAGGGCCAAACACAACCACGAACCAAATCGAAGCGCTGTCTGTGTCCGCTGTACGCTGTCTACGTAGGTGAACTCTTCGACTACCACGGCACCTGAAGCGGTCCATGTAGTTCCGTGAGGTCCTGATCCTTTGATTATCAGGCCGCTATTAGTCAGCTCGCCTACCGCCTTAATGATGGTTCTAAGGAGCTTTGCATGGGCTTGGATAGAGGTCTTGGCGTGTATCTGTAGAGAGTCAGTGTGGAGCTTCGGAGCCGCCATGATGCCTTTCCTGAGAGTGATGTGAAGTGATGGGCCGGTAGTGACCTAAAGAATTTTGATGAGCCTGAAAAGCCGAACCCATAGCCAGCCCAAAGGCCATGCTAAGGCAATCAATAGCAGTGCGAATGGAATTAGGGACCAGTTTGCGTCTTGGCTTAGCTGGGCGTGACTAAACGCTTCTACGCTTGGATAGCCAAATAGTGCAGAACTTATTTTGCCTGCTAACCAGCACGGAGCAATTAGGGAAAGTAATGCGAAAACTTGTAATGCGTCTCTCATTTGAGAGCCCTCCATACCAATCCATGAGTACGAGCGATTAAACCGGGCAGGGATGACGCTATGCAGCAACAGGAAGCTGGACGACATGGACAGGAAGAGCAGGAAGGACCTTCATGAGAGCAGACCTCAAAGTGTCCTGACCCATAGTTGTCCCATAGACATCAAACGTTACTGAGCCTGTCTTGTGTCCCAGGATGGCCGCAGATACCTGCAAGCTCACTTCATTGGACTGCAAGAGCCCTGAGAGACTGTGACGGAATGAGTGGAACACTAAGGCCCTGTCGTCTCCTACAGCAGCCCTCACGACATCCATCATCCTCTTGGACACGAGTGGCTTACCTTTACGGGCGCTGTTCTTAGAGGCGAACAGATAGGCTCCTGAGGGCTGCTTTGAGACAAACTCCATGAACCCTTTGAGGTCCAGCCACTTACAGTCAATGAGAGGAATGATGCGCTCTGACCCACTGTTCTTCACAGACTTCCCAGAGTCACCACGCTCATTGATATCGATACTGACCCCTAAGGCTGACTCAATGATGTCCTCTTTGGTTAGCTGCATAATCTCTTGCTGTCTTGCACCCGTCACAGCACCCAGGGCACACACCCACTGAGTCCATCCACGAGCCTCTTTAGACACCTTTAGGACTGCCTCAATCTGTTCCGTAGTGAAGGCTCTACGATCACTCTCAGTGCCCTTAGTGATCTTGAGGCGCTGTGAGTAGTTGTTATTGATCAATCCGTTATCAGAAGCCCAGGTAAGGACAGTCACCAAGGTAGTCAGGTACTTGTTCACTGTAGGCACTGCACGGCCCTCAGAGAGTTGCTGCTTGACCTTCACCAAGTCAGCCCTTGAGTGGTCCACAAGATTCATCACACCAGCAGCCTCAAAGGCTTCTGTGAGGACCCTCATGGTGGTCCAGTAGGTCCTCGTAGTGGTTGCCTTGATGTTGTCCTTATGTTCGTCCATGTAGGTCTCTGAGAGGTCCTTGAAGGTCCTTGGAGACAAGAGGCGACCTGAGTGTTTAGAGGGGCTGACTTGATGGGAGCTTGACGGTCCCCTTACAGATGAAGACAGAGAGAGCGGTCCTTGTGGCACGTCTGTAGCCCGATGAGAACCCATCAGTTCCTCATAGCCCTGCACGATGCTCGCAAGGTCTTCAGGATGCCCTCTGAGCTTCCGTTGAGTCGCCTTGAAGAGGTCTTGAGCTGCCTTGATGGTCTTGGCCTGCTTGACGCTCAAGGGCATCGTAGCGACGAACTCACGGAGTACGTTCAGGTGGTCCTCAAAGAGGTTGTAATAGTCTCCCAAATACTGAGGCTCTACCCTTCGGGCGAACAGTAAGTCAGCCTCACTCTTGAGTGCCGCTGTGATGTCCTCCCAGGTCGCTTCAGGGCTGTCGATGAAGAATGCCTTGAGGATGCCTTGAAGCTCAGTAGAGACGTACATAGCCGCTGCCTTATCGGTTGACCTGAGTGAAATGCTGAACGATGTCTTGGACCCTTCAGGGCGCACCCTGAGGTAATAGGTCCCATGTCGCCTGTAGTGGTAGGGCTTAGCGAGGCGTGTATTCGTGACACCGTTGTGACAATTGGTCTGTGTTTGCTGTGTGTCCATCGTTGTGACCCCTGTATTTGTTGAACAGGTCGCAACTTACTGAAGTTTACGGCAAACTCCGTCGCTTAGACGAATCCGCCTGAGCCCTTGCGATGATTACCAACTCTGCAGTCGATGAGCAACGTTTCCGCAAACTGTTAAGCCGCAACGTCAGTTTGCCTTTGGCGGTCGGCGTGCTGAGTGCGGCCTTCTTCGTCATTCTGATTTCCTACCTGTTGTCAGCCATCCAGTGGGTCGAACACACCGACCGGGTGATCAACAATATCAATCGCTCGCTCAAGCTGTCGGTGGACATGGAAACCGGCATGCGCGGCTATTTGCTGACCGGCGACGAGCGTTTTCTCGACCCGTACGAAGTGGCCAAACCGGCCATCATCACCGAGCTTCAGGGGCTGGAGGAACTGGTTGCCGACAACCCGGAACAGGTCGATCGCTTCAAGCGACTGGCGGCACTGCAGTCGTCGTGGAATGAGTTCGCCCAGCAGATGATTACCCTGCGACGCACCGGCGGCGACTACCAGACGCCGATCAAGGACCGTCGCGGCAAGCGCCTGGCCGACGAGATGCGTGAGCAATACGAGCAGGCGGCCAACGTCGAGCATCAGCTGCGTCTGACACGCAACACCGACGTGACCCATACCACGGTGATGTCAGTCTCGCTGTACATCGCGTTCATTCTGATCGTCAGCGGCATTCTTGCCTGGGTCGGGCGGCGGGACATGACCACCTTGTCCGACACCTACGCCGCCAACCTCAAGGCGCAACAGCTGGACGCCGAGCGCTTGTCCCATGTCGCCTGGCTGCGCAACGGCCAGAGCGAACTGGCCGAGCAGGTCATCGGCCAGCTCACCCTCAATTTGCTCGGGCGCAATGTGTTGCATTTCTTCGCGCAATACCTGGGCGCGGTGGTGGCAGCGGTGTATGTGCGTCAGGAGCACGGCGGGCTAGTGCGAGTCGCTTCCTATGGCTTCTCCCGCGAGCAGGAGTTGCAAGAACAGTCGATCTACAGCGGTGAAGGCGTGGTCGGCAAAGCGGCCGAGCAGGATCAGATCATCACCCTGGATAACGTCCCTCAGGGCTACTTCAAAGTCACGTCCGGCCTGGGCGAAGGTTCGCCGCGCAGCGTCGTGGTGGTGCCGACCAGCAATGATGACCACGTCAACGGCGTGATCGAGCTGGGCTTCCTCCGCGAGCTGACCCCCCGTGACCTGGAGTTCCTTGAGCTGGTGGCCGAGAACGTCGGCACGTCCATCGAGGCCGCGCGCTATCGCCAGCGCTTGCAGGAAGTGCTCGCCGAAACCCAGCAGCTCAACGAAGAGCTTCAGGTGCAGCAGGAAGAACTGCGCACCGCCAACGAAGAGCTGGAAGAGCAGTCGCGGATCCTCAAGGAATCCCAGACGCACCTGGAAACCCAGCAGGCCGAGCTTGAGCAGACCAACGAGCAGCTGGCTGAGCAGGGCAAGGCGCTGGCTGATCAGCGTGATGCACTGGACCGCAATAACGAAGAATTGCACATCGCCCAGATTGAGCTTGAAGCCCGCGCCGACGAGCTGCAGCGCTCCAGCAAATACAAATCCGAATTCCTCGCCAACATGTCCCACGAGCTGCGCACGCCGCTGAACAGTTCGTTGATTCTGGCCAAGCTGCTGTCGGAAAACCCCCAGGACAACCTCACCGCTGAACAGGTCAAGTTCGCCGAGTCGATTTACTCGGCGGGCAACGATCTGCTTAACCTGATCAACGACATTCTGGATATTTCCAAAGTCGAGGCCGGCAAGCTGGACATGCGTCCGGAGAACAGCAGCGTCAGTCGTCTGGTGGACGGCCTGCGCATGACCTTCGAACCACTGGCGGCCGAGAAGAAGCTGGAATTCTCGGTGGAGATTCAATCCGGCACGCCGGTGTCGCTGTACACCGATCGCCAACGGCTGGAGCAGATCCTCAAGAACCTGCTGTCCAACGCTGTCAAGTTCACCGAAACCGGGACGGTCAGCCTGACCGTTTCACGGCAGCCCGGCGAAGGCGTGGCCTTCACCGTGCGCGACTCCGGCATCGGCATCGCTGAGGAGCAGCAGGAGAGTATTTTCGAAGCGTTCCGTCAGGCCGACGGCACCACCAATCGCCGCTACGGCGGCACCGGCCTGGGCCTGTCGATTTCCCGCGATCTGGCGCGCTTGCTCGGCGGCTCGATCAGCGTGACCAGCGCGCCGGGGCAGGGCAGTATTTTCACCCTGGTGGTGCCGGAAGAGTACGTTGAGCAGGAGCCTTCGCAGTACGCCGATGCGCCCGTGGTTGCCGTGCAGCCTGAGCCCGTTGCGGCTCGCATCATGCCGCCGGCGCCAGTCGCCGCCAAGGCTGCACCGGCCGCAGAGCCGATTCCGCGCTTTGCCGACGACCGCGAAAAAGCACCGTTCAGCAAGCGCTGCATTCTGGTCATCGAAGACGAAGTGCGCTTTGCTCACATCCTCTATGACCTGGCCCATGAGCTTGGCTACAACTGCCTGGTGGCCCACGCCGCCGACGAAGGCTTCGATCTGGCCTCCTCGTTCATACCGGACGCCGTCCTGCTGGACATGCGCCTGCCGGACCATTCCGGTCTGACCGTGCTGCAACGCCTGAAAGAGCTGCCGAGCACCCGGCACATTCCGGTGCATGTGATTTCCGTCGAAGACCGCCAGGAAGCCGCATTGCAAATGGGCGCCATCGGTTACGCCGTCAAACCGACCACCCGCGAAGAGCTCAAGGACGTCTTCGCCCGCCTCGAAGCCAAGCTGACGCAGAAGGTCAAACGCATCCTGCTGGTCGAAGACGATGCCTTGCAGCGTGACAGCATCGCGCGCCTGATCGGCGACGACGACATTGAAATCACCGCCGTCGGTTTCGCCCAGGACGCCCTTGAGCTGCTGCGCGACAACGCCTACGACTGCATGATCATTGACCTCAAGCTGCCGGACATGCTCGGCAACGAGTTGCTCAAGCGTATGTCCACTGATGAGATCTGCGCGTTCCCGCCGGTCATCGTCTATACCGGGCGCAACCTGACCCGGGACGAAGAAGCCGAACTGCTGCGGTACTCGCGGACCATCATCATCAAGGGTGCGCGTTCGCCGGAGCGCCTGCTCGACGAAGTCACGCTCTTTCTGCACAAGGTCGAGTCGCAGCTGTCGAACGAGCGCCAGAAGATGCTCAAGACCGCGCGCAGTCGCGACCGCGTGTTCGAAGGCCGCAAGATCCTGGTGGTCGACGACGACGTGCGCAACATCTTCGCCCTGACCAGCGCGCTTGAGCACAAGGGCGCGATCGTCGAAGTGGGGCGTAACGGACTGGAAGCGATCGAGAAGCTCAACACCGTCGATGACATCGATCTGGTGCTGATGGACGTGATGATGCCGGAAATGGACGGCTACGAAGCCACCATCGAGATCCGCAAGAATCCTCGCTGGCGCAAGCTGCCGATCATCGCCGTGACCGCCAAGGCGATGAAAGATGACCAGGATCGCTGCCTGCAGGCCGGTTCCAACGACTATCTGGCGAAGCCGATCGACCTCGACCGGCTGTTCTCGCTGATTCGCGTGTGGCTGCCGAAGATGGAACGTATCTGAATGAACCGGATCAATTGACCGCCTTTTGCCCGATCCAGAGTGTTGCCGATGCACCAAGAACGAGACGCCGATATCGAGTTACGCTTGCTTATTGAAGCGATCTACTTGAAATACAGCTACGATTTCCGCGATTACTCGGGTGCGTCGGTGAAACGACGGGTCGCCCACGCATTGCGTCAATTTGAACTGAAGACCATATCCGCATTGCAGGAGCGGGTGCTGCATGACCCGTCGGCGTTCATGCAGCTGCTCCAATTCCTGACGATCCCGGTCAGCGAGATGTTCCGCGACCCGACGCACTTCCTCGCCATTCGCGAAGAAGTCGTGCCGCTGCTCAAGACTTACCCGTCGGTGAAAATCTGGATTGCCGGGTGCAGCACCGGTGAAGAGGTCTACTCGATGGCCATCCTGCTGCGCGAGGAAGGCCTGCTCGAGCGCACGATCATCTACGCCACCGACATCAATCCCCGTTCCCTGGAAAAGGCCAAGCAAGGTATTTTCTCGATGGAAAACATGCGCGGCTACAACGAGAACTACCTGAAGGCTGGCGGCAAGCGATTGTTTTCGGAGTACTACACGGCCGCCTACGATTACGCGATTTTCGACAAGACCCTTCGCGAGAATGTCACCTTCGCCGATCACAGTCTGGCGACGGACAGCGTGTTCTCCGAGACTCAGTTGATCTCCTGCCGCAACGTGCTTATCTATTTCAACAAGAAACTGCAGGACCGCGCGTTCGGGCTGTTTCACGAGTCCCTGTGCCATCGCGGCTTTCTCGTACTCGGCAGCAAGGAAACCCTGGATTTTTCCGGGTACAAGAACCAGTTCGACCCTTTGGTCAAACTCGAGCGGATCTACCGCAAATCATGAGAACGTCATTTCCTGGCTCATCCCCGGACCAGCCCTCGTTGCCCGTGGTGGACGCGATAGTGGTCGGCGCGTCGGCCGGCGGCGTCGAAGCGTTACTGAAGATCTTCCGCACGCTGCCCAGGGGCTATCGCCTGCCCATCCTGGCGGTGCTGCATGTGCCGGATCAGCGTCGCAGTCAGTTGGCCGAGGTCTTTGCCGTGAACCTGGCGATACCGGTCAAGGAAGCGGACGATAAAGAGACCATCAAACCGGGCACGCTGTACTTCGCCGGGCCGGGGTATCACCTGTCGATCGAGAACGATCTGAGCCTGTCGCTGAGTCAGGAGGAGCGCGTGCATCACTCGCGCCCGAGCATCGACATCCTGTTCGAATCGGCTGCAGACGCCTATGGTGAACGGCTGGCAGGTGTATTGCTGACCGGTGCAAACAGCGATGGCGCGCGCGGCATTGCACGAATCAAGGAGTACGGTGGTCTCACCGTGGTCCAGGACCCGGCCCAGGCGCTCGCGCGGACCATGCCCGAAGCGGCACTTGCCCTTCATACGCCGGATTTTCTATTGCCTTTGCCCGACATTGGGTCCTTGCTTGTCGAGCTGGAACGAAATGCATGCTGAGTGAAATCAAAGCCAAACTGCTGATCGTGGATGATCTGCCGGAGAACCTGCTCGCGCTTGAAGCGTTGATCAAGCGTGAGGACCGTCAGGTGTTCAAGGCGTTGTCTGCGGACGAAGCACTGTCGTTGCTGCTCGAACACGAGTTTGCGATGGCGATTCTCGACGTGCAGATGCCGGGGATGAACGGCTTCGAACTTGCCGAGCTGATGCGCAGTACCGAGAAGACCAAGAACATTCCCATCGTGTTCGTCAGTGCCGCCGGGCGCGAGCTGAATTACGCGTTCAAGGGCTATGAAAGCGGTGCAGTGGATTTCCTGCATAAGCCCCTCGATATTCATGCAGTCAAGAGCAAGGTCAATGTCTTCGTCGACCTGTATCGCCAGCGCAAGGCCCTGAAGCAGCAGCTCGAAGAGCTCGAACGCAGCCGCGCGGAGCAGGAAGCTCTGATGCGCGAGTTGAAGTCGACGCAGAGCGAGCTGGAGCGTGCGATCCGCATGCGCGATGACTTCATGTCGATTGTCTCCCACGAGGTGCGCACGCCGCTCAACGGGCTGATTCTGGAAACCCAGCTGCGCAAGTTGCATTTGGCCAAGGACAATGCCTCGGCGTTCACCATGGAAAAACTTCGGGCCATGGTGGATCGCGATGAGCGGCAGATCCAGAGCCTGATCCGCCTCATCGAGGACATGCTTGACGTGTCGCGGATTCGCACCGGCAAGCTGTCGATCCGCACCGGCCCCTTTGATTTGTCGGAGCTGGTGGTCAACCTGGTGGAAAGTTATTCGGCGCAGATCGCTGCCGCCGGTAGCGTGGTGACCCTGCACGCCACCGCGCCGGTGATTGGCGTGTGGGATGAGTTTCGCATCGAGCAGGTGGTGGCGAATCTGTTGACCAACGCCTTGCGCTACGGCGCGCACAAGCCGATCGAGTTGCGGGTCTACAGCGAGGCCGGCGAGGCGCGGGTGGAGGTGCGCGATCACGGGATCGGGATCAGCGCGGAAAACCAGAAGCGTATTTTTCAACAGTTCGAGCGGGTCGCGGCCAGTCATGCAGTGGCGGGGCTTGGCTTGGGGCTGTTCATCTCCGATCAGATCGTCAGCGCTCATGGCGGGCGGATCAGTGTCGAGAGCGAGGAAGGCGAGGGGTCGATGTTCCGGGTATCGCTGCCGCTCTGATCAAGATCTCTAAGATCACGATCACAAGCGTCTGCCTGGGGGCAGACTGTTTCGCCTTCGGCGACTTACTTTTGAAAAGCACCAAAAGTAAGCAAAAGTGCCTGCTCCTGGTTGGGCCCTTCCTTCGTCAGGGTTCCTTCACTCCGGTCTCGCTCCGTGGGCCCGCCGCCATCCGCCATCCATGGCGGGGGGCGGCTCTCGCGGCATCCATGCCGCTCGGCCCACTCCGCGAGACCTGCGTTCAGCCTGCACCCAGGTCGCGTTTTGCGGTGACTGGACGTTCTGCGTATGAAGATCAAAAGCGCGTTTACGCATATCAAGAGCTTCCCGGCTAAAGCCGGTCCTACTGTCGAGGTCGCCGCCATCATCTCTGATCGTGCCCACGCTCCGCGTGGGTATGCATCCGTTGACGCTCTGCGTCACTTCACCAGGCCTGAATGCGCGGCTTCAGTGGGACGCGGAGCGTCCAGGGCTGCGTTACCACGCGGAGCGTGGGAACGATCAGCAAGCCGGTCCTACTGACACCGCGCGCACTTGTAGGACTGGCTTTAGCCGGGAAGCTCTTGATCTGCTCTTGATCCGCTTTTGATCTTCATACGCAAAAATCCCAGACGGCGACAATCGCGACTTGGGTGCAGGCTGAACGCAGACGACGCGGAGTGGGCCGAGCCGCATGGATGCGGCGAGAGCGCCGTCAGGACATGGATGTCCGTTCGGCGCGGGCCCACGGAGCGTCGTCGGAGTGAGGGTACTCCGACGGAGGAGGAGCCCAACCAGGAGCACAAGCCCTTGGTTACTTGGGGCTTTATCAAGTAACTCGCCGAAGGCGAAACCCGAGGCCGTTAGGCCGACCATTCCCCACACCAAAGGCCTTCAATCAAATAACTGAGCACTCTGCGCAACCTCCAGCGCGGGGCATGGTCGTAATGGCAGCTATCTATAAGATCAAAGGCGTTCAAATGAGCTCTGATGCAGAAAATGTCGTACTCATCGTCGAAGACGAGCCGCTCATTCTGATGCTGCTGTCCGATTATTTGTCGGGCGAAGGCTATCGGGTGTTGCAGGCGGAGAACGGGGAGCAGGCATTCGAAATCCTTGCCACCAAGCCCCACCTCGATTTGATGATCACCGATTACCGCCTGCCCGGCGGGGTGTCCGGCGTAATGATCGCCGAGCCCGCCGTCAAGCTGCGACCGGAACTCAAGGTCATCTTCATCAGTGGCTACCCGGCAGAGATCGTTGATTGCGGCAGTCCGATCACCCAAAAGGCCCCGATCCTGGCCAAGCCGTTCACCATGGAAACGCTGCACTCGCAGATTCAAACCCTGCTCAACTGATCCCTTCAGAAAACAACAAAGCCGGCAGTCGCCGGCTTTTGTGTCTGCACCTGTCTCGCGTCAGCCCTCGATCATCTCCCGCACCTTGGCCGTCAGTTGGTCAAACGCAAACGGCTTGGTGATCATCTGCATCCCTCCTTCCAGAAAGCCCGAGCGGGCGCTGGCGTTTTCCGCGTAGCCGGTGATGAACAGCACTTTCAGGTCCGTGCGCAATTGCCGACCAATGTCGGCCAGCTGGCGGCCATTCATGCCGGGCAGGCCAACGTCGCTGATCATCAGGTCAATGCGCTGGCTCGATTCCAGAATCGGAATCGCCCCGACCGCATCACCGGCTTCCACGTACGCATAACCCAGTTCGCTCAGCACCTGACTGACCAGCGCGCGCACCGCCGGATCGTCTTCGACCAGCAGAATGGTTTCGCCCTCACGGGCCTGAGCCGTGTCGTTGGGGAGGGCGGGATCCTCTTGCTGCGCCGCCCCGTGGTAACGCGGCAGGAACAGCTGCACGGTGGTGCCGTCGCCCACCTGGCTCTCGATCTCGACATGACCGTGGGATTGCTTGGTGAAGCCGTAGATCATCGACAAGCCGAGGCCGGTGCCCTGGCCGATCGGTTTGGTGGTGAAAAACGGATCGAAGGCCCGGCTGATGACGTTCTCCGGCATCCCGCAGCCCGTGTCGCGCACGCTGAGCACCACGTAGTCACCCGGCAGGAGATTTTCGTAGGCGTTGGTGAAGTCGCGGTCGAGGCGGCGGTTGAAGGTCTCGATCATCAGCATGCCGCCGTCGGGCATGGCGTCGCGGGCGTTGAGCACCAGATTGAGCAGGGCGCTTTCAAGCTGATTCGGATCGGCCTCGGCGGTCCACAGTTCCGGGTCCAGGCACATGTCGAGGCGGATGCTCTCGTTGACGCTGCGATTCAGCAGTTCGCCCATGGAGTTGACCAGGTCATTCATCAAGACCGGCTTGGGGTCCAGCGACTGGCGGCGCGAAAACGCCAGCAAACGGTGGGTCAGGGCGGCGGCGCGATTGGCCGAGGTCACGCCCAGGTCGATAAGACCATCGAGATCATCGGTGCGACCCCGTGCCAGACGACGCCTCAGCAGCTCGAGGCTGCCGATGATTCCGGTCAGCATGTTGTTGAAGTCGTGGGCGATGCCGCCGGTGAGCTGGCCCACCGCTTCCATTTTCTGCGACTGACGCAGCACTTCTTCGTTGTGGCGCAACTGCGAGGTGCGTTCCTCGACCTGCTGCTCCAGGGTTTCGTTGAACTGGCGCAGCTGCTGTTCGGCCAGCTTGCGCTCGGTGATGTCCGAGGTCACGCCGGACAGCAGGCTGACGCTGCCATTGCGCGCACGGATCGCCCGGGCCCTGATATCCACCCAATGGACCGAACCGTCCGGCCAGACGTTGCGAAACTCGATAATGAAATCGGCACCGCTGTCCAGGGTGTGCTGCAACACGGACTGCATGCGCGGCTGATCTTCGGGGTGCACCGAACTCAGCCACTCGTGGTAGAAGAGCGGGTTGCGCTCGTCCCGGCCGAAGTGCGCCTTGGTGATGGCCGAGCACTCCAGCACCAGAAATTCGGTGTCCAGCTGCCAGGAGCCCAACCGTCCGGCTTTCAGCGCATGTTGCAGGCGCTGCTCGCTTTCCAGCAGTTCTTCCAGCCGAGTGCGGGCTTCGTATTGTCGTCGACGCCCGCGCACGGCGGTGCTCACCAGGCTGATGAGCGTGGCAGGGTGAAACGGCCGCTCCAGAAACGTGACGTTGCCGAGCATCTTGCCCAGGTGCGCCGAGGGATTCTGTTTCGGGCCGCCATGGTGGGTCAGCAACACGATGGGGAAGTCCGACCAGGCCGGTTGATTGGCCAGCAGGCTGAGCAGGGGGTTGATGTCCGCGCTGCGCAATGCCTCATCAGCGATGATCGCAAGGCCCGCACCGGACATCAGCTCACTGCACAGCTGCACCAGGTCGTGGGTGATGATCGCCGGGTAGCCGGCTTCCTGCAGCATGGTCAACGCGATCTTGCTGTCCCGTCCGAGGGGGGCCAGGATAATGGCCCGTTCCGATAACTGTCCCGGAGTGCTCACGCGTCGGTGTCCCGCAACAGGGGATTTTTCTCTCCGTGGTACTGAGGGATGCCACGCAATACGCCCTGAAAGGCTTCCAGCGGTTCGCCGATAGTCATGCCGGACGCACTGATGCGGTATTCACGAATGGTTGACTCATGGGTGCCTGTGCGTTTTTTGATGACGGAAATGGCCCGACGGACCTGACCCAGTGCTTCGAAGTAACGCAGCAGAATCACCGAATCCGCGAGGTAGGTGATGTCCACCGGCGTCTGCATGTCGCCGACCAGACCGTGCTGGGCGACGGTCATGAACGTCGAGGCGCCATGACGATTGAGGTAGAGCAACAGTTCGTGCACGTGCAGGACCAGCGCGTTCTCTTCAGGCATCGCTGCCTGATAGCCGTTGAGGCTGTCGATCACCACGGTCTGGATGCCCAGTTCGTCCACACAGCGGCGAACGCGATGGGCAAATTCACCCGGGGACAATTCAGCGGCGTCGACTTGCTGGATCATCAGATTGCCGGTCGCTTCAAGCGCACGAAGATCAATGCCGAGTTTGCTCATACGCGTGTATAGCAGGCCGAGCTCTTCATCAAAGATAAACAGCGCCGCCTTCTCGCCACGCTCCACCGCTGCAGCGGCGAATGTCAGCGAAATCAGCGATTTACCGGTTCCCGCAGGCCCCAGAATCACAGTGCTGGACCCGCTGTCCAGCCCGCCCCCGAGCAGGGCATCAACCTCCTTGATGCCGCTGCTGAGCTGGCGGCTGACGTACCCGTCGCGGTGCTCGGCCGCCACCAGACGCGGGAACACCTGAATCCCGTCGTCCATGATGTTGAAGTCGTGATAGCCGCCGCGGTACTTCTGGCCTCGGTATTTCACCACCCGCAGGCGTCGGCGCTCGGCGCCATAGGTCGGCGTCAGGCCTTCGAGACGGATCACGCCGTGGGCAACGCTGTGCACGGTTTTATCCAGGGATTCGGTGGTGAGGTCGTCGAGCAGCACCACGGTGGTGTCGTAGCGCGCGAAATAATGCTTGATCGCCAGGATCTGCCGGCGATAACGCAATGAACTCTGCGCCAGCAGGCGGATTTCCGAGAGGCTGTCGATGATCACCCGCGAAGGTTTGACCTGCTCGACAATTTCGAAAATCTGCTTGGTCGCCTCGCCCAGTTCCAGGTCCGAGGAGTACAGCAAACTCTGCTGGTGGGCAGCGTTCAACAAATCTTCAGGGGGTGTCAGCTCGAACACCGAGATGTTCTCGTCCAGCTCCCAGCCGTGGGAGCGTGCACCGTCGCGCAATTCGCGTTCGGTTTCAGAAAGTGTGATGTAAAGACCCCGTTCGCCCGCCGCTGAGCCAGCCAGCAGGAACTGCAGCGCGACGGTGGTTTTGCCGGTGCCGGGCTCTCCTTCGAGGAGAAACACGTGACTGCGCGAAAGGCCACCCGCGAGGATGTCGTCCAGGCCCACGATACCGGTTGCCGCTTTTGATGTAGTCAAGAATCGCCCTCTTGCGACCTGAGAAAGGGGCGGGCGCCGAAACAGGTTCGACTGCCCAGGCAATCATGGTCGGGAAAATCCAATTCCATGCAGCCATCACTCTGGACCGTTACCCGCTGAGACCGTTCAGTTTATTGCTCGCCGACCGATGGCATTTGTGGGGGTTTTAGCGGCCTCACTGTCCGGCAAATGGCGCAACCGTGGCCTGCGAGCGCACAGACTGACTTGCTATGATCCGGCGTTAAGGAATAAACCTCGTCTGGCCCATACAAGGATCTAAAGCCGTGTCTGACTACAGTGCGTTCAAGGTCGAACTGGCCGACCACATTGCCCACGTGCAAATCAATCGTCCGGAAAAAATCAACGCGATGAACGCAGCGTTCTGGCAGGAGATCATCGAGATTTTCCGCTGGGTCGAGGACACCGACGACGTCCGCGTGGTGGTGCTCAGTGGTGCAGGCAAACACTTCTCTTCGGGCATCGATCTGACACTGCTCGCGTCGGTGGCCAGCGAGCTGGGCAAGGACGTGGGCCGCAACGCCCGCCTGCTGCGGCGCAAGATCCTGCAGATGCAGGAATCCTTCAGTGTCGTCGACCGTTGCAGCAAGCCGGTGCTCGCCGCCATTCAGGGCTATTGCATCGGCGGCGCCATCGATCTGATCAGTGCCTGTGACATGCGCTACGCGGCAGACGATGCGCTGTTTTCCATCCGCGAAATCGACATGGGCATGGCGGCGGACGTCGGCACCTTGCAACGCCTGCCGCGACTGATCGGCGACGGCATGATGCGCGAAATGGCCTACACCGGGCGCAACGTGGGTGCCGAAGAAGCGCTGCGCATTGGCCTGGTCAACCGCACGTTCGCCGACCTGCCGCAGCTGCTCGAAGGCGTGTTCGCCATCGCCCGGGACATCGCCGCCAAATCACCCATCGCCATCAGTGGCAGCAAGCGCATGATCGGCTACATGCGTGATCACAGCGTGGACGACGGCCTCGAATACGTTGCCACCTGGAACGCTGCCATGTTGCAATCAGCCGACCTGAAGCTGGCGATGATGGCTCACATGAGCAAACAGAAGCCGGTCTTCGACAATTGACTGACCTATTTGAATGCGTAACCGCCTGCCGCCTCTGAACCTCTTTATCGAGCTGCAGACGGGCAGGTCGGTGATCAGAGGAGTTGATGCATGACGCGCCCGAAGCGTTGGACCACCGCCGTGCTTGATGTTCAGGCACCCGGTGGTTGGGCTGTGGTTCAGAGTAACCAGGGCTTTTTGAAGGACAGCAACGGCGTGCTGTTCCCCCGCGAATGGCTGAAGCGGCAGGACTTGCCCCTGATGCACGAGCACGGCATTGGCCATTTTGACGGCGAGCCGGTGTACGTGCAGACGCTTCGAGATTCGCCCGAGCTAAATTTGGCTTTGGATTTGGAGGGTACGCAGTGGCAGACCCTGCGCCAGTTCATGCTCGCCGACGACGCCGATGTCTTCCAGATGCTCGGCTACGCGGCGCAGATCAGCACCTGGGCCCGTGAACACCGTTTTTGTGGCAGTTGCGGCCAACCGGCCCAGCAGGTACCGGGCGAGCGGGCGATGTATTGCCCGCACTGCGATCTGCGCGCTTATCCGCGGATCTCGCCCAGCATGATCGTGCTGATCACCCGCGGCGATGAAGTGCTGCTGGCGCGCTCGCCGCGTTTTGTGTCCGGGGTCTACAGCACGCTGGCCGGGTTCGCCGAGCCGGGTGAGTCGGCCGAGGACTGTGTACGGCGCGAGGTGATGGAAGAGGTCCAGGTGACGGTCAAGAACATCCAGTACAAGGGCAGCCAGTGCTGGCCGTTCCCGCACTCGATGATGCTCGGCTTCCACGCTGAATACGACAGTGGCGAAATCGTGCCCCAGGCAGACGAAATCGAAGACGCCCAGTGGTTCAGCATCCATGACCTGCCGCCGTTGCCGGCCAGTCGCTCGATCGCGCGCCACCTGATCGATCTGTATCTGGCCCAGCGCTCAGGTTCAGTTGAACCAGTGCTGCCAGGCCAGGCGGACGGTTAAGCCCAGCACCACGGTGATGAAGACAGGGCGGATGAACTTGGCGCCGCCCTTGATCGCGGTTCTGGCGCCCATGAATGCGCCGGCCATCACCGCCAGGCCCATCGTCAACCCGATCACCCAGTCCACCGAGCCGTTGATGGCGAAAATCATCAGCGCGGCGGCGTTGCTGACGAAGTTCATGCTGCGGGCGACGCCGCTGGCTTTCACCAGATCGACCGGGTAGATCAGCAACGTGCTGACCGTCCAGAACGCCCCGGTACCGGGTCCGGCCACGCCGTCGTAGAAGCCCAGCCCCAGGCCTTGGGGCAACTGCCATTTGGTTTTGATCGGCGCGTTGCTGTCCAGCGGCGCCTTGGGCGTCCCGCCGAACAGCAGGTACAGCCCGCAGCCGAACACGATCACCGGGAGCATCTGATTCAGCAGTTCAGCCGGCAGATAATGCGCGACCACCGCACCGATCAACGCGCCCACTGCCGTCCCGATCAGCGCGCGTTTCCACTGCGCCGGGTGAAACAGCTTGCGGCGATAAAAGGTGTAGCTGGCGGTGGCCGAGCCGAAGGTCGAGCTGAGCTTGTTGGTGCCCAGCACCAGATGCGGCGGCAGGCCGGCCGTGAGCAGGGCAGGCGTGGTCAACAGACCGCCGCCGCCTGCGATGGCGTCGATGAAACCGGCGGCAAAGGCTACGACGGCCAGCACCAGCAGGGTGATGGGTTCAACGGTGAGTTCGAACGGCATGGGAAGGCGCTTATCGGGCAGATGGGCAGAATGGCTGCCCGGAAGCGCAGCATTCTACCTGCAAGGCGCGCCGGGTTGCAGGGCAAACGGCGAATTGTCTTTCATCTCAGCGCTGCCGATCAGCTTGAACGCCTGCGTTCTGCGGCCGAATATCGATCTTGTTTGCGCCTCAGGTCAAGTGTAGGAGCGCGCTTGCCCGCGAAGGCGTCAGTACGGACGCCACAGATGCGTCGCATGCACCGGCCCCTTCGCGGGCAAGCGCGCTCCTGCAAGGGTTAGCGGCGGACGATGACATTTTTTTCTGTGCGAAATCTGCAGGAGCTTCCCGGCTAAAGCCGGCCCCACTAACCGCACGCGGTCAGCCAGTAGGACCGGCTTCAGCCGGGAAGAGGCCGTATTGAACACCCTCGATTACCGGTCTGACACCCGACTCAAATATCCGAAACACTCACCCAACGCAGCTCTTTCGCCGCAATGCGAATCGCTGTCGCCAGGCGCTCGACCTCCATCGCTTCGGCAAAGTCCGTCCCGTTCGAACCCTGTCCACCCAGCGCCTGAATCAATTCGTGCACTTCCAGGGTCTTCAGCTCGTTGTATCCCAATTGATGCCCCGGCGCCGGGCAGAAAGACGCATACCCAGGCTGCGCAGGCCCCGCCAGAATCCGCTGAAACCCGTCGCGTCCCGTCGCGCCGGGCCGGTACAGCCGCAGTTCGTTCAAGCGTTCCTGATCAAACGACAACGTGCCTTCGGTGCCACCGATCTCGAAGCTCAAGTGATTCTTGTAGCCATGCTTGAGCCAACTGCTGCCGAACGTACCCCGCGCGCCGTTGGCAAATCGCAGCAGCGCGTAGGTCTGGTCATCGATGCTGATCGGTCGTTGCTCTCCACTGCCGCGGGTGTCCGGGCGCTGCGGGTGCACCGTTTGCGAGTCCGCGCACACCGCGTCGATATCGCCGAGCAGGTACCGCGCCATCGCCAGCAAATGGCTGCCGAGGTCGGCCAGCGCGCCACCGGCATGAGCCTCCTCACAGCGCCAGGACCACGGCGACAGCCCATCGGCCATGAAGTCCTCGCTGAACTCCCCCTGAAAACTGACGATCCGACCCAGCTCGCCGCTTTCAATCATCTGCTTCGCGAGTCCGATGATTGGGTTGTGCTGGTAGTTGTAGCCCACCCTTGTCACGACGCCGGCCTTGCGCGCCGCCGCCTGCATCTCCCTCGCCTGCGCCAGACTCACCGCCAGTGGCTTCTCGCAATACACCGCTTTGCCCGCTTCAAAGGCCGCCATGGCCATGGGGAAATGCAACAGGTTGGGCGTGGTGATCGCCACCAGATTGACCGCCGGATCGCTGATCAACTGCTGCCAGTCGCCATGACTGCGATCGAACCCCCAACTGGCTGCGCACTGTTCGGCGCGCGCAGCGTCCGCATCGGCGAGGGCGACGAGCTTGAGGTTGAAGGGAAGATCGAACGTGGTACGTGCGTTGTGAAACGCCAGGGCATGAGCCCGACCCATGAAGCCCGTGCCGATCAGGCCGACGCCCAGTTCTGGAAGAGAATTCCCGCGCATGACAGCGTGTCCTTTGAGACGTGTTGTTGTGCGGAAAATGTAGGTGGTTGGGGGTTCCCGATGGAATCTTTATTCCCTCAGGAACACCTCAATTTCACCTCATGCGCATATGTTGTGGGAGCGCGCTTGCCCGCGATTGCAGTGTGTCAGGCAATGAATCGACATCAGATACATCGAATTCGCGGGCAAGCGCGCTCCTACAGATGATCGCTCAGCGATTCAGGACAGGAACCCGCCGTCCACGTTCAACGCCACGCCGGTCGTGTAACTCGACGCATCGCTGGCCAGGTACAACACCGTCCCCGCCATTTCGCTCGGCGCCGCCACCCGCTTGAGGGGAATCTGCGCCAGCGCGGTGTTGAGGATCTTCTCGTTGCTCACCAGCGCCGAGGCGAATTTGGTATCGGTCAGGCCGGGCAGCAGGGCGTTGCAGCGGATGCCGAACTGCGCGCATTCCTTGGCGAAGACCTTGGTCATGTTGATCACCGCCGCCTTGGTCACCGAATAGATGCCCTGATACACGCCCGGCGAGACGCCATTGATCGACGCCACGTTGATGATGCTGCCGCCGCCGTGTTCGCGCATCAGCTTGCCGGCTTCCACCGACATAAAGAAGTAGCCGCGGATGTTCACGTCGACGGTCTTCTGGAACGCCCCGAGGTCGGTGTCCAGCACGTTGCAGAACTGCGGGTTGGTCGCCGCGTTGTTCACCAGAATGTCCAGACGCCCGAACTGCTCGCGGATCTGCGCGAACACCGCCGTGATCTGTTCCATTTCACCGATGTGGCAGGCGATGGCGGTGGCTTGACCGCCGTCGGCGATGATCGCGTCCGCCACCTGCTGGCAGCCATCGATCTTGCGGCTCGAGACGATGACGTGGGCGCCTTGCTGGGCCAGCAGTTTTGCAATCGCTTCACCGATGCCACGGCTGGCGCCCGAAACGAAAGCGATCTTGCCATCGAGGTCGAACAGTTGAGTCTTGGACATTGTTGTTTTCCTTGTCGTGTCGCAATCAGAGGCTGGAACGCTCAATCACTTGCAGGGCCATGCGCTCCAGCAGGGCGTTCATGTGAATGAACTGGGCGAAGCGCTTGTCCTGAGTCTGGCCGTGGAAGAAGCGGTAGTAGATTTGCTGGACGATGCCGGCCAGACGGAACAGACCGTAGGTGTAGTAAAAGTCGAAATTGTCGATGGGAATGCCCGAGCGCTCGGCGTAGTACGCCACGAACTGCTCTCGGGTGAGCATGCCCGGTGCATGGCTGGGCTGGCGCCGCATCAGTTGCACCGGCGCCGGGTCATCCGCCTGAATCCAGTACGCCAGGCTGTTGCCCAGGTCCATCAGCGGATCCCCCAACGTGGTCAGCTCCCAGTCCAGCACGCCGATGATCTGCATCGGGTTGTCGGGGTCGAGGATCACGTTGTCGAAGCGGTAGTCGTTGTGCACCAGGCTTGAAACCGGGTGGTCCGCCGGCTTTTTCTCGTCCAGCCAGCGGGCGACCTTTTCCCAGCTCGGCGCATCGGCGGTGCGCGCTTTCTCGTAACGCTCGGTCCAGCCGCGAATCTGTCGCTCAACGTAACCCTGGGGCTTGCCCAGATCGCCGAGCCCACAGGCGGTGTAATCCACCTGATGCAGTTCGACCAGCCGGTCGATGAAGCTCTTGCACAGCGTTTCGGTCTGGGCGGCATCGAGGTTCAGCTCGGCGGGCAACTCGGCGCGCAGGATGATGCCCTTGACCCGCTCCATCACGTAAAACTCGGCACCGATCACCGCTTCGTCGGTGCAGTGCAGGTACGCCTTGGGGCAATAAGGGAAGGCGTCACGCAGCTGATTGAGGATGCGGAATTCGCGGCCCATGTCGTGGGCGCTTTTCGCCTTGTGACCGAACGGCGGGCGGCGCAGGACGAACTCCTGCTCGGGGTATTTCAGCAAATACGTCAGATTCGACGCGCCACCGGGAAACTGGCTGATCTGCGCGCTGCCGCTCAGGCCGGGGATATGGGCTTTCAGGTAGGGGTCGATCAACGCAGCGTCGAGTTCTTCGCCGGATCGAACCTGGGTGGACTGGTCGGTGAGCGCCATGCTTATCCCTGCAGATTATTTTGGTGGGCCAGGATCATTGGCTAATCTAATGCGCCCCGGCGCCCGCGAACAAGGGCTATTGGCGTGGGTGTTACGGGGCAATCAGCCGCCCTGATTCACGGGTGGGTTAGCTGTTCGGCACATAGCCCGGACGAAAAAAAACCGAAGCCGGGCAGCTTCGGTTTTTGGCAGGACCGCGATCCCTGTAGGAGCGCGCTTGCCCGCGATTGCGGTCCATCAGCGACAAAGCTGCCACAGACACACCTCGCATCCCGGGCAAATGCCTGCACCAGCCTCCTCAGGAAGGAAACAGCTCGCTCAGTTTCATCGCCAGCATCATGTCGCCTTCAGCGCGCAGTTTGCCGCCCATGAACGCCTGCATGCCGTCGGTCTCGCCGCTGACGATGCCTTCCAGAGTTTCGCCGTCCATCACCAGGGTGACTTGCGCGTCCGGGTTGACGCCTTCCTGCAGTTCGCAGTTGCTGTCCTTGACGATCAGGGAGAAGTTTTTGGTTTCGTCGATGCGGAAACCGAACACCAGGTCCAGGCCCGCAGCGGCGGATGGGTTGAACTTGGCTTTCATGGCTTGGACGGCGTTTTCTACGGAGCTCATGGTGTGATCCTTTTATATGAGTGATGACGAGCACTTTGCGGGTGCGATTGGCCGGGCTCAGCGGTAGGTGATGAGCTCCGGCGCCTTCATCAGTTGCAGGTGCGCGTAACTGTTGAAGGAAGCCAGGGACACCTCGCGCTCACGGAACTTCAGGTGGTTGAGCGAGGTGTTGACGATGTGCCAGTTGAGTTCGAAGGCCTGGGTGGCCGGCATTTGCGTGATCAGGTGGAGCAGGGCGGTGATGGTGCCGCCGGAGGTGAACACGGCGATGCGATCACTTGGCCCGGCGCTGTCAAGGATGCCGCTGAGGCCGGCTTCAACCTGCTCGACGAAGGCCTGCCAGCTCTGCAGCGCGGCGGCGTCGTGATCGCCCACCAGCCAGCGGCGAATGATGGCGGCAAACAGGCGCTGGAACTCGGCGCGGTTGTTGGCGGCGTCACGCATGATCTCGAAGGCCTGAGGTTCTTCATCCAGCATCGCGGGGAGCAGCGCGCGGATCACGCCTTCGGCGTTGAATTCATTGAAGGCGATGTCGGTTTCAAGCTCGGGTGTGGCGAGGCCGGCGGCGTTGAGCTGGGCGATCACTGTTTCGGCCGTGTGGCGCTGGCGAAACAGCGCGCCGCTGATGCAGCGGTCGAAGCTCAGGCCCAGCTGCGCAAGGTGCGCGCCGAGGATTTCCGACTGGCGAAAACCGGTGGGCGACAGGACGTCGTAATCGTCCGCACCAAACGAGGCCTGGCCATGTCGTATGAGATAGATGCTGCCCACGACCGCGTCACCCTGGCACGTTGAAAGTGCTGGGAGGTTATGAGGACGGCCCGCGGTCTGTCAATGAAAAAACATACGCTCGTTTGAATTGGCCGATCTGTCCCGTATTCCCCGTCTCGTCACTGGCCCGGCCACCGGCGCGCCGGTATGCTTGGCCCCATTCGCGATCCTCT
This sequence comes from Pseudomonas petrae, assembly GCF_021728295.1. GTDB lineage: Bacteria > Pseudomonadota > Gammaproteobacteria > Pseudomonadales > Pseudomonadaceae > Aquipseudomonas > Aquipseudomonas petrae. The sequence continues at coordinate 349,310 of NZ_JAKJXE010000008.1, forward strand.
GCCGAGGGTCTGCTGTACAGGTAAGGAGTTTCTGTGGAGTTCATTTTCGATTACGCCAGCTTCCTGGCAAAGACCGTCACCATCGTGATTGCGATCATTGTGGTGCTGGTGGTCATCGGCTCGATGCGCGGTCGCGGGCGTCGTGGTGCAGGCGGTCAGTTGCACGTCACCAAGCTCAATGACTTCTACAAAGGGCTGCGTGATCGCCTTGAAGGTTCGCTGCTGGACAAGACCCGGCTCAAGGCACTGCGCAAGTCCCAGGCCAGGGAGCTGAAGAAGGACAAGAAGTCCACCGAGGTCAAGTCGCGGGTCTACGTGCTGGACTTCGACGGCGACATCAAGGCCTCGGCCACCGAGAACATGCGCAACGAAATCACCGCGCTGCTGACCCTCGCCACGCCAAAGGATGAGGTGGTGCTGCGCCTCGAAAGCGGCGGCGGGATGGTACACAGTTACGGTCTGGCGTCGTCGCAACTGGCGCGTATTCGTCAGGCGGGCATTCCGCTGACCATCTGCATCGACAAGGTTGCGGCCAGCGGCGGCTACATGATGGCGTGCATCGGCACCCGGATCATCAGTGCGCCGTTCGCGATCCTGGGATCGATCGGCGTGGTTGCCCAATTGCCCAACGTCAATCGCCTGCTGAAGAAGCATGACATCGATTTTGAAGTACTGACTGCCGGCGAGTACAAGCGCACGTTGACGGTGTTTGGCGAAAACACCGAGAAAGGCCGCGAGAAATTCCAGGAGGATCTGGACATTACCCACGAGCTGTTCAAGAACTTTGTCGCCAGCTACCGCCCGCAGTTGGAGATCGACGAAGTCGCCACTGGCGAGATATGGCTCGGCATTGCAGCCAAGGACAAGCAACTGGTGGATGAGCTGAAGACCAGCGATGAATACCTGTCGGAGAAGGCTAAAACCGCCGAGGTGTTTCATCTGCACTACGCCGAACGCAAAAGCCTGCAGCAGCGTGTCGGCATTGCGGCGAGCACGTCGGTCGACCAACTGGTGACGGGGTGGTGGGGCAAGCTGACTCAGCAGCGGTTCTGGTAGAGCCGATCTGCATGAGTCTGTAGGAGCGTGGCTTGTCCCGCGATCGGTTGCGCAGCAGCCGCAATGGCCGCAGGGTTTGCAAACCTGACACACCGCGTTGAATTAATTTACTGCCGCTTCGCGGCAGATCGCGGGACAAGCCACGCTCCTACATGAAGCGTTCACCCTTCCAACAAAAAGCCCCGGCTTCTCACGAAACCGGGGCTTTTTGTTGCCTGTTGATCAGTGCCGGATCAACGGCGCCGGAACAGCGGCAGCGGCTCGTCGGTGGCCGCTTGATACGTCACGGAAAAGCCCTTCAGACCTTCCAGCGCCTCGTACGGGTCCTTGTCGGCGCGAATCGCGAAGGCGTCAAACCCGCAGCGATGCAGGTAGAACAGCTGATCGCGCAACACATCGCCGATGGCCCGCAGCTCGGCCTTGTAACCGTAGCGGTCACGCAACAGGCGTGCGTTGGAGTAGCTGCGGCCGTCGGTGAACGCCGGGAAGTTCAGGGCGATGACCTGGAACTGATCCGCGTCGTCACCGATTTCCTCGGCTTGCTCGTCGCTGTCCAGCCAGACACCCAGACCGCCGTCGCGGGCCTTCAACGCATGGGCATGCTCGCGCCACAGGTTCAGCGGCACGATCAGGTCGTCGCAGTTGGACAGGCTGTCGAACGTCGTGTCCTTGGGCAGCAAGTGCCAGGTCTCGTCGATGACCTCGTTGTTCTTAATGATTCGCTGCATAGACGCGCTCCTTGAAAGGGTCGATGCCAATACGCTGGTAGGTGTCGATGAAGCGCTCGTCTTCGTTGCGTTTCTCAACGTAGACGTTGATCAGCTTCTCGATCACATCCGGCATGACGTCCTGTGCGAATGACGGGCCGAGGATCTTGCCAAGGCTGGCATCGCGGCTGGCGCTGCCGCCCAGAGAGACCTGGTAGAACTCTTCGCCTTTCTTGTCGACACCGAGAATGCCGATGTGGCCTACGTGGTGGTGACCACAGGCGTTCATGCAGCCGGAGATGTTCAGGTCCAGCTCGCCGATGTCGAACAGGTAATCGAGATCGTCGAAACGACGCTGGATGGATTCGGCAATCGGGATCGATTTGGCGTTGGCCAGCGAGCAGAAGTCGCCGCCCGGGCAGCAGATGATGTCCGTCAGCAGACCAATGTTCGGCGTCGCGAAGCCTTGCTCGCGCAGTTCGCCCCACATCGTGAACAGTTGGCTCTGCTCGACGTCAGCCAGAATCACGTTCTGCTCGTGGGACGTGCGCAGTTGACCGAAGCTGTAGCGGTCGGCGAGGTCGGCGATGCCGTCCAGTTGCTTGTCGGTGAGATCGCCCGGCGCAACGCCGGTAGGTTTCAGGGACAGCGTCACCGCTGCGTAGCCCGGCTTTTTGTGGGCCAGGACGTTGCGCGAGCGCCAGCGGGCGAAACCGGGGTGTTGTTGATCCAGCTGAGCCAGTTCGGCGTTGTAATCGGTCAGCGCCTTGTAGTCCGGGTCGATGAAGTGCTTGGCGACGCGATGCACTTCGGCCTCGGTCAGCGTGGTCTGGCCGCCGCGCAGGTGGGCCATTTCGGCCTCGACTTTCTCGGCGAACACTTCAGGCGTCAGCGCCTTGACCAGAATCTTGATGCGCGCCTTGTACTTGTTGTCACGACGGCCGTAGCGGTTGTACACACGCAGGATGGCGTCGAGGTAGCTCAACAGGTCCTGCCACGGCAGAAACTCGTTGATGAACGCACCGACCACCGGCGTGCGGCCAAGGCCACCGCCGACCAGTACGCGGAAGCCCAGTTCGCCGGCAGCATTCTTGACCGGCTCCAGGCCGATGTCGTGCACCTCGATGGCGGCGCGGTCGGACGTCGAGCCGTTGATCGCGATCTTGAACTTGCGCGGCAGGTAGGCGAATTCCGGGTGGAACGTCGTCCACTGACGGACGATTTCACACCATGGGCGCGGGTCCACCAGCTCATCGGCAGCGACGCCGGCGAACTGGTCCGTGGTGACGTTGCGCAGGCAGTTGCCGCTGGTCTGGATCGCGTGCATCTGCACGGTGGCCAGTTCGGCGAGAATGTCGGGGATGTCTTCGAGTGCCGGCCAGTTGAACTGCACGTTCTGGCGGGTACTGATGTGCGCGTAGCCCTTGTCGTAATCGCGGGCGATCTTCGCCAGCATGCGGGCCTGGCGCGAGGTCAGCTGGCCGTAGGGCACAGCGACGCGCAGCATCGGGGCGAAGCGTTGGATGTAGAGGCCGTTTTGCAGGCGAAGCGGGCGGAACTCTTCTTCGCTGAGCTCGCCGGCCAGATAGCGGCGGGTCTGGTCGCGGAACTGCTTGACGCGGTCCTCGACGATCCGCTGATCGTACTCGTCGTATACGTACATGGTGGTCCTGTTCTCAGGCGGTTCACTGCTGCTGGGCCAGCCGGAAAGGCGATGCGTTGTCGTCTGCTTTCAGGCTACCGAACAAATCTGCGCGCACGGCCGCGCACCCCTTGCGGAGCCGGGGGAGGTTACCAGTTTGCGGTTATGCGCAAAAGTGACGTTTGAGTATATGCACAGAACCAAAAGTGCTAAGCAGTACGTCGGCCCGACATAACCTCACTTGTGATAAGGGCATGGCTCGACTTTACTGAGGCGATGGTTGACGACGCCCGTCGTTGGCCCGCGAGTTTTGCGATCACCCATAAAACAGACAAAAGGCGATGCAATGCGAAATCACCCGAAAGTTGCCAAATCCGAGAGCCATGTGGATGCATGGGCCATTCTGTTCATTATTGTGCTGGTGGTGGGGGCGGTGGCGTTCTGGGTGACTCATCAGTAGCGGGGTCCTGCGTCTCCTTAAAGGCTCTGACTCCTGCACAGGCTTGGCGGATACCACCCATCCGCAGTAGCCGACGTGCTGGCGAATGCGTTCATGCAGACGCTGCAACGGCGTCTGCGAAAATCGGGCTCGCCAGCAAGCCGGCTCCTACGGGCTCGGCGGGTGCCGCAGATCGGTGTAGGAGCGCGATTGCCCGCGAAAGGGTCGGTACATCCGACACATTTTTATCGCCTGTAACGACGTCTTCGCGGGCAAAGTGGAGCGCCACCCCGGTCCCTTCTACAGGTGTCGCGTTGGCCGAATGATCAGGTCGGCCAATAATGAATTCGCCGTTTACTCGTCATACCCCAGATTCGGCGCCAGCCAGCGTTCGGTCACGCTCAACTCCTGCTGCTTACGCGCCGTGTAGCTTTCCACCTGATCCTTGTCCACTTTCCCCACGGCAAAATACTGGGCCTGAGGGTGGGCGAAGTACCAACCGCTGACTGCTGCCGCCGGGAACATCGCGTAGTGCTCGGTGAGGAACACGCCACTGACGCCGGGTTTGCCGTTGCCCTGGGCGGGGTCGAGCAGCTCGAACAACACGCCTTTCTCGGTGTGGTCCGGGCAGGCCGGATAGCCGGGGGCAGGGCGAATGCCGGTGTACTGCTCCTTGATCAGCTCATCGTTGCCCAACTGCTCGTCGCGCGCATAGCCCCAATACTCTTTGCGCACCTGCTGGTGCAGCCACTCGGCGCAGGCCTCGGCCAGCCGATCCGCCAACGCCTTGACCATGATCGCGTTGTAGTCGTCGCCCTTGTCCTGATACGCCTTCGACACCTCTTCCGCGCCGATGCCGGCGGTGGTGATGAAGCCACCGACGTAATCGGTCACGCCGCTGCCCTGGGGCGCCACGAAGTCGGCCAGGGAGAAGTTCGGCTTGCCGTCGGTCTTGATGATCTGCTGGCGCAAGTGATGCAGCTTGGCCAGCGGCGCGCCGTGGTCGTCGAGCAATTGAATGTCGTCGTGATCGACCTGATTCGCCGGCCAGAAGCCGAACACGGCGCGGCTGCGGATCAGCTTCTCATCGATCAGTTTGCGCAGCAGCTCCTGGGCGTCCTTGAACAGCGAGGTGGCCGCTTCGCCCACCACTTCGTCGGTCAGGATGCGCGGGTACTTGCCGGCCAGGTCCCAGGAGATAAAGAACGGCGTCCAGTCGATGTAATCCACCAGCACGTTCAGGTCGATATCTTCCAGCACCTTGACCCCGGTGAACGTCGGCTTCACCGGCTGGTAGTTGGCCCAGTCGAACTGCGGCTTCTTGGCGACGGCCGCGCCGTAGCTCAGGCGCTCGGTGCGGGCACTGCGGGCAGACGTGCGCTCGCGCACTTCAACGTATTCGGCGCGGGTCTTCTCGATGAAGCCGGCTTTCAGCTCCTTGGACAAGAGCTGCGTTGCCACACCCACGGCGCGGGACGCATCGGTGACGTAGATCACCGCGTCGTTGCTGTACTTGGGATCGATCTTTACCGCCGTGTGGGCTTTGGAGGTGGTCGCGCCGCCAATCATCAACGGCAGGTGGAAGTCCTGACGCTGCATCTCGCGGGCGACGTGAACCATTTCGTCCAGCGACGGCGTGATCAGGCCGGACAGCCCGATGATGTCGCACTTTTGCTCCCGGGCAACCTGCAGGATCTTCTCCGCCGGCACCATCACGCCGAGGTCGACGATGTCGTAGCCGTTGCAGCCCAGCACCACGCCGACGATGTTCTTGCCGATGTCATGAACGTCGCCCTTGACCGTCGCCATGAGGATCTTGCCCTTGGCTTCCGGCTTGTCACCTTTCTCTTCTTCAATGAAGGGAATCAGGTGCGCCACGGCCTGTTTCATCACGCGGGCGGATTTAACGACCTGCGGCAGGAACATCTTGCCTGAGCCAAACAGGTCGCCGACCACGTTCATGCCAGCCATCAGCGGGCCTTCGATGACCTCGATCGGGCGCTTGAACGACTGGCGCGACAGCTCGGTGTCTTCAACGATGTGCGTGGTGATGCCCTTGACCAACGCGTGCTTGAGGCGCTCGTTGACCTCCCAGCCGCGCCACTCTTCGGTTTCCGCTTCCTTGACCGAGCCGTCACCCTTGTACTTGTCGGCGATGGCCAACATCGCGTCAGTGCCTTCCGGCGTGCGGTTGAGCACCACGTCTTCCACCGCGTCGCGCAGTTCGGCCGGGATCTGGTCGTAGATCTCCAGCTGGCCGGCGTTGACGATGCCCATGGTCAGGCCGTTGCGGATCGCGTGCAGCAGGAACACCGAGTGGATCGCCTCGCGCACCGGGTTGTTGCCGCGGAACGAGAACGACACGTTGGACACGCCGCCCGAGGTCAACGCGTACGGCAGCTCGTCGCGGATGTAGGCGCAGGCATTGATGAAGTCCACGGCGTAGTTGTTGTGCTCTTCGATGCCGGTGGCGATGGCGAAGATGTTCGGGTCGAAGATGATGTCTTCCGGCGGGAAGCCCACTTCGTTGACCAGAATGTCGTAGGAGCGCTTGCAGATCTCCTTCTTACGCGCCTCGGTGTCGGCCTGGCCGGCTTCGTCGAAGGCCATCACGACTACCGCCGCGCCGTAGCGCTTGCACAATTTAGCGTGATGAATGAACTGCTCGACGCCTTCTTTCATGCTGATCGAGTTGACGATGCCCTTGCCCTGAATGCACTTGAGGCCGGCTTCAATGACTTCCCATTTCGAGGAGTCGATCATGATCGGCACGCGGGAGATGTCAGGCTCGCCGGCAATCAGGTTGAGGAAGGTCACCATGGCCTTCTTCGAGTCCAGCATGCCCTCGTCCATGTTGATGTCGATCACCTGGGCGCCGGCTTCAACCTGCTGCAGGGCGACTTCCAGGGCTTCGGTGTAGTTGTCTTCGCGGATCAGGCGGGCGAAGCGGGCAGAGCCGGTGATGTTGGTGCGCTCGCCGACGTTGACGAACAGCGAGCTGCGATCGATGGTGAACGGCTCCAGCCCGGACAGGCGGCAGGCCTTCGGGATCTCCGGAATCGGCCGCGGCGCATACGGGGCAACGGCGTTGGCGATGGCCTTGATGTGCGCCGGGGTGGTGCCGCAGCAACCGCCGACGATGTTCAGGAATCCGCTCTGGGCGAACTCTTCGACGACCTTGGCCATCTCTGCCGGGGCTTCGTCGTACTCACCGAATTCGTTGGGCAGGCCGGCGTTGGGGTGCGCCGATACGTGGGTCTCGGCCTTGTTCGACAGTTCTTCCAGGTAAGGCCGCAGCTCGCTGGCGCCCAGCGCGCAGTTAAGGCCCACGGAAATCGGCTTGGCGTGGCGCACGGAGTTCCAGAATGCTTCGGTGGTCTGGCCGGACAGGGTGCGGCCCGAGGCGTCGGTGATGGTGCCGGAAATCATGATCGGCAGCTCGAAACCCAGCTCGTCGAACACGCCCTGAACGGCGAAGATCGCCGCTTTGGCGTTGAGGGTGTCGAAGATGGTTTCGATGAGGATCATGTCCGCACCGCCCTCGATCAGGCCTTTGGTGGCTTCGGTGTAGTTTTCCACCAGCTCGTCGAAGGTCACGTTGCGGTAGCCGGGGTTGTTGACGTCCGGCGACAGCGAGCAGGTGCGGCTGGTCGGGCCGAGCACGCCGGCGACGAAACGCGGCTTGTCGGGGGTTTCCAGCGTCTTGGCGTCGGCGACCTGGCGAGCCAGGCGCGCGCCTTCCACGTTCAGTTCGTAGACCAGCGCTTCCATGCCGTAATCGGCCTGTGACACTTGGGTGGCGTTGAAGGTGTTGGTTTCGAGAATGTCGGCGCCGGCGTCGAGGTATTCCTTTTCGATCGCGCCAATTACGTCGGGCCGGGTCAGGATCAACAGGTCGTTGTTGCCCTTGACGTCGCTCGGCCAGTCGGCAAAACGCTTGCCGCGGTAGTCTTCTTCCTCCAGCCGATAGCTCTGGATCATCGTGCCCATGCCGCCATCGAGGATCAGGATTCGCTGTTGAAGAGCCTGCTGGAGTGCTTGAAGACGCGCGCTGCGATCTGACATGAAGGTTACCCGGATGAAGAAGTACGAAATGGTGTTGCTGAAAAGTGCGAAATCATAGCAAACCTGCGTGGATTTAAATCATTCCAGGATTTGCATGAATTCTGTTCATGTTGAGGACAATTGTCTCTGACCCGGGCGCATCCTGATTGCACAGCTCGGGCGAGCACCGTCATCGAGCTGTAGGAGCCGGCTTGCTGCCGAACCCGTGTCGTCCTGTGGCGTTGATGTCACTGATACACCGCTTTCGCCAGCAAGCCGGCCCCTACAGACTTTGCGAAACGCTGCTTTCGGTGCCAGCCCCACGCACGCTGTCCGAAACGCTGAAACCCTTGTAAAACATGGCGCGCAGCCATTACGCAGCCCGTCAGTGGCGTCGAACCTTTTTGCAATTTTTGAAGTCGGACTTGTGAGTCGCTCTTCGACACCCTGCCTGTTTTGGCGTGGCACCGAAGGTCAATCCAGACGAAGCAAGAGGTTGCAGATGTTGATTTCGGTTCAGGCCCTGCGGGCACTCGCCGCGTGGGCTGTGGTGTGTCACCACTTCATGCAGATTTTTTTCGACTTCCATCCGAGTGGGCCGGTCGGCCGCTTTTTCACTGAAAAAGGCGCCGTCGGTGTCGACATTTTTTTCGTCATCAGCGGTCTGGTCATCTACCTGTCGACGGTGGACAGAGACATTCCCGCCGGCCGTTTCATGCTCAACCGGGTCATTCGTATCGTCCCGGCGTATTGGCTTTACACGCTGGTGATGGGCCTGCTGGTGGTCGTCGCTCAGCCGCTGCTGCCCCACCAAGTCGTCGACTGGCAGAGCTTTGCGCTGTCGCTCCTGTTCATCCCTTCGGAAAACCCCGGCGGCTACGGCCTCTATCCCACCCTCAACGTGGGCTGGACGCTGAATTACGAGATGCTCTTCTACGTCCTGTTCTCGCTGGTCTTCCTGTTTCAACAGCGTCTGCGCCCGGTGATCCTGGCGGCGGCGCTTTTCGCCATTACCGATGTGCTCGGCCGTTCCGGGCTGGTCAGCCGGTTCTACGCCAATGACATCGTTTATGAATTCCTGCTCGGTATTTTCGTGGGTGTGGTGTATCGCCGGGGCTGGATCAGCGAGCGGCTGTGGCTGCCATTAATCGCGATCGGCGCTGCGCTGTTCACCATCGATCACCTGCAACCGGCGCCTCGCATCATTAACTGGGGCCTGCCGAGTGCGGTGATCGTGGTCGCGTGCATCTCCCTTGAACCTTATCTGCGCGGCTACCGCCTCCTGAAAGTCATGGGCGATTGCTCGTACTCAGTGTATTTGCTCCACGTGCTGGTGCTGTATGCGGGCTGGCTGGTGAGCGAGCGTTACGGCCTGAACCCGTATATGGTGTTTGCCGTCTGTGTGCCGGTCATCGCGCTGGGTGCGTGGCTCAGTTATGAATGGATCGAGAAGGGTCTGCACCGGCGCATGAAAGGCTGGCTGGATCAGCGACGGGCGAGCAAGGAGACGGCGCTGTCCTGACAGGCGCCGGGTAGCGGTCGGGTCACTTACCCGACTAAAACACTAGGGCTTTGTCAGGCGCAGTTGATTGGCGTAAACTGCGCCCCACGTCTGCGAGGAGTTTTTATGACCGCTATTACGATTACTGATGCCGCCCACGATTACCTGGCCGATCTGCTTGAAAAGCAGAACACACCCGGCATCGGCATCCGCGTGTTTATTACCCAGCCTGGCACCCAATACGCTGAAACCTGCATTGCCTACTGCAAGCCCGGCGAAGAAAAATCGGAAGACACGGCCATCGGCCTGAAAAGCTTCACCGCCTGGATCGACGCATTCAGCGAAGCGTTTCTGGACGACGCCGTTGTCGATTACGCCACCGACCGCATGGGCGGCCAGCTGACCATCAAGGCGCCAAACGCCAAAGTGCCGATGGTCAACGCCGACAGCCCGATCAACGAACGCATCAATTACTACCTGCAGACCGAGATCAACCCGGGTCTTGCCAGTCACGGCGGCCAGGTGACCTTGATCGAGGTCGTGGAAGAAGATGAGGCGAACGTCGCCATTCTGCAGTTTGGCGGTGGTTGCCAGGGTTGCGGTCAGGCGGATGTGACGCTCAAGGAAGGCATCGAGCGCACGCTGCTGGAGCGCATTCCCGAGTTGACCGGTGTGCGCGACGTGACCGACCACACCCAGAAAGAAAACGCGTATTACTGAGAAGTGATTGTGTTGAAAGCAAGGCCCCGACTGGTTCGGGGCTTTTTTGTGGGTTGTGGGTAGCGACGGTCATTGTAGGAGCGCGCTTGCCCGCGAAAGCGATTTTTCAGATATTCCTGTAGTGATTGACCCGACGCATTCGTCCGGATGCGGCCCAGACCAAGCGCGCTCCTACGGCCTTCGGCCAGAATCAAAGGCAGATCGGGTCAGTTTCGGGCACGTCGTTCAGCTAGGGCCTGAACACATGCGCATGGCCCGCGCGATACAGCGATGATTCGCTGAACACGTCGTTGCCCAGCACCCGGCCTACCAGAATCAGCGCGGTGCGGCGGAATCCCTTGATCCGCACCTTCTCCTCGATGTCCGCCAGAGTGCCCGTGACCCAGTCCTGATCCGGCCAACTGGCGCGATGCACCACGGCGATCGGGCAATCCGCGCCATAGTGTGGGGTCAGCTCGGCGACGATTTTGCCGAGGTTGTTCACCCCCAAGTGAATCGCCATGGTTGCCCGATGCCGCGCCAGGTCACCGAGGCTTTCGCCGTCGGGCATGTCGGTTTTGTCAGCGTAGCGGGTCAGTATCACGCTCTGGGAAATGTCCGGCAGCGTCAGTTCCGTGCCGAGCAACGCGGCGCACGCAGCGGTGGCGGTGACGCCGGGGATGATTTCGAAGGGGATCTGCCATTCGCGCAGGCAGCGGATCTGCTCGCCGATGGCGCCATACAGGCTGGGATCGCCGGAATGCACCCGCGCCACATCCTGACCCTGTGCATGAGCGGATTTCATCAGTTCGATAATCTGTTCCAGGTGCAATGAAGCGCTGTTGGTCACCTGAACCGCCTGATGCCCCTCCAGCACCGCTTCAGGCACCAGCGAGCCGGCGTAGATGATCACCGGGCAGGAGCGGATCAGCCGCTGGCCTTTGACGGTGATCAAGTCCGGATCGCCGGGGCCGGCGCCGATGAAAAAAACAGTCATGGGGTGTCCTGATTGGAATTCGTTTGAGCACTGTTTGGATGGCTGCAGGCGGTCCAGTGGGACCGGCTTCAGCCGGGAAGGGGCCTGCGTGTACACCCTCGATTTGGCGGCGTGACGCCTGACGCTTTCCCGGCTAAAGCCGGTCCTACAAAAAGCTCGCGCCCATCTCTGACTGAATGCACGCGGTCTGCCTCTGTAGGACCGGCTTTAGCCGGGAAGGGGCCTGTGCGTACACCCTCGAAATCTACAGTGTGACGCCTGATGCCTTCCCGGCTAAAGCCGGTCCTACAGGATTGAGCCGGTCCTACAAGGTTGAGCGGATCCTACAAGGTTGAGCGGATCCTACAAGGTTGAGCGGATCCTACAAGATTGCGCCAGCCTTACCCGTCCCGGTTGCCAGCGCAAATGTCGCATGGGGGCTTTTTCGGCGGGGGATGACCAGTGTCGCCGGCGAGCCGGTCAGCCGCGTTGCCATCGCCAACGCCGCGCTTTCCGCCACGCCGTAGCATCCGGTGCGCTCGAAAGCGAGCTCGGATCGATGGCTGAGCTGAGTCTCGTAAGCTGCCAGATCACCCGCACTGAAGAACCCGACCGTCAGGCCCAGCGCATGACCCAGCTCCAATAACCCCGCTTCATCCGCTTTGCCATCGATTGAGGCGAGGGCAGCAATGTCCTGCAGTTCAAGCCGACACTCCCGCAAACCATCTTCCATTAACTGCCGAAGTCCCAGCGCTGAACAATCGCGCTGGCAGCCCAGGCCGACCACCCACAGCGGCCGGTCGCGCGAATCATTCACAACGCGGGGTTCAAGCCGGGTTGCGTCGCGGGTGCTTCACTGCGACGAAACAGCCAGGCGCTGATCCAGCCCAGGGCAATCCAGAAGACGGCATTGGTCAGCAGCGACGCTACCTTGAATTGCGCCTCCAGGGCTTCCGGCGCCAGCGCCGAATGGACCGCCGGTTGCGGCGCGCCGACGATATGCGGCACCACCAGAATGACCGCGCCCGATATCTTCAGCAGCCAGTGCCTGGCAAACACCATTAGCGCCAGACCCGTAGCGGTGGAGGCGGCAGTGCCAACCCACCAGACCTGCCGTTGGGTCAGGTCAGCCGCAACGGTGCCGGGCAGTTCGGGCGGCAGGCCGAGGGTCGGCGCCAGCACGAACACGGCATAACCGGCCAATCCCCACAACACGCCTTCGCGGGCACTGGTCGGCGAACGCAAGGTGTACAGCGCCGCCAGCATCAAAGCGAAACCGACCGCCACCACCAGATTGCCGCCGGTGGTGGACAGCACGCGCTGCCAGCCGTCTTCCGGCTCCCAGGCTTCGGCGTCATGGACATGGCCGGCCATCGCACCCTCGGCGTGCTCATGCATGTCAGCCGACGGGGCCTTCTCGTAGGTCTCCGCCTGCAGGATCAGTGGCGCCACCGAGAAGCTTTGCAGCAGCGTCAACAACAGGGCGGCGAGCAGTCCGGTGAACCCGGCCGTTTGCGCGATTTGCTTGAACATGGCGGCAGGTCTCAATGGCAGGGGAAGGCGGAGCTGTGACGGGTGTCGTGTGCCGCGTTGTGCACTGCATCGATGTGGGAGAAGCCGGCGAAGTACACCAGAAACGCGCCGAGAAACATCGCGCTGACGGCGACGACAAGGCGCTGGCTTTGCGTGGCGGTCACGGCTGTTGTGGTGTTTGTGCTGGTGCCGGACGTCTGGCGGGGTGTGCTGATGGACATGGCGCTTCCCTCTGAAGTGGATTCAGCGGACGGAAAGGCGCGAAGACACCGCAGGCGAAGGCTGGCAGTGCTCAACAGCGCCCGCCCACCGCGGGTTGTGTTAGGTAGCGTTGTCGGGCCGGTCTCCGGGCTCGCGAGGGGCACATGCATCAGCCGTTACAGCCGTCGTGCCTTCAAGAATCGCCTTCCCATGTCGTTGCCGACACAGTGGATCTGACTCTTCACTCGCTTACCGTTGCGGGGGCAGCACCGGACTGATACACACCCGAAGGTCTGCACGCACCGGTTTCCCGTTTCACCCTGTGAAGGGCACCCGTAACAAGGTGTGTAGGAGACCACGCACTGTTCGAGTCGTCAATCGAACGGTCATTCGGTGGGCCAATCGGCGCTGCAATCACTGCAACAGCGCGATTGACCGGCTTCCAGTCACTGCGTAGCCTTGCGCACTTGAGGTTCGCCGGCCGCCTTTATCCAGTATCAAGGCCACCGGCGCTAAGAAGGGAATGCGGTGACATGCCGCAGCTGCCCCCGCAACTGTAAACGGACAGCTTCATTGCACAGCCACTGCGCGAGCGGGAAGGCGCAATGAATGCCAGTCGCCTGATGATGCCCATCGGCGACCGGCCGCCGTGAGCCAGGAGACCTGCCTCGAATCGGACCGCCTGCGCGCGGCCGAGGAATTTCACTACAACCGGGCGGGGTGATCCGGTAGCGAATCGAACCGCGCGCCTGCTTCCGCCGGCCCTGCGCAGTTTTCGTCCTCGTTGCCCTGCCGCACGCCTGAGGGCAACCGATGAAAACACTGGCCAAACTCCCCGTCACCATCGTCACCGGCTTTCTCGGCTCGGGCAAAACCACCTTGCTGCGGCACATGCTCGACAACGCCGAAGGTCGGCGCATCGCCGTCATCGTCAATGAATTCGGCGAGTTGGGCATCGACGGCGACATCCTCAAGCAATGCACCATCGGCTGCACCGAAGAGGAAGCAGTCGGTCGTGTGTACGAACTGGCCAACGGCTGCCTGTGCTGCACCGTTCAGGAAGAGTTCTTCCCGGTGATGCAGGAACTGGTCGCCCGTCGCGGCGACCTCGATCACATCCTCATCGAAACCTCGGGCCTGGCCCTGCCGAAACCGCTGGTGCAAGCCTTCCAGTGGCCGGAAATCCGCAACGCTTGCACCGTCGATGCCGTGATCACCGTGGTCGACAGCCCGGCCGTGCTCGCCGGCACCTTCGCCGCGTTCCCGGATCAGGTCGACGCCCAGCGCAAACTCGACCCGAATCTGGACCACGAATCGCCGTTGCACGAGCTCTTCGCCGACCAACTGGCCAGCGCTGACCTCGTCGTGCTGAACAAGGCCGACATGCTCGACGCCGACGCTCTGGCCGCCGTACGCGCGGAAGTCGCCGAAGAACTGCCGCCGGCGGTGAAGATCGTCGAAGCGAACAGGGGTCAGCTGCCTATCAGCGTATTGCTGGGCCTGGGCGCTGAATCCGAGCTGCACATCGATGGCCGCAAGACCCACCACGATCACCACGAAGGCGACGATCACGATGATCACGACCATGACGCCTTCGACTCGATCTCCATCACGCTGCCCCAGGCCGACGAATCGCTGTTGCTCGATGCCCTGACCCAGGCCGTCGTGCAGCACGGCATCCTCCGTGTCAAAGGCTTCGCGGCCATTCCCGGCAAACCCATGCGCCTGCTGGTGCAAGGCGTCGGCACGCGTTTCGACAAGCATTTCGACCGCGCCTGGAAACCCGACGAAGCCCGTGAAACCCACCTGGTGCTGATCGGCCAGGAGCTGGACGCCGGCGTTCTCGAGGCGCAATTGCGCGCTGCGGTCTCATTACGTGACGCGGTCTCTGGGATCAAAGGCTAACCATGCACCTGCTGCGTACTCAGCCCGGCGGGTTTGTTCCCGACGACAACATCGCTGACCTGGGCCAGACGCCCGCCGAGCTGGTGATCCTGTGCAGCGCCGACTCAAATCTGGCGCTGCTGGCTGAAATCGCGCAGCAACTGCCGGATGACTACCCGAGCCTGCGCCTGGCCAATCCGATGCAGGTGCAGAACCATGCATCGGTGGATCTGTACGTCGACGAGGTGCTGCGCCACGCCAAAGTCATTCTGATTTCCCTGCACGGCGGCATCGGCTACTGGCGTTACGGCGTCGAGCGGTTGGTGGAGCTGGCGGCGAAAGGGGTGAAGCTGATTCTGGTGCCCGGCTGCGATCGGCCGGACCCCGAGCTGAGCGCACTGGGCACGGAATCCACCGAAGACCGCGAGCGGCTCTGGCACTACCTGCGTCAGGGCGGCAAACACAACGCGCTGGCGCTGTTCAACTTCATCGCCACGCGCTGGCTGGGCGGCGACTATCCCTGGGCCGAGCCGCAAACCCTGCCGCGCACCGTGATTTATCACCCGCAGAACGCCAACGCGGACCTGGCCCGTTGGCAGGCCGACTGGCGCGCGGATCAGCCGGTCGCTGCCGTGCTGTTCTACCGCTCCCACCTGCAAGCCGCGAACACCGGGTTCATCGATGTGTTCTGCGAGCGCTTGTCGGCCCAGGGCCTGAACCCGTTGCCGATTGCCGTCGCCAGCCTCAAGGAAGCCGGCTGCATGGCGGCGTTGCAGGGTTGGCTCGACGAGGTGGAGTGCGAGGTCATTCTCAACACCACCGGCTTCGCTCAATCCAGCCCGGAAGCGCCGGATGTGCGACCGTTTCGCCGGGACATTCCGGTCATTCAGGCCATTTGCGCCCAGGACAACGAACCGGCCTGGCAGGCCAGCGCGCAAGGCCTGGGGTCTCGCGATCTGGCCATGCACATCGCGTTGCCGGAACTGGACGGGCGCATCATCAGCCGGCCGATCAGCTTCAAGGACCTGGCCTGGCACAGTGAGCGCAGCCAGTCCGACGTGGTCTGCTACCGCGCGCAGCCGGAACGCATGGATTTCGTCGCCGAACTGGCCCGGCGCTGGGTGCTGCTGGCCCGAACGGCCAACACCGACAAGCGCGTGGCGCTGATTCTCGCCAACTACCCGACTCGCGACGGGCGCATTGGCAACGGCGTCGGTCTCGACACGCCGGCGGCCGCGCTGAACATCCTCAAAGCCATGCAGGCCGAGGGTTATCCGGTCGAGGACTTGCCCGAGACCGGCACCGCGCTGATTCACGCCTTGCTCGGCGGCGTCACCAACGACCCGGACAGCCTCGATCAACGGCCTTGCCACCAGAGCATGGCCATGGACGAGTACCTCGCCGCGTTTCAGGCCTTACCGCAAGCCAATCGCGATGCCGTCATCGCGCGATGGGGCGTGCCGCATACCGATCCCATGTGCCGCGACGGGCGGATGATGATCGCCGGCCTGCGTTTCGGCATGACCTTCGTCGGCATTCAACCGGCGCGGGGCTACAACGTGGACCACAGTGCGGTGTATCACGACCCCGATCTGGTTCCGCCCCATGGTTATCTGGCGTTCTACTTCTGGCTGCGCAAACGCTATGGCGCCCACGCCGTCATCCACGTCGGCAAGCACGGCAATCTGGAGTGGCTGCCGGGCAAAGGCGTCGGCCTGTCCGAGCACTGCTGGCCGGACGCGATCCTCGGCCCGATGCCGAATATCTACCCGTTCATCGTCAACGATCCGGGCGAGGGCGCCCAGGCCAAGCGCCGCACCCAGGCGGTGATCATCGACCACTTGATGCCGCCGCTGACCCGCGCCGAAACCTACGGTCCGTTGCGCGATCTCGAACTGCTGGCTGACGAATACTACGAAGCGCAGCTACTCGATCCGCGCCGTGCCCGGGAGCTGCAAAAAGACATTCTCAGGCTGGTCCGCGAAACCCATATCGACCGCGAACTGGCCATGGACGGGAATGCCAACAGCGAGGCCGACGCCGCCGTGTGGCTGCCGCGTCTGGACACCTACCTGTGTGACCTGAAGGAATCGCAGATCCGCGATGGCCTGCACGTGTTCGGCGAGTCGCCCACTGGCCGGCTGCGCATCGACACGCTGCTGGCGATGGTGCGGGTGCCTCGCGGCGATGGTCGCGGCGGTCAGGCGAGTCTTCTGCGCGCGTTGAGTCAGGCACTGGCGCTGGATTTCGATCCGCTGGACTGTGATCTGGGCGCGCCGTGGACCGGCGACAAACCTCAGGCATTACATGAGGTCAGCGCTGAACCATGGCGCACGACGGGCGATACCCGCGAGCGTCTGGAGCTGCTGGCAGCGCAGATGATCGGGCAGATTGCAGACGGCGTACCGATTAGTAATTGCTTTGAAAACGAAGGATTGTCCGAGGTTGTTCAGTCTTTGCATGAAGTGGTGATTCCGCGTCTCGACGCGTGCGGTCCTGCGGAAATGACGAACCTGCTTAGCGCGCTAAGCGGCCGCTTTGTCCCGGCCGGGCCGAGCGGAGCCCCCAGTCGCGGACGGCTGGACGTGCTGCCCACCGGGCGTAATTTCTTCTCTGTGGACGTGCGTAACCTGCCCACCATGACCGCTTGGCGAATCGGCTTCCAGTCGGCAAACCTGTTGCTGGAGAGGCACTTACAGGATCATGGTGATTATTTACGTCAGCTTGGGCTTTCGGTCTGGGGCACGGCCACGATGCGTACCGGCGGTGATGACATCGCCCAGGCCATGGCGCTGATGGGCGTGCGCCCGGTGTGGGCGACGGGCAGTCAGCGCGTCGATGATTTCGAAATCCTGCCCCTGAGCCTGCTTGATCGGCCTCGGGTCGATGTGACCCTGCGGGTCTCCGGTTTCTTCCGCGACGCGTTCACCAACCTGATTCGCCTGTTCGACGCCGCGGTGCAGGCCGTCGCAGCGCTGGACGAGCCCGACGACATGAATCCGCTGGCCGCCCGCGTGCGCCAGGAGCGCGAGCAACTGCTGCGCGACGGTCTGGATGCCGAGCAAGCGGCGAAGCAGGCCGGCTGGCGTATCTTCGGCGCCAAACCGGGGGCGTATGGTGCGGGGGTGCAGAACGCCATCGACGGGCGCTTGTGGCAGAGCCGCGAAGACCTCGCCGAGGTTTACCTGAATTGGGGCGGTTACGCCTACGGCGGCAGCGACGAAGGCACGCCGGCCCGTGACGATTTTGCCAAGCGGCTGAGCCAGGTCCAGGCGGTGCTGCAGAACCAGGACAACCGCGAACACGACCTGCTGGATTCCAACGATTACTACCAGTTTCAAGGCGGCATGCTCGCGGCGGTGGAAAGCCTGTCCGGCGAGAAGGTCGCCAGTTATCACGGTGATCACAGTCAGCCCGATTTGCCGAAGATCCGCACGCTGAAGGAAGAACTCAACCGGGTGGTGCGCTCGCGGGCGGCCAATCCGAAGTGGATCGAAGGGGTCAAGCGACACGGCTACAAGGGCGCGTTCGAGATGGCGGCGACGGTGGATTTCCTGTTCGCCTTCGACGCCACTACCGAGCTGATCGACGACCACCAATACGCGCTGCTGGCCGATGCCTATCTGCTGGACACCTCGACCCGCGATTTCATCCAGCAGCACAACCCCGACGCGCTGCGGGACATGACCGAGCGCATGCTCGAAGCGCAGCAGCGCGGCTTGTGGCAGGAACCTGGCGAATACCGGGAAGCGCTGGAGAATCTGTTGCTGGACATCGAAGAGTCATGAGTCAGACGCCAAGGCTTACAGCGGCGACGGCAGCAGCGCGCTTGCCCGCGAAAACGTCGGTTCAGACGGCAGAAATGAGTCGGATGCACCGACCCGATCGCGGGCAAGCGCGCTCCTGCACGTCGTGCGTGGATCATCGACATGCGCCACGACCTTACTATCCGATGTGTGAACAGAGCCCGACATGACCGACACCCCACATTTTCCCCTGGCCGCCGTCGTCGGTGCCGATGACCTGAAGCTCGCCCTGTGCCTGACCGCCATCGACCCGAAAATCGGCGGCGTGTTGATCGAGGGGCCGCGCGGCATGGCCAAATCGACCCTGGCCCGAGGGCTGGCGGATCTGCTGGCCAGCGGTCAGTTCGTCACGCTGCCGCTGGGTGCGACCGAAGAGCGCCTGGTCGGCACGCTGGACCTTGACGCGGCGCTGGGCGAAGGCCGCGCTGCGTTCTCGCCGGGGGTCCTGGCCAAGGCGGACGGCGGCGTGCTGTACGTCGATGAGGTTAATCTGCTGCCGGACCATCTGGTCGATCTGCTGCTGGATGTAGCCGCCAGCGGGGTCAATCTGGTGGAGCGCGACGGCATCTCCCATCGCCATGCGGCGCGTTTTGTGCTGATTGGCACCATGAACCCGGAAGAAGGCGAACTGCGCCCGCAGCTGCTCGACCGTTTCGGCCTGAACGTGGCGTTGAGCGGGCAGACATTGCCGCAACAGCGCGGGCAGATCATTCGCCGCCGGCTGGATTTCGACGCCGCGCCTGAAGCGTTCTGTCAGCAATGGGCCCCGCAACAGCAGGCGTTGAAGGCCCGTTGTGAAACCGCTCGCAACCTGTTGCCGAACATTGAGCTGGATGACGTCAGCCTGGGCCTGATCACCGAGCGTTGCTTTGCGGCCGGGGTCGACGGTTTGCGGGCGGATCTGGTCTGGTTGCGGGCGGCGCGTGCCCATGCCGCCTGGTGCGGCAGTGCCCATATCACCGATGCGGACATCGACGCCGTGGCAGATTTCGCCCTGCGCCATCGTCGTCGCGAGCCGCAGCCGCCGCATCAGTCCCAGTCCCAACCGCCTGCGCCGTCAGAACAAACCCCGCCGAAACCCGACAACGGTGCTCTGCCGCAGCATAACGGGCCAGAAACAGGCGAGGGCAGTTGGGGTGAGCTACCCGCCCGCAGCGTGCAGACGGGCAATCGCAAAGAAGTGCCCCACTGGCCAAAAAAGCCCTAGGCATTCGCCCCCGCCCGTCGAAGGGGGCGAATGCCAGCCCTCGACCGGGCGCACTGGGCGGCGGCCGAAACGGCGCTGCCCGCCCCGGTGCAGAGGGCGCCATTGCCTGGCTGCCAACCTTGCTCCGCGGCCGCCCGCGGGTTCGCAGCGACCTGGTACATCAGCCCCGCAGTCGCCGGCCGGAGCAGCTCTGGCTGGTGATCGTCGACGCGTCGGCATCGACCCGGCGCAATCAGGCGTTGAGTCAGGCAAAGGGTTTATTGGCGGGGGTGTTCGATGATGCTTATCGGCAGCGCGCCCGATTGGCGTTGCTGACTGCCAGCGGCAAGGGCGCGCGCTGGCAGCATCAGGGCCTGAAGGCCAGCGCTGCGTTGCAGCCTTGGCTCGACGCACTGGGTGCGGGGGGCGGCACGCCGCTGTTTGATGCGATCAATCAGGCGGCCGACTGGTCTGCAAAGCGGCAGAAGCGCTGCCCGGCGGAACAGCAACGGGTGCTGATTCTCACGGACGGGCGCGTTAAGGACATGCCGGCGCTATCAGCACGACCGGCGCAGCCGCTTCCCTTGTTCAGCGGTCCCGTGCTGCTGATCGACATCGAGCGCGGCCCCATTCGACTGGGCCGTGCCCGAGACATTGCCGCGCAACTAAACGCGGATTACCACCACATCGACGAGTGCTGACAGCGCTTCGTCGGCAAGCGCTTCGACGGCAGATGCTCAGGCGGGCATGGTCCACGGCTCGAGGCTGTAGCCTTCGCCGCTGATTTCGGCACGGGCCTGTTCCAGAAACTGCGCCAGTTGTTTCGGATCGGAATAGGCGCTGCTTGGAATCTGCTTGCGGCCAATGCGGGTGCTGGTGCGGTCGACGACGGTCAGGCTCAGTTCGCCATTGCCGTCCTGTGGGGCCCAGGCCACACACTGGAAGGGTTCAAAGGCGTGGCCGGCAATCAGCAAAGCATCGTTGAAGCGCAAGGGGGCGTTCATGGACTGTCCTCAAAGTGCCCGTATCCGTTGTGCACCGGCGGCGGGCGTTTCGCTCGGTGGCTACTCGTGTCGCTACTTGTGTTGCTACTTGTACTGATGACCGTCCCCCGGGGCTGAGTCACACCCATTCCTGAAATTTCTTGATTTATTTTAAGCGGCGCTTCAGCCGCGCTTCCTTCCCGCGCCTGGTCCAGACTTCTGCGAGGCCAGCGTTTTCGTGGCCAAGACCGCCAGCTTTTGCACGCAAGTGCTAAGCACGTTTCGATCTTAGGCTTATAGAGAATCGATCCAAGGGTGCGTCAAAAATCTTGCTATGGTGTCAATCGGCCTTCACAAGGCACTGTTTACAAGAACTTTTCTCCATGATCACTACGCGACCCCGGCGCCAAGGAAACTCACATGCATGATCTGGCCTCCATCCGCCGCCTGCTGATCGTCGAACCGTGCGAGGAATGTCTGCGATTAGTCCCCGGCTTGCGCATCGCGGGCTGGGATGTCGACAGCTGCACCCTTGAAGAAGCGGCGTTGCGTCCCTGTGACGTCGGCCTTATCCGTCTGCTGCCCGAGCACTTCGAACACCCTGAAGTGGTCAAGTCCCTTATCTCCCGAAGCAACACCGAATGGATCGCCGTGCTGACCAGCGAGGACCTGCGCCGCGAGCACATCGGTGATTTCGTCTGCGAGTGGTTCTTCGATTTCCATACCTTGCCCTTCGACGTTGCCCGGGTGCAGGTTACGTTGGGGCGCGCCTACGGCATGACGCGGCTGCGTGCCAAGGGCGTCAGCTACGCCAAAGGCGCCAGCTATGCCAACGGTGCCCTTTGCGGCAAAGACGCCCCGTATGGGGAGCACCCTGGCCAGCAACTGCTGGGGGAAAGTCGGCCAATGCGCGAGCTGCGGCGATTGCTGAGCAAGCTGGCGCCCACCGAATCGCCGGTGCTGATCCGTGGCGAAGGCGGGACGGGCAAGGAATTGATCGCTCGCACGCTGCATGCGCAGTCCCAGCGCCGCGAGCAGCCTTTTATTTCGATCAATTGCGGGGCGACGCCGGAGCATCTGCTGCAGGAGGCATTGTTCGGCGCATCTGGCGAAGGAGTCGACGCATCACGCCAGCGCAAGACGGGCCGCATCGAAGAGGCCAATGGCGGCACGCTGTTTCTCGACGAGATCGGCGACCTGCCGCTGGAGGTGCAGGCGAATTTGCTGCGGTTCCTCCAGGATCGGCACATTGAAGTGGCGGGCGAGCGGGTCCCGGTTGATGTGCGCGTGCTGGCGGCGACCAATGTCGACCTGGAAGCGGCGATTCGCATGAAGCGTTTTCGCGAAGACCTGTATTACCGGCTCAACGTGTTGCAGGTGGGCACCTCGCCTTTGCGCGAGCGGCACGGCGATCTGGCTTTGCTGGCCAATCACTTCGCTCAGTTCTATAGCAGGGAAACCGGCCGGCGGGCGCGCAATTTCAGTCAGGATGCGCTGGTCGCCATGGGCAAGCACGATTGGCCCGGCAACGTGCGGGAGTTGGAGAACCGGGTACGCCGCGGGCTGGTGCTGGCGGAAGGGCGGCAGATCGAGGCGTTCGATCTCGGGCTGCTGGGCGAAGAAGAAATCAGTTCCAGCATGGCCACTCTGGATGAATACAAGTCCCGGGCGGAACGGCAAGCGCTCTGCGATGTGTTGACCCGGCACAGCGACAACCTCAGCGTGGCAGCCAAAGTGCTCGGCATCTCTCGGCCGACGTTCTATCGCTTGCTGCACAAACACCAGATTCGTTGAACAGGCGTTGGGCGATTTATCCGCCGGCGCTCACCGTCCGGCTTGTGGGCATTCAGTCGTTAATCAACTGGGCGACCCGCTGCAATGCTCGCTCACTGCGGTAGCTCCAGCTTCCACCCATCACTTCGAAAGGCTGCCCATGGGCCACCAGCCACTGCCGGCTGGCCTCGAAGAATGCCTGGCGTTCACCCAGCGCCGGCTGGCAGCGCTGACCGTCACCGATCCATTCGACGCCTTCCGGTGACAGCAACAGGTGCAGATCGTACTGGCGCTCGGCGAGGGCGGTTTCGAGCCAGGCCGGGCAGTCGTTGAACAGCGTACGACTCCAGAGGATGTTGCTGAGCAAGTGAGTGTCGAGGATCAGCAGCGCCGGCTTCAGCGACCGGGCGGCGTCTTCCCGGGCCAGTTGTTCCCGGGCAATGACGTCGATGTCGGCGTAGCAGGTATCGCGCTGCACCTCATCGATGAACTGGCGCACGTATTCGCCCACCCGTACGCCGCCGAAATGTCGCTGAATCTCTTCCGCCAGCCAGCTCTTGCCGCTGGACTCAGGCCCCGTCAGGACCAGCACTTTCATCCCGGTCAACGCGCCATCGCAGGGTCGGCGCGCCAGTCACGCCAGCCTTGGACGGCGAGCAGGGTGAACAGCGCGTACAGGCCGGCGGTAAGGTACAGCGCTTTATAGAGAAACAGGCCGACGAAGATCACGTCCAGCAGGATCCACAACGGCCAGCACTGCACGCGCTTCTGCGCCATCCAGACCTGCGCCACCAGGCTGTAGCCGGTCAGTGCGGCGTCGAGCCAGGGTTGCGCGGCGTCGGTGAAGTGGGCCATGGCCGCCCCGAGGGCAAGGCTGACCACCGCGCCGGCCACCAGACTGAGCAACAGGCTGCTGCTGCCCAGCGAGGTGACGATACGGCCGCTGTCCGCCGCGCCTCTGCGGGTCCATTGCCACCAGCCATACACTTGCAGCCCGGCGTACACCACCTGCAGCAGCATGTCGGAGTAGAGCTTCACGTCAAAGAAGATCCAGGTGTAGAGCAGCACCATGACCAGCCCGATCGGCCAGCACCACGGGTTCTGTTTGACTGTCAGCCAGACGGCAATGACACCGAGTGCAGCGGCGAACAGTTCAAGCCCTGACATGGCAACTCCTGAGGAAGGATGAAAAAACGGGTCGGCGATTGTAGGCGCTTTATCGCCCGGGGTGGGGCTCGATGATGCGTCGCAAGCGTCTGAACAGGCAGTGGAAAAACAGCCAGAGCCACCTGCGGCGTTCATAGCGCAAATGTAACGAGGACGGGGTAAACGTCAAAGCCTTCGCGCCAGTATTCATGCTAGGGCGTTCGTCAGAAAGGTCTGCTAGCATCGCCGCGCTCATGCCCGAGCCAGACAGCCTGCGTTCATGCTTTTTTTACGCTCGACCGTTTATCGTTCGCGCAACAGTTTGTAATACATATCAAGAGAGCCTTGCCATGAGCAGGTTCCAGCCGGGGGAATGATGGATCTTTGGACCGCCGCACAGGCGCTGATACTTGGGGTTGTAGAAGGGCTGACAGAGTTTTTGCCGATTTCCAGCACGGGCCATCAGATCATCGTCGCTGATCTGATCGGTTTTGGCGGCGAGCGCGCGATGGCGTTCAATATCATTATTCAGCTGGGGGCGATCCTCGCGGTGATGTGGGAATTCCGCCGCAAGATCCTCGACGTCGTCACCGGTTTGCCCACGCGGCCAGAAGCGCGGCGATTCACTGCCAACCTCATCGTCGGCGTGCTGCCAGCCATGGTCCTCGGGGTGCTGTTTGCCGATCTGATCCACGAATACCTGTTCAACCCGATCACCGTGGCCGTAGCGTTGGTGGTGGGTGGCTTCATCATGCTCTGGGCCGAGCGCCGCGAGCATGTGATTCACGCCGAGACAGTGGATGAGATGACCTGGGTGGATGCGCTGAAGGTCGGCTTCGCGCAATGCCTGGCGATGATTCCCGGCACTTCGCGGTCGGGCTCGACCATCATCGGCGGGCTGCTGTTCGGCCTGTCACGGAAGACCGCCACCGAGTTTTCGTTCTTTCTGGCGATGCCGACCATGATCGCCGCCTCGGTATACTCAGGGTACAAATACCGCCACCTGTTCCAGCCCGATGACCTGCCGGTGTTCGCCATCGGTTTCATCGCCGCGTTCATCTTCGCCATGATCGCCGTGCGCGCCTTGCTCAAGTTCATCGCCACCCACAGCTACGACGTCTTCGCCTGGTACCGCATCGCTTTTGGTTTGCTGATCCTGGCGACCTGGCAATTCGGCTGGGTCGACTGGTCCAGCGTGCAGGGCTGATCATCCAATGACTCAACGCTCCGAACCGCAACATCCGGGTGGCCGGGGCGCTGGCACGCCTGTCGTGCGCTTTCTGAAAATCAAGCTGCTGGCGCTGGTGTTGCTGTGCGGCCTGCCGGTTTACGGGGTCGTCACGTATTGGACAAGCGGCGTGAGCTGGCTGCCGGCGGCGATCTACGGGCTGATGAGCGTTGTCGCCTTTGCCTTGTACGGCTACGACAAGAAGCAGGCCCGACATAGCGGCCAGCGCACGCCGGAAAGGCTGCTGCATGCCGCTGAGCTGCTCGGCGGCTGGCCGGGTGCGCTGCTGGCTCAGCAAGTGTTTCGCCACAAAACCCGCAAGTTCTCGTACCAGTGGGTGTTCTGGTTGATTGTGCTGCTGCATGAACTGTTCTGGATGGACCGCCTGCTGTTCGGCGGTAGCCTGATCTCGCGCCACCTGTTTTAGACCACTGACGTAAAAGGCTGGACGAGCGTGGCTACAACTTCAGCGCCACTTGCCGGCGCTTCGACAGTTTGCCGACCACTAACTGGTGGGAGCGGGTCAGCAGTTCCTTCAGCTCTGCCTCGCCCATGGCGAACGGGTAGGTGAGGGTGACCCAGTGGGCGCGGGCCAGGTACGGCGCAGGTCGCACCCCCGGACGGTCTACATAGCCGAGGAACAGCTCGGCGCCGACCTTGAACGACAGGTCGTTGCCCGCCAGGCCCATCACCGCGAACATTTTGGTGTCCGCGATGGAGAAAACCCTGACGCCGCCCCATTTGTAATCCTCCCGAGCACCTGGAAGATTCAGGCAGAACGCGGCGACTGCTTCAATGTGCATGGCGGTGTTCCCGGGTTCAGAGAATGCATTCTGCCACGGGTGAGCCCCTGTGTAGCAGCATGCAGCTGCTCCTTTCCCGCCTACGCATCAGCGGGAATAACGGGTGAAGATGAGGTCGGTCGCCGGCGGCAATTTGTTGTGGCAGGCGAAGCAGCTGTTGGCCAGTTTCTCGCTGGGGTTGGCTTTGCCCTCTTCGAATTGCCCATAACCCCAGCCGCCGGTGCTGGCGAAGCGTTTCGAATCCTTGATTTCAATTTGCACGTTGGTCGGTTCGCCCGCGACGAACGATTGCTCACGACCGAAGACCGCGTTGTTCTGCGCCGACACCTCGTAGTTGTAGGCAAGGCGGGCAATGATCGCGCCGTCCGGAAACGGCCGCGTGCCGTCTTTGAAGGCTTGCATGGCGATGTCGTTGCCGAGGATGACGCGGATGTCCTGCTTGTCCCCGGCTTCATGGGCGATGCTCACGAATGGCCAGTCGCGGTAGCCCGGTGGCAGCGTTACGCCGAACACTGGCGAGGCGTCAGCTGGCGTGCCTTGGGATGATTCAGCCCTCGCAGCCCATGAAAGCCCTAACCATGACAGACCGGCCAGGGCGCAAAGGGCGCTGGCGGTCAGCGAGGCAAAACGCATGTTCCGGGTCATCACAGAATCTCCAGGGATAAACAAAGGCGAACGCAGGGCAGAATGGCGCTTCGGCGGTGGGGTGAGGACTTCTGACTGATTTATTGCCGCACGCCGATCATCCCGCGATCTGAAAGGTTGCGGAATGACCCAATGCCGCAATCCAGCATTGCACTGGGCGAAATGATCCTGCCGCGCGGGTGCCTTAAGCGCTTATGCGGGCTGATCGGTGCGACCGCCATTCGACGCCAGGTCCGCCAGAATCGGGCAGTCCGGGCGGCGGTCACCCTGGCAGTGACTGACCAGGTCCTGCAGGGTGTCGCGCAGCCCGGCCAATTCCTCGATTTTCTGATTGAGTTCGACGATGTGCTTGTGGGCCAGCGCCTTGACGTCGGCGCTGGCGCGTCCGCGGTCCTGCCAGAGGGTCAGCAGTTTGCCGACTTCTTCCAGGGAAAACCCCAAATCCCGCGAGCGTTTGATGAACGCCAGGGTGTGCAACTCGTTCGGGCCGTACAGGCGGTAGCCGCTGTCGGTGCGGGTGGCAGCCGGAAGCAGGCCGATGGATTCGTAATAGCGAATCATCTTGGCGCTCAGGCCGCTGCGTTTCGCGGCTTGTCCGATGTTCATGACGCGTCTCCAGTGTCTTTGGGTTTGTCTTTGGGTATCCAGGTTTTCAGCAACAGGGCGTTGCTCACGACGCTGACGCCGCCCATGGCGATGGCGATGTCGGCCGCGGCAAGGGCAGGGGCGTCGTTGATGCCGTCACCGACCATCGCCACCACGCCGGTTTTCTTCAGCGCCACGACGGTTGCGGCTTTGTCGGCGGGCAAGACCTCGGCGTGCACGTCGCGGAGGTTGACCGTGGCGACTTGAACGCCGGGGACTTTGCGCAAGGCGCGCTCAACCCGGCCTGCGCAACTGGCGCAGGTCATGCCGGTAATGGGCAGGTCAAATGTGTGTGAACGGGGCATCGCGGACACTCCGGGAAGTCGATGTCCAGTAAGGATCAACCTTGCCATTCTGGCAAGGTCAAGGGGTGTACAGCGATGAACGATCTGGCTGGATCGTTTGCACGCTGCGACGCAGGACAGCCCATTTGCAACCTGCGACAATCGCAGCCCCTTCCGACCAGGCGAGCGGCATACCGTGTACGACTTCAACGATTTGTATTATTTCGTGCAGGTGGTAGAGAACAAGGGGTTCGCCGCCGCCGCGCGCAAGATCGACGTGCCGAAGACCAAGCTTAGTCGGCGCATTGCTCAGCTGGAAGATCGGCTCGGGGTACGTCTGATCCAGCGCACCACGCGCAAATTTACGGTGACCGAGGTGGGGCTGGATTATTACCGGCACTGCGTGGCGATGCTGGTGGAGGCCGATGCTGCGGAGAAGGTCGTCGAGCAGTCGAGGTCCGAACCCCAGGGCATTGTGCGCATCAGTTGCCCGCCGGCGCTGGGGGCGATGGGGGTGAGCGACACGATTGCCAGGTTTCTGGTGCTGCACCCGAAAGTGCAGATTCAGGTGGAGAGCTCCAACCGTCGGGTGGATGTGTTGGGGGAAGGGTATGACATCGCGCTGAGGGTGCGCTTTCCGCCGCTGGACGACGAGAATCTGGTGATGAAGGTGTTGGGCGAGAGCAATCAGCGATTGGTGGTTCGTCCGTCATTGCTGGAGGGCAGGACGATTCGAACGCCGCAGGAGCTGGTGGGTCTGCCGAGTATGGATCTGGCGCCGGCGAATCGTGAGCACCGTTGGGCGTTGATCGGGCCGGGGGATGAGCGGATCGAGGTTGCTCATCAGCCGCGCTTTGTGACGTCTGATCTGGATGCGTTGCACCGTGCGGCGGTGGAGGGTGTGGGGGTGGTGCAGATGCCGGAGATCATGGTTCGGCATTCGTTGCATGAGGGACGGCTGGTTGAGTTGCTGCCGGGGTTCCGGCCGCCGAGTGGGTTGATTCATGCGGTGTTCCCGTCTCGCCGGGGGTTGTTGCCGTCGGTGCGGGGGCTGGTGGATTTGCTGGCCGAGGATTTCGGGGCGAATGCGAAGGCGGATCGGGAGGCGTGTGAGTTGGCGGGGCACCTTTAGGCTTGTCTTTCAAAGATCAAGATCAAGAGCGTCGGCCTAACGGCCTCGAGTTTCGC
>NZ_JAKJXE010000009.1 GCF_021728295.1 Pseudomonas petrae
CACACTCGCGTCAAACAGGCAAATGGCGCGGGGCATAGGCGGCGATAATGATGCGGTGGCCGCAACCGCCCATCACCCGCTATCCTGCCCCGATGAATAACCCGTTTCCGACCCTGAGCGCCCTGCCCCGTCAGCTGCGTACGCCCAACGTGCGTGACCTGGCGTGGGTGATCCTGTCGCCGCCCCTGCTCGCGAAAACTCAGTGGCCCCAACGTCACCCGCTCAGCGGCAGTGACTGGGTGCAGCACCCAGAAGCACTTGCAACCTTTCTGCGACAGCTGGACCGAGACGACAGCGCACTCAACGACTGGCTGGCGAAAAGCTCGACGCGCCGGCTGGGGCTGTATTACGAGCGACTCTGGCAATTCGCAATCCAGCACGCGCCAGGCGTCGAGCTGCTCGCGGCGAATCTGCCGATTCAGGGCGAAGGCCGCACGCTGGGCGAACTGGACATGCTGGTGCGGGACAAGGAAGGCGTTCACCACATTGAACTGGCGATCAAGCTGTACCTGGGGCCTCAGGAACAGGACGGCGACGATCCGGCCCACTGGCTCGGACCCGGCGCCCTCGACCGGCTGGATTTGAAGCTTGCACACCTGAATCAGCATCAACTGCCCATGTCGGGGCGTACGGAAAGCACCGCCATCCTCGCCGCGCGAGGTGTGGAGACCTTCAGCGCGTCACTCTGGTTGGGGGGTTATCTGTTTTATCCCTGGCCGAACACCGCAGCTTCGCCTCAAAGCGCCCACCCCGAGCACTTGCGGGGAAAGTGGCTGCACCAAAAGGACTGGCCGGGCTACGCAGAACAAACTCCGGAGGGCCGCTGGCAATTGCTGCCGCGTCCGGCCTGGTTGGCACCGGCGCGCTGCGACGAGGCCTGGACACTGCGCCAGTTTCAGGACTGGCGGGAAGCCCTCGACCCGCTGGCGCCGGCGCAACTGCTGGTGCGTTTGATCCGCCACGCCGACGGCCACTGGGAAGAGGCCGAGCGGCTATTCCTGGTGTCGGACCTGTGGCCGAACCTGCCGGACGCGCGCCGCGCTACAGACTCAATCGCAGCACCAGCGCCGCCAGCGTGATCAACAGCACCGGTACCGTCAGCACGATGCCGACGCGGAAGTAATAGCCCCAGCCGATGGTCACGCCCTTCTTCGCCAGCACATGCAGCCATAACAAGGTCGCCAGACTGCCGATCGGGGTGATTTTCGGGCCCAGGTCGCTGCCGATGACGTTGGCATAGATCATCGCTTCCTGGAGGACGCCGTGGGCCTGGCTTGCATCAATGGACAGCAGGCCGATCAGCACCGTCGGCAGGTTGTTCATCACCGAAGACAGCAACGCCGTCAGCACGCCCGTGCCCATCGCCGCGCCCCACAAGCCATGTTCGGCGAAACGATCGAGCCAGGTCGCGAGGTAATCGGTCAGGCCCTGATTGCGCAGGCCGTACACCACCAGGTACATGCCCAGCGAGAAAATCACGATCTGCCACGGCGCGTCTTTCAGCACCTTGCGCGTGGAAATACGGTGGCCCTTGGCAGCGATGCCCAACAGGATCGCGGCGCACCCGGCGGAGATCGCGCTGATGGGAATCCCCAGCGGTTCCAGGGCGAAGCAGCCCACCAACAGAATCCCCAGTACCCACCAACCGGTCATGAAGGTCGCGCGGTCCTTGATCGCCGAAGACGGCTCGGCCAGTTGCGAGGCGTCGAAGGTTTTCGGGATGTCGC
Organism: Pseudomonas petrae; assembly: GCF_021728295.1. Lineage (GTDB taxonomy): Bacteria > Pseudomonadota > Gammaproteobacteria > Pseudomonadales > Pseudomonadaceae > Aquipseudomonas > Aquipseudomonas petrae. The sequence goes on from NZ_JAKJXE010000009.1 coordinate 1,728, forward strand.
GGCGATAGAACAGCATCAGCACCGCCAGCGTCGCGGCCACGCTCACCAGATTGACCGGCACCATCACCGAAGCATAGCGATTGAAGCCGATGCCGAAGTAGTCGGCGGACACGATGTTGACCAGGTTCGAGACCACCAGCGGCAGGCTCGCGGTGTCGGCGATGAACCCCGCCGCCATGACGAAAGCCAAGGTGGTCGCCGGCGAAAAGCGCAACGCCAGCAGCATCGACATGACGATGGGCGTAAGGATCAGCGCCGCGCCGTCGTTGGCGAACAGCGCCGACACCAGCGCGCCGAGCAGCACGATAAACGCGAACAGCCGCCGACCCTTGCCGTTGCCCCAGCGCGCCACGTGCAGCGCGGCCCAGTTGAAGAACCCGGCCTCGTCGAGCAGCAGGCTGATGATGATCAGCGCAATGAACGTACCGGTGGCGTTCCAGATGATGTGCCAGACCTGCGGGATGTCACTGAGGTGCACCACCCCGAAAAGCAGGGCGAGCACGGCGCCAAACGTTGCACTCCAGCCGACACCAAGGCCCTTGGGTTGCCAGATCACCAGGGTGATGGTGACCAGAAAAATCGCGACGGCTATCAACATCTTTTTGCAGTTCTCGGGAGCAGGATGGCGAGGATGCCCAACAGCGGCAGGTAGGAACACAGCGTGTAGACATAAACGATGCCGTGAAGGTCCGCCAAGTGACCCAACAAGGCCGCGCCGATGCCGCCAAAGCCAAACATCAGGCCGAAGAAGATGCCGGCGATCATGCCGACGTTGCCCGGCACCAGTTCCTGGGCGTAGACAACGATGGCCGAGAACGCCGAGGCCAGAATAAAACCGATGATCACGCTGAGCACGCTGGTCCAGAACAGGTCGGCGTAGGGCAGCGCGAGGGTGAACGGCGCCACGCCCAGAATCGAGAACCAGATCACCGCCTTGCGCCCGATGCGATCACCGATCGGCCCGCCGAAAAACGTGCCCGCCGCCACCGCCGCCAGGAACATGAACAAGTGCAGCTGCGAGCTGGCCACGGACAGCTGGAATTTGTCGATCAGGTAGAACGTAAAGTAGCTGGTGAAGCTGGCCATGTAGAAATACTTGGAGAACACCAGCAACGCCAGCACCACCAAGGCGCTGGTCACCCTACGTTTCGACAGCCCGTGGGTCGCCGCCTGCCCGGCCTTGATTTTGAAGAGCGCCAGGTGCGCTTTATACCAGCGGCTGATCGCGTACAGCAGCCCCACGGAAAACAGCGCCACCAACCCGAACCAGGCAATATGGCCCTGGCCGAAGGGGATGATGATCGCCGCCGCCAGCAGTGGCCCAATGGCGGAACCGCTGTTGCCGCCCACCTGAAAGCTCGATTGCGCCAGACCAAAGCGGCCGCCTGAAGCCAGCCGGGCGATGCGCGAGGCTTCGGGGTGAAAGGTCGACGAGCCGATGCCGATCAACCCTGCGGCGAGCAAGATCAGCGGAAAACTGCCCACGGTCGCGAGCATCATCACGCCGCCTAGAATGCACAACGAACCTACCGGCAGGACCAACGGGTTGGGATGACGATCGGTGTAATAACCGACCCAGGGCTGCAGCAACGACGCCGTGACCTGAAACGTCAGAGTGATCAGCCCGACCTGGGTAAAACTCAGGCCGTACGAGGCCTTCAGCATGGGGTAGATCGAGGGCAGGATCGACTGAATCAGGTCATTGAGCAGGTGCGCCAATGCCACCGCGCCAATGATGCGCATCACCAAGGGGCTTGATTGCGGAGCGGGAACGGGTTGGGTATCGGTCGCGGGCACGGTTGCAGGGCTGGGAACGGCCATCGGGTCCATCCATCGAACGTTGATGCGCCATCGGACTCGTTACAGAACATGTCAGCGGCACAAGGGGTCGCCAATGTGCCATTTTTTGGGGCGCCGCTGCCATGTTTTGTTTCTGATTTGTGAGTGGGGCTTCTTGCGGCAGGAACGGAGGTCAGACCGCCGCCTGCAATCTCCCCCGCGCCGTCAACGAACCTTCGACCTCATGCAGCGACACTTTTGACGTCTCCGGCAATGCCAGTCCTCCCGCCAGCGCCAGCAGCGCAATCACGATCAGGTAAAACGCCGGCGCCAGGTTGCTGCCCGTCGCGCCGATCAGCCAGGTCGCCATCAGCGGCGCCGTTCCGCCGAAGATCGTGTACGCCATGTTGTAAGTGATCGCCGAAGCGGTGTAACGGGTACGCGTAGGAAAGGTCTCCGACAACAGCGCCGCCGTCACCACACCACAGAGGACAGCGCCAATCGCCAGGAACATCACGCCGACGATCGACGCCACAAACGAACCGGAACTGGCCATCAAAAACGACGGATAAACCACCACGATCAGCAGGACACAGGTGCTGAGCACCGTCTTGCGTCTCCCGACCTTGTCGGAAAACGCCCCGGCTACCGGACAGATCGCCGCAGCGAACAACAGCGCAATCAACGACACCAGCAGTGCGGTGGCACGACTCAGCCCGCCAGCCACCTGCAAGTACGTCGCGAAATACGTGGTGAACATGTAGAACGACAGCGCTGTCAGCGAGACGAACGCGCCGAGGCAGCAAATCGCCGCGCCGTGGTTGCGCAGGGTTTCCTTGAGCGGCGAATGGGCAACCGCGTGTTCCTGTTTCACCGCCTGAAACGCCGGGGTTTCGTCCAGTTTCCAGCGCAGGTACAGCCCGACCAACCCAAGCGGCGCCGCGATCAGAAACGGCAGCCGCCAGCCCCAACTGCCCATGGCCTCGGTGCTCAGCGAGGCTTCCAGCGCGTAGGCAATGATCGCCGCCGCCGCGAATGCCGAGAAGGTCGACACCGGCACGAAGCTGCCGTACCACGCCCGTTGCGTGCGTGGTGCGTGTTCCATCAAGTAAGCGCACGCCCCTGCGTATTCACCCCCGGCAGAAAAACCCTGGGCGCAACGGATGAGAGTGAGCAAGACGGGCGCCATCACGCCAATTGCCGCGTAGGTCGGCAGCAGACCGATGATCGTCGTGGCCCCGGCCATTAACAGAATGGTAAACGCCAGCGTGCGTTTGCGGCCGATGCGGTCGCCCAGCATGCCGAAGAACACCCCGCCGAGGGGCCGAAACGCGAAGGCCACGGCGAACACCGCGAAGGTTTTCAATAACGCCGCGCTGGCATCGCCGCTGGGGAAGAACTGCTCAGCGATGGTCGTGGCCAGAAAGCCGTACACCGCGAAATCGAACCATTCGACGAAATTGCCGATGGCGGCCGCCACGATGACTTTTCTCAGAGTGGCAGGATCAACCTGCTCAAGGACGGGAGTGGTCATGGAAACCTCGGCGCGCGTGGGAAAGATCCGATTATCGGTACAGCGTCCTGCCCGCCTGACTCCAGAAATGCCGCCGACGTACTCAGGACCGACCTGTCGGGAGGTGTGGGTCGCAGGATTCGTGCCAGTGCCCGGATGCGTGCCTGGGCGTCAGCGATATTCCCGCGCAGATTCAAAGGTCCGTTTGCCCTGCAGTCCCCCGGTGTGCAGGAAAATCAGCCGTGTTCCGTTAGCGATCCGGCCCGAGATCACCTCTTCATGCAGCGCAAGCAATGCCTTGCCGGTGTACAGCGGTTCGAGGGGGATACCGGATTCAGCCCCATGGCGCGCAATGAAATCGAGCAACGCGGCATCGGTCTTAGCAAAGCCGCCACGGCTGGCGTCGAGCAAGCGGTAACCCTGAGGTTTACAGCTGGCAGGCAAAGTGGCGTTAAGCGGCTGTTGATCACGTTGGGCCACGGTCGATGATTTCGACAACGACGCAGCCCCTGTGGGAGCGAGCTTGCTCGCGAAGGACGCAAGAATGTCCTCTACATTGCCCTCGACCCCATGACCTTCGGGCACCGCCATCGCGCCGATCACCTCATGCTGCCCCGCCTCCGCCAGCACCAATCCCGCCAGCGTTGTGCCAGTGCCACACGCCAGCCACCAGGCGTCGTAATCCCCCCAACGCAGATTGCCGAGCTGGCTGCGCGCCTGTTCGACGATTTCAGCGCAGCCCACTGCGCCGTTGAGGCCGCCGCCACCCTCAGGCACCGGAAGCAGATGCGGATAACGCTCGCGCCACGGCACCCAGAAATCAGCGTCATGCCGCGCGCGATAACCGGCGTAGCCCAGCCAGTGCAACTCCATGCCGAACGCCTGCAGATCCAGCACCGTCGGCGTCTCGACCGCATGCCCCCGCACCAGCCCCACCGTGGCAAAACCAAAGCGCTTGCCCGCTGCCGCCAGCGCATGAAGGTGATTGGAATGTGCGCCGCCAAGGCTGATAACGCCCCGCGCGCCGGCTCGTTCAGCCGCCGCCAGATGGTGCTTGAGCTTGAACCATTTATTGCCGGTGATCAGCGGATCGACGAGGTCCAGCCGCAGGATCGCCGCCTGCACACCGGCTGCCTGGAGCCAATCGAAATGGAGGGGTTGCAGCGGTGCAGGAGGCAGCGGTGATGAGGGAGTAAACATGAAATCGGTCGGGCAATGGACGGTGCGGGAGTCTAGCACTCGTCTTGCTGGAGTCTCGATTTGGGGGCTGTGTAGGGGGATTCTTGATCTTCGTTAGGAAGCGTCCGGTTCGTGTTTTCCCTATGGAATGACGGTGAGGAATGCCTCATCTTCGCCCGCTTCAGCCCTTTCTCATGGACGAGTTGACCCGGTTTTCTGCAGACCGGTCAGGGGCGCTTTCTCCTGCCAGGGACGCTCATTCATGCTCACCGTATTACCGCCTTTCTTCGATCACAGTCGCCACAAACTTGTTGTTCATGGCCTGCCTGTCGCGCTCGACGTTTTAGCCTTTGAAGGTGAAGAACAGCTGAGCCAACCGTTTCTTTATCGCGTTGAATTCACTTCGGTTGAGCCGGACATCGGTGCCGAGCGGATGCTGGGCAAGACAGCGCAGTTCAGCCTGCATGCGGCGCCCCATACGTTGCCTGTTGCGATTCGTGGTTTGCCGGTGCCTTCGGTTAAATCGTTGCGAACGCTGCATGGGGTGGTGACGGGTTTTAAACGGCTTTCCGGTTCGGCTGACGAGGCCAGATACGAGATTACTTTGCAGCCGCGCTTGGCATTGCTGGCCCGTGGGCGGCAGTTTCGGATCTATCAGCATCAATCGGTGCCGCAGATTGTCGAGAGTATTTTGCGTAGTCGGCATGACTTTGAGGGGCAGGATTTTCTGTTCACTTTGGTTCGGGAGTATCCGAAGCGCGAGCAGGTGATGCAGTACGGCGAAAGTGATCTGGCGTTTATTTCCCGCCTGTTAGCCGAGGTGGGGATTTGGTATCGCTTTAGTAATGACGAGCGGTTGGGTATCGCGGTCGTAGAGTTTCATGACGATCAGCGGCATTACGTTCGGCCGCGAGTGAGCTTGCCGTATCGGCCTCAGTCGGGGTTGGGCAGCAGCGGAGCCGACGGGGTTTGGGGGCTGCAAGTCAGTCATGAAGTGGTGGAGAAGAACCTTCACTTTCGGGCTTATCACCACCGTGACGCCAGTGCCTGGCTGGATGGAAATGTTGATCAGACGCGGGGTGATACCACGACTTATGGCGAGGCGTATCACTATGCGGAGCCGTATCGCGTAGTGGGCGACAAGCTGGATCAGGACGAGGATCTGTTGGGAGAAAGCGGGTTTTTCTATGGGCGGTTGCGGCATGAGCGGTACCTGAATGACCAGACTCGCTTAAGTGGCGTTAGCAGCAGTGCTTCGTTGGGATTGGCGCAGGTGCTGGCGATTTCCGGTGGTGCGCCTCAGGCGTTTGAGCCGGGGGCGGTGCTCACAAGGCTACGGTTGTGTGCGGCGCGGGATCGCAGTTTTGAGTTGAGCTTTGAAGCGATTCCGTATTCCGAGAGTGTCTGCTTTCGGCCGCCGTTGCTGGCCAAGCCTGAGATAGATGGCACTCTGCCAGCGCGGGTCACCAGTTCACTGGCCAACGATCCCTATAGCCACATCGACAGCGAAGGCCGTTACAAGGTCAGCTTTCTGTTTGACCGCGACAGCTGGAAGCTGGGTGAGGAAAGTCTGTGGCTCAGATTGGCCCGACCCTATGCCGGCAATACCCACGGCCTGCACTTGCCGCTGATCTGCGGCACCGAAGTGGCCATTGCTTTCGAGCAAGGCGATCCGGATCGGCCCTACATCGCTCATGCCCTTCACGACAGTAGACATCCTGACCATGTGACGCTGCTGCGCAGTGATTACAAACGCAACGTGCTGCGCACCCCCGCCAACAACAAGCTGCGCATGGAAGATGATCGCGGCAAGGAACACATCAAGCTCAGCACCGAACACAGCGGCAAGAGCCAGCTGAATCTCGGCCATCTGGTGGATGACGAGAAGCTCAAACGCGGCGAAGGCTTTGAATTGCGCACGGACGGCTGGGGCGCTATTCGGGCGGGGCGTGGGGTGGTTATCAGTGCGGATGAACAGGCCAAAGCCCACGGGCAGCAGCTCGACATGGATGCCGCAGTCGGTCGATTGCAGAAAGCCGGGGAACAGCTGGAAAAAATCTCGGCAGATGCGGCCATCAGTCACGCCGATCCTGCTGACGTGCAGGCGCAATTCGATCTGCTGAAACAGGACCTGGACGCGCTCAAATCCTCGGTCCTGCTGCTCAGCGCTCCTCAGGGCATCGCCCTGACCAGCGGCAAGCACTTGCAGTTGGCCGCCCAAGACAACCTGATGCTCAACGCTGGCGGCCACGCCGACATCAGCGTGGTCAAGAAACTCTTCATGGGTATCGGCCAGGGCCTGAGCCTGTTCGTGCGCAAGGTCGGGCTCAAGCTGATTTCCAACGAAGGCCCGGTGAGCATCCAGGCGCAGAACGATCGTCTGGAATTGCTAGCGCGCCAGGGAATAAACATCACCAGCACCGAAGACGAAATTCACATCACCGCGAAGAAGCGCATCGTCTTGAATGCTGGCGGCAGCTACCTCGCCATCGAGCAATGCCGCATCGAGTCCGGCACCGCTGGCGACTATCTGATCAAGGCCGCGCACTTCGATTTCAAACCCAAAGCGGCACAGCCGGTTGAAATGCCAGCCTTGCCACCGCTGCTGGATATTCCCCCTGAACTGCACGAGTTCTGGCCCAGCTGCAGCGGCGGCAACATTCACTACGAGCGGAGCATGATCAAAAATGCCGCGCCGGTTAAACAGCCCGAGCCACTTGAGGAGGAAGAAGAGGAGGAGGAAATCGTTGAAGGGATCACTCTGCGCATCGGGTTGTTCTTTGACGGGACCGGGAATAATCAGAGCAATGCGGCGGCTACCGCGCAGTGCCGACAATCGGATTTGAACAGTTTTAGCAGTGAGGAGCTGGAGAGCATCGCCGCGACGTGCAAGCAGTATGGGTTTGGGGAGTTTGATGGGAGCGCGTTTAACAGCGCGCCGAATAACAGTTACGGGAATGCGCCGAGTAATGTGGCGTATTTGTATGACTTGTATCCGGATAACACTGCGACGCCTGTCAGTAAGGATTCGAAGATTGGTTACATCAGGGCATACATCGAAGGAATTGGTACCCGTAGCGGTGGCAAAGATGACGTGCTGATTGGGCAAGCTCTCGGGCAGGGAGAGACTGGGGTAGTTGCTCGGGTAAGACAGGCGCCCGCAATTGCTGCTAAACAGTTTGAACGTTTTTTTCAAACTAACCCCAATGCCATTGTTAAACGCATCGAGTTCGACATCGTCGGTTTCAGCCGCGGGGCGGCTGCCGCACGTCATTGCACTAACGAACTGCTTAAGCCTCAGCGCGGTGTATTTGCAGATTTGCTAAAAGGTGGCCGACCCGGCCTTTTAAAAAGCTTCGATCCCGCATCCGACACCTGCATAAACCTGGTCGGTTTGTTCGATACGGTGGCCGCAATCTCGACCCCTTTGAGCGGCGACTTCAGTCCCGGCGATGACATCAATCGCGGCGTTAATCTTTATCTTCCTCCCGATTGCGCCAGACAGGTCATTCAGTTGCATGCCCTCAATGAATATCGAGCCGACTTTTCTCTCAAGAACGTACACCACACACACCTTCAGATAGGCCTGCCGGGAGCGCACTCGGATGTCGGCGGGGGCTACCTGCCACGAGCACAAGAAAAGTTGTGGATGACGCAGCCCTGCAAGGCCAGCGTTCCGACCGGCCAAAGGGTCGAGTTCCACTCGGCTTGGGCCCGTGCAGAGGCGGACGCCAAGGTATTGCGCGAATCAGGCGTGGCCCGAAATGGCTACGTTGCGGTGAAAGCCTGGCCCGCAGCAACTAACCCTCGCGGCAAAGCCGCGTCGGTCATGGACGACTACTGGATAACCGTGCTGCTCGAACGCCCCGTGCATGGCGAACTGAGCCTGATTGCACTACGGGTCATGCGTGAGCTAGGGATACGTCACGGCGTTCCATTCGACGTCATCACCGATACGGATAAACGATTCATGTTGCCCGATGAACTCATGCCAATCTCGAAGCGAATCTTGCAGCAGGTAATGACAGACCGGCTTGTACGACTTGAACCTGCGCAACAGGAATTACTCCGAGCGCGTTACATCCACCTGTCCGCGCACTGGACCCCTGAGGGTCCCTTCCTATTCAGCAAACCGACACCACTCAATCGTAGGAATGTGCATCTCAACCGTCCGCAAGAAGGTTACCCCGAATGAGGCATCTGATATTTGCGGTTGGTTTACTGATCAATCTCAGCGCCTGCGCGAGTGGGCCAAGATTACCACCAGCCCCCAAGCTGCCGTATCCGGTCTGGTACATAGGTTTCGCTGCACCCAAGCACATGGAAGTCTGGGTGGAAACCGTCGATGTTCTGGATACGCGTGGACTCGCTTTCTTCAGGGTGCACGGCGGCGTCGCGAGTTATACAGGGAAAGTCGAGGGCTGGCACCAAGGGGTGTCGGGAGGAAAACCTATAAATAACGTCGATCTACCCGACCAGATTTTCCTGCGTTGGCAGTCACTGGTAGAGCCTCAGGCTTACAAGATCAAAATACAAATACCCCAGTGGGTACGCGAAGAGATGATTCGGCCAGAGCGAGCGTTTTGTCGATGGGCAGCCGAGTGGAAGGAAGACTATCGAGAGACGATCACGCTAGGCATGGCACCAGGCGGGGTCGTTAAAGTATGGGTGGGCGGCTCATGTCTAGGCTTCAAAGAAGTCGGCCGCTTTCAGGCCGAAGTCGAGCCCCGTGGCCCTTATCTGAACGATAAAGGGCTGTACTACAGAGCCCCCAATCCAGCGGCACAAGCCTACGTCGACCAGCACGGCATTCCCTATGGAAGTTGGTAACGCTGCTGCGGCTTCGCACCCATCACGCCACTGCACAAGTGAACGTCTTAACCCCCCGTGCGGCGCGCATTCGGATGTCGGCGCGGGGTATCTCCCACGAGCGCGAGAAAAGCTATGGATGACGCGGCCTTGCAAAGCCAGCGTTCCCACCGGTCAAAGGGTTGAATCCCATGCCGAATGGGCCCGTGCAGCGGCGGACGCCAACGTACTGCGCGAATCAGGCGTGGCCCGCGAGGGCTACATTGCGGTGAAGGCGTGGCCTGTAGCAACTAACCCTCGTGGCAAAGCTGAGCAGACCATGCAGGACTACTGGATAACAGTGCTGCTCGAACGCCCAGTGCATGGCGAACTGAGCCTTATTGCTTTGCGTGTCATGCGTGAACTGGGGATGCGTCACGGCGTCCCGTTTAAGGATCTGGAAGGGCGGCCTGAACTCACAGTGCCCGACGAGCTCATGCCTATCGCCAAGCGAATCTTGCAGTTGGTCATGGCGGACCGGCTCGTAAGACTTGAACCTGCGCAAGAGGCGTTACTGCGAGCGCGTTACAGCCACATGTCCGCGCACTGGACCCCACGAGGCCCCTTCTTGCTTAGCAAGCCGGCACTGCTGAATCTTAGGAATGTGCATCTCAACCGCCCGCAAAAGGGGTATCCAGAATGAAGCGTTTGGTCTTCGCAGCGGGCTTGCTCATCAGCCTAAGTGCCTGCGCAACGGGAGGGTCAGTACCTCCACCTGTAAAGCTGCCATATCCAGCGTGGTACATAGGCTTTGCCGCGCCCAAGCACATGGAAGTGTGGGTGGAAAGCGTCGATGTGCTTGATCAGCGAGGATACGTTTTCTTCAATGTGCATGCCGGAGTCGCCGGCTACACGCGTAAGCCTGAGGGTTGGCATAAGGGCACATCCGGGGGCAAACCCATCAACAACGTCGACTTGCCGGACCAACTCCTTCTGCGCTGGCAGTCACTTGCGGAACCTCAAGCCTACAAAATCAGCATACGGATTCCGCAGTGGGTCCGTGATGAGATGATCAGGCCCGAGCGTGTTCTGTGCCAGTGGAATCAGCAATGGAAAACAGACTACCGAGAGACGATCACGCTGGGCATGGCGCCCGGCGGAATCGTAAAAGTGTGGCTAGGCGGATCGTGTTTGGATTTCAAGGAAGTCGGTCGTTACCAAGCCAATCTCGAGCCGCTCGGTCCCTACCGTGGCGCAAGCAAGGGCAAGTACATCCCACTCGAGCCTGAGAACAAAGCCTACGTAGAACAACACGGCATTCCCTATGGCAGTTGGTGATTCGGCTATGAGTGCTAACAAGGAGCATCACGACACGCGACGGCTAGCGCATTTGCGGCTTTGTTCAAGGCTTCCAGTTGCAGACTGGGTTTCCCGAATGAGGCGTCTGGTCTTTGCGGTCGGATTGCTGATCAGCTTGAGTTCCTGTGCAACGGGAGGGTCAGTACCCCCGCCCGTCAAGCTGCCTTATCCGGCGTGGTACATAGGGTTCGCCGCGCCCAGGCATATGGAGGTGTGGGTGGAAAGAGTCGACGTGCTCGATCAGCGAGGATACGTTTTCTTCAATGTGCATGATGGGGTCGCCGGTTACACGCGTAAGCCCGAGGGTTGGCACAAGGGCACATCTGGCGGAAAACCTATCAACAACGTCGACTTACCAGACCAACTCCTTCTGCGCTAGCAGTCACTAGTGGGGCCTCAAGCTTACAAAATCAGCATTCGGATACCGCAGTGGGTCCGTGATGAGATGATCAAACCAGAGAAAGGATTTTGCCTCTGGGCTGGCGAGTGGAAAGAAGACTTTCGCGACACCATCACCTTAGGAATGGCGCCAGGGGGAATTGTAAAAGTGTGGTTAGGCGGATCGTGCCTGGGCTTTAAAGAAGTCGGCCGTTACCAGGCGAAAATCGAGCCGCTGGGCCCCAACCAAGACGGAAAAGGGCTGTTTTACCGAACCCCGAACCCAGCAGCCCAAGCCTGGATTGACCAGCACGGAATCCCCTACGGCAGCTGGTAACCGCCCCCAACCGCCAGAGTCACCACAGCCCTGGCGGGACGCGATCCAACCCCGTCAACCCCACCCGCCAGAAACCAACTCCCTCACAACCCCGCCGCCAACCGCGACCCCTGATCAATCGCCCGCTTGGCATCCAGTTCAGTCGCCACATCCGCCCCGCCAATCAAATGCACGCTCTGCCCCGCCGCCTGTAACCCGTCATACAGTTCACGCAGCGGATCCTGCCCGGCGCAGATCACCACGTTGTCCACGGGCAGCAGTTTCTCCTCGCCGTCCGCGCCGATCCGAATGTGCAAACCGGCATCGTCGATCTTCAAATATTCCACGCTGTTGAGCATCTGCACCTGTTTGTTCTTAAGCCCCGTGCGATGAATCCAGCCGGTGGTTTTGCCGAGGCCGTCGCCGACCTTGGTGGCCTTGCGCTGCAGCAGGAACACCTGACGCGCTGGCGCATGAGGATGAGGCTTGATCCCGGCGACACCGCCTCGCGCCGCCAGATGCGTGTCGATGCCCCACTCGTCCCAGAACGCATCGCGATCCAGGCTGGTGTAGACGCCCTGATGCACAAGGTATTCCGACACGTCAAAGCCGATGCCGCCCGCGCCAATCACGGCCACGGACTTGCCAACCGGTTTGCGGCCGAGGATCACGTCGAGGTAACTCAGCACTTTGGGGTTGTCGACGCCGGGGATGGCGGGCGTTCGTGGCGCGATACCGGTGGCGAGAATCACTTCGTCATAGCCTTTGCCGAGCAGGTCATCGACCGTGACGCGGGTGTTCAGGCGCAGGTCGACGCCGGTGGTTTGCAGCTTCCGGCCGAAGTAGCGCAGGGTCTCGAAGAACTCCTCCTTGCCCGGAATGCGCTTGGCGATGTTGAACTGCCCACCGATTTCGCTGGCCGAGTCGAACAACGTCACTTCATGCCCGCGCTGAGCCGCGACGGTGGCGGCAGCGAGGCCCGCAGGACCGGCACCGATGACGGCGATTTTGCGGACCTGAGTGACCGGCAGGTAATTGAGCTCGGTTTCATGACAGGCGCGGGGGTTGACCAGGCAGCTGGTGAGCTTGCCGCCGAAGGTGTGATCCAGACACGCCTGGTTGCAGCCGATGCAGGTGTTGATCTCGTCGCTGCGGCCGGCCGCGGCCTTGTTGACGAATTCGGGGTCGGCGAGAAACGGGCGCGCCATGGAGACCATGTCGGCGTCGCCTTCGGCCAGCACCTGCTCGGCGACCTCGGGGGTGTTGATGCGGTTGGTGGTGATCAGCGGGATCGACACCGAGCCGCGCATTTTCGCGGTGACTTTAGCGAACGCAGCGCGCGGTACCTTGGTGGCGATGGTCGGAATCCGCGCTTCGTGCCAGCCGATGCCGGTGTTGATCAAGGTGGCGCCCGAACGCTCGATGGCCTGGGCCAGTTGCACCACTTCTTCCCAGGTGCTGCCGCCCTCGATGAGGTCGAGCATCGACAGGCGATAGATGATGATGAAATTCGGGCCGACGGCTTCACGCACGCGGCGCACGATCTCCACCGGCAGGCGCATGCGGTTTTCGTAGCTGCCGCCCCAACGGTCGGTGCGATGGTTGGTGTGGGCGACGAGAAACTGGTTAATGAAATAGCCTTCGGAGCCCATGATCTCGACGCCGTCGTACTCGGCGGTCTGCGCCAGGGTCGCGCAGGTGACGAAATCCTGAATCTGCTTCTCGATGCCCTCTTCGTCCAGCTCTTTGGGCTTGAAGGGGTTGATCGGCGCCTGGATCGCGCTCGGTGCCACTTGCTTGGGGCTGTAGGCGTAGCGGCCGGCGTGGAGAATCTGCATGCAGATCTTGCCGCCGGCCTCGTGCACGGCTTTGGTGACGACGCGATGGTTGGCCGCCTCTTCCGGCGTCGACAGCTTGGCCGCGCCGGAATACACCCCGCCTTCGGCGTTCGGTGCGATACCGCCGGTGACCATCAAGCCGACCCCGCCCTGCGCGCGCTCGGCGAAATACACCGCCATGCGCTCGAACCCGCCCGGCTTCTCTTCGAGCCCGGTGTGCATCGAGCCCATCAGGGTGCGGTTGCGCAATGTGGTGAAACCCAGGTCCAGCGGAGCGAGCAAATGCGGGTAGTGAGGGGCGGCCATAAAAACTCCATCGAGCATCATCACGGGGCGCGGGCGCTCTGTGGCGCCCGTCGAATCAGTCAGGGCCATGGACCAGCGCCTTGTACATGGCGCAAACAGTAAACAGCCGCCCGGTCATGCTCAATGACTCGAAGTGACAAATTAATGATCAAATTGTGCATCTATGACGAGGCGTATGCAGTTATCCGCCCCATTGGGTAAGGGAGTGCGCGTGACCGCCGTGCGTGCGACCGGATCATTCACGACCTGGCGGCGCGCCAAACCTTCTCCGCGTCGCCGTTTTGCCGTAGCCTTCCCGCAACGTCATGGCGCCGTGCGCGCTTTCTTCAGAGGCAGTTCTCCTTTCTTCATGCGCAAAGTTCTCGGCTCACTTACCGCGGCAGTGCTGGTGATTCTTCTCGTCAGCTACGGGCTGTGGACGGGCAAGCGTCATGTCGGGCATTACCTGACGGACCTGCGCATTCAGTTGGTGATCAACGACGGGCAACCCGGCGAACGCGGCAACCTGCTGGGCATTCAGCCCGAACTGTTCCCTTCCGATTATTCGAGCGTCAAACGCTTGCACCGCAAGCTCGCGTCTTATCTGGTGCAGGCCCGCGACCAAGGGCTGCTCAACGATAAAACCATCGTGGTGCTGCCCGAGCACATCGGCACTTGGTTGTTGGCAGTGGACGAAAAAGCCCAGTTCTACCAGGCCACCACCCTTGAAGAGGCCATGAACTGGCTGGCGTTCAGCAACCCGCTGCTGTTTATCGACGCGGTGATTCACGCGCGGGGCAGCAGCCGCTTCGAGGACGCACGCCTGCGCATGAAGGCGCTGAGCATGGCGCAGGATTATCAAAACGTGTTTGGCGGGCTGGCGAAGGAATTCGGCGTGACGCTGGTGGCCGGCTCGATCGTGCTGCCCAGCCCGCAAGTGGAAAACGGTGAACTGCGCATCGGCCGTGGCGCGCTCTATAACAGCAGCCTGGTGTTCGGCCCCGACGGCCTGCCCTTGGGACAGCCCCAGCGTCAGTTGTTCCCGGGCTGGAACCAGCGGGGCTACATCCGTCCCGGCAAGGACGCGCCGCTCAACGTGATCGACACCCCGGCCGGCCGTTTGGCGACTTTGATCGGCAGTGACAGCTGGTACCCCGACAACTACGCGCGCCTCAACGCCCGCGGCGTCGAGCTGATTGCGGTGCCGGCCTACGTCGCCGGCACGGATGGCTGGTCGCAACCGTGGCGCAGCGACAAGCATGACGCGCTGGCGGCCCATTTGAACCTGGGCGCCAAACCCATCACCCAGGGTGAAGCCTGGCGTCGACTGGCCCTGACACCGCCCAGCACGGCGAAAGCAGGCATCAGCGTGTTCATGCGCGGTCAGTTCTGGGACAAGGGCAGCGCCGGCCACAGTTTCGCCAGTCGCGGCGGGCAAAGCATCGCCGAGCAATCCATCAGCGCCGCACCGAAAGGCGTTCGCCCCGGTCATGGCGCGCGCCTGATCAATCTGTGGTTGTGACCGATGACCTCCCCTCGCGTGCGTCTGGGCGATCTGTCCGTGGGTTTCGTCCACAGCCTCGCCGACGCTGTTCGCAACGAAGGCAAGGACCCGCAACCGCTGCTGCAGCAATACGGCCTGGATGCCGCACGACTGGGTGAGGCAGGCGCCCGGCTGTCGATCCCGCGCTACATGCGCCTGGGCCATACCGCCATCGAGCTGACCGGCGTGCCTGCGCTGGGGCTGCGGATGGGTCAATCCAGTCGTTTGAGCCACGCCGGTCTGGCCGGCATCACCGCCGCGCAGGCGCCCACTGTGCGTGAAGCGGCACGCACACTTATTCGCTTTGAAGCGCTGTACGGCTCGAATTATCGCGGCCAGTCGAGCCTGCACGAAGACAGCGACGGCGCCTGGCTGCGTTTCTATTCCATCAGCCCGTACAACGACTACAACCGCTTCGTGGTGGATTCGATTCTCAGCGGCTGGCTGCACCAGCTGTCGACGCTGAGCGGAAAGACGCTGCTGGCCGAACGTCTGGAGATCGAGTTCGATGCCCCCGCCTACGCCGCTGAATACGCCGCGCTCTGCGAGCAGCCCGTGAGTTTCGCAGCGGGCGTCAATCAGCTGCGCCTCAACCAGCATCAGCTTGGCCTGCGCAACCCCGATCACGTGCCGAGTACCTGGCGGCATCTGCTGCACGTGTGTGAACGTGAACTGGAACAGCTCACGCGCACCCGCAGCCTGCGCGAGCGCATCACCCAATTGCTGGGGCCGTTATTGAACAGGGGGCGGGAACCGGATCTTGAAGAAGTGGCAGCGCGACTGAAGCTGCCCACCTGGACCCTGCGCCGCAAGCTCGCGGACGAGGGCACGCAGTTTCGTGCGATCCTCAATGACACCCGGCGTGACCTCGCCATGACCTACATCCGGGACACCGAACTGGCCTTTGGCGAAATCGCTTACTTGTTGGGATTTGCTTCGGCCGAAGCCTTTCAGCGGGCCTTCAAACGCTGGACCGAACAGACGCCCGGTGCGTTTCGTCGCAGCCAGCGCCAGTCGCTCTGACTGGCAGGCGCGCGCTTTTTACAACTCGGTGGCGTCTTCTGCTGGTTCCAGCGGGTCCATCTCGTACGCCTGGTATTCCAGCAGTTCTTCTTGGTACTCGTCCATTTTTCGCGCCCTCGTGGCAGGTTCCTGTGATCGATGGGTTCTTGAGATCGATGGTGTTCTTGTGTCGCTGCGTGCTGCCGTCTGTCGATAGCCAGCGACAGATTCACTGACTACAAGCCTCACCCTAAAGTGCCCTCATGAACAAAAAATGAAGGCCCGTTGAACACTCGACGACACTGAGGTCCTTGTAGGAGCGCGCTTGCCCGCGAAAGCGTCATTTCAGTGACATCAACGCCATCTGACCCTCCCCATTCGCGGGCAAGCGCGCTCCTACATTCAAGCAATTCAGCCTCGCCGTATGGACGGCAATGATTCGGGCGGCGTTGCTGAGCCTTGCCTGCTGTTTGCCGTGCTGCCGATTTGCTCCGCGAAAGCAGCGTTCATGACGGCGGCACACTTGACGACCGCCCCGTGTTCGCAATAGTCTCGACGCCATGAACGCACCCAAGCACTTCGTCGGCCAGATAATTATTACCGCCATTCCAGTCATGGCGGGTTAGCCGACGTTTGCACCCAACCCGCCCTAGAGGCGGGTTTTTTCTCTCTGTCTCCCGGGCCAAAAACCACCTCAGGAGCCAGACATGATCATCCGCCCCTCCCTCGCCTGCCTCGCCGCCAGCCTGATCATCGCACGCCTTCCCACGAGGCCCACACGATGAGTCAGCTGCCGGCCTATCCCCTCGTTCAGGGCGACCTGCTCAATCACTACGTCAAAAAGATCCTCACTTCCCGCGTCTACGACGTTGCCGTGGAAACCCCGCTGCACGCTGCTCGCCGACTGTCCGAGCGCCTGGGCAATAACGTGCTGCTCAAGCGCGAAGACTTGCAGCCGGTGTTCTCCTTCAAGATTCGCGGCGCGTACAACAAGCTGGCGCAGCTAAGCCCGGAAGAACTGGCGCGGGGCGTGGTGACAGCCTCGGCGGGCAATCATGCCCAAGGCCTGGCGCTGGCGGCGAAGACGCTGGGCGTGTCGGCGACCATCGTGATGCCGAAGACCACCCCCGAGATCAAGGTCGAAGGCGTGCGCTCCCGGGGCGGAAAAGTCGTACTGCATGGCGACTCTTTTCCCGAAGCGCTGGCGTATTCCCTGAAGCTGGTCGAGGAACACGGCTACGTCTACGTCCACCCGTACGACGACCCTGACACCATTGCCGGGCAAGGCACCGTGGCGATGGAAATCCTGCGTCAGCATCAGGGCCCGCTGGACGCGATCTTCGTGCCGGTCGGTGGCGGCGGGCTGATCGCCGGCATCGCGGCGTACGTGAAATACCTGCGCCCGGAGATCAAGGTGATCGGCGTCGAGCCGGACGATTCCAACTGTCTGCAACAGGCCATGGCCTATGGCGAGCGCGTGGTATTGCAACAGGTCGGGCTGTTTGCCGATGGCGTCGCGGTAGCGCAGATCGGGCAGTACACCTTCGAGATCTGCAAGGACTACGTCGACGAGGTGATCACCGTCAGCACCGATGAAATCTGCGCGGCGATCAAGGACATCTACGACGACACCCGCTCGATCACCGAGCCATCCGGCGCCCTGGGCGTGGCCGGGATCAAGAAGTACACCGAACAGTACGAAGTCACCGGGCAGACGTTTGTCGCCATCGATTCTGGCGCCAACGTCAATTTCGACCGCCTGCGCCACGTCGCCGAACGCGCAGAGCTGGGCGAAGGCCGCGAGGCGATCATTGCCGTGACCATTCCGGAACAGCCGGGCAGCTTCAAAGCCTTCTGCGAGGCCATCGGCAAACGGCAGATCACCGAATTTAACTACCGCTACCACACCGACCGCGAGGCACACATCTTCGTCGGCGTGCAGACCCACCCCGACACGGACCCGCGCAAAGCCCTGATCGAGAGCCTGACGGAGCAGGGCTTTCCGGTGCTCGACCTGACCGACAACGAGCTCGCCAAGCTGCACCTGCGGCACATGGTGGGTGGGCATTCGGAGCGGGTCAGTGACGAGGTGGTGCTGCGCTTTGAATTCCCGGAGCGTCCGGGTGCGCTGTTCAACTTCCTCAACAAACTGGGCGGGAAATGGAATATCTCGATGTTCCACTACCGCAACCATGGCGCGGCAGACGGGCGTGTGGTGGCCGGACTGGTGGTGCCGGAGGATGAGCGGCATCTGGTGCCCCAGGCGTTGGCGGAGATTGGGTACCCGTATTGGGATGAAACCAAGAACCCGGCGTACAAACTGTTTCTCGGGTGATGCCACTGCGCGGTTGCCAGCGGCCCGGTGCCATCTGAATGACGCCAGCTGACTGTAAGATCCGGCTTGCTGGCGAACGCGGTTGATCATCCACCGCATAAATTGATTGCCCGACGCATTCGCCATTAAGCCGGCTCCTACGAGGTAGGTTGAGCCCTAAACCTGCATCATGACGGCGACATGCGACCGGCTGCTACGCTTCAAACACGGCCAGATCGCGGGACAAGCCACGCGCCTACAGGGCTCACTGCGCCGGCGTTGACTCAGCCGCTGGCGCAGCGCTCGGTTCGGTGGTCGTTGCTGGCGCGGGCGTTGTGGCTGGCGCGGCCTCGGCAGGCGTCGCTGTTTCGGCCTTCAACGGTTCTGCTTCGGCAGGCGCAGGCATCGGTTCGCTGCTTTGCTCGGCAGCGGCCGCTGGCGGAGTCGCAGGGGTCGCCAATGGCGCTGGTGCCACGGGCGCTGCCGTAGTTGGCGCTGCTGAGGCAGGCTCAGCAGCGGGTTTTTGCTCCGTCAACGCCGCCGGTTTGCCCGGTACCGGCTCGGGCATGCCCAGGTCGGTTTTAGGCTTCTCTTCAATGTGCGCGGCCTTCTTCAGTTCAGGCGGCAGGAAGTTTTCCACCAGTGCGAAAAAGCGATCATAGAACTTGGACGACGCCACGGTCTCGCTGGCGACCTTAACCATCGAGTCGTCGGTCGAGCCAATCGGCATCGACACCGAACCCAGCACGCCCACCCCCAAGCTCGCGGAGTTGTTGACCTTCTTCAGCGCATAGCGATCCTGCAGCGCGTTGGCGAACATCGTGGTCCGGTTGTCGGCACTGCCGTCCGGCGCACACACCACATTGAAGCTGATTTCCATGTGGGTTTCGCCGGTCTGCTGGAAGCTTTTATGGCCACTGATCACTTTGGGATCGCTGCTGGTGATGATGTAACCCTGACTCAGCAGTGCCCGTCGGGCCGCTTCGCAGGTGGCGGCATCCGACACCGGATAGTTGCGGGAGAACGTCCCGGCATCGTCGAAATTCTCATGCTCATAGACCGTCGGTTTCTTCGACGAGCAGCCTGCGGCAGCCAGCAGGGTGATGACCCAGCATGCGGTACGAAAGCTCAGTAATTTAGGCATCAAACATCCTGGGGCAATTGGTCGACTGAAAGTGGACCGGAGAAAACGCCGGTAAGTCTGCAACAAGCTTGCCATGGGATCAACGCAGAGTTTGCAACCGTGTGGATACATCTAAAGGGTAACTGTGCACGGGGCCTGCACGCGTGGGCCTGTCAGGGAAGCGCAGATTGCGCTGATAAGACCGCAACAGGGTTGGAAAAGTCGGCACGCCTGGCCTGGCGTCGATCAGTCGACGGCTCCGGGCCCGGCATGCCCTGCGCCTCAGACCTCGCCGTGCACCAGTTTTACGCCAAGGAATTCCAGCGCCCGCCAGTAGCCGGGGTAGGTCTTGCCGACACACTCCGGATCCTGAATCCGCACGCCTGTCACCTTCAAGCCGGCCAGCGCGAAACACATGGCAATGCGATGGTCGGAGTGAGTGTTGATCAAGGCGTTGCTGCTGGTGCCCGCCAGACTCGGATCAGACGCGACGAGTAAATCATCCCCTTCTACCGAGGCCAGCCCAGGCCGGACTTGATTCAGGCCATCGTGCAGCGCCTGAACGCGATCGCATTCCTTGACCCGCAGGTTGGCCAGATCGACGAAGCGCACGGGCGTCTCGTTGAAGGCTGCCAGCACCGCCAGCGTAGGAATCGCGTCCTGCATCTGAGAGCCATTGATGACTGCAGGCATCTTCGGAAACTGCGCGATCACTTCCATGGCCTTGGCGTCTGGCTGAGTGAACGCCTCCCCCGCCACGCCGAGGTCGATCTTGCCAGCAGTCAGCGCTTCGGCGGCCCACAAATAGGTCGCGGCCGAGGCATCGGGCTCGATCTGGTAATCGCAGGCGGTGTAACCCGTCGGCGCAACGCGCCACAACGCGTCATCCAGCACCTCGACCTCAGCGCCGAACGCACGCATGCAGGCGATGGTCAGGTCGATGTAGCCGCGCGCGCCGATTTCCTTGCCGGTCAGCGCCACTTCAATCGGCGCATCACCACAGGCCGCCACCATTAACAGCGCGGAGACGTACTGACTCGACAGTCCGCCGTCGATTTCGAAGCGTGTGGCGGTGATCGAACCCGTCCCGTGCACCACGACCGGTGGGCAACCGGTGGCGCTTTCCGCGTTCAGGCCGCCTTTGCGCAATGCCTCCAGCAACGGGCCGATCGGGCGCTTCTGCATGTAGTGATCGCCGTCCAGCGTGACGCTGCCATTCACCGTGCAGACCGCCGCTGTCAGAAACCGCACCGCCGTTCCGGCATTGCCGAGGAACAGCGCGTCCTTGGGCGCCTCAAGGTGCCCGCTGCTGGTGACGACGAAACTGGTGTCGTCTGGCTCGTCGATGGTCACGCCCATCTGCCGCAGGGCATTGGACATGTGCCGGGTGTCGTCGCTTTTTAGCGCGCCGCGCAAGTGGCTGGTGCCCTTGGCAAGGGCAGCCAGGAGCAGCGCGCGGTTGGTGATGGACTTCGAGCCGGGCGGCGACACATGGCCGGTCAGCGGTACGCCCGGCGGGATGACAGTGATGGTTTGGTTCATGCCCATGGTCCAGCTCTCCAAATTCGAAATCAGGCACCGCACAGCGCCGCGTTAACAGCCGGCGATCATGGCATTTATCGCCGAGCTCTGCAGCATCCAGCGCGACAGGCGAAGCTTTCACCAAATCGCAGGCACAAAAAAAGCGATCCTGGGATCGCTTTCTCTGTTGCTTCAAGGAGTTCAAGGGCCTCGAAGCTATGTATGGCGCAGCGGACGGGACTCGAACCCGCGACCCCCGGCGTGACAGGCCGGTATTCTAACCGACTGAACTACCGCTGCTTGTCGCACAGACTTTCATCTGCTTAACGCTGTTGAAACCGACCCTTGGGCCTGCTTCGTAAAACACTGACTGAAAACCTTGGCTTTCAATCTCAAACCGGGAAAACCCGATTCGGAAAATATGGCGCAGCGGACGGGACTCGAACCCGCGACCCCCGGCGTGACAGGCCGGTATTCTAACCGACTGAACTACCGCTGCGCATTGCGTGGACTTTCGTCCTGCTGAATCTCAGTATCCTTCAGCGTCTGATGCTGCTGTGAAACACTCAACGATGGTGGGTGATGACGGGATCGAACCGCCGACCCTCTGCTTGTAAGGCAGATGCTCTCCCGGCTGAGCTAATCACCCTTGCTTCGCTGAGGCCGCGAAATTTACGCAGGTGACGAACCTAAGTCAATAGCCTGCTTGAAGTTTTTTTAAAAAGAGCCATTTTTCGCAGGAAGCACGAAGCTGCACATCAGGAACAAAAAAGCGAGCCCCGAGGCTCGCTTTCGTGTTCAGACACCCGGCTTACAACGCAGCCAGACCGCGCGCAAGATCCGCCTGCAGGTCGGCGACGTCTTCCAGCCCTACCGCGACGCGGATCAGGCTGTCACGAATGCCGGCCGCCTCACGTTCCTGCGGCGACAGCCGACCATGAGACGTTGTGCTCGGATGGGTGATGGTGGTCTTGGTATCGCCCAGGTTCGCGGTGATCGAGATCAACCGCGTGGCATCGATGAAACGCCATGCGCCGTCCTTGCCACCCTTCACCTCAAAGCTCACCACCGCGCCGAACGCCTTCTGTTGACGCTTGGCCAGCGCATGCTGCGCGTGACTCTCAAGGCCGGAGTAATGCACCTTCTCGATGCCCTTCTGCTGTTCGAGCCACTGCGCCAGTTCAAGGGCGCTCTGGCAATGGGCACGCATGCGGATGTTCAGGGTTTCGAGCCCCTTGAGGAACAGCCAGGCATTGAACGGGCTCAGGCTCGGCCCCGCAGTGCGCAGGAACCCGACGACCTCTTTCATCAGCTCGCTGCGACCGACCACCACGCCACCCATGGCGCGCCCTTGACCGTCAATGAACTTGGTCGCCGAGTGCACGACCACGTCAGCACCCATGCGCAGCGGCTGCTGCAGGGCCGGTGTGCAGAAGCAGTTATCGACTACCAGCAGCGTGCCCTTGGCGTGGGCAATTTCCGCCAGTGCATTGATGTCGACCAGCTCCGCCAACGGGTTGGAAGGCGATTCAACAAACAACATTTTGGTATTCGGCTTGATCGCCGCGTCCCAGCCGGACAATTCGGCGAGGGGGACGTAATCAACCTCGACCCCGAAGCGCTTGAAATACTTTTCAAACAAGCTGATGGTCGAACCGAACACGCTTTTCGATACCAGCACATGGTCGCCTGCGCTGCAAAAGCTCATCACCGTAGCGAGAATCGCTGACATCCCGGTGGACGTCGCCACCGCCTGCTCGCCGCCTTCCAGCGCGGCCATGCGTTCTTCGAACGAAGCAACGGTCGGGTTGGTGTAGCGCGAATAGACGTTGCCGGGGATCTCTCCGGCGAAGGTCGCGGCCGCCTCGGCTGCCGTGCGGAACACATAGCTGGACGTGAAAAACAGTGGATCGCTGTGCTCGCGTTCCGGCGTGCGGTGCTGACCGGCACGAACCGCGAGGGTGTCAAAACCGACACCCTCGAGATCGCTATCCAGTCGACCGGCGTCCCATTCCTGAGTCATGCCGCCTGCTCCTTGTCTGGATTAGTTGTTGTACAGATCGATGATCGCGCTCACCGCCTGAGTCTTGACCTTGGAGGCGTCGTTGCGCGCCTGCTCGATCTTGTTCAGGTAATGCTCGTCGATGTCACCGGTCACGTACTTGCCGTCGAAGACCGAGCAGTCGAAATTGTCGATCTTGATCTTTTTGCTGCCACTCACCGCCTCGATCAGGTCATTCAACTCCTGATAGACCAGCCAGTCGGCACCGATGAGGTCGGCCACGTCCTGGGTGGAACGGTTGTGAGCGATCAGCTCATGGGCACTCGGCATGTCGATGCCGTAGACGTTGGGGAAGCGCACGGCCGGGGCCGCGGAACAGAAATACACGTTCTTGGCGCCGGCTTCACGGGCCATCTGGATGATCTGCTTGCACGTGGTGCCGCGAACGATGGAGTCGTCCACCAGCATCACGTTCTTGCCACGGAATTCCAGCTCGATCGCATTGAGCTTCTGGCGCACGGATTTTTTCCGCGCGGCCTGGCCCGGCATGATGAAGGTGCGGCCGATGTAGCGGTTCTTGACGAAGCCTTCGCGGAATTTCACGCCCAGGTGGTTCGCCAGCTCCAGCGCTGCGGTACGGCTGGTGTCCGGGATCGGGATGACCACATCGATGTCGTGATCAGGGCGCTCGCGCAGGATCTTGTCGGCCAGCTTCTCGCCCATGCGCAGGCGCGCCTTGTAGACCGAGATGCCGTCGATGATCGAGTCCGGACGCGCCAGGTAGACGTGTTCGAAGATGCACGGGGCGTATTTCGGGTTGGTGGCGCACTGACGGGTGTGCAGCTTGCCGTCTTCGGTGATGTACACCGCTTCGCCCGGGGCGAGGTCACGAATCAGGGTGAAACCGAGCACGTCCAGCGAAACGCTCTCGGACGCGATCATGTACTCGACGCCTTCGTCGGTGTGACGCTGACCGAAGACGATCGGGCGGATGGCGTCCGGGTCGCGGAAACCGACGATGCCATAACCGGTGATCATCGCCACGACCGCGTAACCGCCACGGCAGCGCTTATGAACGTCGGCAACGGCAGCGAAAATGTCTTCTTCGGTCGGCTGCAACTTGCCGCGCACCGCCAGCTCGTGGGCGAACACGTTGAGCAGGACTTCAGAGTCGGAGTTGGTGTTGACGTGGCGCAGGTCGGACTCGTAAATCTCCTTGGCCAGTTGCTCGACGTTGGTCAGGTTGCCGTTGTGCGCCAGCGTAATGCCGTAAGGCGAGTTGACGTAGAACGGCTGGGCTTCGGCTGACGTCGAGCTGCCCGCCGTTGGATAACGTACGTGACCAATGCCCATGTGCCCGACCAGACGCTGCATATGGCGTTGGTGGAACACGTCACGCACCAGACCGTTGTCCTTGCGTAGAAACAACCGGCCGTCATGGCTGGTCACGATACCGGCAGCGTCCTGGCCGCGGTGCTGGAGGACGGTGAGCGCGTCATAAAGCGCCTGATTGACGTTCGACTTGCCGACGATACCGACGATGCCACACATGCGACACAACCCCTACTTAGTGGAACTGGATTTACCGAACACTTCCGGCGGCGTTGTAGGCGGCAGGAGGTGATCCTTGAACGGGATGTCAACAGGTACGCTGACTCCGCTGGCTAGCCACTTGCTGGACATCCCGAGAATCAGGTTTTTCGACCAGTCAGCGACCATGACAAATTGCGGGAGCAGCCTTGACTGCTGCCACCATTGATCCTGTTGCACCGGGCCCAGGCTCAACAGCCCGACCGCGACGACAACCAGCAAGGCTCCGCGCGCCGCGCCGAAGACCATGCCCAGAAAACGATCGGTCCCGGACAGCCCGGTGACGCGAATCAGTTCTCCAATCAGAAAGTTGACCATGGCGCCGACCAGCAGGGTGGCGACGAAAAGAATGGTGCAGCCCGCAATCACGCGCGCCGAAGGTGCTTCGATGTAGTTGACCAGATACTGGGCCAGCGATCCGCCAAACATCCAGGCGACGGCACCTGCGATGATCCACGTCAGCAAGGACAGTGCTTCTTTGACGAAGCCGCGCTTGAGACTGATCAAAGCGGAGATGGCGACAATTGCAATGATCGCCCAGTCAACCGGAGTAAATGACACGTCGCAGCCTACAGACTGATAAGGCGGCGGATTTTAGCAGAGCACTCGCCTGCCGGTAAGCAGCGATTGCGGATGAAGGCCAATTAAGGCGAACTATTGGACTTTGTTTAAGGTCGGGGTGAGTTAAACCCGAAATAGAGGGTGGCTGATCCGGCCCCTTCCCGGCTGAAGCGGTCCCACCAAGCACCGCGTACATTCCGCAGGACCGGCTTTAGCCATGAAGACGTCAGCTGCCACGCTGCAAATAGAGGGTAGCTGATCCGGCCCCTTCCCGGCTGAAGCCGGTCCTACCGAGGCACCGCGTACTTCAGTAGGACCGGCTTTAGCCGGGAAGACGTCCGCTGCCACACTGCAAAATCGAGGGTGGCTGATCCGGCCCCTTCCCGGCTGAAACCGGTCCTACTGAGGAAAGCGTTGTGGCAGACGAACAGGACTTACTTACGCTCCGGCTGGAAACGCACGACGATGCCTTTGATCTTCTGCTGCTTTTCCAGCGTGTCACGCAGGCGATCAGCCTCGACACGTTCGATCACCGGGCCGACGAAGACGCGGTTGACGCCATCGGAGGTGCGGATGTACGCGTTGTAGCCCTGAGTGCGCAGCGTCTTCTGCAGATTGTCGGCATTGGCGCGGTTGGACAGGCTCGCCAGTTGCACCGCCCACGTGACCGACAGACCATTGGCATCGACCCGGCTGGTGTCAGCCGCCGATGCAACTGGCGCTGGCGCTTGAGCCGGTGCCGGTGTCGGTGTCGGCGCCGGAGCAGGTTTCGCGGGCGCGGCTTGAACGGGTTTCGGTGCGGCAGCCACAGGCTTGGAAGGCGCAGGCGCAGGCGCAATGGGCATGGCAGGCGGCTGCTGACTGGTGCGCTGTTGAATGGGCTGAGCAGGCTGCGTCAGTTCATCATCGGTCGGCACCGGTTCCTGCGGTAATGGCTGCTGTTCAGGCACACTGACGGGCTCGACCTTGAGCTGCGAGGTGGCTGGCGCTTGCGGAGCGGCAGGCGCATCGACCTGCACACGGCGGGCTTCGTCTTGACGCGAAAACAGCATCGGCAGAAAAATCACCGCGATGGCAATCAGCACCAACGCCCCAACCATGCGCTGTTTGTACGCTTTATCCAGCAAAGCCATGTGTCACTTCCTCCGTGACGCGCCAGCAAGCCATTCCAGGGCCTCGGCTACGCAGTAAAAAGACCCGAACAGAACAATCTCGTCGTCGGCTGTCGCGTGGGCGCACTGAGCTTCAAGTGCCAGCGCGATACTCGGGTGAGACGTCACGCGAGCGCCAAGGTTCTGCAACGCCTGTTCGATCTCTTGCGCCGGACGACTGCGCGGCGTTGGCAGCGGTGCGACTGCCCAGCTGCTGAACGTTTCGCTCAATTCCGCCAGAACGCCTGGCAGGTCCTTGTCACTGAGCAGACCGAACACCGCCAGACGCTTGCCCGCCACCGGTCGCTGATTCAGGCGCTGGGCGAGAAACGTTGCCGCATGGGGGTTATGCCCGACATCCAGCAGAAGGCTCAACGATTTGCCCTGCCAGTCGATGCTGCGACGATCAAGGCGACCGGTCACGCGCGTATTGACGAGCGCATCGCGAAGGGTCGCCTCATCCCACGGCAAATCCAGCAGCAGGTAAGCCTGCAACGCCAGGGCCGCGTTCTGCATGGGCAGGTCGAGCAACGGCAGCGCGTGCAGTTCGACCTTCCGGCCGGTCGCGTCGGTGCCCGACCAGTCCCACCCCTTCGCGTCGATCTGCAGATCGAAATCGCGACCGCGCAGCGACAGCGGGCAATTCAGTGCGTGCGCCTTGTCGAGCAGCGGCTGCGGTGGATCAAGATCGCCGCACAGCGCGGGGCGTCCCTCACGGAATATCCCGGCCTTCTCGAATGCCACGGTTTCGCGGGTATTGCCCAGCCATTCGGCGTGATCGACGCCAATGCTGGTGACCAGCGCCATGTCGGCGTCGACCAGGTTGACCGTATCAAGCCGCCCGCCAAGACCCACTTCCAGCACCACCGCATCCAGCCCGGCCTGCTCGAACAGCCAGAACGCCGCCAGCGTGCCCATTTCGAAGTAAGTCAGGGAGACGTCGCCACGGCCGCGCTCAACCACGTCGAACGCCGCGCACAGCTCGGCGTCGGTGGCTTCAGCGCCTTGCACCTGCACACGCTCGTTGTAGCGCAGCAGGTGCGGCGAGCTGTAGACGCCGACCTTCAGGCCCTGGGCCTGCAACAAAGAGGCAACGAATGCGCAGGTCGAGCCCTTGCCGTTGGTGCCGGTGACGGTGATCACCTTCGGCGCCGGCCGGGTCAGGCCCATCTGCGTCGCCACTTGCTGCGAACGTTCCAGCCCCATGTCGATGGCCGACGGGTGCAACTGTTCCAGATAGCTGAGCCAGTCGCTCAAAGAGCGTGCGGTCATATGTTCGCCGGAGCAGGCGGCACAACGATCGGCTCAAGTTTCGGCGCCACGAATTTCGGCGTCGGCAGCCCCATCATCTGCGCCAGCACGTTACCCAGACGCTGACGCAGTTCCTGACGGTGGATGATCATGTCGATGGCGCCGTGGTCGAGCAGGAATTCGCTGCGCTGGAAGCCTTCCGGCAGCTTCTCGCGCACGGTCTGCTCGATCACGCGAGGGCCGGCGAAGCCGATCAGCGCCTTGGGCTCGGCGACAATGATGTCGCCCAGCATCGCGAGACTGGCGGAAACGCCGCCGTAGACCGGGTCGGTCAGCACGGAGATGAACGGCAGGCCTTCTTCACGAAGACGCGCCAGGACGGCCGAGGTCTTGGCCATCTGCATCAGCGAGATCAGCGCTTCCTGCATGCGCGCACCGCCGGATGCCGCGAAGCAGATCATCGGGCAGCGGTTTTCCAGCGCGTAGTTGGCGGCTTGCACGAAGCGCTCACCCACGACCGCACCCATCGAGCCGCCCATGAAGGAGAACTCGAATGCGCTGCACACCACCGGCATGCCCAGCAGGGTGCCGCTCATGGAAATCAGCGCGTCCTTTTCACCGGTCTGCTTCTGCGCGGCGACCAGGCGATCCTTGTACTTCTTGCCGTCGCGGAATTTCAGACGGTCCACCGGCTCCAGATCAACGCCGATCTCCTGACGGCCTTCGGCGTCCAGGAAGATATTCAGACGGGCACGGGCGCCGATGCGCATGTGGTGGTTGCACTTCGGGCAGACGTCCAGGGTCTTTTCCAGCTCAGGGCGATACAGCACCGCTTCGCAGGACGGGCACTTGTGCCACAGACCTTCGGGCACCGAGCTCTTCTTGACCTCGGAACGCATGATCGAAGGGATCAGTTTGTCTACCAACCAGTTGCTCATGCTTTCTTTCTCCAGTACCGATGGCTCGAACGCTATGGCAATCGGTGCCATGCGCATGCCCTTAAACCAATGTCATGTACGGTGTCGTGAAATGTTGTACAACGATCGGCGCGAGGCCTGACCTGCCGAGACAACACTCACGAACACCACTCTCAACTTCCATCACGAGACGCAAGACGTCTTCGCTCAATCAATTCGGCCACGCGCATCAGCGGATGGCAGGCTAGTGGACGGCCACCGTTGGTCCCCCGTCACATCCTTGGCCACGTCCAGGCCACGTCGAGGCCTTCGAGACCTTCCAGACAACGACGTCGCTGGACAAACGCCCTAGGCGCCGTGTACTGCACTCATGAACGCACGGATCTTGTCGTGATCCTTCAGGCCTTTGGATTTCTCCACACCGCCGCTCACGTCAACCGCGTAGGGATGCACCTGCGCGATAGCCTTAGAAACGTTGGCCGAGGTCAGGCCGCCGGCGAGAATCACCGGCTTGCTCAGGTGTTTTGGAATCAGCGCCCAATCGAAGGTTTCACCCGTTCCGCCCGGAATACCGGCGACATAAGTGTCGAGCAGGATGCCGCAAGCGTTGGCGTAGGCGTCGCAGCTGGCCGCAATGTCGTCGCCGGCCTGGACGCGCAGCGCCTTGATGTACGGGCGGTTATAGCCCTCGCATTGTTCCGGGGTTTCATCGCCGTGAAACTGAATCAGGTCGAGGGGAACGACGTCTAGCAGCGCTTTCAAGTCAGCGCGCTCGGCATTCACGAACAGGCCGACGGTGCTGACGAAGGGCGGCAGCGCAGCGACGATCGCCTGGGCCTGCTCAATCGTCACGAAGCGCGGGCTCTTGGGGTAGAACACCAGCCCGATGGCGTCGGCTCCCGCGTCGACGGCGGCCAACGCATCTTCTATGCAGGTAATCCCGCAGATCTTGCTGCGAACGGCTGACATGTAGTGGAGACCTCAAGCCTTGCGAAAGTCACGGATGGTAGCAAATGCAGTCACCTGCGTCAGCCGTCCAGTTCCGTGAAGCCAGTGAGAAAATGCGGCCCGATGTAGCGATCCGGTAATGGGAACTCGTCGCGATATTCCACCTGAACCAGATACAGGCCGAAAGGATGAGCCGTCACACCGCCCGTGCGTCGTACCCGACTCTCCAGCACCTCGCGCGCCCACTCGATCGGCCGCTCCCCTGCCCCGATGGTCATCAGCACGCCGGCAATATTGCGCACCATATGATGGAGGAAGGCATTGGCGCGGACATCGATGACGATCATCTTGCCGTGGCGGGTGACGCGCAGGTGGTGAAGCTGCTTGATCGGCGATTTGGCCTGGCATTGACCGGCACGGAACGCACTGAAATCGTGGGTGCCGACCAGATGCTCGGCGGCCAGCGCCATTCGCTGGGCATCCAGCGGGCGATGGTTCCAAGTGATTTCGTGGCCCAGGTGGGCCGGGCGGATCTGATCGTTGTAGATCACATAGCGATAGCGCCGGGCGATGGCCTTGAAGCGCGCGTGAAAGTGCGCGGGCATGACCTTGGCCCAGGTCACGCTGATGTCGTGGGGCAGATTGATATTGGCGCCCATGGTCCAGGCTTTCATGCTGCGCTCGGCCCGGGTGTCGAAATGCACCACCTGACCGCACGCGTGGACACCCGCATCGGTGCGCCCGGCACACATCAGCGACACCGGCGAATCCGCCACTTTCGACAGGGCATTTTCCAGCGTTTCCTGGACGGTCAGCACGCCGGTCAACTGGCGCTGCCAGCCGCTGTAGCGCGAGCCTTTGTATTCCACGCCCAGCGCGATTCTGGAAAAACCTTCGGCGGCCAGTTCGGCTGCCGCTGTTTCTGCCTCGGTGTCTGTAGTTGCCAAGAGCTTAAAGCCTGTCGATGTGCGCAAGGGCGGCCATTATACGGATCGAAAAAAAAGACGCCATCGCCAGTGGCCAACGGTTCACCCGGTGCGGCGGAGAAGCCGAAAGGCCCGGACCGGAAACGCAAACGACCGCCGAAGCGGTCGTTTTTTGCAGCGATCAATCCGATCAGACTAGGCGCGACAGCATGTCCCGCGCTTCGGTCTTCTGGCCATCGTCACCTTCGGCCAACACTTCATCGAGGATGTCGCGAGCACCATCGGCGTCACCCATCTCGATGTAGGCGCGGGCCAAGTCCAACTTGGTGGCCGCTTCATCGGTACCGGAAAGGAAGTCGAATTCCGGCTCGTCGTCCGCCAGCAGCGCGTCGTCTTCGGTGAAACGAGGCGATGCTTCCACCGGCTTGTCCAACGCCGTGTCGAACGGCTTGGCGATCGGCGGCTGCTCCAGGCTCTGGGAAAGACGGTCCAGCTCGGCGTTGACGTCGTCGATCTCGGACGCGAACGCCTCAGAGGCCTGATCGGTTTCCATCTCGTCAGCCAGTGAGAGGTCGAAATCGGCAGGCAACTCGATGTCGTCTTCCAGCCCAGGCTCGGCGGCGCCGAACGATGCAGGCTGTTCGAACGGGGGCAGATCATGCAGATCGTCCTCCATCCCCAGCAAGTAATCGTCTTCGGCTTTCAACGCTGGCTGATCTTCCGCCAGATTGAGGTCAAAATCGTCCAGATCCGCTGGCTTGGCGGGACCGGATGTCGCCTGCTGCTCGCGCAGGATCGCGTCGAAGTCCAGGTCATCGGAAGCCGATCCGGCAAACGGCGCGTCCAGGTCCAGATCGTCAAGGGCAGCGTTGTCCTGTGCCGCAGCGCGGTTCGGCGCAGCAGCAGGCGATTCGCTGTCCAGATCATCCAGGCTCAGGTCAAAGGCGTTGTCGAACTCTTCATCCAGCGGCACTTCGGTCACCGTTTCTGCAACCGGGGCAGGCTGCGCGGTGACTTCGGGCTCGTCATGGAGCAGCTCTTCAACGTACTTCGCGTCCATTTCCGCTGCCAAAGCCGCTGCTGCTGCCACCCCTGCTGCTGCCACAGCCGCAGCGGCCATGGACGGATAGCGGGATTTCAGTTCTTCGACTTCAGCGTGGTTCTTTCCCGTGGCGATCAGTTGCCGCTCCTGCGCGACAAAGCCGGATTTGTTGTCCTGCTCGGCATAGACTTCCATCAGCTTGAGGCGCAGATCACTGCGCTGCGGCTCATGTTTGATGGCTTCTTCGAGAACGGCGACCGCCTGATTGGTGCGGCCGTATGCAATGTGGATTTCAGCCTGAACGAGCGCGTCAGCCGGATGTTCGCGGACCGGCTCGGCGACGGTCGGCGCCGGCGGCGTCTTTGCGTGGGGCGCCGGCGCCTCCAGGCCTTCGAAGCTGCTGGCAGGCATGTCCATGTCGGACGCGAAGTCCGACTCTTCGGACAAGGCGCGTGCCATCTGGCGATGCCGTTCGGCTTCGATCAGCGCGTTGCGTCGGCGCGCCAGCAGCAACAGAAGCAGCAGCAACACCAACAGCGCGCCGCCACCGATCAGGCCCATGAGCATCGGACTGGCGAGGATCTTGTCGAGGGCGCTGCGGTTGTCTTCATCGACCACCGGCTCAGTCGGAACGATCAGCGCTTGATCGGGCGTTGCGCTGGTGACCGCCGCCCCATCAACCGGCAAGGCGTCTTCGGGGGCGATTTCGTTGGGTGCCTTGCCCGCGACATCAGGCGCCGCAGCGTTCGGCACCACTTGGGCCTGCATCGCCGGGTTGGCGGCGTTGTTGGGGTTGGTCACGCTGTTGGGGCTGACAGCCGGGTTGGCAGGATTGGCGGCATCAATGGGCGGCGGAACCGCTGCGCCGGACGCCTGCATTTTCGCCAGTTGATCATTCTTCAGCTGAATAAGGCGCTGCAGTTTGTCGACCTGGCTTTGCAGGTCAGTCATGCGGCTTTTCAGCTCGGCATTGTCCCGACGCGTGGTGTCCAGGCTTTCCTGGGTAGTCGCCAGTTGGTTGCCGACATCGGCGTTGTCGCCCGCTTTGCCTTTCGCGCCCGCCTTATTGGCAGAGACGAGGCTGAGATTGTCCTTGGCGTCAATCTGCGACGGCGCAGCGCCAGCACGGTCGCGGCGTGTCGCATCGACCTGACGCGCGCCGCTCGGCAGGCGTCGGCCTTCGCGCCAGGCACGATTCTGCTCGGCCACTTCGGCCACTGCGCGAGGCTGAGCCAGCGCGGTTGATTCTTGCGGCGACGGCAGACGCAACACCTGGCCTTTCTTCAGCCGGTTGATATTGCCGGCAATAAAGGCATCCGGGTTCAACGCTTGGATCGCCAACATGGTCTGCTGCACAGTCCCGCCATTTTTCACGCGCCCGGCAATTTCCCAGAGCGTGTCGTTATTGGCGGTGGTGTATTGGGTGAACTTGGGTTCCGGGGCCGGCGCTGGAGCGGGCGTCGAAGGCGCTGCGGCCGGTGTCTCGGCGGCGGGTGCCGGGGCAGGTGCGGCGCTCGGTGCTGTCGAGGGCAATTGCGCGGCGGCCGCAGCGGCCTGCGGCGAGAGTTTCGGCGGGTCCAGCAACAGGCTGTACTCGCGCAGCGCACGACCATTGGGCCAGAGCACTTGAACGAGAAACTTCACATAGGGATCGCGGATAGGCTTGGTGGAGGTGATGCGCAACACGCTCTTGCCGCCGGGATTGACGACCGGGGTAAAGGTCAGGTCATCCAGGATGGCCACCCGGCCAACGCCGGCCTGAGCGAACTCCGCAGAGGTCGCCAGACTCGGCACCACCTGGGAGGCATTGAGGTCCTGCACTTCCGTCAGCTCGATTTCGGCCAACAGCGGCTGATTCAGGGTCGACTTCACGGTCAGACCGCCGAGGCCGAGCGCTTGGGCCATTCCCGATGACAGCGCCGAAGCCGCAGCGATTGCTAAAACGAGTTTACGAACCTGAACCATAGCCCATCCCTTGTTTGAAATTTCCCCGGCAATCGCGAAGATAATGCCTGCTCGGGTGTAGGGCGTATCGACACGCCGCAGCTAGAATGATTCTTCGAATTGTGGGCAAGTATCTTTTACACAACGTCTTTTATCAACAACTCAGCCACCTGCACAGCGTTCAACGCTGCGCCCTTGCGCACATTATCCAGCGTGACCCAGAAATTCAGTTCACAACGGTCGTCAACGCCCCCGCGCAAACGTCCTACATAGACAGCATCCTGTCCTACGGCGTCGCCCACCGGCGTCGGGTAATCTCCGGCCTCAACCAGCTCGATGCCCTCGGCAGTCTCAAGCGCGGCATTGACCGCCTTGATGTCGACCGCCTCGCGGGTCTGCACCGACACGCTCAGACTGTCGCCGAAGAACACCGGCACCTGGATGCAACTCACGCCGACCTTGATTAAAGGCAGCGAGAGCAACTCGCGCAACTCGCTGACCAAACGTTTTTCCAGTGGCACATGACCCTCGGCGTCAGGCTTGCCCACTTGGGCCAGCACGTTGAATGCCATCTGCCGGTCAAACACCTTGGGCTCCAGCGGGCGAACGTTGAGCAGCTCGGCGGTTTGCCGGGCCAGTTCGGTGACCCCTTCGCGACCCATGCTCGACACGGCCAGGCACGCGGTCACAGTGATTCGCTCGATGTTCAGCAGTGCGCGCAACGGGGCCAGCACCAGTGCGAGGGCGGCGGCGCTGGAACTCGGGCAGGCAACCTGCTGCGGTTTGGCCAGATCAGCCAGGCGGGCGCCATTGACCTCGGGCACCACATTCGGCGCCTGATCGACGGACAACCCGGCGGACAGGTCGATCACCACACAACCGGCGGCCGTGGCGCGCTCGGCATAGCTGCGTGTCACGGCGGCACCTGCTGCGAAGAAGGCAATTTTGGCCTTGTTGAAATCAAAGGCGTCGACTTCACGCACACGGACGTTCTTGCCACGGTACGGCACCGAACTGCCAGCCGATTCGACGCTGGCGAGCAAGTGCAAATCGCCGACCGGGAAGTCGCGCTCTTCGAGCATCTGGACGATGGTTTCGCCGACAGTACCGGTGGCGCCGATCACGGCGATATCAAAGGACTGACTCATGGAAAAACCTCAGGAAAAATCGGGGGGCGGCACTGTAACTGCCCGGTGGTAGTCAGGCAATTGGCCGCAAGCGGATAGCCGAATGGAAAGGGATCGATCAGGGCTCAAGGCCGATGGGGAAGAACTCGCCACCGCTCCACACCCCCAGCCAGCGCTGGCCGTCGATTTCACGCACAACAGCAAGGTCCACCAACTGATAGAAGACGTTACGGTGGATCAGCGCTTCGAGGTTGTTGCGCACATGAAGGTAGGGCGCCGGCTCCTGGGTCTGCGGATCGACGTCGATACGCAACGGGTGTTCAGCCCCCGCCTCCACCACGTCTTCGACATTGGTGGTGAACCGCAGCAACTGCGACTCCCCGCGGCCTTCAACTTCCAGCAGGACCGCGACAAAAGGTGCGTCGTCGACCTTGATGCCGACCTTCTCGACTGGGGTGATCAGAAAGTAATCGTCGCCGTCGCGGCGGATGATGGTGGAAAACAGCCGAACCATCGGCTTGCGACCAATGGGCGTGCCCAGATAGAACCAGGTGCCATCGCGGGCGATGCGCATGTCAATGTCACCGCAGAAATCCGGGTTCCACAGGTGCACGGGCGGCAAGCCCTTGCCGCTCTTGGCAATCTGGGCCAACAGATTATTGGCTTTGTCCTGCCCACTCATACGCCACTCCTCAGCGGGCTTCAACGCCCAGCAAACCGCGAGCGTAAGCTTCCATCGGGGGTCCTAGCAAATCCTCGGGTTTGGTGTCGTACAAGGTCAGCAGGCCGCCACGGGTGTGAATGCGGGCCGAATCGATGAGGTAGCGGGTGTTGGTTTCGATCAGCATCAGCTGGATAACGCCGTTGTCGATGCCGAGACGGTCCACCGCTTCCTGGTCCGACCACTCGTCAAACGTGCCGATGCGGTCATCGGCCTTGGCGAAGCGGGTGTACAGCAGATAATGAGCGCCTGCGGCCCGGGCCTCGTTCATCGCGTCATCCAGACCTTCCGGAGCGCGAGCGCGGCGGACCATCGGGAAGTATTCGATAAACCCCTTGAAGGCTTCTTCGGCCACGACGTTGGGACGCGGGTAGGCACCGCCCGGCGGAACGAAGGCACCCTGGGCGATATAGATGAACGAGTCGGGTTGCACGCGAAAGTTGTTCAACCGACGGGTTGAACTGTGATCCAGCAGCCCGGCGTCACTGAACTCATCGTGAGCGCCTTGTGCCAGATCGCTGACGTGCATGCAGCCACTCAACGCCAGTAGAGCCAGCAGTAAAACCAGGCTACGCATTTTTATCTCCAAAGTCCGGCGACGGAAAACCGGCGAATGGCCGGTTAATGCAGCTTTTGCGCCATGTCGGACCTGAAGAAGGTTTAGCTCGATGAATCGGGCTTACGCAGCTGCGCTTTATTCAGCAGCCGGGTCGGGCTGGGAGTCGAGTCGGAGCCCGGGTTTGGCCTCGGGCGTATGATCGACATCCCGCTTGCGCTTGTTGCCCATGCGCACGCCGATGTCCATCAGGAACTGGAAGAAACCTTCCTGATCCTCGAGGACATTGCTCCAGAACGGCGAGTGGTACAACGCCACCGCGCCATGCACCAGAGCCCAGGCGGCGCAGTAGTGGAAGTACGGCGGGACGTCTTCAAGCTTGCCTTCGGAAATCCGGCCCTTGATCAGCAAGGTCAGATGTTCGAAATTCGAGGCGCGGATCTTGTGCAGCTCCTCGACCAGCTCCGGCACCTGATTGCCCTTCACGACTTTCTCTTCGAGCCGATCAAAGAGGCGGTAGCGCTGGGGGTCGCGCATGCGGAATTCGAAGTAAGCGCGGGACAGCGCTTCCTTGTCCTTGTCGACATCCGCCGAATGCAGCAGCTCGTTCAAATCACGCTCGTAGTCGAGCATCAGGCGCAGGTAAATCTCCGCCTTGGATTTGAAATGCTTGTAGATAGTGCCTTTGCCGATACCCACGGCGTCCGCGATCATCTCGACGGTGACGCTGTCTTCGCCCTGTTCGAGGAAAAGCTTAAGCGCGGTGTCGAGAATCTCCTGCTCACGGCGGCGAAACTCACGGACTTTACGAGGTTCTTTCTGCATAGGAGGGGACTGTAGATTCGAAAATCGGAGCCGCACATTATGCCTATCCCGCAGCAGAATGCACGGATCATCCGACCTGCATCCGTTTTCTGACGGATTTCGCCATCAGCAGGCAGAAAGGAAACGCGCGAGGCCTGGGCAGTCGCGTTTTTTAGCGGGATGGGATGGGCGGTCAAAAATTCGGGGGGTCAGTGGGATTGCGGTATCAGCAGGCCGCCAGGTATTCCAAAACTGTTTAAAAATCGTACAGCGGTCGGCTGGACGCCGGCGGATTATAGCCAATACTTATATTCGCCAATGCAGCATCTCCCCCAAGTGCCAGCGTTGGTAAGGACACCAATGGATAGCGTGTCTTTGTTTTACTCCTAATGGTCTTAACCCGGATTCCCCCCCCAGAACCCGGGTTTTTTTTGCCTAGGATTTGGTGGGCGCCGGGGGCTAGGCGAGCACCGCCATGCACGGCGGATCAGCCTTTAACGCGCGCCAACGGGAACAGCCGCTTGAAGTTCTCGCTGGTCTGCTCGGCGAAACGCTCGTAGGTCTCGCCACGCAGCATCGCCAGAAACTCGGCCACCTCACGCACGTACTGAGGCAGGTTCGGCTTGCCCCGATGAGGGATCGGCGCAAGGTACGGCGAGTCAGTCTCGACCAGCAGCCGGTCGGCAGGCACTTTGCTGGCGACATCCCGCAGCGCGTCGGCGTTGCGGAAAGTGACGATGCCGGACAGCGAGATATAGAACCCCAGATCCAGCGCGGCCTTGGCCATGTCCCAGTCTTCGGTGAAGCAATGCAGCACGCCGGCTTGAGGCAACGCGGCTTCGCGTAGCAGCTCCAGCGTGTCGGCGCGCGCTCCCCGGGTGTGGACGATGACCGGCTTGCCGGTCACGGCGGCCGCCTGCAAATGAAGCCGGAACGAGGCCTGTTGCAACTCGGCCGCCTCAGGTTCGTAGTGATAATCCAGACCGGTTTCGCCGATGGCCACTACGCGCGGATGATTCAGCTCGCCCAGCAGCCACTCCAGCGCAGGCGCCTCGCCGGGCTTGAGGTCCAGCGGGTGAATGCCGACCGAGCAATCAACGTCGTCGTAGCGGTCGGCCAGCGCCTTCACGGCACCGGAGTTCTCGGCGCTGACGCCGATGCACAGAAAATGCCCGACGCCCCGCTCTCTCGCCGCTTGCAGGGCGTTGTCGAGGGAGCCGTCGTGGGCGCTGAGGTCGAGGCGGTCAAGGTGGCAATGGGAATCTACAAGCATGGGGGCGGGGCAACTTACATCGTATGGGTAGGACGGTCGGATTTCAGCGCTCCGGCCAGGTAGTTTTCAATCATGTTGCGCGCGGTATTGTCGCCATCGTTGAACTGCACCCCAACGCCAGCGGCGCGGTTTCCCTGAGCGCCCTTCGGCGTGATCCAGGTGACCTTGCCCGCGACCGGAATCTTTTCAGGCTCGTCCATCAGGTTGAGCAACATGAACACTTCATCGCCCAGCTTGTAGCTTTTGCTGGTGGGAATGAACAGGCCGCCGTTTTTGATGAACGGCATATACGCGGCGTACAGGACGGACTTGTCCTTGATAGTCAGGGACAGAATGCCGTTACGTGGACCTGGACTCAGTGGCACGCTCATCTCGTTTCCTCAGGCAATTCATGATGTCATGCAGATGGCCAGTCTAACCCTGTCCGGTCAGGCCTGCCCACTGCACCAATAACGCTTCGAGCAACAAAACCCGGTTCAGGTTCGCTTTTGACATGACCTTCTGGCGTTGCAGCAGCACCCAGTCCTGAATCGCCAGCACGTTGCGCTGGGACGATTTCTGCGCCAGATACTGCACGACCTTGCGCATGTCGGTCAGGCCCAGGCCTTCTTCGTCCTGGGTCAGCTGATAGCGCAGGATCAGGCTCGACCAGTCGCAGAACCAGTCGAACAGCAACAACAGCGGAATGTCTTTCCAGCCTTCGGCCAGCTGGGTCGGCGATTGCTGGCCCTTGAGCAGCTTTTTAACGCCCTCCACCACCAGCGCCCTCTGCTCATGAACACCTTGGGCCTGCAGCTTGACCGCGACCAATGGCGAACCGGCCGCGAGGGTCAGCAGATCGACGCGTTCCTGCTCGGTGCAATCGGGCAGTGCATCAGCCAGCCAGGCGATGCTCATGACGTCGCTGGGCAGCGGACACGCCTGTTGCACGCAACGGCTCTTCACCGTGGGCAGCAGCCGACTCGGTTGATGGCTGACCAGTAACAGAATGGTGTTTCCCGAAGGCTCTTCCAGACTTTTCAGCAGGGCGTTGGCGGCGTTGACGTTCATCGACTCGACCGGCTCGATGAGCACCACCTTGCGCCCGCCCATTTGCGCGGTCTGCACCACGAAGCTGACCAGATCGCGCACCTGATCGACCTTGATCGCCTTGTCCGCCTCTTCAGGCTCCAGCACGTAATGATCGGGGTGACTGCCGGCCGCCAGCAGCGAGCAGGATTTGCATTGGCCGCACGCCTCAAGGCCTGCCGGGCGTTGGCACAGCAGCAGGTACATCAAACGCTCGGCCAGCGCCCGCTTGCCGATGCCGGCCGGGCCGTGCAGCAAATAGGCGTGAGCATGTTGCTTGCGGCCTGCCAGTTGCTGCCACAGGCCGTGCTGCCAGGGATACGCCTCAGCCATGCCGGCGAGCCGCCAGCAGCGTAATCAAATCGGGAACCAGCACATCGAGGGACGCCTGGACTTCGGTCAGCGCAAGTGACGCGTCCACCAGGCGGTAGCGCTCGGGGGCCGCGGCGGCGCGCGACAGGTAGGTGCTGCGCACGGCGTCGAAGAACGCTCGGCCCTCTTGCTCGAAACGGTCAAGCTGACCACGCGCGGATGCGCGGGCCAGACCGATCTCGATGGGCAGATCGAACACCAGGGTCAAATCCGGACGCAGCGCGCCCTGGACGAAATCTTCCAGCACGGCGATGCGCTCGATGGGCAGGCCACGGCCGCCTCCCTGGTATGCATACGTGGCATCGGTGAATCTGTCGCAAAGCACCACGGCGCCCCGCGCCAACGCCGGCCGAATCAAGGCCGCGAGGTGTTGCGCGCGGGCTGCAAACATCAGCAGCAGCTCGGTATCGACGAACATCTGCTCGTCACCGGGCGTCAACAGCAGCTCGCGGATACGCTCGGCCAATGGCGTACCACCCGGCTCGCGGGTCAGGACGACATCAATGCCCTCGCTGCGCAGGCGCTCGGCCAGGTAGTCGCGGTTGGTGCTTTTGCCGGCGCCTTCGGGGCCTTCCAGGGTAATAAACAAACCGGTCACGGGCAGTCCTTGGTCAGTTTCAGGGCGAGTGTGCTCGCGGTTGTCATTTGCCGGGGGCATTGGCTGGGGTCGACGGATCTGCAGCGTCTGTCTGCGGTTTCGGCGGCTGCTCGCTCGCGCCCGGCTCTTCAGACCTGGACTCGGTCGGCTGCGGATCAGCACGTTGTGGATCTGTGGGCTGCTGCTCGGACGCGGGCTTATCGACGGATTCTGCAGGCAGCGCGGGTGCAGCGACAGGCGCCGGGCTGGAACGATAGTCCGCGCGACGCTTGAGCTGGAACTCCTTCACCGCCGCGTTGTGCGCATCCAGATCGGCAGAGAATACGTGACTGCCGTCCCCTCTCGCCACGAAGTACAGGCTGTTGCCGGCCACCGGATGCATCGCCGCATGGATCGCTTCACGCCCGACCATGGAAATCGGCGTTGGCGGCAAGCCGGAGATGACATAGGTGTTGTACGGCGTAGGTTCTTTCAGCAATGCCCGGGTGATCTTGCCGTTGTATCGCTCGCCGAGGCCATAAATGACGGTCGGATCAGTTTGCAGCAACATGCCCTGCTGCAAGCGACGCACGAACACGCCGGCAATCTGGCCGCGCTCCTGAGGCACGCCGGTTTCCTTTTCCACCAGCGACGCCATGATCAGCGCCTGGTAAGGATCGGCGTACGCCACATCGGCAGCGCGTTTCTCCCATTCATCCTGGAGCACTTCATCCAGGCGGTTGTAGGCCTGTTTGAGCAGCTCTACGTCGGTCATGCCGCGCACGTAGCGATAGGTGTCCGGGAAAAACCGGCCTTCCGGGAAGACGTCCGGATGTCCCAGCTTCGCCATCAATTCGGTGTCGCTGAGATCGCTCGCCGTTTGCTCCAGCTTGACCTGTTTAGCCAGCGCCGCGCGCACCTGACGGAATGTCCAGCCCTCCACCAGGGTGACGCTGTACTGAACCACTTCACCTTTTTGCCAGAGATCGAGCAGCGACTCGGCGTTCATGCCGGGCGCCATGCGGTATTCGCCACTGTGCAGCGACTGGCCTTGCAGATTGAAGCGCCAGTACAGCCGCAGCCAGAACGCGTCCTTGATGACGCCGTCGGCTTGCAGCCGATTCAGCACGCCGGTCGGCGACGAGCCGGATGGCACATCCAGCAGTTTTTCCTGGGTCAGATTGAGGGGCTGTTGCAGCGCGCTGTTCTGCTGCCAATAAGCCACACCCAGCAACAGCCCCGCCAGAACCACACCTGTTTCCAGCAAGACGAGTAATTTTCGGATCACGAATCAGATATCCAGAAGCCCGCGAACAAGGTGTTGGAGTTTACGGGTCAGCGGCCCAACCGGCCAGTTCATATGCTCGACGCCACGCACCGGCCAGATGCCGTACACGCTGTTGCAGACAAACACCTCATCGGCCTTTTGCAGGTCGGACATCTGCAGGTCCAGCTCACGGGCCGGCATGTTCTCGCGCTCTGCCAGCGCAAGGATCTCCGCCCGCATCACACCGGCCACGCCACAGCGGCGCAGGTCGGGCGTCAGCAACACCCCGCCCTTGACCATAAACAGATTGCTGTAGACCGCTTCGACGATGCGCCCCGACACGTCCCGCATCAGCCCTTCGGCGTACTCGGCACTTTGCCATTCCCCACGGGCCAGCACTTGCTCAAGGCGATTGAGGTGCTTGAGCCCGGCCAGCAGCGGCTGCTCGGCGAGGCGGGTCTCACAGGCGAACAGTTTGATGCCCTGCTCTGCATGACTTTCAGGGTAAGCCGGCAGCGGACCCGCCTGAAGGATGCGTCGCGGCAGCGCGTCCGACGCGGGTGCATAGCCACGCACGCCATCGCCACGGGTGACGATGAGCTTCATCACGCCTTCACCCAACTGAGCGGCGAAGCGGCAGCATTCCTCGTCGACCAGCGCCAGATCGAGGTTCAGTGCCAGCCGCTGCGCGCCCAC
Source organism: Pseudomonas petrae (assembly GCF_021728295.1). Taxonomy (GTDB): domain Bacteria; phylum Pseudomonadota; class Gammaproteobacteria; order Pseudomonadales; family Pseudomonadaceae; genus Aquipseudomonas; species Aquipseudomonas petrae. Next base: position 43,459 of record NZ_JAKJXE010000009.1, read on the forward strand.
TGCCAGACGCTGCAGATGACGCGGGAAGAGCACTGGCTGTCCGGCCTTGACGAGGACGGTCTCGAAGAGACCATCGCCGTACGCCAACCCCCGATCCTTGACGGCCAGGGAGTCCGCTGCAAGGCCATCGATCCTGCTCACGATCATTCGGCGTAACGGCGGAAGACCAGCGAACCGTTGGTGCCGCCAAAACCGAAGGAGTTGGAGATCACCACGTCGATCGGCATTTTCCGCGGCTCGTGGGGAACGAAGTCCAGGTCGCAGCCTTCATCGGGCTCGTCGAGGTTGATCGTCGGTGGCGCGACCTGATCCTTGATCGCCAGCACACTGAAAATCGCTTCGATCGCACCGGCGGCGCCCAGCAGGTGACCCGTCATCGATTTGGTCGAACTGACGGCCAGTTTGTAGGCGTGCTCGCCGAACACCTTCTTGATGGCACTGACTTCGGCCAGATCGCCCGCAGGCGTGGAGGTGCCGTGGGCGTTGATGTATTGCACGTCCTCGGGGCGAATCTTGGCATCGCGCAGGGCATTGGTGATACAGCGCGCGGCACCGGCACCGTCATCGGGCGGCGAGGTCATGTGAAACGCGTCGCCGCTCATGCCAAAGCCGATCAGCTCGGCGTAAATGGTCGCGCCCCGCGCTTTGGCGTGCTCAAGCTCTTCGAGGACCATGGCGCCTGCCCCGTTGGACAGCACGAAGCCGTCGCGGCCCTTGTCCCACGGACGGCTCGCGCGCGCGGGCTCATCGTTGCGGGTAGACAACGCGCGGGAGGCACCAAAGCCGCCCATGCCCAGGCCGCAGGCCGCCATTTCAGCGCCGCCGGCAATCATCACGTCGGCTTCGTCGTACGCGATGTTGCGCGCGGCCATGCCGATGCAGTGCGTGCTCGTGGTGCAAGCGGTGGCGATGGCGTAGTTGGGGCCCTGTGCGCCAAGATGGATCGACAGAAACCCGGAAATCATGTTGATGATCGACCCCGGTACGAAGAACGGGGAGATCTTGCCTGGTCCCTGCTCATGCATCAGCCGGCTGGTGTTCTCGATATTGGTGAGGCCCCCGATGCCCGATCCCATCGCCACGCCGACGCGCTCACGATTGGTGTCATCGATTTTGATACCGGAGTTGCGCACGGCCTGAAAGCTGGCAGCCAGCCCGTACTGGATGAACAGATCGAGTCTGCGGGCCTCTTTGGCCGACAGGTATTCCTCGACGTTGAATCCCTTCACCGAACCGCCAAAGCGGGTGGTGTATTGGGACAGGTCCGTGTGTTCGATAGGCCCAATGCCACTCTGGCCAGCCAGAATGCCTTGCCAGGTGCTCGGGACATCCGTGCCCAAAGGCGTCAGCATACCCATACCGGTGACCACGACGCGTCTACGCGACACAGGACTCTCCTTTCTTCTATTGATGAAACGCTGCCCTATTCAAAGAAAAAACCGCACGCCAGGGGCAGTGCGGTTTCTCCAGGACAGCAAACTACGATTACAAAATCTTACGCCTGGTGGGCAGTAACGTAATCGATAGCCGCTTGAACAGTAGTGATCTTCTCGGCTTCTTCGTCAGGGATTTCGGTCTCGAATTCCTCTTCCAGAGCCATTACCAGCTCAACGGTATCAAGGGAGTCGGCACCCAGGTCTTCAACGAAGGAAGCACTGTTGGTGACTTCCTCTTCCTTGACGCCAAGTTGTTCGGCAACGATTTTCTTGACGCGCTCTTCGATGGTGCTCATACCGTGTTTTAACTCCTAGTGGACAAATTCAGGCAGCTGGCCGATGGGTAAGTGTATAGAAGAGGTTTTGCGCATTTCAAGCTAAACGCAATTCCCGCTACGCCCAACAGCCCTCTGCCCCTTAAAAGATTTCAGCTTTATAACGGATTTTAGACAGCCCGTATGACATTTTTTCGATACGACCGGTCACATGTACATGCCGCCGTTGACGGGGATTGTAGCCCCGGTAACGTAGCCTGCACCTTCTGAGGCAAGAAAAGCGACAACATGCGCGATCTCTTCTGCCTGCCCCAGTCGGCCCAGAGGAATCTGTGCCGTCAGGGAATCACGTTGCGCTTCTGGCAACTCGCGCGTCATGTCGGTGTCGATGAAGCCCGGCGTCACCGAGTTGACCGTCACTGCGCGCGACCCGACTTCACGTGCCAGGGCACGACTGAAGCCTTCCAGACCCGCCTTGGCGGCGGCGTAGTTTACTTGACCTGCGTTGCCCATGGCACCCACAACCGAACCAATGCTGATGATCCGGCCCCAGCGCGCCTTGGTCATCCCGCGCAGGACGCCCTTGGACAGGCGGAACAGGCTGCTCAGGTTGGTGTTGATGACGTCATGCCACTCGTCATCCTTCATGCGCATCATCAGGTTGTCACGGGTGATACCGGCGTTGTTGACCAGGATCAACGGCGCGCCAACGCGTTCGGTGATCTGGGCCAGCGCGGCGGCAACGGATTCGTCGCTGCCCACGTCCAGCGCCAGGCCGAAGCCTTCGATGCCGTTTTCCTTGAAATAAGCGGTGATCTTCTCGGCCCCGGACTCGGACGTTGCCGTGCCCACGACGATGGCGCCGTTACGACCCAGTTCAAGGGCGATCGCCCGGCCAATGCCACGGCTTGCGCCGGTGACAAGTGCAACTTTACCCTGACTCATGCAGGCGTCTCCTAATCAGGCCAGCGCCGCACGAGCGGCGGCGAAGGCGTCTGGGGTATTGAGGTTGTGGGTGGCCACGCCATCGGCGCAACGCTTGTTCAATCCGGCGAGGACCTTGCCCGGGCCGCACTCGACCAGTTGCAGGGCGCCCTGGGCCGCCAGCGTCTGGATCGATTCGACCCAACGCACTGGCTTGTAGAGCTGCTGCAGCAGATCGGCTTTCAGCGTCTCGAGGTCGGACACGACACTCGCGGTCACGTTCTGCACCAGCGGGATCTGCGGCACCTGCCAGTCAATGGCAGCGATCGATTCAGCGAAGCGTTCGGCCGCCGGGCGCATCAGTTCGCAATGGGAAGGCACGCTCACCGGCAACGGCAAGGCACGCTTGGCGCCCTTGGCCTTGCAGACGTCGATGGCACGCTCCACGGCGGCCTTGGCACCGGCAATCACGACTTGTCCGGGCGAATTGAAATTCACCGCGCTGACCACATCGCCCTGAGCCGCTTCGGCACAGGCAGCAATGACCACCGCATCGTCCAGGCCCAGAATGGCCGCCATGCCGCCCTGCCCCGCAGGCACGGCTTCCTGCATCAACTGACCTCGGCGCTCGACCAGCTTCACAGCGTCCGCAAGAGTCAGACTGCCGGCCGCGACCAGCGCGCTGTACTCACCCAGACTGTGGCCGGCGACATACGCCGAACGCACCCCGCCTTCCGCCAGCCACAGACGCCACAAGGCAATCGAGGCGGTGAGGATGGCAGGCTGGGTTTTATCGGTCTGATTGAGGCGCTCTTCGGGGCCCTGCTGGGTCAGCGCCCAGAGGTCATAGCCCAGAGCATCGGAAGCTTCTTTGAACGTCTCCAGCACCAGCGGATGCTGCGCGCCCAGCTCGGCCAGCATGCCGAGGGACTGCGAGCCTTGGCCCGGAAAGACAAATGCGACGGAAGCAGACATTAACAAGCCCCTGATTATTCTCGTCAAAATGAGCGTCCGGCGGGCCGAACGCGAGGTAATTCAATGTGTTGCGATGGACAGTTGGATGACCATGCGGTCACAGGCGTCACATTCTAGCCCAAGACTCGCATTGAAGCCCTAAAGCAGATCCTCAAGACGACCGCGCAAGCGCTGCGGCAGGTTTTCCTGAATCTCGATCAACGCCCGCTGTATCGCGCTCTGGAAACCGTGCGCATCGGCCGAACCGTGGCTCTTCACCACGATGCCCTGCAGACCCAGGAAGCTGGCGCCGTTGTGCCGCGCCGGGGCCAGATCGGCCTTGAGTCGGCCGAGCACAGGCCTTGCCATCAAACCCGCCAGTCGCGACAGCACGTTGCGGCGAAACAGCCGCTCGATCCGCTCGCCAATCATCAATGCCAGGCCTTCGCTGGACTTCAGCAGCACGTTGCCGACAAAACCGTCGCAGACCACGACATCCGCCTCACCCCGATACAGGCCATCGCCTTCAACAAAACCGATGTAGTTCAGCCCCGGCGCAGCCTGCAACAGACTGGCCGCCAGCTTGACCTGCTGATTGCCCTTGATGTCTTCGGTGCCGACGTTCAGCAGTGCGACTCTGGGTCGCACCACACCCAGCGCCTCAGCCGCCACCGAACCCATCACGGCGAACTGATAAAGATGCTCGGCGGTGCAATCCACGTTCGCGCCCAGATCCAGCAGCTGGCAATAACCGCGCTGTGTCGGAATCGCTGCGACCATGGCCGGGCGGTCGATGCCCGGCAAGGTTTTCAGTACGAATCGGGACAGCGCCATCAAGGCACCGGTGTTGCCTGCACTGACACAGGCGTGGGCCTTGCCATCGGCGAGAAGCCCCAACGCGACGCGCATCGACGAATCAGGCTTGCCCCGCAAGGCCTGGGACGGACGCTCATCCATGGTGATGATTTCACTGGCATGCACAACGTGCAGGCGCGAGCGATCAACACCGGAGTGGAGTGCGATGAGTTCTTCAAGAAGGGAGGCTTGACCGACGAGGGTCAGGTGTAGCGAGGGAGTGGCAAGCAGGCAGGCAATGCTGGCCTGAACAATGTTGCGGGGACCGAAGTCCCCGCCCATTGCGTCGATCGCGATGACCGGAGCAGACAAGAAATTACTCGTCAGCGCCCTTGTCGATCACTTTACGGCCACGGTATACGCCTTCTGGCGATACGTGGTGACGCAGGTGAACTTCACCGGTGGTTTTTTCTACAGACAGAGTGCTAGCCTCGAGAGCGTCGTGCGAACGACGCATGTCACGGGCAGAGCGGGATTTTTTGTTCTGCTGAACAGCCATAATTGATTAACTCCTAAACGTTTGGGTCACGCTTTAACTGCGCCAATACACTGAACGGGTTGGACCGCGTTACCTCGTCCTCGCTCGGTTCGGACTCATTAAGGTCCGCCGGCGGCTGGCATTCTTTCGGATCATGAGTTGGAACAATGGGCAAGGCGAGCAGAAGCTCATCCTCGATCAAAGCCAGCAGATCCATGGGATCTTCGCCGAGTTCCAGCACGTCATAGCCTTTCGGCATCGACTGGGTGTTTGCACCCTCCTTCACCACGGCATAACTGCATTCGCTGTGGATCGGAAAGGTGACCAGCTCAAGACAACGCTGGCAAACCATTTTGACTTCGACGTCAATTTCGCTGTGGATAACCACAGCCCGTTGCTCGTCTCGCTCAAAAACGAATTTCGCCTGCACCGTACCGAGATTGTCAGCAAGCGGGTCGCAGAGTCTCTCCAAATCAGCCAGCAGCATCTCTCCCTGAAGAGTAGTGCCACGATCAGCTAATTTGCGCGGGTCAACGTGAGGTGGAATCGGGTCATTCAACATAGGCGCAGCATTCTAGGGACGACCCTTGCGACTGTCAAAGGAAATTCAGGCCTGTTCGCAACCTGACCTGCTGATTACACTCGACTTTCATGTTTCGGAGCCACCCATGCTGCCTCTACTCCTTGCTTCCAGCTCGCCCTACCGCCGCGAATTGCTCGATCGCCTGCGCTTGCCATTCGTCTGCGCGTCGCCCGACATCGATGAAAGCCGTCGGCCAAACGAGCCGGCAATCGACCTTGTGACCCGACTGGCGCGCGAGAAAGCCATGGCACTGGCTGGCCAATTCCCCGACCACCTGATCATCGGTTCGGACCAGGTGGCAGTGCTTGGCGAGCAAATCCTCGGCAAGCCGCACACCTTCGAGCGCGCCCTGGAACAGCTGAAGGCGAGCAGCGGCAACAGCGTCAGCTTCCTCACGGGCCTGGCGCTCTTCAACAGCCGCACAGGTGAGTGCCAGGTTGAGTGCGTGCCTTTCACCGTCCACATGCGCCAGATGGACGACAATCGCATCAGCCGCTACCTCCACGCCGAGCAACCCTATGACTGCGCGGGCAGCTTCAAGGCTGAAGGACTGGGCGTCAGCCTGTTCCGCAGCACCGAAGGCGCGGATGCGACCAGCCTGATCGGCCTTCCTTTAATACGCCTGGTGGACATGCTGATGAACGAAGGCATCGAGCTGCCCTGATCTCGATAAAATAAACCGATGCGAAAAGCCCGACCAAAGGCCGGGCTTTTCATCACACGTGAAGGCTGAAGCAATCAGCGCAGGGACGGCCCTTTGAAACCTGCCCACATCGCGATCTGCTCGGCGACGCTGGCGCCCAGCTTTTTGGAGAAGCGATCAAACGGCGACTCTTGCACCGTGTAATCGACCATCTCTTTTTCACCGATGATGTCGCGCGCCACGTAGCTGGCACTGCCAAGCCCATCCACCAGCCCCAGACCCACCGCCTGCTCGCCGGTCCATACCAGACCCGAGAACAGCTCCGGATGATCCTTGTCTTTCAGGCGATCACCGCGGCCCCCTTTCACGCTGGCGATGAACTGGTTGTGAGTGGTGTCCAGAACACCCTGCCAGAACGCGGTCTCGTCAGGCTTTGGCGGCTGGAACGGATCAAGGAACGCCTTGTGCTCGCCCGAGGTGTAGGTACGACGGTCAACACCCAGCTTCTCCATCGTGCCGACGAAACCGAAACCGGCCGCCGTGACACCGATCGAACCCACCAGACTGGCCTTGTCCGCGTAGATCTGGTCGGCAGCGCTGGCGATGTAATACGCACCGGACGCACCGAGATCAGTGATCACCGCATACACCTTGATGTTCGGCTTCTGCGCGCGCAGACGGCGGATTTCATCGTAGATGTAGCCGGACTGGACCGGACTGCCCCCCGGGCTGTTGATGCGTAGAATCACGCCCTTGGTTTTTTCGTCTTCGAACGCTGCCCGCAGGCTGCCAACGATATTGTCGGCGCTGGCCGGTTCGGTGTCGGCGATCATGCCCTTCACTTCGATCAGCGCCGTGTGGCTGGTGCTGCGAGAGGCGCCCTTACCAAAATCCATCAGCGGCGAGAACAACGCCAGTGCGCCGAACAGATAAAGAAAAGTCAGGGATTTGAAGAAGATCCCCCAGCGCCGCGACCGACGCTGCTCCTGCACGCTGGCGAGCAGGGTCTTTTCCAGCAGTTTCCAGCTCTTTGCATCCCCTGCGTCGTCGCGCTCTGGCGAAGACGGGGACTTCCATTCGTCCGACATAGATCAGTTACCCCAACAACGAAGTTTCAGCAGTCCGCGCACCCAACCAGGTGCGCAGTTCGGAAAAATGCTCGATCGCCAGGCGTGGCTGGTACTGAAGCAGAGAGCCTAGCGCTTGCGCGCCGTACCCGACAGCCACTGAATCCATTCCGGCATTGCGCGCCATCAGCAGATCGAACGAAGCATCGCCAACCATTAGCGCCTTTTCAGGCCTGACGCCGCAGTGCTGCAGGATTTCATTGAGCATCAGCGGATCGGGCTTGCTGGCCGTCTCGTCCGCTGCGCGCGTGGCGTCGAAGAAGTCGAGCCAGCCATGGGCCTTGAGGACCCGGTCCAGACCACGCCGGGCCTTGCCGGTGGCGACCGCCAGACGATAGCCCTCGGCACGAAACGCCTCCAGTGACTCATGCACCCCATCGAACAGCTTCGAAGGCTCAACGTCCATGGCCATGTAACTGTCGGCGTAGTATTGCCGGAAATCGATCAGGTCATTGGCCGTGATGTCCGGGTACAACGTGCGAATCGCCTCCGGCAAACCCAGCCCGATAATGCCCTTGATTGCCTCATCATCACGCACCGGGCGACCGGCATGCTGCGCGGCGGCCTGCATCGCATCGACGATACGACCGATGGAATCGGACAGCGTGCCGTCCCAATCGAAGATCAGCAGTTCGTAATCAGGGCGCAAGCAGTCGCTCCACGGTCTTGACCCACATCTCGTCGACGGGCGCTTCGAGTTTCAGCTCGCCACCATCCGGCAGCGGCACGGTCAGGGCATACGCATGCAGGAACAGCCGCTTGCCGCCGAGGTCACGGATTTCGCGACTGAAATCCTCATCACCGTACTTGGGGTCACCGGCAATGCAGTGGCCGGCATGCAAGGCGTGCACGCGAATCTGGTGGGTACGGCCAGTGATCGGCCGGGCTTCGACCAGGGTGGCGAATTCTCCGAAGCGGCGCAGGACCTTGAACAGGGTCAGCGCCTCCTTGCCCTCTTCGTTGACCTCGACCATGCGCTCGCCGGAGCGAAGGTTGCTTTTGAGCAACGGCGCGCGGACCTGCTTCTGCGCGGTCGGCCAGCTTCCACGGACCAGCGCCATGTAACGCTTGTCCACGCCGTCGCCGCGCAACTGCTCGTGCAGGTGACGCAACATGCTGCGTTTCTTGGCGATCATCAACAGCCCGGAAGTGTCACGGTCCAGACGGTGGACCAGCTCCAGCTCCTTGGCGTCGGGCCGCAACTGACGAAAGGCTTCGATGACGCCAAAGCTCAAGCCGCTGCCGCCGTGAACCGCGATGCCAGCAGGCTTGTTGAGGACGATCAGGCCTTTGTCTTCATGGACAATGGCGGCTTCAAGGCGCTGCAGCAGACCCTGGGCAACCGGCACCGGCTCGTCGCGCTCAGGCACTCGAACCGGTGGGACGCGCACGACATCGCCCGCCTGAAGCTTGTACTCGGGCTTGATCCGACCCTTGTTCACACGCACTTCGCCCTTGCGCAAAATGCGGTAAATCAAGGTCTTGGGAACGCCCTTGAGGTACGTGATCAGAAAGTTATCGATGCGTTGACCGGCAAATTCCGGCGCAACCTCTACCAGCCGGACGCCGGGGGTTGGGGGGGTGAGATTTGTCATGGCGCAAATCATAACAATTTTTTATGGATTTGAAGCACTTAATGATTGCTGCTATAGTCGCGAACGCCGCCAAAAGCGGCCTGGACAGCGGACAAACGGTATGACAGCCGGCCCTGCCCAACGCAATTCACGAGGGCGCGAGGCCGTCCTACGGGGCTTTCGGTGACAACGGAAGATATGCAAGCGTAACGAGCGCAGGTGACATGAGGCCTGAAACAAGCCCGATCGCAGAGTGAGTCACTCGCCATCGAGGCCCACGTTCAAGGCCAGTTCACAAAGTGCAGTCGCTGGCAGTCGCTCCGGGCGAATGCTTCGGAAACCATGCCTTATTTGAGCCATGACGCGCGAACTTCCCATGGAAGATTGCGATAAATGCAACCCGCTGCGGATTCAGCGCGCGGCAGCACCCGAATTATCAGGGATACGTGTGGGGTGGAGACGCACAACCGTCGGACTGTGTAGCACAAGGCTTTATTCAAGACGCTTCATATCGTCCGCTACCGATGGTTGATTCCTCCTCCTGACCAAGCTTTTGCTGACAGGGTGTCATTTGTCACCACAGCAAGCAGGAACGTCGTCGCGACTCGGCCCCGCTGGCCGAACCTCGTTAGACACTGGAGTGTTCAAGCACTCCTGACGTGCCCTGACACCGACCGTGAGAAGTCGTGTGTGCCGAACGCCGTTTCCGGCAGCCCGGAAACCGACGGTACTACATGAAAAGAATGCTGATAAACGCAACTCAACCCGAAGAGTTGCGTGTTGCGCTGGTAGACGGCCAGCGCCTCTACGACCTGGACATCGAATCCGGGGCCCGCGAACAGAAGAAGGCCAACATCTATAAAGGCCGGATCACGCGTATCGAACCCAGCCTTGAAGCCGCGTTTGTCGACTTCGGCTCCGAGCGTCACGGCTTTCTGCCGCTGAAAGAAATCTCCCGCGAATACTTCAAGAAGTCGCCCGAAGGCCGCGTCAACATCAAGGACGTGCTGAGCGAAGGCCAGGAAGTCATCGTTCAGGTCGAGAAAGAAGAGCGTGGCAACAAGGGCGCTGCCCTGACCACATTCATCAGCCTCGCAGGCCGTTATCTGGTCCTGATGCCGAACAACCCGCGCGCCGGCGGCATTTCGCGTCGTATCGAAGGCGAAGAGCGCAACGAACTGCGTGAAGCGCTGAACGGCCTGATCGCCCCTGCCGACATGGGTCTGATCGTTCGTACTGCCGGCCTTGGCCGCAGCAGCGAAGAAATGCAGTGGGACCTCGATTACCTGCTGCAACTGTGGACCGCGATCAAAGAGGCCTCCCTCGACCGCTCCGCGCCGTTCCTGATCTATCAGGAAAGCAACGTCATCATCCGCGCCATCCGCGACTATCTGCGCCAGGATATCGGCGAAGTGCTGATCGACAGCGTCGAAGCCCAGGAAGAAGCGCTGACGTTCATCCGTCAGGTGATGCCGCAGTACGCCAGCAAGATCAAGCTCTACGAAGACAGCGTTCCGCTGTTCAACCGTTTCCAGATCGAAAGCCAGATCGAAACCGCCTTCCAGCGCGTCGTCGAACTGCCTTCCGGTGGCTCCATCGTCATCGATCCGACCGAAGCACTGGTGTCCATCGACATCAACTCGGCGCGCGCCACCAAAGGCAGCGACATCGAAGAGACCGCCCTGCAGACCAACCTTGAGGCGGCTGAGGAAATCGCCCGTCAACTGCGTCTGCGCGACATCGGCGGCCTGATCGTCATCGACTTCATCGACATGACCCCGGCCAAGAACCAGCGCGCCGTGGAAGAAAAGGTCCGTGAAAGCCTCGAGGCCGATCGTGCCCGCGTTCAGGTCGGTCGCATCTCGCGCTTCGGTCTGCTGGAAATGTCCCGTCAGCGTCTGCGTCCCTCACTGGGCGAGAGCAGCGGCATTGTCTGCCCGCGTTGCAACGGCACCGGCATCATCCGTGACGTTGAGTCACTGTCGCTGGCGATCCTGCGTCTGATCGAAGAAGAAGCGCTGAAAGACCGCACTGCCGAAGTGCGCGCTCAAGTGCCGATCCCGGTCGCTGCGTTCCTGCTCAACGAAAAACGCAACTCGATCACCAAGATCGAACTGCGCACCCGCGCGCGCATCATCATTCTGCCGAACGACCATCTCGAAACCCCGCACTTCGAAGTGCAGCGTCTGCGTGATGACAGTCCGGAAGCGCACAACCTGCAGACCAGCTACGAAATCGCTGCAGCCGCTGCTGAAGTGGAAGAAGTTGCACCGCCTGCCGCCGCTACCCGCACCCTGGTTCGCCAGGAAGCAGCAGTCAAAACCGCACCGGCCCGCGCCAATGCACCGGTTCCGGTTGAAGCCGCTGCGCCAGTTGCCGCTGCGCCCGCACCGGTCGCCCATGAGCCAAGCCTGTTCAAGGGTCTGGTGAAGTCGCTGGTCAGCCTGTTCGCTTCCAAGGAAGAGCCTGCTGCCGCGCCTGCCGCTGTGGTCGAAAAACCGGCTGCCGAGCGTCCTGCGCGCAACGACGAGCGCCGTAATGGCCGTCAGCAGAGTCGCAGCCGTAACGGCCGTCGTGACGAAGAACGCAAGCCGCGTGAAGAACGTGCGCCGCGTGCCGATCGCGAAGAACGCGCACCGCGTGAAGAACGTGCCCCACGTGAGGAACGCGCGCCTCGTGAAGAGCGTGCACCGCGTGAAGCCCGTGAAGAAACCACCGCACCGCGCGAAGAGCGTCCGGCCCGTGCGCCACGGGAAGAGCGTCAGCCACGTGCCCCACGCGAAGACCGCAAGCCTCGTGAAGAGCGTGTGCGTGAACTGCGTGAGCCGATCGACGCTGCACCGGCTGTCGACCTGCCCCGCGAAGAACGCCCTGAGCGCGCTCCGCGTGAAGAGCGTCAGCCACGTGCGCCGCGTGAAGAGCGTCAACCACGCGTTGAACAGGCTGCTGTTGCTGCCGAAGACGAAACCCTGCTGACCACTGAAGAGCAACAGGATGACAACCAGGAGCACGCCGAAGGCGATCGCCCTCGTCGTCGTTCACGCGGTCAGCGTCGTCGCAGCAACCGTCGCGAGCGTCAGCGTGATGCCAACGGCAATGAGATCGAAGGCAGCGAAGGCGTTGAGGGCTCAGAAGGTTCTGAAGCCATTGACGGCGAAGGCAACGAGCACGGTCATGAGTCCCATGACGACGTGCACGCGAACGCCGACCGTGGCGATGTCGCCACCGGTGCAAGCGTTGCTGCTGTCGCGGAGCGCGTGATCAGCGCCACCGCCGAAGCCGATGCCCACCGTCAGGCTGAAAGTGCGAACACGTCCGTTGAAGCCAGCGCGACTGAAGCAGCACCGGTCGCCCAAGGCTACGAAGCAGCGCCAGAAGCGCCGGTCGTCGAAACCCCTGCGCCTGAAACCAAGCGTTCGGTGATGCCGGAAGTGGAAGTGGCAACATTCGACGCCTCGCTGAGCCCGTTCGAACGTCAGGTGAAAGCAGCCGCGGAAGCCGAATCGACCGACGCGCCAGCGGATGCCGAGACCCCGGTCGCTGTTGAAGCGCCAGCGGTCGTGGAAGCTCCGGCCTTTATGCCGACTCCTGCGCTGGTGCATGAGGCGGTTGAAGTAGCCGTCGCTGAGCCGGTTCACGTTGTTGAGCCTGTTAAAACCGAGCGCGTCCAGGCGGCTGAGCCTGTTCAGGCTGCCGAGCCTGCCAGCGCTTCTGAGCTCGTTCAGATTGCTGAACCGGCTCAGGCTGAAGAGCCAGCGCAGACCAGGGCGTCGGAAATTCAGGCGCCGAAAGTGGTCGAGCCGGTTGTTCAACAGCCTGCGGCCGCTGATCCGTTCATCGCGCCAGCCGGCGAAGCAGCCGCTCAGACCGCAGCACCGGAAATCGTCGCTGCGCCAGTGGCTGTCGAACCTCCTCAGGCACCGGTTGCAGAACCTGTCGCCGAAGAGGCGCCTGCGCTGCCGGTTGCCAGCAATGGCCGTGCACCAAACGATCCTCGTGAAGTGCGCCGCCGTCGTCTGGAAGCCGAGCGTCAGCAGAAAGAGGCGCAAGCCTCGGATGAGCCTAAACCGCTCGTCTAATCGGCCGTAACCAAAAAGCCCCACCTGTGTGAGCAGGTGGGGCTTTTTTGTGTCTGGCGGTTAGGGTGTGGCATTTAGCGCGGATTGGCTTGATCGAGATCAGCGCGGTTGAAAGATCAACGCAGCAGGCACGTCCACGTCCCACAACACGCCCGGATCGTCGACCTCGATTTCCTTGATCCGCGCGCCCTGGAAAAGCCGCTTGGCGCCCTTCTCCCCGGCCAGCGCCATGAGCGCTGGCCCGAACGTTCGGCCAAAAGCGACCGGATGCCCATACCGTCCGCCATGGACCGGCACGCTGATGGCGTCGTCCTCCACCGAGCGGACCACGCGTTCAAGTGTTTCTGCATTGATAAAAGGCATGTCGCCCAACGCAATCAACCAGCCGCGATGGGCAGGCTCGGCCGAAACGGCGGCGGCAATGCTGTCGCCCATGCCGGGTGAGTCCAGCACCACCACTTCACAGCCGTGGCGCAGGCCCATCTCGGCAACGCTGCAGTAGTCGGCTCGGGTCAGCAGAACGGTTTTATCGGCGAGGGATTTTACGTTGGCAAGCACCTGCTCCAGCACCGATCGCTCCGTGCCGTCACGCCCGAGGCATTGCGCCAGCAGCTTGTTGCGATGGTTGCCCGCCACCTTTCGGTAACGGCTGCCGAGGCCCGCCGCCAGCACGATGGCACACAGGGTTTCACTCATGTTCAACCCCCATGGGATACACGCTGACTGAAACTCAGACCGGGGAAAGGCGATCTCCGATCCCTGTCTTCGATCAGTACAGGTTAGGTTCCATTTCGAGCGCAACACCGAAGCGCTCGAGGATGTCCGTCTGAATCCGCTGCGCGAGGCCGAGCAATTGCCCGCCCGATGCCTCGCCGTAATTGACCAGCACCAGCGACTGCAGCGCATGAACGCCAGCGTCGCCATCACGAAAGCCTTTCCAGCCCGCTTGCTCGATCAGCCAGCCGGCCGCCAGCTTTACCTGGCCATCGGCCTGAGGGTAGCCGACCACGCCAGGGTGCGTGAGTTTGATGACAGCAACACGCTCGGCGGACACCAGCGGGTTCTTGAAGAAGCTCCCCGCATTGCCCAGCGTCGAGGGGTCCGGCAGTTTTTCACTGCGAATGGCGCAGATCGCCCGGCTCACGTGCATCGGCGAAGGCTCTTTGATGCCCTGCTCTTCCAGCCGCTGACGCACCGGACCGTAATCGAGATGAAGGCTCGCCGAGTAGCTGAGCTTGAAGCGAACCCGCAGGATCAGCCAGCGGTTCGGCTGATGCTTGAACAGACTGTCCCGGTAGCCGAACTCGCAGTCGGCCAGGGCAAACTCCCGCATCTCGCCGCTGTGTCGATCGATCGCGGTCAGGCTGTGGAAAACATCCTTGAGCTCAACGCCGTAGGCGCCGATGTTTTGCATCGGTGCAGCGCCGACGGTGCCGGGGATCAGGCTGAGGTTTTCCAGCCCGGCCAGTCCCTGGGCGAGCGTGTCTTGCACGAAAGGATGCCAGGGCTCCCCCGCCTCCGCTTCAACAATGGCGCCGCCGCAATCCTCGTGGGTGATGCGGATGCCACGGCTGGCCATGCGCAACACGAGGGCATCGACATCACGGGTCAGCAACAGGTTACTGCCGCCGCCGATGACCATCAACGGCACGTCGTGGCTGGCCGAATACGCGAGCGCCTCGCGCACATCGTCGTCGCTGAACGCCTCGGCAAAACGCCGGGCGCGCACAGCCACTCCGAACGTGTTGTAGGGCTTGAGAGACACGTCGTGCTGCACATTCAGCGTCATGGCTGCATCCGCGAAAGCAGTGGAAGAACGACCAGGCCCATGCTCATCAAACCTCCAGCAGACGACGAACGCGTTCCAGATCTTCAGCGGTGTCGACGCCGGCCGGTGGCGCTTCAAGGGCATCGGCCACATGAATGCGCACGCCGTGCCAGAGCGCACGCAACTGCTCGAGGTTTTCAGTGTTTTCCAGCCAGCACGGGCCCCAGCTGACGAAGTCGTGCAGGAACCCGGCGCGGTAGGCATAAATGCCGATATGGCGGCGGTACGGCACGCCCTCCGGCAGCTCGTCGCGGGTCTTGGCCAGTGCATCGCGAGCCCAGGGCAGCGGCGCGCGGCTGAAGGTCAGGGCCAGGCCGTTGAGGTCCGAGCAGACCTTGACCACGTTGGGATTGAACAGCGATGCCACGTCCTCGATCGGCTCGGCGAGGGTCGACATGCGCGCTTCAGGGTGTGCGGCGAGGTTGTCGGCGACCTGATCGATCACGGCGGGCGGGATCATCGGTTCGTCGCCCTGGACGTTGACCACGATGGCGTCGTCGGCCAGACCCAGCGTGGCGGCGACTTCAGCCAGGCGGTCGGTGCCGGAATTGTGATCGTCGCGGGTCAGCAGCACCTCGGCGCCGAACGCCTGGCAGGCCTCGACGATGCGCTGATCGTCAGTGGCAACCACCACACGCTCTGCGCTGCTTTTACGCGCCTGTTCCCAGACGTGCTGGATCATCGGTTTGCCGGCGATGGTTTTCAGCGGCTTGCCGGGAAAGCGACTCGAGCCGTAGCGCGCCGGAATGACAACGGTAAACGCTGCGGTCATTTGTCCAGACGCTCGTCGGTGGTGAGGGTGCGTGCTTCGCTTTCCAGCATCACCGGAATGCCGTCGCGGATCGGATAGGCAAGGCCGGCGCCTTTGCTGATCAGCTCGGTTTTGTCGGCGCTGAGCTTGAGCGGCCCCTTGCAGATCGGGCAGGCAAGAATGTCGAGCAATTTGGTGTCCATAAGAGATCCTGAGCGAGTCATGGCAAAAGACGGGTTAACTGCGAATCGAACCAACTGACGAACGCCGGCGAAGGCACGGCTTCCACGGTCAGGTACCACCAGTCCGGCGCGGCGAAGGACGCGCATTTGACGGCGTCCTTCTCGGTCATGACCACGGGCAATGCCGGTGTAAACGAGAGGGCCTGGGCGCTGAACACGGCGTGGTCGGCGAACGCATGTGGAACAGGCCGCCAGTGTAGTCCTTCGAGGGTGTTGAAGAAACGTTGCGGATTACCGATTCCGGCGACCGCGTGGACCTGCTGCCCGGGCGGGAAATGATCGACCGGCCGGCGTTCACCGCTTAGCAGGTTGACCAGCGCCGAGGGCTTGAGCTGAAACGCAAAGCCGTCTTCGCGATCCGTCATCGCGCCGTTGTAAAGCAGGGCATCAACGCTTTGCAGCCGCTGGACCGGTTCGCGCAATGGGCCCGCCGGCAGGCATCGGCGATTGCCAAGCCCGCGGACGGCATCGATCAGCACCAGTTCGAGGTCGCGGTTCAGGCGATAGTGCTGCAGGCCATCGTCCGAGAGAATGAGATCGAGGGGCTCTTCAGCCAGCAAGGCGCGCACGGCGTGCGAGCGGTCCGGGTCGATCATCAGCGGCACGCCAGTGCGATTGACGATCAGCAGCGGTTCATCACCCGCGTGCTCGGCAGCCTGTTGCGGCAGTACACGCCAGGGCAGGCTCGGCGGTTTGGCGCCGTAACCGCGACTGACCACCCCGACGCGCAGCCCGCGCGCGCGGCAATAATCGATCATCCACAGAATCAGCGGCGTCTTGCCGGTGCCACCGATAGTGATATTGCCGACCACCACGACCGGAACGGGCGCTTTATAAATGCTGCCTTGCCCGGCGAGGAAACGCGCGCGCTTGCGGTTCACCACGCGCCGGTACAGGGATTCGAGCGGGCGCAACAGCACCAGCGCCGGATGGCCTTTGTACCAGGCGTCGAGCAGTCGGTCAGTGAATGCCATCAGTTAGCCGATGCGGCCTCGACGGTGGTCATGCGCAAATGAGCGAAACCGAGCTTGCCGGCAGCGTCCATGGCAGTAATCACCGCCTGATGGGGGGTCTTGCCGTCGGCGCTGATCGACAGCGGCAGACTGGTGTCGCCCTCGGATTCCTTCTGCAGGGCATCGATGAGGGTTTCCAGTTTGCTGTCGCCCAGCAGCGTGTTGTTCACCGAGTAAACGCCGTCGGCATTGATGGTGATGTCGAGGTGTTTTTTGTCGACGTCATCTGCCGAAGCGCCGGTCACCGCCTGGGGCAGGTCGACGCGCAGCTGGGTTTCCCGGGTGAAGGTGGTGGTCACGACAAAGAACAGCAGCAGGATGAACACCACGTCGATCAGCGACACCAGATTGATGTCGATGGTCTCCCTGGGCTTGCGACGGCGGAATTTCACTTCTTCTTGCCCTCGCCACGCGCGGCGGCCTTGAGGTCAGGCTTGGCGTCGGTGAGATCGACGTCACGATCGCCCTGCACGACTTCCACCAGCTTGATCGCTTCCTGTTCCATGCCGACCACCAGCTCGTCGACGCGGCTTTGCAGATAGCGGTGAAAGAAGATCGCGGGAATCGCAACGGTCAGGCCCGAGGCGGTGCAGATCAGCGCCTTGCCAATACCCCCGGCAAGCATGCCGGCGTTACCGGTCATGCCGCTGCTGGTGAACGAGCTGAAGATGTCGATCATGCCGAGCACGGTGCCCAGCAAACCCAGCAGCGGTGCCATGGCAGCGATAGTGCCAAGCGTTGCGAGGTAGCGTTCGAGCTCATGAATGACCCGGGCTGCGGCTTCCTCGATGCACTCTTTCATGATCTCGCGACCATGGCGGGAATTGGCCAGACCGGCGGCGAGGATTTCACCCAGCGGCGAGTCGGCGCGCAGTTCCTTGAGCTTCTCGGCGCTCAGCTGTTTGTCCTGAATCCAGCGCCACACCTGGCCGAGCAAATGCGGCGGCGTGATGCGGCTGGCGCGCAGGGTCCATAGGCGTTCAATGATGATTCCGACGGCGGCGATGGAACTCAAAATGATCGGTAGCATCATCCAGCCACCTGATTTGACCAGCTCCCACACAGCGACCACCCCCTGAAAAAAAGTGGCGCCACTCTAACATAGCGTCGACGCCTCGCCGAACGTGTCGATGAATAACCAGGCTTTTCAGCTGCGGCAGCCAGCCACTCAGTCAACCACTCAATCAGTCACGCCAGAAGCGCCGCGTGCTGCGTTCGGCATGGGCCGCATCAAAGGCGCCCAGTTGCACCGTGATGGCGCCCCGTTCGGCGCTGTCGTGAATCTCCATGCCGGACCACGCGTACCGCGAGAGCACCAGCGGATGGGGATGACCGAACGCATTATTTCGGCCTCGGGAAATCAGCACCCCGCGCGCGCCGACCGCGCGCAGGAACGCCCGGGACGATGAGGTGCGGCTGCCGTGATGGGGGGATTGCAGCCAGTGGGCGCTGACGTCAAATCCGTCGACGAGCATCGCGCGTTCTGCCGCCACATCGATATCACCGGTGAGCAACAGCCGCTCGCCATTGGCCTCGACGCTGAGCACGCAGGAGGCCTGATTGCCCTCGGCGGCTTGCTCCCAACTCCACGTGGAAAAAGTCACCTCATCCCACGTCCATGTTTCCCCGTTACGACAGGACTCGGCCGCCAGTTCGGCTGGCATGCGCCCGACGTCGCCCGTCAGCACCCGTGCAACCGGCACACCCTTGCGAATGGCAGCGGCACCACCGGCATGGTCGGAATCGGCATGACTGAGCAGCAGCGTATCCAGCTGTCTGATTCCGGCGCGCCGAATGGCCGGCAACACTACGCGATCACCGATATCGAAATCACCGAAGCGCGGCCCCGCGTCATACAGCAGTGCGTGGTCGCGGGTGCGCAGCAGAATGGCGAGCCCCTGCCCGACGTCCAGTTGCAGCACTTCGACTTGCCCGACGGGCACGGTTTTCTGCGGCGGGAAGATGCACAGCAACAGCAAGGGCCAGCCCAGCGGTCGCATCGGCAGGCCTTTGGGCAGCAACAGCAGCAACGCGCCGAGCAGGCTCAGCGGCCAGACCCACAATGGCACGTGGGGGCCGGTCCAGGCGGGGGCGAGATCGGCCATGAACGTGAGCCATCGAAACAAACCGTCCATCGAGCCGCCTGCCAGCCACAGCAGGCTTTCGCCAAGGGGCGGGATCGCAAGCAGCAGTGTGCCGAGCAGCGCCAGGGGTAAAATCAGCAGGCTCACCCACGGCACGGCGAGCAGATTGACGACGGGACCGCTCACGCTCACCGGCAGGTTCAGCGCCAGCAACACCGGCAACAGCCCCACCGCGATCAGCCATTGTGCGCGGGTCCAGCTTTGCAGCCAGCTCCAACGCCCGAGTCGCCCGCTGAAGATCAGCATCAGGATCGCGACGGCCAGAAACGACAGCCAAAAGCCGGGGCGCAGCGTGATCAACGGCTCGGCGATCAGCACCAGGTTCAGCGCCAGCAACAGCGGCCATGCGGTGCCCAGATGGCGGAAACGCAGACGCCAGAGCAGCACCAGACCCAGCATGGTGACAGCCCGCTGCACCGGCACCTCAAAGCCCGCCAGCATGCCGTAGGCCAACGCGCCCGAGAAGGCCGCGATGCAGGCCGAGGGCAGCCAGGGCAGAAACGGCGGCCACGCGCCCCAGCGAGCCAGCCCGGCGACGAGGCCGTAGAGCAAACCGGCGAGCAAGCCGATGTGCGTCCCGGAAATGACCAGCAAGTGAACGGTGCCGGTGTCCTGCAGGACTTGCCAATCGGCGGCGCTCAGTCCGGAATCGTCCCCCAGCACCAAGGCCGCCAGCCCGCCCTGTCGGCCCTGGGCATGCACACTCAGCAGGCGCTGGCGAATGCCGTCGCGCCAGTTGCCCCGGGCCGGTTCAAGCAACTGGCCGTCCACCACGGTGCCGGTGGCGCCAATGCGCTGGGCCAGCAGCCATGCCTGGTAATCGAACGCGCCGGGGTTGACCAGCCCACCGGGGCGCTTGAGCTTGACCGCCAGACGCCAGCGCTCGCCGCTGCTGATCGACGGGCCGCCGTACCAGCCGACACGGATCTGTTCGGGCAGCCGCGCGCGTCGTGAAGCGGGATCATCCAGCTGAAAACGCACCACGCCGTCGATTGTCTGCGGCAACCCGACGACGCGGCCTTCCAGCCAGAGCGTCTGCCCATCGAGGCGCTCGGCCAGTCGATCGTCCAGCGCCAACGACGCCGAGACACAGGCCCACGTCAGGCCGAACAGATAAAACGCCAGCGGGTAGGTGCGAAATGGCAGCAGCATCAGCGCCATCACGGGCATCGCCAGCCACAACCAGACCGGGGGTAAAGCCGGCAAAAAACGCAATGTCAGCAATCCGAGTGCAAGGGCGAGCATCCCTGTGCGCATGAGGCTTTCCTTGTCTGCGGGCGAATCGACTTCCATGGCTTAGTCGATGCACCGGCACGCGCGTTTATTAATTGTCACAAAGTCTGAATTTGCGTTTGCGACTATCCGTGCATACTTCCCCGAATTTCCCGCCCACCTCGCCGGATTCCCGTATGCCACGCCACCTGATCAAGCGGTACATGCCCGATCCGAACAGCATCCGGGAACACAAATCCTTACGCTTTCTTGGCTCTCTTCTACACGACCCCAACCTCTGGCACCTCAATCGACACTCCGTGGCGCGCGCGATGGGGATCGGGCTGTTCGCCGCCTTGATGCCGATGCCGTTGCAGATGCTGCTGGCCGCTGTGCTGGCGATCTGGGTGCGGGCCAACATGCCGATTGCAGTGAGTCTGTGCTGGCTGACCAATCCGCTGACGATGCCGCCGGTGTTCTATTGCACCTATAAAATCGGCGCGCTGTTGATGGGCTTGCCGCCCCGGCATTTCCCGGACGAACTGAGCTGGGACTGGATCAGCGGACAGCTGTCCACCCTGTGGCAGCCGTTTTTGCTGGGGTCGGTGGTGGCGGGGATTGTGTTGGGCGTGGCGGGGTATTTCGGGACGATGGCGTATTGGCGCTGGTGGGTCGGACGGCAGTGGAAAGCGCGTCAGATGCGGCGTAAGGCAGTTTAGGGCGAGGTTGTCAGCGGATCGTCGCGGCCAGTCAGGTGCATAATCGTTCCCACGCTCGCGTGGTAATGGCCCGTTTGACGCTCTGCGTCACAGTCAACGCAGAGCGTTTGGGGCGGCATTACCACGCGGAGCGTGGGAACGATCGTTCTGAAATGCGTTACTGACGCATACCGCGTCCGCTCACCAGCAGTCGCGCGCAGCCCAGGTACAGCACAATGGTCGCCACGACCATGAACGCCAGGGCGATGCTGATCTTGATGTCCGACACGCCGAGAATGCCGAAGCGGAAGGCGTTGACCATGTGCAGCACCGGGTTGGCCAGCGACACGGTTTGCCAGAACGGCGGCAGCAGATTGATCGAATAGAACACCCCGCCCAAGTAGGTCAGCGGCGTCAGCACGAAGGTCGGGATGATCGAGATATCATCGAAATTGCGCGCAAACACGGCATTGATGAAACCCAGCAACGAGAAAATCGTCGCAGTCAGCAGCACCACAATGATCGTGATGCCCAGATGATGCACCTGCAGATCGGTGAAGAACATCGACAGCATCGTGACGATCACCCCCACCGCCAGCCCGCGCAGCACGCCGCCGATGGTGTAGCCGATCAGGATGGTATGCGGCGACACCGGCGAGACCATCAGCTCTTCGACCGAACGCTGAAACTTGGCGCCGAAGAAACTCGAGACCACGTTGCCGTAGGAGTTGGTGATCACCGACATCATGATCAGCCCAGGCACGATGTACTGCATGTAGGTGAAGCCACCCATGTCGCCGATCTGCCGGCCGATCAGGTTGCCGAAGATCACGAAGTACAGAACCATGGTGATCGCCGGCGGCAGCAGGGTCTGCGGCCAGATCCGCATGAAACGCCGGACCTCACGATAAACGATGGTGTTCAGGGCGATCAGGTTGGGGCGCAGCTCCGAGCTCATATCGCCACCTTCGCCAGATTCTTCTCGACCAGACCCACGAACAACTCCTCAAGGCGATTGGTTTTATTGCGCAGGCTCAGCACCTGAATGTTCTGCAGCGACAACTGACTGAACAGCGACGTGATGCCGATGGTTTTGTCGACCTGCACTTCGAGCGTGTGGTTATCCACCAGTTGCACTGGATAACCGTTGAGTTGAGGCGCGGCTTGCAGCGGATCGCGCAGATCAAGCAGGAAGGTCTCGACGTGCAGCTTGTTGAGCAGCGTCTTCATGCCGGTGTTTTCGATGATCGTGCCGTGATCGATGATGCCGATGTTGCGGCACAGCTGCTCAGCCTCCTCCAGGTAATGGGTGGTGAGGATGATGGTGATGCCCTTCTCGTTCAGCTCGGTGAGGAAGGTCCACATCGAGCGGCGCAGCTCGATATCAACGCCCGCCGTAGGCTCGTCGAGGATCAACAGTCGCGGCTCATGAATCAGCGCGCGGGCGATCATCAGGCGGCGCTTCATGCCGCCGGACAACGAGCGAGAAGGCGAGTCGCGCTTGTCCCACAAACCCAGCTGGGTCAGGTACTGCTCGGCGCGCTCTTTGGCGATCTTCGGCGGAATGCCGTAATAACCCGCCTGGGTCACGACGATGTCGAAAGTCTTCTCGAACTGATTGAAATTGAATTCCTGCGGTACCACGCCGATCGAGCGCTTGAGCTGTGCCGGGTTGCGATCAAGGTCGTGGCCGAAGATGTTTACCGTGCCGCTGGTCTTGTTGACCAGGGTCGAGATGATCCCGATGGTGGTGGATTTGCCGGCGCCGTTGGGGCCGAGCAATGCGAAGAAATCACCCTCGGCGACGTCCAGATCAATGCCCTTGAGGGCCTGGAAACCGTTGCCGTAGGTCTTGGTTAGCTGCCGGATGGACAGAGCTGAACTCATGACTGAACACACACCAATAAAAATGAAAAAGGGAAGATAAACGAATACGAAAGTGCAGTCGCCGGACTGAAACGGGCGCTGACATCTACCGCGCTGCGCAGCTGGGATATCAGGCGCAACACATGGCTACAAACACAGTGGCCGCAATGTTGCGTGCCGATGCCGCCCAAGTACAGCGACATCGGTTGATAGTCAGTATTAACTCGACACGGGCTGAACTCAGGTCAGCGCGGTCATCACGGCCTTTTGATACGCCGGACGCTGCTGCAAACGTTCGTACCAGGCTTTGAGGTGAGGCAGGTCGAGGCGTTCAATCGGCATTTCGAACCAGGGGTAGGCGAAGCAGCCAAGGGGAATGTCGCCCACGCCGAATTCATCGCCCGAGAGGTAGGGCTGACGCGCCAGTGCTGCGTCGACGATGCCCAGCAGGCGTTCGACTTCAGCTTTAGCCGCATTGATCTGCGTCCAGTCCTGCTGCTCGGCAGGGGTGCGCAACACGCCCCAAAACACCGGGCGGAAAGGGCCGGCCAGCGTCGATGTGGTCCAGTCCATCCACTTCTCGGCCTGGGCACGCGCCTTGGGGCTGGCCGGATAAAGAGCGGAGTCCGGCGCGTATTGCGCGGCGAGATAGCGAACGATGGTGTTGGACTCCCACAGCACGAATTCGCCGTCTTCGATCATCGGCACCACGCCGTTGGGGTTCTTCGCCAGGTAATCGGGCTGATCGTTGATACCAAAGGCGCCGCCGGCATTCAGCGACTCGTATTCCAGTCCCAGTTCCTCGGCGATCCACAATGCCTTGCGCACATTGGACGAGTTCTTGCGGCCCCAGATCTTCAACATGTTGTCATTCTCCGTGTGGTCAGCGAGCGATGAGTCGCGTTTGCGGCGGGCCACAGTCTACTCCGGGATGCGGGTGTTCGAGCCACAACTTCCTGCGCATCGGCCAGCCCCCGAACTCCCTTGGTAGCACGGGGTCACTATCGATGCGCGGGCCAGAGCGGTCGACTGCGCAGCCGGTCGCGCTTATCGCGCCGTCATCATGGAGGGCTGTTTATGTTGTTGCTGTGGATCGTAGTGTTGGTGGTTGGCGTGGCCTGGCTGGCCCATCGCAGGGTTGCACCCTTCCCCGCCCTGGGCATCGTTGCGATGTACCTGCTAGCAATGGGCGCGCTCAGCCATGCCCACGGCTGGATGGTCATTCCGTGGGTGTTGTGGCTGGGCGTCGCGTTGCTGCTGGCGCTGCCAGACCTGCGCCGCAAACACTTCAGTGCGCCAATGTTCTCGTGGTTTCAGAAAGTGTTGCCGCCGATGTCCGCCACCGAGCGTGACGCCATCGACGCCGGCACCGTGTGGTGGGATGGCGAGCTGTTCAGCGGTCGACCAGACTGGAACACCCTGCTCAGCTATCCGAAAAGCAAACTGACCGATGAAGAGCAGGCGTTCCTCGACGGCCCGACCGAAGAACTCTGCGCCATGGTCAGCGACTGGGAAATCGGCCAGGCCATGGACCTGCCGCCGCAAGCCTGGGCGCATATAAAGGAGCATGGTTTCTTCGCGCTGATTATTCCCAAGGAATACGGCGGTAAAGGCTTCTCGGCCTACGCCCACTCGCAAGTGGCGATGAAGCTTGCGACCCGCAGCGGCGATCTCGCCTCCACGGTGATGGTGCCCAATTCATTGGGCCCGGCAGAGTTGCTGCTGCATTACGGCACTGACGAGCAGCGTAATCACTACCTGCCGCGCCTGGCCCGTGGCGACGAGATCCCGTGCTTCGCATTGACCGGCCCGCTGGCCGGCTCCGACGCAGGGGCGATGCCTGACACCGGGATCATCTGCAAGGGCCAGTGGGAAGGTGAGGAAGTTATCGGCCTGCGCCTGAATTGGGAAAAGCGCTACATCACCCTCGGCCCGGTCGCCACCCTGCTCGGGCTCGCCTTCAAGGCCTACGACCCTGAGCATTTGCTTGGTGACGAGACAGCCCTGGGCATCAGCCTGGCGCTGATTCCAACCGACACCGCCGGCGTGGAAATCGGTCGTCGTCATGTGCCACTGGGCGCGGCGTTCATGAACGGCCCGAACTCCGGCAAGGACGTGTTCATTCCGCTGGAGTACCTGATTGGCGGCCAGAACATGATCGGCAAAGGCTGGATGATGCTGATGAATTGTCTGTCGGTCGGCCGTTCGATTTCACTGCCAGCGGTCGGTACCGGCGCCGCGAAGTTCACCAGCCTGGTCACCGGGCAGTACACCCAGGTGCGCGAACAATTCAACGTGCCGCTGGCGGCGTTCGAAGGGATTCAGGAATCCCTGGCGCGCATCGGCGGCAATGCCTGGCTGATGGACAGCGCGCGCATCCTGACCGCAAATGCGGTGGACTTGGGCGAGAAGCCTTCGGTGCTGTCGGCGATCTTGAAATACCACCTGACCGAACGCGGCCGCGAGTGCATCACCCACGCGATGGATGTGCACGGCGGCAAGGGCATCATCATGGGCCCAAACAATTACCTGGGCCGCTCGTGGCAAGGCGCGCCGATTTTCATCACCGTGGAAGGCGCAAACATTCTGTCGCGCAACCTGATGATCTTTGGACAGGGCGCCATTCGCTGCCATCCGTTCGTGCTGAAGGAAATGGCCCTCGCCGGTCGCAAGGATCATGACCGGGCGGTGGTTGAATTCGACGGCCTGCTGATGCAGCACATTGGTTTTGCCGTGCGTAACGCGGCCAGCACGCTGGTGCTGAACCTGGGGCTGGGGCATTTCGAAAGCGTGCCGGGTGATCGCCTGAGTCAGGGTTATTTCCGCGCGCTGAACCGTCAGGCCGCTGCCTTCGCAATGCTGGCCGATCTGAGCATGATGCTGCTGGGTGGCGAGTTGAAACGCCGCGAACGTCTGTCGGCGCGACTCGGTGATGTGCTGAGCCACATGTACCTGGCGTCCGCCGCGCTCAAGCGTTACCACGATCTGGATTACCCTGAAGCGCTGGCGCCACTGTTCTGCTGGTCCATGGAAGAAGCGTTGGGTGAGTCGGAACGCGCACTGGACGAGTTGCTGAGCAATTTCCCGAACCGCATTCTCGGCGGGCTGCTGCGGGTGATCGTGTTCCCGTTCGGCCGTCGCCACAAAGGGCCATCGGATGCGCTCGACGCGCAGGTGGCGGAAATCCTCGGACGCGCCAAAGGCGACCCGGCGCTCGAATCGGTGCTTGCCGGTTGCTATCGCCCGACCGACGCAGAGGATCCGGTTGGCGCGTTGCAGCACGCCAGCGACTTGCTCAGCGGCGCGAAAGCGATTCGTAGCAAGCTTCATCACGCGGTGAAAAGCGGTCAGGTGAAGCCCGCAGGTGGTGAGCATCTGATCGATGCCGCGCTCAACGCAGGCGTGCTGCAGGCGGCGGAAGCGGAAACCTTGCGCGCTGCAGAAGCGGCGCGACGCAAGGTGATTGATGTGGATGATTTCGACAAGGAAGAACTGGTCGCGACCGAAGGCAAAATTCGCTGATTAAATGAAGGCGAACCCTGTAGGAGCGCGCTTGCCCGTATTGCGGTGGGTCAGCAACATAAACGTTGGCTGACACGCCCTCGTTCTCGGGCAAGCGCGCTCCTGCACGTGGTGCCCGCGACTTACGTCTACATACACCGCGCTGGTGAATTGTCCTACACTCCTTGGTAACAACAAGAAAAACCCAAGGGGACGCATCATGATTAACCAACGCCTGACTCATCGCTGCCTGCTCTCTGAAATCGCCTCGGGGGAGGATCTTTCCAGCGGTAAGCCGACACAAACGCTGCAAACCCTTCTGATGATGGGCTTTGTCACCCGTATGCTCAGTCCCGACCGCACCTTTGCGCACCTCGCCCTTACTGAAGCAGGCCACCGGTATCTGGCCGGGTTGTGGCATTGAGATAGCCGCAGGCGGCGGGGGCCTCTATACTCCCGCGCCTGTTTTTGTCTCTGAGGGCTTCATCATGGCCGACGCCAATCTCGACCACATCATGAATCTGCTGTTGCATTTGCGCGGCATCCTGGTCGCGCTGGGAGAGGCCGAGCAGGTCCCCGAGGAAAGTCATGCGCTGTTTCTGGAGCGCTACGATGAGTTGCTGACGCTGTTGCCGGCTGATCCGATCGAGAGTCAGTATCTGGGGCAGGATTTGTTGTGTCAGGTGATTCAGCGTTATCCGCAGATTGCTCATTTGGTACCGCGGGATTTGTTGTGGTTTTTCGCGGGCGATTGTCTGCATTTCATGCCGGACGATGAGATTGATTTGTATACGGCGCTGGAGGAGCGTCGGTTTGAGGCGATGGAGAACGAGGAGCCGTTTGACTGGAATCAGGAGAAGCAGTTGTTGGCGATGTCGCAGTCTGAGTCCAAGCACTGATTTGATATCAGCATCAAGATCAAAGGCGTCGGCCTAACGGCCTCTGTTTCGCCTTCGGCGAGTTACTTGATAAAGCCCCAAGTAACCAAGGGCTTGTGCTCCTGGTTAGGCCCTTCCTTCGTCAGGGTTCCTTCACTCCGGTCCCGCTCCGTGGGCCCGCGCCGAACGGACATCCATGTCCTGACGGCGCTCTCGCCGCATCCATGCGGCTCGGCCCACTCCGCGAGACCTGCGTTCAGCCTGCACCCAAGTCGCGTTCTTCGGTGTCTGGGCTACTTGTGTCTGAAGATCAAAAGCGTGAGGCAGATCAACGGCTTCCCGGCTGAAGCCGGTCCTACTGACTGCACACGCTGCTTTTCGTGGGACCGGCTTTAGCCGGGAAGAGGCCAGTGCGGGCGCCGCGAATTGATCGTTCCCTCGCTCTGCGTGGGAATGCAGCCCAAGACGCTCCGCGTCGTCATTGAGCCTGGCAGTGGCCCTACCGCTCAACAACAAATTTTGTGATCTTACCCTCCCGCTAAATGCATATTTTTTATAATTAGCTTAGCGCCAAATCGAATTTCACAGACCCTCGGCTTGCCCTATGTTGCTGACTTGCACCCGCGCTCCCCTCCCCTAGGGGCCGGTTGTTTCGTCAGCACAAGGAGTTGTCATGAGCGTCGAGTTCATTGGTTATATCGCTAATCAGCCCGGGTCGGAAATTCATCCGCGCAGCGGGGCGGCCGTTCAGCCCGAGTATGTGGAGAAAGTCGCCCGAGCCCATGAAGAGGCGGGGTTTGATCGCGCACTGGTCGCCTACCATTCCAACAGTCCGGACAGTGCGTTCGTGGCGTCTTACGCGGCAAGTGTGACGCGCACGTTGAAGTTTCTCGTGGCCCATCGCCCGGGTTTTATTTCCCCCACTGTTGCCGCGCGGCAGTTCGCTACGCTGGATGTGTTGACTGGCGGGCGTATTGCAGTGAAAAGGTGGCGTGAACAAAAACCGTGCTGAGAGCCGAAATTTTGCCGACTTCACAGCATCCTGTAGGAGCGCATTCCAGTGCCGTGTCACGCCAGGCCCGGTACCGCTTTTGAGTACCTTGGCCTGCTCTTCCACTTTCTTCACCGCCTCTTCAGGCGGGAAGACAGGTTACATAGGCGCAGGCTCGGCTGGATTGATGCCGACAATAGAAATCGGCGCTTCGTCCAGATAAAGGCCGTCATAAATGACCGGAACACTTGTGTGGTTGCCGTTCATTGCGATCTGGAAGAAACGCCCGTCTGCATCGGCTTCAAAGGAGCGCAGGTAGGTCCGGTCCTGATCTTCGTTGTAGTCGAGCTTCAAGGTGCCATTTCGTCCATCGCCCGTACGGTCGAACCCCAGATCGAGAATGAACAGACGGTCTCCGCTTTCAAAGTCGGTGATAAGGTCCGAATGACTGGCGTCCGCCGTGCGATAGCTGTCGGTCACGCGGTAATAAATGAAGTCATCAAGGCCGCTGCCACCGGTGAGTGTGTCCTTGCCCATGCCACCGGCCATGACGTCGTTACCAGCGCCACCGTTTATGATGTCGTTGCCCTGAAAACCCAACAGCTGATCATTGCCCACGCCACCGGCCAGGATGTCATTGCCGCCGGTGCCGAGCACATCCATGTTATCGCGGGTCAGCGTATTGACGATCTTGGGCCCGGTGGTGTTACCGAAATCCACCGTGTCGCGATTCAGGTCGGCCTTGAGATTACCGCTGAACAGGATTTCAAACTGATTGCCGTCAGCATCGGCTTCCAGCGACTTCAAGGCTGTCTGCGTACCTGCGCCATTGACCACGACCTTCAGAGTGCCATTGAAGCCATTGCCCAGGCCGCTGAACCCCAGGCTGGACAGATCCACGAGATCGCCTTCAGCTGCATTGAAATCAGTGATCAGATCACGACCTGCAGTGTGCGCAGAACCTGTCGAAGTGCGAATGCTGTCGGACACGGAACTGAACACAAACTCGTCGGCGCCGGTGCCGCCAGTCAGCGTGTCGCCGCCAAGGCCGCCCACCAGACGATCATCGCCGGCCAGGCCAGACAAGGTATCGCGACCCTCGTAGCCCATCAGGGTTTCTGCGCCAGCCGAGGTGCCGACAACGCTGTCGCCCGCATCGCTGCCTGCAATCAGGCGCTGGAAGTTGGCGTTGGTCAGGGTGTAATCGCCACTCAGGAGCAGCTCGAACCGGTTGCCGCTTTCATCGACATCGTAGCTTCTGAGAATCGTCTGATAATTGCCGTTATCTGTACTGCTGACGATCTGAACGGTTCCGTGAGTGCCGTCGCCAATGCCGGAAATGCCCAGCGCGGTCAGGTCAAGGCGGTCAGCCTTATCGAAATGATCGATGTAGTCGACTTGCGAGCCGCTACTGTCGCTGATGGACGCGTAGCGCAGGACGGCGGTTCCATTGGCGTTGAGACTGTCCGCACCGGTCCCGCCGATCAGCACGCTGTCACCTCGGCCCTCAATGTAATCGTCGCCAGCACCGCCGTAGATAACATTGAGATCGAAGGAACTGAAAAATTCGTCGTTACCCGCGGTGCCGTACCAAAAAACCTTTTGTTTATCTGCCATTGAAACTCTCCCTGAGCTGCCGCCAGAGTGGGCGGCGATAGCTGTGATAGGCAAAGCGGCAGTTGGTTCGGGGGCCAGCAGTGGCCAGTATCGACTTTCCGTGAGTAAAGGCTGTGCTGGCCGCCCTCATAAGATACTTAACGCCAGCGCGGTCACGATCTGAAAGATCGGCATTGCCGGACTGCTCGGCGCGAAAGGCAATTCCACCGCGTTGTTGGGTACCGCAGAGCAAGTGGCCGAGGCGCTGCTGGCGAACGCGCCGGATCAGACGCTGCTGTATTGGATGAACCACCCCATTCGCCAGCAAGCCGGCTCCTACGGATTGTGGATCGATCCCAGACCTGGCGCGCCAGAATTAAGATCAGTCCTGATAATCCGTCCCATGCCGATCCAGTTCGCGAATCAGCGCGTTCCAGTGCCGTGTCACACCAGGCCCGGTACCGCTTTTGAGTACCTTGGCCTGCTCTTCTACTTTCTTGACCACCTCTTCAGGCGGGAAGATCAATTCGGCATTGCCCGCGGCCTGCGCGGCAATCTGGATGTTGCAGGCGTATTCGAGGTTGTGCAGCTGTTGAAACGCGTGCTCGACACTCAGCCCTGCCGTGAGCAGACCGTGGTTGCGCAGGATCATCACGCTCTTGTCGCCCAGGTCCGCCACCAGTCGTTCGCGCTCGCCGAGGTCCTGCGCGATACCTTCGTAACCGTGATACGCCACTCGCCCGGAGAACCCGAGGGAATGCTGGGAGATGAGCAACAGCCCGTGTTTCTGCGCAGAGACGGCAATCCCGTCGCGGGTGTGGGTGTGCAGCACTGCCCGTAAATCAGGGCGCGCCGCATGGATGGCGCTGTGGATAACGTAGCCGGCGTTGTTGATGCCCAAGCCGGTTGGGTCATCGACGATGGTGCCGTAGATGTCGACCTTCACCAGATTGGAGGCCGTGATCTCGTCGAACAGCAAGCCAAAGGCGTTGATCAGGAAGTGCTCGTCAGGGCCCGGCACGCGCGCGGAAAAGTGCGTATAGATGTGGTCAGTCCAGCGTTTCAGCGCGGCAATCCGGTAAGCCGCCGCCAGTTTGACCCGCACTTCCCACTCTTCCGGGCTGACCCGATCGCGCACGCTGTTGGCGTTTACAGTGGTGCTAACGCCGGACTGAACGGGCAAAGAAGTGACGTTGCTCATGGATGACTCCCCAATGGTCTGGTTCAGACGTAATCAGGGCAGCCTATGCGCTGTGGAAACCGTTTAAAAATAACATTTTCTTCTAAGCTAATTATCAATATTTTTTATTATCGAACCGGACTGATCCTGCTTCTGCGGCAACCTGGATGCACGGTCGACTCGATCCGGATTGCGCCACAGAAAATATGAAGTGCATAGGGTAAATAAAGCGAAAGCAAAGCCAATCAGCAGGCCAATTTTTGTATATATCCAATAGCCTGTCAGACACCCGAACAGGATGGATACCACGAGTAATAGGCTGTCACTCCCTCGGTGCGCCTCAGTAGTGAGGCTCCAGTTTGATTTACCTATGGAACCTTGATTCATTTCTTTGCCGACCATTGCTGGATTTGTGCAAAGGTCGCAGTGGCTCCGCCACATACCACCAACAAAACGTTGTCGTATCGGTCTAGCGCATGAGGGATGTAGGCTAAGGCGAGCGCGGCACCGCACGCAGGCTCAACAAGCACACGGTGATCCAACAAAAAACGCTGGCATGCGTCGAGGGCATCCTGATCAGTAACCGTTACGCTTTTTACGTGGTGAGTCGTGGAGCACTCAAATGCCTGATCGCAGACCCGCTTGGCTCCAAGAGAGGTTGCAACTGAGCTGATGCCTTCTATTTCCACAGGTTTACCAGCCATTATTGCGGCGTGGAAAGAAGCAGCGCCTTCCGTTTCCACCGCTATGACTGGAATGTCCTGCCATCCATTGCGACGCAACCCTTCTACCACGCCACAGAGCAACCCTCCACCGCCGACTGAGAGCACTACCACATCAGGCTTTTGACCAAGCTCAGCGACTTCGTCAATCAGAGTTGCATGACCAGACCAAAGAAGCGGGTCGTCGAACGGATGGATAAATGCATCGCTGGAGGTCGTAAGTGTCAGTGCCAGCTGGTTTGCCTCCTGCCAAGAGCTACCGTGAACGATTACTTTTGCCCCTTCCATCGCGAGCAACTCTTTTGCTCGTTCGGTCGTAGTTTCCGGGACAACTACCGTCACGGGGATGCCTAACTGACGTCCGGCATACGCTACTGCCAGTCCTGCATTGCCTCCCGAAGATGATATGAATCCCTTGGCTCCACGCGCGTGATGAATCTCACACGCGTGGCCTACGCCGCGCAGCTTGAAAGAACCACACGGCTGAAGAGCGTCAAGCTTGAGCCAGATGGTGCTCTTGGCTATGGCGCTCAGTGGACGAGATTCAATAAGGGGGGTGTTGATATGCAGGGGCATAGTAAGTTTGCTCTCAAGATAAGTGTTCAGGATGGCGGCAATCTTGATTCAAGATGCCTTGGGCGCTACCGCCTGGACTTCAATCTCAACATCCAGATCAAACGCCAGCTTGGCGCTCACGACCGACCGTACCGGGAAGCCATCGCTGAAATAAGCGGTGTAAGTCTGGTTGAACTCTGAGAAATACTTCATATCGGATAGCCATACGGTGACCCTGAAAATATCTTCAAGCTTCGCACCGACCGATTCCAACGTCCGCGATATGCTTTCCATGATCACTTGCGTTTGAGCCTTCACATCCCCGTAGACAGGTGTTGCATCTGCCGCCATGGAGACCTGCCCGGACAGAAATAAAAAGCCGCCCACCTCCACTGCTTTAGAGAAAGGGAAAGGCAAAGACGCAGGATAGTGTTTGATCGCGTGGTTCATATCATCACCGGCTTGCTGAAGCGTCGACTCGAAGTTGTTCGAGATAGTTGTAGACCGTAAAACGAGTGACCCCCAGGGCAGTCGCCGCTTTCTCCACGCCACCTTTTACAATGAATAAACCACGCTCCTGCATCACTCGCACGGCATCAACCTTCGCTTGTTTGCTCATCTTTCCTGAGCCTACGCGCGCCAGCGAATCCTGAATAATTCTGCCCATCAACAACTCCATGTCCGCTGGCTCAGAAGGGTGTTGACTGGTGGTTTGCATCATTGGCTGCAACTGTTCCAAAAACGCTTGGGCCGCGTTTAGTCCAGTCAAATCAGCATTGATGCAAAGGCTGGCGAACGGATGACCGCTACTGTCTCGAAAGACAACGGTGGCGCTCCGCAGTCTTCGTCCATTGACCGTTGTGGGGTAATCGCCAATGACAACGGGGTCGGTACCGCTCTGCTTCGCAGAGGCGTCCATCACGGCGGAAAAGCCCCTATCTTGATCGAGCCCACCGAGGACAGGGCTGCCCACCATGCGTCCGGACACATGTCCATTGGCGATTAACAGAACAGAGTTTTCAGGCTGATCGAGATCATGAAGCACGATTTCGGTATTACGCCCGATCACGCTACCGATTGCCGTGATGGAGGCCTTTAACACGGCAAAGATCATCAGGCGTTCAGGGACGGTATCAGTAGACATGCAAACCACCGTAAATCAACAATGTGTTGAAATATAGATTTATTGTTGAAATCAGGCAAGCGGATTCTTAAGGCGATCCCTTGTTGGTGTGGCCTACGATAATGGTGCGGGACTCAAAGGTGATCCAGGGAAAATACGTTGTGGAGTTGCACGCCAGGTCTGGATCGTTGACGACTTGCGGCGTACCCGAACAAAAAAGCACCGCACACGCATTGACGTATCGGGAAATATCGATATCCTCCGCGTATGGAATTACTTGAAATCTTCAAAGCCCTGTCAAACCGCACCCGCCTTGAAATCTTGAAAGGTTTGAAGGATCCGGCGAAAAGCTTCCCTCCACAGGATGAGGGTGACGTGCTGACGGTGGGCGTTTGCGTCAGCAGTATTCAGGAAGGCGTCGGGCTCTCGCAGTCGACAGTGTCTGATTATCTAGCCACTTTGCAGCGGGCAGGATTGGTCGAAGTCAGGCGTATAGGGCAGTGGACCTACTACAAGCGCAACGAAGCAACCATCAGAGCCTTCGCCGAGATCATAGGAAAAGAGCTATAAGCTTCGCGGCACTATATCGACAATTCCCGATATCCCGCTTAACCGAAATGGAGCGACATGATGACCTAAGACATCCACGGTATTTTTCAGACATATTAAATCGACAATTCCCGATATCCCTTTATCCAGAAATGAGATTTCCCATGAAAGCGATGATGCTTAATTCCTTTGGCGGTCCGGAGTCGTTCGAACTTTGTGACGTGCCCAAGCCAGTGCCGGGCACGGGACACATTTTGGTACGCGTCCACGCAACCTCGATCAATCCCCTGGATTATCAGGTCCGACGCGGCGACTATCCCGGCTACGTGCCACTTCCGGCGATTACCGGCCACGACGTATCCGGCGTTGTTGAAGAAGTCGGGCCGGGTGTGACGGCTTTCGTTCCCGGAGATGAAGTCTGGTACACCCCGCAAATATTTGACGGCCCCGGAAGCTATGCCGAGTATCACGTTGCCGCCCAAAACATTGTCGGGAAGAAACCTGCTTCGCTGAGCCATCTGGAGGCAGCAAGCCTGAGCCTTGTGGGCGGAACAGCGTGGGAAGCCTTGACTGTGCGGGCGGCGCTCAAAGTGGGCGAAAGCATTTTGATACACGGCGGTGCGGGAGGCGTCGGTCACGTGGCGATCCAGCTTGCAAAGGCCATAGGCGCCAAGGTGTTCACGACCGTGAGCGAAGCGAATTTCGAGTTCGCACGAAGCATGGGCGCCGATGTGCTTATCGACTACAAGAAAGAGGATTATGTCGACGCCATCCTTCGTGAAACGGAGGGTCGCGGCGTGGATGTGGTATTCGACACCATCGGCGGCGACACGTTATCGCGCAGTCCTGATGCGCTCGCCCAACTGGGTCGAGTTGTCACCATCGTGGACATTGCCCAGCCACAGAACCTCGTTGAGGCCTGGGGCAAGAACGCGAGCTATCACTTCATTTTCACCCGACAAAACCGCGGCAAACTGGATGAGTTGAGCACGTTGGTAGCGCGCGGCCAGCTGCGCCCGCACGTGGGCGCCGTCTATTCACTTGCCGACCTTGCGCTCGCCCATGCGCGGCTGGAAAGCCCCAATAATGGTCTTCAAGGGAAAATCGCGATCTCAGTCGCGGCGTCATCACATCCCGCAACCGCTGAACTCTCGTCAGGTGAATCCCATGATTTATGAGATCGCTCTACTGCCCGTTCACAAAGAGCGTGTTGAAAACTTCAGACAGGCATTTGCCAGGGTCGCCCCTTTGCTCTGCCGCGCAAAAGGTTACTGCGGCCACATGCTCGCGCAAGGGATTGAAACACCCGAACGATTCAACCTGATCGTGCGCTGGCAATCGCTTGAGGACCACACCCCGGGCTTCGAAGCGAGTGAGGACCACCGGATATTCATGTTGGGTCTGGAGGAATACTTCGCGGAAGAACCGCAGGTCTATCACATTGAGGGAGCCGCGTTTGCCCTGGGTGATCCTGCCTTCTGAGGTTCAAGGATACGGGGTTCATCGGGTCAACTGACGCTTGCGCTCACTGGCCCGATCCCCCCGTGTGGAAAGGCTCGACAGCATGCAAAACCGCCCTGGCGCCGAGCACCGGTCGGGTTAGCCGGATTTCGGTCGCGATGGTAATGCTTTGAGGGACATAGCTGCTTATACCCGCCGTTTGAGCAAAGTCGCATCACCCCACCCGTAGAAACTCAAATCGCTTCATTGCCCCGGGCGAATGTCTTATGGCAGCGTATTTAAACCGGCTACTAACAGGCCTTCCAGCTATCCGTAGAGGCACACTCGACGAATGCTGCAGAATGGCGGATTGAGAAGGGGATCGAATGAGAGCTGATTGGTGCCGTCGGTATTAAAGGAACTTCGACCACCCGTACCGAACGACCACTACCGTTGGAACACCCCCAGGATAAGCGAAGAAAAAGTTGTGATCGCTTCATCAACGGTGTGTCGTCCTCGCACCGTTGCGCTCGAAAGCGCTTCGCCTGCTCCGACCAGACCAGTGCAGACACGCTCCATTTCTGCAACCGACAGAGCTGCATGCGGTTCCAGTACAGCTATAAACATACGCACGCAGTTGTCCAGCAGCTCCTGGAACACCACCGCTTTATCGTTACTGCCTGCCAGCGCAGCTCCCACGACGTGAAATTCGTCGGTATGGTCTGCCGCACAATGGATATAAGCGCTGGCTAACGTCTGTGCGGTTTCCTCCAGAGTCTGCGGATTACCCGTCATAGCGTTGCGAAACGCATCGACTCGCTCAGTATCGATCCATCTGAAAAGCTCGATCAACAGTGCCGACCGGGTGCTGAAATGATCGTAAACCACTGGTTTGGAGACGCCGGCGCGGACCGCCAAATGGCCCAGGGTCAATCGGTCAGCGTCTTCTTCCCGCACAATCAGCAGTGCGGTCTGGAGCAATTGTTGCCGTCGCTCGACTTTCGAGAGTCGACGCGAGCCTGAGCCGCTGGCTAAAGGGTTGCTGACGTTTTCCACGTTGATCCTCAGAGCAGATAACCTACCAATAGTAGGTTACGGATGGAGAGACTCATGTTAAGTTTCCTACCAATGGTAGGTTAACCGAGCAAGGAGAACACACAATGTCCAGGCATCCAATACTTTTCATGGGCGGTTCAGGCGCTGTAGGCCAACGGACTGCTCAAGCGTTACGCGTTGCTCATCCCGAGATCCCGCTGCTGATCGGCGGACGCGACCTTGCCAAGGCTCAGCAAGCCGCAGAACAGCTGGGATGGGCGCAGGGGATTGTGACTGATCCCGCAGCCGATGATTTGGGACTTGGTGATCGTCAAATCAGCGCCGTGGTGGTCTTTTACATGGATCACACGCTTGCCGGATTGCGTTTTGCGCAGAAGCGCGGCGTGCCGCATCTGAGCATCTCCTCCGGCGTTTTCGAGATCGCGCCTGAGATTGCAACCTACATGCACAGGCCTGACATCGCGCCCATTGTTCTGGGTTACGAATGGATGGTTGGGGCGACAACCGTGTCGACGCTCAGCATTGCCAAAGCTTTTGGCCGCATTCGCGACATCGTGATCAACGCGCTGGTGGATGAGCAAGACAGTGGGGGCCCGACCGTCGCCACCGATTTCGAGCATTTGAGCAAAATGTTACCTGCCGCGCTGAGTAGACGCGATGAGGTCTACATCTGGCGCGAAGGCCAGGATGCCAAGGTCAGCTTCCATGCGGTAGACGGTACGAAGCTGGAAGGCAACGGTTTCTCCTCTATCGACGTTGTCGGGCTCGCTGCTGCTACCGGAGCGCCCAATGTCCAGTTCAATCTCGCCATCGGCGTTAGCTCGACCCGACGCCAAGGCCAGCCAATGTCGACTGAGATTATTATCGAGCTTGCCGGTGAAGATCTGCAGGGAGAACCATTGCGAACCCGCCATGCAGTGGTCCATCCACAAGGCGCTGCCTACCTCACCGGCCTCAGCGTGGCAATGCTGCTGGAGCGACTGCTTGGACTAGATGGCCGACCTGCCCCGCTGCCCGGTCTTTACTTTCCATACCAGCTTCTGGATGCAGATCTGTATTTAGACCGCTTAGGGAAGGAAGGTGGGGAGCTACGCAAATTATCGGTGTAAGGACGATACCTTGGCGTTCGCGCCTTGGTTGTTTGCCGCTGTGCGTCACCACTGGGGAGATAGCGGGGATATACAGAGCAAATGTTGTCTGCCTAAGTGGGACAGCGCACAGACGGGATATTTTTTTTGTGCAACGTTGAAGTACTTGCTCTGCGTTGTGGTGATTGGAATCACTGTCAGACGCTTGGCTCAAGCGCATCAATCAAGTGATCCGCTCTATGGAATATGACAACAATGCAAGGGCTGCAAACCGGGTGGCACGAATTGGCGAAGATCCAGGCATCACAAGCGCTGTTGACTCAATTCTTAGAACGCTGACAGATATCGCCGGAGCCCTGACGCCTGTTATTGGCAATCATGGGGTCGCTGCGCTTTATCAACGCAGCGTACTTCTCTGCGCGACTCGCTATCCCAACTTGGACGATTTGGCCAGTAGAACGACTAGCTTCGCTAGCACGCTCGACTTTGCGCCATTGCGTGTCGCATTGGTGCTGCACGATATCAATGCGCTCAAGCTATGCGGAGCCGACCTCCTTTATACCCTCAATCAACTACTGACTTCACTGATTGGTGCCTCGCTCTCTGAACGACTGCTCCGCAGCGCGTGGGAAAACTCTTTGTGCGGTCCACCTCCGCAGGATGCCTTGATATGACCAGCCTCACTCAAACCACAAAAGTGGTTATCAACCATTTGCACACTGGCGTGCCAGGGTTGAACGAGGTGCTTGGCGGCGGCTTACCCGAGTTTTCTTTCAACCTTATCGCAGGGCCTCCTGGCTGCGGCAAGACGACCTTGGCCCATCAGATGATGTTTGCTCTGGCTACACCGGAGCGTACTGCGCTCTACTTCACCGTGCTTGGCGAACCGCCGTTGAAGATGTTGCGATACCAGCAGCAGTTCGACTTTTTTGACAGTGATGCCGTCAATCAGTCCATTCGCTACATTAATCTTGCCGATGCTACCCAAGCGGGTGACCTTGACGAAGTGTTGCGACGTATCGTGAACGAAGTGCAAAGTTATGGTCCATCACTTGTGTTCGTTGACTCGTTCCGATCCGTGGTGCTCGCGAGCCAAACGCAAAATAACCCTAATAACAATCTTCCGCAGTTCATTCAGCAGTTAGGCATGGTAATGACTGCGTGGCAGGCGACAACATTCTTGATTGGGGAGTATTCAGCACAAGCCGACAGCAACCCGATTTTCACAGTGGCCGACGGTTTGATCTGGTTGCGTCAGGGCGTTCTACGAAACTCGATGGTGCGAAAAATGGAGGTCATGAAAATGCGTGGCCAGCCCACCCTGCCCGGCCTGCATTCTTTCCGTATCGATGGCGCCGGCATTACGGTCTTCGCACCCGCCAGCAGGCTAGGGAAATCACCTCGGTTAGACCCTGCTACTCGCCTGTCTAGCGGGGTGCCCCTCTTGGATCAAATGCTGGGCGGAGGTATACCCGCAGGTTATTCGCTCCTTGTGGCGGGCCCCTCGGGATCGGGTAAAAGCATACTGGCTGCAGCCTTCCTGGCCGAGGGCGCGAAGTTGGGTGAAAGTGGCGTGATCGCGGTGTTCGAGCAACGCGCGGACCGGCTGCAGAACGCGCAGCTGTCCAGACTTATCGAAGACGGTTTGATTACGCTGGTCGACAGTCGCGCACCGGACCTGTCGATCGAGGAGATCATCCACTTGCTGCTGGCGCAAATACAGCGTGTAGGTGCTAGCCGTGTAGTCATTGACTCGCTCTCGGGCTTCGAGCTTTCACTGGCACCCACCTTTCGCGAGGACTTCCGCTCTTCTTTGGCCAGCCTGGTCGGCGCGCTGGCCGCGACCGGCGTCACGGTGATGATGACTTCGGAGCTGGAGGACCGTTACGACGATCTGCGCTTCAGCCCCTACGGCACGGCCTTCCTGACGGACGCCATCATCGTGCAGCGTTATGTTGAAATAGACAGCCAATTGCTGCGAATGATGGCGGTGGTAAAGGTACGCTGCAGCCCGCATTCCCACGAACTGCGCTTATACCGTATCAATGACCAAGGCATACAGGTTGGCGATGTCCTTCCCGGCAAAGAAGGCCTGCTTAGTGCAAGCCCGCGACAGAAAGCTCTGCCGCAGCCTGGCGTTGATTTGATGGCGTCCTGCAAGTGAGTGCCGGACCGATTTTTCGAGCTCTGGAGGAGGCCAACCGCCAGCTTGCAACCGTTGAGCAGCAGATACTTGAAGCTCGCATCGCTCTCGTGATGCTGGAGCAAGACCTGCAAAGCGCGCGACGCCATATGAAACCCCGAGTCGAAGCAGAGCAACTGCTTGAAGCTAACGGTAAGCTTGTGGCGGCAGCCTTGTCTGCGCAAACCCATGCCGAGCAGGCCAATCGCGAGCTATTTGAAATGGCGCGGACAAGCCAACTCGATGCGCTGACCGGTCTTCCTAATCGAAACCTGTTCTCCGACCGGATTGTGCATGCGATTGCTGTCGCGAAACGGCGCGTCGGCGGCTTGGCGCTGCTGTTCCTGGACCTCAATGAATTCAAGCGAATCAACGACACGCTCGGCCACTCAGTCGGCGACGAGGCACTAATCCAAACCGCACTTTGCTTGACCAACACTGTGCGCGAAGCTGACACCGTGGCCCGGTATGGTGGCGATGAATTTCTTGTGTTGCTGACGGACGTTTCGCGGCATGCAGATGCCTTGGTGGTGGCCGACAAGATTATCAACACGCTAGCGACGCCGGGCATCATCGGGATACACGGACTGCGCTTGACATGTAGCATTGGCATCAGCCTGTACCCCGATGATGGGGAAGACCCGCAGACGTTGATCGACTGTGCAGATGCTGCCATGTACCTCGCTAAAGGTCACGGGAGTGGAATAGAGATTTATGCTCCCTCTTAAAGTGGTGTCGACAGCACTACCGAATCTGGCGACTGTGACTCGAAAGCATTGTTTGACCATGGTACTGATGCATTAACGTAACCCGAGCTTTTAGCGTCGGTCGCGCGAGGCGGTTAACCAAAGTGGTGATCCGGTGGCGACGGCGTAGCAGCTGTCAGCCTCTGGGTATTGGGGAGAATGGCCGGTTAACGTGTGCAGCTATGTTGGGCAGACGATGCAGTCCGCCGCTCTTGGTGCTCAGTACCCTGGCTCCCACCCCGCTCGCGGAGCCACCACGCCGATTGCCCATTAACCTCAATTTTGTCTCAGTGTGTTTATAGACCACAATCGCACTGGCCTACTTGAGGCGCCCCTCCAACTTTGACCAGAATCAGACTTGTTCTCTATTCAAGACGACCATCCTTGTGCCTCAACCGGGCAGGGCTGGTCATTGGTGTTGAGGCAGGCGCGAAGCACCATTTCACAAATCGTACACCCATATGTGCAACTTCCAAGAACGTACCGACCCCTCTGAGAGTCTATCCCACAGAGTTATGGTCACGGGCACCGCGCAGTGGCAACCGTCTAGGCTCCTAATATCAGGTAACTGCCATGCCCGTAAGCTTTTCTGTCCAGCCATCACCTTTTTGTAATCACTTGTTAGCAGCCCTGCCCGATGAGGTACAGCAGCGAATGTTTCCCCATTTGGAGCCTGTCACGCTCGGCTTGGGAGAAGTGCTTTATGAGGCGGGGGATGCTATCCGCAATGTGTATTTCCCTACAGACAGCATTGTCTCGCTGTTGTATGTGACGGAAAACGGCGCCTCTGCGGAAATCGCTGTGGTGGGTAATGAAGGGCTGATTGGGGTGGCAGTATTCATGGGCGGCGAGAGCAGCCCCGGCCGTGCAGTGGTGCAAAGCGCAGGACAGGCGTTGCGTTTGACAGGTGAGCGGCTCAAGGATGAGTTCGGGCGTCACGGCGTAATGCTTCATTTGATGCTGCGATACACCCAGGCATTGATAGCCCAAATGGCGCAGACAGCCGTCTGCAACCGCCATCACTCAATCGATCAGCAGCTATGCCGTTGGCTATTACTTTCGCTGGATCGGCTGGCGGATAACAAGTTGTTAATGACCCAGGAATTGATCGCCAACATGCTGGGCGTGCGTCGCGAGGGGGTGACCACGGCGGCCGCCAAGTTACAGCGCTCGGGGGTAATCGAGTACAACCGTGGGCATATCACCGTACTCGACCGACAAAAGTTAGAGATTCTGACCTGCGAGTGTTATGCAGTGGTAAAGAAAGAAACGGACCGGCTACTCCCGTCTTTGCCTGGGCCTGGGCCTGGCCAGTGCCGAGCCGGCCAATAAAACGGCTGTATATCTTCAGTCGTTGCGTCCATTCGAAAAAACAGTTGTCAGGCGTAATCAAGTCTTATCTACGGCTACAAAGGCGTCATCAAACGGGGGTCCGAAGGAACCGGTAATTAATTTTGACGATGACATTCAGCGCCGTTAAATGCTGACGTAATCCGGTTTGAATCTTGCCATGGAAACGCAGAGTACGCTGCATATCCGCACCGCCATGTCACAGTCCTCAAGCCGCATCGCGTTCCTGTTTCAGCGATTGCGCCACCAGGCTACCAAAGGATGCCACCGGCGCTTGCAGGTTGCCGAGGAAGCGCGGGTAGATCAGCCACAGGTCCATCACCGGTTTGAAATCCTTGAGCGGCATGACCGCGAGTGAATCGCGGTGAGCGCTGCGCTCCAGCAGCGGACGCGGCACCAGACCCAGGCCCATGCCGTCGGCGACCAGCCCCAGTTGCAGCTCAGTGCCGAAGGTTTCCAGATTGACCTTCAGGCTCAACCCCTGATCAGCCAGGGTGCGTTGCAGCCCGGCACGAAACCCACAGCCGTCGGGGTTGAGCACCCAGCCCAGCGCGTAGCAGTCCGCCAGTTTCACCGGCTTTTTCGGCAGCGCGCTCTTGGCGCACACCACCACCAGCTCCATCTTGCCAAGGGACTCGCCGACGATGCCTTCAGGGAAAATCTTCCCGGCCGGAAACAGCGCCGCAGCAGCATCCAGCTCGCCGTTCTCGATCTTGCCGATCAGGTGGCTGCCCCAGCCGGTGATCACTTGCGCGCGCAGGTCGGGAAATTGCCCGCGCAGGTGTTTCAGCGCATCCAGCAGCACGACGTCGCCGATGGTTTGCGGCACGCCAAGCCTGAGCAAACCGCTGGGTGGCGTGTCGCTGGCGACGAGTTCGCGCAATGAGTCCATTTCCCGCAGGATCGCCAGGCACTTCTGATAGACCTGCGTGCCCATCGGCGTCGGCTTGAGCGGCTTGGTATTACGGTCGAACAACTCAACGCCCAGCGCCTGCTCGAAATTCTGCACGCGGCGCGTGATGGCCGGCTGGGTCAGATCGAGGGATTCTGCGGCATGGCTGATCGACTGGCAGCGAATGACCGCTACAAAAGCATCGATGTCATCAATTTTCATTCGGATCGCACATGGAATAAGGGAAACAAGATAGGCAAAAATCATAATGGCTATCGAAGACTCTGGATAGCCTCACAACGGCCAGCAAACTGTGAATCGGTTATCAGCGACGTTTTGGTTATAACCTAATCATCAATAAATAGCATATTAGCCAAGTGCATTATGCTTATATTAAGCATCCTTTTCGTCCGGAGCTGACATGACCCACATCCGACATCCTGAACGACTCAGGGCCTTTATCGGTGCGCTGGCCGAGCTGATCGATAGCAATCCGAGGGAAGGCGACCTGCTTTCCCGGGGTGGCAAGCTGCTGGGGCAACTGGTCAGCTATGACGACTGGCTGCCGGATGAGTTCGCGATTCCCGATCCGACGCGCTATCAACAATTTCTGTTGCACGCCGACTCACGGCAGCGGTTTTCGGTCGTCAGCTTTGTGTGGGGGCCCGGCCAGAGCACGCCGATTCATGACCATCGCGTCTGGGGCTTGATCGGCATGCTGCGCGGCGCCGAGTATTCACAGGGGTTCGCCCGCAGCGCCGATGGCCGACTGGAACAGGAAGGCCCGGCGATCCGCCTGGAGCCCGGCCATGTCGAAGCCTTGTCGCCGCGCAGCAACGACATTCATCAGGTCAGCAATGCTTTCGAAGACCAGGTGTCGATCAGTATTCATGTCTACGGTGCCAACATCGGCGCTGTGAAGCGCGCCGTTTACCAGCCGGATGGCAGCGAAAAGCTGTTCATCTCCGGTTATTCCAACGCTTTTCTCCCGAACATATGGGATCTGTCCAAAGAGAACCAAGCACAATGAGCCATCACACACGTTCCTACGCCGATATCCGCCGCGCCCTGCTCGCCCATGAAGAAGTCGCGCTGGTCGATGTCCGCGAAGAAGCCCCTTTCGCCGAAGCTCATCCGCTGTTTGCCGCCAACATCCCGTTGTCGAAGCTGGAGCTGGAAGTGCTCGCGCGCATCCCCCGTCGCGACACCCCCGTGACGGTTTATGACAATGGAGAAGGTCTGGCTGAGCGGGCTCTGAAGCGTTTTCAGGACTTGGGGTACAGCGACGTCAAGCTGCTAGAACGCGGGCTGCAAGGCTGGCGCGACGCCGGCGGCGAGGTGTTTATCGACGTCAACGTACCGAGCAAGGCTTTCGGTGAACTGGTGGAGCACCATCGCCACACGCCGTCTTTGGCCGCCGAAGAGGTCAAGCAGTTGCTCGACGCCAAGGCCGACGTGGTGGTGCTGGATGCCCGACGGTTCGATGAATACCAGACCATGAGCATTCCCACCGGCGTCAGTGTGCCCGGCGCCGAACTGGTGCTGCGCGCGCGTGAGCTGGCGCCCGATCCCAACACCCGCATCATCGTCAACTGCGCCGGCCGTACGCGCAGCATCATCGGCACCCAGTCGCTGGTGAATGCCGGCCTGCCCAACCCGATTTCCGCCCTGCGCAATGGCACGATCGGCTGGCTGCTGGCCGGGCAGACGCTGGATCATGGGCAATCACGGCGCTTCCCGCAGGTCAGTGAAGCGACCCGGGAAGTCGCTCGGGCGGATGCGCGCAACGTGGCGGACAAAGCACGAGTGAAACGCGGCAGCCGCGCGGACCTGCCGGTCTGGCAGGCAGAAACGACTCGCACGACCTACCTGTTCGATGTGCGCACGCCGGAGGAATTCG
The DNA here is from genome assembly GCF_021728295.1 of Pseudomonas petrae. GTDB lineage: Bacteria > Pseudomonadota > Gammaproteobacteria > Pseudomonadales > Pseudomonadaceae > Aquipseudomonas > Aquipseudomonas petrae. The sequence goes on from NZ_JAKJXE010000009.1 coordinate 87,890, forward strand.
AAGCCGGCCATGTGCCGGGTGCCCGGTCGACGCCGGGCGGCCAGTTGGTGCAGGAGACTGACCATTACGCCAGCGTGCGCGGCGGACGAATCGTAGTGCTGGATGACGACGGCGTGCGCGCGAACATGTCTGCTTCGTGGCTCGCGCAGCTCGGCTGGGAGGTGTTCGTGGTGGACGACCTCCGTCCCGAGGATTTCAGTGAAAAAGGCGGCTGGAACGCGCCGAATCCACCCGCGTCGCAGGTCGAGGAGATCAGCGCCGAAACGCTGAGTGAATGGCGCGAGCGCGGTGGTGTGGCGGTGCTGGATTTCACCGCCAGCGCCAACTACGTCAAGCAGCATATTCCGGGGGCCTGGTGGACGCTGCGCGCCGATCTGGCTGGCGCACTGGATAAGATCCCGGTCGCTGAGCGTTACGTGCTGACCTGTGGCAGCAGCAAACTCGCTCGCCTTGCCGTGTCGGAGGTCCAAGCGCTGACCGGCAAACCGGTGTTTGTGCTGAAGGACGGCACCGCCAGTTGGGTGGCTGCCGGTTTCGAGCTGGAGCACGGCGAAAGCCATCTGGCCTCCCCGCGCATTGACCGCTATCGCCGGCCTTATGAAGGCACCGATGCACCGCGTGAGGCGATGCAGGCGTATCTGGATTGGGAGTTTGGATTGGTCGAGCAATTGGGCCGCGACGGCACCCATGGGTTTTATGTGATCTAGACAGCCTCGTAAGTATAGGAGCGCGCTTGCCCGCGATGGCGGTGTGCCAGCTGCCAGATATGGCACAGATAGGTCGCAGTTCGCGGGCAAGCGCGCTCCTACAGAAAATGCATCATGGCGGAAATATGTATGCATTAATTTAATATCTTAAAGCGACATAATCAAACAAATACATAATTAGCATATAACCAAAAGATACTTCTGTTCCGTTTCTTATAGGCATAAGGTCAATCCCCTTGCCGACCCCTTCTCCAGGTGGAGGCCGAGAATCCATTTTCACGCCTGGAGACACGCACCATGTCCGCCCCCTTCACTCCCCTGCTCCGTGTCCGTCACGTGATCCTCGGCGCGCTGCTCGCACTGTCATTCGGCGAGGCCACGCAGGCCGCCGAGCAGCTTCAGCCGCTGCTCGTCGCCAACCAGAAATCCGCGCTGAAGGTGGTGCTGGAGGTGTCCGGCGAGCTGAAAGACGTGCCGTACGAGATCAAGTTTTCCGAATTCCCCTCGGCGTCGCCATTGGGCGAAGCCTTGAACGCAGGAGCCGTGGACGTTGGCGCACTGGGTGACGCGCCGTATGTGTTTGCGCTGGGCGCGGGTGCCGCGTTGAAGGTCATTAGCATTACCCACGTCAGTGGGCGCTACACGACTGCGCTGATTGTGCGCAACGACTCGCCGATCAAGTCGGTTGCCGACCTCAAGGGCAAGCGCATCGTTACCGGACGCGGCTCCATTGGCCATTACCTGGCCATCCGCGCGCTGAACGAGGCAGGCCTGAAGACCAGCGACGTGAATTTCGTCTACCTGCTGCCCAGCGAGTCGCGGCTGATCCTCGACAATGGCGATGCGGACGCCTGGGCCACCTGGGCGCCCTACACCACTGTCGCCACGCAGAACGGCGCGCGCATCCTGCCCAACGGGCCGGACCTGCTGACCAATCATTCCTACCTCGCCGCGACCAGCAAAGCCATCGCCGACAAGCGCGTGCAACTGGACGACTTCGTGGTGCGGCTCGACCGCGCCTACCGCTGGGCCAACGCCCATCCCGCCGAATACGCCGCCGCCCAGACCAAGGTCACCGGCCTGCCGTTGGCCGTGCATCTGGCGGTCAACCAGGACACGAAAATGGAACGCGTGAGCATCGATGACGGCGTCATCAAGGGCCTGCAGAACACGGCAGACATCTACCAGCGCGAAGGCATCCTCAATAAGCACGTCGACGTGTCCCACGGCTTCGACCCGGACTTCAACGCCATCCGCCTGGCCGCCGAGCAATCAGCCGAACAAGCTGCCAACCCGGCCAATCCCCAAGCTGCGCGCTAAGCGCTCGACTCAGGAGCACAGATCATGAGCAAGCCTCGTCAACTCAAATTCGGTGCAATGGTTCACGGCGTGGGCCACGGTTGGGGCGAGTGGCGCCACCCGGACGCACAGGCCGACGCCAGCACCAACTTCGACTGGTACAAGGGCCAGGCCCGGTTGGCTGAAGACGCGAAATTCGATTTCGTGTTCATTGCCGACAGTTTGCACATTCACGAGAACTCCAGCCCGCACTACCTCAACCGTTTCGAGCCATTGACCATTTTGTCGGCGCTGGCCGCCACCACCAGCAAGATCGGCCTGGTGGCGACTGTGACCGTCAGCTACACCGAACCCTTTCAAGTGGCCCGGCAGATTTCTTCGCTGGACCATATCAGCGGCGGCCGCGCCGGCTGGAACGTCGTCACCTCGTGGCTCAGCGGCACCGCCGAAAACTTCAGCAAGAGCGAACACCCGCCCCACGCCGTGCGCTATCGCATTGCCAAAGAGCACGTGTCGACGGTCAAAGGGCTGTGGGATTCCTGGGAGGACGACGCCTTTACCCGCAACAAGAAGACCGGCGAGTTTTTCGACCGCAGCAAGCTGCACGCCTTGAACCACGCGGGCGACTTCTTCCAGGTCAAAGGCCCGCTGAACATCGCCCGTTCGCGCCAGGGCCAGCCGGTGTTGTTTCAGGCCGGCACGTCCGAGGACGGGCGCAACTTCGCTGCAGAATATTCCGATGCGATTTTCGTCCACGCCGAGTCTCTGGAAGAGACCCAGGCGTATTACAGCGACCTCAAGCGCCGCGCTGTCGGCTTTGGGCGCAACCCGGATGACCTGTCGATTTTGCCGGGGATTCGCCCAATCGTTGGACGCGATGCCGAGGACGTGGAACGGCGTTATCAGCAAGCGGTGGAATTGGTGAGCATTGAGGACGCCATTGTCGCGCTGGGCCGGCCGTTCAACGATCACGACTTCAGCCAATACCCGCTGGATGCGCCGTTTCCGGACTTGGGCGACCTCGGCGCCAACAGCCAGAAAGGCGGCTCCGATCGCATCAAACAGCAGGCCAGGGAGCAGAACCTGACCCTGCGCCAGGTGGCCCTGGATTTCTCCCGTCCTCGCCGTGCGTTCGTCGGCACGCCCGAACAGGTCGCCGATCAGATTCAGCACTGGTTCGAGAATGGCGCCAGTGATGGCTTCATCATCAATTCGCTGTTGCCTGATGGGCTGAAATACTTCACCGAACTGGTGATCCCGATTCTGCAGCAGCGTGGCCTGCAACGCGCCGATTACAGCGGCTCGACCCTGCGCGAACACTTTGGCCTGGAGTTTCCCGTCAATCGTCATACGGCCGCGCGGTTGGCAGCGGCTGCGAAGGTCACGGACGCTGAACAATCGCAGGTCCCGGCATGAGCGCAGGATTGAATCGGCAGCCTGGCACTTCGGCGATTGCCGAGACGGAGGTGGCCTTTGTTGCGCGTTTGCTGGGGATAACCGAGCGGCTGGCCGAGACCGCGCAGCACTACGACGAAACGGCTGAGTTCCCCCACGAAAACTTCCGCTTGCTGCACGAGCACGGTCTGCTCGGGCTGACGGTGGAAGGTTCGCTGGGTGGCGGCGACGCGGACCTCAAGCGGGCGCAGCAGGTGATCAGCGCGGTGGCGAAGGGTGAGCCGTCTACAGCGCTGATTCTGATGATGCAGTACATCCAGCACGCGCGCATTCGCGAGGTTCGAAACTGGCCGGAGCCTCTGTATCGACAGGTGGCGCAGGATGCGGTGCATCAAGGCGCGCTGATCAACGCGCTGCGGGTCGAGCCGGACTTGGGTTCGCCTTCCCGTGGCGGGCTGCCGGCCACTGTTGCCCGGCGGACGACGGAAGGCTGGCGAATCAGCGGACGGAAGATCTACTCGACGGGCAGCCATGGCCTGACCTGGTTCAACGTCTGGGCGCGCAGCGATGACGCCGATCCGTTGGTCGGTGTGTGGCTGGTGCGCAAGGACAGCCCGGGCGTGAGCATCGTCGAGGACTGGGACCATTTGGGCATGCGCGCCACGTCCAGCCACGAGGTGACTTTCGACGACGTGCTGGTGCCGCTGAATCATGCGGTCAACATCAGCCCGGCGAGTTCGCCGCAGCCTGAGCTGGATGCAACGGGATTGCTGTGGATGTCGGTGTTGTTGTCGTCGGTGTACGACGGCATTGCTCAATCGGCGCGGGACTGGCTGGTGAGATTTCTGGAGCAGCGCACGCCGTCCAATCTGGGTGCCTCGCTCTCGACGCTGCCGCGCTTTCAGGAAGTACTCGGGCACGTCGACACGCTGTTGTTTGCCAACCGGACACTGCTGGAATCGGCGACTCATGGGCTGACGCCGGCCGGTCATGCGGCGCAAATCAAATACCTGGTGACCAGCAACGCCATTCGCGCGGTTGAACTGGCCATCGAAGCCACCGGCAACCCCGGCCTGTCCCGCAGCAACCCGCTGCAACGGCATTACCGCAACGTCGTCTGCGGCCGAGTGCACACGCCGCAGAATGACGTGGTGTTGCAGGGGGTGGGCAAAGCGGTGTTTGCCGGGCGGGCGGTCAGGCAGTAAGGAGCGCCGCATTCCTCCGGTAGGACCGGCTTCAGCCGGGAATAGGCCAGCATGAACACCCACAATATTGCAGCGTGACGCCCGACGCTTTCCCGGCTAAAGCCAGTCCTACATTCACCGATCAAGCCAGCATTTCAGGCGGCTCGAATGCGGTGATCGGGGGCAGCTCGCCGTGCCACTTCTCGACGTCAACAGTCACCGTCTGCGCCGAGCAGCCCTGAGAAAGACTCGACGCCCCAATGTCTTCAGTCAGCACATTCGGATTGCCATGCTTCTCCAGACTGTTCGGCTGCCCCTTCACCAGCGGATCAAACCAGGCGCCGGTGGCGATCTGCACCACGCCCGGACGAATGTCGTCGGACACAATCACCCCCGCTAAAAATGCACCCCGAGCGTTAAACACCCTGACCACATCCCCCTCGGCAATCCCGCGTGCCAACGCGTCCTGCCGATTGATCGTCAGCGGCTCCCGCCCCTGTATTTTCGAGGCCTGGCTGTATGCGCCGTGGTCGTACTGGCTGTGCAGGCGCGTCTTCGGCTGGTTCGACAGCAAATGCAGAGGCTGCGGCTGTGCGGGCTTTTCCAGCCACACAGGATGGCCGGGGCAATCGGCATAGCCGAACCCGGCGATTGTCTCACTGAAAATCTCGATCTTGCCCGACGGCGTCTGAAGCGGACTCGCCGACGGATCATCACGAAACGCCTTGAGCAGTACCGTTTCCTGGAGCGGGTAATCCACCTCAAACACCCCTTCGCGCCAAAACTGCTCGAACTCGGGCAACTCGATGGCGAAGCTTCTCGCCCGGGGTCGGGACTCTTCATACAGCAAGCGCAGCCATTGCCCGGCGTCCCGACCTTCGGTAAACACCTGCTCGCAGTCGAGCCGTCGGGACAGATCGGCGAAGATCGAATAATCGTCCCGCGCCTCCCCCACTGGCTCGATCGCCTTGTGCATGGCGATCATGAAGCGGTCGGACGCCGCGCTGCCGATGTCATCACGCTCCAGCGCAGTAGTGGCTGGCAGGACGATATCCGCATGCTTGGCCTGAGCGGTCCAGAATTGCTCATGAACGATGATGGTTTCCGGACGCTGCCAGGCCTGCAGCAGTCGATTGATGTCCTGATGATGATGGAGAATATTGCCGCCAGCCCAATACACCAGCCGAATGTCCGGATAGCGATAAAGCTTGCCGTTGTAATCGAAAGCCTCGCCGGGATTGAGCAGCATGTCGGTGACCCGCGCCACCGGGATGAAATCCTTGATCGGGTTCACGCCCTGGGAAAAGCGCGGCCCGGAAAACGCCTTGCGGCCGCTGCCGGTGTTGTTCATGCAGCCATAACCCAGACCGAACCCGCCGCCCGGCAGACCGATCTGCCCGAGCATCGCCGCCAGGGTCACGGTCATCCAGAACGGTTGCTCGCCGAACTGCGCCCGCTGCAGTGAATAGGCGACGTTGATCATCGTGCGCTTGCCGGCCATCTCCCGCGCCAGGCTGACGATCCGTTTCGCCGGAATATCCGTCAGCACAGCAGCCCACTCCGGCGTCTTCGCCACGCCATCTACAGCGCCGAGCACATATTCGATGAAGCGCTCATGCCCCACCGTGTAGCGACGCAGAAAATCTACGTTGTGCAGCCCTTCGTCCACCAGCACCCAGCACAGCGCCATCATCAGCGCGGTGTCACTGCCGGGGCACACGGCCAGCCATTCATTACGTTCCGGCCCGACTAAATCATCACGCAGCGGGCTGACATTGACGAACTGCACGCCGGCGTCCGACATCCTGTGAATACCGTCGCTGACCAGATGATCGCTGGCACCGCCGGGACTGCACTGGGCGTTCTTCACCGGCAAACCGCCAAACGCCACGAACAGCTCGCAATGCTCCGCCAGATTCTGCCAGGACGTGTGCGCCGCCAGCAGCCAGTCCATGTTGCCGACGATGTGCGGCATCAACACTCGGCCGGCGCCGAGGCTGTAACTGTCGACGCTGTAGACATAGCCGCCGTAGCTGTTGAGGAAGCGGTGCAGCTGGCTCTGGGCATGATGAAAACGCCCGGCGCTGCCCCAGCCGTAGCTGCCACCGAAAATCGCCTGATTGCCGCACTCGGCCTTCACCCGCGACAGCTCGGTGGCCACCAGATCCAGCGCAACGTCCCACGGCACTTCGACGAAGGCTTCGTTGCCGCGCAGGTGCGGGTTACGCAGGGCCGGATGATCGTCGAAGCGTTCGAGAAAACTGCGGCGCACGGCCGGCCGACGGATACGCGTGGCCGAGTCGATTGCCCCGGGGATAGACGAGCCGATCGGCGAAGGGTCCGCGTCCCATTCCACCGGATCCATGGCCTCAAGCCGTCCGTCGACAACGCGCGGACGGTAAGCGCCCCAATGCAACGAGGTGAAACTCATGGGTGAATGCTCCAGCAGGTAGGCCTGTGCGGTGACTGCCGTGATCGATCAACGCGCCGTTTGTGCCAATGCGTTATCCCCGGCATCCAGCGCAGCGGTAAAAGAGTCGTCGAACACAGTGCCAGCCGGATAGGATTTCGTCAGCCCGGCGGCGTTCAAAAAATCGATGGTCTGTTGCGCCTGGGTAATGACCTGGGGGGAAATCGGCAGCACCACCGTCGCCGAACGCTCGAACCAGCCACGCGCCACCTCGGGGTCAGCCTTGGACAGGACGGCCCATGCACTGGCGTAGGTGTCGGTGTTCTGCTTGTTGGCGACCGACCAGGCCCGCGCTTTTTGCAGGCGCTGTAGGAAATCGCTGATCTCTGCGCGCTTGTCTTTGATCGAGCGGTCATTGGCGACGATGAAGCTCTGCGCCGGGATCAGGTTTTGCGCGGTGGTGATCACCCGCCCGCCTTGGCGTTCCTGTTGAATCACGTAGGGATCCCACGTAGCGATGGCGTCGACCGAACCACCGTCCAGCGCATGGGAAGCGTCCAGCGCACTCAGATATCGATATTCCACCGCATCCCGCGCGATACCGGCCTTGTCCAGCGCAGTCAGCATCAGTTGCTGGCTCCACGAACCCTTCCAGATCGCCACCCGCTTGCCTTTGAGGTCCGCCACCGTTTTGATCGGCGAATCCTTGCCGACCACGATCGCCACGCCTGCGAGGTTCTGCCGGGAAACGCCAATCACCTTGATCGGCGCCCCCAACGCGCCGAGAAACAGCACCGGCGCATCGCCGAGCAAGCCGACATCGAGGCTGCCGGCATTGAGCGCTTCCGCCACAGGCGAGCCGGCAGTGAACTGCTTCCACTCCAGCGTGTAAGGTAAATCGTTGAGAACGCCGGCAGCTTCCATGACCGTTCGGGCGCCATAGCTTTGGTCGCCTACTACCAGTTCTGCGGCATGCACCGCACTGAGGGAGCTGGTTAATAAAAGAAGAGACAACGCAGGGCGCAGCAGCAGGGATTTGATCGACACAGGCAATCTCCGGGGAGGCTCCATCGGAACCGGATCATGAAATGAACGCCGGTCCGCCTGTGCGGTAGCCGATTCTTGGGCCCTGTGCTGGGTGAAGCAGCGTCAGGGATCAGAACCATAGCATCGAACGTTATATTAAATAAATTCAATATAGTTATATGGAAATATGCGGAATGCGCAGGACGAAGATGCAGATTATAAGCAAAGTGATCGTGTCTTAGGGGATCACGTATTGCGTCTGCGGTCCCAAAACGCCAGCGAAGTGATGCGAGAAGGAGTGCAGCTCATAGCTGGCGCGCCCTACTGCATCGGTAGTCACCAACGAGATCAACTTGCGCCGGCTCTTCGCAGTTTTCACCTCATTTGAGCTCGCCAGTAAGCCAGGCAGTGACACGGTCCAGTCAAAGGCTCGATACATCTCATGTCGTATCGTGGGGCTAAAGGCGAGGCAATCGAGGTCTTCAGGTTGCTTTATTACACTATGGAAGTTGAGTTGCATGTGCCTAAATGCTGATTGACGGTCAGCCCAGCAGCTACCGAAGTGCTAACGTGCCCGCGTACTTGAATACTGCCTTTCACGAATTCATTGCTGATGATTAGACTGTATTGGCCTGCTTAGAGATTGAGGTAAAGAGATATCCGGACGTGTTGGATTTTCGCAGATTACAGCTGCCGAAGGAATCAAGGTGGCTGACGGCTGATTCGTATGTAGAAACACAATCAAAACAACTCCCAGCGCGACAACGGCGAGAGCACTAAAGCCGAATTTAGCGACATTGAAGAATACATTTTCGGCCTGACTAATAGGCGCCGCCACCATCTTGGAAAATTCCTCAGTCGACAGATAACGATAAAGCTTTGGTTGCCACTCCTCCCGTAATTTTTTTTGGATAGAAATGAATGTCCAACCTGAAAAAACGCTAATTCCCGTATACGCAACTGCGACCAGCATCACAGCACTAACCAAGTAAGCGTTCACCTGCACATTGACACGTGCAGCGATTAAGCCTATTCCAATCGTCAGCGAAGTCGCGATTGCAGCCACGCTCTGGCGAGTCACATCGGTGGCTTTAGAGGTTTCTTCAGTCACGGCCTTGCGCAAGTCCGCCAGCGCTTTCAGCATATCTTTAGTGACTTCCGATACTGACATCTGATATGCAATCTTGGCGCACTCTAATGCAGAAGCAAGATGCTCTTTAAAGTACACGATGACATGTCCATTAGCGCGACCGGAACGTGCAATTTCTGCGGAGAGCAGAATGTGCTTCACCTCCGCCTCTCTAGCGTTTTCGTAGACCCACGCAGCCGCTTCCTGAAGACTGAGAAATTCCTGAAGCGCTACGCAGGACGCACTAAGCTGTAAGTCAGTATCAAGTTTTAAGTTTAGCTTTGGTGGTCCCTTGAAAGTCAGCGTCGAGCCAGTCCCATCGATCTCATTTGCTACACACCGACATAAAGCATCAAATGAGTGCATGGCCCAAATAACGTTGAGTGGATCAGCGTAATCAAGTGATTGTCCATCTGCCAAAAGCCAATGTCGAGTGTCCTCAGGCACCGAACTAACGGACGCGGACTCCTTTACGAGCAACCTTGGCGGCTTCGTTGGTGGCACATCAGTGCATTCCAAAGTTTCGTGCCAACTACTGTAGGATCGGAGCCGACTACAAAAAGGCTTGGTCAAGCCCAGTAGCCTCCACTGGATCGCAGGATGCCCTTTTTGCAGGTAGGTACTAAACCCTACTTCCGTTACGAGAAAAAGGACTGTTCCTCCTTTCACTGTCAAGTGTCTAGGCTTCTCCAGTTCGACGCGGAAAGGTGCACAATCGTCCAATATCTCTTCGCGGTAATATTCATTCCCCTGCATGTCATGAATGCTGAAGTCCCAACCAGCTGTTGAAGCAGTGTCGATGACCCGAAGCGTGGCGGGGGCACGTAGACTCGATACTGAGAGTGAAAATTCACCTTCGCTGATAAGCGCCCGTTGTGCTCGGGCTAGCTCGTTAAGAAGTGACGCCAGGCTTAGGTGTGACAACGCTATCCTCCGTGACCCGATTAGTCTCAACTATGATCTGCTTCCTCTCAGCTTCCAGATCAACCACGCGTACATTTGGGCTATCAGCTTTGTCTGGGAACGTAATAGTTACCCCCTCTACGGTACTGATTTTGCGCATATAGGGTTGGCGGAGGATGTTTCGATCGGGCTTGAAGGTGAGCTCGTGCAATTTACTGGATTTGACACGCTTCCGGGTTTCGCGCTCCAAACGAGTCGCGGCTTTGACGTCATCAGGAGCGCCAGCAGCAACAAGTACGGCCTCCACAATCGCATTCTCATCGATCTTCAGACGACGACCTAAAACGCCTTGAGCCCGTTTTATCGCCTTGGGTACGTCTTCGTCTGGCAACTCCTTCTTGCATGCTTGCAGTATGCTTCGGAGCAATTTTCGAGAGACCTCACTTAACTCGCGATTGGAAATAGCCCTGGTCACCGACAAAAAGTCTGCAAAGTAATCAGCGATGTCTGGTCCCTGCTTGGTTCTATCCGTTGCGGAGACGGTTTGACAAGCTACGCCATTAATCACACGCACTAATGCAGTCTTTTGAATCGCCTTCTTGTCATCGACAAGCGCCGTCAGAATGCGCCTCAAGGATTTCTGAGGGTTTTCATCATCCTGTTCCAGTGCAAATTTGTAGTCGTATTTGATCAGGCTGAATATCACAATTGCAGGATCATCCACCTCAAGCTCGAACATGCACAAAACGCCATCGGCACTGCCACTCACGTGAGCGGCGTTAAAGCTTCGCGCAAGTCCTTGAGCGCCCGCCTCAAAAAGGTTATCTCCTCTGGCGATTGCCTCAAGCTCCCGCCTAGAGGAAGAAAAATCTTTGAACATGAACACTGGCGATGCGGCGGTCTCAAGGATCTTTCCTGTAAAAAAGCTTTGTTCCTCAAGATCTCGCTCCGGCATCGCCTCAAAACTTTTGCTGCCAACGACGTGCAGAATCATCTTCTTAATAGTCAGCGATTTTTCTTCGTCTTCCGTAAAAAAACTCATCGTTCCCCCTTGTTTTTTGATCCCCTTGGCAGAAACCATGTCAACCGCGATCACGCATGTTTTGACCGTGTGCGCAGGCAGACCGGGTCCATGCATTTGTTGCGTGTAGATGAAAATCTCAAAGCAAAGCCTATGCACCGACAGACATTAAAATCCGCATCAGTCGCGGCCTTACCCTGGGAAGGAAGCCACTGTGGCTGAGCATCCAGGCTAAACGCCAGTCACAACAGTTACGATCAGCACACCCTAATGAGTAGTTGAAATGAACTCGGTAATGGCAGCGGTTACCTCGCGGCCACGCTCAAGATAAGCCGCATGTCCCGAGTCCTCGATGATCAGGCCACGTGCATTGGGCAAGTCTTCAAGCATCACGTCCAAAGTTCCATGTAGAAACACTTGATCATGCCGGCCCCATATCACGAGCGTGCTAGAGACAATGGACGGCAACCGCTCTAACAATACGTCCAGTCCTTCGCGGCGAAAATCGTTCGTGATTCGCTGCACGGCATTGAATCTCGACTTACCGCTGGCCGCCATGGCCTGCGCCCATCGGCTTCGCACCTTAGGTGGGCGCTTGTACACTAATCCCCAGAAACGCTGCATTTCCCGGACCGTGCGATAACCAAAGCCTGTCTGCCCCCTTTGAAGACGCGCTTGCAGTATAGGTCCCAACGATTTCATGCCAAGGCCGGCAGGTGATAGCAAAATTAGATGGCTAACGCGTTGGGGGTACTTCGCGGCATACAATCCGGCTACACAACCGCCTAACGAGCTACCAATCAGGACGAATGGGCCCTTCACCACAGTTTCAAGGAACCCTTCAAGCGCTGACATTAATGATTGTGGTCCGAAGTCGGAGAATGGCTCATATAGAGATTCGCCGTGTCCAGGCAAGTCGACTAAGACGCACTCATAATCGCGCGCCATGCTCATCACCGCGGTTCCCCATTGGTCTTTGCTGGCGCCCAAGCCATGAAGGAAGACCAGGGTCGGGCGCTCTTTATGTGGCGTGCTTTTGAGGTAGGCCAAGCGCCCTTGCTCGGCCGTATGCAGGCGCAGCTTGAATCCGAATTGCCAGCGATGAACAAGCCGCAAAGTACCCAGCAACAGTTGATCAACTTTATTCATCCGTCGTTCCTTGCCTGACACTTCCCCTCGTCTTAAAAACAAAATTCCTGGATAGGCGCAGCTGACATAGCGTCACCCCTAGTAATGTCAATGCTCCGCCGATGATCAAACGATGATCCGCCATCTCTGCGAGCACGATTTGGCTAATAACGATCGCAAATAGCGGCACCAAGAGCAGATAGGGGCTCAACTGTTGCACCGAATTACGACCAAGCAACCAGAACCACAAACCAAAACCCAATAAGCCGCCACTGAGCGCTGTGTATACAACGGCCCACCACGCCTGAGCACTAGCGGTATAGACGCCCACCCACTGTTCACCCTCTTGGATAAAGGACCAAAGCAAGAGCTGCGGCGCGGAGATGACAGCGGTCCAGGCACTCAATGCCACTGGATTGAGCGGCCCTAGACGCTTCGTCAACACTGATCCGATAGCAAAGGCTAAGGCTGCCAGCGCTACTAGTAGCATGCCGATAGAACTCTCGCTCTCCGAAGGTTTGGCCAGCAATACCAGCACGCCTCCGAACGCCAGCAGGATGCCCACCAATACGCGCACTCTCAAGACTTCACCTAGTATTGCGAACGCAAGTACAAGGGTGAAAGGTACCGACAGCTGATAAATGATTGCAGAGGTAGATGCATCTACCCGGGCAATGCCGCAATACAGCAAGCCAAAATGCAACGTACCGGTAATCGTCGCGATTGTGATCATGGGTACGAAGTGTTGCCGTTTAACATTCTTGAGAAATGGCAGGAGAAACAGCGCCATGATCGCGTAGCGCATAGCCACCATGAGAATAGGCGGCAGCTCAGCGCCTCCTATTTTCACCGCAGTGACCTGTGCCCCCCAAAGAAACGCAACCAGCAGCGCTAATAAAGAATCCTTCAAAGGCATAACTTTTATCCGTTATGAAAGTGCATGGACTGATGACCTTTTTCAGGCCTACGGTTGGCAGCCCCTATGGAATTAAGTCGACGATGGTGCTCACACAGCCGGTCCAAGGTCTCGCATAAGGCTTGCTCCGCTTCGGGATCGTGAGCCAAATGCGTCTGGAAACACGCGGGAAATCCCGAGCCAACAAGAATCATCTTGTTGAGCAGTACATTCAGTACAACTTGAGAAAAAACGGCCGTGTGCCCATAGCGTCTGCCTACCACCGCAATTGCCGCGAGCTTATCGCTCAGAGGACGTTGACGTGGACGCATAAACCCATAGCCCACCCGTTCCAGAAACGCCTGGAAGCGACTGTTGGTACCATAGGCGTGCATGACAGGGAGATAGAGCACAGCATCGGCGCGGTCTAGCCGAGCGACTAATTGTTTAACGTCGTCCTGAATCGCACAGTCCTGGTCTGAACAGGCATTATCGGCGTCGCAATATTCGATCCGGTAATTCTTGAGCCAAATGTCGTCGACCCCTATCTCGTCGCCCAAGTGACGGCGCACCAAAGCCACCACGCGTGCACTGACACCACAAGGTCGGCTGGAGCCGACTATGATCGTCAGGTGCATATTGGGTACGCCTCCTGCAGTGGTTCTTTTACTTGATAGGCTCGCAGCGCCTCTTCCATTAACTGTCCGGTCAGCCAAAGCGTGACGCGCGCCACTTCCTTAATCTGACGGCGATCTTCATCGGTCCTGACCGCACGCTGCATGGCCAAACGCACTTCCTCCGAATGTTTCTCATCAATGGCCGAGTGGGCGACAAAGAACGTCATCTGCTCGTCTTTCAATCCAAGCGCAGCGCGGAAGCTCTCTAAGATGGGTTGGATGTGCTCGTAGACATCCTCAGCCCAGTAGCTATAGCCCAGTCGCGCGATCGGGCCCTTGCGGATGGCCACGTCGTTGAGGAAGGCAATGAGGGCCTGGGTCGGGGCCAAAGGCGCAGGCATTTCTCGTGGCAACAGCCCTACCGACTCAAGGTCGCGCAGTACCATTCGCTCGTGGCCCAGTTCTTCCAACGCGTGTTTGTAAACAAAGCGCAGTAAAGCAGTATCCCCAGGATCCGCACTGAAGGCACAAGCAGCCTGATTGACAGAGTTGTAGCGGGTATAGTGGTACACCTGCAGCATAAGCTGTTGATAGAGGGCTGGTGGAGTGGGGTTACTTAGGCTGTAATTCCAAAAGTCTCCATGTTTAATCTGAGCCCAACCTTCCTCGACGACAGCGTCAAGTTCCTTAAAGAATGTTTCCATTTCAATTAGCTCCAATTACGTTGTTGTAAAGACTTTCAAGTTCTAGATATACGAGGCTATAGCGCCGCTCGGCCTGCTCCCCAGCCCAAGCGACATCGTCCATCAGCACCCGCCCGCCTAAGCCTACGTACAGAGCAGCTAATTGACCGCGGCATAAAGCCGAGATAAATCGCAGATGCGTGTTGGCTTTGAGCCAAATGGCCGCCTGCAGCAAGAACATGCGCAGATGCTTTCCTCCGCGGTATCGCTCGTCCAGGACGAGACGATTTGCATCAAAAGCATCTGTTGGATGTTGGAAATAGCGGCGCACATCCACTGCCCGCTCTACGAAGCTCAGGCCATGGCCCAGCGGGGTGACTCTCAACGTTCCGACTATCTCATCAGTGTCGAGGTAGATCAGGTGATACGACGAGGCGTCACGCAGCGCCTCTCTTCGATCGAAGTCATCCTCCCTTGCAGGATTAGTTCCCAGGTAGCGACGCCTCAGTTCTATTACGGACTCGAATAGCTCACTCGCGGTGCCAATCACCTGCACAGACAGACTCACTGTTGACCCCAACGGCTCTGGCGCTGGTCAACAATACGGGCCTCTTTCCAGCTGAACCAACTGCCAAGATTTACATGTTCGCCAAGATCACCCACTACCATCACCGTAGCTTCTACTCCCAGCCGCTCGCGCAGACGCTCCTTGATCAGCAATACCAGCCGTCCGCAATCTCCGCTGAAAAAACGCGACATCTCGAGCTTAGCGATGACGGTATCGCGGTCATTATCGCGGCTGAGAACAATTTGATAGCCAAGGCACTGCTCGACACCTTCGAGGAGTGCCTGCTCAATCTGGGCGGCCGAAAACGGGCGATCGTTCAAATGAACGGCATCTTTGATTCTTCCGACCACCTTGACTGTCTGTCGCATCGACTGTGTACAGCCAAGGCGTGACTGAATGGAGACGAGATCGCCAGTCCGGTAGCGGATCAACGGCTTACTGCCTGGAATAAGCATCGTCACGCACAGCTCGCCCTCGCCCTCGCTGCCAAGGCTTTTCCCGGACTTGGGATCGAGCACTTCGATGAGGTAATTGAGTCGATGCAGTACCAGTTGGTCATTGGCGTTGCAGGCCGCTATTACCATCGTTTCCTGAGAGCCGTAGAGGCTGTTGTAAGCTTGTGCCCCCCACAAGCTGTAGAGATTGTTTTTCAACGCAGGCGTGCACAGTTCGCCGCTCATCATGAACGCGCGTAAAGCGAAATCGACGCGCGGATTAAAGCCCTGCTGCTCGGCCTCCTTCGCCATAGCAAGCAAAAGACCCGGTGCGGAGGCGAGTACTCCGATGCGCAGATCCTTCAGTAGCTGCAGGGCCTTTGGCCAACCAATTACCGGTGAGTGAGGCCAAATCTTGGCACTGCACAGGTCAAGCTGAGTACAGACGTCGCCCAAGGTGTCACCGAAAGAGTGGACCTCCGTGGGTCCCATGATGCCAACGACCGTTCTCTCGTCGGCGAAATGTTTTTCGATCACGGACTGATAGGCCATGACCAACTGGCGATTGCTCGCGTAGCTTTCCCTTCGGTCACGGGGGCATGGGGTGGAGGGGCCGGTTGTACCCGTGGTCTCGTAATAGAAAATGCTGTCTTCTAGCGGGCCGGATAAAATCTCGAAACCTGCCTCGCGCAGGTCATCCTTGGTCGTGAATGGCAAAGTACATAGGTCATTCAAGGTCAGCGAGCGTTCGTCGACTTGAGCCAGGTGCCTGGCATAGAACGGTGAGGACTGCTTCACGTGTCCAACAACTTCTCGCAGTTTCTCCTGATGCCATGCAGCCAGCGCAATGTCACTGAGAGAGTCGTTCCAATAAGCATGATGAATGGCATCGTATTGTTGCTTGAATGTGTCCAAATGTTTTTTCATTTCGGCCGCGCTGCTCTGGAGGTGACTGGAACTCAACACCTGCTACGTTAGCGATGAAAAAAACAAACACCCAGCTGTGCTATCCAACAGTTGTGCGCGCAACACTTTCTTGTTAAAAGCACGCGCGATTAAATTTCCTGGCGCGATTTTCTGCATCTGTCGACATAAAAGTTCCATAACTGGTTTGATATTCCTGGCGGTTGACAGCCTCCCGACCCACTGGTAATTTCGCCGCACAGCCACCTGTGCTCGTAGTGCTGGCGAAGACTAGGATGTCTATATGCATCATCACATTTCCCCTATAAGCTCCTCTCGCAGCCGTCTCGACAACTGCTACCTGAAGACCCCAGCCATGTTCAAAAGTAATATATAGCGTCGCTGATTTCCGTTTAGCTTCGTATATGCTCAGCACATTGGCCACCCTGAAAAAAAATCGAAGCTTTCCTAAAGTATGCTGCACGCTCAGTCCGATTGCGATCCGACGAATGTCGCTTATCGAGCATGATTCAACCAAGGTAAGCCATAGGCATTTAAGCTTTATCAACAGCCAACTGGATATCAAATATTTGAGACTTTGCGATCATCCTCACGACGTAGTCGTCCCAATCATTTCATCTGAAAAGCGATAAAACCCGTGAGTGAAAATTCAATTTATGTGAATGTAATCCGTCGCGAAGAGCGACATTGCTCCGATGTCCTTGGAATATATACAAGTGCTTTGAAACAGTTTGGGCGTGAATCTGTATTCATTCTTGAGTCACTGTCTGGCCCTAGCCGTGATCGTAGGGCGACAATTATAGGGCTCGAACCCCTTTTTGAAGTGCGTATTGAGAAAGACCACGCAGAACTTCGAGGGTGTGCCGCGCTTTGCGAATATCTATCCTCTGCCCTAAAGAAAAAAGGGGTGCACATCGACGACGACCTCAAAATTCGGCTGCCTGATAGTGAGTCAGCGTGGAACATCCTGAGGATCATCCAAGCCACATTCCTGCCCGCGCGCAATGCTTCTGCCAGCTTGGCGTTCTTTGGCTACTTTTCCTACGACTGCGTTCGCCTAATCGAGCGACTTCCGAGTGTGGCGGAACAGACCTACAGCTACCCGCTCATCGCGCTATCGGTGTATCAGACACTGGTTTACTTCCATGACAATGGGATTGTCGAAACGCTGATCAACAATCACTCACTATGGGACGCCCGTGCATTGACGGACTACCCTTTCCTCAACACTGGCTCTGCGTGCACAGCGGCGGATCTGCCACAGTATCCAGAGACGTTCGAGGAAATTCATACCGTTACTCCGGAGCAATTCTGCAACCGCGTCGAAGTCGCGATGGAGCACATCCGAGCCGGAGACGTCTACCAGATCCAACTCGGCCATGAGATCCAGATTCGCTCGCCGGTATCGCCGGTCGATGTTTACAAGACCCTCCGCCTCCGCAACCCCTCGCCGTATATGTATCTCGCCAATGTAGGCGGGATTGATCTGATCGGCGCCAGCCCCGAGCTATTTGTCAGAATCAAGGACGACTTGATTGAAATGCGACCGATTGCCGGAACCGTCGGCAAAAAGCCCGGCGCTGATCCGAATGAGCTTGTTCTGGAATTGACCCGGTCGGAGAAAGAGCGTGCCGAGCACCTGATGCTCATCGACTTGTGCCGCAATGACATAGGTCGGGTATGTCAGCCTGGCTCGCTCGAAGTGGACGAGTTCATGCTGGTTGAAGAGTACTCGCACCTCTACCACATGGTTTCGAACGTTCGCGGCCTGCTCCGCTCAGGATTGGACGCTTACGACGTGATCAAGGCTTCGTTCCCCGCTGGAACAATGTCCGGCGCGCCCAAGGTAAAAGCGATGGAGTTGATAGACCGGATAGAGAGTAATCGACGTGGTATCTACGCCGGTGCCCTTGGCCTGGTTGGATTCGATGGAAGCGTAAATACAACTCTGTGCATTCGCTCGACGGTTTTTGACAACGGAACCTACCATCTGCGGGCTTCCGCTGGGGTGGTAGCCGACTCGGTCGCCGAGGCTGAATGGAAAGAGACGCTCTATAAGATGGGTTCTGTATATCGGGCGGTGACCGGTAAGGAGATCGCACTATGAAAGTGTTCCTGATCGACGCTTACGATAGCTTCGTCTTCATCATCAGCCAGTATCTGGAACAGCTGGGCTTGGAAACCCGGGTCGAGCGTCACGATGTACCAGATTTAATCGGACGCATTGAGGCTTTCGCGCCACACCTCTGTGTGCTGGGGCCAGGCCCCGGGCATCCCGCAGATGCTGGCTATATCGAGGTGATCAGACACTTCGAAGGCCGTTTACCGCTGCTTGGCGTGTGCCTAGGCCATCAAGCCATCGCCTTGGCATACGGCGCCCGAGTTTGCCGAGCTCCGCACGTTATGCATGGCAAAGTGAGCGAGATAGAGAACGATGGCAAGGGCATCTATGGTCATACGCAGGCGCGCCCCATCAAGGCTACGCGTTACCACTCTCTGATGGTTAGCGGTGAAGACCTCCCCGACTGCCTGGAGATCAGCTCTAGATCCATCGATGATGGGTATGTAATGGGCATGCGGCACCGTCGCTTGCCAATTGAGGGAGTGCAGTTTCATCCTGAAAGCATCCTGACTGAAGACGGATTGGAGCTGTTCCGCAGTTTCGTCAGATGTTACGTGCAGCAGTAAGGCAGACAGAGGGACATAGGCCCTTATCTTCCTGCTCCGAAGGCTTCACCCTGCTACTACAAGAGGACCCCGTGCATGGAAAAACAAAACGCCCCTACCAGCGATCAAGGCCAAGTCGGGAGCAACTCATCCATAACTGCGATCATGAGGCTAGCCACAGACGCTAACCGCTCCGATTGGGAACGCCTGCTGAATAAAGTCATGCGCGAGCTCGGCTTCACCCGCTACCTCGTCAGCCTGGGACCAAACTTACCTGCAGAGGCCGATCCTCTCGCTGGCATCATTACTACATTTCCCCAGCAGTGGTTAGAAGAATATCGAGGGGATAGGTTAATCGAGATAGACCCTATTCTCCGGCATTGCCGAAGAGACCTAGTGCCTTTGTTTTGGGAGAAAGCACGCAGGCGCGCTCGTGGTCGATCACGTCAATTCTGGCAGCAACGTGAGCGATATGGCCTGCGGAGCGGCCTCAGTGTGCCGCTACGTTATGAATCACAAAGTGGAACGCTGAGTGTGGCTTTCGAGGACAGCCCAACCACAGAGCACGAGAACTTCTCGAGCCCGGCTGTTTTTCGGCTGTTCATGCTGATCCCCTATTTGCTTACAGGAATGCGCAACCAGCGGCAGAGGCCTGCCCAACCGCGCCACGATCTAACTCCCAGAGAAATGGAATGCCTATATTGGGCCAGCGTAGGTAAAACCACGTGGGAGATCAGCCAGATCCTGACCTGTTCCGAGCGCACCATCGACTTTCATCTGCTCAACGCAACACGCAAACTTGGCTCAGTAAATCGGCAGCAGGCTGTGAGTGCTGCGTCAGCGCGCGGCCTGTTTCTAACTGCGGGAGCCCTACCAATTAAATGAGCAAGAAATAAGTAACTGAACAGCCTTCGGACAGCTAAATCCGAAGGTAGCGCACAAGTGAACGAGGGCGAGCTCAAGCCCGTCTCTCACTCCGCTTGATTTGGTTTGGCCAAAGGGCGATTCCGCTCGCTTGATGCTATAACTCGTTATGACTAGGTGGGAATGGGCATACAAATCCCGCACACACAAAAACGCCGCTCTGTTGAGCGGCGTTTTTGGAGAATTTGGAGCGGGAAACGAGACTCGAACTCGCGACCCCGACCTTGGCAAGGTCGTGCTCTACCAACTGAGCTATTCCCGCAAATGGCGTCCCCTAGGGGACTCGAACCCCTGTTACCGCCGTGAAAGGGCGGTGTCCTAGGCCACTAGACGAAGGGGACACAGCCTGGAAACACCATGGTGTTGTGTTCCAGTTCCAGAAACACATCCGAAGAGGCTTTCTGGTTTCACTCAACTTCGCCCGAAAGCAAAGCTGCTTAAAAATGGAGCGGGAAACGAGACTCGAACTCGCGACCCCGACCTTGGCAAGGTCGTGCTCTACCAACTGAGCTATTCCCGCAATGGCGTCCCCTAGGGGACTCGAACCCCTGTTACCGCCGTGAAAGGGCGGTGTCCTAGGCCACTAGACGAAGGGGACACGCTACAACATTCACTTCCTGCTACGCTCTGCTGTGTGCTTTACGCTGCAAGTGGCGCGCATTCTATGGATGGATATAGGGGTCGTCAACCCCCCAGTGAAAATATATTCAAATCAATGACTTCGCTCTCTATTTAGGCAATGGACGGCCGATACACGAGTGTCGGCCGCCGTGGGGAATATCAGGCGGAGCGACAGGACCATCTTCCCGCGATAGTGGATAGCCACTACACTCGCGCAAATTACTTGATTGAGGCTTGTGCGGTGACACCACTCATTATCACCCTGTTCGTCGTAGCAGGCATCGTGCTCCTCATAGCCTTCGGCTACCTGAACCATGTTGCAGAAGGCAAGAAGGTCGAGCGCGCGCGAAGTCTGGTCGAGCTCAATGATCGGCTGCGCCGCTGCAGCGAGCTGTCGGAAACCTTCCCCGGTCAGTTGATGACGCCGGCGCTCAAGCTGCTGCTGGTCCGGCTGGAGCTGAACGTGGTCAAACGCCTGATCGCGCTGGAAAAAAGGAACAACCCGAACCTTCAGGAACGCCAGACTGAACTCGAAGCGCTGGTGGCCCAGGGTGATGCGATCACGATCAGCAACCCGGCCAGCCCGATTCAGACCGAAGCCAAGGCCAAGGACGTGCGCTTCCTTTTGGAAGCCATGCACGGCCAGGTGACGCGGGCGGCCCACGACGGTTTCCTGCAAACGGCTGAAGCCAAGCACTGGATCCGCGAGATCCGCAACTTGCTGGTGCTGCTGCACATTGAGTTCTTCAACAACCTGGGCCAGCACGCGATGAGTCAGGAGCAGCCCGGCCAGGCCCGTCTGGCCTTCGAGCGCGGCGTTCAATATTTGAAAAACCAGCCTGAGCCCGCGCCGTGGAAAACCCACTTGCAGGCCATGGAACGGCAGCTGGCCAAGGCCAACTCGATGGTGTTGGACACCATCGCACCGACCGAAGACGACAATAACGAGCTGACCGAAGGCTTGAAAGTTGTAGACGCCGACGCCGAGTGGAAAAAGAAAGCCATCTACGACTGATGGCTTAAACCTGACGCACCGCGCAGCGCGGTGCGTCAGGCGTCAGGGCTTCACTTCAGCAATCGGTTGATTTCAAGAAGATCGCCGCCAGCCGCTCAATCCCCGCCTGATCCTCCTCGCTGAATCGCCCCACGCTCGGGCTGTCCAGATCCAGAACGCCAATCAGCTGACCATCCTTAACCAGTGGCACCACCAATTCGCTATTGGAAGCACTGTCGCAGGCGATGTGTCCCGGAAACTCATGGACATCGACTACACGCTGGGTTTCGCGGCTTTGCGCCGCCGTACCGCACACGCCCTTGCCGAACGGGATGCGCACGCAGGCGATCTGACCCTGGAACGGCCCCAGCACCAGCTCTTCATTGCGATTGAGGTAGAAGCCTGCCCAGTTCAGGTCGTCGAGTTGGGTATAAAGGAAGGCCGAAAACTGCGCAGCGTTGGCGATGAAGTCGCGCTCGTCCGCCAGCAGGGATTCCAGTTGTGCAGCGAGCAGGCGGTAGCCATCAAGGCCCTCGCCTGCGGAATTCAAATCGATCATGCGTCTTGCTCCAGCATTTTCAAACCAACCCAGTAACGGGCGAACTGATACGCGCAACGGCCGTTGCGGTTGCCCCGGCCGGTTGCCCAGCGCACGGCGTGGATCTCAAGCGCTTCATCGCGTTGCCATTGCAGGCCGGCCTTGGTCGCCAGCTCGCCGATCCAGTGCTCCACCACATCCAGGAAATGCTCCTGGGTGAAAGGATAGAACGACAGCCAGAGGCCGAAACGATCGGACAGCGCGATCTTGTCCTCAACGGCTTCGCTCGGATGAATTTCGCCGTCGTCCCCGCGCTGCCAGTGAGCGTTGTCGCTCTCCTTCTCCGGCACCAGATGGCGGCGGTTGGACGTGGCGTACAGCAGGACATTGTCCGGCGCCTGTTCCAGCGAGCCATCAAGCACGCTCTTGAGCACCCGGTAGTCGCCTTCGCCGGACTCGAACGACAGGTCATCGCAGAACAACACGAAGCGCTGGGGCAACTTCTGCAGTTGCTCGACCACACGCGGCAGATCGCCCAGATGATCGCGCTCGATCTCGATCAGGCGCAGGCCGGCTTTGGCGTGCTCGGCCAGCAACGCGCGGACCAACGACGACTTGCCCGTGCCACGGGATCCCCAGAGCAGCGCATGGTTGGCGGGCAGGCCATCGATGAACTGCTGCGTGTTGCGGCCCAGTTGCTCACGCTGACGGTCGACGCCGATGAGGTCGGACAGGCGCATGTCCAGGGTGACCTCCAGCGGCATCAGATAACCGCCACGGCCTTCATGCACCCAACGCGCGGCCAGCGTCGCTTCCCAGTCCACGGGCTGCCGCACGGCAGGCAACAGAGGTTCGAGACGCGCCAGTACCGACTCGGCGCGCTCCAGAAATGCGTTCAATCGAGAATCCACGATTTCTCCTTGATTTAACGGGTTAACGCCCGGCCGCGATCAGCTATGCTTGCCACGCGACGGACACAAGAAGTGACAGTGCCTTTATGGATATAGCGATCACCCACCGGCTGTCATTCAAACAGGCCCGTTTGACTGTGCTTATCGGCTTTGTATTGGGCACGCTGCTCAGTCTGTTTCAAATTGCCATGGATTATGCCAGCGAAGACGCGTCCATCGATCGTGAAATTCGCTCCTTGCTGCAAATCAGTCACAACCCCGCCTCGCGCATTGCTTACAACCTCGACGCTGAACTGGCGCAAGAACTGACTCTCGGCCTGCTCCACTCCCCGGCCGTGGTCGGCGCGCGGCTGACCGATAACAACAACCTTCAACTCGCTGCCGTATCACGACCGTTGGCGAAGAGCGCTTACCGGGTGGTCAGTGATTTCCTGTTCGGCGGGAGTCGGCAGTTCGAAGACCTGCTGAACCTGGACCACATCCCCAATGAGTCCATCGGCACCTTGCACCTGGATGTCGACACCTTCGCCTTTGGCAGCCATTTCTTGCAGCGGGCAGTGATCACCCTGATCAACGGCTTCGTGCGCAGCCTGGTGCTGGCCGGCCTGTTGCTGGCGCTGTTTTATTTCACCCTGACCAAACCACTGACGGGCATGATTCGTGCGCTGTCCGAACGTGATCCCAGCAGCCCCGTTCAACCGCCGGTGCCCTGCCCGCATGGTCACGAAAATGACGAAATCGGCGTGTTGGTGGCGGTCACCAATCGGCAGTTCGAAAGCGTTGCCAGTGAGTTCGCGCGGCGGCGGGAGGCGGAAAACCGGCTCACCGACCATCTCAACGAACTGGAAGACATCGTCTCGGCGCGCACCAACCAGCTCGAATCCAGCAATGCCCGTCTCAGCCAGTCCAACGAAGAGCTGCAGATCGCGCGCAGCACGGCGCTGGACATGGCCCACGCGCGCTCGGCGTTTCTGGCCCACATGAGCCATGAAATCCGCACGCCGCTCAATGGGCTGCTGGGCATGCTGGCCCTGTCCCTCGATGGCCCGCTGAGTGCAGAACAGCGCCAGCAGCTATCCATTGCCCACGATTCGGGCAAGGTGCTGGTCGAACTGCTGAATGACATCCTTGACCTGTCGAAATTCGACGCCGGCCAGGTGGAGCTTGAGCGCATTCCGTTCGATCTGGCCGCCTTGATCGAAGACACGGCCAGCCTGCTGTCGCAAAACGCGGCGCCGAATGTCGAGCTGACCTGCCTGATCGAGCCGCGCTTCCCGGCGTCCGTGCTGGGTGACCCGACGCGGGTGCGGCAAATCGTCAGCAACCTGCTCTCGAACGCGCTCAAGTTCACCCGCGCCGGGCGCGTGGATGTGCGCCTAAGTCAGCAGGGTCACCACGTGCGCATCGAGGTGTGCGACACCGGCATCGGCATCGCGCAGGATGCCCAGGCGAAGATTTTTCAGCCGTTCACCCAGGCCGAGGCCGCGATCACCCGGCAGTACGGCGGGACTGGCCTGGGCCTGACCCTGACCCACAATCTGACCGATGCCATGAACGGGCAGTTGAGTATCGAGTCTGAGGTTGGCGTGGGCAGCCGCTTCCGCGTGGACCTGCCGCTGCCGACACACACCCCTGCGCTGCAATGGCCGCTGCTGAAAGGCAAGGTGCTGGTGGCCAGTGACGCCGACAGCGGTTTGCTGGAAATGCTGAGCCGACTGCTGCCGGAATGGGGCGTCACCTGTCAGCACCTGGCCGACAGCGCGACACCCGATGCCGACGCGGACCTGCTGATCACCGATTGTCCGGAGTGCCTGGTGACTATCCGCGAGGCGTGCACGGTGCCGGTGTTGCTGGTGACGGCTTACGGCAATTTCATGCCCGAGGAGCAGGTCGCGGCCCTGGCACCGCTGCAGCAACAGGCGCGGCCACTCTCGCGCAATGTGTTGCATCAGAGCCTGGCGCGAACTCTGGACGCCGACGGTCAGGCAGGCATCAACCAGGAACTGAGCGACCCGTCACCCACCCATCGAGCGCGTATTCTGCTGGTAGAGGACAACCCGGTTAATCAGCTGGTGGCAAAAGGCATGCTGAGCAAGCTCGGTTGCGATGTGGTCGTCAGCAGCAATGGCGCCGAAGCGCTGCAGCAGCTTGAGCAGGATCACTTCGATCTGGTGCTGATGGACTGCAACATGCCAGTGATGAACGGCTATGACGCTACCCGACGAATCCGGGAGAGCGGCCGCTGGTCAGATCTGCCGATCATCGCGCTGACGGCCAACGCGATGCCGGAAGAGCGCGAACACTGCAAGGCTGCGGGCATGAGTGACTACCTGGCCAAGCCGTTTCGTCGCGAAGAATTGATGGCATTGCTGGATCAGTGGATCCCCGTGGAACAGCCGCATTGAAAGCGACTTCGATCAACCGGCCGCCTGTTCCTTCAGCAGCGCTTCAATGTCGGCCTTGATGTCTTCCGGCTTGGTCAATGGGGCGTAGCGCTTGACCAGCTTGCCGTCGCGGCCCACCAGGAACTTGGTGAAGTTCCACTTGATGCCTTCCGAACCGAGCAGCCCCGGCGCGCGCTTCTTGAGCTGCACGAACAGCGGGTGGGCATGGCTGCCGTTGACGTCGATCTTCTTGAACAGCGGAAAGCTCACCCCGTAGTTCAGCTCGCAAAACTCGGAAATCGCGCCTTCGTTGCCGGGCTCCTGCTTGCCGAACTGGTTGCACGGAAAGCCCAGCACCACCAGCCCGCGATCCTTGTAGCCCTGCCACAATTCCTCAAGGCCCTTGTATTGCGGCGTGAAACCGCACTTGCTGGCGGTGTTCACCACCAGTACCGCCTTGCCGCCGAAATCAGCCAGGGTCTTTTGTTCGCCCTTGATCGTTTGCGCCGGAATGTTCAGCAGTTCGTCGCTCATGGCGATGCCTCGAAGTAGTAAACCGCAAAGCTAGCGCGCCACTGTTTGGCGCGCTATCCCATTGTTGCTGGTGATAGGCCTGCATCAGGCGTCGCGTGGGACCAGGTCCAGGCACACGGAGTTGATGCAGTAGCGCAGACCGGTGGGGGGCGGGCCGTCCGGGAATACGTGGCCGAGGTGAGCGTCGCATGTGCTGCAGACCACTTCGGTGCGAATCATGCCGTGACTGACGTCGCGCACTTCGACCACTGCGCTGCCTTCCAGCGGCGCGTAGAAGCTCGGCCAGCCGCAGCCCGAATCGAATTTGGTGGTCGAATCGAACAGGGGTTCGTTGCAGCAGATGCAGTGGTAAACGCCATCGGTCTTGGTTTCGTTGTATTTACCGCTGAATGGACGCTCCGTCCCCTTCAGCCGGCAGACGTTGTACTGCTCCGGATCGAGCATCGCTTTCCATTCTTCAAGGGTTTTATCCAGCTTAGCCACGGGTAGACCTCCGTAAATGAAAAAGCCCGATCTGCGCCTTTTCCACGGATCGGGTGGCACGTATGATTGCGCCTTCGTTGGACGCCAGTCTGTCACCCGCGTTTCTCGCGTACAAACCCATTTTGATGGCGTCATGCTCAGCGGTCTGCGCCTCTTCATACAGCGGGCCGTCTTTTTTCGGGACCAATCACCATGCAGTTCAGCAAATCGAACAAGCTCGCCAACGTCTGCTACGACATTCGCGGGCCGGTGCTCAAGCACGCCAAGCGCCTGGAAGAGGAAGGCCATCGCATCCTCAAGCTGAACATCGGCAACCCGGCGCCGTTTGGTTTCGAGGCGCCGGACGAAATCCTGCAGGACGTCATCCGCAATCTGCCCATGGCGCAGGGCTACAGCGATTCCAAAGGCCTGTTCAGCGCGCGCAAGGCCGTGATGCAGTACTACCAGCAGAAGCAGGTCGAAGGTGTCGGCATCGAAGACATCTATCTGGGCAACGGCGTCTCGGAACTGATCGTGATGTCGATGCAGGCCCTGCTCAACAACGGCGATGAAGTCCTGGTGCCGGCGCCGGACTACCCGCTGTGGACCGCCGCCGTGGCGTTGTCCGGCGGCAACCCGGTGCATTATCTGTGCGACGAGCAGGCCAACTGGTGGCCTGATCTGGAGGACATGAAGGCCAAGATCACGCCGAACACCAAGGCGATGGTGATCATCAACCCGAACAATCCGACCGGCGCTGTCTATTCCCGTGAAGTGTTGCTGGGGATGCTGGAGATTGCCCGTCAGCACAATCTGGTGGTCTTTTCCGACGAGATCTACGACAAGATTCTCTATGACGACGCCGTGCACATCTGCACCGCCTCGCTGGCACCGGACTTGCTGTGCCTGACCTTCAATGGGCTGTCGAAGTCCTACCGCGTGGCGGGTTTCCGCTCGGGCTGGATCGCGATTTCCGGGCCCAAGCACAACGCGCAGAGCTACATCGAAGGCATCGACATCCTGGCGAACATGCGCCTGTGCGCCAACGTGCCGAGCCAGCACGCAATCCAGACCGCGCTGGGCGGCTATCAGAGCATCAATGACCTGATCCTGCCGCCGGGCCGCCTGCTGGAACAGCGCAACCGGACCTGGGAATTGCTCAACGACATTCCGGGCGTCAGCTGCGTGAAGCCGATGGGCGCGCTCTACGCCTTCCCGCGCATCGACCCGAAAGTCTGCCCGATCCACAACGACGAGAAGTTCGCGCTGGACCTGCTGCTGTCTGAAAAACTGCTGATCGTTCAGGGCACGGCGTTCAACTGGCCGTGGCCGGACCATTTCCGCGTAGTAACGCTGCCGCGTGTGGATGATCTGGAACAGGCCATTGGCCGGATCGGGAATTTCCTGAAGACCTACAAGCAGTAGTATTGCGTGCTGCAGGAGCCGGCTGGCTGGCGAACGCGGTTGATCAGGGACGACGATGTTACCTGACGCACCGGGTTCGCCAGCAAGCCGGCTCCTACGGTTTTGAGCCCCATCGCTCTGCCCCTACCCTCTCGCTGATGGCCTATATTGCCGTGCCGGCGCCAGACGACACAGTTTGAAATGATCGCCCGGTTGAATACGCCCCGACATCACCTTATATACCCCCGCAGTACGTTACATATTCTTCCCGAGGAGAAACTCTTAACCATGATGCGCATTTTGCTGTTTTTGGCCACTAACCTTGCGGTCGTGCTGATTGCCAGCATCACCCTGAGCCTTTTTGGCTTCAACGGGTTCATGGCGGCCAACGGGGTTGATCTGAACCTCAATCAGCTGCTGATCTTCTGCGCTGTGTTCGGTTTCGCCGGTTCGCTGTTCTCGCTGTTCATCTCCAAGTGGATGGCGAAGATGAGCACCGGCACCGAGATCATTACCCAACCCCGCACCCGTCATGAGCAATGGCTGGTGCAGACCGTAGAACAACTGTCCCGCGATGCGGGCATCAAGATGCCGGAAGTGGGTATTTTCCCTGCCTACGAGGCCAACGCCTTTGCCACCGGCTGGAACAAGAACGACGCGCTGGTCGCAGTCAGTCAGGGCCTGCTGGAACGTTTTTCGCCCGATGAAGTGAAAGCGGTGCTGGCTCACGAAATCGGTCACGTTGCCAACGGCGACATGGTGACCCTGGCGCTGGTCCAGGGCGTGGTCAACACCTTCGTCATGTTCTTCGCACGGATCATCGGTAACTTCGTCGACAAGGTGATTTTCAAGAACGAAGAAGGCCGTGGCATCGCGTTCTACATCGCGACCATCTTCGCCGAAATCGTGCTGGGCTTCCTCGCCAGTGCCATCGTCATGTGGTTCTCGCGCAAGCGTGAATACCGCGCCGACGACGCCGGTGCCCGCCTGGCCGGTACGGGCGCGATGATCAGCGCGCTGCAGCGCCTGCGTTCGGAACAGGGCGTTCCGGTGCAAATGCCTGAGAGCATGACGGCGTTCGGCATCAACGGTGGTTTAAAGCACGGCCTGGCCGGGCTGTTCATGAGCCACCCGCCGCTGGAAGAGCGCATCGAGGCACTTCGTCGCCGCGGTTGATGCTGCCAGGGCTGCAATGACAAAGGGCGACTTGAAGTCGCCCTTTTCTTTTGTCGGTGTACCCAGTTGTGCGCGTTGCCCTATCGTCGGTACAGCCGGTACGCATATTCCATCAGGGACGTCGCGCCCGCCTGCTTGAACTTCACGCCCTGCTCCAGCACGTCCAGATCCGCGACGCGCTTGACTCGCCAATCGGGGGACAACAACTGCAGCACCTCGTCCTCATCAACCGAGAACGGCGGGCCGGCAATCAGCGACTGATCGTAGTCCAGCGTCACCAGCAAGCCGCAGGCATCGTTCGACAGCAGATGATTGAGCTGTTTGACGTAACGCCAGCGCAAGTCCGGCGGCAGCGCGATCAGGGCGGCACGGTCATAAAAGGCGGTGCAGTCACCGATGTCTTCGGGCTTGAGGGCAAAGAAGTCGCCGCACCAGATTTCGCATCTCTCCGTACGATGGACCTTGAACGCACCCCGCTCCTCGATCGTCGCCTGCAAGCCGTTCTCGCTGAAGAATCCGGCCACCGCTATTTCAGACAATTCCGCACCCACCACGTGAAAACCCTGGTTGAGCAGCCAGATCATGTCGATGCTTTTGCCGCACAACGGCACCAGCACGCGCTCCCCCGGCATGGCGGTGAGCTCTGCCCACAGGCGCAGCAGGTGCGAATTCACAGAGGCCTGATTGAAACCGATCTGATTGATCGCCCAGCGCTCATGCCAAAAACGCGGCTCCATACACACTCCTGATATACCGATCAAAACGGACGAAAACTTATATTAGATTTAGATGGATGTACTGCCCGATCATGCCCCTCACCTTATACGCTCAGGACACTGCAAATGCTGCCTAGCCTGTTCATTTCCCACGGCTCGCCCATGCTTGCGCTCGAACCGGGTGAGAGCGGACCGGCACTTGCGCGTCTGGCCGCCACCCTGCCGCGCCCCAAGGCCATCGTGATTGTCTCGGCGCATTGGGAAAGTAACGAGCTGCTGGTCAACGGCAATCCGCAGCCGGAGACCTGGCATGACTTCGGCGGCTTTCCGCCCGAGCTTTTCGCCGTGCAGTATCCGGCGCCCGGCATGCCGGAGCTGACACGCCGCGTACTGGAGCTGCTGGCGGAGGCTGACCTGCCGGCGCGCATGAACACCCAACGGCCGTTCGACCACGGGGTCTGGGTGCCATTGTCGTTGATGTACCCGCAGGCCGACATTCCCATCGTGCAGGTTTCACTGCCCACGCGCATGGGCCCTGCCCTGCAGACGCAAGTCGGGCAGGCGCTGAATCGGCTGCGTGAGGAAAACGTTTTGCTGATCGGTTCTGGCAGCATCACCCATAACTTGCGAGAGCTGGACTGGCAGGCGGGACCTGAAAGCATCACACCGTGGGCCTTGGCGTTTCGCGATTGGATGGTGGAGAAGCTGGCGGCAGACGATCTGGAAGCGCTTCACGACTATCGAAACCAGGCACCGCACGCCGCGCGCAACCACCCGACGGATGAACACCTGCTGCCGCTGTATTTCGCTCGCGCGGCGGGCGGACAGTTCAGCATCGAGCACCAGGGTTTCACGATGGGTGCGTTGGGGATGGACATCTACCGGTTTGGCTAGGTCGATCGACTCGGCCAGGAGTCATGAGGAAATGGGCTATGACGACCCCGTAGGACCGGCTTTAGCCGGGAAGAGGCCAGTTCAGTCGGCATCAGTTTTGCAGTGTTGCACTTGACGCTTTCCCGGCTAAAGCCGGTCCCACTGAAATCAAAAGCCTGGCAGCGCTGTGCCAGATACGCCGCCCTGATCGACCTGTTCAAGTTCATACGGCACCTCCAGCCCGGACGACGCAGACTCATGTGGGACCGGCTTTAGCCGGGAAGAGGCCAGCGTGGGCGACATCGATTTTGCGGTGTTGCACCTGACGCTTTCCCGGCTGAACCCGGTCCTACTCATATCAAAAGCCATCCGGCGGTGTGCCAGACACCTCCATCTATGATCGATATTAATCCAGAGCGATGGCCCGCGCCGGAGGAGCGTACCGACAAGGTATTCGCCAAATCCTGCACCGGGGAATGGTGCAGTACTGCCGCCGGAACCACCGTAGAACCCGCCTCCAACTTCGGCGCAATCATGATGGCGGGCGCCATGCTGCTGCCTTCCGCCTCAGATGCCATTGCCGCTGCACTCGGCGCGGACATGGGCCTGGGACGTATGGCCGGCGGCGGCATCATGCAACGCAGCCATACCTGGCTGCTTCGCGGAGCAGGCGGACCGGCGAGTCTGTTCATCGTGGGGATGCTACCGGGGAAGATGGGCGACGGCACGCTCTACACCGACGACGAATTGCGCAACCTGACTCAGGTGACAACACGGGTGCGTTTCCAGCTGCGCCGTGATGCCGAAGGCGAGTTGCAGATTTACGGCATCCATTCCAAGGCATCAGGCGACGATTCGGTCCGCACCGTGCAAGCCCGCTGGAATGCCGACAAAAGCGCGATGGAAGCCCATCTCAACGGCGTCACCATTCTCATGACGCCCCGCCGGGGTCGATACGGGACGCTGGAACCGCTGGTCTACCCTGAAAACAGCGATGTCCGTTTAGGTACCATTCTCGTCCACCCGATCCCGGACGACACCGACAGCCAGCTCGAAGGCCTCCCAGGCGACGACATCACCGCAGAAGACTGCATCCTGGTCTTCCCCGCTGATTCGGGGCTGAGGTCGATGTATGTGGTGTATGCGCGGCCGTTTAATGGGGATCATGGGTATCATCCGCCTCCCCCTGGACTTCAAGCCTTCCCGGATGCAGTGAAAGTGACCGGTAAAACAAAGGTCCAAGGCGGAGGTGGCCTTTGCAAACGCTGGAAAGATGGTAAGGGCCGTATATTGGAATGGGACAGCCAACATGGAGCGCTTGAGATTTACGACAAGCAAGGTAAGCACTTGGGTGAGTTTGACGCCGTTACTGGCGAGCAAACCAAGCCAGTACAACCCGGGCGCAGAGTTGAAAAATAGGAGCAACCTCTATGTACTTAGAGATCAATGGTTTTCTGCCGAATAATTATCCGGACGATTCTTTGAAATACGAGCTGGCAGTGGACAGAGCGCTGACTGATCAGATAGTCAGTGTTGTCGGCCACGAAAGTCTTAATGCCATGGCAGCAGCCGAATGGCTTCTTACTGATAAGCAAGTTGCAGAGCTCTCATCACTGCTTGGACACCCCTTCCCTCGCATCTGGCATTATTCATAGGCGTCGTCGCGTAGGCATAATCACCGCGGCTCAAAGTGAGTGCTCACTCAAACCCAGCAAATCACCAAATCCCACACAAAAAAAATCCCCGAACCAGTCGGGGATTTTTTTATTTAGACGATCAGCTCAAGAGCAGATCAGTCCTCGCGATAGCGACGCAGCTTCAGCTGCTTGCCGGCAACGCGGGTGTCTTTCAGCTTGGCCAGCAGACGCTCAAGGCCGTCTTCCGGCAGCTCGACGAGGCTGAAGCTGTCACGCACCTGGATGCGACCGATTGCTTCGCGAGCCAGACCACCTTCGTTGAGGATGGCGCCCAGCAGGTTTTTCGCAGCGATGCCGTCACGGGCACCCAGCGCGGTACGGCAGCGAGCACGGCCTTCGGCCAACGGTACCGGAGCACGACGTTCGCGGTCGCCACGGTCAGGACGGTCGCCTGCTGGACGCTCAGGACGATCGCCACGTGGCGCGTTGTTCGGCACCAGTGGACGTTCTTTCTCGATCGCGCTCAGGGTCAGCGCCTGACCGTTGGTGGCCTTGCGCAGCAGAGCAGCGGCCAGGGCACGCGGAGTGCAACCGATGTCGGCAGTCAGGCGGTCCAGCAATTCGCCATGGCTTGCTTCGGCATCAGCGACCAGTGGCGACAGGCTGTTGGTCAGTTTCTTGATGCGGGCATCGAGAACGGCCTGGGAGTCCGGCAGGCGGACTTCGGCGATTTTCTGACCGGTCATGCGCTCGATCACTTGCAGCATGCGACGCTCACGCGGCGTTACCAGCAACAGGGCGCGACCTTCGCGACCGGCACGGCCAGTACGGCCGATACGGTGAACGTAAGCTTCCGGGTCGTACGGCATATCAACGTTGAACACGTGAGTGATGCGCGGAACGTCAAGACCACGGGCAGCAACGTCGGTGGCCACAACGATGTCCAGACGGCCATCCTTGAGCGAGTCGATGACGCGTTCACGCTGGTTCTGGGCGATGTCGCCGTTCAGCGCAGCAGCCTTGTAGCCTTTGGCTTCAAGGGCGCTGGCCAGATCCAGAGTGGCTTGTTTGGTACGCACGAACATGATCAGGGCGTCGAAATCTTCGACTTCCAGCAGGCTCAGTACGGCAGAGGTCTTCTGGTCAGCGTGAACCAGCAGGTGAGCCTGCTCGATCGCGGTAACGGTCTGGGTCTTGCTCTGGATCTTGACGTGTTTCGGGTCTTTCAGGTGACGCTCGGCAATCGCGCGGATCGACTGCGGCAGGGTCGCCGAGAACAGCACGGTCTGACGGGTTTCAGGCATGGCCTTGAAGATGACTTCGAGGTCGTCCATGAAGCCCAGCTTGAGCATTTCGTCGGCTTCGTCGAGAACCAGGTGGTTCACGGTTGCCAGGACTTTTTCGTCACGACGCAGGTGGTCGCACAGACGACCCGGGGTAGCGACGACGATTTGAGCGCCGTTACGAATGGCTTTCAGTTGTGGGCCCATCGGCGCGCCGCCGTAGACAGCCACAACGGTCACGCCCGGCATCTGCTTGGCGTAGGTTTCGAACGCGGTGGCCACTTGCAGGGCCAGCTCACGAGTCGGCGCGAGGATAAGCGCTTGCGGCTCGCGTTTCGTCGGGTCGATCAGGCTCAGGATTGGCAGAGCGAAGGCGGCGGTTTTACCGGTACCTGTCTGCGCCTGACCGATCATGTCGTGACCGGCGAGAATAATTGGAATCGATTGCTGCTGAATGGCCGAAGGCTCTTCGTAGCCGGTAGCGATGACAGCTGCAAGAATTGTCGGGTGAAGGTTAAGAGCGGCGAAGCCGCCGGATTCCTGGGTCATGGGTCTGCCTCTGAGTGCATCCGCAAAGACCCATGCTTCAAAGCTGCGCGTGCCGTGTAAGACCCTAGAGTCACCCTGGCTGCTTTGTCGGCGGGGATTTGCGAAAACGTATTGATGAATGGATCGTCATGGGTGGTTCGTGACCGAACCGGTTCGAGAAGATGGCTTCGCGAACCCATACCGTGACGAGGGCCCTATGAAAGGCCGGCGCGCACTATACCGGAAATGCTGAAACAAGTGAGGATTTTTTTCGCGAAACAGCCCCTTGCGGCCAACTGTCACAGGCTTTGCGCAAAGCTGCGTCAGTGTCTACTTTTCAAGTGCCCGGTATCGGTTGCGAGCAGAGCTTAAACGATTCACCCAAACAGTGCGACACCCCACCCTTCCTTTCTCCTCATCTGCAGGAAACAGCGACATGACCTCTTCGATCAAAGGCCACGTCAGCCGGGAACAGCGCGGCGCAATCATGCTCATCGGCCTGGACCGCGCCGCCAAACGCAACGCCTTTGACTTGGACATGCTCAACCAGTTGAGCCAGGCCTACGGGGAGTTCGAGCGTAACGACCAGGCGCGGGTCGCGGTGGTGTTTGCCCATGGCGAGCATTTCACCGGCGGGCTCGATCTGGCTGAGGCCGGGCCGGCATTGAGAGATGGCTGGACGCTGCCGCCCGGCGGTTACGATCCCTGGGGGCTGTCGATCGGTCCGCGGGTCAGCAAGCCGGTGATTGTCGCGGCCCAAGGCTGGTGCCTGACACTGGGCATCGAGCTGATGCTCGCCTCCGATATCAATTTGTGCGCGAGCAATTCACGCTTTGCCCATCTGGAAGTGCAGCGCGGCATTTTTGCCTGCGCCGGCGCGACCCTGCGGCTGCACCAGATCGCGGGTTGGGGCAATGCCATGCGCTGGCTGCTGACGGGCGATGAATTCGACGCCCACGAAGCCTGCCGCATGGGCCTGGTGCAGGAAGTGATGGCGCCCGAGGACTTGCTCCCCTCGGCGCTGCGCCTGGCCCAGCGCATCGCCGACCGGGCACCCTTGGGAATCCGCACCACCCTTGAATCCGCCCGGCAGGCGGTGCTCGAGGGTGAAAGCGTGGCGGCCAAGGCGTTGCCGGCGCTGGTCCGGCGCGTGCTCGACAGCGATGACGCGAAAGAAGGCCTGCACGCGCTGCTGGAAAAACGCCCGCCGCTGTTCAGGGGATGCTGATCAGGTCGCGGCCCGCAGCGTCTTGATCAATGGCAACAGCGAATAGCCCAGTTGGGGCGCGAGGCTTTCGGCGCGCTGGGTCAGGGCGTCGATGTCCAGCGTCTGATCCAGGTCGGCGGGAACGATGAGGATGACATTGCCCTCCTTGACCGGCAGTTCCCAGTAATGGCGGTGATAAAGCCCGCGCAGCAACGCCGCGCCCAAGGGCTTGCCATCGTCCGACGCCCACTGATTGATGATCAGCCAGCCGCCGGGGTTGAGGCGCTGTTGGCACTTCTCCAGAAATCCCCACGCCAGATGGCCCACGGCGGGGCCGGTGTCGGTGTAGAGATCGACGAAGATCAGGTCAGCGTCTTCGGCGGTCGGCAGCAGGTCGAGGGCGTCGCCGATGCGCACATACAACCGGGGATCGTCCTGCAGGCCCATGTACTCCATGGCCAGACGCGGCACGTCGGGGCGCAGTTCGATGGCTTCGACGTCGTCCAGGGGCAGAAACTTCAGACACGCCTGAGTCAGCGTGCCCGCGCCCAGCCCCATGAACAGCGCGCTTTCCGGAGCCGGATGGCAGAGCGCGCCAATGAACATGGCCCGTGTGTAATCGTATTCGAGCCACGCCGGATCGGCCGTGAACGTGCAACTCTGTTCGATGGCGTCACCGAACTCCAGGAAGCGGTAATCGGCCACTTCAAGTACCCGGATCTTGCCGAATTCGTCGTGAACTTCGGCCAACACGTGCTCTACGCGTTCCTCGGTCATTGCTGTTCTCGTGCCCATGGTCAGAGTGATTCGGAATCGCGCCCGAAGGAATCGGCATCGCCGCACTCAGCGATCGGCGATGCGGCGCGCAGCGCCACGTGTGCAGACAGGCGCAAGAGGCAACCCGGAAAAGCGCGGATTGTCGGCGAATCGCGCCCCGCAGGTCACGCAAATTCTCGGGGTGAGCTGCTAACATGCCTGTCCGATCGCACTGACTTCGAGTTCAAGATGAGCCAACCCTGGAGCCCCGACAGCTGGCGGAACCTGCCTATCCAGCAGCAACCTCAATACCCCGACGCCGACCACGTTCGCCGTGTCGAGCAGACCCTCGCCAGCTACCCCCCGTTGGTGTTTGCCGGGGAAGCACGCGAGCTGCGCCGACAGTTTGCCGAGGTCACCGAGGGCCGGGCATTCCTGCTGCAGGGTGGCGATTGCGCGGAGAGCTTCTTCGAATTCTCGGCCGCGAAAATCCGCGACACCTTCAAGGTGCTGCTGCAAATGGCGATCGTCATGACGTTTGCCGCCGGCTGCCCGGTGGTCAAGGTCGGGCGCATGGCCGGGCAATTCGCCAAGCCGCGCTCTGCCAACGACGAGACAATAGACGGCGTCACTCTGCCGGCGTATCGCGGCGACATCGTCAACGGCATCGGCTTCGACGAGAAGAGCCGCGTGCCCGACCCTGATCGCCTGCTGCAGGCTTATCACCAGTCGACCGCGACGCTGAACCTGCTGCGTGCTTTTGCCCAGGGCGGTTTTGCCGACCTGCATCAAGTGCACAAGTGGAACCTGGATTTCATCGCCAATTCGGCGCTGTCGGACAAGTACAGCCAGCTCGCCGATCGCATCGACGAGACCCTGGCGTTCATGCGCGCTTGCGGCATGGACACCTCGCCGCAGTTGCGCGAAACCAGTTTCTTCACCGCCCACGAAGCGCTGCTGCTGAATTTCGAAGAAGCCTTCGTTCGCCGCGACAGCCTGACCAATGACTTCTACGATTGCTCGGCGCACATGCTGTGGATCGGCGACCGCACGCGGCAGCTGGATGGCGCCCATGTGGAATTCCTGCGCGGCGTGAAGAACCCGATCGGCGTCAAGGTCGGCCCGAGCATGAACACCGATGACCTGATCCGCCTGATCGATATCCTCAACCCGGACAACGATCCGGGACGCCTGAACCTGATTGCGCGCATGGGCGCCAACAAGGTCGGCGACCATTTGCCGGGGCTGATTCGTGCAGTGGAGCGCGAAGGCAAGAAGGTGCTGTGGAGTTCGGACCCGATGCACGGCAACACGATCAAGGCCAGCAGCGGTTACAAGACCCGCGACTTCGCCCAGATCCTGGCGGAAGTGAAGCAGTTCTTTCAGGTGCATCAGGCGGAAGGAACCTACGCCGGCGGCATCCACATCGAGATGACGGGACAGAACGTCACCGAATGCATCGGCGGCGCGCGTCCGATTACTGAAGATGGCTTGTCGGACCGTTACCACACCCACTGCGATCCACGGATGAATGCCGATCAGTCGCTGGAGCTGGCGTTTTTGATTGCCGAGACGTTGAAGCAGGTGCGTCGGTAGGTCATTGCCGCCTTTGACTGAATGCTGCGCACGTCCGATGCTGCATTGGCCGAATTGGCCGAATTGGCTGCATTGGTTGGCTGAATTGGCTGAATGCTGCACCGAATCTGTAGGAGCCGGCTTGCTGGCGAAAGGGACTGTCAGGCAGAGCTGCAGCGTCGGAAAGTTTTTTCGCGGGCAAGCGCGCTCCTACAGTCGTCGGCGAGGCGTGCGTCCAGTCAGCGGCGCCGGCGGAGGAATCCCCGGCCCTTTCCCGGCTAAAGCCGGTCCCACTAACGGCGCGCTGTTTTCTGCAGGACTGGCTTTAGCCGGGAAAGCGCCGGATGTCCCACCATAGAATTGCGGGTGCCCGCGCTGGCCCATTCCCGGCCAAAGCCGGTCCTAGGTTTCGTTACAGGTGATCGAAGCCGCTGGCCACAAAAGCCTCCCGCAGGCGCGCCGCACTGGCGCGCTGGCAGTTGATCAGTACATGCGGCAGTTCCAGCCAGTTGGCCAGTTGCCGCAAGTGCAACGCGAGGGCGTGCATGCCTTCGTCATCCAGTCCGGGTTGCTCTTCATGAACCGCATGAACCGCCAGACGCCCCGCCGCCCTTTCAGCCCGCAGGTCGATGCGCGCGGCGATGCGTTCGTTGTGCAGAAACGGCAGCACGTAATAGCCGTAAACCCGCTTGTGCGCCGGGGTGTAGATCTCCAGCCGGTAGTGGAAATCGAACAGCCGCTCCGTCCGCGCCCTCTCCCAGATCAAGGAATCAAAAGGCGACAGCAACGCGCTGGCGGCGACCTTGCGCGGCACGGTCAGCCCGGGAAGTGTGTACGCCGGTTGCTTCCAGCCCTGCACCTGAACGAGCTGAACCGCGCCCTCCTCCACCAGTTCCGCCAACCCGCGCTTGGCGGGGGTCGGGTCCTGCCGGAAATAATCGCGCACGTCCTTCTCGGTGGCGACGCCTAGCGCTTTTACGGCGTGCAGCAGTAAGCCCCGCTGGGCATCGGATTCGCTTATAGCGGGATGATTGACGATTGCCGACGGCAGAACGCGCTCGGGCAAATCGTACAGCCGCTCGAAACCGCGACGGCCGGCGACCGTGACCTCGCCCGCTGCAAACAACCATTCCAGCGCATGCTTTTCGGCGCTCCAGTCCCACCAGGGTCCGGCGCGATCCTGACGGGTGCTGATACTGCCTGCGCCCAACGCGCCCTGCTCGCGAACGGTCTGCAACACCCGGGCGATAACGGTCTGATGCTCGCGGCCGAACTTCGCCAGTTGCTGATAAATGCCCTCGCCCTGAGCCGCGCGCTGCATCCGCCAGCGCATCAGCGGGTACAGCTCGACGGGCAGCAACGACGCCTCATGGCCCCAGTATTCGAACAGCTTGCGTTGCCGACCCTGGCTCCACGCCGCCTGCTCCAGCAATGTGCGCGGGTAATGGCCGAGCCGGGAAAAGAGCGGCAAGTAGTGCGATCGCACCAGCGCGTTGACCGAATCGATCTGCAGCACGCCGAGCCGTTCGATCAGCTGCGTGACGTGCGCCGCCTTGATCGTCGCAGGCGGCTGGCGACTGGTGAAGCCCTGGGCCGCCAGCGCCAGACGGCGCGCGTGCTTGAGGGAAAGTGGCGGGTGGATCGGCGGTTCGGCGGGCATTGCGACCTCCATGGCGGTGCCCAACGCTAACCGATCACCCGCTGCGCTGTCAGCGCTTCATCGGGTCATCCCAGAAAGGACGCTCCACTTCGTCGTAGACATCCGCCCGACTCAGGCCCATGTCCTTTAGCGCGTCATCGCTCAGCGTGGCCAGTTCAACGCGCTGCTGATGCAGCTTACGCCAGCGAGCGACCTGCGCTACAGACGATTTCCACCAACGTTCCGGCGCGGATTCCCGCGACAGAGGTTTTGCCACCAGCACGTAACCTTTTTGACCTTTCATCGTGTTGCCCTCCAGTGGGGATGGGCAGATTCTCTCGCCGCGCCTAAGATCAATCCAACGAATGTTTCTTATGCACTGCATCTGGGAGATTGATGCATGACCACCTACCCGAGTATCGACAGCGAGCTGCTACGCACCTTTGTCGCGATCGCCGATGAGGGCGGTTACACCAAGGCAGGCGAGGTGGTGAATCGCACTCAGTCGGCCGTGAGCATGCAGATGAAACGGCTGGAGGAGGACGTGGTGCGGCGCCCGCTGTTTCTGAAAGACGGCCGCACCATCAGCTTCACGGCGGAAGGTCAGGTGCTGCTGGGCTACGCGCGACGGATCCTGAAACTGCACAGCGAAGTGTTCAACACCCTGCGTGAGCCGCACATGGTCGGCACGGTGAAGATCGGTACGCCGGACGATTACGTGATGCGCTTTCTGCCAGGGATTTTGCAGCGCTTTGCCCAGGCCTATCCGCTGGTGCAGGTGGAAGTGCATTGCGAGTCTTCGTCGCAATTGCTGCAACGCCAGGACCTGGACCTGAGCATCGTCACCCGGGAGCCCGGCAAGGAAATCGGCCAGATCCTGCGCCAGGAGCGATTTGTCTGGGCAGTCGGCGCAGGCTTTTGCCCACAGGAGCAAACGCCGATGCCGCTGGCGATGTTCAACACCGATTGCTTTTGCCGCCAGTGGGCAATCAACGCGCTGCAGGCGTCCGGCCGCGAGTTCCGGGTGGCCTACACCAGCGCCAGTCTGTCAGCGATCATGGCGGTGGTGAGCGCCGGCCTGGCGGTGACGGCGCAGCTGCAAAGCCTGATCACTTCGGACCTCGAAGTGCTGGGCGAACAGCACGGGCTGCCGCAATTGCCGTCGGCGAGCATCGTGCTGCTGCGCAACCCCAACAACCCGTCGCCGATCACCGAGTGCCTGGCCGATCACATTGCCGAAGGGTTCAGGCTTTAACGGGGATTCAGTACCTCAGGGTCACGGCGTCTGAATCAAAGTTTGAAGCACAGCATGATCGCGCAGATCACCAGAAAGCCGCAGAACAGCGAGCGCAACACGCGCTCCGGCAAACTGTGCGCCAAGGCGACGCCCCAACTGATGCTGGCCAGCCCGCCGATGGCCAGGGGAATACCCATCAGCCAGTCGACGTGACCGTGCAAGGCGTAAGTCGCCAGCGTAATCATGGTGCTCGGCGCCGCCAGTGCCAGCGCCAAGCCCTGGGCCGCCACCTGCGTCGCACCGAACAGGCCAGTCAGAATCGGCGTCGCGATGACGCCGCCGCCAACGCCGAACAGCCCGGCGGTGACGCCCGAGCCCAGGCCCAGCAGCCACAACCATCGGGTATGGCGCAGCTCAGCGCCGGCGGCGCCTTTGCGCCAGACCATCTGGATCAGGTTGAACAGCGTCAGCAGAACGAGAAACCCGACGAAGCCCAGACGCATGCTTTGCGGGTCGACGCGTACTGCCCAGAGCGACGTCAGCCAGGACAGGGTGAAACTGGGCACGATGAGCATCAGCGCATGACGCACCGACACCCGATTGCGCTGGTTGTAACGCCACAGCGCCAGCAGCACGTTGGGCAGCACCATTAACAACGCCGTGCCCTGTGCCAGTTGCTGATCGAGCCCGAACAACACGCCCAGCGCCGGAATGGCGACCAGCCCGCCGCCAATGCCGAACAGTCCACCCAGCGTGCCCATCGCGGCGCCCAGCAGCAGG
Organism: Pseudomonas petrae; assembly: GCF_021728295.1. Lineage (GTDB taxonomy): Bacteria > Pseudomonadota > Gammaproteobacteria > Pseudomonadales > Pseudomonadaceae > Aquipseudomonas > Aquipseudomonas petrae. The sequence continues at coordinate 129,059 of NZ_JAKJXE010000009.1, forward strand.
TACATCAATACATCGACAATCACGCGCGATCCTCTGATCCGATCTCAGCGCGCATGCTACGCAGTCAGCGCCGTCGAGGAAATCTGCCGTACCCGATATCGGTGATGCAACCGATCAGCGCGTGAATGCCGCGAGCGACCGATAGAGAACTGCGCATCCGGCGATTACCGAAATTATCTGGTGCATTAAACATCAGGCCACTAAATTACCGGGCATTACTGACTGAGCGAGGGACACCCCATGAATGCCAACGAGCCCACCCCCAAGGCTGGCGCTGGCAGTTGCGACGAGTTGCTGCTGGATAACCAGCTGTGTTTCGCCCTGTACTCGACGTCGCTGATGATGACCAAGGTGTACAAGCCGCTGCTCCAGGAGCTGAACCTGACCTACCCGCAGTACCTGGCGATGCTGGTGTTGTGGGAGCGCGACGGCCTGACCGTCGGAGAAGTCAGCACCCGTCTGCTGACCGATCCGGGCTCGCTGACGCCGCTGCTCAAACGGCTGGAAGCTGAGGGCCTGATCCGACGGACCCGCAGCAAGGAAGATGAGCGCGTCGTACTGCTGACCCTGACCGGACAAGGCAAGGCGCTGCACGAAAAGGCGCAGAGCGTTCCGCAATGCATCTTGGCGGCCAGCGGCATCAACCTTGAGCAGCTCAAAGCCCTGCAGAAAGACCTGCTCGCCCTGCGTGGGAATCTGCACGAAAGCCTCTGATCAGGCCCTGTAATCGACCCATCAGAAAAATTTCAAAAATTTATCTTGCGCGCTAAACATTAGCGCAGTACATTCCATCTCACTTGCTTAGCGCACAAAACTTTAGCGCCGAGCAGACCCTGATTCATTCATCAATATCCTACCCATCAGCACGTGAGGAATTACCATGCAAGCTCTCTACACTGCAGTCGCAACCGCAACCGGTGGCCGTGATGGCCGCGCTGTTTCCGACAACAAAATCCTCGACGTCAAACTGGCCACTCCGAAAGAACTGGGCGGCGCAGGCGGCGAAGCAACCAACCCTGAGCAGCTGTTCGCTGCTGGTTACTCGGCCTGCTTCATCGGCGCATTGAAATTTGTTGCCGGTCAGAGCAAGAAAACCATCCCGGCTGACGCCTCGATCACGGCCCACGTCGGCATCGGTCAGATCCCCGGCGGTTTCGGTCTGGACATCGACCTGCACATCAGCCTGCCGGGCCTTGAACAAGCCGAAGCCCAGACGCTGGTCGATGCAGCCCACCAGGTCTGCCCTTACTCCAACGCCACACGCGGCAACGTCGATGTCCGTCTGCACGTGACTGTGTAAAAGCTCGTCGTAAGAACTCGTCCCCAACCCTCGTCTGACCGGGAGAAGAACATGAACACGTTTGGCAAGATTCTGGCTGGCTCGCTCCTCGCACTGTCGATTGGCAACGCTTTCGCAGCGACCGACACGGGCGTCGAGCACAACACGCAGGCGTTTCTGGACGCGCTGAATTCGGGAAGCGGCAAGCCGATCGAACAGCTGTCGCCCAAAGATGCCCGCGCCGTGCTGACCGGTGCCCAGGCCGGGGTCAAGCTGACCCTGCCCAAGGCCGATGTCAGCCAGAAGACCATTTCGGTCGACGGCCAGAACATCAGCCTGACGATCGTTCGTCCGGCCGGCGTCAAAGGCACCTTGCCGGTGTTCATGTACTTCCACGGCGGCGGCTGGGTGCTCGGCGATTACCCGACCCACGAACGTCTGGTGCGGGATCTGGTAGAGGGTTCGGGGGCAGTGGCGGTGTTCGTCAACTACACGCCTTCGCCTGAAGCGCACTACCCGACGGCGATCAACCAGGCCTATGCGGCTACCAAATGGGTCGCCGAGCATGGCAAGGAAATCAACGTCGACGGCAAGCGTCTGGCGGTGGCGGGCAACAGCGTCGGCGGCAACATGGCGGCGGTCGTCAGCCTGATGGCCAAAGACAAAGGCACCCCGGCAATCCGTTACCAGGTGCTGTTGTGGCCGGTGACCGACGCCAACTTCGATACCGGTTCGTATGAGCAGTTTGCCGAGGGTCACTTCCTCACCCGCAACATGATGAAGTGGTTCTGGGACAACTACACCACCGACCCGAAACAGCGCGCCGAGATCTATGCCTCACCGCTGCGGGCCACGACCGATCAGTTGAAAGGTCTGCCGCCTGCCCTGGTGCAAACGGCAGGTGCTGACGTGCTGCGCGACGAGGGTGAAGCCTACGCCCGCAAGCTGGACCAGGCGGGTGTGCCGGTAACGGCGGTTCGCTACAACGGCATGATCCACGATTACGGGTTGTTGAACGTGGTCAGTCAGGTGCCGGAAGTGCGCTCGGCGATGCTGCAGGCTTCGCAAGAGCTAAAGGTGCATTTGAAGTAAAGCGGCACGAACTGTAGGAGCCGGCTTGCTGGCGAACGCGGTAGGTCAGTCACAACCGTACTGGCCCATCTGACCGCATTCGCCAGCAAGCCGGCTCCCACAAAATCCAGGCCTGTCAGTTTCTCATCCAGTGGCCGGAAGACCCTTCGCGGACAAGCGCGCTCCTACAGAGAAAAGCGTCGCGTCAGTTCTGTTTGGAAACGCTGACGAGTCAGCGCCCACAAAAAAGCCCGACTCAATGGTCGGGCTTTTTCGTGTCCAGCGTTACAAAAACTGTGCTTATTTGGCACGGCCTTTGTAGGAACCGCCTTCACGGGTGTCGATTTCGATCTTGTCACCGATTTCGATGAAGTCAGCAACCTGCAGCTCGGTGCCGTTGGCCAGTTTGGCCGGCTTCATGACCTTGCCCGACGTGTCGCCACGAGCCGAACCTTCGGTGTAGTCAACGGTGCGCACGATGGTGGTCGGCAGCTCTACGGAAACCAGACGGTCTTCGAAGAAAATCGCTTCGCAGACGTCGGTCATGCCTTCTTCAACGAATGGCAGAACGGCTTCGATGTCTTCAGCGTTCAGCTCGTACATGGTGTAGTCGGTGGTGTCCATGAACGTGTAAGTGTCGCCGCTGATGAAAGACAGCGTGGCTTCTTTACGGTCCAGGATCACGTCTTCCAGCTTGTCGTCAGCGCTGTAGACGATTTCAGTCTTGTAGCCGGTCAGCAGGTTCTTCAGCTTGGTCTTCATGATCGCGCTGTTACGGCCCGACTTGGTGAATTCAGCTTTCTGAACCAGCCAAGGATCGTTTTCCAGCTTGATCACGGTACCGGGTTTAAGCTCTTTACCAGTTTTCATTACGAGTATCCGAATTTGGATGAAAGTTCTTTCTAAGCCCTGTACGAAAAGCCACTTTTCGTACAGGGCTTAATACAAGGCCGCGTATCATATCCAACTTTGGTAAAACCTTACCAGCGCAGTCGTCAGATCCTCCTGCAAGGCCTGTTCCAGACACCAGCGCTCAGCATGGGCGGCCAGTTCATCGGTGTGCTGCTCCAACGCATGCCAGCCCTGAGTCATGGCCTTGCCCCCATTCCAGCTGCGCCAGACCTCGGTCAGCGCCTGCCGCGCCTCCTCCGACAACCCCACCAGATACAACTCCAGAAACGCATCGAGTTTGGCCCAGTGGGCGTCGTCGTCCTGCTCATAGATGTGCCAGATCAGCGGCCGCCCCGCCCATTGCGCACGGACAAACGAATCCTCCCCGCGCACCACGTTGAAATCACAGCACCACAACAGCCGGTCGTAGTCTTCCTGACGCACGAACGGCAGCACCTGAATCCTCAGGGCATCGCGGGCATGCACGGCGCCGGCTTTCAACTCCTCCACGCCCAACCAACGCTGAACGTCGCCAAGAATGCGGCCTTCCGGGACCAGCAAATGGGTCTTGCGATCAGCCTGCGCCAGGCACTCAAGCCAGCTGCCGAGCCCGGCGTGTTCGTAGGCAAACAGTGACATCAGCCGCGCCTCAGCGTGGGGCACGATGTTCAGGCGTTGGAGGAAGGATTGGCGTGCGCCGGGACTCGCCTGAAACGCCTGACGCTTTTCGGTCAAGCCCGCTTCACGCAACAACCCGCCGGTTTTTTCGGTGAAACCGGGGAAGAAGAAATACTTGCGCAAGCCTGAGGACTGGATCGACGGCAGGCCGTGACAGCCCGAAACCCAGTCCTCGGCGCTGAGGTATTCGAGGTTGAACCACAGCGGCCGCCTCTCCCGCGCGAGCATGGCCTCAATGTAGTCCGGTGGCAGGCGACAGGCGAAGGCTTCGACCACGACGTCCGGCAGCTCCACCGGTTGCCACGCCTTGGGCCATTCCTTTGGCCAGCGACAGACGGTCACGCCATCGCGCAGTTGTCGGTCAGCAAGCGGATCGGCACCCGGGCACAGCCGCGCGAAGGCGTTCAGGTCATCGATCCAGAGGCGAACGTGGAGGTCGTGTTCGGTGACCAGCTGTCGGGCCAGGCGAAAGGTCACGCCGACGTCGCCGAAATTATCGACAACGCTGCAGAAAATATCCCAAGAGGCTTTCATCCGGGCTCCCTGAGGATGTTCAAAAAAACGATTGTCCTTCATTGCAGCGCAGAATCACCAGCCCCGGTCGTGCGACAATCGCCGCCACCGCTGGCCACATGCATACAAGTCTGGAGTCTGTCATGTACGTCAACCACCGCGAACTGTCCGTCACGCTGCGCCCGCTCAAGCTGATCCTGTCGATTGCCGCCGGCATCTGGCTGGGCTTTCTCGCCTCCCTGCTGAGCCTGTGGCTGATCTATAAAATGCTCCCCGCCGAGCAGACCCAGGCACTGAACAATGCGGCCGCGCAGATGACCGCCCCGCCTGCGGCCAAACCCAAGCAGGAAAGTGATAACCCGATGTTCGATCAATACCGGCAGATCCTGCGCGACAGTGAAGCGCGGCAGACGCAGGAGGCCGAACAGGCGGAGCGGCAACGCAGCTTCAACGGGCCGAAATGCCAGTTCTGGATGCAGCAGAACCAGACCGCCCCCAGCGAGAAAAGCCGTGCGAGCGTCTATCAGTTCTGCGGTTGAATCCCTTTTTGTCGAGCCACTCCATGCCCGTGAACACATGCCTGTGAACAAGCAAACCGTCCTGCAGTGCATCGTCGAGAAGCTGCAGGTCGATCTCGATGTGGCCGTGCGGGCCGCGCAAACGGCGTACGAAACCGCGACCCACGAAGAGAACATCGCCGAGAACAAGTACGACACCCTTGGGCTGGAGGCGTCGTATCTGGCGGCGGGTCAGGCGCGGCGCGTGGAAGAAATCCGTCAGTCGCTGAACCTCTGTCGCAACCTCGTGCTCAAGCCGTTCGATGAACAGCGCGGCATCCAGACCGGCGATTTCATTGCCCTCCGGGCGGACAACGGCGCGGGACAGCTTTTATTTCTCGGGCCTGATGCAGCGGGGCTGAAAATCACGGTCGACGAGCAGGTGGTTACAGTGATCACGGCACGCTCGCCACTGGGTCAGAGCCTGCTTGGCAAGCTTGATGGCGATGAGGTGGAGGTGGTGGTGAACGGCAGCCGCCAATCGTTCGAGATCACGCAAATCCTGTGATCCACTGATCATTTGCAGGGTTGTAGCCTCCGACTTTTTGTGGGTAAGGTGCGTAGTCGCACCACAAAGGGTGAATCCCGGAACACGGAGCCGGGGACACGGATTTAACCAAGGAGATATTTCATGACGAACGTCATCACTTTCCCTGACGCCCATGAACGTGATCGCCTCAAGTCCAGTGACCACCACGGGTTGAGATACCTGAACAAGAAAGAGCGACAACTGATCGACCGCCTGCGCATGACCAGTCACGCCGGCCGCCAGTACGTTTACGACTACGCCAGCATCATGCAGCGTTCCAAGCCGTTGTATCCCGAACCCGTGGACTGACGCGGCAACCCGGCCGCTATATCGGCGGGGATCAGCAACGGTTCAGCGCAGGTTCATGACTGCGCTCTGGGATGCAGGCCTATAGTGGGCAGATGTTTCTGTCTTCAGGAAAGCATCATGCCCACTGCAACGCCTGTCCCTTCGCCCGCCAAACCGAGCACTGCCGCTGCCGATGCGCCGGTCGATCATCTGCGCTTTCACAAACGCCACGCGCACCTGGCGCCGACCTTTGGCACCGATGCATTCGCCCTCAAAGCCGAGGCGTTTGCGCGCTTCTTCGGCACGCCCACCTTTCTCGGCGCACAGACGCTGCTGGTGCTGCTGTGGGTGGGCGCCAACCTGAGCGGGCTGGTGTCATTCGATCTCTACCCGTTCATCCTGCTCAATCTGGCGTTCAGCCTGCAATCGGCCTACGCCGCGCCGCTCATTCTCCTCGCGCAAACCCGCCAGGCTGCCCGCGACAAAGCCAGCGCCGATGCCGACGCCGAGCATCGAGAAGCGCTGGCGACGGCCAACGAAGAACGCATGGGCCGCGCGGCGCAGAACACGGCGCAGATGCTGGAACTGCTGGAACAGAACACCCGGCTCACCGAAATGACCAAAGTACTGACCGAACGAGTTGAAGCGCTGACGGCGGACATGCACAAGCATTTCGTTAAACGCGATGGGCATGTTTGACCGTTCCCCGCGCGCGCCGACCCTGTTGCGCTCGCCGCTCGCCGATTTTGCGCACGACCGCGATTTTTAATTCGGCGCAGGTCCACTGCCGGAGCGCGCTTGCCCGCGAATGCGATCTGCCTGCGCCGTCCATTTCGCCTGACACACCGCATTCGCCAGCAAGCCGGCTCCCACAGATCCTGTGCACGACGCTGAAATCCCGGCAAACGCCGATCCACTGTAGGAGCGCGCTTGAACTGGTCAAGTAATTCTGGACACCCGTTTAGGTTTTCAAGCAGCCGCTTGCTCCGCTGCTACAGGCGACCTGTAGCCGTCGTAGCTGTGGGGGCGACGGCTGTTGTAACGCATGACATAACGCTGCACGTCCAACTGTGCTTCATGTGCTGACGAATATCCTTCCTTAGGCACCCATTCCGATTTTAGGCTGCCAAAAAATCGCTCCATCGGGGCGTTATCCCAGCACTCGCCTTTGCGACTCATGCTTTGCCTTAAGCCATGGGTCACCAGCTCATTCCGGAATTTATGGCTGGTGTACTGACAGCCCTGGTCCGAGTGAAACAGCACACCCTTAGGGCGCCCGCGAAGCTCAACCGCCATTCTCAATGCCTCACAAGTCAGCGCGGCGTCGGGCGTCATCGAAAAGGACCACCCCACCATCCTGCGTGCAAACAAGTCGAGCACTGCAGCGAAATACATCCATTGCTTACCCACTTTTATGTACGTTACATCCCCGCACCACACGGTATTGGGGGCATCCACATCAAACCTGCGTTTGAGCAGATGCGGCGCCACCAATGCCTCGACTCCTGAAGACTTGTATTTGTGCGGGCGACGCTGACAGCTCACGACCCCGGATTCACGCATGAGAGTGCGCGCCATGTACCGGCCAACCTGATGGCCTTCGCTGCGAAGATCACTGGACAGCGTTCTTGCCCCCGCTGATCCCCTCGACTCCTTGTGAAACCTGACCAGCAAAGCCCTAAGCTTCGCACGGCTGCGGTTGGCGATGCCTTGGCGCTGGCGCCAAGCATAAAAACTGCTGCGGTTGACTCCCAACGCGCGGCAACAATCGTGAACGCCGTAGTGCTCGCCAAGCTCGCTGATCAGTTCGAATGATCTTTGGAGTCCGAAAGCAGGAGAGCACTGGCCTTTTTTAGGATTTCGATATCCCGATCCTTCTGCCTGAGCAAGGTCTTGAGTCGCTGTATTTCCTGTTGCTCGGCGGTAATCGCCTTGGCGCCCACAGGCGTTGCGCCTTGGCGCTCCGCACGCACTTGTTCGACCCAGCGACGCAGTGCGGTTCGGCCAATGCTCAGGTTGTCGCAGACTTCAGGGACCGATCGTCCCTCGTCCAGCACCATGGCCGCTGCTTTGAGTTTGAATTCGTTCGAGTAAGAAGTACGCATGCCCATAACACCTCGGATTTGGGCGCCATCTTAGCGCCCGATTGAGATGTCCAAAATCATTAAGCCAGTTCAGCTTGCCCGCGAATGCGTTCTGCCTCTGTCATCCATTTCGCCTGACACACCGCATTCGCCAGCAAGCCGGCTCCCACAGATCCTGTGCACGACGCTGAAGTCCCGGCAAACGCCGATCCACTGTAGGAGCGCGCTTGCCCGCGAATGCGATCTGCCTGCGCCGTCGATTTCGCCTGACCCACCGCTTTCGCCAGCAAGCCGGCTCCCACAGATTCTGTGCACGACGCTGAAGTCCCGGCAAACGCCGATCCACTGTAGGAGCGCGCTTGCCCGCGAATGCGATCTGCCTGCGCCGTCGATTTCGCCTGACCCACCGCATTCGCCAGCAAGCCGGCTCGGAATCGGGGGTGTCAGTTGCTCATTCGTTGGCCGCAAGGTCTTTCGCGGGCAAGCGCGCTCCTACAGTGATTTGCGTTCAGCGCGCGATATACGTCATGCGCAATACCCGGTAGGAGCCGGCTTGCTGGCTAATGCGGTGGTTCAGGCGCTGCAATAACGACATTCCACTGAACGATCACGATCAAGCGCTGCCCCAAACTCCATGGCATTCATGATCCCCCGTCAAAAGTCCCGTGCCCGCGCTGTGGTTTTTCCCTGCCAGCCGACGCGGGATAGTGGGCATCTGCTTCGTTCATTCCCTTCCCCCTCGAACTCTGGAGTCTTCCCATGACTGTTCCCGCATTTGGCCTCGGCACCTTTCGCTTGAAAGATCAGGTCGTCATCGACTCGGTCAGCAATGGCCTCGACCTGGGCTACCGCGTCATCGACACCGCGCAGATCTACGGCAATGAAGCCGAGGTCGGGCAGGCCATCGAGCAGAGCGGCGTGCCCCGTGACGCGCTGTACATCACCACCAAGATCTGGACCGACAATTTTGCCGCCGACAAGCTGATCCCGAGCCTCAAGGAAAGCCTGACCAAACTGAAGACCGATCACGTCGACCTGACGCTGATCCACTGGCCATCGCCGAAAGGCCAGGTGCCTGTCGCCGAGTTCATGGGCGCGCTGCTGGAAGCCAAGCAGCAAGGCCTGACCCGCGAGATCGGCATTTCCAACTTCACCGTGGCGCTGATGAAAGAAGCCATTGCTGCGGTCGGCGCCGAAAACATCGCCACCAACCAGATCGAGCTGCACCCCTACCTGCAAAACCGCACCGTGGCCGATTTCGCCAAACAGCACGGGATCAAGATCACTTCCTACATGACCCTGGCCTACGGCGAAGTGCTGAAGGACCCGGTCATCGGGCAGATCGCCCAGCGCCACAACGCAACCCCTGCACAAGTGACGCTGGCGTGGGCCATGCAGTCGGGTTACGCGGTGATTCCGTCTTCGACCAAACGCGCAAACCTGGAAAGCAACCTGAAAGCCGCCGACCTTAAGCTCGGCGAAGACGACATGGCGCAGATTGCCCAGCTGGACCGCGGTCATCGCCTGACCAGCCCGGCCAGCCTCGCGCCGCAGTGGGATTGATGCAGCCCTGATTCTGGCTTCGGCCAGAATCACCCCAGTCAGCGCCCCCTAATAACCCACCCGAACCATAAACAGGCACCCTGCCTGGCCCATCCCTGAAATTGGTTCGCTTACCGCCTGAACCAATCACGCCTGTCCCCGCGAACCAGACTTCCGAACCTTTGCCAATTGGCCCGAACCGGCGGGATCACGCCTGCGCGCGCGGCCGGCCATCGGACCTTGCGGGTGAACCAATTTTCATTGGCATCGCTATTGCACTCGTCCCTTGTAGCCAACCCTGCTTCACGCAGCCGCTGGCCTCCGGTTCACCCCCGTGACGAGAGACGCAGATGGACAGCATCGACACTGACGCAACCCACGACACTTCGTCCAAGATGGCCCTCGACGCGCTTCGCCAGATGGTCGCGCAGCAGGCGGCCTTTCCGCAGCGGCCGTTGCCGACCGAGCGCGACCTGGCGGTGGATTTCGGCGTCAGCCGCCGGGCCATTCGCCGCGCGCTGGCGGTGCTCGAGGCCGAGGGGCACATCTGGCGGCGGCAAGGCAAAGGCACCTTCGTCGGCCCTACCCCGCCAAGCGCGGCCATGAGCTTTGCCAAGCTGTCGAGCCGGACCAATTTCAGCGAGGTCATGGAAGCGCGCATCTATCTGGAACCCGCACTCGCTTCACTGGCCGCGCTACGCGCCAGCGGCGAACAGATGGCAATCCTGCGCCGGCTGGCTGAACGCACCACCCATCAGCAACACGCCAGCGAACCAGACGCCGAAGGCATCGAACTGTGGGACAGCGCGTTGCATCGCGCGATCGCTGAAGCCGCCGGCAACCGGCTGATGCTGGACATCTTCGAAATGCTCGACGCGATCCGGCTTGATCCGGCGTGGCGTGACCTGCGCCAACGCGCCCGCAACACCGACCGCCTGAGCACTTACAGCCACGATCACCACGACATCGTCGGTGCCATCGAAAGCCGCGATCCCGCCAAGGCGGCCACGGCCATGCGCGGTCACCTGCGTGCGCTGCAACAGGCGCTCGATCACGTCATTCAGCAAGACCTCGAGGCCAGCGTATGAGTGCTTCACCCGCGAACACCCCATCGGTATTGAGCGTCAGCGACCTCACCGTGCGCTTCAAGGATGCCCCGGCGAACGTCGTCGACGGCGTGTCGTTTGCCATACAGCCGGGCAAGACCCTGGCCATCGTCGGCGAGTCCGGCTGCGGCAAAAGCGTGACGTCCATGGCCTTGATGGGCTTATTGCCTGACACCGCGACTGTTCAAGCCAGCGCCTCGAATCTGCTGGGCGAGCCCTTGCTCGGGATGTCCGACGAGCGCCTGCTGGACGTGCGCGGCAACCGCATGGCGATGATCTTTCAGGAGCCGATGACCTCGCTCAACCCGGTGTTCACCATTGGCGATCAGATCGCCGAAAGCGTGATTCGCCATCAGGGTCTGTCGGCCAGCGCCGCCCGCCAGCGCGCGCTGCAGATGCTGGAAAAGGTCCGCGTGCCCGATGCCCTTCAGCGTCTTGATGCTTACCCCCACGAGCTGTCCGGCGGCATGCGGCAGCGCGCAATGATCGCCATGGCGCTGGCCAACGACCCCGCGCTGATCATCGCCGACGAGCCCACCACCGCCCTGGACGTGACGATTCAGGCGCAGATTCTTTCGCTGGTCGCCAGCCTGCAAGCCGAAACCGGCACCTCGATGATGCTTATCACCCACGACCTCGGCGTGGTCGCCGAAGTGGCCGACGAGGTCGTCGTGATGTACGCCGGCCGCGTCGTCGAAAGCGGTTCGGTCAAAACCCTGTTTGATGATCCGCAGCACCCCTACACCGTCGGCCTGATGGGTTCGATGCCCTCGGTCGGCCCTCGCGAAGGGCGGCTGGCGACGATCAACGGACGCGTGCCAACGCCGGCTGAGATGCCCACCGGTTGCCGTTTTGCCAGCCGTTGCCCTTTCGTCATCGCTGCCTGCCGAGAATCCCGTCCGCCCTTGCTGGAAGTCTCCGCCGGGCATTTCGCCGCCTGCATTCGTGTGCCACTTGAACAGCATCTGGGAGTCAGCGCATGAGCCGGTCAGGCCAACAGATCGTTGAGGTCGGGAGCGCGGAAACGGCGATCGACAAACCGATTTTGGAAAGCATCGCGGTGAGCAAACACTTTCGCAGCGAAGCCGGCTTGTTCCAGCGCAAGAAGCCGCCGGTGCAAGCCGTCAACGAAGTGTCCCTGGCCGTGCGCCGGGGCGAAACCCTGGCGCTGGTGGGTGAATCGGGTTCGGGCAAATCGACACTGGGCCGGGTGCTGTTGAACCTGCTCAGGCCAACCGCCGGGGACGTTATTTACGAAGGCCGCAACCTGGGCAATCTGCCTGCCGACAAGCTGCGTCAGGTGCGCCGCGATCTGCAGATCATTTTCCAGGACCCGTTCGCCTCACTGAACCCGCGCATGAGTGTGGAATCGATCATCGGCGAGCCGATCTGGCTGCACCGCGACGACAGCCGCAGCGCACGCCAGGACAAGGTCGCCGAGCTGTTGCGCACGGTGGGGCTGGCGCCGGAGCACGGTAGCCGCTTCCCCCACGAATTCTCCGGTGGTCAGCGTCAGCGCATTGGCATCGCCCGCGCGCTGGCCTCGGAGCCACGGCTGATCCTCGGCGACGAGCCGGTGTCGGCGCTGGATGTCTCGGTGCAGGCGCAGGTGGTCAATCTGCTGGAAGACCTCAAACACCAGTTCGGCCTGACCCTGCTGATCGTCGCCCACGGCCTCGCGGTGATCCGCCACATGAGCGACCGCGTGGCGGTGATGTACCTCGGCGAAATCGTCGAGCTGGCGCCGGTCAACGCGTTGTTCGAAACGCCCTTTCACCCCTACACCCAAGCGCTGATGGCCGCCGTGCCGGTCAGCCACCCGGACCTGCGCCGCCCGCGCCCGCTGCTCGGCGGCGACATGCCGAGCCCGAGCAAGCCGCCGGCCGGTTGTCGCTTTCACACCCGTTGCCCCCACGCCAAGCCGCTGTGCCGCGAAGTGAAACCTCTTTTCGAAACCGTCGAGCCGGGGCGTCAAGTGGCCTGCCATTACTGGCGCGAAATCGCCAACGCCGGCGCCGGTTCGCTGATCGTGCCGACCCCCAGCGCCGCCTACAGCCAGCGCCTGAATCTGTTCAAAAGCCATCAAGCCCTTTCTCTGGAGAGTCAGCCATGAAATTCGCCCACCTGATGACAACCACGTTGTTGCTGCTCGCTGCGAATGCGGCTGTCGCCGAAACCACTTTGCGCATCGGCATTCAGGACGACCCTGACATGCTCGACCCGCACCGCTCGCGCACCTACTCGGGGCGTCTGGTCTACACCGCGCTGTGCGACAAGCTGGTCGACGTCAATCCTGATCTGACTTACGCGCCGCAACTGGCCACCGCCTGGAACTGGAGCGAGGACGGCAAGACGCTGACCATGACCCTGCGTGACGGCGTGACCTTCCACGACGGCGAGGTATTTGACGCCGCCGCCGTGAAGTTCAACCTGGACCGCGCCCGCACCCTGCCCGACTCCCTGCGCAAGAGTGAACTGGCGTCAGTGGACAGCGTTGAGGTGATCGACTCGAAAACCGTGGCGATCAAGGTCAAGCAGCCCGACGCGACGCTGATCTCGCAACTGTCGGACCGCGCCGGGATGATGCTCGCACCCAAGGCCTCGGCGACCGACGTGGCCTCAAAACCGGTGTGTTCCGGGCCGTACAAATTCGTTCAGCGCGTGCAGCAGGACCGCATCGTGCTGGAGCGCTTCGACAACTACTGGAACAAGCAGGCGTACCACTTCGACAAGGTGATTTTCCTGCCGATTCCGGACACCTCGGTGCGCCTGGCGAACCTGCGTTCCGGCGACCTGGACATCATCGAGCGCGTCGCGCCAACCGACGTGAAGACCGCCAAGGCCGACAGCCACGTGCAGGTGTTCAGCACGCCGGGCCTGGGCTACATGCAGCTGATGTACAACACCAACAACGGCGACAAGGCCAACACCCCGATGGGCAAGGACAAGCGCGTGCGCAAGGCCTTCGAGCTGGCGATCGACCGTGACGCGATCAATCAGGTGGTGTTCGAAGGCCTGTACGCACCAAGCGCCCAGCCGTTCCCGAAAAACAGCCCGTATTACGACAAGGATCTGCCGGTCCCGACCCGCGACGTCGAAGCCAGCAAAAAACTGCTGGCCGAAGCCGGGGTGAAGACGCCCCTCAGCGTCGAGCTGAAAGTCGCCAACAACCCCATCGCGCAACAGGTTGGCCAGATCATTCAGGCGATGGCCGAAGAGGCCGGCTTCAAGGTCAATCTGATCGCCACCGAATACGCCACGCTGCTCAGCGAGCAACAGGCCGGCAACTTCCAGATCGGCATGAGCGCCTGGTCGGGCCGTCCTGATCCGGATGGGGACATTCATCAGTTCGTGACCTGCAAGGGCGGCCAGAATGACGGGCATTTCTGTGACCCGAAACTCGACGAGCTGCTGAACAAGGCGCGCACCGTGAACGATCAGGCCCAGCGTCAGGCCATCTACTTCGAGGCCCTGCGTCTGCTCGCCGAAGACGTGCCGACCAGCTACCTGTACTTCGATCCTCGAATCATCGCGATGCGCAGCAACCTCACCGGTTTCGTGCCCAATCCCGATGGTTTGATTCGCCTGAACAACGTCGCTTTCAAATGACAGCGGCGCGCGTGGACAACCGCTTTGGCCGCGAGGATTCGTCATGCTGACTTTCATCCTGCGACGCCTGCTCAGTGCCATTCCGACGCTGATCCTGGTTTCGCTGTTCGTCTTCACCCTGCAAAAGCTGCTGCCCGGTGATCCGGTCCAGGCCATGGCGGGTGAAGAGCGCGACCCGGCGGTGATGGAATACCTGCGCGAGAAATACCGGCTCAACGACCCGCTGCCGCTGCAATACGTGCATTGGGTCGGCAACGTCCTGCAGGGCGACTTCGGCACCTCGCTGCGCACCGAGCAACCGGTGACCGTGCTGCTGGCGTCGAAGCTGCCGGTGACCATCGAGCTGGCAGTGCTGGCGCTGATCATCGCGTTGGTGATCGGCATTCCCACCGGGGTGATCTCGGCGGTGCGCAAGGGCACGTCGGTGGACTACGCGGCCAACGTGTTCGCCTTGTCGGGGATCTCGATTCCGCATTTCTGGCTGGGGATTCTGTTGATCATGATCTTCGCCGTGAAGCCGCAGTGGCTGCCGGCGTCGGGCTTCGTGCCGCTGGGTGAAGACATCGGACAGAACCTGAAAACCCTGATCCTGCCGGCGTTCGTGCTGGGTGCCGGGCTGTCGGGGGTGCTGATGCGTCACACCCGCAGCGCCATGCTCGAAGTGCTGCGCGTCGACTATGTGCGCACGGCGCGGGCCAAAGGTCTGTTCCCGCGCACGGTGATCTTGAAGCACGCCCTGCGTAATGCGCTGATGCCCATCGTCACACTCACCACGTTGCTGTTCGGCGAGTTGCTCGGCGGCGCGATGCTGACCGAGCAGGTGTTCAGCATTCCCGGCTTCGGCAAGATGATTGTCGATGCCGTGTTCAACCGCGATTACGCCGTGGTGCAAGGCGTGGTGCTGTGCGTCGCGATCGGCTTTTTGCTGCGGAATCTGCTGGCCGACGTGCTCTATCGCCTGATCAATCCGCGTCTGAGGACGGCCTGATGACTTCGATTGCGACCCACCCTTCAGCGCCGCTGAACGCGCCGTCCCAGGCGCCGTTGAGAGAACCACTGCGGCGGCGCACCCGCTCGCCATTCGTGAAGAAATTCCTTGCCAACAAGGGCGCGGTGGTTGGGGCGGTCGTGCTGATCATCTTCATTCTTGCCGCGCTGCTGGCGCCGTGGATTGCGCCCCATGATCCGCTGAAAGCCAACTTCCTCGCCGTGCGCAAGGCGCCGTCGCTGATCTACTGGCTGGGCACCGACGAACTGGGCCGTGACCTGTTTTCCCGCCTGCTCTGGGGCGCGCGCAGTTCGCTGCTGGCCGGCGGGGTTTCGGTGGCCATCGCCATGGTCATCGGCGTGCCGCTGGGCCTGTTGGCCGGCTACTTCGGCGGCAAGCTCGACGCGGTGATTTCGCGAATCATGGAAGCGCTGCTGTCGTGCCCGTTTCTGGTACTGGCCATTGCCCTGGGCGCGTTTCTAGGCCCGAGCCTGAGCAACGCGATGATTGCCATCGGGCTGTCGGCGATGCCGATTTTCTCGCGACTGACCCGCGGTCAGGTGCTGGCGATCCGTCACGAGGATTACCTGGAAGGCGCCCGCGCCATCGGCCTGCCGGACCGCTGGATCATCCTGCGCTACGTGCTGCCGAACGTGCTCTCGCCGCTGGTTGTGCAAGCGACGCTGACCATCGCTTCGGCGATTCTGGCGGAAGCGAGCCTGTCTTTCCTCGGCCTGGGCCAGCAACCGCCCTCGCCGTCCTGGGGCTCAATGCTCAACACCGCGAAGAACTTCATGGAACAAGCGCCGTGGATGTCCATCGCCCCGGGCGTGGCGATCTACATCACCGTGCTGTGTTTCAACCTGCTGGGCGACGGGCTGCGCGATGCCCTCGACCCGAAAAGCTGACGGATTTATTCCGAAGGGCTCGAAAGCTGCGCCTCGATAACCAATCAACTGCCAAGAAGAGAACGACTGCATGTTCGATGATCTGGATTACAGCCAACCTTACGCGTCCGCCCGCTCGCCGGTGATGGGCAACAACATGGTCGCCTGCTCGCAACCGCTGGCCGCACAGGCCGGGCTGGACATGCTGCGTCAGGGCGGCAACGCCGTTGATGCCGCCATCGCCGCCGCCATGGTGCTGACCGTGGTCGAACCCACCGGCTGCGGCATCGGCAGCGACGCCTTCGCCATCGTCTGGGACGGCAAGACGCTGCAGGGCCTGAACGCTTCTGGCCGCTCGCCGAACGCCTGGACGCCGGAGCATTTCGCCGGCCAGCAGGAAATGCCCCAGCGCGGCTGGGCCTCGGTGACGGTGCCGGGCGCGGTGTCGGCCTGGGTCGCGTTGTCCGAGCGCTACGGCAAGCTGCCCTTCGCCACCCTCGCCGCGCCCGCCATCGGCTATGCGCGCGACGGTTATCAGGTCACGCCGATCATTGCTGAACTGTGGCGTCGCGGCGCCGAGCTGTTGAAGGATCAGCCGGGCTTTGCCGAGTGCTTCCTGCAAGGCGGCAAAGCGCCGAAGGCCGGGGAGAAAGTCGCGCTCAAGGATCACGCCAAGACGCTGGAGCTGATCGCTGACACCAAAGGCGAGGCGTTCTATCGCGGCGAACTCGCTCAGGCCATGATCAGCCACGCCAACGCCAATGGCAGCGTCATGAGCCTTGAGGATTTGGCGAACCACCGGGTGGACTGGATCGACACCTTGTCGGTGCCCTACGCCGGCGCCGTGGTCCACGAGCTTCCGCCGAATGGTCAGGGCATCGCCACGCTGGCGGGTCTGGGCATGCTCGAAGCGCTGGGCGTGGGCGAGCATCCGGTGGACAGCGTCGAGACCGTGCACCCGGTGCTGGAAGCGATGAAGCTGGCGCTGGCCGACCTCAATCAGCACGTCACCGACAACGACCACATGCGCGTGGCCGCTGAACACATGCTGGACCCGGCGTACCTGCGCGACCGCGCGGCGTTGGTCGGCGAACAGGCGCAAGACCCGCTGCATGGCGCGCCCAAGGCCGGCGGCACGGTGTACCTGTCGGCGGCGGACGAGAGCGGCATGATGGTCTCGTTCATCCAGTCGAACTACATGGGTTTTGGTTCGGGTGTGGTGGTACCGGGCACGGGCATCAGCCTGCAGAATCGCGGGGCGGGTTTTACCCTGGACCCTGATCACGTCAACACCGTTGCGCCAGGCAAGCGGCCGTTTCACACCATCATTCCGGGCTTCGTGATGAACGCCGACGGCACGCCGTTGATGTCTTTCGGCCTGATGGGCGGGCCAATGCAGGCTCAGGGGCATTTGCAGATGATGCTGCGCATTCTGCGTTATAAGCAGAACCCGCAGGCCGCCGCCGATGCGCCCCGCTGGCGCATCGAATCCGGCCTGAAGGTCGCAGTGGAGCGCTCGTTTGATCCGGTCGTGATCGAAGCGCTGCGCGCCAAAGGCCACGACGTGGAGGTTGAAGACCCCAACGGCGTGTTTGCCTTCGGGGGCGCTCAGATCATCCAGCGCACGGCCGATGGCTATGTGGGTGGGACCGATCCGAGGAAAGATGGGTTGGTGGCGGCTTATTGAGGCAACGGGGTCGTTCGCGAACCCGTCATTGCAGGCGCGCGCTTGCCCGCGATTGCGGTGTATCCGACACCTTATGTGGGTCTGACCTACCGCAATCGCGGGCAACCGCGCTCCTGCACATCATCAAACCCCGAAGGCGCCTTGGCTTTTGCCGCGCCTCAAGCCACGACAGGGATCAGCGGGTCCGCTGCGGCCAGCGCTGCTTCGCGTTCAGCCACCGGCGGATAGATCCAAACGGAGTTGATCTGCTGCTTGAGCTGCTTGGCTTCTTCCTTGATGAGCTTGACCTGACGATCCCAGCCTTCGGTGTACACCGCGCCCCAGGCGCCGAGATCCAGGCAGGTGACGTATTTGACCTGGCTGTACGGAATCGGCGCTTCCCCCAGCAGGTCTGCGGCCACGTTGTTACCCGCCGAACGCCCCAGGGCGATGGCGTGCTGGCAGGTCATCAGTGCGAAATTGCCTTCGTCGTCGGTGGCGGCGTAAGCGGTGTCGCCGGTGGCGAAGATGTCGTCCTGGCCGATGACTTTCAGGTTGCGATCCACGTGCAAACGACCATAGGCATCGCGTTGGGCCGGGATCTGTTCAGTCAGCGAACTGGCACGCACACCCACCGTCCAGACCACCGTTTTGGCGTCGATGCGCTGGCCGTCGGCAAGTGTCACGCCATCGGCATCGACGGCTGAGACAGCCGCATTGGTTTTCCACTGCACGCCCAGCGCTTCGCAAGCGTCGACAATCGACGGGCTGATGTTCTCGCCCAGCGCCGCGCCAATCTTGGCGCCGCGATCGACGATGATCACATTGACTTCAGCATCGGCGCCCAACGCAGCACGCAGACGCGCTGGCATTTCGGTCGCGGTTTCGATGCCGGTAAAGCCGCCACCGGCGACCACCACGGTGTTACGGGCCGCTGATTCCGGCTGTTTTGCCAGCGCCTTGATGTGGTGTTCCAGGCGAGTGGCTTCGTCGATCAGGTCGACATCGAACGCGTGCTCAACGCCGGGCACGGACGTTGGGCGAACCACGCGGCTGCCGGTGGCCAGAACCAGCTTGTCGTAGTTAAGTGAGGTTTTGACGCCGTTGGCGTCGCTGTAGCCGACTTTTTTCCCTGCCACATCGATGGAGTCGGCGACGCCTCTGATGAAGTTGACGCCGACCGCGTCGAACAGCGGGCCCAGCGGTGACTGCATCTGATGCACTTCCTGCTCATAGAAACGAGGGCGCACACCGAGTACGGCTGCCGGCGCCAGAACGGTGATTTCGACGTCAGTGCGGTCGTGCATGTCCAGCAAACGTGCGGCACTCAACGCACTCCACATCCCGCCAAAACCCGCGCCGACAATCAGAATTTGCTTTTTCAATGTGTGCTCCAAAGAAGAAATACGTCGTTTTTTCAGGTTGAGGACGCAGTGGCGCGGCCAACGGAGTGCCGAATGAGCAGTGCGGGTTTGTTTAGTCGGAGTTGGAGACCACCTCAGGACAACTACGACTTTATTGATCGTAGTTAAATTCAGCAAGCGCTATTTCTTCGCACGCAAATCACTGGACGTGAGAGATTTCGATAAATATCTTAAAAATCAAAGGATTAAATCGATTATTCATCCATCGAAAAAGAATGAAGCTCGTAAAAACGCTCTACCACTGGTCATTCACCCTGCGCTTTACTTGCGACGTGGCTGCTGAATTGTTAGCGTGCGCACGATCAATTCAGTCGGAGATACACATGTCTCTTTATAGCGCCGGCGTCGAATACGGCATTCACTGCCTGCTGTTTCTGATGGACGAGCGTGGTGACAGCCGCGAGGCCAGCGTGCGTGACCTGGCGGAACTGCAGGGCGTGCCGCAGGAATATCTGGCCAAGGTCTTCACCAAACTGGCGAAAGCGAAACTGGTGGTCGCCACCGAAGGCGTGCGCGGTGGCTTCAAGTTGGGCCGCCCTTCGGACGAAATCACCTTGCTGGACATCGTCACGGCCATCGACGGCCGCAAGCTGATTTTCGATTGCCGGGAGATTCGCGGTCGCTGCGCGGTGTTTGATGGCAACGCGCCAGAATGGGCCACCGAAGGCACTTGCGCGATTCACGCCGCAATGCTGACGGCGCAAAAGCGCATGGAAGAGGCGTTGGCGCAGCAGACCATTCTCGACCTGGGCCGCCGTTTCGGGCGCAAGGCACCGGCAGAGTTTGGCGGGCAGGTGAACAGCTGGTTGAACGAGCGCAAAGAACACCGCGCCTCGGGAGCCGACGGCCAGAGCATCGCGGTGGTGCAGGTGGACGAATAACCCGCTACTGCGCCCTCTTTTCATCCTGACTCTGGTTCACCAAAGGCGGGGAGAAGGCAGGTCCTGTTGAAGCCCTATGTTGCGGAGCTTAAATTTGTAGGAGTCGGCTTGCTGGCGAAAGCGGTAGGCCAGCCACTGCAGACGTCGGCTGACACAATCGGTTCGCCAGCAAGCCGGCTCCTACGAATCCGGGCGTATGTCTGGTCGGTCCGTTCAGCCAGATGCCACCGCAACAATCCCCACCAGACTCAACACCATCACCGTGCAACCCAGCACCGCCACTTCACGCAACGGCGGCGGAATGCGCTCTTGGGTCATGCCCCGGGCGCTTTTGCGGTAGCGGACGTTGAGGCCGATCTGGATCAGGATGCCCGCCATCAGCGAGAGGATGACGGGCAGCAGCGCCATCAACCCAAACGGCGGAATCCAGCGCAGAAACAGGATGCACACGCCGATCAACGTCAGCAGCGTCCGACGCCAGGCCAGCAGTGTGCGTTCGGGCTGCAGACCGGGATCGTTGTGGCGCAATGGCGTCGACGGCACGGCAGGAGTGCGCCGATTCACGACGCACCGTAAATCAGAAAGACGATCAGCCCCGCCGCCACCAACCCGCCACCCAACGACAGAATCGGCACCAGCACCGGCAGCGGCAACGGCTTGCGTTGACGCATCGCCCGTTCGACTTTCAGCCAGCGCACGCAGGCACTGGCGCTCACCAGCAAGGCCAGCACCAGCAACGACAAGGCCACGGCCCGACGCAGCCCGGGGCTGAACACGTCGCTGGTGAAGGCTTCGACCGCAATGCCACCGGCCAGAAACGCCAGCGCCGTGCGGATCCACGCGAGAAACGTGCGTTCGTTGGCCAGTGTAAAGCGCGGGTCAGGCTCGCAGCCGCCGCCGAGCAGCGAAGCCGACAATCGATCACGCTCGGGCGGGGTGACGGGGGCATTGGCGGGAGGGATGACGTTGCCGGGCTCGGGGGAATTCATGTCGCACCGTGGTCGGGTAGATGCGACGGATCATACCGGTCATGCCCGGGAAAGGCCCGTGCCCCCAGCGACATGGGGTTGTCTGTTGCCGCAGCGTGCATAACCTGTAGGAGCGTGGCTTGTCCCGCGATCGGGGACGCAGTCCCCGTAAATCCTGCCAACGCGCTGTGTTTGGAGAAACCCGTTCGCCGAGTCACGACGGGGCCCCCGCCGATCGCGGGACAAGCCACGCTCCTACCGTCAGGTCATCGGTTCGCCAGATCCACCCACACCGCGCCATCGGGGTATTGGTACCGCTCCAGCGTCTCGGCATGCATTTCAATGCTGTACCCCGGCCGTTGCGGTGGCATGTAGCGGCCACGGCGGATGACCACCGGATCAAGGAAATGCTCGTGCAGGTGATCGACGTACTCCAGCACGCGTTTGTCCAGCGAGCCGGACACGGCGATGTAATCGAACATCGAAATGTTCTGCACGTATTCGCACAACCCGACGCCACCACCGTGCGGGCACACCGGGATGTCGAATTTGGCCGCCATCAGCAGCACGATCAGCACCTCGTTCAGCCCGCCCAGCCGGGCCGCGTCGAGCTGGCAGAAATCCAGCGCGCCGGCCTGGAACATCTGTTTGAACATCACCCGATTGTGGCAATGCTCGCCGGTCGCCACACCAATCGGCGCGATGCGCTGACGGATCGTCGCGTGGCCGAGGATGTCATCGGGGTGGGTCGGCTCTTCGATCCACCAGGGCTCGAACGCCGCCAGCCGGCGCATGTTGCTGATCGATTGCTCGACGCTCCAGACCTGATTGGCGTCCATCATCAGCGTGCGTTCCCAGCCCAGTTCGTCGCGCAGGATCGCGGCGCGGCGCATGTCTTCCTCAATGTCCGAGCCGATCTTCTGCTTGATGTGGGTCCAGCCTTCGGCCACGGCTTCGCGGGCCAGCCGGCGCATCTTCTCTTCCGAATAACCCAGCCAGCCCGGTGCGGTGGTGTAGCCCGGATAGCCCTCCCCCAGCATCTGCGCCTCGCGTTTCGCCTTGCCCGGCACTTGCCGACGGAGCAACGCGATGGCCTCTTCAGGGGTGATGGCGTCGGTGACGTAGCTGAAGTCCAGGCATTTCACTAACTGCTCGGGGGTCATGTCGGCCAATAGTTTCCAGACCGGCTTGCCTTCGACCTTGGCCCACAGGTCCCACACGGCATTGACCAGCGCAGCGGTGGCCAGATGAATCACGCCCTTTTCCGGCCCCAGCCAGCGCAACTGGCTGTCGCCTGCCGTGATGCTGTGCCAGAACGCGCCCATGTCCGCAGTGATCGCTTCCAGGTTCAGCCCCACCACGCTGGGCGCCAGGGAGTGAATCGCGGCCGCGCAGATCTCGTTGCCCCGGCCGATGGTGAACGTCAGGCCATGGCCTTCCAGCCCGTCGGGCGAATCGGTGTGCAGCACAACGTAGGCGGCGGAATAGTCCGGCGCGCTGTTCATCGCGTCGGAACCGTCGAGGGACAGGGACGTGGGGAAGCGGATGTCGCGGACGGAGATAGAAGTGATCTGCATGATGGGCCCTTATTATGGGTGGCAACGCATACCTGTAGGAGTGACTGTAGGCCAATGCGCGATACAGGCATAATCGCCAAATCCTAATCATCGATACCAAATTCGATATGTCAGACACGTCACCCTCCTCCGATCTGCCTGGCACCTTCCCGATGCTGAAAGTCTCCAGCCGGCAGATCGCGTTGCTCAATGCGTTGGGCGAACTGGGCAATCTGCGCAAGGCCGCCACCGCCATTCACACCACCCAGCCCGCCGCCAGCCTGTTGTTGCAACAGCTGGAAGAGCGCCTCGGCGTGCAACTGTTCGAGCGCTTGCCGCGCGGCATGCAGCCGACGCTGTTCGGCGAGGTGATGATTCGCTACGCCCAGGGCGCGCTGCATGAGTTCGAATACGCCGAAGCGCAGCTGGCCGAGCTGGCGCGCGGGGCGACAGGGATGGTGCGCATCGGCACGGTCATGGGCCCGGTGCCGACGCTGCTGACCCGCGGCGTGCTGGCGTTCAAGGCCGCGCACCCGAAAGTGCGCATCGCCCTGGAAGTCGGCACCAGTGATGAGCTGCTGCCGGCATTGATTCGCGGCGATTTCGATGTGGTGCTGGGCCGACTGCCCGATCAGCTCGACGGCCAGAGCCTCGACATTCAGCTGTTCGAACAGGGCGAAAGCATGCGCATCGTCGCCCGGCCGCAGCACCCGCTGGTGGATCACAGCGGACTGCCCCCGGCGGGCCTGACGTTGGCGGATCTGGCACCGCTGACCTGGATCCTCCACCCTATCGGCAGCCCGATGCGGCGCCAGGTTGAAAACGCATTGCAGGCGGCGCAATTGATTGAGCCGCTGGACATCATCGAAACCCGTTCGATTCTGGCAACCACCTCGATGCTCGAATCCTCGGACATGATCGCCGTGGTGCCCAATGACGTCGCCCAGCACTACGCGCGCTACGGCATGATTGCCATTCTGCCGGTGGAGTTGCCGCTGAGCATGGCCAATCTTGGACTGATGACGTCGAAAGCCCGGCCGATGTCGGCAGCGGTGAAGGCACTCCTCGCATTTCTAAGCGCCCGTTTTTAAATTTGCGTGTGCGGGCCCGCGTTTCCAAAGT
The DNA here is from genome assembly GCF_021728295.1 of Pseudomonas petrae. Lineage (GTDB taxonomy): Bacteria > Pseudomonadota > Gammaproteobacteria > Pseudomonadales > Pseudomonadaceae > Aquipseudomonas > Aquipseudomonas petrae. The sequence goes on from NZ_JAKJXE010000009.1 coordinate 152,698, forward strand.
CTCGGGCGACCCCATGAATCGATAACCCTGCGTTATCGCTCAATCGAAACCTTTCATTGGGAAATTACCCACTGGCTTCATAGAGTGGCTGAAAATCGGCCAACAACGTCCGCGCCTATGAAGCGGCTGTTTGATACGTCGTGAATAACAATAACCGGCCAGCCACGGTGCCGCTTCCTGATGGAAGCCGTCGTCTCGCACCGCTGATGCAGGCCGCAACCGTCATGAGAGGCCGCATGGAACTCATCGCCAAGACGCCCGCGTTCGACAGCAGCGCGCTGTTCATCCGCCTCAACCCCCTCGATAACGTACTGATCGCTCGCCAGGCGCTGAGCGAAGGCACGCACCTGGACGAAGAAAACGTCACCGTCTCGCAGCCGATTCCTTCCGGGCACAAGGTCGCGGCGGTGCGGGTCGAGCAGGGGGAGCCGCTGCGGCGTTACGGTCAGATCATCGGTTTCGCTTCCCAGCCCATCGACGCCGGGCAGCACGTGCACGTGCATAACGTGGAGATGGGCGACTTCTCCCGTGACTACGCCTTTGGCGTCGACGCACACGAGACGCCGAAAACCGAGGCGTTCTTTCAGGGCATCGTGCGCGCCGACGGACGCGTTGCGACGCGCAACTACATCGGCATTCTCACCTCGGTGAACTGCTCGGCCACCGTGGCCCGGGCCATCGCCGACCGTTTCCGTCGCGACATTTTCCCCGAGGCCCTCGCGGACTACCCGAACATCGACGGCGTGGTCGCGCTCACCCACGGCTCGGGCTGCGCCATCGACTCCAAGGGCGAGGCCATCGACCTGCTGCGCCGCACCCTGGCGGGCTACGCCGTGCACCCGAACTTTGCGGCGGTGCTGGTGGTTGGCCTGGGCTGCGAGACCAACCAGATTCAGGACATGCTCGACAGCCAGGGCCTGAAGGCCAGTGACCAACTGCGCGCCTTCACCATTCAGGGCACCGGCGGCACGTCAAAGACCATCGCCAGCGGCATCGCCCAAGTGCAATCGCTGCTCCCCCAGGCCAACCGGATCACCCGCGAAACCGTCAGCGCCCGGCATCTGATCGTCGGCCTGCAATGCGGCGGCTCCGACGGCTATTCCGGCATCACCGCCAACCCGGCGCTGGGCAATGCGGTGGATCGGCTGGTGGCGGCGGGTGGTACGGCGATTCTGTCGGAGACTCCAGAGATTTACGGCGCCGAGCACTTGCTGACGCGTCGCGCGGCCAATCAGGCGATCGGCGAAAAACTCATTCAGCGCATTCATTGGTGGGAAGACTACTGCCGGCGCATGAACGCCGAGCTGAACAATAACCCGTCCGCCGGCAACAAGGCGGGCGGGCTGACGACCATTCTGGAGAAATCCCTGGGTGCTGTGGCCAAGGCGGGCTCGACCAACCTGATGGGCGTGTATGAATACGCCGAAGCCGTTCGCGCCCAGGGCCTGGTGTTCATGGACACCCCCGGCTACGACCCGGTCTCCGCCACGGGGCAAGTGGCCGGCGGCGCCAACCTGATCGCGTTCACCACCGGGCGCGGTTCCGCCTACGGTTGCGCCCCGACGCCATCGATCAAGCTGGCGACCAACAACCGCGTGTTCGAATTTCAGGAGGAGGACATGGACGTCAATTGCGGCGGCATCGCCGACGGCACGACAACAATCGAAGAACGCGGCGCGTACGTGTTCCAGATGATGCTGGACATCGCCTCCGGCGCCCGCAGCAAAAGCGAGCAGCACGGTTATGGGCAAAACGAGTTCGTCCCGTGGCACATCGGGGCGGTGACCTGACAGGACGGGCTGCCTTGGTAGGACCGGCTTCAGCCGGGAAGCTTTTCAAGCGTCACACCGCAAGATAGATGGTGCCCACACCGGCCCCTTCCCGGCTGAAGCCGGCCCTACAGGGACAATGAAGCTTTCAAGCCTTACAACAATAAAAAAGGTGCGCAATGAAATCCCTCAAGACCTACCAGACGATCACCATCGTCTTCCTGATGCTGTTCGGGATCGTCAATTATCTGGACCGCAGCGCGCTGTCCATCGCCAACACGACGATCCAGAAAGACATGCTGATCAGCCCTTCGGAGATGGGCATTCTGTTGTCGGCGTTCTCGCTGGCCTATGCCTTCGCGCAGTTGCCGATGGGCATGATCATCGACAAGCTCGGCAGCAAGATCGCATTGGGCGGCGCGTTGATGGTGTGGTCCATCGCGCAGACGGCGTCCGGTTTCGTCAACAGCTTCAGCGGCTTCTTTGCCCTGCGCGTGCTGCTGGGGATCGGCGAGGCACCGATGTTTCCGTCAGCCGCCAAAACCCTCAACGAATGGTTCGAAGAGCATGAGCGCGGCACGCCGACGGGCATCGTCTGGTCGGCGACCTGTATCGGGCCGTGCCTGGCGCCGCCGCTGCTGACGCTGTTCATGGTCAACTTCAGCTGGCGCGGGATGTTCATCATCACGGGTGTGCTCGGCATCGTCCTGTCGCTGTGCTGGCTGATGTTCTACAAAAGCCGCGCGCAGTACCTGAAGGAGCTGGCGGCTGAAGGTCGCGAACCAACGGTTCAGGTGATTCAGGCCGATGCTGCGCCGAAGGCTTCGTTCTTCGCCGGCTGGCTGGACCTGTTCAAGCACCGCAGCACCTGGGGCACGTTCCTCGGTTTCATGGGCGTGATCTACATGCTCTGGCTGCACCTGACCTGGCTGCCCGGCTACTTCCAGCGCGAACATGGCCTGGACCCCTATCAAACCGCCTGGGTGGTGTCGTTTGCTTATGTTTTCGGCGCGATTGGCACCATCGCCGCCGGACGCATCTGCGATCGGCTGGTCAAGCGCGGCGTCGGCGTGCTCAACAGCCGCAAATACACAGTGATTGGCGGGTTGGTCTTCGCCGCCGTGTTCACCCTGCCGCTGACCTTCGTCACCGGACTGAGCGGTTGCGTCGCCCTGCTTTGCCTGGCGCTTTTCGGTATCAACCTGTCCAGCGCCACGGCGTGGATGGTGGTCAATACCGTGGTCGATACCAAACGTGTGGCGTCTTTGGGTTCGATCCAGAATTTCGGCGGCTACATCGCAGGCTCCATCGCGCCGATCGTCACCGGGTTCAGCGTGCAATATTCCGGCACCTTCGCGACGGCCTTCGCGGTCAGCGCCATCGTCGCGTTGCTTTCGGCCGTCGCCTACTTCGTGCTGCTCAAAGCGCCGATCCCTGAACACACCACCACGGCGCAGAAGGACTGGCAGGCAAATGTGGATGAGGTTCAAGGGCGTCGGGTTTGATGGGCAGAGCAAGGCATGACCGGTCGGTGGAGCCCATTGCCGCCAGTCACCCTTACAAAGGTTGCAGCCGCTCCTGACAAAGCTGCAACCCGACTGCAGGAAATCTCTCTCACATGATTTATACGCCATAAATTTCCCTTCAAAATCCCGCACTTGTCCTACGCTGTGAGTCAGACGGGTCGCTGTTGCGATGCTACGTGTCCGAACGAGTGGATTGTTCGTCACAGTGGCGGGTCTGAAATCGTGGCAGTCAGCGAGGGTGGGGTTTGAGACAGGTAGAAGAATCGGAGTTCGGCGTCAGAAACCGTCGACTCAAGCGCATGCCGGTGTTGTGGCTGGCGGGGCTGTTTACCTTGTTGGTGTGCTTCTCGATCACCAGCATCACCGTCTGGCAATTGCGCCAGACGCGCATTCACGAGCTGGAAATCGCCAACACCAACGTCGCCAACCTCTCGCGCTCAATGGCGCAGCACGCCGATGACGCCTTCGACCAGGCGCACATCGCCGTGTCGTCGGTGGTCGAACGGCTGTCGTTCGACGGCTTCGGCGCCGCCAGTGGTTCGCGCATGCACGATTATCTACGGGCCACCGCCGCCAGCGTCGAGCAGATCCAGGGCCTGTTCATCTACGACAAGGACGGCAACTGGGCGGCAACCTCCCTCAACCACACGCCGGCCAACGCCAATAACGCGGACCGAGAATATTTCCGCTTCCACCAATCCATCGACAGCGACCTGCCCCATGTCGGAGCGGCCATCCAGAGCCGCTCCACCGGCGACTGGATCATTCCGGTGTCGCGCCGGGTCAACGATGAGATGGGCAACTTCGCCGGTGTGGTGCTGGCCACCGTAGAATTGAATTACTTCGAACGGTTCTTCGAGCGCTTCGACATCGGCAAACGTGGCGTTATCACCCTGGCAATGGCCGATGGCACAGTGCTCGCTCGGCGCCCGCTCCTCGAAAACGTGCACGGCATTTCCATCGCCGACGGCGAATTGTTCCGTCTTTACGTCAGGGAGCACTACGAAGGCACGGCGAACGTCGTGTCGATGCTCGACCACGAACAGCGCCTGTACGGCTACAAGAAACTGGACCGCTACCCGATGGTGGTGCTCGCCGGTCTGTCCCAGCGCGAAGTGCTCGACGAGTGGCGGCAATACGCGTGGCGCTCGCTGGCGATCATCATCTGCGTGGTGGTCGCCAACCTGCTGTTTGGCGTTTTGCTGTTCCAGCAGATCCGTTTCGGCCTCAACGCCGAATCACAGCTGCGCATTGCCAGCCACTCGCTGGAAAAACTCGCGCTCCAGGACAGCCTGACCGGCCTGGCCAATCGTCGGCATTTTCAGGAGATTCTCGGTCTGGAGTTTCACAACGGCCAGCCGAACCTGCATCCGCTGAGCCTGATCATGATCGACATCGATTTTTTCAAGAGCTACAACGACAACTACGGCCACGTCGCCGGCGACAAATGCATCGTCGCCGTGGCCGAATGCATTCGCAGCAACCTCAACCGTACCGGCGACCTCGCGGTGCGCTACGGCGGGGAAGAAATGGCCGTTTTCCTGCCCTACAGCGAAATGCACGGCACGGTGAGTCTGGCGGAGAAGATCCGCCTGGCCGTGCTCACGCGAGCCCTGGAACATCAGGGCAATCCGATCGGCATCGTCAGCATCAGCCTGGGGGTTTACGGGTGTCAGGCGCAGGAATGCCAGACCATGGAAGACTTCGTCAAACGCGCGGATGCGGCGCTGTACGCCGCCAAGCATCAGGGCCGCAATCGCACCGTGGCCTGGCAGGAATCGACTGCGCTCAGTGCGCTGCCCGCGCCGTAACGATCTGCGCGACCTTGCCGCGAAACAGCTCCAGCCGGTCGGCCGGCGCGTCGTGTTCAACCACCAGCGCACCCACCTCCTCGCACTGCGCGACCTGGTAGTGCGCGATGCTGGAGAGCTTCTGGTTGATCACCGCCACCGCCACCTGACCGCTGCGCGCCACCACGGCACGCTTGAACTCGGCGACATCCATGTCGAACGCGGTCACGCCTTTCAGCGCATCCAGCGCACAGGCGCCGAGAAAGCTAAGATCGAAATTGAAGTGGGCGAGTTGCTGAATCGTGGTGAAGCCGTTGGTGCTGCCCGCAACGGGACTCAGGCGCCCACCGAGCAGAATCACCTCCACCGACGGCAGCTTCATCAGCTCGACGGCGATCAGCGGCGCGTTGGTGGTGACGGTCAACGGCATGTGCGGATCAAGGGCTTTGGCGATCGCCAGGTTGGTCGAGCCGCCGTCTATAAACACGTGCTGCCCGGCGCTGATCAGTCCCGCCGCCGCGATGCCCAACTGACGTTTGCGCCCGGGCTCATGTTCGACACGCACGGCCAGCGGCCCGTCCGACGCCAACGAAATCGCCCCGCCGTACACGCGTTTGCACAGGCCGGCGGACGCCAAAGCGCCCAGATCACGGCGAATGGAATGCTCGGACACATTGAACTCGGCCGCCAGCTCCACCGCGATTACCCGACCGTGCACGGCCAGACGCTCGGTGATCAAACGCTGACGCTCGCCGGGAAATGCTTCAGGGTTGGCAGACATGAGGCCTCGGTAATGGGCTGCATCGATCAGAAACGAGCAAGATCATGCGGCGCGCAGAGCCGGCCTGTCAAACCAGAGGCTGGACAAGGCCTGAAGGGTTAAGTGATTTGCAGAAAAACACGTTCGGGTGGGATTCAGCCTGCAGACGATGTACCGCCAAGCCAGTATTTTCGTAGCCCTGTCGAGGGTAAAAAAGCAAGGCACGGGTATTCCTCGCCCAAACCGTCACCCATATGTTTGAAGCGCCCCGGGCCAGTGCCTCATCTTCGGCACTCCGGAGCAACCGCCACCCTATCCCATGCCCGGCAAATCGCTCCTGCACATATAAGCGCTTAAGCTCGGCGGCACACGTGTCACTGACCAATGGATGACCGGTTTGCAGGCAGATCTGCGTAAAGCCGACCAGATGATTATTGGCTTCTGCCAGCAAAAATATGGAGTCAGGTCGCTCGATATTCGCGGAAATAGTCTCGGGAGCAAACGATTCCAGGGCCTCCCGAGCGATGGCGTCACGAACGCCCTCGGTTGCATAGGTGTCCATGAACACCTGCATGCCCAACACCGCAATTGTCAGCACATCCGATTGTGTGGCAGGGCGCAGGGTAAAAACGAAGTTGTCACTGTTGGGCATGTTCGCCGCTTCCTTGAGTGCGAGTGATGACTGTGCGGCTTGCCAGGACCAAAGGCATATCCCATGCGACACAAATAACCGGTTGACCGCAATCGACGCGAATCTTCAGGTTAACCCCAATGAACTGTAGGAGCGCGCTTGCCCGCGAAAGCAGTGTGTTAGGCATTGGATTCGTTGCAGTCCAGAATGCCTTCGCGGGCAAGCGCGCTCCTACACCGTGCGCCGGCCCGCTTAACCCGGCATCGACGTCACTGCAACAACGAATAAACCAACGCCGAAATCGAGATCAGCCCGATCACCACGACGAACACGTTCGACAGCTTGCCCGCATACCGGCGCATGGCCGGCACTTTGCGCACGGCGTACATCGGCATGAGGAACAACAGCGCGGCAATGACCGGGCCGCCGAGGGTTTCGATCATGCCCAGAATGCTCGGGTTGAGGGTCGCCACCAGCCAGCAGACCACCAGCATGAAGCCTGCGGTCAGCCGATCGAGCGTACGTGGCGAAGGACGGCGGCCGGTCTTCATGACCAGACCTTTGAGGCCTTCGCTGGCGCCGATGTAGTGGCCCAGAAACGACTTGGTGATCGCGACGAAAGCAATCAACGGCGCGGCAAACGCGATGGTCGGGTTGCTGAAATGGTTGGCCAGATAGGACAGGATCGACAGGTTCTGCGCCTTGGCTTCCGCCAGTTGCTCCGGCGCCAGGGTCAGCACGCAGCTGAAGACGAAGAACAGCACCATGACCACCATCAGCAGATGGGCGCGGGCCAGGATCTGCGCGCTGCGTGGTTCGGCCTGATCGCCATATTGACGCTTCTGGTCGACGGCAAACGCCGAAATGATGGGCGAATGGTTGAACGAGAACACCATCACCGGAATCGCCAGCCACAGCGTGTGCAGCAGCGCCGACGGTGCCGGAAGGGTGCTTGCCGTGGTGAGAATGCCGCCGTTCCAGTGGGGAATCAGAAACACCGCGAGGAATAGCAAGGCCACGATAAACGGGTACACCATCAGGCTCATGGCCTTGACGATGATCTGCTCACCACAACGCACCACCGCCAGCAGGCCAAGGATCAGCACGAACGCCAGCAGCGCCCGGGGCGGCGGCTGCACATGCAGTTGGTGCTCCATGAAACTGCCCACGGTGTTGGTCAGCGCCACGCTGTAGATCAGCAGGATCGGAAACACGGCGAAGAAGTACAACAGGGTGATCAAGGCACCGGCTTTCTTGCCGAAATGCTGCTCGACCACCTCGGTGATGTCCGCGCCATCCCGGCCCGAGAGCACGAACCGGGTCAGCCCACGGTGCGCATAGAAGGTCATCGGGAAGGCCAGCACGGCCAGAATCACCAGCGGCCAGAACCCGCCGATACCTGCGTTGATCGGCAGAAACAACGTGCCCGCGCCGATGGCGGTGCCGAACAGCCCGAGCATCCAGGTGGTGTCGTTGCGGTTCCAGGTAGTCACGCTCGCGGGGGCGGCGTCGACGGTGTGTTCGACGCTGTTGGCCTGATCATTCATCCGGTCGATTCTCCGTTGCCGGTGATAGCTACATGGTCAAAAGCGCGTCCAAAAACGTGGCAATCGGCGCCCCTGACCGGTTCTCTACAGGGAAAGGGGCGCGATTGTCCGGGATTAGAGAGCAGAATCAAAGGCTTGTCGGACCAAAAGCGTGCGGACCCGGATGATGAAAGTTTCAAACCGGGTTAACTTCCTGCACAAATCAGCAACGCTTCTTACTTATCGAACCGGACACTTCCCACGCCGGAGACGGACGAATTAGTTCGCGAAACGAATTGTAAATCCACGACAGTACAACTTTCATTCCTCCTCCATTAGGCTCCCGGCCCACATTCAACCGCCCATGGAAGGCAAGTCATGCTCAAGTCTTTCGCTCTCATCACATTGCTCGCTACCAGCACTTTGGCCAGTGCAAACAACGCGCCCATTCAATGCGCAACACTTGACAAGCAACAGGCAGCAATCCTGTTCGAACGCTGGAATAATGCCCTCAAAACCGGCGACTCACGTGAGGTTGCGGCGAACTACACGCCCGATGCCGTGCTGCTGCCGACCCTCTCCAACCAGCCCAGAACAGACCTTGCTGGCAAACTTGATTACTTCAATAAGTTCCTTAAGAACAAGCCGGTCGGCACCGTCGACAGCAGCACGGTTATTACAAGTTGCAACAGCGCAATCGATACCGGCACTTACACGTTCCGTTTCAGCGACACCTCAGCAGTCAAAGCGCGTTACACCTTCACTTACGCACTCGTCGACAACCAGTGGCTGATTACATCCCACCATTCTTCGGCAATGCCGGAGTAACGGACATCGTGCTAACAATCGGCCTGTCTTCCAACGCCAGGCCGACTCAACTTTCAGACCCTTCCCACACGTCACTCGCCTGCGACATCGCGCCGCAACGGCATGCTCAGCTCCACCCGCAGACCGTCATGACGGCTGTCGAAGCGCAGCGAGCAGGCGCAACGCTGAACAATGGCCTGAACAATCGCCAAACCCAACCCGGCGCCGGGGCTCTTGCCGTTGCGCCAGAAGCGTTGGGTGAGCTTGTCCAGGTCCGGCTCGGGAATGCCGGGGCCGTGATCGCGAACGCGGAAATGCGCCTGCCCGTCGAAGGTTTCGACACTCAGTTCAACCCGCGCATCGGCCTGGCTGTGGCGCAGCGCGTTGTCCAGCAGATTGCGCAACGCGGCCACCGCCAGCGCCGCCGGCATCTGCACGGCGGCGCTGGACAACTGCGACGGCAGGATCAACTCGATGCGCTGCTCATCCCCATGACTGGCGTCATGAATCGCCAGCCGAGCGACTTGCTCGGCGTCGCACTGCACGCCGTCGTCAAACGAAAGGCTGCCCTCGACCCGCGCCAACAAAAGCAGCTGTTCAAGGGTGCGGTGCATGCGATCAGCGCCCTCCTCCGCATGGGCCAGCGCCGTGTCGCGCTTCTGGCCGTCGGTCATGCGCGCCACTTGCAGATGGGTCTTGATGGCGGTGAGCGGGCTGCGCAACTCGTGGGCGGCGTCGCCGGTCAGCCGACGCTCACGCTCCAGGGTCTGGGCAATGCGCTGAAACAACTGGTTCTGGCTTTTCAGCAGCGGCTGCAACTCGCTGGGCAGGTTGGGCACATCCAGCGGCTCGACCGAGTCGGCGCTGTGGCGATTCAAGGCATCGCGCATGCGGTTGAGTGGGGCCAGCCCCCGGCCGATGCCGAACCAGACAAGCGCCAGGCTGCCGAACAGCGCGACCAGCACCGGCACCGACGCCGCCAGCAGCACCGAGTGCCCGAGCACATCGCGTTCGATCTGCCGGTCAGCGGTACTCACCCGCACGTTGTCATGCATCATCGTGTACACGCGCCAGTGGTCGCCGTTGATCATCTGGTCGTGGAAACCGCTGGCATCGGCCTTCAGCGGTTCGCTCGGGGAGCTGTCGGTGCGCGCCAGCACCTGCCCGCGCAGGGAACTCAACTGACACGCCATGCCGTTGGGCAACGCCGGATCGTCCGCCCGCAGCGAGCGGGTGTCGCTGCCGGTGGGCATCTGCATCTGCTCGAGCAGCCCGGCCACCATCCGCGCCGAGGCCTCAAGGCGTTGATCGAGGGACTGCATCATCTGCGTGCGCAAGTCGCGCAGCATCCAGGCGGCGGCCAGCACCCAGATCAGGATGAACGCCGAGCCCAGGATCAGACTCAGCCGCGTGCGCAGGCTCATCATGGCGTGGGCTCCGAATCAAGGCCGGCCGGGCCGAGGCGATAGCCGAGCCCGCGCACGGTTTCGATGATCCCGCCGCCCAGTTTGCGCCGCAGGTGATGGATATGAACGTTGAGGGCGTTGCTCTCGACTTCGTCGCCAAAACCGTAGACGCAGTCCTTTAACTGTTCGCCGGAGAGCACCCGGCCGCTGTTGTTCAGCAGCGCTTGCAGCAAGGCCTGCTCACGGCGGGAAAGATCGACCGGCTGACCGGCAAGGCGCGTTTCTCGGCTGCTCGGGTCGTAGCTGAGCACGCCGTGCTCGATCACATTGACGCTGCGCCCGGCCATGCGTCGCACCAGGGTGTGCAGGCGCGCGCTGAGTTCACGCAGGTCGAAGGGTTTGAGCAGGTAATCGTCCGCCCCGGCCTGCAAGCCGTCGACGCGGTCGGTCACCGTATCGCGAGCGGTGAGTATCAGCACCGGGATTTCGACCCCCTGTTGACGCAACTGGCGCAACAGCTTCAGGCCATCTTCATCAGGCAGGCCAAGGTCGAGAATCATCACGTCGAAATGCGCAGCCGACAGCATCGCCCGCGCGGATGAGGCCGTGGCCACGCGATCCACCGTCAAGCCTTGGGCATCGAGGCCCGCGACGATGCCGCTGGCAATCAGGTCGTCGTCTTCGCAAAGCAGTACGTGCATGGTCGGCCCCGAAAAAAGGCGATTGAAGCGCAGAGGGATTAACGGCGGATTATGCACGAGCCGCCGCAGACACGACGCGCCCCCATAGCGTTAATCGACTGTTAATCGCCACTGCGCACGCTTCGCCCCATTCATAAGGATTGGAAGGTGAGCATGCGTAAGGTGTGGTTGATGATTCTGATGCTGATCCCGTTGCTGGCGCAGGCGTTGCCCGGTGGTGACACTTTCCCGGCCAGGAGCGGCCCTTCACTCTTCAGCGAGAAGCCGGATTTTCTGCCGGCCAATAAAGCATTTATCTTCACCTCGGAACAGCTGGAGTCCGGCGAAACCCGCCTGTACTGGCAGATTGCGGACGGTTATTACCTGTATCAACAACGGCTCAAGTTCGAAGGGCTGAGCCAGGAACAGCAGCCCGTCCTGCCGACGGGCGAGGACCATCACGACGAGTATTTCGGCCAGCAGCAGGTCTATCGGCAAGCCCTCGAACTCACGATCCCGGCCTCGGCCAGCGGTCAGATCAAAGTGAGCTGGCAGGGCTGTGCCGATGCCGGGTTGTGTTATCCCCCGCAAAGCCAGCGTGTAGATGTGGGCAGCGGCGCGACGCAGCAGGCCGGCACTGAAAAAGGAAATGAAGTCGGCGATCAGGCTGAGGACCAAGCGTTGGCGAGTGGCCTGGCGCAACGTTCTCTGGCCCTGAGCCTGGCCGCTTTTTTCGGGCTGGGGCTGCTGCTGGCGTTCACGCCCTGCTCACTGCCAATGCTGCCGATCCTTGCTGGCATGGTGGTCGGCAGCGGCGCTAAACCCTCACGCGGTTTTGCGCTGGCCAGCATTTACGTGCTGAGCATGGCGCTGATTTACGCCGGGCTGGGTGTGGTCGCCGCGCTGTTGGGCAGCAACCTGCAATCGACCCTGCAACAACCCTGGCTGCTGGGCAGTTTCGCGGCCTTGTTCGTGTTGCTTGCGCTGCCGATGTTTGGCTTCTTCGAGCTGCAATTGCCCGGCTTCCTGCGCGACCGCCTGGAGAACGCCGGGCGTCAGCGCCGTGGTGGAAGTCTGTTGGGCGCAGCTGGGCTCGGTGCGCTGTCCGGATTGATGATCGGCCCGTGCATGACCGCGCCACTGGCGGGCGCGCTGCTGTATATCGCCCAGAGTGGCAATGCGCTGCACGGCGCGCTGGTGTTGTTCGTCATGGGGCTGGGCATGGGCCTGCCGTTGTTGCTGCTGGTCACGGTCGGCACGCGTTTCCTGCCAAAACCGGGGGCCTGGATGAACCTGGTCAAGGGCCTCTTCGGCTTCCTGTTACTGGGCACGGCGTTGATCATGATTAGACCGCTGCTCGCCGACGTGCTGTGGCTGGCGTTGTTCGGCGCGCTGCTAATCATGTTCGCCTACAGCGCCATCGTGCAGACCCGGTCGCTGCAACGCGCCTTACTCCTCTGCGCCCCCATTGGTCTGGTCGTGGGCCTGTGGGGCGTGATGATGGTGGTCGGCGCGGCGGCGGGCGGCGACGATCCCTGGCAGCCGCTCAAGGTCTACAGCGGTTCAAAGTCGGCCACCGCTCGCGAGGCCCACGCCGCGTTCACCACGATCAAGGACCCGCAGGCCATGGACCGGGAACTCGCTGCCGCCAAAGACGCCGGGCAGTGGGTGCTGGTCGACTACTACGCTGACTGGTGCGTGTCCTGCAAGATCATGGAAAAGACTGTGTTCGCCAACGCTGAAGCCCTGCAGGCATTGAACGGCGTGCGCCTGCTGCGCCTCGATGTCACGGCCGACAACGACGCCAGCCGCGCGCTGCTCGGTCGTTTCAACGTACTGGGCCCGCCGACCCTGGTGTGGATCGCGCCGGACGGCAGCGAAAGACGCGACCGGCGTATCACCGGTGAAGTCGACCTCGAGGGCTTTTTACAGCACTGGCAAACCACCCGGGGGCGTGGCTGATGCTGAGTTTTTCCGTGGGGCCGTTCGCCCTGTCGCTCAATCATCTGCTGCTGCTCGTTGCCCTCGCGCTGGCGACGTTGGTCGGCTGGATCAGTGGCCGCAAGCAGCGGATCAACCCGGAACGCGCCGTCTTCGGCCTGTTCATGTTCGGCCTGCTGGTGGCACGTCTGGCGTTCGTCGCCCGCTACTGGCCGCAATATGAAAGCGACCTGCTGCGCATCGTCGACATCCGCGACGGCGGCTTCAGTGCCTGGCTCGGTGTCATCGCCGCTGTGGCCGGTGCCGCCGTCATTGCGTGGCGGCGGCCGTTGCAGCGCAGGCCACTGGGATGGGGCGTCGCCAGCGGATTGCTGTTCTGGTGGCTGAGTAGTCTGGCGGTCGAAAGCGTTCGTCAGGATGTCCCGCTGCCGGATCTGGCCCTGCGCAATGGCGCCGGCGAGCGCGTGCAATTGCGCGATTACGCGGGCCGCAAACTGGTGATCAACCTGTGGGCGACGTGGTGCCCGCCGTGCCGGCGGGAAATGCCCGTACTGCAAGCCGCGCAAAAGGCCAATCCCGACGTCGTGTTTCTGTTCGTCAATCAGGGAGAAAGCCCACGTGAAGTGGCGACCTTTCTCAGCAGCCAGGGTCTGCAACTGGACAACGTGCTGTTCGATAACAGCGGCGAACTGGGCCGCCGCGCCGGCTCAGCCGCTTTGCCCACCACGCTGTTTTACGGCGTGAACGGCCGTCAACTGGACGGGCATCTGGGCGAGCTGTCCGCCGCCAGCCTTAAACATTACCTGGACGGTTTCAGCCAGCCGCCGAACCCTTCTTCTCCGCCTTCTTCACAGCCTTCTTCACAGCCTTCTTCACAGCCTTCTTCACAGTAAGGGATCACCCCATGAACTTCATGCGCCATGCGCTCATCGCCACCGCCGTTTCGCTCAGCCTGCCAGGCGCACTGGTCCACGCTGAGGACCTGCCCGCCCCGATCAAGGCGCTGGAAGCCAAGGGCGCAACCATCAAAGGCAGCTTTGACGCGCCGGGCGGGCTCAAGGGATACGCCGCCGAGTACCAGAATCAAGGCATGGCGCTTTACCTGACCCCTGACGGCAAGTATGTGCTGGCCGGCAATCTGTTTAATGAAAAAGGCGAAGACCTGAGCACCGCCCCCCTGCAGAAACTGGTCTATGGGCCGATGGCCGAGGCGATGTGGAGCCGCATGGAAAACAGCACCTGGATCGCCGACGGCGCCAAGACTGCGCCGAAAGTCATTTATCTGTTCAGCGACGCCAACTGCCCGTACTGCAACCTGTTCTGGGAGCAGGCGCGGCCCTGGGTGAAATCCGGCAAAGTGCAATTGCGCCACATCATGGTCGGCGTGATCCGCGAGGACAGCGCCGCCAAAGCCGCGAGCCTGCTGGCCGACGCGAACCCGGAAGTGGCCTTGCAGAACCACGAGCAGGCGGGCAAAGGCAGCACGCTGAAGGCCATGCAGAACATCCCCAATGATATCCAGGCAAAACTCGACGCCAACATGAAACTGATGGAAGACATGGGCCTGTCCGCCACACCGTCGATTTTCTACAAGGACGAGGCCGGACACCTTCAGCAGCAACAAGGCGCACCCAGGCCCGAGGCGCTGGCGAAAATGATGGGTCCGAAATAGCAAAGGTTCTGCCGTCATAGCCGGCCGGCGGTGGATGCAGCTCTCTGACCAGTGGCGGCACGCGTTACAACGTGGGTACTGCGCCGGCGTGTCATACGTGTAAAAATGTCGACCACCATTTCAAGAGCCACAGTCGGGAGGCTCGCTCCATGCGTTACGCCGAAGATCACAAAGCCCAGACCCACCAGCGCATCCTTCAGGAAGCCGCCGCGCGCTTTCGCCGTGACGGCATCGGCGCCACCGGTTTGCAGCCGTTGATGAAGGCATTGGGCCTGACCCACGGTGGTTTTTATGCCCACTTCAACTCCAAGGACGACCTGGTCGAGAAATCCCTGCGCTGCGCCGTCGACCAGCTGCACGCCTCTCGCGCCGAGAAACTGGCCGAAGACAGCTCGACCCAGGCGTTCATCGACATGTACCTGTCGACCGTCCATCGCGATCACCCGGAAAAGGGCTGCCCGTTGCCGACCATGGCGTCCGAGCTGGGCCAGCGCGGGCAACCGAGCGAGATTACCGACGAGTTGATCAACCGCATGCTGGCGACCCTCGAGGCAGGAATGCCGGCCAATGGACAAAGCAGCGACAAGAGCGTGATGCTCATGTCCAGCCTCGTTGGGGCAATGGTGCTGGCGCGCAGTGCAAAAGATCCGGCGCTGGCCGAGCGAATCCTGGAGACCACCCGCGATCAGCTCAAGCAACTGATCGAAGGCTGACGCTCAACTTCCCTGCCCTGTTCGTAGCAGGGAAGCGTCCCGCTTATTTCAGCGATGCCAATCAGGAATGCCAGCGACGAAACAGCACGCTGGCGTTCACACCCCCGAAGCCAAAACCGTTCGACAGTGCGTACTCGATGTTCATTGGGCGCGCCTTGCCGTGGACGATGTCGATGCCTGCCGCCGCCTCATCGGGGTTCTCCAGATTGAGCGTCATCGGCGCGATCTGATCGCGGATCGCCAATGCCGTAAAGATCGCCTCGATGCCGCCTGCCGCGCCGAGCAAGTGCCCGGTGGCTGATTTGGTCGACGTCACGGCAACACCATTCTGGTCACCGAACACCGTTTTGATCGCCGCCATTTCGCCCTTGTCGCCCACCGGGGTGGACGTGGCATGGGCGTTGACGTGCTGCACGTCGGCAGGCTGGATGCCGGCCTGCCGGATCGCTGCCTGCATTGCTCGACGCGCGCCACTGCCATCTTCCGGCCCGGCCGTCAGGTGATAGGCGTCCGCGCTGGTGCCGTAACCGACCAGTTCGACGATGGGCGTTGCACCGCGGGCGAGTGCATGTTCCAGGGTTTCGATGACGATGATCCCCGCGCCCTCACCCATGACGAAGCCGTCGCGGTCGCGGTCGAAGGGCCGTGAGGCACGCTCCGGCGTGTCGTTGAAACCATTGGAGAGCGCCCGCGCGGCAGCAAAGCCACCCAGGGCGACGCGATCGATACAGGCTTCGGCGCCACCGCAGATGGCCACGTCCGCTTCCCCGTTGCGAATCAGCCGCGCGGCATCGCCGATCGCCTGAACGCCCGCCGCACACGCCGTCACCGGCGCGCCCAGCGGGCCTTTGAAACCATGCTGGATCGACACATGCCCGGCCGCCAGATTGACCAGAAACGAAGGAATGGTGAACGGCGACAAGCGCCGCGGCCCGCGGGTGTCAGTGATGCGCACGGCCTCGGCGATGGCACCAAAACCACCTACGCCGGCGCCGATGATGGTCGCAGTGCGCTCGCGTTCCTCTTCAGTGGACGGCGCCCAGCCTGCCTGCTTGACCGCCTGTCGCGCAGCGCCCAACGCAAACAGGATAAAGCGGTCCATCTTCTTCTGCTCTTTGGGCGGCGCGGCAGCGTCAGCATCGAACCCGGCTTCAGGGTCTTGCTCCAGGGTCGGCACCGGGCCGCCGACTTTGCCTGCCAGATCAGCCACCGTCTGCTCAGGCAACTGCACAATGCCGGAGCGGCCTTCCAGCAATCGCTTCCATACCGCTTCGACGCCGGTGCCCAATGGCGTCACCAGCCCCATACCCGTCACTACGATGCGGCGCTCGCTCATGGGTTCACCTTTTCCTCATTTTTGGCAGTCGCCGGCACCGTTACGCGCCAGCCGTTTTGTAACGTTGCGCCGCGTGCTGCAGCGACAGATTCGGCCCCAGCGCCAGGCGTGCCTGGGTCAAGGCCTGCCAGTCAGCGGCATCCGGCAGCGATGGAATGGTGATCAGCTCTTTCTGGTCAAACCCGGCCAGCGCGGCGTCGACCATTTCGTTGACGTCCATGACCATTTCCGGCGGGAAGGCGTTGATGTCCAGACCTGCGCGCTCCCAGATTTCAGTGCGGGTCGCGCCGGGCAGCACGGCCTGAACCTGCACGCCCTTTTCGCTCATCTCGGCGGCCAGTGACTGGGTCAGGCTCAGCACATAAGCCTTGCTGGCGGCGTACACCGCGTTGAAGCGCTCCGGCAGCAGTGGCACAACGGACGCGATATTGACGATCGCCCCGGTGCCGCGCGCCGCAAAACCGGCCGCTGCGGCTGATGCCAGATGGGTCAGCGCCACGATATTGAGTTGGATCAGGCGGTCCACTTCGCCCAGATCCGATTCGGCGAGGGACGTGCTCAGTGCAACCCCGGCGTTGTTCACCAGCAGCGTGATCGATGCGTCCGAGCGCAAACGCTGCTCGAGGACGCTGACGTCGGTGGGCTGGGTCAGGTCGGCTTTCACCACCTCGACATTGATCGAATGTTTCGCTCGCAAATCCGTCGCCAGCGCTTCCAGTCGGGCCTGGTCACGGGCCACCAGTAGAAGATCGAATCCGCGCTGTGCCAGGCGGTCCGCGTAGGTGAAGCCAATGCCCGACGACGCGCCGGTGATAACAGCTTTGCCTTGAGTCTGAGTAGTCATGAAGGTTCTCCGTGGGAAAGTGAGCGTAGCTGCGGAGGTATATTACGCCCGTAATTTAAAAAATAATATGTCAGTCGACATTTTTCTATTCGGTGCGTAAGGGGTGGGCCTTGAATTATCGCAGGCATAAAAAAGACCGATCAGGGATCGGCCTTGGGCTCATAGAGTTTCAGTCAATCGACAGCTTGTCGCGGTTTTTGTCCAGCAGCGCCTTGCCGATGCCCTTCACTTCGATCAACTCGTCCACGGCCGTGAAACCGCCGTGTTCTTCACGGTAAGCGACGATGGCGTTGGCCTTCGCGGCGCCAATGCCGGACAGTTCTTTCTGAAGGGTTTCCGCACTGGCGGCGTTGAGATTGACCTTGGATCCCTGCACGCCCGCCGGCGCGGAAATAGCAGGTTTAGTGGCGTCCGCCGGGGCGGCGACAGGGGCGGCAGACGTCGCGGCAGTCACGGCGAGGGACGTACTGGCCAGCAGCGCGAAGATCAGGGAGGAGAGATAAGAATTACGCATGAGTCATGCTCCATGGGCATCGTAAGTGGAAGCAGCATTCCTGAGCTGCTTCCCAAACCTAGCCGATGGCGGCAGTGCGTCAACGCAAGGATCGGTGACGGGATATGTACCGACGCGCAGGCCCTGTGCATACGGGCTTCGCGCCCGTTTCAGCCTCCATTTCGCTGCGTAAGAAAAGGTTTCCGGGGCGCGTGCGCTCAGGGTTCCCGACGACGCTGCTGATGAATCCAGTCGACGATATCGCCCTCTGGCGCATATCCGCTGACCGTGTCCCCAAGGATCTGCCGAACGCGTGTGTAATCATCGTCGTCAAGCGCCTTGAGCAGCTGCGAGAGGCTCTGCTTGAAGACGTCCCACGCCAGAAAGTCTTCCTGCGCGCTCATGATCATCGGGTGGCGAGTCGCGGCCACGTTGTTGCCGATCAGCAGCTCCTCGTAGAGCTTCTCGCCAGGCCGCAGCCCGGTGAATTCGATGGCGATGTCACCCTGCGGGTTGTGTTCGGAGCGAATGCTCAGGCCCGACAGATGCACCATCTTCTCGGCCAGCTCGATGATGCGTACCGGCTCGCCCATGTCGAGCACGAACACGTCGCCGCCCTGCCCCATGGAACCAGCCTGAATCACCAACTGCGCCGCTTCCGGGATGGTCATGAAGTAGCGGGTGATTTTCGGGTGCGTGACCGTCAGCGGCCCACCGGATTTGATCTGCTGATGGAACAGCGGGATCACCGAGCCGGACGACCCCAGCACGTTGCCGAATCGCACCATGATGAACCGTGTCTTGTTGACCTGATGCACATTGGAGCGGTCGCCGAACATCACCGGCGCGGTTTCCCGGCTCAGTGCCTGCAACGTCAGCTCGGCCAGGCGCTTGGTGCTGCCCATCACATTGGTCGGGCGCACGGCCTTGTCGGTGGAGATCAACACGAAGTTCGCAACGCCCGCCTGCAGCGCGGCCTGGGCGGCATTCAGCGTACCGACCACATTGTTGAGCACGCCCTCGGCGATGTTGTGCTCGACCATCGGCACATGCTTGTAGGCCGCCGCGTGGTAGACGGTGTTGACCTGCCAGGTCTTCATCACGTCCAGCAGCTTGGAGTGATTGCGGATCGAACCGAGAATCGGCAGGACTTTGATCTTGAGCGATTCGCGGGCAACCCGACGCTCCAGCTCGGTGAGGATGGTGTACAGGTTGAATTCACTGTGATCGAGCAGCAACAGCGTGGTCGGCTTCAGCAGCAGGATCTGCCGGCACAGTTCCGAACCGATCGACCCCCCTGCCCCGGTCACCAACACGCACTGATTCTTGATGCAGTGCTCGAGCAATTCTTCCTGCGCAGGCACAGCGTCGCGCCCGAGCAGGTCAGCGATGTCGACTTCCTGGAGATCGTCGACCTTCACCCGCCCCGCCGCCAGATCGGAAAAATTCGGGACGCTGCGAACGTGCAGCGGGAAGCCTTCGAGAAACCCGAGGATTTCCCTGCGCCGGGCGCGGGCGGAAGACGGGACCGCCAGCAGAATTTCCTGCGCACCCGTGACGTTGATCATCTGCTGAATGTGCTTGGGTTTATAGACCTGCAGCCCGGAAATGACCCGATTGGAGATCGAATCGTCGTCATCGATGAATGCCACCGGACGCATCGACCGACCCATGCGCAACGCAGCAACCAATTGATTACCCGCCGCTCCAGCGCCGTAAATGGCCACTTTGGGCAGACCATCGTCCCGGGTCGCAAAAGGTACATGGCGAACGGCGGAAAACCAGTCCCCCAGGAAATACTGACGCATGGCCAGGCGCAGGCCGCCAATCATGACCATGCTCAACCACCAGTAATTGAACATCACTGATCGCGGCACCACATGCTGGTGGTTGCTGTAGAGGTAGACGATGAACCCGAGAATAAGGGCCGACAGGCTGACAGCCTTGATGATCGCGATCAGGGCGTCGTTGCCGAAATAGCGCATGACGGCGCGGTACATGCCGAAACGAATGAACAAGGGTATCGCCACCACGGGCGCGCTTGCGAAGAGCCAGGTATGGATTTCCAGGGGATTGATGAGTTCATCGATGCCCAGACGGACGACGAACGCCATCCACAACGCGAACCAGATCAGACAGACGTCTGCGGCCACCTGCATGATCCGCTTGTGCCGGCGAGGCAGCGCCAGCAGCGAAGTGCGAATTTTTTCCATCTTCCCCTCAAGCACGCGTTCAAACTCCTTTCAGTCGACCCCTGCACCGGCCATTGATTCCTGCTCCCCCGGGGGAATCGGATCAACAGCGCCAGCAGCAATGTCCACGCTCAGCTTTTTTCAAGCGTCCCTGCCTTGAAGATGACTGCAAGGGCAAGCAGTGGAGCGTAAGCAATGATCACGCCGAGTGCGCCGTCCAGCCCGAAACGGGTGACACACACAGCGACCGGCAACAGCCAGCACAGATTGATTACACCGACTGCGGACGTCACCGGAAGGTGCTTGCCAAAACGCCGCGAGGCGAATTGATAAGCGTGACTTCTGTGAGCCTCATAGACCTTGTCGCCCCGAACGAGCCGACGGATGAGGGTTACTGTAGCGTCTACGATGAAAACCCCGAGGAGAATAAGCCATACCCACAAGAACTGCGAGGAAATCCACGCGCCCTGCAGTGACAGACAACCGAGCATGATGCCCAGAAATCCGCTGCCGGCGTCGCCCATGAAGATCTTCGCCGGGGGGAAATTCCAGAACAGAAAGCCCGCCACTGCGCACGCCAGCAGGACCGGCAGCCACACCAGATTGGCATAACCGCTCAACATGTAGATGATTGCCGCGCCGACGCAGACACAGATCGCCTCTACGCTGGCAATGCCGTCGATGCCGTCCATGAAGTTGTACAGATTGAGCAGCCATACCAGGTAGAACGCCGCCAGCACGTTAACGATCAGGCCCGGGGCAAGGGTCAGGCCGAACACATTGATCGCCGGAAGGCCACCCAGCCAGACCAACGCCCACGCCGCGGCGAAGAAATGCCCCAGCAGACGCCATCGCGCGGCGATGTGGCCGTGATCGTCGAGAAACCCCAGCGCCGCGATCAATGCCCCCGCGCCGAACAGGGCCAGGAACGGATCGCGCCCCATCAGCCCGGCAGAGAGCATCCAGACCAGCGCGACCAGATAACTGATGACAATCGCCACACCGCCGCCCCGTGGCGTGGGAATCGTATGGGAGCTTCTGCCGTTGGGAACATCAAGCAGGCTCTTGTGCAAGGCATATCGTCGCAATACATGCGTCAGCGCGAACGAAAACACCACAACAGCCACCGCGACCCACCAATAATTCATGCTCGATCCGTAACCAGAAAATGCTCGACGGTCTTCTTCAGGCCGTCCTCTACCGACACCGGGGGCTGCCACTGCAACCGCTCGCGGTTTTTGCTGATGTCCACCCGCAGCGAACCCAGCACCCGCTCGGCCGCCGATTTGCGACCCAAAAGCGTGGCGCCGAGCATGATAAGGGACTCGGGGACGGGAATGAGCCAACCCGATGCAGCCATCTGCGCCTTGAGACGGCTGGCCAGTTCGGTGGTCGACAGGTCCCGGCCATCACTGACCAGAAAGACCTCGTTCGCGGCGGCAGGATGATCGATGCAGACACGGATCAGGTCGATCAGGTTATCCAGCGAGACCAGGCTACGCGCATTGTTCACCGCACCGAGCGGCAGCGGCACGCCTTTGCGCAACGTGCGCATCAATTGCAGGAAGTTGGCTTTGACGCCGGGGCCGTAAACCAGCACCGGGCGGATGATCACCACTTCCATTGCAGAGGTCTTGGCCAGCGCCAGAAGCCCCTGTTCTGCTTCGTGCTTGGAGATGGCGTAGGGATCGCTCGGATTGGGAGCGTCGTCCGGACGAAAGCATTCGCCCTGTGCGGTGGACTCACCGTTGACCTTGATCGTGCTGATCAAGATGAAACGCCGGACGCCTGCTGCGGCGGCCTGCTCAGCCAGATTCAGCGTGCCGAGGGTGTTGACCTCCCGGTACAGCGAAAGCGGATCGGCTGCGGTGTCGTGCATGACATGCACCCGCGCTGCGGCATGAATGACCGTGTCGACGTCGTGCAGAACCGCCTGCCATGGGGTGTCGGCATTTAGACCGGCAACGGTGGCCGTCGTGACGGTTGGAGAAGAATTGGGCGTCGACCGTCTGCTGACCGCGACAATGTGCGCGTCAGGCAGGTGTGCAAGGTGGTCAACCAGCGCTGTTCCCAAAAATCCCGAACTCCCTGTCACCAGGATTTTTCTGGTCATATCCAATCCATGTACATAAGAATTCCCCGTCAGTCATGACGGCCGCTGCGAGGCAGCGGCGCCATTGTAGACGATTGGCTCACGGCCCCGCCATTCAGTCAGCAGGACCGCGCGCCAAGTGCATCACTTACCGTTGATCAGCGCTTCGATCTCTTTGACCTTGGCTTCTACAAGGGCTGGATCACGACGGCTCTCGACGTTCAGACGCAGCAAAGGCTCAGTGTTCGACCCGCGCAGGTTGAAGCGCCATTCGGCGAACTCAAGGCTGATGCCGTCGGTTCTGTCGATGTTCGAGCAAGACGGCGTGTAGTGCTCCAGGATCTTGGCGATGATGGATTTGACGTCTTCGACCTTGTAGTTGATTTCGCCGCTGCACGGGTAGGCCGCCATGCGCTCATCAACCAGTTGCGAGAACTTCTTGCCGGACACGGACATCAGCGCGGCGACCAACAGCCACGGGATCATGCCGCTGTCGCAGTAGGCAAAATCGCGGAAGTAGTGGTGAGCACTCATTTCGCCGCCATACACGGCGTCTTCCAGGCGCATGCGCTCCTTGATGAACGCGTGACCGGTTTTGCACAGCACCGGCGTACCGCCTGCCTGCTTGACCTGATCGATGGTGTTCCAGGTCAGGCGCGGGTCGTGAATGATTTTCGAGCCCGGGTGTTGCTTCAGCAGCATTTCGGCCAGCAGGCCCACTAGGTAGTAGCCCTCAACGAAACGGCCCTGCTCGTCAAAGAAGAAGCAGCGGTCGAAATCGCCGTCCCACGCCAGACCCAGGTCGCAACCGTGCTTGAGCAGCGCGTCGCGGGTAATGCTCCGGTTTTCTGGCAGCAGCGGGTTCGGTACGCCGTTGGGGAAGTTGCCATCCGGTTCAGCGTTGATGATCACCCACTCGAACGGCAGCTGGGAGCGAATCGCGTCCAGTGCAGGACCAACAGCGCCATTACCCGGGTCCGCGAGGATCTTCAGTGGACGAAGATCGGCGTCTTTGACGTAGGTCAGCAGGTGCTGAATGTAGGCAGTCTTGTCCGGCTTGGACTGAACGCTACCGTGCTGAGCGGCAACCTGACCGAAATCGCCCGCATCGACGCGCTGGCGAATGGCATCAAGGCCGGTGTCACCGCTGATGGGACGGGACGATTTCTGGACCAGCTTCATGCCGTTATAACCCTTCGGGTTATGACTGGCCGTGACCATCACGCCACCGTCTGCTTCGTAGTGGCTGGTGGCGAAATAGACTTCTTCGGTGCCGCACAGGCCGATGTCGATGACATCCGCGCCGGCTTCCCGAATGCCTTTGATCAACGCTTGAGCCAAGGCCGGGCTTTCAAGACGCATGTCTCGGCCCACCACAATATGTTTGGCACCCAGTTCTACAACCATGGACCGCCCTATGCGGTATGCGATGTCATCGTCCAGGTCATTGGGCACTTGGCCACGAATATCGTAGGCCTTGAAGCAGCGAGTCTGAAGAGCGGGATAGTCGGAATTCATGTGTAAAAACCTATGCGACGAAAAAACCCGAAGGTTCCTCTGTTCAGTAGAAGCAGCTCGAATGACGAACTGCACGCAACCCTCGCGCCTGAAAGCTTGAGGCGTGGGTTAGGCATTGAAAAAGGAGATTAGTTATAAGTGCGCTTGTAATTATCTTCAACGCAAGCGTTGAGGTGTCTGGCGCGCGGGGATTCTATCAGGGCAAACGTGACGCCTTGGGTTTCCTGCGCAGACGCGCGACTGAAACCAGCAGCGGACCCATCAGCATGCCCACCAGCAGCGCAAAGATCACCGGCACGGCAACAGGCAGCTCGGGCGCATTCCAGCCAAAGAATGCCAGCGCGACGGCCTGCTGGTTTTCCAGCACAAATACGACAATCGCCGCTGCGATCAACAGGGCGATAACCAGAAAGATCAGACGCTTCACATTACGCATGAGAACTCCTTAAAGAGCTATTGGAGCTCATGCTCCTCTTCTTCGTTCACCCGGTCGCGGAGCTCTTTGCCTGGCTTGAAGTGAGGGACGAACTTGCCGTCCAGGCTGACAGACTGACCTGTCTTTGGATTACGGCCTACGCGAGGCGCGCGATAGTGGAGGGAGAAGCTGCCGAAGCCGCGTATTTCAATACGGTCGCCCGTCGCAAGGCACTGCGACATCTGCTCAAGCATGGTCTTGATGGCCAGCTCCACATCTTTGGATGAGAGCAGTCCTTGATGGGTGACAATTCGTTCGATCAACTCCGACTTCGTCATATTTTTCCCTTCTTTTTCAAGCAGCTAGGTAAAGCGCTTTGAAGGTTTTAGCATGACCAGAAGGATTTGAACAGAGTATGTCCAGACTTAAATGAGCCGAGCTTGAAGATCGTCAACAGGGCATTGGCCGAACGCGCCGCAAAAACACCCGCCCACAAAAAAGGGCGACCGAAGTCGCCCTTTTTCAATGGTCAGACAGAACTCAGTTCTGTTTTTCCATTTGAGCACGCAGCAGGTCGCCCAGAGTGGTAGGACCAGTGCTTTCAGCGGTTTCAGGCTTGCTACGCAGGCTCTGAATCGCTTCTTTCTCGTCTTCAACGTCTTTCGACTTGATGGACAAGCTGATCACGCGGCTCTTGCGGTCAACGCTGATGATCTTGGCTTCGATCTCTTCGCCTTCCTTCAGAACGTTACGCGCGTCTTCAACGCGGTCACGGCTGATTTCGGAGGCTTTGAGGGTCGCTTCGATGTCGTCGGCCAGAGTGATGATGGCGCCTTTGGCGTCAACTTCTTTAACGATACCGCGAACGATAGCGCCTTTGTCATTGACAGTGACGTACTCGGAGAACGGATCGCTTTCCAGCTGCTTGATACCCAGCGAGATGCGCTCACGCTCTGGATCAACCGACAGGATCACGGTGTCAAGCTCGTCACCCTTCTTGAAACGACGTACGGCTTCTTCGCCCACTTCGTTCCAGGAGATGTCGGACAGGTGAACCAGGCCGTCGATGCCGCCGTCCAGACCAATGAAGATACCGAAATCGGTGATCGACTTGATGGTGCCGGAGATCTTGTCGCCCTTGTTGAACTGGCCAGAGAAATCTTCCCACGGGTTAGATTTGCACTGTTTGATGCCGAGGGAGATACGACGACGCTCTTCGTCGATGTCCAGAACCATGACTTCCACTTCGTCGCCAACCTGTACGACTTTTGACGGGTGGATGTTCTTGTTGGTCCAGTCCATTTCGGAAACGTGCACCAGGCCTTCCACGCCTTCTTCCAGCTCTGCGAAGCAGCCGTAGTCGGTCAGGTTGGTAACACGCGCGGTAACGCGAGTGCCTTCCGGGTAACGAGCCTTGATAGCAACCCATGGATCTTCACCCAGTTGCTTCAGACCCAGGGAAACACGATTGCGCTCGCGATCGTACTTCAGGACCTTTACATCGATCTCATCGCCAACGTTGACGATTTCCGATGGATGCTTGATACGCTTCCAGGCCATGTCGGTGATGTGCAGCAGGCCATCGACGCCACCCAGATCGACGAATGCGCCGTAATCGGTGAGGTTCTTGACGATACCCTTGACCTGTTGGCCTTCCTGCAGCGATTCCAGCAGAGCTTCGCGCTCGGCGCTGTTTTCGGCTTCCAGGACACTGCGACGGGAAACGACAACGTTGTTGCGCTTCTGGTCCAGCTTGATGACCTTGAATTCCAGCTCTTTGCCTTCCAGGTGCGTGGTGTCGCGCACTGGACGGACGTCAACCAGAGAACCTGGCAGGAACGCACGGATGCCGTTAACGTCGACTGTGAAGCCGCCTTTAACCTTACCGTTGATAACGCCCTTGACCACTTCCTCAGCTGCGAAAGCCGCTTCCAGAACGATCCAGCACTCAGCACGCTTGGCTTTTTCGCGGGACAGCTTGGTTTCGCCAAAGCCGTCTTCGACCGCGTCCAGCGCAACGTGGACTTCATCGCCGATCTTGATGGTCAGCTCGCCAGCATCGTTGTGGAACTGCTCCAGCGGGATGAGGCCTTCGGACTTCAGTCCAGCGTGAACGGTGACCCAACCAGCCTGGTAATCGATATCGACGATGATCGCGGTGATGATCGAACCGGCCTGAAGGTTAAGAGTCTTTAGGCTTTCTTCGAAAAGTTCAGCAAAGCTTTCGCTCATTTTAATTCCTGTTGATAAGGGCGAAGAATACGCCCATCTGCCACGCTCCAGACAACGTGGGTTTCGTTCATATGAAAGAAAGCCTGCGGGACTATGACTGGTCTCCCACATGGCTTTCTGGTCATCCGGCGAGATCGCGGAGTGCAACTTCACTCAGGATGCGTTCAAGCACCTGCTCGATGGACAATTCGGTGGAATCCAGCTGAATGGCGTCATGCGCCGGCTTGAGCGGTGCTACCGCTCGCTGGGTGTCGCGCTCGTCGCGGACACGGATCTCATCTAGCAGACTCGGCAGACTAACATCGTCACCCTTGGCCTTCAACTGCAAATATCGCCGACGGGCACGCTCGTCGACGCTGGCCGTCAGAAAAATCTTCAGCGGCGCGCCGGGAAAGACCACCGTGCCCATGTCGCGGCCGTCGGCGATCAGGCCCGGAAACTCCTGAAAAGCCCGCTGGCGCTGCAGCAATGCTTCGCGAACAGCCGGCAACGACGCCACCTGCGACGCGCCACTGCCGACGTGCTCATTGCGGATGGCTGACGTCACGTCTTCCCCTTCCAGGATAATCCGCTGACCGTGGTCGTCGGTCGCTGCCATGAACTGCACGTCCAGATGCGCAGCCAGCAACTTCAATGCTTCTTCATTGGTCAGGTCGACGCCATGGTTGACGGCGGCGAAGGCCAGCAGCCGATACAGCGCGCCGGAATCCAGCAGGGACCAGCCCAGACGTTTGGCCAGCTTGCCGGCCACCGTGCCCTTCCCGGAACCGCTGGGTCCGTCGATCGTAATGACCGGAGCTTGAACTTTCACGATTGCCCCTCTTGCGTTACACGAATACCCACCTGAGCACACAGCGTCAGGAAACTGGGAAATGAAGTCGCCACATTGGCGCAGTCCCGGATGTGGATCGGGCTGGCCGCACGCAGCGACGCGATACTGAATGCCATGGCGATGCGGTGATCACCCTGCGCATTGATTTCACCACCGCCGACGGTTCCACCATCAATAATGATGCCATCTGCGGTCGATTCAACGTTTATGCCGAGCGTCGCCAGACCGTCGGCCATGGCGCGAAGGCGGTCGGATTCCTTGACGCGCCACGCCTGGGCGCCCTGAAGCACTGTCCGCCCCTCAGCGCACGCGGCGGCAATGAAGAGCGCCGGAAACTCGTCGATTGCCAGCGGCACCAGCGCCTGGGGGATGTCGATACCCCTGAGGCGCGCAGGGCGCACGTGCAGATCAGCCACCGGCTCACCGCCCGCATCGCGCGGGTTGTGCAGCGTGATGTCCGCGCCCATCAGACGCAGAATATCGATAACGCCCGAGCGCGTCGGGTTGACACCCACACCTTCGAGGATTAAATCGGAGCCCTCGGCGATGGACGCTGCAACCAGGAAGAACGCCGCCGAGGAAATATCGGCCGGCACTTCGATGCGTGCGGCCTTGAGCTCAACCCCTGACTGCAGCGCCACTGTCGCGTCATGAGCGGAAACCGAATGACCGAACCCTTGCAGCATGCGCTCGGTGTGGTCCCGGGTCGGCGCTGGCTCATGCACCATCGTTGTGCCATTTGCGTAAAGACCGGCGAGCAACAGCGCGGATTTCACCTGAGCGCTGGGCAACGGCATGTCGTAGCGGATGGCCTGAAGACCCTGCCCGCCGCGAAGGGTCAGCGGCGGCCTGCCGTCTTCTGCGGTTTCGATCACGGCGCCCATCTGGCGCAATGGCTCGACGACACGGGTCATCGAGCGCCGGGACAACGAGGCATCGCCGGTCAGCACGCTGTCGAATCGCTGCGCGGCCAGCAGGCCACAGAGCAGGCGCATCGACGTGCCCGAGTTACCCAGATAAAGCGGCCCCGGCGCCGGTTGAAGCCCGTTGAGGCCGACGCCATGAATGGTCAGGCGACCGTGGTGCGGCCCTTCGATGACCACGCCCATGTCGCGGAATGCCTGCAACGTCGCCAGCGCGTCCTCACTTTCGAGAAAACCTTCGACGACGCTGGTGCCCCGGGCCAGGGACCCGAGCATGATGGCGCGGTGGGAGATCGACTTGTCACCCGGCACGCGAACCCGCCCCCGGACAACGCCACCCGGCTGGGCAATAAAGATGAGGTCGGCGCCTGAGGTTTTTTCAACGTAGGCACGACGGGCGAGGATCTTGCCGAAATGCTCCCGGGCGACACGGGCCCGGGTGAACACACCGAGCAATTGGTGGCCATCGCCCGCGTCCACGGCGTCGCGCAGCGCATCAAGGTCGCTGCGGAAGGTGTCGAGGGTGCGCAGCACTGCCTCGCGGTTCGCCAGGAAGATGTCATGCCACATCACCGGATCACTGCCGGCGATGCGCGTGAAGTCGCGGAAGCCGCCCGCCGCATAGCGGAAGATGTCGAGGTTTTCGTTGCGCTTGGCCAGCGAATCCACCAGACCGAACGCCAGGAGGTGCGGCAGATGACTGGTCGCCGCCAGCACTTCATCGTGGCGCTCGACCTGCATATGCTCGACGTCCGCGCCCAATGCCGACCAGAGACGGTCGACCAGCGCCAGCGCCGAAGGATCGGTTTCGGCGAGCGGTGTGAGGATGACTTTGTGCCGCTTGAACAGCTCGGCGTTGGAGGCTTCCACCCCGCTCTGCTCGGAGCCGGCAATCGGGTGGCCGGGCACGAAGCGCGCCGGCATCACGCCGAATGCTTCGCGCGCGGCGCGGACCACGTTACCTTTGGCGCTGCCGACATCAGTCAGCACGGCATTGCCCAGCTCCAGTTTCGCCAGGACGCCGAGGAGCTTTTCCATGGCCAGGATCGGCACGGCCAACTGAATGACGTCAGCCCCCACGCAGGCGGCAGCGAGATTGTCTTCACAGCGATCGACAACGCCCAGTTCCACGGCCAGCGCGCGGGATTGCGGGTCGAGATCGACGCCCACGACTTCACGGCACAGGCCACTTTCCCTCAAGCCTTTGGCGAACGACCCTCCGATCAATCCGAGACCGACCACCACCAGGCGGCCGATCACAGGCGCAGCGGGTTGCAGCGACGTGACATCAACCACGCGCCAGAACCTTGCTCAACGCCTCGAGAAAACGACTGTTCTCGCCTGGCAGACCGATGCTCACCCGCAGGTGATCGGGCATGCCGTAACCGCCGATCGGGCGAACGATCACGCCTTCGCGCAGCAACCCTTGGTAAACCGGAGCTGCCTCGCGGCCCAGGTCAACGGCGATGAAGTTGGCTTTGGAGGGAATCCAGCTCAGGCCCATCTGACCAAGCCCTTCCTCCAGTTGCTGCATGCCGGCTTCATTGAGCTGACGGCTTTGCGCAACATAGTCAACGTCGTCCAGCGCGGCGCAGGCGGCGGCCAGCGCGAGGCTGTTGACGTTGAACGGCTGACGCACGCGGTTCAGCACGTCGGCCACGACCGGCGAGGACAACGCATAGCCGACGCGCAACGACGCCAGGCCATAGGCCTTGGAGAACGTCCGCGACACCAGCAGGTTTGGATAGGCACTCAGAAAGTTAAGCCCGTCAGGCAGTTCGGCGCCCTCGGCATATTCAATGTAGGCCTCGTCCAGGACGACCAGCACGTCCTTGGGCACCTGCGCGAGGAAGTCAGCCAAGGCGCTCGGCCCGAACCAGGTCCCGGTGGGGTTGTTCGGGTTGGCGATGAAGACGACCCGGGTGTTGCTGTCTATGGCGGCGAGCATGGCCGGCAGGTCGTGACCCCAATCCTTCGCCCTGGCGACATGAGCGGTGGCGCCCACGGCCTGGGTGACGATCGGATAGATCGCGAACGCGTGTTCGCTGAACACCGCATTGAGCCCCGGCGCCAGATAGGCACGGGCGACGATTTCCAGAATGTCGTTGGAGCCGTTGCCCAGCGTCACTTGCTCGGGCTGCACGCCACAGGCTTGCGACAACCGCTGCTTGAGCTCGAAACCGTTGCCGTCGGGGTAGCGGGTCAACTCCGCCAGTGCGTCTCTGATCGCCTGCAACGCCTTGGGACTGGCGCCCATGGGGTTTTCGTTGCTCGCCAGCTTGATGATGCGCGCCGGATCAATATCCAGTTCACGCGCCAGTTCGTCCACCGGTTTGCCGGGAACGTAAGGCGATAGTTTTTGCACGCCGGGCTGTGCCAGCGCGAGGAAGTCGCCGCTCATGTACCGCTTTACCTCTTCAGTGAAACCCGTAGGGCTGCAAGTCCGCACGCAGGATCAAAGCACTGCCTTCGGATAGGAACCCAACACCTTGAGTGCCACGGCTTCCTGGCTGATCTGCTCGAGAACGGCCTTGATCAGCGGGTCGCGGTGGTGGCCAACGAAATCGATGAAGAACACGTAGGTCCATTTACCGCTTCGCGAGGGACGCGTCTCGATGCGCGTCAGGTCGATGCCGTTTTCGTGGAATGGCACCAGCAGTTCATGCAGCGCGCCCGGCTTGTTGCTCATCGACACGATGATCGACGTCTTGTCGTCGCCGGTCGGAGGCACTTCCTGATTGCCGATCATGAGGAAACGCGTGGAGTTGTCCGGACGGTCTTCGATCTTCTCGGCAATCCGCGTCAGGCCATAAAGGCCCGCCGCCATATCACCGGCGATCGCCGCCGAATTCCACTCGCCCTTGACCCGCTTGGCCGCCTCGGCATTGCTGGCGACAGCGACGCGCTCGACGTTCGGGTAGTGCGCGTCCAGCCACTTGCGGCATTGCGCCAGGGACTGGGCGTGGGAGTAGATACGGCTGATGCTGTCGGTCTTGGTGTTCTCGCCCACCAGCAGATGATGGTGAATGCGCAGCTCGACTTCGCCGCAGATGACCATGTCATGCTCAAGGAAGCTGTCCAGGGTGTGGTTGACCGCACCCTCGGTGGAGTTCTCTACCGGGACGACGCCGAAGTTCACCGCACCGGCGGCCACTTCACGGAACACTTCATCGATCGCCGCCATGGGCTTGCTGATCACCGCGTGGCCGAAATGCTTCAGCGCGGCAGCTTGGGTGAACGTGCCTTCAGGGCCGAGATAAGCGACCTTGAGCGGCTGCTCCAGCGCCAGGCACGAGGACATGATTTCGCGAAACAGCCGGGCCATCTCTTCGTTGCTCAACGGGCCACGGTTACGCTCCATGACACGCTTGAGCACCGCCGCTTCACGCTCAGGCCGGTAAAACACCGGCACCTCGCCAGCTGGCAGTTCGGCCATTTTGACCCGCGCGACTTCCTGGGCGCAGCGGGCGCGCTCGCTGATCAGTTCCAGGACCTTTTCGTCCAGGCTGTCAATGCGGACCCGCAGTGCCTTGAGCTCTTGTTCAGACATTAGCCGTGTTCCTTCTCGAACTCTGCCATGTACGCGGTCAGGGCGTTGACCGCACTGAGGTCGATGGCATTGTAGATGGACGCGCGCATGCCACCCACCGAACGGTGACCCTTCAGGTTCAGCAGATTGCGCGCTTCGGCACCCGCGAGGAACGGCTTGTCCAGGCGATCATCGGCCAGACGAAACGGCACGTTCATCCACGAGCGATCGGACGGGTTGATCGGGTTGCTGTACAGGCCGCTGGCGTCGATGAAGTCGTACAGCGTGCGCTGCTTGAGTTCATTGCGCTTGGCCATGGCTTCTACGCCGCCCTGCTCTTTCAGCCATTCGAAGACCAGACCGGACAGGTACCAGGCCAGCGTTGGCGGCGTGTTGTACATCGAACCGTTGTCGGCGGCGACCTTGTAATTGAGCATCGTGGGGCAGAGCGCGCGTGCGTGACCCAGCAGGTCTTCGCGAATGATCGCCACGACAATGCCGCTCGGGCCGATGTTCTTCTGGGCGCCGGCGAAGATCATGCCGAAACGCGAGACGTCGACAGGGCGCGAGAGGATGTCCGAAGACATATCGGCGACCAGCGGCACGTCGCCGGTTTCCGGAATCCAGTTGAATTGCAGACCGCCAATGGTCTCGTTGGGCACGTAATGAACGTAGGCAGCGTCTTTGGACAGCTTCCACTCGTTCTGACCGGGGATGGCGAAGTAATCGTTCGGCTTGGAGCTGGCGGCGACATTGATGTTGCCGTAGCGGGAGGCTTCTTCAATGGCTTTCTGCGACCAGATACCGGTGTCGATGTAGTCGGCCGTGCCGTTTTCCGGCAGCAGGTTCAGCGGAACCTGAGCGAATTGCTGGCTGCCGCCACCTTGAAGAAACAGCACTTTGTAATTAGAGGGGACGGACAGCAGATCGCGAAAATCCTGCTCCGCTTTGGTGGCGATGGAGACGAACTCGTCGCTGCGATGGCTCATTTCCATGACGGACAGGCCTTTTCCATGCCAGTCCAGGAGTTCGGCCTGGGCGCGCAGCAGAACAGCTTCAGGGAGCGCGGCAGGACCTGCGCAGAAGTTAAAGGCTCGCTTGCTCATATCCACTCTCGTCGTGTCACTGAATTAATTTGGAACGGGTGAAATGCGGGGAAGTGCAGAACAGAGACTGCATTGTGTCAGAAGAGCCGCATCGCGACCGTCGTAACCTCCGATTGCTCCTACAACGTTACGTACTCGGTCACTGAGATCGACTATAGGAGCTATCGGAGGTTACGACGGTCGCGAAAGCGATCTGCATGACAGCATGCGTCCAATGATTCTAAGGAGGGGGCCGAATCATCAGCCCCCTTTCAGCGTTACTCCTGCGGCTCTTCTTCGTCAGCTGCGGAATCCGCTTGCACATCGTCAGCGGACTCGTCGGTGTCGACGGCGCCAGTCACGTCGCCATCCTTCTCTTCACCTTCGAGAGTTTCTCCCTCGAACGCTTCGCCTTCCAGCTCCTCGCCCTCGACTTCCGATGGCTCCTGAACGCGCTCCAGACCGACCAGTTTCTCGTCCTTGGCCAGTTTGATCAGGGTCACGCCCTGAGTGTTACGGCCCAGACTCGAGACTTCGCCAACACGGGTACGCACCAGCGTGCCTTGGTCGGAAATCAGCATGATTTCCTCGCCTTCCTGCACCTGAACCGCGCCGACCAGACGGCCGTTACGCTCGTTGCTGACCATGGCGATGACGCCCTGACCGCCACGTTTGTACTCAGGGAATTCGGTGATCGCGGTGCGCTTGCCGTAGCCACGCTCGGAAGCGGTGAGGATCTGGCTGCCCTGCTCCGGGATCAGCATGGAAATCAGCTTCTGACCTTCCGGCAGACGCATGCCGCGGACACCGCGAGCCGTACGGCCCATGGCGCGCACTTCGGATTCCTTGAAGCGGGTGACCTTGCCGCCGTCGGAGAACAGCATGATTTCCTGCTCGCCATCGGTAACGGCAGCCGAAATCAGGATATCGCCTTCGTCCAGTTCCAGCGCGATCAGGCCGACGCTGCGTTGACGACTGAACGCCACCAGCGGGGTCTTCTTGACGGTACCGTTGGCGGTCGACATGAAGATGAACGGCGCCTTCTTCTTGTCGGCGGCCTTGATGCGCGCCTTGCGCTCTTCTTCGGTCTCGTTGCTGTTTTCGAGGTCTTCGGCGTCGGCTTCCACGCCTTCGGCTTCTTCTTCGTCAGCGCGCTTGCGCATGGCTTCGAGGTCGACCGGCAACATGGTGGTGATGTATTCGCCTTCGCTGAGCGGCAACAGGTTGACCAGCGGACGACCACGGGCAGCGCGGGACGCTTCCGGGATCTCGTAGGTCTTGAGCCAGTACACCTTGCCTTTGCTGGAGAACATCAGCAGCGTGGTGTGGCTGTTGGCGACCAGCAGGTGAGCGATGTAGTCCTCATCCTTGACGCCGGTGGCCGACTTGCCTTTGCCGCCGCGACGCTGGGCCTGATAAACGGCCAGCGGTTGAGTCTTGGCATAGCCACCGTGGGAGATGGTCACGACGCGCTCTTCTTCGGGGATCATGTCGCCGAGGGTCAGGTCCAGGCGCGCATCGAGGATCTCGGTGCGACGCACATCGCCGTATTCGGCGCGGATCAGCTCGAGCTCTTCGCGGATGACTTCCATCAAGCGCGTGGCGCTGTTGAGGATACGCAGCAGCTCGCCGATCTGAGTCAGGATTTCCTGGTACTCGGTCAGAAGCTTTTCGTGCTCCAGACCGGTCAGGCGGTGCAGACGCAGCTCGAGGATCGCCTGAGCCTGCTCCGGCGACAGGAAATACTTGCCGTCACGCATGCCGTACTGAGGATCGAGGTTTTCCGGGCGGGACGATTCGGCACCTGCGCGCTCGACCATCTCGACCACGGCGCTGGATTCCCACGGCGTGCTGATCAGGCCTTCCTTGGCTTCGGCCGGAGTAGGCGAGGCTTTGATGAGGGCGATGACCGGGTCGATGTTCGACAGGGCAACGGCCTGACCTTCGAGGATATGGCCACGCTCGCGGGCCTTGCGCAGTTCGAACACGGTGCGACGGGTGACCACTTCGCGACGGTGACGAATGAAGGCTTCCAGCAAGTCCTTGAGGTTCAGGATGCGTGGGCGGCCGTCGATCAGCGCAACGATGTTGATACCGAAGACGCTTTGCAGCTGGGTCTGGGCGTAGAGGTTGTTGAGGATGACCTCAGGCACTTCGCCGCGACGCAACTCGATGACCACGCGCATGCCGTCCTTGTCGGACTCGTCGCGCAGTTCGGTGATGCCTTCAAGCTTCTTCTCTTTGACCAGCTCGGCGATCTTCTCGATCAGACGCGCCTTGTTCAGCTGGTACGGCAGTTCGGTGATGACGATCTGCTGGCGACCACCGACCTTGTCGATGTCTTCGACCATGGAGCGGGCGCGCATGTAGATGCGGCCACGGCCGGTCTTGTACGCTTCGACGAT
Source organism: Pseudomonas petrae (assembly GCF_021728295.1). Lineage (GTDB taxonomy): Bacteria > Pseudomonadota > Gammaproteobacteria > Pseudomonadales > Pseudomonadaceae > Aquipseudomonas > Aquipseudomonas petrae. The sequence goes on from NZ_JAKJXE010000009.1 coordinate 187,815, forward strand.
GCCGGCACGACCATTGATGATCGCGGCGGTGGGGAAATCGGGGCCGGGAATGTACTGCATCAACTCGTCGACGGTGAGGTCGCCGTTGTCGATGAGCGCCAGGCAGCCGTCGATGACTTCACCGAGGTTGTGCGGCGGGATGTTGGTCGCCATGCCCACGGCGATGCCGCTTGAGCCGTTGACCAGCAGGTTGGGAATACGGGTCGGCATGACCGCAGGAATCTGTTCGGTGCCGTCGTAGTTCGGCACCCAGTCCACGGTTTCCTTGTGCAGGTCGGCCAGCAGCTCGTGGGCCAGCTTGGTCATGCGCACTTCGGTGTATCGCATGGCGGCGGCGTTGTCGCCGTCCACCGAACCGAAGTTGCCCTGGCCGTCTACCAGCAGGTAGCGCAGGGAAAAGGGTTGGGCCATACGAACGATGGTGTCGTAGACCGCAGTGTCGCCATGCGGGTGGTACTTACCGATAACGTCACCGACCACACGGGCGGATTTCTTGTACGGCTTGTTCCAGTCGTTACCCAGTTCGCTCATTGCGAACAGTACCCGCCGGTGCACGGGCTTCAAGCCGTCGCGCGCATCGGGCAGAGCTCGTCCGACGATGACGCTCATCGCGTAGTCGAGGTAGGACTGCTTCAGCTCGTCTTCGATATTGACCGGGAGGATTTCTTTGGCCAGTTCGCCCATGAGAAGCCTGATTCCTTTTTCTGGTGAAACCTTGCTCAGCCATCCGGGATGAACAAGGCTTGCCGCTGCCGACGATTGTCAGGCAACGACTTACGACAAATCAGCGAGTTATGCCATGAATGTGCGCAGTCATAAGGGCCGCCATGCGCCCCTTTGGAAACCGCCGGATGGTACCACAATCGCCGTCAGGCACGAAGTGTTTGCAGGCGCCGCGAACAAGCCATTTCGCCAGCAGACGCCTGAGAAGCGCTCACAGAGCCCGATAGCGCGTTTGGCGACGAACGGCATTATCGGCTGCGGGGTGATCAATGCAGGCGTTTGCGGCACATCAACAGGGCCATTTTTGCCGTATCAGGGCGTTCGACGATGCCCTTCTCGGTGACGATGGCGTCGATGAGATCGGCGGGCGTCACGTCGAATACCGGGTTGAAGGCGTCGACTTCGGCACCCACGCGCTTGCCACTGACCTCCAGCAATTCGCGGCCGTCGCGTTCTTCGATGGGGATGTCGTCGCCACTGGCCAGGTTCATGTCGATGGTCGAGCTCGGCGCCACCACCATGAAGCGCACGCCGTGGTGCATCGCCGCGACCGCCAACTGGTAGGTGCCGATCTTGTTGGCGACGTCGCCGTTGGCGGTGATGCGGTCGGCGCCGACGATGACCCAGGTGATGCCTTTGGTTTTCATCAGGTGCGCGGCCGCGGAGTCGGCGTTGAGGGTGACCGGAATGCCTTCGTTAACCAGCTCCCACGCGGTCAGACGGGAGCCCTGCAGCCAGGGCCGGGTTTCGTCGGCGTAGACGCGCTCGATCATGCCTTCCAGATGTGCCGCGCGAATAACGCCAAGCGCCGTACCAAAGCCGCCTGTGGCCAGCGCGCCGGTGTTGCAGTGGGTCAGCACGGTCTGCAGATTGCCCTGGTGCTTGCGAATCAGCTCGGCACCCAGTTGCGCCATGGTCAGGTTGGCTTCGCGGTCGCTCAAATGAATGGCCACGGCTTCGGCTTCCATGACCTTCAGCGGATCTTCGTGATCCTTCAGGCGATACAGGCGCTCGCGCATGCGGTTGAGCGCCCAGAACAGGTTGACCGCTGTTGGCCGGGAATTGGCCAGCAGGTCGAAGTCTTCTTCCAGGGCCATTTGCCAGTCGCCGCCTTCGGCCAGACGATCAATGACCGCCAATACGATGCCGTAGGCCGCACTGATGCCGATGGCCGGCGCGCCGCGCACCACCATCGTGCGAATGGCTTCGGCCACGCCTTCAGCTGTGGTGTAGGGATGCCAGGTTTCTTCGAAGGGCAAGACCCGCTGATCGAGCAGATACAACGTGCCGTCCCGCCAATCGATGGCCTTTACCTTCTCCGCAGCCAGTAATCGATCGCGCATTGCACACCCCACTTGATGAATTTTTTGAAAAGCTTGCCGCCACAGCGACGGTGCAAAGAAGCAAATCGCCAGCACCTTAAAAAGCCGCCGATTATAGCGAGCCGCCTGGGAAGACGCTCGGGTATACTTCGCCGTCACCGTAATAAGCCACTGGATGCCTGCCCCATGCCCCATTCCGCTGCCCCGCTCGACCTGTTGTTGCTGCCGGACTGGCTGGTACCGGTCGAACCCGCGGGCGTTGTGTTGCAACAGCACGGGATCGGCATTCGCGACGGCCTGATCGCTTACATCGGCCCGCGTGCCGAGGCCCTGCGCCAGCCGGCCATTGAAGTGCGCGAGCTGCCTGGCATGCTGCTCAGCCCCGGGCTGATCAACGCCCACGGCCACGCGGCGATGACGCTGTTCCGCGGCCTGGCGGACGATCTGCCGCTGATGACCTGGCTGCAGGACCATATCTGGCCGGCCGAGGCGAAATGGGTCGATGAGGATTTCGTCCGCGACGGCACCGATCTGGCCATCGCCGAACAGTTGAAGGGCGGCATCACCTGCTTCTCCGACATGTATTTCTTTCCGAAGGTCGCCTGCGAGCGGGTGCACAACAGTGGCATTCGCGCACAGATCACCGTGCCGGTGCTGGACTTCCCGATACCCGGCGCGCGCAACAGCGACGAATCCCTGCACATCGGCATCGAGCTGTTCAACGATCTGGCCCACCACGACCGCATCAAGATCGCCATGGGGCCCCACGCGCCTTATACCGTCAGCGACGAGAACCTGGAGAAGATTCGGGTCATCGCCGATGAGCTGGACGCGATGATCCAGATGCACGTTCACGAAACCGCCTTTGAAGTGCACGAGGCCGTTCAGCAACGCCAGGAACGCCCCCTCGCGCGGCTGCAGCGCCTGGGCCTGCTGGGCCCGCGCTTCCAGGCGGTGCACATGACCCAGATCAGCGATGACGACCTGGCGATGCTGGTCGAAAGCAACTCCAGCGTCATTCACTGCCCTGAATCGAACCTGAAGCTGGCCAGCGGCTTCTGCCCGGTCGAGCGCCTGTGGCAGGCCGGGGTCAACGTCGCCATCGGCACCGACGGCGCAGCCAGCAACAACGACCTGGACCTGCTCGGCGAAACCCGCACCGCCGCGCTGCTGGCGAAAGCCGTTGCCGGCTCGGCCACCGCGCTGGACGCCCATCGTGCGCTGCGCATGGCCACGCTGAATGGCGCCCGCGCCATGGGCATCGACGATCACACCGGCTCGCTGCAAATCGGCAAGGCCGCCGACATGGTCGCATTCGACCTCTCCGGCCTTGCGCAGCAGCCGGTCTACGATCCGGTGTCACAACTTATTTATGCAACGGGTCGCGACTGCGTGACGCACGTCTGGGTCGCCGGCAAGCAGTTGCTGCAGGACAAACGCCTGACCCGCATGGACGAAGAAGCGCTGACCCGAACCGCCAAAGCCTGGGGCAACCGCATCTCGGCAGCCAAAGCCTGACCCATTGAGCGCCGCCACGGTCAGATACCGTGGCCGGACACCGAATTCAAGTTTTAGAGGATCACACATGAGCAACGTCGACCACGCCGAAATCGCCAAATTCGAGGCCCTCGCCCATCGCTGGTGGGACCGCAACAGCGAATTCAAGCCGCTCCATGACATCAATCCGCTGCGGGTGAACTGGATTGACGAGCGCGTGAATCTGGCTGGCAAGAAGGTGCTCGACGTCGGCTGCGGCGGCGGCATCCTGAGCGAGGCCATGGCCTTGCGCGGTGCCGGCGTGACCGGCATTGACATGGGCGAAGCGCCGCTCGCCGTGGCGCGGCTGCATCAGCTGGAATCCGGCGTCAGCGTCGAATACCGGCAGATCACCGCCGAAGCGCTGGCCGAAGAAATGCCCGAGCAGTTCGATGTCGTGACCTGCCTGGAAATGCTTGAGCACGTGCCGGACCCGTCGTCGGTCATTCGCGCCTGCTACAAGATGGTCAAGCCGGGCGGTCAGGTGTTTTTCTCCACCATCAACCGCAACCCGAAGGCGTATCTGTTCGCGATCATCGGCGCCGAATACATCATGAACCTGCTGCCGCGCGGCACCCATGACTTCAAGAAATTCATCCGCCCTTCCGAGCTGGGCGCGTGGAGCCGCGATGCCGGGCTGCAGGTCAAGGACATCATCGGCCTGACCTACAACCCGCTGACCAAGCACTACAAGCTGGCGTCCGACGTCGACGTCAATTACATGATCCAGACACTGCGGGGAGTCTGAGCCATGCGCCTGAGGGCAGTTCTCTTCGACATGGACGGCACGCTGCTCGACACCGCGCCGGACTTCATCGCGATCTGCCAGGCAATGCTGGCCGAACGCGGCCTCCCGCGGGTCGACGACAAGCTGATTCGCGACGAGATTTCCGGCGGTGCCAGGGCGATGGTCTCGGCGGCGTTTGCGATATCTCCTGAAGCGGCGGAATTCGAGGCGCTGCGCCTGGAATTTCTGGCGCGCTACCAGACCGATTGCGCGGTGCACAGCACGCTGTTCGACGGCATGGCCGAGTTACTGGCCGACATCGAGAAAGCCAACCTGATCTGGGGCGTGGTCACCAACAAACCGGTGCGTTTCGCTCAGCCGATCATGGAGCAACTGGGCTTGTCGGAGCGTTCTGCCGTGCTGATCTGCCCGGACCACGTGACCAAGAGCAAACCCGACCCGGAGCCGCTGCTGCTGGCCTGCAAGATGCTCGATCTGGACCCGGCGAGCGTGCTGTTCGTGGGCGATGACCTGCGTGACATCGAATCCGGTCGCGACGCTGGCACCAAGACCGCCGCCGTGCGCTACGGCTACATCCATCCCCAGGACAACCCTGATCACTGGGGCGCGGACGTGGTGGTGAATCACCCGCTGGAGCTGCGCCGGGTGCTGGACGATGCGCTGTGCAGCTGCTGATCGCTCATCAGCGCAGTTCGGCATAACCCAGCGCTTTACATATACAAAGGAGCCCGCATGTTCAATTACTCCGCCCGCCCCGACCTGCTCAAGGATCGGGTGATTCTGGTCACCGGCGCCGGCCGTGGCATTGGCGCCGCTGCCGCGAGAACCTACGCCGCCCACGGCGCGACGGTCTTGCTGCTGGGCCGGACCGAAGTGAATCTGAGCGCGCTGTATGACGAGATTGAAGCCGCCGGGCATCCGCAGCCGGTGGTCATCCCGCTCGATCTCGAGACCGCCCTGCCCCATCAATACGACGAACTCGCCGCGATGATCGAAGCGGAGTTCGGCCGGCTCGATGGCGTGTTGCACAACGCCTCGATCATCGGCCCGCGCACGCCGATCGAGCAGCTCACCGGCGAGCAGTTCATGCAGGTGATGCACATCAACGTCAACGCCACCTTCATGCTGACCACCGCGTTGCTGCCGCTGCTCAAGCTCTCGGGTGACGCGTCCATCGCCTTCACCTCCAGCAGCGTCGGCCGCAAAGGCCGCGCGTATTGGGGCGCCTATGGCGTGTCCAAGTTCGCCACCGAAGGGCTGATGCAGACGCTGGCCGATGAAATCGATGGGCTTGGGTCGCTACGCGCCAACAGTATCAATCCGGGCGCAACCCGCACCGACATGCGCGCCCAGGCGTATCCGGCGGAAGATCCGACCAACAACCCGACGCCGGAAGAGATCATGCCGGTGTACCTGTACCTGATGGGCCCGGACAGCAAAGGCATCAACGGACAGGCACTGGATGCGCAAACCCGTCGACCGGCGTGAAAGTGGCAAACCTATGAGGGGAGTGTCCGAATCGCGCGCTCCCTCAACTGAATATCAGACCGCGCCGGACACCCTCCACTCGGCAGTTTCCCGCCGCATCCTGTAACCGAATGCCGTCAGAATCGATACGTTAGTCAAATCCAAGGCGCGGAAAGGTACCGAACCTGTCACAATCCGCCGCAACTTATTGATTGACAATACGTTTATCGCAGGCATCCGAATTGGCACGAGTTTCGCTCTCTCCATTTCAAGCCCGTTAGAGGCGAAGGAGCGGAACCATGAGTTTTCCAACCACCACCCATGCCATAGATTTCGACAGCGCCCGGCTGCGACGCCATGGTTTCGCGCCGCCGCACAGCCTCGTCCGACCTGCCCTCGATTACGGGCAGCTGAGGCGTCAGCTCGATCTGCAACTGCAGACCAGCCTCGAAGCGGACAAGATCCTGTCGATGCTTTTCCAGAGCGTTCAGCAACTCATCCCGCTGAATGCCCTCAGCTACAAACACCTGCCTACCGATCTGCGCCTGGAACTGGGCGAACGCGCCCGTCACAACGCCACGTACAGCATGACCCATGAAGGCGAGCAGCTGGGCGAGCTGTCGTTTCAGCGCGATCACCGTTTCGGCGAGCATGAGCTGGAGCAACTCGAATCGTTGCTGTCGAGCTTGCTGTATCCCCTGCGCAATGCCCTGCTGTACCGTCACGCCAGCCTGAGTGCGTTGCGTGACCCGCTGACCGGCGCCGGTAACCGGATCGCCATGGAGCAGTCGCTCATTCGGGAGTTCGAGATCGCACGCCGCCAGCAGCAACCGCTGTCGGTGCTGATGCTCGACATCGACCATTTCAAAGGCATCAACGACACCCACGGCCATGCCACGGGCGACGAAGTGCTGCGGGCGGTGACCAATGTGGTCAAGGACCGGCTGCGCAATATCGATCAAGTGTTCAGATTTGGCGGTGAGGAGTTTCTCATCGTGCTGACCAATACCAGTCGTGAGTCAGCCGCGCTGGTGGGCGAACGCCTTCGCAGTGCGGCACTGCAACTCACTTATCCGCTGATAGGACGACCTCTGGATCTGACCGTCAGCCTCGGTTGCTCAACGCTGCTGCCGGGCGAATCGTCCGACAGCATGTTGCGCCGTGCCGACACGGCCCTTTACGCCGCCAAGCGCAAGGGCCGCAACCGCCTGGAAATGGCGGGCTGACTGATCAGGCGCGGGCGGCGATCCGGTGTTCACGGACCGTGCCGTTACCTTCCTGCGATCGTTCCAGCGTCATGCACCGCTCAAGGAACAGGAACATGTACTCGTAGCTCTTGCAGACCGCCATTCGCAGGTCGCTCTGCAATTGCTCGGTGGGGTTGTTGCCGGCCAGGGTGCAGATGATTTCCAGCGCTTCCCAAGGGTGGGAATCGTCGTACTGCGCATGCATCTTCAGCCACTTCATCGCCCGCTTTCGGGTGTCCGGCGGGAACATGTCCGCGTAGGTGTCCTGGGAGCAGACAACGGCCGACCATTCGCCGGTGGCGCCCTCGATGGCGTAGTTGGTCGCCGCGATCGCCACCACCAGCGAATCTGACGAACAGCTGTGCCAGCACCAGTGATTCAACGCATGAAGTTCCGACGGCACGCGCTGCGCCTGCAAGTCTTCCAGCATCACCCCGTGGGCGGCGCTCCAGTTGACCCAGTAATCGGCGTGGTTGAGTTCGACCCGAATGTTGCGCATCAACCATCGTCGCGCCATGTCTTCACCCGGGTGTCGGGCGAATCGGGTTTTGGTCAGGTTATGCGCCATATAGACCGCGAACTGTTCGACGACCGGCCATCCACCAATCAGGTACTGGCGCATGGTCTTAGAACTGAGCCGCCCGTCACGCATGCGTTGATAAAGTTCATGCCCTACCACCTTGGCCTTGGCGTCACTGCAATCGTCTATCAATTGCTGTGCCCAAGCGGGGTAACTGCTGGCATCCATCAGCGGACCGGTTCTAATGAACATATCGATCACTGTGTAGCTCCTTATGTGAGTTGCTAAATGGTGTGTTCAGCGAAAAGTCCCGGGAGCGCTGAACAACAGTGGGGTCTGCCTCGCGGGCCGTGCGTGCAGACATTCACAGGTGAATAATTGCGGTCGCTCGATAACGTAACCCTGAGCGTAGTCCACACCGATTTCCATTAACGCCTGCTCAATCTGGGGGCTCTCGACGAACTCGGCGATCGTCTGTTTGCCCATCACGTGCCCGATATGGTTGATCACTTCCACCATCGCCCGGTTAACCGGATCGTCGAGCATGTCTTTTACGAAACTGCCATCAATCTTCAGGAAGTCCACAGGCAAGTGCTTCAAGTAAGCGAATGACGACATGCCTGCACAGAAGTCATCCAGAGAGAAACGGCATCCCAGACTTTTAAGTTCATTGATGAACCGAATGGCGCTGCCCAGATTGGCGATCGCACTGGTTTCGGTGATTTCAAAACAGATAAGTTCAGGGGGTATTGCGTAGATCTGGAACTGCTGTCGCAAATACTCAAGAAACGCGTCGTCGCCAATACTGGTCCCGGACAGGTTGATCGCACACACCGCCATTGGCCCTTTGCCGTGTCCGGACTTGAGACAGTCGGCGATGATCATGAAGACGTGCTGCACGACCCAGCGGTCCAGGGTGGTCATCATGCCGTAGCGCTCGGCGGCGGGGATGAAACTGTCAGGCAGGATCATGCGCCCGGACTCATCGCGCAGCCGCAGCAGTATCTCGATATGGCCGTGGCCGTGGCCTTGCTCGGCGTTGCGGCCCAGTGCTGCGATTTCCTGGGAATACAGGCAGAAGCGGTTGTCTTCGAGGGCCATGTGCAGGCGCTGAATCCAGGCCATTTCGCCAAAGCGGGTGGACAGATCGGAGTCGTCGTCGTGGTAGACCTGAACCCGGTTGCGGCCTTTTTCCTTGGCCATGTAGCAGGCCATGTCCGCCGCGCGCAGCGAAGCCTCGAGGGTGGTCGGGACCTCGTCGATGTGCACCAGGCCGATGCTGACCGTGGTAACAAACGGCCGGCCTTTCCAGACAAAGTGCAGGCTTTCCACGGTTTGGCGCAGGCTTTCGGCCACCCGCTCGGCGGCCTCCGGTGCGCAGTGTTCAAGAAGGATGCCGAACTCGTCACCGCCCAGACGCGCCAGCGTGTCGCCTTCGCGCACGCCTTGTTGGAGCAGCGTGCAGATGTGCCGCAGCATTTCATCACCCGCCGCGTGACCGCTGGTGTCGTTGACCAGCTTGAACTGATCGAGGTCGAGGAACATCAACGCATGCCTCGCCGGCTGCCCGGCCAGGCTGTTGAGGGCCAGTTCCAGGCGGTATTCGAACTCACGGCGATTGGTCAGTCCGGTGAGGGCATCGTGGGTCGCTTGCCAGGACAGGTTGGCGATGTACTGACGCTCCTGGGTCATGTCATGCAACACCAGCACCGCGCCACTGACCTTGCCTTCGGTGCGGATCGGCGAGCCGACCAGCGCGACCGAAACGGTGCTGCCGTCCAGGCGCTGAATCAGTCTTGAGCTTTCACTGCCGCCGCCCAGATTGCCGCTGAGCATGCGCTCGATGAGGGTCGAGGTGTCTTTCTGGTCATTCTCGTCGAGCAGGCTGAACAGCGCGGCCAGCGGCAGACCGGCCGCCTGCTCGTTTTTCCAGTGGGTCATGAGCTCGGCGGCGGGGTTCATGTAGACGATGGAGCCGTCGACATCGGTGGTGATGACGCCGTCACCGATGGACTCCAGGGTGATCTGCGCGCGCTCTTTTTCCATCTGCAGCGCAATTGCAAAGGCGTGGCGCTGCTCCAGCAGTTTATGGGTGCGCAGCAGCGCAAGGATGATCAGGCAGACCGCCGTGGCAAGGTTGACCACCAGCAGAATCCGCAGGATGACCCGCGAGCCCTCGCCCAGCGCGTCGCTGAAGGCCATGGCAGCGGGCGTGACGCCTTCGTTGATGGCGCTGATGCGCTGGCGCCAGCCCAGGACATCACTGTTGGTGACGTTGCCTTCTTGAATCCGCGCGTGCATTTCCCGGGCGACTTCATCGAGCTGCACCAGGTAGTTGTCACCGACCTTCCACAGGTCAATGGCCTTTTCCAGGTAGCTGAAGTGCTGGAAGTTCAGGTAGAGCCAGATAATGCTCTGCGCATCGTCGGGATGGTTACCACCCTGCAGAATTCCTGCAGTGGCGCGCGCGATGTCGGGAACCGGCTGATCCATCGCCAGGCGCAAGTCATGCCCGCCCTGGGGAATGGCAATCGCTTTCTGGTATTTCAGGTAATTGATGTCGTCGCGGCTGTTGGCGTACATATTCAGATAGTAGATGGCGTCTTTCTGGCCCTTCGACCACAGGCTCTCACCGCCAATGTAGCTGCGGACTGCGGACATCATGTACAGGCTGACGCAGCCGAGCAGTGCCTGTAACAGCACGACAGCGATAAATGGCCAGACGATGCCCAGAAGACGAGGCTTCTCGAGAATCCGCTTTTGCTTCATGGTGTCCCTTTCATCAGCACTGCCAGAAACTCAGCCCCCCCACGCCAGGCAACCTTCCTGGAGCCTGAGAGACTTCGCTAATTTCCACGACGCAGCAGACAATCTCTCACATCTTTTACAAGACGTAACCAGCCAATTGGATGCGAAGACGTAAATATGACGCTTTTCACACTTACGGTGAGCGTCGAGGCAAAGCATAGCCCAAGGATTGACGTGTTCCAGTGGCGATACGCCATTTCAGCATGGCGCCCCGAAACCCCGTCGGGCTGTGTTACACCTGTTGCAGATGTCCGTAAAGCCTAGCGTACAGCCCGCCGTCTGCAATCAATTGTTGATGATCACCATCTTCGGCGATGCGCCCGCCATCGAACACCAGCACACGGTCCGCCTGTTTAACCGCCGAAAGTCGGTGGGCGATGATCAGGGTCGTGCGGCCACTGAGAAAACGGTTCAGGGCCTGGTGCAGGTTGTACTCGGTGGCGGCATCCAGCGCAGAGGTGGCCTCGTCGAGAATCACCACCTTGGGGTCGGCCAGCACCATGCGCGCGATCGCCAGCCTCTGGCGCTGGCCGCCGGACAGGCGAACCCCCGAACGCCCGACCACGCTGTCCAGCCCCAGGGGCAGCGCGCGGATCGTCGCATCCATTTGAGCGATTTCCAGCGCCTGCCAGCAGGCTTTGTCATCTTGCTCGCGGCCCATCAGCAGGTTGGCGCGGACGGTGTCGTTGAACAGCGCCGGGTGCTGCAACACCACGGCGACGTTCTCGCGAACGGTGTCCAGGCCTATCTCCTGCAAGCTTGAACCACCGAAACGAATGACCCCTGATTTGGTGGTGTACAGCCCAAGCAGCAACTGGACGAGGGTGCTTTTGCCGCCGCCGCTGGCCCCCACGATCGCGACTTTTTCGCCCGGTTTGATCGACAGGTCCAGCTGATCGAGGACCCACTCGTCGTTGTAGCCGAAGCTCAAGCCGCGCACGTCGATGCTGACCGTCTGCCGACCCACGAACGGATTGGTTTGCCCTGAGTACTGCGGCTCGTCCGCGCGGGCCAGCAGCTCGTTGATCCGGGTCAGTGCGCCGCCGGCCGCGTAGTAGGCGTACTGCAGATTCAATAACTGTTCGACCGGCCCGATCATGAACCACAGGTAGCTGAACACCGCGAGCATGTGGCCGATGGACAGGTCGGAGAACAGCACCGTGAGCATGGCGGCAGCGCGGAAAATGTCGATGCCGAACTGGAACAGCAAACCGCTGGCCCGGCCGGAGGCGTCGCTTTTCCACTGGGATGACACCGCGTAATCGCGCACTTCCCGGGCGCGCAGGCCGAGCAATCCGAGGAAATAGCCCTGACGGTTACTGGCACGGATCTCCTGAATGGCGTCGAGGGTTTCGGTGAGCGCCTGGGTGAAGCGCGAGGTGCTGTCGTTTTCCAGTTTCTTGAGGTGTTTGACGCGCTTGCCGAGCTTCACCGTGGCGAACACCACCAGCGGGTTGAACAGCAGGATCAGCAGCGCCAGTTGCCAGTGCATCCACATCAGGATGGCAGCGGTGCCCGTGAGGGTGAGCATCGCCACGAGGAACTTGCTCAGCGTCTCGCCGACGAATTTGTCCACGGTGTCCAGATCAGTCACCAGATGCGCGGTGACCGTGCCGCTGCCCAGGCTCTCGTATTCGCTCAGCGAGATGCGCTTGAGCCGCTCGATCAGGCGCGTGCGGATGCGATAGACAATGTCCTTGGCCAGCCCGGCGAAAAACCGCGCCTGAATCACGTTGAACACCAGCGCGCCCAGGCGCAGGCACAGTGTCGCGACCAGCATCAGGCCGATGTAGCCAACGGGTTTGTGCAGGCTGTCGGGCAAAAACTGATTCATGAAGATCAGCGCCGAATTGCCTTTGCTCAACAGCACTTCATCGACCAGCAAGGGCAGCAGCAGCGGGATCGGCACCGAGCAGAGCACCGCCAGGACAGCGACGCCATTGGCCACCCACAGCGCCTTTTTATGCTGCAGAGCGAGGCGCCTGATCTGCGCCCAGTTCAGGCGATCAACGGCAGGACGTTCATTAGCCGATGCGGCGGGGTTGCGGTGTTCCAGGTCGGGGACTTCAGGCACTGGCGTTGCGCTCCAGCCAGCGACCCAGCAAGGGCCCGAGGACATCGAGGGATTGATAGCCGTTGGTCAGCAGCGCCAGTTGGCCGTTGTGCTCGGCGAGCAGGGTCGGAAACCCGGCAATGCCGAGGTCCTGAACCCAGGAGAAATCCGACGCGGTCGCGGTGTGCTGCTCGACGCTGTCGAAGGCTTCGGCGAACTCGATGCGCGGCAAGCCGGCTTTTTCGGCCAGCTCGGCCAGCACCGAGCCGTGGGTGACGTCGCGACCGTGAAGGTAAAAGGCTTGCTGGATTTCTTTGACCAGCCGCCAGGCGACGTCCGGCGCCAGGCTGCGCGCCGCGACAATGGCCCTGCAGGCAGGCGCGGTGTCGTAGACGAAACCGTCGGGCAAGGCGCCGTCAAAACGGAACGTCTGACCCGTGGCCTCGTGCACCGCTTGCCAGTGTTCGAGAATGTAGCGTTTGGTCGCCGGTTCCAGCGCCGCGCCACTGCCGGTGCGCAATCCGCCCACCACCAGATGCAACGGCACCCCCGCCGCGCCCGCCTGCTCGACCAATGCTTCGGCCACCGGAGAAAACCCCCAGCACCAGGAACACATCGGGTCCATCACGTACAGCAGGCGGGTGGACATGGCTCAGGCCTCGTTGCCTAGGGTTTCAACAGCAGCGGTGTCAATGGCAGCCGCTTCAACGTCGAGCGCACGGTAATTGCGACCGATCGGGTGCGGCTGATTGCGCGCCTTCGCCAGTTCAATCTGCTTTTGCCGGTCGATGGCGCTGCGGCGGGTTTTCTCGCTCAGCGAATCCCAGCAGTGCGGGCAACTGACGCCGGGCGAATAATGCTCGCTGGCCCGGTCTTCGGCGCTGATCGGCGTGCGACAGGCATGACATTGATCGTAGTCGCCTTCGGTCAGGTCGTGGCGGACGGTGACGCGATTGTCGAACACGAAGCAGTCGCCCTGCCAGCGGGTTTCTTCCTGGGGCACTTCTTCCAGGTATTTGAGAATGCCGCCCTTGAGGTGATAGACCTCTTCGAACCCTTCACCGAGCATGTAGCTGGATGCCTTCTCACAGCGAATGCCGCCGGTGCAGAACATCGCGACCTTCTTGTGCTTCGCCGGATCGAAATGGGCTTTGATGTAGTCCGGAAACTCACGGAATGAAGTGGTCTTGGGATCAATCGCGCCTTCGAAAGTGCCGATCGACACCTCGTAATCGTTGCGCGTGTCGATCAGCAGCACTTCGGGGTCGGCGATCAGCGCGTTCCAGTCCTTGGGGTCGACGTAGGTGCCAACGGCCTTGTTCGGGTCAACGCCCGGCACGCCCAAGGTCACGATCTCTTTCTTGAGTTTGACCTTGGTTCGATAGAACGGCTGGTCGTCGCAGTACGATTCCTTGTGATCGATATCGACCATGCGCGGGTCTTTCTTCAACCAGGCCATCAAGCCGTCGATGCCCTCGCGGCTGCCGGAGACCGTGCCGTTGATGCCTTCTTCAGCGATCAGCAAGGTGCCTTTGATGCCGTTGTCAACCATCGCCTGCAGCAGTGGCTCGCGCAGTGCGACGTAATCGGAAAGGGTGACGAATTTGTACAGCGCCGCGACGACGATGGGTGCGGGTTGGGTCATGTGGCGTCTCCAGGTGGTGACCCTCGCAAAGGGCCTACCGGGTGAATGATTCAGATGAACGCGCGCCGACCGGGCAGCGCGGCGCGGATTCTATCAAGAATCGACGGCGGGCAGGCAGGGTGGTGATCAGCGGGGATGAGGTGGGATCATCAAGCAGTTAGCAGTTACAACCAACCTGTAGGAGCGCGCTTGCCCGCGATCACGGAGTGTCAGACATCGAGATGTCCCAGACAAATCGCATTCGTGGGCAAGCGCGCTCCTACAAAGGTCGCACGTCAGTCGTGCCCACCCGCACAGGTCGGGGAAGACGGCGCAGCGCCGAGCTTCGCCCATTCTTCCGGGGTGTAGGTGTGCAGTGCCAAAGCGTGGAACTCACCCATCAGGCCACCGAGCAGGCCGTAGACCTTCTGGTGACGCTTGACCGCGTTGAGGCCAGCGAAGTGCTCGCTGACCACCACCGCCTTGTAGTGAGTGTCCGTGCCGCGACTGTGCATGTGGCTTTCGTTGAGCACCTGAAGGTACTCGGGCTGAAAGACCGTCAACGCGGATTCGATTCGCTGTTGCATGCTCATGTCAGGCTTCGCTTATGGCTTTTTGGCAGGAGCGGCCGGTGCAGCAGGCTTGGCGCCGGCCGGGGTCAGTTCCTTGGTCATGTCGGCGAGCAGCTTGTTGACCACAGGCACCGCGCTTTCCAGTTTGCTCTGGGTCAGCTGGAACGACTGCTGGCTGATCTGCGGCATCTTGGCCTGGACTTTCTGGCCCAGTGGCGACTGGTAGAAGGCAACCAGGTCTTTCAGCTCGCTTTCAGTGAAGTTGGAGGTGTACAGCTTGACCATGTCAGGCTGCAGTTTTGGCCAGCTGATCACCTGATCCAGCGCGGCATTGGCTTTGCCCTGATAGGTTTCGAGCGTGGCTTGCTTGGACGCAGGCGCTTTGGTTTCAGCGAAACGCTGAGCGAACATCTGCTGGACTTGCATGTAGACCGGCGCACCCAGTTGATCGGCGTGAGCCAGTTTGAGGAACGCTACAGCACTGGCTTCATGGCTGGCGGTGTCGGCAAGAACCTGGCCGCTGGCACATACCAGAGCAACCGCAGCACAAATGGCACGAAGACGGGTCATCGAGTTTCCTTATCTAGCAGGCGAGGCAGAACCCCAAGGCCGGCCATTCTGCGCCCCTTTGCGCATTTCCCTCAACCCCCGACCCTACGAGCGGTTGTCCCGGGGACGTGACGCACTCGCCCATACGAAGGTTTAGGGCGACCGGCCCGGGCCTTTTGTCGCACACTGTCCGCACCTGTTCCGACCGCACAGCAGCCACGGGGAACCCCACCGGCTCCCCCGGTTACTAAACTGCGCAAATCGATCTTAAGGAGAGAGTCCAGTGAGCCGTACCGAAACCGACAGCATAGGTCCGATCGAAGTCCCCGAAGACGCTTACTGGGGGGCGCAGACGCAACGCTCTCTGATCAATTTCGCCATTGGCCAGGAGCGCATGCCCCTGCCGGTATTGCACGCGCTGGCGCTGATCAAAAAAGCCGCCGCGCGGGTCAACAACCGCAACGGCGACTTGCCCACTGACATCGCCAACCTGATCGAGCAGTCCGCCGACGAGGTGCTGCAAGGTCAGCTCGACGACCAGTTTCCCCTGGTGGTCTGGCAGACCGGCAGCGGCACGCAAAGCAACATGAACGTCAACGAAGTCATCGCCGGCCGTGCCAACGAACTGGCGGGTGGAGTTCGCGGCGGCAAGTCGCCGGTTCACCCCAACGATCACGTCAATCGCTCGCAAAGCTCCAACGACTGCTTCCCCACCGCCATGCATATTGCCGCCGTGCAAGCGGTGAAAGAGCAACTGCTGCCGGCGATCGCCGAACTGTCCAGCGGCCTTGCCGAGCAGTCCTCGCGCCACATGAAGCTGGTGAAAACCGGCCGTACGCACATGATGGACGCCACGCCGATCACTTTCGGTCAGGAGCTCTCGGCGTACGTCGCTCAGCTCGATTACGCCGAAAAAAGCATTCGCGCCGCACTGCCGGCCGTGTGTGAGCTGGCCCAGGGCGGTACTGCCGTCGGCACCGGTCTGAACTCGCCCCACGGATTCGCCGAAGCGGTGGCCGCCGAACTGGCTGCGCTGTCCGGCCTGCCCTTCGTCACCGCGCCGAACAAGTTTGCCGCGCTGGCCGGCCATGAGCCGCTGACCGCGCTGTCCGGCGCGCTGAAAACCCTCGCCGTGACCCTGATGAAGATCGCCAACGACCTGCGCCTGCTCGGTTCCGGCCCTCGCGCCGGCCTGGCTGAAGTCAGGTTGCCGGCCAACGAACCGGGCAGCTCGATCATGCCGGGCAAGGTCAACCCGACCCAGTGCGAAGCGCTGTCAATGCTGGCCTGTCAGGTCATGGGCAACGACACCACGATCACCTTCGCCGCCAGTCAGGGCCACCTGCAACTGAACGTGTTCAAGCCGGTGATCATCCACAACCTGCTGCAATCGATCCGATTGCTGGGCGATGGCTGCCGCAACTTCAACGAGCACTGCATTGCCGGCATGGAGCCGGATGCCGCCAAGATGGCCGAGCATCTGGAACGCGGCCTGATGCTGGTGACCGCGCTGAACCCGCACATCGGCTACGACAAATCGGCGCAGATCGCCAAGAAAGCCTACAGCGAAGGCCTGACCCTGCGCGAAGCGGCGCTGCAACTGGGTTTCCTCACCGACGCCGAGTTCGACGCCTGGGTGCGCCCGGAAAAAATGCTCGAGGCCGGCAGCAATGGCTGAACCCATCAGCGGCGCGACGCCACTGGAAGGCTACGGCAAACGCATTCTGATGATCATCGGCACGCCAAAAAGCATCAGCCTCGGCCACGCGCTGGGTGAGGCGTATGCCCAGGGCGCGCGCAGCAAAGGTCATGTGGTGCGGGTGCTCAAGCTTGATGAAATGGATTTCGACCCGGTGCTGCGCGGTGGCTACGAATCCGCCCAGACGCTGGAACACGATCTGCTTGAAGCCCAGCGCGAGGTGCACTGGGCGCAGCATCTGGTGTTCGTGTATCCCGTCTGGTGGGGCGGTTTGCCGAGCCTGCTCGGTGGATTCTTCGACCGGGTGTTCATGCCCGGTTTTGCCTTCAAGGCCCATGGCAGGCACCACCCTTCCAATGAACTGCTGAAGGGCCGGACAGCGGAGTTGCTGGTGACGATGGACACCCCGTCGCGCTATTTCCGCTGGGTATTCAAAGCCCCGGCCCATCGGCAGATGGTCAGAACGATCCTTGAATTCTGTGGGATCAAGACCACACGTCTGACGGAGTTCTCGCCGGTGCGCACCTCCACCGAAGAGCAGCGTCAGCAGTGGATTCGCCAGGCCGAGGCGCTGGGGAAGCGCTGAGATCTGACGCCCGCACTGCCAGGAATGAGGTGCGGGCTTGCAAGTTGATGGAACCGTTAAGAACGCTACTATTCAAATGCTCTGACTTACACCACCGCGACGCCTTGTCGCCTATCCAGATCACTCGCGTACCGACTCAAAGCCCGGAGAAGGCCATGTTAAGCAAGCGTGAACAAGATCCAGCCCCCACCGTGCGTTTTCGCAGCGACCGCGTTTCCCGTGTCAATGGGCTGTATTTCTTCAGCACCCGGGAAAATACCCTGGAAGGCCCGTTCATGAGCAAGGAAGACGCCGCACGGGAAACCGAGGCCTATATCCGTCGCATGCAGGCGGCCAGCCCTTATCAATCGGGCATGCCCTCCTCGCTGAACGGCTGATTTAAACCGCCTTTAGGAATGATTGCGGCGAAAGGTTTCCTCGCCCATTGCTGCGATCTGCCCGTCGATCAGCGCATCGAATGGACGCAACAAGCCGTCGAATGACGCCTCCGGCTCCAGCGTGTGCAGCGCATGGGCGATGGCCTCCAGTGTCGACAACGCATCGGGACCTGGCGCTTTGCGGAGCCGATAGCGTGACGGCGGCGCGTTCGTCAGCACGACCCTGGGCAACGCCGCCAGCGAGGGATTGAGGTGCAGCAACTTGCGCGCCTTGCGCCAGGTGCCATCGGGTACGACGAGCAGCAGCGGCACGTCGTCGCAACTGCAGGCTGTCAGCGCAACGGCCTTCTCTCCCGGAAACAGCAAACACGCCCGGTAACCGGGCCGGCTTAGCCACTGCGCCAGATCCTCGAACACCTCCCCCACGTGCAACTCCGCATTCTCCAGGCCAAGGGCCGCGAGGCGCGCCGTGTTGAGCGCGTGATTGACTTCGCTGGGATGCTGCAGGATCAACACACGCGTCCGACTGCCCAGTGCGGGAATCAGCGCACACAGGCAATGATCGGTGGGACGCAGGCAGCGTTCGCAGCGGGCACGGGACATCGTCGGTTTCCTACAGTGGATTGAGCTGCGCTTTCAGCAGATCGCGAAAGGTCTGAATCAGCGGCTCACGGCTGCGCCCGCGGCGCAGGATCATCGAAAACGGCGCCTGATAGCCAAAGGTCGCCGGCAGCAAGACGCGCAAGTGCCCGGAATCCACCCACGACTGCGCGTAATGTTCAGGCAAATAACCGATGTAGGCGCCGGACAGCACCAGAATCAGCTGCGCTTCCATACTCTCGACGGTCGCGGCGCTGTGCTTGAAACCGTGACGGGCGAGTTCGGCCTGGCTCCAATAGCCGCGTCCGACCATACGTTGTTGGGTGATGACCGGTTCTGGAATACGCCGTTCGGCATACAGCGCGTGGCGATTGCTGCAGTACAGCCAGTGCTGCTCGCGGTACAGCGGCTGATAGAGCAGGCCGTTCATGCGGGTGGAGAACGATCCGATCGCCAGGTCCAGCCGGTTGTCCAGCACGCCCAGTTGCAGTTCATAAGGACTCATCACGGCGAGGTGCAAATGCACGGCCGGATGCTCCGCACTGTAAGCGCCGATTACTTCCGCAAATGGCAAGGCGCGATCACTGACCGTCGAGTCCAGCACACCGAGGTTGAGCGTACCGCGCAGCTCGCCCTTGAGCGCAGCGGCGTAGAGTTCGAAGCCTTCCAGCTCGCCGAGCAGGCGCAGGGTTTCCTGATGAAACAGCTCCCCCTTGCTGGTCAGGCTGAAGCCGCCGCGCCCGCGATGACACAGCACGATGCCCAACGCGGCTTCGAGCTGGCTCATGTAGGTGCTGATCGCCGACGTCGACAGATTGAGTTCTTGCTGGGCGCTGGCAAAGCCCTGATGGCGCACGACGCAGGCGAAGATGCGCAGCAATTTGAGGTCGGGGAGCGCGCTGGGCATGGTCATTCCAGGGTGGGTTTGCCGGCAGCTTACCCGATACTTCAGGAATATCTGAACTAAGTATTTCGCGTGGCCGATTGTTCACGGCAGGCCCGGTCAACAGAATCGGGGCCATGCCGGAAGCCCGCTTCCGCCCCTTTTGATTACCACCGATGAGGCATTCCCGTGGACAAGATTTTCCATCAACCACTGGGCGGCAACGAAATGCCGCGCTTCGCCGGCATCGCCACCATGATGCGCCTGCCGCACCTGCAAACGGCGGCCGGTCTGGATGCCGCCTTCGTTGGCGTGCCGCTGGACATCGGCACGTCCCTGCGCGCCGGCACCCGTTTTGGCCCGCGGGAAATCCGCGCCGAATCGGTCATGATTCGCCCCTACAACATGGCCACCGGCGCCGCCCCTTTCGATTCGCTGTCAGTGGCGGACATCGGCGATGTAGCGATCAACACGTTCAATCTGCTGGATGCCGTGCGCATCATTGAAGAGGCCTACGACGGCTTCCTCGAGCACGACATCATCCCGCTGACCCTCGGCGGCGATCACACCATCACGCTGCCGATCCTGCGCGCCATGAAGAAGAAACACGGCAAGGTCGGGTTGGTGCACATCGACGCCCATGCGGACGTCAACGATCACATGTTCGGCGAGAAGATTGCCCACGGCACTACCTTTCGCCGTGCGGTGGAGGAAGGTCTGCTGGATTGCGATCGCGTGGTGCAGATCGGTTTGCGCGCCCAGGGTTATACCGCCGAGGACTTCAACTGGAGCCGCAAGCAGGGTTTCCGGGTGGTCCAGGCCGAGGAATGCTGGCACAAGTCGCTGGCGCCGCTGATGGCCGAAGTGCGCGAGAAGGTGGTGGGCGGTCCGGTGTACCTGAGTTTCGACATCGACGGCATCGACCCGGCCTGGGCACCTGGCACAGGCACACCAGAGATCGGCGGGCTGACGACGATTCAGGCGATCGAGATCATTCGTGGGTGCCAGGGGCTTGATTTGATTGGCTGCGACCTTGTTGAAGTCTCGCCGCCGTATGACACCACCGGCAACACCTCGTTGCTGGGCGCGAACCTGCTCTACGAAATGCTCTGTGTGCTGCCGGGCGTGGCACACCGCTGACCGCCCTTAGTAGGACCGGCTTTAGCCGGGAAGAGGCCAGTGCGCGCGGTCCCGATTTGCGGTGTAACGACTGACGCTTTCCCGGCTAAAGCCGGTCCCACAATGTGCGCGTATCGTAGGACCGGCTTCAGCCGGGAAGAGGCCCGTCCGGGCACCCTCAATTTTTGCGGTGTGACGCCTGACGCTTCCCGGCTAAAGCCGGTCCCACAATGTGCGCGTATCGTAGGACCAGCTTCAGCCGGGAACAGGCCCGTCCGGGCACCCTCGATCTTAGCGGTGTAACGACTGACGCTTCCCGGCTAAAGCCGGTCCTAACATTTTCGCGCTGAGCAACCATCGCCACTGAGTGGTTGAACGCTGTTACAAAAAATCCGCACAGACGGCTCATTCCTGTCACGCAAACTTGGGCTAGCCTTAATCCGAGACCGCCGGCGTTGTGCATCGCAGCGCAGGTTTTTCAGGGTGGTTGCTCATTGGGCGTTCCTGCCACAACCCTCTGTATTTTGATGTTGGGGTGATTACCACTTAAATCAAAGCAGAGGCCTGCCATGAAGCGTGACGATGTCAGACAGCATGTGATCGACACGATCGGGAAGATTCTGGTCGACAAAACCCTGATTCAGGAAGAAGACGACGTCATGCTGAATGCGCTGGAACTGGATGAAGCCGACTTCAAAGAGTTTTTTTCGGTTCTGCAGAGCGACTTTGGCATCGTCCTTCCCAACCAGATCAAAGCCGATATAGCAGGTATGTCAGCACATTCACCTTATGGCCAACTGACGCTGCAGGGTCTGGTTGACCTGATTCTCGTCGAGAAGAAACGCAGAACTCACCACTGAGCCGCAAATGGGATCGATTCAGAAAAGTAGCTGAGGCGAACTGGGAAGTTGACCGAACGGTCGGGGAAAACGGAGCGGGCTATCGGGCGATAGCGCCGCTTTTAACGCGTCTGGCGAAAGCACTCAGCGCCGTGGCCGACGACGCTCATCATCATTGCTGCGCACGGGAATGGGTTGCAGCTTTGGCTTTTCGATCAACCCGAGCGCGACGCCTACATCGTGAAGCCATTCTTGCAATTTGCTGTTCATATAACGCCCCCTTCAGGGAAATACTCGGCAGCCAACGTCCGAACTGCTTAGAGCAGATCATAGTGCTAAGGCGCACTTTACGCCTGCTACCGAGTGTCGCGGCAGGATTTTTTTGCCTTACATGACGTTGTGACACTGCAAATCGCACATCCGAAGACTTCACGCGACAAACGGCAGGGCCGTCAACCTGCTACCACGGGCGTCAACGCCGCGCATTCGTGGGCCTGACGGCGTCTGGCGAACAGATAGAACAGCCCGCCACCGAGGAAACATCCTGTAAACCATGCAAAGTTGGCCATCGGCTGCAACGCCGGGATGAAGGTGATTGCAATGCCCGCCACTGTCGCGAGGAGCAGCGCCTTGACCGCCGTGTAGTTCACCCCGCCGGTGTACCAGTAGCGCCCGGTCGGCCCATCATTGAATAGCGCGTCGACGTCGATCTGCTGTTTTTTGATCACGTAATAGTCCACCAGCAAGATGCCGAACAACGGTCCGATGAATGCTGCCAGCATGTCCAGCGTGTAATGGATGACGGCAGGGTTATTGAACAGATTCCAGGGCGTGATGAAGATGGACGCCACCGCCGCGATCATCCCGCCTGCTCGCCAGCTGATCTTGCTGGGGGCGACGTTGACGAAGTCGAACGCCGGCGACACGAAGTTGGCGACGATGTTGATGCCGATCGTCGCGGTTACGAAGGCAAATGCGCCGAGCAGTACAGCGACGTCATTGTCGATGCGCGCTACGGTGGCGATCGGGTCATGCAGCATCTCGCCGAACACCGGCAACGTCCCCGAAACGATCACGACGGTGACTAGCGAGAAGGCCAGAAAGTTGATCGGCAGGCCCCAGAAATTGCCGCGACGCACTTCGGACATGCTCCGGCAGTAGCGGCTGAAGTCGCCAAAGTTGAGGGTAGGCCCGGAGAAGTAGGACACCACCAGCGCGGTCGCCATGATCACTTGGGAAACCGCCTCCCAGCCGGTCAGCGATTTCTCGGAGAGGGTAAAGCTGATGTTGGCCCAGCCCGCCTTCCACACAATCCAGCCCGCCAGGATGAACATCACGGCGTAGACCACAGGGCCCGCCCAGTCGATGAAGCGCCGGATCGAGTCCATCCCGGTCCAGAACACTGCAGCCTGTACCACCCAGAGCGCGAGGAAGCCGAACCAACCGAGGTAAGACAAACCCGCAAACTGCGGCTCTGCGTAGACCGACATTTGTGGGAAGAAGCGCAGCACCACGATGATCAGCGCGCTTGAGGCCAGATACGTCTGCACCCCGTACCACGCCACCGCGATCAGGCCGCGAATGACCGCAGGAATATTCGCACCGAACACGCCGAAGGCGAGACGGCAGATCACCGGATACGGCACGGCCGCCTGCTGACTCGGCCTGGCCAGCAGGTTGGCGATCACCTGAATAATGCAGATGCCCAACAGCAGCGCGATCAGCACCTGCCAGCTCGCCAGCCCAAGGGCGAACAGGCTGGCGGCGAAGACGTAGCCGCCGACGCTGTGCACGTCACTCATCCAGAACGCGAAAATGTTGTACCAGGTCCATTTCTGCGGCACGGGGCCCAGATCCTCGTTGTACAGGCGGGGGCTGTAGCCCTTCGGCAATGGCTCGGTCATCGCATTTCTCCCTTTAAGGACGAACCGGCTCCCGACAGCACACGTTCACACACTGCGTACGGGAGCGAGTGTGGGTTGTATACGAAGCGAGAGGCAGAATGCGTGCCATGACCGACCCAAACCGCTGGCAAGGCGCCAAAACAGCGGGTATCCAGCAACCGAAGACGCCGGAATTTTAGATTTGAATACGGGGGACTGCAGACGCCGCGTTTGCTGGCAGTGCATCGTGATCAATGTCGGTGCATTTTTATCGGGCAGCAGACGGGCAAAAGGGAGAGGGAAAATGTGTATACGATCACCGCGAGCTTTGTTCCAACTTATAAGCCCGCGTGCTATCGCATCCTCGTAAGAAACAGCCCCGGATCACTCCGGCAACTGAGCCAGTCCATCAGGGTCAGTCATCGCCCGTTCCAGCAGATCCGCCGGCAGGCTCTTGCTGGCGCGCGCCCCCAGCAGCTTGAGCTGTTCGCTACGGCTGACCAGATTGCCGCGCCCCTCGACGAGCTTGTTGCGCGCGGCGCCGTAGGCCTTGTCCAACTGCTGAAGGCGGTTGCCGACTTCGTCCAGGTCCTGGATGAACAGCACGAATTTGTCGTAGAGCCACCCTGCCCGCTCGGCGATCTCCCGAGCATTCTGGCTTTGCCGCTCCTGCTTCCACAGGCTGTCGATGACCCGCAGCGTTGCCAGCAGCGTGGTCGGGCTGACGATGACGATGTTGCGATCGAACGCCTCCTGAAACATATTCGGCTCGGCCTGCAACGCTGCAGAAAACGCCGCTTCGATCGGCACGAACAGCAAAACGAAATCGAGACTGTGGAGCCCCTCAAGGCGTTTGTAGTCCTTGCCGGAGAGGCCTTTGACGTGATTGCGCAGGGACAGCACGTGCTGCTTCAGCGCCGCTTGGGAAATCACTTCATCGTCAGCCGACACGTACTGCTGATAGGCAGTCAGGCTGACCTTCGCGTCGACAACGACCTGCTTGTCGCCGGGTAGCATGATCAGAACGTCGGGTTGGAAGCGCTCGCCGTCGGGGCCTTTCAGGCTGACCTGGGTCTGGTACTCGCGGCCCTTTTCAAGACCGGCATGCTCGAGCACCCGTTCCAGAATCAGTTCACCCCAGTTGCCCTGGGTCTTCTGCCCCTTCAACGCACGGGTCAGGTTGTTCGCTTCGTCGCTCAGGCGCAGGTTGAGCTGCTGCAAGCGCTCCAGCTCCTTGCTCAGAGAGAAGCGTTCGCGTGCTTCGTTCTGGTAACTTTCTTCAACGCGCTTTTCAAACGACTGGATGCGTTCCTTCAGCGGGTTGAGCAACTGCCCCAACTGCTGCTGACTGGTTTCGGCAAAGCGCTGCTCGCGCTCATCGAAAATCTTGCCGGCCAGCTCTGCGAACTGGGCACGCAGCTCATCGCGGGAGCCTTGCAGGTCGGTGAGGCGCTGCTGGTGACTTTCCTGCTGTTCGCGCAGCTCGGCGCCAAGCGATGCGCACTGGGCATCGAGTCGGCGCAGCTCGGCCTCTCTGGAGGACCGTTCGCGGCCCCAGTCTTCCTGGGCCTCGCGCGCGCCTTCATGCTGTTGGCGCAGCAACTCCACTTCCCGGCGCAGTGCTGCCAGGTCCGCCTGCTTGACCGCATTGGCCTGGGCGAGATCGCTGATCTCGTCGCGGCTGGCGTCGAGCTGCGCATTGAGCCCATCCTGCGCCATCTGCGCGTTACTCAAGCGCTCATCAAGCAACGCGGCATCCGCCTCGCGGTGCGCCAGACGCCGCTGCAACTGCCACGCCAGCCCCAACAAAGGCACCGCAGCCACCGCCAAACCCAGCAACAGGCTGGTTAACTCAAACACCATAAATCCAGACTCCGACGTTCATGCAGACAGCATTATGCGCAGAAGCGAGCTCGACGTCCGATCCGGGTAAAACTGTGCCTGGCGAAGACAAAAACGCTAGCGGATGCTTCAAGAGCGGCGTGATAGAGCCGACGCTTGGGACAATCCACAGAACCTGTGGATAACTCAGTGGACAACACACCTTAAGCTCTCGCAAACGCACGTAGAATGGGGCCTGCGTTCAAACTGACGATTTTTTCACCAGCGTAAAAAAACGATGGTTTTCATTGACTTAATAATTCGCTGCATTAAATCAAGCGGTTAGCGGACGACGTGACAGTGACATGACAGATACCTTTCGCAATGTGCACAAGTTGATTTCGTCCGCTTATAAGCCTGTTTCAACAGCCATGGCAGCCGCTCAAAATTCGCCGGAATAAGGCACGGGGCCACCCTTTCCGCTCAATATGATGTAATCTCTTTCGCCCCGCGTTACGCCACACTCTCGCTTGATTGCAAATCAGCACTTGCCTTGTCCGTGCAATTCCATTAGCATCGCCGCCGTTAGTACCAAGCTGAAAGTCAATTCTGATCGAACAAATCCCCCAACCCCGGTTCGCCAACTGAGCGAACGGATTGGAAAAAGGGATCGATCACCTCGATGGTTTCCAGACATGAACTCACACAACCTGCCGTCACAACGGAGGGGTGTGCAGAATATTCATGCTCTCCTCAACCAGCCTGCAAATTGATCAGGATCTTCACCTCGAGCATCGAACCTTAGCTCGCGTTGTGTTGCCTGCCCTCCTAAGTACCTACCAGTCAGCCCCGCGCCACATTTCAAATGCGCTCAACTGGCTGCTTTTGTTCCAGACAGGTTCTGCGCCCTGCCCCTGACTCACATTCGAGCATCGGTCCGCGTTTACTGGAACGTTTTTATTTTGCACGCCTCTTATTGCGTGTCGATTCAGGAAACACCCCTAACATGACTACTCATATCAAGACTCAAAATGCTATTCGTACACTGACCAACGCTTTTGCTCCAATGGACTGCCTGATCATGGCAGCACGCAAAGGCTGCTTCAGCTTCACCATCGTCAACGAGCACGGTATCGCCCGCCATAGCGAGCGTTTGTACCCGGATCAATACTCCAGCGATGCTCCGCTGCAGGCTGTGATCGACCGTACGCGTCAGGCCCTGGTTGCCTGATACCGTCCGTCGGCAAATAACGCTGCATCGACAAGGCCTCACCCGATAACGGTGGGGCTTTTTTGTATCTGTTTTACTTACATAAAAAGCGACAGATGCAGTAATGAATGCCAGTCACCCTGTTCAAGCTGCGTGGGAACTACCGCTAAAACAGACCTTTACACCGTAAATATCACACTACACTTCAAGTCAGCGGCTCAGGTCGCTGCCGGTGGGCCCACTCCATCCCTGCTGCCAAGCGCCAGGGTCCGCCGACTCATCAACTCCCCGAGGGTGTTATGGGAATCGCCGCCAGTGAACTGTGTCGCTATGTCATCCGCCCGACGCTCATCTACCTCGGCCGACACAATCGAGCCGCCGAATCCCTGCTGCTGGGCGTCGCCGCCAGCCAGTCCGCGCTAGGCGCCGAGCTGGACAACCCGCGCGGCCACGGGCTTTACAGCATTGCCGACACCCAGCACCGCCGGCTTTGGGACGAATACCTCGCCCGCGATCCGGACCTTGCCAGCCTTGTTCGAGGCCTGGCCAGCCAGCATGCGTTCCTGACAGGGCCCGATCTGGAGCTGACCGTCAACCTGCGTTACTCGACTGCCATCGCCTGGTTAATGGTCGAAGCCAGCCATATTTCGCTTCCTGATGCAGATGACTCTCTGGCCATGGCGCAAATGTGGCGCGAGATATTTCAACCCGGCGGTCAGCTGCAGGATTTCACCTCGGCCTGGCAAACATGGGTCAGTCCGCTGTTTCAGCCCTCGACAGCCATTTCGTGACCGATTGGTATCGAACGAAAAAGCCGCGAACTTTCAGGATTGTCCTACAAGAACCGCTCTAAATCGGCTGATCCAGGCTATGGCGCGTGGGCAGAAATATTGGTAATTTCCGCGCGGTGATCAACAAGGAGTTCTAACAATGAAAAAAACAATGATCAAATCCAGCCTCAGTCTCGCCATCACTCTTGCCTCCACTCAGATTTTTGCATCCGGTTTTGCCCTGAACGAGCAAAGCATCAGCGGCATGGGGACCGGTTTTGCGGGCCGTACCTCCTCTGTCGATGACGCCAGCATCGTGTACGGCAACCCGGCCGGCATGTCGCGCCTCAAGCGCGCGCAGGCGACCGTGGGGGTTGCCGCGATCGATGCCTCCACCGACATCACCGACACCAGCGGCCGCAGCACCGGTTCCAACAAAGGCGACATGGTGCCTTTCATCGCCGTGCCGATGGGCTTCTACGTGAACCCGGTCGACGAACACTGGGCGTTCGGCTTTGGTGTCTACGCGCCATTCGGCCTGGTCACCGACTACGAAGACAACTTTCAGGGCCGCAACTTCGGCAGCAAGAGCATCGTCAAGGTCGTGACCTTCCAGCCGACCGTCAGCTACGCATTCAATGACAAGGTGTCGATCGGTTTCGGTCCGACCATCAACCGTATTTCCGGTGCACTGGAATCGGCACTCAATGTCAGCCCGCTGCTGGGTGCCCGCACCGGCGACGGCCGCGTGCAGGTCAAGGGTGATGACGTCGGTTACGGTTTCAACGCCGGTATCCTGGTGCAAGCCACCGACACCACCAGCGTCGGCCTGACCTACCACTCCAAAGTGACCTACAAGCTCGAAGGCCACACCGAAGTGACCCCGGGCGCAGGCGTGCCTTCGGCCATCCTGCCGGGCGGTCGCTATGACGCCAAGCTGAACATCGATACACCGGAAACCGTCGACTTCTCCGTCACTCAGAAAATGAACGACGCCTGGAAGCTGTACGCCGGTGCAACGTGGACACGCTGGAGCCGCCTGGAAGACATCACCGTTAAAAACTCCGGTATCACGCCGGTGTCTCGCCGCGACGCCACTCAGACACTGGTTGGCACCATCAGCGAAGAGCAGAACTGGCACGACACCTGGGCTTACGCCGTGGGTACGTCGTATCAGTTGAACAAGCAGTGGGTGTTGCGTACCGGCCTGTCGTTCGACCAGTCGCCGACCAACAACGAGAACCGCTCGCCGCGCATCCCGACGGGCGATCGCACGATCTTCAGCCTGGGCGCCGGTTACAGCCCGACCGACGACATCACCATCGATGTGGCTTACTCCTACTTGCAGGAAGAGAAGGTCAAGGTCGCCGACTCGAACGCTCTGGGTCAAAGCTACAACGCCAAGTACGACAACAGCGCCAACGGTTTCGGCGTGGGCATGACGTACCGCTTCTGATGCAGTGGGCGGGACAGGCACATCACCTGTCCGCCCTACAGAAAACCCCGCAGCCAGCGATGGCTGCGGGGTTTTTCGTTGTGACCGGTCTGCTTTGCGTCAGCGAGTTTTTACGGTTTGGAGGCGATGGCCTTCTCGATGGCTGAAATCAGCTCGGGATCGTCCGGTGTCGTCTTGCTGGAGAAGCTGGCAACCACGTTGCCTTTGCGGTCGACCACGTATTTATAGAAGTTCCAGCTTGGCGCGCTGCTTTGCCTGGCGAGGACCTTGAACAGGTTGATGGCGTCGGCGCCACGCACCGGCTGCGGTTCGGTCATGGTGAACGTGACGCCGTAGTTCACGTAGCAGACCTTGGCGGTTTCGGCAGCGTCTTTGGATTCCTGCAGGAAATCGTCCGAGGGCACGCCGAGCACTTCAAGCCCCTCGCCCTTGAAGCGCTGGTTGAGTGCTTCAAGCCCTTTGAACTGCGGAGCGAAGCCACAGAAGCTCGCGGTATTGACCACGAGCATCGGCTTGCCGGCGAACTGTTTACACAGGTCGATATCCTGTTTCGCCCGCAGCTTGGGCAGGTCCCCCTGCAGAAGTGGCGGGCAATCGGCGGCCGCCGCGGCGCCACTGAGGGCAAGCAATAGCAGAGGCGCGTGAATCCAGCGAAAGGCCATGGCGACGTCCATTCAAGAGCGGGCAGGAAATGTGGGGCTGCCGCTACGCTACTCCGCCGCGCGACGAATGCCTAGCGCGCCACGAAAAGTCGGCCATGAGAGTTAGCTGGCTTTGTCGGTCGCCGTGAAGGCTCGCTGCATGGCTTGGGGCGGTTCGCCGAAGTTGCGCAGAAACGCCTGGCGCATTCTTTCCCGATCGCCGAAGCCGGTTTCCCGGGCGACCACTTCGATCGGGTGCCGACTGGTTTCCATCATTGCCCGGGCCACTTCCACCCGCAGGCATTCGATGGCTTTTGCCGGGGTCTGGCCGGTTTCCTCGCGAAACACCCGGCTGAACTGACGAGGGCTCAACCGGGCGATGGCCGCCAGTGCGTCTATTGAAAGATCGCTTTTGAGGTTCTCGCGGGCATAGGCCAGCGCCAGTTGCACGCGGTCGGACTTGGGGTCCAACTCCAGCAGCGTCGACAACTGGGAATGCTCGCTGCCGCGACGTTGATAGATCACCAGCTTGCGCGCGACCTGCCGGGCAATGTCGGCGCCGAGGTCGTTCTCGACCATCGCCAGCGCGAGGTCGAGGCCAGCGCTCATGCCCGCACCTGTCCAGATCTGGCCGTCCACGGTAAACAGCTTGTCGTCTTCGACGCGAACGTTCGGGTAGCGCTTGCGAAACTCGGGGGCATGAATCCAGTGCATGGTGGCGCGCTTGCCGTCGAGCAGGCCCGCTTCGGCCAGCACAAAACCGCCCGTGCACAGCGACGCCACCCGCCGCGATTGAGCGGACGCGGTACGCACGAACTCAAGCAGGCTGGGGGTCGGCAATTGCAGGTCCATGTAGCCGCTGACGATGATCGTGTCGTAACCCTCGGGCTGCAATGGCGTGGTGTTGACCGAGAAGCCTTCGGACGACATGACCGCCCCGCCGCTCTCGGACACCAGATGAAAGGAGTACGCCGCCTCGCCCTGCATCAGGTTCGCGCAGGTCAGCACGGACCCGACCGACAGGCTAAGGGACTGAAATTGCGGGTACACCACCAGCGCAACGCTATGCATGACACCTCTCCGGCCGTTCCGGAACTCGATGGATAAGTCCTCGATTAACCAGCGTAGCGGGTTGTAGGAGCGTGGTTTGTCCCGCGATCTGGCGCGCAGCGGCAGCAAGTCTGCTTACGCGAATTGCCTGGCAAACCGCAGCGCAGGATTTTGCTGCCGGTTCCCGGCAGATCGCGGGACAAGCCACGCTCCTGCGCCGCACGTCAGAGGCAGGATGCTGCATCAATCGCACATGAGCGCCAATGTGACCAGCACCAACGTTTCCAGCAGTTCGAGCATCGCGCCGGCGGTGTCGCCGGTGCTACCGCCCAGACGTTTCATCATCACACGGCGCAGCCAGAAGAACCCGCACGCTGCAATAACCAATACCCACGCTGCCACCCCGCCACCGATCAGCACGCAGACCACCGCCACCGCCGCCAGCACCCGCATCCCGGTCTTGCGCGGCAGGTGATCGGCCAGCGCCTGGCCCAGCCCGCCGGCGCGCACATACGGCGTGTCCAGAAACAGCGCCAGCATGGCCGCGCGGCCGATCACCGGGGCCAGCAGCAGGCCAACGCCCGTGTGCGCTTCAATCAACGCCAGCACGGCGCTGAACTTCAACAGCAACACCACCACCAGCGTGACCACCGCGATCGGGCCGCTTCGCGGATCTTTCATGATGGTCAGCGTGCGTTCACGGTCGCCAAAACCACCGAGCCAGGCATCCGCGCTGTCGGCCAGGCCGTCCAGGTGCAGCCCTCCGCTGAGCATCACCCACGCCGCCAGCAGCAAAGCGGCATGCAATAGCATCGGCGCGCCGTCGAGCAGATGATTCAGCGCCATCAACATCACGCCGAACAGCAACCCCACCAGCGGGTAAAACAGCAGCGAGCGCCCCGACTCCTGGGGCGTCGGCATGCCCGGCAGGCGAACCGGCAGGCTGCTGAGGAACTGCAAGGCGATCCAGAACGGCAGCATTTAAACCTCCGTCAACTCACCGTCGGCCTGCACAACGAGGCCGAACATACCGCCGTGGGCCACCGTGACCTGCAACAATTGCTCCCGAGGCAGACCGCGGGCGCGGGCCAACAACAGACGCATCACCCCGCCATGACTGATCAGCAGAACGCGCTGTCCGTCATACGCCCGCTGCAACCGCTCAACAGCGGCCGACACGCGGGTGGCAAACGCCTGGACCGGCTCGCCGTTGGGTGGCGTAAACCCGTACGGGTCCTCCCAAAACCGCCCCAACCCGGCAGCATCGGTTTCCATTAATTGCGCGGGGCTCTGGCCTTCCCAGTCACCGAAGTGCAATTCCTGAAGATCGGGCGCCAGTTCGACGGGCAAGCCCAAGCGCTCAGCCAATTCGTCGGCGAAACGCGCGCAGCGCTGCAGCGGCGAGCTGACGATGCGGTCCCAGGGGGCGCGATCACCCACCGCCGCACGCATCTGCTGCCAGCCGGTGTCGGTCAGCGCGTCGTCGATGCTGCCGCGCAGGCCGCCGCCGAATTCGGTTTCGCCATGGCGCAGCAGGTCCAGACGCAACGTCATGCCGGGCGGTCTGCCACGGCGGCTTCGGCGAAGGTCGCCATGCCGTTATGCAGCTCACAGGCCAGACGCAACAACGGTACCGCGAGCGCAGCGCCGCTGCCTTCGCCCAGACGCAATCCCAGTTCCAGCAACGGCTCGGCCTGCAACGCGTCCAGCACCAGGCGATGGCCCGGCTCGGCGCCACGATGGCCGAAAAACAGCCACTCCCGGCACGAAGGATTGAGGCGCACCGCCACCAGCGCCGCCACGGAGCAGATAAAGCCGTCGACCAGCGCTGCAATGCCCTCCTGCGCGCACGCCAGGTACGCGCCAACCAGCGCCGCCACTTCAAAACCACCGAGGGCGCGCAGACTGGCCAGCGCGTCACCGACGGCGTCGGCATGCAGCCGCAGGGCCCGCTCGATCACTTGGGCCTTGTGGCTCACGCCTTCGGCATCCAGACCGGTGCCGGGGCCGACCAGCGAGGCGGCGGGGCAATCGAGCAACGCGCACGCCAGCGCGCTGGCGACGGTGGTGTTGCCGATGCCCATTTCGCCGCCGATGAACAGCTCGGCGCCCGCTGCCTTGGCGCGCAACACGCTGTCGCGACCGCCTTCGAGCGCAGCGTGCAGTTGGGCCTCACTCATGGCCGGGCCCTGGGCAAAATTCGCGGTGCCAAGGCCGAGATTGAGGTGACGCACGCCCGGCAGGTCCAGCGGCGCAACCGTGCCCAGATCGACCACGTCCAGCTGCGCGGACAGTTGTCGGGCCAGCACGCTGATGGCCGCGCCGCCCATGATGAAGTTGTGCAGCATCTGCCCGGTCACCGCCTGCGGGTAAGCCGAAACCCCTTCCGCGACGACGCCATGGTCACCGGCAAAAATCGCGATCCAGACCTCATCGACCTTCGGTTTCAGGCGACCCTGCAGGCCGGCCAGTTGCACCGCGACGTCTTCCAGCCGACCCAAAGAGCCGGTGGGTTTGGTCAACTGCTGCTGACGGGCCAACGCTTCTTCGCGGCTGGCGCGATCGACTTCTCGGGCAGGCGCGAGCCACCAGGCGTTACTCATAGTGCGGGTCCTTTCAGGGTCATGGGCAGTCCGGCGACGGTGAACACCACGCGATGGCAACGTTCGGCCAGCGCCTGATGCAGCCAGCCGGCTTCATCGACATACCGACGGGTCAGCTCACCGAGGGGCACGACGCCCAGCCCGGTTTCGTTGCTGACAAAAATGATTTCGCCCGGCAGTTCAGCCAGGCCATCGAGCAAAGCATCGCGCGCCTGTGCCAGGCGCTGCGGATCGTCGAGCATCAACAGATTGGTCAGCCACAGGGTCAGGCAATCCACCAACAGGCAGCGGCCCTCCCCGGCGTTTTCCCGGAGCACGCGGGCCAGCTCGACGGGTTCTTCGATCAGTCCCCATTCAGCCGGCCGACGCTGGCGGTGCAAGGCGACGCGCTGGTTCATTTCGCCATCCAGCGGCTGACTGGTGGCGATATAGATGACGTCGAGGCCGCTGGCGCTGGCGAGCTTTTCGGCCAGCCGACTTTTGCCGGAGCGCGCACCGCCGAGGATCAATTGCAGCATCAGGGTTGCTCCAGGCCGCAGAGTTCACGCAGCAATGTGCCGTCCAGGTGGGTTTCGACCAGATCGGCCAGGCGTTCGATGTCGCGCTCGCGCAGGGCGTGGTAATCGACCGACTGCACATTCTGCAGCCCGGCCCATCTCAGCAAAGCGCTACTCGACGCAGGATTCTCGAACAGTCCGTGCAGGTACGTGCCGAGCACTTGGCCGTCCGGGCTGCGCGCGCCATCGCAGCGACCGTCGGCGAGCTGGACCAGTGGACGTTCCAGCGCCGCGCCGGTGGTCACGCCCGCATGAATCTCATAGCCGCTGACGTCGGCGTCTTCGAGGGTCAGGCGACCGCTGACGTTGCGCAGTTGTTTTTCTTCTTCCAGCACCGTGCTCAGGGCCAACAACCCCAGGCCCGGGCTTGAACCGGCCGCGCCTTCCAGCCCCAGCGGGTCATGCAATTGCTCGCCAAGCATTTGCAGGCCACCGCAGATGCCCAGCACTTTGCCGCCGTAACGCAGGTGGCGGCTGATGGCGGTGTCCCAGCCATTGGCGCGCAGATAGGCGAGATCGCTGCGCACGCTTTTCGAGCCGGGCAGGATGATCAGATCAGCGCCAGGAATCGCCTGCCCCGGCCCGACGAATTGCAGATTGACCTGAGGGTGGAGGCGCAGCGGGTCGAAGTCGGTGTGATTACTGATGCGCGGCAAGACCGGCACGATGACGTTGAGCACCTGCTCGGCCTTGTCGGTCTGACGCTGATCGAGACCGTCCTCGGCCTCAAGATGCAGGTCCATCACGTAGGGCAGCACGCCGACCACTGGTTTGCCGGTGCGCTGTTCAAGCCAGTCGAGACCGGGCTGCAACAGGGCGATGTCGCCGCGAAAGCGATTGATGATGAAGCCTTTGACCCGCGCCT
The DNA here is from genome assembly GCF_021728295.1 of Pseudomonas petrae. Lineage (GTDB taxonomy): Bacteria > Pseudomonadota > Gammaproteobacteria > Pseudomonadales > Pseudomonadaceae > Aquipseudomonas > Aquipseudomonas petrae. Next base: position 221,943 of record NZ_JAKJXE010000009.1, read on the forward strand.
GCTCGCTGGGCGAAAGCAACTCCAGCGTGCCGACCAGATGGGCAAAAACCCCGCCGCGATTGATGTCCGCCACCAGCAGCACCGGGCAATCCACCGCTTCGGCAAAGCCCATGTTGGCGATGTCACCGGCGCGCAGGTTGATCTCGGCCGGCGATCCGGCGCCTTCCACCATGACCACCGGCCAGCCTTCGCTGAGGCGGCGGTGCGAGGCCAGTACCGCTTGCATGGCGATGGCTTTGTAATCGTGGTACGCGACGGCGTTCATGGTGGTCACGGCGCGCCCGTGAATGATCACTTGCGCGCCGGTGTCGCTGTTGGGCTTTAGCAGCACCGGGTTCATGTCGGTGTGCGGCTCAAGGCCACAGGCCTGGGCTTGCACGGCCTGGGCGCGGCCGATCTCGCCGCCGTCGGCGGTCACCGCGCTGTTCAGCGCCATGTTCTGCGGCTTGAACGGCACGGTGCGCACGCCCTGGCGGGTCAGCCAGCGGCACAGCGCCGTCACCAGGGTGCTTTTGCCAGCGTCGGACGTGGTGCCCTGAACCATCAGGGTTTTGCCGATGTTCATGGGCGCTCCCGGGAGAATTCGCTCAGCGCCTGTTCCAGACGCTGCCAGTCGGCTTCTTCGCGGGGGAGGCCGAAACGCAGGCTGCTGTTGTGAGTAAAGATCCGCAGCAGGATGCCCCGCTGTGCGCAGAATGCGTGAAGTTCTTCCGCCAGCGGCGTGATCAGCCACTGGAACAGCGCGCATCCGCCCTTGGGCGCGAAACCGTGGCGAGTGAGCACATCGACCAGACGCTGACTGGCCTGTTCAGTGCGCTGGCGCTGACGTTGATGCCCGGCCACGTCGTTGAGACAGGCCTGACCGAGAATGCGCGTCGGCCCGCTGACCGACCAGGGCCCGATCTGCCGCGCCATGACTTTGAGAAAGCGCGGCTCCGCCAGCACGAAGCCCAGGCGCACACCGGCCAGCCCAAAAAACTTGCCGAACGAGCGCAGCACGATCAGCCCCGCGCGCTGGGTGTAAGCCGCCAGGCTCAGCTCCGGCGTGTTGTCCATGAACGCTTCGTCCACCACCAGCCAACCGCCACGCTGGGCCAGCCGGGTATGCCACTCCAGCAGGCGTTCGGGCGCAAGGCTCAGGCCGGTGGGGTTGTTGGGGTTGACCACCACGAGCACGTCAAGCTGATCGATAAAACGTTCGACTTCATGCTCCAGCACCTCGCGCACCAGAAAGCCGGTACTGCGCCAGGCCTCCGCGTGTTCGGCATAGCACGGCGACAACACGCCGACCTTGCCCGCCTGACGCAGACTTGGCAGCGCTTGAATCGCCGCCTGGGAACCGGCCACCGGCAGCACGTCCGTGGCACCGTAATAGCGGCGGGCGGCGGCTTCCAGGCCGTCATCGGTCTCCGGCAGGCGCGCCCACGCCGCATCAGGAATCGCCGGGATCGGCCACGACCACGGTGAAATCCCGCTGGACAGGTCGAGCCAGTCCGCCTCATCGATGCCGTACTTCAGGACTGCGCCACGCAACCGGCCGCCGTGTTCAAGCATAGAATTCTGTCCCCAGACACAAGATCAGCAACCACAGCCACACGCCGCGCTGCACCAGTTGCCAGCCGCGATCAATGGCGTCCGCGTCCGCTGGCACGCCTTCGCCCAGCGTCGCACGCTCATGCAGCTCGCCGTGATAAATCGCCGGGCCACCCAGTTCGACGCCCAGCGCACCGGCGCCCGCGGCCATCACAGGGCCTGCATTGGGGCTGTCCCACTTCGGTGCCTGGGTGCGCCAGCAGCGCAGGGCCAGTCGGGTGTTGCCCAGCAGCGCGTAGGTCAAGGCCACCAGGCGGGCCGGAATGTAGTTGAGCAGGTCGTCGATTTTTGCCGCCGCCCAGCCGAAGCGTTCGAAGCGCTCGTTACGATAGCCCCACATGGCGTCGAGGGTGTTGCTCAGGCGGTAGAGCACGACGCCCGGCGCGCCCAGCACGACGAACCAGAAGATCGCCGCGAACACCGCGTCGCTGCCGTTCTCCAGCACCGATTCAGTGGCCGCGCGGGCCACTTCGGTGCTGTCCAGCTCCGACGTCTGGCGACTGACCAGATAGCCGACCCGCCGACGCGCTTCGTCCAGATTATCGCTGCGCAGCGCCTGGGCGACAGGCTCGACGTGCTCACCCAGACTGCGCAGACCCAAAGCGCAGTACAGCGCCAACACTTCCACCAGCCAGCCAATCAACGGCAGCCAGCTGAGTAAGGTCGCGATCAGCGTCAGCGGGACCACGGCGATGAACCATGCGGTCACGCCATGGCTGCGCCAGCCTCGGCCGGCGGCGTTCAGGCGCTGTTCGATGCGCTCGGCAAAACGGCCGAACGCCACCAGCGGGTGGTTTCGTTTTGGCTCGCCGAGCAACGCGTCCAGCGCGACCCCGGCGACGCTCAATAACGCCACACTCATGCAATCACTCCCCATGTGTTCTCGTAGACCAGCGCTTGCAGCGCACGTGGCTGCGCCCAGCCCTCCAGCACCAGCATTGGCGCCGGGTAGAATTCCTTGACCGGGCCCAGGCACAGAATCGCCAGGGGTTTTGAACCGGTTGGCATCTTCAGCAAATCGGCCAGGGCCTGGGGATCGAACAACGATACCCAGCCCATGCCGAGGCCTTCGGCACGCGCCGCCAGCCAGAGGTTCTGGATCGCGCACGACAGTGAAGCCATGTCCATTTCCGGTAAGGTGCGGCGGCCGAAGATGTGCTTGTCGCGATCGTCCATCAACGCGGCGACCAATACCTCGGCGCAGTCGCTGATGCCCTCGACCTTCAGCTTCATGAAATCGTCAGACCGCTCGCCCAAGGCTTCGGCAGTGCGAATGCGCTCCTCCTCCACCTGCGCCTGAATCTGCCCGCGCAATGCCGGGTCGGTGATGCGCAGGAAGCGCCACGGCTGCATCAAACCAACGCTCGGCGCATGGTGCGCGGCTTCGAGCAGGCGAGCCAGCAACTCCGGCGCGACCGAGCCACCGCAAAAGTGGCGCATGTCGCGACGCTCGGCGATGGCGCGGTAAACGGCAGCGCGTTCGTGGTCGGTGAAGGTGTGGTCAGTCATAGGAGCGGGCTCATGGCAAAAATAGCGCCGCCATCGCCTGGGGATTCGAGGGGAAGTAAAAGTGGACGTACGACGCGGTCATGCGCCCTTCGCGGTAGACCGCTTCGGCGCCGCGCCCGCCATTGGGACTGAGGCCGCGGGCAATGGGGGTCAGCTCGGTGCTGGTCAGGGAGTGGTGATAGGTGTGGCCGCGCAGGGTGCCTTCCGGCAGTTCGACCGATTGCAGGGCCAGGGCTGCCAGACGCTTTTGCATCACGGCTTCGCCCTTGAGCAAGCCCACCCCTTCGGCGCGCTGGCCATCGACATCGGTCAGGGCATCGAGCAGGTACAACATGCCGCCGCATTCGGCGAGCAGAGGTTTGCCGGCGGCGTGGTGCGCGCGAATCGCGGCGCGCATGCTGTGGTTTTCGGCCAGCGCCGTGTGATGCAATTCCGGGTAGCCGCCGGGCAGATACAGGCTGTCGACGTCGGGCAATTCCCGGTCGCGGATAGGCGAGAAGAACGACAGTTCGGCGCCCATCTCCCGTAGCAGGTCGAGGCTGGCGCCGTAGAAAAACGCGAACGCCTCGTCGTGGGCGATGGCGATTTTCACGCCGGCCAGCAGCGGTTCAGCCGGCACAAACTCGGGGGCAGTGAAGGTCACGGCCGGCGGCAACGTGGCGTCGCAGGTGCTGGCCAGCGCGGTGGCAGCAGTGTCGAGGCGCATGTCCAGGTCATTCAATTCGCTGGCCTGCACCAGGCCGAGGTGCCGGCTGGGCAGCTCAATGCCGGTTTCACGCGACAGCGCGCCGTACCAGCGCAGGCCTTCGGTCAGGCTGCCTTCCAGCAACTGCGCATGGCGCACCGTACCGACCCGATTGGCCAGCACGCCGGCAAACGGCAGGTTCGGCTGATACCGCGCCAATCCCAACGCCAGTGCGCCGAAGGTCTGGGCCATGGCCGTGCCGTCGATCACGCCCAGCACCGGCACGCCGAAACGCCGGGCCAGGTCTGCGCTGGAGGGCGTGCCGTCGAACAAGCCCATGACGCCTTCGATGAGGATCAGGTCGGCATCAGCAGCGGCTTCCCACAAAAGACGACGACTTTCGTCCTCGCCGATCATCCACATGTCCAGCTGGTACACCGGATGGCCGCTGGCGCGCTCGAGAATCATCGGGTCGAGAAAGTCCGGCCCGCACTTGAACACGCGCACCTTGCGGCCCTGATTGCGATGCAAACGGGCGAGTGCGGCGGTGACGGTGGTTTTGCCCTGACCGGACGCGGGGGCGGCGATCAATACTGCCGGGCAGTGCCGGGGTTGGCGCTCACTCACAGTTCGATGCCTTTCTGCGCCTTGATGCCGGCTTGAAAGGCATGCTTGACCACGCCGATCTCGGAAACCGTGTCGGAGAGGTCGATCAGTTCCTGCTTCGCCCCCCGACCGGTGACGATCACGTGCTGCATCGGCGGCCGCGCCTGCAAGTCGCTCAGCACCTGCTCCAGGTCCAGATAGCCGTGCTTGAGGGCGATGTTCAGCTCATCGAGCACGACCATCCCGATGGAGGGGTCCTTGAGCATTTCCCGGGTCACGGCCCACGCGGATTCGGCGGCGGCGATGTCACGCTGGCGGTCTTGGGTTTCCCAGGTGAAGCCCTCGCCCATCACGTGGTAACGCACTTGTTCGGGGAAGCGGCGGAAGAACAGCTCTTCGCCGGTGCTGTGGCGGCCTTTGATGAACTGCACGACGCCGCACTGCATGCCGTGGCCCATGGCGCGGGCGAGCATGCCGAACGCCGAGCTGCTTTTGCCTTTGCCGTTACCGGTCAAGACCAGCAGCAACCCGCATTCATTTGGCGCGCTGGAAATGCGCTCGTCCATCACCGCCTTTTTGCGCAGCATGCGCGCCAGGTGGCGTTCGTCACGTTCGGGGGATTCGCTCATCTCAGCTCTCCGCTTGAGGGCAGGTGTGGCAAACGGAGGGCACAGGCAAAGACTGTCAGCAGGCACCGGACAAGGCCCGGCCTGCAGCAGAGCATCGCCCTCCGTGATGCTGTTCGATGGATCAGGCCGGTCTCCGGACTCATGAGTTGCCACAACCGTGGCAGGCCAGGCGCCTTCCCATGTTCAGCGAACACAGTGGCATTGTGCGTGGCCTTGACTCATTTACCGTTGCGGAGGCAGCGCCGGAATTGATCGCACGAGCAATCGCACCGGCTTCCCTGTTTCACCCTGTGGACCAACGAAGTCCCGGGCACCTGAAACATGGCGCGAAGGTTAGAGGGTTGACTCGGGAGCGTCAATCAAGGGATCGCACCTGGCGAGTGCGTGCGAAAAATCAGATCCCACTTGACCACTGTTTGAAACGTGAAACCGTAGGAGCCGGCTTGCTGGCGGAGGCGTCGGGCCACACGACATTGCAGCGTCTGCACGAATGCATTCGCCTGCAAGCTTGCTGCCGCAGGTTTTGCGCCCAATGCGGATCGTCGGTAAGCCACGCCCATTGTAGGAGCGCGCTTGCCCGCGATGACGGTGGTTCAGGCGACCGACGTGTCACAGGCAAAATCTTTCGCGGGCAAGCGCGCTCTTACAATGATCTCGGTAACGCCCATAATCTGTGGCGTACACACAATCCGTAGATATCGGCTTGCCGGCGAAGGCGTCCGGGCAGTCACATCGTCGGTGAGGGATGAATCGGGTTCGCCGGCAAGCCGGCTCCTGCGCAGGAGTGTGCTTGCCGCTAATGGGATGTGTGCTGCCGGTTATGTGTTCGCCCGCCGACAGCGTTTGAACACATTGCTTCAGGAGCAGCTACTGCTTCGCCAGATTCGATGGCTGGATGACGCGCTTGGCATTCAGCCAGGCTTTTTGCCAATACGGCTTGTCGAGGCTGTCGAGTTTGACCGTGCCGCCGGTGGCCGGCGCGTGGACGAACCGCCCTTCCCCCACATAGATGCCGGCGTGGCTGACGTTCGAGCCGCCGCTGGTGGCGAAGAACACCAGATCACCGGTCTGCAACTGACTGCGATCGATGTCAGGCCCGCGCAGGGTGATCATTTCACGCGTCGATCGCGGCAAGGTGATACCGGCGGCGTCGTGGTAGACGTAGCCGATCAGGCCACTGCAATCAAAACCCGAATCAGGCGTGTTGCCGCCCCAGCGATAGGGCGTGCCAACGAGGCCGATCGCGCGCAACAGGACGTCGTCGGCGAGCGGTGAAGAAAACTGGGGAGGAGCGGACACTACAGGCCGGTAGACAACCTTGCGTGGAGCGGGCGGTGGAGTGCTGGAGCATGCGGCCAGCAGCACAGCCAGAGAGGCGACGATCAGGCGAACCGTTAACGACATAAACACGACAACCTGTGCGGGGTGCAGCTTACTTTGCCGAGAGCCGGGGTCGCGCGCAAGAGGATCAGGCCCTTTGCGCGCCCGGGGTTAACGGTGTTGGCGCTTGAGTGTAGTCGAGGTCATCGCAGTGGTGGTTTCAGGTACCGTTGAAGGTGCCATGGCCAGCGCGCGCTTGGCTTCGATGAACGTCTTGGCCCAGTAAGCATCGTCGAGGCTGTCGACACGGACACCACCGCTGCGACGGCTGCTGGAGTGGATGAACTGGTCATCCCCCAGGTAGATGCCCGCATGACTGACGCGGCCGCGGCCAGCGGTGCTGAAGAACAGCAGATCGCCTGGCTTCAGGTCATTGCGTTTGATGAGAGGGGCATCGATGTTGATCATTTCGCGGGAAGAACGCGGCAGGCTCATGCCCGCCTCTTCGCGGAACAGGTAACCGATGAAACCGCTGCAGTCGAAACCAGAGGTGGTCGAGGTGCCGCCGAAGCGATAGCGAGTGCCTATCAAGGATTTGCCGCGCTCGAGGATGCTGTCAGCCAGAACCGGCAAGCGGTACGGCTTGTTGTCGGCAAATTGAGCGAGTTCGTCTTCGGTAGCGACTTCGTCATCCAGTACGGAAGTGGCGTAATCTGCGCGCTTACTGGCGGATTGGGCGGTGGCAGAGTCCCGGAACTGGGGGCTTTGCGACTGTTGTTGCGACGTCGGCATCTGGGCCGCGCAGCCGAACAACAGCGTAACGAGTGCGAGAGGCACGAGGGGTGCGAAGCGGTTTAGCATGTGCACGACCGTGGCTGAAGTGTAAAGAAGCCGAGACTATGCCTTCAATCGTACCCATTTGCAAATTCAATCGAAACAAATGTGACTTACGATGTCGTCCATCACTTCTAAGGCTCTACACCTCAGAAACGCATCCATGTGCGCGGAATGATCGGTCGGCGAAGGGTTTATCTCTGCAATAAAGCCTCCCATCACCCGAGCGCGCAGCATAGGCTCATGAATGTACGGGAAGCTGGCGGTGGTTCCGATGCTGAGCACAGCGTCAAAGCCTTTTGCCATCTCTTCCTGAAGCACGTTCAATGCCAACTCTGGCAGCATCTCCTCAAATAACACCACCGATGGCCTCAGAACGCCAGTACAGCGGGGGCACAGCGGTGGCAGTGGTTGACCGAGATGCTCACTCAGCTGCGGATCCTCGGCGCCACAAGATTGACAGTAGAGCGGCGCCAACTGGCCGTGAATCTCGATCAGCCGTTCTGACGGGCTGCCCGCCGCGCGATGGTAGCCGTCGACGTTCTGCGTCAGCACCCAGCATTCCGGCTTGCGCCGCTGCAGTTCCGCGATGGCGTAGTGCGCCGCATTGGGACGTCCGCCCAAGCAAGCGCTGCCCAATTGTGCGATGTACTTCCAGCACAGTGCGGGATCACGACGCAGCATAGGGCCGGACAAGGCCATTTCGATGGGCAGGCCGTCGTCGGTCTCACCGTTGTAAAGACCACCGACACCGCGATAGGTCGGCAGACCCGAATCCGCTGAAAGGCCGGCACCGGTAATAATCAAAATCCGGGTGGCGTGGCGCAAGGCCGCTGCGGTTTGCAGGACCAGGGCCGGATCGACCACGGGCGCGCTTACCAACCGAGGGTTTCTTTCAGGAAGGGAATGGTCAGCTTGCGCTGGGCCTGCAGCGACGCCTGATCGAGTTGTTCAAGCAGGTCGAACAGCGCGCTCATGCTGCGCTTGCCCCGGGTGAGGATGAAATGCCCTACTTCATCGGTGAGGTGCAGCCCCCGACGTGACGCGCGCAATTGCAGGGCGCGAAGCTTTTCTTCGTCGGACAACAGGCGCATCTGGAACACCAGCGCCATGGTCAGCCGCGATTTCAGGTCGGCCAGCTTGACCGGCAGTTCGCGGGGCGAGCATGACGCAGCGATGAGCAAGCGTCGGCCACTGTCACGCAGGCGGTTGAACAGGTGGAACAACGCTTCTTCCCACTCAGGCTTGCCGACCACCGCCTGCAGGTCATCGAGGCACACCAGTTCGTACTGCTCCAGATGATCGAACAGGCCAATGCCTTGGTCGAGAAGTTCGGCCATCGGCAGGTAAACCGCCGGCTCGCCCATCTGTTCGAAACGCAGGCAGGCGGCCTGCAACAGGTGCGTGCGCCCTACCCCGTTCTTGCCCCACAGATAAATCAGACTTTCCGTCCAGCCAGCCTCGGCTTCGCACAGCCGCTCGACATAGCCGAGTGCAGCGGCATTGGCGCCTGGATAGTAATTGATGAAGGTGGCGTCATCACGCAGACGCACACTCAGGGGCAGCTGAACTGGTTTCATGCTGGCTGAACGGTTCGTGAAGAACCGCCAAAGGGCCTCTGTGAAAAGTGCGCAAAGTCTATACCCGCAGGGCTGGCCGCACAATGCGGCAGACCGCCAGCAAAATCAAAGGCTTGCGTAGGTCACTGGTATGACTGGGGATTACGGGAAAAACCACTCAAGAAAGCTTCGCACCCTGGGCGCGGTCGGTCGGACTGCAGGAGCCGGCTTGCTGGCGAACGCGTCGTGTCAGGCAACACAACGCAAATGATCAATCGGGTTCGCCAGCAAGCCGACTCCTACAGAAGCAGTTTCCATCGATTCAGCGTGGTCACTGCCACTGCAGGAACGGAATCAGAGATCCGGGTCGTCCAGACCTCCGTAGATGTCCGAATCCTTATAAAGGTCATGAACATGGCGCACCAGGACCATGATCACCGCCGCCACCGGCAGCGCCAGCAGGATGCCGGTGAAACCGAACAGCTCGCCGCCCGCCAGAATCGCGAAGATCACCGCCACCGGGTGCAGACCGATACGGTCGCCTACCAGCAATGGCGTCAGCACCATGCCTTCCAGCGCCTGACCGACCATGAACACCGCAACGATGCCCAGCATCGGGTACAGGTCGCCACCGAACTGGAAGAAGCCCGCCAGAATCGCCGCGCCGATGCCAATGACGAAACCCATGTACGGCACGATGGCCGCCAGACCGGCAATGACACCGATCAACAGTCCCAGCTCCAACCCGACCAGCATCAGCCCGGCAGCGTAGATCACACCCAGCGCGACCATCACCAGCAACTGGCCGCGAATGAACGCACCCAATACTTCATGGCACTCGTCCGCCAGGGCGACGATTTTCTTCTCGCGGTGACGCGGCAACAGGCTGCGCACCTTGGCGGTCATCACGTCCCAGTCACGCAGCAGGTAGAAGCAGACCACCGGGATCAGCACCAGATTGGTCAGCCAGCCAATCAGCGCCAGCGTCGACGTGGTGGCCTGGGACAGAACGATACCGACGATGTCGCCGGTCTGACCCATGTGCTCCGAGATCGCTGCCTTAACCTTGTCGAACTTCCAGAACCCGTCTGCCAGCCCCAGCTTGGCCTGCGCCCACGGCATGGCGGTGTGCTGCAGCCAGTCGAGGATCTGCGGCGCCAGTTCGTACAGGCGATAAAGCTGCTTGGCCAGCATCGGTACCAGCACCAACAGCAGGCCCATGAAGATCAGGGTGAACAACAGGAACACCGTCACCACACTCATGGTGCGTGACAGCTTCAGTTTTTCCAGCCGGTCTGCCAGCGGATCGCCCATGTACGCCAGCAACAGCGCCACGAGAAACGGCGTCAGAATCGAATGCAGCAGCCAGACGAACAAACAGACCAGGACAACCCCGCCCAGCCAAAACCAACGACGCGTATCAGTCATTACTGCCTCTTTCCCCAGGATGATGTGCTTCGTGCAACGTCGTTATGAACCTGTTCACCAACGGAAGTGCAATGCGCTGTCAGAAACAGCGGACGGCTGCGGCGCTGCCGGCGTGCCGTCGGCCGAGACCGGCGCGGGATTGGGCGCAGAATTGTTGGGGGCGCTGGCGATTTCACTGGCCGGTACTTCCTGCAATTTCGCCAGCGAAAGCTGCGAACGCAACTGATCGGGGCTGCCACTGACGTCGAACGCGATACGATCACCCTCGGCCGACTTCAGGCGGCCGCCGAAAGGTTCGAGCAGGCGCAGCAGCTGCGCGTAACGCTCAAGATTCATGCCCTGCACGTCCAGCACCATGCCCGTCGAAGCGCCCGGCTTGACCACGAAGCGTGGCGCCAGACGCTGGCTCACCGCCAACAGCACCGCGTCGGCCAGTTCCGCCGAGCTCGCGCCGCTGGCACTGCCCTGCTCCATCTTCTCGCCCAGCCACAGGTGCCACTTGCCCTGCCACTGGCCGCCGTTTTCCTGGGCGTGAACCGCCAGAATCGCGTCCGAACCGTAACGCTCGGAAGCCTCTTTGAGCGGGCCGACGTTGTTGCCGTCGAGGGTCTTGGCGTTGCCGATGCCTTGTTCGCCAAGGTCCGCCAGTGGCAAACGCAGCGGCAGGCCGCGATGCTGAGCCGCGCGGCGCAAAGGCTCGGCGGAGGCTTGACCGTCGCCGACGAGGTTGGCGCCGTCAGTGGCGTCGTTCAGCCACCAGGCCATGATCACCGGCCGGTTAGTGCCCCACAGCGACAACCCGGCCTGACGCAGCACGCGTTCAGTGCTCGACGGGTCGAAATCGACCTGCAGGGTTTCGGGAGGACCGGCGTCGTAACCGTACTGGCTGATGATTTGCTGAGGGTCCTTGCGCACCTCGGCAAGGCCGCCGTTCTGCGCGGCCTTAGGGTCGCCGGTCAGGCGGATAACGAGGGTTTCCAGCGCGGCCTGGGTGGCGCGGGTTTTCTCGTCCGGGGTCTGGCCGCTGACAGGCTCGCGCACCTGATAAAGATTGTTCACCGTCTCGGCGAACGCCGGCAGACTCATCAATGAGAGGCAACCCACGAACAGGCAGTTTTTTAGGCGCATGAATGAAGGTGGACGCATGAAGGATTCCCGCTGGGTAAAAAGGCAACGCTATAAATAGCTGCATGAACACAAGTGACCCGACTCTGACCGCAGACGCGCCCGAATCGCTCACTCAGGCGCCAACGTTACACCGGATCCTCCCGTCGACGAACGGGTGCGGCGGGATAAACCGGGTTATTTTTTCTTCACGGCGGTCCTGCCCGTCGGCCCAAGGATGGCCGCTTGCGCCCAACCCTGATAAAATCGCGCGCCTTCGCAGACCGGCGATGACACGGCCCCCGCGTCGTTGCCACTCGGTCGTTACCCCGAATCCCCCCTAAAGGCCTGGATCATGAGCAAGCAACCCTCCCTGAGCTACAAAGACGCCGGTGTTGACATCGACGCCGGTGAAGCGCTGGTCGAACGCATCAAGAGCGTCGCCAAGCGCACCAAGCGCCCGGAAGTGATGGGCGGCCTCGGGGGCTTCGGCGCTCTGTGCGAAATCCCGGCCGGCTACAAGCAGCCTGTTCTGGTCAGCGGCACCGACGGTGTCGGCACCAAGCTGCGCCTGGCGCTGAATCTGAACAAACACGACACCATCGGCATCGACCTGGTCGCCATGTGCGTCAACGATCTGGTGGTCTGCGGCGCTGAGCCGTTGTTCTTCCTGGACTACTACGCCACCGGCAAACTGAACGTCGACACCGCGGCTCAAGTGGTCACCGGCATCGGCGCGGGCTGCGAACTGGCCGGCTGCTCCCTGGTCGGCGGCGAAACCGCTGAAATGCCCGGCATGTACGAGGGCGAAGACTACGACCTGGCAGGTTTCTGCGTCGGCGTGGTTGAAAAGGCCGAGATCATCGACGGCTCCAAGGTTGCCGCCGGCGACGCGCTGATTGCCCTGCCCTCTTCCGGCCCGCACTCCAACGGCTACTCGCTGATCCGCAAGATCATCGAAGTGTCGCGCGCCGACATCGAAACCATCCAGCTCGACGGCAAGCCGCTGACCGAACTGCTGATGGCGCCGACCCGCATTTACGTCAAGCAACTGCTCAAGCTGATCAAAGACACCGGCGCGGTAAAAGCCATGGCCCACATCACCGGCGGCGGCCTGCTGGACAACATCCCGCGCGTGCTGCCTGAAGGCGCCCAGGCCATCGTCGACGTGGCCAGCTGGACCCGTCCGGCGGTCTTCGACTGGCTGCAGGAAAAAGGCAACGTCGATGAGCACGAAATGCACCGCGTGCTGAACTGCGGCGTCGGCATGGTCATCTGCGTCGCCCAGGAACACGTCGAAGTCTCGCTCAATGCCCTGCGCGAAGCGGGCGAGCAGCCTTGGGTGATTGGCCAGATCGGTACGGCTGCCGAAGGCGCTGCGCAAGTCGAGCTGAAGAACGTCAAGGCTCATTAATGCCTGACATGCCCCAACCCTCTGACGTGGTGGTGCTGCTGTCCGGCGCTGGCGGTAACCTGCAGGCGATGATCGACAGCTTTCAGGACAGCGCGAGCCCTGCGCGCATGCGTGCGGTGATCTCCAACCGCGCCGATGCCTTCGGGCTCGAGCGTGCCGCCCGCTCGGGGATCGACACCCGTGTGCTCGATCACACCGGCTACGAAGGTCGCGAGGCCTTCGATGCGGCGCTGATCGAGGCCATCGATTCGTTTCAGCCGTCGCTGGTGGTGCTCGCCGGCTTCATGCGCATCCTCACGCCCGGGTTCGTCCGCCACTACCATGGCCGCCTGCTGAACATTCACCCTTCCCTGCTTCCCCTGTATAAAGGCCTGCACACCCATCAACGTGTGCTGGACGCCGGCGATGCTGAACATGGCTGCAGCGTGCACTTTGTCACGGAGGAACTCGATGGGGGGCCTCTGGTCGTACAGGCAGTTGTTTCTGTAGAGTTGCACGACACACCCGCCACGCTGGCACAGAGGGTTCACGCCCAGGAACACCTGATTTATCCCCTGGCCATTCGCTGGTTCGCCGAAGGACGATTGACCCTCGACGAGCACGGCGCCTCACTGGACGGCCAGGCCTTAGGGCCCAGCGGCCACTTGATCCGACATTAGGAGATATTATGCGTCGCGCTTTGCTCTTCGCTTTCGCTCTGTTCGCACTTCCCGCAGTCAACGCGGCAGACCTTCAACCTTTCTCCGCCAGCTACACCGCTGACTGGAAACAGCTGCCCATGAGCGGTGGCAGCGCCAGCCGCAGCCTCGAAAAGAACGCCAACGGCACCTGGACCCTGAGCTTCAAGGCGTCGATGATGATCGCCAGCCTGACCGAAGTCAGCACGCTCAAAGTCGACAAGGACCAACTCCTGCCGCAGACCTACCACTTCGAACGTGGCGGCCTGGGCAAGAGCAAGACGGTCGATCTGGTCTTCGACTGGCCCACCAAATTCATCACCGGTTCGGACCGTGGCGACGCGGTGAAAATCCCGCTGAATGCCGGCGTTCTAGACAAGTCCACCTACCAGCTCGCGCTGCAGCATGACGTGGCGGCAGGCAAGAAGAGCATGTCGTATCAGGTGGTCGACGGTGACGAAGTCGACACCTATGACTTCCGCGTGCTCGGCACTGAAAAGGTCGAGACCAAAGTCGGTTCGGTCGACGCCATCAAGGTCGAGCGCGTGCGTGATCCGACGCAGAACAAGCGCATCACCGTGATGTGGTTCGCCAAGGACTACGACTACCTGCTGGTCCGCCTGCAACAGGTTGAAACCGACGGCAAGGAATACAACATCATGCTGCAGGACGGCACGGTGAACGGTAAGTCGGTCAAGGGCAGCTGATCACGCTCTACGACCAGCGCAACACAGAAACCCCGCCGCCATGGCGGGGTTTTTTTTGGCGCGAATCAGAGCTTCTGGTCTACATGAAAGATTCTTCATGGCCTTCAACCGGGTGTGACAAAACACTGCGCACCCTTCGAATACAAGCATTTACTGCACTGTTACTGATTCGGTAAATAACTGTTGCAGGATGTGCGCATTTACTTAGCCGGCTATCAAAAACTATAAAGAAGGCCTGCGACGTCCTGCCGCAGATATCCAAGAGTCAGGAGTTTGCACTATGACCGTAACTGTTACTGAACGCGACGACGCCCATATCTCCCATGAGACCATCGCCGATGGCATCCAGATCTGGGATGTACGCCAACAAGACCAGCTGGTAGGGATGTTTCATCACGAATCGGACGCACAGCGTTACGCAGCAGAGCTTGCCGAGCAAGAAGCAAAGCTGCAGGCCAGTCATTCGTAATTTTCGGAATCGCAGCAAAACAAAACCCGCCTTGGCGGGTTTTGTTATTTTACGGCTTCACGCGTGAGGGGCACTCACCACATCAGATCATCCGGGATCTTGTACGCGGCGTACGGATCGTCGCCATCCGGCTCTTCGGTCGGGGCGCTGAGCATGACGATGCGACGCGGGTCGCGCTCTTGCACCTTGAGGGCGGCTTCGCGGGGGATCACTTCATAAGAGCCGCCATGGTGCACGATGGCCAGCGAGCCGTTGCTCAGCTTGCTGCGCATCAGGGCGTTGACCGACAGACGCTTGACCTTCTTGTCGTCGACGAAGTTGTAGTAGTCCTCGGTGGTCAGCTTCGGCAGGCGCGTGGCTTCGATCAACTGTTTAACCTGGGCGGCACGGGCCTTCTGCTCGACTTTTTCCTGTTGCTGGCGATTCAACTCCTGGTCACGTTTGGCTTTATCGGCCATCGCTTCCTGGGCCGCGCGCTGGCTGGTGTCGTCCGCCACCGCCTGGCCCTTGTGCACCAGACGCTGCTCCTTCTGCTTGCTCTTGCTGGCCTGCTTGGCCTGCTTCTCATTGACCAGGCCGGCTTTCAGCAACTGGTCACGAAGGGAAATACCCGCCATCTGTCTTCTCTCTCTAAATAGTCAACTCAACCGCAGTTGGGCGTGATCTTTTCCTGACGCTTGGCTTCGCCCCAGAGCGCATCCATCTCTTCGAGGCTGCAATCTTCGATGGGGCGCCGGGTGTCGCGCAAGGCCTGTTCGATAAATCTGAAGCGCCGCTCGAATTTGGCGTTGGCGGCGCGCAGGGCATTTTCCGGGTCGACCTTGAGGTGCCGGGCCAGATTGACGGCGGCAAACAGCAGATCGCCGACCTCTTCGGCGATGGCCGCGCTGTCGTTGTCGGCCATGGCTTCGAGGACTTCGTCGAGTTCCTCACGCACGTTGTCGACCACCGGCAACGCATCCGGCCAGTCGAACCCGACCTGGGCAGCGCGCTTCTGCAACTTCGCTGCGCGGGACAATGCCGGCAATACATTTGGCACGTCGTCGAGCAGGGACAGCTGCTCGGGCGCGCTGGCCTTTTCGGCGCGCTCCTCGGCCTTGATCTGTTCCCAGCGATGCTTGACCTGCTCTTCGCTGAGACGCGGCGTTTCCAGCGGCGCGTACAGATCGCCGGTCGGGAACACGTGGGGGTGACGGCGAATCAGTTTGCGGGTGATGCCGTCGACCACGCCATCGAACTCAAACCGCCCTTCTTCCCGCGCCAGCTGGCAGTAATACACCACTTGAAACAGCAGATCGCCGAGCTCACCGCGCAGGTCATCGAAGTCACCGCGCTCGATGGCGTCGGCCACTTCGTAGGCCTCTTCGAGGGTGTGCGGCACGATGCTCGCGTAATTCTGCTTCACGTCCCACGGGCAACCGAATTGCGGATCGCGCAAGCGGGCCATGAGCGTGAGCAGGTCTTGAAGTGTGTACATAGTTATCCCATTGCAACACCGGCGCCTGTAGGGGCGCGCTTGCTCGCGATAGCGGTGTGTCATCGACTTATTTGTCACAGGCACAACGTGTTCGCGGGCAAGCGCGCTCCGACAGGGTCACGGCGTCCTGTTGCGCCGCGTTTCGATGATGTTCGGCAGTTGCGAGATACGCCCCAGCAGCCGGCCCAGCGCGTCCAGCCCCGGGATCTCGATGGTCAGCGACATCAGCGCGGTGTTGTCTTCCTTGTTCGAGCGGGTGTTGACCGCCAGCACGTTGATGCGCTCGTTGAGCAGGATCTGCGAGACGTCGCGCAGCAGGCCGGAGCGGTCGTAGGCGCGGATGATGATGTCCACCGGGTAGGTGAGCACCGGCACCGGGCCCCAGCTGACCTGAATGATCCGCTCGGGTTCACGCCCGCCCAGTTGCAGCACCGAGGCGCAGTCCTGACGGTGAATGCTCACGCCGCGGCCCTGGGTGATGTAACCGACGATCGCATCGCCCGGCAGCGGCTGGCAGCAGCCGGCCATTTGCGTCATCAGGTTGCCGACGCCCTGGATCTGAATGTCCCCGCGCTTGCCCGGCTTGTAACCCGTGGCCTTGCGCGGTATCAGCTCCAGTTGCTCGTTGCCGCGCTCCGGCTCGACCAGTTGCTGAGCCAGATTAACCAGCTGAGCAATGCGCAGGTCACCGGCACCCAAGGCCGCGAACATGTCTTCGGCGATCTTCATGTTGGCCTTCTCGGCCAACTTGTCGAAATCCACTTGCGGCAGCGCCAGACGCGCCAATTCGCGCTCCAGCAGCACCTTGCCGGCCGCGACGTTCTGATCGCGGGCCTGCAGTTTGAACCAGTGCACGATCTTCGCCCGCGCCCGGGACGTGGTGATGTAACCCAGGTTCGAGTTCAGCCAGTCGCGGCTCGGCGTGCCGTGCTTGCTGGTGATGATCTCGACCTGCTCGCCGGTTTGCAGGCTGTAGTTGAGCGGGACGATGCGGCCGTTGATCTTGGCGCCACGGCAGTTATGGCCGATCTCGGTGTGCACGCGATAGGCGAAGTCCAGCGGCGTCGCGCCCTTGGGCAGATCGATCGCGTGGCCGTCCGGGGTGAACACGTAGACGCGGTCGGGCTCGATGTCGACGCGCAGCTGTTCCGCCAGCCCGCCGATGTCGCCCAGCTCTTCATGCCACTCGAGCACCTGACGCAGCCAGGAGATTTTCTCTTCGTAGTGATTGGAGCCGGATTTGACGTCTGTGCCCTTGTACTTCCAGTGCGCGCAGACGCCCAGTTCAGCCTCCTCGTGCATGGCGTGGGTGCGGATCTGCACCTCCAGCACTTTGCCTTCCGGACCGATCACCGCCGTGTGCAGCGAGCGATAGCCGTTTTCCTTGGGGTTGGCGATGTAGTCGTCGAATTCCTTGGGAATGTGCCGCCACAGGGTGTGGACGATGCCGAGGGCGGTGTAGCAATCGCGCATCTCCGGCACCAGCACGCGAACGGCGCGAACGTCGTAGATCTGGCTGAATTCCAGGCCTTTGCGCTGCATTTTTCGCCAGATCGAGTAAATATGCTTGGCCCGGCCGCTGATGTCGGCCTTGACGCCGGTGGCCAACAACTCGTTCTCAAGCTGCGACATCACGTCGGTGATGAAGCGCTCGCGATCAAGGCGGCGCTCGTGCAGTAGTTTGGCGATCTGCTTGTACTGCTCGGGCTCCAGGTAACGGAAGGACAAGTCCTCCAGCTCCCATTTGATGTGACCGATGCCCAGCCGGTGGGCCAGCGGCGCGTAGATGTCGAAGACTTCCCGGGCGACGCGGTTGCGCTTTTCATCGTCGGTGTTTTTCACCGCGCGGATGGCGCACGTCCGTTCGGCCAGCTTGATCAGCGCCACGCGTACATCATCGACCATGGCCACCAGCATCTTGCGCAGGTTTTCGACCTGGGCCTGGGTGCCAAGCACGAGGGATTGGCGCGGGCTGAGACTGGCGCTGATGGCCGCCATGCGCAGGACGCCGTCGATGAGCTTGGCGACTGTGGGGCCGAAGCGCTGGTTGACGTCGGGCAGCGAGATCTTGCCTTCGCGCACGCCGCGATAAATCACACCGGCGACGAGTGAATCCTGATCGAGCTTGAGGTCGGCCAGGATTTCAGCGATTTCCAGGCCCGTCTGAAAACTCGACGTGCCTTCCGCCCAGAGGTTCTTGGCGGCGTTGTCCTGTTGCTCGGCGTGCCGGGCAAATTCACAGGCCTCTTTGAGGGCCTGTCGGTCCACTACGAGGTCGACGCTGACCACGTGATCCAGCCACGCGTCGAGGTTGATACTGCCGTCTGTGTTGATCGGCTGGTGGGGTCTCACCTGTACCATGTTGCTTACCTTCCCTACGGCGCGATGAAATGCGCCATCAGTCGCCGGCCTTCTTGAGCGCGTGCGCCTTGCGGGCCATGCAAGGTCGCGTACGCGCGGGCCAGTCGGATTAAACGAGACTCCGTGTAAGGCATCGGCTTTTCCTGAGCCGGCGCCTCACTTGCTCGCTTCAAATAACGCCATCGCCTCGACATGCGCTGTCTGCGGGAACATATCGAGGATTCCGGCACGTTTTAAACGGTAGCCCTGCTTGATCAATTCAGCGGTGTCGCGCGCCAGCGTTGCCGGGTTGCACGACACATAAAGGACGCGCTGAGCGCCCAGAGACTTGAGCTTGCCTACGGCTTCGAACGCCCCGTCACGCGGCGGATCGAGCAGCACTGCGGCAAAACCTTCCGCCACCCAGGCCGCCTTGTCCAGTGGCTGCGACAGATCGGCCTGATAAAACTTCACGTTGCTTAAACCGTTGCTGGCGGCATTGGCCGTTGCCCGCTGAACCATGGTGTCGACGCCCTCCACGGCCACCACGTCGCGCGTCATTTGCGCCAGCGGTAGAGCGAAGTTACCAAGCCCGCAGAACAAGTCCAGCACTCGTTCGTCCTTGCGCGGCGCAAGCCAGGCCAGGGCCTGCTCGATCATCGCGGTGTTGACCTGAGCGTTGACCTGCACGAAGTCGCCGGGGCGATAAGCCAGGGATAGATTCCACGGTTCCAGGCGGTAGCCCAGTTGAGCGGAAGGGTCGACCGGTTGTGGCTCGCCTTCGCCGTGCAACCACAACTGAGCGTCATGGGTTTCGCAAAAGCTTTTAAGGATCGCTAGATCATTCTCGGGCAGCGGCGCGGTGTGCCGCAGCAGCACGGCAGTGGCCGATCCGCTGAACAGCTCGACATGCCCCAGCGCCTGAGGTTTGCTCAAACTCCGAAGCATGGGCGCCAGCGCCGTCATGATCGGCTGCAAGGCCTGTACCAGCACCGGGCATTGTTCGATGGCGATGATGTCCTGACTCGCCGCGGCGCGGAATCCGACGTCCAGCCGTTTGGCCCGAACGTCCCAGCGCACGGCGACGCGGGCGCGGCGGCGGTAGGCAAATTCATCGCCGGTCAGGGGCGCGGCCCATTCCTCCGGCTCAACGCCGGCGATGCGGCTCAATTGCTCGGCGAGCATGCTCTGTTTCAGGGCGAGCTGTTCGGTGTGGGGCAGGTGCTGGGTGCTGCAACCGCCGCAACGGCCGAAATGCGGGCACGCTGCCGGGCGGCGCAGAGGGCTGGCCTGGAACACGCGCTCGGTGCGGGCTTCGACCACTTTACCGTGGGCATTGAGCACGCGGGCCTCGACCTCTTCGCCGGCCAGACTGCCCATGACAAACCAGGTGCGGCCGTCGACGAAACCGATGCCGCGACCGTCATTGGCAAGACGCTCGATGTTCAGACGCTGTTTTTTACCGGTGGGGACCTGCGTGGTCCGGGTGCCACCGCTGGGCTGGAAACGCAGGCCTGCATCACGCTTGGCCATCAGTTGGGCGCATCGTAGACGCCGGTCGACAGGTAACGGTCGCCGCGGTCACAAATGATCGCGACCATCACCGCGTTTTCGACTTCCCGGGACAGCCGCAGCATGCCGGCAACGGAACCACCCGACGACACGCCACAGAAAATACCTTCTTCCCGCGCCAAACGACGCATGACGTCCTCGGCTTCGGCCTGGCCCATGTCCATGATCCGGTCGACGCGGTCGGCCTGATAGATGCTGGGCAGGTATTCCTGAGGCCAGCGGCGAATGCCCGGAATCGACGCGCCATCCATAGGCTGGAGGCCGACGATCTGGATGTTCGGGTTCTGTTCCTTGAGGAAACGCGAGGTGCCCATGATGGTGCCGGTAGTGCCCATGGAGCTGATGAAATGGGTGACGGTGCCGCCGGTCTGCCGCCAGATTTCCGGGCCGGTGCCGACGTAATGGGCTTGGGGATTGTCGCCATTGGCGAACTGGTCAAGCACTTTGCCGTGGCCTTCAGCCTGCATGCGTTCGGCCATATCACGGGCGCCTTCCATGCCCTCTTCCTTGCTGACCAGAATCAACTCGGCACCGTAAGCGGTCATCGCCGCTTTGCGTTCGGCACTGGAGTTGTCCGGCATGATCAGGATCATGCGATAGCCTTTGATTGCTGCGGCCATGGCCAAAGCAATGCCGGTGTTGCCGGAGGTGGCTTCGATCAGGGTGTCGCCGGGGTGGATCTGCCCGCGCTGTTCGGCGCGGGTAATCATCGACAGCGCCGGGCGGTCCTTCACGGAACCGGCCGGGTTATTGCCTTCGAGCTTGAGCAGCAACGTGTTGCTGGTGTTCCCGGCCATGCGTTGCAGACGCACCAGCGGGGTGTTGCCGACGCAATCGGCGATGGTTTGATACTGCAGGGTCATGGCGTGTTCGCGATCCAGACGTGCGGGGGTCGCCTATCATACCGGCAATCGCTGCCAGCCCATATCACGCAAAGTGAGGGGGTTATCGCTGAAAGGAATAAGGCATGTCCGGATCGGCACCGCACACAATTTTCGGCCTGCACAAAATCCGCAGGAGCCGGCTTGCTGGCGAACGCGTTGGGTCTGAAAAGAAGATGTCGACTGATCCACCCCGTTCGCGGGCAAGCGCGCTCCTACACCGATCCAGGCCAGACGCAGGCCTTCCGGGATATGCAAGTATCTGTAGGAGCGTGGCTTGTCCCGCGATCTGGCGCGCAGCGGCAACAAGCCTGCCACCGGTGTTTTCCCCGATCCACCGCGCGAACCGATTCCACGACCGGTTCCCGGCCGATCGCGGGACAAGCCACGCTCCTACAAAGGGATTTGCGTCCTACGCAGATGTCGGGCCGGCAACCGCATGATCATCCGCAGCCCCTGCCCGGTGTTCTCCGCCCACAAGTCCCCGCCCTGCAGGCGCAGCGAGTTGCGGGCGATGCTCAAACCCAGGCCGAAACCACCGTCGCCAGGACGGGCGCCGTCCAGGCGGATGAACGGCGCAAATATCCGCTCGAGATCGCCCTCGTCAATCCCGCCGCCCTGATCTTCCAGCCACAACAGCCAGTCATCGCCGTCGCGCCGCCCGTCCAGGCGCACGATGCCCTCCGGCGGTGAATGGCGGATGGCGTTGCGCAGAATGTTTTCCAGCGCCTGGGCCAGGGTATTGAGATGGCCACTGACCCAGCATTCGCTGTCCAGATCGCAGCGCAACTGACGGGTCGGCCAGCAGGTTTCGAAACAGGCGTCATCCACCAGCATCTCCCACAGCGCCACCACCTGAATGTCCTCACCGGGGAGTTTTTCGCGCTCGGTGTCGAGCCAGGCCAGCTGCAGGGTGTCGTCCACCAGCCGGCGCATGCCATCCACTTCCCGGCTCAGGCGCTCGCGCAGTTCGGGCAGGCTTTGCTCGCTGTCGCAGGCCACCCGCAGGCGACTGAGGGGCGTGCGCAGTTCGTGGGAGAGGTCACGCAATAACTGCTGCTGGACCTGCACCGTCGAATGCAGGCGCGCGGCCATGTGATCGAAGGCGCGGTTCAGCTCGCCCAGTTCATCACGGCGCTCGGTCATCTGCGGCGACAGCCTGCTGGTCAGCCGATCCGCGCGCCATGCGTTGGCCTGTTCGCGCAGTTGATTGAGCGGACGAATCAGCAGGCGATACAGCCCCACGCTCAGCAGCAGGGTGAACAACGCGGGAATCAGCACGTTGGTCAGCACCTGTCCGATCAGCGCATAACGCCCCGGCTTGAAGCGCTCGGGCAGTTCGATGACCAGACTGCCCGCGTCCGGGCTGCCGGGAAAGGCGATCTTCAGCCAAGGCACGGTCTTCTGCCGCGTGCTCATGGGCCAGTCGATGCCGCGCATGAAGGTCAAGCGCCGGGACTGCTCGCGGGTCAGCGGCGTGCTGCCGAGTGATTGCAAATCGCTGCCGATCACCCCGACCCAGCCGGTTTCCTGTAGACGGACCTGCTTCAGCCATTCGTCGATGCCGCGCTGGCCGCCTCTGGTCCAGGCCTCTTCAGCCTGCGTCCCATGGTCGTTGAGCACCTGACGGGCCTCGGCGCTCAGATAAGC
Source organism: Pseudomonas petrae (assembly GCF_021728295.1). Classification (GTDB taxonomy): domain Bacteria; phylum Pseudomonadota; class Gammaproteobacteria; order Pseudomonadales; family Pseudomonadaceae; genus Aquipseudomonas; species Aquipseudomonas petrae. Next base: position 244,397 of record NZ_JAKJXE010000009.1, read on the forward strand.
ATTGCGGGTCTCGATGTAGCGCCCCCAATACCAACTGAGCCAGATCATCAGCAGGCAGAAACAGACCAGCAGAACGGCCAGTTTCCAAAACAGCGAATGCCGGCCGGGCAGCCTTTTGCGTGGCTCAACCATTCAACACCTCAGCCATCCAGCACCGCCGCCGTCAGTACGTAGCCTTTGCCCCACACCGTGCGCAGCTGACGCGCCTGATAGCCGACGGCCTTGAGCTTGCGGCGAATCTGGCTGATGTGCATATCGAGGCTGCGGTCGTGTTGGGAATAGCCGCGCTGCAAGACGTGCTGATACAGGAAGGCCTTGCTGAGGACGTCTTCGGGGTTGCGCCACAGGGTGTCGAGCAGGCGGTATTCGCTGCCGGTCAATTGCGCCGGGGTGCCGGCGAAGAACACGTCACAGCGCCCTTCGTCGAAGGTCAGACTGTCTTCGTCGGGTCTCTCAGTGTCGGGAACGTGATCGTTCGCTGTCAGGGCGTGGAAGCGTCTTTCGAGGTCGACCCGGCGCAGGATCGCCTCGATGCGCACGCGCAGCTCATCGACGCTGAAGGGTTTGGGCAGGTAATCGTCGGCGCCGTTTCGGAAGCCGGTAATGCGGTCGGCCTCGGCACCCAGGGCGGACATGAGGATGATCGGCATGGTGTGGCGGCGGCGCAGATGGGTGAGGATGTCGAGGCCGTTCATGCCCGGCAGCAGGATGTCCATCAGCACCACATCAAAGGGTTCGCGTTGCGCGCAGGCCAGCCCTTCGGCGCCGTTCTGGCACCAGGTCACCTGAAACCCGCAGCGATCGAGCTGATCATGAACGAACGCACCGAGCACGACATCGTCCTCGATGGCGAGTATGTGGGGGCGGTGGATGCTGGCGGGAGTCATTGGCGTCTGCGACTGATTCTCAAGACGCGGATTATTCAAGATTGCACGCGGCGGAGCAATGCCGGCCTGCCGGCGATGCGTTCTTTTTAGTAGGACTGGATGCATTCCCATAGTGGGACCGGCTTCAGCCGGGAACAGGCCAATTTGGGCGCCATCAAATCTGCGGTGTAACGCCCGACGCCTTCCCGGCTAAAGCCGGTCCTACAAGGGAAGTGTCCAGTTCCATCATGTGTGCACGCGCCGGTCCCACTGTGTGCAGGAAGCGCAAATGACTACACTGCGCAGTGATTGCGCGTCATACGCTGCATTGGCGCAGCGGTTGCCTGAATTCGTGCCGGGTTGTTGGAGAAGAAGTGTGCTGAAAAAAGTGGGCATCAAAGGCCGCGTCATGCTGCTGACCCTGCTGCCGGCCTGCCTGATGGCGGCATTGCTCGGCGGTTATTTCACCTGGATGCAGCTGACCGAGTTACAGACCCAGTTGCTCAAGCGTGGCGAAATGATTGCCAACGAGCTCGCGCCGCTGTCTGCCAGCGCGCTGGCCAGTGGCGACCAGGCGATGCTTGAACGCATCGCCGGGCAAGTGCTGGAACAGGCCGACGTGCGCGCGGTGTCGTTCCTCGATACTGACAGGGCGATGTTGGCCCATGCCGGGCCGAGCATGATCAACCAGGCCCCCGTCGGTAACAGCACGCACATGCTGCAGCGCTCGGAGAACGACGCCACGCGCTACCTGATGCCGGTGTTCGGGCGCAGCCGCCACCTGACCGGCGACGTCGTTCCGGCCGAAGCCGACCGCCTGCTGGGGTGGGTCGAGCTGGAGCTGTCGCACAACGGCACATTGTTGCGCGGCTATCGTAGCCTGTTCGCCAGCCTGATTCTGATCGTCATCGGCCTCGGCCTGACCGCCATGCTCGCCCTGCGCATGAGCCGCACCATCAACGGCCCGATCACCCAGATCAAACACGTCGTCGCCCAGCTCAAGGACGGCAATCTCGAAGCACGACTGCCACCCATGGGCAGTTACGAGCTGGACGAACTGGGTTCGGGCATCAACCGCATGGCGGCAACGTTGCAGAACGCCCAGGAAGAATTGCAGCACAGCATCGAGCAGGCCACCGAAGACGTGCGCCAGAACCTGGAAACCATCGAGATCCAGAACATCGAGCTGGACCTGGCGCGCAAGGAAGCCCTGGAAGCCAGCCGGATCAAGTCCGAGTTTCTGGCGAACATGAGCCATGAAATCCGCACGCCGCTCAACGGCATCCTCGGTTTCACCCACCTGTTACAGAAAAGCGAGCTGACGCCGCGTCAGTACGATTACCTGGGCACCATCGAGAAATCCGCCGACAACCTGTTGAGCATCATCAACGAGATTCTGGATTTCTCGAAGATTGAGGCCGGCAAGCTGGTCCTCGACGCGATCCCGTTCAACCTGCGCGACCTGTTGCAAGACACCCTGACCATCCTCGCCCCCGCCGCCCACGCCAAACAACTGGAGCTGGTGAGTCTGGTCTATCGCGACACGCCACTGTCGCTGGTGGGCGATCCGCTGCGGCTGCGGCAGATTCTGACCAACCTCGTCAGCAACGCGATCAAGTTCACCCGCGAGGGCACCATCGTCGCGCGAGCGATGCTGGAGGAAGAACATGACACCACCGTGCAGTTGCGCATCAGCGTGCAGGACACTGGCATCGGCCTGTCCAGTCAGGACATGCGTGCGCTGTTTCAGGCGTTTAGCCAAGCGGACAATTCCCTGTCGCGGCACTCCGGCGGCACCGGGTTGGGGCTGGTGATTTCCAAGCGGCTGGTCGAGCAGATGGGCGGCGAGATTGGCGTCGAGAGCACGCCGGGGGAAGGCTCGGAATTCTGGATCAGCCTGACCCTGCCGAAAACCCGCGACGACCTCGACGACCTGCCCGCCCCGCCACTGCTGGGCCGTCGCGTGGCGGTGCTGGAGCATCATGACCTGTCGCGGCAGGCGCTTGAGCATCAACTGGAGGACTGCGGTCTGCAGCCGATGGTCTTCAACAATCTGGAAAACCTCATCAATGGCGTGACGGTGGTGCATCAGACGCCCCATGCCATCGACATGGCCGTGCTCGGCGTCACCGCCCACGAACTGCCGCCCGAGCGCCTGCGCCAGCAGATCTGGGACCTGGAAAACCTCAACTGCAAAGTGCTGGTGCTGTGCCCCACCACCGAACAGGCGCTGTATCAGTTTTCCGTGCCCGACGCCTACAACCAGTTGCAGGCCAAACCGGCGTGTACGCGCAAGTTGCGGCGCGCGCTGTCGGAGCTGATCCAGCCCAAGCAGCTGCGCAACGAGGTGCCGGAGCCGCTGTCGAGCCGGCCGCCGCGCATTCTGTGCGTCGACGACAACCCGGCCAATCTGCTGCTGGTGCAGACCTTGCTCGAAGACATGGGCGCCAAGGTCAAGGCCGTCGACAGTGGTTATGCGGCGGTGCAAGCGGTGCAGGATGAACCCTTCGATCTGGTGCTGATGGACGTGCAGATGCCGGGCATGGACGGGCGTCAGGCGACCGAAGAAATTCGCAGTTGGGAAAGCGAACGTCAGGCCTCTTCGCTGCCCATCGTCGCCCTCACCGCCCACGCCATGGCCAACGAGAAGCGCGCGCTGTTGCAGAGCGGCATGGACGATTACCTGACCAAGCCGATCAGCGAGCGTCAACTGGCGCAGGTGGTGCTGAAGTGGACCGGGCTGGCGCTGCGCAATCAGGCGCCGGAGCGGCACGTCGAAATTGCCCAGGGTGGCATCAACCTGCAGGTGCTCGATCACGAGGAAGGGCTGCGGCTGGCGGCGGGCAAAGCCGATTTGGCGGCGGACATGCTGGCGATGCTGCTGGCCTCCCTCGCCACCGACCGCGAAGCCATCCGCAACGCCCGCGAGGCCAGGGACAACGTCGCGCTGATTGAACGGGTCCACCGCCTCCACGGCGCCACCCGTTACTGCGGCGTCCCGCAATTGCGCGCGGCGTGTCAACGCAGCGAGACCCTGCTGAAGCAGGAATCGGCGGACAGCGACAAGGCACTGGATGAATTGGAGAAAGCCATCCATCGACTGGAAAACGAGGCCCGTGTGAGTGCTTGATCCAGGTCAAAGACCTTTGCTCTGTGATGGATAGGCTATGAGCCCCCCCGGTCTGCCGATTGACCTGCAGGAGTCGGCGTGCTGGCGAACGCGGTGGGTCAGGCTAATTGAGGGCGCTGGCAGATCGCGTTCGCGGGCAAGCGCGCTCCTACAGGGGATCTCGGCAACGCACGCATCGTGGGCGCACACAAAATCCGTAGGAGCCGGCTTGCTGGCGAACGCGGTGGATTGGCGTCAGGCCCAGCATCCACGTTCGGCGCGACATTGCAGGCCCATCTATAAAGGAGCACCCATGCGCACGCTTATCTACAGCAGCCAGACCTACGACCGCGAGAGCTTCCTCGGTGCGCAGATCGCGCCGGACATCGAACTGCATTTCCAGCCCGCGCGGTTGACCCTGGACACGGTGGCGCTGGCCGATCAGTACGAGGTCGTCTGCGCGTTCATCAATGACGACCTGAGCGCGCCAGTTCTGGAGCAACTGGCCGCAGGCGGCACTCAACTGATCGCGCTGCGCTCGGCCGGTTTCAATCACGTCGATCTCGCCGCCGCCAAGCGCCTGGGCCTGAGCGTCGTTCGCGTCCCGGCCTACTCGCCCCATGCCGTGGCCGAACACGCGGTGGCGTTGATCCTCTCGTTGAACCGCCATCTGCACCGCGCCTACAACCGCACCCGCGACGGTGATTTCAGCCTGCACGGCCTGACCGGTTTCGATCTGGTGGGCAAGACCGTCGGCGTGGTCGGCACCGGGCAGATCGGTGCGACATTCGCGCGGATCATGGCGGGCTTCGGCTGCGAACTGCTCGCCTACGATCCGTACCCGAACCCGCTGGTCGAAGCACTGGGCGCCCGCTATCTGCCCCTTGACGAACTGCTCGCCGAAGCGCAGATCATCAGCCTGCATTGCCCGCTCAACGATCACACGCGGCATCTGATCGACCCGGATTCGCTCTCGCGCATGCAGCGCGGGGCGATGTTGATCAATACCGGGCGCGGCGCGCTGGTGAACACGCCGGCGCTGATCGACGCGCTCAAGAGCGGCCAGTTGGGCTACCTCGGGCTGGACGTTTATGAAGAGGAAGCGCAGCTGTTTTTCGAAGACCGCTCGGACCTGCCGCTGCAGGACGATGTGCTGGCGCGCCTGCTGACATTCCCCAACGTGGTGATCACCGCCCATCAGGCATTTCTGACCAAAGAAGCCCTTGGCGCCATCGCCCAGACTACGCTGGATAACATCACACGTTGGGCAGCAGGCAGCCCGCAGAATATGTTGCAGTGAGCCCGCGTGCTGCCGGTCACAGGGTCGTCGGCAGCGAGAATTCATCCTCTAAAGTGTTAGCATGCGCGCCTATTTGGAGACCCCCATGGCCGAACACGATTTCCGTTACAGCATGCTCACCCCGCAACACACCCTGATCGAATGCCGCAGCCTTGCCGTCGGTCGCTATCAAGTGACCGGCAACGGCGGCTCGATCAAGCCTGACGACGTGCTGCTGGTCACCGTCAAAGGCAGCAAAGAGTTGTTCATGCGCCTGAACGTGGAAAAAGTCCGCCACCTCATCAACCCGACCGGTCAGTGGGTGGCCGTTGCCAACGGCCCGGCGTTCACCGAACTGGCGATCCATCAGTGGAAGGTGAACTGCAACGACTGCGGCAAAGAGCGCGACATCGAGTTCATGGTCGACGGCAAGGACGGCAAAAGAGCCCTCAAACCCGCCGCCACCGCGCGCATCGAGGAGCTGGGCTGGAAGGTCGTCGGCGAGAACCACCTCTGCCCTGCCTGCGCGAAGAAAGCGGCATGAAACCGCTTTTGCTGACACTGCTGGCAGCCACACTGCTGGCGGGATGCGCTACCAAAACCGAGGCACTCAAGCAGGACCACGGTTATGTGCTGGAATGGATCGGCGAACGGCCTTTGATCGACAACAGCCACCTGACCATGACCCTGGGCAACGACGGTCGCGCCTACGGCAACGCCGGCTGCAATCACTGGTTCGCGC